>NZ_CP077077.1 GCF_019139675.1 Pseudomonas maumuensis
GTGTCAGTGGAACTTTGGCAGCAGTGCGTGGAGCTTCTGCGCGATGAACTGCCTGCCCAGCAATTCAACACCTGGATCCGTCCGCTACAGGTCGAAGCCGAAGGCGACGAGTTGCGCGTCTATGCGCCCAACCGCTTCGTGCTTGATTGGGTCAACGAAAAGTACCTTGGCCGCTTGCTCGAACTGCTGGGTGAACAGGGCAGCGGCATTGCCCCTGCGCTTTCCTTGTTGATAGGCAGCCGCCGCAGTTCCGCAGCGCGTGCTGCCCCCAACGCCCCCGTCAGCGCCGCCGTTGCTGCAACGCTTGCACAGCAGGCACAGGTGCAGCCGGCAGTGTCGGTGACCCAGCCTGCGAATGCTCCCGTGGTCGAGCCAGCACAGGCTGCCGAGGTTGAAGAACCTTCGACGCGCGACAGCTTCGACAGCATGAGCGACACCACCACGACCCCGGTGGTCAGCGGGCGTACCGAGCAGCGCACGGTGCAGGTCGAAGGTGCCTTGAAGCACACCAGCTACCTGAACCGTACCTTCACCTTCGAAACCTTTGTTGAGGGTAAATCCAACCAGTTGGCCCGTGCGGCTGCCTGGCAGGTCGCCGACAACCCCAAGCATGGCTACAACCCACTCTTCCTTTATGGGGGCGTAGGCCTGGGTAAGACTCACTTGATGCATGCTGTGGGTAACCACCTGCTGAAAAAAAATCCGAATGCCAAGGTGGTCTACCTGCATTCCGAGCGTTTCGTGGCCGACATGGTCAAGGCGCTACAGCTGAACGCGATCAATGAATTCAAGCGTTTCTACCGTTCGGTCGATGCGTTGCTGATCGATGACATTCAGTTCTTCGCCCGCAAGGAGCGCTCGCAGGAAGAGTTTTTCCACACCTTCAACGCTCTGCTCGAAGGTGGCCAACAGGTGATCCTCACCAGTGACCGCTACCCTAAGGAAATCGAAGGCCTGGAAGAGCGCCTCAAGTCGCGCTTCGGCTGGGGGCTGACGGTTGCCGTCGAGCCGCCAGAGCTGGAAACACGCGTAGCGATCCTGATGAAGAAGGCCGACCAGGCCAAGGTCGAGCTGCCGCACGATGCCGCTTTCTTCATTGCCCAGCGTATTCGTTCCAACGTACGTGAACTCGAAGGTGCCCTGAAGCGGGTGATTGCCCACTCGCACTTCATGGGGCGCGACATCACCATCGAGTTGATCCGCGAGTCGCTCAAGGACTTGTTGGCATTGCAGGACAAGCTGGTCAGTGTGGATAACATTCAGCGCACAGTGGCCGAGTATTACAAGATCAAGATCTCCGATCTGTTGTCCAAGCGTCGCTCGCGTTCGGTGGCGCGGCCACGTCAGGTGGCGATGGCGCTGTCGAAAGAGTTGACCAACCACAGTCTGCCGGAGATCGGCGACATGTTCGGCGGCCGCGACCACACCACCGTGCTGCACGCTTGCCGCAAGATCAACGAATTGAAGGAATCCGACGCGGACATCCGCGAGGACTACAAGAACCTGCTGCGTACGCTGACGACCTGATGGCCGTCTGCGCAGCTATTTGAAGGCAAGGGACTAGACCATGCATTTCACCATTCAACGCGAAGCCCTGTTGAAACCCCTGCAACTGGTCGCAGGCGTCGTCGAGCGCCGCCAGACCTTGCCGGTCCTGTCCAACGTCCTGCTGGTCGTGCAAGGCCAGCAATTGTCGTTGACCGGTACCGACCTGGAAGTCGAACTGGTTGGCCGTGTACAGCTGGAAGAACCGGCTGAACCGGGCGAGATCACTGTCCCGGCGCGCAAGCTGATGGACATCTGCAAGAGCCTGCCTAGCGACGTGCTGATCGACATCAAGGTCGACGAGCAGAAGTTGCTGGTCAAGGCCGGTCGCAGCCGTTTCACCCTTTCCACCCTGCCGGCCAACGACTTCCCGACCGTGGAAGAGGGCCCTGGCTCGCTGACCTGCAACCTGGAACAGAGCAAGCTGCGCCGCCTGATCGAACGCACCAGCTTTGCCATGGCCCAGCAAGACGTGCGCTACTACCTCAATGGCATGTTGCTGGAAGTGTCTACCGATACCCTGCGTGCCGTGGCTACCGATGGCCACCGTCTGGCACTTTGCGCCATGCAGGCGCCGATCGGCCAGGCCGACCGTCACCAGGTCATCGTGCCGCGCAAAGGTATCCTGGAGCTGGCACGCCTGCTGACAGACCCGGAAGGTATGGTCAGCATCGTCCTCGGCCAGCATCACATTCGTGCTACCACCGGTGAATTCACCTTCACCTCCAAGCTGGTGGACGGCAAGTTCCCGGACTACGAGCGTGTTCTTCCAAAAGGGGGTGACAAGCTGGTGGTTGGTGATCGTCAGGCACTGCGCGAAGCGTTCAGTCGCACTGCGATTCTGTCCAACGAGAAGTACCGCGGCATCCGCCTGCAACTGGCCGCTGGCCAGTTGAAGATCCAGGCCAACAACCCGGAACAGGAAGAAGCGGAAGAAGAGATCAGCGTTGACTACAACGGCAGCTCGTTGGAGATCGGTTTCAACGTCAGCTACCTGCTGGACGTGCTGGGTGTGATGACCACAGAGCAAGTTCGTCTGATTCTGTCGGACTCCAACAGCAGCGCCCTGTTGCAGGAAGCCGGCAATGACGACTCGTCCTACGTTGTCATGCCGATGCGTCTGTAATTCATAGCAGGCGACATGTCCCTTCGACGTCTCTCGGTCACCGCGGTGCGCAACCTGCACCCGGTGACCCTCTCACCCTCCCCCCGCATCAACATCCTTTACGGCGCCAACGGCAGCGGCAAGACCAGCGTGCTTGAAGCCGTGCATCTGCTGGGGCTCGCCCGGTCGTTCCGCAGTACCCGGTTGAATCCGGTGATCCAGTACGATCAGCCGACGTGTACGGTGTTTGGCCAAGTCGAACTGGCTGAAGGCGGCATGAGTAACCTGGGTGTATCACGTGAACGCCAGGGGGATTTCACCATCCGCATCGACGGCCAGAATGCGCGCAGCGCTGCGCAATTGGCCGAGATGTTGCCGTTGCAATTGATCAACCCGGACAGTTTTCGGTTGCTCGAAGGTGCGCCGAAAGTGCGTCGTCAGTTCCTCGACTGGGGCGTGTTCCACGTGGAACCCCGCTTCATGCCGACCTGGCAACGCCTGCAGAAGGCCCTGCGGCAGCGGAACTCATGGCTGCGGCATGGTACACTGGACGCCGTTTCGCAAGCCGCCTGGGATCGAGAGTTGTGTCTCGCCAGTGCGGAGATAGATGAATACCGTCGCAACTACATCAAGGCCTTGAAGCCCGTCTTCGAGCAGACCCTGAGCGAACTGGTCGAACTGGACGGGTTGACCCTGAGCTACTACCGAGGCTGGGACAAGGACCGAGAGCTCAGTGAAGTTCTCTCGGCCTCTCTTCTTCGCGATCAGCAGATGGGGCACACCCAGGCCGGGCCACAACGTGCTGATTTGCGCCTTCGATTAGGCGCGAACAACGCGGCCGACATCCTTTCGCGGGGACAGCAGAAGTTGGTGGTCTGCGCTCTGCGCATCGCCCAGGGACATCTGGTCAGCCAGGTCCGTCGCGGTCAGTGTATTTATCTGGTGGATGACTTGCCGTCCGAACTGGACGAGCAGCATCGCCGCTCCCTGTGCCGCTTGCTTGAAGAATTGAACTGCCAGGTGTTCATCACCTGTGTAGACCACGAATTTCTGAGGGAAGGCTGGCAAACGGAAACGCCAGTTGCCTTGTTCCACGTGGAACAAGGCCGTATCACCCAGACCCACGACCATCGGGAGTGAAGGCATGAGCGAAAATCAAACGTACGACTCCTCCAGCATTAAAGTGCTGAAAGGGCTGGATGCCGTACGCAAACGTCCCGGCATGTACATTGGCGACACCGATGACGGCAGCGGCCTGCACCACATGGTCTTCGAGGTGGTCGACAACTCGATCGACGAAGCCCTGGCCGGGCACTGCGATGACATCACCGTCATCATTCACCCGGACGAATCCATCAGCGTCCGTGACAACGGCCGTGGTATTCCGGTCGATGTGCATAAAGAAGAAGGCGTTTCCGCGGCCGAGGTCATCATGACCGTGCTGCACGCCGGCGGTAAGTTCGATGATAACTCCTACAAGGTATCCGGCGGTCTGCACGGTGTAGGTGTATCGGTAGTGAACGCACTGTCCGAACAGTTGGTGCTCACTGTTCGCCGTAGCGGCAAAATCTGGGAACAGACCTACGTTCATGGGGTGCCCCAGGCGCCAATGGCGGTCGTCGGTGACAGCGAAACCACCGGTACCCACATCCACTTCAAGCCTTCGGCTGAAACCTTCAAGAACATCCACTTCAGCTGGGACATCCTCGCCAAGCGTATCCGCGAGCTCTCGTTCCTGAACTCCGGCGTTGGCATCCTGCTGAAAGATGAGCGCAGCGGCAAGGAAGAGTTCTTCAAGTACGAGGGTGGCCTGAGCGCTTTCGTTGAATACCTGAACACCAACAAGACCCCGGTCAACTCCCAGGTATTCCACTTCAACGTTCAGCGTGAAGATGGCGTGGGTGTCGAAATCGCCCTGCAGTGGAACGACAGCTTCAACGAAAACCTGCTGTGCTTCACCAACAACATTCCCCAGCGCGACGGTGGTACCCACCTGGTCGGTTTCCGTTCCTCGCTCACCCGTAGCCTGAACAGCTACATCGAGCAGGAAGGTCTGGCGAAAAAGAACAAGGTTGCCACTACCGGTGACGACGCCCGTGAAGGCCTGACTGCGATCATTTCGGTCAAGGTGCCGGATCCGAAGTTCAGCTCGCAAACCAAGGACAAGCTGGTTTCCTCGGAGGTGAAGACCGCCGTGGAGCAGGAGATGAACAAGTACTTCGCCGACTTCCTGTTGGAAAACCCCAACGAGGCCAAGGCCGTGGTCGGCAAGATGATCGATGCCGCACGTGCCCGTGAAGCGGCGCGTAAAGCGCGTGAGATGACGCGTCGCAAAGGCGCACTGGATATCGCTGGCCTGCCGGGCAAACTGGCCGATTGCCAGGAGAAGGACCCTGCCCTTTCCGAACTGTACCTGGTGGAGGGTGACTCCGCGGGTGGCTCGGCCAAGCAAGGTCGTAACCGCCGCACCCAGGCGATCCTGCCGCTGAAGGGCAAGATCCTCAACGTTGAGAAGGCGCGCTTCGACAAGATGATTTCCTCGCAGGAGGTCGGCACGCTGATCACTGCCCTGGGCTGTGGCATCGGTCGCGAAGAGTACAACATCGACAAGCTGCGCTATCACAACATCATCATCATGACCGATGCTGACGTCGACGGTTCGCACATCCGCACCTTGCTGCTGACCTTCTTCTTCCGTCAGCTGCCGGAACTGGTCGAGCGTGGCTACATCTACATCGCCCAGCCTCCGCTGTACAAGGTGAAGAAAGGCAAGCAGGAGCAATACATCAAGGACGACGAGGCCATGGAGGAATACATGACCCAATCGGCTTTGGAAGATGCCAGCTTGCACCTGGACGAGTCCGCACCCGCCGTATCTGGTGTGCAGCTCGAGGCCTTGGTCAATGAGTTCCGTGCTGTGATGAAGACCCTCAAGCGTCTGTCGCGCCTGTACCCGGAAGAGCTGACCGAGCACTTCATCTACCTGCAGGAAGTCACCCAGGAACAGCTGGGCAACCAGGCTGCCATGCAGACCTGGCTGGACAAGTTCCAGGAGCGTCTGAACAACAGCCAGAAATCTGGCCTCAGCTACGTTGCAAGTCTGCGCGAAGACAAGGAGCGCAATATCTGGCTACCGGAAGTGGAAGTCACCTCCCACGGTTTGGCCAGCTATGTCACCTTCAATCGCGAGTTCTTCGGCAGCAACGACTACCGTTCGGTCGTCGCCCTCGGTGCCAAGCTCGGCACCTTGCTGGGTGAAGGTGCCTACGTTCAGCGTGGTGAGCGTCGCAAGGCGGTCATCGAGTTCAAGGAAGGCCTGGACTGGCTGATGAACGAGAGCACCAAGCGTCACACCATCCAGCGATATAAAGGGCTGGGTGAGATGAACCCGGACCAGCTGTGGGAAACCACCATGGACCCGACCGTGCGTCGCATGCTCAAGGTGACCATCGAGGACGCTATCGCCGCCGATCAGCTGTTCAATACCCTGATGGGGGACGCGGTCGAGCCGCGTCGCGACTTCATCGAAAGCAACGCGCTGTCGGTGTCCAACCTGGACTTCTGATGAGTGGGTAGTAACAAAAAAGCCAATCCCCAGGGATTGGCTTTTTTTTGCCTTCACGAATGTTCCACGTGGAACTACGAAATTCCTAAGGCCTTCAGTCGACGGTACAACGTGCGCTCACTCATCCCAAGATAGTCAGCCAACTCACTGCGGGAGCCGTTAAAAGTTTCCAATGCGTGGGCCAGGTCGGCCATCTTGCTTGTTCCGCGTCCCCGGTTAATAGACGGGTTCGTATTCGGATGGATGTCTTCCGGGAGATGCTCCGGACGAATCAATCCATCATCAGCAAACAATCTCGCCCGCTCCAGTATGTTTCTGAGTTCGCGAATATTGCCTGGGAAGGTATGAACAACGAGGCGTTCGAGAGCCTCAGGGGCAACCTTCGGCGCATGCTTGCCGCCCATGCGTTGCAGCAGGCTTTCACAGAGCAACGGCAAGTCCTCGACCCGCTCACGCAGCGATGGCAGGCGAATCGGGAAACCGCTGATGCGGTAATACAGGTCTTCGCGGAACGTCCCTTCAGCGGCCATCTCTTTCAATGGCTTGTGCGTGGCCGAGACCAGGCGAAAATCCGAATGGACCGTGCGCGTGCTGCCGACCGGGCGGAAGCTGCCGGACTCGATCAGCCGTAGCAGTTTCACCTGCATGGCCAGCGGCACTTCACCGATCTCATCGAGGAACAAGGTTCCACCGTGAGCAGCTTCGGCCAGGCCAATCTTGCGTTGGGTCGCGCCGGTGAAGGCGCCCTTCTCATAGCCGAACAATTCACTCTCGAACAGCGACTCGGTGAGCCCGGTACAGTCCACCACCACCAAGGGGCCATTGGCTCGTGGGCTGCCCAGGTGCAAAGCACGGGCGAACAGCTCCTTGCCCGTACCGGATTCACCCTGGAGCAATACCGGAATTTGCGCGGGGGCCGCACGCTGCAAACTGGCGACGGCGCTCTTGAAGGCTGGCGCCCGGCCAACCAACCCCTGTTGCTGAGGTTGTGCGGATGCCAGGGTGACGCTGGTCAGGCGCTCGACGAAGGCCACTACCCTGCCCTCGTCGTCGATTATTGGCCGCAGCTCCACATCCACATGTTCCGGCCCACGTGGGGTGTGATGGATATGCAGCACGCGTTCGGGCACTTTGCTGTCCAGCGATTTGCGTAGCGGGCAATGCTCGCCGGCCTGATCGCAGGGGACGGCGTAGTGGTGTGAAACACGATGGCATTTTTCACCGATTGGCGCGTGCTCCTCGTTGCCGAACTGGCGGCGATACGCCGCGTTGGCAGCCAGGATGTTGTAGTCAGTGTCGAGCACGATACTGGGCAGCACATCGTGTTCGAGGTAGGACACCAGCGCGACAATCGCGGGATGGGAAGCGGCTAGCATGACGGCACCAGATGAAGGACCTGGCGAGGGTAGCAAGGACTGCCAAACACTGCCATGGGCTGACAGTCGACTGCCATTGACTGTCACCTTGGGCATCCGCTGACAGCAAAGTCGCGCGACAAGTCCGCGTCCAGCGGGGCCAAACGTCCATCAGAAAGGCTGGCATGCATCTTGATAAAGCCCCATCCACTGCCTAAGCCTTCAAGGAGGCCCGGGATAACTGGAGAGTGCAATGATCATCGGCAACAACCTTCACGTCGAAGAATTCTTCGACAGAGCGACGTGGACCATCAGCTATCTGGTCATGGACGGCGAAACACGCCAGTGCGCGTTGATCGACAGCGTACTGGACTATGATCCCAAGTCCGGGCGCACATGCACCGCTTCGGCGGACAAGCTGATTGCCCGCGTCGAAGCGCTGGGCGCCAAGGTGCAATGGATCCTGGATACTCATGTGCATGCCGATCACCTGTCCGCAGCGGCCTATCTCAAAGACAAGCTGGGAGGCAGCGTCGCGATCGGTGCGCAGATCACCCAGGTGCAGAAAGTCTTCGGTACCCTGTTCAACGTCGAGCCGGGTTTTGCTCGCGATGGCAGCCAGTTCGATGTCCTGTTCGAAGATGAAGAGGGCTTTTGCATCGGTAACTTGCATGCCCGCGCCCTGCACACCCCCGGACATACCCCGGCATGCATGAGCTACATGGTCCAGGACGCGGGGGAGATCGCCGTGTTCGTCGGCGATACCTTGTTCACACCAGACTACGGCACCGCCCGATGCGACTTCCCGGGTGCCAGCGCGAGAACCCTGTATCAGTCGATCCGACGTCTGCTTGCCTTCCCCGACCAGACCCGGTTGTTCATGTGTCACGACTACCTGCCCGGGGGGCGTGAGCTGCACTTCGTCACCACTGTGGCCGAGCAACGTGCCGACAACATCCATATTCATGAAGGGGTCAGCGAAGACAGCTTCGTGCAGATGCGCGAAGCCCGTGACAAGACCCTCGACATGCCCGTGCTGATCCTGCCGTCGGTGCAGATCAACATGCGCAGCGGGCAATTCCCCGAGCCTGAAGAAAACGGTGTGAGCTACCTGAAGATCCCGCTGAACAAGCTGTAAGTCACGCCGTACCCATAACGAGATTTCCAAGGAACACCGCCATGCCTGCTTTGCTGTCCCCTGCCGATTCTTCCCGTGCCGACCACCACAAAGTGGTGATCGTCGGCGCCGGTGCCGCCGGCATCGCCACTGCCTCCAGTCTGATCGCCCGCGATCCTTCGCTGGATATCGCGTTGATCGACCCTGCTGACGTGCATTACTACCAGCCGGGCTGGACCATGGTCGGTGCCGGTGTGTTCAAGGCGCCAAGCACCGCCCATACCATGGCGGGCACCCTGCCCCGTGGCGTGCGCTGGATCAAGGCACGGGTGGACGGTTTCGACCCTCAGGGGCAACTGGTGATGCTCGACGATGGCCGCGCTGTCAGTTACGAACAGCTGGTGGTCTGCCCGGGCTTGAAGCTCGATTGGAATGCCATCGAAGGCTTGAGTGAGACCCTCGGGCGTAACGGCGTCACGTCCAACTATCGCTATGACCTGGCGCCCTACACCTGGCAACTGGTGCAGAACCTCAAGCATGGACGCGCGCTCTTCACTCAACCGCCGATGCCGATCAAATGTGCAGGGGCGCCGCAGAAGGCGCTGTACCTGTCCTGCGATCACTGGTTGCGCAATGGTCACCTAGGCAATGTCAGGGCCAGTTTCTTCAATGCCGGCGCGGTACTGTTTGGCGTGGCGGACTATGTGCCGGCGCTGATGAGCTACATCGACAAGTACGCTGTGGACCTGAACTATCAGCATCGCCTGACGGCGGTCGATGGACCGAACAAGCGCGCCACGTTCATCCGTACCCTTCCGGATGGTAGTACCGAGACCCGGATCGAAGCCTTCGACATGCTGCATGTGGTGCCGCCCCAGGTGGCGCCTGACTTTATCCGCCAGAGCCCGCTGGCCGATGCGGCGGGTTGGGTGGATGTCGACCCGCACACCTTGCGCCATCGCCAGTTCGGCAATATCCACGCCCTGGGCGACGTAGCCAACACCACCAATGCCAAGACCGCCGCCGCCGCCCGCAAGCAGGCACCGGTGGTCGCCAACAATGTACTGGTGGCGCTTGGTCGGCTCGCAACCCTCGCGCAATACGATGGCTATGGTTCCTGCCCGCTGACGGTGGAGCGCGGCAAGATCGTCCTGGCCGAGTTCACCTACGGCGGCAAGCTGGCACCGAGCTTCCCGCGCTGGCTGCTCGATGGCCGCAAGCCAACCCGCCTGGCCTGGTTGCTCAAGGCGCAGATCCTGCCGCCGTTGTACTGGAAGGCCATGCTCAAGGGCCGCGAGTGGCTGGCCCGGCCGCAACCTCTGATGGTCGAGGCGCAGCAGTGATCGAACACCAACTGCTGGGCACCGGGCTCGGCGCGATCATTGGTGCGGTGTTGGCGCTGACCGGCGCCGGTGGCGGCATCCTCGCGGTTCCGCTGCTGGTGTTCGGCTTGGGGCTGAGCATGGTCGAGGCGGCTCCGATCGGCTTGCTGGCCGTGGGGTTGGCGGCAGCAGTCGGTGCGGTGCTCGGCCTGCGCCAGGGGCTGGTGCGTTATCGGGCGGCCCTGTTCATCGCGCTGATCGGGATTGCCTGCGCGCCGTTCGGCTTGATGCTCGCTCACCGTGTGCCCAACACACCGTTGGCCTTGGTCTTCGCCGGGGTGCTGGTGTACGCCTGTTTGCGGATCTGGCGCAAGGCAGCACGTGAGCTGCGTGGCGAGTCACCCTGCGGCGAACGGCAGATCATGCCTTGCGTGCTCAACCCGTTGCAGGGGCGCTTGCGCTGGACCCTGCCCTGCGCCCGCGCGCTGGCGTTTACCGGAATGCTGTCGGGGTTGCTGTCTGGCCTGTTGGGCGTCGGTGGCGGCTTCGTGATCATTCCGGCCTTGAACCGCTACACCAACCTGAACATGAAAAGCATCGTCGCCACCTCACTGGCGGTGATCGCCCTGGTGTCCACTGGCAGTGTGGTCAGCGCCAGCGTGGCGGGTGTGATGCATTGGTGGGTCGGCGCACCGTTCGCCGCAGGGGCGGTGCTTGGTTTGCTGCTGGCGCGGACATTGGCTGGCAAGCTTGCCGGTCCGCGCCTGCAGCAGCTGTTCGCCGTGGTGGGCTGCGGCGCTGCCGTGCTGCTCGCCGGCAAGGCGCTACTCGGCTAGCAACTCATCCTGTTCGGCGGCGCACAGCGCCAGCAGGTAGTCCCACACTACGCGCAGGCGCACCGACTTGTGCAGCTCGCGGCGAGTGCAGATCCAGTAGCTGCGCTGGATGGTCTCGCCGGGCAGCACGCGTACCAGCTTGGGATCGTGGCGGGCCATATAGTTGGGCAGCACGGCGATACCCAGCCCGGCCTGGGCGGCGTGCTGCTGGGCGATCACGCTGGTGCTGCGGAACACCACGTTGGGCGCTCGGCAGAAGCTGTTGAGGAACAGCAATTCCTGGCTGAACAGCAGGTCGTCGACATAACCGATCCAGTTGTGCCGGGCCAGATCTTCACGTGTGTCGAGCGGTGGCGCTTGATTCAGGTATTCCTGGCTGGCGTACAGGGCCAGACGGTAGTCGGTGAGCTTGCGGGTGATCAGCAGGTCGGCGTTGGGTCGTTCCAGGTGGATGCTGATCTCGGCTTCGCGGTTGAGGATACTTACGAACCGCGGGACCGCCACCAGTTCCACCTCCAGCCCTGGGTAACGTTGGAACAGTGCCTTCATACGTGGAGTGAAGAACATGATGCCGATGCCTTCGGTCACGCCAAGGCGGATCTTGCCCAGCGGCGTGATGGCCTGGGTGATCTCTTCCTGCGCCAGCAGGGCGACGTTCTCCATGGCTTCGGCGTGCTTGAGCAGCGCCTGGCCGGACGGCGTGAGTTCGTAGCCCTGCGCGTGCTGGACGAACAGCGCGGTACCCAGGTGCTTTTCGATGCTCTCGATATGCCGGGCCACGGTGCTGTGAGTGGTGTTGAGGCGCTTGGCGGCGCTAAGCAGGCGGCCGCTGCGCTGCAACTCGAGGAAAAATCGCAGATCGTTCCAGTCGAACATGCTGATCCCTTGGCTGTTCATTGGCGTCGATTCACTGTAGGAGCGGCTTTAGCCGCGATCATCCGCAAAGCGGATGCCAAGCACCGCGTAGGCTGCATCGCGGCTGAAGCCGCTCCTACAGGATTTGCGCCGATCATGACTCCGGCGCTGTGCTAAAACGCACAACGGCTGCGCGAAATCTCGTGTTTCCTCCACGAAATTAATCAATAAGATGGACCGGGACAAGAATAATAATCAGGCGCGAGGTTGCACATGCCATCAGCCGATTCTGTCTATGACTATGTGGTCGTGGGTGCCGGTCCCGCCGGTTGCCTGCTGGCCAATCGCTTGTCCGCCGACCCATCCTGCCGTGTGTTGCTGCTCGAGGCGGGTGGCCGTGACAACTATCCCTGGATTCATATCCCCGTCGGTTACCTCTACTGCATTGGCAATCCACGCACCGACTGGTGCATGAAGACCGAAGCCCAGCCTGGGCTGAACGGGCGTGCCCTGGGCTATCCGCGGGGCAAGGTGCTGGGTGGCTGTTCGTCCATCAACGGCATGATCTACATGCGCGGCCAGGCCGCCGATTACGACCGTTGGGCCGAGCAAGGTAACGAGGGCTGGGCATGGAAGGATGTGCTGCCGCTGTTCAAGGCCAGCGAGAGCCACTATGCCGGTGCCAGCGACAGCCATGGCGCCGACGGTGAGTGGCGGGTCGAGCAGCAGCGCTACAGCTGGCCGATCCTCGATGCCTTTCGCGATGCGGCCGAACAGAGCGGCATCGCCAGGATCGACGACTTCAATACAGGCGACAACGCCGGCTGTGGATACTTTCAGGTCAACCAGCGCAGCGGTGTGCGCTGGAACTCGGCCAAGGCATTTCTCAGGCCCATTCTCAAGCGCCAGAACCTGACCGTGCTGACCGGCGTGCAGGTCGACCAGGTGTTGCTCGGCAACACCCGCGCCCGGGCTGTGAGGGCGTTGTGGCAAGGTGCATGGCATGAGTTCGCGTCACGCCGCGAGATTATTCTCTGCGCAGGATCGGTCGGTTCGCCCGGCATCCTGCAGCGCTCGGGGATCGGCCCACGCAAACTGCTCGAAGGGCTGGGCATCGCCGTGCGCCACGACATGCCTGGCGTCGGGGGCAACCTGCAGGACCATCTGCAACTGCGGTTGATCTACCAGATCCAGAACACGCGCACCCTCAACCAGATGGCCAACAGCCTGTGGGGCAAGCTGGGCATGGGCCTGCGCTATGCCTACGACCGCAGTGGACCACTAGCCATGGCGCCGAGCCAGTTGGGCGCCTTCGCCCGTTCGAGCCCAGAGCAAGAGACCGCCAATCTTCAGTATCACGTCCAGCCCTTGTCGCTGGAGCGCTTCGGCGAGCCGCTGCACCGGTTCCCGGCCTTTACTGCGTCGGTATGCAACCTGCGTCCGGTTAGCCGTGGTCGAATCGATATTCGCTCGGCGGACATGAATGCCGCGCCGCTGATCGACCCCAACTACCTCAGCGCCCCCGAGGACCTGCGCGTGGCCGCCGACGCCATCCGCCTTACCCGGCGCATCGTCCAGGCCCCTGCCCTGGCCGCCTTCGAACCCCGCGAGTACCTGCCAGGCCCTGCCCTGCAGAGCGAAGAAGACCTGCACCAGGCCGCCGGCCAGATCGGCACCACCATCTTCCACCCGGTAGGTACCTGCCGTATGGGCAGTGGTGCGCTCGATGTTGTGGATAACCAGCTGCGCGTGCATGGCATTCCTGGCCTGCGTGTGGCGGATGCCTCGATCATGCCGCAGATCGTCTCCGGCAATACCTGTTCACCCACGTTGATGATTGCCGAAAAGGCGGCACAACTGATCCTCAAGGGGGCCAACACCCAGACCAACCTCAGCGACAGCAACGCGATACCGACGCCCTGACCCGGGTGTGTGCAACAGCGGCAGCTCGGTCAGCGGCTGCCGGCAGTGGAACAACAAGAATAATCACTGTGGCCCCAAGGGCCGAGGACAGCAACGATGTCGGATTACATCCAGGAACAGGGTGCGGTGGCGAGCAGCCCAAGCCGCCGTGAGGAACGCAAGATCATTTTCGCGTCATCCCTCGGGACAGTGTTCGAGTGGTATGACTTCTTTCTGTATGGCGCCTTGGCGGCGGTGATCAGCAAGCAGTTCTTTGCAGGGGTCAACGACACCACCGCGTTCATCTTCGCCTTGATGGCCTTCGCTGCCGGTTTCCTGGTGCGCCCGTTCGGTGCCTTGGTGTTCGGTCGTCTGGGGGACATGATTGGGCGCAAGTACACCTTCCTGGTGACCATCGTATTGATGGGCCTCTCGACCTTCGCCGTCGGTCTGTTGCCCACCTATGCGAGCATCGGCATCGCCGCGCCGATCATCCTCGTGGTACTGCGCATGCTCCAGGGACTGGCGTTGGGCGGCGAATACGGCGGCGCGGCCACCTATGTGGCCGAACACGCGCCAGCCGGAAAACGTGGCTTCCACACAGGCTTCATCCAGTCCACCGCCACGCTCGGCCTACTGTTGTCGTTGATCGTGGTCCTGGCCAGCCGCTACATCAGTGGCGATCAGTTCGAGACCTGGGGCTGGCGCCTGCCGTTCCTGCTGTCGATCGTTCTGCTGGCGATCTCCACCTGGATCCGCATGAGCATGCACGAGTCGCCGGCGTTCGTAAAAATGAAAGCCCAGGGCAAGATCAGCAAGTCGCCGATCCGTGAATCGTTCACCTCCTGGCCGAATCTCAAGGTGGTCCTGACCGCGCTGTTCAGCATCAACGCCGGGCAAGCGGTGACCTTCTACACCGCACAGTTCTATGTGCTGTTCTTCATGACCCAGATGCTCAAGATGGACCCGGCCCAGGCCAATACCCTGTTGATCATCAGCGTGGTGATCGGCGCGCCGTTCTTCGTGTTCTTCGGCTGGCTGTCGGACCGCATCGGGCGTAAGCCAATCCTCATGGTCGGGCTGTTGCTGGCCACCGTGTGCTACTTCCCGATGTTCAAGGCGCTGAGCCATTACGCCAACCCGCAGATCGACGCCGCCAGCCGGGAAGCGCCCATCGTCGTCAGCGCCAACCCGCAAGGCTGCACCTTCCAGTTCGACCCGGTAGGCAAGGCTCGTTTCGACAGCCCCTGCGACAAGGTAAAGACCTTCCTGGTCAAACAGGGCCTGCCCTACAGCTCGGTCGAGGCTTCCGGCAGCGAAGTGCAGGTGAGCATCGGCGACAAGACCATCAACGGCTTCGACGAGGTGGCCATGCGCAGCGCCATCGAAGCGGCTGGCTATCCGGCCAAGGCCGACCCGGCGCATGTGAACCAGGTGATGGTGGTGGTGCTGATCGTTGCCATGATCCTGATCGCCACCATGACTTATGGGCCACTGGCGGCGGTAATGGTCGAACTGTTCCCGACGCGGATCCGCTATACCTCAATGTCCCTGCCCTACCATATCGGCAACGGCTGGTTCGGTGGTTTCCTGCCAACGGTATCGTTCGCGTTGGTGGTGTACACCGGGGATATCTTCTATGGACTTTGGTATCCGGTGCTGATCACCGGAGTGAGCCTGGTGGTGGGGATCTTCTGCCTGAAAGAGACCAAGGACGTGGATATCGATAAGGTCTGAGGTGGCCGGGGCTGCTTTGCAGCCTTTCGCCGGCGAGCCGGCTCCCACCCCACCGCGCAACTTTCGAGATTGCGCAGCCCCTGTGGGAGCTGGCTTGCCAGCGATGGGCCGCCCAGCGGCCCCAGCCTGCGGCTTCACGGGCACAAAAAAAACCGGCGTAAAAGCCGGTTTTTTTATAGCGCGAAAAAACTTATGCACGATTTTCGCAAAAACGTCATACATGAAAATAAGCAGCTAATTCAATCACTTAGCATGTCTTAACGATCATTCATGCAAAACTTGCTAACAAGTTATCCACAGATCGTCAGGCTGGCTGCTGCTCCGGGTTCTCCGCCAGCGGCGGCAGCGAACCCATGGCCCGCTGGGTCGCTTCGTTCCAGGCCTGGGCGCGGTCGTTCAACTCGGCGATGGCACGTGGGCCGGTGCCCACTGCATACATCGGTTCACCGATCACTACCTCGATAGTGCCCGGGCGCTTGCCCCAGCCTTCACGCGGCCAGAACTTGCCGGCGTTGTGGGCAATCGGCAGTACCGGCAGGCCGGCGTTGACCGCCAGGGCGGTACCGCCGCGGGAGAACTTGCCGATCTGGCCATGGGGCACGCGGGTGCCTTCGGGGAAGATCAGCACCCAGGTGCCTTGCTTGAGCAGCTCGTCGCCCTGGCTGGCGACCTGGCGCAGCGCTTCCTTGGGGTTCTTGCGATCAATGGCGATCGGCCGCAGCATGGCCATGGCCCAGCCGAAGAACGGCACGTACAGCAGCTCACGCTTGAGCACCTGGCTCAGCGGCGAGAAATACGCGGAGAGCAGGAAGGTTTCCCAGGTGCTCTGGTGGTTCGACAGGATCACGCAAGGCACTTTCGGCACGTTCTCGGCACCGGTGATCTTGTAGTCGATGCCCAGGATCGTGCGCGCCAGGAACAATGCGCAGCGGCACCAGTACACGTTGATGAACTTGTAGCGCTTGGGGAACGGCAGGAAAGGCGCGACGAAGAAGCTCAGCGAGCACCACAGCAGCGAACTGGTGCCCAACAGCAGGTAAAAAAGAAAGATTCTGATCGCCTGCAGGATCGACATAGTGGCATGTACCGTTGCGGGACGTGCCCGCCTAATGAAAAGTGCGCCGGTCCTGGCGCACTCATTTAAATAAGTTCTCTGGCGATGGCTGCCAGATCGTCGAAAATCAGTGTAGTTCGCGGGACACCTTTTTCCAGGGTCCTCTCGCCCTTGCCGGTTTTTACCAGCACGGGTTGTGCATCGACGGCCAGGGCCGCCTCCAGGTCACCTTTGCTGTCGCCGACGAACCACACGCCGGCCAGGGGCACCTGGTAATGCTCGGCAATCGCCCGCAGCATGCCGGGCTTGGGCTTGCGGCAATCGCAGCCCTCGTCCGGGCCATGCGGGCAATGCACGATCAGGCCGACCTCGCCGCCCTGCTCGGCCACCAGCGCGCGCAGGCGCGCATGCATGGCCTCGAGGGTTTCCAGCGGGTAGTAGCCGCGGGCAATACCGGACTGGTTAGTGGCCACGGCCACCGTCCAGCCCGCCTTGCTCAACTGCGCGATGGCCTCGATCGAGCCGGGAATGGGGATCCACTCCTCCAGCGACTTGATGTAGGCGTCGGAGTCGTGGTTGATCACTCCGTCTCGATCAAGAATCAGCAGTTTCAACGACTTACCCCAGCAGCGAGATATCGGCCACGCCCAGGAACAGACCGCGCAGACGGCTGAGCAGGGCATAACGGTTGGCGCGTACCTTGGCGTCCTCGGCGTTGACCATCACCGCCTCGAAGAAGGCGTCGACCGGGTCGCGCAGGGCGGCCAGGCGGGCCAGGGCTTCGCTGTACTGGCGGGCCGCCGCCATCGGTTGCACGGCCTGGTCGGCCTGCTGGATGGCCGAGTACAGGGAGAACTCGTTGGCGTTGTCGAAGTACTTCGGCTCGACCTGATCGGCAATGGCGCCTTCGGCCTTGCCCAGCAGGTTCGACACGCGCTTGTTCGCCTGCGCCAGGGCTTCGGCTTCCGGCAGCTTGCGGAAGGCCTGCACGGCCTGCACGCGCTGGTCGAAGTCCAGCGCCGAGCCCGGCTTCAGGGCACGCACCGACAGGTAGGTGGAGACGTCGATGCCTTCGTCCTCGTAGCGCGCGCGCAGGCGGTCGAAGACAAACTCCAGCACTTGCTCGGACAGGCCGGCGGCCTTGACCTTGGCACCGAACTGCTTGACCGCGAACTCGACCGCGACATTCAGGTCCAGGTCCAGCTGCTTGTCGATCAGGATACGCAGCACGCCCAGGGCGGCACGGCGCAGGGCGTATGGGTCCTTGCTGCCGGTGGGCAGCATGCCGATGCCGAAGATGCCGACCAGGGTGTCGAGCTTGTCGGCGATGGCCACGGCGGCACCGGTGAGGGTCTGCGGCAGCTCGGCGCCAGCGCCGCGCGGCATGTACTGCTCGTTCAGCGCCAGGGCGACGTCTTCCGGCTCGCCATCGTTGAGGGCGTAGTAGTAGCCGGCAATACCCTGCATTTCAGGGAATTCGCCGACCATTTCCGAGGCCAGGTCGCACTTGGACAGCAGGCCGGCACGACCGGCGTTGGCGGCGCTGCCACCGATGTAGGGGGCAATGAAGGCAGCCAGCTTGGACACGCGCTCGGCTTTTTCGAACACGGTGCCCAGCTGAGCCTGGAACACCACGTTCTTCAGGCGCTCGTTGAAGCTTTCCAGCGGCTGCTTCTTGTCCTGCTTGAAGAAGAACTCGGCGTCGGTCAGACGTGGGCGCACGACCTTCTCGTTGCCTTCGACGATCTGCTTCGGATCGCGGCTCTCGACGTTGGCCACGGTGATGAAGCGCGGCAGCAGCTTGCCTTCGCTGTCCAGCAGGCAGAAGTACTTCTGGTTGTCCTGCATGGTGGTGATCAGCGCTTCCTGCGGCACCTCGAGGAAACGCTCCTCGAACGAGCACACCAGCGGCACCGGCCACTCGACCAGGGCGGTTACTTCGTCCAGCAGCGCCGGCGGCACGATGGCCGTGCCTTCCTGCTGCATGGCAAGCTCCGCGGTGCGCTTGCTGATCAGCTCGCGACGCTCGGCGAAGTCGGCCAGCACGTGGGCCTTGCGCAGGTCCTCGACGTAGTTGGCGGGGGTGGTGATCAGCACGTTTTCCGGGTGGTGGAAGCGGTGGCCACGGGATTCGCGGCCGGCCTTCTGGGCCAGGATGGTGCAGTCGACGACCTGATCGCCGAGCAGCATCACCAGCCACTGGGTCGGGCGCACGAACTCTTCACGGCTGGCGCCCCAGTGCATGCGCTTGGGGATCGGCAGGTCGTTGAGCGAATCCTCGACGATGGTTGGCAGCAGGCTGGCGGTGGCCTTGCCCGGAATGTGCTGGGAGAAGCGCAGCTTCGGGCCGCTCTGGTCGATGTCCGACAGCTCGACGCCACACTTCTTGGCAAAGCCCAGGGCAGCCTGGGTTGGCTGGCCTTCGGCGTTGAATGCGGCCTGCACGGGCGGGCCGTCGATGTTGATGCTGCGGTCCGGCTGCTGCACGTCTAGCTGGCGGATCAGCACGGCCAGGCGGCGTGGCGCGGCGTAGACCTGCTTGCCGGTGTAGTTCAGGCCGGCGGCCTGCAGGCCTTTCTCGATGCCGGCGAGGAAGGCATCGCCCAAGCTGGCGAGGGCCTTGGGTGGCAGCTCTTCGGTGCCCAGTTCAACCAGGAAATCTTGAGCACTCATTGTGCAGCCTCCAGCTTAGCCAACACTTCGTCACGCAGTTCGGGAGAGGCCATCGGGAAGCCCAGGCGTGCGCGAGCTTGCAGATAGCTTTGCGCCACGTCCCGGGCCAGGGTACGTACGCGCAGGATGTAGCGCTGGCGCTCGGTCACCGAGATGGCGCGGCGGGCGTCCAGCAGGTTGAAGGTGTGCGAGGCCTTCAGGACCATTTCGTAGGTCGGCAGCGGCAGGTCCAGCTTGATCAGGCGGTTCGCTTCGCTTTCGTAGAAATCGAACAGTTCGAACAGCTTCTCGACGTTGGCGTGCTCGAAGTTGTAGGTCGACTGCTCCACTTCGTTCTGGTGGAACACGTCGCCATAGGTGACCTTGCCGAACGGGCCGTCGGCCCACACCAGGTCGTAGACCGAGTCCACGCCCTGGATGTACATGGCCAGGCGCTCCAGGCCGTAGGTGATTTCACCAGTGACCGGGTAGCACTCGATACCGCCGACTTGCTGGAAGTAGGTGAACTGCGTCACCTCCATGCCGTTCAGCCAGATTTCCCAGCCCAGGCCCCAGGCGCCGAGGGTTGGCGATTCCCAGTTGTCTTCGACGAAGCGAATGTCGTGAACCAGCGGGTCCAGGCCGATGGCTTTCAGCGAGCCGAGGTACAGCTCCTGGAAGTTGGCCGGGTTCGGCTTGAGCACCACCTGGAACTGGTAGTAGTGCTGCAGGCGGTTGGGGTTTTCGCCATACCGCCCGTCGGCAGGGCGACGGCTGGGCTGCACGTAGGCGGCGTTCCAGGTCTCCGGGCCCACGGCGCGCAGGAAGGTAGCGGTGTGGAAAGTGCCGGCGCCTACTTCCATATCGTAGGGCTGAAGCACCACACAACCTTGCTCGGCCCAGTAGTTCTGCAGGGCGAGGATCAGGTCTTGGAAGGTACGCACGGCTGGCGTAGGCTGGCTCACGAAATTCACCTGTATCTGGGGATGCGGATGTAAAGAGCGGGAGTATAACCCGATTCGCCTCGCCCTCTACGTTATTGGAGCCTTATGCCACGCTGCTTTTGGTGTTCCGACGATCCGTTGTACCAGGCCTATCACGACCACGAGTGGGGAACGCCGCAGCGCGACCCGGCGTTGCTCTTCGAGATGCTTTTGCTCGAAGGGTTCCAGGCGGGGTTGTCGTGGATCACGGTATTGAAGAAACGCGAGCGCTATCGCCAGGTGCTGGACGGTTTCGACCCGGTGAAACTGGCGTGTCTGAGCGATGAGCGCATCGAGGAGCTTATGCTGGATGCCGGTATCATCCGCAACCGCCTCAAGCTCAAGGCCGTGCGCCGCAATGCCCAGGCCTGGCTGGCTGTGGATAACCCCGCCGAGTGGCTATGGTCGTTCGTCGGCGGCGCGCCGAAGATCAACCATTTCCAGGGGCGTGGCGACGTGCCGGCGGTCACCGATGAGGCCAAGGCGATGAGCAAGGCCTTGCAGAAGGCCGGCTTCACTTTCGTTGGCCCGACCATCTGCTACGCCTTCATGCAGGCCACCGGCATGGTCATGGACCACACCACCGAGTGCGATCGCTACGCCGCGCTGGTGCGCTGACGGGGTACAATGCGCGCCTTGCTGAAATAAGGAATTCGCCTGTGGAAAAGTTCAAGGGCGCCCTGATGGTCGGGGTGCTGCGACTGTTCGCCAAGTTGCCCTGGGGCGCGGTGCAGCGCGTTGGCGCCGGCATCGGCTGGCTGATGTGGAAAATCCCCAACGGCTCGCGCAATGTCGTGCGCATCAACCTGGCCAAATGCTTCCCGGAGATGGACCCGGCCGAGCGTGAGCAACTGGTCGGTCGTGCGCTCAAGGACATCGGCAAGTCGTTCGTCGAGAGTGCCTGTGCCTGGATCTGGCCGCCGCAACGCTCGCTCGACCTGGTCAAGGAAGTGCATGGCCTGGAAGTGCTGGAGCAGGCCCTGGCCTCGGGCAAGGGCGTGGTCGGCATCACCAGCCACCTGGGTAACTGGGAAGTGCTCAACCACTTCTATTGCAACCAGTGCAAACCGATCATCTTCTACCGCCCGCCCAAGTTGAAGGCGGTGGATGACCTGCTGCGCGAGCAGCGGGTGCAGATGGGCAACCGCGTGGCGCCTTCGACCAAGGAAGGCATTCTCAGTGTGATCAAGGAAGTGCGCCGTGGCGGCCAGGTGGGGATTCCCGCCGACCCGGAGCCGGCCGAGTCCGCCGGGGTATTCGTGCCGTTCCTGGGGACCCAGGCGCTGACCAGCAAGTTCGTGCCGAACATGCTCGCCGGTGGCAAGGCGGTCGGGGTGTTCCTGCACGCCCTGCGCCTGCCCGATGGTTCGGGCTTCAAGGTGTTCCTGGAGGCGGCGCCAGAGGCTATGTACAGCACCGATGTGAATGAATCGGCGGCGGCCATGAGCAAGGTGGTCGAGCGTTATGTGCGCGAGTACCCGAGCCAGTACATGTGGAGCATGAAGCGCTTCAAGAAGCGCCCGGCGGGTGAGGCGCGCTGGTACTGAGATTTTTGGGGGCGCTTTGCGCCCCTTTCGCTGGCTTGTCGTGGCGATGAACCGCAGCGAATGGGCTGCAAAGCAGCCCCGGCAATCTCAGACCTTGTTCAGCTTCTTCAAGAACACCGTCATTTCTTTTTCGGCTTGCTTGTCCCCATGGGCCTGCGCCGCCACGATCCCCTCTTCCCAGGCCTTGCGCGCGCCAGCCAAGTCACCCTGCAGCTGATACGCCTTGCCCAGCAGCTTCCACGCTGCCGAATACTTGGGGTCCTGCTTCACGCAACTGGCCAGGTGGATCGCCGCCTCAGCACCATTGGCTTCGTCCAGCCAGGCCTTGCCCAGGCCGAAGCGCAGCAGCGGGTTATCCACACCCTTGGCCAGCATCTTCTCCAACGATTCGCGCATGCCCTGCTCCTTTAGAAGAAACTCAAGCCCACGTGGAACAGCTTCTCTACGTCCCGAATATGCTTTTTATCCACAACGAACAGGATCACATGGTCGCCCGACTCGATCACTGTGTCGTCGTGGGCGATCATCACTTCGTCCTCGCGGATGATTGCGCCGATGGTGGTGCCCGGCGGCAGGTTGATGTCCTCGATGGCCTTGCCGACCACCTTGCTCGACTTCGAATCGCCATGGGCCACGGCCTCGATGGCCTCGGCCGCGCCGCGGCGCAGCGAATGCACGCTGACGATATCGCCACGGCGCACGTGGGCCAGCAGGGTACCGATGGTGGCCAACTGCGGGCTGATGGCGATGTCGATGTCGCCGCCCTGCACCAGGTCGACATAGGCCGGGTTGTTGATGATGGTCATCACCTTGCGCGCGCCCAGGCGCTTGGCCAGCAGCGACGCCATGATGTTGGCCTCGTCGTCGTTGGTCAGGGCCAGGAAGATGTCGGCGTCGGCGATGTTCTCTTCGAGCATCAGGTCCTTGTCCGAGGCGCTGCCCTGCAGCACCACGGTGCTTTCCAGGGTGTCGGAGAGCTGGCGGCAACGGGCCGGGTTCATCTCGATGATCTTCACCTGGTAGCGGCTCTCGATGGCCTCGGCCAGGCGCTCGCCGATCTGCCCGCCACCGGCGATGACCACGCGCTTGTTGCTCTCGTCGATGCGGCGCAGTTCGCCCATCACCGCGCGGATGTCCTTTTTCGCTGCGATG
Source organism: Pseudomonas maumuensis (assembly GCF_019139675.1). Lineage (NCBI taxonomy): Bacteria > Pseudomonadati > Pseudomonadota > Gammaproteobacteria > Pseudomonadales > Pseudomonadaceae > Pseudomonas > Pseudomonas maumuensis. The sequence continues at coordinate 22,728 of NZ_CP077077.1, forward strand.
AAGAACACTTCGTCGTCGGCTTCGATCACCGTGTCACCCTGTGGAGTGATCGGCCGGTCGCGGCGGAAGATCGCCGCCACGCGGGTGTCGACGTTGGGCATGTGGGCGCGGATCTGGCGCAGTTGCTGGCCGACCAGCGGCCCGCCGTAGTAGGCCCGGACCGCCACCAGCTGGGCCTTGCCCTCGGCGAAGTCGATCACCTGCAGGGAGCCGGGGTGTTCGATCAGGCGCTTGATGTAGTTGGTCACCACCTGCTCGGGGCTGATCAGCACGTCCACCGGGATATGGTCGTTGTCGAACAGCTCTTCGCGGGTCAGGTAGGCCGACTCGCGCACCCGGGCGATCTTGGTCGGGGTGTGGAACAACGAGTACGCCACCTGGCAGGCGACCATGTTGGTCTCGTCGCTGTTGGTCACCGCCACCAGCATGTCGGCGTCGTCGGCGCCGGCCTGGCGCAGCACCGTCGGCAGCGAGGCGCGGCCCTGCACCGTGCGGATGTCCAGGCGGTCGCCGAGGTCGCGCAGGCGCTCGCTGTCGGTGTCGACCACGGTGATGTCGTTGGCTTCGCTGGCCAGGTGTTCCGCCAGTGTGCCGCCCACCTGCCCTGCGCCGAGGATGATGATCTTCATCCACTACTCCCTACGTTCTTGTGCTTACCGCGAGGCGGCGATCTTGATCAGCTTGGCATAGTAGAAGCCGTCGTGGCCGCCTTCCTGGGCCAGCAGCTGGCGCCCGTGGGGCTGGCGCAGGCCGGCCTCGGTGGCAAGGTCCAGCTCACGGGCACCTGGGGTGCGGGCGAGGAAGGCGTCGATCACTTCGGTGTTCTCGGTGGGCAGGCTCGAGCAGGTGGCATAGAGCAGCATGCCGCCCACTTCCAGGGTCGGCCACAGGGCGTCGAGCAGCTCGCCTTGCAGTGCGGCCAGGGCCGGGATGTCGTCTGCCTGGCGGGTCAGCTTGATGTCCGGGTGGCGGCGAATCACCCCAGTGGCCGAGCACGGGGCGTCGAGGAGGATGCGCTGGAACGGCTTGCCGTCCCACCAGCTGGCGGTGTCGCGGGCGTCGCAGGCGATCAGCTCGGCATCGAGCTTGAGGCGGTCGAGGTTCTCGCGCACGCGGGTCAGGCGCTTGGCCTCGAGGTCGATGGCGACCATGTGCGCCAAGCCCGGTTCGGCTTCAAGCAAGTGGCAGGTCTTGCCGCCTGGGGCGCAGCAGGCGTCGAGGACGCGCTGACCGGGGGCCAGTTCCAGTAGGTCGGCGGACAGCTGCGCGGCTTCGTCCTGCACGCTCACCCAACCTTCGGCGAAGCCTGGCAGGCCGCGCACGTCGCAAGCCTCGGCCAGGACGATGCCGTCACGGCTGTACTGGCAGGCGCTGGCGCCGATACCGGCCTCGGCCAGCAGCGCGAGGTAAGCGTCGCGGCTGTGATGGCGGCGGTTGATGCGCAGGATCATCGGCGGGTGGGCGTTGTTGGCGGCGCAGATGGCTTCCCACTGTTCAGGCCAGAAGGCCTTGAGCGACTTCTGCAGCCAGCGCGGGTGGGCGGTGCGCACCACCGGGTCGCGCTCCATGTCGGCCAACAGTGCCTCCCCTTCACGCTGGGCGCGGCGCAGCACCGCGTTGAGCAGGCCCTTTGCCCAAGGCTTCTTGAGCTTGTCGGCACACCCGACGGTCTCGCCGATGGCTGCGTGGGCCGGAATGCGGCTGTAGAACAGCTGGTACAGACCGACCAGCAGCAGCGCCTGCACATCGGCGTCGGCGGCCTTGAACGGCTTCTGCAACAGTTGCGCGGCCAGCAGGTCCAGGCGCGGTTGCCAGCGGGCGGTGCCGAAGGCAAGGTCCTGCGTCAGGCCACGGTCGCGTTCCTCGACCTTGTCCAGTTGCGCCGGCAGCGAGCTGTTCAGCGAAGCCTTGCCGCTGAGCACAGCGGCCAAGGCACGGGCGGCAGCCAGGCGTGGATTCATTGGCCGAGCACCTTGCCACTGGCGAATTTCTCGCGGCGGCTGTTGAACAGGTCGGCGAAGTTCAGGGCCTTGCCACCCGGCAGTTGCAGGCGGGTCAGGCTCAGGGCCTGGTCACCGCAGGCGACCACCAGGCCGTCCTTGCTGGCCGACAGGATTTCGCCGGGGGCGCCCTGGGCTGTGGACAAGTTGGCGGCCAGTACCTTCACGCTTTCGCCGTCCAGGGTGCTGTGGCACACCGGCCAGGGGTTGAAGGCGCGGATCAGGCGCTCAAGCTCCACGGCCGTGCGGCTCCAGTCGATGCGCGCTTCGTCTTTATTCAGCTTGTGGGCGTAGGTGGCCAGGGCATCGTCCTGTACTTCACCTTGCAGGCTGCCATCGGCCAGGCCGGCGATGGCCTGGATCACCGCAGGCGGGCCCATTTCGGCGAGGCGGTCGTGCAGGGTGCCGCCGGTGTCCTCGGCGCTGATCGGGGTGACCACCTTGAGCAGCATCGGGCCGGTGTCCAGACCTGCTTCCATGCGCATCACGGTCACGCCGCTCTCGGCGTCACCGGCTTCAACGGCGCGCTGGATCGGCGCGGCGCCGCGCCAGCGCGGCAGCAGCGAGGCGTGGCTGTTGATGCAGCCCAGGCGTGGGATATCCAGCACAGCTTGCGGCAGGATCAGGCCGTAGGCGACCACCACCATCAGGTCCGGTTTCAGTGCGGCGAGCTCGGCCTGGGCGTCGGCGTTGCGCAGGGTCTGCGGCTGGTACACCGGGATGTCATGGGCCACGGCCAGCGCCTTGACCGCGCTCGGCATCAGCTTCTGGCCACGCCCGGCCGGGCGGTCGGGCTGGGTGTAGACGGCCACGATCTCGTACGGGCTGTCGAGCAAAGCCTTGAGGTGTTCGGCGGCAAACTCTGGAGTGCCTGCGAAGACGATGCGCATGGAGTTCTCGCTTCTTGAAAAAGAAAAAGGCTTGCCGGAGCAAGCCTTCTGGAAGGTGGGGATCAGGCTTGCTGGCGGTGCTGCTTTTCCAGCTTCTTCTTGATCCGGTCACGTTTGAGCTGCGACAGGTAGTCGACGAACAGCTTGCCGTTGAGGTGATCGAACTCGTGCTGCACGCACACCGCCAACAGGCCCTCGCATTCCAGCTCGTACGGCTTGCCGTCGCGGTCCTGGGCCTTGACCCGGACGCGCAGCGGGCGGTCGACGTTTTCGTAGAAGCCCGGCACCGACAGGCAGCCTTCCTGGTACTGGCCCATGTCGTGGGTCAGCTCTTCTACGGTGGGGTTGATGAAGACGCGCGGCTCGCTGCGATCTTCGCTCAGGTCCATCACTACGACTTGTTGATGCACGTTGACCTGGGTCGCAGCCAGGCCGATGCCCGGGGCCTCGTACATGGTTTCGAACATATCGTCGATCAGCTGGCGCAGGGCGTCGTCGAACACCGTTACCGGTTTGGCAATGGTACGCAGGCGCGGATCGGGGAATTCGAGAATGTTCAAAATGGCCATGGCGGTCAGGCAGTCACTGTGCGGTCGGTTGAAAACTGAGCACACATAATAAAGGGAAAAGGTGGACAAGGCACCTGTGAAAGCTCGGCTAGGGTCTTTATGGGCTTGATAGCTGCCATTTAATGGACAGCTTTTCAAAGTATTACCCACAAAGTTATCCACAGGTTGTGCCACGCCGATGGCCCCCTGTCGATCAAGGAGGATCACCCATGAGCACTCTCCGTTCGTCGCCTTGCTCGCCTGCCGAACTGGAGGCGCGGCTGCGTCTGCATCGCCTCCCCGACATCGGCTTGCGGCGCTTTCTTACCCTGATCGAAGCCTTTGGCAATGCCTCATCGGCACTCAGTGCGCCGGCCAGTGCTTGGCGTGCGCTGGGGTTGTCAGCCGCCAGTATCGATGCCCGTCGCAGCCCTGAGGTGCGCGACGGCGCATTGGCTGCAATGGCCTGGTTAGAGCGTCCGGGCCAGCATTTGCTGATGTGGGACGGCCCTGGCTATCCCGCATTGCTGAGTGAAATCGACGACCCGCCACCCCTGCTATTCGTTGCCGGTGACCCCGCTTTGCTGGAGCATCCGCAGCTGGCGATTGTGGGTAGCAGGCGTGCTTCACCACCAGCGCTGGATACTGCGGCTGCGTTCTCGCATTGCCTGGCGCAAGCCGGATTCACCATCACCAGCGGGCTGGCGCTGGGCGTTGACGGTGCCGCTCATCGGGCCGCGCTGAAAGCCGGAGGGAAGACCATTGGAGTGCTCGGCACGGGGTTGCAAAAACTTTATCCACAGCGCCACCGTGACCTTGCCCGGGCGATGCTCGACAGTGGCAGCGCGCTGGTTTCCGAGTACCCGCTGGATGCCGGGCCGTTGGCCGGTAACTTCCCCAGGCGCAACCGCATCATCAGCGGGCTGTCGCTCGGCGTGCTGGTGGTCGAGGCGAGCATCGCCAGCGGCTCATTGATCACCGCGCGCCTTGCCGCGGAGCAAGGGCGCGAGGTGTATGCCATTCCGGGTTCGATCCACCACCCCGGCGCCAAGGGCTGCCACCAGCTGATTCGCGACGGCGCGTTGCTGGTGGAAAGCGTGGAGCAGATCCTCGACAGCCTGCGCGGTTGGCAGAACCTGCCGGGCGCGCCGGTGGGCAAAGCCGACCATCCCCTGCTCGCCTTGCTCCACGCCGCACCCCACACCAGCGAGGGCCTGGCGCACAGCAGCGGCCAGCCGTTGGCCCAGGTGCTGGCCAGCCTGACCGAGTTGGAGCTCGAGGGCCGGGTCAGCAATGAAGCCGGGCGTTGGTTTGCCCGTTCCGGCTAAGTACACTGCGCACACGGCGTTTATGCGGAGAGACGGAAATGGTGAGCAGTTGGCGTGTGCAACAAGCCGCGCGTGAGGTGAAGGCGGGTGCGGTGATCGCCTATCCGACGGAAGCGGTCTGGGGCCTGGGCTGCGACCCGTGGAACGAGGACGCGGTGTATCGCCTGCTGGCGCTCAAGTCGCGCCCTGTGGATAAAGGCCTGATCCTGGTTGCCGACAGCATCCACCAGTTCGACTTCCTGTTCGAAGACTTCCCCCAGGACTGGATCGACCGCATGGCCGCCACTTGGCCGGGGCCGAACACCTGGCTGGTGCCGCACCAGGACCTGCTGCCCGAGTGGGTGACCGGGCAGCATGACAGCGTGGCGCTGCGGGTCAGTGATCATCCGCAGGTGCGGGAGCTGTGCGCGTTGGTCGGGCCGTTGATTTCCACGTCCTGCAACCCGGCCGGGCGCCCGGCGGCGAAGAGCCGGTTGCGGGTGGAGCAGTATTTCCACAAGCAGCTGGACATGGTGCTGGGTGGGGCGTTGGGGGGGCGGAAGAATCCGAGCCTGATTCGCGACCTGGCGACCGGTGAGGTTGTGCGCCCGGGGTGAAGACTCAAGCCCTGTGAGTAACCTTTGTGGGAGCTGGCTTGCCAGCGATGAGGCCAGCAGGGGCAGCATCATTGCCTGAACTGGCCCTATCGCTGGCAAGCCAGCTCCCACAGGAGCGGTGCTAGCTTCAGCATTTTCTGATTTTGATCCCCAAGGCTGCCCATCTCGAATGCAGAGAATTATCCTACGCTGCCTGTCGACTGCCATTACCTTCTCAGTGGGAACTCTTGCCTCTAGGCTCCAGACCGTCGCCGAATAACTCGGCGATCGGGTGTGGTAACCCGAGCAGGGAGAGATCTTGGCAGTCTATGGTGGCTGCATGCGGGAGGCCTCGTGCCTGCCGGGTTTTGAGATCTCTCCCGGTTTACCACCCCGTATGCAGCTGCCACCCATCCGTGTGGTAACGGATGCGTGCCGGTCTAGATGCGAGATCTCATGATGAAAAAGATCGTCCCCGATCCACCCCTCCCCAACACCTCCACCCACCCCTTCGGCCGCTGCGATGCTGGCCATCCGCCGCTCTTCACCGTAAACCCCAACATCGAAGCCCACGATGCCCTGGTGCATGTAGCACTTTACCTGCGCTGCGCCTACGACACCGGCATCAAGGCACTCGACCACCTGCGCGATGAGGGGCGAGGCATGTACTGGTCGAGCCTACATTCGCTGGAAATGGCGGAGGGGTTGGTGGAGGCGATGCTTGAGGGCATTGAGTCAGCTTCTGTAGCCGAAAGGCCCGCTGGCTGAACTGACGCCATCGCCGGCAAGCCGGCTCCCACAGGTACAGCGTCATCCAGGAGGTTTGCGCGGTCCCTGTGGGAGCTGGCTTGCCAGCGAATGGGCCGCAAAGCGGCCCCAGGATTTCAAGGCAGCAGAACAGTCGAGCCCACCGTCCGCCGCGCCGACAACTCACTCTGCGCCTTGGCCGCCTCACTCAACGGATACCGCTGTTGGATATCCACAACCAGCTTGCCACTGGCGATCATCGCGAACAGGTCATCGGCCATGGCCTGGGTGTTCTCGGCGTTGTTGGCGTAGCTCCCCAGCGTCGGTCGGGTCACATACAGTGAGCCCTTCTGCGACAGGATCCCCAGGTTCACCCCGCTCACCGCCCCCGACGCATTGCCGAAACTCACCATCAACCCTCGCGGCCTCAGGCAATCCAGCGAAGTCAGCCAGGTATCGGCCCCCACGCCGTCATACACCACCGCGCACTTCTGACCGTCTGTCAGCTCCAGCACACGCTTGGCCACATCTTCATGGCTGTAGTCGATGGTCGCCCAGGCCCCGAGTGCCTTAGCCCGCTCAGCCTTCTCGGCGGAACTGACAGTACCGATCAGCTTCGCCCCCAGTGCCTTGGCCCACTGGCAAGCCAGCGATCCGACACCACCGGCAGCAGCATGGAACAGCACGAAATCCCCCGGCTGCACGGCATAGGTCTGTTTTAGCAGGTACTGCGTGGTCAGCCCCTTGAGCATCACCGCCGCCGCCTGCTCGAAGCTGATCGCATCCGGCAGCTTGACCAGGTTGGCCTCCGGCAGCGTATGCACCTCGCTGTAGGCCCCCAGCGGCCCACCGGCATAGGCTACGCGGTCGCCGACCTTGATCCGGTTGACGTCCTCGCCCACTGCCTCGACCACGCCGGCGGCCTCGGTACCCAGCCCGGAAGGCAGCGACGGCGGCGCATACAGCCCGCCACGGAAATAGGTGTCGATGAAGTTCAGGCCGATCGCATGGTTGCGCACGCGCACTTGCTGCGGGCCGGGCGGGGCCGGGTCGAACTCCACCAACTGCAACACTTCCGGGCCGCCATGCTGGCTGAACTGGATACGCTTGGCCATCACACACTCCTGTCATTGGGGCTGCAAAGGCCTTCTATCGGACGCCTTTGCTTGATCGCCGTCAACTGCGGCGCGGGGTTTGCCGGTGGTATGCTACGCGGCGAATTTTCCCCGCTCCTTCCAGGTGACCCGATGACCAGCCGCACCGAGGCCGTGAAAGCCTACCTGCTCGACCTGCAAGACCGCATCTGCACTGCCCTCGAGACCGAAGACGGCGGCGCCCGCTTCGTCGAGGATGCCTGGGTGCGCGATGCCGGCGGCGGCGGTCGCACGCGGGTGATCGGCGACGGCAAGGTGATCGAAAAGGGCGGCGTGAACTTCTCCCACGTGTTCGGTAGCGGCCTGCCGCCGTCGGCCAGTGCCCACCGCCCGGAGCTGGCGGGCCGTGGTTTCGAAGCGCTGGGCGTGTCGCTGGTAATCCACCCGCACAACCCGCATGTGCCCACTTCCCACGCCAACGTGCGGTTCTTCATCGCCGAAAAAGAGGGTGAAGAGGCAGTATGGTGGTTCGGCGGCGGCTTCGACCTGACCCCCTACTACGGCAATGAAGAAGACTGCGTGCACTGGCACCGCGTGGCCGAGCAGGCCTGCGCGCCGTTCGGCGCCGACGTGTACCCGCGCTACAAGGCCTGGTGCGACCGCTACTTCCACCTCAAGCACCGTGGCGAGCCACGCGGCATCGGCGGCCTGTTCTTCGACGACCTGAACGAGTGGGACTTCGATACCTGCTTCGCCTTCATCCGCGCCATCGGTGACGCCTACGTCGAGGCTTACTTGCCGATCGTCCAGCGCCGCAAGGGCACCCCATACACCCCCGCCCAGCGCGAATTCCAGGAATATCGCCGTGGCCGCTACGTCGAGTTCAACCTGGTCTACGACCGTGGCACCCTGTTCGGCCTGCAGTCCGGGGGCCGCACCGAATCGATCCTGATGTCGCTGCCGCCGCAAGTACGTTGGGGCTATGACTGGAAAGCCGAGCCTGGTAGCGAAGAAGCGCGCCTGACCGAGTACTTCCTGCAAGACCGCGACTGGCTCGCCCAGTAAGCCTGTGGAAACCCGAGGATCACCCATGGACCAGTACGTTGTTTTTGGTAACCCCATCGGCCACAGCAAATCGCCGCTGATCCACCGTCTGTTCGCCGACCAGACCGGCGAGGACCTGGAGTACAACACGCTGCTGGCGCCGCTGGACGAGTTCAGCGACTGTGCCCGGGGCTTCTTCAAGCAAGGCAGCGGCGCCAACGTCACCGTGCCGTTCAAGGAAGAGGCCTATCGCCTGTGCGACAGCCTCACCCCGCGTGCCCAGCGTGCCGGCGCGGTGAACACCTTGAGCAAGCTGGCTGACGGCACGCTGCAAGGCGACAACACCGATGGCGCCGGGCTGGTGCGCGACCTCACCGTCAACGCCGGGGTCGAGCTGGCCGGCAAGCGCATCCTTATCCTTGGTGCCGGTGGCGCAGTGCGTGGCGTGCTGGAGCCGATTTTGGCGCACAAACCGCAGTCGCTGGTGATCGCCAACCGCACGGTGGAGAAGGCCGAGCAGCTGGCCCGTGAGTTCGATGAGCTGGGGCCGGTGGTGGCCAGCGGTTTTGCCTGGTTGCAGGAGCCGGTGGACGTGATCATCAATGCCACCTCGGCGAGCCTGGCTGGCGAGCTACCGCCGATTGCCGACAGTCTGGTCGAGGCGGGGCGTACGGTTTGCTACGACATGATGTATGGCAAGGAACCGACGCCGTTCTGCCAGTGGGCGAGCAAGCTGGGTGCGGCCAAGGTGCTGGATGGGTTGGGGATGCTGGCTGAGCAGGCGGCCGAGGCGTTCTTTATCTGGCGCGGGGTTCGGCCTGAGACCGGGCCGGTGCTGGATGAGCTGCGTCGGCAGCTAGCTCGCGGCTGAATTCGAGATTTTGGGGCCGCTTTGCGGCCCTTTCGCTGGCAAGCCAGCTCCCACATGGACCGCGCTTTGCGCAAGACTAGTGCGGTACCTGTGGGAGCTGGCTTGCCAGCGAAAGGGCTGCAAAGCAGCCCCTGGATTTCAAAGCTCATTCCTCAAATCGAATGGGACACAGTTCAACCCCCTCCAGCTTCTGCAGCTCCTCCACCACCTGCGGCCGTGCCCGCTGCAACGTCAGGCTCCCGCCACTGCGCATCAGCCGTCGCGCCTCGCGGTGCAACATATCCACACCCGAGTAATCGATGAAGTTCACCTGCCGCGCATCGATCACTACGTGTGGCCCCTGGCAGCGCTGAAGGCGCACCTGCAGGTAATGCGCCGCGCCAAAGAAGATCGACCCGCCCACCCGCAAGATGTCCGCCTCCCCTTCCCGGCTTTGCTGCACCCGTGGCCTCGACGTGCGCTTGAGGTAGAAGAACAGCGACGCCAGCACCCCGGCATAGATCGCCGTCTGCAGCTCCAGCAGCAGCGTCGCGGCTGCCGTCAGCGTCATCACCAGGAACTCCGAGCGGCTGACCCGGAACAGCGCGCGAATGCCGCGATGGTCTACCAGCCCCCAGCAAATCAGCAGGATGCTCCCCGCCATCGCCGGGATCGGCAGGTGGGCGATCAGCCCGGCGCCGGTCACCGCGAACAGCGCCACCCACAGCGCCGAGAACACCCCGGCCAGCGGCGAGCGGGCGCCAGCGTCGTAGCTCAGGCCCGAGCGAGTGAAGGAACCTGCGGACAGATAACCGGAGAAAAACGCGCCGCCGATATTAGACAGGCCCTGTGCGCGGATTTCCTGGTCAGGGTCGATCAGTTGCTCCGAACGTGCCGACAACGAGCGGGCAATCGACAGGCTGGTAACCAGCCCCAGCATGCCCACCGCCACAGCGCTGGGCAGCAGGCGCAGCATCAGTTCCACGTCCAACAGCGGCAGCGGGCTGAAGGGCGGGAGCTGCCCGGTAAACGCAGACACCCTGGGTACGTGGCCGAACACGCCGGGTAACAGCCAAGCCACCAGGCTGACCAGCAGCAGGCTTATCAACAGGCTTGGCCAGCGCGGGCGCCAGAGCTTGAGGGCGATCCCGATCACCAGCGTGGCCAGGCCCAGGGCCAGCGATGGCAGATCCACTTCGCCCATGTGCCCAGCCAGGTCCTGCACGGTCTTCAACGCCGTGGCTTGGCTCGGCAGGTCCATCCCCAGCAGGTTCGGTAACTGCCCAAGGGCGATGACGATGGCGGCGCCGAGGGTGAAGCCCAGCACCACCGAGTGGGAAACGAAATTGACCAGCGCGCCGAAGCGCAGTAGCCCCAGCAATAGCTGGAAAAGACCGCCAAGGAAGGTCAGCAGCAGTACCAGGGTCACATAGTCGGCACTGCCGGCCACGGCCAGCGGGCTGATACTGGCGTAGAGGACGATGGAGATTGCGGCGGTGGGGCCGCAGATCAGGTGCCAGGACGAGCCCCACAGGCAGGCGATCAGCACGGGTACGATGGCGGCGTACAGGCCGTATTCGGCGGGCAGGCCGGCGATCAGGGCGTAGGCGATGGACTGTGGCAGGGCAAGGATGGCGCCGCTCAGGCCCACCAGCAGGTCCTGGCGCAAGCTGCGACCCGATTGGCGGGGCAGCCAGGTGAGGAAGGGCAGCAGGTGGGTCAGGCGGGGCATGGGGCAACTCGCTCAGGATCCGATCTTGTGTTGGCCTTGCTGGCCTCATCGCCGGCAAGCCGGCTCCCACAGTGATACCACAAGCCTCAAGCCTGTCGCTGTACCTGTGGGAGCTGCGGTTCGCCGCTGCGACTTGCCAGCGATGAGGCCGGAATTGGCAGCAAGGCTCTAGAGTCGGGCTGTTACGGCCTCTTGGGCGTGGCCACCGGTTTTAGTGGTCACCCCGGCCAACCACCCTTCCAACAGTTCTGGATGCGCCTTCACCCAAGCCTTGGCCGCCTCATCGAAGCTCACCTTCTTATCCACAACCTCGGCCATGATGCTGTTCTCCATCTCCAGCGAGAACTTCAAGTTCCCCAGCAGCTTCGCCGCATTCGGGCAGGCTTGTGGATAACCTTTGCGGGTCAGGGTGTAGACATCGCCCTTGCTGCCGAACCATTTCTCCCCGCCCGTGAGGTAATGCATCTTCAGCTTCACGTTCATCGGGTGCGGCGTCCAGCCAAGGAAGGTGATGAACTGCTGCTTCTTCACTGCCCGGTCCACTTGAGCGAGCATCGCCTGCTCGCTGGACTCGACCAGTTTCCACTGGCCCAGGTCGAACTCATTCTTGTCGATGATCTCTTTCAGCGACAGGTTGGCCGGCGCGCCGGAGCCGATGCCGTAGAGCTTCTTGTCGAACTGCTCGGCATGCTTTTGCAGGTCGGCGAAGTCCTTCACGCCTGCGTTCCATACATAGTCGGGCACCGCCAGGGTGAACTCGGTGCCTTCCAGGTTCTTCGCCAGTTGCTGTACATCGCCATTGGCGATGAACTTGTCATGGAAACCCTGCTGCGCCGGCATCCAATTGCCGAGGAAAGCATCCACCCGGCCATCTTTCAGGCCGCCGTAGATGATCGGCACGGCCAGGCTGTCGATCTTCACCTGGTACCCCAGGCTTTCCAAAAGCAGCCGGGCCACGGCGTTGGTGCTGGCGATATCGCTCCAGCCGGGGTCGGCCAGTTTCACGGTGCTGCATTGCGCGTCGCTGTCGGCGGCGTGTGCCGTGCCCAGGCTCAGGGCCAGGGTGAGCACGGCGGTGGAGAACTTCTGCATGGCGGTCTCTCTTCTCAATCCAGGGGTGCGGGCTGTGGATAACGTGCCTTGCGCTCGAGGTCGTCGAGATCGATATGGTTGCGCATGTACTGTTGGCTGGCGTCCACCAACGGTTGGTGGTCCCAGCTTTTCAGTTTGCCGATGGCCAGTGCCTCGGCCACCAGGCGGCGGCGCCGTTGGCTGGCCAGCACCTGCTGGCGCAGGGCCGGGATATCCCAGCGCTTCCTGGCTTCATCGGCAAATGCCTGCAGCAGCGCCTGGTGGTCCGGGCTGCCGGTGAGGTTCTCCCGCTCGTGCGGGTCGCGGCTCAGGTCGTAGAGTAGCCATGGGTCGTCTTCGCTGTACACGAACTTGTAGGGGCCACGGCGGATCATCATCAGCGGGCCGACCGTGCCTTCGGCCATGTACTCGCCTATTACTTCGTCATGCCCGCCCTGCCCTTGCAGGTGGCCGAGCAGCGAGCGGCCATCCAGATGCAGGTGGTTTTCCACAGCGCCGCCGGCCAGTTCGACCAGGGTCGGCAGCAGGTCACAGGTGGACACGCTGGCGCCGATTCGCGCCGGTGCGAAGCGCTTGGGCGCATGGATTAACAGCGGCACCCGCGCCGCCATCTCGAACCAGTGCATCTTGTACCAGAGCCCGCGCTCGCCAAGCATGTCGCCGTGATCGCCCGAGAACACGATCAGGGTGTCGTCGGCCAGGCCACAGTCCTCGAGGGTTTGCAGCAGCTTGCCGATGTTGTCGTCGATGTAGCTGCAGGCGCCGAAGTAGGCGCGGCGGGCGTCGCGGATCTTGTCCACGGGCAGTGGCTTGTTCCACAGGTCGTAGACCTTGAGCAGGCGTTGCGAGTGCGGGTCCTGCTCGCCTTGAGCGATCTCGTCCCGCGGCAGTGGGATATCCACATCCTGGTACATGTCCCAGTAGTGCTTGGGAATGGTGTAGGGGTCATGGGGGTGGGTCATGGAGACGGTCAGGCAGAATGGCCGGCCGTCGTCCTCGCGTACATGGTCATAGAGGTACTGGCGCGCCTTGAACACCACCTCTTCATCGAAATCCAGCTGGTTGGTGCGCACGCAGGGCCCGGCTTGCAGCACCGAGGACATGTTGTGGTACCAGCTCGGGCGCACCTCCGGTTCATCCCAGTTCACCGCCCAGCCGTAGTCGGCCGGGTAGATATCGCTGGTCAGGCGTTCTTCGTAGCCGTGCAGCTGGTCCGGGCCGCAGAAGTGCATCTTGCCCGATAGCGCTGTGCGGTAGCCGAGCCGGCGCAGGTAGTGGGCGTAGGTGGGCACGTCGGCGGGGAAGTCGGCGGCGTTATCAAAGGCGCCGATGCGGCTGGGCAACTGGCCGCTGACCAGGGTGAAGCGCGACGGCGCGCACAACGGGCTGTTGCAATAGGCGCTGTCGAACACCACGGCCTGCTCGGCGAGGCGGGCCAGGTGGGGCATCTTGATCGGCGATGGGTTGTAGATCGGCAGCAACGGCGCGGCCATCTGATCGGCCATGATGAACAGGATGTTGGGTCGCTTCATGGGTGCCTTCCATCGTCGAGAGTTATGGGTACCACTTGCAATCCAGCATGCGGCTGTGGATAACAGGGGTAAAGCCCATGCCGGGCAATGACTGGGATTAGCCAAGCTTATGTTTGAGCACCTTGCCGACCTGCCCCTCGACACCTTGCGCGTGTTCGAGGCCGCCGCCCGCCTGCGCAGTTTCACCGCTGCCGCCGTGGAGCTGGGCACCACCCAGCCGGCGGTCAGCCAGCAGATGAAGCGCCTGGAGGCGCAGTTGGGCACAAGGTTGTTCGACCGGATCTACCGGGGTATCGAGCTGACCGAGGCGGGGTTGCTGTTGTTCGAGCAGGTGCATCAGGGCTTGCAGGCGATGGACGATGGCGTTGCCCAAGCCAGCGGGCGCGGCCAGCGCGAGGTGCTGCAGGTGGCGACCGACTTCGCCTTTGCGGCGTTCTGGCTGATGCCGCGCTTGCAGCGTTTCCACGAGGCTTATCCACAGGTGGACGTGAGCCTGGTGACCGGAGAGCGCAGCCAGGCGATGCTGCGCCCGGACATCGATGTGGCGGTGCTGTTCGGTGATGGTCGCTTCCATCAGGGCGAGAGCCGCTGGCTGTTCGATGAGGAGGTTTTCCCGGTGTGCAGCCCTCGGCTGATTCATGGCAAACCCTTGTCAGCCGTGGCTTTGCAGCGATTGCCATTGCTGCACTTGAAGGGTGAGCAGGCCAGTCGCTGGTTCGATTGGGCCGGGGTTTTCCGTGGTCTTGGTGTGGACAGCCCTCCTCCGTCCGGTCAGCTGCGGTTCGACAACTACACCCTGCTGATTCAGGCCGCGATTGCCGGCCAGGGCGTGGCGATCGGCTGGGCGCACCTGGTGGATGGGCTGGTCGAGCAGGAGCTGCTGTGCCGGCCGCTGGAAGGCAGTTTGCGCTCGAAGCGGGGGTATTACGTGGTGCTGCCGCCACGCAAGCGGCGTGGGGCGTTGATCGAGCGGTTTGTGGATTGGCTGGAGCAGGAGCGTGGGTCGTAACTGGGTTGCTGCGCAACCCATCGCCGGCAAGCCGGCTCCCACAGGGACCGCGCCAGGCTTATCCATGTGGGAGCGGGCTTGCCCGCGAAGCAGACAACGCCGATGCTAAGGCAAAGCGCCGCCTAAACAGGAGCCACCGTGCAAAGGATCAAGGGTTACCACGCCCACGTGTACTACGATGCGTCGACCATGGAGCAGGCCCGCGAGCTGTGCGAAGAAGCGACGCGGCTGTTCCCCGTGACCATGGGCCGCATGCACCAGAAACCGGTCGGGCCGCACCCGGACTGGAGCTGTCAGCTGGCGTTCGGGCCGGAGGTGGTGGGGGTGGTGCTGCCGTGGCTGGCGCTGTATCGCAAGGGGTTGGTGGTGTTCCTGCACCCGGAGACCGGGGATGAGCTGGCGGATCACCGCGATCATGCGATCTGGATGGGGGCGATCAGGCCGCTGGATCTGTCGATCTTTGAAGGCTAGGTTGCTCTGACGGCCCTATCGCCGGCAAGCCGGCTCCCACAGGTCTTGTGGGAGCCGGCTTGCCGGCGATCGAGGGCGAAGCCCTCGCGCTTAGTTGCGTGCCGCGCGCACACCTTCAGCCAGCGCCGAGCAAAGGCTCAGCACATCAGTCACGGCCTGCTCGGCACCCTTGGCCTGGGCAATCTTGTCGACCAGCGCCGAGCCCACCACCACGCCATCGGCCAGGCGGGCGATAGCCGCAGCCTGCTCCGGCGTACGAATGCCGAAACCAACGCTGATCGGCAGGTCGGTATGCCGACGCAGGCGCGCAATGGCCTCGGTCACATGCTCGGTGGTCGCCGAGCCCGCACCGGTCACACCGGCCACCGAGACGTAGTAGACGAATCCGGAGCTGCGCTCCAGCACGCGTGGCAGGCGCACGTCGTCGGTAGTCGGGGTGGTCAGGCGGATGAAGTCGATGCCGGCGGCCTGGGCCGGGGTGGCCAGCTCGGCGTCATGCTCGGGCGGCAGGTC
This sequence comes from Pseudomonas maumuensis, assembly GCF_019139675.1. Taxonomy (NCBI): domain Bacteria; kingdom Pseudomonadati; phylum Pseudomonadota; class Gammaproteobacteria; order Pseudomonadales; family Pseudomonadaceae; genus Pseudomonas; species Pseudomonas maumuensis. The sequence goes on from NZ_CP077077.1 coordinate 38,153, forward strand.
GACGATGATCAGGCCATCGACACCAGCTTCCTTGGCTTCGGCGACGAACTGCTCCACGCCGAAGCGATGGATCGGGTTGTAGTAACCCATCAGCACGATCGGGGTGGTTTGGTTATCCACACGGAATTCACGCACCATCTGCAGGGTCTTGGCCAGGGTCTGGCCAGCTTCCAGGGCGCGCAGGGTGGCGAGCTGGATCGCCACGCCGTCGGCCATCGGGTCGGTGAACGGCATGCCCAGCTCGATCACGTCGGCGCCGGCGGCCGGTAGGCCCTTGAGGATTTTCAGCGAGGCATCGTAGCCGGGGTCGCCTGCGGTAACGAAGGTGACCAGTGCCGAGCGGCCTTCGGCCTTGAGATCGGCGAAGCGTTGTTCGAGACGGCTCATGCCTGTTTCTCCTGGGCGGCCATGTGGTTCATCACGGTTTGCATGTCCTTGTCGCCGCGACCGGACAGGCAGATCACCATCAAGTGGTCCTTGGGCAGCGTCGGCGCGCGTTTGATCGCCTCGGCCAGGGCGTGGGAGCTTTCCAGCGCCGGGATGATGCCTTCCAGGCGGCAGCTGATGTGGAAGGCGTCGAGGGCTTCGTCGTCGGTGATGCTCACGTACTCCACGCGCTTCACTTCGTGCAGGTAGGCGTGCTCCGGGCCGATGCCGGGGTAGTCCAGGCCTGCGGAAATCGAGTGGGCGTCGGTGATCTGGCCGTCGTCGTCCTGCAGCAGGTAGGTGCGGTTGCCGTGCAGCACGCCTGGTACGCCGCCGTTCAGGCTGGCCGCGTGCTTGTCGGTGTGTACGCCGTGGCCGCCGGCCTCGACGCCGATGATCTTGACGCTTTCATCTTCGAGGAAGTCGTGGAACAGGCCCATGGCATTGGAGCCGCCGCCGACGCAGGCGATCAGGCTGTCGGGCAGGCGCCCTTCCTTCTCGTGCAGCTGGGCGCGGGTCTCTTTACCGATGATCGACTGGAAGTCGCGGACCATCGCCGGGTACGGGTGGGGACCTGCCACGGTGCCGATCAGGTAGAAGGTGTCTTCGACGTTGGTGACCCAGTCGCGCAGGGCCTCGTTCATGGCGTCCTTGAGCGTGCCGGTGCCAGCGGTGACCGGGACGATCTCGGCGCCCAGCAGCTTCATGCGGAACACGTTAGCCTGCTGGCGCTCGATGTCGGTGGCGCCCATGTAGATCACGCAGGGCAGGCCGAAGCGCGCGGCGACGGTGGCGGTGGCCACGCCGTGCATGCCGGCGCCGGTCTCGGCGATCAGGCGCTTCTTGCCCATGCGCTTGGCCAGCAGCACCTGGCCGATGCAGTTGTTCACCTTGTGCGCGCCGGTGTGGTTGAGTTCTTCACGCTTGAAGAAGATCTTGGCGCCGCCGCAGTGCTCGGTCAGGCGCTCGGCGAAGTACAGCGGGTTGGGGCGGCCAATGTAGTCGCGCTGGAAGTAGGCCAGCTCTTCGAGGAACTTGGGGTCGGCCTTGGCGGCTTCGTATTCGCGGGCAAGGTCGAGTACCAGCGGCATCAGGGTTTCGGCCACGTAGCGGCCGCCGAACGAGCCGAACAGGCCGTTGGCGTCGGGGCCGGGGCGGTATTGGGTCTGGGTCATGGGGCGCTCCGTAGGCGAAGTAGAGATTCGATGGGCTTTACTCTAACCACGACGTGGCCGGCTGAAAACCGATAAGATTGCGCAAACCTGTCAGAAAAACTCACAAGTAAGATGGCTCAGGACCTTCCTCCCCTCAATGCGTTGCGGGCCTTCGAGGCGACAGCCCGGCTGAACAGTGTCAGCCAGGCAGCAGAAGCGCTGCATGTCACCCATGGCGCGGTCAGCCGGCAGATCAAGGTGCTTGAGGAGCATCTGGGGGTAGCCTTGTTCGTCAAGGACGGGCGCGGCGTCAAACTCACAGATGCCGGTGTGCGTCTGCGCGATGCCAGCTTCGAGGCCTTCGACCGGCTGCGCGGTGTCTGCGCCGAGCTTTCCCGCGATGCCGACGAAGCGCCGTTCGTGCTCGGTTGCTCCGGCAGCTTGCTGGCGCGTTGGTTCATCCCCCGCCTGGGGCGCCTGAAAGCCGACCTGCCGGAGCTGCGCCTGCACCTGTCAGCGGGTGAAGGCGACCTTGATCCGCGACGCCCGGGGCTGGACGCACTGCTGGTTTACGCAGAGCCACCGTGGCCGGCGGACATGCAGGTGCATGTGCTCGCCGAGGAACGTATTGGCCCGGTGATGAGCCCGCGCTTTGAGGACTTCGATCGTTTGAAAGCCTCGCCAGCCGTGGCTTTGCAGCATGTTGCCGTACTCCATACGACCTCGCGGCCGCAGGCTTGGCCTACTTGGGCGCGACAGCATGGGCTGGCGCCCGAAACGCTGAAGTACGGGCAAGCCTTCGAGCATCTTTACTATTTGCTGGAAGCCGCAGTGGCCGGGCTGGGTGTGGCTATTGCCCCGCAACCGCTGGTGGCGGACGACCTGAAGGCCGGGCGGCTGGCCGCGCCATGGGGCTTCTCCCCCACCAATGCGGCACTGGCCTTGTGGGTACCCCGGCGCGCCGCGGACGGGCGCGCCGAGCAACTGGCGCAATGGCTGCGCCAGGAGCTGCAGCGACAGACGGGTTAGTTGCGGCGGCACATCAGGTAGGCGGCCAGCAGGCCCAGGGCGCCCACCGCGACACCTGCGGTGGTCCAGGGGTGTTCCTGGGCATAGTCGCGGGTGGCTACGCCGGTTTCGCGGGTGCGGGTCTTCACTTCCTCGTAGGCATCGCTGAGCAGGCTGCGTGAGTGCTTGAGGGCGCTTTCGGCGTTGCCGCGCAGCGTCTTCATGGTCTTCTGCGTTTCTTCCGACGCATCGTGCTTGAGGCCTTCCAGAGTCTTGAGGAGGCTTTCGATCTCGGCTTCCATGCTTTCCAGTGAGGTTTTGCGCAACGCATTGCGTGCCATGTCGACTCTCCTTGCTGAGTGGGGATGTACAGGTTGCGACTGCGCAGCTGGGTGAAAGTGCGATCGAACTTTCCCCTGCGGCGATCGCTCGCAGGTAAACCGGGCCTGTGCTGCTAGGCTCAAGCCACTACCCACTCAAGGAGAGCGCTCATGTCGGATCATCACACCTACAAGAAGATCGAGCTGGTCGGGTCTTCGCCCACCAGCATCGAAGAAGCGATCAACAACGCCCTGGCCGAGGCCGGCAAGAGCATCAAGCACCTGGAATGGTTCGAGGTGATCGATACCCGCGGGCATATCCGTGACAACAAGGCCGCGCATTTCCAGGTGACGCTGAAGGTTGGGTTCCGCATCGCCAACAGCTGAAACCAAGCTGGGCTAGGCTTGCCCGGCGTGTTGGGGTATCAAGGTTGCAGGGCGCGTGCTTCGCGCCCTTTTTGTCTTTGATCTGTACAAGGAAAGCGATCGATGAAGAAATTGATTCTGGCCGTGGGCCTGATGGTGTTGGCTGGCGGCGCGATGGCGGCGGGCAAGCCGTGCGAGGAGCTCAAGGCTGAGATTGCGGCGAAGCTGGATGCCAAAGGGGTCAAGGGGTACTCGCTGGAGATCGTCAACAAGGGCGAGCCGGCCGGCAAGGTAATCGGCAGTTGCGAGGGTGGGACCAAGGAAATCGTCTACCGCCGCGGCTGATCGAGTCCTTATCGCGGGGCAAGTCGCAGCGGCCTGCCCCGCGATTGAGTTCACTCGGCCTTGAGCGCCTGCGCCATCAGTTCATAGGACTTGATCCGGTCGGCGTGCTCATACAGGTCACTGGTAAAGATCAGCTCGTCTGCCCCCGTCTGCTCAAGCAACACCTCGACCTTCGCCCGCACCTTCTGCGGGCTGCCGATCATCGCCAGGCCCAGGAAGCTACTCACCGCATCACGTTCATGGGGCAGCCAAAGGCCATTCATGCTCTCGACGGGCGGACGCTGCATCAGGCTCTGGCCACGGATCAGCGCGAGGATGCGCTGGTACACCGAGGTGGCCAGGTATTCGGCCTTTTCGTCGGTTTCAGCCACTACCATCGGAATGCCCAGCATCACGTAAGGCTTGTCCAGCGTCGTCGACGGTTTGAAATGGTCGCGATAGATGCGGATCGCCTCGTGCATGTAGCGCGGCGCGAAATGCGAAGCAAAGGCGTAGGGCATGCCGCGCATGCCGGCGAGTTGGGCGCTGAACAGGCTGGAGCCGAGCAGCCACATGGGCACCTCGGTGTCGTGGCCGGGTACGGCGATGACCTTCTGGTCGTCGGTGCGCGGGCCCAGGTAGCGCGACAGCTCTTCGACATCGTCCGGAAAGTCGTCGGCGCTGCCGGAGCGCTCGCGGCGCAAGGCGCGGGCGGTCATCTGGTCGGAACCGGGGGCGCGGCCCAGGCCCAGGTCGATGCGGCCTGGGTACAGGCTGGCGAGGGTGCCGAACTGTTCGGCGATCACCAGCGGTGCGTGGTTGGGCAGCATCACCCCGCCAGAGCCGATGCGGATGGTCGAGGTACCACCGGCGAGGTAACCGATCAGCACGGCGGTGGCCGAGCTGGCGATACCGTCCATGTTGTGGTGTTCGGCGACCCAGAAGCGGTTGTAGCCGAAACGCTCGACGTGTTGCGCCAGGTCCAGCGAATTGCGCAACGCTTGCGCCGGGCCGCCGTCGGCGCGCACGGGCACCAGGTCGAGGGTGGAAATCTTCAGGTCTCGCAGGTGCGTCATTGGAGCCTCCGCTACAGGTGGTTGGCCATGGGCCTTCTGGACTCTGTATGGGCATATTCGCTGGATTCAATGCCTTCTTGCGGATTGATCTGAACTTGGCGTGGGCCTGGTCCTCAGAACCTTAGACACCCCAACCCTGTGACAGGAGGCAGCATGAAGAAGACAGCATCGGCGGTCTGGCAAGGTGGCCTGAAGGATGGCAAGGGCCAGATATCCACTGAAAGCGGCGCGCTCAAGCAAGCGCCCTACGGCTTCAACACCCGTTTCGAAGGCTCGCCCGGGACCAACCCGGAAGAGCTGATCGGCGCTGCCCATGCCGGCTGCTTCTCCATGGCGTTGTCGATGATGTTGGGTGAGGCGGGATTCACGCCGGAACGGATCGACACTCACGCCGAGGTGAGTCTGGACAAGCAGGCCGATGGCTTTGCCATCACCGCCGTTCACTTGATCCTCAAGGCCAGCGTGCCTGGGGCCAGCGAGGCGCAGTTCCAGGAGATCGCCAACAAGGCCAAGGCCGGCTGCCCGGTGTCCAAGGTGTTGAACGCGACGATCAGCCTGGACGCCACCTTGCTTTCCTAGGCGGCGTAACGGCGGCGGTTTGCTGTAGTCTAAACAGCGTTGGCAGCTCGTCTGCCCTGTTTCAGGAGCCGTTCCATGATCCGCGTAGTAATTGGTGTGCTGGCTTCCCTGCTGGCCACGGCTGCCCTGGCTGCGCCCAAGCCGTGCGAGGAACTGAAGGCCGAGATCGAAGCGAAGATCCAGGCGAACAAGGTTTCTTCCTACACGCTGGAGATCGTGCCAAATGCCGAGGTCAGTGACCCCAACATGGTCGTGGGAAGTTGTGAGGGTGGAACCAAGAAGATCATCTACCAGAAGAACGATCGATAACACAGGGGCCGCGTTGCGGCCCATCGCCGGCAAGCCGGCTCCCACATGGTTTGCGTCATTCTCCAGGTCGGCGCCATGACTGTGGGAGCCGGCTTGCCGGCGAAAGGGCTGCGCAGCAGCCCCGTGGTTCACTCAAGGAATGCAGGTGACGTTGCTCGGTTCGTTCACCACCACCTTGCGGCTGGCGTCGTACAACAGCACCTGCGGCTGCATCGCCGGAGCCCGGGCCTCCAGGCGGTAACGCTCGCCAGCCTTGAAATCGTCGTAGCGCACGGTCAGGTAGCAGGTCCGCTCGGTCGGGTCGGTACTGAAGCCACCGGCGTAGATCTCGTAGTCGAAGCGCACCACCAGTTCATGCCGGCCCGGCGTCACCTGAAAATAGCGGCCATCGTCCAGGCGCTTGCCGTCCAGGCGGTCGGCCATGAGGGTGCGGCCGGGAGTGATGGTGTACATGTCGATCCAGGCCTTGCTAGGGTCGGCGGGGGGCAAGGGGCTGGCGCAAGCCCCCAAAGCACTGAGGGCCATCAGCATCATGGGCTGGCGCATGGTGAAACTCCCGCTCACGGTTCACAGGCTACAAGCATAGCGCCGTTCGCGGTGTTCAGGTGCGCTGGCAGCCTGCCGGTTCGCCCTGGCCGATCAGCTTCTGGCGCTGGTCGTAGAGTTTGATCCACGGCCGGAAACCGATGCTGCCGGCCTGCATCTGGTAGCGCTGGCCGGCAGTGAAGTCCTTGAAGGTGAGGTTGAGCTGGCAGTCGCGCCACAGCGGATGCTCCACCGGGCCGATGTTGCTGGGCGTCACGGCGAACTGGTAGCGCACTGTCAGTTCATGGTTGCCGGGCTGTACCTCGAAATAGCGGCTGTCGGTCCAGTCGCGCTCATCCACTTGCAGGGCGTGCAGCGAATCGTTGTCACCCGGAGCCAGGTCTACCCAGGCCTGATTCGGGTCCGGGTCGGGCAAGGTGGAACACCCGGTCAACAGCACGAGCGTGCCGACGGCAAACAGTGTACGCATGGCAAAGCTTCCCCTTGGCGAGATAGTCTTGGTCGCATTCGGCCGACGAGCGAGATAGACAGCCTCGATGTTTGGACTTTTTCTTTTCATGCGCTGCAGCCGTCGGGCTCTCGACCGCGTTTTCACCCGGTTTGTTCCCGTGACGCTGGGTGTCCTGCTGAGCGGTTGCTCAAGCGTGGGCTATTACGGTCAGCTGGCCGAGGGGCAATGGCAGCTGTTGCGGGCACGCCAACCGCTGGAACGGGTGATTGCAGACCCTGCCACCAGCCCGGCCTTGCGTCAGCGCCTGTTGTTCGCCGAAAAAGCCCGGGCCTTCGCCAGCGCGCAACTGAGGTTGCCGGACAACGGCAGCTACCGCGTGTATGCCGACCTCGGCCGGCCCTACGTGGTGTGGAACGTGTTCGCCACCCCGGAGCTGTCATTGCAGCCGGTGACCCATTGTTTCCCCATCGCCGGTTGCGTGGCCTATCGCGGCTACTACCGCCAGGGTGCCGCCCGCGGAGCGGCGGCGCTGATGCGCCAGGAGGGTCTGGATGTCTATGTCGGGGGCGTGGAGGCCTACTCCACCCTGGGCTGGTTCGACGACCCGATTCTTTCGACCATGACCGGCTGGGGCGAGGAACGCCTGGCCACGGTGATTTTCCACGAGTTGGCGCATCAGCGCTTCTACGTACAGGACGATACCGAGTTCAACGAATCGTTCGCGTCGTTCGTCGAGCAGGAGGGCACCCGGCAATGGCGCGCGGCGCGCGGGATGGAGGCGGTCGAGGAGCATGGTGCCGGGCAACGCGACGCCTTCATACGCCTGGTGCTCGCCAGCCGCGAGCGCCTGCAGGCGATCTATGCCGGGCCGCTGGATGCGGCGGGCAAGAGGGCGGCCAAGCAGACGGAGTTCGAACGGTTGCGGCGCGAGTACCGAGAGGTGCGGGATCGGGATTGGGCCGGGGATCGGCGTTTCGATGCCTGGATGTACGGGCCGATGAACAATGCGAAGTTGTTGCCGTTTGGCCTGTATGACCAGTGGGTGCCGGCTTTTTCGCAGTTGTTCAAAGAGGTTGGTGGGGATTGGCTGCGGTTTTATGAGCGGGTGGAGGCGCTTGGGAGGTTGCCGATCGAGCAGCGCAAATTGGCGTTGGCAGCGCTGGCCTCATCACGGGGCAAGCCCGCTCCCACGACAGCGCGTGGGGGCGGGCCTGATCCGCGATAAAGCGGGATCAGCGCACGAATGCCTGGTGCAGCTCGGCCAGCGTCTCGAAGTGGAACGCCGGCGCCTCGGCCTCCAGCTCCTCCCGGCTGCCGAACCCATAGCCCACCGCCACCGCCTGCAAACCGTTGCTCCGCGCACCGATCAGGTCATGCTTGCGATCCCCGATCATCAAGGTCTGCGTCGGATCCAGCCCCTCTTCGTCCAGCAGGTGGCGGATCAGCTCGACCTTGTTGGTCCGCGTGCCATCGAGCTCGCTGCCGTAGATCACCTTGAAGTGATGGTCGAAGGCGAAATGCCGGGCGATTTCGCGGGCGAACTCCCAGGGTTTTGAGGTGGCGATGTACAGGGTGCGGCCTTGGCCATTGAGCGCTTGCAGCAACTCGGGCACGCCGTCGAACATCAGGTTTTCGTACAGCCCGGTTACCTTGAAGCGTTCACGGTAGAAGTTCACCGCGTCCCAGGCCTTGGCCTCGTCGAAGGCATAGAACTGCATGAACGCCTGCAGCAAGGGCGGGCCGATGAAGTGCTCGAGGCGGGTAAGGTCCGGCTCGTCGATGCCCAGCTTGGCCAGGGCGTACTGGATCGAGCGGGTGATGCCCAGGCGCGGGTCGGTCAGGGTGCCGTCGAGGTCGAAGAGGATGTTCTGCTGGTGCATGGTGTTCTCTGCAGTCGAATTCATTCCGGGCGGTCGTAGCCTTCGGCCAGGTGCTGGTCCTTGAGCTTGACGTAGTTGCCGGCGCTGTAGGGGAAGAACGCGTGTTCCTGCTCGCTCAGCAGGCGCACCTGCTTCACCGGGCTGCCCATGTACAGGTAGCCGCTGACCAGGCGCTTGCCGGGTGGCACCAGGCTGCCGGCGCCGATGATCACTTCGTCCTCGACGATGGCGCCGTCCATGATGGTGCTGCCCATGCCGACCAGGATGCGATTGCCCAGGGTACAGCCATGCAGCATGACTTTGTGACCGATGGTCACCTCGTCGCCGATGATCAGTGGGTAGCCATCGGGGTTGAACGGCCCGGCGTGGGTGATGTGCAGCACGCTGCCGTCCTGCACGCTGGTGCGCGCGCCGATACGGATGCGGTGCATGTCGCCGCGTACCACGGTCAGCGGCCAGATCGAGCTGTCCTCGCCGATCTCGACGTCGCCGATGACCACCGCCGAACGGTCGACGAAGGCCCGTGGTCCCACTTTCGGCGTGTGTTCCCGAAACGTGCGGATGGCCATGATAGTGTTCCTCTGCAATGCCGATAGGCAGGCTGCCTGCTGCGGTCGGCGTCGATTGTAATTAAGATGGTCCCGTGTTTCTCCTGCCAAGGTACCCGAACCGTGAGTGCGAACAACCCGCTGCTGCAGTCCCATGATCTGCCGCCCTTCTCGGCGATCCGCGCCGAGCATGTGCTGCCGGCGATCGAGCAGATCCTCGCCGACAACCGCAAGGCCATCGCCGAGATCCTCGAAAAGCAGGGCAAGAGCCCGACCTGGGCCGGCCTGGTGCTGGCGATGGACGAACTCAACGACCGCCTGGGCGCCGCCTGGAGCCCGGTCAGCCACCTCAACGCGGTGTGCAACAGCCAGGAACTGCGCGAGGCCTACGAGTCGTGCCTGCCGGCCCTGAGCGCCTATTCCACCGAACTGGGCCAGAACCGTGCCCTGTTCGAGGCTTATGAAGCCTTGGCCGCCAGCCCTGAAGCCGCCAGCTTCGACGTGGCGCAGAAGACCATCATCGACCACGCCCTGCGCGATTTCCGCCTGTCGGGCATCGACTTGCCGGCCGACAAGCAGCAGCGCTACGCCGAGGTGCAGAGCAAGCTCAGCGAACTGGGCAGCCGCTTCTCCAACCAACTGCTCGACGCCACCCAGGCCTGGACCAAGCACGTCACCGAAGAAGCCGCGCTGGCCGGCCTGACCGACTCGGCCAAGGCGCAGATGGCCGCCGCAGCGCAGGCCAAGGGCCTGGACGGCTGGCTGATTACCCTGGAGTTCCCCAGCTACTACGCAGTGATGACCTACGCCAGCGACCGCGCCCTGCGCGAAGAGCTGTATGCCGCCTACTGCACCCGTGCCTCCGACCAGGGCCCGAATGCCGGCCAGTTCGACAACGGCCCGGTGATGGAAGAGATCCTCGACCTGCGCCAGGAGCTGGCCGGACTGCTGGGTTACAAGAACTTCGCCGAGCTGAGCCTGGCCACCAAGATGGCCGAATCCAGCGACCAGGTGCTGAGTTTCCTGCGCGACCTGGCCAAGCGTTCCAAGCCATTCGCCGCCCAGGACCTGGAGCAGCTCAAGGCCTATGCCGCCGAGCAAGGCACCCCCGAGCTGGCCAGCTGGGACGCCGGCTACTTCGGCGAGAAGCTGCGCGAGCAGCGCTACAGCGTGTCCCAGGAAGCGCTGCGCGCCTACTTCCCGATCGACAAGGTGCTGTCCGGCCTGTTCGTCATCGTGCAGCGCCTGTACGGCATCGAGATCAACGAACTCAAGGGCTTCGACAGCTGGCACCCGGATGTGCGCCTGTTCGAGATCAAGGAAAACGGCCAGCACGTCGGGCGCTTCTTCTTCGACCTCTACGCCCGCGCCAACAAGCGCGGCGGCGCATGGATGGACGGCGCCCGCGACCATCGCCGCACCGCCAATGGCAGCCTGCAGAGCCCGGTGGCCAACCTGGTGTGCAACTTCACCCCAGCCACTCCAGGCAAGCCTGCACTGCTGACCCACGACGAAGTCACCACGCTGTTCCACGAGTTCGGGCACGGTCTGCACCACCTGCTGACTCGCATCGAGCATGCCGGCGTGTCTGGTATCAACGGCGTGGCCTGGGACGCGGTGGAGCTGCCGAGCCAGTTCATGGAGAACTGGTGCTGGGAGCCCGAGGGCCTGGCGCTGATCTCCGGCCACTACGAGACCGGTGAGGCATTGCCCCAGGACCTGCTGGACAAGATGCTGGCGGCGAAGAACTTCCAGTCCGGCATGATGATGGTGCGCCAGCTGGAGTTCTCGCTGTTCGACTTCGAGCTGCACGCCACCCACGGCGACGGCCGCAGCGTGCTGCAGGTGCTCGAAGGCGTGCGCGACGAGGTCTCGGTGATGCGTCCGCCGGCCTACAATCGCTTCCCCAACAGCTTCGCGCACATCTTCGCCGGCGGCTACGCGGCGGGCTACTACAGCTACAAGTGGGCCGAAGTGCTGTCGGCCGATGCCTTCTCGCGCTTCGAAGAAGAAGGCGTGCTCAATGCCGAGACCGGCCGCGCGTTCCGCGAGGCGATCCTGGCCCGGGGCGGTTCTCGCGAGCCGATGGTGCTGTTCGTCGACTTCCGTGGCCGTGAGCCTTCCATCGATGCACTGCTGCGCCACTGCGGCCTGAGCGAGGACGCAGCGGCATGAGTGAGGTAGCTGTGAGCATAACCAAGCGACGCTTTATCGCCGGGGCCGTGTGCCCGGCGTGCAGCGAGATGGACAAGCTGATGATGTGGAGCGTGGATGGCGTGCCGCACCGTGAGTGCGTGGGCTGCGGGTTCACCGACACCCTGAACGAACAAGGGTTGTCGGTGCCTTCCGAGCTTGGCACCCGGGTCAACCAACTGGCGCCGAAGGCGGCACCTGTGAAAGTGCAGGTGCAGACCGTGCAGTTCTTCCCCAATCCGAAGCTGAAGAAGCCTGAGTGATACTGGGGCCGCTTTGCGGCCCATCGCCGGCAAGCCGGCTCCCACAGGGTATCGCGCTCTTCTGTGGGAGCCGGCTTGTCGTGGCGACGAACCGCGGCGATGGGCTGCGCAGCAGCCCTTTGCAATCCGCCTGATGGCACTGGCACTCCAGATAAACCCGGATTACTGTATGCGCATACAGTGATCCGGGTTTTTTAATCATGAAGCCAACCTCCCTCCGTGGCCGCGGCACCGCCGCCAACCCGCACAACCGTTTCGCCCCCAACCACTCTGTGGCCGAGGACGACGGCTGGTACCAGGAAGTCCCGCTCACGCAAGGTACCGAGGTGCGAATCGAGCTGGCCAAGACCATCATCGCCCGCAATACCTCCCCCGACCTGCCCTTCGACCGCTCCATCAACCCCTACCGTGGCTGCGAGCACGGCTGCATCTACTGCTACGCCCGGCCCAGCCACGCCTACTGGGACCTCTCCCCCGGCCTGGACTTCGAAACCAAGCTGATCGCCAAGACCAACGCCGCCGAGGTGCTAGAACAGCAACTGAGCAAGCCCGGCTACGTCTGTGCGCCGATCAATCTGGGCTCCAACACCGACCCTTATCAGCCCATCGAGCGCGAACAGCAACTCACCCGGCGCCTGCTGGAGGTGCTGCTGCGCTACCGCCACCCGGTCACCATCGTCACCAAGGGCTCGCTGATCTTGCGCGATCTCGACCTGATCAGCGAACTGGCCAGCCAGCGCCTGGCGCGGGTGATGATCAGCCTGACCACCCTGGACGATGAGCTCAAGCGTACGCTAGAGCCCCGCGCAGCCGCACCGAAAGCGCGTTTGCGCGCGATTCGGGTCTTGCGCGAGGCCGGTGTGCCGGTGGGCGTGCTGTGTTCGCCGATGATCCCGATGATCAACGACAGTGAACTGGAACGCCTGCTGGAGGCGGCGAAGGACGCCGGCGCGCAGAGCGCGGCGTACATGATGCTGCGATTGCCGCTGGAGGTGGCGCCGTTGTTCGAGCAGTGGCTGCGCGATCATTACCCGCAACGCGCCGACCATGTGCTGAGCCTGATCCGCCAGAGCCGTGGTGGCGAGCTGTACGACAGCCGATTTGGCGCGCGAATGCGTGGTGAAGGGGTGTTCGCCGAGTTGCTGGCGCAGCGGTTTCGCAAGGCAGCGAGGCGCCTGGGGTTCGAGGGGCGGGAGGAGCTGGCGCTCGATTGCATGGCGTTCTGCCCGCCGGGTGGGCAAATGGCGTTGTTCTGAATGTGTGTAAAAGCCATCATCGAATACCGCTCATGTAAGCCGCTAATTTCTTTGCTGGCTATTGGCAATTGATGCTTTTTTGCTATTATCCAAATCCCGCCAAAAACTTCTGGAACGCCCGTTCTAGAGCCTTCCAAATTAAGTTTCAGTTAAGTTTTCTTCGCTAGCGTAGGCCCCCAGTCCACCTCGACTGTGATCTATTGCCTGTGCGCGTCATCTAATCCCCGCATAGCCATAATCTTTCCCCGGTAACATGGAACTTACCTTCAAACCGTCAAGAGGATGAATCATGCCCATCAAGGACCCATCCAAGGTTGTCCCGGCCGCACCCGCCGAAAGCGCCGATGCCGCCCTGAAGCATATCGTCGACGGCTTCCTGCGGTTCCACACCGAGGTCTTCCCCGAGCAGCAAGAGCTGTTCAAGAAGCTAGCCACCGCGCAAAAGCCCCGCGCGATGTTCATCACCTGTGCCGACTCGCGCATCGTCCCCGAGCTGATCACCCAAAGTTCGCCGGGCGACCTTTTCGTCACCCGTAACGTCGGTAACGTCGTACCGCCGTACGGGCAGATGAACGGCGGTGTGTCGAGCGCCATCGAGTACGCGGTGCTGGCCTTGGGCGTGCATCACATCATCGTCTGCGGCCACTCCGACTGTGGCGCCATGCGCGCGGTGCTCAACCCGCACTCGCTGGACAAGATGCCGACCGTTGCGGCCTGGCTGCGCCACGCCGAGGTGGCGCGTACCGTGGTCGAAGACAACTGCTCCTGCGATACCCCGCACGAAAGCATGCAGCTGGTGACCAAGGAAAACGTCATCGCTCAACTCCATCACCTGCGCACCCACCCGTCGGTGGCTTCGCGCCTGGCCGCGGGCCAGCTGCACATCCATGGCTGGCTGTACGATATCGAGACCAGCCAGATCGAAGCCTACGATGCCGCCAGCGACCGCTTCCTGCCGCTGACCGCAGGCCAGCCGATCCCCAGCGCCACTCCGAGAGGCCGCTACTAAGCGACCCGACCACGCTGAAAAAACCTTGATAGCCGGCTGCACCCCACGGGTGCGGCGCGGCCTTCGCCTGCCTTGAATTCCCCTGAACGCCTTGCCGGCAAACCCGCTGGCGGCCCGCGCCTGCGCGCGATTCAGGGTTCACAGTGCTCGCGGCCAGAGGAATGGCCGTGAATCGATAAAGGAGCGTCATGGTGAACAAGACACAGATCAAAGCGGCATTGCCGCGCGAGTTGCTCGCTTCGGTGGTGGTGTTCCTGGTGGCCCTGCCCTTGTGCATGGGCATCGCCATCGCCTCGGGCATGCCACCGGCCAAGGGCCTGATCACCGGGATCATCGGCGGCATCGTGGTGGGCTTTCTGGCCGGCTCGCCGCTGCAAGTCAGTGGCCCGGCGGCGGGCCTGGCGGTGCTGGTGTTCGAGCTGGTGCGCCAGCACGGCGTGGCCATGCTCGGGCCAATCCTGCTGCTGGCGGGCCTGCTGCAGTTGCTCGCCGGGCGGTTGAAGCTGGGATGCTGGTTCCGGGTGACCGCGCCAGCGGTGGTGTACGGCATGCTTGCTGGTATCGGTGTGCTGATCGTGCTGTCCCAGATGCATGTGATGTTCGATAGCGCACCGCAACCGTCGGGCGTGGACAACTTGCTGGGCTTCCCGACAACGCTGGTCGCAGCGCTGCCGCTGGAAAGCGCGGGCAATGGCTGGCAGGCCGGCGCGCTGGGCCTGGGCACTATCGCCATCATGTGGGGCTGGGAGCGCTTGCGCCCGCAGCGGCTGCGCTTCATCCCGGGTGCGTTGCTGGGGGTGGCGGCGATGACCGCCATCAGCCTGTGGCTGGCGCTGCCGGTCAATCGTGTGCAGGTGCCGGCGGACCTGTCCCAGGCCATCGACTGGCTGCGCCCGGACGACCTGCTCAAGCTGGCCGACCCGACCCTGCTGGTGGCGGCCTTCGCCCTGGCCTTCATCGCCAGCGCCGAGACCTTGTTGTCCGCGGCGGCAGTCGATCGCATGCACAGTGGCCAGCGCTCGGATTTCGACCGAGAGCTGTCGGCGCAGGGTATCGGCAACATGCTCTGCGGCGTGCTCGGCGCGTTGCCGATGACCGGGGTGATCGTACGCAGTTCGGCCAATGTCCAGGCCGGTGCGCAGACCCGCGCCTCGGCGATCCTGCATGGCCTGTGGTTGTTGGCGTTCGTCGTGGCGCTGAGCAGTGTGCTGCAGCAGATCCCGGTGGCCAGCCTGGCCGGGGTGCTGGTCTATACCGGGGTGAAGCTGGTCGACTTCAAGGCATTCCGCGGCCTGGGCCGCTATGGGCGGATGCCGATGTTCACCTATGCGGCGACGGCCCTGGCAATCATCTTTACCGACTTGCTGACCGGCGTGCTGCTGGGCTTTGCCCTGACCCTGCTGAAGCTGGCGTTGAAGGCGGCGCGGTTGAAGATCAACCTGGTGATGTTGGACAAGCCGGGGCACATGGAGCTGCGCCTTGGCGGCGCGGCCACCTTCCTCAAAGTGCCGGCTCTGGCCCAGGTGCTCGATAGCGTGCCGGAGGGGACAACACTGCACGTGCCCCTCGGCAACCTGAGCTATATCGACCATTCCTGCCTGGAGCTGTTGGAGGACTGGGGCCGCAGCGGCGCAGCCAAGGGCTCGCGGCTGGTGCTGGAGCAGCGGCGTTTGAAACGCCGGGTCGAGGGACGGTTGCGGACTACGGCGGGGGTTGGCGTCTAAGAGGGCCGCCTAGCGGCCCATCGCCGGCAAGCCGGCTCCCACGATGACGGCGCCGGTATCAAACCCTGCGTTGTACTTGTGGGAGCCGGCTTTCCGGCGATGAGGCCAGTCGAGATGCAAGCTCAGGCCGACTGGCTCAACTCCACGCCCAGCTGGCGCGACAGGCACGGCCAGCGTTTCCAGGCCTCTCCGGTTTCCGGGTTCGACAGCTTGTCGCGATAGCGCTCCACTGACTCCACGGCGAAGCTCTCGTCATCGAGCATCTCGTCCACCGAGTGATGCACCACCTCATCTAGCTGGTTGGCGAAGGTCTCGCCGATCAGCTGGTGGGCGATCAGGTTGGCGACCGTGGTATCCACCGGAATCAGCGGCTGCTGGAAGTGGCGGATATACAGGTCGTTGACCTCCTCGACCAGGCGATGCGCCAGGTAGGCCTCGTCCAGCAGGCAATCGAGCCCGACCTGTCCCGCCATCACGGTCGGTGGCTGCAGGAAATAGGCCTCGGCAATCTTCAGCACCGGCTTGATCTGCGATTCGATGCCGGCCTCGAGGGCCACGGTGTGCGCGGCTTCGAGCAGTTCTGGAACCTCGTTGATATAGGCGCCGACGAAGCGGGCCAAAGTACCCTGGGCGTCCTGCTTGGGTAGGTGGATCGAAGGGTGCAGGTGTGGCAGTTGCTTCTCGAGACGGTTCTTCAGTTGGCCTGTGCGGCTCTCATGTTGATGGGCGTTTTCGATCTGCTCGCGTACAGCAGCGATGTTCATGACAACTCCAGGGACAAGGCGTTACAAACGGAAGACACTAAGTTAGCTTGCTTACGAGAATCGCTAAGACGCATTTGTTATATCTCTTAGGCGCGTGTAGGAAATTCGCTATATCAATGTGCCATTATTGTGTCCCGGCCCAGTATCCATGCGCCTTTCAGCGCAAACGTTTGGTTGCATGAAGATCATTTCAGTCCCTGCGTTGCGCCCCATTGGTCGGTGTCTATACTCCGCTTGAAACGTGATTCGTTGATGAGGCCCGACTGCCTTAAGCAGGGGGCTCGGTCGTCGAAGCCAGGCAGTCTTGGCCACCGTTCCCCCCTTTGTCGTAGCAGGTCGTCCACGCCTCCGGGACTACAAGAACGATAAGGGGAACCCGCAATGATGCGACATCCACATGTCTGGATGGGCCTGTTGCTGTGGTCATTGTTTGGTCAGGCACAGGCAGCATGGACGGTGAACATGGCGCCCGGGGCGACGGAAGTCTCCCACGCGGTGTTCGACCTGCACATGACCATCTTCTGGATCTGCGTAATCATCGGCATCGTGGTGTTCGGCGCGATGTTCTGGTCGATGGTCATCCACCGCCGCTCCACCGGGCAGAAGGCCGCGCACTTCCACGAGCACACCTGGGTCGAGATCCTCTGGACCGTCGTGCCCTTCCTGATCCTCGTGGCCATGGCCATTCCGGCCACCAAGACCCTGATCGACATCTACGACGCCAGCGACTCGGACATCGATATCCAGGTCACCGGTTACCAGTGGAAGTGGCACTACAAGTACCTGGGCCAGGACGTCGAGTTCTTCAGCAACCTGGCCACCCCCGCCGAGCAGATCCACAACAAGTCACCGAAGGACGAGCACTACCTGCTCGAAGTCGACCAGCCGCTGGTGCTGCCGGTGGGCGCCAAGGTGCGCTTCCTGGTGACCGCCGCCGACGTCATCCATTCCTGGTGGGTGCCGGCCTTCGCGGTCAAGCGTGATGCCATCCCCGGTTTCGTCAACGAGGCCTGGACCCGGGTCGAGAAGCCGGGCATCTATCGCGGCCAATGCACCGAGCTGTGCGGCAAGGACCATGGCTTCATGCCGGTGGTGGTCGAGGTGAAATCCAAGGCCGACTACGACACCTGGCTCGGCGAGCGCAAGGCCGAGGCGGCCAAGCTCAAGGAGCTGACCAGCAAGGAATGGACCCTCGAAGAGCTGGTGGCACGTGGCGACAAGGTCTACCACACCACCTGCGTGGCCTGTCACCAGGCCGAAGGCCAGGGCTTGCCGCCGATGTTCCCTGCCCTCAAGGGCTCGAAGATCGCCACCGGGCCCAAGGAAGCGCACCTGGGCATCGTCTTCCACGGCAAGCCGGGCACCGCCATGGCGGCATTCGGCAAGCAGCTTTCGGAAGTCGATATCGCCGCGGTGGTCACCTACGAGCGCAACGCCTGGGGCAACAACAAGGGCGACATGGTCACGCCGAAGGACGTGCTGGCGCTCAAGCAGGCCGAAGCGCAATGAACCGGGCTACCCGCGGCAGTCAGTGGATTGCAGGAGACAGGACATGAGTGCAGTGATCGACGACCACGCCCACGGTCATGAACACGCCCACGGCCCGGCCAAGGGCCTGATGCGCTGGGTGCTGACCACCAACCACAAGGACATCGGCACGATGTACCTGTGGTTCGCCTTCACCATGTTCCTGCTCGGCGGCTCGTTCGCCATGGTGATCCGCGCCGAGCTGTTCCAGCCCGGCCTGCAGATCGTGGAGCCGGCGTTCTTCAACCAGATGACCACCATGCACGGGCTGATCATGGTGTTCGGCGCGGTGATGCCGGCCTTCGTCGGCCTGGCCAACTGGATGATCCCGCTGATGATCGGCGCGCCGGACATGGCCCTGCCGCGGATGAACAACTTCAGCTTCTGGCTGCTGCCG
The DNA here is from genome assembly GCF_019139675.1 of Pseudomonas maumuensis. NCBI lineage: Bacteria > Pseudomonadati > Pseudomonadota > Gammaproteobacteria > Pseudomonadales > Pseudomonadaceae > Pseudomonas > Pseudomonas maumuensis. The sequence goes on from NZ_CP077077.1 coordinate 56,273, forward strand.
GCGGCCTTCCTGCTGCTGGTCTCGACCCTGTTCAGCCCGGGCGGCGGGCCGAACTTCGGCTGGACCTTCTACGCCCCGCTGTCGACCACCTACGCGCCGGCCAGCGTGACCTTCTTCATCTTCGCCATCCACCTGATGGGCATCAGCTCGATCATGGGCGCGATCAACGTGATCGCCACCATCCTCAACCTGCGCGCCCCGGGCATGACCCTGATGAAGATGCCGCTGTTCGTCTGGACCTGGTTGATCACCGCGTTCCTGCTGATCGCGGTGATGCCGGTGCTGGCGGGCGTGGTGACCATGATGCTGATGGACATCCACTTCGGCACCAGCTTCTTCAGCGCCGCCGGTGGCGGTGACCCGGTGCTGTTCCAGCACGTGTTCTGGTTCTTCGGCCACCCCGAGGTGTACATCATGATCCTGCCGGCGTTCGGCGCGGTCAGCTCGATCATCCCGGCGTTCTCGCGCAAACCGCTGTTCGGCTACACCTCGATGGTCTACGCCACCGGGGCGATCGCCTTCCTGTCGTTCATCGTCTGGGCCCACCACATGTTCGTGGTCGGTATCCCGGTGGTGGGCGAGCTGTTCTTCATGTACGCGACCATGCTGATCGCCGTGCCCACCGGGGTGAAGGTGTTCAACTGGGTCAGCACCATGTGGGAGGGTTCGCTGACCTTCGAGACGCCGATGCTGTTCGCCATCGCCTTCGTCATCCTGTTCACCATTGGTGGTTTCTCCGGGTTGATGCTGGCCATCGCACCGGCGGACTTCCAGTACCACGACACCTACTTCGTGGTGGCGCACTTCCACTATGTGCTGGTGCCCGGGGCGATCTTCGGCATCTTCGCCTCGGCCTACTACTGGCTGCCGAAGTGGACCGGGCACATGTACGACGAAACACTGGGCAAGCTGCACTTCTGGCTGTCGTTCATCGGCATGAACCTGGCCTTCTTCCCCATGCACTTCGTCGGGCTTGCCGGCATGCCGCGGCGGATCCCCGACTACAACCTGCAGTTCGCCGACTTCAACATGGTCTCGTCGATCGGTGCGTTCATGTTCGGCGCCACGCAGATCTTCTTCCTGTTCATCGTCATCAAGTGCATCCGTGGCGGCGCGCCGGCGCCGGCCAAACCGTGGGACGGTGCCGAGGGGCTGGAGTGGTCGATCCCGTCGCCGGCGCCCTACCACACCTTCCAGACTCCGCCGGAAGTGAAGTAGGAGCCCGCCCATGGACGGCCTGTCGCTCAAACGCCTGGTCACCCGTTTGCTGATGCTCACCGTGGTGATGTTCGCCTTCGGTTTTGCCCTGGTGCCGATCTACGACGTGATGTGCAAGGCCTTCGGCATCAACGGCAAGACCGGCGGGCAGTACGCGGGCACCCAGGTGAGCGACCCGACCCGTTCGGTGCGGGTGCAGTTCATGTCGACCAATGCCGGCGACATGAGCTGGGAGTTCCACTCCAGCGCCGACCAGATCGAGGTCAACCCGGGGGCGGTGAACCAGATGATCTTCGTGGCCCGCAACCCGACCAACCAGCCCATGAGCGCCCAGGCCATCCCCAGCATCACCCCTGCCGAGGCCGCGGCGTACTTCCACAAGACCGAGTGCTTCTGTTTCACCCAGCAGGTCCTGCAGCCGGGCGAGCGCATCGAGATGCCGGTGCGCTTCATCGTCGACCGCGACCTGCCGGAGTCGGTGAAACACCTGACCCTGGCCTACACCCTGTTCGACATCACCGCTCGCCACCCCCCGGTCGCCCACGCCGCGACCGAGGGCGCCCGCTGAGGGAAGGAGATACATCATGGCAAGCCACGAGCATTACTACGTACCGGCGCAGAGCAAGTGGCCGATCATTGCCACGATCGGCATGTTCATCACCGTGTTCGGGCTCGGCACCTGGTTCAACGACCTCAAGGCCGGCCACCCGGAGTCCCACGGGCCGCTGATCTTCTTCGTCGGCGCGCTGTTCCTGGCCTACATGCTGTTCGGCTGGTTCGGCGCGGTGGTCAAGGAAAGCCACGCCGGGCTCTACAGTGCGCAGATGGACCGCTCGTTCCGCTGGGGCATGAGCTGGTTCATCTTCTCCGAGGTGATGTTCTTCCTGGCCTTCTTCGGCGCGCTGTTCTACGTGCGGGTGCTGGCCGGGCCGTGGTTGGGGGGCGAAGGCGACAAGGGCGTGGCGCACATGCTCTGGCCCAACTTCGAGTTCGTCTGGCCGCTGCTGCACACACCGGACCCGAAACTGTTCCCACCGCCCAAGGAGGTCATCGATCCGTGGCACCTGCCGCTGATCAATACCATCCTGCTGGTGAGTTCCAGTGTGACCGTGACCATTGCCCACCACGCCCTGCGCAAGGGGCACCGCGGCACGCTGAAGCTTTGGCTGGGGCTGACGATCCTGCTGGGGCTGGCGTTCCTCGCCCTGCAGGCCTACGAGTACCACGAGGCATACAACGAACTCGGGCTGACCCTGGGTTCGGGCATTTACGGTGCGACGTTCTTCATGCTCACCGGGTTCCACGGCGCACATGTGACCTTGGGCACGCTGATCCTGTTCGTGATGTTCTGCCGGGTGCTGCGTGGGCACTTCGAACCGGACAAGCACTTCGGCTTCGAGGCGGCGAGCTGGTACTGGCACTTCGTCGATGTGGTGTGGGTGGGGTTGTTCATCTTTGTGTATGTCCTGTAGTGCGGCTTCGCGGGTGATCGCGGCTGAAGCCGCTCCTACAGGGATGGTGTGAATTCAGAAGGGGGCGTGCGACACCAGTTGCCCACTGATCAGGCCCCAGGCCACCAGGGCGATGGTCAGGGTGGCGAGGGCGACGCGCACGGTAAGGGCCTTGAGCAGGCGGGTCGACTGGTCGTCGTCCTTGACCAGGAACACCAGGCCACTGAACAGGCTGGCGATGGTGGCCAGCAGCATCAGGACAATTGCGGCCTTGAGCATGGCGAAACTCCGGGGGATGCGGTGATGGATACAAGTATAGCGCTCGACCTCACGAGGCCTTGGTGAAGCCGTTTCGCCCAGGCCTGATACCGACCCTGGTGGTGCTTGCGCTGCTGCCGGGGTTGATCGCACTCGGCTGCTGGCAACTGCGGCGCGCGGACGAAAAGCGTGACCTGCTGGCTACCTACACCGAGCGCCAGATCGAGGCGCCGGTCACCGCTGACCGGTTGCGCCAGCTGCCGGACCCGGCGTTCTACCCCGTGCATCTGTATGGCCGATTCGATGCCGGTCACAGCCTGCTGCTGGACAACCAGATGCGTGATGGCAAGGCCGGCGTCGAGCTGCTGCAGCCCTTCCACGACCAGGCCAGCGGCCTGTGGTTGCTGGTCAATCGCGGCTGGCTGGCGTGGCCCGACCGTCGCGTGCCGGTGCGCTTCGACACGCCGAGCCAGGCGCTGGCGCTGGACGCCACGGTCTACGTGCCGCCGGGCAAGACCTTCCAACTGCACCCGGACAACCCCGACGGCCAGTGGCCGCAACTGCTGACGGCAATCGAACCGGTCGGGCTCTGGCAGCAGCTGGGCCGTGAGGGCTTTGCCCAGGAGCTACGCCTGCAGCCAGGCCCTGCCGCCTACCGCCTGGACTGGCCGGTGGTCGCCATGGGCCCGGAAAAGCACCAGGGCTACGCCGTGCAGTGGTTCGCCCTGGCCAGCGCGCTGGTCTTGCTCTACCTGTATTTCGGCTGGCATCACAACGACAAGGAGAACCGCCATGGCCGCCGCCACGAGTCCACTGGACGTGCCTGACCGCCGCAAGCCCCGCGGGCGCCTGCAACTGCTGTTGATCCTGTTCGTCGTGCTCGGGCCGATGATCCTTGCCACCAGCATGTACAAGCTCAAGTTCTGGGTGCCGGAGGGGCGCAGCTATCACGGTGTGATGATCGGCAATGGCGAGGGCCGGGCCGATATCGGCATTGATGCCCAGGACGAGCGTTGGCAGCTGTTGGTCAGCGCCCCAGGCGCCTGTGCCGAGGAGTGCCGGCAACTGGTGTACCTGGCCCGGCAGATCCAGGTCGGCCTGGGCCGCGATGCCAGCCGCGCCAGCCATGCCCTGGCGGCGGCCCAGCCGCTGGCCGCCGACTACCAGGCGCTGCTGGGCCGTGAGTACCCGCAGTTGCAACGCTACCCGCTTGACGCCCAGCGCTATATCCAGAAGGTCGGCGACACTGCCCCGCAACTGTGGATCGTCGATCCTCACGGCAACCTGGTGCTGCGCTACGACGCCAAGGTCAAGGGCAAGCATGTGCTGGACGACCTGCGTCACCTGCTCAAGCTGTCCAACATCGGCTAGGAGGCTGTCATGGCCAGACCCGGATTCCGCCTTGCTGTGTTCGCCACGCTGCTGGCGCTGCTGGTCGTGCTGCTCGGCGCCTACACTCGCCTGACTCACGCCGGTCTTGGCTGCCCCGACTGGCCAGGTTGCTACGGTTTCATCAGCGTGCCCAAGACCGATGCCCAACTGGCCCATGCCGAGCTGCACTTCCCTGAGCACCCGGTGGAAGAAGCCAAGGGCTGGGCAGAGATGGTCCATCGCTATTTCGCCGGCACCCTGGCGCTGGTGATCGCGCTGCTTGCCTTCCAGGCTGTACGCCGGCATGCCCATGACGGCCAGCCCTACCGCCTGCCGGTGTTGCTGCTGGGGGTGGTGCTGGCCCAGGCGGCGTTCGGCATGTGGACCGTGACACTGAAACTGTGGCCCCAGGTGGTGACCGCGCACCTGCTTGGCGGGTTCACCACGGTGAGCCTGCTTTTCCTGCTATCCCTGCGTCTATCCCGGGCCTTTGCGCCCTTGCCGAAACTGCCGCTGAGCCTGCGACGGATCGCCGCGCTGGCGCTGCTGGTGGTGATCGGCCAGATCGCCCTGGGGGGTTGGGTCAGCGCCAACTACGCGGCGGTGGCCTGCATCGACCTGCCTACCTGCCATGGCCAGTGGTGGCCGGCGGCGGACTTCAGCAACGGCTTCCACCTGACCCAGCATGTCGGCCCCAATTACCTGGGCGGGCAACTGGACAGCGATGCGCGCACGGCGATCCATGTCAGCCACCGGCTCGGCGCCATGCTGGTACTGGCGGTTCTCTCGATGCTCGGCTGGAAGCTGCACCGCCATGGCCTGAGTGGGCTGGCGCGCCTGGTATTGCTGGCGCTGGCGCTGCAGTTGGGCCTGGGCATCAGCAATGTATTGTTCCACCTGCCGCTGGGCGTGGCCGTTGCCCACAACGCCGGCGGTGTGCTGCTGCTGCTGACCATGGTGCTGGTGAACTACCGCATCCGCGTGGTCGACAAGGTTCGCGTGGGCCATGGCTGGCGTCTGACACCGGTGGTCGGGGGGCAACTCACTCATCACATGAGGAACGATTCGTGGCGACGGTTCTGAGCACGGAACGCCAGCGCGCCGGGTGGCGCGACTATCTGGAACTGACCAAGCCGAAGGTGGTGGTGTTGATGCTGATCACCTCGCTGGTGGGGATGTTTCTCGCCACCCGCGCGGGGGTGGCCTGGAGCGTCCTGCTGTTCGGCAACCTGGGAATTGGCTTGTGCGCGGGTGCCGCGGCGGCGGTCAACCACGTGGTCGACCGCCGCGTCGATGCGCTGATGGCCCGTACCCACAAGCGCCCGCTGGCCCAAGGCCGGGTGGCGCCCTTGCCGGCACTGCTGTTCGCCTTGCTGCTGGCTGCGACGGGGATGGTTTTGCTGCTGGCGTTCACCAATCCCCTCACCGCCTGGCTGACCCTGGCCTCGCTGCTGGGTTACGCGGTGCTCTACACCGGCTTTCTCAAGCGGGCCACGCCGCAGAACATCGTAATCGGCGGCCTGGCCGGGGCCGCACCACCATTGCTGGGCTGGGTGGCGGTCAGCGGGCACCTGGGCGCCGAGCCGCTGCTACTGGTGCTGATCATCTTCGCCTGGACACCGCCGCACTTCTGGGCCCTTGCGATTCATCGCAAGGAGGAGTACGCAAAAGCTGATATTCCTATGCTACCCGTTACCCATGGCGAGCGTTACACGGCCCTGCATATCCTGCTCTACACCTTGATATTGCTGGCCGTGAGCCTGTTGCCCTACGCCATTCACATGAGCGGCCCGCTGTACCTGGCCTGTGCCCTGGTGCTGGGCCTGCGCTTCCTGCACTGGGCCTGGGTGTTGTACCGTGGCACCCGGCCGCACGCGGCGATCAAGACGTTCAAGTATTCCATCGGCTACCTGTTCGCCCTGTTCATCGCATTGCTCGTAGACCACTACCTGTTGCTGAACCTATGACCCGAACCCAGAAAACCGTCTTTATCCTCGTTGCCCTGGTCGCGCTGATCATGGGCCTGACCGTCAACAAGGTACTCAACGACCGAGGTCAGTTGAACCCCACCGAACTGATCGATGCCGGAATCATCCTGCTGCCGCAGAGCCGTACCGTGCCGGACGTGACCATGACCGACCAGAACGGCCAGCCGCTGGTGCTGGACCAGCTCAAGGGCAAGTGGTCGTTGCTGTTCTTCGGCTACACCTACTGCCCGGATATCTGCCCGACCACCCTGGCCCAGCTGCGCCAGGTGAAGAGCGAGCTGCCCAAGGAGGCGCTGGAGCGTCTGCAGGTGGTGCTGGTGAGCGTCGACCCGAACCGCGACACACCGAACCAGCTCAAGCAGTACCTGGGCTACTTCGACAAGGATTTCGTCGGGGTGGCGGGCTCGATCGAGGATACCCAGAAGTTGGCCAACGCCTTGAGCATCCCGTTCATTCCGGCCGATACCAGCAAGCCCGGGTATACCGTGGATCACAGCGGCAACCTGGCAGTGGTCGGGCCTGACGGGCGTCAGCGTGGGTTCATCCGTGCGCCGTTCAACAACCAGAAACTGGTGGCGCAGTTGCCGGGGCTGGTCAAGCGCGATTGAGATAGTTGGGCCTGCTGCGCAGGCCTTTCGCCGGCAAGCCGGCTCCCACAATCGTGCAGTCTCTGTGGGAGCCGGCTTGCCGGCGATAGGGCCTCGAAGCGGCCCCAGGCTGCAGGCTTAGAACGCAGGAACGACAGCGCCCTTGTACTTCTCGGTGATGAACTGCTTCACTTCAGGCGAGTGCAGGGCCTGTACCAGCTTCTTCACCGCGTCCGCGTCCTTGTTGTCCTCGCGGGTCACCAGGATGTTCACGTACGGAGAGTCCTTGCCTTCGATGGCCAGGGCGTCTTTTTCCGGGTTGAGCTTGGCTTCCAGCGCGTAGTTGGTATTGATCAGGGCGGCATCGACCTGGGTCAGCACACGTGGGATGGTGGCGGCTTCCAGTTCGCGGAACTTCAGGTTTTTCGGGTTCTCGGCGATGTCCTTGATGGTCGACAGGATGTTCGTGTTGTCCTTGAGCTTGATCACCCCGGCCTTGTCCAGCAGCAGCAGGGCGCGGCCGCCGTTGGTGGCGTCGTTGGGAATGACCACGGCGGCGCCGGAAGGCAGTTCGTCGAGCTTCTTGACCTTGGTCGAGTACACGCCCAGCGGCTCGATATGCACGCCGGCGACGCTTACCAGGTGAGTACCCTTGGCCTTGTTGAACTCATCCAGGTACGGCTGGTGCTGGAAGAAGTTGGCGTCCAGGCGCTTTTCCGACACCTGCACGTTCGGCTGGATGTAGTCGGTGAATTCCTTGACCTTCAGTTCCACGCCTTCCTTCGCCAGCTGCGGCTTGACGAAGTTGAGGATCTCGGCGTGCGGCACCGGGGTGGCGGCGACCGTCAGGGTCTCGGCGTGGGCCGAGAAGGCCGCGACCGCGGCGACAACAGCAAGCAGCTTCTTCATTGATCACTCCTTGTGAGGGCCGCGACGGCCCCCGAACGGGTCGGCTGGGCCGACCCCATTGGGGTTACTTACGGGAAAAATGCACGACCAGCTTGTCGCCGATCATTTGCAGTACCTGGACCAGGATCACCAGCAGCACCACGGTGACGATCATCACGTCGGTCTGGAAGCGTTGGTAGCCGAAGCGGATCGACAGGTCACCCAGGCCTCCAGCCCCGACCACGCCGGCCATGGCGGTGTAGGACACCAAGGTGATGGCGGTCACGGTAATGGCGGCGATGATGCCCGGCATCGCTTCAGGCAGCACGGCCTTGAAGATGATCTGGCGGGTGGTGGCGCCCATCGACTGGGTAGCCTCGATGATGCCGCGGTCCACTTCACGCAGGGCGGTTTCCACCAGCCGCGCGAAGAACGGCGTGGTCCCCACCACCAGCGGCGGGATGGCACCGGCAACGCCCAGCGAGGTGCCGGTGATCAGCACCGTGATTGGGATCATCACGATCAGCAGGATGATGAACGGCACCGAGCGCACGATGTTGACGATGGTCGCCAGCACGGCGTAGACCTTCTTGTGCTCGAACATCTGCCGTGGGCTGAACAGGAACAGCACGACGCCCAGTGGCAGGCCCAGCAGGATGATGAAGGCCAGCGAGATGAACAGCATGACCATGGTGTCGTTGGTCGCCTGCCAGATCTCGACCCAGTCGACGTTGGCGAAATAGCTGAGGATGTCCATCAACGCAGTACCTCCATATGTACGTCAGCTGCAGTGAAGCGGGCGAATGCCGCCTCCATGTCTCCACCGATCAGGGCAAGGGTCAGCTGGCCATAGGGAATGTCCTTGATGCGGTCGATGCGCCCGGCAAGGATGCTGTAGTCCACGCCGGTTTCGCGGGCCACGGTGCCCAGCAGCGGCGCGTAGGTGGCGCAGCCCTGGAAGGTCAGGCGCACGATGCGCCCCGGCACATGGGCGAAATCGTCGCGTTGCTCGTTCTCGTCGACCTGCTCGTCTTCCTGGACGAAACGCTTGGTGGTGGCGTGCTGCGGGTGCAGGAACACGTCGGCCACCGGGCCCTGCTCGACGATCTGCCCGGCGTCCATCACCGCCACGCGGTCGCAGACCCGGCGGATCACGTCCATCTCATGGGTGATCAGCACGATGGTCAGCTTCAGCTCGCGGTTGATCTCGGCCAGCAGTTGCAGCACCGAGGCGGTGGTCTGCGGGTCGAGGGCGCTGGTAGCTTCGTCGCACAGCAGGATCTTGGGGTTGGTGGACAGGGCGCGGGCGATGCCGACGCGCTGCTTCTGCCCACCCGACAGTTGCGCCGGGTACTTCTTCGCGTGCTCGGAAAGGCCGACACGGGCCAGCAGCTCGGTGACGCGCTTGTCGATCTCGCCACGCGACAGCTCGCCCGCCAGCACCAGCGGCAGGGCGACATTGTCGGCGACGGTCTTGGAAGCCAGCAGGTTGAAGTGCTGGAAGATCATGCCGACCTGCTGGCGGAAGCGCCGCAGCTGGTTCGAGTCGAAGGCGGTGACGTCTTCACCGTCGACCACGATCTTGCCGCCGGACGGCTCCTCGAGGCGGTTGATCAGGCGCAGCATGGTGCTCTTGCCGGCACCGGAGTGGCCGATCAGGCCGAACACCTGACCATCTTCGATGGTCAGGCTGGTCGGGTTCAGGGCCGGGATATCCCTACCGGCGACGCGGTAGGTCTTGTGGACATTTTGAAACTCGATCACTGAGCGAACCTTGTGGGGCGCATGGAATTTGGGTCAGCGGTTAGCCGGGGTCGCGCATTTTAGCCTTTTCCCCTGGGTGTTCTTAGCATTAATTTCGCAATGCTCCAATCCAATCGGCATAACGCGACGGTCGGCAATCCGATTGAACGCATCCGACGGCGGCCCAGTCACTAATTGAACAAGCCCGAACGGGCAGCCTGATGACTGATGAGGAGAGCCGAAGATGCCCAGCAAGACGCCCCAGGCGCCACAGCCCAGCCCTGTCGCCGGCACCGACACCCCGGACAAGGCCAACACCAACGCCAAGCTGCAGAGCTTGGAGGCGTTTCGCAGCGACGCCAGCGGCCAGGCGCTGCGTACCAACCAGGGGGTGAAGGTTGCCGACAACCAGAACAGCCTCAAGGCAGGCGCCCGTGGGCCTTCGCTGCTCGAAGACTTCATCATGCGCGAGAAGATCACCCACTTCGACCATGAGCGCATACCCGAGCGCATCGTCCATGCCCGTGGGACTGGCGCCCATGGTTACTTTCAGAGCTACGGTTGCCATGCCGAACTGACCAAGGCCGGTTTCCTGCAAGACCCCGAGAAGATAACCCCGGTGTTCGTACGCTTTTCTACAGTGCAGGGTCCACGTGGCTCGGGCGACACGGTGCGCGATGTGCGCGGCTTTGCGGTGAAGTTCTACACCGATGAAGGTAACTTCGATCTGGTCGGCAACAACATGCCGGTGTTCTTCATCCAGGATGCGATCAAGTTTCCCGACTTCGTCCACGCGGTCAAACCCGAACCGCACAACGAGATGCCCACCGGTGGCTCGGCCCACGATACCTTCTGGGACTTCGTATCGCTGGTGCCGGAATCCGCGCACATGGTCATGTGGGCGATGTCCGACCGGGCCATTCCGCGCAGCCTGCGCATGATGGAAGGCTTTGGCGTGCATACCTTCCGGTTGATCAATGCCCAAGGCGTGGCCAGCTTCGTCAAGTTCCACTGGAAGCCACGCCAGGGCGTGCATTCGGTGCTGTGGGACGAAGCCCAGAAGCTTGCCGGTAAGGACACCGACTATCACCGCCGCGACCTGTGGGAAGCGATCGAGACCGGTCATTACCCGGAATGGGAGCTGGGCGTGCAGATCGTGCCGGAGGCCGATGAACACAAGTTCGACTTCGACCTGCTCGACCCGACCAAGATCATCCCCGAGGAGCTGGTGCCGGTAACGCCGCTGGGCAAAATGGTGCTCGACCGCAACCCGGACAATTTCTTCGCCGAAGTGGAGCAGATCGCCTTCTGCCCCGGACATATCGTGCCGGGCATCGATTTCAGCAACGACCCCTTGCTGCAGGGCCGGCTGTTCTCCTACACCGACACCCAGATTAGCCGCCTGGGCGGACCGAACTTCCACGAGATCCCGATCAACCGCCCCGTCGCGCCCAATCACAGCAGCCAGCGCGATGCCATGCACCGCATGACCATCGACAAGGGGCGAGCTTCCTACGAGCCCAACTCGATCGATGGCGGCTGGCCGAAGGAAACACCGCCCGCCGCACAGGATGGCGGTTTCGAGAGTTACCAGGAACGTATCGATGCAAACAAGATCCGCCAGCGCAGCGAGTCGTTCGGCGACCATTTCTCCCAGGCGCGGCTGTTCTTCCACAGCATGAGCCCCACCGAGCAGCAGCACATCATCAAGGCCTACAGCTTCGAACTGGGCAAGGTCGAGCGCGAGGCGATCCGGGCGCGGGAGGTGAACGAGATCCTGGCCAACATCGATCTCAAGTTGGCGGCAGCGGTGGCGGCCAACCTCGGGCTGCCGGCGCCGAAGGCCGGCACGGTCAAGGTCAAGGGCAGCAAGCCGGCGCAGTCAAAGGCCTTGAGCCAGATGAACCACCCCGGAAACATCGGCATCAGTGGGCGCAAGATCGCCATCCTGGTGGCTGATGGCGTGGATGACGCGAGTGTCGACAAGGTGGTCAAGGCGCTGGAGGCGCAAAGTGCGCGCCCCATGCTGCTGGGGCCGACGTCGGCACCAGTGAAGACTGCAGGTGGCAAGCAGCTGTCGGTGGATGCGTCGATGGAGGGCATGCCGTCGGTGATGTTCGACGGTGTATGGGTGCCGGCGGGCAAGGCTTCGTTGGAGGCGCTGGAAAACAGCGGCGTGGCCAAGCACTTCCTGCTCGAGGCCTATAAGCACCTCAAACCCATGGGCATCGCCAGTGAGGGCAAGCTGCTGCTGAACAAGCTGGGGCTCAAGGTAGATGCGGGGCTGTTGCTGGGCGATGACCAGAAGGCGTTCGAGGCCTTCTTCAAGGCAGTCGAGGGGCACCGGGTGTGGGCGCGGGAGGCAGTTGCCGAAGCTGTTCCTGCATAATCGGGGGCTGCTTTACAGCCCATCGCCGTGGTTCGTCGCCACGACAAGCCGGCTCCCACAGATTGTAGGCGGCCCCTGTGGGAGCCGGCTTGCCGGCGATGAGGCCCTGACAGGTTTATTGCTGATGAGGAATCAACACCACCTGCGCCGGCAATGAACGCTGGATCTCATGCTTCTGCTTCAGCTCGAAGCCACTGTCGAGCTTGCGCACCCGCTTCTCCAGAAGGGTCTTGAGCCAAGGTGCATCCTCGGTGCGCGGCACCTGGAACACCACCTCGCACTGATAACTCACCACGTCTGCCGCGATATCGTCCAGCTGGCGGCGCATCGCCCGGCTATCGGTGGTTTTCAGCGCCACGACGGTGGTCGGCGCGGTCGGGTCGATCACCCGGGCCTTGGGCTTCGACGCGGCAGCCTTGAGCGCCGCTTCGGCCTTTTCCAGTTCGGCCTTGCGTGCCTGGGCCACGGCATCGCCGCCGGTCAGGGCCGGTGCTTGCGGCATCAACGCCCGGGCACGGGCCAACGCCGTGGCGGCGGCGTTCACATCGCCTTTTTGCAGGACGATCTGGCTACGGCGCAGGTAGGCCTCGGCCAACTGGCGCTGATGCGGTTCGAGGCGGGCATCATCCGGCGCCTGGGTCTGCAAGGCGGTCAGTTGATCCTCGGCGGTGGCCAACTCGTTGCTGGCGATGCTTTGCTCGAGCTGCTGCCAGGCATCGGGTTGGGCAGGCGCCACCGGCTGTTCGGCCGGCTTGCTGGAGCAGGCAGCCAGGAACAGGGAAAACGCGGCAACAAGTAGATAACGTGAGGCGAACGGCTTCATTCCTGCGACTCTCTATTTGCGCAAAAAGCGAGCAAGTCTACACCCAGGTGCGCACGCTCGAAAACAGGTCTTCTCAGACTCGAAACCTGCAAAAAGGTTGCAGGATGTGCCTGCGCACACCCTGAAAATTCAGCGTTTCGGCAACGCCAGGCTCAGCAAGAATAGCACTGCCGCACAGACCACGATCGAAGGCCCGGCCGGGGTGTCCTTGAACCAGGACAGCGCCAGGCCCCCGCAGACCGCGCAAACGCCAAGCAGGCTGGCGCCCACGGCCATCTGTTCCGGTGAGCGGGCGTGACGCTGTGCCGCGGCGGCCGGGATGATCAGCAGCGAGGTGATCAGCAGCACGCCGACGATCTTCATCGCCACCGCGATCACCACGGCGATCAGCAGCATCAGCGCCAGGCGCAGGCCGGTCACTGGCAAACCTTCGACCATCGCCAGTTCCTCATGCACGGTGACAGCCAGCAGGGGCCGCCAGAACATCGCCAGCAGCATCAGCACCAAGGCGCTGCCGCCGAGGATCCAGGCCAGGTCGGTGGTGCTGATCGCCAGCAGGTCGCCGAACAGGTAGGCCATCAGGTCGATGCGCACATCGTGCATGAAGCTCAGCACCACCAGGCCCAGCGACAGGGTGCTGGGGGCGAGGATGCCGAGCAGGGTGTCCGAGGCCAGTGGCTGGCGCTGTTGCAGAGTCACCAGCAGGATCGCCAGCAGCAGACAGCCGATGGTCACCGCCAGTGCCGGGCTGACGTCCAGGGCGAAGCCCAGGGCCACGCCGAGCAGCGCGGCATGGGACAGGGTGTCGCCGAAATAGGCCATGCGCCGCCAGACCACGAACGAACCCAAGGGGCCGGCGACCAGCGCCAGCGATACACCGGCAAGCAGGGCGTAGAGAAGAAAATCAGCCATGCTTGCAGTGCTCTCCGTGAACATGGGCGCCGGGGGCGATCACCGAACCGTGCAGGTCGTGGCTGTGATCGTGATGGTGGTGATAGATGGCCAGGCTCGGGGCGTTCTGGCCGAACAGCTCGACGAAGGCCGGGTCGTTGCTGACCTGTTCCGGGTGGCCCGAGCAGCACACATGGCGGTTGAGGCAGACCACCTGGTCGGTGGCGCTCATCACCAGATGCAGGTCATGGCTGACCATCAGCACGCCGCAGCCGTGGCGGTCGCGTAGGCGGGTGATCAGGTTGTACAGCTCGGTCTGGCCAACCACGTCGACGCCCTGCACCGGTTCGTCCAGTACCAGCAGTTCGGGTTCGCGCAACAACGCGCGGGCCAGCAGCACGCGCTGCATCTCGCCGCCGGAGATAGTCTGGATCGGACTGTCGATCACCTGCTCGGCGCCGACTTCCTGCAGCGCCGCCAAGGCTGTCGCACGGTCTACACCGGGCACCAGGCGCAGGAAGCGCAGCACCGACAAGGGCAATGTGGCGTCCACCTGGATCTTCTGCGGCATGTAGCCGATGCGCAGCCTGGGCTTGCGCCATACCTTGCCGCGGTGCGGCTTGAGCAGGCCCAGCACGGCGCGCACCAGGGTGGTCTTGCCGGCGCCGTTGGGGCCGATCAGGGTGACGATCTGCCCGGGCGCGACCGCCAGGTCGATGCTGTCGAGCACCGCTTCGCCGCCGAAACTGACGCCGACCTGCTCGAGGCGGATCAAGGCGTCGCTCATGCCTTGCCCCGGCAGTTGCCGCACAGGCCGACCACTTCGACCGTTTGCGTCTCGACCGCAAAACCCACGGCATTGGCGCTGCTGACGATGGCGTCGCTGATGCTGTTCTGTTCCAGCTCGATGGCCACGTGACATTCGCGGCAGATCAGGAACTGCCCCTGGTGCGCATGCTCGGGGTGACTGCAGCCGATGAAGGCGTTGAGCGAGGCGATGCGGTGGACCAGGCCGTTTTCCAGGAGGAAGTCCAGGGCACGATAGACGGTCGGTGGCGCGGCGCGGCGGCCGTCCTGCTCGCTGAGCACGGCGAGGATATCGTAGGCGCCCAGCGGCTTGTGGCTCTGCCACACCAGTTCCAGCACGCGGCGGCGCAGGGCGGTCAGGCGCAGGCCCTGACGGTTGCACAGCGCGTCGGCCTCGGCCAGCGCACTGTGGACGCAATGGGAGTGATCGTGGGGACGGTGGGCCAGCGGCGTGATGGACATGGGCAGCGACGGTTCAGGATGGAGACGTTATTATGTTACCTGTTTCTGACGACCCGAGTATCCACCGTGTCCCGAATCCTTGCCCTCTTTGTCGCTTTCATCGCTTTTTCTGCCCACGCTGACGTGCGCGTGCTGACCAGTATCAAGCCCCTGCAACAGATCGCCGCCGCCGTTCAGGACGGTGTCGGCAGCGCCGATGTGCTGCTGCCGCCGGGCGCCTCTCCACACAACTATGCGCTGCGCCCCTCTGACGTGCGCAAGGTCGCCGATGCCGACCTGTTGTACTGGATCGGCCCGGACATGGAAGGCTTCCTGCCCCGTGTGCTGAGCAGTCGCGCCAAGCCGAGCGTGGCCGTGCAGTCGCTTGCGGGCATGCAGCTGCGCCATTTCGGTGAGGACAGCCACTCTCACGAGGAGGAAGACCACGACGATCACGACCATGACCATCGTCCTGGCAGCCTCGATGCGCATCTGTGGCTGTCGTCGGTGAATGCTCGGGTGATCGCGACGAAGATGGCCGGCGACCTGGCGACGGCCGATCCGGCCAATGCCGCGCGCTACCAGGCCAACCTCAAGCAGTTCTTCGAGCGCCTGGATGCCCTGGATGCGCGCATCAAGCAGCGCGTGGCGGGAATCGCCGGCAAGCCATATTTCGTGTTTCACGAGGCGTTCGACTACTTCGAGGCCGCCTATGGCCTGAAGCACACCGGCGTGTTCAGCGTGGCCTCCGAAGTGCAGCCGGGCGCGCAGCATGTTGCCGCCATGCGCAAACGCCTGCAGGCGGTGGGCAAGACCTGTGTGTTCAGCGAGCCGCCGCTGAGGCCGCGCCTGGCCGAGACGCTGACGGCCGGGTTGCCGGTGCGGTTGGCGGAGCTGGATGCGCTGGGTGGGGGCGACAAGGTGGATGGCAAGGGCTATGAGCGCTTGCTGGAGAAGCTGGGCGGCGACCTGGCCGGCTGCCTGGAGCAGCTGTAGGAGCGGCTTCAGCCGCGAAACGGGCGCCACGCTGTGTGGCACCCGCTTCGCGGGTGATCGCGGTGTTATCGCCCTTTAGAGCGCGAACGGCAGCTTTAGCGCCACCTGCTGGCGTTGTGCCAGACGCACCTCGAACTCGCTCGGGTCATGGATCATCACGTCCATCCCGGCGAACGCCTGCGCCGCGATCAGGCGCGACAGCCAGAAGCGCACGCACGCCACCCGCAGCATCACCGGCCACAATTCGGCTTCGGCGGCGGTGAACGGGCGCAGTGCCGCGTAGGCGCCCAGCAATGCCTGGGCGCGTGGCAGATCGATACCACCCTGCTCGTCCAGGCACCAGTCGTTCACGGTGATGGCGATGTCATACAGCATCGGCCCGGAGCAGGCGTTGTAGAAGTCGATCAAGCCGGTCAGGTGGGTGCCTTCGAACATCACGTTGTCACGGAACAGGTCGGCGTGCAGGTTGGCCTTGGGCAGGGCGAGGATCTGCGCCTTGTGCGCGGTGATTTCCGCCAGCGCCGGTTGCAGCAGCCCGGTTTGCGCCTGGTTCAGGCTCGGCAGCAGTTCGGCGCCAGATTCCAGCATCCAGTCCAGACCCCGGTCGGTGCGGCGCTCGATGATGCGCTCGCGGGTGGCCAGGTGAATGTGCGCCAGCAGCTCGCCGACCTGGGCGCAGTGCTGGTTGTTCGGCAGCTTGATGTGCTTGCCCGACAGTCGTGGCTGCAACAGCGCAGGCTTGCCGCACAGTTCGCGCAGGCCATGCCCTTCGCGGTCGCGCAGGGCGTAGGGCACAGGCATGTCGGCAGCGTGCAGCACGTCGAGCAGTTCGATGAAGAACGGCATGTCTTCAGCCGGCCCACGCTCGATCAGTGTGAGGACGAACTCCCCCTTTTCCAGGCTGACGAAGAAATTGCTGTTCTCGGTACCGGCGGCGATGCCCTGGAAGTCGAGCAGGCGACCCAACTCGTACGGCGCCAGAAAGGTTTCCAGCTCAGGCCGGGACACAGGGGTGAAGACTGACATGTTGAAGAATTGCCCATGCGGGCACTTCCGCCGGAAGTGCCTGGTTGATAAGAACGATACGCGTTACTAGCTTACCACTCGAAGATCTTCCAGGACGGAATCAGCATGTCCGGCTGGTCGGAACGAATGAAATTGCCTTCGGAGCCATCGGCGCGTACCAGGAAATAAGGCTTGCCGTTCTTCGGCGTGACCTTGATCGCATACAGGAAGCCGTTTTGACGGTACTCCTGGATGGTTTTGTCGCCTTCCGTGCGAATGGTTACATCGGGATCGGCCGATGGGGCTTCGTCCGCCGCCAGGGTGACGACTGGCATGGTGGCCAGCAGACCGAGCAGTAACAGGCGATTGAGTGTGCGCATGATAACCTAGTCCTTTTGTCGTCATTGATCCGGCTATTCTAGCGCCGGCCCCGTCGAAAAGGTTGATTCTCCTCATGAGCCAAGCGCCCCTCGTCCTGGTGGACGGTTCGTCCTACCTCTACCGCGCCTTCCACGCGCTGCCGCCGCTGACCACCTCCAAAGGCATGCCCACCGGCGCGGTCAAGGGCGTGCTGAACATGCTCAAGAGCCTGCGCAAGCAATATCCGGACAGCCTGTTCGCGGTGGTTTTCGACGCCAAGGGCGGGACCTTCCGCGACGCCATGTTCGCCGAGTACAAGGCCAACCGCCCGAGCATGCCCGACGATCTGCGAGTGCAGGTCGAACCGCTGCACGCCAGCGTCCGCGCCCTAGGCTACCCGCTGCTGTGCGTCGAAGGCGTGGAGGCCGACGATGTGATCGGTACCCTGGCGCGCAGCAGTGCCGCCGCCGGCCGCCCGGTGATCATCTCGACCGGTGACAAGGACATGGCCCAGCTGGTGGACGGCCACGTCACCCTCGTCAATACCATGACCGGTAGCGTGCTCGACGTCGCTGGCGTACACGAGAAGTTCGGCGTAGGGCCCGAGCACATCATCGATTTTCTCGCCCTGATGGGCGACAAGGTCGACAACATCCCCGGCGTACCCGGCGTTGGCGAGAAGACCGCGGTCGGTTTGCTGACCGGTATCGGTGGCGGCCTGAGCGATGTGTACCAGAACCTGGACAAGGTGCCGGGCCTGGCCATTCGTGGCGCCAAGACTCTCGCCGCCAAGCTCGAGGAGCACCGCGACGCGGCCTTCCTCTCCTACGAACTGGCCACCATCAAGTGCGATGTCGAGCTGGATGTCGAAGTGGACGCCCTGGTCTGCGGCGAACCCGACCGTGAAGCGCTGCTGGCGCTGTACACCGAGATGGAGTTCAAGAGCTGGGTTGCCGAAGTCCAGCGCAGCGCGCCCCAGGCAGGTGATGGCGCCGCTGCCGCCGAGGCTCCTGTTGCCGAGAAGGTCGAGCCGAAGTACGAAACCATCCTCGACCAGGCTCGCTTCGACGCCTGGCTGGAAAAGCTGCGCCGGGCGCCGCTGTTCGCCTTCGATACGGAAACCACCGGCCTGGATGCCCAGCAGGCGCAGATCGTCGGCCTGTCGTTCGCCGTCGAGCCCCATGAGGCTGCCTATGTGCCCTTGACCCACGACTACGAAGGCGCTCCGGCCCAGCTGGATCGCGAGCGCGTGCTGCTGGCGCTCAAGCCGCTGCTGGAGGATCCGGCCAAGGGCAAGGTCGGCCAGAACGCCAAGTACGACATCAACATCCTGGCCAACGGCAGCCCGGCCATCCACATGCGCGGTGTGGCCTACGACACCATGCTTGAGTCCTACGTGCTCGACTCCACCGCCACTCGTCACGACATGGACAGCCTGGCGCAGAAGTACCTGGACCACACCACCATCGCCTTCGAGGATATCGCCGGCAAGGGCGCCAAGCAGCTGACCTTCAACCAGATCCCACTGGACAAGGCCGGCCCCTACGCCGCCGAGGACGCGGACATCACCTTGCGTCTGCACCACGCGCTGCAGGCGCGTCTGGCCCAGACGCCCAGCGTGCTGCCGGTGCTGATGGATATCGAGATGCCGCTGGTGCCGGTGCTGGCGAAGATCGAGCGCCAGGGCGCGCTGGTCGACGCCAGGCTGCTCGGCGTGCAGAGCGGCGAGCTGGGGGCGAAGCTGGTCGAGCTGGAGCGTGAGGCGTATGCGCTAGCCGGCGAGGAATTCAACCTGGGCTCGCCCAAGCAGCTCGGCGCGATTCTCTACGACAAGTTGGGCATGCCGGTGCTGAGCAAGACCGCCAAGGGCCAGCCGTCCACCGCCGAGGCGGTGCTTGATGAGCTGGCCGAGCAAGGCTACCCGCTGCCCAAAGTGCTGATGCAGTACCGCAGCCTGAGCAAGCTCAAGAGCACCTATACCGACAAGCTGCCGGGGCAGATCAACCCGCGTACCGGACGCATCCATACCT
This sequence comes from Pseudomonas maumuensis, assembly GCF_019139675.1. NCBI lineage: Bacteria > Pseudomonadati > Pseudomonadota > Gammaproteobacteria > Pseudomonadales > Pseudomonadaceae > Pseudomonas > Pseudomonas maumuensis. The sequence goes on from NZ_CP077077.1 coordinate 75,519, forward strand.
CGTATCAGCAGGCCGTGGCTGCCACCGGTCGCCTGTCGTCCAGCGACCCGAACCTGCAGAACATCCCGATCCGCACCGCCGAAGGCCGGCGCATTCGCCAGGCCTTCGTCGCCAGCCCCGGCTACAAACTGCTGGCGGCGGACTATTCGCAGATCGAGCTGCGCATCATGGCCCACCTGGCCAAGGACGAAGGGCTGCTGCATGCCTTCCGCAATGACCTGGACGTACACCGTGCCACCGCTGCGGAAGTGTTCGGTGTCGCCCTCGAGGACGTCACCACCGACCAGCGCCGCAGCGCCAAGGCGATCAATTTCGGCCTGATCTATGGCATGAGCGCATTCGGCCTGGCCAAGCAGATAGGTGTAGATCGCAAGCAGTCCCAGGACTACATCGACCGCTATTTTGCCCGTTACCCCGGCGTGCTGGCCTATATGGAGCGCACCCGCGCCCAGGCCGCTGAAAAGGGCTTCGTCGAAACTCTGTTCGGACGTCGTTTGTACCTGCCGGACATCAACGCCAAGAACCCGGCCTTGCGCAAAGGCGCCGAGCGTACCGCGATCAATGCGCCGATGCAGGGCACCGCGGCGGACATCATCAAGCGTGCCATGGTGGCGGTGGACAACTGGCTGAGCGAGAGCGGGCTGGATGCGCGGGTGATCCTGCAGGTACACGACGAACTGGTGCTCGAAGTGCGCGAGGACCTGGTCGAGCAGGTGAAAACCGAGATTCGCGTTCACATGAGCGGCGCAGCGCAGCTGGACGTGCCGTTGCTGGTGGAAGCGGGCGTTGGCTCGAATTGGGATGAAGCTCACTAAACGCCGCGTGAAAGCTGTGTAGGATCTGCGACGTAGTGTCGCGGATCCGGTGCAGGCTTCGGGCCTTAGATCGAGCGCTTCATGAAACTATCGCAAATAGTTTCTAGGGGCTCGGAACTAAACCGGTGAACCGCCACTCAGAGGTACTGAATGGCTGGTGAAGCCTTTCGATGCTCCTATGTTGTGTTAAGTGTTGGCAGATATCTGGACCCCGCCCTAGCGGTCCGGACTTGGACCCCGAACTTCCCCCTCCCCATACGAAGTCCGGGGTTTTTTTTGCCCGGAATTCGGCGTCATGCCTGCCGGGCTCGCTCCACGAGCCCGCAAGGCCGCGAAGTCAGGCCGCCGGCTTGTCTTCCAGCTCCATCCAGTCCGCCAGCACGCGATAGGCCTCTTCCAGGCCCAGGCGCTTGGGTGCCGAGAACAACTGGATGGTCGCGGTATCGCCCCAACCCTTGCGAATCTCCGACTGCACCTTGAGCAAGGTGTTCTTGCCAGCGCCGTGGGTCAGCTTGTCGGCCTTGGTCAGCAGGATATGCATTGGCATGCCACTGGCCTTGGCCCAGTCGAGCATCATCTTGTCGAAGTCGGTCATTGGATGGCGGGTGTCCATCATCAAAATGATCCCGCGCAGGCATTCGCGGCTGCCCAGGTAGGCCTCAAGGTGTTTCTGCCAGTGCTGCTTGAGCGGAATCGGCACTTTTGCATAACCATAGCCCGGCAGGTCGACCAAACGCCGTTCATCGTCCAGACTGAAGAAATTCAGCAGCTGGGTGCGGCCGGGGGTCTTCGAGGTGCGCGCCAGGCTGGCGTGGGTCAGGGTGTTGAGGGCGCTGGATTTACCGGCGTTGGAACGGCCGGCGAAAGCCACCTCGTAACCCTGGTCTTCGGGGCATTGTTCAACCTTGGCGGCGCTGAGGGCGAATTTGGCTTTCTGGCAGAGGCCGAGGATGGGGTTCTTGACTTGCATGGGATTTCCGATGTGGGTGTTGCCCAGCGCTGGAGGCGTAGGACCAGGCCTGGCAAGCGGTGTCGTTTCCGTTTGGCTGGCGGAAGTATATAATGCCCCAGTTTTTGTGTGCTCATTCGCCCAGCGAAGGCAATTGAGCATGGGGTGTCGAACAATAGCTCGCGCAACAGAACGCAGCGCGGCCCCCAACCCTGTCAGGTCGTTTCGCATGGCGAAATGGCTGCTTGCTGTCGGTATGTTCCTGCCGTTTTTCAGCGCACAGGCTACACAGGATCCCGAGGCGTTGTACAACCGCACGTGCGCGGCCTGTCACGCCGGACAACTGCCCCAGGCACCGAAAAGCGGTGACCGGGCGGCCTGGGAGCCAAGGCTGGCGCAAGGCATGGCGCAACTGGTGGTACATGTTACACAGGGTTTCAAGGCTATGCCGCCGCGTGGATTGTGCATGGACTGCAGTGCCGAGGACTACCGTTTGGTCATCCTTTGGATGAGCGGCAGTCCCGATACATAACATTTCACCCTTAGCCGTGTTGGATTAGCTGATGAACAAACTAGTCGTGAGTCTGCTGTTGACCATGGGGGTCGCAGGTGCGGCAACTGCTGCGGGACCCATCAAAGGCGATGCCGCCGCCGGCCAGGCCAAAACCGCTGTCTGTGGGGCCTGTCACAACCCCGACGGCAACAGCCTGGCACCGAACTTCCCGAAACTCGCCGGCCAAGGTGAGCCCTACCTGAACAAGCAGTTGCACGACATCAAGGACGGCAAGCGGACCGTGCTTGAGATGACCGGCATGCTGGCCAATTTCAACGACCAGGACCTGGCCGACATCGCCGCTTATTTCGCCAGCCAGAAAGGCAGCGTGGGTGCTGCCGACCCGAAACTCGTCGAGCGTGGTCGTGCCTTGTTCAACGGCGGCAGCCTGGAGAAAGGCATGCCGGCCTGCACTGGCTGCCACTCCCCGAACGGTGCAGGCATCGCCCTGGCGAAGTTCCCGCACCTCAGCGGCCAGCACGCGCAGTACGTCAGCAAGCAGCTGACCGACTTCCGCGAAGGCAACCGCACCAACGACGGCGACGCCATGACCATGCGCACCATCGCCGGCAAGCTCAGCAACAAGGACATCGAAGCGTTGTCCAGCTACATCCAGGGCCTGCACTGAAGTGCGCGTTAACACTCGGTTAATGCTTCAGCGCTAAAGATGAAAAGGGCAGCCGACGCTGCCCTTTTTTCTGTCCGTAGCCGTTACACTACAGAACTCTTGCCCTTCCCGACCTGTCCTACACAGGTCGCGTCGAGGCGACCAAAGACTGCTCAGGAGTAAAGCATGCGTAAACTGATTCTCAGCGCTGCGCTGGTCGCCGCCAGCGTATTCGGTATGGCCGCGGTACAGGCCGCGGAGCCTGTGGCGGGCAAGGAATATATCGAGCTGAGCAACCCCGTTCAGGTGTCGGTGCCAGGCAAGATCGAGGTCGTCGAGCTGTTCTGGTATGGCTGCCCGCACTGCTACCACTTCGAACCGACCATCAACCCTTGGGTCGACAAGCTGCCCAAGGACGTCAATTTCAAGCGCGTCCCTGCCATGTTCGGTGGCCCCTGGGATGCCCACGGCCAGATGTTCCTGACGCTTGAAGCCATGGGTGTTGAGCACAACGTCCACAATGCGGTGTTCGATGCCATCCAGAACAAGCGCATGCGCCTGACCAAACCTGAGGAGATGGCCGAGTTCCTGGCCACCCAGGGCGTGGACAAGGACAAGTTCCTCGCCACCTTCAACTCCTTCGCCATCAAGGGCCAGGTCAATCAGGCCAAAGAGCTGGCCAAGAAGTACGAAATCACCGGCGTACCGAGCCTGGTGGTCAACGGCAAGTACCGCTTCGACCTGGGTACCGCCGGTGGTCCGGAAGGCGTGCTGAACGTCGCCGACCAGCTGATCGCCAAGGAGCGCGCCGCTAAGTAAGCGGCGACTGCCATGGGCCGCTTTCGCTCAACCCGAAGCGTCGGCCTGCACCAGCCGCAGGTCAACGAGCATCACCTGCAGGCCAGCGGCCTGCCGGCCGATGGTCGCCTGCGGCTGCTCAGTTTCAATATCCAGGTCGGTATCAGCACCGAGCGCTATCGCCACTATGTGACCCGCAGCTGGCAGCACCTGCTGCCGCACAACGGGCGGGCCGGTAACCTGCAGAAGATCGGTGACCTGCTCAACGACTTCGACCTGGTGGCCCTGCAGGAAGCCGACGGTGGCAGCCTGCGCTCCGGCTTCGTCAACCAGGTGGAGCACCTGGCCCAGCTGGGGGCCTTCCCCTACTGGTACCAGCAGCTCAACCGCAACCTGGGGCGTTTCGCCCAGCACAGCAACGGCGTGCTCAGCCGCCTCAAGCCCCAGCACCTGGAAGACCATCCCCTGCCCGGCCCGTCTGGTCGAGGGGCGATCCTGGTGCGTTTCGGCGAAGGTGCCGACGCCCTGATCGTGGTGATGATGCACCTGGCACTTGGCTCCAAGACCCGCGCCCGGCAGTTGGCCTACATCCGCGAGCTGATCGGCGGCTATCGTCACCAGATCCTCATGGGTGACATGAACACCCATGCCAACGACCTGCTCGACCACTCGCCCTTGCGTGACCTCGGTCTTGTCGCACCCCAGGTCGAGGCCACTTTTCCCAGTTGGCGCCCCCAGCGTTGCCTTGACCACATCCTGCTCAGCCCGAGCCTTACGCTGGAACGCGTCGAGGTGCTGGCACAGCCAATTTCCGATCACCTGCCCGTCGCCGTCGAGATCCGATTGCCTGATGCCCTGACTGTGGATACGCTGCCGGTCCTGAGTTAGTCCTGCCTGGGCGAATCCTGCACTCAAGTGTTGGGCTTTTCCGCCGAAATCCAGTGATTGCAGGACTAGATGCCACTACCCGTTGCGGATCCAGGCATGACCGAAGAAGCCGAGCGCTGGAAAGAAAAATACCTCAAGAGCATCGAGCGGCAGGAAAAGCTCGAGCGGCGCTGGGAAGCCCGCCTCGATCTGCTGCGTCGTGGCCTGGTGCGCAGCACCCTGGCGGCTGAAGGTAGCGACAAGACCGTTGACCAGTGCATGAAGGAAATGCGCGAGGTCATCCGCAGCGACAACATGGACGCCGGCCTCGCCGGGCTGATTCCGCGCCTGGAAAAAGCCGTGCTCGACTCCGAGCAGCGCCGCGAAACCCGCATGAACCAGGTCAGCGAAGCGCTGACCGCGCTGGTTACCCAGCTGCAGACCTTGCCGCTGCCGGGTGATGTGGCACGTCCGTTGAAAAAGCTGGCGAAGAAGCTTGACGGTGGCGTCAGCCAGTCCCGCGAGCTACCACCCTTGCTGGGCGAGCTCAGTGGTTTGCAGGGGCGCGCCCTGGATGCGGTGCAAAAGCCCGATGATGAAGCTCGCCCCGGGTTCCTGCAGCGCCTGTTCGGTGGCCGTGACGAGCCCCAAGGGGAATTGGCGACCGCACCTGTTGCCGTCGAGGCGACGTCGCCCGCACCGCAGCCAGCCCCGGTCATCGCACCTGAGCCACAGCCCAGGGATGCCGACGAACTGCACGCCCTGGCACCTGCCCCTCAAGCTTTGCCCGAGGTAGCACAGGCAGTGGATGAAACGGTGCCCATCGAGCCGGCTGAAGCGCAAGTCGAATTGCCCGGCCCGGCGCTGGTTGAAACCACGCCGTTGGTCGTTGCCGATCCGCATCCCGAAGCCGAGCCATCGGTGGCCGCGGTTGCCGAACCTGTACCCGAGCCTTTGACCGTCATCGAGACGGAGCAAGCCGCAACGGATGAGCCGGACACCGTGGCGGAGCTGGCCACCGTCGATGATGGCCCTTATGCCCTACCCGATGCGGTCGAGCCGCCCTATAGCCAGGTTGCCGCCCATATCGAGCAGACGCTGATCGGCCTGCTCGACGACCTGAGCCTGCCCGAGCGCCACAAGGCCCAGGCTCTGGAGATGCGCGAGCGGGTTTCGCGGGGGCTGAACTGGTACGAGCTGATCCCGGTACTGGATGACCTGGCTGTGCTCATGCTGGCGATCACCGACAGCGGCCAGCATGAGTTCGAGGCTTACCTGCAGCAGCTCAACGAGCGCCTGGAAACCTTCCAGAGCCACCTGCACGAAGCCAGCGCCGGCCATGCCGACAACAGCTCCGCCGCCCGAGAGCTCGACAGCCAACTGCGCGAGCAGGTCGATGGCCTGCAGAGCAGTGTGCAGGGTGCTGCCGATGTCGACAGCCTCAAGCATATCCTGGAGAACCGCCTCGAAGGTCTGCTGGTGACCATGGATGATCACCAGCACGAGCGTGACCGCCGAGAGCATGAGCTGGCCAGCCGCCTGCAAGGTCTGGCCGAGCGCGTGGCGAGCATGGAGCAGGAAGCCCTGGGCTATCGCGAGCATCTCGAGGAGCAACGCCAGAAGGCCATGATCGATCCGCTCACCGGCCTGCCTAACCGGGCGGCCTGGAGCGAGCAGGTCGAGCGCGAGGTGCTCGACTGGCAGGAAAACGGCGGCCACCTGGCCATGGCCATCCTCGATCTCGACCATTTCAAGCGCATCAACGATGGCTATGGCCACCTGGCGGGCGACAAGGTGCTGAAGATCGTGGCCGACCAACTGCGCAAGCGCCTGCGTGGGCGCGACTTCATTGCCCGTTTTGGTGGCGAGGAATTCGTCCTGCTGCTGCCGCAGACCTCGCCGCCAGCGGCGGTCCAGGTAGCAGAGGCGTTGCGTGCGGCCATCGAAGCCTGCCCTTTCCATTTCAAGGGTGAGCGGGTGGTGATCACCACGTCCATTGGCATCAGTGCATTCCGCTCCGGGGAGCGTGGCGACCAGGTGCTCAAGCGCGCCGACGAGGCGCTGTACCGGGCCAAGGACGGTGGGCGTAACCGAGTCGAGCAGGCATAGATAATTAACGCCCCGCAGCTCTCGGATCGATCGACACTTCTGGCCCGCGCTGACTCTCCAGCGCATCGCCAACAGATCGATTGTGAAAGGAGTTGAAGGATGAATGTAACCAGATGGCTCATGCTGGCCGTGCTTGGCCTGGTCTTCCAGAGCAGTGCCATGGCCAAGGACATGCTGCTTACCGCGCATGTTGGGGCCGATGGCAAGGTACTGCGCCAGTGGCCGGAGTGGATTAGCCAGGTGGAGCGTCAGGCGCAGGCCAACTACTTCACCCAGTACACGCTGAAACTCAATCCGCGCATCGTGCATCAGGACCCGGGTTTCTGCTCGGTATCGCCGATCGACGCCAGCAGCTACGACCGGCAGATGCACGGCCAGGCCAAAGTGATCGGCAAGCCACTGGCCGAACATCTGAGCGTGATGACCCAGCTGGTGGACATGAAAGGCGCCAGTGGCGACAACTCGCTGGAATTTCTGCTGCTGTGCGTACGCTGAACGTAACGTCGCCACAAGAGCACGTTATACTGTAGCGCTGTTGTCGCCTACTCAATGACGTGCTCCCCGCAATGAAAAGACTTTTCACCGCCCTGCTCCTGTTGACCCTGGCAGGCTGTTCCAGTGGCCTGCGTATCGACCGCAGCCACCCCTCGGCCAATCAGGACAGCCGCATCCAGTTCGTCGTCCTGCATTACACCAACGCGTCGCTGGAGCGCTCCCTCGCCCTGCTGACCCATGGCGAGGTCAGCAGCCACTACCTCATCGGCGACGGTCCGGCCACGGTCTATCAACTGGTGGACGAGAACCGCCGCGCCTGGCACGCCGGCGACAGCCAGTGGCAGGGCCGCACCTGGCTCAACTCCAGCTCCATCGGTATCGAGATCGTCAACGAGGGCTACATGGACACGCCGACCGGGCGGGTCTGGCACCCTTACAGCGAAGCTCAGGTGCAGGCGTTGATCGCCTTGCTCAAGGACATCGTCAAACGCAACAACATCGACCCGCGCCACATCATTGGTCATAGCGACATCGCCCCGCTGCGCAAGCTCGATCCGGGTCCGCTGTTCCCCTGGAAGCGCCTGGCAGACGCTGGTCTGGGCATCTGGCCGGATGCGCCGTCAGTGGCGCGGCAGCAGGCCTATTTCGAGGCCAACCCGCCGACGATCAGTTGGTACCAGCAGCAACTGGCGCGTTTTGGCTACGCCATCGAGCAGACCGGCGAGCTGGATGTGGCTACCCGGCATGTGATCGCGGCCTTCCAGATGCGTTTCCGCCCTCTGCTCTTCGACGGCACGCCGGATGCACAGACCGCGGCGATATTGCAGGTACTCAACCGCAAGCGCTGAGCCGAGCTTTTCGGACGCTTGGTGCGAGCGCGGGCCGATCCACACGCCCAGCGGCTGCGCCAAGCTACGATTCAGTTGCTATACCTTTGGTATTCAACTGGATGCCGCGCATGCTTGCCCTCTTCACTTCGGTGCGTCAATTTTTCCACCGTCCCTGGCTGTTGGCCGTACTCGCGGCTTTGGCCAGCGCCGCACTGTTGCTGGCGATTAGCGTCAACGTGACCTTGCAGCAGATGAAGCAGGGCGAAAGCGCGCAGATGAATGCCCAGGGCGAACGGTTCCTGGAGCGTCTGGAGCAGGTGTTCGGGCAGTTGCGCGAGGGCGTGGACCAGCTCCAGGCCCAGCCGCTGCGCGGCTGCGATCCGCAGATGCTGGCGCAACTGCAGCAGGTGGCGCTGAAGTCGCGCTTCATTTATGAAGCGTCTTACGTGGATGGCACGCGAGCCTGTTCGAACCGCGGTGGCGAACGGATCATCGAGCCGTTGCGCAGCCCCGACATCCAAGGTCCGACCTACAGTTACTGGCTCAACACCACGACGGAGCCGAACGAGAACCTCGCGGCCCTGATGCTGGGCCGGGGCCGGTTCGTGGTTTCCACGTCGCGTGGGCATCTCACCGACGTGGTCGACCTGCCGCCCGGCGGCAGCCTACTGGTGGTTCTGGATCGTGGGACGCGAGCGATACCCGTGCTGGGCCCGACGCAACCCTGGCCGCCGACCACCGAATGGCCGCCTGCGCAGGGCAAATCGTTGATCGAACTGCCCGACCGTCTGGTCTATCGCATGTCCACCAAATCACCGGATTACCAGTTGGTGCTGATCGCGCCGCGAGCGAGCCTGCCTTTGAAGCTCAATGGCCTGCTCTGGTTACTGTTTCCCGGTAGCCTTCTACTGGCTGGCTGTATTGGCTGGCTGGTGCTGCAACTGATCCTGCAGCGCCGCTCGATGAGTTCGGAGCTACAGCAGGCATTGCGTCGCGGCGAACTCCAGGTGCTGTATCAGCCGATCTTCGAACTGGACAGTCGCCGCTGCGTCGGCGCCGAGGCGCTGGTGCGCTGGCGCCGCCCGGACGGCAGCCTGACCAGTCCGGAGCTGTTTATTCCGCTGGCCGAGAATACCGGCCAGATTCGACAGATCACCGACTTCGTCCTGCAGCGGGTGCTCGAGCAACTGGGGCAACTGCTGCGCGCCAATCGCCAGTTGTACATCTCGGTGAACCTGGCGGCTTGCGACGTCATGGCACCGCGAATCGGTCGGGTGGCGGCCCGGTTGCTGGCGCACCATCGGGTCGCCCCCAGCCAGATCGCCTTCGAGGTGACCGAGCGTGGCCTGATCGATGTTGTGGTGGCGCGGGACAACCTGCAAGCCCTGCGCGCCGTCGGACACCAGGTGCTGATCGATGACTTCGGCACCGGCTATTGCAGCCTGGCCTACCTGCAGACCCTGCCGGTGGACTGCCTGAAAATCGACAAGTCGTTCATCGACGCCCTGGGCCATGACGCCGCCAGCAGCGGCGTGGCGCCGCACATCATCCGCATGGCCCATGACCTGCATCTGCGGGTGATCGCCGAGGGTATCGAGTGCGAAGACCAGGCGGTGTTGCTGAACAGCGAGGGCGTCCACTACGGCCAGGGTTGGCTGTTTGCCCATCCGCTGAACGCCCGCCAGTTTGCCGAGTTGATTACCCGCGGGCGGCGTGTGGCTGGGCGGCGGATCGATGATGAGCCTTGAGGCTGGCGTGCTCCTGGCAGCGCCATGTCAAACCGGCAGCGCCATGTAGAACTGCGTGCCCTGCCCCGGTCGCGAGAATACCCCCATTCGTCCGCCATGCAACTGCACGATTTCCTTGCACAGCGCCAAGCCAAGCCCGGCCCCGCCCTTCTTGCGGCCCACCTGTACGAACGGTTCGAAGATCCGGCCCTGCTGACCATAGGCGATGCCCTCGCCGTTATCCTCGACGCTGATGATCACGCGCTCGGCATGACGCCGTGCGTGCAGGCGGATACGCCCGCCGCTGCCGGTGTGGCGAAGGGCGTTGTGCAACAGGTTGTCGAGCACCCGGTCGAGCTGCGCAACGTCGGCCTGGATGCGCGGCAGTGGTGGCTCCAGCTCGCGGACAATCTCGATCTGCTTGCCCGAGGCTTGTTCGGCGAAACGCGCCTGGGCACGTTCGAACAGCTCGTCGAGTACGCAGGGAGCAAGTTCGAGTTTCTGCAGGCCATTTTGATAGCGGGAGAAGTTGAGCAGGTCGTTGATCAGCTGGGTGAGGCGCTGCATTTCCTCGGCTATGGTTTCGAGCAGGTCGTTCTCCCGTGCTTCGGGAGGGAAGCTGATGCGCTCACGCAGCAGGCCGAACGCCATGTGCATGCCCGTGACGGGGGTGCGCAGCTCGTGGGAAGCGCGCAGTACGAACTCGCTGCGTACCCGTTCGAAGGCACGCTGTTCGGTGACATCATGCAACACCATCACCGCGCCCAGAATAGGGCCTTCCGGGTGGCTGACCGGAGTCAGGCTGTAGGTCAGCAATCTGGTCTCTTCATCCACCTCCAGGCTCAGGTCTTCCGGCAGGCGGTCCAGGCTGCCACCGCGCAGCACCTGACGTAGCTGTTGCTCCAGTTCGGGGCGCTGCAGGGCTTCGGCCAGGCTCACGCCCAGACGGCTCGGGTCCCAACCGAGCTGGCGCTGGGCCACCGGGTTGAGGTGCTCCAGGCGCCCCTGGCGGTCGATGATCAGCAGGCCATCGTCGATGCTGTCCAGCACCGCCTGCAGGCGCTGCTGTCCGGCCTGCAGCTCATCGATGTTGGTGGCCTGGTGCTGGCGCAGGGCGTCGGCCATCAGGCCGAAGCGGCGGGTCAGCAGGTTGAGCTCGGTGGCCTGGGTCACTGGCAGGGTGACGTCGAAGTTGCCCTGGCCGACCTGGTCGGCTGCCTTGGCCAGCGCCTCGATCGGCTGGCCAAAGCGGCGGGCGATGTTGTGTGCGGTGATGAAGCCGAGGACCAGCACGACCAGGCCCATCAGGCCGAGCAAGCCGCTGATGAGCAAGGCGTGGTCGCGCGATGCTTCTTCACTGCGGGTAATGTGCTCCACGGCCTGGCGGTGCGAGTCGAGCAGGTCAGTGCGCACCTGGTTGAAGGCGGCGCCGAGGGGCTGGTCCACGCCCATGCTGCGAGCCGGCGCCGGGCTCTGCCGATAAGCTTGGACGAACGCCTGGTAGTTGCTGGCGGCCTTGCTGAAGCCGGTACGCTCACCGCCTTGTTCCAGCCCCTGTTTGAGCAGTGTCTGGAACTGCTCCTGCAGGGTGACTAGATTGCTCGGGGCCGTGTCCTCATCGAGGATGAGGTTGAGTTGCTCGCCCAGGTTCTGGCGCAACTTCAGGGCTAACTCGAGGGTTTGGGTGGTGTCCTGCACCACGCGCTGCTGCAGGGCCGCCATCTGCAGCACGCTGAACAATCCCAGCAGCAGGCCCAGCAGGGCCACGGTGACCAGTGCCGAGATGCTCAGGAACAGCCGTGTGCGCAGCTTCATCGGCCATTTCATAGGTTGTACTGCTTGCGCTTGCGGTACAGGGTCGAGGCATCGATGCCCAGGGTCTTGGCTGCCTGGTCGAGGGTGTCGCTGGTGGCCAGCACCGCACCGATATGGGCGCGTTCGAGCTCGTCCAGGCTCAGCGCCGCACCGACCCGCGGCGCGTTGCCGGCGGGTTGCTCGGCCATGCCCAGGTGGCTGATCTCCACACGTTCCTGTGGACAGATGATGCTGGCGCGCTCGATCACGTTGCGCAGTTCGCGGATGTTGCCCGGCCAGCGGTAGTTCAGCAGCGCGGCGCGCGCTTCGTCGCTGAAGCCACGGGCCGGGCGCGAGTACTCCTTGACGAAGCGCGCCAGGAAACGGTCGGCCAGGGTCAGGATGTCCTCGCTGCGCTCGCGCAGGGGCGGCAGGTGCAAGGTGATGACGTTCAGCCGGTACAGGAGGTCTTCACGGAAACGGTTCTCGCGGACCATCTCGTCGAGGTTGAGGTTGGTGGCCGCCAGGATTCGTACATCCGCCCTGCGCGTGACGGGGTCGCCGACCCGCTCGTATTCCTTGTCTTGGATGAAACGCAATAGTTTCGGCTGCAACGTGAGGGGAAAGTCGCCGATTTCGTCAAGAAACAGCGTGCCGCCATCGGCCTGGCTGACCCGCCCCAAGGTACTTTCGCTGGCGCCGGTGAAGGCGCCACGAGTATGGCCGAACAGTTCGCTTTCCATCAGCTCGGCATTCAGCGAAGGGCAGTTGATGGTCACGCAGGCCTTGCGCGCGCGCTTGCTCCAGCCATGGATGGCGCGGGCCAGCTCGCCCTTGCCGGTACCGGACTCACCGAGGATGAGAATGTTGGCATCGGTGGTCGCTACCTGGCGGGCGGTTTCCAGCACCGCCATCATCGCCGGGCTGTGGGAGTCCAGGCCGTCCTTGGGCTTGCGTACTTCACCTTCGAGGGCTTCCAGGCGAGCCGACAGTTGGCGCACTTCCAACTGCTTGGCCGTGGCCAGGCGCAGTTGGTCGGGGCTGCATGGCTTGACCAGGTAATCGGCGGCGCCGGCCTGGATCGCGTCCACTGCGGTATCGATGGCCGAGTGCGCGGTAACGATCACCACTCGCATCCATGGCGCCTGGATGCGCATTTGCGCCAGCACGTCCAGGCCGTTGTCCTCGCCCAGGCGCAGGTCGAGGAAACACAGGTCGAACACCTGGCGCTGCAGCAGGGTCTCAGCCTGGGCGGCGCTGTTGGCGGTAGCCACGCTATAGCCCTCGTCCTCGAGGCAGTAGCGGAAGGTACGCAGGATGGCGGACTCGTCGTCCACCAGCAGAATGCGGCCTTGGTTGTCCTGGGCTGATTCCATTTCCTGCGCTCCTTTGGGATTGATCTCAATTAGTGTCGGAAAAATCGGGCAAGTTGCATGGTCGATTCTGATTGATTCTGCTCCATGCATGCTAGCTGTATGCCTTCATGATGGCTAAGTGGCTGATAAATATGAAGTTGATTGTCAGTAAATGGCTGGCACGCGGGTTGCGACGGTCTTGGGTTGAGTGATGCGAAAGGAGGTTTGCTGATGTCCATTTACCCTCGAATGGCCTTGTTGGCGGCCTGTGCTTTGTCGGTGATCGCACAGGCCCAGGCCGACCCGGTGCAGGATGCGCGTCTGGAAGGTGCCCTGCAGACGGCCCTGTCCCTTAACCCCATGCTCAATCCGTTCCCTATAAAGGTAGAAGTCGATGGCCAGCAGGCGAGGCTCTCGGGTGACGTGGAGAATCCGGTGGAGCGCGCATTGGCCGAGCAGGTTGCCCTGGCCACCCGCGGTATCGAACGGGTGGACAACCAACTGCGGATCGATCCCGGCCTGGTGGACAGGCCTCTGGAGTTGCGCGCTTACGCCCAGCGTCTGGAGGACGTCACCTTGGCTGCGGTGGTGCGCGCACGACTGCTGTGGAGCCGGGTCACCGAGAAGGCCCCTATCGAAGTGGAAAGCCGCGAAGGCGTGGTGACTTTGCGTGGCAAGGTGGACAGCCCCGAAGCCAAGGAGCTTGCCGGGGTGCTGGCTCGCACGACTGAGGGAGTGTACCTGGTCAACAACCTCGTCAGCCTGGACAGCATGGCCTTGGCCAAGGCCCGGGAAAAGCCACTTGATGCCCCTGACGGTCCGCAGCCCAGCGATAGTTGGATCGTCGACAAGATCCAGGCCAGCTACCGCTTCAGCCGCAATCTCGACGGATTGAACATCAAGGTGGCCAGCGATGAAGGGCTGGTCAGGTTATCTGGCGAGGTGGTCAGCAGTGAGCAGAAGGCCATTGCCGTGGACGTCGCTAGGCAGATCGTCGGGGTACGCGGCGTCGACGCCGATTTACTGAAGGTGGCGACCAAAGTGGAGGGCTGATCGTGCAAATCGCACGACCCCACGACGGGCATCGTGCAGGATACGTCCTTGCCAGTGATGACAATGTTGCATATCTATTTGATTTAAAAGGATTTTTTAAAAAAATAACGGCTGGCATGCAGGCTGCACTGATCTTCCCAAGAACGGATAACAAGTACAGCAGGAGGAGCCGGCATGAATCGCCCCAACGTCAACCGCACGCAGAGCGCTGTGGTACCCATGCAGCAACTGCTGTTCCTCGGTATGGCCCTGCTGCTGACCTTGGCGGTCGGCCTGTTTCACCATAGCTGGCAGACCGCCCGGCTGGCCGAGCAAGTGGCCGCGCAGACCGCGCTGTTGACACAACTGCGGGCGACGACCCACGCCAGCACTCTGGTCAAGGCCGCCGAGTCTCTGCCTAGTGCCGAGACTGCCCCCGTCGTTCTCGAACGCGTAGAGCCTCAGCAGCGTTGGGTGTTCTGACATTGCTGATCGATTTCGTACAAGAAAAGGAGAAACATCATGCTGAGTTGGGCTATTACCTTCCTGATCATCGCCATCATCGCCGCGGTACTGGGCTTTGGCGGTATCGCCGGCGCTGCGACCGGTATCGCGAAGATCTTGTTCATCGTCTTCCTGGTGCTGTTCGTTGCCTCCTTCTTCTTCGGACGCGGTAGAGGTTGACGACCATGAGCAGGATGCTCCCGAAGGCCTTGGCCGTCGCGCTGCTGCTGGGAAGTGGCGCGTCGGCGCTGGCCGCCAATGACGGTCAGGTGCGGGTCAACCAGTTGCTTGGTTCGGACCCCGAGTATCAGAAGACCTGGCAGAAGACGATAAAGAAAGAAGAGCGTTTGCCTGAATGGGTGATCAACCTCAGCGGCAGCTCGGCGCAGCAGATGTCGGCGGTGACCGAGGACGGCGACCAGTATCTGGTCGGCCCGCTCTGCGAGTCTGAAGGTAAATGCACCTACAAACGCCTGGTCGTGGCCTTCAGTTGGGATAAGGACGAGGCCTACGGCATGCTGGTGGAAGTGCCCGAGGGCTTGCCTGCGGACAAATCACCGACCCGCCATGCGGACTATCGCTGGCTGGGCAAGCCTGACGAAGGCATGAAAGCTTTGCTGCAGGAGCAGCTCAAACGCGACCCGAACTGGTACTGACCAGCGGTCGCGCACTGTAACGCGATAGAAGCTGAACCTTTTTATCTTTCAGGCTTCTATGATGCGCCGCCCCGAGGAGGGGTGGCGCATGACCAGGGGGCCGGGCGGTTCTGACCGATGCAGGGTCGGAGTGGCCTAGGGGTACAGGGAGTGCCTCCGTCGTGGGCCGGGTCAGGAGAGGGTGGCATCGGAAGTTGCAGGTCGACCACGTCCGGAAATGGATGAAGAAATCGATCTGGCTTCCGAAGCGCCTGTGAGGTTCCTTCCTTCTATACGAGTGACTTTTCTGTTCAGACACATTTTGTCGCTACCGTATATCTAATTTTTTTTAGTTGTCCGACAGGTCAGGCCACGTGGCATTTCAGCCATTCGGATTGTCGAACACGCCATCAAACACCCTCCTGTCATACCTCCAAATCTGCCGAAAAATGGCGTATTGGCCTTGTTCGGAAATCCGAACGTTGAAAATCAAGGCTTTGGCGATGCTCGATTTTGGCTTCCGGTCTCATGCCGATTCGGCATGGGGTAGTCGTTTCCGGCATTAGACTGCCCCTGCCCACGTCGCAATAGTTGCCGCCTTTTTCCTTGGCCCGAGCGCCAGAAATGCTCGCTCGCGGTGTCCTTACAGAGGGGCCCGGAACGGAACATGTAGCCGCCCAGAAGCACTAAAAGGCTCTGGAACGCGACTTTCCGTCAGGTGCCCGTGACCACTACAACAAAGGGTAACGACATGAAGAAGGCAAAACTGAGCCTCGCCTGGCAGATCGTCATCGGTCTGTTGCTGGGCGTTGCAGTCGGCGCGCTACTGAATCATTTCAGTGCGGAAAAGGCATGGTGGATCAGCAACGTCCTCCAGCCGGCCGGCGACATCTTCATTCGCCTGATCAAGATGATCGTCGTCCCGATCGTGATTTCGTCGCTGATCGTGGGCATCGCCGGGGTTGGCGACGCGAAGAAACTGGGCAGCATCGGCCTGAAGACCATCATCTACTTCGAGGTGGTGACCACCATCGCCATCGTGGTCGGCCTGGTCCTGGCCAACGTGTTCCACCCGGGTGCCGGCATCGACATGAGCACCCTGGGCACCGTCGACATCTCCAAGTACCAGGCCACCGCGGCCGAGGTGCAGCATGAGCACGCGTTCATCGAGACCCTGCTCAACCTGATCCCGTCGAACATCTTCGCGGCGCTGATGCGTGGCGAGATGCTGCCGATCATCTTCTTCTCGGTGATGTTCGGCATGGGCTTGTCGAGCCTCAACGCCGACCTGCGTGAGCCGCTGGTGCGTACTTTCCAGGGCGTGTCGGAGACCATGTTCAAGGTCACCCACATGATCATGAACTACGCCCCGATCGGTGTGTTCGCCCTGATCGCCGTGACTGTCGCCAACTTCGGCTTCAGCTCGCTGCTGCCGCTGGCCAAGCTGGTGCTGCTGGTGTACTTCGCCATCGCCTTCTTCGCCTTCATGGTGCTGGGCCTGGTGGCTCGCCTGTTCGGCTTCTCGGTAATCAAGATCATGCGCATCATGAAAGATGAGCTGATCCTCGCCTACTCCACCTCCAGCTCCGAGACCGTGCTGCCGCGCGTGATCGAGAAGATGGAGAAGTACGGTGCGCCGAAGTCGATCTGCTCGTTCGTGGTCCCGACCGGCTACTCGTTCAACCTCGACGGTTCGACCCTGTACCAGAGCATCGCGGCGATCTTCATCGCCCAGCTGTACGGCATCGACCTGTCCTGGAGCCAGCAGCTGCTGCTGGTGCTGACCCTGATGGTCACCTCCAAGGGTATCGCCGGCGTGCCGGGTGTATCGTTCGTGGTACTGCTGGCCACCCTGGGCAGCGTGGGCATCCCGCTGGAAGGCCTGGCCTTCATCGCCGGTGTCGACCGCATCATGGACATGGCCCGTACCGCGCTGAACGTGGTCGGCAACGCCCTGGCCGCAGTGGTCATCGCCAAGTGGCAGGGTATGTACGACGCCGAGAAAGGCGAGGCGTACTACAAGTCGCTGGTGCTGGAAAAAGGCAAGAAAGAGGCCGTGGTGGCGGGCAAGACCGTCAACCAGTAAGCCGCTGAGCTGAACCAAGAGCCCCGACTTTGTCGGGGCTTTTTGTTGTCTGGAAGTTGACCGCGGCCGTGTTACCCACACTGGCCCCATCGCCGGCAAGCCGGCTCCCACAGGGATTTGCGATACCCGTGTGGGAGCCGGCTTGCCGGCGATGGGGTGCGAAGCGCCCCCAACAGCGCGCACGTTGATTGCGCTATCATTCGGGCATTTTTCACGGGGGAACACACGGATGCTCAACGGCCTCTGGCTCGGCTTTTTCCTGATTGCGGCCATCAGCGCCCTGGGCCAATGGCTGGTGGGCGGCAATGCCGGCATCTTCGCCGCGATGGTCGAGAGCATCTTCGCCATGGCCAAGCTCTCGGTAGAGGTGATGGTCCTGCTGTTCGGCACCCTGACCCTGTGGCTGGGTTTTCTCAAGATTGCCGAGAAGGCCGGTATCGTCGAATGGCTGGCCAAGGTCCTCGGGCCGCTGTTCGCCCGGCTGATGCCGGAGGTACCGCCGGGCCACCCTGCCCTGGGCCTGATCACCATGAACTTCGCCGCCAACGGCCTGGGCCTGGACAACGCCGCCACGCCCATCGGCTTGAAGGCCATGCGCTCGCTGCAGGAGCTCAACCCCAGCAGCACCACGGCGAGCAACGCGCAGATCCTGTTCCTGGTACTCAACGCCTCGTCGCTGACGTTGCTGCCGGTGACCATCTTCATGTACCGCGCCCAGCAGGGCGCGCCCGATCCAACCATGGTGTTCCTGCCGATCCTGTTGGCCACCAGTTGCTCGACCCTGGTCGGCCTGCTGTCGGTGGCGGTGATGCAGCGCCTACGCCTGTGGGATCCGGTGGTGCTCGCCTACTTGATCCCGGGAGCCTTGTTACTGGGCGGTTTCATGGCCTTCCTCGGTACGCTGTCAGCCGCCGCGCTGGCCAGCCTGTCGTCGATCCTGGGCAACCTGACGCTGTTCGGCGTGATCATTCTGTTCCTGGTGATCGGCGCGTTGCGCCGGGTTCAGGTGTACGAGGCGTTCGTCGAAGGCGCCAAGGAGGGCTTCGACGTGGCCAAGGGGCTGCTGCCCTACCTGGTGGCGATGCTGGTGGCCGTGGGCGTGCTGCGTGCCTCCGGCGCCCTGGAACTGGCCCTCGACGGCATCCGCCATGCGGTGACCTGGATGGGCCTGGATACGCGCTTCGTCGAGGGCCTGCCCACGGCGCTGGTCAAGCCGTTCTCCGGCAGCGCGGCGCGGGCGATGTTGATCGAGACCATGCAGACCCAGGGCGTGGACAGCTTCCCGGCGCTGGTGGCGGCGACCATCCAGGGCAGCACCGAAACCACCTTCTACGTGCTGGCGGTGTACTTCGGCGCGGTGGGTATCCAGCGCGTGCGCCATGCGGTGGGCTGCGCGCTGCTGGCCGAGCTGTCCGGGGTGATCGCGGCGATCTTCGTCTGCTACTGGTTCTTTGCCTGAGCCTGGCTGACGGTCCAGTCGATCACCTGGCGCGCCAGCTGGTCGCTGGCCGTACCGAAGCCGGCGACCACCGCCGGCACTTGCTGGCTGCCTAGCGGCTGGCGTACCTCGAAGCGTTTACTCGCGAGGATGCGCTGGCTGCGGCCCTGCACCAGCCGGGCATCGTAGCGGATCACCACCTCCACCGCCCCGCCTGGGCGGTACTCGCTCTGGAACGCCTGCAGTTCGCCACCCAGCTCGTAGTCCGCCTGCAGGTTGCTGTCGTCGGCACTCAGGCGCTGCACTCGGCCATCGCGCTGGAAGCCGTCGAGCAGGCGATTGCGCACCAGCATCGGCGTCGGGTCGCTCCAGCGGGCGCCCTTGTAGCTGCTGATCACATTCCCCTGGGGAATGACCGCGATACGCGGCCCGGCCAGCGCTTCGCTGGCCAGTGGCTTGTTCAGGCGCAGCGACCAGTCCAGCGGCGCGGCGCTACGGGTGGTCTGGCTCACCGGCAGGCGATAGATATCCACAGGCTCGGACTGCGGCAGGATCGAGCAGGCCGTAGCCAGGCTCAGGGCGGTAACGAGTGCGGCCAGGCGCAGCGACAGCTTCATGGCTGGAACTCCTTGTTGTTGTCGCGGCCCAGCAGGTAGCCGCTGGGGTCGGCTTCCAGGCGCCGGGAGATGCCCTTGAGCGAGTTGAGGGTCTCGCGTAGTTCGCGGATCGCCGGGGCGATCTGGTTCAGGCCCTGGGCACCGTCGTCCAGGGACTGGCGGTTGTCCTGCAACAGGCTGTTGATGGTCGCGGTGCTTGCGGCCAGCGACTGCATGGCCTGCTCGGCGCTGCCGATGGCCTGCTTGCCCTGGGTGCCCAGCAGGCCGTTGGCATTGCGCATCAGGGCCTGGGTCTCGGCCAGGGTGGCATTGGCCTGCTTGCCGACCTGGGCCAGCTGTTCGATGGCCTCGGAAATCCCACCCTTCTGGTTGGCGAAGGCGCCGGTGGTCTGCTCGAGGTTGGCCAAGGTATTGCTGAGGCGCTCGATGTTGCTCGAGGAGAACATCTGGTTGGCGTTGTGCAGCAGCAGGTTGATGTTGGTCACCAGGTCGCTGCTGTCGTTGAGCAGGCGCGAGATTGGCGATGGCGAGGCGACGATCACCGGCAGCTTGCCGTCCTTGCCCTTGAGTTCCGGGCTTTGCGGCGTGCCGCCGCTGAGCTGGATGAACGAGTTGCCGGTCACCCCCGCCAGGGTCAGCTTGGCCTGGGTGTCCTCCTTGACCGGCGTGTCGCCGCTAAGGCGCACGCGAGCCAGGACCCGGCGCGGATCCTTCGGGTCCAGGCGCAGGCTGCTGACATCACCGACCTTGATGCCGTTGTACTGCACCGGGCTGCCGCGGGACAGGCCCGAGACCGCCTCGTTGAACACCACTTCGTAGTCCTTGAAAGCGTCGTCGACACTGGACTTGGTCAGCCACAGGCCGAACAGCATGGCGCCGGCCACCACCAGCACGGTGACCAGGCCGATCAGGACATGATGAGCTCGGGTTTCCATCGTTCAGCGCTCCTGGCGGGCGCGCAGGGCGGCGTCTTCGGCCGCCCGGCCACGCGGGCCGTGAAAGTATTCGTGAATCCAGGGATCAACGGTCTGCTCGACCTCGGCCAGGGGCCCGGCTACCAGCACCTTCTTCTGCGACAGCACCGCCACTCGGTCGGTAATGGTGTAGAGGGTGTCCAGGTCGTGGGTGATGAGGAACACCGACAAGCCCAGGGCGTCGCGCAGGGTGAGGATCAACTGGTCGAAGGCGGCGGCGCCGATCGGGTCGAGGCCGGCGGTGGGCTCGTCGAGGAACAGGATGTCCGGGTCCAGGGCCAGGGCGCGGGCCAGGGCGGCGCGCTTGATCATGCCGCCGGACAGCGAGGCCGGGTACTTGTCGGCAGCGCTGATCGGCAGCCCGGCCAATGCCAGCTTGACCCCGGCCAGGTGCTCGGCGTCGGCCCGTGACAGCCCGGCATGCTCGATCAGCGGCAGGGCGACGTTCTCGGTAACGGTCAGTGAGGAGAACAGCGCGCCCTTCTGGAACAGCACGCCGAAGCGGCGTTCGACCAGCGAGCGCTGGTTTTCGTCGAGCGTGGCCAGGTCCTGGCCGAATACCTTGACCGTACCTTCATTGGGCCGGCGCAGGCCGACGATGCTGCGCAGCAGCACCGACTTGCCGCTGCCCGAACCGCCGACCACGGCGAGGATCTCGCCGCGGTACAGATCCAGATCGAGTTGTTCATGCACGCTCTGGCTGCCGAAGCGGTTGCACAGGCCCCGGGCTTCGATCACGGCTTCAGTCACCAGCCCATCTCCATGAAGAACAGCGCGGCCACCGCGTCCAGCACGATGACCACGAAGATCGATTGCACCACGGCGGAGGTGGTGTGGGCACCCACCGACTCGGCGCTACCGCTGACCTTGAAGCCTTCCAGGCAGCCGATGGCGGCGATCAGGAAAGCGAAGAACGGCGCCTTCGCCATGCCTACGAGAAAATGCTGCACGCCGATGTCGCTCTGCAGCAGCGAGAGGAACATGGCCGGCGAGATGTCCAGGGTCAGGGCGCAGACCACCGCGCCGCCGATCATGCCGCAGAGCATCGCGACGAAGGTCAGCAATGGCAACGCGATCAACAGTGCCAGCACTCGGGGCACAACCAGCAGCTCGATCGGGTTAAGGCCCAGGGTGCGAATGGCGTCGATCTCTTCGTTGGCCTTCATCGAGCCGATCTGCGCGGTGAACGCGCTGGCGGTGCGCCCGGCCATGAGGATGGCGGTCAGCAGCACGGCGAACTCGCGCAGGAAGGAGAACGCCACCAGGTCGACGGTGAAGATGGTTGCGCCGAAGTCGGCCAGCACCGTGGCGCCCAGGAAGGCCACAACGGCGCCGACCAGAAAGGTCAGCAAGGCGACGATGGGCGCGGCGTCCAGGCCGGTCTGCTCGAGGTGCGCGACCACCGGGGTGACCCGCCAGCGATGCGGCTGGAACAGGCGCAGGAACAAGGTCTGCAGGATCAGGCCGATGAAACCCAGCACCTGGTTGGTGTCCTGCCAGAGCTGGTCGACGGCGCGGCCGATGCGCGCCAGCAGGAGCAGCAGCACTGGCTGCTCCGGTTCCTTGACCGGGATGCAGTAGTCCTGCACCGAGCAGTAGACGTTCTTCAGCAAGGCTCGGCTGGCGTCGGGGAGTTCGTCGCTGCAGCGCGACAGGCGTTCGGAGCCCAGCAGTTCGGCCAGCAGCGAGGCGCCGGCGGTGTCCAGGCGGCCCAGCTGGCTGAGGTCGACCTGGGTGTCATCGCCATACTGGCTGCCCAGGCGCTCGCATTCGCGCTTGAGCTCGGTGTAGTGGGCCAGGGTCCAGTCGCCGACGATGCGCAGGCGGGTCGGCTGCTGCTGGGTGTCCAGGGTAGCGCTCGGGGCGGTCATAGGCTCCATGCATCTGACTGGGGAATCGGCGACTCAGATCATAGCCCATCACGGGGCAAGCCCGCTCCCACCAGAATCATGGCTATGGGAGCGGCGGTGCGCCGATGCGACTTGCCCCGCGATCTTGTCAGGAGTCCACCACCTTGAAGCGCAACACCCCGATCACCTGCCCGTCCTCGGTAAGCACCCTCACCTGCCACTTGCCCACCGGGTTGGGCGGGAAGTTCTGCTTGTGGGTCCAGGCGCGGTAGCCTTCCTTGCGCCCGCCGTGGATGTCCAGAGCGATGCGGTCGACCTCTTTGCCGTCGAGCTGCCACACATGGTAGATGCGCTCGTTCAGCCCGCGCGGCGCGTTGATGGCGGTGTAGGCATACAGCCCGCCACTGCGGATGCGGCTGGCCGCCACTTCCTCCAGCGACGAACCCGGCTGACGATTGAGCACTTCGGTGCTGATCGCCACGTCGGTCATCCACAGCGTGGCCGGCGGCACCCAGGAGCGCAGCAGCCAGCCGCCGCCGCCCACCGCCAGGGTCACCAGCACCAGGGCCACGCCCCGACGCCAGTTGTTGATCGGGAAGCTGCTGGCCAGGCTTGGGAACGACAGCGCCATGGCGGCTATCAGTGCCAGCTTGAAACTTTGCGCGGTAGTCAGATGAAGGATGATCGGCAATGCCGTAAGCATGGCCGCGAACAGCGTCAGGGTGTGCAGCGCCAAGAACAGCCAGCGCCTTGGCGCCAGCCACTTGTGGTACAGCGGGTCGACGATCGAGATCAGCCCGGCGGCGCCGAGCAGGCCGGTGAAGATCAGCTGGCCGCTGTTCCAGGTGGTGGTGATGAAGAAGAACGGCAGGACGAAGAACAGGCTTTCCTGGTGGATCATCTGCGTCGCGAAGCGCAGCAGCGGTTGCGGGATCTCGCGCTTGAAGGTGCGGGCGAACAGCTCGGTGAGGGTGTTCTCCAGCATCAGCCAGACCCAGCTGACCAGCATCGCGATGGCGATCCACCTGGCCAGACCGGCCTGGCGGTCGACCAGGATGAAGCTGCCGATGCCCGAGAGGAAACCGTAGAGCGCGATGATGCCGGGGTAGCGCTTGAGCAGCTCGATGATGCGCAGGATGAAGCTGGGGAGTGGGGGCATGAGGCAAGCAACAGGGAGCGGTGGATGGCTGTGCCGGCTTCATCGCGGGGCAAGCCCGCGATGAGCGCTAGCGAAAGGTTTACAGGATACCGCCGAATCAAGGCGCCCGTGTAGCACCGCTGGGCTTGGCGCGTGGCCCGCGCCGGCGGATCAGCCCGACCGCCAGGACCAACCCCAGCAACAACGCCACCAACCCATACAGCTCGTCATACCCCAGCAACGGCTTTTCGATGCGCAGGTACCCTGGCTCCTTGAGCAGCTCGCGCAGCGCCGCATCGGCCTGTTTCAGGCTGACCTGGCGAAGCTCTCGCACCGGGTCGGTGAAACGCCCGTCCTCGTAGGCGTTGAGCGCCCCCCAGTAGTAGTCGGCGAGCGCCGGGTTGCCCTGGGTGGTCCAACTCTCCCGGGCAATTGCCGCCTCCTTGATGCGGGCGAAGGTGTCCGGGTCCAGGCCATGCTTGCGCAGGTGGTCGAACAACTGCTCGAGTACCTTGAGTGCCTTGTCGAGGTCCTGGCGCTCGAGGTCGGCATTCAGGCTTAGCAGCCCGCTGTCGCCAAAGCTCTCGCGTTGTGCCGACGGCCCGTAGGACAACCCGTGACGCAGGCGCAACTGGTCGTACAGCGCCCAGTCCAGGTAGCGCGACAGCAGCTCGAGGGTCTGGTCGTGCCCCTCCTCCAGCGTCGGCTCGATGAACAGCCAGTGCAGCTTGACGCTGTCGCCCAGCCAGCCGCGGGTCAGGTCGCGGCGCTGCTCGGCCTGCTGGCTGATGCTTTCGAGGTTGCGGCGCTCTTCGGGCTCGGTCGCCGGCAGCTCGCCAAAGGTGCGTTCCAGGTAGGCTGGCAGCAGGCGGTCGAGGCCGCCGACGACGATCAGCGACATGTTGTTGGCCACATACCAGTGCTCGCGCAACTGCTGGACCTGTTCCAGCGTCATGTCGTCGAGGTTGGAGCGCTCGGGGCATTTCAAGCCCAGTTCGGTGGCCAATTGGTCGCTGGCTGGGTGGCCGATGTCCTGGCGATCGAGCCAGCGCTGCAGGCGGCCGTAATGGCCACCGTCCTCGCGTTCGATGATCTTTTTCGCGGTGGCCAGCGCCTTGGCGTCGATGTGGGTGTCGCGGACCACCGCCAGCAGCAGGTCGAGCACCTTGCGCTGGTTGCGCGCCGGGGCTTCGATGACGAAGGTGGTGTCGGCGCTGCTGGTGAAGGCGTTCCACTCCCCGCCCAGGGCCTGGATGCGCTCCTCCAGGCCGCCCTCGCCCGTCTCGTCGATACCGCTGAACAGCAGGTGCTCGAGCAGGTGCGGCAGCTCGCGCTGGTCACAGTCGAAGTCGTCCAGGCCCACGCCTACCACCAGGCGGATCGACACATGGTCGCGCTCGTAGCCGGACTTGAGGATCACCTGCAGGCCGTTGGGCAACAGGTAGCCCTCGACCCGCGAGCGGTCGAGGGCGAGCGTGGGCAGGCTGCAGATCAGCAGGCAAACGAACAACAGGCAACGCATGGGCGAGCTTCGGTCTCCGGGGTGTCTTGGCTCAAGGCTGGCGGGCTTCGTCCGGCACGCTGTCGAGCATCAGCCCGCCGGTGTCGGTGCCGCCCAGTACCACATAGGCACTGCTGCAGAACAAAGAGTTCAAACGTTTCATGTCGGCAATCAGCTCCAAGTGTAGCGAACTGGTCTCGATACTCTGCACCACTTTACGTTGCAGGCGGCTGACATGGGCGTGGGCAAGGCGCCGTTCCTGGGCGCGAAAGCGGCGTTTCTCGCGCAGTAGCTGGTGCGCGCTCTGCGGGTCGGCGCTGAGGAACACCGACAGGCCCAGGCGCAGGTTGGCCAGCAGCTGCTCCTGCAGGCCGGTCAGTTCCTCCAGGCCGACCTGGGAGAACTCCCGGCGTTGCGAGGTCTTCTGCTGCTGTACCTTGCGCAGCATGCGCTCGATGAGGTCGCTGGCCAGCTTGAGGTTGATCGCCAGCTCGATGATCTCCGCCCAGCGCCGGTTGTCCTGCTCGGCGAGGTCTTCACGGGGCATCTGCGCCAGGTACAGCTTGATGGCGTTGTACAGCGCCTCGGCATCCTCCCCGAGGGCCCGGACCTGTTGCGGCAAGGCTGTCTGGGTGCCGCGCAGGGCGCCAAGCATGGCCTCGAGCAGGCTGTCGACGATATCGCCCAGGCGCAGGGTCTCGCGCACGGCGTTGGCCAGCGCCAGGCTGGGGGTGTTCAACGCGGTCGGGTCCAGGTGGCGTGGCTGATGGTGGCCGTTGCCGTTGTCGCGTTCGGGCAGCAGGTAGCTGCACAGGCGGCCCATGGGTTTCACCGTTGGCAGCATCAGCAGGCAGCGCAAAGTGTTGTAGAGCAGGTGGAAGCCGATCACCAGTTCTTGCGGGCTGAAGCTCAGGCTGTCCATCCATTCCACCAGCGGGTGCAGCACCGGGATGATCAGCAGCAGGCCGATCACCTTGTACAGCAGGCTGCCCAGCGCCACCCGGCGCCCGGCGCTGTTCTGCAGGCTGGTGGTGAGGAAGGCCAGCAGGCCGCTGCCGATGTTGGCGCCGATCACCAGGCCGATGGCCACCGGCAGGCTGATCACTTCGGCGCCCGCCAGGGTCGCGGTGAGCAGCACGGCCGCCAGGCTGGAGTAGGAAACCATGGCGAACAGCGCGCCGATCAGGGCGTCGAGGAGGATATCGCCGGTCAGCGAGGCGAACAGCACCTTCACCCCTTGGGCGTGGGTGATCGGCGCGGCGGCGTGGACGATCAGTTGCAGCGCCAGGATGATCAGGCCCAGGCCGATGCCGACGCGGCCCAGCTGGCCGGCGCGGGTCTGCTTGCGCGAGAGGAAGAAGATCACCCCGAGGAAGATCAGCAGCGGCGACAGCCAGGACAGGTCGAAGGTCAGCACCCGCGCCATCAGCGCGGTCCCGACGTCGGCGCCGAGCATGATCGCCAGGGCCGGGGTCATGGCCATCAGGCCCTGGCCGACGAACGAGGTGACCAGCATGGCGGTGGCGTTGCTGCTCTGCACCATGGCGGTGACCAGGATCCCGGCGATGAAGGCCAGCGGGCGCTTGTTCATGTTCTGGCCGAGCACCCGGCGCAGGTTCGAGCCATAGACCCGCAGGATGCCGGTACGCACGATATGGGTGCCCCACACCAGCAACGCCACGGCGGAGAGCAGATTGAGCAGGGTCAGCATGGTCGGGCCCCCTTTTCTTCTATGCCCCTGGGCGGGGCCAATGGGTGCAGCGGTGAGCCTGGCCCGGGGGTGGGCTGTTTTTTCCAGTGCTCACTGAAGCTTTAGTTGTTTTGCGTGGCTGGCGCCAGCTTGGCATGGGTGAAACCTATTTGAAACATGCGCTAGCACAGGCCAGAACGCAAAAAGGGCCCTGCGAAGGGCCCTTTGTCTTTCTGCGCTTCCTGGGTTTATTGACCCGGGATGTCCTTGCGCAGTTTCACTGGATCGTGTTCCTTGCCCTTCTTGCGTGCCATCGCCGTGCGCATGCGGATGTTGATCGCCTCCACCGCCAGCGAGAAAGCCATGGCGAAGTAGACGTAGCCCTTCGGCACATGCACATCGAAAGATTCGGCGATCAGCACGGTACCGACGACGATCAGGAACGAAAGCGCGAGCATCTTCAGCGACGGGTGCTTGTCGATGAAGTCGCTGATGGTGCCGGCGCAGAGCATCATCACCAGTACCGCGACGATGATCGCGGCGATCATCACCGGCACGTGGGAGACCATGCCCACCGCAGTGATCACCGAGTCCAGCGAGAACACGATGTCGATGATGGCGATCTGGATGATGGTGTAGAAGAACTTGCCACCTGCCCCTTTCGGCTCGTCGGGGTTTTCGTCCTCGCCTTCCAGGCCGTGGTAGATCTCCTGGGAGCTTTTCCACAGGAGGAACAGGCCGCCGAAGAACAGGATCAGGTCGCGCCCGGAGATACCCTCGCCCAGCACATGGAACAGGTCATCGGTTAGGCGCATGACCCAGGTGATGGACAGCAGCAGCATGATCCGCGTGACCATGGCCAGGGCCAGGCCGAAGATCCGCGTGCGCGGTTGCATGTGCTTGGGCATGCGGCTGACCAGGATCGAGATCATGATGATGTTGTCGATCCCGAGCACGATCTCAAGCGCGGTGAGGGTGAAAAAGGCAACCCAGATTTCCGGGCTGGTCAGCCATTCCATGTGTATTCCTTCGAGCGGTAAAGGCAAAGCGCCCTGATGGCGGGCGCTTTGCGGTTGGATGAGGCGCTTGTATTACAGACTGCTGAACAGCGGGAAAGTCCCCAGTGCCAGTGCGCCGAACATTATGCACAGGCACACCAGCACTGCCCACTTGAGGGTGAAGCGCTGGTGATCGCCGAACTCGATGCCGGCCAGGGCCACCAGCAGGTAGGTGGAGGGTACCAGCGGGCTGAGCAGGTGTACCGGCTGCCCGACGATCGACGCGCGGGCCATTTCCACCGGGGTGACGCCGTAGTGGCTGGCGAACTCCGACAGCACCGGCAGCACGCCGTAGTAGAAGGCGTCGTTGGACATGAAGAAGGTGAACGGCATGCTGACCAGTGCG
The DNA here is from genome assembly GCF_019139675.1 of Pseudomonas maumuensis. NCBI lineage: Bacteria > Pseudomonadati > Pseudomonadota > Gammaproteobacteria > Pseudomonadales > Pseudomonadaceae > Pseudomonas > Pseudomonas maumuensis. The sequence continues at coordinate 103,287 of NZ_CP077077.1, forward strand.
GTGATCACCGCCATGTAGGGGCCGAACGCTTCCGGGATCACCGCCAGCAGGCTCTTGGACATGGCATCGACCATGCCGGTACCCGACAGGATGCCGGTGAAGATGCCGGCGGCGAAGATCAACCCGCTCACGGCCAGCACGCTGGAGGCGTGGGCGGCGATGCGGTCCTTCTGCTGCTGCAGGCACGGGTAGTTGACGATCATGGCGATGCTGAAGGCGATCATGAACAGCACCGGCAGCGGCAGCACGCCGGCGATCAGCGCGACCATCAGCGCGGCGGTCAGGGCGCCGTTGAACCACAGCAGCTTGGGCCGGCGGGCTTCCGGGAACTGCGATACGCTGATTTCGCTGTGGTCGATGTCGTCGGTCGGCAGGTGCAGTTCACCGAGGCGGGCACGTTCGCGCAGGCCGTACCAGTAGGCGATGGCGAGGATCGCCAGCACACCGAAGGCCATGGCCGGGATCATCGGCACGAAGATGTCCGAAGGGTCCACGTGCAGGGCGCTGGCGGCGCGCGCGGTAGGGCCGCCCCACGGGGTCATGTTCATTACCCCGCCGGCGAGGATGATCAGGCCGGCCATGATCCGCGGGCTCATGCCCAGGCGGCTGTACATCGGCAGCATCGCGGCGCAGCAGATCATGTAGGTGGTGGCGCCGTCACCGTCCAGGGACACCACCAGGGCCAGCACCGCGGTGCCGACCGAGACTTTCAGCGGGTCGCCCTTGACCAGCTTGAGGATCTTGCGCACGGCCGGGTCGAACAGGCCGGAGTCGATCATCAGGGCGAAGTAGAGAATGGCGAACATCAGCATCACGCCGGTGGGCGCGAGCTTGCTGATGCCCTGCAGCATCATCGGGCCGATGTCGCTGTAGAAGCCGCCGAACAGGGCGAACAGGATCGGTACCAGGATCAGCGCGATCAAGGCCGACAGGCGCTTGGTCATGATCAGGTACATGAAGGTGATGACCATGGCGAAGCCGAGGAAGGTCAGCATGGCGGTACTCCAGGCGTGGCGCGGCGAAAGGAAGGACGATTCGGGCGGATCAGCGCGTCAGGCGCTGCGCGAGGAGCAGGCGGAGGGGGACTGCGAAAAGGCGGGCACAGGAAAACATCAGAATCACCATTGTTGTTGTTGATTGGGCCGGGCGCGGAAATTTCCGGGTGCCCTGGCTGACCGGTCTGCTGCCGGTGGTGGCGCTATCCTATGTGGGCAAGCTTTCAGCCAGCTTTCGGCTGGTGCCAGGCGACGGGAGGTCGTTTCGATGTCGGATGTCGTGGAAGGCGGGTGCCATTGCGGTGCCCTGCGTTATCGCTTGTCGGGCGCCTTGGACGATGTCGCCCATTGCCATTGCTCGATCTGCCGGCGGGTCAGCGGGGGCACTCTGGTGACCTGGGTCACCCTGCCCTTCGAGGCTTTCCAGTGGCTGGCGGGCTCACCGCAGCGCTACATGGCGCCGGAAACCTGTAGCCGCTATTTCTGTGGCAGTTGCGGGGCGCACGTGGCGCTGGTGACGACCCATAGCCCGGATTCGATCGATGTAACCGTGGCGACGCTGGATCACCCGGAGCGGGTGCCGGCCAATCGGCATATCTGGGTGGGGAGCCGGTTGCCGTGGTTGCAGGTGGATCAAGGGTTGCCGGAGGAAGACGAGGAAAACCTGTAGGGTATTGTGCTGCCTCTTCTGGCCCTATCGCCGGCAAGCCGGCTCCCACAGGGTTATGCGATCCTTGTGGGAGCCGGCTTGCCGGCGATAGAGGCTGACCTGCCATGTACTAGGGCAGCTGCAACCCCCCGGCCGCCTTGTGCAACGCCCTCAGGTGCTCGCCCACCTGCTTGATATTGGCCTCTACTGCCTTGATCTCCCGGCCCCGCTCGGGCCCCAGCAGCGCCCTCACCTGCTGGTCGAGATCGGTGCTCAGGCGCAGCAGCTGCGCCTGGCGCTCGCTGCTCACCTGTTCCAGTTGCTTGCGCTCGCCCGGCTGCGGCAGGCCGTAGCCCCCTGCCCCGAGCAATTCCGCCGGGCGGCTGAGGAAGCCGCTGTTGGCCAGCATCGCCTGCAAGGTTTCGTTGGCCTTGTCGAAACTGCCGTCCTTGAGCGCCCGTCCGTTCAGGTAGCGTTGCTTGACCTCATCCTGGGCCAGCAGCAGCTGGCGCCGCAGCCCGGCCTGTTCGAGCAGCAGCAAGGCCGCGCTGGTGCGCAGGTCGGCGCGGTCGAACCACTGGCGGCGCTGCTCGGCTTCCAGGGCCAACCAGTCTTCCACCGTCGTCTGTTTGATCGGCAGCTGCTTGCGCAACACCTCGAACATGGCCTGGTAGCGGTCGCGGTAAGAGTCGAAGCGATAGCCCAGGCGCAGCGCTTCGCGTGGATCGTCGAGCACGCTGGTATCGGCCAGTCCCCTGCCCTTCATGACCTCGAGCAGGCCGTTGGGCATGATGCTGTCCAGGTCGTTCAGGCGTGGATTACCGGTGCCGCTGCGTAGCAGCTTGAGCGACTCCACCGCGCAGTTGTTGGACAGGAAGTAGTAGTTGCCGTCGTAGCTCCAATGCATCTCGGCGGCCTGGCGCACCAGGTTTTCGATCTCGGCGCGGCTGAGCTTAAGCGGCACCGAGGCCAGGCTGCGCAGCTCGGTCTTGGTGTACTCGTCGATCACCTGCCCCAGCGGCAGCACGAACAGCCGCGAGGGGTAGGCGCCGACCAGGCCGTCCCAGCTGGACAGCTGCACGTCGTTGACGAAGGCGCGGTATGACAGCACCAGGCTCTGGTCGAGGTCCAGGCGACAGGCCGGCCCACGTGGGCGGCCCGGGGCGCAGATCACCAGGCGCAGCATGCTGTGGCCCCAGCGGCTGACCCAGTTCTGGTTGGCCTCGGCCAGCAGGTAGTCGACCTCGTAGACCCGCTCCGGGTCGATCTCGCCCAAGGGTTGGCGGGCGAAGTCGTTGCCGGCGTTGAGGAACGGTAGGCCCTTGGCGCAGGCGTCCTGGCGCGGCGCCCAGTCGAAGTGGTCGCGCAGGTACTGGTTCAGCGCCGGGCGGCGACAGGCGTAGCTCGGGTCGAGGAGGAAGTACTCCATGTTGACCGCGACGAACTCCTTCGGGCTGCTCAGCTCGTAGGGATCCGGGCTGCGCACCAGCTGGCCGTTGTGCTGCTCTCGCTCGCCGCGCCGGCCGACGTACTGCGGCCAGCCGGCCAGGTCCAGCAGGCGCGGGTCGTCGCTCAAGGTGAAGCGGCGTTCGGCCTGGCCGCGACAGTCCTGCGGCAGGCCGACCTTGCCAAGTGCGCCCTGCTGGCGCTTGCAGCGGCTGATCAGCTGGCGCTCGGCCTGCGGCCACAGGCGGGCGCGGTCATAGATATGGGTCAGCTCGTGGAGCACGGTGGCGAGCAGTTCTTCACGGACCGTGCCATGGGGGCGGTTGGTCTTCTCGCGGACGGCGCTGCCGTCTACGAGGCCCGGCAGCAGGCGCCGGTTGAGATCCAGGCTGGCGACCGGCGAAGCCTGGCCATAGGCATCCTCGGGCATGCGCGAGGTCCAGCTGACCAGGATCTGCCGGTCGAGCTGCTGCTTGAAGCGCGGTGGCAGCTTGGCCATGGCTTCGTCGAGCAGCACCTGGCTGGCCTGCTGTTGCGAAGGGTCGAGGCCGTCGGTCTGCAGCACCAGCTGCAGATCGGCCAGGGCGGGCGTGCCAAGCAGCGTCAGGGCGCAGCCCAGCAGCCAGGCACGCATGCGCTTCACAGGGCGAGGATGGCTTCGGCCAGCACCTGGTCGCTGGCGTCGCGGGCTTCGGGCACGCGAGCGCGCAAGGTGTCGAAGGCGGCTTCGAGCTGCGCACCGCGGATGTCGCCATTGCTGGCGACGAAGCTGGCGGCGTCGTCGTGGGCTTCACGCACCACTTTCGAGTCGCGGATCGAGGTGGTGGTGTCAGAGGTGAAGTCGATCGAACGGCCAAAGGCGCGGACGATGATGTTGCTGGTGGCCACCAGGGTGTGTGCCTGGGCCAGGTCGGCGAGCAGCAGCATGCCGAGGGTGGCGGCGATCAGCGGTTTACGCATGGAGCATCTCCGGAAATGCAAGGGAGCGGGTGTAGTTATTGGACGAGAATCGCCTCGGCCAGTTCACGGTCGCCGACAGAGTGCCGGGCGCAGCCTTGGCGCAGGGCGTCGAACGCCGCCTCCAGGCGGGCGCCACGGATCAGCCCGTCGCTGGCGACGAACACGGCGGCATCGTCACGGGCCGCGACGATCCGTTTGCGGTCGAAGGGGGCGGCCGTGACCTGGCTGGTGACGTAGCCCGTGATGACCAGGCTCTGGGTAGTGGCATCCATCGCCTGGGCGCTGTTTATGCAGGCCAGGGCGGCAAAGGAAAGCAATAGGTAACGCATGGGCTCTGGAAGTGGCGATTGTCTCGGGCTGCGAAGGCTACCCCGGATGCACGGCTCGGGGCCAGTGAATCCGGGGCAAGGGCAGGGTCAGATAGCGAGGATGGCGCGCGCCAGCTGCGCATCGCTGGCTTGCAGGGCCGGCAACTGCTGGCGGATATGCACGAATGCGCTTTCCAGCTTGGCACCGCGGATGGCGCCATCGCTGCCGACGAAGCTGGCGGCATCGTCACGGGCGGCCTTGACGATCTTGTCGTCGCGGAACGAGGAGGAGATATCGGACGTGGCGTCGGTCGAGGCGGCTACGGCGCCGACGACGGCGTCGGTGGTGACGACGAAGCTGGTGGCGTTGGCGGCACCGGCGAGGGACAGCAGCAAGGCGGCGCCAATCAGTTGATAACGGGACATGTTGGTGGACTCCTGCACAGGGTCAAGGGTGGTTCTGGTTATCGGACGCTCGCTTGGCTCGTCACGGTACTTTAAGTGCCAGGCGCGTAAGACAAGCGTATCACGCGGCGGTTCTGACGCCTGGGCGCGAAAAACGGATCAAATCGTAACTGTATCTATAGATTTTCAATTCTATAAAACTGTTATGTTTGCGTACGCAAGTGCTCTACTGCGCGGCTTAAAACAAAAAACCCGCCGCAGTTGCCTGCGGCGGGTTCTTGAGAATTCACGGTGCCGGCCTGGGCCGGCGGCCGGCGCTTAGCGCCAGAAAGGCTTGCTCAGCTCTTCGTAGCGCTGCGACTCGCTGATACCGGCGTCCGCCAGCAGGCGGGAGTCCAGGCGCGCCAGTTGGCGGCGGCTGGCCATGCGGCGCTGCCACAGTACCAGGGTGGACAGGACGCGCAGCGGCAGGGCGGCGTTGGAAGCTTGGGCGTTTTCGAAAACCAGGTCGGAACTGAGGGTACGTTCCATGATGTGTCATCCTTCCGCTTGTGGCGGCATTAGGGAGTGATTTAACTGGTGCCCATCTTCCTCCTCTCTCGTCCAGAACAGTAGGTACAGTTCATGTGTATTGTGATGGGCCAGTTAACTGTTGAAAGCGACTGTTGCACCGGTTATTGAGGGAACTGTACTGGTGCGCACTTTTTTGGTGCGATTTTGTGGTGTTGGCAGGGAAATGGTCGGCAGGAAGTGAGGTATATAGCAGTACAGTAGTACAGTTTTATATGGATGCTGGCTTCAAAGTGTTCAGCGATACAGTTGCGGCGCTTGTGAAATCGAGCGCCGCCCGCGCGGCGCATCGCCGGCAAGCCGGCTCCCACATCTGTTTCGGGCCAATCATGCCTGTGCCGCCGCGGCTGTACGCCTTGTTAGTGCGACGCGATTTCTGTGGGAGTGGGCTTGTCGTGGCGCCTCAAGCAGATACTGCAGCCCGCCGCGCACGCTCAGCCTTGCCCAGCAGTCGCTTCATCCGCCATTCGAAGCCGAACGTCAGCGCCACCGCCGCGCAGGCCAGCCCCAGCGCCAGCCCCCACCAGATACCCTGTGCGCCGCCACCGAAGGTGAAGGCGAACAGCCAGGCGCTTGGCGCACCCACCAGCCAGTAGCACACCAGGCCGATCAGGAAGGTGGTCTTGGCGTCCTTCAGGCCGCGGATCGAGCCCATGGCGATGGTCTGCACGCCATCGAACAGTTCGAACCACGCCGCCACCATCACCAATTGCACCGCCAGCATGAAGATCGCGGCGAAGGCCGGGTCGTTGCGATCGATGAACAGTCCGACCAGGGCGTCCGGCAGCAACCAGAACAGTGCCGCGAAGGCGAACATCAGCGATGCGCCAAAGCCAATACCCACGCGCCCGGCGCTACGGGCCGCCAGCAAGTTGCCGGCGCCGTAATAAAGGCCGACGCGCATGGTCACCGCATACGAAAGGCCCGTCGGCACCATGAACGCGGTGGAGACGATCTGCAGGGCGATCTGGTGCGCCGCCAGCTCCGTGCTGCCGAGCACGCCCATGCACAGGGCGGCAAAGGCGAACAAGCCCACTTCGACCATATAGGTGCCGCCGATCGGCAGGCCCAGCCGCCACAGCTCGCGCAGTGCCGGCAGGGAAGGGCGCAGCAGGCCCTTGCGCAGCGGGTAGGCGGCATAGGCCTTGTGCCAGCGGATATACAGTGCGAGCGCGATGGCCATGCCGAGGGTCACCACCGCCGTGACCAGGCCGATCCCCATCAGGCCCAGCTTGGGCAGGCCGAACATGCCCTCGATCAGGGCGTGGTTGAACAGGTAGTTGAACACCGTGCCCACCAGGCTGATGACCATCACCGGCGTGGAGTGGCCCAAGGCGCTGGTAAAACCGCGCAGGGCCATGAACGTCATGTAGCCGGGGAGGGCGAGCGGCAGCAGGGTCAGCAACTGCATCGCCGAGTCGACGTTCTCCGGCTTCTGGCCGAACAGCAACAGCACCGGCTTGAGGTTCCACATCACCAGCGCCGAGACCAGCGCCAGGCCCCAGGCCAGCCACAGGCCGCTCTGCGCCAGGCGGGTGACGCCCTCGATGTCGTTGGCGCCCTTGCGGATGGCCACCAGCGTGCCGACCGCGGCGATCACGCCCAGGCAGAAGATCGATACGAACGAATAGCTTGCCGCACCCAGGCCACCACCGGCCAGGGCCTGCGGGCTGATGCGAGCCATCATCAGGGTGTCGGTGAGCACCATCAGCATGTGCGCCAACTGCGAGGCGATCAGCGGCCCGGCCAGGCGCAGCAAAGCCTTGAGTTCGGTGGTGGGCGCGACGTGCATGGGGGCGGTCCTTGTTGATGATTCTGGAAGCGAGCCGTCGATTCTGAGGCTTCGGTCAGCTTTGCACAAAAGGATAAATGCGATCAGTGTCATGAGTATGACTCATGCCTGTATGATCCTCCGCACCGACCCAGCTCCCGTATGACAGGTGCGCCATGATCCGCCAACTGCCTCCGCTCTATGCGCTGCGCGCATTCGAAGCCGCCGCTCGGCTGAGCTCGTTCACCCGTGCCGGTGAAGAGCTGGCGATTACCCAGAGCGCGGTGAGCCGGCATATCCGCACCCTGGAGGAGCATTTCGCCTGCCGCCTGTTCGTGCGCAATGGCCGCAGCCTGCAGCTGACCGAAGCCGCGCGCATGTTGCTGCCCGGTGTGCGTGATGGTTTCGCCTCGCTGGAGCGGGCCTGCGAAACCTTGCGCGGTGAAGATGACATCCTGCGCATGAAAGCCCCCTCGACCCTGACCATGCGCTGGCTGCTGGCACGCCTGAGTCGCTTCCGCCATCTGCAGCCGGGCAACGAGGTGCAACTGACCAGCGCCTGGATGGATGTCGACCATGTCGACTTCAACCAGGAACCGTTCGACTGTGCGGTGCTGCTCAGCGACGGCAGCTTCCCGGCGGACTGGGAAGTGCGCCGGCTGTTCTCCGAGTTGCTGATTCCGGTGGGTGCGCCGGACCTGCTCGATGACGCGCCCTGGGACGAGCGGCGCCTGGCCGGTATCGAGTTGTTGCACCCCACGCCGGACAAGCGCGACTGGCGGGCCTGGCTGGCGCGCATGGGCCTGACCGACAAGGTCTCGCTCAAGGGCGGGCAGGTGTTCGACACCTTGGAGCTGGGCATGATCGCCGCCGCGCGGGGCTACGGGATCTCCATGGGCGACCTGCTGATGGTGGCCGAGGATGTGGCGCAGCGGCGGTTGAGCCTGCCCTGGCCGACCGCGGTGGCCAGCGGCATGGACTACTACCTGGTGTGGCCACGGACCCGGCCAGGTGGGGAGCGCTTGCGCAGGCTCAGCGTGTTTCTGCAGGAAGAGGCGGAGGCGATGGATTTGCCGGCTGTGCAGATCCTTTCGGCGCAGGGCTAGCAACGTTCGAAAGGCCACGCAAAGAAAACGTTTGCGAATATCCCGGCCCCGCACTCAAGTATTTCCTACAGACGCCGATCAATTTGCACCAGCGTCCCGGAAGAGGACGCGATTCCCCGTTGATAGGAAGCGGGCGGTCAGCGTGATCAGGACGATCCCGGCCTCTTGCCAGGAGCCTTGCCATGTCTCAACCGCGTGCCCGAATCGCCTCGCAACTCGGGATCGCCCTCGCCATCGTGCTGGCGCTGGTGATCACCGGTAGCACCCTGTTCGCCCTGCGTTCGCTGGACGACGCCAACCTCACCACCCGCCAGGCGCACCTGGCCAGCGAGGCGCGGCTGCTGGCCGACCAGCTCGATACCTTCCACGGTTCGCTCAAGGACAACACCCAGCGCCTGAGCGGCCTGTTCGAGCGCCGGTTCGCCACCGGCCTGGTGCTGCACGCGGGGGAAACGGTCAACGTCGCAGGCGCCGCGACGCCCGCGTTGTACCTGGGTGATCACCTGCTGAACAACGATTTCCACCAGGTCGACGAGTTCCAGCAGATGACCGCCGGGGTTGCGACCCTGTTCGTGCGCAGCGGCGACGACTTCGTGCGCATCAGCACCAGCCTGACCAAGCAGGACGGCAGCCGCGCCATCGGCACCCAGCTCGACCGCCAGCATCCGGCCTATCCGAAACTGATGGCCGGGCAGACCTACGTCGGCCGCGCCGTGTTGTTCGACCGCAACTACATGACCCGCTATGTGCCGGTGCGTGATGACAGTGGCCGGGTGATCGCGGTGCTGTTCGTCGGCTTCGACTACACCGAGGCGCAAAATGCCCAGTTCGCCAACCTCAAGCGTTTCCGCATCGGCCAGACCGGTTCGCTGGCGTTGCTGGACGAGCAGGGCAAGTGGCTGGTACCGCCGGCGCAGGTGCGTGACGGCGAGGCGGCGGCCCAGGCGATCAAGGCGCTCAAGCCTGGGGTAGGGCAGTTCTGGGTCAGTGCCGGCGAGCAGTTGTTCAGCGTCACCGAGCCGTTCGCCGAAGGTCCGTGGACCGTGGTGGCAAGCATGCCCGAAGGCGAAATCCGCGAAGTGACCTGGAGTGTCGGCCTGCGCCTGGCCATTGGCAGCCTGTTGGCGATGCTGCTGGCCGTGGCCGCGACCCTCTGGCTGCTGCGCCGCAAGCTGCGCCCGCTCGGCGACCTGGTGCGCCAGGCCGAGGCCCTGGGTGCCGGCGACCTCAACGCCCGCCTGAGCGTCACCAGCCATGACGAGATCGGCCAGCTCGCCCGCAGCTTCAACCAGATGGGCGATGCCCTGGCGATCATGGTCGAGCATATCCGCACCGCCTCCGACCAGGTCAGTGGCCGCGCCCGCTCGCTGGCGGGCCTGTCGTCCGGCGCCTGCGAGGGCATGGACCAGCAGTCCGGCGAGATCACCAGCATGGCCGGCGCGGTGGAAGAATTCAGTGCCACCTCGATGAACATTGCCGACAACATGGCCGGGACCGAGCGCATGGCTCGCGATAACGCGCAGCAGACCCGCATCGGTCGCAGCGCCATGGACGAAGCCTCGGTCTCCCTGCGACAGATCGCCGAGGCACTGGGCGGAACCGCCAGTGTGATGGACACCTTGGGCGCTCGCTCGCAGGAGATTGGCGGCATTGTCGGCGTGATCACCTCGATTGCCGAGCAGACCAACCTGCTGGCGCTCAATGCCGCCATCGAAGCGGCCCGGGCTGGCGAGCAGGGCCGTGGTTTCGCCGTGGTCGCCGACGAGGTGCGCGGCCTGGCCGCGCGCACCCGCCAGGCCACCGACGAGATCTCGGGCATGATCGCCAGCATCCAGCAGCAGACCGGCCATGCCATCAGCACGCTGGAGCAGGGCAACCAGCTGATGCAGGAGGGCCTGGCGCGCAACGACAAGGTGGCCGAAGCCCTGGCGCGCATCGATGAGCAGAGCCGGGTGGCGGGCGAGCAGTTTGCCGTGATCAGCACCGCGACCCAGGAGCAGAGCAGCACCGCGACGGTGCTCAGCCGCAACCTGCAGAGCATCGCCCAGGCCAACAGCGAGCAGCGAGATGTGGCCAATGAGCTGGCCACGACGGCCCGCGAACTGGAAGGACTGGCGGGGCAGTTGCGCCAGGAAGTGGATCGGTTCCGCACCCACCGATAGTGCACTGGGGCTGCCTTGCAGCCCTTTCGCCGCGGTTCGTCGCCACGACAAGCCGGCTCCCACAAGGGTACGCGTTATCCTGTGGGAGCCGGCTTGCCGGCGAAAGGGCCGCAGAGCGGCCCCGGCTTTGCGAAGTCCTACATCGTGCCCAGACCCAACGCCTGCGCACACGCCTGCAACGACCTACGCTCGCTCTGCGCATACAGCGCCAGCTCATCCTGCACCTTCAGCCCCAGCGCCTGCTCGAAGGCCTCGCGGTTGGCATTGCTGCCATAGTCGGCCTGGCCATCGTCCCCCAGGTTGGACTGGAAGATCCCCGCCGCACTCACCGGCAGGAAGTCCTCATACACCAGCGCTTCGTAATGCACATGCCCGGCGTCGATCAGCCCCTGCAGCGTGGTGGGACGGCCAGGTTGCCCGCGTGCCGCCAGCCCCTTGTCGGTGGCGAAGTAGCGGAAGTAGGCCAGCCCTTGTTCGCGCATCTGCCCCAAGTCGTCCGGAAATTCGGCGAAATGCTCGGCGAGCAGAGTCATGTAGCGTTCGGCATTGGCCTCGGCCGGCACGCCGCCCAGGGCCGCGCGGGTCGCGTCCAGCAGGCGGTCGTACAGCTGGCGCCCCTTGGGTGTCAGCGCCGCGCCGCGTTGTTCGATCTCGCCGAAGCGCGCCGTGTGGCTGCCCTGGGCATCGCTGAAAGCGACCCTTTCCTGCAGGGCCTTGAAGCTGGTCTGGCGTAGCAGTATCGGGTGGCGGCGGGTGGGCGGCCCCTCGACCACGGCCTTGGGTGGAATGCCCTTGGCCGGCATGCCGAGCTGGATGGCGTCGATGTCCAGGGTGCGTGGGGTCAAGTGGTTGATGTGGGGGCCTTTGAACGCCACCACGTCAGCGATCAGGCGGTGCTGGTCGTGCAATTGCTGGTACTGCTCGGCAGTGACGGTGGCGTCCTGGTGCCAACGGAAGGTGTGCAGTGCTTCGTCGACGAACGTGTCGGCATCGCTCGCGTTCAGGCCACCATCGCGTTCGCATTGAGCGATCAACTCCAGCACACGGGCGGTGAAGATCTGCCGCTTGTCGAGGATGCCCTGGGCCAGTGTGCGCAGTTGCGGGTTGTGGATAAGTTCCAGGCGCAGCAGCGAAGTGAACACGCGGAACGGGCTGACATGCAGCGACTGCTCATGCACGGCGCGGAACGCGGTGGAATGCACCGGTACGCCGGCGGAGCTCAGGTCGTAGTAGCCGACGGGTGCCATGCCCATGACCGCGAACAGGCGGGCGATGGTGGCGAGCTCCTCGGCGGTGCCCACGCGGATGGCGCCATGGCGCTCCTGGTCGAGGCGTTCGATCTCGCCGGTCCAGCTCAGGGCCTCGGCCACCTTGGGCTGCGCGGCCATCACCTGCCGGTTGGTTTCGCTCACCAGATCAAGCAGCGTGCCGTACAGAGGGACTTCCTGCTTGTACATGAGCGACATGGCGGCAGAGAACTGCGCACGGATGCTGTCGGGGCTGACGAAATCGTGGGCGGGCATCGCAAGCTTCCTGGATGAGTGGAGGACACTTACATGAAAGCTGGGAATGGAGATGCCGTACAAGCGAAAAAAAGTGCGGGGTTCATTCCATTTTTGATCGACCTTGACGACCCTATCGCGGGGAAAGCCCGCTCTCACGACTGAGTCAGTGGTCGCGCCGCTGGATCTGCTCGGCAACCCACTCCACCAACGCCCGCACCTTCGGCACCTCCGCCGAATGCTCGGCATACGCCAAGTAATGCGCGCCATTGCTCTTCATCGCATGGTCCCAGGCCAGCACCAGGCTGCCCTCAGCCAGCTCTTTGGCCACCAAGTAACTTGGCACCAACGCCACCCCGCATCCGGCTTGCGCCGCGCTCAAGGCCATGTAGAAGGTATCGAAGCGCGGCCCATGGTAGCTGTTGTCGGTATGCAGCCCTTGCTCCAGGAACCATTCGTGCCATGCCTGTGGTCGCGAGGTGCTCTGTAGCAGCACCAGCTCCGCCACCGCGCCGGCGTCAGGCAGGGTGCGCCCTTGCAACAGCTCCGGCGCGCACACCGGCAGCACTTCTTCGCCGAACAGCTCGATGCAGGTCGCCCCGGGCCAGGTGCCCTGGCCATAGAAGAACACCACGTCGGCCGAGCCCTGCAGCAGGGCGAAAGGCTCCATTTCGTTGCGGATGTCCAAGTGCAGGTTCGGGTGGCGCTTGCCGAAGCCCTTGAGGTGCGGGATCAGCCAGCGCACGCCGAAACTCGGTTGAGTGGCTACCTTCAATACTTCGGTCTGCGAGCCGTAGCTCAGGACATAGCGGCTGGACATGTCCACCTGGGTAAGGATCTTGTTCACCTCGGCCAGGTACAGGCTGCCGGCCGGCGTCAGTTGCAGGCGGCGGCGAATGCGCAGGAACAGGTGATGGCGCAGCATCTCCTCGAGTTGCGCCACTTGCTTGCTCACCGCGCTCTGCGTCAGGTGCAGTTCCTCGGCGGCGCGGGTGAAGCTCAGGTGACGGGCTGCGGCCTCGAAGCACTGCAGGGCGGTCATGGACGGTACCAGGCGTTTGGACATAAGCGGTCTCGGCGGCTGAAATCATTACCTGGCGGAATGATATGCGGAATAAAGGTCGTTTGTTGCACCCGAGTAATCGGATTAATACTGACCCACGACATTTTCAAGCCCTTCACCCGATGTAAGGAGAAGCACGATGGTTGCTGGATTGCTCGAGCGCCTTGGCGTTGCCGCCGCGGCTCACACCCAGGGCGATTACCCTGTCCATACCCCCATCGACGGCAGCCAGATCGCCTCGGTGAAGTTGCTCGGCAAGGCCGACACGGTTGCCCGCATCGACCAGGCGCAACAGGCCTTCGAAGCCTGGCGCAGCGTGCCGGCCCCTCGTCGTGGCGAGTTGGTGCGCCTGTTCGGCGAAGTGCTGCGCGAGCACAAGGCCGACCTCGGCGAGCTGGTGTCCATCGAAGCAGGCAAGATCACCCAGGAAGGCCTGGGCGAAGTGCAGGAAATGATCGATATCTGCGACTTCGCCGTCGGCCTGTCGCGCCAGCTGTACGGCCTGACCATCGCCTCCGAGCGTCCGGGCCACCATATGCGTGAAACCTGGCACCCGCTGGGCGTGGTCGGGGTGATCAGCGCCTTCAACTTCCCGGTGGCGGTGTGGGCGTGGAACACCGCGCTGGCGCTGGTGGCGGGGAACGCCGTGGTGTGGAAGCCCTCCGAGAAGACCCCGCTCACCGCGCTGGCGTGCCAGGCATTGTTCGACAAAGCCCTGAAAGCCTTCGGCGACGCCCCTGCGGGTGTGGCGCAACTGGTGATCGGTGGCCGCGATGCCGGCGAAGCACTGGTCGACGATTCACGCGTGGCGTTGGTCAGTGCCACCGGTAGTACCCGCATGGGCCGCGAAGTGGGGCCGCGGGTGGCGGCGCGTTTCGGCCGCAGCATCCTCGAACTGGGTGGCAACAACGCCATGATCCTGGCCCCGAGCGCCGACCTCGACCTGGCCGTGCGCGGCATCCTGTTCTCTGCCGTGGGCACCGCCGGCCAACGCTGCACCACCCTGCGCCGGCTGATCGTGCATCGTTCGATCAAGGACGACGTGGTCGCCCGTGTCAAAGCCGCCTACGGCAAGGTGCGCATCGGTGACCCTCGCAAGGACAACCTGGTCGGCCCACTGATCGACAAGCAGTCGTTCGATGCCATGCAGGGCGCGCTGGCCAAGGCCCGCGACGAAGGCGGGCAGGTCTTCGGTGGCGAGCGCCAGCTCGCCGAGCAGTACCCGAACGCCTACTACGTGTCGCCGGCCATTGCCGAGATGCCGGCCCAGAGCGAGGTGGTGCGCCACGAGACCTTCGCGCCGATCCTCTACGTGCTGGCCTACGACGACTTCGAAGAGGCCCTGCGCCTGAACAACGAAGTGCCGCAAGGCCTGTCGTCGTGCATCTTCACCACCGACCTGCGCGAAGCCGAACGTTTCCAGAGCGCCTCGGGCAGCGACTGTGGCATCGCCAACGTCAACATCGGCACCAGCGGCGCGGAGATCGGCGGGGCGTTCGGTGGCGAGAAGGAAACCGGCGGTGGCCGTGAATCCGGTTCCGATGCCTGGAAAGGTTACATGCGCCGTCAGACCAACACCGTGAACTACTCTCGCGAATTGCCACTGGCGCAAGGGATCGTGTTCGACTGATGATCGTCGCGGGGGCTTTGCCCCCGTTTCGCCGGCAAGCCGGCTCCCACAGCGACCGCGTCGATCTTTGTGGGAGCCGGCTTGTCGTGGCGACGAACCGCGACGATGGGCCGCAACAAGAATAAAATCTGCTGGAGCCGGTCATGTCCGAACTGCGTCAAGAATGCTTGTGGGAACACCTCACCCAGCCGACCGTTGCCGCCCAGGCCCTGGCCGGCGAGCACAAGGCCGATGTCTGCGTGATCGGCGGCGGCATCACCGGCCTGTCGGCGGCTATCCATCTGCTGGAGCAGGGCAAGACGGTGATCCTGCTGGAGGCCTGGAAAATCGGCCATGGCGGCTCCGGGCGCAACGTCGGCCTGGTCAACGCCGGCACCTGGATCCGCCCCGACGACGTCGAGGCCACCCTCGGGCACAAGCAGGGTGGACGCCTGAACAAGGTCCTCGGCGAGGCCCCGGGCGAAGTGTTCGCCATGATCGAGCGCCTGGGTATCGACTGCCAGGCCCGGCACCAGGGCACGCTGCACATGGCACACAATGCCACCGGCATCGCCGACCTCGAAGCCCGCCACCAGCAGTGGACCCGGCGCGGCGCCGACGTCGAGCTGCTGACCGGCGCGCAATGCCAGGAATACTGCGGTACCGACAAGATTTCCGCCGCGCTGCTCGACCGCCGCGCCGGCACCATCAACCCCATGGGTTACACCCAGGGCCTGGCCGCTGCCGTGACTCGGCTGGGCGGCAAGCTGTTCCAGCAGTCCACGGTCGAAGGCCTGGAGCGCGATGGCGATGCCTGGCGGGTGAAAACGGCGCGCGGCGCGGTGCGTGCCGACAAGGTGGTGATCTCCACCGGTGCCTACACCGAAGGCGATTGGAGCAACCTGCAGAAGCACTTCTTCCGCGGCTACTACTACCAGGTCGCTTCCAAGCCGTTGCACGGCGCCGCCGCCGACCAGGTCCTGCCCCATGGCCAGGGCTCGTGGGACACCCGCACCGTGCTCAGCAGCATCCGCCGCGACGAACAGGGCCGGCTGCTGCTCGGCAGCCTTGGCCGGGTCGACAACAAGCCCGCCTGGTTCGTGCGCAGCTGGGCCGACCGCATCCAGAGCCACTACTACCCGGCGTTGGGCAAGGTCGAATGGGAGATGCACTGGACCGGCTGCATCGACTTCACTCCGGACCACCTGATGCGCCTGTTCGAACCGGCGCCGGGGCTGGTGGCGGTCACCGGCTACAACGGGCGGGGCAATACCACCGGCACGGTGATCGGCCGGGCCTTTGCGGAGTTTCTGCTCAAGGACGACCCGGACAGCCTGCCGATTCCGTTCTCGCCGATGAAGCCGGTGAGCGCGCCATCGTTGCGCACGGCGTTCTACGAGTCGGGGTTCTCGCTGTATCACGCGGGGCAGTGCCTGCGGGTGGTGCTGTAATTCCTGTTCCGGCCTCATCGCTGGCAAGTCGCGGCGGCGAACCGCAGCTCCCGCAGGCTTTTGCACGTACCCTGTGGGAGCCGGCTTGCCGGCGATAGGGCCCGTGCGGGCGACGAAGCTCGGTCATTTGTGCAACCAGCTGAGGAAGCCACCCTTCTTCACCACCGCCGGCTTCTGCAACAACAGCGACTCGCGCTTCTGCCGCCGGAACCGCTGCAGTTTGGTCAGTGCCGACTTCACATCGCCGCTTTCGGCCAGGCAACCGCGCACCTGCTCCTTGTCGATGCGATACAGCATGCAGCCACTCAAGGCGCGAAACTCGACAGGCGAGGCCTCGTCATCCACCAGGCCCTCGAGCCCGAGCACCTCGCCGGGCCCCATGCGCCCACCCTCGATTAGCCGTTCGCCATCGCGAACCGACGCCAGCACCACGCCGCGGCTGATCAGCAGCACATGCTCCGAGCGCTCGCCGATGTCGAGGATCACCTGGTCAGCGAGGTATTCCACCGTGGTCATGCGCTGGCTCAGAGCGTCACGCTCTTCGTTGCTCAGCGAGCGGAACACCCGCACTTCGTCCAGCAGCTCACGCTGGCGGCTGCGCACCGGGGCGCCCAGCTCGGTGTTCCAGGTCACGCCGCTGGCTTCCAGGTGGCGGTGGGCGAGGTCGAACAACTGGTTGCGCACTTCGGTCTTGCGCGACATCTCGGCGATGAAGCCGCTGGCTTCGTACTCCACTGACTCCAGTGTCGAAGCCTTCACCGTGACCTTGGGCACAGGCTTGTCCAGCAGGATGCTGGTGCCTTGCAGGGTTTTCTCCAGCGCGTCGAACACCCGTTGCGGGCGCACCTTGGCCGGCACCACCACGCTGATCGACACCCCGTGAACCTCGGCCGGGCGGCTGAAGTTGAGGATCTTGGCCTTGGCCGCCACCGAGTTGGGGATCACCGCCAGGCTGCTGTTGCCAGTGATCAGCCGGGTGGCCCGCCAGTCGATGTCGACCACCTTGCCCTCGGTGCCGTCGATCGAGATCGCGTCGCCGATCTGGTAGGGCCGCGTGGTGTTCAGCACGATGCCCGAGAACACGTCGGCCAGGGTGCTCTGCAGCGCCAGGCCGATGACGATGGCCATGACCCCTGAGGTGGCCAGCAGCCCCTTGACCGGCAGTTGCATCACATAGGCCGCCGCAGCCACCACCGCGGCGAGGAAGATCAACGCCCCCAGCACATCCTGCAGCAGGCGCCCACCGTGGCTGCCACGGGCCACCAGCAACTGGCCGAACACCACGGTCACCGTGCGCGCGCCGAACAGCCACCAGCCTATCGCCAGCACCGTGGCCATCAGGTTGCGTGACACGTCGTCGGCCCAGGGTGGCGGTTGCAGCGGGCTCATGCCGGCCGTCAGCAACACCCCGCTGAACAACAGGAAGATCACCAGCCGCGTGGCGATGCGCCAGACCCTGTGCTGCAGCGGGATCAACTGCCAGAGCAACAAGTCGAGGAAGATCAGCAAGGTGCCGAGCAACAGCGGGTACGACTGGATGAACGCCAGCATGGTGGTCTCGGTGCGGGGAGGGCTGTACGTAGTAATAGAGCAGCTTGAGGTGCCAGGCAATGGGGGCAACGCCGTCCCTGTGGGAGCCGCGGTTCGCCGCTGCGACTTGCCGGCGATGAGGGCGGTGCAGCCAATGCCGCTTCATCGTTCATAAAACAGAACGCTAAAGCCAAATTTCGCTATCTACCGCCATAAAGGTCATGGTTTTAATCTTCTCCCATCAACGCGAAACACCCAACCCACTGAAGATCGAAACCCAAGGAGCACCGGCAATGAACAACTTCAAATACAACCGCCTGAACAAAGACGACGCCGCCGTACTGCTGGTCGACCATCAGGCCGGCCTGCTGTCCCTGGTCCGCGACATCGAGCCGGACCGCTTCAAGAACAACGTGCTGGCCCTGGCTGACCTGGCCAAGTACTTCAACCTGCCGACCATCCTCACCACCAGCTTCGAGCAAGGCCCCAACGGCCCGCTGGTGCCGGAGCTCAAAGAGCTGTTCCCGGATGCCCCGTACATTGCCCGCCCCGGCCAGATCAACGCCTGGGACAACGAAGACTTCGTCAAGGCAGTGAAGGCCACCGGCAAGAAGCAGCTGATCATCGCCGGCGTGGTGACCGAAGTGTGCGTGGCCTTCCCGGCCCTGGCGGCCCTTGAAGAAGAGTTCGATGTGTTCGTGGTCACCGACGCCTCCGGCACCTTCAACGAAATGACCCGCGACGCTGCCCACGACCGCATGAGCCAGGCCGGTGCCCAGCTGATGACCTGGTTCGGCGTGGCCTGTGAGCTGCACCGCGACTGGCGCAACGACGTCGAAGGGCTGGCGGCGCTGTTCTCCAACCACATCCCTGATTACCGCAACCTGATCACCAGCTACAACGCCCTGACCGCCGGCAAGTAAGCCGCCCCGCCAGGCACCGGCCCGGTGCCTGGCCCCACCCCTTTCAGGTACGCCGCGATGAACGACAGCACCGTGGTCACGCTGGTCATCCAGCACAAGGTCCGCGCCGAAGCCCTGGCACGCTATGAAACCTGGCTGCGCCACACCGTCGGTGTGGCCCGTCGGCAACCGGGCCATCTGGACGTCAACGTGATTCGCCCTGACGACGGTGGTCGCCAGTTCACCACCGTGGTGCGCTTTGCCGAGGCCAGCCAGTTGCAGGCCTGGGTCGACTCCACCGAGCGCCAAGCGCTGGTGGCCGAAGTGCTGCCGCTGCTGGAGGAGGGCGACCAGACCCAGGTGCATGATGATCCGGAGTTCTGGTTCACCCCAAGCGCCACAGGCGCTTCGCAGCCACCGCGTTGGAAGCAGGCTGTGCTCACTTACCTGGTGATCTGCCCGCTGACCCTGGTCATTCCGCAACTACTGGCGCCGCTGTTTGCCCGCTATCCGCTGTTGGGTGACCAGATCACCGGCAACTTGATCACCAACCTGTTCGTCATCCTGCCCGTGGTGTTCTACATCATGCCTTGGGTGACCCGCCGCTGTGCCGGCTGGCTGCGCCGCTGAGCGCTCGCCGTGATCCATTGCTAGCCTTCAACCGCCTGCCGATCACCCACCCGGACGGAGAGCACCATGAGCCAGGACCCTACCGACCAGAGCCGCCGCAAGTTCCTCGCCACCAGCACCGTGCTCGGTGCCGCCGGCGCCTTGTGGAGCGCATTGCCGTTCACCGATTCCGCCCATGCCGCCCTTTCAGGAGATCCCATGTCCGCCGACCTCATCTTGTTCAATGGCAAGCTGCACACCGTTGACCGCGAGAAACCTACTGCCAGCGCCGTGGCCATCAAGGACGGCAAGTTCCTCGCCGTGGGCAGCGATGCCGAAGCCATGGCCCACAAGGGCGCCGCCACGCAGATCATCGACCTCAAACAGCGCACCGTCATTCCAGGCCTGAACGACTCACACCTGCACCTGATCCGCGGCGGCCTGAACTACAACCTCGAATTGCGCTGGGAAGGCGTACCGTCGCTGGCCGACGCCCTGCGCATGCTCAAGGAGCAGGCCGAGCGCACGCCGAGCCCGCAGTGGGTGCGCGTGGTCGGCGGCTGGAACGAGTTCCAGTTCGCCGAAAAGCGCATGCCCACCTTGCAAGAGATCAACCAGGCCGCGCCGGACACTCCGGTATTTCTGCTGCACCTGTACGATCGCGCCTTGCTCAACCGCGCCGCGCTCAAGGCCGTGGGCTACACCAAGGACACGCCGAATCCGCCGGGTGGCGAGATCCAGCGTGACAAGTTCGGCAACCCCACCGGCATGCTCATCGCCCGGCCCAATGCCACGATCCTCTACGCCACCCTGGCCAAGGGACCGAAGCTGCCGCTGGAGTACCAGGTCAACTCCACCCGCCAGTTCATGCGCGAGCTCAACCGCCTCGGCCTGACCAGCGCCATCGATGCCGGCGGCGGCTACCAGAACTACCCGGACGACTACCAGGTGATCCAGGAACTCGCCGACAACGACCAGCTGACCGTGCGCATTGCCTACAACCTGTTCACCCAGAAGCCCAAGGAAGAGCTCACCGACTTCAAGAACTGGACGCAGAAGGTCAAGCCGGGCGACGGCAACGACTTCTTCCGCCACAACGGTGCCGGCGAGATGCTGGTGTTCTCCGCCGCCGACTTCGAGGACTTCCTCGAACCGCGCCCGGACCTGCCGCAGACCATGGAGCAGGAGCTGGAGCCTGTGGTGCGCCACCTGGTCGAGCAGCGCTGGCCGTTCCGCCTGCACGCCACCTACGACGAGTCGATCTCGCGCATGCTCGACGTGTTCGAGAAGGTCAACCGCGACATTCCGTTCAATGGCCTGCCATGGTTCTTCGACCATGCCGAGACCATCACCCCGCAAAACATCGAGCGGGTGCGGGCGCTGGGCGGGGGCATTGCGATCCAGGACCGCATGGCCTTCCAGGGTGAATACTTCGTCGATCGTTACGGCGCCAAGGCCGCCGAGCACACCCCGCCGATCAAGCGCATGCTCGACATGGGCGTGCCGGTGGGTGCCGGGACCGACGCGACCCGGGTGTCCAGCTACAACCCGTGGACGTCGCTGTACTGGATGGTCAGCGGCAAGACCGTTGGTGGCCTGGAGCTGTACCCGGAGGGTCTGAGCCGCGAGACCGCGCTGCAACTGTTCACCCACGGCAGCGCCTGGTTCTCCAGCGAGCAGGGCAAGAAGGGGCAGATCAAGGTCGGCCAGCTGGCGGACCTGGCGGCGCTGTCGCTGGACTTCTTCAGCGTCGATGAAGAGGCGATCAAGGGTATCGAGTCGGTGCTCACTGTTGTCGACGGCAAGGTGGTGTACGGCGCCGCCGAGTTCGACAAGCTGGGCCCGGCGCAGGTGCCGGTGCTGCCCGAGTGGTCGCCGGTGGCCAAGGTGCCGGGGCACTGGCGCGCCGGGGCACCAATGGCGGCGGCGCTGCACCAGTGCGTCGGGCCGTGCGGGGTGCATGCCCACAGCCATGAGAAGGCGCGGCACTCCAGTGTGCCGGTGAGCGATTACCAGGGCTTCTGGGGCGCGCTGGGCTGTTCCTGCTTCGCGTTCTGAGTGGGCCAGGGGCTGCAACGCAGCCCCAGTATCTAAGCCATGTCGCTGATGGCGAATTCTTCCGCCAGATGATCGATCAACGACCGCACCGACGGCAGCAACCCGCGCCGCGACGGGAAGATCGCATGCACGATGCCGCAACGCGGGTGCCAGTCCGGCAGAATCTCCACCAGGCGCCCCGCCGCCAGATCCTCGCGCACCGCCACCCTTGGCAGGTGCGCGATCCCCACGCCCGCCACCACGAAGTGTCGCAAGGCAAACAGATCATCGGTGACCATTCGCGGCGTGTGCGGGATCACCAAGCTGCGGCTCATGTCCTCGCCTTGGAACAGCTCCCACTGGTACTCACGCTGGGCGCTGCCCCAATGGACGCTGGGCAGCTCACTGAGCTGCTGCGGGTCGAAACCTTCGGCCAGCCGTTCGAGAAACGACGGATGCCCGACCAGGCACTGGGTGCTGTTGCTCAGCACCTTCATCACCATGTCGGTGTTCTCCAGCGGCGGGAAGCGCACCCGCAGCGCCACGTCGAAGCCCTCGTGCAGCAGGTCGACGCGCCGGTTGGTGCTCTCGATGAACAGCTCCACCTGCGGGTACTTGAGCATGTAGCGGGTGAGCATCGGCCCGACCCAGGAGTTGAGCAGGGTGGTCGGGCAACTGATGCGCACCAGCCCACGCGGCTCGCTGCGGTTGCGCTCAATGATCTCGGCGGCGCCCTCGGCCTCGACGCGCATGGCCAGGCAGCGGTTGTAGTAGGCCTGGCCGATCTCGGTCAGCGAGCAATGCCGGCTGGTGCGGTGCAGCAGGCGCACGCCGAGGCGCTCCTCGAGGTCGGCGATGCGCCGGCTGAGCTTGGACTTGGGCATGTCCAGCGCCCGCCCGGCCGGGGCGAAGCCACCGTGCTCGACCACCTGGGTGAAGTAGTAGAGGGAGTTGAGGTCTTCCAAGGGGCGATCTCCACAGCGCGCCGGGGTAGTGGGGCGCAGTCTACCGGGTGGTGGGGCTGGAGGGCAGGGCGACAGCTTTGTGGCGCCTATGAGATCGAGCGCCGCCCGCGCGGCGCATCGCTGGCAAGCCAGCTCCCACATCTGTTTCGGGCCAGTGAGTCCTGTGAAGGTACCGCTGTCCGCCTTGGCGCATGTCTTGAGACAGGTGGGAGGCCAGTTGTGCTCACGCTGAAACCGCGTTGTACCAACAAGGCGTACAGCCGCGGCGGTGCAGGCATAACTGGCCCGAAACAGATGTGGGAGCTGGCTTGCCAGCGATGCGCCGCGCGGGCGGCGCTCGATTTCATAAGCGCTGCAAGGCGTGCGGCGTACCCCTGGTAGCCTTTACCCAATCCCTTGCATGGCATGTCGCTTACTGAGACTCAATACCCTCCAGCATCGCCTCGGTCAGGCCCTCGGCCATCTCGATCCCATGCAGGCTGGCCCACAGCAGGTTCCTGCCGGTTTCATCCGTATGCTCCAACACCTTGTAGCCAACGTTGTAGGCGCTGCGCAGGTACTCGGCGACATGCACCAAGGCGTCGTGGGCGTTGATATTGGGGTTGACCGCAAACAGCGGTGGGTGGCCGGCGTCGCATTTGCCGAAGGCGTGGTGACGGGTGTCGGGAAGGGGTGGGTCGGGGACGATTTTTTTCATGGTCAAGCTCCGATAGAAATTGACCGGCACCGTCCGTTTCCACGCGAAGGGTGGCGGCTGTACACGGGGTGGAAAACCAGGTCATCGGAGAACCCCGGCAGGCCTTGCGGCCTCCCGCGTACAGCTGCCGTCACGACAGATAATCCGATAACCAACCAGCCGGGTTTCCACGCCCGATCGCTGAACCGACAGCGACCTGGTCAGCCTAGAGGGCATGATTTCCCCGGACAATCAGAAGGGTATCGACAGACCTTGTAGGGTATTTCCTTGGGTGTAGGTTGCCCAGCGAGAAAATTCTTCAGGGGCTGTGGGAGTTATCTGGTGATATTGAGTGCGCGCGGTTTTCACCGGTGATCTTGAGTAATGGCCACCAGGTGTAAGCCTGTAGGTCTATGGCGCCTATCAGATCGAGCGCCGCCCGCGCGGCGCATCGCTGGCAAGCCAGCTCCCACATCTGTTTCGGGCCAGTGAGTCCTGTGAAGGTACCGCTGTCCGCCTTGGCGCATGTCTTGAGACAGGTGGGAGGCCAGTTGTGCTCACGCTGAAACCGCGTTGTACCAACAAGGCGTACAGCCGCGGCGGTGCAGGCATAACTGGCCCGAAACAGATGTGGGAGCTGGCTTGCCAGCGATGCGCCGCGCGGGCGGCGCTCGATTTCATAAGCGCTGCAAGGCGTGCGGCGTACCCCTGGTAGCCTTTACCCAATCCCTTGCATGGCATGTCGCTTACTGAGACTCAATACCCTCCAGCATCGCCTCGGTCAGGCCCTCGGCCATCTCGATCCCATGCAGGCTGGCCCACAGCAGGTTCCTGCCGGTTTCATCCGTATGCTCCAACACCTTGTAGCCAACGTTGTAGGCGCTGCGCAGGTACTCGGCGACATGCACCAAGGCGTCGTGGGCGTTGATATTGGGGTTGACCGCAAACAGCGGTGGGTGGCCGGCGTCGCATTTGCCGAAGGCGTGGTGACGGGTGTCGGGAAGGGGTGGGTCGGGGACGATTTTTTTCATGGTCAAGCTCCGATAGAAATTGACCGGCACCGTCCGTTTCCACGCGAAGGGTGGCGGCTGTACACGGGGTGGAAAACCAGGTCATCGGAGAACCCCGGCAGGCCTTGCGGCCTCCCGCGTACAGCTGCCGTCACGACAGATAATCCGATAACCAACCAGCCGGGTTTCCACGCCCGATCGCTGAACCGACAGCGACCTGGTCAGCCTAGAGGGCATGATTTCCCCGGACAATCAGAAGGGTATCGACAGACCTTGTAGGGTATTTCCTTGGGTGTAGGTTGCCCAGCGAGAAAATTCTTCAGGGGCTGTGGGAGTTATCTGGTGATATTGAGTGCGCGCGGTTTTCACCGGTGATCTTGAGTAATGGCCACCAGGTGTAAGCCTGTAGGTCTATGGCGCCTATCAGATCGAGCGCCGCCCGCGCGGCGCATCGCTGGCAAGCCAGCTCCCACATCTGTTTCGGGCCAGTGAGTCCTGTGAAGGTACCGCTGCCCGCCTTCGCATGCCTTAAGACAGGTGGGGCACCAGTGGTGCTCATGCTGAAACCGCGTCGTGCCCACCAGGCGTACAGCCGCGGCGGTGCAGGCATGACTGGCCCGAAACAGATGTGGGAGCCGGCTTGCCGGCGATGCGCCGCGCGGGCGGCGCTCGATCTCATGGGCGAAATAACCCTCAAGACATGCACATGAGGCCCTCAATCCTCATCCGACGCAAACAACCGCTCCAGCTCCACCCGCGCTTCCTTGGCCGTCTGCATCACCTTGGCCCGGTCGTCGCGGACCTGCCCTTGGGCCTCCAGCACCTGCTCGTCATGCTCGGTGAACCGGGCGATGCGGTCTGTCGCCTGGGCTTCGGTGAGCCCCAGCCCGACCAGCGCGCGGCGGCTCATCTCCAGGCTGGAATAGAACGTCTCGCGGATCGGGTCGGCGCCCACGTCCATCAGCTTATGCACATGCTGGCGGTTACGTGCCCGGGCGATCACCTTCAGGTGCGGGTACAGGCGCTTGGCCCGCTCCGCGGTGTGAATGGCCACCTCGGGGTCGTCGATGGTGATGATGAAATACTCGGCCTCGCCGACCTTGGCCGCGTGCAGCACTTCGGGGCGCAGTGGGTCGCCATAGAACACCGGCACCTGTTCGAACATGCGGGTCATCTCGATGGCGTCCACCGAGGTCTCCAGCGCTATGAACGGGATCTTCTGCGCCCGTAGGATGCGCGCGACGATCTGGCCCATGCGGCCCATGCCGGCGATCACCACGCGCGGGGTGCCAGCGTCGATGGCCTTGTACTGCTCGGGCACCTCGCGGGCGGGCTGCGGGCGCTTCAGGGCGCGGGCGCAGCCGAGCATCAGCAGCGGCGTTAGGGCCATCGACAGGGTGATGGTCATCAGCAGCAGGTCGTAGGTCTGGGTGTCGAACAGGCCCTGGTCCTTGCCCAGCTTGAACACCACGAAGGCGAACTCGCCACCGGCAGCCAGCACCATCCCCAGGCGCAGGGCGCTGGCGCTGTTCAGGCCACCGGCCAGGCGGCCGACGCCGATCAGCAACGCAAGCTTCACGCCGATCAACAGCAGGGTCAGGCCCAGCAGCACCAGCGGCATTTCCAGCAGCAGGCGCAGGTTGGCGCCCATGCCGACGCTGATGAAGAACAGGCCCAGCAGCAGGCCCTTGAACGGTTCGATCTGCGATTCCAGCTCATGGCGGTATTCGGAGTCGGCCAGCAGCAGGCCGGCGAGGAAAGCGCCCAGGGCCATGGACACGCCGGCCTCCTCCATCAACCAGGCGGTGCCGATCACCACCAGCAGCGCGGTGGCAGTGGACACTTCCGGCAAACCGGTGCGGGCGACGATACGGAACAACGGGCGCAGCAGGTAGCGGCCGCCGACGATGACGATGGCGATGCTGGCGAACACCTTCAGGCCATGTTCGAGGCTGTCGCCATGGCTGGTGTCCGGGCCGCTGGCGGCCAGCAGCGGCACCAGGGCGATCAACGGGATGGCAGCGATGTCCTGGAACAGCAGGATGGCGAAGGCCAGCCGACCGTGGGGCGCATTGAGCTGCTTGCTTTCGGCCAGGCTCTGCAGGCCCAGCGCGGTGGATGACAGGGCCAGACCAAGGCCTAGTACGATGGCTGCGGGCAGCGTTTGGCTGAAGCCGAACAGGGCGATGGCGCCCAGTACCGCGCCGGTCAGGACCACCTGGGCGGTGCCGACGCCGAACACCGATTTGCGCATCAGCCACAAGCGTCGTGGTGAAAGCTCCAGGCCGATGATGAACAGCAGCAACACCACGCCGAGCTCGGAGATGTGCGCGACGCTCTCGGTGTCGCGGATCAGCCCCAGGGCCTGCGGACCAATGGCCACGCCGGCCAGCAGGTAGCCGAGCACGGCGCCCAGTTGCAGGCGCTTGGCCAGCGGCACCGCGACCACGGCGGCGAGGAGGAAGATGACGGCGGTTTGTAAAAGGCTGCCTTCGTGTGGCATTGCTCGGACTCCTTGAACTGCGTGCGGCAGCGCTTGATGCAACAGCTTATGCCATCGATGAAAGTGGCGGGCATTTTCGGGTGGGAAGCGAAACAGGACAATCCTGGGGTTACAGGAAGCAGCGTTCTGAAAGTAGGACCTTTGCTGAATCAATCGCGGGGCAAGCTCGCTCCCACGCAGGTACCAGACCTTTGTGGGAGCGAGCTTGCCCCGCGATCAGTTGCTTATTGCAGATGGGCTTTCAGCGCCTGTGCCGCCTGATCCATGGCACTGCGTACACCGGGCACGGTGCTCAGCACATTCAGCAGGCCGTAGTCATGGATCATGCCGTTGTAGCGCACGGCGGTCACCGGTACCCCGGCGGCGTCCAGCTTGCGCGCATAAGCCTCGCCTTCGTCACGCAACACGTCCATTTCGGCAGTCTGCACCAGGGCTGGCGGCAGGCCTTGCAACTGCTCGAGGCTGGCGCGCAGCGGCGAGGCGTGGATGTCGTCGCGCTGGTGCGGATCGGTGGTGTAGCTGTTCCAGAACCACTGCATCATGTTGCGGGTCAGGAAGTGGCCTTCGGCGAACTGGTTGTAGGACGCATTGTTGAAGTTGGCGTCGGTCACCGGCCACAGCAGGGCCTGGAAGCGCAGCTTCGGCGTGCCGGCCTCCTTGGCCTTCAGTGCCACCACCGCGGCCATGTTGCCTCCGACGCTGTTGCCGGCCACCGCCAGGCGGCTACCGTCAACCCCGATCTCCTTGCCGTGCTCGGCGACCCAGCGGGTGGCGGCGTAGGCCTGGTTGATCGCGGTGGGGAACTTCGCTTCCGGTGACGGCGTGTAGTCGACGTAGACCGCCGCAGCACCGGAGCCCACCACCAGGTCACGGATCAGGCGTTCGTGGGTGGGGTAGTCGCCCAGCACCCAGCCGCCGCCGTGGAAGAACATGAACACTGGCAGCTCGCCCTTGGCGCCCTCAGGCCGCACTACGCGGATTTCCAGCGGCTGGCCGTCGGCCTGGATGGTCCGGCGTTCGACGCGGATTCCCGACACATCGACCTTCACCCCGGCCTGGGCACCGCTCAGCACCGCACGGGCATCCTTGGGTGCGAGGGTCTCCAGCGGCTTGCCGCCACCGGCGGCCAGGGCGTCGAGGAAGCCTTGGGTGGTGTGCTCGACGCCGGGGCTGCCGGCGGCGAAGGCGCTGTTCACGGCGAGGGCCAGCAGGCCGGCGGTCAGGGTGTGGGACAGTTTCATGTTCTAGCTCCTTTGGGGGTGAGGCGCGGCTCAGTTCTGGTTGGCGAGGACGGTGGGTTGCACGTAGCTCACGGCGCGCAGCTGGCCGCTGCTGTCGCGGTAGGTCAGGGTGGCGGTGCTGGTCTGGCCTTGGGCGCTGACGGGGGCATCGACGCTGACGACCTTGGCGATGTCCAGGTCCATGCCGTAGCGGTACGGGGTGGCTTCGCTGGCGAAGCTGCTGACGCTGGTGCCGAGGGCCAGGGTGGTGACGGTGACGGTGACGGCGAAGGCTTTGCGAAGGGTCATGATCGTTCTCCGGGTTCTGCTGAGTGGGGTTGGCGACTGCTTGCTGCTTGAGATGAATAGTGCGCGCAAATATTTAGCGCGCAAAATATATTTCCGCTATGAGACCGATTGAGTGGGTCTGTCGAAGGGGCTCAGCCTTGATGCAGCGGGTGATTACGCGGAAAACCGCCGTAAAAGATCAGGCGCTGGGCCGATACTGCAGCGCCTCCGCCAGGTGCGACCTGGCGATGGCTTGCGTGCCCTCCAGGTCCGCCAGGGTGCGAGCCACCTTCAGCAGCCGGTGTGCTGCCCGTAACGACAGCGTCAGCCGTTCGCAGGCCTGCTCCAGCCAGGCCTGGTCGACCGGCTCCAGCGGGCAATGCCGGCGCAGCCCCTTGAGGTCGAGGAAGGCATTGGCGCAGCCCTGGCGGCGCTGCTGCAGCTCCCGTGCCTCGGCCACCCGCTGGCCAACACTGGCGCTGGTCTCGCCGCTGGGCTGGTGGGTCAGCACGGTGCTTTCCCGGGCCACCGTCAGGTGCAGGTCGATGCGGTCGAGCAGGGGGCCGGACAACTTGTTGCGGTAGCGCTGGATCTGCTCGCTGCTGCACCGGCAACGGCCAGTCGGGTCGCCCAGGTAGCCGCAGGGGCAGGGGTTCATGGCCGCCACCAGCTGAAAGCGCGCCGGGAAGCGCACCCGGTCCTTGGCCCGGGCCACCACGATCTCGCCCGACTCCAGCGGCTCGCGCAGTACCTCCAGCACGCGCCGTTCGAATTCGGGCAGCTCATCGAGGAACAGCACGCCATGGTGCGCCAGGGTGATCTCGCCGGGTTGCGGTCGGCTGCCACCACCCACCAGCGCCGGGCCGGAGGCCGAGTGGTGAGGATGGCGGAACGGCCGCTGTGGCCAGCAATCGAGCGGGGCATGGCCGCTGACCGAGCGGATCGCCGCCACCTCCAGTGCCTCGCGCTCGTCCAGCGGCGGCAGCAGCCCGGGCAGGCGGCTGGCGAGCAGGGTCTTGCCGGTGCCCGGTGGGCCGGAGAACAACAGGTTGTGCGCGCCGGCGGCAGCGACCAACAATGCCCGCTTGGCGGCGATCTGGCCCTGCACCTCGCTGAGGTCCGGGTAGGGGCGTTGCTCCAGCAGCAGGCCATTCGCGGCGTAGGGTGACAGCGCCGGTTGCGCATTCAGGTGGGCGACCAGTTCCCGCAGGTGCCCCACCGCGTACACCACCAGGCCGCTGGCCAGGCTCGCCTCTTCGGCGTTTTCCTTGGGCACCACCAGCGCCCGCTTCACATCGCGCGCCGCCAGTGCCGCAGGCAGTACGCCCTGCACTGGGCGCAACGCCCCCGACAGCGCCAGTTCGCCCAGGCATTCGATACCGTCGAGGGCGGCAACCGGTACTTGGCCGTTGGCGGCCAGGATGCCCAGGGCGATGGCCAGGTCGTAGCGGCCACCGTCCTTGGGCAGGTCGGCCGGGGCGAGGCTCTGGGTGATGCGCCGGGCCGGGTAGTCCAGCCCGGAGTTGACGATGGCGCTGCGGACCCGGTCCTTGCTCTCCTTGACCGTGGTCTCCGGCAGACCAACCAGGGTGAGCGTGGGCAGGCCGTTGGCCAGATGGGTTTCGACGCTGACAGCGGGTGCCTGCACCCCCACCTGGGCGCGGCTGTGGACGAGGGCGAGGGACATGGGGCACTCCGTGTTTGCAGGTGATGGCCGCGTCCTGCGGCCTGGCAAAGCTTAGTGGCGCTCCTGTGCAGGTGGACGAGAAGAGTGCGTCGAATTTTGTCCGGCCTGGCGCCCGGAGATGTGGACGCCCAGCGTGCCGGACATCGGCGTACACTGGCACGCCGATCTGCCTGGTTTCATGAAGTAGGTTGCGACCTCATTCGAATACGCCGCGTAAGGTCAGCACGAAGTTGCGCGGCTCACCGTAGTAGTTGCCGTACTCGGACGTGCCGACGCTGGCGTAGTACTTGCGGTCGAACAGGTTGTTGCCGTTCAGGGCCAGGGTCCAGTGATCGTCGACCTTGTACTCGACCATGGCGTCGTAGACGGCGTAGCCGCTCTGGCTGAAATCGAACGGGGTTTCACCCACGGTGTTCCAGTTGGCGTCGAAGCGGTAGGCCTTGCCTTCCACGTAGCTGGCGCTCTGGGCGGTTACCCCGGCGCCGACGCGCCACGCCGACCAATCGCCCGGCGGGTTGTAGACCGACCAGAGCTTGAACAGGTGCTTGGGCGTGACGGTGCTGTACAGCGTCTCCTCGCTCTGGTCATCCATCAGGTTGAGGGTATAGCCGGCGATCACATCCCAGCCCGGCAGGACTTCGCCGGTGGCCTCCAGGTCGATACCCTTGCTGACCACCTTGCCCTGGCCGATGAAGCAGCAGGAGGCGCTGTAGCTGAACGGTGTGTCAGGGTAGGCGGGGTCCTTGATCGCCTGATGTTCACGCTTTGTGTAGAACAGTGCGGCGCTGAGGTTCAGCGCTCCATCGAACAGCTCGCCCTTGATCCCGGTCTCGTAGGTCTTTCCGGTCATCGGGTCGAGGGAGGTGCCGGACTTTTCCGGGCCCTTGAGTTTCTGCGCCTGGGGTTTGTAGATCTCGGCGTAGCTGACGTAGGTCGACCACTGGTCGTCGAGCGCGTAGATCAGGCCACCGAATGGCACCAGGGTGGTCGGCTCGCTGTGCGAGACCTGGTCCTGGCGAACCCAGTCCCCGGAGCCATCGCGATTGCGTGTGGCGTAGGCCTGTTCGAAGGTATAACGCTGGGCGCGGGCGCCGATCACCAGTTTGAGCGGGTCGGCCAACTGCAGGCGTAGGGTGGAGTAGAGACCGTACTGCTTGCGTTTGTTGGGGTAGTAGTCGCGGTAGAAGGCATGGTTGGTGGCCTCGGTCGGCAACGGTGTCGACTGTGGGTCCCACAGGTCGATCATGCCGCCCAGGCCGACCTTGCCCTGGGCCGCGCGCCAGCGGCTGGTGACCTCCTGGTAGTCGCCACCCACCAGCAGTTCGTGTTGGCGGCCGAAGGCGTCGAAGGTGCCGGAGAGGTTGACGTCGAACACCGACTGCTTGCTCCAGCTGGAGACATAGCTGCCCCACCAGTAGGGGCCGGTGTTGCTGTTCTCGTCAACGGAGCCGTAGGGGATCACGCCCTCGGTGGAGCCTTCGTTGTACGAATAGGTGTAGGAGGTGTTGAGCTTCCAGTCATCGGAGAAGTGATGGTCGAGCTTGGCGAATAGCTCGCGGGTGTAGCTGTCGTTCCAGGCGCTGTTGGTGGTGTACCAGGTGTGCCGCGGCAGTTTCAGGTCGCCGCCGGTGCTGTAGCGCGGCAGGCCGTCGCCCACGCCGTTTTCATGGACCTTGTCGTAGCTGCCGCCGAAAGTGAGCATGGTGTCGTCGCTGACGTCGGCCTCGAGCACGCCATAGAAAAACGGCCGTTCGGTGCTGCGGTTGTCGAAGAAGTACTGGCGGTCCTGGTAGGCGGCCACCATCCGTCCGCGCAGCTTGCCGTCGAAGGCCAGGGGACCTGTGACATCCACTTCGCTGCGGTAGTTGTCCCACGAGCCCGCCGAGGCTTCGAGCTTGAGCTGGTAGTGATCGAGCGGGCGCTTGCGCACCAGGTTGACGATGCCGCCCGGGTTGCCGGTACCGCCGAGCAGGCCGCTGGCGCCGCGCAGCACTTCGACATGGTCATAGGCGGCCAGGTCGTACTTGCGTTGGCTGTAGAAGGTACCCAGACCGTTGCCGATGTCCATCGGTGCCGTGCCGTCGATCTGCAGGTTGTCGATCGGGAAGCCGCGGGAGATGAATTCCTGGGTGTTGAAATTGACGTTGCGCAGGGTGATGCCGGGGGTGAACTTCATCGCGTCGTCAAGGCTGACCATGCGCCGGTCTTCGATCAGCTGGCGGCTGACCACCGATACCGACTGCGGGGTGTCCTTCAGGCTTGTCGGGGTCTTCGAACCGACGCTCACCAGCCCGGTAGTGTAGGAGCGTGTGCCCTCGGTGGCCTGGCCCATGCCTTGACCCTGAACCTGCGTGCTGCCGAGTTCCAGGGCGTCGCCAGCGCTGGCGGCGAACTGCAGCGCCCAGTTGCCGTCGGCGGCCTGCACGGCCTTGAGCCCGGTGCCTTCGAGCATCAGGTACAACGCCATGTCGGTGGGCAACTGGCCGCGCACCGGCCTGGCCTGCTTGCCCTGCACCAACTGCGGGTCGTACGGCAGGGTGATGCCGGCCTGCTCGGCGAAGCGGTTGAGGGCTTCGGCCAGTGGCGCGGCGGGGAGGTCGTAACGGCGCAGAGGCTGTTCGGCCAGCACGGGATGGGCCAGGCCGATGCCGGCGCCAAGCAACAGGGCCTGGGCGAGCAAGGTGGGGCGGTAGCGGGACAGCAGATCCATCGGAAGCTCCTGGGAATTGGCAGGTGTTTTTCCTGTTTGTCGAAGGAGCGGGGAAAACCCGTAAACGAGAATCGATTTTCTTTACGCCGGGAGGATGCGCACCCACAACGCGGTGCGCCATTGCAGGCGCACCGGCCAGGTGTGAGCCAGGCTGCGCAGGGCATTGTCGCTGTCGTCGAGCTGGAACACCCCGGAAACGCGCAGGCCGGCCACCGTCGGATCGCAGCCGACCCAGCCTTCGCGCTGACGGGCCAGGGTATCGGCCAGTTCGGCCAGGGGCATGTCGTTGGCGATCAGCAGGCCACGGGTCCAGGCCGAGCCCTGGGCCTGGGGATTGGCCAGGGGCTGCGCGCCATGGCGGTCGATGCGGTACTGCTCGCCGGCCTTGGCCAGTTGTTGGGCTCGCCCGGGCACCTGGATCGCGATCTGGCCCTGGTCGATGGCCAGGCGCGTGTTGCCGCGCGCCTGGCAGACATCGAATGCCGCGTCGAACGTCCACAGGCTGGCCTCGGCGCTGGTCACGCACAGGGGGCGTTGCCGGGTGTCGCCCCGCGCGCGGACATAGACCTGCCCTTCAAGCAGTTCGACCAGACGCTCGGTCGCGCTGAAGCGCACGTTGACCGCACTGCGGCTGTTGAGCTGCAGCTCGCTGCCATCGGCTAGCTGGAGACGGCGGCGCTCTCCGGTGCGGGTGCTGTGGTCGGCCAGACTCAGGCGCCAGGGTGAGTGTTGCAATGCCGTGCCGCTCAGGCCCAGCCCCATCACGCCGAGTGTTAGCAGCTTGAGGGCGTGTCGGCGATCCGCCCGCTCGGGCGCCGTCAACGCCCGCAGGGCAACGCCACCGGGCAGTTCGCGGGCCTGGCTGAAGCAGGCCTGGGCTTCCTGCAGGGCCTGCCAGGTGGCTTCATGGCGTGGGTCGCTCTGGCGCCAGGCAAGGCAGGCGGCACACAGTGCCGGCGCATGCTGCGCCGACTCGAGCCTGACCAGCCAGCCGATGGCCTGGTCGAGCACGTCGTCGCTCATGATTCCAGCCTTGCCAGATAGCAGTGGCGGATGGCCTTGACCATGTACTTCTCGACACTGCTCAGGCTGATCCCCAGGTGATGGGCGATTTCCTGGTAGCTCATGCCTTCCAGGCGTGACAGCAGGAAGGCCATGCGCACCTTCCCCGGCAGGCCATCGAGCATGGCGTCGATCTGCATCAGCGTCTGAAGCAGGATCAGCTGGCGCTCGGCCGAGGGCGCCTCGGGCTCCGGCAGGCTGGCCAGGGCCTGCAGATAGGCGGTCTCCAGTTTGTGTCGGCGTTGGCGGTCGATCATTAACCCTTTGGCCACGCTGCTGAGCCAGGCTCGCGGTTGGCGCAGCGTCGGAATCAGCTCCGGCCGGCCGAGCAGTTGCACGAAGGTGTCGTGGGCCAGGTCCGCTGCGTTGTCGGCATGTTGCAGGCGTCGCCGCAGCCAGCCCAGCAGCCAGGCGTGGTGATCCTGGTACAGCACATCCATGGCCTGGCGCGGCGGCGGAATTGAGGGTGAGGGCACGACGAGCCTCTCCTGCAAAAGGAATGAGCGAGATGCAGATGGGAATCGCTCTCAATCCTACGGGGTTTGCGGTCGTGTGCTCAAGAGGGCTACGGAATGTTCTGATGGGGGACGCCAAGCGCCCCCCTCAGATCGTGGTCAGGTCAATGTGACCGTGGCTGCCTGCCGCAGATCACCGGAATCCCCGAACCCCGCGCCCGGGCCAGCAGCTCCTCGGTATCGTCGCCGCCCGGCAGCGCCAGCACCAGGTCGGGCCGGCTGTCGCGCAGCATGAAGACGTTGCGCAGGCGCTCGGCCAGCTTGCCGTGCAACTGCCAGTTGGGCGGGTAGCGCACGATGTCGGCGCCCTGTTCGCGGGCCCAGCCTTCGATCTCGCCACCCAGGTGCTGGCTGCCGCCGTGGATCAGCACCCGGATCGGTTGCTGGCGCTGGAGGGCGTCCAGCGCCTGGCGGCAGCGTTGGTTGTCGGCGTAGTTGCGCCCCGCGCAGATCAGTACGCGCATGTCCACCCCCCCTCAGAACCACTGGCCGAAGCGGCGGATGTACAGGGTCTTCATGCCCTGGGCCACCAGGCAGTAGCCGAGCAGGGTCGCGGCCAGCCATGGGAAGTATTCCCAAGGCAGCGGCACCAGCCCGACCATCGCCCCCAGTGGCGAGAACGGGATGTAGATGCCCAGGCACATCACCAGGCCGGTGGCGAGGATCACCGGTAGCGCCGCGGTGCTCTGGAAGAACGGCACCTTGCGGGTGCGCAGCATGTGTACCACCAGGGTCTGCGACAGCAACCCCTCGATGAACCAGCCGGACTGGAACAACGCCTGCATTTCCACGCTGTTGGCGGCGAACACGTACCACATCAGGGCGAAGGTGGTGATGTCGAAGATCGACGAGGTTGGGCCGATCCATAGCATGAAGCGACCGATGTTGCGGGCATCCCACTTGCGTGGCTCGCGCAGGAACTCCTTGTCCATGCGATCCCACGGCAGCGACAGCTGGGAGAAGTCGTACATCAGATTCTGCAGCAGCAGGTGGATCGCCAGCATCGGCATGAACGGGATGAACGCGCTGGCCACCAGCACCGAGAACACGTTGCCGAAGTTCGAGCTGGCGGTCATGCACAGGTACTTCATGATGTTGCCGAAGGTTTCGCGGCCCTTGAGCACGCCTTCCTCCAGCACCATCAGGCTCTTTTCCAGGAGGATGATGTCGGCCGACTCCTTGGCGATGTCGGTGCCGCTGTCCACCGAGATACCCACGTCGGCATCGCGCAGCGCCGGGGCGTCGTTGATGCCGTCGCCGAGGAAGCCCACGGTGTGGCCGTTGGCCTGCAGCGCCTTGAGCACCCGCGACTTCTGCAGCGGAGTGAGCTTGGCGAACACGGTGCGCTCTTCGACCAGCGCCTTGAGCTGGGTGTCGTCCAGGCGCTCGATGTCCTGGCCAAGCAGCGGCTGACCGGGCTCCAGGCCCACTTCGCGGCAGACCTTGCAGGTGACCACCGGGTTGTCTCCGGTCAGCACCTTCACCTTCACTCCCATCTCGCGCAGGGCGGCGATGGCCGGGCCGGCGGTTTCCTTGGGCGGGTCGAGGAAGGTCAGGAAGCCACGGATCACCAGCTCGCGTTCGTCATCGGTGTGGTACTGAGGCTTGCCCTCGGCGGCCGGGATGTCACGGGTGCCGACCAGCAGCACGCGGAAACCCTCCTGGTTGTAGCTGCTGGCGGTGGCCAGCAGTTGCTGGCGTCGCCCGGCATCCAGTGCGACCCGCTGGCCGCCTTCTTCCACATGGGTGGCGATGGCCAGCATTTCCTCGACGGCACCCTTGCTCACCAGCAGGTGATCGCCCAGGGCATCCTTGACGATCACCGACAGGCGCCGGCGAATGAAGTCGAAGGGCAGTTCGTCGACCTTGGCGTAGGCATAGGGTGGCTGGAAGCCCTGGTCTTCGCCGGCAAAGCGCAGCACGGCCTGGTCCATCAGGTTTTTCACGCCGCTCTGGTGGTGGCTGTTGAGCCAGGCCAGTTCCAACAGGCGCGGGTCTTTATGGCCGCTGGGGTCGACGTGGTGTTCGAGGATGATGCGGTCCTGGGTCAGGGTGCCGGTCTTGTCGGTGCACAGCACATCCATCGAGCCGAAGTTCTGGATGGCGTTCAGGCGCTTGACCACCACCTTGCGCCGGGCCATGGCCACGGCACCTTTGGCCAGGTTGGCGCTGACGATCATCGGCAGCATCTCCGGGGTCAGGCCCACGGCAACGGCCAGGGCAAACAGGAAGGCGTCGCTCCAGTCGCCCTTGACCACGCCGTTGAGCATGAACACCACCGGCACCATCACCAGCATGAAGCGGATCAACAGGCGGCTGACGCTGTTCACGCCACGGTCGAAGGCGGTCTGGCTGCGCGAGCCGACGATGGCCTTGGCCAGCGAACCGAAATAGGTGCGCTTGCCGGTGGCCACCACCACGGCGCGGGCGCGGCCGCTGACCACGTTGGTGCCCATGAAGCCGATGTTGGGCAGGTCGAGCAGGCCGCTTTCATCGCTGGCGCTGCCTCCGGCGGACTTTTGCGCGACGTGACCGAGGGTGTCGTACTTCTCCACCGGCAGCGCCTCGCCGGTCAGTACCGCCTGGCTGATGAACAGGTCGCGGGACTCGATCAGGCGGATATCGGCGGGGATCATGTCGCCGGCGGCCAGTTGCACGATATCGCCGGCCACCAGCTCGTTCATCGGCACTTCGCGCAGGCGCGCCGGCTGGTCGTGGTGCTCGCGGCGCAGCACGGTGGCGGTGGTGCGGACCATGGCCTTGAGGGCGTCGGCGGCCTTGCCCGAACGGTACTCCTGCCAGAAGCGCAGCAGGCTGCTGAGGCTGACCATGGTCATGATGATGATGACCTTGGTCAGATCCGCTTCTTCCATGTCGCCTGCGCGTACCGGCAGCCAGTAGTCGGTGACGAAGCTGATCCCGGCGAGGGTGAGCAGCACGTAGATGAAGGGGTTGTGCAAGGCCTTGAGCAATTGCACCAGGGCCGGTTGCGGCTTGTCATGGGCGACTTGGTTGGCGCCGTCGCGCTGCAGGCGCTTGGCGGCTTCGTGCTCGGTCAGGCCCAGTTCGCTGGCATCGAGGTTGGCCAGGGTCACGGCCAGGCCGTTGCGTGCCTCGCGGGCGGCGCGCATGGACAGGCGGGTGTCTTCGCCGGCTTTGCTGCGGGTGTTGCGGTCTTTTACGGTCATTTGGCTGTGCTCCTGCCGCAGGAGGCGGCACGACACACAGTCGACTCACGGTAGGAAAGGTGAGTGAACGTGTCCCGTGTCGCAATGATTCAAACAATGAAAAACTTGGTTTTTCCGACGTTTACGTGTTCGCTGGCGAATGCCGGAAATAAGATCGGCAGCGAACTTTCTACTGGCTGATTCCATGGTCGGTTATTCCATTTGTTAAGTGGCGGGCAATAGAAAACCAACGAACTTTAATTGCTTAAAGTTCGGAAGTTCCTGACGATTTAAATGGCGTCAGTTCAGCGAACGGACAGCATCGCGCGCGTCACTGCAGGCAGCAACGGGCGCGCTATCGACTGGGCGGTTTCAGGGGCGAGGACAAGCCCCAGCCGCGGACAGGACGGTACGGGGCCTTGTGCGCAAAGGCGCGCAGGCGAGGGGTAGCGATATCGAGGTTCATGAGCTTGCCTCCGACCGGGCGGGCACCCGGGGCGGCAAGCAACGGCGGAGCATCAGGCTCTGGCGCGGCTTGCCCGACCTAGGGGCGGGCCCGGAGTTCCGGTTCAAGTGCCTGGCGGCCAAGAGCTGCCAGACAGCGACTAGATACTGTGTCCATTGAATTCTTCGTGAGTTGAAATAAAGGCCCGCTTTTCGGGGCGGGTGAACTTTATGCAAAGCATAGCGGGGAAGTCAACCGGGAAGACGTAACTTAAACAAGTTTCATCTACTGGGAGGGGAATTAATGCAATGCCCTGTGCAAGTGCCATCGCGGGGCAAGCTCGCTCCTGCCTGGTCAAGGCAGAAGCGGGCATTCGATCAGGGCTTGGCGCCCAGGATGATGTGCGAGGCCTTAATCAGCGCGGTGGCCTTCACTCCCGGCTTCAGGCCAAGCTCCTGCACCGCTTCGCGGGTGACGATGGCATACACCTCGGTGCCGCCCGACAGCTTCAGCACCACCTCGGCATTCACCGCGCCGTCGCCGACTCGCAGCACTTCGCCTTCGAGGCTGTTGCGCGCGGACAGCCTGTAGCCTGCGGCATCGGTCATCAGCACCACCCACGGTGCCTTGACCAGCGCCACGGCCTGCTTGCCGACGTTGATGTTGAGGTTGTGCAGGCTGGCCATGGTGACCACCGCCACCAGTTTCTCGCCGCCGCCGAGGGTCAGCTCGACCTCGGCATTCACCGCGCCAGGCTGGACGGCGCTGACGGTACCTTCGAAGACATTGCGTGCACTGACTTTCATGGGGAAGCACTCCGTGTGATCAATCACCACGCCCGAGGCATTCAGGCGCGTACGTAAACCCAGGCGGTCAACCCCGAGGCGAGGCCGACGGCGATACGCTTGTAGTCCGACACTTCGTAGCGGTCGGCGGCGGCCAGCTCTTGTTCGCTGATCTGGAAGACCATGCCAGCGACGCTGTCTTCGGCCCGCTCGCTGGGGGAGACGATGGGGTGGTGGCTCTTGCCGCTGGTGGCCAGCACTTCAGGATCGGTGATCTGCACCCAGTCCTGGCGATAGCCCGGCATGCGGTCGGCCTGGCCGGTCAGCTCGCGGCCGAAGTTGGCCAGTTGCACGGCCTTGTCCTGCAAGGTGCCGTAGGAGAACAGCAATACCGGGTAATCGCTGGACTTTTGCATGGCTTATTCCTGAGCGGGTGGGGCGATCCGTGCTTCCAGCTCGGCGAACTGCTGCTCGAGGGCTTCGAGACGGGCGCGGGTACGGGCGAGCACCACCATCTGGCTGTCGAACTCCTCGCGGCTGACCAGGTCGAGCTTGCTGAAGGCACCCTGCATCAGCACCTTGAACTGGCTTTCCAGTTCGGCGCGGGGCGCGGCAGTGTCGCCGCTGAACAGGCGCGAGGCCTGGTCGCTCAGGGCATCGAGGAAGGCTTTGGGCGCGAGCATGTCTGGTATCCGCTGATCACTGAAAGGGCAGCAGTGTAGCACGGGGCTTTTGCCCGTTTGCCCTGCACGCTTTTCGCGCAGGGCGGCCAAAGGCCGCGCACCGATTTTGTGCGCTTTTTCGCTGCTGGCAACTGGCCAATCCCTACCGATTCACGCAACTCTCTGTTTTTTCGGTCGTTGTACGAACTGGCAAGGTTTCTGCAAAGACCCGAGTGAGCCATGCACTGATGCAGTCCCTTGTGACCAGGCAGTGCGCAGGCGGAGCCGCGAGGTCCTTCGTCACAGGCGGATCGTGCGTCGGCGGGGAGAATGGAGCCGACGACGCGTTACAAAGCCAGGCGCTGCGCTTAGACTTGAGACGGGTTTGTTTTCCTGGGGCAAGTCCATCAAATCGGGAGAGAGTTTCATGAAGCTAGTCACTGCCATCATCAAGCCGTTCAAGCTGGACGACGTGCGCGAGTCGCTGTCGGAAATCGGCGTGCAGGGCATCACCGTTACCGAAGTCAAAGGTTTCGGCCGGCAGAAGGGTCATACCGAGCTGTATCGCGGCGCTGAATACGTGGTCGATTTCCTGCCCAAGGTGAAGATCGATGTCGCCATCGACGACAAGGACCTCGATCGGGTGATCGAAGCCATCACCAAGGCAGCCAACACCGGCAAGATCGGCGACGGCAAGATCTTCGTGGTCAATCTGGAGCAGGCGATCCGCATCCGTACCGGCGAAACCGATACCGACGCGATCTAAGCGCCAAGCAAAGCCTCACCAAACCCAACGCCCCAGGAGAAAACAACATGACTCTGCGCAAGATCGCAGGGCTAGGAGCCCTATTGTCCCTCGTAATGCCAGGGCTGGCCCTGGCCGAGGAAACTGCCGCCCCTGTGCTGAACTCCGGCGACACCGCCTGGATGCTCACCTCGACGGCACTGGTCCTGTTCATGACCATTCCGGGCCTGGCTTTGTTCTACGGCGGTATGGTGCGTTCGAAGAACGTGCTGTCGGTGATGATGCAGTGTTTCGCCATCACTGGCCTGATCAGCATCCTCTGGGTCATCTACGGCTACAGCCTGGCTTTCGATACCGCCGGTATGGAAAAGGGCGTGCTCAACTTCAATTCCTTCATCGGCGGCTTCTCCAAGGCTTTCCTCAGCGGCGTCACGCCGTCGGGCCTGACTTCAGCCACCGCGTTGTTCCCCGAGGCGGTGTTCATCACCTTCCAGATGACTTTCGCCATCATCACCCCGGCGCTGATCGTCGGTGCTTTCGCCGAACGCATGAAGTTCTCGGCGATGCTGATCTTCATGGGCGTGTGGTTCACCCTGGTCTATGCGCCGATCGCGCACATGGTCTGGAGCGGTGACGGCGCGCTGATGTGGGACTGGGGCGTGCTGGACTTCGCCGGCGGCACCGTGGTGCATATCAACGCCGGTATCGCCGGCCTGGTCTGCTGCCTGGTGCTGGGCAAGCGCAAGGGCTACCCGACCACGCCGATGGCTCCGCACAACCTGGGCTACACCCTGATGGGCGCGGCCATGCTGTGGATCGGCTGGTTCGGCTTCAACGCCGGTTCCGCCGCTGCGGCCAACGGTACCGCCGGCATGGCCATGCTGGTGACCCAGATCGCCACCGCCGCCGCCGCCCTGGGTTGGATGTTCGCCGAGTGGATCTTCCACGGCAAGCCAAGCGCACTGGGCATCGCCTCGGGCGTGGTCGCCGGACTGGTCGCCATCACCCCGGCCGCCGGCACCGTCGGCCCGATGGGCGCGCTGGTGATCGGCCTGGTGTCCGGCGTGGTCTGCTACTTCTGCGCCACCAGCCTCAAGCGCAAGCTGGGCTATGACGACTCCCTCGACGCCTTCGGCGTACACGGTATTGGCGGGATCATCGGCGCTCTGCTCACCGGTGTGTTCGCGGCACCTGCTCTGGGTGGTTTCGGCGCGGTAACCGACATCGCCGCACAGTTCTGGATCCAGGCCAAGGGGGTGATCTTCACCGTGGTCTACACCGCCATCGTCACTTACGTGATCCTCAAGGTCCTGGACCTGGTGATGGGCCTGCGGGTTAGCGAAGAAGAAGAGTCGGTCGGCCTCGATCTGGCTCAGCACAACGAGCGCGGCTACAACCTGTAACCGCCACGCTGGAAAACTTGCCCGGTTCGCCGGGCATTTTTTTGCCTGTAGTTTGCCGATACGCGGGGGGCAAACGGTTTCTCTATGCTGATTGCGACGTAGGTATAAAACTTACAAGTCATTGGGTGATTCTGGTGCTTTGCTTTTTCTGCGAGCGCGCTAGAATGCGCGCCGAAGGGAGCCGGACGAGTAAGTCCACACACTTCGCCACCCTTTGCTAGGCTTGCCAATAGCCTGTGGCCAGCAAGGGTTCAAAGGAATTTGTCAGGCCTTGCCAGGAGCAGGGCCTGCAGGGTGCCGGGTCCCCCATGAGGGGGCGGACACCCAGGGCAGTGGCCAATCCACGGCCAGTTGAATTTTCACTGGTGGCTGCCGGTCTACGGCTGCACCGGTCTATAACTAACCTGCTTTTCGCAAGTCATGAGGTAGAACATGAGCGACGACGATCTGGAAAATGATGACCTCGAAGTAGGCGACGAAGACGAGGCTGATGAAGGCCTTGAGGCAGCGGCTGACGACGGCGCGGAAGACTCCGGCGACGACGACAGCAGCCCGGCTCCGGCAGCCAAGGGCAAGTCCAAGGCGGCGGTCTCGGTAGACGAGATGCCGAGCATGGAAGCCAAGCAGAAAGAGCGCGATGCGCTGGCCAAGGCGATGGAAGAGTTCCTGTCGCGCGGTGGCAAGGTGCAGGAAGTGGAGGCCAACGTGGTCGCCGATCCGCCCAAGAAGCCGGACAACAAGTACGGCAGCCGCCCTATCTGAGTGGCTGAAAGTAAAGAAGCCCGCCGTCGCTGCGGGCTTTTTTGTGGGCATCGACTGGTGCTGCTGCGGTTCGCCGCCACGACAAGCCAGGCCATGGGCCGAGCAGCGGCCCCTGTCAGCGCCAGCGCGCCAGCACGTCGGGCAACTGCGACAGCCGCTGGATCTCCGCATCCGGTGCCTGTTCGCTGTTCCAGGGCTTGTGCTGCGGGTTGAACCACACCGCGCGCAACCCGGCGCGCTGGGCGCCGGCGATATCGTCGCCCGGGTGGTCGCCGACATGCACCGCCGCCCCCGCGTCCACCTCGCCGCGCTTCAGGGCCTCGAGGAATGGCGCAGGGTCGGGTTTGCCTATCCCCAGGTCTTCCGCGCACAGGGCGAAGCGGAAGTAGTCCGCCAAGCCAAGTCTTCGCACGTCGGCATTGCCGTTGGTGACCACGCCGAGGGTGTAGTGATGGCGCAGGATCTCCAGCACCGGCTGCACTTCGGGGAACACTTCGACCTGGTGCCGGGCATGCAGGAACACCTCGAAGCCTTCGTTGGCCAGCTCCTGGGCGTGTTTCTCGCTGTAGCCGACCTCTTCCAGGGCGTGGAACAGTACCCGCCGGCGCAGGGCGCTGATGCGGTGCTTGAGGCCCGGCTCGGCCTGTACCAGGCGCTCGCGGATGGCGAACAGATGCTCGACCGGCACGCCACCGAGAATCGGCGCGTTGGCTTCGAGCCAGTCGCGCAGGACGACTTCGGCGCTGGCGATGACCGGCGCGGTGTCCCACAGGGTGTCGTCGAGGTCGAAGGTGATCAGCTTGATGCTCATGAGTCCGTATCCTTGCTGCGTTTGGCCCGGGGGTGGGCGCTGTCGTACACCGCGGCCAGGTGCTGGAAGTCCAGGTGGGTGTAGATCTGCGTGGTGCTGATGTCGGCGTGGCCGAGCATCTCCTGCACCGCGCGCAGGTCCTGTGACGATTCCAGCAGGTGGCTGGCGAAGGAATGGCGAAGCATGTGCGGGTGCAGGTGCTGGCCGAGCTCGCGCTCGCCGGCGGCCTTGACTCGCAGCTGGATGGCCCGGGGGCCGAGGCGCTTGCCCTGGCGGCTGAGGAACACCGCGTTGTCCCGCGGGCCGGCGATGCCGCGCTGTTTGAGCCAGGCCTGCAATGCCTCGCGGGCCTTGCGACCTACTGGCAACACGCGGCTCTTGCCGCCCTTGCCCTGCACTTGCACCAGGCCGGCGGCCAGGTCCAAGTGTTCGAGGTCGAGCCCGGTCAGTTCGGACAGGCGCAGGCCGGACGAATAGAACAGTTCGAGGATCGCCTGGTCGCGGCGGGCGATGAATTCGTCGTCGACGCCGCCATCGAGTAGCTGCAGGGCGCGGTCGGTGTCCAGCACCTTGGGCAGGCGCCGCTCACCCTTGGGCGGCGCCAGGCCATTGGCCGGGTCGTGCTGGCAATGGCCTTCGCGGTTGAGGTAGCGGTACAGCCCGCGCACCGCTGAAAGCAGGCGCGCCAGGCTGCGCGAGGACTGGCCGTGATGGTGCTGGCGGGCGACCAGCTGGCGCAGTTGCTGGACCTGCAGGGCCGCCCAGCCGGTGATGCCCTGGGCGTTGCAGAATTCGATGACCTTCTCGAGGTCACGGCGGTAGGCCAGCAGGGTGTGCTCGGACACCTGGCGCTCATTGCGCAGGTGTGCGCAATAAGCCTCCAGCTGGCGTTCCATCAGCGCACCGAGCGCAGTGTCTGGGTGAAGCGTGGCACCACGCGGCCGAGCACTTCGGCGATGTAGCTGAGGAACAAGGTGCCGACACTGCTCTTGTAGTGCTGCGGATCGCGACTGCCGATCGCCAGTACACCGTGCAGGCCCTGGTACTCGAGGGTGGCCACGGCGCTGGAGCCGACTTCCTTGTGCTGATCGTTGCCGAACAGGAACGCCAACTCGTGCTCGCGCAGGCTGCCGCTGATGGTCTTGCCGCCGCCGATCAGACCGCCGATGGCCTGTTGCGCCTCGGCCCCGGAAACCCAGCGCCCCACGGGCGCCGCGTTTTCGCCGAACAGGATCAGGCTGACGAAGGGCACCTGGAACTCCTGGCGCAGGCTGTCCTCGACCGCCATCACCACCTCTTCCAGGGTGCTGGCGTCGAGCAGGTCGAGGATCAGCCGGCGGGTCTTGTCGAACAGCCGGTCGTTGTCGCGGGCCACGTCCATCAGTTGCGACAGGCGATGGCGCATCTCGATGTTGCGGTCGCGCAGCAGCTTGAGCTGGCGCTCCACCAGCGACACGCTGTCGCCGCGCTGATGGGGAATGCGCTGTTCGACCAGCAGCTCGTCGTGCTCGGCGAAGAAGGTTGGGTGGGCGCGCAGGTAGGCGACCACCGCTTCGGCATCGAGC
This sequence comes from Pseudomonas maumuensis, assembly GCF_019139675.1. Taxonomy (NCBI): domain Bacteria; kingdom Pseudomonadati; phylum Pseudomonadota; class Gammaproteobacteria; order Pseudomonadales; family Pseudomonadaceae; genus Pseudomonas; species Pseudomonas maumuensis. The sequence continues at coordinate 147,343 of NZ_CP077077.1, forward strand.
TCACTGGCTTGCGGGGATGCAACGTTAGGCTGATCGGTCATGGCGGATACTCGCTTAGAGACGAACTTGTCCTTCGAACACGCGGACGGCGGGGCCGGTCATCAGCACCGGCTTGCCGGGGCCGGCCCACTCGATGCTCAGGCGCCCGCCAGGCAGGTCGATGGTCACGGGTGAGTCCATCCAGCCCTGGCTGATCGCCGCCACCGCAGCGGCGCAGGCACCTGTGCCGCAGGCCTGGGTCTCGCCCGCGCCCCGCTCCCACACGCGCAGGTTGGCGCGGTGGCGGTCGACTACCTGGATGAAGCCTGCATTGACCCGCTGCGGAAAGCGTGGGTGATGCTCGATCTTCGGGCCCAGCTCATGCACCGGCGCACTGCGCACATCGTCTACACGCAGCACCGAATGTGGGTTGCCCATGGACACCGCGGCGATCTGGTACACCTGGCCGTCGACTTCGAGTGCGTAGCTGGTCGCCTGCTCATCGGCGATGAACGGGACCTCGGCCGGGGTAAAGCGCGGCGGGCCCATGTCGACGCAGATCTGCCCATCGTTGCGCACATCGAGGACGATGATGCCGCCCTTGGTCTCGACGCGGATGCGCTTCTTCGCGGTCAGGCGCTTGTCCAGGACGAAACGGGCGAAGCAGCGCGCGCCGTTGCCGCACTGTTCGACTTCGGAGCCATCGGCGTTGAAGATCCGGTAGCGGAAGTCCACATCCGGATTGTTCGGCGCCTCGACGATCAGCAGCTGGTCGAAGCCGATGCCGGTGTTGCGATCGCCCCATTGCTTGGCGTGCTTGGGTTGGATGTGTGCGTGCTGGCTGACCAGGTCGAGGACCATGAAGTCGTTGCCCAGCCCGTGCATCTTGGTGAAACGCAGCAGCATGGGCTCACTCCGGCAGCAGGCTTTCGCCGGCGAACAATTCGGCGACGGTCTCGCGGCGGCGCACTTCGAAGGCCTGGTCGCCATCGACCAGCACTTCGGCGCAACGGCCACGGGTGTTGTAGTTGGAGCTCATGACGAAACCATAGGCGCCCGCGGAGCGCACGGCCAGCAGGTCGCCCTCGGCCAGGTCCAGTACGCGGTCCTTGCCCAGGAAGTCGCCGGTCTCGCAGATCGGGCCGACCAGGTCGTAGGCCCGGCCTTGGCCTTCGCGGGGCTTGACCGCGCTGACGTCCATCCAGGCCTGGTACAGGGCCGGGCGGATCAAGTCGTTCATAGCCGCGTCGATGATGGCGAAGTCTTTGTGCTCGGTGTGCTTGAGGTATTCCACACGGGTCAGCAGCACACCGCCGTTGGCGACGATGTAGCGGCCCGGCTCGAACACCAGGGCCAGGTCGCGGCTGCCGATGCGCTCGCGGATGGCCTTGATGTAATCGGCCAGTTCCGGCGGCTGTTCGTCGCGATAGCGCACGCCGACACCACCACCCAGGTCGAGGTGGCGCAGGTGGATGCCGCACTCGGCCAGGCGGTCGACCAGCACCAGCAGGCGATCGAGGGCATCGAGGAACGGCTCGACGGTGGTCAGCTGCGAGCCGATATGGCAGTCGACGCCGACCACGTCGAGGTTCGGCAACTGCGCGGCGCGCACGTAGATGGCCTCGGCGTCGGCGATGGCGATGCCGAACTTGTTTTCCTTGAGGCCCGTGGAAATGTACGGGTGGGTACCGGCGTCGACGTCCGGGTTCACGCGCAGCGATACCGGCGCGATCTTGCCTATCTCGGCGGCCACCATTTGCAGGCGCTCGAGCTCGTCGGCGGACTCGACGTTGAAGCAGTGGACGCCCACTTCCAAGGCGCGGCGCATGTCCTCGCGGGTCTTACCGACCCCGGAGAACACCACGCGATCGGCGCGGCCACCGGCGGCCAGGACGCGCTCCAGCTCACCGCCGGAAACGATGTCGAAGCCCGCACCCAGGCGCGCCAGCAGGTTCAGCACGCCCAGGTTGGAGTTGGCCTTGACCGCGAAGCAGACCAGGTGCTCCACCCCGTGCAGGGCATCGGTGTAGCTGCGGTACTGCGCTTCGATATGGGCACGCGAGTACACGTAAGTGGGTGTGCCGAAGCGTTCGGCGATCGCCGACAGGGCCACCCCTTCCGCGAACAGCTCGCCGCCGCGGTAGTTGAATGCGTCCATGGGATTTCCTTACTGCGCGGGCGACGCTTCAGGCTGCTCTTGCTGCTGCTCCAGCACCGGCTGCGGCTGGACAGGCTTGGCATGCTGGTGCGATTTGCGTGGGCCTTTGCCGTCCTTGCCGTCTTCCGGCAGGTAGAGAGGGCCTTTCTGACCGCAGGCCGAAACGAGGCAGGCAACCGCGACCACTGCCGCGAGGGAGGAAATCAGGCGTTTCATGGGTGAAATCCTTGGAAAAATGCAGTATTGCGGCCGAGTATACCGAGCGACCACCTGATTGCCTATGCAAGGGGCGCCCCCACTCGGCGGCGCTGCAGCGACCGAAGGTCATGCGGCTTTTTCTTACAGCTATTAGCTTGTAGCTTGAGGCTTTCGCCCTTATCGTGCCCGGCTTGCGTGTGTACAGCCATTTTTCGAGGTCCCTGCAATGAGTTTGAGCGAAGCGCGTTTCCACGACCTGGTCGACGCGACCCAACAGGCCCTGGAAGACCTGTTCGATGAAAGCGGCATGGATCTGGATATGGAGAACTCTGCCGGCGTCCTGACCATCAAGTTCGATAATGGCAGCCAGCTGATCTTCAGCCGCCAGGAACCGCTGCGCCAACTGTGGCTGGCGGACAGGTCCGGTGGCTTCCACTTCGACTACGACCAAGAGAGCGGCAAGTGGGTGTGCGAGAAGAGTGAAGAGCTGCTCGGCGAGATGCTCGAGCGCATCGTCTGGGAGCGGGCCGGCGAGAAGCTGGACTTCGACGAGATCTGAAATGAGCGAACAGCCCAGGCCGCCCAAGCCGCTCTACAGCAATGTGAGCCCGGCAGTACCGTCACCTTGTATCAGCATATGTCGGCTGGATGAGCGCAAGGTGTGTACCGGCTGCCACCGCCATGTCGAGCATATCCGCGAGTGGCGCGCGGCCGATGACGAGCGGCGCCGGCAGATCTGCCGCGAGGCGTTGGCCCTGAAAGCAGGGGCCCAGGCATAGCCACAGCAACGGTGTGGGCTTGAGTATTTACCCGGCTGTGGTAGTGTCAGGTTCTGCGTCGATGACGCCACAGCATTTCGCAAACCCCGCCCTTGGGCGGGGTTTTGCTTTATCTGCCTGTTGAAAATTGCCTGTTCAAAGGAGTCTGACTGGATCATGAGCACCAAGCCTTCCCTCATCCTCACCCGCTTGGACGTGCAGCGTCTCGAGCGCCTGCTCGACGACCTCGATGAAAGCACCCCGGGTGTGCTCGCCCTGCAGGACGAGCTGGACCGTGCCGAGCAGGTGGTCGGGCATGAAGAGGTGCCGGCCGGCGTGGTGACCATGAATTCGCGGGTACACTGCCGCGAAAGTGCCAGCGGCAAGGACTATCACCTGACCCTGGTGTACCCGAAGGACGCCGGCCCCGAGGGCAACGTTTCGATCCTCGCGCCGATTGGCTGCGCACTGCTCGGCCTGTCGGTGGGCGACCAGATCGACTGGCCGGCGCCTGGCGGCAAGACGCTCAAGCTGGAGCTGCTGGCAGTCGAATACCAGCCGGAAGCGGCAGGGGATTTCGATCTCTGAGGTGATCAGGGCTCCAGCCGCGCCTGCAGCTGTTCCAACCCATCGTTGAGTGCCTGCTCCAGCTCGCGCTTGTAGCGCAGATAGAGGCTGGTGGACCCCTGCTCGTCCTCCAGCAGCTCGGACAGGTCTAGGTCAGTGATGTAGCAGCGGTAACTGCCGCTGCTGCGGCGCTGGCGCAGGATCTGCCGGGCGACCACGGCATACAGCTGGTCGCCGTGCTCCAGTTCGGAAAACTCCTGCTGGTCGCAGTAAAGGGTGACATGCACCTCATCGCCCGTGCCGGCCTGGAGGATCGCCTGGACTTCGAAGTAGGCCTGGTTCTGACTGTCGGAGGGCCCCGGCCTGGGTTCCAGGCTGCGCGCCTTGCCAGGGCCGGATGGCAACAACTGGTAGTAGAGGGTGTCCAGTGATGCCAGCGGCAGGCTGTCCAGCGGCAACTGGGCGTCGCGGCGCATCAGCATCGACTGCAGGAAGCGTTGCAACGGCAGCAGCAGGTGCGGTTCGTCCTGCAGCGGCAGCCGTTGCTGCCAGAGCGCGTTGTGCTCGTCGAGTACGTACAGATCGGCCCAACCCTCGAGCAGGCGGTAGAACACCTGAATGCAGCCGGGTTGGCCATGGGCCAGGACCAGTGGCAGGTCGTGATCCTGCAGGGCGTGGGCGTCCAGGTGCAATGGGCTGTAGCTGCCGCGCTCCTCGCCAAGGGCCGCCAGTACCGCGTCGTGGCTGGCGAGGCTGGCCAGGGTGATCTGTCCGGGCTGCAAGTCGAGAATGTGGGTGTGCTGGGCCACCTGCAGCAGGTAGCGGTGGTTCAGGCCTTGATCGAGCAGCCGTTGCACGGTGTCGAAGATCTCCTCGACCCGCTGGCTGATGGCTTGGGCGCGGTTGTGGCAATAGCAGCGCACCCGCACCCGCGGGCGGTGGCTGCGCTGGCCCAGGCTGTTGAGGAAGTCGCGCAGGCAGCGCACCAGAGCATGCTCGCCGTCGTAGCGCTGGACCAGTACCTCGTTCCAACTGTTGAGGGTGATCTGGTCGATGGTCAATACCAGGTTCTCGCGCACCCCGGCGTAGCTCAGCGAGTCGGTGCGCTCGGTGGTCATCAGGATGTTCAGGTCGCGGTGATGACGCAGCGGGTCGACGCCGACATTTACCAGCAGCAGGATCTCGTCGGCCACGCTCGGCTGCAGCAGGCGCACCTCGCTGACTGTCTCCAGAGGCAGGGGAATGCTCTGCTGCAGGCTGCCGATCAGGTTGAACAGCTCGAACTCGCTCAGGTCACTGGCGCCCGGATGCAGGGCCAGGCGCGTGCTGCTGTCGATCACGCCATTGCGGTGGGCCCAGGTGAGCAGCTCTAACAGTTCGCGGCAGCGCTTGATCGGGCTGAAGTGCTCCCACTCGTGTACGCCCAGGTTGCCGTTATACAGCCCCCAGTGGTGTGTGCCCGGTTCCTTGCGGTTGGGTGATTGCACCAGGGTGAGGGTGTCCTCGGCCAGATCCGGGGCGATGCCCGGGTTGATCACCTCGATCTTGCCGGCCCGGCGCTCGAAGGCGGCGTAGAGGCGGCGGCCAAGCACATTGAGGTCACGCTGGTCGGCCCGACTGTTGGCGTTCTGCTGGCGGGCAAACTGGGTCAGGAAGCGATAGCTGTGGTTCAGCTCGGCCACCAATTCGCGGCGCTCGACCGCCACCTGACGGACTTTCCACTGGCTGCGGCTATCGAGCAGTGCCAACTGGCGCTCGTCCCAGCCCCATTCCTCGGTCAGGCGCCCCAGCAACTGGCGCTGCCAGCCCCCGCTACGGCTGCGACCCAGGTCGCCGAGTTTCTTGTTCACCTTCAGATACAGGCTGCGCCGCACCAGTTCCAGGCGTGCCGGCTCGCCACGCAGGAGCAGGTAACGCTCGATGCGGCGGTAGACCATCACATAGGGGTCGAGCTCGTCCAGATCCAGCTGGTTGGCGAACACGGCCTGCTTGTAGTCCAGGCTCAGGCAGCGCACTTGCGGGTGTTCGCTGGCATAGGCCTCGGTGAGCAGCAACTTGAGCAGCGACTTGTAGGGTGAGTCGATGCCCTTGAACAGCTGCCACAGCCCGGCGCCGACGAACTCGCCCGACGGGATATGCGCCAGGTGGCCGAGGTCGAGGTCGTCCTGGGCACGGATGAAGCGCTTGGACAGCAGGGTCTGGGTGTAGTCGCGGTAGTTGTGCTCCTGGTACACCGGCACCAGCCACCACAGAGGCGTGCGCCCGGCCAGCCAGATGGCGGTGCGGTAGAACTCGTCGAGCAGCAGGTAATGCTGGGTGGTGCCGCAGTCGTCGGAGCTGAGCTGGCTGTCACGCTCGCCCTGGACGAAGCCCCGGGGTTCGATCAGGAAGAAGTGGGCTTCGGCGCCCTGGCTGGCCGCCCAGGTTTCGAGCAACTGGCACTTGCGTCGCAGGTCGGCCACGGCCTGCTCGTCCAGGTCCGGTGCATGGCACACCCACAGGTCCATGTCGCTCTGTTCGGCCTGGGCCAGCGTGCCGAGGCTGCCCATCAGGAACAGGCCGTGGATCGGCTGCGGCGGCTTGCCGTGGCGTGGCTTGTAGGTGAACGAGCGGGTCAGGCGCTGGGCTTCGGCGAGCAGCTCGCCGTCGGGCTCGAAACCGGAGACACCGGCGGGGGTGGTGCCGGAAACATAGCCTGGTAGCAGCGGATGATTGACGTGGAAGAACAGCGGCAGCAGCGTGATGACCTGCTGCTGGCGTGTGGATAACCCGTCCATCGCCCGTGCCAGACGGCCCTGGTTGATCTTCAGGAAGCGCGCGCGCAGCTTGGCCAGCTCCTTGCGGTCGATGCCTTGTTCCAGGTCGGGGCGGATTTCGTGGGGGTGGTTCATTGCGCGCTCAGGCAGGCCGGGGAAGCACTGGCGAGTTTAGCCTGAGTGGCGCGGTCGGATAAGGGGTTGCTGGCTTTTTGACGTCAGATTTGCAACGCCTGTGCAAGCCATCGACGGTAAGCCCCGCTCCTGCAGGTCTGCCGAGCTGCAGGAGTGGGAACAGGGGTTCAGGCCGGCTGGGCGGATTTCGATTTGAGGATGGTCAGCAAAAGCCGGACGCTTTCAGCGGCATCGTTACCGAGGCTGGTGAGGTAACCGCCATCGGGTTGGTCGGTGAGCCCTTTGTCATGCAGGCGCTTGGCGGCGGCGACCAGGGCGGGGGAGGCGTCGCTGCTAACCTTGATGCCTTCCTGGTGGTTGTCCAGGTTGAACTGGGAAAGGACTTCCAGTTCGGCGATCAGTTCGGGGGTAAAAGGCATGGGCAACTCCTGACTTCGAGACAAGGATGGAAGTCAGGAGTGTAGTCAGGCTTATTCGATGTCGCCTTGATCCGCCTCAGGTGGCAGCTCCGGCAGGGCGCGCAGGGCGGTTTCGTACCACTCGGTATCGAACGGGCGATCTTCGTCGAGCATGGCGTCGATCTCGATGGCCAGCACGTGGGCCATGAGGTTGAGGATGTCTTCACGCTCGTAGCCGACCAGGGTCAGCTTGTTGAAGGTGGCCTTGGCGGCTGGCGGCTCGCCGCTTTCGATCTGGTTCTCGATCGCCTGGGTCAGGGTGGCCTCGGCGAAGTCTTCTTCATCATTGCTGTCGATGTCTTGGGGTTCGCTCATGGCGGTGCTCCTGTGGTGAGGCGCACAGTGTGCCACGCCTGCGCTGGCAATGCCCGGCCATCAGCGCCGGGCATGGCACTGGCCAAGGGTGGGCAAGGGCGCTATAACAGCCGGGCCAACCCCATACGGCCTTGGAGGCTGTCTCAATGCTCAAGCTTCATGGATTCGCGGTCAGCAACTACTACAACATGGTCAAGCTGGCCTTGCTGGAGAAAGGCGTACACTTCGAAGAGGTGCCGTTCTTCGGCGGCCAGTTGCCTCAAGCCCTGGCCATCAGCCCCCGTGGCAAGGTGCCGGTGCTGCAGACCGAGCACGGTTTCATCAGCGAGACCGGGGTCATCCTCGACTACATCGAGCAGACCCAGCCGGGCAAGGCGTTGCTGCCGGCCGACGCCTTCGGGCAGGCCAAGGTGCGCGAGCTGCTGCGGGAGATCGAGCTGTATATCGAGCTGCCGGCGCGTACCTGCTACGCCGAGGCGTTCTTCGGCGCTGCGGTCGAGCCGCTGATCAAAGAGCGGGCGCGGGCCGACCTGCTGGCGGGTTTTGCCACCCTCAAGCGCAATGGCAAGTTCGCGCCTTATGTGGCGGGTGAGCAACTGACCATCGCCGACCTGATGTTCTGTTTCTCGGTCGACCTGGCCTGCGCGGTGGGCAAGAAGGTGCTGAACATCGACTTCCTGGCGGATTTCCCGGAAGCGAAGGCGCTGTTGCAGTTGCTGGGCGAGAACCCGCACATGGCGCGGATCGTGGCTGACAAGGACGCGGCGATGCCGGCGTTCCTCGAAATGGTCAAGAGCAAGCGCTGACTGGAATCGGGGCCGCAAAGCGGCCCCAGATTGCTTAGCGCGAAGCCAGCAGTGCCTGGCCGCGAACCACTGCCGCGCGCACCTGCGCCGGTGCGGTGCCGCCGATATGGTTACGGGCGTTGACCGAGCCTTCCAGGGTCAGCACGGCAAACACGTCCTGCTCGATCTGGTCGCTGAACTGGCGCAGTTCGTCCAGGCTCATCTCGGCCAGGTCCTTGCCGGTGTCGACGCCATATTTCACCGCGTGGCCGACGATCTCGTGGCAGTCACGGAACGGCAGGCCGCGGCGCACCAGGTAGTCGGCGAGGTCCGTGGCGGTGGAGAAGCCGCGCAGGGCCGCTTCGCGCATGATCGCGTGCTTGGGCTTGATCGCCGGGATCATGTCGGCGAAGGCGCGCAGCGAGTCGCGCAGGGTGTCGGCGGCGTCGAACAGCGGCTCTTTATCTTCCTGGTTGTCCTTGTTGTAGGCCAGCGGCTGGCCTTTCATCAAGGTCAGCAGGCCGGTCAGGGCGCCGAACACGCGGCCGCTCTTGCCACGCACCAACTCCGGCACGTCCGGGTTCTTCTTCTGCGGCATGATCGAGCTGCCGGTGCAGAAGCGATCAGGCAAGTCGATGAACTGGAACTGCGCGCTGGTCCACAGCACCAGCTCTTCGGAGAAGCGCGACAGGTGCATCATGGCAATGCTGGCCGCGGCGCAGAATTCGATGGCGAAGTCGCGGTCCGAGACGCCGTCCAGCGAGTTACCGGCCACGGCCTCGAAGCCCAGCAGCTTGCAGGTCAGCTCGCGGTCGATCGGGTAGGTGGTGCCGGCCAGCGCGGCGCTGCCCAGGGGCATGCGGTTGGCGCGCTTGCGGCAGTCGACCAGGCGCTCGTAGTCGCGGCTGAGCATTTCGAACCAGGCCAGCAGGTGGTGGCCGAAGGTCACCGGTTGTGCGGTCTGCAGGTGGGTGAAGCCGGGCATGATGGTCTCGGCTTCACGCTCGGCCTGCTCCAGCAGACCTTTTTGCAGGCGGGTGATCTCGGCCAGGATCAGGTCGATCTCGTCACGCAGCCACAGACGGATGTCGGTGGCCACCTGGTCGTTGCGGCTGCGACCGGTGTGCAGCTTCTTGCCGGTGATGCCGATGCGGTCGGTCAGGCGCGCCTCGATGTTCATGTGCACGTCTTCCAGGTCGACGCGCCAGTCGAAGGTGCCGGCCTCGATCTCACCCTGGATGGTCTTCAGGCCATCGATGATGGTGTCGCGCTCGGCGTCGCTGAGTACGCCGACCTGCGCCAGCATGGTGGCGTGGGCGATCGAACCCATGATGTCGTGGCGATACAGGCGCTTGTCGAAATCGACCGAGGCGGTGAAACGGGCGACGAAGGCGTCGACGGGCTCACTGAAGCGGCCGCCCCAGGACTGATTGGTCTTGTCGGTGCTCATGGATTCACTCGTTGAAGGCGTGAACGGAAAAGTGGCGCCGATCATAGCAGGGTTGCGCCCGCCGCCGCAGGGCGCCGGTCGCGAGAATCGTCCGGTAGAAAGGGGGTGCGGCATATTCAACGATTGAACGGCAGTGTTCCACGGAGCGTCTACAGTTGGACAAAGGACTGGCGGTGAATCTGCCAGGCCAGTGAATCTTTGGCCTTCGCACCGGTCTGTAGCGTGACCGCGTTTCGGTCGCCCCACACTTGTCTACGCTATACCCGTGCGAGACTCACTCAGGAATCCAGCGCAATTATGAATGTCCTGATCGTTGATGATGAACCCCAGGCTCGCGAGCGCCTGAGCCGGCTGCTTGGCGAGCTGGAGGGTTACACCGTGATGGAGCCCAGCGCCACCAACGGCGAGGAGGCCCTGACCCTGATCGAAAGCCTCAAGCCCGACGTGGTGGTGCTGGACATAGGCATGCCGGGCCTCGATGGCCTGCAGGTCGCCGCCCGGCTGTGCGAGCGCGAATCGCCGCCGGCGGTGGTGTTCTGCACCGGCGACGACGAATACGGCAGCGAAGCCTTCAAGGACAGCACCTTGAGCCATGTCGAGAAACCCATCCAGCCCCCGGCGCTGCGCGATGCCTTGCGTCGGGCCGAAAAACCCAACCGCACCCAACTGGCGGCGCTGACCCGTCCCGCAGGCGACACCGGCGGTGGCCCGCGCAGCCATATCAGTGCCCGCACGCGCAAGGGCATCGAGTTGATCCCCATTCCCCAGGTCATCTATTTCATCGCCGACCACAAGTACGTCACCTTGCGCCACGAGGCAGGCGAAGTGCTGCTCGACGAACCGCTCAAGGCCCTGGAAGACGAGTTTGGCGAGCGTTTCGTGCGTATTCACCGCAACGCGCTGGTTGCCCGTGAGCGCATCGAACGGCTGCAGCGCACGCCGCTGGGGCATTTCCAGCTCTACCTGAAGGGGCTCGAGGGCGATGCCCTGACCGTCAGCCGGCGGCATGTGGCCGGGGTGCGCAAGATGATGCAGTCCTTGCACTGAAACCCTTTGACTGCGTGGGAGCGGCGATGTGGCGACCCGACTTGCCCCGCGATGAGGTGTAGTGCCCGCCATCGCAATCGCGGGTCAAGCCGTTCCCGCGTGGCGCTTTGCTGATCTGAATCTGCGGGCACGCCCGGAGGAGCTGTTATCATCGGCGGCATTTCTCTGCTTCGGGGCGTTTCATGTCCACTCGCGAAATCCGCATTGCCACCCGTAAAAGTGCCTTGGCCCTGTGGCAGGCCGAATACGTCAAAGCCCGCCTGGAACAGGCGCACCCAGGCCTGGTCGTGACCCTGGTGCCCATGGTCAGCCGTGGCGACAAGCTGCTCGACGCGCCGCTGGCGAAGATCGGCGGCAAGGGCCTGTTCGTCAAGGAGCTGGAAACCGCCCTGCTCGACAACGAAGCCGATATCGCCGTGCATTCGATGAAGGATGTGCCCATGGACTTCCCCGAAGGCCTGGGCCTGTACTGCATCTGTGAGCGCGAAGACCCGCGCGATGCCTTCGTCTCCAACACTTTCGCAAGTCTCGAAGCCCTGCCGGCCGGCAGTGTCGTCGGCACTTCGAGCCTGCGCCGCCAGGCGCAATTGCTGGCGCGTCGGCCCGATCTTCAGATCCGCTTCCTGCGCGGCAACGTCAATACCCGCCTGGCCAAGCTCGATGCCGGCGAATACGACGCCATCATCCTCGCCGCCGCCGGCCTGATCCGCCTCGGCTTCGAGGACCGCATCACCGCCTCCATCAGCGTCGAAGACAGCCTGCCGGCGGGCGGCCAGGGCGCCGTTGGGATCGAGTGCCGCAGCGCCGATGCCGAGATCCATGCCTTGCTGGCGCCGTTGCACCATGCCGACACCACCGACCGGGTGGTGGCCGAGCGTGCCCTGAACAAGCGCCTCAATGGCGGTTGCCAGGTGCCGATCGCCTGCTACGCGGTGCTCGAAGGCGAGCAACTGTGGCTGCGCGGCCTGGTTGGCCAGCCCTCCGGCGGCACCTTGCTGGTGGCCGAGGCCAGGGCGCCGCGTACCGATGCCGAGCGCCTGGGCGTGCAGGTCGCCGAAGACCTGCTGGGGCAGGGCGCCGAGGCGATCCTCAAGGAAGTCTACGGCGAGGCCGGCCATCCGTGAGCCCGTGGCGCCTGCTGCTGACCCGCCCTGAAGAGGACTGTGCGGCACTGGCGCAGACGCTGGCCGACGCTGGTATCGCCAGCGCCAGCCTGCCATTGCTGGTGATCGAGGCGCTCGCGCCGGACCCGGCGCAGGTGCAGCGCCTGCGGACGATCGCCGAGGCTCAGGCCATCATCGTGGTCAGCAAGCCGGCGGCCCGCCTGCTGCTGGAGCAGCTTGCCCTGGCGGGAGTGACGCCGCCGACCGCAGGTTGGTTCACGGTAGGTGAAGCGACGGCGCGAATTCTTCAGGACCATGGGCTGCAAGTGGCCTTTCCAGCGGCCGGTGACGACAGCGAGGCCTTGCTCGGGCTGCCCGCCTTGCGCGAGGCTATTGCCGCGCCAGCGAAGCCTCGCGTCCTGATCGTGCGCGGCGTCGGAGGTCGTGAACTGTTGGCGGAGCGTCTTGCCGAGCAAGGTGCTAGTGTCGATTATCTGGAATTGTATCGCCGCTGCCTGCCCGACTACCCCGCTGGAGCCCTCGCCCGACGCATCGATGGGGAACGCCTCAATGGCCTGGTGGTCAGCAGTGGGCAGGGTCTGGAACACTTGCATCGACTCGCGGGTGCGCACTGGCCGCGGTTTTCCCGGTTGCCGCTGTTCGTGCCAAGCCCACGGGTGGCCGAGCAGGCCCGCGCACTCGGGGCGTTGAATATTGTGGATTGCCGTGGCGCTAGCGCCGCGGCCTTGCTGGCAGCCGTGCAGCGTACCGCTGCGCCTGCCTCTTAAGGCGCTAAGCTAGAGAGCGATGCGCCACCATGCAAAGGATGGATACGTGAGCGAAACTGTCTTGTCCAACACCGAACAATCCTCGACGCCCGAGGCGCCGGAATCCTCTACTGCCAAGCCCGCCCGACGCTCCGGCAACGGCTTGGCGCTGTTGGCCCTGCTGCTGGGCGCCGCAGGCGTCGCGGTCGGCGGCTGGGGCGTCTGGCAGGTCCGCCAGCTGCAAGGCAGCGAACAAGACCAGGGCGAACACCTGCAGGCCCTCAACCAGCGCGCCGACGCGCTGCAGCAGCGCGAGCAGCAGCTCAGCGCGCAGCTGGCCAGCCTGCCGGCAGCCAGCGAACTGGAAGATCGCCGCCGCCTGGTGGCGCAACTGCAGGGCGACCAGCAGCGCCTGAGCCAGCGCCTGGAGACTGTTCTGGGCGAAAGCCGCAAGGAATGGCGCCTGGCCGAGGCCGAGCACTTGCTGCGCCTGGCCACTCTGCGTCTGTCGGCGTTGCAGGACATCACCAGTGCCAAGGCGTTGGTCGAGGGCGCCGATGAAATTCTTCGTGAGCAGAGCGACCCGGGCGCCTTCGCTGCCCGCGAGCAGTTGGCACGTAGCCTGGCGACGCTTTCCAGCACCGAGCAGCCGGACCGTACCGGCCTGTTCCTCAAGCTCGCCGCGCAGCGCGAGCTGGTCCAGCAACTCAGCGCCCAGTCGCCGGAGTTCGACAGCCAGGCCGACGCCATGGGCGCCCTGACCGCCGATGGCGACGGTGCCAGCCGCTGGTCGCAGTGGTGGGCGGAGATCTCCAAGTACTTCCAGATCGAGTTCAATGCCGACGACAATGTTCGCCCGCTGCTGTCCGGCCAGTCGCTCAACCAGCTGCGTCTGGCCCTGAGCCTGACCATCGAGCAGGCGCAATGGGCGGCGCTCAATGGCGAAGCCAAGGTCTACACCCAGGCCCTTGACGATGCGCGCAGTGTATTGCTGGCCAACTTCAACCCGGACAACCCGCAGAGCAAGGCGATGCTCGACAACCTCAACCAGCTGGCCGAACAGCCGGTGTCGGTGGTCACCCCTGACCTGAGCGAAAGCCTGGCCGCGGTGCAGGCCTACATCCAGCGCCGTCACCTGCCAGCCGCCGAGGGGGCCAAGCCATGAAGCGCGTCTACCTGCTGGCGGTGCTGGCGATCGTCATCGCCGCAGCGCTGGGCATCGCGATCGCCAAGCACAGCGGCTACGTGCTGATCGCCTACGGCGGCTTCCGCTACCAATCGGGGCTGTGGGCGGCGCTTGGTGCGCTGATCGGGATCGTTCTCTTGCTGTTGCTGGTGCGTTATCTGGTCGGGCTGGTGCTGACGTCCTCCGGGGTGGTCAACCCTTGGTCGCGGCGCAACCGCAGCCGTCGCAAGCGCATCGCCATCGAGCAGGGGCAGCTGGATCTGGCCGAGGGGCGCTGGGCGAGCGCTCAGCGTCATCTACAGCGTGCCGCCGAATCCGACCGCCAGCCATTGCTCTACTACCTCGGCGCCGCCCGTGCCGCCAACGAGCTGGGCCGGGTCGAGGAGCGTGACCAATTGCTCGAACGTGCCCTGGAGCGTCAACCCCAGGCCGAGCTTGCCGTTGCCCTGACCCATGCCCAACTGCAGATGGACCGCGGCGAGACTGAAGGCGCGCTGGAAGCCTTGCAGGCCATGCAGGAGCGCCATCCGCACAATGCGCAGGTACTGCGCTTGCTGCACCGCCTGCATCTGGAGCGTGGCGAGTGGCCGGCGTTGATTCGCCTGTTGCCGGACCTGCGCAAGCACAAGGTGTTGCCCGCGAACGAACTGGCCGATCTGGAACAGCGTGCCTGGGGCCAGAACCTGGGCCTGGCGACCACCCGTGGCGAGGATCCGCAGGCGGCACGCCAGGCGCTCGAGCGCGCTTGGCAGCAGTTGACCAATGCTCAGCGCCAGGAGCCGCAATTGGTGTCGGCCTATGCCGAGCAGCTGCGTCAGGTTGGCGCCCAGGGCGAGGCCGAGCAGGTGCTGCGCGGTGCGCTCAAGCGCGGCTATGAAAGCCACCTGGCGCGGTTGTACGGGTTGGTGCGCGGTGACGATCCGGCGCGCCAGTTGCAAACGGCCGAAGGCTGGCTGAAGGAACATCCGCAGGATCCTAGCCTGTTGCTTACCCTGGGCCGCCTGAGCCTGCAGAATCGCCTGTGGGGCAAGGCCCGTGACTATCTGGAGAGCAGCCTGCGCATGGAGCGCAATCCGGAAGCCTGTGCGGAGTTGGCGCGGCTGCTGGCCGGGCTTGGCGAGACCGAACGCAGCAACCAGTTGTTCCAGGAGGGGTTGGGGCTGCTGGACGAGCGTCTGCTGGCGTTGCCTTTGCCGGAGGGGGTTCGGGCTTAGGAGGCGCCGGTTCTTTTGGATGCGCTGCTCGCCCCGCCCGCGATGCAGTGCGGGGCATGGCGTTGTTGGTGAACGCGCATAAAGCCGCTTCTGCAGCTGCGACGAGTAGCCGTTGGCCAACGCGCCCTCTCAGGAGGGCGGCAGAATATTCCTGCGCTCTTGTCGGAATGATCCCACTTTCTACGAAAATGATTCCCTGTCCATTCAGCGACTTGTCTGCGCTGTAGCGACTTGATACAAAGCGCACCTTTCCTCTACCGTTTCACACAACATCTCCTCTTTTCGGATCATCTTCGCCCATGTCGCTGGCCTGCTTGCGCAGCTTTTTCTTTCCCGCCTTCCTCGCCGCCATTGTCGTGCTGGTTGCCTCGTTTCGCCTCGAGAACGTGGTCGGCCTGGACCCTTGCGCGCTGTGCTTCAGCCAGCGTCTGATGCTGGGGTTCTACGCGTTGGCCTGCCTGGCTGCCGTCGTTCACACCCGTCGGCAGCGCTTTCATGCGTGGCTGGCCTTGACGTTCTCGGTGGCTGGGGCCTTGCTCGCCGGTCGGCATGTCTGGCTGCAGGCCGAGCCGTTGCCGGTCAGCGGTTGTCACCTGCCGCTGGCGCACCTGATGGAGCGGCCCTGGGGCGAGATCCTGTACACGTTCACGCTGGGCAGCCCGGACTGCGTGTCGATCAACTGGAGCTTCCTCGACCTGACCCTGCCTGAATGGAGCCTGCTGGCGTTCTTGTTGCTTGCCGCGCAACCGCTGTCGTGGCTGGTGGTGTATCGATTGCGCCACGGCGCGGTGGCTTGACCTAGCGCAACGAGCCGGGGAATTGCGCGACCAGTGGTGGCCATCAGAGGGATTAAACGCTTGTATGAACTTTGTCTGCTGCGTACCTTGATGGGCAGGTCGCACGGGAATAATCTCCCAGCACGCTAATCGAAAATACAACTGCTCGATGCCGTTTGCTGATGTCACCTTTGTGCCACGGTGTTGTGTCGCGAGGTGCAGCGGCATCTACCCAGAAGGGAAGAGATCGCCATGCTCGATAGTTGCCAGAACGCCCAGGAACGCTGGGGCGGTGTTCACAAGCTGATCGACCGTTGGCTGGAGGAGCGCCAGGAGCTGGTGCAAGCCTTCCGCGCCCTGCGCGATGCCAAGCCGGCGTTTGCCGACAAAGAGAAGAACCGCGATTTCTGCGCAGTGCTGGTCGACTATGTCTCGGCCTGGCATTTCGAAGTCAGCGAGCAATTGGTCAGTGAAGCCAAGGCATTTGGTGACACTGGTGCGTTGGAACTGGCAAAGCAGATCAACCCGCGCATCGATGACAGTACCCAGATCGCCCTGGCTTTCAACGACCATTGCGAGAAAGGCGAGTGCAGGGATACCGAGCGTTTTGCCGAGAAGCTGGCCAAGCTCGGCGGCCTGCTGCACGAGCGCTTCGAACTGGAAGATTGCCTGATCGAGGTGTTGCACAACGCCCACAAGCAAGAAGACGCGGTGCAGGCCTGATTCAGTCAGCCACGTCCAGCAGTTCGATCTCGAACACCAGTGGGGTATAGGGTGCGATCAGGTCACCCGCACCGTCGGCGCCGTAGGCTTGCGCCGACGGGATCACCAGGCGCCATTTGGCCCCCGCTTTCATCCGTGGCAGCGCCACCTGCCACCCCTCGATCACCGAATCCAGCTTGAACCACTGCGGTTGCAGGTTTTGGTCGAACACTGTGCCATCCGGCAGCTTGCCCACATATTTCACTTGCACGCGGCCACCGGGTTTGGGCTGCGCACCGCTGCCGCTGGCCAGTTCGCTGTAGAGAAGGCCCTCGGGCAACTCACGTACTCCGGTCTTGGCCCGCTCACCCGCGATAAAGCGCTTTTCAGCTTCTACCAGTTTGTCCACCTGGGCTTTTTCGGCGGCGGCGTTGGCTTGTGTTTCGTGCTGTTCGAGGATGGCCTGCATGCGTGACTTGGCAATCCGCGGCGGCTCGCCCTGGTAGGCCTGGCGCAACCCTTCGAGCAGCGCGTCAAGTTGCAGGTCGGGCATTTCCTGACGCAGCCGTTCACCGAGGCTGGCGCCCAGGCTGTAGGCCAGGTCGCTGTCGTTGGCGGGGGTGGTTTCGGCATTGGCCAGGGAGAGCGGCATCACCAGGCACAGGCCGAGAATCAGATAACGAGGCATGGACATCTCCTGCGGCAATGAGCGCGAAGTATGCCAGCGTTGTTGGCGAAGGATGTGTAAATATCGGCACTGCACTAATGGGCAACTACACTTGTTTCCAGCTGCAAGACAACAACTTTGCCCAGGCATGCAACGCGGCGCTACTGAGACTGTCAACATGCCCTAGCGGCGGTAGCAGCAGAAGCATAGTATGAGCCGCACTCTCGTCAGCCAGGAGGTAAACCATGTCGGCCAAAAAGAAGCCAGTAAGTACGCCGTTGCACCTGCTCCAGCAACTTTCGGGCAGCCTGCTCGAACATTTGGAAGATGCCTGCTCCCAAGCGCTGGCGGATGCCGAGAAACTCTTGGCCAAGTTGGAAAAACAACGTGGCAAGGCCCAGGAAAAACTCCACAACGCCCGTCTGAAGTTGCAGGACGCCGCCAAGGCCGGTAAAGCCAAGGCACAAGGCAAAGCTCAGAAAGCCGCTGGCGAACTTGAAGACTTGCTCGATTCGCTCAAGGATCGTCAGGCGCAGACCCGTACCTATATCCAGCAACTCAAGCGTGATGCCCAGGAAAGCCTGAAGTTGGCCCAGGGTGTCGGCAAGGTGCGCGAGGCGGCCGCCAAGGCCCTGGGCGCGCGTACGACAGCAGCGAAAGCCACCGCGAAACCTGCGGCCAAACCAGCAGCCAAGCCAGCAGCCAAGCCTGCTGCCACCAAGGCACCGGCGAAGACCGCGGCTGCGAAACCTGCCGCCAAGCCCGCGGCCAAACCGGCTGCCGCCAAGGCACCGGCGAAGACTGCCGCCGCGAAACCTGCTGCCAAGCCTGCGGCCAAACCGACTGCCGCCAAGGCACCGGCAAGGGCCGCCGCCGCGAAACCTGCCGCCAAGCCCGCGGCCAAACCGGCTGCCGCCAAGGCACCGGCGAGGACTGCCGCCGCGAAACCTGCCGCCAAGCCTGCGGCCAAACCGGCTGCCGCCAAGGCGCCGGCGAAGACTGCTGCTGCGAAACCTGCCGCCAAGCCTGCGGCCAAACCGGCTGCGGCCAAGGCTCCGGCGAAGACCACCGCCGCCAAACCAGCGGCCAAGCCTGCTGCCGCCAAAGTACCGGCGAAGCCTGCAGCGGCCAAGCCCGCCGCGAAACCGGCAGCCAAGCCAGCCGCCAAACCGGCCGCTGCCAAAGCCCCTGCCAAGCCTGCCGAAAACAAGCCAGCCCCTGCGGCCGCCAACGCCACCCCGGCGTCCGTGGCCAGCGCGGCTGCGCCTGCGGTAACCGGCACTCCGGCTCAGTCGTCGACTTCGGCGTCCTGAAGCCTACGGGCCGCGGCGCGCAGCTGATGCAGCGCGTCGTGGTCCCGGGCCTGGTCCGGCGTCAGCCGGGTCAGCCAGTCCGGCGCCTCGCTCGCTTGCGCCGGCCACTCACGCGCCAACGCCTCCAGGCGTTCCAGCAAGGTGCGTTCAGCCTGCAGTTCCAGCGCTTTCACCTGCTCACGCATCACGCTCAGTTGCGGGTCGGCCAGTGCGTGTTCGCGCCATTGCCGGCGCAGGGCGCGTAGCGGCGCCACAACGTCTCGTTGCCAGGGCCCGGCCAGCGCCTGCAGGGTGGCAATCCGTTGTTCGTCGACGGCCACGCCGCGGGCCTGCAACCAGGTGCCGCAAAGCAGCAGGCAGACATCGCCGCCCAGTTCCTGGAGGGCCAGGCAGGCTGCCTCGACACCCGGCCGGGCATACAGGGCCAGGGCATGATTCCACAGGTCGGTGTGCATGGTTTCACTCGCGCCAGTGATCGGGGAAGCTGGTAGACTCCGCGACCATCATGATCAGACTATCGAACCTCACTTTACAGCGTGGTCCCCAGCGCCTGCTAGAAGGCGCCGAGATGACCCTGCACACCGGCCACAAGGCCGGCCTGATCGGTGCCAACGGTGCCGGTAAATCCAGCCTGTTCGCCTTGCTGCGCGGCGAGCTGTCGCCCGATGCCGGTGACTGCCAGCTGCCCGGCGACTGGCGCATCGCCCACATGCGCCAGGAGGTCGACACCCTCGACCGTATCGCCGTGGACTATGTCCTCGATGGCGACGTGCGCCTGCGTAAGGTCCAGGCCGAACTGGCCGCCGCCGAGCAGGCCCATGACGGTACCGCCCTGGCGCGCCTGCACAGTGAGCTGGACAGCGCCGACGGCTACACCGCCGACGCCCGGGCGCGCAAGCTGCTGGCCGGCCTTGGCTTCAGCAACGAGCAGATGGACCGCCGCGTCGGTGACTTTTCCGGTGGCTGGCGGATGCGCCTGAACCTGGCCCAGGCCTTGATGTGCCCGTCCGACCTGCTGCTGCTCGACGAACCGACCAACCACCTGGACCTCGACGCCATCCTCTGGCTGGAGGAGTGGCTCAAGGGCTACCCGGGCACGCTGCTGCTGATCTCCCACGACCGCGACTTCCTCGATGCCGTGGTCGACCATGTGCTGCATGTCGAGCAACGCAAGCTCAATCTCTACAAGGGCGGCTACAGCGCCTTCGAGCGCACCCGCGCCGAACGCCTGGCGCAGCAGCAGCAGGCCTACGAGAAGCAGCAGGCGCAGCGCGCGCACATGGAAAAGTACATCGCCCGCTTCAAGGCCCAGGCCACCAAGGCGCGCCAGGCGCAGAGCCGGATCAAGGCCCTCGAGCGCATGGAGGAGCTGTCGGCGGCCCACGTCGATTCGCCGTTCGACTTCGTCTTCCGCGAATCGGAGAAGATCTCCAGCCCTCTGCTCGACCTGTCCGAGGGCCGCCTGGGCTATGGCGACAAGGCCATCCTCGAGAAGGTCAAGCTGCAGCTGGCGCCGGGTGCGCGGATTGGCCTGCTTGGCCCCAACGGCGCGGGCAAGTCGACCCTGATCAAGAACCTCGCCGGCGAGCTGCAGCCGTTGTCCGGGCGCCTGGTGCGCGGTGAAAACCTCGCCGTCGGCTACTTCGCCCAGCATCAGCTCGACTCGCTGGACGACAAGGCCAGCCCACTGTTGCACCTGCAACGCATCGCGCCGGGCGAGCGTGAGCAGACCCTGCGCGACTTCCTCGGTGGTTTCGACTTCCATGGCAATCGTGTGGACGAGCCGGTGGTCAACTTCTCCGGTGGCGAGAAGGCCCGCCTAGCCTTGGCGCTGATCGCCTGGGAGCGACCGAACCTGTTGCTGCTCGACGAACCGACCAACCACCTGGACCTCGAGATGCGCCTGGCGCTGACCATGGCGCTGCAGGAGTTCGCCGGTGCCGTGGTGGTGGTCTCCCACGACCGTCACCTGCTCAAGAGCACCACCAACGACTTCCTGCTGGTGGCCGACGGTAAGGTCGACACCTTCGACGGCGACCTGGACGACTACAGCCGCTGGCTGGTCGAGTTCCGCCAGCGCAACGCGCCGGTGAGCAGCACGCCGGCCAACCCCGACAAGACCGACAAGAAAGCCCAGCGCCAGGCGGCCGCGGCCCTGCGCCAGCAGTTGGCGCCGCACAAGAAGGCGGCCGACAAGCTGGAGACCGAGCTCAACCAGGTACACAAGGATCTGGCCGAGGTCGAGACCGCGCTGGGCGACGGTGGCGTATACGAGGCCGCGCGCAAGGATGAACTGCGCGACCTGCTGGCTCGCCAGACCAAGCTCAAGCAACGCGAAGGCGAGCTTGAAGAGGCCTGGATGGAGGCTCTGGAAACCCTCGAAAGCATGCAGGCCGAACTCGAGGCGCTGTCCTGATGGAGGAGCTGCGCTCGCTGTTGCCGGGGCAGTGGATGGACTCGATGTGGCTGGGGTTGCAGATTCTGCTGATCCTCATCGCCGCGTTCGTCCTGCAGCGCATGGTCGCTCGCGGGTTGAGAAGTCTGGGCGAACGCTACCCTTTGCCGCACGAGCTGATGGTGCCGGTGCGCGGCGCCTTGCGCTGGCTGATCATGGGCAGCGCGTTGCTGTTCGTGCTCGAGCGCCTGGGCGTCTCGGCCACGGTGCTGTGGACCGCGCTGTCGGGCTTCGTCGCGGTGGCGGCGGTGGCGTTCTTCGCCATCTGGAGCGTGCTGTCCAACTTGCTGTGCGCGGTACTGATCTTCACTGTCGGGCCATTTCGCATCGGCGATGTGGTCGAGTTGGTCGACACCCTCGACAAGCCGGGGGTGAAGGGCCGGGTGATCGCCATCAATCTGCTGTACACCACGCTGATGGAAACGCCGGAAGCGGGGGGCGCGCTGGTACAGGTACCCAACAGCCAGTTCTTCCAGAAGGCCGTGCGCCGTTGGCGTGGCGCCGAGGCCGCCACAGCGGTAAGGCCCGAGGCGATCGAAACCGACTGAAGCCGCAGAATTTAGTGGTTATTTTTTCGCCAGCACCGTAGCTTAACGCTTTGTAACAAATGTTCGAGCGAGGTGTGCGATGTCGATGGAAACGTGGTTGGCCTTCTTTGCCGCGTGCTGGGTGATCAGCCTGTCGCCGGGCGCCGGGGCCATTGCCTCGATGTCCAGCGGGCTGCAGTACGGTTTCTGGCGGGGGTACTGGAATGCCCTGGGCCTGCAACTGGGCCTGATCGTGCAGATCGCCGTCATCGCCGCCGGTGTCGGTGCCATCCTTGCCGCTTCCGCCACGGCCTTCCAGGTCATCAAGTGGTTCGGCGTCGCCTACCTGGTTTACCTCGCTTACAAGCAATGGCAAGCACTGCCGATGGACATGAGCGACGGGTCCGGCGTGCGGCCGATCGGTAAGCCGCTGAGCCTGGTGTTCCGTGGTTTCCTGGTTAATGTCAGCAACCCCAAGGCGCTGGTGTTCATGCTCGCGGTGCTGCCGCAGTTCATCAACCCGCACGAGGCGTTGCTGCCACAGTACGTGGCGATCACCGTGACCATGATCAGCGTCGACCTGCTGGTGATGGCGGGCTATACCGGGCTGGCTTCGCGGGTGCTGCGCCTGCTGCGCACGCCGAAGCAGCAGAAGCGCCTGAACCGCACCTTTGCCGGGCTGTTCATTGGCGCTGCGACGTTCCTCGCCACCTTGCGCCGCGCGCCGCTTTGACGCGTGATGGGGCCTCCCAGAGGCCCCATCAGCGCTGCCGATCGAGCAGCCCCTTGAGCAGATCCACCGGCAGTGGAAACACGATGGTCGAGCTCTTGTCCCCGGCAATCGAACCCAGCGTCTGCATGTAGCGCAATTGCATCGCCCCCGGCTCCTTGCCCAGCATCTGCGCCGCCTGCATGAGTTTCTCCGACGCCTGCAACTCACCCTCGGCATGGATCACCTTGGCCCGGCGTTCGCGCTCGGCCTCGGCCTGGCGGGCGATGGCGCGGATCATCGATTCGTTGAGGTCGACGTGCTTGATCTCGACGTTGGCCACCTTGATGCCCCAAGCGTCGGTCTGTGCATCCAGCACTTCGCGGATATCCGAGTTCAACTGTTCGCGCTCGGCCAGCAGTTCGTCCAGCTCGTGCTTGCCAAGCACCGCCCGCAAGGTGGTCTGGGCCAGCTGGCTGGTGGCGGCGAGGAAGTCCTCGACCTGGATGATCGCCTTCTGTGGGTCGAGTACGCGAAAGTACAGCACGGCGTTGACCTTGACCGAGACGTTGTCGCGGGTGATCACGTCCTGGGGCGGTACATCCAGCACCACGGTGCGCAGGTCGACGCGCACCATCTGCTGGATCCCCGGAATCAGGATGATCAGGCCCGGGCCCTTGACCTGCCAGAAGCGCCCGAGCTGGAACACCACGCCGCGCTCGTACTCGCGCAGGATGCGCAGCGCCGACAGCAGCAGTACGGCCAGCAGCACCAGTACGGCGCTGAAACCGAATTGCATGAACATCGCTTACTCTCCTTGCGCCGTGGGCGCAGTGGCGCTGACCTCCAGGGTCACGCCATGACGGGCCGTCACCCGCACGTGCTGGCCAGGTTGCAGCGGTGTCGCGCACTGCACCTGCCACTGTTCGCCCTGGGCCTGTACCGAGCCGCAGAACGGGTTGTCGGTGCGCACCTGCGTCACCGTTACCAGGCTGCCCACCAGCCCGGCATCGCCGCTGACCAGGGCGCGCCGCCGCGCCTTCACCGCCATGCCCAGCACGCCGCCGAGCAACAGCGCCGAGAGCACTGCCAGGCTGACGATCAGCGCCAGCGGAATGCCGAAGCCTGGGGCGTCGGTGTCCATCAGGATCACCGCGCCGACGACGAAGGCGACGATACCGCCGAAGCCGACCACGCCGAAGCTGGGCAGGAACGCCTCGGCGACCATGAACGCCACCCCGAGCAGGATCAACGCCACCCCGGCATGGCTCACCGGTAGCAGTTGCAGGGCATACAGCGCCAGCAGCAGGCAGATGCCGCCGACCACGCCGCCGACCCCGGAGCCCGGGTTCATGAATTCGAACAGCAGGCCGTACACGCCGATCATGATCAGGATCAGCGCCACGCTGGGGTTGGTGATCACCGCGAGCAGGCGGGTGCGCCAGTCCGGCAGGTGTTCCACCACGCTGGCGCCAGCGGTCTGCAGGGATAGGGCCTGGCCGGCGACGGTCAGTGTTTGACCATCGAGCTGGCGCAGCAGGTCGGGCAGGTCAACGGCGACCAGGTCGATGACCTTCAGCCGCTGGGCTTCGCTGGCCGATAGGCTGACCGCCTCGCGCACGGCCTTTTCCGCCCAGTCGGCGTTGCGCCCGCGCAGTTGCGCCAGGCCGCGGATGTAGGCTGCGGCGTCGTTGACCTGTTTATGGGCAAGAGTGTCCTGTTCGCTGCTCGCAGCAGGTTTTTCGTCCTTGCCGGAGATACCGATCTGGACCGGCGTCGCCGCGCCCAGGTTGGTCCCCGGAGCCATGGCTGCCACGTGACTGGCGTAGAGGATGTAGGTGCCGGCGCTGGCCGCCCTGGCACCGCCCGGGGCGACGTAGGTGGCCACCGGCACCGGGCTGGCGAGGATGGCCTTGATGATCTGGCGCATGGCGCTGTCCAGCCCGCCGGGGGTGTCGAGGCGGATCACCACCAGTTGCGCGCCTTGTGCCTGCGCCTGGTCCAGCCCACGCAGCAGATAGTCGGCGCTGGCCGGACCGATGGCGTCATCGACGCTCAATAGCCATACGCTTGCGCCAGGCGCGGTCTGGCCACCCGGGGCGAAGCCGAGCATCAACAGCAACAGCAGCATGCGCCAGCGCTGGGCGATCACCTGTCGTCACCTCATGCGGACCTGTCCTTGAAGTTTAGCCGTGGCTGCCGGGCCACGGCCTAAACTTGAGGATGGGGGCAAAACCGGAGGTGCATCATGCGTATGGCCAAGACCCTTCAGCAGCGCCTGGACCAGGCCAACTGCGACTACGACATCATTCCCCATCCCCATTCGGCCACCAGCCTGGAGTCGGCGCGCACGGCCGGCGTACCCGCCGAGCGGGTCGCCAAGTCAGTGATGCTCGATGACCGCCATGGCAACTTCATCATGGCCGTGCTGCCGGCCAACCGGCATCTGGACATGACCGAGGTGCGCATGACCGGCGCCTGGCAGCTGACCCGCGAAAGCAACCTGCCGAGCCTGTTCGGCGATTGCGAGCGCGGCGCCATCCCGGCCCTGGGCGACGCCTACAACATTCCCATGCTGCTCGACCGGAGTCTTACCCGCCAGGGCGATGTCTACCTCGAGGCAGGTGACCACGATCATCTGATCCACATGAGCATGGAGCAATACTTGAAGCTGGTGCCGCACGCCGAAGTGCGCGAATTGAGCTGATGCTCGCAACCAACGCCGGGTTGGCGTCGTCGACGACCCGCCCGGCCCGAGGAGGAATCATGGAAGCACCGAACCATCCATTTGCCGACCTGTTCAAGCAACTGGGGCTGGCGGACGATGCCACCAGCATCGACCAGTTCATCACCACTCATTCGCCGTTGAAGAACGAAATCAAGCTGGTGGATGCGCCGTTCTGGACCGAGGCGCAAAGAGCCTTTTTGAAGGAAAGCATCATAGAGGACGCCGATTGGGCGGTACCCTTCGACCAACTCAACGAAGCGCTGCGTCGCCCCCGCAAATAAAGCGCCGAGCGGCACCTGATGGGTGATCGGGCCGTTGCTATGCTCAGGTAAAACAAGAGGGGATGGCGCAATGAAAGATCCCTACGCACCAGGATTCTGGTGCACCGTGACGATCCTGGGCACCCTGACCGCCGGCTACTTCTACGGTATCCGGCACACCCACCAGATGAACCAGGCCGTGCAGTTTCTCTATGCCGCCGCCGCCGTGACCGCGGCGGTGGCGCTCTGCGGCCTGGCATGGATCGCCTGGCAGCATTTGCACCTGAACAAGCGTGAGGTGGCCCAGGGGCGAACGTTGCTGACCATCTGGAACACCAAGGTCGCCCTGCGCCGGGTCGAGACGGTGTTCGACCGCTATTTTTGGGGTAGCTACTGGCACTCCGGGCGCACCTTCGAGGAGGTGATGGGCGAGCTCAAGGGCACGCCGCTGGAGCAGAGCCTCGATGCCCTCAAGCGCCAGTGCCGGGAGCTCGACCGCGAGGTTCACGACCACCACCATCATTGGTTGGCCAATGCCCGCGACCTGTCCAGCGTGGCCACGGCGATGGCCCGCGAACGCTACCAGCTGGACCTGTGCGATGCCCCGGTGCGCGACGGCGGCAATACCGCCGTGCTCAATCGCGATCTGGAAGTGCTGGTGTACACCTGGTCGGCGCGCCTGCGCAGCTTCGACCATCAACTGGACGAGCTGGAGCGCGCTTACCACTGAAGGAGATCATTCGCCGCGGATGTATTGCTCGAGCTGCAGGATCAGGTTGGCCTGCTCGGCGATGGTTTCTTTCACAAGGTCGCCAATCGACAAAAGCCCCAGCAGCTTGCCGTTATCCACTACGGGCAGGTGGCGCAGATGGCGGTTGGTCATCAGGTTCATGCAGTACTCGAGGTTCTGCTTGGGCTCCACGGTGACCACCGGCGAACTCATGATTTCCCGTACTGGCGTTGCAGCCGATGAGCGCCCCTTGAGCACCAGCTTGCGGGCATAGTCGCGCTCGCTGACGATGCCGACGACCTGGTCGTTTTCCATCACCGGCAATGCACCGACGTTCTTCTCCGCCAGCAGCTTCAAGGCATCCAGCACCGAGTCATCCGGGCTGATGGTGTAGACGGTCTGATGCTGGGACTTGGCTTTGAGGATTTGTTCGACGTTCTTCATACGGGCCTCGGTGGGTGAAAAAGCGCGGTGTCGGAGTAAATAAAGCATCCGGCACGGCGCTCTGCACGGCAATGCAGGAAACGGCATCGAGGTGATTGAAAAACGTCATCGGTGAAGCGGGGCTGCTGCGCCGCCCAATCGCCGGCAAGCCGGCTCCCACATCGATCGCGCCATCTTCAAGGTCAGCGCTGTACCTGTGGGAGCCGGCTTGCCGGCGATGAAGCCAGTGAAAAGCCCGCAAAGCGGCCCTTTGAGAAGGCTCAGAGCTTCGGCATCTGCCCGATCCGCGCCACCATCTCGCTGACGATCTGCAGGTCGAGCATGAACTGCTCCACGGTCTTGAACTCGTTGTCGTTGTGCCCGGTGTACTTCACATCCGGCATGGCCAGGCCGAACTGCACGCCGTTGGGCAGGTCGTGTACCGAGGTGGCGCCGGCGGAAGTGCCGTACTCGTGCTTCATGCCCAGGTTCTCGCTGGCCACGGCCAGCAGGGCCTTGACCCACTCGCCCTCGGGGTTGCGGTACATCGGCTCGTCCATGCTGTAGTCGAAGGCCACCTTGGTCTGGCTCTTGGCAACCCAGCTGTCGAGCTTGCCGGAGATCTCACCCTTGAGGGTGTCGAGCGACTTGCCTTTGGGAATGCGCAGGTTCACCGCCAGCTTCAGCGCCTTGTCATCCAGGCCGACGAAGGTCAGCGAGGTGGTCAGCGGGCCCATGAAGTCGTCCTTGAAGCCGACGCCGAGCTTGTTGCCCAGGTAGTCCAGGCCCCAGTTGTCGGCGGCGTAACGGGCGGCGTCGGTGATGTGGTTGTGCTTGAGCGGCACGTCCTTGCCCAGGCCATTGAGGAAGTCGAGCATGCGCGCCACCGGGTTGACACCGGACTCGGGCTCGGAGGAGTGCGCCGACACGCCGGTCACGGTCAGCAGCACCTGCTTGCCGTCGACCTTGGCGTCGATGCTGAAGTCGCCACCATGGCGTTTGGCGTAGGCCGCGCCGGCCTTGTTCAGCGCCTTGGCCAGGTCGGCCGGCTTGTCGCTGGTCAGTGTCGCCACCGAGCTGCCGGGGATCTGGTTGGTGGCCAGGCCGCCGGTGAGGTTGATCACCTCGGCGCCTTTGCCATCACCGGCACGCTTGGCGAAGGTGGCCATGACGGTGCCGTAGCCCTTCTCGGCGATCACCACCGGGTAGCCGCCGTCCAGCGCCAGGTTGTAGTCGGGGGTGGCGTTGCGTTCGAAGTAGTAGGGGATGGCGTCACCGGTGGTTTCCTCGGTGGTGTCCACCAGCAGCTTGAACTGGCGCGCCAGCGGCAGCTTTTCGTCCTTGGCTACTTTCAGCGCGTAGAGCGCCACGACGATGCCGTTCTTGTCGTCCTCGGTGCCGCGGCCGTACATGCGGTCGCCCACTAGGGTGACCTTGAACGGGTCGAGCTTGGTGCCGTCCTTGAGCTTCCAGTTTTCCGGGGTGACCGGCACCACGTCGGCATGGGCATGGATGCCGATGACTTCCTTGCCTTCGCCCAAGGTGATCTCGTAGACGCGGTTGTCGATATTGCGGAACTGCAGGCCAAAGCCCTCCGCCAGGGCCTTGATCTTGTCGGCGATCTTGAGGAATTCCGGGTTCTCGTGCTGCGGCACGCCCTCTTTGCGAACGGTCGGGATCTCCACCAGCTCGCGCAGGGTCTCCTTGGCGGCCTTGCCGTACTTGATGCGGGTGTACAGGCCCAGCAGACGGTTGATCTCGTCCTGTTGCTCGGCAGCCAGCGGCTTGCCGGCCAGGTACAGCTTGAGGGTGTCGTCCAGCTTGTCGGCCTTGGCCAGGTCGCTGCCGGCCAGCTTGCCGAGGAACTGCTTGAAGTCCGCCGGGTCGCTGCCGTCGTAGGCCTTGATGATGGCGGCGGACTGCTGCTGGGAGAGGTTGGCCTGGGCCGGGATCGAGAACATGGCCACGCTGGCCAGCAGGAGCGATGCGGCGGATAGCTTGGTAAATGGCATGGGTGTGCGCATTCCTTTGCAAGGGGGGGAGGGTGACCGTTTACGCAAACGGAAGATGCCCACGCTATCACCAATGACCACTGGCGCGGGAGAGGTGGCAATGTGCATTTCTGCACAAACGTGCAAGCTTTCACCTACGGCGCGGCCTGCAGCTTTATGACAAAAATGCGTATCATTAGCGTTTTTCGTAATAACCCCTGCTTTACAGAGAAGGATCCTCATGTTCACGTCTTACCTTGCACCCCTGGCCGGGGTGTTGGCCTTCACCCTTGCCTGCATCGCGCCCGCCCAGGCCCGTGACGACGGCACCGACCATTCCCTCACCCTGGAAAAGGTCGTGCAGACCTTCACCGTGCAGACCGACGGCAGCTTCCAGGTGGCGGTCGAGTCGATCTCGCGCATCAACGAAGAGCGGGCCATCCAAGCCAAGGCCCAGCAGGCGCTGAGCTACAACCGCTCGTACGAAACCCTGGAGGTCGACGAAGCCTTCACGCAGAAGCCCGACGGGCGCAAGGTCATGGTGGAGGCCGCGCAGATCAAGGAGCAGCAGGAGCAGGCGTCCACCTACGCGCCGATGTTCCAGGACTCCCGGGTCAAGGTGGTGATCTTCCCGGAAGTGGCCGTCGGTGATCGCCTGGTGTTGCGCTACAAGCGCCATCGCAGCACTGCGCTGTTCCCTGGCCACTTCGAGGACCTCACCGGCCCGGATTTCCACCCCGTGGAGCAGTTCTCGCTGATCTACGACCTGCCGGCGGATCTGCCGCTGTACGCCGATGCTCGTGGCTTCAAGGCGTCCACCCCCAAGGCCGGCAAGGGCCGCAAGGTCTACCGCTGGGACTTCGTGCCCACCGACCGGGCCAGGATCGAGGCGAGCGCCGTGTCCTACCTCGACTACGGCCAGTACCTCGCGGTCTCGACCTTCAAGGACTACGCCGGGCTTGCCGCCAGCTACCAGGCGCGCGCCGGCGTGGAAGTGACGCCGGCCATCGCCGCACTGGCCGAGCAACTGACGGCGAACCTGCCCGATGCCCGGGCCAAGGCGCTCAAGCTCAGCGACTGGGTACGTGAGAACATCCGCTACGTGGCGGTCTATGTCGGTGCCGGCGGGGTGGTCCCGCATTCGGCGCAGAGCGTGCTGGACAACCGCTATGGCGACTGCAAGGACCATGTCGCCCTGCTCGAGGCGTTGCTCAAGGCCGCGGCCATCGAAAGCTCGCCTGCCCTGATCAACCTCGGCAATGCCTACCATCTGCCCAAGGTGCCGACCCTGGGCGTGCTCAACCATGTGCTCACCTACGTGCCGAGCCTGGACCTGTACCTGGACTCGACCGATCCGTCGGTGGCCGCTGGCTACCTGCCGCTGATGGACCTGGACAAGACCACGCTGCTGACGGCCTCGGGCGCGTTCGGCAAGACTCCGGCTTCGCAGTTCGGCAAGCAGGTCGGTGAGATGCTGTTCAAGGTGAAGGGCACGGGTGCCGCGGACTTTACCGGTACTTCGACGATCGAGGGTTGGGCCAGCGAGGTCAACCGCTATGGCGCCAAGTCGATGAAGCCAGCCGACCTAGACCGCATGGTCGAGCAGGTGCTCAATGCCTACGGGCAGCGGGGTAGCGGCAAGATCCTGATCCAGCCATCGGTGGCGCCGGAGCACTTCCGCAGCCAGGTCCAGGGCCATACCGAGAACCTGGTGAACCTGCCAGGCCCAGTGGGGCTTCCGGCGCTGAGCAGCCTGGCTGGCGGCATCTCGCAGATGGTCTATGGCTTTGCCGCGGAAAACGAACGCACCCAGGGCTTCGTCTGCATTTCCAACGAAACGGTGGAGCAGTCGCGCTTCGAGTTCCCTGCCGAAGTCACCGTCCTGGCGACGCCCAAGGCCGTCGCCGTGAAGGAAGGCAGCTTCGACTACAGCGCGCGGTATACCCGCGATGGCAATGCCGTGGTGGTCGAGCGGCGCATGCAGTTCAAGCATCCGACGGCAGTGTGTACGCCTGAGGAGTTCAAGGCGATGAAGCCGGTCATCGAGGCCATGGTCCGGGACCTGCAGGGCCAGATCATCGTGCAGGGCTGAAGCCCGTAAACGCAAAAGCCCCGCCAGAGTGACTGCGCGGGGCTTTGCTTTTGCCGTCACCGTGGCAACACGTGGGTGACGGTTGATGTCATGGCGCACTCGGCGGGATTCGAACCCACGACCCCTGCCTTCGGAGGGCAGTACTCTATCCAGCTGAGCTACGAGTGCAACGGGCCGCATCATACCCATCTGCGTCGAGGACGTCCATCGCCTTGATCTGTGGCTGTTTTTCCACGGCATCGGGGGAGCCGGCGATTGCCCGGCGAGTCCGCCCCGACCGGTGCGAGGCTTGGGTGCGCAACGGTCTATCCATATGCGATATCGATATTTCACAGGGCAGACTTAGGCTCGCTATCTTCTTGCTACAACTTGTTATAACAAGTCAGATCACAGCGAAGACGACCATGGCCGAATTGCTTCCCCTCTCTCCCGTACCGCTCTATACCCAGCTCAAGGACTTGCTGCGCGAGCGCATCCTCGACGGCAGCTACCCACCGCACAGCCGCATGCCCTCGGAAAACGAGCTGGGCAAGGCGTTCGACGTCAGCCGCATCACCGTGCGCCAGGCGCTGGGCGACCTGCAGAAGGAAGGGCTGATCTTCAAGATCCACGGCAAGGGCACCTTCGTCGCCAAGCCCAAGGCATTCCAGAACGTCAGCACCCTGCAGGGGCTGGCCGAGTCGATGACGCAAATGGGCTACGAAGTGCTCAACCGCCTGCGCAGCCTGCGCCATGTGCCAGCCAGTGCCCTGGTGGCGGCACGCCTGCAGGTCGAGGAGGGCAGCCTGGTCACCGAGATCCGCCGGGTGCGCCTGATCAACCGCGAGCCGGTGTCGCTGGAAATCACTTGGCTGCCCAAGGCGGTCGGGGAAAAGCTGGAGAAGGCCGACCTGGTCACCCGCGACATCTTCCTGCTGCTGGAGAACGACTGCGGCATCGCCCTCGGCCATGCCGACCTGGCCATCGACGCGGTGCTTGCCGACAGCGACCTCACCCAGGCGCTGGAGGTGGAGGAGGGCTCGCCGATCATGCGCATCGAGCGCCTTACCCACACCGCCGACGGCGCGCCGCTGGACTTCGAGCACCTCTACTACCGGGGCGATGCCTTCCAGTACCGCCTGCGCATCGACCGCCAGAAAGGGGGCAAGGCATGACTGTGGAGATCCAGGACTACGACATCGTCGTCATCGGTGGCGGCACCGCCGGCCCCATGGCGGCGATCAAGGCCAAGGAGCAGGACAAGGCCCTGCGCGTGCTGCTGCTGGAGAAGGCCAACGTCAAGCGCAGCGGCGCCATCAGCATGGGCATGGACGGTCTGAACAACGCCATCATCCCAGGCCATGCCACCGCGGAGCAGTACACCAAGGAAATCACCGTCGCCAACGATGGCATCGTCAACCAGGCCACGGTGCATGCCTATGCCACCAAGAGCTTCGAGACCATCGAGCAGCTCGACCGCTGGGGCGTGAAGTTCGAGAAGGACGAGACCGGCGACTACGCGGTGAAGAAGGTCCACCACATGGGCGCCTATGTGCTGCCCATGCCGGAGGGGCACGATATCAAGAAGGTGCTCTATCGCCAGCTCAAGCGCGCCCGGGTCGAGATCAGCAACCGCATGGTCTGCACCCGTGTGCTGCTCGATGGCGAAGGCGCGGCGGCCGGTGTACTCGGTTTCGATTGCCGCACGGGGGTGTTCCGGGTGATCCGCGCCAAGGCGGTGATCCTTGCCTGTGGCGCCGCCGGGCGCCTGGGCCTGCCGTCGTCGGGCTACCTGATGGGCACCTACGAAAACCCCACCAATGCCGGCGACGGCTACGCCATGGCCTACCACGCAGGGGCGGAGCTGGCGAACCTCGAGTGCTTCCAGATCAACCCGCTGATCAAGGACTACAACGGCCCTGCCTGCGCCTACGTCACCGGACCGTTGGGTGGCTACACCGCCAACAGCAAGGGCGAGCGCTTCATCGAATGTGACTACTGGAGCGGGCAGATGATGTGGGAGTTTCATCAAGAGCTCGAGGGCGGCAATGGCCCGGTGTTTCTCAAGCTCGACCACCTGGCCGAGGAAACCATCCAGAACATCGAAGAGATCCTGCACGGCAATGAGCGCCCCAGCCGGGGCCAGTTCCATGCCGGGCGCGGCACCGACTACCGCCAGCACATGGTCGAGATGCATATCTCCGAGATCGGTTTCTGCTCCGGGCATTCGGCGTCGGGGGTATGGGTCAACGAGAAGGCCGAGACCAGCGTGAAGGGCCTTTATGCCGCTGGTGACATGGCGGCGGTGCCGCACAACTACATGCTCGGCGCCTTCACCTATGGCTGGTTCGCCGGCGTGAATGCCGCGCAGTACGTGGCCGGGCGTGACTTCGCCGCCGTCGATGGCGCGCAGGTCGAACGTGAACAGGCGCGGGTCTTCGCCCCACTGCGCCGTGAGCACGGGCTGCCGCCAGCGCAGGTCGAGTACAAGCTGCGGCGCATGGTCAACGACTACCTGCAGCCGCCCAAGGTTACGAAGAAGATGGAGATCGGCCTGGCGCGGTTCGCCGAGATCGAGCGCGACCTGGCGCAGATGAAGGCCAGCAACCCCCATGAGCTGATGCGCGCCATGGAAGTTGCGGTCATCCGCGATTGCGCCGAGATGGCCGCGCGCGCTTCGTTGTTCCGCAAGGAGAGCCGCTGGGGGCTGTACCACCACCGGGTTGATTTCCCCGAGCGCAATGATGGTGAGTGGTTCGTGCATTGCCATCTGAAGAAGGGCGAGGACGGTGAGATGACCAGCTTCAAAAAGCCGGTGGAGCCGTACCTGATCCCGCTGGATGCCGAGGAGCAGACCGCGTACGACCGGCTGCGGGTGAAGGCTGACGCGGCGTGAATGGGGCCGCTGTGCGGCCCTTTCGCCGGCAAGCCGGCTCCCACAGGGTGGACATAGCGCTTCTGTGGGAGCTGGCTTGCCAGCGATAGGGCCAGCAGCCCCGGCGATTAACCATAAAGAGGGCCAAAGGCCCCAAGGACCCCGTGAACATGGCCTACCAACCCCAGGAAATCTTCTTTCGCAGCAGCGCCCCGGTCACCATCGACGAAGACAAGTGCATCGCCGAGAAAGGCTGCACCGTCTGCGTCGAGGTCTGCCCCATGGACCTGCTGGCCATCAACCCGGCCACGCAGAAGGCCTACATGGCCTTCGACGAATGCTGGTACTGCATGCCTTGCGAGAAAGACTGCCCCACCGGCGCAGTGAAGGTAGACATCCCCTACCTGTTGCGCTGAAGCCTCTGTTTCAACCAAGCGTGGATTGCCCGATGACCGAACGCATCACCGATAACCCTGACATCCTCGACCTGTTGCCGCGCCTCAACGATGTCGACGCTGGCGTGCGGCGCATTGCGCTGATCGACCTGGCCGACCTGGAGGACCCCGACGGCCTCCCCTGGTTGACCGATGCGCTGTTGGTCGACGCCAGTTCTGAGGTGCGCGCCGAGGCGGCGCGGCTGCTCGAAGCCTGGGAGCAACCGGAGGTGGTGCAAGGCTTGTGCGCCGCGCTCGCCGATCCTGCCGAGGCAGTACGGCTGGCGGCCGCCCAGAGCCTGAGCGAACTCAAGACCCAGGACGCCGGGCAACAGATCCTGCCCTGGACCAACCACGCCGATGCCTTCGTGCGTGCCAGTGCCTTGCGCGCCCTGCGCGAGCTGCGCCTGGAAGAAGCCGCCGAGCCCGCGTTGCGGGCATTGGCCGATGGTGATGGCGCTGTGCGCCGTGAGGCGGTGGGTATCCTTGGCTGGCTCAAGCATGCAGCGGCGTTGCCCGCATTGGCGCAGTTGGCGGCGAATGAACCGGATAGCGACGTGCGCCGTGCGGCCATTGGCGCGTTAGGCCTGGCCCGTGACGGCAGTGCGCTACCGGCGTTGATCGGCGCCTTGGCCGACGAGGCCTGGCAGGTGCGCGAAGAGGCGGCGACCACATTGGGCAAGGTGGGCGATGGCGAGGCTGGGCAGGCGTTGATCGCGGCCCTGGGCGACAGCTACTGGCAGGTCCGTCTGCGCGCGGCGCGGGCATTGGGCCGGCTCCGCCATGCGGCGGCGCTGGAAGCACTGGCGCAGCTGCTTGGCCACGGCATTGCCAACTTGCGCAAGGAGGCTGCGCTGGCGCTGGGCGAACTAGGTGAAGCCCGGGCATTGTCGGCGTTGCAGGCGGCCGAGGCCGACAGTGACCCGGAAGTGCGCAAGGCGGTGCGTATCGCCCAGGCGCAGTTGCGGGGGGTGGCGTGATGCAAACCCCCAGTGCGTTGAACAACCGCCGTGCAGCGGGTGAGCTTCAGCTGCGCTGGGGCCAGACGTGGCAGGTGATCAGCCACGCCCGGCTGCGCGGTGCCTGCCCTTGCTCACAGTGCCGCGTGGCAAGGTTGAACGGCGCGATCAGCCTGGTACGCGAGGATGTACGCGTGGCGCGGATCGAGGCACAGGGGTACGGGTTGCAGCTGGTGTTCAGCGATGGGCATGAGCGGGGGATCTATCCTTGGGACTACCTGCGCAGCCTTGGATGACAGCCCTGGCCACCGATTCCTAGAGCGCAATCAACTCTGGCCGCAACCCTTCCACCCCCTGCGTCACAGGCCGCAGGTATCCGCCATCGCCGGTAATCTGATGCAACACCCGCTCCCGCAAACCGTGCAATGCAACGCCGGTGCGCTGGCGCGGGTGCGGCAAGTCGATCTCCACCACCGCCTTGATCCGCCCTGGACGCGGCTCTAGCACCACCACCCGGTCGGCCAGGTAGGTCGCCTCCTCGGCATCGTGGGTGACCAGCAGGATGGTGATCCCTGCGCGTTCGCGAATCGCCAGCAGCTCGTCCTGGAGTTGTTGCCGGGTCAGCGCGTCGAGGGCGCCGAAGGGTTCGTCCAGCAGCAGGATCCTCGGGCTGGCCACCAGGCCGCGGGCGATGGCCACGCGCTGGGCCATGCCGCCGGACAGCTGGTGCGGGTAGGCCGCTTCGAAGCCGACCAGCCCTACCAATTGCACGTATTCATGCACACGCCGGGCGCGTTCGCCCTGGGTGAGCTTTTCGTTGATCAACCCCAGGCCGATGTTCTGCGCCACCGTCAGCCAGGGAAACAGGCGGTGTTCCTGGAACACGATGCCACGTTCACCGCCGATACCATCGACCGGCTGACCGTCCACCCGGATCGTGCCGCTGTAGTCGGTGTCCAGCCCCACCAGCAGGCGCAGCAGGGTGGACTTGCCGCACCCGGAGGAGCCGACGATGGCGATGAACTCGCCTTGGTTGATCGAGAGGTCGAAGTTGCGGATCGCCTCGAAGGCCTGGCCATCGACGCTGAAGGTCTTGCCGACCCCCTCGAAACTGACCAGAGGCGGCGTGGCGTCGGCTTGGTTGGCTGCGTGCAGGGCCGGGGTAATGAAGGCGTTCATGCGGATCTCCAGCGCGTGGCGCGCGATTCGAGGCGTTGGCCGAGGTGGCCGAGCAGGGCGCCGACCAGGCCGATCAGAACCATGGCGGCCATCACCTGGTCCATGCGGAACAATTGCTGGGCGCCAATCATCAGGCTGGCGATGCCGCCGTCCGAGGGCATGAAGTATTCGGCGCCGATGGTGCCGAGCCAGGCGTAGATCAACGACAGGCGCAACCCGGCGAAGATCGCCGGGGCGGCGCCGGGCAGCACCAGCAGACGCAGCCGGTGCGCCAGGCCCAGGCGCAGGGCCTGTGCCGCTTCGCCCAGCTGTGGCGCAAGGCTGGCGATGCCGCGCTGGGTGGCGATCAGCAGCGGGAAGAACGCCGCCAGCGCGACGAACACCAGCTTGGCGCCTTCGCCCAGGCCGAACCAGGCGGTCAGCAGGGGTACCCAGGCAAACAGCGCCACCTGGCGCAACGCCGACAGGCTTGGCCCGAGTAAACGCTCGGCGTTCGGCGACAGGCCCAGCAGCAGGCCCAGCACGAAGCCCGCGCCACCGCCAAGCAGCAGGCCGGCAAGGGTGCGTTGCAGGCTCAGGCGCAGGGCCTCGGGCAACGAGCCGTCGAGCAGGCCTGCGTACAGGCTGCGCAGCACATCCAGCGGCGAGGTGAGGATATTGGCGTCCACCCAGCCAAGGCTGTTGGCGGCCTGCCACAGCAGCAACAGCCCCGCAGGTAGCAACAGGCTTTGCCAACCGCGTGGTAGCTGGCCCCGCAGTTGTTCGCCCGTGGCCGGTTGCGGCCAGTGCAACAGACCACGTTCCACGCGCGAGAAGCCGCGATCCAGCAAGGCGCCGACCAGGCCGATCAGCAGGATGCAGAGGAACACCAGGTCGAGCATGAACAGTTGCCGCCCCCAGACCATCAGGTAGCCGATGCCTTCGCTGGAAGCCAGCAGCTCCACGGCCAGCAGCGAGGTCCAGCCAGTGGCCAGGGCCAGCCGCACACCGGCGAGAAACGCCGGCAGCGCGGCGGGCAGCAGCAGGCGCAGGAACAGCAGGTGATGGGGCAGACGCAGGACGGCGGCGGCTTCCCGCAGTTTAGGTTGGGCATCGCGCACGCCGACCAGGGTATGCAGCGTCACCGGCACCACCACGGCCTTGACCAGCACCACCAGCTTGAGCAACTCGCCGATGCCGAAGAACAGCATGAACAGTGGGATCCAGGCCAGGGTCGGGATCTGCGCCAGGGCGACGAAGGTGGGCAGCACCAGTGTCTGCGCCCGTCGCGACCCGCCCAGCCAGGTGCCCAGCAGCAGGCCGCTGGCGATCCCTACCAACAGCCCCCAGATCAGGCGCTGCAGGCTTATCCACAAGTGGCCCCAGAGCTCGCCCGAGCCGAACTCCAGCGCGCTCTGCCAGACCAGCGCGGGGGCGGGCAGGATCTGTTCGCTCATCCAGTGCTCACGGCTGGCGACGATCCACAAGGCCGCCACCGCCAGCGGCACGATCCACGGTATCCAGGAGCGGCCGTGCGCCGCGACAGGGCCGCGTACTGGCCGCCATAGACGGCGCAGGCTTGCGCTCAAGACTTCGCTCATCGGCGCACCTCTCAAACCATTCCTTGTTTATTCGCTTATGGAATTAAAAAATCTCACAAGCAAGATTCAAGAGATAAGAGCATGCGCCCGTTGCCGGCGATAGCCCCGTTCCGTTGCGTTTTCCTCATATTTTCCATGCGTTTCCTGCAAGCCCGTCCCAGGCCCGCGTGGCGCCTGATTTATGTCTTATGGTTACTAAAAAATGAAGTTTTGATCTTTGTAGGTTCTAACCGGACCTGCCTAGCTTCTGGCCCATAGCGCCGGCCATCGCCGGTGGCAGCCTGCCAAGGAGCCTTGCCATGAAAACCGCGTTCCGCCATCTGCTCAGCCCGTTGCTCGCCGCCTTGTTGAGTTCCGTGCCGGTGGCCGCCCATGCCGCCCAGCCCGATGTGATCCGCATCGCCGTGCCCGACCTCAGCGCCGGCAGCAAACCCAGCGCTGGCGGCGTGGTGGACGTGCTGCGCGACCAGCAACTGCTGGAGAAAGAGTTTGCCAAGGACGGCATCCGCATCGACTGGCGCTTCTTCAAGGGGGCCGGCCCCGTGGTCAACGAAGCCCTGGCCAACGGTCAGGCGGACTTCGCCTACCTGGGCGACCTGGCCGCGATCATCGGCAAGGCCAACGGCCTCGACACCCGCGTGCTGTCGGCTGGGGTGCGTGGGGTGAAGAGCTACCTCGGGGTAGTCCCGGGCTCGGGCATCCACAGCCTGCAAGACCTCAAGGGCAAGCGCGTGGCAGTGTTTCGCGGCACCGCCAACCAGCTGTCGTTCGCCAGCGCCCTGGCCAGCCAGGGGTTGTCCGAGCGTGAGCTGAAAGTGATCAACCTCGACTTCAACGCCGCCAATGCCGCCCTGGCCGCCAAGCAGATCGACGCCACCTGGGGCCTGTCCAACCTGCTGTCGCTACGTGAGCGTGGGCTGGTCGAGCTGCCGGTCAACTCGCGCAACCTTCAGGGCGCTGGCAGCACCCAGGCGGTGTTGCTCGGCACCGGCGCGTTCATTCGCCAGCACCCCGACCTGGTGCAGCGCCTGGTCAACACCCAGGAACAGGCGGCGAAGTGGCTGCGCGACGAGCGCAACCGCGAGGCCTACGTGGACCTGGTGGCCAATACCGCCAACTGGCCGAAGTCGATCCTGCGCGACGACCTGGCCGAGGAGAACCTTGCCGAGTACTTCGACCCACGGCTGGACGCCGGTTTCGTCGGCCTGCTGCAACAGGGCGTCGACCTGGCCGCCAAGGAGCGCCTGATCCGCCGTGGCTTCCAGGTAGCCGACTGGATCGAACCACGTTTCATCGACAACGCCCTGCAACAGGACCAGGCCGTCCAGGCCACCCGCTGACCCGACAACAACCGTGAGGAGCACGACCATGAGCAACGCCGCACTGGCCACCGCGCCGCAAACCCTCGAACTCGATATCCACCCCGTCGCCGGGCGCATCGGCGCCGAGATTCGCGGCATCGAGCTGTCCGCTGACCTCGACCCAGCCACCGTCGACGCCATCCAGGCGGCGCTGGTGCAGTACAAGGTGATCTTCTTCCGTGGCCAGGAGCACCTGGACGACGTCGGCCAGGAAGCCTTCGCCCAACGGCTCGGCGACCCCATCGCCCACCCCACGGTGCCCGTGGTCGACGGTACCAGCTACCTGCTCCAACTCGATGGCGCCGAGGGGCAGCGGGCCAACTCCTGGCACACCGACGTGACCTTCGTCGATGCCTATCCCAAGGCCTCGATCCTGCGCAGCGTGGTGGCCCCGGCCTCCGGTGGCGACACGGTGTGGGCCAACACCGCCGCGGCCTACCAGGAACTGCCCGAGCCGCTGCGTGCCCTGGCCGACCAGCTGTGGGCGGTACACAGCAACGAGTATGACTACGCCAGCGTGAAACCGGATGTCGATCCGGCCAAGCTGGAGCGCTACCGCAAGGTGTTCACCTCGACGGTTTACGAGACCGAGCACCCGGTGGTGCGGGTGCATCCGATCAGTGGCGAGCGCGTGCTGCAACTGGGGCATTTCGTCAAACGCATCAAGGGCTATTCGCTGGCGGACTCGCAGCACCTGTTCGCAGTGCTGCAGGGGCATGTGACACGCCTGGAAAACACTGTGCGCTGGCGCTGGCAGGCCGGGGACGTGGCGATCTGGGACAACCGCGCGACCCAGCACTATGCGGTGGATGACTACGGTACGCAGCCGCGCATCGTGCGCCGCGTGACCCTGGCCGGCGAGGTGCCGGTGGGGGTGGATGGGCAACTGAGCCGGACCACGCGCAAGGGCTGAGATCGTTGGGGCCGCTTTGCGGCCCTTTCGCCGGCAAGCCGGCTCCCACGAAAAGAGTGCGCAGCAACCCCTATTCGCTAAGCTTCGGCGTCACAGGCCACCAACTGTCTCACCAGCCCCTGCGCTAGCGCCGACAAGCCATACCCCACCCGGCTCACCACCCCATAGCGGGTGTAGAACGCCTCTTCCTGTTCCGGTACCAGGTCCGCCAGCTTGAGCGCCACCAGCCCTTCGTACGGACGCAAGTTTGCGCTGCAGGCGATGCCGAGGGTGTCCGAGTGCAGCACGACATTGAGCAGCGCATAGCCATGCTCGCATTCCACGCTGGGCAGAAAATCCTGGCGCCCGCTTAGGTCGCTGAGGATCTTGCGGATGTTCGGCGGGCGGAAGGTGGTCGCCAGCGGATAGTCGAACAGGTCCCGCGCCCGCACTTCGCCAAGCTCGGTCAATGGATGCCCCTGGCGGCAGCAGAAGTGCCAGCGTTGGGGCGTGAGCTTATGCACCTGGTAATCCGGGTCGGCTTCGAACTGGCGGGTGTCGGCGACGAAGAACTCGATCTCCTCGGCGATCAGCCGGCGGTTCAAGGCCTGCCAATTGTCCACCTGGAAGCAGGTGCGCGCTGCCGGGTACTCGGCGACGAAGCGCGCCACCGCCCGCGGCACTAGCCCGCCGGCGGGCGCCGGCCCCGAACCAAAGCGCACCACGCCGGTGGTGGCGCCATTGAACTGATTGATCTCGTTGACCAGGTTGTGCGCCCCATGCACCAGGCGCCGCGAATGCTCCAGCACCAGCAGGCCCTGGCGGGTCGGCGCCAGCTCCTTGCTGGCGCGGTCGACCAGGCGGCAGCCGACGTTGTGCTCCAGCGTCTGGATGCTGCGGCTGAAAGCCGATTGCGAGAGGTTCACCGCAGCCGCCGCGGCGACGAAGCTGCGGTGCTCGACAAGGGCGATGAAGTGGCGGAGCTGGCGCAGGTCGATATGCATTTTCTACATGGAAACTTTCGGTGGAATGCAATTGCTGGGAAGGGTTGGGAACCTTATAAAGGGAGTCACTTATTCCACAAAATATGAATTAAAAATATTTATATCTCTTAAAAGAATATACGTCTGCCTGACCGCGATTCGGTTCCGCCAACGGAAATGCTCGCCTGGGCCCTTGCCTCAAGGAGCATCTGCATGTCCCGACTTTCCCGTTGGCCCGCGCGCGTCTCGCTGTTCGCCCTGCAACCCCTGGCGGCTGGGGTGCTGCTGGCCGCTTCCGGCAGCAGCTTCGCCGATGAGCCCAACGCCGCCCCAGCCGTGAGGCAGGAGGCCCAGCTTGGCACCGTCACCGTCAATGCCCGGCGGCGCGAAGAGACCGCGCAGAGCGTGCCCACGCCGATCAGCGTGCTGGGCAGCGAAACCCTCGAGACCCAGCGCATCTACCGCGTGCAGGATTTGCAGCAACTGGTACCGAGCACCAACGTCGCCTATGTGCATGCCCGCCAGTCGAGCATCTCCATCCGCGGCCTGGGCAACAACCCGGCCAGCGATGGCCTGGAAGGCAGCGTCGGGATCTACCTCGACAACGTCTACCTC
Source organism: Pseudomonas maumuensis (assembly GCF_019139675.1). Taxonomy (NCBI): domain Bacteria; kingdom Pseudomonadati; phylum Pseudomonadota; class Gammaproteobacteria; order Pseudomonadales; family Pseudomonadaceae; genus Pseudomonas; species Pseudomonas maumuensis. Next base: position 188,449 of record NZ_CP077077.1, read on the forward strand.
GGCCGCCCGGGCATGGCGGTGTTCGACCTGCTCGATGTCGAACAACTGGAGGTGTTGCGCGGCCCGCAAGGCACGCTGTTCGGCAAGAACACCACTGCCGGGGTGCTCAACATCACCACGCGCAAGCCAACCTTCCACCAGGAGGGCAGCGTGCAGTCATCGCTGGGCGAGGATGGCTACTGGCAGACCCAGGGCAGTTTCTCCGGCCCCTTGACCGACACCCTCGCCGGGCGCATCAGCGCCTATCACACCGAGGACGACGGCTATGTGAAGAACGTCTACAACGGCCATGACCTCAATGGTGGCAAGCGCCAGGGCTTTCGCACCCAGTTGCTGTTCAAGCCCAGCGAAACCTTCAACCTGCGCTGGATCGGCGAATACAACGAAGAAAACTCCGACAACGGCATCCTCAGCCTGTACAGCACCGGCCCGACCATCAATGGCGTGAATCGCTACGAAAGCCTGGCCGCCCAGGCCGGCGCCACCCTGGTGTCGGGCAAGGATCGCAAGGTCAACTTCGACGCCGACCAGATGGTCAAGGTGTTCCAGGGCGGAACCTCGGTGGAGGCCAACTGGACCCTGCCCAACGACTTCACCCTCACCTCGATCACTGCCTACCGCTGGTGGGACTTCACCCCGCGCAACGACGACGGCCTCAACGTGCCGGTGTTCCGCAGCGCCGGCGTCTCGGTGCGGGACAAGCAGTACTCCCAGGAAATCCGCCTGGCTTCGCCCACCGGTGGGTTCTTCGACTATGTGCTCGGCGCCTACTACTTCAAGCAGGACCTGGACAACAAATCGTTCACCTACAACGGACCGCAAGCCGATATCTGGAACCTGACCCCGGCTGGCGCCCTGGCCAACGTCACCACGATCGGCAACGGCCATATCGATACCGACAGCTACGCGTTGTTCGCCCAGGGTACCTGGCACCTGACCGAGCGCCTGGATTTCACCGCTGGCGTACGGGGTACCTATGAAGAGAAAAGCGCCTGGGTGACCCGCGATGCACCGTCCGGCGGCGCGACGGTAACCGGCGCGGCGGCTGCGGCTCGCCAGGGCCGGGTGGGGGCCTACGATTCGGGCGACCTCAGCCAGTACAGCTTCGCCCCGTCCGGGCTGCTTAGCCTGAGCTACCGCTTCAGCGACGCGGTACTGGGCTATGCCAGCCTGTCCCACGGCGAGAAGTCTGGTGGCGTCAACCTCACCGTCGGTGCCGCGCCTCGCCTGGGCACCGATTCGCTGTTGGTGGGCACCGAGCGCGCCAACAACGCAGAACTGGGGCTCAAGAGCACGCTGCTGGACAACCGCCTGCAGCTCAACACCAACCTGTTCTGGACCGAAGTGCATGGCTACCAGGCCAACGTCTACGACGAGGCCAACCGCGTGCAGTACCTGGCCAATGCCGGCAGCGTGCGCTCGCGGGGCCTGGAGTTCGAGGCCACGGCCCTGCCGATCCGCGGGTTGACCGTGAATTTCAATGGTTCGTGGAACGACGTGCGCTACACCGAGTACGACGACGCGCCATGCCCGCCGGAGGTGAGCCTGGCCAATGCCGCCGCCACTTGCGATCTGTCCGGCCACCAGGTGGTCGGCGCCTCCAAGTACATCGCCAACCTCAACGGCCAGTACAAGTGGCAGCTGACCGAGCGTATCGAGCCCTACGTCACTGCCAGCTACGCCTTCCGCTCCAGGGCCGTCGGCACCATCGACGACTCCGACTACGGCCAGATCCCCAGCTACGCCATCGTCAACCTGTCCACCGGCGTGCGCCTGGACCAGGGCGACGGTGTCCTCGACCTGTCGCTGTGGGTAAAGAACGCCGGCGACAAGACCTACTTCACCAGCCTGTGGAACTCCGCCAACGGCGGCTACGCCGGCGTGCTGGGCACCCCGCGCACCGTGGGCGCCACCGCCCGTTACGACTTCTGAGCACAAGGAGCTTTGCCATGAACGCCAAGACCCAACCTCACGACCTGCCCGAAGGCGCCTGCCTCACCGCCAAGGTGCCCGAGCGCGACGAAGCCCTGCTTGGCGACGTCGTGATCAACCCATACCGCCTGGCGCCGTTGACCGCGATCATCCGCGACGGCGGTCGCGCCCTCGGCGCCGCCCACGTTCGCGTGCTGGGGCGTGGCGAGCGTGGTGTCGATATCAGCTACGAGGTGTCCGAACGCTCGTTGTGGACCTACGGTGGCATCCCCGTGTTCGGCCTGTATCCGGACCACGTCAACCAGGTGGAGGTGAGTTACAAGCTCGAGGGTGAGCGCATCCGCGAACGTTACGAGATCTACGCCCCGGCGGTGCGCCTGCCAGTGGTGGCCAAGCAGACCGCCGCGCTGCCCGAGGTGGAGCCGGTCAAGGTTGCGCCTGGCTTCGAACCGCGTCTGTACCTGTTCAACCACCTGCTGGCCGACATCCCCGGTGGTCGCGCCTTCAAGTGGAACGGCCTGGGCGGCGCCGCCGAGTGGGACTCGGTGGGCAACAACTGGATCTCCGACAGCAACGGCGATGTGCGTTGGTACCTCGATATCGAGCAGATCCACGATTCCAACCACCGCGACGGCCTGGGCGGCACCATGGGCTTCCACCAGACCCGCGACGGCAAGTTGATCTGGGGCCAGGGCCAGACCTACTCCAAGTACGACCTGCTGGGGCGGCGCATCTGGCAGCGCAACCTGCCGGACAAGTTCGCCGACTTCTCCCACGAAATCCGCGAGACGCCCAACGGCACCTACCTGCTGCGGGTGGGCACCAGCGACTACCGGCGCCCGGACGGCAAGCGCGTGCGCTCGATCCGCGACCATATCATCGAGGTCGACGAAGCCGGCGACGTGCTGGATTTCTGGGATCTCAACCAGATCCTCGACCCGTACCGCGGCGACCTGCTGGAAACCCTGGGCAAGGCTGCGATCCAGCTCCCGGACGGGGTGCAGAAACAGGACGACCGCCTGGCCAACGAGCTGGCCGAGGGCGACCTGCCGTTCGGTGACACCCCGGGGGTAGGCACCGGGCGTAACTGGGCTCACGTCAATGCCATCGACTACGACGCCGATGACGACAGCATCATCGTTTCAGCACGGCACCAGGGCGTGGCGAAGATCGGTCGCGACAAGCAGGTGAAGTGGATTCTTGCCGCGCCCCAAGGTTGGCCGGCGCATTTGCAGGACAAGGTACTCAAGCCTGTGGGCGAGGGTTTCGAGTGGTCCTGGACCCAGCACACCGCCTGGCTGACCGGGCGCGGCACGCTGACCGTGTTCGACAACGGCTGGGGCCGGGACTTCGGCCCGACCAAGCTGGCGGGCAACTACAGTCGGGCGGTGGAATACAAGGTCGACGAGGCCAACGGCACGGTTGAACAACTATGGCAGTACGGCAAGGAGCGCGGTGACGAGTGGTACAGCCCGATCACCTCGGTGGTGGCCTACCGGGCCGATACCGATACCCAGTTCATCTATTCGGCGTCGGTGAACTTCCTCACGCCCGAGAAACTGACCACCACGGTGCTTAACGAGGTCCGACGCGGTACCCAGGAGGTGGCGGTGGAGCTGAAAGTGCATAGTCGCCAACCGGGCAGCGTGGGTTACCGGGCACTGGTGATCGACCTCGACAAGGTGTTCTGATTTCGTTGATCTAAACTGGCACTGCCCAATCGCGGGGCAAGTCGCATCGGCATACCGCCGCTCCGACTTGCCCCGCGACGTTTTTGCCACTGATCTGAATTCCGACCACTCGTTCTTTTTTTCGAACAGCCTATTGTCCAACCCCCCAGCGCCCGCTTAGCATTCCGTTTGAGATTTCAAACGCTCGGCACCCAGGCGTCGAACACCCTGGTGCACGAATTCCTGACGGCCGCCCCCGCATGGGGCGCCTTTTCAACAATCAAAATTCGCAGTAAAGGGAAGCCGACATGCAGCTCAAAGACGCTCAGTTGTTCCGCCAGCAGGCCTTCATCAACGGTGAATGGCTGGATGCGGACAGCGGTCAGACCATCAAGGTGACCAACCCGGCCACCGGCGAAGTGATCGGCAGCGTGCCGAAGATGGGCGCCGCCGAAACCCGCCGCGCCATCGAGGCCGCCGACAAGGCGCTGCCGGCCTGGCGCGCACTGACCGCCAAAGAGCGTGCCGGCAAGCTGCGTCGCTGGTTCGAGCTGATGATCGAGCACCAGGACGACCTGGCCCGCCTGATGACCACCGAGCAGGGCAAGCCACTGGCCGAAGCCAAGGGCGAGATCGCCTACGCCGCCTCGTTCATCGAGTGGTTCGCCGAAGAGGCCAAGCGTGTCTACGGCGACGTGATCCCGGGCCACCAGCCGGACAAGCGCCTGATCGTCATCAAGCAGCCGATCGGCGTCACCGCAGCCATCACCCCGTGGAACTTCCCGGCGGCGATGATCACCCGTAAAGCCGGTCCGGCTCTGGCCGCTGGCTGCACCATGGTGCTCAAGCCCGCTTCGCAGACCCCGTACTCCGCCCTGGCCCTGGTCGAGCTGGCTACCCGTGCCGGCATCCCGGCTGGCGTGCTGAGCGTGATCACCGGCAGCGCCGGCGAAGTCGGCTCCGAACTGACCGGCAACTCCCTGGTACGTAAGCTGTCCTTCACCGGCTCGACCGAAATCGGTCGCCAGCTGATGGAAGAATGCGCCAAGGACATCAAGAAGGTTTCCCTGGAGCTGGGCGGCAACGCGCCGTTCATCGTGTTCGACGATGCCGACCTGGACAAGGCGGTCGAGGGCGCGATCATCTCCAAGTACCGCAACAACGGCCAGACCTGCGTCTGCGCCAACCGTATCTACGTGCAGGACGGTGTCTACGACGCCTTCGCCGAGAAGCTGAAAGCCGCCGTGGCCAAGCTGAAGATCGGCAACGGCCTGGAAGAAGGCACCACCACTGGCCCGCTGATCGACGGCAAGGCTGTCGCCAAGGTCCAGGAGCACATCGAGGACGCCGTGGCCAAGGGCGCCAAGGTACTGTCCGGTGGCAAGCTCATCGAAGGCAACTTCTTCGAGCCGACCATCCTGGTCGACGTGCCGAAAACCGCTGCTGTTGCCAAGGAAGAGACTTTCGGCCCGCTGGCGCCGCTGTTCCGCTTCAAGGACGAGGCCGAAGTCATCGCCATGTCCAACGACACCGAGTTCGGCCTGGCCTCGTACTTCTATGCCCGTGACATGAGCCGCGTGTTCCGCGTTGCCGAGGCCCTGGAATACGGCATGGTCGGCATCAACACCGGCCTGATCTCCAACGAAGTCGCGCCGTTCGGCGGCATCAAGGCCTCGGGCCTGGGCCGCGAAGGTTCCAAGTACGGTATCGAGGACTACCTCGAGATCAAATACCTGTGCATCAGCGTCTGATCGCCGGGTAAGCGGTTTTACCTCTGCCAGCGGGGCGCGAGAGCGACGTCTCGCTGGCCTTTTTGACATAGCGGTACCCGGTGGCCAGGGCATGCGTGACAGTCGATCAACGAATACTGTGTACGCCTGCATCCAGCCACCCCCGAATAAAAGCGCCGCAGAACCGGCGCAATTGAGGGCACTATGAGCAAGACCAACGAATCCCTGATGCAACGTCGTGTCGCCGCCGTCCCACGTGGCGTTGGCCAGATTCACCCGATCTTCGTCGATACCGCGAAGAACTCGACGGTGATCGACGTTGAAGGCCGCGAACTGATCGACTTCGCCGGCGGCATCGCCGTACTGAACACCGGCCACCTGCACCCGAAAGTGGTCGCGGCCGTGCAAGACCAGCTGACCAAGGTCAGCCACACCTGCTTCCAGGTGCTGGCCTACGAGCCTTATGTCGAGCTGTGCGAGAAGATCAACAAGCTGGTACCAGGCAACTTCGACAAGAAGACCCTGCTGGTCACCACCGGCTCCGAAGCCGTTGAAAACGCCGTGAAGATCGCCCGTGCCGCCACCGGCCGCGCCGGCGTGATCGCCTTCACCGGCGGCTACCACGGCCGCACCATGATGACCCTGGGCCTGACCGGCAAGGTCGTGCCGTACTCCGCCGGCATGGGCCTGATGCCAGGTGGCATCTTCCGCGCCCTGTTCCCAAGCGAACTGCACGGAATCAGCGTCGACGACGCCATCGCCTCGGTCGAGCGCATCTTCAAGAACGACGCCGAACCGCGCGACATCGCCGCGATCATCCTCGAGCCGGTACAAGGCGAAGGCGGCTTCCTGCCTGCGCCGAAAGAACTGATGCAGCGCCTGCGCGCCCTGTGCGACCAGCACGGTATCCTGCTGATCGCCGACGAAGTGCAGACCGGCGCTGGCCGCACCGGCACCTTCTTCGCCATGGAGCAGATGGGCGTCGCGCCTGACCTGACCACCTTCGCCAAGTCGATTGCCGGCGGCTTCCCGCTGGCCGGTGTGTGCGGCAAGGCCGAGTACATGGACGCCATCGCCCCGGGCGGCCTGGGCGGCACCTACGCCGGTTCGCCGATCGCTTGCGCCGCGGCCCTGGCGGTGATCGAAGTGTTCGAGGAAGAGAAGCTGCTGGATCGCAGCAAGGCCGTTGGCGAGCGCCTGACCACCGGCCTGCGTGAAATCCAGAAGAAGCACCCGATCATCGGCGACGTCCGTGGCCTGGGCTCGATGATTGCCGTGGAAGTCTTCGAGAAAGGTACCCACACCCCGAACGCCGCCGCCGTTGCCCAAGTGGTCGCCAAGGCACGTGACAAGGGCCTGATCCTGCTGTCCTGTGGCACCTACGGCAACGTCCTGCGCATCCTGGTGCCGCTGACCGCCGAAGACGCCCTGCTGGACAAGGGCCTGGCGATCATCGAAGAGTGCTTCGCCGAACTGGCCTGAAATATGTGACGCGCTTCAGAAAAAAACCCGCCTCGGCGGGTTTTTTTTGTGCCGTTCATAGGCATCAGGCGCTAAGGTTGTACGAGGATTCCGTGGAAGCTGCGATGGATCGCGCGTCATAGCCTGGAGAATAGCCCATGAGCGCTATCGACCCCGTCCCCCCCTGCGTGCTGATTGCCGAAGGCGATCCCTGGGTGCGCGACATGCTCAGCGAAATGCTGCTCAGCGTGCGCTGCGATGCCCGCCTGCAGGTCTGTGCCGATGGTTCCGAGGCGCTGAGCGCGTTGGCGGCCAAACCCGACCTGATCATTGCAGCCCGTGAACTCTCAGGGCTCGATGGTCTCGATCTGCTGCGCAAGGTACGCGCCAAGGGTGGTAAGCCCGGCTTGCCGTTCATCCTCATGAGCGACCGCACTGACAGCGCCAGTGTGCGTGAGGCGCTGCCGCTGCACCCGACCGCCTACTTGAGCAAGCCGCTCGACCTGGACAATCTGCGCAAGCGCCTGGAGAACCTGCTGCTGGCAGTGGGCGAGCAGATTGCCTGCCCGGTGCCGCCGTTGCAGCCGGGCGCGCAACTGCCGGCCTACCTGGAGCAGCGCAGGGCCACCGCCGATGGCGGTCCGCTGTTCGCCGATGTGCAGATGGCGGTCAAGCGTGCTCTCAATCCCCATGGCCTCAATCTCAAGGTGCTCGAGGAAGAGGTGCGCAACGACCCGCAGATCACCGGCGTGCTCATCGCCGCCGCCAATAGTGCCGCCCTGCACCGCGAAGCGCCGGTACAGACCCTGCTGCAGGCGCTGAACAAGCTCGGCAGCACCCAGAGCATGAATCTCATCCTCGGCCTCACGCTCAAGCGCAGCGCCCGCTTGACCGACCCGCTGCTGGCGCGACACGCCACCCATTACTGGAACCTTTCGCTGCACACCGCCGAGTACGGTCGCACCCTGGCGCGCATGCTCGAGGTGGACGAAGCGCGCTGCTACTGCGCGGGGCTGCTGCACTGCCTGGGTGACCTGGCGGTGCTGCGCACCTTGCAGGAGTGGCGCCTGGCCGGTGGCGAGCTGGACGAGGATCAGGTGGAGCTGTCGCTCAACGAGTTCGGCGCACCGTTCGGCTCGGCCCTGCGCACCCGCTGGCGCCTGCCGCTGGACTTGCGTGAGCTGATCGCCGCGGTGTATCAGCTGGGTGGCGGTGTCTACTCCCGGGAAATCCTGGCGATGAACCTGGCCGGGCAACTGTCGCGACTCAAGCCCAGCGAGGGGCTGGAGAAGATCGCCAGCAGCAAGACGGCGCGGTTGCTCAAGCTGGGGTTGCCGGAGCTGTCGCGGCTGCGCAAGGTGGACCCTGAGGCGCTGGCGCGGGAGGAGGCCGAACGTCTGGAGGCGGAAACTGCTGCGAGCGAGCCGGAGGTTGCCCCGATCACTGCACCGGCTACTGACGCAGGCCCGGTCGAAGATGAGGAGCGCCAGGCTTGATCAATGCAGCGCCGGAGTTGCATCAGGCTTGGGAGCATTCCTACATGTATTGCGGACGGCTGTTCGTATCCAGGGAAGTCCTTCACGCGTAGCTTTCCCTGCACTCCAACAACGGGGGTGACAGCAGAGTTGCGGCTGAAGATGAGCACGTACAGACACCATGGTCTGCGCTATCAAGTCTTTCGATCGCAAGCGCGAAAGCTAGCCCAGGAAGCATTCTGCAGGAGTCAACGTGTGCCCAGACCTGGGCTTGACGTCGACAAGGTGCGTTTCGAACCTATTGGCCACAGGGCTTTCGAGGCTTTTCAGGGCTGGGGCGAGCAGACCCACCACTTCCCGTGGGAGGAGGTGCCGCGATGGACGGACTGCGACCTCAAAGGCTTCGATTTGTCGCTGTGGTTTGCGCGAGAGCTCTGCGGGCTCTGCTATGCCAGCCCCCGGCAAAGCAGACGCTGCATCAAGATCATCCTGCTGGAGGGCAAGCCGGGCCCGGAAAATCCATTGAGGGGGCTGGTGGCGTCACTGTCTTTGTTGGCGGTTGCAGAGTACGCAAGGATGCTCAAGTACTCGCGAATTGAGGTTCAACAGCCAGATCCGGGAGCCGAGCCCCTGTACCAGTCGCTTGGCTTCGCTCGCGATCCGGCCGGAAGTCTCGTGATATCCGTGGCGGCAATGAGCCAGCGACGTGGTTTCCACATCTCGGAGGTGCCTATGAGCTATTCGAAAGATTCCAGGAGGGCTGCACTGATCAAACGCTACACAGCCCAGGCTATCGCTTTGGCCGGTGAAATCACCGATCAGCAACGACATTTTCTCGAAGTTGGCTTCAAGGAAGGTCTGGAAAAGGAGCCTGAGGGGATATTGGCTGGGCCACGTAGCGGGTCGATCGATTATGAGTGGAGTGCCGCAGCCGCGAAGTGACCCGCTTCAGCCTTTCACGATCTGGTTCTTGCCCTGGCGCTTGGCACGGTACATGGCCGCATCCGCCCGGGCGAACAAGCTGTCTAGCGTTTCATCCTCATCCTGTAACCCCGTCAGCCCTTGGCTCACTGTGACGCCATAGGTCTGCTCACCATGACTGAAACTCAACCGCTGGATTTCCCGCTGCAGCCGCTCGGCAATCTGTTCGGCCACCTGAGCGGTGCAGCCGGGGAACACGGCGGCGAATTCTTCGCCACCAATGCGCCCGAACTGATCGCCACGCCTTAGCACGGCCTTGCCGCTGTCGGCGATGCGCTGCAGCACGTGGTCGCCTTCCTGGTGACCATAACTGTCGTTGATGTGCTTGAAGTCGTCGATGTCCAGCAGCAGGAAGGCCATCGGCGTGCCGTCCTCGCGGGCGCTGTCGAAGGCCTGCTGGGCGCACTCGAAGAAATGCCTGCGGTTGCTGCTTTGGGTAAGCACGTCGGTGGTGGCCAGGCGCTGCAACTCGCCTTCGAGCTGCTTCTTCTCGGTGATGTCCTCGGCGATGCCGACGATGATCACCCGCTGGTCGCCCTCGCGTTGCTGGTTGATATAGCACTTGTCGCTGAGCCAGCGCACTTCGCCGGCGGCGTTGAGGATGCGGTACTCGCGGTCCTCGACGGTGCCCTTGACCAGCACCTGGGCCAGGCTGCGTTCGGCGTACTCCAGGTCGTCCGGGTAGATGGCGTCGCGCCATTCGTTGTAGTCGGCCAGCACCAGGCTGGCCGGGCGACCGAAGATGCGTTCGTAGGCGGGGCTGACGTAGAGCACCTGGCGGGTTTCCCAGTCGAAGGCCCAGAGCACGGCATTGACGCTGTCGAGCAGCGAGCTGTACAGCTGCTCGCGTTCGCTCAGGCGGGCCACTTCGCCTTGAGCGTGCAACAGCGCGAGCAGGGTTTGAGCAGCTTCGGGGCGCGGGGTGCCGGTTGAGGTGGGTGGGAGGTCTTTGGCCATGAGCACGGAACGGTTCTCGACGATGGGCGTGCGGCCACGGTCCGGCCCGCCACGCGGGCGATATGCCGGATTTGAGTCGATTGAGCGGGGGGAAGTTCCGGTCGGCACGCCCCGTTGCGGGGCATGCCGATCAACGGTGCTCAGGCGCCGTTGGGGCGCAGCGAGTAGGTCTTGAGCTGGGCGGCGAAGTCACGCAGCGACTGGATGCCACTGGCTTCGGCCTCGTGTACCCAGTCCTTCATGGCGGCGAGCATGTCGTGGCCGTTGGCGCTGGTGCGCGCCCAGATCTGCTGCAGCGCCAGGCGCTTTTCGTAGATGGTCTTGAGTGCCTGGCTGTGGGCCAGCAGCGACTCGATGCGCACGTGGTGGCGATCCTGCAGCAGGCTGGTTTCCCGCGAGAGCAGGCGCTTGGCGCGGCGGAAGCGGTGGCGTACCGAGGTGTCGACCTTGTCCAGCTCCTGCTTGACCAGCGGGCCGATCACCAGCTTGCGGTACTGGGCCATGATCTGGAAGCGGTTGTTGAGGATGGCCATGGCGGTGTCCATGTCCAGCGACGCCTTGCCCTCCACCCGATGGGCGATGGGCGCCACACGCTGCACCTTGGCCAGGCGCAGCAGGCTCAGCAGGCGGATCCACATCCAGCCCATGTCGAATTCCCAGCGGCGTACCGAGAGCTTCGCCGAGTTGGGATAGGTGTGGTGATTATTGTGCAGCTCTTCGCCGCCAATGATGATGCCCCACGGCACCAGGTTGGTAGCGGCGTCGCGGCATTCGAAGTTGCGATAGCCCACGGCATGGCCCAAGCCGTTGACCACGCCGGCGGCCCAGAACGGGATCCACATCATCTGGATCGCCCAGATGGTGATGCCGATGGTGCCGAACAGCAGCAGGTCGATGACTGCCATCAGCGCGATGCCGCCGAGCTTGTAGCGGGTGTAGAGGTTGCGCTCGATCCAGTCGTCCGGGCAGTTCTTGCCGTAGATGCGCAACGTTTCCTCGTTGCGCGCCTCTTCCCGGTACAGCTCGGCGCCCTTGCGCAGCACGGTACCCAGGCCCTTGTGTACCGGGCTGTGCGGATCGTCGGGGGTTTCGCACTTGGCGTGGTGCTTACGGTGGATGGCGGTCCACTCGCGGGTGTTCTGCGCCGTGGTAAGCCACAGCCAGAACCGGAAGAAATGCTTGAGGCCCGCGTTCAGCTCCAGGGCGCGGTGGGCCGAGTAGCGGTGCAGGTAGATGGTGACGCTGACGATGGTCACATGGGTCATCAGCAGGGTGACGGCGACCAGTTGCCAGGCCGACAAGTCGAGCAGACCGTAATACCACATAACGGGAAATACCCTCGGAAAACAGGCGGAACAACGCAGGCATTATCCTTTGGCGGGGAAATAAAACCAGTCGCGCTTTTGGATAGGAAGTCACAGGGTGTTTCAGCCCCTATAATGCCCCTTCTTTTTTCATGGGCTCATCCACCCGACATGTCTGTTTCCGTTCGCGACGCCTTGCGCATGGCCGGGCTCTACGTGTTGTTTTCGATTCTCTGGCTGGCGCTGTCCGAGCTGGTTTTACACGGTATGACCGAGAACCCATTGGCCCTGGCCGTGGGGCGGCAGATCAATGTCGTGCTCTGGGTAATGCTCAGTGCCGCACTGATCTTCGTTTCCCGCGCGCGCCTGCTCGATTTCATCGGCATCGGCGCGCGCCTGCGCAGCGAGGACCGTGAGCGCCTGCGCATGGCCGCAGCGGTGTTCGACAGCACCTTGGAGGGTGTACTGGTGACCGACCGCAACGGCCTGATCGTGCATGTCAACCGGGCATTCATGCGCATCACTGGCTACCAGCAGGAAGAAGTCATCGGTCAGCGCCCGAGCAAGTTCAAGTCCGGGCGCCATGGCGCGCCGTTCTACCAGCAGATCTATGCCGCGCTGGCAGAGCAGGGTGAATGGAGCGGGGAAATCTGGAACCGCCGTAAAAGCGGGGAGATCTACCCGCAATGGCAGACGATTTGTGCCATTCACGATGACAGTGGCGCACTCAGCCATTACGTCGCGGTGTTCAGCGACATCAGCGTGATCAAACACACCGAGCAAGAGCTGGCCTACCTTGTCCATCACGATCCGCTGACCGGCCTGCCCAACCGCCTGCTGTTCAACGATCGCGCGATGCAGGCCATGGCCGCGGCGCAGGCCAACAAGCGCGGTTGCGCCTTGCTGCTGCTCGACCTCGACCACTTCCAGAGCATCAACGACGGCCTCGGCCACACCATTGGCGACCAACTGCTCAAGCTGGTCGGCGAACGCCTGCGCGAGGTGCTTGGCAGCGGTGTGACCTTGGCGCGCCTGGGGGGCGACGAGTTCGGCGTGCTGGCCGAGAGCTGCCAGCAGGTGGGCCAGGCCGGCAAGTTGGCGCAATCGATCATCGAACGCTTGAAAGAACCGTTCTGCTTCGAGGGCAACCGCCTGTTCATCAGTGCCAGCATCGGCATCAGCCTGTTTCCCAACGATGCACTGAGTGCCGAGCAGCTGCTGCGCAACGCCGATTCGGCGCTGTTCAAGGCCAAGAGCAATGGCCGTGCCTGCTACGCGTTGTACACCGAGGAGCTTACCGCCCATGCCCAGCAGCGGGTCGAGACTGCCGGCGAATTGCGCCGGGCGCTCGAACAGCAGGAACTGCGGGTGTTCTTCCAGCCGGTGTACGATCTGTTCACCGCGCGGATGATCGGCGTCGAGGCGCTGGTGCGCTGGCAGCACCCTGTGCGTGGCCTGGTTCCTCCCGGGGAGTTCATCCCCATCGCCGAGCGTACCGGGTTGATAGCAGAAATCGACGCCTGGGTGCTGCGCCAGGCGTGTCGGCAGATGATGCAGTGGCAGGTCGAAGGGCGGCAGCTGGCGTTCGTGGCGGTGAACATCTCCAGTCGCCTGTTCAGCCAGCGTGACCTGTACCGACAGGTGGCCGATGCGCTGCACGATACCGGGCTGGACCCATCGCTGCTCGAACTCGAAGTGACAGAGAGCGCCGTGATGGAAGACCCCGAGGTCGCCCTGGAACAGCTGCATCGCCTGCGCGAGCTGGGCGTGACCTTGGCCATCGACGATTTCGGCACGGGTTACTCGTCATTGCTGCGGCTCAAGCGCATGCCCGTGCAGAAGCTGAAGATCGACCAGGGTTTCGTCGCGGGTTTGCCCCACGACGAAGACGACATCGCCATCGTGCGGGTGATCATCGCCCTGGCGCGGAGCATGGGCATGCAGGTGCATGCCGAGGGCGTCGAGCAGGCCGAGCAGGCGCGGTTCCTGCTGGAGCAGCAGTGCCAGCTGGGGCAGGGGTATTGGTTCGGGCGGCCGGTGCCGGCGGCGGAACTGCACTGGGGCTGAGGTCGTATCGCAGGGCAGGCCCGCTCCCGCTGGTCGCAGGAGCGGGCTTGCCCCGCGATAGGCTCAACGCTTGTTCAACCCTTTGGCCAAACGGTCCCCACCCAACTGGATCACCGCCACCAGCGCCACCAGCATCACGATCACGGTCAGCATGATCTGGCTGTCGAAGCGCTGGTAGCCGTAGCGATAGGCGATATCCCCCAGGCCTCCGGCACCGATCGCCCCGGCCATGGCCGACGAGTTGATCAGTGTCACCAGGGTGATGGTGAAGCCGCCGACGATCCCCGGCAGCGCCTCAGGCAGCAGAACGTGCCAGACGATGTGCCAGCGCCGGCAGCCCATGGCCTGTGCCGCTTCGATCAGGCCGTGGTCCACCTCGCGCAGGCTGACCTCGGCGATGCGCGCGAAGAACGGCGTGGCGGCGATGGTCAACGGCACCACCGCGGCCCACACGCCATAGGTGGTGCCGACCACCAGGCGGGTGAAGGGGATCAGCGCGACCATCAGGATCAGGAACGGGATCGAGCGGAACAGGTTGACGATGGCGCCCAACACCCGGTTCAGCGCGGCGGCCTCGAAGATCCCGCCCTTGTCGCTGGTGACCAGCAGCACTGCCATCGGTACCCCGACGATTAGCGCGACCAGCGAGGACACGCCGACCATCAGCAGGGTGTCGAGCAAGCCTTGCAGCAGGCGATCAATCCACATGGCCGAGTACCTCCACATCCGCGGCCCAGCGACGGGCGCGTTCGAGCAATTGGTGGGTGTCCAGCGGCGAACCGCGCACGGCCAGGATCAGTTGCCCCAAGGCATGCTCGCCGATGGTCTCGACGCCGCCCTGGAGCAGCCGCACGCGTCCGCCCAGATCGCTGAACAGGGCGCTCAGTTCCGGCTCGCCCACCAGGTCGAGCTTGAGCACCACAGCCGCGTCGCGGCTGATCGGCTGGGCACGCAGGCTGGCTTGCAAGGCGGCCGGCAGCTTGGTCTGCAGCGGTGCGAGCAGGGTGCGGGTGACGTCGTGGCGCGGTGTGCCGAACACTTGCCAGACCTCGCCCTGTTCGACGATCTCGCCCCGCTCGAGCACCACCACGCGCTGGCAGATATCGCGGATCACCGCCATTTCGTGGGTGATCAGCACCACGGTCAGGCCCAGGCGTTGGTTGATGTCGCGCAGCAGCTCGAGGATCGAGGCGGTGGTTTCCGGGTCCAGCGCGGAGGTGGCTTCGTCGCACAGCAGGATCTCGGGGTCATGCACCAGCGCCCGGGCGATGCCGACGCGCTGCTTCTGCCCGCCGGACAGCTGCGCCGGGTAGACATGGTGTTTTTCCGCAAGACCCACCAGCTCCAGCAGCTCGCGGACCTTGCGCTGGCGCTCGGCCTTGGCCACCCCGGCCACCTTCAACGGCAGCTCGACGTTCTGCCACACGGTCTTGGCCGACATCAGGTTGAAGTGCTGGAAGATCATGCCGATGCGCCGGCGCAAGGCGACCAGGCGGTCTTCGTCGAACGGCGCGATATCCACCTGCTCGATCAGCACCCGGCCCTGGCTGGGCTGTTCCAGGCGGTTGATGGTGCGCAGCAGCGAGGACTTGCCGGCGCCGCTGCGGCCGATGATGCCGAATATCTCGCCGCGGCGGATGTTCAGGTCGATGCCTTGCAACGCCGGCTGGACCTGGCCCGGATAGGTCTTGCCCAGGCCGATGAAGCGGATGTGCGCCTGGTTCACTTCCGGGCGCAGGGCCGTTTCTTCGGCCTTGGACGGTTCGGCGGGCGGGATGGGCGCCCTGAGGGCGCTGGCCTGGGCCATGTCAGCCTTCCCAGCCGGCCTGGTAGAGCTTGCCATGGGCCTTGTCGAGGGCGGCGCGCACCGCCGGCGAGTGTTGGTAGATGTCGACGAACTTGGCCAGGCGCGGGTCGTTTTTCTCCTGTGGGCGGATAACGAACTGGATCACGTATTCCTTGTTCTCCAGGCCGTCGAACAGCAGCGCCGAGGTGGCGTCAAAGGTGTTGGCCAGGCGGATATAGGCCGGGTAGCCCTGCACCAGGTCGGCGTCGTCGTAGGCGCGCACCAGTTGCACCGCTTCTACCTGGAGAATCTTGATCTTCTTCGGGTTGGCGATGATGTCGTCCTCGGTGGCCTTGTAACCCACGCCCTGCTTGAGGGTGATCAGGCCGGCCTTGGCCAGCAGTTGCAGGCCACGGCCACTGTTGATCGGGTCGTTGGCGATGGCCACGCTGGCGCCTTCGGGCAGCTCGGCAAAGCTTTTGTACTTTTTCGAGTACAGCCCGACGTTGTTGATGATCCCCGGTGCATAGGGGACCAGGTTGAAGCCGGCGGCGGCCTTGGCGTTTTCCAGGAAGGGGATGTGCTGGAAGTAGTTCACGTCGATGTCGCCGCTGTTGAGGCTGACATTCGGCGCGATCCAGTCGCTGAACTCGATCAGCTTCACTTCCAGGCCCTGTTTATGGGCCTCCTCCACTGCCGCCTCCAGGGGAATGGCGAAGGCGGCGGTGGTGCCGATCTTCAGTGGTTCGGCGGCGAGGGCTGCGGCGGACAGGCCGAGGCCCAGGGCAATGGCCGCGACGGGCCGGAACAGTTTTTCAAGCATGGTGCAGGGCTCCAGTCGGGGCAGGGGTGTGGGCGTTGCGGTAGGTGGATCCGGGGTGGTCGGCGGGCAAGTGCGGGTGGTCGCTGGCGAACAGCTTCTCGCGCAGGGTGCCCTCGGCGTAGTCGGTCTTGTAGCGGCCACGGCGTTGCAGCTCGGGGACTACCAGGTCGATGAAGGCTTCGAAGCTTTCCGGGGTGACGGTGCGGGTCAGGTTGA
This sequence comes from Pseudomonas maumuensis, assembly GCF_019139675.1. Lineage (NCBI taxonomy): Bacteria > Pseudomonadati > Pseudomonadota > Gammaproteobacteria > Pseudomonadales > Pseudomonadaceae > Pseudomonas > Pseudomonas maumuensis. The sequence continues at coordinate 204,851 of NZ_CP077077.1, forward strand.
AACCGTCCAGGCCGGTGTCGTCGAGCCAGCCGATCAGTTGCTCGGCGACTTGCTCGGGGCTGCCGACCAGGACCACGTAGCGCCCCCCCAAGGCGTGTTGCTCGAGCAGGCGGCGGCGGGTCCAGGCGCTTTCCTGCAACTGGCGGGTGGCGGACTGGATGGCATTGCCCTTGGCGAAGCCGATGGGTTCGTCCAGTTCGTAGCGGGAGAAATCGATACCGGTGGAGCTGGCGAAGTGCGCAACCCCGGCCTCGGGGCTGGCGTAGCGCAGATACTCGGCGTGCAGGGCGCGGGCTTCGTCCTCGGTTTTGCCAACGATCACGGTGATGCCCATGAATACCTTGACCGCCTGCGGGTCGCGACCAGCTGCTTGCGCCGCTGCACGCACTTTGTCGACCTGGGCGCGGGTGGCGGCCTTTTCCTGGCCACTGATGAACACGCACTCGGCATGGTTGCCGGCAAAGGCCAAACCGCGTGCCGAACTACCGGCCTGGAACAGCACCGGCGTACGCTGTGGTGAGGGTTCGCACAGGTGGTAGCCCTCGACGTCGTAGAACTCGCCATGGTGCGCGACCTTGCGCACTTTGTCCGGGCGCGCATAGACGCGTTGCTCGCGATCGGCGACCACGGCGTCGTCGGCCCAGCTGCCTTCGAGCAGCTTGTACAGCACCTGCAGGTACTCGTCGGCCTGGTCGTAGCGGCGGTCGTGCTCGGGTTGCTGCTCCAGGCCCATGGCCCGGGCGGCGCTGTCGAGGTAGCCGGTGACGATGTTCCAGCCGACCCGGCCATTGCTCAGGTGGTCGAGGGTGGAGAGGCGCCGGGCGAACAGGTAAGGCGCTTCATAGGTCAGGTTGGCGGTGAGGCCGAAGCCCAGATGCCTGGTAACGGCGGCCATGGCCGAGACCAGCAGCAGCGGGTCGTTGACCGGCAGCTGGATCGACTCCTTCAGCGTCACGTCCAGCGACTGGCCATAGACATCGTAGGTGCCGACGATATCGGCGATGAACAGCCCGTCGAACAGTCCCCGCTCCAGCAGGCGGGCCAGGTCGGTCCAGTAGTCGAGGGTCTTGTACTGGGTCGAAGTGTCCCGCGGGTGGGTCCACAAACCGTGGTTGATGTGCCCGATGCAGTTCATGTTGAAGGCATTGAGCAGGATCTGCTTGGCCATCAGATGGTCCCTCGGCGCGGCGGTTTCTCGTCGTTGAGGTAGTAGTTGCCGATAGCGTGGTACTTCCAGCGCACCGGGTCGTGCAGGGTATGCACCCGGGCGTTGCGCCAGTGGCGGTCGAGGTTGTGCTCGGCCAGGGTGGCCTGGCTGCCGGCCAGCTCGAACAGGGTGGTGCCGGCGGCCAGGGAGATCTCGGTGCTGATCGCCCGGGCCTCGGCGACGGCGATGGAGGCGGCGGCCAGGGTCTCGGCGTTGCTGTCGGCTTGGGCGATGTCGAGGATTTCCCCGGCGCGTTCGAGCAGGGCCTCGGTGGCGTGCAGGCGGATTGCCAGGTGACCGAAGCTCTTCAGGGTCAGCGGATCGTCGCTGGCCTTGTCGAGGCCGGAGTCGATCCAGGGTCGGCTGCGGGTGCGCACGAAATGCAGGGCGTCCTCGTAGGCGGCGCGGGCGATACCGGTGTCGATCGCGGCATGGAGGATCTGCGCCAGCGGGCCGACCGTGGTCGGGCGCTCGAAGGCGCTCTGGAACGGTACGACGTCCTCGGCGCGGACCGGCACATGGTTGAACACCACCGAGCCGCTGCCGGTGGTGCGCTGGCCGAAGCCGCTCCAGTCGTCGATCACCTCGATGCCCGGGTTGTCGGCGGGCACGAAGGCCAGGTGCGATACGCCCTGTTCGTCGATCACCAGGGTCGGGATGCGCTGGGCGTAGATCGCGCCGGTGCAGTAGAACTTGCGGCCGTCGATACGGAAGTGGTCGCCGTCGCGGCTCAGGCGGGTGGTGCGCTCATGGGCGTTCTTCGTGCCGAGCTCGGCCAGGGCGTTGCCGAAGCGGCGGCCGGCGAGGACTTCGGCGTAGAGGCGTTGCTGTTGTTCGGGATTGCCGTTCACCCGCAGCACTTCCAGGGCGTAGAAGTGGTTCTGCGGGATCTGCCCGAGCGAGGCGTCGGCCTGGGCGATGCGGGCGATGACCTTGGCCAGGGTGGCGCTGGACACGCCGGCGCCGCCAAAGGCCTTGGGCACGCTGATGCCCCACAGGCCGGACTGCACGAAACGTTCGAGTTCGGCATGCGGCAGGCGGCGCTCGCGGTCGCGCAGGGCGCTGTCTTCGCGCAGGTAGTGGGCGAGTTCGTCGGCGACGGCCAGGGCCTGGGCGTCGGTGCTGATGAGGGATGCAGTCATGTTGCTCTCCGGGCACTGGGGGTCGCTGTGCTTCCCTTTCGCCGGCAAGCCGGCTCCCACAGTGAGGGTTCACTGGAGTACTTGTGGGAGCCGGCTTGCCGGCGAAAGGGCTGCAGCGCAGCCCTTGGGCCTTGAATCAGATCCAGGAATGGCGGGCAGGCAGGGTGCCGTTGAGGTAGTAGGCGCCGACGGCGTGGTACTTCCAGCGCACCGGGTCGTGCAGGGTGTGGACCCGGGCGTTGCGCCAGTGCCGGTCGAGGTTGAACTCGGCCAGGCTGGCGCGGCTGCCGGCCAGCTCGAACAGCTTCTCGCTGGCCTGCAGCGAGATCTCGGTGGTGAGCACCTTGGCTTCGGCCACGGCAATCGAGGCACGGGCCGCGGCGGCGGCATCGATCACACCGGCGTTCACTTCGTCGAGCACCCTGGCGGCCTTGCGCAGCAGGGCCTCGGCGGCGTGCAGTTCGAGCTTCAGGCGGCCGATGTCGGCGATCACATAGGGATCGTCGCTGTTGCGTTCGACCTTGGCCTCGATCCAGGGCCGGGACTTCTCCCGCACGAACTGGATCGTGTCCGCGATGGCCGCTTCGGCGATGCCGGCGTCGATGGCCGCCTGGATCAGCTGCGAGGCGGCGCCCTGGATGCTGGGCTCTTCACGCAGGCGCCAGTTGTCCAGCACCAGGTCGGCGTCCACCGGCACCTGGTCGAGCAGCACGGTGCCGCTGGCGGTGGTGCGCTGGCCGAAGCCGGACCAGTCGTCGACGATGCGCAGCCCCGGGCTGCCGCGACGGACGAAGGCCAGGCGTTGCCGGCCGTCATCGTCCAGGGCTTTTACCGCTACCCAGTGGGCGTACAGGGCACCGGTGGAATAGAACTTCTCGCCACTGATGCGATAGCCGTCGCCCTCGCGGGTAATGCGTGCCTTGAGCGTCAGGGTGTCCTTGGTCCCGCGCTCGGGGCCGGCATTGCCGATGCGCCAGCCGTCGAGCACGGCGCGGAAGATCGCTTCCTGCTGCGCCTGGGTGGCGGTAAGGCGCACCAGTTGCAGGATGCCGAACTGGTTCTGCGGAATCTGCCCCAGCGCCGGGTCGGCGGCACTGATCAGGCGGAACACTTCGGCGATGGTTTCGAACGACACCTCGGGGCCGCCGAAGGCCTTGGGCACGCTGATGCTGCCCAGGCCGCTGCGGGTGAACTGCTCAATCTCGGCCCATGGCAGCTTGCGCTGCTGGTCACGTTTGGCGGCCTGCTGGCGGGCCACCTCGGCCAGTTCGCGGGCGGCCTGCAGGGCCTCTTCGTCGTTGCGCAGCACCTTGGCCGGCAGCAGCAGTGGCGAGCTATCGTGATCGCTGTGGAATCGGGTAGTTGGTTGGCTGGACATCAGTACCGCTCCTTGGCTGCACTCAATGCCCTGGCGTTATGCACTGGGGTGATTGTGATCCTGACCATTCCTAACCTCACAAAGTTGAAAGCGTCGCCTCAGCTGATGGCGACAGACGTTTGCTGGTCCGGTGGTCCGGTCGATATACCCTATTCGTTTAGAAAAAGTTTATGAACTACCGTTTAGGAATATGAATAGAAGAACTGCGGGGTCTGCCCTGTCACTGTGAGCCAGTGACAGGGCAGAAAGGTCAGCGCTGAACCGTTACCACCAGCTTGCCCGCTGCCTGGCGCTGCGCCAGACGCTCGATCGCGGCGCCGCCCTCGGCCAGCGCGTAGGTCTGCGACACCAGCGGCTTCAGCTTGCCCTCGGCATGCCAGGCGAACAGCTGGCGGAAGTTGGCGGCGTTGTCCTCCGGCTGGCGCTGGGCAAAGGCGCCCCAGAACACCCCGACCACTGCCGCGCCCTTGAGCAGCGCCAGGTTCACCGGCAACTGCGGGATCGTCCCGCTGGCGAACCCCACCACCAGCAAGCGGCCGTTCCACGCCAGTCCGCGTACAGCCTGGTCGAACAACTCGCCACCGACCGGATCGTAGATCACATCCACGCCCTGGCCGCCGGTCAGGCGCTTGATCTCGTCCTTGAGGCTGGCCTGGCTGTAGTCGACCAGCTCGTCGGCCCCGGCCGCCTTGGCGATCGCCAGCTTCTCGGCACTGCTGGCCGCCGCGATCACCCGCGCGCCGAGGGCCTTGCCGATCTCCACCGCCGCCAACCCAACGCCACCCGAGGCGCCGAGCACCAGCAGGGTTTCACCGGCCTTGAGCTGGCCGCGCTGGGTGAGGGCGTGCATCGAAGTGCCGTAGGTCATGCCGAACGCGGCGGCAGTGGTGAAGTCCATGCCCGCCGGGATCGGCAGCACGTTGTAGAACGGCACCGCCACTTGCTCGGCGAAAGCGCCCCAGCCGGTCAGGGCCATTACCCGGTCGCCGACCTTGAACGCACCGGCCTTCTCGCCCACCGCGGCCACCACGCCGGCGGCCTCCGCCCCCGGCGAGAACGGCAACGGCGGCTTGAACTGGTACTTGCCCTCGATGATCAGGGTGTCGGGGAAGTTGACCCCTGCGGCATGCACGTCGAGGAGGATCTCGTTCTTCTTCGGCACGGGGCTGGCGACCTCTTCCAGGACCAGGTCCCGCGCCGGGCCCAGGGCTTTGCACAACAAGGCTTTCATCAGGGCTATTCCTTTGCGTGTGGTGGCCGATAAGTGTAGGAGGGCCACCCCGAGGGTCAACGAGCATGGTCGGCCCTGATGAGCTGGCATAAGCCCGGGCTTGGGTTTGGCCGGCGCGCTGGGTAAGCTGGCGCCAACTGTATTGAGGAGCGAATTCGTGAAAGCGTGGATCTTGATGGTGCTGGCCCTGATGCTGCCGGCGGCGGCTATGGCCGAGGAAAAGGAAGGCGAGCCCAAGGTCGCTTACATCAGCCTCAGCCCGCCCTTCGTCGGCAACTACGCCCTCGACGGCGGCCCCAAGCTGCGCGTGTACAAAGCCGACGTCGCCCTGCGCGTGACCGGCGACGCCGCCGCCACGGCGGTCAAGCACCACGAACCGCTGATCCGCAACCAGCTGGTGGCGCTGTTCACTCAGCAGGGCGTGGACAACATGAGCAACGTCGAGGCCAAGGAAAAGCTGCGCCAGGAAGCCCTGAAACAGGTGCAGCAGGTGATGGAGTCCGAAGAGGGCAAGCCGATCGTCGAGGACCTGCTGTTCAACAACCTGATCGTGCAGTGATCAGGCGGCGAGGCTGCGGCGAAAGCGCGCCAGGGCCACGCCGAAGAACACCAGGCCGATCGCGGCCAGCGCCGCGACGTCCGGCCACACCACGCTCAGCCCGGCGTCGCGGAACAGGATCGCCGCGCCGAGGCTGACGAAGTGGGTTGAGGGCGAGCCCTGCATGACCCACTGCAGCCACTGCGGCATGCTGTCCAGCGGTGTGCTGCCCCCCGACAGCAACAGCATCGGGATGATCACCGGGATCGCCAACAGGCCGAACTGCGGTGTCGAGCGCGCCAGGGTGGCGAGGAAGATGCCCAGTGCCGTGCTGGCGAACAGGTACAGCGCAGTCACCCCCAGGAACAGCGCCATCGAGCCCGCCAGCGGCACGCCCAGGGCGCCCTTGACCACCACTTCCAGCGATATCCAGGTACAGGCCACCACCACCAGGGCGTTGCTGGCGATCTTCGCCAGCATGATTTCCAGTGCCGTCAGCGGCAGCACCAGCAAGTGGTCGAGGGTGCCGTGCTCGCGCTCGCGCAGCAACGCGGTGCCGGTAAGGATGATGGCCAGGATGGTGATGTTGTTGACGATCTGGATCACCGCCAGGAACCAGCCGCCTTCGAGGTTGGGGTTGAACAGCGCCTTGGGATTGAGCAGTGCCGGGCTGCTGGTGCTGCGGCCCGCGTATTCGAGCAGCTCGCGTTCGAAGATCCGCCCGATGTAGCCCGCGCCCATGAAGGCCTGGCTCATGGCCGTGGCATCGACGTTGACCTGCAGTTCCGGCGAACGCCCGGCCAGCAGGTCGGCCTGGAAGTTCACCGGCAGGTTGATCACGAAGGTGTACTGGCCGCTGTCCATGGCCTGGTCCAGACGATCCGCCGGCAGTGCCACGGCGGGCTGGAATTCGGGCGGTTGCAGCGACTCGGCAAGCTTGCGCGAGATGGCGCCGTGGTCTTCGTCGACCACTGCGACACTGGCGTTGTGCACGCCTATTACCGAACCTGCGGCAGGCATGTAGATCGCCACGCTGAACGCGTACAGCAGGAACAGCAGCAACACGCTGTCATGGCGCAGGCTGGTGAGCTCCTTCAGGCCCAGGCGCAAGGTGTGGGAGAGCCGGCTCATTTCAGGCCTCCTGCTTTTTCAGCATGATCAGGCTCAGCCCGGTGAAGGCGGCGAAGAAGCCCAGCAGCGCCAGGCACTGCGGCCACAGCTCGCGCAGGCCCAGGGCCTTGGTGAAGGTGCCGACGGCGATGTCGAGGAAGTAGCCGGCCGGGAACAGCTGGCCCATCAGCGCCGCCGCGCCCTCCAGCGACGAGCGCGGCACGATCAGCCCGGAGAACTGGATGGTCGGCAGGCTGGTGATGATCAGGGTGCCGAGGATCGCCGCGATCTGCGTGCGGGTGAATGCCGAGATCAACAGGCCCAGGCTGGTGGTCGCCAGCAGGTAGGCCAGGCCGCCGCACGCCAGGGCCAGCGGGCTGCCCTTGAGCGGCACGCCGAACAGCCAGCGGTTCATCGCCACCAGCAGCGCCAGGTTGACCAGGCTCACCGCGAGGTACGGTGCCTGCTTGCCGAGCAGGAACTCCAGGCGGGTCAGGGGCGTGGCGTAGAAGTTGGTGATCGAGCCCAGCTCCTTTTCCCGCACGATGCCCAGCGCGGTGAGCATGGCCGGGATGAAGGCCAGGATCAGCGCCATGACGCCAGGGCCGATGGCGTTCACGCTGACCACGTCCTGGTTGTAGCGAAAGCGCGTTTCCAGGCGCACCGGCTGCTGGCGCGAGACAGGGTTCGGGCCGAGTGCCACGAGCTGTTCGAGGTTGGCCTGATGCACGGCCTCGACATAGTTGCGGCTGGTCTCGGCGCGAAACGGCATGCCACCGTCAAGCCAGGCCGCAACCACCGGCTGGCGCCCGGCATGCAGGTCGCGGCCAAAGCCAGGCGGGATCTCCAGGGCCAGCTTGATCTCCGAGCGCTGCAAGCGCTGGTGCAGCTGGCGGGCATCGCGGATCGGCGGCTGCTCGGCGAAATAGCGCGAGCCACGGAAGGCTTCCAGGTAGGCGCGGCTCTGCGGGCTCTGGTCCTGGTCATAGACGGCGAAGGCGAGGTTTTCCACATCCAGCGAGATGCCATAGCCGAAGATCACCATCATGAACAATGCCCCTGCCAGGGCGAAGGCCAGGCGCACCTTGTCGCGCAGCAGCTCTTTGCCTTCGCGGCTGGCGACGGCCAGCAGGCGGCGCAGACTGAAGGCCTGGCGCAGGGCGGGCGTTGGGGCAGCGGCCTGTTCCAGCGTGGTGTCGGCTTGTGTCTGGGTGGGCGCGTCCTGGGCCTGTTCGAGGCAACGCACGAAAGCGTCTTCCAAGGTGTCGCCGCCGAACTGGATTTGCAGGGCCTGCGGGGTGTCGCAGGCCAGCACCCGGCCGGCATGCATCAGCGAGATGCGGTCGCAGCGCAGGGCCTCGTTCATGAAGTGGGTGGACAGGAAGATGGTCACGCCCTGCTCGCGGGACAACTCCACCAGCAGCCGCCAGAAGTCGTCGCGGGCCGCCGGATCGACGCCCGAGGTCGGTTCATCGAGGATCAGCACTTCCGGGCGGTGCAGCACCGCCACGGCCAGCGACAGACGTTGGCGCAGGCCCAAGGGCAGGGCGCCGGACGGCTGGTCGGCGATAGCGCCAAGGTCGAAGCGCTCGATGAGTTCGGCGATGCGCGGCGCGCTGTCGGCCTTGGCCAGGTCGAACAGGCGAGCATGCAGCTCGAGGTTCTGCCGGGCGCTCAGCTCGCCGTACAGGGAATAACTCTGGGACATGAAGCCGACCCGCTTGCGCGTGGCCAGGTCGCCGGCATCCACCGGGCGGCCAAGCAGGCTGGCGCTGCCTTCGCTGGCCGGCATCAGCCCGGTGAGCACCTTCATGGTGGTGGTCTTGCCGCAGCCGTTGGAGCCGAGGAAGCCGAAAATCTCGCCGCGACCGATGGCGAAGCTGACCTTGTTCACCGCGGTGAAGTCGCCGAAGCGCAAGGTCAGATCGTGGGCTTCAATGGCGATCGGCCCGTCGTCGGCCTGGCGTGGCGGAATCCGCAGCGGCTCGGGTTGCTCGCGGCCAGCGCCCTGAAAGTGGGTGAAGGCATCGTCGAGCTTGCCACTGGGCGTGGTCGCGGCCAGCTCATGGCTCAGGCCCGCAGCCAGCAGGCGACCGGCATCGAGCATCAGGCAGTGCTCGAACTGCTCTGCTTCCTCCATGTAGGCGGTGGCCACCAGCAGGGTCAGTTGCGGGCGCTGGGCGCGCACCTGCTCGACCAGTTCCCAGAAGCGCCGCCGCGACAGTGGGTCGACGCCGGTGGTCGGCTCGTCGAGGATCAGCAGGTCCGGCTCGTGGATCAGCGCGCAGCACAACCCCAGCTTCTGCTTCATGCCGCCAGACAGCTTGCCGGCCGGGCGCTCGGCGAAACTTTCGAGGTCGGTGGCGCGCAGCAGGCTGGCCATGCGTTGCTCGCACTCGGCGCGGCCCAGGCCGAACAGAGTGGCGAAGAAGCGGATGTTCTCGCGGATCGACAGCTCCGGGTACAGGTTGTTGCCCAGGCCCTGGGGCATGAACGCGACCTTGGGATACAGCGCGGTGCGGTGGCGGCGTTGGCGGATCGAGCCGCCGAGCACCTGCAACTCGCCCTGTTGCAGGCGCTTGACCCCGGCAATCAGCCCGAGCAGGGTCGACTTGCCGGCGCCGTCCGGGCCGATCAGGCCGCAGCGGGTGCCGGCCGGCAGGCTGAACGCGAGGGGGTGCAGGGCCTGCAGATCGCCATAATGGTGGCTGACGCCGTCGGCCTGCAGCGCTGTCGCCGCGTTCATTGCAGGTTGGCCGGCCAGCCCACGTCGGCAGTGCGCACGTACCCGGCGCCGGGCATGCCCGGCTTGGCCTGGGGCACGGCGCTCGGCTCGGTCAGGCGCAGCTTGACCCGGAACACCAGCTTTTGCCGCTCGTCACGGGTCTCGACCTGTTTCGGGGTGAACTGCGCCTTGGCCGCGACAAAGGCGATCTTCGCCGGCAGGGCCTGCTCGGGCAGGGCGTCGAGCACGATCCGCGCCTGGTCGCCCACGGTCAGCCGGCCGCTGGTGGCGGCGGGCAGGTAGAGGTTCATGTACTGGTCGCTGGGGTCGATCAGCATCAGCACCCGGCCACCGGCACCGAGCACCTCGCCGGGCTCGGCCAGGCGCAGCTGGATGATGCCGTCGATGGGGGCACGCAGGCTGCTGTCGTCGATTTCGCTGGTGAGCTGGGCGACCTGGGCCTCGGCGGCGCCAATGGCGGCCTTGATCGCCGCCAACTGGGCGCGGGCGGCGACCACGGCAGAGGTGGCGGTGTCGTAGCGAGCCTGCTGTTGGTCGAGCAATTGCTGGCTGGCGAACTTGCGCTGGTAGATTTCGCGCACCCGCTTGAGCTCCTGGCTGGCCAGCAGCAGCTCACTCTGGCGCAACTGCACGCTGGCCTGGGCGGCGGCGTAGTTCTCGCGGGCGCGCAGCACCTCGGCCTCGGCCTGGCTGCGCTGGGCCTCCATGGTGCGGGTGTCGATGCGGGCGAGCAGTTGACCGCGGGTGACCTTGTCGCCTTCATCGACCAGCACCTCGGCCAGGCGCCCGGGTACCTTGCTGGCGATCTGCACTTCGGTGGATTCGAGGCGCCCGTTACCCATGCTCAGGCCTTCGGGCAGGCGGTCGTGGAGGGACTTCCAGTAACCCAGCCCGCCGGCCGCCAGAAGCAGCAACACAAGGGCGGAGGCGAAGACTCTGGGGGCTTTTCGATTCATCGGTCTGCATCCTGCGGCTTGCACGCCTTATCCTGGCGTGACGCGCATCCTGGCGCGTTGATATTGGTCAAACCCCCTACAGTAGACGCACAATCAGCTCAGCGCGAGGATCGCCGCCCATTGTTCGGCGGTCACCGGCATCACCGACAGGCGGCTGCCCTTTTGCACCAGTGGCAGTTCCTCCAGTGCCGCCTGCTGCTTGAGCAGGCCCAGGCCGAGTACCTGGCGGAAGGTCTGCACATGCTCGACATCCACCGCGCTCCACGGGTTCTTCTCGGCGCTGGCCTTGGCATCGTGGTAGTGGCTTTGCGGGTCGAGGGCGGTCGGGTCCGGGTAGGCCGCGGCGCTGATCCGGGCAATGCCGGCGATTCCTGGTTGCGGGCAGCTGGAGTGGTAGAAGAAGAACTCGTCGCCTACGCTCATGGCCCGCAGGAAATTGCGCGCTTGGTAGTTGCGTACCCCGTCCCAACGGGCACTGCCCAGGCGTGCCAAGGCTTCGATGGAGAGCTCGTCGGGCTCGGATTTCATCAGCCAGTAGGCCATGGATGCTGCTCCTGAAAGAGTTTGAAATAACTCGTTGCATGAAACCGACAGTCGGTTGGCGTCAACGTTTGCCTAGCGCCTCATGTTGTCGGAAAATGCGCCGATTTTAAGCTATACGCTCCGGCAGCCATCAAGAAAGCCGCCGAGCTTGGACAGTTGTTCTTGGGGGGCAATCAATGAAACAACGTAAACCGGACCTGCTCTGGATCCTGGCCTTCATCTTCGGCCTGGGCGTGGTCACCACCGGTTACGCGCAAGGCTTGTGGGAGCGCAAGCTCGATGCCGCCTATCAGCAGGCGCCCGTCGATCCGGCGCAGCAACAGCACCGCTGATCGCGGGTTCACTTCGCTGCCAAGTACCAACCACGGTCTGACACCGTGCCTTGCAACGGTACATCCCAGCTTGCCTGGTTGAGCCGCTCCACCTTCTGGCATTCATGCGCCAGCCCCAGCAGCAATGGTTTTTTCCAGGCCTTGCGCCGGCCCTGATAGGCCAGGCTGCGGTCATAGAAGCCCCCGCCCATGCCCAGGCGCCCCCCCATCTCATCGAAACCGACCAGCGGCAGCAGGATCAGGTCCAGTGCCCAGATCGGCCTTTGGCGTTTGCGCTCGACTACAGGTTCGGCGATGCCGAAGCGGTTGGGTCGCAGCTTTTCACCTGGCTCGAAACGCTGGAACACCATGCGCGTGGCGGGCCAGGCGTGCAACACCGGCAGGTAGACGTGCTTGCCGCGCCTGTGCGCCTCGCGCAGCAGCAGGCGCGGGTCGATCTCGCCGTCATTGGGCAGGTACAGGGCGATATGCCGGGCGCGGCGGAACAGTGGATGCTGCGCCAACTGGCGATAAAGGCCTTCGGCGGCCTGGCGTTGCTGGGTGGGTGTGAGAGCGCGGCGGGCATTGCGCAGGAGGCGGCGAAGCTGGGGGCGGGTGAGCGGCGCGGTGTCGGTCATGGCACGGGCGATCCCTGAAGAAACGAAAAGCCCGCCGTGGAAGGCGGGCAGTTCTGAAGGCAGGCTCCCCGACAAGACCGCTATCGGTGTAGCCCTTGAACCCGAAAGTTCAAGGTGGAGATTGCAGGGGGCGTTAAGGCTTTCCGTCGGGCGGACATGCACACCGGCCCCAGCGTGCAACCCCCGTGGTTGTGCGTATCGGCTCAGGGACATAACCGACTGGCGCATCCCCCAGGGAGTGGCGCCAGTATACCAATCTCAATCGTTTTTGCTAACCGGATCGTCGGAGAGGGCCTGGTCGACCCGCTCCAGCAGGTCGCGCACCTGTTCGCGGGTGGTACCGCCGCTGGCCACTTCGGGGCGCTCCTGGCGGTGCAGGAGTTCGTGGGTGATATTCAGCGCAGCCATCACAGCGATACGGTCGGCGCCGATCACCTTGCCGCTGCTGCGGATCTCGCGCATCTTGCCATCCAGGTAGCGGGCGGCGCCGACCAGGTTGTTGCGCTCCTCGGGCGGGCAGATGATCGAGTATTCCTTGTCGAGGATCTGGACGGTGACGCTATTGCTTGAACTCATGAGTCTTGCTCCAGGGCCTTGAGGCGCAGGATCATCGATTCGATCTTGCGTTTGGCGATCTCGTTCTTTTCGATCAGCTGGGCGCGCTCCTCGCGCCAGGATCGTTCCTGAGCTACTAAGAGTGCGTTTTGCCGCTTTAGTTGCTCGACCCGTTCGATCAGCAACTCGAACCGGCTCATCAGCGCTTGCAGGTCGTTCTCTTGCATGGGTTGCACTCGATTCCTTGACTCGCCTGGCGATCATGCCTGCCCCAAGGGCGCGACGGCCAGTGCCGATGGTCTTGGCGCGCCTGCCGGTGCTAGGATACAAGGTCTCCATTCTAGTCATTGCGCCGTCTGGCGCCTAGCTGCCCATGCCCAATACCCAATCGCCCTACATTGCCTTCGCCATGTTGCTTTCGAGCAATGGCCACCCAGTCACCCCCGCCGAGCTGCACGGCCTGCTGATCGGCCGTAGCTGCGCCGGCGCCGGCTTCGATGCCGATGCCTGGCTGGCCGACGCCGCCCAGCTGCTCGAGACCGAACCTGGTGACACCGTCCGCAACGCCCTGGTCGGCCTGCAAGAGATGGTCAAGGCCGAGCTGACCGGCGACGACGTCGCCATCGTCCTGCTGCTGCCTTCCGATGATGCCGCACTCAGTGACCGCGCCACCGCGCTGGGCCAGTGGTGCCAGGGCTTCATCACCGGTTTCGGCCTGAACGCCGGTGGCAAGGACTTGTCCACCGATGCCAAGGAAGTGCTCCAGGACCTGGTGGCCATTTCGCAGGTCCAGGAAGCGCTGGAAGAGTCCGAGGACGGCGAAAGCGACTACATGGAAGTCATGGAGTACCTGCGCGTCGCCCCGCTGCTGCTGTACACCGAGCTGGCCAAGCCCGAAGCGCCTGCGCCAAAGCCATCGCTGCACTGATCTGATCGGGGTCGTTTGCCCATGAGCCACATACCCAAGGCGGAGTACGCCCGTCGGCGCAAGGCGCTGATGGCGCAGATGGTCCCCAACAGCATCGCCATCCTGCCCGCCGCCGCAGTTGCCATCCGCAACCGCGACGTCGAGCATGTCTATCGTCAGGACAGCGATTTCCAGTACCTGAGCGGCTTCCCCGAGCCGGAGGCGGTGATCGCGCTGATCCCGGGCCGCGAGCATGGCGAGTACGTGCTGTTCTGCCGCGAGCGCAATCCCGAGCGCGAGCAGTGGGACGGCCTGCGGGCCGGCCAGGAAGGCGCGGTGCGTGATTTCGGCGCCGACGATGCCTTCCCCATCAGCGATATCGACGAGATCCTGCCGGGCCTGATCGAGGGCCGCGAGCGGGTCTACAGCAACATGGGCGGCAATCCCGAATTCGACCGCCGGCTGATGGAGTGGATCAATGTGATCCGCTCCAAGGCCCGCCTGGGCGCCCAGCCGCCGAACGAGTTCGTTGCCCTGGATCATCTGCTGCACGACATGCGCCTGTATAAATCGGCGGCGGAAGTGAAGGTCATGCGCGAGGCCGCGGCAATCTCCGCCCGTGCCCATGTGCGCGCCATGCAGGCCTGTCGCGCCGGGCTGCACGAGTACAGCCTGGAAGCCGAGCTGGACTACGAGTTCCGCAAGGGCGGGGCGAAGATGCCGGCCTACGGCTCGATCGTCGCCGCCGGGCGCAATGGCTGCATCCTGCACTACCAGCAGAATGATGCGCCGCTCAAGGACGGTGACCTGGTGCTGATCGACGCCGGTTGCGAGATCGACTGCTACGCCAGCGACATCACCCGCACCTTCCCGGTCAGCGGGCGCTTCTCGCCCGAGCAGAAGGCCATCTACGAGCTGGTGCTCGCGGCCCAGGCCGCGGCGTTCGCCGAGATCGCCCCGGGCAAGCACTGGAACCATGCCCACGAGGCGACCGTGCGGGTGATCACCGAAGGGCTGGTGGCGCTGGGCTTGCTTAAGGGCGAGGTACAGGCGCTGATCGACAGCGAGGCCTACCGAGCCTTCTACATGCACCGCGCCGGGCACTGGCTGGGCATGGACGTGCACGACGTGGGCGAATACAAGGTCGGTGGCCAGTGGCGCGTGCTCGAGCCGGGCATGGCGTTGACCGTCGAACCGGGCATCTATATCGCGGCCGACAACCAGGCCGTGGCGAAGAAATGGCGCGGCATCGGCGTAAGGATCGAGGACGACGTAGTGGTAACCAGACAAGGCTGTGAAATCCTCACTTCAGGCGTGCCGCGCACGGTCGCCGAGATCGAGGCGCTGATGCACGAAGCCCGCAAGGACGCCGCATGAACCGGGTCAACCTGGCGATCATCGGTGGTGGCCTGGTCGGCGCCAGCCTGGCCCTGACGCTGCAGGCCGCGGCCAAGGCGCGGGGCTGGACGATCCTGCTGATCGAGCCGTTCGCTCCCGGCGACAGCTTCCAGCCCAGCTACGACGCGCGTTCTTCGGCGCTGTCCTACGGCACCCGGCAGATCTACGAGCGGCTGGGGCTGTGGCAGGCCATCAGCCGCCGCGCCGAGCCGATCCGGCAGATCCAGGTATCCGACCGTGGCCGCTTCGGCGCCACGCGCCTGGATGCGCTGGAGGAAGGCGTGCCGGCGCTCGGCTATGTGGTGGAGAACGCCTGGCTCGGCCAGTGCCTGTGGCAGGCCATCGACAACGAGGTGGTCAGCTGGCGCTGCCCGGCGCAAGTGCAGGCGATGCAGGCCATCGCCGGTGGCTATCGGTTGCAGCTGGACGACGACACCGTGCTGGAGTGCGACCTGGCGGTGCTGGCCGATGGTGGCCGTTCGGGCCTGCGCGAGCAGTTGGGCATCCATGTGCGCCACACGCCGTATGAGCAGAGCGCGCTGATCGCCAACATCACCCCAGGCGAGGCCCATGCCGGGCAGGCGTTCGAGCGCTTCACCGAGCAAGGGCCGATGGCCCTGTTGCCGCTGGCGGACAACCGCTGCGCGCTGGTCTGGACCCGCCAGGGCATGGATGCCAAACGCCTGGCCGAACTCGACGAGCGCAGCTTCCTGCGCGAACTGCAGGAGGCCTTCGGCTACCGCCTCGGCGCCCTGCGCCAGGTCGGTGCCCGTCATCTCTATCCGCTGTCGCTGGTGGAGGCCGAGGAGCAGGTGCGCCCGCACCTGGTGGTGCTGGGCAATGCCGCCCACAGCCTGCACCCGATCGCAGGCCAAGGCTTCAACCTGTCGCTGCGCGATGTGCAGTCGCTGGCGGACGCCTTGCTGGCCGGCCCGGCGCTGCCGGGCGATCTGCCCACGCTACAGGGCTATCACCAGCGCCAGCGCCTCGACCAGGCCCTGACCATCGGCTTCTCCGACCAGGTCACCCGGGTGTTCGGCAGCAGCCAGCCGCTGCTGGCGGCCGGGCGCAACCTCGGCCTGCTCGGGCTGGACTTGCTGCCGCCGGCGAAAAGCTGGTTCGCCCGCCAGGCCATGGGCCTCGGCACTCGCCCCGACCCGCGGGGCCGCCCATGAGCGCTGCGCGTCGGCTCGCACGGCGAGCGCGGATGCTGCGCTGGTTGCTGAACTTCTACCCGCCCTACCTGGGCGCCGGCATCCACATCCAGGAAATCAGCCCGGACATGCGCAGCGTCAAGGTGCGCATGAAGCTGACGCGGTGGAATCGCAACTACGTCGGCACCCAGTTCGGTGGCAGCCTGTACGCGATGGTCGACCCGTTCTACATGCTGCTGCTGATCGAGCAGCTGGGGCGCGAGTACATCGTCTGGGACAAGGCCGCCTCCATCGATTTCATCTCACCGGGCAAGGGCCCAGTGTATGCCGAATTCCACGTCGACGACGCGCTGCTGGACGAGATCCGCCAGCAGACCGCCAGCGGCAAGAAGTACCTGCCGCGGTTGCAGGTGGAGATCCGCGATGGCGCCGGCGAGCTGGTGGCGCGGGTCGACAAAACTTTATACGTGCGGCTCAAGCCGCAAGCGAGGCAGGCGTAAGGCATGGAAATGCGCGCAGATCTGTTGATTGTCGGTGCCGGCATGGTCGGCAGCGCCCTGGCCCTGGCCTTGCGCCACAGTGGCCTGGAGGTGCTCCTGCTCGACGGTGGCCCGTTGTCGGTCAAGCCGTTCGACGGCGAGGCGCCTTTCGAACCAAGGGTCAGTGCCCTGTCGGCGGCCAGCCAGCGCATTCTCGAGCGCCTGGGGGCCTGGGAGGGCATCGCCCGGCGCCGTGTCTCGCCGTACTCGGACATGCACGTCTGGGATGGCAGCGGCACCGGCGAGATTCATTTTTCCGCGGCCAGCGTGCATGCCGAGGTGCTGGGGCATATCGTCGAGAACCGTGTGGTCCAGGACGGCCTGCTGGAGCGCCTGCACGACAGCGATGTCGGGCTGCTGGCCAATGCCCGCCTGGAGCAGTTGCGCCGCTCCGGCGACGAGTGGCTGGTGACCTTGGCCGATGGTCGCAAGCTGCGTGCGCCGCTGGTGGTCGCCGCTGACGGCGCCAATTCGGCCGTACGTCGCCTGGCCGGTTGCCAGACCCGCGAATGGGATTACCTGCATCACGCCATCGTCACCAGCGTGCGGTGCAGTGAGGCGCACCGCGCCACGGCCTGGCAACGCTTCACCGACGAAGGCCCGCTGGCGTTCCTACCGCTGTCGCGTGATGGCCGCCAGGACTGGTGCTCGATCGTCTGGTCGACCACGCCGGAGCAGGCCGAGCAGGCCATGGCGCTGGACGACGCGGCGTTCCGCAAGGCGCTTGAGCGTGCCTTCGAGGGCCGTCTGGGTGACGTGCTCGAGGCTGATCCGCGGGTCTGCGTGCCACTGCGCCAGCGCCATGCCAAGCGCTATGTCGAGGAAGGGCTGGCGCTGATCGGTGACGCCGCCCACACCATCCATCCGCTGGCGGGGCAGGGGGTCAACCTGGGCTTCCTCGATGCCGCCGTGCTGGCCGAAGAGCTGGTACGTGCCAGCGAGCGCGGCGAGCGCCTGGCCGATGTGAAGGTGCTGGGCCGCTTCGAACGGCGGCGCATGCCGCACAACCTGGCGCTGATGGCAGCGATGGAAGGCTTCGAACGGTTGTTCCAGGCCAACCCGTTGCCGCTGCGCTGGTTGCGCAACAGTGGGCTGAAGCTGGTGGAACAGATGCCGGAGGCCAAGGCGCTGTTCGTGCGCCAGGCATTGGGGTTGTCCGGGGACCTGCCGGAGTTGGCCAAGGCCTGAGGGTCGCTGGGGCCGCCTTGCGGCCCAATCGCCGGCAAGCCGGCTCCCACAAAGGCCTGCGTTGTCACTGTGGGAGCCGGCTTGCCGGCGATTGGGCTGCGCAGCAGCCCCTTGCAACATTCGGTAACGGCTAAGCAGATGAGCAGGAAAATGGGATTCACTACCATTTGCACCTCTCAACCCAGCGAGGAGTACCCCCAATGTTGCCCCGCAAGCCCCTACTGGCCGCACTGGCCCTCACGCTGTTCGGCGGCACCGCCCAGGCGGCGGACGAAGTGGTGGTGTACTCCTCGCGCATCGACGAGCTGATCAAGCCGGTGTTCGACGCCTATACCGCCAAGACCGGCGTCAAGATCAAGTTCATCACCGACAAGGAAGCCCCCTTGATGCAGCGCATCAAGGCCGAGGGCGAGAACGGCGTGGCCGACCTGCTGCTCACCGTCGATGCCGGCAACCTCTGGCAAGCCGAGCAGATGGGCATCCTGCAACCGATCAAGTCGGCCACCATCGACCAGAACATTCCACCGCAGTACCGCGCCTCGTCCCACGACTGGACCGGCCTGAGCCTGCGCGCACGGACCATCGCCTACTCCACCGACCGGGTCAAACCCGCCGAGCTGACCACCTACGAGGCCCTGGCCGACAAGCACTGGGAAGGCCGCCTGTGCTTGCGCACGGCGAAGAAGGTCTACAACCAGTCGCTGACCGCCACCCTGATCGAGAACCACGGCGAGGCCGAGACCGAGAAACTGATCAAGGGCTGGGTCAACAACCTGTCTACCGACGTGTTCTCCGACGACACCGCGGTGCTTCAGGCCATTGCCGCCGGCCAGTGCGACGTGGGCATCGTCAACACCTACTACTACGGGCGCCTGCACAAGGAAAAGCCTGATCTGCCGGTCAAGCTGTTCTGGCCCAACCAGGGAGACCGCGGCGTTCACGTGAACCTCTCGGGCATCGGTCTGACCAAGCACGCGCCGCACCCGGAAGCGGCGAAAAAGCTGGTGGAGTGGATGACCGGCGAGGAGGCGCAGAAGCTGTTTGCCGACATCAACCAGGAATTCCCGGCCAACCCGAAGGTGAAGCCATCGGCGGAAGTGGCGGCCTGGGGGAGCTTCAAGGCCGACAGCATTCCGGTGGAAGTCGCTGGCAAGCGCCAGGCCGAAGCCATTCGCTTGATGGATCGGGCTGGCTGGAACTGAGTCCGCCGTCTTATTCTTGACAACCGATCGCGGGGCGAACCCGCTCCCACAGTGTTTGTGGGAGCGGGTTCGCCCCGCGATGCTATCGCACAGCCATCGAGATTTTCGATTTGCCCCATTCTCCCCAACGCCGCTGGTACCTGCCGGTCTTCCTGGTCGCCGCCCTGGTCTTGCTGCCGCTCAGCGTGTTGCTGCTGTCCTGGCAGTCGGTCGACAGCCAGATCTGGTCGCACCTGCTCGACACCCAGATGAGCCGTCTGCTGGGCAACACCCTGACCCTGGTGTTGGGCGTGGGTATCGGTGTGACCGTGCTGGGGGTGAGCCTGGCGTGGCTCACCAGTCTCTGCGAGTTCCCCGGCCGGCGCTGGCTGGACTGGGCGCTGATGCTGCCGTTCGCCATCCCGGCCTATGTGTTGGCGTTCGTCTTCGTCGGCCTGCTCGACTTCGCCGGTCCGGTGCAGACGGCACTGCGCGAGGTGTTCGGGCCCATGCGCCTGCCCAGGGTGCGCTCCACCGGTGGCGTGATCACGGTACTAGTGCTGGTGTTCTATCCCTACGTCTACCTGCTGGCGCGCACGGCCTTTCTGGCCCAGGGCAAGGGCTTGATGGAGGCGGCGCGAGTACTCGGGCTGTCACCGCTGCAGGCCTTCTGGCGGGTGGCCTTGCCGATGGCGCGGCCGGCCATCGGTGCCGGCATCGCCCTGGCACTGATGGAGACGCTGGCCGATTTCGGCGCGGTAGCGGTGTTCAACTTCGACACCTTCACCACGGCCATCTACAAGACCTGGTACGGCTTCTTCAGCCTTTCCAGCGCGGCGCAACTGGCCAGCCTGTTGCTGCTGGCGGTGATGCTGGTGCTGTATGGCGAGCGCCGGGCCCGAGGCGCCAGCCGCAGTGGCAACGAACGCCCCAGGGCGCAGGCGCTGTATCACTTGCGGGGGCTCAAGGCGTTGGCCGCCAGTGGCTGGTGCCTGCTGGTGTTCGCCTGTGCTTTCGTCATCCCGATGCTGCAGTTGCTGGCGTGGTTCTGGCAGCGAGGTCGACACGACCTGGACGAGCGCTACCTTGGCTTGGTGCTGCACACCCTGTACCTCGGTGCCATGGCGGCGCTGATCACGGTCAGCGTGGCCATGCTGCTGGCTTTCGCCAGACGCCAGGCAGCGACCGCCGGTATCCGTGCAGGGGTCGGGCTGGCCAACCTCGGTTATGCCTTGCCCGGTTCGGTGCTGGCCGTATCGATCATGCTGGCGTTCAGCTACCTGGACAATCAGCTGGTGGTGCCGCTGTCCCAATGGCTGGGCGGGGCAGGCAAACCGTTGCTGCTGGGAAGCTTGTCGGCATTGTTACTGGCCTATCTGGTTCGATTCATCGCCGTGGCCTATGGCCCACTGGAAAGCAGCCTGGAGCGGATCCGCCCATCGCTGCCGGAGGCCTCACGCAGCCTCGGGGTTTCCGGACTGCGATTGTTTTTCAAGGTGTATCTACCCTTGCTGGTGCCCGGCGCCCTCAGCGCCGCCCTGCTGGTGTTCGTCGATGTATTGAAGGAGATGCCGGCGACTCTGCTGATGCGACCTTTTGGCTGGGATACCCTGGCCGTGCGCGTGTTCGAGATGACCAGCGAGGGCGAATGGGCGCGGGCTTCTTTGCCGGCATTGACCCTGGTGCTGGTTGGCCTGTTACCGGTCATTGGCCTGATTCGCCGCTCGGCCCATCGTCCGGGGCAGCCGCGCTAAGGGTGCCACGCGGTCTCCATGCGGCTACAATGCGCGGCATTCGCAGCGACGGGTCCTATAACAACAGGTGATGATTGAACATCGCCGACCGCCGCCGCCTCGCCACGCCCGGAAGGAGAAACCCATGGGACAGCGTACGCCTTTGTATGACCTGCACCTGGCGCTCGGCGCCAAGACGGTCGATTTCGGCGGATGGGACATGCCCCTGCACTATGGCTCGCAAGTCGAGGAGCACCACCAGGTGCGCAGTGACTGCGGGGTGTTCGATGTCTCCCACATGACCGTCATCGATATTGACGGTTGCGCCGCCACACCCTGGCTGCAACACCTGCTGGCCAATGACGTGACGCGTCTGGAAAGCCCCGGCAAGGCCCTCTACAGCCCGCTGCTCAATGCCGAGGGTGGGGTCATTGACGATCTCATTGCCTACCGCACCGAAGACGGTTATCGCCTGGTGGCCAATGCCGCCACCCGCGACAAGGTGCTGGCCTGGCTGCAGACCCGCAGCGAAGGCTTCAAGGTGAGCTTCAAAGCGCGGCCTGAACTGGCCATTCTTGCCATTCAGGGGCCTCACGCACGGGAAAAGGTCGCCGCCTTGCTCAGTGCCTCGCGGGCCGCGTTGATCCGCGAGTTGCGCCCCTTCGAAGGCCTCGCCGACGGTGACTGGTTCATCGCCCGCACCGGCTATACCGGCGAAGACGGCCTGGAAATCATTCTCCCGGGCGAACAGGCCCCGGCGTTCTATAACGACCTGGTCGGTGCCGGCATTGCCCCGAGCGGTCTGGGCGCACGCGATACCTTGCGTCTGGAAGCCGGCATGAACCTGTACGGCCAGGATATCGACGAAGCCCACACCCCGCTTACCTCCAACCTGGGCTGGAGCGTTGCCTGGGAGCCGGCCGGTCGCGAATTCATCGGCCGTAGCGGTTTGCTCGCGGAAATCGAACAGGGCGTGAAGGAGAAACTAGTCGGCCTGGTGCTCGAGGAGCGCGGTGTATTGCGTGCCCACCAGGTGGTCCGTGTATCCGGGATTGGCGAAGGAGAGATCACCAGTGGTAGTTTCTCGCCTACGCTGAGCAAATCCATTGCCCTGGCACGTGTGCCCATGGCCACCGGTGACCGCGCCGAAGTGGAGATTCGCGGCAAGTGGTACCCGGTGCGGGTGGTCAAGCCGACCTTCGTGCGCCACGGCAAGATCCTGATCTGATTATTCAAATGGCGGGCCGACCGCTGACCCTAACGAGGAATACAAGACAATGAGCCAAATCCCCGCCGACCTGCGTTTTGCCGAAAGCCACGAGTGGGCTCGCCTGGAAGCCGATGGCACGGTGACCGTGGGTATCAGTGACCACGCCCAGCAAGCACTGGGCGACGTGGTGTTCGTCGAACTGGCCGAAGTCGGCAAAGTGTTCGAAGCCGGCGACGCCGCTGGCGTGGTCGAGTCGGTCAAGGCTGCCTCGGATATCTATGCGCCGGTGGGTGGTGAAGTCATCGCGGTCAACGAAGAACTGGCCGACAGCCCGGAGCTGCTCAACGAAGAGCCTTACGAGTCGTGGATCTTCAAGCTGAAGCCGAGCAACCCCGCTGAGTTGAACAAGCTACTGGATGCTGCTGGTTACAAGGCTGCCATCGGCGAGTAAATGCTCGCGGAGCAAGCCCGCTCCCACGACGTGCGCCATGGCGATGTGTGCCAGGCGTGGGAGCGGGCTTACCCGCACGGCAAACGCAATAATCCCCGCACATTCGGCAATCCTTCCTAGACTTGTAAGTCTCCATGAGAGCTGGTCCAGGAAGAGATAGTCGCCATGTCCCAGTCACCATCGCTGAGCCAACTGCAAGAGCCCAACCCTTTCCTGCGTCGCCACCTGGGGCCCGATGCCCAGGAGCAGCAGGCCATGCTCGACACCCTCGGCGTCGCCAGCCGCAGTGAACTGATCGAGCAGACGGTGCCGCCGGGCATCCGCTTCAATCGCCCGCTCGACCTGCCGCCGGCCCTCGATGAGCAGGCCGCACTGGCCAAACTCGCGGGCTACGCTGCGCAGAACCAGCTATGGACCAGCCTGATCGGCATGGGCTACCACGCTACCATCACCCCCACCGTCATCCTGCGCAACGTGCTGGAGAACCCTGGCTGGTACACCGCCTACACACCCTATCAACCAGAGATCGCCCAAGGCCGGCTGGAGGCGCTGCTGAACTTCCAGCAAATGGTCATCGACCTTGCCGGCCTGCCCCTGGCCAATGCCTCGCTGCTTGACGAGGCCACCGCCGCTGCCGAGGCGATGGCCCTGGCCAAGCGCGTGGCGCGCAGCAAGAGCAACGCGTTCTTCGCCGACGAGCATTGCCACCCGCAGACCCTGTCGGTGCTCAAGACCCGCGCTGAAGGCTTTGGCTTCGAGCTGATCATCGATTCCGTGGATAACCTCGCCAGCCACCAGGTGTTCGGCGCATTGCTGCAGTACCCCGACACCCACGGCGAGGTGCGCGACCTGCGCCCGCTGGTCGATCAGTTGCACGGCCAGCAGGCCCTGGCCTGTGTCGCCGCCGACATCCTCAGCCTGGTGGTGCTGACGCCGCCCGGCGAGCTGGGGGCCGACGTGGTGCTCGGCTCGACCCAGCGCTTTGGCGTACCCATGGGCTATGGCGGGCCGCACGCGGCCTACTTCGCCTGCCGCGACGACTACAAGCGGGCCATGCCCGGGCGCATCATCGGCGTATCGCGCGATGCCCGTGGCAACACCGCGCTGCGCATGGCCCTGCAGACCCGCGAGCAACACATTCGTCGCGAGAAGGCCAACTCCAACATCTGCACGGCCCAGGTGTTGCTGGCCAACATCGCCGGCTTCTACGCCGTCTACCATGGCCCCGAGGGCTTGCAACGCATCGCCCAGCGCGTGCATCGGCTGACGTTCATCCTCGCCGCCGGCCTCGAAGCCAAAGGCATCAAGCGCCTCAACCAGCATTTCTTCGACACCCTGACGCTGGACGTTGGCGGCACCCAGGCGGCGATCATCGAAAGCGCCGAGGACGCCCGCGTCAACCTGCGCATTCTCGGTCGCGGGCACCTGGGGGTGAGCCTGGACGAAACCTGCGACGAGGCCACGGTGCTCAAATTGTTCGACATCTTCCTCGGCGTCGACCACGGCCTGGACATCGCCACCCTCGACCAGCTAGCCCTGCCCGAAGGCATCCCCGGCGCGCTGGTACGGCGCACACCGATCCTGCAGCACCCGGTGTTCAACCTGCACCACAGCGAGACCGAGATGCTGCGCTACCTCAAGCAGCTGGAGAACAAGGACCTGGCGCTCAACCAGTCGATGATCCCGCTGGGCTCATGCACCATGAAGCTCAACGCCACCAGCGAAATGATCCCCATTACCTGGCCCGAGTTCGCCCAACTCCATCCATTCGCCCCGGCGGCGCAGGTGCAGGGCTACAAGGCGATGATCGACGAGCTTGAAGCCTGGTTGTGCGCCATCACCGGCTTCGATGCGATCTGCATGCAGCCCAACTCGGGTGCCCAGGGTGAGTACGCCGGGCTGATGGCGATCACTCGTTATCACCAGAGCCGCCACCAGGCCGGGCGCACGATCTGCCTGATCCCGTCCTCGGCCCATGGCACCAACCCGGCGTCGGCGCAGATGGCCGGCATGGAGGTGGTGATCGTCGAGTGCGACGAGGACGGCAACGTCGACCTCGATGATCTCAAGGCCAAGGCGCGCCAGGCCGGCGAGCGGCTGTCGTGCCTGATGGTGACCTACCCGTCCACCCACGGTGTATACGAGGAGGGTATTCGCGAGATCTGCGAGGTGGTACACCAGCTTGGCGGCCAGGTGTACATGGACGGCGCCAACCTCAATGCCCAGGTGGGGTTGGCGCGACCGGCGGACATCGGTGCCGACGTCTCGCACATGAACCTGCACAAGACCTTCTGCATCCCCCATGGCGGCGGTGGCCCGGGCATGGGCCCCATTGGCATTCGCGCGCACCTCAAGCCGTTCGTCGCCAGCCACCCGGTAGTGCCGGTGCCTGGGCTGGACCCGAACAACAGCGCAGTGAGCGCGGCGCCTTGGGGCAGTGCGAGCATCCTGCCGATCAGCTGGATGTACATCGCCATGATGGGGCCGCAGCTGGCCGACGCCAGCGAGGTGGCGATCCTGTCCGCCAACTACCTGGCCAGCCAGTTGCGCGATGCCTTCCCGGTGTTGTACCGCGGGCGTAACCAGCGCGTGGCCCATGAATGCATCTTCGATCTGCGCCCGCTCAAGGCGCTGACCGGCATTACCGAGGAGGACGTGGCCAAGCGCCTGATGGACTATGGCTTCCATGCGCCGACCATGTCGTTCCCGGTACCGGGCACGTTGATGGTCGAGCCCACCGAGAGCGAATCGAAGGCCGAGCTGGACCGCTTCGTCGAAGCGATGCTGGCGATCAGGGCGGAGATTGCCGAAGTCCAGAAAGGCACCTGGCCGGCCGAGGACAACCCGCTCCGGCACGCACCGCATACCCTGGCCGATGTGCTGGCGCCGTGGAACCGACCGTATGGCCTCGAGCAGGGCATCGCCCCCAGCGCTCATGCCCGCCAGCACAAGTATTGGCCGGCGGTGAACCGGGTCGACAACGTGTATGGGGACAGGAATCTGTTCTGCGCGTGCGTGCCCGTGGAGGCGTATCGCTAGTGTCTGGCGGGCGAGGCAGGGGGCAACTGTCTTGCATTGCGGCCGCTATGCGGCCCATCGCCGGCAAGCCGGCTCCCTCAGGGGCCGCGTATGGCTTGAAGCGATACGGTCGGGGGAGAGCCGGCTTGTCGTGGCGACGAATCGCGGCGATGGGCTGCGCAGCAGCCCCGGAAGTTACTCGGTGACGGCGTTCTTGGCCAGGATCGCGTTGGCCAGCTCCATGTCGCTGGCTTGCACGCCGGGGTTGTCCGCGCGCACTTGGCGGATCGCGGCTTCCAGGAACGGCCCGCGAATGGCGCCGTCACTGGCGACGAAGCTGCCGGCGTCGTCCTGGGCGGCGACGATCAGCTTGTGGTCCTTGAAGGTCAGGTAGGTCGAGGCGGTGGTCGCGCCGGAGGAGATGATATTGCGCCAGAACGTGTCGGCCATGGCGGAGCCAAGGGGCAGCGAGAACAGAACTGTGGCTGCGATGGCTGTTTTGAAACGCATGATGAATCACCTCGGCGTGTGAGGGCGGTTGAGATGCCGCTTCGATCCTTCTCCATGGCCCCAAGTTCCCGGCCGTAAAGGCTATTTCTTACTTATCCACAGACCCGCAGGACTTCCTCGGGGCAGGTTCTGCCCTGGTCGACCTGATCACATCCATGCCTTCGCAGATCCCGCAGCCCGTCTATCTCAGCCTGTTGCCGTAGCTCCGCGAGGTCGCTGGAAGGGGTTATCCGCGTGCGCAGCGCGGCGCTGACCCGGAGCAGTTCGAAGAGCCCGGTGCGTCCATGAAAACCGGTGCCCCGACACTGTGGGCAGGCCTGGCCGTCCTGCAGGAGCAGGCCCCGGCAGTCGGGACACAGGGTGCGCACCAGGCGCTGGGCCATGACCCCGAGCAGGGTGGCCCTGATCAGGTAGTCAGCCACCCCAAGCTCCAGCAGGCGGGTGATCGCGCCACAGGCGTCCTGGGTGTGCAGGGTCGACAACACCAGATGCCCTGTTAGGGCCGCCTGCACCGCCACCTGGGCGGTTTCCCTGTCGCGGATTTCGCCGATCATGATGATGTCTGGGTCTTGGCGCAGCAGGGCCCGTGCACCGCTGGCGAAGTCCAGTTCCAGATTGGGCTGGACCTGCAACTGATTGATCATCGGTTCAAGCCGCTCGATCGGGTCTTCGATGCTGCAGAGGTTGACTTGGGAAGTGGCCAGGTGCCGCAGACTGGCGTAAAGGGTGCTGGTCTTGCCCGAGCCGGTTGGTCCCGTCACCAGCAGGATGCCCTGGCGCTGTTGCAGCAGGGCCAGCCATTGCTCCAGTAATGCGCCCTCCAGGCCCAGGGTCTCGAGGCTGTCGTGCAGTTGCTGGGGATCGGACAGGCGCAGCACCAGTTTTTCGCCGAACGGAGTAGGCAGGGTGGACAGGCGCAGTTCCACCTCGACGCCACTGGGCAGGCGGGTTTTCAGGCGGCCATCCTGCGGCCGGCGTTTCTCGGCGACATTCATGCGGCCCAGGTGCTTCAGTCGGCTGACCATTGCCAGGGTGACGCTGGCTGGAAAGGCATACACCGGGTGCAGCAGGCCATCGATGCGCAGGCGCAGTTGGCCCTGCTCGCGACGGGGCTCCAGGTGGATATCACTGGCGCGCTGCTCGATGGCGTACTGCAGCATCCAGTCGACGATATGCACGATATGAGCATCGTCCGCACTGGCCTGTGGTTGCCTGGCACCCAGCTCGAGCAGTTGCTCCAGCTCACCCAGGCGCGGTAGCTGGCCCAGGTCCGCGCCACGTACCGAGTGGGCCAGGCCCAGGAAGGTCGGACGCAACTGGCGGATCTGGCGCGGATTGGCCAGCACCCGTCGCACGACCTTGCCCAGGCTGCGGCTCAGGTCTGCCTCCCAATCATGTTGATAAGGCTGGGCGCTGGCCACCGTGACGCTGTGTTCATCCTCGGCCACGGCGAGGATGCCGTGGCGCTGGGCGAAGGCGGCGGACATCAGCCCGGCCACGCGCACCAGGTCGATGCGCAAGGGATCGATTGTCAGAAAAGGTTGCCCGACCCGGTCTGCCAGCCAGCGGCATAGAGCATCCAGCTGCAGCGGCTGGCCGGGATGGCGTGGATCTGGATGGGCGCTGGCGGCTATCAGCTCAAGGGGGTGTTCAGTGGGGTGGAGCTTGGCGCGCTCCAGTGCAGCGAGGGCCGTCCCGGGCGTGATCCGCTGTTCCGCCAGCAAGGTGTCCAACAGGCGATTGAGGTCAAGGTCATGGTGGTCGTTGGCGAGCATGGAGGCGTCCTTGCCGGGCTTCAGGGGCCTGGGCAAGGCTAGCCGTGCAGGGCGGTAGGCGTCGGCGCAAAAGGTTTCCGGACGTTGCCCTGTGGTCTCAACGACTGGCGACCTCCGAAAGCTGCGGTAGGTTCGCCAGGCACACTTCGCTGACGCAGACCAGGTTGCGCAGTTTTTGGGCGATCACTTCGGCCCGGTGCCAGCTCAGGCCGCCGACGCCGATCGCCACGTCCAGCAGGTCGTCGCACTGGCTCACGTTGACGCTATGTGGGGTGAGGAACTGCAGGGCGAACAGGTTGAGCACGCGGCACAGGCTGTCCGGCTCGGCATCGGCTTGCAGGCGGTAATGCACGGTGCAGTGGATCGTGTTGGCGGCCCAGGCGTCGAGGCGGGGCAAGGTGAGGGGCCGTTCGAGTGCGTTCATGCTGGGTCTCCGCGAAAGTGGAGAAATTCTTGCACGTCAGACGGGGAATTTTTTCGCTATGATTCGCCAATATCGCGCTACTGCGAATTTTTTAATTCGTAAAAATGCAAATTGGAGAATTATTAATGCTTGGCGAATTGGACGCTTACGACCGGCGCATTCTTGAACTGCTGCAAGACGACGCCTCGCTGTCCAGCGCGCAGATTGCCGAGCGTGTGGGCCTGTCGCAGTCACCTTGCTGGCGGCGCATTCAGCGCCTGAGAGAGGAGGGCGTGATTCGCGGCCAGGTGACGCTGCTGGACCGCAAGAAGGTAGGGCTGAACACGCAGATCTTCGCCGAAGTGAAGCTCAACGCCCATGGCCGTTCGAACTTCGCCGAGTTCACCGAGGCGATCCGCGGTTTTCCCGAAGTGTTGGAATGTTATGTGCTGATGGGGGCGGTGGACTTCCTGCTGCGTATCGTCACCTCGGATATCGAGGCTTACGAGCGGTTCTTCTTCGAAAAGCTATCGAACGTGCCGGGTATTCAGGAAGTTAACTCGATCGTGGCGTTGTCGGAGATCAAGTCGACCACGAGCCTGCCGCTGAGGCCCTGAAGAGCCAATCGCGGGGCAACCCGCTCCCACGAGTGCAGGAGCGGGCGGCGCGGACTCAGGCCTTGAGCAGGTGCTTCCAGGCGCGGTTCTGCTCGATGGCGCGAGCCTGCTCGATGCGGGCTTCGAGCAGTTCGCCCTTGTCTTCCTCCAGCAGCGGCAGTTCGGCCAGCTCGTGCAGCTTGTTCAGCTCGCCGTAGAGGCGATCCTGCTGTGGCAGGTCGAGCACTTGGCGGGCATGGTGCAGCCAGGTTTGCACGGTCTCGATGCGCGGCAGCTGCTCGGCCAGGTCCTCCGGACGCTGCACATACAGCGGCAGTTTCAGGGCGCGGGCTTCCTCGCCCAGCAAGTGCTGCAACCAGCTGGCCAGCTGCGCCTTGCCCTGGCGCTCGCCCCGGCCCTTGCGCTCGGCGGTCCAGGCGCGGGCGGTCAGCCAGCGTGCGGTCTCCAGGGAGAACTGGCCCCAGCGCGGATCTTCCAGCTCTTCGGCGAACTGCTCGGGGGCGGCGCGACGGATGTCCTCGTCGTCATTGCCGGCCAATACCAGCGGGCGCCAGTCTTCCAGCAGCGCATCGAGGCTGGCGCGCAGGGCGCGGGTGGTCGGGCGCGGTGCCGCCTGGCCGAGGCTGGCGGTGATGGCGCGCAGTTCGGCCAGGCAGCGAACCCAGTCCTGCAGCAGGCGCCAGTGGCCATTGTGGCGATACTGCTCGGCCAGGCGCTGGCTGCTGCCCAGCAGTTGCCAGGCCAGGGCGGCGTAGGCGTCGTCCATCGGCATCTCGGCGTGCAGCTCGGTCACCGGCAGGCCCAGCTCGTAGCTGTCCGGATCGAGCAGGCGGTAGCCGCGCTCGGCCTTGCTGATGTCGCATGGCATCAGGGCGAGACTGGCGGACAGCTCGGCGGCCAGCTCCAGCAACGCCTCTGGGGCACCTTCACGCAGCTCCAGCTCCAGCTCGCAGATTTCTTCCTTGCGCTTGCCGGCGATCACGAAGCCCTGGTCGATGGCCGCTTCGATCACCACCTTGGCCTTGCCACGGCCCCAGGCGATCTCGGCGTACTCGCGGGTGAAATCGGTGGTGAACAGCGGCTTGATGGCCTTCTTGTCCAGCCCGGCCAGTTGCTCGGGCCAGCAGGTGCCATCGAGTTTCTTCAGGTCGAGCTTGACCTTGTCCAGGTGCCATTCGAACTCGTTGCGCTCGGATAGGCCGGCCACGCTCTGGCCGCGGCATTTGAGGGTCTGGATGATGACCTCGCCGTCGCGGCGCAGGCGCAGGGCGACACGGGCTGCGGACAGGTCGCGCTCCGGGGTGTCGAAGTACTGGTTGAGCAGTTCGCGGGTCTGCCAGCCGGACTTGTTGCGCTTCTTCAGCAGCGGGTGCTCGCGCAGGGCGGCAAGGGTCTCGCGACTGGCGCGGAGTTTGAGTTCGGTTTCTGTGTGCATCGCGGGCTCGGAAGGAGGGGCATCGTGATTGGCCAGTCTACAGCACTTGCGGCTTGAATCCTTAGCTTGTGGGCGCGCGCTTGCCTTGCGGGCCTTTTGCATTGTTATGATGCCCCTCATGCTTCCGAGGAGTCCGCGCATGCCGTTGCCGTCGCTGAAAGACCAGTTTGCCGCCCTGATCGCCGCGCCCTCGGTCAGTTGCACCCAAGCCGCGCTGGACCAGTCCAACCGCGCGGTCATCGACCTGCTGGCCGGCTGGTTGGGCGACCTGGGCTTCACCTGCGAGATCCAGCAGGTCAACCCTGGCAAGTTCAACCTGCTCGCCAGTCGCGGCACCGGCCCCGGTGGCCTGGTGCTGGCCGGGCACAGCGACACTGTCCCCTATGATCCGCAACTGTGGAGCAGCGACCCGCTCAAGCTGACCGAGGTCGATGGCCGCTGGGTCGGCCTGGGCAGCTGCGACATGAAGGGCTTCTTCGCCCTGATCATCGAGGCGGTGATCCCGCTGCTCGAGCACGACTTCAGGCAACCACTGCTGATCCTCGCGACGTGCGACGAAGAAAGCTCCATGTCCGGCGCCCGTGCTCTGGCCGAGGCCGGCCAGCCCCTCGGGCGGGCGGCGGTGATCGGCGAGCCCACCGGGCTCAAGCCGATCCGCATGCACAAGGGCATCCTCATGGACCGCATCGATATTCTCGGGCGCAGTGGCCATTCGTCGGATCCGACCCTGGGGCGCAGCGCCCTGGAGGCCATGCACGCGGTGATGGGCGAGCTGATGACGCTGCGCCGCAGCTGGCAGGAGCGGTACCGCAACCCACAGTTCACCGTACCTACCCCGACTCTGAACTTCGGTTGCATCCATGGTGGCGACAACCCCAATCGCATCTGTGGCCAGTGCGCCCTGGAGTTCGACCTGCGCCCGCTGCCGGGCATGGACGTTGAGCAGTTGCGCGCGGCGATCCGCAGCAAGATCGCGCCACTGGCCGAACACCACGATGTGCGTATCGACTATGCGCCGCTGTTCCCCGAAGTGCCGCCGTTCGAGCAGGCCGCCGACAGCGAGCTGGTGCGCCTGGCCGAACGCCTGACCGGCCATCGCGCCGAAGCGGTGGCCTTTGGTACCGAAGCGCCTTATCTTCAGCAGCTCGGTTGCCAGACCATCGTGCTGGGGCCCGGTGACATTGCCTGTGCCCACCAGCCCGGCGAATACCTTGAAATGTCACGTATCGAGCCTACCGTGCGTCTATTGCGTGACCTGATCCAACACTACTGCCTGAGCCATTGATCTTTCCCTGACCAGAGGAGACCGCGCGTGACCGCAAGCCTGTTCCGACGATGACATTCGAACGTTGTGCGCCTTTTCGTTCTCCGTTCACTTATCCACAGGCCCTGTCATGCCCGATTACGTCAACTGGTTGCGCCATGCGTCTCCCTACATCAACGCCCACCGCGACTGCACCTTCGTGGTCATGCTCCCCGGTGATGGCGTCGAACACCCGAACTTCGGCAACATCGTCCACGACCTGGTGCTGCTGCACAGCCTTGGCGTGCGCCTGGTGCTGGTCCATGGCTCGCGCCCGCAGATCGAGAGCCGCCTGGCCGCCCGCGGCCTGACCCCGCACTATCACCATGGCATGCGCATCACCGACGCGGCGACGCTCGACTGCGTGATCGACGCCGTTGGCGCCCTGCGCCTGGCCATCGAAGCGCGTCTGTCGATGGACATGGCGGCCTCGCCGATGCAGGGCTCGCGCCTGCGGGTGGCCTCCGGCAACCTGGTCACCGCACGGCCGATCGGCGTGCTCGAGGGGGTCGACTACCACCACACCGGCGAAGTGCGCCGGGTCGACCGCAAGGGCATCAACCGTCTGCTCGATGAGCGCTCCATCGTGTTGCTGTCGCCGCTGGGCTATTCACCGACCGGCGAGATCTTCAACCTTGCCTGCGAAGACGTGGCCACCCGCGCCGCCATCGAGCTGGGTGCCGACAAGCTGCTGCTGTTCGGTGCCGAGCCAGGCCTGTTGGATGAGCGCGGGCAGTTGGTACGCGAGCTGCGTCCGCAACATATCGCGCCGCACCTGCAGCGCCTGGGCAGCGACTATCAGGCCGAGCTGCTGGATGCCGCCGCCGAAGCGTGCAAGGGCGGCGTGGCGCGCAGCCATATCGTCAGCTATGCCGAGGATGGTGCGCTGCTGACCGAGCTGTTCACTCGCGGGGGCGGTGGCACGCTGGTGTCCCAGGAGCAGTTCGAGGTGGTGCGCGAGGCGACCATCGAGGATGTCGGCGGCCTGCTGGAGCTGATCAGCCCGCTGGAAGAGCAGGGCATCCTGGTACGCCGCTCGCGTGAGGTGCTGGAGCGTGAGATCGAGCAGTTCAGCGTGGTTGAGCGCGAGGGCATGATCATCGCCTGCGCGGCGCTGTACCCGATTGCCGATTCCGAGGCGGGGGAGCTGGCGTGCCTGGCGGTAAACCCGGAGTACCGGCATGGCGGGCGTGGTGACGAACTGCTCGAGCGCATCGAGGAGCGGGCGCGCACGCTGGGGCTCAATACCTTGTTCGTGCTGACGACCCGGACTGCACACTGGTTCCGCGAGCGCGGCTTCTCGCCCAGCGGCGTGGAACGGCTGCCGGCGGCGCGGGCTTCGCTGTACAACTACCAGCGCAATTCGAAGATCTTCGAGAAGCCGCTCTGATGCCATCGCGAGGCAATGAAAAACGCCGCCCTTGAGGGCGGCGTTTTCGGTTACACGGTGTGCAGGTACCAGTTGTACTCGAGGTCGGAGATCGAGTGCTCGAACTCCTCCAGCTCGCTTTCCTTGCACGCGACGAAGATGTCGATGTACTTCGGATCGATGTACTTGTTGAGGATCTCGCTGTCGTCCAGCTCGCGCAGGGCATCGCGCAGGTTGTTCGGCAAGCTCTGCTCCAACTGCTCGTACGAGTTGCCTTCGATCGGCTCGCCAGGTTCGACCTTGTTGGTCAAACCATGGTGTACGCCGGCCAGTACCGCGGCCATCATCAGGTACGGGTTGGCGTCGGCGCCGGCCACGCGGTGCTCGATGCGCACGGCATCCGGCGAGCCGGTCGGCACGCGTAGCGCCACGGTACGGTTGTCTAGGCCCCAGCTCGGTGCGTTCGGCACGTAGAACTGCGCGCCGAAACGGCGGTACGAGTTGACGTTCGGGCAAAGGAACGCCATCGAGGCGGGCAGGGTCTCGAGCACACCGCCGACAGCGTGACGTAGCGCGGCGTTCTGCTCGGGATCCTCGCTGGTGAAGATGTTGTTGCCATCTTTGTCCAGCACGGAGATGTGTACATGCAGGCCGTTGCCTGCCTGGCCCGGGTAGGGCTTGGCCATGAAGGTGGTGTCCATTTCATGGTCGTAGGCGATGTTCTTGATCAGGCGCTTGAGCAGCACCGCATAGTCACAGGCCTTGAGCGGGTCGGCGACGTGGTGCAGGTTGACTTCGAACTGCGCCGGGGCGCTTTCCTTGACGATGGCGTCGGCCGGGATGCCTTGCTCCTTCGCGCCTTCGAGGATGTCCTGCAGGCAGTCGGCGTATTCGTCGAGGTCGTCGATCAGGTACACCTGGGTCGACTGTGGGCGCTTGCCCGAAATCGGCGAGCGTGGCGGCTGCGGGCGGCCGTTCACGTTCTCCTGGTCGATCAGGTAGAACTCCAGCTCGAACGCGGCGCAGATGGTCAGGCCCATCTCGGTGAACTTGCTCACCACCTGGCGCAGCACTTCGCGCGGGTCGGCGAAGAAGGGTTCGCCTTCGATTTCGTGCATGGTCATCAGCAGCTGCGCGGTCGGACGCTTCTGCCAGGGTTCGTTGGAGAGGGTGCCAGGGATGGGGTAGCAGATGCGGTCGGCATCGCCGATGTCCAGGCCGAGGCCGGTGCTTTCGACGGTCGAGCCGTTGATATCCAGGGCGAAAAGGGAGGCCGGCAGGTTGATGCCTTTCTCGTAAACCTTGTGGAGGCTGGTGCGCTCTATGCGCTTGCCGCGCACCACACCATTCATATCTGCAATCAGAAGGTCAACGTAGAGAACCTCAGGATGTTCCTTAAGGAACGCGTTCGCTTCGTTAAGCTGAACGGCACGCGGGGGTACCGACATGATGCAACACCTTTTTTGTTAAAAATATCAATCAAGGGGGGCTTGCAACCCCAGTCAATCGGAAAGACCAGGTGAAGTCAAGCCAGCACCCTGATGCCCTTAAATGGCACATCTACGGCAGATTTGCTGCATATCGGGGCGTGCCATTATCCGCTATTTTCGTCTTGAAGGGTTATCTCGAGCGGGGCGTGTTTTATTTTTTACGGAGGAGTTGTGTAAAAAAATGAACGAGGCTAAGCTCGGCAACAACCCAGAACACAATAATACGAGGGTCACATGGTCCGCCTGTCGAGACCTGCCAGCGCCGCATGCACGGTGCGTTCAGGTACATCTCCCGGTTGCCGTCCGGTCACTGCACGCCTGCTTCGAAGGGGCGCCGCGCTGGCCGCAATAATTGACGGTTCGCTTAAAAAAGCCATGCCTCGTAACGCTTTAGCGCAACACCTCCTTTCCTTCTGCCCTTCGCTTTCTGTCCGGACGCGCGCCCATGGTGTGTATCCATTGTCGTCCTGCGCGAGGGTTTTTGCTTTAGCCATGCACAGCATCCAGAATCAAGGCGCGGGCCTGTCCAGGCCCCTCGGCGCGCTGCGCGCCGACTTTGCCCGACGCCTGGCGTCAGTGGCCGCGGGTTGCCGCCAACCGCGCCACATTACCTCCTGAGGTATTTATGAGTAACAACCTCGACCAGCTCACCGATTGGTTGAAAGAGCACAAGATCACCGAGGTGGAGTGCCTGATCAGCGACCTGACCGGCATCACCCGCGGCAAGATCTCGCCCACCAACAAATTCATCGCCGAAAAAGGCATGCGCCTGCCCGAGAGCGTGCTGCTGCAGACCGTGACTGGCGATTACGTCGACGATGACATCTATTACGAACTGCTCGACCCGGCCGACATCGACATGATCTGCCGCCCCGACGAGAACGCGGTGTTTCTCGTGCCATGGGCCATCGAGCCAACCGCCCAGGTGATCCACGACACCTACGACAAGAAGGGCAACCCGGTCGAGCTGTCGCCGCGCAACGTGCTGAAGAAGGTCCTGAAACTCTACGCCGACAAGGGCTGGCAACCGATCGTCGCGCCCGAAATGGAGTTCTACCTGACCAAGCGTAGCGAAGACCCCGACTTTCCGCTGCAGCCGCCGGTGGGCCGTTCCGGTCGCCCGGAAACCGGGCGCCAGTCGTTCTCCATCGAGGCGGCCAACGAATTCGACCCGCTGTTCGAGGATGTCTACGACTGGTGCGAGCTGCAGCAGCTGGACCTCGACACGCTGATCCACGAAGACGGCACCGCGCAGATGGAAATCAACTTCCGTCATGGCGATGCCCTGCACCTGGCCGACCAGATCCTGGTGTTCAAGCGCACCATGCGCGAGGCGGCGCTCAAGCACAACGTGGCCGCCACCTTCATGGCCAAGCCGATGACCGGCGAGCCGGGCAGCGCGATGCACCTGCACCAGAGCGTGGTCGACGTGGCCACCGGCAAGAACATCTTCTCCAACGCCGATGGCAGCATGAGCGAGTTGTTCCTCAACCACATCGGCGGCTTGCAGAAGTTCATCCCCGAGGCGCTGCCGCTGTTCGCCCCCAACGTCAACTCGTTCCGCCGCTTCCTGCCGGACACCTCCGCGCCGGTGAACGTCGAGTGGGGCGAAGAGAACCGCACCGTAGGCTTGCGCGTACCGGATGCCGGGCCGCAGAACCGCCGGGTCGAGAACCGCCTGCCGGGCGCCGACGCCAACCCGTACCTGGCCATCGCTGCCAGCCTGCTGTGCGGCTATATCGGCATGGTCGAAGGCATCGAGGCCAGCGCGCCAGTCCAGGGCCGTGGCTACGAGCGCCGTAACCTGCGCCTGCCGCTGACCATCGAGGACGCCCTCGAGCGCATGGAAATCAGCCGCGCGCTGGAGCAGTACCTGGGCAAGAAATTCATCGCCGGCTACGTCGCCACCAAGCGTGCCGAGCATGAGAACTTCAAGCGCGTCATCAGCTCCTGGGAGCGTGAGTTCCTGCTGTTTGCTGTGTGATCAACCCTGAGGCCGCCTGCGGGCGGCCACCGGAAAATGGAGAGGCACATGAGCGTCAACAACCCGCAAACCCGTGAATGGCAAACCCTGAGCGGCGAGCACCACCTTGCACCTTTCAGCGACTACAAACAGCTGAAGGAAAAGGGGCCGCGTATCATCACCAAGGCGCAGGGTGTGCATTTGTGGGACAGCGAGGGGCACAAGATCCTCGACGGCATGGCCGGCCTGTGGTGCGTGGCGGTCGGCTATGGCCGTGAAGAGCTGGTGCGGGCGGCAGAGCAGCAGATGCGCGAACTGCCGTACTACAACCTGTTCTTCCAGACCGCCCACCCGCCGGCGCTGGAGCTGGCCAAGGCAATCACCGACGTGGCGCCTGCCGGCATGACCCATGTGTTCTTCACCGGCTCCGGCTCCGAAGGCAACGACACCGTACTGCGCATGGTCCGCCACTACTGGGCGCTCAAGGGCAAGCCGGGCAAGCAGACCATCATCGGCCGCATCAACGGCTACCACGGCTCCACCGTCGCCGGTGCGAGCCTGGGCGGCATGAGCGGCATGCACGAGCAGGGCGGCCTGCCGATCCCGGGCATCGTGCATATCCCGCAGCCGTACTGGTTCGGCGAGGGTGGCGAGATGACTCCGGATGAGTTCGGCGTGTGGGCCGCCGAGCAGCTGGAGAAGAAGATTCTCGAAGTCGGCGAGGACAACGTCGCCGCCTTCATCGCCGAGCCGATCCAGGGCGCCGGCGGGGTGATCATCCCGCCAGACACCTACTGGCCGAAGATCAAGGAAATCCTCGCCAAGTACGACATCCTCTTCGTCGCCGACGAAGTGATCTGCGGTTTCGGCCGTACAGGCGAGTGGTTCGGCTCCGATTACTACGGCCTCGAACCCGACCTGATGACCATCGCCAAGGGCCTGACCTCCGGTTACATCCCCATGGGCGGTGTGATCGTGCGTGACACCGTGGCCAAGGTGATCAGCGAAGGCGGCGATTTCAACCATGGCTTCACCTACTCCGGCCACCCGGTGGCGGCAGCGGTGGGCCTGGAAAACCTGCGCATCCTGCGTGACGAGCAGATCGTCGCGAAGGCCCGCGATGAAGTGGCACCCTACTTGCAAAAACGACTGCGTGAGCTGCAGGACCACCCACTGGTGGGCGAGGTGCGCGGCCTGGGCCTGCTCGGCGCGATCGAGCTGGTCAAGGACAAGGCCACCCGCAGCCGTTACGAGGGCGAGGGCGTGGGCATGGTCTGCCGCAACTTCTGCTTCGACAACGGCCTGATCATGCGTGCCGTCGGCGACACCATGATCATCGCGCCGCCGCTGGTGATCAGCCGCGAAGAAGTGGACGAGCTGGTGGAAAAGGCGCGCAAGTGCCTGGACTTGACCTACGAAGCGATTAAATGACGGTCTGCTAGGCTGGCGAGGTGACATTAAGTCGTTACAAGGCCCTGCTTTTGTTGAAACAGCGCCTTGTAACTTGCCAGACTAACGGCTGTTTCAGTCGCCCAGCGCGTGCCCCGTGGGACCTGGCTGCTGAACAGATGGCTTGATAATAAATTCTGGAGCATTACGCATGAAGAAATTGGGCAAGACGCTGCTGGCCGCCGCCCTGATGGGTGCCATGGCCACCGCTGTTCAGGCTGACGACAAGGTGCTGCACGTTTACAACTGGTCGGACTATATCGCCCCGGACACCGTGGCCAACTTCGAGAAAGAGACCGGCATCAAGGTCGTCTACGACGTCTTCGACAGCAACGAGACCCTTGAAGCCAAGCTGCTGGCGGGCAAGTCGGGTTACGACATCGTCGTGCCGTCCAACAACTTCCTGGCCAAGCAGATCAAGGCCGGCGTCTACCAGGAGCTGGACCGCTCCAAGCTGCCGAGCTGGAAAAACCTCGACCCGGCCCTGCTCAAGGCGGTCGGCGATGCCAGCGACCCAGGCAACAAGTTCGCCTTCCCCTACATGTGGGGCTCCATCGGCATCGGCTACAACCCGGAGAAGGTCAAGGCCGCGCTGGGCATCGACAAGATCGACTCGTGGGACGTGGTGTTCAAGCCAGAGAACATCGCCAAGCTCAAGAGCTGCGGCGTGAGCTTCCTCGATGCGCCGACCGAGATGATCCCGGCCGCGCTGCACTATCTGGGCAAGCCGAGCGACAGCACCAAGAAGGAAGACCTGAAGGCGGCCGAGGACCTGTTCCTGAAAATCCGCCCTTCGATCACCTACTTCCACTCTTCCAAGTACATCTCGGACCTGGCCAACGGCAACATCTGCGTGGCCGTGGGCTACTCGGGTGACCTGGAGCAGTCCAAGGCCCGTGCCCACGAGGCCGGCGACAAGGTCAAGCTGAGCTATGTCATTCCGAAGGAAGGTGCCGGCACCTTCTATGACATGGTCGCCATCCCGAAAGATGCCGAGAACGTCGAAGCCGCCTACAAGTTCATGGAATACCTGCTGCAGCCGAAAGTGATGGCCGGCATCACCAACGCCGTGCGTTTCCCGAACGGTAACAAGGCAGCCACCGAGTTCGTGGACAAGGACATTACCAGCGATGCGGCGATCTACCCTTCCGAGGAAGTGAAGGCGCAACTCTACGCGATCAAGGCGCCAGAGAAGACCGCCCAGCGCGAGATCACCCGCAGCTGGACCAAGATCAAGTCGGGCAAGTAAGCCCGATGCGGCAACCTCTGGGCCGGGCTTTTCCTGCCCAGAGGCCAGTAAAGGCAAATAAGTTTGCGGCATCCACGCCGTGAAGGTAAGTTGCGCGCCGGTTTTGCGTGTGCGGCCGAGGTTTACTGCCCGCAAAGGCACTGATTGTGAGGACCACCCACTTGTCTATTTCTGTTTTTCGCCAGGCCTTGATGGCCGGAGCGGGTCTGACGCTGGCTTGCAGCGTCCAAGCGGCGCCCACGGTGCACATCTACAACTGGTCCGACTATGTCGGCCCCACCACGCTCGCCGATTTCCAGAAGGAAACCGGGATCGAGCCCAAATACGACGTCTTCGACAGCAACGAGACGCTGGAAGGCAAGCTGCTGGCCGGGCGCACCGGCTATGACGTGGTCGTGCCGTCCAACCATTTCCTCGGCAAGCAGATCAAGGCGGGCGCGTTCCAGAAGCTCGACCGCGACCTGCTGCCCAATTATGCGAACCTCGACCCGGCGCTGATGAAGCGCCTGGAGAAAAACGACCCGGGCAACCAGTACGCCGTCCCCTACCTGTGGGGCACCAATGGCA
Source organism: Pseudomonas maumuensis (assembly GCF_019139675.1). Taxonomy (NCBI): domain Bacteria; kingdom Pseudomonadati; phylum Pseudomonadota; class Gammaproteobacteria; order Pseudomonadales; family Pseudomonadaceae; genus Pseudomonas; species Pseudomonas maumuensis. The sequence continues at coordinate 244,115 of NZ_CP077077.1, forward strand.
TCGGCTACAACGTCGAGAAGGTCAAGGCGGCGCTGGGCACCGACAAGATCGATTCCTGGGCGGTGCTGTTCGAGCCCGAGAACATGAAGAAACTCAGCAAGTGCGGCGTGGCCTTCCTCGACTCCGCCGACGAGATGCTGCCGGCGGTGCTCAACTACATGGGCCGCGACCCCAACAGCAGCAACCCCAAGGACTACGCCGATGCAGAGAAGAAACTGCTGGCCGTGCGTCCCTACGTGACTTACTTCCATTCTTCGAAATACATCACCGATCTCGCCAACGGCGACATCTGCGTGGCCGCCGGCTTCTCCGGCGACGTGTTCCAGGCCAAGGCCCGCGCCGAAGAGGCGAAGAAGGGCGTGAAACTGGCCTACGCCATTCCCAAGGAAGGCGGCAACCTCTGGTTCGATGTGCTGGCGATTCCCAAGGACGCCAGCAACGTCAAGGAGGCCCATGCCTTCATCAACTATTTGCTGAAACCTGAGGTTATCGCCCAGGTCAGTGATTACGTCGGTTACGCCAACCCGAACCCCAAGGCTGGCGACCTGATGGACCAGGCCGTGAGGACTGACGCCGCGGTTTACCCACCGCAGGAAGTGCTGGACAAGATGTTCGTCAACGCCGAGTTGCCACCCAAGGTGCAACGTTTGATGACCCGCAGCTGGACCAAGGTCAAGTCGGGCAAGTAACAATCCAGGCCCGCCAGCGCAGCGGCGGGCACAAAAATCTTGTTGGGAGTTTCACTCATGGCAGTTGCCTCCGGTGCCTATAAGAAAGCCCTCGAGGGTGGCCAGCAACCCAAGCAGGTGCTGGTCAAGATCGACCGGGTCACGAAAAAGTTCGACGAAACGGTAGCCGTGGACGATGTGTCCCTGGAAATCCGCAAGGGCGAGATCTTCGCCCTGCTGGGCGGCTCCGGTTCCGGCAAGTCCACCTTGCTGCGCATGCTGGCCGGCTTCGAGCGTCCGACCGAAGGGCGGATCTTCCTCGATGGCGTCGACATCACCGACATGCCGCCCTACGAGCGGCCGATCAACATGATGTTCCAGTCCTACGCGCTGTTCCCGCACATGACCGTGGCGCAGAACATCGCCTTCGGCCTGCAGCAGGACAAGATGCCCAAGGCCGAGATCGAGGCCCGCGTGGCCGAGATGCTCAAGCTGGTACACATGACCCAGTACGCCAAGCGCAAGCCGCACCAGCTGTCCGGTGGCCAGCGCCAGCGCGTGGCCCTGGCCCGTTCGCTGGCCAAGCGTCCCAAGCTGCTGCTGCTCGACGAGCCGATGGGCGCGCTGGACAAGAAACTGCGCTCGCAGATGCAACTGGAGCTGGTGGAGATCATCGAGCGCGTGGGCGTGACCTGCGTGATGGTGACCCACGACCAGGAAGAGGCCATGACCATGGCCCAGCGCATCGCCATCATGCACCTGGGCTGGATCGCCCAGATCGGCAGCCCGATCGACGTCTACGAGACCCCGACCAGCCGCCTGGTCTGCGAGTTCATCGGCAACGTCAACCTGTTCGAGGGCGAGGTAGTCGACGACGCCGAAGGCCACGCGATCATTGCCAGCCCGGAACTGGAGCGCAAGATCTACGTCGGCCACGGTGTCACCACCTCGGTCGAAGACAAGCACATCACCTACGCCCTGCGCCCCGAGAAGCTGCTGGTCACCACCGAGCAGCCGACCTGCGAGCACAACTGGTCGCGCGGCAAGGTCCACGACATCGCCTACCTCGGCGGCCACTCGGTGTTCTACGTCGAGCTGCCCAGCGGCAAGATCGTCCAGTCGTTCGTCGCCAACGCCGAGCGCCAGGGCACCCGCCCGACCTGGGACGACGAAGTCTACGTATGGTGGGAAGACGACAGCGGCGTGGTACTGCGGTCATGAAAATCCGCAAGCTCAAGCGAGCCTTCCAGCGCCTTACCCCGGAGGGGCGGCACCTGGTGATCGGCGTGCCGTTCATCTGGCTGTTCCTGTTCTTCATGCTGCCGTTCTTCATCGTCCTGAAGATCAGCTTTGCCGAAGCCGATGTGGCCATCCCGCCGTACACCGAGATCTACACCTACCTGGAAGGCAAGGTCCAGCTGGTGCTGAATCTGGCCAACTATGGCCTGCTGACCGAAGACGAGCTGTACATCGCGGCCTACCTCGGCTCGCTCAAGGTGGCCTTCTTCAGCACCTTGCTCTGTCTGCTGATCGGTTACCCGATGGCCTACGCCATTTCCAAGGCCAGGAAAGAGTCGCAGACCGTCCTGCTGCTGCTGATCATGATGCCGACCTGGACTGCGATCCTGATCCGCGTCTACGCCTGGATGGGCATCCTCAGCAACAACGGCCTGCTCAACAGTTTCCTGCTGTGGCTGGGGCTGATCGACCAACCGCTGCAGATCCTCAACACCAACCTGGCGGTGTATATCGGCGTGGTCTACTCGTACCTGCCGTTCATGATCCTGCCGCTGTACGCCAACCTGGTGAAGCACGACGAAAGCCTGCTGGAAGCTGCATCCGACCTCGGTTCGAGCACCTTCAACAGCTTCTGGAAGATCACCGTGCCGCTGTCGAAGAACGGCATCATCGCCGGCTGCATGCTGGTGTTCATCCCGGTGGTGGGCGAGTTCGTGATTCCTGAACTGCTTGGCGGCCCGGAAACCCTGATGATCGGTAAAGTGCTGTGGCAAGAGTTCTTCAACAACCGTGACTGGCCGGTGGCATCCGCGCTGGCGGTAGTGATGCTGGCGATCCTGATCGTACCGATCCTGCTGTTCAACCGCAGCCAGGCCAAAGAGATGGAGGGCCGCGCATGAAACGCTTCAGTTTCTCCAAGCTGATGCTGGTGCTCGGCTTGCTGTTCATCTACCTGCCGATGCTGATCCTGGTGATCTACTCGTTCAACGCCTCGAAGCTGGTGACGGTATGGGGCGGCTGGTCGGTGAAGTGGTACGTCGGCCTGCTCGACAACACCCAGCTGATGGGTTCGGTGATGCGCTCGCTGGAGATCGCCTGCTACACGGCGGTCGCCGCGGTGGCGCTGGGCACCCTGGCGGCCTTCGTGCTGACCCGGGTCACCCGCTTCAAGGGCCGCACGCTGTTCGGTGGCCTGGTCACCGCGCCGCTGGTGATGCCCGAGGTGATCACCGGTCTGTCGCTGTTGCTGCTGTTCGTGGCCATGGCGCAGATGATCGGCTGGCCCCAGGAGCGCGGCATCGTCACCATCTGGATCGCCCACACCACGTTCTGCGCCGCCTATGTGGCGGTGGTGGTGTCGGCGCGCTTGCGCGAGCTGGACCTTTCCATCGAGGAGGCGGCCATGGACCTGGGCGCCAAGCCGTGGAAGGTGTTCTTCCTGATCACCATCCCGATGATCGCGCCGTCGTTGGCGGCGGGCGGCATGATGTCGTTCGCCCTGTCGCTGGATGACCTGGTGCTGGCCAGCTTCGTCTCCGGCCCTGGCTCGACCACCCTGCCGATGGAAGTGTTCTCGGCCGTGCGCCTGGGCGTGAAGCCGGAGATCAACGCCGTGGCCAGCCTGATCCTGCTGTCGGTGTCGCTGGTGACCTTCATGGTCTGGTACTTCAGCCGCCAGGCCGAGGAGCGTCGTCGTCGGGCGATCCAGCAGGCCATCGAGGAGGGCGCCGCGGCGAACGTCTCGCAGCCGCAGGTCCGCCGTCCGGCCCAGGCCGCCGCGCAGGCCTGAGCCAACGCATCGCGGGGCAAGTCACATCGGCGGTATACCGATGCGCCTTGCCCCGCGGTCTTTTCAGCCCTGGTCCGGCCAGTTCCAGGCCGGTTCATCCAGCATGCCCTGCCCGACGATACCGGTCTGTCCCAAGGTCTTCTCCAGGTGGATCGAGTTACAGTCGGCATCCTCCTCCAAAGCCGCCACCAGCCGTGGCGCGTGCGACACCACCCATACCTGACATTCTCGCGCCGCGCGGCGGATCAGGCGCGCCAGCGCCGGCAGTAAGTCCGGGTGCAGGCTGGTCTCCGGCTCGTTGAGCACCATCATGCTCGGTGGGCGAGGGGTAAGCAGGGCCGCCACCAGCAGCAGGTAGCGCAATGTGCCGTCGGACAGTTCCGCTGCGCTCAGCGGCCGCAACAGCCCGGCCTGATGGAAGCGCAGGCCGAACAGGCCGCCGGGCTGGGCATCGACCGCAAGCCGGGCGCCGGGAAAGGCGTCGCTCACCGCGTCCTGCAGGGCCTGCAGATCGCCGATCTCGTCGATGGTCTGCAGGGCGGCGGCGAGGTCGCGGCCATCGTGATGCAGCACCGGCGTGCGCGTCCCCAGCCGCGATTGTCGGGCGGGCGCTTCGGCATCGGTACGGAAATGGTCGTAGAAGCGCCAGCTGCGGATCTGCTCGCGCAGATGCGGTACCTCGGGGGAACTCTGGAGACTGCCGACCTGGTCGAACAGGCTGTCGAACTCGGTCATGTGCTGGTGCAGCACCTGCCATTGGCGCCCGTCGCGGGCCTTGACCATCCCCGCGTTGCGCTGCACCAGCTGGCTGGCGGGCCGGCACAGGGGGCCGGCCCAGATCGTCTCCTGCTTGATCTGCGGGTCCAGGGCGAACTTCGACCGGCTGGGTTCGGGCAGGCCGAGGCTGATTGCGTAGCCGAAGTCTTCGCCGGCAAAGCCCATCTTCAGTCGCCGAGCTTGCTGGCGTGGCCCGCCTTCCACTGGCACCTCGCCGTTGAGCATGCGCCGGGTGAGCTTCTCGGGGCCGGCCCAGAAGGTCGATTCCAGCCCGCCCTCGGCAGCCAGCGCGTTGACCACACCGCCGCGCGCGGTCTCCGCCAGCAGGCGCAAGGCCTTGTACAGGTTGGACTTGCCGCTGCCATTGGCTCCGGTAATCACGTTCAGCCGACCCAGCGGCAGCACCAGCTGGTTGATCGAGCGGTAGTTGGCAATGGCCAGGGTGGTGAGCATAGGCGGCATCCTTGAGCGGTCGGACGGCAGTATCGCCGATCCCGTCTCGCTTTGTTGAACCCTGGCCAATGCCGTTTGTCGATCCCTGATCTACGCTTTCAAACGCATCCCTTTTACCTGAGAGAAGCAAGGAGCCTGCATGACGCTAGAGCGCGCGCCGCTGGTCGTTTGCCTGGGGTTGCTGTCCCTGCTATCAGGCTGTGGCAAGGAGGAGGTCGGCCAGGTGTTGCCCCGGGTCGCGGTGCAACAGGTGCAGCCCACCGACTTTGCCGCCCGGGTCACCCTGACCGGTGACGTGCAGGCGCGGGTGCAGACCGACTTGTCGTTCCGCGTGGGCGGCAAGATCATCGCCCGCAGCGTCGATGTCGGGGACCATGTAAAAGCCAACCAGGTACTGGCGCGCCTGGACCCCAAGGACCTGCAGAACAACGTCGATTCGGCCAAGGCCGAAGTGTTCGCCGAACAGGCCCGAGTCACCCAGACCAGCGCCGCGTTCGTGCGCCAGCAGAAACTCCTGCCCAAGGGCTACACCAGCCAGAGCGAGTACGACTCCGCCGAAGCCGCGCTGCGCAGCAGCCAGAGCGCGCTCAAGGCCGCCCAGGCGCAACTGGCCAACGCCAACGAGCAATTGAGCTACACCGCATTGGTGTCCGAGGCCGACGGCGTTATCACTGCGCGTCAGGCCGAGGTCGGCCAGGTGGTGCAGGCGACCATGCCGATCTTCAGCCTGGCCGTCGATGGCGACCGTGACGCGGTGTTCAATGTCTACGAATCGCTGCTGGTGGCGCCCAGCAAAGAGAAGGACGTGACGATCAGCATGATCGACAATCCCGCCATCACCGCCCAGGGCCATGTGCGCGAGATCACCCCGACGGTCTCGGCGCAGAGCGGCACGGTGCAGGTCAAGGTGGCCCTGCGCGATGTGCCCAAGGGCATGGCCCTTGGTGCGCCGGTGACGGCGTCGGCCAGTGCCCATGGCAAACCGAGCGTCGAGCTGCCTTGGTCCGCCCTGACCAAGGCATTGAACGAGCCCGCCGTGTGGGTGGTCGGCGAGGGCGACAAGGCGCAACTGCGCAAGGTCCAGGTGGCGCGCTACCTGACCGGCAAAGTGGTGATCAGCGAGGGTCTCGAGGCCGGTGAGGTGGTGGTGGTCAGTGGTGGCCAGCTGTTGAACCCAGGCATTCAGGTCGAGAAGGTCGACGCCAGAAACGGGGGAGTCGCGCCATGAGGCCGTTGCTGCCGATATTGTCCGCCTGTGCGTTGCTGGCTGCCTGTGGTGGCGAGGAAGTCCAGCCCGAACCCGTGCGACCGGTGCTGTCGACCGTGGTCGAGCCCCAGGTGCAAGCGCAGCTTGGGCGCTTTGCCGGCAACATCCAGGCGCGTTTCGAGAGCACCTTGGGTTTTCGCGTGTCTGGCCGCATCGCCCGGCGCTGGCTGGATGTCGGGGCCCAGGTCAAGCCGGGCGACACCCTGGCTACCCTCGATCCGACCGACCAGCAGAACCAGTTGCGTGCCGCCGAAGGCGACCTCGCGCGGGTCCAGGCGCAGTGGATCAATGCCCAGGCCGATGCCCGTCGCCAGCAACAGCTGTATGACCGCGGAGTCGGTGCCCAAGCCCAGCTGGACATCGCCCAGACCAACCTGAAGACCACCGGCGCGTCACTGGAACAGGCGCGCTCGGCGCTCAGCCAGGCCCGCGACCAGCTCGACTACAGCACCCTGCGGACCGACCATGCCGCCGTGATCACGGCCTGGCAGGCCGAGGCCGGGCAGACCGTCAGCGCCGGCCAGGCCGTGGTCACCCTGGCGCGCCCGGACGTGAAGGAAGCGGTGATCGACCTGCCGATCGCCTTGGCCGAGCAACTGCGCCGCGACCTCACCTTCACCGTCGCCTCGCAGCTCGACCCGAGCATCAATACCACCGCCACCTTGCGCGAGTTGGAGCCCCAGGCCGATGCCACCACCCGTACCCGTCGCGCCCGCCTGACCCTGGCCAGCACCCCGGACGCTTTCCACCTGGGGACCGCGATCAGCGTCACCCTGACCTCGGCACTGACCCCGCGCAGCCAGTTGCCGCTTTCCGCGCTGCTCGAACGCGATGGCAAGACCCAGGTCTGGGTGGTCGACCCGCAGGGCAAGACCGTGGCCACCCGTGACGTCACCCTGGCGGAGCGTGGCCCTGACAGCATCATCCTGTCCTCCGGTGTGCAACCCGGCGAGCGCGTCGTCACCGCCGGCGTGAACAGCCTCAAGCCTGGCCAGAAGGTCATCTTCGACGAGGACGCACGATGAAAGGAAGCTTCAACCTCTCCGAATGGGCGCTCAAGCACCAGTCCTTCGTCTGGTACCTGATGTTCGTCGGCCTGCTGATGGGAGTCTTTTCCTACTTCAACCTGGGTCGAGAGGAGGATCCGTCCTTCACCATCAAGACCATGGTGATCCAGACCCGCTGGCCCGGCGCGACCCAGGACGAGACGCTGTACCAGATCACCGACCGGATCGAGAAGAAGCTCGAGGAACTCGACTCGCTCGACTACGTGAAAAGCTATACCCGCCCCGGCGAATCGACGGTCTACGTGTACCTGCTCGATACCACCAAGGCCAAGGACATTCCGGACATCTGGTACCAGGTGCGCAAGAAGATCCAGGACATCCGCGGCCAGTTCCCGCAGGGCGTGCAGGGGCCGGGTTTCAACGACGAGTTCGGCGACGTGTTCGGCTCGATCTACGCCTTCACCTCCGATGGCCTGAACCTGCGCCAGCTGCGCGACTATGTGGAGCAGGCCCGCGCCGAGGTGCGCGAGGTGCATAACATCGGCAAGATCGAGCTGATCGGCACCCAGGACGAAGTGCTCTACCTGAACTTTTCCACCCGCAAGCTGGCGGCCCTGGGCATCGACCAGCGGCAGGTCATGGAGGCGCTGCAATCGCAGAACGCGGTGACCCCGGCGGGGGTGATCGAAGCCGGCCCCGAGCGCATCTCGGTGCGCACCACCGGGCAGTTCGCCTCGGAGAAAGACCTGGAGACGGTCAACCTGCGCATCAACGACCGCTTCTTCCGCCTGGCCGATATCGCCGACATCGAGCGCGGCTATGTCGATCCACCGTCGCCGATCTTCCGCTACAACGGCCAACCCGCCATCGGCCTGGCCATCGGCATGAAGGCCGGCGGCAACATCGAGGTGTTCGGCGCGGCGCTGAAGAAGAAGATGGACAGCATCGTCAGCGAACTGCCGGTCGGGGTCGGCGTACATACCGTGTCGGACCAGGCGGTGGTGGTCAAGCAGGCGGTCGGTGGCTTCACCAGTGCCTTGTTCGAAGCCGTGGTGATCGTGCTGGTGGTGAGCTTCGTCAGCCTGGGCGTGCGTGCCGGGCTGGTGGTGGCCTGTTCGATCCCACTGGTGTTGGCCATGGTGTTCGTGTTCATGGAATACAGCGACATCACCATGCAGCGGATTTCGCTGGGTGCGCTGATCATTGCCCTGGGCCTGCTGGTGGATGACGCGATGATCACCGTGGAGGTGATGGTCACGCGCCTGGAAATGGGCGAGACGAAAGAGCAGGCGGCGACCTTCGCCTACACCTCGACGGCCTTCCCCATGCTTACCGGCACCCTGGTGACCGTGGCCGGTTTCGTGCCGATCGGCCTCAACGCCAGCTCGGCCGGTGAATACACCTATACCTTGTTCGCGGTGATCGCCGTGGCGCTGCTGGTGTCGTGGGTGGTGGCGGTGTTCTTCGCCCCGGTGCTGGGCGTGCATATCCTCAGCAGCGAAAAGCTCAAGCCCCACGAGGCCGAACCTGGGCGGGTGGGCCGGGCGTTCGAACACGGCCTGCTGTGGTGCATGCGCCACCGCTGGGTGACGGTGATCGGCACCATCGTGCTGTTCGCACTGTCGGTGGTGGGCATGCGCTTCGTGCAGAACCAGTTCTTCCCGTCTTCGGACCGCCCGGAGATCCTGGTCGATCTCGACCTGCCGCAGAACGCCTCGATCGAGGAAACGCGCAAGGTGGTGGATCGCCTGGAGGCGAAGATCAAGGACGACCCCGACCTGGTGCGCTGGAGCACCTACATCGGCCAGGGCGCGATTCGCTTCTACCTGCCCCTCGACCAGCAATTGCAGAACCCCTATTACGCCCAGCTGGTGATTGTCAGCAAGGGCTTCGAAGAGCGCCAGGGCATGATCGAGCGCCTGCAGAAACTGCTGCGCGAGGACTTCGTCGGCATCGGCAGCAACGTGCAGTCGCTGGAGATGGGCCCGCCGGTGGGCCGGCCGATCCAGTACCGGGTCAGCGGCAAGGACATCGACCAGGTGCGGCGCTATGCCATCGAGCTGGCCACGGTGCTCGACGGCAACGAGCATATCGGCGACATGATGTACGACTGGAACGAGCCCGGTAAGGTGCTGCGCATCGAGATTGCCCAGGACAAGGCACGCCAGCTGGGGCTGTCGTCAGAAGACGTGGCCAATGTGATGAACAGCATCGTCAGCGGCGTGCCGGTTACCCAGGTCAACGACAACATCTACCTGGTCGACGTCATCGCCCGCGCCGAGGACAGCGAGCGGGGCTCGCCCGACACCCTGCAGAACCTGCAGATCGTCAGCCCCAGCGGTGTGTCCATCCCTCTGCTGGCGTTCGCCACCGTGCGCTACGAGCTGGAGCAGCCATTGGTGTGGCGGCGCGACCGCAAGCCGACCATCACTATCAAGGCCTCGGTGGTCGGCGATATCCAGCCGACCAACCTGGTTGCCCAGCTCAAGCCGAAGATCGACGAGTTCGCCGGCAAGCTGCCGCCCGGCTACGGCGTGGCCACCGGCGGTACGGTGGAAGAGAGCGGCAAGGCCCAGGGGCCGATCGCCGATGTCATTCCGTTGATGCTGTTCCTCATGGCGACCTTCCTGATGATCCAGCTGCACAGCGTGCAGAAGCTGTTCCTGGTGGTCAGCGTCGCGCCGCTGGGGCTGATCGGCGTGGTCCTGGCCCTGGTACCCACTGGCACGCCCATGGGCTTCGTGGCGATCCTCGGCATCCTCGCCCTGGCCGGGATCATCATCCGCAACTCGGTGATCCTGGTGACCCAGATCGACGAATTCGAGGAGCAGGGCTACACCCCCTGGGACGCGGTGGTGGAGGCGACCAACCACCGCCGTCGGCCAATCCTGCTGACGGCGGCGGCGGCAAGCCTGGGGATGATCCCGATTGCCCGGGAAGTGTTCTGGGGGCCGATGGCCTACGCCATGATCGGCGGCATTATCAGCGCAACGCTGCTGACGCTGTTGTTCCTGCCGGCGCTGTACGTGGCCTGGTACAAGATCCGCGAGCCGGAAAAGACTTCCTGAGAACCACGCGCACCCTGTGGGAGCTGGCTTGCCAGCGATAGCGTCGGTGAGGCTGACGACACTATCGCTGGCAAGCCAGCTCCCACAGGGTTCAGTGTTCGCGCTAATGGTTATATAAACATTCTTAAACAGTATTTTTAAGAATATCCGCGCCTCACTAGTATTGCCCTCAAGCCAGGCGCAAATCCCCTTCAAAACCTCTGCCCGGCTCCCTTACTCACAGGAGAACGAGCATGAGTGCATCTCTGCGCAGCATCGACGGTCAGGACGAAGCCACCATTCTGCGGGAAATCCAGAGTGCCCTGCGCGACCTGCGCTTTGGCGCGGTGGAGATCACCGTGCATAACGCCCAGGTGGTGCAGATCGAACGCAAGGAGAAGTTCCGCCTGCAGCAGCCCGGCAACAAGACCGGCTGACACCGCACCCCTTCAAAACTAGAAAAATGCCAATCGGGAGCTTCACCATGTCCATCCGCCGTTATGCGCTTGCCGCCCTGGCCAGTGCCGTTTTTGCCGGTTCCGCGATCGCCAAGGACTACGAATTGCTGAACGTGTCCTATGACCCGACCCGCGAGCTGTACCAGCAGTACAACGCCGAGTTCATCAAGCATTGGCAAGCCGCCAACCCCGGCGACAAGGTGAAGATCCAGCAGTCCCACGGTGGTTCGGGCAAGCAGGGCCGCGCGGTCATCGACGGCCTGCGCGCAGACGTGGTGACCCTGGCCTTGGCCGGCGACATCGACGAGATCGCCAAGCTCGGCAAGACCCTGCCGGAGGACTGGCAGAAGCGCCTGCCGGACGCCAGCACGCCGTACACCTCGACCATCGTGTTCCTGGTACGCAAGGGCAACCCGAAAGGCATCAAGGACTGGGGCGACCTGATCAAGAAGGACGTCTCGGTGATCACGCCCAATCCGAAGACCTCCGGCGGCGCCCGCTGGAACTTCCTCGCCGCCTGGGCCTATGGCCTGAAGACCGGCGGCAGCGAAGACAAGGCCAAGGCCTACGTTCAGGAACTGTTCAAGCACGTGCCGGTGCTCGATACCGGCGCGCGTGGCTCGACCATCACCTTCGTCAACAACGGCCAGGGCGATGTGCTGCTGGCGTGGGAAAACGAAGCCTTCCTGGCGCTGAAGGAAGACGGTGGCAGCGACAAGTTCGAAATCGTCGTCCCATCGCTTTCGATCCTGGCCGAGCCACCGGTGGCGGTGGTCGACAAGAACGCCGAGAAGAAGGGCAACGAGAAGATCGCCGAGGAATACCTCAAGCATCTGTACAGCCCGGCTGGCCAGAAGATCGCTGCGGAAAATTTCTACCGTCCGCGTGACGCGAAGGTCGCCGCCGAATTCGGCAAGCAGTTCCCGAAACTGGACCTGGTGACCATCGACAAGGACTTCGGTGGCTGGAAGACTGCGCAGCCGAAGTTCTTCAACGATGGCGGTGTGTTCGACCAGATTTATCAGGCACAGTGATCGGCAATGAACAAGCGGGGCCGCTTCGCGCCCCTTTCGCCGGCAAGCCGGCTCCCACAGGAAGCGGGAATGTACCGCCACTGTGGGAGCTGGCTTGCCAGCGAAAGGGCTGCGCAGCAGCCCCACAAACAAAACCCTTCAGTAGCCTGCACCGGCCCGGGATGACTCCCGGGCTTCGTGCGTTCAACCAGGGACCTTTATGTCACGTCGCATTTCCCCCGTCATACCCGGCTTCGGGCTGACGCTGGGCTACACCTTGGTGTACCTCAGCCTGATCGTGCTGATACCGCTGGCGGCCATGTTCATCCATGCCTCGCAGCTCACCTGGGAGCAGTTCTGGAACATCGTCAGCGCGCCGCGGGTCATTGCCGCGCTGAAGCTGAGTTTCGGCACCGCCCTGTTCGCCGCCATCATCAACGGCGTGATCGGCACCCTGTTGGCCTGGGTGCTGGTGCGCTACACCTTCCCCGGCCGCAAGGTCATCGACGCGATGATCGACCTGCCGTTCGCCCTGCCCACCGCCGTGGCCGGCATCGCCTTGACCGCCTTGTACGCCCCCGCGGGCTGGGTCGGCCAGTTCGCCACGGATCTTGGCTTCAAGATCGCCTACACCCCACTGGGCATCACCCTGGCGCTGACGTTCGTCACCCTGCCGTTCGTGGTGCGCACGGTGCAGCCAGTGCTGGCTGACATCCCGCGTGAGGTGGAAGAGGCTGCCGCCTGCCTGGGCGCGAAACCTTTGCAGGTGTTCCGCCATGTACTGGCTCCGGCGTTGCTGCCAGCGTGGTTGACCGGCTTCGCCCTGGCCTTCGCCCGCGGCGTGGGCGAGTACGGCTCGGTGATCTTCATCGCCGGCAACATGCCGATGAAGACCGAGATCCTGCCGCTGCTGATCATGGTCAAGCTCGACCAGTACGACTACACCGGCGCCACCGCCATCGGCGTGTTGATGCTGGTGGTTTCCTTCATCCTGCTGCTGCTGATCAACCTGCTGCAGCGGCGCATCGAAACCCCTTGAAGGAGGCCCGCTAATGTCTTCATCAACCCTTGGCGCGACCGCCGCCGCCAACGCCGCCCGGCGTGGCAGTGCCACTTCGCGCCGCGTGCTGATCACCCTGGCCTGGATCGTCTTTGCGCTGTTCCTGGCCCTGCCGCTGGTGATCGTTGTGTCTCAGGCCCTGAAAAACGGCTTCGGCACCTTCTTCGAGGCGATCTTCGAGGCCGATGCCTTGTCTGCGCTCAAGCTGACCCTGCTGGCGGTGGCCATCTCGGTGCCGCTGAACCTGCTGTTCGGGGTCAGCGCCGCCTGGTGCGTGAGCAAGTACAGCTTCCGTGGCAAAAGTATCCTGGTGACCCTGATCGACCTGCCGTTCTCGGTGTCACCGGTGATCGCCGGCCTGGTCTACGTGCTGATGTTCGGCGCCCAGGGCCTGTTCGGCCCTTGGCTGCAGGACCACGACATCCAGATCGTGTTCGCCCTGCCGGGCATCGTCCTGGCGACCATCTTCGTCACCGTGCCGTTCGTCGCCCGTGAACTGATCCCGCTGATGCAGGAGCAGGGCACCCAGGAAGAGGAGGCCGCGCGCCTGCTCGGCGCCAACGGCTGGCAGATGTTCTGGCACGTCACCCTGCCGAACATCAAATGGGGCCTGATCTACGGCGTGGTGCTGTGTACCGCGCGGGCCATGGGCGAGTTCGGCGCGGTGTCGGTGGTGTCCGGGCATATCCGTGGCGTCACCAACACCTTGCCGCTGCACGTTGAGATCCTCTACAACGAGTACAACCATGTCGCGGCCTTCAGCGTGGCCAGCCTGCTGCTGATCCTGGCGCTCTTCATCCTGCTGCTCAAGCAGTGGAGCGAGAACCGTATTAACCGCCTGCGCCACAGCGCCGCGGAGGAATGATTCATGTCGATCGAAGTTCGTAACGTCAGCAAGCGCTTCAACAGCTTCCAGGCCCTGGACAACATCAACCTGGATATCCACAGCGGTGAGCTGGTGGCTTTGCTTGGCCCGTCCGGCTGCGGCAAGACCACCCTGCTGCGCATCATCGCCGGCCTGGAAACGCCGGATGACGGCAGCATCGTGTTCCATGGTGAGGACGTGTCCGGGCACGACGTGCGTGATCGCAACGTCGGCTTCGTGTTCCAGCACTACGCGCTGTTCCGCCATATGAGCGTATTCGACAACGTCGCCTTCGGCTTGCGCATGAAACCCAAGGGCGAGCGCCCGAGCGAGAGCAAGATCGCCGAGAAGGTCCATGAGCTGCTGAACATGGTCCAGCTCGACTGGCTCTCGGACCGCTACCCCGAGCAGCTGTCCGGCGGCCAGCGCCAGCGTATCGCCCTGGCTCGTGCCCTGGCGGTGGAGCCCAAGGTTTTGCTGCTCGACGAGCCGTTCGGGGCGCTGGATGCCAAGGTGCGCAAGGAGCTGCGCCGCTGGTTGGCGCGGCTGCACGAAGACATCAACCTGACCTCGGTGTTCGTTACCCACGACCAGGAAGAGGCCATGGAGGTCGCCGACCGTATCGTGGTGATGAACAAGGGTGTGATCGAGCAGATCGGTTCGCCGGGTGAGGTGTACGAGAAACCGGCCAACGACTTTGTCTACCACTTCCTGGGTGACTCCAACCGCCTGGCGCTGAGCGAAGGCCACCATGTGCTGTTCCGCCCGCACGAGGTGTCGCTGTCGCGCCATGAGACCGAAGGCCACCATGCCGCCGAGGTCCGCGATATCCGTCCGTTGGGCGCGACTACCCGGGTGACGCTGAAGGTGGAAGGGCAGAGCGAGCTGATCGAGGCCGAGGTGGTCAAGGATCACGACAGCCTGACCGGGTTGGCGCGGGGGGAGACGTTGTTCTTCCGGCCGAAGGTGTGGCAGAAGGTGGCGGATATCTGATTCGCCAGTTGCATGAAGAACCCGGGCTTGGTCCCGGGTTTTTTATGTGCTGGCGGATAGTCGGGGCTGCGCTGCAGCCCATCGCCGGCAAGCCGGCCCCACAGTACAAGGTCTGCTGCAATGACTTGTGGGAGCTGGCTTGCCAGCGATCGAGGGCAAAGCCCTCGCAGCGGATTGATGCCTTGAACGAATATTTTGAATGCTGATAAGGCATCGTTCGCAAGCTGTTCTGCGGTAGCCCGCAAACGACGCGGGCTGTGGACAGACCATCGAAATAATTATTCCATTCTGGTCTAATTTTACGTTTAAACATTTCTTTCTGAGCTAAGCCCCTGAGCCCGATGATTCAGCCACACACCTGAATCAACACCCCAGGAGTTTCTAGCAATGGGTAATGTCCAGACGGCCGTCAGGGCCTTTGAGCAGCCATGGCACCCGGCAGCGGGCGACCTGGTCGAGCTCGGACGCACGCTGCGCCTGCCGCTTGGCCAGTTACGCCTGCAACGCACGCCGCTGAGCGGCCTCAAACGACGCGACAAGCTGGCGTTGGTGCTGCTGGTGCTGGCCCTGCACGGTGCCGTCGCCTACTGGATCAACCAGGCACCGACCCCGGCGTTGCCCAACGTGCCGCCACAGATTCCGCCCATGACCATCGAGTTCGCCGCGCCCGCGCCGCCAGTCGTCGAGCCGCCGCCGCCAGCCCCGGCAGCGCCTGTGCTCGAACCGCCACCGCCGGTGCTCGACGAGTTGGCTGCCAAGCCAAAGCCCAAGCCGAAAGTCGTGCCCAAACCTGTGGCCAAGCCACAGCCAAAACCGCAGCCGAAACCGGTCGAAGCGCCGCCACCCACGCCTACGCCCGTGGCCGCGCCGGCTCCGCCTGCGCCTGCGCCACCCGCCCCGGCCCCGGTGACGCCAGCCTCGGCCAACGCGGCGTACCTCAAGAACCCGGCGCCGGAATATCCGCAGATGGCCCAGCGCCGTGGCTGGGAGGGCACCGTGCTGCTGCGCGTCGAGGTGCTGCCCAGTGGCAAGCCAGGGCAGATCCAGATCCAGAAAAGCAGTGGTCGTGACGCCCTGGACGCTGCCGCGCTAGCCGCGGTGAAACGCTGGAGCTTCGTCCCGGCCAAGCAGGGCGAGGTGGCCCAGGTGGGTTGGGTCAGCGTACCGATCGATTTCAAGCTTCGTTAACTTGCGAGCGCACACAGGAAGGACTTCATCATGAGCTTGTTGGCATCTCCCCTCGAATCCGTTGAAGGCGCGGTCATCTGGCTGCTGGTCGGCTTCTCCGTCGCCACCTGGGCGCTGGCCCTGGTCAAGGTCGTGCAGTTCGTACGCCTGAAGCAGCAGGACAAACGCTTCCATCAACAGTTCTGGGCCGCGTCCAGCCTCGACTCCGCCGCCGAGCCGGCCCACGATCTGCCAGGCCCGGCTGCCCGTGTTGCTCAGGCGGGATTTGCGGCGATTGCGGTCGGCGAGCCTGGCCAGGCCAGTGACCTCAGCCAGGCCATCAACCACCAGGACCGCCTGGAGCGCGCCTTGCGCCAGCAGATCGTCCGCGAGCGTCGGTCGCTGGAAACCGGCCTGGCGGTGGTGGCCAGCATCGGCAGCACCTCGCCCTTCATCGGCCTGTTCGGCACGGTGTGGGGCATCATGGAGGCGCTCAAGGGCATCAGCGCGGCGGGCTCGGCGAGCCTGGAGACCGTGGCCGGGCCGATCGGCGCGGCGCTGGTCGCCACCGGCGTGGGCATCGCTGTCGCGGTGCCGGCGGTGCTGGTCTACAACTACTTCCTCCGTCGCCTGAAGCTGACTGCGGCAGACCTCGACGACTTCGCCCACGACTTCTACAGCCTGGCGCAGAAGAGTGCCTTCCGCGTGCTGGTGCATCCGGCGGTGCAGCGCCAGCACGCCGGCTTCACCCAACCGGTGAAGGAGGCGTCCTGACATGGCCTTCTCGACCCAGGACAGCGATGAAGTGTTGAGTGAAATCAACGTCACGCCGTTGGTGGACGTCATGCTGGTGCTGTTGGTGGTGTTCATCGTCACCGCGCCGTTGTTGACCAACGCCATCCCGATCAACCTGCCCAAGACCGAGGCCGTGGCCCCGGTGGAGCAGAAGGATCCGCTGGTGGTGAGCATCGATGGCAGTGGCAAGCTGTTCATCAACAAGGACGAGATCCAGCCCGACCTGCTGGAGACCAATCTCAAGGCTGCCAAGGACAAGGACGCCGAGCTGCGTGTGCAGCTGCAGGCCGACGATGGTGTGAACTACGGCGAGGTCGCCCGGGCAATGGCGGCGATCGAGCGTGCCGGGATCAGCAAGCTGGCGGTGATCACCGCGCGCTGACCGGCGATACCTTCTTCAGGCAAGTGCTTAGGGGCCATTTTCCTTGGCAGGGGATGGCCCTTTTTTTATGCGCAGCCAAGCTTCTTTCATATGAGATTTTGGTTATTAATAAATAGCTTCTTATTCCTTTACGAATATAACTCCCTCCCTATACTTGCACCCAAGCACGCAAACTTCCGGAGGCGTCCCCATGCGCAATGAGTCGATTCGTTACCTGATTGTGCCGGGCTGGCAAGGATCGCCAGACAACCATTGGCAAAGTCACTGGCAGCGCAGCCTGCCCAACAGCGCCCGGGTCGAGCAGCATGACTGGCTGACCCCGCAGAGGCGCGACTGGGTCCAGGCGCTGGAGCAGGCGATTGCCGCCGAGCGTTCGCCGGTGATTCTCATCGCCCACAGCCTGGGCTGCATCACGGTCGCCCATTGGGCCGCCCAGGCCAGCCCGGAGCTGCTGCAAAGAGTGCGCGGTGCGTTGCTGGTGGCGCCGGCGGATGTCGAGCGGCCAACCTGCGCGCCGGCGCTGCGCAACTTTGCGCCGATTCCCCTGCAGGCCCTGCCATTCCCCAGCCAGGTGGTCAGCTCCGACAACGATCCGGCGGTGAGCGTACCGCGTGCGTTGTACCTGGCGCAGGCCTGGGGGGCCGAAGCCGGGCTGCTGGCCGACGCCGGGCATATCAACGTCAAGTCCGGGCATGAGCGTTGGGAGCAGGGCTTCGCCTATCTCTACCGGCTGCAGGCCCGTGTCGACCAGCGCGCCCTGCGTCGCGCCTGATCCACAGGTTTTCATCGAGCGAGCTGAATCCCTCGACCGCGTGCGGCCGGGGCGGGAGTATTCCATGACATTTCACACCCCTTTCGGTCAGCCACTGCTGACCTTCCCCGAACTGGACAAGAGCCCACTGAGCATCCGTGCCAAGGCGCTGGTATTCGTCGATCCGCGTTCCCAGGCGTTGCGTCAGGCGCTAGAGCGGCTGGCACCACAACCGTTGCCGGTGCTGATCCGTGGCGAGACCGGCACCGGCAAGGAGCTGCTGGCCCGGCAGATTCATCGCGCCAGCGACCGGGGCGGGCTGTTCGTCTCGGTCAACTGCGCGGCCATCAGCCCGACCTATGCCGATGCCGAGCTGTTCGGCTACAGCGCCGGCAGCCAGGGCGGTACCGCCAGCAGCCGTGCCGGCTGGTTCGGTTCGGCCAACGGCGGCACGCTTTATCTGGACGAGATTGCCGACCTGCCCCTGGCAATCCAGGGCAAGCTGCTGACGGCCTTGGAGAACCGCGAGGTAACCCGGGTCGGTGCCACTCAGCCGCAGGCCGTCGATGTGCGGCTGGTGGCCGCTTCCAGCATCGACCTGGCCCAGGCCGTGCGCGCCGGGCGCTTCAACGAACGGCTTTACCATTACCTGCACGAGGGTGAACTCGAGCTGCCGGCATTGCGTGATCGGGTCGGCGATATCCTGCCACTTGCCGAATACTTCGTCGGCATCTACAGCGTACGCTTGGATCGGCCACTGCCCCTGATCAGTGAGGCGGCCCAGCAGGCGCTGGAGGCCCATGCCTGGCCGGGCAATACCCGTGAGCTGGAGAACGTCATCCACTTCGCTCTGCTGGTCAGCGACGGTGAGGAGATCCTTCCCGCGCATCTCGATCTGCCGGATACCGCACCGTTGGCTAGCCTGGCTCGCCAGCTAGCGCAACTGGGCGCCAGCCGAGAGCCGGAAACCCTGGCCGATCTGCGCGGGCTGCTGGGCGCAGCCCTGGCGCAATTGGGCGAATCCGCGCCGTAGAGCAGCGCGTAGCCTTTCATAAGCAAAGGCCATGATGGCGATTTGTTTTTGGAATAAGAAGCTAATCAAAAGATATTGTTACGGAATAAAAAATCTCGGTATTGTCCACTCACGCCCACCCGAACGGATGGGCACCCGACTCGCCATCTGCGATGGCCCAGCTTCAGAACAAGGATCACCATGAAAAAGACCCTGCTGACCACCGCCCTGGCCGCCGCCCTGTCGTTTGCTGGCCTGGCCAATGCCGCCGAGAAACTGGTGGTCGCCGCCACGCCCGTGCCGCATGCCGAAATCCTCGAACTGATCAAGCCGACCCTGGCCAAGGAAGGCGTAGACCTGCAGATCAAGGTCTTCACCGACTACGTGCAGCCCAACGTGCAAGTCGACCAGAAGCGCCTGGACGCCAACTACTTCCAGACCCTGCCGTACCTGAAGAGCTTCAACGAAGGCAAGGGTACTCACCTGGAAACCGTGATCGGTGTGCATGTCGAGCCGTTCGGTGGCTACTCGAAGAAGGTCAAGAGCCTGGCCGAGCTGAAGGACGGCGCCACCGTGGCGATCCCCAACGAGGGCAGCAACAGCGGTCGCGCCTTGCTGCTGCTGCAGAAGGCTGGCCTGATCACCCTGAAGGATCCGAAGAACGCCCTGGCCACGCCGAAAGACATCGCCGAGAACCCGAAGAAGCTCAAGTTCAAGGAGCTTGAGTCGGCCATGCTGCCGCGCGTGCTGGATCAGGTCGACCTGGACATGATCAACACCAACTACGCCCTTGAAGCCGGCCTGAACCCGGCCAAGGATGCCCTGGTGATCGAAGGCAGCGATTCGCCTTACGTGAACTTCCTGGTCGCCCGCCCGGACAACAAGGACAGCGTGGCCATCCAGAAGCTGGCCAAGGCGCTGACCAGCCCGGAAGTGAAGGCGTTCATCGAGAAGAAGTACAGCGGCGCGGTATTGCCGGCGTTCTGATACGCGAAACGCTACGAAAAACGCCGACGCATTTTGCGTCGGCGTTTTTGTTTGCGCTGGCTTGAAGAAGGGTAGGTCTGTATTGCCTATCGCGGGCAAGCCTCAGCGCTGATTGGCCAATGCCCGGCGTAGCGCCAGGAGCCACAGCAGTTGTTCGTTCGAAGCAGGCAAGCAGGGGCTGTTCATCGTTGTCGTCCTTGTTAAATGTGATGGGCCGTGCAAGTCACAGTTTGAAACCCTTTGAGGGGGATTTACCCGGAAAGATCCGTGAGTGAATGAAGGAATTTTCAGAGGAATTCAGGGCGGTGATATAGATATGCGATAAAGGTATTTATAAAAATATTTTTATGCATTTAGAGTCTATAAATCGTGCCTACCGGCACAGCGCCACCACCGGTTAAACGACGCCGAGCGACCCTCGTGCCGACCCTGGACTCTTCCTATGCCGTACCTTCGTGACCCCGCGTCGAGGCCACTTCCATGAGCTTCGACACTGCCTTCATGCTTAGCACACTGCCGGCCTTCTTCAAGGCCGTGGGTGTGACCCTGCAAGTCGGGTTGATCGCCATCGTCACCTCGCTGCTGGTGGCATTGCTCAACGCGACGATCCTGGTGTTTCGCACGCCCTTCGTGTGGCGCCTGGTCAGGGGCTATGTGGAGCTGGCGCGTAACACGCCGTTGCTGATCCAGCTGTTCTTCGTCTACTTCGCTTTGCCGAGCCTGGGTGTGAAGGTGTCCGGTTTCAGCGCCGCCATCATCACCATGACGTTCATGGGCGGGGCCTATCTCACCGAGGTACTGCGCGCCGGTGTCGAGGCCGTGCCACGCGCGCAGCTTGAGTCCGGGCGCTCCATCGGTCTTTCCGAGGGGCAGTTGCTACGCCATGTGATCCTGCCCCAGGCCGGCATCCTCAGCCTGCCGGCGTTGTTCGCCAATTTCGTCTTCCTGCTCAAGGAAACCACAGTGGTGTCGGCGGTGGCGGTGCCGGAGATCCTCTACACCACCAAGAACTACATCGCCCTGTACTACAAGACCTACGAAATGCTCGCCGTGCTGACCCTGCTCTGCGTGCTGATCTTCCTGCCGCTGTCGCTGCTGCTGCGCTACCTGGAACGGAGGCTGCAACATGGCCAGTTCGGGCATTGAGTTGTTACAGGTGTCGTTGCCGCAACTGGCTGCCGGCGCTGGGCAGACCCTGGCCATCTCGGCTCTGGGCATCCTGTTCGCCACCTTGGGCGGCGTGCTCTATGGCGTGCTGGCGACCCTCGGCAAACGCTGGCTGAACCTTTTGCTGCAGGTGTACCTGGAGCTGTTCCGGGCGATTCCGGTGCTGGTCTGGCTGTACCTGGTGTTCTTCGGGCTGCCGATCTTCTTCGGCCTGAGCATCCCCAGCTTCTGGTGCGCAGTGCTGGTGCTGGGCTTGTGGGGCGCCAGCGAAGTGGGCGAGGTGGTGCGTGGTGCCTTGCAGTCGTTGCCGCGTGGCCAGCGCGAGGCGGGGCTGTCGATCGGCCTGAGTGGCTGGCAGCTGTACGGCTATGTGCTGATGCCCCAGGCACTCAAGCGCATGACGCCGCCGACCATCAATATCTACACGCGGATCATCAAGACCAGCTCGCTGGCGGTACTGATCGGCGTGGTCGAAGTGATCAAGGCAGGCCAGCAGATCATCGAGCGCACTTACGAGTCGGTGCTGATCTACGGCGCGCTGTTCCTGTTCTTCTTTCTTGTCTGCTACCCACTGTCGGTTGCATCCGACGTGCTGGAGCGGCGTTGGGCCCACGCATGAACCCATTGATCGAATTCCAAGGCTTCAACAAGTTTTTCGGCGAGCATCAGGTGCTCAAGGATGTCGACCTCGCGGTGCAGGCCGGCGAAGTGGTGGTGATCCTCGGCCCCAGCGGCTGCGGCAAGAGTACCTTGCTGCGTTGCCTCAATGGCCTGGAGGATGCCCAGGGCGGCAGCTTGCGCCTCGACGGCCAGGAGCTGCTCGGTCCCGACACCGACTGGCGCCAGGTGCGCCAGCGGGTCGGCATGGTGTTCCAGAGCTACCACCTGTTCGGCCACATGAGCGTGATCGACAACCTGCTGCTGGGGCCGCTGAAGGTGCAGAAGCGCGAACGCCACGAGGCCCAGGCCCAGGCCGAGGCTCTGCTGGCCCGGGTAGGGCTGCTGGACAAGCGTGACGCGTTCCCGCGCCAGCTCTCCGGTGGCCAGCAGCAACGCATCGCCATTGTCCGGTCGTTATGCATGAACCCACAGGTGATGCTCTTCGATGAAGTCACCGCCGCCCTCGACCCTGAGATGGTCAAGGAAGTGCTGCAGGTGATCCAGGGCCTGGCCCGCGAAGGCATGACCCTGCTCATCGTCACCCACGAAATGGCCTTCGCTCGCGCGGTGGCCGACCGCATCGTGTTCATGGAGGCCGGCAGGATCCTTGAACAGAACCACCCTGAGCGCTTCTTCACTCAACCGCAGACCGCACGCGCGCAGCAGTTCCTGGAGAAATTCTCGTTCGTCGAAAGCCTGCCCAAGACACTGTCTAAGCCACTGCACAAGGAACTGTCATGAAGACTGCCCCGTTCGCCAAACTGCTCGCGCCATTGCTGGGCCTGGCCCTGCTGGCCGGCTGCAACAAATCCGAAGACCCGGCCAAGCCCGCCGCCGCCTCGCCGGCCAGCAGCTACCTGGAAACCATCAAGGCCCGCGACAAGCTGATCGTCGGCGTGTTCACCGACAAGCCACCGTTCGGCTTCGTCGATGAAAGCGGTCGCTACGTGGGCTTCGACACCGACATCGGCCGGCGCTTCGCCAAGGACCTGCTGGGCGACGAGAACAAGGTCGAGTTCGTCGCCGTCGAGCCTGCCAGCCGCATCCCGTTCCTGCAGAGCGACAAGGTTGACCTGATCCTGGCCAACATGACCGTCACCCCCGAGCGCAAAGAGGCGGTGGATTTCACCAACCCCAACCTGCGCGTGGCGGTGCAGGCCATCGTCGCCGACGGTAGCCCGGTGCAGAAACTAGACGACCTGGCCGACAAGACCATCATCGTCACGACCGGCACTACCGCCGACATCTGGCTGACCAAGACCCACCCGGACTGGAAACTGCTCAAGTTCGAGAAGAACACCGAGTCGCTGGCCGCGTTGGCCAACGGTCGGGGTGATGCCTATGCCCAGGACAACCTCATCCTGTTCAGCTGGGCCAAGCAGAACCCGGGCTACCGCGTGCTGCCACAGCTGTTGGGTGACGAAGCACCGATCGCCCCGGCGGTGAAGAAGGGCAATACCGAGTTGCGCGATTGGGTGAACGCCGAACTGGCCAAGCTCGGCGAGGAGAAGTTCCTGCTCAAGCTGTACGACCAGTACGTGCGCAAGGAACTGAGCGATGACACCAAGCCTGAGAGCGTGATCGTCGAGGGCGGCAACTGGCAGGGCTGATCGCCTGAACGGGGCCGCTGTGCGGCCCATCGCCGGCAAGCCGGCTCCCACAGGAATCTTCATAGCCCATGTGGGAGCCGGCTTGCCGGCGATGGGCTGCAAGGCAGCCCCTTTCGGTCTCAGCAATTACGCGGTAACCAGTTCAGCAGGAAATCATTCACCACCTGCGGATTCTCCAGGCTGGAGATATGCCCGGCGAATGGAATCTGTGCCGCCAGGCATCCAATCAGCTGCGCCATCTCGGCTGACTCCGCCGGTGGCCTTGGGATGTCCTGGTCGCCACAGAGCACGATGGTCCGCTCTCCCGGCAGCTCACCGAGTCGCGCCAGCAGGTCTGGCCGGCCGAAGATCACCCGGCCCATGGGGTCGAGGCTTTCGCGGATGGTCTTGGCAGTGCTCGCCTTCAGCCCGGCGCGGAACTGCTCGCGCACGTCAGGCACGGTTTCCCCACCGGCATGGAAGAAGATCGGCACCACGACGTCCAGCAACGGGTCGATGAAGGCTCCCGCTTTGCTTGCCGCATCCAGCAAACCGAAATACTTCAGCCGCGTCGCCTCGGGCTCGGCGCCCAGGTAGGTGTCCATCAGCACCAGGCGGTCGACGCGTTCAGGGTGGTCGATGGCCAACTGCGCGCCCCACATGCCGCCCACCGACAGCCCGACCAGGTGGCACTTCTGGATATCCAGGGCATCGAGCAACGCCAGATGCTGGCGAGCCAGGGCGGCCATGTCGACGGTACTGGCGGGCGGGGCGGCGGAATCGCCGTGGCCCCACAGCTCAGGCACGATGACCCGGAAGTGCCGTGACAGGGCGTCGATCTGCGGTTGCCACATGGCGGACGACCACAGGTAGCTGTGGCCCAGCAGCACTGGGAAGCCCTGGCCCTGGTCGACATAGCTCATGCGTGCTCCGTCGATCTCGATGAAGTGTTTCTGCATTGCGTGACCTCATGGATTGCGAGAGGGCCGCTGTGCGGCCCCGGTTTCTATCTGGGCACCAGCCGCAGCGTGCTTTGCGCCGGAATCACCCCCATCCGCGCCTTGTGATAGCGCCCCTCGATGTAGTCCTCGGCCTGGTCGCCATAGTGCCGGTCGAACGGCACGCCACTCTGCCCGACCGGGTTGATGGTCAGCGCGGCGCCGGCGTCGGCGAAGTCGATCAGGCGGCGGGTGGAGGGCCCGTAGGTGACCGGCCAGGGCGCCGGGCCGATCTTCGCCGACAGGTTGTTCGGCACCTCATGGGTCCCGGGCGCGGCGTAGGGCCCGACATTGAACAACAGGTTCAGCGGCTTCTTCACGCCCAGCGGATGGTTGTGGGTGAGGGTATGGGCCTTGCCCCACTGCCAGCTGGCCGGATCCTTGCCGAAGGTCTCGCGCAGGTGCTTGAGGCTGCGCTGCCAGGCCAGGCGCACTATGGCGTTGCGATCGGTGTGTTCGTTGCTACCGCGCAGATTCCACCACGGCGATTGAGGGTCGCCAGCCAAGCGAGGCAGCGCGGCGTCGATGGCACGGGTACTGATCAGCACCGGGAACCAGGTGTCGCCCAGTTCGTCGTGCAGGGCGGCGAACGCCAGCTCGTAGAGAAACTGGTTGAACAGCGTGGCGCTGGTGGAGTCCAGCGGGTAGTCGCCGCGCCAGGCTGCCAGTTGCTCGACCAGTTCCTTTTCTTCGTCGCCCTGGGCGACGTTGCGCAAGGTGCCGAGCAGCGGTGCCAGGGTACGCGGACCATAGTC
The DNA here is from genome assembly GCF_019139675.1 of Pseudomonas maumuensis. Taxonomy (NCBI): domain Bacteria; kingdom Pseudomonadati; phylum Pseudomonadota; class Gammaproteobacteria; order Pseudomonadales; family Pseudomonadaceae; genus Pseudomonas; species Pseudomonas maumuensis. The sequence goes on from NZ_CP077077.1 coordinate 269,014, forward strand.
GGTGCTGGTTTCCAGTTGCAGGGCCTGGCTGTTCTGGGTGTCCCACTTGATGTCCGGGTCGCGTAACAGGCGATCGAGCTGGCGCCCTCGGTCGGCCAGGTTGTAGTACCCGGGCACGGGCAGTGCGCCCGGTGGCTGGTAATTGGCCGAGACGATGTAGCCGCTGGCCGGGTTCTCCTGCTGTGGATTGACACTGAACGGGTAGAACCCCGGCTTGGCGGCCTGGCCGCTGCCGCCGTCGAGGATGAACGCCGGGTTGACGCCATCCGGGCGAATTGGCAGGCGCGCCGCCGCCCACCAGCCGATGTCGCCACGGGCATTGGCCCATACCAGGTTCAACCCTGGCGCCTGGATCTTGCTTGCCGCCTCGCGCATCTTGTCCAGGGTGTCGGCGCGGTTGATCTGGTAGAAACCCTCGAGTATCGGGTTCTCGGTTTCCAGGAAGGCCCACCACATGGCTATGGGCGTCGGGCCGGCGGTGTCGCCGAGCACGCTGTTGACGATCGGACCGTGGGGTGAGCGGCGCAAGGTGATGCTGGCGGGTTTGGCGTCCTTGACCGCGATCTGCTGCTCGGTCTTTTCCAGCGCCTGCCAGCGGCCATCGACCATCACCTGCTCGGGGTTCTGCGGATTGGTCCGCTCCGCGATCAGGTCGACGTCGTCGTTCTGGAACATGGTCAGGCTCCAACCGAAGTCGCGGTTGTGGCCGAGCAGGGCGAACGGGTTGAGCGCCTGGAAGTAGCCATACAGGTTGAAGCCTGGCGCCGACAACTCGGCTTCGTACCAGATCGCCGGCACCGCGAAGCTGATGTGCGGGTCACCCGCCAGCAGTGGCCGGCCGCTGCGGGTATGGCTGCCGGCCACGGCCCAGGCGTTGCTGCCCTCGAACTGCGGAACACCCGCATCGCCCAGGGCCTCGTGGCTGAGTCGCGCCAACTGCTCCAGGCTGCGCCAGTCGGCGGCGGCCAGCGGCGTGGCCACGGCGCCGTCGGGCTGCCAGTCGAGGTCGAAGATCTTCAGGTACTCGGGGCCGAGCTGGTCGCGAATGTAGGTCAGCGCCGGGTCGGTGCGGAACGCGGCGGCGAAGCTGTAGGCGAGGTAGCCGGCAATGCTCAGGGTGTCCTCGGCGGTGAAGGGGCGCGGCGTGATGCCGAGCAGGTCGAACTCCATCGGCTTGGGGTGGCTGGCCTGCCACTGGTTGATGCCGTCCAGGTAGGCCTGCAGCGCCTGCCAGGCCGGTGACTGGCGGTCCTGGCGCTGCACCATCAAGGCCGCCTGGTCGCGAATGCGCAGGCTGCGGAACAGGGTGTCGGTAGGCAGCAACTTCTCGCCCAGCACCTCGGCCAGCTCGCCGCGAGCCAGGCGGCGCATGATCTCCATCTGGAACAGACGGTCCTGTGCTTGCACATAGCCCAGGGCGCGGTACAGGTCCTGTTCGTTCTGCGCCTGCAGGTGCGGCACGCCACGGGCATCGAAGCGCACGCTGACCGGCGCCTGCAAGCCGTTGATGGCCATCTCTCCATCGCGCTGGGGCTGCTTGCCCTGCACATACCAGTAACCGCCGCCTGCGGCGGCCAAGGCGATCACCACCGCCAGCAAGGTCAGGCTGCGCTTCATCGAGACTCCTTGTGCACTCGAGCGAAAGAATGTGGTCCGATCATCGGCGGATTCGCGAACTGAGCATAGCCCCCTGAAAGGAGTTTCCATGTCCCTCAGCGAAAAACAGAAAATGCTGGCAGGCCAGCTCTACCATGCCGGCTGCCCCGAGCTGCAAGCCGAGCAGGCGGCCAACCGGCAGTGGATGCATCGCTACAACGGCAGCGTCGAGCAACCCAACGAGGCGCGCCATGAGTTGTTGAAGGCGCATTTCGCCAGCGTGGGCGAAGGCGTGGTGATCCGGCCGCCGTTCCACTGCGACTATGGCTACAACATCAGCGTGGGCGCCAACACCTTCATGAACTTCAACTGCGTGATCCTCGACGTGCTGCCGGTGCGCATCGGCGCCGACTGCCAGATCGCCCCGGCGGTGCAGATCTACACCGCCGACCACCCGCTGGACTCGGCGCTGCGCCGCAGCGGCCTGGAAAGCGGGCGCCCGGTAATCATTGGCGACAACGTCTGGATCGGCGGCGGGGCGATCATCCTGCCGGGGGTGACCATCGGTGATAACGCCGTGGTCGGCGCCGGCAGTGTGGTGACCCGGGATGTGCCGGCGGGAGCGGTGGTGGTGGGTAATCCGGCGCGGGTGCGTCAATCGATCCAGGGGCAATAGCAGCCGACCGCCAGGGTATTCGAGGCCTGCACCCGACGCCCTTGTGCCAGCGCCTTGAGGATTGGCTCGATGAAACTGTTGCTCGAGTTGCATACCGCGCCTTCGCTGTAGGGGCCGAAGTAGGCGAGGTTGCCGTCGTGGTCCCAGATCGCCACGGCGGGGCTGGCGGGCAGGTGCTCGCTGCCGGGCAGGCTGGTCAGGGGCTTCAGTGTTCCCAGGTTGGCCGGCAGTTGGCCGTGGCTGCCAGGCTTTTGCACGACATGGAAGCTGACCCCGAGCGGTGCGAAGTGCTCGACCAGCTCGCCCAGGTGCTGCTGGTTGCCGACGTTGCACGGGCAGGCCGGATCCCAGAAATGCACCACGCGGATCGGCCCCGGGCCGGCCAGTTCGGGTGGAAGACGCAGTTGGCTGCCATCGAAAAAGGTGGCCTGGTTGTCGAACGGGCGTAGATAGCGGGATTGGAAGCTGTCGTAGGCCCACCACAGGGCGGTGGCGCAGAGTAGCAGTGCAAGGAGTGTGAGAAGTCGCTTCGCCATGGGGGCCTTGCGCGATGCTCGTGGGAGCGGGCTCGCATTGTTCGTCGTAGGAGGGCCAAGCTTGCCATGACGCGGCCCAGAGCTGAATATCGCAGATCAATACTTGCTTCACTCTGGATGTACCGATGCCCGCCAGTTTCCACCCCGACCTGCTGCGCGCCAGCCTGTCGCCCCTTGCCGATCGCCACCTGCTGTCCACCCAGGGCCAGGCCTACCAGGGCTTCTACGGCCTGGGCCTGTCCGCGCACAGTTGGCTGGGCGGCTTCCAAGTGGCGGGTTTCGACCTGGTCGGCCAGGTCTGGCTGCCCGAGCGGCCACAGGCGACGTTGTTCCTGCTGCATGGCTACTACGATCACATGGGCTTGTACCGCCACGTGATCGAATGGGCCCTGGGGCGCGGCTACGCCGTGATCGGCTGCGACCTGCCAGGGCATGGCCTGTCCAGTGGCGAGCGGGCCAGCATCGATGATTTCGGCATCTACCAGCAGGTGCTTCAGGCGCTGTTCGAACAGGCCCGGCTGCTCGACCTGCCAAGACCCTGGCATCTCTGCGGCCAAAGCACCGGTGGGGCTATCGTGGTCGACCATCTGTTGCACCAGGGCGAAAGCAGCCCTGTTGACGGAGAGACAATCCTGTTGGCCCCCCTGGTGCGCCCGCGGGCCTGGGGCTGGTCGAAGTTGAGTTACCGGGTGCTGCGCCACTTCGTCAACGGCATCGAGCGGCGCTTCAGCGAGAACACCAACGACCCGGCTTTCCTGCCTTTTCTCGAAGCCGACCCGCTGCAGCCACGGCGCCTGCCGACCGCCTGGGTCGGTGCGCTGATGGAGTGGGTCCGGCGCATCGAAGCCGCGCCCCGGAGCACGCGGCGGCCGCTGATCGTGCAGGGCGAGGCGGACGGCACGGTGGATTGGCCGTACAACCTCAAGGTGCTCAAGGCCAAGTTCGCCGAGCCGCAGATCCTCATGCTGCCCGAGGCGCGGCATCACCTGGCCAACGAGCTGCCCGGCATCCGCCAGCGCTACTTCGAGTTCATCGGCCAGCGCCTGGGCTGACTCACTTCAGGTTGGCGGCGTTCTGGCCCACGGCCAGGGCGGCGCGAACCGCGGCCACCGCGGCTTTGTAGTAGGCCTGGCCGTCCGTCGATTCGGCGAAGGTGGCGAACTGTTCGAGCTCGGCGTCCGACAGGTCGCGATATACGTACAGCAGCGTGTTGTTCAAGTCCTCGCCCACCTGGTTCATCAAACGCTGGCGTTGGCCATCGAGCAGGCTCTGGGCCTGGCCGCCGCCGAACAGGCCGGGCAGCATCGAACTCAGACTGTCAGCTGCAACGCCGGCGATCGCCAGGCTGACCTCGGCGCCAGCTTCGCGAGCGGGCAGGGCCTGGGCCAGGTGGCCGACGATCAGCACCCGGTTGTCGCTGGCCTGGATCTTCGGCAGGCCCTTGGCATGCTTGGCCAGTTGGTCCTTGCGCGTGGCGAGCAGTTCGGCGGCCACCACCTTGCGCCCCAGCGGCGACTGGAAGAAGGCCAGGGCCGGCGAGGGGTTGGGCAGGTTGGCGCGCAGTTGCGCCTGGGCCCGTTGGTCCATGGCCTGGGCCTGGAACCGTTGGTTGCTGTTATTGACCAGCGCCTGGTAAACCGCAGGCGGCAGGCTGTTGCGGTAGCGCTGTTGGGCGGCGCTCACGGCATCGTTGAAATGGGCGCGCTGGTCGGGCCAGCCAGCGACCTTGTACAGCTGATCGAGGGTGTCTGCCCAGACAGGCATGGTGCAGATCATCAGCAGAAGCAGGGAAAACAGACGGCGCATTCAGGACTCCTGTCGGCAGGCCGCCATTGTCCTTGGCGTGGCGGGGCTTTGTCGAGTCGCCAGCGGCGCTTCCTGACCAAGCGGCGCTGTGCGAGCGATGGCCGAATGGCTATGATGCGCCATGCACATTCCTTCCGAACATCCGCTGCTGTCGACGATCGTCGATGACCTGGCCACCCGTGGCTGGTCGCAGCAATCTCTTTTCCTGCCCGACGAGCTGTCGCGCGCGCTGGCGGCCGAATGCCGTCGTCGTTACGCCGAGGGTGAGCTCAACCCCGCCGGCATTGGTCGTGGCGCCGCGCAGGAGATCCGCGAGGCGATCCGTGGCGACCAGATCCAGTGGATCGACCCTGGTGAGTCGGAGGTCTGCGACCGCTACCTGGGGGCGATGGACGATCTGCGCCAGGCCATCAATCAGGGGTTGTTCATGGGGCTGGAGGACTTCGAGTGCCATTTCGCCCTGTACCCTCCGGGCGCCTTCTACAAGCGCCATCTTGACCGTTTCCGCGACGACGACCGGCGCATGGTGTCGGCCGTGCTGTACCTCAATGAGGGCTGGCAGCCGCAGGATGGTGGCCAATTGCGCATGTTCCTGAAGGGTGATGTCGAACACGACGTGGCGCCGTTGGCGGGCAGCCTGGTGGTGTTCCTGTCGGGCGAAGTTCCGCACGAAGTGCTGCCGGCAGGGCGTGAACGCCTGTCGTTGACCGGTTGGTTCCGGCGCCGTGGCAATGAGCCGTTCTGAGCTGCCGAAGGTACTGGTCAGCGCCTGCCTGCTGGGCCAGCCGGTGCGCTACGACGGACGTGCCAGTGGCCATCCCGATGTATTGCAGCGTTGGCAGGCCGAAGGCAGGGTGGTGCCACTGTGCCCGGAAGTAGCCGGTGGCTTGCCGACACCACGACCGCCTGCGGAGATACCCGGTGGGCAGGGTGGGGCGGTGCTGGATGGGCAGGCACAGGTGCTGACGGTGACCGGCGACGATGTCAGCGACGCCTTTCTCGCCGGGGCCCGCCTGGCGCTGGAACTGGTGCGTCGGCATGGCATCCGTGTGGCGGTGCTCAAGTCGGGCAGCCCCTCGTGTGGCAATCTGCAGACCTATGACGGCAGTTTCAGCGGTGTGAAGGTGGCGGGTGAGGGCGTGACCACGGCCTTGTTGCGGCGCGAAGGGTTGCTCGTGTTCAGCGAGCTGGAGCTGGAAGACGCGCAGCGAGCGTTGAGCCAGATCTGATCGCGGGGCAAGCCCGCTGCCACGCAATGCTGAGCATGACGGCAGCGGGCTTGCCCCGCGATGCGGTGTTACTGTCCGGCGCTCGCCTGCTTGGTACCCTTGAGCCATTTGCTTTCCAGGTCAGCCAGGCGGCCATCGTCCTTGATCCGTTGCAGGGCATTGTTCACAGCCGTCTCGAAGGCTGGATTGTCCTTCAGGTACGGAATCACCAGTTTCTGGCTGGCCAGGGCCCGAATGGTGTCGAGTTGGTCGCTCGGTTCGACGTATTGCTTGTTGAAGGCCATGTCGAACTTGCCGCTCTCCACCCCAGGCAGCACCTCTTCGGCTGCGGTCTCGACGAACTCGGCCCGCACATCCAGCTCCTTTGCCAGGGCCTGGCCCAACTCGATTTCGAAACCGGTCAGGTGTTCGTCTTCCTTGAACGCATAAGGTGGTGAATCGCCCAGCACGGCAATACGCAGTTCGCCACGGTCGTTGATTTCGTCGATCAGTTCGGCCTGGGCCAGTGGGCTGAACAATACCGCCAACAGAATGCCAATGGTCAAACGCATGAGTGCCCCTTTCTTGTTCGGCAGGTGAATGTCATTCGCCGAGGCTTTCTTTTCTGCCGCGGTCGAACGCAGCCTATGACCGTGTAGCTGCGTTAATGTTTACGCCGGCCTGAAATATTTCTGCCCCTGTTTTTGAACCTCTGCCGGGCTGGTTGGACTATGGTGAAGTACCGCTGTGCTTCGTTTAAGTGATAGCGGTCAATTGAAGTGAATCACAGGAGAAGTGAATGAAAAGCCTATTTTCGCGTGCTGCCGTCGCCGGTCTGCTGATGGGGGCGTCGGTGTTCGCCAGTGCCGCGGATGCGCTGAAGAGCCAGCAGCCACCGGAAGGCGCCAAGGTCTTCATCGTTTCCCCCGCCGACGGGGCCACGGTCGACAAGACCTTCACCGTCAAGTTCGGTATCGAGGGTATGGGCCTCAAGCCCGCGGGTGACCAGACCCCGCACACCGGGCATCACCATCTGTTGGTTGATGTGGACAAGGCGCCGGTCGCCGACATGCCGTTGCCGACCAGCCTGATGCCGGAGAACAACGCCCCCCTGCCGGCCGGCCCGCAAGTGCTGCACTTCGGCAAGGCGCAGACCGAGGCGACCATCACCCTGACGCCGGGCAAGCACACCCTGCAGCTGGTGCTGGGCGACAAGTACCACGTGCCGTTCAAACCGAGCGTCGAATCGCAGAAGATCACCGTCAACGTCAAATGACGCTTGCTCTTTGAGACGCGCAACAACGAAAAAGGGAGGCCACCAGGGCCTCCCTTCTTCATGCAGCCGGCAAACTTAGAACAGTACGCGCGAGCGAATAGTGCCCTTCACATGCTGCAGTTTCTCCTGGGCCAGATCGGAGTACTCGGCATCGACGTCGATGACCACGTAACCCACTTTCTCATCGGTCTGCAGGAACTGACCGGAGATGTTGATACCGTTCTCGGCGAACACTTTGTTGATTTCGCTGAGCACGCCCGGGATGTTTTCGTGGATGTGCAGCAGGCGGTGCTTGCCCGGGTGCGCCGGCAGGGCGACTTCCGGGAAGTTGACCGACGACACCGAGGTACCGTTGTCGCTGTACTTGACCAGCTTCTCGGCCACTTCCAGGCCGATGTTGGCCTGGGCTTCGGCGGTGGAACCACCGATGTGCGGGGTCAGGATCACGTTGTCCAGGCCACGCAGCGGGCTTTCGAACTCTTCGTCGTTGGAGCGCGGCTCTACCGGGAACACGTCGATGGCGGCGCCGATCAGGTGCTTGTCCTTGATCGCGGCGGCCAGGTGATCCAGCTCGACCACGGTGCCACGGGCGGCGTTGATCAGGATGGCGCCCTTCTTCATCGCGCGGATTTCCTTCTCGCCGATCATCCACTGGGTGGATGGCAGCTCAGGCACGTGCAGCGAGACGATGTCGGCCAGGCCCAGCAGTTCGTTCAGGCTGGTCACCTGGGTGGCGTTGCCCAGCGGCAGCTTGGTCAGCGGGTCGTAGAAGTAGACCTGCATGCCCAGGCCCTCGGCCAGCACCGACAGCTGGGTGCCGATCGAGCCGTAGCCGACGATGCCCAGTTTCTTGCCGCGGATCTCGAAGGAGTTGGCCGCGCTCTTGATCCAGCCACCGCGGTGGCAGGAGGCGTTCTTCTCGGGGATGCCGCGCAGCAACAGGATGGCTTCGGCCAGCACCAGCTCGGCTACCGAACGGGTGTTGGAGTACGGTGCGTTGAACACCGCGATGCCGCGGTTGCGCGCTGCGCTCAGGTCGACCTGGTTGGTGCCGATGCAGAAACAGCCGACCGCGACCAGTTTCTTCGCACAGTCGAAGACCTCTTCGGTCAGCTGGGTGCGCGAGCGGATGCCGATGAAGTGGGCATCGGCGATCTTTTCCTTCAGCTCTGCATCCGGCAGCGAGCCAGTGAGGTACTCGATGTTGCTGTACCCGGCAGCCTTGAGGATATCCACCGCATTCTGGTGGACGCCTTCAAGAAGAAGGAACCTGATCTTGCTCTTGTCGAGAGAAGTCTTGCTCATCTGCGTAAACCTGTATCCCGGAGAAAAATGGCGAGGGGGGTGAAGCGGCGCGGCGTCGGCCTTAGCACGAACAGCGGGAGGGCTATGCTAGCATACGCGACACAATCTGAGCCCATCCCGACAGGTGAAGCGTGCTCAGGGTGACTATGAATAAGGCGAGAGTTCCAGCGATGACCCAGTCCGTGGTAATTGATGAACTGATGACCCTGGTCGACCCTGGCAAGGTCCTCACCGACCCAGCCTCGCTCGACGCCTACGGCAAGGACTGGACCAAGCACTACCCGCCTGCGCCCAGCGCGATCGTCTTCCCCAAAACCATCGATCAAGTCCAGGCCATCGTGCGCTGGGCCAACCGGCACAAGGTCGCCTTGGTGCCATCGGGCGGGCGTACGGGATTGTCGGGCGCTGCCGTGGCCGCCCATGGCGAGGTGGTGGTCGCCTTCGACTACATGAACCAGATCCTGGCCTTCAATGAGTTCGATCGAACCGTCGTGTGCCAGCCGGGCGTGGTAACCCGCCAGCTTCAGCAGTTCGCCGAGGATCAGGGGCTGTACTATCCGGTGGACTTCGCCTCTTCAGGCTCCAGCCAGATCGGCGGCAATATCGGCACCAATGCCGGCGGGATCAAGGTGATTCGCTACGGCATGACCCGCAACTGGGTGGCCGGGCTGAAGGTGGTCACCGGCAAGGGCGAGCTGCTCGAGCTGAACAAGGACCTGATCAAGAACGCCACCGGCTACGACCTGCGCCAACTGTTCATCGGCGCCGAAGGTACCCTGGGGTTTGTGGTGGAGGCGACCATGCGCCTGGACCGTGCGCCGCGCAACCTCACGGCGATGGTGCTGGGCACGCCTGACTTCGACGCGATCATGCCAGTGCTGCACGCCTTCCAGGGCAAGCTCGACCTCACCGCATTCGAGTTCTTTTCCGACAAGGGCCTGGCCAAGATCCTCGCCCGGGGCGACGTGCCCGCACCATTCGCAACCGACTGCCCGTTCTATGCCCTGCTGGAGTTCGAAGCCAGCACCGACGAGGTGGCCAACGAGGCGCTCGCCACCTTCGAGCACTGCGTCGAGCAGGGCTGGGTGCTGGACGGAGTGATGAGCCAGAGCGACACCCAGCTGAAGAACCTGTGGAAGCTGCGCGAGTACCTGTCCGAGACCATCTCCCACTGGACGCCGTACAAGAACGATATCTCTGTCACTGTCTCGAAAGTGCCGGCGTTCCTGCGCGACATCGACGCCATCGTCGGTGAGCATTATCCCGACTACGAGGTGGTCTGGTACGGCCATATCGGCGACGGCAACCTGCACCTGAACATCCTCAAGCCCGACCATATGAGCAAGGATGACTTCTTCGCCTCCTGCGCCAAGGTCAACAAGTGGGTGTTCGAGATCGTCGAGCGTTACAACGGCTCGATCTCCGCCGAGCACGGCGTGGGCATGACCAAGCGCGATTACCTGGGCTACAGCCGCTCAGCGGAAGAAATCGCCTGCATGAAGGCGATCAAGGCGGTGTTCGACCCGAACGGCATCATGAATCCGGGTAAGATCTTCGCTCCCGAATAAAAGCAGTGTTCACAGGAGTCGGCCATGAGTTACCAGCACCAGTACGTAGACGGCACGCGCATCCACTTCCCGCTGGGCAAGGTGGTGTGCATCGGCCGCAACTACGCCGAGCATGCCAAGGAACTGGACAACCCCATCCCCAGCGAGCCGCTGCTGTTCATCAAGCCCGGCAGTTGCGTGGTGCCCCTGGAAGGTGGCTTCAAGATTCCGACCGAGCGTGGCTCGGTGCATTACGAGGCGGAAATCGCGGTGTTGCTGGGCAAGCCGTTGTCGACCAAACCGACCGAGGAAGAAGTGCTCGACGCCATTTCCGGCTATGCCCCGGCCTTGGACCTAACCCTGCGCGACCTGCAGAGCAAGCTGAAGGAAAAAGGCCTGCCGTGGGAGCTGTGCAAAAGCTTCGACGGTGCTTGCGTGCTGCCGCCGTTCGTCTCGGCAGGGGCCGTCGAGGATCTGAAAGATATCGGTATTCGCCTGACCATCAACGGCGAAGTGCGCCAGGACGGCAACAGCGCCATGATGCTCAACCCCATCGTGCCGATGATCCAGCATATGGCTGCGTGCTTCTCGTTGCAGGCAGGTGATGTGATCCTCACCGGCACCCCGGCGGGTGTAGGACCGTTCGCGGTCGGCGACGAGTTGGTACTGGAGTTGCCAGGCCTCAGCCGGTTCGAAAGCCAGGTACTCTGACCCGAAGGTTCGCGCCTTTCCTCAAGAATGCAGCCGCGTTTACCGTTTTTTCACACCCTTTGCGGATAATGCGCGAACCTACGCTCACCCTCCAGGACCCTTGCATGCCTTCTCCTTCCAGCGCCTCCGTGTCCACCAAGCGCCCTTTCTACCGGCGCTGGTCCTTCGGCCTGGCTGCAGCAGCGGTTATCGGCTATGGCGTGGTATCGGCCATGCACTGGGACGACCGTGGCCTGCTGTGGATAAAGGAAGGCTTCGAAAGCCAGGCCGAGCGTCAGGAAAGCATCTGGCTGCCTAGCTACGTGGTCGACATCGATGCCAAACCATTGCCCGGGATGGAGCGCGACGAGGCGTCGGACTTGGCGTTCAACCCGCACACCCGCTCGTTGTTCGCAGTCATGGGCAAGCATCCGTTTCTGGTCGAGCTCACCCTCGATGGCGACGTGTTGCGCAAGATCCCCCTGGTGGGTTGGTCCAATCCGGAAGGTGTCGCGGTGCTCGAGGATGGCCAGATTGCCATCGTCGACGAGCGCAACCATGACCTGACACTGGTCAAGGTGGATGCCGCCACCACCTCGCTGAACCGTGCCGACTACCAGCCCCATGATCTGGGTGAAACGGAGGATGGCAACAAGGGCTTCGAGGCTGTTGCCTGGGACTTGATGCGCCAGCGCCTGATCATTGGCGCTGAACGACCGCCCAAGATGTATATCTGGAACACCGATGGGCGGAGCCCGCTCAAGGGCGAGAAACAGCCGTTGCCCAGCGAGGAACTGGATTTGCGCAACCTGTCCGCGCTGGGTATCGACCCGCGCACCGGGCATCTGCTGGCATTGTCGGCAGACTCCAACATGCTGCTCGAGCTTGACGAAAAGGGTGAGCAGGTCAGCTTCATGACCCTGCTGGGCGGCTTCAATGGTTTGGCTGACACCATTCCCCGGGCCGAAGGTGTGGCAATGGACGACCAGGGCAACCTGTACATGGTCAGCGAACCGAATCTGTTCTATCGCTTCAAAAAGAACTGACCGATCAGCCATTTCTGATGATGGCATTAAGCTTTGCTTCAGTTGATAGTGGTTAGCTACGCGCTCCTATTGCCGAGTCCGCCCGCATGCGCCGCCACATTCGCCTGATCTTCGTCTTCTTCGTGTTTGTCTGCCTGCTCATACTGGGGGCTGCCGGGCATGAGTTCCGCTTGTTCGAACGGGGCTGGTTCAACCTCAAGACTTGGTGGCAGCCGGCTGAGCAGAGCATCGGCCTGGATCGTTATCAGGTGGTGCTCGAGGCCAGGCCTATCGAGGGGCTGGACGACGACATCTCGGCGCTGACCTACGACCCCGACCGCAAGAGCCTGTTCACCGTTACCAATGCCAAGTCCGAACTGATCGAGCTGTCGCTGGATGGCCGTATCCTGCGCCGTGTCCCGCTGACCGGCTTCGGCGACCCCGAGGCGGTGGAGTACGTCGGGCCCAACAGCTACGTGATCACCGATGAGCGCCAGCAGCGGCTGATCCGCGTACGCCTGGACGATGACACCCTGTTCCTCGATGCCGCCGACGCCGAGCAGTTGTCCCTGGGCATTGGCCTGAACGGCAACAAGGGCTTCGAGGGTCTGGCCTACGACTCGGCGGGCAAGCGCCTGTTCGTGGCCAAGGAGCGGGACCCGATGATGATCTACGAGGTGCATGGCTTCCCCCACGAAAACCCCGGCAAGCCCTATGCCGTGCATGTGGTGCAGGATCGCAAGCGTGACCGGCGGTTGTTCGTGCGCGATCTGTCGAGCCTGCAGTTCGACGAGCGCAGTGGGCACCTGCTGGCGCTGTCCGACGAGTCGCGGCTGGTGCTGGAGCTCGATGTGAAGGGGCGGCCGCTGAGTACCTTGTCATTGCGCAAGGGGTTCCAGGGGTTGAAGCAGACCGTGCCGCAGGCGGAGGGGATCGCGATGGACGACGCCGGGACCATCTACCTGGTCAGCGAGCCGAACCTGTTCTATGTGTTCAAGCAGCCTTGATGGGATGAGGATGGCACCGGCTTCGCCGGTGTTCGCTGGCAAGCCAGCTCCCACAGGGTAGGGAGCTGGCTTGCCAGCGATTCGAGGGCGCAGCCTCGCTGGCGACTACTCGGCCTTCAGGCTCTTCACGCCCTCGGCGGTCCCCAGCAGCAGCACATCCGCCGGCCGCGCCGCGAACAGGCCATTGGTGACCACGCCGACGATGGCGTTGATCTGCGCTTCGAGTTCCACCGGGTTGGTGATCTGCAGGTTATGCACATCGAGGATGACGTTGCCGTTGTCGGTCACCACACCTTCGCGATAGACCGGGTCGCCGCCCAGCTTGACCAGCTGGCGCGCCACGTGGCTGCGGGCCATCGGGATGACCTCGACCGGCAGCGGGAAGGCGCCCAGCACCGGCACCAGCTTGCTCGCGTCGGCGATGCAGATGAAGGTCTTGGCCACTGCCGCGACGATCTTCTCGCGGGTCAGGGCCGCGCCACCGCCCTTGATCAGGTTGAGGTGGGCATCGCTCTCGTCGGCGCCGTCCACGTAGAACTCCAGCTCGCTGACGCTGTTCAGCTCGTACACCGGGATGCCATGGCCCTTCAGGCGCTGGGCGGTGGCCTCGGAGCTGGCGACGGCGCCGTCGAAGGCGGTCTTGTGCTGGGCCAGGGCGTCGATGAAGAAGTTGGCGGTCGAGCCGGTGCCGACGCCGACGACGCTTTTTTCATCCAGCTTGGGCAGGATGAGGTCGACGGCGGCCTGGGCGACGGCCTGTTTGAGTTGGTCCTGGGTCATGCGGGCTCCGGGAGGGGCAGGGCGGATATCGAAAGTTGCCTAGTATAACGGCTCCCGCGGCGTTGCTGTGGTCGTCCGACGTGGCGCTGCGGTAGACTCCCAGCCCTTGTCCCGCGGCCCAGTGATGCTTTCCGATGCTCGAACAGTACGTCAAGAAGATCCTCACCTCGCGCGTCTACGACGTTGCTGTCGAAACCCCGCTGCACACTGCCGGGCAACTGAGCAAGCGCCTGGGCAACACTGTGCTGCTCAAGCGCGAAGACCTGCAGCCGGTGTTCTCGTTCAAGATCCGCGGGGCCTACAACAAGCTGGCGCAACTGAGCGCCGAGGAGCTGGCCCGTGGCGTGGTCACCGCCTCGGCTGGCAACCATGCCCAGGGCCTGGCCCTGGCTGCGCGGGAGCTGGGTATCAAGGCGACCATCGTCATGCCCAAGACCACGCCGGAGATCAAGATCGAAGGTGTGCGCTCGCGCGGCGGCAAGGTGGTGCTGCACGGCGATTCCTTCCCCGAGGCGCTGGCCTACTCGCTGAAGCTGGTGGAGGAGAAGGGCTTCGTCTACATCCACCCCTACGATGATCCGCACACCATTGCCGGGCAAGGCACGGTGGCCATGGAAATCCTGCGCCAGCACCCCGGGCAGTTGGACGCGATCTTCGTGCCGGTCGGCGGCGGCGGCCTGATCGCCGGCATCGCTGCCTACGTGAAGTATCTGCGCCCGGAAATCAAGGTGATCGGCGTCGAACCGGACGATTCCAACTGCTTGCAAGCTGCCATGGCGGCCGGTGAGCGCGTGGTGCTGCCGCAGGTGGGGCTGTTCGCCGATGGCGTGGCGGTGGCGCAGATCGGCCAGCACACCTTCGATATCTGCCGTCATCATGTCGATGAGGTGATCACCGTCAGTACCGATGAGATCTGCGCGGCAATCAAGGACATCTACGACGATACCCGTTCGATCACCGAACCTGCCGGTGCCTTGGGCGTGGCGGGCATCAAGCGGTATGTCGAACTCAAAGGTGTGAGCGGGCAGACCCTGGTGGCCATCGACTCCGGCGCCAACGTCAACTTCGACCGCCTGCGGCATGTGGCCGAGCGCGCCGAGCTGGGCGAGAAGCGCGAGGCGATCATCGCCGTGACCATCCCCGAGCGCCCTGGCAGTTTCAAGGCCTTCTGCGAGGCCATTGGCAAACGCCAGATCACCGAATTCAACTACCGCAAGCACACCTCGGACGAGGCGCACATTTTCGTCGGTGTGCAGACCCACCCGGAAACCGATCCGCGTGCGGCCTTGGTGCAACATCTGACGGAACAAGGTTTTCCGGTCACTGATCTGACCGACAACGAACTGGCCAAGCTGCATATCCGCCACATGGTGGGTGGCCACTCAGCCGGCGCCAGCGACGAAATGGTGCTGCGCTTCGAGTTTCCGGAGCGGCCTGGTGCCCTGTTCAATTTCCTCAACAAGCTGGGCGGGCGCTGGAACATCTCGATGTTCCACTACCGCAACCACGGCGCCGCCGACGGGCGCGTGGTCGCGGGCCTGCAGGTGCCGGAGGAAGAGCGTCACCTGGTGCCGGCAGCCCTGGCCAAGATCGGCTATCCATACTGGGACGAGACCGAGAACCCGGCTTACCGGCTATTCTTGGGCTGAACCAGCCTCCCCACGATGAGGCCATTAGCGAAAAAGCCCGCTGAAGGATGATTTTCATATGGAACACCTGACCACCCTCAAGACCCTGCACATCCTCGCCACGGCCCTGCTGCTGCTCGGCGCCCTGGGCTTGGCGGTGTGGACCTGGCGTGCCCGGCGCAACGGCGACACCGAGGCCTACGGCAAACTGTTGCGCCGGCCGCTGGTGTTCGTCTGGCTGTTGATGGGGCTGTGCCTGGTGAGCATGCCGTTCACCGGCTGGTGGCTGGTACACCTGGTGGGCTGGCCGCTGGGGCAGACCTGGGTGCTGGCCTCCAGCGTCATCTATACCCTTGGCGCGTTTGCCGTGTGGTGGCTGGTGGCACGCCTGAACCGGCTGCGCAAGGCCGAAACCGTCGGTTTGAAATTCACCCTGGCGCTGGCGGTGTTCAGTGGCGTGTGCTTCTTGTCGATCGCCGGCCTGATGGGCGCCAAGCCGATCTGATAGCCCATTGCGTCACCTTGCCTTCATGCAAACCCGGTATATCAGTGCCATACCCGCTATGGCGACGTTCGCCCGATACGCAGTTTCCACCTCGCCGTAGATAAGCTTGGCGGGCGCGTTGCTGCGCGCTCAGGCTTTGTGGAACAATGCGGCGACATGCGTTTGCGAGGTTGCTGCCGTGATCGACCCGGATGGTTTTCGCCCCAATGTCGGGATCATTCTCACGAATGATGCCGGACAGGTGCTATGGGCTCGGCGGATCAACCAGGATGCCTGGCAGTTTCCCCAGGGTGGCATCAACCCTGATGAAACGCCGGAAGATGCCCTGTACCGCGAGCTGAACGAAGAAGTAGGCCTGGAACGCCAGGATGTGGAAATTCTTGCCTGCACCCGTGGCTGGTTGCGTTATCGTTTACCCCAGCGCCTGGTGCGCACCCACAGCCAGCCGCTGTGCATAGGCCAGAAACAGAAGTGGTTCCTGCTGCGCCTGGTGAGCAATGAGCAACGGGTGCGCATGGACCTGACCGGCAAGCCGGAATTCGATGGCTGGCGCTGGGTCAGCTACTGGTATCCGCTGGGCCAGGTGGTGACATTCAAGCGCGAGGTATACCGCCGCGCCCTGAAAGAGCTAGCCCCGCGCCTGCTGACGCGCGACTGACGACGGAGTCCGACCCCGAGCCATGCTCAATACGCTGCGCAAGATCGTCCAGGAAGTGAACTCCGCCAAAGATCTCAAGACGGCGTTGGGTATCATTGTCTTGCGCGTCAAGGAGGCGATGGGCAGCCAGGTCTGCTCCGTCTACCTGCTCGACCCGGACACCAACCGCTTCGTGCTGATGGCCACCGAGGGCCTGAACAAGCGCTCCATCGGCAAGGTCAGCATGGCGCCCAACGAGGGCTTGGTCGGCCTGGTCGGCACCCGCGAGGAGCCGCTGAACCTCGAGAACGCCGCCGACCACCCCCGCTACCGCTACTTCGCCGAAACCGGCGAAGAGAAATTCGCCTCTTTCCTCGGCGCACCGATCATCCACCACCGCCGCGTGGTCGGCGTGTTGGTCATCCAGCAGAAGGAGCGCCGCCAGTTCGACGAGGGCGAAGAGGCCTTCCTGGTCACCATGAGCGCGCAGCTCGCCGGGGTTATCGCCCACGCCGAGGCGACGGGTTCGATCCGTGGCTTGGGCCGCCAGGGCAAGGGTATCCAGGAGGCTCGCTTCGTCGGGGTGCCGGGTTCGCCGGGCGCCGCCGTCGGCCGCTCGGTGGTGATGCTGCCGCCCGCCGACCTGGAGGTTGTGCCCGACCGCACCGTCGAGGACATCGACAACGAACTCAAGCTGTTCAACAACGCCCTCGAAGGCGTGCGCGAGGACATGCGCAAGCTGTCGGCCAAGCTCGCCACCCAGCTGCGCCCCGAAGAGCGTGCGCTGTTCGACGTGTACCTGATGATGCTCGAGGACGCTGCCCTCGGTGGCGAGGTGGTCGAAGTCATCAAGACTGGCCAATGGGCCCAGGGCGCCTTGCGCCAGGTGGTCGGCGAACACGTCAATCGCTTCGAGCTGATGGATGACGACTACCTGCGCGAGCGGGCATCGGACGTCAAGGACCTGGGTCGGCGCCTGCTGGCGTACCTGCAGGAGGCCCGTTCGCAGTCGCTGGTCTACCAGGACAACACCATTCTGGTCAGTGAAGAACTGACCCCCGCCATGCTCGGCGAGGTGCCGGAGGGCAAGCTGGTGGGCCTGGTTTCGGTACTCGGCTCGGGCAACTCGCACGTGGCGATCCTCGCCCGGGCCATGGGCATCCCCACGGTCATGGGGGTGGTCGACCTGCCGTACTCGAAGGCCGATGGCATCGAGATGATCGTCGACGGCTACAAGGGCGAAGTCTTCACCAACCCCGGCGAAGTGCTGCGCAAGCAGTACAGCGACGTGGTCGAGGAAGAGCGCCAGCTGGCCAAGGGGCTCGATGCCCTGCGCGAGCTGCCGTGCATCACCCCGGACGGCCACCGCATGCCGCTGTGGGTCAACACCGGCCTGCTCGCCGATGTGGCCCGCGCCCAGCAGCGCGGCGCCGAGGGCGTGGGCCTGTACCGCACCGAAGTGCCGTTCATGATCAACCAGCGCTTCCCCAGCGAAAAGGAACAGCTGGCGATCTACCGCGAGCAGCTGCAAGCATTCCATCCGCTGCCAGTAACCATGCGCAGCCTCGACATCGGCGGCGACAAGTCGCTGTCGTATTTCCCGATCAAGGAAGAGAACCCGTTCCTCGGCTGGCGCGGCATCCGCGTCACCCTCGACCACCCGGAAATCTTCCTGGTGCAGACCCGCGCCATGCTCAAGGCCAGCGAGGGCCTGAACAACCTGCGTATCCTGCTGCCGATGATTTCCGGCATCCATGAGCTCGAAGAAGCCCAGCACCTGATCCACCGCGCCTGGGGCGAGGTGCGTGACGAAGGCACCGATGTGCCGATGCCGCCAGTGGGGGTGATGGTGGAGATCCCCGCCGCGGTGTACCAGACCCGCGAGCTGGCGCGCCAGGTCGATTTCCTTTCGGTCGGTTCCAACGACCTCACCCAGTACCTGCTGGCCGTGGACCGCAACAACCCGCGGGTAGCCGATCTGTACGACTATCTGCACCCGGCGGTGCTGCAGGCCCTGCAGACCGTGGTCAGCGTGGCCCACGAAGAAGGCAAGCCGGTGAGCATCTGCGGCGAGATGGCCGGTGACCCCGCCGCGGCGATCCTGCTGATGGCCATGGGCTTCGACAGCCTGTCGATGAACGCCACCAACTTGCCGAAGGTGAAGTGGATGCTGCGCCAGATCAACCTGAGCAAGGCCAGGGAACTGCTGGCCGATGCCATGAGCCATGACAACCCGCAGGTTATCCACAGCTCGTTGCAGCTGGCGCTGAAGAACCTCGGGCTGGCGCGGATGATCGGGCCTGGGGCCAATAAAACCCTTTGAATTTGAAGTTGCCTGTACCGGCCTCATCGCCGGCAAGCCGGCTCCCACAGGTTTGGTGTGATCCTTGTGGGAGCCGGCTTGCCGGCGATGAGGCCGGTACAGGCTGCAATCAAACCTTCAGGCTAACCTCGCCCAGATGCCCACCAAACGGCCCGAAACTGCGCTCGATCATGCGCCGTCGGCCTTGGTCATCGACGATCAACACCGTGCTCGCCCGCGTCCCATAGTTCTGGCTGGCGATGAACACGCTCGACAGCAGCCGCTCGGTGGCCAGCCCCACGCCAGTCTCAGGCAGTTCGCCGTCCGGCGCGGGCTGTGCATCGCCCAGCAGTGTCAGTAGCTGCCGTGGGTCGGCGTTCTCAAGCAATCCCTCGAGCCCGCTGCGCGCTTTGACCAGCTTCGGCCATGGCGTGTCCAGGCCGGCATTCGACAGCCCGTATACCCCAGGCTCAAGCAGGCGTGGCGCCGGCTCACGGGCGTGCAGGTAGCCCAATCGCTTGTCATCACCGACCAGCAGGTTGAACCCCGAGTACAGACCACTGCGGCTGGCTACCCGGTCCAGATAGGCTTCGACCCCCAGTTCGCCCTGTAGATAGGCCGCTACCAGTTCACCGCGTGAACGTGGTCCCAAAGGCTGGCGTGGGTCACGGATATTGGTCAGCGCCGCGAAGCGCCCGTTCGGCCCGAGACCCAGCCAGGTGCCGCCGGCTTCCAAGTCACGCCCGGCGTATACGCCAGGCGCGTCCTCCCAGGCACTCAGGGCCTGGGTCGGCCGCGCATAGAACTCGTCTCGGTTGGCCGCGACGATCAGTGGCCGGGCTGTCCCCGGCTGCCAGGCGAATACGATCAGGCACATAGGTTGTCCCCTGTGTTTTCGGCCACTCTACCCGCGCCGCCGGCCGCTATCCATCATCTGACACAGAGTTCACTAGAGCGCCGGGCGTGGCTTCCGTTACCATGCCGGATTGTTTTCCACAGGGGCGGCGAATGGAATTCGTACTCTATCTGCTGTTGGGCGCTTGCGCCGGCGTGCTGGCCGGGCTGTTCGGCGTCGGCGGCGGCATCATCATCGTGCCGGTGCTGGTGTTCAGCTTCACCTTGCAGGGCTTCGATCCTTCGGTGCTGACCCACCTGGCGGTCGGCACTTCGCTGGCGACCATCGTCTTCACCTCGATCAATGCCGTGCGCGAGCACCAGCGCAAGGGCGCGGTGCAATGGCCGATCTTCGCCTGGATGACCGTGGGCATCCTGCTCGGCGCGCTGGTCGGGGCCAAGACCGCCTCGCTGATACAGGGCCCGATGCTGCAGAAGATCATCGGCGTGTTCGCCCTGGTGATCGCCGCGCAGATGGCCCTGGACCTCAAGCCCAAGGCCAGCCGCGGCATTCCCGGCAAGCCCGGATTGACCGCCGCCGGCGGTGTGATCGGCTGGGCCTCGGCCATTTTCGGGATCGGCGGCGGATCACTGACCGTACCGTTCCTCACCTGGCGCAGCCTGCCCATGCAGCAGGCAGTGGCGACTTCGTCGGCCTGCGGCCTGCCGATCGCCCTGGCCAGTGCCCTGGGCTTCATGTGGCTGGGTTGGCACGAGGAACACCTGCCGGCCCACAGCCTGGGCTACGTCTATCTTCCGGCGCTGGTCGGCATCGCCGCCACCAGCATGTTCTTCGCCCGCTACGGCGCGCGCCTGGCGCACAAACTGTCGCCGCGCGTGCTCAAGCGCCTGTTCGCCGCGCTGCTGTTCTGCGTCGGACTCAGCTTCCTTATCTGAACCTAGAGGAAAGACAATGCTGCCTTACCCGCAGATCGACCCGGTGGCCGTGGCCCTCGGTCCACTGAAAATCCACTGGTACGGCCTGATGTACCTGATCGGCATCGGCGGCGCCTGGCTGCTGGCTTCGCGCCGGTTGAACCGCTTCGATCCCACCTGGAGCCGCGAGAAGCTTTCCGACCTGGTGTTCTGGCTATCGATGGGCGTGATCGTCGGCGGGCGCCTGGGTTATGTGCTGTTCTACGACCTGCACCAGTACCTGGCCAACCCGACGCTGATCTTCGAGGTGTGGAAGGGCGGCATGTCGTTCCACGGCGGTTTCATCGGTGTGATGCTCGCCGCGCTGTGGTTCGGCAAGCGCAACAACAAGTCGTTCTTCGAGCTGATGGACTTCGTCGCGCCGCTGGTGCCGATCGGCCTTGGCGCCGGGCGTATCGGCAACTTCATCAACGCCGAACTGTGGGGCAAGGCCACCGACGTGCCATGGGCCATGGTCTTCCCGCCGTTCAGCGACCCGGCTCAGTTGCCGCGTCACCCGTCGCAGCTGTACCAGTTTGCCCTCGAAGGTGTGGCATTATTCGCCATCCTTTGGCTGTACTCGCGCAAGCCGCGCCCGACCATGGCGGTTTCCGGCATGTTCGCGCTGTTCTATGGCATCTTCCGCTTCATCGTGGAGTTCGTGCGCGTACCCGACGCCCAGCTCGGCTACATCGCCTTCGGTTGGTTGACCATGGGTCAGTTGCTCTGCGTGCCGATGATTCTCGGCGGCATCTTCCTGATCTGGTGGGCCTACAACCGCAAACCGTCGGCCAAGGCCACCGTCTGATTTCCACGGCAGGGGCGCTCCCCCTGCCGTTCTTGTTACAGGTAAGCCATGAAACAGTATCTAGATCTGGTCCGTGACGTCATCGAAAACGGCACGCTGCAGGAAAACCGCACCGGTATCCGCACCATCAGCCTGCCGGGAGCGATGCTCAAGTTCGACCTGCAGAAGGGCTTTCCGGCCATCACCACGCGCAAGCTGGCGTTCAAGTCGGCGATCGGCGAGATGGTCGGCTTCCTGCGCGGCGTGAAGAACGCCGGCGAGTTCCGCGAGCTGGGCTGCAAGGTCTGGGACCAGAACGCCAACGAAAATGCCCAGTGGCTGGCCAACCCGTTCCGCCAGGGGCATGACGACCTCGGCGAAATCTACGGCGTGCAATGGCGCCAGTGGCCCGGCTACAAGCGCATCCCGCTGAGCAACCCGGCCGCCATCGAGATGGCCGAGAAGGCCGGCTTCCGACGTATCGCCCAGGACGAGGAGGACGGCCAGGCGTTCGTCATCCTCTACAAGGCCATCGACCAGGTGCGCCAGTGCCTGGACACCATCGCCAACGACCCGGGCAGCCGCCGCATCCTGTTCCACGGTTGGAACTGCGCCCAGCTCGACGAGATGGCCCTGCCGCCGTGCCACCTGCTGTACCAGTTCCACCCGAATGTCGAGACCCGGGAAATCTCCCTGACCCTCTACATCCGCTCCAACGACCTGGGCCTGGGTACGCCGTTCAACCTCACCGAGGGCGCGGCGCTGCTGTCGCTGTTCGGCCGCCTGACCGGCTACACCCCGCGCTGGTTCACCTACTTCATCGGCGATGCCCATGTGTACGAGAACCACCTCGACATGCTGGGCGAGCAGATGAAGCGCGAGCCGCTGGCGGCGCCGAAGCTGGTGATCAGCGACCGCGTGCCGGCGTTCGCCGAGACCGGCAAGTACGAGCCGGAGTGGCTGGAGAAGATCGAGCCAAGCGACTTCTGGCTGGAAGGCTACGAGCACCATGCGCCGATGACGGCGCCGATGGCGGTCTGACTCAAGGAAGTCGGGGGCTGCTTTGCAGCCCATCGCCGGCAAGCCGGCTCCCACAGGGGGACGCGTGACTCTGTGGGAGCCGGCTTGCCGGCGATGGGCCGCAAAGCGGCCCCAAGTCTCTAATGCCCGTGGCTACGCCCCACATGCGAATGCTCGGTCTCCGGTACCGACACCGCCCCATTCGTCTCCAACTGCTGCAAGATCGCGCACTCCGCCCCCTGCGCATTGCACTGTTGCCGCAGTTCCACCAGCTGTGCCTGCAGTGCCACCAGCCCATCGATCCTCGCCTGCACATGCTCGATATGCTCGTCGATCAGCGCGTTGACGCTGCCGCATGAGCCGTCGGGGCTGTCGCGCAGGTTCAACAGGCTGCGGATTTCGTCGAGGGTCATGTCCAGGGTGCGGCAGTTGCGGATGAAGGTCAGGCGCTCGACGTGGGCCTGGGTGTAGAGCCGGTAGTTACCGTCGCTGCGGGCAGGTTCCGGCAGCAGCTGTTCACGTTCGTAGTAGCGGATGGTTTCGACGGCACAGTCGGTGGCCTTGGCCAGTTCTCCGATCTTCATGGTGGCTAATCTCCAGCGAGGGGCTTGACCCTATAGTGGCTACAGGGTGTTCACTTGGCAACAACCCACTCTGTGGATATCTGCAGAGGCCAGTGCTCAGTTAAGGATGATTCCATGAACCAGCCTGTCAGCCCCGACCACAAACATGATCACGATCATGGCCACGGGCCCCACGCCCACGACTGCTGCGCCAGCAAAGCCGCCCCGGCTTTGGTGCAACTGACCGAGAAAGCCAGCGCCCAGGCGCAGCTAAGCCGCTTCCGCATCGAGGCCATGGACTGCCCCACCGAGCAGACACTGATCCAGGACAAGCTGGGCAAGCTGGCCGGTGTCGAGCAGCTGGAATTCAACCTGATCAACCGTGTGCTCGGCGTGCGCCATACGCTCGAGGGCACCACGGAGATCGAGCGGGCCATCGATAGCCTGGGCATGAAGGCCGAGCCCTTGGCCGCCGAGGATGATGGCGCCGCCAGCGCGCCCCAGGCCAGCAAGACCCGTTGGTGGCCGCTGGCATTGTCCGGTGTTGCGGCGCTTGCCGCCGAAATCGTGCATTTCTCTGGCAAGGCACCGGAGTGGGTGGTAGCCGCGCTGGCCCTGGCGGCCATCCTCGGTTGCGGTCTGGGTACCTACAAGAAGGGCTGGATCGCCCTGAAGAACCGCAACCTCAACATCAATGCGTTGATGAGCATCGCGGTGACCGGCGCCGTGTTGATCGGCCAGTGGCCGGAAGCGGCCATGGTGATGGTGCTGTTCACCGTTGCCGAATTGATCGAAGCCCGTTCACTGGACCGCGCGCGCAATGCGATCGGAGGGCTGATGCAACTGGCCCCGGACATGGCCACCGTGCAACAGGCCGATGGCCAATGGCGTGAAGTCGAAGTACGCGAGGTGGTCATCGGCGCGCGGGTGCGGGTGCGCCCGGGCGAGCGCATCGGCCTGGACGGTGAGGTGGTCAGTGGCCAGTCCAGCGTCGACCAGGCGCCGATCACCGGTGAAAGCCTGCCGGTCGAGAAGGCGGTCGGCGACAAGCTGTTCGCCGGCACCATCAACCAGGCCGGCGCGATGGAATACCGCGTCACCGCTGCCGCCGGTCAGTCGACCCTGGCCCGCATCATCAAGGCCGTGGAAGAAGCCCAGGGCGCCCGTGCGCCTACTCAACGCTTCGTCGACCAGTTCTCGCGCATCTATACCCCGGTGGTGTTCGTCGTTGCCCTGGCCGTCGCGATCATCCCACCGCTGTTCATGGCCGGCGCTTGGTTCGAATGGATCTACCGTGCCCTGGTGTTGCTGGTGGTGGCCTGCCCGTGCGCACTGGTGATCTCCACCCCGGTGACCATCGTCAGCGGCCTGGCCGCGGCGGCGCGCAAAGGCATCCTGATCAAGGGCGGTGTGTACCTGGAGGGCGGGCGCAAGCTGGACTTCCTGGCCCTGGACAAGACCGGCACCATCACCCACGGCAAGCCAGTGCAGACCGACAGCAAGGTGCTCGACCCACTGTTCGAAGGCCGCGCCCAGGCCCTGGCCGCGAGCCTGGCTGCACGTTCCGACCACCCGGTGTCCGGTGCCATCGCCCTGTTCGCCAAGGACCAGGATCTGCCCCTGAGCGAAGTCGCCGAGTTCGCCGCCCTGGCCGGTCGCGGCGTGCGCGGTGATATAGAGGGCCAGACCTACCACCTGGGCAACCATCGCTTGGTGGAAGAACTCGGCCTGTGCTCCCCGGCCCTTGAAGCCCAGTTGGATGTGCTGGAGCGCCAGGGCAAGACCGTGGTGCTGCTGCTCGACCGCTCCGGCCCTCTGGCGCTGTTCGCCGTGGCCGACACGGTCAAGGACAGCAGCCGCCAGGCCATCGCCGAGCTGCACGAGCTGGGTATCAAGACGGTCATGTTGACCGGCGACAATCCCCACACCGCCCAGGCCATTGCGGCCCAGGTGGGGATCGACCGCGCCGAGGGCAACCTGCTGCCGGCGGACAAGCTCGCCAGCATCGAGAGCCTGTATGCCCAAGGGCATCGCGTCGGCATGGTCGGCGACGGCATCAACGATGCGCCGGCCCTGGCCCGCGCCGAGATCGGTTTTGCCATGGCCGCCGCTGGCACCGACACGGCCATCGAGACCGCCGATGTAGCGCTGATGGACGATGACTTGCGCAAAATACCGACCTTCGTCAGGCTGTCGCGCCAAAGCGCGGCGATCCTCACCCAGAACATCGTGTTGGCCCTGGGGATCAAGGCCATCTTCCTGGCAATCACCTTCGCCGGCATGGCGACGATGTGGATGGCGGTGTTCGCCGACATGGGCGTGAGCTTGCTGGTGGTGTTCAACGGCTTGCGCCTGCTGCGCAAGTAAGCATCCGCAGCGCAGAATAGAGGTTATCCACAATGCTGAGCGCCGAGCTCAAAGCCTTCTACATGGTGGCCCGCCTGGGCAGCATCACCCTGGCGGCGAAGAAGCTCGGGCTCAGCCAGCCCACGGTAACCACGCACATCCGCAATCTCGAGGGCCAGTACAACGTCGAGCTGTTCTACCGCGGTGGCCGGCGCCTGGTTCTGAGCGAGGAGGGCGTACGCCTGCTGCCGATGGTTAAGGCGCTATTGCAACAGGAAGCCGACATCGAGTTCGAGCTGCGCAACAGCGGCCAGGCCCAGGGCAGCCTGCGCATCGCCGCCACCGCGCCGTACTACATCCTCGATCTGGTGAAGATCTTCCGCGAGCGCTTGCCGCAGGTGGAGGTGGCGGTGGACATCGGCAACTCGCAGCAGGTGCTGGAGATGCTCGAGGATTACCGAGTGGACATCGCCGCCTCGTCGCAATTGCTCGAAGACGCACGCCTGGTGCGCCGGGTGCTGGGCACCGACCCGCTGGTACTGGCGGTGCATCGCAATCATCCCTTGGCGCAACGCCAGGCGGTGTCGATCGAGGTGGTGGCCGGGCATTGCCTGCTGATGCGCGAAAAGGGCTCGACCACCCGCAAGCTCACCGAGCAGATGATGCAGGACGCCGGGGTTAAGGCCGGGGCGCTGCTGGAGATCGGCAGCCGTGAGTCGATCCGCGAGGCGGTGCTGCGCAATATCGGCATCAGCATCATTGCCCGCCATGAGGTGCCGCATAACCCCGAGCTGCGGGTGCTGGCGCTGGACGACGCACCAGTGATGCACGAGTACCTGTACTGCCTGAAAGAGCGGCGCCAGGCGCGGTTGCCGGCGGCGTTCCTGGGGGTGGCGCAGGAAGTGGTGGGTTCGCAGTTCTGACAGTTCTCTACTGGTTGCACCGGCCTCATCGCCGGCAAGCCGGCTCCCACAGTGTTGGCGCCGACTTGCTTTTGTGGGAGCTGGCTTGCCAGCGATAGGGCCCTCAAGGCCACTACAAAATCTGCCTATACCACTATCACCGGCTTTTGCCCCAACGCCACAGAACCTTCGCACAGCCTGCCTAGCATGGCCCCCATCGCTTCGATGAGGACCTGCCATGAACCACGTCACCCCGGGCGCACAGATGAAAGTGCGCGGCATCCACAAACGCTTCGGTGCCTTCACCGCGCTCAACGACGTGTCCCTGGACATCGCCGCCGGCGAGCTGGTGTGTCTGCTCGGTCCCTCGGGCTGCGGCAAGACCACCCTGCTGCGTTGCATCGCCGGCCTCGAGCGCCAGGACCGCGGCACGCTGTACATCGGCGACCGCGATATCTCCGAGCTGCCGCCCCAGGCCCGTGACTACGGCATCCTGTTCCAGTCCTACGCACTGTTTCCCAACCTCACCGTCGAAGCCAACATCGCCTATGGCCTGACCGGCAGCAACCGCGAGGCATCGCGCCAGCGGGTTAGCGAGATGCTCGAGCTGGTGGGCCTGGCCGGCAGCGAGAAGAAATACCCCGGCCAGCTTTCCGGTGGCCAGCAGCAGCGCGTGGCCCTGGCCCGCGCCTTGGCGCCGTCGCCCTCGCTACTGCTGCTCGACGAGCCCATGTCGGCCCTCGACGCTCGTGTTCGCGAGCATCTGTGTACCGAGCTGCGCCAACTGCAACGCCAGCTGGGCATCACCACGCTGATGGTCACCCACAACCAGGACGAAGCCATGCTGATGGCCGACCGCATCGCCGTGATGAACAACGGCCAGGTCGAGCAGTACGCCACGCCCCAGGAAATCTACGATCAGCCGGCCACGCCGTTCGTCGCCGAGTTCGTCGGCCAGGGCAACTGGCTGCCGTTCCAGCGCAGCAGTGCCAGTCATGCCCAGGTCGGTGGCATGCACATGCGCCTGGCCGACAACGCCGGCGCGGTCAGCAGCGGCCGACTGTTCTGCCGGCCCGAGGCGATCACCGTCAACCCGGTGGTGCATGAGGAAAACCTGTTTCCGGCCAAGGTCCGGGAAGTCACCTTCCTCGGCAACCGTTGCCGCATGAGCTTCGAGCTCGAGGCCCTGCCGGGCCATGCGCTGCTCGCTGAGTTGGCGCCCGAAGCCATGCCGCGCCTGGGTTCGCAGGACATCTGGGTGGCCCTGCCACCGCAGAGCCTGCAGGTGTTTGCCTGAGATGGCCGCGCCCATGACCCTGCCGCTCGCTCACACCAACGACAAGGCACGCAACGACGTCGCCCTGGGTGACCGGCTGTTCGTCGTCGGTGGCAAGAGCCTGCTGCTGATCCTGCTGGTGCTGGCGGTGCTGCTGCCGTTGCTGGCGATCTTTTGGCGAGGCTTCAGCGCTGAAGCCGGGCAGGGCGGGGGGCTGCTGGCCGCCCGCGAACTGTTTGCCAGCGCGAACTTCCACTGGCTGCTTGGCAACAGCTTGTCGGTGGCCCTCACCGTTGCTGCCATCGTCGTGCCGCTGGCCTACCTGTTCGCCTATGCCCTGCAACGCACGCTGATCCCGGCCAAGGGTTTGTGGCGCGGCATTTCGCTGCTGCCGTTGCTGGCGCCGTCGATGCTGCCGGCGATCGCGCTGGTTTATCTGTTCGGCAACCAGGGCCTGCTGCGCGGGCTGCTCAGCGACAACATCTACGGCTTCTGGGGCATCGTGCTTGGCGAGGCCATCTACACCTTCCCCCACGCGTTGATGATCCTGCTCTCGGCGCTATCACTGGCCGACGCACGGTTGTTCGATGCCGCTTCGAGCATGGGCGCGGGGCCTGCCCGGGCATTCTTCAGCATCACCTGGCCGGCTACGCGCCAGGCGGTGTTCGCAGCATTCTGCCTGGTGTTCACCCTGACCATCACCGACTTCGGCGTGCCGGTAGTGGTCGGTGGCGATTACCAGGTGTTGGCGCTGGAAGCCTACAAGGCGGTGGTCGGCCAGCAGCAGTTCGGCCGTGGTGCGCTGATCGGCATGGTGCTGCTGGTGCCGGCGCTGCTCAGTTTTGCCGTGGATGCCTGGCTGCGCCGCCGCCAGGGCGAGGCCATGAGCGGCCGCGCCCAGGTGTTCGAGCCCAAGCCTTCGAAGCTGCGTGATGGCTGCTACCTGGCCCTGGTGCTGCTGGTGTGCGCGGCGCTGCTGGCGGTGATCGGCATGGCGGTGTACTCGTCGCTGGTCAAGTTCTGGCCGTACAACCTGTCGCTGTCGCTCAAGCACTACATGTTCGAAGACACCGCTGGCGGCGGCTGGCTGGCCTATCGCAACAGCGTGACCATGGCCATCGGCACCGCGCTGATCGGCAGCGTGGTGATCTTCACCGGTGCCTACCTGATGGAGAAGACCCAAGGCCAGCGCCTGCTCAATCAACTGTTGCGCCTGCTCAGCTTCATCCCCATGGCGGTGCCCGGCCTGGTGCTGGGCCTGGGCTACGTGTTCTTCTTCAACCTCAACGGCAACCCGTTGCACGTGTTCTACGGCAGCATGGCGCTGCTGGTGGTTTGCACCATCGCCCACTACCTGACCACCGCGCAGATGACCGCCACCACCGCCCTGCGCCAGCTCGACGGTGAGTTCGAAGCCGCCGCGCTGTCGCTCAAGGCGCCGCTGTACAAGCACTTCGTGCGGGTCACCGTGCCGATCTGCCTGCCCGCGCTGCTGGACATCATCCGCTACCTGTTCGTCTCGGCGATGACCACGGTGTCGGCGGCGATCTTCCTCTACAGCCCCGACACCATCCTCGCCGCCGTTGCCGTTCTGAACATGGACGATGCCGGCAATGTTGGCGGCGCCGCTGCCATGTCGACCCTGATCCTTTTGACCAGCGCCGCTGCCTCCCTACTGTTGGCCGGCGCCTCGCGCGGCCTGCTGCGCCGCTCCCAGGCCTGGCGCCAACGTGCTCCCGGCCATTGACCGACTGCCCATACCAATAGGAACCGCATCATGTTCAAGCCCCTCGTACTTGCCGCTGCCGTATCCGCCGTGTTCAGCCTGCAGGCTTCGGCCGCGACCCAGCTGACCGTCTACACCGCCCTGGAGGCCGAGCAGCTCAAGAGCTACAAGCAGGCCTTCGAGAAGGCCAACCCGGACATCGAGATCAAATGGGTGCGCGATTCCACCGGCATCATCACCGCCAAGCTGCTGGCCGAAAAAGAGCGCCCGCAGGCTGACGCCGTGTGGGGCCTGGCGGCCTCCAGCCTGGCCATCCTCGACCAGAACGGCATGCTCGAAGCCTATGCGCCGAAGGACCTGGGCAAGATCTCGCCCAACTACCGCGACGCCGCCAATCCGCCGGCCTGGGTAGGCATGGACGTGTGGGCCGCGACGATCTGCTTCAACACCGTCGAGGCCGAGAAGCAGGGCCTGAGCAAGCCGGTGAGCTGGCAGGACCTGACCAAGCCTGAGTACAAGGGCAAGATCGTCATGCCCAATCCGGCTTCGTCCGGCACGGGCTTCCTCGATGTGAGCGCCTGGCTGCAGACCTTCGGCGAGCCGCAGGGCTGGGCCTACATGGATGCGTTGCACCAGAACATCGGCCAGTACGTTCATTCCGGCTCCAAGCCATGCAAACTGGCGGCGGCAGGTGAATTCCCGATCGGCATCTCGTTCGAGTACCCGGCCGTGCAGCTCAAGCGCCAGGGCGCACCGCTGGACATCGTCCTGCCCAAGGAGGGCCTGGGCTGGGAGATCGAGGCCACGGCGGTGATCAAGGGCTCGCCGAAAGTCGATGCCGCCAAGCGCCTGGCCGACTTCTCCGCCAGCCCTGCCGCCATGGAGCTGTACAAGGAGAACTTCGCCGTGCTCGCCGCCCCCGGCATCGCCAAGCCGCAGACCGAACTGCCGGCCGACTATGAGCAGCGCCTGATCAAGAACGACTTTGCCTGGGCCTCGAAGAACCGCGACCAGATTCTCGCTGAGTGGCGCAAGCGCTACGACGGCAAGTCGGAGAAAGTCGCCCAGCAGTAAGGCCCTCATCGCGGGGCAGGCCGGCTTCTATACTCAGGGAGCGGCTTGCCACGCGATGGCGTCAGACCAGGCAACGCAGGAGCCCACGCATGCCAACCTCTTCCCGGATCATCGACGACACCTTCGCCTTATATGAGCGCCATGGCAGCGCCGACTACATCGGCGAGGCCATCACCCAGCTCGAGCACATGTCCCAGTCAGCCCAACTCGCCATGGCCGAAGGCTACGACGACGAAGTGATCCTGGCCGCCTTCTTCCATGACATCGGCCATCTGTGCGAGGGCGAGGACATGGGCGGTTATGGCGTCGTCAGCCATGAGCGCATTGGTGCCGAGTATTTGCGCCGGTGTGGTTTCAGCGAGCGGCTGGCCAGGTTGGTGCAATACCACGTCGAGGCCAAGCGCTACCTGACCTTGCGCCAGCCCGGATACTACGATCGTTTGAGTGAAGCCAGCCGACGCACCTTGGCGTACCAGGGTGGGATGATGAACGATGCCGAAGCCGATGCGTTCGAGGCCGACCCGTTGTTCGGGGTCAGCCTGCGCCTGCGCGAGTGGGACGAGATGGCCAAGCGGGTCGGAGTGCCGGTGATGGATCTGCAAGTGTTGAAGGCAAAGGCATTGGCCGTACTCTGAACAATCTGGCGATTCTCCCTGCTGCTAGGTCCGCATCACTTCTCTGGGTCCTTGGGCAATCGCACGCTGACCCGCAACCCGCCCCCTTGGCGGTTCATCAGCTGCAGTTCACCGCCATGGCTGGCAACGATGCGCTGGGCGATGCTCAGCCCCAGCCCATAGCCGCCAGAGGCTTGGTTGCGTGAGCCCTCGCCGCGCACGAAAGGCTCGGTGACAGTCGCCAGCAAGCCTGGGTCGATGCCCGGGCCGCGATCGTCGATATGGATGTAAGCATCGGATGGTGTGCTTTCCAGCACTACCCCGACCTCCCTGGCATAGCGCAGGGCATTGACCAACAGGTTTTGCAGGCACCGTTGCAGTAGCAGGGCATCTACCTGGGCCAGGCCCACCTGGCCATGGATCGGCAAGGGCTCTTCGGCGCTGGCCAAATCCGCGCATTGGCGTGCCACCAGGCGGTCGAGGTCGACCGTTTGCAGGTTCTGCTGCTCGCCCGCCCGCAGGTAGTCGAGCACCTGGCCGATCATGCCGTCCATCTGCGCGATGTTCTGGCGCAGGC
Source organism: Pseudomonas maumuensis (assembly GCF_019139675.1). Classification (NCBI taxonomy): domain Bacteria; kingdom Pseudomonadati; phylum Pseudomonadota; class Gammaproteobacteria; order Pseudomonadales; family Pseudomonadaceae; genus Pseudomonas; species Pseudomonas maumuensis. The sequence continues at coordinate 300,232 of NZ_CP077077.1, forward strand.
GTTCCTTGTGTTCGCTGTCCTCCAGCCGTTCCAGGCGCAGGCGCATGCGCGTCAGCGGCGTACGCAGGTCATGGGACACGGCGGCGAGGAAGTAGGCCTTGTCGTTGACCATGCGGATCAGCCGTTGCTGCATGGCATTGAAGGCCTGGGCGGCGTGCCGTACTTCCTCGGGGCCGTCCAGCGGCAACGGCGCCTGTTCCAGATTGCCACCCAGGCCACGGGCGGCATCGGCCAGGCGGCGCAGCGGGCGCAGGCACAAGCGTACCGCCACCAGGCACACCACCAACACGGCGGCGATGCGCAGGGCATAGACGCGCAGCAGGTAGTCGCTGATCAGCAGCCACGCCGACTCGCCGCTCCAGCCCTGCAACTCCTGGCCATCGATGACCAGCCAGTGGCCATCGGCGAGGGGCACGGTGAACGCGATATGCGCCTGGGCGGTGCGCAAGCCGAACAGGCTACGCCAGACGATGGGCTGGCCCAGTTCGTCGGTGAGCCTGGCTTCGAGCAAGCGTGCCTGCGGATCACGACCCAACTCATAGGTCAGCGCCTGGTGCAGCAACAGTTCGATTCTGCGCCAACCGCGCCGCTGGTCGTGCGCGCCCTCGGGCGGCGCTTCGGTGCAACGTACCTGGTAATGCCTCGCGACCAGTGCAGTCCCCTGGCAATCGGCCTGGGCGATCAGGCGCGCGCTGCGCGCTGCGATCAACCGCACGGGCGCTTCCAGCACCTGGGCGAAGCGTACGTCGAACCAGATGCTGCTGGACATCAACTGGATCACCAGGGTGCCGCTGATCATGATCAGCAGCAGTTGGCCGAAAAGCGTGCGCGGCCACAGCCGGCGAAGCAGCCGCACCTCAGGCGCCCAACGCTTCGCGAGCCAGGCTGAGCAGATAGCCTTCGTTGCGGATGGTGAGAATCTGCGCGCCGTGGCCTGGCGCCCGGCGCAGTTGCTGGCGCAGGCGGCTGATGCACATGTCCACCGAGCGATCGTCGGGCAGATGGTCGCGGCCGAACGCGCTGCGTGTCAGGTGGTCCCTCGAGACCACGCGGTTGTTGGCGTCCAGCAGTTCACGCAGCACACGGTAGTCGGAGCGTGGCAGGTTGAAGGCTTGGCCGTCCGGGTGAACGAGCAACCGTTTGACGTGATCGAGACGCAAGCCTGCAAACAGTTGTGCCTCGCTGGCCGACGTTTCGGGTTCTGTCTCCAGGCGCTGGGGGCGGCGCAGCACAGCCTTGATCCGGGCGACCAGCTCGCGTGGCTCGAAGGGTTTGGCCAGGTAATCATCGGCGCCTACCTCCAGGCCGATGATGCGGTCCAGGGTGCTGCCCCTGGCCGACAACATCACCACCGCCAAGCCCGGCTGTGTCTGCAGCTGCCGGCACAGGCTCAGGCCGTCCTCGCCGGGCAGCATCAGGTCGAGTACCACCAGGTCGACCTTGTGCCGGGCCAGTTGTTCGCGCATCTGCTCGCCGTTGGCGGCGGCACATACCTCGTAGCCGGCTTCTTTCAAGTAATCGCAGAGAAGTTCGCGGATCTCGTCGTCATCGTCGACGACCAGCAAGGTCGTGCTCATGGTCTTGGTGTACCTGTGCAAAGGGGAACTGTGAGGCTCATTACGTTCGATTACATCCCCGTACATGCCATCCATGGAGCCGAAGGGGCAGATGCCTAGAATCGTAACAAAAAATCATCTGCGAATACGAAACCTTCCCAAATGGTATGCAAGAGCATCATGACTGACACAACCCCCTTGGTCCGAGGCGGTAGTCGCCTCTCCCCGCTTGCCTTCTTCGTGGCCCTCGGGCTTAGCGGCACCGCCTTCGCTGACGGCCCGGTGCTGGAACTGGGCGCCACCAACATCGACAGCAGTACATTGCCGCTGGCCGACGATAGCGGCCAGATCGGCTACACCGTGCAGAACACACGCAGCTCGACGGGCTTGCAGCTGACACCCCGGCAGACGCCACAGACGGTCACCAGCATTACCCGCCAGCAAATGGAAGACCGTGATATCCACACCCTCGAGCAGGCCCTGGACACCACGCCGGGCGTGAGCATGAGCAAGATGGAAGTGGGCGGGCGCACCGACTTCCGCGCCCGCGGCTACTCGATCAGCAACTGGAAGATCGACGGCTTGCAGTTCCCCGGCGGTTCGGACTTCAGCGGTGGCGGCAACGCGCTGAACATGGACCTGTACGAGCGCATCGACATTGTCCGTGGCGCCAACGGCCTGCTCGGTGGTACCGGCGACCCTTCGGCCACCGTCAACCTGATCCGCAAGGCGCCGACCCGGATCTTCGGCGGCAGCGCCTACGCCACCTACGGCAGCTGGGACAAGCGCCGCCTGGGTGCCGATCTGAACCTGCCGCTGTCCGAGGACGGCCGCCTGCGTTCGCGTCTGGTCATGACCCAGCAGGACGCCGGCTCGTTCCGCGACAACCAGTCCGAACGCTCCCGCGCGGCCCTGGCCAACTTCGAATTCGACCTGGACGATACCACCACCCTGGGTGCCGGCTACCAGTACGAGTACAGCAAAGTGGTCGGCGGCGGCTGGGGCGCCAACATCCCGATCTGGTACGGCGACGGCAGCAAGACCGACCTGCCGCGCAGCACCAACGTGGTACCCAGCTGGAGCTTTGGCGAGTACATCACCCGCACCGCCTTCGGCTCGCTGGCGCACCGTTTCGACAACGACTGGAGCCTGGACCTCAAGGTTGCCCAGAGCAGCGGCGAGACGCTCAACCACCGTGGCCTGGCCAAGGTCAACTCGTCCGGCCGCGGCGTCTACGGCGGCTACTGGAACCAGGACGGCAGCGGCGCGGTGCTCAACGGCCTGCACAGCTCCACCGACACCACCCAGCAATCGGCGCAGATCGACCTGTCCGGCCCATTCCAGCTGTTCGGGCGCACCCATCAGGCGATGGTCGGCTACAACGACAGCCGCACCGTGGCCTGGTCACCGCAGTACACCTGCAGCATGGTCGGCGGCGGCAAGGCAGTGAACAGCGGCGTGGGTTGCCAGTTCCGGGCGAACAATGGCCTGGGGCTGGGCAACTGGCTCGACGGCGTGGACGACGACTACGCCATGCTGGCCTCGAAAACCGGCCTGCACAGCAAGACCACCACCCGTTTGCAGGGCTTTTATGCCGCCACCCGCCTGAGCGTCACCGACCCCCTGTCGCTCATCCTCGGTGTGCGCAGCACCGACTATTCGGCCACCACCGTCAGCGTCAACGGTGCGCGCAGCAACCAGCAGAACAACGGCATCGTCACCCCTTACCTGGGCGCGGTGTACGACCTGAACGACAACTACTCGCTGTACGCCAGCTACACCGACATCTTCAACCCGCAGACCGAAGAGAGCGCCAGCGGCACCAAGGTCGAGCCGATCCGTGGCCAGAGCTACGAAACCGGGATCAAGGGTGAATGGTTCGATGGTCGCCTGAACGCGTCCGCGGCCTACTTCCGCACCAGGCAGGAGAACAAGGCGGTGATAGACGGCGACCTGCTGACGCCGACCGGCGCCACCGCCTACAAGGCCGGCTCCGGCCAGGAAACCGACGGTATCGACCTGGAAGTCGCTGGCGCCCTGACCCCGAACTGGAACGTCTATGCCGGCTACACCTACCTGCACTTCCGCCGCCTGGACAGCGACGGGCGCAGCGACCCCTCGCACCTGTTCAAGGCCTCGACCACCTATCGCCTGTCTGGCCCGCTGGACCGCCTGACCCTGGGCGCTGGCGTGAGTGCGCAAAGCAACATCCGCGCGGTGTCCACCCCTGCCGGGCAGCCGAGCAACGGCGTCAGCCGCAGCGCCACCGACGTCAACTGGTCGGGTTATGCGATCTGGAACGCTATGGCCAAGTACCAGCTGACCGACGACACCAGCGTCAGCCTCAACGCCAACAACCTGTTCGACAAGCACTACTACACCCGTTACGGGTTCTATGCCGGGGCAATCTATGGCGACCCGCGCAACCTGGCGGTGACGGTGAGCACGGCGTTCTAGAACAGCTTTTGGCACCGCTGATGCTGGTTGATTTTTGATCATGTTCCTTATACGTTACATTCATCTAAATTTGTCACGTATAAAGAACATGGATCACTCATTGATCGTTGAGCGCCTGGGCGCGCAGGTTCGCACGCGAAGGCTTAACCGGGGATTGACCCAGCAGGCGCTCGCAACCTTGGCCGGTATCACCCGGCAAAAGATCATTGCCATGGAGAAAGGTAGCCTCTCAGTGGCCATCGGTGCATATGCACGTGCATTGGCGGCGCTCGGCTGCGAACTGCAGGTCATAGCGGCGGTGATGCCGACGCTTGACGAAATCGAGGGGATGTTCGAATGACGCCGCTGATAGTCGCGACACCCGAGGGTGACAGTGGAGCATTGCTGAGCAGTGCAGGCGACTATCTCTTCCGCTATGGCCCGCATACCGTCGCTGATGCCGCGATCAGCCTGTTGATGCCGGTCCGAACCGAGGAATACAGGCATCGCGAGCTGCATCCGGTGTTCCAGATGAACTTGCCCGAAGGGTATGTGCTCGAGCAATTGCGCAACCGCCTGGCGAAGATCGTTCAGGTCGACCCCATGCTTCTCCTGGCGTTGTCCGGCAGCAGTTCGCCGATCGGGCGTGTGCATGTCAGTTCGCAGGTAGTGGACACATTGCTGCGGCGGCAGACGTTTCCGGGAGAGAAGCTGGCGAATATCCTTTCATGGGATGGGGGAGAGGATATTTTCGCCGATCTGGTGGATCGCTACATTCTGCGCGCCGGCATTTCTGGTGTGCAGCCGAAGGTCCTGGTTCCGGAGCAACTGGACCCGTTGTCACAGCGCTTTACCTCGAAAACAGCCGAGCTGATCATCAAGAGCGGGCGCGACGAGTTCCCGGGCCTGGCGATCAACGAATTCCTGTGCATGTCGGTTGCGCAAACCTCTGGTCTGCCAGTGCCTCAATTCTTCCTGTCCGACAACGGCAAACTGTTCGTCATGCGCCGTTTCGATCGTGACGAGCAGAACAATCCACTTGGTTTCGAAGACATGGCTGCCTTGATGGGGCTTGGCGCCGAACAGAAGTACAGCAAGAGCTACGCTGCCATTGCCAAGGCGATCCGCCTGTTCTGCGCGCCTGAGCATCTTCGGCAATCGCTGCGGCAACTGTTCGAAATGGTTGCGCTCAGCTGTATCGTCGGAAATGGTGACGCCCATCTGAAAAATTTCGGGTTGTTGTACACCGATCCTCTTCGAGGCGATGCGCGCCTGGCTCCGGCGTACGACATCGTCAATACCACGGCTTACATACCGGAAGACGTGCTGGCGCTTTCGCTATCCGGCAACAAATCCTTGTTTGCGTCGCGGCAAGGCCTGCTGGACTTCGCACCGCTTTGCGACGTGAGCAACCCGGCTGAAGTCATTCGCAAGCAGCTTGAAGCATTGGAGCGAACACTGGCCAGGGAGTCCGCGCTTTGCGATCAGGCACCCAAGGTGGTTACCGCCATCAAGGCGAGCGCGGCGCCGTTCATTCAGACTTTTGGTTGAGCGGCATTTCCAGTCCGGGCGCGGCATGCGAAGTGGCCATGGTCGCATCCAGATGATCGTCGAGCTGTTCCCAATCCTCGCCGAACAACTCCACCGGGTGCATGGTCCGGTCCGCGCCATTGCCGCAGGCCAGCGCCTTGGCCGGGCAGTACAGGTTGCAGCCCCAGCAGATCCGTTCGGGATGGCTGGGGTTCGTGGGAAATCGCTTGGCCATGGTCTCCCTCCATGAAGTGGATGCCTGCGCTCAGGCTATGCCGCGCATGGCCAAGGGGCTTGATGCGGATCAATACCGCTAGCGGATCGGCCCGGGCGCCTGCACCTGTTTCATCAGGTCGTCATTCCACTGCCCCTCCACCTGCACATGCGCGGCGGCGCCGAGCATCACCGCCTCGATCAGGTTGTGATTGAGATAGGTGTACAGGCCGGGCTGGCGGAAGGTGTACAACGCCGCCCCCGCCGCGCCGCCGGGGATGAACCAGGTCTCCAGGTTGCGCTGCGGCGGGTTGGCGAACTTGCCCGAGGCCCAAACATAGTCGCCGTGGCCGCCGATCAGGTGCGGGCGGGTATCACGGTTGGCCTGGGAATGGACGATCAGCACGGTCTCGCCCACCTTGGCGGTGAGTGCCTGCTTGCCGGTCAGGGCGCCGACGCTGCCGTTGAACACCACATGGCTCGGCACCAGCCCTTTCATCAGCTGGCTCATGTCACCGAAGCTGGCCATGGGGTTGGCGTAGCGCTTGTACTTGCCGTCCTTGTCGCGGGGGATGTAGTAGTCCTGCTCGCCGATGTACCAGGCCTTGTCGTACCGCAACGGGCGGCCCTCGGGATCTTTCAGGCCGTCACGGGGCAGCACCATGATCGCGCCGTTCATGCCACACACCACATGCCAGGGAATCATCGCCCCGCCCGGCGCGCAGTGATACACGAACACCCCGGCACGGTCGGCCTTGAAGCGCAGCACCACCTGCTCGCCCGGCTTCACATGGGTCAGCTCACCGCCGCCGAGGGCGCCGGTGGAGGCGTGGAAGTCGATGTTGTGCATCATGCTGTTGCTGGCCGGGTTGACCAGTGTGAGCTCCACGTAGTCGCCTTCATGCACCACCATCAGCGGGCCGGGCACCGAGCCGTTGAAGGTCATGGCGTGGATGTAGGCGCCGGCGCTGTCGACAGCCAGTTCCTTCTCCTCGATGACCATGCGGAACTCGACAATGCGCGGCTTGCCGGGAGCGCGCTGGCTGTGAGGGTGGACCTGCGGCGGTGCCACCAGTTCGACGCTTACCCGCTCCAGTTTCGCCAGGTCAGGCACCGGGCCGGCGGCGGGCGAAGCAGTCGCGGCCTGGGCCAGGCTACTGCCTAGCGCCGAGGCACCCACGCCCAGCAACACAGTGCCGGCCAACATGCCACGCCGGGTCAGGGACACGCCTTCTTGCTCGTTCATGGGACTTCTCCTTAAGTCGACGAAAGTCGTCGGGCACAGGAATAGCCGCTTTGAAAGTAGGGTTTATTGAGCGAAAACAAGAAGTGGAGAGGGTGGACAATGTGTCGCAGGAGCGGAAACGAAAAAGCCCCGACATTCGTCGAGGCTTTTGAGGATGGTGCCGGCACCAGGAATCGAACCCGGGACCTACTGATTACAAGTCAGTTGCTCTACCATCTGAGCTATACCGGCACAGGGGCGTCATTATAGCGATGGATTCGGCGCTGTAAACCACTTCGTTGCATCCAGCGCACAAAACCCTAAGTCACCGAACTGAAAGGAGAATTTTCTTACCAGCCGCGGTGCATGGAGTTGACGCTTGGCTCGGGCTGGCCGGGGTTGAAGAACAGCTTGCCGTTGTCGCAGCCGCGCTTGCGGCAGCTGCCGTCGGCGTTGTGCAGGGGCAGGCCGCGGTCACCGCCCAACTGCATGCCGGGCATGTTCCAGTTCAGCGGGGCCGGCTTGCTGCTTGGCAGGCTGTTGGCGCAGCCGGTCATTGCCAGGGCGAGGGTCAGCAGGGCGAAAGGCTTGGTGTGTTTCACGATGTTCGAGTCCGTTCCGGGATCAGTCTTTGTTCAGGATGCGCTGGATGGTGCCGCCGCAGGCCATGTAGCAGGAGTCGTAGTCATTGCCGCAACTGTAGCTGCTCCCCGTGTTGAAGGGGTAGCTCGGGTAGTGGCAACTGTGACGCGCTTCCTTCTTGCTCTTGCCGTTCTGGCAGTACTGGTAGGCCCTCATCTCGGCCTGGTACAGCGCACGTTCGCTGTTGTCCTGCAGGCGGGCCATCTGCTGGCAGTGGTTGCGCTCCGTCGAACAGCTGTTGATGCAGTTCATGCCATGCGCGCTGGGCGGTGGCGAGTATCTATAGGTGTAGCTCGGGCCGCAGCCGGTCAGGGCCAAGGCCAGGCAGGCCAGCACGAGGGCGGCCAGACCATTGTGGAAAAGTGCCATGGGTGTTGCAGTCCTTGATCATTCGTCGCTGAACTCCAGCAAATCGCCGGGCTGGCAGTTCAGGGCGCGACACAGCTTCTCCAGGGTCTCGATCTTGAAACCCTTGATCTTGCCGTTCTTCAGCAGCGACAGGTTCGCTTCCGTGATACCGATGATTTCCGCCAGGTCCTTGGAACGCATCTTGTTCCGGGCCATGACGACGTCGAGGCGGATGATTATCGGCATAGGAAGCAGTCAGACATAACAGTTGTGTTCATCGCTGATGGTCTTGGCGTCACGCATGAGCAGCGAGAAGGCACACAGCAGGATGCCTTTCATGATCTCGTAGACAGCCTGCGATGATACACCGATCGAGAAGCTGAAGCTCCTTTCGCCGGCCGGCAGGTCGATGGCCAGGGCCAAGCCCTGCAAGGTGTAGGTCACCGGCCAAAGCAGCGGGGTGAAGATGCACAGCAGGCCGACCCACCACAGCAATTTGATATTGGCCGAGGTCCAGGTCTGCCCACGCGAGAGGCGGTGGAAGAACAGGCCGGTCAGGCCGAGGGCCACAACGGAAATCAGCGTGGGAATCATGTCCACCGCCAGTACCAGGCCGACGACCAGGGGGGATGCCTGGTAGCCGGGTTCGAGCAGCAGCGGCATCTGGTCGCCGTAGGCTTGCAGGTAGCCGTTGAAAATCTCGGGGAAGTCGAAGATGAAGAGCAAGGGCGTGATGGTCAGCTCGACGACCGCAGTTGCCCAGGCCAGGTAGGCGGCGAATGCGCCGATAGTGCGTAGGCGCGAACGCGCATAGGCCACGGATCTACTGTTCATGGGGTGCCTCCGTACAATGATGAACGGAGCGGATTATTCTTGAATAATTATCGTAAAACAATAATTAATTTTGAGTTTGTCTCGATGGCGACGGTTTGTCGCAGGGGTGGCCTTGCTGGTGATTGCTGGGCAAGCCGGCTCCTGCAAAGACAGCGTGGGGATTATAATTTACGAAGCTTTCAGCAAGCTTTACGGGGTTTTTTCTTGAGAAGTCCATTTTTCTCGAGAAATAATTAGACTCAACCTATCATTTTGACTAAGTCGATCAGCTAAGCTAATCTTGTGTTCATTATGTTGAACAGTAAAGCTTTCAAGCTCCTCTCCTCCTCCCGCCTGGTTTCCCGTGAACGTCACTGGACCGGCGACCTCTAGCGCCACCCTCCCTCTACAGCCGTAAACGTCTCTGTCTGGCGCCGATGCCTGTGCGCTCGGCCGCTGTCGCCCATGGGAGGGCACCATGCGTTCCTGGATCTACCTGATCGTCGCCATCACCTTCGAGGTGATCGGCACGGCGTCGATGAAACTCGCCGCCACTCATTTCCCCTTGATGGGGCATGCCGTCATGTACGTCATGATCTGTCTGTCGTATTTCTTCCTGGCCCTGGCGGTCAAGCGCGTGCCGGTGGGTGTGGCCTACGCGCTGTGGGAAGGGTTCGGTATCGTGCTGATCACCTTGATCAGTGTGCTCTGGCTCGGCGAAAGCCTGGGTTGGACCAAGGCCCTGGGCCTGGCGGTGATGATCGCCGGTATCCTGCTGGTCAAGGCCGGTACCCGCGCCAAGCCCGTCGAGCGTGAAGGGGAGGTCGTGCCATGCTGATTCCCTTCGCCTGGCTGGGCCTGGCCATCGTGCTGGAGGTACTGGCCAACCTGCTGCTCAAGTACTCCGACGGTTTCCGCCGCAAAGGCCTGGGTCTGGCCTCGATCCTCTGCGTGCTGGCGGCGTTCACCGCGCTGGCGCAGGCGGTGAAGGACATCGACCTGTCGCTGGCCTATGCCATCTGGGGCGGTTTTGGCATCCTTGCCACCGTGGCCATGGGCTGGGCCTTGTTCGGTCAGCGTCTGGCCGGGCGTGGTTGGTTGGGGCTTGCGTTGCTGCTGGTAGGCATGGGCTTGCTCAAACTGGCTTGACAAGTGCGCTGCCAAAGCGCTTGGCAAAATTGCTTATGCACAAGAAGCATTGGCCGCTTGCGCGAAAGGCATGCCGACCGGCTCTACCACCGGTCTTTGCGCAAAGGCCTGTTTTTACTGGCTTTGCGACCCGAGTCGGAATAAGCAAAGCAGCGCAAATAGCCCAAGGATCCAAGATTTGGTGATTTTCATCACAAGCTTGTTCACAGAGTTATCCACAGGCTGTCAACCGCGCTGCGGCGTTGCGTCGCGCTCAGCTAGTACCAGCAGATTGCGAGGCGTCAGCGGGTAATCGCAGAAAACACCGACACGCACCGCGTAACCGTGCTCCTGCAAAAACAGGGCTCGGTCGAGTACCAGCCACATCTCCAGGGGGCGGCGGAAGAGGTTGCGTACCAGCTCGAGGTTGCGCACATGGGCCAGGCGCCGCTGGCCGGCGGCCTCCAGGGCAGCCCAGTCGGGATGGCCGCAGATCGTCAGTTGCTTGAGTTCAGCCAGGTCGCGGCAATATTGCTCGTAGGATTTAGCCAGCCAGCTGACCGGCAGTGAGGGTGTAGGCAGGTATTCGTCCACACCCCGTTGTTGGCGCTGCAGCAGTTCGAACCCTAGGCGACGGGCCATGGACTGGTCGCGCTGGCGCCGAGTGCGCAGGCTGGAGGTGACCGCCTCGCTCAGCGGCAGGCCCAGGTCTTCCTGGGTCAATGCAAGGGCCGAGGTCTGGGCGGCGCCGGAGATCGGCTGATAGACCTTGCCCTGGATGCGGTTATAGCAGCAGGGCGCTACTGCGATCTGCCGACACCCTTGCTGACTTGCCAGTTGCAGCAACCGAACATGCAGGTCGCCGCAGGCGTGCAGGGCGACTGCGCTCTTGTCGCCATCCAGATGCCGGGCGCTGTCCGTGGCCATGACGTCCTGGTGGACATGGGTGGCGGCCAGGTGGTGATGTTCGCTCAGGGCCTTGCCGGCATCGACCAGTTCGGCGTCGTACTCCAGGCAGGTCAGTTGCTGGCCGGGTTGCAGCAGGCGTCTGCCCAGGTGGCCTTTGCCGGAGCACCAGTCGAGCCAGTGCCGCGCAGGCTGGTTGAACGCCAGGCGGCGGCTGAAGGCTTCGATCTGCTGCCATTTGCGGCCAGGGACGTTGACGTCGAGACGGTGGCCGGCGGGGTGCAGTCCGGCATCGGGCAGCTCGCCGACGACGGACAGTGCCTGCGCTTGTGAGGCCAGTTGTGCAAATGGGGCCGGGGCCGCAGGTTGCTCGGGCGCTTCGGCTTGCTCAAGGGTACGTTGGCGCAGCCATTGGGACAGCTCGGCGTGCTCGTCTTCCCAATCCAGGCGCAAGTGGTTGAACGGGCGCGGGCGCCACAGCTGCTGGTGCTGGAGCAGGAAACGGTCGAGGGCCTGGAAGCGCTCGAGCAGCTGCTGGTCGTGGAGGTAAGGCGTGGTCGGCATGCAGGCACCGCAGCGCTATCGAAAGGGGCCGCCAAGCAGCCCCGATGGTGTTTACAGCCTCAACGCCCTTGGCAGGCATCCACGCGCAGCCAGCGCTCCAGCACTTTGAAGCCCTGCACCAGCACGAACGAGATCACCAGGTAGAACACCCCGGCGGCAAAGAAGATCTCCACCGGCAGATAGGTGCGGGCAATGATGGTCCGCGCCATGCCGGTCAGTTCCAGCAAGGTGACGGTACTGGCCAGGGCGCTGGCCTTGAGCATCAGGATCACTTCGTTGCTGTACGCCGGCAGGCCGATGCGCGCAGCACGTGGCAGCATGATGTACAACAGCGTCTTGCCCCGCGACATGCCCAGTGCCCGGGCCGCTTCGATCTCGCCCTTGGGGATCGCCTGCAAAGCACCGCGCAGGATCTCGGCGATGTAGGCGGCGGTGTGCAGGGTCATGGTCAGCACCGTGCACCAGAACGGATCGCGCAGGTAAGGCCACAGCGAGCTGTTGCGTACCAGGTCGAACTGGGCCAGGCCGTAGTACACCAGGAACAGCTGCACCAGCAGCGGCGTGCCGCGGAAGAAGAAGATGTAACCGAAGGGCAGGGCGCGCACATACCAGTGTCGCGACGAGCGCGCCACGCCCAGTGGAATGGCCAGGATCAGGCCGGCGATGACGGCGATGGCCACCAGTTCCAGGGTCAGGGTGGCACCCTGGGCCAGGCGTGGCAGCCACTTGATGATGACTTCCCAGTTCATTTATTCGGCCCTCATGAAGCCGCGAGCGGCGCGCTTTTCCAGGAAGTGCATGCCGGTCATGGCAATCACGGTCAGGCCCAGGTAGATGCAGGCGGCCACGGCGTAGAAGGTGAACGGTTCCTTGGTGACGGTCACGCCGATCTGCGCGTGGCGCATGATCTCTTCCAGGCCGATCACCGACACCAGCGCAGTGTCCTTCATCAGGATCATGAACAGGTTGCCCAGGCCCGGCAGGGCGATGCGCCACATCTGCGGCAGGATGATCCGCGACAGGATGCGACCCTTGGACAGGCCCAGGGCCAGGCCCGCTTCACGATGCCCCTTGGGGATGGCCAGGATCGCGCCGCGGAATACTTCCGTGGCGTAGGCGCCGAAGCACAGGCCAAGGGCGATCACGCCGGCGGTGAAGGCACTGAGCTCCAGGCCAGGCATGTTCAGCAGTTCGCCAAGGCTGTTCATCAGCCCGACGGTGCCAAAGTAGATGAGCAGCACCCAGAGCAGTTCGGGTACGCCGCGCACCAACGTCGAATAAGTACCACCAAGCCATTGCAGCGGCTTGATCGGTGAGGTCTTGGCCAGGGCGCCAAGCAGGCCCAGGACCAGCCCCAGCAGCAAGGCGCAGAGCGCCAGTTTTACGGTCATCAGGGTACCGGCCATCATGGCCGGGCCGAATCCGTGCAGGTCGATATTCATGGGTAATTTTGTTCAAGGGACAGGCATCGCCAGGGCGGCGATGCCTGTCGGGGCGAATCAATAGATGCTGAACGGGAAGTACTTGTCGTTGATCTTCTTGTAGGTACCGTCGGCGACGATTTCCTTCAGTGCGGCATTGAGCTTGTTACGCAGCTCGTTGTCGCCTTTGCGTACTGCGATGCCGACCTTGTCGCTTTCGTTGACCGGTTCGCCCTTGAACTCGTAGTTCTTGCCGGCTTCGGACTTCAACCAGTCGTAGTTGGCGTACTTGTCGGCAAGGATGGCGTCGACGCGGCCGGAGGTCAGGTCCAGGTAGGCGTTTTCCTGGCCGTCATACAGATTGACCTTGAATTTGCCGTCCATACCGCCGTGATCGTCCAGCCAGGTAGCAGCCTGGGTGGCGCGCTGGGTGCCAATGGTCTTGCCTTCGAGCGATTTGTCGTCAGTCTTGAAGTCGACGTTCTTCGGCGCGATGAACTGCTGCTTGTTCGAATAGTACGGGTCGGTGAAGTCCACGGCCTGCTTGCGCTCGTCGGTGATCGACAGCGAGGAGACGATGAAGTCGAACTTCTTGGCGTTCAGGGCGGGAATGATGCCGTCCCAGTCGGAGGTGACCACTTCGCATTCGACCTTCATCTTGGCGCACAGGGCGTCACCGATGTCCTTGTCGAAGCCGACGACCTGGCCGCTGGCATCCTTGTTGTTGAACGGTGGGTAGGCAGCTTCGATACCCATGCGCAGTTTTTCCGCGGCCATGGCGTTGGCCGACATCACCAGCGTGGCAGCAGCTGCCAGGAGGAACTTCTTGTAGGTCTGCATGTATTGCTCCGTTAGCGGTGGCTGGACATGAATTGCTTGCAACGCGCCGAGGTCGGGTTCTCGAAGACCTGCTGCGGCGATCCTTGCTCTTCGACCAGGCCCTGGTGCAGGAAGACCACTTCACTGGACACCTGGCGGGCAAAGTTCATCTCGTGCGTCACCAGCAGCATGGTACGGCCTTCTTCGGCCAGGGCGCGGATGACGTTAAGCACTTCCTGAACCATTTCCGGATCGAGCGCCGAGGTTGGCTCGTCGAACAGGATGACCTTGGGTTTCATGGCCAGGGTACGGGCGATGGCGGCACGTTGTTGCTGGCCGCCGGAAAGCTGGGCAGGGTAGCTGTGGCGCTTGTCGAAGATGCCGACCTTGTTCAGCAGCGCCTCGGCATGCTCGATGGCCTCGGCCTTGCTCTGGCCAAGCACGCGGCGCGGCGCCTCGATGATGTTGTCGAGGATCGACATGTGCGGCCACAGGTTGAAATTCTGGAAGACAAAGCCGATCTCGCTGCGCAGGCGGTTGATCTGGCGATTGTCGGCGGCGATCAGGTCGCCGTTTTTCTGCGCCTTGAGCTTGAGGGCTTCACCGGCGACCAGGATCTCGCCCTGGTGCGGGTTCTCCAGCAGGTTGATGCAGCGCAGCAGGGTGGACTTGCCAGAGCCGGACGAGCCGAGGATGGAGATCACGTCACCGTCGCGCGCGGTCAGCGAAATGCCCTTGAGAATTTCCTGCTCGCCATAGCGTTTGTGCAGGTTGCGGATTTCCAGCGCGGGCGTGGCCTGGGCCATTTGCGGTCCTCATGTGTTCGGGTGCGTTCCCAGCTGTTGGCGGCCTTCCTGGCGAGCGCCACGCTAGCATAGCGGCGCAACGGCGGCCAACCGGGTCGCGGGGTGCTCGGGTCGCTGGTGGGACAGTTTGTCGCATCGCTGCAGTGGACTGTCGCCAGGATGTCCGCAATAGCGTTTTGCCCAGCACCGGAGCCTTGATGAAAAAAGGCGCGATGGTGCCAGCTTTGGCCCGGTCTGGGAAGCCGTTTTTGGCCGGGTGGCACTGTATCGCGGAGTTGGCAGGGGTCGGGTTGCGCCTGTTGGTTGCGCTTTCGGGTGTGCCAGTTTCGTGCGCTGGTGTTACCGAGGGGCACTTTCTGTGCGTTTGTAAGTGAGTATTTCCGTAATCCAGACTTGGCATGGGGTTTTGACGACCTTTCGGTCAAAGCTTGGCACAATGCCCTGCAAGCCGCGTCATTATTGGTGGCAGAAACATTTCAGACGAAAGTTATTCTCAGGTGGCCCGCTTATTGCCCTCTGGAAACCACTGAATGCGGCGACGCCTTTTCACACCCCGGCGCGCTGGCCAGTCATTCGTGTAGTCCACCTCCTTACAAAGGTAGTTTTATGAGCGGTAACAATTCCAATGACCTCGCTCAGGGGCTCAAGCAACGGCATGTGACCATGCTGTCCATCGCCGGCGTGATCGGTGCCGGGCTGTTCGTCGGCTCCGGCCATGCCATCGCCGCCGCCGGCCCCGCCGTGCTGCTGGCCTACGCCGCGGCCGGTACCCTGGTCGTGCTGGTGATGCGCATGCTCGGCGAAATGGCCGTCGCCTCGCCTGACACTGGTTCCTTCTCCACCTACGCCGACCGCGCCATCGGGCGCTGGGCCGGTTTCACCATCGGCTGGCTGTACTGGTGGTTCTGGGTGCTGGTGATTCCGCTGGAGGCCAACGCTGCCGCCGCCATCCTGCATGCCTGGTTCCCGTCGGTGGACCTGTGGGCGTTCTCGTTGATCATTACCCTGGCGCTGACCATCACCAACCTGTTCAGCGTGAAGAACTATGGTGAGTTCGAGTTCTGGTTCGCCCTGCTCAAGGTGCTGGCGATCATCGGCTTCATCGTCGTCGGTTGCGCGGCCATGTTCGGCATGGTGCCGAGCAGCCAGATCAGCGGCGTCAGCCACCTGTTCGACACCCAGGGCTTCATGCCCAATGGCCTGGGCGCCGTGCTGGCCGCCATGCTGACCACCATGTTCTCGTTCATGGGGACCGAGATCGTCACCATCGCCGCCGCCGAGTCGAAGGATCCGGGCAAGCAGATCAGCCGCGCCACCAACTCGGTGATCTGGCGTATCTGCCTGTTCTATCTGGTATCGATCTTCCTGGTCGTGGCCATGGTGCCTTGGAACGATCCGGCCCTGGCCGAGAAAGGTTCCTACCAGACCGTCCTCAGCCTGATCGGCGTACCTAACGCCAAGCTGATCGTCGACATCGTCGTGCTGATCGCCGTGACCAGCTGCCTGAACTCGGCGCTGTACACCTCTTCGCGCATGCTCTTCTCCCTGAGCAAGCGTGGCGACGCTCCGGCGGTTGCCCAGCGCACCACCAAGGCCGGCACCCCGCACTGGGCCGTGCTGCTGTCCACTGCCGCAGCCTTCTTGTGCGTGTTCGCCAACTTCCTGGCCCCGGCCGCGGTGTTCGAGTTCCTGCTGGCCAGCTCCGGCGCCATCGCCCTGCTGGTTTACCTGGTGATTGCCGTGTCGCAACTGCGCATGCGTGCCCAGCGTGAAGCCAGCGGTGAGAAGATCTCGTTCAAGATGTGGCTGTTCCCGGGCCTGACCTGGGCGACCATCGCCTTCATCGTCGCCATTCTGGTGGTGATGGCGCTGCGCGAGGATCACCGTGCCGAGATCATCGCCACTGCGATCCTGAGCATTGGTGTGGTGGCAGCTGGTCTGCTGGTGCATCGCAAGCGTGGCGCTGCTGCGCGTGTGGCGCTGGATAGCTGATCCACAAGTGAAATGAAAAGGCCGCGTCCTGTGAAGGGCGCGGCCTTTTTTGTCTGCACGGGGTGCGGTTCGACTCAGCCGAACTGCTTCTGCTGTTGTTGCTGCTTGGCCACGACCTCCGAGGCGGTGACATAGGCGTCCTGGAACTCGTCGCTCTCCAGCCAGGCCATGGTCGCGTCCTCGTCGGTGCCGTCCAGCCATTTGCGGTAGGCGGTGAACACCATGACGATGTAGTCGGTGGCGTGCTCTTCCTTGTGGCCCTTGAGCACCAGTGCCAGCAGTGGGTCGACCAGGAACACCGAGATCATCGGCACCAGGCCGTTTTGCTGGGATTCCTTCATCTTTTCGAACAGGCTGTTGTAGCTGCCCGATTCCATGGCCTTGTTGAACACCTGCTCGACACTGGCACTGTCGCCAGCGCTGGCCTTGACCGCCTGGCCGCTGCGCACCATGCGGTTCTGCTTGGCCTTGGTGGCGGCGCGCTTGGCGCGTTTCTGTTGCTTGGTGTTGGTGGCCATGGGTGGATCCTTGGGCTGACTGGTAAAGGCGCGTATTGAAGCGTAGTTGCGCGAGAAACCCAAGAGGCCGCCCAGCGGCCCCAAAGTGTTCAGCTCACCAGCGCCACCGGCTCATCCTCTTCGAACCCCCGCGACGCCCGCCCGACCAGCAGCGGATCCGGCGCATGCGCCACGCTGTGGTCCTTGTCTGGATAATCCAGCGAGTGCAGGAAGTGACGAATGCAATTGATCCGCGCGCGTTTCTTGTCGTCCGACTTGATCACCGTCCATGGCGCATCGGCCGTGTCGGTATGGAAGAACATCGCTTCCTTGGCAGCGGTGTAGTCCTCCCACTTGTCCAGCGACTTGATGTCGATGGGCGAGAGTTTCCAGTGCTTGAGCGGGTCGTCGCGGCGGGAGATGAAGCGGCGCAACTGTTCTTCGCGGTTCACCGAGAACCAGAACTTGAACAACAGGAGGCCGCTGTTGCACAGCATGCGTTCGAGGTCTGGTGCCTGGCGCATGAACTCCAGGTATTGCAGCGGCGAGCAGAAGTCCATCACCTTCTCGACCCCGGCGCGGTTGTACCAGGAGCGGTCGAAGAACACCATTTCACCGGCGGTGGGCAGGTGCTGCACATAACGCTGGAAGTACCACTGGCCCTTTTCCTGCTCCGAAGGTTTCTCCAGCGCCACGATTCGGGCGCCACGCGGGTTCAGGTGCTCCATGAAGCGCTTGATGGTGCCACCCTTGCCGGCAGCATCACGGCCCTCGAACAGTACGACGATGCGCTGGCCGGTTTCCTTCACCCAGTTCTGTACCTTGAGCAGCTCGATTTGCAGGTCGTGCTTGGCCTTCTCGTAGTCCTGGCGGCGCATGCGCGTGCGGTAGGGGTAGCTGGCCGGCAGGCGCGCCGAGGTGCTGTCCTCGCTGCTGCCTTTGCGGGCGTTGGCCACTTCCAGGGCGGCGGGTTGCTGGCTGACTTGGGTGATGGTCTCTGGCGCGGCGGCGCTGGCGGCAGGCTTGCGCTGGCGTGGGCGTCGGGTGCGGGGGGCAGGCTTGGCGCTATCGCCAGTCTCGGAAGTTGGAGGCAGGAGGATGGGGGTGGATTCTTCGCTCATGGAGGTCCTTGCGGGGTCGTTCGAATGTCCACCTTCCATCCTATGGACGTATGGCGAGTGGCTTTTTGATATCGATCAACCGGGCATTAAGGAGCTAAAGGAAAAATCGCAGGCAACAAAAAACCCGCACTAGGCGGGTTTCTTGTGTCGCTTCGGGTAACTTTGCAACCACCAGAAGCTGAAGGTGGTGCCCAGAGACGGAGTCGAACCGCCGACACGAGGATTTTCAATCCTCTGCTCTACCGACTGAGCTATCTGGGCGACGAGGTGCATTAAATAGATTTCCGAACCGATCGTCAACGACTTTTTTGAAAAAATTTAAATTAATTCCGTCGCTTACGTTTTCCAGGGTCAATTCGAGGGTGGCACGTAGCCTTCGGCCTGGGCGTAGTCCTCGCCGGCGAAGAACTTGTCCATCTCGGCCTGGATGAACTTGCGGTCCTCGGCATTCATCATGTTCAGGCGCTTCTCGTTGATCAGCATGGTCTGGTGGTCCTGCCACTCCTTCCAGGCCTTCTGCGAGATGTGCTCGAAGATGTCCTGGCCCTTGGCGCCCGGATAGGGTGGGCGGTCGAGGCCTGGGAGTTCTTCGTTGTACTTGCGGCACTTCACGGTGCGGGTCATCGCTTCTCTCCTGCAATCAGTTCGTCGGCCGCGCGTTGCAGCAGCTTCTTGACCGGGGCGGCGAGGCCCAGGCGCGGCGGGGTGGCGAGGTTATACCAGAGCCAGTCGGGCTCGGCCACGTGCGCGCCGACGGGGTCGACACGCACCAGCCAGGGCTCGATGGCCAGCTGGAAATGGCTGAAGGTGTGGGTCAGGCCTGCCAGGGCCTGGCTGCCGGCCAGGCGCAGACCGTGCTGGTAGGCGAGGTCTTCGAGCTGCTCGAGGCTGTCCAGCTCCGGCAGGCTCCACAGGCCGCCCCACAGCCCGGTGGAAGGCCGGCGGTAGAGCAGGATCGCGCCTTCGTGGTTGGTCAGCAGCGGCATCAGGGTCTTGCGCTGGGGCAGGGCCTTGCGCGGCTTGGGCTCGGGATAGCGGGTCTCTTCGCCGTGCAGGTGGGCTTCGCAACCGCGCTGCAACGGGCAGATCAGACAGCTGGGCTTGCTGCGCGTGCATAGTGTCGCGCCCATGTCCATCATCGCCTGGGTGTAGTGGTTGGCCCGGGTCATCGGCGTGAAGCGCTCGGCGCTGGCCCACAGTTGGTTGGCTACCTTCGGCTCGCCTGGGTAGCCGGCCTGGGCGGTGAAGCGGGCCAGTACGCGCTTGACGTTGCCGTCGAGGATCGGCGCGCGGATACCCATGCTGATGCTGGCGATGGCCCCGGCGGTGGAGCGACCGATACCGGGCAGCTCGGTGAGCTGCTCGACGCTGCGCGGAAACTCGCCGCCATGTTGCTCGACGACGATCTTCGCGGCCTTTTGCAGGTTACGGGCTCGGGTGTAGTAGCCCAGGCCCGTCCACAGGTGCAGTACCTCGTCCTCTGGCGCCTCGGCCAGCGCCTGCACGGTGGGCAGGGCCTGCATGAAGCGGTCGAAGTAGTTGAGCACGGTGCTGACCTGGGTCTGCTGCAACATGATTTCCGACACCCACACCCGATACGGGGTGATGCCCTGTTGCCAGGGCAGGTCATGGCGACCGTGCTGGTCGTACCAGTCCAGCACGGCGCTGGAGAACTGCTGGGGTGTCATCGCTTGAACAGCCCCTTCAATGCATCTTTGAGTTCAGGGCTCACCTTGTCTCCGAGTTTCTCTTCGAGTTTTTCATCGATCTTGTCTTTCAAGCGGTTGCCGGCCAGCTTGGCGGCAACCTTGCCCAGGCCGTCCTGATCCAGGCGGCAGGCCTTGGCGCCCAGCTCCAGCGGGCCGCGGCAGCGCAGCGGCACTTCGACGCCGACATAGCGCTCGTTGACCTGGCAGGCCGGGTCGGGCATGGCGCGCTGGTCGCCTTCGACGACCACGCCGACGTTGTAGTCCATGCCCAGCACGCGCAGGTCGAGGTCGCCGTGGCCGTTGACGGTCAGGCCTGGGATACGCACCTTGAGGTCCGGGTTGCTGGCCACGCCGTTACGCATTACCAGGCTGCCGCGCAGCTCGTGGAACGGCGTGTCCTTGCCACGGGGTTCGCCGCTGAGTTGCTTGCGGTTGAGGGTGGCGATGGCCTGGCACAGTTGCTGTTCCAGGTTGGCGTTGACCAGCACGCCGTCGTTGATGGTGAAGCTGGCATTGCCATTGAGCGTATCGACCAACGCCTTCTGGCTGTTGCCGGTGGCGGTGAGGTCGCTGTTCAGGGTAAGCAGGCCCTTGACCGGCGGCGCCTGCTCCGGGGATTCACGCTTGATGAAGTGTTCCACTGGCACGCGGTTGATCTTGGTATTCACGCCGATCTGCGGCACGGCAGGGCGTACATCCACGGTGCCCTTGGCCTCGAAGGTGCCGTTGTACAGGGCGCCGCGCAGGGTCTGCAGGGTGACCAGGCCGCCTTGGCCGCTGGCGGTCAGCTGCGCATCGCTGATCGGCAGCTTGTCCAGCGTCAGGGCGCCGAACGACAGGTCGGCCTGCAGATCGAGGGCGCGCAGACGATCGACCGGCAGCAACTTGTCGCTGCTCCAGGCAACTTGCGTCGGTGCGTCGGGTAGCGGCGTGGAGCCGGCGCCGGCGACGGCGCTGGCTTCCTGCTGCTTGACCTCGGCCTGGCGCGCTGCGGTGGCACCCTTGGCTTCCTCGCTCTTGGCCGGCAGGTAGCGGTCGGCGTCGAACTTGTCGCCCTTGAGGCGCACGCGCAAGGCCTGCTTGGCGAAGTCGTCCACGGCGACACGGCCGGTGAAGGTGCTGTCGTCCAGTTTCACCGCCAGGTCTTCGAGGGCGAGACTGTTCGGCGTGCCTTGCAGGCGGGTGACCAGTTCCAGCTTCTTGAACGCTGCCGCGTCCGCGGTGGCGGGCAGCGGGTGGCCGATACCGTCGAGGAAGGTGCGCAGGTCGAACTGGGCGATGGACAGGCCGCCGCTGACCTGCGGCGCCTTGTCGAGGTCGCGTACATTCAGCTCGCCCAGGGCGCGCAACTGGTTGGCCGAGACCTTCAGGCCGCTCCAGGAGGCGACATTGGCCGCCAGGTCGACCTGCACCTGGCCTTGAGCGGCGAAGGTCATGGTCTTGCCGGCCAGTGGCTCGCCCGAGGTTTCGCCGGACAGGCGCATGTCCTCGAGGTTGTAGCGCTTGAGCTTGCGGTCGAAGCGCAGCTCGCCGGTCAGCTCGGTGCGCGCCTTGATGTTCGGCTGGCTGGCGCTGAGGAAGGCGCTGGCCTTGAGCGGGATGTTCACGCCTTCATGCACCGGGCCGGTGCTCAACTGAATGCTTTCGGCGCCGTAGGTCAGGCCAGCTTTCTCATCGGTGTAAAGCACGCGGGCGTTGTTGACGGTCAGGCTGTCGATGTCGAGTTTGACCGAACGCTCGCCACTTTCCGGCTTGGCAGGTTCCGTCGCTGAGCTTGCATCGGGCGTGCTCGCCGGTGCGTTGGCGATCGCCGGGTCCGGCAATGGCTTGCCGATGTCTTCCCAGTTGCCATGGCCGTTGGCATCGCGGGTCAGCGTCAGGTTCAGGCCTTCGACCCGCACGTCGCTCATCTGCACTTCACGGCGCAGCAGCGGCAGCACGCGCACCGACAGGCCGAGCATCTGCAGGTCGGCGAAGGGCACCTTGGGATTTTTCAGCGTAGCGATGCTGGCCTCGTGCAGCTCCAGGCCCAGCCAGGGGAACAGGCTCCAGCCGATGTCGCCGTTGAGGGTCAGTTCCACGTGGGCCTTGTCGCGGGCCAGCTGGCGGATTTCTTCTTTGTAGTCGTTGGGATCGAAGAGGTGGGTCAGGGCGAAGCCCAGCGCCACGATGATCAGCAACAACCCGAGAAGCCCCAGCCCCAGGATTTTGCCGAACGCTTTCATGGGCGAGTCCTTGTAGTCCGATTATGAAATTCAGCGGCGAGTATAGCGCCGTGGCACTTGGCTCTGCGTATCCGACATTTCGACAGTGGCAATGGCAGCAGTTCATTTATTGCCTGTCCGGGCCTCATCGCCGGCAAGCTGGCTCCGACAGAGACGGCGCGATCCGTGTGTAAGGGCGTGCCGGAGAAAAAGCCGAATCTGGACTTGGATCGACCGATTCAGCTGACGAAAAAAACACGATATCAGATTGCTTTCATATCACCCGCTGCTGGTAATCTTGCGCCCGCCCGTGGAGCCCCGCGACCCATTGTCGCGGGTGATGCCTGAAACGGCCGGGCTGCCTTGCGTGCAGCCATACCAGAGCCGTCCACGCGCACAGCCCACCTACAAAAGGATCAATCCATGAACAGCAGTATCACGGCAGGAGCGGTGGCCAGCGCGCCAGGCTTTCTGTCGAAGGAGCGCATCATCGCCCGCCCGGGCTTCAACCGCTGGCTGGTGCCGCCGGCGGCCCTGGCCATCCATCTGTGTATCGGCATGGCCTATGGCTTCTCGGTGTTCTGGCTGCCGTTGTCCCAGGCCCTGGGAGTCAGCGCGCCAGTGGCCTGCGCCGCCGACATGGGCTTCGTCGCCCGCCTGTTCAGCGCCGAGTGCGACTGGCCGATCTCCATGCTCAGCTGGATCTACACTCTGTTCTTCGTGTTCCTCGGCTGCTCGGCTGCGGTACTTGGTGGCTGGCTGGAACACGCCGGCCCGCGCAAGGCCGGCCTGGTCTCGGCACTGTGCTGGTGCGGCGGCCTGCTGATCTCGGCGATTGGCGTGAAGACTCACCAGCTGTGGTTGATGTGGCTGGGCTCGGGGGTGATCGGCGGGATCGGCCTGGGCCTGGGCTACATTTCGCCGGTGTCGACCCTGATCAAGTGGTTCCCGGACAAGCGCGGCATGGCAACCGGCATGGCGATCATGGGCTTTGGTGGAGGTGCCATGGTGGGCGCTCCTCTGGCCACCGCGCTCATGGGCCACTTCGGCAGCACGACCGAGGTGGGCGTATGGCAGAGCTTTGTCGCCATGGCCGCGATCTACTTCGTGTTCATGACCGCAGGCGCCCTGGCCTACCGGGTGCCGCCAACCGGCTGGAAGCCCGAAGGCTGGACACCGCCGGCGAAGAAAGCCAACGCCATGGTCACCGACCGCCACGTGCATGTGAGCGTGGCCTGGAAAACCCCGCAGTTCGCCCTGGTGTGGCTGGTGCTGTGCCTGAACGTCTCGGCCGGTATCGGCATTCTCGGCATGGCTTCGCCACTGCTGCAGGAAGTGTTCGCCGGCAAGCTGCTGGGCAACGAGCTGACCTTCAGTGAGCTGAATGCCGCGCAGTTGGCGCAGATTGCCGCGATCGCCGCTGGTTTCACCGGTCTGCTGAGCCTGTTCAACATTGGCGGGCGCTTCTTCTGGGCGTCGTTCTCCGACTATATCGGCCGCAAGAACACCTACTTTGCGTTCTTCGCCCTGGGTGTGGGCCTCTACAGCCTGGTGCCGAACATGGGGCACATCGGCAACGTGGCGCTGTTCGTGGCGGCGTTCTGCATCATCCTGTCGATGTACGGCGGTGGCTTCGCCACCGTGCCGGCGTACCTGGCCGACCTGTTCGGCACGCAGATGGTCGGTGCCATCCATGGTCGCCTGCTGACTGCCTGGGCGGCGGCCGGCGTGCTCGGTCCGGTGCTGATCACTTACTTGCGCGAGGCGCAGCTGGCGGCGGGCGTGGAGCGGGCCGCGGCCTACGACATGACCCTGTACATCCTGGCCGGCCTGCTGGTGCTGGGGTTCATCTGCAACATGCTGGTGCGCCCGGTGGCGGACAAGTACTTCATGACCGACGCCGAACTGGCGGCCGAGCGCGCGCTGAGCCATGACAAGGGCGCCGATTCCGCGCGTTCGCTGGAGTGGCACGCGGCGCCGGGCAGCCTGCCGCTGGTGCTGGTGGCCTGGGCGGTGGTGGTGATTCCGCTGGCCTGGGGGGTGTGGATCACCCTGCAGAAGACGGCCGTTCTGTTCCATTGATGTAGCTGTACTGGCCTCATCGCCGGCAAGCCGGCTCCCACAGGTATTGCACTGCCGCGATCTCTGTGGGGACCGGCCTGCCAGCGAAAGGCTGCAAAGCAGCCCCAACTACACGCTTGTATAGACCTGTAAGCCTGTTGTCCCCCCGCAATTGCTTGCCTTGCCATATGTCATCCGCGTTTCAAGCCGGCGCGTTCTGGGCCTATAATGGAGCCCTTTTCGCCCAATGATTTTGCGGAGCTGGTGATGGTCGAACGTAAGGCTTCCGTCGAGCGCAATACCCTGGAAACCCAGGTCAAGTGCTCGATCAACCTCGATGGCAGCGGCAAGGCCCGATTTGAAATCGGCGTGCCTTTCCTTGAACACATGCTCGACCAGATCGCCCGGCATGGGCTGATCGACCTGGACATCGAGTGCAAGGGCGACCTGCATATCGACGACCACCATACCGTCGAGGACGTCGGCATCACCCTGGGCATGGCGTTCGCCCAGGCCATCGGCGACAAGAAAGGCATCTTCCGCTACGGCCATGCCTATGTGCCGCTGGACGAGGCCCTGTCGCGCGTGGTCATCGATTTCTCCGGCCGTCCGGGCCTGCAGATGCATGTGCCGTATACCCGCGCCAGCGTTGGCGGCTTCGATGTCGACCTGTTCCAGGAGTTCTTCCAGGGCTTCGTCAACCATGCCCTGGTGACCCTGCATATCGACAACCTGCGTGGCCACAACACCCACCACCAGATCGAGACCGTGTTCAAGGCGTTCGGCCGCGCGCTGCGCATGGCCGTTACCCTCGACGAGCGCATGGCCGGGCAGATGCCGTCCACCAAAGGGTGCCTGTAAATGCAGACGGTAGCCGTAATCGACTATGGCATGGGCAACCTGCACTCGGTGGCCAAGGCCCTGGAGCATGTGGGCGCCGGCAAGGTATTGGTGACCAGCGACGCCGCGGTGATTCGTGAAGCCGACCGCGTGGTGTTCCCAGGCGTCGGCGCGATCCGCGACTGCATGGCCGAGATCCGCCGCCTGGGCTTCGACAGCCTGGTGCGCGAAGTCAGCCAGGACCGCCCGTTCCTCGGCATCTGCGTGGGCATGCAGGCGCTGCTCGAGCGCAGCGAGGAAAACGACGGTGTCGACTGCATCGGCCTGTTCCCCGGCCAGGTGCGCTTCTTCGGTAAAGACCTCAAGGAAGACGGCGAGCACCTGAAGGTGCCGCACATGGGCTGGAACGAAGTCGGCCAGACCATCGACCACCCGCTGTGGCATGACATCCCCGACCGTGCGCGTTTCTACTTCGTGCATAGCTACTTCATCGAGGCAGGCAAGCCGGGCCAGGTGGTTGGTCGTGGCCACTACGGCGTCGATTTTGCTGCCGCGCTGGCCGAAGGTTCGCGCTTCGCCGTGCAGTTCCACCCGGAGAAGAGCCATACCCATGGCCTGCAGCTGCTGCAGAACTTCGTCGCCTGGGACGGGCGCTGGTAAATGAGCCGATCGAAGACCAAGGCCCCGATCATCACCCTGACTCCTGAGCAGGAGCGCGACGCGCTCGACACGCTCAAGCGCTTTCTCGAAGACCGTTTCGAGCTGGAGCTGGGATCGTTCGAGGTGGCCGAGGTCCTCGAGCTGTTCAGCAAAGAGATTGCACCCCATTACTACAACAGGGCGATTGCCGATGTTCAGCTGCACCTCAAGGAGCGGTTCGAGAGCATCGAAAGCGACCTGTGGGCGCTCGAGAAGCCCTGAATTCCAACGATTAGACAGGTTCCTCACATGCTGATTATCCCCGCTATCGATCTCAAGGACGGTGCCTGCGTACGCCTGCGCCAAGGCCGCATGGAAGACTCCACGGTATTTTCCGACGACCCGGTGAGCATGGCCGCCAAATGGGTCGAGGGTGGCTGCCGCCGCCTGCACCTGGTCGACCTCAATGGTGCTTTCGAAGGCCAGCCGGTCAACGGTGAAGTGGTCACGGCCATTGCCAAGCGCTACCCGAACCTGCCGATTCAGATCGGTGGCGGCATCCGTTCGCTGGAAACCATCGAACACTACGTCAAGGCTGGTGTCAGTCACGTGATCATCGGCACCAAGGCGGTCAAGCAGCCGGAGTTCGTCGCCGAGGCGTGCAAGGCCTTCCCGGGTAAGATCATCGTCGGCCTGGACGCCAAGGACGGCTTCGTCGCCACCGACGGCTGGGCCGAAGTGAGCAGCGTGCAGGTCATCGACCTGGCCAAGCGTTTCGAGGCCGATGGCGTCTCGTCGATCGTCTACACCGACATCGCCAAGGACGGCATGATGCAGGGCTGCAACGTGCCCTTCACCAAGGCCCTGGCCGAAGCCACGCGCATCCCGGTGATCGCCTCGGGCGGCATCCACAACCTGGGCGACATCAAGGCCCTGCTGGACGCCAAGGCACCAGGCATTATCGGCGCCATCACTGGCCGTGCCATCTACGAAGGCACCCTCGACGTCGCCGAGGCCCAGGCCTTCTGCGACAACTACCAAGGCTGAGGAGCGACCATGGCACTGGCCAAGCGCATCATCCCTTGCCTGGACGTGGACAACGGCCGGGTGGTCAAGGGCGTCAAGTTCGAGAACATCCGCGATGCCGGCGACCCGGTGGAGATCGCCCGGCGCTACGACGAGCAGGGCGCCGACGAGATCACTTTCCTCGACATCACCGCCAGCGTCGATGGCCGTGACACCACCCTGCATACCGTCGAGCGCATGGCCAGCCAGGTGTTCATCCCGCTGACCGTGGGCGGTGGCGTGCGCACTGTGCAGGACATCCGCAACCTGCTCAACGCCGGCGCCGACAAGGTGTCGATCAACACCGCCGCGGTGTTCAACCCGGAGTTCGTGGGCGAGGCGGCGGACCGTTTCGGTTCGCAGTGCATCGTCGTTGCCATCGACGCCAAGAAAGTCTCCGGCCCGGGCGAAACGCCGCGCTGGGAGATCTTCACCCACGGTGGGCGCAAGCCTACCGGGCTGGATGCGGTGGAGTGGGCGAAGAAGATGGAAGGCCTGGGGGCCGGTGAGATCCTGCTGACCAGCATGGACCAGGATGGCATGAAGAACGGCTTCGACCTGGGCGTGACCCGCGCCATCAGCGATGCGCTGGGGATTCCGGTGATTGCTTCCGGTGGCGTGGGTAACCTGCAGCACCTGGCCGACGGCATTTTGGAAGGGCATGCCAGCGCGGTGCTGGCGGCGAGCATCTTCCACTTTGGCGAGTACACGATACCGGAAGCCAAGGCCTACATGGCTTCGCGCGGGATCGTCGTACGCTGAAAAATTGATTGGGGCTGCTTTGCAGCCCTTTCGCCGGCAAGCCGGCTCCCACAGGTAAAGCGCAGGCCTTGAGGTTGGCGCGGTTGGTGTGGGAGCCGGCTTGCCGGCGAAAGGGCCGCAACGCGGCCCCGGTTGCTTTACCCGTGATTCTTGCCGAGCAACGCGTGATACAACTCGGTATCCCCGAGTATCCCCACCACCTTGTCGTTATCCTGCAGCACCAGCTTGTTGCCGGTTTGATAACGAATCTGCAGTGCCTCGCGCATGCCGATATCGGCATGCACCACGGTCGGCCTGCGTTCCAGCAAGCCCACGTCCTGCCCCGGCGCCCAGTTCTGCATGTCCAGGCCATTCTGGCCCTGGCGTGCGCGCTTGAGCGAGCCGCCTTCGCCAAGGTCCAGCCATGAGTCGATGCCAGGGTCCAGGCACACCGAACCGTTGACCCGCCGGCAATTGTCCAGGCTGCGCATCAGGCTGCGCCCGCACAGCACATTCAATGGGTTGGTGTGGGCGACGAAGGTGCGCACGTACTCATCGGCCGGGTTGAGCACGATCTCTTCCGGCTTGCTGTACTGGATAATGCGTCCGTCCTTCATGATGGCGATGCGGCTGCCCAGTTTCAGCGCCTCGTCCAGGTCGTGGCTGACGAACACGATGGTCTTGCTCAGCTTGCTCTGCAGGGCCAGCAGTTCGTCCTGCAGGCCCTGGCGGATCAGTGGGTCGAGGGCCGAGAACGGCTCGTCCATCAACAGGATATCGGCGTCCATCGCCAGCGCCCGGGCCAGGCCCACGCGCTGCTGCATGCCGCCGGAGAGTTCGTCCGGTTTCTTGTTGCGCCACTGGGTCAGGCCCACCAGCTCGAGCTTTTCATCCACCAGCTTGCGCCGTTCCTTCTCCGGCCGGCCCTGCATCTCTAGGCCGAAGCTGATGTTCTCGCGCACCGTCAGCCAGGGCATCAGGGCGAACTTCTGGAACACCATGGCGATGCGCTTGGTGCGCATCATCTTCAGCTCTGCCGGGGTGCAGTGGGCGATGTCGATGTGCTTGCCTTCGTGCTCGACGAACAGCTTGCCGCGGCTCACGGTGTTGAGGCCGTTGATGCAGCGCAACAGGCTGGACTTGCCCGAGCCGGACAGGCCCATCAGCACACAGATCTCGCCCTTGTTGATGTCCAGGTTGGCCTTTTCGACGCCGACCACCAGGCCCGTCTGCTTGAGGATCTGCTCACGGGTCTGGCCTTGGTCTAGCAGGGCCAGCGCTTCGCGCGGCTTGCTGGAGAAGATGACGTCGACGTCTTCGAAACGAATGATGCTCATGCCTCACCCCTTACCGGCAGCTCCGGTTGCTTGCAGATACGGTCGAGCATGATCGCCAGCAGCACGATGGCCAGGCCCGCTTCGAAGCCCAGGGAGATATCGGCGGTGTTCAGTGCGTTGACCACGGGTTTGCCCAGGCCGTCGGCGCCGACCAGGGCGGCGATCACCACCATCGACAGCGACAGCATGATGCATTGCGTCACCCCGGCGGCGATGCTCGGCATGGCGTGTGGTAGTTCGATGCGGGTCAGCAGTTGGCGGCGCGAGCAGCCGAAGGCCTTGCCGGCGTCCATCAGCTCCTGCGGCACGTCGCAGATGCCCAGATAAGTGAGGCGGATGGGCGCGGCGATGGCGAACACCACGGTGGAGATCAGCCCCGGCACCACGCCCAGGCCGAACAGGGTCAGGGTCGGGATCAGGTAGACGAAGGTGGGCACGGTCTGCATCAGGTCCAGCACCGGGCGCATGGCGGTATAGAACATCGGTTTGTGCGCCGCGGCGATGCCCAGCGGCACGCCGATGACCACGCAGACCACCGTAGCGAAGGTGACCTGCGCCAGGGTTTCCATGGTTTCCTGCCAGTAGCCCAGGTTGAGGATCAGCAGGAACGACAGGGCGACGAAGACGGTGAGCGCCCATTTGCGCTGAATCAGGTGCGCGAGGGCGGCGAACAGGGCGATGAGCACGAATGGGTTGAACCAGGTCAGGGTGCTGGTGACCCCATGGATCATGAATTCCAGGCCTGCGGCGATGGCGTCGAAGTAACTGGCGCCATTCTGGGTCAACCATTCGACGAATGAGGCGATGTACTGCCCCAGGGGTATTTTCTGATCGATAAGCATGATAGCGAGCTTCCACCTGCAAAGATTGAAATCAGTTCGGGGTGGGCACGGTCCCACCCCGCGGTGTTGCCATGGCGTCTTGCGTTATTGCGTCAGTTTGGCCTTGGCCGCCTCAAGGCCGGGTTTGCCGTCCACGGTGGTCACGCCGGCGAGCCAGGCGTCGAGCTTGCCGGGGTTATCCTTCAGCCATTTTTTCGCGGCCGCCTCGGGCTTCATCTTGTCGTCCAGGACATAGCCCATCATGGTGCTTTCATCCTTGAGCTCGAACGACAGGTTCTTCAACAGCTGGCCAACGTTGCCGCATTCCTGCGCGTAGCCCTTGCGGGTGTTGGTCAATACGGTGGCCTTGCCGAAGTCGGGACCGAAGTAGGCGTCCCCGCCGGTCAGGTACTGCATCTTGAAGCGGGTGTTCATCGGGTGCGGCTCCCAGCCGAGGAAGACGATCGCGTCTTCGCGCTTCTGCGCCCGGTCGACCTGCGCCAGCATGCCCGCCTCGCTGGACTGCACGATCTGGAAGCCGGCGTCCTTCAGGCCGAAGGCGTTGTCGTCGATCATCTTCTGGATGGTGCGGTTGCCATCGTTGCCCGGCTCGATGCCGTAGATCTTGCCCTTGAGCTCCTGCTTGAACTTGGGAATGTCGGCGAAGTCCTTCAAGCCCTTGTCATACAAAGCCTGGGGCACGGCCAAGGTGTACTTGGCGTTTTCCAGGTTGGCGCGCACGGTCTCGACGGTACCGGCATCGCGGTACTGCTTGATGTCGTTCTCCATGGTCGGCATCCAGTTGCCGAGAAACACGTCCAGGTCCTTGCCGGTGGCCAGCGACTTGTAGGTCACCGGTACCGAGATCATGGTGGTGTGGGTCTTGTAGCCCAGGGCTTCGAGCACGACGCTGGTGGTGGCGGTGGTGACCGTGATGTCGGTCCATCCGACATCGGAGAAACGCACCAATTGACACTGCTCGGGTTCGGCGGCCTGGGCCAGCAGTGGAGCGGACAGCAACGCGACCAGCAACAGCTTGGGTACACCTTTCATGGATGGACTCCTGTGATTTTATCTTCGGGTTCGCGTGGGGCGCCGGGCGTTCTCAGGGCTCCGGTCGACCAGGCCTGCAGAGGGCAGGATGCGAGGCCGTGCAATACGAGTCGCTTTCGATAATCCTCCAGCGTTCGGCAATCGCCTACTGGTGGCGTCGTATCCAGTACAGGACGGGTCGTATCCAGTACGGACGATGTCGTAACTGGATTTTTCCACCCCCTTACCTCGGTTTTTGCGTCGCCCTGCCGCTGGAAAACGGCGCACGAATGGCCCGTGCAGCGGCGGCGCTGCTGGACAAAAGTACGTCGGTTGCAGACGGCGAGGGGCTGGGCAAAAGCCCGATGATGCGAGCATTCAAGGCGGCTCGACTGATTCAGCCTAGCAGTTGCTCCGCCCTGCGCCTGGCGCGCAGAGACAAGCCCAGCAAGAGGTGATTCGACAATGGCCATCAGCGTGTTCGACCTGTTCAAGATCGGTGTCGGGCCTTCCAGCTCGCACACCGTCGGCCCCATGCGCGCCGGTGCGCTGTTCGTCCAGGGGCTGCGTGAGCGCGGCGAGCTGGAGCGGGTGCGGCGTATCGAAGTGAGGCTGTATGGCTCGCTGTCGGCCACCGGCGTCGGCCATGGCACCGACAACGCCACGATCATGGGCCTGATGGGCGAATGGCCGGACGCCATCGATCCCAGCCAGATCACCCCACGCATCGCCGACCTGCGCGAAACCAACGTGCTCAAGCTCGACAACCGCCTGCTCATCGAGTTCGTCTGGGCCCGCGACATGCTGCTGCTGGACGAGAACCTGCCGTACCACCCCAATGCCATGACCCTGATTGCCGAAGGCGAGGCGGGCGAGCTGCACCGCGACACCTATTACTCGGTGGGTGGAGGCTTCGTGGTCGATGCCGCCCAGGCCGCCAGTGGCGTGCTGGACGCCGACCAGACCGTGCTGCCCTACGACTTCGACAGCGCTGCCGAACTGCTGCGCCTGTGCAAGCAAAACGACCTGCGCGTGTCGCAATTGATGCTGAAGAACGAAAAGGTCTGGCGCAGCGAAGCCGAGATCCGCGCCGGCCTGCTAAAGCTCTGGCAAGCCATGCAGGAGTGCGTGAACAACGGCCTCAAACATGAAGGCATCCTGCCCGGCGGGCTCAATGTGCGCCGTCGCGCCGCCCGCCTGCACCGCAGCCTGCAGGAGCTGGGCAAGCCCAACGTGATCGGCTCGACCATGAGCGCCATGGAGTGGGTCAACCTGTTCGCCCTGGCGGTCAACGAAGAGAACGCCGCTGGCGGGCGCATGGTCACCGCGCCCACCAACGGCGCGGCGGGCATCATCCCGGCGGTGTTGCACTACTACATGCGTTTCTCCGATGCGGTGGATGAGTCCAAC
Source organism: Pseudomonas maumuensis (assembly GCF_019139675.1). NCBI lineage: Bacteria > Pseudomonadati > Pseudomonadota > Gammaproteobacteria > Pseudomonadales > Pseudomonadaceae > Pseudomonas > Pseudomonas maumuensis. The sequence goes on from NZ_CP077077.1 coordinate 332,108, forward strand.
GTGGTGGACTTCTTCCTCGGCGCGGCTGCCGTGGGCATCCTGTGCAAGAAGAACGCCTCGATCTCCGGCGCCGAGGTTGGTTGCCAGGGCGAGGTCGGTTCGGCCTGCGCCATGGCTGCCGCGGGCTTGGCCGAAGTGCTTGGCGCTACCCCGGCGCAGCTGGAGAACGCCGCCGAGATCGCCCTGGAACACAACCTTGGCCTGACCTGCGACCCGGTCGGTGGCCTGGTGCAGGTCCCATGCATCGAGCGCAACGCCATCGCCGCGGTAAAGGCGATCAATGCCGTGCAAATGGCCCTGCGCGGTGACGGCGAACACTTCATCTCGTTGGACCAGGTGATTCGCACCATGCGCGACACTGGCGCCGACATGCATGACAAGTACAAGGAAACCTCTCGTGGGGGCCTGGCGGTCAGCGTCATCGAGTGCTGATGCGCTGTTCTGGCCCACACGTGACCGATGCGCCACATTCTGGCGCAGCGGTTGTCATCTACCGGCCGTCGCCTGTCGTTACCAGCAGGGTCGTTGTCGGTGACACTCAAGTCTGTCGCATCTGGGCAACCTTCCCACAAGTGCTACCGAATTGCTCAGAGCTGACACGCAAGGGCGCTGGCGCGCCCGTTTGCGTTTGACCTGACGCTCATCACCCAGGCCGCTGGAAGGCGCATGCCGACGTCGTTTTTGGGTTTTATTGGATGAGCGTTCAATTTCAGGCATGCCATTTGCGTTGAGATTGGCAAAGCCCCTGCATACGAAACGGGGCCATTACAAGAACAGTGCTCGCCTGAGGCACACCCTGCATTGTGTGAGGAGAAATCGCGATGACGTCGTACACCTCCGGGACCCCAACCCAGAACCGCACAGCACCCCAGTCCATTGGTTTTCTCCTGCTGGATAACTTCACCCTCATCTCCTTGGCATCCGCGGTCGAACCGCTGCGTATGGCCAACCAGCTGTCGGGCCGCGAGCTGTACCGCTGGCACACCCTGACCGTCGACGGTGGCCAGGTCTGGGCCAGCGATGGCTTGCAGATCACCCCCGATGCGGCCATGCACAGCGCTCCGCCGATCGACACCGTGATCGTCTGCGGTGGCGTCGGCATCCAACGCACCGTCACCCGTGAGCACGTCACCTGGCTGCAGGCCCAGGCCCGTCAGTCGCGCCGCCTGGGCGCGGTGTGTACCGGCAGCTGGGCATTGGCCTGCGCCGGGCTGCTCGACGGCTTCGATTGCAGCGTGCATTGGGAATGCCTGGCGGCGATGCAGGAGGCCTACCCGCGGGTGAACATGAGCACCCGCCTGTTCACCCTCGACCGCAACCGCTTCACCAGCTCCGGTGGCACCGCGCCGCTGGACATGATGCTGCACCTGATCAGCCGCGACCATGGCCGCGAGCTGTCGGCGGCGATCTCCGAGATGTTCGTCTACGAGCGCATCCGCAACGAGCAAGACCACCAGCGGGTACCGCTCAAGCACATGCTCGGCACCAACCAGCCGAAGCTGCAGGAAATCGTCGCGCTGATGGAGGCCAACCTCGAGGAGCCGATCGACCTCGACGAACTGGCGGTCTATGTGGCGGTGTCACGGCGCCAGCTGGAGCGCCTGTTCCAGAAGTACCTGCACTGCTCGCCGTCGCGCTACTACCTCAAGCTGCGGTTGATCCGCGCCCGGCAACTGCTCAAGCAGACGCCGATGTCGATTATCGAGGTGGCCTCGGTGTGCGGGTTCGTCTCTACACCGCACTTCTCCAAGTGCTACCGCGAGTATTTCGGAATTCCGCCGCGTGACGAGCGGGTTGGTTCGAATACCACCCAGCAGGTGGCGATGATGCCGATCCCGCAGGCCATGGCGCTGTCACCGCACAGTGGGCCGATGGCGGCGCTGAGCCAGGCGCGCAACGAGTCGACGTTTGCCAGCGTGCGTTTGTAGCAGGCATAGCACTCTCCTGAAAACGGGCTTGCCCGCGATAGTGTCGGCAGGGGCAACGTCGCTGCCTGATCGGACGCTATCGCGGGGCATGCTCCCTCCCACAGGTACAGCGCCCACCTCAGGCGCGCTTGTTGTACTGCGCCAGCGCTGGCAAAAGCTGCTTGTCGATGGCTTGGCGAACCGCCGGCAGGATCGTCGCACTGCCGGTGTACATCTGTTCCACCATGCCCTTGAGCGCTCGCGCGTTAGGCTCGGTAAGCCCCCGTACCACGACTTCGCACGCCTCTTCGGCACTGGCACCGGCCGGAATGTCGAAGCCTCGTGAGCGCAATTGACCTAACAGGTCGTCCTGGTCGATCAGATCCGCATGCATCATGGCTGTTGTCCTTTGCTCGTGGTGTTCAAGATCGATTCTGGGACGACAGCGCCAGGGGCGGCAAGGGTAGATTGTCGCGATGGCCGCTTTGGCTAAGAACAGGTCGTTTACGGCTAAATCGGACGGAGGCGAAGGACGCACACTGAAGTCATTCACGGCACCGAGGGCTTGGTCACCCTCACTTCATGCACAGTGGATGTTGCTCGCTCTTGATCCCGGAAGCTCACGGCTTTCCGGGATTTTTTTTGTTGCCTGGCTAAGGCACCTAGTAATTCTGTCAGTTGCTGACGGGGTGTCGATGGAGTCTTATGAAGCCGCGTGCAGTATCGATGAAAGGTGGGGTCGATACGGGCGGTGTTGTAAGTCATCAAAGACAGGGGAATAAAATGCATAAGATTTATAAGGCGGTACTCTGTGTTGGTCTACCTATTATCCTTTCGGCATGTGCTACAAAATCCGCTGTGGACGAGTCTCCGACTGCGAATAATTTGGTAGTTGGTTTTAGTAAATACAAGTATGGGGCAGGTGGATCCGAGTGTGCGGTCTACGTGCCTGATAACGGGACTGCGCCAGTATGCAAGGAGGCGCTGGATAACATGGAAGGAATCACTTCGTTAATTTTACATCAATGGCAGGGAGCCCGCATTGTTTGTTTTCGGACAGCGCAGGATCGGGACGCATTCTGCCTGCAGGGAGTTCTTCCAGATAACAGCATGAGAGAACGAATTGTTGCGGATATCAATTTTTTGACGGGTTATCCTGAGTTCCTTGATCCTTTAACGGCTAATAGAGTGGTTCCAATTTCATTCAAGGACGTCGTCAAGATTCAGAGCTGGAGGTTTGAAAATTGAATTGCTTGCCAGCTTCATGTCAGGGTGCATCCTGCGTAGTATTTAGTGATCTTGGGTTAGGTTAGATTTTGCTCTGCGGAGTACGTATTCGATGTATCGATTCAAGGAGAGTGATATGGCTATTCAGCGATGCTTGCCGTTATGCTTTGTTTTTTTCGGGGTTCTCTTGCTATCGGCTTGTAAAGTGCATGACCACTCGAAGGCCTCATCGGTGAACGATGAACCTAGGCTCTTTGAGATCAAGCAACCCATGGACCTCCAGCGTTTGTCGACCCAGGCTTCCAGCGATCCAGACGAAATTTTTCTGAAGGCGCTGCAGGGTTCGGCTGCTATAAAAGACGCACGATTTATCGATATCGATCCGGCCCTGGTGAAGGCGGGAACCAGTCGGCTGTCGGTGCCACTGCCGAACGGGAAAACCGTCACGTTCCAGCGGCGGCATGTTCATGAGGAGGGTGGCGATATCGCGTACTGGTATGGCGATATTGTGTCTGATCGCAAGCTACTCTACCCGTCCCCAAGCGAAGTTGAAATAGACCCGACCAGTCAAATGATACTGATGCGCCAAGGGCAGCGCCTGAATGGGACGATCTCTCTTCCCGGCCAGCGCTATCGCTTGGAGAATGCTGGCAATGGTCGACATACTATCCTTACGCTGGGTGCAAGCAACTTAGTATGTGAACCTATAGAGGGTTTGTCAGGAAGAAATGATGAACGCTCAGGCGGCGCTCCACCGCCCAAAGCGCGCAGTACTATTCGGGTCATGTTCGCGAGTACGGAGGAGGCGCGTGCAGCTTATCCTAATAGTCTTGAGGGAAGACTCAAGTGGCTGTTGTGGCAGGTTTCTACAAACTTCCAGAATAGTAACGTCGATGTCGAGTTTGAGTACGCCGGCTATATGCCGTTGGACCTCAGTGAACAGAGCTTTAATTTGAATCTAGACAAATTACTGGCCGAGATTCGCGGGCCAAACACAGATCTCGCAAAAAAAGTGGCTGCCGTCAGAGAGTCGAATCGGGCTGATTTGGTGCTCACTGCGGGTCTATTCACTCTCGCTGCTGGCAAGGCCCCCATCGGAGTCAGAAAGACGACGGCATTTAGTCTATTCTCTATAACTCATCAAGGCGATGCTCTCTCGAATCAAATAGGACATATGTTTGGGGCGCGGCATACCTGGAAGGATGGAAGCCCGCCGCCGCCGGGGGCTCCTTACGCTTTCGCACATGAGTTACGCGTGAATAACGCTAAGTATCGTACGATAATGGGTATTTTCGATGGCAGTGATCATTATGAGCTCAATCAGTTCTCTGATCCCACTGTCACCTTCGGGGGTATCCCGCTGGGAACGAAAGAGCACAGTGACACCGTTCGTCTGTTCAATGAGGTGCGTGATGAAATCGCCAATTTCTATCCTTAAATTTTAATATGCTGGTTGTTTTTCTCCGCTTTGTATAAGAAGGCATATCGACAGTTGATATGCCTTCTTTTTTCGATCAGGCATATTTACTTATGCATACCAATGGTCCGCCCCAGGTAGGCCGGAACCGTTTGGTTATCCTGCCCATCGACCAAGGTTTCCAGTTGCGCGAGGGTGCCTGCCGCAAACGGCGCAGACTTGGGCCCGGCCATGTCCACATGCACTAGCATTTGCTCGCTGGCGGCGAGCGCTTCATCAAAATCTTTCCTGTGCAAGCTGTGGTAAAGGTGCAGACGCTTGTTATCGAAGCCGATGATGTGTGTCTGCACCTCTACTTCAGTATCGAGTTTCACCTCGTGCAGGTAGTTGATGTGCGCCTCCAGGGTGAACAACGAATGCCCGCTCTGGCCCCGGGCATCGGCATCCAGGCCGATACGTTCCATCAGTGCGTCGGTGGCGTAGCTGAAGATCAGCAGGTAATAGGCGTCGCGCAGGTGGCCGTTGTAGTCGACCCAGTCCGGCAGCACCGGCGTGCGGTAGGTGATCAGTGCGGGCATCGTCGTCTCCTCTAGTCGCCGAAGGCCATGCCGTGGCTGGCCTTGCTGCTTTTCACCGCGTCCAGCACCGCCAGCAGTGTGTCATCACGATAGCGCTCCAGCGCGGCGATGCTGCGCTCGCCCAGTTGTTCGGCGGTGCCTTCGACCACATCGTCGATCAGTTTTTCGGTCAGCTCCGGCGCAGGCAGATAGGTCCAGGGCAGCTTCAACGCCGGCCCGAATTGGGCCATGAAGTGGCGCATGCCTGCATCGCCACCAGCCAGGGTATAAGTGAGGAAGGTCCCCATGAACGACCAGCGCAAACCGGCGCCAAAGCGAATCGCGTCGTCGATCTCGCCGGTGCTGGCGACGCCGTCGTTGACCAGGTGCAGGGCTTCGCGCCAGAGCGCTTCGAGCAGGCGGTCGGCGATGAAACCGGGGACCTCCTTGCGCACGTGCAGCGGGCGCATGCCCAGGCTGGTGTAAATGACTTTCGCGGCTTCGATGGCCTCGGCGCTGGTGTTACGGCCACCGACGATTTCCACCAATGGCAGCAGGTACACCGGGTTGAACGGGTGCCCCACTACGCAGCGTTCGGGGTGGGTCGCCGACTCGTAGAACTCGCTGGGCAGCAGCCCCGAGGTGCTGGAGCCGATGATTGCGTCGGGCTTGGCGGCGGCGCTGATCTTCGCGTGCAGGTCGAGTTTGAGGTCCAGACGTTCGGGGGCGCTCTCCTGAATGAAGTCGGCGCCGCGCACGCATTCCTCGATAGTGCTCACGAACCTCAGACGATCTTGCGATGCGCCGGGTGCCAAGCCTTGTTTTTGCAGGGCCGGCCAGGCATTGGTGATGCGTTTGCGCAGTGCGGTCTCGGCACCTGGGGCAGGGTCCCAGGCAATCACGTCCAGGCCGTGGGCCAGGGCACGCGCGACCCAGCCGCTGCCGATCACGCCACTACCCAGGGCGGCGAAGGTCTTGATGTCGGTGATGAAAGGCATATCTGGCTCCTACGGGGATATTAGCGGTGCTTGAGGTTCATCTTTTCCCGGCCTTCAGCCGGGGTGAGCACGCGGCCACCCATGCGGGTGATGATCTCGGCGGCCCGCTCGACCAGTTGACCGTTGCTGGCCAGCACGCCACGGTCCAGGTACAGGTTGTCTTCCAGCCCGACCCGCACATTGCCGCCAAGCAGCACCGCCTGGGCAGCCATCGGCATCTGCATGCGACCAATGCCGAAACCGGCCCAGGTAACGTCGGCAGGCAGGTTGTCGACCATGGCCTTCATGGTGGTGGTGTCGGCCGGGGCGCCCCACGGGATGCCCAGGCACAGCTGGAACAGCGGGTCTTGCAGCAGGCCTTCCTTGATCATCTGTTTGGCGAACCACAGGTGGCCGGTATCGAAGATCTCCAGCTCCGCCTTCACGCCTAGCTCGGTGATGCGCTTGGCGCCAGCACGCAGTTGGGCGGGGGTGGAGACATAGATGGCGTTGCCATCGCCGAAGTTGAGGGTGCCGCAGTCCAGGGTGCAGATTTCCGGCAGCAGTGCCTCGACATGGGCCAGGCGCTCCAGCGGGCCGATCAGGTCGGTGCCTGGGCCGAACTCCATGGGCGATTCGCCGGGACCGATCTCCAGGTCGCCGCCCATGCCGGCGGTGAGATTGACGATGATGTCGACGTCGGCCTCGCGGATGCGTTCCATCACTTCGCGGTAGAGGTTGACGTCGCGGCTGAAGCGGCCGGTCTGCGGGTCGCGAACGTGGCAGTGGACCACCGTGGCACCGGCCTTGGCGGCTTCGACGGCGGACTCGGCAATCTGTTTCGGGGTGACCGGGACCAGGTGGCTCTTGGCTACGGTGTCGCCGGCACCGGTGAGGGCGCAGGTGATGATGACGTCGTGGTTCATTGATCAGTTCCTTATGGTGTCTTTGCTGGCCCTATCGCCGGCAAGCCGGCTCCCACAGGGTTGGCGATGAACCCTGGCCGTGTGGATGTTCCGTGGGAGCTGGCTTGCCAGCGATGAGGCCGTGTCAGTTGGCGGTGAGCTTGAGGTTGTCCGCGGCTGGTTTGCCGTCGAAGGTGGTCACCCCGTCAAGCCAGCGGGCCTTGTCCTCGGGGTGGTCCTTGAGCCACTGGCGTGCGGATTCCAGCGCGTCCTTGTGGTCGAGCAGCGGCTGCATCATGCGGCTCTCGTCTTCGGCGCTGAAGCTCAGGTTGGCCAGCAGGCGGTGGGCGTTGGGGCAGCGCTGGGCGTAGTCCGGTGCGGTCACCGTCCACACCGTGGCGCGGCCCTCGTCCGGGCCGAGGGCGTCCTGGCTGTCGCCGAGGTAGACCATGTCGATGTTCACGTTCATCGGGTGCGGCGCCCAGCCGAAGAACACCACCGCCTCCTTGCGCCGCACGGCGCGGTCGACGGCGGCGAGCATGCCGGCCTCGCTGGACTCGACCAGCTGGAACTTGCCCAGGTCGAACTGGTTCTTGCTGATCATCGCCTTGATTTGGGTGTTGGCGCCGGAGCCGGGCTCGATGCCGTAGAGTTTGCCGCCGAGCTCCTTGTGGAACTTGTGGATGTCGGCGAACGTCTTCAGGCCCTTGTCGGCCAGGTACTTCGGCACGGCGAGGGTGGCACGGGCGTCTTCCAGGCTGGGCTTGTCGAGCACCTTGACCTGGCCGGCCTGGACGAACGGCGTGATGGTCTGGGTCATGATCGGGTTCCAGTACCCGAGGAACATGTCCAGGCGCTTGTCGCGGATACCGGCGAAGATGATCTGCTGCGAGGCGCTGGTCTGCTTGGTCTGGTAACCCAGGCCATCGAGCAGCACCTGGGCCATGGCGCTGGTGGCGATCACATCGGTCCAGTTGACCACGCCCAGGCGCACGTCCTTGCAGGCGGCGGGTTCGGCGGCAAAAAGCGGAGTAGCTACGGTAGTGCTGAGCGCGAGGGACAACAGGCTGCGGCGGATAAAGCGATGCATGGTGGCTCTCCATCGGCAGTGCGTATTGTTATCGGTTCTGGCCTCTGCGGGCCGTGAGAACACGCTACGCTGGCGGCAGGGTGGAAAATCGCACCCTGGCGACCAACACTTGCACGGAGGCGACCACCTTTGCCGCGGAGCATGCGATGCCGGAAACCATAGACTTCCTGTTGCTGCCAGGCTTTTCCGCCATGGGCTTCATCAGCGCCATCGAGCCGCTGCGCGTGGCCAATCGCTTTCGTGGCCCGCTGTACCGCTGGCGCGTGCTGAGCCTGGACGGTGAGGCGGTGCAGGCCAGCAATGGCATGTCGGTGAATGCCGACGGTGCGCTGGGGGAGGGTGAACACGGGCGCCTGCTGCTGCTGGTGGCCGGTTTCGAGCCGCTGGCGTGCTATGGGTTGAAGTTGCAGCACATGCTGCGTCGTCTCGACCATGAGGACGTGGTGCTGGGCGGGATCGACACCGGCGCCATGGTACTGGCCGAGGCCGGCCTGCTCGATGGTCACCGGGCCACCCTGCATTGGGAGGCGCTGGACGCGTTCAAGGAGCGCTATCCACGCCTGCAGGCAACCCAGGAGCTGTTCGAGATCGACCGCCGACGCATCACCTGCGCCGGCGGCACGGCCTCCATCGACCTGATGCTCGACCTGATCGCCCAGGCCCATGGCAGCGAGCTGGCGGTGCAGGTGTCCGAACAGTTCGTGCTCGGGCGCATACGTCCGCGTCAAGATCACCAGCGGATGCAGATAGCCACCCGTTATGGCTTGCGCAACAAGAAGCTGGTGAGGGTGATCGGCGAGATGGAGCGCAACACCGAATTGCCGTTGAACACCCAGGTGCTGGCCGATGGGGTGCAGGTGACACGGCGGCAGTTGGAGCGGCTGTTCCGCCTGCACCTGGATGACACGCCCAGTGGCTTTTACCTGCGTCTGCGCCTGGAGAAGGCCCGGCAGCTGTTGCGCCAGACCGACATGAGCGTGCTGGAGGTGGCGGTGGCGTGCGGGTTCGAGTCGGCGTCGTACTTCACCCGTTGCTACCGGGCGCGGTTCGAGCGGTGCCCGCGGGAGGATCGGCGGGTGGCGGTAGTGTCATGATGTGAACATGTGTGTTGCCTGTACTGCCCCATCGCCCGTAACCCGGCGATGAGGCAGTACAGGATCACTGCTGCCCGATGGTCTGCAGATACTCCGAGCGCTCATCGCTACGCTGCGCCACGCAGGTATTCCACGCTGCCTCGAAGGCCTTGCTCCCCGGTTTTTCGGCCCAGGTCTCGACCTTGCAGTCAGCGTCGCGCAGCTGGAGCCACAGCTTTTCGGCGGCCTCCATCTTGCCGCTCAGCGCCACGGCCTTGTCGCTTTCATCCGCGTACTGGTCGCGGATGCGCTGCATCAGGTCGTCGTAGGCCGCCTTCAGCTCGCGCTCGGCGGTTTGCTTGTTGTAGGCCGCGCACGCATAGCTCTGCTGGTCGGTGTCGACATTGTCGCAGGGCGTGCTTTCTTCCTCGGCGGCCTGAGCGCCGCCTGCGACGGCCAACAGAACCAGCCATGCCATTGATTTCATCCGTTTTCTCCTGAACAGGCTGACGAATTGCTGGGATTCTCGCTCAGCCCGACGGTAGGCGATAGCTCCCGCGGCGAAATGTTCATGAACGGCGTTATCGAGACTGTCTCTCATCTGCCAGGGCCGGGCCAGAGCATGCCGTTCCGGCCTTTGACGCTTTCGGCAAACCCCCTGTCGTTTTTGCATCGGGGCGCCTCGGGCCGCAGGCATATGCTGGCCCCAAAGCGCCGGCACAAGGTTCGGCGCCTGCAAACTCAAATAAAAGGGGACAGCCTGATGAGCCCAGCCGAACTTCACGCCGACAGCATCGTCATCGACGGCCTGATCATTGCCAAGTGGAACCGCGAGCTGTTCGAGGACATGCGCAAGGGCGGGCTGACCGCGGCCAACTGCACGGTCTCGGTGTGGGAGGGCTTCAAGGCCACCGTCGACAACATCGCCGCCAGCCAGAAGCTGATCCGCGAGAACGGCGACCTGGTGATGCCGGTGCGCACCACCGCCGACATCCGCAAGGCCAAGGAGCTGGGCAAGACCGGCATCCTCTTCGGCTTCCAGAACGCCCACGCGTTCGAGGACCAGATCGCCTATGTCGACGTGTTCAAGCAGCTCGGCGTGGGCATCGTGCAGATGTGCTACAACACCCAGAACCTGGTCGGCACCGGTTGCTACGAGCGCGACGGCGGGCTGTCGGGCTTCGGCCGCGAGATCGTCGCCGAGATGAATCGCGTCGGCATCATGTGCGACCTCTCCCATGTCGGCTCGAAAACCTCCGAGGAAGTCATCCTCGAATCGAAGAAGCCGGTCTGCTATTCCCACTGCCTGCCTTCGGGCCTCAAGGAACATCCGCGCAACAAGTCCGACGCAGAGCTGAAATTCATTGCCGACCACGGCGGTTTCGTCGGTGTGACCATGTTCGCGCCGTTCCTGGCCAAGGGTATCGACTCGACCATCGATGACTACGCCGAGGCCATCGAGTACACCATGAACATCGTCGGTGAAGACGCCATCGGTATCGGTACCGACTTCACCCAGGGCCATGGCCAGGACTTCTTCGAGTACCTGACCCACGACAAGGGCTACGCCCGGCGCCTGACCAACTTCGGCAAGATCATCAACCCGCTGGGTATTCGCACCGTCGGCGAATTCCCCAACCTCACCGAGACCTTGCTCAAACGCGGCCACAGCGAGCGCGTGGTGCGCAAGATCATGGGCGAAAACTGGGTCAGCGTCCTCAAGGATGTGTGGGGCGAGTAAGCCGCACTCCAAGCCTGAAAACCCCGGCCAGCAACGCCGGGGCATCCAAACAAAAATTTTATGGAGTTGAGTTTCCATGGCCAAGATCGCCCCGCAATTGCCAATCGAAGTCGACAGCGAGACCGGTGTCTGGACCAGCGATGCCCTGCCGATGCTCTACGTGCCCCGGCATTTCTTCGTCAACAACCACATGGGCATCGAGGAAGTGCTGGGCGCCGACGCCTATGCCGAGATCCTCTATAAGGCCGGCTACAAGTCCGCCTGGCACTGGTGCGAAAAAGAGGCCGAGTGCCATGGCCTGGAAGGCGTGGCGGTGTTCGAGCACTACATGAAGCGCCTTTCCCAGCGTGGTTGGGGCCTGTTCGAGATCCAGGACATCGACCTGGATAAAGGCACCTGCAGCGTCAAGCTCAAGCACTCGGCGTTCGTGTACGTCTATGGCAAGTGCGGCCGCAAGGTCGACTACATGTTCACCGGCTGGTTCGCCGGCGCCATGGACCAGATTCTCGCCGCTCGCGGCAGCTCGATCCGCACCGTGGCCGAGCAGGTCTACGGCGGGTCGGAAGAAGGCCACGAAGATGGCCTGTTCGTTACAAAGCCGTTGTAAGCCGGAGATAGCGTCATGGCCTTCGAAGCAATGTTCCAGCCGATCCAGATCGGCAAGCTGACCATCCGCAACCGCGTGCTCAGCACCGCGCACGCCGAGGTGTATGCCACCGACGGCGGCATGACCACCGACCGCTATGTGAAGTACTACGAAGAGAAGGCCAAGGGCGGTATCGGCCTGGCCATCTGCGGCGGCTCGTCGGTGGTGGCCATCGACAGCCCGCAGGAGTGGTGGTCGTCGGTCAACCTGTCCACCGACCGTATCATCCCGCATTTCCAGAACCTCGCCGACGCCATGCACAAGCATGGCGCCAAGATCATGATCCAGATTACCCACATGGGCCGCCGCTCGCGTTGGGACGGTTTCAACTGGCCGACCCTGATGTCGCCGTCGGGTATCCGCGAACCGGTACACCGCGCCACCTGCAAGACCATCGAGGTGGAGGAAATCTGGCGCGTGATCGGCAACTACGCGCAAGCTGCGCGCCGGGCCAAAGAAGGCGGCCTGGACGGCGTCGAACTGTCGGCCGTTCACCAGCACATGATCGACCAGTTCTGGAGCCCACGGGTCAACAAGCGTACCGACGAGTGGGGCGGCACCTTCGAAGGCCGCATGAAGTTCGGCCTGGAAGTGCTCAAGGCCGTGCGCAAGGAGGTCGGTGACGACTTCTGCGTGGGCATGCGCATCTGCGGCGACGAGTTCCACCCCGATGGCCTGAGCCACGAGGACATGAAGCAGATCGCCGCCTACTACGACGCCACCGGCATGCTCGATTTCATCGGCGTGGTCGGCTCGGGCTGCGACACCCACAACACCCTGGCTAACGTCATCCCCAACATGAGCTACCCGCCGGAGCCGTTCCTGCACCTGGCGGCGGGCATCAAGGAGGTGGTCAAGGTACCGGTGCTGCACGCGCAGAACATCAAGGATCCGAACCAGGCCACGCGTATCCTCGAAGGCGGCTACGTGGACATGGTCGGCATGACCCGCGCGCACATCGCCGACCCGCACCTGATCGCCAAGATCAAGATGGGCCAGGTCGACCAGATCAAACAGTGCGTCGGCGCCAACTACTGCATCGACCGCCAGTATCAGGGCCTGGATGTGCTGTGCATCCAGAACGCCGCCACCTCCCGTGAATACATGGGCGTGCCGCACATCATCGAAAAATCCACCGGGCCGAAGCGCAAGGTGGTGGTGGTCGGTGCCGGCCCAGCTGGCATGGAGGCTGCGCGGGTGGCCGCCGAGCGTGGTCACGACGTTACCGTGTTCGAGAAAAAGGAGCAGATCGGCGGACAGATCACCATCGCCGCCAAGGCGCCGCAGCGCGACCAGATCGCCGGTATCACCCGTTGGTACCAGCTGGAGTTCGCCCGCCTGAAGGTCGATCTGCGCCTGGGTACCGCGGCGGATGTCGCGACCATCCAGGACCTGCGCCCGGACATCATCGTCCTGGCGGTGGGCGGCCATCCGTTCGTCGAGCAGAACGAGCACTGGGGCGCCGCCGAAGGCCTGGTGGTGAGCAGCTGGGACGTGCTCGACGGCAAGGTCGCGCCAGGCAAGAACGTGCTGGTGTACGACACCATCTGCGAGTTCACCGGCATGTCGACGGCGGACTTCATCGCCGACAAGGGCAGCCAGGTCGAGATCGTCACCGACGACATCAAGCCGGGCGTGGCCATGGGCGGCACCAGCTTCCCGACCTACTACCGCAGCATGTACCCGAAAGAAGTGATCATGACCGGCGACATGATGCTGGAGAAGGTCTACCGCGAGGGCGACAAGCTGGTGGCGGTGCTCGAGAACGAGTACACCGGCGCCAAGGAAGAACGCGTGGTCGACCAGGTGGTGGTGGAGAACGGCGTGCGCCCCGACGAGCAGCTGTACTACGCGCTCAAGGAGGGTTCGCGCAACAAGGGCCAGATCGACGTGGAGGCGCTGTTCGCCATCAAGCCGCAGCCGATTCTCGGCCAGCCGGGCGACGGCTACCTGCTGTACCGCATCGGCGACTGCGTGGCCCAGCGCAACGTGCATGCGGCGATCTATGACGCCTTGCGCCTGTGCAAGGATTTCTGAGCCCAGGACCAACGCGGTCCCTATAGGTGCGGGCTTGCCCCGCGATAGCGTGACTGGACGCCATCGCGGGGCAAGCCGCTACTACAGAGAGACCGGCGCACGCTTACCGCTGTTGTGGGAGCCTCCCATGTTGAACACCCTTCTACCCATCCTGCTGTTCACCGCCCTTGCCCTGGCGGTGCTCGGCGCCCTGCGCCGGGTGCGCATGTGGCGGCGTGGGCGACCAAGCAAGGTCGACCTGCTCGGTGGCCTGCTGGCCATGCCACGGCGCTACCTGGTGGATCTGCACCATGTGGTCGAGCGCGACAAGTACATGTCGAAGACTCACGTCGCCACGGCAGGCGGCTTCGTGCTCTCGGCGTTGTTGGCGATCCTGGTTCATGGCTTCGGCCTGCACAGCAAGATCCTCGGCTACGCCTTGCTGGTGGCCACGGTGATCATGTTTTGTGGCGCCCTGTTCGTCTTCAAACGCCGGCTCACCCCCCCTTCACGGTTGTCGAAAGGCCCGTGGATGCGCCTGCCCAAGAGCCTGCTGATGTTCGCGGCGAGCTTCTTCATCGCCACCTTGCCGGTGGCGGGCATCCTGCCTGAAGGCACGGGTGGCTGGGTGTTGGTCGCACTGCTGGGTATCGGCGTGCTGTGGGGCGTGTCCGAGCTGTTCTTCGGCATGACCTGGGGCGGGCCGATGAAGCACGCCTTCGCCGGCGCCCTGCACTTGGCCTGGCACCGCCGCGCCGAACGCTTTGGCGGTGGTCGTTCCACCGGCCTCAAGCCGCTGGATCTGGAAGACCCGAATGCGCCGCTGGGCGTGGAAAAGCCGGTGGACTTCACCTGGAACCAGTTGCTCGGTTTCGACGCCTGTGTGCAGTGCGGCAAGTGCGAGGCCATGTGCCCGGCGTTCGCCGCTGGCCAGCCGCTGAACCCGAAGAAGCTCATCCAGGATATGGTCATCGGCCTCGCCGGAGGCACCGACGCACAGTTCGCCGGCAGTCCATACCCCGGCAAACCGCTCGGTGAACACGGCGGCCACCCGCACCAGCCGATCGTCAACGGCCTGGTCGATGCCGAAACCCTGTGGTCGTGTACTACCTGTCGCGCCTGCGTCGAGGAGTGCCCGATGATGATCGAGCACGTCGATGCCATCGTCGACATGCGCCGCCACCTGACGCTGGAAAAAGGCGCCACCCCGAACAAGGGCGCCGAGGTGCTGGACAACCTGATCGCCACCGACAACCCCGGCGGCTTCGCCCCTGGCGGGCGGATGAACTGGGCGGCCGACCTGAACCTGCAACTGCTCAGTGATGTGAAGCGCACCGAGGTGCTGTTCTGGGTGGGCGACGGCGCTTTCGACATGCGCAACCAGCGCACCCTGCGCGCCTTCGTCAAAGTGCTGAAAGCGTCCGGCGTGGACTTCGCCGTGCTCGGCCTGGAAGAACGCGACAGCGGTGACGTGGCACGCCGCCTGGGCGATGAAGCGACCTTCCAGCAACTGGCCAAGCGCAACATCCAGACCCTGGCCAAGTACCAGTTCCAGCGCATCGTCACCTGCGACCCGCACAGTTTCCATGTGCTGAAGAACGAGTATGGCGCCCTTGGTGGCGACTACCAGGTGCAGCACCACAGCACCTACATCGCCGAACTGATCGCCGCCGGCAAGCTCAACCTCGGCCAGCACAAGGGCGGCAGCGTCACCTACCACGACCCGTGCTACCTGGGTCGTTACAACGGCGAGTACGAAGCCCCGCGCGAAGTGCTCAAGGCCCTCGGTATCGAAGTGCGCGAGATGCAGCGCTCGG
This sequence comes from Pseudomonas maumuensis, assembly GCF_019139675.1. Taxonomy (NCBI): domain Bacteria; kingdom Pseudomonadati; phylum Pseudomonadota; class Gammaproteobacteria; order Pseudomonadales; family Pseudomonadaceae; genus Pseudomonas; species Pseudomonas maumuensis. The sequence continues at coordinate 347,481 of NZ_CP077077.1, forward strand.
GCTTCCGTTCCCGTTGCTGTGGAGGCGGCGGCGGTGCGCCGATCACCGATATCCCCGGCAAGCAGCGTATCCCCGACATGCGCATGGACGATATCCGCGAGACCGAGGCCGAGCTGGTGGCCGTGGGCTGCCCACAATGCACGGCGATGCTCGAAGGCGTGGTCGAACCGCGCCCACAGATCAAGGACCTGGCCGAGCTGGTCGCCGATGTGCTGATCGAAGATGAGGCCCCCGCCAGCGCAAAGTCGCCAGCGGCCAAACGTGAACCTGCGGAGGTGCATTGATGAGCGACATCATCCGCCGCGACCCACGCGCCGAGTGGATCGCCCGTAACCGCCTGCACCCGCTGCATGCGGCGATGCAGACGCAACAAACCAGCTGGATGGGCCCCAATGGGCTGATGCGCAAGAACCCCCATGCGCTCGCTGCCGGCTTCATCGGCCCCGCCGGGATAAAGCGCATCGACCGCAGCGGCGCCCAGCAGGGCACCGGCGTCGGCGGTCGGCGCACGGCGGCTGCCGAAGTGCAGTTGCCGCTGCATAGTGTGGCTGCGCCTGCGTACTACATCGCCGTGGTGCCAGACATGGTCGGTGGCCGTCTCGGCAGCCACGACCGCGACCTGCTCGGCCTGGCCCACAGCCTGGCCGGTAGCGAGGGTGCGGTGCTGGCCGTGGTGTTCGGCGAGCATAAGGAAAGCAACTTTTCCACAGCCGGCGTCGACCGCCTGCTGGTCATCGAGGGTGAGGCCTTCGAGGGTTATGCACCGGAACAACTGGTCCAGGGTCTGCGGGCTGTGGATAACCAGTTCGCGCCGCGCCACTGGCTGCTGCCCGACAGCCGCAGCGGTGGCGGCGAGCTGGGCCGGCGCTTTGGCGCGGCCCTAGGCGAACGCCCGGCAACGCGGGTGTGGCAGATCAAGGACGGCCAGTGCATCGGCCGTGCCGGCGCGGGCCAGCAGGATATCCAGCGTGAGGTGCCGCGACTGATCCTGGCCGCCGCCGAATGCGCCGAACCGGTGAGCGAAACTCGGCATGAAGCCCTGCCGGTGGAGTTGTCCACAGGCGTGGCGCGCAGCCTGTCGCGTATCGAAGACCTTGGCTCGGTGGCCGTGGACCCGGCCGCCATCGCCATGGCCGAGGCCGAGTTCATCGTCTCTGGCGGTAACGGCGTCAAGGACTGGGATTTGTACCACCGGGCCACGGCGGCTCTCGGCGCTACAGAGGGTGCCTCGCGGGTGGCGGTGGACGACGGCTTCATGCCGCGCAACCGCCAGGTCGGCGCCACCGGCACCTGGGTCACCGCGCGGGTCTATGTGGCTGTGGGTATCTCCGGCGCCATCCAGCACCTGCAGGGCATCGGCGCCTGCGACAAGGTGGTGGCGATCAACATGGACCCGGGCTGCGACATGATCAAACGGGCTGACCTGTCGGTGATTGGCGACAGCTCGGCGATTCTCCAGGCACTGATCGAGGCTGTGGACAACTTCCGCAGCGGCGGCCAGCGCGACGCGGCATAGGGGCATGAGCATGAGTACCAAAGTCATCAGCCTGGTGTCGATCGGCGCCCACCCCAGCTCAGGCCGCGCCCGTCGCGCCGAGCAGGATGCCCGTGCCGTGGAACTGGGTTTGCAACTGGCTGGGGATAACTTGCAGGTGGTGCATGCTGGCGATCCTCATGAAGAGGCGCTGCGTGCCTACCTGGGCATGGGGCTGGATCATCTGGATGTGCTGGAGCAGCCCGTTGGCGCCGATGTGCTGGGCGTGCTCGGCGATTACCTGCGCAATGCCGGCGCCCAGTTGGTGCTGGCCGGCAGTCAGGCCGAGACGGGCGAAGGCTCGGGCATGCTGCCGTTCCTGCTGGCCGAGAAGCTGGGCTGGCCGTTGGTGGTTGGGCTGGCTGAGGTGGAATCCATCGACAACGGTACTGCTCAAGTGCTGCAGGCTCTGCCTCGTGGCCAGCGGCGTCGCCTGAAAGTGCGCCTGCCGTTGTTGGCGACTGTGGATAACGCCGCACCCAAGCCACGCCAATCAGCCTTCGGCCCGGCCCGGCGTGGGGTGCTGGCTGCGCGCACTGTAGAGGTTGTGGAGGATCCGGTGCTAGCCGAAGACGCCCTGCAACCGGCCCGCCCACGGCCCAAGCGGCTCAAGGTGATCAAGGCCAAGAGTGGCGCCGACCGCATGAAGGCCGCCACGGCCAAGGCCAGTGGTGGGGGCGGGAAGGTGCTCAAGGATGTTTCTCCACAGGAAGGGGCCGATGCCATTCTCAAGTTGCTGATGGAGGAGGGGGTGCTGCGTTGATTGCCATCAGGGGTCACGTCGTCTCCGTATAGCTCCGCTCCTGTTGGCCTTGCGTATCGCCCGTAGGTGCGATCATTGCTTTTGCCCACCGTTTCTGTTCGCCACACTGTGGATAAAGTGTTCGCCATTTGCTGGAGCGTACGAAAATCAAGGTGTACAGGCCTTTGAACGAAAAATGATCAGTGCATGCTTCGGCGAGTTGAAAGCCACGAATCTGGATTGGATACCTTTAGCAGCTACTTGCCCGCAAATGCTGTTGGCGCCTCTGTGGATAACATGTTGGACGAGTGCTACAGACCTTTATTTGCGCGGCGCTCATAAACTTGATCATCTTTTGATCGGTCGGCTAGCAGCCGCCACATAGGCATCTTGTGGATAAAAAGGGGGGCTGAAGGTCAAGAAGCTTGCCCTTGGCCTGGCATTTTTTACAGTTATCACAAATGCACGTCGGTGATAGCGTGCTTCCAGTCGGCGTGATGCAGCGCCGCGGGGCAGGCTCGCCCCTATCGACTGCCTTTTCAGAGTAGGAGTTGCGGGTAATGTCTAGCACGCTATTGGCAACTGACCGCCTTCACAGTCCGCTCGCTCGGTTTGGTACCAATAACAGCATTAGCGCATACACACCATACGGTCACAGGTACAAGCTGACAGAGAAACCTAGCTTGGGATTCACCGGCCAATTGCGCGAACCTGCATCAGATTGGTATCTGCTGGGCAATGGCCATAGGGTCTACAGTCCGGTACTCATGTGCCTGTGCTCTCCCGACAGACTCAGCCCTTTTGGAAAAGGAGGGGTTAATGCGTATGCCTATTGTCAGCGAGACCCGATAAATCTAGTCGATTCAAGTGGCAGATTTGCAGTAGAGATAGTTTCCTATTACCTCGCAGCGAAAATATCGTTGGAATTTATCAATGTTGGATTGAAGCAATGGAAGAAGCTGGTCACGGGGTCAAGTCGCCCTTGGTCAGACCCTTTGAAATATGCCGAATATACCAGTACTGCCCTGAAGGTATCGACCCTCACCTTTCTGGCAGGTGCCGAAATTACTAAAAGATCTGCGCCGGCGATTACAGATCCCAGCAATAATTTTCAGGTGCATATGCGCCAGGACCGACTCTGGGATGCGGACGTTGTAAAGGGCGTGGCGATGATTACCGGACTTACAGCCATTACGATAGATGGTTACGTTAATGGTGTCGATTTAGATAGGGCGAGAAAAAAGGCGCACCTAAATAAACATAAAAATGACATACGTCGGGGAGATGAAGGAACTGCTGGGGGAGATGCTGATGCCGCAATAAATGTTGACGATATTGACGTGGTCTGACGGCAGTCTGTCGGAGTTCGGCAATGCTCCAGGTTACCAACCCTAGGTTCTGTATGAAAACCTTTGAAACCTCACCGGAGCCTCTGGAAGCCTGATTTTCCGTAGAGTCTCGCTTTTTAGGCGAAGGATTCTGCCATGGCCAAGCGATACGAACTTTCCGACGCAGAATGGGAAATAGTCGCGGACTTCTTCGCAGCACATCGACGTAAAGGACGCCCAAGAGTTGACGATCGTTTGATGCTCAACGGCGTGTTGTGGGTGCTGTGCTCCGGTGCAACCTGGCGGGACATGCCTGAACGATTCGGGCCTTGGTCGACGGTTTATCAACGATTTCGGGACTGGCGAAACCAAGGAACCTTCAACAAGTTGCTCAAGCGGTTACACCTCAAACTCAATGCACAGGGCCAGATTGACTTGACCACCTGGTGCGTCGACTCAACCGCCGTGAGGGCCACCCGTGCCTCTGCCGGAGCAGGCAAAAAAGGGGGCTGAAGAGCCAACGGACCACGCACTTGGACGAAGCCGGGGCGGGTTGACGACGAAAATTCACATGGTCAGTGACGTCCGTGGCATCCCACTCCACTTCACGCTCTCAGCGGGTAACGCCAGCGACATCTCCCATGCTCAGCGACTGCTGGACGGTATCCACATCCCCTCGAATCGAGGTAGGCCACGCAAGCGCTGCCGCTGGCTCCTGGCCGACAAAGGCTATGACGCAGAATCCTTGCGGCAATACTGCGACCGCTATCGGATACAGCCGGTTATTCCGCTGCGTGACATGAAGCGCAAGCCGAAGCCGGGCTTACCGCGCCTGTTTGACAAGCCCAAGTATCGGCAGCGGAACGCTATCGAACGGCTGTTTGGTTGGTTGAAGGAGCACCGCCGCCTATTGCAAGCTAGCAGAAAGCTTCGTTGCTATGGTAACGCTGGCTTGCTGGCGGCGGTGTTTACGACATTATTTTTCGTACAGTACCTAGATTTCAAAGGGTTGGATGAGGCTGGTTGTTTTTTGATCAATTAAAAAATCCTTGTCATTCAAACTACGTCACCCAGCCTACTTGAGGGACTGTGGATAAAAACCCTTCGATTAGGCGCTTTCCCAGAGGGATACCTGGCATTTTTGTCAGTTTTCGCAGCACAACGGCAATGCTAGTTTGGCCCCAATCAACCCCCGTGAGAATAAGCACATGGCCAGGAAAAGTTTGCTTGGCGTAGACAGGCTGCAAAGCCCACATTCAAGAATGACTTCTTCTGGCCGGACAGCGATCGCCTACACACCCTATGGCTGGCGCCCCGCGCCGCAAGAGCCCTCTATGACGGAGTTCACTGGCCAACTGCGAGAGGTCGAATTGGGCTGTTACCTGCTGGGTAATGGTCATCGCGCTTTTTGCCCGTCGTTGATGCGGTTTTTTTCTGCTGATGTGATGAGCCCGTTTGGGACAGGTGGAGTGAATAGTTATGCCTACTGTCAAGGTGATCCTATTAACAAGATAGACCCTACAGGGCAAGCTGGCTGGCTTCCACACCATGTCACAATAGCAGCAAATGGATTAACTTTAGCTGCGACGGGGCTTGATTATGTTAATAAAAAAATTACAGGAGAGCATATTAGTTATACAGACCATGCCCGTCTGGCTGCAGCAGGAACTCTTGCATTATGGGGAGAGGTAGCTGGAATTCATCAATATCAAAGAGGTGACGAAGGGGGTGTTGTAGCTGATGTGACGACAGTTCTAGCCCCGCTAGTGTTTTTCGCTGATCAGCTTGGTCACTTCGGGATGAATTCTTATCGCTGGCTTAGGGAGCGTATGGCTGCTCGCAGTGGTACGCCGCCACCGTCTCCTAATCAGGTGATAGTCAATCGGAGAGAACCAAATATTGCAGATCGTAGAGCAACTACCGTTGGCGAGGCCGTGAATTTAGCTCAAATGATCCTTACACAGCAAGATGGAGTTCCAGTTACTGTCTTTCAATTCCCTCCCGCTGCCGAACTTCAGGATTCTCAGGCTTCAATCAGGGATGGAATAGGAACTTTCTAGTCTGTAAAGTATCGCAGGCGGTCTGCTGTTAATTATTTGGAGGTATAGAATGCGACCATCGATTATTTTGGGGGGCGACCATCAGTCGAGTAGAGTGATAGCCCTCACTCAAGGACTTTTGCAATGTGTTACTTATACGCCCTATGGTTATAACCGACCCCAGGTTGGGGGGGGGATTTTGGCTATACAGGGCAATACTTTGATGGTTGCTTGGAAAGGTATTTACTGGGTAATGGTTATCGAGTGTATAGCCCATGGCTGATGCGCTTTAATTCCCCGGATCGTATAAGTCCGTTTGAACGAGGGGGGATCAACGCCTATGCATACTGTGAGGGGAGTCCAGTTAACTGGCAGGACCATTCTGGGAGTCAAAGAAGTAAAGCAGGATCTATGCATGACCTCAGGCAGTCCGGTGCTTTATCGGATGTTTCTGTTAGGGCTATGCATGAAGTCTTTTCTTACGCAAAGTCCGTTCGGAAGCAATTGAGCCTCAGCCAGCTAGATGTGGAAGGTCGAGTCGGGGATGCTGAATACTTCCTTGATATAGCCAGGAGGGACAAACGGAAATTTGAAATAGCGCATCATAACCTTTTAGCGGCACTTGTTCCGTTGGAGGCTAAACTTCGTAATGTTCAAGGGTACAAGTCTAGGGTTGAAGGTGGTATCAAAAAGCTGAGTATTTATATAGGTAAAGTTGACGTTGAGATGTTTAAGGAGCCTTCGCACGATAGTGGTATGATTCCATTCGGAGAAAGTTATGAAGGAAATTATTTTAATTATTCAATTGATTCAATTGATTCGAGTGGCTCGAATGATTCAATACCTTATGAACGTCCTCGATTAGGCACTTGGCCTTCCTCTAAGATGGGCGAGGTTCGGCAGTGACTTTCGAATGGTGCCTTGATTCATATTAGGCTGCATGGGCGAAGACGTAAACTAGGCCATGTGCCTGAAGGAAGCCGGTATAGATTTTTCCCACCTAGAAGTCCCCAAAGCAAAATGGCATAAAACAAGCGATCTAAGCGATTGATATGCGTGACCCTGTGTAAACCCGCGCCATTCAAAGGGCCGCAACGCAGCCCTTTGGGAAAAGTAGTTGACTGTGCCCTTCTACTACCTTATTGAGCCTGTACTTCTCTCAAATAAGCCGCCGGCTCCGCCCCCAGATTGTTCAACAACCGCTGGCTGTACCAATCAATAAAATTCACCACCCCAAACTCATAAGTCTTCGAATACGGCCCCGGCTGGTAAGCCGTTGAATTTATCCCCCGCTGGTTCTCCTCCGCCAACCGCCGATCCTGGTCATTGGTGGCATCCCACACCTTGCGCATCTCTTCAGGGTTGTAGTCCACCCCCTCCACCGCATCCTTGTGCACCAGCCACTTGGTGGTGACCATGGTCTCCTGGGCACTGATCGGCCACACGGTGAACACGATCATATGGTCGCCCATGCAGTGGTTCCACGAATGCGGCAGGTGCAGGATGCGCATCGAGCCGAGGTCCGGGTTCTTGATGCGCCCCATCAGCTTCTTGCACGCCACCTTGCCGTCCATGGTCATCGACACGGTGCCCTTGAGCAGCGGCATGCGCACGATGCGGTTACGCAGGCCGTGGCTTTTGTGCAGGTAAGGGATCTTCTCGGCTTCCCAGGCGGCGGCGGAGGCGGCGACGTGGTCCTTGAATTCCTGGCTGGCGCGGGGGTCGTTGGTGTCGTCCCATTCCAGCAGGGTCTTCAGCAATTCTGGGTGCGAGCCGTTGCAGTGGTAGCACTCGCGGTTGTTCTCCAGTACCAGTTTCCAGTTGGCCTTTTCCATCAAGGTGGTCTGCACCGCCACCTTGGTGTTTTCCATGTCGTACGGTTCCATGTAGTGGTCGAGCGTGGCGAGGAACTCGTCGATGGCCGGTGGATTCTCGGCCAGGCTGATGAAGATGTAGCCCCCGGCCACCTTCACGTTCACCGGTTTCAGGCCGTAGTCCTTCATGTCGAAGTCGGCGCCCATCTCGGTGCCGGCGAACAACAGGCGGCCATCGAGTTCGTAAGTCCACTGGTGGTAATGGCAGACCAGCTTGGCCACCTTGCCTTTGTCGCTCACGCACAGCCGCGAGCCGCGGTGGCGGCAGACGTTGTGGAAGGCATGCACTTTACCTTCGGCACCGCGTATCACGATGATCGGGTTCTTGCCGATCTGCAGGGTGATGTAGTTGCCCTTGGTCGGGATCTCGCAAACCATGCCGGCGATCAGCCACTCCTTGTGGAAGATCTCCTGCATGTCGATCTGGAACAGGCGCTCATCGCAGTAGAACGGTTGCGGCAGCGAGTAGGTGCGCTCGCGGGTCTGCAGCATCTCGGCGGTTGCCTTGCGTGCAGGTTCCAGTGGATCGCCCAGGCTCAGGGTTGCGGTGACGTCCATCGTGTGGTCCTCGTGGCCGCGTGCGGCCGGCTGAAGTGGCTAATCGTTGTTGTAGTGCCGCAAGGCTGTCGTTGGATGAACAGCGTGTTGTTTTGCCGAGGAGTGTGCGTCCGGGCCGGGAAAGGACCATATCCACGGGCGACATGGCCGCATCGAATTCCGACGCGCCAGCCCTTGTAGCGCGGGGCTGGTCGCGATAAGCACGCCGATGTCGCGGATGGGAATGTACGTAGACGGCGCTATGCGCATTATCGGAGCCATAAGAAAGGCCGACAGTCGGCTGCTGGAGATGAACATGTCCGATACCTTCCTCAATCCGGTTACCACCCAGACCTGGGCCAATGGCCGCCACATCGTGCGCTGCGTCAAGGTCATCCAGGAAACCTGGGACGTGCGCACCTTCTGCTTCATGGCCGACCAGCCGATCATGTTCTTCTTCAAGCCCGGGCAGTTCGTCACCCTGGAGCTGGAGATAGAAGGCAAGCCGGTGATGCGTTCGTACACCATATCCAGCTCACCATCGGTGCCTTACAGCTTCTCGATCACCGTCAAGCGCGTACCGGGCGGGCTGGTCTCCAACTTCCTCCACGACACCATGCACGAAGGCGCTGAGCTGCCGGTGCATGGGCCGGTGGGGCTGTTCAACGCCATCGACTTTCCGGCCGGCAAGACGCTGTACCTGTCCGGCGGCGTCGGCATCACCCCGGTGATGTCCATGGCCCGCTGGTTCTACGACACCAACGCCAATGTCGACATGGTGTTCGTACACAGCGCCCGCTCGCCGAAAGACATCATCTACCACCGCGAGCTGGAGCAGATGGCCTCGCGCATCCCCAACTTCAGCCTGCATATCATTTGCGAGAAGCATGGGCTGGGTGAGCCGTGGGCGGGTTATCGCGGCTACCTCAACCAGCGCCTGATGGAGCTGATCGCCCCGGACTACCTGGAACGCGTGATCTTCTGCTGTGGCCCCACGCCCTACATGAGCGCGGTCAAGCGCATGCTCGAGGCGGTCGGCTTCGACATGAAGAACTACCACGAGGAGTCGTTCGGCGCGACGCCGCCGGAGGCCAAGGCCGACGCGGTGGAGCATGCCGAAGCGGCTGCCGATGCACCGGAAGTGGATGTGGCCGACCTCAACCTGGTGGAGTTCGTCGGCAGCGACAAGAGCATCCGCGTGGCCCCGGGCGAGACCGTGCATGCGGCGGCGGCCAAGGTCGGGCTGATGATCCCCAAGGCCTGTGGCATGGGCATCTGCGGCACCTGCAAGGTACTCAAGCTGGGCGGCGAGGTGGAGATGGAGCACAACGGCGGGATCACCGAGGAGGACGAGGCCGAGGGCTACATCCTGTCATGCTGCAGCGTGCCGAAGGGGGATGTGCGGATCGAGTATTGATCTGCATTGGGGGGGCCGCAAAGCGGCCTTGGTTGCATGGGGCACCTGATATTTTTGGCAGTTCCACTACCGCCGCAGCGCTGCCAATCTTCGGATGGCACTCTCGGCGAAGAACTGTGGACAATGCCTACCTACTTGCTTGCCTGTGACAAACGGTACACCCCCTTCGACGGCATTGGTTTTTCCGGTCGCGGCTATACCCCCTATGGGGCGTTAACGTCACTGACCAGCCCGATGACAGGTTTCTGTGGCCAGCCTCGTGACCCCCGGATGGATCGCTATCCGCTGGGCAATGGGCACCGTCGGTACAGTCCTGCCTTGATGCGGTTCCAAGAACCTGACGCGTTGAGTCCGTTCGACGAGGGCGGCATCAACGCGTACATGTATTGTGCGGGAGATCCGGTGAACCGGATTGATCCGACTGGGGGTTACTCTGCCTTGGTCTCGCAGATCATTCAGCGCTCCGGGACCATCGCATTGCATGCTGCCTCCCCGCTGGCATTGTTGTTGGGACCCGAGCCCAAGGGGACGTTGGCGGTGAACGCCACACGGGTTGCCCTGGCTGGCTCCGCCACCAGTGTGGTGGCAGCAGGGTTGGGGTTGGCCGGGGTGGCGGCGGCAACCTATGTTGCCAATGCCGGGACTGCTCTGCTGGCAGCGGGAGCAGGGACTCGAATTGCCAAGGCGGTCTGGGAGAACCGAACGGAGCTCTGGCAGTATGTCAAGGACAGTGTCAGCACCAATGCAAGGGCAGTGCTGGGGCTGCGCAGAGAAAGTCCAGTCGGAGTAACTGGTGGAATTTCCAACGATCGTGTCTTCACAATTGACGACGAAGAGACTTTGCCGGCTGACGCTGCGAATGGCATCAGGGTTGGGTCTGATGCCATTAAGCCGGGTGTATGGACTTGAGACATCGCTGACACATGTGCGGGGACATGGTGGACACATTATCGCTTACCGTCGGGGTTGTTGAAGTCGATGGTTCGCAGCTTGTGCTGGCAGAAGTAAACATCAAAATGGTCAGGCCCTTGATCGCTGCGGCGGAGCGCCAACACATAGCCTGCTAGCGCCTTGGCTATCCGAAATGAGCGTTTCTTGAAGCGGAACTGACTGCTGTAGGGTTTCACCAAAATATCATCGGGACCGTATTCAACGGGCGGTAGACGGCTTGGGAAAGCCCGCCTGCTCATCTGGTAGCGATCTGCCGGTACTTTGTAGCCCAACTGCTGATGAGGACGCTTGTAGTTGTAAATGCCCCGCCAGAGGTCGAAAGCTTCTTGCGCTTCTCGCAGATCCCGAAAACTGCGCCCGGTTAGTACCTCGGCCTTGAGCGTCCGGTGGAATCGCTCATCCTTGCCATTGGTTTGTGGGTGGCCTGGCCTGCTGAAAGTCAGTCGAATTCCCAGACGAACCAGCCAGATACCTAGCGGTGTGAGTTCTCCGGGATTTCTTGGCGCCCCCCAGGGCGAGCCATTATCCGCGTTGATCTGCACGGGCAGTCCATACCGGCTGAACAGATCGGTCAGGTGCTCCATGACCAACCCTGTGCGCTGATGTGTGCAGGCCTGTATCACAAGGTTAAAGCGTGAGTGGTCATCAATCAGCGTCAGCGGATAACAAGGTCCCTGAGCCGTTTGGAAGAAACCTTTAAAATCGATCTGCCACAGATCATTCGGGGCTTCGCGCTCAAAGCGTGTCCATGGTTTAGCCGCCTCGGAGGCCTCCGCGGTGATCAATCCATGCCGATGCAGGACATTGGTTACGGTACTGGCACAGATGCGCTGATCAAGCAGGTGACTGATCTTTCGGCCACCCCACGTGGAGTGCTCCTTACGGATGGCAATCACTTCCTCTTCTAGCCCAGGCTGAGTCTTGCGAGGGCTGACGGCTGGCTTTCGAGAGCGCTCCTTCAAGCCGAGCAAGCCCTCCTGTCGAAATCGATTGAGCCATTTGTAACCCGTCTGAGGGCTAATGCCGAACCGGCGGCATAGCTCCCTCATATTGGCGCCCGGGTGATTGGCCAGGCTAACGAACTCTTCTCTTAAGCTCATGGCATCTCTCGCGTTCCAAGGCATGGTCGTATTCCCGGCAGATTGCTTGCCGAAAAGTGTCAACCATGTCTCCGCACACGTGTCCACCATGTGTCCGGTCCATACAGCCGGGGCAAAGTACTAGCGGGCTTGCCCCGCGATGACTGTGAAGGTCAGGTACGGAATCGCGCCACCAAACCGTTCAAATCCACCGCCAGACGCGACAGTTCGGCACTCGCCGCGCTGGTCTGATGTGCCCCGGTAGCGCTCTGCACCGACAGGTCGTTGATGTTCACCAGGTTGCGGTCCACCTCGCGGGCCACCTGGGCCTGCTCCTCGGCGGCACTGGCGATCACCAGGTTGCGCTCGTTGATCTGCGCCACCGCGCCGGCGATGGTGTCTAGCGCCAGGCCTGCGCCACGGGCGATGTTCAGGGTCGATTCGGCGCGCTCGGTGCTGGTGCGCATCGAGTCCACCGCCTGCTCGGTACCGCCCTGGATGCTGCCGATCATCCGTTCGATCTCGCTGGTGGACTGCTGGGTGCGGTGGGCCAGGGCGCGCACCTCGTCGGCGACCACGGCAAAACCACGGCCCGCCTCGCCGGCCCGGGCGGCCTCGATGGCGGCGTTGAGCGCCAGCAGGTTGGTCTGATCGGCCAGGCCACGGATCACATCGAGCACTTTGCCGATATCGCGCGACTGCTCGGCCAGGTGCGCGATCAGCTTGGCGGTGGCCTGCACATCGCCGCTCATGCGCTCGATGGCGCCCACGGTCTCCAGTACCAGGTCGCGGCCATCGCCAGCCGAACGGCTGGCTTCGCTGGAGGCTTCCGAAGTGCTGACCGCATTGCGTGCCACTTCTTCGACGGCACTGGTCATTTCGGTGACGGCGGTGGCGGCCTGTTCGATCTCGTTGTTCTGCTGCTGCAGGCCACGGGCGCTTTCGTCGGTGACGCTGTTCAGCTCTTCGGCGGCGGAGGCCAGCTGGGTGGCGGAGCCGGCGATCAGTTGCAGGGTGTCGCGCAGCTTGTCCTGCATCTTGGCCATGGCTTGGAGCAGGCGCGCGGCCTCATCGGTGCCGTCGGTGTGGATGCTGTGGGTCAGGTCGCCTTCGGCAATCTGCTCGGCGGCCTTGAGCGCCTCGTCGATGGGCTTGACGATGCTGCGGGTGAGCAGGAAGGCGAACAGCAAGGTCAGCACCGTGGCCGCAACCAACAGGCTGATGACCAGGGCGAAGGCGCCGCTGTACTGGTCGGCCGCCTGGGCATTGGTGGCGCTGGTCTGGTCGGTGTTGATGCGTACCAGCGCGTCCATGATCTTGTTGATCTGCTCGGAGTTCTCCAGCAGGTCGCGGTTGAGCAGGTCACGCAGGGCATCGAGGTCACCGGCCTGGCTCAGGCTGCGCATGCGCGCCTCGAGCTGGCGGTACTGGTTGAGCAGCACGCCGTACTGGTCGAAAGCGGCCTTCTCGTCGGCGGCGGTCACCAGCGGCTCGTAGGCGCGGCGGGCCTTGTCGATCTGCGCGTTACGCTCGTCCAGCAGGCGCAGGGTGTCTTGCTGGGTGGCCGGCTCGCGGTTGAGCAGCAGGCGATAGGAGAGGGTGCGCAGACGCAGGTTCAGCGCGGTCAGCTCGTCGAGGGTCTTGATGCTGGGCACGCTCACTTGCTCGATGGTCACGCCGGCCTGGCGGATGTTGCCCATCTGGATCAGCGAGAAGATACCCAGGCCGAGCATCAGCACGCCGATCACGGCGAAACCGAGCAACGCGCGGGGCGCGATATTCATATTGCGTAGGGACATGGAGGCGGTTTCCAAGGCAGAGGAGGTGCCGCGATCCATGCGACGGAAGAAGACCTGCATGCCTATCGGTCGTGACCGGACAGTCTTGAGGGTGAACTGACGAAATTGTGAGGCAGCTAACGATTTTCCTGACCAGTGGTTGATCCAGGTCGGAACAAGGACGGCGATCCTGGGTCAACCTGAACCCGGCAAACACCCTTTGAATCCGATATTTAATGGCGGGGGCGGCGGTTTTTCCTTATCGTGTGCGCCCTTTGCAACAACCGAGATAGACGCATGTTGGAAACTTCCCTGAATCAACTCGAGCAACTGGTCAGCGACCTGATGCACAAGAACGCGCAGCTGGCCGAACAGAACGCCAGCCTCAGCCAGGAACTGGCCCAAGCCAAGGAAGAGAACGACAGCCTGCAGTTGTCGCTGATGGAACAGGAAGAGAAGCACGGTGCTACCGCCGCGCGCATCCAGGCCTTGGTCGAGCGCGCCAGCGCAGGTGTCGTGAACGCATGAGACTGCAAGCGCAGCCGATCAATGTCGTGTCCATCCTGGGCAACGACTATTCGCTGAAGGCCCCCGAGGGTCAGGAAGAAACCCTGAATCAGGCCGTGCGCATGCTCAATGTCGCTTTGGCCGAGACCAAGCGCAGCTTCCCGACCTTGATCGGCGACAAGCTGCTGGTGCTGGCCGCTCTGAACCTGTGCTCCAGGCAGATCGAACTGCAGCGCGAGCACGACCGCACCCTCGAGCGCACCCAGGCGCAGATCGACGCCACGGTCGATGCCATCAGCAGGGCCGTCTCCGACGTCTGACGGATGTCATCGCCGGGGCTTCGTGGGAGAGGGCTTGTCCGGCGACGGGGGTGTCCAGCCTGTCGCAGATCACTGGAATAACTGGATACTTAAGTGTATACACTTCCCGAAAAACAATAATTATCGGGGAGTGGCACATGCGCATCTGGCGGCGGAGCATTCAATGGCAATTGATCGCGAGCATGGGCGCCGCCCTGCTGGCGAGCATCCTGGTGGTGGTGGCGATCTACACGATGGCGCTCAACCGCCTCACCGAGCGCTACCTGGTGGACACGGCCTTGCCGGCCAGCATCGAAGCCATCCGCAACGATATCGAGCGCATGCTCGGCCGCCCGCTGGTGGCGGCTGCGGATATCGCCGGCAATACCCTCCTGCGTGACTGGCTGGCTGCCGGCGAAGACCCCGCTGCGTTACCGGCGTTCATCGAGTACCTCGATGCCGCCAAACAGCGCAACCATGCTTTCACTACCCTGTTCGCCTCCACGGTGAGCGGCAACTACTACAACGAAAAAGGCCTGGACCGCACCCTCAGCCGCGCCAACCCCAAGGACAACTGGTTCTACGGCTACATCGACAGCGGCGCCGAACGCATGTTGAACATCGATATCGATGGCTCCACGGGGGAACTGGCGCTGTTCATCGACTATCGCGTGGAAAAGGCCGGTCAGCTGGTGGGCGTGGCAGGCATGGGCCTGCGCATGACCGAGCTGTCCAAGTTGATCCACGACTTCAGCTTCGGCGAGCACGGCAAGGTGTTCCTGGTGCGCAACGACGGGCTGATCCAGGTGCATCCCGACCAGCAGTTCAGCGGCAAGCGTCAACTTGCCGAGCAGCTGGACGTCGAGGCGGCGAAGGCTGTGCTGGTGGGCGGCGAGGGCCTGCGCAGCAGCCGTTTCCAACGTGATGGCGAGGACTACCTGGCCTTGGGCTTGCCCTTGCGCGACCTGAACTGGACGCTGGTGGCCGAGGTGCCGGAAGCCGAGATCTACGCCCAGGCGCGCCAGGCCGTCTGGCAGACCTGCCTGATCGGCGGCGGCGTGGCGCTGATCTCGTTGTTGCTGGTGGTGCTGCTGGCGCGCGGTCTGGTGCGGCCAATCCGCCAGGTCACGGCGGCGCTGGTGCAGATCGGCGGTGGCGCGGGCGACCTCAGCCATCGCCTGGACGATACGCGCCAGGACGAACTGGGCGATCTGGCCCGGGGCTTCAACCGTTTCCTCGACAGCCAGCGCGGCCTGATCGGCGAAGTGCTGAACACCACCGAGCGCCTGCACCGGTCGGTGGAGCAGGTAACCCTGGTGGTAGACAACACCGCCGAGCGCTCGGGCCGCCAGCAGGAGATGACCGAGATGGTCGCCACCGCCGTGCATGAGATGGGCCTGACCGTCCAGGACATCGCCCAGAACGCCGGCTCCGCCGCCCACGCCTCGCAGTCGGCGCGGGATGAGGCGCTGCAGGCGCGGGAAGTGGTGCGCCGCTCCATCCACAATATCGAGGGTATGTCCGGCGAGATTGGGCGCGCCGCCGAGGCCGTGACCCAGTTGGCCGACGAGGTTGCCTCGATCGATGAAGTGCTGGCGGTGATCCGCAGCATCTCCGAGCAGACCAACCTGCTGGCGCTCAACGCCGCCATCGAGGCGGCGCGGGCCGGCGAGATGGGCCGGGGTTTCGCGGTTGTCGCCGATGAAGTGCGCACCTTGGCGCGGCGCACCCAGGTGTCCACCGACGAAGTGCAGCAGATGATCCAGCGCCTCAAGCACGGCGCCGGCATGGCGGTGGCGTCGATGCAGGCCGGGCAAACGGCCACCGGCAACGGGGTCGAGTCGAGCCAGCGTACCGGCACCTCGCTCGGTGCGATCACCGATCAGGTCGAGCGCATCAGCGGCATGAACGAGCAGGTGGCCACGGCCACCGAGGAGCAGTCGGCGGTGACCGAGGAGATCAACCGGACGGTGCAGGGGATTTCCGACCTGGCGCGGCAGACAGCCAGCGAAGTGCAGGGTTGCCGCGACGAGTGCCAGGCGCTGCGTGGGCTGGCCGATGACCTGGCGCGGCAGATGGGTGGCTTCCGCCTTTGAATCGCAGGCGAGCGCTTTGCGCTCGTTTCGCCGGCAAGTCGGCTCCCACAGGTGATCGCTTAACCCTGTGGGAGCCGGCTTGCCGGCGATGGCGGCCTGTCAGGCGTTGAAGATAGCGCGGATATCCGCCGCCAGCTCCCGCACGCGCGATTCCTGGGTATCCCACGAGCACATGAACCGTGCACCACCGCTACCGATGAAGGTATAGAAGCGCCAGCCTTTGTTGCGCAGCGCCTCCAGCGCATGTTCCGGCATCTGCAGGAATACCCCGTTGGCCTCCACCGGGAACATCAGCTCCACCCCCGGCAGGTCACTCACCAGCGACGCCAGCAGCTGCGCGCAGTGGTTGGCATGCCGGCCATGGCGCATCCAGGCGCCGTCTTCGAGCAGCCCGACCCACGGCGCCGACAAGAAGCGCATTTTCGAGGCCAGCTGCCCGGCCTGCTTGCAGCGGTAGTCGAAGTCCTCGGCCAGGTCGCGGTTGAAGAACAGGATCGCCTCGCCCACCGCCATGCCGTTCTTGGTGCCGCCGAAGCACAGCACATCGACGCCAGACTTCCAGGTCAGCTCGGCTGGCGAGCAGCCGAGGAAGGCGCAGGCGTTGGTGAAGCGTGCGCCGTCCATGTGCAGGTTCAGGCCCAGCTCCTTGCAGGTGGCGCTGATCGCCTTGAGCTCGTCGGGGCGGTAGACGGTGCCCACTTCGGTGGCCTGGGTGAGGGTCACCACCCGTGGCTTGGGGTAGTGGATGTCCTGGCGCTTGAGTGCTACTTCGCGGATCGACTCGGGGGTGAGCTTGCCGTTGACGCTAGGCGCGGTCAGCAGCTTGGAGCCGTTGGAGAAGAACTCCGGCGCGCCGCATTCGTCGGTCTCGACGTGGGCGGTCTCGGAGCAGATCACGCTGTGGTAGCTCTGGCACAGCGAGGCCAGGGCCAGGGAGTTGGCGGCGGTGCCGTTGAAGGCGAAGAACACTTCGCAGTCGGTCTCGAACAGCTTGCGGAAGTATTCCGAGGCGCGCTCGGTCCACTGGTCGTCGCCGTAGGCGCGTTCGTGGCCCTGGTTGGCCTTTTCCATGGCGGCCCAGGCTTCGGGGCAGATGCCGGAGTAGTTGTCGCTGGCGAATTGTTGGTTGTTGTCGGTCATGACGCCTGTCCTTTTGTACGACGCAGGCACGCACTCTAAACCATCGATTTGGCGGTTGCCTATACAGGCCATCGCTATCCCTGTGGGAGCCGGCTTGCCGGCGATAGCGTCCGCCCATTCAGCGACGTTTCTGCGTCTGGCCCCATCGCCGGCAAGCCAGCTCCCACTGGGCTGTGTGGCGCTTGGGGTAGCAATGTCGTAAACGCGCCATTGCAAGGCGCGCGCAGGCATCTGTGCGCCCCGGCCCGGTCATACCATCGCTGCAAAGGGTGGGAAAACCCTCACCAGACAAGAAACGATCGCTGCCGGGAGATACACGATGTTCAGCAAGCAAGACCAGATCCAGGGTTATGACGACGCACTGCTGGCGGCGATGAATGCCGAGGAACAGCGCCAGGAAGATCACATCGAGCTGATCGCCTCGGAGAACTACACCAGCAAGCGCGTGATGCAGGCCCAGGGCAGCGGCCTGACCAACAAGTACGCCGAAGGCTACCCAGGCAAGCGCTACTACGGTGGCTGCGAGCATGTGGATAAAGTCGAGGCGCTGGCCATCGAGCGCGCCAAGCAGCTGTTCGGCGCCGATTACGCCAACGTCCAGCCGCACTCCGGCTCCTCGGCCAACGGCGCCGTGTACCTGGCCCTGCTGCAGGCCGGCGACACCATCCTGGGCATGAGCCTGGCCCACGGCGGCCACCTGACCCACGGCGCCAAGGTGTCGTCTTCGGGCAAGCTGTACAACGCCGTTCAATACGGGATCGACACCGCAACTGGCCTGATCGACTACGACGAGGTCGAGCGCCTCGCCGTCGAGCACAAGCCGAAGATGATCGTCGCCGGCTTCTCGGCCTACTCCAAGACCCTGGATTTCCCGCGTTTCCGCCAGATCGCCGATAAAGTCGGCGCGCTGCTGTTCGTCGATATGGCCCACGTCGCCGGCCTGGTCGCCGCCGGCCTGTACCCCAACCCGATCCCCTTCGCCGACGTGGTCACCACCACCACCCACAAGACCCTGCGCGGTCCGCGTGGCGGCCTGATCCTGGCCAAGTCCAACGAAGAGATCGAGAAGAAGCTCAACGCCGCCGTGTTCCCCGGCGCCCAGGGCGGCCCGCTGATGCACGTGATCGCCGCCAAGGCGGTGTGCTTCAAGGAAGCGCTGGAGCCTGGGTTCAAGGCCTACCAGAAACAAGTCATCGAAAACGCCCAGGCCATGGCCCAGGTGTTCATCGAGCGCGGCTACGACGTGGTCTCCGGCGGCACCGACAACCACCTGTTCCTGGTCAGCCTGATCCGCCAGGGCCTGACCGGCAAGGACGCCGACGCCGCCCTGGGCCGCGCCCATATCACCGTCAACAAGAACGCCGTGCCCAACGACCCGCAGTCGCCGTTCGTCACCTCGGGCCTGCGCATCGGCACCCCGGCCGTCACCACCCGCGGCTTCAAGGTCGCCCAGTGCGTGGCCCTGGCCGGCTGGATCTGCGATGTGCTGGACAACCTGGGCGACGCCGATGTCGAGGCCGATGTGGCCAAGAACGTCGCCGCGCTGTGCGCCGACTTCCCGGTCTACCGCTGAGTGGAGCAGAACACCATGCAACGTTATTCGGGCTTCGGCCTCTTCAAGCACTCTCTCAGCCACCACGAGAACTGGCAGCGCATGTGGCGCACGCCAACGCCGAAGAAGGTCTACGACGTGGTCATCGTCGGCGGTGGCGGCCACGGCCTGGCCACCGCCTACTACCTGGCCAAGGAGCACGGCATCACCAATGTCGCGGTGATCGAGAAGGGCTACCTGGGCGGCGGCAACACCGCCCGCAACACCACCATCGTGCGTTCCAACTACCTTTGGGACGAGTCGGCTCATCTGTACGAGCATGCCATGAAGCTGTGGGAAGGCCTCTCGCAGGACATCAACTACAACGTGATGTTCTCCCAGCGCGGCGTCTACAACCTGTGCCACACCCTGCAGGACATCCGCGACTCCGAGCGCCGGGTCAACGCCAACCGCCTCAATGGTGTCGACGGCGAGCTGATCCGCACCGAACAGGTGGCGGCCGAGATCCCCTACCTGGACTGCTCGAAAAACACTCGCTACCCGATCCTCGGCGCCACCGTGCAACGACGTGGCGGCGTGGCTCGCCACGATGCCGTGGCCTGGGGCTTCGCCCGTGCCGCCGACGCCCTGGGCGTGGACCTGATCCAGCAGACCGAAGTGATCGGTTTCCGTAAGGAAAACGGCGCGGTGATCGGTGTCGAGACCAACAAAGGTTTCATCGGCGCCAAGCGCGTCGGCGTGGTCACCGCCGGTAACTCCGGGCACATGGCCAAGCTCGCCGGCTTCCGCCTGCCATTGGAATCGCATCCCCTGCAGGCACTTGTCTCGGAGCCGATCAAGCCGATCATCGACAGCGTGATCATGTCCAACGCCGTGCATGGCTATATCAGCCAATCCGACAAGGGCGACCTGGTGATCGGTGCCGGTATCGACGGCTGGGTCGGCTACGGCCAGCGCGGTTCGTACCCGGTCATCGAGCACACCCTGCAGGCGATCGTCGAGATGTTCCCGATCCTTTCCCGCGTACGCATGAATCGCCAGTGGGGCGGCATCGTCGACACCACCCCCGACGCCTGCCCGATCATCTCCAAGACCCCGGTGAAGAACATGTTCTTCAACTGCGGCTGGGGCACCGGCGGTTTCAAGGCCACCCCGGGCTCGGGCAACGTGTTCGCCGCGAGCCTGGCCAAGGGCGAGATGCACCCGCTGGCCGCGCCTTTCTCCATCGACCGTTTCTACAACGGTGCGCTGATCGACGAACACGGCGCCGCTGCCGTCGCCCACTGACCCGGAGACAACCGTCATGTTGCAAATCTTCTGTCCCCACTGCGGCGAGCTGCGCTCCGAGGAAGAATTCCACGCGTCCGGCCAGGCGCATATCGCCCGCCCGCTGGACCCGAACGCCTGCTCCGACGAGGAGTGGGGCACCTACATGTTCTTCCGCGACAACCCGCGTGGCATCCACCACGAGCTGTGGGATCACGTTGCCGGCTGCCGCCAGTACTTCAACATCACCCGCGACACCGTGACCTACGAGATTCTGGAAACCTACAAGATCGGCGAGAAGCCTCAGGTCACCGCCGCCTCGAAACAGAGCAGCGCGCCAGCGACCGCCAAGGGCCAAGGGGAAAAAGTATGAGCCAGACCTATCGCCTCGCCAGCGGCGGCCGTATCGACCGCAGCAAGGTGCTGAACTTCACCTTCAACGGCAAGACCTACCAGGGCTATGCCGGCGACACCCTGGCCGCCGCGCTGCTGGCCAACGGCGTCGACATCGTCGGGCGCAGCTTCAAGTACTCGCGCCCACGCGGGATCATCGCCGCCGGTACCGAAGAGCCGAACGCGATCCTGCAGATCGGCGCCAGCGAAGCCACCCAGATCCCCAACGTGCGCGCCACCCAGCAGGCCCTGTACGCAGGCCTGGTGGCCAGCAGCACCAACGGCTGGCCGAACGTCAACAACGACATGATGGGCATCATCGGCAAGGTCGGCGGCAACATGATGCCGCCGGGGTTCTACTACAAGACCTTCATGTACCCCAAGTCGTTCTGGATGACCTACGAGAAGTACATCCGCAAGGCCGCGGGCCTGGGCCGCGCGCCGCTGCAGAACGACCCGGACAGCTACGACTACATGAACCAGCACTGCGACGTGCTGATCGTCGGCGCCGGCCCCGCCGGCCTGGCCGCCGCGCTGGCTGCCGCCCGTAGCGGCGCCCGAGTGATTCTCGCCGATGAACAGGAAGAGTTCGGCGGCACCTTGCTCGATAGCCGTGAAACCCTCGACGGCAAACCGGCCGCCGATTGGGTCAGTGCGGTTGTGGCCGAGCTGGAAAGCCTGCCGGAAGTTACCCTGCTGCCGCGCAGCACGGTCAACGGCTACCACGACCACAACTTCCTCACCATCCACGAACGCCTCACCGACCATCTTGGTGACCGCGCCCCGATCGGCCAGGTGCGCCAGCGCGTACACCGTGTGCGCGCCAACCGCGTGGTGCTGGCGGCTGGCGCCCATGAGCGCCCGCTGGTGTACGGCAATAACGACCTGCCGGGCAACATGCTCGCTGGCGCCGTGTCCACCTATGTGCGCCGCTATGGTGTGGCCCCAGGCCGTAAGCTGGTGCTGTCGACCAACAACGACCATGCCTACCGCGCCGCGCTGGACTGGCACGATGCCGGCCTGCAGGTGGTGGCCATCGCCGATGCCCGCCACAATCCACGTGGTTCGCTGGTCGAGGAAGCGCGTGCCAAGGGCATCCGCATCCTCACCTCCAGCGCCGTGATCGAGGCCAAAGGCAGCAAGCACGTCACCGGCGCCCGTGTGGCCGCCATCGATGTGCAGGCGCACAAGGTCACCAGCCCCGGTGAAACCCTCGACTGCGACCTGATCGCCACCTCCGGCGGCTACAGCCCGGTGGTACACCTTGCCTCGCACCTGGGCGGCCGCCCGGTCTGGCGTGAAGACATCCTCGGCTTCGTGCCGGGCGATGCCCCGCAGAAGCGTGTGTGCGTCGGTGGCGTGAACGGCGTCTACGCCCTCGGTGACGTGATCGCCGACGGTTTCGAAGGCGGTGTTCGCGCCGCCACCGAGGCCGGCTTCAAGGCCAGCGTCGGCACCTTGCCGAAAACCCTGGCGCGCAAGGAAGAGGCCACCGTGGCGCTGTTCCAGGTGCCCCACGATAAAGGCACCGCCCGTGCGCCGAAGCAGTTCGTCGACCAACAGAATGACGTCACCGCCGCGGCCATCGAGCTGGCCACCCGCGAAGGCTTCGAGTCGGTCGAGCACGTCAAGCGCTACACCGCGCTGGGCTTCGGCACCGACCAGGGCAAACTGGGCAACATCAATGGCCTGGCCATCGCCGCCCGTTCGCTGGGGATAGGCATCCCGGAAATGGGCACCACCATGTTCCGCCCCAACTACACGCCGGTGACCTTCGGCGCGGTAGCGGGCCGGCACTGCGGCCACCTGTTCGAGCCGGTGCGCTTCACCGCGCTGCATGCCTGGCACATCAAGAACGGCGCCGAGTTCGAGGACGTCGGCCAATGGAAGCGCCCGTGGTACTTCCCCAAGCCCGGCGAAGACATCCACGCCGCCGTGGCCCGCGAATGCAAGGCCGTGCGTGACAGCGTCGGCCTGCTGGACGCCTCGACCCTGGGCAAGATCGATATCCAGGGCCCGGACGCCCGCGAGTTCCTCAACCGCATCTACAGCAACGCCTGGACCAAGCTCGACGTGGGCAAGGCCCGCTACGGCCTGATGTGCAAGGAAGACGGCATGGTCTTCGACGACGGCGTGACCGCTTGCGTCGGCGACAACCATTTCATCATGACCACCACCACCGGCGGCGCAGCCCGCGTGCTGCAGTGGCTGGAGCTGTACCACCAGACCGAATGGCCGGAAATGAAGGTGTACTTCACCTCGGTCACCGACCACTGGGCGACCATGACCCTGTCCGGCCCCAACAGCCGCAAGCTGTTGGCAGAGGTCAGCGACATCGACCTGGACAAGGACGGCTTCCCGTTCATGAGCTGGAAGGAAGGCCTGGTCGGCGGCGTGCCGGCGCGGGTGTTCCGCATCTCGTTCACCGGCGAGCTGTCGTACGAGATCAACGTGCAGGCCAACTACGCCATGGGCGTGCTGGAGCAGATCGTCGAGGCGGGCAAAAAGTACAACCTGACCCCGTACGGCACCGAAACCATGCACGTGCTGCGTGCCGAGAAGGGCTTCATCATCGTCGGCCAGGACACCGACGGCTCGATGACCCCGGACGACCTCAACATGAGCTGGTGCGTGGGCCGCAACAAGGCCTTCTCGTGGATCGGCCTGCGCGGCATGAACCGTGAAGACACCACCCGCGACAATCGCAAGCAGCTGGTGGGCCTCAAGCCTGTGGACCCGAACGTGTGGTTGCCGGAGGGCGCCCAGCTGGTGTTCGACCCCAAGCAGCCGATCCCGATGGACATGGTCGGCCACGTCACCTCCAGCTACGCGGCCAACTCCCTGGGCTATTCGTTCGCCATGGGCGTGGTCAAGGGCGGTCTCAAGCGCATGGGCGAGCGGGTGTATTCGCCGCAGGCCGATGGCAGCGTGATCGAGGCGGAAATCGTGTCCTCGGTGTTCTTCGATCCGAAGGGTGAGCGGCAGAACGTTTGATTCCGGGCCCTGTGGGTGCAGGCCAGGCCCTTCGCCGGCAAGCCGGCTCCCATAGGTTCGATGCAGTTCCTGAGGTCGACGCGGTCCCTGTGGGAGCTGGCTTGCCAGCGATGGGGCCAGCGCATCCATCCAGTTGCTGCATCGCTTCGACGAACACGAATTCAAGGCAGGTAAGAAATGAGCGCTATCAACGTCTTCCAGCAAAACCCCGGCGCCGACGCCAAGGCTCAGTCGCCACTGCACCACGCCGACCTGGCCAGCCTGGTCGGCAAGGGCCGCAAGAACGCAGGCGTGACCCTGCGCGAAAAGAAATTCCTCGGCCACCTGACCCTGCGTGGCGACGGCCATGACCAGGCCTTCGCCGGCGGCGTGCACAAGGCCCTTGGCCTGGAGCTGCCGGTGGCCCTGACGGTGGTCGCCAACAATGAGATGTCGCTGCAGTGGGTCGGCCCGGACGAGTGGCTGCTGATCGTCCCCGGCGGCCAGGAGTTCACTGTGGAGCAGAAGCTGCGCGATGCCCTCGACGGCCAGCACATCCAGGTGGTCAACGTCACCGGCGGGCAGACCCTGCTCGAGCTGCGCGGCCCCAACGTGCGCGACGTGCTGATGAAATCCACCAGCTATGATGTACACCCGAACAACTTCCCGGTCGGCAAGGCCGTCGGCACTGTGTTCGCCAAGTCGCAACTGGTGATCCGCCGCACCGCCGAGGACACCTGGGAGTTGGTGATTCGCCGCAGCTTCTCCGACTACTGGTGGCTGTGGCTGCAGGACGCATCGGCCGAGTACGGCCTGGCCATCGAAGCCTAAGGAGCAGCACCATGAGTCGGGCACCGGACACCTGGATTCTCACCGCCGACTGCCCGAGCATGCTCGGCACGGTCGATGTGGTGACGCGTCACCTCTACGAGCAGCGCTGCTACGTCACCGAGCACCACTCCTTCGATGACCGGCTTTCGGGGCGGTTCTTCATTCGTGTGGAGTTCCGCGCCGCGGACGGCTTCGACGAGGAGGGCTTCCGTGCCGGCCTCGCCGAACGCAGCGAAGCCTTCGGCATGGCCTTCGAGCTGACTGCGCCCAACCACCGCCCCAAGGTGGTGATCATGGTGTCCAAGGCCGACCATTGCCTGAACGACCTGCTGTACCGCCAGCGCATCGGCCAGTTGGCGATGGACGTGGTCGCGGTGGTGTCCAACCATCCCGACCTGGAGCCCCTGGCGCACTGGCACAAGATTCCCTACTACCACTTCGCCCTCGACCCCAACGACAAGCCGGCGCAGGAGCGCAAGGTGCTGCAGGTGATCGAGGAGAGCGGCGCCGAACTCGTCATCCTCGCCCGCTACATGCAAGTGCTGTCGCCGGAGCTGTGCCGGCGGCTGGATGGTTGGGCGATCAACATTCACCACTCGCTGCTGCCTGGGTTCAAGGGCGCCAAGCCGTATCACCAGGCCTACAACAAGGGCGTGAAGATGGTCGGCGCCACCGCGCACTACATCAACAACGACCTGGACGAAGGGCCGATCATCGCCCAGGGCGTGGAGGTGGTGGATCACAGCCACTACCCGGAAGACCTGATCGCCAAGGGGCGGGATATCGAGTGCCTGACCCTGGCGCGGGCGGTCGGCTATCACATCGAACGGCGGGTGTTCCTCAACGCCAATCGCACGGTCGTGCTCTGATAGATCGCCGGGGCTGCTGCGCAGCCCTTTCGCTGGCAAGCCAGCTCCCACAGGTTCTGCGCGGACACTGTGGGAGCTGGCTTGTCGTGGCGACGAACCGCAGCGAATGGGCCGCAAAGCGGCCCCAGGTTTTTGCGCCGCAAACAGGCATCCCCCTGTCGCATCCAGTCACCGCCCGATCCCCCATCAAGCCCACAATCCCTTCATTCCAGTAACACAGGCCGCCCACGGAAAGGCGGCGCTTTCCACCACCGCTGCATAAATACAAATCAAGCGAGGTAAGAGCATGTCTGGTAACCGTGGAGTGGTGTATCTCGGCGCGGGCAAGGTCGAGGTGCAGAAGATCGACTACCCCAAGATGCAGGACCCGCGCGGCAAGAAGATCGAGCACGGTGTCATCCTCAAGGTGGTCTCCACCAATATCTGCGGCTCCGACCAGCACATGGTCCGTGGCCGCACCACCGCCCAGGTCGGCCTGGTACTGGGCCACGAAATCACCGGTGAAATCGTCGAGATGGGGCGTGACGTCGAACGCCTGAAGATCGGCGACCTGGTGTCGGTGCCGTTCAACGTCGCCTGCGGCCGTTGCCGTTCGTGCAAAGAGATGCACACCGGTGTCTGCCTTACCGTCAACCCGGCCCGCGCCGGCGGCGCCTACGGCTATGTCGACATGGGCGACTGGACCGGCGGCCAGGCCGAATACGTGCTGGTGCCGTACGCCGACTTCAACCTGCTGAAACTGCCGGACCGCGACAAGGCCATGGAGAAGATCCGCGACCTGACCTGCCTGTCCGACATCCTCCCTACCGGTTACCACGGCGCCGTCACCGCAGGCGTTGGCCCAGGCAGCACCGTGTACGTCGCGGGAGCCGGCCCGGTCGGCCTGGCCGCCGCAGCGTCCGCCCGCCTGCTGGGCGCCGCCTGCGTGATCGTCGGCGACCTCAACCCGCTGCGCCTGGCCCACGCCAAGTCCCAGGGCTTCGAGGTGGTCGACCTGTCCAAGGACACCCCGCTGCACGAGCAGATCATCGATATCCTCGGCGAGCCGGAAGTGGACTGCGCGGTGGATGCCGTTGGCTTCGAGGCCCGTGGCCATGGCCATGAAGGCGCCAAGCACGAAGCACCGGCCACCGTGCTCAACTCGCTGATGCAAGTGACTCGGGTCGCCGGCAAGATCGGTATCCCGGGCCTGTACGTGACCGAAGACCCGGGCGCGGTGGATGCCGCCGCCAAGATCGGCGCACTGAGCATCCGCTTCGGCCTCGGCTGGGCCAAGTCACACAGCTTCCACACCGGGCAGACCCCGACTATGAAGTACAACCGCCAGCTGATGCAGGCGATCATGTGGGATCGCATCAACATTGCTGAGGTGGTGGGGGTGCAGGTGATCAGCCTGGATCAGGCGCCCGAGGGGTATGGCGAGTTTGATGCGGGGGTGCCGAAGAAGTTTGTGATTGATCCGCATAAGACGTTTAGTGCGGCTTGATAGAATGCACCAATGCCCCGTTTCGGGGCATTGGTTTTTTAGATGTTTAACGTACTGTTATGCAGGGCTGGTGGGAGTGTCAGTTAAGACTCCCCCAGTCTCAGTACTTGGTTTGCTTTTGAAATGTCACTCTGGAGTGATGGCTGAATAGCTCTTAACTCTAGCCAGTCACCTATGAAATTGTATTGTGCTCGCAAGAATTTCATTTGTGATTGAGCCGTTGTTTCGGCTTCACTGGCCCGATTGTAATGCGCTCTTTCACCCCTGTCTGAGCCGGTACTTCTCGCCATGGTTTTTTGAGCTGTTTCTACTTGTTTCTCTTGCGCGATGTATTGCTGGGCGTGTGCTCTTGAGTTGTATCGGTTGAATTTTTCGATTAACGCATTCGACTCATTAATTCCTTTGGATATGGCTTCTTTGTACTCTGTTCCCAGTTTGACTGGTTTGTTCGCGTTAAGCATGCGTTTCCCATTTTCTGTGAAAGACTCGAACAGCCTTCCCTGATCGATTCCAATGGGGTCCAGTAAATGCCCAAGGGGCCTTTTAATAACAACGTGACCGCTTGGATCAATGTTATTGATGGGGTCACCTGAGCAGTACATGTAGCTATTGATGCCGCCGCCACCGAATGGGCTTAGGTGGTCCGCCGAGATGAAACGCATTAATTGTGGGTTGAATACTCGATATCCGTTACCCAGCAGGTAGTGGCCAGTGTCTTCACGTAGTTGAGCGTTGAAACCTAAGGCAAGGGGCTTGGTTAATACTGCGGAGAAGCCTCCGTAAGGCGCATACGATAATCTACGTTCGTCCGACAGTTGGCGGTGGAGCAGAATGGATCCTTGCATGTCTGAAGCCAGCAAGCTGATGCCTGACTTGAGCTTGTATTGTTGTGCCATGTGAGCTCCGTCTGGAAGCAGGTTTTGCTCCACTCTGCGACGAAGGTTAGCCAAGTGACAACTGGCAAAAATATCAGGTCTGCGGAAACCTCCTACTGATTCTCGGGTTGTTTCTCACTGGATTCATGAGAGTGCAGGAAATATCCTGCGCGATCTGTCGATGCACGTCTGATTGTCCGAGGAAATCCTGCTCACTAGGCTCTCCCGGTCGCTGTCGGTTCAGCGATCGGGTGTGGAAACCCGGATACGCATTCTGGAACGTGTCGTCATGGCGGCTGTACGCGGGAGGCTTTATGCCTACCGGGTTTTCCTGAATGCATCCGGGTTTCCACCCCGTGTACAGCTGCCACCATTTTTGTGTGGAAACGAATGGTGCAGCATCACTGCATTCAGGTGACTGCCATGAAAAAAATCGTTCCCGACCCACCCGAAGACCTCCACGCCAAATTCCAGCTCCCACCCGGTCAATCCCTCTCCACCGCCATCCTCGAAGGCGCCGTGCCCATCGAGGAAGTGCTGATGAACGTCTGCCATTTCATGTTCATCGCCTATACCGACGGCTACCACGCCCAGGAACTGGCGACCGAAGGCGATCTGAAGCAGCTCCAGGCGTCGAGCCTGCAGCACCTGACCGTCGCCTGGGGGCAGGTCGATGCGTTGGTGGGGGCGTTGAAGCAGGTGCCTGCATCGGGGTTCTATCAGCCGGGTTGAAATAGCCGGGGCCGCAGTGCGGCCTATCGCCGGCAAGCCGGCTCCCACAGGACCACGCAGGGCTTAGGCTATCGCGCAATCCACTGTGGGAGCTGGCTTGCCAGCGATTGGCCCTGGGATGAACACCGATGGCCGGCCCGGAACAAACCCCCGGCACCCCAGTCCAACCCCTCGTTTCCCGGCCATTTCGGCCGACGAGGTCTCTCCCGATGAAAGCATTCACCCTGGCAACTCTGATGACCCTGGCTGCAAGCCCGGTGTTCGCCTTCAACCTGAGCGACGCGGCCAATGCCGTCTCGGCCATACAGAACCAGAACCAACAGGCCCAGGGGCAAGCGCCAGCCGCCCAGGCCAACCTGCTCAATACGCTGGGCAGCGAATTGAAGATCACCCCCGAGCAGGCTATCGGCGGCGCGGGGGCCATGTTGGGCCTGGCGCGCAACAACCTCAGCGGCGATGACTACGGGCAGTTGACCAAGGCCGTGCCGGGGCTCGACCTGCTGTCCGGCAACAATGCGCTGGGTGGGCTGAACGGCCTGGGGCAGTTGCTGGGCAATGACAAGAACAGCTCGGCTTTGAGCAATGCGCTAGGCGGTGAAGTCGAGAACCGCAATGACCTGGACAACGCCTTCAAGGCGCTGGGCATGGATACCGGGATGATCGGCCAGTTCGCGCCGTTGATCCTGCAGTACCTGGGGCAGCAGGGGATTGCCGGGTCGTTGCTGCAAAACCTGGGAAGTTTGTGGGGTAGCCCGGCGGTAGCCACCCCGTCGGTCTGATCCAAGATGTTGTAGGAGCGGGGCAAGCCCGCTCCTACAGAAAATGTGTGGGACTATGCGGTCTCGGAGAAATCCACCAACTGCACCGGTCGACGGAAACCAGCCGTCAGCACCGCCAAGTACGCCAGCCCCAACGCAAACCAGCACAAGCCGATCACTAGCGTCAGCGCCGACAGGCTGGTCCACAGCCACAAGGTCAGGCTCAACCCCACCAGCGGCACCGCGCCATAGCGCAGCAGGCCCAGCGGTGTGCGCTGGTTGACGTCATCCATCAGGTGGGTCTTCACCACCGCTAGGTTCACCGCCGAGAACGCCACCAGCGCGCCAAAGCTGATCAGCGAGGCGAGGGTGGCCAGGTCGATCACCAGTGCCAGCAGCGAGAACGCCGACACCAGCAGGGTGGCGAACACCGGCGTGCCGAAGCGCGGCGACAGGTAGCCGAAGCTGCGCTGCGGCAGCACGCGGTCGCGGCCCATGGTGAACAGGATGCGCGACACCGCCGCCTGCGAGGCCAGCGCCGAGCCCAGGCTGCCGGCAACGAAGGCAGCGGTGAAGAAGTTGGCGAGGAACTGGCCGCCGGCCTTCATCATCACTTCGTTGGCCGCGGCATCGGTGTTGGCGAAGGTGCTGCCCGGCAGCACCAGCTGGCTGACATAGGCCAGCACGGTGAACAGCAGCCCGGCCCCGAGGGTGGTGAGGATGATCGCCCGCGGCACGTCGCGGCGGGCGTCCTTGCATTCTTCGGCCAGGGTCGACACGGCATCGAAGCCGAGGAACGACAGGCACAGCACCGCTGCCCCCGCCATCAAGGTAGCGAAGCCCGGCGCGCTGCCATCACCGCGCAGCGGCGCCAGCAGGTCCACCGGCTGCCCGGCCAGGCCCTGCCAGGACAGGGCGACGAACACGCCGATGAAGACGATCTGCGCGCCGACGATCAGGTTACTGGTCTTGGCCACCGAGTGGATGCCGACCACGTTGAGCACGGTCACCACGGCGATGGCCGCCAGCACGATGGCCCAGGCCGGGATGGCCGGGAAGGCGATGTTGAGAAACAGCCCGATCAGCAGGTAATTGATCATCGGGATGAACAGGTAATCGAGCAGCAGCGACCAACCCGCCAGGAAACCCACGTTGGGGCCGAACGCCATGTTGGTGTAGGAGTACGCCGAGCCCGCGACCGGGAAGCGCTTGACCATGAAGCTGTAGGAGGTGGCGGTGAACAGCATGGCCAGCAGGGTGACCAGGTAGGCTCCGGCGGTACGGCCACCGGTGAGTTCGGTGACGATGCCGTAGGTGGTGAAGATGGTCAGCGGGACCATGTACACCAGGCCGAAGAACACCAGGGCGGGCAGGCCTAGGACGCGGCGCAGTTGCGCGGGGGCGGAGCAGGGAGGGTTGGCCATCGATCGATCCTGGCTTTTCTTGTAGTTGTGGTTGATCGATTTTTATCCACTCAGGCGGGTGGTGACAAACAAAGAGTTGCTTATGTCGATTATAAATCTGGATTTTAATCGGGGTTTGGTGGGGTATTCATAGGCCCTATCGCGGGCAAGAGCGCGACAGGGCCATTGGTTTCAGCGCATCTCTGCGCGCAATTGCGCGATCCGCTGGTCTTTGTCCAGCCACAGCTGGTTGACCCAGGCCTGCACGGTCTGGCGGAACGCCGGGTCGTTCTCGTAATCGCCCTCACACAGCGCCGGGTCCAGTTCGCGCACGCGGATGTCGATGATCACCCGGCTGATGCTGCCGTTGAGCAGGTCCCAGAACCCCGGCGCCTTGTCGCCCGGGTAGACGATGGTCACATCGAGCAGCGCATCCAGCTGCTCGCCCAGCGCCGCCAGCACGAAAGCCACGCCGCCGGCCTTGGGCTTGAGCAGGTGACGGTAGGGCGATTGCTGCTCGGCGCGCTTGGCCTCGGTGAAGCGGGTGCCTTCGAGGTAGTTGACCACCGTCACTGGCTGGCGCTTGAACAGCTCGCAGGCGGCCTTGGTGATCTCCAGGTCCTTGCCCTTGAGTTCGGGGTGCTTGTCGAGGAAGGCCTTGCTGTAGCGCTTCATGAACGGGTAATCCAGGCCCCACCAGGCCAGGCCCAGCAGCGGTACCCAGATCAGCTCTTTCTTGAGGAAGAATTTGAAGAACGGCACGCGGCGGTTGAGGCTCTCGATCAGCGCCGGGATATCCACCCAGGTCTGGTGATTGCTCACGCACAGGTACGAGGTGTCCTGGCGCAGCGTGTCGACGCCGCGGATGTCCCATTGGGTGGGGATGCATAGGGCGAAGATGGCCTTGTCGATTTCCGACCAGGTTTCGGCGATCCACATCACCGCGGCCGACGCGTAGTCGCGGCCACGGCCCGGCAGCACCAGCTTGAGCAGGGCGAAGACCAGCAGCGGGCCGATCAGCACCAGGGTGTTGAGCAGCAGCAGGGTGAGGGTGAGGATGCCGGTCAGCAGGCGACGCATAAGGGGACTCTTGTTGTGTGAGGTGAACGGTTGGCAATGATAAGCAGGGTATGGCCCTTAGCCAAACGTCGTACGTCCATTAACTGGGACAAATGTTTCACATTATGT
Source organism: Pseudomonas maumuensis (assembly GCF_019139675.1). Lineage (NCBI taxonomy): Bacteria > Pseudomonadati > Pseudomonadota > Gammaproteobacteria > Pseudomonadales > Pseudomonadaceae > Pseudomonas > Pseudomonas maumuensis. The sequence continues at coordinate 379,128 of NZ_CP077077.1, forward strand.
TGTTTAACCTGTGGCGACGAACCTATCCTGCCCGCACAGTCTAAGCACTGACCCCTCTCAAGGAAGCCTGCCCTGTGAAACCCTTGCTTGCCCTGCTGTCCCTTCTGGCGCTGCCGGTAATGGCCGCCGAACCGACGCTCTATGGCCGTTACGAGAACATCAAGCTGCCGGAGATCGGCCAGACCCTCAAAGCCAAGATGGATACCGGCGCCTGGACCGCTTCGCTGTCGGCCAAGGACATCGAGATGTTCACCCGTGATGGCAACGAGTGGGTGCGCTTCCGCCTGGCGACCGAGGGCGCCAGCGACAAGCTCTACGAGCATGAAGTGTCGCGTATCAGCAAGATCAAGAACCGCGCCGAGGAAGATGACGAGGAGGAGTCGCCAGCGCTCTCGCATCGCCCGGTGATCGACCTGGAAATGTGCCTGGGCGATGTGAAACGCACCGTGGAGGTCAACCTGGTCGACCGCAGCAATTTCCGCTATCCGCTGTTGATCGGCTCCAAGGCCCTGCGCAAGTTCAAGGCGGCGGTGGATCCGCGCGAGAAGTTCACGGCAGGCAAGCCGGGCTGCTGATACAGCAGTTGCAAGCATAGAGCGACAAGCTGCAAGAAACGGCGGATCGGTGTAAGTTGCCGCGATCCGCTTTCACTTGAAGCTTGCAGCTCGAGGCTTGCCGCTCAGATGCCCCACATCCTCATCGTCGAAGACGAATCCGCCATCGCCGACACCCTCATCTACGCCCTGCAGGCCGATGGCCACAGCACCGAGTGGGTGACCCTCGGCAGCGCCGCCGTCGAGCAGCAGCGCCTGCGCCCGGCCGACCTGGTGATCCTCGATATCGGCCTGCCCGATATCAGTGGCTTCGAGACCTGCCGCCAGCTGCGCCGCTTCAGCGAGGTGCCGGTGATGTTCCTCAGCGCCCGCGACGCCGAGATCGACCGCGTGCTGGGCCTGGAGATCGGCGCCGACGACTACGTGGTCAAACCGTTCAGCCCACGCGAGGTGGCGGCGCGGGTGCGGGCGATCCTCAAGCGCATGGCGCCGAGGGTTGAAGTGGCCAGCGACAGCACGCCGTTCCAGCTCGATACCCTGGCGATGCGCATCAGCTACCGGGGCCAGGCGCTGGCGCTCACCCGCCACGAGTTCCGCTTGCTGCAAAGCCTGCTCGAGCAACCGCGCCGGGTGTTCAGCCGCGAGCAACTGCTCGATGGCTTGGGCGTGGCTTCGGACGTGGGCTACGAGCGCACCATCGACAGCCATATCAAGAGCCTGCGCGCCAAGCTGCGCCAGGTCGCCCCTGACGCCGAGGCGATCCAGACGCATCGCGGCCTGGGCTACAGCTACAGCCCGGAGCACGCCTGATGCGCCTGGGGATTCGCATTTTCCTGGTGTACTTCCTGTTCGTCGGCCTGGCGGGTTACTTCCTGCTCAATACGGTGCGCGAGCAGATCCGCCCGGTGGTGCGTCAGTCATCGGAAGAAACCCTGGTGGACACCGCCAACCTGTTGGCCGAGATCCTTCATGACGATGTTAAGAACGGCACCCTGACCCAGAGCCGCCTGTCGCAGGTGCTGGCTTCCTATGGCGAGCGCCGCCCCAGCGCGCAGATTTGGGGATTGGCGAAAAACCAGGTCAGCCACCGGATCTACGTGACCGATGCCAAGGGCATCGTTCTGCTCGACTCCAGTGGCCAGGACTTGGGCAAGGACTATTCGCGCTGGAACGACGTCTATCTCACCCTGCGTGGCCAGTACGGCGCACGCTCGACCCGCAGCGACCCGGATGACGAAAGCACCTCGGTGATGCATGTGGCGGCGCCGATCCTCGACGGCGGCCAGATCATCGGCGTGGTCACCGTGGCCAAGCCCAACAGCTCGCTGCAGCCATACATCGACCGTTCCGAGCGGCGCCTGCTGATCCTCGGCCTGGGGCTGATCGTGCTCGGCCTGTTGGTCGGTGCGGCGCTGTCGTGGTGGCTGACCCGCTCGCTGCGCCGCCTCACCCACTATGCCCAGGCGGTCAGCGAAGGCCAGCGCGCCGCGCTGCCGCACTACAAGGGCGGCGAGCTGCTGCAGCTGGCCACGGCGGTGGAGCGCATGCGCACGCAGCTCGAAGGCAAGGCTTATGTCGAACGCTACGTGCATACGCTCACCCATGAACTCAAAAGCCCGCTGGCGGCGATCCGTGGCGCCTCGGAGCTGCTTCAGGGCGACATGCCGCAAGAGCAGCGTACGCGCTTTGCCGGCAATATCGAGCGCGAGAGCGAGCGTCTGCAACAGATGATCGAGCGCCTGCTCAACCTGGCCCGGGTCGAGCAGATGCAGGCCCTGGAGGATGAGCAGCAGGTGGCGGTGGCGGCGTTGGTCGACGAACTGCTGCTGGCCCATGGCACGAGGATCGACGGTGCCGGGTTGCAGGTTCGCCAGCGGATCCCGGCAGGGCTCAGGCTGCTGTGCGATCCATTCCTGATGCGCCAGGCGCTGGCCAACCTGCTGGACAACGCGCTGGATTTCACCCCGCAGCAAGGCGCGCTGGCCTTTGAGCTGGAGCGCGACGGCGAGCGGGTGGCCTTGAGCCTGTTCAACCAGGGTCAGGCTATCCCCGAATATGCCCTGGGCCGGGTCAGCGAGCGGTTCTATTCGCTGCCAAGACCGGGGACCGGGCGCAAGAGCAGCGGGCTGGGGCTGAACTTCGTCGCTGAGGTGATGCAGCTGCACGGCGGGGCGTTGGCGGTGGACAACGTCGAGGGTGGCGTGCGGGTGAGGTTGTGGCTGCCGGCGCGGCGCGTCAGTTGAATTGCCGGGGGTCGCTTTGCGGCCCTTTCGCCGGCGAGCCGGCTCCCACAGGGATTTGCGCATGGCATGCGCCAATCTCCACACAATCTCCACATTCCCTCCCCAAGGGCTCCACGCAGTGGGCAGACACTGCCCGCATCGCAAACGGAGCCCAACCCCATGAACAAGACCCTAGGTTTCAAGCTCGGCCTGATCGCCGTGCTGATCCTGCTGCTGCTGATTCCCCTGCTGATGATCGGCGGCTTGATCGACGAACGTCAGCAACTGCGCAACAACGTGCTTGGCGAGATCGCCGCGAGCTCCAGCTTCGACCAGCTGGTCAGCGGCCCGGTCGTGGTGGTGCCTTATCGCAAGTACGAGCGCCGCTGGATCGACAAGGACGGCAAGAGCGTCCAGGAAACCAGTACGGTCCACGGCCAGCTGTACTTCCTGCCGGAAACCTTCGAAATGGATGTGGGCGTCGATACCGAGCTGCGTGCCCGGGGCATCTACCAGGCGCGCCTGTTCCATGCCAAGAGCAGGATCAGCGGCCGCTTCAAGCTGCCCGAGCGCTGGGGCATCGAGAAGGACTACGACGACTATCGCTTCGACAAGCCGCGGCTGATGGTCGGCATCAGTGATATCCGTGGCATCGAGAACAGCCTTGAACTGAAGTTGGACGACCAGAGCCTGCCGTTCCAGCCCGGCAACGGTGTCGATTGGTTGCCTGGCGGCGTGCATGTGGACCTGCCGCAGTTCAGCGAGCCGCAGGCCCGGGAGTTCACCTATGCCTTCGACCTGGACCTGCTGGGCACCGGGCAACTGGCCGTGCTGCCGGTCGGGCGCAGCAGTACCGTGGACATGCGCGCCAACTGGCCGCACCCGAGCTTCATCGGCAACTTCCTGCCCAGCCGCCGCGCCATCGACGAGAAAGGCTTCAGCGCCCACTGGCAGACCACGTTCTTCGCCACCAACCTGGAAGAGGCGGTGCGCCTGTGCGCCACGGCGCAGAAGTGCGCTGACTTCACCGACCGGGCTTTCGGCGTCAGCTTCGTCGATCCGGTGGATCAGTACCTCAAGAGCGAGCGGGCGATCAAGTATGCACTGTTGTTCATCGCCCTGACCTTCGCCGGCTTCTTCCTGTTCGAGGTGCTGAAGAACCTCAGCATGCATCCGGTGCAGTACATCCTGGTGGGCGTGGCCCTGGCGTTCTTCTACCTGCTGCTGCTGTCGTTGTCGGAGCACCTGGGGTTCGGCCTGGCCTATGGGCTGTCGGCGTCGGGCTGTGTGCTGCTGATCGGCTTCTACCTGGTGCATGTGCTGCGCAGCCTGGGATGCGGGGTGGGCTTTGCGGCGGGGTTGGCGGCGTTGTACGGCATGCTCTACGGGCTGCTCAGCGCCGAGGACTACGCACTGCTGATGGGCTCGTTGCTGTGCTTTGGCCTGCTGGGCGTGTTCATGGTGCTGACCCGCCGGTTGGACTGGTCGCGAGTGGGGAGGGGCGTATGAGGGAGGACAGAGAGATCGGGCGTTGGTTGGCGTTCAGGATTGCGCAGTTGTTTCCTGTGATACCGCGATAACGCCGGGGCTGCCGTGCAGCCCAATCGCCGGCAAGCCGGCTCCCACAAGGATTGCGCTGAACCCTGTGGGAGCCGGCTTGCCGTGGCGACGAACCGCGGCGATTGCGGTGTATCAGGCTACAGGGGCTGTAGCCACCATCGACGGCCGCTTCGACACCTCGGCATACCACGCCGCCAGCCCCGGCTGCTGCTCACGCCAACCGAACTCCGGCTGGCGCAGGTCCAGGTAGCCCAGCGCGCAGGCCACGCCAATCGCTGCCAGGTCGAACCCCGAAGCCAGCTCCGCCAGGTGCTCCTGTTCCAGGTTGGCCAGGCTGCGGCGGATCTTCTCGCCCTGCGCTGTCACCCAACCGTCCCACTGCTTGTCCACCGGGCGCAGGAAGGTCTCGTAGCGCGTGGCTACCGCAGCATCCATGATCGCGTCGGCCTGGGAGGCGAGGGTCAGGCGGCGCCAGCGCGCCGAGCCCTCACGGGGGATCAGCGGCAGGCCGACGTGCTGGCTGTCGAGGTATTCGCAGATCACCCGGCTGTCGTGCAGCACGCTGCCATCGTCCAGGCGTAGGGCCGGGATCTTGCCGATCGGGTTGTCCCGGTTGAGCTGATCGTCGCCGCTCACCGGGCTGATGTTGACGCCCTGCACGGTGACGCGACTCAGCTGGCCGGTCTCGTGCAGGACGATCATCACCTTGCGCACGAACGGCGACAACGGCGAATGGAACAGGATCATGGCTCAGTTGCCCTGCAGGCTGGGCGGCAGGCACACACCGGTGCCGCCGATGCCGCAGTAGCCGTCCGGGTTCTTGGCCAGGTACTGCTGGTGGTAGGCCTCGGCGAAGTACACGGTCGGCGCTTGGGCGATCTCGGTGGTGATCTCGCCAAAGCCTGCCTTGCTCAGTTCGGCCTGGAAGGCGGCCTGGCTGGCCTGGGCTTCCTCGAGTTGCTGCGGCGAGGTGCAGTAGATCGCCGAGCGGTACTGGGTGCCGACATCGTTGCCCTGGCGCATGCCCTGGGTCGGGTTGTGCAGCTCCCAGAACATCGCCAGCAATTCGCGGTAGCTGACCTTGTTCTTGTCGAACACCACCAGCACCACTTCGGTATGGCCGGTCAGGCCCGAGCAGACTTCTTCATAGGTCGGGTTGGGGGTGAAGCCGCCGGCGTAGCCGACCACGGTGCTGACCACGCCTTCGCGCTGCCAGAAGCGCCGTTCGGCGCCCCAGAAGCAGCCCAGGCCGAAGATGGCGAAATCGATGTCGCCTTCGAAGAACGGGCCGAGCAGCGGGGTGCCTTCGAATACGTAGTGGAACTCGGGCAGGGTCATCGGGGTTTCGCGGCCAGGCAGGGCCTGTTCCGCGGTGGGCAGGACGTTTTTGTTCACCAGGATTTCCGAACGCAGGACCATGGCCGTTCCTCTGTGTCTTTTCAGTTGGAAAGGTGTTGGCCCGATCGCCGGCAAGCCGGCTCCCACAGGGTTATACGTTCTACTGTGGGAGCCGGCTTGCCGGCGATGGGGGCCGAATGGTTCCTATAGTGCCCGAGGTTTGTGCCGCTGTCAGTCCACCGGCCCACGCGGATAGCGGCGCAGTTTTTCGCTCAGCTCGCGCCCTGGGATAGGGCGGTCGAACAGGTAGCCCTGGCCGACGTCGCAGCGGTGCCGACGCAGGAACGCCAGCTGCTCGGGCGTCTCGATCCCTTCGGCGACCACCTTGAGCTTGAGGTTGTGGGCCATGGCCACCACCGCCGAGGTGATCTCCATGTCGTCCTGGTTGTCGGGGATTTCGTTGATGAAGCTGCGGTCGATCTTGATGATGTCGATCGGGAACTTCTTCAGGTAGCTCAGCGACGAGTAACCGGTGCCGAAGTCGTCCATGGCCAGGGTCAGGCCCAGGGCCTTGAGCTCGTCGAGCTGGCGGTGGGTGTCTTCGGTGGCTTCGAGCAGCAGGCCTTCGGTCAGCTCCAGCTCCAGCAGGTGCGGCGGCAAGGCTTCCTCCTTGAGGATGCTGCCGATCGAGCCGACCAGCTCCGGGTCGGAAAACTGCTTGGGCGACAGGTTGATGGCCACGTGCAGGTTGCCCAGGCCAGCCTCGCGCAGTTGCTGGCTCATGCGGCAGGCCTGGCGCACCACCCACTTGCCGATGGGGATGATCAAGCCGGTTTCCTCGGCCACGCTGATGAACTGGTCGGGGCGGATCATGCCGCGCTCGGGGTGGTTCCAGCGCAGCAGCGCTTCCAGGCCCAGTAGGCGACCGCTGCGCAGGCACAGCTTGGGCTGGTAGAACACTTCCAGTTCGTTCTGGGTCAGGGCGCGGCGCAGGTTGTTCTCGACGAACAGCTTGTAGCTGGCCTCGGCGTTGAGCACCTCGGTGAACACCTGGACCTGGTGCTTGCCGTTGGCCTTGGCCTTGTGCAGGGCCAGGCCTGCATTCTTCATCAGCGTGGCTGGGTCGCTGCCGTGCAGCGGCGCGCAGGCCAGGCCCACGGAGGCAGTGACGTTGATCAGCTGGTTGTCGACGAACATCGGCTTGTCGAGGGTGCGCAGCAACTGGTGGGCCACGCTTTGGCCGTCATCGAGGCTGGTGTCGTCGAGCAGCACGGCGAACTCGTTGCTGGCGAAGCGTGCCAGGCTGCCGCCGTTGCTCAGGCTGTTACGCAGGCGTCGGGCCAGGCTGATCAACAGTTTGTCGCCGGTCTGGTGGCCGAGGCTGTCGTTGATCCGCTTGAAGTTGTCGATGTCCACCAGCAGCAGGCAGATCGGGCTGTTGCTGTCGCGGGCGAAGCGCTCGTCGAGGTTGCGGATGAACGCCGGGCGGTTGCCCAGATTGGTCAGGTTGTCGGTGTAGGCCAGGCGCTCGATGCGCTGCTGGGCCAGCTTGCTCTGGGTGACGTCTTCGTAGATGCCGATGTAGTGGGTCAGCTCGCGGTTGTCGCCGTACACCTTGGAGATCGACAGTTGCCCCCAGTAGGGCTCGAGGTTCTTGCGCCGGCTCTTGAACTCGCCCTGCCAGCTGTTGCCCATGGCCAGGCTCGACGGCGAGTCGAACAACAGCTCGCTGAGGTTTTCCAGCGCCGGCAGTTCGGCCAGGTGGTGGCCCTGGACTTCCTCGGTGCTGTACTGGGTGATGGCGGTGAAGCTGGGGTTGACGTACTCCACCACGCCGTCGCGGTTGACCAGCAGGAAGGCGCTGGCGCTCTGCTCCACGGCCCGCTGGAACAGGTGCAGGGCGCTGGCGGCGGTGCGTCGGTTGTGGTTGTTGATGACCTGGGCGAACTGGTCGGCCAGCTCGCCGGCGAAGGCGATTTCGTCCGACTGCCAAGCCCGCGGCTGGCCGGTCTGCTCCAGGCACAGCACGCCGACCACCTGGCCATCGATGCGGATACTGGCATCGAGCATGGCGTTGTCGTCGGTGCTGTACAGCGACTCGGCCATCTCACGGGTGCGCGGGTCGTGGCTGGCGTTGTGGGCATCGATGGCGCGGCTGGCGTGCAGGGCTTCGAGGTAGTCGGGGAAGCGGCTGGCGTCGATCGCCTCGGGCATGCGGTGCTGCTGTTCGCGGCGGTACCAGGCGCTGATCGGCTCCAGGCGCTGGTCGTTCAGGTACCAGATGCTGGCGCAGTCGACCCGGTAGATCTCGCACGCGCTGCGGGTGATCAGCTCGGCGGCTTCGAGCAGCGAATTGCCGACGCTGTAGCGCTGGCGCGCCAGGCGCAGGATCAGGTCTTGCTGGGCGCGTACTCGGTCGAGGTGCTCGAGCTGCTCCTGCTGGGCGCGCTGGTTCAGTTGCAGGGCCAATTGCAGGCGGTTGTTGCGCGACTCCAGGTCGTTGGCGTCGAGGTCGGGGGCGTCCTGCTGTTGGTCGTCGAACACCGTCAGGTAGCCGCGCAACAATTGGCGGTTGTGCTGCTTGTAGCTTTCGCCGACTTCCAACAGGCGCAGTGGCGCGGGGCTGGCGTGCAGGGTATAGCGCACCCGGTAGTAGCCGCGTTGGGACAGTTGCAGCTGGATCTCGTCGTGCAGCTTGTAGCGTGCCTCCGGCTCCATGAGGCTGGCATAGGGCGAGCCGATCAGGGCGCAGAGCTCGGCGGCGGGCAGGCCGAACTGGCGGTCGCAGGCCGGATCGAGGTAGAGCATCGCCCAACTGGCTTCGTTCAGCCGTTCGAAGCGCAGCATGCCGAGCCGCGAGGGCACGGGGAGCTGCGTCACGACCTCGGCCGCCACACGGCTGGCGGCATCGGGTTGGCTTTTCATCGAAGACTCGCTTGAACTGGGGCGCGGCCTGAGGCACGGCGTATCGGGCAAGGTTGCATTATGTCCCGTGGGCTGGCAAGCGGCCATGCGGGATGCTGTGAACAGGTTGTCGGCCAACAGGATGAAATCTGAAGCGAAGCCCTTCGTGGGAGCGGGCCCTATAAAAAAAAGCCCCGCCAATTGGCGGGGTTGAGGTACGAGCGTGGCAGCTCGAAAACGGTGCTGCCCCCCGAGTGAGGGGCAGCGTGCAGCTATTACAGCAGCATGGTGCGGATATCGCCCAGCACGTCGCCCAGGCGCTTGGTGAAGCGCGCGGCGGCGGCGCCGTTGATCACACGATGATCGTAGGACAGCGACAGCGGCAGCATCAGCTTGGGCTGGAAGGCCTTGCCATCCCAGACCGGCTGCATGGTCGCCTTGGACACACCAAGGATCGCCACTTCCGGCGCGTTGACGATCGGCGTGAAGCCGGTGCCGCCAATGTGGCCGAGGCTGGAGATGGTGAAGCAGGCGCCTTGCATGTCGTCGGCCGACAGCTTCTTGGTGCGCGCTTTCTCGGCCAGTGCAGCGGCTTCGGCAGCCAGTTGCAGCAGGCTCTTCTGGTCGACGTTCTTGATCACCGGGACCAGCAGGCCGTCCGGGGTGTCCACGGCGAAGCCGATGTGTACGTACTTCTTGCGGATGATCGCCTTGCCGCTTGGCGCCAGCGAGCTGTTGAAGTCCGGCAGTTCCTTGAGCAGGAAGGCGCAGGCCTTGAGCAGCAGCGGCAGCACGGTCAGCTTGACGCCAGCCTTCTCGGCCACGGCCTTCTGCGCAACGCGGAAGGCTTCCAGCTCGGTGATGTCGGCGGAGTCGAACTGGGTCACGTGCGGCACGTTCAGCCAGCTGCGGTGCAGGTTGGCGGCACCGACCTGCATCAGGCGGGTCAGGGCGACTTCTTCGACTTCACCGAACTTGCTGAAGTCCACGGTCGGGATCGGCGGGATGCCGGCACCACCGGTGGCGCCGGCAGCCGGGGCTTCCTTGGCCTTCTGCATCATCGCCTTGACGTAGACCTGCACGTCTTCCTTGAGGATGCGGCCGTGCGGGCCGGTAGCCGCGACCGAACCCAGGTCGACGCCGAACTCACGGGCCAGCTGACGAACTGCCGGGCCTGCGTGAACCTTGGCATTGCTGCCGGCGGCAGGGGCGGTGGCAACCGGTGCTGGGGCAGCAGCCGGGGCGGCAGCGGCAGGCGCCGCGGCTGGAGCAGCCTCAGCCTTGGCCGGAGCAGCGGCGGCTGGTGCTGGAGCAGCAGCAGGGGCAGCGCCAGCGGCTTTGATCTTGAAGATCAGGTCGCCGGTGCCGACTTCGTCTTCCAGTTTGCACAGCACGGCTTCGATCACGCCGGCGGCGGGCGACGGGATCTCCATGGAGGCCTTGTCGGACTCCAGGGTGATCAGCGACTGGTCGGCTTCGACGGTGTCGCCGACCTTGACCAGCACTTCGATGATCTTGGCCTTGCCCGACGAGCCGATGTCCGGCACGTGGATGTCCTGCACGCTGGCGGCAGCCGGGGCTGCGGCCGGAGCAGGGGCGGCTTCGGCCGCAGGCGCTGGGGCAGCAACTGGCGCCGGAGCAGCAGCGGCAGGCGCCTCAGGTGCCGCGGCAGCGGCACCCTCGACTTCCAGGACCAGCAGCTCGTCGCCTTCTTTCAGGCGGTCGCCCAGCTTGACCTTCAGTTCCTTGACCACGCCGGCCTTGGGGGCCGGGATCTCCATGGAGGCCTTGTCGGACTCCAGGGTCAGCAGGCTCTGGTCGGCCTCGATACGGTCACCGACCTTGACGAACAGCTCGATGATTTCACCTTCACCGCTGCCGATGTCAGGTACGCGAATGAGTTCGCTCACTTAAAAATACTCCTCAGCAGTCCAGTGGGTTGCGCTTGTCCGGGTCGATGCCGAACTTGACGATGGCGTCAGCCACAACCTTGGGTTCGATCTCGCCACGGTCAGCCAGGGCTTCCAGGGCAGCCAGCACCACGAAGTGGCGGTCGACTTCGAAGAAGTGACGCAGCTTCTTGCGGCTGTCGCTGCGACCGTAACCGTCGGTACCCAGGACTTTGAACTCTTTGCTCGGCACCCACTGGCGAATCTGCTCGGCGAACAGCTTCATGTAGTCGGTGGAGGCGATGACCGGGCCCTTGCGACCGGCCAGGCACTCTTCGACGTAGGTCTGCTGAGGCTTCTGGCCAGGCTTGAGGCGGTTGGCGCGTTCCACGGCCAGGCCGTCGCGACGCAGTTCGTTGAAGCTGGTGACGCTCCACACGTCGGCGCCGACGTTGAACTCTTCACGCAGGATCTTCGCCGCTTCGCGGACTTCGCGCAGGATGGTGCCGGAGCCCATCAGCTGTACGTGGTGCGCGGCTTCGCGGGTGTCTTCCTCGAGCAGGTACATGCCCTTGATGATGCCATCCTCGACACCGGCCGGCATGGCTGGCTGCTGGTAGGATTCGTTCATCACGGTGATGTAGTAGAAGATGTCCTGTTGCTCTTCGGTCATCTTCTTCATGCCGTCCTGGATGATCACCGCCAGCTCGTAGCCGTAGGTCGGATCGTAGGTGCGGCAGTTCGGGATGGTGCCCGCCATCATGTGGCTGTGACCGTCTTCGTGCTGCAGGCCTTCACCGTTGAGGGTGGTACGGCCGGCGGTACCGCCGATCAGGAAGCCACGGGTGCGGCTGTCGCCAGCGGCCCAGGCCAGGTCGCCAATGCGCTGGAAGCCGAACATCGAGTAGAAGATGTAGAACGGCAGCATCGGCTGGTTGTGGCAGCTGTACGAGGTACCGGCAGCGATGAACGACGACATGGCGCCGGCTTCGTTGATGCCTTCCTCGAGGATCTGGCCCTTCTTGTCTTCGCGGTAGAACATCACCTGGTCTTTATCGACTGGCTCGTAGAGCTGGCCGACCGACGAGTAGATGCCCAGCTGGCGGAACATGCCTTCCATACCGAAGGTACGGGCTTCGTCCGGGATGATCGGGACGATGCGCTGGCCGATGTCCTTGTCCTTGACCAGCTGCGCGAGGATGCGCACGAAGGCCATGGTGGTGGAGATTTCGCGGTCGCCCGAGCCGTCGAGGATCGCTTTCAGCGTTTCCAGTGGCGGGGTCGGCACGCTGAAGCTCTTGGCGCGGCGTTGTGGCACGAAACCGCCCAGGGCAGCACGGCGCTCGGCCAGGTACTTGGCTTCGGCAGAACCTTCTTCGGGCTTGAAGAACGGCAGGTTCTCAAGGTCGGCATCCTTGACCGGGATGTCGAAGCGGTCACGGAAGTGACGCAGGCTGTCGACGTCGACCTTCTTGGTGTTGTGCGCGGTGTTCTTGGCTTCGCCGGCACCGGTACCGTAACCCTTGATGGTCTTGGCCAGAATGACGGTCGGCTGCTCTTTGTGGTTCACGGCCTGGTGGTATGCCGCGTAGACCTTGTACGGGTCGTGGCCGCCACGGTTGAGCTTCCAGATCTCGTCGTCGGACAGGTCTTCGACCATGGCCTTGAGCTCTGGGGTGTTGAAGAAGTTCTCACGGACGTACGCGCCGTCCTTGGCCTTGTAGTTCTGGTACTCGCCGTCGATGACTTCGTCCATGCGGCGCTGCAGGGCACCGTTGGTGTCCTTGGCCAGCAGTGGATCCCAGAAGCGGCCCCAGACGACCTTGTTGACGTTCCAGCCACCGCCACGGAACACGCCTTCGAGTTCCTGGATGATCTTGCCGTTGCCGCGAACCGGGCCGTCGAGGCGCTGCAGGTTGCAGTTGATGACGAAGATCAGGTTGTCCAGCTTCTCGCGGCCGGCCAGGGCGATCGCGCCCAGGGATTCCGGCTCGTCGCACTCGCCGTCGCCCATGAAGCACCAGACCTTCTGCTTGCCGGCCGGGATGAAGCCACGGGCTTCCAGGTACTTCATGAAGCGCGCCTGGTAGATTGCCTGGATCGGGCCCAGACCCATGGAAACGGTCGGGAACTGCCAGAAGTCAGGCATCAGCCACGGGTGCGGGTACGAAGACAGGCCGTTGCCGTCCACTTCCTGACGGAAGTTGTTCATCTGCTCTTCGTTGATGCGGCCTTCCATGAAGGCACGGGCGTAGACGCCTGGCGAAGCGTGGCCCTGGAAGAAGATCAGGTCGCCGCCGTGTTCGTCGGTCGGGGCCTGGAAGAAGTAGTTGAAGCCGATGTCATACAAGGTGGCGCTGGAGGCGAAGCTGGAGATGTGTCCGCCCAGGTCCGAGTCTTTCAGGTTGGTGCGCATGACCATGGCCAGGGCGTTCCAACGCACCATCGAGCGAATGCGGCGTTCCATGAACAGGTCGCCGGGCATGCGTGCTTCGTGGGTGACAGGGATGGTGTTGCGGTACGGCGTGGTGATGGCATACGGCAGCTGCGAACCACTGCGGGTGGCCAGCTCGCCCATACGGGTCATCAGGTAATGAGCGCGGTCTTCGCCTTCTTTGTCGAGGACCGACTCCAGGGCATCCAGCCATTCCTGGGTTTCGATTGGATCGAGGTCTTGCATGGCTTGCTCCAGGGCGGAAAGGCCACCAGAATCGATGGCCTGAGTTTGCGACTGGCCTTATGGGCAGACGTCGTGAATTCTTGGATTACCGGACAGTCATCCGGCGCGGTGTAGTTTTACTACAAATGCTTTCGCATTTCATGCTTTTGCACGTTGGGCGTAGTAGTAAAACTACACAAATGCGACGTTTGGTCGCACCCTGGGTTGTGAGGAAAAACGTTCATGTTGGTTGGCGTTGTGTTGCTAACGGGTGGATCTTGATGTTTTTTGCCAATCTTTCGGTTTTTTCCGCTATTTCCAACTTTTGTATGACAGTCCAACCGTGGTCCAGCCTGCGCTTGACCCCCTCAACCCCTCTCATTCACGCCGATCAAGGATAGACCATGCGCCTGCCTTTGCCGCTCGATCTGCCTGCCGCTCTCCAACCACTGGTCGTTCGTAATCGACAGTTCCTAGCAGACGCACTGGTTGCGCACCCTGACCTGGCGACAAGCAGCTGGACAGAAGATCAGCGTCGGCAGTTCGATCAGGTGGCGGCGGCCAGCGAGTTCGTGCTCACCCAGGCCCAGCGCGAGCCGGCGATGCTGTTCGACCTGTTGGCCGGCGGCGAGATGGCACGTGCCTTCGCACCAGGCGAATTGCGCGCGCGCATCAAGGGCGCCGCCCAGGCCGCGCAATCCGAGGACGAGTTGGCGCGCAACCTGCGCCGCGAGCGCAATCGCCAGCAGTTGCGCATTATCTGGCGCGACGTCACCCGCCAGGCGGCGTTGGCCGAGACCTGCCGCGACCTGTCCGACCTGGCCGACGCCAGCATCGACGAAGCCTATCAATGGCTCTACCCACGCCATTGCCAGCAGTTCGGCACCCCCATCGGCAATCGCAGCGGCCAGCCCCAGCACCTGGTGGTGCTGGGCATGGGCAAGCTGGGCGCGGTGGAGCTGAACCTGTCGTCGGACATCGACCTGATCTTCGCCTTTCCCGAGGGCGGTGAAACCGAGGGCGTGAAGCGCTCGCTGGACAACCAGGAGTTCTTCACCCGCCTGGGCCAGCGCCTGATCAAGGCGCTCGACCCGGTCACCGTCGATGGCTTCGTGTTCCGTGTCGACATGCGCCTGCGCCCCTACGGTTCGGCCGGCGCGCTGGTGCTCAGCTTCAATGCCCTGGAGCAGTACTACCAAGACCAGGGGCGCGACTGGGAACGCTACGCCATGATCAAGGCGCGGGTGGTGGCCGGCGACCAGGCGGCCGGCGCGCAGCTGCAGGAGATGCTGCGGCCGTTCGTCTATCGGCGCTACCTGGACTTCTCCGCCATCGAGGCGCTGCGCACCATGAAGCAGCTGATCCAGCAGGAGGTGCGGCGCAAGGGCATGGCCGACAACATCAAGCTGGGGGCCGGCGGCATCCGCGAGGTCGAGTTCATCGCCCAGGCATTCCAGCTGATCCATGGCGGACGCGACCTGAGCCTGCAGCAGCGGCCATTGCTGAAAGTGCTGACCACCCTCGAGGGTCAGGGCTACCTGCCGCCGGCGGTGGTTGCCGAGCTGCGCGACGGCTATGAGTTCCTGCGTTATACCGAGCACGCGATCCAGGCCATCGCCGACCGCCAGACCCAGATGTTGCCGGACGATCCGACCGACCGCGCACGCATCGCCTACATGCTGGGCTTTGCCGACTGGGATGGCTTCCATGCCCAATTGATGCACTGGCGTGGGCGGATCGACTGGCATTTCCGCCAGGTGATCGCCGATCCGGACGAGGATGAGGCCGAGGGCGAACTGGTGGTCGGTGGCGAATGGTCGCCCCTGTGGGAGCAGGCCCAGGACGAAGAGGCTGCCGGGCGTCAGTTGCAGGAGGCCGGTTTCCACCAGCCTGCCGAGGCGCTGCGCCGGCTCAATGCGCTGCGGGTCAGCCCGACGCTGCGCTCGATGCAGCGCCTCGGCCGTGAGCGTTTGGATGCCTTTATCCCGCGTCTGCTGGCCCAGGCGGTCGAGCACGACAACCCGGACCTGGTGCTGGAACGGGTGCTGCCCCTCGTAGAGGCTGTGGCGCGCCGCTCCGCCTACCTGGTGCTGCTCACCGAAAACCCCGGCGCGCTGCGTCGTCTGTTGACGCTGTGCGCGGCCAGCCCATGGATCGCCGAGCAGATGGCCCGTTACCCGCTGCTGCTCGACGAACTGCTCAACGAAGGCCGGTTGTTCAGCCCGCCGCTGGCCCCTGAGCTGGCCGCCGAGCTGCGCGAGCGACTCACCCGTATCCCCGAGGACGACCTGGAACAGCAGATGGAGGCTCTGCGCCACTTCAAGCTGGCCCATAGCTTGCGCGTGGCCGCCTCGGAGATCAGCGGCAACCTGCCGTTGATGAAAGTCAGCGACTACCTGACCTGGCTGGCCGAGGCCATTCTCGACCAGGTGCTTGCCCTGGCCTGGCGCCAGACCGTGGCGCGCCATGGCCAGCCCCAGCGCAGTGACGGCAGCCTGTGCGACCCTGGCTTCATCATCGTCGGCTACGGCAAGGTCGGCGGCCTCGAGCTGGGCCACGGCTCGGACCTGGACCTGGTGTTCATCCACGATGGCGACCCGAACGCCGAAACCGACGGTGCCAAGCCGATCGACAGCGCGCAGTTCTACACCCGCCTGGGCCAGCGCATCATCCACCTGCTGACCACCCAGACCAACTCCGGCCAGCTCTACGACGTGGACATGCGCTTGCGTCCGTCCGGCGCCTCGGGGTTGCTGGTGAGCTCGCTGGGCGCCTTCGAACGCTACCAGCAGAACGAGGCCTGGACCTGGGAACACCAGGCCCTGGTGCGGGCCCGGGTGCTGGTGGGTTGTCCGCTGGTGGCGAGTGCGTTCGAGGGCGTGCGGGCCAAGGTACTCGGCCAGCCCCGCGACCTGGACAAGCTGCGCGTCGAAGTGAGCGAGATGCGCGCCAAGATGCGTGACAACCTGGGCACCAAGGCCACCGCCGCAGGCACGGCGGGCAATGCCTTCGATGCCGGGCAGCCCTTCGATATCAAGCAGGATGCCGGCGGTATCGTGGATATCGAATTTATGGTGCAATACGCCGCTTTGGCCTGGTCCCACGACCATCCGGCCATACTGCGCTGGACCGACAACATCCGTATCCTCGAAGAGCTCGAACAGGCCGGGTTGATGCCCGCCGCCGACGCCGTGCTGCTGCGCGAGCTGTACAAGGCGTTCCGCTCGGCCTCGCACCGCCAGGCCTTGCAGATGCAGGCCGGGGTGATCGACGCGGCGCAGTTCGCCGAGGAGCGCCGTGAGGTAAGGCGGATCTGGGGGCAGCTTGGGTTGACCTGAGCTTGCCGGGGCCGCGCTGCGGTGAACAGGGCGCAGCGCGCCCTCGGTGGTACACTGTCCGCCACATAGCCTGAATATAAAGAGGGGAGGCCAGGTTGTAGCGCAGCCTGCAGCCTCCCCGAATGTTTCTGGATAAAGCATGAGAATACTGATCATTGGCCCCAGCTGGGTCGGCGACATGGTGATGGCGCAGACCCTGTTCCAGAGCCTCAAACAGCAGCACCCCGACTGCGTGATCGACGTGTTGGCACCCGAGTGGAGCCGGCCGATCCTCGAACGCATGCCCGAGGTGCGCCAGGCCTTGAGCTTTCCGCTCGGTCACGGCGCGCTGGAGCTGGCCACGCGGCGGCGCATCGGCAAGTCGCTGGCCGGCCAGTACGACCAGGCGATCCTGTTGCCAAATTCGCTCAAGTCGGCGCTGGTGCCGTATTTCGCCGGCATCCCCAAGCGCACCGGCTGGCGCGGCGAGATGCGCTACCTGCTGCTCAACGATGTGCGCAAGCTGGACAAGGCGCGCTACCCGCTGATGATCGAGCGCTTCATGGCCCTGGCCTACGCACCGGGTACCGAGCTGCCCAAGCCGTATCCGCGCCCGGCCCTGCAAATCGAGGCCGCCAGCCGCGAGGCTGCCCTGGCCAAGTTCGGCCTGGAGCTGGACCGCCCGGTGCTCGCCCTGTGCCCCGGCGCCGAGTTCGGCGAGGCCAAGCGCTGGCCCGCCGAGCATTACGCCGAGGTGGCCGAGGCGATGATCCGCCAGGGCTGGCAGGTGTGGTTGTTCGGTTCGAAGAACGACCACCCGGTCGGCGAGCAGATCCGCGACCGGCTGATCCCGGGCCTGCGTGAAGAATCCTGCAACCTGGCCGGCGAGACCTCGCTGGCCGAGGCCATCGACCTGATGTCCTGCGCCAGCGCCGTGGTGTCCAATGACTCCGGGCTGATGCACGTGGCCGCCGCCCTCAACCGTCCGCTGGTGGCGGTGTATGGCTCGACCTCGCCGGGCTTCACCCCGCCGCTGGCCGACCAGGTGGAAGTGGTGCGCACCGGTATCGAATGCAGCCCCTGCTTCGACCGCACCTGCCGCTTCGGCCACTACAACTGCCTGCGGCTGTTGGAGCCGGCGAAAGTGATCGCCGCCTTGCACAGCCTGGGTGGCTCCGACCTGATCGCAACCGTGGCCGAGGTCGACTGAGTGCGGGTCCTGATCATCAAGACGTCGTCGCTGGGCGATGTCATCCATACCTTGCCGGCGCTTACCGACGCCGCCCACGCCATCCCCGGCATCCGTTTCGACTGGGTGGTGGAGGAAGGCTTCGCCGAGATCCCCAGTTGGCATCCTGCGGTCGACCAGGTGATCCCGGTGGCGATCCGCCGCTGGCGCAAGAATATCTGGCAGACGCTCAAGAGCGGCGAATGGAAGGCCTTCAAGCAGCGCCTGCGCGAGCACAAGTACGACCTGGTGATCGATGCCCAGGGCCTGGTCAAGTCGGCCTGGCTGACCCGTTACGTGAAAGCGCCGGTAGCCGGCCTGGACCGTTACTCGGCCCGCGAGGGCTGGGCCAGCCGCTTCTACGACCGGCGGCTGTCGGTCGCCGTCGGCCAGCATGCCGTCGAGCGCGTGCGCCAACTGTTCGCCCTGGCCCTGGCCTACGACCTGCCGGAAGGGCTGGGCAACTACGGCCTTGACCTCAACCGCCTGCAACTGCCGCCCGCCGCGCCTTACGTGGTGTTCCTGCATGGCACTACCTGGGCAACCAAGCACTGGCCCGAGGCCTACTGGCGCGAGCTGGCCGAGCGCATGGGTCGGCGCAAGCTGCAGGTGATGCTGCCATGGGGCAACCCTGCGGAAAAAGCCCGTGCCGAGCGTATCGCCCAGGGCTTGAACAATTGCCAGGTGCTGCCCAAATTGAACCTGGCGGGCGTGGCCCGTGTGCTGGCCGCCGCCAAGGCCTGCGTGGCGGTGGACACCGGCCTGGGCCACCTGGCCGCCGCCCTGGATGTGCCGACCATCTCCCTGTTCGGCCCCACCAACCCTGGTTTGACCGGTGCCTACGGACGCGCCCAGATCCACCAGGCGAGCAACTTCCCCTGCGCCCCGTGCCTGCAGAAGAAGTGCACCTACAAACCGAGCGCCGAGGACCTGCGCCGGTTCGATCTCAAACGCGAGTGGCCGCTGTGCTTCACTCGCCTGAATCCCGAGCATGTGGCGGGCCGCTTGAGCGCGCTGCTGCTGGCTGAGGATGTTCGTTGATGCAACTGGCTTTTGTGCTCTACAAGTATTTCCCCTTTGGCGGGCTGCAGCGTGACTTCATGCGCATCGCCCTCGAATGCCAGAAGCGTGGCCACCAGATCCGTGTGTACACGCTGATCTGGGAAGGCGACATTCCACCGGGCTTCGAGGTGCTGGTGGCGCCGGTCAAGGCGCTGTTCAACCACCGCCGCAACGAGAAGCTCAGTGCGTGGATGGCCGCAGACTTGGCCAAGCGTCCGGTCGATCGCCTGGTCGGCTTCAACAAGATGCCCGGCTTGGACGTCTACTACGCCGCCGACGGCTGCTTCGAGGACAAGGCCCAGACCCTGCGCGGCGGCCTCTACCGCCGTTGGGGCCGCTATCGCCACTTCGCCGAGTACGAGCGGGCGGTGTTCGCCAAGGATGCACGCACCGAGATCCTGATGATCTCCGAGGTGCAGCAGCCGCTGTTCATCAAGCACTACGGCACGCCCGAGGCGCGTTTCCATCTGCTGCCGCCGGGTATTTCCCAGGACCGCCGCCGCCCTGCCGACGCCGAGGCCATCCGCGCCGCCTTCCGCCAGGAATTCGGCCTGGCCGACGATGAGCTGCTGCTGGTGCAGATCGGTTCGGGCTTCAAGACCAAGGGCGTCGACCGCAGCCTCAAGGCCCTGGCGGCGCTGCCGTCGGCCCTGCGCAAACGCACGAAGCTGATGGTCATCGGCCAGGACGACCCCAAGCTGTTCCAGGTGCAGAGCACGGCACTCGGCCTGGGTGACCAGGTGCAGTTCCTCAAGGGCCGCAGCGATATCCCGCGTTTCCTGCTCGGTGCCGACCTGCTGATCCACCCCGCCTACAACGAAAACACCGGGACCGTATTGCTCGAGGCGCTGGTCGCCGGCCTGCCGGTGCTGGTGTCGCGGGTGTGCGGCTACGCCCACTACATCGCCGAGGCCGACAGCGGCCTGGTGCTGGACGATCCGTTCGACCAGGACCAGCTCAACGCCTACCTGCAACGCATGCTCGAGGACGCCGCGGCCCGTGCAGCCTGGTCGAGCAACGGCGTGGCGTTCGCCGCCACCGCCGACCTGTACAGCATGCCGCAACATGCCGCCGACGTGATCCTCGGGCAGGAGACCGCATGAAGCTGATACTGGCCGAACCGTTCAAGCGCCTGTGGGCCGGGCGTGACCCCTTCGACGCCGTCGAGGCCTTGCAAGGCGAGGTGTACCGCGAGCTTGAAGGTCGTCGCACCCTGCGCACCGAGGTCGATGGCGCAGGTTTCTTCGTCAAGATCCACCGTGGCATCGGCTGGGGCGAGATTTTCAAGAACCTGTTCAGCGCCAAGCTGCCGGTGCTCGGCGCCGGCCAGGAATGGCGGGCGATCCAGCGCTTGCATGAAGTCGGCGTGCCGACCATGACCGCAGTGGCCTACGGCGAGCGCGGCGGCAACCCCGCCACCCAGCATTCGTTCATCGTCACCGAGGAGTTGGCACCGACCGTCAGCCTGGAAGACTTCAGCATCGACTGGGTCAGGCAGCCGCCCGAGCCGCGCTTGAAACATGCGCTGATCGCCGAGGTGGCGAAGATGACCGGCGGCATGCACCGCGCCGGGGTCAACCACCGCGACTGCTACATCTGCCACTTTCTGTTGCATACCGACCGCCCGGTGACGGCGGAAGACTTCAAGCTGTCGGTGATTGACCTGCATCGCGCCCAGACCCGGGCGAAAATTACCCGCCGCTGGCGCGACAAAGACCTGGCTGCCCTGTATTTCTCGGCCCTGGACATCGGCCTGACCCGCCGCGACAAGCTGCGCTTCTTGCGCGGTTACTTCCAGCGCCCTTTACGTCAGGTGCTCAAGGATGAGGCCGCGCTGCTCGCCTGGCTGGAACGCAAGGCGCAGAAGCTCTACGACCGCAAGCAACGTTACGGGGACGCACTCTGATGGCGAGCTGGAACCTGGCGCCTGGGTACGCGCACCTGGCGGCCGATTTCGGCAGCATCGACGCGGTGTTCGCTATCAAGGGCGAGCGGCTGACCCGCGACCCGCTGAGCGAGGTCATCCGCATCGAACGGGATGGGGTCAACTATTACGTCAAACGCTACACCGGCGCCGGCAAGCACATGCGCCGTTACCTGGGGCGACCGCGGGTCAAGGCCGAGTGGCAGAACCTCAAGCAGTTCGCCAAGTGGGGTATTCCTACCGCCGAGGTGGTTGCCTGGGGCCTCGAGCGCCAGGGCCTGGCGTTTGGCCGGGGGGCGATGATCACGCGCGAACTGCCTTGTACCGAGGACCTTTCGGTGCTCGCCGAGCGCAACGATCCACGCCTGCGTGACGCGGCCTGGGTCGATCATGTCAGCCGCCAGCTGGCGCGGCACACCCGGGTGATGCACGATCACCATTTCGCCCATAACGATCTGAAGTGGCGCAACCTGCTGGTCGATGACCAGGGCACGCTGTTTTTCATCGACTGCCCGACGGGCGACTTCTGGCGCGGCTTCATGCTTCGCCATCGGTTGATCAAGGACCTGGCCTGCCTGGACAAGGTCGCCAAATACCACCTGTCGGCGACTCAGCGCTTGCGCTTCTACCTGCAGTACCGCGGCCACGCGCGCTTGCATGCGCGTGACAAGAAGCGCATTCGCCAGGTGTTGGGCTTTTTCGAGGGAAGGGAATGACCGATTATCTGGCCAGCGCCGACCAGGCGCTGTTGCAAAGACATGGCCTGGGCGACTTCGAAGCGCTCTGGGCGCTGCAGCTGGACGCCGTGGATGAGCCCAATACCGGCCGCGGCGGCTGGAGCAGCGTGTTCCGTCTGGAGCTGGAGGGCAAGGGCTACTACCTCAAGCGCCAGAGCGACTACTTTACCCGCAGCCTGCAGCGACCATTCGGCGAGCCGACGTTCGCCCGCGAGTTCCGCAACATCAGCCGCTACCAGAAACTCGATATCCCCGCCTTGCAGGCGGTGTTCTACGGCGAGCGCAAGCAAGGCGGCCAGCACCGCGCGATCCTCATGACCCGTGCGCTGGACGAATGGACCGACCTCGAACAGCTGCTCGCCCATTGGCCACAGACGCCCGCGCCACAACGCGAAGCGGTCCTCCAGGCTTGCGGACGGCTGGCCCGCACCCTGCACGCCGCCGGGCAGATGCACGGTTGCTTCTACCCCAAGCACATTTTCCTGCGTGAGCGCCGCGAGGGCTGGCAGGCGCAGTTGATCGACCTGGAAAAGACCCGTCCGCTGCTGTTCGGCATGCGTGACCGGGTCAAGGACCTGGAGCCGCTGCTGCGCCGCGCCCGGGCCTGGGGCGAGGCGGACGTGCGCGTGCTGTTGGCCGCCTACCTGGAGCAACCGGCGGACAGCGCCCTGGTTTCCACCTGGCTGCAACGCCTGACCCAACGCCGTCGCCACAAAGAGGCCCGCTGATGCGCCTGTGCGAACTGAAGGAGGCCGGGCGTAGCCCGAGCCTGCCCCTGACCATCACCCTCGCCGACGCCGCAGGCAGCGCCGACTTGCAACTGCTCAGCCTGCTACGCGTGCTGCCCGGCCAGCGCTATGTCGGCGCCGGCATCTGGCGTGGCACCAAGGTGCTGGCCAAGTTGCTGGTCGGCGGCAATGCCGCCCGTCACTTCCAGCGTGAACGCGATGGCGCCCGGCTGATGGCCGAACAGGGCCTGACCACCCCGCGCCTGCTGGTCGATGGCCTCAAGGAAGGCGAGGGCGGCTGGCTGCTGTTCGAATACCTCGATCACGCCGAAAGCCTCGGTGACGCCTGGGCCAAGGTGGAATCATTGCCGATGCTCGCCGATGAGCAGCACCTGGTACTCGGCGAGGCCTTGACCGCCATTGCGCACCTGCACGCCAAGGGCCTGTGGCAGGAGGACCTGCACCTGGACAACCTGCTGCGCCAGGACGGCCAGCTGTACCTGATCGACGGTGCCGGCATCAAGGCCGAAACGCCTGGCCAGCAGCTGTCGCGCCAGCGCGTGCTGGAGAACCTCGGGGTATTCTTCGCCCAGTTGCCCAAGCGCCTGGAGCCTTTTATCGAGGAGGCGCTGGTGCATTACATCCTGGCCAACGCCGAGCATGCGCTGCCGCTGGAGGCGTTGCAGAAGCAGGTGGACAAGGTGCGCAACTGGCGCCTGAAAGACTACCTGGACAAGGCCGGGCGCGAATGCACGCTGTTCAGCGTCGAACGTAGTCTGTCGGGCCTGCGCGCCATCCGCCGCGGCGAGGTCGCGGCGCTGCTGCCGGTGTTCGAGCAGGCCGATGCGCTGATCGACCAGGGCCACCTGTACAAGACCGGTGGCGCGGCCAGTGTGGCGCGTATCGAGGTGGGCGGGCGCAAGTTGGTGCTCAAGCGCTACAACATCAAGAACACCGCCCACTGGTTCAAGCGCTTCTGGCGTCCGAGCCGGGCCTGGCATTCGTGGATCGAGGGTCACCGCCTTGAGTTTCTCGACATCGCCACGCCTCGCCCCCTAGCGGTGTTGGAGCAGCGGGTGATGGGGCTGCGCAGCACGGCCTACCTGGTGACCGAGTACGCCGACGGGCCGGACCTGATCGAGTGCTTCGCACCCTACGTGCAAAGCGGCGAGGCGCCCGACGAGCAGGTCGAGGCCCTGGTGCGGGTCATGCAACAGCTGATCCGCGAGCGCATCAGCCATGGCGACTTCAAGGGTCACAACCTGTTCTGGCAGGACGGCCAATGGTCGCTGATCGACCTCGACGCCATGTGCCAGCATGCCACCCAGCTAAGCTTCGCGCCGGCCTTCGCCCGCGACCGTGCGCGGCTGTTGCGCAACTGGCCGAGTGGCAGTGCGCTGCACCAGCGGTTGAACCAGGTGTTGCCGCGTTTGGCTGATTGAATGATCGGTTGAAGCGACTGTGTAGGGGCGGCACAAGGCCGCTCCTACGCTATTTACCGCCGCCAGAACCCACTCAGGCCCAGCCCGGCTGAAAGGCCCAGCCCCACCCAGGCCAGTACATCCCACATCCCATCCCCGAGTAGTGCGGCAAACAGCCCGGCCGCACTGAGCACGGCGATCAGCGCCGGCCAGGCGAAGATCCTGCCGGTGCTTTGCGACTTGTGGCTCATGCCCGCACCTCCCGCGGCTTACGTTGCTTGCCCCACCACAGGTACAGGCCGCTGCCCAGCACGATGATGGTCAGGATATCGAGCACGGCCCAGAGGATCTGCATGGGGCGGCCGCCGTAGTCGCCGAAGTGCAGGGGCTGTGACAGGCCCATGGCGTCCATGTACCACGGGCGCTCGCCCACGGCGGTCACTTCCAGGGTGCGCGCGTCGATCAGTATCGGTGTGAACAGGTGCGAGGTCAGGTTCGTGGCGCCATTCATGAATACCGCATAGTGGTGCTCGCTGGAGAAGCGCGTGCCGGGGAAGGCGATGAAGTCCGGGCGCATGCCCGGTGCGGCCTGTTCGGCGATCTTCAGCAACTGCGTGGCCGGGGCGCGCTCGGTGAGCGGCGGGGCATCGCGGTAGGGGGCGACCATGGCCGCCAGGCTGTCGTTGCGCCAGGCAGCGATCACCAGGTCGGACAGGGCGCTGATAACCCCAGTGACGCCGACCACCAAGGCCCAGGTCAGGGTGACCACGCCGATCAGGTTGTGCAGGTCGAGCCAGCGCAGGCGCCGGGATTTGTCGTGGCGCACCGTGGCGAATTTCAGCCGGCGCATGAACGGCGCGTACAGCACCGTGCCGGAGACGATCGCGACGACGAACAGCAGGCCCATGAAGGCCAGCCACAACTTGCCGGGCAACCCGGCGAACATGTCCACGTGCAGGCGCAGCATCAGCATCATGAAACCGCCGTTGGCTGCCGGCATGGCCACGGCCTCACCGGTGCGGGCGTCGAGCATGAAGGTGTGCGATTGGTCGGGGTGGGTGCCGGCGGTGGCGGCCATGATCGCCACCACGCCGTTGGGTTCGTCCTCTTCGTAGCCGAAGTACTGCATGACTTCGCCAGGGCGATGCTGCTCGGCCTTGAGCACCAGTTGCTGCAGGTCCAGGTGCGGGGTGCCGGGAGGCATCTCGCGCAGTTCGGGGGCATCGCCCAGCAAGTGTTCCAGCTCGTGGTGGAAGATCAGCGGCAGGCCGGTCAGGGCCAGCAGCAGCAGGAACAGCGTGCATACCAGACTGCTCCAGGTATGGATCGCTGACCAGCGGCGGATGGTTTGGCTTTTCATCACGGTTCCGTCTTTGCCTGAAGGATCGAGGGGCTGCTGTGCAGCCCATTCGCGGGCAAGCCCGCTCCCACAGGGAAAGCGCAGATCTCAGGGTATGCGCACTACCTGTGGGAGCGGGCTTGCCCGCGAATGGGCCGCAAGGCGGCCCCGTCACTCAGAACTTGTAGGTGGCGCTGGCGACGACGCTGCGTTGGTCCCCGTAGTAGCAGTAGTACCCGTCGCAGGTGGACAGGTAGTCCTTGTTCAGCAGGTTGCTGGCGTTGACCGCCACCGAGGCACCCTTGAGGCTGTTGTCCAGGCGGCCCAGGTCGTAATGCACGGCGGCGTCGAACACAGTGTAGGCCTTGCTCTTGCCGAGCCAGGTGTTGGCTTCGTCACCGTAGCGGCTGCCGGTGTAGCGTGCGCCAAGGCCGATGCCGAAGCCGTCAAGCACACCGGTATGCCAGGTGTAGTCGGCCCACAAGGAGGCCTGCTGGTTGGGCATCTGTTGCAGACGGTTGCCTTTGTACTGCCCTTTCTGGACTTCGGACTTGGCCAGTGTGTAGGCGGCGATCACTTTCAGGTTGTCGGTGACGTCGGAGACGGCTTCCAGTTCCAGGCCGTGGACCTTGACCTCACCGGTCTGGCTGGAAATCGGCACCCCACTCACGTTGTTGGTGACGGTCACGTTCTTCTGGGTAAGGTCATACACCGCCGCAGACAACAGGGTGTTGGAGCCAGGTGGCTGATACTTGAGACCCAGCTCCCATTGCTGGCCTTCGGTCGGTTTGAATGACTTCTCGACGTCTGCGTTCGAGCCGCTGCTTGGCTGGAACGACTCGGCATAGGACAGGTAGGGAACAAAGCCTGAATCGAACACGTAGCTGAGCGCCGCGTTGCCGCTGAACTGCTTGTCGCGCTGGGTGTTGGTGGCATTGCCCTTGTTGCGGAACGTGGTGCCGGTATGCACCCAGTCCTCACGCCCGCCCAGGGTCAGGCGCCATTTGTCGAGCGCCATCTGGTCCTGGATGTAGAGCCCGGTCTGCACGGTTTTCTGGTTGTAGTCCAGATAGGCCGCGGAGCGGTCCGGGCGGATGATCGGCAAGCCGTACACCGGGTTGTTGACGTTGGTGGCTGGTACGTCGAAGCCATAGATCGAGAGGAAGTCGGACTCGGTGCGCTGGTGGTCCAGGCCGATCAAAACCGTGTGGCTGATGTCACCAGTGGTGAAGTCGGCCTGGAAGTTGTTGTCGAGCGCGAATTGGCTGATGTCCTCATCGACGTTGGTGGACATGCGGTTGGCATTGCCCTCGTTGTCCACCGGGCCGCCGGGTTGGAAGTAGGCACCAACGGTGAGCGTCTGGAATGACAACTCGCTCTTGGTGTAGCGCAGATTCTGGCGGAACTGCCAGACATCGTTGAAACGATGCTCGAAGGCATAGCCCAGCGCGTAGTAGGTGCGGTCGTAGTATTCGTAATCCGGGTCACCCAGGTTCTTGTGGCGGGAGACCTTGCCGAACGGCATGTCGATCTTGGTGCCTTGTATCGGGTAGAACTGGCTGGTGGCGCCGGTATCGTCGCGGGTGAACTGGCTGAGGAAGGTCAGCGATGTGTCGTCGTCGATGTTCCAGGTCAGGCTCGGGGCGATGTTGTAGCGCTTGTTGTCCATATGGTCGATTTGCGTGCCGCTGTCGCGTACCACGCCGCTGACGCCATAGAGGAACTGACCCTGCTCATCGAGCTTGCCGGTGCTGGCGAAGTTGATCTGGCGGTGGTTGTCGCTGCCGTACTGCAGCTGGATCTCATGGCTGCTCTCGGCCTGGGGGCGGCGGCTGACCATGTCCAGCAGGCCGCCGGGCGGGGTCTGGCCATACACCGACGAGGCCGGGCCACGCAGCAGCGCAAGGCGGTCGAGGTTCCAGGTTTCGGCTTTTGGGTTGGCATACACGCCGCGGGGCAGGGGCAGGCCGTCGAGGAACTGGGTCGGCTCGAAGCCGCGCACGCGCATCCAGTCATAGCGGGTGTCGCTGCCGAAACTGGCGGAGACGATGCCGGGCATGTACTTCACCGCATCATCCAGGCTCTGCACGCCGCGGTCGCTCATCTGCTGGCGGGTGGCGACGGAAATGGAGCGTGGGACTTCGACCAGCGCGGTGTCGGTCTTGGTGCCGGCGGCGGTGCGCTTGGCGGTGTAGCCCTCCACCGGGCCCCAGGCGCTTTCAAAGCTGCTGTTGGCGTCGATGTTGGTCTCCGGCAGCGCCAGGCTGCCTTCCGCCACCAGGCTGTAGCTGCCGGCGCTGCTTTGCTGCAACTGCAGGCCGGTACCACGCAGGGCTGCCTGTAGCGCGCCGATACCGTTGTACTGGCCGCTGACCGGCGCCGAATTGCGCCCACTGACCAGGGCCGGGTCCAGCGCCAGGGCGATGCCGGCCTGGCTGGCGATCTGGTTCAGGGTGCTGGCCAGCGGTGCGCTGGGCAGGTTGTAGGCACGCATGGCGGACTGTTCGGCGGCGAACAGGGCGGTGCTGGCCAACGGGGTGGCCAGGCCGATGGCCAGGGCCATCAGGCTGGGGCGAAGCAAAGCATCAACGGCACGGGACATTCAGCGGCTCCTCGACGAAATAGTGCTGACTGCTTCCTTGCCGAGCGAGAGTGGGAAAGTGACAGAGGGGTGTGAAAAAAAATACGACTGATTTGCACAATCCTTTGGGAGGCGGCAAGCCGGCTCCCAAAGGGCGGTCTGGCTGGGGCTATTTGGCGGTAACGGTGACCCACCATGGCGTATGCCGCTCGATCTTCACCGGCAGCACCGGTTGCAGCGAGGCCAGGGCCAGGTCGGTGTCGGTCAGCGGGAAACTGCCGCTCACGCGTAGCTCGGCCACTGCGTCGCTGACGCCCAGGTGGCCGCTGCGGTATTGGCCGAGGGTGGCCACCAGGTCGGCCAGGCGCACGTTGTCCACCACCAGCATGCCGCGGGTCCAGGCGTCGCTGCCGACCGCCACGGGGCTGACACTGCCCAGGCCGTCGGCGCTCATCAGCACTTGCTGGCCTTCGCGCAATACCTGTTCGTCGCCACTGTGCTGTGGCTTGGCGGCCACCGATGCCTGCAGCACCTCCAGGCGTGTGCCGGCCTCCTCGCGCTTGACCAGGAAGCGGGTGCCCAGCGGGCGCAGGCGGCCCTCCTCGGTACGCACCAGCAATGGGCGGCTGTCCTTATGGCCGGTTTCCACCGAGATTTCACCCTGGTGCAGGACGATCAGCCGTTGCTCGCCCTGGAAGTCGATGTCCACCGCGGTCTTGCTGTTGAGGCTGAGCAAGGTGCCGTCTTCCAGGCGCAGAGTGCGCAGCTCGCCGGTCCCGGTGCGTTGGTCGGCCAGCCAGTAGGTGGGCGACAGTGTCGGTGTGCCGGCCCAGGCCAGCAGGCCGCCGAGCAGCAGCATGCCAGCCAGGCCGCCCAGGCGCTGGCGCAACCCGGCCCGGGATTGCAGCAGGGTGTGGCGTACGGGCCCGGCGGCAGCGTTGACGCGCTGGTCGAGCATGCCCAGTTGCAGCCAGGCGCGGGCGTGCTCCTCGTGGGCGGCGTGCCAGCGCGTGAATTCGCTGCGTTCGTCCGGGGTACCGCTACCTTCGTCGAGGCACAGCTTCCAGGCGATGGCCGCTTCCAGCACCTGGCTGGAAACCGGGGCATGCTTCATGTCGGCTCCCCGTAAAGGGCGACATAGCACTGGCGCAGGCCTTGGGCGAGATACTGGCGCACGCGCGAGACCGACACCCCGAGGCGCTCGGCGATCTCGGCGTGCCCCAGGCCGTCCAGGCGGTTGTAGAGGAAGGCTGCCCGGGCCTTGCTCGAGAGCTTGCCCAGCAAGCGGTCGATGGCCTTGAGGTCTTCGAGGATCAGGTGTTGCTGTTCCGGTGACGGGTGCTCGGCTTCGGGCAGCAGCGCCAGTTCCGCGAGGTAGGCCTGCTCGAGGGCAGCGCGGCGGAAGTGGTCGAACAACAGGCCCTTGGCCACGGCGACCAGGAAGGCGCGGGGTTCGCGGGGAGCGTCCAGACGCTCACGGCCGAGCAGGCGTACGAAGGTGTCCTGGCTCAGGTCCTCGGCGCGCTGGCGGCAAGCGGTGCTGCGCTGCAGCCAGGCCAGCAGCCAGGTGCGATGGTCGCGATACAGCGCGCCGACCAGTTCGGCATGTGGACTGTGCGCAGACGTCAAGAAGCGTTCCCCGGGAAAGAATGCGTTAACTAACGATAATTATTCGCGATTGTGGCAGAGGCAGGGGGGAGGGCGCAATTGACGCTTATCGGATTGCCAGCATGACGGGGGAGCGCGATAAAAGTCAGAGACCGTGGTGCTGCGCCTTGCGTCGTCGCCACTGGCGTAGCCGCTGTTCCAGCTGCAACGGGCTGTCCAGTTGCTGGCGGCGGGCTTGGCTGAACAGGATCAACGCCAGCTCCGCAGTGACTTGGGCATCGGCGCTGGCATGGTGGCGGGCCTGGACTTCGAGGCCGAAACGGGCGATCCAGTCGTCCAGCCCGGCCTCGCGCAGCACGGTGTCGGGGTTGAGCATCGGCGCGAGCTCCGCCACGTCGAGAAACGGATGCTGCAGGCGCAGGCCCAGGCTGTCTTTCAACGCCCGGGCCAGCATGCGCTGGTCGAACGGGGCATGGAACGCCAGTACCGGACTGTCGCCGATGAACGTCATCAGGTCGAGCAGGGCTTCGGCCGGTTCGCAGCCGGCGGCCAGGGCGCTGGGGCCCAGGCCATGGATTAGCACGCTGGCGTTGGTTTTCTGTTCGGGGCGGCGCAGGGTTCGCTCGAACGGCCGACCGAGGTCGATGGCACCGTCCTCGATGGCCACCGCGCCGATCGACAGCACCTGATCGCGATTGAGATTCAGGCCGCTGGTCTCCAGGTCCAGCACCACCCAGCGCTGTTCGCGCAGGGAGCACACGCCCAGGGGCGCAGGGCCGGGCAGCGCGGCCAGGCGCCGCTGCAGCGCCGTATCGAGTTCGGGGGCTGTGGGGCGCAACCAGGCGAACAGGTTCACAACTGGTACCGCAGGGCCAGGCTGCTTTGCAGGCGCTGGGCCTGGCGCAGGGACTCGCGCAGGATGCGCCGATCCAGGTGGTTGAGGCTGTCCGGGTCGAGTCGGTTGGAATAGGGCTGGTTTTCGCGGCTCTGACGCTGGTGTTGCTGCATGCGGGTCTGCTGGATGAAGTGGTAGGCCTCTTCATAGGCGGCGCCGTCGAGCGGGTCGATGATGCCCTTGGCGATCAGCTGGCGCAGCCGCTCCAGGGTATTGCACGCCGTTATGCCATGGGCCAGGGCCAGCAGCCGAGCGCCATCGACGAACGGGGTCAGGCCCTGCACCTTGAGGTCGAGGGTGGCGGCCTTGTCGTCACCCTGGCGGGTCAGCACGAACTCGCGCAGGCGCCCGACCGGTGGACGCTGGCGCAGGGCGTTGTCGGCCAGCATGCGCTGGAAGATGCGGTTGTCCGCGACCTGCTCCAGCAGGCCCTGGCGCAGTTGCTCGCAGCCTTGCTCGTCGCCCCAGACCACGCGCAGGTCGAAGTAGATGCTCGAGCCCAGCAGGTTCTCGGGGCTGGCTTCGCGCACGAAGCCGGCGAAGCGCCGCGCCCACTCGTTGCGCGACAGGCACAGCTCGGGGTTGCCGGCCATCACGTTGCCTTTGCACAACGTAAAGCCGCACTGGGCCAGGTTGTGGTTGATCTGCTGGGCCAGCGGCAACAGCCTGGCGCGGATGGCGTTGGCCTCGGCACCGTCACGGGCCTCGAAGAGAATGCCGTTGTCCTGGTCGGTGTGCAGGGTCTGTTCGCGCCGGCCTTCACTGCCGAAGCACAGCCAGCTGAATGGCACGCCTGGGTCGCCGCGCTCGGCGGTGGCCAGTTCGATCACCCGGCACACGGTGTGATCGTTGAGCAGGGTGATGATCTGGGTGATCTGCGTCGAGGAGGCGCCATGGGCGAGCATACGCTCGACCAGTTGGCCGATCTCGCCGCGCAGTGACACCAGGGTATCCAGGCGCGGGGCATGGCGGATGGTGCGCGCCAGGTGTACCAGGTCGACCCGTTGCAGGGAGAACAGATCACGCTCGGAAATTACCCCGCACAGGCGCTGGCTTTCGACCAGGCAAACGTGAGCGATATGCCGCTCGGTCATGGCCATGGCGGCATCGAAGGCGCTTGCGTTAGGGGGTAGGTAGAACGGTTGAGCGGTCATGTAGCGTTCGATGGGCGCGGTCAGCTCGGCACTGGCATCGGCCACCACCTGGCGCAGGTCGCGTAAGGTGAAGATGCCGATGGGGTGGCGCTGTTCATCGATGATCACGATGCTGCCGACCTGTTGTTCGTGCATCAGCCCCACGGCTTCGCGCAGCGCGGTGTGGGGGTGGCACACCACCGGATGACGCAGCGCCAGTTCGCCCAGCGGCGTATTGAGCGAATACTGGGTGCCCAGGGTTTCCACGGCGCGCTGGCGCACTTGCTGGTTGACCTGGTCGAGCAGGCTGCTGACGCCGCGCAGGGCGAAGTCGCGGAACGCCTCGGACATGGAAAACACACGAATGAACGCGGCCTTGCCCAGTTGCAGGCAGAAGGTGTCCTCGCCGGCCAGGTGCTCGGTGCGGGTGGCACGCTCGCCGAGCAACGCCGCCAGCGGGAAGCATTCACCGCTGGTGATCTCGAAGGTGGTCTCGGTGCCTGGCTTGGTGACATGGTGGCGTTCGCCGACCACGCGCCCCTGCTTGACGATATAGAAGTGCTCGACCGGGCCCTCGGCGGGCGTGATGATGCTTTCGCCGCTCGCGTAGAAGCGCAGCTGGCACTGTTCCACCAGGTAAGCCAGGTGGCTGTGTTCCATCTGGTTGAACGGCGGGAAACGCTGCAGGAACTGCAGGGTGCCCTGGATGTTTTGCAGTACCGCTGTTCTGCCGGCCTGGGTGTAGGCGTCCATTTTGCTCATGAAGCTGACCGTATCGCTACGCCGAACTATATATATCTATCTATAGGGTTCGGCTTTGTTGTTCTCGGCCTCCATGGTCGGCTGGCCGTACTGTGGTGCCCATTGGACGTAAGTCTAGAGCGGGGCTGTCAAGGACCCGACGAAAGGCGAACCGGGCTATGTAGATTTCGCGGTCCTAAGCTGTGAACGAGAATTTTTTGACGAGATGGGCCATGGCCGAGCATGACGACATACTGAGTGACGCCGAGCGCGAGGCATTGGCCGGGGTGACTGCGCCTGTCGCGGCGCGTCCCGTGGTGCTGGTGGTGGACGACAACCCGGTGAACAGCGAGGCGCTGAGCTTGTATCTGAAGAGCCGAGGTATCGCCTGCATGACGGCTGACGGTGCGCAGGAAGCGATGTTGAAGCTGCATTACGAACCGCGGATCGCGCTGATGATCACCGACCTGCGCATGGAGCCCAAGGATGGCCTGGAGCTGATTCGCCAGGTTCGCGAGACCGAGCGGGCGGCGCTGTCGATCATCGTGGTGTCGGGCGACACCGATGTGAAGGAGGCGGTGGACGTGATGCACCTGGGGGTGGTGGACTTTTTGCTCAAGCCGGTGGACCTGGGCAAGTTGCTGGAGCTGGTGCGCAAAGAACTGAGAATGGATTAATCGTATAGGGTCTGCTTCGCAGCCCAATCGCCGGCAAGCCGGCTCCCACAAGGATAGTGCTCACCTGTGGGAGCCGGCTTGCCGGCGATTGGGCCGCAAAGCGGCCCCTGGATGACTTACAACCCGTTGCGCGCCTTGAACTCGCGGCGACGACGGTGCAGGACCGGCTCGGTGTAGCCGTTCGGTTGCTTGGCACCCTCGATCACCAGCTCGATCGCCGCCTGGAACGCGATGTTGTCATCGAAGTTCGGCGCCATCGGGCGGTACAGGGCGTCACCGGCGTTCTGCTTGTCCACCACCGCGGCCATGCGCTGGAGGCTTTCCAGCACCTGCTCCTGGGTGACCACGCCATGGCGCAGCCAGTTGGCCAGCAGCTGGGCTGAAATGCGCAGGGTGGCGCGGTCTTCCATCAGGCCGACATCGTTGATGTCCGGCACTTTCGAACAGCCCACGCCCTGGTCGATCCAGCGCACCACGTAGCCGAGGATGCCCTGGGCGTTGTTGTCCAGCTCGTTGCGGATCTCTTCGGCCGACCAGTTGGTGTTGGCCGCCAGCGGGATGGTGAGGATATCGTCGACCGAAGCTTGGGTGCGCGAAGCCAGCTCGCGCTGACGGGCCTGCACATCGACCTTGTGATAGTGCAGGGCGTGCAGAGTGGCGGCGGTCGGCGACGGTACCCAGGCGGTGTTGGCGCCGGCCAGCGGGTGGGCGATCTTCTGCTCGAGCATGGCGGCCATCAGGTCTGGCATGGCCCACATGCCCTTGCCGATCTGTGCACGGCCCTGCAGGCCGGTGGCCAGGCCGACGTCGACGTTGTTGTTTTCGTAGGCGCCGATCCACTTCTCGTTCTTCATGGCGCCCTTGCGCACCACGGCGCCGGCCTCCATGGAGGTGTGGATCTCGTCACCGGTGCGGTCGAGGAAGCCGGTGTTGATGAACACCACGCGCTCGGCCGCAGCCTTGATGCAGGCCTTGAGGTTGACCGTGGTACGGCGCTCCTCGTCCATGATGCCGACCTTGACGGTGTTGCGCTTCATGCCCAGCAGGTCTTCGACGCGGCTGAAGATCTCGGCGGCGAACGCCACTTCTTCCGGGCCATGCATCTTCGGCTTGACGATATAGACGCTGCCGGTACGGGTGTTCTTGCGGCTGGTGTTGCCGTTGAGGTTGTGCAGGGCGATCAGGTTGGTGAACAGGCCGTCCTGGATGCCTTCGGGGATTTCGTTGCCCTGGGCGTCGAGGATCGCCGGGTTGGTCATCAGGTGCCCGACGTTGCGCACGAACAGCAGCGAGCGGCCATGCAGGGTCACGCTGCCGCCATTGGGCGCGGCGTATTCGCGGTCCGGGTTCATGGTGCGGGTGAAGGTCTTGCCGCCTTTGTTCACGCTTTCGGCCAGGTCGCCTTTCATCAGGCCCAGCCAGTTGCGGTAGACGATGACCTTGTCGTCGGCGTCGACGGCGGCGACCGAGTCTTCGCAGTCCATGATGGTGGTCAGTGCCGATTCCATCAGGATGTCTTTCAGACCGGCGGCGTCGGTGCTGCCGACCGGGGTGCTGGCGTCGACCTGGATCTCGAAGTGCAGGCCGTTGTGCTTGAGCAGCACGGCGGTCGGCGCGGCGGCATCGCCGTGGAAACCGATCAGCTGGGCATCGTCACGCAGGCCGCTGTTGCTGCCGCCCTTGAGCGCGACTACCAGCTTGCCGCCTTCGATGCGGTAGGCGGTGGAGTCGACATGGGAGCCGGCGGCCAGTGGCGCGGCCTGGTCGAGGAAGGCGCGGGCGAAAGCGATCACCTTGTCGCCACGGACTTTGTTGTAGCCCTGGCCTTTTTCGGCGCCGCCCTCATCGCTGATGGCATCGGTGCCGTACAGCGCGTCATACAACGAGCCCCAACGGGCGTTGGCGGCGTTCAGGGCGAAGCGGGCGTTCATCACCGGCACCACCAGCTGCGGGCCGGCCATGACCGCGATCTCTTCATCGACGTTCTGGGTGGTGGCCTGGAAGTCCTCGACGGCTGGCAGCAGGTAGCCGATTTCCTCGAGGAACGCCTTGTAAGCCACGGCGTCGTGGGCCTGGCCTTTGCGGGCCTGGTGCCAGGCGTCGATCCTGGCTTGCAGCTCGTCGCGCTTGGCGAGCAGGGCTTTGTTCTTCGGAGCGAGGTCTTTAATGATCTCTGCCGCCCCGGCCCAGAACGCATCGGCCTTGATGCCGGTTCCAGGGATCGCTTCGTCGTTGACGAAGTCGTACAGGGCCTTGGCGACCTGAAGGCCACCGACTTGAACGTATCCAGTCATTGCTTGCCTCACCTCTGCTCAGCTATTTCGCTTTCGCTCTTCTGTATTAAGCCTGTAGCGCTTCTCTAAACACGGCACCAGTGCATGCCCGCGTGATCCGGGGCGGCTGGGTGCGGCTCGCCAGACGGGCCGGCGGGCGGTTGGCGTATTTTCACAGGCGCCTTGGCAGACATCGAAACGACGTTTTTGTAGTCCGCGCCGATGCATACTACATGAAGCAGCAGGCAGGTAAACATCAGACTAAAAGCGTCGCTCTGCGACCGATTGGTCGCATGGGGTCACGCTGGGAGACGACATGTTCGCAAAAAACAGGGGGATTGTTCCAGATAAATCTTGAAACAGTACACGATACGTTGCTGTGACTGTCCTGCGGCAGGTTGCCGCGCCTTGCCTATACTGATTCGATCCCCGTATCGCCCCCATCTGCGGCGGCGCTTGCAGACGAATGAAGGAGTGGCCCCGTGGACCATCTTGTACTGACCGTGATCGCCCCTGACAAGGCGGGGCAGGTCGAACGTATCGCCCAGTGCATCGCCGATCACAATGGCAACTGGCTGGAAAGCCGCATGTCACGCATGGCCGGGCAGTTCGCCGGGATCCTGCGGGTGGCGGTGCCGGCGGAGAACTACGCCGAACTGGTCGAGTCGCTGCAGAAGCTGGGCGACCACGGCATTCGTGTATTGATCGCCGAAAGTGGCATCGAGCCGTCCTGCACCTGGAAACCGATCGCGATGGAACTGGTGGGCAACGACAGGCCCGGCATCGTGCGTGACATTACTCGCCTGCTGGCAGAGCTTGGTGTGAACGTGGAGCGTCTGAGCACCGAGGTGCGCCCGGCGCCGATGAGCAGCGAGCCATTGTTCCAGGCCGATGCGCTGCTGGCGCTGCCGTTGACCTTGTCGCTGGATGATTTGCAGGCAAGGTTGGAGAGCCTGGCGGATGATCTGATGGTGGAGTTGCGGTTGCGGCCGGAGGATTGATGCAGGCAATCGCGGGGCAAGTCGCAACGGCGAACCGCCGCTCCCACGGTTATCCCGATTTAACGGGGACGCCCCTGTGGATAACCTGGGGGCGTACCGCTACAGCCCAATAGCCACGCCGGTTAGCCGGCATTGAGCAAAAAACACTCAGTTATCAGTAGCTTGTGCACAAACCACGGGGACGAGGGTGTGGATAACCTCTGGAGACCTTGCTGCAGACCACGCATTTCGTGGTCTGCAGCTGTTTGATCATTAATTGATCAGGCGCGCTTGCGCAAACTCAGCCAGGCATCGACGCTGTACACCGCCAGCCCCGCCCAGATGCACGCGAACGCCAGCAGGTTGCTGGAGGTCAGGTGCTCATCGAACAGCCACACCGCCTGCAGCAGCACCAAGGTCGGCGCCAGGTACTGCAGGAAGCCCAGGGTGGTGTACGGCAGGTGGCGCGCGGCGGCGTTGAAGCACACCAGAGGTATCAGGGTGACCGGGCCGGCGGCGATCAGCCACAGGGCCTCGCTGCTGTTGAAAAACGCGAGGCTGGCGCTGTTGGCCGTCGGGTGCAGCAGCAGCCAGCCGATCGCCAGTGGTACCAGCATCCAGGTCTCGACCACCAGGCCGGGCAGCGCCGCGACTGGTGCCTGCTTGCGGATGAGCCCGTAGAAGCCGAACGACAGGGCCAGCGCCAACGATACCCAGGGCAGGCTGCCGACCTGCCAGACCTGTTGCGCCACGCCCAGGGCCGCCAGGCCCACTGCCAGCCATTGCAGGCGGCGCAGGCGCTCACCGAGCAACAACATGCCCAGTAGTACGTTGATCAGCGGGTTGATGTAGTAGCCCAGGCTGGCTTCGAGCATGCGCCCGTTGTTTACCGCCCATACGTAGGTCAGCCAGTTGCCGGCGATCAACGTGCCGCTCAGGGCCAGGATGGCCAGGCGCCTGGGATTGTCACGCAGTTCGCGCCACCAGCCGGGGTGCTTCCATACCAGCAGCAGGAGAGAGCCGAACAGCGCCGACCAAAGCACCCGATGGA
This sequence comes from Pseudomonas maumuensis, assembly GCF_019139675.1. Taxonomy (NCBI): domain Bacteria; kingdom Pseudomonadati; phylum Pseudomonadota; class Gammaproteobacteria; order Pseudomonadales; family Pseudomonadaceae; genus Pseudomonas; species Pseudomonas maumuensis. The sequence continues at coordinate 415,949 of NZ_CP077077.1, forward strand.
CGATGATCTCCACCGCCGGGACGCTCTGGATCGCTTTGAAGTACAGGGGGAACAGGCCCCAGATGATGTAGGCGCCAAGGCCCAGAATGTACCCGCGACGCGGGTTTGCGGCGTGCATGCAGAATCCTTGCTTAGGTAACTAAATAAAGCGACGCCTATTGTAGACAGAGCGCGGCGCAGACCTAGAACAATTTCAGCGGTTGTTCATCGAGCGCGGCCATCTGTTCACGCAGGGCCAGGATCTGGTCACCCCAGTAGCGCGGCTGGCCGAACCACGGGAAGCTGCGCGGGAATGCCGGGTCATCCCAGCGCCGCGCCAGCCAAGCGCTGTAGTGCAACTGGCGGAGGGCGCGCAGCGGCTCGATCAGGGCCAGTTCACGCGGGTCGAAGTCGTGGAACTCGTTGTAGCCGTCAATCAGCTCGGCGAGCTGGCCGAGGCGCTCCTCACGGCTGCCGGCAAGCATCATCCACAGGTCCTGCACCGCGGGGCCCATGCGGCAGTCGTCGAGGTCGACCACATGGTAGATATCGTCGCGGTGCATCAGGTTGCCAGGGTGCAGGTCGCCGTGCAGGCGGATCAGCTGGTGCGGGGTGCGGGCGTAGATATCCTCGACCCGCTTGAGGAGGTCGCGAGCCACGGATTCGAAGGCCGGCAGCAGTTCGCGAGGAACGAAGCCGCCGTCCAGCAGGGTGTTGAGCGAGGCATGGCCAAAGTTGTCCACAGCCAGCTGTTCACGGTGTTCGAATGGCCGGATGGCCGCCACGGCATGCAAGCGTCCGAGCAACTGACCCAGGCGGTACAGCTGGTCGAGGTTGCCCGGCTCCGGAGCATGGCCGCCACGGCGCGGGAACAGGGCAAAGCGAAACCCCTGGTGCTCGAACAGGGAGCGGCCCTCGTGCAACAGCGGCGCCACCACGGGCACTTCGCACTCCGCCAGCTCGGCGGTGAAGGCGTGTTCTTCGAGGATTGCCGCATCGCTCCAGCGCCCGGGGCGGTAGAACTTGGCGATCAGCGGTTGTTCCCCCTCGATGCCCACCTGATAGACACGGTTTTCGTAGCTGTTGAGCGCCAGCACCCGCGCATCGCTGAGAAAGGCCAGGCTTTCCACGGCGTCCAGCACGAGGTCGGGGGTGAGGGTGTCGAAGGGGTGGGACATGAAAGGCTCCAGGCGCGGGGACAGCGTGGCTGCATGTTACCCCAATCACATGGCACGCCCCGCCCTTGTCGTAGCCGGTTAGACCGGCACCCCCAGCAACACGAACGACGGATGGAACTGCACCCGCATCATGCTCTGCGGCCCGACTTGATACTGCGCCAGCCAGTCAGCCTCGGCGAAAGCGCACAAAGTCTGCCCGTTACCTAGTGCCAGGCGCACCTCGACTGCACCGTCCTGTTCACCGACAAGCTCCTCGACCTTGGCCTCCAGGCAATTGCTGCCTTGCTCCGCCAGCTCGCCCGGCCCCAGCAGCCGCACCCATCCTGCCTTCAACAGCGCCACCACCGTGCCACCCAGTGCCAGCTCCAGCCGCTCGGTACTGCCCCGGGTGATCAAGGCCTCGATCTCCAGGCTGCCGCCCAGATCCAGGCTGATACGGTCATGCCGGCCTTCGCGGCGCAGCCCGCTGATCCGCCCTTGCAACTGGTTGCGCGCACTGGTGCGCAGCATCAGCCGACCGAGCAACGCGAGGTCGTTGCTGTCCTCGGCGGATTCCAGGATCTCTGCCTGCAATGCCTGCAGGCGCTGGTACAGGCGCAGTACCCGTTCGCCCTCGGCGGACAGCCGGGCGCCACCGCCACCCCGGCCCCCGGTGCTGCGTTCCACCAGGGGCTGCGCGGCCAGGTTGTTGAGTTCGTCGATGGCATCCCAGGCGGCTTTGTAGCTGATCCCCGCGGCCTTGGCGGCACGGGTGATGGACCCCTGCTCGGCGACATGTTGCAGCAGGGCAATGCGCTGTGGGCGGCGGGCGATGTGCTGGGCGAGCAAGGCGGGCAGGGACATGGGCGGGCATCAGGCGTGGTGTAGGTCCCGCGACGTTGCCGCCGTCACCGGGGCAAGTCAAGCCTGGCCCGGGCGCGGTGTGCGCGCCAGGCAGTAGATATCCACCCGCCGGGCACCGGCCTGGCGCAGCAACCGGGCGATGGTCTGCGCGGTCGCCCCGGTGGTCAGCACGTCGTCGACCAGCGCCAGGTGCAGGCCCTCCAGTTCACTGCCCGGGGTGAGGGCGAAGGCTTGGCGCAGGTTGCGTTGCCGGGCCTTGGCACCGAGCGACTGTTGCGCCGGTGTATCGCGCGCCCGCTGCAGCAAGTGCTCGTCGCAGAGCAGGCGCAATTGTCTGGCGAGCCAGCGGGCGAGCATCGCCGCCTGGTTGAAGCCGCGCTGGCGCAGTCGTCGTCCGGCCAGGGGAACGGGCAACAAGCGGTCAGGCCGTGGCAAGCCTTCGTGATAGTGCTGGCTCAGGCTCTGGCCGAGCAATTGGGCCAGCAACCGCCCCAGGGGCCACTGGCTGTTGTGCTTGAAGCGGCTTATCAGGGTGTCGACGGGAAAGCCGTAATGCCAAGGCGCGATCACCCGTTTGAATGCCGGTGGGTGGCGGCTGCAGTTGCCACAGAGAAGGTCGTCCAAGGCCAGGGGCAGCGCGCAACGGCGGCATTGCTCTTGAAGCCAGGGCAGCGCCTGCTCGCAGGCGAGGCACAGGGGATAGGGCTGCCCTGCGGGCTCGTCGCAAAGCAAACAGAATTGATCGATATTTGTACAGATGTAAACCAGCATCTTCTTGATTGGTTGACAGTTCATAGGCCTTCCGTGACTATGCGAGCTATCCGTGATGCGCTGGTGGGTTTCCCTGTCCCGGCGTCAGTCAGACCATAGATAAGGAAACGCCGATGAGCGCCAGCGCAATTGCAACAACCCGTCACGACTGGTCCCTGGCCGAGGTCAAGGCACTGTTCCAGCAGCCGTTCAATGACCTGCTGTTCCAGGCCCAGACCATGCACCGCGCGCATTTCGACCCCAACCGTGTGCAGGTCTCCACGCTGCTGTCGATCAAGACCGGCGCCTGCCCGGAAGATTGCAAATATTGTCCGCAGTCCGGCCACTACAACACCGGGCTGGAAAAACAGAAGCTGATGGAAGTGCAGAAGGTGCTGGAGGAGGCCGCCCGGGCCAAGGCCATCGGTTCGACCCGCTTCTGCATGGGCGCGGCGTGGAAGCATCCCTCGGCCAAGGACATGCCCTACGTGCTGGAGATGGTCAAAGGGGTCAAGGCCATGGGCCTGGAAACCTGCATGACCCTCGGCAAGCTCGACCAGGAGCAGACCCAGGCCCTGGCCCAGGCCGGCCTGGACTACTACAACCACAACCTCGACACCTCGCCGGAGTTCTACGGCAGCATCATCACCACCCGTACCTACAGCGAACGCCTGCAGACCCTGGCCTACGTGCGTGACGCCGGCATGAAGATCTGTTCCGGCGGCATCCTTGGCATGGGCGAGTCGCTGGACGACCGCGCAGGCCTGTTGATCCAGCTGGCCAACCTGCCCGAGCACCCGGAGTCGGTGCCGATCAACATGCTGGTCAAGGTTGCCGGCACGCCGCTGGCCGACGAGGAAGACGTCGATCCGTTCGACTTCATCCGCATGCTCGCCGTTGCCCGGATCCTCATGCCCAAGTCCCACGTGCGCCTGTCGGCCGGCCGTGAGCAGATGAACGAGCAGATGCAGGCACTGGCGTTCATGGCCGGAGCCAACTCGATCTTCTACGGCGAGAAGCTGCTGACCACGGCCAACCCGCAGGCCGACAAGGACATGCAGCTGTTCGCCCGCCTGGGTATCCAGCCTGAAGCCCGCGAAGAGCACGCCGACGAAGTGCACCAGGCCGCCATCGAGCAGGCGCTGGTCGAGCAGCGCAGCAGCGAGCTGTTCTACGACGCAGCCTCGGCCTGAGCATGGCCTTCGATCTCGCCGCGCGGCTGGCCGAACGGCGTGCCGCGGACCTCTATCGCCAGCGGCCGCTGCTGGAAAGCCCGCAAGGGCCGCAGGTGGTGGTCGATGGGCAGCCGCTGCTGGCCTTCTGCAGCAATGACTACCTGGGCCTGGCCAATCACCCCGAGGTGATCAAGGCCTGGCGCGATGGCGCCGAGCGCTGGGGTGTCGGCGGTGGCGCCTCGCACCTGGTGATCGGCCACAGCACGCCGCACCATGCCGTTGAAGAAGCGCTGGCCGAGTTGACCGGGCGCCCTCGCGCGTTGCTGTTCTCCACTGGCTACATGGCCAACCTCGGGGCCATCACCGCGCTGCTGGGGCAGGGCGACACAGTCTTGCAGGACCGCCTCAACCACGCTTCCCTGCTCGACGGCGGGCTGCTCAGTGGCGCCCGCTTCAGCCGCTATCTGCACAACGACCCGGCCAGCCTGAGCAGTCGCCTGGAGAAAGCCACCGGCAATACCCTGGTGGTCACCGATGGCGTGTTCAGCATGGATGGCGATTGCGCCGACCTGCCGGCCCTGGCCAAGGCCGCCCGCAGCCGCGACGCTTGGCTGATGGTCGACGATGCCCATGGCTTTGGTACCTTGGGCGCCAACGGCGGCGGCCTGGTCGAGCATTTCGGCCTGGGTGTCGATGACGTGCCGGTGCTGATCGGCACGCTGGGCAAGGCCTGTGGCACCGCCGGCGCCTTTGTTGCCGGCAGCGAGGACCTGATCGAGGCACTCGTCCAGTTCGCTCGGCCCTACATCTACACCACCAGCCAGCCGCCGGCGTTGGCGTGCGCCACGCTCAAGGCGCTGGAGCTGCTGGGCCGGGAGCGCTGGCGGCGTGAGCACCTGGCCGCGCTGGTCCGGCAGTTCCGCACGGGCGCCGAAGAGATCGGACTGACCCTGATGGACAGCCACACCGCAATCCAGCCGATCCTTATCGGCGATGCGGGGCGGGCGCTGGCATTGTCCCGCTTGCTGCGCGAGCGCGGTTTGTTGGTCACGGCGATTCGTCCACCCACCGTGCCCGCCGGCAGTGCCCGTCTGCGGGTGACCCTGAGCGCCGCCCACAGTGAGGCGCAGGTGCAGCTATTGTTGAATGCATTGGCCGAGTGTTATCCACAGCTGGAGTCCGCCGATGCGTAACCGAATGATCCTTCTGCCCGGCTGGGGGCTGGGCACCGCCTCACTGGAACCGCTGGCCGCCAGCCTGCGTGCCCAGGACCCGCGCCTGCAGGTCGAATTGATCCCGTTGCCGGACTTGGCCGACAGCGACCCGCAGGCCTGGGTCGACTACCTCGACCGCAAGCTGCCCAACGACGTGTGGCTGGGCGGCTGGTCGCTGGGTGGCATGCTCGCCAGCGCCCTGGCGTACAAGCGCGGCGATCATTGCTGCGGCTTGCTCACCCTGGCCAGCAACCCCAGTTTCGTCGCTCGGCCGGATTGGCCGCACGGGATGGCGCCGGATACCTTCGGTACCTTCCTCGATGGCTGCCGCAGCCATACCCAGGTGACCCTCAAGCGTTTCCGTACCTTGTGCAGCGAAGGTGCGCAGCAACCGCGCACCTTGCTGCGCCAACTGGGCGTCGGCGTGCCCGACACCGATCCGCTGTACCTGGCCACCGGGCTGGAGGTGCTGGCCAGCCTTGATACACGCGCTGCCCTGGAGCAATACGGCGGCCCGCAGCTGCACCTGTTCGCCGGCAGTGACGCGCTGGTGCCGGTGGAGGCTGCCAAGGCCCTGAGCGACCTGTTGCCCGACGTGGAAGTCGGCTTGGTCGAAGACAGTTCCCACGCCTTCCTGCTGGAGTACCCGCAGGAGCTGGCGGCGGGCATCAAGAGTTTCCTGCATGAGAGTGGCGATGACTGATCTTTCCCAGCCCAGCTTGCCTGGTGCCCTGCCGGACAAGCGCCAGGTGGCGGCTTCGTTCTCGCGCGCCGCCGCCAGCTACGACAGTGTCGCGGCCCTGCAGCGCGCCGTAGGCATGGCGCTGCTGGAGAAACTGCCCGCAGGTTTCGCCCCTGCGCGCTGGCTGGACATGGGCAGTGGCACCGGCCATTTCAGCCGGGTCCTGGCCGAGTGCTTCAGCGATGCCGACGGTGTTGCGCTGGACATCGCCGAGGGCATGTTGCGCCATGCCCGTGAGCACGGCGGCGCCCGGCACCATGTGGCGGGTGACGCCGAGCGTCTGCCGTTGCGCGATGGCAGTGTCGACCTGCTGTTCAGCAGCCTGGCGGTTCAGTGGTGCGGCCAGTTCGCCAGCGTGCTGGGTGAGGCTCGGCGGGTGCTGCGTTCAGGCGGGGTGCTGGCATTCAGCAGCTTGTGCGTGGGCACCCTTGATGAGTTGCGTGCCAGCTGGCAAGCCGTCGATGGTATGGTGCACGTCAATCGCTTCCGGCGTTTCGAGGATTACCAGCGTCTATGCGGGGACAGCGGCCTGGAGCTGATCGACCTGGAGCGGCGTCCCCATGTACTGCACTACCCCGACGTGCGCAGCCTGACCCACGAGCTCAAGGCACTGGGTGCGCACAACCTCAACCCGGGGCGTCCGTCGGGGCTCACCGGGCGCGCGCGGATGCAGGGACTGTTGCAGGCCTACGAACAGTACCGCCAGGCGCAAGGTCTGCCGGCCACCTACCAGGTGGTCTACGGCGTCTTGCGCAAGCCGTCGGTTGGGGAGCAGTGACATGAGCCAGGCCTATTTCATTGCCGGCACGGACACCGATGTCGGCAAGACCACCATCGCCGCGGGGTTGCTGCATGCGGCGCGGCAACTGGGGTTGAGCACTCTGGCGGCCAAGCCGGTGGCGTCCGGGTGCGTGGTGACGACAAAGGGGCTGCGCAACAGCGACTCGCTGGCGCTGATCGACGAAAGCTCGGTCAAACTGCCCTATGAAGCGGTCAACCCCTTTGCCTTCGAACCGGCCATCGCCCCGCATGTGGCGGCCCGCGAGGCCGGGGTGGCGCTGAGCGTGCCGGCGCTGCGCGATGCGATGCAGCAGGTGCTGGCGCATCACGCCGACTTCACCTTGATCGAAGGCGCCGGTGGCTGGCGGGTGCCGCTGTCCGACCATGCCAACTTGTCGGATTTGGCCATCGCCTTGAGGCTACCGGTGATCCTGGTGGTGGGGGTACGCCTGGGGTGCATCAACCACGCCTTGCTCAGTGCCGAGGCCATCGCCCGGGACGGCCTGCAACTGGCGGGATGGGTGGCGAACATCGTCGATCCGCGTACATCGCGCTTGGAAGAGAACCTGTCCAGCCTGGCCGAGCGCCTGCCAGCGCCATGCTTGGGGCGGGTGCCCTGGTTGAAGCAGGCTGGCGCGGACGCGGTGGCCGAGCATTTGCATCTGGACTTGCTGGATTAGGCCTTTGCCTATCAGCTGGCACTAGGCTATTAGGGATTTAAACGGGCCTTTTTCCCGGTCTGCTGCTTTAATAAGGCCTGTTCATCATCCAGCGTCATGGAGTCCTGACATGGAAATCAATGCAAGTTCCGCTTTCTACGCGGGGCTGGGTGCCATCCAGAACGGGCAGAACCGCGTCGACCAGGCCGCCCAGCAGATCGCCAGCGGTGCCGTCGAGCGCGGTGCCAGCGGACAGTCCACAGACTATCAGGCCGAGCGGCTGCGCGGCGTTGACCGCAGCCAGCAGATGGACTTGGCCACCAGCACCGTGCAACTGGCCCTGGGCAAGCACGAAGTCGAACTGGGAGCCAAAGTCGCCAAGGCTTCCGATGAAATGCTCGGTCGGTTTATCGACACCTACGTCTGATCCGCTGAATCACATTCGCTTACTTCGCGGGGCAAGCCCGCTTCCACTCGTGGGAGCGGGCTTGCCCCGCGATGCGTTTGAGGGTGATTGGCTGAAAAGTCATATTCGGCGGCATAAATGCCATTGTTAGCCCTCCTTGACAGCGAGGCCTCCTAAACGTAAGTTTCAAACAACTGTTTGACCGAAAGCCGCCAAGAGCTGGTCGGTACCCGCGGTCTCCCTACCGAACTCATCACAGAGGTTCATCGCAATGCCTGATTACAAAGCCCCCTTGCGTGATATCCGCTTCGTCCGCGACGAACTGCTCGGCTATGAGGCGCATTATCAGAGCCTGCCGGGCTGCCAGGACGCCACGCCCGACATGGTCGACGCGATCCTGCAGGAAGGCGCGAAGTTCTGTGAAGAGGTACTGGCCCCGCTGAACCGCGTCGGCGACCTGGAAGGCTGCACCTGGAGCGAATCGGGCGTGAAGACCCCGACCGGCTTCAAGGAAGCCTATCAGCAGTTCGTCGAAGGCGGCTGGCCGAGCCTCGCCCACGACGCCGAGCACGGCGGCCAGGGCCTGCCCGAATCGCTGGGCCTGGCCCTGAGCGAAATGGTCGGTGAGTCGAACTGGTCGTGGGGCATGTACCCCGGCCTGTCCCATGGCGCGATGAACACCATCTCCGAGCACGGTACCCCCGAGCAGCAGGAAACCTACCTGACCAAACTGGTGTCCGGCGAATGGACCGGCACCATGTGCCTGACCGAACCGCACTGCGGCACCGACTTGGGCATGCTGCGCACCAAGGCCGAACCTCAGGCCGATGGCAGTTACAAAGTGTCCGGCACCAAGATCTTCATCTCGGCCGGTGAGCACGACATGGCCGATAACATCGTCCACATCGTCCTGGCCCGCCTGCCCGACGCCCCGGCTGGCACCAAGGGTATCTCGCTGTTCATCGTGCCGAAATTCCTGCCCAACGCCGAAGGCGGCGCGGGTGAGCGCAACGGCGTGAGCTGCGGCTCGCTCGAGCACAAGATGGGCATCCATGGCAACGCCACCTGCGTGATGAACTTCGACAGCGCCACCGGCTACCTGATCGGCCCGGCCAACAAAGGCCTGAACTGCATGTTCACCTTCATGAACACCGCTCGCCTTGGCACCGCGCTGCAAGGCCTGGCCCACGCCGAAGTAGCGTTCCAGGGCGGCCTGAAATATGCCCGCGATCGCCTGCAGATGCGCTCGCTGACCGGCCCTAAAGCACCGGAAAAAGCCGCCGACCCGATCATCGTCCACCCGGACGTGCGCCGCATGCTGCTGACCATGAAGGCGTTCGCCGAAGGCAACCGCGCGATGGTGTACTTCACCGCCAAGCAGGTGGACATCGTCAAGTACAGCCAGGACGAGGAAGAGCGCAAGAAGGCCGACGCGCTGCTGGCCTTCCTGACCCCGATCGCCAAGGCGTTCATGACCGAGGTCGGTTTCGAGTCTGCCAACCACGGTGTGCAGATCTACGGCGGCCACGGCTTCATCGCCGAATGGGGCATGGAGCAGAACGTGCGCGACAGCCGCATCTCTATGCTGTACGAAGGCACCACCGGGATCCAGGCCCTCGATCTGCTCGGCCGTAAAGTGCTGATGACCCAGGGCGAGGCGCTCAAGGGCTTCACCAAGATCGTCCACAAGTTCTGCCAATCCCAGGAAGGCAACGCCGCCACCAAGGAGTTCGTCGAGCCGCTGGCCGCGATCAACAAGGAATGGGGCGAGCTGACCATGAAGATCGGCATGGCCGCGATGAAGGACCGCGAGGAAGTGGGTGCCGCATCGGTGGACTACCTGATGTACTCCGGCTATGCGTGCCTGGCCTACTTCTGGGCCGACATCGCCCGCCTGGCAGCCGAGAAACTGGCCGCCGGCACCAGCGAAGAGGCGTTCTACACCGCCAAGCTGCAGACCGCGCGTTTCTACTTCCAGCGCATCCTGCCGCGTACCCGTACCCACGTCGCGGCGATCCTGTCCGGCGCCGACAACCTGATGGCGATGAAGGAAGAAGACTTCGGTCTTTCCATCTAAACCTGGATGGCTGTATCGAGCCGCCTGCCTTTACCGGCAGGCGGCTTTTTTTCGCCTGTGATTTGGGCTCGAACAGCCGGTCGTGGGACACGGCCGCGCCTGCACATGTCGCATCCAGTTACGAGAAAGTCTCAAGCTGGCGCCGGTCCTTGCCGTTAAACCTTCCGTTTATTCATCTATTCATGTGCGCTGCCGATGAAGTAGGGGCACAATGCCATTATTGATCTGCCGGGTCGGAGATTACCCTTGTTTCGTCTATCCGCTGTACGTACGAGCCACTTCCTGCCATCGCTGTTTCTTCTGCTGGCGGGGCTCGCTGCAGCCTATGTGAGAGACCTCAGCGTCTTCTTCACATCGCTGTTCAATGTCCTACCCACCTTGGTTCTGTTGCTGGGCGGCGCCTACTGCGCGGTGTATCGCCGCCAGCGCGAACTGTTCCTGATGGTCACGGTGTACATCGCCTATTTCCTGCTCGACACCCAGACCGATTTCTACCGCGACAATGGCCGGGTCCGTGAGGATGCCGCGGTGATTTTTCACCTGGTCTGCCTGTTGTTGCCAGCGCTGTTCGGCCTGTACGGCGCCTGGCAGGAACGCACGCACCTGGCCCAGGACCTGCTTGCCCGGTTCGCCGTGCTGTTCGCCGTGAGCAGCGTGGCGGTGGCGTTGGAGCAAAGTTTCCCCGAGGCGCTGCTGGGCTGGTTGGCCGAGATCCGCTGGCCCTCGCTGCACGGCCAGTGGATGAGCCTCATCCAGTTGGCCTATCCGCTGTTTCTGGCGGTGTTCATCCTGCTGGTGGTGCAGTACTTGCGTGAGCCCAGGCCGTTGCATGCCGCGCAAATCATTGGCCTGATCGGCATCTTCTGGATGCTGCCCAAGACCTTCATCCTGCCGTTCACCCTGAACATCATGTGCAGTCAGGTGATGTTGATGATCGCCGCCGCGGTGTCTCATGAGGCCTACCAGATGGCCTTCCGTGATGAACTGACCGGCCTGCCGGGGCGGCGTGCCCTGAACGAGCGAATGCAGCGTCTGGGGCGCAACTACGTCATCGCCATGACCGACGTCGACCATTTCAAGAAATTCAACGACACCCACGGCCACGATGTCGGCGACCAGGTGTTGCGCCTGGTCGCCAGCCGCTTGTCCAAGGTGACCGGAGGCGGTCGCGCCTACCGTTACGGTGGAGAGGAGTTCGCGCTGGTGTTCGCCGGCAAGACTGCCGAAGAATGCCTGCCGCACCTGGAGGCAGTGCGCGAGATGATCGCCAACTATGCAATCCAGCTGCGCGACCAGAACAGTCGGCCGCAGGATGACTCTACCGGTCGCCAGCGCCGTGGGGGCGGGGTCAATACCACGGTTTCGGTAACCATCAGCATCGGCGTCGCCGAGCGCCAGGTCGAGCACCGCAACCCCGACGAAGTGCTCAAGTCCGCCGACCAAGCGTTGTACAGCGCCAAGGGTGCGGGGCGTAACTGCGTCATGACCTTCGGCCAGCAGTCGCGGCGCGGGGCCGTGCGTATGGCAAGTTAGCGCGTGACTATGCCGGACTATTCGGTCGCATGATGACCCTATGTCTCGTAAAAGTTGTTCGGTTACACTGCGGTCATCCCAGTGCCGCGGCCCCCTCGGGCCGCCCCGACCCCGATAGCGAGAGGTTGTCATGGCTGAATATAAAGCGCCCCTGCGCGATATGCGCTTCGTCCTCAATGAAGTCTTCGACGTGGCCACGCTCTGGTCGCAACTGCCGGGCCTTGCCGAGGCGGTCGATGCCGACACGGCGATGGCCGTGCTCGAGGAGGCCGGCAAGGTCACTGGCAAGACCATCGCACCGCTGAGTCGCGCCGCCGACGAGGAGGGCTGCCACTGGGACAATGGTGCCGTGCGCACTCCGGCAGGCTTTATCGAGGCCTACAGGACCTTCGCCGAAGGCGGTTGGGTCGGCGTGGGCGGTGACCCGCAATTCGGTGGCATGGGCATGCCCAAGGCGGTCTCCGCTCAGGTCGAGGAAATGGTCAACGCTTCTAGCCTGTCCTTCGGCCTGTATCCGATGCTCACCGCCGGTGCCTGCCTGTCGATCAACGCCCACGCCAGTGAAGCGCTGAAGGAAAAGTATCTGCCGAACATGTATGCCGGCGTCTGGGCAGGCTCGATGTGCCTGACCGAACCCCACGCCGGCACCGACCTGGGCATTATCCGTACCAAGGCCGAGCCCCAGGCCGATGGTAGCTACAAGGTCAGCGGTACCAAGATCTTCATCACCGGCGGCGAGCACGACCTCACCGAGAACATCATTCACCTTGTATTGGCCAAGCTGCCGGACGCCCCGGCGGGTCCGAAAGGCATCTCTCTGTTCCTGGTACCCAAGTTCCTGGTCAACGAAGACGGCAGCCTGGGTGCGCGCAACCCGGCCAGCTGCGGCTCGATCGAGCACAAGATGGGTATCCAGGCCTCGGCCACCTGCGTTATGAACTTCGACGAGGCGGTTGGCTATATCGTCGGTGAGCCGAACAAGGGCCTGGCGGCCATGTTCACCATGATGAACTACGAGCGCCTGGGTGTTGGTATCCAGGGGCTGGCCTCGGCCGAACGCTCCTACCAGAACGCCGTGGAGTACGCCCGCGACCGTCTGCAGAGCCGCGCTCCGACCGGCCCGCAGGCCAAGGACAAGGCGGCGGATCCGATCATCGTCCACCCGGATGTGCGGCGCATGCTGCTGACCATGAAGGCGTTGATCGAAGGCGGTCGGGCGTTTTCCACCTACGTGGCGCTGCAACTCGACACCGCCAAGTACAGCGAGGATGCTGCGACCCGCAAGCGCAGCGAGGAGCTGGTGGCGCTGCTGACCCCGGTGGCCAAGGCCTTCCTCACCGACCTGGGCCTGGAATGCACCGTGCATGGCCAGCAGGTCTTCGGTGGCCATGGCTACATCCGCGAATGGGGCCAGGAGCAGCTGGTACGCGATGTGCGCATCACCCAGATCTACGAAGGCACCAACGGTATCCAGGCACTGGATCTGGTCGGCCGCAAGGTAGTGGCCAGCGGTGGCGCCTACTACAAGCTGTTCGCCGACGAGATCCGCCAGTTCATCGCCACCGCCGGCGGCGAGCTGAGTGAGTTCACCAAGCCGCTGGCGGCATCCCTTGACCAGCTCGACGAGCTGACCGCCTGGGTGCTGGATCAGGCCAAGGGCAACCCCAACGAAATCGGCGCGGCCTCGGTCGAGTACCTGCACGCGTTCGGCTATGTCGCCTACGCCTACATGTGGGCACTGATGGCGCGTGTGGCCAAGGCGGGCGAGGGCGATGCCGACTTCTATGGTGCCAAGCTGGGGACTGCACGGTTCTACTTCGCGCGCCTGCTGCCGCGGGTTCATTCGCTGGTAGCGTCGGTGAAGGCCGGTAGCGAGTCGCTGTACCTGCTGGACGCAGCGCAGTTCTGACCCCTCCGTCGGGCTGCCTGGCAGCCCTTTTGCGGCATGAGGCCGCCTCCGCAACGGATGCATTTCCGGCTGCGGAGGCGGCCTTTTGTTTTGTCGACGGCATGTGTTTATGAATGAGCCTTTTGTGTAAGCGTTGGCTTACACGACGTGGTGACGTTTCGCCTCTTTCCTAAGATTGGATCCACGGTTACTCTTTCTTACATGGACGTAGCGCAGGACGCGCAATGGACAGAGCAGGACGCCTTACATGGAAGTTGCGCAGGAAGCGCGAAAAGTTAGAACAGGGACAAGAAGGATTTCCTGCCAGGATGGCGGGGTGATAGGGATGTCGAAGGGAAACAGTCTGGAAAACCCCGCTTAGGCGGGGTTTTCTTTGTGCGCGTGTTTCAGCCCAGCACGTCCAGTGGCGAAACACCCAGCTGGCGTGGGTCGGCTTCTTCCTCCAGCAAGCTACGCAGCAGCTCGACCGCAGCCTGTTGGCGTTGCGCATCGCGGAACACCAGGCCTACCTTGAGCGGCACCCGCGGCTCGCTCAGGGGCTTCCACAGCAGTTGCTGATCATCCTGCGCGGCATCCTTGGCCCGTCCTGGGAGGATGGTCGCCAGCGCCGTGTGCGCCAGGCTGTCGAGAATCCCCGCCATATTGTTCATTTCCGCTTGCACCTGCGGTCTGCGGCCCTGGCTGGCCAGCTGCGCCTTCCAGATCTGGCGGATCTGGAACTCTTCCCCCAGCATCAGCATGGGCAGGTCAGCCGCCTGACGAATCGAGACTTTCTTGAAGTCTTTCAGGGGGTGGGTGCTGGGAATGACCAACTGCAATTCGTCTTCGTACAGCAATATGCCGTGCAGCCCCGGCTGGCGCGGTGGTAGATAGCTGATGCCGATGTCCAGGCTGCCGTTGAGCAGGCGCCGTTCGATCTCAGATCCCGACAGTTCATAGAGCTGCACGACCAGATGCGGCTGGGCGTTGCGCACCCGTTCCAGGAGCTGCGGTACCAGGCCCGGCCGCACGGTTTGCAACACGCCGATGGCCAGCGTGCGCAGCGACTGGCCCTTGAAGTTGCCCATGGCCTCGTGGGCCCGTTGCAGACCATCGAGCAGGGGCACGGCGTGGTTGTACAGGGTGTGGGCGGCGAGCGTTGGCAGCAGGCGCTTGTTGCTGCGTTCGAACAGGCTCAGGTCGAGACTGCGTTCGAGTTGGCGGATCTGCTGCGACAGTGCCGGCTGCGACAGTGACAAACGCTCGGCGGCACGGCCCACATGGCCTTCCTCGTAGACCGCGACGAAGTAACGCAGTTGGCGAAAATCCATAAGTAATGCTTATCGAAAAAGCTGAAAAAACGAAATGGCCGCGGACCGGCCAGAAGCCTAGTCTATCGCCGTATTCCAACGGGTTACAGCGTTCATAAAGGCGATTGTTACCCCGGATGAAAAACACTTTTGATAGGCAAGACAAAATATCCGATTCCGGCGCCAGACCGGAACCTTGACCGCCCACCCGTGATTGGCCGGAGCCCCGATGAACCTGTTCAACCTGCGCCGCTCGGCACCTGCCGTCACCGAGCCCGAGCGTGCCCCGGTGATCGCACCGGCCACCGCGCAGCGCTCCCGCGAGCGGCTGATGCCCAGCATCGAACGTGCGCCGCAGGTGTTCGTGCGTGGCCAGGGATCGTGGTTATGGGACGACGAGGGGCATGCCTACCTCGATTTCACCCAGGGTTGCGCGGTCAACAGCCTGGGACACAGCCCCAGCGTATTGGTCAAGGCCCTGAACAACCAGGCCCAGGCCCTGATCAACCCCGGCGTGGGGTACCACAGTCGTGGGCTGCTGAGCCTGGTGGACCTGTTGTGCCGCAGTACCGGCAGTGATCAGGCCTATCTGCTCAACAGCGGTGCCGAGGCCTGCGAGGGCGCGATCAAGCTGGCGCGCAAATGGGGCCAGCTACACCGCAACGGTGCCTATCACATCATCACTGCCAGCCAGGGCTGCCATGGCCGCACGTTGGGGACCTTGTCGGCCTCCGACCCATTGCCGTGCAATCGCTGCGAGCCCGGTTTGCCGGGCTTCAGCAAGGTGCCGTTCAACGACCTGGCGGCGCTGCACGCAGCGGTCGACTCGCGCACCGTGGCGATCATGCTCGAGCCGATCCAGGGCGAAGCCGGGGTGATCCCGGCCACCCGTGACTACCTCCAGGGCGTCGAGCGCTTGTGCCGCGAGTTGGGCATTCTGCTGATTCTCGATGAGGTTCAGACCGGTGTAGGACGTTGCGGCGCGTTGTTGGCAGAAGAATCCTACGGCGTGCGGGCCGACATCATCACCCTCGGCAAGGGCCTCGGCGGTGGCGTGCCCCTGGCGGCGCTGCTGGCCCGTGGCCGCGCCTGCTGCGCCGAGCCGGGCGAGCTGGAAGGCAGTCACCATGGCAATGCGCTGATGAGTGCTGCCGGGCTGGCGGTGTTACAGACCGTGCTCGAGGCGGGCTTTCTCGAACAGGTGAGGGACAGCGGTCGGCACCTGCGCGATGGCCTGAGTCGCCTGGCGGGTCGCTACGGCCAGGGCGAGGTACGTGGCCAGGGGTTGCTCTGGGGGCTGCAACTGCGTGAAGACAGTGCGGCGCAACTGGTCGAGGCCGCGCTGCAGGAGGGCTTGTTGCTCAATGCGCCGCAGGCCGACGTGGTGCGCTTCTCGCCGGCGCTGAGCGTGAGCAAGGGCAACATAGACGAGATGCTTTTGCGCTTGGCCCGGGCGTTCACCCGGCTGCATGCACAGCAGCACAATCGTCGCGAAGTGCCGGCCTGATCGGTTGCACTGGCGAACAGAATTTCAACGAACCGTCTGGCGTTCCTGCGCATCGCCCCTGGCCTGAAATACATGGCCCGGGGCGTTTTTTTTGCCCGGTGGAACCTCCGCGAGGCACGGCTAGTCTGTGTTGATACACCCTCAAGGAGCGCAGCACATGGACTTCATCCGCATCATCATCGCCATCATCCTGCCGCCGCTGGGCGTGTTCCTCCAGGTAGGGTTCGGTGGCGCATTCTGGCTGAATATCCTGCTGACCTTGCTGGGTTACATCCCTGGGATCGTGCATGCGGTGTACATCATCGCCAAGCGCTGAAGGCTGGGGCTACGCAGTAGCCCCAGGTGAGTTACCGGCCTAGCAACCGGCAGTAGAACTTCCACTCTTCCTCGAGCGCATGCGCCAGGTTCGCCGCCTGGCGCAAGCCATGCCGCTCGTCCGCGTAGAAATGCCCCTCAGCCTCGATACCATTGGCCTTGAGGGCTTCAAGCATGCTGCGTGTCTGCTCCGGTACCACCACCGCATCCAGCTCACCCTGGAAGAAAATCACCGGTACCTTGATTCGCCCGGCGTGCAGCAGTGGTGTGCGCTGGCGATACCGCTCTGCATCGCGCTGCGGGTCGCCGATCAGCCAGTCCAGGTAGTCGCCTTCGAACTTGTGGGTGGCCCGGCCCAGCGCCTCGGGGTCGCTGACGCCGTACAGGCTGGCGCCGCCACGGAACACATCCTGGAAGGCCAAGGCGCACAGGGTGGTGTAGCCCCCGGCGCTGCCACCGCGGATGAACGCCTGGCCAGGGTCGATCAGGCCCCGGTCGGCAAGATGCCTGACTGCGGCGCAGGCATCCTCCACGTCGCATTCGCCCCAACGCAGGTGCAGCGCCTCGCGGTAGGCGCGGCCATAGCCGGTGCTGCCCCGGTAGTTGAGGTCGGCGACGGCAAAGCCACGCTGGGTCCAGTACTGGATGCGCGGGTCGAGCACCGGGTAGCAGGCCGAGGTCGGGCCGCCGTGAATGAACACCACCAGTGGCGATGACCCGCTCGTACCTTTCATGGCCGGGTAAAAGAACCCATGGGCCGTGCCTTCGCCACTGGCATAGCTGATCGGTTGCGGGAGGCTGATGTCCCTGGCGGGCAGCACCTCGGCGCCACCTGCCAACACCCGGACTTCATGGCTACTCCGGTCGATGGCGATCACGGCCGGTGGACTGATCGGCGAGGCGGCTACGGCATAGAGCTGCCCGTCATCCAGCGCCAGGCTGCGCAAGCGCGTATACCCACTGGCATAACGCTCCACCTCGCCATTGGCACGGCGCAGCCCGAGTTGCCCGAAACCGTCTTCGAACCAGCTGGCCAGATAGCTGGCGGGGCCAAGGGCCAGCCAGGTGCTGGCGCCCAGTTGCCAGGGGGCGGCGGCATGGTCTGCGGATGCGGCGGGCAGGCGTTGCCAGTGTCCGTCGACTTCGCCCCAAGGCTGCCAGAAACCGTCGCGGTCGGAGAGGCAGTACAAGCGGCCTTGTTCATCGAAGCGGGGCTGTTGCAACGATTCGTCCTGCGCTGCGATGCAGTGTGCCGCGCCCCATTCGCCAGAAGGTTCACGTTCCCGGGACATCAGCCGGGTAACGGTCCAGGGTTGCGCCGGGCGGTCCCACTCGATCCAGGCCAGGCGGCGCCCGTCGTGGCTCAGCGTTGGCGCGGCGTAGAAGCCGGCACCTTCGGCCAGGACTTCGCGATGATCCGCCGTGAGGCCGACCAGGCGATGCTCGACCTGTTCTGCGTGGTGCTCCTCGACGGCCAGAACCTGGCCCGCATGCCACTGCACATCGCCGTAGCGGCAGTCGTCGGCATGGGTAAGCGGGCACGGTGGACTGCCGTCGAGGTCCTGGGAATAGACCTGCTGGTCCTTTTCGTTGATGAACACCAGCCCGTCGCCAGCGAGGCAGAAACTGCCACCACCGTACTCGTAGACCCGGCTACGCACACTGAACCCGTCCGGGGTCAGGCAGCGAGCCTGGTGGTCGCGCCAGTGCCAGATGCGGCAGGCGCCATCGGCGGGCCGGAACTCGTTCCAGAACACACCGTGCTCGCCGACCTTCAGTTCGGCGAAATCGGTCCCGGCGGCCACCGCCTGGGTGGCGCTGAACTCAGCCGCGGGCAATAACATGGGAGTTGCGCTCGTTGCGGAAGGTCATCTGTTCAATCTCCAGCGTGGCGTGCTCGGCTTCCTCGCGGGCCTTGAGGATGATGCCGTGGTCCGGTGACTTGGCGCACACCGGGTCGGCCTTGCTGGCATCGCCGGTGAGCATGAAGGCTTGGCAGCGGCAGCCACCGAAGTCCTTTTCCTTCTCGTCGCACGAGCGGCACGGCTCGGGCATCCAGTCATAGCCGCGGAAGCGGTTGAAGCCGAACGAGTCGTACCAGATGTGGCGCAGGTCATGGTCGCGCACATTGGGGAACTGCACCGGCAGCTGGCGCGCGCCATGGCAGGGCAAAGCGGTGCCGTCCGGGGTGATGGTCAGGAACAGGCTACCCCAGCCATTCATGCAGGCCTTGGGGCGCTCTTCGTAGTAGTCGGGGGTAACGAAGATCAGCTTGCACGGGCTGCCTTCGGCCTTGAGCTTGGCGCGGTACTCATTGGTGATGCGCTCGGCCCGTTCCAGCTGGGCGCGGGTCGGCAGCAGGCCAAGGCGGTTGAGGTGCGCCCAACCGTAGAACTGGCAGGTGGCCAGCTCCACGAAGTCGGCCTCAAGGGCGATGCACAGCTCGATGATGCGGTCGATCCGGTCGATGTTGTGCCGATGGGTGACGAAATTGAGCACCATCGGGTAGCCGTGGGCCTTCACCGCCCGGGCCATCTCCAGCTTCTGCGCGAAGGCCTTCTTCGAGCCGGCCAGCAGGTTGTTCACCTGCTCGTCGCTGGCCTGGAAGCTGATCTGGATATGGTCCAGCCCGGCCTGCTTGAACGCGGCGATCTTCTGCTCGGTCAGGCCGATGCCGGAGGTGATCAGGTTGGTGTAGTAGCCCAGGCGCCTGGCTTCGCCGATCAGCTCGGCGAGGTCCTGGCGCACCAGCGGTTCGCCGCCGGAAAAACCGATCTGTGCGGCGCCCATCTCGCGGGCTTCGGCCATCACCTTGAACCACTGCTCGGTGCTCAGCTCCTTGCCCTGCTCGGCGAAATCCAGCGGGTTCGAGCAGTACGGGCACTGCAGTGGGCAGCGGTAGGTGAGTTCGGCCAGCAGCCACAACGGCAGGCCGACCGGCACCTCAGGCGAGGGTGATCCAGTGTTCGGCACGAGCCACCTCCATGAATTGCTCGATGTCGTCGGCGACTTCGGGCACACCGGGGAACTGCTGTTGCAGCTCGCCGATGATCGCGGCGACGCTGCGCTGGCCATCGATCAGCCCGCCGATCAGGCCGGCGCTGTCGTTGAGCTTGATCATCCCCTCGGGGTACAGCAGCACATGGCCCTTTTGCGCGGGCTCGTACTGGAAACGATAGCCGGGGCGCCAGGCGGGCACTTGTTGACGGTCGAAACTCATAGGGCGATCCCCTTGTGCCAGACCCGCTCGGCGGTGACGCTGTGGTACGGCGGGCGGTTCAGTTCATAGGCCATGCTCATGGCGTCGAGCATGCTCCACAGGATATCCAGCTTGAACTGCAGGATCTCCAGCATGCGCTCCTGCCCTTCGCGGGTGGTGTAGTGCTGCAGGGTGATCGCCAGGCCGTGTTCCACATCACGCCGGGCCTGGCCCAGGCGGGTACGGAAGTATTCGTAGCCGGCCGGGTCGATCCACGGATAGTGCTGCGGCCAGCTGTCCAGGCGCGATTGGTGGATCTGCGGGGCGAACAGTTCGGTCAGCGAGCTGCTGGCGGCCTCCTGCCAGCTGGCGCGGCGGGCGAAGTTGACGTAGGCGTCGACGGCGAAGCGCACGCCGGGCAGCACCAGCTCCTGGCTGCGCAGCTGCTCGGGGTCCAGGCCCACGGCCTGACCGAGGCGCAACCAGGCCTCGATGCCGCCGTCCTCTCCGGGTGCGCCATCGTGGTCGAGCAGGCGCTGGATCCACTCGCGGCGGATTTCGCGGTCCGGGCAGTTGGCCAGGATCGCCGCATCCTTCATCGGGATGTTGACCTGGTAGTAGAAGCGGTTGGCCACCCAGCCCTGGATCTGCTCGCGACTGGCGCGGCCTTCATACATCGCCACGTGGTAGGGGTGATGGATGTGGTAATAGGCGCCCTTGGCGCGCAGGGCCTGCTCGAACTCGGCAGGGGACATCGGCGTTGCGTCGCTCACAGGGCCTCCTTACAACTCGATACTCATGCCATCGAAGGCGACTTCCACGCCGCGGCGCTGTACTTCGGCACGTTCTGGCGAGTCTTCGTCAAGGATCGGGTTGGTGTTGTTGATGTGGATAAGCACCTTGCGCTGGCGCGGGAAGCCGTCCAGCACCTCGAGCATGCCGCCCGCGCCGTTCTGCGCCAGGTGGCCCATCTCGCGGCCGGTGCGGGTGCCGACGCCGCGGCGCTGCATTTCATCATCCTCCCACAGGGTACCGTCGACCAGCAGGCAGTCGGCGCCATGCATCATCTCCAGCAGCTTGGCGTCGACCTGGCCCAGGCCCGGTGCGTAGAACAGCTTGCCGCCGGTGCGGGTGTCCTCCACCAGCAGCCCAAGGTTGTCGCCGGGGTGCGGGTCGAAACGGTGCGGCGAGTAGGGCGGCGCGGCGCTGCGCAGCGGGAAGGGAGTGAAGCGCAGGTTCGGGCAGGCGTCGATGACGAAGCTGCCAGCGAGCTCGATGCGGTTCCACACCAGCCCGCCGTTCCAGTGGCTGAGCATGTTGAACAGCGGAAAGCCGGTGGTCAGATCCTGGTGGACCATGTCGGTACACCACACCTGGTGCGGGCAGCCTTCGCGCAGGCTGAGCAGGCCGGTGGTGTGGTCGATCTGGCTGTCGAGCAGGACGATGGCATCGATACCGGTGTCACGCAGGGCACGTGCCGGCTGCATTGGCGCGAAAGCCTGGAGCTGGGCGCGGATGTCCGGTGAGGCATTGCACAGGATCCAGTGCTCGCCGTCGTCGGACAGGGCGATGGACGACTGGGTACGCGCCGTGGCGCGCAGGGTGCCGTCGCGGTAGCCCTTGCAGTTGACGCAGTTGCAGTTCCACTGGGGGAAGCCGCCACCGGCGGCGGAACCGAGAATCTGGATGTACATGCGCGCCCTCGTAAACGCTGATCCGAAAAACGACAACGCCCCGGCGGGCCGAGGCGTCGTAACGCACTGCCGCTTAGCGGTTGGCGAAGTACATGGTCACTTCGAAGCCGATACGCAGGTCAGTGTATGCAGGTTTGGTCCACATGGGATTGCTCCTTCCGAATGGGGGTTGAGGTGGTCGGTACAGCATTGGGTTCTCTCAGCCGCGAGAGGTTCCATTGACCGAGATTGCGCTATCTTACAAGAAAAATTTGTACCGAAAGGTTAATTCTTCGAAATGCGCCCTTGCGCAAGTGGTAACAATCGCGCCGCCTGTCATCGCCATTCGCTGTTCGGGGCGGCGGCATTGGCCAGGCACAGCCAACCGTGGCTGGCATCGATCAGTTGCTGCAGCAGTTCGTCCAACTGCACCTGTCCGACATTGAGAATAGACCGGCGCATGAATGACAGATCTGCATTGTGTGCCGCCGTATGCGCCTGCCAGGCCCATTGCGCGACATCGGCATTGCTCATCGCCGTTTCCTCGAATTGATCGGCCAGTTGCGTTCGAGACGCTGGGGCCAGCGCAACGCCCTGGCGCAGCAGATCCAGCAGATGGCCGAGGATCTGCGGGTGGCTGGCATGCGGTGACTGCACGCCGAACAGCAGCCCGCCGTAGCCTTCGATCTGACGAAAGGCGCTGAACACCGCATAGCCCAACTGCAGTTCGACGCGCAGGCGCTGATAGACCGGGCCTTGCAACAGGTGGGCGAGCAGGCGACCGGCGGCCTGGAGATCAGCCGGCAGCGGGCAGAACAGCAACAGCGCGGGTTCGCTGCCCGAAGTCGTGATCTGACGCCAGTGGCGCCCTTGGATCGGGCGCGCTGGCGAGGGCTCGACCGGTTGTCCCATGAGGCCTTGTAATGCGCCTCCCAGAGCCCACTGTTGCGACGAGTCGAACCCTTGGGCCAGTCCCTGCCAGCGGGCCTGTTGCCAGAGTCGGTCAAGCTGCGCCTGGTCCGCTATGCAGGCCGGCAGCGGCTGCGTTTCGCCCATCAGCACGGCGTCCGGCAGGGCCTTGAGCAGGGCGCGGATCGGTATCAGCGGTGCTTCGGCGGCCGTCGGCGCGTGCCAGTGCGCCTCGGCTGGAGCGCGCAGCAAGGTCAGCGCTTCCTGGCTGGCGGTGACCACGGCCAAGGGGTGTCCGGCCAGATGCAATTGCCAGTATTCACCCCTGGCTTCGAAGTCCAGTTGCAACGCCGCCGGCCCGGCGCGCTCGCGCAGGGGGCGCAGGCTGTGTTCGAGGACCGTCCGCAGGCGTTGACGCACGGGTGAGCGAACATGCCAGCGCAGATCGAGGGCTGCGAACTGGCGTGAGGGCGGCAGACAGCCGTCGATAACAAGTCCGTCTGGCAATGAAGCGCCGTTCGTGGTCGGTGCTGTGGCCAGCAACGCCTCCTCGGGAGGTAGTTGCCAGTCTCCAATGGGCGTGGTGGGGAGGTCGTCCAGTAGTGCCTCGAAGGCGGCCAGGCCCTGTGCCGTGAGCCCTGTGAATGGCCGGTCGGCACTGTCGCGCTGGGCCAGTTCGAGAGCGCTGGCGGCCTGCGCCCGACGTTGCTGCAGGCGAGCGAAGCGTTCGTTTAGCCGTTTGCTGTCCTGCCGCCGTAGAAAACCCAGCCAGCCGTGCAGCAGCTCCCGGGTCTCGGTCAGGCAGGCCTCGTCCGACAGCTGCAACTGGACATGCCAGAGCAACTGCCCGGCATGGGCGTGGAGTTGTTGCGCCTTGCAGTCCTGCAGCCAGCCCCGTTTGCGCAAGGCATCCAGCCAACCGCCAGGCCGGCTGTCGTTGAGCTGGACCAACAACAACTCAAGCGCCTGCTCCGCGCCTTGCGGCACGCTGTCATGGGCGAACAGCCAGTCATGACGGGCGCCCCATGCGGTTGGCTGGCGCAAAGGTGCTTCGAGCAAGGCGGGCGGTCGGTCGCGGACGGTGCCCGTACCCTGGGCGAACAGCTCGCCGTACCGTCTGCCCAGTTGTGCCAGTTCATCCAGCGACTGTGGGCCCACCAGGCTCAAGGTGAGTTGCCCGCCTTGGTAGTGGCATTGGTGGAATTGTCTCAACCCTTGCTGGAAGGCAGGGCTTTCCAGCGGCAGGCTGTAGCGGTTGCCTGCATGGAAAGCGCTCAGCGGATGGCGCGCCGACACCGATTGCAACAGGGTGAACTGGCGTTGGGCTTCGGGGTTGCGCGACCAGGCGATGAACTCGGCATGGATCACCTCGCGTTCGCGGCGCTGACGCTCGAGGGAGAAGTCCGGTTCGACGAGCATCTGGCACAGGCGCTCCAGCCCACCGGCCAGCGCCGGGGGCGGCACTTCGAAGAAGAAGTCGGTGGTGCGCTCGCGGGTACTGGCGTTGACCTGGCCACCCAGGCCCTGGACATAGCGCATTAGGCCGTCGTCCAGCGGGAAGCGCGCGGTGCCGAGGAAGAACAGGTGTTCGAGAAAGTGCGCCAGGCCCGGCCAGCGCGCCGGGGCATCGTGGCTGCCGGCATGCACCCGCAGCGCCGCCGCCGCGCGCTTGAGGCGCGGGGCATGGCGCAGGGTCAGGTGCAGGCCGTTGGCAAGGGTAAGGTGGCGGATGGCGTCGGACATGACGCCATGCTAGCGCGCAATGCTGAGGTTGTCTGGTCTGGCCCTGTCGGAGTTAATGCAGATCCCGGCGCAGGTCCGCCAAGTAGGGAAACGCTTCGCGCCCTTTCAATATCCGCTCGCGCTGCAGCTCTGCCAGCAACAGTCCCTCCTCGTGGCCGGCTATCGCCAGCACATCGCCGTCCGGCCCGATGATGCTGCTCTGCCCGCAATACTGGATCTCGCCCTCGCTGCCGCAGTAGTTGGCGTATACCAGGTAGCACTGGTTCTCCTGCGCCCGAGAGCGCACGGTCACCTGGCAGACGAAGTCGTAGGGCGCCATGTTCGCCGTCGGCACCAGGATCAGCTCAGCGCCGTTCAGCGCCAGGCGCCGGGCGTTCTCCGGGAACTCGATGTCGTAGCAGATCAGCAGACCGACCTTCCAGCCGTCCAGCTCGACTACCGGGAAATGATCGGCGCCTGGGCTGAACATCGAGCGGTCGAGCTCACCGAACAGGTGGGTCTTGCGGTAGTTGCACAGGCTGCGGCCATGGGCGTCGATCAGTTGCACGCTGTTGTAGATCGCCCCGTCTTCGGCCCGCTCCGGATAGCCATAGACGATGGCGATCCGGTGCGCCTGGGCAATCTCGACCACGCTCATCGCCGAGGGGCCGTCCTCGGCCTCGGCCAGGCGTTCCACCTGGTCCAGGCCGATGTTGTAGCCGCTGAGGAACATCTCCGGGCACACCAGCAACTGCGCGCCGCGGGCAGCGGCCAGCTGGGCCTGGTGCTGTAGGCGCTCGAGGTTGCCGGGCACGTCCAATGGCTTTGGCGTGCCCTGGTACAGGGCGATGCGCATGGCGCTACTCCTTCGCTCAGTCGGCCAGGGCGATCGGACCTATTTCGTGGAACACATCACCTGGGCCGGGGTTGTCCGGGTGGGTCTGGCCACCGAAGTGGTTGATGATACCCCACACGGCATTGAGCGACGTCTGCACCGCGCCTTCGACCCAGGCTGGGGTCCACGATACGTCGTCACCGGCGATGAAGATGCCGCGCTGCTCGGCGGGCATGTCGGCCTGCATGAAGTGCGCGTACATGCGCTGGTTGTAGCGGTAGTGGCCCGGCAGCGCGCCCTTGAAGGCACCGAGGAAGTGCGGGTCGGCCTCCCACGAGATGGTGATCGGATCGCCGATGATATGCCCGGCGATATCGGTCTTGGGGTAGATCTTCTTCAGCGCGTCGAGGGCCAACTGCACGCGCTTTTCGGTCGGGTGCGGCAGCATCTTCAGGGCGTCGCTCATCCAGGCGTAGGACAGGCAGATCACCCCCGGCTTGTCGTCGCCGTTGTCGAACAGGTAGGTGCCGCGGGTCAGGCGGTCGGTGAGGGTCATGCTCATGAGGTCGCGGCCGGTCTCTGGATCCTTGTCCTTCCAGAACGGGCGATCGACCATGACGAAGGTCTTCGACGACTGCATGTAGCGGGTGCGGTCCAGGGCCATCCACATTTTCTGCGAGAACAGCGACTCTTCGCAGTCGATCTGGGTGGTCAGCAGCCAGCTCTGGCAGGTGGTGAGCACAGCAGCGTAGTGGCGCACGTCACCGTAGTTGTCGGTGACCGCCAGGCGCCCATCGCTGGCGCGGGCAATGCGCTTGACCCCGGTGCGCGGCGCGCCGCCATGCAGCGTACTGAGGCTGGTGCCCGCCGGCCAGTGGGCGCAGCGCTCCGGTACATGGCGCCAGATGCCTTGTGGCACTTGCTCGACGCCGCCGACCACCAGGTGCTGGTGGTCGTCGCAGTTGGTCATCACCACGCGGAAGATTTCCAGCATCGAGTTGGGGAAGTCCGAGTCCCAGCCGCCGGTGCCGAAGCCCACCTGGCCGAACACCTCGCGGTGCTGGAAGCTCAGTTTGGCGAACGAGCGCGAGGTAGCGACAAAGTCATAGAAGGTGCGGTCGTCCCACAGCGGCACCAGCTTGTTCCACAGGTCTTTCAGGCGCGGTACGTCGCGGTCGCGAATGGCCTGCTGAATGTCGGCGAACTGCGCACCGCTCTCCAGGGCGTCGGCCCAGGCGTCGGCCACTTCGTGGAACAGCTGTGGCAGGTCGGCGGATTTCTCGGCGTAGTAGGTCTGGCCTTCCAGGTCGATCACCGTGCTGCCCGATGCCGACGTCAGCGGGTTGGGGAAGGGCTTGGTCTCCAGGCCCAGCTTGTCGACGTAGTGGTAGAACGCCGTGGACGATACAGGGAAGCGCATGCCGCCCAACTCGGCGACGATGCCGTCGGTGCCGTTGAACGCCTGCGAGCGCAGCCGGCCACCCAGCTTGGAAGCCTCGTACACCACGGGTTTGAGGCCCAGCTTCATTAACTCGTAGGCCGCCACCAGCCCGGCAATACCGCCACCGACGATCGCCACCTCTTCGCCATGGCGTGCCTCGGGAATGCTGCCCAGGCCGGCCGGGTGCTCCAGCCAGTCGTCGAAGGCGAAGGGGAAGTCCGGGCCGAAGATGGTGATGGGTTTCTTGCCGTCGGCGGGGTGGCGGTTTTTCTTGTTCATGTAATGACCTTGCCAGGGGCTGCGCAGGGGGCGGAGCCTGAGTATAGAGAATGCCTGGTGGCCATTTTATGAAGTGGGGTGTTCGTTATTAAGGTGAAAATTGACGTCGTTATGTGATTTGTTTCGTCTTGATGATTGATGATTATTAAAAAATGACGAATCAGCTCAACGATGCCAGATGCTCGACGGTTTCAGGGTACTTCTGCACCAGCCGGATTAGCGCCACGGCCTGGGCGTTGGGCTTGGAGCGGCCTTGCTCCCAGCTCTCCAGGGTGCGGGCGTTGGTGCGCAGGTATGCGGCAAACACTGCCCGGGACATGTTCAGGCGCTGGCGCAACTCAGTCAGTTCATTGGGGGCCAGCGGGGCCAGCTCCTCGAAGGCTACCTTGTGCGAACGCAGGGTCAGTTTGCCGGCGCGCTCATCGGCAAGGGCGTCGAAACCTTCGGTGAGTTCAGTGAAGATGTTGCGTGGCATTGGTCGTCCTCATCAGGTATTCGCGTTCAAGCAGGTTCTTCAGGGCCTGGCGTTGCTGCGGTGTCAGGTCATCCTGGACTTTTTTTCCGTAAAGCGTGAAAAGCCAGAACTGCAGCCCAGCCTGCCACCAGTAGTAGATGATCCGGGTGCCGCCTCGCTTGCCTTTATGGTGTAGAGCATCGGCGAAACGCACCTTCCTGAGGCCGCCCGTTCCCTTGATGACGTCACCCGCATGGGGATGCAGAAGCAATACGCGTTGCAGAGACCGGAAATCTTCGTCGTCCAGATACTGGCTGCGAAAGCGCTCGAAAGCGGGTAGTTCGATAAATAGGGCATCCATTTTTTTGTACGTGATTCGCGTATAGTTTGTGGTGAGGTTTGTGCTACGTCAATAGGGCAGACGTCATCAGCCTAAACGTGGATCGAGGGAGTGCTGGCGGGGGAGAGTTGCCGGATATGTCATTGGGAGGATGCTAGGTTTTTGTTTGTCAGACCATTTCCTACAGACGTGAAATTTAACGAGACCTATCCTGCAGGCTCTGTCGCTCCGGTCTGGCTGTGCGGGTAAACCTTCGCGGTTAACTTCAGCCCGTCACTGCAAATTCGGTGATCGGGCGTGAGAACCCGGCGATCAAACTGGAGGCATGCTGTCATGGCAGCTGTGCGCGGGCAGGTTCTGCCTGGCCGGAATGTAGCCTCCAACTTCGCCGGTTCTCACCTCGCGCATGGCTGCCACCCATTCCCGTGAGAAGGTTGCGTGGTGGCTTCCTTGAGCCGGCAATGGAGGCAATACCCATGAAAAAGATCGTCCCCGACCCATCCCTCGCCCTGAACCCAACCACCGAGCAGTCCTTCTGTTCCTGCCAATCCAGCCATCCCCCGATCTTCACCGTGCGTCCCGGCGTCGATGCCGCCGACGCCCTGGTTCACGCCAGCATGCTGGCCCGGGCCATCCAGGAAATCGCCGACGACTATGCCCTGCACCATGCCCCCGAGGCGGGGCGGGCGATGATCTGGTCGATCCTGCATTCGGCGGAAACGGTACGGGCACTGCTGGAGGGGCTGCTCGACGCAATGGAGGCCTGAGGGTCTCAGCCTGGCTGCCCGCGGTCCACCTTGCTGCTGAGGATGATCGACGTGGTGGTCTTCTCCACCCCGTCGAGGCTGCCGATCAGGTCGAGCAACTGGTCCAGCTGCTCCGGTGAGTCGCTGAGCAGCCAGGCCACATAGTCGAATTCGCCACTGACCGCGCACAACTGCTGGACCTGCCCCATGGCGCTCAGGTGGCGCACGATGTCCTTGCCCGAGCGCGGCTGCGCCTTGATCCCCACGTACGCCTGCAGGCCGCCGCCGATCAGGCGTTGCCCCAGGCGGACGCCGTAGCCGGTGATCACCTTGTTGCGCTCCAGGCGTTCGAGGCGCGAGTTCACCGTGGTACGGGCGATCCCCAGTTGGCGGGCGAGCGTGGCGACGCTTTCGCGGGCGTTGATCTGCAACAGGGAGATCAATTGGCGATCGATGGCGTCGAGGGTGATGGAGGAGGTGGCCGGCATGGTAGGTCTCTTTTGTCGAGCTGCTAGCCTATGCAAGCGCGACCGATTCGCGCAAGGCGAGCAGGACTGTCATGCCGTCAATGTGTGGAAGGGCCGCTGAAGGAAGTAACACTGAGTTTCACGAAGTGGACTGGCGGCGACCTGTTACAGATTACCTAATCAATCGGGCTACGCTGCCGCGCAGGCAGTTAGAGTTGAAGCAGAGCTATTGCAGGAACGGCCTTGCCCCACGATGGGCCGCAAAGCGACCCTCAATCGTGGTGTTTCGCCGTTATCAACGTGCGGCGCTCGTCTGTGCAGTGGTGGCGCAGGGGGACTTCAGGCCAGCGGTCATGCTCTCGACGTTGTCGAGCATCTCGTTGCCCTTGTTGACCTTCTGCGCGTTTTCCGCCAGCTGCATGCGCTGGTCGTAAGTAGCAGAGGTGCCATTCATGCTGTTCTTGGTTTCCAGTACGGAGTTGGCGATGCTGAGCAGGCTACGCCCGGTCGAGATCAGGTTGTCGGTTGCACTGGGTGTGCAGGGGGCGTTGCCGCCGGCCATCTGACTGGGCTGCTGGCCCTGGTTGTAGGTGCCCGGTGCCACGCAGCCGACGAGCGTGGCCAGCATCGGTACGACGAGCAGGGCCCCAAGCGTTCCTTGGATGTTCATGTGACGTTCCCTCGATCACTGGGCTCCGACCCGGTGCCGAAGCGATGGAGGGATTCTAGAAACGCGGCCGTGATGGCGAAATAGAACGGGTGTGCTAAAGGCACTTTGCCGCTGTAGGGGGTGCAGGGGAAGTCAAGGATGTGACCCCTGAACAGCGGGCAAGTTGCTGGGATTGGGGCACAAAAAAACCGCACATCGGCGCGGCTTCTTTATGTTTGGTGGGCCCACACGGACTCGAACCGTGGACCAAAGGATTATGAGTCCTCTGCTCTAACCAACTGAGCTATAGGCCCTCAGCAGGAGCGCTGGATTATAACGAGGGTTTCGATAGCGTGCCATCCGAAAGATCCGTTTGTGCTATGCGAAGAAAGGTCGCCGCGAATTCCTCCGGTGGCAGGGGCAGGCTGACGATGTAGCCCTGGATCTGCTCGCAGCCTTCGGCGGCGAGGAAGCGCTGCTGCGCTTGGTTTTCCACGCCTTCGGCAATGATCGTCAGTTGCATGCTACGGCCCAGGGCGATGATGGCGCGGGCGATGGCGGCGTCGTGAGGATCGTCGGGCAGGCCGCGGATGAACGACTGGTCGATCTTCAGAATATCCAGCGGCAGGCGCTTGAGGTAGCTGAGCGAGGAGTAGCCGGTGCCGAAGTCGTCGATGGCCAGTTGTACGCCAAGTTGCTTGAGTTGGTGCAGCACGCTCAGCGCCTCTTCGGCCTGGCTCATGATGAAGTTTTCGGTGATCTCCAGCTGTAGGTCACCCGCCTTGAGCTGGTAGTTACGCAGCAGTTGCTCGATGCGCCGGGCCAGGTTGGGTTGACGCAGTTGGGCGCCGGCAAGGTTGATCGAGAGCGGGCCGAAGGCGTGGTAGGTCTTCTTCCAACTGTGCATCTGCCGGCAGGCCTGCTCCAGTACCCAGTCGCCCAGTTGGAGAATGCTGCCGTTCTCCTCGGCCAGGTGGATGAACTGCTCGGGCGGTACGTCGCCGAACGTCGGGTGACTCCAGCGTATGAGCGCCTCGGCGCCCACCAGGCTCTGGGTTTTGAGGCTGAACTTGGGCTGGTAGCACAGGCTCAGCTCATTGCGTTCGATTGCGCGGCGCAATTCGTGTTCCAGAGCGATGCGCTCGCTGGCCTGGGTGGTCAGTTCGCGGGTGTAGGCTTCGACCCGGTTGCGGCCCTTGGCCTTGGAGCGGTACATGGCGGCGTCGGCGTTGCGGATCAGGTTGGCGACATCGGTGCCATCCTGGGGATACAGGCTGATGCCAATGCTGGCGCTGGTGAAGAACTCGTGTTCACCGGCCTGGAACGGTGCGTGGAAGCCGGCCAGCAACTTGTTGGCAATGGCGCTGGCATCGCTGGGCTTGTGCAGGCCGGGCAGAAGAATGATGAACTCGTCGCCACCCAGGCGGGCCACGGTGTCGACATCGCGCACCTGTTCCTTGAGGCGTTGGGCGATACCCTTGAGTAGCAGGTCACCCACCGGGTGGCCGAGGCTGTCGTTGATGTGTTTGAAACGGTCGAGGTCGAGGAACAGCACCGCGCCCTGTCGGTTGGAGACCTGGGCGCAGTTGAGGGCAGCCTGCAGCCGGCTTTCGAACAGGGTGCGATTGGGCAGACCGGTCAGCGGGTCGTGATGGGCCTGGTAGTCGAGCTTGGCCTGGGCGTGCTTGAGGCTGGAGATGTCGGCGAACACGGCGACGAAATGGGTGATCTCGCGCTCGTGGTTGCGCACGGCGCTGATGGTCAGCCAGCCGGGGTACAGCTCGCCGTTCTTGCGTTTGTTGTAGATCTCGCCCTGCCAGTGGCCTTCCGCGGTCAGTTGGTGCCACATGGCGGCGTAGAAGGCGCTGTCATGCTGGCCGGAGGCGAGCAGGCGCGGAGTTTGGCCGAGGGCTTCGATCTCGCTGTAGCCGGTGATCTCACTGAAGGCACGGTTGACCGCGCTGATGCGTTGGTCCGTGTCGGTGATCAGTACCCCTTCGGCGGTGTTCTCGAACACCGTGGCGGCCAGTTGCAGTTTCTCCTGCATCAGGTGGCGTTCGGTGATGTCGCGAGCGATGGTCAGCATGCAGTCGACGCCGCCGATCGGCAGGGGCCGGGCAGACAGTTCACAAAGGCGGATCTGCCCATCGCTGCGGCGGATATGGCAGCTGAAATCGCGCACGAAACCGTCACGCTGCAGTTGCTCGACCAGGCGTTGGCGCTCGTTGAGGTCGACCCAGATACCCAGGTCCAGCGAGGTCTGATCGACCGTGGGGCTGATGTCGTAGCCGGTGAGTCGGCAGAAACCTTCGTTGACTTCCAGCAGCAGGCCGTCGCTCTGGCGCGACAGCAGCAGGCCATCGGGTGAGGCGTGGAAGGCCTTGGCGAACTTCTCTTCGGAGGTCTGCAATTGCTGCTGGGTTTCCTTGAGCTGGCTGATATCGCGGATCGCCACCACCAGCGCAGGCATGCTGTCGAGGTCGAAGGTCTCGGCTGAGGTCAGCCCGGTGAACAGTTCGCCATTGCTGCGGCGGAAGGTCATTTCCAGGTTGCGGATACCGCCGCGGTGCAGGCGCTCGAGCAGTGCGGGGCCGGTGCCGGCCACGCCCCACAGGCCAAGCTCGGTGGCGGTGCGCCCGATCACCTGCGCAGGGCTCAGGCCGATCAGTTCCTCGAACGCTTCGTTGACCTCCAGCAGGCAACCGTCGCTATGCCGGGCGATGACCAGAATATCCGGGCACTGCTGGAACACCGAGGCGAACTTCTGTTCCGACAGGCGCAAGGCGTCCTCGGTATGCTTGGTCTCGCTGATGTCGATCATCAGCCCGCGCATCAATGGCTTGTGGCCGTGCTCGATCATGCTGACGATGTTGCGCACCCACAAGGTATGGCCGTCGGCGCGGATCACCCGGTAATCCAGGCTGTGGTCGCGCCCGGCGGCGGTTTCGCTGTCGCAGTAGGCCTGGGCCCACAGGGCGTCTTCCGGGTGCAGGATGCTGCGCCAGAAGCCTGGCTTGAGCCATTCACCCGTCGGGTAGCCGAGCAGGTCTTCGGCGTGGGGCGAGACATAGCTGTAGCTGAAGTCATTGGCATCGGCCTCCCAGGCTACCGCCGACAGGCTTTCCACCAGGCCTCGGTAGTGGTACTCGCTGCTGCGCAGTTCCTGTTCCAGGGCGATGCGCCGGGAAATCTCCGAACTCAACCGGCGGTTGATGCGGATCACCACAGCCAGGATGGCCATCAGCACCAGCACCGCCGGCAGGCCGTAGAGCAGCACGTCGTGCCAGAAAGTCCGTTGATCGACGACGTTACCCACCCAGCGCTGCTGAATATGGCTGACTTCACTGCTGCTCATGTCAGCCATGACCTTGTCGAGGATGCCGACGAGCATCTTCTGTTGCCGAGGCACGGCCATGGCCAGCTGGTAGCGGTATGGCGTTTCACCGCTGACATACAGGCCATCGAGCTTGAGCTGGCGCAGGCTCCAGATGCTGGAGGCGAGGTCGCCGACCACGGCGTCCACCTCGTCGGTGGCCAGCGCCTGTAAAGCGGAGCTGACATTGGGCATGGCCACCAGGTTGAGGTCCGGGTGGTGGGTGCGCAGCAGCTCGTGGGGGGCGTAGTTCTCCACCACGGCGATCTTCAAGCCGTAGAGGTCCTTGAGGTTGCGCGGTTGCGCGCCGCCTGAGTGGGCGAGGATGACGATCGGGAAGTCCAGGTAAGGGCGGGTGAAGGCCAGGTAGCCCTGCCGCTCCGGGGTGGACATGATGCCGGGCAGCAGATCGAGCCGGTTGCTGCGTGCCTGCGCGAGGACTTCGGTCCAGCTGCTGGGCTCGATCGGTTTGAGGGTGATCCCCAGGCGTTCCTGGATCAAGGCGATGTAATCGGCGGCCAATCCCTGGTAGCGACCTTCCTGGTCGCGGAATTCGAATGGCGGCCATGAAGCATCGACGCCCAGACGCAGCTGCGGGTGGGCGCTGAGCCAGGCTTTTTCCTCGTCGGTCAGGGTCAGGGCGCCGGCCGTTGTGTTCCAGGCGAGCAGGATCAGCAACAGGAGGGCCGGCATCAGGGGCATAGCGGCCTCTCGATCAGGGGGTCTGATTCGAGTGTAGACGGGCATCCCGCCCGCTGGGTAGACAGTGGCCACGACCTTCTGTCACATAAGAAAAACCCCGGCCTGGGCCGGGGTTCGTCTTTACTCGTCGAGGAAGGAGCGTAGGTGCTCGCTTCGCGTCGGGTGACGCAGCTTGCGCAGCGCCTTGGCTTCGATCTGACGGATCCGCTCGCGGGTCACGTCGAACTGCTTACCGACTTCTTCGAGGGTGTGGTCGGTGTTCATGTCGATGCCGAAACGCATGCGCAGCACTTTGGCTTCGCGTGCGGTCAGGCCCGAGAGCACGTCACGGGTCGCTTCCTTGAGGCTTTCGACCGTGGCCACGTCGATCGGGGACTGCATGGTGGAGTCCTCGATGAAGTCGCCCAGGTGCGAGTCTTCGTCGTCACCGATCGGGGTTTCCATGGAGATCGGCTCTTTGGCGATCTTCAGCACCTTGCGGATCTTGTCCTCAGGCATCTCCATGCGTTCGCCCAGCTCTTCCGGGGTCGGTTCGCGGCCCATTTCCTGCAGCATCTGACGGGAAATACGGTTGAGCTTGTTGATCGTCTCGATCATGTGCACCGGGATACGGATGGTGCGCGCCTGGTCGGCGATCGAGCGGGTGATCGCCTGGCGAATCCACCAGGTGGCGTAGGTCGAGAACTTGTAGCCGCGACGGTATTCGAACTTGTCCACCGCCTTCATCAGGCCGATGTTGCCTTCCTGGATCAGGTCGAGGAATTGCAGGCCGCGGTTGGTGTATTTCTTGGCGATCGAGATCACCAGACGCAGGTTCGCCTCGACCATTTCCTTCTTGGCGCGGCGAGCCTTGGCTTCACCGATGGACATCCGGCGGTTGATGTCCTTGATCTCGGCGACGGTCAGGCCGGTCTCGGTCTCGAGGTCGATCAGTTTTTGCTGGCAGGCGACGATGGCGGCGTCTTTCTCACCCAGGGCGGCGGCCCATTTGGTGTTGCGCTTGGCCAGGTCACCGGACCAGGTCTGGTCGGTCTCGTTGCTCGGGAACAGGCGCAGGAAGTCGGCACGCGGCATGCGCGCGTCACGCACGCACAGTTGCATGATGGCGCGTTCTTGCTGGCGCAGGCGATCAAGGGCACCGCGTACGCGCTCGACCAGAGCGTCGAACTGCTTCGGTACCAGTTTGATCGGCATGAACAGGTCAGCCAGTGCCTGCATGGCACCCAGGCTTTCGGCGTGAGCGCGACCGTGCTTCTTCAGAACTTTGAGGGTGATGGCGAGCTGCTCGGAGACCGCGCCGAAACGCTGGGCGGCAACGACCGGGTCCGGACCGCTTTCGGCCTCTTCCTCGTCGTCGCCATCGCCGCTTTCTTCGTCTTCGTCGTCGCTCTCTTCCTTCGCGGCAGCGGCCTTGGCACCAGGGATCGGTACTTCTTCGGTCGGTGCGGCGATGTTGTCGTCAGGGTCGATGTAACCGCTGAAAACGTCGGAAAGACGGCCACCTTCGGAGGTGACGCGGTCGTATTCGCCGAGGATGTGGTCGACAGTGCCCGGGAAGTGAGCGATGGCGCCCATGACTTCACGAATGCCTTCCTCGATACGCTTGGCGATTTCGATCTCGCCTTCGCGGGTCAGCAGCTCGACGGTACCCATTTCGCGCATGTACATGCGCACCGGGTCGGTCGTGCGGCCAATATCGGTCTCGACAGCCGCCAATGCGGCGGCGGCCTCTTCGGCTGCGGCCTCGTCAGTGTCGGCTTCCGCCAACAACAGGGCATCCGCATCCGGAGCACTCTCGAATACGTTGATCCCCATGTCGTTGATCATGCGGATGATGTCTTCCACCTGCTCCGGATCTGAAATATCCTCTGGCAGGTGGTCGTTGACCTCCGCGTAAGTCAGGTAGCCCTGCTCACGACCGCGGGTGATCAACTCTTTGATACGAGATTGCTGTTGCGCTTTTCCGGACATAACACCCTATCCACTGAAGGTCTTGGCGGGCAAAAAACAAGCCGAGGATTATACCCGAGCATGGACCTCACGCGCCAGATGAGGTCGGGGTTTGTGCGGGAACATTCCGGCTTAACAGGGCGAGCAGCTGAGATTTTTCCTCTGCGCTCAACTCGCTTAGACGCGCTTTCCTGAGCAGATGTTCCAGGCTGCGCTCGCGCTGGCGAGCGGACAAGCTAGTTATAGTGTCGAAAAACTGTTGTTCAAGGTTGTCGGCATCGATCAACCATTCCTTTTCCGCCAGGGCGCGCAGCAGGCGACCCTGTTCGGTCCCGTGCCAGCGTGCGATCAGCTGCATTGAGCTTAGCTTAGGATTCTTCTGCGCGGCCTCGATCAGGGCCACCAGCAGCTGGCTGTACAGTTGCTCTTCGTCGGCGAAGTAGCTGGCGTCCTCGACCTTGCCGGCCAGCAGCGGGTGATGCAGCAAGGTGCGCAGAGCCGATAGCGTCGGTGGTTCCACTGGCGCGGGTACCCGGGGTGGCGCTTCGCCGCGCTGGCCATCGCGCTGCCACGGCTTGCCACCTTTCTTGTCCCAGGGTTTGCCGTCCCACTGCTTCTTGCCGCCACCTTTGCTCGGCGTCCAGGGACGTTGCTCCTGTTGTGGCGCGGCATAGTCGGGCTGGTAGTGCATATCGCCATGGTCAGGCACGTAGCTTGCCATGGCGTCGTAGTCGTAGCTTGGGTCGTAATCCGGCGCGCTGGGTGCTGGCGCGCTCTGGGCCAGTTGCTCCATTTGCTGCGGGTCGAGCCCGGTGATGTCTTTCAGGCGGTTGCGCATCAGTTGGCGCAGGTTGGCCCCCGGGACCTTTTCGATCAGCGGTGCGGCCAGCGTCACCATGTGCGCCTTGCCTTCCAGCGAGCGTGGGTCGGCCTCGTTGCTCAACTGCTCGAAGAAATAGTCGGCCAGTGGCTGGGCGTGCTGGTTGATACGGGCCTGGAAGGCGTCGGTACCTTCGGCACGCACCAGGCTGTCCGGGTCTTCGCCTTCGGGTAGGAACAGGAAGCGTGCGCGGCGACCGTCCTGCAGGCTCGACAGGGTCGCCTCCAGGGCGCGCCAGGCGGCCTTGCGGCCGGCCTGGTCGCCGTCGAAGCAGAACAGCACACTGGGAACCACGCGGAACAGGCGCTTGAGGTGGTCCTCGCTGGTGGACGTGCCGAGGGTGGCCACCGCATTGCGCAAGCCCTGCTGGGCGAGGGCGATCACGTCCATGTAGCCCTCGACCACGATGATCTCGTCGAGGTTGCGGTTGTGTTTGCGCGCCTCGTACAGGCCGTACAGCTCCTGGCCCTTGTGGAATACCGGGGTTTCCGGGGAGTTCAGGTACTTGGGCTTGTCGTCGCCCAGTACCCGGCCGCCGAAAGCGATGACCCGGCCGCGGCTGTCGCGGATCGGGAACATCACCCGGTCGCGGAAGCGGTCATAGCGCTTGCCGCTTTCGGCGTTTTCGATCAGCAGGCCGGCGTCGATCATCACTTTCTGTTGCAGCGCGTCGGCACCCAGATGCTTGAGCAGGTTGTCCCAGCCCGGAGGCGCGAAGCCCAGGCCAAAGTCGCGGGCGATCTCGCCGGACAGGCCGCGCCCCTTGAGGTACTCCACCGCCGCCTTGCGGGTGGTGTGGCTGCGCAGGGCTTGGCGATAGAACTCGCTGGCCGCCTCGAGCAAGGGGTACAGCGGCGAGTCGGTCGGCTGGCGTGGCTTCTGCCCGCGGCGGCCTTCCTCGCGGGGGACTTCCATGCCGGCCGCGCGGGCCAGTTCCTCGACTGCCTGGGGGAAGTCCAGGTTGTCGTGGTCCATGACAAAGCCGAGGGCGTTACCCCCAGCGCCGCAACCGAAGCAGTAGTAGAACTGCTTGTCGGGGCTGACGGTGAAGGAGGGGCTCTTTTCCTTGTGGAACGGGCAGCAGGCGGAAAGATTCTTGCCGGTCTTTTTCAGCTGGATGCGCGAACTCACCACATCGACGATGTCGGTGCGGTTGAGAAGGTCATCGATAAAACTCTGGGGAATCAGCCCGGCCATGGCAGCCTCGTCATCTGGCAACTGGCAAGTCTAAACGCTTGTGCGCGGGTTTGGCGTGGGGTGTCGCAGGAAGAGGTGTGTGCTCGTCGGTAGCCGGTGAGGGCTCGTCAGAAAAGACGTGCACGCCTGGCCAAAGACCAGTTCTGACGCGTTGAGGCAGGTTGCCCATGGCTTTTGCCGGGGCGCCCCAGGCGCATGGCCAAGGGTTTCAAGCAACCGCTACCATAAGCCCGGCACGAGGCCGGGCATGGCAGAAGCTTTGCGTAGAACGGCTGTACTTAGTACAGACGAACGGCGCGGCGCTGTTCGCGCTGAACTTTCTTCGCGTGACGCTTAACAGCGGCAGCGGCTTTGCGCTTACGCTCGGCGGTCGGCTTCTCGTAAAACTCGCGGCTACGAACTTCAGCCAGTACACCGGCTTTTTCGCAGGAGCGCTTGAAACGACGCAGAGCTACGTCGAAGGGTTCGTTCTCTTTAACTTTGACGGCTGGCATCCAGGGCTACCTTAATTCATTACCGGGGTAGACGTGCTCCTGGCAAAACATAAGGTGTGCTGGAGAACGTCGGTTTTCAAGGGTTGCGGATGTTAACCCTTAGCTGGCCGGAATGCAAAGCCTCTGATCGAAAACCGCTGGTCGGCACCGGACACGGGGACTATCATGCGCGCCTTCGAATTCAGCCTCCACAAGGCACGGACCCATGCTAGTACTGGGATTGGAAACATCCTGCGACGAAACTGGCGTCGCATTATACGACAGCGAACGCGGCCTGCTGGCCGACGCGCTGTTCAGCCAGATCGACCTGCACCGCGTCTATGGCGGCGTGGTGCCCGAACTCGCCTCGCGCGATCACGTCAAGCGCATGCTGCCCCTGATTCGCCAGGTGCTGCAGGAAGCCGATTGCGTTGCCACCGAGATCGACGCCATCGCCTATACCGCAGGCCCCGGCCTGGTCGGCGCGTTGCTGGTGGGCGCCTCTTGCGCCCAGGCACTGGCGTTCGCCTGGGATATTCCGGCGATCGGCGTGCATCATATGGAAGGCCATCTGCTGGCGCCGATGCTCGAAGAGCAGCCACCGCAGTTTCCGTTCGTCGCCTTGTTGGTTTCCGGTGGCCATACCCAGCTGGTTCGGGTCGATGGTATCGGCCAGTACGAACTGCTGGGCGAGAGCCTGGACGACGCCGCCGGCGAGGCGTTCGACAAGACCGCCAAGCTGATCGGCCTCAATTATCCCGGTGGCCCCGAGATTGCCCGCCTGGCTGAGCAGGGTACACCTGGGCGCTTCGTGTTCCCGCGTCCAATGTGCGACCGCCCTGGTCTGCAGTTCAGCTTCAGTGGCCTGAAGACCTTTGCCCTGAATACCTGGCAGCAATGCCGCGATGCCGGGGACGACAACGAGCAAACCCGTTGCGACGTGTCGCTGGCGTTCCAGCAGGCGGTGGTGGAGACTCTGACCATCAAGTGCAAGCGCGCCCTCAAGCAGACCGGCCTCAAGCGCCTGGTCATCGCCGGCGGCGTGAGCGCCAACAAGGCCTTGCGCGTTTCCTTGGAGGAGATGCTGGCCAGCATCAAGGGCAACGTCTACTACGCCCGCCCACGCTTCTGCACCGACAACGGTGCGATGATCGCCTATGCCGGTTGCCAGCGTCTGTTGGCCGGGCAGCAGCAGGACCTGGCGATCAGCGTGCAGGCGCGCTGGCCGATGGAGCAACTGCCGGCGGTATGAGGTGAGCCGGGGGGCTGCGCAGGTCTCAGAAGTGGCGTTCGCGCCCGGCGAACAGGTCACGCAGATTGTTGCGGTGGCGCCAGACGATCAGCACTGTCAGCACGGTCATCGGCAGCAGCGCTTCAGGCTCGCGCCAGGCCAGTAGAGGCAAGGTCAGCGGTGTGGCGATCAACGCCGCGAGCGAGCTGGTGCGGGTCAGGTAGAAGGTCAGCAGCCAGGCGCCGATGGCCAGCAGGGCGGCGGGAAAGTACAGCGCCATGAGCATACCGGCGGCGGTGGCCACGCCTTTGCCGCCCTTGAAGCGGAAGTACACCGGGAACAGGTGGCCGAGCACCGCGCAGATGCCTACCCAGGCCTGCTCTTGCTGGTCGAGCCCGGCCAGGCGTGCCAACAGTACGGGCAACATGCCCTTGCACAGGTCGCCGAGCAGCGTCAGGATCGCCAGTTTGCGGCCCGCCAGGCGTAGCATGTTGGTGGCGCCGGCATTGCCGGAACCGCTGGAGCGCGGGTCGGGGCTGCCACTGAGACGGCTCAGGACAATGGCGAAGGACAGAGAGCCGAGCAGGTAGGCAAGCAGCGCCAGTGACCAAAACATGCTAACTATTCCGGGCGAGGACGCCCTGATTCTAACGGCGCTCGTCGCCCTTGTCGTGCTGTGGAGAGAAGTGCTTGGACAGAGTGTTCATCGAAGGCCTGGAAGTCGATACCGTGATCGGCGCCTATGACTGGGAGCGGGATATTCGCCAGTGCCTGCGCCTGGACCTGAGCTTCGCCTGGGACAACCGCCCGGCGGCGGCCGGTGACGACCTGTCGCTGGCACTGGACTATGCCAGTGTCTCGGCACGTATCCAGGCGTTCGCCGAACAGGCCCGTTTCGAGCTGGTCGAGACCTTCGCCGAGCGCTTGGTCGCGGTGTTGATGGCGGAATTCAACATTCCCTGGGTACGCCTGAAACTCACCAAGCCGGGCGCGGTACCGGCGGCCCGGGGTGGTGTTGGCGTGGAGATCGAGCGCGGATGTCTCTAAGCACGGTATACCTTGGTCTGGGCAGCAACATCGAGCGTGAGCGGCACTTGTGCGCCGGCCTCGATGCCCTCGCGGGCATCCTCAGCGATATGCAGTGTTCCGCAGTGTTCGAGAGCCAGGCGGTAGGGATCAAGAGCGGTCCGTTCTACAACCTGGTGGTGCGCGGGCGCACCGAGTTGCCGTTGCTGGAACTCGATCGCCGGCTCAAGTTCATCGAGGCCGACAATGGCCGCTACGCTCCGGACCGCAAGGGGCTGCCGCTGGATATCGACGTGCTGATGTTCGATGACCTGTGCGGGACCTTCGATGGCCTGGTGTTGCCGCGCGCGGAGATCCTGAAGAACGCCTTCGTGCTTTGGCCGCTGTCGTTGCTGGCCCCGGAGCTGATGCACCCGGGCGAGGGCAAATCCATGGGGCAGTTGTGGCGGGAAGCGCGCATCGAGCAGGTACTGGCGCCGGTACCGTTCGAATGGCGCGGGTTGCAGTTGACCCCCGCTTAGCCTGCGCCGGCCTCTTCGCGGGTCTACCTGCGAAGAGGCCGGGCAGATCAAGCAGCCTTGTAGGCTTCGAGCGCTTTCAGTCGTTCACCTTTGAGCGCTTCGCCCAGGCCCTGGCCGGCAAGCCCGGCCTCCAGCAACGGCTTCACATCCACGGCACGCGCCGCTTCAGCGGCCCCGCGCAAGTACTCGGCTTGTGGATAACCTGAACCCAGCGCCGCCATCTCGCACGCGGCGATGAAGTCCTCGAAGCGCTGTGGCCGTCTGTACACGTCGAACTTCTGCAGCATCTCCAGCAGGCTTGCAGCTTCCAGCTGCGGAGCCTGGTCCGCCCGCTCGGCAAACTCCCCCACCAGCATCGCCAGTTCCTGGCATTCACGCGGTGCCTTGAAGCGCTGGTTCAGCGCCTTGAGCGCGGCGGGCTGCAGCCCGCGCAGCAGGCACGCCCAGCGCACTGCCAGCGGCTGCTGGTGCGTTGCCGCCTGGTGCAGCGCTGCCAGTGTATTGGCGCCCTCAAGCTCGGGCATCAGCTCGCTCAACCCGCCGCAGCTGCGCAGCACCTCAATGAACACCTGCGGTTCGCTTTCCATCAATGCACGCTCGATCTCCTTCCAGCTGCGCTCGGCGGTCAACGCCTGCAGTTCGCCCGATTCGGCGATCTGGCGCATCAGTTGCAACGTCTCATCGGCCACGCGAAAGCCCAGCGGCGCGTAGCGAGCGGCAAAGCGGGCAACGCGCAGCACCCGCAAGGGATCTTCGGCGAATGCCGGGGAAACATGACGCAGGAGACGTTGCTCGAGATCTGCCTTGCCATGGTAGGGGTCGTGCAGGTTACCGTACTCGTCCTCGGCCATGGCATTGATGGTCAGGTCGCGGCGAACCAGGTCTTCCTCGAGGGTGACTTCGGGGTTTGCATGGAAGGTGAAACCACCGTATCCGCGGCCGCTCTTGCGTTCGGTGCGGGCCAAGGCGTATTCCTCGCCCGTCCTGGGGTGAAGGAAAACCGGGAAATCGGCACCGACCGGGCGAAAGCCCTGGGCCTGCATCTGTTCGACCGTGGCGCCGACCACCAGCCAGTCGATGTCGCTGACCGCGCGGCCGAGCAGGCGGTCGCGCACGGCGCCGCCAACCTTGTAGATCTGCATGTGGAACCTCCATTACTGGCGACAGGATACCTTGTCGGCAGCAATGGAGGTGGATGGCGGCTAGAGGTGATGCACCACCGCCAGGTCCATGCGCCCGTAGTCGCCGGCCTCGCTATGCTCGCCGCGCGGCGGCATGTGGTGGGTCTTCATCACCTGGTCGCCCTGAACGGTCTCCAGGTGGATATCGAAGCCCCACAAGCGGTGCAGGTGCTTGAGCACCTCTTCGGTGGAGTCACCCAGGGGTTTGCGGTTGTGCTGCTGGTGGCGCAGGGTGAGCGAGCGGTCGCCGCGGCGATCGATGCTCCAGATCTGTACGTTGGGTTCACGGTTGCCCAGGTTGTACTGGGCGGCCAGTTGCTCGCGGATGGTGCGGTAGCCGGCCTCGTCATGGATCGCCGGGACCAGCAGGTCGTCGCGCTGGTCATCGTCGAGGATGCTGAACAGCTTGAGGTCGCGCATCACCTTGGGCGACAGGTACTGCAGGATGAAGCTTTCGTCCTTGAAGCTGCTCATGGCGAACTTGATGGTCGAAAGCCAGTCACTGCCGGCGATGTCCGGGAACCAGCGGCGATCCTCCTCGGTGGGGTGCTCGCACATGCGACGAATGTCGGTGTACATCGCAAAGCCCAGGGCGTACGGGTTGATGCCGCTGTAGTAGGGGCTGTCGAAGCCTGGCTGGAACACCACGCTGGTGTGCGACTGGAGGAACTCCATCATGAAGCCCTCGGTGATCAGGCCCTCGTCGTAGAGATCGTTCATCAGCGTGTAGTGCCAGAAGGTCGCCCAACCTTCGTTCATCACCTGGGTCTGGCGTTGTGGATAGAAGTATTGGGCGATCTTGCGCACGATGCGCACCACCTCGCGTTGCCACGGTTCGAGCAGTGGTGCGTGTTTCTCGATGAAGTAGAGAATGTTCTCCTGGGGTTCGGCGGGGAAGCGCGCATCGTCCCTGTCGCCACCCTTTTCGGCGCCCTTGGGAATGGTCCGCCAGAGGTCGTTGATCTGCCGTTGCAGGTGCTCTTCACGCTCCTTCTGCCGGCGCCGTTCCTCTTCGGCGGAGATGGGATAGGGGCGTTTGTAGCGATCCACGCCATAGTTCATCAGCGCATGGCAGGAGTCGATCAGGTCTTCGACCGCGTCGATGCCATGACGCTCCTCGCACTGGGCAATGTACTGCTTGGCGAACACCAGGTAGTCGATGATCGAGCTGGCGTCGGTCCAGGTGCGGAACAGGTAGTTGCCCTTGAAGAAACTGTTGTGGCCATAGCAGGCGTGCGCGATCACCAGTGCCTGCATGCACATGGTGTTTTCTTCCATCAGGTAGGCGATGCACGGATCGGAATTGATCACGATCTCGTACGCCAGGCCCATCTGGCCCCGACTGTAGGACTTCTCGGTGCTGAGGAACTGTTTGCCGTAGGACCAGTGGTGATAGCCCAGCGGCATGCCGACCGAAGCGTAGGCGTCCATCATCTGCTCGGCGGTGATGACTTCGATCTGGTTGGGGTAGGTATCCAGGGCGTAGCGGGCGGCCAGGCGACTGATCTCGCGGTCGTAGGTCTGGATCAGCTCGAACGTCCATTCGGAGCCGGTGGAAATGGGTTGGCGTCTCTGCTCTCTGGCGGTCATGTGGCTAACCTGCGCTGGAAGAGTTCACGGAAGACCGGGTAGATATCGCCGGCCGATACCAACTGCTGCTGGGCGAAGGTGTCGGGAAATGCTTCGCCGATGCGCTCGTACTCGTACCACAGCGCCTGATGTTCGCGTGGGGTGATCTCGACGTAAGTGTAGTACTGCACATGCGGCATGATCTGGTTGGCAAGGATGTCGCGGCAGATCGGCGAATCGTCGTTCCAGTTGTCGCCGTCCGAGGCCTGGGCGGCATAGATGTTCCAGTCGCTGGCCGGATAGCGCTCGGCCATGACTTCCTGCATCAGCTTGAGCGCGCTGGAGACGATGGTGCCGCCGGTCTCGCGGGAGTAGAAGAACTCTTCTTCGTCCACTTCGCGGGCGCTGGTGTGGTGGCGGATGAATACCACCTCGATGCGGTCGTAGTTACGCTTGAGGAACAGGTACAGCAGGATGAAGAAGCGCTTGGCGATGTCCTTGGTGGCCTGTGTCATGGAGCCGGAGACATCCATCAGGCAGAACATCACCGCCTTGGAGCTGGGGTTGGGCTGCTTGATCAGCAAGTTGTACTTGAGGTCGAAGGTGTCGAGGAAGGGCAGGCGATTGATGCGCGCCTTGAGACGCTCGATCTCGGCCTCGGTGTCCTGGATGTCGGTGAAATTGTCCGGCTCCTCGACTTTCAAACGCTCCAGCTCTTTTTGTGCCTCACGCAACAGTGCGCGGCTGCTGCCGGTCAGGGCGATACGTCGGGCGTGGGCCGAGCGCAGGGTGCGAACGATGTTGATGCGCGAGGGATTGCCCTCGTTGGCGATACCGGCGCGGACGGTCTTGAACGTGTCGGCACCGGTGAGATGGCGTTTGACCAGGTTGGG
Organism: Pseudomonas maumuensis; assembly: GCF_019139675.1. Classification (NCBI taxonomy): domain Bacteria; kingdom Pseudomonadati; phylum Pseudomonadota; class Gammaproteobacteria; order Pseudomonadales; family Pseudomonadaceae; genus Pseudomonas; species Pseudomonas maumuensis. Next base: position 460,015 of record NZ_CP077077.1, read on the forward strand.
CAGCTCCAGGTCTTCGAACATGAATTCGAGGAATTCTTCCTGGGTGATCTGGAACACGAAATCGTCCATGCCTTCGCCGGAGTTGCCGGCCTTGCCGCGCCCACCGCCACCGCCGCCACCTTGTGGCCGGGCGATGTGTTCGCCGGCGGTGAACTCCTTGTTACCTGGGTGAACGATGGTCTGCTTGCCGCCGCGACCGTGGTGTAGCACCGGTTCGTCGATGTCACGTCCCGGGATACTGATCTGCTCGCCGTGTTCCATGTCCATGATGGAGCGGCGGCTCACGGCCTCTTCGACGGCTTTCTTGATGTGCTCACGGTAACGCCGCAAGAAGCGCTGGCGGTTGACCGTGCTCTTGTTCTTGCCGTTCAGGCGTCGGTCGATAACGTAGCTCATGGGCCCTCCGGTAGCTGGGTACAGCTGCAAGCTTCAAGCTACGAGCTGCAAGTAAAAGCAGTCGCTGCCGCCACGGGCCGGCGGTGTGCCGGGGCACACCGCCAAGCGCCCGGGGCGTGCCGCTTTTACTGCGATTTCCTGACCCGCAGGTACCATTCCGACAGCAGGCGTACCTGTTTGTCTGTGTAGCCACGCTCCACCATCCGGGTGACGAAGTCGTTGTGCTTCTGCTGGTCTTCCTTGCTGGCCTTGGCGTTGAAGCTGATGACCGGCAGCAGGTCTTCGGTGTTGGAGAACATTTTCTTCTCGATCACCACCCGCAGCTTCTCGTAGCTGAGCCAGCTGGGGTTCTTGCCATTGTTGTTGGCGCGGGCGCGCAGCACGAAGTTGACGATCTCGTTGCGGAAGTCCTTCGGATTGCTGATGCCGGCCGGCTTCTCGATCTTCTCCAGCTCCTCGTTGAGGGCGATGCGGTTGAGGATCTCGCCAGTCTCCGGGTCGCGGTACTCCTGGTCCTGGATCCAGAAGTCGGCGTACAGCACGTAGCGGTCGAAGATGTTCTGGCCGTACTCGCTGTAGGACTCCAGGTAAGCGGTCTGGATTTCTTTGCCGATGAACTCGATATAGCGCGGCGCCAGGTACTCCTTGAGGTAGCGCAGGTAGCGTTCGCGTACCTCGGCGGGGAACTGCTCCTGCTCGATCTGCTGTTCCAGCACGTACAGCAGATGCACCGGGTTGGCGGCAATCTCATGCGGATCGAAGTTGAATACCTTGGAGAGAATCTTGAAGGCGAAGCGGGTCGACAGGCCGTTCATGCCCTCGTCGACGCCTGCGGAGTCGCGGTACTCCTGGATCGACTTGGCCTTGGGGTCGGTGTCCTTGAGATTCTCGCCGTCGTAGACGCGCATCTTCGAGTAGATGTTGGAGTTCTCCGGCTCCTTGAGGCGCGAAAGCACGGTGAACTGCGCAAGCATCTTGAGTGTGTCGGGCGCGCAATGCGCCTTGGCCAGCGAGCTGTTGATCAGCAGCTTGTCGTAGATCTTGATCTCGTCGCTGACGCGCAGGCAGTAAGGCACCTTGACGATGTAGATACGGTCGATGAAGGCTTCGTTGTTCTTGTTGTTGCGGAAGGTGTGCCATTCCGATTCGTTGGAGTGGGCCAGCAGGATACCGGTGTAGGGGATCGCCCCCAGGCCTTCGGTACTGTTGTAGTTGCCTTCCTGGGTAGCGGTGAGCAGTGGGTGCAGCACCTTGATCGGCGCCTTGAACATCTCGACGAATTCCATCAGGCCCTGGTTGGCCCGGCACAGCGCGCCCGAGTAGCTGTAGGCATCGGCGTCGTTCTGCGGAAACTCCTCGAGCTTGCGGATATCCACCTTGCCGACCAGGGCCGAGATGTCCTGGTTGTTCTCGTCACCTGGTTCGGTCTTGGCAATGGCAATCTGGTTGAGGATCGACGGATAGAGTTTTACCACCCGGAACTTGCTGATGTCGCCGCCGAACTCCTGCAGGCGCTTGGTGGCCCAGGGCGACATGATGGTATTGAGATAGCGGCGCGAAATGCCGAACTCTTCCTCGAGGATTGCACCGTCCTCGGTGGCGTTGAACAGCCCGAGTGGCGACTCGAAGACCGGTGAGCCCTTGATGGCGTAGAACGGCACCTTTTCCATCAGTTGCTTGAGCTTCTCGGCCAATGACGACTTACCGCCGCCCACCGGGCCCAGCAAGTAGAGGATCTGCTTCTTCTCTTCCAGGCCTTGGGCGGCGTGGCGGAAGTAGGAGACGATCTGGTCGATGCACTCTTCCATGCCATGGAAATCGGCAAAGGCCGGATAGCGGCGGATCACCTTGTTGGAGAAGATCCGCGACAGCCGGGAGTTGCTTGAGGTGTCGATCAGCTCTGGTTCACCGATGGCCAGCAACAGCCGCTCGGCCGCCGAGGCATAGGCGCTGCGATCCTCTTTGCACAGCTCGAGGTACTCCTGCAGCGAAAGTTCTTCCTGGCGGGTGGACTCGAAACGTTGTTGGAAGTGGCTAAAAATGCTCATGACGTCACCTCGCTCGATACGTGGAGACGACGCCGGATCAGTCAGCCGATGCTGGCATGCAACCGGTTTTGCCGGTTGCTGTATACCCCCCAGAACACCCTGTAACGCTACCGATGACCCGCACGCCGGTGTACCGGCTCTCCCCTTTTTTGGATGGCCTGGGCTTAAGGATAGTTGGTTATACGAGAGGTCAAGGGCGGGGAGCGGAGAAGACGCCTACGACCGTTCGTCAGGTCGGGCGCCAGCCCGCGCCAAGCGCGGGCTGCAGGAAAAATGAAAAAATTATTCGGCGCTGCCCTGGGCGGTTTCCGCCGGGTAGGTGTTACGCCACAGTTCGAAGCCACCATCGATGCTGTAGACGTTGGAGAAGCCCTGGCCGACCAGGTAGGCGGCGGCACTCTGGCTGGAATTGCCGTGGTAGCAGACTACCAGTGTAGGCGCGTCCAGGTCGGCGCTGCGGATGAAGTCGGCGACCGAATGATTATCCAGATGAGTGGCGCCGGCGATATGGCCGGCGGCAAACGCCTGTGGGTCGCGGATATCGACCACGACCGCACCTTCGGCACGCAGGGCGAGGGCTTGTTCGGGGGAGATACGCTTGAATTCGCTCATGGGTGCGGTTCCTTCAGTGCTGGTCGTTGAGTGGTGCCGGCGGGCGAGGGGTGCCTTCGCGAGTGCAGTCGCAGCGGTGGAATTCGCCGCTGTCGACATTGTACAGGGTCATCGCGCCCCCCCAGACACAGCCGGTATCCAGGGCAATCACGCCGGGGACGTCGACCCGGCCTTCGAGGGCGGCCCAGTGACCGAAGATGATCTTCACATGGCGCGAGCGGCGGTCCGGGTGATCGAACCATGGTTTATAGCCTTTGGGGGCGCTGTCGGCGCCTTCCTTGGTCTTGAGGTCGAGCTTGCCGGTGGCGGTGCAGAAGCGCATGCGGGTGAAGTAGTTGGTGATCACTCGCAGGCGTTCGACGCCGGCCAGGTCTTTGCTCCACTTGTTCGGCTCGTTGCCGTACATACCGTCCAGATACAGTTTCAGGCGATTGTCGTCGCGCAGCACTTCCTCGACTTCCGCCGCCAGCTCCAGCGCTTTGCCCAGGGTCCACTGTGGTGGGATACCGGCATGGGCCATGGCGATGCCGCGAGCTTCGTCGTAGTGCAGCAGTTTCTGCTGGCGGAGCCAGTCGAACAGCTGATCGGCGTCCGGGGCTTCGATGATCTCGCGCAGGGTGTCGCTCTTCTTTAGGCGTTCGACATTGTGCCAGGCGGCCAGCAGGTGCAGGTCGTGGTTGCCCAGCACGCAGACCAGCGCGTGGCGGATCGAGTAGAGATAACGCAAGGTCTCGAGGGACTCGGGGCCACGGTTGACCAGATCGCCCACCAGCCACAGGCGATCGACGGCCGGATCGAAGCGCACGCGTTCGAGCAGGCACTTGAGTGGTTGCAGACAGCCTTGCAGGTCGCCGACGGCATAGGTGGCCATCAGTGTAGGGCCCCTGGCACGGCGAGGCGGAACGGCGCGATCTGGGCATCGAAGCGTTTGCCGTCCTCGGCGAACATCTGATAGCTGCCCTGCATGGTGCCGACGCGGGTGCTGATCACGGCGCCGCTGCTGTAGGTGTGGCTCTGGCCAGGCTCGATCAGCGGCTGTTGGCCGATCACGCCAGCGCCGCGCACCTCCTCGACTTCGCCGTCACCGTTGGTGATCAGCCAGTGGCGGGACATCAGTTTGGCCTTGACCGTGCCGTTGTTCTGCACGGTGATGGTATAGGCGAAGGCGAAACGGCTGCTTTCGGGGTCGGATTGTTCTTTGAGGTAGCGGGTCACGACGCTGACGTCGATCTGGTAGCGGGGGTCGGACATGCAAGGGCCTTGGGCAAACGAACGCAATAACGCAGTCTAGGTCATCGGCGGGGGGCAGGGCCAGTCCGGGCAGGGGGCTTTGTCAGCCCTATCGCCGGCAAGCCGGCGATAGGGTGGTGCAGGTGTGATCAGGCCTGCTGTTCGGCCAGCTTGTCGGCCAGGCGCACGAAGGCGGCGAGATCGAGCTGCTCGGGGCGCAGGCTGCCGTCGACGCCTGCGGCTTCGATGGCCTGGCTGTCGAGCAGGCCTTTGAGGGTATTGCGCAGGGTCTTGCGGCGTTGGTTGAACGCTTCGCGTACCACCTGCTCGAGCAGCTGCGGGTTCTTGGCCGGATGCGGCAGGACTTCATGGGGCACCAGGCGCACGATCGCCGAGTCCACCTTTGGCGGCGGGTTGAAGGCACCAGGGCCGACGTTGAACAGGTGCTCCACGCGGCAGTGGTACTGCACCATGATCGACAGCCGGCCCCAATCACCGCCGCCTGGCCCTGCCGCCATGCGCTCGACCACTTCCTTCTGCAGCATGAAATGCATGTCGCGGATCAGGTTGGCATGGGCCAGGAGATGGAAGATCAGTGGCGTGGAGATGTTGTAGGGCAGGTTGCCCACCACCTTCAGGCTGCGCTCTGGCACGCCCAGCTGGTTGAAGTCGAACTTCAGGGCATCGCCCTGGTGCAGGCGGAAGTTGCCGCGCCCGGCGAACTTGTGTTGCAGGATCGGCACCAAGTCCTTGTCCAACTCCACCACGTCCAGCTGGGCGCCGCTGCCCAGCAGGCCCTCGGTCAGGGCGCCTTGGCCCGGGCCGATTTCCAGCAAATGTTCGCCGGCCTTGGCGTTGATCGCCCGCAGGATGCGGTCGATGATTCCGGCGTCATGCAGGAAGTTCTGGCCGAAGCGCTTGCGCGCCCGGTGTTGGTAGTGCTCGGTCATGGTCGGTTCTCGGCCATCTGGTAGGCGGTTTCCAATGCGACGCGCAGGCTGCCGGTGTCGATCCGGCCGCTGCCGGCCAGGTCCAGGGCGGTGCCATGGTCGACCGAGGTGCGGATGATCGGCAGGCCCAGCGTCACGTTGACCGCGGCGCCGAAGCCCTTGTATTTGAGTACGGGCAGGCCTTGGTCGTGGTACATCGCCAGCACCGCGTCGCAGTGCTCCAGATATTTGGGGGTAAACAGGGTATCGGCTGGCAGCGGGCCGCGCAGGTCCATGCCTTCGGCACGCAGTCGCGCTAGTGCCGGCTCGATGATGTCGATTTCTTCGCGGCCCAGGTGGCCGCCTTCTCCGGCATGCGGGTTGAGCCCGCAGACCAGGATGCGTGGGTTGGCGATGCCGAACTTGTCGCGCATGTCCGCATGCAGGATGCGGGTGACACGTTCCAGGCGTTCGCCAGTAATGGCGTCGGCGACATCGCGCAGGGGCAGGTGGGTGGTCACCAGTGCCACGCGCAGCCCGTGGGTGGCCAGCATCATCACCACTTGCGCAGTATGGGTTAGGTCGGCGAGGAACTCGGTGTGCCCGGAGAAGGCAATGCCGCTCTCGTTGATCACGCCCTTATGCACGGGGGCGGTGATCATTCCGCCGAACTGCCCGTCAAGGCAGCCCTGGCCGGCCCGGGTGAGTGTTTCCAGGACGAAGGCGGCATTGGCTTTGTCCAGCTGTCCGGCCACCACCGGCTTGGCCAGCGGCGTGTCCCAGACGTACAGGCTGCCGGCTGGGGCAGGCTGGTTCGGGAAACTGCCGGGGGTTACGGGCAGCAGGGTGACGGCCAGCCCCAGTTGCGCGGCCCGCTCGACGAGCAGGTCACGACTGGTGATGGCGATCAGGGGGTGGGGCTGGACCTCGGCGGCGAGCAGCAGGCACAGGTCGGGACCGATGCCGGCTGGCTCGCCGGGGGTGACGGCGAAGCGCAGGGGTTTCACTGGGCGACCTGGTCGGCGCCAGGCAGCTTGATTTCAACGTAGGCTTCGTCGCGGATCTGGCGCAGCCAGTTCTGCAGCTCTTCGTCGTACTTGCGGTTGCGCAGGACGTTCATGGCCTGCTGCTCGCGAGCCTGTTCGGTGCTGTCGGTGGCGCGGCGGCCCAGCACTTCCAGCACATGCCAGCCGTACTGAGTCTTGAACGGCTTGGTCACCACGCCTTGCTCGGCGTTGGCCATCTGCTCGCGGAACTCAGGTACCAGGCTGTTCGGGTCGACCCAGTTAAGGTCGCCGCCGTTGAGCGCAGAACCCGGATCCTCCGAGAAGCTCTTCGCCAGATCGGCGAAGTTTTCACCGTTTTGGATCCGGTCGTACAGGCGCTCGGCCAATTGCTCGGTGGCTGCTTCACTGCGGATTTCGCTCGGCTTGATCAGGATGTGGCGCACATGCACTTCGTCGCGCAGGATGCTCTGGCTGCCGCCACGTTTCTCTTCAAGCTTGAGGATGATGAAGCCATTGGGGATGCGGATCGGCTGGGTGATGTCGCCGACCGCCATGCTGCTGAGCATCTTGGCGAAGTCTGGTGGCAGCTGGCCTGCCTGGCGCCAGCCCATCTCACCGCCTTCCAGGGCGTTTTCACTGCGAGAGCGGGCGATGGCCATCTGGCCGAAGTCCGCGCCTTGCTTGAGCTGTTGGTAGACGTCGCCTACCTGGCGCGCGGCGGCCTGGATGGCCTCCGAGTTGGCGCCTTCTGGGGTCGGGATGAGGATGTTGGCCAGGCGGTACTCTTCCGACATCTGCATCTTGCCCAGGTCCGAGTTGAGGAAGTTCTTCACTTCCTGCTCGGAGACCTGGATACGCTCGGCCACACGGCGCTGACGTACGCGACTGATGACCATCTCGCGCTTGATCTGCTCGCGGGCATCGTCGTACGACAGGCCGTCATGGGCCAGGGCGGCGCGGAACTGTTCCAGCGACATGCCATTGCGCTGGGCAATGGTGGCGACGGCCTGGTTCAGCTCTTCGTCGGTGATGCGGATGCCCGAGCGCTCGCCGATCTGCAGTTGCAGGTTTTCGACGATCAGGCGCTCCAGCACTTGCTGTTCCAGCGCGTCGGTGGGCGGCACACCGCCGCCACGCTTGGCGATGGTCTGCTGCACTTCGCGAACGCGCTGGTTCAGCTGGCTCTGCATGACCACGTCGTTGTCGACGGTGGCCACGATACGGTCGATGGGTTGTACCGCGGCATGCACCGCGCCACTCAGCATTGCGGCGCCCAGCATCAGCGGGCGCAGACGATCAATAAGCTTGCTCTTCACGGGTACGGTAACCTTGAATGCCTTGGTCCAGGAACGATTCGACCTTGTTGCCGACTACACCACCGAGCCCTTTGAGCACGATCTGCAGGAAGATACCGTGGTCGCCTTTCTCGTTTTGCGGGACGGCCTGGCTGAAGTCGTCGTAGTCGATCCAGTAGCGGTTGATCAGGCGCAGCTTCCAGCAGCAGTTGTCGTACTCGAAGCCGCCCATCGCTTCCAGGGTGCGATTACGGTTGTAGTCATGCTGCCAACGAGCGATGACGCTCCACTGCGGCACGATCGGCCAGATGACCGAGAAGTCGTGTTGCTGGATCTTGTAGTAATCCTTGATGTAGTTCGGATCGCCCGGAGTGCCATAGTCACCACCACCGACTTTCCAGAGACCGGTCGCCGAGTCGTAGGTGATCAGGTCGTTGCGGTAGCGGTAGCCGAGGTTGACGACCTTGTTCGGGTTGTCTTCAGGCTGGTAGTGGAACATCGCGCTGCCCGAGCGGGTGCTGCGGCTGTCCGGATCCCAGTTGAAGTCCGAGTTGAAGCGCCAATCGCGGTTGAAGGCGTATTCGTACTCCAGCGCGTATGGCGAGACGTCCGACTGGCTGTCCTTGCGGGTGCGATAGTCGATACCTGGCAGCTGGGCCTTGCGATCCTTGAAGTAGAGCGCCTGGCCGATGCTGAAACGCTGACGTTGGAAGCCATTGTCCTCGATCCAGCGGTTGGTCACGCCCAGCGACAACTTGTTCTCGTCACCGATGCGATCGGTTCCGCTGAAACGGTTGTCGCGGAACAGCGAGGCATAGTTGAAGGTGTTCTCGCCAGTGTCGAACAGCGGGATATCCTTCTGATCCTTGTACGGAACATAGAGGTAGAACAGGCGCGGTTCGAGAGTCTGGCGGTAGTTGGTACCGAACAGCTGGGTGTTGCGGTCGAAGTACAGGCCGCTGTCAACGCTGAAAATCGGGATGTCGCGGTTAAGCGAGCTGCTGTAGCTGCCGTAGGCCGGGTTTGTCGATTGTGCTATCGCCTGGGCCTTGCCCTGACTGTCCAGATCCAGATCGTAATTGGTATAGACATACTTCAGCTTGGGCGTGATGAAGCCATAGCTGGCTTGCATTGGCAGGCTAATCGCCGGGGCAAGATTGAGGCGGGTACCGTTGGCGCGAGCGATACCGGAAACGTTCTCGTCCAGGCGACGGCCAGGAATACCGCCTGCGGAAGTGTCCGGGTTGCCGTCCTTGTCCAGTACGAAATCGTTTTTCAGATCACGGTCGAAGCGAACAGCCTCGGATTCGTAGCTCAGGTCGAAGCCGCCCGGGTGGAACGGCAGCATGCCATTGAAGGTGACCTGCGGTAGCTTGTCGTAGGGTGTGATCTGCGAGATGGTTGCCATTTCGTAGGCGTGCAGGTTCAAGCGCGCAGTGTAACTATCGCCTCGATAGGTGAGCGCACCTTGCTGATTCACGAGGTCGCGTTTCTCGACTCCGATCTGGTCAGACTCCAGGTCCTGGAAATAGAACGGGTCACTGATATCGGTGTAGTCCACCTCGGTCATCAGGCGATCGTCCAGGCCACCCTTGTGCTGCCAGTTGACCATCCAGCGATCTTTCTTGTAGTCCGTCTGCCGTTCGCGGTCGTCGTCCTTGTCGTTCAGGAAACCACCACCGAACTGCCCTTCGCTGGACTTGGTCAGATAACGGAACTCACCTTCCATCAGCAGGCCGCGCTTGGCCATGTAGCGCGGGTACAACGTGGCATCGTAGTTCGGTGCCAGGTTGAAGTAGTACGGCGTGACCAGCATGAAGCCGGTGTCGCTGGTGGAGCTGAACGACGGTGGCAGGAAGCCGGACTGGCGACGGTCGTCGATCGGGAAGTAGATGTACGGTGTGTAGAACACCGGGAAATCCTTGACCCGCAGCGTCACGTTGGTCGCGGTACCGAAGCCGGTGGCCGGGTTCAGGGTGATGTTGTTGCCCTTGAGCTGCCACGCGTTGCTGCCCGGCTCACAGGTGGTATAGGTACCGTCCTTGAGGCGGATGATGGCGTTTTCCGCACGTTTGGCGTACAGCGCGTTGCCGCGGATGTGCGACTTGTGCATCACGTATTCGGCGTTGTCGACCCGGGCCTCGCCGGTATCGAGCTGGATCTGCGCCTCGTCGCCAACCACCAGCGAGCCATTGTCGCGGATCTTGACGTTGCCCTTGAGCTCGCCGCGGTTCTCGGCCTGGTACAGGTTGGCCTCGTCGGCCTCGGCCTGCATGCTGCCCTGGCGCATGACCACGTCACCGGCGAGGGTGGCGATCTGCTGCTCCTGCTGGTACTTGGAGACCTTGGCGTTGATGTAGGTCGGCGACTCGTCCTTGGGCGTGGAGTCGTTCATGCCCGGGCGGGTCGGCTCGATGTAGGCGCCGCCGCAGTACGGTCCGGTCTCGGCCAGTTGCGCGGCGGTGAGCTTCTCGCGCGGAACCCAGTCCAGATGGCTGTAGTCTTCGCTGCGCGACTTCAGGCCGCGGCCCTTGGCCTCGGTGACCAGCATCGGCTTTTCGGCCTCGGTCGCGGCGACTTCGCCCGGTGCCTCGGCACCCGAGCTGGCAGCGGCGGCACCCGGGTGTACCGGGCGCGGAGGCAGGTTGGCTGCGGTCTTGGGCTTGCAGTCCCAGCCACCGGAAGCGGACACTTGGCAGTCGAACTGCTCGGCGGCCACCACGTACGACGTGGCCAGGGGTTGCAGGGCCAGCAAACCGCCAGTCACCAGCAACGGAAACTTTCTACGAAACGCGGGGGATTTCAATGCCATCTTATTAGTCCGGGCTTCCTGCGTGCCATCTGCCCGCGTGTGGGGGCCGCACGCCTCTCGATGGTCTGAAAAAGATGCTGGATAATAAAGCATGACCCGCTTGACGGCTAGGGCCGTCGGAGAACCCTTGTAATGCCCGATCACGATGTACGCCTGCAACAACTGACCGCCTGGCTTGCCGGGCAGCTGGAGAACCTCTTCCGTGCCAATGCCTGGGGCGATGTGCCCGCCGGCAGCCTGACCGCCGCCAGCAGCGATGCGAGTTTCCGCCGCTACTTCCGCTGGGAGGGCGCCGGGCACAGCTTCGTGATCATGGATGCGCCGCCGCCACAGGAAAACTGCCGCCCGTTCGTCGACATCGATCATCTGCTGGCCAAGGCGGGTGTGAACGTGCCGGTCATCCATGCCCAGGATCTGGAGCGCGGTTTCCTGTTACTGGGGGACCTGGGTCGTCAGACCTACCTGGACATCATCGATCAGGACAACGCCGACGCCCTGTTCGCCGACGCCATCGATGCGCTGCTGGCGCTCCAGCGTTTGCCGATGGACGCGCCACTGCCCAGCTACGATATCGCCCTGCTGCGCCGTGAGGTCGAACTGTTCCCCGAGTGGTATGTGGGCCGCGAACTTGGCCTGAGCTTCAGCGACGCGCAGCAGGCCACCTGGCAGCGGGTCAGCCAGCTGCTGATCGACAGTGCCCTGGCCCAGCCCAAGGTGCTGGTACACCGCGACTACATGCCGCGCAACCTGATGCACAGTGCGCCAAATCCAGGCGTGCTGGATTTCCAGGATGCGGTCTATGGCCCGGTCACCTACGACATCACCTGCCTGTTCAAGGACGCCTTCCTCAGTTGGCCCCAGGCCCGCGTCGAAGGCTGGCTACGGGACTACTGGCACAAGGCGCAGGCCGTCGGGATTCCGGTACAGGCTGACTTCGAAGCCTTCCAGCGTGCCAGCGACCTGATGGGAGTGCAGCGCCACCTCAAGGTGATCGGCATCTTCGCGCGCATCTGCCACCGCGACGGCAAGCCACGCTACCTGGCCGACGTGCCGCGTTTCTTTGCCTATATAGATGAGGTGATCAGCCGCCGGCCTGAGCTGTCCGAGCTGGGCCAACTGATTGCCGAACTCCAGGCCGGGGCGCGTTCATGAAGGCGATGATCCTGGCGGCAGGCAAGGGTGAGCGCATGCGCCCGCTGACCCTGCACACGCCCAAGCCGCTGGTGCGAGCCGCCGGCAAGCCGTTGATCGAGTACCACCTCGAGGCGCTGGCCCGTGCCGGTATTGGCGAGGTGGTCATCAACCATGCGTGGCTCGGTCAGCAGATCGAGGATCACCTGGGCGATGGCAGCCGCTTTGGCCTGGCGATCAGCTATTCGCCGGAAGGCGAGCCGCTGGAGACCGGTGGCGGGATCCTCAAGGCGCTGCCGTTGCTGGGTGATGCGCCGTTCATCCTGGTCAATGGCGATGTCTGGACCGACTATGACTTCGCCGGCCTGAATGCGCCGTTGCACGGCCTGGCGCATCTGGTGCTGGTGGACAACCCCGGCCACCACGGCCGTGGCGACTTCCGCCTGGCGGACGGGCAGGTGAGCGATGGCGATGACGCCCCGGGAACGCTGACTTTCAGTGGTATCTCTGTGCTGGACCCGGCGCTGTTTGCAGGTTGCCAGCCCGGCGCATTCAAACTGGCCCCCCTGTTGCGCAGTGCCATGGCCGAAGGGCGGGTCAGCGGCGAGCACTATGCCGGACACTGGATCGATGTCGGCACCCTCGAGCGTCTGGCTGACGTCGAGCGTCTGATCGGGGAGCGTGCCTGATATGTGGTGGCCGAGCACAGTGATTGGTGCCGGTGCCGGTTTCGCCGTGGCCAGCATCCCCGGTGCGTTGCTGGGGGCGCTGCTGGGCCAGGCCATGGATCGGCGCCTGCGGCTGCAGGGTTGGGAAGACGTGCGCGAGCGCCTGGGCGGGCGCCCGGCACTGCGTGACGAAGAGTTGCTGTTCGTGTTGCTTGGCCGCTTGGCCAAGAGTGATGGCCGGGTTGTCGAGGGTCACATCCAGCAGGCGCGACAAGAGATGTCCCGTCTGGACCTGGCGGAACCTGCTCGGATGCGAGCGATTGCCGCGTTCAACCGCGGGAAGTCGGGCAAGGAGCGCCTTGGGCACTACCTGCGCCGTATCAGGGTGCAGCCCCACGGCGCCGAAGGCACCTTGCGCGCCTGTTGGCGCATGGTCTGGGCCGACGGCAAGGCCGGGCGGCAGGAACGCGACCTGTTGCTGGGCTGGGGCCAGCAGCTGGGGCTCAGTCGCAACCAGGTGCAGGCCTTGTCGCTGGAGTATGAGCCGCGCCGGTCGTCGATCGAGGGCGGTGTCATGACCTATGCGGCGGCGCTGAGATTGCTGGGGGTGGAGCCGGACACCGAGGCCGACAAGGTCAAACAGGCCTATCGGCGCCTGCTCAGCCGGCATCATCCAGACAAACTGGTGGGAAGTGGCGCCAGCGAAGCGAAGGTGCGCGAGGCAACCGAGCTAACCCGCGAGCTGCATCAGGCTTATGCCATGATCCGCAAGCGCAGGGGCTTGTAACGCCATTGCGGGCAGGGCCGCGCCTGCCGGGGTAGGCAGGCGCGGTCATTTTTACTCTGCCTTTGGCGTCAGCCAGCCGCGCACCCGACGCAACAGTTGTTCCTGCTCCGCTGCCTTGTTGCCAGGCACGGCCATCAGCGAAAGCTGTCGGTACAGGCTGCTCTTCTGCCGCTTGCTGGCCTGCAGGCGCTGCTGGGCCGCGAGCCGATCGGCTGTGCGGGTGGCGTAGTAGAGGTCGGCGGTCGGCACCTTCAGGGTCGGTGTCAGACTCAGCAGGTCATGCTCGACCCGCGCCGGTGTCTGCGCGGCGACCATCACCAGTTTCTGCACCTGGGGCGGTTGCTTTTCGCTGAGATAACGCGCGGCCCAGTACGCGCCACTGCCGCTGCCCAGCAACACGATGCTGCGCGCCTTCTGCTGCTGGGCATAGGCCACGGCGGCGTCGAGGCGGGCGAAGATACGCTCGGCATCCTCCTCGCTGGTGTGCTCGTCGGCTTCGACCGCGTCGGTGTTCTCGGCGGCATCTGTTTCCGGTGCGGTCGCCTGGGCAACGTTGGCGTTGGCATCGGCAGGCGTGTCCTTGGCCGGAGCCGACTCGCCGCCCTCTTTTTTCGGTTCGACTGCTGGCTTGGCCGCGACCCGCGCCTGTGGGCGCTCGGCCAGCAGGTCGGGCATGCTCAGGCTCAAGGTGCTCCAGCCTGCATCGGGGAAGCCACGGCGCAGCGGGCCAACGGTGGTGGGCCAGTCGGCGCTTTCGCCCGCGCCAGGGACAATGATCACAGCACCTTGCGGATCGCTGTCGTTGGCCGGCTTCCACAGCGCCAGGAAGTTTTCACCATTGGCTTGCAAAGTCTGCTGTTCGGCCTTGGGTACCTGGCGCTCGAGGGCCAGGGCATCGTCCTGGCTGCGCTCGAGTAGCGGTGGGCGCGGGGCGGGAGTGGGAGCGGCCGCCTCGGCGGGCGCTTGGGGTTTCTCGGTGTCGTCGGCTTGGGCCGCGAACGGCAGGGCCGAAGCCAGGCAGAACATTGCCAGCGTCGTGCGATAAAGTGTGAACATCGATCAATCCAAGGCCAGAATCATACCGGCAGCCTAATGGTATTTGCCCGCGACGGCCACGCCAGGTGGCCGTCATTGCCAAGACGAGCGTAGAGATGAAGCGAGTGCGTTGCCTGTGGGTTATCGGCTGGTTGTGCCTACCCTTGATCGCTCTGGCCAAGCCCCAAGCGCCGCCCGCCGTGGTGCTGGATCCAGCCCAGCAGCAATGGCTGGACGAACACCGCGGCTTGCGCGTCGGCCTGGTACTGCAGGCGCCCTATGCCCAGTTCGACCGCCGCCTGCAGCAATTCTACGGGGCGAACGTCGAGCTGGTCGGCGCCTTGTCCCAGGCGTTGGGCCTGGATCTGACCTGGCGCGGCTTTGCCGACCAGGCCGCCCTTGAACATGCCTTGCAGGCGGGCGAGATCGATTTCGCCCCAGGCCTTACGCAAACACCTGCCAGCCTGCGGCTGTGGTTGTTCAGTGACCCTTACATGCGCGTACCGCAATTGGTGGTGGGTATGCGCAGCGGTGCGGTGGCAGTTGAGCTGGAGAAGCTGACCACCAGCGAGCGCCTGGCCGTGCGCATGCCCAGTGCCTTGGCGGATTACCTGCGTGGCAATTACGGCAACCTCAACGTGCAGGGTGTGCCCAACGAGCGGGAGGCCCTGCAACTGGTGCTGGGTGGGCAGGCCAGCTTCGCCGTGCTGGACGAGGCGCAGCTCAGCCGGCTGTCCCGCGAGGGCGAGTTCGCCGACCTGGCGGTGGTGGGCGACATCGGTTTGCCACAGTTGCTGCGGGTCGGTTCGCGGCGCGATTGGCCGGTGCTGGCCGATATTCTCGAGCGTGCCTTGCAGGCCCTGCCGGCCAAGACCCTGGAGCAGATGCACCAGCGCTGGTTGCAGCCCAAGTATCCACGGTTCTCCGAGTCCGCCGGATTCTGGCAGAACCTGGCCTTACTGTTCGGCCTGCTGCTGCTGTGTGCCCTGGCGACCCTGACCTGGCAGCGCCGTCAGCAGCGTGGCTTGGAGCGGGGGTTGCTGGCGGCCCGCGAGAGTCTGGTCGAGCGCCAGGTGCGTGAGGAGGCTTTGCGCCTGAGTCAGTTTTCTATCGACCAGAGCACGGTGGGCATCCTCTGGGTCAACTGGGACAGCCATGTGCGCTACGCCAATCATGCCGCCGAGCGCATGCTGGGCTTTGCCGAGGGAGCGCTGTTGGAGCTGCCGCTGGTCGTTATCGAACCGAACCTGAAGATGGACCGCTGGCTGGAACTGTGGAAGCGTGCCCGTACCGGAGATGGCGGCGAGCAGCAGTTCGAAAGCCAGTGTCGGCGCGCCGACGGCAGCCTGTTCCCGGTCGAGTTGTCGCTGTCGTTCCTGCGTTTTCGCGATGCCGAGTACCTGGTGGTGTTTCTCGCCGATGTCACCGAGCGCAGGCGCGACCTGGCCGCGCTGCGCGAAAGCGAGGCGCGACTCAAGGGGATCGCTGGCAACGTGCCGGGGCTGGTGTTTCGCCTGGAGCGCGATCCGGCCGAAGGCGACCCGGAGTTTCCCTACATCAGCGAAGGCAGCGAGGCGCTGGTCGGCTACACCCCGGCGGCGATCCAGCACCCGCAGATGGGGCTGCGCAACCTGGTCCACCCGGAGGATCGCGCCGACTACCATCGGGTCCAGGACCTGGCCTTGGCCAGCGATCAGGACTGGTCCTGGCAGGGGCGTATCCTCACCCGCCAGGGCGAGCAGCGCTGGGCCGACATCAAGGCGACCACTCGCCGCCTGGCCGATGGGCGCATGGTGTGGGACGGCGTGGTCTGGGACATCACCCAAGGCAAGCAGGCCGAGCTGGCGCTGGCCGGGTCCCAGGAGCAATTGCGCGAGTTGTCGGCGCACCTGGAAAGCGTGCGCGAAGAGGAGAAGGCGCGGATTGCCCGCGAAGTCCACGACGAATTGGGGCAGATGCTCACGGTGCTCAAGCTTGAGGTGTCGATGTGCGAGCTGGCGTTCGCCGAGCTGGATCCCGCCCTCAACGAGCGCCTGGCGAGCATGAAGCGTCTGATCGCCCAGTTGTTCCAGCTGGTTCGCGACGTGGCAACAGCCCTGCGCCCGCCGATCCTCGACGCCGGCATCGCCTCGGCCATCGAGTGGCAGGCGCGGCGTTTCGAGGCGCGCACACAGATCCCCTGCCTGGTGCAGGTACCGGACAATCTGCCACCCTTGAGCGATGCCAAGGCCATCGGCCTGTTCCGTATCTTGCAGGAGGCGCTGACCAACGTCATGCGCCATGCCCAGGCGCACACGGTGCAGATCGAACTGGTTCACGAGGCCGGGCAGTTGCGCATGACCGTGATCGACGACGGCGTGGGGTTTGCCATGGAGGCGGCACGGCCGACTTCGTTCGGCCTGGTGGGTGTGCGTGAGCGGGTGCTGATGCACGGTGGCAGTATGAGCCTGGACAGCGAGCCGGGCGAGGGCACCAGCCTGAGCGTGGCGATTCCTTTGAAGCAGGAGAAACAATCGTGATTCGAGTGCTGGTGGCGGAAGACCACACCATCGTCCGGGAAGGCATCAAGCAATTGATCGGCCTGGCCAAGGATATGCAGGTGGCGGGCGAAGCGGGCAATGGCGAGCAGTTGCTGGAGGCCCTGCGCCACACGCCGTGCGAGGTGGTGCTGCTGGATATCTCCATGCCTGGGGTGAATGGCCTGGAGGCGATCCCGCGGATCCGCGCGCTGAACAACCCGCCGGCGATCCTGATGCTGTCGATGCATGACGAGGCGCAGATGGCTGCGCGGGCGCTCAAGGCCGGTGCGGCGGGCTATGCGACCAAGGACAGCGACCCGGCGCTGTTGCTCACGGCCATCCGCCGGGTGGCGGGGGGAGGGCGCTACATCGACCCGGCCCTGGCCGACCGCATGGTGTTCGAAGTGGGCCTGACCGAAACCCGGCCGCTGCACACGCTGCTGTCGGAGCGCGAATTCTCGGTGTTCGAGCGCCTGGCCCAGGGTGCCAACGTCAACGACATCGCCCTTCAGCTGGCGCTGTCGAGCAAGACCATCAGCACTCATAAGGCGCGACTGATGCAGAAGCTCAAGGTCAACTCGCTGGCGGAGCTGGTGAAGTACGCCATGGAGCACAAGCTGGTGTGAATGTTCTGGTTACGACAGGTAATCCATAACTGGGACCGCCGCTGCCACGATCCCATGCGTCATAGTTGTCTGGGAGCGTCACCCTTGTAGGGCGATCCCTACAACAAGTCTTCCATCCGGATGATGGCATTCTCTCAGCGCCCCCGATTTCCGGGGCTTTGCGCTTCTTCTACGCTTTTGCCTACGCAGTCATTCCAACAAGAAGGTGCAGGGCATGAGCGAGGCGAATTCGAACGAGACGCTGGTCAGCTTCCGAGGTGTGCAGAAGAGCTACGACGGCGAATCGCTGATCGTCAAGGACCTCAACCTGGACATCCGCAAGGGCGAGTTCCTGACCCTGCTCGGCCCTTCCGGTTCGGGCAAGACCACCAGCCTGATGATGCTGGCCGGCTTCGAGACCCCCACCGCCGGCGAGATCCAGCTGGCCGGGCGCTCGATCAACAATGTGCCGCCGCACAAGCGCGACATCGGCATGGTGTTCCAGAACTACGCACTATTCCCGCATATGACCGTGGCCGAGAACCTGGCCTTCCCGCTGACCGTGCGCAACCTCAGCAAGACCGACGTCAGCGAACGGGTCAAGCGCGTGCTCGGCATGGTCCAGCTCGATGCCTTCGCCAAGCGTTATCCCGGCCAGCTTTCCGGTGGCCAGCAGCAACGGGTGGCACTGGCCCGCGCCCTGGTGTTCGAGCCACAGCTGGTGCTGATGGACGAACCGCTCGGCGCCCTCGACAAGCAACTGCGCGAACATATGCAGATGGAGATCAAGCATATCCACCAGCGCCTGGGCGTGACCGTGGTCTACGTGACCCACGACCAGGGCGAGGCGCTGACCATGTCCGACCGGGTGGCGGTGTTCCACCAGGGCGAGATCCAGCAGATCGCCGACCCGCGCACCCTTTACGAAGAACCTTGCAATACCTTCGTCGCCAACTTCATCGGTGAGAACAACCGTATCAACGGCACCCTGCTGGCCAGTGACGGTAATCGTTGCCAGGTGCAACTGGCCCGTGGCGAGCGGGTCGATGCGCTGGCGGTCAACGTCGGCCAGGCCGGTGACCCGGTGACCCTGTCGATCCGCCCCGAGCGGGTACGCCTGAACGGCCACAGCGAGAACTGCGTCAACCGCTTCTCCGGTCGTGTCGCCGAGTTCATCTACCTCGGCGATCACGTGCGGGTGCGCCTGGAGGTCTGTGGCAAGGCCGATTTCTTCGTCAAGCAGCCAATCGCCGAGCTCGACCCGGCCCTGGCTGTGGGCGACGTGGTACCGCTGGGCTGGGAGGTGGAGCACGCCCGCGCGCTCGATCCGATTGCCGACGCCCATTGAAGGTTTGCTTCACCAACCCTGAACTGTGGAGAGAATAATAATGCGCAAGCAGTTGAAACTGACCGCCCTGGCCCTTGGCTTGGTCGCCGCCGGCCAGGCCATGGCCGCCGACCTGACCGTGATTTCCTTTGGTGGCGCGAACAAGGCGGCCCAGGTCAAGGCGTTTTACGAGCCATGGGAGAAGGCGGGCAAGGGCAAGATCGTCGCCGGGGAGTACAACGGCGAGATGGCCAAGGTCAAAGCCATGGTCGATACCAAGAGCGTCAGCTGGAACCTGGTCGAGGTGGAGTCGCCGGAGTTGGCCCGGGGTTGCGATGAAGGCATGTTCGAAGAGCTCGATCCCGCACTGTTCGGTGATGAAGGCGACTACGTGCCCGGCGCCATTCAGCCGTGCGGCGTGGGCTTCTTCGTCTGGTCCACGGTGCTGGCCTACAACGCCGACAAACTCAAGAGCGCGCCTGCCAGCTGGGCCGACTTCTGGGACACCAAGAAATTCCCGGGCAAGCGCGGCCTGCGCAAGGGCGCCAAGTACACCCTCGAATTCGCCCTGATGGCTGACGGCGTCGCACCCAAAGAGGTGTACAAGGTGCTGGCGACCAAGGAAGGCCAGGACCGCGCCTTCAAGAAACTCGATGAACTCAAGCCGAGCATCCAGTGGTGGGAAGCCGGTGCCCAGCCGCCGCAGTACCTGGCCTCGGGTGACGTGGTCATGAGCTCGGCCTACAACGGTCGTATCGCCGCGGTGCAGAAGGAAAGCAACCTCAAGGTGGTGTGGAACGGCGGCATCTACGACTTCGATGCCTGGGCCATCCCGAAAGGCGCCAAGGATGTGGAAGAGGCGAAGAAATTCATTGCCTACACCGTCCAGCCCGAGCAGCAGAAGACCTACTCCGAGAACATCGCCTACGGCCCGGCCAACTCCAAGGCCGTCCCGCTGCTGGCCGATGCGGTGAAGAAGGACATGCCGACCACTCCTGAGAACATCGCCAATCAGGTGCAGATCGACGTGGCCTTCTGGGCCGACAACAGCGAACAGCTGGAGCAACGCTTCAACGCCTGGGCGGCTAAGAAGTAAACCATCTGGAGCCTTCATCGCCGGCAAGCCGGCTCCCATAAAACCTGTGCAGTACTTGTGGGAGCCGGCTTGCCGGCGATGGGCTGCGCAGCAGCCCCAATTTCAGCCTGTATCGCGGAGTTCGCCATGGCCACTGCAGTGCCCCTCAACGAAGGCGCGGGTAAAAGCCTCAAACAGCGCCTCAAGCATGCCGAGCGGGTCAACCGCTGGAAGGCCCAGGCGTTGATAGCGCCGCTGGCGCTGTTTCTCCTGCTGGTGTTCCTGGTGCCGATCGCGGCGCTGCTGTACAAGAGCGTCGGCAACCCCGAGGTGGTCGCCGGCCTGCCGCGCACCGTCGAGGCGGTGGCGCAGTGGGACGGCAAGAGCCTGCCCGGCGAGGAGGTCTACAAGGCCCTGAGCCAGGACCTGGCCGAGTCGCGCAAGAACCAGACCCTGGGCGACCTTTCCAAACGCCTGAACATGGAGCTGGCCGGCTACCGCAGCCTGCTGGCCAAGACTGCGCGGGCGCTGCCGTTCAAGGCCGAGCCTGCCTCCTATAAAGAAGCCTTGCAAACGCTGGACGAGCGCTGGGGCGATCCAGCCTACTGGCAAGCGATCCGTCGCAATACCAGCACGATCACCTCTTTCTACCTGCTGGCTTCTGTCGATCACCGTATCGACGACCTTGGCGAACTGGCCAAGGCCACGCCGGACCAGGCCATCTACCTCGATATCTTTGCCCGCACCTTGTGGATGGGCGTGGTGATCACCGCCATCTGCCTGGTGCTGGCCTACCCGCTGGCCTACTTGCTGGCCAACCTGCCGACCCGTCAGAGCAACCTGCTGATGATCCTGGTGCTGCTGCCGTTCTGGACCTCCATCCTGGTGCGGGTGGCGGCCTGGATCGTGCTGTTGCAGTCAGGCGGGCTGATCAACAGTGCATTGATGGCCATGGGCATCATCGATCAGCCGCTGGAGCTGGTGTTCAACCGTACCGGCGTGTACATCTCCATGGTGCATATCCTGTTGCCGTTCATGATCCTGCCGCTGTACAGCGTGATGAAGGGGATCTCGCCCAGCTACATGCGCGCGGCAATCTCCCTCGGCTGCCATCCGTTCGCCAGTTTCTGGCGGGTGTACTTCCCGCAGACCTACGCCGGTGTCGGCGCCGGCTGCCTGCTGGTGTTCATCCTGGCCATCGGCTACTACATCACTCCGGCGCTGCTGGGCAGCCCGAACGACCAGATGGTCAGCTACTTCGTCGCCTTCTACACCAACACCAGCATCAACTGGGGCATGGCCACCGCCCTGGGCGGGCTGTTGCTGCTGGCCACCGTGCTGCTGTACCTGATCTATAGCTGGCTGGTCGGCGCCAGCCGCCTGCGCCTGAGCTGAGGAGCCTTGTCATGCTGAGCCCTTACATGTCGCCCGTGGAGCGGGTGTGGTTCTACAGCCTGCGCATCCTGTGCGGCCTGATCCTGCTGTTCCTGGTGTTGCCGGTGCTGGTGATCATCCCGCTGTCGTTCAACAGCGGGAGCTTCCTGGTGTACCCGCTGCAAGGTTTCTCGCTGCACTGGTACCAGGACTTCTTCGCCTCCGCCGAATGGATGCGCGCCTTGAAGAACAGCATCATCGTCGCCCCGGCGGCCACGCTGCTGGCCATGGTGTTCGGCACCCTGGCGGCCATCGGCCTGACCCGAGGCGACTTCCCCGGCAAGTCGCTGGTGATGGCGCTGGTGATCTCGCCGATGGTGGTGCCGGTGGTGATCATCGGCGTGGCCAGCTACCTGTTCTTCGCGCCGTTGGGCATGGGTAACAGTTTTACCTCGCTGATCCTGGTGCATGCGGTGCTGGGTGTGCCGTTCGTGATCATCACCGTTTCGGCCACGCTGCAGGGGTTCAACTACAACCTGGTGCGTGCGGCGGCCAGCCTCGGCGCCTCGCCATTGCTGGCCTTCCGTCGGGTGACCCTGCCGCTGATCGCCCCTGGGGTGATCTCCGGGGCGCTGTTCGCCTTCGCCACGTCGTTCGATGAGGTGGTGGTGACCCTGTTCCTCGCCGGGCCCGAGCAGGCGACCCTGCCACGGCAGATGTTCAGCGGCATCCGCGAGAACCTGAGCCCGACCATCGCGGCGGCGGCTACGCTGCTGATCGCGTTCTCGGTAGTGCTGCTGCTGACGCTGGAGTGGTTGCGTGGGCGTAGCGAGAAGTTGCGGACCCAGCAGCCGGCCTGAGGGCTCAATCGCGGGCAAGCCGGCGATGAGGGTGGCGCAGGCGTCTGACGATGCTGGGCGCTGGCGCACACCCTTGATACCAATCAGCCCTGTTGGTCTTCCCTGAGTTACAATGCGCGCCACCGTGATTCTGCCCAACAGGTGCGCCATGCAGCCCTACGCTATTGCCCCCTCCATTCTGTCCGCCGATTTCGCCCGCCTGGGCGAGGACGTCGACAAGGTCCTGGCCGCCGGGGCCGACATCGTCCACTTCGATGTCATGGACAACCACTACGTGCCCAACCTGACCATCGGCCCGATGGTCTGCAGCGCCCTGCGCAAGTACGGGGTGACGGCACCCATCGACGTACACCTGATGGTCAGCCCGGTCGATCGCATCATCGGTGACTTCATCGAGGCCGGCGCCACCTACATCACCTTCCACCCGGAAGCCTCGCAGCACATCGACCGTTCGCTGCAACTTATCAAGGACGGCGGCTGCAAGGCCGGCCTGGTGTTCAACCCGGCTACCAGCCTGGATGCGCTGAAGTACGTGATGGACAAGATCGACATGGTCCTGCTGATGAGCGTCAACCCGGGCTTCGGCGGCCAGAAGTTCATCCCCGGCACCCTCGACAAGCTGCGCGAAGCCCGTGCCCTGATCGACGCCAGCGGTCGTGACATCCGCCTGGAGATCGACGGTGGCGTGAACGTCAACAACATCCGCGAGATCACCGCCGCCGGTGCTGATACCTTCGTCGCCGGCTCGGCGATCTTCAATGCCCCGGACTACAAGGAAGTCATCGACAAGATGCGTGCCGAAATGGCGCTGGCACGCGCATGAGCGGCTTCGAGCAGCTGTTCCCGGGGACACTGCCCAGGCTGGTGATGTTCGATCTGGATGGCACCCTGATCGATTCGGTACCCGACCTGGCCGCAGCCGTCGACCGCACGCTGCTCGAACTCGGGCGACCGCCTGCAGGCCTGGAGGCCGTGCGTCACTGGGTGGGTAACGGCGCCCAGGTGCTGGTGCGCCGGGCCCTGGCCGGTGGTATCGACCACGCCGCAGTGGATGACGAACTGGCCGAGCGCGCGCTGGCGCTGTTCATGGAGGCCTATGCCGACAACCATGAACTCACCGTGGTCTACCCCGGCGTGCGCGACACCCTGCGCTGGTTGCGCAAGCAGGGTGTGGAAATGGCGCTGATCACCAACAAGCCCGAACGCTTCGTTGCCCCCTTGCTCGACCAGATGAAGATTGGGCGCTATTTCCGCTGGATCATCGGTGGCGACACCCTGCCACAGAAGAAACCTGACCCTGCGGCGCTGCTGTTTGTCATGAAAATGGCCGGCGTCAGCGCCGAGCAGGCGCTGTTCGTCGGCGACTCGCGCAGCGACGTGCTGGCCGCCAAGGCCGCGGGGGTGCAGTGCGTCGGCCTGAGCTACGGCTACAACCATGGCCGCCCCATCGACGAGGAGTCGCCCAGCCTGGTGCTCAGCGACCTGCGCCTGCTGTTGCCCGGTTGCTTAGTCACCGACACTGGGATAACGTTGGCGGACCTTCAAGCCCCGCAAAGCAGAGACAACGACGTGGTGGTTACTGGCAAATTCTGGATGAAAGTCATCAAGGCCCTGGCCCGCTGGCGCTGGCGCGCCTGACTCCCGCCCGCCGGCGCCTGCCGGTACATCCGTTTGCCCGCCCCCATTGCTGCTTGCCCCCGAGGCTACACATGACCCGCGAAGAATTCCTGCGCCTGGCCGCTGCCGGCTACAACCGCATTCCCCTGGCCTGCGAAACCCTGGCCGACTTCGACACGCCGCTGTCGATCTACCTGAAACTGGCTGACCAGCCCAACTCCTACCTGCTCGAGTCCGTGCAAGGTGGCGAGAAATGGGGCCGCTACTCGATGATCGGCCTGCCGTCGCGCACCGTCATGCGTGTGCATGGCTACCATGTGAGCATCCTGCAGGATGGCGTCGAGGTGGAAAGCCACGACGTCGAAGACCCGCTGGCTTTCGTCGAGGCGTTCAAGGACCGTTACAAGGTCGCCGACATCCCAGGCTTGCCGCGCTTCAATGGTGGCCTGGTCGGTTACTTCGGCTACGACTGCGTGCGCTACGTGGAAAAACGCCTGGGTGCCAGCCCGAACCCCGATCCGCTGGGCGTGCCGGATATCCTGCTGATGGTCTCCGATGCCGTGGTGGTGTTCGACAACCTGGCCGGCAAGATGCATGCGATCGTGCTGGTCGATCCGGCCGAAGAGCAGGCGTTCGAGCAGGGCCAGGCCCGCTTGCAAGGTTTGCTGGACACCCTGCGCCAGCCGATCACCCCGCGCCGTGGCCTGGATTTAAGCGGGCCACAGGCAGCCGAACCCGAGTTTCGCTCCAGCTACACCCGTGACGACTACGAAAGCGCGGTGGGCCGGATCAAGGAATACATCCTGGCCGGGGACTGCATGCAGGTGGTGCCATCCCAGCGCATGTCCATCGACTTCAAGGCCGCGCCCATCGACCTTTACCGGGCGCTGCGTTGCTTCAACCCGACGCCGTACATGTACTTCTTCAATTTCGGCGACTTCCATGTGGTCGGCAGCTCGCCCGAGGTGCTGGTGCGGGTGGAAGACAACCTGGTGACCGTGCGCCCGATCGCCGGCACCCGTCCGCGTGGGGCGACCGAGGAAGCCGACCGTGCGCTGGAAGACGACCTGCTGTCGGACGACAAGGAGATCGCCGAGCACCTGATGCTGATCGACCTCGGTCGCAACGACGTGGGCCGTGTATCGTCCACCGGCAGTGTGCGCCTGACCGAGAAGATGGTGATCGAGCGCTACTCCAACGTCATGCACATCGTCTCCAACGTCACCGGCCAACTGCGTGAGGGCCTGACCGCCATGGACGCACTGCGAGCGATCCTGCCGGCCGGCACCCTGTCGGGCGCGCCGAAGATCCGCGCGATGGAAATCATCGACGAGCTCGAGCCGGTCAAGCGTGGTGTCTACGGTGGCGCGGTGGGCTACTTTGCCTGGAACGGCAACATGGATACCGCCATCGCCATCCGCACCGCGGTGATCAAGGACGGCGAACTGCATGTGCAGGCCGGTGGCGGCATTGTCGCCGACTCGGTGCCGGCGCTGGAGTGGGAAGAGACCATCAACAAGCGCCGGGCGATGTTCCGTGCGGTGGCGCTGGCCGAGCAGACCTGCTCCAAGTAGGTTGATCGGGGTCGCAACGCGGCCCGGCGCCCACAGGGATCGCATCTGCCTTGAGCCAGATGCAGTATCTGTGGGAGCCGGCTTGCCGGCGATGGGCCGCAAAGCGGCCCCTGCCACTCAGAAGTCTAGACTCAACGCCACACTCACCCCCTGCTGGCGCACCTCATCACTCTTGCGCCAGTTGTAGTTCCCCCGCAGGTTCACCCCCGGCACCAGTTCATGGGTCAGCCCCAGGCTGGCCCGTGTCAGATTGCTGTGCGGCGTATAACCGGTGAGCGTGAAGTCGTTCGCCGGCAGGCTGGTCAGGTGCATGCGCAAGTCTTGCTGGTCATCCTCGAACTCATGCTCGCGGGCCACCTCGGCAAACAGCTTTGTCGTCGGCAGCACTTGCACGCTACCCAGCAGGCCCGCTCCGAGCCGGCGCGACGTACGTTCCTGATCATCGAAACCGAGCGCCGTGGAGCGGCCGCTCTTCTCGTCGTAGCCATCGACCTTGACCCGCGCATAGTCGGCACTGATGAACGGCGCCAATTGCCAGTGGCTGCTCTCGGGCGCCAGGTTGTAGCCCACCCGGCCGGTGACGGCCCAGGCCTCGCCATCGGTGTCGCCTTTCTCGCTGCGGTCGTTCACACCCAGGGCGAAGGTGCGCTTGAGGTCGCGGTAATCCAGGTGACCGGCGGTCAATGCCGCATCAGCCCACCAGCGATCCTGGCGGAACTGAGCGAAGGCGCTGGCCAGGTAGCTGTCGAGCTTGTAGTCCGAATCATCCTGGCCCGCCTCGAGCTTTTGCCGGTACACGCCGGCTGCCAGCCCCACGCGCCAGGCGTCGTCGAGCCGGTAGCTGCCGCCGAGGGTCAGGTTATAGCCGCGCCCGTCACCGCTGGCGGCGCTGCGCTGGCTGCCGAAGTCCAGGTCCTGGCCGCCGGTGGCGACGAAGGCCTGCCATTGACCGACGGCCTGCCAGGGTGTCTGCCACTGGTTGCGCAGTTCATCCTGGTGGGCGCGGATACTGGCGTGGGCGATTTCCGGGAGCAGGGTCAGCTCCCACGGCGCGGCCAGGATCGAATAGGCATAGTCGGCGATCAGCTGTTGGCCGGCGATGGTCGGGTGTACCGAGTCGTTGAACAGCAGCCTGGTCGGATCCGGTGTCGTACCGCTCATGCCGTAGATCGGGTTGCCCACGCAGCCGTCGCCGCTGTAACAGGTGCCGACCAGGTTCTGGTCGGCGGCCAGGCCGAACTGGGCGGGGCTGGTGAGGGCCTCTTGCAACAGGGTGGGAATGTTGAGCGGAATGATCTCGGCGTCGATCTGCCCGAGCTGGCTAACCAGCGACTGGTTGAACACGCTGGACAGTTGCGACAGCGGCCCTTGCTGGGGCGTGCCGCTGAAATTCGGTGTCTGGCCCAGGTTTGGCAGCAGCCAGACCATGATGTAGCGCGCCCCGCCCTGTTGCAGCGCCTGGGCGCTGGCCGCCAGGCGGGCACCTGCTGCGGCTGCGGTCGCGGGGCTGTTGACCAGGCCCTGGAGGAAGTCGTTGCCGCCACCGGTCAGGTAGTACAGGGCATTGGGGTCGGCGCGCAGGCCGTTGGCCAGGTAGCCGTCACGCTCGCGCAGGACCACCCCCGCGCCAGGGCGCCCGGGCGGGATGACCGCTTTCGAGGTGTCGGTGATCGAGTCGAGGATCTGTTGGGTGGTGTAGCCGCCCACGGCCCAGTTGTTGCCATCGGGCGTGCCTTGCAACTGGTTGGTGAGTGATGTCGATGGTCCCAGGGCAGTTTCCGAAAAGCCCAGCCTGCCCCCCAGGATCATCGGCGAGACGGGCGCGTAGTTGCCATCGGCATCGCGGTTGGTGAAACGCATGCCTGGCGTGCCGCCGGTCAGGTCGGGAAACTGCCCGGCATCACTGAGGCTGTCGCCGAAGACGATGAGCGATGAATAAGGGGAGGGTCCGGCCATCGCCTGGCTGCAAGCAAAGGCGAGGATGCCGAGGGCGGAGTACAGGAAGGGCGTCTTGCGCATGCATGAATTTCCTTTTCGTTGTTTTTATTGAAGCAAGCCGCATGACCTTAGCAAATCGCCGCTCTTCGCCCACCATCGCATTGGTTTCCCCGTGTTTACGGGCGTATTGCGCCCGTCGCCCCGGTAAGCTACTGTGCCCTGACGTATGAACGAGACCTACCCCGTGTTGATCGTCAGCAAACTCTTGATGCGCGTTATCAAGGCCGTCGCCCGTTGGCGTTGGCGCGCCTGACTTTATCTCCTGCCGGCATGCCCGGCCCGCTTCTGTTTGCCTTCCTTTCGCTTCACCCGCCACTGTCTATGCATAGGGTGGCTGGGAAGGCTTGAATCAAAAAGTCAGTATTCAAGAGGTTCGTTCCAGATGTTACTGATGATCGACAACTACGACTCCTTCACCTACAACGTCGTGCAGTACCTCGGCGAGCTCGGTGCCGAGGTCAAGGTCATTCGCAATGACGAAATGACCATCGCCCAGATCGAAGCCCTGAACCCCGAGCGCATCGTCGTCTCCCCGGGCCCCTGCACGCCGAGCGAGGCCGGTGTGTCCATCGAGGCCATCCTGCATTTTGCCGGCAAGCTGCCAATCCTCGGCGTGTGCCTGGGCCACCAATCCATCGGCCAGGCCTATGGCGGTGATGTGGTGCGAGCCCGCCAGGTGATGCACGGCAAGACCAGTCCGGTGTTCCACCGCGACCTGGGTGTGTTCGCCGGCCTGAACAACCCGCTCACCGTGACCCGCTACCACTCGCTGGTGGTCAAGCGCGACACGTTGCCCGACTGCCTGGAAGTGACCGCCTGGACCGCGCATGAAGACGGTTCCGTCGACGAGATCATGGGCCTGCGTCATAAAACCCTGAACGTCGAAGGAGTACAGTTCCACCCGGAATCCATCCTCACCGAGCAGGGTCACGAGCTGTTCGCCAACTTCCTCAAGCAGACCGGCGGACGCCGTTAAGGACCGATCATGGAAATCAAGACCGCTTTGAGCCGCATTGTCGGCCACCTGGACCTGTCCACCGAGGAAATGCGCGACGTCATGCGCCAGATCATGACCGGCCAGTGCAGCGAGGCGCAGATCGGCGCCTTCCTCATGGGCATGCGCATGAAGAGCGAGAGCATCGACGAGATCGTCGGCGCGGTGTCGGTGATGCGTGAGCTGGCCGACAAGGTCGAGCTGAAGACCCTCGACGGCGTGGTCGACATCGTCGGCACCGGCGGCGACGGCGCCAACATCTTCAACGTGTCCACCGCCTCCGCCTTCGTGCTGGCGGCTGCGGGCTGCACGGTGGCCAAGCACGGCAACCGCGCCGTCTCCGGCAAGAGCGGCAGCGCCGACCTGCTGGAAGCCGCCGGCATCTATCTGAACCTGACGCCAGTGCAGGTGGCCCGCTGCATCGACAGCCTCGGCATCGGTTTCATGTTCGCCCAGACCCACCATACCGCGATGAAGCACGCAGCCGGCCCGCGTCGCGAGCTGGGGCTGCGCACCTTGTTCAACATGCTCGGCCCGCTTACGAATCCGGCCGGTGTGAAGCACCAGGTGGTCGGCGTGTTCACCCAGGCCCTGTGCCGCCCATTGGCCGAAGTGCTGCAGCGCATGGGCAGCAAGCATGTGCTGGTGGTGCACTCCAAGGATGGCCTGGACGAGTTCAGCCTGGCTGCGCCAACCTTTGTCGCTGAACTGAAGAACGACCAGATCACCGAGTATTGGGTCGAGCCGGAAGACCTCGGCATGAAGAGCCAGAGCCTCCATGGCCTGGCGGTCGACGGCCCGCAAGCCTCGCTGGAGCTGATCCGCGATGCCCTGGGCCGGCGCAAGACCGAGAACGGTCAGAAGGCCGCCGAGATGATCGTGCTCAACGCTGGCGCGGCGCTGTATGCCGCTGATCACGCGATGACCCTGGCCCAGGGTGTCGAGCTGGCTCACGATGTCCTGCACACCGGCTTGGCCTGGGAAAAACTCCAGGAACTGGGCGCCTTTACCGCGGTATTCAAGGTGGAGAACGAAGCATGAGTGTACCGACGGTGCTGGAAAGGATCATCGCCCGCAAGTTCCAGGAAGTGGCCGAGCGCAGCGCGCGGGTCAGCCTGGGTGAGCTCGAGCGCCTGGCCAAGGTGGCCGATGCCCCGCGTGGCTTTGCCAATGCCCTGATCGAGCAGGCCAGGCGCAAGCAGCCGGCGGTCATCGCTGAAATCAAGAAGGCTTCGCCGAGCAAAGGTGTGATCCGCGAAAACTTCGTGCCGGCGGAAATTGCCGTCAGCTACGAGAAGGGTGGCGCGACTTGCCTGTCGGTGCTGACCGACGTGGACTACTTCCAGGGCGCTGACATCTACCTGCAGCAGGCGCGTGCCGCCGTTTCGCTGCCGGTGATCCGCAAGGACTTCATGGTCGATCCTTATCAGATCGTCGAGGCCCGCGCCCTGGGTGCCGACTGCGTGCTGTTGATCGTGTCAGCGCTGGACGATGTGAAAATGGCCGAGCTGGCGGCCACGGCCAAGGACGTCGGCCTCGACGTGCTGGTCGAAGTGCATGACGGCGATGAGCTGGAGCGTGCGTTGAAGACCCTCGACACACCGTTGGTCGGGGTCAACAACCGCAACCTGCATACTTTCGAGGTCAGCCTGGAGACCACCCTCGACCTGCTGCCGCGCATCCCGCGTGACCGTCTGGCGATTACCGAAAGCGGCATCCTCAACCGGGCCGATGTCGAGCTGATGGAGATCAACGAGGTGTATTCCTTCCTGGTCGGCGAGGCGTTCATGCGCGCAGAGCAGCCAGGGCTGGAGCTGCAGCGGTTGTTCTTCCCCGAGCAGGTGAAGAAGTCCGTTCAGCAACTGGACTGATCGAACAGAAAGCCGGCGTTTTTGCCGGCTTTTTCGTAAGCGACGGCCTCATCGCGGCACCGTCCCGCGATGTGGCCGGTGAACATCACATCAAAGGTGGATCAATGACCGATCAACCCCAGGCCCTCACCGTCGAACAAGGCCTGCATGCCGAACAGGACCTGCTGGCCGCCGTGTGCCGCGGCGAGCGCGAATCCGGCGTGCTGTTCTGGCGCCCGACCGACCATGCCCTGGTCATGCCCCGACGCATGAGCCGCCTGGACAACTTCGAGGCCGCCTGTGCGGAACTTGCGATTGCCGGTTGGCCGGTGCTGCTGCGCGAAACCGGCGGCGAGCCTGTGCCGCAATCCCATGCAACGGTGAACGTGGCACTGGTCTATGCCGCGCCGCGCAGCGAAGGCGACCATGGTCGCATCGAGAACGCCTACGAGCGTCTGTGCCTGCCGCTGTGCGATGTCCTGCGCGAATGGGGCGGAGTCGCCTCGGTGGGCGAGATCGACGGCGCCTTCTGTGATGGCCGCTACAACGTCAATCTCAATGGCCGTAAGCTGGTCGGCACGGCCCAGCGCTGGCGCCAGGGCCTGGGTGGCAAGCGCCCGGTGGTGCTGGTACATGGAGCGTTGCTGCTGGACAACGAACGCGAATCGATGGTGGCGGCGGTCAACCGCTTCAACGAGTGCTGTGACCTGGAGCAGCGCTGCCGGGCCGACAGCCATATCGCCCTGCACGAAGTGGCGCCTGCCGCGCCGTGGTTCGAGCGTCTGAATCAGGCCTATGCGCAGGTGCTCGCGGCGCTACCTACGGACTAGCGGGTGCCGTAGACCACCATGGTCTTGCCCTTGACCTGCACCAGGCTGCGTTCCTCGAGGTCCTTGAGGACGCGGCCGACCATCTCCCGTGAACAACCGACGATACGACCGATCTCCTGGCGGGTGATCTTGATCTGCATGCCATCGGGGTGGGTCATGGCGTCAGGCTGCTTGCACAGGTCGAGCAGGCAGCGGGCGACGCGACCGGTGACGTCGAAGAATGCCAGGTCGCCGACCTTGCGCGTGGTGTTACGCAGACGCTGGGCCATCTGGCTACCCAAGGCGTAGAGGATGTCCGGCTCCAGGCGCGCCAGTTCCCGGAATTTGTCGTAACCGATCTCGGCTACTTCGCACTCGGTCTTGGCACGGACCCAGGCGCTGCGCTGATGCTCCTGGCCGGCAGGTTCGAACAATCCCAGCTCGCCGAAGAAATCGCCGCTGTTGAGGTAGGCGATGATCATCTCGTGGCCGTCGTCGTCCTCGATCAGGATGGTCACCGAACCCTTGATGATGAACGACAAGGTCTCGGCCCGGTCACCGGCGCAGATGATGTTGCTCTTGGCGGCGTAGCGACGGCGCTGGCAGTGGGCCAGCAGCTTGTCGATGTTCTTGATTTTGGGTGGCAGGGCTGAGGAGACCATCACGAAATCCTGTTCGATGCGACGCATTGGCTTTTTATAGAGGCTGCCTGGCAGCACGCGCCAGTCATTTGGCGCCAGCTTATCAGACACTTCAATCTGAATCGGCACAAAAGCGACGTGGCTTGAGCTTTTCCGACAGCCTCGCAAGGTCTAAGCTGACACCCTTTTACGAGATCGGGAGTCCGGATAGATGAAGGCACGCATCCAGTGGGCCGGTGAGGCAATGTTCCTCGGTGAATCGGGAAGTGGCCATGTGGTGGTCATGGACGGTCCACCAGAAGCCGGAGGCCGCAACCTGGGCGTGCGCCCGATGGAAATGCTCCTGCTCGGCCTGGGTGGCTGCAGCAGCTTCGACGTGGTCAGCATCCTCAAGAAATCCCGCCAGGCCGTGGAAAGCTGCGAAGCCTTCCTCGAAGCCGAGCGTGCCGGTGAAGACCCCAAGGTGTTCACCAAGATCCACATGAACTTCGTGGTCAAAGGGCGAGGGCTGAAAGAGGCGCAGGTCAAGCGCGCAGTGGAACTGTCGGCCGAGAAGTACTGCTCGGCGTCGATCATGCTCGAACGTGCCGGTGTGGAGATCACCCACGGTTACGAAATCGTCGAGCTCGGTTGAAAGCCCCTGGCGCCTGACCGTCAGGCGCCTTGCTGGCGCAGGCGTTCGGCGCCCAGCAACAACTCCAGCCCAGGGATCAGCGCGAGCACCAGCCACGGCGTATTCACGCCGAGCAACATGAGGATTTCAATGTTGCTCCAAGTGGTGCCGAAGTGCTCGGCAAACAGCACGCACTGCAGGTACGCCGTGATTATGCCGGCCAGTACGAACGTGCCGACCAGCAACCGGCGGCTGATAACAAAGCCACCGAGCAGCAGGAACAGCAATTGCCCGGGTAATGTACCCAGCAACAGTTCGACGGTGCTGTTGCTTTCGGGGTCGGTGAGCGTTGGCAGTTCTAGGCTGAAAGGATCTTGCCCGACGCTGGCGAGCATCAGGCAGACGAACAGATAGGCGACCGGGGTCAGCGCCAGGCTCTGCAGCAATCGGGTCATCGCCAAGCGCACGATCAGCGCCGCAGCGCTGGCAGCCACTGCAACAGGCCAGCGGGCAATCTTGCTCGAAGCTGCTCGCTCATCGCCTCACGGCGTTTCTGATAGAGCACGCCCAAGGCGATCACACCCAGGCCAATCAGGCTCAGCACCACCGGGAACAACAGCGAATCGGCGAACACCTCGTGGGAAAGATGCCCAAGGTAGACCGCCACGCCCATTGCGCCGAAGACCATGAATACTGGCCGGCGCAGCAATACCGCCAGGCCCATCAGTCCCAGGTTGATCAGGCAATAGAGAAATTTGCCCCATTCACTGCTGCTGTCCATCAGCGTCAACCCGCCCCAGAACGCCACCAGCCCGGCGAGATAACCCCAGAAGGCATAGTCGCGCTTGGTGCGCCCGTCGACCACGAGGAACACCAGCAGCAGGCCAAGGCCGAACCACAGCGATACCGTGCGCCGTTGTTCCCAGGTAAATACCTCACCGTGGAACCATTCGCTGAGGTCCATGGACATGAACCACAGCGCCACGGCAATCGGCATGACGATGAACGGGAAGGGGATCAGGCGCAGCATCAGCAGGCCGGCGAGTACCGTCGCCAGCTCCATCACCACCCAGCCACCCTGTACATGGGTGAAGTACCAGTCGTAGCCACCTCTGATGTCGTTCAGCGGCCACCAGCCGACCAACCGCTCGATGGCGAACACCGCCAGCGGCACGATACTCACGGCCACGGCGGCCAGCACACCGGCGGCAATGGGTTGGGCGCGACGCTGCAGGGAGAGGGCGAACAGGGTGATACCGACGATATACAGCAAGGCGAAAGCCAGCAGCGCGCTGTCGCCGATGCGCATCCAGGCCTCGGTGAGCATCCAGCCCATGGCGCCCATGATCAGCAGCGCGCCCAGGTAGAAGGCGACGTGGGCCAGCTGGAAGCTGGCACGGCTGGGCGGTTGCTGGCGCAGGAACGCCAGCAGGGCCTGGTCTTGGCCGGGCTGCAGGATGCCGGCAGTCACGGCGCGAGCCAGGTCCCTGGCGTCGAAGCGGTCCATGCGGGGAAACCTCAGATACGGTAGGTGCTCTTGGTCATGACCTTGGCCAGCAGGCTCATGCCAAAGCGCACGGGCGCCGGGAAGCGGTAGCCGCCGGCTTCCAGCGCGGACTCGGCATGGTGTTCCTCGTCGACGCGCATCTGTTCGAGGATGGCGCGGGACTTGCCGTCGTTCTCGGGGATCTGCTCCAGGTGTTCGTCCAGGTGCTTGCACACCTGATGCTCGGTAGCTGCGACGAAGCCCAGGCTGACCTTGTCGCTGACCAGCCCGGCGAGGGCGCCGATGCCGAACGACAGGCCGTAGAACACTGGGTTGAGCACGCTGGGGTGGCTGTTGAGCTGGCGAATACGCTGCTCGCACCAGGCCAGGTGGTCGATTTCTTCTTCCGCCGCATGCTCCATCGCCTTGCGCACCTGGGGCAGCTTGGCGGTCAGGGCCTGGCCCTGGTACAGCGCCTGGGCACAGACTTCGCCGGTGTGGTTGATGCGCATCAGGCCGGCGATATGGCGGGATTGCTGCTCATCGAGCTCGGCGTCCGGCTGGACGATCGCCGGCGAGGGGCGGGCGGGTTGGCCGCTGAAGGGCAGCAAGGTGCGCATGGCGGTATCGGCCTGCAGCAACAAGCGGTCGAGCGGCGAGTAGTGACGTTCGGTAGCCATCGGGCACCTCCGCTGAAGTGATGCCCGACAGTCTACCTCAATACCCTTGGGCGGGCTTGCCTTGGATCAGCCCGGCGGCCAGTGCATCTGGCGCTGGCCAAGCACGTGCATGTGGATGTGGTAGACGGTCTGGCCGCCTTTCGGGTTGCAGTTCATGACCACGCGGAAGCCTTCCTCGCAGCCCTGCTCGACGGCCAGGCGCTGGGCGGTGAACAGGATATGGCCGGCCAGGGCCTTGTCCTCTTCGGTCAGGTCGTTGAGGGTGCGGATGTGTTTTTTTGGAATGACCAGAAAATGCACAGGTGCCGCTGGGGCAATGTCCTTGAAGGCCAGGATCTGGTCATCTTCGTAGATGATATCCGCCGGGATTTCCCGGTTGATGATTTTGAGGAATAGATCGTCCACAGCACGTGCTCCATGGTGAGTGTCGGGGCTGAGTGTACTGAGCCCGACGCTGCTCGCCCAGTGGCTATTCCATGCCGACCGGGCAGTAGCGCCGGTGGATAACGCCGGCCAGCTTGCGCGCCAGCCAGCGCGGTAGCAAGCGTGGGGCGAAGGCCAGCCAGCGGTTGCGCCTGCCGGGCAGGATCAGGGCGCGGTTCTTGTCCAGGGCGCGCACCGCATACAGGGCGATTTCCTCGGGGCTCAGGCAGCGGGTGTTGCCTTCCAGCCGGGGAATGCGACGTCTGGCTGAGCGCACCGGTCCGGGGCACAGCACCGACACCTTGATCCCGGTGCGCTTCAGTTCTTCGCGCAATGCCTCGGAAAAACTCAGCACATAGGCCTTGCTGGCCGCGTAGGCGGCCATCCACGGCCCGGGGGCGACGCCGGCAAGTCCCGCGACATTAAGGATCTGCCCGCCACCCTGGATCGCCATCAGGTTGCCGATGGCATGGCACAGGCGACTGAGCGCGAGGATGTTGACCTCGAGCAGGTCCTGCTCATCTGCCCATTCATGCGCCAGGAATGGCCCGTAGGTGCGCTGCCCCGCGCAGTTGACCAGAAGATCGATACGCCGCTCGCCTTCCTCCAGCTCGAGCACGAAGCCCGACAGGCGCAAGGGTTGGCTGAGGTCGCAGGCACGGAACAGCACTTCCACGCCAAAGCGTTGAGTGAGTTCGATGGCCACCGGCTCCAGCGTTTCGCGCTGGCGCGCCACCAGGATCAGGTTGCGCCCGCGCCGCGCCAGAGCCTCCGCCAGGGCCAGGCCCAGGCCGCTGGAAGCACCAGTGATCATGGCGTAACGGGTCATGCAAGGCTCCTGGGGCGAAAGGGGCGCCTAGTGTACAGCGTGGCCATTTTGCTACAAGGCGTTGCTGCGCAGCTGCTGGCTGCGTTCGAGGGCCGCTCGGTATTCGTCCTGCAAGCGCCCGATCAGGTCACCGGCAGTGGGCAGGTCATGGATCTCGCCGACACCCTGGCCGGCCGACCATACGGTCTTCCAGGCCTTGGCTTCCTCGTCCAGCGGCTTGAGCTTGCCGGCCTCGTGGCTGCTCTTGAGCGCGGCCAGGTCGTACCCGGCCTGCTCGAGGCTCTGGCGCAGGAAGCTGGCGGGGATGCCGGACACCGCCGGGGTATGCACGATATCGGCCGCACCTGCGCCCAGGATCATCTGTTTGTAGGCGTCCTGGGCCTGGCTCTCGCGGGTGGCGATGAAGCGTGTGCCCATGTAGCCCAGGTCCGCCCCCAGCAACTGTGCGGCCAGCAGTTCGTGACCATGGTTGAGGCAGCCCGCCAACAGTAGGGTCTTGTCGAAGAACTGGCGGATCTCCGCAACCAGGGCGAACGGGCTCCAGGTGCCGGCATGGCCCCCGGCGCCGGCCGCCACGGCGATCAGACCGTCGACACCTGCCTCTGCGGCCTTTTCGGCGTGGCGGCGGGTGGTCACGTCATGGAACACCAGGCCGCCATAGCCGTGCACCGCGTCGACCACCTCCTTCACTGCGCCAAGGCTGGTGATGACGATGGGCACCCGATGCTCGACGCACAGTGCGAGGTCGGCCTGCAGGCGCGGGTTGCTCGGATGCACGATGAGGTTGACCGCATAAGGAGCGGGTGCCTGCAGTTCGGCCAGCCCTGCTTCGATCTCCTCCAGCCAGGCCTTGAACCCTGCACTGTCACGCTGGTTCAGGGCCGGGAAGCTGCCCACCACGCCATTGGCGCAACAGGCCAGCACAAGCCGGGGGTTGGAGATCAGGAACATCGGCGCCGCGACCAAAGGCAGACGCAGGTGTTTTGCGAGCGAGGCGGGCAGGGACATGGCGAAACTCCTGTAGGCGGGTGGATATCGTCAGAACGGTTTGACCACCACGAGAATTACGACGCCCAGCAGCATCAGCACCGGTGCTTCGTTGAACCAGCGGTAGTACACGTGGCTGCGGGTATTGGTGCCAGCAGCGAAGCGTTTGCGCTGGGCGCCGCACATGTGATGGTAGACGGTGAGCAGTGCGACCAGGGTGAGCTTGGCGTGCAGCCAGCCCTGGCTCAGCCAGCCGGGGTTCAGGTATAGCATCCAGCCGCCGAACACATAGGTGGCGATCATCGCCGGGTTCATGATGCCCCGGTACAGCTTGCGCTCCATGGTGACGAAGCGCTCGAGGCTGATGCTGTCCTGGCTCTGGGCGTGATAGACGAACAGCCGTGGCAGGTAGAACAGGCCGGCGAACCAGCAGACCACGCTGACGATATGCAGCGCCTTGATCCATAGATAGAGCATGGGGAGTTCCTTCAGGTTTTCACGGTCGTCAGATAGTAGAGGCCAAGGGGCCGAAGGGTCATCCCAAGAGTTGTTACAGGCGCCTTGGCCCCCTATTATCGTGCGCTTTCCAGTGGTCTCGTTGATAAGGGGCAAGCGTCATGATCAAGGTCGGTATCGTCGGCGGCACGGGTTACACCGGTGTCGAACTGCTGCGTCTGCTGGCGCAGCATCCACAGGCCGAAGTGGCGGTCATCACTTCGCGCTCCGAGGCGGGCGTGGCGGTTGCCGACATGTATCCGAACCTGCGCGGCCACTACGACGGCCTGGCGTTCAGCGTTCCGGACAGCAAGACCCTGGCGGCCTGCGATGTGGTGTTCTTCGCCACGCCCCACGGTGTCGCCCACGCCTTGGCCGGCGAGCTGCTGGCCGCCGGGACCAAGGTCATCGACCTGTCCGCCGATTTCCGCCTGCAGGACGCTGTCGAGTGGGGCAAGTGGTACGGCCAGCCTCACGGCGCGCCAGAGCTGCTCAAGGACGCGGTCTACGGTTTGCCTGAGGTGAACCGCGAGAAGATCCGCCAGGCACGGCTGATCGCGGTGCCGGGTTGCTATCCGACCGCCACCCAACTCGGCTTCCTGCCATTGCTGGAAGCCGGCCTGGCCGATCCATCGCGCCTGATCGCCGACTGCAAGTCGGGCGTCAGCGGCGCCGGGCGTGGTGCCGCTGTGGGCTCGCTGTTCTGCGAGGCTGGGGAGAGCATGAAGGCCTACGCGGTCAAGGGCCACCGTCACCTGCCGGAGATCAGCCAGGGCCTGCGCCAGGCAGCCGGCAAGGATATCGGCCTGACCTTCGTGCCGCACCTGACGCCGATGATCCGCGGCATCCATGCCACCTTGTACGCAACGGTCGCCGACACGTCCGTCGACCTGCAGGCGCTGTTCGAGAAGCGTTATGCCAATGAACCGTTCGTCGACGTGATGCCCGCCGGCAGCCACCCGGAAACTCGCAGCGTGCGCGGTGCCAACGTTTGCCGTATTGCCGTGCATCGGCCGCAGGGCGGTGACCTGGTGGTGGTGCTGTCGGTGATCGACAACCTGGTCAAGGGCGCGTCGGGCCAAGCGGTGCAGAACCTCAACATCCTGTTCGGCCTGGATGAACGCATGGGCCTGTCCCACGCGGGCCTGCTGCCGTAAGCCAGCGTACGTCGCCAAGGCCCGCCGCGTGCGGGCCTTTTTCGTGGGGCCGACTAAAGCCGCACAATTGTTGACCGATTTTCTCGGACAAGCGGATAATACGCCCCATCGAGTTTTATGGCGGCACTGCGCCGGGAGAATCAACATGAGCGTCGAATCCTTCACCCCCACGGCTTTGGAGTTCACCCCCGGGGCTGCGCACAAGGTGAAGACCTTGGTCAGCGAAGAGGGCAACGAGCGGCTGAAGCTGCGTGTGTTCGTGACCGGCGGCGGTTGCTCGGGCTTCCAGTACGGCTTCACCTTCGATGAGGACGTGGCCGATGACGACACTATCGTCGAGCGCGAAGGCGTCGCGCTGGTCGTCGACCCGATGAGCTACCAGTACCTGGCCGGCGCCGAGGTGGATTACCAGGAGGGCCTGGAAGGCTCGCGCTTCGTGATCAAGAATCCGAACGCCACCACCACCTGCGGTTGCGGTTCGTCGTTCTCGATCTGATCAGGTCGGGCATAAAAACGCCGCGCATATGCGCGGCGTTTTGCATTCAGGCGGGGTAGATCGCGCCGAGGATACGCAGGCCTTTGGCGGCGGTCACACTGGGCCGATTGGCGGGAATGCCTTCGAGGCAGCAATGAGCCAGCCAGGCGAAGGCCATGGCCTCCACCCAGTCGGGGTCCACGCCATGCGCGGCTGTGCTGGCAACCTTGGCCCCAGGCAGCAGGGCGGCCAGGCGAGCCATCAGGACGCCGTTGCGGGCGCCACCACCGCAGACCAGCAGGGCTTCAGTCCCTGACTGAGCCTGGCGTAGCGAGTCGATGATGGTGTTGGCCGTCAGCTCCAGCAGCGTGGCTTGGACATCTTCGTCGCGATAAGCGGGTAGCCGGGCCAGGTGGGCATCCAGCCACGGCAGGTTGAATACCTCGCGCCCGGTGCTCTTCGGGCCGCTGCCCGCGAAGAACGGATCGCTCAGCAGCGCCTTCAACAAGCCGTGCTGCACGCAGCCGCTGGCCGCCCAGGCGCCATTGGCATCAAAGGCCTGGCCTTGCTTGCGCTCGATCCAGGCATCCAGCAACACATTGCCCGGCCCGCAGTCGAAGCCATGTACCGGTTGGTCCCGCTCGATCAGGCTGAGGTTGCTGAAGCCGCCTACGTTGAGGATCGCCAGGCTGTGGCCAAGATGGCCGAACAAGGCTTCGTGAAATGCCGGTACCAGGGGGGCACCCTGGCCGCCTGCCGCCACGTCGCGGCGGCGGAAGTCGCCCACCACGCAGATGCCGGTGAGTTCGGCCAGCAGGGCCGGGTTGCCAATCTGCACGGTGAAGCCGCGAGCCGGCTCATGGCGGACGGTCTGGCCGTGGCTGCCGATGGCGCGAATGGCCTCGGGTTCCAGGCCTTGGGCGTCCAGCAAGTGGTTGATGCCCTGGGCGGCCAGCGTGGCCCAGCGGTTCTCTGCCAGTGCGGCACGCGCGATCTCGTCGGGGCCGCTGGCGCAGAGGCCGAGCAGGTCCTGGCGCAGGTCGACGGGCATGGGGATGTAGTGGGTTGCGAGCAGCCGTAGCTGCTCGTCTTGCTGGATCAGAGCGATGTCCAGGCCATCGAGGCTGGTGCCGGACATCACCCCCAGGTAGAGCGCCATGGGCTCAGCGCTTGTTGGCTGCGAGCAGGGTGGCCTTTTCCTGATCCATGCGGGCAATCAGGGGCTGGCTCTGCTGGTTGAAGCGCTGGCGCTCGGCCTTGGCAATCGGATCGGCCATCGGCACCTTCTGGCTCAGTGGGTCGACATGCACGCCATTGACCTGGAACTCGTAGTGCAGGTGCGGGCCGGTCGACAGGCCGGTAGTGCCGATGTACCCGATGATCTGCCCCTGCTTGACGCTGGAGCCGGTCTTGATGCCCTTGGCGAAGCCCTGCATGTGGCCATAGAGCGTCTTGTACGAGTTGCCGTGGGCAATGATCACGGTATTGCCGTAGCCGCCACGGCGGCCGGCGAGCTCGATGCGACCGTCGCCTGCAGCCTTGATTGGCGTGCCGCGTGGCGCGGCGTAGTCCACGCCCTTGTGCGCACGGATCTTGTTGAGGATCGGGTGCTTGCGACCGGCGGAGAACCGCGAGCTGATGCGGGCGAAATCCACTGGGGTGCGGATGAACGCCTTGCGCAGGCTGTTGCCGTCGGCGGTGTAGTAGTTGGTGTTGCCCTGCTTGTTGGTGTAGCGCACGGCGGTGTAGGTCTTGCCGCGGTTGGTGAAACGGGCGGAGAGGATGTTGCCGGTGCCGACCACCTTGCCGTCCATCATCTTCTGCTCGTAGACCACGTCGAATTCGTCGCCCGGGCGGATGTCCTGGGCGAAATCGATGTCGTAGCCGAGGATGCGCGCCATGTCCATGGTCATGCTGTGGGACAGGCCGGCGCGCTGGGCAGAGGCGGACAGCGAGCTCTTGATCACGCCGTGGGCGTAGGCGGTGCGCACCACCGGCTTACTGACCTCGCGCTCGAAGGCGAAGCCCTTGTCGGTGCGGTTCAGGCGGATGGTCTCGAGGTTGCTGACCTTGCTGTGCAGGCTTGCCAGCTGGCCGTCCTTGTCCAGCTCGAATTGCAGCACCTGGCCATGCTTGAGCTGGCTGAACTGCTTGGCCTGCTTGTTGCTGGCCAGTACGTCGTGAACGACGTTGGCAGGCAGGCCGACCTTGTTGAACAAGGTCGAGAGCGTATCGCCGCGGCTGACGACCACTTCGCGGTGACCCGGGGCCTTGTCCTCCGGTTTTGCCGCAGGGGCTGGCGCGGGTTCCGCCTTGGCGGTCTCGGCTTCTGCACCTTCGATCTGGGCGAAGGGCGAGTCGCTGTTCTGCTCGGCTTGTACCAGTGGGGCGCCGTGGGACTCGTCCTTGAGCTGTTCGACCGGGCTTTCCAGCTCCAGGCTGAGGGTGGTTTTCTTGGCTTCCACTTCGCTGGACGGGAACACCAGCAAAGCCAGACTGAGAAGGGCGGCGATGCCGCTGGCGGCCAACAGATGGCTTTTCGGATAAAGCGGGGGCGCTTTAGGCGTTTCGTTGGTCATAGATAAGGTGACTTTGAAAAAAGTGAAATGGAAAAGATGAATGACATGATGAAGATGAAATAACTGTATAAAATATAACCAAATCCATTCTCACGCAAGGGCGCGTAGACGTTGCGGTGCGCCGTTCGGGTCACAATCCGTTGCGAAACTTGTATTTGATGGCCGATCTTGTATGGTTGGCTCCCCTTGAATCCTAGCGTTGCGGGTCTGTCTATGAAGTCGGTTGAAGAGCAGCTGGCGCTTATCAAGCGCGGTGCGGAAGAGGTATTGGTCGAGTCGGAACTGGTGGAGAAGCTCAAGCGCGGCCAGCCGCTGCGCATCAAGGCGGGCTTCGACCCAACCGCGCCCGACCTGCACCTGGGGCACACGGTGCTGATCAACAAGCTGCGTCAGTTCCAGGAGTTGGGCCACCAGGTCATCTTCCTGATCGGCGACTTCACCGGCATGATCGGCGACCCCAGCGGCAAGAGCGCTACTCGCCCGCCACTGACCCGCGAGCAGGTGCTCGACAACGCCGAGACCTACAAGCAGCAGGTCTTCAAGATTCTCGATCCGGCGAAGACCGAGGTGGCGTTCAACTCCACCTGGATGGACACGCTCACGCCTGCCGACTTTATTCGCCTGGCCTCGCAGTACACCGTGGCGCGCATGCTCGAACGCGATGACTTCGACAAGCGCTACACCACCAACCAGCCAATCGCGATCCATGAGTTTCTCTATCCGCTGGTGCAGGGTTACGACTCCGTCGCCTTGAAAGCCGATGTCGAGCTGGGTGGCACCGACCAGAAGTTCAACCTGCTGATGGGGCGCGAGCTGCAGCGCGCCTATGGCCAGGAGGCGCAGAACATCGTCACCATGCCGCTGCTTGAAGGGCTGGATGGCGTGAAGAAGATGTCCAAGTCGCTGGGCAATTATGTCGGCATCCAGGAAGCCCCTGGGGTGATGTACAGCAAGCTTGTGTCGATTCCCGATACCTTGATGTGGCGTTACTTCGAGCTGCTGAGCTTCCGTTCGATGGAAGAGATCGATCAGTTCCGGGCGGATGTCGAGAACGGTGCCAACCCGCGGGACATCAAGATCAAGCTGGCCGAGGAAATCGTGGCGCGTTTCCATGGTGAAGAGGCCGCGGCCAATGCGCACCGTGCTGCGGGTAACCGCATGAAGGAAGGCGAGCTGCCAGAAGACCTGCCGGAGATCGAAGTGGCCGCTGCTGAAAATCTGCCGATCGCCGCCGTGCTGAACCGGGCTGGCCTGGTGAAGAACTCGGCGCAGGCGCGGGATCTGCTCGGCGCCGGCGCGGTCAAGGTGGATGGTGAGGTGATCGACCGTGACTTCATGTTTGTGCTCGGCGCGACCCACGTGTGCCAGGCAGGCAAGAAGGCGTTTGCTCGGGTTACCCTCAAGGCTGAGTGATTGCCTGCAGGTGTAGCTATATAGAAGCGGGGAGGCCGGTAGGCCTCCCCGCTTTTGTTTTAGCGCTGCTTATATAGGTGGCAGGGCGTCGGCAAGCACCTGGCGCGATCTTTTTGATTTTTATGAAATTAACGGTTGACGGGCTTTCAGATCCCCTTATAATGCGCCCCACTTCCAGCGACATCGGAACGAAAAATTCCTTGAATATCAATGAGTTGATCGATCAAGAGGGGTGCGGAGGTGCTTCGGTCGTCAGATCGGCAGCGGTGAAAAAGGCAGTTGACAGCAGGTTGTAACGCTGTATGATTCGCCTCCCGCTACGAGCGATCGCAGCGAGTCAAGTGTTTGAAGTTGAACGGGTTTCTCGCAAAATACTTCAAAATAAACGCTTGACAGTGAATGAGGAAAGCGTAGAATGCGCGCCTCGGTTGAGACGAAAAGCTCTTAACCAAACGCTCTTTAACAAATTGAATCAAGCAATTCGTGTGGGTGCTTGTGAGTGCGGACTGATAGTCGCCAAGATTATCAGCATCACA
Organism: Pseudomonas maumuensis; assembly: GCF_019139675.1. Taxonomy (NCBI): domain Bacteria; kingdom Pseudomonadati; phylum Pseudomonadota; class Gammaproteobacteria; order Pseudomonadales; family Pseudomonadaceae; genus Pseudomonas; species Pseudomonas maumuensis. The sequence continues at coordinate 502,881 of NZ_CP077077.1, forward strand.
AGTGGCCATGCGAGAAATCACATAGTCATTTGAGATTGCTGAGCCAAGTTTAGGGTTTCTTAAAAACCCAAGCAGTATTGAACTGAAGAGTTTGATCATGGCTCAGATTGAACGCTGGCGGCAGGCCTAACACATGCAAGTCGAGCGGATGACGGGAGCTTGCTCCTTGATTCAGCGGCGGACGGGTGAGTAATGCCTAGGAATCTGCCTGGTAGTGGGGGACAACGTTTCGAAAGGAACGCTAATACCGCATACGTCCTACGGGAGAAAGCAGGGGACCTTCGGGCCTTGCGCTATCAGATGAGCCTAGGTCGGATTAGCTAGTAGGTGAGGTAATGGCTCACCTAGGCGACGATCCGTAACTGGTCTGAGAGGATGATCAGTCACACTGGAACTGAGACACGGTCCAGACTCCTACGGGAGGCAGCAGTGGGGAATATTGGACAATGGGCGAAAGCCTGATCCAGCCATGCCGCGTGTGTGAAGAAGGTCTTCGGATTGTAAAGCACTTTAAGTTGGGAGGAAGGGTTGTACGTTAATACCGTGCAATTTTGACGTTACCGACAGAATAAGCACCGGCTAACTCTGTGCCAGCAGCCGCGGTAATACAGAGGGTGCAAGCGTTAATCGGAATTACTGGGCGTAAAGCGCGCGTAGGTGGTTCGTTAAGTTGGATGTGAAAGCCCCGGGCTCAACCTGGGAACTGCATCCAAAACTGGCGAGCTAGAGTATGGTAGAGGGTGGTGGAATTTCCTGTGTAGCGGTGAAATGCGTAGATATAGGAAGGAACACCAGTGGCGAAGGCGACCACCTGGACTGATACTGACACTGAGGTGCGAAAGCGTGGGGAGCAAACAGGATTAGATACCCTGGTAGTCCACGCCGTAAACGATGTCAACTAGCCGTTGGAATCCTTGAGATTTTAGTGGCGCAGCTAACGCATTAAGTTGACCGCCTGGGGAGTACGGCCGCAAGGTTAAAACTCAAATGAATTGACGGGGGCCCGCACAAGCGGTGGAGCATGTGGTTTAATTCGAAGCAACGCGAAGAACCTTACCAGGCCTTGACATGCAGAGAACTTTCCAGAGATGGATTGGTGCCTTCGGGAACTCTGACACAGGTGCTGCATGGCTGTCGTCAGCTCGTGTCGTGAGATGTTGGGTTAAGTCCCGTAACGAGCGCAACCCTTGTCCTTAGTTACCAGCACGTTATGGTGGGCACTCTAAGGAGACTGCCGGTGACAAACCGGAGGAAGGTGGGGATGACGTCAAGTCATCATGGCCCTTACGGCCTGGGCTACACACGTGCTACAATGGTCGGTACAGAGGGTTGCCAAGCCGCGAGGTGGAGCTAATCTCACAAAACCGATCGTAGTCCGGATCGCAGTCTGCAACTCGACTGCGTGAAGTCGGAATCGCTAGTAATCGCAAATCAGAATGTTGCGGTGAATACGTTCCCGGGCCTTGTACACACCGCCCGTCACACCATGGGAGTGGGTTGCACCAGAAGTAGCTAGTCTAACCTTCGGGAGGACGGTTACCACGGTGTGATTCATGACTGGGGTGAAGTCGTAACAAGGTAGCCGTAGGGGAACCTGCGGCTGGATCACCTCCTTAATCGAAGACATCAGCCTGCTGATGAGCTCCCACACGAATTGCTTGATTCATTGTGTAAAGACGATGCTGTAACGCGACCCTGTTATAGGTCTGTAGCTCAGTTGGTTAGAGCGCACCCCTGATAAGGGTGAGGTCGGCAGTTCAAATCTGCCCAGACCTACCAATTACTTGGTGCGGCTGGTCAATGGGGCCATAGCTCAGCTGGGAGAGCGCCTGCCTTGCACGCAGGAGGTCAGCGGTTCGATCCCGCTTGGCTCCACCACTCTTTCAGGTTTCGCAGCACTGCTCAGAACTTAGAAATGAACATTCGGTGATGAATGTTGATTTCTGACTTTTGTCAGATCGTTCTTTAAAAATTCGGATATGTGATAGAAATAGACTGAACACCAGTTTCACTGCTGGTGGATCAGGCTAAGGTAAAATTTGTGAGTTCTGCGCGAAAGCGCGACGTACGAATTTTCGGCGAATGTCGTCTTCACAGTATAACCAGATTGCTTGGGGTTATATGGTCAAGTGAAGAAGCGCATACGGTGGATGCCTTGGCAGTCAGAGGCGATGAAAGACGTGGTAGCCTGCGATAAGCTTTGGGGAGTCGGCAAACAGACTGTGATCCAGAGATCTCTGAATGGGGGAACCCACTCAGCATAAGCTGAGTATCTTGTACTGAATACATAGGTGCAAGAGGCGAACCAGGGGAACTGAAACATCTAAGTACCCTGAGGAAAAGAAATCAACCGAGATTCCCTTAGTAGTGGCGAGCGAACGGGGACCAGCCCTTAAGCTGGTTTGAGATTAGTGGAACGCTCTGGAAAGTGCGGCCATAGTGGGTGATAGCCCCGTACACGAAAATCTCTTGCCAGTGAAATCGAGTAGGACGGAGCACGAGAAACTTTGTCTGAACATGGGGGGACCATCCTCCAAGGCTAAATACTACTGACTGACCGATAGTGAACCAGTACCGTGAGGGAAAGGCGAAAAGAACCCCGGAGAGGGGAGTGAAATAGAACCTGAAACCGTATGCGTACAAGCAGTGGGAGCCTACTTTGTTAGGTGACTGCGTACCTTTTGTATAATGGGTCAGCGACTTATATTCAGTGGCGAGCTTAACCGAATAGGGGAGGCGTAGCGAAAGCGAGTCTTAATAGGGCGCTTTAGTCGCTGGGTATAGACCCGAAACCGGGCGATCTATCCATGGGCAGGTTGAAGGTTAGGTAACACTGACTGGAGGACCGAACCGACTACCGTTGAAAAGTTAGCGGATGACCTGTGGATCGGAGTGAAAGGCTAATCAAGCTCGGAGATAGCTGGTTCTCCTCGAAAGCTATTTAGGTAGCGCCTCATGTATCACTGTAGGGGGTAGAGCACTGTTTCGGCTAGGGGGTCATCCCGACTTACCAAACCGATGCAAACTCCGAATACCTACAAGTGCCGAGCATGGGAGACACACGGCGGGTGCTAACGTCCGTCGTGAAAAGGGAAACAACCCAGACCGTCAGCTAAGGTCCCAAAGTCATGGTTAAGTGGGAAACGATGTGGGAAGGCTTAGACAGCTAGGAGGTTGGCTTAGAAGCAGCCACCCTTTAAAGAAAGCGTAATAGCTCACTAGTCGAGTCGGCCTGCGCGGAAGATGTAACGGGGCTCAAACCATGCACCGAAGCTACGGGTATCACCTTTGGTGATGCGGTAGAGGAGCGTTCTGTAAGCCTGTGAAGGTGAGTTGAGAAGCTTGCTGGAGGTATCAGAAGTGCGAATGCTGACATGAGTAACGACAATGCGAGTGAAAAACTCGCACGCCGAAAGACCAAGGTTTCCTGCGCAACGTTAATCGACGCAGGGTTAGTCGGTCCCTAAGGCGAGGCTGAAAAGCGTAGTCGATGGAAAACAGGTTAATATTCCTGTACTTCCAGTTATTGCGATGGAGGGACGGAGAAGGCTAGGCCAGCTTGGCGTTGGTTGTCCAAGTTTAAGGTGGTAGGCTGAGATCTTAGGCAAATCCGGGATCTTAAGGCCGAGAGCTGATGACGAGTGCTCTTTAGAGCGCGAAGTGGTTGATGCCATGCTTCCAAGAAAAGCTCCTAAGCTTCAGATAACTGGGAACCGTACCCCAAACCGACACAGGTGGTTAGGTAGAGAATACCAAGGCGCTTGAGAGAACTCGGGTGAAGGAACTAGGCAAAATGGCACCGTAACTTCGGGAGAAGGTGCGCCGGTGAGGGTGAAGCACTTGCTGCGTAAGCCCACGCCGGTCGAAGATACCAGGCCGCTGCGACTGTTTATTAAAAACACAGCACTCTGCAAACACGAAAGTGGACGTATAGGGTGTGACGCCTGCCCGGTGCCGGAAGGTTAATTGATGGGGTTAGCGCAAGCGAAGCTCTTGATCGAAGCCCCGGTAAACGGCGGCCGTAACTATAACGGTCCTAAGGTAGCGAAATTCCTTGTCGGGTAAGTTCCGACCTGCACGAATGGCGTAACGATGGCGGCGCTGTCTCCACCCGAGACTCAGTGAAATTGAAATCGCTGTGAAGATGCAGTGTATCCGCGGCTAGACGGAAAGACCCCGTGAACCTTTACTATAGCTTTGCACTGGACTTTGAGCTTGCTTGTGTAGGATAGGTGGGAGGCTTTGAAGTGGGGACGCCAGTTCTCATGGAGCCATCCTTGAAATACCACCCTGGCAACCTTGAGGTTCTAACTCAGGTCCGTTATCCGGATCGAGGACAGTGTATGGTGGGTAGTTTGACTGGGGCGGTCTCCTCCCAAAGAGTAACGGAGGAGTACGAAGGTGCGCTCAGACCGGTCGGAAATCGGTCGTAGAGTATAAAGGCAAAAGCGCGCTTGACTGCGAGACACACACGTCGAGCAGGTACGAAAGTAGGTCTTAGTGATCCGGTGGTTCTGTATGGAAGGGCCATCGCTCAACGGATAAAAGGTACTCCGGGGATAACAGGCTGATACCGCCCAAGAGTTCATATCGACGGCGGTGTTTGGCACCTCGATGTCGGCTCATCACATCCTGGGGCTGAAGCCGGTCCCAAGGGTATGGCTGTTCGCCATTTAAAGTGGTACGCGAGCTGGGTTTAGAACGTCGTGAGACAGTTCGGTCCCTATCTGCCGTGGACGTTTGAGATTTGAGAGGGGCTGCTCCTAGTACGAGAGGACCGGAGTGGACGAACCTCTGGTGTTCCGGTTGTCACGCCAGTGGCATTGCCGGGTAGCTATGTTCGGAAGAGATAACCGCTGAAAGCATCTAAGCGGGAAACTTGCCTCAAGATGAGATCTCACTGGAGCCTTGAGCTCCCTGAAGGGCCGTCGAAGACTACGACGTTGATAGGTTGGGTGTGTAAGCGCTGTGAGGCGTTGAGCTAACCAATACTAATTGCCCGTGAGGCTTGACCATATAACACCCAAGCAATTTGCGCGTAAGCCGAATTGTGGTGGTGAAGACGAAGCAACCGAAGATTCGTAAGACCACAAATATCGCATATCCGAATTGGCTGGCATGTCTGCAAGGACGTACTGGCAACCGAATTTCTTGACGACCATAGAGCATTGGAACCACCTGATCCCATCCCGAACTCAGCAGTGAAACGATGCATCGCCGATGGTAGTGTGGGGTTTCCCCATGTGAGAGTAGGTCATCGTCAAGATTCATTTCGCAAAACCCCTATCTGCGCGAGCAGGTAGGGGTTTTGTCTTTGTGCTTTTGGTAAGTCACCCCTCCCTTGTAGGAGCGCGTCGTCTGCAGCGCCATCGCTAGCCCTTTTCCTATGCAAGCCCTCGGGGCGTGGCTATCATGCCAGCCTTATTCCGAGTCGAGATTGGCATGCTGAAGTTGTTGAACCTCCTCAAGGATGGCCGGTTCCATTCCGGAGAAGCCCTGGGGGCCGCCCTTGGGGTGAGTCGCAGCGCCGTTTGGAAGCAGCTGCAGCACCTGGAGAGCGAACTGAACCTGACCATTCACAAGGTCCGTGGCCGCGGCTATCAGCTTGCGGCGCCGTTGAACCTGCTCGAAGCGCAGGCGATCGCCAAGTTCTCACATGGCGAGCCATGGCCGGTGTTCATTCACGAAACCATCGACTCCACCAATGCCGAAGGGCTGAGGCGGATAGCGCAAGGGCAGGCGGCGCCGTTTCTGGTGCTGGCCGAGCGCCAGAGTGCAGGTCGCGGTCGTCGTGGGCGCCCGTGGGTCAGTCCTTTTGCTGAAAACCTCTACTACAGCCTGGTCTTGCGCATCGATGGCGGCATGCGTCAGCTCGAGGGCTTGAGCCTGGTGGTCGGCCTGGCGGTGATGCGTACACTGCAGGCGTTCGGGCTAAAGGATGTGGGGCTCAAGTGGCCCAATGATGTCCTTGCCGGCGGGCGCAAGATCACCGGAATACTCCTAGAGCTGGTCGGGGATCCTGCGGACGTCTGCCATGTGGTGCTGGGTATTGGTATCAATGTAAACATGCAGGGCAACGAACAGATCGATCAGCAATGGGCCTCGATGCGTGGTGAAGCTGGGCAGCTGGTGGATCGAAACCACCTGGTGGCGGTGCTCAGCCAGCAGTTGCAACACGAACTTGGTCGCCATCGCCGCTATGGTTTCGCTGCGTTCCAGGAGGAATGGGAGCAGGCGCACCTGTGGCAGGGGCGTAAAGTTTCGCTTGTCGCGGGCACTTCGCGTATCGAAGGCGTCGCGCTGGGGGTGGATGGGCAGGGCGGCTTGCGTCTGGAGGTCGATGGTGTGGAGAAGAGCTTCAGCGGCGGTGAGCTGAGCCTGAGGTTGCGTGATGATTCTTGAGCTCGATTGTGGAAACAGCTTTATCAAGTGGCGCGTCATCCATGCAGCCGACGCCACCATCAGCGGTGGTGGCATCGTGGACTCCGATCAGGCATTGGTCGCAGCTGTCGCAGGGCTCTCCAGTCTGAGTCTGACTGGTTGTCGCATGGTCAGTGTGCGCAGTGAAGAGGAAACTTCATCGCTGTGCGCACTGATCCAGGCCTCGTTCGGAGTCGAGGTAAACGTGGCTCAGCCTGTGCAGGAAATGGCCGGCGTGCGCAATGGCTATGACGATTATCAGCGTCTGGGCATGGACCGCTGGCTGGGCGCGCTGGGCGCCTATCACCTGGCCGGGCGTGCTTGCCTGGTCATCGATTTTGGCACTGCGGCCAAGGCCGATTTCGTCGCGGCCAATGGTGAGCACCTTGGTGGCTACATCTGCCCGGGCATGCCGCTGATGCGTAGCCAGTTGCGTACCCATACCCGGCGTATTCGCTATGACGATGCGTCGGCCGAGCGCGCCCTGAACAGCCTGGCACCGGGGCGCTCGACCGTCGAGGCGGTCGAGCGTGGTTGTGTGCTGATGCTCCAGGGCTTCGCCCGTACCCAGATCGAGCAGGCCAGGGCGATGTGGGGTGAGGACTTCACTGTCTTTCTGACCGGTGGGGATGCGCCCTTGGTGCAGGAGGCGGCGCCGAAAGCTCGGATCGTGCCGGACCTGGTATTCGTCGGTTTGGCCATGGCCTGTCCATTGAACTGAGGTGACTGACTATGCGCTGGTTGTTTCTGCTGTTGGTTGTGCTCAACGTCTTTTATTACGTGTGGCATCAGCAGGAAGCTCCCCTGAAGGTCAAGGAAGTCGCCCCGTTGGCTTTGTACAAAGGTTCCCAGCAGGAAATCCGCCTGTTGCGTGAAACCGGAGTTGCGGCGCCCGCCCGGCGCCGTGACGAATGCCTGGTGGTTGGGGGCATGGCTGCGCCCGAGCAGCTCGAGGCCTTGCGTCAGCGGCTGGTGAGCCTGGATATCGCTGCCCTGCCAGTGGTTGGTCAGCTGCCGGGTGCCGACGGGCTCTGGCTCAAGGTTGCCCCAGAAAGCGAGCGTTTGCTGGACCCGGCTGTGCTCTCGACTCTTTCCAAGGATTTCAAAGACTTAAAACACAAAATTATTTTGTGCGAGGGTATTGCAACTGCCGAATAGCTTGATAGAATGGCGCCCGCTTCACAGGGAACATCACTTAGGTGGTAGATCTGGAGGCAGTGTCAAAGCAGCTAAGTTTCAGATTTGATTGAAAAAATTTGAAAAAACGCTTGACACTGGGGCGGCAGACAAATAGAATGCCGGCCACATCTGGAGGGATTCCCGAGCGGCCAAAGGGGACGGACTGTAAATCCGTTGCGAGAGCTTCGAAGGTTCGAATCCTTCTCCCTCCACCAGTTTTAGCGAGAGCCGCAAGCTCCGCGGGTATAGTTTAGTGGTAGAACCTCAGCCTTCCAAGCTGATGATGCGGGTTCGATTCCCGCTACCCGCTCCAAGTTTGCTGTTGTTGCACAAAGTGTTTCGCTCTTGTAGCTCAGTTGGTAGAGCACACCCTTGGTAAGGGTGAGGTCAGCGGTTCAAGTCCGCTCAAGAGCTCCATATAAACAAGGCAGATATGAGAATATCTGCCTTTGTTTTATCAGCGGTATGACTATTTCTTCTGCGGAGGACTGTATCGATGGCTAAGGAAAAGTTTGATCGTTCGCTACCTCACGTTAACGTCGGCACCATCGGCCACGTTGACCACGGTAAGACCACTCTGACTGCAGCGCTGACCCGCGTCTGCTCCGAAGTTTTCGGTTCGGCCGTCGTTGAGTTCGACAAGATCGACTCGGCTCCGGAAGAAAAAGCTCGCGGTATCACCATCAACACCGCGCACGTCGAGTACAACTCGAACATTCGTCACTACGCTCACGTTGACTGCCCAGGTCACGCTGACTACGTGAAGAACATGATCACCGGTGCTGCCCAGATGGACGGCGCGATCCTGGTTTGCTCGGCCGCCGATGGTCCGATGCCACAAACCCGTGAGCACATCCTGCTGTCCCGTCAGGTTGGCGTTCCGTACATCGTGGTCTTCCTGAACAAGGCTGACCTGGTAGACGACGCTGAGCTGCTGGAACTGGTCGAGATGGAAGTTCGCGACCTGCTGTCCACCTACGACTTCCCAGGCGACGACACCCCGATCATCATCGGTTCGGCTCGTATGGCGCTGGAAGGCAAAGACGACAACGAAATGGGTACCAGCGCTGTCAAGAAGCTGGTAGAAACTCTGGATGCCTACATCCCTGAGCCAGTTCGTGCCATCGACCAGCCGTTCCTGATGCCAATCGAAGACGTATTCTCGATCTCGGGTCGTGGTACCGTTGTTACCGGTCGTATCGAGCGTGGTATCGTCCGCGTTCAGGACGCCCTGGAAATCGTTGGTCTGCGTGACACCACCACCACCACCTGCACCGGTGTTGAGATGTTCCGCAAGCTGCTGGACGAAGGTCGTGCCGGCGAGAACTGCGGCGTTCTGCTGCGTGGTACCAAGCGTGACGACGTTGAGCGTGGTCAGGTTCTGGTCAAGCCAGGTTCGGTTAAGCCGCACACCAAGTTCACCGCAGAAGTCTACGTCCTGTCGAAGGAAGAAGGCGGCCGTCACACTCCGTTCTTCAAAGGCTACCGTCCTCAGTTCTACTTCCGTACCACTGACGTGACCGGTAACTGCGAACTGCCGGAAGGCGTTGAAATGGTAATGCCAGGTGACAACATCCAGATGACTGTCACCCTGATCAAGACCATTGCAATGGAAGATGGTCTGCGTTTCGCCATCCGTGAAGGCGGTCGTACCGTCGGCGCTGGTGTCGTAGCAAAAATTATCGAATAAGTAGTTGATTTACTTGATTAGGCCGGTATAATGGCCGGCCTGATACAGCGTTACAGGTCAGTAGCTCAATTGGCAGAGCGACGGTCTCCAAAACCGTAGGTTGGGGGTTCGATTCCCTCCTGACCTGCCATTCACCTCGGTGTGATTGGCTTTCTTCTTACAGGATCCTCCCCGATGACTCCCAAAACTGAAGCCCAAGAATCGCGTTTCGACTTGTTCAAGTGGCTGGCTGTAGTGGCTTTGGTGGTTGTCGCCGTTGTGGGTAATCAGTATTACTCCGCGTCGCCGATCCTGTACCGCGTTCTTGCACTTCTCGCCCTGGCTGCGGTTGCAGGCTTCGTTGCCTTGCAGACTGCGAAGGGTAAGTCGTTCTTCACGCTGGCGAAGGAAGCGCGGACCGAGATCCGTAAAGTCGTGTGGCCGACCCGCCAAGAAACCACTCAGACCACGCTGATTGTCGTGGCTGTTGTTCTGGTTATGGCGCTGCTGCTGTGGGGTCTCGACTCCCTGCTCGGCTGGGCGGTCTCCTTGATTGTTGGCTAAGGGTGTCCCGTGGCTAAGCGTTGGTACGTAGTGCATGCTTACTCGGGTTACGAGAAGCATGTGATGCGCTCCCTGATCGAGCGCGTCAAGCTGGCTGGCATGGAAGACGAATTCGGCGAGATCCTGGTTCCGACCGAAGAAGTTGTTGAAATGCGCAACGGCCAGAAGCGCAAGAGCGAGCGCAAATTCTTCCCTGGCTATGTATTGGTCCAGATGGAAATGAACGAAGGGACTTGGCACCTTGTCAAGGATACCCCTCGGGTCATGGGGTTCATTGGTGGTACCGCAGACAAGCCTGCGCCGATCACTGATAAAGAGGCCGAGGCCATCCTCCGTCGCGTTGCCGATGGTAGTGACAAGCCGAAGCCGAAGACGTTGTTCGAGCCGGGTGAAGTGGTTCGAGTCGTTGATGGTCCGTTTGCTGACTTCAATGGCACCGTCGAAGAGGTTAACTACGAAAAGAGCCGCCTGCAGGTTGCAGTGCTCATTTTCGGTCGCTCTACTCCGGTGGAGCTCGAGTTCGGCCAGGTCGAGAAGGTCTAGCAGGACGAAGCATCCCATACCCCGCAGCCCTATGTGCTGCGGGGTTTTGTCGTCACTGGGATAAAACGCAAGTCATCCGGGGAGCCATCTGGCGTTTGTACCCGATTTTGGAGTAGCTCATGGCTAAGAAGATTCAGGCTTACATCAAGCTGCAAGTAAAGGCCGGCCAGGCCAACCCAAGCCCACCCGTTGGTCCAGCACTGGGTCAACACGGTGTTAACATCATGGAATTCTGCAAGGCCTTCAACGCCCGTACTCAGGGTCAAGAGCCAGGTCTGCCGACTCCAGTGATCATCACTGTCTACAGTGACCGTAGCTTCACCTTCGAAACCAAGAGCACCCCTGCCTCGGTTCTGCTGAAGAAAGCTGCTGGCCTGACCAGTGGTTCGGCTCGTCCGAACACCGTTAAAGTCGGTACCGTTACCCGCGCTCAGTTGGAAGACATCGCGAAAGCCAAACAGGCTGACCTGACTGCCGCTGACCTGGACGCTGCTGTACGCACCATCGCTGGCTCTGCCCGCAGCATGGGCCTGAACGTGGAGGGTGTGTAATGGCTAAGCTGACCAAGCGCCAAAAGGCAATCGCCGAAAAAATCGAAGCAGGCAAGGCCTACAACTTCGAAGAAGCGGCAACTCTGCTGGCCTCGCTGCCTGCTGCCAAGTTCGTCGAGTCCTACGACATCGCCGTCAACCTCGGTGTTGACCCGCGTAAATCCGACCAGGTCGTACGTAGCGCTACCGTGCTGCCGCACGGCACTGGCAAGACCGTACGTGTTGCCGTCTTCACCCAGGGCCCGGCTGCTGAAGCCGCTCTGGCTGCCGGCGCTGACCGCGTAGGTATGGACGATCTGGCTGCCGAAATGAAAGGCGGCGACCTGAACTATGACGTCGTTATCGCATCGCCTGATGCCATGCGTGTTGTAGGTCAGCTGGGTCAGGTTCTGGGTCCTCGTGGCCTGATGCCTAACCCGAAAGTCGGTACCGTTACCCCAGACGTAGCCACTGCCGTTAAAAACGCCAAGGCTGGTCAGGTTCGCTACCGTACCGACAAGAACGGTATCATCCACACCTCCGTTGGCAAGATCGGCTTTGAAGCTGGCAAGCTGAAGGAAAACGTTGAAGCCCTGATCGCTGATCTGAAGCGTATCAAGCCGGCTTCCTCGAAAGGTATCTACGTCAAGCGCGTTACCCTGAGCACCACCATGGGCCCAGGTCTGATCATCGATCAGAGCTCGCTGGACGTGTAAGACCATGCCGGCGAGTGTAAGCTCGCCGGCAGCAAAAATTGGGGTCCCTGCCTGGCGGGGGCTATCCAAGACCGTAGGCGGCGCAAGCCTTAAACATCCAGCCTACGCAGATGGTGCTCCCGGTTCCTTACCGAATCAGACACCAAAACGACATCCGGCTTCGGCCAGATGAAACGGTAACAAGCAGGAGTTTTACCCGTGGCAATTAAACTCGAAGACAAGAAGGCCATCGTCGCTGAAGTCAACGAGGCTGCCAAAGTCGCTCTGTCCGCTGTCGTGGCTGATGCCCGTGGTGTGACTGTAGGCGCAATGACCGGACTCCGTAAAGAGGCTCGTGAAGCTGGCGTATACGTACGTGTCGTACGTAACACCCTGCTCAAGCGCGCTGTTGCCGACACTGAATTCAGTGTCCTCAACGACGCCTTCACTGGCCCGACCCTGATCGCTTTCTCCAACGAACACCCGGGCGCCGCTGCTCGTCTGTTCAAAGAGTTCGCCAAGGGTCAGGACAAGTTCGAGATCAAGGCAGCTGCGTTTGACGGCAAGTTCATTGCAGCGAACCAGATCGACGTGTTGGCTACCCTGCCGACCCGCGACGAAGCCATCGCGAAGCTGATGAGCGTGATTCAAGGCGCTACCAGCAAGCTGGCCCGTACCCTGGCAGCCATTCGCGACCAGAAAGAAGCCACCGCTGCCTAAGGCACCGGAAACTCTTTCAAATCATACGTTTAATTTGATAGCTGCGTAGGCTGTCACCCCAATACAGGATTTAAGTCATGTCTCTGACTAACGAGCAAATCATCGAAGCAATCGGCCAGAAAACCGTTCTGGAAGTTGTTGAGCTGATCAAAGCAATGGAAGAAACCTTCGGCGTTACCGCTGCTGTTGCCGCTGCCGGCCCAGCTGCTGCCGCTGCCGTTGTTGAAGAGCAAACCGAGTTCAACGTTGTCCTGGTTGAAGCCGGCGACAAGAAAGTGAACGTGATCAAGGCCGTTCGCGAGCTGACCGGTCTGGGCCTGAAAGAAGCCAAAGAGAAAGTCGATGGCGCTCCTCAGGTTGTAGCTGAAGGCGTTTCGAAAGAAGCCGCTGAAGACGCTAAGAAGAAGCTGGAAGAAGCAGGCGCTAAAGTCGAGCTGAAGTAATTTCGACTTTGCGATGCCAGCCCGAGCGTTGAGCGAAGGGCTGATGGCTGGTGGCTTATGCCACCGGCCTTTTTCCGTTATTGGTGGCCGATCAGGTCGGCCCCGATAACGAGCTGCAAGACACCCAAGAGGGTGGCGCAAACCAAGGGGTTTGCACGATTTTCTGGCTGCTCCCGCCGGGAGATGCCAAACAAGCAGGTGACCAAGCTGGGGAATGCTGATGGCTTACTCATACACTGAGAAAAAACGTATCCGCAAGGACTTTAGCAAGTTGCCGGACGTCATGGATGTGCCGTACCTCCTGGCCATCCAGCTGGATTCGTATCGCGAATTCCTGCAGGCGGGAGCATCCAAGGATCAGTTCCGCGACGTCGGTCTGCATGCGGCCTTCAAATCGGTATTCCCGATCATCAGCTACTCCGGCAATGCTGCCCTGGAGTACGTCGGCTATCGCCTGGGCGAGCCGGCTTTCGATGTGAAGGAATGCGTCCTGCGCGGTGTGACTTTCGCGGTCCCGCTGCGGGTGAAGGTGCGCCTGATCATCTTCGACAAGGAATCGTCGAATAAAGCGATCAAGGACATCAAAGAGCAAGAAGTCTACATGGGTGAAATCCCCCTGATGACTGAAAACGGTACCTTCGTTATCAACGGTACCGAGCGTGTGATCGTATCCCAGCTGCACCGTTCGCCTGGTGTGTTCTTCGACCACGACCGTGGCAAGACGCACAGCTCCGGTAAGCTGCTGTACTCCGCGCGCATCATCCCTTACCGCGGTTCGTGGTTGGACTTCGAGTTCGACCCGAAAGACTGCGTGTTCGTACGTATCGACCGTCGCCGCAAACTGCCGGCCTCGGTACTTCTGCGTGCCCTGGGTTACAGCACCGAAGAGGTTCTGAACACCTTCTACACCACCAACGTGTTCCACCTTTCCGGCGAGAAGCTCAGCCTGGAACTGGTACCTCAGCGTCTGCGTGGTGAAGTTGCGGTCATGGATATCCATGACGACAGCGGCAAGGTCATCGTCGAGCAAGGCCGCCGTATTACCGCGCGCCACATCAACCAGCTGGAAAAAGCTGGCGTGAAAGAGCTGGACGTTCCGCTGGAGTACGTACTGGGTCGCACCACCGCCAAGGCGATCGTGCATCCGGCTACCGGCGAGATCATCGCCGAGTGCAACACCGAACTGACCACCGACCTGCTGGTGAAGATCGCCAAGGCTCAGGTCGTTCGCGTCGAGACGCTGTACACCAACGACATCGACTGCGGTCCGTTCATCTCCGATACCCTGAAGATCGACACCACCAGCAACCAACTGGAAGCGCTGGTCGAGATCTACCGCATGATGCGTCCAGGCGAGCCGCCAACCAAGGACGCTGCCGAGACCCTGTTCAACAACCTGTTCTTCAGCGCCGAGCGTTACGACCTGTCCGCCGTTGGCCGCATGAAGTTCAACCGTCGTATCGGTCGCACCGAGATCGAAGGTTCGGGCGTGCTGAGCAAGGAAGATATCGTCGAGGTCCTCAAGACCCTGGTCGATATCCGTAACGGCAAAGGCATCGTCGACGACATCGACCACCTGGGTAACCGTCGCGTCCGTTGCGTCGGCGAGATGGCCGAGAACCAGTTCCGCGTTGGTCTGGTGCGTGTTGAGCGCGCGGTCAAAGAGCGTCTGTCGATGGCTGAAAGCGAAGGCCTGATGCCGCAGGACCTGATCAACGCCAAGCCGGTTGCGGCGGCGGTGAAAGAGTTCTTCGGTTCCAGCCAGCTCTCGCAGTTCATGGACCAGAACAACCCGCTTTCCGAGATCACCCACAAGCGCCGCGTTTCCGCACTCGGCCCTGGCGGTCTGACCCGTGAGCGTGCTGGCTTCGAAGTCCGTGACGTACACCCGACCCACTACGGCCGCGTGTGCCCGATCGAGACTCCTGAAGGTCCGAACATCGGTCTGATCAACTCCCTGGCGGCCTATGCCCGCACCAACCAGTACGGCTTCCTGGAAAGCCCGTACCGCGTGGTGAAGGAAGGCGTGGTCAGCGACGACATCGTGTTCCTGTCCGCCATCGAAGAGGCCGATCACGTGATCGCCCAGGCTTCGGCCGCGATGAACGACAAGAAGCAGCTGATCGATGAGCTGGTAGCTGTTCGTCACCTGAACGAATTCACCGTCAAGGCGCCGGAAGACGTCACCCTGATGGACGTTTCGCCGAAGCAGGTAGTTTCGGTTGCCGCGTCGCTGATTCCGTTCCTCGAGCACGACGACGCCAACCGTGCGTTGATGGGTTCCAACATGCAGCGTCAGGCTGTACCGACCCTGCGCGCCGACAAGCCGCTGGTAGGTACCGGCATGGAGCGCAACGTTGCCCGTGACTCCGGTGTCTGCGTGGTTGCTCGTCGCGGTGGTGTGATCGACTCGGTCGACGCCAGCCGTATCGTCGTTCGCGTCAATGACGACGAAGTCGAGACCGGCGAAGCTGGTGTAGATATCTACAACCTGACCAAGTACACCCGTTCGAACCAGAACACCTGCATCAACCAGCGTCCGCTGGTCAGCAAGGGTGACAAGGTTCAGCGCAGCGACATCATGGCCGACGGCCCGTCCACCGACATGGGTGAGCTGGCACTGGGTCAGAACATGCGCATCGCGTTCATGGCGTGGAACGGCTTCAACTTCGAAGACTCCATCTGCCTGTCCGAGCGTGTGGTTCAGGAAGACCGCTTCACCACGATCCACATCCAGGAACTGACCTGTGTGGCCCGTGACACCAAGCTTGGCCCAGAGGAAATCACCGCGGATATCCCGAACGTCGGTGAAGCTGCGCTGAACAAGCTGGACGAAGCCGGTATCGTCTACGTGGGTGCCGAAGTCGGCGCTGGCGACATCCTGGTCGGCAAGGTCACTCCGAAAGGCGAGACCCAGCTGACTCCGGAAGAAAAACTGCTGCGTGCGATCTTCGGCGAGAAGGCCAGCGACGTCAAAGACACCTCCCTGCGTGTGCCGACCGGCACCAAGGGTACCGTCATCGACGTACAGGTCTTTACCCGTGATGGCGTTGAGCGCGACAGCCGCGCCCTGGCCATCGAGAAGATGCAGCTGGACGAGATCCGCAAGGACCTCAACGAAGAGTTCCGCATTGTCGAAGGCGCGACCTTCGAGCGTCTGCGTTCCGCTTTGAACGGCCAGGTGGTCGACGGTGGTGCGGGCCTGAAGAAAGGCACCGTGATCAGCGACGACGTGCTGAACGGTCTGGAGCACGGCCAGTGGTTCAAACTGCGCATGGCCGAAGATGCACTGAACGAGCAGCTGGAAAAGGCTCAGCAGTACATCGTCGATCGCCGTCGCCTGCTGGACGACAAGTTCGAAGACAAGAAGCGCAAGCTGCAGCAGGGCGATGACCTGGCTCCGGGCGTACTGAAGATCGTCAAGGTCTACCTGGCAATCCGCCGTCGCATCCAGCCGGGTGACAAGATGGCCGGTCGTCACGGTAACAAGGGTGTCGTCTCGGTAATCATGCCGGTCGAAGACATGCCGCACGACGCCAACGGTACTCCGGTCGACGTCGTACTGAACCCGCTGGGCGTACCTTCGCGTATGAACGTCGGTCAGATCCTTGAAACCCACCTGGGCCTCGCGGCCAAGGGGCTGGGCGAGAAGATCGACCGCATGATCGAAGAGCAGCGCAAAGCCGCTGAACTGCGCACCTTCCTCACCGAGATCTACAACGAGATCGGTGGTCGTCAGGAGAACCTGGAAGAGTTCACCGACGAAGAGATCATCGCCCTGGCGAACAACCTGAAGAAAGGCGTGCCGATGGCCACCCCAGTCTTCGACGGTGCCAAGGAGCGTGAGATCAAGGCCATGCTGAAACTGGCAGATCTGCCAGAGAGCGGCCAGATGGTGCTGTTCGATGGCCGTACCGGCAACAAGTTCGAGCGTCCAGTGACCGTTGGTTACATGTACATGCTCAAGCTGAACCACTTGGTGGACGACAAGATGCACGCGCGTTCCACTGGTTCCTACAGCCTGGTTACCCAGCAGCCGCTGGGTGGTAAGGCGCAGTTCGGTGGTCAGCGTTTCGGGGAGATGGAAGTGTGGGCGCTGGAAGCATACGGCGCGGCATACACCCTGCAAGAAATGCTCACAGTGAAGTCGGACGACGTGAACGGCCGTACCAAGATGTACAAGAACATCGTGGATGGCGATCACCGTATGGAGCCGGGCATGCCCGAGTCCTTCAACGTGTTGATCAAAGAGATCCGTTCCCTCGGTATCGATATCGATCTGGAAACCGAATAACACGTGACGCGAGGGGAGTGGGCAGGTAATGCCCACTCCCTGCTCCGCCAGGAGGAAAGGCCTTGAAAGACCTACTGAATTTGCTGAAAAACCAGGGTCAAGTCGAAGAGTTCGACGCCATCCGCATCGGTCTGGCGTCGCCTGAAATGATCCGTTCGTGGTCGTTCGGTGAAGTCAAGAAGCCGGAAACCATCAACTACCGTACGTTCAAGCCTGAGCGTGACGGCCTGTTCTGCGCCAAGATCTTTGGCCCAGTCAAGGACTACGAGTGCCTGTGCGGCAAGTACAAGCGCCTCAAGCACCGCGGCGTGATCTGCGAGAAGTGCGGCGTTGAAGTTGCCCTGGCCAAGGTTCGTCGTGAGCGCATGGCGCACATCGAACTGGCCTCGCCGGTTGCCCACATCTGGTTCCTGAAGTCGCTGCCGTCCCGTATCGGCCTGCTGATGGACATGACCCTGCGTGACATCGAGCGCGTGCTCTACTTCGAGAGCTACGTGGTGATCGATCCGGGCATGACCACCCTCGAGAAGGGTCAGCTGCTGAACGACGAGCAGTACTTCGAAGCGCTGGAAGAGTTCGGTGACGACTTCGACGCCCGCATGGGTGCCGAGGCTGTCCGCGAACTGCTGCACGCTATCGACCTGGAGCACGAGATCGGTCGCCTGCGCGAAGAAATTCCGCAGACCAACTCGGAAACCAAGATCAAGAAGCTGTCCAAGCGCCTGAAGCTGATGGAAGCTTTCCAGGGCTCGGGCAACCTGCCTGAGTGGATGGTCCTGACCGTTCTGCCAGTCCTGCCGCCGGACCTGCGTCCGCTGGTACCGCTGGATGGCGGCCGCTTCGCGACCTCCGACCTGAACGACCTGTATCGTCGGGTGATCAACCGTAACAACCGTCTGAAGCGCCTGCTCGATCTGTCGGCGCCGGACATCATCGTGCGCAACGAAAAGCGCATGCTGCAGGAAGCGGTCGACGCCCTGCTCGACAACGGCCGTCGCGGTCGCGCCATCACTGGTTCGAACAAGCGTCCGCTGAAGTCCCTGGCCGACATGATCAAAGGTAAGCAAGGTCGCTTCCGTCAGAACTTGCTCGGTAAGCGCGTGGACTACTCCGGTCGTTCGGTAATTACCGTAGGCCCGACCCTGCGTCTGCACCAGTGCGGTCTGCCGAAGAAGATGGCCCTCGAGCTGTTCAAGCCGTTCATTTTCGGCAAGCTGGAAATGCGTGGTCTGGCGACCACCATCAAGGCCGCCAAGAAGATGGTCGAGCGCGAGCTGCCGGAGGTGTGGGACGTTCTCGCCGAGGTGATCCGCGAACACCCCGTACTGCTCAACCGTGCGCCGACCCTGCACCGTCTGGGTATCCAGGCCTTTGAACCGGTACTGATCGAAGGTAAGGCTATCCAGCTGCACCCGCTGGTCTGCGCCGCGTACAACGCCGACTTCGACGGTGACCAGATGGCCGTTCACGTGCCGCTGACCCTGGAAGCCCAGCTCGAAGCGCGCGCGTTGATGATGTCGACCAACAACATCCTGTCGCCAGCCAACGGTGAGCCAATCATCGTTCCGTCGCAGGACGTGGTACTGGGTCTGTACTACATGACCCGTGAAGCCATCAACGCCAAGGGCGAAGGTCGCGTATTCGCCGACCTGCAGGAAGTCGACCGCGTATTCCGCGCCGGCGAAGCCGCCCTGCACGCGAAAATCAAGGTTCGTATCAACGAAACCGTGAAAGATCGTGATGGCAGCATCACCAAGAACACCCGTATCGTCGACACCACCGTCGGCCGTGCGCTGCTGTTCCAGGTAGTACCGGCCGGCCTGCCGTTCGACGTCGTCAACCAGTCGATGAAGAAGAAGGCGATCTCCAAGCTGATCAACCAGTGCTACCGCGTGGTGGGTCTGAAAGAGACCGTGATCTTCGCTGACCAGCTGATGTACACCGGTTTTGCCTACTCGACCATTTCCGGCGTTTCGATCGGCGTTAACGACTTCGTTATCCCGGACGAGAAAGCCCGCATCATCGGTACCGCTACCGACGAAGTGAAGGAAATCGAGAGCCAGTACGCCTCCGGCCTGGTAACCCAGGGCGAGAAGTACAACAAGGTCATCGACTTGTGGTCCAAGGCGAACGACGAAGTGTCCAAGGCGATGATGGCCAACCTCTCGAAAGAGAAGGTCGTCGATCGCGAGGGCAAGGAAGTCGAGCAAGAGTCCTTCAACTCGATGTACATGATGGCCGACTCCGGTGCGCGTGGTTCCGCCGCTCAGATCCGTCAGCTGGCCGGTATGCGTGGCCTGATGGCCAAGCCGGACGGCTCGATCATCGAGACGCCGATCACCGCGAACTTCCGTGAAGGTCTGAGCGTACTGCAGTACTTCATCTCGACCCACGGTGCTCGTAAAGGTCTGGCGGATACCGCGTTGAAAACCGCGAACTCCGGTTACCTGACTCGCCGTCTGGTAGACGTTGCCCAGGATCTGGTCGTGACCGAGATCGACTGCGGCACCGACCAGGGCCTGCTGATGACCCCGCACATCGAAGGCGGTGACGTTGTCGAGCCGCTGGGTGAGCGCGTACTGGGCCGTGTCATTGCCCGTGACGTGTTCAAGCCAGGCACCGAGGACGTCATCGTCCCGGCCGGTACCCTGGTCGACGAGCAGTGGGTCGAGTTCATCGAGCTGAACAGCATCGACGAAGTCGTCGTGCGTTCGCCGATCAGCTGCGAAACCCGCTACGGCATCTGCGCCAAGTGCTACGGCCGCGACCTGGCGCGCGGTCACCAGGTGAACATCGGTGAAGCTGTCGGCGTTATCGCTGCACAGTCGATCGGTGAGCCGGGTACCCAGCTGACCATGCGTACGTTCCACATCGGTGGTGCTGCAAGCCGTACTTCGGCTGCCGACAGCGTCCAGGTGAAGAACGGCGGTATGGTGCGTCTGCACAACCTGAAGCAGGTCGAGCGCGCCGATGGCAACCTGGTTGCCGTATCGCGTTCCGGCGAGCTGGCCATTGCCGACGAATTCGGCCGTGAGCGTGAGCGTTACAAGCTGCCTTACGGTGCCGTGATTTCGGTCAAGGAAGGTGACAAGGTCGAAGCTGGCGCCATTGTCGCCAAGTGGGACCCGCACACCCACCCGATCGTTACCGAGCTGAAAGGTACCGTGACCTTCGTGGGCATGGAAGAAAACATCACCATCAAGCGTCAGACCGATGAACTGACCGGCTTGACCAACATTGAGGTTCTGGACGTCAAGGATCGCCCTGCCGCAGGCAAGGAAATCCGTCCGGCAATCAAGATGGTCGACGCCAATGGCAAGGACCTGTACCTGCCAGGTACCGACGTACCTGCCCAGTACTTCCTGCCGGCCAACGCCCTCGTCGGTGTGGCTGACGGTGCCCAGATCGGCGTCGGTGACGTTATCGCGCGTATCCCGCAAGAAACGTCGAAGACCCGTGACATCACCGGTGGTCTGCCACGCGTTGCCGACTTGTTCGAAGCGCGCCGTCCGAAAGAAGCCTCGATCCTGGCTGAAGTCAGCGGCACCATTGCGTTCGGTAAAGAGACCAAGGGCAAGCGTCGTCTGGTCATTACTCCGACCGACGGTAGCGATCCGTATGAAGAGCTGATTCCGAAGTGGCGCCACCTGAACGTCTTCGAAGGCGAACAGGTAAACCGCGGCGAAGTTATCTCCGACGGTCCGAGCGATCCGCACGACATCCTGCGTCTGCTGGGTGTGAGCGCGCTGGCGAAGTACATCGTCAACGAGATCCAGGACGTTTACCGTCTGCAAGGCGTGAAGATCAACGACAAGCACATCGAGACCATCCTGCGTCAG
Organism: Pseudomonas maumuensis; assembly: GCF_019139675.1. Lineage (NCBI taxonomy): Bacteria > Pseudomonadati > Pseudomonadota > Gammaproteobacteria > Pseudomonadales > Pseudomonadaceae > Pseudomonas > Pseudomonas maumuensis. The sequence goes on from NZ_CP077077.1 coordinate 523,777, forward strand.
ATGCTGCGCAAGGTCGAGATCTCCGAGTCGGGCGATTCCAGCTTCATCAAGGGCGACCAGATGGAACTGACTCAGGTCCTGGTAGAGAACGAGCGTCTCGCCGGCGAAGACAAGTTCATCTCCAAGTTCACCCGCGTGCTGCTGGGTATCACCAAGGCCTCGCTGTCCACCGAATCGTTCATCTCGGCGGCTTCCTTCCAGGAAACCACCCGCGTACTGACCGAAGCGGCGGTAACTGGCAAGCGTGACTACCTGCGCGGCCTGAAAGAGAACGTGGTCGTGGGTCGTCTGATCCCGGCCGGTACCGGTCTGGCCTATCACAGCGAGCGCAAGCGTCGCCGTGATGCCGACAAACCGCTGCGTGTGAGCGCCAGTGAGGTGGAAGCCGCACTGACCGAAGCACTGAATTCCAGCGGTAACTAAGTACAGGGCAGGGCCCCGGCAAGCCTCGGGCGGGCATCGGCGACATGATTTGTTGCCGATGACCGGGCGAGGAGGGCCGGGGCCTCGTCTTGACTGGGTGCAAGATCCTCTTTAGACTTTTGTACCCTTAAATTTGGTGAGGCTCCGTCTCGCCAATTTTTGGCTTTCTTGCAAGACAATAGAGTCGCAAGACAATCAGTGGAGCTAGTAGATGGCAACTATCAACCAGCTGGTACGTCAGCCGCGTAAGCGTTCGGTCGAGAAGTCCGACGTTCCTGCGCTGCAGAACTGCCCGCAGCGTCGTGGCGTGTGCACCCGCGTGTACACCACCACGCCGAAAAAACCTAACTCGGCACTGCGTAAAGTATGCCGTGTGCGTCTGACCAACGGTTTCGAGGTTTCCTCGTACATCGGTGGTGAAGGCCACAACCTGCAAGAGCACAGCGTCGTCCTGATCCGTGGCGGCCGTGTAAAAGACTTGCCAGGTGTTCGTTACCACACCGTTCGCGGCTCTCTGGATACTTCGGGCGTCAAAGGCCGTAACCAGGGTCGTTCGAAGTACGGTACCAAGCGTCCGAAGTAATCGGCCGTTTGCACATATCCAATTTTTTGAGTCGATAAGAGTAAGGTCGGGCAGGGGTCGAAGACCCACGTCCCGGGCTAACCTGAAGACCGTTTGAGGGCTTATCATGCCAAGACGTCGTGTAGCAGCAAAACGTGAGATCCTGGACGATCCGAAGTACGGATCCCAGATCCTCGCCAAGTTCATGAACCACGTGATGGAAAGCGGCAAGAAGGCCGTGGCCGAGCGCATCGTTTACGGTGCCCTGGACGCAGTCAAAGCACGCAAGAACAGCGACCCCCTGGAAATCTTCGAGAAAGCTCTCGACGCCATCGCTCCGCTGGTCGAAGTAAAGTCCCGCCGTGTCGGCGGTGCCACTTACCAGGTCCCGGTTGAAGTTCGTCCGTCCCGTCGTAACGCTCTGGCAATGCGCTGGCTCGTAGACTACGCCCGCAAGCGCGGCGAGAAGTCGATGGCTCTGCGCCTGGCCGGTGAACTGCTGGATGCTGCCGAAGGCAAAGGTGCTGCAGTCAAGAAGCGTGAAGACGTTCACCGTATGGCTGAAGCCAACAAAGCGTTCTCGCACTACCGCTTCTAATTCAAGCATCAATCATTTTGCGAGGGCTTTATGGCTCGTACTACAGCAATTAACCGCTACCGTAACATTGGTATCTGTGCCCACGTTGACGCGGGCAAGACCACCACTACCGAGCGGATCCTGTTCTACACAGGTCTGAGCCACAAGATGGGCGAGGTGCATGACGGCGCCGCGACCACCGACTGGATGGTGCAGGAGCAGGAGCGCGGTATCACCATTACCTCCGCTGCCGTTACCACCTTCTGGAAAGGTTCCCGTGGTCAGTACGACAACTACCGCGTAAACGTCATCGATACCCCCGGCCACGTTGACTTCACCATTGAAGTAGAGCGTTCGCTGCGTGTACTCGACGGCGCGGTCGTTGTGTTCTGCGGTACCTCCGGCGTTGAGCCGCAGTCCGAAACCGTATGGCGTCAGGCCAACAAGTACGGTGTTCCACGTGTTGTCTACGTGAACAAGATGGACCGTGCTGGTGCCAACTTCCTGCGCGTTGTCGGTCAGATCAAGAACCGTCTGGGTCACACCCCGGTTCCGGTCCAGCTGGCTATCGGTGCGGAAGACGACTTCCAGGGTCAGGTTGACCTGATCAAGATGAAAGCCATCTACTGGAACGACGACGACAAAGGTACTACCTACCGCGAGGAAGAGATTCCTGCTGAGCTGGTGGACCTGGCCAACGAATGGCGCAGCAACATGGTCGAGGCTGCTGCCGAGGCCAACGAAGAGCTGATGAACAAGTACCTTGAAGAAGGTGACCTGTCCGTCGAAGACATCAAGGCTGGTCTGCGCGCCCGTACCCTGGCGAGCGAGATCGTTCCTGCTGTCTGCGGTTCCTCGTTCAAGAACAAGGGTGTTCCCCTGGTTCTCGACGCCGTTATCGACTTCCTGCCTGCGCCAACCGAGATCCCTGCGATCAAGGGTATCCACCCTGATCTGATCGACGTGCCGAAGGATGAAGTTACTCCGGAGCAGTACGACGAGCGTCCTGCTGACGACAACGAGCCGTTCTCGGCCCTGGCGTTCAAGATCGCTACCGACCCGTTCGTTGGTACTCTGACCTTCGTCCGTGTCTACTCGGGCTTCCTGACCTCCGGTGACTCTGTCATCAACTCGGTCAAGGGCAAGAAAGAGCGCGTTGGTCGTATGGTGCAGATGCACGCCAACCAGCGTGAAGAGATCAAGGAAGTACGTGCAGGCGACATCGCTGCTCTGATCGGCATGAAGGACGTCACCACCGGTGACACCCTGTGCAACGCCGACAAGCCGATCATCCTTGAGCGTATGGACTTCCCTGAGCCGGTGATTTCGCTCTCCGTAGAGCCGAAGACCAAGGCTGACCAGGAGAAGATGGGTATCGCACTGGGCAAGCTGGCCCAGGAAGACCCGTCGTTCCGCGTCAAGACCGACGAAGAAACCGGCCAGACCATCATCTCCGGTATGGGTGAGCTGCACCTGGACATCCTCGTTGACCGCATGAAGCGCGAGTTCAACGTCGAGTGCAACGTCGGCAAGCCGCAGGTTTCGTACCGCGAGAAGATCACCAAGTCCAACGTCGAGATCGAAGGTAAGTTCGTTCGTCAGTCGGGTGGTCGTGGTCAGTTCGGTCACTGCTGGATCCGTTTCTCGGAGCCGGACGTCGACGAGAAGGGCAACATCACCGAAGGTCTGGTGTTCGCCAACGAAGTCGTTGGTGGTGTGATTCCTAAGGAATTCATCGCCCCGATCCAGAAGGGTATCGAAGAGCAGATGAAAAACGGCGTTGTTGCCGGCTATCCGCTGCTCGGCCTGAAGGCTACGGTATTCGACGGTTCGTACCACGATGTCGACTCCAACGAAATGGCGTTCAAGATCGCCGCTTCGATGGCGACCAAGCAACTGGCCCAGAAGGGCGGTGGCGTGGTCCTTGAGCCGATCATGAAGGTCGAAGTTGTAACCCCGGAAGACTACCTGGGTGACGTGATGGGTGACCTGAGCCGTCGTCGCGGGATGATCCAGGGTAATGAAGACTCGGTGTCCGGCAAGGTAATCACTGCTGAGGTACCGCTCGGAGAGATGTTCGGTTACGCAACCGACGTTCGTTCCATGTCTCAGGGTCGCGCAAGCTACTCCATGGAATTCTCCAAATACGCCGAAGCTCCGTCGAACATCGTCGAAGCACTCGTTAAAAAACAAGGCTAATCCCCTTTAGGCAAGAGGTTCACTGTCGTGGCTAAAGAAAAATTTGATCGTTCCCTTCCCCACGTTAACGTCGGCACCATCGGCCACGTTGACCACGGTAAGACCACTCTGACCGCAGCTCTGACCCGCGTCTGCTCCGAAGTTTTCGGTTCGGCCGTCGTTGAGTTCGACAAGATCGACTCGGCTCCGGAAGAAAAAGCTCGCGGTATCACCATCAACACCGCGCACGTCGAGTACAACTCGAACATTCGTCACTACGCTCACGTTGACTGCCCAGGTCACGCTGACTACGTGAAGAACATGATCACCGGTGCTGCCCAGATGGACGGCGCGATCCTGGTTTGCTCGGCCGCCGATGGTCCGATGCCACAAACCCGTGAGCACATCCTGCTGTCCCGTCAGGTTGGCGTTCCGTACATCGTGGTCTTCCTGAACAAGGCTGACCTGGTAGACGACGCTGAGCTGCTGGAACTGGTCGAGATGGAAGTTCGCGACCTGCTGTCCACCTACGACTTCCCAGGCGACGACACCCCGATCATCATCGGTTCGGCTCGTATGGCGCTGGAAGGCAAAGACGACAACGAAATGGGTACCAGCGCTGTCAAGAAGCTGGTAGAAACTCTGGATGCCTACATCCCTGAGCCAGTTCGTGCCATCGACCAGCCGTTCCTGATGCCAATCGAAGACGTATTCTCGATCTCGGGTCGTGGTACCGTTGTTACCGGTCGTATCGAGCGTGGTATCGTTCGCGTTCAGGACGCCCTGGAAATCGTTGGTCTGCGTGACACCACCACCACCACCTGCACCGGTGTTGAGATGTTCCGCAAGCTGCTGGACGAAGGTCGTGCCGGCGAGAACTGCGGCGTTCTGCTGCGTGGTACCAAGCGTGACGATGTTGAGCGTGGCCAGGTTCTGGTCAAGCCAGGTTCGGTCAAGCCGCACACCAAGTTCACCGCAGAAGTCTACGTCCTGTCGAAGGAAGAAGGCGGCCGTCACACTCCGTTCTTCAAAGGCTACCGTCCTCAGTTCTACTTCCGTACCACTGACGTGACCGGTAACTGCGAACTGCCGGAAGGCGTTGAAATGGTAATGCCAGGTGACAACATCCAGATGACTGTCACCCTGATCAAGACCATCGCAATGGAAGACGGTCTGCGTTTCGCCATCCGTGAAGGCGGTCGTACCGTCGGCGCCGGCGTCGTAGCCAAAATCATCGAGTAATCACTCGACCGATTGAAAAAGCCCCCGCTCAGCGGGGGCTTTTTTTATTGGGTTGACACTAAATTGGGGCGTCTATAGAATCACGCCTCCTTTTAGCGGGCGTAGTGCGTCCGTTGGGAACAGCCTGGAGTCTGAAATCCAATGCAAAATCAGCAAATCCGTATCAGGTTGAAGGCTTTCGACCATCGCCTGATCGACCAATCCACCCAGGAAATCGTGGAAACCGCGAAACGTACTGGTGCACAAGTGCGTGGTCCAATTCCACTGCCTACCCGCAAAGAGCGTTTCACCGTTCTGGTCTCCCCGCACGTCAACAAAGACGCGCGTGACCAGTACGAGATTCGCACTCATAAGCGTGTTCTGGACATCGTCCAGCCAACGGATAAAACCGTTGACGCGCTGATGAAGCTCGATCTGGCGGCCGGCGTGGAAGTACAGATCAGCCTCGGCTAAGACTTCGGTCTGGTCGTGTAACGCTCTGAAATGGGCGGCCATAGCGGGTGAAAGCCCCGTACACTCATGAGGTTTACAACATGACTATTGGTGTAGTCGGTCGGAAAGCGGGCATGACCCGTATTTTCACCGAAGAAGGTGTCTCCATTCCGGTCACGGTCATCGAGATCGAGCCGAATCGCGTCACCCAGTTCAAAACCGAAGAAACTGATGGCTACCGTGCAGTGCAAGTCACTGTCGGCGAGCGTCGTGCTTCGCGTGTGACCGCCGCTCAGGCAGGCCACTTTGCCAAGGCCAACGTTGCCGCTGGTCGCGGTGTCTGGGAGTTCCGTCTTGAAGAAGGCGATTTCCAGGCTGGCGATCTGATCAAAGCTGAACTCTTCACTGCAGGCCAGCTGGTAGACGTAACCGGTCAGTCCAAAGGTAAAGGCTTCGCCGGTACCATCAAGCGCTGGAACTTCCGTGGTCAAGATAACACCCACGGTAACTCCGTATCGCACCGTGTCCCTGGCTCCATCGGCCAGTGCCAGACTCCTGGTCGTGTATTCAAGGGCAAGAAAATGTCCGGTCACATGGGCGCTGAGCGCGTGACTGTGCAGTCCCTGGAAGTAGTACGCGTAGACGCTGAACGCAACCTGCTGCTGATCAAGGGTGCCGTTCCAGGCGCTACTGGCGGCGACGTGGTTGTGCGTCCAGCTGTCAAGGCTCGCGGGTAAGGGGAAACTGACATGCAACTTAATGTAAATGACGCTCAGGCGATCGAAGTTTCCGAACTGACTTTCGGTGGCGAATTCAACGAGACGCTGGTACACCAAGCAGTCGTGGCCTACATGGCCGGCGGCCGTCAGGGCACCAAGCAGCAGAAGACCCGTTCTGACGTGGCCGGTGGCGGTAAGCGCCCATGGCGTCAGAAAGGTACTGGCCGTGCTCGTGCCGGTACTACCCGTGGTCCGATCTGGCGTGGCGGTGGTGTAACCTTCGCAGCTCGTCCTCAAGATCACTCGCAGAAGCTCAACAAGAAGATGTACCGCGCAGCCCTGCGCTCCATCCTCGCTGAGCTGGTGCGTAGCGACCGTCTGGTCGTGGTTCAGGACTTCGCTGTTGAAGCACCGAAAACCAAAGATCTGCTGAACAAGCTGAACGGCATGGGTCTGAGCGACGTACTGATCGTTTCGGACGCTGTTGATCAGAACCTGTACCTGGCTGCTCGTAACCTGCCGCACGTCGACGTACGTGACGTTCAAGGTTCCGACCCGGTCAGTCTGATCGCATACGAGAAAGTGTTGATCACTGTCTCGGCCGTGAAGAAATTCGAGGAGCTGCTGGGATGAACCAGGAACGCGTATTCAAAGTCCTCCTTGGCCCGCACGTTTCCGAGAAGGCTACCGTTCTGGCTGAGAAAAAAGGCCAGTTCGTATTCAAGGTTGCTACCGATGCAACCAAGCTGGAAATCAAGAAAGCTGTCGAAGGCCTGTTCAACGTAAAAGTTGAAAACGTGTCGACCGTTAACGTTCTGGGTAAAACCAAGCGTACCGCACGTGGTCTGGGCAAGCGTAATGACTGGAAGAAGGCGATTGTCTCCCTTCAGCCAGGCCAAGATCTCGATTTCAGCAGCAGTGCTGAGTAAGGAAGGGGTGCATCATGGCAATCGTTAAATGCAAACCGACTTCCCCTGGCCGCCGTTTCGTGGTCAAGGTGGTCAACAAGGAGCTGCACAAAGGCGCTCCTCACGCACCGCTGATCGAGAAGAAATCGAAGTCTGGTGGTCGTAACAACAATGGCCGCATCACCACGCGTCACGTGGGTGGTGGTCATAAGCAGCACTACCGTCTGGTCGACTTCCGTCGCAACGACAAAGATGGCATCCCAGCCACTGTCGAGCGTATCGAATACGATCCAAACCGTACTGCTCACATCGCCCTGCTGTGCTACGCAGACGGTGAGCGTCGCTACATCATCGCCCCTAAAGGCGTGAGCGCTGGCGACCAGCTGATCGCAGGTGCCCTGGCCCCAATCAAGGCCGGTAACTCCCTGCAACTGCGCAACATTCCAGTAGGTAGCACCATTCACGGCATCGAACTGAAGCCGGGTAAAGGTGCTCAGATCGCTCGTTCCGCTGGTGCCTCGGCTCAGCTGATCGCTCGCGAAGGTGTCTACGTGACCCTGCGTCTGCGCTCTGGTGAAATGCGTAAAGTCCTGGCTGAGTGCCGTGCGACCCTGGGCGAAGTCTCGAACTCCGAGCACAGCCTGCGTTCGCTGGGTAAAGCTGGTGCCAAACGCTGGCGCGGCGTTCGCCCAACCGTTCGTGGTGTTGCCATGAACCCGGTTGACCACCCGCATGGTGGTGGTGAAGGTCGTACCTCCGGTGGTCGTCATCCGGTATCGCCATGGGGCTTCCCAACCAAGGGTGCTAAAACCCGTGGTAATAAGCGTACCGACAACATGATCGTCCGTCGTCGCAAGTAACTAGAGGGATACGACAGTGCCACGTTCTCTGAAAAAAGGTCCTTTTATCGATCTTCACCTGTTGAAGAAGGTCGAAGTGGCGGTGGAGAAGAACGATCGCAAGCCAGTTAAAACCTGGTCGCGCCGTTCGATGATCCTGCCACAAATGGTCGGTCTGACCATCGCGGTACACAACGGTCGCCAACACGTCCCAGTTCTCGTGAACGAAGACATGGTCGGCCACAAACTGGGCGAGTTCGCCGGTACCCGCACCTACCGCGGGCACGTGGCTGACAAGAAAGCCAAGCGTTAAGGGGTAAGGAAATGGAAGTAGCCGCTAAGTTGTCGGGCGCTCGCATCTCCGCCCAGAAAGCCCGCTTGGTCGCCGACCAGATCCGCGGGAAGAAGGTGGGCGAAGCGCTCAACCTGTTGGCCTTCAGCAGCAAAAAAGCCGCTGAAATCATGAAGAAAGTCCTCGAGTCGGCCGTTGCCAACGCCGAACACAACGAAGGCGCAGACGTTGATGACCTGAAGGTCTCCACCGTCTTCGTCAACGAAGGGCGTTCGCTGAAGCGCATCATGCCACGTGCCAAAGGCCGTGCTGATCGCATCGTCAAGCGGTCTTGCCATATCACTGTCAAGGTTGCGGACAAGTAACGGAGTCGATCAGATGGGTCAGAAAGTACATCCCACTGGCATTCGCCTGGGAATCGTCAAGGAGCACACCTCCGTCTGGTACGCAGACGGCGCGACTTACGCAGATTACCTGCTGAAGGATCTGCAAACTCGCGAGTACCTCCAAGACAAACTAAAAAGCGCGTCCGTTAGCCGTATCGATATTCATCGCCCGGCTCAAACTGCACGCATCACCATCCACACCGCTCGTCCCGGTATCGTTATCGGCAAGAAAGGTGAAGATGTTGAGAAGCTGCGTCAGGACCTGACCAAGCAGATGGGTGTGCCTGTGCACATCAACATCGAAGAGATCCGCAAGCCGGAACTCGACGCCATGCTGGTTGCTCAGAGCGTAGCCCAGCAGCTGGAGCGCCGCGTAATGTTCCGTCGCGCCATGAAGCGCGCCGTGCAGAACGCCATGCGTATTGGTGCCAAGGGCATCAAGATCCAGGTGAGCGGTCGTCTCGGCGGTGCCGAGATCGCACGTACCGAGTGGTATCGCGAAGGTCGTGTGCCCCTGCACACCCTGCGTGCCGATATCGACTACAACACCTACGAAGCTCACACCACCTACGGTGTGATCGGTGTGAAGGTTTGGATCTTCAAAGGCGAAGTTATTGGTGGTCGCCAGGAAGAGCTGAAGCCGCAAGCACCAGCGCCTCGTAAAAAAGCTGCTAAGTAAGGGGTACGCCAAATGTTGCAACCAAAGCGTACAAAATTCCGCAAGCAGATGACCGGCCACAACCGTGGTCTGGCACTGCGCGGTAGCAAGGTCAGCTTCGGCGAGTTCGCTCTGAAAGCTGTCGCCCGCGGTCGTCTCACCGCTCGCCAGATCGAGTCGGCACGTCGTGCCCTGACCCGTCACGTTAAGCGTGGCGGCAAGATCTGGATCCGTGTGTTCCCGGACAAGCCGGTTACCAAGAAGCCTCTCGAAGTGCGGATGGGTAAAGGTAAGGGTTCCGTGGAATACTGGGTTGCCCAGATTCAGCCAGGCAAAGTCCTGTACGAGATCGAGGGTGTTTCTGAAGAGCTGGCGCGCGAAGCTTTCGCCCTGGCTGCTGCAAAGCTGCCACTCGCCACCTCCTTTGTTAAGCGGACGGTGATGTGATGAAAGCGAATGAACTTCGTGAAAAATCCGCACAGCAACTGAATGAGCAACTGCTCGGCTTGCTGCGCGACCAGTTCAATCTGCGCATGCAGAAAGCAACTGGCCAGTTGGGGCAGTCGCACCTGCTCTCGCAAGTTAAGCGTGACATCGCTCGCGTGAAAACTGTGCTCAACCAGCAGGCAGGTAAGTGATCATGGCTGAAGCTGAAAAAACCGTCCGTACGCTGACTGGCCGTGTCGTCAGCGACAAAATGGACAAGACCATCACCGTTCTGATCGAGCGTCGCGTAAAGCACCCGATCTACGGTAAATACGTTAAGCGTTCGACTAAGCTGCACGCGCACGACGAAGCCAACCAGTGCAAGATCGGCGACAAGGTTTCCATCCGTGAAACCCGTCCGCTGGCCAAGACCAAGTCCTGGGCACTGGTTGAAGTCCTCGAACGCGCTGTTGAAGTCTAAGGGCTAGGGGTCGGAGAAATTTTATGATTCAGACTCAATCCATGCTCGATGTGGCCGATAACAGCGGCGCTCGTCGCGTCATGTGCATCAAGGTGCTCGGCGGTTCCCACCGTCGTTACGCCGGTATCGGTGACATCATCAAAGTTACCGTCAAGGAAGCAATTCCTCGCGGTAAGGTCAAAAAAGGCCAGGTGATGACCGCTGTTGTCGTCCGTACCCGTCACGGTGTACGTCGCGCTGACGGTTCCATCATTCGTTTCGACGGCAACGCTGCTGTTCTGCTGAACACCAAGCAAGAGCCGATCGGTACTCGCATCTTCGGGCCAGTGACCCGTGAACTTCGTACCGAGAAGTTCATGAAGATCGTTTCGCTCGCCCCTGAAGTGCTCTAAGGAGATCCGACATGCAAAAGATTCGTCGTGACGACGAGATCATCGTGATCGCCGGCAAAGACAAGGGTAAGCGCGGTAAGGTGCTGAAGGTTCTGGCTGATGACCGTCTGGTCATCGGTGGCGTGAACCTGGTCAAGCGTCATACCAAGCCTAACCCGATGGCGGGCGTTCAGGGCGGTATCGTCGAAAAAGAAGCGCCACTGCACGCTTCCAACGTTGCCATCTTCAACAGCGAAACCAACAAGGCTGACCGCGTTGGCTTCAAAGTAGAAGAAGGCAAGAAAATTCGTGTCTTCAAGTCGACCCAAAAAGCGGTTGATGCTTGAACACTGCTAGGTAGAAGACCATGGCACGACTGAAAGAGATTTACCGGAACGAAATCGCTCCTAAGCTTAAGGAAGAACTTAAGCTGTCGAACGTGATGGAAGTTCCGCGCGTTACCAAAATCACCCTGAACATGGGTCTGGGCGAAGCGATCGGCGACAAGAAAGTCATCGAGCACGCTGTTGCCGACCTGGAAAAGATCACCGGTCAAAAGCCGGTCGTGACTTTCGCTCGTAAATCCATCGCGGGCTTCAAAGTCCGTGAAGGCTGGCCGATCGGCGTCAAGGTGACCCTGCGTAGCGACAAGATGTACGAGTTCCTGGACCGCCTGCTGGCGATCTCCCTGCCTCGGGTTCGCGACTTCCGCGGCCTGAATGCCAAGTCCTTCGATGGTCGTGGCAACTACAGCATGGGCGTGAAAGAGCAGATCATCTTCCCGGAAATCGACTACGACAAGATCGATGCTCTGCGCGGTTTGGACATCACCCTGACCACCACTGCTCGTTCGGACGACGAAGGCCGCGCTCTGCTGCGTGCTTTCAAGTTCCCGTTCCGCAACTGATTGGAGTAGGAAAATGGCCAAGAAGAGCATGAAAAACCGCGAGCTGAAGCGTCAGCTCACGGTAGCCAAGTACGCCAAAAAGCGTGCCGAGCTGAAAGCGACCATCGTCAACCTGAACGCCTCTCCAGAAGAGCGTTTCGCTGCCGTTGTCGCCCTGCAGAAGCAACCACGTGACGCCAGCGCTTCGCGCATGCGTAACCGTTGCCGCATCACCGGTCGTCCGCACGGCGTGTACCGCAAGTTCGGCCTCGGCCGTAACAAGCTGCGCGAAGCCGCCATGCGTGGTGACGTGCCGGGTCTGGTCAAGGCCAGCTGGTAATCCCGGTTGGTGTGACCACCGGTGGAAGGGGAGCGATCTTCCGACCGCCGGTGACCTCGCATTGAAACAAGCCCCTATATGGGGCTTGTTTCGTTTCTGCCTTGTGTCTAGAATGACCGGCTCACCTGAGCCCGGGTTTTTTGCCCTGCCTGTTCGGGTGGTTGTGATAGCCGCAAGGCTAATAATTCTTGTATCAGGAGCATCTAGCCCATGAGTATGCAGGACCCGTTAGCGGACATGCTAACTCGCATCCGTAATGCCCAGATGGCTGAAAAGTCTGTCGTAAGCATGCCTTCTTCTACCCTGAAGGTCGCGGTTGCCAAAGTACTGAAAGACGAAGGCTACATCGCTGGCTACGAAGTCAACGGCGAAGCCAAGCCTTCCCTGTCGATCGAACTGAAGTACTTCGAAGGCCGTCCGGTCATCGAGGAACTGAAGCGTACCAGCCGTCCTGGCCTGCGCCAGTACAAGGCCGTCACTGAGCTGCCGAAAGTACGTGGCGGCCTGGGCGTGTCTATCGTCTCCACCAACAAAGGTGTGATGACTGACCGCGCTGCGCGCGCTGCCGGTGTCGGCGGCGAAGTTCTGTGCACAGTGTTCTAAGGGGAGATAGGCATGTCTCGCGTCGCTAAGAACCCCGTTAAGCTGCCAGCAGGCGTCGAAGTCAAATTCGCCGGTCAGCAGCTTTCGGTGAAGGGTGCCAAGGGCACTCTCGAACTGAACGTTCACTCGTCTGTTGAAGTTACCGAAGAAGCTGGTGAGCTGCGTTTCGTCGCTCGCAACGGTGACCAGCAAGCTCGCGCCATGGCCGGTACTACCCGCGCCCTGGTGAACAACATGGTCCACGGCGTAAGCCAAGGCTTCGAGCGCAAGCTCCAGCTGGTCGGTGTTGGTTACAAAGCTCAGGCCAAAGGCACCGTCCTGAACCTGGCTCTGGGCTTCTCGCACCCAGTGGATTACGAACTGCCAGCCGGTATCACCGCTGAAACCCCAAGCCAGACCGACATCCTGATCAAGGGTATCGACAAGCAGCTGGTGGGTCAGGTGGCCGCTGAAGTCCGCGGTTTCCGTCCGCCAGAGCCTTACAAGGGCAAGGGTGTGCGTTACGCGGACGAAGTAGTCCGTCGTAAAGAAGCCAAGAAGAAGTAGGGCCTAGCAAATGACCGACAAAAAAGTTATTCGACTGCGTCGCGCTCGCAAAGCACGCCTGAAAATGCACGAGCTCGAAGCCGTGCGTCTGTGCGTGTTCCGCTCCTCGCAGCACATCTATGCCCAGGTCATTTCGGCCGACGGCAGCAAGGTTCTGGCAAGCGCCTCGACCTTGGACAAAGAACTGCGTGATGGCGCCACTGGCAACATCGACGCGGCCACTAAGGTTGGCAAGCTGGTAGCTGAGCGCGCGAAAGCCGCCGGTGTATCTCAAGTTGCCTTTGACCGTTCCGGCTTCAAGTACCATGGCCGCGTCAAAGCGCTGGCTGATGCTGCTCGTGAAGGCGGGCTGGAGTTCTAAGTTATGGCAAATAACGATCAAAAGCGCGACGAAGGCTATATCGAGAAGCTGGTTCAAGTTAACCGCGTAGCCAAAACCGTTAAAGGCGGCCGTATCTTCACCTTCACCGCGCTGACCGTGGTAGGTGATGGCAAGGGTCGTGTTGGCTTTGGCCGTGGCAAATCGCGCGAAGTACCTGCCGCGATCCAGAAAGCCATGGAAGCTGCTCGTCGCAACATGATTCAGGTTGACCTGAAGGGCACCACCCTGCAGTACGCCACCAAGGCCGCCCACGGCGCCTCGAAGGTCTACATGCAGCCTGCCTCGGAAGGTACCGGTATCATCGCCGGCGGCGCAATGCGTGCCGTCCTGGAAGTTGCTGGTGTTCAGAACGTCCTGGCCAAGTGCTACGGTTCGACCAACCCGGTGAACGTGGTTCACGCCACCTTCAAGGGTCTGAAAGCCATGCAATCCCCTGAGTCCATTGCTGCCAAGCGCGGCAAGACTGTTGAGGAGATCCGCTGATCATGGCAACCGTCAAAGTAACGCTGATCAAGAGCGTCTCGGGCCGCATCCCTAACCACAAGCTGTGCGTGAAGGGTCTGGGTCTGCGTCGTATCGGTCACACTGTAGAAGTCCAGGATACTCCCGAGAACCGCGGGATGATCAACAAGGCTTACTACATGCTGAAGGTCGAGGGTTAATCGATGAAACTCAATGATCTGAGTCCAGCGCCGGGTTCCCGTCGCGAGAAGCACCGTCCGGGCCGTGGTATCGGTAGCGGTCTGGGCAAGACTGGTGGCCGTGGTCACAAAGGTCAGACTTCCCGTTCCGGTGGCTCCATCGCTCCAGGCTTCGAAGGCGGTCAACAGCCGCTGCACCGTCGCCTGCCGAAGTTCGGCTTCGTTTCCCTGAAAGCCATGGACCGCGCAGAAGTGCGTCTGTCCGAGCTGGCCAAGGTGGAAGGCGATCTGATCACCGTTCAGTCCCTGAAGGACGCCAACGTGATCGGCCAGCACGTACAGCGTGTGAAAATCATGCTGTCGGGCGAAGTCACTCGCGCAGTCACCCTCAAGGGTATCGCCGTCACCAAAGGTGCACGTGCGGCTATCGAAGCAGCTGGCGGCAAGTTCGAGGAATAAATGGCTAAGCAAGGTGCTCTCTCTTCGCTCGGTAAGGGCGGGATGTCGGAACTCTGGGCTCGTCTGCGTTTTCTGTTCATGGCGATCATCGTCTATCGGATTGGCGCGCACATCCCGGTACCAGGCATTAACCCGGACCGTCTCGCGGATCTGTTCCGGCAGAATGAGGGGACCATTCTTAGCTTGTTCAACATGTTTTCCGGCGGCGCGCTGGAGCGCATGAGCATCTTTGCACTGGGGATCATGCCGTACATCTCGGCATCGATCATCATGCAGCTCATGACCGCTGTCAGCCCGCAGCTGGAGCAGTTGAAGAAGGAAGGTGAAGCTGGCCGTCGCAAGATCAGCCAGTACACCCGCTACGGCACCGTTATCCTGGCGCTGGTTCAAGCCATTGGCATGTCCATTGGCCTGGCCAACCAGGGCGTGGCGTTTTCTGTTGGCCTCGGCTTCCATGTCGTCGCCGTCTCCACCTTCGTGGCGGGCGCGATGTTCATGATGTGGCTGGGCGAGCAGATCACCGAGCGCGGTGTGGGCAACGGTATCTCGATGTTGATCTTCGCAGGTATCGTTGCCGGTCTTCCGAGAGCAATCGGGCAGTCTTTCGAGTCTGCACGCACAGGCGATATCAACATCTTCGCCCTGGTCGCAATCGGTTTGCTGGCAGTAGCGATTATCGGCTTCGTGGTGTTCATCGAGCGTGGTCAGCGTCGTATCGCCGTTCACTACGCCAAGCGTCAGCAGGGCCGCAAGGTCTTCGCTGCGCAGACCAGCCACCTGCCGCTGAAAGTGAACATGGCGGGCGTAATCCCGGCCATTTTCGCGAGCAGCATCTTGCTGTTCCCGGCTTCGCTGGGTGCCTGGTTCGGTCAGTCTGAAGGTATGGGCTGGCTGCAGGACATCTCGCAGTCGATCGCTCCTGGTCAGCCGTTGAACATTCTGCTGTTTAGTGCAGGGATCATTTTCTTCTGCTTCTTCTACACAGCGTTGATGTTCAACCCGAAAGACGTAGCGGAAAACCTGAAGAAGTCCGGTGCCTTTATTCCGGGCATCCGTCCTGGTGAGCAGTCGGCGCGCTACATTGATGGCGTTCTGACCCGTTTGACCATGTTCGGTGCTCTTTACATGATGGCCGTGTGCCTTCTGCCCCAGTTCCTGGTGGTAGCAGCAAACGTGCCGTTCTACCTTGGCGGGACCTCGTTGCTGATTGTGGTAGTGGTTGTGATGGACTTCATGTCCCAAGTACAATCGCACCTCGTTTCGCACCAGTACGAATCCCTGATGAAGAAAGCCAACCTGAAAGGCTACGGCGGCAGCGGTCTGCTGCGCTGATTTAGCCCCTTAAGGTTCGAGGAGTCGGTAATGAAAGTTCGTGCATCGGTGAAAAAGCTGTGCCGCAACTGCAAGATCATTCGTCGCGAAGGTATCGTGCGCGTGATCTGCAGCGCGGAACCGCGTCACAAGCAGCGCCAAGGCTGAGTGTGATCCGCGCTTCAAACCCAGCAGCTAGTGTGCTGCTGGGTTGATTATTCGTTTCTACAGCGATATTATCTCGCGCCCTATTTCTTGGCTTCCGGGGCGTAGGTAGCTGTCAATTGGAGTCCCACTGAATGGCCCGTATTGCAGGCGTCAACATTCCAGATAACAAGCATACTGTTATCTCGCTGACCTACATCTATGGTGTCGGTCGCACAACTGCACAGAAAATCTGTGCGGATGCTGGTGTAAACCCAGCCGCTAAGATCAAGGATCTGAGCGACGAGCAAATCGAAACCCTGCGTGGCGAAGTCGCGAAGTTCACCACCGAAGGTGACCTGCGCCGTGACATCAACATGAAGATCAAACGCTTGATGGACCTGGGTTGCTACCGCGGCCTGCGTCATCGTAAAGGTCTGCCGGTTCGCGGTCAGCGCACCAAGACCAACGCACGCACCCGTAAGGGCCCGCGTAAGCCGATCCGCAAGTAATCGCCCAGGAATATAGACATGGCAAAACCTGCTGCTCGTCCTCGTAAAAAAATCAAAAAGACAGTGGTTGATGGCATCGCCCACATCCATGCGTCTTTCAACAACACCATCGTGACCATCACCGACCGTCAGGGCAACGCACTGTCCTGGGCTACTTCCGGTGGTTCGGGTTTCCGTGGTTCGCGCAAATCCACCCCGTTCGCAGCACAGATCGCTGCTGAGCGTGCTGGTCAAGCTGCGCTGGAATACGGTCTGAAGAACCTCGACGTGAACGTCAAGGGTCCAGGTCCAGGTCGTGAGTCCGCCGTTCGTGCACTGAACAGCTGCGGCTACAAGATCGCCAGCATCACCGACGTGACGCCAATCCCGCATAACGGGTGCCGTCCGCCGAAGAAGCGTCGCGTGTAATCAGGAGACAGATAAATGGCACGTTACATTGGTCCAAAATGCAAACTGTCTCGCCGTGAAGGCACTGACCTGTTCCTGAAGAGCGGCGTTCGCGCTCTGGAATCGAAGTGCAACATCGAAGCAGCCCCAGGTATCCACGGCCAGCGCCGTGGCCGTCAGTCCGACTACGGTACCCAGCTGCGCGAGAAACAAAAAGTCCGTCGTATCTACGGTGTTCTGGAGCGTCAGTTCCGCGGTTACTACCAAGCTGCTGCCTCGAAAAAAGGCGCAACCGGTGAGAACCTGCTGCAACTGCTCGAGTGCCGTCTGGATAACGTCGTTTACCGTATGGGCTTCGGCTCGACTCGTTCCGAGTCCCGTCAGCTGGTTTCGCACAAAGCGATCAGCGTCAACGGTAAAACTGTAAACATTCCATCCTACCAAGTTCGTCCGGGTGACGTGGTCGCCGTTCGCGAGAAATCGCTGAACCAGCTGCGCATTGTTCAAGCCCTTGAACTGTGCGCCCAGCGTGGCCGCGTTGAGTGGGTAGACGTAGATTCCGCTAAGAAGTCGGGCGTTTTCAAGAACGTTCCTGCTCGCGGCGACCTGTCTGCCGACATCAACGAAAACCTGATTGTCGAGCTCTACTCCAAGTAAGGGCTAGAAAATAGGTGCATCCATGCAGATTTCGGTAAATGAGTTTCTGACACCCCGCCACATTGATGTGCAGGTTGTCAGTCCAACCCGCGCCAAGATCACGCTCGAGCCTCTCGAGCGTGGCTTCGGCCATACCCTGGGCAACGCGCTGCGCCGCATCCTGTTGTCCTCCATGCCTGGCTGTGCAGTAGTCGAGGCCGAGATCGATGGCGTACTCCACGAGTACTCCGCGATCGAAGGTGTACAGGAAGACGTCATTGAAATCCTGTTGAACCTGAAAGGCCTGGCTATCAAACTGCACGGTCGTGACGAAGTTACGCTGACCTTGTCGAAAAAGGGTTCGGGGGTGGTTACCGCTGCCGATATTCAGCTGGATCACGATGTCGAGATCGTCAACCCCGATCACGTAATCGCGAACCTGGCGTCCAACGGCGCCCTGAACATGAAGCTCACCGTAGCTCGTGGTCGCGGTTACGAGCCGGCCGACTCCCGTCAGACCGACGAAGACGAAAGCCGCAGCATTGGCCGTCTCC
This sequence comes from Pseudomonas maumuensis, assembly GCF_019139675.1. NCBI lineage: Bacteria > Pseudomonadati > Pseudomonadota > Gammaproteobacteria > Pseudomonadales > Pseudomonadaceae > Pseudomonas > Pseudomonas maumuensis. Next base: position 541,672 of record NZ_CP077077.1, read on the forward strand.
AGCTGGACGCTTCGTTCAGCCCGGTGCGTCGTATCGCCTACGTGGTCGAGAACGCCCGTGTTGAGCAGCGTACCAACCTGGACAAGCTGGTCATCGATCTGGAAACCAACGGTACCCTGGATCCTGAAGAGGCCATCCGTCGTGCCGCGACCATCCTGCAACAGCAGCTGGCCGCGTTCGTCGACCTCAAAGGTGACAGCGAGCCGGTTGTGGTCGAGCAGGAAGACGAGATCGATCCGATCCTGCTGCGCCCGGTTGACGACCTGGAACTGACCGTACGTTCGGCCAACTGCCTCAAGGCGGAGAACATCTACTACATCGGCGACCTGATTCAGCGTACCGAAGTAGAGCTGTTGAAGACTCCTAACCTGGGCAAGAAGTCCCTGACTGAAATCAAGGACGTCCTGGCCTCCCGTGGTCTGTCTCTCGGCATGCGCCTCGACAACTGGCCGCCTGCAAGCCTTAAGAAAGACGACAAGGCGACTGCCTGATCGTCGTAATCACCGAACGTTGTGTTTGGTAAGGAATGAATCATGCGTCATCGTAAAAGTGGACGTCACCTGAGCCGTACCAGCTCTCACCGCAAAGCTATGTTCCAGAACATGGCTGTGTCGCTGATCGAGCACGAGCTGATCAAAACCACCCTGCCGAAAGCCAAGGAACTGCGCCGCGTTGCCGAGCCGCTGATCACCCTGGCCAAGGAAGACAGCGTTGCCAACCGTCGTCTGGCCTTCGACCGTACCCGTTCGAAGTCCGCCGTTGGCAAACTGTTCAACGACCTGGGCAAGCGCTACGCCACCCGTCAGGGCGGCTACCTGCGTATCCTGAAGTGCGGTTTCCGCGCTGGCGACAACGCGCCTATGGCGTACGTCGAGCTGGTTGATCGTCCGGTCGGTGGTGCTGTAGAAGCTGCCGAGTAAGACGTTCTGTCTGCTACAAGAAACCGGGCCTAGGCCCGGTTTTTTGTTGTCTGGTGAATTGTTATTTTCTATTGATATAAGTCACTTAATGAATTTGTCCTTGTAACCTCGCTCGACAATACTCTCCTCAAGCCGATTAGCCGGCAATTCAAGACCGATCAGGAGAGCCCATGAGCAAGATTCTCACTACCGCCAGCGGTGCACCCGTAGCCGACAACCAGAATTCCCGTTCCGCAGGCCCCCGTGGCCCGCTGCTGCTCGACGACTTCCACCTGCTCGAGAAGCTTGCCCACTTCAACCGCGAGAACATCCCGGAGCGCCGCGTGCACGCCAAGGGCTCCGGCGCCTACGGTACCTTCACCGTCACTCGTGATATCACCGAGCTCACCAGTGCCAGGCTGTTCGACGCTATCGGCAAGCAGACCGAGACGTTCCTGAGGTTCTCCACCGTGGGTGGCGAGCGCGGTTCCGCGGACACTGAACGCGACCCGCGTGGTTTCGCGGTGAAGTTTTACACCGAGGAAGGTAACTGGGACATCGTCGGCAACAATACCCCGGTGTTTTTCATTCGTGATCCGCTGAAGTTCCCCGACTTCATTCACACCCAGAAGCGCCACCCGCAGACCAACCTGAAGAACGCGCAAATGATGTGGGACTTCTGGTCGCATTCGCCCGAGGCACTGCACCAGGTCACCATCCTGTTCTCCGATCGCGGGATTCCCGATGGCTACCGCCACATGCACGGCTTCGGCAGCCACACCTACAGCCTGATCAACGCCCAGGGCGAGCGGACCTGGGTCAAATGGCACTTCAAGACCCAGCAAGGCATCAAGAACCTGGCGCCGGCCGATGCCGCCCGCCTGGCCGGGAGCGACCCGGACTACGCCCAGCGTGATCTGTTCGAGTCCATCGAGCGCGGCGATTCCCCGCGTTGGACCGTGTGCATCCAGGTGATGAGCGAGGCCGAGGCGGCCAGCCGCGACGAAAACCCGTTCGATGTGACCAAGACCTGGTCGCAGAAGGACTACCCGTTGATCGAAGTTGGTGTGCTGGAGCTCAACCGCAACCCGCTCAACTACTTCGCCGAAGTCGAGCAGGCGGCGTTCGGGCCCAGCAACATGGTCCCCGGGGTTGGCCTGTCGCCAGACCGCATGCTGCAGGGCCGTGTGTTCGCCTATGCTGATGCGCATCGCTACCGCGTGGGCACCAACCACCAGCAACTGCCGGTCAATGCGCCGCGTAGCCCGGTGAACAGCTACCAACGCGATGGCTCCATGGCCATTGGCGCATACGGCGGTGCTCCTAACTACGAGCCCAACAGCCATGCAAGCGCGCCGAAGCAATCGCCGCGGCACGCCGAGCCCGCACTGGCCCTGAACGGCTCGGCGGATCGTTACGATCACCGTGAGGACAACGATTACTACAGCCACGCCGGGGCGTTGTTCCGCCTGATGAACGATGAGCAGAAGGCGCTGTTGATCAACAACATCGCCTGGGCCATGGCCGGTGTCAGCGACGATGTCATCCAGCGTCAGCTGCAGTACTTCTTCAAGGCTGATCCGGCCTATGGGGAAGGGGTCGCCAAGGCATTGGGTGTGAATCTCGGCTAAGTCGAAGTGATAAGAAGAACCGCCCTCATTTGGGCGGTTTTTCAATGAATATCACTACTGTTTAGCCGATTTTTTGCTTCTAATTGCGCGTTTTTCAGTGACCGCGAGCAAAACCTGGTTCACACTAGGCCCTATTGACGTATTCACACGGAGAAGCAGGGCAATGCAAGGTCACCCGGACGTAATCAACTATCTCGTCACGTTGCTGAAGGGCGAACTGGCAGCACGCGATCAGTACTTCATTCACTCGCGCATGTACGAAGACTGGGGCCTGACCAAGCTCTACGAGCGTATCAACCACGAGATGGAAGAAGAGACGCAGCACGCCGATGCCCTGATGCGCCGTATCCTCATGCTCGAAGGTACTCCGGACATGCGCGCCGACGACCTGGAAGTGGGCAGCACCGTACCGGAAATGATCGAGGCCGATCTCAAGCTCGAGTACAAGGTGCGTGCCGCGCTGTGCAAGGGCATCGAGTTGTGCGAGCTGCACAAGGACTACATCAGCCGCGACATCCTGCGCGCGCAGCTAGCCGACACCGAAGAAGATCACACCTACTGGCTGGAGAAGCAGCAGGGTCTGATCAAGGCCATTGGCCTGGAGAACTATCTGCAGTCGCAGATGTAAGTTATCCACAGCCCTACGAAAAAGCCCCTGGCACCGACGGTACCAGGGGCTTTTTCATGTCAGCGACTCCACTCAGGCCCGGTCACGTTCCAGCAGTGGCTTGAGGTAGTGGCCGGTGTACGACTGCTTCATCTTGCTCAGCTCCTCTGGGGTGCCACAGGCAATGATCTGGCCACCCTTGGACCCGCCTTCCGGCCCCAGGTCCACCAGCCAGTCGGCGGTCTTGATCACATCCAGATTGTGCTCGATCACCACCACGGTGTTGCCGTGGTCACGCAGGCGGTGCAGTACATCCAGCAGTTGCTGGATATCGGCGAAGTGCAGGCCGGTGGTCGGCTCGTCGAGGATATACAGGGTCTTGCCGGTGTCGCGCTTGGACAGCTCGCGAGACAGCTTGACCCGCTGTGCTTCGCCGCCTGACAGCGTGGTCGCCGATTGCCCCAGCTTGATGTACGACAGGCCTACATCCATCAGAGTCTGCAGCTTGCGCGCCAGGGCAGGCACCGCGTCGAAGAATTCGCGGGCATCCTCGATGGTCATTTCCAGCACCTCGTGGATGTTCTTGCCCTTGTACTTGATCTCCAGGGTCTCGCGGTTGTAACGCTTGCTCTTGCACACGTCGCATGGCACGTAGATGTCCGGCAGGAAGTGCATCTCCACCTTGATCAGGCCGTCGCCCTGGCAGGCCTCGCAGCGCCCACCCTTGACGTTGAACGAGAAACGCCCCGGGCCGTATCCGCGCGAGCGCGATTCCGGCACGCCGGCGAACAGCTCGCGGATCGGCGTGAAGATGCCGGTGTAGGTAGCCGGGTTCGACCGTGGCGTACGGCCGATCGGGCTCTGGTCGATATCGACCACCTTGTCCAGGTGCTGCAGGCCATCGACGCTGGCGTGCGGCGCCGCTTCCAGGCTGCTTGCCCCGTTGAGCGCAGTGGCGGCCAGGGGGAACAGGGTGTTGTTGATCAGCGTCGACTTGCCCGAGCCGGACACACCGGTCACGCAGGTCAGCAGGCCGATCGGCACTTCCAGGTCGACGTTCTGCAGGTTGTTGCCACGCGCGCCCTTGAGCTTGAGCGACAGCTTCTTGTTGCGCGGGGTGCGCTTGGCCGGCACGACGATCTTCTTGCGCCCGGACAGGTATTTGCCGGTCAGCGAGTCGGGATGCGCCATCACCTCCTCGGGCGAGCCCTCGGCGACGATCTGCCCGCCATGCACGCCAGCGCCCGGGCCGATGTCCACCACGTAGTCGGCCAGGCGGATGGCGTCCTCGTCGTGCTCGACCACGATCACTGTGTTACCGAGGTCGCGCAGGTGGTTGAGCGTCGCCAGCAGGCGGTCGTTATCGCGCTGGTGCAGGCCGATCGAGGGCTCGTCGAGGATGTACATCACTCCCACCAGGCCTGCGCCGATCTGGCTGGCCAGGCGGATGCGCTGGGCCTCACCGCCAGACAGGGTATCGGCGCTGCGGTCGAGGGTCAGGTAGTCGAGGCCGACGTTGACCAGGAACTGCAGGCGTTCGCAGATCTCCTTGAGGATCTTCGCCGCGATCTCTCCACGCCGACCGGTGAGGCTCAGCGCGCCGAAGTAATTACTGGCTTCGCCGATCGGTAGGTTGGTCACTGCCGGCAGGGTCTTCTCGCCCACCCAGACATGGCGCGCTTCGCGGCGCAAGCGGGTGCCGCGGCAATCAGGGCAGGGCTGGGTGCCGAGGAACTTGGCCAGCTCTTCACGCACGGTGGCCGACTCGGTCTCGCGATAGCGACGCTCAAGGTTCGGCACGATACCTTCGAACGGGTGCGAGCGCTTGACGATGTCGCCTCGGTCGTTGAGGTATTTGAAGTCGACACTCTGCTTGCCACTGCCTTGCAGGATGACCTTCTGGTGCTCGGCGGACAGCTCGCCGAATGGTTCTTCCAGGCTGAAGCCGTAATGCGCGGCCAGCGAGCCGAGCATCTGGAAGTAATAGACGTTGCGCCGGTCCCAGCCGCGAATCGCGCCTTCGGCCAAGGTCAGCTCGGCATTGACCAGGCGCTTGGTGTCGAAGAACTGCTTGACCCCCAGGCCGTCGCAGGTCGGGCAGGCGCCAGCCGGGTTGTTGAAGGAGAACAGCTTCGGCTCCAGTTCGCTGATCGCATGGCCGCACACCGGGCAGGCGAAGCGCGCCGAGAAGATCACTTCTTCGCCTTCCTCGTCGTCCATCGGCGCCACCAGGGCGATGCCGTCGGCCAGCTTGAGCGCGGTCTCGAAGGACTCGGCCAGGCGCTGCTGCAGGTCGGCGCGGACCTTGAAGCGGTCTACCACCACATCAATGCTGTGTTTCTTCTGTTTGTCGAGCTTGGGCAACTCGTCGAGCTCGTAGAGCTTGCCGTTGACCCGGGCGCGTACGAAGCCCTGGGCGCGCAGCTCGTCGAACACCGCCAGGTGCTCACCCTTGCGCTCGCGGATCACCGGCGCCAACAGCATCAGCTTGCTGCCTTCGGGTTTTTCCAGCACCAGGTCGACCATCTGGCTGATCGTTTGCGCCTCGAGCGGGATGTCATGGTCCGGGCAGCGTGGGGTGCCGACGCGGGCATAGAGCAGGCGCAGGTAGTCGTAGATCTCGGTGATGGTGCCTACGGTCGAGCGCGGGTTGTGCGAGGTCGACTTCTGCTCGATGGAGATGGCCGGCGACAATCCTTCGATGGTGTCGACGTCGGGTTTCTCCATCATCGACAGGAACTGCCGGGCATAGGCCGACAGCGACTCGACATAGCGGCGCTGGCCTTCGGCGTACAGCGTGTCGAACGCCAGCGAGGACTTGCCGGACCCGGACAGGCCGGTGATCACGATCAGTTTGTCCCGGGGCAGGGTCAGGTCGATGTTCTTCAGGTTGTGGGTACGCGCCCCACGGATCAGGATCTTGTCCACTACGGCCTCGCTCGGCGGGCATAAACAAAGCAGTATACGGCGCGCTGCCAGTACGCGGCAAAGCGTCGCGTATATGCCGTCAAGGCGTCGGACTGATAGAATCGCCGCCGGTTCACACGAGGTTAATCCATGCACGACACCCACAACGAGCGCATGAGTGGCAGCGAAACCCGCGCCGCGAGCGGCCTGGCCCTGGTCTTTGCCTTTCGTATGCTGGGCATGTTCATGGTGCTGCCGGTGCTGGCCACCTACGGTATGGACCTGGCCGGCGCCACACCGGCCCTGATCGGCCTGGCCATCGGCGCCTATGGTCTGACGCAAGCGTTGCTGCAGATTCCGTTCGGGGTGATTTCCGACCGTATCGGTCGCCGGCCGGTGATCTATGTGGGGCTGGTGATCTTCGCCCTGGGCAGCGTGCTGGCGGCCCAGGCCGACTCGATCTGGGGCGTTATCGCCGGGCGCATCCTGCAGGGTGCGGGGGCGATTTCCGCAGCGGTCATGGCGCTGTTGTCCGACTTGACCCGCGAACAGCACCGGACCAAGGCCATGGCCATGATCGGCATGAGCATCGGCTTGTCGTTCGCCGTGGCGATGGTGGTCGGTCCGTTGTTGACCCGCGCCTTTGGTTTGTCAGGATTGTTCCTGGCCACTGCAGGACTTGCCCTGGTCGGCATCGCGCTGATCGCCTTCGTCGTGCCCAGCTCGCACAGTGTGCTGAGCCATCGCGAGTCCGGTGTCGCCCGCCAGGCCCTCGGCCCGACGCTGCGCAATCCGGACCTTCTGCGTCTGGACATCAGTATTTTCGTGCTGCACGCGATCCTGATGGCCAGCTTCGTGGCGCTGCCCCTGGCCTTCGTCGAGCGTGGCGGGCTGCCCAAGGAGCAGCACTGGTGGGTGTACCTGACCGCGCTGCTGGTTTCATTTTTTGCAATGATCCCCTTCATCATCTACGGGGAAAAGAAGCGCAAGATGAAACGCGTGTTGCTCGGTGCGGTCAGTGTCCTGCTGCTGGTGGAGGTGTTCTTCTGGCAGTGGGCTGACAACTTGCGCGGACTGGTGATCGGCACCGTGGTATTCTTTACTGCATTCAACCTGCTGGAGGCATCCTTGCCTTCGCTGGTCAGCAAGGTGTCGCCTGCCGGCGGCAAGGGCACGGCGATGGGGGTGTACTCCACCAGCCAGTTCCTTGGCGCGGCACTGGGTGGCATCCTCGGTGGCTGGTTGTTCCAGCACGGTGGCTTGAGCATGGTGTTCCTCGGCTGCGCTGGCTTGTGCGCCTTCTGGCTGCTGACGGCGTTGCGCATGAACGAGCCGCCGTACGTGACCAGCCTGCGCATGCCGCTGACGCCGGAAGCGGTCCGGGAAGCCGGGCTGACCGAGCGCCTGATGGCCGTGCCGGGTGTGACCGACGCCGTGGTGGTGGCAGAAGAAGCCGCCATCTATATCAAACTGGATACGAAAATTTTGGACCGTGCGACCCTCGAGCGTCTGGTGAACCCAGCCTCTGCGGCGTGCGAAGCCTAGGAGAACGTTATGGCCCGTGGGGTTAACAAAGTCATTCTGGTCGGTACCTGCGGTCAGGATCCCGAAGTCCGCTACCTGCCCAACGGTAACGCCGTGACCAACCTGAGCCTGGCCACCAGCGAGCAGTGGACCGACAAGCAGTCGGGCCAGAAGGTCGAGCGCACCGAGTGGCACCGTGTCTCGCTGTTCGGCAAGGTCGCCGAAATCGCCGGCGAATACCTGCGCAAGGGTTCGCAGTGCTACATCGAGGGCAAGCTGCAGACCCGCGAGTGGGAAAAGGACGGCATCAAGCGCTACACCACCGAGATCATCGTCGACATCAACGGCACCATGCAGCTGCTCGGCGGTCGTCCGCAGGGCCAGCAGGGTGGTGGCGACCAGTACAACCAGGGTGGTGGCAACAACTACAACCAGGGCGGTCAGCAGCAACAGTACAACCAGGCTCCGCGCCAGCAGGCCCAGCGCCCGCAACAAGCGCCGCAGCGCCCAGCGCCGCAACAGCCGGCTCCGCAGCCTGCCGCTGACTTCGACAGCTTCGACGACGATATTCCGTTCTGATCCTTTCCTGTGGGCACTAGGTGCCACAGGTGAACGGAGCTGTGGCAAGAAACCCGCTTCAGGCATGAAGCGGGTTTCTTTTTGCCTGTCAGCTTTCTTCGAGCGCCGCCTGGGCAAACTGTGCATCAAGCTCTGGTGTTGCTCCGCTGATGCCTATACCGCCGATATGCCTGCCGTTCGCATCCATGATTGGCAACCCGCCTTCCAGCAAAGTGAAGCCGGGCAGCGAAGCGTAGGGATTGGCTGGCAACCCAGCGCTGCGTTCACCCAGTGAGCGGGATGAAAGTGGAAAGCGTGCAGATGTAGCGGCTTTGAGCTGCGCTACCTGGATGCTGCCGCTGCTGGTGCCGTCCATGCGGTGGAAGTGCTTCAGGTTGCCATGGTTATCGACAATGCTGATGACGATGGCGAAGCCCTGGGCGCGGGCGGCGCGTTCAGCGGCATTGGCGATGGAGCGTGCTTGTTCGGCGGTGACTTGAGGCGCGGTGTCACTGTCCAGAGAGGTTGCCACGGTGAGGGAGGGGAGTATCGCGGCGCCGAGCAGAAGGCTGCCGAGTGAGCGTTTCACGTTCATGATAAATACCTCGTCCATGTTGTACTACCAACCTAGCAAGCAAGTTCATGCACTTGGTTTAAGACCTTTCCTAATGTTGTGTAGGGGCATTTGCTCTGCTACTGCATGCGCCATCTCATCCTGTTTAAAGGTAATCGTTCAGCTACTCGGCGGTTAAGCACCGTCACTCTGGTAGTTTTGTGTGTTTCCAAGGGGTGAGATTGATTCGAGATGTCGGTTTGGCATTTTGAAATACATGCTGGGTAAGCGAAATACTTAGGAAATAGTAATGTAGGACAGTTCTGGATTTACTTTTGCGGCGGCCAGGAGAGAGGCGTGGTTTAAACTGTTGGACTTTTTCTGCTGGGGTGTAAAGATGACCGCTGAAGATAAGCAGGAAATCGACATGCAGCTGAATTCTATGGCCGGAGATGATGTGTAGAGGGCTTGGAGGACGCCTGCGCCACCAATCTCTAGGATGAGGAAGGTGATGAGGCTTACAACGGCTGGCTTGTGTGGTTCATCGGTCTGATAGTCGCGGCAGTAGGTGTTGTGACGCTGATCTTCGGGCCGGAAACCATTACATATGATTGGGGAGTTGGGCCGAGCCTGATTCAACATGTACAGATGTATCCGGGTTCTACTACAACTATTGGCAGCTTTATAGTTATGGCAGGTATTTAAGGTGATCTGTCTTGCAGTCAGGCCTGATAAAGGGCAAGCACAGCCATGCAGTCGAACTCTGATTGTGATGCAGGACTTTGCCATTGCCGATTCAAGGCTGCCCTTGAGTACCTGAATTTTAATTGGGGAGAGGCGATGGCTATCGTCACCCCCCCTCCATTCAGGAATTGAGGCATGGATGTACTAATGGGGTTGCTGGCTGCCGCACTCTGGGGGGCCACCGACTTTCTGGTTGGCATGAATGCCCGGGCGGTCGGCGTGAGGCGGGCGGTATTCTTCGGGCAATTGTTGGGCCTGTTGTTGATGGGGCTCATCATTGCCGGATCTTCCCAGCAGCTCTCCAAGATGGTCGCGGCCCCGACGAGCGTGCTGCTGTTCGCCTGTGTGGCGGCAATGTGTACCCTGATCGGCGCATTGGCGCTTTCGAAGGCGTTCGCGATCGGCCAGACATCGGTGGTGGCGCCGTTGGTGACTTCCTATGGCGTGTTCACCACGCTGCTGGCGTGGTTGGGGGGCGAGGTGCTGGGCACCTGGCAGATCTTCGGCTTGCTGACCTGCTTTCTGGGCGTGGTCCTGGCCAGCCGTGAGGCAAAGGGTGGCAGTGGGCAAGCGCCCGCGGGCAGTCGCCTGTCGGTCGGTTTCGCCCTGCTGGCCGCGCTGCTGTATGGCATCAGCTTCTGGGTCCAGGGTAAGTACGTATTACGGGTGCTGGGGCCAGTGAACATGCTGGCGCTCGGCTATGGGGTGGGAGTCCTGTTCCTGCTGCCCGAAGCGCTGCGAATGTTTCGAGGCCAGATTACGGTCAGGCTCAAGACCTGGGGGACCTTGTGTGGTGCCAGTCTTTTCAATCTGGGGGGGTTCTCGGCGTTTTCCTGGGGCGCGCTGCATGGCTCGATTGCAGTCGTTACGGTGATCAGCACCTTGTCCGGAGGCATTGCCGCCATTCTTGGCTTCCTGTTCTACCACGAGCGTCTGTCCCTGCTACAGGTCGTCGGGGTGGCCCTGGTGCTGGCGGGCGCTGTACTTCTGCACCTGTATGAATAAGGTGGCGATTTACCTACAACCTGATCCATATCACCCCACTTCCCAGATTCTTGACTAGGCTTAACAGTTGGCGGTCTCTACCCACCGCCACCGTGAAGTCCCTGAGGCGCCGGCCATGTCCCGTGCGCCCGAGAACCTGATCAGGAGTGCACGATGGACCTCAACCGTCGGCAATTCTTCAAGGTCGCCGCCGTCGGCCTTGGAGGCTCGAGCCTCGCGGCGTTGGGCATGGCCCCGACACCGGCATTCGCCGAGCAGATACGCCACTTCAAGCTGGCGCATACAAAAGAAACCCGTAACACCTGCCCCTACTGCTCGGTCGGCTGCGGCCTGATCATGTACAGCCAGGGCGATGTGGGCAAGAACGTCAAACAGAACATCATCCATATCGAGGGCGACGCAGACCATCCGGTCAACCGCGGCACCCTATGCCCGAAAGGCGCGGGCCTGCTGGACTTTATCCACAGCCCGAGCCGCCTGCAGTACCCCGAGGTGCGCAAGCCGGGCAGCAACGAGTGGACCCGCATCGAGTGGGACGAAGCCCTCGACCGCATCGCCGACCTGATGAAACAGGACCGCGACGCCAACTTCATCGAGAAGAACGCCCAAGGCCAGACGGTCAACCGCTGGCTCACCACCGGGTTCCTTGCCGCGTCCGCCGCTTCCAGCGAAGCGGGCTACCTGACGCACAAGGTGATCCGTGCAACCGGCATGCTGGGGTTCGATAACCAGGCGCGTGTCTGACACGGCCCGACGGTGGCAAGTCTTGCCCCGACGTATGGCCGTGGCGCGATGACCAATCACTGGTCTGATATCGCCAACGCAAACCTGGTCCTGGTGATGGGCGGCAACGCCGCTGAAGCGCACCCGTGCGGCTTCAAGTGGGTGACCGAAGCCAAGGCGCACAACAAGGCGCGGCTGATCGTGGTCGACCCGCGGTTCACCCGTACCGCCTCGGTGGCCGATTTCTACGCGCCGATTCGCACCGGCAGCGACATCGCCTTCATGGGCGGGCTGATCAACTACCTGCTGAGCAACGACAAGATCCAGCACGAGTACGTGCGCAACTACACCGACGTGTCGTTCATCGTCAAAGAGAGCTATGGCTTCGAGGACGGGCTGTTCAGCGGCTACGACGCGACCAAGCGCGTGTATGCCGACAAGTCCGGCTGGGGCTATGAGCTGGGCGAGGACGGCTTCGCCAAGGTCGACCCGACCCTGCAGCACCCGCGTTGCGTGTACCAGCTGATGAAGCAGCACTACAGCCGCTACACGCCGGAGCTGGCGAGCATGACCTGTGGCATGCCCCAGGACCAGATGATGAAAGTCTGGGAAGAGATCGCCACCTGCTCGGTGCCGGGCAAGACCATGACGATCCTCTACGCCCTGGGCTGGACCCAGCACTCGATCGGCGCGCAGATCATCCGCAGCGCGGCGATGGTGCAGTTGCTGCTGGGCAACGTCGGCATGCCCGGCGGCGGGGTCAACGCCTTGCGCGGGCACTCCAACATCCAGGGCCTGACCGACCTGGGCCTGCTGTCGAACTCGCTGCCGGGCTACCTCACCCTGGCCGGCGACGCCGAGCAGGATTACGCCACCTACATCGACAAGCGCGCCTCCAAGCCGTTGCGCCCGGGGCAGCTGTCGTACTGGCAGAACTACGGCAAGTTCCACGTCAGCCTGATGAAGGCCTGGTACGGCGCCAACGCCACGGCGGAGAACAACTGGGGCTATGACTGGCTGCCCAAGCTCGATGTGCCGGCCTACGACGTGCTGCGCATGTTCGAGATGATGGGCCAGGGCAAGGTCAACGGCTACATGTGCCAGGGCTTCAACCCGATCGCCGCGTTGCCGGACAAGAACCGCGTCACCGCCGCGCTGGCCAAGCTCAAGTGGCTGGTGATCATGGACCCGCTGGCCACCGAAACCTCCGAGTTCTGGCGCAGCGCCGGCCCGTTCAACGACGTCGACACGGCCAACATCCAGACCGAGGTGATCCGCCTGCCCACCACCTGTTTCGCCGAAGAGGACGGTTCGCTGGTCAACAGCAGCCGCTGGCTGCAGTGGCACTGGAAGGGCGCCGATGGGCCGGGCCAGACCCGTACCGACGTGCATATCATGAGCGAGCTGTTCCTGCGCCTGCGCAAGCGCTACCAGGCCGAGGGCGGCGCCTATCCGGACCCGCTGCTCAACATCAGCTGGCCGTACAAAGTCCCTGAGGAGCCTTCGCCGGAAGAACTGGCCAAGGAGATGAACGGCTGGGCGGTCAGCGATCTCACCGACGCCACCGGCGCCACGCTCAAGGCCGGGCAACAGCTCGCCGGCTTCGCCCAGATGAAGGACGACGGCAGCACCGCCTCCGGTTGCTGGATCTTCGCCGGCAGCTGGACCGAGCAGGGCAACCAGATGGCCCGTCGCGACAACAGCGACCCGTATGGCATGCACCAGGTGCAGAACTGGGCCTGGGCCTGGCCGGCCAACCGCCGCATCCTCTACAACCGCGCCTCCAGCGACCCGCAAGGCAAGCCATGGGACCCGGAGAAGAAGCGCCTGGTGTGGTGGAACGGCAAGGCCTGGACCGGCACCGACGTGCCCGACTTCAAGGTCGACTCGCCACCTGAAGCGGGAATGAACCCGTTCATCATGAACCCCGAGGGTGTGGCGCGCTTCTTCGCCATCGACAAGATGGCCGAGGGGCCGTTCCCCGAGCACTACGAGCCATTCGAGACGCCGATTGGCATCAACCCGCTGCACCCGCAGAACAAGAAGGCCACCAGCAACCCGGCCGGGCGGATCTTCGATTCGGTGTGGGACACCTTGGGCACCCACGACGAGTTCCCCCATGCGGCGACCACCTACCGGCTGACCGAGCACTTCCACTTCTGGAGCAAGCATTGCCGGCTCAACGCCATCGCCCAGCCCGAGCAGTTCGTCGAGATCGGCGAGGTGCTGGCGAACGAGAAGGGTATCAAGGCCGGTGACCGGGTGCGGGTGTCGAGCAAGCGCGGGCATATCGACGCGGTGGCGGTGGTGACCAAGCGGATCCGTCCGCTGCAGGTCAACAACCAGACCGTGCATCAGATCGGCATCCCGTTGCACTGGGGCTTCACCGGCAGCACGCGGCACGGCTACCTGACCAACACCCTGGTGCCGTTCCTCGGTGATGGCAACACGCAGACGCCGGAGTCCAAGTCGTTCCTCGTCAAAGTGGAGAAACTCTGATGGCCAGCCAAGACATCATTGCCCGCTCGGCCACCACCACCGTGCCGCCTTCGGTACGCCAGCAGCAGGAAGTCGCCAAGCTGATCGACACCACCAAGTGCATCGGCTGCAAGGCCTGCCAGGTGGCGTGCTCGGAGTGGAACGAACTGCGTGACGAGGTTGGCCACAACCATGGCACCTACGACAATCCCCAGGATCTCAGTGCCGAAACCTGGACCCTGATGCGCTTCACCGAGCATGAGCGCGACGACGGCAACCTGGAATGGCTGATCCGCAAGGATGGCTGCATGCACTGCGCCGATCCGGGTTGTCTGAAAGCGTGCCCGAGCCCGGGGGCGATCATCAAGCATGCCAACGGTATCGTCGACTTCAACCAAGACCACTGCATCGGTTGCGGCTACTGCATCACCGGCTGCCCGTTCAACATCCCGCGCATTTCGCAGAAGGATCACAAGGCGTACAAGTGCACCCTGTGTTCCGACCGCGTCAGCGTGGGCCTGGAGCCGGCCTGCGTGAAGACCTGCCCGACCGGGGCGATCGTCTTCGGCAGCAAGGAAGAGATGAAGGTGCATGCCGACGAGCGCATCGTCGATCTGAAGTCGCGGGGCTACGACAACGCCGGGTTGTACGACCCGGACGGTGTCGGCGGCACCCATGTGATGTACGTACTGCACCATGCCGACACGCCGCGGATCTACGCCGGCCTGCCGGACCAACCGGTGATCAGCCCGCTGGTCGGGCTGTGGAAGGGCTTCAGCAAGCCGCTGGCGCTGCTGGCCATGGGCGCGGCGGTGCTGGCCGGGTTCTTCCACTACGTGCGTGTCGGCCCGCAGCGGGTCGAGGAAGACGAGCATCCGGCACCTGTGGATAACGATGTCCACCAGGTGGATCCGGCGGTGCATGTCTATGATCCGAACCGCCCGGGCGGGCAGGGGGAGCAGCGGCCATGAACGACAACAAGCCTATCCTGCGCTACAACGCCAACGAGCGGAGCAACCACTGGATCGTCGCGATCCTGTTCGTGCTGGCTGGCCTGTCGGGGCTGGCGCTGTTCCACCCGGCGCTGTTCTGGCTCAGCCACCTGTTCGGCGGCGGCCCGTGGACGCGGATCCTCCACCCGTTCATCGGCGTAGCGATGTTCGTGTTCTTCCTTGGTCTGGTGCTGCGTTTCTGGCGCGCCAACTTCATCACCGCCAACGACCGCCTGTGGCTGCGCCGCATCGACCGGGTGATGCTCAACAAGGAAGAGGGCGTGCCGCCGATCGGCAAGTACAACGCCGGGCAGAAGCTGCTGTTCTGGACCTTGCTGGCGTGCATGCTGGTGCTGCTGGTCAGTGGCGTGGTGATCTGGCGCGCGTATTTCAGCCATTGGTTCGGTATCGACGTCATTCGCCTGTCGGCGCTGCTGCATGCCCTGGCGGCGTTCGTGCTGATCCTCAGCATCATCGTGCATATCTACGCCGGGATCTGGATCAAGGGCTCGATCGGCGCCATGCTGCATGGCTGGGTCAGCCGCGCCTGGGCGCGCAAGCACCATGAACTGTGGTACCGGGAAGTCACCGGCGACAAGACGCCGCACAACCACGGTAGAAAAGAAGGATGAGCGTTTGAGCACGATTCTCGAACCCGGGCAGATCGAAGCGTCGGCGGTGATGCCGCCGTTCCTGCATCTGCCGCCCGCCAACCTGTTCGCAGTGCGGGCCGCGCGCCTGGAGCACCTGGCCGAGGGCAATGCCCTTGGCGAGTATCTGCATCTGGTCGCGCGGCTGTGCCGGATCCAGCAGCAGCTTGTGGATAACCCGCCCGGCGCGTTGCCGGTGGCCGAAGAACGTCAGCGCCTGTGCATAAGTCATGGCCTGCCGCCCCTGGCAGCGGACGGCCTGGTGCGCGAAGGGCAGTGGCTGGTGTGGCTGCAAGCGCTGCTCGATCGCTTCGAGCCGGCGCCCGAAGGGCCACTGGCAGCGGCGCTGGGCAGCCTGCGCGAGAGTGGTGACGAGCAGCGCAAGGGCTGGGCCGTCGCGCTGCTCGGTGGCCAGTACGACGCCGTACCGGCGGCCGTGGTGCCCTTCCTGGGCGCGGCGTTGCAGGCCGCCTGGTCGAGCTGGTTGCTGGCGCTGCCAGAGCCTGAGCTCAAGCCCGCTGGCAGCCTGGCCCAGTGCCCGGCCTGCGGCTCGCCGGCCATGGCCGGTGTGGTGCGCAATCGCGGCAAGCACAACGGCCTGCGCTACCTGGCCTGTTCGCTGTGTGCCTGCGAATGGCATGTGGTGCGGGTCAAGTGCGTGTACTGCGAGTCGAGCAAGGACCTGCGCTACAGCAGCCTCGAGGATGACCGCCATGCGCCGGGCAAGGCACCGCTGCGCGCCGAGTGCTGTCCGGGGTGCCAGAGCTACCTGAAGCAGAGCTACCTGGAGAACGACGCGGCGGCCGAGCCGTTGGCCGATGACCTGGCGAGCCTGGCGCTGGATATGCGGCTGGACGAGGAGGGCTTCCATCGGCTGGCGCCGAACCTTATGTTGGCGCCGGGTGGTGGGTGAGTGTCTACACTTCGCTATCGAGTTGCCCCCATCGCCGGCAAGCCGGCTCCCACAGGTACAGCGCAAGCCTCGAGTCTGGCGCTGGAGCTGTGGGAGCTGGCTTGCCAGCGATAGGGCCCGAACAGACAACGGATCAGTCACAGGTAGTACCGCATGTCTCCAAGCCCCGCCAGCGACACCCCACGCTTGCCCTCCATCGACACCCTGCTGCGCCATCCGGCCTGCCAGCCGCTGCTCGACCGTCATGGCCGCGACGCTACCCTGGCCACCCTGCGCCAGCTCCTCGACGACTTGCGCGAACCCGCCCGTCTGGGTCAGCTTGGCGCCGTGGAACTGAGCGCCGACGTCCTGCTCGGGCGCACGGGCGAGCGCCTGGCCATCCAGCAACGCAGCCAGGTGCGCCGGGTATTCAACCTCACCGGCACGGTGCTGCACACCAACCTCGGCCGCGCCTTGCTGCCGGAGGAGGCGGTGGAGGCGATGCAGGTCGCTGCCCGCTATCCGCTGAACCTGGAGTTCGACCTGGCCACCGGCAAGCGGGGTGACCGCGACGACCTGATCGAAGGCCTGATCCGCGAGCTGACCGGCGCCGAAGCCGTCACCGTGGTCAACAACAATGCCGCCGCCGTGCTGCTGGCGCTCAACAGCCTGGGCGCACGCAAGGAGGGCATCATCTCCCGCGGCGAGCTGATCGAGATCGGCGGTGCGTTCCGCATCCCCGACATCATGGCCCGCGCCGGGGTGAAGCTGCACGAGATCGGCACTACCAACCGCACCCACGCCCGCGACTACGAAGCCGCGATCAACCCGCGTACCGGCCTGCTGATGCGCGTGCATTGCAGCAACTACAGCATCCAGGGCTTCACCACCCAGGTACCCACCGCCGAGCTGGCGCGCATCGCCCACGACCATCAGTTGCCGCTGCTCGAAGACCTGGGCAGCGGCAGCCTGCTCGACCTGACCCGCTGGGGCCTGCCGGCCGAGCCGACGGTGCGCCAGGCGCTGGCCGACGGCGCCGACATCGTCACCTTCAGCGGCGACAAGCTGCTGGGCGGCCCGCAGGCGGGGATCATCGTCGGGCGCAAGGAGCTGATCGCGAAGATCAAGAAGAACCCGCTCAAGCGTGCCCTGCGGGTCGACAAGATCACCCTTGCCGCGCTGGAAGCGGTGCTGCAGCTCTATCGCAACCCCGATCGCCTGGCCGAACGCCTGCCCAGCCTGCGCCTGCTGACCCGTGCGCAAGCCGAGATCGCCGCCCAGGCCGAGCGTCTGGCGCCTGAGCTGGCCGCTCGCCTCGGCGCGCAATGGGTGGTGAGCGTCGAGCCGGCCCTGGGCATGATCGGCAGCGGCAGCCAGCCGGTGGCGCGTCTGCCCAGCGCGGCGCTGTGCCTGCGCCCGCAGGTGTCGAAGAAACTGCGCGGGCGTAGCCTGCATGTGCTGGAGCGTGCGTTGCGCGACCTGCCGGTGCCGGTGCTCGGGCGTATCGACGACGATGCCCTGTGGCTCGACCTGCGCCAGCTGGACGACGAGGCCCAGTGGCTGGCGCAACTGCCGGCGTTGCAACTGGGGCCGGTGCAGTGATCGTCGGGACTGCCGGCCACATCGACCATGGCAAGACCGCGCTGCTCCAGGCCCTGACCGGCCAGGCCGGCGACACCCGCCGTGAGGAGCGCGACCGGGGCATGACCATCGACCTCGGTTATCGTTACGCGGCGCTGGCGCAAGGGGCGCCGCTGACAGGCTTCATCGATGTGCCGGGCCACGAGCGGTTTATCCACAATATGCTGGCCGGTGCCCATGGTATCGACCTGGTACTGCTGGTGGTGGCCGCCGACGATGGGGTGATGCCGCAGACCCGTGAGCACCTCTCGATCATCGAGTTGCTGGGCATTCCCCAGGCGCTGGTGGTGATCAGCAAGTGCGACCGGGTCGAACCGTCGCGGTTGAGCGAAGTCCGGGCCCAGGTCACCGAACTGCTCGCGCCCGGCCCCTACGCCGGGGCCAGGCAGTTTGCGGTTTCGAGCCTGTCCGGCGAAGGGATCGACGCCCTGCGCGAGGCTTTGCTGGCGGCCGAGGTGCATGTTCGCCAGCGCAGCGTGCGCGGCGGGTTCCGCCTGGCGGTAGACCGCGCTTTCGCGGTTTCCGGAGCGGGAGTCGTGGTCACTGGCACGGCGCTGGCCGGGCAGGTCAGCGTGGGCGATACCTTGCTGCTCGGCAAGGCCGGCAAAGCGGTGCGGGTGCGTGGCCTGCATGCCCAGAACCAGGCGGCCCTGGTCGCCGCAGCCGGGCAGCGGGTGGCCTTGAACATCAGCGCGGAAAAGCTCTCGGCCGAGCAGGTGCATCGTGGCGACTGGCTTGTGCCAGAGTGGCTGCATGCGCCCAGCGTGCGGGTCGATATCGAGTTCACCCTGCTGCCGGGCGAAACCCGCACCTTCGAGCATTTCAGCGCGGTACATGTGCATCTGGGCACCCAGGATGTCACCGCCCGGGTTGCTTTGCTCGAAGGTGAACGGCTCGCCGCCGGCCAGCGCATGTTCGCCCAGTTGCTGCTCAATGCCCCGCTGCAGGCGGTGCATGGGGATCGCCTGGTACTGCGTGACCAACGCGCCCAGCGCACGCTGGGTGGTGGCCGTGTGCTCGACCCGTTCGCCCCGAGCCGGCAACGGCGCAGCGAGGCGCGCTTGCGTCAGTTGCAGGTGCTGCGCGAAGCCGACAATCTCGAGCAAGCGCTGGCGGCCCTGCTGCAGGCGGCCCCTGGCGGTCTCGAGCCTCGGCGTCTGGAGCGCCAGTTCAACCGCCTGCGCGAGAGCTGGCAGTTGCCGGACTCGGTGCTGGTGATTGCCACCCGTCAAGGTCAGCTGTTGTTCGATCGCTTACAGTGGCAGGCGCTCAAGCGACAGGTGCTGGAGCGTCTGGCGCAGTTCCATGAGCAGGAACCCGATCAGCTTGGCCCGGACCGGGACCGCTTGCGCCGCTTTACCGCCTTGCCATTGGAGCGCCCCGCGTTTGTCAGCTTGCTGGATGAGTTGCTGGGCGCAGGCGCGATCAGCAGCAGCGGCCCATGGCTGCACCTGCCGGACCATCGGGTCCAGTTGAGCGACGCGGACAGCGCGTTGTGGGCGCGTCTGTTGCCGCGCCTGTTGGCAGGTGACTTCGACCCGCCCTGGGTACGGACCCTGGCCGGCGAGGAGGGCTGCGAAGAGGCTGATGTCCGGCTGTTGTTGCGCAAGCTGGCCCGGCTGGGCCTGGTGCATCAGGTGGTGCGTGACCTGTTCTACCCGGAGACGACGCTCAGGCGCATGGCAGAGCTGTTGTTGCGCCAGGCCGCGACATCGCCGATAGTGCAGGTCGCGGCGTTTCGCGATGGTTTGGCCATCGGTCGCAAGCGCAGTGTGCAGATCCTCGAGTACTTCGACCGCATCGGCCTGACCCGACGGGTTGGTGACCTGCGGCAGGTTCGCGCCGACAGCGCACTGGCCCAAGCGCAACACGGGCACTGATTTCAAGGAAGGCAATCGCGCCCGGTGGCGCGGCCGGGCTTCAAACCCGGTTGGGGACGGCAGCCGTTCCCGGGCAGGTTCGACTCCCGCTGCCTTCCGCCATTTTTCCCGGATACCAAACGCTCGCGGGCGTAACGCTTAAGCGCGCTCCCCGCACAGATCCAGCGCAAACCAGTGCTCTGCCGAGTCAGCGTCCAACCCCGCCCCGAGCAACGCAAACAGCTTGCCCAGCGCCGCCTCGCGGGTCATGCCGCCGCCACTGACCAGCCCGGTGTCGCGCAGGCGGCTGCCGGCGGCGTAGGTGTCGAACACCACCGAGCCTTCCGGGCATTGGCTGATGGCAACGATCATCACGCCGCCCTGGCGGGCGTCATGCAGTGCGTCGAGCAGCGCCTGGTCATCCGACGGGCCGGTGCCGCTGCCGTAGCACTCCAGCACCAGGCCCTGGATGCCGCTGTCGAACAGGCCGCGCAGGTGTTCGGCGGCAAGGCCCGGGAACACCGGCATGACCGCCAGCTTGACCGGCTGGCGTGGCTGGCGGTAGTCCAGGCGGGTCGGCAGTTCCGCGGCGCGCTCGCCATCACGATGGCGCGGCAGCACGGTGAAGGCGTCGAACGCCTCGCTGCGCAGTTTCGAGGCGCGGCAGCCGTGCAGCAACTGGCCATGGAAATACAGCTGCACGCCGTCTTCCAGACCGTTTTCGAACAGATTGAGCGCGCCGACCAGATTGGCCCAGGCATCGCTGTCCGGCGCGCCGGCCGGCAGCATCGAGCCGGTAAGCAGCACCGGCACCGGCAGGCCCAACAGCAGGAACGACAGGGCAGCGGCGCTGTACGCCAGGGTGTCGGTGCCATGCAGCACCAGCACGCCGTCATGCCCGTCGCGTTCGACCGCCTCGACGATGGCATCGCGCATCGCCAGCCAGTTGGCCTGTTGCATGTTGGCGCTGTCGATCAGCGGATTCAGTTCACGCAGCGCCCATTGCACCTTGGGCGCATCGCCGCAGGCGGCAAAGTGTTCGCGCATGCGCGCTTCGAAGCCACCGGCCGGCGCGAGGCCTTCGGCGGTCTGCAGCATGCCGATGGTGCCACCGGTATAGAGGACGAGGAGATTCTTGACTGCACGCATGGGAGGATTCCGTAGCGATGTAGCGAAGGAAAGAGACAACCGCCCCGAGTGGGGCGGCTGTGGCAGGGCAGGGTATCAGTGCTGCGCTGGCGCCGGGGCGGCGGCTTTGTCAGCGGCTGTTTCAGCCTGCGGGTTGGCCGGCCAGGCGGCGCGGTCCAGGTCCAGGTCGGCGAACTTGCTGGAGTCGAACACCGGCTGCTTGATGCCCGCCTTGCGTTGTGCGTCGTAGTCGCGCATCACGCGCAGGCCGACCTTGAACAGCATGGCCAGGGCGATCAGGTTGACGAAGGCCAGGCAGGTCATGGTGATGTCGGCGAAGGCGAACACGGTCGACAGGTCCTGGGTCGAACCCCACACCACCAGCGCCAGCACCAGGCCACGGAAGGTCATCAGCACGGCACGGTTGCGGCTGAGGAATTGCAGGCTGTTCTCGCCCAGGTAGTAGTTGTAGAGGATGCAGGTGAAGACGAACAGCGACAGCGCGACGCTGACGAAGATGCGGCCCCAGTCACCGACCACGGCGGCCAGCGAGTTCTGGGTCAGGACGATGCCGTCACCTTCGAAGCCCGGGGTGTAGAAGCCCGACAGCAGGATCAGCAGCGCGGTGCAGGTGCAGATCACGAAGGTGTCGAGGAACACGCTGAAGGCCTGGACCACGCCCTGGGCGCCCGGGTGCTTCACGGCGGCCACGGCGGCCACGTTCGGGGCGCTGCCCAGGCCCGCTTCGTTGGCGAACACGCCGCGCTTCACGCCCATGACGATGGCGCTGCCGAGCAGGCCGCCGAACGCCGGGTCGAGGCCGAAGGCGCTCTTGAAGATGGTTTCCAGCATGGCTGGCACGTGTTCGATCTGGGTGCCGATCACGTACAGGGTCACGCCGATGTAGGCCAGGGTCTTGACCGGTACCAGCAGGTCGGACACAGCGGCGATGCGCTTGATGCCGCCGATGAAGGTGATGGCCAGCAGCACGGCGAGGACGATGCCGGTTTGCTTGGGATCGAAGGCGAAGGCGTTCTGCAGCGAGTGGGTCACGGTGTACGACTGCAGGCCGATGAAGGCGAAGCCGTAGGTGACCAGCAGCAGGATCGAGAACACGATCGCCATGCTTTTCAGCTTCAGGCCGTGCTGGATGTAGTACGCCGGGCCGCCGCGGTACAGGCCGTCGCCGTCGGCGCGCTTGTAGACCTGGGCCAGGGTGCATTCGAAGAAGCTACTGGACATGCCCACCAGTGCGGTGACCCACATCCAGAACACGGCGCCTGGGCCGCCGAGGGTCACGGCGATACCGACACCGGCGATGTTACCGGCGCCGACGCGGCCGGCGAGGCTCAGCATCAGGGCCTGGAACGAGCTCAGTTGGCCTGCCTGGCCGCGAAGGGATTCCTTGAAGACGCCGAACATGTGGCCGAAGTGGCGGAACTGGACGAACCGCGAGCGGATGGTGAAGTAACCGCCGAGTCCGACGATCAGCACGATGAGGAGTTTCCCCGAAAGGAAATCGTTGAGTGCTTCGAGCATTGGAAAATGACCTCGATTCTTATTCTTCGCATGGAAAGACCAGCGGACGGCAGGCGCACCGCTATTCATTGGGGGCGCATGGTTGGCTATGACAACTGTGGTTACAATTTCGCGGGTTGCTCCATTTTGGTGCGACTTGATGCTAGAATGGCGCCACTCGCATCATCCGGACCGGCGTATCATGGGCGATCACTTCGCTATCAACCTCAAATTGGCCTGCAGCCACTACCGCTCTATCTCCGAGGTTTGCCGGCAGCTGTCGATCAACCGGGCGCAATTCAACAAGTACCTGAGCGGCCAGAGCCGTCCGACGGCCTACAACCTCAAGCGCATCGGCGACTTCTTCGGTGTGGAGGATTACGAGCTGGGCCTGCCGCCCGAGCAGTTCGCCCGTTTGATCGGCGCACGCAACCAGGAACAGCCTGTCGGCCCACAGGACGACCCCATCAGCGAGCTGTTCAAGCCACTGCATAAAGAGGCCGGCAATCTCTCGCGCTACTGCGGCTATTACTTCGAATACTCCAACTGCATGTCGGTGCCCGGTTCGATCCTGGTGTCGCTGGTACACCTGTGGGAGGAGCGCGGCAGTTTCCTGTTCGAGCGCCAGGAGCGCCAGGAGCGCAGCAGCGGCCTCGACCGGCATGCCGAGGTGCGCTGCCGCTACCTGGGCGCGGCGTTCCAGCTGCAGGACCGGATGTTCCTGATCGACTATGAGTCGCTGACCCTCAACGAGATGAGCCAGACCGTGCTCATCCCCAGTTTCAAGAGCCGCATCAGCCGCCTGAACGGCCTCAAGACCGGAGTCTCCAGCGGCGACCGGCGCAACCCGGCCTGCACCCGGGTGGTGTGGGAATACCTGGGCGAGGAGATCAACCGCATCAACGCCTTCCGACAGATCAAGTTGTACCGCCCGGACGATCCGCGCATCGACGACGATATCCGTGATCGGCTGAGCGCGGGGATGGTCAGCAACGGGTTGTTCGAGATCGAGTGAGCCATCATTGATGGCGCATTGACTTGTAGGCGCGGGCTTGCCCCGTGATAGCGTCCGACCAGGAACCTTGCCGTGGCCATCGCGGGGCAGGCTCGCGCCCTCGCGATGGACGCTATAAGGCTATTCGAGAATGAAAGCCGCCACCGCATCGGCGACTTTGTCCGCCACCTGCGGGCGGTCACGCAGGTGCGCGGCGATGCCGTGGTCGCAATCGGTCAGCATCAGGCATTCGACATGGGGCGCGGGAACCGAGCGTAGCAAGGTGTGGGTGACCTCTTCGGGAATCGGGCTGTAGCGCTCGACCCCTGCCAGGCGTCGGGTGCCGGCCGAGGTGCCGGGGCCCTGGCCATGCACCTTGGAGTTGAGCCCGTCGTATTCGCCGATCACCAGCAGCACCCGGCCCTGGAACTGGCGCAGGAACGCATAGCTGTCGCATTCGAGGAAGGCGAAAGGCTTGCGGATCGCTTCGCTGAAGGCCGGTCCGAAGGGGGCAGCATGGGCTGCATCGGGATAAACCGCCGGGCAGATCAACACCAGCTTGCGTACGCCTGGGCGGTGCGCCGCCAGCTTGAGGGCAATGGCGGCGCCGAGGCTGTGGCCGATCAGGGTGTCGCTGCGCGCGTCCAGATGCTGGTGAAAGCGCAGGGCTTCCTGCAGGTTACTGGCCAGCGACGCATCCCTTGCACCTGGCTCGCTGGCCAGGCTGTGGCCGGACAGGTTGCCGGTCAGCGAGCCAATGCCTCGTTGTTGCAGGCGGTACAGCAATGGGTTGAGGCGGGTGAAGTCCGAGCGGGCGCCGCCGAGCACGAAGACCGGGGGTGCGTACTCATCGTCTGGCAGCAGCAGGCGTGCCTGTTGGCGATAGCCATCGAAGTCCTCATTGATGAACCGCTCGGCACCAGGCGCGGGTTCGTCGTGCTGCCAGCGTGGCCGCTGCAGTGAATTCACCTCGTATTCCATCAACTCCTCCCAAGCGGTTTTAGCGCGTCTCCGAGGCTCATAAGCATGAGGGGTGAGCCTGGGCGCATCAAGTTTTCGCAGTGTCCATTCTTTGAAGACTAATGGGTAGTGTCTTTCCTACTGGAGTGGATGGGTTTTCTGTTATGGGCAGGAGCCTCTTCCTCGGGCTCAGGCATTGTGCTGAGAAACAGGCGCTATAAAATCGAATGCGAACGTTAGACGTTCTTTTATAAGGAGATAGTAGATGTATAACGTCTTTGGAGTTGCCGCGGTATTAATGCTTGGCGTATCGGTCGCCGAAGCTTCTGTCAGTCACACTAAGGAGCCTTTGTTGTTGACCAGCAAGGAGCAGCCATCCGTACCGCCTACGATAGTTTTGGCCAGCTGCAGTGGCACCCATGCCCGAATGCTGCCGCGTTGCCATAACTGAGTGCGTTGGGCTGGAGAGATATCTCCAGCCCACATTACGGAAGAAAGTAAGTGATGGATGACTTGATCTATTATTGCGGTAAAGTGCCCGCCGGCGTTATCGCGCCCTCTACGGCTTATGCATTTGATGGCGCGCGTGTCCTGATCGATGGGCCCGAGGGTATTACCTCTGCCGATCGAAACGACGAGCGTGAACTACGCCAGGCACTCCAGGCCTCGGGCGCTTTGGTGGTGGGTTCCGCGCAAGAGGTGGGAAACGTGATCGCCTTGCTCAGTGCGCCGCAGAGCAGTCGAACGGCCAGTTATCTGCTGTGCTCCGCGTCCCAGTGCGCACAGGTCATTGGCGACCTGCGCACGCTGAGCGCCGCTCGGATCATGGTAGTGGGGTGCGGTGGTATCGGCAGTTCGCTATGCATGCTGTTGGCGGGTGTCGGAGTGCGAAATTTTATATTGGTCGATGCGGATACGATCGAGCAGAGCAATCTTAATCGGCAATTTTTCTGGACATTGGCAGATATCGGTCGCAGCAAGGTAACGGTGCTGAAGGCTGCGCTCGAGGCCAGGTTCGAGAGTATGCAGATAGAGTGCCTCTGCGCTCAACCCGGCATTGCTGACCTCATCGCCTTGAGCTGCGGTAATGTCGATGCTGTTGCCGTGACGGCGGATAATCCGCCCACCTTGGCGAGGGACAGTTGGGAAATCGCCGAGCGCTGTAATATTCCGGTCGTTGCGGGTGGCTACCTGCATCACAGGTGTAGTGCATTTTGCTTTATACCGGATGACTGTGCAGAAGTGGAAAGTTCCAGAAAGTTGTTTGAGGAAACTTACGCAGGCTTGCCCAGTGCCATTATGCCGAGTTATGGGCCAATGAATGTTTCACTTGCGGCTGTCTTGGCAACCCAGATGATTATGGCGCTTGCAACGTTAACGTTTGGACTGCCCAGGACACGTGTCGATACCTGGGATTCCCGAGGAGAACATGGCTTTGACTGCTAACGTAACGCCTGGGGCAGATATGTGCATTTTTTGCGATATCGGCTGTGGCCATGAACCCGCTCATATTTTTTGGCAGAGTGAAACGCATATGGCTTTTCTGTCGATCTTTCCTAATACGCCAGGGGTGACGGTGGTCATTCCGAAGCGGCACTACTGCAGTTATGCATTCGATCAGGACGATCATGTGCTTGCCGGGCTGATGGTTGCGGCCAAGGAGGTGGCCCGCTTGCTCGACTCGGCCTTGAAAGATGTCGGCAGGACAGCAATGGTGCTCGAGGGGTATGGCATAGATCATCTGCATGCCAAGTTGTTTCCCCTGCATGGCACAGGTGAAAGTAGTGCGTTCAGAACCATCTCATCGGATAGACACGACTACTTCGATCGCTATGAAGGCTATGTCTCCTCGCATGATTGTCGCCGGGCGGATGATCGACAGCTCGCCTCCTTGGCGTGGCGGCTCGCGAAGGCGGGCGGCAACGGGGGGACTGGTAAGAGCATCAAGACGTCCTGATGTTGGACTTGGCCGGCCCATGTTGGACTTCCCCTCGCGGAAACAGCAAAATGCCCCTTTCCCCCTTAGACTTGAGCGGACCCGTTGACTCTATGCGTATGCGCCTGATGCTGTTGGGTGGTGGCAATGCCCTCGGGCAAGCGCTGATTCGTCTCGGGGCCGAGGAAGACATCGCCTTCCTGGCGCCTCGTCCTCCGGAACACGGCTGGGATCCGGCCAGCCTGACCCTGCTGCTCGACGAGCAGCGCCCGCACGCCGTGATCAACCTGGCCTACTACTTCGACTGGTTCCAGGCCGAGTCGGTCAGCGAGCAACGCCTGGCCCAGCAGGAGCGGGCGGTGGAGCGGCTCGCCGAACTGTGCCAGCACCACGAGATGATCCTCGTGCAACCGTCCAGCTATCGGGTGTTCGATGGTTCGCGTGCCACGGCCTATAGCGAGAAGGACGAGCCGGTGCCGCTCGGCCTGCGTGGCCAGGCGCTGTGGCGTATCGAGCAGAGTGTGCGGGCCACCTGCCCGCAGCATGTGCTGGTGCGTTTCGGCTGGCTGCTGGACGAAAGCATCGATGGCGCGCTCGGGCGTTTCCTGACTCGTGCCGAACAGCCCCAGGAACTGCTGCTGGCCGATGACCGTCGTGGCAACCCGACGCCGGTGGACGATGCCGCGCGAGTGATCCTCTCGGTGCTCAAACAGCTCGATTGCCAGGCGCCGCTGTGGGGGACTTACCACTACGCCGGCAACGAGGCCACCACGCCGTTGGTGCTCGGCCAGGCGATCCTCACCGAAGCCACACAGTGGCGCAAACTGGCCGTACAGGCGCCCACCGCCCAGGCCCACGCCGCCCGCCCGGATGCCAGCGAGGAGCCGCAACACGCGGTACTGGCCTGCAAGAAGATCCTTCATACCTTCGGCATCAAGCCACGCGCCTGGCGCGCCGGTTTGCCGCCCCTACTGGACCGATTCTACCGACATGGCTGACGCCCCCATCCTGATCACCGGCGGTGCCGGCTTCATTGGCTCGCACCTGTGCGACGCGTTGCTGGAGAAAGGCTACGCGGTGCGCATCCTCGACGACCTGTCGACCGGCAAGCGCAGCAACCTGCAGCTCAGCCATCCACGCTTGGAACTGCTCGAGGGCGATGTCGCCGATGCCGCGCTGGTGGCCCGTGCCGCCAGTGGTTGCCAGGCAGTGGTGCATCTGGCCGCGGTGGCCTCGGTGCAGGCCTCGGTGGAAGACCCGGTGAAGACCCACCAGAGCAACTTCATCGGCACGCTGAACGTGTGCGAGGCGATGCGCCTGAACGGCATCCGCCGCGTGCTGTTCGCTTCCAGCGCGGCGGTGTACGGCAACAACGGCGAAGGCCAGTCGATTGCCGAGGACACGCCCAAGGCGCCGCTGACCCCCTACGCGGTGGACAAGCTGGCCAGCGAGCAGTACCTGGACTTCTACCGCCGCCAGCACGGACTGGAGCCGGTGGTGTTCCGCTTCTTCAACATCTTCGGGCCACGCCAGGACCCTTCCTCGCCGTATTCCGGGGTGATCAGCATCTTCTGCGAGCGCGCCACCAGTGGCAAACCGATCACGGTGTTCGGTGATGGCGAGCAGACCCGCGACTTCCTGTTTGTCGGTGACCTGGTCCAGGTAATGGTGCAGGCGCTCGAGCAGCAGGCGGTGGAAGAGGGCGCGGTGAACATCGGCCTCAACCAGGCGACCTCGCTGAACCAGTTGCTCAAGGCGCTGGAACAGGTGGTGGGCGGTCTGCCTGCAATCAGCTACGGCCAAGCACGCTCGGGGGACATCCGCCATTCGCGGGCGGACAACTCGCGTTTGCTGGCACGTTTCGCATTTCCCGAGCCGACGCCGTTTGTCGAAGGTCTGGCCCGCTTGCTCGGCAAAGCTTGAGCCTCTCGCGGGGCTTGCCCCGCGATGACGTCACTAATGCCGGATCAGCTGTCGCCGGCAATCCTCCGGCCCCACCACTCGCCCATCTCGGGCCCGCACCTGTAACGTCTCCAGCCCCTGGCCGCGATCATCGACCAACTGCGAGCGTGATTCCCCCGGCCTGAACAGGTACCGCTCCCCCCATTGGCGCAAGCCGATCACGATCGGAAACACCGAACGGCCCTTTTCCGTCAGCACATATTCCTTGTAGGCACTGCCATCGGATGCAGGCTGCTGTGCCAGCAGCCCGGCCTCCACCAGCAGTTTCAGGCGCGAAGCGAGGATGTTCTTCGCCAGCCCGAGGTTTTTCTGCAATTCGCTGAAGCGGCACGGGCCATCGAAGGCATCGCGCAGGATCATCAGCGCCCAGCGCTCGCCGAGGACTTCCAGGGCGCGGGCCACTGGGCATTGCTGGTTGTTCTCGTCGAGCATGAGGCGTTCCTTGGCTGTGATCTGGTTGCAGAATAAAACCATGTTTGCTAGAAATCCAGTTTCATGGTTTTAAATTGAAACCAGTTTTGGAGGGATTGCCGATGCCACCGCTCACCCGCGGATTGACGCTGTTGTTGGCTGCCGCCTGCGCCCTGGCCGTTGCCACGGTGTACCTCGCCCAGCCGCTGCTGGAGGCCATGGCCGCGAGCCTCGGCGTAAGCGCTGCGCGCGCCGGCCTGGTGGTGGGCATGACCCAGGCAGGCTATGCCTTGGGTCTGTTGCTGATCGTGCCGCTGGGCGACCTGGTCGATCGTCGGCGGCTGATTGTCGGCCAGTTGCTGGCATCGGCTGGCGCGCTGTTTGCCGTGGCGTTTGCCGTGGAATGGGCCATGTTGCTGGCGGCGATGGCCATGGTCGGCCTGGCTGCGGTGGTGGTGCAGGTGATGGTCGCGCATGCCGCCACACTGTCCACGCCAGCCCAGCAGGGGCAGGCGGTGGGGACTGTCACCAGTGGCGTGGTGCTGGGCATTCTGTCAGCGCGCTTGGTTTCTGGCGCATTGGCTGACCTGCTGGGCTGGCACGGCGTGTACGTCGTGGCGGCGGGGCTGGCGTTGGCCATGGCGTTGTTGCTGGCCTGGCGCTTGCCTGCTGTCAGGCCGCAGGGGCCGAGGCAGCGCTATCGGGCACTGCTGGTCTCAGTGCTGCGCTTGTACCGGCATGACCGTCTGCTACGTCAGCGCGGTGTGTTTGCGGTGCTGATCTTCGCGGCGTTCAGCGTGCTGTGGAGCGCGATGGTGTTGCCCCTGAGCGCCCCGCCGCTGGCGCTCGATCACACCCAGGTCGGGTTGTTAGGCCTGGCCGGGGTGGCTGGCGCGCTGGCGGCTTCGCGTGCCGGGCGCCTGGCAGATCAGGGGCAGGGCCGGCGGGTGAGCGGCTGGGCCCTGGGGCTGTTGACGCTGTCATGGCTGCCCAGCGCCTACCTCGAGCAGTCATTGCTGGCGCTGGTGATCGGCGTACTGATGCTGGACCTGGCCGTGCAGGCCGTGCATGTGACCAACCAGAGCCTGTTGCTGGCGGGGCGTGGCGAGATGGCCGGCCGGCTGATCGGCGCCTACATGTGTTGCTATTCAGTGGGTAGCGGGGTGGGTGCGGTCGTGGCGACCTGGGTGTACGGCAAGTGGGGCTGGGTGGCGGTGTGCGGGCTGGGGGCGGGGATAAGCGCGGTTGCCTGGGGCTACTGGGGATATCTCTGGTGGGCCGAGGTGAAGCGGAGCAAGCCCGCTCCAGAAGGAACGGGCTTGGCTGCGGATCAGAACTTGTAGCCGATGCCGACCATGTAGACCCAGGGATCGACGTCCACGTCGACCTTGGTCTTGCCCACGCCCAGGGCGCTCGGGCCATCGATGCTGGCCTTGGTGTCGATGTCGACGTACCAGACCGCGGCGTTGACCAGCAGGTTGTCGGTGAGCATGTAGTCCATGCCCAGCTGGCCGGCGATGCCCACCGAGTCCTTCAGCTTCATGTTGCTGAAGCCCTGGGCCTTGCGGTTGCTGCTCAGGTCTTCATCGAAGAACATCGTGTAGTTGATGCCCACGCCGGCGTACGGCTGGAACTTCGAGGACGGTGCCATCGGGTAGTACTGCAGCGACAGGGTCGGTGGCAGCTGCTTGATGTCGGCCAGCTTGCCGTCCAGGCCAGGGCCGAGGCCCTTGACGCCGACAGTGTGCTGGAATGGCGTGGCAGCCAGCAGCTCGAGGCCGATGTGATCGGTGAGCATGTAGGCGAAGGCCAGGCCCAGCTGGGTGTCGCTGTCCAGGGTCGCCTTGGTGCCCGAGACCTTGGCGCCATCGAGTTTGATGTCGCCGCTGCTTTCGTTCGGCGCGGTGGTGATGGCGCCGGCACGGAGGATGAAATCCCCCGCCTGGTGGGCGTGGGCAACAGGGGCTGCGAGCGCCAACGCGACGAGCGAGGCACTGAGCAAGGACTTGTTCATGGAAGCTCCCAGAGGACGTGAGTAATCGAGTAGTCCAATGGTACGAAGCTGACTAAACAGAAAGTTTGACCCAGCTCAACGAAGCCTCTTCAAACAGGCGTGCGCAGTTCTCACTTCAGCTCATAAGCGTAGATTTTCTCGGCCTCCATCTGGTAACCCGCATCCGCCAGCTCGCTGCTGGATGCCTTGACCTGCATCGTGCCTTCGATCCAGTAGGGTTGATAGAGGTCTTCGATGCGCACGCCCATCTCGCTGAAAATATGCACGATCTGGTTAGAGGGCGGCGGTGGCACGTGGATGCAGGCGCCGTAGTAGGGCACCAGGAGGAACTCGGTGGTGCGGCCTTCGTCGCTGACCTCCAGCGGCACGATATAGCCGGGGATCTTCACCGGCTGGCCGTCCAGGGCCGTCACCACCGGGGCGTTGGGTGCCTGCTGGCGTGCCGCGGGAGCGGCCTCGGCGGACAAGGCGTCGCTGATCTGCGATAGGTCGTGCAACGGCGTCAGTTGCGGCGGGATGATCGGCGCGCCCTCGGGGATCAGCGCGGGCCAGTCCAGCTCACGAGGTTCGGCGGCACATACCGTGGATACCAGCAACACCACTGCCAGTAATAGGTAATGCCAAGCAGCGGGAGCTTGCCTGTTGTCCATGGACATCGCGGTCATGAAGGTTCTCAAAGATGAATCGACAGGCCATCGGCCAGCGACTGCCGGTAGGCGCGCCAGGCCGGCACACTGCCCATCAGCAGCGCCGCGCCAAGGATGATAGCCAACAGCGTCCACTCATGGACGCTTGGCCAGGCCAGTGGCAGGTACAGCCCGTAGTTGGCTTGCACGTAGCCCTGTGCCAGGGCGATGCCGGCATACAGCAAGCCAAGCCCGGCGGCGATGCCCGCCAATGCCAGGGCCAGTGCTTCGAGCACCAGCAGCCCGGCGATGTGCCAGGGACGGGCCCCCACCGAGCGCAGGATGGCCATTTCCCGGCGGCGTTCGTTGAGGCTGGTGAGAATCGCGGTAAGCATGCCGATCAGGCCGGTGAGCACGACGAACAACGACACCACGAACAATGCCTGCTCGGCCGTGCCCATCAGGCTCCACAGCTCCTGCAGGGCCACGCCGGGCAGGATCGCCAGCAGGGGCTCGGCACGGTACTCGTTGATTTCACGCTGCAGGCTGAAGGTGGCGATCTTGCTGTTGAGCCCGAGCATGAAGGCGGTGATGGCGGTGGGCTGCAGGTCCATGGTACGGGCCTGCTCGGCACTGATGCGCCCGGCGCCACGGGCTGGGATGCCGTCGTGCCAGTCGATGTGGATCGCCTCCATCCCTGCCAGGCTGATGTGCAGGGTGCGGTCCACCGGGGTGCCGGTGCGCTCGAGCACGCCGACCACGGTGAATGGCTTGTCGTCGTGCTTGACCAGGCTGATGGCTGCTACACCATGCGCCAGCACCAGCTTGTCACCCAGTTTGTAGTGCAGCGCCTCGGCGACTTCGGCACCCAGCACCACTTCGAACGGATCGTCGGCGAACGCCCGGCCCTGGTCGAGTGCCAGGTGCTGGCGGCGACCGAACTGGTAATGGCTGAAGTAGTCGGCGCTGGTGCCCATCACCCGGTAGCCACGGTGCGAATCGCCCAGGGAAATCGGGATCGCCCACTTCACCCGTGGATCCTTGGCGTAATGCTCGTAGCTGTCCCAGCGGATGTTGTTGGTGGCATTGCCGATGCGGAACACCGAGTACAGCAGCAGATTCACCGACCCCGAGCGGGCGCCGACGATCAGGTCGGTGCCGCTGATGGTGCTGGCGAAACTGGCGCGGGCTTCGGTGCGTACCCGCTCGACGGCCAGCAGCAAGCACACCGACAGGGCGATGGCGAACGCGGTGAGCAGTGCGGTGAAACGGCGGTTGGCCAGGCTGGCCAGGGCAAGGCGAAGCAGGTACATCAGGCCTCCCGGGGCTTGGCGGCGCGATTGAGCTCGGCCAGGGACAGATGGCGGTCGAACAACGGCGCCAGGCTCTGGTCATGGCTGACGAACAGCAGGCTGGCGCCGGCGTCGCGGCATTCGTCGAACAACAGGCGGATGAACGCCTCGCGGGTGTCGGCGTCGAGGGCCGAGGTCGGCTCGTCGGCGATCACCAGCTCGGGCTGGCCGATCAGTGCCCTGGCCGCGGCGACCCGCTGCTGCTGCCCGATCGACAGGCTGTCGGCGCGGCGGGCGAGCAGGGCCGGGTCGTCCAGGCCCAGGTGGGCTAGCAACTGGGCAGCGGCCTGGTCGATGCTGCCGTGGCGCTGGGCGGCGCGGGCGGCACGGCTTTTCGAGAAGCGGCAGGGCAGCTCGACGTTTTCGCGCACCGACAGGAACGGCAACAGGTTGAACTGCTGGAAGATGTAGCCGGTGTGATCGACCCGGAAGCGGTCGCGCGCGCCCTGGCCCAAGCTCGCCAAGTCCTGGCCGAGCAGGCGGATGCTGCCCTGGCCTGGGCGGTTGACCCCGCCCAGCAGGCCGAGCAGGGTGGTCTTGCCACTGCCGCTGGGGCCCTTGAGGAACAACGCCTCGCCGGGTTCCAGGCGAAACGCCGGGATCTCCAGCAGCGGCGCCTGGCCAGGCCAGGCGAACACCAGGTCATGCAGTTCGATCAGCGGCTGGCTCATTCAGAACTCGACCACGGCCTTGGCGGGGGTGGCTTCCGCGCCTTTCTGGCCATTCGGGCCGATCAGTTGCACGTTGATCTTCTGGGTTTGCGGGAAGGTTTTGAACAGGCGGCCGAGGTCGATCTGGGTGAGTTTGCCCGGGGTGGCGCAGGTCAGTTGGTAACGGGCATTGATGTCGGCGTGCTGGTGTGCGTCGCCGCCAGCTTCGGGGGCATTACCGAACAGCGGGCTTTCCAGCTCCTGGGCCTCCTCCTTGCAACCGGCTGCCTGGGCGATGGCGAACAACTTCAGGGGTTGTTCGAGCTGCTGGCGGGCGGCGGCGACCTTGGCTTTGTCGGCGTCGCTGCTGGCGGCGTGTTCGAAGCCGACCAGGTTCATCGCCGGGCTGTCCAGCGCCAGCTCGAGGACGTTGCCGTCGAGTACCGCGTTGAGCTTTGCCACGCCGTGCTCATGGGCGCCGAGGGTGCCATGGGCGTGATCGTGATCGTGATCGTGATCATGGTCGTGATCGTCGTGGGCATGGGCCACGGCCAGGGGAAGCAGGGCGAAGGGCAGGGCGAGCAACAGACGACGCATGGACGGCTCCACAGGCGGCTTGGAATGAATTTGTGATGTTATAACAATTTGCATTTGCCCCGCCAGCCTGCCTGGCACAGGTTTCATGTTCGTGGGAGCATGGCGCAATCGAGCCTGGAAACAAGGAAATCATCGTGAGAATTCGTGGACAGATCGGCGACTGGCCGGTGGACCTGACTGTCGAGCTGGAGCCGCATGAATGGGCGCAGCTGGGGCGTAGGATGGATGTCCAGGCCCCGGTGGAAGCTACGCTGGTCAGCGCCAGCCCGGCACCTCGACAGGATGACGGACAGTGGGCAGCGGCGCGTGAAGTGCTGCGTCAGGCGGGGCAGATGGGTGGTCCGGAGCTGCTGGAACGCCTGGAAGGTTTGGCCGGAAGCGTGGCGGCGGGCAAACGGCTGCTGGTGCGCTTGCGCCATAGCAGTGAGGTAAAAGTGGAAAGTGGCGTGGATGCGCCGGTGTATCGCTGGGTGGGATGAGGGGCCGCTGTGCGGCCCTTTCGCCGGCAAGCCGGCTCCCACAGGCACCGCCTGTTTCTGAGGGAGCAACTGTCCAAGCCATCCACAAGGATGGCGCTTGGCTAGAGGGCGCTGCGATCGGGGTGGGAGCCGGCTTGCCGGCGAAAGGGCTGCATAGCAGCCCCAGCAGCCTCAGAACAACGCAGAAGACAGCTTGCGGCGGTACACACTGACCAGCGGATGCTCGTTGCCCAGTAGCTCGAACACCTGTAGCAGCGCCTTCTGCGGCAGGCCGTTCTCGTAGGCGCGGTTGCGTTGGAACAGTTTCAGCAGACCATCCATCGCGGCCTCGTACTGCTGGCGTGCCAACTGTTGGATGCACAGCTGGTAGGCTGCTTCGTCATCTTGCGGATTCTGCGCCAGGCGGCTCTTCAGCTCTGCGGCTTCCGGCAGGCTGGCGGCCTGGCGCAGGAAGGTCAGCTGGGCCTTGGCGCCGGCCAGTGCGGCCTTGTGCTCGTCGGTCTTGACCGCGTCGAGCACCACCTGGGCCTCGCCCAACTCGCCGCGCTCGGCCAGGCAGCGGGCGTAGAGGATCAGCGCCTCGGCATTGCTGTTGTCTTCACTCAGCAGCACCTGCAGCAGGGCCTCGGCCTCGCTGAAGCGACTCTCGGCGAACAGCGCCTTGGCCTGCTCCAGCGGCGCGGCTGCGGGCGGCGCGGGCATCTGCACATGGGGTTCGAGCATGGCGCGGATGGCCGACTCGGGCTGCGCACCGGCAAAGCCGTCGACCGGTTGGCCATCCTTGAACAGCACCACGGTCGGCAGGCTGCGGATGCCGAACTGGGCGACGATCTGCTGCTCGACGTCGCAATTGATCTTGGCCAGCAGCAGCTCGCCCTGGTAACCCTCGGCGATCTTCGCCAGCAGCGGCATCAGCGCCTTGCACGGCGCGCACCACTCGGCCCAGAAGTCGACCAGCACCGGCTTGTGGAAAGAGTTCTCGATGACCAGTTGCTGGAAGTTGGCATCGGTGGCATCGAAGATAAATGGTGTTTCCTGGCTCATCGTGACTCTCGCAAATCCGTGAATGCCCCCACTATAAGGGCTCGCGGCTGGCGTGGTACAGGCTGACCCGGCGGAATTCGTGCGGCTCGGCCAGATCCGGCAGGGTCAGCGCCTCCAGCACGCCGAGCGGGCGGTACAGCGGATGGTTGAAATCGCGCACCCGCGAGTCGGCCACCAGCGCCTGGCGGCCACGGCCGAGGAATGCGTCCAGCAACGGCAGGTTGGCGCGGTCGTAGAGCACATCGGCGACCAGGATCAGGTCGAAGCGGTCGGCCTCGGCGAAAAAATCGCTGCTGTAGCCCAGCGTCACGCCGTTCAGCGCGGCGTTGGCGCGGCAGGCGTCCAGGGCCAGCGGGTCGAGGTCGCAGGCCACCACCTCCAGCGCGCCGGCCCGGGCGGCGGCGATCCCGGCGATGCCGGAGCCGGCGCCGAAGTCCAGCACGCGCTTGCCACGCACCCAGTGCGGCTGCTCGGCCAGGTAGCGCGCCATGGCCAGGCCGCTGGCCCAGCAGAAGCTCCAGTAGGGCGGCTCTTCGAAAATGCGCCGGGTTTCCTCGCTGCTGAATGCGCGGTCCATGTTCTGGTCGTCGATCAACCAGAGTTTCAGGTCGCACTCGGGCAATTCACTGACGATCAGGCGTGCTTCGCCGATCAGGCCGCTCAAGGCCTGTTGCAGGGCCAGCGGGGCCATCTACGGTGCCTTTTCGAAACGCAGCGGGCCGGTGGCCTGGGTCTGGGCCTGGGCGATGGGTACCGGAGGCAGGTGCAGGATCAACTGGCCGGAGCGGCTGGCGCGGCCGCGCAGTTCGACCCGCGCGCCGGCCGGGAAGGCTTCGGGGTTGAAGCGCAAGCGGTAGGGCAGGGCCTGGCCGGTGCCGCTCAGGGTGCTGCTGGCCAGTAGTTGCTGCGGCCGGCCGCGCTCGTCGATCACCAGCAGGGCCAGCTCCACATCGGCACCTGCCGGGATTTCCATCAGGGTACCGCTCAGCTCGCGCTGGTAGGCCGGCAGCGGGCCCAGGGGTTCGGTCTTCTTCGCCACCTTGGCCGGCACCGGCGCCGGGGCTTGCTCCGGCTTGGGGCGGTCGCTGCCGCAGGCGGCGAGCAGGGCGGCGCAACACAGCACGACGAGCGCTCGAGGGTACATGGGGTCGTCCTTCACGGGCAGATTTGCATGGATGGTAACCCCTTTGGCTTGTCTTGCCAGTGCAATGCGCTACCATGGCCCTCCCTTTTTTTGTTGCCTGCCACCATGCACTGTCCGTTTTGCGGCGCCAACGACACCAAGGTCATCGACTCGCGCCTGGTCGCCGAGGGCGAACAGGTGCGTCGCCGTCGCGAGTGCGTCGCCTGCGGCGAACGTTTCACCACCTTCGAAACCGCCGAGCTGGTCCTGCCGCGGCTGATCAAGCAGGACGGCACGCGCCAGCCCTTCGATGAAGACAAGCTGCGCGCCGGCATGCAGCGCGCGCTGGAAAAGCGCCCGGTCAGCGTCGAGCGCCTGGAAGCGGCGCTGGCGCACATCAAGAGCCGCCTGCGTGCCACCGGCGAGCGCGAAGTGAAGTCGCTGGTGGTCGGTGAGATGGTGATGGCCGAGCTGCGCAAGCTCGACGAAGTGGCCTACATCCGATTCGCCTCGGTCTACCGACGTTTCCAGGACCTCGACGAATTCCGCGAAGAAATCGACCGCCTGGCCCGCGAGCCAGCCAAAGAGTAAGCATGTCCAGCCAAGCCATTCTCGACGCCCACTACATGGCCCGGGCCGTGGAACTGGCCCGCAAGGGCCTGTACAGCACCCACCCAAACCCCCGCGTCGGCTGCGTGATCGTGCGCGATGGCGAGGTGGTCGGCGAAGGCTGGCATGTGCGTGCCGGCGAGCCGCACGCCGAAGTTCACGCCCTGCGCCAGGCCGGCGAGCGCGCCCGTGGCGCCTGTGCCTACGTCACCCTCGAGCCCTGCAGCCACCATGGGCGCACGCCGCCGTGCGCCGAAGCCCTGGTCAACGCCGGGGTGGCGCGGGTGGTGGCGGCCATGCCAGACCCCAATCCGCAAGTGGCCGGCAATGGCCTGCGCCGTCTGCGCGAGGCCGGCATCGAGGTCGCCAGCGGGGTGCTCGAAGCCGAGGCCCGCGCCCTCAACCCAGGCTTCCTCAAGCGTATGGAGCACGGCCTGCCGTTCGTGCGCGCCAAGCTGGCCATGAGCCTGGACGGTCGCACCGCCATGGCCAGTGGCGAGAGCCAGTGGATCACCGGCCCCGCCGCCCGCGCCGCGGTGCAGCGTCTGCGCGCCCGGTCCAGCGTGGTGCTGACCAGCGCCGAGAGCGTGCTGTTCGACAAGGCCCGCATGACCGTGCGTGGCGAGGAGCTGGGCCTGGATGAGGCGCTCACCGCCCTGGCCGTGTCGCGCCCGCCACTGCGAGTGCTGATCGACGGGCGCCTGCGCCTGTCACTGGACGCGCCGTTCTTCCAGGCCGGCCCGGCGCTGGTGGTGACCGCCGCCGGCGAGGACTCTCGTTATGCGGCCGCCGGCCATGAGCTGCTCGACCTGCCCGGCAGCGACGGCCGCGTCGACTTGCCGGCCTTGCTGCGGGTGCTGGCCGAGCGCGGCGTCAATGAAATCCTCCTGGAAGCCGGCGCCGGCCTGGTCGGCGCCTTCGCCCGCCAGGGCCTGGTCGACGAGTACCAGTTGTTCGTCGCCGGCACCTTCCTCGGCTCCGACGCCCGTCCGTTGCTGGACTGGCCGCTGTCGAAAATGAGCGAGGCGCCGCGGCTGAAGATCACCGACATGCGCGCGGTCGGCGATGACTGGCGAGTCACTGCCATCCCCCTGCCGGCCCCCGGCGTATAATGCCTGGCTTGCTTCGCGCAGCCCGTACTTGAGGAGAACAGCATGTTCACCGGCATCATCGAATCCATCGGCACCATCCGCAGCCTCACCCCCAAGGGCGGTGACGTGCGCGTCTACGTTGAAACCGGCAAGCTCGACCTGGCCGACGTCAAGCTCGGCGATAGCATCGCGGTCAACGGCGTGTGCCTGACCGCCGTCGAGCTGCCCGGCGACGGCTTCTGGGCCGACGTCAGCGTCGAGACCCTCAAGCGTACCGCCATGGTCGACCTCAAGAGCGGCAGCCGGGTCAACCTGGAAAAGGCCCTGACCCCGACCACCCGCCTGGGCGGCCACCTGGTCAGCGGCCACGTCGACGGTGTCGGCGAGATCGTCTCGCGCGCCGATAACGCCCGCGCCATCCAGTTCCGCGTGCGTGCGCCCAAGGAACTGGCCAAGTACATCGCCCACAAGGGCTCGATCACCGTCGACGGCACCAGCCTGACGGTCAACGAAGTCGATGGCGCCGAGTTCGAGCTGACCATCGTCCCGCACACCCTGTCCGAAACCATCATGGCCGACTACCGCGCAGGGCGTCGGGTGAACCTTGAGGTCGACCTGCTGGCCCGTTACCTGGAGCGTCTGCTGCTGGGCGACAAGGCCGCCGAGCCGAGCAAAGGCAGTGGCATCACCGAAAGCTTCCTGGCCGCCAACGGCTTCTTGAAATCCTGATTGAGAAGGGGGTGCCGCGTGGCGCTCAACAGCATCGAAGAACTGGTCGAAGACATCCGCCAGGGCAAAATGGTCATCCTCATGGATGACGAAGACCGCGAGAACGAAGGCGACATCATCATGGCGGCCGAGTGCTGCCTGCCCGAGCACATCAATTTCATGGCCAAGCACGCCCGTGGCCTGATCTGCATGCCGATGACCCGCGAGCGCTGCGAAACCCTGAAGCTGCCGCTGATGGCGCCGCGCAACGGTTCGGGCTTCGGCACCAAGTTCACCGTGTCGATCGAGGCCGCCGAAGGCGTCACCACCGGCATCTCCGCCGCCGACCGCGCCCGCACCGTGCAGGCCGCCGCGGCCAAGGACGCCAAGGCCGAGGACATCGTCAGCCCTGGGCATATCTTCCCGCTGATGGCCCAGCCCGGCGGCACCCTGGCCCGCGCCGGCCATACCGAGGCCGCCTGCGACCTGGCGCGCATGGCCGGTTTCGAGCCAAGCGGGGTGATCTGCGAGGTGATGAACGACGACGGCACCATGTCGCGCCGCGCCGAGCTGGAAGTGTTCGCTGCCGAGCATGGCTTGAAGATCGGCACCATCGCCGACCTGATCCACTACCGCATGATCCACGAGCGCACCGTGCAGCGCGTTTCCGAGCAGCCGATCGAGAGCGAGCTGGGCGAATTCAACCTGGTCACCTACCGTGACGCGGTGGAAGGCGACGTGCATATGGCTCTGACGCTGGGCAAGATCTGCGCCGAAGAGCCGACCCTGGTGCGGGTGCATAACATGGACCCGCTGCGCGACCTGCTGCTGGTCAAGCAGCCGGGCCGCTGGAGCCTGCGCGCAGCCATGGCCGCGGTGGCCGAGGCCGGCAGCGGCGTGGTCCTGCTGCTGGGGCACCCGCTGGACGGCGACGTGCTGCTGGCGCACATCCGCGAAAGCGCGGGCGATGCGCAGCCTAAGGCACCCACCACCTACAGCACCGTCGGTGCCGGTTCGCAGATCCTGCGCGACCTCGGTGTGCGCAAGATGCGCCTGATGAGTTCGCCGATGAAGTTCAATGCGATATCCGGATTCGATCTGGAAGTTGTAGAATACGTGCCCTCCGAGTGACTTGAGGCGGCCTGATCGCCCTTAAGCTCGAGTCAAAACCCTCCCGAGGCCGCCACAGCGCGGCCTCGCTCTTGAAGATGAGAACTCCGGAATGACCCTGAAGACCATCGAAGGTACCTTCATCGCCCCCAAAGGTCGCTATGCTTTGGTGGTTGGCCGCTTCAACAGCTTCGTCGTCGAAAGCCTGGTAAGCGGTGCAGTCGATGCCCTGGTACGCCACGGCGTCAGCGAAAGCGACATCACCATCATCCGTGCCCCGGGCGCGTTCGAAATCCCGCTGGTGGCACAGAAAGTCGCCCAGCAGGGCGCTTATGACGCGATCGTCGCCCTGGGCGCGGTGATCCGTGGCGGTACCCCGCACTTCGAATACGTGGCGGGCGAGTGCACCAAGGGCCTGGCCCAGGTGTCCATGGAGTTCGGTGTTCCGGTGGCCTTCGGCGTCCTGACTGTCGACTCCATCGAACAGGCCATCGAGCGTTCCGGCACCAAGGCCGGCAACAAAGGTGCCGAAGCTGCCCTGTCCGCTCTGGAAATGGTCAGTCTGCTGGCGCAGTTGGAGGCCAAGTGATTAGCGACGAAAGCGATCGTTTCAACCCGCGCGATCCAAAACCCGCGGATGCCGGCAAGCCCTCGAAGAGCGCCAAGCGTCGCGAAGCCCGCAAGCTCGCCACGCAAGCGCTCTATCAGTGGCACATGGCCAAGCATTCGCTGAACGAAGTGGAAGCGCAGTTCCGGGTCGACAACGATTTCACCGATGTCGACGGCGCCTACTTCCGCGAGATCCTGCACGGGGTCCCGGCGAAGAAGGGCGAGATCGACGAGGCGCTCAAGCCTTGCCTGGACACGCCGCTGGAAGAGCTCGACCCGGTCGAACTGGCCGTGCTGCGCCTGTCCACCTGGGAGTTCATGATGCGCGCCGACGTGCCGTACCGCGTGGTCATCAACGAAGGTGTGGAACTGGCGAAAGTCTTCGGCGCCACCGACGGCCACAAGTTCGTCAATGGCGTGCTCGACAAGCTGGCTCCGCGTCTGCGTGAGGCGGAAGTCAAGGCGAACAAGCGCTGATCGCGGCGCTGACCAGCCATGGGTGAGTTCGAGCTGATCCGTCATTACTTCGCCGCCGCGCCCTGTGCGCAGGGCGGCGAGGGCGTGGCCCTGGGGATCGGCGACGACTGTGCCCTGCTGGACCTGCCTGCCGGCGAGCAGCTGGCGATCTCCACCGACACGCTCGTGGCCGGTGTGCATTTTCCCGCAGTCTGCGACCCGTTGCTGCTCGGCCAGCGCTCGCTGGCCGTGGCGGTCAGCGACCTGGCGGCCATGGGCGCCACGGCCGTCGGCTTCACCCTTGCCCTCACCTTGCCCCAGGTCGGCGCGCAATGGCTTGCCGGCTTTGCCGACGGCCTCGGCCGCATGGCCGCGCGCTGCGGTATCAGCCTGATCGGTGGCGACACCACCCGCGGCCCGTTGAGCATCACCGTGACCGTGTTCGGCCGGGTGCCGACCGGCCAGGCGCTGCGTCGCAGCGGCGCGCAGCCGGGCGACCTGCTGTGTGTCGGTGGTTTTCTGGGCAATGCGGCGGGGGCCTTGCCGCTGGTGCTGGGCGAACGCGAGGCGCCTGCCGATGTGGCCGGGCCATTGCTCGAGCATTACTGGTCGCCCTTGCCGCAACTGCAGCTGGGCGAGCGTCTGCGCGGCCTGGCCACGGCGGCGCTGGATATTTCCGACGGCCTGCTGGCCGACTGCGGGCATATCGCCAAGGTGTCCGGCGTTGCGTTGGAGGTGAACCTGACGCAGGTCCCCGTGTCTGCTCCTTTACAGGCTTTCCTCGGTCGAGAAGCGGCCTTGCATGCAGCGCTCACCGGTGGTGACGACTACGTGCTGGCGTTCACCGTGCCGGAAAGCGCACTGACCGCCCTGGCCCGTGAGGTGCATGTCATCGGTCGTGTATTGGAAGGCCAGGGCGTGACCTTGCGTGACCCGCAAGGCCAGGACATCACCCCCGTGCAACGGGGCTATCAACATTTCAGGGAGACACCGTGACCGACCACCCCAACCAGGTGCCTGCGGAGTTCGTTCCGCCCTCGGTCTGGCGCAACCCGTGGCACTTCATCGCCTTCGGCTTCGGCTCGGGCACCCTGCCCAAGGCGCCGGGAACCTGGGGTTCGCTGGTGGCGCTGCCGTTCATCCCGTTGTGGCAGATGCTGCCCGACTGGGGCTACTGGCTGTTGCTGGGCATCAGCATGCTGTTCGGCGTGTGGTTGTGCGGCAAGGTGGCCAACGACTTGCGCGTGCATGACCACGAGGGCATTGTCTGGGACGAGATCGTCGGCATGTGGATCACCCTGTGGCTGGTGCCGGAAGGTTGGCAGTGGCTGTTGGCGGGGTTCCTGATGTTCCGCTTCTTCGACATCCTCAAGCCGTGGCCGATCCGTTGGGTCGACCGCCATGTGCATGGTGGGTTCGGGATCATGCTCGACGATATCCTGGCCGGTGTGTTCGCCTGGCTGGGTATGCAGGTTCTGGTGTGGGCGGTGGCCTGATACAGGGAGCGTTGCGATGTCCTTGAGGAATGTGTTGCTGGCATTGATGCTGCTTGTCGCGGTGCCCGGCGCCATGGCGCAGGAGCAGCAGGTGCGCCTG
Source organism: Pseudomonas maumuensis (assembly GCF_019139675.1). Taxonomy (NCBI): domain Bacteria; kingdom Pseudomonadati; phylum Pseudomonadota; class Gammaproteobacteria; order Pseudomonadales; family Pseudomonadaceae; genus Pseudomonas; species Pseudomonas maumuensis. Next base: position 584,308 of record NZ_CP077077.1, read on the forward strand.
GTCAGCGAGGAATGGCTCGACTACACCAATGCCGACGGTACCGGGCTGGCCTGGGACGTGCTGCGCAAGGTGTTCGAGCCAGCCGGCGTCAAGGTCAAGGTACAGAGTGCGCCGTACAGTCGTGCGGTCGGTCTGGTGAAGCGGGGCGAGGCGGACGCCTGGGTCGGCTCCTACAGGGAAGAGAACGACGACAACCTGTACCCGCGCTGGCATTTCGACATGGACCATATCTACGCCCTGGGCCTGGCCGGCAAGCCGCAGCCCACGCTGGAGACCGTTGGCCAGTATCGCCTGGCCTGGGTGCGAGGCTATGACTACTCCAGCTATTTGCCCAACGTGCGCAACTTCCGCGAGGTCCAGCGCCGCGAAGGCATCCTGCCGATGCTCGAGCATGACCGGGTAGACTTCTACATCGACGCGCAGACCGAGGTCGAGTACGTGCTTGGTCAGGCGCCCGAGCCCCAGCGTTTTCGCAGCACCCATGTCGCCGAGCTACCGCTTTATCTGGCGTTCACCCGCAGTGCGCAGGGCGAAGCCTTGCGTGACCTGTTCGATCGGCGCATGGCGCAGTTGGTGCGCAGCGGTGAACTGAAGCCGATATTCGAGCGTTGGAAGCAGCCCTATCCGTTCACAGCGGACAGCCAGCCGCACCCGTGAGGGGTGTTCGGCCTGCGCTGGGGAGGCCATATGCATCGAACTTTTCGATCTTAAGCCACGATATTCATCCTGCGCACCTGCGCCGGGCTGCTGATACAATCGGCCGATCTGAAAAATCCTACTGCCAGGAGCACAACGTGCCCGTCGTCTTTGTTGCCGCCTCGAAACTCCCGACTCCCTTTGCGACCTTCACCATGCATGGCTTCCTCGACGAAGCCACTGGCCGCGAGCACGTGGTGCTCAGCCTGGGTGATATCGCCGACGGCGAGCCGGTGCTAGGGCGTCTGCACTCCGAATGCCTGACTGGCGATGCGCTGTTCAGCCAGCGTTGCGACTGCGGCTCGCAGCTGGAGGCCGCATTGCAGGCCATCGCCCGTGAAGGCCGTGGCGTGCTGCTGTACCTGCGCCAGGAAGGCCGCGGCATCGGCCTGCTGAACAAGATCCGCGCCTACGAGCTGCAGGATGGCGGTGCCGATACCGTCGAGGCCAACGAGCGCCTGGGCTTCGCCGCCGACCAGCGTGACTATGCCATGTGCCTGCCGATGCTCGAGCACCTGGGCGTGAAGTCGCTGCGTTTGATGACCAACAATCCGCGCAAGGTCAAGGCGCTGACCGACATGAGCATCAAGGTCGCCGAGCGGGTGCCGCTGCACACTGGCCATAACCCGCACAACCGCCTATACCTGGCCACCAAGGCCGACAAACTCGGCCACATGATGGGCAACAAGCACCAGGGCGAGGTTCCCCAGGCGTGACGCGCACAGAGGTGAAGCGGCGGCTGGCGCTGGCCTGGTGGCAGTACCTGGCCGTGGGGTTGCTGCCACTGCCGGTGATGGCCTGGGCCTTCGGTGGCGGCGAGGCGCTGATTCCGGTGCTGGCCATGCCGCTGTTCATCGCCGGTGCCGCCAGCATGTTCCTCAGCCTGCCGCGCTTCAGTGCGTACAAGCGGGCGTTGATCGCCACCGACAAGGCGCTGGGCAGCGCCGAAGAGCCGGCCGCCTGGATCGAGTTGGCGCGGGTGCGCCGCCTGGCCATGCTGTTCGCCTGCTTCCCGGCCTGGGTTGCCGCGCTGTCGGTGCTGGTCGGGCTGGAGGCAGTGCCGCAGATTCTCCTTGCCCTGTCCACCGTGGTGCTGCTGTACCTCTATCGCATTCCTCGCCAGCTCGGCTGATGCGGGCGCTGCTCGCCGGGTTTTCGCTACTGTGCCTCGGCGCCTTGGCCGAGGCTGCGCCGCGGGTGGTCAGCCTGGCGCCATCGATGACCGAGATCGTTCTGGAGCTGGACGCCGGCGAGTTGCTGGTCGGTGTGCTCGATGGTGGCGAGCGTCCGCCGGCGCTGGCCCGGTTGCCCTCCGTCGGCCGCCATGGCCAGCTCGACATGGAGCGTCTGTTAAGCCTCAAGCCCGACCTCTTGCTGCTGTGGCCCGGCAGCGTACCGCCAGCCCAGCGCGACCAGCTCAGGCGCCTGGGCATCGCCACATTCAGCGGCGAGCCCGGCAACCTCGACCAGTTGATCGACCAGATCGAAGCCATCGCCCAGCGTATTGGCCGTGACCAGCAAGGCCGCGCCTATGCCGCCAGCCTGCGTGAGCGGCTGCAGGGGCTGCGCGACCGCTACCGGCGTGAGGCGCCGCTGCGGGTGTTCTACCAGGTCTGGGACAAGCCGCTGTACACCTTGGGTGGCCGCCAAGTGGTCAGCGACGCCTTGCGCGTGTGCGGGGCGCGCAATGTGTTCGACGACCTGGCCCAGCCCGCCCCGCAGGTCAGCGTGGAGTCTGTGCTGCTGCGCGACCCCGAGGTGATCCTGGCGGGCGATGAGGCGCAACTGGCCAGTTGGCGCAACTGGCCGCGGTTGAGCGCTGTGAAGGGCGAGCGCTTGCTGGTGGTGCCGGACAAAGGCCTGGAGCGCCCCAGCGGGCAGATGATCGAGGCCACTGCTCGGCTGTGTGCGTTGCTCGATGCTAGAGCGCCGGTGTCCAGGTAAGGCTCAACAGCCAGGTGCGGCCCTCTTCGCGGTAACCGTAGTCATTGCCTTGGTAGTTGTAGAGGTTACGGCTGTAACGCTTGTCCAGCAGGTTGTCGAGCTTCAAGTCGAGCTTCAGCTCGCGAGTGGCAGCCCAGCCGCCGCGAATGCCCAGCAGCCCGTAACCGCCGATGGGGGCGTTGTTGGTTTCGTCGTTGTAGCTGCCGCTGACGGCCTGCCAGCTGGCGCCAACATTGAAGCTGTCGAATTGACGGTCGACATCCAGGCTCAGCGTACGCCGCGCGCGCCGGGACAGCGTGTGGCCACTCTTTCGGTCACGCGGGTCGATCAATGCCAGGCCCAATGTCGAGGTCCAGGCCCCCCATTGCTGGTCCAGCGCCATCTCGAAGCCGTTGATACGGGCTTGGGCAACGTTGCCCATGGTGTTGGCATCTGCGTCGTAGCTGATGGCGTCTCGCAAGTCGGTGCGATAAAGCGAGGTTTCCAGGCGGCTGCTGTCGGTCAGTTGACTGCGCCATTGCACCTCATAGGATTTCGAGTGCTCTGGCTTGAGATCGGGGTTGCTGAAGCCCGGGTAGTACAGGTCGTTGAACGTGGGGGCGCGGAACCCCTCGCTGTAGGAAAACAGCAAGTCATTACGGGCGTTCAATGGCAGGGTCAGGCTGCCGCTCCAGGTGGTCTGGCCGCCGAACTGCTGGTTCTCGTCGTGGCGCACGCCCAGTTCGGTCGAAAAGCGCTCGCCGTGGAAGCGATGCTGGGCGAACACCGCGCGGTTCCAGCGGCTGTCCTCGTTGAAATCGGTACTCGAATGCACCCGGTCCTCATACCACTCGCCACCCAACAACACGCTGTTGTCGGCATCGATGGTCAGATCGTTCTGCCAGGTGACTTGATCGCGGTAAGTGTTGAACGGCGAGCTTTGGTGCGTGAGCTTGTCGCGGCTGTCGTCGCGGTTCTCGCTGTGGGCTATCTCCAGTCGGGAGTGCCACAGATCGGTAAGTTGGGCATCGAAGTAACTGCCCAGGCTGCTGACGGCGAAGTTCGAGTAGGGCACTTGCGGGCTGCTACCACGAGGTTCGTCGAACTCACGACGCCCACGGCTGTCGAGCAGGTTCAGGCCCGCTTCGAAGCGCTCGTTGAAGCTGTGGCTCAAGCTCAGGTTCAGCGAGCGGTTGCGATAGGCGTCATGGTCGCCATCGCTGGCATACGACGGCCCGGTCGAATCGATGCCGACCGTCTCGTCCAGGCTGGCGCCGAGGTTGAAGCGGGTCGCGCCATCGCCACCGGACAGGCCCAGGCTGCGCTGCCAGGTCTGGTTGCTGCCGGCCGCCAGGCGCAGGCGCGGTTGCAGGCCCTGGCCCTCGCCACGCCGGGTGAAGATCTGGATCACCCCGCCGATGGCGTCGCTGCCGTATACCGCCGAGCGCGATCCGCGCAGCACTTCCACCCGTTCGATCTGGTCGATGTCGAGGAACTGCAGGGCGCTGTCGCCGGAAGTGGCGTTGGCGATGCGCACGCCGTCGACCAGCACCAAGGTCTGGGCGGCCTTGGTGCCGCGCACGAAGATGCCCGGTAGGCTACCGCGACCGCCGGTGGGCGCGACCTGCACGCCGGGCACGCGGGCGAGCAGGTCGGTGACGCTGCTGGGTTGCAGGCGGTCGATGTCGGCACGGGTGAACACTGTGTTGGCGGCGCTGGTGGCGGTACGCGACTCGACCTGGCGGCTGGCGCTGATCAGTACGTCGGGGAGCTTGAGGGCGTCGTCGCGTTCGGCGGCCAGTAGCGGCAAGGGGAGGCAGAGCAGGGTAGTGAGGCTTGGGAATTTCATGGGTAGTTCCAACGCAATCGCCGCGGTTCGTCGCCACGACAAGCCGGCTCCCACAAGAGACTGCGATACCTGTGGGAGCCGGCTTGTCGTGGCGACGAACCGCGGCGATGGGCTGCAAAGCGGCCCCAGGGATTACAGGCCGAGCTTGGCCATGCGGGCCTTCACCGATGCTTCGATGCCAGCGGCATCCAGTCCACATTCCGCCAGCATCTGCGCAGGCTTGGCATGCTCGACATAGATATCCGGCAGCCCCAGGTGCAGCAGCGGCTTGACCACCGCTTCGCGGGCCAGGAACTCGCCCACCGCCGCGCCAGCGCCGCCCATGATGGCGTTCTCTTCGATCGTCACCAGCAGCTCATGGCTGGCGGCCATTTCCAGCACCAGCGCCTCGTCCAGTGGCTTGACGAAACGCATGTCGACCACGGTGGCATCGATCTGCTCGGCCACCTGCAGGGCCTCGGCCAGCTGTACGCCGAACACCAGCAGGGCGACCTTGCCACCCTGGCGGCGGACCACGCCCTTGCCGATTTCCAGCGGCTCCAGGTCGCCGCTGATCGGCGCGTTGGGGCCGGTGCCACGTGGATAGCGCACGGCGGCCGGGCCCTTGTAGTGGTGGCCGGTGCTGAGCATCTTGCGCAGCTCGTTCTCGTCGCTCGGGGTCATCACCAGCATGCCGGGGATGCAGCGCAGGTAGGACAGGTCGTAGGCACCGGCGTGGGTCGGGCCGTCCTCGCCGACCAGGCCGGCGCGGTCGATGGCGAACAGCACATCGAGGTCCTGCACCGCCACGTCGTGGATCAGCTGGTCATAGGCGCGCTGCAGGAAGGTCGAGTAGATCGCCACCACCGGCTTGGCACCCTCGCAGGCCATGCCCGCGGCCAGGGTGACCGCGTGTTGCTCGGCGATGGCGACGTCGAAGTAGCGCTCCGGGTAGCGTTCGCTGAAGTCGATCAGGTCCGAGCCTTCCTTCATCGCCGGGGTGATGCCCACCAGGCGATTGTCGGCGGCGGCCATGTCGCACAGCCACTGGCCGAACACCGAGGCGTATTTCGGGCCGCTGACCTTCTTCGGCGCGACCGGCTTGTCGGCCGGCTCCAGCTTGGTGATCGCGTGGTAGCCGATCGGGTCGACCTCGGCCGGGGCGAAGCCCTTGCCCTTCTTGGTCACCACGTGGAGGAACTGCGGGCCCTTGAGGTCGCGCATGTTGCGCAGGGTGGCGATCAGGGTCGGCAGGTCGTGGCCGTCGATCGGGCCGATGTAGTTCCAGCCCAGCTCCTCGAACAGCGTGCCCGGCACCAGCATGCCCTTGGCGTACTCTTCGGTGCGGCGGGCGATTTCCCAGGCACCGGGCAGGCGCGACAGCACTTTCTTGCTGCCTTCGCGCATGCTCGCGTAGGTGCGGCTGGAGAGGATCTTGGCCAGGTAGTTGGACAGGCCGCCGACATTGCGCGAAATCGACATGTCGTTGTCGTTGAGGATCACCAACATGTCGGCGTTGACTTCCTGGGCGTGGTTCAGCGCCTCGAAGGCCATGCCGGCGGTCAGCGCGCCGTCGCCGATCACCGCGATCGACTTGCGCGGGTCGTTCTGCAGACGGGCGGCGATGGCCATGCCCAGCGCGGCGCTGATCGAGGTGCTGGAGTGGCCGACGCCGAAGGTGTCGTACTCGCTCTCGCTGCGGCGCGGGAAGGCGGCGATGCCGTCTTTCTGGCGCAGGCTGAGCATGCGCTCGCGCCGGCCGGTGAGGATCTTGTGTGGGTAGGCCTGGTGGCCGACGTCCCACACCAGCCGGTCATCCGGGGTGTCGAAGACGTAGTGCAGGGCGATCGTCAGCTCGATGACGCCCAGGCCCGCACCAAAATGCCCACCGGTCTGCCCAACGGTATAGAGCAGGTCCTGGCGCAGCTCGTCGGCCAGGGTCTCCAGGTCGGCTTCGGCCAGCCGGCGCAGGCCGGCGGGCGTGTCGGCGCGGTCCAGCAGCGGCGTGACCGGGCGTTCGCGGGGGATCTCTTGAAACGTCGTGGGCATCAGGCGAGTCGTTATAGGTGTGAAGACGCGGCAGTTTACCCCATTGTAGGAAAAGCTGCCCATTCAGTCGGGTGTTGAGCGGGGGCTGCTGCGCACCCCATCGCCGACAAGCCGGCTCCCACAGGTATCGCGTTGTCCGTGAGCGCTGGTATGTCGGCAGCGGCGCTGATCAGTGGCGGCGCTCGACGATGTAGCGGGCCAGCGCCCGCAGAGGCTCGGCGTTGTCGCCAAAGCCTGCCAGCGCGGCCAGCGCCTGGTCGCGCAGCTCCAGGGCATAGGCCTTGGCCGCCTCCAGCCCGAGCAGCGCCGGGTAGGTCGGCTTGTCGCGGGCGATATCGGCGCCCTGGCGCTTGCCCAGGGTGGCGGTGTCGCTCTCCACGTCGAGGATGTCGTCCTGCACCTGGAACGCCAGGCCGATGGCCTGTGCATAAGTCTGCAGAGAATCGAGCTGGGCTTGCTCGGCGCGTGCGCTGGCCAGGGCGCCGAGGCGCACACTGGCTTCGATCAGCGCGCCGGTCTTGTGCCGGTGCATGTACTCCAGGGCTTTCTGGTCGAGCTTCAGGCCCACCGAGCCGAGGTCGATGGCCTGGCCGCCGACCATGCCCGCGGGGCCGGCTGCCTTGGCCAGGGCCTGGACCATCTGCAGGCGGATCGCATCGGGCTGTGGGCTCAGGCGCGGGTCGAGCAAGGCGCTGAAGGCCAGGCTCTGCAAGCCGTCGCCGGCGAGGATCGCGCAGGCTTCGTCGAAGGCCTTGTGGGTGGTCGGCTGGCCGCGGCGCAGGTCGTCGTCGTCCATGGCCGGCAGGTCGTCGTGTACCAGCGAGTAGGCGTGGATCAGCTCTACCGCGCAGGCGGCGCCGTTGGCCTGCTCCGCCGGCACGCCGAAGGCCTCGCAGGCGGCATAGGCCAGCAGCGGACGCACGCGCTTACCGCCGTTCATCACGCTGTAGCGCATGGCGGCGTAGAGGCGTTCGAACTCCTTCGACGGCGCCTGGAACAGCGGTTCGAGGGCGGCGTCGACTCGTGTCTGGGCGCTCTGCTGGTATTGGCTGATCATGCCTCGGGCTCCGCATCGAACGGCTGGGCTGCCAGCTCGCCGTCACGCTCCAGCAGGATCTGCACCTTCTGCTCGGCCTGGGCCAGGGCGCCCTGGCAATCGCGGGTCAGGGCAATGCCTTGCTCGAAGGCGGCCAGCGACTCCTCCAGCGACAGTTCGCCGTTCTCCAGGCGCTCGACCAGGGCTTGCAGGTCGGCGAGGGATTGTTCGAAATCGATGGAGGCTTTTTTGCGGGCCATGGCGACAGTCTCGGTGGTGTCCAGAACGGCGCGACACTAGCAGAGCGGGGCAGGGGGAGCAAATTGCAGGGGGGTAGTCGCATTTTGTTGCACTTGCCCTGGCGGGCCGTCTTGCAATCCGCGCAGCAATCGAATTGTGGGGGGCGGCGGCCCTCTGCCATAATCCGCGCGCTCTGGCCCGCGGGCTAGCGGCTTCCCTTCCCGACGTCATGTAATGGACTACGTTGTGAGCTTCCTCTCGATCGAATTCGGCCTCTGTTTCACGCTGTTCTTCATTCTTTATTGGAGCCTGTGCTGGAGTGTCCGGCTGCAGAACCTCCTGCTACTGGGCGCCAGCTATGGCCTGGTGGCCAGCTTCGGCCTGCCGTCGTTGTACATCCTGCTGGGCTACAGTGCGCTGGTGTACCTGCTTGGCCTGCTGGCGGGGCGCTACCCGGGGCGTTGGTTCAACCGCGTGATGCTGTTGACGCTGGTTCTGGGGTGCTTCTACCTGTTCAAGTACCAGACCTTCTTCGTCGAAGGGGCGCAGTCCGTGCTGGCCCGCGCCGGGTTCGAGGTCACCTTGCCGTTGCTCGAAGTGCTGGTGCCGATCGGCCTTTCGTTCTATGCCTTCCATTCGGTCAGCTACCTGGTGTCGATCGGTCGCCGCGAGCTGGCGCCGGCCGCGCCGTTGGACCTGGCGTTGTACCTGGCGTTCTTCCCCAGCCTGGTGGCCGGGCCGGTCAACCGCGCCCTGGACATGCTGGCGCAGATCCGTCCGCCGGCCATGCGCCAGGTGCTGGAGCCACAGCGGGCACTGGGGCTGATCGCGATGGCGGTGGTCAAGCTGTTCTTCCTCAGTGCCTGGCTGGGCAGCGAGTGGGTGGACCCGGTGTTCGACACCCCGGGCAGCGCCACCCCCGAGCAGGTGCTGCTGAGCGTGTACGGCTACAGCCTGCTGATCTACTTCAACTTCAGCGGCTACACCAACCTGGTCACCGGCATCGCCCTGTTGCTGGGGTTTCGCCTGCCGGACAACTTCGACGCGCCGTACGCCGCGCGCAACCTCAAGGAATTCTGGGGGCGCTGGCATATCAGCCTGTCGCGCTTCATCCGCGACTATGTCTATATCCCCCTGGGCGGCAACCGCCAGGGCGTATGGCGCGGCAACCTGAACATGCTGCTGGCGATGCTGGTGTCCGGACTGTGGCACGGGGCGAGCGTGAACTTCATCATCTGGGGCGCGCTGCACGGCGTGGGCCTGGCCATCTCCAAGCTGTTCAGCCAGTGGTGCCCGGGGTTCTCCCGCCTGCCGGGATCGGGCTTGCTGGCGCGGTTGATGACCTTCCACTACGTGGCCTTCGCCTGGATCTTCTTCCGCAGCCCGACGCTGGAGGGCGCGCTGGAGATGCTCGGCGACATCGCCCAGCTGAGCCTGGCGGGGCTGAACAGTGGCACGGGCCTGATGCTGCTGGCCTGCGTGCTGTTCGTGGCCAGTTACCCACAATGGCTGGCGCTGTTGCGCCAGAGCGGCGCGGCCTTCCAGCGCCTACCGTGGCAGCTGTATCCGATCCCGCTCGGGGTCGGCGTGTCGCTGGTGATTTTCGCTTCGCAGTCGGGCGTGCCGGGGTTCATCTATGCAAGCTTCTGATAGCAAACAGCTGTTCCAGGTGCAGATGGGCGCCGCCCGTGGCTTGTATGCGATCGTGGTCATCACCGCGCTGTTGTTCTGGCTGAACCAGGACTCGATCAAACTCTACTGCCAGCAGAGGTACCACCAGAGCTGTGAAATCCCGCTGCTGGGCCAGATGCCGGCCTGGCGCACGGGCGCGCAACTGACAGCACTGCTCGAGGCGCGCCGCGACGACCTGCTCGAACGCCTGCAGCCGGCGCCGCAGGTGGCCACAGCGCCGTTGCCCGAGGTTCTGCCTGCGCCGATACCGGTGGTCACGGTCGACCTGCAGACCCCGGCGGCACTGGCCAAGCCGCTGCCGCATGGGGCGGCGCACACGCCCGCGCCTGTTCACGTGCCCGCGCCCGTCGCTGTCGCTCAGCCCGTCGCGGCAGCGCCAATGCCAGAGGCAACTCCCATAGCAGACCCTGCGCCAACATTGCTGCAACCGGGCACCGTGGCCTCGCTGGCTGCCGGTGACGAGGTGTTCCTGGTCGGCGATTCGCTGATGCAGGGCGTTGCCCCGCACCTGGCCAACAGCTTGCGCAAGCGTTACCAGATCCGCACCGTCAACCTCAGCAAGCAGAGCACCGGCCTTGCCTACCCGGGCTTCTTCAACTGGCCGAAGACCGTGGCCGAGACCCTCGACCACGAACCGAACGTGCGCTTGATGGTGGTGTTCCTCGGCCCCAACGACCCGTGGGACATGCCCCAGGGTAAGGGCAAGCCGTTCCTGCGCTTCAAGTCGCCGGAATGGGAGGTGGCCTATCGCGCGCGGATCGATTCGATCCTCGAGCAGGCCCGCACGCACAACGTGCAGGTTATCTGGGTTGGGCCGCCGAACATGGAGAAGGCGCGGCTGTCCACCGCCATGGGCTACCTCAGCGGGCTCTACCAGGAGCAGACCGCGCTGTACGGCCAGCACTACGTGTCGGCCAACCCGATCCTCGGCTACGCCGACGCCAGCTTCTCTTACACGGTGCAGACCGCGCAGGGCAAGCGGGTCAAGGTGCGGGTCGACGACGGCATTCATTTCACCATCACAGGCCAGAAGATGATCGCCGAACAGGTGTTGTCGCTGATCAGCTTCCCTGGTCTGACCGTAACAGGACATTGAGATGCGCCAATGGCATCACCTGCTGGGCCTGGCCCTGCTGATCAGCGCCGCGCCGGGTTGCAGCACCGGCGCCAACAGCGTGAGCGCCCAGCCCGCGGCGCGGCCCACCGCCACGCCCGTCACTCGCCAGGACGGCAACGTCGCCCTGCTCGCCGGCAAGTTGCGCAATGCCGGGCGTGCCCCGGTCGGCATCGTCCAGCTGGGTGACTCGCATACCGCCGCCGACCTGTTCAGCGGCGAGCTGCGCAAGCTGCTACAGGCGCGCTACGGCGATGGCGGCATCGGCCTGGTGCCGGCCTCGCCGGTGCCGGGGATCCGCAACGACCGGGTGATCATCAAGAGCGAGAAGCGCCAGTGGGAGCTGGTGTCGGCGCGCAATCAGCAGAGCCAGCAGTTTCCCCTGGGTGGCTACCTGTCGCTGCCGCAGGCCAACCGTGCCAGCGTGATGCTGCAGGCGCGTGACGAGGACCGCCAGCGCTACAAGGTCTCGGCGCTGTACCAGTCCAGCGGGAGTTCCAGCCTGCTGGTCAATGGCGGCCAGCGCCGGGTGCTGCCGGCCAGCAACGGCCAGTGGCGCTTCAGCCCGGCGTTCGCCAATGTCGGCCTGCCGGTGCAACTGACGGTGGAAGGTGGCCGTGGCGTCGCCTTGGGTGGCTGGTACCTGCAGGGGCAGAAGAATGCCGGGGTGACCTACTCGACGCTGGGCATCAACGGCGCGCGCCTGGAAGTGGTGGACAAGTGGCAGGCGGGTTGGCGCGACAGCCTCAAGGCCGTGCGGCCGGACCTGGTGATCCTGGCCTACGGCACCAATGAGGCGTTCGACGACAAGCTCGACCTGGCGCTGTACCAGGCGCAGTTGGAGGCGACCCTCACGGGCTTGCGCAAGGACCTGCCGCAGGCGGCGATCCTGCTGGTTGGCCCACCGGACTCGATCAAGCAGCGCAAGGCGCGCAGTTGCGCGGCGCGCCAGCCGCAACCGCTGGCCTCGGTGATCCGTATCCAGCAGCAGCAGGCGCGCAAGCACAAGGCGCTGTTCTGGGATTGGCAGGGGTTCATGGGCGGGCCGTGCTCGATCGCCGGCTGGCAGGCGCAGGGGCTGGCGCGGCCTGATCTTGTCCATCTGACAGCCGATGGCTATCGCAAGAGTGCGGCGGGCTTGTATGAGTTTCTGAAGGGGCCGTTGGGATTGCGTTGAGGGCGGGGCAATCCCGCTCCCACAGTGACCGGGAGCGGGCTTGCCCAGGTATCAGGCCGGCTCGGCCTCGAGTTCCACCATCGCCTCGCGATAGCGCGCCAGCTCCTCGATGGTCAGCACCGGCAGGTTGTACTGCCGCGCATACACCGCCACTTGCTCGCCGCGGGCCATGCTGCCATCGGGGTTCATCAGTTCGCACAGCACCGCCGCCGGGCGCAGGCCGGCCAGGCGGGCCAGGTCCACCGAGCCTTCGGTGTGGCCGCGACGGGTCAGCACGCCGCCGTCACGGGCGCGCAGCGGGAATACATGGCCGGGGCTGACGATATGGCGCTGCTGCGCGGTGGAGCGCAGCGCGGCCTCGATGGTGGTGATGCGGTCCTGTGCCGATACGCCGGTGCTGACGCCCTCGGCGGCTTCGATGGTGACGGTGAAGCCAGTGCCGTGGCGGGCCTGGTTGTTCTGCACCATCGGCGCCAGCTGCAGGGCGTCGACGGTGGCTTCGTCCAGGCACAGGCAGACGATGCCGCTGCAGTCGCGGATCATCATGGCCATGGTCTGCAGCGAAAGGTTCTCGGCAGCGGCGACGATGTCGGCTTCGTCCTCGCGGTCGTCGTCGTCGAGCAGCAGCACTGGACGCCCGGCCTGGAAGGCGGCGATGGCGGCGCTGACGTTGGGGAATTGCTTGTTAAGCGGGGTGGACATGAAACGCTCCTCGTGAATGATCGATGAACGTCTCGGGGCGAACAAAATGCGCGCGCAAGGGCGCCTGGACGGCCCCTGCCAAACGCCTTCTTTCATCCGGACTATGACCGTCGGCCCTGGAATCTCACCAGATCTGCTGACCCCCGGCATGGCCGGGGCGCTCGCGGGCTCATCTTTCGATTTACCGCCGGTGGGGACTTTCACCCCGCCCTGAAGACCGGGCAAGCATACCCCACGGTGGCGGTCTGCTGGCAAGCCCTACGACTTTAGTTGCTGCCAGTCGAGCCCGAACCGCGCCAGGTACTTGCGCAGGCGGTCGGCGTCGTTGGGGTTGGCCTTGTCCTGGCGCGACACCGCGAACAGCTGGCGCCCGGCCTCGGACAGGCTCGGGGCGCGGCGGCACGCATCGATCACCGCCCGCAGTTGTACCTGGTCGAACAGGTCCAGCTCGCGGCCGTCCAGCAGCGGCTCGGTTGCCGATTCCAGGCCCCAGGCATAGCGCAGCCGCTCGATCTCTTCCTCGACCAGTGCTTCGTCGATGCGCCCGCTGTCGGCCAGGGTCGCCATGCGCGTGATCGATGCCGACAGCTCGCGGAAGTTGCCGGCCCAGCGTGCTTCGCTGGCGTGGGCGAAGGCCAGGTAGCGGCGCTTGGCTTCGAGGTTGAAGCGCACTTGGCGGCCTTGCTCGCGGGCATGGCGCTGCAGCTCGAAATCCAGGTTCGGCTCGATGTCCTCGCGCCGCTGGGCCAGGCCCGGCAGGGCGAAGGTCCACAGGTTGATGCGGGCGAACAGGTCTTCGCGGAACGAGCCGTCGGCGACCTTGGCGCGCAGGTCGCGGTGGGTGCCGGCGATCAGTTGGAAGTCGCTTTCCACTTCACGGTCGGCGCCCAGCGGGAAGAAGCGCTTTTCTTCGATGGCCTTGAGCAGCATGGCCTGTTCGTCGGCGCCCAGCTCGCCGATTTCGTCGAGGAACAGCATGCCGCCGTCGGCGGCGCGCAGCAGGCCGTCGCGGGCGTTCTGCGCGCCGGTGAAGGCGCCTTTGGCGTGGCCGAATAGGGTCGACATGGCGCCGTCGCCGCGCAGGGTGGCGCAGTTCACCTCGATGAAGCGACCGCCCAGTTGGTGACGACCGCGCTTGAGCTCATGGACGCGGCGGGCGAGGAACGACTTGCCGGCGCCGGTCGGGCCGACCAGCAGCATCGGCGCCTTCGAGCGCAGGGCGACCCGTTCGATCTGCTCGATGGTGCGGTTGAAATCCGGGTTGCGCGTGGCGATGCCGGACTTGAGCAGCGACTGCCCCTCGACCTGTTCGCGGCGAAAGCGCGAGGCGATCGGGTCGTAGCGCGACAGGTCGAGGTCGATCAGGGTGGCGATGCCGGCCGGGTCGCTGTTTTCGTCGTGCTTGCGCGAGGGCGAGGTCTGCACCAGGCGCGCCGGCAGGTAGCGCGCCTCGGTGAGCAGGAACCAGCAGATCTGCGCGACGTGGGTGCCAGTGGTGATATGCACCAGGTAGTCCTCGTGCTCGGTGTCGAAGCTGTAGGCGCTGGCGAAGTCGTGCAGGGCGCCGTAGACCTCCTCGAAATCCCACGGGTTGCGCAGCGCCAGCGGGTGCAGGCGCACCTCGGTGCCGGGCGAGACCTGCTGGATGTCGGCGCGGATTCGCTCGGCCAGGCCGAGATCGCGTGCGCTGGGGCCGTGGATAAGTTCCAGGCGGTCCAGAGGCAGGTCGGGTTGCTGGCACAGGCCGATGGTTGGCCGCCACTTGTTCCAGCGCGCGGCACCCTTGCCGTTGCGGTCGAGGGTGGTGCCGAGAAAACCGATGGCGACGAGGGACTTGGTCATCCGTGATTATCCAAAAAGATAAATATGTATCGCAGGATATACGAAAAATTGAATAGGCATGACGCTTCGTAATGCACACGCTACCGCGAAATAAGAAATAAATGCTTATAAATCATTTAGTTAAAAGATTTTTTCAAGGGCGAGTGAAAACCTGGCACGCCGCTCGCTATATCCCTCTCGACCGCATCGCCAGGCAGGCCCTCGGGAAAGGGGAACCCCCCGCCGGTGCATGTACCCACCTTCAGGTGTCGGTGTCGTGCATGCCGCCGCCGCAACGACCGGTCATTGCTGCGCTGGGCCCCTGGAAAGGCCGGCGCAGACGCTCGCCGGGCAAAGCCCCGGCACTACCCTCCTAAGGTAGCTACAACCGCAACACCCGCAGGTGGGGCACAGGCAACGCAACCAGGGCCAGGATGGTCCGCTTTTGCGAAGGACGCCTGGGCCACCGCTGGCCCACCCGGCCCGCCGGCCGGGCCTGGCGCAACGATGGAGGCCGCCGGAGCAAGCGCTCCCGGCCCCGGACTCCGCCAGGCTTCGCCCACGGCGCTCGGTGAGTCGGCGACCCCTGCAACCAAGGACATTGATAAAAGGATGAGCAAGATGAAACTGTTGAAACGCTTTGTGGTGAAGAAGAACGAACGTGGCCTACTGATGAGCGAAGGCGACTTCGTGTCGATTCTCGAGCCTGGCCAGTACTCGCGTTTTGACTGGAAAGACCGGCTGGCGGTGACCACCTTCAGCCTCCAATCCCCACTGTTCGACCACCCGCTGGCGCAGTACCTGCGCGGGCAGGAGCCAGCTCTGGTCGAGCAGCATTTCGAAGCCATGGACCTGGCGCAGCACGAGGCCGGCCTGCGTTTCGAGGACGGCCGCCTGGTCGAGTTGCTGCCACCGGACAGTCGCCGCCTGTACTGGAAAGGCCAGGTCGAGCATGGCTTGCAGCGCATCGACCTGAATCAGGGCCGGCGCCTGGACGATGAACTGGTGGTTCGCCTGAGTCGCCCTGGCGTGGCCGGCACGGATCTGGTGCTGCTGGCGCTGGTGCCGGCGTTCCATGTCGGCGTGCTGAAGATCGACGGCGTGGTGGCCGGGTTGCTCGAGCCGGGCCGGCATGGCTACTGGCGCTGCGGCAGCCAGGTAGCGGTGGAGATGGTCGACACCCGCCTGCAGGCGCTGGAGGTCAACGGCCAGGAGATCCTCACCCGCGACAAGGTCAGCCTGCGCCTGAGCCTGGTGGCCAACTGGCGCTACACCGATGTACTCGGCGCCCACGGGCAGATGAGCAAACCGGTGGAGCACCTGTACCGCGAACTGCAGTTCGGTTTGCGTGCCGCGGTGGGCACCCGCACCCTCGACGAACTGCTGGAAGACAAGCAGTCCATCGACGGTAGCGTCACCGAGCACCTGCTGGCGCACCTGCAAGGCAGTGGCCTGGAGGTGAGCAGCCTGGGGGTGCGCGACATCATCCTGCCGGGCGAGATGAAAACCCTGCTGGCCCAGGTGGTGGAGGCGGAAAAGGCCGCCCAGGCCAACGTGATCCGCCGGCGTGAGGAAACCCAGGCGACCCGCTCGCTGCTCAACACCGCCAAGGTGATGGAAGGCAACCCGACGGCCCTGCGCCTGAAGGAGCTGGAAACCCTGGAGCGGGTGGCCGAGCGCATCGACCGGATTTCGGTGTTCGGTGGCCTGGATCAGGTATTGAATGGCATGGTCAGCCTCAAGGCGGGTTGACCCTTTGCGACACGACGTAACGCAACAAGGAACAAGGCAATGAACATACTCGAAGTGGCGGGCGGCAAGCCGATCAAACTGTGGACCGACGGCGTGCCGGTCGAGGACGACGCCCGCAAGCAGCTGATGAACACGGCGAAGATGCCGTTCATCTTCAAGCACCTGGCGGTGATGCCGGACGTACACCTGGGCAAGGGCTCGACCATCGGCAGCGTGATCCCCACCGTGGGCGCGATCATCCCGGCGGCGGTGGGCGTGGACATCGGCTGCGGCATGATCGCCGCGCGCACCTCGCTGCACGCCCGCGACCTGCCCGACAACCTGCATGGCCTGCGCACGGCCATCGAGAAGGCCGTGCCCCACGGCAAGACTTTCGGTCGTCGCGACCAGGGCGCCTGGGACAACGTGCCGAACCAGGCCGACCAGGTCTGGAGCGGCCTGGCCGGGCGCTTCAAGGCGATCACCGACAAGCATCCACGGCTGGAGAAGACCAACAACCGTCAGCACCTGGGGACACTGGGCGGTGGCAACCATTTCATCGAGGTCTGCCTGGACGAGGCCGACCGCGTCTGGTTCATGCTGCACAGTGGCTCGCGTGGCGTCGGCAACGCCATCGGCAACCTGTTCATCGAATTGGCCCAGGCTGATATGCGCCAGCACATGGTCAACCTGCCAGATCGCGACCTGGCGTACTTCGAGGAAGGTAGCCGGCACTTCGCCGACTACGTCGAGGCGGTCGAGTGGGCGCAGGACTTCGCCCGGCACAACCGCGAGCTGATGATGCAGGCGGTGGTCGCCGCCACCCGCAAGGTGCTGGGCAAACCGTTCGAGGCGAGCCTCGAGGCGGTCAACTGCCACCATAACTATGTGCAGAAAGAGCAGCACTTCGGTCGCGAGGTGCTGGTGACCCGCAAGGGCGCGGTGTCGGCGCAGAAGGGCCAGTTGGGGATCATCCCCGGCTCCATGGGCGCCAAGAGTTTCATCGTGCGTGGCCTGGGCAACGAGGAATCGTTCTGCTCGTGCAGCCATGGTGCGGGCCGGGTCATGAGCCGCACCAAGGCCAAGAGCCGCTTTACGGTCGAAGACCAACAGCGCGCCACTGCCCATGTGGAGTGCCGCAAGGACAAGGATGTGATCGACGAGATCCCGATGGCCTACAAGGATATCGATGCAGTGATGCAGGCCCAGCGTGAGTTGGTCGAAGTGGTGCATACCCTGCGTCAGGTGGTGTGCGTGAAAGGTTGAGACGGGCGCCGGGTGGCGCCCAGTACAAGGAACGAAGACATGTATCAGGACGACCCCCATCCACTGCCCGAGGCGATGCGCGCCCGGGTGCTCGATGAACTGCAACGTATCGAGCGCGAGCACCAGGTGACCGTGCTCTATGCCTGCGAGTCCGGCAGCCGAGCCTGGGGCTTCGCCTCGCCGGACAGCGACTACGACGTGCGCTTCGTCTACGTGCCACGCAACGACTGGTACCTGCGGGTGGACGAGCCTCGCGATGTGATCGAGCGTCCACTGAGCGACGAACTGGACATCAGCGGCTGGGAGCTGCGCAAGACCCTGCGCCTGATGCGTGGCGCCAACCCGAGCCTGCTCGAGTGGCTGGGCTCGCCGCTGGTGTATCGCGCCGATGCCGAGGCCACCGCGCGCCTGCGTGAACTGGGCGAGGCCTTCTACTCGCCGCGCGCGGTGCGCCATCACTACTTGTCGATGGCGCGCAAGAACCTGCGTGGCTACCTGATGGGCGAGACGGTGCGTTTCAAGAAGTACCTGTACGTGCTGCGGCCGTTGCTGGCGGTGCGCTGGATCGACCAGGGGCTGGGAATGCCGCCGACGGCGTTTGCCGAGTTGATGGCACGCACCGTCGATGACCCGCGATTGCAGGCGGCGATCGATGCATTGCTGGCCGTGAAACGACGCAGTGGCGAGGCGGCGCATGGGCCGCGGGACGAAGTGCTGCACGGATTCATCGAGGCCGAGCTGGCGCGGGCCGATGCGGCGGGAGAGGTGCCGGTGACGCGGGGTGACAGCGAACTGTTGGATGCGTTTTTGCGGGACACGGTGCGCAAGTGTCACGCCTGATTCTGTAGGAGAGGACGCCGCCGCTCCTACAGGTTCCCGTCATGCCGGGACATCCGGTCCATCACGAACCGCAGCGAGGCCGGCAACATCGGCCCGTGGCCGAGGCCGTCGAACGGCTTGAAAGCCACCTGCAATCCCTTCATTTCGGCCAACCTGGCCACAAGCTCCCGAGCAGGTCGTTGCGCATCCCCTGGCAACGACGTGCGGGGATTGGCCGGCTCATCCGTGCCGCGCATCAGCAACAGACTCGGTCGGCTTGTGCCCAGCCGCTCCTGCAATCCGTTGCTCTCCTCGACGATGGCGCCATCGTTCCACCAAAGCGATGGGCTGGCTGCCGCATAGTGGCTGAACAGAGCTGGGCGGGTGAACAGCGCGTGAAGCACCGCGAGCCCGCCGTATGAGTGACCCCAGAGCGTCTGCTGGCGGGCGTCGATGGACGCCAGGCCGGCGACCATCGGGCGCATGCGCTGCTCCAGCAGGTCGAGGAACGCATCGACACCACCACTGGCTTGGCCTGTCAGCGGATCACGCTGCTCGGCCAGCCCAGGCACGACTGGCGTGTAGTCATAGGTGCGTGCGGCGCGCTCGATGCGTTGTTCGGTCTGGTAGCCGATGGCGACCAGCAGCGGCGCCTGGCCGTTGGCGAGTGCTTGCAACTGTTGTGGTGCCAAGGCGCTGATCGCGGCGTTGCCATCGAGCATCCACAGCACCGGATAGCCGCTGGCGGGTGCCGGGCGCTGAGGCTTGCCGATCCACAGCCGGTAATGGCGCTGGCCATCCCGCGAGTCCAGGTCGAGATGGCTGAAGCGATAGGCCAGGTCATGGCGTTGCAGCAGGGTAGTGTCCATCTTCTGCTCGGGGTGCGGCTGCGCCAAAGCCGTGCCGGTCAGCAGCAATGCCAGGACAAGGGTCGGGATCTTCATCAGGCGTTCTCGTGGTGTCGTCCATGACACACCGCCGTCGCATCGCGTGAGGCAACGGCGGCGCGGGTTCAGAAGGAGGCGGTCAGGCTGGTGTAGAGGGTTCGGCCGGGTTCGTTGTAAGTGGCCGCCCCGGCGCCTTCGATGCCGTTGACCGCCTGGGCGTTGCCGGCACGGTACAGGCGTTTGTCGAACAGATTGTCGATGCCGGCAGTCAGGCTCAGGTTCTTGGTCAGGGCGTAGGTGCCGCTGGCGCCGACCAGGGCGTAGGGGGCCACCTGATCGTTAGCGCTGCCGGTGACGCGCTTGCCCTGGTAGTCATACTTCTTCGGCGTCTGCTTGCCGTACCAGGCCACGCTCAGTTGCAGTGACAGGTCGTCCGTGGTTTGCCAGTCGAGCATCGAGTTGAGGGTGTAGGCGGGGGTCACCGACAGGGTCTCGCCGGTGGTCTTGTTCTTCGATTGCAGCATGTAGGTGAAGTTGTTGCTCCACTTCAACTGCTCGCTCAGCGGGATGGTCAGGGTGCCCTCCAGGCCTTCGACCAGTGCCTTGGGGATGTTCTCCCACTGGTAGAGCGTCGCGTTGGCGTTGCCGCCGACGCCGCCGGATGCCTTGCCGATACCGCTCAGGCCGGAGTCGATCTTGTTCTTGTAGTCGTTGCGGAAGTAGGTCAGGCCCGCCACCCAGCCGTTGTCCTGGAACTCGATGCCCAGCTCCTTGTTGACGCTGGTCTCGGCCTTCAGATGCTCGTTGCCCTGCAGGTAGCAGCTGGTGGTCTGTCCGTAGCACCCCTGGCCACGGCTGTAGAGCAGGTAGTCGGGGTTGAGCTGGTACAGGTTCGGCGCCTTGTAGGCGCGGGCGATGCCGGCCTTGAGGGTCAGGGTGTCGGTGAGCGCGTGGGACAGGTTGAGCGACGGGCTCCAGTTGTCGCCGACGATGCTGTGGTGGTCGAAGCGCAGCGCCGGGGTGAGCATGGTGCCGGGCAGCAGTTCGATGTTGTCCTCGGCGAACAGCGAGAAGATCTGCGCCTGGGTGCTGGTACTGCGACCGCTGCTGGTCAGGCCGGGTACACTGCCGCCTTCGCTGGTGCTCTGGGTAGTGGCGCTGGGGTCATCCAGCTTTTGCTGGCTCCATTCGCTGCCCAGGGTCAGGGTCTGGTCGCGCCAGGCATGCAGCGGCAGGTTGAGCTCGCCGTGGGCGGTCAAGTCGCGCAGGGTCGAGGTGGCGAAAGGGCCATTGAACTGGCCTTCGGTACCGCCTGCGAGGCCTTCGCCCAAACGCGAGTTACGCGTCTTCTCGTACTGCAGGTACGCCATCGAGCTGCCGAAGTCCCAGTCGCCGTGATGGGTGATCGCGTAGTGCTCTCGGTACAGGCGATTGGTTTCGTGACCAATCATGCTTTTGACCTGGGCGTTGCTGTTGGTGTTCTGGGTATCGCCGGCATAGATGTTGCCCTGACGGCTGAAGCCGGCCTCGAAGTCGAGCCGCTGCTCTGGATTCAGGCGCCAGCTGAGCAGGCCGTTGACGTCCTTGTTGCGTACACCTTCACGACCGGCGGGCAGGGTGCCGATCTGATTGCCGGTGCGTCGAGACTCATGACCTTGGTTGATGTCCCAGTCGTCAGAATCCGTGGTGGCGACATTGCCGTAGACGCGGTAGCTGAGACTGTCGGTGAGCGGGCCATTGAGACCGAAGCTCATGCGCCGGGTTGCGCCTTCATCGCCATGTTGCGGGAAGTTCTGGTACAGCGTGGCATTGCCGTGGGTTTCGCTGGACGCCTGCTTGGTGATGATGTTGACCACCCCGCCCATGGCGCCGGAACCGTAACGTGCGGCAGCCGGGCCGCGGATCACTTCGATGCGCTCGACCTGGTCGGCCGGCACCCAGTTGGTGTCGCCGCGCGAGTCGCGCTCGCCACGCCAGCCGTAGCGTACCGAGCTGCGGCTGCTGACTGGCTTGCCGTCGACCAGGATCAGGGTGTTTTCCGGGCCCATGCCGCGAATGTCGATCTGGCGGTTGTTACCGCGTTGGCCGCTGGTGGAATTGCCGGTCAGGTTGACCCCCGGCATGGTACGGATGATCTGCGACAGGTCGTTGGCCGGTGGGCGCTTCTTGATGTCCTCGGCGGTGATGATCGACACCCCGGGCGCCTGCTTGGTCTCTTCCAGCGCGGTGGCCACCACGTTCTGGCTTTCCAGCTCGATCGGTGCGGGCTGGTTGGCGGCATGCACGGCGCTGCTCAGCAGGCAGCTGGACAGCAGCAGGAAGGGCGACAGGCAAAGCGGGCGGGGCGACATGTGTGATCTCCGGCGCGGCGGGCTGATTTCAAGAGATCACAGATGGTAATAGCTCTTATTTGAGAGTAAAGCGCATTAACTTTCTAAACACTTTCGGTCGCGGGCAGTAGCAGGTGCAGGCACAACCCAGGGTAGCCATTGCTCGCCCACAGCCGTCCGCCCTGTAGCTCGATGGCGCGCCGGGCGATGGCCAGGCCCAGGCCGAAACCGGCGCCGCTGCCGGGCAGGCGGCGATAGGCCTGGAAGATCGGTTCAAGTTCCGCCTCCGGCACCCCAGGCCCGTGGTCGCGCAGGCACAGGTGCCAATGCGTGCCCTCGCGCCAGCCTTCCAGGCTGACGTGGCCACCTGCGGGCGAATGGCGGATGGCGTTGCGCAGCAGGTTTTCCAAGGCCTGGGCCAGGCTGTCCAGGTGAGCCTGCACCTGGCAGTCGAGGCCGAGCGAGCAGGGCAGCCGGTCCTTCGCCCAGCCGCTCTCGAAGCTGCTGTCCTGGACCAGCGCTTCCCACACCGAGAGCACCAGCACCGGCTCGGTCGCCAGTTGCGGCTGCTCGGTGTCCAGCCACGCCAGGTCGAGGGTGTCCTCCAGCAGTTTCTGCATGTCGGTCACTTCCCGGTCCAGGCGCTGGCGCAACTGCTCCGGGGGCAGGCCGCTGTCATGGGCGATGCGCAGGCGCGCCAGCGGCGTGCGCAGTTCGTGGGACAGGGTGCGCAGCAGCAGGCGTTGCTGGTCCAGGCTCCTGCGCAGGCGTACGGCCATGTGCTCGAAGGCCTGGGCCAGCTCGCCCAGTTCGTCGCGACGCTCCTGCAGGGGCAGGCCGGGGCCGTCCAGGTCGTCGGCACGCAATGCGTGGGCGCGGTCGCGCAGGCGGTTGAGGGGTACGACCAAATGGCGGTACAACGCCAGGCCCAGCAGCAAGGCGAGCAGGGCGGGGGCAACGCCGTGGGTGATCACGTGGGTCCAGGGGGTCAACCCGGTGGGCAGCAGGTGTTCAGGGAGCTGGATGACCAGGCGGCCGTCCTGGGGGCGGGTGGGGAACTCGATGCTCACATAGGGCAACTCGTCCTGCAGGCGGCGGCTCATCGGCCAGTCGAGCTTGCGCATGAAGGTCAGGCGGCTGGCCTCCTCTGCGCTCAACGGCGTGGTACCGAGGCTCTGCAGGTGTGGGCCGATGATGGCGACCCAGGTGTCCTCCTCGGCTTGTAGCCGGCGGCGCAGGCGCTCCACGCCGTTGGCGCCGTCTGTGCGCCAGGCCTGCTCGGCCTGTTCGGCGAAGCCTGCCAGGTACACCCGGTCGGCGGGGGCGAGGAAGTAGGTGCTGCGCTCGACCGACAGCCCCCAGGTCCAGATCAGCCAGGTCAGCAGCAGGCAGAAGCACACCTGCAGCAGCGCCAGTTTCCACAGCAGCGGATGCCGGCGCATCAGGCGCTACCTGTGTCGACCAGGATATAGCCCTGGCCGCGCACGGCCTGGATCTCCAGGTGCCCCGCACCGATGGCGGCGAGCTTGCGGCGCAGATTGCAGACATGCACGTCCAGGCCACGGTCGAGACGGGTGTAGGCCCGGTGCAGGACGCTCTGGTAGAGAAAGGCCTTGCTCAGCGCCTCGCCGGGGTGGGCCTGCAAGGTCGCCAGCAAGCGGTACTCGGAACCGGTCAGCCCGGCGCTCTGGCCATGGTGCGCGACATCATGCTTGGCCGTGTCGAAGTCCAATGCGCAGGCATTGCGCGGGGCGGCTGGGCGCCGGTCCAGCGCCACCCGGCGCAGCAGGGCATCGACCCGGGCATCCAGCTCGGCCAGGCTGAAGGGCTTGGGCAGGTAGTCGTCGGCGCCACGGGTGAAACCGCTGATGCGATCCTGCTCGGCACCCAGGGCCGACATCAGCATCACCGGCACGGCCTGGTGCCGGCGCAGTTCGTCGAGCAGGCTGAGGCCGTCGACACCCGGGAGCATGATGTCCAGCAGTAGCAGGTCGAAGTGTGCCTGGTGTATCGCATTCAAGGCCTGGGTGCCGTTCTCGCAGGCCTGGACACGGAAGCCACGGCGCAGGAAGTGCTGTTCCAGGTCCTGGCGCAGGCGGGGGTCGTCTTCGGCAAGGAGAAGCTTGGGGGACACGGGGTGACCTTGATGAGAATGCGTTGCAAATACGAATCATCCCATTGGCGACGGTGCCGCGGCAATGGCCAGGTGCTGGCATTTCGTCGCGTTACACGGTACCGGCAGGGGCGGCCTGGGTGATGTCAGCGGCTGATGAATATCCCGCCGGCCTCGCTGCGGGTACGCAGCTTATGGCTCTGGGCCAACATGGCCAGGGCCAGGGGCAGGTCGTCGATCGGGAAACTGCCCGAAACCCGCAACTCGGCCAACGCCGGGTCGCAGACCAGGCGTTGGTCGCTGTAGCGCATCAGTTCCTGGGTCCATTGCAACAATGGCATCTCGTCGATCACCAGCAGGCCATTGCGCCAGGCCAGCTGGGCGTCGCGGGCCTCTTCCAGCGGATCGAGCCGGTTGCGGCTGAAGCGCAACTGCGAGCTGGCGTGGACGATGAGGCCACCGCTGGATTCAGGCTGGACCTGCACGGCGCCTTCGTAGACCGCGAGCAGGGTTTCATCGGGGAGCTGGCGTACGCTGAAGCGGGTGCCCAGCGCCTGCATGACGCCTTGCCCGGTGCGCACCCGCAAAGGCCGCGACGGGTCCGCCGCGGTGACGATGTATATCTCGCCCCGGCGCAGGTGCAGCAGGCGCTGCTCGGCCGTGAAGCGCACGCTCAGCTCGCTGTCGCTGTTTAGAGAAACCTGGGTGCCATCGGCCAGCAGCACGTCCCGGCGTTCGCCCAGGGCGGTCAAGTAGTCGATACCACCTTCATTGCGCCGCCATACCCACCAGCCCAGCGGTGCAGCGCCCAGCAATACCAGCAGGCTGCGCAGCACGGTGCGCCGGCTGCTGTCCGGGCGCACCAGCGTCTGCCGGGCCAGGGTGGGAGGCAAGGTGCCGAGGCGGGTGAGCAGGCGCTGCGCCCGGTTCCAGGCGCGTTCGTGCTCGGCGTCGCTGCATCGCCAGTGCTCCAGTTCGAGCTGTTGCGCCGGCGTCAGCGGCCCTTCCTGCATCAGCAGCAACCAGGCGGCGGCCTGGGCCAGTACCGCCTGGGCGATGGGGTTCTGGTCACTCATCGGGCATCTGGCTCAGGCAGGCCACGTAGCCCTCGTGGATGTATTTCTTCACCGTCGGCAAGGCGATGTTCAGTGCCTGGGCGATGTCTTTCTGCTTCATGCCATCCAGTGTTGCCATCAGAAAGGCTTGCCTGACCCGTGGCCGCAGGCTGTCGAGTACGGCATCGATCTCGTGCAGGGTCTCGAGAATCACGCTCTGCTGCTCGGGCGACGGATGTTCGACTTCGGGCACCAACGCCAGGGCCTCGAGCCAGGCCTGCTCAAGGGAATGCCGCCGCCGCCAGCTGACCAGCACGCAATTGGCGATACGGGCCAGGTAGGCACGTGGCTGGCGCAAGGTATCAGGCTGGGTGGTGTCGCGGCTGGCCAGCACGCGCACGAAAATGTCCTGGGCCAGGTCATCGGCCACGCCACGTCCCCAGGAGCGCAAGCGGTACGCCAGCCAGCCGCGCAACCAGGCATGGTGTTCGACGTAAAGCGTGGTGACGGCGCAGTGCTCGATGTGCCGTGGCGGGTTCTTGAAGAGGGTCATGGTCAGCGGGATCAAGGGTGTAAATGCAAACAATTATCACTAGATTTGGCTAAATCACAAGATCAAGTGAAAATGCGAATCGCACGCATATACCTTTTTCGCTGTCGTGCGACAGAAGGGGTGCAAGCCCGCATCGAGTGCCGGGCACTGACCTCACGAGCGAGAAAAGCATGCCCGCCAGCTATCGGCTTCCCCCTGTTTCGCGCCCATCGCAACGCTTGTCCCCGATCAGCTTCGCCGTGCGCTGCGCGGTGCTCGGCTGCTTGCTGGGCTCTGGCGCAAGCCTGGCCCAGGCCGCCCCGGCGGCAACCGAGAACAGCCGGCCCGACGACGCCACGCGCCGCGACTACGATATCGCCCAGGGGCCGCTGGGCACCTCGCTGGGCGTGTTCGCCAAGCAATCGGGGCTGTTGCTGTCCTACGACCCCGATCTGACCCGCGGCCGCGCCGCGCCAGCGCTCAAGGGGCGCTACACCGTGCAGGAGGGCGCCCGGCGCCTGCTGGCCAATACCGGCCTGCAACTGCTGCCCAACTCACGGGGGGCGTACATCCTCATCCCGCAGGCCCAGGCATCGGCGACGGCAACCGAGCTGACACCGACCGTGGTCGCCTCCAGCGAAATGGTCGACCCGCAGCGCGACACCTACCGTGCGCCGCGTTCGACGGTGCATCTGTCGCGTGAAGACCTCGACCGCTTCAGCACCGTGTCGGTGGGCGACATGCTCAAGGGCGTGGCCGGCGTGCAGGTGGGCGACAGCCGCAACGGCGGCGCGCTGGACGTCAACATTCGCGGCATCCAGGGGCAAAGCCGGGTGGCGGTCAGGGTCGATGGCTCGGAGCAGGCGGTGGATGTCTACCGGGGCTACGGCGGCACCCAGCAGCGCAGCTACATCGACCCCGACCTGATCAGCAGTGTCACCGTGAACAAGGGCCCCAGCACGCGCTCCGGGGCGATCGGTGGTTCGGTGGAGATGAAGACTATCGGCGTCGATGACATCCTGGTCGATGGCAAGGATGTCGGCGTTCGCCTGACCGGCAACCTTTGGAACAACGGCGTCGAACCCGAGCACCGCAGCCGCCATTCCCGCGACGAGGATCTGAGCGCGGTGCCGCGTGATGAGCGCGGTAGCCTGTTCGGCTCCAAGGCCGAATCCGGCAGCGCCGCCTTCGCCTATTCCCAAGAGCGCTTCGACCTGGTGGCAGCCTATGCACACCGCAACCAGGGCAACTACTTCTCCGGCAAGAAGGGCCAGGACCGTTACCGGCTCTATGACCGCGATGGTGACGAGCAACCCAGTGTCGCCAACACCTACAATGCCGGCGAGGAGGTGCTCAACTCGTCGTTCGAGACCGACTCCTACCTGCTCAAGACCACCTGGCGGCTGGCCGACGACCACACCCTGGACCTCGGTTACCGTCGCTTCGACGGCCACATGGGCGAGATCATGCCGTCGGACATCTTCCGTTATGGCACCGCCGGTATCTACCAGTACCCCACCAGCGAAATCGAGATCGACACCTACACCGCGCGCTATCACTACCTGCCCGAGGGCAATCCGTGGGTGGACCTCACCAGCCACCTGTGGATGACCGACTCGAAGACCAGCACCTTGAGCGCGGCCTGGATGGCGCCCAAGTCGCAGCTGTTCCGCACCGACCGAGCCTGGTCGCGCCAGGACAACCGCCGCATTGGTGGCGACCTGAGCAACGTGTCGCGCTTTACCACCGTCCATGGCGATTTCAAGCTCGACCTGGGCGGCGCCTTCCAGCTCGAGGACTTGCAGCCGCAGAAGAGCGTGGTCTCCACCCAGCACGACATCAATGCCAACCGCATGCTGCGCGATGCATCGCGCCAGGAATTCAGCTTCAACGGCAATCTGGAGTACAAGCCCACTGACGCGCTGACGCTGTGGGGGGGCGGTCGCTATGCCCACTACCAGACCAAGGACAACACGGTGCTGGCCGAGGCGCGCCGAGAGGAGCGGGAAATGCGCTGGATCACCGCCAGCAGCCCGGGACACTGGGGCAGCATGATGTGGTTCCCGGATCAGAACGGCCAGTACACCGATGCCACCGACCCACGCCTGAACAACGGCATCGTCTTCGAGAACAGCAACGAGCCGTTCAATGGCGTGCCGTTCAACGAGTCCGGCGCGACCAACGTCGTGGTCCATCCTGAAGGTGTAAGCCGAGTGGTCACCGGCTACGACTACACCCCGCAGGGCAAGAGCAGAGGCGGTGGCTTCGCACCGGCCTTCGGTATCAACTTCGAGTTCCTCCCAGATACCTTCGTCTATGCCTCCTACACCGAGGGTCTGCGCCTGCCGTCGCTGTTCGAGACCAGCCAGGGCACCCAGCAGGTCACCCCGGGCAAGCACCTCAAGCCCGAGCGCTCGCGCAGTTGGGAAGTGGGCGTGAGTGCCTTGCGCAGCGACCTGCTGACCGCGGGCGACGAGGCGTCAGCCAAGCTGGCCTGGTTCGACAACGACATCAAGAACTACATCACCCGCTACTACGACCCGAGCCCGGGCCTGTGGGGGCAGATGACCTTCAGCAACACCGACAGCTTCCACACCCGCGGCCTGGAATTGCAGTCGCACTACGATGCCGGACGGGTGTTCGCCGACCTGTCGGCCACCTACTACCTGATGACCGAGACCTGCGACGCGGCCTTCGCCGGCAAGCTGCGCGCCAGCGCCAATCAGTACCAGCGCACCCACGACGCCCCGGACTGCACGCCGGGCAGCTACATGGGCTCGTACACCAACACGCAGAACCCGCCACGTTTCTCGGCCAACCTGCTGACCGGCTTGCGCTTCTTCGACGAGGCGCTGACCGTGGGCGGGCGCATGACCTATACCTCGGGGCCCACCGCGCAGATGGACAAGCCTTGGCAGACCGGCGCGACCACGCCGCAGATCGATTACCGCTCGGTGGCGCTGTTCGATCTGTTCCTCAAGTACAAATTGCTGGAACACACCGAGCTGAACGTGTCGGTGCAGAACCTGACGGACCGCTACTACCTGGATCCGCTGGCGCAGAGCTTCATGCCAGCACCTGGACGGACCTGGCGGGTGGGGATGGTGGCGAGATTCTGAGTGGCGCCTTGCTTGTCGACAGGCATTGAAAAGCCGGCTTGTGGCCGGCACCGATGTTCCCGTCAGCACAGAAGATCAAGGCACCGACGCTCGGCGGCACTCTATCTCCCAGCTTCACAATGTAGAGCACTGATTTGCATCCGAAGCCACCAGCGGAGCAACGATGGCCACACAGCGGCCCGGTTTTGCGGACTTCTTCGCCTACCCATTTTCCTTGGGGGGGAGCTTAAGCGGCCCGCAGGGGCCGCCTTCGACGACAACTAGGGTAGTGCTGTTCAGTCTTCGCTGATTGTTTCCTCGTTAGCTTCCTCGGAAAGACTCGGATCCTCCCTTCGTTGAACGTCACGACGATAGTCTCCCAAGTGGATCACGACTTGATCACCTTGATAGCTGGCGCGAATATCAAGAAGGGCAATGCTTTTCCTGCCGCTGCCGAACTCACATGCAGTCTCGAAACGGCTTATGTCCTCGATCGGTCGGCGAACGTACTTCTCGATGAATTTCGACATTACCTCGCCAGCTTCTTCCTCAAGATGCTCCCACGCATCTTCGCCGAGATAGGCGCGGCCTCCTTTGGCCTCGTAAGCTTTCTGCAAGTCCCCAAGCCTCGGGTTCATAGTCGGGTCTAGAACAACGAGGATGGGGATTGCTCCGGAATTGTGCGCATCTACGGCGAATTGGGTTTCTTCACCAAAGCGGCCTTGGCCGCTTGCTGCAATGGTCACCCGCAGCTTGAATTCATATGCCAGCCTCTCCCCACTGGGTAGCACTTTCCAGCAGTCAACCTGGCGCCCCTTGGTTGCATCCCCGGTGCGTGTTACAACTTTTGTTCTTGCGCTCTTTTGCTCCCCTCCAATGGCTGCTGCCAGGATCGGCTCGAACAAGTAGCCGGTCTCTTGCGCGGAGCGATTGTCGAGGTCATAGAAGAACTTTCGCCACGTCAGCCAGGATGCAAGAGCTTCAGGCTCGGTCGAGCCGTACTCAACCAGTGATCGAGGGGAAATCTGCACCATTGTTGGCATTGGTTGAGCTGACAAGATCATGCTGTACTTTCGCCTGCGCTTGTGAAGCTCGCTCAAACATCTCAAATAAGTGGTGAAGTCTTCAATTTGTTCTTCGCCAGTTTTGATAAGTGCAACGTGTTGCTCTGCTTCGAGCGCTATCTCCTCAAGAAACCAGTCTTCTGGAAGCTCGTAGTAATCAGCGGGTGGTGCAATCTTTGCCCACAGGCCTGGGTGCTGCTCTTCAAGCGCCGGCCCGCGTCCAGTGTCGTGGTAGATGATGCCGATAAGCTTTGCCAGCTCGCTAGGGGTCATCATTACCGGGAGGTTGGTTCCAAGCCCCATGGTCATGACTTTGGTGAGCAGCTTGGATTCTTCTGCACTCAGTCTTAATGTTTTTCTTTTCATGTGTGCTCAAGTTCGCGCTGTAAAATTCCTTTTAGGAGGGAGTCCGTTTTCTTCAGGGCCTCACTCATGCCGGTAGCTTCTGTCAATTGGTATCCGAGGAGCCTGGGTGACTGTACTTGAGGCAATGTGGATAGGTCGGAGCCATGCATGCCATCAAGCTCTTGAAGGTGTTTGGCGAAGACGGCAGCAGCTATTGGAGGGACCGCATTGCCAATTTGCTGCATGACGCTGGAGGCGTTCCCTGAAAACTCATATTTGTCTGGAAAGGACTGAATGCGCGCGCACTCACGAATCGTCAGAGGTCGGTCTAGACTCGGGTGGATAAATTCGCGACAAGCTGCTCCAGTAATGGTCAGGCTTTGCAAGTCACCATGAAGACGTTTGATACCAGAGGGCGCTCCTCCTCGTTTCTCCGTGGGCGTTCCATCTTGCACGCGGCGAAAAGCTCGCCTGCGAAAACTATCATGCCAAAGCTCTTCAGGAAGATCCTTCATTGTCTGACCGCACGCTAGAAGGCTGTAGCGGCGCGTATCCTCGGCGTTAGTGCTGTCAAAGTGCTCAGTCACTAAGCCAGACTGATTGCCTTCACGCATCAACGCGTCGTAAAGGTTCGTAGGTGAAGAACTGGAGTACTCAGCGGTATGCTTCCTTTGCTCGGCTGCTGTGCCGAGTCCGCCGATAGATTCCAATAGCGTGGGTGCGAATGGATTGTTAGAACTCTTTTTTGTTTTTCCCGAATTGTAGGAGAACTGCTCTTCAGGGAAACGGAAGACTGAGCCGATCCGATTGCCAATTATCAGGACTCGCTTGCGTGTTTGAGGTACGCCATATCCTGCTAGGTTGACCTTTTCGACTCGGACGCTGTAGCCAATCTTTAGGAACTCTCGAACGAGCGAAGATACAGCCTCACCATGCCCGGAGGTCAACAGCCCCTCGACGTTCTCAAAGATGAACCAGCGTGGTTTTACTTCCTCAACAATATGCAGGTAGTTGTAGATGAGTCTGTTGCGCGGGTCGGTAGCGTTTCTTGAACCGGCAGTGCTGAAGCCTTGGCATGGTGGTCCTCCGATAATGGCGAAGGGTTCTTTACCGTCAAGCAAGTCTTTGAAAAACGAAGGCGGCGTTTGCGAAAGGTCCACGTTATGACACGTGCTTCCCACGTTGGCTTCGTAGCTTTGGCAGGCACTCTTGTCTAGCTCCGCACCACATAGGGGCTTGAGCCCTGCTGAGGCGAATCCATAAGAAAAACCTCCCGCTCCGGAGAACAGCGTTAGGACATGATCAGATCTTGAATTCATCGATTTGTAGTCTTTCCAAGCTACGTCGTTGAGTGCATTGGGGGGCATCTTACGTCAATGGTGAGGGTCTGGTGGAGCGTACGCGACGTTCTGCCTTCCGATGTCCGATGGACGTAAGGCCTTAGAGGTATGGGTAGGGTATGGGCCGGGTTAAGCGCGCTCTGGCGCCCTTGCGGCGGAGAATATCGGCAATTAAAAAGCCGGCTTGTGGCCGGCTTCTCGGGGACGTTCTTGGCTCATTTTTGATGAGCCGCAAACGCCTTAAACGGTTGGCAACATGGCCTGAAAAAGATGGCGGACGGCTGTGTGAGGCGTCGCCAGGCCCTCTGGAATGCGGCTTGCACCAACAGGGGGCATGATGTGCCGCGTAGCATACCCGTGTGCGTGGCCTCTGCCCAGCAAAAAGTGGGGTGAGGCGCTTCAGTCGGGGCGAGCAGGGCGCAGACATGACCACCAGAACACCCAACCGAGGATCTCCACGTTCTGCACGCGGCGCTGGTAGGCGGTGTAGCGTTCGGTGGGGTGGTTGAGGCGGTCATGGCTGTGCAGGCACAGGGTGCCGTTGTGGCCGAGGGCGAGATGTTGCACACGCAGCCGGCCATTGTGCAGCAGCGCGTAGCATTCACCCTCCACGATCCGGGTAAAGCTGCGATCGATGGCCAGCAGGGTGCCCTGGGGCAGCAAGGGTGCCATGTTGTTGCCTGGCATGCCGAGGCAGATAGCTTTCTCCGCCGTGACCTGCAGGGCTTCCATGGCCCGCCGGGGAACCGGCTGGTAGTGCCCGGGCAAGGCTTGCAGGCGGCCTTGCTCCAGGTGATGCAGGGGGAGATGCGCCATGTCGGTGTCCAGCGCCAGCAGTGGCGGCGGCAGGGGAGTGGCCGCAGGCGCGGAGCGGGCGGGGGTCAGCGGGGTGGGATGCTTCGGGCCTTCGCCACTGCGCAGCCAGCGCCCGCGTACGCAGAACAGCTCGGCGATCTCCTCGAGCCGGGCTTGAGGTACGCCGCGCTTGAACCAATTGTTGACGTGCTGAGGGGTGATCTTGCGCTGGGCGGCAAAGTCGGAAGGGGTCAGGTTGCACTCCAGCAGGAGGGCTTTGAGACGGTCGCCGGATGTTTTCATGACGGCGAGTCTATAGCCCCTGGAACGGTGTGGAAATCAACCCGATGTCGAGGTGATCTGTAGGAAATGTGGCGTGTTGTAGGGCTCTACTTAGGACCGAGTAGGATATTTCGATATTGCATCGACTCACGGCGAGCGCCGATAAAAAAACCCTGCCGGAGCAGGGTTTTCTTGGTGTCAGGTTCAGCCCTTGTAGGCTGCGACCGACTTGGTGATCGCGGCGCGGGCGGCGTCGGCGCCTTCCCAGCCCTCGATCTTGACCCACTTGCCCTTCTCGAGATCCTTGTAGTTCGCGAAGAAGTGCTCGATCTGCTGGATCAGCAGGGCGGGCAGGTCGGTGTATTCCTTCACGTCGACGTACAGCTGCGACAGCTTGTCGTGCGGAACGGCGATGACCTTGGCGTCGCCGCCACCGTCGTCGGTCATGTTCAGTACGCCGACCGGACGGGCGCGGATTACCGAGCCTGGGGCGACCGGATAGGGGGTCACCACCAGCACGTCCAGCGGATCACCGTCGTCGGCCAGGGTGTTGGGAATGAAGCCGTAGTTGGCCGGGTAGAACATCGGGGTGGCCATGAAGCGGTCGACGAACAGGGTGTCGCTGTCCTTGTCGATCTCGTACTTGATCGGCGCGTGGTTGGCCGGGATCTCGATGGCGACGTAGATGTCGTTCGGCAGGTCTTTGCCGGCTGGAATCTTGCTATAGCTCATTGGGCAATGCCCCCGTGTTTGATCAAAAAAGTGGCGGCGATTATAGGCACATTCCCACCGTGGGTGCCACGCCCGGCCTGATCTGCGGGCGATCAGCGATAGTCCGGGTGCTCGGCCTGCAGGCGCGCCAGGCGCTTCAGCGGATCCTGGCGGTAGAACAGCGACAGCTGCTGGTAGACCTTCGGGTAGGTCTCATGCAACACGTCGGGCGCGCTGAAGAAGTACTCACTGGTGACGGCGAAGAATTCGGCCGGGTTTTCCGCGGCGTAGGGGTCGATGGCGGTCTCGGCGTCGGGGTTGGCGTCTAGTTGGCGGTTCATATCGTCGTAGGCCTGCTGCATCGCCTGGGCCCAGTCCTCCACGCGCATGCCGGCATGCAGGGGCGGCAGGCCGTTGGCGTCGCCATTGAGCATGTCCAGCTTGTGCGCCAGCTCGTGGATGACCAGGTTGTAGGCTTCCCAGCCACCGCTGCCGAGAACCCCAGGCCAGGCGAGGATCACCGGCCCTTGCTGCCAGGCTTCGCCGCTGTGCTCGGCGTCCCAGACGTGCTCGACCCCGCTGCTGTCGCGGTGGCGCTGCGGGCTCTTGAAGTCGTCGGGGTAGAGGATGATCTCGTGGAAACCCTGGTACCAGTTCAGCGCGTCCAGGTGCAGCAGTGGCAGTTGGGCCTGGGCGGCGAGGAACAGACGCTGCTCGTCGTCCAGCTCGACGCCGGGCAGGGCGGTCAGGTGCTTGTCGTGCAGGAACAGCACGCAGGCGTCACGCAGCCAGCGGTCTTCTTCGTCGCTGATGCCGTCGAGCAGCGGCAGGCGTTGGCGGATCACCTGCCACAGCTGTGGGTCGACCGCATAGCGGGCCAGGGTACGCCGGCGCCGCCAGGCGCTGAACGACCACATGCCCAGGTCAGTGGGCCTTGGCCGTGCGGCCGAAGCGGCCGCGCAGCAGGCCGAGGATCATCGGTATCAGCGACAGCAGGATGATCGCCACCACCATCAGCGACAGGTGCTGCTTGATGAACGGCACATTGCCGAAGAAGTAGCCCAGGGTCACCAGGCCGCCCACCCACAGCAGCGAGCCGGCCACGCTGAACGCCAGGAAGCGCGGGTAGTGCATGTGGGCGATGCCGGCGACGAACGGCGCGAAGGTGCGCAGGATCGGCAGGAAGCGCGCCAGGGTGACGGTCTTGCCGCCATGGCGCTGGTAGAAATCGTGGGTACGCTGCAGGTAGTCCTTGCGGAAAATCTTCGAGTTGGGGTTGCGGAACAGGCGCTCGCCCGCCGTGCGCCCGATCACGTAGTTGGTGCTGTCGCCGAGGATTGCCGCGGCCATCAGCAGGCCCGCAAGCAGCACCGGGTCCATCCCGCCACCGGCGGCCACGGCGCCGGCGATGAACAGCAGCGAGTCACCCGGCAGGAAGGGCATGACCACCAGGCCGGTCTCGCAGAAGATCACGGCGAAGAGGATGGCGTAGATCCAGGGACCGTAATTGTTGACCAGCAGATCGAGGTAGGCATCGAGATGCAGGATAAGGTCCAGCGGGTTGAAATCCATGTACAGCACCTGTGTTCTTGACCCGCTTCCACGGGCACGCGATGACGGACAGCGCCATGGTTGCGGAAGATTCCCGGTTAAATCGGTAACTTTTCGCACATGGCAGGAGGGGGATTATACGGCGAAGTCCTGATCGTGCCCGGAGAGTTTGTAGCGAGGGGTTACGACTCTGCGATTGCTTCGTATCCGTGGGCGCGGGCTTGCCCCGCGATGGCGCAATCGCGGGCAAACCCGCGCCCACGGTACGTGGCCTGCTCAATCCTGGCTGATCGGCAGGATGTAGTTCTCGAACTCGGTGTCCTTGCGAAAGCCCATGGATTCGTAGGTTTTCTTCGCCACTTCGTTGTCGCTGCTGGTGGATACGCGCAGGCGCACGGCATTGGATTGCTTGGCCATCTTCTTGGCCTCGCGCATCAGGTTGTCGGCCACCAGCATGCGCCGCGAGTCTTCGGCCACGTAGATGTCGTTGAGGATCCATACGCGCTTGAGCGACAGCGAGGAAAAGCTTGGGTAGAGCTGGCAGAAGCCCATCAGACGGTCATCGCCATCATCCGGCAGGGCCAGGTAGATGATCGACTCCTTGCGCTTGAGGCGCTTCTCGAGGAAGGCTCGCGAACTGTCCGGGTAAGGCAGTTGCCCATAGAACTCGCGGTATTTCACGAACAGCGGGGTGAGCAGGTCAAGGTGTTCCAAGGTTGCCTGGATGATGCGCATGGGCGGGCCTCTGAGTCCATTGGGGATACGGCGGATTGCCAGCAGCGTCCATTGGCATGCTGCCTAAAGCAGGCTAGAAGCGCAATCCGCCTTCCGTGACATGTTTTTTACCCTTCACCGAGCAGGAAGTTTCCACTTTTTCCGGCAGATTCCTCGCTGTCGATACTATGAACCTCCGCTTCGTCCTTCAGATTCACCCCCGACAGCTGGCGCCTGCAGGCCTCGCGCATCAGGTACAGCAGGCGATGAGCGGCCATGCCATAGCTGAGGCCTTCCAGGCGCACGTTGGAGATGCAATTGCGGTAGGCGTCGGTTAGCCCGACCTTGGGCGCATAGGTGAAGTACAGACCGAGGCTGTCGGGGGAGCTCAGGCCCGGCCGTTCGCCGATCAGCATCACCGTCATGCGCGCGCCGAGCAGCTCGCCCACTTCGTCAGCCACCGCGACTCGGCCTTGCTCCACCAGGACCACCGGGGCGCTGCTCCAGCCATCGGCGGCGGCCTGCTCCTCGAAACGACTGAGGAAAGGCAGGGTATGACGGTGTACGGCCAGCGCCGAAAGGCCGTCGGCGACGACGATCGCCAGGTCGACGCCGCCCGGGTTGGCCTTGGCGTGCTCGCGCAGGCACTGGGCCGAGTCCTCGTGCAGGCGCCGGCCCAGGTCCGGGCGTTGCAGATACTGGTGGCGGTCGCTGGCGGCGCTGTGCAGCAGCAGGCTGTCGCGTCCGCGCTCACTGAGCTGCTGGCGCAGGCCGACATGGTCGAAGGGCAGGTGTACGGCATCGCGGGCCTGGGCATGGGCGAACTGGAAGTCCAGTTGGGCGCCGGTCGGCAGGCTGATGCCGGTACGGCCCAGGGCGATGCGTGCCGGCGTCAGGTTGCGCAGGGCCAGCCAAGGGTTGTCGGGGGTGGGGGTGTGTCGTTCCATGGTCACCTCTAGGCCAGCTGTGCCAGGGCCTGGCGGAAGGCCGGCGGCAGGTTGTCGCCGAAGCGGATGCGGCCATCGGCCTGGGTGAAGATACCGGTGCGTTCCAGCCACGCCTCGAATTCCGGCCCGGGCTTGAGGCCCAGCGTCTGCCGTGCATAGAGCGCGTCATGGAACGAGGTGGTCTGGTAGTTGAGCATGATGTCGTCGGAGCCGGGGATGCCCATGATGAAGTTGATCCCGGCCACGCCCAGCAGGGTCAGCAGGGTGTCCATGTCGTCCTGGTCGGCTTCGGCGTGGTTGGTGTAGCAGATGTCGCAGCCCATCGGCACGCCCAGCAGTTTGCCGCAGAAGTGGTCCTCGAGGCCGGCGCGGATGATCTGCTTGCCGTTGTACAGGTACTCCGGGCCGATGAAACCGACCACGGTGTTGACCAGGAATGGCTTGAAGTGGCGGGCAACGGCGTAGGCGCGGGTTTCGCAGGTCTGCTGGTCGACGCCGTGGTGGGCGTTGGCCGACAGGGCACTGCCCTGGCCGGTCTCGAAGTACATCAGGTTCTGCCCCACCGTGCCGCGCTTGAGTGACAGGCCGGCCTCGTAGCCCTCCTGCAACACGTTGAGGTTGATGCCGAAGCCGGCGTTGGCCGCCTCGGTGCCAGCGATGGACTGGAACACCAGGTCCAGCGGCACGCCGCGGTTGATCGCCTCGATCGAGGTGGTGACATGGGTCAGCACGCAGGACTGGGTGGGGATGTCGTAACGCTGGATGATCGCATCGAGCATTTCCAGCAGCGCGCAGATCGAGGCGATGCTGTCGGTGGCCGGGTTGATGCCGATCATCGCATCGCCGTTGCCGTACAACAGGCCGTCGAGAATGCTCGCGGCGATACCGGCCGGTTCGTCGGTGGGGTGGTTGGGCTGCAGGCGGGTCGACAGCCGCCCGCGCAGCCCCATGGTGCCGCGGAAGGCGGTGACCACGCGGATCTTCTGCGCCACCAGCACCAGGTCCTGCACGCGCATGATCTTTGACACCGCCGCGGCCATTTCCGGCGTCAAGCCGGGGGCCAGGGCGCTGAGGCTGTGTTCGTCGGCCTTGTCGCTGAGCAGCCAGTCGCGCAAGCCGCCGACGGTCAGGTGGCTGACCGCGGCGAAGGCCGCGGCATCGTGGGTGTCGATGATCAGGCGGGTGACTTCGTCCTGTTCGTAGGGGATCAGTGCCTCGCTGAGAAAGTGCTTGAGCGGGATGTTGGCCAAGGCCATCTGCGCGGCCACTCGCTCGCCGTCGTTGCTGGCGGCGACGCCGGCCAGGTAGTCGCCCGAGCGTGCCGGGCTGGCCTTGGCCATCACCTCCTTGAGGCTGTCGAAGCGGTAGACCTGGTGGCCCACGGTATGCGTGAAACTTGCCATACAGAATCTCCAGGGCGCCGCAGGGCTGGCCTGCGGCGCAAGTCGGCAATCAGTGCAGGGCCTCTTCGGCCTTCTGGATCGCGGCGAATTCCTCTTCCGGTGTACCGGCAACCAGGTGGTGGCGGCTGTAGAACGCAAAGTAGGCAATTAATACTGCATAGATCACTGCGGCGCCAATCACCACCCGTGGGTCGACCAAGAAGCCGGCGACCACGGCGATGCAGGCCAGTACCAGGGCCACGCTCGAGGTGAAGATACCGCCGGGGGTGCGGTAAGGACGCTCCATTTTCGGGCGGCGGATACGCAGGGTGATGTGCGCGGCCATCATCAGCACGTAGGACAGCGTGGCGCCGAACACCGCCACCAGGATCAGCAGGTCGCCCTGGCCGGTCAGCGACAGGGCGAAGCCGATGATCCCGGGGATCACCAGGGCCAGTACCGGGGCCTTGCTCTTGTTGGTCTCGGACAGTTTGCGTGGCAGGTAGCCGGCGCGGGAGAGCGCGAAGATCTGCCGCGAATAGGCATAGATGATCGAGAAGAAGCTGGCGATCAGGCCGGCCAGGCCCACCAGGTTGACGAAGCCGCCCATCCAGGTCGAACCGCCGTAGGCCTTCGACAGCGCCTCGACCAGCGGGTTGCCCGAGGCCTTGAGGGCTTCGGAACCGGCGCCACCGGGGCCGACCACCAGGATCAGCAAGGCGAAGGCCAGCAGC
The DNA here is from genome assembly GCF_019139675.1 of Pseudomonas maumuensis. Taxonomy (NCBI): domain Bacteria; kingdom Pseudomonadati; phylum Pseudomonadota; class Gammaproteobacteria; order Pseudomonadales; family Pseudomonadaceae; genus Pseudomonas; species Pseudomonas maumuensis. The sequence goes on from NZ_CP077077.1 coordinate 622,282, forward strand.
ACCAGCATCGCGCCGATCAGGCCACGGGGCAGGTCACGCTTCGGGTTCTTGGTCTCTTCGGCGGCCAGTGGCACGCCTTCGACCGCGAGGAAGAACCAGATCGCGTAGGGAATCGCCGCCCACACACCGACATAGCCGAAAGGCAGGAAGCTGCTGGCGCCGACGGCGTCGGTCTTGGCGATATCGAACAGGTTCGCCGCATCGAAATGCGGCACCATGCCGATCAGAAACACCGCCAGGGCGATGGCGGCGACCGCGGTGATGATGAACATCAGCTTCAGCGCCTCGCCGACGCCGAAGATGTGGATGCCGATGAACACGATGTAGAAGGCCAGGTAGATCATCCAGCCGCCGATGCCGAACAGCGACTGGCAGTAGGCACCGATGAACACGGCGATGGCTGCGGGCGCGATGGCGTACTCGATGAGGATCGCCGTGCCGGTGAGGAAGCCGCCCCAGGGGCCGAAGGCGCTGCGGGCGAAGCCGTAGCCGCCGCCGGCGGTGGGGATCATCGACGACAGTTCCGCCAGGGAAAAGCACATGCACAGGTACATGGTGGCCATCAGCAGGGTGGCGAGGAACATGCCGCCCCAGCCGCCTTGTGCCAGGCCGAAGTTCCAGCCGGCGTAGTCGCCGGAGATCACATAGGCCACGCCCAGGCCCACCAGCAGGACCCAGCCCGCGGCGCCTTTCTTCAGTTCACGTTGCTGGAAATAGTCCGAGCCGACCTTTTCGAAGTCGACGGAGGAGCTTGCCGGCGCGCCGGCGGAATGATCGCTTGGCATAGGGTTCACCTGTTGTTTTTCTTAGGTTGCCGGAGGGACTGCCGGCTACTGGTGATTCGTTTTGCAGGAAGCGGGCCAGAGCGGTTGCTGCACGGCAACCGCAAATGCCGTCATAACGATGGTGGCTTCATCGCCGCTCCCACAGAGCACTGCGCAGTCCCTGTGGGAGCCGGCTTGCCGTGGCGACGAACCGCGGCGAAAGGGCTGCAAAGCAGCCCTAAACCACGGTCTAGAAGAAGCCCAGCGGGTTGATGTCGTAGCTCACCAGCAGGTTCTTGGTCTGCTGGTAGTGGTCGAGCATCATCTTGTGGGTTTCACGGCCGACGCCGGACTTCTTGTAGCCACCGAACGCGGCATGCGCCGGGTACAGGTGGTAGCAGTTGGTCCATACGCGGCCGGCCTTGATGCCGCGGCCCATGCGATAGGCGCGGTTGATGTCGCGGGTCCACACCCCGGCGCCGAGGCCGAACTCGGTGTCGTTGGCAATCGCCAGGGCTTCGGCTTCGTCCTTGAAGGTGGTGACGCTGACCACCGGGCCGAAGATCTCCTCCTGGAACACGCGCATCTTGTTGTTGCCCTTGAGCAGGGTCGGCTGGATGTAGTAACCGCTGGCCAACGCGCCTTCGAGTTGCTCCACCTTGCCGCCGGTAAGCAGCTCGGCGCCCTCTTCCTGGGCGATCTTGAGGTAGGACTGGATCTTCTCGAATTGCTGCTGCGAGGCCTGGGCGCCGACCATGGTGTCGGTGTCCAGCGGGTCGCCGCGCTTGATCTGCAGCACCTTCTTCATCACCACTTCCATGAACTGCGGGTAGATCGACTCCTGCACCAAGGCACGCGACGGGCAGGTGCATACCTCGCCCTGGTTGAAGAACGCCAGCACCATGCCTTCGGCCGCCTTGTCGATGAAGCTCGGCTCGGCCTGCATGATGTCCTCGAAATACACGTTCGGCGACTTGCCGCCCAGTTCGACGGTGGAGGGGATGATGTTCTCGGCGGCGCATTTCATGATGTGCGCGCCGACCGGGGTGGAGCCGGTGAAGGCGATCTTGGCGATGCGCTTGCTGGTGGCCAGGGCCTCGCCCGCTTCACGGCCGTAGCCTTGCACCACGTTGAGCACGCCCTTGGGCAGCAGGTCGCCGATCAGTTCCATCAGCACGCTGATACCCAGCGGGGTCTGTTCGGCGGGCTTGAGTACCACGCAGTTGCCGGCGGCCAGGGCCGGGGCGAGCTTCCAGGCGGCCATCAGCAGCGGGAAGTTCCACGGGATGATCTGGCCGACCACGCCCAGCGGCTCGTGGATGTGGTAGGCCACGGTAGTTTCGTTGATCTCGGCGGCGCCGCCTTCCTGGGCGCGGATGCAGCCGGCGAAGTAGCGGAAGTGATCAACCGCCAGTGGGATGTCGGCGTTGAGGGTTTCGCGGATCGGCTTGCCGTTGTCCCAGGTTTCGGTGATGGCCAGCAGCTCGAGGTTCTGTTCGATGCGGTCGGCGATGCGCAGCAGGACGTTGGAACGGTCCTGCACCGAAGTGCGGCCCCAGGCATCGGCGGCGGCGTGGGCCGCGTCGAGGGCCTTTTCGATGTCTTCGGCGGTGGAGCGGGGGAACTCAGCGATCAGCTTGCCGTTGACCGGGGAGGTGTTCTCGAAATACTGCCCCTTCACCGGCGCCACGAACTCACCACCGATGTAGTTGCCGTAGCGGCTCTTGAAGTTGACCTTCGCGCCTTCGGTGCCGGGATGTGCATAACGCATGATGTGTCTCCTGGTCGTTGTGATTGTTGCGGAGTTACCAAGCGTAGAGCAAAGGTCGGGCCAGTGCCTGGAGGCCCTTGTGTATCAATGACTTGGGTCAAGGACGGCGCCGCTATCGAAATGACCTGTGCCAGCCTCGGCACGGCCAGGGTGACACTTTGTACCCTTTGCGACACGGGCCGTGACCGCAGGGTCGGTGCAACGTTGCAAAGCGTTCACGCCTGGAGGATGCTGACGGCACGCTCTATCTGCGGAGAACAACAAGAAATGCAGAGCAATCCGTTCAGCCGCCATGCCCAGCAAGTGCTCACGGTCGCCCAAGGCCAGCCCAGCGGGCCGGGCAGCGACCCGTCCATCGCCCGCTCCTGGCTGCGTTGCCTGGAGGACTACCACCTCGATCCCGCGCGGGTCCAGGCACCGGTGGTGCTCGAACACGGCCGCCTGCTTGAGAGCCGCGAGCGCCTGCGCCAGGTGCTGCAGATCGCCGACAACGAGATGAACAGCCTGCATCAGCAATTGTCCGGTGCCGGGCACGCGGTGCTGCTGACCGATGCCCGCGGGGTGATCCTCAACTGCGTCACCGCGCCCAGTGAACGGCGCATCTTCGAGCGTGCCGGGCTGTGGCTCGGCGCCGACTGGAGCGAGGCCCGCGAGGGCACCAACGGTATCGGTACCTGCCTGGTCGAGCGCCAGGCCCTGACCATTCACCAGGACGAGCACTTCCGTGGCCGCCATACCGGGCTGACCTGCTCGGCCAGCCCGGTATTCGACCCACACGGCGAGTTGCTGGCGGTACTCGATGTGTCGTCGGCGCGTCCCGATGTCTCGCGCCAGAGCCAGTTCCACACCATGGCGCTGGTCAACCTGTCGGCGAAGATGATCGAGAGCTGCTACTTCCTGCGCCACTTCGAGCAGCAATGGCTGCTGCGTTTCCACTTGCAGGCCGAGTCGGTCGGGCTGTTCAGCGAGGGCCTGCTGGCCTTCGATGGCGACGGGCGGATCTGCGCCGCCAACCAGAGTGCGTTGAACCTGCTGGGGACCATCCGCGGTGGAGTGCTGAGCAAGCCATTGGACAGGTTCTTCGCCTGCAGCCACGACGAAATGTTCAGCCGCGCCACTCTCCAGGGCAGCACTGCCTGGCCGCTGTATACCCGCGACGGTCGTCAGGTATTCGCCAGCCTGCGCGGCCAGGCGCGGGCGCCGGCGTGGTCGGTGCCGGTGGCCTTGCCCCAGACCGCTGCGCCGGGCATCTGCCTGCTCGATCCGGCCTTGCGCGAGGACTTCCGCCGCGCCGTGCGAGTGTTCGAGCGTGACGTGCCGCTGCTGTTGCGCGGCGAGACCGGTTGCGGCAAGGAGGCCTTCGCCCAGGCTGTGCATCAGGCCAGCGCACGCCGTGACAAGCCATTCGTGGCGATCAACTGCGCATCGATCCCGGAGAGCCTGATCGAGAGCGAGCTGTTCGGCTATCGCGGCGGCAGCTTCACTGGTGCGCGCAAGGAAGGCATGCGCGGCAAACTGTTGCAGGCCGATGGCGGCACCTTGCTGCTGGATGAGATCGGCGATATGCCGTTGGCGCTGCAGACTCGCTTGCTGCGGGTACTGGAAGAGCGCCAGGTGGTGCCGATCGGCGGTGAGCCGCAGGCGGTGGATGTGCGGATCATCAGCGCCACCCACCGTGACCTGCTGGAGCGGGTGGCGCAAGGCGGGTTCCGCGAAGACCTCTATTACCGCCTCAATGGCCTGGAGGTGGCCCTGCCGGCGCTGCGCGAGCGCAGCGACAAGGCGCCGCTGCTGGACTTCCTGCTGGCGCAGGAGGCCGAAGGGCAGGTCATCGAAATCGAACCGAGAGCACGACAAGCGTTGCTGGACTTTGCCTGGCCAGGGAACGTGCGGCAGTTGCGCAATGTGCTGCGCACGCTGGTGGCGTTGTGCGAGGAAGGGCGGATCGAGTATCCGGACCTCCCGCAAATGGTGCGCAGCGTGGGAGCGGGCCCTGCCAACGCCATCGTGGGGCAAACCCGCTCCCAGGATGGTCGTGTCTGTCTTGGCGATGCCGAACGCCAGGCCTTGCTCAGCGCCCTGGAGGCAAACCACTGGCACATGACCCGCGTCGCCGAGCATCTGGGCATCAGCCGCAATACCTTGTATCGAAAACTGCGCAAACATGGCATAGCCAAGGTCTGCTGAGCGAAACAGCGGGTGCGATTTCCCTCGCCCTGGGCTACCCTGCCTCGACGTTTTGCGAGGTCGATCATGCACATTCATATTCTCGGTATTTGCGGCACTTTCATGGGCTCGCTGGCCGTGCTGGCCAAAGAACTGGGCCACCGCGTCACCGGCTCCGACGCCAACGTATATCCGCCGATGAGCACCCAGCTCGAAGCCCAGGGCATCGAGCTGACCCAAGGCTACGACCCGGCCCAGCTGGAGCCGGCACCTGATCTGGTGGTGATCGGCAACGCCATGTCGCGGGGCAACCCGGCAGTGGAGTACGTGCTGAACAAGGGTTTGCCGTACGTATCGGGCCCGCAGTGGCTGGCCGACCATGTGCTGCAGGGGCGTTGGGTACTGGCCGTGGCCGGCACCCATGGCAAGACCACCACCAGCAGCATGCTGGCCTGGGTGCTGGAACACGCCGGCATGAGCCCGGGTTTCCTGATCGGCGGCGTGCCGCAGAACTTCTCGGTGTCGGCGCGCCTGGGCGATACGCCGTTCTTCGTCGTCGAGGCCGACGAATACGACAGCGCTTTCTTCGACAAGCGTTCGAAGTTCGTGCATTACCACCCGCGCACCGCGATCCTCAACAACCTCGAGTTCGATCACGCGGACATCTTCCCCGACCTGGCATCCATCGAGCGGCAGTTCCACCACTTGGTTCGCACCATCCCCAGTGAAGGCCTGGTCATCCATCCGACCACCGAGCAGGCACTGGAACGTGTTATCGGCATGGGCTGCTGGACCCCGGTGCAGACCACGGGCGAGGGCGGCCAGTGGCAGGCGCGCCTGCTCAGCGCCGATGGCTCGCGCTTCGAAGTGCTGTTCGAAGGCCAGGCGCAAGGCGTAGTGGACTGGGCGCTGACCGGCCAGCACAACGTCGCCAACGCGCTGGCCACTCTGGCTGCCGCCCGCCATGTCGGCGTGGCGCCGGCCATGGGCATCGAGGGCCTGAGCGCGTTCAAGAGCGTCAAGCGCCGCATGGAGCTGGTTGCCGAGGTTCAGGGCGTGACCATCTATGACGACTTCGCCCACCATCCGACCGCTATCGCCACCACCCTCGACGGCCTGCGCAAGCGCGTCGGCGAGGCCCCAGTGATCGCCGTGATCGAGCCACGCTCCAACTCCATGAAGCTGGGCGCGCACCGCGATGGCCTGCCGGAAAGCGTCAACGACGCCGACCAGGTGATCTGGTACGCACCGCCCAACCTGGGCTGGGACCTGGCCGGCACCGCCGCGCAGTGCAAGGTGCCGAGCGTGGTGGCCGACAGCCTCGAGGCGATCATCGAACGCATCAAGGGCCAGGCCCGTCCGGGCACCCACGTGGTGATCATGAGCAACGGCGGCTTTGGCGGCCTGCATGGCAAGCTGGCCGAGGCGCTGAAGTGAGCGGACCGGAGCGCATCACCCTGGCCATGACCGGCGCCTCCGGGGCGCAGTATGGCCTGCGCCTGCTCGATTGCCTGGTGCGCGAGGACCGTGAGGTACATTTCCTCATCTCCAAGGCCGCGCAGTTGGTAATGGCCACCGAGACCGACGTGCTGTTGCCGGCCAAGCCCCAGGCCATGCAGGCGTTCCTGACCGAATACACCGGCGCGGCCGACGGGCAGATCCGCGTGTATGGCAAGGAAGACTGGATGTCGCCGGTGGCCTCGGGCTCCGGCGCGCCGGCGGCGATGGTGGTGGTGCCGTGTTCCACCGGCACCCTGTCGGCGATTGCCACCGGTGCCTGCAACAACCTGATCGAACGGGCTGCCGACGTGACCCTCAAGGAGCGTCGTCAGTTGATCCTGGTTCCGCGCGAGGCGCCGTTTTCCACCATCCACCTGGAGAACATGCTCAAGCTGTCGCAGATGGGGGCAGTGATCCTGCCGGCGGCCCCGGGCTTCTATCACCAGCCACAGACGATCGACGACTTGGTCGATTTCGTCGTGGCGCGCATCCTCAACCTGCTGAATATCCCGCAGGACATGCTGCCGCGCTGGGGCGAGCATCATCATGGGGTCGATGATTGAGGCGGTTTGTGCTGGGGTTGCTGGTGCTGGCCCAGCTCGGTGGCTGCGCCACGGTGCGCACCCTGGATGCCAACAAGCCCGGGGCGCCGGTGGTGTATGCCGGGACACGGCTTGACCTGTACGTGATCAATGGCGGGTGCTGCCCAGAGGACAGGTTCGGCGCCGAGGCGCCGGCCTATCCGGGGCTGGACCTGCCGGGGAGCGCGTTGCTGGATACCTTGCTGCTGCCGTTGTCGTTGTTGACGGCGGCGGGGGTGGGGTTCAACGCCACGGGCGGTCTTTGATAACCAAGGGCTGCTGCGCAGCCCAATCGCCGGCAAGCCGGCTCCCACAGGGTTACGCAATCACCTGTGGGAGCCGGCTTGCCGGCGATTGGGGCGGATCAGGATTGACTATTTCTTCCCCAGCTTGCGCAACTCGTCCGACTCGACCACGCGAATCCCATCTTCCTCCTCCAACGCCAGGCGCCACAGCGCCCGGGCCAGGGTGCAGGCCTCGATGCCGCGGTACTTGCCCGGTATCAAGCGGGCAAACGGTGCAGCCATACGTTCACCCAGGCGCGGCTCGATGCGCTCACCCAGCAACAGCGAAGGGCGCACGATGGTCAACTGCGGCCAGTCCTGTTGCTTTAGGGCTTCCTCCATCTCGCCCTTGACCCGGTTGTAGAAGATCGACGACTTCGGATCGGCGCCCAGCGCGCTGATCACCAGTAGATGGCGGGCGCCCATTTCTCGGGCGCGCTTGCTGAAGGCCACGACCATGTCCAGGTCCACGGCGCGGAAGGCGGTTTCGGATCCCGCCTGCTTGAGCGTGGTGCCCAGGCAGCAGAAGGCGATATCGACACGGCCGCCCAACTGCGGGAGAAACACGGCCGGGTCGCCCACCGGGTTTTCCAGGTGCGGGTGCTCGGCCAGCGGGCGGCGGGTCGGCGCCAGCACGCGGCTGATGGTAGGCTCGTTGAGCAGGCGGTCGAGCAGGTGTTCACCTGTCAGACCCGTGGCACCGGCAAGCAGGACATGCTGAGGCGTCAGGTACATGGTGTCTCTCCCTCGTTACTACTCAGCTTAGTGGGCGCCAGGTGTTTTCGCCTGTTCCCCCGAAGCTGGCTGGGCTTCATTGCGCAGGGCTTGCTCGGCTTGTTGGCGGCGCAGGCGCTGCCAGTGGCTGATCACCGCCGGCGGCGCCCAGAGCTGCGGCTCAGAAGCTTCGAAACCTTCCCTTCGTTCTCGTTCGGCAACGCTTTGCCGCGCCAGTTCAAACGCCTGTTTCAGATCGTCGGTCTGGTTCAGCGCCTGGGCGAACAGGGCGTCGCCGAAGTAGGTGAAGTCGGCCTCTTCCGAGCAGCCGAACGAAACCCGATCGGGGCGGGCGGCGGTCATGATCAGGGTTCGGTCGTCCTTGAGCGGGGCGATGTAGCCACCGGAGTAGCAGGCGGAGATGACGATCACCTTGTCGCGGTCCTTCAGCGGGGCGAGGGCGCTGGCCAGCTCGTCGGCGGAGAGGTCGGCCAGTTGCAGGCGTGGCTGGTCGAGCACCAGTTGGTGATCGTGGCTGCCATGGCTGGTCAGGTAGATGAACACCAGATCCTCGGGGCCGCTGCGCTCGGCCAAGGTGCGGGCAGCGCGGGTAATGTTCTCGCGGGTGGCCATGGGCCGGTCGGCCAGATGGTCGCGATGGTTGACCAAGGTGATCTGGCCATGGGCGCCGAAACGCACCTTGAGCATGTTGCTGACATAGTCGGCCTCGCGCAGGAACACGCTCTGCTGGCCGTCGCCGGCCACCACCAGGCTGTACAACTGCACTGGCGGGACTGACGTCGGCACCTTGGCCAGCGCATCGGCCAGCAGCTTGCCCTGGTTGAGCAGGGCCAGGTCGAGCGGGTCGGGCAAAAGCTTGCCCTGGGCGTCGCGCACGCGCACGCCGTTGACCCAGGTACCGGCTTCGCTGCGACCGTCCGGGTGGGTCAGCTTGCCACGCCCGTGGTAGGCATCGTCGGCGAAACCGCCGACATACTGGCTACCGTCGGCCAGTTGCAAGGTGCCGGTGCCAGCGAAGCGCCAGTCACGGAAGCCACCCTTGTAGCGGCTGCCATCGCTACCCAGCAGTTCGCCCTGGCCCACCAGCGAGCCATCCTTGAAGTCGCCTATCCAGACGTCGCCATCGGCGCTTTCATAGCGACCGCGGCCTTCGAGGCGATTGTCCTTGAACTCGCCGATGTACTGTTCGCCATCGGCGCTGTCGTAGGTGCCGGCCCCCTGTAGCTGACCATCGATGAAGTGGCCGCTGAACTGGTTGCCGCTGGCGTCGCTGCGCACCCCGGCGCCGTTGGGCTTACCTTTGGCGAACAGGCCCTGGTAGCGGCTGCCGTCAGCCAGCTCCAGCTGCCCCGCGCCTTCGTACTGGTCGTCCTTGAACTGACCGCGGTAGGTCTGGTCGTGTTGCTTGAGGGTGCCTTCGCCATCCCTGCGGCCATGCTTGAAGGTGCCGGCGTAATGGCTGCCGGGCGTGGTCAGGTCGCCCAGGCCCTGAAACAGGCCTTCACTGAACTGGCCACGGTAGACCTCGCCGTTGCTGCCATGCCACTCACCCTGGCCGTGCCACTGGCCGTCCTTGAAGGTGCCGGCGTACCAACTGCCGTTGGGGTAGTCGATGCGTCCCTCGCCCTGCAGCAAGCCGTTCACCACCTGGCCACGGTAGCGGCCGCCGTCGGGCAGGCGCGCGTCCGGCGGAGACAGGGATTCGCCTTCGCCACAGGCGGCGAGCAGCAGGATCAGGGTCAGGGGTAGCAGGGGGCGCATGGCGGCTTCCGGGGAAAACGATGCGCCGAGTATGCCGCAGAATACGCCAGGCCGTGAATTGGGGCGCTGCGCGCCCCATTCGCCTGTTCCAGGCGTGGTGTGACGATCAGACGAAGCAGAGTGACAGCGGCTCGGCGATGTAGGCAGGCTTCTCTTCGCCTTCAATTTCCAGGGTGACCGTGGCCTTCAGCAGCCACTGCCCAGGTTTCTTCTCGGTCGCGTCGGTCAGGTCGACCTTGAGTCGTACTTGACTGTCGACCTTCACCGGCTGGATGAAGCGCACGCTGTCCAGGCCGTAGTTGACCACCATCTTCAGCCCCTCGGGCAGCACGAGGATGTCTTCCATCAGTTTGGGGATCAGTGAAAGGGTGAGGAAACCGTGGGCGATAGTGGTGCCGAACGGGGTCTTCTTCGCCTTTTCGGGATCGACATGGATGAACTGGAAATCGCCGGTGGCCTCGGCGAACAGGTTGATGCGTTGTTGGTCGATCTTCAGCCATTGGGAACGACCCAGCTCCTTGCCAACGTACTGCGAAAGCTCTGTAACGGGTACATAGGGCATCGCGACATCTCCAGATTGTCATTTGGTACGAGTGTGCAAGATCAGCACGGCGAACCGTTTCAGTCAAGTTGCCCGCTTTTCGCCGAACATCGCCTTATAGGCAGTTGCTTAGCGTGCTTATAATGGCCGCCATGCTCTGACGGAGGTCCGTATGCTGTTGCGTGGTTTGACCTGGCTGGTGCTGTTCCAGTTGCTGGGGACGGCGATCAACCACTTGTTCCTGCACATCCTGCCCGGGCCCATCATCGGCCTGTTGCTGCTGCTGGTGTTCCTGATGGTTCGTGGCGAAGTCGGCCAGCCGCTCAACGAAGCCGCCGGCAGCCTGCTGCGCTACCTGCCGCTGCTGCTGGTGCCGCCGGCGGTGGGGGTGATGGTCTATGCCAGGGACATCGCCGCCGATTTCTGGGCGATCGTCGGGGCGCTGTTGATCTCCTGCCTGGCGACCCTGGTGTTCGTCGGCGTGCTGATGCAGAAGCTCATCCAGCGCCAGGGCAGGCATGAGGAGCAGCCATGACCCTCGATTGGCACGGCGCGCTCGACGCGGTCATCCACCATCCCCTGTTCGGTATCGGCATCACGTTGGCCGCCTACCAGCTGGTGCTGGCAGGTTATGAAAAGACCCGCTGGATCTTCCTGCAACCGGTGCTGGTGTCGATGCTGGTGGTGATCGGCATCCTGCTTGTCTGCGGCATCGACTATGCCGAGTACCGCAAGAGCACCGAGATCATGAACATCCTTCTGGGCCCGGCCACCGTGGCCCTGGCGGTGCCGCTCTACCTGAACCTGCGGCGGATCCGCCAGCTGTTCTGGCCGACATTTACTACGCTGGTAATCGGAGGCCTGTTCGCCACCGTGGCATGCCTGGCGCTGGGCTGGTGGTTCGGCGCCGAGCACATGATCCTGATGACCATGGCGCCGAAGTCGGTCACCTCGCCGATCGCCATGCTGGTGGCCGAGCAGATTGGTGGTGTGGCGGCCCTGGCCGCGGTGTTCGTGCTGATCACCGGGGTGATCGGCGCGATCTTCGGCCCGGCGCTGCTGAGCCGCTTCGGCGTGCTCAGCCCCGAGGCCCGGGGCATGGCGCTGGGCGTCACCGCTCACGCAGTGGGCACGTCGGTGGCCTTGCAGGAAAGTGACGAATGCGGCGCCTTCGCCGCGCTGGCGATGAGCCTGATGGGGGTGGCCACGGCGGTGTTCCTGCCGTTGGCGGTCAGCCTGGTGGCTTGAGGAATCGAGATGACATTACCGCTGTTTCCCCTCAATACCGTGCTGTTCCCCGGTTGCCTGCTCGATCTGCAGATCTTCGAGGCGCGCTACCTGGACATGATCGGCCGTTGCATGAAACAGGGTGAAGGCTTCGGCGTGGTATGCATCCTGGAAGGCGAGCAGGTGGGCAAGGCGGCGCCGGTGGTGGCGTCGGTCGGCTGCGAGGCACTGATCCGCGACTTCGTGCAGCAGGACAACGGCCTGCTGGGTATTCGCGTCGAAGGCGTGCGGCGTTTTCGTGTCGAGCGCACCGAGGTGCAGAAGGACCAGTTGATGGTCGGCGAGGTGCAGTGGCTGTCGGAACTGGCGGACGGCCCGCTGCAGGAGCAGGACGATGACCTGCTGGCGCTGCTGCTGGCCTTGGGCGAACACCCGATGGTCGAGGCGCTGGACATGCCGCGGGATGTCGACGGGCGACAGGCGCTGGCCAACCAGTTGGCCTACCTGTTGCCGTTCGTGGAAGAGGACAAGCTCGACCTGCTGGCCATCGACTCGCCGCAGTTGAGGCTGCAAGCGATCCAGGCGTTGCTGGAGCGGATCCAGGGCGAATTGTTCGCCTGAACCATCCAGGCCCGCTCCGATGTTCGGTAGGAGCGGGCTGCCCAGTGATGGCCGTCAGTATTGGTAGCGCAGCAACGCCTTGGGCAGCGCGTGCAGGGCAAAGAACGTCAGCAACGCGATGCACGCTGGCAACACCAGCCACCATACCCGCTGCGGCAGCGCCGTGAGCGGCTGGCGATATTGCACCAGGGTCAGGCCCAGCGCGCACACGCAGCATGCCAGCAGCGCGCCGGCGAGGATGTCGGTCGGCCAGTGCGCGCCCAGGTATACCCGCGACAGCGCGATGGCCAGGGCCGGAATGCATCCCAGCAGCACCCAGGTCAGGCGCATGCGCGGCGGCTGGCCGCGCCCGGCCAGCACCGCCAGCACCAGGAAGAAGGCGAACGATGCCGAGCTATGCCCGCTGGGCATGCTGTAGCTGGTCAGCGGGTCGGTCAGCACCTCGGGGCGGGCGCGGGCGAACAACCATTTCAGCGTGCCGTTGGCCAGGGCTGTGCCGATCAGTGTCGCGCCGGCGAACAGCGCGTGGCGCCATTGCCGGGCCAGCAGCAACAGGCCCGTGAGCAGGCCACCGAGGAAGAACTGGGTACGGAAGTCTCCCAGGCGGGTAATTACCACCACGGCGCCGTCGATGGCCTGGCTGCGGTGCTCCTGCACCAGGGTCATCACGCCCTGGTCGAATTCGCTCAAGTAGCGCCAGCCGATGAACAGCGCGGCTACCGCCAGGCCGCTGAGGGCGGCGATCAGGCGGGTGCCGTGGCGTTGATCGCGGATGCTGGTGCTCAGGCTCAGGCCGATCAGCACCGCCAGGGTGCCCATGACAATCCCCGCGTCCAGCCAGAAGCCCTCCGGCAGTGGCAGGCGCATCGCCGCGCCGGTGGCCCAGCCGGGCAGCAGGTAGGCCACCGACCAACCGGCGCCAGCCACCAGGCTTACCGCGATGAAGCGCGGCAGGGGCATGTCGAACATGCCGGCGACCATCGGCAGCATCGGCCGCAGCGGGCCGATGAAGCGGCCGACCAGCAGGCTGGCGATACCATAGCGCTGGAAGTACGCCTCGGCGCTGCCGATCCACTCCGGGTGGCTGCGCAGCAACGGCAGGCGGCGGATGTTCTGGTGGAAGTACTTGCCGATGGCGTAGGAGATCGCGTCGCCGAGCATGCCACCGAGGAAGCCCAGCAATAGCGTTTCGCCCAGGCTGAAGGTGCCGCTGCCGGCCAGCACGGCGACCGCGAACAACAGCACGGTGCCGGGCACGACGATGCCGGCGATGGCCAGGCATTCGACGCAGGCCACGACGAAGATTGCCAGGCCCAGCCACTGTGGGTTGGCGCCAAGCCAGGTGGTCAGGCTGTCCAGCCATTGGCCCATGGTTCAGTTTCCTTGTTCAAGCATGAAGAAGTCTTGCCCTTCGACCTGGCCGCGTCGCAGCGGGTTTCGGGTGCAGTGGCGGGCGTAATCGGCATCTACGAAGCGGTAGGGCAAATGTTCGTCGCGGCCATGGGGTATGCCCAGGCGGGTGGTCTGGATCACCCGGGGGACCGCGATGCCGCAATCCTCGACGTACAGGCGCTCGGGGTCGAAACGCCGGGCATCCCAGTGCGGCACCTTCAGGCCCATGGCGCGGCACAGCAGGGTCTGGCCGTTGCACAGGCGCTCGGGCGGGCGCAGGTTGCCGCTGGCGTCGGGGTTGTTCAGTTGCATCCGGGCCAGGCTGTTGGCGTCGGAGATGGCGTCGATCCAGGGATAGGCGGACTTGATCAGCACCGCGTTGCCCGGGCCCTGGGCGCTGAAGTTCAGTGAGTCGCCGCCGCGGGCGTAGTACATGTAGATATGCCCGCCATCGAGGAACAGCGCCTTGCGCTTCTCGGTGAAACCCAGGGACGCATGGCTGCCCTTGTCGGTGAGGTAGTAGGCCTCGGTTTCGATGATGCGCGCCGCCAGCCAGAGCTCGCCCTGGCGGTGACGGATGACTTTGCCCAGCAGGTCGCGGGCGAGGGTCTGCGCATCGCGATCGAAGAAACTGTCGGGCAGGGCGCGGGCCGGGCAGGGGGCTGGGGCGGGCATACGAGCGGTTCGTGGCTGTGAAGGCGGCGATGATAGCAATGAATGGCTTAATCGAGGCTGAATCAGATTGACGCCATCGCCAGGCAAGCCGGCTCGCGCAATGTTGCCTGGAGCGCGCGACGGGCGTGGGGTTCGCGATGAAACTGAGGTGTTTTCCGATACGGGTGGTTACATCTTTCCTACGTAAAGCCGGCAAGCATTTTCTACCATCCGCCACCCGCCGCTGGGCGTACCCGAGCGCTCCAGTTATAATCAGCCGATTTCCCCTTTGCCAAGACACCGAACCCATGACCGAGTCCGTTCTTGACTACATGACCCGCCTGGGTCGCGCCGCCCGTGAGGCCTCGCGGGTGATCGGCCGTGCCAGCACCGCGCAGAAGAACCGCGCCCTGCAGGCCACCGCCGACGCTCTCGACGCGGCCCGCGACGCGCTCACCGCAGCCAACGAACAGGACCTGGCCAATGGCCGTAAGAACGGCCTGGAAGCCGCGCTGCTCGAGCGCCTGGCGCTTACCCCGGCGCGCATCGACGGCATGATCACCGGCCTGCGCCAGGTGGCCAGCCTGCCGGACCCGGTCGGTGCCCTCCGCGACATGAGCTACCGCCCGTCGGGGATCCAGGTCGGCAAGATGCGCGTGCCGTTGGGGGTGATCGGTATCATCTACGAGTCGCGCCCCAACGTGACCATCGACGCCGCCAGCCTGTGCCTGAAATCGGGCAACGCCACCATCCTGCGCGGCGGCTCCGAAGCCATTCATTCCAACCGTGCCATCGCCACCTGCATCCAGCGTGGCCTGGCCGAGGCCGGCCTGCCGCCGGCAGTGGTGCAGGTGGTCGAGACCACCGACCGCGAAGCCGTGGGCGCGCTGATCAGCATGCCGGAATTCGTCGATGTCATCGTGCCCCGTGGCGGCCGCGGCCTGATCGAACGCATCAGCCGCGATGCCCGTGTACCGGTGATCAAGCACCTGGACGGTATCTGCCACATTTTCGTCGATGCTCATGCCGACCTGGACAAGGCCTGGCGGGTTGCCTTCAACGCCAAGACGTATCGCTACGGTATCTGCGGCGCGATGGAGACGCTGTTGGTGGATGCGTCGGTGGCCGAGCGCTTCCTGCCGGAAATGGCCCGCCGTTTCCAGGACAAGGGCGTCGAACTGCGCGGTTGCGAGCGCACCCGGGCGTTCATCGACGCCAAGCCGGCCAGCGAAGACGACTGGCACACCGAATACCTCGACGCGATCCTGTCGATTCGCGTCGTCGATGGCCTGGAGCAGGCCATCGAGCACATCAACCATTACGGCTCGCACCACACCGATTCGATCATCACCGAGCATCAGGGCCAGGCCCGGCGCTTCATGGCCGAGGTCGACTCGGCGTCGGTCATGCTCAACACCCCGACCTGCTTCGCCGACGGCTTCGAATACGGTCTGGGCGCGGAAATCGGTATCTCCACCGACAAGTTGCATGCCCGCGGCCCGGTCGGCCTGGAAGGCCTGACCTGCGAGAAATACGTGGTGATCGGCGATGGCCAGCTGCGCGGCCAGGAGCCGTGCTGAGTTGAGCAACCCTGTCGCAGTCCGGCGCGTCGGCATTCTCGGCGGCACCTTCGACCCGGTGCATATCGGTCACCTGCGCAGTGCGCTGGAAGTCGCCGAATTCATGTGCCTGGACGAACTGCGCCTGCTGCCCAACGCCCGGCCGCCGCACCGCGACACCCCGCTGGTGGCCGCGCAGGACCGCCTGGCCATGGTGCGTGGCGCCGTGCAGGGTGTCGAGCGCCTGAGCGTGGATGCCCGCGAGCTGGCCCGCGACAAGCCGTCGTACACCATCGACACGCTGGAGTCGATCCGCGGCGAACTGAACGCGCACGACCAGTTGTTCCTGGTGCTGGGCTGGGACGCATTCTGCGGCCTGCCCAGCTGGCATCGCTGGGAAGAGCTGCTGCAACACTGTCACATCCTGGTGCTGCAACGCCCGGATGCCGATGTCGAACCCCCTGACGAGCTGCGCAACCTGCTGGCGGCGCGCTCGGAGAGCGATCCCACCGCCATGTCCGGCCCGGCGGGGCACATTTCGTTCGTCTGGCAGACCCCGCTCGCGGTGTCCGCCACGCAGATCCGACAGCTGCTGGCCAGCGGCAAGTCGGTGCGGTTCCTGGTGCCGGACGCAGTACTGGCCTACATCGAGGCGCACGACCTGTATCGTGCGTCCAACTGACGGCGCCCGTGGGCGCCTCAATCAATGAGTTGAACGAGTTTTATATGACCAAGCAGAAAATCAACGGCATCAGCGGCGAAGAACTGGTCGAACTGACCAAGGCCGCGCTGGAAGACGTCAAGGCCCAGGACATCCAGGTCATCGACGTGCGTGAAAAGCACAGCCTGACCGACTACATGATCATCGCCACCGGTACTTCCAACCGCCAGATCAACGCGATGCTGGAAAAGGTCCGTGAAGCGGTCAAGGCCAAGGGCGCACAGCCACTGGGCGAAGAAGGCAAGGGCGACAGCGACTGGGTGCTGCTGGACCTGAACGACGTCATCGTGCACATGATGACCGCCGCCGCCCGCCAGTTCTACGACCTGGAGCGCCTGTGGCTGGGCGCCGAGCAGAGCCGTGCCAACGACGGCAAGCACCACAGCCCGGAGCACGCTCACGAGTACTCCGACAAGCTCAAGGACCGGGAATAAGGAAGCGTCGTGCGTCTGCGCCTGATCGCGGTCGGCTCGCGCATGCCCAAGTGGGTCGAGGAAGGCTGGCATGAATATGCCAAGCGCCTGCCCCCGGAGCTTGCGCTGGAGCTGGTGGAAATCCCGCTGAACACCCGCGGCAAGAACGCCGATGTCGCCCGCCTGATCCGTCAGGAGGGCGAGGCGATGCTGAGCAAGGTGCAGCCCGGGGAACGCATCGTCACCCTCGAGGTCCATGGCAAGCCCTGGAGTACCGAGCAACTGGCGGGCGAGCTGGACCGTTGGCGCCTGGATGCGCGTACGGTCAACCTGATGGTGGGCGGCCCGGAAGGGCTGGCGCCGGAAGTCTGCGCACGCAGCGAGCAGCGCTGGTCGTTGTCGCCGCTGACGTTGCCGCATCCGTTGGTAAGGATACTCATCGGCGAGCAGATCTACCGCGCCTGGACCGTTTTGTCCGGGCATCCCTACCACAAATGAACCTGTAAGCCTGTCCGATGCCGCAGCAGATCCGCCTCAAGGACCACGAGAAAGACGCCCGCCTGGTGCGCAACCGCGTCGTCGTGGGCGCCGTGGCGGTGGTGCTGCTCGTCTGCGTATTGATCGCCCGGCTGTATTACCTGCAGGTCATCCAGTACGACTATCACTCGACGCTGTCGGAGAACAACCGGGTGCATGTGCAGCCGATCCCGCCGACCCGCGGGCTGATCTTCGACCGCAACGGCGTGGTGGTGGCCGACAACCGCCCCAGCTTCAGCCTGGTGATGACCCGCGAACGCGCCGGTAACGCGGGCAAATGGCAGGATGTGCTGGACGTGATCGTCGAGGTGCTCGAGCTCACCCCTGACGACCGTGCCCTGTTCGAAAAGCGCATGAAGCAGGGGCGCAGGCCGTTCGAGCCGGTGCCGATCCTGTTCGAGCTCAACGAAGAACAGATCGCCCGTATCGCGGTCAACCAGTTCCGTTTGCCTGGTGTGGAGGTAGCGGCGCAGCTGGTTCGCCACTATCCCCAGGGCGCGCACTTCGCCCATTCGGTGGGCTATGTCGGGCGGATCAACGAGAAGGAACTCAAGACCCTCGACCCGGTGAACTACAGCGGCACCCACCATATCGGCAAGACCGGTATCGAGCGCTTCTACGAAGACGAACTGCATGGCCAGGTGGGCTACGAGGAAGTCGAGACCAACGCTCGGGGCCGGGTGCTGCGAGTGCTCAAACGCACCGATCCGAAGCCGGGCAAGGATATTGTCCTGGGCCTCGACATCAAGCTGCAGGAAGCCGCCGAGCAGGCGTTGGGCGGGCGCCGTGGCGCCATCGTCGCCCTCGACCCGCGCACCGGCGAGGTGCTGGCGATGGTCAGCCAGCCGAGTTTCGACCCCAATCTTTTCGTCACCGGCATCGGCTTCAAGGCCTACGCCGAACTGCGCGACTCGATCGACCGGCCGCTGTTCAATCGCGTGCTGCGCGGTCTCTACCCGCCGGGCTCGACGATCAAGCCGGCAGTGGCGATTGCCGGGCTCGACAGTGGCGTGGTGACGCCGGGCAGCCGGGTGTTCGACCCGGGTTACTACCAACTGCCCAACTACGATCACAAATACCGCAACTGGAACCGCACCGGCGATGGCTGGGTTGATCTGGATGTGGCGATCATGCGGTCAAACGACACGTATTTCTACGATCTTGCGCACAAGATGGGTATTGATCGGCTGTCCAGCTACATGAACAAGTTCGGTATCGGGCAGAAGGTTGCCCTGGACATGTTCGAAGAGTCGCCCGGCTTGATGCCTTCCCGCGAGTGGAAGCGCGCGACTCGCCGCCAGGCCTGGTTCCCCGGCGAAACCCTGATTCTCGGCATCGGCCAGGGCTATATGCAGACCACGCCGCTGCAGTTGGCCCAGGCCACCGCGCTGATCGCCAACAAGGGCGTGTGGAACCGCCCGCACCTGGCCAAGACCATCGAGGGGCAGCCGCCGGTGGACGAGAACCCCATGGAAAACATTGTCCTGCGCGACAAGTCGGACTGGGCGCGGGTCACCCACGGCATGGAACAGGTGATGCACGGCGCCCGAGGCACCGCCCGCAAGGCCGCCATCGGCTCGCAGTACCGCATCGCCGGCAAGAGCGGTACCGCCCAGGTGGTGGCGATCAAGCAGGGCGAGAAGTACGACCGCAACAAGCTCCAGGAGCGCCACCGCGACCACGCCCTGTTCGTCGCTTTCGCCCCGGCCGATGATCCGAGGATCGTGGTCTCGGTGATGGTCGAGAACGGCGAGTCCGGCTCCGGTGTCGCCGCCCCCGTGGTACGTCAGGTCATGGATGCCTGGCTGCTTGACGAGAATGGCCGGCTCAAGCCCGAGTTCGCCCCCGCCACAGTTGCCCAGGAACCGGCCCCGTGAAGAACAACTTCGACCGCATGCTCTCCAGCGAGGACGTGATGCGCAGGCGCGCCAGCTTCCTGCAGCGCATCCATATCGACGGCCCCTTGCTGATTATCCTGCTGACGCTCGCCGCCGGCAGCTTGTTCGTGCTGTATTCGGCCAGCGGCAAGAACTGGGACCTGCTGATGAAGCAGGCCAGCTCGTTCGGCATCGGCCTGGTGTCGATGTTCATCATCGCCCAGCTCGAGCCGCGCTTCATGGCGCGCTGGGTGCCACTGGCGTACCTGGCAGGGGTGTTCCTGCTGATCGTGGTGGATGTCATGGGCCACAACGCCATGGGCGCCACACGGTGGATCAACATTCCCGGGGTGATCCGCTTCCAGCCCTCGGAATTCATGAAGATCATCATGCCGGCGACCATCGCCTGGTACTTGTCCAAGCGCACCTTGCCGCCGCACCTCAAGCATGTGGCGATCAGCCTGATCCTGATCGGCGTGCCGTTCATTCTCATCGTGCGCCAGCCCGACCTGGGCACGGCGCTGCTGATCCTCGCCTCCGGCGCCTTCGTGCTGTTCATGGGGGGGCTGCGCTGGCGCTGGATCGTCAGCGTGATCGCGGCGGCGGTGCCGGTGGCGGTGGCGATGTGGTTCTTCGTCATGCACGACTACCAGAAGCAGCGCGTGCTGACCTTCCTCGACCCGGAAAGCGACCCGCTGGGCACCGGCTGGAACATCATCCAGTCGAAGGCGGCGATCGGTTCTGGCGGCGTGTTCGGCAAGGGCTGGCTGCTGGGCACCCAGTCGCACCTGGACTTCCTGCCCGAGAGCCACACCGACTTCATCATCGCCGTGCTCGGCGAGGAGTTCGGCCTGGTCGGCATCTGCCTGCTGCTGCTGATCTACATCCTGTTGATCGGTCGCGGGCTGATGATCACCGCCCAGGCCCAGACCCTGTTCGGCAAGCTGCTCGCGGGCAGCCTGACCATGACCTTCTTTGTTTATGTGTTCGTCAATATCGGTATGGTCAGCGGCCTTCTGCCTGTGGTGGGCGTGCCGCTGCCCTTTATCAGCTATGGCGGAACTTCGTTGGTGACGCTGCTGTCAGCGTTTGGCGTTCTGATGTCGATCCATACGCACCGCAAATGGATCGCACAGGTTTGAAAAAGGTGAAGAATTTCATGCAAGCAGTGCGTGGCTGGGCTGCCCGCCTGGCGCCGTGGTTCGGCGCGTTGGGTCTGCTCGGCGCAGTTCAGCAGGCCAATGCCGGTGACTATGACGGGTCGCCGCAAGTGGCCGAGTTCGTTGGCGAGATGACTCGCGACTACGGCTTTGCCGGCGAGCAACTGATGGGTGTGTTTCGCGAGGTGCAGCGCAAGCAGGCGATCCTCGACGCGATCTCGCGGCCGGCCGAACGGGTCAAGCCGTGGAAGGAATACCGCCCGATGTTCATCACCGATGCGCGCATCGCCCGGGGCGTGGACTTCTGGCGTCAGCATGAGGCCGTGCTAGCCCGCGCCGAGCAGGAATACGGCGTGCCGGCGCAGGTGATTGTCTCGATCATCGGGGTGGAAACCTTCTTCGGCCGCAATACCGGCAACTATCGCGTCATCGACGCGCTGTCGACGCTGGGCTTCGATTACCCGCCACGCGCCGAATTCTTCCGCAAGGAGCTACGCGAATTCCTTCTGCTGGCCCGCGAAGAGCAACTTGACCCGCTCACGCTCAAGGGCTCCTACGCCGGCGCCATGGGCCTGCCGCAGTTCATGCCGAGCAGCTTCCGTGCCTATGCCGTGGACTTCGACGGCGACGGGCACATCAATATCTGGAACAACCCGGACGATGCCATCGGCAGTGTCGCCAGCTACTTCAAGCGCCACGGCTGGGTGGCCGGGGAGCCTGTGGTCAGCCGTGCCACCGTGCGTGGCGAGCGCGCCGACGAAGGCCTGACCAGCGGCATCGAGCCGGTGAAGACGGTCGCGCAGTTGCGGGCGCTGGGCTGGTCGAGTCATGATGCGCTGCGCGATGATCTGCCGGTCACCGCCTTCCGCCTGGAAGGTGAATATGGCCCTGAGTACTGGATGGGCCTGAAGAATTTCTACGCGATCACCCGCTACAACCGCAGCGTGATGTATGCCATGGCGGTGCATCAGCTTTCGGAACAGCTGGTTCTGGCACGGGGCGTCAAGTAAATGCGCGAACTCTTCACTGCAAATGCCGCAAAACTGCTGACCTGCGTCGCCGTCGGCCTGGTGCTGGCCAGTTGCTCATCGAGCCGGCCCTCCACTCCGCAGAGCGGCAACACCGTGCGTGCGCAACCGGGGCTGGACATCAACCGTGCGCACAAGGACGGAGCCCCTTGGTGGGACGTGGACGTCAACAAGATCCCCGACGCCACCCCGACCGTGCATACCGGCAACTACAAGGCCAACCCCTACACGGTGCTGGGCAAGACCTACTACCCGATGCAGGACTCGCGCAACTACCGCGCCGAGGGCACCGCGTCGTGGTACGGCACCAAGTTCCATGGCCAGAACACCGCCAACGGCGAGCTCTATGACCTCTACGGCATGAGCGCGGCGCACAAGACCCTGCCGCTGCCGGCCTACGTGCGGGTGACCAACCTGGCCAACGGTCGTAGCGTGATCCTGCGCGTCAACGATCGCGGCCCGTTCTACTCCGACCGTATCATCGACCTGTCCTATGCCGCCGCGAAGAAGCTTGGCTATGCCGAAAGCGGCACCGCGCACGTGCGCGTCGAGGGCATCGACCCGCAGCAATGGTGGGCCCAGCGTGGCCAGCAGCCGCCGATGGTGCTCAAGGAGCCGCAGGTGGCCCAGGCCCAGCCGATCGCCGCCAGCACCGGGCGTGTCGAGCAGTGGACCCCGCCGCCGCAGCAGCACGCGGCGCCGGTGGTGCCGGTGCAGGTGGGCGGCAACAATGTGCCGAACGCCAGCGGCGGCAGCATCCTGCAAGTGGGCGCGTTCGCCAACCCGGACGCCGCCGAATTGTTGCGTTCGAAGCTGAGCACCATGGTCAGCGCGCCGGTGTTCATCAGCTCCGTCGTGCGTAACCAGCAGACCCTGCACCGTGTGCGGTTGGGGCCGATCAACAGCCAGGGCGAGATCCAGCAAGCCCAGGACAGCATTCGCCTGGCCAATCTCGGCCAGGCGAAAGTCGTGACTGACTGATCGTCATCACGTAGCGAACCTGCTGCCATGCCAGGCGGTCCGCACGGTATGGCAGCGGGCTTGGCCCGCAATGAATCAACACACCGACCTGTCGGTTTGTTCATGAATTGCCGGTCGCAGGTATGTACAATGCCGCTTTTGCCCGCAGCGGCATTACGCCGCACTTTTGGGCCAGGCCACAGGCCATAAAACTAGACTGACGGGGCGCTGGGCAAACGAACTTGCCCACGGAACATCAGACCATTAGCGATTTACGAGAGACGGATGAACATCACCAACCTTGCCAAACGACTTTGCCTGCCTGTTCTGCTGCTGATCACGCCTGCTGCTTTCGCAGCGGAGCAGATGATGCCGGCACCTCCACAACTGGCCGCCAAGTCCTATGTACTCATGGACGCGTCCAGCGGCAACGTGCTGGTCGAGAACAATGGTGACGAGCGCCTGCCGCCAGCCAGCCTGACCAAGCTGATGACCGCCTATATCGCCACCCTGGACATCCGTCGCGGCCAGATCGGCGAGAACGACCCGGTGACCGTCAGCGAGAACGCCTGGCGTACCGGCGGTTCGCGCATGTTCATCAAAGTCGGTAGCCAGGTGACCGTCAGCGACCTGCTGCACGGCATCATCATCCAGTCCGGCAACGATGCATCGGTCGCCCTGTCCGAGCACATCGCCGGCAGCGAAGATGCCTTCGCCGACATGATGAACAAAACCGCCACCGACCTGGGCATGGCCAATAGCCACTTCATGAACCCCACCGGCCTGCCGAACCCGGAGCACTACTCCTCGGCTCACGACATGGCCCTGCTGGCGCGCGCGATCATCAACGAAGATCCGGCGCACTACGCCATCTATTCGCAGAAAGAGTTCTTCTGGAACAACATCAAGCAGCCTAACCGCAACCTGCTGCTGTGGCGCGATAAGACGGTCGACGGCCTGAAGACCGGCCACACCGACGAAGCCGGTTACTGCATGGTCGCCTCGGCCGTACGTGATGGCCAGCGCCTGATCGCCGTGGTGTTCGGCACCAACAGCGAGCAGTCCCGCGCCGCCGAGACCCAGAAGCTGCTGACCTACGGCTTCCGCTTCTTCGAAACCCAGACCTTCTACCAGAAGGGTACCGAGCTGACTCAAGCCCAGGTTTGGAAAGGCGCGACCAACCAGGTCAAGGCCGGTCTGGCCAACGACCTGACCATGACCATGCCTAAAGGCCAATTGAAGCGCCTCCAGGCTTCGATGACCATGAACCCGCAACTCACCGCGCCGATCGCCAAAGGTGACGTGATCGGTAAAGTGGAAGTCAAACTGGACGAGAAGGTGGTTCATAGCGCTGACCTCATCGCCCTGGATGGTGTCGAGGAAGCTGGTTTCTTCGGCCGTATGTGGGACAGCATCCGCCTGTTCTTCTACGGTTTGTTCAACTGATACGTGACTTGCACGCCCCCGTGAACCAGGCGGGGGCGCTGCTGCCACGGCTTACGAGGCCGTTTCCGCCATGAGCGAAGAAGACGTCAAGTCGCACAAGATCGAATTCCCCTGCGAGGATTACCCGATCAAGGTGATCGGCGATACCGTTGTCGGTTTCCGCGACACTGTGATCGAGATCCTCAGC
Source organism: Pseudomonas maumuensis (assembly GCF_019139675.1). Lineage (NCBI taxonomy): Bacteria > Pseudomonadati > Pseudomonadota > Gammaproteobacteria > Pseudomonadales > Pseudomonadaceae > Pseudomonas > Pseudomonas maumuensis. The sequence goes on from NZ_CP077077.1 coordinate 646,167, forward strand.
AAGCACGCCAAGGTCGACCTGTCGACTCTGGCCGAACGCCAGAGCAAGGAAGGCAAGTACACCACGGTGCAACTGCATATCGTTGCCGAGAGCGAGAACCAACTGCACGACATCAACAGCGCCCTGCGCGCTACCGGCATCGTGAAAATGGTGCTGTGATGCCTGGCGTGCTCGGTATTCGCGATCTTGGCCTGCAGCCCTATGAACCGGTGCTGGAGGCCATGCGTCGCTTTACCGAGCAGCGCGGCCCGGACAGCCTGGACGAAGTCTGGCTGGTCGAGCATCCTCCGGTGTTCACCCAGGGCCAGGCCGGCAAGGCCGAGCACCTGCTGATACCTGGCGAGATACCGGTGGTGCAGACCGACCGCGGTGGGCAGGTCACCTACCATGGCCCCGGCCAGTTGGTGGCCTACCTGCTGTTGGACGTGCGCCGTCTGAGTATCGGTGTGCGCGAGTTGGTCAGCCGCATCGAGCTGACCCTCATCGACCTGCTCGCCAGTTACGGTGTGCAGGCGGTGGCCAAGCCCGATGCCCCGGGCGTCTACGTCGATGGCGCGAAGATCGCGTCACTTGGCCTTCGAATTCGCAATGGCCGTTCGTTTCACGGCCTTGCCCTGAACGTGGACATGGACCTTGCGCCATTCCGCCGAATCAACCCCTGTGGGTATGCGGGGCTGGCCATGACCCAGCTGCGCGACCTGGCAGGCCCGATCGAACTCATTGAGGTCAGGACAAGGCTGCGCGGACAGCTGGTCAAGCACCTCGACTATGCTGAGCAGACGACCCTGACGGGCGGAATCGACTGATTATGACAACTGTGCAAGAAGCCGTGCCGAACCTGATCCCGACGCAAGACGTCACCCCGCGCCCTGCTCCTAAGAAAGTGGAAGCCGGCGTGAAGCTGCGTGGCGCCGACAAGGTGGCACGTATCCCGGTGAAGATCATCCCCACCGAAGAGCTACCGAAAAAGCCCGACTGGATCCGCGTGCGCATTCCGGTTTCCCCGGAAGTCGACCGCATCAAGCAACTGCTGCGCAAGCACAAGCTGCACAGCGTCTGCGAAGAAGCCTCCTGCCCGAACCTGGGCGAGTGCTTCTCCGGCGGTACCGCGACCTTCATGATCATGGGCGACATCTGCACCCGCCGCTGCCCGTTCTGCGACGTCGGTCATGGGCGGCCTAAGCCGCTGGACCTGGACGAGCCGAAGAACCTGGCTGTGGCCATCGCCGACCTGCGCCTGAAGTACGTGGTGATCACCTCGGTGGACCGCGACGACCTGCGTGACGGCGGTGCCCAGCACTTCGCCGACTGCATCCGCGAGATCCGCGCGCTGTCGCCGGGCGTGCAGCTTGAGACCCTGGTGCCGGACTACCGTGGCCGTATGGACGTGGCGCTGGAAATCACCGCGCAGACCCCGCCGGACGTGTTCAACCACAACCTCGAGACCGTACCGCGCCTGTACAAGGCTGCGCGTCCAGGTTCGGACTACGACTGGTCGCTGGACCTGCTGCAGAAGTTCAAGCAGATGGTCCCGCACGTACCGACCAAGTCCGGCCTGATGCTGGGCCTGGGCGAGACCGACGAGGAGGTCATCGAGGTCATGCACCGCATGCGCGAGCACGATATCGACATGCTCACCCTCGGCCAGTACCTGCAGCCGTCGCGCAACCACTTGCCGGTACAGCGCTTCGTGCACCCGGACACCTTCGCCTGGTTCGCCGAGGAAGGTTACAAGATGGGCTTCAAGAACGTCGCCTCCGGCCCGCTGGTACGCTCGTCGTATCATGCCGACCAGCAGGCCCACGAAGCCAAGATCAAGCTCTGAGTCGGGTTTGAGCGGAACATGCCGATGCGCGCCGGAAGGCGGCATCGGCATTTTCGTTTTTGAGCTACGAGTTTCAAGCGACAAGCTGCAAGGAGTGGCGTGATGAATTGCCTGAAAACTGCTGAATACCTGTTGCCCAAGGCCTTGCCTGACAACGCCCGTTTCGCCATCGTCGCCCCGGCCGGGCCGGCGCGGCTTGATACCGACAAGGCCCGCCAGTGGTTCGACAGCCGTGGCCAGCAGTGCCGCATCTACCCTGGGGTGCTGCAGGCGGACGGTTACCTCGCCGGCAGCGACGAGCAGCGTTTGCGTGACCTGCACGATGCGTTCAGCGCCCCGGACATCGATGCCATCCTGTGCATGCGCGGCGGCTACGGCAGCATGCGTTTGCTGGATCGCATCGACTTCGAGCTAATCCGTCGCAATCCCAAGCCGCTGGTGGGTTACAGCGACATTACCGCTCTGCATTCGGCGATCAACCGGCATGCCGGGCTGCTGGCCTTCCATGGCGCCATGCTCAATGCCGACCTGTTAGGGGGCAAGCTCGAGCCTACCGTCAGCTCAATGCTCGGTCAGCTGCGGGGGCGGCTGGGCGCGGGCGATGTGATCGACCATCCTGCGGCGTTTCCGCTCTCCAGCGTGGTGCCTGGGGTTGCCAGCGGGCGTCTGGTCGGTGGCAACCTGTCGCTGCTTGGCAGCACATTGGGGACGCTGGCGGAAGTCGACACCCAGGACAGCATCCTGTTCATCGAAGACGTCAACGAGCCGCTCTACCGTGTCGACCGGTTGCTGACCCAGCTACGCCTGGCCGGCAAGCTGGAAGGGGTGCGCGGGGTGCTGGTGGGGGATTTTGCCGGGATCACCGTGGCGGCCATGACGCCTTTGCTGCTAGACATCTTCGGCCCGCTTGGGGTGCCGGTGCTGGCGGGGTGGCGCAGTGGACATTGTGACCCGAATCTATGCCTGCCATTGGGCGCGCGGGTGAAGCTGGACAGCGAAAGACAGTGCTTGGTCTTGGCACAGGATCTGGCCAAGGCGTGAATGTTTTGGGGCCGCAGAGCGGCCCCGGCGCTTTCTAGCGACGCAGGCTGTCGAGCAGTTTGTGGGTCGGATAACCATCCGCTGGCCAGCCCTGCGCTTGTTGCGCGTTGCGGATGGCCTTGCGGGTATTGGCTCCGATAATCCCGTCGGGATTGCCCGCCTCATGGCCACTGGCGTTGAGCAAGGTTTGCAGCTCGATCCGCTCGCTGCGGCTTAGCGGCAAGTCCTCTTTCGGCCAACTTCCGGCGATGAAGCCCCAACCGTAGAACCGATCACCCAGCAGGCTTACTGCCAGCGCGTACGACGACGAATTGTTGTACTTGAGGATCGCGCGGAAGTTGTCCAGCACCAGGAACGCCGGGCCCCGGGCGCCGGCGGGCAGCAGCAGGGCAGCGGACAATTGGTTGCTGCCAGCAGGCAGCACGGTGCCGGCGGGCAGTTTCACGCCCAGCTGCAGCCATTCGCTGACACTCTTGCGCTGACTGCCGTCGGCCAGCCAGTAGTCGAAGCCGGCGGGCACCTGCACCTCGAAGCCCCAGGGCTGGCCACGTTTCCAGCCGGACGCCTGCAAGTAGTGCGCGGTGGAAGCCAGGGCGTCGGCGGTGCTGTTCCAGATGTCACGGCGGCCATCACCGTCGAAATCCACCGCGTGGGTGAGGTAGGTGGTCGGGATGAACTGGGTCTGGCCCATGGCGCCGGCCCAGGAGCCGCGCATCGCGTCAGGCTGGATGTCGCCGTTTTGCAGGATCTGCAGGGCGGCGATCAGCTGGTCCTGGGCGAACTGGGGGCGACGGCCTTCATAGGCCAGGGTGGCCAGCGAGCGGATCACCGACTTGCTGCCTTGGAACTGGCCGAAGTTGCTCTCCATGCCCCACACCGAGACCAGCACCTGGCGGTCGACGCCGTAGCGTTGCTCGATGCGTGCCAGCAGCTCGGCATTCTGTTCGAGCAGCTTCTTGCCGTTGCGTACGCGCAGCGGCGACAGGGCACCGTCCAGGTATTCCCAGACCGGGCGGGTGAACTCCGGTTGGCTGCGGTCGGCCTTGATCACGTCCATGTCCGGGGTGACGCCGAGGAAGGCACGGTCGAACAGGCTGGCGCTGATCCCGGCTTGCAGGGCTTGCTCGCGGAAACCGGCCTGCCATTGGGCGAAGGTTTGCAGGGGCTGGATTTCGCTGCTGCTATCGGGCGTGGCGCCGGGCAGCGTAACGATCGGTGCGGGCTGGGCGGGTGCCAGCGGCAGGGCATCGGCGGCGGTGGGTTTCTCGGCGCAGGCGACGAGCAGGATAAAGCTTGTGGCCGCGATCAGCTGGCGGGGTTGCCAGCGGAGAGTGAGACGAGAGGGCATGCACAGATCCAGAGTTGCAGGTCAGGTGCCGACCATACCATGCCTGCGCATTTCATGCCTTTTCAGGCGGCCATAAAGCAAGAAGCCTCCCAATCTCTCGATTGGAAGGCTTCGCGGCGGTAGCTGCCTTTGCCTTTTTCCGGTCGTTCCTGGCGGCAGCGGAACAGCGGTTGGGCGATGATCGACTTGGCCTTGTTGGGGCCGTGCTTTTTCGGCTTCTTGCTCATGGCGGGTTCCCGGTTGGGTTGGGTTTCGGGGCGCACTTTAGGCGTGAGGGTAGGGAAGGGCCAATTGATTGTGTTTATGGCTGGCAGACGTTGCGGTGGCAGGCTTGCGCCGTAACGCGCTTCACTCGGCAGGCAGTGCCAGACGCTGCCCGGCCATGAGCAGCGACAACCGCGCCAGGCTGGTCCACGGCGAGCCTTCGGCCTGCCCCTTGATCTGCGCATCGATGCGTTGGGCATCCTGCAGCAGCATGGCCCAACGTTGCGCCGAGAGACGCTGCAGGGCCTTGCTCACCAGCGGTCGACGCTTGTCCCACACCGGTGGGCGTGCCTGACTGAAGGCCTTGTCCAGCGGCACACCCTGGCTGAACTGCTGCGCGAGGCCGGCCAGCAGGCGCAGTTCGCGGGCCAGGGCCCAGAGAATGACCGGCGGCTCGACACCTTCGCCGCGCAGCCCTTCGAGCATGCGCAGGGCATGGGCTGCTTCGCCATTGAGAATGGCATCGACCAACCCGAACACATCGAAGCGGGCGCTGTCGGCGACAGCGGCCTGGACGGTTTCGACGGTGATCTGGTTGCCCTCGGCCAGCAGCTTGAGCTTCTCGATCTCCTGGGCGGCGGCCAGCAGGTTGCCCTCGACCCGAGCGGCGATCAGGTCGATGGCATCGCGCTGGGCCGACAGGCCGGCCTGGGACAGGCGCTGGTTGATCCACTGCGGCAATTGCTGGGCATCCACCGGCCAGATCTGGATGAACTGGCAGTGCGCGCCCTCGGTCAAGGCCTTGCCCCACTTGGTTTTCTGCGCGCTGCCATCGAGCTTGGGCAGGCTGATCAGCAGCAGCGTGTCCTCGGCCGGGTTGGCGCAGTACTCCATCAGTGCGGCAGCGCCCTTGTCGCCGGGCTTGCCCGAGGGCAGGCGCAGTTCCAGCAGGCGGCGTTGGGCGAACAGCGACAGGCTGGCGCCGGCCAGCAGCAGGTTGCCCCAGTCGAAGTTGGCGTCGGCGCTGAACACCTGGCGTTCGTCGTAGCCCTGTTGGCGCGCGGCGCCGCGGATGGCGTCGGCGGCTTCCTGGCACAGCAGCGGGTCGTCGCCGCTGACGATATAGACGGGCGCCAGCTGGCCTTGCAGGTGCTTGTTGAGTTGGGCGGGGGAGAGCTTCATGGCGAAGGGCGGGGCACCTCAGGTGCCCCGTTCAGGCTCAGGGAGCCGGGATTTCCATTGGCGACTGCTGGGGCGTCTCGTCCTGGATGCGCTGGGCTTCCTTGAGCGCACGAGCCTCCGCTTCGGCACGCTCGTTGGCCTTGCGTTGCAGTTCGTCGAGGCGTTCCGGGGTCAGCTGCTGCAGGCGGGCCATCATGCCCTGCACCAGATCGCGACGCATTTCCTCACGGACTTGGTTGGCTTCCTGGCCCGAACCATTGACGTTGTTGCCGTTGTAGACGTAGTACTTCTGCACTTGCAGCTTGTCTTCAAGCAGCATGCTGTCGTTCTGGCCTTCGATCGTATAGTTCAGCACGGTCGTCAGTTCGTACTCGGCCGAACGGTTGCCACCGCTGTAGGTTGCAGCGCGCTGGGTTTCCTGCTCGTTGGTGAGCACCAGCTTGTAGGGGGCGCCGGAATAGACTTTCACGCCGCTGCTTTGCAAGGTGCGACGTAGCTGCATGACGGTTGGGCCGTATTCGTTACGGGCGCCGAGGTCGATTTCCTTGATGCTCAGTTCGTTGGTGCCGGTGCCGCGCAGCTGGAAACCGCAGGCGCTGAGCAGGACAGCCAGGCCCATCACCAGCAAATTGCGTTTGATCATGTGTGTGTTGCTCCCTCGTGGACCGATTACGCCCGCCTGTGGTTGCACAGGCGGGCGTTGCCATCAGTTGGCGACGATGTTGACCAGTTTGCCCGGGACGACGATGACCTTGCGGATGGTCAGACCGTCGGTGAAGCGCAGGACGTTCTCGTTGTTGCGAGCGGCGGCCTCTACTTCCTCGCGGCTGGCGGCGGCCGGCATTTCGACCTGGCCACGCAGCTTGCCGTTGACCTGCACCACCAGGGTCACGGTGTCTTGCACCAGGGCGCTTTCGTCGATCGTCGGCCAGGCCGCGTCGATCGCCGCCTGGTCATGGCCCAGCGCCTTCCACAGTTCGTGGGAGATGTGCGGGGTGATAGGTGCCAGCAGCAGGGTGACGGCCTCGAGACCTTCCTGCAACAGGGCACGGTCCTGGGCAGTGGCCTGCGGCGCCTTCTCCAGCACGTTCATCACGGTCATCACCTGGGCAATGGCGGTGTTGAACTTGTGGTACTGGCCCACGTCGGTGCTGGCCTGCTTGATCGCGGCATGGATGGCACGGCGGATGACCTTCTGCTCGTCGCTCAGGGCGGCGGTGTCCAGCGCGCCCGGCAGGCCCTGGGCCACGTGGGCCTGGGCCAGGCGCCAGACACGGCGCAGGAAGCGGCTGGCACCTTCGACGCCGGAGTCGGACCATTCCAGGCTCATGTCGGGCGGCGAGGCGAACATCATGAACAGGCGGCAGGTATCGGCGCCGTACTGCTCGATCATCGACTGCGGGTCAACGCCGTTGTTCTTCGACTTCGACATCTTCTCGGTGCCGCCGATTTCCACCGGCAGGCCGTCGGTCTTCAGGCGAGCGCCGATGATCTTGGCCTTGGCATCACGCTCGACTTCGACGTCTGCCGGGTTGAACCAGTCCTTGCCGCCGTTGCTGGCGACGCGGTAGTAGGTTTCGGCGACGACCATGCCCTGGGTCAGCAGGTTCTTGAACGGCTCGTTGGAGGTGACCAGGCCTTCGTCACGCATCAGTTTGTGGAAGAAGCGCGCATACAGCAGGTGCAGGATGGCGTGCTCGATGCCGCCGATGTACTGGTCGACCGGCAGCCAGTGGTTGGCGGCTTTCGGATCTACCAGGCCCTTGTCGTAGTTCGGCGAGGCGTAGCGGGCGAAGTACCAGGACGACTCGACGAAGGTGTCCATGGTGTCGGTTTCGCGCTTGGCCGCGGTGCCGCATTTCGGGCAGGTGCACTCGTAGAACTCGGGCATGCGTGCCAGGGGCGAACCGGCACCGTCCGGTACCACGTTTTCCGGCAGGGTGACCGGCAGCTGGTCTTCCGGCACCGGCACGTCACCGCAGGATGGGCAGTGGATGATCGGGATCGGGCAGCCCCAGTAGCGCTGGCGGCTGATGCCCCAGTCGCGCAGGCGGAACTGGGTGCGCGACTTGCCGAGGTCTTTGCGGATCAGCGCGGCTTCGATGGCGTCGAAGGCGCCCTGGAAGTCCAGGCCGTCGAACTCGCCGGAGTTGATCAGCTGGCCATGCTCGCCGTAGGCGGCCAGCCATTCGCTGCCGACTTCGTCGCCGACGCTGGTGCGCACCACCGCCTTGACCGGCAGGTTGTACTTGTGGGCGAATTCGAAGTCGCGCTCGTCGTGCGCCGGCACGGCCATCACGGCGCCATCGCCGTAGTGCATCAGCACGTAGTTGGCGACCCATACCGGCAGTTTCTCGCCGGTCAGCGGGTGCTCGACGAACAGGGAAGTGGCCATGCCCTTCTTCTCCTGCGTGGCCATGTCGGCCTCGGCGACGCTGCCGCTCTTGCACTCGTCGATGAACGCCTGCAGTGCCGGGTTGCCCTGGGCGGCCTGGGTGGCCAGCGGGTGTTCGGCGGCGACGGCCACGTAGGTGGCGCCCATCAGGGTGTCTGGACGGGTGGTGAAGACTTTCAGGGTGCCCTCATGACCGATGCTCGCCTGGTCATAGGGGAATTGCACTTCCATGCCGCGGGACTTGCCGATCCAGTTGCGCTGCATGGTCTTGACCTGCTCGGGCCAGCCCGGCAGTTCGTCGAGGCTTTCCAGCAGCTCGTCGGCGTAGTCGGTGATGCGGAAGTAGTACATCGGGATTTCGCGCTTCTCGATCAGCGCGCCCGAGCGCCAGCCACGACCATCGATGACCTGCTCGTTGGCCAGAACGGTCTGGTCCGCCGGGTCCCAGTTCACCGTACCGTTCTTGCGGTAGATGATGCCTTTTTCGAACAGGCGGGTGAACAGCCACTGCTCCCAGCGGTAGTAGTCTGGCTTGCAGGTGGTGACTTCACGCGACCAGTCGATGGCCAGACCCAGGCTCTTGAGCTGGGTCTTCATGTAGTCGATGTTCTCGTAGGTCCACTTGGCCGGGGCGACGTTGTTCTTCATCGCGGCGTTTTCCGCCGGCATGCCGAAGGCGTCCCAGCCCATCGGTTGCAGGACGTTCTTGCCCAGCATGCGCTGGTAGCGGGCGATCACGTCACCGATGGTGTAGTTGCGCACGTGGCCCATGTGTAGCTTGCCGCTCGGGTACGGGAACATCGATAGGCAATAGTAGGTGTCTTTGCCTGGCTGTTCGGTGACAGCGAACGATTGTTGCTCGTCCCAGGCATTCTGGGCGGCGGCTTCTACATCACGGGGCGTGTATTGTTCGTGCATGGCTACTTTGTATTGAGAGATAAGAGACATGTTCCAGGCAGCTCGACCTCGCTGCGTCCGGCACTCCGGGATCTGCAAGAGTGAACGCCGTAGCATACATGAGCGCCGCGTATCGTGGGAAACCCTGATTGCATCGCCCGCCGCGCGGGCCGTTGGTCGCGGCGCCCGGTCGCTTTTACGAGTGACGCTAAGCTCATTTGTGGGGGGAGATATTCTTACCTTCAATGAGGTGAACGGATGGGAGAGTCGCAACTAACCGCAAGCAAACCGGAGCTATACGAACGCCTGATCGACCGCCTGGGCCTGGCACTGGAAGTGGCCAGAACCTCCGTGCGATTGCGCGACGAGATGCCTGCCGAACTGGAGTTGCGTGGCCTGAGCCACGCCGAGTTCGAAGTCATCAAGGCCTACCTGGAATCCCTCCCGGAAGGCCGTTTTGCCAGTGCCGGTGCCTACCCGCAACCGGAGCCGTCCTCGGCCAGGATCGTCTGGCTCAAGGACCGCAAGCGCTCCGGCGCCTCAGCCAGCTCCAGGACGTTGCCGTCCCGATAGCCGTTCAGGGTTGCAGGCGCGGGCCGACGCGCCGGTTTTCGCAATGCGCGCATCGATCGGCGCCGGTTGCCCTTGAGGCCCGGTGCCGATCCTCTTAGGCTGCACGCCTTCCATGGAGGTGTGTGATGCCGATCCGCTTTTTCATCAAACAATGGTTGATGCCGCCCGGCATCCTGTTCCTGCTGCTGCTGGCCGCCTGGTGGTGGCGCCGTCGTCGTCCGCGCCTGGCCGCGGCCTGTTTCACCCTGGGGCTGGGCGGCTTGTGGCTGATGAGCTTGCCACTGACGGTCGAGCAACTTGCCCGAACCCTTGAAACAGAACCTGCGTTGGCGCTCGAGGGGTGGGCAGGCCTGGCGTCCAGGGCCGACGCCATCGTGGTCCTCGGCGCCGGACGGGAGCGCGGCGATCCGGCCTGGGGTGGACTTGATCAGCCAACCTACGTCGCCCTCGAGCGCATGCGCTACGCCGCGCAACTGGCCAAGGCCTCAGGCCTGCCGGTGCTGACCAGCGGTGGCTTGCACTATGGCACGCCGCCCAGTGAGGCCCAACTGATGGCTGACCGCCTTGAGACGGATTTTGACGTAAAGGTTTCCTGGAAGGAGGAAGCCAGCCGCACCACCTGGGAAAACGCCGAGTTCAGCGCCAAGGTGTTGCAGCCGCTCGGTATCAAGCGGGTGGTGGTGGTGACGCAGGCCTGGCACATGCAGCGCTCGCGCTGGAGTTTCGAGCGGGCCGGGTTCGAAGTAGTGCCGGCGCCGGTGGGGTTCCTGGGGCGCGATCATGCGCGGCCGTTCGCGGGGTTGCTGCCGGAAAACCGGGCAATGTGGCAGAGCGGGCAGTTGCTGAACGAGGCGGCGGGGTTGGTAGGTTATCGCCTGTTCTACTAAGGACTGGGGCCGCTAAGCGGCCCATCGCCGGCAAGCCGGCTCCCACAGGTACTGTACAAGTCCTCAGATCGGCGCGATCGGGGTGGGAGCTGGCTTGCCGGCGATGGGCTGCGTAGCAGCCCCAGGGGTACCTCAGACGGTTCGCGCGATGCGCCCGGCCAGCAAGGCCCAGCCCAGCAGCAGCATGCAGACGATCGCCAGCGGCCAAGAACGCCATTGCAGGTAGGGCGTCAGTTGCTGCATTGGTACCACTTCGCCATACAGCACCGCACGTTGGAACTGCGGAATCTGCGCGGTGATCCTGCCGAACGGGTCGATCAGCGCGGTCACACCGTTGTTGGTGGCGCGGATCATCCAGCGGCCGGCCTCCAGCGCGCGCATCTGGGCCATCTGCAGGTGCTGCAGCGGGCCGATCGAGGTGCCGAACCAAGTGTCGTTGCTGATGGTCAGCAGCAGGTCGCTACGTGCGGCCAGGCTCGCGGCGAACTCGGGGTAGACCACTTCGTAGCAGATGTACGGGGCCACCTGGTACCCCTTGGCCTGCAGCAGCGGCTGGTCCGCGGGGCCACGGGCGAAGTCCGACATCGGTAGGTTGAAGAACTCGATCAGGCCGCGCAGCATGTCCTGCAAGGGCACGTACTCACCGAAGGGCACCAGCTTCTGCTTGAGGTAGGTGCCGTCGCCTTCGCCGGCCACGGTGATGCCGTTGAAGTAGCGGCGTTGGTGGTGAACCATCTGCCGCACCGGCACCCCGGTGATCAGCGCCGAATGGCGTTCGGCGGCGAAGGTGCCCATCATGTCGATGTAGCCCTGGGCCTGGTCCTTGAGCACCGGCACGGCGGTTTCCGGCCAGATCAGCAGGTCGACGGGTTTCGAGCTGAAGCTCATGTCGCGGTACAGCGCCAGTTGCGCATTGACGTGCGCCGGGTCCCACTTCAGGTCCTGCTCGACGTTGCCTTGCAGGGCAGCGACCTTCAGCGGATCGCCCGCCGGTTGCGTCCAGGCATGATCCTTCAGGGCCAGGCCGATGATCCACGGCGCCACCAGCAGTACTACACCAACGGCCAGGAACGAACGGCGCTCGCGCAGGCGATGGAGGTTGCACAGCAGGGCGGCGGTAAGCGCCAGGGCGAACGAGATCAGCCACACGCCGCCCAGTGGCGCGAGGCCTGCGAGGGGGCCATCGAGCTGGCTGTAACCTGCGTAGAGCCAAGGGAAACCGGTGAGGAACCAACCCCGGAAGGCCTCTTGCAGCAACCACAGGGCGGCAAAGCACAAGGCGTCGGCCAGCGGCGCCTCGTCGCGGCGCAGCCAGCGTGCCCAAAGCCAGGCGGGCAGGGCGAAGAAGAAGGCCAGGCAGGCGAAGAATGCCAAAAGCAGCAGGATCGCCAGCAGCGGCGAGGCGCCGCCGTAGGTGTTCATGCTGACGTAGATCCACCAGGTGCCGGCACCGTAGAGGCCGAAGCCGAAGCACCAGCCCCGGCCCAGGGCCTGGCGCGGGCTCAGTTCGCGCAGCCCTGCATAGAACAGCGCGAGGGACAGCAGGGCCAGCGGCCAGATGTCGAAGGGGGCCAGGGCCAGCAGGGTGGAGGCGCCGGCCGCCATGGCCAGCAGGTTACCGGGCCAGCCGGGGCGGGTGATCCAGCGCATGTTCGTCCTTAACGGTTGATCGGTGTCAGGCGCAGCAAGTGTATCCGGCGGCTGTCGGCATTGAGAATGCGGAAGCGGTAGCCGCCGATCTCGGTGGTTTCGTTACGTTTGGGCAAATGGCCGAACGCACTCATCACCAGGCCGCCGACGGTATCGAACTCGTCATCGGAGAACTCGCTGTCGAAGAACTCGTTGAAGTTCTCGATCGGGGTCAGTGCCTTGACCAGGAAGTCGCCGCTGGGCAGCGGCTTGATGTAGCTGTCTTCCTCGACGTCATGCTCGTCCTCGATGTCGCCGACGATCTGCTCGAGCACGTCCTCGATGGTCACCAGCCCCGCCACGCCGCCGTATTCGTCGATGACGATGGCCATGTGGTTGTGGTTGGCGCGGAACTCGCGCAGCAGCACGTTCAGGCGCTTGGACTCGGGCACGAAGGTGGCCGGGCGCAGCAGGTCCTTGATGTTGAAGCTGTCGCCATTCTCCTTGAGGATCAGCGGCAGCAGGTCCTTGGCGAGCAGGATGCCGAGCACATCGTCGTGGCTCTCGCCAATCACCGGGTAGCGCGAGTGCGCGGCATCGATCACTGCCGGCAGGAACTCGCGGGGCGACTGGTTGGCCTTGATGCTGATCATCTGCGAACGCGGCACCATGATGTCGCGCACCTGCAGGTCGGCGACCTGGATGGCGCCTTCGACGATGGTCAGCGCTTCGCTGTCGAGCAGCTTGTTCTGATGGGCTTCGCGCAGCAGCTCGAGGAGCTCCTGGCGGTTTTTCGGCTCATGGGCAAAAGCCTGGGTCAGCTTACCCAGCCAGGACTTTTGCCCGTTGCTCGATCGGTCTTCGCTCATGGCGGTTACTCGTGATCCTTGCAGTGTCAGTGTGTGATTGATTCGGTTTCGTCGTCGGCGTAAGGGTCCGGATGACCCAGTTCCGCCAGCAATTGCCGTTCCAGCGCTTCCATTTCCTCGGCCTCATCGTCTTCGATGTGGTCGTAGCCGAGCAGGTGCAGGCAGCCGTGGATGACCAGGTGCGCCCAGTGCGCCTCCAGGGACTTGCCCTGTTCGGCGGCCTCGCGCTCGACCACCGGTACGCAGATCACCAGGTCGCCCAGCAGCGGGATGTCGAGCAGCTCGTCGGGCACGTCGGCCGGGAAGGACAGCACGTTGGTGGCGTAATCCTTGTGCCGGTAGGTGTGGTTCAGCTCGCGGCCTTCGGCGGTGTCGACCAGGCGGATGGTCATTTCCGAGTCGGCGCTGCGCTGGCGCAGGGCGAGCTCGCACCAACGGCGGAAGGCGGCGTCATCGGGGGCAGCGGCGTCCGTGGCCCGTTGCAGGTCGAGTTCAAGCATCTTTGCCGGGTGCCTCGGGCTTGGACTGACGGGCTTCGAAGCGGTCGTAGGCTTCGACGATACGCTGCACCAATGGGTGGCGTACCACGTCCTTGGGCTGGAAATGGGTGAAGCTGATGCCTGGCACGTCCTTGAGCACCTCGATCACATGGGCCAGGCCCGACTTGGTGCCGCGGGGCAGGTCGACCTGGGTGATGTCACCGGTGATCACCGCGGTCGAGCCAAAGCCGATGCGGGTGAGGAACATCTTCATCTGTTCGAGCGTGGTGTTCTGGCTCTCGTCGAGGATGATGAAGCTGTTGTTCAGGGTGCGGCCGCGCATGTAGGCCAGCGGCGCGATCTCGATCACCTGGCGCTCGATCAGCTTGGCCACGTGCTCGAAGCCAAGCATCTCGTAGAGCGCGTCGTAGAGCGGGCGCAGGTACGGGTCGATCTTCTGGGCCAGGTCGCCGGGCAGGAAGCCGAGCTTTTCGCCGGCCTCGACCGCCGGGCGTACCAGCAGGATGCGGCGCACCTGTTCGCGCTCCAGCGCATCGACCGCGCAGGCCACGGCCAGGTACGTCTTGCCGGTACCGGCCGGGCCGATGCCGAAGTTGATGTCGTTGGCCAGGATCTCCTTGACGTAGCGCTGCTGGTTGACACCGCGCGGGCGGATGTTGCCCTTGCGTGTGCGCAACGAGACGCTGACTTCATTGACGGCCGGATTCTCGAGGTTCTCGACTGTCGACTCCTGGAGATAGAGGTGTACCGTTTCCGGCGACAGGTCGCTGGCCTTGGTCTCGCGATAAAGGCGGCGCAGCAGCTGTTCGGCAGCGGAGGTGGTCTTGGGTTCGCCGATCAGTTCGAACTGATTGCCGCGGTTGCGGATCTCGATGGCCAGGCGTTGTTCGATCAGGCGCAGGTGCTCGTCGAACTGGCCGCAAAGGTTGGCGAAACGATGGGCCTCGAAGGGCTCGAGGATGAAACGATGGGGTTGTATGGGTGCGTTCAAGGTCGTTTTTAGCCGCTCGACGGCAATGAATGTGAGCTCAAGAATAACCCTTGAGTGGCAGTGGCGAAAGCACTGAAACGATCAAGGGTCGCTGCGAGGCGTCCGGTCCGCGCGTCGAGCATGGCAGGGCAAGTTGACGAATCGATGATGCCAGGGCCAGCGTCGGTCCGGGCAACGGTTCAGGGAAGGGGCGAGAAGGGCGTGCGTCCTTCGGCGTTCTGCAGTTCCAGCAGGTATTTGCGGAAGATCTGGCCGAGTACCTGGGTGGCGTGCTCGAGCTCGTCGCGGGGCATTTGCTCGGTGACTTCGTCGGCCATGTCCAGGGCGTCTTCGGCACCGTTGACCGCGGCAATCTTCAGCAGGATGTAGGCCTGCACGTTGTTGGCCTTGACCCCTTCGCCGTGGAAGAACATCGAACCGAGGCGGTACTGGGCCTGGGCCTGGCCTTGCAGCGAGGCTTTCTCGAACCACTTGAGCGCGTTGTCGAGTTGGCGCGGTGTGCCGCTGTAGTAGAACTCGCCCAGCTCGTACTGCGCTTCGGCATCCCCTGATTGCGCGGTCTGCTCGCAGGCCTTCAGGGCATTCTGCAGGTCCTCGGGTGCGGTATCGAGGGCACAGCGGCCCGTCGCTGGAATCAGCAACGAATTACCGCCCTCCGCCAGGGCCAGCAGGGGCTGAAGAAGCAACAGGCAGCCCAGGGTAAGGGCGCGGCCGGTGCGGTTCATGGGGATCGACTTACCTCTGCAAAGCTACGGCCAATGTCTCTGGTGGCACATTATGGGATAAGCAGCGCCTACCTTACAAAGTTTTACTCGAATTTCTACAGCAGGATGGGACGTGGCGGGTTGTGATGGGGTTCACAGGGTTGCTCGCTCCGGCCTATCGCGGTGTACGCTCGCGACAGGCCGGAACAGGAAAACCCTTACTTCAGCTTGGCAAACGCCCGTTCGGCCGCATCCAGGGTGATCTGCAGTTCCTTGTCACCATGGGCGATGGAGGTGAAGCCCGCTTCGAAGGCGCTTGGCGCAAGGTACACACCGCCTTCGAGCATCAGGTGGAAGAAGCGCTTGAAGCGTTCGGCGTCGCTGGCCATCACGTCGTCGAAGGTGACGATATCGTCGGCGCCACTGAAGTACAGGCCGAACATGGCCCCTGCCTGGGTGGTGACGAACGGGATGCCGGCGGCATCGGCACGCTGTTGCAGGCCATCGAGCATACGGCTGGTGAATGCGCTCAGTTCGTCGTGGAAGCCCGGGCGGCTGATGAGCTTGAGGGTCGTGAGGCCCGCAGCCATGGCCAGCGGATTGCCCGACAGGGTGCCGGCCTGATAGACCGGGCCCAGCGGGGCGATGCAGCCCATGATCTCGCGCTTGCCGCCGAAGCAGCCGACCGGCATCCCGCCGCCGACGATCTTGCCGAAGGTCGACAGGTCGGGGGTGATGCCGTAGTGGCCCTGGGCACCGCCGAGGGAAACGCGGAAGCCAGTCATCACCTCGTCGAAGATCAGCACCACGCCATGTTTGTCGCACAGTGTGCGCAGGCCTTCGAGGAAGCCCGGCGCCGGCGGCACGCAGTTCATGTTGCCGGCCACCGGCTCGACGATGATGCAGGCCACGGTCTGGCCGACGTCGGCCAGGGTCTTCTCGACGGCGGCGATGTCGTTGAACGGCAGGGTCAGGGTATGCTTGGCGAAGTCCGCCGGCACCCCGGCCGAGCTTGGCACGCCCTGGGTCAGCAGGCCGGAGCCGGCCTTGACCAGCAGGCTGTCGGAGTGACCGTGGTAGCAACCTTCGAACTTGATGATGGCGTCACGGCCGGTGTAGCCACGGGCCAGGCGGATGGCGCTCATGGTGGCTTCGGTGCCGGAGCTGACCATGCGCACCATCTCCATCGACGGCACGATCGAGCAGACCAGGTCGGCCATCTCGGTTTCCATGGCGGTCGGCGCGCCGTAAGACAAGCCGTGCTCCAGCTGCTTACGCACCGAGTCCAGTACCTCTGGATGGGCATGACCGAGGATCATCGGCCCCCAGGAGCCAACGTAGTCGACGTAGCGCTTGTCGTCTTCATCGATGACGTAGGCGCCTTCGGCGTGCTTGAAGAACAGCGGGGTGCCGCCGACGCTCTTGAAGGCGCGCACCGGCGAGTTGACGCCACCGGGGATGTGCTTCTGGGCTTGGGCGAACAGGGCTTCGGAACGGGACATGGGATCTTCTCTCGAAATCAGCAAGCGAACAGGGCATTGAAGGCGCGGGCGCGGCGGGTGACTTCCTGCGCGCTGTCGGCACCGAACAGGCCGTGGATCACCGCCAGCAGGTCGGCGCCATGGGCGACCAGCGGGGCGGCGTTGTCGAGGGTGATGCCGCCGATCACCGCGATCGGCAGCTTGACCTGGGCGCGGGCCTGCTCAAGCAGCTCGACGCTGGCGGCGGGCGCGCCCGGTTTGGTGACGGAATTGAAGAAGCGACCGAAGGCGACATAGCTGGCGCCCTCGTCGGCGGCCTGCTGCGCGAGGTCGAGGCTGGCGTGGCAGGTCGAGCCGATGATCGCCTGGCGGCCGAGCAGGGCGCGGGCCGGCGTGAGCGGACCGTCGGTCTGGCCCAGATGCACGCCGACGCCCAGGCGGGCAGCCAGTTCAGCGTCGTCGTTGATGATCAGCTCGGTGCCGTAACGCTCACAGAGCGTCTTCAGCGCTTCGGCCTCGCGCAGCCTGTGGGCGGCATCGTCGCTCTTGTCGCGGTATTGCAGCAGACGAACGCCACCTTCCAGTGCCGCTTCAACGTGGGAGAAAAAACGGCCGGCCAGCAGTTGGCTGTCGGTGATCGCGTACAGACCGCGGAGCTTCATCGGGTGGCCTCGAGTCAGGAACAGAAATCCAGGGGCAGGCGGCGCGGTACGTACTGGCCCTTGCCCAGTTGCTCGGCGTCGCGCAGGGTCCGCCAGGTGTAGTCCAGGGCGCTGCGCACGGCGCTGGTCAATGCTTCGCCCAGAGCCAGGCGGCCGGCCAGAGCGCTGGCCAGGGTGCAGCCCGAGCCGTGGTAGCTGCCCGGCAGGCGCTGGCAGGTCCAGGTGTGCTGCTGACCGTCGCGGCTGTACAGGCGGTTGTGGATTTCCACCTCGTCGCCGTGACCGCCGGTAATCAACAGGTGTCTACAGAACGGCAGCAGTTTCTCGGCGCACTCGTCCGCGGTGCCTTCGGGCAGTTCCGCCAGAATGCGTGCTTCCGGCAGGTTCGGCGTGGCGATGGTGGCCAGCGGCAGCAGGCGTTCGCGCAGCGCGTAGCCGACCTCGTCCTTGCCCAGGCGGCCACCGCCACCGGCGCGCAGCACCGGGTCGCAGACCAGTGGCAGGTGCGGGTGGGCGGCCAGCAGTTCGGCGACGGTGTCGACCATCTCGATCGAGCCGAGCATGCCCAGCTTCACCGCGGCCACCGTGGAGTCGGCCAGCACGGCGTTGGCCTGGGCCAGCACCCACTCGCGGTCGAGCACGCGGAAGTCGGAAACGTTGACGGTATCCTGCACGGTCAGGGCGGTCACGGCGGGTGCGGCGTGACAACCCTGGGCGATCAGGGCTTCGATATCTGCCTGCAGCCCGGCGCCACCACTGGGGTCGTGGCCGGAGAGACAGAGGACAACGGGGCGGGAGCTGTAGGTATTCATGGTCGGCGAGCTTATCACCAAACCTTTTTGTGCGGTTCGGTCGCGGCGAGAGAATTGCTGATCAAGTGGTCAGGTTGGTTCTGCTTGGTATTCTGAAACATGCGTTCTAGAGCCTCTGCATGCAATTTCTAGGTGGCTGATGGCCAGTGCTAGAGGCTATGCTAGAGTGCTCGGATAACTCGATAAACGGGTTCTGCCGGATCATGTCGTCTCAAAGGGAAGGGAGGCAATCGCGACGCGACCGGACAGGCCATGCTGGGGCTGTATGCGCTATTTGCTGATTGTGCTTCTGGGCTGCTTGCCCCTGCTCGCCGGAGCGGTCGAATTCGACGACGCCACCGGGCGCTTGCCGCTGGGCCGCTACATGCAGGTCTATGAAGACCACGATGGCAATGCCAGCATCGCCCAGGTCAGTGCCGCCGCATTCGCCGGACGCTTCCATACCCATCACGATGACGTGCTCAACGCCGGTTATTCGACTTCGGTGTTCTGGCTGCGGGTCGATCTCGCCTATGCCGCCACCCCTTCGGCAGCGCCGCGTCAATGGCTGCTGGAGCTTGCCTACCCGCCGCTGGATCATCTGGAGCTCTATCTGCCGGACGCCCAGGGCACTTATCGGCTGGCCCAGCGCACGGGTGATGCCCTGCCCTATGCCAGCCGGCAGATCCGCCAGAACAACTACCTGTTCGAACTGCCACTGCGCCCCGGCCAGGCGACGACCGCCTACCTGCGCCTGCACAGCCAGGGTTCGATCCAGGCGCCGCTGACATTGTGGTCGGCCCAGGCCTATCTGGAAGACCAGCCCACGCGCCTTTATGTGCTGGGCATGATCTACGGCGTGCTGCTGGTAATGCTGGTGTACAACCTGTTCCTCTACCTCAGCGTGCGTGATGTCAGCTATCTGTACTACATCCTCTACATCGCTTCGTTCGGCCTTTATCAGGTCTCGGTCAATGGTGCCGGCATCGCCTACTTCTGGCCGGACAACCCCTGGTGGGCCAACGCCGCCACGCCATTTTTCATCGGCGCCGCCGGGTTGTTCGGCTGCCAGTTCGCCCGTCACTTCCTGCAACTGGGCAACCTCAGCCGTGGGCTTGACCGCCTGCTGAAGGGGTTGATGGCTGGCGGCGCGCTGGTGATGGTGCTGGCGGTGACCCTGCGTTACGGCGTGGCGCTGCGCATGGCCACGCTGCTGGCGCTGTTGTTCACCGTGAGCATCTTCAGTGCCGGGTTGTATGCCTGGTGGCGCGGCTTGCGCGTGGCGCGCTGGTTCATCATCGCCTGGACGGCCTTCCTCGTCGGCGGGCTGGTCAACACCTTGATGGTGCTGGGGTATCTGCCCAACCTGTTCATCACTATGTACGCCAGTCAGTTGGGCGCTGCGCTGGAGGTGGCGCTGTTGTCGCTGGCCCTGGCCGACCGCATCAACAGTTTGCGTGAGCAGCAGGCCCAGGCCCTGCGCGACACTGGGCGCACCCTTGAGCAGTTGAACCTGCAACTGGCCCGCAGCAACCGGCTCAAGGACGAGTTCCTCGCCACCGTGACCCACGAACTGCGCACGCCGATGAACGGCGTGATCGGTTCGCTGGAGCTGCTGCACACCCTGCCCATGAGCGCCGAGCAGGCTCAGTACCATCGCACCGCCAGCGGCTCGGCCCAGGACATGATGGCGATGGTCGACGATATCCTCATTCTCACCGAACTACAGGCCGGGCGCCTGCGCAACCATGGCACGGCGTTCAGCCTACGGCGGCTGCTCCAGGAACTGCGGGCCGGTTATGCCAGCCAGGCGCTGGCCAAGGGCCTGTACCTGAGCCTGGACATCCCCGCCGACCTGCCCGACAGCCTGGTCGGCGATGCGCAGAAGCTCGCCCGCTGCCTGGCGTGCCTGGTGGACAACGGGCTGAAGTTCACCCACCAGGGCGGCGTTACCGTGCAGGCCCGTGGCCGGCGTACCGGACCTGACAGCCTGGCCCTGAGCCTCACGGTCAGCGACAGTGGCATCGGTTTCGACGACCTGGACCAGGCGGTGCTTTACCAGCGCTTCTTCCA
Source organism: Pseudomonas maumuensis (assembly GCF_019139675.1). Classification (NCBI taxonomy): domain Bacteria; kingdom Pseudomonadati; phylum Pseudomonadota; class Gammaproteobacteria; order Pseudomonadales; family Pseudomonadaceae; genus Pseudomonas; species Pseudomonas maumuensis. The sequence continues at coordinate 666,219 of NZ_CP077077.1, forward strand.
GGTGGACGGTTCGATGACCCGGCGCTATGGCGGATTGGGGATCGGCCTGTCCATCTGCCGCCAGTTGAGCGAGTTGATCGGCGCCACGTTGTCCCATGAGTCCACCCAGGGGCTGGGCAGTCGCTTCGAGCTGACGCTGCCCCTGAAGGTGGCACAGGTGCAGGCTCCACCGGCGCGTGCCGCCTCGAGCCTGGAGCGCTTCTGAACAGAGGTGCCTCCGATGTAGTCCGTTTTGTCACTTTGACTGACCGGCCCGCGGTGCTTCACTGGGTTATCCAGGCATGACCGGATCCAGGAGGCCCACGATGAACCTGCACCAGTTCGCTGAAACCCACGAAGTCACCAACCAGCCGCCGTCCCTCGACGGTGCCAACCTCTACCGCCTCGACCAGCCCTTGCAGGAGTGGTCGCGGCGCTTCGGTGCCGGCTGGGCCGAGTCGCGGATCGACGCCTACGGCGCCCTGGCCGGTGGCCCGCTGATGGCGGCGGGTTTCCTGGCCAATGCCCACAAGCCCGAGTTCAGCAGCCATGACCGCTATGGCCACCGCATCGACCTGGTGGAGTTTCACCCCGCGTATCACCAGTTGATGCGTACCGCGGTCGAGCACGGCCTGCCCTCGTTGCCATGGGCTGAGCCACGGGACGGTGCCCACGTGGCCCGGGCCTCGATGACCTACCTGCACAGCCAGGCCGAAGCCGGTACCGGCTGCCCGCTGACCATGACCTTCGCCGCCGTGCCGGCCCTGCGCCTGCAGCCCGAGCTGGCCGGCTACTGGCTGCCCAAGGTCCTCGCCCGCGAATACGACCCGCGCAATGTCGGCGACCGGCACAAGGCCGGCGTCACGATCGGCATGGCCATGACCGAGAAACAGGGTGGTACCGATGTGCGAGCCAACACCACCCGCGCTTACCCGGTCGGCGCGCCCGGGCCGGGCCAGCCCTATGAACTGGTGGGGCATAAATGGTTCTGCTCGGCACCGATGTGCGATGCCTTCCTTACCCTGGCGCAGACCGACAAGGGCCTAAGCTGCTTCCTGTTGCCGCGCCACCGCCCTGACGACAACCGCAACCAGTTCTACATCCAGCGCCTGAAGAACAAGCTCGGCAACTGTTCCAACGCCTCCAGCGAAGTGGAGTTTCGTGGCGCCCTGGCCTGGATGGTGGGCGAGGAGGGGCGCGGCGTGCCGACCATCATCGAGATGGTGGCCATGACCCGCTTCGATTGCATGGTCGGCTCCAGCGCCTTGATGCGCCAGGCCCTGACCCAGGCCGCGCATCACTGCGCCCACCGCAAGGTCGGTGGGCGCGTGCTGGCCGAACAGCCCTTGATGCAGAACGTGCTCGCCGACCTTGCCCTGGAAAGCGAGGCCGCATTGGCCCTGAGCCTGCGCATGGGCCAGGCGCTTGATCGGCTCGACGACCCGCAGCAGGCACATTTCGCTCGCCTGGTGACGGCCGTGGGCAAGTACTGGATCTGCAAGCGCGCCCCCGGAATGATCAACGAGGCCGCCGAGTGCCTGGGCGGTGCTGGCTACGTCGAGGACAGCATCCTCCCGCGGCTGTACCGCGAGGCGCCGGTCAACTCGACCTGGGAGGGCTCGGGCAATGTGCAGTGTCTGGACGTGCTGCGCGCCTTGTCGAAGGAGCCGGGTGTGCTGGAGGCACTTTTCACTGAGCTCGGGGATGGTCATGGCGACCCACGCCTGGCTGCGTTCATCGGCAATCTCAAGGGCGCCTTTGCCGATACCGGCGATATCCAGTACCGCGCCCGGCAGCTGACCGAGGACATCGCCGTGGCGTTGCAGGCCAAGCTGTTGCTGGAGGCGGGCAACGCCACGGTAAGCGATGCTTTCATCGGCAGCCGGCTGAGCGCTGGCGGGCGGGTGTATGGTGCGTTGCCGCGCGGGGTGGATGCTGCGGCGTTGGTGGCCAGGGCCACGCCGGCGTGGGCTGGGTAACGCCATCGCGGGGGTGTTTTTACCCTGCAACGCAGGCAAGATGGTGGTCATGCATTCCATAAGACAGGAAGCCCAGCGTGAGCCAAGCGTTTGTAGTCGTTGATACCCCCGAACAGGCCGTCGACCGTCTGGCGGCCTTGCATGAACAGGCCACCGGGGCCCTGAGCCAGGCCCTCAAGCGCTACCTGAAAGACCGCACCGAGCCCGGTGACGAAGAACGCGCGCTGTTTCGCTACCCGGCCCTGCGCCTCATCTATTCCAGCCAGGGCGAAGTCGCCGCGACCACCCGCGCCTACGCCAAGGTCCAGGTGGATGGTACCTACAGCGTCACCGTCACCCAGCCCGCGGCGTTCCGTGGCTATCTGCTCGAACAGCTGCGCCCGTTGATGCACGACTACACCGTGATCGTGGAAGTCGGCGTCAGCGAGCAGAACATCCCGTACCCCTACGTGGTTGACCAGGGCGATGAGCTGGCGGGCAGCGGCATCACTGCGGCCCAGCTGGCACGCGTGTTCCCCAGCACCGACCTGTCGGCGGCCACCGACAACACCGCCGATGGCCTGTACGACTGGGAAAGCGCCGAGACCCTGCCGCTGGCGCTGTTCGACGCCGCCCGCGTGGACTTCTCCCTGCGGCGCCTGGTGCATTACACCGGCAGCGACTGGCGGCACATGCAGCCGTGGATCCTGCTCACCAACTACCACCGCTACGTCGACCAGTTCATCGCTCATGGCCTTGAGCAACTGCGCGAGGATCCGCGTTTCGTGCGCATGGTTCTGCCGGGCAACGTGGTCATCGAGAAGGGCATGGACAACGGCGAGGCCCAGGCCCTGGTTGCCAGCGTGGTCTGGCACCGCTACCAGATGCCGGCCTACCACCTGATCGCTGCCGACGGCGATGGCGTGACCCTGGTCAACATCGGCGTCGGCCCGTCCAACGCCAAGAACATCACCGACCACCTGGCGGTGCTGCGTCCGCACTGCTGGCTGATGATCGGTCACTGCGGCGGCCTGCGCCAGTCGCAGACCATCGGCGACTATGTGCTGGCCCACGCCTACATGCGCCGCGACGGCATCCTCGACCGGGTAGTGCCGCCGAACATCCCGATCCCGGCGCTGGCCGAGGTGCAACTGGCGTTGCAGGAAGCGGCCGCGCAAGTCACCGGGGAGCGTGGCGAGCAGCTCAAGAAGCGCCTGCGCACCGGCACTGTGCTCACCTACGACGACCGCAACTGGGAGCTGCGCTGGGCCCAGGAGCGCCCGCTGATCAACCTGTCCCGCGCCGTGGCGGTGGACATGGAGAGCGGTACCATCGCCGCCCAGGGCTATCGCCTGCGCGTCCCCTACGGCACCTTGCTGTGCGTCTCCGACAAGCCGCTGCACAGCGAGATCAAGCTGCCGGGCTCGGCCAACGCCTTCTACAACCGCGCGGTCAGCCAGCACTTGAAGATCGGCATCGCCGCCCTCGACCTGCTGCGCACCGAGCTCAACTCGCTGCACTCGCGTAAACTGCGTAGCTTCGATGAGCCGCCGTTCCGTTGAGGATCCATGCCCCTGCCACCCCGTAGCACCCCGCGTCGCCCTGCGGCGCGACCCACCGGCCCGCGTCGCCAGTCCAAGGCGCCGCCGGCCGAGCCGCGCCTGATCCTGTTCAACAAACCATTCGATGTGCTCACCCAGTTCAGCGACGGCGAGGGGCGCGCCACGCTCAAGGATTTCATCGACATCCCCGGCATCTACCCGGCCGGGCGCCTGGACCGCGACAGCGAAGGCCTGCTGCTGCTGACCAATGACGGGCGCCTGCAGGCGCGGATCGCCGACCCCAAGCACAAGCTGGCCAAGACCTACTGGGTGCAGGTGGAGGGCGAGCCGAGCGAGGAGCAGCTACAGCGCCTGCGCGAGGGCGTCGAACTCAACGACGGGCCCACGCTACCGGCGCAGGCACGCCTGCTCGAGGAGCCCGAGTTGTGGCCGCGCAATCCGCCGGTACGTTTTCGCAAGAGCGTGCCGACTGCCTGGCTGGAACTGGTGATCCGTGAAGGGCGCAACCGCCAGGTACGGCGGATGACGGCGGCGGTGGGGCTGCCGACCTTGCGTCTGGTGCGGGTGCGTATCGGTGACTGGACGATCGAAGGGTTGCAGCAGGGATGTTGGCGGGAGGTGGCGGCGAAGCTGTAGTCGCCGCCCCGGGTGGGGGGGTCAGACCCCTTCCAGGAACCCCACCACCACGCTCTTGATGATGAACGCCAGCACGCCGAGGCCCAGCACGAAGAACAGGATCAGCGTGCCGAAGCGGCCGGCCTTGGACTTCTTCGCCAGGTCCCAGACGATGAAGCCCATGAAGGCGATCAGCACGGTGACGAGGACGATCATCATCCATTCTTCGAATACGGCGGGATCCATCGGTTTACTCCAGGCAGGCGGAAAGCCCGATCATACGCCGGGCGCGCAGGGATTCAACGCAGGTGGGTCAATGGCAGCTCAGTGCTGGCCAGCACTTGGTTGAGCACGAAGCTGGAGCGCACACTGGTCACCCCTTCGATACGGGTCAGGCTGCCTAGTAGCAATTTTTGATAGTGGTCCATGTCCGGCACCACCACCTTCAGTTGATAGTCGGCATCCATCCCGGTGACCAGGCTGCACTCGAGCACCTGTGGCAGGCTGCGGATCGCCGCCTCGAAGGTTTCGAAACGTTCGGGGGTGTGCCGGTCCATGCCGATCAGCACGTAAGCGGTAAGGCTCAGGCCGAGCTTTTTGCGGTCCAGCAGGGCCACCTGGCGCGAGATATAGCCGTCGTCTTCAAGTTGCTTGACCCGACGTGAGCACGGGGAAGGCGACAAGCCGATGCGCTCGGCCAGTTCCTGGTTGGAGATGCGCGCATCGCGCTGCAATTCAGCGAGGATGCTCAGGTCGTAGCGGTCGAGCTTGCTCATGGAAAGGGCCTTTTCTGTTCGGATTGCGGCGAATTATCAATCCTGAGTGAAAAATTGCGCAAGCGCTATTTATCAGAGCAATCTTCGCAATCCTCTGCCCCAGCGTCTGCCCTATCTTTATCAACAGAATCACTGCCCGGACATCAGTCCACGGCGACGCGCCCTAGGCGGGCGATCGCGGCCAGCCATCCAACAGGATCCGCCAGGCCCCCGGGCTACGCACTGTCCAGAAGACGGCGCGAGGTGAGCCGGTGCCACAAGTGCCGAGCACGGACGACAATTCCCGAAGGGAGGCCGCGAGGCCTCCCTTTTTTATTGCGCCTGCGCTGGCGTCGCCTGGCGGCGACCGACCACGGCCAGCGCCGCCAACAACACCAGCAAGCCGCCGATCACGGCAATCACGAAGCCACTGCGCGCTGTCGTGGCGTCCACCCACTGGCCGGCGCTTGCCGCACCGACGGCCACGCCGACATTCAGCCCGGCGAGCAGCCAGGTCAGGCCCTCGGTCAGCTGACGCTCTGGCACGCTGCGCTCGACCAGGGCCATGGCCACGATCATGGTCGGGGCAAAAAACATCCCGGCCAGTAACACTGCCGCTGCGAGCAGGGCGATATTGCCGACCAGGAGCAGCGGCAGGGTGCTGAGGGTGGTGGCCAGTGCGCCGACCAGCAACTGACGAGGTAGCGACATCTGCCAGCGCAGGGTGCCGAACAGCAGCCCGGAAACGCAGGAGCCCACGGCATAGGCCCACAACACCAGGCTGGCGGCGGCCGGTTGCCCTTGTGCGCCGGCGAAGGCGACGCTGACGATGTCCACGGTGCCGACGATCATGCCCATTGCCACCATCAGCAGGATCAACTGAGGCATTCCTGCGCATCGCCAGGCCGGCAGGTCAGGTCTGGCCGAGGTTTCGGCAGGGGCCACCGGTGGTTCGCTGGCGGTCTGCAGGGCTAGCGCCAGGGTGCCCAGCAGCAGTAGTGAAGCGGCAGCCAGCAGCCCGGCCTGCGGCCACAGCGCCACGCTGAGCCCGACCGCCAGCGGTGGGCCGGCAATAAAGCTGACTTCATCGAGTACGGTTTCCAGCGAGTAGGCAGTCTGCAGTTGCGGCTGGCCGCGATACAGGTGGGTCCAGCGCGCCCGGACCATTGCCGACATGCTTGGCATGCAGCCGGCCAGCAGGGCGGCGACGAACAGCAGCCAGTCGGCGCTGCGCCACCAGGCGCAGGCGGCCATCAGCAGCAGCCCCAGCACGCTCAAGAGACCGGCCAGCGGCAGCACGCGGCGCTGGCCCAGGCGATCGACAAGGCGTGACACCTGCGGCGAGAGCACGGCATAGGTCAGCACGAAGCAGGCCGACACCGCGCCGGCCAGGGCATAACTGCCGCGCCATTGCGCCACCAGCGTGATGATGCCGATACCGGTCATGGGCAGCGGCAGGCGGGCCAGCAAGCCGGCCAAGGTGAACCCGATGGTTCCGGCCGGGACGAACAAGTGTGCATAAGGGTTGGGCATGTCGCTTCCTCCGTGAGACGGCCCGCTTGCCGACGACAAGGCGGGGCGTGAATAATACGTACAGTGCGTATGATTAAATATTCATACGGGCTGAATGTAAATATTCATACGAACTGTACGTAAAGGAGAGGCCATGGTTCGCCGCACCCGCGCCGAGATGGAAGAAACCCGCGCCGCCTTGCTGGCAATGGCCCGCCAGGTCTTCAGCGAACAAGGCTACGCACAGGCGTCCATGGATGACCTGACTGCTCGCGCCGGGCTTACCCGTGGCGCGCTCTATCACCATTTCGGCGACAAGCAGGGCCTGCTGGCGGCCGTGGTGGCACAGATCGATGGTGAAATGGATGCACGTCTGCTGGCTATCTCCGCATCCTGCGATGACCCCTGGCAAGGCTTCTGCCAGCGTTGCGAGGCCTACCTGCGCATGGCCCGCGAGCCGGAGATCCAGCGCATTGTCCTGCGTGACGCGCGCGCCGTGCTGGGGGCGGTGACCCCCGAGGCGCAGCAGCATTGCATTGCATCGCTACAGCGGATGTTGAGCGGGCTGGTCCAGCAGGGTGTGGTTGCCGAGGCCGATCCCTGGGCATTGGCGGCGCTGGTACATGGCAGCTTGTCGGAGGCGGCGTTCTGGATCGCCCAGGCAGAGGACGGCGATACCCGGCTCGGCCAGGCCCTGGTCGCCCTGGAGTTGACGCTGCGTGGCTTGCTGGCGCGCTAGGCTGTCGGCTATTTCATCTGCCGGTCGCGGTCTGCGCAGTAGACTGCGAACGGTAAAGCAGGCGTTTTCATCGAGAGGAACAACATGAGTTCGCGCATCTGGCGGTTGGCAGGTGTTGGTGTGCTGGGCCTGGGCATCAGCCTGGGGGCCCTGGCAGAAGGGCCCGGAGACGGGCATGACGGTCATGGCGGCCAGCAGGAGCAGGGCGGTGGTGAACGGCGCGGATCGCCGCTCAATTCACGTGACGAAGTGCGCCAGACGCAACCGCCGCGCCAGGGCTACTACCAGGACATTCCCCGGCGTTATGGCGACAACCGTCACTGGGAAGCGGGTGGTCCGGGTCAGCGCCCCGGCGGCGATTGGTCGGGACGGCCCGATGGTCATGGCAATGGCTGGGGGCCAGGGCCGCAGTATCACCCCGGGCACACCGTCGATCGCTTCCCGGACCGCTACTGGAAGGTGCCTTATCGTGGGCAGGACTACTTCTACTCCGGCGGTTACTGGTATCGGCCCCATAGCGGCGGCTACGTGGTGGTCACGCCGCCTTACGGTGTGCGGGTCGGCTATTTGCCGCCCTATGCCCGCGAGGTGTGGTTGAGTGGTGCGTTGTTCTTCCTGGTGGCCGACACCTACTACCAGTACCTCGCCGACAGCCGCGAGTACGTGGTGGTCAACCCACCCAGCGTCGCGCCTGCACCGCAGCAGCAGGGCAGTGGCTATGATGTGATCGCCTACCCGATGTACGGCCAGGGGCCGGAGCAGCAGGAGCAGGACCGCTACGAGTGCCACCGCTGGGCGGTGAGCCAGTCGGGGTTCGATCCGGCGACTGCGACCTATGCGCCGCCGGCCAATGTGGCGGACAATTACAGGCGGGCATTGGGCGCGTGCCTGAGCGGGCGCGGCTACAGCGTCAATTGATACGGCACTTGCGCTAGCGGGCTACACCGGGTCGGCGTGAACCATCACATCGGCCCGCGGATAGCGCTGGCGAATGACCTGCGAGGCCTGCACGCACAGTTCATGGGCGGCATGCAGCGGCATTTCACCGGGTAGTTCCAGATGCAGTTGCACGAACCACTGGCTGCCGGACACCCGCGTGCGCAGGTCATGCACGCCCTTTACCCCCGGGATCGCCAGCACCACGTCGAGCATGCGCTCGCCGACATCGGCCGGCAGCTCCTTGTCCATCAGGATCGCCGTACTCTCGCGGGCGATCTGCAGCGCGCTCCACAGGATGTACAGGGCGATCCCGAGGCCGAACAGGGCGTCGAGCTGAGGCCAGCCGAAGCGCGCCAGCAGCAGCGCCAGGAGGATGCTGGCGTTAAGCAGCAGGTCTGAGCGGTAGTGCAGCGAGTCGGCGCGCACGGCCGTGGAGCCGGTCGCGCGGATGACCTTGCGCTGGAATGCCAGCAATGCGAGGGTCAGCGCCAGCGACAGCAGCATCACCGCGATGCCGGCGGCGGTGTCGCCCAAAGGCTCCGGCGACTTCAGCCGATCAACCGCCTGGACCCCGATCAGCACCGCACTGACCCCGATGAACAGCGCCTGGGCCATGCCAGCGAGGGCTTCGGCCTTGCCGTGGCCGAAACGGTGGTCGTCGTCGGCGGGGCGCAGTGCGTAGTGAACAGCCAGCAGGTTGAGAAAGGAGGCGGCGGCATCCAGCGCCGAGTCGGTCAGCCCGGCCAGCAGGCTGACCGAGCCGCTCAGCCACCAGGCCACGGCCTTGCTCAGCACCAGGATGCAGGCGACGCTCAGCGAAGCACGGGTGGCCAGGCGCAGCAGGCGTTGGTGTTCGGCGGTGACGGTCATGCGCAGGGGATCGTCCGTGGTCAGGTCAAGCGGCGGGCACCAGGCCGTAGCTGGCCAGTTGTTCGAAACTGCCACGGTGCTGGATCAGCCGTGGGTCGTTCAATGGCAGGCGCTGGCCCAGCTCGCTTTCGAGGATAGCCTGCAGCTTGGTCCTGTCGACTTGGCCGTCGGCATTGATCGCCGGCTTGAGCTTGGCCGGGTCGATCTGCGCGCTCTTGCCGCCAGGGTAATAGATGGCGCCAGTGGCGAAGTCGATCCCGAAGGCGATCAGGCCAGGGAGCACGTAGAAAAGAATACCGATGGCATCCATGGCCGCGACCACAGGGTCGATCTTGCCTTCGATCTGGCCGCGACGGTCAGGGTAGAACAGGGTGCCGCAGGCCGTCAGCTGGGTCAGCAAGGTGGCGATGAGGGCGCCACCGATGACGCGGGAGGGGATGCGCATGTGAATCTCCGAAAGGTAACGACGATCAAGGGCGCGGCAATCGCCGGCGCCTGAGGTTAAGACCATGATAGGGCAGCCTCGGTTCGCCGTTATACTCGGACGATTGTTCGAGGACCACCATGATTTCATTACCGATCGATGCCGTACTGTCCGACCTGCGCCAAGCCCTGGCCGAACGTGACGAAGCGGTGCTAGAGGCGCCGCCCGGCGCCGGCAAGACCACCCGTGTACCGCTGGCGCTGCTCGACGAGCCCTGGCTGGCCGGGCAGACCATCCTCATGCTCGAGCCGCGGCGCCTGGCCGCCCGCGCAGCCGCCGAACGCCTGGCCAGCGAGCTGGGCGAGAAGGTCGGCGAAACCGTGGGCTATCGCATCCGCCTCGACAGTAAGGTCGGCCCGGACACGCGCATCGAAGTGGTCACCGAAGGCATCCTCACCCGCCGCCTGCAAAGCGATCCTGCGCTTGACGGCGTGGGCCTGGTGATCTTCGACGAGTTCCACGAGCGCAGCCTGGATGCCGACCTGGCCCTGGCACTGAGCCTCAACGGTCGGGCACTGCTGCGTGACGAACCGCCGCTGAAGATCTTGCTGATGTCGGCGACCTTGGAGGGCGAGCGCCTGTCGCGCTTGCTCGACGATGCACCGATCATCAGCAGCCAGGGGCGCATGCATCCGGTGGATATCCGCTGGAGCCGGCCGTTCCAGCCAGGCGAGCTCGTCGAGCCGCGGGTGGTCGATTGCGTGTTGCAGGCGCTGGCGGACGAACAGGGTAGCGTGCTGGTGTTCCTCCCCGGCCAGGCGGAGATCCGTCGCGTTCATCAGGCGTTGCAGGAAACCTTGGCCGAGCGCCCCGGCATCCTGCTCTGCCCGTTGCACGGTGAACTCGACCTCGGCGCCCAGCGCGCCGCCATCGAGCCGGCGCCCATGGGCCAGCGCAAGGTGGTGCTGGCCACCAACATTGCCGAAACCAGCCTGACCATCGACGGTGTGCGCGTGGTGATCGACGCAGGTCTGGCGCGGGTGCCGCGCTTCGATCCCGGCAGCGGCATGACCCGCCTGGACACCCAGCGCATCTCCCGGGCCAGCGCCACCCAGCGCGCCGGTCGTGCCGGGCGCCTCGAGCCCGGCGTGTGCTATCGGCTGTGGTCCGAGGCGCAGCATGACCAGCTGGCGGCCCACGGCAGCGCCGAAATCCTCCAGGCCGACCTGGCCGGGCTGGCCCTGCAACTGGCGCGCTGGGGCGTGCCACCGGAGCAACTTAGCTGGCTCGACCAACCGCCAGCGGCCGCCTTTGCGCAAGCTCAGGACTTGCTGGCCCGCCTCGGCGCCTTCAAGCCGGGTTGCCGCGACAATCTGAGCGCCCATGGCCAGGCCATGGCCGAGCTGCCTGCGCATCCACGCATCGCCCATTTGCTGCTGCGTGGTCAGGATCTCGGGTTGGCCGACCTGGCGTGCGATGTCGCAGCGTTGCTGGGCGAGCGCGACATCCTGCGCGGCGGCGGTGCCGACCTGCACAGCCGGCTGGCTTTGCTCAGCGGTGAGAGCCGGGCCTCGCGAGGCGGGCAGGGCGGCGTGCAGCGCGCCCGGCAACTGGCTCGTCAGTACCGTGGTCAGTTGCGTGGCAAATCGCGCAGTCCGGTTGCCGACCCCGACCATCCACGCTGGCTGGGCGCGGTGCTGGCGCTGGCTTATCCCGACCGGGTGGCGCAACAACGTCGCGAAGGTGGCGCCGAGTATCGCCTGGCCAATGGCCGGGCGGCGCTGTTCGCCGAAGCCGACGTGCTGATGAAAAGCCCGTGGCTGGTGATTGCCGACCTGGGCAGCCGTCAGGGGCAGCGTGAAGAGCGCATCTATCTGGCCGCCGAGTTCGACCCGGCACTGTTCGACGGAGTGCTGGCCGAGCAGGTCGAGCAACTCGACCTGCTCGACTGGGACGAACGCGAGCAGGTGTTGCGCGCCGAGCGCCAGCGCAAGGTCGGCGAGCTGGTGCTCAGCCGCGAGCCGTTGCCGGGGCTGGACGACGAGGCGCGGGCCAAGGCGTTGCTCGGCCTGGTTCGGCGCAAAGGCCTGAACCTGCTGACCTGGACCCCGGAACTGCGCCAGTGGCAGGCCCGCGTCGCGCTGCTGCGTCAGTTGGATCTGGAAAAGGACGGCCACAGCGAGTGGCCCGATCTGGGTGACGATGCCTTGTTGGCCAGCCTGGAAGACTGGCTGCAACCCTACCTCGGCAAGGTATCGCGGCTGAGCCATTTCTCCAGCCTGGATCTGTCCTCGATCTTGCGCAACCTGCTGCCCTGGCCGCTGCCCCAGCGCCTGGACGAGCTCGCACCGTCGCACTTGGCCGTGCCTTCGGGCTCAAGCATCCGCCTGGATTACAGCGAGCATCCGCCGATCCTTGCCGTGCGCCTGCAGGAATTGTTCGGCCTGGCCGACACCCCGCGCATCGCCAATGGGCGACAGCAGGTCAAGCTGCACCTGCTGTCGCCAGCGCGTCGACCGGTGCAGGTGACCCAGGACCTGGCCAACTTCTGGCGGACCACCTACGCCGAGGTCAAGAAGGACCTGAAAGGGCGTTATCCCAAGCACTATTGGCCGGACGATCCGCTGGTAGCGGAAGCCACGGCAAGGGCCAAGCCGAGGAAAGCCTGAACGTGTGCGATCAGTTGGCTGCGCCCGCCTCACTCTCCAGCAGCATGAACAACCTGTACAGCACCACGGTGCTGAACAGTTGCAGGAAGCCGCTGAGGCTGTCCAGCGCCAGTTGCACGCCGGCCTGCGGCTCGGGGAACAGCTGCAGCAGCAGGCCATCGATCAGCCACAGCGGCGCCAGCACCGAGAGCATGCAGACCATGATGCGCAGGAAGTGCCCGGTGGTCATGCGCGCGCTGGTGCGCATCGCCTCGATCACCGGCAGGCCGCGCAGCACCAGCAGGTACTCGGCGAACACCAGGTTCACCATGATCCACACGCCGGGGAAGATGAGCAGCGCCAGGCCGGCCATGATCAGCAGCGAGCTGATCACGATCAGTAGGGCCAGCATCGGCCATAGCTGCAGGGCGCGGGCGAACAGGTCGCGCTTGGCGGTGTCCTGGCCATTGCTGCGGGTGTCGAGGTAGAGGATCAGCGCGGCGCTGTACAGCGGGTAGAACAGCAGGCTGACCAGCATGCCGTAGGCCGGCGAGGCCTGTTCGCCCAAGTGGTTGTAGAGCAGCTGGGTGCCGAGGGCCTCGAGTACCACCAACGGCAGGCACAGCTGGAGGATGCTCGTCAGGTGACGGCGGAAGAAGTACAGGGAGTCGCGCAGAACGCTCAACGGATTCATCGGTCAACATCGCATGGCGGAAAAAGCAGGGCGTAACTTTAGCCCAGACCGCCCGCTTGCTGAAAAAAGTTTCATGGCCGGGGCAATTGAATCGCCGCGCCCGGCCCCCCATCTTTGACGCTGTCCGATGCCCTGTTCAGCGCACGAGGTTGCCCCGATGAACACTGAAGAACAAACCCTGATCGATGGCCTGTTCGGCCGTCTCAAGCAAGCCGAAGACTCGGCCCAGCCGCGCGATGTCCAGGCCCAGGCGCGCATCGAGGAGCACCTGCGCCAGCAGCCGGCGGCGCCGTACTACATGGCCCAGGCGATCCTGGTTCAGGAAGCGGCGATCAAGCGCCTGGACGAGCAGAACAAGCAGCTCGAGGCCGAGCTCAAGCAAGCGCGGGCGCAACTGGAGGCAAGTCGCCCCAGTGGCAGCGGCGGCGGTTTTCTTTCCAGCATCTTCGGCGCGGGAGCGCGCAACCCGGAGCCGCAGCGGCCGGTTGCAGCGGCTTCGAATTCCACAGGAGGCTGGCGTGAGCCGGCGCCGCAGGCTTATGCCCCGCCGCCACCGCAACAGGGTTTCGGTGCGGCGCCTGCTCCGGCGCGCAGCGGTGCCAGCAGCTTCCTCGGCGGGGCAATGCAGACTGCTGCGGGGGTGGCTGGTGGCGTGTTGCTGGCTCAAGGTATCAGTAGCCTGTTCAACCACAACTCGCAGCCTGAAGAAATCGTCGAGGTGATCAAGGAAGAGCCGGCGCCGGCCAGCGATGCTGGCGGCTGGAACGATCAGGACAGTCAGCGCCAGGTGGCCGACAACGGTGGCTGGGGCAATGACCAGGGCGGGTTCGCCGATACCGACTATAGCGGCGGCGACGATGGCGGCTTCTTCTCGGACGACGACTACGTCTGAGGGCTCTGGCATACTGCAGCGTCTGATCGCGGGGCAATCCCGCCCCTACGCAAGCGTGGGAGCGGGATTGCCCCGCGATTGTCTGCCACCGCCAGAGAGAGGCTCCCGGTGAAGAAAATCGCGCTGTTCGCCGATGTACAGAACCTCTACTACACGGTTCGCCAAGGCCATGGCTGCCATTTCAACTACGCCGCGCTGTGGGCCGACGTCAGCCGCGAGGGCCAGATCGTCGAAGCGGTGGCCTATGCCATCGACCGCGGCGACAGCAAGCAGCAGCAGTTCCAGCAGATCCTGCGCAACCTCGGTTTCGAGGTGCGCCTCAAGCCGTTCATCCAACGTGCCGACGGTTCGGCCAAGGGTGACTGGGACGTGGGCATCACCCTCGATGTGATCGAGGCAGCAGCGCGGGTCGACCAGGTAGTGCTGGCCTCCGGCGACGGTGATTTCGACCTGTTGCTGGAGCGGGCAATGCAACGCCATGGCGTGGAAACCGTCGTGTACGGCGTGCCGGGGTTGACTGCGTTGTCGGTAATCCGCGCCGCAAGCCGCTACGTGCCGATCGAGGGCAGGCTGCTGCTGCGTCACTGAACCCAGGCTCAGGTTTTTTTGCCGTTGCCCCCCAGATGCCCCAGCGGCACCCTTCGTGCCACCGCGCTAGACAGGATGATCGAGGTCTTGGTGAAGCCCAGCTGCGACACGCGGTTGATCAGCGCCTCCAACTCGCCCATGGACGTGACGGCCGCTTGCATGATCACGCAGGGGTCACCGGTCACCCGGTGGCACTCGGTGAGTTCAGGGATCTTCTCCAAGGCCTCGTAGGCCTGCTGGTTGCCATGGCTGGCCAGGCGCAGTTCCATCACGCACTGGATCGGCAGGCCGATTTTTTCCAGGTCGACCTTGGCCGTGTAGCCGCTGATAACACCGCTGGCCTCCAGCTTGGCCACCCGCTCGGCCACCGCCGGGGCGGAGAGATTGACCTGGCGCGCCAGCTGCGCGTAGGTGGCCCGGCCGTTTTCCAGCAGCGCGGCAAGAAGCATCCGATCGTACTTGTCCATGGCGATTCCAGGTGACCTTGCAATCGACGGTGAAGCGTCTGCATAACCGCGCATTGCAAAGTGTTTCGGTGTTTTAAACGTGTTTTGTAACTTAAGTTTGCGCGAGGGCCTTTCTAAACTAATCCACCCGTAAACGGATTTCGAGCCCTGCCATGTCCACCGCCCGCCGCTTCCCGCTGTTGCTCATCGGAGCCTTCCTTGCCTTGTACCTGGTGTGGGGCTCGACCTACCTGTTCATTCGTATCGGCGTGGAGTCCTGGCCGCCGATGCTGATGGCTGGGGTGCGTTTCGTGATTGCCGGCAGCCTGCTGTATGGCTTCCTGCGCTGGCGCGGCGCGCCGGCGCCGACCTGGCCGCAGTGGCGCGCGGCCGGCGCCATCGGCTTTCTCCTGCTCAGTTGCGGCAACGGTGGCGTGACCCTGGCCGAACACGCCGGGGTCGCTTCGGGCGTGGCGGCGCTGGCGGTAGCCACGGTGCCGCTGTTCACCCTGGTGTTCGGGCTGTTCTTCGGCCATCGCAACTCGCGCCTGGAATGGGCGGGGATCGTCCTCGGGCTGGTCGGCATCGGTATGCTCAACCTGGGCTCGAACCTGCAGGCCAGCCCCATGGGCGCGGCGCTGATCCTGTTCGCTGCGGCGGCCTGGGCCTTCGGCTCGGTGTGGAGCAAGAGCCTGCCGCTGCCCCAGGGCGCCATGGCCAGTGCCGCGGAAATGCTGGTGGGCGGCGCCGCGTTGCTGATCGGCAGCGCCGTGAGCGGCGAGCGCCTGACCGAGATGCCCACGGCCGCCGGTTGGGGTGCGCTGGCCTACCTGGTGTTCTTCGGTTCGATCCTGGCGTTCAGTTCCTACATGTACCTGCTCAAGCACGTGCGCCCGGCGGCCGCCACCAGCTACGCCTACGTCAACCCGGCGGTGGCGGTGCTGTTGGGGATCGTCTTCGCCGGCGAGCAGATCGGCGCCGAAGAGTGCGTGGCCATGGCGGTGATCATTGGCGCGGTGGTGCTGATCGGCCTGCCGCAATGGCGTAGGGCGCCACAGCAGCCGGTGCCGTTGAAAGGCGAAATGTGCAAGTAGGGCAGGGCGTTGCGGTAAACTTGCCGCCTTCGCTGAACCCCCTGACGGTATTGCCATGAATTTCGCCCAACTCGGCCTGATCGAACCGCTGCTGCGCACCCTGCAGACGCTGGACTACACCACGCCCACCCCGGTCCAGGCCAAGGCCATCCCCGCCGTGCTCGCTGGCCGTGACCTGATGGCCGCCGCCCAGACCGGCACCGGCAAGACCGCCGGTTTCGCCCTGCCGGTGCTGCAGCGCCTGGCCCTGGAAGGAGAGAAGGTCGCCAGCAACTCGATCCGTGCGCTGGTGTTGGTGCCGACCCGCGAGCTGGCCGAGCAGGTGCATAACAACGTGCGCGAGTACGCCGAGAATCTGCCGCTGAGCACCTACGCGGTGTACGGCGGGGTCAGCATCAACCCGCAGATGATGCGCCTGCGTCGTGGCGTCGACCTGCTGGTGGCGACCCCAGGCCGCCTGCTCGACCTCTTCCGCCAGAACGCGGTGAAGTTCAACCAAGTGCAGACCCTGGTGCTCGACGAAGCCGACCGCATGCTCGACCTGGGTTTTGCCGAAGAATTGCAATCGGTGTACGCGGCGTTGCCGCGCAAGCGCCAGACACTGCTGTTCTCCGCCACCTTCTCCGAGCAGATTCGCCTGCTCGCGGGCCTGGCGCTGAACGACCCGCTGAGCATCGAAGTGAGCCCGCGCAACGCCGCCGCGAGCACGGTCAAGCAGTGGCTGGTGCCTGTGGATAAAAAGCGCAAGGCCGACCTGTTCATCCACCTGATGCGCAAGCAACGCTGGAAGCAGGTGCTGGTGTTCGCCAAGACTCGCAACGGCGTCGATCAACTGGTCGAGCGCCTGTTGGCCGAGGGCGTGAATGCCGACGGCATCCACGGCGACCGTCCGCAGGCCACCCGCCAGCGTGCCCTGGACAGCTTCAAGGCCCGTGAGATTCAGGTACTGGTGGCCACCGACGTGGCCGCTCGCGGCCTGGACATCGACGACTTGCCACTGGTGGTCAACCTCGACCTGCCAATCGTCGCCGAAGACTATGTGCACCGCATCGGCCGTACCGGCCGCGCAGGGAACAAGGGCGAGGCGATTTCGCTGGTGTGTGCCGACGAGGTGCAATTGCTGGCCACGATCGAGACCCTGATCCGCCAGGTGTTGCCACGGCATGAGGAGCCGGATTTCATCCCCGATCACCGGGTGCCGGTGACCGATGCCAGTGGCCAGGTACTGAAGAAACCGAAGAAGCCCAAGAAGCCCAAGGAGAACAGCGCCAAGCGTGGCTTGGGGCGTTGGATGGACAGCGAGGGCGCGGGGGCTTCGGCGCCGGCGGTCAAGGCGGTACGCAAGGTGCCGGCGTTCGGTGGCAAGCCGCGCAAGCCCAAGCCTTGAGATCCTCGGGGCTGCGTAGCAGCCCCGGTATTCCTCAGGTCAGGCGCGTCAGCCAATCAGCCGCCGCATTTCCCGCCCGCAATCCACTGGCGAAACACGCCGTCAGCAGATAGCCGCCAGTCGGCGCTTCCCAATCCAGCATCTCCCCTGCGCAGAACACGCCGGGCAGGTTGCGCACCATCAGTCCCTCGTCCAACCCCTCGAACCGCACTCCGCCGGCACTGCTGATCGCCTCGTCCAGCGGCCGGGTCCGCACCAGCACGATCGGCAGCGCCTTGATCGCCGCCGCCAGGCACGCGGGGTCGGCAAAGGTCGCCTGGTCGGTCAGTTCGCGCAGCAACGCCGCTTTCACCCCGTCGATGCCCAGCTGACCGTGCAGATGCTTGGCCATCGAGCGCGATCCCCGCGGCTTGGCCAGGGCCTGGGCAATCTTGTCCACAGGCCGGTCCGGCAGCAGGTCCAGCAGCAGGGTTGCTCGACCGTCGCGGTTGATCGCCTCGCGCAGCGCCGCCGACCAGGCATACACCAGGCTGCCTTCCACTCCCTGAGCGGTGAGGATGAACTCGCCCTTGCGCGGCGCGGCGCCGGGGACGCTCAAGGCGATGTTCTTCAGCGGGGCACCGGCGAACTTGTCCTTGAGCAGCGTGCTCCAGCCTTCGACTTCGAAGCCGCAGTTGCTCGGTTGCAGCGCTGTGATATCCACACCCCGTTCAGCCAGCAGCGGCACCCAGGCGCCGTCCGAACCCAGGCGCGCCCAGCTACCGCCACCCAGGGCCAGTACCACGGCGTCTGCCTGCACCTGCCGCTCGCCCTGTGGATAACCGATCCGCAAGGCACCCTCGTCGGTACAGCCCAGCCAACGGTGGCGCGTGTGGATAATCACCCCTGCCTCACGCAGGCGCTTGAGCCAGGCACGCAGCAGCGGCGCTGCCTTCATATCGCGGGGGAACACCCGGCCCGAGGTGCCGACGAAAGTTTCGATACCCAGGCCGTGAATCCACTGGCGCAGTGCGTCTGCGTCAAAGTCGTGCAGCAGGGTATCGATCTCACGGTGGCGCGTGCCATAGCGGCCGACGAAGGCGGGGTAGGGCTCGGAATGGGTGATGTTCATGCCGCCGACGCCGGCCAGCAGGAACTTGCGGCCCACCGAGGGCATGGCGTCGAACACTTCGACCGCCATCCCGCGCCGAGCCAGGGCTTCGGCAGCCATCAGGCCGGCGGGGCCGCCACCGATCACGGCGACAAGGGGGCGGGAGGCGGGGCGAGGATCGTTCATGGCGGGCGGCAGGCTGTGGAAAAGAGCGCGCATTCTACCCCAGCGGGACGGCTCGCGGCACTGCTCAAAAAACGATCAACTCTTTGCAGCTCAGGCAGTTAAAGGGCTGGAGCGGCTTTCCCGCAGGTTATCCACAGGCGGTTCCACAGTCATTGTGCACAACCGAGCACCCGCGCCGCGCTGTGGTGGAGGATGCCGTGGCGCCGGGCCAGGGCCTGGCGGTCCTTGCTGTAGCCGCCACCGATCACCCCTACCACCGGGATGTCGCGGCCCAGGCATTGACGCAGCACATGCTCGTCGCGGGCAGCGAGGCCTGCGTCGGTCAGTTGCAGGTAGCCCAGGGCGTCGTCCTTGTGCACATCGACGCCGGCGTCATACAGCACCAGGTCTGGCTGGTACAGCGGCAGCAGGTAGTTCAGCGCATCCTCGACCACCTTGAGATAGGCACCGTCATGCATGCCGCGGGGCAGGGGGATGTCCCAGTCGCTCTGGGCCTTGCGCGCCGGGAAGTTCTGCTCGCAGTGCAGCGATACGGTGATCGCCTCCGGCGTGTCGTGGAGAATGCGCGCGGTGCCGTCACCCTGATGCACGTCGCAGTCGAAGATCAGTACCCGGTGTACGCGGCCGGCTTCCAGCAGGTAGCGGCTGATCACCGCCAGGTCGTTGAAGATGCAGAAGCCGGCCGGGTGGTCGTAGTGGGCATGATGGGTGCCGCCGGCCAGGTGGCAGGCGATGCCATGCTGCAGCGCCTGTTCGGCGGCCAGCAGCGAACCACCCACCGCACGCACGGTGCGTCGGGCCAGCGCTTCGCTCCAGGGCAGGCCCAGGCGGCGCTGGTCTTCGCGGGACAGCTCGCCATTCATGTAGCGCTCGATGTAGGCGCGGTCATGGGCCAGGGCGAGGATGTCGTTGGGGCAGATTTCAGGGCGCAGCAGGGCGGCGTCGGTGGTCAGGCCGCTGTCTACCAGGTGATCGCGCAACAGGCGGAACTTGTCCATCGGGAAGCGATGGTCCGGCGGGAATTCGGGGCTGTAGTCGTCGTGGTAGATCAGCGGCAGGGGCATGGTATCGGCGCGGCTAAGGTGAGCGCCGATCTTGCCAGCATTGGTGGTGTCGGTGCCAACGCAATCGCGGGATCACAAACGATCATCGACCGCTGGACGCCAACACTCTTTGCCAGTCCGGCGCATTCATTCGCCCGAGGATCCGCGCCTTGCCACTGCCATCCACCGACACGAACAGCGCACTGGCGTAGCCGCTCTCACGCTCGCCGCCCGGCACCTGCTGCTGGCGCGCGAAGTGGTCGATGCAACCGTTGTGGGTCACCAGCACCAGGTTGTGCCCGGGCCGCTTGCGGGCCATGGCCTCGGTGGGGAACGGACGGTCGCAGCGCTCCAGCCAGTCTTCGCTGGCCACGGCCTGGCCAAGGATGAAATGCGCGGTCTGGCGGGTACGCAGCTTTGGGCTGCTGAGCAGATCGGCACCGGTCAGCCCCAGTTGCCGCAGGCCCTGGCCGACCCGCTGCGCCGCCTGGCTGCCGGCCACGGTGATACCGGTCGCATCGTCGAGGCAAGGGCCTGGGGCGCTGTCGCAGCGCTCGGCATGACGGATCATCACGATCACCGCGCCGTCCTTCCAGTCCTGCAACAGGCCGCTGTCGCTCAATTGTTGCTCGTTGCCAAGGTTCACGATGTGCGTCCTCGTCGCTAGCCAGGTGCTGGCCCCGGCCATTGCCAGGAGCAGGCCGATGGCGGCGCCGAGCGTGATGCGTGAACGGCGGCGCTTGGGACGGGCCAGCAGGGCCGGGTTGTGCAGGGTGTTGCTGGGGTGCATGCGTCACTCCGATGGCAGTGCGGCGTCGACGAAGGCCGCGGTAGGTGCCGGCATTGTGCGAAGGCGCCTGTCGGGGGGCGGTGAAGCCGATGTGAAAAAAGCATCGGCTGGACGAGGGACGCGGCCTACGCTGTACACTGCCAGACCGTGATTTCGGAGCCGCGCCGATGACCCCCATCCTTGAACTGGAAAGCCCGCGCCTGGTGCTGCGCCAATGGCAGGACGACGACCTGGGCGAGTTCGCCGCCCTGTGCGCCGACCCCCAGGTGATGCGTTACTTTCCCGCACCGATGACCCGGGTCGAGGCGGCCGCGCTGATCGGTCGGGTGCGCGGTCATTTCAACGAATACGGTTTCGGCCTCTGGGCTCTGGAGCGCAAGGACAGCGGTGCCTTCATCGGCATGACCGGCCTGCTCAACGTCAATTTCGACGCGCCCTTCGGCCCGGCGGTGGAAATCGGCTGGCGCCTGGCCCGTCGGCACTGGGGGCTGGGCTTCGCCAGCGAGGCGGCCTGGGCCTGCCTGCGCTGTGCCTTCGCCCAGCTGCATCTGGACGAGGTGGTGTCGTTCACCGCCGAGGGCAACTTGCCGTCGCAGAAAGTGATGCAGGCCATCGGCATGGTCGAGGACCTGGCGGGCAGCTTCGAGCACCCGCGCCTGGCGCCGGGTGACTTGCTGCGCCCTCATGTGCTCTACCGCATCGACCGCGCCCGCTGGCAACAGAACCTGCGCGGCTGAATAGGTGGCCATTCGTGCGGCGGGACTACAGACAAACCCTGTATCATTTGCCGCCATAACAGCGCCGTATTGCCTTGCCAGGAGAACCCCATGAGCCACGTACTCGACGATCTGGTCGACTTGCTGAGCCTCGAGTCCATCGAGGAGAACCTGTTCCGCGGACGCAGCCAGGACCTTGGCTTCCGCCAGCTGTACGGCGGCCAGGTGCTCGGCCAGTCGCTGTCGGCGGCCAGCCAGACGGTCGAGGACGCGCGCCATGTGCATTCGCTGCATGGCTACTTCCTGCGCCCGGGTGACGCCAGCATGCCGGTGGTGTACTCGGTTGACCGCGTGCGTGACGGCGGCAGTTTCAGCACCCGGCGGGTCACGGCGATCCAGAAGGGCCAGCCGATCTTCACCTGCAGCGCCTCGTTCCAGTACGACGAGGAAGGCTTCGAGCACCAGGCGTCGATGCCCGATGTGGTTGGCCCGGAGAATCTGCCCAGCGAGGTCGAGCTGGCCAGCGCCATGGCTGACAAGCTGCCCGAGCGCATCCGCGAGAAGGTGCTGTGCGCCAAGCCCATCGAGATCCGCCCGGTCACCGAGCGCGACCCGTTCAATCCCAAGCCCGGCGATCCGGTCAAGTACGCCTGGTTCCGTGCCGACGGCAACCTCCCGGACATTCCGGCGCTGCACAAGTACCTGCTGGCGTACGCCTCGGACTTCGGCCTGCTGACCACGGCCTTGCTGCCCCATGGCAAGTCGGTGTGGCAGAAGGATATGCAGATCGCCAGCCTCGACCACTCGCTGTGGTTCCACCGAGACCTGCGCGCCGACGACTGGCTGCTGTACGCCACCGACAGCCCCTGGGCCGGCAACGCCCGTGGCTTCTGCCGGGGCAGCATCTTCAACCGCGCCGGGCAACTGGTGGCCTCGTCGACCCAGGAAGGCCTGATCCGCCATCGCAAGGACTGGGCATGAGCCTGGGCGACATCCGCCACTGGGTGTTCGACATGGACGGCACCCTCACGGTCGCCGTGCATGACTTCGCGGCCATCCGCGAAGCGCTCGATATCCCGTCCGAGCACGACATCCTCACCCACCTGGCAGCCTTGCCGGCAGCGGAGGCGGCGGCCAAGCATGCCTGGCTGCTGGAGCATGAGCGCGACCTGGCGATTGCCTCCAAGGCCGCCGATGGTGCCGTGGAACTGGTGCGCGAACTGGCCCGACGTGACTGCCGGCTGGCCATTCTCACGCGCAATGCCCGCGAGCTTGCCCACGTGACCCTCGAGGCCATCGGCCTGGCTGACTGCTTTCCGGTCGAACATATCCTCGGTCGCGACGAGGCGGCCCCCAAGCCCAGCCCGGACGGATTGTTGCAGATCGCCCGGGCCTGGGGTGTGAGCCCCGGAGCAATGGTGATGGTCGGTGACTACCGCTTCGACCTCGACTGCGGCCGGGCCGCAGGCACCCGCACCGTGCTGGTCAACTTGCCGGACAATCCCTGGCCGCAGCTGGCCGACTGGCACGCGGCCGATTGCCGGGCGTTGAGGGCGTTGCTCGGCTGACGGCTCCGCGTTCGTTCAGAGCTGTCTAAGCTGCACTGCATCTTTCCCCTCGATGGAGACCCATCCCATGAGCACCAAGGCCCTCTACGTCCTGCCCGGCGGCGGCTACGACAAGGTCCAGGTCGGCACCTGCGAAACCGCCGCGCCCAAGGCCGGCGAGATCACCGTGCGCCTGCACGCCAGCTCCCTCAACTACCACGACTTTGCCGTGGTCAGTGGCATGTGGGGGCCGAGCGAGCGGCGCATCCCGATGGCCGATGGCGCCGGTGAAGTGATCGCGGTGGGGGCCGGGGTCAGTGAGTTCCAGGTTGGCGATGCCGTGGTCAGCACGTTCTTCCCCGACTGGCTCGACGGCCAGGCCCAGGTCGAGGGCTTCGCCAGCGTGCCGGGGGATGGCATCGATGGCTACGCCCGCGAGCAGGTGACCGCCCGGGCCACCTCCTTCACCCTTGCGCCCAAAGGCTACAGCCATGCCGAGTCGGCGACGCTGACCACCGCCGGCCTTACCGCCTGGCGCGCCTTGATGAGCGACGACTATCTCAAGCCCGGTGACAGCGTGCTGGTGCAGGGCACCGGTGGTGTGTCGATCTTCGCCCTGCAGTTCGCCAAGCTGGCCGGCGCCACGGTGATTGCCACCTCGTCCAGCGATGCCAAGCTCGAGCGGCTCAAGGCACTGGGCGCGGATCAGCTGATCAACTACAAGGCCACGCCTGCCTGGGGTGAAAAGGTCCGTGAACTCACCGGCGGGCGCGGCGTGGATCATGTGATCGAAGTAGGCGGCCCGGCCACCCTGGAGCAGTCGATGATCGCGGCGCGCATCGGTGGCCACGTGTCGTTGATCGGCATCCTCACCGGCGTGGCCGGGCAGTTGCCGTTGGTGCAGGCGCTGGTGCGGCAGATCCGCCTGCAGGGCGTGCTGGTGGGCAGCCGCGCCCAGCAGCAGGCGATGGTCCGCGCCATCGACGCCAACGGCCTGCGGCCGGTGGTGGACAAGCATTTCGAACTGGAGCAGATGGTCGAGGCGTTCCGCTACCAGGAGAGCAACCGGCATTTCGGCAAGATCTGCCTGACCTGGTGAAGGTCTGTGCGAGGCCCTGTGAAGAGACGATGCGCTGTTTGGCGGGGGGCCAGTCAGGTATGGGACAGCAATGGAAACATCAGCGCCTGTCCATCGACACTGGTGGGTGCCGCGCCCCAGACGAACAGCGCATCATCGCTATCCACAACTCGGGTCGCGAAGCCCTCGCTATTGCGCGGTGCGAACCCCAGCACCACCTCCCGGGTCGTTGCCGTGACCAGTTCAGCCATCACATCGGCCAGCACCAGTTCTCGTTCGCAGAACACGTCCACCAGCACCATCCGCTCGCCATCATGTTCGATCATCACATAGGCCTCATGCACTGAGGAGTGGAACACCGCCTCCCGGTATGGCCCATCGCAATAGAACATCGTCAGCGGCACATTCGGCACCAGGCTCAATCGCGCCTGCGGACAACTCTTTTCCAGCGCATCGATGAAGCGTTGACGTTGTTCGCCATCATCCAGATTCACCGGGTGGAAGGTCGTGGCCCGTTGCTGCGCCGACCAGGGTTGGTAGTACTCGTGTTCGACCACTCGGCGAAAACCGAACTTGGGATAGAGATCGAGTACGGTGCTGTTGGCGAACAGGTACAGCAGGTCGCATTGGCCTGCCCAGCGCTCCACCAGCACTTCCATCAGATAACGGCTGTAGCCACGGCCCCGTGCTTCGGGCGTAGTCATCACCGTGCCGATCTGAACGCAGCGCAGATGTTGGCCATCGAGGGTGAAGTCGAGCAGGTTGGCCGAGGCGTTGGCCAGCATCTTCCCGTCGCGAACCAGAGAGCACGGCTGGTTGTCGGCTTGCCAGAAGCCGGCCTGGTACCAGGCTTCGAAGTCGAAGCCGTAGGTCTGGCGGGTGAGGGCGTTGAGTTCGGCGCGCAGATGCGGGTTGTCGCGGTAGCGCTCGACCAGCGCGAGCGCGGGGTCGTCGAGGATGATTGCCATGGCGTCCATACCTTTCCGTGAAGTGAAGGTGAACGTTAACCGTAGCGTGGATGAAGAGTTGTAAGGGTTTGTACCCTCTTAGGTGCCTGGCGTCAGTCCGGCACCAGTCGATCCCGGCTGTTGGACAGATGCAGGCACATGGCTGCCCGCGCCGCGTCCGGGTCTTGCCGGCGGATGGCATTGAGGATCGCCTCGTGTTCCAGGTTCGCCAGGTACGCGTGCCTGGCCAGCCTGGCCCCGGCACGCTCGGCCTGGGCGATACGATTGCGCGGGATCAGCGCCTTGCCCAGGTGCGCCATCATCTCGCCGAAGTACAGGTTCCCGGTGGCCTCGGCGATCAGCAGGTGAAAGCGCCGGTCGGCTTCGATGCAGCTGTCGCCGGCGGCGGCCAGGTCCTGGTAGTCGTCCAGCGCCTGGCGCATCTGCGCCAGCTGGCGCTCGTCGCGGCGCAGGGCGGCGAGGGCGGCAGCCTGACCCTCCAGGCCGAGGCGCAACTCCAGCAGGTCGCGCACGCTGGCCGCGCTTTCCGGGGCCACCCGCAGCCCGGACTGGGCCTGGCGTTCGATGACGAAGGTGCCGATACCGTGGCGTGTTTCCACCAGGCCCGAGGCCTGGAGTTTCGACAGCGCCTCGCGGACCACGGTGCGGCTGATGGCGTGATCGCGCACCAGGGTATTTTCCGAGGGAAGCCGGTCGCCTGGTGCGTAGGTACCGAGGAGGATCTGCTGGGTCAGGCGGGAGACCAGGTCGTGGGCGCGGGACATCAGAGGTTCTCAGGTGATGTGGGCTTGCCTGGCGATTGCCATTGAGACTGCACGAACACCGTCAATCTACTTGTCTGACAAGTAGCGTGCAAAGATTTTTTTGATCTGGAAATTGGCTGCTTATTGTCAACCTCAGAGTCCTGGTTTGTGAGTTTTTTGCCGATCTTATCTAGTAAATAGCTTGTATTTTGCGATTTATAAGAAAAATTGCCGTTGTCGTACAACTGCCTCGGGAATATGCTTCTTCGCACCTGGAGGTCAGACAACTCTCTGTACTTCACCAGTCCCCAATAAAAACAATGAGTGGGAGCCCCCCATGAACGACACCCCAGATCCGTCTGCGCACGCGCTCGCCAGCGCCGTGGCCAAGGTCAAGCGCCATGTCCTGCCACTGTTCGTCATCATGTTCATCGTCAACTACCTCGACCGCGTCAATATCGGCTTTGTCCGCCCGCACCTGGAGAGCGACCTGGGCATCAGCGCGGCGGCCTATGGCTTCGGCGCCGGCCTGTTCTTCATCGGCTATGCCCTGTTCGAAGTACCGTCGAACATGCTCCTGCAGCGGGTCGGCGCACGCCTGTGGCTGACCCGTATCATGTTCACCTGGGGGCTGGTGGCCACCGCCATGGCCTTCGTGCAGACCGAAACCCAGTTCTACGTGCTGCGTTTTCTGCTCGGAGTCGCCGAGGCCGGCTTCTTCCCCGGAGTGATCTACTACTTCACCCGCTGGCTGCCGGCCGCCGAGCGTGGCAAGGCCATCGCCATCTTCCTCAGCGGTTCGGCCTTCGCCTCGCTGATCTCCGGGCCTTTGGCCGGGGCGCTGATGCAGATCCAGGGCATGGGCCTGCACGGCTGGCAATGGATGCTGTTCATCGAGGGCATGGCCTCGGTGATGCTGTGCTTCTTCGTGTTCTTCTGGCTCGACTCCAAACCCCACGACGCCAAGTGGCTGAGCCGCGAAGAGCAAGACGCGCTGGTGGCCGCCATCGACCTGGAGCAGCGCGAACGCGAGGCCGGCGGCGTGGCCAAGGTCTCGGCCTGGCGCCTGCTCAAAGACCGGCAGATTGTGCTGTTCTGCCTGATCTACTTCTGTATCCAGCTGACCATCTACGCTGCCACTTTCTGGCTGCCGAGCATCATCAAGCGCATGGGTGAGATGAGTGATCTGCAGGTCGGATTCTTCAACTCGATCCCCTGGCTGATCTCGATCATCGCCATGTATGCCTTCGCCGCCTGCGCCAAGCGCTGGCGGTTCCAGCAGGCCTGGGTCGCGGCGGCATTGCTGGTGGCCGCCTGCGGCATGTTCATGTCCACCACCGGCGGGCCGGTGTTCGCTTTCGTCGCGGTGTGCTTCGCCGCCATCGGTTTCAAGGCCGCGTCGTCGCTGTTCTGGCCGATCCCCCAGGGCTACCTGGATGCACGCATCGCCGCGGCGGTGATCGCCCTGATCAACTCGGTGGGCAACCTCGGCGGTTTCGTCGCGCCGACCACCTTCGGTTTACTCGAGCAACAGACCGGATCGATCCAGGGCGGCCTGTACGGCCTGGCGGTGACCTCGGTGCTGGCCGCCATCGCGGTGTTCTTCGTACGCATGCGCCCCAAGGGCGTGGCTTCCCCTGACTTCAAGGCCGCTTCGGCCAACTGACCCCGAGAGAGACTTCATGAACATGCAGACAACCCCGCAGGCTCACCTCGGCACGCCAGTGGTCACCGAACTGCGCGTGATCCCGGTGGCCGGACACGACAGCATGCTGCTCAACCTCAGTGGCGCCCATGGCCCGTTCTTCACCCGCAACGTCGTGGTATTGCGCGACAGTGCCGGCAACACCGGCCTGGGCGAGGTGCCCGGCGGCGAGAAGATTCGCCAGACCCTCGAGGACGCCCGCGCCCTGGTGGTCGGCCAGCCCATCGGGCACTACCAGCGCGTGCTCAACGCCATGCGCCAGGCTTTTGCCAACCGTGATGCGGGTGGGCGCGGGTTGCAGACGTTCGACCTGCGCATCACCGTGCATGCCGTCACTGCCATCGAGTCGGCCCTGCTCGACTTGCTCGGACAGTACCTGGGCGTGCCCATGGCCGCGCTGTTGGGCGAGGGCCAACAGCGCGAGGCGGTCAAGATGCTGGGTTACCTGTTCTACATCGGTGATCGTCGTCGCACCGACCTTGCATATCGCAACGATGCCGATGCCGACGACAACTGGTTCCGGCTGCGCCATGAGCAGGCGCTGACCCCGGAAGCAGTGGTGCGCCTGGCCGAGGCGGCCCAGGCCCGCTATGGCTTCAACGACTTCAAGCTCAAGGGCGGCGTGCTGCGCGGCGAGGAAGAAATGGAGGCGGTCACGGCGCTGGCCGAGCGCTTCCCCGAGGCGCGCATCACCCTCGACCCCAATGGCGCCTGGTCACTCAAGGAGGCCATCGCCTTGTGCCGCGACAAGCACGCCGTGCTGGCCTATGCCGAAGACCCTTGCGGAGCCGAGAACGGCTATTCCGGGCGTGAGGTCATGGCTGAGTTCCGTCGTGCCACTGGGCTGCCCACCGCCACCAACATGATCGCCACCGACTGGCGGCAGATGGGCCATGCGATCCAGTCACAGGCGGTGGACATCCCTTTGGCCGACCCGCATTTCTGGACCTTGCAGGGATCGGTTCGGGTGGCGCAGATGTGCCATGACTGGGGGCTGACATGGGGCTCGCACTCGAACAATCACTTCGATATCTCGCTGGCGATGTTCACCCAGGTGGCGGCGGCCGCGCCCGGCGAGATCACCGCGATCGACACCCACTGGATCTGGCAGGACGGCCAGCGCCTGACCCGCGAACCGTTGCGCATCGTTGATGGTCATGTGCGCGTGCCGGAGCGTCCGGGGCTCGGAGTCGAGCTGGACGAGGACCAGTTGGCCCAGGCCCATGAGTGCTATCGCAACATGGGGCTGGGGGCTCGGGATGACAGCGTGGCCATGCAGTATCTGATCCCGGGGTGGGCTTTCGATAACAAGCGGCCTTGCCTGGTGCGCTGATCAAACACTTACCGGCAAACATTTCCTGCTGCCACCGGCGTTGCCGGTCGGGCGTAGGCAGACGCCTGTGCAGCACCGCCCCGGCCAGCCGGGGCTTTTTTCGTTTACGCCGCCGTTGCGTACACCACCACCGCCGCCCGCAACTTGCGCCCGCCGAACAGGCTCATGCGCTGGAACTCCTGGTGGCTGACCGGCAGGTGCTGGCAGTCCAGGGCCTGCCGGTGGCGAGCGTGGTCGGTGTCGGGGTCGTGCAGGTAGACGAAGTCGTCGTCGCAGGCGGTGACCAGCACCCAATGCGGCGCCTTGCTGCCGGTCAGCCGGTAGTTGCTGATCAGCACCAGCGCCAGGCCGCCTGCGGCCAGTACCCGGGGCAGGTCGGGGGCCTGCCGGACGATCACCACGTCGCTGTCCTGCAATTCGGCGCAGAAGTCCTCATGAACCAGACGCATGACCTCCTTCTTGCCGGGCTGGCGCACGCCATCGAGAAACAGTGGCCCTTCGGTATTGAGCAGCAGGCGCACGCGAAAGCCCCGACGCCATGCGGCCAGCGCCAGACCGTGGGGGCTGCAGCCACCGTGGCCGGAGGTCATGAACACGGTGGTCGCCTCACGCCACAGGCGCAGTTCCTCGCGACGGCTTGGCTGGCGCTGCGCTTGCAGCGCAGCCATGGCCATCAGCAGGCAGGCCGGGCCGCAGGTGAAGTCGGTGGTCTGGGCGTAGTAGGGCACCGGTCGCGTTTCGCCCGTCGGGTGCTGGAGGATGCGCTTCTCGTAGCGCAGGGCGCTGGTGTGGTCTTGGTAATAGTCGTCGATCTGGGCGAAGCGCCGGTAGCCATGGCGTTCGTACAGGGCGATGGCCTTGGGGTTGTCGGTGCGCACCTCAAGACGCAGGTAGGCACGCTCGTGCTCCAGGGCGCAGCGTTCGGCCTGTTCCAGCAGGCGGGCGCCAAGGCCATGGCCACGGGCCTGTTCGGCAATGGCGATGGAATACAGCCGGGCCAGCGAGGTGCCGCGGTGGAACAGCAGCAACGCATAGCCCATCAGCTGGCTGTCGCGTTGCGCCACCAGCAGGCTGGCGTTGGCGTGGGACAGCATCCAGCGGAAGCTGCGCGGGGTAAGACGGTCCGAGGCAAAACACTGGTTTTCCAGCGCCAGCAGGGCCGGCAGGTCGTCAAAAGTTGCCAGGCGAAATTCGATATGCATAGGGCCGCCGTAAAAGTTGCGTAATGAAACGGGACATTCGAAAAACTTCGTGCTTAATAGAAACCGTGTCTACCCAACACAGGGCTTCAATAATGTCATCGTTTCAGGAACCCTTACCTGGCTGGCCCGGGGAAAGTTCACACTCAAGTACGGCTGGTGTTATTTATCCTCTGACCCTGGATAACAAGTCAAGTCAGCTGGTAATTATCGTGGAACGACGTGAGGACTGGGCTTCCTATCTGCCCAGCGAGGACGTAGTGACGGCTCAGGAGTACCTGGAAGAGCCGCGCGAGGCTGACAGCGGCAAGCGTGTACAAGTGATTAACCTATGCCGTAATTACAAGTATCTAGGTCATGGTTATTATTGTTCGTTGTTGGCCGAGGCGCGCGGGCATAAAGTTATTCCCTCGGTTAGAAGTATCAGTGAGTTGACCCGGAAGTCGTTATACGGATTGGCCCTCGACGACATGGCGCGCAGCCTCGAGAGTGCCTTGGCCAATCACCCCTACGGCGAAACCGAGGGGTTCACTCTGACCCTGTATTTCGGCCGTACCGATCTGGAACCGCTGCAGGACATCGCCCGCCAGCTGTTCGAAAGTTTCCCGTGCCCGATCCTGCTGGTGGAGTTCCGCAAGACCAGCACCTGGCATATCGCCGGGGTCAAGGCCGGTGCGCTGCACAAGTTGCGTGAAGACCAGCAGGACCCGTTTGCCAACGCTCTGGACGGCTTCAGCCGCAGGATCTGGCGCCAGCCACGCTCGCGCCGGATGGCGCGCTACGACCTGGCGATCCTCCACGACCCTGACGAAGCGCTGCCGCCTTCCAACCCCAAGGCACTGGAACACTTCGTCCGCGCCGGGCGCCAGTTGGGCGTCGACGTCGAGCTGATCGGCAAGAAGGACTACGCCCGCCTGGCCGAATACGACGCGTTGCTGATCCGCGAGACCACCAGCGTCGACAACCACACCTACCGCTTCGCCAAGAAGGCCGAGAGCGAAGGGCTGGTGGTAATGGACGACCCGGCGTCGATCCTGCGCTGCACCAACAAGGTGTACCTGACCGACCTGCTGCGCAGCCATCGCCTGGCCATGCCGGCCAGCGAGATCCTCTACCGCGACAACCCGCAGGCGCTGGAAGGTATCGGTGAACGGCTGGGCTTCCCATTGGTGCTGAAGATTCCCGACGGCTGTTTCTCCCGGGGCGTGATCAAGGTCAATGACCCGGAAGAACTCCAGGCCGCCACCACCGAACTGTTCGAGCACTCGGTGCTGCTGCTCGCCCAGGAATACCTCTACACCGAGTACGACTGGCGCATCGGCGTGCTCAACCGCAAGCCGATCTTCGCCTGCCAGTACTTCATGTCCAAGGGCCACTGGCAGATCTTCAACCACCAGGCCCAGCGCGACGAGGTCAACGGCGAATGCCGCACCCTGGCGGTACACGAGGCGCCGCGGGCGGTGGTGGAGCTGGCGGTGAAGGCCGCCAACCTGATCGGCGATGGCCTGTACGGCGTCGACCTCAAGCAGGTCGGTGAGCGGGTGGTGGTGATCGAGGTCAACGACAACTCCAACCTCGACGCCGGCATAGAGGACGCCTACCTGCACGACGATCTCTACACGCTGGTGCTGGAGGAATTCATCCGCCGCCTGGAGCAGAAGCGCCGGGGGCAAGCCTGGTAACGAGGTGCTGGCATGATCAAAAGCTACAGCTTGGCCCATGGCCAGTTGCGCAAGCGCAAGGGGCTCGATTGCGAGGTGCTGCTGTTCGTCGAACCGGACAGCGCCGAGCGTGAACTGTTGCAGGCATGGTTCCACCTGGATGCCCATGCCCTGGCTTCGGCACTCGACCCGGACGAAGTGTCGCGCCTCGAACTGCACCGCGATGGCCTGTTCCTGATCTGGAAGCGCCCGGAGAGCTACACCGGCGGCGACAGCTTCGCCTTCCAGGTGTCCTCGTTCGGCATGCTGATGGTCGATGGCCACCTGGTGCTGATCGCCCCGGACGCCTCCCTGCTCGACGGCCTCGGGCAACGCCATGCGCTGCACGATCCGATGGATGTGCTGCTGGCCATCCTGCTGGACAACCTGCATCACTACCTGGGGCACCTGAAGGTGATCAAGATGGTCGCCCGCGAGCTGCAGCAGCGTTTCGAGCAGTCGCTGGAAAACCACCACCTGATGCAGATGTTCAACCTCAGCGAGAGCCTGATCCACTACATCAATGCCATCCACAGCAATGGCGCGGTGCTCTCGCGCTTGCGCGCCCATGGCGAGAAGCGCCATTTCAACCCTGAGGTGCTGGCGCTGATCGACGACCTGGTCATCGAGAACAACCAGTGCCACAAGCAGGCCGAAATCTACTCGACGGTGTTCGCCGGCTTGATGGACGCCCGCGGCAACCTGGCCAACAACGCGATGAACGAAACCCTGCGCAAGCTCACCCTGATCAACGTGGTGTTCCTGCCGCTGAACCTGATCGCCAGCATTGGCGGCATGTCCGAGTTCAGCATGATGACTGCGGGCGTGCCGTGGTGGCTGGCCTATGCCTTGCTGGTGTTGGCGATGATGCTGCTTGGTGTGCTCATGGTGCTGGCGCTCAAGCGCCTGGCCCGTGGGCGCGGTTGCGCGGTAGTCCCTGCGCACGCCGAGCGCTCCGCTGCGCGGCCAACCCCTTCTTTCCCTGGCATCGCCAATTGGAGAACGCCATGAGCAATCTGCAGATCGGCCTAATGATCGTCACGGTGATCGTGGTGTTCGCGGTGGTGAACTTCTACTGGGATTACCTGCGTGACCGCGACTGACGCAATCAGGCATGTCGAGGGGCTTGACTGACGTGGATGGGCACGTGGTGTCGTGATCGAACAGTTGTCTGACGTTTTCGAGCATTTTGCTCGCGCCGCGCGCGGCTTAAAGTGAAGCCCGCATCCCCATGGTGCGTTGCCCCAGGCGCATGAGAAGGCCGTAACAGAGCGTGTGCAACGTACTCCGCCTTTTGCCGAGGAGACCGTTTCGCCTACGCCTGCCCGTCCCTTCCTTGTGTCAGCAAAAAGAGAACAAGACCAATGAACACCGTGGGAACTGATGGCAACCTTGCTCAAGGTTTCAAGCCACGTCACGTAACGATGCTGTCCATCGCTGGCATCATCGGCGCGGGACTTTTCGTCGGCTCCGGGCATGCCATCGCGGCTGCCGGGCCGGCCACCATAATTTCCTATTTCGTGGCCGGCACCCTGGTGGTGCTGGTCATGCGCATGCTCGGCGAAATGGCCGTGGCCCACCCCGACACCGGCTCGTTCTCCACCTATGCCGACCAGGCCATCGGGCGCTGGGCCGGCTACACCATCGGCTGGCTGTACTGGTGGTTCTGGGTGCTGGTGATTCCCATCGAGGCGCTGGCCGCGGGGCATGTGCTCAACGCCTGGTTCCCCCAGGTGGACAGCTGGATCTTCGCCCTGGCCTCGGTGCTGCTGCTGGCCTGCACCAACCTGTTCAGCGTGGCCAAGTATGGTGAGTTCGAATTCTGGTTCGCCATTCTCAAGGTCACCGCGATTCTCGGCTTCATCGGCCTGGGTTTCGCCGCACTGGCGGGCTGGTTGCCGGAGCGCGAGGTCAGTGGGTTGAGCACGCTGGTTGACGAGCACGGCGGCTTCGCGCCCAAGGGCTGGTCGGCGGTGGTCGGTGCCTTCATCACCGTGATGTTCAGTTTCATCGGCACCGAGGCGGTGACCATCGCCGCCTCCGAGTCCAGCGACCCGGCGCGCAACATCGCCAAGGCCACCCGGTCGGTGATCTGGCGCATCAGTACCTTCTATATCCTGTCGATCTTCGTGATCATCTCGGTGGTGCCGTGGAACGACCCGCAGCTGGCGGTGGTGGGCTCGTACCAGCGCGCGCTGGAGATCATGAATATCCCCAACGCCGCGCTGATGGTCGACTTCGTGGTGCTGATCGCGGTGACCAGTTGCATGAACTCGTCTATCTACATCGCCTCGCGGATGATGTACTCGCTGGCCAAGCGCGGCGATGCGCCGGCGCTGTTGAAGAACACCTCACGGGTTGGCGTGCCGCGTGCGGCGGTGTTCGGCAGTACCCTGATCGGCGCGGCCATCGCCATCCTCAACTACTTCGCGCCCAAGGGCGTGTTCGAGTTCCTGCTGGCCAGCTCCGGCGCCATTGCCCTGCTGGTGTATCTGGTGATCGCCATTTCGCAACTGCGCATGCGTGGGCGGCTGGAGCGCGAGAACGCCAACCTCAAGTTCCGCATGTGGCTGTTCCCCTGGCTGACCTGGGCGGTGATCCTGTTCATCGGCGGCGCACTGGCCGTGATGATGTTTACCGAGGAACACCGCGCCGAGGTCACCGCCACCTTGAGCCTGGCGATCGTGATCTCGTTCCTCGGCATCATCACCACCCGGGGGCATGGGCGGGGTGTCGTGACGGCGCGCTCGCCGGGGTAAGTTGATGCTGCGCAAGCGGGCTTGCCTCTCGCGGGGCCAGCCCGCTTGCGCATGTTTGCGCGTCGCTTATCGAAGGACGTCCATGGCCTGTCGAGCGCCCTGGATCTTCATCGGCGTGATATATCCGTGCCATCATTTTTTGTCTTACACTCCGGCCATCAGCTCGCAAGGGAGTGCGCAACATGCTTCGCGGTTTCCGTCTGGCTTTGACCCTGGGTCTGTTGCACCTGCCGCTGGCGCAGGCCGGCGACCCGCCCGCCGACCCCTTGCTCGATACTCCCGCAGCGTCCAGCGCCGGACAGAATCCCCGTGGTGTACTGCGTGCCCGCGACCAGGCCGTGTTGTCCAGTGAGCTGGCCGGGCGCATCGTCGAGATGCCCTATGCCGATGGCCAGGACTTCAAGCAGGGCAGCACCCTGGCGCGCTTCGATTGCAGCGCCTACCAGGCCCAGCTCAACGCCGCCCAGGCCGCCGTTCGCGCTGCTCGCGAAGAACTCAACCACAACCGCCAACTGGCCGCGCTGAAGTCGGTCGGCCAGTTCGAAGTGTCGCTGGCCGAGGCCAAGCAGGCCCAGGCCCAGGCCGAGGCCCAGGTGTACCAGGTGCAGGTCAGGCGCTGCGTGGTCAGCGCGCCGTTCGATGGCCGGGTGGTGCAGCGCCGGGCCCAGCCCCATGAAAGCGTGGCCAGTGGCGCGCCGCTGCTCGAGGTGGTGGACAACCGCTCGCTGGAGATCCACTTGCTGGTGCCTTCGCGTTGGCTGGGACAGCTCAAGCCTGGCCAGCCGTTCGAGTTCGTTCCCGATGAAACCGGCAAACCGCTGCAGGCCCAGGTCAAGCGCGTCGGCGCGCGGATCGACGAGGGCAGCCAGACGCTGCAACTGATCGGCGAGCTGCCCCGCGACAGTCAGGGGCTGCTGGCCGGCATGAGCGGCACCGCCCACTTCCCGGAACAGCCATGACCGTCGCAGCGGGCGTGGCCGAGCACGCCTTCGCGCTGTTCCTCGGTTTGCAGCGCCAGGCCCGGCAGGCCGCGAGCAGCGAGCAACTGGCCTATGCCATGGTCAACGATGGCCAGGCGCTGTTCGGCTTTCGCCATGCCGCCCTGCTGATCGCCGGCAAGGTCCAGGCGCTGACGGGCATCAGCGTGGTGGAGCCCCATGCGCCGTTCGTGGCATTCGTCGAGCGCGCCGCCCACACACTGCAGGGCGCAGGCGTGGCAGGCCAGGCCGGCAGCGTCGACCCCACTCGGCTGGATGCCCAGGCCCTGGCCGACTGGCAGTCGCTGTCGGCTGCCCACGCCTATTGGCTGCCACTGCTTGATCGCCAAGGTGAGATGTTCGGCGGCCTTTGGCTGGCCCGGGATCAGGCGTTCAACCCTGCCGAGCAAGCCCTGCTGAATCAACTGGCGGATACCTACGCCCATGCCTGGCTGGCCTTGCGCCCGGCCCGGCCCTGGCGTCTGCGCTGGCCAAGGCGGCGCCTGCTGGCGATGGCGGGGGCGTTGCTGCTGGTGCTGCTGGTGCCGGTGCGTCAATCGGTGCTGGCGCCGGCCGAGGTCGTGCCGCGGGCGGGGCGTGTGGTCGCCGCGCCGCTGGACGGGGTAATCGCCGAGTTCCTGGTCAAACCCAACCAGACCGTCGCCATGGGTGATGTGCTGGTGCGCTTCGATGCCACCACCCTCAGGGCCCAGGCCGATGTCGCCGCGCGCGCCCTGGGGGTGGCCGAGGCCGAGCTCAAGGCCAGTACCCAGCGTGCATTCAGTGATGCAGAGTCCAACGCCCGGCTCGATCTGCTGGCCGCTCGTGTGGAGCAGAAGCGCGCTGAGCTCGATTACGCCCGCCAGCTTCTGGGGCGTAGCGAGATCCGCGCCGAACGTGCCGGGATCGCCGTGTTCGCCGATGCCGAGCGTTGGATGGGCAGGCCGGTGCAGACCGGCGAGCGCCTGATGCAAGTGGCCGACCCGCAGATGGCCGAGTTGCGCATGGAGCTGCCGGTGGGCGACGCCATCGCCTTGCAGCCTGGTGCCGAAGTGGCGCTGTTCCTCGATAGCGACCCGCTGCACCGCCACGCCGCGCGCCTGGAACGCGCCGCCTACGAAGCCCAGGCCAGCGCCGCCGGGCAGTTGGCCTACCGCCTCGATGCCGGCTTCGATGACGCGCCGCCACGCATCGGCCTGCGCGGCACCGCCAAGCTGTACGGCGAGCGTGCGCCGCTGGTGTATTACCTGCTGCGCCGGCCGTTGGCGGCGTTGCGCCAGGGGCTTGGACTATGAGCCTGCCGCCGCTGCGGGCCGACCTGCAGCTGTCGGCGGCGGCGCCCGGCCATGACGGCGCGCCACAATGGACCCTCGCCGACCCGCTGCGCGGGCGTTATTTCAAGCTGGGCGCCGCCGCCGTGCGGCTGTTGCAGCACTGGCGGTTGGGCGACCCGCAACGGGTGCTGGCCGCCGCCAACGCCGAGCCCGGCCAGGCAGTCGATGGGCAGGCGCTGGAAGAGTTGCTGTCGTTCCTCGGCCAGCATGACCTGATCAGCGCCGAGGACGCCCGTCAGCGCGACAGCTACGCGACCAAGGCCGCCGCCACCCGGCAGAGCCTGTGGACGCGCGTGCTGCACCAGTACCTGTTCTTTCGTATTCCGCTGTGGCGCCCGGACGCCTTCCTCAACCGTACCTGGCCGCTGCTCGAGCGCCATGCTGGCTGGCTGCTGCGCATCGCCCTGCCGCTTTTGCTGACGTTGGGCGTGTTTTTGGTGATCCGCGACTGGTCGCGCTTCGTCGCCACTTTCCCACACCTGTTCAGCCTGGGGGGCATCCTTGCCTTCGGCGTGGCGCTGGGGTTCGCCAAGCTGTGCCACGAGTTTGGCCATGCCTTCATGGCCAAGCGTGCCGGCTGTCGGGTGCAGAGCATGGGCCTGGCGTTCATGGTGCTGCTGCCGATGTTCTACACCGATGTCAGCGATGCCTGGCGCGTCCGTGACCGACGTTCGCGGTTGCTGATCGACGCTGGTGGGGTGTTCGCCGAACTGGTGCTGGCGGTGCTGGCGCTGCTGGCCTGGTCGCTGCTGCCCGATGGCCCGGCGCGCACGGCGGCGTTCATGCTGGCCAGCGCCACCTGGATCACCACGCTGCTGGTCAACCTCAACCCTTTCATGCGCTTCGACGGCTATTTCCTGGTCAGCGACCTGTGGGGCGTGGAGAACCTGCAGCAGCGCGCCTTCGCCCTGTGCCGCTGGCGCCTGCGCGAAGCGTTGTTCGGCTATGGCGAACCCGCCCCCGAAGCCTGGCCAGCCTTCATGCGCCGCCGCCTGCTGGTGTGGGGCTACGGCGCCTGGCTATGGCGCGCGGTGCTGTTCTTCGGTATCGCCCTGGCGGTCTATCACCTGTTCTTCAAGGTGCTGGGCATCTTCCTGATGTTGGTGGAACTGGTGTGGTTCATCGGCTTGCCAGTGTGGAAGGAGTTGCAGCAGTGGTGGCTGCGCCGTGGCCAGGCAGCGCCGGGCAAGACCTTGCGGGTCGCCGGCGGGCTGGCGTTGCTGCTCGCCGTGCTGTTGCTGCCCTGGCGCGGCGCGGTGGACGTGCCGGCGATGCTCGAGGCATCGCGTGTCAGTGCCTTGCACGCGCCGGTGGCGGCACGGGTGAAAAGCCTGCTGGTGGGCGAGGGGCAAAGGGTTGCCCAGGGTACTCTGCTGCTCGAGCTGGAGTCGCCCGACCTGGCGTCGCGCCAGTCCATCGTGCGTCGCGAGATCGACATCCTGCAGTTGCTGTTGCGCCGCCAGGCCGGGCGCAGCGAGACCGCAGGCGATGTCGGCGTGCTCGAACAGCAGCTGGCCGAAGCCGTGGCCGAATACCGTGGCTTGGCGGCCCAGCGTGAACGCCTGCAACTGCGCGCGCCGCGCAGCGGGGTATTGCGCGACCTGCCGCCCGAGCTTGTGCCCGGCCAGTGGGTCAACCCGGCCCAGACCCTGGGGCGGATCGTCGAGCCGGGCGTGCGCCTGCGCGGTTACCTGGCCGAGGCCGACTTGTGGCGGGTGGCGGTCGGCAGCGAAGGGCGCTTCATCGCCGATGACCCGGCGCGGCCGGCAGTGCCGGTACGGGTGGAGCAGGTAGACGCCACTGGGGTGGCGGTACTGGAGCTGGAAGCGTTGGCCTCCGACCGTCATGGGCCGGTGGCCGTGCGGCGCGATGGCCAGCAGCGCGCGGAGCCGGTGCAGGCCCAGTATGGGGTGCGCCTGATGCCGCTGGTCGAAGTGCCCGATGTGGCCCAGCCATTGCGTGGGGTGGTGGTACTGGAGGGCGCGCGGGAGTCGTTGCTGGGCACCGCCTGGCGTCGGCTGGCGGCATTGGGCGTGCGCGAGAGCGGTTTCTAGGAAGCATTCACTGCGAGGAGCCTTCAATGACCGAGGTCACATTGCCGCGTTGTTCCCAACTGGCCCTGGCCACGGACCTGTCGGCATTGCTGCAGGCCTTGGCCCAGGTCCGGGCCGAGGCCTGGCAGGCGCATTTCAACAGCGGTTATCACGAGGGTGACTGGAGCGGGGTGGCGCTGGTCGCCGCCGAGGACGCGCCCTTGTTGCTGGCCCCAGGCCAGGGCGAACCGAGGCAACTGCCCTGGTGGCAGGAGGAACCAGCCTGGCAGGCGGTGCTGGCGCCGTTTCTGCCTTCACTGCGCGCCGCTCGCCTGTTGCGCCTTGGCGAGCGCGCGCGCATCCATGAACATTGCGACCCCGACCTGGGCCGCCCTGGCGGCTGCCTGCGCCTGCACATACCGCTGCTGAGCCCACCCAGCGTGGAATTCCTGGTGGAGGGCCTGCAGGTGCCGATGCGTCCGGGCGAGTGCTGGTTCATCGACCTGTCGCGTCCCCATCGGGTCAACAACCCCGGGCCCGGTGAACGCATCCACCTGGTGCTCGATTGCGCGGCCGATCCGTGGCTGCTGACCTTGATCGAGAATGGTCTGGCGCAGACGCCGGTATTGCAGCCTGGCAGGGCAATGCAGGCTTTCGCACAGTTCCGTCTGTTGGTGGCCCAGATACCAGCGTTGGCCGAGCGCTTGCAGGTGCAGGAGCAGGCGCATGACTTCGTGGCCGAGGCCGTGCGTTTGGCAGCGGAGCACGGGTTGGCGTTCACCGAAGCAGAAGTGACCGGCGCCATGCGCCGGGGCAAGCAGGCATGGAGCGATCAATGGCGAGTGTGAACACCGCGATGGACTTTCACGGTTGGCTGCCCATTCGCCTCTGGCAGGGTGAGGCCGGGTGGCGGGTGGACTGGTGCTGGTTCGGCGAACGGCGCCTGACCCGCCCGTTTTTCCGCGATGACGTCGACCAGGCGCTACGCCTGCCGTTCAACCAGGCCATGCGCCGCGACACCGATGTCCAGGCGTTGCTCGATTGGCACGCCCGTAGCCCGGGTATGGCGCCCTCGGCCTTGGTGTTCCACGCTTCGCGCTGTGGCTCGACGCTGATCGCCCAATTGCTCGCCAGCCAGGCCCGCAATATCGTGCTTTCCGAGCCGCCGCCGCTGGACAACCTGTTGCGTGCCGCACGCCAGGACCCGTCCGCCGCTGCTTGGCAGGCCGATGCGTTGCGGGCGCTGTGTTCGGCCTACGGTCAGCGTCGTAAGGGCGACGAGCACCAGCTGCTGATCAAGCTCGATGCCTGGAACATTTTCGACGCACCGCTGCTGATGGCGCTGTATCCCGACGTACACCGGGTGTTCCTCTACCGCGACCCGCTGGAAATCGTCGTTTCGCAACTGCGCCAGGCGGGCATGCACCGGGTGCCGGGATTGCTCGGCGCCTCGGGCCTCGACAGCCTGCTGCCTGGCTCCCGGACCATGGGCCCGCTGGAATACACCTGCCGGATGATTGGCGAAATCCTCACGGCTGGCCTAGCGTTGTGCGAACGCTACGGTGCCAACGCGGTGAACTACAGCGAATTGCCCGATGCCGTCTGGGGACGCCTCGGGCCGCTGTTCGGCATCCAGCCAGGTGAAGTGGCGGACCTGCGCGCTGTCGCGGCTTTCGATGCCAAGCAACCGGCCATGAATTTCAGTGCCGACAGCCTGCGCAAGCGCGAGGAGGCCAGCGACGAAATTCGCGAAGCGGTCGCCCGTTGGGCCCAGCAGCCCTACAACGCATTGGAATCCATACGGTTGCGAAACGTCTAGGAAATGGCGTCAAACTACCTCGAACGGGTGTTTGAGAAAAAAGTTGGAAAGACCCTGCCGAGGTAGTGGCTATTTGCCTTGTTCTTCGGCTACGCTGCTGCAGATTGTGTAGGACAATTCACTTGGATGTGCGCCCCTCACCATGGGGTAACCTTACGCAGGGAAGCCATACCCGATGTCCATCCCCGAGGTGAACCTTCGTCCCATCGTGGACGCCGACCGGGCGTTCCTGCGCACACTCTATGGCACCACCCGTGCCGCCGAAATGGCCCTGCTGCCGTGGCCGCAGGCCGCCATCGATGCCTTTCTCGACCAACAGTTCCAGGCCCAGCACGATCACTACCAAGCCCAGTTCGTCGGCGCCGACTTCCTCGTCATCGAAGTGGCGGGCGAGCCCATTGGCCGCGCCTACCTGCACTGGGCGGACAGCCACGTGCAATTCATCGACATAGCCCTGCTGCCCGCCTGGTACGGGCGTGGCATCGGCAGCCGGCTGCTCGGCCAGTGGCTGGCACGTGCCGATGAACGGGGGCTAAGCGCCGGCCTGCATGTCACCTCCCACAACCCGGCCTTGCGGCTCTATCAGCGCAGTGGGTTCCAGGTGGTCGGTGAGAACGGCCTCTCGCTGAAGATGAGCCGGCCAGCGTCCATTGCCGCGATTGATGAAACCGGTGAGCCCCGATACCCAAGGGGGCCGGAGCTCCAGACGATTTTCCACGCCGATCGGCAGCTCTGAGCGTGCCTGTCACGAACGTGATTACCTGCGGGCCTTGAGGCCCGTCCTTGCCGCGTTGTCAAAGGAGTGCAGTAAATGAGTGAGCCATACATCGGTCAGATCTTATTGTTCGCGGGAAATTTCGCCCCACGTGGTTGGATGTTTTGCCAAGGGCAGCTGCTAAGCATCGCCCAGAACTCCGCGTTGTTCTCGATTCTGGGTACGACCTACGGTGGCAATGGCCAGACTACGTTCGCCTTGCCTGA
The DNA here is from genome assembly GCF_019139675.1 of Pseudomonas maumuensis. NCBI lineage: Bacteria > Pseudomonadati > Pseudomonadota > Gammaproteobacteria > Pseudomonadales > Pseudomonadaceae > Pseudomonas > Pseudomonas maumuensis. The sequence continues at coordinate 707,322 of NZ_CP077077.1, forward strand.
CCTGCGGGGCCGCGCACCTGTCCAGCAGGGGCAGGGGCCAGGCTTGCCGAGTGTCGTGCTGGGCGAGGCAGCCGGCACGCCGACAACCACGCTGACTTCGCTGAACATGGCGTCGCAGGCTGTGAACATTCCTGCCCAGACCGTATCGGTCGCCATCCCTGCCGCGGAAGGTGACGCCGACCTGCCGGCCCCCTCGACCACCGGCGTGCTGGCCAAACCGAAGGACTCGTCCGGATCAGGTGTGTCGATCGACATCTACGCCTCCACCGCCAGCAATACCACGCTCAAGCCGTTCAACCTCACCATCCCTGCTACGACGGGCGCGACTGTGCCAGGCAACCAGCCGTTCTCGAACCAGAGCCCTTACCTGGGCATCAACTTCATCATCGCGATCGAAGGGATCTTCCCATCCCGTAACTGAGGCCGGGATATAGGCAGGCAGGGCAGCGGGGCGCGCATCGGCGCCCCGTCGTCCGTTCAGGATTACCAGACAAGGACAGGCCGTCCTCATCTGCAAGGACGGCAGGCATAAGCAGCCGCAGGGCTGAGCGAGGGCATCATGGCATTCTGGAAACGCGGTAAAGACACCCACACACCCAACGTTTCCGCGAGCCGGCCCAGTCTCATCCAGGCCCTGGAACCGCGCATGATGTTCGACGCCTCGGTGGGCGTGGTCGCCGATCAGGGGGCTCAGGCGGTCGAAGCCGCCGCAGCCGCCACCGGAGGCAAGAACACCAGCACCGCCAGCGACGCGGCCAGCACCCGCGACAGCGCCAGCCACGAGCCGGTCCACGAGGCGGCACCGGCCACCGCGCCGGTCACGGCGGCCTCGGGCAACCACGAAGTGGTGTTCATCGACTCGGCCGTCAGCGACTACCAGAAACTCATCGCCGGCTTGCCCGCCGGGGTCGAGGTGGTGGTGCTGGAGAACGGCAAGGACGGTTTCAAGCAGATCGCCGATTATCTCAACGGCCGCAGCGACATCACTTCGGTCGACATCATCAGCCACGGCGACCAGGGCTATGTCTACCTGGCCGGCAACGCCATCTGGGCCAACCAGCTGGCCAGCCATGGCGCGGACCTCGCGCGCATCGGCGCGAGCCTGGCGCCGGGCGGCGACATCCGTTTCTTCGCCTGCAACACCGGCGCCGGCAGCGACGGCCAGCTGTTCGTCAACGAAGTGGCCCGGCTCAGCGGCGCCGACGTCGGGGCATCCTCCGACTCGACCGGCAACCGCGCCGGCGAGGACTGGGCGCTGGAGACCGTCTCCGGGGTGGTGGCCAGTGGCGTGGGCGTGCAGCGTGGCGACCTGTCGGCGTTCAGTACCTCGCTGGCGACCATCACCGTCACCAGCAAGAACGCTTCACTCATCGCAGCCGGTGATGGCGTGACCCTGGCCGAAGCCATCCAGGCCGCGAACACCGACACCTCGGTGGATGGCTCCGCCGCAGGCAGCGGCGCCGACATCATCGTGTTCCACCAGAACCTCAAAGGCGAGACCATCCGCTGGACGACGTCTTCGGCGCTGCTCGTGACCAGCAACATCACCATCAATGGCGATGTCGACGGTGACGGCAAGGGCGACATCATCTTCAGCGGCGATGCCAACGACAACGGCATCCGCGATAGCGCAGACGCGTCGGGCCTGCAGAGCAATAGCGGTGGCGTGTTGACCGTGCGCAACCTGGATTTCCGCTATTTCTCCAGCAACATCGCCGGTGGCACCATCCGCGCCTTTGGCGGTTCCATCACGGTCGAAGACTCCAACTTCCAGGAGAACTACGGCACGGTGATCAACTCGGCTACCACGGCGGGGTCCACCGTGGTGGTGCGCAACAGCACGATCCACGACAACAACGCCAGTATCCTCGGCAGCACCGGCATGTCGACCCTGGTGCGCCTGGGCGGCGCCAACAACCATGTGTTGGAAAACGTCGCCATCTACAACAACACCGGCACCTACGGCGCCACCGGCACGGTGGCGGCCGGCTCTATCATCGTGCTGGGCAACAGCGGCGGCACGGTGCGCATCACCAACAGCACCGTGGCCAACAACGTGTTCCTCAACACCAGCAGCGGCAGCATCACCTCGGGCGGCCTGGGCTGGGTCAGTGGCCAGGCCGGCACGGTGACGGTGCAGAACAGCATCTTCACCGGCAACACCGTCAACGGCACCCAGCTCGATGCCGCCACCAACGGCGGCGTCGGCGGTGGCTACACCAGCACCACCAACCTGATCGGCGCCTCGGTCAACTTCGTCAATACCGCCGCTGGCGACTATCGCCTGGCCAGCACCGCCAGCAACGCCATCGACCAGGGTACCCTCACCGGCGCGCCGGCCACCGACCTGCGCGGCTTCGACCGGCCCCGTGGTGGTGGCGTGGATATCGGCGCCTACGAGGTGCTGTACTCGGCGCCACCGGTGGTCGACCTGGATACCGGTAGCGGCGGCAATGACAGCACGGTCAACTTCACCGGCAGCCCGGTGGCCATCGTGCCGAACATCAGCCTTACCCAGACCGACGGCGATACCCAGGTCAGCGGCGCCACCCTCACCTTGGGCGGCGTGCTCGACGGCGGCAACGAAACCCTGTCGCTCAGCGCCGGGCAGATCGCCACGGCGGCCAGCTACGGCATCACCATCAGCGGCTCCGGCACCACGGTGTTGTCGCTCAGCGGCGTGGCCACCCTGGCCCAGTACCGCTCGATCCTCGCCGTGGTGGCCTACGGCAACAGCACCGGGGCCTATACCAGCGGCACGCGCAACGTCACCGTCAGCGTCAACGACGACATGGGCAGCACCACCCGCACCGCCTCGGTGGTGGTCCAGCCGCCCAATGCCGCGCCGGTGATCGCCAACCTCAACGGCGATAGCCAGACCTTCACCCAGGGCAGTGGCGCCGTGCTGCTCGACAGCGGCAGCAACGCCACGGTCACCGATAGTGACTCGGCGGACTTTGCCGGCGGTAACCTGACCGTGGCGGTCAGCGGCAACGGTGTGGCCGGCGAAGATCTGCTGGGCATCCGCAACCAAGGCACCGGCGCCGGGCAGATCGGCGTCAGCGGCAACACGGTGAGCTACGGCGGAGTGGCCATCGGCACCTACGCCGGTGGCACGGGCGGCGCCAACCTGGTGCTGACGTTCAACGGCAACGCCACGGCTGCAGCGGTCCAGGCGGTGGTGCGCAACCTCACCTACGACAACAGCAATGCCGCCAACAGCATCGGCCAGGCCACCCGCACCCTAACCGTCACCGTCAACGATGGCGACGGCGCCACCTCCAGTGCAGCGTCGGTCACGGTGGCCATCCACGAGACGGTTCCGCCAACCGCCACCATTACCCTCAGCGACTCGGCCCTGAAAGTGGGCGAGACCGCGACTGTGACCATCACCTTCAGCGAGGTGGTGAGCGGCTTCACCAACGCCGATCTGACCGTGGCCAACGGCACCCTGAGCGCGGTGTCCAGCAGCGATGGCGGCAAAACTTGGACCGCCACCTTCACCCCGACCAACAGCATCACCAGCGCCAGCAACCTGATCACTCTGAACAACGCCGGTGTCACCGACCTGGCCGGTAACGCTGGCGCAGGCACCACCAGTTCGGCCAACTACAGCATCGACACACAGCGCCCGACGGCGACCTTGGTGGTCAGCGACAGCAACCTGGCCATCGGCGAAACGTCGCTGGTGACCATCACGTTCAGCGAGGCCGTGACCGGCTTCACCAATGCCGACCTGACGGTGGCCAACGGCACCCTGAGCGCGGTGTCCAGTAGCGATGGCGGGATCACCTGGACCGCGACGTTCACCCCGACCAGCGCCATCAGCGACGCGACCAACCTCATCACCCTGGACAACACCGGGGTGAGCGATGCCGCTGGCAACGCCGGCAGCGGCACCACCAACTCGAACAACTACGCCATCGACACCCAGCGCCCGACCGCGACCATCGTGGTGGCCGACAGCAGCCTGAGCATCGGTGAAACGTCCCAGGTGACCATCACCTTCAGCGAGGCCGTGACCGGTTTCAGCAATGCCGACCTGACGGTGGCCAACGGCACCTTGAGCGCCGTGTCCAGCAGCGACGGTGGCCTCACCTGGACCGCGACCTTCACCCCGACCAGCGCCATAACCGATGCGACCAATATCATCACCCTGGACAACACCGGGGTGGTCGATGCCGCTGGCAACGCCGGCAGCGGCACCACCAACTCGAACAACTACGCCATCGACACCGTGCGCCCGACCGCGACCATCGTGGTGGCCAACCCCACCCTGGCCATCGGCCAGACGTCGCTGGTGACGTTCACCTTCAGCGAGGCGGTGAGCGGCTTCAGCAATGCCGATGTGACGGTGGCCAACGGCACCTTGAGCGCGGTGTCCAGCAGCGACGGCGGGATCACCTGGACCGCGACCTTCACCCCGACCAGCAACATCACCGACACCAGCAACCTGATCACCCTGGACAACAGCGGCGTGACCGACCTGGCCGGCAACGCCGGTAGCGGTAGCACCGACTCGAACAACTACAGCATCGACACCCAACGCCCGACCGCGACCATCGTGGTCGCCGACAACAATCTCACCGTCGGCGAGACCACCACGGTGACCATTACCTTCAGCGAGGCGGTCACTGGCTTCACCCTGGCCGATCTGACGGCGCCGAATGGCAACTTGAGCGGGCTTTCCAGCAGTGACGGCGGCATCACCTGGACGGCGACCTTCACTCCTTCGGTGAACGTGCAGGACGCCACCAACGTGATCGCCCTGAGCAACAGTGGGGTGGCCGACCTGGCCGGCAACGCGGGCAGCGGTACCACCAACTCCAACAACTACGGCGTCAGCACCTTGCAACCCACGGCTACCGTGGTGGTAAGCGATGCGGCGCTGCGTATCGGCGAAACCTCGCTGGTGACCATCACGTTCAGCGAGGCGGTGAGCGGTTTCACCAATGCCGACCTGACGGTGGCCAACGGCACCCTGAGCGCGGTATCCAGCGCCGACGGCGGTATCACCTGGACCGCCACTTTCACGCCAACGAGCAATATCCAGGATGCAACCAACCTGATCACCCTGGACAACAGTGGTGTGGTCGGGACGAGCAGCGGTAACGCCGGCTCCGGCACCACCGACTCGAACAACTACGCCATCGACACCGTGCGCCCGACCGCGACCATCGTGGTGGCCGACAGCAACCTGGCCATCGGCCAGACGTCGCTGGTGACCATCACCTTCAGCGAGGCGGTGACTGGTTTCAGTACCGCCGACCTGACCCTGGCCAACGGCACCCTGAGCGGGCTGAGCAGCAGCGACGGTGGCATCACCTGGACCGCGACCCTGACCCCGGCCGCCGGCATCACCGACACCAGCAACCTGATCACCCTCGACAACAGCGGTGTGACCGACCTGGCCGGCAACGCCGGCACTGGCAGCACCGACTCGAACAACTACGCCATCGACAGCCAGCGCCCGACCGCCACCATCGTGATCGCCGATCCCACCCTGACCGCTGGCGAAACCACCACGGTGACCTTCACCTTCAGCGAGGCGGTGACCGGCTTCAGCAACGCCGACCTGACGGTGGCCAACGGCACCCTGGGTGCCGTGAGCAGCAGCGATGGCGGCATCACCTGGACCGCGACCTTGACCCCGAACGCCGGGGTGCGCGACCTCAGCAACCTGATCATCCTGAACAACACCGGTATCACCGACCTGGCCGGCAACGCCGGTGTCGGCAGCACCTCGTCGGCCAACTACACGGTCGACACCGTGGTCCCCACGGCCACCATCGTGGTCGCCGACAATGCCTTGCGGGTCGGCGAAACGTCGCTGGTGACCATCACCTTCAGCGAGGCGGTGACTGGCTTCAGCAATGCCGACCTGACCTTGGCCAATGGCACCTTGAGCGCTGTCTCCAGCAGCGATGGCGGCATCACCTGGACCGCGACCTTTACCCCCACCAGCAACATCACTGACAGCAGCAACCTGATCACCCTCGACAACAGCGGCGTGGTGGGCGCGAGCAGTGGCAATGCCGGGGTCGGCAGCACCGACTCGAACAACTACGCCATCGACACGCAGCGCCCGACCGCGACCATCGTGGTGGCCGACAGCAGCCTGGCCATCGGTGAGACGTCGCTGGTGACCATCACCTTCAGCGAGGCGGTGAGCGGCTTCACCAGCGCCGACCTGACCGCAGCCAACGGCACCCTGAGCGGGCTGAGCAGCAGCGACGGTGGCATTACCTGGACCGCGACCCTGACCCCGACCGCTGGCATCACCGACACAAGCAACGTCATCAGCCTGGACAACAGCGGCGTGACGGATATCGCGGGCAATGCTGGCACCGGCAGCACCGATTCGAACAACTACACCGTCGACAGCCAGCGCCCGACTGCCACCCTGGTGATGGCCGACAGCGACCTGCGCGCCGGCGAAACGTCGTTGGTAACCATCACCTTCAGCGAAGCGGTGAGCGGGTTCAGCAACGCCGACCTGACCGTGGCCAATGGCACGCTAAGCGCTGTAAGCAGCAGCGACGGCGGCATCACCTGGACCGCCACCTTCACCCCGACCAGCGGGGTGCGCTCGGGCGCCAACCTGATCGTCCTGAACAACAGCGGCTACACCGACCTGGCCGGCAACGCCGGTGTCGGCAGCACCTCGTCGGCCAACTACACGGTCGACACCGTGGTCCCCACGGCGACCGTCGTGGTCACCGACACCGCCCTGCGCGCCGGCCAGTCGAGCCTGGTGACCATCACCTTCAGCGAAGCGGTGAGCGGTTTCACCCTTGCCGATCTGAGCGTGGCCAACGGCACCCTGAGCGGACTGAGCAGCAGCGATGGCGGCATCACCTGGACCGCGACCCTCACACCCACCGCCAATGTCGAGGACGCCAGCAACCTGATCACCCTGGACAACACCGGCGTGGTCGGCGCGGCCTCCGGCAACGCCGGGGTGGGCAGCACCGACTCCAACAACTATGCCATCGACAGCCGAGTGCCCAGCGTGACCAGTGTCGGTGGCCCGGTGGGTGTCTCCTACAATGCCGGTGACACCCTGGTGTTCGTGGTCAATGCCAGCGAAGCGGTGCAGGTGGCCGGCTCGCCGCGCCTGGCCCTGGACATTGGCGGGCACACGGTGTTCGCTGACCTGGTGGCCGGGGCGGGCACCACCACCTTGGTGTTCCAGTACACCGTCCAGCCTGGCGACAACGACAGCGACGGCATCACCGTCACCGCGCTCAGTGCCAACGGCGCGACCCTGACCGATGCCGCCGGTAACGCCATGGACCTGACCCTCAACGGCGTGGCCGACACCCATCAGGTGCTGGTCGACACCCAGGCGCCGACAGCGGTGGGTATCGTCACCCTCGACCCGTCGCCGAACAACGCCCAGAGCGTGCGCTTCACGGTGACTTTCAGCGAGCGGGTCAACGGTGTCGACCTGAGCGATTTCAGCCTGGCCACCACTGGCTCGGCCAGCGGCACATTGACCGGCCTGCAAGCGCTGGGCGGTGGCGTTTACGTGGTGACCGTCGGCGGCGTCAGCGGCACCGGCACCCTTGGGCTGAACCTGAAGGCCAGCGCCACGGGCATCACCGACGTGGCCGGCAATGCCCTGGTCGGCGGCCTGACCGGCGCCGTGTACAGCATCGACCGCGACGCGCCCACGGTGGGCAGCGTCAGCGTGCCGGTGGGCGTGCCTTACAACACCGGCGATGTGCTCACCTTCGTGGTCAACACCAACGAAGCCGTGCTGGTCGATGGCGTGCCGCGCCTGGCCCTGGATGTCGGCGGGCGCACCGTGTACGCCGACTTCGTGGCCGGTTCAGGCACGCCGACGCTGGTGTTCCAGTACCAGATCCAGGCCGGCGACAACGACGCCGACGGTATCCAGGTGCTGGGCCTGTCGGCCAATGGCGCGAGCCTGCACGATGCGGCCGGCAATCAACTGACACCGGGGCTGAACAATATTGGCGACAGCCACGGGGTCATTGTCGACAGCACGCCACCCGGCGTGGTCTCGATCGTGGCGAATCCGTCGCCGACGCCGGGCAGCCAGAGCTTCACCGTGACCTTCAGCGAGGACGTCAGCGGTGTGGACCTGGGCGACTTCGAACTGCTGGCCAGTGGCAACGCCAGTGGCACGCTGCAGTCGCTGGTACGCCTCGACGGCCATACCTGGCAGGTCAATGTTGCAGGGGTGGCAGGCAGTGGTGGCCTGGCCCTTGGGCTCAAGGCCAGTGGCACGGGCATCCGCGATGGCGCCGGCAACGCCATGGTCGGTGGCTTCGCCGGGCAAAGCGTGACATTGCAGTCGACCGATGGTGACCCGGAGTTCCGTGCCTACCCACCGGCGCGTCCAGGCCAGGCCAGCCCAGGCACACCGGTGGTGGTCGCACCGTTGCCGGTAACGGCACCGTTCCAGTCGCCGCTGCTGCCGCAGCCGCTGTTCGAGGTGCCGACAGCGGGCGGCGGGCTGCCGACCTTGGGCAATCTGTTCATCCAGAACGGTGCGCTGGCGCCGAGCTACCTGGCGCAGGTGTTCGCCGGCCAGCACGCCGACAGCGCTATCGGCAATGGTTCGGGAGCCGGTTTCCTCGGCTTTGGTGGCGGTGACGCCAATGTGTTCGGGGCCAGCAGCCTGGCCAACATCTTCGACAAGACGCTGCCGGACGACGGTGGCCAGTATGAACTGAGCGGAGGCAAACCATTCCGCCAGGGGGCAGAGACAGGGGCGGGCAAGGGGCTGACCGGGGCGCCGACCCTCGGGCAGCAGCTGCAGGCCTTCCGGGAGGGGGAGCAACACCAGGCCAGACAACTGGCGCAGGCGTTGGGGCAGGTCGAGGTACCTGTGCCGCAGGCCTGAGCCAGCGCACGCGAGCAATCAATTAGAAGAAAAGCAGTGCCGTACCAAGGGGGCGGACAGGGATGAGCAGAGCATCGAGGATTTTTGCGGTAAGCGTACTGGCACTGGCGGTGACGGGGTGCGCGGTCAAGACCCAACCCATCGACCGCAGCGTCAGCGAGCAGCGGGCGCGGGCCGACCTTGCCAGCATGTTCAAGGGCCAGGAGGCCTTGCACGGGCCGCTGACCCTGCACCAGGCCATGGCCCGTGCGGTCAAGTACAACCTGGAGGCACGCCTCAAGATCATGGAAGAGGCCCTGGCCCAGCGCCAGGTCGACCTGGCCACCTTCGACATGCTGCCGCGCATGGCCCTGTCGGCCGGTTACGCCGGGCGCAGCAATGTCAGTGCTTCGAGCAGCCAGAGCGTGCTGACCAATACCCAGTCCCTGGAGCCATCGACCTCCCAGGACCGCGACCGCGACGTGGCCGACCTGACCATGGTGTGGAACGTGCTCGACTTCGGTGTCAGCTATGTCAGCGCCAAGCAACAGGGCGATCAGCGCCTGATCGTCCAGGAACGCCGGCGCAAGGTGGTGCAGACCATCATCCAGGACGTGCGCTCGGCCTACTGGCGAGCGGTCGCCGCCGAGCGCCTGCTCAAGCAGATCGACGCGCTGATGGTGCGGGTCGAGCAGGCCCGGGACAACAGCCAGCGCATGGGTGACCAGCGCATCGGCGACCCGATCCAGGCGCTCAACTACCAGCGCTCGTTGATCGAGGCCACCCGCCAGCTGGAAGAGCAGCGCCGCGCGCTGTCGCTGGCCAAGACCGAACTGGGGGCGCTGATCAACCTGCCGCCGGGTAGCGAGCTGACCCTCGCCGCCACCGACGACTACAGCGTGCCGGAGCTCAAGGTAGGCCTCGAAGCGCTGGAGCAGCAGGCCCTGGCCACGCGCCCCGAATTGCGCGAGCAGGACTATCAGGCCCGCATCAGCGCCGCCGAGGTGCGCAAGTCGATGCTGCGCATGCTGCCGGGGCTGGAATTCTCGGCGGGCGGGCACTACGACAGCAACAGCTTCCTGACCAACCAGCACTGGGCCGACTATGGCGTCAAGGTCACCTGGAACCTGTTCAACGTGCTGTCGGGGCCGGCGTCGATCGATGTGGCCAAGGCCGGCGAGCAGGTGGTCGAGGCGCGCCGCCAGGCGATGTCGATGGCTATCCTGGCCCAGCTCTACGTGGCCAACGCCAACTACAACGAAGCTCGTCGCCAGTTCGCCACCAGCCAACAATTGGTCGCCCTCGACCAGCAGATCGTCGAGCAACTGCGCAATCGCCACCAGGCGCAGGGCATTGGCGAGCTGGAGCTGATCCAGGGGGAACTGAATGCGCTGCAGGCCGACCTGCGCCGCGACCTGGCCTATGCCGAGCTGCGCAACAGCTATGGCCAGGTGTTCGCCAGCGCCGGGCTCGACCCGCTGCCGCAGACCCTGCCGTCCGGCGAACTCGCCGACATTGCCCAGGCCCTGGGCAACAACGAGGCGCGCTGGCAGCGTGGCGATATAGCCCCGGGCAGTTGAGCGCAACCAGTAGGCGTAGGGCCAGCCCGCGCCTACTGTGGTTGGTGCAGCACTCGCTGCAGTACGTACTCCAGCAGTTGCGCCGTGGCCATCGGCAACGGCACTTGCGCAGTCTCCACCACCAGCTCCGGGCGCTCCGGCACTTCGTAGGGCGCATCGATCCCGGTGAAGGCCGGCAGCTCTCCGGCTCGGGCACGGCGGTACAGGCCCTTGGGGTCGCGGGCCTCGCAGGTGGCCAGGTCAGCCTTGATGTGTACTTCGTGGAAGCCCGCCTTGCAGGCCTGGCGTGCGGCGGCGCGTCCGGCGCGATAGGGCGAGATCAACGCGGCGATGCAGATCAGCCCGGCATCGGCGAACAGCGCCGCCACCTCGGCTGTGCGGCGGATGTTTTCGTGGCGATCCTCGGGCGAGAAACCCAAGTCGGCATTCAGCCCTGTGCGTAATACATCACCATCGAGCACGTAGCAGCCATGTCCCAGCTCATCGAGCTGTCGGGCCAGGGCCTGGGCCAGTGTCGACTTGCCCGCGCCCGAGAGGCCGGTGAGCCAGATGACCGCGCCAGATCGGGCACGTGCCGGTGGATGTTCATCGCTTCCTGCGTGATGCACCTTGGACGTCTCCGAAAGGGGGAGGGCCCGAGTGTACTGCGCGGCGTGGTGGAATGTCAGTGGCCGGGAAACAGCAGCTGGGCAACGCCTGGATCGGTCAGCAGGCGGGCGGGGTCATGGCCGATACCCTGCAGTACGTATTGACAATGTGCGAGCGCAATCGACCAGCGCTGGGCCAGAAAAGCCTCGTAGCGCAGGTAGTTGAGTTGCCGCTCGACCCGGTCACGGCCCTGGGCCTGGGCCGCACAGCTGCGATCCATGACCCGGCTGTGCCGGTGGTGGTCGAGTTCACCGACCAAGTAGGTCACGTCGCGTGCGGCGTAGCGGTCGAGCACCTGGCGGGCATCCAGATGTTGTGTGGCGAAGTAGCCTGGTGCGCCCGGCAGGCCATAGCGGTAACGGTCGTAGTCGGCGCACTGCGCGGCAGGTAAAGGGGCGAAGCCTTCGCCAAGCGGGCGGTTGGCATCCAGGTACAGGTAGGTGGAGGGGCTGGCGACGATGTAGCGCACATGGATGCCAAGGGTGCGCAGCGCCTGGTCGCCCGTGCCGAGCAGCGTGTAGCGCTGCAACAGTTGGCCGCCGGCGGAATGGCCGATCAAGGTGATGTCTTGAAGGTGTGGAAATCGATGACGATCGGCAAGGTAGGCGAGAAGGTCGTCGAGCACGGCAAATGCTGAGACACCGGTGTGTCCGGCCCCGGACTCGTGGCCCTGCAGCCATTGGCTTTTCACCCATAAGGGCGGAGTGGGCGTTGCCTGGGGATCGTCTTCGGTGAAGAAGCGGGGGGCCAGCAGCAGCGTGTCGTCCCGGGTGAGTCCCGCATTGCCGAGCAGGATCAGGCCGCTGCGGTAATAGTGGTCGGCATCACGGTGTATGCCATGCAACACGATCACCGCGCGTTTGACCGGCGGGAGCATGTCGAGCCGGGCATTGGCATAGGTGAAGAAAGGGTAGGGCTCTGCCTTGCCCAGCTTCATGGTCTGCATGGCGTCGCCGGCCCACGCGGGCAAGGCCAGGCAGGCGAACAACATTAGCGCCCGGCAACAGGTACGTAGGTGATCATTCGGCACCTTGGCGCACTCCTTCTATATAGCGCAGCACTGCAGGCGACTTTTCGAAGCGGCGATGCACCAGGCTCAGCCATGAACTTGCCTGGGCGTCGGCGATGGGCCGGTAGTTGACCTGCGGCAGGCTGATGCGCTGGACCACCGACGCCGGTACCACGGCCACGCCCTGGCCCAGTGACACCAGGGTGAGCACCGCCACCAGGCTGCCCGGTTGCGGCCCCAGGCGCGGGGTGAAACTGCCCTGGCTGGCGATTGCCAGTGTGCCGGAGATCTGCTCGGGCAAGATGAAGGTTTCGTCGGCCAGGCGTGAGGCCGGGATGGTCTTCAGTTCGTTGAGGCGCGAGTTGGCCGGCAGTGCCAGGACGAAACCTTCCTGATGCAGGGCGATGGCATTCAGGGTCTGCGGCAGCTCCATCGGCGAGCGCAAGTAGGCGAGGTCGAGTTGGCCCTCGTCGACAAGAGAGGGGAGCTCGAGCATGGGCACTTCGCGAATGTTCAGTTGTACGCTGGGATAGGCCTGGACAAACCGACTGACCTGTTGCTGCAGGGTGCCGGAGTAAGCCGCCGAGGCAACGTAGCCGAGTTCGATCCGCCCACTGTCGCCGCGACCGGCACGCTGCGCACCCAACTGTGCGGCGTCGAACTGCTGCACCGCCTGTTCGGCCTCGGTGAGCAAGGCCTGGCCGGCGGCGGTGAGGCTTACCTCGCGCTGGCTGCGTTCGAACAGCCGCACGCCCAGCTCACGCTCCATGTCCTGGATCTGCCGGCTCAGAGTCGGTGGAGCGATGCCCAGTTGCTCGGCTGCACGGGTGAAGTGGCCGTGGCGGGCCACGGCAAGGAAGTAGCGGAAGTGACGTATCTCCATGGGGCCTCGTTAGCCAGGCGCTAATGACGCGGGACGTGCTGGCTAACAAGCCAGGCGCCCGGCGGCGTTATGGTTGAGGCAACACTACAAGGCTGGCGTCGTGGCGGTAAAGCGGCGACGACCTGCCTGCTCTCTGTAACGGAGCCTTGCCATGCCTGCAGCCGCCTCACCACGCTTCACCCTGTTCACCGCCTCGGCGGTGTGCGCCGTGATCATCCTCGACACCAACATCGTCGCGGTCAGCCTGCCCAGCATTGCCCGCGATCTGTCCGGATCGTTCAGCGACATCGAATGGGTGGTCAGTGCGTACTTGCTGGCGTTCGCTGCCTGCCTGCTACCCGCTGGCAGCCTGGCCGACCGCTTCGGCAGGCGGCGCATGCTGCTGCTCGGCCTGGCGCTGTTCGGCGCTGCCTCGCTGGCGTGCGGCGCCGCGCCGAGCCTGTTGTTCCTTGAGCTGGCCCGCGCAGCCAAAGGCATCGGTGCCGCGTTGTTGCTGACTGCCGCGCTGGCCGCCATCGGCCACCGCTTCCATGCGCCGCAGGAACGCATGCGGGCCTGGGCCTTCTGGGGCGCCTGCATGGGTGCGACCATCACCTTCGCGCCGCTGCTCGGTGGGCTGATCGCCAGTACCTTGGGCTGGCGCTGGATCTTCTATATCAACCTGCCGCTGGTGATCGTGCTGGCGTTCATGGTCGTACGCAGTATCGAGGAGTCCCGCGACGGTTCGGCAGCGCGGTTCGATCCACTGGGCAGCCTGACTTTCGCCGGTGGCCTGGGTTACCTGATCTGGGCTCTGATCGATGCCAATCGGGTCGGTTGGGATAGCGCCCCCACTTTGGGGCGTCTGCTGATCGCTGTGTTTCTGCTTGGTTTGTTCGTGATGATCGAGCGTAGCCAGGAGCGTCCGATGGTCGACCTCGGCTTGATGCGCAGCGGGCGCTTCATCGGTGCCTTGCTGGGGATGTTCGCCTATGCCGCCTGTGCGCAGGTGATGATGACTTTGCTGCCGTTGTATCTGCAGGGCGGTTTGCAGCTCTCGGCCTTGGCCGCGGGTGCGGGCATGCTGCCGTTCGCCGTGGCCATGCTGCTTACGCCTCGGCTGGGCATGCGCATGGCTGCTCGGCTGTCGCCGGCCCAGGGATTCGCATTGGGGTTGTTCCTGGTCGGGGTGGGCAACCTGGCCTGCGCCTGGGCCACCGGCCAGGGTGGCTATGCCGCGTTCGCCCTGGCCAGTGTGGTGCTGGGTGCCGGAGCCGGGCTGCTCAATGGTGATACGCAGAAGAACATCATGGCCTGCGTGCCGCGTGAGCGTACCGGTATGGCTTCGGGGCTGAGCACCACCACGCGCTTTGGGGCCATCGTCCTTGCCATAGGCATTCTCGGCGGCATCCTCGCGGCGCGCAGTGGGCAACTGCTGCGCGATGCCCTGGCGATCCAGGCACCCGAGGCGTTGGGTGCGGCGGGGGAGATGGCCACGCGGGTGGCTGCGGGGGATCTGCAGGCCGCGTTGGCGTTGCTCGACCCAAGGCTGAGAGAGGTGGCGGCACCACTGGCGCGCCAGGCGCTTATCGGCGGCTTCGAGGCGGTGCTGTGCAGTGCCGGTGTCGCGGCGCTGATCTTTGCGCTGCTGGTGGGGGTACTGCTGAACAAGCCCTTGCCGATCGGGCAGGCTCTTCATCAGCCTGAAGCGGACATTGCAAATATATGAAATTAACGGTTGACGGGGTTTCAGATCCCCTTATAATGCGCCCCACTTCCAGCGACATCGGAACGAAAAACTCCTTGAATATCAATGAGTTGATCGATCAAGATGGTTGCGGGGGTGCTTCGGTCGTCAGATCGGCAGCGGTGAAAAAGGCAGTTGACAGCAGGTTGTAACGCTGTATGATTCGCCTCCCGCTACGAGAGATCGCAGCGAGTCAAGTGTTTGAAGTTGAACGGGTTTCTCGCAAAATACTTCGAAATAAACGCTTGACAGCAAATGAGGAAAGCGTAGAATGCGCGCCTCGGTTGAGACGAAAGATTCTTAACCAACCGCTCTTTAACAAATTGAATCAAGCAATTCGTGTGGGTGCTTGTGAGTACGGACTGATAGTCGCCAAGATTATCAGCATCACAAGTGGCCATGCGAGAAATCACATAGTCATTTGAGATTGCTGAGCCAAGTTTAGGGTTTCTTAAAAACCCAAGCAGTATTGAACTGAAGAGTTTGATCATGGCTCAGATTGAACGCTGGCGGCAGGCCTAACACATGCAAGTCGAGCGGATGACGGGAGCTTGCTCCTTGATTCAGCGGCGGACGGGTGAGTAATGCCTAGGAATCTGCCTGGTAGTGGGGGACAACGTTTCGAAAGGAACGCTAATACCGCATACGTCCTACGGGAGAAAGCAGGGGACCTTCGGGCCTTGCGCTATCAGATGAGCCTAGGTCGGATTAGCTAGTAGGTGAGGTAATGGCTCACCTAGGCGACGATCCGTAACTGGTCTGAGAGGATGATCAGTCACACTGGAACTGAGACACGGTCCAGACTCCTACGGGAGGCAGCAGTGGGGAATATTGGACAATGGGCGAAAGCCTGATCCAGCCATGCCGCGTGTGTGAAGAAGGTCTTCGGATTGTAAAGCACTTTAAGTTGGGAGGAAGGGTTGTACGTTAATACCGTGCAATTTTGACGTTACCGACAGAATAAGCACCGGCTAACTCTGTGCCAGCAGCCGCGGTAATACAGAGGGTGCAAGCGTTAATCGGAATTACTGGGCGTAAAGCGCGCGTAGGTGGTTCGTTAAGTTGGATGTGAAAGCCCCGGGCTCAACCTGGGAACTGCATCCAAAACTGGCGAGCTAGAGTATGGTAGAGGGTGGTGGAATTTCCTGTGTAGCGGTGAAATGCGTAGATATAGGAAGGAACACCAGTGGCGAAGGCGACCACCTGGACTGATACTGACACTGAGGTGCGAAAGCGTGGGGAGCAAACAGGATTAGATACCCTGGTAGTCCACGCCGTAAACGATGTCAACTAGCCGTTGGAATCCTTGAGATTTTAGTGGCGCAGCTAACGCATTAAGTTGACCGCCTGGGGAGTACGGCCGCAAGGTTAAAACTCAAATGAATTGACGGGGGCCCGCACAAGCGGTGGAGCATGTGGTTTAATTCGAAGCAACGCGAAGAACCTTACCAGGCCTTGACATGCAGAGAACTTTCCAGAGATGGATTGGTGCCTTCGGGAACTCTGACACAGGTGCTGCATGGCTGTCGTCAGCTCGTGTCGTGAGATGTTGGGTTAAGTCCCGTAACGAGCGCAACCCTTGTCCTTAGTTACCAGCACGTTATGGTGGGCACTCTAAGGAGACTGCCGGTGACAAACCGGAGGAAGGTGGGGATGACGTCAAGTCATCATGGCCCTTACGGCCTGGGCTACACACGTGCTACAATGGTCGGTACAGAGGGTTGCCAAGCCGCGAGGTGGAGCTAATCTCACAAAACCGATCGTAGTCCGGATCGCAGTCTGCAACTCGACTGCGTGAAGTCGGAATCGCTAGTAATCGCAAATCAGAATGTTGCGGTGAATACGTTCCCGGGCCTTGTACACACCGCCCGTCACACCATGGGAGTGGGTTGCACCAGAAGTAGCTAGTCTAACCTTCGGGAGGACGGTTACCACGGTGTGATTCATGACTGGGGTGAAGTCGTAACAAGGTAGCCGTAGGGGAACCTGCGGCTGGATCACCTCCTTAATCGAAGACATCAGCCTGCTGATGAGCTCCCACACGAATTGCTTGATTCATTGTGTAAAGACGATGCTGTAACGCGACCCTGTTATAGGTCTGTAGCTCAGTTGGTTAGAGCGCACCCCTGATAAGGGTGAGGTCGGCAGTTCAAATCTGCCCAGACCTACCAATTACTTGGTGCGGCTGGTCAATGGGGCCATAGCTCAGCTGGGAGAGCGCCTGCCTTGCACGCAGGAGGTCAGCGGTTCGATCCCGCTTGGCTCCACCACTCTTTCAGGTTTCGCAGCACTGCTCAGAACTTAGAAATGAACATTCGGTGATGAATGTTGATTTCTGACTTTTGTCAGATCGTTCTTTAAAAATTCGGATATGTGATAGAAATAGACTGAACACCAGTTTCACTGCTGGTGGATCAGGCTAAGGTAAAATTTGTGAGTTCTGCGCGAAAGCGCGACGTACGAATTTTCGGCGAATGTCGTCTTCACAGTATAACCAGATTGCTTGGGGTTATATGGTCAAGTGAAGAAGCGCATACGGTGGATGCCTTGGCAGTCAGAGGCGATGAAAGACGTGGTAGCCTGCGATAAGCTTTGGGGAGTCGGCAAACAGACTGTGATCCAGAGATCTCTGAATGGGGGAACCCACTCAGCATAAGCTGAGTATCTTGTACTGAATACATAGGTGCAAGAGGCGAACCAGGGGAACTGAAACATCTAAGTACCCTGAGGAAAAGAAATCAACCGAGATTCCCTTAGTAGTGGCGAGCGAACGGGGACCAGCCCTTAAGCTGGTTTGAGATTAGTGGAACGCTCTGGAAAGTGCGGCCATAGTGGGTGATAGCCCCGTACACGAAAATCTCTTGCCAGTGAAATCGAGTAGGACGGAGCACGAGAAACTTTGTCTGAACATGGGGGGACCATCCTCCAAGGCTAAATACTACTGACTGACCGATAGTGAACCAGTACCGTGAGGGAAAGGCGAAAAGAACCCCGGAGAGGGGAGTGAAATAGAACCTGAAACCGTATGCGTACAAGCAGTGGGAGCCTACTTTGTTAGGTGACTGCGTACCTTTTGTATAATGGGTCAGCGACTTATATTCAGTGGCGAGCTTAACCGAATAGGGGAGGCGTAGCGAAAGCGAGTCTTAATAGGGCGCTTTAGTCGCTGGGTATAGACCCGAAACCGGGCGATCTATCCATGGGCAGGTTGAAGGTTAGGTAACACTGACTGGAGGACCGAACCGACTACCGTTGAAAAGTTAGCGGATGACCTGTGGATCGGAGTGAAAGGCTAATCAAGCTCGGAGATAGCTGGTTCTCCTCGAAAGCTATTTAGGTAGCGCCTCATGTATCACTGTAGGGGGTAGAGCACTGTTTCGGCTAGGGGGTCATCCCGACTTACCAAACCGATGCAAACTCCGAATACCTACAAGTGCCGAGCATGGGAGACACACGGCGGGTGCTAACGTCCGTCGTGAAAAGGGAAACAACCCAGACCGTCAGCTAAGGTCCCAAAGTCATGGTTAAGTGGGAAACGATGTGGGAAGGCTTAGACAGCTAGGAGGTTGGCTTAGAAGCAGCCACCCTTTAAAGAAAGCGTAATAGCTCACTAGTCGAGTCGGCCTGCGCGGAAGATGTAACGGGGCTCAAACCATGCACCGAAGCTACGGGTATCACCTTTGGTGATGCGGTAGAGGAGCGTTCTGTAAGCCTGTGAAGGTGAGTTGAGAAGCTTGCTGGAGGTATCAGAAGTGCGAATGCTGACATGAGTAACGACAATGCGAGTGAAAAACTCGCACGCCGAAAGACCAAGGTTTCCTGCGCAACGTTAATCGACGCAGGGTTAGTCGGTCCCTAAGGCGAGGCTGAAAAGCGTAGTCGATGGAAAACAGGTTAATATTCCTGTACTTCCAGTTATTGCGATGGAGGGACGGAGAAGGCTAGGCCAGCTTGGCGTTGGTTGTCCAAGTTTAAGGTGGTAGGCTGAGATCTTAGGCAAATCCGGGATCTTAAGGCCGAGAGCTGATGACGAGTGCTCTTTAGAGCGCGAAGTGGTTGATGCCATGCTTCCAAGAAAAGCTCCTAAGCTTCAGATAACTGGGAACCGTACCCCAAACCGACACAGGTGGTTAGGTAGAGAATACCAAGGCGCTTGAGAGAACTCGGGTGAAGGAACTAGGCAAAATGGCACCGTAACTTCGGGAGAAGGTGCGCCGGTGAGGGTGAAGCACTTGCTGCGTAAGCCCACGCCGGTCGAAGATACCAGGCCGCTGCGACTGTTTATTAAAAACACAGCACTCTGCAAACACGAAAGTGGACGTATAGGGTGTGACGCCTGCCCGGTGCCGGAAGGTTAATTGATGGGGTTAGCGCAAGCGAAGCTCTTGATCGAAGCCCCGGTAAACGGCGGCCGTAACTATAACGGTCCTAAGGTAGCGAAATTCCTTGTCGGGTAAGTTCCGACCTGCACGAATGGCGTAACGATGGCGGCGCTGTCTCCACCCGAGACTCAGTGAAATTGAAATCGCTGTGAAGATGCAGTGTATCCGCGGCTAGACGGAAAGACCCCGTGAACCTTTACTATAGCTTTGCACTGGACTTTGAGCTTGCTTGTGTAGGATAGGTGGGAGGCTTTGAAGTGGGGACGCCAGTTCTCATGGAGCCATCCTTGAAATACCACCCTGGCAACCTTGAGGTTCTAACTCAGGTCCGTTATCCGGATCGAGGACAGTGTATGGTGGGTAGTTTGACTGGGGCGGTCTCCTCCCAAAGAGTAACGGAGGAGTACGAAGGTGCGCTCAGACCGGTCGGAAATCGGTCGTAGAGTATAAAGGCAAAAGCGCGCTTGACTGCGAGACACACACGTCGAGCAGGTACGAAAGTAGGTCTTAGTGATCCGGTGGTTCTGTATGGAAGGGCCATCGCTCAACGGATAAAAGGTACTCCGGGGATAACAGGCTGATACCGCCCAAGAGTTCATATCGACGGCGGTGTTTGGCACCTCGATGTCGGCTCATCACATCCTGGGGCTGAAGCCGGTCCCAAGGGTATGGCTGTTCGCCATTTAAAGTGGTACGCGAGCTGGGTTTAGAACGTCGTGAGACAGTTCGGTCCCTATCTGCCGTGGACGTTTGAGATTTGAGAGGGGCTGCTCCTAGTACGAGAGGACCGGAGTGGACGAACCTCTGGTGTTCCGGTTGTCACGCCAGTGGCATTGCCGGGTAGCTATGTTCGGAAGAGATAACCGCTGAAAGCATCTAAGCGGGAAACTTGCCTCAAGATGAGATCTCACTGGAGCCTTGAGCTCCCTGAAGGGCCGTCGAAGACTACGACGTTGATAGGTTGGGTGTGTAAGCGCTGTGAGGCGTTGAGCTAACCAATACTAATTGCCCGTGAGGCTTGACCATATAACACCCAAGCAATTTGCGCGTAAGCCGAATTGTGGTGGTGAAGACGAAGCAACCGAAGATTCGTAAGACCACAAATATCGCATATCCGAATTGGCTGGCATGTCTGCAAGGACGTACTGGCAACCGAATTTCTTGACGACCATAGAGCATTGGAACCACCTGATCCCATCCCGAACTCAGCAGTGAAACGATGCATCGCCGATGGTAGTGTGGGGTTTCCCCATGTGAGAGTAGGTCATCGTCAAGATTCATTTCGCAAAACCCCTATCTGCGCGAGCAGGTAGGGGTTTTGTCTTTGTGCCTGGAAAATCGGCCAGGTCATATCAACAGCAATCCGGTACCCCCAGGTACTGCGCAGCCGGCGATACGCCAGGCCATATCGACAGCAAGCCAGTTCTCACAGCTACTGCGCGGTCGGTGTGGGAGCCGGCTTGCCGGCGATGCGCCGCGTAAGCGGCGCCCTGAGGCCTACAGCCGCGCAAGCCCGCACCCACACGATTTATACTGCCCCCCATGCAAACGTTACCCTGGACTCTCAAATGAACTCCTTTGACGACCTGCTAGCCGAAGCCAACGCAGCAGATGTAACCGGCTGGGGCTTCGACTGGCTGGCAGGGCGCGCCTCTGAGCAGCGTCCACCTTGGGGCTACGCCCAGCTCCTTGCACAGCGTCTGGACGGCGTACGCGCCGCGCTGGATCTCGATACCGGCGGCGGGGAGGTGCTAGGTGAGGCTCCACGCTTCCCGCCCCTCATGTGCGCAACTGAAACCTGGCCACCCAACGCCCGGAAGGCGCAAGAGCGCCTGGGGCCACGCGGCGTTGAAGTCATTGAGGTAGCCCCCGGCACAGCGCTCCCATTCGCCGACGCCTCGTTCGAGCTGGTCACCTCACGCCACCCGGTGAATCCCGACTGGCACGAGATCCATCGCGTCCTCCGACCTGGTGGTCATTACTTCGCCCAGCACGTAGGCCCAGCCTCGGCTTTCGAGCTGATCGAGCATTTCCTGGGACCATTGCCACGTGAACGGAAAATGCGCGAGCCGCGGGATGAGATGGCAGCAGCGCAGGCAGCCGGGCTGACGGTGACTGACCTGCGGACAGCCCGCTGTCGCATGTTGTTCCATGATGTAGGCGCAGTCGTATGGATTCTTCGCAAATGCGTATGGTGGGTGCCGGGCTTCTCTGTGGACAAGTACCGCGCTGAGTTGCTGGCCCTGGATAGCCAGATGCGGCAGGGCAAGCCTTTTGTCGCGCATTCGACGCGTCATCTCATCGAAGCGAGGCGTTGAGCTGGTAAAACGGCGCAGGCACAAGAACGACGCCTTAGGTCGAGTTCTGAAGTGAAGTGTTATGGCGGTTTTTGCTTTCTCGTTTTTAGGAAATTTCCTTCCGCGTTAGCTGTTGCGAATCAATCCTGCCTAAGGCTACAGTCCCCAAGTCGCAGCAAAATCCGCGACCAGGTGTAGGAACCTGCTGGTAAACTTGGCGCACGCACTAGGCGCCCCATTGCAACGGCTGGCGCCTTTTTTGCGCCCGCTGCGATGTCATGGCGGCTGTGTGTGGGCAGGCTTCGGCCTGGCCGGGTTCCAAGTTTCCCGGTATTCCTACCCCATGCACAGCTGCCACCCAATCCCGTAGGAAGGATCGTGGTAGCTCCAAATCGCAAACTTGGAGTCTCATGCATGCTTATTCGCATTCTGAGCAGGATCCTCGCATTCGCTCTCCGCCGCCCAACCGCTGCGGCCACCCTATCCCCAACGTTTTACCCGATCGACAGCCAATCCCTCGCCGAACGCGCCAAGCAGGAGGTGTCCCATGACTGACCGTGAACGCCTGTCCTCAATCCAGAGCTACGTCTGGACTCTCGAGCTGCTAGGCGAGGTGCTGGTCCAGCATGACGAGGTGCTGGAATGCGAGCACAACCCGCAACTGAGCTTCCGCAACACAGCGGGCATTCATCAGGCGATCCGAATCATCAGTCGGCTGGCCAGCGAGCAGTTCGCCAAGCTGGAGGCGATGAAGGAGGACGGGGAAAGGTGACGGCGTGCTGCCGTTGAGGCACTGAATCCCAGGCACAAAAAAAGACGCCCTAGGGCGTCTTCTTCTTCGGATTTGGTGGGCCGGGGGAGGTTGAACTAGCTGCATAAGCAGCTGAATTCAATTGTTAAGTCTCGTTGGTTTTGTTTTTGGGATACCTCCTGGAGTACCAGGAAGGCTTTAAGATATTTGTTACGCTAATTTCCCCTTAACTCTGGCTAGGGAAAATTACATATGAGGAGGTGCGCGATATAGAGCAGAGTTACTATTTTGCGGTCAGCTAGCTGATTTAGATACGAATTATCTTACGAGTCTCACCTCCCTGCTACGATTCCAGGCCAATTTCTCTACACCCTATTCTCCCCAGTGTCCTCGCGTTGACGATCCTAAAGGAGCAGACAGAGCCTATGGGTTGCTGTATATTTGTACAGTGTATCGGGTTTGTCGCACCGGGGGCATAGGCGGTGTCGGCTTTTGTCAGGTTGATCAGCGCTTTTGGTCCTGCTGGGAAGCTAAAGCCCCCCGTTGTGATTGCTATCGGGTAGACTTCAGCCCCACAGATAGGAGGCAACATGGCAAAAGGCGCGCAGGTCTCGGCAGCATTGCTCGAGGCGCACCAAGCGGTAGAAACGGCTAATCAGGCACTAGGCACCGCGAAAATGATGGCCCGGGAGTTCGTCGCCAGCTTTCCCGAGTCGCGCCAGCTAATCGTTGCACGTTCATTTGGTCACGTGTTGGTGCAGTCTTGGTGGAGAAATCTGGCAGGTTTTTCAGGGCCCATGGCTGAATTGCGGGAACACATCGAAGCATTTGAAATGGTTGAGCTTCCCCCGCACGCCATTGATCTTGCTATATCTATTGGTGAAATCGCCTCACGATTCGATACTGAAACCGCAGCCTATGAAATTGGGCTGATTTACACGGCTATGCTCCCCTCTGAACATAGAGGGAATTACGGGGTTTTTTATACTCCTCCCGCACTCACCGAGCGTCTTATCGAGCTTGTAACAATAGCCGGCGTAAACTGGAAAACATCTCGCGTACTTGATCCTGCATGTGGTGGCGGAGCTTTCTTGGCACCTATCGCATCTAGAGTTATTGCTGACTTGGGAAAAAGCAAGCCCGAGAAAATCATAAATAATATAGCTAGCCGCTTGCAAGGTTATGAAATAGATCCTTTCGCTGGATGGCTGAGTCAAGTCGCATTGGATGCTGTAGTTTTACCTATCGCAAAATTGGCGGGAAAGCGCCTTCCGGTGCTGGTGACTGTTTGTGACTCTCTTCGTAAATCGGTAGATCTTGAGTCATTTGACCTTGTGATTGGTAATCCGCCATACGGTAAAGTTAAATTAGACTCTGGTGTTCGAGAGCTCTATAAGCGCTCTTTGTATGGTCATGCTAATTTGTATGGATTGTTCACGGACTTAGCACTTAGGAATGTTAAACCTGGCGGAATTATCGCCTATGTGACGCCGACATCTTTTTTAGCTGGCGTGTATTTTAAGAACTTGCGTAAAGTGATGGGGGCCAATGCTCCACTTGTCATGATTGACTTTGTCGAGACGCGCAAAAATGTATTTGATGACGTACTTCAAGAGACAGCGCTCGCTATATATAAGGCAGGTGAGAATTCTTCTTCAGTACTAGTCTCTGAAATTTCTTTAGACTCAGATGGTCTTGTTGTTTCTAACGTTGCGACCGTGGCGCTTCCGGAAGAGTGTTCGATGCCTTGGATCATGCCTCGCAATCAGTCTCAGGGGGCTATAGTTGGTAAAATGGCAAAAATGCCATCTCGATTAGCTGACTGGGGATACACTGTTAGCACCGGTCCATTAGTTTGGAATAGGCATAAGTCTCAACTCGCATTTTCGCCGGGGAAGAATAGGTATCCGCTGATATGGGCGGAAGCAATAACTCCCGATGGACGGTTTGTTTTCAGGGCCGAGAAAAAAAATCATGCGCCATTTTTTTCGTATGAAGCAGGAAATGAAAGTTTACTCATTTCTCGCTCGTGCGTTTTACTGCAAAGGACAACGGCCAAAGAACAAGCTAGGAGGCTAATAGCAGCACTCCTTCCGACTGAGTTTGTTGAAAAATACGGTGGGGTTGTCATTGAGAATCATATTAATATGATCCGCCCACTGATTGATAACCCACCCGTCAGTGCCGAAGTGGTTTCTGCATTTCTCAATAGTAAAGCTGCAGATGCGGCTTTTCGGTGTGTAAGTGGCTCAGTGGCGGTTTCGGCGTACGAACTAGAATCGTTGCCCTTGCCATCTCCGAAAGCTTTAGCTCCATTAAAAAAATTGGTTGCCGAATTAGCCTCTAAGGAAGCTATTGATGCGGCTTGTGATAAATTTTATTTAAGGAAAGCATGATGCTTCCGAAGTACTCAACCTGGGAGTTAGTGGCAGAACGGTTACCAGCAATATTTCCAGTGGGGACGGCTCAGAGGAATTACTGTATCCGTGAGCTGTCGGCTAAAACAATTTTTACCATGTTGTATATTGGGGCTATTGAAGGTACTGACGTTTTTCTCGGTCCGATCCACGTATATCGAATGACTGAAGAGCAATCCAAGTTGCCTTCTGATGAGGATCGTATTGCATATCGTTCCAATATGCTAAAAAAGAACTATCGTGTGGAGGGTAACCGCTGGTATGCGGATAATACTCGCGAGCCCATACGAGATGAGACCCTCCGGGAAGGGCTCATCGTAGTCGGTGCTGTTAGCGAGAGGACAGATGTGCCTACCACATCTAGCAAGCCCCGCTATGCATTGAATTCAGATTTGGCTGATCTCTTCGATCCGGCATTGACGGATGCAGCCCTTGAACAAGCGATTTTCGCCTGGCAGTCAAAGAATTTGACACCAAGCGCCTTAGCACGAGTGTCTTTGTTGCGTATGGGGGCAACTGGAAAATCCGGAGTTGCAGTTCAGTTTCCAAATGGTGATACTCGCACACTATCGACAGGTCCGAGCTCGATTATTTCCAAAGCAGTGGTAGAGGTATTTGCTTCAAAATTCTTGAAGCAGCCTGGTGTACTTTGGCTAAGCGAGTCTAGCAACAAGGTCGCCCACCAAGATGTAAAATTGGCTTCAGCGATTGGCCTAGATATTGTTGCGGCTAAAGATCTACCTGATCTAATTCTCGTCGATCTTGGTCCGGCAGATCCTCTCATAGTCTTCGTAGAGGTAGTTGCGACCGATGGCGCGATCACTCCTAGGCGTCAGAATGCGCTATTTGAGCTAACTGACAAAGGTGGGTTCGATCGTTCACAGGTGGTTTTTGTTACCGCTTACGCCGATAGAGAGGCGGCGGGGTTCAAGAAAACAATCACAGGCGTAGCTTGGGGAAGCTACGCTTGGTTTATGAGTGAACCAGAAAATATTGTATATTTTCAGAGCGGCTCTAGTTTGATATCGTAATAAGTGACAGGTCCTGGACGGCAAATTGGTTTGGGGCCTGTCGCTTGGTGTAATGGTTGGAGTTTGATATGCGAATTACCAAAAAAGTACTCATCACTGATTTAGATAATACGCTTTTTGATTGGGTCGAGCTTTGGGTTCGCTGTTTTTCGGCAATGCTCGATGAGATAGTAACCATTAGCGGTGTTTCTCGAGAACAATTGCTTCCGGAGATTCGTACTGTACACCAGCGACATGGGACGTCTGAGTATTCATTTCTAATCGAAGAGCTGCCGTCGCTTCAGCGCTTTCTTGCAGGCCGAAATGCACTGGAAGTTTTTTCTCAGGCTATTGATGCTTTCCGAGCAAAAAGAAAAGAGTACCTTGTGCTATATCCTGGGGTAAGTGAGGTGCTGAATGAACTAAAAAACAACGGAGTTTTAATAATCGGATATACCGAGTCTATGGCATTCTACTCAAATTATAGAGTAAGGCACCTCGGTTTAGATGGGGTTTTTGATTATATTTTTTGCCCGGAAGATCACATAGTTCCCGAAAATATTGAAGAAATTAGGCGTTATCCAGCAGAGAATTACGAGTTAAAATTGACTCGGCAGCATTACACTCCAAAGGGCTCAAAAAAGCCGGATGTCGATGTGTTGCAGTGGATAGTTTCGGATCTTAAATTGACGGCAGACGAATGTGTTTATGTTGGAGATAGCTTGATGAAGGACATCGCTATGGCCAATGACTGCGGGATTGATAGCGTTTGGGCCAAGTATGGAGTTGCTCATAGACGTGAAGAGTATAGATTGCTTCAAGATGTGACCCATTGGACGTCAGCTGAAGTTGAGAGAGAGCAGCGAATTAGTGCGCGAGATGATGTCTTTCCACGCTATACTCTAGAAGAAGGTTTTTTGGGGTTGCTGGAAATTTTCGACTTTAAAAAATTTGAGGGTGTTAGGAGCTAATATGTCACGAGACAGGGAATCGGAGATCATTGAGGTCTGGAAAGCGGTTATCAATGTCCAGGTTCATTTCAATGATATCGCAATGCGTATTCGAGGAATGTTCGTCACTATTATTCTAGCGCTATTCGCTTCGCTTGGCTTTTTGCTGGATAAGAAGATAGGTCTTCATGCAGGTAATGTAGTCATTCAATTTGCTGTTATTGTGCCGATATTTGGGGTGCTCGGAACTTATCTTTTCTACTTCATGGATAGGTATTGGTATCACCGTCTGTTGATTGGTGCAGTAAAGCAAGGTATTGCAATTGAGCAGCTCGGCTTAGCCACACTTCCAGAACTGAATCTCACTAAAGCTATTGGTGATGAAAGCCCGTACCAGCCTAGAGGTATGGCTAAAAGCTTTGCCAAATTAGTAGTTAGCCATGAGAAACTTAAAACGACGGGGATGTTGCATTCTGATGGCAAGCTCGAGTTTTTTTACAAATCGGTAATGATTGCATTGGCTTGCACCTCTCTACTAATAGCTATTATGGGAGGTGTTGAGTTTAAGGATAATAAAGCTGGGCAGCTAACTAAAAGCTCGTCTGATCAGACCGTGACTAAAGTGCCGTCGTCCAGCGAATCTCAAGATGCTGTGGGGGGATTGGCGTTGCCCCTGAGACCTGCTGAAGTTAAGGCGCAAGATAACGTATCCAATAGCGCTACTGAGGCCAAGGGGCATGCAGGTTCTTCCAAGAAACTGTCTCAAGCTGAAACTGGTGCGTCCGGAAAGATTACCGAAGTCAAAAGCGAAGCGAGCACACACAAAGCGAATCACGCTGAAACCTCTAATCAAAATGAGACGGTGACAGTTGACAGCCATCTTGATAAACAGGTCCCAAAAATTTTGACACCGAAGGTGGGCCATAAAAGTGAGAGCGTTCGGGGCGCTCCCGCATCCGTGACTATTGAGAATGTGGAGAAGTAGGTTGTAGTTGTGAGTCCCAAAGGTTTATTTTTTTT
Source organism: Pseudomonas maumuensis (assembly GCF_019139675.1). Taxonomy (NCBI): domain Bacteria; kingdom Pseudomonadati; phylum Pseudomonadota; class Gammaproteobacteria; order Pseudomonadales; family Pseudomonadaceae; genus Pseudomonas; species Pseudomonas maumuensis. Next base: position 734,849 of record NZ_CP077077.1, read on the forward strand.
GAGCTTTGATTTTATGGTTGTAGGTGTGTCGAGAGATTGGCAGGGCAAAGTTTTTATTAAGTTTCTTAAGGACTAATTGGGCAGTAAGCTTGTAGTAATATCTGGTGGAAGGTAAGTGATTTTTTAAGTGGTGGTTAAAGAACCAGTGTAGGTGTTTTAGCTTCCAGCACCAAGGGCTGGTGATTTTCCATCTATTGCAAATGGCTTTCTGCATATAGGTTGCCTGTCTTAGGTGACGCTGTATTGTGGTGTGCGAGCCGCTCAGGGCACCGCAGAGGAATAAATTCATTTGAAATGACCTTTTCATTTCTTGGCTCCGATGTATGCAGTAGTGATATCGATTCGTTTGTGGCCTAGTTCCACTGCGATTTTTAAGCGTGCTTCTTTGTCTAACTCACGATTTATTTTATGGCACCTTCCGCCATTAACTGGAGCTAAATGTCCGGTAATTTGCTGATAGCGATCGCAGGCGTAAGATGCCCTCAGTTCATGAAAACCTTTAACGCCATGTTCTTGCAGCGTTTTACGTGCGGGTAGGACGATTTTTTGTAGGAAGTGACCATAACACTCGTTTGGTTCAAGTAGATTCTTACTGTTCCTAGGTGCTACGGCCTTTGCATATTGGAGCGCCTTTTTTACCTCATCTCCGGACGCAATCCACCGAGGAGCTCTCGCCCCAGATCGCCCGCCTTTAGTGCCTTCCTGAACATTGATCTGACCATACTTTTCGGCTTCTCGAATTAGGCGTGGCAAATTCGCTAAAATTGCTTCCCGCAGCCGCATTCCAGTTGCTCGCGCCAGTAATACGATGGCAGCTACACGTTCTTGATGCTGGTCCATCAGGGTAACCAGTAATCGCTGTAATACTTGGTACTCCTGACCGTCAGGTGCGTTGATACGTATTGTTGACCGCCGTAGTCTTAATGCCTGACTGGGACTTACGATTTGCACATCCTGATCGCCGCGAAGCGCTGCGAGGGTTCGGTTTACGCTGCTCAGGCGGTTTTGCGCGGTAGCAATGCACAGTTCGCCTTGGTGGATCTGCTGACGCAGGTATGCGACGTAGTCATCCAGCGTCTCTCGATCAATCTGGCGCGCATCGTTGTAACCGGGGCCATTCACTGACCGGCACCAGCGCACAAAGGCTTGCCAGCGATCGCTGTGCGCTTTGACCGTGGCGAAGTGGCCGCCGGCAAACAGATCCTCCAATGCCTGCCGACCGGCGTAGCTCAGTTGGCGACCGTACCCAAAGTTGCGACCGTTACGCCGACCGACCAGCGCCATTGTCTTCACCTTGATCGCAGGTTTGTAGGTGCAGCAGCAGAGCTTTCCAGTGGGAGCCAATGCTGTCCAGCTGTCCCCAATGTGCTGGGCGGATGAGAAGGGCATTTTCGCTGTGTTGGAACAGAGCGCCTTCTTCTTGCAACTGCTCGATGAACCGAGCGAGGTCGATTGACCCAGGCGTTGGAGTGGCGACAGCGGCGACACTGGCGACGACCCCCGCCGCATCTGGATTGGCATGTGGCGACAAAGTGGTGACGTTGGCGGCGACAAGCCGTAACTCGGTCGACGAGCGATTTTGCGCCTGGTAGCGGCGCACGGCGTCATTGAGGCGGAACATGGCGCACCTCGAATATGTCCCCGTCATTGTCCAGCCAGTTATGGGCAACCAGCTGCAGCAATAACTCGAAAGTGTGCCGGGTGCTTTTACGGGCAAAGCGAGGGCCGTTCCGCGTGAGATCGCGGAGGCGAAACGGTGGCCAGTTCTTCTTTATCAACCAGCGCAGCAGGCAATCAGCCTCAGCGCGAAGCTTATTCAGTGGTTCCTGTTCAGTCAGGCGTTGGTTCTCGGCCAGGTAGTAATCCATCAGCGTGGAGGCGCGCTGAATGTGCATGTCTTCCAATACAGTCGATTCCTCAACCACCGCCATCACACCAGCTATGCGTAGTACGTTCGCGGCGGCTTTGCCCGCGGCAGCTTGCACGTTGACCAGCTCGCCGAATTCCCCGGACTCGCATTCAATGGTGTCGTGAATGGCAATCCAGGCCTCACGGGCGCGGGGGCTTAACTCCAGCGCCGCAGGGTTGAGGCCACCATCTTTATGGCGTGCCCAAGGCTTCTGCATCAGCGCGGCAATGCGCAGCTGGTACAGGTGCACCTTTGGATCTCGGGTCAGGTCGATGGCTTTGTACAGCCGTTGTCCAACCAGACGCTCGGGCCAACTGATCAGGCAACGTCCCAGGATGCCTTGGTCTTTGATATCAGCGTCCTGCAGCAAGCGGTCGGCCAGGCGGGGTTGCAGCATCAAGTGCATGCTGAGACGGCGGTCATAGGCACGCAGACTTTCCCCAGCCATCGCGCGCGACCGATCAATCGGGCTACCGTCCCATAACGTCGACAAGTGAGTGATGGCCGTTATCATGTTGTCCTTATTCATGGTACTGCCGCCCAAAAACTGGCCGCCTTCATCGCTGAACAGCCCCATGCTCGGCAAACCATGGCAGAGGCTTTTGACCAGGCCTTCAATGGTCGGCTCAGCACTGAGGAGTCTCGGCTGGGCGGGTTCAGGTTGGGCGTCCAGCGCTAGCTGTGCTGACTTTTTCGAGGTTGGCGATTTCGCGGTGAGGCTCAGGGCAGCTCGGTGCGCCTTGAGTTGTTCGCCGTAGGCGATCCACTGCTGTCTCTCCCAGTCGCGTACGGCTTGCAGCGCAATTTGGTCCACCGCGCTCTTGCGATCACCCGAGCAAGCCACTGTCAGCAAGTACAGCGACAACGGATAGATTCGGCCGTCGAGGTGGACATTGGCGTGCGCCTGGCTCGCCACAGCTGCCGTGGCCAGAACGGATTGCGCGGCCATGGCGCAGGGCACGCCGATCACATCGGAGATGCGTTCCACGGCAGGCCCCAATAGATCGCCCAGCGCCGCGACCGGGTAGGGTAGGGGCGTAATCTGCTGTTCCAACAAGGGGCGTGGTGGCCCTTGTACTTCGCGCAGTAGCATAGCCGTCCTCCATTAATTACCGATCTCTCCCCCACGTCATCCCGCCAAGAATGCTGAGTGTTATCAGGGATCAAGGCCCCTGCGACCTGTGAGGATGTCCACTGACGCGGGACTGGCGGCTCTTTACGACCAGGAGCAAGGGCATCTCATGATCTGGCCTCCTGAGCACCGTTACCGGTGGGCGGGTGGAGGCTGCACTGGCTGACGAGACCAGCGCCGCGAGATCCTGAGCCACAAGCAAGCAGCAATGCGATGACCGGGGCATGCCTGACTGTCAGTCAGGTGCAGTCCATTCCTTGGGCTGCGGCACCATCATCTACAGCGCTGTTGCTGGTGACATCGGCGTTTGTCACGCCGATTGTCACGAGGGGGATTGCCGCAAAGCCATGTGCGATCAGGGCTGCCGCAGTGTCAGGAGCGCCCGTCTCTTTTCTAGAAAAAGAGACGGGCGCAAGTTGGCGCAAGAATCTGCCAAGCGATTAGGTTGCTGCAGGACAGCGCAGTACGGTGTAGCTGGCGCACGAGGGCCATGAGGTTAAAGAGCACCCATCACCAGGAAGGTGACCGGGCGAGCTGCCGGATGCTAATCGCCCTTGGGAGAACCACCGCATAAAGCGGCGTGACCTTGAAGGTTCGGGTCACCTGGGTGCTGCCAGCGGCAGCGCTTCGAGGCTTCTTTCTAGCGCCGGTGGGATGGCTGGGTCAATCAAGTTAGGCACTGCTCATTGCGCCAAAATTCGATAGCGGAAAGTGGTAGCCGTGAGTGGTGGTGAGTGGACGATGGACCGTTTATCGCTTTCTTGATGCGAGCCCCTGTGCATGGGAATGCGGAGCCTTCCCATGCACAGGGACTTTGCCTGAAAAGCGGAGAGCGAATGGAGAATTGGCGACGGTCGCTATACCAGTCGCCATTCTGTACCCCACGTGTTTCAACGTGTAGCGCCGTTGTCGCCGCTGTCGCCAAAACAGTCAGCTTGCGTTTTTAGCCGGGTCAGCGGATCGGCACAACGTTCTTGTCTCTGACTTGGCCATATGCTGAGGCGAGCAGGCTGCCGGTCGCGGCTTTCTGGATGTACTCACTCCACCAAGCCATCATCGGACGCCGGCGCTCGATGTAGACGGCTCGGTTGTAGGCGCTGCGCACCTCATCCTTGTCTACGTGAGCTAGTGCGACTTCGATGAGCTCCGGGTCCCACCCATGCTCATTCAAGATGGTGCTCGCCATCGAACGCAGGCCGTGGCTGACCAGGCGATCCTGGAACCCCATGCGTTTCAACGCCATGTTGGCAGTCTGGCTATTGGCGTGGGTGCGCGGATTTCTGTCTGACGGGAAGACGTATTCGCGATGGCCGCTGTGAGTCTTTAGTGATTGCAGCAGTGCGACAGCTTGATCACTCAACGGGATGCTGTGTGGACGGCGCTTTTTCATTCGCTCCGGAGGGATGGTCCAGACACGCCTTTCAAAATCAATGTCTGCCCAGCGAGTAGTCGCCGCCTCGACGGGGCGAGTCATCGTGTGCAACTGCCATTCGATCAGGCATCGGGTGGTGCGCTTGATACTGGCGTTCGCGATCTCCAGCATGAGCTCGGGGAGCTCTTCTGGTGGAAGCGCAGCCATGTTTTCTTTCTTCGGTTTCTTGAACACCGCACGAATTCCATTGAGCGGATTCGCGTGTATCAGGCCGGCGTTCACCCCATAGGTCATGATCTCGTTGAGTCGTTGGCTCAATCGCTTCACAGTCTCGAGGCTGCCTTTAGCCTCGATTGGGCGGAGGATTTTGATGACCATTGGGGCGGTAATTTCCGAAAGCGGTGTTGTCTTCATGCTCGGGAAAACGTGAAGGCTCAGCGATCGCCAAATGTCCTCGGCGTAGGCGGGGGTTACCGAGTCTTTCTTCAGCTCGAACCAAGCAGTGGCCACCTTCTCGAAGGTGTGCTCAGTCTCAGCAAGCTTGGCTTGCCTTACCTCATCACGTTGGACCTTGGGATCAATACCCAGGGCAAGTAGCTCGCGCGCCTCGACAGCTTTTTTTCGAGCGTTGGCTAGTGAGAGGTCGGGGTAAGGACCGAGTGCCATGTTGATGCGGCTTCTGGTCAACGGTTCGCGGTAATTGAAGTTCCACATCATCGAGCCGCTGGCTCTGACGCGAAGCTGTAGGCCGTCACCATCGCTGAGGACGAAGTCTTTACCAGTTGCCTTGACCGCCTTGAGCTGGCGATCGGAGAGACGGGTTGCTTGAGTAGGCATGAGAGCTACCTCCGGCACCGTTTTGGTATCCTAAAAATAGCACCGGGTAGCCTGGGATACCACCTGGGATACCAAACCGATTGGAACTCAAAAAACCTGCATGGCCCTCAAAAGCACTGTAACTCGTTGATTTTAGTGAGTTGCAGGCACAAAAAAAGACGTCCGTGGACGTCTTTGATTGATCATTTGGTGGAGCCGGGGGGATTTGAACCCCCGTCCGCCAGTACTCCGCTGTCGGTACTACATGCTTAGCCGTGTCTACTGATTTAATCCGCAGCCGCCCGACGGGCAGGGTGCTTTGGATGAGTTGGGTAAGTTTTAGTCGCTTCGCCCCCAACGTGCTGCACGACGATCCTGTTCTGTATGACAATCATTTCGGGTTTACAGGCATCCCCTGATGATTGCTGGACCCGAAGGTACCAGGAGGACGTGTCAGCTGCAATTAAGCAGCGAGACGTGCGCCCTCGTAGTGGTTGTCATTGGCAACTATAGAAAGTTGCAACAGTGGATTTACGAGTTCTGTTACCAACTCGGCATGCACCTAGAGTTTCGCTACCGGCGTCGAATCCTAATCGGCCCCACACTCAGCTCTAGCTGAACGTGCCTTTCAGCACGCAAGGCGGAGTATACGCGCTTGCGCGGGCGACGTCGACAGAAGGTTCGGCCGCCCGCGTGCGCGCAAGGCTCAGGTGCCGCTGCCGCCGGCCGAGCCGCTGCCCTTCTCGGTCTTTTCCAGGCGCTCGAGCACTTTGCTGGTGATGGCGATGCATTCCTTGTTGTCGCCCTTCGCCTGGGCGGCCTTGGCCTGGTCCACATGCTCGGTGATGGCCTTGTCCAGGCCTTCGGAGGTGGCGCCGGCGGTGGCCATGCTGTCGTCGATCTTCTGCAGGTTGATGGCGCACAGGTCGTCGGCGGCGAACACAGGCGAGGCTAGCAGGGTGGCGGCCGCGAACAGGGCGGATAGCGCAGTACCTTTCATGGGAGTCTCCTCGTGAGGCCTCGGGAAGGTGGGCCTGATCGGTGGACTGCCCGGGTTTGGCCAGGGTTCAATCGGTGTGTTGCCAGCGCATCGCGGGCAAAAAAAAGCCCCGGCACGTGGCCGGGGCTCTTTCATCACGCTAACGCGATCACTCCTGGTTGGCCAGTTTGTGCTCGAGGTAGTGGATGTTGACGCCGCCTTTGCAGAAACCTTCATCACGCACCAGGTCGCGGTGCAGCGGGATGTTGGTCTTGATGCCGTCGACGACGATCTCGTCCAGGGCATTGCGCATGCGCGCCATGGCTTCGTCGCGGTCCTTGCCGTAGGTGATCAGCTTGCCGATCAACGAATCGTAGTTCGGCGGAACCGAGTAGCCGCTGTACAGGTGCGAATCGACGCGTACGCCGTTGCCGCCCGGGGCGTGGAAGTGCTTCACCTTGCCTGGGCTCGGGATGAACTTCTTCGGGTCTTCGGCGTTGATCCGGCACTCCAGCGAGTGGCCGCGGATCACCACGTCTTCCTGGCGGAACGACAGCTTGTTGCCAGCGGCGATGCTGAGCATCTCCTTGACGATGTCGATACCGGTGACCATTTCCGAAACCGGGTGCTCCACCTGAACACGGGTGTTCATTTCGATGAAGTAGAAACGGCCGTTCTCGTACAGGAACTCGAAGGTACCGGCACCGCGGTAGCCGATCTCGATGCACGCTTCGACGCAACGCTTGAAGACTTCCTGACGGGCCTTCTCGTCGATGCCTGGGGCAGGCGCTTCTTCCAGCACCTTCTGGTGGCGGCGCTGCAGCGAGCAGTCACGGTCGCCCAGGTGTACGGCGTTGCCCTGGCCGTCGGACAGGACCTGCACTTCCACGTGGCGTGGGTTGGTCAGGAACTTCTCCAGGTAGACCATCGGGTTGCCGAACGCGGCACCGGCTTCGGTGCGGGTCAGCTTGGCCGATTCGATCAGGTCTTCTTCCTTATGCACCACGCGCATGCCGCGACCACCACCGCCACCGGCGGCCTTGATGATCACTGGGTAACCCACCTCGCGGGCGATCGCCAGCGCGGTTTCCGGGTCTTCCGGCAGCGGGCCGTCGGAGCCCGGCACGGTCGGTACGCCCGACTTGATCATCGCGTCCTTGGCCGACACCTTGTCGCCCATCAGGCGGATGGTGTCGGCTTTCGGGCCGATGAAGATATAGCCGGAGTTTTCCACCTGCTCGGCGAAATCGGCGTTTTCCGCGAGGAAGCCGTAGCCCGGGTGGATGGCGGTGGCGCCTGTCACTTCGGCGGCGGCGATGATCGCCGGGATGTGCAGGTAGGATTCCTTGGACGATGCCGGGCCGATGCAGACCGATTCGTCTGCCAGGCCCAGGTGCATCAGTTCACGGTCGGCCGTGGAGTGCACGGCGACGGTCTTGATGCCCAGCTCTTTGCAGGCACGCAGGATCCGCAGGGCAATTTCCCCGCGGTTGGCGATCAGAACTTTTTCGAGCTTCCCAGACATCGTTGGCTCTCCGCGAATCAAACGATGGTGAACAGCGGCTGGTCGAACTCAACCGGCTGGCCGTCTTCTACCAGGATGGCGTCGATCACACCGCCGATATCGGATTCGATGTGGTTCATCATCTTCATGGCTTCGACGATGCACAGGGTGTCGCCCTTCTTCACGGCCTGGCCGACTTCTGCGTAGTTCGGCGAAGTTGGCGAAGGCTTGCGGTAGAAGGTGCCGACCATCGGCGAACGGATCACGGTGCCTTTCAGGGCTGGTGCGGCGGCAGCGGCTTCAGCGGCCGGGGCGGCAGCGGCGGCAACCGGGGCGGCGGCAGGCGCGGCGGCCATTGGCGCGGGTGCGTAGAACTGCTGGGCGGCTGGGGTCTTGCTGTGACGGCTGATGCGAACGGACTCTTCGCCTTCCTTGATCTCCAGTTCGTCGATGCCGGACTCTTCCAGCAGTTCGATCAGCTTTTTGACTTTACGGATATCCATTAATCAGCAACTCCCAAGGTTCGGTCGGGGACGTATTTTTAAAACGTGTCGAAAACGTTTCTTCATGAGCCTCGGCCCGAAAGGGCCAAGGCCTTGTGTCATCAGGGCTGTGCGTTGGCAGCCAGGTGTTCCAGCGCGGACTCCAGGGCCAACCGGTAACCGGTGGCTCCAAGGCCGCAGATCACCCCTACGGCAACATCCGAGAAGTAGGAGTGGTGACGGAACGGCTCGCGTTTGTGCACGTTGGAAAGATGCACTTCGATGAATGGGATGCTCACCGCGAGCAATGCGTCACGTAATGCGACGCTGGTGTGGGTGAAAGCGGCCGGATTGATCAGGATGAAGTCCACGCCTTCGTTGCGCGCGGCGTGGATGCGGTCGATCAATTCGTACTCGGCATTGCTCTGCAGGTATTGCAGATGGTGGCCGGCGGCGCGGGCGCGCTGCTCCAGGTCCTGATTGATCTGGGCCAGGGTGGCGGCGCCGTAGTGCCCCGGTTCGCGGGTCCCGAGCAGGTTCAGGTTGGGGCCGTGCAGCACCAGTAGGGTTGCCATCTGCGATTCCTTGGTTTTGTAGGGCAATTCGACATAGCGCGGCGACTATGCCGCAACAGCCGCTGAGTGTCCAGTTCCCGGCAATAGCCAGCACGATGTCCGAGATTCACGCAAAGTATGTGACCGGATGATTAACTTTGGTCACTCGCAAGCGGATTTTTCAGAGGTCGCGGGAAGTTATAGACCGAGTTGGCCGCGCACGCGCGCCACAACCTGGGCAAAATCCCCGGCGTTTATCTCGCCGATCACCCGATCGGTGGTCATTTCGCTGCCGTTCGCCGCAAAGAACAGCAACGCGGGTGGGCCGAACAGGCGGTAGCGGTCGAGCAGGGCGCGCTGTTCGGCATTACTTTCGGTGATGTCGAAGCGCAGCAGGCGGAAGGCGTCGAGTTGCGCCTCCACCTGCGGCGCGTTGAGCACCTCGTGCTCGATTACCTTGCAGCTGATGCACCAGTCGGCGTACCAGTCGAGCAGCACTGGCTGGCCGGCAGCCTTTGCCTCGGCCAGGGCCGCATCGAGGGCGGCGGGGCTGGTGATGGTCTGCCAGGCGTCGGCCTTGGCTGCTGCGGGGCCGCCGGCCACAGTGGGTGGCGGCAGTGGGCGCAGCGGATCGCCCTGGCCGCTGAGGGCGCCATACCAGCAGGCCAGCGCGTAGACCAGCAGCGCCAGGCCGAGCAATTGCGCCAGGCGCTGGCGCGGGGTTTTCACCACGAACTCCAGGGCGCCGAGGAACAGCGCCACGCCGGCGGCCAGCAGGCCGATCAGCAGCAGAGTGACGGGCCCCGGCAGCACGCGGCTGAGCAGGCCGATGGCCAGGCCCAGCAGCAACACGCCGATGGCGTTCTTCACCGTGTTCATCCACGGCCCGCTCTTCGGCAGCCAGGCGGCGCCACCGGTGGCGACCAGCAACAGCGGCGCGCCCATGCCCAGGCCCAGGGCGAACAGTTTCAGGGCGCCGCCCAGCGCGTCGCCGCTGGCGCTGATGTACAGCAGCGCGCCGGCCAGCGGTGCCGACACGCAGGGCGAGACCAGCAGGCTGGACAGCACGCCGAGCACCGCCGCGCCCAGCAGCGAGCCACCTTTGGTGCGGTGGGCGAGGCTGTCCAGGCGGCTGCTCAGCGCCTGCGGCAGCTTGAGGTCGAACAGGCCGAACATGGCCAGGGCGAACAGCACGAAGAACGCGGCGAACGGCACCAGCACCCAGGCCGACTGCAGGCGCGCCTGCAGGTTCAGGCCGGCGCCGAACAGGCCCATCAGGGCGCCGAGCACGGCGAAGCTCGCCGCCATCGGCAGCACGTAAGCCAGCGACAGCGACAACCCGCGCAGGCCGCCGACCTGGCCGCGCAGCACCACTCCGGAGAGGATCGGCAGCATCGGCAGCACGCACGGGGTGAAGGTAAGGCCGACACCGGCGAGGAAGAACAGCAGCAGCGACTTCCAGGTCCAGCCCTGCTCGGCGCTTGCCGGCAGCGGGGCGCCTTGGCCATCGATGCTCAACCGCGCGGTTTCCGGCGGATAGCACAGGCCCTTGTCGGCACAGCCCTGGTAACCCACCAGCAGGGTGAAGGCGCGCGGGTCGTTGCGCGGCAGTTCGATGTCGAGCACGCCGTGGTACACCTCGACGTCGCCGAAGAACTCGTCGTGCTTGGCCTCGCCTTGGGGGATGTTCGGCGCGCCGAGCTTGATGTCCGCAGGCTCGGTGCGGAACTGGAAGCGGTGGCGGTAGAGGTAGTAGCCGTCGGTGGCGACGAAGCGCAGCTTGACGGTCTGGGCGTCGGTCTCGATCAGGCTGAGCTTGAAGGCTTCATGCACCGGCAGGAAGTCGGCGCTGTTGGACGCGGCGCCGAGGGTGGCGCTGGGGCGGTTGTCGAGCAGGCCGGTGGCGAACGCAGGGCTGGCCAGCAGCAGGAACAACAGGAAAAACAGGCGGCGCATGGCGGACTCGCGAGGTGGAACGTGGCGGCATGATAGCGGACTTGGCGAGGCTATGGGCCATCGCGGCGGTGCGGCGACCCGACTAGCCCCGCGATGTACTCAAAGCCGGAACGCCCGCACCGCCGTGTTCAACTCACCGCCCAGCTTGAGCAACTGCTCGCCCTGCTCACGCCCTTCGCCAATACGCTGCAGATTGTCCTCGCCCAGCTCGTGGATCCGCTCGCTGTGATCACGAATCTCGCTCACCGCCCCGGTCTGCTGTGCGGTCACATCGGCGATGCGCACCGCGGTGTCGGAAATGGTGCGGATGGCGCTGACGATCGCGTCCAGCGCGCCATCGGCCGACTGTGCCTGGTTGGCCGTGGCCTCGGCGTGCTCCAGCTGGGTGCGCATGCCATGCACCGAATCGCGGGCGGCTTGCTGCAGGCGGTCGATCAGCGCCTGGATCTCACCGGTGGCGCCAGTGGTGCGCTGCGCCAGCGAGCGCACTTCGTCGGCCACCACGGCGAAGCCACGGCCCATCTCGCCGGCCCGGGCCGCTTCGATGGCGGCGTTGAGCGCCAGCAGGTTGGTCTGCTCGGCAATCGCGCGGATCACCGTGAGCACGCCACCGATGGTCGCCGACTCTTCCGCCAGTTGCTCGATCATGCGGGCGTTGCCCTGCACCTCGTCGACCAGCGCGCGCAGGCCGGACAGGCTCTGGCCGATCACCGTCTGGCCCTGCTCCACGGCCCGGCCGGCATCGCGGCTGGCCTCGGCGGCTGAGCTGGCATCGCCGGCCACCTGCTGGATGGTTGCCTCCAGCTCGCCCAGGGCGTCGCGGATCTGCGCCGTGTCGCCAGCCTGGCGTTCGGCGCCGTCGTGCAGGGCGCTGCTCATACCGGCCAGGGCATGGCTGCTGCCGGCCACCTGCTCGGCGTTGTGACGGATAGTGCCGACCAGCTCCACCAGGTACTGGCGCAGGCGGTTCAGCGATTCCTGGATATCGTGCAGCTCGCGGTTGGTGCGGCCCAGGGCGATGGCTTGGGCGAAGTCGCCCTCGGCCCAGCGCGACAGCGCCGGCGCCAGGCTGGTCAGGGTCCGCGCCAGGCGACGCTGCAAGGTATCGATGAGCAGGGCGATCAGCAGGATCAGGCCGATCATCAGGCCTTGGATCAGCCGTACCTCGCCAGCGATGGTGGCGTGCAGGCCGCGAACCTCGGGCTCGAGGCCGGCGATGGCCTGCTGCACCGCTTCCAGGCGCTCACCGGTGCTGGCGGCCAGGGTGGCGCGGCGCTCGATCTGCTCGCGGGTACGTTGCAGTTCGGCAGGGTAGCGGCTGAGCAGGCTGTGCAGCTCGCGCTTCAGGCCCACGGCGATGTCTTCCTGCTCGGCGCTGGCTTGCGACTCCAGGCCCATCATCGCGGCGAAGTCATCGGCATTGGATTCGGCGGCGCGGGTCACCCCCAGTAGAGGCAGGCCGTCGATGGCCTGGGCCTGGGCGGCGATCTGTTGCAGTTCGCGGTCCACTTCGTCGGCCAGCTCGGCGCGGCCGCTGCTGACCAGCTTGTCGCGGGCCAGGGACAGGCGGCCCAGGTGCAGCGAGGCTTCCAGCAGCGGCGTCAGGTAACGACTGGCGTCGGCGTTGCCGCTGTCACGGGCATAGCTGGCCAGTTGCTCGAGGTTCGCTCCCAGCTCCCGTTCGGCTTGCAGCAGCAAGGCCTGGGGATCGCCGGCCAGCTTGCCGGCGGCGAGCAGTTCGTTGGCGGTGAAGCCCTGCAGGCTGTCGAGGCTCGGGCGCAGCTTGGCCGACAAGGGTTCAGGCCAGTCGGCCAGGGCTGCCTGCAATTGCGTGTTGGCCTCCATGGCCGCCGCGTGGCGCAGGGCGTCGCCGCTGCCCAGGTAGGCCTGGATGTTGCGCGCGGCATCGTTCTGGAACTGCTGGGACAGGCCCAGGTAGCGTTCCATCAGTTGATAGGGACGTTCCAGGGCGCGTTGCGACCACCACAGGGTCGCGCCCAGGGCAATACACACGGTCACCAGCAACAGGGTGTTGAAATTGGTCAGCCACTTCAGGCGCATAGCCGCGAACTTCCTGCGGAGGGGGAGTGGAGAAGTCGGGCCTGAAGTTATTGCGATTTTGTGACGAGGTGATGACGACGGCGGGTTGGCGCCATAAAAAAGTGGCACAGTGCCGGTATGGTGCCGGGTATGGGCAACTGCTTAGTTTTCCTGCGCCGGCCTCTCGCCGGCAAGCCGGCTCCCACACCGAGCGCGCCGCTCTCAGTCCAAGCGCCATCCCTGTGGGAGCTGGCTTGCCAGCGATGAGGCCATCACAAGCAACACAACGCGGATGGGGTTGGCGCTAAGGCTCGACCCGCACCACGCAGTTGCGCCCGGCGTGCTTGGCGCGGTACAGCGCCTCGTCCGCGGCGCTGGCCATGGTCAGCGCGTCGAGCTGCTCGTCCAGCTGCACCACCCCGGCGCTGAAGGTGCATTGCAGGTCGTGGGGCTGGGCCGGGTAATGGATTTCGGCAAAGCGTCGGCGGATCTCGTCGAGCACCTTGTGCGCCGCTTCCAGTCCGGTATTGGGCATGACGATGGCGAATTCCTCACCACCGTAGCGGCCGATAAAGTCGGTCTTGCGCAGCCGCTGCTTGAGGAACAGCGCCAGGCTCTTGATCACCCGGTCGCCCATGGGGTGGCCGTGGCGGTCATTGATCTTCTTGAAGTGGTCGATATCGAGCATGGCGAAGCTCAGAGGCTGCACCTCGCGGCGGGCGCGGAAGCTGCAGTCCTCGAGCAGTTGCAGGATATGGGTGTGGTTGTACAGCCCGGTGAGGCTGTCGCGCACCATCCGCGCCTTGAGGTGGCGGGCGCGCGCGGCGCGGTTGCGCACGGTGGTCACCAGGTGCCGCGAGCGGATCGGCTTGGTGAGGAAGTCGTCGCCGCCCTCGCTCATGGCGTCGAGCTGCTTGTCCAGGTCGTCCTCGGCCGACAGGTAGATGATCGGCACGCTGACGTAGCGGTCGTTGTGGCGGATCACCTTGGCCAGCTCCGGGCCGGTGCATTCGGGCATGTACATGTCGAGGATGATCAGGTCGGGCTGGAAGTCCGCCAGCTCGCTCATGGTGCGAATCGGCTCGGTGAGAGTGCGGGTGATGATCCCGGCGCTGTTGAGCGTTCGCTCGGTGTGCAGGGCCTGGGCGCGGGAGTCGTCGATCACCAGCACGCGGAACGGGTCGTACTGGGTGGCGCTGGTCAGCAGCTCGAGTTTCTCCAACAGGCTGGAGGCGTCCAGGGTGCCGGTGAGGAACTCCTGGCCGCCGGCGCGTACCGCGGCCAGGCGGGTCGGGGTGTCGGTTTCATGCAGGCAGAAGAACAGCAGCGGCACTGGTTGCTCCAGGCCTTGCTGGGCCTGGGCCGCCAGTTGCAGGCCGATGCCGGCGCCGGTGAAGTCGACGTCCATGACGATCGCCGACGGCAGGCGCTCGCTCATCGACGCCTGGAACGCCTCGGCGCTGCACAGCGCCTGTACGCTGAGGCCGAAGAACTCCAGTTGCTGGGCCAGGCGTTCGGCGCGGTCGTGGTCCTGCAGCACGATGTACACCGGCTTGCGCAGCGGCGGCAGGGGCACGTTGTCGAGCTGGTCACCCTTGCGCAGGCCGGTGCGCGACAGGCGCTGCATCAGGCGGTTGAGCTCGCTGATCAGTTCTGAGTTGAGGCGTGCGCTGTTGGCTTCGATGGCGCGCAGGGTCTGGCCGATGGCCGTGGACAGGCTGCCATGCTCGGGCTGCTCGAAACGTTCGGCATAGCGCTGCAGGCGCAGGTTGGCCTCGCACAGTTCGCCCAGGTCGCCGCTGGACCACTCGCCACGCTGCAGGCGCTGCCAGATCTCGAGGATCTGCCGGGCCTGGTGGATCACCCGCTGGGCAAAATGCTGCTTGAGGCGTTCGTGGCTCGGCTCGGCTGGCTGGGTCATGTCCTGACTACTTATGAGTGGGAGGGTGCAGGTTCAATGATGGCTCTATGCTAGCACCGCTTTTCCGACAAGCGAGTGCCTCGAGTCAACAAAGTGTTAAGGGACCGTAATTCAGTTGCTGACCCGTTGGTCGCTTATACGAATGGCGGCGTCTGCTTTATAGTGCTGCCACCTGGGTTTGTCGTGGCACCCTGGCCGAGGCCTGTGGTCAAAACCCTGAACCGTTCGAGACTGATTAAGGACAATGCCATGCTGGATTGGAAAAACCGCGAGGCCAAGGCCGAGCCCCGTGAGCGGGTCGAAACCCGCGGCGCCGCTACCCGTAGCTACGTTGGCGGCCTGTGGAGCCGTGCCCTGGGTACCCTGATCGGCCTCTACCTGCTGGTGTGCATCGGCCTGGGCTGGTACTGGAGCCAGGAGCCCGAGCTGTTCCCGGTGCAGCAGAACGCCCAGGCCGCCGCCGAGCGCAATGGCCAGCAGATGGTGGTCGGCTACACCACCATCGAAACCCTCAAGACCGTCGCCGGTACCCTGCTCGACAAGCCGGGTGGCTACATCTCCAACGACCGCTTCCCGCCAGGGTTGTGGATGGACAACATGCCGAGCTGGGAATACGGCGTGCTGGTCCAGGTGCGTGATCTGTCCCGCGCGCTGCGCAAGGACTTCGCCCGTTCGCAGTCGCAATCGACCGAGGACGCCGACCTGGCCAAGGCCGAGCCGCGCTTCAACTTCGACAACAAGAGCTGGATCCTGCCGTCGAGCGAGTCGGAGTTCGAAGAGGGCATCAAGTCGCTGAACCGCTACCAGGTGCGCCTGGCCAAGGGCGACCAGGGCGCGATCTTCTACACCCGCGCCGACAACCTCAACAACTGGCTGGGCGATGTGGCTACGCGCCTGGGCTCGCTGTCGCAGCGCCTGTCGGCCAGCGTTGGCCGGGTCAAGCTCAACAACACCCTGAAGACCGAGTCCGTGGCCCCAGGCCAGGCGCCGCAGGTCGACGAGGAAGTGGTCGAGACTCCATGGCTGCAGATCGACAACGTGTTCTACGAAGCCCGTGGCCAGGCCTGGGCGCTGTCGCACCTGCTGCGCGCCATCGAGGTCGATTTCGCCGACGTGCTGGCGAAGAAGAACGCCACGGTCAGCGTGCGGCAGATCATCCGCGAGCTGGAAGCCTCGCAGGAAGCGCTGTGGAGCCCGATGGTGCTCAACGGCAGTGGCTTCGGCATGTGGGCCAACCACTCGCTGGTGATGGCCAACTACATCTCCCGGGCCAACGCCGCGGTCATCGACCTGCGCCAACTGCTGTCCCAGGGCTGAGATGCCGGTCAATCCTGCCGAGGTCGCGCACCGCGCGGCCTCCGACGCCGAGCTGGTGGCCTGGGTCGATGAGCATGACCAACTGCTCGGCGCCCTGCCACGGGCCGAGTTGCGCGAACGCGGCCTGATCGGGCGCTGCACCTTCATCCTGCTGTTCAACGGCGCGGGCGACCTGTGCGTACACCGGCGGACCCTGAGCAAGGCGCTGTATCCCGGTTACTGGGATGTGGCGGCGGGGGGGATGGTCGGGGTGCAGGAGACCTATGCCGACTCGGCGGCCCGGGAGCTGGCGGAGGAACTGGGGGTGAGCGGCGTCGAGCTGCGCTTCCACGAGACGTTCTACTTCGAGCAGCCAGGCAACCGCCTGTGGGGCGCGGTGTTTTCCGCGGTGTGGGACGGGGCGTTGCGCCTGCAGCCCGAGGAGGTCAGCGAGGCGCGGTTCATCAGTGTCGAGCAGGCCCTGGCGGAAAGTGCAACGCTGCTGTATTGCCCGGACTCGCTGGTGGCGCTGCAGCGTTACCAAGCAGCTTCAGCGTGACGGCATAAGGCCTCATCGCCGGCAAGCCGGCTCCCACCTTGACCGCGGAGGCCTGGAGCCAAGCGCCGGCCCTGTGGGAGCTGGCTTGCCAGCGATGAGGCCGCCACAGGCAATAGTAGTCACTTGCTCCCACAGGTTTCGGAGCCAGCCCCGCAATGAAGTCGCAAAACTTTCGTAAAATGGCGCAATCCTGTACTTAGCAACAGGCGGATTTATCGTTACACTGCGCGCCCTTTTCGGGCTGCCGCACAACCTTGTGGCAGTAGCGCCGCCCCTGCCAGAGTGGGGCATCGCGGTCGGCTCCCGCCGACCAGTTTTTTGTCCTCGGCACAGAGGAACAAAAGTGGCCAAGAAAGCTTCTTCCTTCGCCGCCCTTGGCGGTCTCGTTTATTCCACCGATGCCGGTCGGCACTGTCCCGACTGTGGCCAGCCGGTGGACGCCTGTACCTGCAAGCAGCAGGTCATCCCCGAAGGGGATGGCATTGCCCGTGTGCGTCGTGAAAGCAAAGGTCGCGGCGGCAAGACCGTGACCACCGTCACCGGCGTCCCGCTGCCCCTCGAACAGCTCAAGGAGCTCGCCAGCACGCTCAAGCGTCGCTGCGGCACTGGCGGCGCGCTCAAGGACGGGGTCATCGAGATCCAGGGCGACCATGTCGAGCTGTTGCTCGGCGAGCTGACCAAACAGGGTTTCAAGGCGAAGAAGTCCGGCGGCTGAGTCCGTCACGGGATTTTTTGCCCAGCGCTTTCTAAACTCGGTTGCGTGCCCGGGGTCTACCCACGGGCATGGACGAATCGTCATTTTCAGCTTCTACACTGCGCCCGCTCCGTTCGGGGCAGTGTCTCAGACTTACCTATAGGGGACTTGAATGTCCGTACGACGCACACGCAAAGACGATGGTAGCCAGTGGACCGTGGCCGACAGCCGCAGTGTTTATGGCATCCGCCATTGGGGCGCAGGTTATTTCGCCATCAATGAGGCCGGGCGCGTCGAAGTGCGCCCCAACGGGCCGGCCAGCGCGCCGATCGACCTCTTCGAACAGGTCCAGGAACTGCGCCAGAGCGGCCTGTCGCTGCCGCTGCTGGTGCGTTTTCCCGACATCCTGCAGGACCGCGTGCGCCAGCTGACCGGCGCCTTCGACGCCAACATCGCGCGCCTCGAGTACCAGAGCCAGTACACCGCCCTGTACCCGATCAAGGTCAACCAGCAGGAAGCGGTGGTCGAGAACATCATCGCCACCCAGAACGTCTCCATCGGCCTGGAAGCCGGCTCCAAGCCCGAGCTGCTGGCGGTGCTGGCGCTGGCGCCGAAGGGCGGCACCATCGTCTGCAACGGCTACAAGGATCGCGAGTTCATCCGCCTGGCGCTGATGGGCCAGAAGCTCGGCCACAACGTGTTCATCGTGATCGAGAAAGAGTCCGAGGTCGCCCTGGTGATCGAGGAGGCTGCGGAGCTCAAGGTCAAGCCACAGGTCGGCCTGCGCGTGCGCCTGTCGTCGCTGGCGTCGAGCAAATGGGCCGACACCGGCGGCGAGAAATCCAAGTTCGGCCTGTCCGCCGCGCAGCTGATCTCGGTGGTGCAGCGTTTCCGTGACGCCGGGCTCGACCAGGGCATCCGCCTGCTGCACTTCCACATGGGCTCGCAGATCGCCAACCTGGCCGACTACCAGCACGGTTTCAAGGAAGCCATCCGTTACTACGGCGAGCTGCGTGCCTTGGGCCTGCCGGTCGATCACATCGATGTCGGTGGTGGCCTGGGCGTCGACTACGACGGCACCCACTCGCGCAACGCCAGCTCGATCAACTACGACATGGACGACTACGCCGGCGTGGTAGTCGGGATGCTCAAGGAGTTCTGCGACGCGCAGGGCCTGCCGCACCCGCACATCTTCTCCGAGAGCGGCCGCTCGCTCACCGCGCACCACGCCATGCTGGTGATCCAGGTGACCGACGTCGAGAGTCACAACGACGAGATGCCGACCATCGAGAACAAGGAGTCGCTGCCCGAGACCGTGCAGTGGCTGGCCGACCTGCTCGGCCCGACCGATATCGAGATGGTCACCGAGACCTACTGGCGCGCCACCCACTACATGGGCGACGTGGCCGCGCAGTACGCCGACGGCAAGCTGACCCTGGCCGAGAAAGCCCTGGCCGAGCAGTGCTACTTTGCCGTGTGCCGTCGCCTGCACAACTCGCTCAAGGCCCGCCAGCGCTCGCACCGCCAGGTGCTGGACGAACTCAACGACAAGCTGGCCGACAAGTACATCTGCAACTTCTCGGTGTTCCAGAGCCTGCCGGACACCTGGGCCATTGGCCAGGTGCTGCCGATCATCCCGCTGCACCGCCTGGACGAAGAGCCGCTGCGCCGTGCCGTGCTGCAGGACCTGACCTGCGACTCGGACGGCAAGATCAACCAGTACGTCGACGAGCAGAGCATCGAGACCAGCATGCCGGTGCATGCGGTCAAGGAAGGCGAGGACTATCTGCTCGGCGTGTTCCTGGTCGGCGCCTACCAGGAAATCCTCGGCGACATGCACAACCTGTTCGGTGACACCGACTCGGTGAACATCTACCAGAACGCCGATGGCAGCGTGTACCACGCCGGTATCGAGACCCACGACACCATCGAGGACATGCTGCGCTACGTGCATCTGTCGCCGGAGGAGTTGATGACCCACTACCGCGACAAGGTCGCCAGCGCCAGGATCACCGCCCGCGAGCGTACCCAGTACCTCGACGCGCTGCGCCTGGGGCTGACCCGCTCCTCGTACCTGTCGTCCTGATCGTACTGGGCCGCCGTGCGGCCCTTTGGCATAGTGCCGCCGCGCGGCCCCCTTGGCATAGGTGCCGCCGCGCGGCCCTCTGGTACACGGCTGCCGCCACGGGTGATTACCTGTGACGGCAGCCTTCAGGCTTTGTTGCCCAAGCGCTCGACAAGCAGGGCGGCGTAGCCAGGCAATGCACTGAAATCCCGCGAGCACAGCAGCAAGCTGCGCTTCGCCCAGGCCTCCTGCAAGGCGACCCAGCGCAGCGGCAAGCTGTGCTCCCAGCGTCGCACCGAGGTCAACGGGACCACCGCCACCCCCGCGCCACCTCCGACCATCCTGATCACCCCATCGAATCCTTCGGCGCGAACGCGCACCTGCATTCGTTTGCCGAGGCGCAGGGCCTGTTCCTCCAGATGCAGCGCCAGGGCGCTGTCGGCACCCAGCCCCACATGCCCATGGCCAAGGCTGGCGTTGAAGTCTGCCCGGTCGCTGGCCGCCAGCGGGTGCTCGCGCGGCATCACCAGCACCAGCGGATCGTCGCGAAACGGTCGGGTCTGCAGGGTTGCGCAGGGTGCGGCATTCGAGACGATGCCCAAGTCCGCCATGCCTTGGCTGATCGCCTGGACGATATGCAGGCTGGGCAGTTCCTGGATATCCACGCTCACTCCCGGATGCTCGGCCAGGTAGCTCGCCAGCAGCTCCGGCAGGTACTCGGTCAGCGCCGCCGTGTTGCACAGCAGGCGCACCTGGCCTTGCAGGCCGTGGGCGTATTGCCCGAGATCGAACTGCAGGCGCTCGACCTGCTGCGCAATCAGCCGCGCATGCTGCAGCAGGGCCTGGCCGGCGGGCGTGGGCAGCACGCCGCGGCGGTTGCGTTCGAGCAAAGGAATGCCCAGCGAGGATTCCATGGCGCGAATGCGCGCACTGGCGGCCGGCAGCGAAAGGTGGCTGCGCCGGGCGCCGGCGGTGATGTTGCCGCTTTCGAGGGTGTGCTGGAACAGCTTGAGGTCGATCAGGTCGAAATGCATCTGCCTATGTCCTGGCAAGAGTCTGCCTGAGTATATGGCAGATTTTCAGCGCGCTTGCCGCACGGCAGGATGGTGGCCATGAATACCTTCCTGGCGTTTTATCAGAACATCGGCCCGGCGCTGTCATTGCTGGTGATCCTGACCTTCTTCCTGGCTGGCGCGGTGAAGGGGGTCATCGGCCTAGGGTTGCCGACCGTCGCCATGGGCTTGCTCGGCCTGGCTATGGCGCCAGCGCAGGCAGCGGCGCTGCTGATCGTGCCATCGACCTTGACCAACCTCTGGCAGCTGGCGACCGGCGGCCACCTGCTCGCGCTGTTGCGCCGCCTGGGCGGGATGTTGGCGATGATCTTCATCGGCACCCTGCTGGGCAGCGTGTGGCTGGGGATCGACAGCGGTCCGTGGGCGGCCCATGGCCTGGGCGCCGCGTTGCTGGTCTATGCCCTCTATGGGCTGGTGGGCCCAGGGCTGCGCGTGGCGCCGGCCTGGGAGCCCTGGCTGGGGCCGCTCTGCGGGTTGCTGACGGGCGTGGTGACGGCCGCCACCGGCGTGTTCGTCATGCCCGCGGTGCCCTACCTGCAGGGCCTGGGCTTGAGCCGCGACGAGCTGGTCCAGGCGCTGGGCCTGTCGTTCACCGTCTCGACCCTGGCCCTGGCGGTCGGCCTGGCCGGACAGGACGCCCTGGGTGGCCAGGCCCTGGGGGCTTCACTGCTGGTGCTGGCGCCGGCGTTGCTGGGCATGTTCGCCGGCCAGTGGCTGCGCGGACGGATCAGCGCAGCGCTGTTCAAGCGCTGCTTCTTCATCGGCCTTGCGCTGCTGGGCGGGCACCTGCTGGTCAACGGCTAGCGGACGAAGCGCTGAGCATATCGATCATCTGGATATCGAAATCGCGCTCCAGGTAATCCATGCGATTTTCGAAGAACGCACGCATGTGCGGCAGTGCCGAATGCACGTCCAGCGCGTCCTTGCTGGCCCACACCTCGAAAAACACGAACAGGCTCGGGTCTGCCTTGTCGCGCAGCATGTGGTACTCGATGCAGCCCGGCTCCTGGCGGCTTGGCTCCACGTAAGGACGGAACAGCTGTTCGAAAGCCTCGGCCTGCTCCGGGCGGGTCTTGGCCTTGAGGATGAAGGCGTATTGCTCGGTCATGGGGAAACGCTCTGTAAGGGGAGTGAGCAAATTCTAAATCAACAATATGTTTACCATTCGTGATTTACAGGCAAAAGAATTTTGCCCAGCCCTGGCTGTTTCCCCGGCGCCCGGTTGCCTAACCTGCCGGCAACTTCACTTACAGGGCTGACCCTCCCATGAAAAAGATTCTCCTGCTCAACGGCGGTAAACGCTTCGCCCATTCCGAAGGCCGTCTCAATCAGACCCTGCACGATGCCGCACTGGCCCATCTGGACCGTGCCGGTTTCGATGTGCGCGAAACCTTCATCGATGGTGGCTACGACGTCCAGGCCGAGGTGGAGAAATTCCTCTGGGCGGATGTGGTGATCTACCAGATGCCCGGTTGGTGGATGGGCGCGCCATGGACCGTGAAGAAGTACGTCGACGACGTGTTCACCGCCGGCCACGGCAGCCTGTACGCCAACGATGGCCGTACCCGCTCCGATGCTTCGCAGAAGTACGGCAGTGGCGGCCTGGTGCAGGGCAAGCAATACATGCTGTCGCTGACCTGGAACGCGCCGCAGCAGGCGTTCGATGACCCTAGCGACTTCTTCGAGGGCAAGGGCGTGGACGCGGTGTACTTCCCGTTCCACAAGGCTAACCAGTTCCTCGGCATGACGGGCCTGCCGACCTACCTGGCCGTGGATGTGATGAAGCGCCCGGATGTGCCGGCGGCGCTGGCGGCTTATGAGCAGCATCTGGACCAGGTGTTTGGCAAGGCTCAATGACAGCGCGGCTCCAACTGTCTTGTTGTTCCTGCACGGGCCTCTCGCCGGCAAGCCGGCTCCCACAAGATGGCGCATGGCTCAAGGCTGAAGCGCACGGTGTGGGAGCCGGCTTGCCGGCGAAAGGGGCGCGTAGCGGCCCCTTGCGCGGTTGCTGCCCAACCGCTATGAATCACGGCATCCACCTGCCAAGGCCATCAGCGTGAAAACCCGATCCGAAGAACTCCAGGTATTTGTCGCCGTCATCGACAGCGGCTCGATCTCCGCCGCCGCGGAGCAGATCGGCCAGACCCCCTCCGCAGTCAGCCGCACCCTGTCGCGCCTGGAGGGCAAGCTCGGCACCACGCTGGTCAACCGCACCACGCGGCGCATGGACCTGACCGAGGAAGGGCGTTTCTTCCTGGAGCGCGCCCGGGCGATCCTCGAGCAGATGGACGACATGGAAGAGCGCCTGTCGCTGAACCGCCAGACCCCGACCGGGCGCCTGCGCATCAACGCCGCCGCGCCGTTCATGCTGCACGCGATCCTGCCGTGGATCGGCGAGTTCCGTCAGCAGTACCCCGGCATCGAGCTGGAGCTGAACACCGACGACCTGATCATCGACCTGCTGGAGCAAAGCACCGACGTGGCCATCCGCATCGGCGAACTGGCCGACTCCAGCCTGCACGCCCGTTCGCTCGGCTGCAGCCCGGTGCAGGTGCTTGCCAGCCCCGACTACCTGGCCCGGCATGGCACGCCGCAGCGGGTCGAGGACCTCGAGGCCCATTGCCTGCTCGGCTTCAGCTCCCTCGAGTCGCTCAACCAGTGGCCACTGCGCCATGCCCAGGGCGACCGCTGGGCGATCCGCCCGCAGCTGGTCGCCTCGAGCGGCGAGACCCTGCGCCAGCTGGCCATCGCCGGCGAGGGCATCGTCAGCCTGTCGCACTTCATGACCCACGAGGATATCCGCGCCGGCCGGCTGAATGTGATCCTCGCCGAGCACAACAATGGCTATCGCCAGCCGATCCACGCGGTCTACTACCGCAACACCCAGCTGGCCCTGCGCATCCAGTGCTTCCTCGATTTCATCCAGAAAAAGCTGGCGGTCTACGCCTGCTGAGTTGCCTGAACGCGACAGGGTCTGCCCGTCGGCGGCGCGAAACGACCGGGGTGTTTGCTTAGTTACAGGGCTTCGGCCTTAATGACTGATCAACAAAAACAACACCAAGGAAGTGCGCATGCGTATTGTCATGTTCCAGCCCCTGGCCCTCGGGGCCGCGATCCTGAGCTGCTCCTCCGCCTTTGCCGTGACGCTGGAAGGCGGCGCGGTGGCCGCGCCTGATCAATATGGCGCACAGGTGGCCGCCGACATCCTCAAGAAGGGCGGCAACGCGGTGGACGCCGCCGTCGCCACCGCCTTCACCCTGGCCGTGACCTACCCCGAGGCCGGCAATATCGGCGGCGGTGGCTTCATGACTCTGTTCGTCGACGGCAAGCCCTACTTCCTCGACTACCGCGAAGTGGCGCCCAAGGCCGCGACCAAGACCATGTACCTGGACGACAAGGGCGAGGTGATCGAGAACCTCAGCCTGGTCGGCGTGCGCGCGGCCGGTGTGCCGGGCACGGTGATGGGGCTGTGGGAGGCGCATCAGAAGTTCGGCAAGCTCAAGTGGAGCGAGCTGCTGACCCCGGCCATCGGCTACGCGCAGAACGGTTTCAAGATTGCCCAGAAACAGTACCAGTACCGCGACGACGCCCAGGGCCTGTTCAAGACCGCGACCAACTTCAACGACTACTTCGGCAGCATGAAGGTCGGCGAGCTGTTCAAGCAGCCGGAGCTGGCGCAGACCCTCGAGCGCATTGCCGACAAGGGCGTCAGCGAGTTCTACCAGGGCAAGACCGCCGACTTGCTGGTGGCGCAGATGCAGGCCGACAAGGGCCTGATCAGCAAGGACGACCTCAAGGACTACAAGGCCGTGTGGCGTGACCCGATCGCCATCAACTGGCGCGGCAACGTGGTCTACACCGCGCCGCCGCCAAGCTCCGGCGGCGTCGCCCTGGCCCAGCTGCTGGGCATCAAGGAAGACCGCGCGGCGGACTTCAAGGGCGTCGAGCACAACTCGGCCAAGTACATCCACCTGCTGGCCGAGATCGAGAAGCGCGTGTTCGCCGACCGCGCCGACTATCTCGGCGATCCGGCTTTCACCAAGGTCCCGGTCGACCAGCTGGTGGCCAAGGATTACCTGGCCAAGCGTGCCGCCCAGGTCAACCCCAACGCGATTTCCGCAACCGACCAGGTCAAGCCGGGGCTGGAGCCGCACCAGACCACGCACTTCTCCATCGTCGACAAGCAGGGCAATGCGGTGAGCAACACCTACACCCTCAACCTCGACTACGGCAGTGGCGTGGTGGTCAAGGGCGCGGGCTTCCTGCTCAACGACGAGATGGACGACTTTAGCGCCAAGCCGGGCGCGGCCAACGCCTTTGGCGTGGTCGGCGGCGACGCCAATGCCATCGCGCCGGGCAAGCGCATGCTCTCGTCGATGAGCCCGAGCCTGGTGGCGCGTGACGGCAAGGTGGTGCTGGTGCTGGGCACCCCGGGCGGTTCGCGGATCTTCACCTCGATCTTCCAGGTGATGAACAACCTGTACGACTTCGGCATGCCGCTGGAGAAGGCCGTGGCGGCGCAGCGCGTGCATCACCAGCTGCTGCCCAAGGACACCATCTACTTCGACAGCTATGCGCCGCTCAAGGGGCAGGTGGCTGACGACCTGAAGAAGATGGGTTATGTGCTGGAGGATCAGGGTTGGGAGATGGGCGACATCCAGGCGATCCGGGTGACCGGCGAGAAGCTGGAGACGGCGTCTGATCCGCGTGGGCGCGGGGTGGGGATGATCGTCAAGTAACAGCAGTCGGGGCCGCGCAGCGGCCCCGTTGTTACCGGTGTCAGACGCGGAACTGGCTGACCAGGGTCTGCAGGTGGCCACCCAGGCGCGCCAGCTCGACGCTGGAAGCGGCGGTCTCGTCGCTGGCCGCGGCGGTCTGTTCCGACACGTCGCGCACGTTGAGGATGCTGCGGCTGATCTCTTCGGCCACGGCGCTCTGTTGCTCGGCGGCGGCGGCGATCTGCTGGTTCATCGACTGGATGTTCGACACCGTGCGGGTGATGCTTTCCAGCGAACCACCGGCCTTGCGTGCCAGCTCGACGCTGCTGTCGGTCAGGTTGCGGCTGCCGTTCATCACCTCGGCGACCTGCTGGGTGCCCTGTTGCAGGCTGGCGATCAGGCCTTCGATTTCCTCGGTGGACTGCTGGGTGCGCTGGGCCAGGCCACGCACCTCGTCGGCGACCACGGCGAAACCACGCCCGGCTTCACCGGCACGGGCCGCCTCGATGGCGGCGTTGAGCGCCAGCAGATTGGTCTGCTCGGCCACCGACTTGATCACGTCCATGACGCTGCCGATCTTCTGGCTTTCCTGCTGCAGCAAGGTCATGGCCTCGGTGGAGCGATGCACTTCATGGGCCAGGCGCTCGATCTGGCTGATGGCTTCACCCACCACCTTGTCGCCGACACGGGCTTCGTCGTCGGCGTTGGTCGCGGCGTGGGAGGCTTGTTCGGCGTTGCGCGCGACTTCCTGCACGGTGGCGGCCATCTCGTGCATGGCGGTGGCCACCTGGTCGGTCTCGACCTTCTGGCTGTTGGCGCCGGCGCTGGTCTGCTCGGTCACCGCCGACAGCTCTTCGGCGGCGCTGGCGATCTGGGTCACGCCGTCGCGGATGCCGGTGATCAGGTCGCGCAGGGTGGTGCCCATGCGCGCGATGCCTTGCTGCAGGGCGCCCAGTTCGTCGCGGCGGGTGACGCGCAGTTGCTGGGTGAGGTCGCCGCTGGCGATGCGGTTGACCACGTCCATGGTCTCGCGCAGCGGGCGGGTGATCTGGCGGGTGATGATGAATGCGGCGAGCACGCCGACCAGCAGCGCCAGCAGGGTAGCGGTGGTCTGCAGGCTGCGGGCCTGGACGCTTTCGGCGTCACGGCGCTCGATCTGGATCTTGTACAGGTCGTCGCTGCGCTTGACGATATCGGCACCCTGCACGGTCATTTCGGCACGGGCCACGCCAATGGCGGCGGTGGCGTCGCGGAACTGACGCACGGCATCGCGGTAGGCCAGCACGGCGCTTTCGAACTGCTGGATGCGCGAGGCTTCGGCCGGCAGTTGGCGCTTGAGGCTGTCGATTTCGTTGAGGGCGTTCTCCAGCTGGCGCAGGGCGGCCTGCTCGGCTTCGCTGGTCAGGTCGGCGATGTAGCTGCGCACGTCAAGGCGCACCTGCACCAGTTGTTGCTTGGCCTTGCTGATCAGCAGGTACTGGGCCAGGCGGCTGGCATCGCTTTCGCTGCTGGACAGCACGGCGCCGCTGATCGCTTCGATGGCGTCGTTGGCGCGGGCCGCAGCCTGGTTCATCGAGTCGCGGGCGGCGAGGGTGGTCTTGTAGCCCTGGCGCATCTTCTCCAGCGAAACCCGGTACTCGCTGATGCTCTGGCCCTGCTCGCGCAGCAGCTTGAGGTTCTCGGGGCTCTTGAAGGTGTTGACCAGGTGTTGCTGCTGGCTGCCGAAGGCGTCGAGCTTGGCCTGGACGTTGCCTGCCGAGGCGTCGTCGCCGTTGGTCAGCATCCACTGCAGGCGGGCTACGCGCAGGTTGGTCAGGTCACTGTTGAGCTGGGTGATGTCGCTCATCCAGTTGCTGCGGTCGATAAGGCTGCCCAGGCTGTTCCAGCCGGTCAGGGCCAGCAGGCCGGTCAGGACCAGGACCAGGCCGAAGCCCAGGCCGAGTTTGAGGTTGACGCTGATATTGGCGAACCAACTGTTCATGCACGCTCTCCCAGAAAATGATTTCGCTCACTTGATCTCAAAAGCTGGGCGTTGTTGTTGTCAGGTAGCCCGCAGATTTGTGTAGGACTTATCGGCAACGGAGGGAGAAGCTGAAACGCTTTTTCGGCAAATTTGTAACTTGTTGAATATGTTTGTGTTTTTGACGTTGCCATTTGCGGGTAAGCCGGCTCCGCAGCAGGAGCCGGCTCGCCGGGGACGGCAATTTCAGAGGCTACGCGCGCTGAACGTGTCGCACTGGTTCAGGTCGCCGCTGGAAAATCCGGCCTTGAACCAGCGTACGCGCTGCTGCGAGGTGCCATGGGTGAACGAATCGGGCACCACGCGGCCCTGGCCCTGCTGCTGCAGCCGATCGTCGCCGATGGCGTTGGCGGCGTTCAGCGCCTCCTCGACATCCCCCGGCTCCAGCCAGTTCAGGCGTTTCTGCGCTTGGTAGGCCCAGACTCCGGCCAGGCAGTCGGCCTGCAGCTCCTGGCGTACCAGCAGGCCATTGTCGCCCTCCATGCGTTGGCCATTGCGCCGTGCGGCGTCGACCTTGGCCGAGACGCCGAGCAGGGTCTGCACGTGGTGGCCGATCTCGTGGGCGATCACATAGGCCTGGGCGAAGTCGCCGGCGGCCTTGAAGCGGGTTTCCATTTCGCGGAAGAAGGTCATGTCCAGGTATACGCGCTGGTCGCCTGGGCAGTAGAACGGCCCGACCGCCGATGAGGCGAAGCCGCAGGCGGAGTTGACCTGGCCACTGAACAGCACCAGCTTGGGGTCGCGGTACTGTTTGCCGGCCTGGGCGAACAGAGCCTTCCAGGTGTCCTCGGTGTCGCCGAGGATCGAGGCGACGAATTCGGCCTGCTCGTCGTTGGTCGGTGGTGCCTTGCCATCGACGTTGGCCGGGGCGGTCTGTTGCTGCTCCATCTGCCCGGCCAGCTGGCCGAGGATCTGCAGCGGGTCCTGCCCGGTAAGCCAGCCGATGCCGACGATCAGCAGGATGGCGCCGAGCCCAAGGCCCTTGCCGCCGCCGAAGCGCATGCCGCCGCCACCCCCTTCGCCGCGGGCATCGACCACGTTGTCGCTGCGTCGGCCTTTTCGCCATTCCATGTAGAGCTCTCCGGTTGCTGAAACATGAAGTCAAAGATTAGTTCAGCGCTGACCGAGGTGTATCCCCCGTCGCTGATACATAACCAAATGGTTATGCCTGGGACCGCTGAATTCAATATTCATCCCGTCGCACCTGCCGGAAACTGCAAGTCCGCCTGCCACGCCCAGGCGTTCGATAATTCCAAGAGAGGAAACCGGCATGCCCGCCCAGGACACCAGCCGCTTCGTGATCCGTGATCGCAACTGGCACCCCAAGGCCTTCACCCCCGACTACAAGACCTCGGTGGCGCGCTCCCCGCGCCAGGCGCTGGTCAGCATCCCGCAGTCGATCAGCGAAAGCACCGGCCCGGACTTTTCCCACCTGCGCTTCGGCGAGCACGACCATGACCTGCTGCTCAACTTCAACCAGGGCGGCCTGCCCATCGGCGAGCGCATCATCGTTGCCGGGCGGGTGGTCGACCAGTATGGCAAGCCGGTGCCCAACACCCTGGTGGAAATGTGGCAGGCCAATGCCGGTGGTCGTTACCGGCACAAGAACGACCGCTACCTGGCACCGCTGGACCCGAACTTCGGCGGTGTCGGCCGCTGCTTGACCGACCGCGACGGCTACTACAGCTTCCGCACCATCAAGCCCGGCCCGTACCCCTGGCGCAACGGCCCTAACGACTGGCGCCCGGCACATATCCACTTCTCCATCAGCGGCCCGTCGATCGCCACCAAGCTCATCACCCAGCTGTACTTCGAGGGCGACCCGCTGATCCCGCTGTGCCCGATCGTCAAGTCGATCGCCAACCCCGACGCCGTCGAACGGCTGATCGCCAGGCTCGACATGAGCCACGCCAACCCCATGGATTGCCTGGCCTACCGCTTCGACATCGTCCTGCGCGGCCAGCGCCAGACCCACTTCGAAAACCGCTGAGGAGGCCCGTCATGCCTATCGAACTGCTGCCGGAAACCCCTTCGCAGACCGCCGGCCCCTATGTACATATCGGCCTTGCCCTGGAAGCGGCCGGCAACCCGACCCGTGACCAGGAAATCTGCAACCACCTGGCCCGGCCCGATGCACCGGGCGAGCACATATTGCTGATCGGCCAGGTGTACGACGGCAATGGCCACCTGGTGCGTGATTCGTTTCTGGAGGTGTGGCAGGCCGACGCCGAGGGCCGCTACCAGGACGAGTACCACCTCGAGAACGTCTTCAACAGCTTCGGCCGCACCGCGACCACCTTCGATGCCGGCGAGTGGACCCTGCACACGGTCAAGCCGGGGGTGGTGAACAACGCCGCGGGTGTGCCGATGGCCCCGCACATCAATCTCAGCCTGTTTGCCCGTGGCATCAATATCCACCTGCATACCCGGCTGTATTTCGATGATGAAGCCGAGGCGAATGCCAAGTGTCCGGTGCTGAACCTGATCGAGCAGCCGCAGCGGCGCGAGACCTTGATTGCCCGGCGCTGTGAAGTGGACGGCAAGACGGCGTACCGCTTCGACATTCGTATCCAGGGCGATGGGGAGACAGTGTTCTTCGACTTCTGATGCCCCGGTCGGCAAGCCCGGCAACACTGGCAGGGCTTGCCGCTTGTACTAATGAGTTACGACTAATCCTTTCGTGGCGCGTCCCTGTACGCGTCGTCAAACCACTGAAATTTCGGTTGTTTTCCCGCCCTCATTGCCCCTGCCACAGGTACTAACACCAAGTTGTGAGCTACCCGATTCGGCGCCGTGCGCTTTCACTGCTGTTGTGAGCAAAACAATTAGCAGCAGCGGGAGTCCTTCCATGAACACTCAAGCGTGGATCAAGGCGGCAACGGCGCTGACGATGGCCGTGAGTCTGGGCCTTGCCGGTTGCAGCAGCGGCGGCGGCGGGCATCACAGCGAGGTTGATGGTTCGTCGTCCGATGGCGGCGCGGGTGCCGGAGCCGGTGGTAGCGGGGGCGATGGCACGGGCGGCAGTGGTGGCGGCGGTAGCGGTGGCACCACGACCCCGGGTGATGGCAGCGCCGGTACCGGTGGCGGCGGTGGCGGCACTGGTGGCACTGGTGGCACTGGTGGCGGCACCACACCCGGTGGTGGGGATGGCGGTAGTGGTGGAGGCACCACACCCACTGCGCTGGTCACCGGCCAGGTGGTCGACCAGTTGGGCAATACCGTGTCCGGGGTCGGTGACGGTGTGAGCAATCTCGGCCAGGTGATCGGTGCGCTGCCCATTGCCGGCAATACCTCGCTGAGCGGTGGCGTGGGCACGCTGGTGTCCTCCGCCGGCACTGCGGTGAACAGCGTCGGCGATGGCCTGAGCGAGGGCCTGGGGCAATTGGGTACCGGCAACAATGCCGTGGGCACCACGCTCGGCGTGGTCGGTGCGGCCACCGCCGACCTGGGCGGCGGCGTCTCCGGCCTTGGCCAGGGCGTGGCCGGGCTGGCCAGCAGCGGGCCGGTCGAGCAGGTGCCGGTGGTCAACCAACTGGTCGCCGGGGCCGGTCAAGGCGTCGACCGGGTTGGCCAGGCCGTGACCATGCTCGGCGACACCCTGTCGCCGGTCGGCACCAGCGGCCCGCTCGCCGGGGCGACCCAAGGCGTGAGCGATGCCTTGGTGCCGGTGGTCTCGCTGGTGGAAAACACGGCGGCCAATGCCACGCGGCAGACCGGGCTCGCCGGGCCGCTGAACCAGGCGCTGAACCAGACCGGTGGTGCCCTGAACCAGGCCGGCCAGCAACTGGCGGGGGCGGGCAACGGCAACCCCTTGAGCAACACGCTCGGGCAGGCGGTGGCCAATACCGGCACCACAGTCAGCACGGCGAGCGGGCTGGCCCCTGTTACCGGCGGCCCACGCAGCGGCCTGCTGGAAACCGTCGGCGGCGTGGTGGCCGGTGCCGGCAGTGGGCTGACAGCGAGCACCGCCAGCCCGACCGTAAACGGTATCGGCGGCACTTCGGTGCAGACGGGCAATACCGTCGCCAGCCTGGGCACTGTGCTCGGTGGCAACGGCGTGGCCAACAGCGCTGCCGGGGCACCGGTGGCGGCGCTGACCCAGCAGGTGGGCAGCGGGCTCAACCCGGTGGTCGCCGGTGTCTCCAGCGTGACCCAGCAAGTTGGCGCCAGCACCGGCGTCGGCGCCCCCGTGGCGGGGTTGCTGAACCAGGTCGGTGGCGCGGTGGGCTCTGCCGGCGCGCAACTGGCCGGGAGCACAGGCAACCCGGTTGTCAGCCAGGTTGGCGCGACGGTGACCGCGGTCGGTACAACGCTCGGCCAGGCGGGCAGCTTGGTCAACGGCGGCGCGCCGGCCGGTGGTCTTGGTGGCGCGCTGAGTGGTGTGTCTGGGGCTCTGGCAGGCGGGCAGCG
Organism: Pseudomonas maumuensis; assembly: GCF_019139675.1. Lineage (NCBI taxonomy): Bacteria > Pseudomonadati > Pseudomonadota > Gammaproteobacteria > Pseudomonadales > Pseudomonadaceae > Pseudomonas > Pseudomonas maumuensis. The sequence goes on from NZ_CP077077.1 coordinate 766,349, forward strand.
CTGACGCCACGGGCTACGCTCAAGGTGAGTGAGACCGACCGGCGCACCGTTCGCCGGTCGGTCATCCCGCCACCCGTGGATCATGGAGTGTCCGAATGCGCCGATTGCTGCTGACGATGCTGGGGCTGTCCGCAGCCTGCCTGGCCCGGGGTGAACCCCTGCCGAGTTTCCTCAACAGTAACGAGACCGAACGTCGCCTGCCCACGCCCAACCTGCCGGTGGATGCCTACCGGCCCGACCAGCCCGGCTTGCGCGTGCCTGGCGTGGACACCGCGCGGCAACCGCCGTTGCTGATGAACACTCGGGTGGCGGTGCGCAAGGTGCGCTTCGAAGGCGGCACCGTCTACCCCCTGAGCGATCTGCGCGAGCATTTCCAGCCGGTGATCGGGCGCGAGGTCACGCTTGCCGAGCTGATCGAGATCACCCGCCGTCTCACCCAACGCTACCAGCGGGACGGCTACCTGCTGTCGTACGCCTACCTGCCGCCCCAGGACTTCGCCGATGGCCGGGTGCGGGTGGTGCTGGTGGAAGGCTACATCCACGATTATCAAATCGAGGGCGACATCGGCGCGGCGCGGGCCTACCTGGAGCGGCTGCTGGACCGGCTCAAGGCCGAGCGCCCGCTGACCCGCGAAAGCTTCGAGCGCTACACCAGCCTGGCCGGGCGTATCCCCGGGGTGACGTTCCAGGCCCAGGTGCCGCCACCGGCGACCACCGACGGCGCGACCCGCCTGCTCGCCCAGGTGTCGCGCAAACCCATTACCACTACCCTGAGCCTCAACGACGGCAGCCGCGACGACCTGCAGGCGCTGCTGGGCGCCAGCAGCAACGCGCAGACCCGCTTTGCCGAACAATTGAGCGCCAGCGTGCTGGTACCGCCCGGCGAGGACAAGGAGCATTACTACCGCCTCGACTACGGCCAGTTCCTCGATGCCGAAGGGTCGAAGCTGCTGTTGTCGGCTTCGCGCTATCGCAGCGACCCCAAGGCGCGCATCCGTCTGGACAACGGCATCGACCTGACCCAGCACCGCGAGAACGAACGCTACTCGGTGGGCATCAGCCAATCGCTGATCGCCTCGCCCAGTGAATGGCTGGAGGTGGTCGGGCGCTTCTACGTGGTCAACGACCGCATCGATTACCAGGTGGTGGGATTCCCCCTGCGCCTGGACAGCGAGACCGATATCCGCGCGCTGTCCTTCGAAGGCGACTGGCGCAAGGCCGAGGCCCGGCGCTTGCGCATTCTCAGTGCCGGTGTGTACCAGGGCCTCGATCGCCTTGGCGCCAACACCAATGCCGACTACGACCTGGACTTCCTGCGCCTGCGGGTCTCGGGCGTGCAGAGCGACAACTTCAGCGACAACTGGCAGGGCGTGGCATCGGCGGCGGCCTACTGGAGCAACGACAGCCTGCCCGACAGCGAGCGGGCGGTGTTCGGTGGGCAGAACTTCGGGCGCGGTTATCCCAGCGACCAGGGTTCCGGTGACAAGGGCTGGGGGCTGGCCTACGAGCTCAACTACAGCTTCCGGCGCGACACTGGCTGGCTCAAGGTCGTGCAGCCGTACGTGGCGCTCGACACCGCGCGAGCCTGGTTCAACGCGCTGGACGTACGCGACTCGAAGATGTCGTCGGCGGCGCTGGGGCTGCGCTTTGGCGATATGCGCTACTACAACATCGCGGTGGAGGTGGCCAAGCCGATGTCGGACATGGCGCTGGACAGCTTCAACCGGCGGCCACGACTGAACCTGAGTTTCAGTTATCAATTGTAAGGGGGCTGTGCCCCCATCGCCGGCAAGCCGGCTCCCACACTGACCGCGCACTCGAGCGCTTTCCTTGTGGGAGCCGGCTTGTCGGCGATGCGCCGCGTCAGCGGCGCCTTCTGTAAGGGCGTTGTACGGTGCCGAGTCCGGCGTTACTTCACCGCCTGCATCAACGACTTGGGAAACAGGTTGTCCAGCGTCTCGAGCAACCGGGCGTGATAGATCGGCTTGCGGAACAGGTCGAGCACCTGCAGCCGCAGCAGGTCGCTGACATCCTCCATGTCGGCATGCCCGGACATGACGATCACCGGCAAATGCTGGCGCGCGGTGTGGTCGCGCAGGCGCTGGACCAGGCCCAGGCCGCTTTCCTCGGGCATGCGCAGGTCGGTGATCACCAGGGCGACGTCGGGGTAGCGGGTCAGCAGTTGCAGGGCGGACCTGACCGAGTTGGCGGTGTGACAACAGAAACCTTCGTTTTCCAGCAGCTCCGCCAGCTCCAGCAAGGCCTCTTCCTCGTCGTCCACCAGTAGAATCTGTTGACGCAAGGAAGAGGTCGGCATGGTCGGCTCCGGGCGGTTGGGCTACAGGTCTCGCTGGTGCGGCGCGGTCATTGGGTGATCGCGGTCTGGATCTTGGTCATGATCTCCGACACTTCGCCCGAGATGGTCGGGACGAAGCCGGCCAGCACCACCGCGACCATGGCCGCGATCACCGCGTATTCGATACCGGAGGCGCCGTCCTTGCGCTGGAGGAAGGTCTTCACGTGGAGGAGGATCTGTTGCAGCAGCATGGCACATCTCCTTGCGCTCGATGGGCGCCGGTCGGAGGGGCTTGATAAGTGACACCCCTTTGCCATCAGAGCATCGCCAAGCCGCGACGGCCTGCAAATGTAAAAAAGCATTAGTCGTAAAGTATTGGTTGTAGTTGGCGGCGCTAAGTTTCTGTTTTCGTGAAGCGTCAATTTCGTGGCTCGAAAAAACCGGTGCAGGTAATGGCGAAAGACTGCGCCTCAGCTACCGTCCAATAGCGAAATAGTTACTTTTTGCCATCATTGGTCCCGGGCGTGAGGGAGAGCGCAGATGAGCAGTCGCCTGACCATGATCCTCGCCGGCCTGTTCCTGCTCGCGGCCTTGCTCGCGGGGTACTGGGGCCTGCGCTTGAGCCGTCCGCTGGAGTCGCTGCCGGCGCCCGCGATGCCACCTGCCGAAGCCGCTGTCCCGGCCGCTCCCGTACCCGTCGCGCCACCGGAACCTCCTCGTTCGCCAATTGTGATTCTGCGCAGAGCCATTGCGGCCAACACCCCCTTGAGCGAGGAGGATGTGCTCCTAGAGCGCCTGCAGGTAGTCCCGGCCGGCGCGTTCCAGCGGCTCGACCAGGTGCTCGGACGCAGCAGCAACCGACCCCTGGCGGCGGGCAGCTGGCTGGACGAATCGAGCTTCCAGGCCGGCGGCCCCCTGGCGCGGATGATTCGCGCCCATGAGCGGGCGGTCGCGGTGGCCATCGACGATGTGATCGGTGCCGCCGGACAACTGCGTCCAGGCGATTACGTCGATGTGCTGCTGTTCCTGCGTGAAGAAAACAACAACCCGCAGTCCTCCGCCCAGGTGGTGCTGCCGGCCCTGCGCGTGCTGAGTGTCGACCAGCAGATGGGCCTGGCCAACGACGGGCGCCCGGCCCAGACCGCCGAAGAGCAGAAGGCCCGCCGCGACCAGCAGTCCATTGGCGGCAACCCGGTGCGTACCGTGGGCTTGGCCGTACCCGAGGCCCTGGCCAGCCGGCTGATGCTGGCCGCCCAGGCCGGAACCCTGCGCCTGGCGGTGCGCAGTGCCGACGAGGCGCTGTTGGCGGGCTATTGGTCCGGCCAGGACGCCAGCCCGCAGCTGGAAACGGCCAACCGCGATCTCTACCGCTTCAGCCAGCTGTCCCAGGTGCCCCTGGCCAGCCAGACGGCGGCCGCGGCGGCGAGCGCGTCGACCATGCAGATCATCCGCGGTGCGCAGAACAGCGATAACAACAAGACTCCCTGAACCGGCAAGGATGCGATCCATGCGTAGTTCTTTGCGTGTTATTCCACGAGGCAACTGGTTGCTCCCGGCGCTGCTGGCCCTGGCCTTGCTCGCACCGACGGCGCAGGCAGCCGCGAAGGGTTGCGCGGCCTTCGGCCAACTGCCCTCGGTCATCGAGATGGATCAGGGCCTGCAGCAGGAACTACGCCTGCCGGTGGCCATCACCCGGGCGGCGGTCGGCGAGCCCAAGGTCGCCGATGTGCAGCCCAGCGGCGAGCGGGCCGTGCTGCTCACAGCGGTGGGGCAGGGCAGCACCAGCCTGATGCTGTGGACCGACTGCGCCGCCCAGCCGCACCGCGCCATGCTGTTCGTCAAGGGCCGGGCCAGCGCCGACATGGCAGAGACCGCGCAACTGCCCACGGCCCAGGAGGACCTGCCCGTGCAGGTGCAGGCCGATATCCGCTTCGTCGAGGTGCGCCGGCTGAAGTACAAAGAGGCCGGCGCGCGGTTGTTCTTCAAGGGCTCGAACAACAGCCTGATCGGCTCGCCCAATACCGTGCCCAACACTGTGGTGCGCCCCGGTTACGTGCCGAGCATCGCCACCGGCACCAACCCGGTGACCTACGCCGATGTGCGGCCCGGCATCCCGCTCGACAACGACGTTTTCAACATTGTCTGGGGCGGCGGCAGCAGCCGCTTCCTGGCGATGATCAACGCCCTGGAGAACAGCGGCTTCGCCTACACCCTGGCCCGCCCCAGCCTGACCGTGCTCAGCGGCCTGACCGCGAGCTTCCTGGCCGGTGGCGAGATCCCCATCCCGGTGCCCAGCAGCGGCAGCGACAACGTGTCGATCGAGTACAAGGAGTTCGGCGTGCGCCTGGCGCTGACCCCGACCGTGGTCAGCCGCAACCGCATCACCCTCAAGGTGGCGCCCGAGGTCAGCGAGCTCGACTACAACAACGCAGTGGTCATCGCCGGTACCCAGGTGCCGGGCCTGAGCGTGCGCCGCACCGACACCAGCATCTCGCTGGCCGATGGCGAGAGCTTCATCATCAGCGGGCTGATCAGCAGCAACGTGCGCTCGGCCGTGGACAAGATGCCGGGCCTGGGCAACCTGCCGATCATCGGCGCGTTCTTCCGCCAGTCGGCGCTCAACCGCGAAGAGACCGAACTGCTGATGATCGTTACCCCGCACCTGGTCCAGCCACTGGCCGCCAATGCGCGCCTGCCGGAGCTGCCGGGCGAGGCGCTGCGCACCTACGACCCCAGCTGGGGCCGCCTGTTCTTCATGGAAAACGGCAATTTCGAAGGCCGTGGCGGGTTGTCCCAATGAGCGAAAGCCTGAACCAGACCTACCTGGCCCTGACCCGCAACGACGAAGACCTGCACTGGCTGCAGGGCGCGTTGGCGCCGCTGGGGCAGGTGATCGGCGCCAGCAGTGCGAACCTCGACGAGTTGCTGGCGCTGGTCGACATGACCTTCAGCAACCTGGTGTTCATCGGCCTGGACCGCGAACAGCTGATTGGCCAGTGCGCGCTGATCGAGGGCCTGCTGGAAGCCAAGCCGATGCTGGCCATCGTCGCCCTCGGCGACGGCATGGACAACCAGCTGGTGCTGCACGCCATGCGCGCCGGCGCCCGCGACTTCGTCGCCTACGGCTCGCGCGCCAGCGAGGTGGCGGGGCTGGTGCGGCGCCTGGGCAAGCGCTTGCCGACGGCCACCAGCAACCCCAGCCTCGGCGGCCTCACCGTGCTCTACGGCGCCCAGCGCGGCGCCGACGGCGCGCTGCTCACCACCCACCTGGCGCGGGTGGTACAGGAGAGCGGGCAGCAGACCCTGCTGCTCGACCTTGGCCTGCCCCGCGGCGACAGCCTGGCCTTGCTGGGCCTTGAGGCGTCGTTCCATTTCGGCGATGCCCTGCGCCACCTGCGCCGGCTCGACGCCACCTTGATCGACAGCGCCTTCACCCGCGACAAGGGCGGCCTGCGCATCCTCGCCTATGCCGACAACGACGAGGCCCTGCAGCAGTCCAGCGCCGCCGAGCTGCACATGCTCCTCGGCGCTCTGCGCCAGCACTTCCAGCACATCGTCGTGAACCTCACCGGGCAGGCCGACAGCGAGGCGCTGCGGACCCTGGTCAGCCACTGCGACAAGCTGATCGTCTACACCGACCAGAACATCCTCGACTGCCGGCGCAATCTCGACGTGCTCGAGCAGTGGCGCGACCGTGGCATCAAGCTCGAACACGCCAGCCTGCTGGTGGACCGCTACCTGCGCCAGGTGGCGCCGGATGCCGAGGCCCTGGCCAAGCGCTACGGGCTGCCCTTGCTCAAGGTCATGCCGTACAGCCCGGAAGTGCGCTTGAACGCCAAGAACCAGGGCCTGAGTCTGTTCGAACTGGCCCCGCGCGAAAGCCTTACCCAGGCCCTGCGCGGGCTTGGCGAGCGCCTGGCGCGGCGCTCGGAAAACCTGGCGCCGCCGGGCCAGACCTGGCTGCGCCGGCTGTGGGGCAACCGATGATCAGCGAAGAGCCCTTTGGCGGGCCACGTCACGCGGCCAGTGATCCGCAGGCGCTCAAGCGCGCCTTGCACCGGCACGTGATCGATGCCATCGAGGACAGCGGCCGCAACCTGCTGGAGGGCGCGCGGCCGGTGCTGGCGCAGTTCGTCCTCGAGCAGGTGGGCGACTATGTGGCGCGCCTGCGCCTGGCGCTGTCGCGCTACGAGATGGAGCGCCTGGCCGAGGAGATCGTCGACGAGCTCACCGGTTATGGTCCGCTGGAGGTGCTGCTGCGCGATCCGAGCGTCACCGAGATCCTGGTCAACGGCCCGTACCGGGTATTCGTCGAGCGCTCCGGCCTGCTGCAGCAGACCGACCTGCGCTTTATCGACGCGCACCATGTCGAGCGGGTCATGCAGCGCATCCTCGCGCCCCTGGGCCGGCGCCTGGACGAGTCGTCGCCGATGGTCGATGCGCGCATGCCCGATGGCAGCCGGGTCAACGCGATCATCCCGCCGGTAGCCCTGGACGGGCCGTGCCTATCGATCCGCAAGTTCCGCCAGGACATGCTCAAGAGCGCCGACCTGCTGGCCACCCGGGCCATCGACCAGCCCATCTACGACTTTCTCGAACGCGCCGTGGGCCGGCGCTGCAACATCCTGGTCAGTGGCGGCACAGGCACCGGCAAGACGACCCTGCTCAATATCCTCAGCCAGATGATCGCGCCCCAGGAGCGCCTGGTGACCATTGAGGACGTGGCCGAACTGCAGCTGCACCACCCGCACGTGGTGCGCCTGGAAACCCGCCCGCCGAATGCCGAGGGCCACGGCGAGATCAAGGCCAGCGAGCTGATCCGCAATGCCCTGCGCATGCGCCCCGACCGCATCATCCTCGGTGAGATCCGCGGCGCCGAGGTGCTCGATGTGATGACCGCGATGAACACCGGCCACGACGGTTCGATGAGCACGGTGCATGCCAATACCGCCCAGGACGCCCTGCTGCGCCTGGAGACCCTGGTCGGCCTGACCGGCCGGCAGGTCGCCGAGAAGACCCTGCGGCAGATGATCTGCGCCGCGCTGGACGTGGTGATCCAGCTGACCCGCCTGGCCGATGGCCGGCGCTGCGTCAGCGAGGTGCTGGAAGTGGTCGGGGTGCGTGACGATGTGTATGTCACCAACACCTTGTTCCGCCTGGACCGGCGCAGTGGCGAAGGCTTTCTGCGCGAGGCGCCGAACCCCGCCGGCGGCAAGCTGCGCCACGAAGGAGTGCTGTGATGGGCCCGCTGCTGCTGGCGCTGTCGCCCCTGTGTCTGGGCATGGCCTTGCTGCTGTGGCGCCTGGGCCTGTACAAGCGCGGCGAGGAGCGCATCCTCGAACGCCTGGGCCGGGCCTACCGTGCCGTGCGCAGCGGCACGGCACGGCGCGACTGGCTCGACCCGTTGCTGCAGCGTGCAGGCCTTGCCCATGCCGATTTTTCCCCGCGCCCCTGGCTGCTGGGCTGGCTGGCGCTGACCCTGCTCGCCGGCCTGCTGGCCGGCTGGGCGGCGGCGCTGATGGTGCTGGCGGGCTTGCCTCTGCTCGGCCACCTGTACCTGGGTTGGCGCTGCCGGCGCCGCCTGCAGCAAATCGTCCAGCAATTGCCCGGCCTGCTCGACTACAGCGTGCGCAGCCTCAAGGCCGGGCGCACCCTCAACGAGGCGGTGCTTGGCGGCGTCGACAGCACCCGCGAGCCGTTGCGCTCGGCGATGCTGCGGGTGCGGCGCAACGTGCAGCTCGGTGTGCCGCTGGAGGATGCCGTCAGCGAGTTCGCCGAACTCTACGGCCAGGCCGAGCTGCGCATGTTCGCCCTGGGGCTGCGCATCAACCAGCGCCACGGCGGCAACGCCAGCGAACTGATGGAGAACCTGATCAAGCTGATCCGCGAGCACGAGCAGGGCGACCGGCAACTGCGCGCCATGACCGGCGAGACCCGCATCACCGCGTGGATCCTCGCCGCGCTGCCGCTGGTGATGGTCGGCTACTTCCTGTTCGCCAACCCGACCTACCTGCTGGCCATGTGGCGTGACGCCAGCGGCCAGATGATGCTGCTGTTTGCCTTTGTCATGCAGGCGGTCGGCTGCCTGGTGCTGTGGCGCATGATGAGGAGCCTGTGACCATGGCCTTGATGCTCAGCGCCCTGTGCCTGTTCGCCGCGTTCGCCCTGCTGGCCGCGCAGGCCATCGGCCAGTGGCGCGCTCGCCAGCGCGTGGCGCGGCGCCTGCAGGGGCGGCTTGACCGAGACGAGCGCCTCGGCGACTGGTTGCAGTGGCTGGGCAGCAGCCCCTGGGGACGGCGCCTGCAAAGGCTGGACGGCGAGACCCAGGCGCTGCTCGACCGCCTGGGCTGGCGACGCAGCCGGCAACGCGCGCTGTTTGCCGCCGTGCAGTTGGGGTCGCCACTGCTGGCGGTGGGGGTGACGCTGTTGCTGGCTCATGGTCTGCCCGGAGAAAGTCCTGGGCACTGGGGCGTGCTGGTGCTCTGTGCGCTGGGCGCGGGCTACCTGTTGCCCAAGCGCCTGCTGGTCGTGGCGGCGGCTCGGCGCCAGCGGCGGATCGCCGGGGAGGTGAGCCTGTTGATCCCATTGCTGCGCATTCTTTTCGAAACCGGGCTGGCGGTGGAGCAGGCTCTGCGGGTGCTGGCCCAGGAAGGCCGCAGCCTGGTGCCGAACATCAGCGACGAGTTGCGCCTGGTGTTGCAGCGGGTCGATTCCGGCCTGGCCCTGGGCCCGGAGCTGGAAAAGACCGCGCGCCTGCTGGCGGTGGACGAGCTCATCGACACCTGCGTCATTCTCCAGCAACTGCTGGTGCAGGGCAGTGGCTCGATGAAGTCGCTGCTGGCGCTCAAGGAACTGCTCGACGACCGCCGCCTGACCGGCCTGCAGGAGCGGGTATCGAAGATGTCGGCGAAGATGTCGGCGGTGATGATGGTGTTCTTGTTCCCGGCTCTGCTCATCGTCCTGGCCGGGCCGGGGTTTTCCGCCCTGGCGCGGGCCTTGGGCTCATGAGCGCCTGCACGTCTGCGTATTGAAAGGGGAGATGCACAATGAAAGCCATCCTGACCTTCATCAGCCTGCTGCTGCTCACCGGCTGCGCCGGGCAGCCTCCCGAAGGCCTGGCGCGGCTGCTGGGCGGCGGCACTTGTGGCAAGCCCGACGCTGACCAGCAGTTGAGCCTGGACATGGCCGACCAGATGATCAGCGAAGGCCGCCCGCACGCCGGGCTGGCCCATCTGGAGCAGTTGCCCGAGCAGCTCGACCAGGTGCGTCTGCGCAAGGCCAAGGTGCTGCGCCTGCTTGGGCGCCCAGAGGCCGAACCGCTTTACCGCAGCCTGCTCGGCGGCTGCCTGGCCGCCGAAGGCGAGCACGGCCTGGGGCAACTGGCCTCGGCCCGTGGCGACGACCCCCAAGCCCTGCGCAATCTGCAACGCGCGGCGCGGCTGGCGCCCACCGACGAGAAGGTGCGTAACGACCTGGGCGTGGTGCAGATGAACCTGGGCAATCACGAACAGGCGCGTTTCGAATTTCTCACCGCCATCGAACTCAAGGACGACAACCCGCTGCCGGCCGTCAACCTGGTGACCTTGTCGCTGGTGCAGGACAACTGGCGCCAGGCGGAGGATCTGGTCAATCGCCTGCACCTTAAGCCCGAACAGTTCGCCGAGGCCCAGGCCCGGGCGCAGCGCATCCTTGCCAACGGGCGTGGCCCGCTGGCCGCCACCGAATCCCCGGCCGCGGCCATCAACTGAGCGGAGGTGATCATGTTCAAACCCTGGATCGTCCTGGCCTGCCTGGGCGCGTCACTGCCGGCACTGGCCGAAGACCCGCCGCGCCAGCCGCGCCCGCAGACCGCCACCGAAGCCCTGTTGCAGGTGCAGGCGAGCAACCGCCAGGCCTCCAGCGTGCGCCAGGTGCAGACCGACAAGGAACGCGACCAGGCCATGCAGCGCTGGCTGGACAGCTACAAGTATCCGATCCCGGATTTCTACCGCTGGACCAAGATCAGTTCGTCGAACAATTGAGAGCGCACAGGTTGATGCAGTCAGCAAAACGATAAGGGCCGCTCTGCGCCCCATCGCTGGCAAGCCAGCTCCCACAAGGGCCACGTACTGCCTGAAGTTTGCGCAAACCTGTGGGAGCCGGCTTGCCGGCGATGGGCTGCGCAGCAGCCCCAGTCACGCTGGTTGGCGGTCGTCAGCAGATCAATGGGTGGTAAAGCGCTGATGCACCGGCGAAGAGCGTGGGGTCAGCGCCAGCGCCAGCTGCGTGCGGTTGTGCATGTGGGTCAGGCGCAGCACCTGGGACACGTACAGCTTCACCGTGTTTTCGGTGATGCCCAGTTCGCAGGCGATCTGGTAGTTGGTCTTGCCCTTGCTCACCAGCCGGGCGACTTCCAGTTGCCGCGGCGACAGCTTCTCGAACGCCGCCGGCAGCTCCGGCTCGCCTTCCTCGCTATCGCCGGCGCGCCGATGAGCGCCCTGGCCCCGGGCTTTTTCCAGGTCTTGGTAGAGGTCGTCGATGGACTCGGCCAACTCCTGCAGGCGCTGGTTGAGGCTGCCCAGTTCGCGGAAGTTGCGCCGCCGCTCCAGCAGCGCGGCTTCCTGCCGACGCACGCCTTCGAGCAACTCTTCCAGGTCCATGGGTTTCTGGTAGTAGTCTGCAAAGCCCTCGCGCAGGGCGCGGATCACGTCCTGCTTGTCGGCGCGGCCGGTCAACATGATCGCCTCGAACATGCGCTGCGGCCCGGCGATCTGCTTCAGTGTGCGCACCAGTTCGATGCCATCGCGTTCGGGCATGTGCAGGTCGCACAGGATCAGGCCGATGGTCTCGTCCGCCTTGAAGCAGTCGATGCCCTGGCTGGTGGAGTGGGCGGGGACACAACGGTAGCCCTCGCTTTCGAGGAACTCGCATAACTCTTCGACGATCACTGGCTGGTCGTCGACCACCAGCACTTTCACCTCACTGACGGGTTTGTTCACGATCAACTCCCTGTTGTATCGGCCCTGCTCCCGGGCCAGACGCTCTGGCAGTTAGAAAAGTAGTCGCACTTTGCCGTTATGTACATCGGTCCTACTCCAGATTACGACCCTTCGGTCGTTTATTGGATCCATACGGCTGTCAGAAGGAAGCCCGCGAGCACATAGGGGGCGAAGGGCTGCTTGTCGCCGACCTGTTCGGCCAGCGCCTGCAGGCGCTTCTTCACCTTGGGGTTGAGCAGGGTCCACAGGCGCCGGCGGCCGAACATCCAGGCCAGGACGGTGACCCCGGCGCCGATGAAGGTGCCGAGCACGTACTGCGGGCTGGTGGCCAGGGCCAGGGCGCCCATCAGTTTCACGTCGCCGGCGCCGAAGCGGCCAAGCATGTAGCCGGGCAGGGTGAGCAGCATGACGATGGCCAGGCCCCAGCCGGCCTCGCTGGCGTCGGCGCCGATCCAGCTGCGTCCGGTGGCGAACAGCCAGGCCAGGGCGCACGCTGCGACGCCCAGGGTCAGGGCGTTGGAGATTTGTCGTTCACGGACATCTTGTTCGGTGCACAAGGCAAGCCACAGCAGGAGAACAATGCTTTGCATTGGCAAAATGCCATCCCTATTCGTTGAACGGTTCTATGCTTTCAGACAGGTCTCACAGTCAGGGTAGACGCGAACATGAAAGCAGGCCCGGCGGGACAACAAAAAGGCGCGGCTGCCATCGAGTTTGTCGCGGTATTCATGGTGTTTTTCGCGGTGTTCTATGGCTTGGTCAGCTACGCCTTGCCGATGCTCATGCTGCAGTCGTTCAACCAGGCCAGCAGCGAGGCGGTGCGCCGCTGCGTGTCCGTGGACCCGAGCAGCCAGACCTACGAGCTGGACGTGCAGGGGCTGGCTCGCCAGGTGATCGGCCAGCAACTGGCGTGGATGCCCAATGCGCTGGGCTTCAACGTGAACACCGATACCCGGGTCACCGTCAGCACGGACAAGGTGCTGACGGTGGTGATCGACTATCCCCGCGAACGCCTCAACCGCGTCTTGCCAACCTTGTTGCTGCCCGTGATCGGTGACGTGCCCAAGCTGCCCGCGCGGCTGCAGGCCCAGGCGAGCCTGCAACTGTGAGTGGTGGTCTGTTCGACCGCTGGTTCGCCGTGCCGGCCCCCGCCCAGGCGCCCGAGGCGACACCCGCCGTGGGTCTGCAATTGTGGCTCGACGACCAGGCGCGGGTGCTGCGCCTGGCCGGCCCGCTGCGCAGCTTGCTGGCTTTGCCCGGCCAGGCTGGCGCGCGGGTGCATGACTACCTTGAGCGACACAGCTGGCTGGTACTCGAAGGCCAGCCCGCCGACTGGCAGGGGCAGCCACTGGACCTGGACTTCCATACGGTCATGGGCCACGCCCTTCATACCCGCGGCTGGCTGCAACGCCACGAGCAGGGCTGGATGCTGCAACTGTTCGATATCGGCGATCTGCTCCGCGAACAGCGCTGGGATCGCCAGCGGCCCCTGCTCGGGGAGATCGGCCATGCCCTGCGTGAATGCGGTGCCGAGCGCCTGGCGCAGACGGTACGCGAGCAGTTGCGCAGCCTGGCCGAGCACTGGCAGGCTGCCGCGCTGCGCCTGGTGCTGCGCGAGCCGGGCGGCTGGCGACACTACGCCAGCAGCGACGAGACCTGGCCCTGGCCCGATGACCGGCGGCTGCGGGATCGGCTCGAGCGATGGCCGGCCCATACTCTGATCGACGTGCGCGACGACCCCGAACTGCTGGCGCTATGTGGAGGCGCCTCGCTGTTCCTGGTGCCTTATCGGCAAGGTTTGGAGGCCGAGGCCTGGATGTTGTGCGCCGGAGCGCACCAGGTGCCTGCGCTCGACATGGCCCTGGCCCTGGTGCGGACCTTGACCGAGCCACTGCTGGTACGCCATCGCCGCCAGCAACTGCAGCACCAGGCCCATCACCTCGACGACCTGCAGCAGCAGTTGGGCGCGGGCTGGTGGGAGTGGCCGGCGCACGGCGACCTGCAGTTGGACCCGGCCCTGGCCACGACCCTTGGCCTCGACAGCCGGCTCGACCTGACCCAGTGGCTTGCCCGTCTGCACCCGGCCGACCGCGAACCGGCGCAGCTGGCACTGGATCAGGCGCGTGAAGGGCAGGCCTTGAGCCTGGGCGTGCGCCTGCTGGACAGCGACCCGCTCGCGGCACCGCGCTGGTTCCATTGGGCCGGCCAGGGCCGGGGCGGCCAACTGCGCGGCTTCCTGCTCGATATCAGTGCCCTCAAGGCCCAGGAACAGCAAGCCGGTGCGGCCCGGGCGCGATTGGAAAACCTCATTGCCCGCTCACCCGCGGTGATCTACGTGCAGCGCTATGCCGAGGGCGCGCTGCACAGTGACTTCTATAGCGCCAGCCTGGCGCCGTTGCTGGGCTGGGAAGGCGACGGCGAACTCGCCCGCCAGCCGGGCCTGGCGGTGCATCCGGACGACCGCCCGCTATGGCTGGAGCGTACTCGCGGCCTGCTGCGCGATGGCCAGGTGCGTTGCCGCTATCGCCTGCGCGACCACCTCGGTGGCTACCACTGGATGCTGGACGAGGCTCGCCTGCTGCGTGACGACCTCGGCCAGCCGCTGGAAGTGGTCGGCCTGTGGCTGGACGTCAGCGAAGCCACCGAGGCCGCCGAGCGCATGCGCCAGAGCGAGGAGCGCTACCGCGTGCTGGTGGAGGACTCACCGGCGATGATCTGCCGCTATCGCCCGGACCTGACCGTGCTGTTCGGCAACCGCCCGCTGGCCGACTACCTGGGCTGCATGCCCGAACAGTTGCAGGGCATGGATCTGGGGCATTGGTTGTCCGCCGAGCAGCGCGAAACGTTCCTCCAGCGCTTGCAGGCCTTGACCCCCGAACAACCGGTGAGCAGCGCGGAGATCTGTTTGCAACTGCCCGGCCGTGAGCACGCCTGGTGGGTCTGGGCCGATCGCGGGCTGTTCGATGGCGAAGGCCGTCTGCTGGAGGTGCAGGCCGTGGGCCGCGACAACACCGAGGTGCGGCGCAGCCAGCAGCAGCTGTTGCAGGGTGCCAAGATGGCCACCCTCGGTGAGCTGGCCACCGGCTTGGTACACGAAATCAACCAGCCGCTCAACGTGATGCGCATGGCTGCGGGCAATGCTCTCAAGCGCCTGGAGAACGGCGCCGCCGATCCGGCCTACCTGGCGGACAAGCTGCGCCGCATCGAAGCCCAGGTCGAGCGTGCTGCCCGCTTGGTCGATCACATGCGCGTATACGGTCGGCGCTCGACCGTCGAGCGTGAGCGCTTCGCCGCTTGGGACGCGGTGCAGGGCGCCCTGGCACTGCTCGAGGAGGGCTTGCGCGGCAAGGGCGTGGAGCTGCACCTGGAGTCGCCGGAGTCGATGCCACAGGTGCTCGGGCATCAGGACCAGCTGGAGCAGGTGCTGATCAACCTGATGGTCAATGCCCGCGATGCCTTGTTGGAAAAGCAGGTGGCGCAGCCATGGATCCGCGTGCGCCAGGCGCTGCACGGTGAGCGGTTGTGGCTACTGGTGGATGACAATGCCGGCGGTATCGATGCAAGGCTGCAGGCGCGGATCTTCGAACCCTTCTTCACCACCAAGCCGGCCGGTGTCGGCACCGGGCTGGGGCTATCGGTCAGCCATGGCATCGTCAGCCAGATGGGCGGCGGGCTGACGGTGAGCAACTCCTCCGAAGGCGCCTGTTTTTGCATCGACCTGCCAGTTCACAGCACCAATTGAGCATGGCCGCTTGAGCAACTGAGGTTGGCGCCGACCTCGGCAGTGGCCAGATCGATGCCCAGTACCTTGAGCAAGCCGCTGACCAGGGGATCGAGCAGCGGGCTGAGCAGGTTCCTGATTACCGGCTCGAGGATGTTCTTCACCCCGTCCAGCAGGCCAGCAGTGAGCACCAGCACCTGGCCGAGGCCACTGTTGCCGATGGGCTTGTAGGCTTCCAGGTGAACACCGGAGAGGGTGCCGGAAAGACTGGCCACCACCTGGGCCTGGTCGGTATCCATAGGCTGGAACATCGGATCCTGGCCGATGGTGCGCGGCGCATGGTCCCCGGCGAAGAGCAGCGGTTTTTCCGTCGGGCCGCTGCCGAGCAGCTTGCTGTCTACCCGCAGGCCGATGCCGCCACCGGCATAGGGCACGCGTGTGCCGCAGGAGGGTGGCAGGATCAGCAGACGGCTGCAGACATTGGTGCCGATGTCGATGACCGGCAGAGCCTGCACTTTGACCAGGTCAGGCCCCTGGGTGAGGAAGTCGGCCGGTGAATCGAACCTGCCGATCGCGATCCTCGCCGCCGAGCGCTGGGTGAGGGTGTTCAGGCTCTTGGGGGTGCAGCTGTAATTGTCGGGCGGTGCCGGGCGCAGACGGCTGGTGCCCTCGGCCACTTCGATGCCGATGTCGATGTGCAACTGACTGTCCAGCAGCCTGATGTCGCTGACCTTGCACGGAATGCCCAGGGCGCAGGTCAGCGACTGCACAGTGCCCAGCAGGTTGAGGCTGAGCAGGTTGTTGAGTACGTTGGTCAAGGGCGCCGCCAGGTCCAGTACGGCATTGAGCAATCCGGCGATACCACTCAGCAGGGGCAGGTCCAGGGACACCAGCGCGCGGATCTGCGCGGTATGCACGCGCAACTCATCGCTGCGCGGGTCGCCGACGGCGGAGTTCTGCGGGGGCTGGATCACCTTCAGATACACGCGGCCATTGATCAGTCCCAGCACGTTGATGGGGATCTCGGCATTCACCGCTTGTCGATTAGCCGCCAGTTGAATCATGGCCTGGATCAGTTGCAGCACTTGCACGTTCGCGTCCAGGCCCGCCTGGACAGTACCGGTTTGCAGGTTGAGCAACTGCCCCAGGGTGATCTGCCCTTTGAGGTCCGCGGCGAGTTTGAGCAGATTGCCGGTCACCTCCACGGCGGCGCCGCTTTGCTGCAGTACCTTGACGGCGACGTTTAGCAGCTTGTCGGCGGTGGTCTGGAGGTTCAGCAGCTGCTGGTAGTCGCCCAGGTTCAGGTGCAGGTCGGTGGACAGTGCGTCGAGGTAATCGAGCAGGTTGAGCTGGGTATCGGCGATGCCTTGCCAGCCCAGCACGCTGAGCTGCGTGCTGCCGCCGATGGCTTTCAACAGGGCGTTGAGAATGGCCGACTGCATCGAACTGACCTGCAGCAGTGTGCTGCGAATGCTCAGCATTGCCTGGGGCGGCCCAGGGCTTGCGGCCACCGCGCTGGCGCGCAGGGTAGTGGTGCGGGCGATGGCACCGCCCTGCACCAGTGCGTAGATGCCACCGGCGAAGCTGGTGACCACCACATTGCTGACCTCGACCTTGATCGCCTCGTTGCGCTGATTGTCGGCAGTGAAGGTGCGCAGGTTGTCATTGCCGGTGCGCAGGTAGCCGCAGCTGGCGATCAGCGGGTTGAGCGGCGAATGGCCGTTGCGGGTGGCGGCGGTGCGGGCCAGGGTGGATGCCTGCGGGCCGCTGCCGGTGCAGGCACCGTCATGCTCGGCGGCTTCCAGCGCAGCCATGTCGGCGATGCGTTGCAGCTTGCGTTGTTCGAGGTAGAGGCGGCCGCTGTCGACGGTCAGGAGCATGAAAACCAGGGCCAGGCCCATGGTCAGCGCGGCCATCAGGCCGATCGCGCCGCGTTGGCGCACAGCGGAACGGGGAACCACGGGCACTCCTTTGCCGGCCTATGGCCCGGCAGCGCGGCGGCGGTGCAAGGAGTGTAGTCAAGGTGATGGCAAGTTGCCTTGATCGAAGTGCCCTGCCCCCAGCGACGCATCGCCGGGGCGGGGCAGCGGGTTTGCCCCGCCATCAGGGGCTCAATGTGGTGGGTAGTTGCTCAACACCTGGGTGACGGTCTTCTGGATCGCCGCATTGCGCTCCTGCGGGCTGGGCGGGTAGTTGTTCATGATCTGTTCGGCGCTGCCCCGCCACACCAGCTTGCCGTCACGCCCATCGAACAGGTCGACCTGGATGGTCGCCACCTTGTAGTCGACGCTGCGGGTCTCGTTGTACATCGGCCCGCCCCAGTAGCCGCCCCAATAACCGCCCCAGGCGCCGCCGTAGTTGGTGGTGATCTGCTGCTGGCGGTCTTCGACGATCAGATAGGCGCGCACCTTCACATCGGCCCGGGCATTGCCCTGGGCCGGGCGCAGGCCGCGCTGGTCGAGCTGGCCGGCGACCGCCTGGCGAATGCGTTGCTCGGTCAGGTCGCTCTTGATCCGCGGGTCGTCCGGGCGATATTGCAGGCCCGGCTCCTGCCAGGCCCAGCTGCGGTAGGCGGCGAAGTCGCGGCTGGCGTCGAAATCGTGCTGCACGTTGTTGCTCGAGCAGGCGGCCAGCAGCAGGGCGAAGGACAATAGAACGAGACGGCGCAACATGATGGTTCTCCGTGGGAGGTTAGCTGGGAGGATAGCCGCTCATCGCCTTGCTCACCGACTCGCGCAGGGCGCTCTCGCGTTCACGCGGCGAGTCCTTGTCGCTGCCGCTTTCGGCACTGGCGCTCCACACCGGCTGGCCGTTGCGAGCATCGAACAGGTCGATGCGCACCACCATCACCTCGACTTCGTAGGTGCGCACGATCGGCACGCTGGCGTAGCCACCATAGCCGTTGCGATAGCCACCGTAGCCGACGCCACCGTAAGGGTAGGGGCCGTAGTAGGGATCGTAGTCGTAGTCGCGTACTTGGCGCAGGCGCCGTTCCACGCGCACGTCGGCGCTGACCAGCAGGTCGGCGGGCGCATTGTGCGCCGGGCGCAGGCCGTGCTGGTCGAGGGCGCCGCTCACCGCGTCGGCCAGCTGGCCCGGCGTGGCGTTGACCAGGCCCCCGGGTGGCTGGTTGTTGCGCCAGCTCCAGCTGCGGTAACGGCCGTAGTCGCGTGCCGGTGCGGGGTAGGCGCTGGCGTCGAAGGTACCGGCGGCCTGCGGCGGTGCCGGTGGCAGCGGCTTGCCGCTGGCGACATAGGGGTTGCTGCCCTGGCAGGCGGCCAGGGCGAGGGGGAGCAGGGCCAGGCAGAGCAGACGGTACGGCATGGATCCTCCTGGCGAGCGGGTCAGTGGGGGCGGCACATCCAGTGCAGGTAGCGGCCCAGGCCGGCGAAGCTGGGGTGGCGGCGGTGCGCCAACTCCATTTCCAGCAGGTCGAGCAGCTCGGCCTTGGCCTGGAACTCCTTGGGCATGTAGTCGTGGAATACCCGTACGCCGCTCTCGCTTTCGACCTGCCACAGAGCTTCAAGTTGCGCCTTGAGCTCGCGTGGATCAAGAGGTTTCTGTGGCGTGAGGCTCTGCTTTTCACCGGCCAGGCGATTGTGCCGCAGCTTGCGGAAATGGCCCTTGAGCAGGTTGCGGTAGACCAGCGCGTCGCGGTTGTAGAAGGCCAGCGACAGCCAGCCGCCCGGCGCGGTCAGCTGGTGCAGCACCGGTAGGATGCTTTCGGGCTCGGCCAGCCATTCGAGCACGGCGTGGCACAGCACCAGGTCGTAGGGTTCGGTGAGTTGGCCCAGCAGGTCCTGCCAGGGCGCCTGGATGAACGTGGCCTGCTGGCCAGCCTCGGCGAAGCGCGCACGGGCGCCGTCGAGCATCGGCGCGGCGGGTTCGGCGAGGGTCAGGTGGTGGCCACGCTGGGCCAGCCACAGGGCCATGTGCCCGAGGCCCGCGCCGATATCGAGCACCCGCAGGGGGCGGTCGGGCAGGGCTTCGGCCAGGTCGGCCTGGAGCACCGCCAGGCGGATCGCCCCCTTGGCGCCGCCGTAGATCTTCTCGGCGAAGCGGCTGGCCAGCTCATCGAAATGACGGTCGTTCATTTGGCGAAGCGCCTCTCGCTGTCGGCGAGCTTGGCCCGCACCACCTCGTTCATGTCCAGGCCCAGCTCGCTGCACAGCAGCAACAGGTAGAGGACGATATCGCCCACTTCCTGGCCGGCGTGGGCAAGCTGGTCGGCGGGCAGCTGGCGCGACTGGTCTTCGCTCAGCCACTGGAAGATCTCCACCAGCTCGGCCATTTCGACGCTGGCGGCCATGGCCAGGTTCTTCGGGCTGTGGAAAACCCGCCAGTCGTTGGTGTCGCGGATGCGGTGCAGGCGTTCGGTCAGTTCTTGCAGGTTCATCGGGATCTCCTCGTGGCGCATAGCTTCCGGCGAGGTTCCTTGCAAAGCAAGCCCGATCAGAGCGCGCGCCAACTGCCGACCATGTGTACCAGCCCACCGTGGCCATCCAGGCGCAGCTCGCCCGTCGGCCCCGCCTCGCTGGCGCTCAGCACCACCTCCGAAGGCAGGCGCACCGGCTTGTGGAAATCCACGGCGAATTCATAACCGGCTTTCGGCAGGTGCCCCTGCAGCGCCGCCAGCGCCATGGCCTTGCTCCACATGCCGTGGGCGATGGCCCGGGGGAAGCCAAACAGGCGGGCGCTGAGGCGGCTCAGGTGGATCGGGTTGTAGTCGCCGCAGACCCTGGCATAGCGCCGGCCGATGTCGCTGTCGGCGTACCAGCGGGTGGCCTCCGGCAGCGCGGCAGGTGCCTCTGCGGTGGCGCTGGTGGCCTGTTGCTCGAGCTTGAGGCCGCGCACCAGCATGCGGCTGGTCTCGCGCCAGAGCAGCCCGAGCCCGTCCTCGGCCTCGGTCACCAGGTCGAAGGTGCCGCCTTTTTCGTGGGGCTGCAGGTTGTCGGCGTACACCGCGAAGCGCAGCCCATCGATACCGCCCAGCGGGCGCAGCACCTGCAGGCTGTTGTGCAGATGCACCAGCCCGAGCAAGGGGAAGGGGAAGTCGTCGCCGGTGAGCAACTGCAATTGCAGGCTGAAGGCCATGACGTGCGGGTAGGTGCCCGGCAGGCGGCCGTCATCGGCGAAGTGGCAGAGCCGGCGATAGGCCGCCAGGTTGGCGGCATCGACCCGCAGGTAGCAGCGCAGGCCCGGCTCCGGCAACTGGCTGCCACGGATCTTGCGTCTGCCGAGGGCGCGCAGGTAGAGGTTCAGGCGTGAGTCGGGGCTATGCAGGTCGTGCCAGGGTCGGGTCATGGTCAAGCTCCCATCAAGGCCTGGCCGCAGACCCGCAGGGCCTGGCCGTTGACCGCGCCGGAACCTGGCTGGCTGAGCCAGGCGATGGCCTCGGCGACATCCTGCGGCAAGCCGCCCTGGCCGAGTGAGCTCAGGCGCCGGCCGGCCTCGCGCAGGCCCATGGGCATGGCCGCGGTCATGTGCGTTTCGATAAAGCCCGGCGCCACCGCGTTGATGCTGGCGCCCTGCTCGGCCAGGCGCGGCGCCCAGGCCTGGGCGAAACCGATCAGCCCGGCCTTGCTGGCCGCATAGTTGGACTGGCCACGGTTGCCGGCGATGCCGCTGACCGAGGCGAGCAGGGTGATACGGGCGTCGGAGTGCAGCTTGCCACCCTCGAACAGCGCCTGGGTCAGCACCTGTGGAGCCTTGAGGTTAACGGCCAGCACCGCGTCCCAGTATTCCGGGGTCATGTTGGCGAGGGTCTTGTCGCGGGTGATGCCGGCGTTATGCACCACGATGTCCAGGCCTTGCGGCAAGGCTTCGAGCAACTGCGCGGCGGCATCGGCGGCGCAGATGTCCAGGGCCAGGGCACGGCCGCCCAGGCGCGCGGCGAGGGCGTCGAGGTCGCGCTGCGCCTGGGGTACGTCGAGCAAGGTCACCTCGGCGCCATCGCGGGCCAGGGTCTCGGCAATGGCCGCGCCGATGCCACGGGCGGCACCGGTGACCAGGGCGTGGCGACCGGCCAGCGGGCGGGTCCAGTCTTCGACCTGGGCGGTACACGCCGACAGGCGCAGGACCTGCCCGGAAACGAACGCACTCTTGGGCGAGAGGAAGAAGCGCAGCGCGCCTTCGAGCTGGTCTTCGGCGCCGTCACCGACATACAAGAGATTGGCCGTGGCGCCGTTGCGCAACTCCTTGGCCAGCGAACGGCTGAAACCCTCCAGGGCGCGTTGGGCGACACTGGCTTGCGCATCGTCCAGGCTTTCCGGGGCGCGCCCCAGGATCAGCACATGGGCGCTGGGGGCCAGGCTGCGCAGCAAGGGCTGGAAGAATTCGCGCAACTGCTTGAGCGCATCGCTGTCGGACAAGTGACTGGCATCGAACACCACGGCTTTGAGTTTCGGCCCCAGGCCCGCGACCCAGGCGGGGGCGTCGAGCGCTTCGGCGTCGAAGCCGTAGCAATCGGCGGTCAGGCGTGGGGCGATTGCCGCGACCTGGCTGGCCAGCGGGCCGCCACCGAGCACCAGCGCGCCCTCGATGGGGCGCAGGCGCCCGGCCTGCCAGCGCTCCAGCGGCACCGGGCGCGGCAGGCCGAGGGCATCGACCAGTTTGCGGCCAAGGGTGGAGTTGGCAAAGCCCAGATAGCGGTCGCTCATGTACGGTTCTCCCTGAAGGCAAGCATGCAAGTGTGGACCAACTTTGTGGCAGGGTCGTTCGAATAGCCGAAAAGAACCTAGTCTTAAGGCTCAAATTGTTTCAGGAGGAACAGGCATGCAGTCAATTCGCCGGGTCGCGATCCTGGGGGGCAACCGGATTCCCTTCGCCCGCTCCAATGGCGCCTACGCCAAGGCCAGCAACCAGGCGATGCTCACCGCCGCCCTCGAAGGCCTGGTGGAGCGTTACCGCCTGCATGGGCTGCGCCTGGGCGAGGTCGCGGCGGGGGCGGTGCTCAAGCACTCGCGTGACATGAACCTGACCCGCGAGTGCGTGCTCGGCTCGCGCCTGTCGCCGCAGACGCCGGCCTACGATATCCAGCAGGCCTGCGGCACCGGGCTGGAGGCGGCGTTGCTGGTGGCCAACAAGATCGCCCTGGGGCAGATCGACAGCGGCATCGCCGGCGGCGTCGACACCACCTCGGACGCCCCCATCGCCGTGAGCGAAGGGTTGCGCCAGATCCTGCTGCAGGCCAACCGTGGCAAGAGCCTCGGCGAGCGCCTCAAGCCTTTCCTCAAGTTGCGTCCGGGCCTGCTCAAGCCCGAGCTGCCGCGCAACGGCGAGCCGCGCACGGGGCTGTCGATGGGCGAGCATTGCGAGCGCATGGCGCAGACCTGGCAGATCGAGCGCGGCGACCAGGATGCGCTGGCGCTGCTCAGCCACCAGCACCTGGCGACGTCCTATCGCGAGGGATGGCACGACGACCTGCTCACGCCTTACCTGGGCCTGACCCGCGACAACAACCTGCGCGCCGACCTCACCCTGGAACAGCTGGCCAAGCTCAAGCCGGTGTTCGAGCGCAGCGGCCTCGGCACGCTCACCCCGGGCAACTCCACGCCGCTGACCGATGGCGCCTCGCTGGTGCTGCTCGGCAGCGAGGCCTGGGCCGAGGAGCATGGCCTCAAGGTGCAGGCCTACTTGGTCGACGGCGAGGCGGCGGCGGTGGATTTCGTCCATGGCCAGGAGGGCCTGCTGATGGCGCCGGTGTACGCGGTGCCACGGCTGCTGGCACGCAACGGCCTGACCTTGCAGGATTTCGATTTCTACGAAATCCACGAAGCCTTTGCCGCCCAGGTGCTATGCACCCTCAAGGCCTGGGAAGATGCCGATTACTGCCGCACACGGCTGGGGCTCGATGCGCCGCTCGGTGCGATTGACCGTAGCAAGCTGAACGTGAAGGGCAGTTCGCTGGCCGCAGGGCACCCGTTCGCCGCGACGGGTGGGCGGATTCTGGCGAACATGGCCAAGCTGCTCAGCGAGCGGGGCAAGGGGCGCGGCCTGATCTCCATCTGCGCGGCGGGCGGGCAGGGGGTGACGGCGATCGTCGAGCGATAGGTTCGGCGTTGCCTGCGATGGCTGATACCCTTGTCCGTCCCGAGACACCAGGCCCTATCATGTCGACTATCGGCCCGCGCCCCATCCCCACCCTGGATCACCTGCCCAGGCCGCTCTACGCCCGCGCCGAGAGCCTCGGCGCCGGCTCCTGGACCACCCGCCACCGCCACGACTGGGTGCAGTTCTCCTATGCCATCAGCGGCGTGCTCGGCGTGTACACCAGCGATGGCAGCTACTTCGCCCCGCCGCAATGGGGCGTGTGGATCCCGGCCGGCACCGAGCATGAAGTGGTGACCTCGATGCAGGCCGAGATGCGCAGCCTGTATGTGCGCAGCGATGCCTGCCCATGGTCGCCCAGCGAATGCCGGGTGCTGGAGGTCACGCCGCTGGCGCGTGAGCTGATCAAGCAGTTCTGCACCTTCGCGGTGGCCTATCCGCAAGGCGACAGTGCCGAGGCGCGGCTGGTGGCGGTGTTGCTGGACCAACTGCGCACCCTGCCGCAGGTGGGCTTCTCGCTGCCGTTGCCGCGCCATCCGGGTTTGCTGGCGCTGTGCAACGGATTGATCGCCGCGCCCGACCAGGTGCAGACCTTGCAGCAGTGGGCCGTACAACTGGGGGTGTCGGAAAAGACCCTGATGCGCCTGTTCCAGCGAGAGACGGGGCTGAGCTTTCGCAACTGGCGCCAGCGCATGCGGCTGTTGACGTCGCTGGCGCTGCTCGAAGCGGGGGAGAGCGTCACCCAGGCGGCGCTGGGCTGTGGCTATGACTCGACCTCGGCCTACATTGCCGCGTTCAAGCAGTTGTTCGGGGCGACGCCGGGGGAACTTCGCCTGTAGTCGGTAAAAGGCCGGTCGGTGGGCAACCGCGCATCTACAAGAGCGCGCGTGCCCACCGACGGCGACTCAGGTCCTGAACCTGCGCACCAGCGCATCCAGCTCGTTGGACAGCCCGGCCAGGCTCTCAGAGTCCTGGCGCGCCGCCTGGGCCAGTTCCGCCACCAGTTGGGCATCGCCATGGATCTGGCTGATGTGGCGGTTGATGTCCTCGGCCACCTGGTGCTGCTCCTCGGCGGCGGTGGCGATCTGGGTGTTCATGTCGCGGATGACGTCCACCGATTCGCGGATCTGGCCGAAGCTGTCGCGGGCCAGGCCGATACGGCTGACCGATTGCTGCGACACCTCGATGCTAGCGTGCATCTGCTCGGCGACCTGGGCCGTGCGGCTGGCCAGGTTGCCCAGCAGGCCGTCGATCTCGGCGGTGGAGTCGGCGGTGCGCTTGGCCAGGGCGCGGACTTCGTCGGCGACCACGGCAAAGCCGCGGCCCTGCTCACCGGCGCGGGCCGCCTCGATGGCGGCGTTGAGCGCCAGCAGGTTGGTCTGCTCGGCAATCGAGCGGATGGTGCCGAGGATCGATTGGATGGCATTGCTGTCGCGTTCCAGTTGCTGGATCGACTGCGCCGACTGCTCGATTTCCTGGCTCAGGCGGTCGACGCTCTGGACCGCCGCGTCGATCTGCTGCTGCCCTTCGCGGGCCTGCTGCTGGCCGCTGTCGGCCGACTGCGCGGCCTGGCTGCAGGAACGGGCCACTTCGTTGGCGGTGGCGACCATCTCGTGGAAGGCGGTGGAGACCATGTCCACCGCCTCGCGCTGGCGCCCGGCGGCTTCGGCCATGTCGCCGGAGACGCGGGTCGAGCTGTTGGAGGTGCTGAGGATCTTGCTAGCCGCACCGCCGATATGCTGGATCAGGCTGCGGATCGCGCCGAGGAACTGGTTGAACCAGCTGGCCAGCTGGGCCGTTTCGTCGCGGCCGCGGATCTCCAGGTTGCGGGTCAGGTCGCCTTCGCCCTGGGCGATGTCCTCCAGGCCGCTGGTGACGCTGTTGATCGGGCGCACGATGAGCTTGGCGAACGCCGCGCCCACCACGGCGAACACGGCGGCCAGGAGCAACGCGACGACGCCGATCAGCCAGGTAAGGCGGGTGGTGGTCTGCATCACTTCGTCATGCTGGATCAGGCCGATGAAGGTCCAGCCGAGTTTCTCGTCGGGGTAGACGTTGGCCATGTAGCGCTCGCCGTTCAACTGCACTTCGGCCAGGCCCTTGCCGGCCTTGGCCAGCTCGGCGTAGCCGTCGCCCAGGCTGGCGAGCTGCTTGAAGTTGTGGCTGGCGTCGCGCGGGTCGACCATCACGTTGCCGTTGTTTTCCATGAGGATCAGGTAGCCGCTCTCGCCAAGCTTGATCTGCTTGACGATCTCGGTCAGGCCCTTGAGCGACACATCGATGTTGACCACGCCGCCCGGGTTGCCCAGCGTGTTGGCCACGGCGCGCACGGTGCTGACCAGCACGGCATCGTCGCCGGCCCAGTAGTAGGGCGCGGTGCGCAGGGTCTTGCCGGGGTTGGCCATGGCCGTCTGGTACCAGGGGCGGGTGCGTGGGTCGTAGTTGGCCATTTTTGGATCGCCCGGCCAGAACGCGTAGCCGCCGTCCTTCAGACCGTAGGACACATAGGCGTAGTCCGGGTGGCTCTGGGCCAGGCGGCTGAACAGGTCGAACAGCGCCTTGTCCTGCTCGCCGGGGGCGATGCTGGCGGCATCGGCGCTGATGTGCTTCTTGACGTTGTCAGCGCTGGCCGCCACCAGGGGTTGCGCGGCCAGGTAGTCGACGTTCTGGGTGATGCCCTGGAAGAAGATGTCCATGGCGTTGCCGACCTGGCGAATCTCCCGGCTGCTGTTGTCGAGGAAATCGTCGCGGGCTTCGCCGCGCAGGTTGAGCACCACCAGGGTGGCGACCAGGACGATGGGCAGGCCGGCGATGATGGCGAAGGCCCAGGTGAGTTTCTGCTTGATGTTCATCCACGCTCCCAGAGTTGTTCTTGTCGTTGCACGAGGCTGTAACAGTGCATCGGCAAAGCCTGGGTTTTATGTAGGTGAACGCCCGTATTTATTGGGTGAAAAGGCTATTCAAGGGGATATTGGTCGGGGCTGGCTAATATGGCATACCAAAAGGTGTCTGCAGGAACGGCATGCTGCCGCTCCCGCAGACGATGCCCTCAGTGACAGCAGCCGCTGCCATTGGCCAGGTCCTTGAGGATCGGGCAGTCCGGGCGGTCGTCGCCCTGGCAGTGGGCCACCAGCTCACCGAGGGTGTCGCGCAGGCTCACCAGCTCTTCGATGCGCTGGTTCAGCGCGTCGATATGCTGCATGGCCAGGGCCTTCACGTCGGCGCTGGCACGCTGGCGGTCCTGCCACAGGGTCAGCAGCTTGGCGACTTCGTCCAGGGAGAAGCCCAAGTCCCGCGAGCGCTTGATGAACGCGAGGCTGTGCAGGTCTTCCTGCTGGTACAGGCGATAGCCGCTTTCGCTGCGCGTGGCGGGGCGCAACAGGCCGATGGACTCGTAGTAGCGGATCATCTTGGCGCTGAGCCCGCTGCGGCGGGCGGCCTGGCCGATGTTCATGGCGCCTCCTGGTCGATGGCGGTGGGTTTCCAGGTTTTCAGCCACAGGGCGTTGCTGACCACGCTGACGCTGGACAGGGCCATGGCGGCGCCGGCCAGTACCGGGTTGAGGTAACCCAGTGCGGCCAGGGGGATGCCGACTAGGTTGTAGATGAAGGCCCAGAACAGGTTCTGGCGGATCTTCGCATAGGTCTTGCGGCTGATGTCCAATGCCGCGGGCACCAGGCGCGGATCGCCGCGCATCAGGGTAATACCGGCGGCCTGCATGGCCACGTCGGTGCCGCCGCCCATGGCGATGCCGATATCGGCGGCGGCCAGTGCCGGGGCGTCGTTGATGCCGTCGCCGACCATGGCCACCACGCCTTGCTGCTTGAGCGCGGCGACTGTAGCCGCCTTGTCCGCCGGCAGCACTTCGGCATGCACGTCATCGATGCCCAGGGCGTCGGCCACCACCTTGGCGCTGCCACGGTTGTCGCCCGTCAGCAGGTGGCTGCTGATGCCACGCGCATGCAGTGCGTCGATGGCCGCGCCGGCGCCGGGCTTGAGGCTGTCGCCGAAGGCGAACAGGCCGAGCACGCGAGGGTGCTGGCCGCGTTCGATCAACCAGGACAGCGTGCGGCCCTCGGCTTCCCAGGCCTGCGCACTGTTGGCCAGGTCGCCCGGCGGCAGGCTGTTTTCGTCGAGCAGGCGGCGGTTGCCCAGGGCCAGTTCACGGCCATCCACCTGGCCGGCGATGCCGCGACCGGTGAGGGACTGGCTGTCAGCAACCTGCGGCACGTGTAGGCCTTGTTCGGCACAGGCGTCGAGCACCGCCTTGGCCAATGGGTGCTCGCTGCCACGTTGCAGGGCGCCGGCCAGGCGCAGCAGCTCGCCGTTGTCGCCGTTGCTGGCCTGGCTGTGGACGATGCGCGGGCTGCCCGAGGTGAGCGTGCCGGTCTTGTCGAACACCACGCTGTTCACCGCATGGGCACGCTCCAGTGCTTCGGCGTCCTTGATCAGGATGCCGTGGCGGGCGGCGACGCCGGTGCCGGCCATGATCGCGGCGGGCGTCGCCAGGCCGAGGGCGCATGGACAGGCAATCACCAGCACGGCGACGGCATTGATCAGGGCGGTTTCCAGCGGCGCACCGGCCAGCCACCAGCCGACCAGGGTGATCAGCGCCAGCACCAATACTGCCGGCACGAACACCTGGCTGACCCGGTCGACCAGTTTCTGGATGGGCGCCTTGGCCGCCTGGGCGTCCTCGACCAGGCGGATGATGCGCGCGAGCACGGTCTCGGTGCCCAGGGCCAGGGTTTTTACCAGCAGCCGGCCTTCGCCGTTGATGGCCCCACCGGTTACCGAGTCGCCAGGCGCCTTGGGTACGGGCAGGCTTTCGCCGCTGATCAGCGCCTCATCGGCATGGCTGCTGCCTTCGAGCACTTCACCATCGACCGGGAAGCGCTCGCCGGGTTTGACCAATACCAGGTCGCCCAGGCGCAACTGACTGATCGCCACCTCTTCCTCGCGGCCTTCGATGACCCGCACCGCCCGTTCCGGGCGCAGCGCCTCCAGCGCCCGGATGGCGCTGGCGGTCTGGCGTTTGGCGCGGCTTTCCAGGTACTTGCCCAGCAGCACCAGGGCGATGACCACCGCCGAAGCTTCGAAATACAGGTGCGGTTCCATACCGTCGTGGGCGTTGGCCCATTGGTACAGGCTCAGGCCGTAGCCGGCGCTGGTGCCAAGGGCAACCAGCAGGTCCATGTTGCCGGCACCGGCGCGCACGGCCTTGCAGGCGGCGACGTAGAAGCGCGCGCCGAGGATGAACTGCACCGGCGTGGCCAGCAGGAACTGCGCCCAGGCCGGCAGCATCCAGTGCATACCGAAGGGTTGCGCCAGCATCGGCAGTACCAATGGCAGGGCCAGCAGCAGGGCGGCGCCGACTGCCAGGCGTTCGTTGCGCAGGCGGCATTGGGCTTGGGCCTGGTCATCGTCGGCGGTGCGCGGCAGGCTGGCGCTGTAGCCGGCCTTTTCCACCGCGGCGATCAACACGCCGTCATCGACGGCCTGCAAAACTTCGAGGTGGGCGCGTTCGCTGGCCAGGTTGACGCTGACCTGCTCGACCCCCGGCAGCTTGCCGAGGGCGCGTTCGACACGGCCGGCGCAGCTGGCGCAGGTCATGCCGCCGATCTGCAGTTCGAGGGTGCGGGTGGGGACGCTGTAACCGGCGTCGCGCACCGCGCCGACCAATGCCGGCAGGCTGTCGGCAGGCGCCTGGACCCGGGCCTGCTCGGTGGCCAGGTTGACGCTGACATGTTCGGTGCCGGTGACCTTGCGCAAGGCGCGTTCGACCCGACCTGCGCAACTGGCGCAGGTCATGCCGCTGATCGGCAGGTCGAAGGTGGTGGATGCGGGCATGGCTCTCTCCTCCGTGGATAGGCCTTCAGCATCAACCTTGCCATGCGGGCAAGGTCAATAGCCCAGGTTGGCCTGCCTCAATTCCAGGCCCTTGTGCCCTGTGGCGATGCGGTACTTCTTGATCTGCCCAGCCTGCAACGTCAGGCGCGTGCTGCGCTGGTCCTCGATACCCGGGGCGCAACCGGGCATCTGCCCAGGGAGCAGGCGCAGGCGCACGTCGACAGGGCCTGGCGGCAGGTTGAACGAGGTCGACTGCTCCTGGAACAGCCGGCCGGCCAGTTGATCGTTGAGGTAGATACCGATCTCGCAACTGCTGGCCACTTCCAGGCGTTCCCGGGAAATCATCAGCACGCTGTAGTCCGAGTTGCCTTCGGCGCTGGCCGGTGGCACCACGGCCAGCGCGCCCAGCAGTCCGACTAGGCTCATTGCTGCCCTGATCATGAAGAATCTCCTGCTTGCCAAAATCGTCAAAGGCGCAGCTTGGCCGAGCCGCGCGCGGATTTCCAGCCCGGCCGTTTGACGCGGAACTTGACCTTGCCCCGATGGCAAGGCTGAAAGTGGACAAAACCCACAAGGAGGCAACCTCGATGCAAGTGTTCAACGTACAAGGCATGACCTGTGGCCATTGCGTGAAAGGCGTGACCCGGGCGGTGCAGGAGCAGGATGCGACGGCGCGGGTGGAAGTGGACCTGGCGGCGAAGCAGGTGCGGGTGGACAGTGCGCTGGCGGCGGATCAGATCCTCGCGGCGATTCGTGAAGAGGGGTATCAGGCCGAGGTGGCCTGAGTTATCGCGCAGTGCGCATGGCGATAGCCTAGCGGCGCCTATTGGATCGAGCGCCGCCCGCGCGACGCATCGCGGATGAATCCGCACCTACATCTGTTGCAACGTGGCCATGCCTGATAGGCCATGGTTGTTAGCCTTGTGCGCTCGACGCGGTTTTTCGGTGGGCATTGCTGCCGACTCACCTGTCTTGAGCCCTGCGCCAAGGCTGGCAACCATGGCCTGACAGGTTCGGTACGTTGCAACAGACGTAGGAGCGGATTCATCCGCGATGCGCCGCGCGGGCGGCGCTCGGTCTGAGAGACGGTGCAAAGTTTCCGTCATGCACCTATAAAATCAATACAAAGGTTTTCAGGTAGACTAACCGACTTGCTTAGCCTGCTACGGATTCTCCATGAACCTGCGAACCCTGCTGATTCTCGGCGCCCTGAGTGCGTTCGGGCCTTTGGCGATCGACTTCTATCTACCGGCCTTCCCGGCCATGGCGCATGCCTTCGCCACCGACGAAAAGCATGTGCAGGCGACCCTGGCCGCCTACTTCCTCGGCCTGTCCCTGGGCCAGCTTGCCTATGGGCCAGTGGCCGACCGATTCGGCCGGCGCATCCCACTGTTGTTCGGGGTCGGCTTGTTCACCGTGGCCTCCCTGGCCTGCGCCTACGCCCCCAACCTCGACAGCCTGATCGTGGCGCGCTTCGTCCAAGCCTTGGGCGGCTGCGCCGGGATGGTGCTGTCGCGGGCGATCGTCAGCGACAAGTGCGACGCGGTGGCCTCGGCCAAGGTGTTCTCGCAACTGATGCTGGTGATGGGCCTGGCACCGATCCTCGCGCCGATGCTCGGTGGCGTGCTGGTCAATGTGTCCGGTTGGCAGTCGATCTTCCTCGCCCTGAGCCTGTTCAGCGCGGCCTGCCTGGTGGCCGTCGGCCTGGGGCTGCCGGAGAGCCTGCCGGCCCATGTGCCGCGCCAGCCCTTGTCGGGCGCGCTGCGCCAGTACCTGCGGTTGTTCGGTGACCGGGTGTTCGTCGGCCATGCGTTGACCGGCGGCATCGCCATCGCCGGGATGTTTGCCTACATCGCCGGTTCACCGTTCGTGTTCATCAAGTTGTACGGGGTGCCCGCCGAGCACTATGGCTGGTTGTTCGGCACCAACGCCGCAGGCTTCATCCTGATGGCCCAGGTCAATGCGCGCCTGCTGGCCAAGCGCGGCCCGGCGTTCCTGCTGGCGCGGGCAGTGTGGCTGTACCTGGTGGCGGCGCTGGCGCTGCTGCTGGTCGCAGCGTTGCGCCCAGCGCAGTTGTGGCCATTGCTGGTGCCGTTGTTCGTGTGCATCGCCAGCCTTGGCTGCATCATCCCCAACGCCTCGGCCTGCGCCATGAGCGGGCAGGGCGCGCGGGCCGGCAGCGCCTCGGCGTTGATGGGCTGCTTGCAGTTCAGCGTCGCTGCGGGCGCGGCGGCGCTGGTCGGGGTGCTGCACGATGGCAGCGCGGTGCCCATGGCGTTGGTGATCAGCCTGTGCGGCGCACTGGTGGTCAGTGTCGCATTGCTGACCCGGCGCCTGCAGGCCAGCCGGCCTGCTTGAGCGGATGGGGCGCGTTTAGGCGTGCCTCCAGCAGGGCCACGAACGACCGTGCCTCGGCCTCGCTACGGAAACTCACCACATGCTGGTCGAGCTGGACCTGCCAAGGGCAGGCGGGATTTCGGTTCGACGCACTGACGACAATCTTCATCGCGATCCACCTCCAGTGAGTGGGAGCGGAACTAGTGTAGCGCCGCCCCCGGCACTCGCCATGGGCGGGACCAGTCCCCTGACTGACGGTCATGACGGCCTGAAGTAGGGAGGGTTTCTGCTTTGCATGACGGATTTTTTACCCTTTCTGTAGGGTTTTTCGAGCTTCTTGATAAGGGCTGTCAGTCATGTTCCCGCTGCAGCCACGGCAAAACCGGGGCATGAGCCGCTTCTGCTGGGTGGAGCTCTGACAGACGCATCTTTCAGAACGGTAATTGGAGGTGCAACGCCGCCCCGCCCCGGTCAAGTCTCCCTCAAGGCGCGCACCCTCCAGCGGCTTATACTGCCCCCGGCGCCCAATGCCAGCGTGGGATTCTTCCTGGCCTGGCGCTGACCATCCGGCACACGAACCATCCCGTGCTTGCCCGCACAGGCGGCAGGGCGTCTGCGGTAACCACCTTCAGACGAGATTCATCAGGGAGCTTCATTTTCATGACCGCAGTCCGCAGCATCAGCCAGATCGCCAGCCTGATGGCCGAACCCAAGCGCAGCGCCATGTTGTGGGCGTTGATCGATGGCACTCCGCGTGCGGCGGACGAGCTTGCCGTGCTCACCGGTCTGAGCACCTCCTCGGCCTGCGCACACCTGTCGCTGTTGTCCAGCGCCGGGTTGCTCAGGCATGAGGCACGTGGGCGCAAACGCTTCTTCCGCCTAGCCACGCCGGAGGTCGGCACCGCGGTGGAAGCCCTTGCCAGCGTGCGGCTGGCCACGCGTCCGGTTGGAGGGCAGGATGCTTCGTTGCAGATCCCCCTGTCGATGCGCAAGGCACGCCTGTGCGGCGATCATCTGGGCGGCGAGGTGGCTGCGGCGCTGCTTCAGCGCCTGCATGTAGCGGGTTGGCTCGAGGGTAATGCGCAGCATCTGGCGGTTAGTCAGGATGGCAAGGGACAACTGGAAGCGCTGGGGGTGTTCATCGACGCACTGGCCGCCGCCGACCGGCGTGGCTGTGTGATCTGCCACTGCAGCAAGTGGAGCGATCAGGGCCCCCATCTGGGGGGGTACCTGGGCAAGGCATTGCTCAGGTTGTTCACCCAGT
The DNA here is from genome assembly GCF_019139675.1 of Pseudomonas maumuensis. Taxonomy (NCBI): domain Bacteria; kingdom Pseudomonadati; phylum Pseudomonadota; class Gammaproteobacteria; order Pseudomonadales; family Pseudomonadaceae; genus Pseudomonas; species Pseudomonas maumuensis. The sequence goes on from NZ_CP077077.1 coordinate 798,844, forward strand.
CGGGCTGGGTGCGTGAGCAGGAAGGTAGCCGGGCGGTGCATCTGACACCGCTCGGCCAGCAGCAGATCAACGCGATCGCCTGCCTGCCCTCGCGCCAGGCCGGTTAGCGCACCAGGCGTGCGTCCAGGCTGTTTTGCGCCAGGCGGCGTGCCTGGTCCTGGGTCATGCCCAGATGTTCGTGCAGGGCATGGAAGTTCTCGGTGACGTAACCGCCGAAGTAGGCTGGGTCATCGGAGTTGACCGTGACTTTCACGCCACGCTCGAGCATATCGAGGATGTTGTGCTGGCTCATGTGGTCGAACACGCACAGCTTGGTGTTGGACAGTGGGCAGACGGTCAGCGGGATCTGCTCGTCGATGATGCGCTGCATCAGGCGCTCGTCCTCGATGGCGCGCACGCCGTGGTCGATACGCTGGATCTTCAGCAGGTCGAGGGCTTCCCAGATGTACTCGGGCGGGCCTTCCTCGCCAGCGTGGGCCACGGTAAGGAAGCCTTCGCTGCGGGCGCGGTCGAAGACGCGCTGGAACTTGCTGGGCGGATGGCCTTTTTCTGAGCTGTCCAGGCCCACGGCGACGAACGCATCGCGGAAGGGCAGGGCCATGTCGAGGGTTTTATGTGCCTCGTCTTCGCTCAGGTGGCGCAGGAAGCTGAGGATCAGGCCGCTGCCGATGCCAAGCTGCTCACGGCCATCCTTTAGGGCGCGGTTGATACCATCGAGCACCACCTCGAACGGGATGCCTCGGTCGGTGTGGGTCTGCGGGTCGAAGAACGGCTCCGTGTGGATAACGTTCTGCGCCTTGCAGCGCTGCAGGTAGGCCCAGGTTAGGTCGTAGAAGTCCTGCTCGGTGCGCAGGACATCAGCGCCTTGATAGTAAAGGTCGAGGAATTCCTGCAGGTTGTTGAAGGCATAGGCGCCGCGCAGGGTTTCGACATCTGCCCAAGGCAGCGCGATCTTGTTGCGTTCGGCCAGGGCGAACAGCAGTTCGGGCTCCAGCGAGCCCTCCAGGTGCATGTGCAGTTCGGCCTTGGGCAAGGCGTTCAGCCAGTCATACATGTGTGCAATCTCGATCAGGTACGGTTGGCCGCCATTCTACAGGGCCTGGCCGGGCAATGCGCCCACCGAGGCCCGTCACGCCGTGGATCACCAGGTGAGCGGCTCGCCCTTGTAGTTGATGAAGCGCAGGCCACCGTTGCCGCTTTGCGCCTTGATCTGCTCGAGCATGCCACGGGTGCTGGTGTGTACGTCGATCTCGGCATTCTCGCCGCCCATGTCGGTCTTCACCCAGCCCGGATGCATGGCCAGTACGGCAAGGTCGGGGCGCTGCAGCTCGACCACGAAGCTGTTGATCATCGAGTTGAGGGCGGCCTTGCTGGCCTTGTACAGGCAGATCTCGCCGCCATCGGGGATGGTCACGCTACCCAGGATCGAGCTCATGAAGGCCAGCACGCCGCTGCCTTCACGCACTTGGCTGGCCAGGCGCCGGGCCACGCGGATCGGCGCCACGGCGTTGGTCATGAACAACTCGCCGATCTGCTGTACCTGCACGCTTTCCAGGTCCTGCGGCAGCGGGCCCATGACTCCGGCGTTGACGAACACCAGGTCGAACACTTCACCTTGCAGGCGCTGCTTGAGCCCGTCGAGCTGGGCGGTGTCGTTCATCTCCAGGCGCTCGATACGCACACCGGAAACCTCGCGCAGAGCGCCTGGCTGTTGCGGATCGCGTACGGTGGCGACGACATTCCAGCCATCTTCGCGCAGGCGTTGCACCAGCCCGAGGCCAAGGCCTCGGGAGGCGCCGATGATCAGGGCGTTCTTGTTTGCGGTCATTGCGATACTCCATATCAAAGGCGGGGCGAGCGCTGTTGTGCATAGTTTCGCTCGCCGCGCGACAACGGGGTGATTGCCCTCCACCTGGAAAGGCCTGGGTGACGAGCATAAACCAGGTGCCTGACGCTTGCCTTGTGGAGACTGATCAAAAAATAATCGATTGCCTGGAGCGCCTGTGGGAGCAGGGCCTGGCGCTGTAGTTCACGGGTTATCCACAAGCCGCTCCACAGTATTTGTGTGCAAGCGCAGCAGGCCTGAAAATGGCGGTTTGGGGGCGGGCTTACATTGAAAACTGGGGATAACTCACAGTCTTTCAGTCACTTGTGCCGGTGTCACACAAATGTGATCAAAATATGCTCAATGCTTCGCAGGCCTTGTCGTACAAGGCCTGTATCAGCTTGCCCCAAGCTTATCCACAGGCAGGCCCACAGTAGTTGTGGGCAACGCTCACTCTCTTTCCAGCAGGATGCGACCGCGGCTCAGGTCGGCGAGTTGCTGCTGCAGTACGTCGAGGTGGCTTTCACCCAGGGCGATGCGCAGGTCGACGCCGTTGGCGGTGAACTGCTCGTCCAGCACCACGCCGTCCACCTCAGCCAGGCGCAGCTTGAGCAGCGCCAGTTCGCTGAAGGTGCAACTGCAACTGAACGCGCTGCGCTGCACCAGCACGCGCTTGGGTGCCTGCTGCAGGCATTTGTTGGCGCCGCCGCCGTAGGCCCGGGCCAGGCCACCGGTGCCCAGCTGGATGCCGCCGTACCAGCGGATCACCAGCACCACCACCTGGTCGCAGTCCTGGGCTTCGATGGCGGCGAGGATCGGTCGCCCGGCCGTGCCGCCCGGTTCGCCGTCATCGCTGCTGCGGTACTGGGCGCCGAGCTTCCAGGCCCAGCAGTTGTGGGTGGCCGCCAGGTCGCTGTGGCGTTCGATGAAGGCCATGGCCTCGGCGGGGCTGCCGATCGGGGCGGCGAGGGTGATGAAGCGGCTCTTGCGGATTTCTTCGCGCAATTCGCAGAGCTCGAGCAGGGTAGAAGGCATAAGTCCGGGTCAGGCGGGCGTGCTGATGCCGCAGCCTTTGAGAATGATGTGGATAAGATTGTTGCTGGCGTCTTCCATGTCCTGTTTGGTCAGGCGGCTGCGGCCGGTGACCTGGCAGATCTGGGTGGCGAAGTCGGCGTAGTGCTGGGTGCTGCCCCAGAGCAGGAAGATCAGATGCACCGGGTCTACCCGGTCCATCTTGCCGGCGTCCATCCAGGCCTGGAACACCGCGGCGCGGCCACGGAACCATTCACGGTAGTCGGCGCTGAAGTACTCGCTCAGGCACTCGCCGCCGCTGATCACTTCCATGGCGAAGATCCGCGAGGCCTGCGGGTTGCGCCGGGAGAACTCCATCTTGGTGCGGATGTACTGGCTGAGCGCCTCGGCCGGGTCGTCCTCCACGCTCAAGGCGTTGAAGGTGCTGTCCCACAGCTCGATGATGTTGCTCAGCACCGCGATGTACAGGCCCAGCTTGTTGGTGAAGTAATAATGCAGGTTGGCCTTGGGCAACCCGGCCTTGAGCGCGATGGTGTTCATGCTCGTGCCCTTGTAGCCGTGGCGGGCGAACTCGTCCTCGGCGGCCTGAATGATGGCCTGTTCGTTCTTCTGGCGGATGCGGCCGGCGGGCTTGCCCGAGGTGGGGGAGCGATGCGCAGGGACTTCTAGGGTCATGGACGATTCCGGGCGGGTCGTTACGGATGTTCGACAGATTACCTGCCTGTGGCGAAGTGACAAGCATTAGCGTCAGGGACAGGCATCAGCGTGTCGCAGCCAGGCTCTCGAGGAAGCTTTCGAGCACCAGGTTCGGCCGCCGGCCCTTGCGCGTCACCCAGCTCAGGCCCAGGTCATAGAAGCGCTGGGCAGGCTTCAGCGCCCGTAGGCGCCCTTGCTGCACCCAGAAGCTGGCGTAGTGGTCGGGCAGGTAGCCGATGTAGCGGCCCGTCAGGATCAGGAAAGCCATGCCTTCGCGGTCCGAGGCGCTGGCGGTGCAGTGCAGGGCCTGGTAGTGCGCCTGGATGTCTGCGGGCAGGCGGAAGGTTGGGGCGATCGCGTCCTGGGCGTTGAGGCGATCGTCATCGATCTGCTGGTCGTCGGCGTAGAACAGCGGGTGGCCGACCGCGCAGTAGAGCAGCGAGCGCTCGCTGTACAGCGGCTGGTATTCAAGCCCCGACAGCGGGCTGGTCTGCGGTACCACGCCCACGTGCAAGCTGCCGTCGAGCACACCTTGCTCGACCTGGCTGGGGGCGATCATGCGGATCTGGATGCGCACGTCGGGGCCACGGTCCTTGAGTTCGGCCAAAGCATGGGTGATGCGCATGTGCGGCAGGGTGACCAGGTTGTCGGTGAGGCCGATGTTCAGCTCGCCGCGCAGGTGCTGGTGCAGGCCATTGACCTCGGTGCGAAACGACTCCAGGGCGCTGAGCAGTTGCAGCGCCGAGTGGTAGACCTCGCGCCCCTCCTCGGTCAGCGAAAACCCCGCCCGGCCGCGCTGGCACAGGCGCAGGCCCAGGCGTTGCTCGAGGTCGTTCATCTGCTGGCTGATGGCCGAGCGGCCGATGCCCAGGACGTTTTCCGCAGCCGAAAAGCCGCCGCACTCGACCACGCTGCGGTAGATCTTCAATAGGCGAATGTCGAAATCGCTGACTTGGGCGAGGGGATCGGGGCGTCGGCTCATTAGTTTAGTTATCCGCTGACTGAAGGTTAGAAAAGCTGGGTTTTTCGAACTTTATCGCCGTGACAACTTAGCTGCAACAACACCCATCGTTGCCTAATCGTCTTTCGAGGAACCGCCCGATGAACATGCCCGAATCCGCTCAAGCCGGTCTGGCCAGCCAGCTCAAGCTGGATGCCCACTGGATGCCCTACACCGCCAACCGCAACTTCCAGCGCGACCCGCGGCTGATCGTGGCGGCCGAAGGCAACTACCTGGTCGACGACAAGGGCCGCAAGGTGTTCGACGCCCTGTCGGGCCTGTGGACCTGCGGCGCCGGGCATACCCGCAAGGAGATCAGCGAGGCGGTAGCTCGCCAGGTCGCCACCCTCGACTACTCGCCGGCCTTCCAGTTCGGCCACCCGCTGTCGTTCCAGCTGGCCGAGAAGATAGCCAACCTGGTACCGGGCGACCTGAACCACGTGTTCTTCACCAACTCCGGCTCCGAGTGCGCCGACACCGCGCTGAAAATGGTACGTGCCTACTGGCGCCTGAAAGGCCAGGCCACCAAGACCAAGATCATCGGCCGTGCCCGTGGCTATCACGGGGTCAACATCGCCGGCACCAGCCTGGGTGGCGTCAACGGCAACCGCAAGCTGTTCGGTCAGTTGCTGGACGTCGACCATCTGCCCCACACCGTGCTGCCGGCCAACGTGTTCAGCAAGGGCATGCCGGAAGAGGGCGGTATCGCCCTGGCCGACGAGATGCTCAAGCTGATCGAGCTGCATGACGCCTCGAACATCGCCGCGGTCATTGTCGAGCCGCTGGCCGGCTCCGCCGGTGTGCTGCCGCCGCCGAAGGGCTACCTCAAGCGCCTGCGCGAGATCTGCAGCCAGCACAACATCCTGCTGATCTTCGACGAAGTGATCACCGGCTTCGGCCGCATGGGCGCCATGACCGGTGCCGAAGCCTTCGGCGTGACCCCGGACCTGATGTGCATCGCCAAGCAGGTCACCAACGGCGCCATCCCGATGGGCGCGGTGATCGCCACCGGCGAGATCTACCAGACCTTCATGAACCAGCCGACCCCTGAGTACGCGGTGGAATTCCCCCACGGCTACACCTACTCGGCGCACCCGGTCGCCTGCGCCGCCGGCATTGCCGCGCTGGACCTGCTGCAGAAGGAAAACCTGGTGCAGTCCGCCGCCGAGCTGGCGCCGCACTTCGAGAAGCTGCTGCACGGCGTCAAGGGCACCAAGAACGTCGTCGACATCCGCAACTACGGCCTGGCCGGCGCGATCCAGATCGCCGCGCGCGACGGTGATGCCATCGTTCGTCCGTACGAGGTGGCCATGAAGCTGTGGCAAGCCGGCTTCTATGTACGCTTCGGTGGCGACACCCTGCAGTTCGGGCCGACCTTCAACACCCAGCCACAAGAGCTGGACCGTCTGTTCGACGCCGTGGGCGAAGCCCTCAACAAGGTCGACTGATTTTTCCGATTCTGACGTCGGGCGCGTGAGTACCACGCGCCTGTCTCTACCTTCTTTATCTGGAGTTATGCATGAGCATTGTTCAGCACCTGATCCACGGCGAGCTGGTCAGCAAGGGCGAGCGCACCGCCGATGTCTTCAACCCCTCGACCGGCCAGGCCGTGCGCAAGGTCGAGCTGGCCAGCCGCGCCACCATCCAGCAGGCCATCGATTCGGCCAAGGCCGCCTTCCCGGCCTGGCGCAACACCCCGCCGGCCAAGCGCGCCCAGGTGATGTTCCGCTTCAAGCAACTGCTTGAGCAGAACGAAGCGAAAATCTCGCAGATGATCAGCGAGGAACACGGCAAGACCGTAGAGGACGCTGCGGGCGAGCTCAAGCGTGGCATCGAGAACGTCGAGTTCGCCTGCGCCGCCCCGGAGCTGCTCAAGGGCGAGTACAGCCGCAACGTCGGCCCGAACATCGACGCCTGGTCCGATTTCCAGCCGCTGGGCATCGTCGCCGGTATCACCCCGTTCAACTTCCCGGCCATGGTGCCGCTGTGGATGTACCCGCTGGCCATCGCCTGTGGCAACGCCTTCATTCTCAAACCGTCCGAGCGTGACCCGAGCTCGACGCTGTACATCGCCCAGTTGCTGCTGGAAGCCGGCCTGCCTAAGGGCATCCTCAATGTGGTGCATGGCGACAAGGAAGCGGTCGATGCGCTGATCGAGGCGCCAGAGGTCAAGGCCCTGAGCTTTGTCGGCTCGACGCCGATCGCCGAATACATCTATGCCGAAGGCACCAAGCGCGGCAAGCGCGTCCAGGCATTGGGCGGCGCGAAGAACCACGCGGTGCTGATGCCCGACGCCGATCTGGACAACGCGGTCAGCGCACTGATGGGCGCTGCCTATGGTTCTTGCGGCGAGCGCTGCATGGCCATTTCGGTGGCGGTGTGCGTCGGCGACCAGGTGGCCGATGCGCTGATCGCCAAGCTGGAGCCGCAGATCAAGGCGCTGAAGATCGGTGCTGGTACGTCTTGCGGGCTGGACATGGGCCCGCTGGTGACTGCGGCCGCCCGTGACAAGGTGGTGGGTTACATTGACGACGGCGTTGCCGCTGGCGCCAGGCTGGTGGTCGATGGTCGTGGCTTGCGTGTAGCCGGTAACGAAGATGGCTATTTCGTCGGTGGCACCTTGTTCGACAAGGTCACTCCCGAAATGCGCATCTATAAGGAAGAGATCTTCGGGCCGGTGCTTTGCGTGGTGCGGGTGAACAGCCTGGAGCAGGCCATGCAGTTGATCAACGAGCATGAGTACGGCAACGGTACCTGCATCTTCACCCGTGACGGTGAGGCGGCGCGGCTGTTCTGCGACGAGATCGAAGTGGGCATGGTCGGCGTCAACGTGCCGCTGCCGGTACCGGTGGCGTATCACAGCTTCGGTGGCTGGAAGCGTTCGCTGTTTGGTGACCTGCATGCCTATGGGCCGGACGGTGTGCGTTTCTATACCCGTCGCAAGGCGATCACCCAGCGTTGGCCGCAGCGGGCCAGCCATGAGGCGTCGCAGTTTGCCTTCCCTAGCTTGTAAGGCGCAGGGATGAAAGCGGGGCGGCCGAGAGGCCGCCCCGCTTTGTTTTGAGGTTTTGCTTTATATAACTGAAATAAAGGTTGACGAGGTTTCAGATCCCCTTATAATGCGCCCCACTTCCAGCGACATCGGAACGAAAAACTCCTTGAATATCAATGAGTTGATCGATCAAGAGGGTTGCGGAGGTGCTTCGATCGTCAGGTCGGCAGCGGTGAAAAAGGCAGTTGACAGCAGGTTGTAACGCTGTATGATTCGCCTCCCGCTACGAGAGATCGCAGCGAGTCAAGTGTTTGAAGTTGAACGGGTTTCTCGCAAAATACTTCAAAATAAACGCTTGACAGTAAATGAGGAAAGCGTAGAATGCGCGCCTCGGTTGAGACGAAAGATTCTTAGCCAAACGCTCTTTAACAAATTGAATCAAGCAATTCGTGTGGGTGCTTGTGAGTATGGACTGATAGTCGCCAAGATTATCAGCATCACAAGTGGCCATGCGAGAAATCACATAGTCATTTGAGATTGCTGAGCCAAGTTTAGGGTTTCTTAAAAACCCAAGCAGTATTGAACTGAAGAGTTTGATCATGGCTCAGATTGAACGCTGGCGGCAGGCCTAACACATGCAAGTCGAGCGGATGACGGGAGCTTGCTCCTTGATTCAGCGGCGGACGGGTGAGTAATGCCTAGGAATCTGCCTGGTAGTGGGGGACAACGTTTCGAAAGGAACGCTAATACCGCATACGTCCTACGGGAGAAAGCAGGGGACCTTCGGGCCTTGCGCTATCAGATGAGCCTAGGTCGGATTAGCTAGTAGGTGAGGTAATGGCTCACCTAGGCGACGATCCGTAACTGGTCTGAGAGGATGATCAGTCACACTGGAACTGAGACACGGTCCAGACTCCTACGGGAGGCAGCAGTGGGGAATATTGGACAATGGGCGAAAGCCTGATCCAGCCATGCCGCGTGTGTGAAGAAGGTCTTCGGATTGTAAAGCACTTTAAGTTGGGAGGAAGGGTTGTACGTTAATACCGTGCAATTTTGACGTTACCGACAGAATAAGCACCGGCTAACTCTGTGCCAGCAGCCGCGGTAATACAGAGGGTGCAAGCGTTAATCGGAATTACTGGGCGTAAAGCGCGCGTAGGTGGTTCGTTAAGTTGGATGTGAAAGCCCCGGGCTCAACCTGGGAACTGCATCCAAAACTGGCGAGCTAGAGTATGGTAGAGGGTGGTGGAATTTCCTGTGTAGCGGTGAAATGCGTAGATATAGGAAGGAACACCAGTGGCGAAGGCGACCACCTGGACTGATACTGACACTGAGGTGCGAAAGCGTGGGGAGCAAACAGGATTAGATACCCTGGTAGTCCACGCCGTAAACGATGTCAACTAGCCGTTGGAATCCTTGAGATTTTAGTGGCGCAGCTAACGCATTAAGTTGACCGCCTGGGGAGTACGGCCGCAAGGTTAAAACTCAAATGAATTGACGGGGGCCCGCACAAGCGGTGGAGCATGTGGTTTAATTCGAAGCAACGCGAAGAACCTTACCAGGCCTTGACATGCAGAGAACTTTCCAGAGATGGATTGGTGCCTTCGGGAACTCTGACACAGGTGCTGCATGGCTGTCGTCAGCTCGTGTCGTGAGATGTTGGGTTAAGTCCCGTAACGAGCGCAACCCTTGTCCTTAGTTACCAGCACGTTATGGTGGGCACTCTAAGGAGACTGCCGGTGACAAACCGGAGGAAGGTGGGGATGACGTCAAGTCATCATGGCCCTTACGGCCTGGGCTACACACGTGCTACAATGGTCGGTACAGAGGGTTGCCAAGCCGCGAGGTGGAGCTAATCTCACAAAACCGATCGTAGTCCGGATCGCAGTCTGCAACTCGACTGCGTGAAGTCGGAATCGCTAGTAATCGCAAATCAGAATGTTGCGGTGAATACGTTCCCGGGCCTTGTACACACCGCCCGTCACACCATGGGAGTGGGTTGCACCAGAAGTAGCTAGTCTAACCTTCGGGAGGACGGTTACCACGGTGTGATTCATGACTGGGGTGAAGTCGTAACAAGGTAGCCGTAGGGGAACCTGCGGCTGGATCACCTCCTTAATCGAAGACATCAGCCTGCTGATGAGCTCCCACACGAATTGCTTGATTCATTGTGTAAAGACGATGCTGTAACGCGACCCTGTTATAGGTCTGTAGCTCAGTTGGTTAGAGCGCACCCCTGATAAGGGTGAGGTCGGCAGTTCAAATCTGCCCAGACCTACCAATTACTTGGTGCGGCTGGTCAATGGGGCCATAGCTCAGCTGGGAGAGCGCCTGCCTTGCACGCAGGAGGTCAGCGGTTCGATCCCGCTTGGCTCCACCACTCTTTCAGGTTTCGCAGCACTGCTCAGAACTTAGAAATGAACATTCGGTGATGAATGTTGATTTCTGACTTTTGTCAGATCGTTCTTTAAAAATTCGGATATGTGATAGAAATAGACTGAACACCAGTTTCACTGCTGGTGGATCAGGCTAAGGTAAAATTTGTGAGTTCTGCGCGAAAGCGCGACGTACGAATTTTCGGCGAATGTCGTCTTCACAGTATAACCAGATTGCTTGGGGTTATATGGTCAAGTGAAGAAGCGCATACGGTGGATGCCTTGGCAGTCAGAGGCGATGAAAGACGTGGTAGCCTGCGATAAGCTTTGGGGAGTCGGCAAACAGACTGTGATCCAGAGATCTCTGAATGGGGGAACCCACTCAGCATAAGCTGAGTATCTTGTACTGAATACATAGGTGCAAGAGGCGAACCAGGGGAACTGAAACATCTAAGTACCCTGAGGAAAAGAAATCAACCGAGATTCCCTTAGTAGTGGCGAGCGAACGGGGACCAGCCCTTAAGCTGGTTTGAGATTAGTGGAACGCTCTGGAAAGTGCGGCCATAGTGGGTGATAGCCCCGTACACGAAAATCTCTTGCCAGTGAAATCGAGTAGGACGGAGCACGAGAAACTTTGTCTGAACATGGGGGGACCATCCTCCAAGGCTAAATACTACTGACTGACCGATAGTGAACCAGTACCGTGAGGGAAAGGCGAAAAGAACCCCGGAGAGGGGAGTGAAATAGAACCTGAAACCGTATGCGTACAAGCAGTGGGAGCCTACTTTGTTAGGTGACTGCGTACCTTTTGTATAATGGGTCAGCGACTTATATTCAGTGGCGAGCTTAACCGAATAGGGGAGGCGTAGCGAAAGCGAGTCTTAATAGGGCGCTTTAGTCGCTGGGTATAGACCCGAAACCGGGCGATCTATCCATGGGCAGGTTGAAGGTTAGGTAACACTGACTGGAGGACCGAACCGACTACCGTTGAAAAGTTAGCGGATGACCTGTGGATCGGAGTGAAAGGCTAATCAAGCTCGGAGATAGCTGGTTCTCCTCGAAAGCTATTTAGGTAGCGCCTCATGTATCACTGTAGGGGGTAGAGCACTGTTTCGGCTAGGGGGTCATCCCGACTTACCAAACCGATGCAAACTCCGAATACCTACAAGTGCCGAGCATGGGAGACACACGGCGGGTGCTAACGTCCGTCGTGAAAAGGGAAACAACCCAGACCGTCAGCTAAGGTCCCAAAGTCATGGTTAAGTGGGAAACGATGTGGGAAGGCTTAGACAGCTAGGAGGTTGGCTTAGAAGCAGCCACCCTTTAAAGAAAGCGTAATAGCTCACTAGTCGAGTCGGCCTGCGCGGAAGATGTAACGGGGCTCAAACCATGCACCGAAGCTACGGGTATCACCTTTGGTGATGCGGTAGAGGAGCGTTCTGTAAGCCTGTGAAGGTGAGTTGAGAAGCTTGCTGGAGGTATCAGAAGTGCGAATGCTGACATGAGTAACGACAATGCGAGTGAAAAACTCGCACGCCGAAAGACCAAGGTTTCCTGCGCAACGTTAATCGACGCAGGGTTAGTCGGTCCCTAAGGCGAGGCTGAAAAGCGTAGTCGATGGAAAACAGGTTAATATTCCTGTACTTCCAGTTATTGCGATGGAGGGACGGAGAAGGCTAGGCCAGCTTGGCGTTGGTTGTCCAAGTTTAAGGTGGTAGGCTGAGATCTTAGGCAAATCCGGGATCTTAAGGCCGAGAGCTGATGACGAGTGCTCTTTAGAGCGCGAAGTGGTTGATGCCATGCTTCCAAGAAAAGCTCCTAAGCTTCAGATAACTGGGAACCGTACCCCAAACCGACACAGGTGGTTAGGTAGAGAATACCAAGGCGCTTGAGAGAACTCGGGTGAAGGAACTAGGCAAAATGGCACCGTAACTTCGGGAGAAGGTGCGCCGGTGAGGGTGAAGCACTTGCTGCGTAAGCCCACGCCGGTCGAAGATACCAGGCCGCTGCGACTGTTTATTAAAAACACAGCACTCTGCAAACACGAAAGTGGACGTATAGGGTGTGACGCCTGCCCGGTGCCGGAAGGTTAATTGATGGGGTTAGCGCAAGCGAAGCTCTTGATCGAAGCCCCGGTAAACGGCGGCCGTAACTATAACGGTCCTAAGGTAGCGAAATTCCTTGTCGGGTAAGTTCCGACCTGCACGAATGGCGTAACGATGGCGGCGCTGTCTCCACCCGAGACTCAGTGAAATTGAAATCGCTGTGAAGATGCAGTGTATCCGCGGCTAGACGGAAAGACCCCGTGAACCTTTACTATAGCTTTGCACTGGACTTTGAGCTTGCTTGTGTAGGATAGGTGGGAGGCTTTGAAGTGGGGACGCCAGTTCTCATGGAGCCATCCTTGAAATACCACCCTGGCAACCTTGAGGTTCTAACTCAGGTCCGTTATCCGGATCGAGGACAGTGTATGGTGGGTAGTTTGACTGGGGCGGTCTCCTCCCAAAGAGTAACGGAGGAGTACGAAGGTGCGCTCAGACCGGTCGGAAATCGGTCGTAGAGTATAAAGGCAAAAGCGCGCTTGACTGCGAGACACACACGTCGAGCAGGTACGAAAGTAGGTCTTAGTGATCCGGTGGTTCTGTATGGAAGGGCCATCGCTCAACGGATAAAAGGTACTCCGGGGATAACAGGCTGATACCGCCCAAGAGTTCATATCGACGGCGGTGTTTGGCACCTCGATGTCGGCTCATCACATCCTGGGGCTGAAGCCGGTCCCAAGGGTATGGCTGTTCGCCATTTAAAGTGGTACGCGAGCTGGGTTTAGAACGTCGTGAGACAGTTCGGTCCCTATCTGCCGTGGACGTTTGAGATTTGAGAGGGGCTGCTCCTAGTACGAGAGGACCGGAGTGGACGAACCTCTGGTGTTCCGGTTGTCACGCCAGTGGCATTGCCGGGTAGCTATGTTCGGAAGAGATAACCGCTGAAAGCATCTAAGCGGGAAACTTGCCTCAAGATGAGATCTCACTGGAGCCTTGAGCTCCCTGAAGGGCCGTCGAAGACTACGACGTTGATAGGTTGGGTGTGTAAGCGCTGTGAGGCGTTGAGCTAACCAATACTAATTGCCCGTGAGGCTTGACCATATAACACCCAAGCAATTTGCGCGTAAGCCGAATTGTGGTGGTGAAGACGAAGCAACCGAAGATTCGTAAGACCACAAATATCGCATATCCGAATTGGCTGGCATGTCTGCAAGGACGTACTGGCAACCGAATTTCTTGACGACCATAGAGCATTGGAACCACCTGATCCCATCCCGAACTCAGCAGTGAAACGATGCATCGCCGATGGTAGTGTGGGGTTTCCCCATGTGAGAGTAGGTCATCGTCAAGATTCATTTCGCAAAACCCCTATCTGCGCGAGCAGGTAGGGGTTTTGTCTTTGTGCCCGGAAAACTCATGGCCTGACCGGGCAGCATCACGAGACCCTGCCTGCTGTCTCCGTGATAAGGTTTCCCGTCAGCATCAACCGCATTTCCGAGAGCTCCTATGCCGCAGACCACCTCACTCCACCCAGGTTTCATGATCGTCCAGGGTAATCGCCTGGACGAGCTGCGCAATCTGGTGGTGAGCGTGATGCGCCGCTACCCTCTGGCACCATTGGAAAACGAAATTGCCCTGGTACAGAGCAACGGTATCGCCCAATGGCTGAAGCTGGCCCTGGCAGAGGACCCGCAAGATGACGATCAGGGCGGTTGCGGGATTGCCGCTGCCATCGATGTACAGCTCCCAGGCAGCTTTATGTGGCAGCTGTACCGCCGTGTGTTGGGCCGTGATGAAATCCCCGAGGTCTCGCTTCTCGACAAGGCCCCCCTGACCTGGCGCCTGATGCGCCTGCTCCCGGAGGTGATCGAGCGCCCACACTTCGAACCACTGCGCCGCTTCCTCACCGACGACAGTGACCTGCGCAAGCGCTACCAGCTGGCTGAACGCCTCGCCGACCTGTTCGACCAGTATCAGGTCTACCGCGCCGACTGGCTCAAGGACTGGGCAGACGGTGCCCATGTACTCAATACCGCCCGTGGCGAGCGTAAGCCCTTGGCTGCTGGCAATCGCTGGCAGGCCGAGCTGTGGAGGCTCCTGCTCGAGGACGTGGGCGAGGAGGGCATGGCTCAGAGCCGAGCCGGTGTGCATCAGCGCTTCATCGAGCGGATCAACAGTCTGGAGCAGGCGCCCCCGGGGCTACCGGCGCGGTTGATAGTGTTCGGCATTTCGTCGCTGCCCGCACAGATCCTCGAAGCGTTGGCAGGCCTCGCCCGTTTCAGTCAGGTGCTGCTGTGCGTACATAACCCCTGTCGTCACCACTGGGGCGATATCGTCGCCGACAAGGACCTGTTGCGTCACCAGTACAAGCGCCAGCAACGCAAGCAGGGCATGCCCCTGCAACTGGACGATGAGCTGCTGCACCAGCATGCCCACCCGCTGCTCGCGGCCTGGGGTAAGCAGGGGCGCGACTATATCAACCTGCTCGACAGCTACGACGATCCGGGCAGCTACCAGAGCGTCTTCAGCGAGGGCCGCATCGATCTGTTCAGTGATGCGCAACCCAAGACCCTGCTCAACCAACTGCAGGACGATATCCTCGAGCTGCGCCCCTTGGCCGAGACGCGTACGCAATGGCCAGCAGTCGATCCGGCCAAGGACCGCTCCGTGCGCTTCCACCTGGCCCATAGCCCGCAGCGCGAAGTCGAGATCCTCCACGACCAGTTGCTCGCCCGCTTCAGCGCCGACCCGACTCTGCGCCCTCGCGACGTCATCGTCATGCTGCCGGCCATCGACACCTACGCGCCGCATATCCGTGCTGTGTTCGGCCAGCTCGATCGCAACGACCCGCGCTACATCCCCTTCACCCTGACCGACCAGGGCCAGCGTGGTCGCGACCCGCTGCTGATTGCGCTGGAGCACCTGCTCAAGCTGCCCGACAGCCGCTTTGCCGTCAGTGAAGTGCTCGATCTGCTGGACGTACCGGCCGTGCGCGCTCGTTTCGCCATCCAGGAAGGCGACCTGCCGACGCTGCATCGCTGGATAGAAGGGGCGGGCATCCGCTGGGGGCTGAGTGCCGAACAGCGCGCCAGCCTGGGGCTGCCGGAAGGCCTGGAGCAGAACAGCTGGCGATTCGGCCTGCGTAGGATGTTGCTGGGGT
Organism: Pseudomonas maumuensis; assembly: GCF_019139675.1. NCBI lineage: Bacteria > Pseudomonadati > Pseudomonadota > Gammaproteobacteria > Pseudomonadales > Pseudomonadaceae > Pseudomonas > Pseudomonas maumuensis. The sequence continues at coordinate 813,966 of NZ_CP077077.1, forward strand.
ACGCGGTCGGGGTGGGCGAAGGCTGTGACGGCATCGAGCCTTATGATGAGATTGGCGGTCTCGATGCCGCATTGATCGGGCCGCTGGTGGCCTTGCTCGATGCCCTGGAGGTGGCCTGCCAGGCACTGACCCAGCCGGCCTCGGCGCCAGATTGGGGGGCACGGCTGCACGCCCTGCTGCAGATCTTCTTCCTGGCCGAGAACGAACACGACGAGTTGCTCCTGGTGCAACTGCAGGATCTGCGCGATACCTGGCTGGAGACATGCGAGGCGGTGGGCCTGCAAGATCTGCTGCCGCTAACGGTGGTGCGCGAGGCCTGGCTGTCGGGGTTGGACCAGGGCAAGTTGTCGCAACGCTTCCTTGCCGGTTCCGTGAACTTCTGCACCCTGATGCCCATGCGCGCCATCCCGTTCCGCGTGGTCTGCCTGCTGGGCATGAACGATGGTGACTATCCACGCGCCCAGCCGCCGCTGGACTTCGACCTGATGGCCAGCGACTATCGCCCGGGCGACCGCTCCCGGCGAGAGGATGACCGTTACCTGTTGCTCGAAGCCTTGCTGTCGGCACGTGACCAGCTCTATGTCAGCTGGGTCGGGCGCAGTATCCGCGACAACAGCGAGCGCCCGGCCTCGGTGCTGATCGGGCAACTGCGCGACCACCTGGCCGCCGGCTGGCAGCTCGCTGGGGCCAAGGCCGAGTTGCGCGATGACGCTGGGCAGCAGTTGTTGCATGCGTTGACCCAGGAGCATCCGCTGCAGCCGTTCAGCCAGCGCTATTTCCAGAAAGGCAGCCCGCTGTTCAGCTTTGCCCATGAGTGGCTGGCTTTGCATAAGGCCGAGGACGGTGCAGCGACCGCCGCTATCGGGCTGTCGCCCTACGTCAGCGATGAACCGCTGAACCTGGTGCAGCTTCAGGATTTCCTGCGCCACCCGGTACGGCATTTTTTCAGCCAGCGCCTAAAAGTGTTCTTCGAAACGTTGGAAGCGCCGACGCCGGACGAAGAACCCTTTGTCCTCGATGCCCTGCAGCGCTATGGCCTGAGTGAAAGCCTGCTTGGCGCTGCGCTGGCCGACCCCGACAACGCCGAGCGAGCTTTGCAAACCCAGGCCCGGAGGCTGCAGGCCTGCGGGCTGCTACCGTTGGCCGGGTTCGGTGAGGCCTTGCAAGCGGAGCTGATCCAGCCGCTGCCGGACTTGCTGCAACGCCATCGACAGTTGCTGCAGCGCTGGCCGACGCTGGTCGAGGGGGCCCTGCCGATTCACTTCGAACAGGGCGCGCAGCGCCTGGAAGGCTGGCTCGGCCGTGTGTACCAGGGCGAAGACCAAAGCCTGCTGAGCATCGCCACCGTGCCCAATACCCTCAGTGCCGGGCGCAACAGCCTGAAATGGCATCGCCTGATCCCGGCCTGGGTCATGCACCTTGCCGCCTGCGCCTCGGGCTATCCGCTGCACAGCGCGTTGGTGGCCAGCGACCTGACCTTGCTGTTGGCACCCCTGCCGCAGGCCGATGCGACACAGCGCCTGGGCGAGTTGCTGGTGGCACGCCAGGCGGGAATGAACGCGCCCTTGCCCGTCGCGGCCAAGACCGCCTTCGCCTGGCTCGCCCAGGAGGACCCGGACAAGGCCCTGGCCGCCGCAGCCCGGGCCTACGAAGGTGACGGCCAGAACAGCTTCGGCGAGCGCAGCGAGAGCCTGGCCCTGGCCCGCCAATACCGTGACTTCGCCGCACTGGCCCTCGACGAAACCTTCGAGGGTTGGTGCGAAACGCTGTATCGCCCCTTGTTCGCGGCGCCCTGGCAAACCCTGGGCAACCCGGAGAGCGCCCAATGACCCAAGCCCGCCCCCTGGCGCTGAACTTTCCCCTGCACGGCAGCCAACTGATCGAGGCCAGCGCCGGCACCGGCAAGACCTTCACCATCTCGGCCCTGTACCTGCGTCTGATCCTCGGACATGGCGGCGAGCAGGGTTTTGCCCGCGAGCTGCTGCCGCCGCAGATCCTGGTGGTGACCTTCACCGATGCGGCGACCAAGGAACTGCGTGAGCGTATCCGTGCGCGCCTGGCTGAAGCGGCGCGCTTTTTCCGCGGCGAACTCGAGGACGCCGACCCCTTGCTGCACCTGCTGCGCGAGGATTATCCACAGGCGCACTGGCCACGCTGTGCCAACCGTCTGGAAATCGCCGTGCAGTGGATGGACGAAGCGGCGGTGTCGACCATCCACGGCTGGTGCCAGCGCATGTTGCGCGAGCATGCGTTCGACAGTGGCAGCCTGTTCACCCAGAGCCTGGAAACCGATCACAGCGAGTTGCTGGGCCAGGTCATGCGCGACTACTGGCGGCGCTTCTGCTACGGCATGCGTGGCGAGTCGCTGGCCTGGGTGCGCGGCAACTGGGGCAGCCCCGATGCCTTGTTGCCAAGGATCAGGCCACTGTTCGGCCGAGTGCGTGGCCAGGTGGACGATCAGGAGCCGCAAGCCTTGATCGAGGCGAACCTGCGCCAGCGCACCGAGCAGTTGGCCCAGCTCAAGGCCCCTTGGGCCGCCTGGGCCGATGAGCTGCAGCAGATCTGCCGCGATGCCGTGGCCGCCAAGCAGGCGGACGGGCGCAAGTTGCAGGCACGCTACTTCGAGCCCTGGTTCGACAAGCTACGCGCCTGGGCCGGTGATGAGCAGGCCATGGAGCTGGACCTGGGCACCGGCTTTACCCGGCTGACCCCGGCTGGGATGGCCGAGGCGTGGAAGGCCGGCGAGCCACCGCAGCACCCGGCGCTGCACGCCATGGCGGCCCTGCGTGAACAGCTGCAGGGCCTGGCCAGCCCCGATGCGCGCCTGCTCGAGCATGCCGCCGCCTGGGTTTCGGCGCGCTTCGAGGTGGAGAAGCGTCGACGCGCCGAAATGGGCTTCGACGACATGCTTTTGCGCCTCGAGCATGCCCTGGGCAGCGATGCCGGCGAGCGCCTGGCAGCGTTGATCCGCGAGCAGTTCCCGGTCGCGATGATCGACGAGTTCCAGGACACCGACCCGGTACAGTACGGCATCTTCGAGCGCATCTACCGTATCAGCGAGAACAACCCGGACACGGGCCTGTTCATGATCGGCGACCCCAAGCAGGCGATCTATGCCTTCCGCGGCGCCGACATCTTCACCTACCTGGCCGCGCGCCGCGCCACCGCCGGGCGCCTGCACAGCCTGGACACCAACTACCGCTCCAGCCAGGCCATGGTCGAGGCGGTGAACCGGGTATTCCTCCAGGCCGAGGAGCGTGCCGAGGGCCGTGGGGCATTCCTGTTCCGGGCCCATGGCGACAACCCGCTGCCCTTCGTCGAAGTACGCGCCAAGGGCCGTGGCGAGCAACTGCTGGTGGCCCGGCAGCCAAGCGCGGCTCTCTGTTGCTGGCAGCTGGAAAGTGATGAGCCGGTTTCCAGCACCTTGTATCGCCAGCAACTGGCGGCCAGTTGCGCGAGCCATATCGTCGAGCTGCTCAATGGCGGGCAGCAAGGCGTCAGTGGTTTCGCCGACGCCGCTGGCAAGTTGCGCCCCTGCCTGCCCTCGGATATTGCCATCCTGGTGCGCGACGGCCGCGAGGCCCAGCTGATCCGCGCCGAGCTGGCCGCCCGCGATGTGCGCAGCGTGTACCTGTCGGACAAGGACTCGGTGTTCGCCGCCCAGGAGGCCCACGACTTGCTGGCTTGGCTCAAGGCCTGTGCCGAGCCGGACTCGGAGCGCCTGCTCAAGGCCGCCCTGGCCAGCCTGACTCTCGACCTGCCGCTGGTCGAACTGGAGCGCCTGAACCAGGACGAGCGGGTCTGGGAGGGTTGGGTGATGCGTTTTCGCCGCTACCGCGACATCTGGCAACGCCAGGGCGTGCTGCCGGTGCTGCGCCGCCTGCTGCATGACTTCCAGCTGCCTCGCGCGTTGATGGGGCGCAGTGACGGCGAACGCGTGCTGACCAACCTGCTGCACCTGGCCGAGCTGCTGCAGCAGGCGGCTGGCGAGCTGGACGGTGAACAAGCGCTGATCCGCCACCTCACCGAGCACCTGGCCAACGCCGGGCAAGCGGGCGAGGAGCAGATCCTGCGCCTGGAAAGCGACGAGCAACTGGTCAAGGTGGTGACCATCCACAAATCCAAGGGCCTGGAATACCCGCTGGTGTACCTGCCGTTCATCTGTACCAGCAAACCGGTGGACGGCCAGCGCCTGCCCCTGGGCTGGCATGATGACCAAGGCGTGGCGCACCTGACCCTGACGCCGAATACCGAGCAGATCGAGCGCGCCGACGACGAGCGCCTGGCCGAGGACCTGCGCCTGCTCTACGTTGCCCTGACCCGTGCCCAATACGCCTGCTGGCTGGGCGTCGCCGACCTCAAGCGCGGCACCCAGCGCAGCTCGCAACTGCACCGTTCGGCACTGGGTTACCTGCTCGGCGGCGGGCTGCCGTTGCCCGCCTCCAGCCAGCTGGGCGAGTGGCTCCAGGCGCTGGCGGCGAGCAACCCGGCCATCAGCCGGGAGGCGCTGCCCGAAGTGCAGACACAGAGCTATCGCACGCCGGACAGCCAGCGCGAACTCCTGCCGCCGCGCAAGCCACGGCGCGCCGCCGCGGAACACTGGTGGATTGCCTCCTACAGTGCCCTGCGGGTGGGCGACCAGACGCTGATCGCCGACAGCTCCCAGGCCCAGCAACTGCTGGACGACGAGGTGCTGGACAGCCAGCTGCTGCGCGAGGTCCCGGCCGAGGCGGGCGACATCCACCGCTTCCCCCGGGGGCCGAACCCGGGGACCTTCCTCCATGGCCTGCTCGAATGGGCGGGCCGCGAAGGCTTCGCCGAGATCAGCAGCCAGGCCGAGGTGATCGAGCGCACCGTGGGGCGGCGCTGCAATCGACGCGACTGGACCGGCTGGATCCCCACGCTGACGCAGTGGCTGCAGCAATTGCTGCTGCAACCCATGCCGCTGCAGGAGGCCACCCTTACCCTGGCGCAACTGAACCATTACCAGATCGAAATGGAGTTCTGGTTCGCCAGCCACCAGGTCGACGCCCTGCGCCTCGACTACCAGGTGGCGCGCCATACCCATGGCGGCGCGGCGCGCCCGGCCGCGCAGCCGACCTTGCTCAATGGCATGTTCAAGGGCTTCATCGACCTGGCGTTCGAGCTCGATGGGCGCTACTACGTGGCCGACTACAAGTCCAACTGGCTTGGCCCCGACGCCGAGGCCTATGGCGACCTGGCGATGGAGCAGGCGATCCTCGAACACCGCTACGACCTGCAGTACGTGCTCTACCTGCAGGCCCTGCATCGCCAGTTGCGCGCCCGCCTGCCTGACTATGACTACGATCGGCATGTCGGTGGCGCCGTGTTCATCTTCCTGCGCGGCGTCACGTCGGCAGGCCACGGGCTGTATCATGCGCGGCCACCCCGGGCGCTGATCGAGCAGCTCGACGCGATGTTCCGGGGGGAGCAAGAACCTGAACAACAGGACCTGTTTGCCGGAGCCGCGCCATGAGCCGCAACCTCGATGACCTGCTGCCCACGCCATTGCAGGCGGAGCATCTGAGCGCCCTGGCGCCGCTGAGCGCCAGCCACGACCTGCTGGCGTTGCTCGATCGCTGGGTCGAGCGCGGGTGGTTGCGTGCCCTGGACCGGGCCTTCGTGAGCTTTCTCGAGGAGCGGGCGCCAGGCAGTGACCCTTTGGTCCTGCTCGCCGCGGCGCTGGCCAGTCACCAGCTGGGGCATGGGCATGTGTGCCTGGATCTGCGCCAGACACTCGCTGAACCAGACTTCGCCCTGTCGCTGCCACCGGAAGGCGATGCCCTCGCCGGGCCGCTGCTGCTGCCTTCGCAACTGCTAGCCAGCCTTGACCTGGGTACCTGGCTGCAACGGATTGCCGAGAGCCCGCTGGTCGCGGCGGGCGATAGCGTCGAACAGCGCGCCCGGCCATTGGTGCTGAGCGCCGAGCGCCTGTATCTGCGCCGTTACTGGGCCTACGAACGGCGGATCGACGGCGCCTTGCATGAGCGTCTGGCGCGTCATCAGCCTCAGCCTGCCGATCTTGCCCAGCGCCTGGCGCAGCTGTTCGACGGCGGCTCGGCGGCCGGCGCGGTGGACTGGCAGAAACTGGCCTGCGCCCTGGCCACCCGTGCCGGTTTCAGCGTGATTACCGGCGGCCCCGGCACCGGCAAGACCACCACCGTGGTACGCCTGCTGGCGTTGTTGCAGGGGCCGGCGGTCGAGCAAGGCCGACCGCTGCGTATCCGCCTGGCGGCACCGACCGGCAAGGCCGCGGCGCGCCTGACCGAGTCCATTGGCCAGCAGGTCGAGCGCCTGCAGGTGGACGTTGAGGTACGGGCGCAGATCCCCACCGAGGTCAGCACCGTGCATCGCTTGCTCGGCAGCCGCCCGGGCTCGCGGCACTTCCGCCATCATGCCGGCAACCCGTTGCCGCTGGATGTGCTGGTGGTCGATGAAGCCTCGATGATCGATCTGGAGATGATGGCCAACCTGCTCGACGCCCTGCCGCCGAATGCGCGGCTGGTGCTGCTGGGCGACAAGGACCAGCTGGCTTCGGTGGAAGCCGGGGCGGTGCTGGGCGACCTGTGCCGCGACGCCGAGGACGGCTGCTACTGGCCGCAGACCTTGGTCTGGCTGGAGCAGGTGGGTGGGCAGTCGCTGGCGGGCATCGGCCTGAAGCAGGGCGATGGCCAGCGCAATCCGCTGGCCCAGCAGATCGTGATGCTGCGTCATTCGCGGCGCTTCGGCGAAGGCAGCGGCATCGGCCAGCTGGCGCGCCTGGTCAATCGCCAGCAGGCGCTGGAGGCGCGGGCGTTGCTGGCGGCCCGGCCTGCGGACGTTCATTGCCTGACTTTGGGCGGCGAGCACGACAAGCGCTTCGATCGCCTGCTGCTCGACGGCCTCGGCCAGGGCGCCGAAGGCCCCCAGGGTTACCGAGGCTACCTGCGCAGCATCGGTCGGTTGCGCCCGCCACCAGGCACCCCAGGCGACGACCCGCGTTGGGAGCGCTGGGCGGCGGAGGTACTGCAGAGCTTCGAAGCCTTCCAGCTGCTTTGCGCCGTGCGCAGGGGCGCCTGGGGCGTCGAAGGCCTGAACGAACGCGTGGCCCGGGTGCTGCACAATGCCGGGCTGATCGATAGCCAGCAACCCTGGTACGAGGGCCGCCCGGTACTGGTCACCCGCAATGACTACGGTCTCGGCCTGATGAACGGTGATATCGGCATTGCCCTGCGGGTGCCGGACGAGCAGGGCGAGGCGCTGCTGCGCGTGGCCTTCCCGCGCAACGATGGCAGCGGTGGGGTGCGCTTCGTCTTGCCCAGCCGGCTCAGCGAAGTGGAAACGGTGTTCGCCATGACCGTGCATAAGTCCCAAGGCTCGGAATTCAGCCATACCGCGCTGGTGCTGCCGGATGCCTTGAACCCGGTGTTGACCAAGGAGCTGGTGTACACAGGCATTACCCGTGCCAAGCATTGCTTCAGCCTGATCGAGCCGCGCGCCGGGGTGTTCGAGGAGGCGGTGGGGCGCAAGGTCAGGCGTGTCTCGGGGCTGATGCTGGAGCAAGTCTGACTCTGGAGTTCGCCGCCGATATGCTATCGTTGCGGCATTATCCGCAAACATTTTGTGAGATTTCCCCCCATGACTGTGGCTGTCTCGGCCTTGAGACGAGTGACGGGTTGTGCGCTCTCGCTGCTGATGGCCACGCTGTTGTCGACCGGCGCTCCCGCCTGGGCGGGCAGTGCCGCGTCGGATGCGCAGGCGCAGCAACGGGCCAAGGCCGTGACCCAGGTGGTACTGGGAATCCTCAGCTACGCGCGCTGGCCTGCCAACCCTACCCCCCTGCGCCTGTGCCTGGTCGGCCCCACCGAGTACGCCGACGACTTGATCAAGGGCAACGTGCAGAACTCCGGGCAACCCCTGCAGGTTAGCCGCCTGCTGGCCGACGACCCGAGCGTGGCCAGCGCCTGCGATGCCATCTACCTCGGCAAGCTCGACAAGCTGGAGCGTGAACGGCTGTTCCAGCGGGTCAATGGCCATCCGGTGCTGAGCATCAGCGAAGCCGACGATCCATGCACGGTGGGCAGCCTGTTCTGCCTGCGGGTCGGTGATCAGCAGGTGGCGTTCGACGTCAACCTCGACTCGGTGGCGCGCAGCGGCGTGCGCATCCACCCCAGCGTGCTGCAGCTGTCGCGACGGCGGGCAGGACAGCCATGAAACGTTCAGCCAAGCGCTTCAGCCGGCCGACCCTGCGCGCCGTGCTCGGGCGTGGTCACCTCGGCGTGGCCCTGCTGGCCGCCGGTCTGGCCGGGGTACTGGTAACCCTGCTCGGGGTGGCGGCGTTGCGCGTGTATGCCAGCCACAACCTGCACTTGATCGCCCGCTCCATCAACTACACCGTCGAGGCCGCCGTGGTCTTCGACGACAGTGCCGCGGCCAACGAGGCCCTGGCGCTTATCGCCTCCACCGAGGAGGTGGCCGACGCCAAGGTCTACGACAACGACGGCGAACTGCTTGCCCATTGGCAACGCGATGCGCCAGGGCTCATGGCGCAGTTGCAGACTCTGGTGGCGCGCAGCCTGCTGGAGGAGCCGATCAACATGCCGGTGCAGCACATGGGCCAGCGCGTCGGGCATATCGAGTTGACCGGGCAGGGTGGCAGCCTGGTGCGCTTCCTGCTCAGCGGCCTGGTCGGGATCCTGGTTTGCACGGTGCTCAGTGCGGTGCTGGCGCTGTACCTGTCACGGCGTCTGTTCGGCGACATCATCCGGCCTCTGCGCAACCTGGCCAGCGTTGCCCATGCGGCGCGGCGCGAACGCAGCTTCGACCGCCGAGTGCCGCAAACCCAGATCGCCGAGCTCAACGAGTTGGGCAACGACTTCAATGCCCTGCTCGATGAACTGGAGGTGTGGCAGAGCCACCTGCAAAGCGAGAACGAGACCCTCGCCCACCAGGCCAGCCATGACAGCCTGACCGGTCTGCCCAACCGCGCCTTCTTCGAAGGGCGGCTGAGTCGCAGCCTGCGCAACGCCGCACGCACTGAAGATCACTTGGCCCTGTTGTTCCTCGACAGCGACCATTTCAAGCAGATCAACGACAGCCTCGGCCATGCGGTGGGAGACGAAGTGCTGATCAGCGTGGCCAGCCGGGTGCGTGCGCAACTGCGCGAGCATGACCTGGTGGCGCGTCTGGGCGGCGACGAGTTCGCCGTGCTGCTGACGCCGCTGCACTCGCGCGAGGATGCCCAGCGTATCGCCGAGAAGATCGTCGCCAGCATGAAGCTGCCGGTGCAGCTGGAGGATGGTACCAGCCTCACCACGTCGCTGAGCGTTGGTATCGCCTATTACCCGGACGACGGCCGCGACCCGGCCAGTCTGCTCAATGCCGCCGATGCGGCGATGTACCAGGCCAAGCGCAATCGCCGCGGCCATTGGCAAGTGGCACAGACGGAACGCTGTGCCAACGATGCAAAGAACAGGAGCTGAACCGTGACCAAGCTTTTTTCCGTACTGCGTTTCCCGTTATTCACCCTGCTGCTGGCGCTGTTCGCCCTCACCGGCTGCCAGAGCGTGCCGCCCAAGGGGCTGACACCCGAGCAGGTCGCCGTGCTCAAGCGCGAGGGCTTCGCCCCGACCGATGACGGCTGGGCGTTCGACCTGTCCGGCAAGGTGCTGTTCGGCAGCGACCTGGACAGCCTTAACAGCCAGAGCGAGTCGATCGTCGAGCGCATCGGCAAGGCGTTGCTGTCGGTGGATATCCAGCGCGTGCGCATCGACGGCCATGCCGACGCCTCGGGCAAGGCCGCCTACAACCAGCAGTTGTCCGAGCGCCGCGCGCAGAGCGTGGCAAAGGCCTTGGCCGGCATCGGCATGCAGCCGCAGAACATCCAGACCCGCGGCATGGGCAGCAGCCAGCCGGTGGCAGACAACCGCACCGCCGCAGGGCGCATGGAGAATCGCCGGGTGTCGATCGTGGTGGGGTCGGAGTGATACCGACATCGCGGGGCTTGCCCCGCGATGATGCCTACCCTCAATCCCGAGCGAACTTCATCTCCCGCGTCTCCCCCATCAACAACGGCGCATTGGCCTCGGTCACCTCGCGGATGTAATCCCACAGCAGGGTGATCCGCTTCAACTTGCGCAGGTCCTCCCGGCAGTACATCCAGAACTGCCGCGTCACCTCGATCTGCTCCGGCAGCACCGTCACCAGCCGTGGGTCCTGCGCCGCCAGGAAGCACGGCAGGATCGCCAGCCCACGCCCCTGCAACGCCGCCGTGTACTGGGCGATCACGCTGGTGCTGCGCAGGTGCGCGTTGGCGTTGGGGATCAGGTTGGCCAGGTACAGCAGCTCCGAACTGAAGGCCAGGTCGTCCACGTAGCTGATGAACGGGTGGCGCCCCAGGTCGGCGATCTCGCGGATGGGTTCATGGTTGTCCAGGTAGTCCTGGGTGGCATACAGGCGCAGGCGGTAGTCGCACAGCTTGCAGCACACGTAAGGCCCATGTTCCGGGCGCTCCAGGGCGATGACGATATCGGCTTCGCGCTTGGACAGGCTGATGAAGTGCGGCAGCGGCAGGATGTCCACCGAAATCGCCGGCCAGGCATCGACGAAGTGGCTCAGCTGCGGGGTGACGAAGAAGCTGCCGAAGCCTTCGGTGCAGCCCATGCGCACATGCCCCGACAACGCCACGCCCGAGCCCGAGACTTGCTCGCAAGCCATGTGCAGGGTGCTCTCGATCGACTCGGCATAACCCAGCAGACGCTGGCCCTCGGCGGTGAGGACGAAGCCGTTGGTCCGCGATTTCTCGAACAGCAAAGTGCCCAGCGCCCCTTCCAGTGAACCGATGCGCCGCGACACCGTGGTGTAGTCCACGGCCAGGCGCTTGGCCGCACTGCTGGCCTTGCGGGTGCGCGCTACCTCAAGAAAGAACTTGAGGTCGTCCCAGTTCAGCGCGCTCAGGGAGGTGAGGTCTTTTTGCATGATGATCCGGTTTTTTTGTGCATTCTTGTTGGATGTTTGCACATCTATACTCGATCTCAGCCCCTGTACGCCACCCCGTGTCCATGCCGGCGTAGGCGTCTTCGTTCCGACAATAATTCCAAGGAGAGCGCAGATGAACGCACCCCAGACGCCCGACCAGACCAAGGTCGAGCAGGTCAAGCTGCTGATCGACGGCCAATGGGTCGAGTCGAAAACCACCGAGTGGCGCGACATCGTCAACCCGGCCACCCAGCAAGTGCTGGCGCGTGTGCCGTTCGCCACCGTCGAGGAAGTGAACGCCGCGGTGGCCGCCGCCGAGCGTGCCTTCAAGACCTGGCGCGACACCCCCATCGGCGCGCGCATGCGCATCATGCTCAAGCTGCAGGCGCTGATCCGCGAACACAGCAAGCGCATCGCCGTGACCCTCAGCGCCGAGCAGGGCAAGACCATTGCCGATGCCGAGGGCGATATCTTCCGCGGCCTGGAAGTGGTCGAGCACGCCGCCTCCATCGGCACCCTGCAGATGGGCGAGTTCGCCGAGAACGTCGCCGGCGGCGTCGACACCTACACGCTGCGCCAGCCGATCGGCGTGTGCGCCGGCATCACCCCGTTCAACTTCCCGGCGATGATCCCGCTGTGGATGTTCCCGATGGCCATCGTCTGCGGCAATACCTTCGTGCTCAAGCCGTCCGAGCAGGATCCGCTGTCGACCATGATGCTGGTCGAGCTGGCGCTGGAGGCTGGCGTGCCGGCCGGCGTGCTCAACGTGGTGCATGGCGGCAAGCAAGTGGTCGATGGCATCTGCACCCACCCGGACATCAAGGCGATCTCTTTCGTAGGCTCCACCGAAGTCGGCACCCACGTCTACAACCTGGGCAGCCAGCACGGCAAGCGCGTGCAGTCGATGATGGGCGCCAAGAACCACGCCGTGGTGCTGCCCGACGCCAACCGCACCCAGACCATCAACGCCCTGGTCGGCGCCGCCTTCGGCGCGGCCGGCCAGCGCTGCATGGCCACCTCGGTGGCGGTGCTGGTGGGCAAGGCCCGCGAATGGCTGCCGGATATCAAGGACGCGGCGAGCAAGCTCAAGGTCAATGCCGGCAACGAGCCGGGCACCGATGTCGGCCCGGTGGTCTCCAAGCGCGCCAAGGAGCGGGTGCTGGGCCTGATCGAAAGCGGCATCAAGGAGGGCGCCAAGCTCGAACTGGACGGCCGCGACGTGAAGGTGCCGGGCTACGAGCAAGGCAACTTCGTCGGCCCGACCCTGTTCTCCGGGGTGAAGACCGACATGCAGGTCTACACCCAGGAAATCTTCGGCCCGGTGTTGGTGACTTTGGAGGTGGATACCCTCGACGAGGCCATCGCCCTGGTCAACGCCAACCCGTTCGGCAACGGTACCGGCCTGTTCACCCAGAGCGGCGCGGCGGCGCGCAAGTTCCAGAGCGAGATCGACATCGGCCAGGTCGGTATCAACATCCCGATCCCGGTACCGGTGCCGTTCTTCAGCTTCACAGGTTCGCGCGGTTCCAAGCTCGGCGACCTCGGCCCGTACGGCAAGCAGGTGGTGCAGTTCTACACTCAGACCAAGACCGTCACCGCCCGCTGGTTCGACGATGACAGCGTCAATGACGGTGTGAACACCACCATCAGCCTGCGCTAAGGAGCTCGTCATGCGTATCGCATTCATCGGCCTGGGCAACATGGGCGCGCCCATGGCCCGCAACCTGATCAAGGCCGGGCACCAGCTCAACCTGTTCGACCTGAACAAGACCGTGCTGGCCGAACTCGCCGAGCTGGGCGGGCAGGTCAGCACCTCGCCCAAGGACGCCGCCGCCAACAGCGACCTGGTAATCACCATGCTGCCGGCCGCCGCTCATGTGCGTGGCGTGTACCTGGACGAAGAAACCGGCGTGCTGGCCGGCATTCGCCCCGGCACCCCGACCGTGGACTGCAGCACCATCGATCCGCAGACCGCCCGTGAGGTCTCCAAGGCCGCGGCGGCCAAGGGCATCGACATGGGTGATGCGCCGGTCTCCGGCGGCACCGGTGGCGCGGCGGCCGGCACCCTGACCTTCATGGTCGGCGCCAGCGCCGAGCTGTTCGCCACGCTCAAGCCGGTGCTGGAGCAGATGGGCCGCAATATCGTGCATTGCGGCGAAGTCGGCACTGGGCAGATCGCCAAGATCTGCAACAACCTGCTGCTGGGTATCTCGATGATCGGCGTGTCCGAGGCCATGGCCCTGGGCAATGCGCTGGGCATCGACACCAAGGTGCTGGCCGGGATCATCAACAGCTCGACCGGACGTTGCTGGAGTTCGGACACCTACAACCCGTGGCCAGGCATCATCGAGACTGCCCCGGCTTCACGGGGTTACACCGGCGGCTTCGGCGCCGAACTGATGCTCAAGGACCTGGGGCTGGCCACCGAGGCCGCGCGTCAGGCGCACCAGCCGGTGATCCTGGGTGCCGTGGCCCAGCAGCTGTACCAGGCCATGAGCCTGCGCGGCGAGGGTGGCAAGGATTTCTCGGCGATCGTCGAGGGGTACCGCAAGAAGGATTGACCCGCGAGTGGACTTGATCGCGGACCGTATGGTCTTCCCCCTTGTAACTGCGCACCTTGGGGGAAGAGCATGCGATTCGCGATTTTTTTTGCCCGCGATCTTCCAGGCAATGAAGCCCCTGTGGGAGCTGCGGTTCGCCGCTGCGACTTGCCAGCGATGCAGGCAGCGCGGTTTTGGGCACCGGCTTTGCCGGTGATCGCCGGCAAGCCGGCTCCCACAGGATGTGCGTTTTTGCCGAACGATCAGGCAAAGACGAAATACTTGCGCACCGTCTCGACCACTTCCCAGGTCCCTTTCATCCCCGGCTCGATCACGAACACATCCCCCGCCTTGAGATGCTTCGGCTCCTCGCCTTCCGGGGTGACGATGCAATAGCCATCGAGGAAATGGCAGTACTCCCACTTCTCGTAGTTGACCTCGAACTTGCCTGGCGTGCAGATCCAGGTGCCCATGATCTTGCTGCCGTCGGCGGACAGGTAGGCGTTTAGGTTGACGGTGTGCGGGTCGCCGCCGATGCGCTTCCACTTGGTCGCGTCGACCACCGGGGTCGGGCAGGTTTCGCGCAGGACGGTGATGAAATCGGACATGGCGTGGCTCCAAGTAACGGGTGAGATGACGCGTCACCATAGGGCCATCGACGTACGGGCAGTTGCCTGGGCTCGACGTCCAGCTGTCAGAGCGCGCTATGCTCAGGTGCTTGCCGGATGCCTTGCAGCGCCTATGAGATCGAGCGCCGCCCGCGCGGCGCATCGCGGATGAATCCGCTCCTACATTTTTTGCAACGTACCGAACCTGTCAGGCCATGGTTGCCAGCCTTGGCGCAGGGCCTGAGATAGGTGGAGCGGCGGCAATGCCCACCGAAAAATCGCGTCGAGCGCACAAGGCTTACAACCGTGGCCAATCAGGCATGGCCACGTTGCAACAGATGTAGGAGCGGATTCATCCGCGATGCGCCGCGCGGGCGGCGCTCGATCTCACCGACACTGCAAGGCTTTCGCCAAACCCCAGTACCTCACGCCCACCAATACCGCACGAAGTGGAAGAACACCGGCGCGGCGAAGCACACCGAGTCCATGCGGTCGAGCATGCCGCCGTGGCCTTCGATCATGTGGCCCCAGTCCTTCACTCCGCGGTCGCGCTTGATCGCCGACATCACCAGCCCGCCGAAGAAGCCCATGGCATTGACCGTCAGCGCCATCAGCGCCGCCTGCCAGAAGGTGAACGGGGTGATCCAGCACAGCAGCGCGCCGACCAGGGTAGCCAAGGCCACGCCGCCGGCCAGGCCTTCGACGGTCTTCGACGGCGACAGGTTGGGCGCCACCTTGCGCTTGCCGAACAGCTTGCCGCAGACGTACTGCAGCACGTCGCTGATCTGCACCACCAGGATCAGCCAGGCGATCAGCAGCAGGTTGCGGCCTTCGTAGCCGGGGATGTCCAGGGTCATCAGCGCCGGCACCGAGGACACGCAGTACACCGCGATCATCAGGCCCCACTGCACCTTCGAGGCGCGCTCGAGGAAGCGCGTGGTGTCGCCGCCGAAGCTGGCGAGGATCGGCAACAGCAGGAACAGGTACACCGGGATGAAGATGCTGAACAGGCCGTACCAGTCCATGGCGATCAGCAGGTACTGCACCGGCAACGCCACGTAGAACGCCGCCACCAGGGCGGGGTAGTCGCTGCGTCGGGTCGGGGTGAGGGTCATGAACTCGCGCAGGGCGTAGAACGAGACGCCGTAGAACAGCACGATGACGCCGTACTTGCCGAACAGGAAGGCGATGCCGATCACCAGCACCATCACCCACCAGGCATTGATGCGCGCGTTGAGGTTGTCGATCACCGCATGCGGCGCGGGGCCGGCACGCCACTTGAGCAGGCGGCCGACGAGGCTGGCGAGCAGCAGCAGGGCGCCGATACCGGCGAACAGCGACAGGGTGTTGTGATCCATCTCAGGCTTCCTTCGGGGCCAGGTTCAGCAGGGCCTGGCGGGCCCGCTCGAGAAAGGCGTGCTTGGCTTCGTCCGGTTGCAGGTGCAGCGGCTCGCCGAAACTCAGGGTACACAGCAGGGGCAGGGGTAGCGCCCGGCCTTTGGGCATGACTCGATTGAGGTTGGCGATCCACACCGGCACCAGCTCCACCTGCGGGTTGGCCGAGGCCAGGTGGAACAGGCCGCTCTTGAACGGCAGCAGCGGGTCATCGGTGAGGTTGCGCGTGCCTTCCGGGAAGAAGATCAGCGAGTCACCCTGGGCGAAGGCGTCGAGCACCGATTGCAGCGGGTTGCCCTCGCTGGCCTGCTGGCGGTCGATCAGCACGCCGTTGAACACCTGGCGGATCAGGAAATCGCGGATGCCCGGCTTGCACCAGTAGTCGGCGCCGGCCACTGGCCGGGTGCGGCGGCGCAGCGGCTCGGGCAGCGCGGCCCAGAGCAGCACGAAGTCGCCGTGGCTGCTGTGGTTGGCGAAGTACAGGCGCTGCACCGGTTGCGGGGTGCAGCCCAGCCACAAGGCGCGGGCACCGGTGATCAGGCGGGCGGCAGAGGTGATGACGAAGGCAGTCAGGCTGGCGAGCATCGGGGGTTATCCGGTGAAGGGGAGGGTGACGGCGAGCAGCAACTGCGCGGCCAGGCACAAGGCCTGACGGCGCAGCAGGGCCAGGGCGGCCTCGCTGCGCGCAGGCCAGCCGCGTGGATCGTCGGCGGTCGGCTTCAGACGCAGTTCGAACAGTGTACGGTCCAGGGCCTGGGTATCGGCGGGCAGGTCGTCGCGGCTGGCGAGCCGGGCGAACAGCTCGGCATCCAGGGCCACGCGTATGGCCCAGTACTTGTGTGCCAGGCCGAGCGCCAGCAACGCTGCGCAGAACACCCGGGGTAGCGCTGGCAACGGCACGCCCAGCATGGGCGCCAGGCTGCAGGCCAGGGCCAGCAAGGTGATGCCGTCGGACCAGCGCTCCAGTTGGCGGCCACGGGCGAGCAGGCTGGCGACGACGAACAGGTTCATGGCTGTATCTCCAGCGGCCGCAGGGCCTGGCGGTGGGCTGGATGCAAGACCACGCCGGGGCGCGCCTGGCGGATCAGTGCTTCGGCATGCGAGATTGCCTTGCAGCGACCGCTGACCACCAGCCAGGCGGCGACCGCGCTGGCGCTGCGTGAGTAGCCGAGTGCGCAGCAGACCAGCACCGGGCCGTGCCGGCGCAGGTGTTCGATGGCCTCGGCAGCTTGCTGCAAGGTCTGCGTGTCAGGGGCGATCAAGTCCAGTGACGGAAGATTCAGATAGGACTTGGGGGCGCGGGCTTGCCCCGCGCTGAGGCCGGGGCAGATCAGCTCCGCGCTGAGGTCGATCACCGCCGAGAACTGCATGACATCATCCGTTCCCGGCACACGCCCGAGGTACACCCCCTCGCATACCTCATCCGCCTGCGGGTGGCGCCAGGTCCACAGCCTTGAATTGATCCAGGCCCCAATCAGGTAAGGCGCCAGCAATGCCGTCGCCGCGACCGACAGCCGGCCATCGCTGCCTTTCTGGAAACCTTGCGCCCCGAACAGCGCATAGTTCAACGCTACCAACAGCAGTGAAAACCCAGGCCAGAGCAGCCACAAGGCGGTGTGTCCCAGCTTGAACCCGAGTACGGCCAGCACCACCGCGCCCAGTCCATAACGCAACGCCAGCCGCCAGCGTTTGGGATCGCGTGCCAGGCGCGCCTGCTGCCAGGGCAACGGCCCTTGTTGCGGCCACAGCCACAGGCAGACGAACCCGGCCAACGCCCCGGTCGGTACATCGATGAAGTGATGCTGCCAGGTGCTCAGGACCGACAGCCCGATCAACCCCATCCAGCCGTGCACCAGCCAGCGCCAGGCTGGATGCCGCGTATGGCGGGCGAACATCGTCCAGATGATCACCAACAGCGCGATATGCAGCGAAGGCGCCTGGTTGTAGGGCTTGTCGAAGCCCATAAGTACATCGAACAGCCAGCCGAACAACCCCGACAGCTCGGGGCGCTCGAAGGTGAAGCGCAGCGGCCAGAGCAGGAAGCAGGCCACGCAGATCACCTGTGCCGTGAGCAATGCCAGGGCATGTCGGTCCATCTCGCGACGTGTACGCGGCAGCAGGAACGACAACCCGTACAGCAGGTCGATCGACCAGTACGGGATGATCGTCCACGGCCACAGCGGCATATGCCGTTCCCAGACGAACACCAGGCTGCCGATATCATCGCGTCCGGCCGTGTAGGTGTTGGCCAGGCCGTAGCTGAGGAAAAACAACGGCCCGAGCAGCAGCAGCCAGAGCACGCCGCGGCGGATCAGCCCGGTTTCACGGGCCATCAGCGCACCCGCTGCGCCAGGCTGACGCTGAAGATGCCCCATTCATCGATGCGCTGGGTGATCTTGCGGAACCCTGCGGCCTCGACCAACTGATCCATCTCTGCCTGGCTGCGTCGGCGCATCACCCAGGCCTGGCCGCCGCGGTGGCTGGTCAGGGCGCGGGCGATCATCTCCAGCTGCGGATGCCAGGGCTGGCCGGTGTAGACCAGGTAGCCGCCGTCCTCGACGGCATCGGCCAGGCCCGCCAGCGAATTGCCGACCAGCTCGTTGCTGGCGAACAGCTCGTAGAGGCCCGAGACCACCGCGAGGGTGGGGCGTGGGGTGAGGCTGGCCAGGCTTTGCCGATCGAAGGCATCGCCCTGGACGAAGCGGGCGATCTCGACGAGGCCTTTTTCGCTGATCAGTGCGTTGCCCTGTTGCACGTTCAGCTCGCTGTAGTCGCGCAGCAGGATCGAGTCGGGCAGTTGCTGCAGGCCCTGCAAGGCCTCGAGGATATAGCGGCCATGGCCGGCGGCGATATCGACGATATGGACCGGGCGCTGCTGCTCGCGCAACTGGGCGATGGCCAGGCGCAACAGCTCCTCGACGTTCAGCTTGCGCTGGCGGATACCGCGCCAGCCGATGGCGTCCAGGTAGTTGCGGTCGACCAGCTCGCCCAACCGGCCTTTGCCGGTCGGCGTATTGCGGTAGACGTAGTCGAGGGTCGAGCCGGAGTCGAAGCCGGTGTCGAAGCCCAGTTTCACCCCCTCGGAAAGGCCTTTGCCCAGCCGCAGGCCGGCACGGGTGGCGCGCCAGTAGAGGTCGCGTGGCGAATGGCGTGGCAACGGCGCAGCCAGGCTTTCGGCCTCGGCGCAGCTGGCGCCGCTCCTGTCGGCGTCCAACAAGGAAGGGCGCGCTGACGGCGCGTCGAAGCAGTGCGCGACGAAGCGTTCGATCCGCGCCAGGGCGTGGGCGCGGTCGCGCTCGCCAAGGGTGTCATGGAAGAAGCCGGGCAGGATGTGCTTTTCCTTGCGTGCGCTGCCCAGGCGCTCGAAGAACTGCTCCTGCGGCTTGCGCTCGACCACCAGGTCCGCGCCGGAGATCAGCAGTTGCGTCGGCACCTGGATTGCCTGGGCGTCGGCCACCACGCGGTCGGCGGCGTCATACAGGCCCAGCAGCATGGTGACCGAAATGGGCCGGCTGATCAGCGGGTCGGCGACATACGACATGACCCGTTCCGGGTCATGGGTCAGTAAGCGCGGCTTGACGTAGCTGTTGACGAAGAAGTTGCCGCGCAGGGCCTTCATCAGCTTCAGGCCGGGGCGGGCGAAGGGCACGTAGAGCTTGACCTTGAACGCCGGCGAGGCGAGCACCAGGCAGCGCACCTTGGGCGCATAGTCATGGGCCCAGGTGGCGATCAGCACTGCGCCGACGCTTTGCGCCAGCACCACCATGTCGGGTTCTGCGATGCCATGGCTGGCCTGGAGGTGCTCGATGAAGGTCTGCACGTCGCGCACGCTGGTGGCGAAGCCCGGGCTGTCGCCGCGTGCTCCTGGCGATTGGCCATGGCCGCGGGCGTCCCAGGCGAAGAAATCGTAGCCGGGCATGTTCAGTTCGTCGGCCAGGTGGGCCATGCGCCCGCCGTGCTCGTGGCCACGGTGGAACATCACCACGGCGCGGCGTGGTTGATGCTCGTTGCGCGTGGCGGGCCACTGGCGATAGTGCAGCTCGACGCCGTCATGGGTGCAGAAATGCAGCGATTGCGCTTGGCGCATGGCGAATATCCTTGTCCGGCAGCGAGGGGCTCAGCGGGTTTCGGCCAAGCCGTGGCGAACCCGGTTGTACAGGGTATAGAGCGAGAGCAGCAGGATCACCAGCAGCAGGCCATTGATCCAGCTCGCGGCCAGCAGCCCGAACGCCACGCCGGTGCCCAGCACGCCGAAGGCGAAGGCCCGGTCGCTCTTGCCCATCGGCCCGTCGTAGCGGCGTGACGCGCCGGCCAGCGGGCCCATTACCCCGGCGTATTCGCTGATCACGGCGAACACCACCACCAGCACCACCAATGTCGGCGAAACGCCCGGCAACAGGGCGAACGGCAGGTACAGCGCGGTGTCGGCGATCACGTCGCACAGTTCATTGAGGTAGGCGCCGAGCCTGGACTGCTGGCCGAACTCGCGGGCGAGCATGCCGTCGACCGCGTTCAGCGCCATGCGCAGCAGCATCCACAGTGGTATCAGGATGAACAGCCAGGTGGCCTGGTGCTGCCAGGCGAGCAGCAGGCCAAGGACGATGGAGACCGCCGCGGCGGCGACGGTGACCTGGTTGGCGGTGACGCCACGCTCGTACAGGCGTTGCACCGAAGGGCGCAGCAGCGCCTGGAAGCGGGGTTTGAGCTGGTAGATGGATGGCACGGCGAATTCCCTGTCATGGTGCTGCATGGCCGCGATTGTGGGGAATCAGGCCGGGCGACGGCAAGGGGGCAGGGGAGGGCTTTATGCCTGTTTCGTGATGCAGCGCCGCAAAGCGGCGCTGGTCTCAGCGAATCCAGCGGTCGCGCTGTCGCAGCCGCCACCCTAGCCACCCCAGCGTAACCGCCCGCAGCACCATGAAGCCGAGGAACGCCCACCACAGCCCATGGTTGCCGAACCCGCGCATGGCAAGCGCCAGGGGCAGCGCGACGGCTACCGACAGCAGCATCGCATTGCGCATCTCCCGCGCCCGTGTCGCGCCGATGAACAGACCGTCGAGCAGGTAGCTCCATACGGCTACCAATGGCAGCACCGCCAGATAAGGCAGGTAGGGATACGCCGCGTCGCGCACACTGGCGATATCGGTCTGCAGGTCGATGAACAGGTGCCCGCCGAGCAGGAACAGCACGGCGAAAACCAGGCTGACGATCAGCGACCAGCCGCAGGCCACCACCAGTGCCCGCTTCAGGGCACTGCGGTCACGGGCGCCGATGGCATGGCCGCACAGGGCCTCGACCGCATGGGCCAGGCCATCGAGGGCATAGGCGGTGAGCATCAGCCCGTTGAGCAGCAGGGCATTGGCCGCCACCGTAGCCTCGCCCAGACGCGCGCCCTGCACGGTGAGCAGCAGGAACACTATCTGCAGGGCCAGGCTGCGCAGGAAGATGTCGCGGTTGACCGCCAGCAGCGGCCGCCAGCTTTGCCAGCGTTTCAGCGCGGCCCAGGCGATCTGCCCGGAGTAGATGCGCAAGGCCGGGCGGGTGAGGGCCAGGCCGAGCAGGGCGGCGCTCCATTCGGCGATCACCGAAGCCCGGGCCGAGCCGACCACCCCCCAGTCCAGGCCAAGCACGAACCACAGGTTCAGGGCGATGTTGAGCAGGTTGGTGGTCAGCAGGATCGCCAGCGGCGCCCGGGCGTTCTGGGTGCCGAGGAACCAGCCGACCAGGGCATAGCTTGCCAGTGCTGCCGGCAGGCCGAGCAGGCGGGTATGGAAGAAGGCTTCGGTCGAGGCCTGCAGCGCCTCGCTGGGCTGCATCGCCTGCAGTGCCAGCTGGCTGAAGGGCAGGGCCAGCAGGCCGATCAGCACGGCGAAAGCTAGTGCCAGCAGCAGCCCCTGCACCAGCACCTGGCGCAGCGCGGCGCCGTCGGCGCGGCCAGCGGCCTGGGCGGCGAAGCCGGTGGAGCCCATGCGCAGGAAGCCCAGCAGACCAACCATGAAAGTGAACAGCGTGGCTCCGACGGCCACCGCGCCCAATTGATGGGCATGGGGCAGGTGGCCGATCACCGTGCTGTCGACCAGCGCCACCAGCGGCACCGAGATGTTGGACAGGATCATCGGCGCGGCCAGGGCCCAGACCTTGTGGTGGGTGGGGCGGTTGCGCCAGGCGGTGGACAGTGAAGACATGCACATCCTTCATATCAGGGCCGCTTGCGCCCCATCGCCGGCAAGCCGGCTCCCACAAGGCGGCCTCGGTCCCTGTGGGAGCCGGCTTGCCGGCGATGGGGCGCGAAGCGGCCCTTGCAAGTTCAAATGCGCTCATTGTACCGGCCCGGCAACCTATTGGCGCGAACACGGTCTCACTTGCCGCGCATCGCCAGGAAAGCCCCGAACCGTTGCGCTATAGTTGCCCCCCTCACGTACACGCTGCCGAAGAGTTCTCTCTCAAATGCTCAACAAAGGATTGTTGCTGGCCTGCGCGCTGGCCCTGCTCAGTGCCTGTGATTCTTCCACCCCGGACAAGCCATCGGCGCCCGCCGCTGACGCCGCTGCCGTCGCGCCCGTCGAAACCCGGACGGCCAAGCGCGAAGATCCGGCAGTGCTCGCCAAGCGCTATGCCGGCCGCGAGCTGACCGTGCTGGACGTCTCGGAAGTGCAGCTCGACGGCGCCAGCACCCTGTCGGTCAGTGTCTCCGCGCCGCTGGATGCCAACCAGGACTTCGCCGGCAAGTTGCACCTGGTCGACACCGTCAAGGGCAAGGTCGACGGCGCCTGGGAACTCTCCGACAACCAGATGGAACTGCGCCTGCGCCACCTGGAGCCGCAGCGCAAGATGGTCCTGACCATCGACAAGGGCCTGCTCTCGGTCAACGGCAACCAGCTGCAGGCCGAATCGGTCAGCCGCTTCGAGACCCGCGACATGCAGGCCACGGTGGGCTTCGCCAGCCGCGGTTCGCTGCTGCCCACGCGCCTGGCCGAAGGCCTGCCGGTGATTGCCCTGAACGTCGACAAGGTCGATGTCGAGTTCTTCCGCATCAAGCCGGACATGCTCTCGAGCTTCCTGGTCAACTGGGGGCGCAACAGCAGCCTGTACTACTACCAGTCCAAGGAAACCCTGGAGATGGCCGAGCTGGTCTACAGCGGCCGCTTCGACCTCAACCCCGCGCGCAACACCCGCGAGACTGTGCTGCTGCCGATCGCCGGGATCAAGCCGCTGCAGGAGCCAGGCGTGTACCTGGCGGTGATGCGTGCCTCGGGCACCTATGACTACTCGCAGCCGGCGACCCTGTTCACCCTGAGTGACATCGGCGTCTCGGCGCACCGCTATCGCGACCGCCTGGACGTATTCGCCCAGGCCCTTGAGGGCGGCAAGGCGCTCAAGGACGTCACCCTCGAGCTGCACGACGACAAGGGCAAGCTGCTGGCCCAGGCCAAGACCGACGGCGACGGCCATGCGCAGCTGCCGATCACCGCCAAGGCCGATACGCTGATCGCCACCCAGGGTGTGCATACCACCCTGCTGCGTCTGAACACCGCGGCGCTGGACCTGGCCGAGTTCGACATCACCGGGCCCCAGGCCAACCCGCTGCAGTTCTTCATCTTCGGCCCGCGCGACCTGTACCGGCCAGGCGAGACCGTGCTGCTCAACGGCCTGCTGCGCGACCAGGACGGCAAGCCGGTCAAGGCCCAGCCGGTGAACGTGGAAGTACGCCGCCCCGACGAGCAGGTCAGCCGCAAGTTCGTCTGGGAGGCCGACCAGAACGGCCTGTTCCAGTACCAGCTGCAACTGGCCAGCGAAGCGCCGACCGGCCGTTGGCAGTTGCTGCTCGACATGGGCGGTGGACGCAAGCAGGTCTACGAATTCCTTGTCGAGGACTTCCTCCCCGAGCGCCTGGCGCTGGAGCTCAAAGGCAGTGCCGCGCCGCTGGCGCCGGAGCAAACCGCCACGATCCAGGTCAATGGTCGCTATCTCTATGGTGCGCCCGCCGCCGGCAACCGCCTCAGTGGCCAGGCCTACGTGCGTCCGTTGCGTGAAGCGGTGAAGGCGCTGCCGGGCTATCAGTTCGGCGCGGTCACCGAGACCGAGCTGAACCAGGACCTGGAACTGGACGAAGTCACCCTCGACCAGAACGGCAAGGCCCGCATCGACATCGAAAGTCGCTGGGCTGAAGCCCGCTCGCCGCTGCAACTGACCGTGCAGGCCAGCCTGCAGGAGTCCGGTGGTCGGCCGATCACCCGGCGCCTGGAGCAGCCGATCTGGCCTGCCGAGCGCCTGCCGGGCCTGCGCGGCCTGTTCGACGGCGAAGAAACCGACGGCGACGGCCCGGTGGAGTTCGAGTTCCTGGTGGCTGACCGCGACGGCAAGAAACTGGCCGCCGACAACCTGAAGGTACGGCTGATCCGCGAGCGCCGCGACTACTACTGGAACTACTCGCAGAGCGATGGCTGGAGCTACAACTACAACGAGAAGTTCCTTACCCAGGCTGAAGAAACCGTCAGCGTGAAGGCCGGATCCACCGCCAAGCTGAACTTCCAGGTGGAGTGGGGCCCGTACCGCGTCGAGGTGGAAGACCCGCAGACCGGCCTGGTCTCCAGCGCCCGCTTCTGGGCCGGCTACCGCGCCCAGGACAACGCCGAGGGCGGCGCCGTGCGCCCCGACCAGGTGAAGATCGCCCTGGACAAGCCAGCCTACAAGGAAGGCGGCAGCGCCAAGGTCACCGTCACCCCGCCGGCCGCCGGTAGCGGCTACCTGATGATCGAGTCCGCCGACGGCCCGCTGTGGTGGCAGGAAATCGAGGTGCCGGCCGAGGGCAAGACCTTCGATGTCGAACTGGACAAGAAGTGGGCGCGCCACGACCTGTACATCAGCGCCCTGGTGATCCGCCCGGGCGAGCGCAAGGCCAACGCCACGCCGAAACGTGCCGTGGGCGTGCTGCACCTGCCGCTGGACCGCGCCGAGCGCAAGCTGGCCGTATCGCTGCAGGCACCGGAGAAAATGCGGCCCAAGCAACCGCTGACCGTCAAGGTCAAGGCGGTCAACGCCGATGGCAGCGTGCCCAAGCAAGTGCATGTGTTGTTGTCGGCGGTGGACGTGGGCATCCTCAACATCACCGACTTCAAGACCCCCGATCCGTTCGCCAGTCTGTTCGGCCGCAAGGCCTACGGCGCCGACCAGTTGGACATTTATGGCCAGTTGATCGAAGCCGGCCAGGGCCGCCTGGCCAGCCTGGCCTTCGGCGGTGACGCCGCCATGGCCAAGGGCGGCAAGCGCCCGAACACCACGGTGACCATCGTTGCCCAGCAGAGCCTGCCGGTTACCCTCGATGAAAAAGGCGAGGGCCAGGCCAGCGTCGATATCCCTGACTTCAACGGTGAACTGCGCCTGATGGCCCAGGCCTGGACCGAGGAACACTTCGGCATGGCCGAAGGCAAGACCGTGGTCGCCGCGCCGCTGATCGCCGAGCTGTCCGCGCCGCGCTTCCTCGCCGGTGGCGACCAGACCCGCCTGGCGCTGGACCTGGCCAACCTGTCCGGCCGTGACCAGCAACTGAGTGTGCAGGTGTCCAGCGAAGGTCAACTGAGCCTGGTCGGTGGCGCGCAGCAGAACTTCAGCCTCGCCGAAGGCCAACGCACCACCCTGATGATCCCGGTGCAGGCCCAGGGTGGCCTGGGCCAGGGCAAGGTCCGCGTGCAGGTCAACGGCCTGCAGCTGCCGGGTGAGCCGGCCAGTACCTTCGAGCGTGAATGGACCCTGGGTATTCGCCCGGCCTACCCAGCGATGCTCAAGCACTACCGCGTGGCCCTCAAGGACCAGCCCTGGAGCCTGCCCGACAGCGACCTGGCCGAGTTCGAGCCTGCGGGCCTGGAGGCCAGCCTGGCGTTGTCGAGCCGCCCACCGCTGAACCTTGCCGAGCAGATCCGCGCCCTGGAAGCCTACCCCTACGGCTGCCTGGAGCAGACCACCAGTGGCCTGTACCCGTCGCTGTATGCCGATGCCGACAGCCTCAAGCGCCTGGGCATCAAGGGTGAGCCGGCCGATGTGCGCAAGCGCAAGATCGAGATGGGCATCGAGCACCTGCTGGGTATGCAGCGCTACAACGGCAGCTTCGGCCTGTGGAGTTCGGACAGCGAGGAGGAATACTGGCTGACCGCCTACGTCACCGACTTCCTGCTGCGCGCCCGCGAGCAAGGCTACGGCGTACCGGCCGAGGCGCTGAAGAAGGCCAGCGAGCGCCTGCTGCGCTATGTGCAGGAGCGCAACCTGATCGAAGTCGACTACAGCCAGAACGCCGACCACACTCGCTTCGCCGTGCAGGCCTACGCCGGCCTGGTGCTGGCGCGCAGCCAACAGGCGCCGCTGGGCGCCTTGCGCAGCCTGTTCGAGCGTCGCGCCGACGCCCGCTCCGGTTTGCCATTGGTGCAACTGGCGGTGGCGCTGGACAAGATGGGCGACAAGCAGCGTTCGCAGCAGGCGCTGCAGGCGGGCCTGGCGGTCACCCGCGGCAAAGGCTGGCTGGCCGACTACGGCAGCGCCCTGCGCGACCAGGCGTTGATCCTGTCCCTGCTGCAGGAGAACAACCTGGCCGCCAATCAGGTCGACCAGCGCCTGTTCGGCCTGTCCGACGAGTTGGCCGCCAACCGTTGGCTGTCCACCCAGGAGCGCAACGCGCTGTTCCTTGCCGGCCGTGGCCTGCTGGGCAAGCCGGAGGGCAATTGGAAGGCCCGCCTGGACAGCGCCGGCGAGGTCCGCGAGTTCGACAACAATGGCTCGGGCATGAAGCTCGAGGGCCCGCTGCTGGCCTCGCCGTTAACCGTACAGAATCAGGGCGGCGATACCCTGTACCAGCAACTGACCTTGTCCGGCTACCCGCGCCAGGCTCCGGCCGCCAGCGGCAATGGCCTGGAAATCCGCCGCGAATACCTGGGCATGAATGGCCAGGCACTGGATGTGCGTAACCTGCGCAGTGGCGACCTGGTGCTGGTGCATCTGGCGCTCAAGGCACAGGACCAGGTGCCCGACGCTCTGGTGGTGGACCTGCTGCCGGCAGGCCTGGAGCTGGAGAACCAGAACCTGGCGCAGAGCGCCGCCAGCCTGGACAACGCCAGCAGCGCGGTGAAGCAATGGCGCGAGTCGATGCAGAACGCCAGCGTGGTACACCAGGAGTACCGTGACGACCGCTACGTGGCCGCGCTCAAGCTCGACAGCTACGGCACTACCCACTTGCTGTACCTGGCCCGTGCGGTGACGCCGGGCAGCTACCGCATTCCGCCACCGCAGGTGGAGTCGATGTATCGGCCCAACCTGCAGGCGATCGGTGAAAGCCAGGGCGAGATGGTGGTCCGCGCTCGCTGAAGCCGCACAGGAGATGAATCGTGGGAGCGGGGCAAGCCCGCTCCTACAGGAAAGTGCGAAGCCTTCAATGCACCACCCAGCTCAACACCCACAACCCCAACAACGCCCAGATGATCCCGAGGATGATCGATGCGCGCATGAACGCGCGGACCGCCGAGTACAGCAACATCAGGCCGACGATAAGCGCCAGGATGCTCACCAGCGAGGTGTCCATCCCCAGCGTGCGCGCCAGGCCATCGATGAAATTGCCACCGGCGTTGGCCAACAGGTTGAACAACCCGCTCAAGCCATCGACGATGAACCGGATCACCGAACCCAGTGCCTGGCCCAGCCATTCGAAAAAACCTTCTACATGCATAGTCGCTTCCTGATCAACGAATCGGCGATTCCCAGCCTTTGGCCATCACCTGGCCCGGTCGGTTCCCGATGCCAAGCTTAGCGCGCCCGCGCCTGACCAGGCTGCTGCGGCGTGTCGCCGTCAGTGTGCTGTTGGGCATGGCCCTGCTGTGGCTGGCCGACCGTATCTGGCCATTGCCCATGCCGGGCGACGACCTGGCGCGGGTGGTGCTGGCCGAGGATGGCACGCCGTTGTGGCGCTTCGCCGATGCCGACGGCGTGTGGCGCTATCCGGTCAGCCCGCAGGAAGTCTCGCCGTTGTACCTTGAAGCCCTGCTCGCCTACGAGGACCGCTGGTTCTATCATCACCCCGGCGTCAACCCCATGGCCCTGGCCCGGGCCGCTTGGCTCAACCTGCGTGGCGGGCGGGTGGTGTCCGGCGGCAGCACCTTGTCGATGCAGGTGGCGCGCCTGCTCGACCCGCACGAGCGCACCTTGCCCGGCAAGCTGCGCCAGCTGTGGCGCACGGCGCAGCTGGAGTGGCACCTGTCCAAGGACGAGATCTTGCAGCTGTACCTCAACCGGGCGCCGTTCGGCGGCACCTTGCAGGGCGTGGCGGCGGCCAGTTGGGCGTACCTGGGCAAGTCGCCGAAACACCTCACTCCGGCCGAAGCCGCGTTGCTTGCCGTGCTGCCCCAGGCGCCGAGCCGGCTGCGTCCGGACCGCCACCCTGAACGCGCCCAGCGTGCCCGGGACAAGGTGCTGCAGCGCCTGGCCGAGTACCAGGTGTGGCCAGCCCAGCGCATCGACGAGGCGCGTGAGGAGCCGCTGTTGCTAGCGCCACGTCAGGAGCCGGCGCTGGCGCCGCTGCTGGCCCGGCGCCTGAGTACCCCGAACAGCCCGCCACTGATCCGTACCACCCTGGACGCCGCCTTGCAGCGGCGCCTCGAAGACCTGCTGCTGGGCTGGCGCGCGCGCCTGCCCGAGCGCACCTCGGCGGCGTTGCTGGTGGTCGAAACCCAGAGCATGGCCGTGCGCGCGTATCTCGGCTCCATCGACTTGAACGATGAGCGCCGCTTTGGTCACGTGGACATGATCCACGCCCTGCGATCGCCGGGTTCGACCCTCAAGCCGTTCCTCTACGCCATGGCCATGGACGACGGCCTGATCCACTCCGAATCGCTGTTGCAGGATGTGCCACGGCGCTACGGCGACTACCGCCCCGGCAACTTCTCCATGGGCTTCAGCGGCCCGGTGTCGGCCAGCTCGGCGCTGGCGCTGTCGCTCAACCTGCCGGCGGTGCAACTGCTCGAGGCCTACGGCCCGAAACGCTTCGCCGCGCAGATGCGCATGGGTGGGATGCCGCTGGTGCTGCCGCCGCTGGCCGAGCCGAACCTGTCGTTGATCCTCGGTGGCGCGGGTAGCCGGCTGGAAGACCTGGTCGGTGGCTATGCCGCGCTGGCCCGTGGTGGGCTGAGCGCGCAGGTGCGCCTGCAACCCCAGGATCCATTGGTGGAGCGCCGTTTGCTGTCGCCGGGCTCGGCCTGGATCACCCGACGCATTCTCAGCGGCCTGGCGCGGCCGGACCGTGACCCCCACGCCGAGCTGGTGCAGCGTCCGCAGTTGGCCTGGAAGACCGGCACCAGCTACGGCTTTCGCGATGCCTGGTCGGTGGGCGTCGGCCCGCGCTACCTGATCGGCGTGTGGATCGGCCGCCCCGACGGCACCCCGGTGCCGGGCCAGTTCGGCCTGGCCTCGGCGGCGCCATTGATGCTGCAGGTGCATGACCTGCTGAGCAACCGCGATAGCCAACGCGGCATCGAAGTGCCGGTCGAGCCGGTGCCGGATTCGGTCGGTGTGGCAGCGATCTGCTGGCCATTGGGCCAACCGATGAACCGTCAGGATGCGAACTGTCGTCGCCAGCGTTTCGCCTGGACCCTCGACGCCACCACGCCACCGACCCTGCAGGCTGCCGACCAGCCGCTGGGACTGGGTTTGCGCGAAACGGTGTGGCTCAACGAGGGCGGTTTGCGTGTCGATGCCTCCTGTCCCGGCGCCAAGGCCCATGACGTCGCGCTGTGGCCGGCCCCGCTCGAACCGTGGTTGCCCAGCGCCGAACGCCGGGCAGCGCGGCTGCCGGCTGTCGACCCCGCTTGCCCACCGCGGATGGCGGCCAGCGCGCCACCGCTGTCGATCGTCGGGGTGCGGGGCGGCGACAGCCTGCGCCGTCCGGCCACCAGCCATGAGCCGCTGCAGGTGCGGGTGTCGGCATTGGGTGGGGTAGGGCGGCGCTGGTGGTTCCTCAACGGCCAGCCCTTGGGCGAGACCCAAGGACAGGACAGCCTGCAGGTGAGCTTCGAGCAGGCCGGGCGCATCGAGTTGAGCGCTTTGGATGAAAGCGGTGAGACAGCGCGGGTGGAGTTCCAGGTCAGCGAGTAAGCCCGTTGCGCAGGCTCAGTCATGCCCCACCATCAGGCCGAAGGCATCGGTCTGATGGTGGGGCGGCAGGGACAGCATGGTATGGGCAGCGCCCGCTTCCTCGCGGCTCAGCGCCGAACCAGCAGCACCCCGCTTTCCATGTGGTGGGTGTAGGGGAACTGGTCGAACAGCGCGCAGCGTTCGATACGGTGGGTATCGTGCAACTGGGCAATGTTCTGCGCCAGGGTTTCCGGGTTGCAGGAGATGTACAGGATGCGCTCGAAGCGACGGGTCAGCTCGCAGGTGTCCGGGTCCATGCCGGCGCGCGGCGGATCGACGAACACGGTGCCAAAGTCGTAGCTCTTCAGGTCGATGCCTTCCAGGCGGCGGAACGGGCGGACCTCGTTCAGGGCCTGGGTCAGCTCTTCGGCCGACAGGCGCACCAGGCGCACGTTGCCCACGCCGTTCTCGTCGAGGTTGTGCAGCGCGGCGTTGACCGAGGTCTTGCTGATCTCGGTGGCCAGCACCTGGCGGGCGCGGGTGGCCAGCGGCAAGGTGAAGTTGCCGTTGCCGCAATACAGCTCGAGCAGGTCGTCCTGGCGCTCACCCATGGCCTCGAAGGCCCAGCCGAGCATCTTCTGGTTCACCGCGCCGTTGGGCTGGGTGAAGGCGCCTTCGGGCTGGCGATAGCTGAAGGTGTACCCGGCGATGTCGAGCTTCTCCACCGCGTAGTCGCGGCCGATCACCACGCGCTTGCCTTTCGAGCGGCCAATCACGCTGACGTTCAAGTCGCTGGCCAGGTGCTGCGCGGCAGCTTCCCAGGCTTCGTCCAAAGGGCGGTGATAGCACAGGGTGACCATCGCATCACCGGCCAGGGTGGTGAGGAACTCGACCTGGAACAGGCGGTTGTTCAGGTCTTCATTGGCCTGCCAGGCGGCTTTCAGGCGTGGCATCAGCTCATTGATGCGCTCGCTGGCGATGGGGAAATCGTCGATCAGAATCGCCTTGTGTTTCTCGCCCGGGGCAAACATCGCGTAGTGACGTTGACCGCCCTCGCGCCACAGGCGGAACTCGGCGCGCAGGCGATAGTGCTCGCGCGGCGAGTCGAACACTGCCGGCTCCGGCGCGCCGAACGGTGCCAGCAGGTCGCGCAGGCGGGCGGCCTTGGCCGCCAGTTGCGCGTCGTATTGTGAAGGATCCAGGACTGCACTCATGCGGGGAACCAACCCAGCTTGATGACGAACAGGATGGACAGGATCACCAGCGCCGGGTTCAGGTCGTGGCGACGACCGGAGATCAGCTTGATGGCGGTCCAGGCGATGAAACCGAAGGCGATGCCGTTGGCGATCGAGTAGGTCAGCGGCATGGCCAGGGCGGTCACCACCACCGGCGCGGCTTCGGTGACGTCGTCCCAGTTGATCTCGGCCAGGCCCGAAGCCATCAGTACGGCGACGAACAGCAGCGCCGGAGCGGTGGCGAAGGCCGGCACGCTGCCGGCCAGCGGGGCGAAGAACAGCGCCAGCAGGAACAGGATGGCGACCACGATGGCGGTCAGGCCGGTGCGCCCGCCGGCACTCACGCCCGCCGCCGACTCGATGTAGCTGGTGGTGGTCGAGGTGCCCAGCAGCGAACCGGCCATGGCGGCGGTACTGTCGGCGATCAGGGCGCGGCCCATCTTCGGCATGTGGCCGTCCTTGCCCATCAGGCCGGCGCGCTTGGCCACGCCGATCAGGGTGCCGGAGTTGTCGAACAGGTCGACGAACAGGAAGGCGAAGATCACGCTGATCAGGCCGACGTCCAGGGCGCCGGCGATGTCCAGTTGCAGGAAGGTCGGGGCCAGCGATGGCGGCATCGAGACCACCCCGCCGAACGGCGTGACGCCCAGCGCGATCGCGGCCACGGTCACCGCCAGGATACCGATCAGCACGGCGCCGCGAACCTTCAGCGACTCCAGGGCGACGATCAGGAAGAAGCCCAGGGTGGCGAGGATCGGCGCGGGTTTGCTGAGGTCGCCCAGGCCCACCAGGGTGGCCGGGTTATCGACGACGATGCCGGCGTTATGCAGGGCGATCAGCGCCAGGAACAGGCCGATGCCGGCAGCAATGGCCGAGCGTAGCGGCAGCGGGATGCTGTTCACGATCCATTCGCGAATGCGGAAGATCGACAGCAGGAAGAACAGCACCGCGGAGAGGAACACCGCACCCAGCGCCACTTGCCAGGTATGGCCCATGTGCAGGACCACGGTGTAGGTGAAGAAGGCGTTCAGGCCCATGCCCGGCGCCAGGGCGATTGGGTAGTTGGCGATGATGCCCATGGTCACCGAGCCGATGGCCGCGGCCAGGCAGGTGGCGACGAAGAGCGCGCCCTTGTCCATGCCGGTCTCGCCGAGGATGCTCGGGTTGACGAACAGGATGTAGGCCATGGCCAGGAAGGTAGTGACGCCCGCGAGAATCTCGGTGCGCACGTTGGTGTTGTGTGCTTTTAGTTGAAACAGCCTTTCCAGCATGCCTGCTCCCCGGGCGCCCTCGCGCCGTGAATGTATCGACCCCAACAGCAAAGCACAGACCGTACCGGGTGCCGTGGTTTTGTGTGGGGTGGAAAAAAGCCGCGCATCATACCAGCAAGGATGGCGGGGGCCTATGGCCATTGGGGAAGGCAATCGGGCAACGGTGTTGTCTTCCTGCACTGGCCTCATCGCTGGCAAGCCAGCTCCCACAGGGATGGCGCTTGGCTTGAAGGCGGCACGGTCGGTGTGGGAGCCGGCTTGCCGGCGAGAGGCGGGTGCAGGACAAACCAGCATGCTGCCCCCGCGCGAGATTGCCTAATCTCTGGGTGCCAGCAGGTCGATCAACCGTTATGCATACGGTCGCGATGGGTCAACGTCGGGAACAGCTTCATCCATACCCCGGTCACCAACAGCGTGCCCACGCCGCCGAGCACCACCGCCGGGACTGTGCCAAACCAGTGCGCGGTCAGCCCCGACTCGAATTCGCCGAGCTGGTTCGAAGCACCGATGAACAGCCCGTTCACCGCGCTTACCCGGCCGCGCATCTCGTCCGGCGTCTCCAATTGCACGAAGGCACCGCGGATGACCATGCTGATCATGTCCGCCGCGCCGAGCACCACCAGCACCGCCAGGGAGAACCAGAACGAGGTCGAGAGGCCGAAGGCGATGGTCGCCACGCCGAACACGCCGACCGAGGCGAACATGATCAGGCCTACCTTGCGCTCCACCGGGAAGCGCGCCAGCCACAGCGACATCAGCAGCGCGCCCACCGCCGGCGCCGAGCGCAGCAGACCCAGGCCCCAGGCGCCGGTGAGCAGGATGTCCTTGGCGAACACTGGCAACAGCGCGGTGGCGCCGCCCAGCAGCACGGCGAACAGGTCCAGGGAGATGGCGCCGAAGATGTCCGGGCGGCTGCGGATGAAGCGCACCCCGGCCAGCAGCGATTCCAGGTTGGCCCGACCGCGCTGGGGCAGTTGCTGGCGCGCGTCGAGGCTCAGGGTCAACAGGCAGGCGATGAGGTAGAGGGCCACGGTCGGGCCATACACCCAGGTACTGCCAAAGGCGTAGAGAAAGCCGCCGACCGCCGGGGCGACGATGGTCGCCGATTGGGTGGCCGAAGCCGACGCCGCCACGGCTCGAGGGAACAGCCCGGGCGGCACCACGTTGGGCAGCAGCGCCTGGGTCGCCGGCATCTCGAACGAACGGGTGGCGCCGAGCAGGAAGGCCAGGATGAAGATCAGCTCGCGGCTGACGTTGTCGCTGACGCTGCCCAGAGCCAGCGCCAGGGCGATCAGCGCCTGCAGGGTCTGGCACAGGGCGGCGACCTTGCGTCGGTCGTAGCGGTCGGCGACATGGCCGGTATGCAGCATGAACAGCACCCTGGGTGCGAACTCGACCAGCCCGACCAGGCCCAGATCGAGGACATTCCCGGTCAGTTGGTAGAGGTGCCAGCCAATGGCCACGGTGAGCATCTGGAAGCCGCTGGCGGTGAATACGCGGGCCAGCCAGAAGGCCAGGAAAGGGCGGTGATGACGCAGCAATTGCGGGGCGGAATCGGACATCGGGGAGCCTGCAGCCTCGGAGATAGAGGGGGCTGCAGAGTAACATCTGTTTGTAACAAATAGTTGCTGAAAGTCGCGTGGATCACCTGTCGCCCCTTCGCAAAAGAGGGTGAGGCAACCGGTCACGCGGCAATCAACCACACATCCGGATGGGTCATTCAGGACTATGCTTCCATTCAGTCGTTGATCTGGATCAATCGTTCCAAATGCAACGATCTTGGCCTTCGGGCCGGAATCCCCGCGATCGAACAGAACAATTCCAACGCGCCGCACTCGATACCCGTGGGGGCAGTGGGCGACAGGCCATGAGCCCGGTCGCCGGATTACCTGAAGAGGAAGCACCATGTTCGGATTGGAAGCCCTAGAGCTCGCCCGAATCCAGTTTGCCTTTACCGTGTCCTTTCACATCCTGTTCCCGGCCATCACCATTGGCCTGGCGAGCTACCTGGCGGTCCTCGAAGGCCTTTGGCTGAAGACCGGCGACAACACCTACCGTGACCTCTACCACTTCTGGTCGAAGATCTTCGCCGTGAACTTCGGTATGGGCGTGGTCTCGGGCCTGGTCATGGCCTACCAGTTCGGTACCAACTGGAGCCAGTTCTCCGACTTTGCCGGATCCATCACCGGTCCCTTGCTCACGTACGAGGTCTTGACCGCCTTCTTCCTCGAGGCCGGTTTCCTCGGCGTCATGCTGTTCGGCTGGAACCGTGTAGGCCGTGGCCTGCACTTCTTCGCCACCTGCATGGTGGCCCTCGGCACGCTGGTGTCGACCTTCTGGATCCTCGCCTCCAACAGCTGGATGCAGACGCCCCAGGGCTACGAGATCGTCAATGGCCAGGTGATTCCGGTGGACTGGTTCGCGGTGATCTTCAACCCGTCCTTCCCCTATCGCCTGATGCACATGGCCACCGCGGCCTTCGTCGCCACCGCGTTCTTCGTCGGCGCCTCGGCGGCCTGGCACCTGCTGCGCGGGCGTGACAACCCGGCGGTGCGCAAGATGCTGTCGATGGCCATGTGGATGGCCTTGGTGGTGGCGCCGATCCAGGCCGTGATCGGCGACTTCCATGGTTTGAACACGCTCAAGCACCAACCGGTGAAGATCGCCGCCATCGAAGGCCACTGGGAGAACAAGCCCGGCGAGCCGACGCCGCTGATCCTGTTCGGCATTCCCGACATGCAGGCCGAAACCACCCGCTTCAAGGTCGAGATCCCAGCCTTGGGCAGCCTGATCCTGACCCACAGCCTGGACAAGCAAGTGCCGGCGATGAAGGAGTTCCCGCCTGAGGACCGACCCAACTCGACCATCGTGTTCTGGTCGTTCCGGGTCATGGTTGGCCTGGGCATGCTGATGATCTTCGTCGGCCTGTGGAGCCTGTGGCTGCGCAAGCGCGGCACCCTGTACAGCTCGCGTCCGTTCCTCTACCTGACCCTGTGGATGGGCCCGTCGGGGTTGATCGCGATCCTCGCCGGCTGGTTCACCACCGAGATTGGCCGCCAGCCGTGGGTGGTCTACGGGTTGATGCGCACCGCCGACGGTGTGTCCAACCACAGCTATGCACAACTCGGCTTTACCCTGGTGATGTTCGTGGTGGTCTACTTCGCGCTTTTCGGCACCGGCCTGGGCTACATGATGCGCCTGGTGCGCAAAGGGCCGAAGACCGGTGAAGGCGATGAGCACACCCCCGGTGGCCCTGGCCAGAAACGTACGCCGGCGCGGCCATTGTCCGCCGCCGATGAAGGCCATGAGGCCGACTCCAGCAGCCTGAGCAAGGGGAACTGAGATGGGTATCGATCTTCCGCTGATCTGGGCCGTGATCATCATCTTCGGCGTCATGATGTACGTGGTGATGGATGGTTTCGACCTGGGCATCGGCATGCTCTTCCCCTTCGTCCAGGACGAGCGTGACCGCGATGTGATGATGAACACGGTCGCCCCGGTATGGGACGGCAACGAAACCTGGCTGGTGCTGGGCGGGGCGGCGCTGTTCGGGGCTTTCCCACTGGCCTACTCGGTGGTGTTGGAGGCGCTGTACCTGCCGCTGATCCTGATGCTGGTGGGCCTGATCTTCCGGGGCGTGGCCTTCGAGTTCCGTTTCAAGGCCAGGGCCAACAGGCGGCATATCTGGGACAAGGCCTTCATCTGGGGTTCGCTGGTGGCGACCTTCTTCCAGGGCGTGGCCCTGGGCGCCTTCATCGAGGGCTTCAAGGTGGTCGACCGCAAGTTTGTCGGTGGCACACTTGATTGGCTGACGCCGTTCACGGTGTTCTCGGGTCTGGGCCTGATCGTCGCCTACACGCTGCTGGGCTGCACCTGGTTGATCATGAAGACCGAAGGGCCGCTGCAGCAGAAGATGCATGACATGGCCCGGCCACTGGCGCTGGTGTTGTTGGTGGTGATCGGCATCGTCAGCCTGTGGACGCCGATCGCCTATCCACAGATTGCCGAGCGCTGGTTCAGCATGCCCAACCTGATCTGGTTCATGCCGGTACCGATCCTGGTGCTGGTGACCTTCTACGGTCTGCTGCGGGCGGTGGCACGCAATGCCCACTACACCCCGTTCCTGCTGACCCTGGTGCTGATCTTCCTCGGCTACAGCGGGTTGGGCATCAGCCTGTGGCCGAACATCATCCCGCCGTCGATCAGCATCTGGGATGCCGCGGCGCCGCCGCAGAGCCAGGGCTTCATGCTGGTGGGCACGCTGTTCATCCTGCCGTTCATCCTTGGTTACACCTACTGGAGCTACTACGTGTTCCGCGGCAAGGTGACCCATGAAGACGGCTATCACTAGGAGCGCCGGGCGATGAATGTCGAAGAGAAGAAACCGCTGTGGCAACGCCTGGGTTGGCTGGTGCTGATCTGGGGGCTGAGCGTGGCAGCGCTTGGGGTGGTGGCTTATGGCATGCGCATGTTCATGAATGCGGCAGGCCTGAGTACCCACTGAGTCATTGAGTCATCGCGGGGCAAGTCGCACGGCTGCGACTTGCCCCGCGATGCTTTTATTTCCGGGCCTTGAGCACCACGAATTTCGGCGTTGCCGCGACCTGCTCGACGCCTCGGAACAAGCGCGCCAGCTTGCTGTGGTAACCCAGGTGGCGGTTGCCGACGATGTACAGCGCGCCACCGACCTCCAGCGCTTCCCGAGCCTGCTGGAACATGCGCCAGGCGAGGAAGTCGCCCACCACCTGCTGCTGGTGGAACGGTGGATTGCACAGCACCACGTCCAGCGATTGTTTCTCCTGCCCCGCCAGGCCGTCCGCGGCCCTGATCGTCACCTCGCGTTCGCCCAGTGCCGCCCGCCAGTTCTCCCGCGCCGACTGCACCGCCATGTACGACTCGTCGACCAGGGTGAACTGCGCATCCGGATTGGCCAGGGCGCTGGCAATCGCCAGCACGCCATTGCCACAGCCAAGGTCGGCGACCCGGGCGCGACCCAGGTCACGCGGCAGGTGTGGCAGGAAGGCGCGGGTGCCGATGTCCAGGCCTTCGCGGCAGAACACGTTGGCGTGGTTGACCAGCTCCAGGGCCGGCGTGTCCAGACGATAGCAGCTGGGGTAGGGGGAGCGGGCGACAGGCCGTTGCGCGACTGTGGCAGTCAGCAGACGCGCTTTCTTCTGTGCCAGCGACGCCTGCACCGGGCCGATGTACTTCTCCATGAGGTCGCCGGCGGCTCGGGGCAGGTGCTTGATCATCGCCCCGGCGATCACCTGGGCGTCAGGCGCCAATTGGCCCTGCAGGCGGATCAGTTGCTCCTCGAGCAGGGCCAGGGTCTTGGGCACGCGCACCAGCACGCGGTCGAACGGGCCCTGTAAGGGCTCGCTGGCCGGGATGAAAGGCACGCTGTCGAACGGCCTGCCGTTTCCAGCGAGGTTTTTCTCCAGGGCCAGGTGCGCCAGGTGCGAGTCGCCGCTGCTGGTCACGTCCAGATGCCCGGCCAGGCTGGCGGCCAGGGCGCCGAAACTGTCGTTGAGCACCAGCACCTTGCAGCCTGCGCCCGGTGCCTGGGCGGCCAGGTGTTCCAGCAGGTATTGGTCGGCGGCATCGAACGCCAGCAGCGGGTCGTTGGCTTGCTCCGGCTGGCGGATCAGGTCGAGGTCGGCGAAGGGGCTGTTGAACAGGGGCATGACGTGGGGCTCTGCTGCGTATCTGCCCGGCGCGCTGTGCGGCGGGCTTGCGGCGGGGGATTCTACAGGGCTTTGCGCCTGGGCGGGGGACGGGCTGTCAGAGCAGTCCGCGCAACGCGGCGATGGCGATGGCGCCGGCTTTGTTGGAGGCGTTGGTCTTGGTGATCACACTGCGGATATGGAAGTTCACGGTGCTGGGCGACAGTGAAAGGATCATCGCCACGTCGGCGGCGGTCTTGCCGGCAGCGGACCACTTGAGTACCTCAAGCTCACGTTCGCTCAGTTGCGGTGGTGGGCTGAACTTCGCCAGATGGTGTGTGCTGAGCGCGGCATGCAAGATGTTGCATAGCCACATTACCTGAGCGCTCTTCTCGTACAATTCTTCATGGCAAATCGCGCCTTGCGCCCTGGAGACGCTCAACTGACTTTCGTTGTGCTGCTGGTCATGCACCGACTGACTCCAACCATGGACCAAGCCATGCCCGCAGGCGGCCTCACGCAGGTGTGGCACCTCCCGAAACAGTTCGTCGCTCCAGACCAGTGGTAGCGTGGTCTGATGGCACTTTGATACTGCAGGGTCTATCTTGATGAAGTCTTCAGCCTGATAGTGCTCATTCCAAGCGCTGGGATAATTGTTATAGAGGATCACCTGTGGGCCACGGGCGGCGACATGCAGATGCAGCGACAGGCCGACGAACTCCATGCCCAGCGCCTGGGCCAGTTTCACGGCGTGGCCGAACAGCTGCTGAGGCTCTTTCTCCTCCAGCATCCGCTGGAGCTGCTCACTCTTCCAATGTGGCATCGTTGAAGCTCCCTTTTGTGTCGCAGTGGATCCAAAATCAGCGTTGCACGGTCCGTAGTGTAGGAAAACTCCTAATGGTGTGCTGGGTTTTTTTGTTATAGCTGTCTCGCTTTCTTAGGTGATTGCGCTCGGTTCCAAGCGATACCCTACAAACCGACGGTGTTTATCTCGGCTGCTTTGCGCGACACTGTGCGCACTTGATCCGTGGAGCCCGTCATGACCGCCAGCGCCGACAAATTCACCCGCCAGACCCTGCTCGGCGTCCAGCCCCTGACCCCCAACCTGTTTTCCCTGCGCGTCACCCGCGATGCAGGTTTTCGCTTCCGTGCCGGACAGTTCGCCCGGCTGGGCGTACACAAGGCCGATGGCAGCGTCGTCTGGCGTGCCTATTCCATGGTGAGCGCGCCCCATGACGAGTTTCTCGACTTCTTCTCCATCGTGGTGCCTGGGGGCGAGTTCACCAGTGAGCTGAGCCGGCTTGGCGAAGGCGATACCCTGCTGATCGACCGTCAGGCCTTCGGCTACCTGACCCTCGATCGCTTCGTTGGCGGTCGTGATCTATGGCTGCTGGCCACCGGCACCGGTATCGCGCCGTTCATGTCGATCCTGCAGGACTTCGAGGCCTGGGAGCGCTTCGACAACATCAAGCTGGTCTACTCGGTGCGCGAGGCGAAGGAGCTGGCGTATGTGGACGAGATCGCCGCACTGGAGCAGCGCGACTACCTGGCGGAGTTCGCGGGCAAGCTGCAGTTCATTCCGGTGGTGACCCGAGAACAGCATCCGGGTGCATTGAACGCGCGGATTACCACGTTGATCGAGAACGGTGAACTGGAAAAGGCGGCGGGGCTGGCGCTGTCGCCGGAGCATTCACGGATCATGCTGTGCGGCAACCCGGAGATGATCGACGAGACGCGCAAGGTGCTCAAGGCGCGGGACTTGCAACTGAGCCTGAGCAAGCGGCCGGGGCAGGTGGCGGTGGAGAACTACTGGTAAGGAACAATGGCGCCTTTTGGATCGCCGTCACTGGGGCCGCTGCAAAGCGGCCCCAGTCGTTTTGTGCTTCAGGGCTGGCGATTCTGTGCCTTGAGCAAGTCGCGAATCTCGGTCAGCAGGGTTTCTTCGGCACTCGGCACCGGCGGCGCGGTCGGTGCTACGGCTTCTTCGCGCTTGAGGCGGTTGATCACCTTCACGCCCATGAAGATGGCGAAGGCGACGATGATGAAGTCGAGGATGGTCTGGATGAATTTGCCATAGGCCATTACCACGGCCGGTACGTCGCCTTCGGCAGCTTTGAGTGTGATGGCCAGGTCGCTGAAGTCGACACCGCCGATCAGCAGGCCGATAGGGGGCATGATCACGTCACCGACAAAGGACGAAACGATCTTGCCGAACGCCGCGCCGATGATGATACCCACCGCCATGTCGACGACATTTCCCTTGACCGCGAAGGCCTTGAATTCACTGAGCATGCCCATGCTGTATTCCTTTGTTACGAATGGAGAGGTAAACGCAGTGTAAGCCACTAAAACGCTACATGCGTGACGTTCGCAGCTACAGACTGTTCATAGAGCGAATAGTTTTGTCGCCCACCGAGGCCTCCGGGGCACGTCGGTGTTCGGCTATCATGGCGGTTTTTTCCAGGAGACTCCGCCCATGGCCAAGGCCAAGCGTTTGTACGGCTGCACCGAGTGTGGCGCGACTTTCCCGAAGTGGGCCGGCCAATGTGGCGACTGCGGGGCCTGGAATACCCTGGTTGAGACCATGATCGAGAGCGGTGGTGCAGCGGCACCGAGCGGGCGTGCCGGCTGGACCGGGCAGCAGGCGCAGATCAAGACCCTGGCCGAAGTGAGCGTCGAGGAGATCCCGCGCTTCACCACCAGCAGTACCGAGCTCGACCGCGTGCTGGGTGGTGGCCTGGTGGATGGTTCAGTGGTGTTGATCGGGGGCGATCCGGGTATCGGCAAATCGACCATCCTCCTGCAGACCCTGTGCAACATCGCCGTGCAGATGCCGGCGCTGTATGTCACCGGCGAGGAGTCGCAGCAGCAGGTGGCCATGCGCTCCCGGCGGCTGGGCCTGCCCCAGGACCAGCTCAAGGTCATGACTGAAACCTGTATCGAGACCATCATCGCCACCGCGCGCCAGGAAAAGCCGCGGGTGATGGTGATCGACTCGATCCAGACCATCTTCACCGAACAACTGCAGTCGGCGCCGGGTGGCGTGGCCCAGGTGCGCGAGAGCACAGCGTTGCTGGTGCGCTACGCCAAACAGAGCGGCACGGCGATCTTCCTGGTCGGTCACGTGACCAAGGAGGGCTCGTTGGCAGGCCCCCGGGTGCTCGAGCACATGGTCGACACCGTGCTGTACTTCGAGGGCGAGTCCGACGGCCGTCTGCGCCTGTTGCGGGCGGTGAAGAACCGCTTCGGCGCGGTCAACGAACTGGGTGTGTTCGGTATGACCGACCGCGGCCTCAAGGAGGTCTCCAATCCGTCGGCGATCTTCCTCAATCGGACCCAGGAGGAAGTGCCCGGTAGCGTGGTCATGGCCACCTGGGAAGGCACCCGGCCGATGTTGGTGGAAGTCCAGGCGCTGGTCGACGACAGCCACCTGGCCAACCCGCGGCGGGTGACCCTGGGCCTGGACC
Organism: Pseudomonas maumuensis; assembly: GCF_019139675.1. Lineage (NCBI taxonomy): Bacteria > Pseudomonadati > Pseudomonadota > Gammaproteobacteria > Pseudomonadales > Pseudomonadaceae > Pseudomonas > Pseudomonas maumuensis. The sequence goes on from NZ_CP077077.1 coordinate 855,228, forward strand.
AGAACCGTCTGGCCATGCTGCTGGCGGTGCTGCACCGGCACGGCGGTATCCCCACCCATGACCAGGACGTGTTCCTCAACGTCGTCGGCGGGGTGAAGGTGCTCGAGACCGCCTCCGACCTCGCATTGCTGGCGGCGGTGATGTCCAGCCTGCGCAATCGTCCGCTGGCCCATGGCCTGCTGGTGTTCGGCGAGATCGGCCTGTCGGGCGAGGTGCGCCCGGTGCCCAGTGGCCAGGAGCGTCTGAAGGAAGCGGCCAAGCATGGCTTCAAGCGGGCCATCGTGCCCAAGGGCAATGCGCCGAAAGAAGCACCCGCCGGTTTGCAGGTGATTGCCGTGACCCGTCTGGAGCAGGCGCTGGACGCACTGTTCGAATAGGTCGTCTTCTTGCAAGTGATTCTCAGTAACGAGTAGCATACGCCACCTTGCGACCACCTCATGGAGCGCGTGTGGCGGAGTTAGACCTCAAGCGGCTGTTTCTCAAGCACGCGAAAAACCTTCAGGGCCTGCTCTCGCGCAAGGTGCGCGACCCGCAGCTGGCGGCCGACCTGGTGCAGGACAGTTTCCTGCGCCTGGCCGAGCAGCAGCGTCACGAGCCGATCGACAATGCCCAGGCCTACCTGTATCGCACCGCGCATAATCTGATGATCGATCATGTGCGCCAGCAGCAGCGACGCAAGACCGACACGGTGCCCCACGAGGCCTTCGAAGCACTCGTCGAGGACGGCCCAGGGCTCGAGGAGCAGGCCGTACGTGAGCAACACCTGCGTCGCCTGCGGACGATCCTCGGCGAGCTGCCCGAGCGCACCCGGGAAATCTTCCGCCTCAACCGCCTGGAAGGCATGACCCATGCCGAGGTCGCCCGGCACCTGGGGATCTCCGACAGCTCGGTGCAAAAGCATCTGGCCAAGGCCCTGGCCTATGTGATGCAGTGCCTGCAGGAAACCGAATGACCAACGGTTTACTGACAAATGCCGCTTCAGACGTCAGCCCAGACATAACCAGATCGCGAGAGAACCGTGTGAGCAGCCAGACCGAGCAAGCCATCCGCGAGCAGGCCGCCGAGTGGGTGGTGCTGGAGGAGAGCGGCCCCCTGAGCCCGGAGCAGCAGTTGGCGCTGGCGCAATGGTGCGCCAGCGATCCGCGCCACGCGCATGCCTATGCCTTTGCCCAGGCGACCTGGGCCGACCTTGGGCAGATGGCGAGCCTGGCGCCGACAGCCCCGCGCCGGGCGCCTGTCGAGTGTGCCGAGCGCCCGCGTGGCCGACGCAGGCCAAGGCGGTGGCGCTGGGCGGCGGCAAGCAGTGCGTTGCTGCTGCTGGCAATACTGGGGGTCGATCAGGGGCCCCGGGTGCTGCTCGAGTGGCGTGCCGATTACGCCACCGCAGCTGGCGAAGTACGCCGTGTCAGTCTGCCGGACGGCAGTGTGGTCGACCTCGATGGCGGCAGCGCCGTGCAGCTCGACTTCGATGGCCAGCAACGCCGGGTGCGCCTGTTGGCGGGGGAGGCGGTGTTCAGTGCGGCGCCTGTCAGCGCGGACGAGCCACGTCCCTTCGTTGTCGAATATGCCGGTGCCACCAGCCAGGCACTGGGCACGCGATTCGTGGTGGGCGAGGCGGGTGACGGCGGTTGGGTGGGTATGCTTGAACACAGCGTCGAGGTGCGGCTGCAGGCGACGCCTACCCAGGGAGTTGCCCATCAGCTCCTGCGTGAGGGGCAGGCACTGCGCTACGACCACGCCCAGGGTATCCGGCCCTGGCCAGGCCCCGATCCGCAGCGGGCCACCGATTGGCAACGAGGAGTGTTGGTGTTCGAACGTCAACCCCTGGCCGAGGTGGTCGAGCGCCTGAATCGTTATCGCGATGGCCGCCTGATGGTGGTCGATGCTGCGCTGGCGCAGCGGGAAGTGAGCGGGGTGTTCCGCCTCGACAACCTGGCTGTCGCCGCCGATACCCTCACCCGCGAGCTCAAGGCCAAGCACCTGCAACTGCCGGGCTTGACGTTGATCTATTGAGCGCTTTGAAAAAAACTTGCATTTGAGGTTACTGAGTTTTCCCGTGCAGCTCGTCTGACTGTTGAGATTGATTTTCATTACTAGAAAACGCCAACAGACGAGACGCGCAGTGAGCACGCAATCAACTCGACCCCGCTGGCCTCTGAGCCGCATCGCCCTTGCCGGCAGCCTGGCCCTGGGCACCTGCACCCTGTCGATGGGAATCGGCATGGTGCAGGCCGCCAACGCCTCCAGCAGCGCCAAGCACAAAGTCATTCAGTTCGACATTCCTGCCCAACCCCTCGACAGCGCCGTACTGGCCTATGCCGAACAGTCCGGGGTACAGGTGTTCTTCGACAGCCGAACCTTGGCCGGCCTGCAGAGCGAGGGGTTGCACGGCGGCTACAGCATCGAGGAAGGGCTGCACCGGTTGCTGCGCGGCATGCCCGTGCGCTATCGCTTCAGTGCTCCGGGCCAAGTGGGCCTGGAGCGCTTGGCGGAGGGCGGCCAGGTCATGGAGCTGGGCGCCACCCATATCGATTCGGCGCGTGACGGCGACTGGGTCTACCAGACGCCACGCTCGGTCAGCGTGATCACCCGCGAGCAGATCGACAAGCGTCCGCCGCGTCACGCCGCCGACCTGCTCGAGCAGACTGCCGGGGTGTACACGGCGGTCAACCAGCGCGACCCCGGGTTGTCGGTGAACATCCGCGGCGTGCAGGACTATGGCCGAGTCAACATGAACATCGATGGCATGCGCCAGAACTTCAGCGTCAACGGCCACCAGCAGCGCAACGGCACGATGTTCATCGACCCGGAGTTCGTCAGCAGTGTCGAAATCGACAAGGGCAGCCAGTCCGGCATGGGCGGCGCGGGCGTGCTGGGTGGTATCGCCACCTTCAATACCCTCGATGCTCGCGAGTTCATCGGGCCGGGCAAAGAATACGGCGGACGCGTGCGCGCCGGGCATGGCATCGGCGAGCTGGGCAATGGCACCTACTTCAACGGCAGTGGTGTGTTTGCCTTCGGCAACGAAAAAGGTGATGTGCTGCTGGGCATGAGCGAGCGCCATTTTGGCGACTATCGTGCAGGCACCCGCAACCGTGACAACCTCGGCAGCGAAATGCGCGTGCGCAAGTTCTACCCTCGGGCCTGGAACAACTGGTTGGAATCCGAAGTCGGCGACATGGATACCGTGACCCGTTCGAATCTGCTCAAGCTGGGCCTGAACCTGGCTGAGTACCAGCGCCTGCAGTTGAGCTACCTGGAGACCGACACCGACAGCAAGGACGCCTGGACCTGGCTGGCCGATGACGGCAACGCGTTCTACTACCGACGTTCGGCCAGCAGCGATGTCAGCGCCAAGAACGTCGCGCTCGACTACAGCTACGCGCCGGACAACGACCTGATCGACTTCAAGGCCAAGCTGTACTTCGTCACCACCCGCCAGGACCGCTGGAACAACAGCAATACCGCCAGTGCCAGCAGCGGCAACCTCTACGCGCCCTATACCGATCACTTCCAGACCGACACCTGGGGGCTGCAGGCGCAGAACACCTCGCGGTTCTACTTCGGCCAGAGCAACAGCCTGCAGTTCAACTATGGTGCCGAACTGTTTCTCGACACCTTCAAGCCCAGCAGCGACCGCATTCCGGCCGCCAACGAGAAAAGCAACCCGTTCGTTACCGGGGCCGACCCAGATGGCAAACGTGCGATGGGTAGCCTGTTTGGCGATGTCACCTTCGAGCACGGTGGTTGGCTGACATTGGATGCGGGCTTGCGTTACGACCGTTATCGGCTCACCGGCAAGACTGGGCTGACCACCTGGATGTACCCCCAGGGTGTGACCGGTGTGGACATCCTCAGAGAGCGTACCGAGTTGATGTATGACGTCGAGCGCGAAGAGGGGCGTTTCTCGCCGACCTTCGGTATCGCGGTCAAACCGGGGCTGGACTGGCTGCAGCTTTATACCCGTTGGGGCCGTGGCTGGCGCCCGCCGGCGGTGACCGAAGCGTTCATGAGTGGCAAGCCTCACGGCGGTGGCAACGAGATGGTCTACCCCAACCCCTTCCTCAAACCAGAGAGTTCGCACAACTGGGAGGCTGGGTTCAATGTGTTCAAGGAGTCGTTGTTTCGCGAGGGTGACCGCCTGGGCATGAAGGTCGCGTACTTCGACACGCGGATCGATAATTTCTCGTTCCTCGACTACAGCGCCGACTTGCCCGGTACCGATGTGACCGGCTTGTCGCTGGGGCAGAGCGCTTACCAGAACAACCTCAAAGGCACCACGTTCCGTGGTGTGGAGTATTCGCTCGACTACGACAATGGGCGTTTCTACACCCAGCTCAGCTACACCCACATGATCGGCAGCAATGACTTCTGCTCCAAGCAGCTGTACATGGGCGGCGGCACCAAGCGGGTGTCGGCGGGAGAGCAATGGGTAGACATGGATTTCGGCGGTTTCACCATTCCCGTGCTGATGCCGGCCTACAGCATCGTCGACGATCCCGCGCTCAACGATAAGGTCAGCTGTGGCGAAATCATGGGCAACGCCGCCTATATGCCGTCCGACCGGGGCGCGCTCACCGCCGGCTTGCGTTTCTTCGACAACACCTTGGATGTCGGCGCCCGCCTGCGCTACAGCGCGGGCAATGGCGAGCACCTGAACAGCCAGGGCTTCGGCAACCTCGAAAAGGCGCGCTGGCCGGAATACAAGGTGTACGACCTGTATGCCAGCTACTGGGCGACCAAGCAGCTGAACATCGCCCTGTCGCTGGAGAATGTCACCGATCAGGCCTACTTCGTGGCCATGGGCGATGCCAACAACCTGTCCCTGGCAAGGGGGCGGACCCTGACCGGCATGCTCGAGTACCGCTTCTGATCCCCCAAGTTCGCCCGATCCCGGGCAACACGCAGGCAATGAGTGCCTGCGTCTTCAACGGCAAGACCAAGAGGAATTGAAATGTCTCTCTCCGTTACCTACGCGGCTTCCTTCGCCAACGTCACCGTCGACCAGTACCTGTCGGTCTGGGCCACCGGTTTCAAGACCGCCGACCACAACGCCAGCAACACCGGCGGCTTCAACGAAGGCGGCACCGATGGCAGCCAGTACGCCATTCGCGGCACCAACGGCTCGAACTACGCCGTGATCGCCCAGAGCGATACCCAGACCGGCCTGCACTACGTCTGGGACGCGGCACTGCCGGCTGGCAACAACCTGAACCACTACCTGTACGGCGAACTGGACACCGTGACCCTGGGCAACAACCTGCTCAAGGACGCCAGCGGCAACTACAGCGTGCAGTCGCTGGCTGTGAGCTTCGACGGCCTGGACCTGAGCGCTGCGCAAGGTGCCGGCCGTACCGGCAACGATGTGCATAACGTCATCTACAACCTCATGCAGGGCAAGACCGGCGCGCTGGAAACCGTGCTCGACAACCTGCTGGCCGACTATGGCGTCTCCACCAACAGCACCTTCGCCCAGATCGACGCGGCCCTGGCTGCCGGCCCGGTTCACGCGGCCTCCGCCGAAGCGGTCGGCGTGCAGGCACTGCCTGAGGATCTGGCCCTCGCGGCCTGAGCGCAGGCATGAAAAAGCGAATGGAAGGTCGCCCTGCCATTCGCTGATCTGATGCACTTACCCCGCAGCCCGTGTCTTTGCCGGGCCCAGGCTGCGGCGGTGCGAATTTTGTGGCGACGATGGCGCGAATGCAATCGCCTGTCGGCGCCTTCTATGAGGTTTCCATCAAATGCGAACCGCTCCCGCCGCGGCCAATGAAGTGCTGCGGGCGCTCAAGGCCTGCCGTGCCGGGCTTGGCAACGTCGCGTTGTTCACCGCGGTGATCAACGTACTGATGCTGGCGCCGGCGCTGTACATGCTGCAGGTCTACGACCGGGTCTTGTCGTCGCGCAACGAGATGACCCTGCTGATGCTCAGCCTCATGGTGCTCGGGGTGTTCGCCTTCATGGGGCTGCTGGAGTGGTTGCGCAGCCAAGTGGTGATCCGCCTGGGCACGCGCATGGACATGGACCTCAACCCACGGGTGTTCGAGGCCGCCTACGAGGCCAGCCTCGCCGGCCACAAAGGCGCGGCGGGGCAGATGCTCGCCGACCTGACCGCGCTGCGCCAGTTCGCCACCGGCCAGGCGTTGTTCGCCTTTTTCGATGCACCGTGGTTCCCGGTGTACCTGCTGGTGATGTTCATGTTCAGCCCATGGCTGGGCTTGATGGCGCTGGTGGGCGCGGTGTTGCTCGCGGTACTGGCGTGGATCAACGAGCGCCTGACCCAAGCGCCGTTTGCCCAAGCCGGGCAGTTGTCGCAGCAGGCGGGCCTGGAGGCCAGCGCCAACCTGCGCAATGCCGAAGTGATCGAGGCCATGGGCATGCTCGGCGCCGTGCGCCAGCGCTGGGCGCGTTTGCACCACGGCTTTCTGGCTCAGCAGAACCTGGGTAGCGAACGCACTGCGGCGGTTACCGCGCTGACCAAGACCGTGCGCCTGGCCCTGCAGTCGCTGGTGCTTGGCCTTGGTGCCTGGCTGGCCATCGAACAGTTGATTACGCCGGGGATGATGATCGCCGGCTCCATCCTCATGGCCCGCGTGCTGGCGCCGATCGACCAGCTGATCGGCGCCTGGCGCCAATGGAGTGGTGCGCGTCTGGCCTATCAGCGCCTGAGCGAGTTGCTGCAGGCTCAGCCCGCACGCCCAGCCGGCATGCCGTTGCCGACACCGCAGGGCAAGCTCACGGTCGAGCAGGTCGGCGCGACGCAACCGGGCAGCAGTCGCCTGTGCCTGCACAATCTGGGTTTCGAGCTGCCAGCGGGTGAGTCACTGGGGATCATCGGTCCCTCCGGCTCGGGCAAGTCGACCCTGGCGCGCTTGCTGGTCGGCGCCAGCGCTCCGGTCAGTGGCAAGGTGCGCCTGGACGGCGCCGACCTGCGGACCTGGGACCGTGGTGCGCTGGGCCAGCACATCGGCTACCTGCCGCAGGATGTGCAGCTGTTCGCCGGTAGCATTGCCGACAACATCGCCCGTCTGGGCCTTGTCGACGCTCAGCAGGTGGTCGCCGCGGCGCAGCTGGCGGGCGTCCATGACATGATCCTCGCCATGCCGGGCGGCTACGACACGCTGCTGGGGGAGGGCGGCATGGGGCTTTCCGGTGGCCAGCGCCAGCGCATCGGCCTGGCACGTGCGCTGTACGGGCTACCAGCGCTGATCGTGCTCGACGAGCCCAATTCCAATCTCGATGAAGCTGGGGAAAAGGCGCTGGTCGAGGCCATTGCCAGGCTGCGTGAGCACAAGCGCACGCTGATCCTGATCACCCACAAGTCTTCGCTGCTGGCCGGCCTGGACAACCTGCTGATGCTCAAAGGTGGCCAGCTGCAGGCCTTCGGCCCCACCGCCCGGGTGTTGCAGGACGCGCAACGCGCTGCTCGGCCCGCGCCTGTCGCAGCGTCCTCCACCCGCAATCCCATCGGCCTGAACGTCACGTTCGGCCAGCCAAGAGCCTGACTGATGAGCATCCACGCCCTTTCCCCGCAAAAGACCGAGGCGAGCCTGCTCAGCCTCGATGAACATCGACCTGGCCGTGTCGGTCGTTGGCTGGTGCTGGCAGGCTTCGGCGGTTTCCTGCTGTGGGCTGCGCTGGCGCCCTTGGACAAGGGCGTGCCGGTCAGCGGTAGCGTGATGGTCGCCGGCAGCCGCCAGGCCGTGCAGCACCCCACGGGTGGCGTAATCGAGCAGTTGTTGGTGCGTGACGGTGACACGGTGAGCGCGGGCCAGGTGTTGCTGCGCATGGACGCGACCCAGGCCCAGGCCCAGGTCGGTTCGTTGCGGGTGCAGTACGTCAACGCCCGCGCCGGGGAGGCCCGTCTGCTTGCCGAGCGCGATGGTCGGGCGACGATTGCATACCCCGAAGACCTGCAGGCCCAGGCAAACCTCCCCTGGGTGGCTACGGTGCTGGAAGGGCAGCGCCAGCTGCGCGGCAGCCGGGCCCAGGCGCTGGACATGGAGCTGGGTGGCCTGCGCGAGAGCATTGCCGGTGCCGAGGCCTCGCTGCAGGGGCTGCAAGGTTCGCTGGCCAGCAAGCAGGCCCAGCGCGATGCGCTGGACGAGCAGTTGCGCGGCCTGCGCGAGCTGGCCCGGGACGGCTACATCGCCCGCAATCGCCTGCTCGACAGCGAGCGCCTGCTGGCCCAGGTCAATGGCTCGATCGCCGAGGACTTCGGCAGCATCGGCCGCACCCGGCGCCAGGTGCTGGAGCTGAAGCTGCGTATCGGCCAGCGCCAGCAGGAGTATCAGAACGAAGTGCGTCAACAGCTCGCCGAGCTGCAGGCCAGCGCCGAGGATCTGGACAACCGGCTGCGCAGCGCCGAATTCGAGCTGGCCCATGCCCAGGTGCGCGCCCCGGTGGCCGGCACGGTGGTCGGCCTCAGTGTGTTTACCAACGGTGGAGTCATCGCCCGTGGCCAGCAACTGATGGAGATCGTGCCGCGCGATGCGCCTTTGCTGGTCGATGCGCGAGCCTCGGTGGACATGATCGACCGCCTGCGCCCGGGCTTGCCGGTGGAATTGATGTTCGTGGCGTTCAACCAGAGCACCACGCCGCGGGTGGACGGTGAAGTGACCCTGGTCTCTGCCGACCGCCTGGTGGACGAGAAGACTCAGCAGCCTTATTACCAGGTGCGCATCAAGGTCAGTGAGCACGGCCTTGGGCAACTGGCGGGCCTGGATATCCGCCCCGGGATGCCGGTGGAGGCCTTCGTACGCACCGGTGAGCGCTCGATGCTCAACTATCTGTTCAAGCCACTGGCTGACCGGGTGCATGTCGCCTTGGCCGAGGAATAAGGGTGATGCCTGTACTTTTGCGTTTCGCCTGCCCGCTGCTGCTGCTCACCAGCCTGTCGGCGCAGGCCCTGGACCTGGGTGATGCCTATGCCCTGGCCTTGCGTAACGACCCGACCTGGCAGGGCTCGATTGCCGAGCGGCAGGCCGGGCTCGAAAACCGGGCGATAGGCCGCGCAGGCCTGCTGCCGAAGCTGTCGTACCGCTACAACCGTGCCCGCAACGACTCGCAGGTGACCCAACGCAGCCAGTTCGGCGACGTGACCACCCAGCGCGATTACCGCAGCTACAGTTCGACCCTGACCCTCGAGCAGCCGCTGTTCGACTATGCCGCCTGGAGCGACTACCGCCGGGGGGTGGCTCAGGCCGCGCTGGCCGACGAGCGCTACCGTGGGCGTGGCCAGGAACTGATGGTGCGGCTGTTCGGCGCCTACAGCGAAGCGTTGTTCGCCAATGAGCAGATCGCCCTGGCCCAGGCCCAGCGGCGTACCTTTGCCGAGCAACTGACACTCAACGAACGCCTGGTCAAAGGTGGCGAGGGCACCCGCACCGATGTGCTCGAGACCCGGGCCCGTTATGAGCTGGCCCAGGCCCAGGAGATCGAGGCCGGTGACAATCTCGATGCAGCGTTGCGGGCCCTGCAGGCGATCATCGGCGAGCCGGTAACGGTCGAGGATCTGGCGCCGATGACCGGCGACTTTCGCGTCCAGCCACTGACGCCCGCGCGTTTCGAGCCCTGGCGCGAACTGGCCGTCGCCCACAACGCCGAGCTGGCCAGCCAGCGCCATGGGCTGGAGGTCGCCGAGCAGAACATCGAGCGTCAGCGGGCCGGACATCTGCCTTCGTTGAGTGCCTATGCCAGCAAGGGTATTTCCAGCTCCAGCTCCGAGAGCAGCTACAACCAACGCTACGACACCGACAGCATCGGCGTGCAGCTGAACGTGCCGCTGTTCGCCGGTGGCGGCGTGTCGGCGTCGGTGCGCCAGGCCCGTGCCCAGCGTGATGCCGCAGGCTTCGAGCTGGACGCGCAACTGCGCGAGACGGTCAACCAGTTGCGTCGACAGTTCAATCTGTGCGCCAGCGGCACGGCGAAGATCCGCGCCTACGACCTGGCGGTGAAAGCCGCCGCAGCGCTGGTGCAGGCCACGCGCAAGAGCGTGCAGGGGGGCGAGCGGGTCAACCTCGATGTGCTGGATGCCGAGCAACAGCTGTTCGGCGCCAGGCGTGACCTGGCCCAGGCGCGGCATGAGTACTTGCGGGCGTGGCTGCAGCTGCGGTATCTGGCGGGGGTGCTGGAGGCCGCTGACCTGAATGTGTTGAACCGGTACTTCGTCGCACACCTGTAGGTCTGGCCGGGGAATGAAAAAAGGGAGCCGACGATGCGCGTCGGCTCCCCACGATGACCGTCCTGGTCAGCGATCAGTGTTCGGCAACCGCCTTGCGCCTTGGCGCCTGGTTGCCGTGTTCGTCCAGCTCCATGACCGGGACTTCGTTGCCCTCGGCGTCGAACAGTTTGCCGTCCTTGAAGTAGTCGCCATCGCGCAACGCCGAGATGTCCGAGTACTGGATGGTGCGTTCGTAGGCCGCGGCGAATACCGACTGGTTCTCCGAGTTGCCGGTGGTGAAGTGGTTGAAGATCAGGTTCAGCAGGATGGCCATGATCGCCGCCGAGCTGATGCCGGAGTGGAAGATGGTTTCGAACCAGCTCGGGAAGTTGTGGTAGAAGTTCGGCGCCGCGATCGGGATCATGCCGAAGCCCAGCGAGGCGGCGACGATGATCAGGTTGACGTTGTTCTTGTAGTTGACCTTCGACAGGGTGCGGATACCGCTGGCCGCCACGGTGCCGAACAGCACGATGCCTGCGCCACCCAGTACCGGGGTGGGGACCGCGGCGATTACCCGGCCCATGATCGGCAGCAGGCCCAGCACCACCAGGATCACACCACCGGTGGCCACCACATAGCGGCTCTTGACGCCGGTCACGGCCACCAGGCCGACGTTCTGGGCGAAGGCGCTCTGGGTGAACGAACCGAAGATCGGCGCCAGGATGCTCGATGCCATGTCGGCGCGCAGGCCATTGCCCAGGCGCTTGGAGTCGACCTTGGTGTCGATGATCTCACCCACCGCGAGGATGTCGGCCGAGGTTTCCACCAGGGTCACCATGATCACGATGCACATCGACAGGATCGCGGCGATGTGGAAGGTCGGCATGCCGAAGTGGAACGGGGTGGGGAAGGCAAAGATCGGGCCTTCCGTGACCTTGCTGAAGTCGGTCATGCCCAGGGCCCAGGCGATCAGGGTGCCGGCGACCATGGCCAGGAGGATCGACAGGCGCGAGATGCTCGCACTGCCCAGCTTGCTCAGCAGCAGGACGATGGCGAAGGTCAGTGCCGCCAGGCCGATGTTGGCGACGCTGCCGAACTCCGGCGAAGCGCTGTTGCCGCCCATCACCCAGCGCGCGGCGACCGGCATCAGGGTCAGGCCGATGGTGGTGATGACGATGCCCGTTACCAGTGGCGGGAAGAACTTGGTGATACGCGAGAACACCGGAGTGATCAGGAAGCCGATCAGCGAGGCCGCCATCACCGCTCCCAGCACCGACTGCAAACCGCCGCCGCTCTGGCTGCCAAGGATCGCGCCCATGGTGGCCACGCCGGCGAAAGACACCCCCTGCACCAGCGGCAGCTGGCAGCCGAAGAACGGCAAGCCGAGGGTCTGCAGCAACGTCGCCAGGCCACCGGCGAACAACGAGGCGGCGATCAACAGGCCGATCTCGGCCGGCGCCAGGCCGGCGGCCTGGCCGAGGATCAGGGGTACGGCGACGATCCCTCCATACATGGTCAGGACATGCTGCAGCCCGTAGGCCAGGTTGGCGCCGAGGCCGAGGTTTTCGTCCTCGGGGCGCGGGGCGGGAGACGTGCTGGGGGACGTGGTCATTGGAGCAGGCTCTCTGTTTATTGTTGTGCCGCTACTGTAGACAACTAGTGGAAATAATTGCCACTAAAATTGTATACAAAGTTTTGATCGTAGCGACGGAACGGGTGCGTCCAGGTGGCGTGAAACCTGGATGCATGTTGCGTTCCAACATGCAGGGAGCTGTTGCAGAGGGGTGTGTACAAAGTGTCTGGCGAGGGTAGGAAAGCTGTCTGACTGGACAAGAAAGCCGTCAGGGCCAGATTGTTAGCAGGCTAAGATATATCAATCTTCGATGAGTTCGCGCAGCTCGCGCATCATTTCGGTGCTGTCACCCACGTTCAGTTCCACCAGACGGTGCAGATGGGTCATCGAATCGATGTCGATGTGCAGGCAGATGAAACCCAGGCGGCTCGGCTCCTCGTGGCGCAGTTCGACCTGCATCAGCACTCGGGTTTTCTTGTCGTTCAGGTGGATGATCGCTTCGAAGTCCTGGGTAAGGTCGGCATCCCAGGGATGGGGGCGTTCGATCAGCAAACCCTTGAGCGACAAGTCGAGCAGTTTCACCGGCCAGCGTTGTTCACCCTGGCGCAGCTCGGTGGGGGCATCGAAGGCGATGCGCTGGAAACGGCGACGTTCGTCTTGGGAGCTGGTCATGGCTGGATCCTCGTCAGATCTTCTGACTATAGCCCAGCCATGGGTATCTCAGCCGAAGGATCAACAGACGCTATTTAGCGCTGACGATATTCACGTCGCTGCAGTTGTAGAAGCCTTCGCCGGCTGAATCATCCCGCTGCCAACGGCTGTAGATGACACGTTTGCCGGTGTGTTTCTTCAGATCGACGTCCAGCTCGTAGTAGCCGTTCACGGGGGCGACGTTACCGATTTTCTGCACCAGCTCCAGGTCGTCCCAATTCAGCGCGCGTTGCGCGGGGTCGTAATCTGGCTTGGACACATAGATTTCCCAGAAACTGGGATTATGTACGGCCTGGATCTTGTAGCGCATGCGCACCTTGTCGTCGGTCCCCTTGCGCAGTTCCTGAGTGGCCCACGCGGCGGGTTGATCCAGACCGCTCTTGTCGTTGGCTACCAGGTGCAGCCCGTTCCAATCCAATCCCAACGTGCGCACAATTTTGTCGAGTGCGTTCTTGACCTGGCTTAGCGAATCCGCCGCCACGACATTGCCCGCCGAGCACAGCTGCCCGTCGGGAATAGCCTTCTTGACTGCTTCGATGTTGTTGAAGTCCTTGACGTTCTTCGACACTTCGTGCCACTGGTTGAACTGGTAGGCCGCCTGCAGGGCGTCGTTGCCGAACTTGCGGTAGACGTGCTGGTAAGCCGCTTTGCAGCCGGGGCTCTTGATACCTGTGCCATCCTCTGGCCAGTAATAGTCCTGTGCGTTGTGGCAAGCCAGTTGGCGTGCCACGGGTACCTCCATGGCGCCATGCATTGGCTCGATGGGGGCGGCATGGGCAGGTACCGCCGCAGTGGCGAGCAGGCCGATGAAAGTGGTGTGAAGCAGGTACTTGGGTTTCACTGTGAACATCCTTGTGTATTCAAGACCTGATCAAGATGCACCCGGGACAGTGGCCCGACAACTGACAGAATTACCAGGGGAGTTGCGGTGGCGCCGCTCTAGGTCGGAGTCCGTGGGGGAGCGAGGACGCTCATCTGGATATGGTAATGGAGGCGAGCAGGCCCTAGACTCAGAGGGCTGTCTATTCCAACCACTTAGCTGGAAGCATGCCATGAACAACAATAACAGCCTGCTACGCCATATCCCGTGGCTGGCGCTGGCAGTCATAGGGGCCTGCGCGCTGGGTGTGGTCGCCCTGCGTCGCGGTGAGGCGATCAACGCCTTGTGGATCGTGGTCGCGGCAGTGGCCATCTACCTGGTTGCCTACCGTTACTACAGCCTTTTCATCGCCACCAAGGTGATGCAGCTCGACCCTCGCCGGGCCACGCCCGCGGTACTCAACAACGATGGCCTGGATTACGTCCCGACCAACAAGCACATTCTCTTCGGTCACCACTTCGCCGCCATCGCCGGCGCCGGCCCGCTCGTGGGCCCGGTACTCGCCGCACAGATGGGCTACCTGCCCGGCACGCTGTGGTTGATCGCCGGCGTGGTGTTGGCCGGCGCGGTGCAGGACTTCATGGTCCTGTTCCTCTCCACCCGCCGCAACGGCCGCTCGCTGGGCGACATGGTCCGCGAGGAGATGGGCCGCATCCCCGGCACCATCGCCCTGTTCGGCTGTTTCCTGATCATGATCATCATCCTCGCGGTGCTGGCGCTGATCGTGGTCAAGGCCTTGGCCGAGAGCCCGTGGGGCATGTTCACGGTGATGGCGACCATCCCGATCGCGATGTTCATGGGCATCTACATGCGCTACATCCGCCCGGGCCGCATCGGTGAGATCTCCATCGTCGGCGTGGTCTTGCTGCTGCTGTCGATCTGGCTGGGAGGGCAGATCGCTGCGGATCCGGTGTGGGGGCCGGCGTTCACCTTCACCGGCGTGCAGATCACCTGGATGCTCGTGGGCTACGGTTTCGTCGCCGCCGTGCTGCCGGTATGGCTGGTGCTGGCACCGCGCGACTACCTGTCGACCTTCCTCAAGATCGGTACCATCGTCGGTCTGGCCATCGGTATCCTGGTCATCGCGCCCGAGCTGAAAATGCCGGCGCTCACGCAATTCACCGACGGCACCGGGCCGGTGTGGAAGGGCACCCTGTTCCCGTTCCTGTTCATCACCATCGCCTGCGGCGCGGTGTCCGGCTTCCACGCGCTGATCTCCTCGGGGACCACGCCGAAGCTGCTGGACAACGAAACCAACGCCCGCTACATCGGTTACGGCGGCATGCTGATGGAGTCGTTCGTCGCCATCATGGCCATGGTCGCCGCCTCGGTGATCGAGCCGGGCGTGTACTTCGCCATGAACAGCCCGGCCGCGGTGGTCGGTGCCGACGTCGCCTCGGTGGCGCAGACCGTCAGCAGCTGGGGCTTCATGATCACCCCCGAGCAACTGGAGGCCACCGCCCGCGACATCGGTGAGCACACCATCCTCGCCCGTGCCGGCGGTGCGCCGACCTTGGCGGTCGGTATCGCGCAGATCCTCCACCAGGTGCTGCCAGGTGAGAACACCATGGCGTTCTGGTACCACTTCGCCATTCTGTTCGAGGCGCTGTTCATCCTCACCGCGGTGGACGCCGGTACCCGTGCCGGTCGCTTCATGTTGCAGGATCTGCTGGGCAGCTTCGTTCCGGCCTTGAAGCGTACCGAATCGTGGACCGCCAACCTGATCGGCACGGCCGGCTGCGTGGCCCTGTGGGGCTACCTGCTGTACCAGGGCGTGATCGACCCGTTGGGTGGCATCAACACCCTGTGGCCGCTGTTCGGCATTTCCAACCAGATGCTGGCCGGTATCGCTCTGATGCTGGGCACCGTGGTGCTGATCAAGATGAAACGCCAGCGCTACGTCTGGGTCACCCTGCTGCCAGCCGTGTGGCTGTTGATCTGCACCACCACCGCGGGCCTGATCAAGCTGTTCGACCCTAACCCGGCGGTGGGCTTCCTGGCCCTGGCCAAGAAGTACAGCACCGCGCTGGACGCCGGCCAGGTGCTGGCTCCGGCCAAGGACATCGGCCAGATGCAGCACGTGATCTTCAACGCCTACACCAACGCAGGCCTGACCGTGCTGTTCCTGATTGTGGTGTTCAGCGTGCTGTTCTTCGCCGTCAAGGTTGGCCTCGCCGCCTTGGGCCGCAAGGAGCGCACCGACAAGGAAACCCCGTTCCAGGCTTTGCCTGACGCTTGAGAGGAATGCCGCGATGTTCAACGACCTGGGTCGACTGGGCAAGTACCTGGGGCAGGCCGCCCGCCTGATGGTCGGCATGCCCGACTACGACAACTATGTCGAGCACATGCAGACCAAGCACCCGGACAAGCCGGTGATGAGCTACGAGGCGTTCTTCCGCGAGCGCCAGGAAGCGCGTTATGGTGGCAAGTCCGGGCCCAAGTGCTGTTGAACCCGCGACACGCATGAACCAGTGGGAGTCCGGGCAACCGGGCTCCCACTTTCATTTTCAGCTGCAGGAGACAACCGCGTGCAAACGCCGATTCCCGTTACCGTGCTGACCGGCTTTCTCGGTGCCGGCAAGACCACCCTGCTCAAACATATGCTCAAGGCCGAGCACGGCCTGAGGCTCGCCGTGATCGAGAACGAGTTCAGCGAGGCCGGCATCGACAGCCAACTGCTGGGCGATGAACCGGTGCAGGTCATGACCCTGGCCAACGGCTGTGTGTGCTGCAGCATCCATGGCGACCTGACCCGTGCCCTGTACCTGCTGCTCGAACGCCTGGACGCCGGCGAGATCGCCTTCGACCGCCTGGTGATCGAATGCACGGGCCTCGCCGACCCGGCGCCCGTGGCGCAGACCTTCTTCATCGACGAAGAGCTGCGCGAGCGCTACATCCTCGACGGCATCATCACCCTGGTCGACACCGCCCACGCCGAGCTGCACCTGACCCAGGCCATTGCCCAGGCCCAGGTCGGCTTTGCCGACCGCCTGCTACTGAGCAAGACCGATCTGGTCGAGCCGCAGGTGGTCGACGCTCTGCGCGAGCGCCTGGCGCGCATCAATGGCCGGGCAGCGATCCGCGTGGTCGAACATGGTCGAATCGACCTGGCCGAACTGCTCGATGTGCGCGGCTTCAACCTCAACCCAGACCTGGGCATCAGCCCCAAACCCAGCTTGCGCCCGGTCCTCAAGCCCGCCACCCCGGATCGCATTTCGACGCTGGTGTTGCGCACCGAAACGCCGTTGGATATCGATCGGCTCAGCGACTTCATGAACGAGCTGCTGGAGCAGCACGGCAAACAGCTGCTGCGCTACAAGGGCGTGTTGAATATCGCGGGTGAAGATCGCCGTTTGGTGTTCCAAGGCGTGCTGAAGCTGTACGGCTTCGACTGGGACACCGAGTGGAAGGAAGGCGAGCCGCGGGAGAGTGTGATGGTATTCATCGCCGATGATCTGCCCGAGGAGAAGATTCGGGCCGGTTTCGAAGCTTTGAGCCAGGCCTGAGTGGGATACTGCTGACTGTTCAATGCCGCCGTAAGGCTGCTTTTTTACGTCTCGTACCAGATGTCGCACCAGCCCGATGAAGTACAAGCATGAAAAAGCCCGGCACTAGGCCGGGCTTCTTCATTTCAGGCGTGTGCCAATCAGTTGCCGTACACCGGCAGCTTCTTGCAGATGGCCTTGACCTTCTCACGCACGGCGTCGATCACCGCTTCGTTGTTCAGGTCGTCCAGGATGTCGCAGATCCAGCCGGCCAGTTCGCGGCACTCGGCTTCCTTGAAGCCACGGGTGGTGACGGCTGGGGTGCCGAAACGCAGGCCCGAAGTGATGAACGGCGAACGTGGGTCGTTCGGTACCGAGTTCTTGTTGACGGTGATGAAGGCCTTGCCCAGGGCGGCATCGGCGTCCTTACCGGAGATTTCCTGCTTGATCAGCGACAGCAGGAACAGGTGGTTCTCGGTGCCGCCGGAGACGACGTCGAAGCCACGCTCGATGAACACGCTGGCCATGGCCTGGGCGTTTTTCACGACCTGCTGCTGGTAGGCCTTGAACTCAGGCTGCAGGGCTTCCTTGAAGCAGATCGCCTTGGCGGCGATGACATGCTCCAGCGGGCCGCCCTGGGCGCCCGGGAAGACCGCGGAGTTCAGCTTCTTCTCGATGTCGGCGTTGGCACGGGCCAGGATCAGGCCGCCACGTGGACCGCGCAGGGTCTTGTGGGTGGTGGTGGTGACCACGTCGGCGAACGGCACAGGGTTCGGGTACACGCCAGCGGCGACCAGACCGGCCACGTGGGCCATGTCGACGAACAGGTAGGCACCGACCTTGTCGGCGATTTCGCGGAAGCGTGGGAAATCCAGCACTTGCGAGTAGGCGGAGAAGCCGGCAACGATCATCTTCGGCTTGTGTTCCAGGGCCAGCGCTTCGACTTCGTCGTAGTCGATCAGGCCGTTGGCGTCGATGCCGTACTGGATGGCGTTGTACAGCTTGCCCGAGGAAGAAACGCTGGCACCGTGGGTCAGGTGGCCGCCGTGGGCCAGGCTCATGCCCAGGATGGTGTCACCGGCCGACAGCAGGGCCAGGTAGACAGCGGCGTTGGCTTGGGAACCAGCGTGCGGCTGGACGTTGGCGTAGTCGGCGCCGAACAGTTCTTTGGCGCGGTCGATGGCCAGTTGCTCGACGACGTCGACGTACTCGCAACCACCGTAGTAGCGCTTGCCTGGGTAGCCTTCGGCGTACTTGTTGGTCAGAACCGAACCCTGGGCCTCCATGACCGCCGGGCTGGTGTAGTTTTCGGAAGCGATCAGCTCGATATGTTCTTCCTGGCGCAGGGCTTCTTGCTGCATGGCTTCGAAGAGCTCGGCGTCGTACTTGGCAATGGTCAAATCACGGCTGAACATGGCGGTCCTCAAGGATCGGGCAGAATTGGGGGAGCATTCTAACCGATTGATTCGCCGCTGGCATATGAAGTGGCATCAAGTCGCGGACCAATGGCCCTCATATTGCAAGCCGCGCCGCGACTGGGCTGGAGTTGACTTCGGGGTCCGCTTTTCCGATGCTGCGCCGTACTCTTGCAGGACCGTGTGACACTCCCGTCACTGGAACATGAACAACGTCTCGTTGCTGAACTGTGCCTCGAACTGGTTGGCCGGCATCGGCCTGCCGAACAGGTAGCCCTGTACCTCGTCGCAGCCATGCTCACGCAGGAATTCGAGCTGCTCGTGGGTCTCCACGCCCTCGGCGATCACCGCCAGGTTGAGGCTGTGGGCCATGGCGATGATCGCCCGGGCGATCTGCGCGTCCTGCTCGCCTTCGGGCAGGCCGTCGACGAAGGTGCGGTCGATCTTCAGCACGTCGATGGGGAACTGCTTGAGGTAGTTGAGCGACGAGTAGCCGGTGCCGAAGTCGTCGACCGCGATGCTCAGGCCCAGGTTCTTCAGGCTGTCGAGGATCTGCATGGCCTCGTTGACCTCACGCATCAGGATGCTTTCGGTCAGCTCCAGCTCCAGGCACGCCGGCGGCAGCCCGGTTTCGTCGAGGATGGTGGCGATACGCGTGCCCAGCTGGCCGTCGGAGAACTGCCGGGCGGAGATGTTCACCGACACCTTGGGCACACGCACTTTCTGCTGGTGCCAGGCCTTGAGCTGGCGGCAGGCCTCGCGCAGTACCCAGTCGCCGACGTCGACCACCAGGCCCAGTTCCTCGATCACCGGGATGAAGTCGCCCGGCGGCACCAGGCCGCGGGTCGGGTGGCGCCAGCGCAGCAGCGCCTCGGCGCCGGTCAGGCGCTTGCCGTCGCCGCTGAACTGCGGCTGGTAGTAGAGGATGAACTCGTTCTGCTCCAGGGCATGGCGCAGGTCGCTTTCCAGCTCCAGGCGCTCCAGGGCGCTGGCGTTCATGTCCGCCTGGTAGAACTGGAAGTTGTTCTTGCCGCGTTCCTTGGCGTGGTACATCGCCGTGTCGGCGTTCTTCATCAGCTGGCTGAGCTCGCTGCCGTCTTGCGGGCTCAGGGCGATGCCGATACTGGCGGTGACGAAGAATTCGCGGTTTTCCAGGACGAACGGGGTGACCAGCCCGTCTAGGATGTTCTCGGCGACATGGATGGCGCGGTTGAGCGCCTGTTCGCGGCTGGCCTTGGGCTGCAGCAGCAGGGTGAACTCGTCGCCGCCCATGCGTGCCACGGTGTCGTCGTCGTCGACGCAGGCCAGCAGGCGCTCGGCCATGTCCTTGAGCATACGGTCACCCGCCGCATGGCCGAGGGAGTCGTTGATCGGCTTGAAGCGGTCGAGGTCGAGGAACATCAGCACCACCCAGGCCTTCTGCCGCTCGGCCTGTTGCAGGGCGGTATACAGGCGGTCCTGGAACAATGTGCGGTTGGGCAGGTGGGTGAGGGCGTCGTAGTAGGCCAGGCGATGGATGCGCTGCTCGCTGGCCTTGCGTTCGCTGATGTCGGTGAAGAAGCATACGTAGCTGGCCAGGTCGCCTTCGTCGTCGAGCACCGCGGTAATGCCCACCCAGGCCGGGTAGTGCTCGCCGTTGCGCCGTTTCAGCCAGACTTCGCCTTCCCAGCTGCCGCGCTGGCTCAGTTGCTTGAGCACGTAGCCTTGCTGGGCGTTCTGTTGCTGCTCGACGGTAAGCATGCCGGGGAGCTGGTCGAGCACCTCGGCCACGGCATAGCCGCTGACGCGGGTGAACGCTTCGTTGGCCTGGACGATATAGCCGGCCGGGTCGGTGATGAGGATTGCCGAGGTGGAGTGCTCGAACACGGTCGCGGCCATGCGCAGGTCTTTTTCGGCACGGCGTTGCTGGCTGATGTCGCGGCCCACGCCGAGCACCCCCTCGAAGCGCTCGTGTTCGTCCCACACCAGCACCAGGCGCAGCTCGATGGGGATCTTGCGGCCGTCGGCGCGCAGGCAGTCGAACAGGAACAACTGCGTGGGCAGGGTGCTGCGCAACTGGGCCAGCTGGGTGCTGTCGTCCAGTACCTTGCTGACGCGCTCGAGCAGGTTGTAGACCCCGCTGAGCTGGGCCGGGTTGGCAATGATCGACTGCCAGCCGTTGGCGAAGATCCAGTCGGCCTGGTAGCCCAGCACCGCTTGCACCGACGGGCTGACATAGTTGAGTTGCAGTTGGCTGTCGGTGGAGAAGATCACGTCGCTGATGCTCTCGGCGAGCATGCGGTAGCGCTGTTCGCTGTCGCGCAGCGACTCGCTGGCCTCGATCTGCACGGTGACATCCTTGCCCACGCCGATGATGCGGGTGACCAGGCCTTCGCTGTCGCGGGTCAGCACCTGTTCGCGGATGTCGTAGCAACGCCAGCTGCCGTCGCGGTGGCGGAAGCGCAGCTGGCAGTGCAGCGACTGGCCATAGCCGGTGTCTCGCTGTTGTTGGCGCAAGGCGCGGTAGTGCTCGGCGTCGCCGGGGTGCAGGAGCATCTCCCAGAAGCGGTCGCCCATCTGCGCCAGCTCCGCGCGGTCGTAACCCAGGGTCTGGCCGAGGTGGCGGTTGCTGAAGATCATCCGCTGGCTGTTCACATCCTGCACATAGAGCTGGTCGGGCACGGTGCGCACCACGTCCGACCAGAAACCCTCGCGTTCGAGCAGCGACAGCTCCACCTGCTTGCGGCTGGTGATGTCGCTGATGCTCAGGATCACTGCCTGGTAGTCGCGGCGCTGCTGCGGCAGGCGGGCCATCAGCCACAAGTGCAGTTCGCCGCCCAGCGGGGCCGGCAGGCGCACCTCCAGCTCAAGCTGCGGACGCTCTTCGATCAATGCGTCGAGCAACTGCATGCCGATACTGTCGCGGCCGTCGCCGCTGCCATCGATCAGGCGCTGCCAGGCGCCTTCGTGGCAGTCGACGTTGAGCAGTTGGCGAGCCACCTGGTTGATCTCGGTGATCTTCAGTTCCGCCAGGAGCGTGCGGCGCAGCTTGGTGTCCAGGGCCAGGCTCTGCTTCAGTGCGGCGCGGTTGCGCAGGTGGTAGCGGTCGAGCTGCCCCGGCAGGCTGGAGAGATCGAGCACGCACAGGGCCACGCCGGTGCCCTCGAAGATTTCCTGATAGCGCCGACGGTCTTCCTGCAAGGCGCGTTGGCGGCGGCGCATGTTGATCAGCGCCAGCACCGGCAACAGCGCGCAGAACAGCACCAGTACGCATTTGCCGAGCAGCGCCGGCAACAGCCGGTCACGGGCCAGGCCGGCATCGAACAGGCCACGCAGTTGCCAGGTGCTGTTGTCGATGAAGGCAAGCATCACGCTTTGCAGAGGCTCTTCGCTGGTCTGCCGGTGCCTGTGGCGCTCGATGACCACGCCGCTGCGGCTGTTTTCCAGCAGCCACAGGGGGTGTGTGGGGCCGTCAAGGTGACGGGTCAGTTCCTGATAGTAGTCCGGGCTCAGGCGTAGCAGCCAGTATCCGCGGTCTTGTTCGGTCGGTTGGCGCAGCAGCAGGTAAAGCCGTTGATTGTCGGCATCGTTGCCATAGAAGAACGCCCGGCCCTGGTTCAATTGCAGGAGGTCGTCAATCAGCTGACGGTCCGGGGTGCCGTTCAGGGTGTCGCTGCGCACCTGCCCGGCGGCATCCAGCCAGGCCAGGTCGCGCAGCGCCGGCAGACGGGCCTGCAAGGTGGTGAGCAGGGTCGGCAGAGCGACGGGCGCCGGAGGTTTGACGTACGGCTGGACTAGGTTCAGCGATTGCTGGGCCTTCAGCGCCATGTTCAGGCCCAGATGGTCGGCCAGTTCGGCACTGGTGGCCAGGCTCTGCTGGCGCAGGTCGGCCTGGGTATGGCGGAACTGGGCGAACAGTTGCCACAACAGCAAACCCAGCAGAATCAGGGCGAGCAGGGCCAGCGCCCCCTTGAGCGAGCCACGCAGGTGTGCGCCGGCCGTGGAATCGGCAGGACGCAGGGATGACGGTTGCGTGAGATTGGTCAAGCGTTGGGTCCTGCGATTGGGCTGGCGATGGCAGGGGTTGCGTTCTCGCGGCATGCACGGCCCGTGCCGTGGTTGCTGGCGCACTATAAGACGCCCACGGGAAGCCGACTAGCATGCCTTCAAATATGGCAAAGTGCCAGTCCGTGTGTCCGATGCCACCTGGCAGTTGGTCATGCCGGTTCGGCAAGTCCCTGCAACCTGTGCGAGAATGCCGCCCGCTTCATAGTCAACGCATCGGAGATGTACGGTTTTGGTTACCCACTATTCCACCAATGGCCTCGATTCCGCCTGCGGGCGTAGCAGTCAGACGCTGGTCAGCACTGCCGTGGCCGAGGACGTATCCTGCAAGACCTGCCAGCGCTCGCTGGCCAAGCCGGACACGGCTGCCGCCAGTGCCAACAAGACGCCGTCGCTGGCCGAGCTGCGCAAGTCGGCCAAGGCTGCCGCCGAGCCGGTCGCCCAGGTTGCCGCACAACCCACCGCCAAGCCCACTGCCGCGCCTGCCAAGGCCGTGAGCAAGCCGGCAGGCAAACCTGCCCGCAGCGGTGGCTTCAGCGTCAAGTCCGCCTGGGCCGCGCGCCTGGCCGAGCAATCGGACCGTTGCCGCCTGCCGCGTGGCAAGGCCAGGCAGTCGCACGTCTGAGTCCGCGCCAAGCCCGCCCCACCCATTCCGGTGTGGGCGCGGGCTTGCCCCGCGATGGCCCTGCCATCTAGCCATCTGTGCAACGCCGCGACTTGGCGTAGAATGGCCAACTTTGTTCAATGACACCCCGTAATCACATCCCCTGGCCAATGCCGGGGCGCGTGTCTTTACCTATCTGATAGAGGGCTTGGTTTTGGCTCAATACGTCTACACCATGCATCGGCTGAGCAAGGTCGTGCCGCCGAAGCGGGAAATTCTCAAGAATATTTCCCTGTCGTTCTTCCCAGGTGCCAAGATCGGCGTGCTGGGCCTGAACGGCGCGGGTAAGTCGACCCTGCTGCGGATCATGGCGGGCGTCGACAAGGAATTCGACGGCGAAGCCCGTCCGATGCCCGACATCAACGTCGGCTACCTGCCCCAGGAGCCGCAGCTGGACCCAAGCAAGACCGTGCGTGAAGTGGTCGAGGAAGCGGTCAGCGTGATCAAGGACGCCCAGGCCCGCCTGGACGAGGTCTACGCCGCCTACGCCGACCCGGATGCCGACTTCGACAAGCTGGCCGCCGAACAGGCCAAGCTCGAGGCCATCCTGCAGGCCGCCGACGGCCACAACCTCGAGCGCCAGCTGGACGTCGCCGCCGACGCCCTGCGCCTGCCGGCCTGGGAGGCGAAGATCGAGCACCTGTCCGGTGGCGAGAAACGCCGCGTGGCCCTGTGCCGCCTGCTGCTGTCGGCCCCCGACATGCTGCTGCTCGACGAACCGACCAACCACCTGGACGCCGACTCGGTAGCCTGGCTGGAGCGCTTCCTGCACGACTTCCCCGGCACTGTGGTGGCAATCACCCACGACCGTTACTTCCTCGACAACGTCGCCGGCTGGATCCTCGAGCTGGACCGCGGCGCCGGCATCCCGTACGAAGGCAACTACTCGGGCTGGCTGGAAGCCAAGTCGGATCGTCTGGCGCAGGAATCCAAGCAGCAGAGCGCCCACGAGAAGGCCATGAAAGAGGAACTGGAGTGGGTGCGCAAAGGCGCCAAGGCCCGCCAGTCCAAGTCCAAGGCCCGTCTGCAGCGCTTCGAAGAGATGCAGTCGCAGGAATTCCAGAAGCGCAGCGAGACCAACGAGATCTACATCCCGGCCGGCCCGCGCCTGGGCGACAAGGTCATCGAGTTCAAGAACGTCACCAAGGGTTATGGCGATCGCGTGCTGATCGACAACCTGTCGTTCGCCATGCCCAAGGGCGCCATCGTCGGCGTGATCGGTGGTAACGGTGCCGGTAAATCGACCCTGTTCCGCATGCTGATGGGCAAGGAGCAGCCGGACTCGGGCAGCATCGAGATCGGCGAAACCGTGCAGTTGGCCTGCGTCGACCAGAGCCGCGAAGACCTGGACGGCAGCAAGACCGTGTTCCAGCAGATCTCCGACGGCTCCGACCAGATCCGCATCGGCAGCTACGAGATCCCGTCGCGCACCTACGTCGGCCGCTTCAACTTCAAGGGCGGCGACCAGCAGAAGTTCGTCAAGGACCTCTCCGGTGGTGAGCGTGGCCGCCTGCACCTGGCCCTGACCCTGAAGGAGGGCGGCAACGTCCTGCTGCTCGACGAACCGTCCAACGACCTCGACGTCGAAACCCTGCGTTCGCTGGAGGAAGCCCTGCTGGACTTCCCGGGCGCCGCCATCGTGATTTCCCACGACCGTTGGTTCCTGGACCGTGTGGCCACTCACATCCTGGCGTACGAAGACGACTCCAGCGTGGTGTTCTTCGAAGGCAACTACACCGAGTACGAAGCCGATCGCAAGAAGCGCCTGGGCGACGCCGCTGCCCAGCCGCACCGCGTGCGTCACAAGAAACTGGCCCAGTAAGCCGGTTTTCGCTGCACAACGATGGGGCCTCAGGGGCCCCATTTTTGTGCCTGGCTTTCAGGGGTGAGGAGGGCTGCGTGGGAGCGGGCTTGCCCCCGCTATTGCGGCGTTACAGGAGAGCGAGGAGCGGTTTTCTCTCACGAGTACGCTCAGAAAACTTGTATACAGTTATAGAAAGCGCACCAATTAATTTCATAAAAACGACATTGCGCCCTGTTCCAGTGCGATTGGTTCTTGGTACATTCCCGAAAAAACCAAAAACAATCCCTCTCTTGGTGAGATGTCTACCATGATCGAATCTGTCGACGATTTCCTGGCCCGGCTGCAACAGCGCGACCCGGCCCAGCCCGAATTCCACCAGGCCGTGGAGGAGGTCCTGCGTAGCCTGTGGCCTTTCCTCGAAGCCAA
Source organism: Pseudomonas maumuensis (assembly GCF_019139675.1). Classification (NCBI taxonomy): domain Bacteria; kingdom Pseudomonadati; phylum Pseudomonadota; class Gammaproteobacteria; order Pseudomonadales; family Pseudomonadaceae; genus Pseudomonas; species Pseudomonas maumuensis. The sequence goes on from NZ_CP077077.1 coordinate 880,389, forward strand.
CCCTCACTACCTGCAGGCAGGCATTCTCGAACGCATGGTCGAACCCGAGCGCGCCGTGCTGTTCCGTGTGTCGTGGGTCGACGACCAGGGCAAGGTCCAGGTCAACCGCGGCTACCGCATCCAGATGAGCAGCGCCATCGGCCCGTACAAGGGCGGCCTGCGTTTCCACCCGTCGGTCAACCTGGGCGTGCTCAAGTTCCTGGCCTTTGAGCAGGTGTTCAAGAACTCGCTGACCTCGCTGCCCATGGGCGGCGGCAAAGGCGGCTCGGACTTCGACCCGAAGGGCAAGAGCGACGCCGAAGTGATGCGCTTCTGCCAGGCGTTCATGAGCGAGCTGTACCGCCACATTGGCGCCGACCTCGACGTGCCGGCGGGTGACATCGGCGTTGGTGCCCGCGAGATCGGCTTCCTGTTCGGCCAGTACAAGCGCCTGGCCAACCAATTCACTTCGGTGCTGACCGGCAAGGGCATGACCTATGGCGGCAGCCTGATCCGCCCGGAGGCCACCGGCTATGGCTGCGTGTACTTCGCCGAAGAGATGCTCAAGCGCCGCGACCAGCGCATCGACGGTCGCCGCGTGGCGATCTCAGGTTCCGGTAACGTCGCCCAGTACGCGGCGCGCAAGGTCATGGACCTGGGCGGCAAGGTGATCTCGCTGTCAGACTCCGAAGGCACCTTGTACGCCGAAGCCGGCCTTACCGATGCCCAGTGGGACGCGGTGATGGAGCTGAAGAACGTCAAGCGCGGCCGTATCAGCGAGCTGGCCGAGCAGTTCGGCCTGGAGTTCCGCAAAGGCCAGACGCCCTGGAGCCTGGCATGCGATATCGCGCTGCCGTGCGCAACGCAGAACGAACTGGGCGCCGAAGATGCCCGTACCCTGTTGCGCAATGGCTGCATCTGCGTTGCCGAAGGGGCCAATATGCCGACCACCCTGGAGGCTGTGGATATCTTCATCGAGGCCGGCATCCTCTACGCACCGGGCAAGGCCTCCAATGCCGGCGGTGTGGCCGTGTCGGGCCTGGAGATGTCGCAGAACGCCATGCGCCTGCTGTGGACGGCCGGGGAGGTGGACAGCAAGCTGCACCACATCATGCAGTCGATCCACCATGCGTGCGTGCATTATGGCGAAGAGGCCGATGGCAGCATCAACTACGTCAAGGGCGCCAATATCGCCGGCTTTGTGAAGGTGGCTGACGCCATGCTGGCCCAGGGCGTGGTCTGATTGGATAAATTGGGGTCGCTCCGCGCGGCCCCAGTGATTTCAATGCTCACCCAGAATGGCCAGCACCTCGATCATCTGATCCCCCGCCGGTCGTCGCCACAGCACTTCATCCCCAGGCCCGGCCCCCAAAAGCGCCCGCCCCAGCGGCGAGCCCCAGTTGACCAACCCCTGGGCGGCATCGGCCTGATCCTCGCCCACCAGTTGCACCTGATGCTCCTGGTCATGCTCATCGACGAACCGCACCAGGCTGCCGATCTGCACCTTTTCCGTGGACGTTGCAGCAGGTACCACCTGCGCGCTCTGTACCCGGGCGGTGAAGTAGCGCAGGTCACGCTCGGTATCGGCCAGACGCTGCTTGTCGGCATCGCCCTCGGCCTGCAGCTCGGCGCGCAATGCATTGAGCGCAGTTACCCGTTGCTGCAACTGCGCCAGGCCGCTGGCGGTGACATAGTTGGGCTGGTCGCTGACCAGGCGCTCGACCGGCTGGCTGGCCTGGGCGGCGGCCTGGTCTTCATTGACGAATGCTCGGCTCATGGTTGGCCTCCTTGTGCTGGAGACCATGGTGGCAGGCTGCGGGTTTCAACAGTTGTCCATTTACGACGTCAGTTGCGGCGGTAGGCACGGGCCGCACCCTGGTCTTTCTCCTGCTGCCAGTCGCGGTCACGCTCGTCCCAATAGCGTTCGCGATACTCGCGCAGGTCTTCGTTGGACTGCATGGCGTGGCACTGGCGAAAGCCATCGTCCCAGCCGCTTTCGTACTGGCGGTTGTGCAGGTAGCGCGGGACATCCTTGCGAAAGTCGCCGGCCATCAGCCCGGCGGCCTGGCGACCGCTGCTGCAACCGTCCTGGAAACCGTCGGCGTAGGCGGGCGGGTAGCCCTGGTTGACCATCTGTTCATGGGTGGTTTCGCAACCCGCCAGCATCAAGAAAAACAAGGCTAAACAGTACCGCGACATGACCACAGGACCCTCGGATTCATACCGCAAAGTCTAGGTCGGGAATTGTTGGCCCGATGTCAAAACGCTGTCGAAGGATTGCACCGGGACTGGGGCCGCAAAGCGGCCCAGGTGCTCAGTACTGATACCACTTCAACTCCAGCATCACCTCGTTCTGCGCCGTGGCCAGGTGGCTGAACTGGCGTGAAGCACTCAATCGCAAGCCCAGGTCGCGACTGATCTCCCATTGCTGGTTCAGGCTCACGCTGCGCCGCACTTCGCCGTTGGTGAAAAAATCACCCTTTGCCTCCAGCGTCAGGTTGCCCAGCGGGTTGCGCCACAACAGCCCGCCGTTGAACCCGGCGGCGGGCGAAATGAACTCGGCGAAATCGTTGTGATGCTCGACCCGCACCGTGCCCAGGGCAAAACCCAGCAGGTCGTCACTCAGTTGCCAGGTACCGCCGGCGCCGCCGTTGACATGGCTGACCAGCACCTCGTCTTCGTGCTTGCCCGGCACGCGTTCCAGGCCGCCGGCGACCTGCCACGACCATGGTTTTAGCAGTTCGTTGCGCGGTGTCAGCGAGCGGATGGTGGCCAGGTCCAGGCGCTGTACCTGCCAATCGTTGCCCTCGTACTGGCGCAGCTTGAGCTGCAGGATCTCGATCTGCGCGCCGAGGGGGAAACTGTCCATGTTGTCGTTGAGGTCGTGGTAGGCCATGCGCAGGCCATACTCGGCGTAGGCGCGGTCCTCACGGGTACCCACCCCCAGTTGCCAGGTGCGCGACTGGTGGCCGTCCTCCGGCAGGCCGGGCCGCTCGATCTGTAGTGGCGGCGGCGGGTTGCGGTTGATCGCCCTGAGCAGTTCATAGCTGCGGCCGGCCTGGGCTGGGTCGCGTTCCTGGCCATTGGCGCGGTAGCGCTCCAGCCGGTAGGCGGCGTCCTGTACCAGCGCCTGGCGGTCGCGGGGCAGGGCGGTGAAGGAGGGGCTTTGCAGCTGCGCGGTATCGGCGCTGATGGCCAGCACCTGCTGTTTTTCCTCGTGATCCAGCGGTTCGGCACGGGCCAGCAGTTCACGCTCGCGGGACGGGCGGTAGCGCACGTCCGCCACCAGCCCGGACTGCTTGACCGCCTTCACGGTGTCGGTAGGGATGGCGGTCAGCGGGAATTGCGAGGTCAGGTCCAGGCTGGGGCGTGCCACCTGCAACAGCTCCAGCAGGCGATAGGAGCAGTTCTCGTCGAAGAAGAAATAGTCGAACTTGATCTGCTTGAGCTCCCACACGTGCTCGACCATACGCCCGGTCTCTTCCGGGGTCAGGTCCAGCTGGTACTCCCACAGGTCGCGGTTTTCCAGGCTGCGGTACTCGGACAGCTTTTCCTGGTAGGGCATCATCGCGAACAGCCCGGGATAGCCACCCATCAGGCCTTTCCAGGCATAGAGGATGCTGTTGTCGCTGCCCTCGATGTAGGCGCCGAAATTGATCGCGTAGCTCAGCAGCGTGGTGTCGTCACGCCGGGTATTGGACTGGTCGATGCGCAGCAGCGTATGGCCGAACATCGACGACGGGCTGTTGAGATAGGCCGCCGGGAAGATCAGCGCCGCGCTGTGCGGGTCGATCGATTTGTACCAGGTATCGAATTCCTGGCAGGCCGGGCTAGGCAGGTCGGTGAGGGCCAACTGTTCGCGCAGCCAGCGGGTGCGTGCCGGGAACACGCACTGGGCGTGCTTGTCGCCCAGGCTGGCCGGGGCATACAGCGCGGCGACCGTAGCCTGCAGCTCCTGCTCCGGGTGATGCGCGCCATCCTCGGCGAGAAAGAAGCGCGGGTCGTCCACATAGCTGCGCCAACCGCCAAGCTTGGCGGTCTCGTAGTGTCCCAGGGCGATCCAGTAGGGCGTGGCCGCCAACTGCTGGACGCGGGCCGGGTCTGGTTGTGGGGCGGCATGAAGCGGTGCGCTGACGATCAGCGCCAGGGGAACGAGGCGTTTGAGCATGTCGGGCAACTACTTCCTGATGATGCCGAAAGGTGAAGCGCCAAACCCGCCCCGCTGCCGGGGCGGGAGGCGTGGAACTCAAGCCTCGGTGGCGTACTTGGCCAGTTGCGGGTCGCTCTTGAGCACCGCCAGGGTGTTGGAGTGGACAGTCTCGGCAGTCACGTCGGCGCTGCTGAAGATCTGCTGGAAGTGCTCGTGGGTGACGGCGGCGAAATGCGCGCGGTCTTCAGGCGCCACACCAAGGACCACGGCATAGGTGGTCAGGGCTTCGCCCTGGCCCTGGGCCATGTCTTCGGAGAGCTCGTTCATCATGCCGTTCATGGCGAACCAGGATTTGCCGCCATAGGTGAGTGCGGCCTTGGTCGAGCAGCCGTTGGTGCCCGAGGTCATGCCGAAGGTTGCGTTGCCGGAGGTGCCGTTGGTGGTGGAGGCCAGGAAGTGGGCCGGCGTGCCGCGCTGGCCCTCGAACAGCAGGTTGCCCCAGCCGCAGTTCGGGCCGCCTGGCGCTTCGGCCATGGCGTTGATCGAGACAGCGGCGAACAGAGTACCCAGAAGAATCCGTTTCATAGCGTTGTTCTCTTTCTCAAGTGACGTACCAATGGTCAGGTTTCTGGCAACGCGGTTGCCAGGGCGGGAGGATTTCCATCCCCCTGCGCAGCTTGGAGTTTAGGCACGATCCAAAGGTTGCGTTGTTTATTGCGAAAAATTGCTTGCGTGATTGCCTGGCTTGGGCTGTGACATAAAGTCCCACGGAGCCTTGCCGCTGCGCGCTGGCAGCGCCAGAATGCCTTTCATCCGCCCCGCCGAAGTAAGGAAACCCAATGCCCGATCCTGTCGCCTCGCGCCTGCGTCTCGCGCCAGAAGCCCTGACCCGGCGTTTCTCCGCTGAACAGTTTGCTTTTTCCAATACCGACGATCTGGAGCCGTTTCGTGGTGTGCTGGGCCAGGAGCGTGCCGTCGAGGCCCTGCAGTTCGGCGTGGCGATGCCGCGCCCCGGTTACAACGTGTATGTGATGGGCGAGCCCGGCACGGGCCGGTTCTCCTTCGTCAAGCGTTACCTCAAGGCCGAAGGCAAGCGTCAGCACACTCCGGCCGACTGGCTTTACGTCAACAACTTCGAGGACTCCCGCGAGCCCCGCGCGCTGGAGCTGCCGGCCGGCAGCGCCCATGAGTTCCTCAGCGATATGAACGGCCTGATCGACAACCTGCTGGCCACGTTCCCGGCGGTGTTCGAGCATCCTTCCTACCAGCAGAAGAAGAGCGCCATCGACCGCGCCTTCAACCAGCGCTATGACCGCGCGCTGGATGTGATCGAGCGCGCTTCGCTGGAGAAGGACGTGGCGCTGTACCGCGACAGCAGCAATGTCGCCTTTACCCCCATGGCCGATGGCAAGGCGCTGGACGAAGCCGAATTCGCCCAACTGCCTGAGGAATTGCGCGAGCGCTTCCACGAGGACATCGCCGAGCTCGAGGAGCGCCTGAACGAGGAACTCTCCAGCCTGCCGCAATGGAAACGCGAATCGAACAACCAGTTGCGCCAGCTCAACGAGGAAACCATCACCCTCGCCTTGCAGCCGCTGCTGGCGCCGCTGTCGGAAAAGTACGCGGAGAACGCCGCGGTGTGCGCCTACCTGCAATCGCTGCAATTGAACCTGCTGCGTACCGTGGTCGAGCAACTGGTCGATGACAGCAAGACCGACGCGGTGGCGCGCAAGATGCTCGAGGAGCAATACGCCCCCAACCTGGTGGTCGGCCACCCAGGCAAAGGCGGGGCGCCGGTGGTGTTCGAGCCGCATCCGACCTACGATAACCTGTTCGGTCGCATCGAATACAGCACCGACCAGGGCGCGTTGTACACCTCCTACCGCCAGCTTCGCGCCGGTGCGTTGCACCGAGCCAATGGCGGCTTCCTGATTCTTGAAGCCGAGAAGATGCTCGGCGAGCCCTTCGTCTGGGACGCCCTGAAGCGTGCCTTGCAGTCGCGCAAGCTGAAGATGGAGTCGCCGTTGGGCGAACTGGGCCGTGTCGCCACCGTGAGCCTGACGCCACAGATGATCCCGCTCAGCGTCAAGCTGGTGATCATCGGCTCGCGCCAGCTGTACTACGCGCTGCAGGACCACGACCCGGACTTCCAGGAGATGTTCCGGGTGCTGGTGGACTTCGATGAAGACATGCCCATGGTCGACGAGAACCTGGAGCAGTTCGCCCAGTTGCTGCGCACCCGTACCAACGAGGAAGGCATGGCGCCGCTGACCAGCGACGCGGTGGCGCGCCTGGCCACCTACAGCGCGCGCCTGGCCGAGAACCAGTCGCGCTTGTCGGCGCGTATCGGCGACCTGTTCCAGCTGGTCAGCGAGGCCGACTTCATCCGCCAGCTGGCCAGCGAGAGCATGACCGACGCCGGCCACATCGAGCGGGCGCTCAAGGCCAAGGCCCAGCGTACCGGGCGGGTTTCGCAGCGGGTACTCGACGACATGCTCGCCGGGATCATCCTGATCGACACCGAAGGCGCGGCGATCGGCAAGTGCAACGGCCTGACCGTGCTTGAAGTAGGCGATTCGGCGTTCGGTATGCCGGCGCGCATCTCTGCCACCGTCTACCCGGGCGGCAGCGGTATCGTCGACATCGAGCGCGAGGTCAACCTGGGGCAGCCGATCCACTCCAAGGGAGTGATGATCCTCACCGGCTACCTGGGCAGCCGCTATGCCCAGGAGTTCCCCCTGGCGATCTCGGCGAGCATCGCGCTGGAGCAGTCCTACGGATATGTCGACGGCGACAGCGCCTCGCTGGGCGAGGCATGCACGCTGATCTCGGCGTTGTCGCGTACCCCGCTCAAGCAGTGTTTCGCCATTACCGGTTCGATCAACCAGTTTGGCGAGGTGCAGGCGGTCGGTGGGGTCAACGAGAAGATCGAGGGCTTCTTCCGTCTTTGCGAAGCCCGTGGGTTGACCGGTGAACAAGGGGTGATCATCCCGCGTGCCAACGTCGCCACGCTGATGCTCGACGAGCGGGTGGTGCAGGCGGTTGAAGCCGGACGTTTCCACGTCTATGCCGTCAGCCAGGCCGACGAAGCCTTGAGTCTGCTGGTTGGCGAGGAGGCCGGTGAGATGGATGACAAGGGCGAATTCGCCGAGGGCAGTGTCAACGCCCGGGTGGTCGAGCGCCTGCGGGTGATCGCCGAGATGATCAGCGAGGAAGAAATCAAGGAAGCCGAGAAAGAGCGCCTGGAGGAGGTCATCGCCCAGGCCAAGCCTGCGTAAGTCAATAAACTGGCGCTAGCGGCGAAGTGCTACCGTTCAGCGCCAGTTTTCCAACTTTTTCCTTAGGTCGGCTACAGTGGAACTTAAGGACGTTATCAGGGTTCAGGATGGAAACAGCCTGTTGGTTTCAGGCTGAACAGGGCTTTACAGAGGGGACGCCGTCATGCGCAACCTCAGCCTCACCCGCCAGTGCCTGGGCCTGGTGACCCGCATCGAATGCAGCATCCGCCCACTGGCCGGCGACAATGGCATGTGGACCTTGCTGTTCGCCGCCGGCATGGCCGGTGAACAACCCTCGGCGATCAAGGCCCAGGGCCCGTTCCACGGGCCGATGGTGGCCGAATCGGTGATGAACGCCATCGTCGACAGCCTCACTCTCCATGGCTATCAGGTCGCTGAAGATCCGCAGATCTGGTGCCTGCACCTGCAGGCCCAGTTACGCCGGATCAACGGTGAGCGCTGCCGAAATCTTGGGGACTATCAGTTCCATCCCGAAACCTGACCTCCATGGCCTCATCGCCGGCTAGCCGGCCATAGGTATCGAGGATGTGTCGGGGCCTGCGGCAACTGACCGCAGGCTTTTGCTGTCACAGGTGGCTGGATATACTCGCGCTCGCTTTTCCAGTCACTTCAGAGTCCCTTATTGTCCATGGAACGTATCCTCGAAAACGCGATGTATGCCTCGCGCTGGCTGCTCGCCCCGATCTACTTCGGCCTCTCGCTGGGCCTGCTGGCACTGGCCCTGAAGTTCTTCCAGGAAATCATCCATGTCCTGCCCAACGTCTTCACCCTCGCCGAAGCCGACCTGATCCTGGTGATCCTGTCGCTGATCGACATGTCGCTGGTTGGCGGCCTGCTGGTGATGGTGATGATCTCCGGTTACGAGAACTTCGTCTCGCAACTGGACATCGACGAGAGCAAGGAAAAGCTCAACTGGCTGGGCAAGATGGATTCCTCGTCGCTGAAGATGAAGGTCGCCGCGTCGATCGTCGCCATTTCCTCGATCCACCTGCTGCGGGTGTTCATGGATGCGCAGAACATCTCCACCGACTACCTGATGTGGTACGTGATCATCCACATGACCTTCGTCATTTCGGCATTCGTCATGGGTTACCTGGATCGCATCACCAAGCACTGATCCGTCTGCTCTCATCGCGGGCTTGCCCCGCGATGCTTTTCAGCTCCTGACGGATGGTGGCTTGTACTTTCAGCAGGTCTGTACAAAAAATGAGCACTCATGCGTGGTTCCCGCAGCGAGGTACGCCCATGAACCTGCATCAGCTCAACACCGAGGCCAGGGCTGGCCATGTCGACGAACTCAACCTGATCGCCATCGAAGGCGGTGATTACCTGCTCGAGGCCCGGGTCAAGGGCCGCGCCCACCCACTCGACGACCCGCGTGGTCAACGCTTGCGCGTGCATTCGGTCGAGGATGCGCGCCTGCTTCTGCAATCGATCCCCTTGCTGTCGCTGAACCTGGTGCACTGGTCCGTGCAGGACGAGATGTGCGGCATGGGCACGCACCCGGAAGAAGACCTCAAAGTACCGATCTCCCAGCGTTCGGCCTGGTAGCTGCTTCGCGCGGCGCCAGTGTGCTAGGCTGCTCGCCCTTTTCATCAGGGCGCGGATGCAGTGCGCCCTCAAGCGGAGCACGCCAATGTCCGAACTCAATCTGTCCACCGACGAATCCCGCGTCAGCTACGGCATCGGCCGTCAGCTGGGTGGCCAGCTGCGCGACAACCCGCCACCGGGCGTCAACCTGAACGCCATCGTCGCCGGCCTGACCGACGCCTTCAACGGCGCCGACAGCCGCGTCAGCGAAGAAGACCTGTCGGCGGCCTTCAAGGTCATCCGTGAAGTGATGCAGGCCGAAGCTGCTGCCAAGGCCGAAGCCGCCGCTGCCGCCGGCAAGGAATTCCTGGCTGACAACGCCAAGCGTGAAGGCATCGTGACCCTGGCCTCGGGCCTGCAGTACGAAGTGCTGACCGCAGGCGAAGGCGCCAAGCCGTCCCGCGAAGACAACGTGCGTACTCACTACCACGGCACCCTGATCGACGGCACCGTGTTCGACAGCTCCTACGATCGTGGCCAGCCTGCCGAATTCCCGGTTGGCGGCGTGATCGCCGGCTGGACCGAGGCCCTGCAACTGATGAACGCCGGCAGCAAATGGCGCCTGTACGTGCCGAGCGAGCTGGCCTATGGCGCGCAAGGCGTCGGCAGCATCCCGCCGCACAGCACCCTGGTGTTCGACGTCGAGCTGCTCGACGTTCTGTAATACTGTCGGGGCCGCTTTGCGGCCCATTCGCGGGCAAGCCCGCTCCCACAGGAACAGCACAAGACCTTAGGTCGTTGCGATCAGTGTGGGAGCCGGCTTGCCGGCGATGGGGGCAGGCCTGCTAAATTCAGTTCCAATCCGTTCCCCCCGGGCGCAATGCCCGCGCATAGCAGAACAGGAACAGGTTCCTCACCAGCTCCTTGAGCACTCCCGGCTCACTCGAATTCAGTCCCATAAGGTCCAGGTCGCCCTGGTCGCGCAGTTCATCGAGCGCGTCTTCCTCGAGCACGGCGCAGACTTCGCCAGTCTCGCGATGCAGGATGCGCAGGTAAGGGTGGGGGCGGTCGAGCCAGGCGTCGATCAGATAGGTCATGGCTACTCTCCTTGGATAGCGGTTCCAATGAGAATAATTCTTATTATCAAAATAGCAAGAGACTATTGGAAGAATTCTTCCGAATGGTCCCGGCGATCCTGTTGCAGGATCTGTCAGGGCCGCCCGTTGGGCAGCCCCAAGGGGCAGGCGATCAGACTTTGCGCACGAACTCGGACTTGAGTTTCATCGCGCCGATGCCGTCGATCTTGCAGTCGATGTCGTGGTCGCCGTCGCACAGGCGGATGTTCTTGACCTTGGTGCCGACCTTGACCACCAGGGACGAACCCTTGACCTTGAGATCCTTGATCACGGTGACGGTGTCGCCGTCCTGCAGGACGTTGCCGACCGAATCCTTTTTCACCACGTCGTCGCTGGCGGCTTCGGCTTCGCCGTTGGCCGACCATTCGTGGGCGCATTCGGGGCAGATCAGTTGGGTGCCATCCTCATAGGTGTATTCGGAGTTGCATTGGGGGCAGGGTGGCAGAGTGCTCACGGCGTTTCCTTTCAAGTACAGGCGATTAAAGGCGCACATTGTATAGGGTTTAGTGATTTTCTGCACAAACGCATCGCGGGGCTAGCTCGCTCCCACGCCAGGATGTGTGCTGGCGCGGGAGCGGGCTAGCCCCGCGATAGGGTGATGCGATGTATCAGTGCGTACGCGCTACGGCAAACTCGCTCAGCTCTACCAGTGCATCCCGGTACTCGCTGGCCGGCAGCACTTCCAGGCAGGCGATGGCGCGGGCGACGTAGTCGCGGGCCATCTGCGCGGTGTAGTCCAGGGCGCCGGATGCCTCGACGGCGATGCGGATCTGCTCCAGGTCCTCCAGGCCACCTTTCTGGATCGCCTGGCGCACCAGCGCGGCCTGCTCCGCGGTGCCTTCGCGCATGGTGTAGATCAGCGGCAGGGTCGGCTTGCCTTCGGCCAGGTCGTCGCCGACGTTCTTGCCCAGGGTCTCGGAGTCGCCCTTGTAGTCGAGCAGGTCGTCGACCAGCTGGAAGGCCACGCCCAGGTGGTCGCCGAAGGTACGCAGGGCCTCGCGCTGCGCGTCCGTGGCGCCGGCCAGGGCCGCGGCGCTGTGGGTCGAGGCTTCGAACAGCATCGCGGTCTTGCCGCGGATGACCTCCATGTAGATTTCCTCGGTGGTGCTGGCGTCACGCACGCGCGACAGCTGCAGCACTTCACCTTCGGCGATCACCCGGGTGGCCTTGGAGAGGATCTGCATGACCGGCATCGAGCCCAGCTCGACCATCATCTCGAACGAGCGCGAATAGAGGAAGTCGCCCACCAGCACGCTCGGCGCGTTGCCCCACAGGGCGTTGGCGGTGGAGCGGCCACGGCGCATGCCGGACATGTCGACCACGTCGTCATGCAGCAGGGTGGCGGTGTGCAGGAACTCTATGGTCGCTGCCAGCAGGCGCAGGTCGTCGCCCTCGCGGCCCAGAGCCTTGCCGCACAGCAGCACCAGTAGGGGGCGCAGGCGTTTGCCGCCGGCGGACGTGATATAGTCGCCGATCTTCGATACCAGCGGCACGCGCGAGGTCAGCTGCTTCTTGATGATCTCGTCGACGGCGCTGAAGTCATCAGCTACCGCGCGGTAGAAGGTTTGGGGTTGCATCGGCTGCTCCATTGAGGTTGCGCGGCATGCTAGGTCGCAGGTACCGGTGTGTCAAGGCGCGGTGGCCGTGGCCCCGGGCCGGTACTTGCAAGCATTTATGGGGTTGCGTACAATCGCGCACCCTAACTTCCTGGGCAGCACCTGCCTTACGCAATTGCACCGGGCCGTTCCAGCCCTGTGCAGCCATGCCAGCCAATACTCATCATATAAAGCGCTGGGTGAGCAGGATTATCGGAGAAATACCATGTCTTACGCAGTAATCGTTACCGGCGGCAAGCAGTACAAAGTCGCTGAAGGTGAATTCCTCAAGATCGAAAAACTGGAAGTCGCCACTGGCGAATCCGTGACCTTCGATCGCGTTCTGCTGGTCGCCAACGGTGAAGAAGTCACCATCGGTGCTCCAGTTGTTGCTGGTGCTAAAGTAGTGGCCGAAGTCGTTTCGCAAGGCCGTCACGACAAGGTTCGCATCATCAAGTTCCGTCGTCGTAAGCACCACATGAAGCGCATGGGCCACCGCCAGTGGTTCACCGAAATCAAAATCACCGGTATCCAGGCTTAATCGCCCCGATCCCCTGAATTTATTGGAGAATTGAACCATGGCTCACAAGAAGGCTGGTGGTAGTACTCGTAACGGTCGCGACTCAGAATCGAAACGCCTTGGCGTGAAGATGTATGGCGGTCAGGTCATCAAGCCTGGCAACATCATCGTCCGTCAGCGCGGCACCGAATTCCACGCTGGCTACGGCGTTGGCATGGGCAAGGATCACACCCTGTTCGCCAAGATCGAAGGCGTGATCAAGTTCGAGAAGAAAGGCGAGTTCATGCGCCGTTACGTGAGCATCGTCGCCGCTTAATCGCGACGTCGCTCCAGAAGCCCCGTCATGCGACGGGGCTTTTTCGTTTGTGGTGAGCCTCTTGCAAAGCTGTTTGAATGGGCTGCCGGCGTTGGTTTCTGGTTCGTACGGGGCCGCCGCGCTCATCTTTGCAAGAGCCTCATGGTTTTCTGGTTTTCGACTCGTCGTCCGACGAGAGGCGGTTTTGAATGAAGTTTGTAGACGAAGTATCGATCCGGGTTAAGGCCGGTGACGGCGGCAACGGTTGCATGAGCTTCCGCCGCGAGAAATTCATCGAGAACGGTGGCCCCAACGGCGGCGACGGCGGTGACGGCGGCTCGGTGTACATGGTGGCCGACGAGAACCTCAACACCCTCGTCGACTATCGCTATACCCGCCACCACGAGGCCCAGCGCGGCCAGAACGGCGGCAGCACCGATTGCACCGGCAAGAAGGGCGAAGACCTGTTCCTGCGCGTGCCGGTCGGCACCACCGTGATCGACGCCTCCACCCAGGAAGTGATCGGTGACCTGGTCACTCCGGGCCAGAAGCTGATGGTCGCCCAAGGCGGCTGGCACGGCCTGGGCAACACCCGTTTCAAGTCGAGCACCAACCGTGCGCCGCGCCAGACCACCCCAGGCAAGCCGGGCGATCAGCGCGACCTGAAGATGGAAATGAAAGTCCTGGCCGACGTCGGTCTGCTGGGCCTGCCGAACGCCGGCAAGAGCACCTTCATCCGCTCGGTCTCGGCCGCCAAGCCGAAGGTCGCCGACTACCCGTTCACCACCCTGGTGCCGAACCTGGGCGTGGTCAGCGTCGACCGCTGGAAAAGCTTCGTCATCGCCGACATCCCCGGCCTGATCGAAGGCGCCTCCGAAGGTGCCGGCCTGGGTATCCGCTTCCTCAAGCACCTGGCCCGTACCCGCGTGCTGCTGCACCTGGTCGACCTGGCGCCGCTGGATGGCAGCAGCCCGGCCGACGCCGCCGAGGTGATCATCAACGAGCTGGCGCAGTTCAGCCCGGCGCTGGTCGACCGTGAGCGCTGGCTGGTGCTGAACAAGGCCGACATGATCATGGACGACGAGAAGGATGAGCGCGTCAAGGAAGTGGTCGAGCGCCTGAACTGGGACGGCCCGGTGTACGTGATCTCGGCTATCGCCAAGCAGGGCACCGAGAAGCTCAGCCATGACCTGATGCGTTATCTGGAAGACCGCGCCGACCGCCTGGCCAACGACCCGGCCTACGCCGAAGAACTGGCCGAGCTCGACCAGCGCATCGAAGACGAAGCCCGTGCCCAGCTGCAGGCCCTGGACGACGCCCGCACCCTGCGTCGCACCGGCGTCAAGAGCGTGCATGACATCGGCGACGATGACGACTGGGATGATTTCGAGGACGACGAAGACGGCCCGGAAATCATTTACGTGCGCGACTGACCGGTTGCAGTACACTAAACGCCGCTCTCTGGAGCGGCGTTTTTGTATCCACGGTATCTACAGATTCGACATAGGTTGGAAGAGAAGATGCGAAGCAAGGTGACTGGCGCCAAGCGCTGGGTCGTGAAGATCGGCAGCGCGCTGCTGACCGCCGACGGCAAGGGCCTCGACCGGGGCGCGATGGCGGTGTGGGTCGAGCAGATGGTGGCTCTGCGTGAAGCGGGCGTGGAACTGGTGCTGGTCTCCTCCGGGGCCGTGGCGGCGGGCATGAGCCAGCTGGGCTGGACCACGCGACCGAGCGCGATGAACGAGCTGCAGGCCGCCGCCTCGCTCGGCCAGATGCGCCTGGTGCAGGCCTGGGAGTCGAGCTTCGGCGAGCACGGCAAGCACACCGCGCAGATCCTCCTGACCCACGACGACCTCTCCGACCGCAAGCGTTACCTCAACGCCCGCAGCACCCTGCGCACCCTGGTCGACCTGGGCGTGGTGCCGGTGATCAACGAGAACGACACCGTGGTCACCGACGAGATCCGCTTTGGTGACAACGACACCCTGGCGGCGCTGGTGGCCAACCTGGTGGAAGCCGACCTGCTGGTGATCCTCACCGACCGCGACGGCATGTTCGACGCCGACCCGCGCAACAACCCCGAGGCCCAGCTGATCTACGAAGCCCGCGCCGATGACCCGGCGCTGGACGCCGTGGCCGGCGGCACCGGCGGCGCGTTGGGCCGCGGTGGCATGCAGACCAAGCTGCGCGCCGCGCGCCTGGCCGCCCGTTCCGGCGCGCACACCATCATCATTGGTGGCCGTATCGAGCGCGTGCTCGACCGCCTCAAGGCCGGTGAGCGCCTGGGCACCCTGCTGTCGCCCGAGCGCGGCATGCTCGCCGCGCGCAAGCAGTGGCTGGCCGGCCACCTGCAGACCCGCGGCACCCTGGTGCTCGACAACGGTGCCGTGAAGGCCCTGCGCGAATCGAACAAGAGCCTGCTGCCGGTCGGCGTGAAGACCGTGCAAGGCAGCTTCCGCCGTGGCGAGATGGTGGTCTGCGTCGGCCCCGACGGCCTGGAAGTGGCCCGTGGCCTGGCCAACTACAGCGCCCTGGAGGCGCAGAAGATCATCGGCCAGCCGTCCGATGCCATCGAGAGCCTGCTGGGCTACAGCGCCGAGCCTGAGCTGGTGCACCGTGACAACCTGGTGTTGGTCTGAAGGAGATGCAAGTGCTTAAAGGATTGATTGCCGCCGCCGCGCTGGCACTGCCGATGCTGGCCGGGGCCGAGGAAATCGGCCAGGTTTCCACCGTGTTCAAGTTCGTCGGGCCGAATGATCGCATCGTCGTCGAGGCGTTCGACGACCCGAAGGTCGATGGCGTGACTTGTTACCTGTCGCGAGCCAAGACCGGTGGCCTGAAAGGTGGGTTGGGTCTGGCCGAGGACCGTGCCGAGGCGTCGATTGCCTGCCGTCAGGTTGGGCCGATCCAGTTCAAGGGTGAACTCAAGGATGGCGAGGAGGTGTTCAAGGAACGCACCTCGCTGGTGTTCAAGACCATGCAGGTGGTGCGTTTTCTCGACAAGAAGCGCAACACGTTGGTGTACCTGGTGTACAGCGACCGCGTGATCGAAGGTAGCCCGCAGAATGCGGTGACGGCGATTCCGATTGTGCCGTGGGCACAGCAATAACTGGCTGAATCTAGGGAGGCCTTCGGCCTCCTTTCGCTGGCAAGCCAGCTCCCACAGAGTCCATGCCAGCCACAATTCCTGTGGGAGCCGGCTTGCCGGCGAAAGGGCCGCAAAGCGGCCCCATACACCTGATCAGGCCAACTCTTCGGCCTCATCCTCACGCACGATCGCCTTCACCTCGTCGCGACGGCTGATGTACTTCCAGTCCGCCTCGTCGATGTAGATGCCGTTCGGCCCGCTGCCACCTTCCAGGTCGATTGCCACCCGCGCCGACACCTGCGGCTTCACGCTCGCCAGGATCGGCACGAAGCCCAGCTGCTGGCTGGTTTCCAGCAACGCCGCCTGGTTGCGTTCGTCGATGTCCGCCGCCTCGTCGAGGTAGTACGGCAGGCGAATGCGCCCGGCCAGGTCGCGGTCCATCAGGTGCAGCAACAAATACATGTTGGTCAGCGCCTTGATGGTCATGGTGGTGCCGTTGGACGCGGCGCCATCGATGTCGGCGTGGATCACCGGCTGGCTGTTGATCTTGGTGATCTCGAAGGCCAGTTCGAACAGGTCCTTCAGGCCCAGCTGGTTGTGGTTGGCCGCCACCAGCCGCGCCAGGTACTCCTTGGCCTCTTCGTTCTTGTGATCCTGCTCGGCGCTCTGGGTCAGGTCGAATACCGACAGGGTCTCGCCTTCCTCGTACTGGCCGGCGCTGTGGATGATCTGGTCGATGTGCTTGAGCGCTTCCTTGTTCGGTGCCAGCACCACGCGGAAGCTCTCCAGGTTCGACACCTGGCGCTTGTTGATCTCGCGGTTGAACAGCGCCAGCTGGTGCTCGAGGCTGTCGTAGTCGCTGCGGATGTTGCGCAGGGTCCGGGCGATGTCGGTGACTGCTGCGCGGCGGGCCTTGGCCAGGGTCAGCGCTTCCTCGGTGCGGTGCGAGTAGGCGTTGATCAGCAGCTGCAGGCGGCGCTCCATGTCGTCTTCGCTGTCGAACTTGGCCACGCCCTTCAGGCGCACCTGGGCGTACAGCGCCTCGATCTGGTTGTCCACGCGCTGCAGGGCCTGCCAGCTGTCCTGGTAGTCGTTGAGCAGCGGCAGCAGGTTGTCCATGGAGTCGTCGATGGCTTCCATGAACGGCGTGCCGAACGGCAGGTCGGCCGGCAGCAGCTGGCGACGGCGCAGGGCGTCTTCCAGGGTGCGCTGCTTGGCTTCGAGGTCGGCGATCTGCCGGCCCACCAGTTGCAGCTTGGCCGACAGCTGCTGGACGCGCTCGGTGAAGGCGTCGCTGGAGCGCTTGAGCTCGTCCTGGGCGGCTTCCAGCTGGCCCAGTTGCTCCATTTTTTCCGGCTCTTCGGCGGCCAGGGTCTCGGTGCGGCGGAAGTCTTCCAGGGCCTTCTGCGCATCCAGCACCTGCTGGTACAGCGCCTCGGTCTGCGCCTTGCTCGCGGCGCGGTCGAGGGCCACGGCCTGCTGGGTCTTGAGCTGCTTGAGCTCCTTCTCCAGGCGCTCTTTCTGGTCGCGCAGGGCGGCGCGGTCGGCCAGTGCCTGCAGCGCGGGTGGGTCGATGTGCGAGATGTCGATGGACAGGCCCGGCACTTCGAAGCGCTCGCCCTTGAAGCGGTCGAGCACGCCTTCCAGGGTTTTCACCCAGACGTCGCTGTCGTCCAGCTCGATGCCGCGCTCACCCATCGGCAGGCTGAACAGCGCGCCGTTGAACAGGCGCATCAGGCGGTCCACGTCCTGCTGCGAGAACTCCTCGCGCAGGCGGGCGTAGCTGTTGTTGTCGGCGTGGTCGAGCTGCTGCTTGACCGCCTTCACACGCTTCTCAAGGTCGCGCACGCGCTCGTCGAGGTCTTCGGCGGAGAACTGCCGCGACTGGGCCAGGGCGCCGGCCAGTTCGTCGTGGGCGTCCTTGGCGGCCAGCAGTTGCTGTTCCAGGGTCTTGACGTCGGTGACCAGGGCGAAGCGGTGCTTGAGCACCGACAGCTCACCCAGCCAGCGCTGGATACCGGTGATCTCGCGCTCCAGACGCATCAGCTCCTGGGTACCGCCGCGCTGGTCGTTCTGCAGGCGGTCCTGCTCGCCACGGTAGTGCTCGGATTGGATTACCAGCTCTTCCTTGCGCGCCATGGCGTATTCCTGCCAGGTGCCCAGCAGGTTATCGAGCAGTGGCGAGATGCGGTGCAGCTTGCCGCGCAGGATGTCGCGCTGGGCCACGCCGCCGGCCAGGGCCTCGACCAGCGGGCCGGCAGCCACCAGGGCGTTGTAGTCGCCCTCCATGCGGCGCACGTCGCGGAAGGCCTCTTCGCAGGCGGCGATGTAGTCGACGCTACCTGAACGCAGGCTGTGTTCGAAGGCGTCGAGGAACAGCTGCTTGAGCTTGGCGGCGGTGATTTCGCGCATGTGCAGCAGGTTGATGAACAGCGCGCGGAAGGTCTTCAGGCTCTGCTCGCTGGTCGAGCGCAGCGGGATCAGGGTCAGGTCCAGCGGCACCGAGGTGTGGCCGCCGACCAGCAGCCGGCGCAGTTCGTCCGGCTTGAGCTCGTAGGCCTTGAGGCCATGGCGCTCGAGGTTGGTGAACAGCTCTTTCTGGCGCAGGCAGGTGTCGTCTTTCTGGTAGTGGGCCAGGTCCAGCTCGCCCTGGTAGGCGAAGAACTGGTGGCCGAAGCCGCCACCCGGCCCGCGGCCGACCACGCCGATCACGTGCGGGCCGTGGGGCAGGTTCAGTTCGGTGAGGATGTAGCTGGTGTCGCTGGCGAAGTAGAAGCGCCGCGACTGCTCCAGGCTGTACTTGCCGAAGCTCATGTCGGACATGCGCGCCAGGATCGGGAACTGCAGGGCGTTGATCGACGCCGATTTACCCAGGTTGTTGGCGCCGTAGACCGACAGCGGGTGTTCCAGGGGGAACAGGCCGAGGCTGTAGCCGGCGGTGTTGAGCAGTGCGAAGCGGCGGATGCCGTAGCGTTCCTGGCTCATGCGTCAATCTCCTGTTGCTCTTCGCGGATCGCCCGGGCCAGGGCATCCTCTTCGCTTTCCTCGCCATCGAACGGGGTGAGGTCGAGCGGGTCGTCGGTGCGGTTGAGTTCTTCGGGCGTCTCTTCCACCACCAGCACGGGTACCGGCAGCGGCAGGTCGCTGTGCAGGGTGGCGGCCAGGTCGCGGTCCTGCTGGACCGACAGGCAGACATCGAGGAAGCGGTGCATCGGCGGCAGGAAGCGGTAGATGCCGCCTTCCTCATGGGCAAAGCCGAGCTGGCTCATGCGGCGCATGATCTTTTCTTCGAGCTCGTCGACGGTCTGCACTTCGGCCTGCAGGAACAGGTCGCGGTACTTGTCCAGCAGTGACGGCAGTTCGTCACGGCCGATGCTGCCACCGTCGAGCACGGCCATCGGGTCGCGCCCCTGGTCGGCGAGGTGCTCGACCAGGATGAAGGTGAACAGCGACAGGCGCTGGGCGGTCTTGTTGACCTGCGCGGCGGCTTGCTCGGGGACGAAGTAGTAGAAGCCGCGGGTATCGCACACCAGCTCGAAGCCCAGGGCCTTGAACAGGGTGCGGTACTGGTCCTGGAAGTTCGACAGCTGGGCGTACAGCTCCGGGTCGCGGCGGCTGACGTGGAAGCCCTTGAACAGCTCGCGGAAGATCGGCGCGAGCTGGGACAGTTCGGAAAGATCAAGATGCATGGGTGGGGCTCGCGGTGGATTCGGTCGTGGTCGCCGGCTTGTCGCGGCTGGAGGTCAGGGCGAAGGAGCGCAGGCTGACCAGGTGTTCGCGGGTGAGGTATTGCTGGCGATCGAGGCGTTCGCGGCTGAAGCGCTTCTCGCGCGACAGGCGCGAGAACCAGTACAGCAGTTCGTCGGTGGCGCCTTCAGGCTCCTGCTCCAGCAGCCAGACCATCAGGTCCGGCAACGGCAGGGCGTCTTCGCAGCGCTCGAGCATTTCCTTGACCGTGCGCGGGGCGCGGGGCAGCGGGCCCTTTTGCGTCTTGTGCGCCTTGGGGAAGCGCGCGGGCTTGGGCTCGAAGCGGGCCAAGGCGTAGACGTAGGCCTCGACCTGGCTGGCGCTGCCGAGGAAGGTGCTCTGCGGGCGGGTGAACATCGGCATGGCCGCCTGCGGCACGGCGTCGATGCCCTTCTTGCGGATCACCGACAGGGCCAGCGCGGCGCCGCGGGTCACGGCGTTGTGCCGGCGCGCTTCTTCACGCAGCGGCAGCAGCAGCTCGCGGGCGTGGCGCAAGGTCAGCTGGGCGCTGGTCTGCATCTCGAGGATGCGCGCGTGGGTGCGCAGCAGCATGTCGTCGTCGACCAGGTGGCCCAGGCGCGCCTGCTCGCCCAGCAGGCGCAGCAGCACGGTCTCGACCTTGCGCACGCCCTGCTCGAAGGCGCCGTCGGCGTTGACCAGCTGGATCATCGGCTCGACGTACTCGTCCCAAGTCGCCAGTACTTCGGCGTAGCGCTGGCGCAGGGGGATCTGGCGGTTGCTGGTCTTGGCCCGCTCGGCTACGGCCACCAGCGCCTGCTCGTCGTTGTCGAGCTTCTTCAGTACATCGCGCACGCGCATGTCGAGCAGGCGCAGCTGGCGCGCCAGGTCGTCGCTGTCGCGGTTGTCGAAGGCGTCCTGGATATGCCCGGCCAGGCGCTCCAGGTGGCGCAGGTAGGCCTCGATCTCCAGGCACAGGCCCAGCCGGTGCTCGCGGCGCAGGTAGGCGAGGAAGTCGTGGATCTGCGCGTTGAGCTCGAAACGGTTCGGGCTCTTGGCCACCGGGACCAGGATGTCCAGGCGGATCCACACATCGAGCAGCTGAGTGATGTCCTGCGGGGTGCTTTCCACCTGCTGGCGGGCCAGCTGCTGGCGCAGCTCGACCAGGCTCAGGGTGCCCTGGTCGAAGCGCTCGCACAGCGGCTCGATCAAGGCCCAGTGTTCGGCTAGGGCGCGCAGGACGCGCTTGGGTTCGATCATTGGCGGGTCGACTCGTTGCCAAATAAAAGCGGCGATTGTACTGCATCCGGGGGGGAGGATTTCACCCCTTGGTCTGTAATGGGGGATTGCCTGAGGTTTTGTGGGGTTTTCACTGGCCCTATCGCTGGCAAGCCAGCTCCCACAAGGTCCGCGCTGCTTTCGTGGGAGCTGGCTTGCCAGCGATGAGGTCGGTACAGGCGATAAATTCCGCCAGCCTGTTGCAGCACGATCTCCCCAACGGCGTTAGAATGCCCGCCTGATTTCGCCCACCGGATACCCGCGCCTTGCTGATCGAGTCCCGCCGCCGCGCCTACCTGTCCGCCATGCAAGTGGTGCATTGGCTGCCGCGCGCCGAACTGCCGTTCGCCGCGCCGTCGCGGCCAGAGCTGCTGTTGCCGGTGGCCCCGGTCGACGAGGTCGACTTCGAGGTGCGTCCGGCCGCTCCTGCAGCTGCGCCGAGCGCCACCCCGGCAGCCCCTCAGGCGCGTGCCGAGCGGCCGAAGATCGAGATCCCGCGCCCGGGCAGCGCGCCGAAAGTCGCCGCCAAGCCGGTCGAGGTCGAGGCAGAGCCTCCCGCGCCGCGCCCGGCGCCTGTGCCACCACCACGCTTCGCCCTGCAGTTGCTGCGTGCCGGCGACTGTCTGCTGCTGGTGGAACTGGCCACCGGCCAGCCGTTCCAGAGCCGCGACCCGTCCTACCTGCTGCTCAAGGACATGCTGCGCGCCGCCGGCCTGCCGGACGCCCCGCAGATCATTGGCGAGCCGGTGCGTTGGCCGCTACTGATGCGCGGCAACATGGACCAGGGGCCGGATGCCGCCCGGGACTTCGTCCAGGGCTTTATCGCCGCGCGCCTGGAAGAGGCGCCGTGCGCCTGCCTATGGCTGATCGGCCTGCCGGCCATTCGCTTTGCCGGCCAGGCCGACGCCGAAGCCTACTACCAAGAACTCAAGGTCGACCTGCTCGGCGATGCCTGGGCCTTGCCCGGCCTTGAACTGTTGATGGACGAGCCGCAGCGCAAGGCGGACGTCTGGAAAGCCATGCGCCAGCTGATGGCGCGCTGGAAACGCGTTGAATGAGTGACTCGATCAGTTTCCGCCCGGCGACCGAGGCGGATCTGGATACCCTGCTGAAGATCGAATATGCCGCCTTCAGCCATCCCTGGACCCGCGGCATCTTCCAGGATGCGCTGAAGTCCTACGAAGTGTGGCTGATGTTCGACGGCCAGCAGCAGGTCGGCCATGGCGTGATCAACGTGATCATCGATGAGGCGCACCTGCTCAACATCACCGTAAAGCCGGAGAACCAGGGCTGTGGCCTCGGCCTGCGCCTGCTTGAGCACTTGATGGCCCGGGCCTACCAGCTCAATGGCCGGGAGTGTTTCCTGGAAGTGCGTGCCAGCAACCAGTCGGCGTATCGCCTGTACGAGCGCTATGGCTTCAATGAAGTCGGCCGGCGCCGTGACTACTACCCGATGGCGGGCGGGCGGGAAGATGCGCTGGTGATGGCCTGTACGTTGCTGGAAGACTGATTTCGCACGCTGTCTTGTGTTGGGGCCGCTACGCGCCCATCGCTGGCAAGCCAGCTCCCACAGCGTGAAGGCGGCGCGGTCGGGGTGGGAGCCGGCTTGCCGGCGATAGGGCCGCATCGCGGCCCCTTGTGCAAGTAACTCAGATCTCTGGGTGCTGCACTTCGACCGGTTTACGCAGGTCGCGCAAGCTGCGCGTCACCGTTCCGGTATTGCACTTGGCTGCCGCCTGCTCCGGGGTCATCTCGCGGATGGTGCGGTAGAACAGTTCGCAGGTCTGCTTCTTCTGGGTTACCTGCCACTTGCTGGTGCAGGCTTCCAGGGTGAGCTTGGCATCAGCCTGCGGGTTGCGCCCGATGCCGGCCTGCCAGCAGGCGGCGGAGAGGTCCTGGCCCATCATCTTCAGGCCCGCGGCGTCGGCCTTGTCCTGGTCGCCGTCGTAGCTTTTCGGGTCGGCGGCGTACCAGATCGCGCTCGGGTGGTTGGCGCCGAGCACGGGCACCTTGGCGCTGTTGGGCTCGGGGCTGATGCTCACCAGGCCGAGCACGTTGACCTTCGGCCCATACTGCTGCTGGATCCAGGCCCGTACCGGCGCGCCGAACGCGACCATCGGCAAGGCGCCTTTGCCGTCGTGGGTCAGGGCCACTTCCTTGACCATGCGCACCTGGTAGTCGTTGAAGTAGCTGTAGACCCCTTCCAGGTCCTTGCCGGCGCTGGCCGGCGCGGCGATCGGGGCGATGTCGACGATGGTCTGGTAGGCCGGGGTCTGGGTCGCCTCGACACCATTGAAGGTCAGAAGCTGCGCCCAACGGTCGGTGGTGTTGGACTTCAGGTAGTCCTGGTAGCGGGTCAGCGAGTAGTCCGGCGGGAAGTGCAGCAGCTCGATGCTGCGGCGGTTCTCCAGGGCCATGCCCAGGGGCAGGAACAGGTACCAGCTGTAGTCCCAGCCGCCTTTCTGGTTGAGGCGGGTGGCGCCCTGGTAGGCCAGCTCGCCGCTGTCGAGCAGCTTGCGCAAGGGTTCGGCGTAGCTCGCCGGTACGTCGCTGATGCTGGCGTGCAGCTTGTCGTTGTCGCGGTGTACCGTGACCTTGGCATTGGCATAGCCGTCGCGCTGCACGCTCTGGGTGAGGTAGTGCTCGACGGTCTGTTCGAGTGTCCAGTCGCGGTAGCAGATCACGTTGCAGTTGTTGGGGTAGGCGAACAGCCGGGTGACCCGCTGGGCATCGCCCAGGTCGATCTGCGCGTCGGCCATGGCCAGGCCGCTGAAGGCGAGGGCGGCCAGGCCCGATACAGCAATCTTGTGCATGCTTAACTCCTTGTCAGTGGCCGCCAGGACGGCGGACCGCCCATGGTGGATGAAGAGGTGGGGGAATGAAAAGCGCCAGGATATGGCTATTGGCTAGCGCGCTGATCGGGCTGGGTGCGGTGCAGGCCGATGAACGCGATGTGTGGATGTTCGCCCAGTGGGCCGGGGATCACGAGAACCGCAGGTTTCGTGAAATGCTGGTGGACGCCCGGCTGTATGGCGTGGTGCCGATCCATCAGTTGCTGCGTTCGGCCTCGGATTGGCGCCTGTGCAAGGCTTCACCCTTTGCGGTGCCGCCGGCGAGCCACTGGCCGGCGGTGCGTTCGACCCTGGCATTGATCAAGACCCTCGACCAGCAGGGCATCCTGCGTCAGTTCGAAGTGGTGTCGGCCTACCGTGATCCCCGTCTCAATGCCTGTGCCGGCGGTGCGCCGAGCAGTGCGCACATGCGCGCCTTCGCCGTCGACCTGCTGCTGCCACCCTGGGCCGACCCGAACCCGCTGTGCCGCTTCTGGCAGCAGCACGGCCAGGCCTGGAACATGGGGCTTGGCCGTTACCCCTCGGGGCGTATCCATATCGACACGGCCGGTTATCGCACCTGGGGCGGTGACGGCGGGGCCGGGTCGTCGTTCTGCAGCAAGCCCAGGTGAGCCAGGCAGGCCCGGCACTCGTCGCCGACCCACTGCGCGAAGCGCTGGCGCTTGCTGCCGTCGTCCAGCGGCTGCGGGCTGAGCAGGTGGTAGCCGGAGCCATCGCGCAGGAAGCTGTACGGCGCCTGTAGCTGGCCATTGTCCAGTTCGTCGCGAACCATCAGCGCCGAGGCGATGGCCAGCCCCATGCCCGCGCTGGCGGCCTGGATCGACAAGTAGAAGTGCTCGAAGTCGCTGCGCGCCGTGTGCCGGATGCCTTGGCCGCTCAGGCGTAGCCAGGTGGCCCAGGCATCGGGGCGGGTGGCGCTGTGCAGCAGGCGTTGGCCCTTGAGGTCTGGCCTTGCGACCGGGCCGATCCACTCATCGCAGATCTTCAGGCTGTGCAGCTGGCGATCCCAATGGAAGTCATCGCGGCGCAGTGCCAGGTCGATGCGGCCACGGGCGAAGTCCACCGGCCCGCCGGCCGCCACCAGGTGCAGCTGCAGGTCGGGGTGTGCGGCGTGAAAGCGCGGCAGGCGCGGGATCAGCCAGCGCATGGCGATGGTCGGCTCGCAGGAGACCACCAGTACGTTGTCTTCAGGCTGCTGTTGCAGGCGCTGCACGGCGCCCTCCAATTGCTCGAAGATCGACTGGGTGGTGCTGTGCAGCTCGCGACCGGCGGGGGTGAGAAAGATTGCCCGGTTGCGCCGTTCGAACAGTGCCACGCCGAGGCTTTCCTCGAGCAGGCGCACCTGGCGGCTGACGGCGCCGTGGGTGACATGCAGATGCTCGGCGGCGCGTACGAAGCTTTCAGTGCGGGCGGCGATGTCGAAGTAGCGAAAGGCGGTGAGGGGAGGCAGTTTCATGTTCTGGCCTGTTCTGGCCCCGTCGCTCGATAAAGATGTGTGAGTAAAAATAGCAGATAAGGCTGACGATAAATCGATTTTTAGCTGTAGCTGGCACCAGGATAATTCGATCTTCCGTGAATTTTCATCGAGGATCGCTGTTTGTGAACGAACTCATCGCCGTTGCCCTTTTCACTATCCTGGCCGTCATCAGTCCTGGTGCCGACTTCGCCATGGTCACCCGCAGCAGTTATGCGCAAGGCCGCAAAGCTGGCCTTGCTGCCGCGGCAGGCATCGCCCTGGGCGTGCAAGTGCATGTGCTGTACACCGTGCTCGGCATTGCCGTGATCATCAGCCAGAGCCCCACCCTGTTCCTGGCCATGAAGGTGGTAGGGGCGGGCTACTTGGTGTACCTGGGCTACAAGTCGCTGACCAACACCACGCGCATCCGTCTCGACGATCTGGCGCCTAGCGCGTCCAGCGTGGCGAGCGCGTTGCGCACGGGCTTTCTGACCAATGCGCTGAATCCCAAGACCATGCTGTTCGTGGTCAGCGCCTATACCCAGGTAGTGCGGCCGGGCAGCCCGCTGGCGCTGGACTTCGCCTATGGCGCGTTCATGTCGTTTGCCCATTGGGTGTGGTTCAGCCTGGTGGCGGTGTTCTTTTCCAGTGCGCGATTGCGTGCGGCGATGATCGAGCGCCAGCGCACGGTTGACCGGGTAATCGGGGTGGCTTTGATCGGCCTGGGGCTGGCCGTGGTGGTGGCGGGAGTGAAGTAACGTTTTCGCGGGCAAAGAAAAAGGGCTTATCTTTCGATAAGCCCTTTTAGAAGGTGGTGGCTACACAGGGACTTGAACCCCGGACCCCAGCATTATGAATGCTATGCTCTAACCAACTGAGCTATGTAGCCAACTTGGCGCGCATTATTAGCTCGAATCGCGATCCTGTCAACAACGTTTTCAAAAAAATTTTCCAACCTTTCAAAAGCTTAGCCGGGAAGGGCGCCTCAGCGCACGATCAGCCAGTGGCCGAGCAGGTCGTGCAGGCGCAATTGCTGATCGGCGGCCAGGCGCTCGAGGCTCTGCGCCGGGTGGTCGAGGTCGAAATCGCCGCTGACCCGCTGATAGGTCGCTTGTTCGTTCATCATCCAGACACGCTGGCCACGATAGTCGGCCAGGCGCTCCAATACTTCGCCCAACGGCAAATTCCGGGCCTTCAACTGACCGTTGCGCCAGGCGTCGACCAGTTTGGTGTCGATCTTCTCGACGGAATTAATGCGCGATTCACTGAACGTCACCCGTTCGCCGGCATTCACCAGGCGCTGGTCGCCACCCTGCAGGACTGCGGCCTTGCCGTTGAGCACCACCAGTTCGTCATGGTCGGCATGGCGGGCGATCTGCAGGCGGGTGCCGAACACTTGGATCCGGGTGTCATCGACCTGCACCTCCATGGCCCGGCCATCGAGCATCACCTCCAGGTAGATCTGGCCCTGCACCAGATGCAGTTGGCGGGTGCGGCCACGCAGGTCGACATTCATCGCGCTGGCGCTGTCCAGGTGCAGGGTCGAGCCGTCGGCCAGGCGCACGCTACGGCGTTCGCCGCTGTCGGTGTGCAGTTCGCTGCCCAGCCGTTGCATCAGCGGCCAGTAGATCCAGGCCAGTGCTGCCACCAGTACAAGGAACAGCAGCGCCAGGCACAGCCCGGCACGGCTGTGCCGCACCTTGGCGACCCGTGGTCGTGGTCGGGCCGCCGGGACCTGCAACTGCTGCCAGTAAGCTTCGAGCTGAGCATAGGCCCTGGCGTTGAGCGGGTCCTGGCACCAGTTGGCGAACGCCTGGCGCAACGCTTCGTCGCAACCGGGCTGGCGCAGGCGGGAGAACCAGTCCAGGGCTTCCTGCTCAGGGTCGGGCTGAGGTTGCAGGGCGGGCATCGGGCTCATGGGGCGGGCTACTCGCAAGGGCGGGCGGTTTCGCCCAGCGTTCAAGGAGGAAGATGGTCTGGGATGCTAAATATATTGAGAACCATTTACAAGTACGTTGCGTCGGGTGCTCCACTGGGAAATAAAAAGGTAGCTTCGTATCTATTTGTTTCACGATAATCGGATCCCAACCCGCGGACGGATACCAGTCATGGCCATCAGCAGCACCCCGACTTCCAGCGCCAGCAGCCCGGCAAGCACGGCGACGCCGCTGGTGATGAGCATCATTGGTTTCTGCGCTCTGGCGCACTTGATCAACGACTTGATCCAGGCGGTGCTGCCGGCGATCTACCCGATGCTCAAGGCCAACTACGACCTGAGCTTCGCCCAGATCGGCCTGATCACCCTGACCTTCCAGATCACCGCTTCGTTGTTGCAGCCTTGGGTGGGGTTCTTCACCGACAAGCGGCCCATGCCGAACCTGTTGCCGCTGGGCACCCTGTGTACCCTGGTGGGCATCGTGATGCTGGCCTTCGTCGGCAGCTTCCCGATGATCCTGCTGGCCTCGGCACTGGTGGGCATCGGCTCCTCGACCTTCCACCCGGAGACCTCGCGCATTGCCCGGCTGGCTTCGGGCGGGCGCTTCGGCCTGGCCCAGTCGAGCTTCCAGGTCGGCGGTAACGCCGGCTCCGCCCTTGGCCCGTTGTTGGCGGCGGCAATCGTCATTCCCTTCGGCCAGACCCACGTGGCCTGGTTCGGTGTGGCCGGGCTGTTCTTCTTTGCCGTGACCCTGATGCTGCGCCGCTGGTACAAGGAACACCTGAACCAGGCCAAGGCACGCAAGGCAGTGCAGGCCACCCATGGCATCTCGCGCCAGCGGGTGATCATGGCCTTGGTGGTGCTGGGCCTGCTGGTGTTTTCCAAGTACTTCTACATGGCCAGCTTCACCAGCTACTTCACCTTCTACCTGATCGAGAAGTTCCAGCTGTCGGTGGCCAGTTCACAGCTGCACCTGTTCCTGTTCCTCGGCGCGGTGGCGGCGGGCACCTTCTTTGGCGGGCCCATCGGTGACCGCATCGGGCGCAAGGCGGTGATCTGGTTCTCGATCCTCGGCGTGGCACCGTTCACCCTGGCGCTGCCCTATGCCGACCTGTTCTGGACCACCGTGCTCAGCGTGGTGATCGGCTTCGTCCTGGCTTCGGCGTTCTCGGCCATCGTGGTGTATGCCCAGGAGCTGGTGCCGGGCAATGTGGGGATGATCGCCGGGATCTTCTTCGGGCTGATGTTCGGGTTTGGCGGGATCGGCGCGGCGCTGCTGGGGTATGTGGCTGACCTGCGTGGGATCGAGTATGTGTATGGGGTTTGCTCGTTCCTGCCGTTGTTTGGGTTGTTGGCGGTGTTTTTGCCGTCTACTGGCAAGTAATGACGGGTTTGGACTCAGATAGGCCTCTCTGTGGAGAGGCCTAATGTTTTTCAGATTTCACTTCTGATGTTGCTCAAGGTGTCTCGGGGCTGGCTGTCTTGTAATGCGTCAAGGCGTGTGATAGTTGCTGTAATTTTTTCTTTTAAAGGTGAGATCTTTTTTATTAAGTAATTGGAGTAGTTTGCATTATCTTTGGGCGTGTTGGATTTTGCCGCTATTTTAAGAAGTTCTAGTTTGCTTTCGCGGTTTTTTAGCTTTGCTTCCCGGTTGTCCAGTTTTTGGATGAGTTGCTTGTCTTTTTTTGTGATGCCTACATAATTTTCCCAGCCTGGGTAGTAATATAGCGTGCTGTGCTCGGCTATGGTTTTGCTCGCAACAGCATCATTGAATGATATTTTGGTAGTCTTCCCTATACTGAAGTCGTAGTTTTTAGGTGTTGGCCTAAGTATTCCTTTAGAGGGTTTCTCTGGTGAGTGGCCTGAGGAATCAAGTAAGTTTATGGGGTCTCCTAAGCAGTAGGCATAGCTGTTGATTCCACCATCGTCAAAAGGGCTGACACTGTCGGGAGAGCCGAACCGCATAATTGTGGAGTAGTATGCCCGATAGCCATCGCCGAGTAAGTAGTAGCCTGATGGGGCACGAGCCTCGCCATTGAATCCCAACAGGGATAGCATTCGATTGCTGGCTTGATCATATCCAAATGCGCAAAAACTTAGTTGTTGGATACCCTGTGGTTTCTGTAGTAAAAGGGGTGTGCCTTGCACATCGGTTCCCAGTAGAGTTGTTTGTTCAGAGTTGTTTGGCATGGCGGCGGCCTGAAAGGGTTTATAAGGGCTTGACATTGTGCTGTCTGGAGTGATTTGGCAACTGTCACAAATATCAGGTGACTGTTTCGATCTTGCGTAATGATGGGTTTCAAACTGGCAGCTTCGCTGCTTGACCATGGGCTTATGAGCCGCTGCGGTGATGATCAGATTGACGCCTCAGCGCTCCCTGGCCTAGAGTGCCGCCTCCTCAACTCCTGCGTAGCCGATGCAATGCGCCGTACCCGTAGTCTTCGCCCACACCGCCAGCCTGTCGCCCCGACAGCGCGCCGCGCGTGGCCGAGTGACACGGTGCTCAAGCGTCGACGCAGCGTCTTGTTCGCCTTCACCTTCTCGCCACACCTTGCCCTGAACTGATCCGCGCCCCTGCGTAGCGCGCCTTCCCGGCGTGACGGTGGGCGTCTGCGTTCGAACATCTTTCAGCGGATTTTCCAGTCGGCCAGGGCCAGAGCCCCTGCGCGCCGGCTTGCAAGGAGTGGTACATGAACATGCGTTTGCTGGCGGGCCTGTTGTTCGCCGTGTCGGTGGTCGGTTTCAGCCTCGGGGCGAGCCTGCCGCTGGTGTCGTTGCGCCTGCACGAGGCGGGGGCGGGGACGCTGGAGATCGGCATCATCTCGGCGATCCCGGCGGCCGGCATGATGCTCTCGGCGTTCATGGTCGACGCCTGCTGCCGGCACCTGACCCGGCGCGTCATCTACTTGCTGAGCTTCAGCCTATGCACCTTGAGCATCGCCTTGCTTGAGTGGGCCTTCGACTCGATGCTGTGGCTGGCGCTGCTGCGCCTTGGGCTGGGCATCGGCATGGGCATCGCGATCATCCTCGGCGAGTCGTGGGTCAACGAACTGTGCCCGGAGCACAACCGCGGCAAGATCATGGCGCTGTATGCCACCAGCTTCACCGGCTTCCAGGTACTCGGCCCGGCGCTGCTCGCATTGCTGGGCGCCAACAGCCCATGGCTGACCGGCGTGGTCACCTTCTGCTATGGCCTGGCCTTGCTGTGCATCCTGTTCACCGTGCCCAACGATCATGTCGAGCATGAGGAAGACGCCAAGAGCTTCGGCCTGGCCGGTTTCTTCCGTGTCGCCCCGGCCTTGTGCGTGGCGGTGCTGTTCTTCTCGTTCTTCGATGCCGTGGTGCTGTCGCTGCTGCCGGTATACGCCACCAGCCATGGTTTCGCCGTGGGCGTGGCGGCGCTGATGGTGACCGTGGTGTTCGCCGGCGACATGCTCTTCCAGCTGCCGTTGGGCTGGCTCGCCGACCGGGTCGAGCGCACCGGGCTGCACCTGGTATGCGGGTTGGTGGCAATGATGATCGGCATCGCCTTGCCCTGGCTGCTGCAGATGACCTGGCTGCTATGGCCGCTGCTGGTGGTGCTCGGCGCGGTGGCGGGGGGCATCTATACCTTGGCGCTGGTACTGATCGGGCAGCGCTTCAAAGGCCAGGACCTGGTCACGGCGAACGCCAGCGTCGGCTTGCTGTGGGGCGTCGGCAGCCTGGTCGGGCCGCTGGTCAGCGGCGCGGCGATGGACGTGGCGCCCCATGGCCTGCCCATGGCGCTGGCGCTGATGGCGGGGCTGTTCGTGTGCTTCGCCCGCCAGGCCTATCGCCGGGCAGGCAAGCTTCAGGCTGTAGCGGACTGACCCCCAGCCATCGAACGGCAGGTCAGAACGATCCGCGCAAGGTCACCGACACATTGCGCGGATCGCCCCAGTAGTACCCGGTCGGCGTCGGCGCCACCTGGCGGTAGTACTTCTTGTCGAACAGGTTGTTGGCGTTCAACTGCAACGAATAGTTGTCGTTGAAGCGGTAGTTCACCATCGCGTTGTACACCGCATACCCCGACTGCGAAGCTTCGGCTGTGCCGCTGCGGTTGTAGATGGCGCTCTGCGCCTGCACGCCGCCGCCCACGGTCCAGGCCTGCAGCTCGCCCGGCAGGCGATAGCTGGTGAACAGGCGCAGCATGCGCTTGGGGTCGGTGGTGCGGATCGGGTTGCCGTTGTTGCCGGTGGTGTCCTTGAGGTATTCGGTGGTGTTGTAGGTGTAGCCGCCGGTCACGTTCCAGCCCGGCAGCACTTCGCCGGAAATCTCCAGCTCGAAGCCCTGGCTGCGGTTCTTGCCCGCGGCGACCTTGCAATAGCCGCTGGTGTAGTTGGGCAGGCACGGGTTCGGCCCGCTGAGGTCGTCCAGTGCGTTGCCGACCTGGTAGATGCGGAAGAACGCCAGCGAGGTGTTCAGCCGGCCCTCGTAGAACTCGCCCTTGATCCCGGTCTCGTAGGCTTCGCCGGTGACCGGCTCGAGCACGGAGCCGGCGGCATCGGTGTTGGTCTGCGGGTTGAAGATCTCGGTGTAGCTGGCGTAGGTGCTGAAGTTGTCGTTGAGGTCGTAGATCAGCGCGGCGTAGGGCACGATCTCGTTGTCGACGCTGAACTTGCCGTTGGCCTTGGTGTTGTTTTCCTGCTCGTAGTCGTACCAGTTGGCGCGGGCGCCGATGATCGCGGTGAGCGGATCGGCCAGGGAGATGCGCCAAGTGGCGTAGGCGCCTTCCTGGGTGGTGCGGGTGCGCACCGGGTGGGCGGTGATGTTGATGCTCGGGTTGGCCAGACTTGTCTTCGGGTCCCAGGTGCGGATGTCGAACACGCCCGATTGCACATTGTTGGTGGCCGAGGCGTAGGAGTCGTTGCGGATGCGCTCGACGCCCAGCATCAGCTCGTGGCTGCGGCCCAGCAGGTCGAACGGGCCGTTGAGGGTGGCGCTGAGGTTGTTCTGCAGGCTCTCGCCGCCATCGCCTTCGGTTACCTGGTAGCTCATCAGGTAAGGGTTGCGGGTCGGGTTGGCGGTGCCGGTGGCACGGCTGAAGTAGGTCTGCTTGAAGCCGTTGTCATCCAGCTCGAAGTGGGTGCGCTGGGCCATCAGCTTGAGCGTCCAGTCGTTGTCGAAACGATGCTCGAGCTCGGCGAAGGTCTGCAGGTTGCTGCGGTTCCAGCGGTTCCAGTCGGCGCCCAGGTAGGTGCTGCGGCCGAACGGCAGTGGCGAGCCGTCGTAGTCGGCCGGCAGGTTGCCCCAGGCGCCGGTGGCGTCGAGCTGGGTCCACTCGAGGCCAGTGGTCAGGGTGGTGCTGTCGTCGAGATCGAAGGCCATGACCCCGTACAGCACATCCTTGCGCTCCTGGCGCGATTGCTGGAAGTGGTCCTTCTCGTCATGCACCGCGATCACCCGGCCACGCACGTTGCCAGTCTCGGTCAAGGGGCCGGAAAGGTCGGCGACGTAGCGCTGGGCATCCCAGGTGCCGAGGGTGACGCTGCCTTCGCCCTGAAATTCATAGGTGGGGCGCTTGCGCACCAGGTTGACGGTGCCGGAGGGGTTGCCGGCGCCGCGCAGCATGCCGGTGGCGCCGCGCAGGATCTCGGCGCGGTCGAGGATCGCCGAATCGCTCTGGATGAACGAACCACCGCCGCTGCTCTGCACCACGGTGGCGCCGTCGTACTGGATGGCGTCGATCTGGTAGCCGCGCGAGTAGTACTGCACCCGCTCACTGTCGGTCAGGTTGACCACCACGCCTGGGGTCTGCTCGAGCAGGTTGGTGAGGTTGGTGATGTTCTGGTCGTCGATGCGCTGGCGGGTGACCACGGTCACCGATTGCGGCGTGTGGCGGATGCTCTGTGGCGTCTTGCCGATGGTGACCGCCCCGGTGGTGTAGGAGCCGCTGTGCTCGGTGGTCTCGCCCAGGCGGTTGCTGGAGATGCTGGTGGCGCCCAGTTGCAGGGCATCGCCCACCTCCAGGGCGGGTATCAGCAGGAAGCTCTTTTCGCTTTCCTGCTGGACCTGCACATCGCTGCCCTGCAGCAGGATCTGCAACGCCTGCGCACTGTCATGGCGGCCCTGCACGCCTTGAGTGGTCTTGCCCTGCAGGCTGCCGGCGTCGTACGACAGGTTCAGCCCGCCCTGGCGCGCCAGCTGGTCCAGCGCGGCGGCCAACGGGCCGGCGGGGATGTTCCAGTCGCGCTGCTGGCTCTGGCTGGCGGGCGCGGCGACGGCGACTGGCGGCAGCACGCCTGCGCAGGCCATGCCCAGGCCGAGGGCGGCAGCGTGGATGGCATGGCGCAGGGTGGCGTTGCGAGGGGAACACGGGCGAATCATGAAGCGCTCCTGAAGGTTGTCAGACCACTGTTCGGGCTTGTTTTCCTTCAGGCCGGACGAGAATGAGATTCCACCTCATTTATTTTCATTAGTTGTTCAGGCGGCGCCGATGCTCACCCAATAGCGTGTGCGGTAGTCGATGCGCACTGGCAGGCTGCGGGCGACCAGGAGCAGGACCTGATCGGTGTCGGCCAGCTGGTAGGTGCCGGAAACCTTCAGCCCGGCCACCTCCGGCGCGCAGCGCAATACGCCGGGGCGGTAGCGCGATAGCTCGTCGATGAACTCGCCGAGGGGCATCTGCTGCACGCTGAGCACGCCGTCGGTCCAGCCCCAGGGGTCGCCATGCAAGGTGGCGGGTTGGTATTCGCCCTGGGCGAACACTTGCAGCACCTCGCCAGGCTTGACTGAATGTGCGGCGCTGGAAGCGGGGAACAACGTCACCTCGCCCCGGCGCACGGCCACCAGCAGGCCCTGGGCATTTTCGCGCAACAACAGCTGGCCGCCCTGGGTGCCCAGAGCGCCGACCGGGGTGTCGATGCTGAATGGGCGGTTGTCGTTGGCGTTGCTGTCTAGGCTGATTTCGCCGCGCAGCAGGGTCAGGCGGCGTTGGTCGGCGCTGTAGCGCAGGTCGATGGCACTGGCGGTGTTCAGGCGGATCAGGCTGCCGTCGCTGCCGAGCAGTTCACGGCGCTCGCCGGTGGCGGTGCGGCTGTCGGCCATCCAGGCCGACAGGCCCAGCGGTTCGCGCGCCGCCCAGCCAGCGGCGCCACCCAGGGCCAATACCGACAGCAGCTTGAGATGGTCGCGCCGGCTCATGCGTCGGCGCTCGGTACCGGCGAGGGTCTGCCGACTCAACTCGGCGGGCAGGCTGGCCAGTTCGTCACCGAGGCTGCTGACCCGCTGCCACGCCTGGGCATGCTGCGGGTGGCTGGCCAGCCAGCGCTGGAACTGCTGTTCGGTGCGTGGGCCGGGGCTGTCGTAGCGCAGTTTGACCAGCCATTCGATGGCCTGGTCGACCTGGGCCTGGGTCGGTATCTGGTCAGGCGTCGGCATAGCGCATCCGGTAGCAGACGCCCAGGGCCTTGGCCAGGTCGCGTTCCACGGTGGCCCGGGAAACATCCAGGCGCTGGGCGATCTGTGCCAGGATGAGGCCGTCGAGCTGGGCCAGCAGGAAGGCCTGGCGGGCCCGTGGCTTGAGGCGTTGCAGGGCAAGGTCGAGGCGCTCGAGGGTGTCGAGGATCAACAGGCGTTGCTCCTCGCTGGGTGCCTCTTGTTCCGGCAGGTTGGCCAGGCTTTCCAGGTAGGCTTTTTCCAGGGCGCGACGGCGGAACTGGTCGATCATCAGGCCACGGGCGATGCTGCTCAGGTAGGCGCGTGGCTCTTTGAGCGGCGAGGCCTGGCGCGCCTTGAGCAGGCGCACGAAAGTGTCCTGGGCCAGGTCGGCGGCGTTCTCCCTGCAACCCACCCGGGCGCCGAGCCAGCCGCGCAGCCAGCGGTGATGGGCCTGATAGAGCAGATCGACCTCGGCCGGTTTCAGCGTGTCTTCGATCTGCATCGTCTGGAGAGCCTGCCCGGATAATGTGATTGTTAATAGTTCTCAATTCTATGCGCGGCGCCACGGGCGGATCAATGGTATGCCAACGATTCGATGGGCAAGATTGAGCGTTTCACCGATGAACGGTTGGATTAGGCTGAGAGATTGTGCCCATGGGAACGCCAACGATGATTCTTGCAGACCTTTCCCCGCAGGCCTTTGCCGATGCCTCTGCCTGGCTGGCCGGGCAGGATGCGGACTGGGCGCGGCATATTGCCGCCGTGGGGCCCTGCCTGCATCGGGCCACCCCCGGGCGCGAGCCGTACGAAGCGCTGGTGCGGGCCATCGCCTACCAGCAGTTGCATGCGCGGGCGGCCGAGGCGATCCTCGGGCGACTGCTGGCGTTGTTCCCGGATGGAGCGTTTCCCTCGCCCAGACAGTTGCTGGCGGTGACGCCGGAGGCGATGCGCGCCTGTGGGCTATCCGCGAGCAAGATCGCCACGGTCCACGGGATCGCCCAGGCGCGTGTGGAGGGTGTGGTGCCCAGCCGGGAAGAGGCGCTGCATATGTCGGATGCTGCACTGGTCGAGCGTCTGGTGGCGTTGCGCGGAGTGGGGCGTTGGACGGTGGAGATGCTGCTGATCTATAGCCTGGAGCGATCGGATATCCTGCCGGTGGACGACTTCGGCGTGCGCGAGGGGTATCGGAGCATGAAGGGCCTGGACAAGGCGCCGACGCCCGCGCAGATGCGGGTTTTGGGCGGGGCGTGGAGCCCGTACCGTACCGTGGCGGCCTGGTACCTGTGGCGGGCTTGACCCGTGATTGGCCCGTTGAAGATAACGCAAGATTCGGAGTGTTCACTTTCGGCTAACCCGCCAAGCTCAGCGCATCGAACCAAGGAGAGGCGCCATGAACCACGCCCCGACCACCTACACCACCGACGCTGAACGCTGGCACGCCGTGCAGTCCCGCGACACCGCCGCGACCGGCCATTTCGTCTATGCCGTGCGCACCACCGGCGTCTACTGCCAGCCCGCCTGCAAGTCGCGCCTGGCCAAGCGTGAGAACGTCGAGTTCTTTGCCGACCCCGGCCAGGCCGAGGCAGCCGGCTACCGCGCCTGCAAGCGCTGCAAGGCCGGGCAGGGCAGCCGGCGCACCGACTTGGTGGCCCGCGCCTGTCGCCTGATCGAGGCCAGTGAAACCGCGCCCAACCTCGACCAGCTCGGCAGCGAGCTGAACGTCAGCCCCTTCCATCTGCATCGCCTGTTCAAGGCCGAGACCGGCCTGACCCCCAAGGCCTACGCTTCGGCCTTCCGCGCCCAACGTCTGCGCCAGCGCCTGGATGCTGCCGACAGCGTCACCGAGGCCATCTACGACGCGGGCTACAACTCCAACAGCCGGTTTTACGAGAGCGCCGCCGAGCGGCTGGGCATGCGCCCGCGGGAGTACCGTGCCGGCGGCCAGGGGGCCACCATCCATTTTGCCGTGGCCCAGTGCTCGCTGGGAGCGATCTTGGTGGCCCAGAGCGAGCGCGGCATCTGCGCGATCCTGCTGGGTGACGAGCCCGAGCCCTTGCTCAAGGACCTGCAGGACAAATTCCCCAAGGCCCGGCTGATCGGCGGCGATGACACCTTCGAGCGGCTGGTGGCCGAGGTGATCGGCTTCGTCGAGGCGCCGGCGCTGGGCCTGGCGTTGCCCCTGGATGTGCAGGGCACGGCGTTTCAGGAGCGGGTCTGGCAAGCGCTGCGCGAGGTGCCGCCCGGGACCACGGTCAGCTACACCGACATCGCCGAGCGTATCGGCGCGCCCAAGGCCGTGCGGGCGGTGGCCCAGGCCTGCGCGGCCAACGCGATCGCCGTGGCCATTCCCTGTCATCGGGTGGTGCGCCGTGACGGCGACCTCAGTGGCTACCGCTGGGGCATCGAGCGCAAGCGTCAGTTGCTGGACCGAGAGACGGCACTCTCCTGAGCGCGCGGACCGAGTAGAATTCACGCCCTGTCGAGTTGCGTAGAGGAACATTCGATGAGGCGTGTCAGCCTTGACCGATTCTATGCGGGGATTTTCGCCCTGCTGTTGTGCCTGGCCGTCCCGGCCTGGGCTGCCCCGGCCACGCCGGCATCGCGCCTGGCCGTGGCCGAGCAGCAGGTGCTGGACGAGAACGCCAGCCTGGAAGAGTTGAGCGAACGACTCGACCAGATCCGCCAGGGCGTCACCAGTAACGCCAACGACGACCTGCTCGCGCAGTTGCGCCAGTCGGCCCTGCAGGTGCAACGCCAGGCCGATGTGCTGGCCACCCAGCGCACCGCCGACGTGCAGCGCCTGGACGACCAGCTCAACGTGCTCGGCCCGCCCATGGCCGAAGAGGCCGAGAGCCTGACGCGGCAGCGCAAGCAGCTCACTGACGAAAAGAACAAGGTGGTCGCCGAGCAGAAGGACGCCACCACGTTGACCCAGTCGGCCCGTGACCTGTCCACGCAGATCGTCAACCTGCGCCGCAGCCTGTTCAACTCGCAGATCACCAGCCGCGCCGCCAGCCCGTTGAGCCCGGCGTTCTGGTCGAGCCTGATCCGCCCCACCGACGACGACGTGGCGCGCCTGCGCGACCTGCGCGGCGAGGTATCGGATGCCATGGCCAGCGCCTTCAGCGCCGAACACCGCTGGTTGTTCATCACCGCGCTGGTGGCGGCGGTGCTGGTCTGGACTCTGGTACGGCGGCTGCTGGAGCGCCTGTTGGCCGATGCGATGATCCGCTGGCTGCCTGAAGGCCGCCTGCGCCGCAGCGCCCTGGCCCTGAGCGTCAGCCTGGCCACGCTGGGCACCATCTCCGGCTCGGTGTCGCTGCTGCGTTGGGGCCTGGAGAGCAGCGCCGAACTGGGTACCGACCTCGCCAGCCTGACCAACCATATCCTGGCGTTGGTGATCTTCAGTGCCTTCATCTCGGGCCTGGGCCGCGCCATGCTGATGCTGCAGCGCCCGTCCTGGCGCCTGCCGCCGATCGCCGACGAGGTGGCCAGCGCCTTGGGCTGGTTCCCCAAGGTGCTGGCCCTGGCGTTGATGGTGCTGCTGACCCAGGAGCGCATCAACAGCGTGATCGGCACCAGCCTGGCGCTGACCCTGGCGACCAACGGCGTGACAGCGCTGGTGGTGTCGCTGCTGTTCGTCGTGGCGCTGCTGCGCTATCGCCGCGCCCACCGCCTGCACGACCTGGAACGCCCCAAGGGTCTGGCCGGGCTGATCCCGTTCGTGATCGTGGTGTGGGTGGCGGCGGTTCTGCTGACCCTGCTCGCCGGCTACCTGACGCTTGCCTACTTCCTCACCGCCAAGCTGCTGTGGGTCAGTGTGGTGGTGACCTGCGCCTACCTGCTGGTGACCGTGTTCGGCGACCTGTGCGAAACCCTGCTGTCGCCGCGCCAGCCTGGTGGCCTGGCGCTGGCCTCGGCGCTGGGCCTGCAGCAACGCCACCAGGCCCAGGCCAGCACGGTGCTGGCGGGCATCGGCCGCACACTGCTGCTGTTTGCCGCCGCGTTGCTGATATTCATGCCATCGGGCACCAGCCCCGGCGAGCTGCTGCTGAGCCTGGCGGACTGGGACGGCACCGGTGGCAAGGTGCTGGGCAACCTGAACATCGTGCCCCAGGACATCTTCCTGGCGGTGGCGATCTTCCTCGGTGGCTGGTTCGCCATTCGCGTGGTCAAGCGCTGGCTGAGCGAACGGCTGCTGCCGGAAACCGACATGGACGCCGGCATGCGCGCCTCGCTGGTGACCCTGGTCGGCTACCTGGGCTTCCTGTTCCTGGCCATGCTGGTGATGTCCACCCTGCACATCAACCTGACCAGCCTGACCTGGGTAGTCAGTGCGCTGTCGGTGGGTATCGGTTTCGGCCTGCAGCAGATCGTGCAGAACTTCATCTCCGGCCTGATCCTGCTTACCGAGCGTCCGGTGAAGGTGGGTGACTGGGTGAGCCTGGCGGGTGTCGAGGGTGATATTCGCCGGATCAACGTGCGCGCCACGGAAATCCAAATGTCCGACCGCTCGACGGTGATCGTGCCCAATTCGCAGTTCATCTCGCAGAACGTGCGCAACGTGACCATGGCCAATGCCCTTGGGGTGGTGGGCATCACCCTGACGCTGCCGCTGGAGACCGACCCTGCGAAAGTGCGTGAGGTGTTGCTGGCGGCGTACAAGGAGCACGAGTCGATCCTCGACGCGCCGGCCACCTCGGTGACCTTCAAGGACCTGACCAGCAGTGGCATGGTCATCGGTGTGAGCGGCTATGTCGCGTCGCCGAGGCAGGTATCGGGCACGCGCAGCGACCTGCTATTCACCATTCTCGGGCGCTTGCGTGAAGAGGGCATCGCCCTGTCGTCGCCGGCGAGCATGGTGCTGGTGCAGGAGAACGTTCGCCAGGCCGACGAACCGGCATAAGGCCAATCGCGGGGCAAGTCGTATCGGCGCACCGATGTGACTGGCCCCGCGATAGTGTTCTAAGTGATATCGCGAAAAGGCGACCATGTGTTCGCCAATAGCCTTGCAGCGCTTATGAGATCGAGCGCCGCCCGCGCGGCGCATCGCTGGCAAGCCAGCTCCCACATTTGTTTCGGGCCAGTTATGCCTGCGCCGCCGCGGCTGTACGCCTTGTGGGTACGACGCGGTTTCAATATGGGCGCCACTGGTGTCCCACCTGTCTCAAGACATGCACCAAGGCGGACAGCGACAACTTCACAGAACAGACTGGCCCGAAACAAATGTGGGAGCTGGCTTGCCAGCGATGCGCCGCGCGGGCGGCGCTCGATCTTGTAGGCGCTGCAAGGCAGTCGCCGAACACCTGCCTGCCTCCCCATTTCCTTAAATGGGACGCCTAAAAAATCACCCCAAGCACCGCGTCACATGCTTCACCGACTGATATCCCGAAAGCCCCCAAGGCCCGAGCTCACGCCCGATCCCGCTGCCCTTGGTCCCGCCCCACGAGGTCTCGACGAACACCGCCTGCACCGAGTTGATCCACACATGCCCCACCTCCAGCGCATCGGCGACGCGCTCGGCGCGTTCCAGGTCGGCGGAGCACACGGTGGCGACCAACCCGAAGCGGCTGTCGTTGGCCTGGGCGATGGCCTCGGCCTCGCTGCCGAAGCGCCGCGCGCACAGCACCGGGCCGAAGATTTCTTCGCCCCACAGGCGACTGCTTACCGGTACATCCACATACAACGTCGGGCTGACGAACCAGCCGTCGCGGTCCAGCGCGGTGCCGCCGGCCAGGCACTCCAGGCCTTCTTCGCGGGCGGTGGCGAAATAGCCGGCGACCTTCAGCCACTGCGCCTGGCTGGTCAGCGGTCCCATGTCCACTTCTTCAGATAGCGGGTTGCCCACGCGCAACGCCGCCAGTGCCGCCTGCAAGCGCGGCAGCAGGGCATCGGCGATGCCGTCCTGCACCAGCAGGCGCGAGGTGGCCGAGCACATCTGCCCGGCGTTCCAGGTGATGCCGGCGACGATCCACTCCACGGCCTGGTCGACATCGCAATCGTCGAACACCACGATGGCCGACTTGCCGCCCAGCTCCAGGGTCACTGGCCGGCACTGGGCCGCGGCGGCGCGCATCACCTGGCTGCCGACGCCGTTGCTGCCGGTGAACGACAGCTTGTCCAGGCCGT
The DNA here is from genome assembly GCF_019139675.1 of Pseudomonas maumuensis. Taxonomy (NCBI): domain Bacteria; kingdom Pseudomonadati; phylum Pseudomonadota; class Gammaproteobacteria; order Pseudomonadales; family Pseudomonadaceae; genus Pseudomonas; species Pseudomonas maumuensis. The sequence goes on from NZ_CP077077.1 coordinate 920,735, forward strand.
TGTGGCCGCTCAGCGCAGCGCCGGTCTCGGCCTTGCCGCCCACGATGTTCAGCACGCCGGCCGGCAGACCCAGCACCTCGGCGATCTGGCCGTAGGCCTGCTCGATCAGCGGGGTGATTTCGGAGGGCTTGAGCACCACGGTGCAGCCGGCCGCGAGGGCCGGGGCGAGCTTCCAGGCGCTGGTTACCAGCGGGAAGTTCCACGGCACGATCAGGCCGACCACGCCCACCGGCTCAAGGCGGGTGCGGGCGGTGAAGCCCGGCGCCGCCAGGGGCACGTCACGGTTTTTCGCCGGTAGCTGCTCGGCCAGGTCGGCGTAGTAGGCGAAGGTGGCGATGGCGTCGTCCAGGTCGATCTCGGCCTCGTGGCGCGGCTTGCCGTTGTTGCGCATCTGCAGGGCGATCAAGTCGTCGCGGCGCTGGCCCAGCTGTTCGGCGAAGCCGCGCAGGTAGTTGGCACGCTCGGTGGCGCTGACGGTCTTCCAGGACGTCAGGGCACGGCGCGCAGCGGCCACGGCCTGGTCGACCTGGGCGCTGCTGGCGGCCATCAGTTCGGCGAACGGCTGGCCGTCGGACGGGTTGTGGACAACGATGCAGTCGCTGCCCTGGCCTTCGACCCAGCGGCCGTCGATGTAGTGAGGAGTGGTCATGGTCGGATTCCAGTCAGGCCATTTCGGCAGTGGTCACGGGCTTTACCGGCGTGCTTTTGCAACGCACCCAGCGCGGGCCACGGGGGCCATACACGCCAGCCGGTTCAGGGAACAGGTTGAGCAGGATCAGGTACAGCACGGCGGCGATGCCGAGGGTCACCGGCAGGCTCAGGTCGATGCCGCCGGCGAGCTCGCCCAGCGGGCCGACGAACTGCCCGGGCAGGTTGACGAAGCACAGGCCAACCACCGCGCTGGGGATCCACGCGCCCATGCCGCGCCAGTTCCAGCCGTGGTCGAACCAGTAGTGGCCGCCTTGCTGGCCGCGGGTGAACACCTGCAGGTCGTCGGCATGGTAGAAGCCGCGACGGGTGATCAAACCGAGGATCATGATCACCATCCAGGGGCTGGTGCAGGTGATGATCAGCACGGCGAAGGTCGACACGCTCTGCACCAGGTTGAAGGTGAAGCGGCCGACGAAGATGAAGCCGATGGCCAGCACACCGATCAGCAATGTGGCGGCGGCGCGGCTGAGCAGGCGCGGGAACACGCTGGACATGTCCAGGCCGGTGCCGTACAGCGCCGTGGTGCCGGTGGACATGCCGCCGATCACCGCGATCAGGCACACCGGCAGGAAGAACCAGCCCGGCGAAATCGCCAGCAGGCCGCCGACATAGTTGTTGGCGGCGATGTAGTCCGGTGCCTGGCTGGCCACCAGGGTGGCGGTGCATAGGCCGAACAGGAACGGGATCAGCGTGGCGGCCTGGGCGAGGATCACCGCCAGCATGATGCGCGACTTGGGCGTCTGGCGCGGGATATAGCGCGACCAGTCGCCGAGGAAGGCGCCGAACGACACCGGGTTGCTCATGGCCAGGATCGCCGCGCCGACGAATGCCGCCCAGAAGCCGGCCTGGCCGAGGTTGACGCTGCCGGCGTAGCCCGCATCGAAGGGGCCGGCGAAAGCGAAGATGCCCAGCAGGAACAGCAGGCTCGAGGCCCACACCGCAATCTTGTTGACCCACAGCATGAAGCGGAAGCCGAAGATGCACACCACCAGCACCAGTATCGCGAACAGGCCATAGGCCAGGCCCAGGGTCAGGTCGGTTTCCGGCAGGCCGACCAGGCGCTTGGCGCCGCCGACCAAGGCATCGCCGGAGCTCCATACCGACAGCGAGAAGAACGCGACGGCGGTCAGCAGTGACAGGAACGAGCCGACGATACGCCCATGCACACCGAAGTGCGCGCCGGACGATACCGCGTTGTTGGTGCCGTTGAGCGCGCCGAACAGGCCCATCGGCGCGAGGATCAGCGCACCCACGCCGACGCCGAGCAGGATCGCCCAGACCCCGGCCTGGAACGACAGCCCGAACAGCACCGGGAAGCTACCCAGCACGGCGGTGGCGAAGGTATTGGCACCGCCGAAGATCAGGCGGAACAGGTCCAGCGGGGCGGCGTCGCGTTGATCGTCGGGGATCTGTTCGACGCCATTGGTCTCGATACCGGTCGAGTGGCTCATGGTGATGCTCCAGCGCGAATGTTGTCGGCCGTCGGGCGGCCTTGTTGTGGGTGCGATGGCAGTGCGGCAAGGCCGCTTGAAAGGGGATCAGGCCGGCGAGACGACCGACAGGTGCTCATGACAGGCCAGCCAGCGGTCGCCGTGCAGACGGAAGACGATGGTCTCGCGTTCGTTCAGGTCGAGGGTCTCGCCGGCGACGCGCAGGCGCGTGGCCACGTCGTGCATGAAGATCGCCACGTCGCCCTGCAGGCTCACCTGGGCATTGCTCGACTCGCAGCCGAGCACGGCGAAACCGTCCGCCTGCCAGCTGGCCCAGAGGTCTTCATAGGCACGGCGTGACAGCAGTGGTTGCGGCACGGTGTGGAAGAGGAAGGTGGCGTCTTCGCTGAAGCAGGCGAAGTAGCGGGCGGTGTCGTTGCTGGCGAAGGCGGCGACGAGGTCGGCGGCGGCCTGCCGTACCTGGAGTGTCTGGTCCACGGGAGTGGCCTCACGGTTTATTGTGATTGTTGGTGAAGCGATTCTGGTGGGGGCGGGCGAGGGGAAGAATCGCTGTGGACAAATAATCAGTTCAGGAAATCGTGAACCAATGGGGTGCTGCGCTTTACCCGGGTGTTGCCACTGGCTAAGGTGTCGGCAGCCTTGACTTCATCAAGGTTCAAGATCGTATTCACGCTTCCAGACTTGATGGACATTCCCATGAGCCAGTATCAGCCGCCACTGACCGTGACACCGCGCATGCTGGCGCTTGTTGCCGATATCAGCGAAAAGGTGGGGGCTCTCACGGCCAATCGGGAAGTGGCGCTTACCCCGCAACTGCGCCGGGGCAACCGCATTCGCACCATCCAGGCCTCGCTGGCGATCGAGAACAACACCCTGAGCGTCGAACAGGTCACTGCAGTTCTGGAAGGGAAGCGGGTACTCGGCTTGCCGCGTGAAATCCAGGAGGTGCGCAATGCCTTTGCCACTTATGAAGCGATGGGCGGCTGGCAGCCCGAGCGTCAGGCCGATCTGCTGGCTGCCCACAAGCTGCTGATGATGGGCTTGATCGACGACGCCGGTCAGTTTCGCCAAGGGGGTGTCGGTATCTATCGCGGCCAGCGCCTGTTGCACATGGCACCGCCTGCCAGTCGCTTGCAGCCGCTGATGCATGATCTGTTGCGTTGGTTGAGCGCCAGTGACTGGCACCCGTTGATCAGCAGTTGCGTCTTTCACTACGAGTTCGAGTTCATCCATCCCTTCGCCGATGGCAACGGGCGGATGGGGCGTCTGTGGCAGACGCTGATACTGAGCCGCTGGCGCCCGGTACTCGCCTACTTGCCGGTGGAGTCGGTGATCTGTGCCCAACAGGAGGCGTACTACGGTGCGCTGGCGGCTGCGGATCAGGCTGGTGAGGCCACGCCCTTTGTCGAGTTCATGCTTCAGGCGCTAGGCCAGGCATTGGCCGAGGCGAGTGAGACCGACCAAGTAACCGACCAAGTAACCGACCAAGTAACGCGATTGCTGGACGTTCTGAAACCGGGTGTCGCGCTGCGCGCCAATGAACTGATGGAGCGCCTCGGATTGTCTCACCGTCCGACCTTCCGAGCGAACTATCTCAAGCCTGCGTTGGCTGACGGTTTGATCGAAATGACCGACCCTGATGCGCCGCGCAGCCCGACGCAGCAATATCGCCGTGTCATAAGGTAACCGCTTGTGCAGGCCAGCCAGTTATCGTTGGCCGACTGACGGTCGGCCTTGTGCGTGTTGATTGCCTACGCTGGATACTCCCTACCCGCAAAGCAAGGAGTTCAGCCATGGCGTTCCAATACAAGCGATTGGACAAGAACAACGCTGCCGTCCTGCTGGTCGACCATCAGGCCGGCCTGTTGTCGCTGGTACGCGACATTGACCCGGACCGGTTCAAGAACAACGTGCTGGCGCTGGCCGACCTGGCCAAGTACTTCAAGCTGCCGACCATTCTCACCACCAGCTTCGAGACCGGCCCCAACGGCCCGCTGGTGCCCGAGCTCAAGGCGCAATTTCCCGACGCGCCGTACATTGCCCGCCCCGGCAACATCAACGCCTGGGACAACGAAGACTTCGTCAAGGCGGTGAAAGCTACCGGCAAGAAGCAACTGCTTATCGCCGGGGTAGTGACTGAGGTGTGCGTGGCCTTCCCGGCCCTCTCGGCGCTGGAGGAGGGCTTCGAGGTGTTCGTGGTCACTGACGCTTCCGGCACCTTCAACGAACTGACCCGCGACTCGGCCTGGCGCCGCATGGAAGCTGCCGGAGCGCAGTTGATGACCTGGTTCGGCGTGGCCTGCGAGCTGCACCGTGACTGGCGCAACGACATCGAAGGGTTGGGCACGCTGTTCTCCAACCACATTCCCGACTACCGCAACCTGATGACCAGCTACGACAAGCTGTCCAAGTAAGTCTTGACTGGCGCCGTGAGGAATCATTGCGCCATGTTCAACGCGCCAGCTCGTGGCATGGCCGACCAGAACGCCAGGCCCGCCGCCAATGCGGTCAGCGCGGCGCCGGCCCAGGGGGTGGCCGCCAGCGTCGCCCCGGTGATTACCACGCCGCCGATGGCCGAACCCAGCCCGACGCCCAAGTGCATGGCCGACATGTTCAGGCTCATGCCGGCTGGGAAGGTGTCCGGGCCACGGGTCGCCAGGTAGCTCTGCACCACCGGTGAGGTGGTCCAGCTCAGCCCGCCCCAGAGCATCATGGTCGCCAGGAACAACCATGGCGTGCCCACGCTCAAGGGCAGTACCAGCAAGCTGGCGAGATAGAGCAGCGGCGCCAGCGCGATGGAGCGGCCTGCGCCGAGCCGGTCCGCCATCCAGCCGCCGACATAGCCGCCCGAAACACCGGCGATGCCGAAGGCGGCGAATACTGCCGCCAGCCATTGCAGCGGAATGTCGGCGACCTGGTGCGCATAGGGGGCCAGGTAGGCGAAGACCGTGAAGTGGCCGGCAATCATCAGCAGCGACACGCCCTGGGCTGCCATCAGGCGGCTGTCGCGCAAATGGCGGAAATAGCTGCGCAGGGCGATGCGTTCGCTGCTCTGCAACTGCGGCAACCCTTGCCAGGCCATCAGCAGCACCGCCAGCGCCAGCACGCTCAGCCCGGTGAATACGCCGCGCCAGCCCAGCACGTCGCACAGCAGCATCCCGGCCGGCACCCCCAGCACCAGCGAGCTGCAGATGCCCATGAAGATCACCCCGATGGCGCGGCCACGCAGGGCCTCGGGCACCATGCGCGTGGCCATCAGGGTGCAGGTCAGGCAGGTCAGGGCGCTGGTCGCGGCCATGCCTATGCGCGCCACCAGCAACGCGGTATAGCCAGGCGCCAGGGCCGCGGCGAGGTTGCACAAGGCGAACAGGGCCAGGGTGATGCAGAGCAATCGTCGCAGAGGGAAACGGGTGGTCAGCAGGGGAGAGAAGGGCGCGGCGAGGGCGAAGCTCAGGGAAAAGACCGTGGTCAGTTGCCCGGCGATCCCGAGCGGGACCTGCAGGCCATCGGCCAGGGCCGGCAGGATGCCGACCGTGATGTTTTCTGCCATGCCCGTGACGAACGTCGCCAAGGCCAGCAGCCAGATACGCGGGCTCATTGTGTTGCCTCCGATAAACAGGCCGGCCAAGGTCCGGACCCATTTGTCCCGACGGTTGACCGGCAAGGGTCAGGTCCATCGGGTTTCGAGGCAGTGCTTCGGTTATCCCGGTTCAAGCAGGGGGAGTGTAGGGCTGGTCGGGTACACGCGCAACCTGAGCAGGCGCGCGCTTGCTCATCACTTCAGCTCGGTTTCGATGAACACCACTTCGTGATCGCTGGCATTGACCACGTTGTGCTCCACACCGGCTTTGCGGAAGTAGCTCTGGCCTGCGACCAGAGGCGCATGTTTGTCGCCCTCCGGGGTCTCCAGCAACAACGTGCCATCGGTCATCGGCACCACCACGTAGTCATGGCCGTGCAGGTGCCGGCCAGTCTCGGCACCTGGGGCGAAGCGCCATTCGGTGACGATCACTTCGTCGGTGTTCACCTGCACGGTGGGGACTGCCTTGGGGCGTTGGGTCTGCTGCGTCATGGGTTAGGCCTGTTCACGGAAAAGCGTCCAGCCTGGACCGCTTGCTCGGTGGTTTAAATCCAAGTCTGCTGGCAGTCAGTCGTGTGAACGCTCAACTTTTCCGGCGCAAACGAACGCGGGGCCAGCCCGCTCCCCCAGGCTCAAGGTTGAGCCTGGGGGAGCGGGCTGGCCCCGCGATGCGAAACGCCCTGAAAACTACAGCGTGATCGCCTTCAACTTGAGCCCCATGGCCTGGGCCTGCACTGCCGCGCCGCTGAAGGCCGCCGCATTGCTCGGTGGTGGTGTGGGGCCGTGCACATGCGCGGCCAGTTCGGTGTTCATCGCCTGGACCAGCTCGAGCAGGTCGCAAAGCACCTGCAGCACGTTCACCGCCTCCGAGCCCAGCCAGGTCTTCGGCGCCTGCAGGCGCTGGCTGAGTTTCACCACGCTTTCGCGCAACCCCTCGATGCGTTCCTGGACGTCGCCGCCGATTGCCGCGTTGAGTTTCTGCCCAACCGCCAGGTTCAGGTCGCGCCCGGTGGCCTGGTGCAGATCGTCGAGGGCGGCCAGGCTGGCGGAGCCGCCGGACAGCAGCTTGAGCGCGCCGAGGGCCTCGATCTTCTTCACCCCGCCCACGGTCTCGGTCGAGTGGTCGTCCACCGTCCGCGCATGGCTCTGGAACTGCTCGGTATTGGCCAGCGCCTCGACCTCGCGCTCGATCGCCTTGTCGCGGATCCGGCCATCGGTCTGGCGCAGCCAGTTGCCATCGGCGTCGGCGCGCTGCTGGCAGGCCTCACTGTGCTGCCATACCAGATCACCCTTCGGCACCCTGGGTAGGCTGAGCCCGTGGGGCAGGATCTGCTGGATGAACGGTTTGTGGGGCAGGCCGTAGGCGAACGACACCACCACGGTGGTGCCTTCTTCGGGGAAACCGAACATGCCGCGCTCCTGCCCGCCCATGGGCGCCGGCAGCGGCAGGCTGGTGAACACCGGCAGCGCCGGGTCGGGCTCGCCATCTGGTAGCAGCACCTGGACATCGACACCGAAGCGCGGGCGGAAGTCGTCGCACAGCCCGGGCGCCGCTGGCGCATCGGGGACCGCGACCACCCGGCCGAAGCGCGGCAGGTGGTAGCCGCCGGTGATCTCGGGGAACTGGCGCGCTACGGCGCGGCGGATTGCGTCTTCCATCGGATAGCCATCTGGTTGCCGGCCAGCGTGACATGGGTCACGCGCTCGCCGTGGTTGATCGGTGCGCCTGGACGCAGCCCTGGCAGGGCGGCAATCGTGGCGCTCTGGTTGCCCTGGTAGTTGTCGAACAGCTTCATGGGCAGTTGCAGCGCGGGGCGAGCGCCGAAGTAGCTGTCGGCCCAGCTGCCCACGTACACCTCGCCATTGCCCTGCTGCTGCCAGATGAAGTCGGGGATGTCGAACACTTGGGCCAGGCTCTCCATGGCCTGGAAGCCGGCGGCCAGGCTGTAGAAGAACGGTGCGCGCACCGATGCGTAGGGCCGCTCGGGCACGCGAAAGCGCAGGCCGGTCTGCTGGCCGACCTGGTCGAGCACGCCGCGCAGGTCGACATGGCGCAGGTTCATCGGCAGCGGCCTGGCCAGGATCGCCGCCAGCTCGCGGCAGAACAGCACCTGCTGCCTGGCGTTGGCGGTGGTGCAGCGCTCGACGTAGCCGATGAAATGCCGCTGCAGCGTGCTGTCGTTGTAGCCGATGTCGAGGGTGACCAGGCCCTTGAGCGGTGCCTCGGCCTGGACGATGAAGGTCGCCCGCCCCGGGTTGCGCAGCTCCAGACGCACATCCGCCCTGATCAGGTCATGGCGTTCGCCTGCCACGCTGAGGACCTGATGCAGTTTCATGGTTTCTCCCCCAGCCAGTCGTCCACTTTTTTCAACAGCTTTTCGAAACTGGTCAGCTCCGGATCCTTGTCATCCTCGTCATCTTCCGCCCCTGCCGCGGCGCCGGGTGCGGCCTGTGCCTTGACGCGCTTTTTGGCGCGGCGCTTCTCGACCTTTTCCGGGTTGGAGGTCTTCTCGGCCAGGCCGAACTGCACCCGCCAGCAGGCCAGCGCATCGTCCTCCCGGACATTGACGTTGTCGGCGAAGCACACCTGGCGGATGCCGAAGGCCTCGGCCGTGTCGCTGACGATGCGGTAGGTCTTGAGCTGGCCGCCACTCTGGGTGGCTTCGGCCAGGCGCATCAGGTTGCGCAGCCAGACGCTGTTGACGTAGGGGATGGTCAGGGTGACGGTGAGGGTCTTGGGTTTGAAGCCTTTGTGCGCAGTGTCGGTGTTGCTGGTCTGGCCGGACAGGTCCTCGGCTTCGATGCGCAGGTTGCCGGTGACTTTCAGGGTCTTGCCCTGGACTGGCTCACCATCAAGCAGGAGGAGTGTCATAGGCCCACCATTTCACGGACAAAGCTCAGGCCCTTCTGCGAGCCGACCAGGAGCGCGCCGGCGCTTATCACCCATTCATGCCCCGGCGCGTTACCGTCCAGCAGACTGCGCCGCAACTCGGCAGTGCTGCCCGGGGCGAGCATGCGCGCTTGGATCAGGCTGCTGGCCTGGTCGTCTTCGAGCACTCGGCGCAGATCGCCCAGTTTTTGGTCGCGTTCGCGCTGCTGAGCTGCTTTACGGCCCGCCAGCGCCGCAAGGTCGCCCATCGGGGCGCTATCTGCGGCGTAGCCCTCCAGGACCGCGATCTGCCCTGCCATCGACTGCTGGGCGGCCTTGAGCACGGTGCAGCGCTCCAGGGGCAGCGGCTGCCAGCGCGGCAGTTGGCCCGCCTGCGGGATCTGCCACTTTTCGGTTTCCAGCTTCGCCAGGTGCTCGGCACGCCGTTGGGCACGTACCAGGTCCGGTACCGGCATAAGCGCATTGAAGCGCGCTAGGCTCGCGGCGAGCTGATCGAAGCGGGTAGCCAGGAACAGCAGGCACAGGGCGTGCTGATTACCCTGGGGCCGGCCTTCATCTGTGGTGTCGGTCAGCTTGTTGGCCAGCGCCTGCAGAAGGTTCGGCGCTGACAGGAAGCGCTGGTAACCGAGCCCCTGGCCAACCCCGGATTGGAACGGCGTTATGGTAAGGCAGGCCGGCGCATCGCTCAGTTGCTCGGCCAGCGCCTGGCGTCCCGCGCTGATCGCGCCCTGGGCGGCGGCGCCGACCGGGCCGGGGTTGGTGGTGGCGTGCTGCTGCAGGCCTTCCAGGCGCTTGCCCGTGCTGGCCAGCTCGCCGCCGGCCAGTGCCTGGGCGGCGCCCAGCTGGTTCATCCAGGCGGTGGCTTCGGTCGGCCAGCGCATGGCCACGGGTGACCAGGTCATGCCGACGCCTCCTGCACCCATACCGGCTCAAGTGGGCGACTTGCACGGTCAGGAAATGCCTCGGACTGGGGCCAGTCACGGAGCGCCTGCAAGTAGGCAAGCAGCTCGGTGAAGCGCTCGCCGGTAAGCGTTGTGCTGCGCTGCATATCCAGCTCGTCGCGATGACGCTCACGCAACCACAGCACGTCATTCACCGCAGCATCGCGCCAAGTCCGCTCGGTAGCCTCAATCTGCTCTTGCGTCTTCGGTGGGTTCAGGTAGGCCTGAAGTTCAGCACCTGTCATCAGCACCAGGTCATCGACTTTGAATTCATCTTCCGAGCCGTCAGCGGCGTACGCGTAGACTTGGCCTGTCCCCTGCTGTCGGTAGTGCTTGTTCATCGGTACTCACTCCATCTCTCAATCAGGTCGTTGGTGTCTTCACGGAACAGCGCGTAACTGCCGCCTGGCGGCACCGGCCCCTCCAAAGTTGTTTGACTTCCCACGGACATGTACGCCCTGGCCCAAAGCCCCCCAGAGATGTAGAGGCTGGCCGACAGATTGCCCCCACCCGGATCGCGCACGTGGACGGAAACCCAGATGGTCTTGTTTGTAGTGTTGGTGTAATTGACCCCCCAGGCCCGGCTAGCCGTCATGTCCTGCGTCGTCTGATTCACGCCGAACACCACTTCTGCAAGCCTGCGCGGGGACATGTAAGTCCCGGAAGACACCTTGCTTACAGCGTCCTGCAATGTGGCCTCTACAACGGCAAAACCCTTTGCAGTCAAAACCTCATCCCAGTCGGCCCAAGCACCGTCCCATACCCGGTACGCACACCGCCCTTTGTTCGCAGTTGCGCCCGTCAGACGCTGCACGCAGTAGCTATCACCGCCGCCAACCTCGATTAGATGCCGGCCCTGCACCCAACCTGGTGGCAAGCCAGCAAGGCCAGTGGCAGGCGTGATGAACTTCCCACCCGTGCGGTACTTCGCCATGTCCGTTTCGCTGCTGACAGCCTGGCCCCCGATGCCGTGATCACCGTTTCTGAGCATCGAACCTGGCGTTGCGTCGGTCTGGCTGATGTTCTTGACCAGGTTGCCGCTGTGCCAGACTTTGACCCAAGGCTTCCAGCTCCCGCCGTCGTCGGCACTGCCGCGAAACATGAACTCGTTGTCACGGGCATTAATCTGCTGCTGCCCAACGTTGCCAGACGCACGCCGCATAACGAGCAAGGGGGAGTAAGCATCGCCGAAGTTGGTAGAGCCGGCTCCGCCCGCGCTGTAGAAACCCGGGAGGATTGCCGCGTTGGCGTCATTCACATACTTGGGCGAACCCTGCCCTAGCCCCCACCCCCCGGTACTTACAAAGTCAGCGAGGATCTGCGCAAAGGGCTGCGCGTCGGTAATGCCATATCCGGCCAACGTAGTGGGTTTGCCGCTGGTGATCTTGCTCCAGTCCAGGTTCGGCACGTCGAGCGGATTCAATACCTCGCTGCCGATGACCTGCCCCTTGGCGTTGATAACTACCTTCGGATAGGCCCCGGGTACCACGCCCAGGTCTGGCAGTTTCGTCTGCATGATCACATCGCTGCCGCCGTCGAAATCCACGTGGCCGGCGATATCGCCCTGCAGCGCAATTTGGCGCGCCTCGCTCAGGCGCCGGGCCTTGCCAGCGGATGTAGTGCCATCCTCCAGGTCGGCTACCGATTTACGGCTGGCAAAGTGCTCGACCAGTGGCCCGTCGATCGGCTTGGCGGCGCGCAGGTCGATGATCTTGCCCGAGGCTGTCACTTCAGCCAGCTGGATGCAGTAGACCCAGCCGTCTTGGGTCTGATAGTCCCTTTGGTCGGGCTCGTACACCACTTTCCAGTACGGGACCACGTCGTTCTGCTCGCGGCGCAGGGTAAGGCGGATCCACACCTGGGTCGCACCGCTGGGCGCGTTCATGGCCTGGGCTTTGGCCAACGCCAGGCGCATGCCCTCCAGGTAGGCGATGCCGGCGGCCAGTTGGTAGTCGTTGCCCACCTTCTGGAACTGCAAAGCGTCGCCGAAGAAGCACGCTCGCCCATACACGTCGCGATTGCTCAGGCGCTCGCGCTCGTCGATGCCTTTCAGGCGCACGGTAAAGTCATGCTGCCAGGTGCTGGCATCGATGGTGATGCCGGTCAGTTCCTGGGCGCCGCTGTATTCCACCAGGATATTGCGGGTGACGTTGTTGCCGATCTGCAGCGGCGGGATGTTGCGCCGTTTCTGCTGCAGCGGCAGGTAGGCCACGGCGAACAGCACGCCCTCGGCGCTTTCCAGGCCCATCCAGTTCCAGTCGAAGTCGCCGATGTCGCTGCCCAGCATCGAGCTGTAGACGACTTGGTTGGGGTTCACGTAGCCGCTGTTGCCCGCCGGGATGTCGTAGCTATGCACGATCTGGCTGGCCGGCGGCTTGGTCGCGGCGCGGTCGACTGGCGTGTTCGGGTCGAGCCCGGGCACATTGGCGTAGATGAAGCGGGTGATCTGCAGGACTTCCTTGGCCCCCTGCTTCTGGGCGATCAGGCTTTCGCCGGCGAAAGTGATTCTGGCCACGGCGGGCTCCTAGAGCGTGGCGACCAGCGTCTGCTGGTCGTCGTTGAATTGGACTGCGGCGATGCGCAGTGTCACGGGGGTGATGCTGACGAAGTCGTAGCGGCGGCAGGTCCGGCCGTACTGCTGGATCAGCACCCGCAACAGCTCGGGGTTTTCCGACAGTTGCGAGTCGGAAAGGCGCAGCAGGACCACATCCCAGTCGCGGTCCGGCATACGCTCGTCGATCTCGACATAGCCGACACCCAGCCGACGCAGGATGCGTTTGAGCCCTGCGGTGCTGCCGGCATCGACCGCGTTGATGAAAGCGAACTTCACCCGCAGCCGGTACAGGCTTTCCGGCTCGTCCTTGAAGCGGGTGATATCGCGCTGCCAGGCGAGCAGGTCCAGCACGGTGAGGTGGCAGGTCTCGGCATCCATCTGCAGCAGCGGCCAGCGCAGCCATTCGGTCACCCTGGCCCACCAGGCCTGGGCGGCGTCCTTGAGCTTGGTCAGTTCGCTGCCGGCGAGCCAGAACGGTAGTTTCAGCGGGCTCATACCAGGTCCACCCGCAGGTTGGCGATGCGCGCGATGCTCAGCGGCGAGACGATGTCTTCGTTGGCGAAGTGCAGCGATTCGATGTCGTCGAAGGCCTGGTGCAGCTCCTCGGCCAGGCGGCTGAAGGAGAACCGCGATTGTGGGTAGGTCAGCGTCGGGCGGTAGTCGCTGGCCGTGCTTTCACGGAACGCCGCGCGGATGAACTGGGCAATGCCTTGCTGCAATGCCTCGCGGCGCTTCGTCGTCAGGTTCGCCCGCGGCCAGACCGTCAGCGCGATGTCGTGCCGCGTCTCGGGCATGACCATCACCAGCAGGTCGTCGCCGTGGCCGTGGTTGCCCTCGTCGCGCACGTGGGCGTTGATCTGCTCCAGGTACGATTCCGCTGGCACGTCGGCGTCGAACAGCACGTAGGCGTTGGCGCTGCCCGGACCACGCGGCGCGTCGTGGAGGAAGTACACGCCGTCGGGGCGCACGCCAGGGAAGGCGGCGATCATGGCGCGGTAGACCGCGTCGGTGTGCCATTGGTTGACCGCGCTGAACTGGTTGCGAGTGCGCAGGCGCAGTTGCTCGTCGGGCTCGGGGTCGGCTCCGGGCGAGGTCATCCAGCCGTCGTCATTGACCACCTGGACGATCCCCGTCACTGGCTCGGGCAGGATGGCGTAGTAGCCGGGCGCCAGGTTGTAACCGCTGCCGACCTGCTGTGCCTGGACCTTGACCGATTGTTGCAGGCGACCGTCGGGGAACAGCGCATCCTCGACCGTCACCAACTGGTAGACGTGGGCGTTGATCGCGGCGGATTGCACCACGACGCCAGCGCGCATCAGCAGCTCGCCGGCGCTGTTCTCGCGGGTGAACAGCAGTTGCCCCTGGGCCTTGGTCGCGCCCTTGCGCTCGATGTTCACCGCCCAGGCCAGGCTGTCCAGCCAGGCGCCGCTGGCGGTCTTGACGAAGAAGTTGGGTAGTACGGTGTCGCTGATGAAACCGACCAGCCAGAGCACCGGCTTGGTCACCAGCGCCGTCACCAGCCGCCAGAACGGCGAGTAGGCGCTGGTGTTGCTGAGCTTGCTGCCCTGGGCGGCCACTTCAGCCTCCCAGGCCTTGTGCAGGGCCGCCTCGGTGGTGGGAATGCCGGCGTCGGCCAGCACCTTGCGAAAGTCCAAGTCGCTCACAGGTATACCTCGATGTCACCGAATTTCAGGGTTTTCGCCGTGACCCGGTACACGCCCGGCCGCTCTTGCAGGATGCGGGCGGTACCGGGCAGCAGGCGCTCGTCGTCCTCCACCAGCAGTTCCAACTGCAGGATGCAGTCGGCCTGGCGCTGGCGGCTGCGCTCGGCCACCAGGGTCACCAGCAGGCCGCTGTCGCGGATCATGTGGGCGATGTCCTGGGCGATGCTGGCGCGGTCCTCGATCAGCAGCGGTTGATGGGAAGGGTCCAGTACCAGGTCGTTGTCGTGGATCAGCAGGTCGATGTAGTCGCTCATCAGCCCACCGCCATTTCCATCATCTGTTCGAGCTCCAGCGGGTTCATGGCCTTGCTGGTGTTGATCTCGATCCTCTCGACGTGCATGCGCCGATCCTGGGTCTGGGTGCTGCTCTGGATCTGGGTCATCAGCCCTCCCTGGGGAACACTCGTCGGGCTGGCCGGCGAGAGGTTGAGTGCGGTCTGGGTCATGCGCTGGCGCTGTTGGTCGAGTTGCTCGATCGGCGTCATCAGCGGGGTGGGTGCAGGCACCTGCATCAGGTGCTTGATGGACGGTGGCTGGCTGGTGATGGGCAGGATGCCGATCGGCGCGACCTGGCCAGGCAACTGAGGCACTTCGGGCGCCTTTGGCAGATCGCCGAACCGTGTCTCGATGTGTACGCCCGGGATCTTGTTGAGCATCTCGATCAGGCCGTCCACCGCGCTGCGGAATATCCTGCTGATGCCGTCCCAGGCGCTTTTCGCGAAGTCCGCCCAGCCACTCATCGAGCCGAAGATGTTGCCCAGTGCGGTGAATTGCGCGCTGACCCACTGGAACGCCGTGCTTTCGAGCAGGGCCGCCTTGAAATCGTCCCAGTACCTGACGACCAGGGCGACGATCGTGATCAATACGGCGATGCCGGCGACAACGAGGCCAATCGGGTTGGCGTACATGGCCGCGTTGACCAGCCAGGTCACGGTTTGCCAGGCGAGCATGGCCAGGCGCAGGGTGCCTAGCACCGCGATCATCAGCAGCACCCTGCCGACCAGGAGCACGCATTGAATGGAGTGCAGGATGAACACGGCCAGGCTGCGCAAACCGGTCAGGTTGAGCAGTGCCCAGACGGTCTGCAGCCCCAGCACGGCGACCCGGGCGATGCCGACGGCGACCACCAGTGCGCTCAGGGCGGCGCCCATGCCGGCGATGGTCAGTGTGGCAATGCCGACGACCCGGGTGATATTGGGGAACAGCTTGATCCAGCGGACCAGGGTACTGGCGATATCGACCAGGCGTGTCATCAGCGGCTGCAGGATTGGAATCAGCGCCTGGCCGAAGGCGATGCGCAGCCCTTTTACCGCAGCCCCGAACTGCTGCCAGGGGTCGACCATGGCCTTGGCCATCTGTTCGGCCTGTTCAAGGCCACGCACCTGGCCCAGCTTGTCGATGCCGTTCTTGAGACGGTCGGTGTCCTGGGCCAGGGCGCCGATGAGCTGGGCTGCCTCACCGCCGAAGGCCTCGGTGATCTTGGCGTTGGCCGCAGCGCCGCGTAGGTCGCCGAACCTACCCTGCAGCTTGGCCAGGATGTCCAGCATCGGCAGGACCTTGCCATTGGTATCGGTGAACTGCATGCCGAGCTTGTCCGAGGCGTCCTCGATGTTTTCGAAGAAGGCCTTGTAGAGCCCACCGGCCGCGCTGCCGTCCATGCTGCCGGACAGGCTGCCGATCACGGCCATCTGCTCGGCCAGGCCGATGCCGGCGGCGGAGGCATGGGCGCCGGCCTCCTTGAAACCATCCTTCATCTGTTCGCCGCTGGTGCGGAACAGCTGGACCGCCAGGGCGGTCTGCCCGCCCAGGATCTTGACCCATTGGCCCTTGCCCATGGCGTCGGCCTGCTGTTTCTGCAGGTTGTACATCGTGCCGACGTACTCGGCCATCACGCCTTGGTCGGACTTGGTGGCCTTGGCCAGCACGCTGCTGGCGTAGGTGAACGTGGCCAGCTGGGAGCCGGAAAGGCCCTTGATCGCGCCTTCGATCTTGTACGCCGAGGCGACGAAGTCCCGGGCGTTCTCGCCATAGGCGATGGAGAACGCCAGGGCTTTGCTGTTCAAGGCCTCCAGGGCGTCCTCGGCCACGCCAAGCGAGCGCACGTCCCCAAGGGCACGGTTCATTTCCAGGGCGGGCTCAAGGAAGGTGCCAAAGCCGCTGGCGGAGTTTTGCAGCTTCTGCGTGCCATCGCTGATCTGCTTGATGGCGGCCTGACTTTTCTCGGTCAGCTTGTTGAAACCTTGGGTCATCCTCGCCAGCGGCGCGGTGACTTTGTCGGTCAGCGACAGGATGAAATCCAGCCGGCTGATTGCGGTGTTCGCGCTCATGGGATGTCAGCTTCCGTTGAATGCACGTGCGATGCCGTTGGCGATGGCGATTTCCATTCGCCGCCAGTGCTCGTCCTCCAGCCATTTGGCCGTGCCCAGGTTCTCGGGCGTGGCGGATGCACCGGGCAGCCAGCGTTCGGTCAGGGCCAGCAACTGGCCCAGGCCGTCCTCGGTCAGTCGCTCTGCGTGGCCGAGCGCTTTTTTACGGTGACCTCGACGGTCGGCGCGTATTCCTCGACCAGGGCACCAGCCAGCTGGATGACGGTCATCGGGTTGGCCAGCAGCGGCTTGAGCTGGTCCTTGTGCTCGGGCTTCACGGCGGTGACCAGCAGGTTGTTGGCCGGGGCGACCTTGTTGGACGGGGTCAGGGCGTTGATGTACTTGGTCATCAGCGCCGGATCGACGGCGAAGTCCAGGGACAGCTCGCCGACTTCAAGGGTGATTTCGGTGCGTTGGGTCATGGGGTACTACTCCAATGAAATACGGGAATCAAAACGAAGGGGTGAGCGCTGTGCTGCGCTCGTGGCGGTGCTGGCAGGGAACGCAGCGGCGCATGCCACCCAAGGCGCGGCGCGCCTCGGGGATCTCGTCGCCGCAGTCCGCGCAATCGGTGAGGCTCGGCCCAGTCGCCGCCCGTCGGTCACGCACAGCGGCGATCGCCAGATCACGCCTGAGCTGTTCCAGGGCCTGGGCGCGGTCGAATGGGCACACCATCAGCTCAGGCCCTCGACCTCGGCGAAGGACAGGTACGGCACGCCGTTGACATGGATGAAGTCCGGGCTGGTGACGTCGAACGGCAGCTTGTGCTTGGTCTTCTCGCCGCCCTTGGCGTCGATGTTGAGCAGGCTGGAGATCTTGAAGCGGCAGCCGAAGGCCTCGACGCGGATCTCGTCGGTGGGGGTCTTGGCGTAGAACAGCTGGTCGAAGGTGCCCAGCTGGCGGAAGCTGCCGGCCTTGGCGGCAGCTTCGATGATCAGGTTGAAGTTGCTGGTGTCCACTTCCAGCTCGCCGCTGGCGGCCACGTCGCCGGCGACCCAGCCATCCGGCACGCCCTTGGTGTGGGCCACGGCGCTGTTGTCGGTGATGTCGAGGGTTGCGCTTTCAACGTGGATCTTCAGGTCGCCCACGTTGATGTCGAAGTTCAAGCCACTGATCTTGGCCATGGGTTACTCCTGGTTGTCCTGGGAAAGGTCCAGCGCGATGTTCGCGGTGATGTCCTTGGGGCAGTTGTGCGGGCGGATGCGGATGAACACTTCCACCTGGGTGTGGCTCTTCCAGACGATGACCAAGTCGCCGTCGCGCGGCGGCTGGATTTCGCCCGGGAACACTTCGCCGGCGAATTTCACCGCCTTGGCCATGCGGCGCAGCGGCGCCATCAATGCGCTGGTGTTGGCGGCCATGCTGGCGGGGCTGTTGTTCAGGCGGCGGTCACCGATACGGCGGATCAGCAGCGGACGGACCTGGCGGGCGGCCTTGTCGGCCAGGCGCAGGTATTCCAGGACCTGGAAGTCGCTGGCGGCGGTGTCGAGCATGTTGGCATCGCCCCAGTACACACCCTCGTAGTCCGGGTAGGTCTGGGATACGGAGAAGCGTGCCTTGTCCAGCTCGCTGCGTACTGCCGAGGGCAGCGGTACGCCGTCCTTGTCCGCAGGCACGCTGCCCAGGCCCAGGACAGGGCCACTGGCGACGCGCATCGGGGTATCGGCGATGCTCCAGGCGGCATTGGCCAGGCGACCGGCGAGCACGCCCAGGTCGTTGCCGTGCAGCTGCGGCACCACCACGACACGTGGCGCGGCGATACCGTCGGTGAGCGCCTTCTGCTCGAGCACGTAGTCCGACCAGGTCACGGTCGGCAGGATGCCGGCGGACGCGGCCAGGACGAACGAACGCCGGCCATGGCGAGCGTTCAGCTGTTCGGCGGCGGTGTGCAAGGCCAGCAGTTCCGCGCCGGCGGTCACCGGCTTGGTGACGACGATGCCTTCGACCGAGTAGCCGTGTTGCTGGGCGTACTCCAGGGCGCTGGCCCAGTCGCCTTCGGCGCCGATCGGCGCGGCCAGGCAGGCCCAGCGGCTGCCGCCGTTGGCGCGGGCGGCGATCAGTTGGGTCTTCAGGTCGCTGGCGGCCACGCCTAGCTCGTTGTCCAGGTCGCTGTCAGTGTTCAGGGCCAGCAGCTTGCCGACGTTCTTGGCGGCGGGGCCGATGAAAAGGAAGTAGCGCTCGATCTCGGTCACGGCACCCTGGCCGAGGTTGAGATTGTTCACGCTGATTTTACCGAGTGCCATAGGTTGCCTCGTTAGCGGGGTGATTGAAGGGTTGTGCCGGAGCCTGCCAATCAGGTTGCCGGCGGGACGGGCGCTGGGCCCGGGTAACAGGTCAGGGGAGAGGGCTGCCCTGCACGACCACATCGCCTTGTTCGGCGATCCACAGGTCGTGGTGCTGGAATGACCAGGTCTTGCCGAAGACCTCGATTTCTCCGGCTGCGTCCTCGGTCAGGTAAAGGGGCTCGACGAACTCCAGGGCCAGCGACACATCCAGCAAGTCGCTGCCTGGGGCCTTCTGTTTTACGGTGAGCGTCGGTGCCGGAAGGGCGAACAGATGGCGCCCGGGGTCTTTGGCTTCCAGCCAACTCCCGGCGAGGGCCATCAGGCGTCCGGGGTGATCGTTGAAGTCGTCGAGATCGAACAGGGCGCGGTAGCGCAGGTTGCCCATGTGCAGGCCTAGTTCGGTCTGTGTCCATGTCAGTTGCAGGTCGAGTTGCTGCGCCCAGGCATGCAGTTGTTCAGCGGGCACCAGCTGGCGTTCGAGCAGGTAGGTGGTCAGTGCTTTCAACTGGTTCATGGGGCTGACCTCGGGGCGGGGTTGCCTGAAAAAGTCATCGTTGGGTACTCGTGTGAGAGTGGCTGGCCCTAAGGAGCGGCATTCCAAAAAGCCCGCCGTGCAGGCTTTTCAGTAATGCGCGTGGTCACCGCTGGCCACGACTGGTGACGCCATGCGGTTGCGCTTCGAATTGGTGACTCCGACCGCGGCCGTGTGCCCGCCGGATAACTGATCGTGGTGCTTTACGCTGCACACCCGGGCCAGTTGCCAACCCTCTGAACAGTCGAGGCCTGTTCATCGCTGCCTGTGTAACAACCGGTTGCTGTCCGGTTCGAGATACAGATTATGCAGCAATGCATATGCAGTCAATGCGAATGTGGAAATATTTATGCATAAAGAATTGCCAATATGCATATCGGTCTTTGCGGGCGGGGGTTGTAGGGCTTTTCTGTAGGCGAAAAAAAACCCGCCGAAGCGGGTTTTTTCAGGGGCACTGCATCAGACGTTGAAGCGGAAGTGCATCACGTCGCCGTCCTTGACGATGTAGTCCTTGCCTTCAAGGCGCCATTTACCGGCTTCCTTGGCACCGCTCTCACCCTTGAACTGGATGAAGTCGTCATAGGCCACCACTTCGGCGCGGATGAAGCCTTTCTCGAAGTCGGTGTGGATAACGCCGGCCGCCTGCGGCGCGGTGGCGCCCACGCGCACGGTCCAGGCACGCACTTCCTGCACGCCGGCAGTGAAGTAGGTCTGCAGGTTGAGCAGTTCGTAGCCGGCGCGGATCACGCGGTTCAGGCCAGGCTCTTCCAGGCCCAGGGCCTCGAGGAACATGTCCTTCTCCTCACCGTCGTCGAGCTCGGCGATCTCGGCTTCGAT
This sequence comes from Pseudomonas maumuensis, assembly GCF_019139675.1. Classification (NCBI taxonomy): domain Bacteria; kingdom Pseudomonadati; phylum Pseudomonadota; class Gammaproteobacteria; order Pseudomonadales; family Pseudomonadaceae; genus Pseudomonas; species Pseudomonas maumuensis. Next base: position 940,605 of record NZ_CP077077.1, read on the forward strand.
CTTGTTGCACACCGGTACCACGACCGCGCCTTCTTCCTCGGCGATGGCCTTGACTACGTCCAGGTGCGGGTTGTTGTCGAAGCCATCTTCGGCAACGTTGGCGATGTACATCACCGGCTTGCTGGTCAGCAGGTGGAAGCCGCGGATGACGGCTTTTTCGTCGTCAGCCATGTTCTTCATCAGGCTGCGTGCCGGCTTGCCTTCGGTGAAGTGCGGGATCAGTTTTTCCAGGATGGCCTTTTGCGCCAGGGCATCCTTGTCGCCGCCTTTGGCGTTGCGGGCGACCTTCTGCAGTTGCTTCTCGCAGCTGTCGAGGTCGGCGAAGATCAGTTCGAGGTCGATGATCTCGATGTCGCGCTTGGGGTCGACACTGTTGGAAACGTGGATCACGTTCTCGTCTTCGAAGCAGCGCACCACGTGGGCGATAGCGTCGGTCTCGCGGATGTTGGCGAGGAACTTGTTGCCCAGGCCTTCACCTTTCGAGGCGCCAGCAACCAGGCCGGCGATATCGACGAACTCCATGGTGGTCGGCAGGATACGGTTCGGCTTGACGATCTCGGCCAGCGCGGCCAGGCGTGCGTCGGGCATCGGCACGATGCCGCTGTTCGGCTCGATGGTGCAGAAGGGGAAGTTCTCCGCCGCGATGCCGGACTTGGTCAGGGCGTTGAACAGGGTGGACTTGCCGACGTTGGGCAGGCCGACGATGCCGCAATTGAAACCCATGGGTATTCCCCTATCTAAAAGTGTCAGGCCTTCTGGCTGTGCAGTTCGCGCATCGCCTTGGCGAAGTCGCCGGCAAGCACGTCGGGCATCACGCCGAGGGCAAAATCGATGCTGGCGTCGAGCTTCTCCTGCTCGGCGCGCGGCGCGCGGCCCAGGACGAAGTTAGAGACCAGTTTGGCGTCACCCGGGTGGCCGATGCCAAGCCGCAGGCGGTGGAAGTCGTTCTGGTTGCCGAGCTGCGCGATGATGTCGCGCAGGCCGTTGTGCCCACCATGGCCGCCGCCTCTCTTGAGCTTGGCGACGCCGGGGGGCAGGTCGAGTTCGTCGTGCGCCACCAGGATCGCTTCCGGCTTGATGCGGAAGAAATTCGCCAGAGCCGCCACGGACTGGCCGCTACGGTTCATGTAGGTGGTGGGGATCAGCAAACGAACATCGTTGCCTTGATGGCTGAATTTAGCCGTCAGGCCGAAATACTTTTTGTCAGCGGACAGCGAGACACGCTGGGCGCTGGCGAGGCGTTCAACGAAAAGAGCCCCTGCGTTATGCCGGGTCTGTTCGTATTCGGGGCCGGGGTTACCCAGGCCGACGATCAACTGGATGGCGGTCACGTCAGGGGCTCTTCCTTGGAGTTGGTGGGTTACGGTGCGCGCGGCACTGTAACCCGATCAACGCCGGCGTGCGAGTGGATTACTCGGCAGCGCCTTCAGCAGCTTCAGCGGCAACGCGCGGGGCGTGGACGTTGGCAACAGCTTTGTCATCACCGTGGGCCAGAGCGACGAACTCTACGCCTTTCGGAGCTTTCAGGTCCGACAGGTGGATGATGGTGCCGACTTCGGCCTTGGACAGGTCGACTTCGATGAACTCAGGCAGGTCTTTGGCTTCGCAGGAAACTTCGATCTCGGAAACGACGTGCGAAATCTCGCCGCCTTTCTTGATCGGGGCTTCTTCGCCGACGAAGTGAACCGGGACCTTGGCGGTCAGCTTCTGGCCAGCAACGACGCGAACGAAGTCGGCGTGCATGATGAAGCCTTTGGCTGGGTGACGCTGCATGGCCTTGACCACGACGTTCTGCTTGGCGCCGTCGACATTCAGTTCGATAACGTGGCTGAAGGCAGCTTCGTTTTCGAACAGCTTGGCGATTTCCTTGGCCACGATGGTCAGGGACTGGGCTTCTTTATCGCCACCGTAGACAACGGCAGGGATGTTGGCGGAGTGACGCAGGCGGCGGCTCGCACCTTTCCCCAGGTCAGTACGCGCTTGGGCGTTCAGGATGAAATCAGTCATTTTGCTTCTCCAAAATAGCCCCCCGAGGGCGTTTGCGACCAGCGCCAACGGGGATGGCAAAAAAGCCCCGCCCCAACGAATGCTGGGGCGGGGCGCTTCATATCAACACGTGTTCCGCTTAGCGGAACATCGCGCTGATCGATTCTTCGTTGCTGATGCGGCGTACCGCTTCAGCGACAACCGGTGCGATATCCAGCTGGCGGATACGGTCACAGGCTTGAGCAGCGGCGGACAGCGGAACGGTGTTGGTCACCACCAGCTCGTCCAGTACCGACTTCTCGATGTTCTCGATCGCGCGGCCCGACAGGACAGGGTGCGTGCAGTAGGCATAAACCTTGGCAGCGCCGTGTTCTTTCAGGGCCTTGGCCGCGTGGCACAGGGTGCCGGCGGTGTCGACCATGTCGTCTACCAGGATGCAGGTGCGTCCTTCGACGTCGCCGATGATGTGCATAACCTCGGAGTGGTTAGCCTTTTCGCGGCGCTTGTCGATGATCCCGAGATCGACGCCCAGGGACTTGGCGACGGCGCGAGCACGCACCACACCACCGATGTCCGGGGAAACGATCATCAGGTTCTCGAAACGCTGGTCTTCGATGTCGTCGACCAGTACGGGCGAGCCGTAGATGTTGTCGACGGGGATATCGAAGAAACCCTGGATCTGGTCAGCGTGCAGGTCGACGGTGAGTACACGGTCGATACCTACGACAGTGAGCATGTCAGCGACGACTTTGGCGCTGATGGCTACACGTGCCGAACGCGGACGGCGGTCCTGGCGGGCGTATCCGAAGTAAGGAATCACGGCGGTGATTCGCGACGCTGAGGAGCGGCGGAAGGCGTCGGCCATCACTACCAGTTCCATCAGATTGTCGTTGGTTGGGGCACAGGTGGGCTGAATGATGAAGACGTCTTTACCGCGGACATTTTCGTTGATTTCAGCACTGATTTCGCCGTCGGAGAACTTACCGACAGAAACATCACCCAGTGGAATATGCAGCTGACGTACGACACGCCGAGCCAGATCGGGGTTAGCATTCCCCGTGAAGACCATCATCTTGGACACGCGCAGTACCTGAAGGCTGAGGGTAACCTGGATGAGTATAAGAAATGGCAGGGGCGGCTGGATTCGAACCAACGCATGGCAGGATCAAAACCTGCTGCCTTACCGCTTGGCGACGCCCCTGTATCTGTTGCTGCGAATTCTTATGAACTCGACTTCTTGATCAGACTTTGCAGCTTGCGATGCAACATCGAAACATTGCTTCCTTTCGCCACAAACCCTGTTTGGGTCTCTGAAAGAAGGGCCAGAACTTTATCAGCTTCGGCTTTGCTTGGGAAGGCCCCAAACACACAACTTCCAGTGCCGGTCATTCGAGCTTCGGTAAATTTACCCAATGAAATCAGCGCATTGCGAACTTCAGGATAACGTTGCTCTACTACCGGTTGGCAGTCATTTCGACTGTTTCCCTCGGGAACGGGGCGCATCTTAAGGGGGAGGGAATCACGTGTCAACTCTGGATGCGAAAAAATTTCCGCTGTGCTGACAGACACTTGCGGTACCAGCACGACATACCAGGGTTCGGCGGGGTCGACCGGGGTCAGTTGCTCCCCAACACCCTGGGCAAAGGCAGCATGGCCGCGGACGAACACCGGCACATCGGCGCCAAGCGAAAGGCCCAGGGCCGCCAGGCGGTCTTCGTCCCAGTCCAGCTGCCACAAGTGCGCAAGTGCCAGCAGGGTGGTCGCCGCGTCAGAGCTGCCGCCACCGATGCCGCCGCCCATGGGCAGTACCTTGTGCAGCCAGATGTCGGCACCGAGCTTGGTGCCGGACTGGGTCTGCAGCATCCGCGCCGCGCGAACGATCAGGTTGCTGTCGTGGGGCACGCCGTCAATTTCCGTCCGCAGGCAGATCTGGCCATCGTCGCGCAGGGCGAAGCCCAGTTCGTCGCCGTGCTCGAGAAACTGGAACACGGTTTCCAGCTCGTGGTAACCGTCGGCGCGGCGCCCAGTAATGTGCAGCCACAGGTTGAGCTTGGCCGGTGCAGGCAGTGTCAACTTTTGCATCGAATCAGTGTCCCAGCTGGCGTGGCTGCCAGTCCTTGACCACCAGGGTCACGTCGATGTTCTCGCCGTGCAGCTTCAGGCGCTCGGGCAGCCAGTAGCCGTTCTGCTCCACATAGCTCAGGTATTCGACCTTCCAGCCGTCCTGGGCGAGGCTGGCCAGGCGGCTGTCGCCGTCGAGGGTCAGCTGGCTCTTGCTGTCCGGGGCGGGCAGGCCGCGCACCCACCAGACCAGGTGCGACACAGGCAGGCGCCAGCCCAGTTGCTCTTCCAGCAGGGCCTCGGGGTTGGCCGCCTCGTAGCGGCCCTGGTTGGCGACTTCCAGCACCACGCCGCCGGGGCGCCCGGTCAGGCGTGCCGCGCCGCGGCCCAGGGGGCCGGCCAGGCGGATGTCGTAGTAGTCCTGGCGTTGCAGCCAGAACAGCGTGCCGCTGCCCGAGTCACGCGGGGCGCGGATGCCGACCTTGCCGTTGATCTGCCAGCCGTCGAGGCTGCCCAACTGCTGTTTGTGCTCGCGCCACAGCTGCGGGTTGCCCTGGCCCTGCACGGCTTCCTTGCTGCCGAAGCCGGCGCAGCCGGCGAGCAGGGCGATGAGGGTGAAGGTGATGCAATGACGCAGGAACATGGTTTACAGGCTCTCGGATCCGGTCAGGCGCAGGAGGGTCTTGCGCAGGATGGGGCTGTCGGCCTGGGCTTCGAAGCCCTTGGCCCAGACTTGGCGGGCTTCGCGGCGTTTGCCGTTGGCCCAGAGGACTTCGCCCAGGTGGGCGGCGACTTCATGGTCGGGGAAGCGTTCGAAGGCCAGGCGCAGCTGGCGCTCGGCTTCCTCGAGGTTGCCGGTGCGATAGGCGATCCAGCCCAGGCTGTCGAGCACGGCCGGGTCGTCCGGGGTGAGCTGGTGGGCTTTTTCGATCAGCGCCTTGGCTTCGCCGTAGCGGGTGGTGCGGTCGGCCAGGGTGTAGCCCAGGGCGTTGAGGGCCATGGCGTTTTCCGGCTCGCGGGCGATGATGGCGCGCAGGTCTTTTTCCATTTGCACCAGGTCGTTGCGCTTCTCGGCGAGCATGGCCCGGGTGTAGAGCAGGTTGAGGTCGTCGGGGTAGCGCTTGATTGCCTGCTCCAGCACTTGGGCTGCCTGGGTTTCCTTGCCGTTGTTGCCCAGGCTTTCGGCCTCGATCAGATACAGCTGGATGGCGTAGTCCGGCTGCGCCTCGCGGGCCTCGGCGAGCAGTTTCGAGGCTTCGGCGCTGCGGCCGTTGGCAATCAGGATATCGGCCTGGCGCAGTTGTGCCGGCAGGTAGTCCGGGCCGGGGCCGACCAGGGCGTACTCGCGCAGGGCGGCGGCTGGTTGGCTGCGTTCTTCACGGATACGGCCGAGGTTGAGGTGGGCGGCATCGACATTGGCGTCACGCTCGACCAGTTCCTGCAGGTAGCCTTCGGCCTCGTCCCAGTGTTTGGTTTCCAGGCATACCAGGGCCAGCGAGTAGCGGATCTCGTCGTCTTCCGGGTATTGCTGGAGCAGGCTTTCGAACTCGGCCTTGGCGTCGTCGATGCGGTCCTGCTCGACCAGGGTGCGCGCGTAGGTCAGGCGCAGGCGCTTGTCTTCGGGGTTGTCGCGGATTGCGCCGCGCAGCAGCGGCAGGGCCTCCGGACCGCGCTCCAGGGCCTGCAGCAGGCGGGCGCGCAGCAGCACCGGGGCGATCTCGCCATTCTGTGGCGGGTGGGCTTCGAGCAGGTCGAGGGCCTGTTGCGGCTTGTCATCCTGGTTCAGCAGCAAAGCCTTGCCAAACACCAGCTGGCTGTTCTCGGGGTACTTCACCAGCAGGCGGTCGAAGCTTTGCATCAAGCCGTCGCGGGTATGCTGGTCGGTCTCGGCGGCCGACAGGGCGAGGAAGTCGAAATGGGTATCGCCCTGGCCTTGCAGCACCTTCTCCATATAAGTCATGGAGTCGTCGTAACGCCCGGCGCGGGCCAACTGGATGGCGGCGGCGCGCTGGGCGTCGAGGTTCTGCGGGTCGTTGCGGGCCCAGATCAGCGCGGTGTCCAGGGCCGGTTCGTCGGCGCCCAGGTACTCGGCGATGCGATAGGCACGTTCGGAGACGGCCGGGTCCTGGGTCTTTTCGGCCTGATCGACGTAGTTGGCCAGGGCGATGTCGAAGCGGTTGCGCTGGCCAGCCAGCTCTGCCACCAGCAGGCTGTACAGGGTGTCCTGCTTGAACGATCCGTACACCACGGGCTTTTCCGCGCTCTTGCCGGCGTCGGCGGCGGGCGTCTGGACGTCCGTCTTCGGGGCCAGGCTCTGGCAGCCTTGAAGCAGGGCGAGGGCAAGCAGCAATGCGTAGGATTTGTTCATAGGGGCTTAATAAAGAGGCTAAACCGGCGGTCGGAGCATGATGACACAAGCGCGATGGCAAACCCACCTGCGAAGCATCAGGTTAACTGCGACCATGGCCGGGGGCTGGAGGTTCCGGTATCGGGCTGATGATCGTGTTGACGCGGTCGGCGCAGCCGCGGTGCGAGCGCTTCGAGGCTACGGCGATTAGGCCGGTCGATCAGGTCAATAGCGAACGGTGGTTGTTCTGGAACCTGCGAAGTAGGACAATTATCGGCTTCACGTCCCAACCAGCGATCTTGCATGGCCTTTCTTGCCCTTGGTATCAACCATAAGACTGCCTCGGTAGACGTACGCGAGCGCGTGGCGTTTACGCCCGAGCAGCTGGTCGATGCCCTGCAGCAGCTGTGCCGACTGACCGCCAGCCGCGAAGCGGCGATCCTGTCGACCTGCAACCGTAGCGAACTCTACATAGAACAGGACCACCTTGCCGCCGATGCCGTGCTGCAATGGCTGGCCGACTATCACCAGTTGAGCCTCGACGAACTGCGCGCCAGCGCCTACGTCCACGAGGAGCATGACGCGGTCCGGCACATGATGCGCGTGGCCTCCGGCCTCGATTCGCTGGTGCTCGGCGAGCCGCAGATCCTCGGTCAGATGAAATCGGCCTACGCCGTGGCGCGCGAGGCCGGCACTGTCGGCCCGCTGCTTGGGCGCCTGTTCCAGGCCACCTTCAGTGCCGCCAAGCAGGTGCGCACCGATACCGCCATCGGTGAGAACCCAGTGTCGGTGGCGTTTGCCGCAGTCAGCCTGGCCAAACAGATCTTCTCCGACCTGGGCCGCAGCCAGGCGCTGCTGATCGGCGCCGGCGAGACCATCACCCTGGTCGCCCGCCACCTGCACGAGCAGGGCGTGCGGCGTATCGTCGTGGCCAACCGTACCCTGGAGCGCGCCAGTATCCTCGCCGAACAGTTCGGTGCCCATGCGGTATTACTGGCGGACATCCCGCAGGAGCTGGCCAACAGCGACATCGTCATCAGCTCCACCGCCAGCCAGTTGCCGATCCTGGGCAAGGGCGCGGTGGAGAGCGCGCTGAAGCAGCGCCGGCACAAGCCGATCTTCATGGTCGACATCGCCGTGCCGCGAGACATCGAGCCGCAGGTCGGCGAGCTGGACGACGTTTACCTCTATACCGTCGACGACTTGCATGAAGTGGTCGCGGAAAACCTCAAGAGCCGCCAGGGCGCGGCCCAGGCCGCCGAGGAGCTGGTATCGGCGGGCGCGGACGATTTCATGGTGCGCCTGCGCGAGCTGGCGGCGGTGGACGTGCTCAAGGCCTACCGCCAGCAAAGCGAGCGCCTGCGCGACGAGGAACTGCAAAAGGCCCAGCGCCTGCTGGCCAACGGCGGCAACCCCGAGGACGTGCTCATGCAGCTGGCCCGGGGCCTGACCAACAAGCTGTTGCATGCACCCAGCGTGCAACTGAAAAAGCTCTCCGCCGAAGGCCGCCTCGATGCGCTGGCCATGGCCCAGGAACTCTTCGCCCTCGACGAGGGCTCGACGGACAAATCCCCGCAATGAAAGCGTCGCTGCTGAACAAACTGGACACGCTCCAGGACCGCTTCGAGGAACTCACCGCGCTGCTCGGTGATGCCGAAGTCATTTCCGACCAGACGCGCTTTCGCGCCTATTCCCGTGAATATGCCGAAGTCGAGCCGGTGATCGGCGCCTATAAAGAGTGGCGCAAGGTTCAGGACGACCTTGAAGGCGCACAGGCGCTGCTCAAGGACGCCGACCCCGATCTGCGCGAGATGGCGGTCGAGGAAGTGCGTGAAGCCAAAGAGCTTTTGGTGGGCCTGGAGTCCCAGCTGCAGCGCATGCTGCTGCCCAAGGACCCCAACGACGGGCGCAACGTGTTCCTGGAAATCCGTGCCGGTACCGGTGGCGACGAAGCGGCGATCTTCTCCGGCGACCTGTTCCGCATGTACTCGCGCTATGCCGAAAAGCGCGGCTGGCGCCTGGAGATCCTCTCCGAGAACGAAGGCGAGCACGGTGGCTACAAGGAGATCATCGCCCGGGTCGAAGGGGACAGCGTCTACGGCAAGCTGAAGTTCGAGTCCGGCGCGCACCGTGTGCAGCGTGTGCCGGAAACCGAGTCGCAAGGCCGTATCCATACCTCCGCCTGCACCGTGGCGGTGTTGCCCGAGCCTGACGAGCAGGTGGCGATCGAGATCAACCCGGCCGACCTGCGCGTGGACACCTACCGCGCATCCGGTGCCGGCGGCCAGCACGTCAACAAGACCGATTCGGCGATCCGTATCACCCACTTGCCCACCGGCATCGTGGTCGAGTGCCAGGAAGAACGTTCGCAGCACAAGAACCGTGCCCGTGCCATGTCCTGGCTCTCGGCCAAGCTCAACGACATGCAGACCAGCGCAGCGCAGAACGCCATCGCCAGCGAGCGCAAGCTGCTGGTCGGCTCGGGCGACCGCTCCGAACGCATCCGTACCTACAATTATCCGCAGGGCCGGGTCACCGACCACCGCATCAACCTCACCCTTTACTCGCTCGACGATATTCTCGCCGGTGGCGTAGACGCGGTGATCGAACCGTTGCTGGCCGAATACCAGGCCGACCAGCTGGCTGCCCTGGGGGACTGAGATGACCATCATCGCCAGCTTGTTGCGCAATGCACAGTTGCCCGACTCGCCGACCGAACGGTTGGACGCCGAGTTGCTCCTGGCCGCGGCCCTGGGCAAGTCGCGCAGCTACCTGCACACCTGGCCCGAGCGCATCGTCAGCAGCGAGGCGGTAGCCGCCTTCGCCAGCTACCTCGAGCGCCGGCGCGCCGGTGAACCGGTGGCCTATATCCTCGGCCAGCAGGGGTTCTGGAAGCTGGACCTGGAAGTGGCGCCGCACACGCTGATCCCGCGCCCGGACACCGAGCTGCTGGTGGAGACCGCCCTGGAGCTGGTTTCGCCCAAGCCCGCCCGGGTGCTCGACCTGGGCACCGGCACCGGGGCCATCGCCCTGGCCCTGGCCAGCGAGTGTCCCGGTTGGCAGGTGACGGCGGTGGACCGTATCGACGAGGCCGTGGCCCTGGCCGAGCGCAACCGCCAGCGCCTGGGCCTGGGCAATGTCCAGGTGCGTGCCAGCCACTGGTTCGACGCCCTCGCCGGTGAACGTTTCGACTTGATCCTCAGCAACCCGCCCTACATCCGCGCCGCAGATCCGCATCTGGTGGCCGGTGACGTGCGTTTCGAACCCAGCAGCGCACTGGTGGCCGGTGAAGACGGGCTGGACGATCTGCGCGTGATCGTCGCCCAGGCGCCAGGGCATCTGGTGCCCGGCGGCTGGCTGCTGCTCGAACATGGCTACGACCAGGCCCCGGCGGTACGCGAACTGCTGGCGGCCAGCGGCTTCATCGAGGTCGCCAGTCGTACCGATTTGGGCGGCCACCAGCGTATCAGCCTGGGGCACCTGCCATGCTGAGCGACCTGGAACTGTTGCGTTACAGCCGGCAGATCCTGCTGTCGCAGGTGGACATCGACGGCCAGTTGCGCTTGAAGCACGGCAAGGCGCTGGTGATCGGCCTTGGCGGTTTGGGCTCGCCGGTGGCGCTGTACCTGGCCGCTGCCGGTGTCGGCCAATTGCACCTGGCCGATTTCGACACCGTCGACCTCACTAACCTGCAACGCCAGGTCATTCACGACAGCGACAGCGTCGGCATGAGCAAGGTGGATTCGGCGATCAAGCGCTTGCAGGCGATCAACCCGGAAATCACCCTGGTCGCCCATCGCCGGGCGCTGGACGAGGATTCGCTGGCCGCCGCCGTGGCGGCGGTGGACGTGGTGCTGGACTGTTCCGATAACTTCGGCACTCGGGAAGCGGTCAATGCCGCCTGTGTCTTGGCCGGCAAGCCGTTGGTCAGCGGTGCGGCGATCCGGCTCGAGGGCCAGTTGTCGGTGTTCGACACACGGCGTGACACCAGCCCCTGTTACCACTGCCTGTATGGCCATGGCAGCGAAGCCGAACTGACTTGCAGCGAGGCCGGGGTGATCGGTCCGTTGGTGGGGCTGGTCGGTAGCCTGCAAGCACTGGAGGCCCTGAAGCTGCTGGCAGGTTTTGGCGAGCCACTGGTGGGTCGCCTGTTGCTGATCGACGCCTTGAGTACTCGCATGCGCGAGCTGCGGGTCAAGCGCGACCCTGCCTGCGCCGTATGCGCCACGCGCCATGGCTGAGCGCACGGCGCCGGTGGGCGTGATGGACTCCGGCGTCGGCGGCTTGTCGGTGCTGGCCGAAATCCAGCGCCTGCTGCCCAACGAGTCCTTGTTGTACGTGGCCGACAGCGGCCATGTGCCGTATGGCGAGAAATCGCCGGACTACATTCGCCAGCGCCTGCGGCATATCGCCGGGTTTTTCCACGAACAGGGCGCCAAGGCCATGGTGCTGGCGTGCAACACCGCCACCGTGGCCGCGGTGGCCGACCTGCGCGAGCTGTACCCGGACTGGCCGCTGGTGGGCATGGAGCCGGCGGTCAAGCCAGCAGCGGCGGCGACCCGCTCCGGCGTGGTTGGCGTGCTGGCGACCACCGGCACCCTGCAGAGCGCCAAGTTCGCCGCGTTGCTCGATCGCTTCGCCAATGACGTGCGGGTGATCACCCAGCCTTGCCCTGGCTTGGTCGAGCGCATCGAGGCGGGGGATCTTGCCAGCGAGCAATTGCGCCAGTTGCTGTCGGGCTATGTGAAGCCTTTGCTGGCAGCCGGTTGCGACACCTTGATCCTGGGCTGTACGCACTATCCGTTCCTGCGGCCGATGCTGGCCGAGATGGTGCCGGCGCAAGTGGCGATCATCGACACGGGCGCTGCCGTGGCGCGCCAACTGCAGCGTTTGCTGGGGGCGCATGAGCTGCTCAGCGAAGGGCCGCCGCGGGCGACGGCATTCTGGAGTAGCGGCGAGCCAGGCAACCTGCAGAAAGTCCTGCCGTTGTTGTGGAAGCGCCCCGCTTGCGTGCAGCGCTTCCTGCCTTGAAACGTGCGGTCAACTGCGCTTCGGTAACGGCCACAGCTCGCCTGGATCGATAACCTCCAGCACCAGCTCGGGTTGGCGCTGATCCAGGCGTGCCAGCAACTCTTGCGCGGCGCTTTGCGCCGTCCAGGGCTCCGGAACGGCTTGCACCGAGGTTGCCGGGGCCTTCAGCGATTGAGGCCCCACCACGGTCAGATCGATGCCCAGCGTGTGCAGAGCGTTGCGTTGCTCGCTCAGCCATGTTGGCAGGCTATTGCCGCCACTGAGCGGTTGATTCGGCTCGAACAGCTGCAATGCCGAATAGCGGCTGAGGATGGCCATGACCTGCGGTTTCGCGCCCTTGGCCAACAACGGTAGCGCGGCGCTCAGGCACTGGTACGTGGCTTGTTGGTTGCTGCTGACGATCTGCTCGAACAGATCTGCAGCCGTCACATCGTCGCCCAGGTAATCGCAGGTCCCGGCATTGATGATCAGGCCGTCGAGCCCATCCAATTGCGCCTGAAGCCGCTGGCTGGCGTCCTGCAAGGGGCCGAAAAGTCGCAGCAAGCGTGTGCCGTGACGTGCCCCCAAGGTATCGAGTTCCTGGCTATCCCTGCCACTGGCGGCCACCGTGTGCCCCTGTGCGAGCAACTGTTCCACCAAGGCCAGGCCAATTCCATGGCTGGCTCCTGTAATCCAGAAACGACGTGTCATGCTCTATGCCCCTGATCCTGCCAGCTGGACAAGCTTTTGAAGGCTTCCAATGCGCGTTGGCGGCTGCTATCGAGATCGACTATCGGGTTCGCGTAATGATTTGTAGCAAATAGATCGGCAGATTTCACTGGGTAATGAATCGATTTATCGTCCTTTTCTTCCAGTTCGGGCAGCCATCGCCGAATGAACGCACCTTTCGGGTCGAAGCGTTGTGACTGGGTAACGGGGTTGAAGATCCGGAAATAGGGCACCGCGTCGGTACCGGTCGACGCGCTCCACTGCCAGCCGCCGTTGTTGGCGGCCAGGTCGCCGTCTATCAGGTGACGCATGAAATGCCGTTCGCCAAGCCGCCAGTCGATCAGCAGGTTCTTGCTGAGGAACATGGCGACGATCATGCGCAGGCGGTTGTGCATCCAGCCGGTGTGCAGCAACTGACGCATGGCGGCATCGATAAGGGGGAAGCCGGTGCGCCCTTCCTTCCAGGCCTGCAGATCGTCGGGCGCGTCGCGCCAGGGCAGTGCTTCTGTCTGCAGGCGGAAGGCGCGATGACGCGAGACGCGGGGGTAGCCGACCAACGTGTGCTTGTAGAACTCCCGCCACAACAGCTCGTTGATCCAGGTCTGCACACCGACGCCACCGCTGTCGAACTCACCCTGGTTGCTCGCCAGGGCCGCGTGCAGGCACTGGCGTGGCGAGATCACACCCGCCGCCAGGTAGGGAGAAAGTTGGCTGGTGCCAGCCTTGGCGGGTAGGTCGCGCAGGTGCGCGTAATCCTCGACGGTCTCGGCGACGAAGCGCTGCAGCCGTTGCCGTGCTTCATCCTCACCGGCGGGCCAGAGCTGGCGCAGGGCATCGGACGGGGTATCGAAGCCTTCGATATGCTCGGGAATGGCGTCGCTGTCGATCCCCAAGGCATGTTGACGCTGTACGGGTCGAGCAAGGGGCGGCAGGCTGCGATGCAGATGTTCCAGGCAGACCCGTTTGAACTGGCTGAAGACCTGAAAATACTGGCCGCCGCGGGTCAGTACGCTGCCGGGCCGGAACAGCAACTGGTCGAGGTGAGCGATTGCGTCGATGCCGACCTGTTGCAACAAATCGCGGGTCGCCTCGTCACGCCGGGTCTCGTTGAGGCCGTATTCATCGTTCCAATGCACGGCTTCGATAGCGTGTTGGCGGCAGACATCGAGCACGCATCGAGGAACTTGATCCCAGCTGTCGGTCTGGCGTATCAGCAGGGGCACGTTCAGCGCCTCCAGCGACTGGCGCAGCGTTCGCAGGTTGCGCAGCCAGAAGTCGACCTTGCAGGGCGCGTCATCATGGGCCAGCCACTGGCCGGGGCTGGCGACCCAGAGGGCCAAGGTCGGGCCGCGCTGGCAGGCGGCCGTTAGAGCGGTGTTGTCGTTGACACGCAGGTCACTGCGTAGCCAGATCAGTTGCATGGAATGCGAGCCCAAGGTTGGTCAGGGTTGCTGAAGGCCGCGCAAGGCGGCTTGCGGGCTGTCGAACAGGTGCAGGTCGGGTAGCGACAATGCGCGTAGTTCGCTCTCATGAAGAGTGACCGTGCCGCCGCCCAGGAGTTTCCTCACGTTGATTTCACGCAGCATGCGGGCCAGCGCGACGAGGTCAGGGCGGCGTCCGAGATGCAGCAGCAGTGCTTGTGGCCGCAGCCGCTCCACGGCCAGGCGCAACTGGCGAGGCTCGACAGACCACTCGAGAATCTCCAAGGGGTAGCCATGGCTGCTCAGCAGCCAGGCACAGAGCCAGAACTCCGGGTCGAAGGGGGTATCGTCGGTGCGGGCGAGCAGTACGCAGGGGCCGGCGAGCGAGTGGCCATCGTGATAGATCCTCGCCCCTAGCTTGCTGCGCAGCCAGGTCTGGAAGAACACCTGTTCCAGGCGGGCGTCGAAATGGGTTTGCCAGCGTAGGGTGAGCGCCTCGAGCAGGGGCAAGAACAGGCGTTCGCAGACCGTCACGGCAGGGTAGAGGGCCATCACCTGGTTCAACAGTTGGTCCAGGGGACGCTGGGCAAGGTGGGCGATCGATGCGATCAGTTGTTCGGTACGATCGCCCCATTCGCCTTGCAGAGCTGTTGGGGCGCTCGTCGTGTTGTCCAGCAGCTCGCACACTTGACTGATTGCCGCGCCGCGCTCGAGCCAGCGTAGTGCGGCCTGGACCCGCTGCACCTGGTCTTGTGGGTAGAGGCGATGGCCCTTGGGGGTGCGCTGAGGCTTGATCAGGCCGTAGCGACGCTCCCAGGCGCGCAGGGTGACTGGGTTGACGCCGGTCAGGCGGGCCACTTCGCCGATGGGTAACAGTTGGTCAGATGGCATTGCGCAGCCCGAGGTCTTCCGGATGGGGTTGCAGGTAGGCTTGTTGCAGCAGGTAAGGATCGGGATAGCTGCGCAGGTGATGCTTGAGCAGGGTCAAGGGCACGACCAATGGCACCACGCCTTTCTGGTACTGGCCGATGACCTGTCGCAGCTCCTCCTTGTCCGCCTGGCCCAAGTCGTTGCGCAGGTAGCCGCTCAGGTGCTGCAGTACATTGCCGTGGGTGCCGCGGCTGGCGCAGCGGCGCAATGCCTGCATCAGGTGACTGAAGTAGCGTGGGCCGAGCTGCGCCGGGTCATCGTCGCGGCGCATGCTGCCAAGCAGGCGGCCCAACTGGCGATAGCCCTGCGGATTGTGGGCCATCAGCAAATATTTGTAGCGAGCGTGGAAGTGGATCAATGCGCCACGGCTCAGCCCTTGCTGCAGCAGTTGCTGCCAGTCGGCGTAGGCGTAGACCCGGGCGATGAAATTTTCCCGCAGCACTGGATCGTGCAGGCGACCTTCCTCCTCGACCGGCAGGTCCGGACGCCGCTCGCAGAATGCCGCGGCATAGGCACCACGTCCCCCCTGGTGGGCAGGACGGCCATCCTCCTGGTAGACCTTCACCCGTTCAAGCCCGCAAGACGGCGATTTCTGCATGAAAATGTAGCCGCAGATGTCGTCGAGCTGGTCGGCCATCTGCTCCCCGTAGGCGCGTAGCGGGCCGGCGAAGTCGGTGCTGCTGTTGCGCGTGCCGGTGACTGCCGGATGCTCGGGATCACCGACCAGGCGAATGGGCTCGCGCGGCGTTCCCAGACCGATAGCGACCTCGGGGCATAACGGTACCCAGTCGAAATGTCCATCGAGCAGGTCCAGACACAGGCTTGAGGCTTTGTGGCCTGCGTTGTAGCGCACATTCAAGCCGGTCAGGCAGGCACTGATGGCCAGGCGTGGCTTGCGGCTGGAAAGGGGAGCGTTCATCGCGGTCTCCGAAATACCTGTACAGAAGGAGCAGTTTGTACAAGTCAATTTCAGCACAGATGAAAACTTATACAAGCATAATTTTTGTATAAGTCTTGCGCACGCTTACTCGAGGTGCTCCAGCAGACGCCTGGCGGCCTCCTGGCCGCTGAGCCAGGCACCTTCGACGCGCCCGGACAGGCACCAGTCGCCACAGGCGTACAGGCCCAGGTCGGCATCGGCCAGTGTGCCCCATTCGTGGTTGACCGCAGGGCGGGCGTACAGCCAGCGGTGGGCGAGGGCGAAGGTGGGCGCGGGCACCACGCAGCCAACCAGTTCGGCGAATGCTCCCCACAGTTGCTCGATCACTTCCTCCTTGGGCAGGTCGATGTGCTGCTTGCTCCAGTTGGAGGTGGCGTGCAGCACCCAGGTGTCGAGTTGCTCGTCGCGGCCTGGTTTGCTGCGGTTGCGGGCCAGCCAGTCGAGCGGGTTGTCCTGCACGAAGCAGCCCTGCATCGGGGTTTCCAGCGGTGTCTGGAAGCCCAGGGCGATGGCCCAGGTCGGCTCCATTTGCACGCCGGCGGCGACCGCCGCGAGCTTGGGCGCGGCGGCCAACAAGGGGGTGGCCTGGGGCGCAGGTACGGCGATCACTACCCGGCTGAATGGCCCGTGGCTGCAACCTTCGGTGTCCTGCAGGTGCCAGTACTGCTTGCCGCGGAACACCTCGGCGATGCGGCAGCCGAAGTTCACCGTGACATCCTTGAGTAGGCCGCGAGTGATGGCGCTCATGCGCGGCACGCCGACCCAGCGCGTCTGTTCGTCGGGGGAAGGGGTCAGTTGGCCATCGCGGTAGTTGTACAGCTGCGGCTTCCATTGTTCGGCCCAGCCTGAAGCGACCCAGTGCTGAACCTGCTCGACAAACCGCCGGTCACGGGCAGTGAAATACTGCGCGCCCAGGTCGAGGGCTCCGGCGTCACTGCGCTTGCTGGCCATGCGGCCACCGCTGCCATGGCCCTTGTCGAACAGGTGGACGGTCTGCCCGGCCTTCTGCAGGGCCTGGGCTGCGGACAGGCCGGCGATACCGGCTCCGATGATGGCGATGGGTACTGTCATGATGGCCTCTTCGAACCTAGCTTCACGCAGCGTACGCTGCCCAGCAAACCTGTACAATGCACAATGTTTGTATAAGGTTATTCCGCTCGATAGGCTGGTGGCCTATGTTTATCCGAGAGCGATCGGTCAAAAAAGTGCCTTGATCTTAAAAATAGACCACGGCTGCCAAGTGTGAGGACACAGCCATGCATATATTGCTGACCGGCGGTACCGGCCTTATCGGCCAACACCTGTGCCAACGGTGGCTAGGCGAGGGCCATCGGCTGACGGTCTGGAGCCGCAGGCCGGAACAGGTGGCGAAAATCTGTGGCACTGGAGTGCGTGGCGTCGCGCGGCTGGACGATATCGCCGAGGACGACACAGTGGATGCGGTCATCAACCTGGCCGGTGCGCCCATCGCCGATCGGCCCTGGACTGCGGCGCGGCGCACTCTGCTCTGGGCCAGCCGGGTGGCGCTCACCGAACAGTTGCTGGCCTGGCTGGAGAGTCGTGAGCAGAAGCCGTCGGTGCTGGTTTCAGGCTCTGCGGTGGGTTGGTACGGCGATGGTGGCGAGCGCGAGCTTACGGAGACTTCGGCGCCGGTGAAGGAGGACTTCGCCAGCCAGCTGTGCATCGCCTGGGAGGAGACCGCGCTGCGTGCCCAGGCATTGGGGATCCGCGTGGTGCTGGTGCGTACCGGCCTGGTGCTGGCAGCCGATGGCGGCTTTTTGTCGCGCCTGCTCCTGCCCTACAAACTGGGCCTGGGCGGGCCTCTGGGCGATGGCCGGCAGTGGATGCCTTGGGTGCATATCGACGATCAAATCGCCTTGATTGATTTTCTCATGCAGCACAAGGATGCGAGCGGTCCTTATAATGCCTGCGCGCCGGAGCCGGTGCGCAATCGGGAGTTCGCCAAGCGTCTGGGCCGTACCTTGCATCGCCCGGCGTTCATGCCGATGCCGGCCCTGCTGCTCAAGGCCGGGCTTGGTGAATTGTCGACCCTGCTGCTCGGTGGCCAGCGCGCCCGTCCGGTGCGCTTGCTGGCGGCAGGTTTCACGTTCCGCTTCAACGATCTGCAATCGGCCCTGGACAACCTGTCCAGCCGCCTCTGACATAGGACGCTGCATGACCGATCACGCTCTGCTGTTGGTCAACCTGGGCTCGCCGGCCTCCACCTCGGTGGCCGACGTGCGCCGTTACCTCAACCAATTCCTCATGGACCCGTATGTGATCGATCTGCCTTGGCCGGTGCGGCGGTTGCTGGTGTCGCTGATCCTGATCAAGCGGCCGGAGCAGTCGGCCCATGCCTACGGGTCGATCTGGTGGGATGAAGGTTCACCCTTGGTGGTGCTGACCCGCCGCCTGCGCCAGGCGATGCTCGAGCATTGGCCCCATGGCCCGGTGGAGATCGCCATGCGCTATGGCGAGCCGGCACTGCCTGACGTGCTCGAGCGCCTGGCCACGCAAGGTGTGCGCAAGGTGACGTTGGCACCGCTTTATCCACAGTTCGCCGACAGTACCGTGACCACGGTGGTGGAGCTGGCGAAGCAGACCATCGCCGAGCGCCGGCTGCCCTTGCAGACTCGCGTGCTCCAGCCGTTCTACGAGCATCCCGACTATATCGAGGCATTGGCCGCCAGTGCCCGCCCGTACCTGGAGCAGGACTACGATCACCTGCTGCTTAGCTTCCATGGTTTGCCCGAGCGGCACCTGAAAAAGCTCGACCCCACCGGCAACCATGACTTCCAGGCGGCCGACTGCTGCAAGGACGCCAGCGCCGAGATGCGCGCGGTGTGCTATCGCGGCCAGTGCCTGGCCACAGCCAGGGCGTTCGCTACGAAGATGGGCATACCCGACGGCAAGTGGTCGGTGTCGTTCCAATCGCGTCTGGGTCGGGCCAAGTGGATCGAGCCCTATACCGAAACGCGGCTTGATGAGCTGGGCAAGGCGGGAGTGAAGAAGTTGCTGGTGATGTGCCCGGCGTTTGTCGCCGACTGCATCGAGACACTGGAAGAGATCGGCATGCGCGGCAGCGAGCAGTTCATCGAGGCCGGCGGCAAGGAACTGGTGCTGGTGCCGTGCCTGAACGATCACCCGGAGTGGGTGAGGGTACTGGCGGGGATGTGCGAAAAGGCCTGAGCAAGTGTTCGTGGGAACGGGGCTAGCCCGCTCCCACGAACGCCGCGGTCCGATCAGGGCAACTGATCATCCAGCTTCTTGTTCTTCCAGCCATCATTGCCCGGCAGGATCAGGTTCAGGGCAATGGCCACCACGGCGCACAGAGCGATGCCCTTCAGGCCCCAGTCGTCCGGGCCGTCACCGCTACCGATCAGCACGCCGCCGATACCGAACACCAGAGTCACCGAGACGATCACCAGGTTGCGGGCTTCGGCCAGGTCGATCTTGTGGCGGATCATGGTGTTCATGCCCACCGCGGCGATCGAACCGAACAGCAGGCAGAGAATGCCGCCCATCACCGGTACCGGAATGCTCTGCAGCAATGCGCCGAACTTGCCGATGAAGGCCAGGGTGATGGCGAATACCGCCGCCCAGGTCATGATCTTCGGGTTGTAGTTCTTGGTCAGCATCACCGCGCCGGTCACTTCGGCGTAGGTGGTGTTGGGCGGACCACCGAACAGGCCGGCCGCGGTGGTGGCCAGGCCATCACCGAGCAGGGTGCGGTGCAGGCCCGGCTTCTTGAGGTAGTCCCGACCGGTCACGCTGCCCACGGCGATCACGCCGCCGATGTGCTCGATCGCCGGGGCCAGGGCCACCGGTACGATGAACAGGATCGCCTGCCAGTTGAACGCTGGCGCGGTGAAATTCGGCACTTCCAGCCATGGTGCCGCGGCGATCTTGGCGGTGTCGACCACGCCGAAGGCGAACGACAGGGCGAAGCCGACGAGCACACCGGCAATGATCGGCACCAGGCGGAAGATGCCCTTGCCGAACACCGCAACGATCAGCGTGGTCAACAGGGCCGGCATGGAGATCAGCATGGCGGTCTTGTACGGCATCAGCGCAGCGCCGTCGCCACCTTTGCCCATCGCCATGTTGGCGGCGATCGGCGCCATGGCCAGGCCGATGGAGATGATCACCGGCCCGATCACTACCGGCGGCAGCATGCGGTCGATGAAGCCGGTGCCCTTGATCTTCACCATCAGGCCCATGAAGGTGTACACGAAGCCTGCAGCCATGACGCCGCCCATGGTCTCGGCCAGGCCGAACTGGCCCTTGGCGAGGATGATCGGGGTAATGAAGGCGAAGCTCGAAGCCAGGAAAACCGGGACTTGACGGCCCGTGACCAGCTGGAACAGCAGGGTGCCGATACCGGCGGTGAACAGTGCCACGTTGGGGTCGAGGCCGGTGATCAGCGGCATCAGCACCAGCGCGCCGAATGCCACGAAGAGCATCTGCGCGCCCGAAACGACCTGGCGCCAGAGCGGGTCGTTGAAGCCGTCCTGCATGGTCAGGCGTCCTTCTGCTTGGTGCCGAAGATCTTGTCGCCGGCATCACCCAGGCCCGGCACGATGTAGCCGTGCTCGTTGAGGCGCTGGTCGATCGAGGCGGTGTAGATCTGCACGTCCGGGTGGGCTTTTTCCACCACCTCGATGCCTTCGGGCGCCGCGACCAGGACCATGGCGCGGATTTCCTTGCAGCCGGCTTTTTTCAGCAGGTCGATGGTGGCGACCATCGAGTTGCCGGTGGCCAGCATCGGGTCGATGATCAAGGCCAGGCGCTGGTTGATGTCCGGCGCGAGCTTTTCGAGGTAGGTATGGGCTTCGAGGGTCTCTTCGTTGCGGGCCACGCCCACGGCGCTGACTTTGGCGCCCGGGATCAGGCTGAGCACGCCGTCGAGCATGCCGATGCCGGCGCGCAAAATCGGCACCACGGTGATCTTCTTGCCGGCGATTTTCTCGACCTGCACCTTGCCGCACCAACCGTCGATCTCGTAGGTTTCGAGCGGCAGGTCCTGGGTGGCTTCATAGGTCAGTAATGCACCGACTTCCTGGGCGAGTTCGCGAAAATTCTTGGTGCTGATATCGGCACGGCGCATCAGGCCGAGCTTGTGGCGGATCAGCGGATGGCGGATCTCACGAGTAGGCATAGGGGGAGGGCTCCGGGAGGCGGGCAAAAAAACCGCGCTAGATTAATCTATTCAGTCTTTGATGTCGTGCAGTCATTGTGCACGTTAGTCCATAAAGGCTTGATCTGGGACGAGCGGATGCGTACCTTTGCCCGCTTTTCCAAAACGCACCCCCTGGAGAGCGCCATGTCCGCCGATCTCGAGCATATCCGTCAAGTGATGCGCGAGGCTGATTGCCTGTACAACGAAGCCGAGGTCGAGGCCGCCATCGCCGAGGTCGGCAAGCAGATCTGCAAGGATCTGCACGACAAGAACCCGGTGGTCTTCTGCGTGATGAACGGTGGCCTGATCTTCTCCGGCAAGCTGCTGACTCACCTGCAGTTCCCGCTGGAGGCCTCATACCTGCACGCCACCCGCTATCGCAACACCACCAGCGGTGGCGAGCTGTTCTGGAAGGCCAAGCCCGAAGTGTCGTTCATCGACCGTGATGTGCTGATCGTCGACGACATCCTCGACGAGGGCCACACCCTCAGCGCCATCATCGAGTTCTGCAAGCACGCCGGCGCGCGCGCCGTGCATACCGCGGTGCTGATCGACAAGGATCACGACCGCAAGGCCAGCCCGGACCTGAAGGCCACCTACACCGGCTTGTCGTGCGTCGATCGCTACGTCTTCGGCTACGGCATGGACTACAAGGGCTACTGGCGCAACGCCAACGGCCTCTTCGCCGTCAAGGGGATGTGAGCATGCGCCAGCCTGCGTTCCTCGATCAGTCGTTGTTCGTCGGGCTGGCACAAAAGGCCGCCGAGAGTCCGCGTGGCCGCCAGCACCACAACTTCCACCAGATGGAAGAGCCCTGCCACCGCATGGCGGTGGGCTTGCAGCCAGCCACCTACATCCCACCGCACAGGCACCTGAGTGACGACAAGGCCGAGGTCTTGATCGTCCTGAAAGGGCGTTTGGGTTTGCTGATCTTCGATGACCTGGGACAGGTCACCGACAAACGTGTGCTGCAAGCGGGCGGCGAGTGTCTTGGGGTCGACCTGGTGCCTGGCACCTACCATGGCCTGGTGGTGCTTGAGGCCGACAGCGTCATGTTCGAGTGCAAGGCCGGGCCGTACCGGCCGGTGGGCGAGGGGGAGCACGCTCATTGGGCGCCGCGTGAAGGTGAAGCGGGTGTTGCCGAGTATCACGCCTGGATGCGCGCGCAGTTCGATTGAGCTTGCGCCCAGTCTTGAGCCCGCTCCCTCACCTCAGGAGCGGCTTGCTCCGCGACAGGGCCTGTGCGTAGAGTGCCTGCTCATGCCAAGGAGCCACACATGCGTGCGATCGTCCCCCTCCTGCTGGCGGTGAGCCTGCCACTCTCGGCCGCCCCGCTGCACAGCCAGTTCCTCCCGCCTGACGACCTGTCCCTGCGCCAGGAGGCACCGGCCAGTCAGCAATTGCTGCAGGTCACCGACTACACCGTGGTGGTGGGCACCCAGCGCCAGTCCGACCAGCAACCCATCCCGATCACTTCGTCCTTGCAGATGCGCTTGAAGGGCAAGCCGTTGAGCAAGGGTTCAACCATCGCCCAGGTGCTGCTCAACTTTGATGGCGAAGGCGGCAAGAGCCTGAAAAAGCCGGTCTACGACGACAAGAGCCGGACCCTGACCCTCAACTATCCGATGGCCGATTATCGGGTGATCATGGACCTTTTGCGCAACGAAACCCTGTACGTGC
This sequence comes from Pseudomonas maumuensis, assembly GCF_019139675.1. Classification (NCBI taxonomy): domain Bacteria; kingdom Pseudomonadati; phylum Pseudomonadota; class Gammaproteobacteria; order Pseudomonadales; family Pseudomonadaceae; genus Pseudomonas; species Pseudomonas maumuensis. The sequence continues at coordinate 962,888 of NZ_CP077077.1, forward strand.
AGTTCCTCACCTACGCCAACGGTCATGTCTGGGCCGACCTGCACACCGGCACCGTACGAACGCGTTGAGGCTCGCCGTCGCCGGGGGGTAAACTGCCGGCCTTCGAAAATGTCCGTGATGGTCCAGTTGGAGTCGGCGATGCGTAAAGACAAGAAACAAGTGATTGGTGACGAGATCAGCGACGAGTACATCAAGACGTTCCTGCAATTCGAGCCGGCCGATGGCCTGACCTCGCCTTCGCACCACAAGCTGATCAAAGGCTACCGCGGCCTGCGCGTCGATGACTTCGAGCGTTACGTCGGCTTTTTCGTCGCCGCCGGCTATGACTTGGACGGCAAGGACGAACATGGCAAGACCTTCGCCGAGGCCATCGCCGACCAGCGCAATGCGCCGGAGTACATCGAGATCATCGAAAAAGCCCGCGGCTGACCTGGCAAGCCCGCTCTGCGGGCGCGTCCCAGGCACAAAAAAACGCCCCGAGGGGCGTTTTTTCGTTTCAGCCGGATCAGGCGTAATGCTTGGCCGGGCTGCTTTCCACCAGCTCCAGGGCCGCGTCGTTGTCGGCGCTGATCTTGTGGTACAGGGCCGCGTCGGTGGCCAGGGTCTTCTCACGGGCGGGGAAGATTTCCTTGAGCTTGGCGGCCCAGGCGCCCTTGGCCTGCTCGGGGAAGCAGCGCTCGATCAGCTCGAGCATGATCGACACGGTCACCGAGGCGCCCGGCGATGCGCCCAGCAGCGCGGCCAGGCTGCCGTCTTCGGCGGATACCAGCTCGGTGCCGAACTGCAGGATGCCGCCTTTCTTCGGATCCTTCTTGATGATCTGCACGCGCTGGCCGGCGACTTCCAGGCGCCAGTCCTCGGCTTTCGCCTCTGGGTAGAAGCGGCGCAGCGACTCCAGGCGCTGCTCCATCGACTGCATCACTTCGCTGACCAGGTACTTGGTCAGGTCCATGTTGTCACGGGCCACGGCCAGCATCGGGCCGATATTGCCCATGCGCACCGACAGCGGCAGGTCCATGAACGAGCCGTGCTTGAGGAACTTGGTGGTGAAGCCGGCGTATGGCCCGAACAGCAGCGATTTCTTGCCGTCGACCACGCGGGTGTCCAGGTGCGGCACCGACATCGGCGGGGCGCCGACGGCGGCCTGGCTGTAGACCTTGGCCTGGTGCTGCTTGACGATCTCCGGATTGTCGCAACGCAGCCACTGGCCGCTGACCGGGAAGCCGCCGAAGCCCTTGCTTTCCGGGATGCCGGACACCTGCAGCAGGGGCAGGGCGGCGCCGCCGGCACCGAGGAAGACGAAGCGGGCGTCCACTTCACGGCTGCCGCCGCTGTTGACGTCCTTGATGCTCACGGTCCAGCCGCTGCCGTTGCGGCGCAGGCCGACGACCTTCTTGCTGTACTTGACCTGGGCATCCGGCGAGTCGCCAAGCAGCTTGAGGAGCTTGTTGGTGAGGGCACCGAAGTTGACGTCGGTGCCTTTCATCACGCGGGTGGCGGCGATGTGCTGGTCGGCCGGGCGGCCTGGCATCATCAGCGGCATCCAGTCCTTCATCACGGCCTTGTCTTCGGTGTATTCCATCTCGGCGAAGGCGTGGTGCTGCTTGAGCAGCTCGAAACGCTTCTTGAGGAACGAAACGCCCTTGTCACCTTCGACGTAGCTCAGGTGCGGCACCGGGTTGATGAAGGCGCGCGGCGAGCCGAAGTTGCCTTTGCGGCTCAGGTAGGCCCAGAACTGGCGTGAAACCTCGAACTGGGTGTTGATGTGCACGGCCTTCTTGATGTCGATGCTGCCATCGGCGGCCTGCGGGGTGTAATTGAGCTCGCACAGGCCAGCATGGCCGGTACCGGCGTTGTTCCAGGGGTTGGAACTCTCCGCGGCTCCGGAGTCCATCGCCTCGACGACCTCGAGCTTCAGGGTCGGGTCGAGCTCCTTGAGCAGTACGGCCAGGGTGGCACTCATGATGCCCGCGCCTACCAGTACCACATCAACCGATTCGTTCTGCGCCATTAACGCGTCTCCACAATCTACAGCACCTAATTGACAGCATAGGATCCCTGGGTTGGCCAGGATCGCCATGTCCGACTCTTCGCAGTTCTTGCAACTTCCGCGGACACCGCCAATCAGTCTTGGGTGTTCGGCTATTGAACGCCCATTGCCACGGGTGCGGCAATTCGACTTATGGTCAAGTGGTCCGTCGTGCGTTATGGACCGGCCTCAGGCGTTCATCAGGGATGAGCGCTTTTGCCGTCTGTTCAGGGCTGTTCGGTACACATCTGCCGCTCTTGCACATGCCAGACTGTTCATTTGCTCGCCACACTCTCGTGAAGTTGTGAAAAACCGTTTTTTCACGCTCTTTTGGAGTCGTGAACCTCAAAAGTGGACTGCGCGATGGCAACCCGCAGGTTCATGCGCAGCGGACGGCCGGAAACAGCAGGCACGACAGCCAATGCAAGACCTGAGTGGAAGGCTCTCTGTGGGCGAAGCGTCGAGGGTGCCGGGTTGAAGCGGCGAATGCGGGGCCCGATCAGGAGACGTCCTTATAATCGGGGGGAGATTATAACGATGTCGCGGGCGGAAAGGGCGTACTTGTTGGGTTTTTATTGCAGCGTTTGTCAGGCCGCGAGGGTGCGTTGCTGCCAGCGGCGCGTTGCACCGTTGCAAATCCGGGCGCTGGCCGGTAGCGGGCGGCCCAGCCAGGCCAGTCGCGCTTCGCGAACCTGCACCCAGGTGCCGTTGCCCGGCGGTGTGGCGCACTGCTTGAAGGCCAGGCAGGTGCCATCGCTGTCGAGGCGGGCGTAGGTGGCGTGGCGCGGGCGGTGGAAGAGCAGGGTCCAGAGCGAGGCCATGGCGGGGCGTCCTGTGTGTGAGGGCTGGCGCAAGGATAAACGCAGGGGCATGAAACGATTGTGACAAGCGGGCCGGGCCGATGGCTGGCGTGTGGTGCGCTGGGTATACTGTGGGCCTTTGCCGCTTTTTCTGGAGAAATGCGCATGTTGCAACGTCTGTTGGTCGGTTTGTTCGCGGTGGCCAGCCTGAGCCTGGCCGGTTGTGCCCACAGCCCGCAGCAACTCAGCCCGCAACCCAAGCTCACCCAGCAATTGGCCCCGGTCGGCCACGGCCAGCCGGTGGTGGTCAGGGTCGTCGACGGGCGTGCCTCGCAGTCGCTCGGCACCCGTGGTGGCATGTACCCCGAGACCAGCACCATCACCGTCAGTGGCAATGACGTGGTGCCCAAGCTGCAGGCCCAGGCCGAGGCGGCGGTGCGCCTGCTGGGCTTCACCCCGACGCCGAATGCCGGCAATGCCCCGCAGTTGACCGTGACCCTGGCCGAGCTCAAGTACCAGTCGCCCAAGGACAAGATGTACGTGACCGAGGCGACCATCGGTGCCACCTTCCGCGCTGACGTATCGAACGCCAACCGTCGCTACAGCGGCCGTTACGGTGCCTCGTTGGACCAGCGCTTCGGCATGGCGCCGAACCAGGAAACCAACACCAAGCTGGTGAGTGACGTGCTCAGCGATGCCCTGACCCGTCTTTTCAAAGACCCGACCATCGGTCAGGTGCTGGGCGAGTAAGCGCCGATACCGCGTAGAAAAGCCCGCTGCCTGCGAAACAGGCAGCGGGCTTTTTCATGGCTGTATCTAGTGTGGTGTTTCACAAATAACGACCATAACTCGCGAGTGATTGGTCGTATTTGCAAAACACCACACTAGGGCCGGGTCAGGCGGCCTGGACGTGAAAATCCAGCAGGCTGATGCCGGTATGCGGGTCGATCTCCGGCAGATCGTCGTGGGCATGCCCGCCCAGTGCGCAATACACCAGCCATTGGCGGTCTTGGACGTTGATCGCGAAGCCGTCGATCAGCGCCTGTTGTTCGTCGCTCTGGGCCACGAGGTAGAGGCGGTCCTGGTTTTCGGCGTGCAGCATGACAAGCTCCGGTCAGTTGAAGGCCGACAGAGTGGCCTGTCTTGATGACGAGCGTGTGACAGATGAAATTAGATGACAGCTGGTCGCAAAGTGGCGGTGGTTGAAGTGGGCTTGGGTAGAATGCCGGGCTTTGCCGCACGTGATACCGAGGTCGCGTAATGTCGTTGCAAGTGCTCTGGGGCTTTCTGGCCGCCCATCCGGCCAAGCTGATCAATCTTTTGGCTTTGCTGATCACCTGCCCGGGCGGGCTGCTGCTGCACGGCGCCCGACGCCGCGAGGCGCTCGCCAGGGAAAGCCTGGCAGTGGATGAAGGCGTGGTGGATGCGCTTGAGCAGCGGGTGCCGCGCTACTACTACATCCTGGGCTTCTGCTGCCTGGCGATGGCGTTGCTGCTGTCCTGGTTCAGCACCTGGATCTGAATCGCTGATGTCGACCCTGTAGGAGCGGCTTCAGCCGCGATCCAGGCAACGCGGTGCCTGGCACCCTCTTTGCGGGTGATCGCGGCTGAAGCCGCTCCTACAGGTGTGTTGTCAGGCTGAAGTGGGCTGACGCTTTACCTGATACTGGTTACGCACCGGCGTCGCATACTGCTGTACCAGGTACGGCTGCTGCTCGACCGGGCAGGCATCCAGCCGGCGCTGCCATTCTTCCTTGGCCTTGGCCAGTTCATCGGCCGGGAACAGCTTTTCCGCGCTCGGCACTTCGAGTGCCGCATCCTTCTCCGCCCACATCGCATAGGCCAGGTAATGCACCGGGAACAGCCGGTAGCCGCCGAGGATCTGCCGGTCGATGGCCTGCGCAAGTTGCTTGGTGTCCTCGTGGTACTCGGTCACCGGGGGCGCGAAGTTGATGTGGACCCGTCCTTTGTAGCCGGTGATGCCCTGGGCGATGCTGTTGTCGTCCTCGCCCGGCGCCTTCTTGTAGGTGCCGGTGGTGGCGCGGATGTACAGCTCGCGGGCCTTGGCCTGGTCGCAGGGGTCGTATTCGTAGCTGATCGACACGGGGATCAGGTTCAGGCTCTGGATCACCGCGCCGAACGGTTCGTCTTTGCGGCTCATGTGGAACATTTTCAGGATCGCCGAATCGGTACGGTCGTCGCCGTCCTTGGCGCGGCCTTCGGCCTGGGCGATCCAGATCGATGCGCCATCGTTGCGGATCGAGTGGTTGATGTAGGCCGAGAGCAGCTGGTAGGCGGCCAGTTTCTCGCGGCGGCCGCTGATCGAGCGATGCACGATGAAGCTCTTGTTCAAGCGCATCATGTCGCTGACGAACGGCTTTTGCAGCAGGTTGTCGCCGATGGCGATGCGCGGTGTCGGCAGGCCGGCGTGGTACACCGCATAGTTGACGAAGGCGGGGTCCATCACGATGTCACGGTGGTTGGCCAGGAACAGGTAGGCGGTACCGGACTTGAGCTGTTCGACGCCGCTATAGGTGACGCCGTCGGTAGCGCGGTCGATGGTGCGGTCGACGTAGTACTCGACCTTGTCCTGAAGCGTGGACACGCAGGTCACGCCGGCGAATTCCTTGCGCAGGCGTCGGGCGATCAGCGGTTTGAGCAGCCAGCCGAAGGCACCCGCCGCGCGCGGAAAGCGGAAGTGGGTGAGGATATCGAGGAATGCCGGGTCGCTGAGCAGGCGTGCCAGAACGGCAGGGACCTCAGCGTCGTCGTACGGTCGGATGGCATCGAATTCGCCCATCATGCTCTCTTGTTGGAAACGGCTAGGGTAAATAGGTAGGGGCGGGCTCCGAAAAACGGCTCGGACGCTCACAGGCCCTGTAAACAGACCGGCAATTATACGCACAAGTCACTCTGGAGGCCGCGATGCTGGAAACTGCGATCTACGATTGTCCTTATTGTGGTGAGGAAGTCGAAACCACGGTGGATCTGTCCGGCGGCGACCAGGAATACATCGAGGACTGCCAGGTGTGCTGCAAGCCCATTCGTTTCGTGCTGCAGGTGCATGGTGAGGAGTGGATGCTGGATGTCTACGGTGAGAACGACTGATGCGACGAATCTATGAGCCGGAAAGCCTGCTAGAGGCCCAGGTGCTGGTGGGCATGCTGGCCAGCGAAGGCATCGAGGTACACCTGGTCGGGCGCGACCTGATGGGCGGCGTGGGCGAGTTGCCGATGCAGGGATTGCTCGGTCTGGCGGTACCGGACGAACAGGCCGGGTACGCACGCCAGCTGATCGATGAGTACAATGCCGCTCAGCCGCTTGCCGGTGACGAGCCGGAGAGTTATCCCGGAACACTGATCTGCTAGGTTTTGATTTCGCCCATGTGTGGACGCTATGCCCTGTTTCGCTGGTCCCAGAGCTTCGCCGGCCTGCCGGGCTTCCCCCCGGGCCAGCAGGCCCAATGGAACATCGCCCCCGGCGCCTCGGTACTGATTCAGCGCCAGCTCGAAGGCCAACTGCAACTGGCCAGCGCTCGCTGGGGATTGACCCCGGCCTGGCTCACCGACCTTTCCCGCACACCGGCACAGGCCCGTGCCGAAACCCTCGCCGAGCAGCCGATGTTCCGCGAGCCCCTGCGCCAGCGGCGCTGCCTGATGCCCGCCAACGGTTTCTACGAGTGGCGCGGCACGGCGCGCAAGCGTCCGTACTGGGTGACCCCGGGAGAGGGTGCCTCGCTGTTCTTCGCCGCGCTGTGGGAGGTCTACCCGGTGCAGGAACAGCAATGGCTGAGCTGCGCGGTGGTGACGCAGGCGGCGGTGAACCAGCGTCGGCCACTGATCCTGGACGAGGCCGAGCAGGTGCTATGGCTGGACCCCGCAACACCGATGGCGAAATTGCATGAGTTGCTGGCCAAGCCGCCGACGGTGCTGCGTGAGCGGGCGCTGGCGAACTTCGTCAACGATCCGAAGCTCAATGGGCCGGAGTGCCTGACTCCCGCCTGACGGCGCAAGCGGCAAGTGGTGAGTTGCAAGCGGCAAGTCAAAGCGGTTCGCGCTCGGCTTTGACTTGTCGCTATCCACTTGCGACTTGAAGCGTCAGACCCTGAATTGATTGATCAGGCGCCGCTGCTGCTCGGCCAGCTTGGTCAGCTCGGCGCTGGCCTGGCTCGACTCGTCGGCGCCGCCCGCCACTTCGCCGGCCACCTGGCCGATGTTGATCACGTTGCGGTTGATGTCCTCGGCCACCGCGCTCTGTTCCTCGGCAGCACTGGCGATCTGCGTGTTCATGTCGTTGATCACCGACACCGCCTGAGTGATGCTCGCCAGCGATTCGGCCGCGCGGCTGGCCTGCTGCACACTGATGTCGGTCTTGCCCTGGCTGTCTTCCATCACCTTGACCACTTCGCGGGTGCCCAATTGCAGCTGCTGGATCATCTGCTGGATTTCCTGGGTGGCTTGCTGGGTCTTCTGCGCCAGGTTGCGCACCTCGTCGGCGACCACCGCGAAACCTCGACCCTGCTCGCCGGCCCGGGCCGCCTCGATGGCGGCGTTGAGCGCCAGCAGGTTGGTCTGCTCGGCGATGGCGCGGATGGTCACCAGGATGGCGTTGATGTTCTCGCTGTCGCGGGCCAGGTCCTGGACCACGGTCACGGCGCGACCGATCTCGGCGGCCAGTTCGCTGATCGAGTGCGACGTATCGCGGACGATGTCCAAGCCCTGGTTGGCGGCGCGGTCGGCTTCACTGGCGGCCTGGGCCGCTTGCGTGGCGTTGCGCGCCACGTCCTGGGCGGTAGCGGTCATTTCATGCACGGCGGTGGCCACTTGGTCGATTTCCGCCATTTGCTTATGCACGCCCTGGTTGGTTCGGATGGCGATGTCGGCGGTGTGCTCGGACGAGTCGCTGACCTTCTGCACCGAACCTACCACCTGGCTGATCATGGCCTGCAACTTGGCCAGGAAGGTATTGAAGCCCTTGGCGATGGCCCCCAGCTCGTCGCTGCGGTCGCTGTGCAGGCGACGGGTCAGGTCGCCTTCGCCCTGGGCGATGTCGTCGAGCATCGCCACCATCTGCTTGAGCGGGCGGGCGATGCCCAGGGCCAGCAGCCAGATGACCAGCAGGCCAAGGGCGGCGATGCCGAGGCCGACGAGGGTCATGCCGGTGATATCGGTGTTGCGCTGCTCGGCCAGGTCCTTCTGCAACTGGTTGACTTCGGCCATCACGGCGCTCAGCGGCAATTCCAGCAGCAGTGTCCAGCGGGCCTCGGTGTTGGCGACCTTGAACGGCAGGTACAGCTCGATGCGATCCTTGCCGGCGTCCACTTCGTAGTGCAGGGTTTCGCCGCTCAGGTTCTTGAGGGTGCCGGCTACTTCGCTGTCCAGTACATCGCTGGCCTTTTCGCCGAATTTCGCAGGGTCGCGGGTATAGGCCACCAGGCGGCCGTTGCTGGAGACCAGTGCCAGCTCGCCGGCGCCGTCGTACAGCTGGCGATCGGCGGCATTGAGCAGATCCTGAATGAAGTTCACCGACAGGTCGGCACCGGCCATGCCCTGGAACTGGCCATCGACCATGATCGGTTCGACGAACGACGCCAGCATGACCATCTTGTCGCCCACTTTATAAGGAGCAGGGTCGATCACGCAGGCCTTCTTCGACTCCTTGGGGCACAGGTAGTACTCGCTGGCGCGCACGCCGGTGGCGAGCACCGTGCGGTCGTCGACATCGGCCAGCTTGTCCTGGCCAAGGCTGCCGTCGCCATTGCGGAACCACCAGGGTAGGAAGCGACCGCTGGCACTGTCGATACCCACCAGGCTGCTGCCGACATAACGGGCATCGGCGTGGTCGAGGGCGTTCGGCTCCCAGCCAAGGTAAGCGCCGAGCACGCTCGGGTTGACCTCCACGGTGCGCTTGAGTTGGTTGATCAGGTGTTCGCGGTCGACCCGCATCAGCGCTTGGCCGTCGCTTCCCTGCATGCCGAGCATGGCGTTGCCGGTGGCCAGGCTGCGGGCGATCGACAGCGGGGCTTCGAGGCCGCGCTGGATCTCGCTGACCTGGGTGCGGGCCAGGGCGGTGAGGCGCTGCTCGATGACGTTTTCGAACTGTTGCTGGGTGCGCTGTTGCACCAGGGCTTGGGTGCGTTGCCCGGAGTAGACGGCGTACAGCACCAGGGCCGCGACAATGCTCAGCACGATGGCACCGGCCAGGGCGGCCACGGAAAACTGGATCGACTTGAACTTCATGGCAAAGCTCCGCGCGCAAGGAGGTCGTTACCGAGTGTTATCGGCGGGCTAATACCAAAGCATGAGGGCCTTGTCAGAAATCTTACCTGCGGCTCTGGCAGGGGCGGGCGTCTGGGCCTAGGATACGCGGCACGTAAAAAGGGAGTGTTTTCATGCGTAAGTCATTCGTTGTCAGCATGCTGACGGTCGGCGTCCTGCTCGGCGGCTGCCAGGCGGTCAATACCACCAGTGGTGGTGCCGTGGGCGTGCAGCGCCAGCAATACATGTTCAGCATGCTTTCGACCGATGAGGTCAACAAGATGTACGCCCAGTCCTACCAGCAGACCCTCGGCGAGGCGTCGAGCAAGGGCGTGCTGGACAAGAGCAGCAATGATGCCAAGCGCGTGCAGGCCATCGCCAAGCGCCTGATCGCCCAGGCGCCACAGTTCCGGCCGGATGCCGCGCAGTGGAACTGGGAAGTCAACGTGATCAAGAGCGACGAGCTCAACGCCAACTGCGGTCCGGGTGGCAAGATCATCGTCTACACCGGCCTGATCGATCAGCTCCAGCTGACCGACGCCGAGATCGCCGCGGTAGTGGGGCACGAGATCGCCCACGCCCTGCGCGAGCACAGCCGTGAAGCGATGTCCAAGGCCTACGGTGTGGAAATGGCCCGCCAGGGCGCCGGCGCGATCTTTGGCCTGGGGCAGGACAGCATGGCCATGGCCGATACCGTGGTGAACTACGCCATGACCCTGCCCAACAGCCGTTCCAACGAGAACGAAGCCGACCTGATCGGCCTCGAACTGTCGGCCCGTGCCGGCTATGACCCGAACGCCGCGATCACCCTGTGGAACAAGATGAGCAAGGCGTCCGAAGGCGCGCCGCCAGAGTTCATGAGCACCCACCCGGCTTCGAGCAGCCGTATCGCCTCGTTGCAGGCGGCGATTCCGAAGGTGATGCCGCTGTATCAGGCGGCCAAGAAGTAAAAGCAGCTTCAAGCTTCAAGCTTCAAGCTTCAAGCTTCAAGCGGCAAGTAAGGACGCATCTGCTCTTTCTTGCCGCTTGTAGCTTGCCACTTGCCGCTGCGTCACCCTATCCAGCCACTGGTCTTCATCGCCGAATACACCGCGACGATGGCCAGCACGATAAACGCGGTCGCCGCCAGGCGACGGATCAGCGTCAGCGGCAGTTTCTCCGCCGCGAAGTTGCCCGCCAGCACCACCGGCACGTTGGCGATCAGCATGCCCAGGGTGGTGCCGATGATCACCATGATCAGGTGCGGATACTGGGCGGCCAGCATCACCGTGGCCACCTGGGTCTTGTCGCCGATTTCCGCCAGGAAGAATGCGATCAGCGTGGTCACGAATGGCCCGAACCGTCGTGCGTTGCTGGTTTCTTCATCGTCCATCTTGTCCGGCACAAGGGTCCACAACGCGGTGGCGGTGAAGCTCGCGGCGAGGATCCAGTGCAGTACCGACTCGGTGAAGAAACTGCTGACCCAGGCCCCGACCGCGCCGGCGGCGGCATGGTTGGCCAGTGTCGCGGCGACGATCCCGGCAATGATTGGCCAAGGTTTGCGGAAGCGGGCGGCGAGAATGAGCGCGAGCAGCTGCGTCTTGTCGCCGATTTCGGCAAGCGCGACGATCGCGGTAGGGACGAGCAATGATTCCAGCATCAGGATTCCTACGGGGGCGGGTCGACACGGCTATGACACGTACGACCTTCCCGCCCCGGGTAAGGTGTGCGTGTCATAGGTCTTGTCAAACCCTGGATCTGTCTGCGCAGATCGTGGGTCGCACGCGCCATGGCCTGTGGGCCAAGTGTGTTGACGCGTACCGGGCGAGCAGGGTGCTCGCGGGAGACTACTCCCCTAGGACGGAGCGGATTCTGCCTAGGCGAATCGCTTTCGGCAAGCCCTGTTTTTATCCATGTGTTGCGCGGTAGATGCGAAAACCTTGCGCTTCGGCACGTATCTCACAGTTGCCCAGCGCGCCTTCGATGAGCGGCTGGTAACGTAGGAAACTGTTGGCAACCAAGCGGATTTCGCCACCTTTTCGCAGACTTTCTCTGGATTTTTTCAGCAGATTTTCCGAAGCGTGGTAGTCGGTGTGTACCCCGGTATGGAACGGAGGATTGCTCAGGATGACATCCAGGCCGGTAGGGGCGGCATCGATCCCGTCACCGCTGATCACCTCGCCTTCCAGACCATTGGCGGCCAGGGTCAGGCGACTGGCCGCAACCGCGAAGGCGTCGACATCGAGCAAGGTGACATGGCTCTGCGGATAGCGACGCTTGATCGTGGCACCGAGCACCCCGGCACCGCAGCCGAAGTCCAGGACATGACCGCTCGGCAGGCCGTCGAGGTGTTCCAGGAGCAGGGCCGTGCCTTTGTCCAGACGCCCGTGGCTGAACACGCCGGGGAGGCTGATCACCTGCAGCGGGCCATCTTCGAGCTGCAGGTCGAAGCGTTCGGCCAGGCTTTCCAGCGGCTTGGCTTCGGGCGCGTGGTCCACGGTCACCTGCCATAGCTGGCAGTGGCGGGCGCTGTCGAGCTTGCGCGGCCTGCCGAAGGCCTGCAACTGCTTGGCCGCGCCTTCGATGCCGCCGCGCTTCTCCCCCACCAGGTACAGCTCGCGACCTGCAAGGCGCGAGGCCAGGGCGTTGAGCAGGTAGGCAGCCAGCTCGCGAGACTTGGGCAAGAACAGCACGGCACTGGCAAAGGCGACCTCAGGTACGTCGACACCATAGTGGCTGCGCCCGGGGAAGCGGCTTTCGAGCACCGCCTGATCGCCGGCGTGCCAGGTCCAGCCGTGGGCATCGGGCAACTGGCCGAGCAGGCCATCGGCCTGGGCACCGGCGATCAGCAGCGGGCCTTGGAACAGCTCTGGCTGGCGGAGCAATACTTCACTGCGCGGGTCCATGGACGACGCCTCCTGAAAAAGTGGCGCAGTGTACCAGAGGCGGCTCAGCCGACCACGCGCCGCGGCTGCCCGGCGAAGTAGGCCAGGGCGTTTTCGGCCAGTTGCCCGACGATGCGCTGGCGCGACTCCACCGCGCCCCAGGCGCTGTGCGGGGTGATGAGCAGGCGGGGGATGTCCGGCGCCAGCAGCGGGTTGCCATCGACCGGTGGTTCGACGCTCAGCACATCGGTAGCTGCGCCACCCAAGTGGCCAACGCGCAGCGCGTCGGCCAGGGCCTGCTCGTCGATCAACCCGCCGCGGGCGGTATTGACCACCAGTGCGCCGGGCTTGAGCAGCGCCAGCTCGCGGGCACCGATCATGTGCCGGGTCTGCTCGTTGAGCGGGCAATGCAGGGTCAGGGCATCGACCTGTGGCAGCAATTCGTGCAGTGGCAGGCGATCGGCCCGGGGCGGTCGACCGGGGATCTGCCCGCTCAGCACGCGCATGCCGAAGGCTTCGGCCAGGCGCGCCACCGCGCCGCCAAGCTCGCCATGGCCGAGCAGGCCGAGGGTCTTGCCTTCCAACTCGACTATAGGGAAGTCCAGCAGGCAGAACTGGCTGGCCTTGGCCCATTGCCCGGCCTTCACCGCCTGGTCGTAGTCGCACAGGCGCGTGGCCAGGGCCAGCAGCAGGGCCAGGGTGTGCTGGGCCACCGAAGGCGTGCCGTAGCCCTGGCAGTTGCTCACGGTGATGCCCTGGGCACGGGCGGCGGCCAGGTCGACATTGTTGGTGCCGGTGGCGGCCACCAGGATCAGCTTGAGTTGCGGGTTGGCGGCCAGCGTGGCGGCATCGAGCAGCACTTTGTTGCTGATGACGGCCACGGCACCTTGCAGACGTTCGGCGACCTGCTCCGGGCGGGTCGTGGCATGCAGTTGCAACGTGTCGAACTGGGCATGCAAGGGCGAAAGGTCGAGGTCACCCAGGTCCAGTGACTGGTGATCGAGAAACACGGCGCGACGTGGGCTGGACATCAGGGGCTCCGGTGGCAGGGCAGGATGGGGTCGGCGCAGTGTCCGGCCCGGCGGCGCCGCTCGTCAATGGTAGCGCCTGCGCTCATACCTGCACGGCACAAATCATTCCTTCGGCTGATTTGACCGGTGCGTCACCGAACTACAGTTGATCTCTGAACTGTCCTGCCCGCTTTGAAGAAAAGGGATACCCATGCTGCAGACACGCATCATCAAGCCCGCCGAGGGCGCCTACCAGTACCCACTGTTGATCAAGCGCCTGCTGATGTCCGGCAGCCGCTACGAAAAGACCCGCGAGATCGTCTACCGCGACCAGATCCGCCTCACCTACCCGCAACTGAACGAGCGCATCGCCCGCCTGGCCAACGTATTGACCGAGGCTGGGGTGAAGGCCGGCGACACCGTGGCGGTGATGGACTGGGACAGCCACCGCTACCTGGAGTGCATGTTCGCCATCCCGATGATCGGTGCCGTGGTGCATACCATCAACGTGCGCCTGTCGCCGGAGCAGATCCTTTACACCATGAACCACGCCGAAGACCGGTTCGTGCTGGTCAACAGTGATTTCATCGGCCTGTACCAGGCTATCGCCGGGCAGCTAACCACGGTGCAAGGTACCGTTTTGCTGACCGACGGGCCGGACAAGTCTGCCGATCTGCCGGGCCTGCAGGGCGAGTACGAGCAACTGCTGGCCGCGGCGAGCGCGCATTATGACTTCCCCGATTTCGATGAAAACTCGGTGGCCACCACCTTCTACACCACCGGCACCACGGGCAACCCCAAAGGGGTGTATTTCACCCATCGCCAGCTGGTGCTGCACACGCTGGCCGAAACCTCGGTACTCGGCAGCCTGGACAGCGTGAGGCTGCTGAGCAGTAACGATGTCTACATGCCGATCACGCCGATGTTCCATGTGCATGCCTGGGGCATCCCCTACGCGGCGACCATGATGGGGATCAAGCAGGTCTACCCGGGGCGCTACGAGCCGGACATGCTGATCAGGCTGTGGCGCGAGGAGAAGGTGACGTTCTCCCACTGCGTGCCGACCATCCTGCAGATGCTGCTCAACTGCCCGTCGGCAGCCGGTCAGGATTTCGGCGGCTGGAAGATCATCATCGGCGGCAGCGCGCTCAATCGCGCCCTGTACCAGGCCGCACTGGCCCGTGGTATCCAGCTCACCGCCGCCTACGGCATGTCCGAAACCTGCCCGCTGATCAGCGCCGCGCACCTGAATGACGAGTTGCAGGCCGGCAGCGAGGATGAGCGTACCAGCTACCGGATCAAGGCTGGCGTGCCGGTGCCCTTGGTCGAGGCCGCCATCGTCGACGGTAATGGCAATTTCCTTCCCGCCGATGGCGAAACCCAGGGCGAGCTGGTACTGCGCGCGCCCTGGTTGACCATGGGTTATTTCCGGGAACCGGAGAAGGGCGAAGAACTCTGGCAGGGCGGCTGGCTGCACACCGGCGATGTCGCCACGCTCGATGGCATGGGCTTCATCGACATCCGCGACCGCATCAAGGATGTGATCAAGACCGGTGGCGAATGGATCTCCTCGCTCGACCTGGAAGACCTGGTCAGCCGCCATCCGGCGGTCCGCGAGGTCGCGGTGGTCGGGGTGCCCGATCCGCAGTGGGGCGAGCGCCCGTTCGCGTTGCTGGTGGTGCGCGAGGGGCAGAGTATCGATGCACGTGCGCTCAAGGAGCACCTCAAGCCTTTCGTCGAGCAGGGGCACATCAACAAGTGGGCGATTCCCAGCCAGATCGCCCTTGTTACTGAAATTCCCAAGACCAGCGTCGGCAAGCTCGACAAGAAGCGCATCCGCGTGGACATCAGCCAGTGGCAGGCCAGTAACAGCGCTTTCCTTTCCACTCTGTAACCCAGGCGCGGGTCGTGCTTCTTTCAGCGCGACCCCGCAGACTAGACAGTATGCCGCCTTGTCAAACAGCAGAATTGAGCCATGCTTGAGCACTGCCAGCGCGCAGGCCGGCCGATCGGGGTGGGCCGCAAGCAGGACGCGCAAATCACACTTTAGAGGGATCAAGCACCTGTGACCGCTGGCTATAGTCGGGTCAGGGGATTTTCAGGAATGGGGGAGGGCGCCGCACGGCAACGCGCGGCGTCACGGGCAGGAGCCTGCTTCACCAGGCGCTCGAGCCGTTTCTGAAAGGACTCACTGCCATAACAAAAAAGTACATGGAGTAGCGTCGATGACATCTGCAAACCCGTTCTGGCGCCGGGCGAAACTGCCCCTGGCCGTCAGCCTCGCTTCCACGCTCGCAAGTCCCGCTTTCGCGGTCAGCTTCAACATCGGTGAAATCGAAGGCCAGTTCGACTCGTCGCTCTCCGTTGGCGCCAGTTGGTCGACGGCCAATCCCAACAAGAACCTCATCGGGGTCAACAACGGTGGTAACGGCCTGTCGCAGACCTCCGACGACGGCCACCTGAACTTCAAGAAAGGCGAAACCTTCTCGAAGATCTTCAAGGGTATCCACGACCTGGAGCTCAAGTACGGCGACACCGGCGTGTTCGTCCGTGGCAAGTACTGGTATGACTTCGAGCTCAAGGATGAAAACCGCGAGTTTAAGGACATCAGCGACTCCAACCGCAAGGAGGGCGCTAAATCCTCGGGCGCGGAGCTGCTCGACGCCTTTGTCTATCACAACTACTCCATCGCCGATCTGCCGGGTTCGGTGCGCCTGGGCAAGCAGGTAGTGAGTTGGGGGGAGAGCACCTTCATCGGCGGCGGTATCAACTCGATCAACCCGATTGACGTGTCCGCGTTCCGCCGTCCGGGTTCCGAGATCAAGGAAGGCCTGATCCCGGTCAACATGTTCTATGTCTCCCAGAGCCTGACCGACAACCTGTCGGCCGAGGCCTTCTATCAGATCGAATGGGACCAGACGGTTGTCGACAACTGCGGCACCTTCTTCTCCCAACCTGACATCATCGCCGATGGCTGTACCGACAACCTGCGTGTGCTGAACAGCAGCCGTACCCTCAATGCCTTGCCGGCAGTAGCGCGGGGTGTGCTGGCCGCCAACGGTGTCAATTACAACGAGGAAGGCGTGCTGGTTCGCCGTGGCGCTGACCGTGATGCCCGTGACAGTGGCCAGTGGGGCGTCGCGTTCCGCTACATGTACGAGCCGCTGGATACCGAATTCGGCGCCTACTTCATGAACTACCACAGTCGCGCACCGATCTTCAGTGCCACCGGTGCCTCGCGTGCGACCTTTGCCCGCGCAGCGGCCCTGCCACCGGCATTGCAAGCACTTGCGCCGCTGATCGTGGCGGGTAACTCGCAGTACTTCGTCGAGTATCCGGAAGACATCCGTCTCTACGGGCTCAGCTTCTCCACCACCTTGCCTACCGGCACCGCCTGGAGCGGCGAGATCAGCTACCGCCCCAACGCGCCTGTGCAGTTGAACAGTACGGACATCCTGTTTGCCGGTGTCAAGCCGCTGGGCGGTCCGTTGTTCGGCAATGCTTCAGTACTCAACGGCCAGCCAGGGGAAGACCTTCACGGTTACAAACGCAAGGAGATCACCCAGTTCCAGACCACTTTCACTCACTTCTTCGATCAGGTCATGGGTGCCAGCCGCATGACACTTGTCGGTGAAGTCGGCGTCACCCATGTGGGTGGTCTGGAGAGCCGTGACAAGGCCCGCTATGGCCGCGACCCGGTCTATGGTCCAGGTGATCTGCCAGGCAATGCCTGCCGTCTGCTCAATAACAGCACCATCGGTGGTTCAGGCCTGGGCAGTTCTACCGCCAACCTGACCCGCAACTGCGAGGGTGACGGTTTCACCACCAGCACCTCCTGGGGTTACCGCGCACGCGCCATCTGGGACTACAACGATGTCTTCGCCGGCATCAACCTCAAGCCCAGCGTGGCCTGGTCCCACGACGTCTCGGGTTACTCCCCGGGCCCTGGCGGCAACTTCGAGGAAGGTCGCAAGGCGGTCAGCCTGGGCCTGGACGCCGAATACCAGAACACCTACACGGCGAGCCTGTCGTACACCAACTTCTTCGATGGCAAGTACACCACCGTGGATGACCGCGACTTCGTCGCGCTCAGCTTCGGCGTGAACTTCTAAGAACATTGATCCAGGACGACAAAGAATGAAAATGACCACACGTCTGCTGCAAGCCGGTGTACTGGGCATGTCCCTGCTGGCAACCAGCGTCATGGCTGCGGTTTCCGCTGACGAGGCCGCCAAGCTGGGCGCGTCGCTCACCCCGATGGGCGCCGAGAAGGCCGGTAACGCCGATGGTTCCATCGGCCCGTGGGAGCCGCTGTCCAAGAGCGCCGGCAGTGCCGACTCCAAGGGCTTCCTCTCCGATCCTTACGCCAGCGAAAAACCGTTGTTCACCATCACCGCGCAGAACGTCGACCAGTACAAGGACAAGCTTTCGCCTGGCCAAGTGGCGATGTTCAAGCGTTACCCGGATAGCTACAAGATTCCGGTGTACAAGACCCACCGCGGTTCCACGGTGCCGGACGATGTCTTCGCCGCCATCAAGGAAAACGCCACCAAGACCACCCTGGTTGCCGGTGGCAACGGCCTGGAGAACTTCAAGACCGCCGTGCCGTTCCCGATTCCCAAGGATGGCCTGGAGGTGATCTGGAACCACATCACCCGCTACCGTGGCGGCAGCGTGACCCGCCTGGTCACCCAGGCCACCCCGCAGCAGAACGGCTCCTACAGCCTGGTGTACTTCCAGGACCAGTTCGTCTTCCGCGACAAGATGAAGGACTATGATCCGGCCAACCCCGGCAACATCCTGTTCTACTTCAAGCAGGAAGTGACCGCTCCGGCGCGTCTTGCCGGGACCGTGCTGCTGGTCCACGAAACCCTCGACCAGGTCAAGGAACCGCGCAAGGCGTGGATCTACAACGCCGGCCAGCGCCGTGTGCGTCAGGCGCCGCAAGTGTCGTATGACGGCCCGGGTACCGCCGCCGACGGCCTGCGCACCTCCGACAACCTGGACATGTACAACGGCGCGCCAGACCGTTACGACTGGAAGCTCGAAGGCAAGAAGGAGATGTACATCGCCTCCAACGCTTACAAGCTGGACGATCCCAAGCTCAAGTACAGCGACATCGTCAAGGCTGGGCACATCAACCAGGACCTGTCGCGTTACGAGCTGCGTCGTGTCTGGCACGTGGTCGCCACGCTCAAGCCGGGCCAGCGCCATATCTATGCCAAGCGTGACTTCTATATCGACGAGGACACCTGGCAGGCCGCGGTGATCGACCAGTATGACGGTCGCAACCAGCTGTGGCGCGTTTCCGAGGCTCACGCCCAGCCGTACTACAACGTGCAGGTACCGTGGTACACCCTGGAAGCCATCTACGACCTGCAGTCGGGTCGCTACCTGGCGCTGGGCATGAAGAACGAAGAGAAAAGTGCCTACAACTTCGGCTTCAGCGCCAGCAAGGCTGACTTCCAGCCAGCGGCATTGCGCCAGGCGGGTGTGCGTTGAGTCGTTAAGCGCAAACTTCGTTTGATCTCCCAGAACGCCCCGGCTTGCCGGGGCGTTTCTGTTTTCGTGGGAGAGGGACAGGGCGATCGGCCAGAATTGTTTCTTGTCATGTCTTTTTGAGGCAAAGCGCCTGCATCATCTTCAAATGCGCAGCGTTTGCCGCTAGTCTCGCAACAAACCGTACCGCCGCCATATTCCAATCAGAACGAGCCGGCCATGACAGACTTGTCCCGTACGCATGGAGTCGCCAGCCAGGCCTTGGGCCTGTTGGACGGGCGCTTCTTCCGGCCACCGCTGCCGGAGGCGCACGTGCCCAGGGCACGCCTGTGCCAGCGCCTGCAGATTGGCCTGGCGGGGCGCCTGCTGCTGGTCAACGCGCCTGCAGGGTTCGGTAAGAGCTCGCTCGCCATCGAGTTCTGTCAGGAGCTGCCTAGCCATTGGCGCAGCCTCTGGCTCGGGTTGAGTCAGCGCGATGCCGACCCTGGCCGCTTTCTCGAGCGCTTGCTCGAAGGGCTGCAGCAGTTCTGCCCGGCGCTCGGCGGGCAGGCCATGGGCCTGTTGAAGATGCGCCAGCGTCATCAGCCCTTCGCCTTCGAGGAATGGCTCGATGGGCTGCTCGATGAGCTCGCGCTCTATCTGCAGCCGGACACACCCCTGCTGCTGGTCCTGGATGACTACCATCTGGCCCAGGGGCCGGTGCTCGATCGATGTTTGCAGTTCTTCCTCAATCACCTGCCTGCCGGGCTGGTCCTGCTGGTCACCAGCCGTCAGCGGCCCGACTGGCACCTGGCACGTTTGCGCCTGTCGCGCCAGCTGGTCGAGCTCAACGAGCAGGACTTGCGCCTGACTGCCGATGAAGCGTTGGCGGTGATCGGTCGTCAGCCCACCGGTCTGCGCGGCCAGGCCCTGGACAACCTGATCCAGCGCAGCGACGGCTGGGTGGCTGGGCTGCGCTTCTGGCAGCTGGCGGCCAGCGAATCCGGCGATGACAACGCCTTGCCCCAAGCACTGCATGGCGGCGAGGGATTGATTCGCGATTATCTGCTCGAAGAGGTGATCGAGATCCTGCCGGCGCCTGTGCAGGCGTTTCTCTACGACACCGCCTGCCAGGAGCGTTTCTGCGCCGAACTGTGCGATGCCCTGCGCGAGCGGCACGACAGTGCCGAGATCCTGCGCTACCTGCAGGCCCACCAGGTGTTCCTGGTGCCGCTGGATGAGCATGGGCTGTGGTTCCGCTATCACCATCTGTTTTCCGACCTGTTGCGCAGCCGGCAAGCCAGTGGCCCCCAGGCGGGATTGCACTTGCGTGCCTGCCGCTGGTTCGAAGGGCAGGGCCTGCTGGACGAAGCGGTGGAGCAGGCCCTGCGGGCCGGCCATCTCGATGTGGCGGCGGACCTGGTACAGAGCCTGTCGGAGGAGCAACTGCTCGCCGAGCAAAATGTCGGCATGCTGCTGCGTTGGAAAATGGATTTGCCCGACAGCCTGCTGATCAGCACGCCCAGGTTGATTGTCCTGTACAGCTGGGCCCTGGGGCTTGCCTGCCAGTTGGACGCCGCCGAGGAACTGGCGGCCTACTTGAGCCGTTTCCTGCCCGCGCCTTCGGCCACGGCGCAAAAATCGATGCTCGCCCAGTGGCTTGCCCTGAGCGGGGTCATCGCCCGCGGCCGTGGTGATCGCGAGCGAACCCTCGCCTATTGTGGCGAGGCGCTGCAGAGCTTGCCGAGCAAACGTTATGGGCAGCGCCTGGTGTGCCTGTCGACCTTGTCGAACCTGGCCATCGCCGATGGCGATTTCTGGCGGGCGCGGGGCTGGAACCGTGAGGCGCTCGAGCTGGCGCAACGGGTCGGCAATCCGCTGTTCGAGGCATTGGCCCATTACGACCGGGCGCGGGTGCTGCACGCTCGAGGCGAGATACTGCGGGCACTGGATGAAGTGCGCCAGGGGCTGCAACGGTTGCAGGGCCTGTCGGGGCAACGCCTGTATGCAGTGCGCGCCCGTCTTACCTTGTACGAGGGGTATCTGTTGGCTACCCGCCTGCACTGTGCCCCGGGCCGTGCGCGGTTGCGCGCCGGGCTCAGCGAGGCGCGGAGCTGTCGCGATATCAGTGTCCTGATCGGGCACTGCGTCATCGCTTCGCTCGACGGGCGTGAAGGGCGGTTTGCCGAGGCATTTTCCGAGCTGGCCGAGGCCGAGCGGTTGATGCATATCTGGGATGTGCCGCCGATTTTCTACCTGGCCATGATTACCCTGGTGAAATGCGAGCTGTGGCTGGCCCAGGGCCGCACGGACCTGGCGGAGTCCTGGCTGCTGCGTCTGGGGCAGACCTACGGTGGCGAGCAGCCTGCCGCCGCGCCGGAGTTCCACCCCTTGTTGCCGTTGCACATCGAGTTGCAGCAAGCGTTGCTGGAGCGGGTGCTGGCCCGTGTCGACGATGCCGAAGCGAGGCTGCGCAAGCTGATCGAGCGCGGGCAGGCCAGCGGTGGCATGACGCTGATGGTCAGCGCGCAATGCCAGTTGATCGCATTGCTGTTGGCCCAGGGGCGTGAGCCCGAGGCGGCCAAGCTGCTTGCCCAGGCACTGGAAGCCGCGCAGGGCGGTACCTTGCAGGCATTCCAGCGCTTGATCGAGGAGCAGCCGCAATGGCTGCGTGAGCAGTTGGCCGGCCGTGCCGCCTGTCCCCTGCAGCGCGATCTGCTGACGTACCTGCCGGAAACCCTCGTCGCCAGCACTTGCGCCACCGAGGCCCTGAGCAGCCGCGAGTTCGCCGTGCTGGAACTTATCGCCCAGGGTTGTTCGAACCAGCAGATCAGCGAGCGGCTGTTCATTTCCCTGCATACGGTCAAGACCCACGCCAGCCATATCAACAGCAAGCTGGGCGTGGAGCGGCGTACCCAGGCGGTGGCCAGGGCCAAGTCTCTGGGATTGCTGGTCTAGTGTGCGGCAGGGGCGGCCGTTAAGATAGCGGCACAAGGCTATCGCCGTTCCGCGCTCATCTTTCCCGATCCGCTGCCGATACACTTTTCGGCGATACGCATCGCCGTGCGCCACTTCCCACTTCTTCCAATACAGGTCGTGTTGATGCTGCAGTACGGGCAAAAAAGCTTTCTGATCGTCGACGACTTTACCGACTTCCGCACCTCGACCCGCTCGATGCTTCGCGAGCTGGGCGTACGCGACGTTGACACCGCCGACAGTGGCGAACAGGCGCTGCGCATGTGCGGGCAGAAACGCTACGACTTCATCCTCCAGGATTTCCACCTGGGCGATGGCAAGAAGAATGGCCAACAGGTGCTCGAGGACCTGATTCTCGACAAGCTCATCAGCCATGAATGCGTGTTCATCATGGTCACCGCCGAGAGCAGTCAGGCCATCGTGCTCAGCGCCATCGAGCACGAGCCCGACGCCTACCTGACCAAGCCCTTCAACCGCGTAGGCCTGGCCCAGCGTCTCGAGAAGCTGACCCAGCGCAAGACCTTGCTCAAGCCCATCCTCCAGGCCCTGGATCGCAGCCGCCCGGCCGAGGTGCTCGCTGCCTGCGCCGAGCTGTGCAAGAAAGACCCGCGGTTCGCCCCGTTGTGCCTGCGCTATCGTGCCGATGCCCTGCGCGACCTCAATCGCTTCGAAGAGCTGGAGAAGTTCCTCAAGAACATCCTGGCCAGCCGCCCGCAACCCTGGGCTTACGCGGCGCTAGGCAGCCTGTTGCACAAGCGTGGCCAGAACGCCCAGGCCCAGGGCGTCTACGAGCAGGCCCTCAAGGCCTTCCCGATCATGCCCAACCTGTACGATGGCATGGCCGACGTGCTGGTGGCCCAGGGCGAAACCAAGCGCGCCCAGCACATGCTCGAAGAGGCTGTACGTCTGTCGCCGCTCGCGGTGCGCCGCCAGGCTGCGCTGGGCAAGCTGGCGCTGGACAACGCCGACTTCGAAAGCGCGTCCAAGGCCTATCGCCATGCGGTCAACCAGGGGCAAAGCTCGCGCTACAAGGACGCCGAAAGCAATCTCGGCCTGGTCCAGGCGCTGATGAGCAAGAACACCGGCAACGGTCTCGATGCGCGCACCCGGGTGGAAATCAACACCGTGCTCAGCGAGGTGGCCAAGGAGAACGTCGAGGACCAGGGCCTGCAGGTGCGTGCCCGCCTGATGAAGGCTGCCAGCCTGCAGCAGGCCGGTGACCCGGATACCGCTGCCAAGCTCACCGAGCAGGCGATGCTGCGCCTGGAAAAGATGGATCAGTTCTTCTCCGTCGAGGCGGCGCTGACAGTGGCCAAGCAGTTGCAGCAACTCGGTCAGGACGCGGCAGGCACCTCTATCCTCAAGGGCTGCGTGGAAACCTACGGTGACGACCCCAAGGTCATGCAGAGCGTCGCCAAGCTCACCGACGACCCGCTGGTGCTGGGGGCGGTGACCGAAGCCGTGGACCTCAACCGCCAGGGCGTGCGCAGCTACCAGGGGGGCCAGCTCAACGAGGCGCTGGGCATGTTCCGCAAGGCGCTGTCGCTGCAGCCGAAGAACATCAGCATTGCCCTGAACACCGCCCAGGCGCTGCTGCGCATCGGCGGCGAGACGCCGCCGCCGGCGTT
The DNA here is from genome assembly GCF_019139675.1 of Pseudomonas maumuensis. NCBI lineage: Bacteria > Pseudomonadati > Pseudomonadota > Gammaproteobacteria > Pseudomonadales > Pseudomonadaceae > Pseudomonas > Pseudomonas maumuensis. Next base: position 985,929 of record NZ_CP077077.1, read on the forward strand.
GATGCAGGAGTGCCGCGACTGCCTTACCAGCGTGGCCGGCATTCCCGCCAGCGACAGCCGCTATGACCGTTACCGCAAACTGCACATCCGGGTCTTTGGCGCATGAACCAGGATAACCAGGGGCTGGATTTTTCCACGGTGATCGCCTCCACCGTGCATGACCTGAAGAACTCCCTCTCGGCGCTGACCCACGCCCACAATCAATGGCTGGCGCGCCTCCCTGAAGAGCTGCGCGGCGGAACCGAGCAGGGCGTGGTGGAGCATGAACTCAGCCATCTGAACGGCATGCTCGTGCAGTTGCTGGGGCTCTACAAACTGGGCGTCAACCAGTTGCCCATCTGCCCGGGCTATCACGAGCTGGACGACTTCATCGAGGCCCAACTGGCGACCCAGGAAGACGTGATCAAGCACCGCGATATCCTGGCTACCTGGCGCATCGAGACCGAAAGCCCGTTGGGGTTCTTCGACCGTGAACTGGTCGCCTCGGTAGTGACCAATGTGCTCACCAACGCCATCCGCTATGCCGGCCACGCCTTGTTGATCAGCATCGAGGAAGAGGGCGAGCAGCTGGTGATCAGCGTCAACGACGATGGTGCTGGCTATCCACAGCGCATGCTCGAACGCCAGCATGACTACGTGCAGGGTATCGATTCGCAGAGTGGCAGTACCGGATTGGGGCTGTATTTCGCGGCGCGGATTGCCGCGTTGCACGAGCGCAATGGCGTGCGCGGGCGGATCGAGATCGCCAATGGCGGGACGCTGGGGGGCGGGTTGTTCCGGTTGTATCTGCCTTGATTTGGTGAGAGGCAAGCTGGACCATGGTCATATTCGCTCTCTCTATCGACTGTACCGAGTTCCAGAACAATGAACCCATTGCCCGTTAGCCTAATCCGCGAAACCTTCCCCGTCGGCCCCTTGCAGTGCAACTGCACCCTGATCGGCGACCCGGTCAGCAAGCACGCCATCGTCGTCGATCCGGGCGGGGACGAGCAGAAGATTCTCGCCCGCCTGCAACACCATGGCCTGACCCTGGTGAGCATCATTCACACCCACGCGCACTTCGACCATTTCCTCGCCTCGGGCAGGCTCAAGGAGCTGACCGGCGCCACGCTGCACCTGCACAAGGCCGACCAACCGCTGTGGGAGAGCCTGGAAATGCAGTGCCAGATGTTCGGCGTGCCCTACACGCCGGTGCCATCGCCGGACCGCTGGCTGAGCGACGACGAGGAGCTGGCCTGCGGCTGCGGCGTGGCGTTGCACACGCCGGGGCATACGCCAGGCTCGATGAGCTTCTGGTTCGCCGAGCACAAGTTGCTGATCGCCGGCGATACCTTGTTCCGCCGTGGTGTCGGGCGTACCGATTTGTGGGGAGGCGATCAGCGGGCTATCGTTCGTTCCATCAAGGAACGCCTGTACCGCCTGGATGAGGACGCCACCGTGGTGACCGGTCATGGCCCGGACACCCGCCTCGGCGACGAGATGCGCGAGAACCCCTTCGTGCGTGCCTGAGGTTTCATGGAATTTTTCCGCAGCGCTGCAATCCAAGGCTGGCATAGATCCGTAGGCGATCCGCTGCACTTTTGAATTTCAGTAGGAGCTTGTCCATGTTCACCATGCGTCGTCTGATTATCGTCGCTACCGCCGCCGCCCTGATGTCTGGTTGTGCCAGCCCCAACCCGTATGACAGCCAGGGCCAGGCGCAGGGCTCCACAGGGATGAGCAAGACCGCCAAGTACGGTGGCCTGGGCGCGCTGGCCGGTGCCATCGCTGGAGCCGCCATCGACCACAACAACCGCGGCAAGGGTGCGCTGATCGGCGCCGCCGCGGTGGGCGCCGCAGCGGCCGGTTACGGTTACTACGCCGATAAGCAGGAAGCCGAGCTGCGGGCGCAGATGGCCAATACCGGCGTCGAAGTGCAGCGCCAGGGCGACCAGATCAAGCTGATCATGCCGGGTAACATCACCTTCGCCACCGATTCGGCGAATATCTCTCCAAGTTTCTACTCGCCGCTGAACAACCTGGCCAACTCGTTCAAGCAGTTCAACCAGAACACTATCGAAGTGGTGGGCTTCACCGACAGCACCGGCAGCCGTCAGCACAACATGGACCTCTCGCAGCGCCGTGCCCAGGCGGTCAGCACCTACCTGACCTCCCAGGGCGTGGATTCGTCGCGGGTCAGCGTGCGCGGCATGGGCCCGGACCAGCCGATCGCCAGCAACGCCGATGCCAATGGTCGTGCGCAGAACCGTCGGGTCGAGGTCAACCTGAAGCCGATCCCGGGCCAGCAGTATGACCAGCAGGGAACCGTACAACAGTACCCTTAAGCCGCCTGGTTGCAATCGATCGCGGGACAAGCCCGCTTCCACACTATTCATTCATGGCGTGGGAGAGGGCTTGTCCCGCGATGCTTTCTAGCGCTCGGTACTGGCCTGAATCGCCGTCAACGCGATGGTATGCACGATATCGTCCACCTGCGCCCCGCGCGGTAGGTCGTTGACCGGCTTGCGCAGCCCTTGCAGCATCGGCCCGAGGCTGACGCAATCGGCGCTGCGCTGTACCGCCTTGTGCGTGGTGTTGCCGGTGTTGAGGTCGGGGAATACGAACACCGTGGCGCGTCCGGCTACCGAGCTCGACGGCGCCAGCTGTCGGGCGATCTCGGGGTTGGCGGCGGCGTCGTACTGCAACGGGCCGTCGATCAGCAGGTCGTGCTCGGCCTGCTGCGCCAGGCGCGTGGCCTCGCGGACCTTCTCCACCTCTTCGTCGCTGGCCGCCGAGTCGCTGGAGTAGCTGAGCATCGCCACCCGTGGCGCGATGCCGAACGATTCGGCCGACTCGGCGCTCTGCCGGGCGATCTCCGCCAGTTCGGCGGCGCTGGGGTGCGGGTTCATCACGCAGTCGCCATAGACCAGCACCTGGTCGGGGAACAGCATGAAGAACACCGAGGACACCAGGCTGCTGCCCGGCGCGGTCTTGATCAGTTGCAAGGCCGGCCGGATGGTGTTGGCGGTGGAATGCACCAGGCCCGAGACCAGGCCGTCGACTTCACCGAGTGCCAGCATCATGGTACCGATCACCACCGGGTCTTCCAGTTGCTGCTCGGCCATCGGCGCGTTGAGGTTCTTGCTCTTGCGCAGGTTCACCATGGGTTCGACATAGCGACCACGGATCACCTCGGGGTCGAGCACCTCCAGGTCCGGCGGCAAGGTGATGCCCTGGGCGCGGGCCACGGCTTGCACTTCCTCGGGCTTGGCCAGCAGCACGCAACGGGCGATGCCCCGGGCCTGGCACAAGGCCGCGGCCTGCACCAGCAAGGGCTCGGCGCCCTCGGGCAGAACGATGCGCTTGTTGGCCTGCTGGGCGCGCTGGATCAACTGGTAGCGGAACACCGCCGGTGACAGGCGCAGCTCGCGTGGCGTGCCGCAGCGCTGGTGCAGCCAGGCAGCGTCCAGGTGGCTGGCGACGAAGTCGGTGATGAACTCGGCGCGCTCGCGGTCGTCCACCGGGATCTCGCGGTTCAGCGAGTTGAGCTGGTTGGCGGTGTCGTAGGAGCCGGTGCTCACCGACAGGATCGGCAGGCCGGCCTGCAGGGCGCCGCGGCACAACTCGAGGATGCGTGGGTCGGGCTTGCTGTCGCTGGTCAGCAGCAGGCCGGCCAGGGGCACGCCGTTGATCGCCGCCATGCACACGGCGAGGATGATGTCGTCGCGGTCGCCCGGCGTCACCACCAGGGTGCCGGAGGTCAGCAGCGGCACGGTGTTGGCCACGGTGCGGGCGCAGATGATGATCTTGCTCATGCGACGCTGGTCGTAGTCGCCGGGGTTGAGCACCTGGGCGCCGAGCAGCTCGGCCACGTCGCGGGTGCGCGGGGCGTTGAGCTCGGCCTGGTAGGGGATGCAGCCGAGCAGGCGGAAGTCGTTGCCGCGCAGCAGCGGCGAGTGCTCGCGCAGGCGCGTGGCGAAATCGGCCATGCTTTCGTCGGTGCGCACCTTGTTGAGGATCACCCCCAGCACCTTCGGGTCGCGCGGGCCGCCGAACAGCTGGGCCTGCAGTTCGACACGGCCGGACAGCTCGCTGAGCACCTCGTTTTCCGGCGCCGACACCAGGATCACCTCGGCGTCCAGGCTCTTGGCCAGGTGCAGGTTGACCCTGGCGGCATAGCTGGCGTGGCGGGTCGGCACCATGCCCTCGACCACCACCACGTCCTTGCCGACGCAGGCCTGCTGGTACAGGCGGATGATCTGCTCGAGCAGTTCGTCGAGCTGGCCATCACCAAGCATGCGCTCGACATGGCCCAGGCTCAGGGGCGTCGGCGGCTTGATGCCATGGGTGCGGGCGACCAGTTCGCTGGAGCGCTCCGGGCCGGTGTCGCCGGGGTGCGGCTGGGCGATCGGCTTGAAGAAGCCGACCTTGAGCCCGGCGCGCTCCAGGGTGCGCACCAGGCCCAGGCTGATGGAGGTCAGGCCGACACCGAAGTCGGTCGGCGCGATGAAAAATGTCTGCATGCGTGCTTCTCGGAATAAGCGGTGCAAGGAATTCAGCGGCCAAGGGTAGCGCTAACGGCACCCTGAGCGCACCAGCCACAGGCGAATGCCTGGCCGATGCGCCGGGCGCGCTCGTCGGCGTCGAGCACCCAGGGTCGGGCCTGCCACGGTGGTTGGTGGCGCAGATGCTGGGTGTGGCCGCAGGACAGCTCGACCACCCAGTGCCGCTCTTCGTCGAGGTGAAAGCCCGTGATCCGACTGATGGGCTGCTGTTGGTCCGCGCCGGGTTCGCAATCGGCCGATGCGTTGGTTACACTTGTTCGTTCTATATTCTTTTGCAAAAGGTCTTGCCCCATGCTGATCGCCGCCAACAAGGCTGTCTCCATCGACTATACCCTCACCAACGACGCTGGTGAGGTCATCGACAGCTCCGCCGGTGGTGCGCCGCTGGTCTACCTGCACGGTGCCGGCAACATCATCCCGGGCCTGGAAAAAGCCCTGGAAGGCAAGCAGGCCGGTGACGAACTGACCGTTGCCATCGAACCCGAAGAAGCCTACGGCGAATACTCCGCCGAGCTGGTCAGCACCCTGAGCAGCAAGATGTTCGAAGGCGTCGACCAACTGGAAGTCGGCATGCAGTTCCACGCCTCGGCGCCGGACGGCCAGATGCAGATCGTCACCATCCGCGACATCGACGGCGACGACGTGACTGTCGACGGCAACCACCCGCTGGCTGGCCAGCGCCTGAACTTCAAGGTCAAGGTTGTCGACGTGCGTGACGCCAGCGAAGAAGAAATCGCTCACCGTCACATCCACGGTGAAGGTGGCCATCACCACTGATTTTCTGCGCTAAGCTCAGAGAGTCGCCAGGCGCTCGGGCAAGCCGGACTTGCCCTCCTCGGGAGGGTGGACGGTTTGGCCGCGCGCCTTTTTCGTGGGCGGGATTCGCCCCTGCGGCAATCGGAACCTGAGAGGGGATTTCATCATGAGTGCATTTCACGACCTGACGTTGAAGGCGCTGAACGGCGAGGACCTGCCCCTTGCACCGTTCAAGGGCCAGGTGGTGCTGGTGGTCAATGTCGCCTCCAAGTGCGGCCTGACGCCGCAGTACGCTTCGCTGGAAAAGCTGCACCAGCAGTACAAGGGCCAGGGCTTCAACGTGCTCGGCCTGCCGTGCAACCAGTTCGCAGGCCAGGAGCCTGGCAGCGACAAGGAAATCCAGGATTTCTGCAGCCTCAACTACGGCGTGAGCTTCCCGCTGGGGGCCAAGCTCGAGGTCAACGGCGCGCAACGCCATTCGCTGTATCGCCTGCTGGCGGGCGAAGGCGCCGAGTTCCCCGGCGACATCACCTGGAACTTCGAAAAGTTCCTGGTCGGCAAGGATGGCCGGGTTCTGGCACGCTTCGCCCCGCGTACCGCGCCAGACGATCCGACCGTGGTGCAGGCGATTGAGAAAGCGCTGGCCTGATCACGGGCTGCCCAGCGCCGGCTCGCCGGCTTCCACGGAAGGGCGCTTTGCCTGTGGACGGCGCGGTCGGTGTGGGAGCCGGCTTGTCGTGGCGACGAACCGCGGTGAAAGGGCCGCAAGGCGGCCCCGGGCGATCTAGAACGCTACCGACGTCTGCACGTATAGCGTGCGCGGCTCACCCACGTACTTGCCCTTGTTGTTGTCGTCGAACGAGCGGGTGTAGTACTCGCGGTTGAACAGGTTCTTCACCCCCACCGCCACCTTCAGGTTCGAAAGCGCAGGGCCGAAGTCATAGCCGGCGCGGGTGCTGACCAGCATGTAGCCGGGGATGCGCCCGGTGCTGCCGTCGGCACTCTCGCTGCCGGTGTTGGCGTTGTCGGCGTACTGGCTGCTCTGGAAGCTGCTGTCCAGGTTCAACTGCCACGGGCCTTCGGTGTAGCCGATGCCCAGCGTGCCCTTGTGGCGCGACGAGAACGGCACCTGGTTGCCCTTGTTCGGGCCGTCTTCACGAATGGTGGCGTCGACGAAGGCGTAGCCGGCATGCACGTCGAAGCCGGCCAGGGCCGGGCTCAGGCCGTCGAGGGCGTAGCGCACGCTGGTCTCGATGCCCTGGTGGCGGGTTTCGCCACGGGCGATCACCGAATCGTTGGTCTGGTTGCTTTCGTACTGGTTGTCGAAATTGATCAGGAACGCGCCGATCTCTGCCTGCAGGTCGCCATTGTCGTAGCGGGTGCCGACTTCCCAGGTGCGCGCCTTCTCCGGTTTCACCTCGCCACTGCTGACCCGGTTGGGCATCTGGCTGTACTGCACGCTGCCGAACGAGCCTTCGGTGTTGGCGTACAGGTTCCAGTTGTCGGTGAGGTGGTACATCACGTTCAGTGCGGGCAAGGCGGTGTTGTAGCTGCCTTGGTACTGCTGGCCGTTGAGCTTGTTGCTCTGCCGCGAGTCGATCATCTCGTAGCGGATGCCCGGGGTGATGGTCCAGCGGCCGATATCGATACGGTCGTCCAGATAGATGGCGTGGGCTTCGGTGCTGCCGCGGGTGTCGCGGTCGTTGCGGCTGGCGGTGGTCGGCAGGGCGCCGTTGACCGGTTCGCGGTAACGCAGTTCATGGCCGGCTTCGTTGACGTAGCGATAGCCGATGCCCAGTTCGTGCCAGCTTTCGCCCAGGGCCAGGCCCTGCGAGAAACGCGTTTCGATGCCGCGCACCCAGTACTCGCGCGGCGACAGCGAGACGAAGCTGCCCTGGTCCAGGTAGCCGCTGCGCAGGGTCTTGGTGAAGAAGCTGTTGACGCTGAACTGGCGGTCGTCCTGCTTGTAGTCGTAACCGAAGTTGAACAGGGTGCGACGGCCCCAGAACTTGTCCTTCAGGCGCGTCGACTGGTACGGATCGGCGTCGAAGTCCGCCGTGCTGAGGCCGCCGGGCATCTCGGCCTCGCCCTCGTAGTACTGGGCCATGGCGTGCAGGCTGTTGGCTTCGTCCAGTTGCAGCTTGCCCTTGAGCATCAGGTCGTCGATCTGCGTGTCGCTGTGCTCGCGCCAGTCACTGCCACGGGTGCCGGAGTAGAGCAGGGCGCCGCCCAGGCCGCTGGCGTTGGTGCCGCCGATCAGCAGGTTGGCGCTGTTCTTCAGGCCATCCTGGCTGGACGACGGGCTGAGCTGGTTCTGCATCGCCGCCTTGAAGGTGGCCTCTTCGGGAATGGCGCGGGTGACGAAGTTGACGATGCCGCCGACGTTCTGCGGCCCGTAGCGCACCGCGCCGCCGCCGCGCACCACGTCCACGGCGTCCATGTTGCCCAGGCTGATCGGCGCCAGCGACAGCTGCGGCTGGCCGTAGGGGGCGAAGGGCACCGGGATGCCATCCATCAGCACGGTGGAGCGCGAGGCCAGGCGCGGATTGAGGCCGCGGATGCCGAAGTTCAGCGCCAGGTCGTGGCTGCCGGTGCCGTTGTTTTCCGGGGCGTTGACGCCGGGGATGCGGTTGAGCACTTCGCGGGCACTGCTGGCGCCGCTGCGTTCGAATTCATCGCGACGCACCACGTCGCGGGCACCGGGGTGCTCGAAGACGTTGTCCTGGCGGGCCTCGGCCAGCCAATCGCCGACCACGGTCGAGGCGCCCAGTTCGACCGCCGCATTGCCGCCGGTGGCCGGCAGCGGTTGCAGGCTGTAGGCGTTGTCGACCTCCTGACGCGCCTGCAGGCCACTGCCGCGCAGCAGGGCGTCCAGGCCCTGGCCGACCTCGTACTGGCCTTCCAGGCCAGGGCTGTTCAGGCCCTGGGTGAGGCCGGGGCTGAACGAGATCAGCGCACCGCTTTCGCGACCGAACTGGTTCAGGGCCTGTTCCAGTGTGCCGGGCGCGATGTGGTAGTCACGGGGCTCGCCGGCGAGGGCGAACGGGGCGGCGAGGATCAGGGCGTAGGCGAGGGGGCTGAGGCGCAGGGGCATGTGACGGAGGTCCTGTGACAAGGGGTTCTGCCTTCTCTGTCACGCGAGGTTCGGGAAATGGCTCAACGGGTTGGAAAAAAGATCGAGCAGGTTATGTCTGCCGTTTGCTGCTTAGCCGGTTGACGCCGCCTCGAGCGACACCCAGTACCGGGTGAACCGCCGCACCTTCACCGGTAGTGTCACCTCCAGCATTTCCAGGATCCGCTCACTGTCGGCCAGTGGATACGACCCGGAAATCCGCAGGTCGGCGACGCTTTCGCTGCAACCCAGCTGGCCGAGCCGATAACGCCCAAGCTCGGCGAGAAAATCGCTCAGGCGCATCTGCGACACCACCAGCATGCCGTCCACCCAGGCCGCGCGGTTGGGGTCGAGCGGCGCGATGGCCTGCCAGCCGCCCATGGCAAACCGTGCCTGGTGGCCGGCCAGCAGCGGTGTGCCGGCCACGCTGGCGCTGCCGCTGAACACCGAGACCAGGCTGAAACCGTCGAACTGGCGCACATCGAAGCGCCCGCTTTCCAGGCGCAGCTCGCCCTGGGCCGTGGCCAGGCGCAGTGGACGGGGATCGTTTTGCACTTCGAGCAACAACTCGCCCTCCTGCAATCGCACCCGGCGCTGCTGGCCGTCGAAGCGCACATCGGCGGCGCTGCGGGTGTTCAGGTGCAGCTGGCTGCCGTCGTCGAGGGTCAGGCGGCGGCGCTGGCCGACCGGGCTGCGGTAGTCGGCCATCAGCCCGGGCAGTGGATTGTGCTGCTGCAGGCCCAGCCCGGCGGCACTGGCCACGCCGGCCAGCAGCAAGACCTTGAGGGCGCGGCGCCGGGCGGGTGAGGGTGGTGCCTGCAGGGTGGCGTGGACCACTGGCGCGGTCACGCCGCGCAGGCGCTGGTTGACCTGCTGGATATGCGCCCAGGCGCGCTGGTGCTCGCTGTCTGCCTGCAGCCAGTGCTGCAGGGCCTGGTGCTGGTCGAAATCGGCACTCTGCGACTCGATCAGCCAGTGCACCGCCTGTTCGGCGATCTGCGCCGAGAACGTGCCGTTCACAGGGCGAAGTAGCAGCGTAGGGCTGCCTTGTGCAGGTAGCGCTTGACCGTGGCCAGGGAGATGCCCAGCTCACGGGCGATCTCGCCCTGGCCCAGGCCGTCGACCTGGGCCAGCAGGAAGGCGCGCTTGACCAGCGCCGGCAGGCCGTCCAGCAGGCGGTCGAGCTCCAGCAGGGTATCGAAGATAAGGGCTTTGTCTTCCTCGCTCGGTGCCACCTGTTCGGGCACCTGGGCCAGGGCCTCGAGGTAGGCGCGCTCCAGTTCCTGGCGGCGGAAGTGGTTGCACAGCACACGCTTGGCCACGGTGGTGAGGAAGGCACGGGGCTCGATCAGTTGCGGCGCTTCGCGGGCCTGGAGCAAGCGCACGTAGGTGTCCTGTGCCAGGTCGGCGGCGCTTTGCGGGCAACCCAGACGTCGTCGCAGCCAACCGGTCAGCCAGCTGTGGTGGGCGATGTAGAGGCCTTCGACGGTGGAAGAGAGGGCGCTGGGCACCGATGCGACTCCGGCGCACAAGGCGCAACTGGAAGTAAGAATTGTTCGCATTGTATTCATGCCGCCGCTGTTCGGCAATTGCTGCCGACGCAAGGCATGCGACCGTTTGCGCCGGCATGCTTTGCTTATGAGAATTGAAATCATTAGTATTGCAACCCCCATTCCCGGACCCTCGCCATGAAGAGCAAAGCCGCCGGCCTTCCCCTGAGCTACCGCCTGGCCGTGACCTCACGCAGCCTGGCCGCGCTGCTGGGTGGCTACCTGCTGGCGTCGATGGCCAGTGTCTGCATCACCCTGCTGGCGCCGATGACCCAGGCCGACGCGACGATGACCGGGATGATGCTGTCATTCGTCTTCTACCTGATCGCCTTCATCTGGTGCTTCGCCTGCCGCAGCGCCTGGCGCGCCTGGCTGGGCATGCTGCTGCCAAGCATGGTGCTGGGGCTGATCAACGCACTGGCCTACTGGATGAACCTGCCATGAAAGAAGGCTTCCGCCAGGCCATGGCCTGGCTGCACACCTGGACCGGCCTGATCTTCGGCTGGCTGCTGTTCGCCATCTTCCTCACCGGGACGCTGTCGTACTTCAAGGACGAGATCAGCCACTGGACCCAGCCCGAGGTGCAGAGCCATCCGCTGGACCCTGTGACCAGTCTCGGCCTGGCCCAGCGTTACCTCGAAACCAATGCCAGCCATGCCAGCACCTGGTTCATCCGCCTGCCCAGCGAGCGCGAGGCGGCGTTGAGCGTCAGCTGGCGCGATCCGAACGGTGGTGGGCGGCGTGGTTTCACCGACAAGGAGCTCGACGCGCGCACTGGCGAGGCGGTCGAGGCCCGCGACAGCCGGGGCGGCGAGTTCTTCTACCGCTTCCACTTCCAACTGCAGATGCCCCACCCATGGGGGCGCTGGCTGTCGACCTTCTGCGCCTTCATCATGCTATTGGGGCTGGTCACCGGGATCATCACCCACAAGAAGATCTTCAAGGAGTTCTTCACCTTCCGCCCGGGCAAGGGCCAGCGGTCCTGGCTCGACGGCCACAACGCCATCGGTGTGCTGGTGCTGCCGTTCCACCTGATGATCAGCTACAGCAGCCTGGTGATCTTCATGTACATGGTCATGCCGGCCAGCATCCTGGCCAGCTACGGCGACAGCAGCGGCTACTTCAACGATGTGTTCGGCCGCGACGAGGTGCCCGAGGCGGTTGCCCAGGCCGCGCCGCTGGCGCCGTTGACCGAGCTGTATGCCAAGGTCCAGGAACAGGCGCCGGGGGCGCGCATGGGCTACATCCAGGTGCACAACCCCGGTGACCGCAACGCCCGGGTCACCTTCACCCGCGCCTCGGCCGACAGTGTCGCCTACCAGCGCAGCGCCATCTGGACCTTTGATGGCGTCAGTGGCGAGCTGCTGCGCCGCGGCGCGCCGGAAAGCGCGGCGATGACCACCTCGTTCACCTTCGTCGGCCTGCACATGGGCAACTTCGCCGGGCCCTGGCTGCGCTGGCTGTACTTCGCCTTCGGCGTGGCCGGCACCGCGGTGATCGGCACCGGGCTGGTGATGTGGCTGGGCAAGCGCCAGCTCAAGCATGCCAAGAGCGCGCGCATGCCCGGCGAGCTGCGCCTGGTCGAAGTGCTGAACATCGCCAGCATGAGCGGCCTGTTGCTGGGCGTGGCGGCGTTCTTCTGGGCCAATCGCCTGTTGCCGGCAACGTTGGAAGGGCGGGCTGACTGGGAGATCAACGGCTTCTTCCTGGCCTGGGGCGCGTCGTTGCTCCACGCCATGTTGAGGAGCGGGCGCCGCGCCTGGGGCGAACAACTGACGCTGGGCGCGCTGGCGTTCGCCTTGCTGCCGTTGCTCAACGCGCTGACCTACGACAAGGGGCTGGATCACTCCATCGCCGCCGGTGACTGGGCCATGGCCGGTTTCGACCTGACGGCCCTGGCCACCGGCCTGTTCCTGGCCTGGGCCGCCGGCAAGATGCTGCGCGCGCCCAAGCCGGCCACCAAGCGTGTACCACGCGCCGCCAAGACCGTGGAGGCGAGCTGATGCTGGGGGTTGCGCTGATGGGCTTCGCCGGTTTTGCCGGCCTGTGCCTGGCCATGGAAAAACACTTCAACGACCTGCTTGGGCGCAAGCCCACGGGGCGGCAGCTGCGAGCCTTGAAAATCACGGGCTGGGCGTTGCTGCTGCTGTCGTTGATCCTCGCCGTGCATGGGCGCGGCTGGGCCCTGGGCCTGGTGGAGTGGATCGCCGTGCTGATGGCCGGGGTGACCCTGTGGGTGTTCGGCCTGCCCTACCAACCGCGGCTGTTGCTCGGAGCGGCGCTTGCCAGCCTGGTACTCGGGCCGCTGCTGGCCGTGCTGGCGGTCTAGCCCCTTGAGCGACTCCGAGGCCGGCGGCGGGCGGGCACGCTTCCTCCAGGTGTTCCTCGCCCAGCGTGCGCGCATGGAGGCGCTGGTCAGCCGCCGTGTCGGCTGCCGCGCCACGGCGTCGGACCTGGTGCAGGATCTGTTCCTGCGCTTCTGGCGGCGCCCCGAGGTGAAGGTCGAGGCGCTCGATACCTACCTGCTGCGCAGCGCCAGCAACCTGGCCATCGACTACCTGCGCAGCGAAGGCAGCCGCGACCGCGCCGCCGAGGGTTTGCACGAACCCGATGAAACGCATTGTGCCCAGGCGCCCGAGCAGGCCCTGGAGGTCGACCACGACCTGCAACGTATCGAGGCTGCCTTGCGGGCATTGCCCGAACGCACCCGGCAGATCTTCCTGCTCAGCCGCATCCATGGCTGCACCTACGGCGAGATCGCCAAGGCCATGCAGTTGTCCCAGAGCGCAGTGGAAAAGCATATGATGCGCGCCCTCGAAGCGTGCAAGGCGAGTGTCGCCGAACCCGCGTCCCCATTGCGCCGGCCAGGGAGCGCCCGTCGATGAGTGTTGAACCGCCGATCACTGCCGCCCAGTCCCAGGCCGCCCTGCGCTGGCTGGGGCGCATCCAGCAGCAGCCGGCGCAGGCCGAGGGCGCGGCGTTCAAGCGCTGGTTGCTGGAGAGCCCCGCCCACCGCCAGGCCTATGCCGAGGCCCAGGCGCTCTGGCGCCTGAGCGAGGCGCCGGCGGCGCGGCTGGCGGCCGAGGAACACCAAGGTCTGCAAGCGTACCTGGAGGCCATGCGCCGGCCCGAGCGCAAGCGACCGTGGCGCGGCCTGGCGGTGGCGGCGAGCCTGGTCCTGGCGCTGGGATTCGCGGCAGGCTGGCAGCCACAGTTCTGGCTGCAGGACTTGCGCGCCGACTACACCAGCGGGGCGCAGGTGCGCCAGGTGACCCTGGCCGATCGTTCGCAACTGACCCTGGATGCCGGCACTGCCGTGGCAGTGGATTTCACCCAGGGCGAGCGGCGTGTGCGGTTGCTGCGCGGCGCCGCGTTCTTCGAGGTGACCCATACCGGCGAACCGTTCCTGGTGGATGCCCAAGGCGGCGAAGTGCGGGTGCTGGGGACCCAGTTCGAGGTGCGCGGGCAGGGTGACGGCGCGCAGGTCACGGTGCGCAGCGGGCGGGTGGCGGTGACGGCCAGCGCTGGACAGCAAGCCCGCGAACTGACGGCCAATCAGCAGATGGCCTATGCCGCAGGCGTGGCCGGCACGGTCGAGGGAGTGGACAGCGACAGCCGGCTGGCCTGGCGGCAGGGCTGGCTGAACTACTACCAGGTGCCATTGGCACAGGTGATCGAGGACCTGGGACGCTATTACCCCGGGCGAATCCTGTTGCTCGACGACGAGCTGGCGCAGCGTAAGGTCAGTGGCAGTTTCCCAGCAGGGGAGCCGCTGGCCGCGTTGGATTCGCTGGGCAAGGTGATGGGGTTTTCGCGGCAGACGGTTTTGGGGCGGTTGACCGTTCTGCGTTGATCGCGGGGCAGAAAAATATTTCGATCAGGTGATGAGGTACCCCACGCCGGCATCCGTGTAGTGAGTGGAAGTGCGATTCATTCGCATACGATCATCCCGCCCACAGGTCCGCGTCCATGAAGTTCACCCCGCGTTGCGTCTCGCTCTGGTTCGGCCTCTGCAGCTTGTCCGTTATGGCCGTCGTGCCCCATGCCGTGGCCGCCCAGCAGAGCCAGGTCTATGCCTTCGCCCAGCCCAGCCAGCCGCTGGCCCAGGCACTCAACGCCTTCAGCCGTACCACCGGGCAGAGCGTGGTCTATACCCTGACGCTACCGGACCTGCGGGCCCCGGCGCTGAACGGCACCTTCGACGCCGAGCAGGCGCTGCAGCAGCTGCTCGGCAACTCGGGCCTGGCCTGGCGTCGCCTCGACGCGCGCACCCTGACCCTGGAGCCGCTCGACACCTCCGGCGCACTGAACCTGCAGGCCACCACCATCAATTCGCAACTGGACGACTACAGCTACCAGCCGCCGGCCAGCGCCTCGATCATGCGCGGCCAGGGCGCGACCCTGGACATCCCGCAGGCCGTGAACGTGGTCCCGGCCCAGGTGATCCGCGACCAGGCACCGCGCAACCTGGACGATGCCCTGTACAACGTCAGCGGCATCACCCAGGGCAACAACTTCGGCGGTACCGCCGACACCGTGATGAAGCGTGGCTTCGGCGACAACCGCGACGGCTCGATCATGCGCGACGGCATGCCGATCGTGCAGGGCCGCGCGCTCAATGCCAGCACCGAACGGGTCGAAGTGCTCAAGGGCCCGGCCTCGCTGCTCTACGGCATCCAGGACCCGGGTGGGGTGATCAACGTGGTCAGCAAGCGCCCGCAACTTACCCAGTACAACGCCCTGACCCTGCGCGGCTCGACCTACGGCAGCGGCAAGAACGGCAGCGGCGGCGGCCTGGACAGCACGGGTGCGCTGGGGGAGAGCAACCTGGCCTATCGCCTGATCGTCGATCACGAGGATGAAGACTACTGGCGCAACTTCGGCGTGCATCGCGAATCACTGGTGGCGCCGTCGCTGGCCTGGTATGGCGAGGACACCCAGGTGGTGCTGGCCTATGAGCACCGCGAGTTTCGCTATCCGTTCGACCGCGGTACCGCCTTCGGCAGCGACGGCCACCCGCTGAACATACCCGCCACCCGCCGCCTGGACGAGCCGTTCAACGACATGGAGGGCCGCTCCGACCTGTACCGCCTGGAAATCGACCATCAGTTGGATGACGCATGGAAGCTGCACGTCGGCTACAGCTTCAACCGCGAGACCTACGATGCCAGCCAGGTGCGCGTGACCGGCGTGGATGAAAGCAAGAGTACGCTGTCGCGCAGTATCGACGGCACCCGGGGCGCACTGAGCCGCGACCAGTTCGCCACCTTCAGCCTCAACGGCAGCGTCGAGCTGGCCGGCATGCGCCACGACCTGGTGCTGGGTGCCGATCACGAGGACCGCAAGGTCTATCGCGCCGACCTGATCCGCCAGAACAGCCGCTCGACCTTCAGCTACCTGAACCCGGTCTATGGCCGCGAAGTGGAAGGCACCAGCGTGCGCGCCAGCGACAGCGACCAGACCGACAAGCTGCGCACCGATTCGCTGTTCCTGCAGGACGCCTGGCACCTGGACGAGCACTGGATCCTGGTGGCCGGCGGGCGTTTCCAGCAGTACGACCAGTACGCCGGCCGCGGCCGACCGTTCAACGTCAACACCGACACCAGCGACCAGACCTGGGTGCCCCATGCGGGCGTGGTCTACAAGGTCGATGACCAGCTGTCGTTCTATGCCAGCTACAGCGAGTCGTTCAAGCCCAACTCGACCATCGCCCCGCTGAGCATCGGCGGTGGCCGTACCCTGACCCTGGACTCTGGGGTCGCGCCGGAGGAGGGCAAGTCGTGGGAGCTGGGGGCCAAGCTCGACGTGCCGGGCGCGGTGACCGGTACCTTGGCGCTGTTCGACATCACCAAGCGCAACGTGCTGGTGGCCGATGGCGATACCCAGCCGGGGACCATTCTCTACAGCAACGCGGGGGAAGTCCGCTCACGGGGTGTCGAGCTGGACCTGACCGGCCAGCTCAGCGAGCGCTGGAGCCTGATCGGCGCCTATGCCTTCACTGACGCCGAGGTCACCAAGGACCCGCAGCTCAAGGGCAATCGCCTGCAAAACGTCGCCCGCCACAGTGGCTCGCTTTCGGCGGTATACGACTACGGCAGCCTGTTCGGCGGTGATCGCCTGCGCCTGGGGGCCGGTGCGCGCTATGTGGGTGAGCGTGCGGGCAACGCGACAAACGACTTCGACTTGCCGGCCTACACCGTGGCCGATGCCTTTGCCAGCTACGAAACCAAGCTGGACGAGCACAAGGTGCGCCTGCAGTTGAACGTGAAGAACCTGTTCGACAAGGTGTACTACAGCTCGGCGGTGAACCGTTACTTCGTCGCGGTGGGGGATGCGCGGCAAGTCAGCCTGTCGAGCACTCTGGAGTTCTGATCAGCGGGGCCGCAATGCGGCCCCAGGATCAACTGGCGAATGCCGCCCGATACGCCCCCGGCGTCGCTCCCAATGCCTGGCGAAACCGGTTGCTGAAGTGACTGGCACTGGCAAACCCGCACAGCAGCGCCACTTCGCCCAGGGGCAGGGTGCCCATGCGCAGCAAGCGACACGCCCTTTGCAGCCGCCGGGCCAGCAGGTACTGATGCGGCGGCAGGCCGAAGCTCGCCCGGAACATCCGCGCGAAGTGGTACTCGGACAGGTTGCAGCGCAGTGCCAGCTCCCCCAGCGTCAGCGGCTGGTCGAGGTTGGCCTCGATATAGTCCACCAGTTGCCGACGCTGGTGCGGTGCCAGCCCGCCCTTGAGTTTCAGCCCCTGGCGCAGGCCGACCTGGTTGAGCACGGCATGGTCGATTATGTCGTGGGCCAGGCTGCTGGCCAGCAGGCGTTCGCCGGGTTCGGCCCAGTCCAGGCCGATCAGCTCGCGGAAACGCCGGGCCTGCTGAGGATCGTCGAGGAAGGTCGCTTCGCGCAGTTGCATTTCCCGGGGCTCGCGGTCCAGCAGGCGGGTGCAGCCGAGGGCGAACTGTTCCTCGCTGATGTACAAGTGGGCCAGACGGATCGTGCCGTTGATCACCCAGTTCGACTCGTGGCCGGCGGGCATCACGCACAGCTTGTCCGGCGCGCCGCGATCGCCAGGGCGCTGGCGGCGGAAGGTGCCGGTACCGTCGGCGATGTAGCAGGACAGCGTGTGATGGCTGGGCGCCTGGTAGTCGCGGGCATCGTCGCGGTTGCTCCACAAGGCCGCCGCCAGGCCGTCGCCCAGGTGCGCGCTCAGCTCCAGCCGGGCGTGGGGCGAGGCGTTGAGGGCGTTGAAGACCTGCAGGTGATCGAGTGGGGGCATGGGCGACTCCTCTGCCGGCCATCGTACTGCGGTGCGGGCGGGAAGGCAGCTGGTGGAAGAGGAAAAGCGCAAGTTTATGCAAGCGCCGGACTCAGGGCGCGGTAAAGACTCGTAGTCCTGGCGAGGGCGGCGCCCTCGATCGCTGGCAAGCCAGCTCCCACAAGGTGAAGGCATGTGCTGTTCCTGTGGGAGCTGGCTTGCCAGCGATGGGCCGCAAAGCGGCCCCAAGTCGACTGTCTGGAGGAATGCCTGTGAATCTGTCGCTCTACCTGCTCACCGTCCTGATCTGGGGCACCACCTGGATCGCCTTGAAACTGCAACTGGGCGAGGTCGCCATCCCGGTGTCGATCGTCTACCGCTTCGCCCTGGCCGGGTTGATCCTGTTCGCCTTCCTGCTGCTCACCCGCCGCCTGCAGCCGATGAACCGGCGCGGCCACCTGGTGTGCCTGGCCCAGGGCCTGTGCCTGTTCTGCGTCAACTTCATGTGCTTCCTCACCGCCAGCCAGTGGGTAGCTACCGGCTTGATCGCCGTGGTGTTCTCCACCGCCACCTTGTGGAACGCGATCAATGCGCGGTTGTTCTTCGGCCAACGGATTGCCGCCAACGTGTTGGCCGGCGGCGCCCTGGGCCTGCTCGGCCTGGGCTTGCTGTTCTGGCCGGAGCTTTCGCACCACACCGCCAGCCGCGAGACCTTGTACGGGCTGGGGCTGGGCCTGCTCGGCACGTTGTGTTTCTCGGCGGGCAACATGCTCTCCAGCGTGCAACAGAAGGCCGGGCTCAAGCCAATGACCACCAATGCCTGGGGCATGCTGTATGGCGCCTCGATGCTGGCGGTGTACTGCCTGGCCAGGGGCATTCCGTTCGACATGGAGTGGAACGCCCGCTACATCGGCTCGCTGCTGTACCTGGTGATACCGGGCTCGGTGATCGCCTTCACCGCCTACCTGACGTTGGTCGGGCGCATGGGGCCGGAGCGGGCCGCGTACTGCACGGTGCTGTTCCCGCTGGTGGCGCTGAACGTGTCGGCGTTTGCAGAAGGCTATGAGTGGACTGCACCAGCCCTGCTGGGACTGGTCGCGGTGATGGCGGGGAATGTGCTGGTGTTTCGCAAGCCGTCGCAACGTACGCAGAGTGCCCTGGCCAGAAGCTAGTCCGGCACAGCTGATATTTTTAGCAGGTGCGGCCAGCCAG
This sequence comes from Pseudomonas maumuensis, assembly GCF_019139675.1. Taxonomy (NCBI): domain Bacteria; kingdom Pseudomonadati; phylum Pseudomonadota; class Gammaproteobacteria; order Pseudomonadales; family Pseudomonadaceae; genus Pseudomonas; species Pseudomonas maumuensis. The sequence goes on from NZ_CP077077.1 coordinate 1,004,358, forward strand.
CGGGTGACTAGACTAGCCCAGGGGCGACAGACTGGGGAGCGCAATGGCCGTTTCGGCAATCTTGGATCATCGACTGTCTCGCAGGGATGCTTGGCTGTTGTGTCTCATGGCGATCGGGCTGCACGTCTTGCCCCTGGTGCTGGCAGACCTGGCCTACATCGACGATGTCTGGCGATCTCAATTGGCGGGGCAGTTGCAAGACCCGGGTGATTCCTGGACGGGTCAGGGCCGGGTGTTGGCTGACGTGCTGCATGGCGGGCTGGGGTTCGGCAAGGCGACGCCGAACCTTTACCCACTGCCGTTGCTGCTGGCAATGGTGGTGGCCGCCAAGGCATTGGCGGATTTGGCATTCCACTACTTCGAGGCACCCACAGGTACGGCACTGCTGGTGGTCTTGCCCCTTTGGTACAACCCCTTCTTCCTGCAGAACCTGTCCTACCAGTACGACGGGGCCGTGATGGCGCTGGCCCTTGCCGCGAGTGTCATGGCCATCACGCAAGGGGCACGGCACCGGTGGGGCACAGGCCTGGCGATGGTGCTGATTGCGGCGGCGGCCAGCCTTTATCAGGTCAGTGTCAATGTCTTCGCGGGGTTGTGCTGCATCGAAGTCATTCGTCAGGTCGCCGCGCATGCACCCCTGAAGCAGGTGGTACGGCAGTTGGCGCAGCGTATGGTTCAGTTGCTGGGGGGCGTCCTGCTGTACTTGGTCACGGGATATCGACTCATTGATGTTCCTCGCACGGCGCTGCTCCCCCTGGACCACGCATGGCCGGGAACCCTGGCGCGTCGCCTGCAGATGGCCTTCGAGCATGTGGGGTTGTTGGCAACGGCCGGCACGGCCTGGCTGTTCCTCATGCTCGGCGGCCTGGCTGGCGCGACGTTGGTGCTGTGCTCCTGTCAGGTGCTACGCAGTGCGCGCCCGGTGATGTCGAGGGTGGCGCTGTTGACGTTGATTTGGTTCTCTGTCGTGGCGCTTGTGCTACTGGTGCCGGGCATGTCGCTGCTGTTCGACTATTACAACCAAGGCGCGCGATTGTTGATGGGGCTGGGGCCCGCCATGGTGCTGGTGATGTTGCTGGCACATGAGCGGCTTGCTGGCCTGCATGCACGACTGGCCTGGGTCACGGCCATCCCCCTGGTGTTCATGCTGTCTTTTTCTTATGCCTATGGGCGGCTGCTGGTGGCGCAAAAGGAAGTGGAGCGGGTGATGACCTTCAGTATCGCGCAAGCCATCCAGTCCAACCCCGCGTTGTATGGCGCCAAGCGTTTCTACATCCTTGGCCATGACAGCCGTCAAGTGTGGTTGCCCGCCGGCAGTGGTTCGTTTCAGGCCATGCCGGCCTTGAGGTATGTGTTCGCCATCGGTTACCAGGTGCTTCCCGAAATGATGCCGAGAGTGGGCATGACGACTTTCGGCAGCCACCCGCCCCTGCAAAGAGCGCAAGTATTGGTGTCCAGCCCTCAGCCCCAAGTGGATGGAAAGTTCTTTGCCATTCATCGGATAGACGACGTCGGCTATGTGTTGATGAAGCCGATTCTCGACGCAGAGGCCTTCCATAAATGAGCCTGGTACGTTTCAACCGTTACGCGCTGATTGGCGTCGGCAACACGCTGATCCATTGGCTGACCTTCCTGCTCCTCCACCTGCTTGTGGGCTTGTCGCAAGGGGCGAGCAACCTGCTGGCGTTTCTGTTGGCGGCGAGCGTGTCCTACTTCATGAATGCCCACTACACCTTTGCCGTCAGAGCTCGCACGAGACGTTACCTGATGTTCCTTTCTGGCATGGGTTGCCTGAGCCTGGCTCTGGGTGCGTTTTCTGACTTTGCCCGTCTGTCTCCATGGTTGACCTTGGTGACCTTTTCGATGGTCAGCCTTATTGTCGGGTATGCCTTTTCACACACCGTGGTGTTCAAGAGGAGGGGCCTGTGAACATTACCTTGGTGGTGCCGTTGTTCAACGAACAGGAAACCCTGGAGCGCTTCTACCAGACGGTGCGCAGCGAACCTTCGTTGCAGGATAAGACTGTGGAGATCGTCTTCGTCAACGACGGCAGCACCGACGACACCGAAGCCATCTGCGCCGAGCTGGCGGATAGGGACGAGTGGGTCACGTCGATCACCTTCTCGCGCAACTTCGGCAAGGAGTCGGCGTTGTTCGCGGGGCTGGAGCACGCCGAAGGCGACGCTGTGGTGCCAATCGATGTCGACTTGCAAGACCCCATTGAGGTCGTCGCGCAGATGATCGAGCGCTGGCAGGGCGGCGCCGACGTGGTGCTGGCCAAGCGCCGCAGCCGACTGGCTGATACGCGGTTCAAACGGTGGACGGCGGGGCTCTACTATCGGCTGCACAACGCCATCGCTGCGTTGCCGATTGAAGAGAACGTCGGCGATTTCCGCCTGCTCGACCGCAAGGTGGTCGCTGCCATCCGGCAGATGCCGGAGCAGCAGTTGTTCATGAAGGGCGTGCTGTCGTGGGTGGGGTTTCGTACCGAGATCATCGAGTACGACCGCCAGGAGCGGGCGGCGGGCAATAGCAAGTTTGGCTTCTGGCGCCTGTGGAACCTGGCACTGGACGGTATTACCTCGTTCAGCACGGTGCCGCTGCGGTTATGGACCTACATCGGTGGCGGTGTGTCGTTGTTCGCCCTGCTGTACGCGGCATTTCTGGTGCTGGACAAGCTGCTGTTCGGCAACGACTTGCCGGGGTACCCGTCACTGATGACAGCGATTCTGTTCCTTGGCGGAGTGCAGTTGATCGGGATTGGCATCCTGGGCGAGTACATCGGGCGGATCTACCAGGAAACCAAGCACCGGCCCCGCTATGTTGTACGCAAGGTACTGGGGCGGCGTAGCCAACCCCAGTAGGCCCTATCGTGGGGCAACCCGCTCCCACAAACCCGATGATTGGGCCTTCAGCCTTTCCACACCTGCGGATTCACCAGATCCTGCGGTCGCTCGCCCAGCAATGCCGCGCGCAGGTTGTCGATGGCCCGGTTGGCCATGGCTTCGCGGGTCTCGGCAGTGGCCGAACCGATGTGCGGCAGGGTCAGGGCGTTGGGTAGCTTGAACAGCGGCGAATCGGCCAACGGCTCCTTTTCGTACACGTCCAGGCCGGCACCGCGAATGGTGCCTTCCTGCAGGGCCTCGACCAGTGCCGCTTCGTCGACCACCGGGCCACGGGCGATGTTGACCAGGAACGCGCTGGGCTTCATCAGCTTCAGCTCGCGGGCGCCGATAAGCTTGCGGGTGGCGTCGGACAGCGGCACCACCAGGCAGACGAAATCGGCTTCTGCCAACAGTTCATCCAGGCTGCGCAATTGCGCGCCCAACTCCTGTTCCAGCGCGGCCTTGCGGCTGTTGCCGGTGTACAGCACCTGCATGTTGAAACCGAAACGGCCACGCCGGGCGATGGCCGCGCCGATGTTGCCCAGGCCGACGATGCCCAGTTTCTTGCCATGCACATCGCAGCCGAACTGCGCCGGGCCGACGGTGGCCTGCCAGTGGCCGGCCTTGGTCCAGGCGTCCAGCTCGGCGGTGCGCCGGGCGCAACCCATGATCAGGGCGAAGCCCAGGTCGGCGGTGCTTTCGGTGAGTACGTCGGGGGTGTTGGTCAGGGCGATGCCGCGCTCGTTGAAGTAGTCCAGGTCGTAGTTGTCGTAGCCGACCGAGACGCTGGACACCACCTCCAGCTTGCCCGCGCCTTCGAGCTGCGCCCGGCCCAGCTTGCGCCCGACGCCGATCAGGCCGTGGGCCTCGGGCAGGGCTTCGTTGAACTGGGCGGCGATGTCGCCCAGCTTGGGGTTGGGCACGATCACGTTGAAGTCGTGTTGCAGGCGCTCGGCCATGGCCGGGGTGATGCGGCTGAAGGCCAGGACGGTCTTTTTCATCGGGCTGCTTCTCTGCAAGGCGGGTAGGGGCGGTGTCGTTGCTTAGCAACCTACCATTGTCCCCCGCCCGAATGCACCGGCTTTTTCAGTTGGCGATCAGCAGCTCGTGGGTTTTCAGGTCGGCCTCGTGGGCGGCGAGAATCTCCGGTAGCGAGTTGCGCAGGTACTCGACCCAGGTCTTGATCTTCGCATCCAGGTACTGGCGCGACGGGTAGATCGCATACAGGTTCAGCTCCTGCAGGCGGTACTGCGGCAGGATCCGCACCAGGCTGCCGTCACGCAGGCCATCGATGGCGGTGTAGATCGGCAGCACGCCTACGCCCATGCCGCTGCGAATCGCGGTCTTCATCGCGTCGGCGGAGTTCACCTGGAACGGTGAGGTGGTGATGTTGACCACCTCCTGCCCCTCGGGACCGTCGAACAGCCATTTCTCCAACGGGATCACCGGGCTGACCATGCGCAGGCAGGCATGCTTGAGCAGGTCGGCGGGCTTGTGCGCGAAGCCGTGGCGCGCCACGTAGTCGGGCGCGGCGCAGACGATGCTGTAGGTGATGCCCAGGCGCTGGGAGACGAACCCCGAGTCCGGCAGCTCGCTGGCCAGCACGATCGACACGTCATAGCCCTCGTCGAGCAGGTCGGGCACGCGGTTGGCCATGGTCAGGTCGAAGGTCACGTCCGGGTGCGATTCGCGGTAGCGGGCGATGGCGTCGACCACGAAGTGCTGGCCGACACCGGTCATCGAATGCACCTTCAGCTGCCCGGCGGGGCGGGCATGGGCATCGCTGGCCTCGGCCTCGGCTTCTTCGACATAGGTAAGAATCTGTTCGCAGCGCATCAGGTAGCGCTTGCCGGCCTCGGTCAGCGCGATGCGCCGGGTGGTGCGGTTGAGCAGGCGGGTTTGCAGATGGGCTTCCAGGTTGGAGACCGCCCGCGACACGTTCGCGGTGGTCGTATCCAGTTGCATGGCGGCGGCAGTGAAACTGCCGAGCTGGGCCACACAACTGAAAGCACGCATGTTTTGCAGGGTGTCCATGGGTCACTCTCGGTTTAGAGGACAAAATTGTGACATGAAGTAACGGTATTTCGCTTCCGACTAAAGCCGGATTATCGCTGTTTTGGTAACAAAGATTCGCAGGATTATGCGCTTATCGCCAGTGCGGGCGGCACCTAGAATTGCTCGGCCCCTCCACCTCTTCCTCGGGAAATCGCAGCTGTGCCGCGTCGCCACATCAGAGCGCTCCATGCGCTCAGTGCCTGTGCCCTTTGTCTCACCTTGAGCGGCTGTATCGGAACCTGGGGCATCGCCCCGCAAAGCAAGACACTCCAAGCCAACCAACTGACCACCGACGACGCCATCCGCGAGGCCGCGCGCGATGCCCGCTGGCCGGCCCAGCAATGGTGGCGCGCCTATGGCGACCCACAACTCGACGCCTGGGTCATCCAGGCCCTGGCCGCTAGCCCGAGCCTGGCCATGGCCGCTGCACGGGTGCGCCAAGCCAAGGCCATGGCGGGCGTGATCGAGTCGGCGGAAAAGCTGCAGGCCAACGGCACTGCCACGCTCAAGCGCCACAACTGGCCAGAGGATCAGTTCTACGGCCCCGGCGCGCTGTCCGGCGCCAACACCTGGGACAACAACGCGGCCATTGGCTTGAGCTACGCGCTGGACCTGTGGGGCCGCGAGCGCAATGCCAGCGAGCAGGCCGTAGATCAGGCGCACATGAGCGTCGCCGAGGCGCGCCAGGCCCAGCTGGAACTGCAGAACAACGTGGTGCGTGCCTACATCCAGCTCAGCCTGCATTACGCCCGGCGCGATATCGTGCGGGCCGAGCTTGCGCAGCAGGAGCAGATCGTCGCCCTGGCCAAGCGTCGCCTCGACGCTGGCATCGGTACCCATTTCGAAGTTAGCCAGGCCGAGGCGCCGCTGCCGGAAACCCACCGCCAGATCGACAGCCTCGACGAAGAGATCGCCCTGACCCGCAACCAGCTGGCGGCCCTGGCCGGCAAGGGGCCGGGGGCGGGCGCGACACTGCAACGCCCGACCCTGACCCTCGGCGCGCCGTTGAAACTGCCGTCGAATCTGCCCGCCGAACTGGTCGGCCAGCGTCCCGACGTGGTCGCCAGCCGCTGGCAGGTGGCAGCCCAGGCCCGTGGCATCGACGTGGCCCATGCCGGGTTCTTCCCCAATGTCGATCTGGTCGGCGGCCTCGGCTTCATGGCCACCGGCGGCGGCCCGCTGGAATTTCTCACCGGGCGCAAGTTCAACTACAACGTCGGGCCGGCCATCAGCCTGCCGATCTTCGATGGTGGCCGCCTGCGCTCGCAGCTGGGCGTGGCCTCGGCGGGCTATGACGTGGCCGTGGCGCGCTACAACCAGACGGTGATCGGCGCGTTGAAGAACATCTCCGACCAGTTGATCCGCCGCGAGTCGATGAAGGAGCAGGCGCATTTCGCCGCCGAATCCGTGGCCGCCGCGCAGAAGACCTACGACATCGCCACCGTCGCCTTCCAGCGCGGGCTCACCGATTACCTCGAAGTGCTCAATGCCCAGACCTTGTTGTTCCGCCAGCAGCAGGTGCAGCAGCAGCTGCAGGCCGCGCGCCTGGTAGCCCATGCCGAACTGGTCACCGCCCTGGGCGGCGGGCTGGAGGCGGGCAGGGATGTGCCGGACGAAGAGCGTCAGGCCGCACCGAAAACACCCGCCACCCTGGCCATCTTCGACACGCCGGACCACGCCGAATGAGCACATCGAGCTTGCCCGTGCGCTGGCTGCAGAGCCTGGAATGGCGCCGGGGTTTCTTTGCCTGGGCGCGTACCGACGGCGTCACCTGGGTCTACATCTTCAAAGTCCTGGCCGCCGCCTTCATCACCCTGTGGTTGGCCATGCGCCTGGAGCTGCCGCAGCCGCGCACGGCGATGATCACCGTGTTCATCGTCATGCAGCCGCAGAGCGGCCATGTGTTCGCCAAGAGTTTCTACCGGGTGCTCGGCACCCTGGCCGGCTCGGCGATGATGGTCGCGCTGATCGCGATCTTCCCGCAGAACACCGAGCTGTTCTTGCCCAGCCTGGCCCTGTGGGTCGGCCTGTGCTCGGCGGGCGCGATGCGCTATCGGACCTTCCGCGCCTATGGTTTCGTGCTGGCCGGCTACACCGCGGCGATGATCGGCCTGCCGGTGCTGCAGCACCCCGACCAGGCGTTCATGGCGGCGGTATGGCGGGTGCTGGAGATCGCCCTGGGGATTCTCGTTTCGACCTTCGTCAGCGCCGCGATCCTGCCGCAGTCGGCCAGTGCCGCCATGCGCAACGCCCTGTACCAGCGCTTCGGCGTGTTCGCCGGGGTGGTGGTCGAGGCCCTGCGCGGCGACAGCCAGCGCGACCGTTTCGAGACCAGCAACGTGCGCTTCGTCGCCGAGGCGGTGGGCCTGGAGAGCCTGCGCAACGTCACCGCCTTCGAAGACCCGCACATGCGCCGGCGCTCCGGCCGGCTGGTACGCATGAACAGCGAGTTCATGGCTATCACCACGCGTTTCAACGCCCTGCACCGGTTGCTCGAGCGCCTGCGCGCCCGTGGCCCGCTGCAGATCGTCGGCGCCATCGAACCTGGCCTGCAAACCCTGGCCGAGCTGCTGCAGCCCTACGTCGGTCGGGCGCTGACCGACGCCGACGCCTTGCGCCTGGCCCTGGAGCTGGGCACCTACAAGGAAGGCCTGCAGGCCCAGGTGCGTGGCCTTCGCGCCGAGTATCTGCAGACCAACCCCAGCGAGTCCGACCTGCTCGACTTCCATACCGCCTTCGAGCTGCTGTACCGCTTCGTCGACGAGATGTACAGCTACGCCGAGACCCACGCCTCGCTCGCCATGCACAAGCACGAACGCGAACAGTGGGACGAACCCTACGTGGCCCAGACCAGCTGGCTGGTATCGCTCGCCGCTGGCGTGCGCGCCTCGGCGGTGCTGTTGCTGCTGGGCAGCTACTGGCTGCTCAGCGACTGGCCCAGCGGCGGCATGATGACCCTGATCGCCACAGTCACCGTGGGCCTGTCGGCGGCTTCGCCGAACCCCAAGCGCATGGCATTCCAGATGGCCTGCGGCACGGCGATCGGCGCCTTTGTCGGGTTCTTCGAGACGTTCTTCGTGTTCCCCTGGATCGATGGTTTCCCGCTGCTATGCATGGTGTTGGCGCCGGTGTTCGTGCTCGGTGCGTTCCTCGCCTCGCGCCCGGCCTATGCCGGTTACGGCCTGGGCTTGCTGGTGTTCTTCGCCATCGGTTCGGTGCCGAACAACCTGACGATCTACGACCCCTATACCTTCATCAACGACTACATCGGCATGGTCATCGGCATGTTCGTCTGTGCCGCGGCCGGCGCAATCATCCTGCCGCCCAACAGCCGCTGGTTGTGGAGCCGCCTGGAGCAGGAGCTGCGCGAGCAGGTGCTGTTCGCCATCGGCGGGCGCCTGCGCGGCCTGGGCTCGGCCTTCGAAAGCCGTACCCGCGACCTGCTGCACCAGGCCTACGGCCTGGCCGCCGGCAAGCCGCAGGTGCAGAGCCAGCTGATGGGCTGGATGTTCACCGTGCTGGAGATCGGCCACGCCGTCATCGAGCTGCGCAAGGAGCAAGCCCGCGCCCCCGTGCATCCGGCCTACGCCGAGTCGCAGCCGTGGCGCCAAGCCATCCGCGTCATGGGCCGGGCCCTGGCGCGGCTGTTCCTGCAGCCCAGCACCAGCAACCACGAACGCGCCCTGGTGGCGGTGGACCATGCCATCAGCCGCGTGCAGGCCACCGATGAGCCCTTCGCCCGGCACTTCGACACCTCGGTGCTGCGCCGGGCGCAGAGCTACCTGCACTTCATCCGTTCTTCCCTGCTCGACCCACAGTCGCCGCTGGCCCCGGCGAAAGGACTGCACGATGCTCCGTGAAACCATGCCCCGCGAGATCGCCTTCCATGGCGTGTACATGCCCACCATGACCTTGATGTTCCTGTTCGCCCTGGGCCTGGCCTGGGGCCTGGACCGGTTCATCGCCAGCCATGATGGCTATCGCTTCTTCTGGCACCCGGCGCTGCTGCGCCTGAGCCTGTTCGTCTGCCTGTTCGGCGCCCTGGCGCTGTCGCTCTACTGGTGAGAATCCTGCAATGAAAAAGTTCTTCAGCCTGATCGCCACCCTGCTGGTGCTGACCGCTGCCGTGGTGATCGGCCGCCAGTTGTGGCTGCACTACATGACCACGCCGTGGACCCGCGACGGCCGGGTGCGCGCCGACATCATCAACGTTGCCGCCGATGTGCCGGGCTATGTGGTGGACGTACCGGTCAAGGACAACCAGCGGGTGAAGAAGGGCGACGTGCTGATCCGCATCGACCCGGAGCACTACCAGTTGGCGCTGGAGCAGGCCAAGGCGCTGGTTGCCTCGCGAAAGGCCACCTGGGAAATGCGCAAGGTCAACGCCAGGCGCCGCGCCGACATGGACAACCTGGTGATCTCGAAAGAGAACCGCGACGACGCCAGCAATATCGCCAGCTCCGCCCTGGCCGACTACCAGCATGCCCAGGCCCAGCTGGCCGCCGCCGAACTGAACCTCAAGCGCACGCAGATCGTTGCCACCGTCGATGGCTACGTGACCAACCTGAACATACACAAGGGCGATTACGCCCGCACCGGCGAGGCAGTGATGGCGGTGGTGGATGAGCAGTCGTTCTGGGTGTATGGCTTCTTCGAGGAAACCAAGCTGCCCCACGTCAAGGTAGGGGACGTGGCCGAACTGCAGATGATGAGCGGCGAGCGCATCAAAGGGCATGTGGAGAGCATCGCCCGGGGGATCTATGACCGCGACAACCCGCAAAGCCGCGAGCTGATCGCCGACGTGAACCCGACCTTCAACTGGGTGCGCCTGGCGCAGCGGGTGCCGGTGCGGATCCATATCGATGAAGTGCCGGAAGGGTTCCTGCTGGCGGCGGGGACAACGTGTACCGTGGTGGTCAAGCCGAGCGAGGGCTGATCCAGTCCTCGCGCTGACGCCATCGATAAATTGGCGGGCAAGTGTCAGCGCTTGAGGGTGGCGTTGAATCGGGCTGTTGCCGCAGTTGCTTCCTGCAACAGCTGATCCCAGTCGTCAGGCGGGTGTCCGTTACCCAGCATGCGGCGGAACACTCTGTAGGCGTCGTCGCTGCTCTCGTAAGCGCGTTTGCTGTCGTCATCATTCACCCACGCCAGCACGATGATCTTGCTGGATGCGTGATAACGGAAAAACAATCGATATTGCTGGAAGAACTTGGCACGGAACCAGTGCTTGTGTTCCGCGCCCAGTGTGCCGCCCATGCGATGGTCCGGATTGCCGGGCGCCTGGGCAATGACGTCGAAGGCCAAGCGTCTGATGGCCTTCAATCGTTTTGCCGCATTTTTCTTCACATAACCGACCGGATCTTTCCTCTTAAGCACTTCGACTTCATCGATGAGCGCCTCGAGCTTGTCGAGAAAGAGGGGGTGGGCGAACACACTCCAGCCATGCACGCATAGAGGTTTGCGCCTCGTTTCAGTCATTCATCGTCCGCCGATAGAGGTTGATCGAGATCGATTTCAACGTCGCCAACCAGTGCATCCAGGCGAGCGACAAACTCTGCATCGACAACCTTCAAACGTTGCGGGTTCGTGGCGATATCCCGCTCCAGGAACTCGAGGAACTGCCCCACGGCAGGGTCTTCCTCGGCTGTCTCTGCGCGGGTCAGTATCACTGCTCCGTCAGGGCGGATCGAGTAGTGAATCTTGTCACGCTTTTTCAGGCCCAATGCGCGGCGAACGGTTTCGGGGACCGTTGTCTGGTAGCGCTCGGTCAGGGTCGATTCCGCTTCGAAGGTAGTAGCCATGGTCGTCAGTCCGCGAGGGGTAATATCGGCCACGGTAATGCGAGTGCATTACCTGGTCAATGCAGTTGCATTACCTCGTGTGTACTGGCTGATCAACGGTTTTCCTGGCTCAAGCTGCCCCGACCAGCACGGGCACCTTCACCCGGTCGATCACCTTGGCACTGATCGACGGATCGAGCAGCCTGCCTAGCCGTGACAGGTGGCGGTGGCCGATGATGACCAGTTCGCACTCCAGCTCCCGGGCCTTGGCGACGATCGCCTCCACCGGCTGGCCGGCGACCATGCAGCCCAGGCTGTCGAAGCCGGCGTCGCGCAGCATGCTCACGGCGTTGTTCACGGCGTTCTCGGCCTGTTGCTGTTCATCGCAGGCGGCGGGGTATTCCTCCAACTCATCTTCGGTGTAGGCGGTGCGGTGATCATGCACGGCGAAGGTCGAGTCGATGGCCAGCAGCACATGCAGGGTGTGCTCGCCGGGGCGGCAGTAGCGCTGGGCGAGGGTGAGCAGGCTGGCGGCTGCCGGAGAGGCGTCGATGGCGATCAGAACCGGATGGGGCATGGGCAATCCTTTGGAGAATGGATGGCAGTGCTGCGCTCAACGCCGGCAAGTCGCAATGGCGAACCGCCGCGCCCACAGGGAGATGCGCTGCCTGCAGGCGCTGCGGTTCGCCGCCGCGGCTTGCCAACGGTGAGGCCACACCATTGTCGATTCATTGACCTCTATGGATAAATGGTCCCCCACGCACGGCGCCATTGCGTCAGACGCAATCGGCCAACCTGTTACCATCGCGTTTCCCACAGCTGTCACGGAAAACGGCCATGCAACTCCCGGACATGAACCTGCTCGTCGCCCTCGATGTGCTGCTCGACGAAGGCAGCGTGGTCGGTGCCGCCCAACGCATGAACCTGAGCCCGGCGGCAATGAGCCGGACCCTCGGGCGAATCCGCGAGGCCATGGGCGATCCGATCCTGGTGCGTGCCGGCCGTGGCCTGGTGCCGACACCGCGAGCGTTGGCCCTGCGCGAACAGGTGCATGGCTTGGTGGAGCAGGCTGGCCTGGTGTTTCGCAGCCGCGACGCCGTCGACCTGGTCAACCTCGACCGCGCCTTCAACATCCGTACCAACGACCTGTTCATTGCCCTGTATGGCGCACAGTTGCTGCGCATGATGCTGGCCCAGGCGCCGCGCACGGTGCTGCGTTTCGTGCCCGAGGGCAGTGGCGATGACGATGCGGTGCTGCGCAACGGGCAGATCGACCTGATCATCAGCTCGGCCATCGAACTGGGGCCGGAGATCAAGGTGCAGAGCCTGTTCAACACCTACTTCGTCGGCCTGGCCCGTGAGGATCACCCGATCTTCGATGCCGCGATCACCCCCGAGCGTTTTGCCGCCTACCCGCAGATCAGCGTGTCCCGGCGTGGCCGCGCCAACGGGCCGATCGACGTGTCGCTGGCCAACTGCAAGGTGGAGCGGCGAGTGGCGCTGATCACCACCAGCTTCCATTCGGCGATGTTCTCGCTGCCGGATTCGGACCTGATCCTGCCGATACCGGCCAACATCCTCAACAGCGTGCAGCGCTTGAAGCTGCCGTTGCGTTCGTTCGAGATCCCGGTACCGCTGGAGAAGGTCAACGTGATGCAGGCCTGGCATCCGCGCTTCGACAATGACCCGGCGCACCGCTGGTTGCGGCAGACGTTGAAGGCTTGCGGCAGCATCGATCCTTGATGAGGACCGCTGCGCGGTCCATCGCCGGCAAGCCGGCTCCCACCCCGACCGCGCCGCCCTCTGGCCAAGCGCCATCCTTGTGGGAGCTGGCTTGCCAGCGATAAGGCCATTACAAGCAACACAAGACAGGAGGAGATGCTAGCTTGCAGCATTTAGCCTGGATTGCGTCTGACGCAACATAAAGCTGCCAACAAGTCAGTTTTCGTCAGCATTCGACCTTCTTAGACTTCCCCAGCCCTTAAAATGTTGCTGGAGATGTCTATCCATGAGTTCCCTGACCGCGCCTTCCGCCGCGCTGGCCGCCGCCCCTGCGCCGGCCGCCCCCGCGCAGACGGCGTTCGGCCTGCGGGTGGTGGTCGGGCTGTTCGGCGTGTTGCTGGCGGTGCTATGCGCCGGGCTCAACGAGGCGGTGACCAAAATTTCCCTGAGCGACATCCGTGGCGCCATGGGCATCGGTGCCGACGAAGGCGCCTGGCTGCTGGCGGTGTACAGCGCAGCTTCGGTCTCGGCCATGGCCTTCGCGCCGTGGCTGGCCACCACCTTCTCGCTGCGCCGCTTCACCATGACCGCCGTTGGCCTGTTTGCCGTGCTCGGCCTGATCCAACCCTTCGCCCCCAACCTGCACAGCCTGATGTTGCTGCGTGTGCTGCAGGGCTTCGCCTCGGGCGCCTTGCCGCCGATGCTGATGAGCGTGGCGCTGCGCTTCCTGCCACCGGGCATCAAGGTCTATGGCCTGGCCTGTTATGCCCTGACCGCCACCTTCGGGCCGAACCTCGGCACGCCGCTGGCTGGCCTGTGGACCGAGTACGTCGGCTGGCAGTGGGCGTTCTGGCAGATCATCCTGCCGTCGCTGCTGGCAATCGCCTGTGTCGGCTGGGGCCTGCCCCAGGATCCGCTGCGCCTGGAGCGCTTCAGGCAACTGGACTGGCGCGGGGTGCTGCTTGGCCTGCCGGCGATCAGTTGCATCGTCCTCGGCCTGTCGCTGGGCGACCGCTGGGGCTGGTTCGACTCGACGCTGATCTGCTGGCTGCTCGGTGGCGGTGTGCTGTTGCTGGTGCTGTTCATGTACAACGAGTGGTCCGAGCCATTGCCTTTCTTCCAGTTGCGCATGCTCTCGCGGCGCAACCTGAGCTTCGCCCTGGTGACCCTGGCCGGTGTACTGGTGGTGTTGTCCGGCGTGGGCAGCATTCCGTCGGCGTATCTGGCGCAGATCCAGGGCTACCGCCCGGCGCAGACCAGCCCGCTGATGATGCTGGTGGCCATGCCGCAGCTGCTCGCCCTGCCGCTCACCGCGGCGCTGTGCAACATCCGCGCGGTGGACTGCCGTTGGGTGCTGGCGGCGGGCCTGGCGATGCTGGCGGCGTCGTGCGTGGGGAGTAGCCTGCTGACCTCGCAGTGGATTCGCGGCGACTTCTACCCCTTCTACCTGCTGCAGGTGTTCGGCCAGCCGATGGCGGTGCTGCCCCTGCTGATGCTCTCCACCAATGGCATGACCCCGCAGGAAGGTCCGTTCGCCTCCGCCTGGTTCAACACGGTCAAAGGGCTCTCGGCGGTGATCGCCAGCGGCCTGCTCGACGCCCTCGGCACCCTGCGCCGGCATTTTCATTCCAACCACCTGGTCGACAGCCTGGGCAACGCGCCGCTGATCGACGACAACGCCGCTGGCCTGGCCAAGCGCATCCATGAACAGGCCCTGGTGCTGACCTCGGCCGACCTGTACCTGGTGATGGCGGGTATCGCCGTGGCCATGATCTGCCTGATCCCCTTCGTGCCTACCCGGATCTTCCCGCCGCGTGCGGTGGCCTGAAGCCGGGGCTGAATTCGAGATAGAAAGATGACCAACAACCGCAAGACGCTCTTCATCGGCTCGGCACTCGCCGTGGCCGTGCTCGCCGCCCTGGTCGGCCCCTGGATGTTCGGCAGCGATCATCGCCAGCGCACCAACGACGCCTACGTGGCCGCCGACTACACGGTGGTGGCGCCGAAGGTGGCGGGCTTCATCAAGGAGGTGCTGGTGGAGGACAACCAGCAGGTGAGTGCCGGCCAGTTGCTGGCGACCATCGATCCGCGCGACTACCAGGCCGCGCTCGACGCCGCCCAGGCCCAGCTGTTGGTGGCCAGGGCGCAGAGCCTGGATGCCCGCGCCACGCTCGAGCGCCAGGCCTCGCTGATCGCCCAGGCCGAGGCGGCGGTGAAGGCGGCCCAGGCCGAGGCGGCCTTCGCCGACCACGAGGTGACCCGCTATAGCCGCCTGGCCGAGCAGGGCGCCGGCACCGTGCAAAATGCCCAGCAGGCGCGCAGCGGCGTCGACCAGGCCCGTGCGCGGCTGGCCAACAGCCAGGCGGCGTTGCTGGCCACGCGCAAGCAGGTGGACATCCTCAGCGCCCAGGTGGCCAGCGCCGATGGTCAGCTCAAGCGTGCCGAAGCTGGGCTGGAAAAAGCCCGCCTGGACCTGTCCTACACCCGCATCACCGCGCCGGTCGACGGCATGGTCGGCGAGCGTGCCCTGCGCATCGGCGCTTACGTCAACCCGGGGGCGCGGCTGCTGTCGGTGGTGCCGCTGGAGCGCGCCTATATCGTCGGCAACTTCCAGGAGACCCAACTGACCCATGTGCAACCGGGGCAACCGGTGAGCATCAGCGTCGATACCTTTTCCGGCGAACAACTCCACGGCCGTGTCGAGAGTATCGCCCCGGCTACCGGGGTGACCTTCGCCGCCGTGAAGCCAGACAACGCCACCGGCAACTTCACCAAGGTGGTGCAGCGCATTCCGGTGAAGATCGTCTTCGATGACGGCCAGCCGCTGTTGGCGCGCCTGCGCGTGGGCATGTCGGTGGAAGCGACCATCGATACCCACGGCGACACGCTGGCCGGCAAAGAGGTGACTGCGCGATGAGACGCCTGAGCCCTCTGCTGTTGGCCATGATGCTGGCCGGCTGCACCCTCGGCCCGGACTTCCGGCGTCCGGACAGCGAGGCGCCCAAGGCCTGGGCCGAGCTGCAAGGCCCCGCCGCGGCCAGCCAGCCGGTGGCCGAGCCGCTGGAACTGCGTTGGTGGGACAGTTTCCATGACCCGCGCCTGAGCGCGCTGATCCAGAAGGTCACCGAGCGCAACCTCGACCTGCGCATGGCCAGTGCCCGTCTGCTGCAAAGCCGCGCCCTGCGCAGCAGCGTGGCGGCGGACGAGCTGCCGGCGGTGGACGTGAACGCCGGGTACAGCCGTGCGCGCAACAGCGCCGAGGGGCTGAACGACCCGTCCGGCAAGTCTGGCAAGTCGGCGTACAACCTCTGGCAAGGCGACCTGGTGGCCGGCTGGGAACTGGACCTGTGGGGGCGTTTGCGCCGCCAGGTCGAGGCCGCCGACGCGAGCGTGGCGGTGGCGGAGAACGACCGCCGGGGCGTGCTGCTGGCCTTGCTTGCGGAAACCGCCGGCAATTACATCCAGTTGCGTGCCGTGCAGCACACCCTGGACATTACCCAGGACAACCTCAAGGTCGCCCGCCACAGCCTGAAGTTGTCCGAAGGCCGCCAGGCGGAAGGGGTCGCCACCCGCCTCGACGTAGCCCAGGCCAGCGCCCAGGTCGCTTCGATCGAGGCGCGCCTGCCGACTCTGGAGGCCCGTCGCGACGACCTGATCAACGCCCTCGGCCTGCTCGCTGCCGAACCGCCACGCAGCCTGCAGCGTGAGCTGCTGCAAGGCGGCGAGCTGCCCGCGCCGCAGCAGCGTTTCGCCATCGGCGTGCCTTCGGAGCTGGCCGAGCGCCGGCCGGACATTCGCCAGGCCGAGGCCCGCCTGCATGCCGCCACCGCCAGCATCGGCGTGGCCAAGGCGGACTTCTACCCGAGCATCCGCTTGTCCGGGAGTGTCGGTTTCCAGGCCATGCAACTGTCCGATTTCGGTGGTTGGGATTCGCGCCGGTTCGCCTTCGGCCCGCAGCTGTCGCTGCCGATCTTCGAGGGCGGGCGGCTCAAGGGCACCCTGGCGCTGCGCGAGGCGCAGCAGCAGGAGGCGGCGCTGAACTACCGCAAGGTGGTGCTCGGTGCCTGGCACGAGATCGACGACGTGCTGCGCCTGTACAACGCCAGCCAGCTGCGCCGTGATCACCTGGCCGAGGCGGTGCGGCAGAACCGCATCGCCCTGGAGACCGCGCAGCGCCAGTATGTGGAAGGGGCGGTGGACTTTCTCAACGTGCTGACGGTGCAGGGTGCGCTGCTGGCCAGCGAGGAGCAGTGGATCGACAGTTCGGCGGCGGTGTCGCAGGCGCTGGTGGGGCTGTACAAGGCGCTGGGCGGGGGCTGGCAAGCGTTCGACGAGACGCCAGTGAAAGTCTGAGGGGCTGCTGCGCAGCCCTTTCGCCGGCAAGCCGGCTCCCACAGGGTTTCGCATGGCTTGATGCTGTGGGAGCCGGCTTGCCGGCGATGGGGCGCAAAGCGCCCCTAGTCACAATGGCCGTAACAACCCAAAGCGCTTGCGCAACACCCAATCCAGCAGCCTTTGCGGCAGCACCCGGGCCATCAACGGCAGCGCCGTGCTGCCATTGCCGATTCGTACCAGCGCCGGCACTGGCGACTTGCGCGTGGCGGCCAGCAAGCGCTGGGCAAACACCGCCGCCGAAGTCGGTCGGTCCTGCGATGCCCGCGCTCGGGCCTGTACCTGTTCGCGCAACGGCCACCACGGCGAGTCGCTCGCCAGTACCTGCTCGGCCTGTTGCTGGGCATTGCTGGCGAACTGCGAGGCGATTGCCCCCGGTTGTACTTCCATCACCTGGATACCGAATGGCGCCAGTTCCAGGCGCAAAGCATCGGTGAGCCCATGCACGGCAGCCTTCGACGCGCAGTACGCGCCGGCGAACGGGGTGACCAGCACGCCCGA
Organism: Pseudomonas maumuensis; assembly: GCF_019139675.1. Classification (NCBI taxonomy): domain Bacteria; kingdom Pseudomonadati; phylum Pseudomonadota; class Gammaproteobacteria; order Pseudomonadales; family Pseudomonadaceae; genus Pseudomonas; species Pseudomonas maumuensis. Next base: position 1,021,693 of record NZ_CP077077.1, read on the forward strand.
GACGCTGCCGATATTCACCACCAGCCCACGCGAGCGGCGCAGCAGCGGGAACAGCGCGCGGGTCACGCCAACCAGGGCGAAGACGTTGGTTTCGAACTGTTGACGCATGGCCTCGACACCGCCGTCGAGCAGCGGGCCCATGGCGCCGTAGCCGGCGTTGTTGATGAGGATATCGAGGCCGCCGTGGCGGTCTTCCAGCTCGTCGGCCAGGCGGGTCAGTGCCTCGCCGTCATTCACATCCAGTTGCCGTGCGGCAAAGCCGGCGGCGAGCAGGGTGTCGACGTCGTCGGGCTTGCGGGCGGTGGCCCAGACTTCGTGGCCGGCATCGCGGAAGGCGTCGGCCAGGGCGCGGCCGATGCCGCTGGAACAACCGGTGATGAGGACGGTGGGCATGGGTAGGCCTTAGGTCTGGGAGGGTCGTAATACCTGCCCCGGCCCTATCGCTGCGGTTCGCCGCTGCGACAAGCCAGCTCCCACAGGGATCACCAAAGCCCCTGTGGGAGCTGGCTTGCCAGCGATAGGGCCGGTACAGGCAATGAATCAATTGGCGAATGTACCTTGCAGATGCTCGGCACGAAACTCCAGGGTCTGCGGCCGATACCCCGAGCGCAGCGGCGGCACCGGCAGGCAATCGCTCCACTCGACGCCGGGCTGCAATTCGCCGGGGCCGCGATAGCGGGGTGCTGCATAGGTGTTCTCGGCAAGGTTCACGGTATCGCCGGGGGCATAGGCGGCCACGCGCCAGCGCAGTTCGGTCAGCGGCGCCTTGTTGCCGTTCTTCATGCGCACCTGCAGGGCGCGGTCGGCGGGGCACTGGTCGGGGGCGTAGCTCAGGCGAATGTCCAGGCGCGCCAGCTGCGAGGCCTCGCGGGTGTCCTGCCAGACCACGCCTAGCGCCACCAGGCCCAGGCCGCAGACGGCGGCCAGGGAAATCGGCAGGGCCTTGGCGGGGTAGCGCAGCAGCAGGACCAGCCAGGTGAGGATGAGCAGGGCGCCGATGATCATGGTGGGGCAGGCCTTGGTGGCGGGGGTTTGATCATCGTAGCGGGAAATGGGTATTGGCTCAAAAGCGAGAGGGCCTCGCCCTCCTTTCGCCGCTGCCCATCGCCGGCAAGCCGGCTCCCACAGGAATGTACAAAGCCTGTGGGAGCCGGCTTGCCGGCGATGGGCCGCAAAGCGGCCCCGGGGCTTACTGCGCGATGGTCTTCACCGAAACCCCACGCTCCACCGGCGTGGAAGTTCGCCCATACACATCCTCGAAGCGCTCGATATCATCCTCGCCCAGGTAGCTGCCGGACTGCACCTCGATGATCTCCAGCGGGATCTTGCCCGGGTTGCGCAGGCGGTGTACCGAGGCGATGGGGATGTAGGTGGACTGGTTCTCGGTGAGCAGGAACACGTTCTCGTCGCAGGTCACCTCGGCGGTGCCGGACACCACGATCCAGTGCTCGGCGCGGTGGTGGTGCATCTGCAGCGACAGGCTGGCGCCCGGCTTGACGGTGATGTGCTTGACCTGGAAGCGCCCGCCCATGTCCACCGAGTCGTACGAGCCCCACGGGCGGTAGACCTCCAGGTGATTCTGGGTCTCGGTCCGGCCTTGGGCGTCAAGGGTGTTGACCAGCTGCTTGACGCCTTGGACCTTGTCCTTGTGGGCGATCATCATGGCGTCCTTGGTCTCGACCACCACGATGTTCTCCAGGCCGATCACCGAGACCAGCTTGCCATTGCCATGGATCATGCAGTTGTGGCTGTCCTGCACCACCACGTCGCCCTTGGTGACGTTGCCGTTGTCGTCCTTCTCATGCACGTCCCACAGCGACGACCAGCAGCCGACGTCGCTCCAGCCGGCCGACAGCGGCACCACGCAGGCGCGCTGGGTCTTCTCCATCACCGCGTAGTCGATGGAGTTATCCGGGCAGCAGGCGAAGGTGGCTTCGTCGATGCTCAGCACATCGGCGTCTTCCTCGCTGCGCTCGAGGGCCAGCAGGCAGGTGTCGTAGATGTCAGGATCGTGCTTTTTCAGCTCCTCGAGGAAGCGGCTGGCGCGGAACAGGAACATGCCGCTGTTCCAGAAGTAGCCGCCGGCGCGGACGAACTCGTTGGCGCGTTTCTCGTCGGGTTTCTCGACGAACTGCGCGACCCGTGCCACGCCCTCGGGCAGCAGTGCGTCCTGGCTGGAACGGATGTAGCCGTAGCCGGTCTCGGGCTTGGTCGCCGGCACGCCGAACAGCACCATCTCGCCGCGCTCGGCGGCCACGGTGGCCAGGGCCAGGGCGCGTTGCAGGGCCTTCTGGTCCTCGATCACGTGGTCGGCCGGGAGCACCAGCATCAGCTCGTCACGGCCTTCGTTGACCAGCTTCATCGCGGTCATGGCCACTGCCGGCGCGGTGTTGCGGCCGAACGGCTCCATGAGGATGGCCTGGGTTTCCAGCTTCAGCGCGCCCAGCTGCTCTTGGACGATGAACTTGTGGTCCTTGTTGCAGACCACGATGGGCGTGTCCATGCCATCGAACACCAGGCGTTCGATGGTCTGCTGGAACAGCGTGTGTTCGCCGGTCAGGGCCAGGAACTGCTTGGGGAACTGCTTGCGCGACAGAGGCCACAGACGCGAACCGCTACCACCAGAAAGAATTACCGGGATCATCATGTTTCTCCAATAGTCGTTTAGAGGCAGGGGGATCAGTTGCTAGCCACGGGGCGAGTTACCCACACCGGCGACAGGCTGTTGCCGGAACCGGTGACATACAGCACGGCCGCTTCGCCGCGCTCCAGGGCGACGGGCTTGACGTCGCCGACTTTCTTGTCGCCTGCATACAGGGCAAGGTTGACCTTGACCGGGTTGATTTCACGTTCGCCACGGCCCTTGGCGGCCACCGGCTTGACCACTTCGGTCTTGCCGTCGGCGGTCTTCAGGGTCAGTTGCTGGTCGCTGAGGTTCTGCACCCGCACCAGGGCTTTCTGCTTGTTCTTGAACGGTGGCTCTTCGATCAGCTGCGGGTTGCCGCCGTTGTTGTTAACCAAGGTGTAGTACTTGTCGGCGGCCAGCTTGACCGGCACGCTCTTGCCGCCGACCTGGGCGGTGTAGTCGCCGCCGGGCAGGAAGCTGAAGTCGCTGCTGGCCTGGGCGCCGACCTGCTTGATCTGGGTGTTGCCGACGCTGGCGGCGGTGGGGCTGCTGGCGGCGTTGTACAGGCGCACGAAGGTCGAGCCCTTCGGCGCACTCGGGCCATAGAGGGCGGCATCGGCGCCGGCGAAGGCCTGCATCGAGGCCAGGGACAGGCCGGCGGCGAGGGTGAGGGCTTTGGCAATGGAAGTCTTGGTGGTCATGTGCGTGTTCCTCTCTATCTTCAGTGGTCCGTCCGGTTGGACGACAGGGCCAGGTTTTCTTCGGATTTGCGGGAGTTCTTCAGCTGCGCGATCCACTGCGGATCGAAGGCGCTGAGGTCGTTCTTCATGGGCAGATACCGTTCAGGGAATTCCCACACCACGACCTGTGGCGGGGCATTTTTGAAAGCGTCGCTTTGCAGGTACTTGAGCATCGGCAGCAACGGCCCGTGGCCGTCTTCGGCGTAGTTGGCGACGTCGCTGCGCAGGGCCTGCTGCAGGGCGCCGAGGAAGTTCCAGTGCGGGTTGGCGCTGTAGCTGGTGCCTACCAGCGCGACCGGGATGCGGCTGTCGTCGAACAGCGCGTCGCCACCTTCGGCGCCCTCGGCCTGCACCGGGTGGGTCTTGCGTTGCTGCAGGGTGTCGGGGGTGGGCAGCAGGTTGCTGAACAGCGGGTCCAGCGGCAGGAAGTTGGTCAGGTCGCCCTTGTACGGCGCGCTGGCGCCGGCCTCGGTGATGTACGCCTGTGGCTCGCCGGTGAGCAGGTGCTGGCGGTCGACGGCTTCGGCCAGCGATTGCGCGACCACTTCGGCGCCCATCGGCGTCCAGTGGGTGTCGGTGCGCAGGAACACCTGGCCGCGGGCCTTGGCCTGCTCCAGCGGCGCCAGCAGGTCGGGGGCGAACACATTGGCCTGGCGCGCCTGGGCGTGGAACTGGTTGAACAGGTCGTCGTGCAGGCTGGCCGGCGTCTCCTTGCCGATGTATTCGGAATAGAGCCGGGCCTTGGCCGGGACGATCGCCAGCACCAGCTGCACGCCCTGGCGTTGCAGTGCGTCACGCACCCCGCGCACCAGTGCCAGGTTGTCCTGCATCTGTTGCTGCGCGCCGGCGGTGGGGTTGAATTCCTCGTCGGTGAACAGCCACTGGTCGCGGCCCAGCACCACGCCGGGGCGGCCTTCGTTGAACAGCTTGAAGTCCAGCGCGGCCCACAGGTTGGTGCCGACGCGCTTGATCGGGAACTGCTCGTCGTAGTGGGTTTCGGCGGCCTTGGCCAGCTTGCCGTCGAGCAGGGTCATCTGCCCGGTGCGGTTGAAGCTTTCCAGCCCGCCGACCGACCATGCGCCCAGCCCGACCAGCAGGCCCATGAACGACAGCGAATAGGTGATGCGAAGTGTCCGGTTCATGATTCAGGCCTCAGAACTGGAAGTACAGGAACGGGGAGTAGCTCTGCGCCGAGAGCTTGAGCACCGAGGCGACGAACAGCAGCAGGACCAGGGCGCGGGTCATGATCCGCGTCCAGTCCAGCCCCACCGAGCCGTCGGCGTTGATTTGCACCGGCGTGGCCTTTGGCGTTGGCCTGGCATTGCGGTAGAAGTCGCGCAGGCCGAAGAACGCCAGGCTCAGGTAGGCGACGACCAGCGTGGCCACCTGCAGGCCGGTAAGCTGGGCGCTGTTGATTTCCGACAGCTGCCAGTCGCCGAAGCTGAACATGGCGCCGTACATGCGCGCCGCCACGTGCAGGTTCTCGGCGCGGAAGATCACCCAGCCGACCACCACCAGCAGGAAGGTGAAGGCCCATTTCACCGGGTTGAAACGCTGCGGGTTGGTGTCCAGCCCCAGCGCGCGCTCGATGGCCAGCCACAGGCCGTGCCAGGCGCCCCAGATGATGTAGGTGAAGTTGGCGCCATGCCACAGCCCGCCCAGCAGCATGGTCAGGAACAGGTTGCGGTAGGTGTTGAAGGTGCCTTTGCGGTTGCCGCCCAGGGTGATGTACAGGTAGTCGCGCAGCCAGGTCGACAGGCTGATGTGCCAGCGCCGCCAGAACTCGGTGATCGACTGGCTGATGTAGGGCTGCTTGAAGTTCTCCATGAAGCGGAAGCCCATCATCAGGCCCAGGCCGATGGCCATGTCGCTGTAGCCGGAGAAGTCGAAGTACAGCTGCGCGGTGTAGGCCAGGGCGCCGAGCCAGGCATCACCGGTGGTGGGGTTCTGCAGGGCGAAGCAGTGGTCGGCGACCACCGCCAGGGTGTCGGCGATGAACACCTTCTTGATGAAGCCCTGCATGAAGCGGGTGCAGCCTTCGGAGAACTTGTCCAGGGTGTGGGTGCGGTTGTTGAACTGGTCGACCAGGTCCTTGAAGCGCAGCACGGGGCCGGCGATCAGGTGCGGGAAGATCGCCACGAAGGCCGCGAAGTCGATCAGGTTGCGGGTGGCCGGGGTGTCGCCGCGGTACACGTCGATGATGTAGCTGATCGACTCGAAGATGTAGAACGAGATGCCGATCGGCAGCAGCACATGGGTGAGGATGAACGGCTCCAGCCCCATCGAAGTCATGATCGCGTTGAGGCTGTCGACGCCGAAGTTGGCGTACTTGAAGTAGCCGAGGATGCACAGGTCGACGCCCACGCCGAGCAGCAGCCAGCGCTGCGCGGGCTTGGTGCGCACGCCGGCGGCGCCGACTTTCAGGCCGATCCAGTAGTTCCACAGGGTGACCCCGGCGAACAGGGCGAGGAAATCCACCCGCCACCAGGCGTAGAAGATGTAGCTGGCAACCAGCAGCAGCAGGTTGCGATAGCGATTCCCGCTCACGTAGTACAAGCCGAGGAAAACCGGCAGGAACAGGAACAGGAACACGTTGGACGAGAAGACCATCCCGGTTCTCCTAGTTATGCACAGCACCTGGGGCACAGCGCCCCCCAAACCCCCCAGCAAAAAGCTGGAAGGCAACCTAGTCCCCTGTGGGAGCCGGCTTGCCGGCGATGGGCCGCATGGCGGCCCCGGCCATCGCAGGGCAAGGCTTTGCCTTGCATCGCCGGCAAGCCGGCTTCCACAGGGAATTGCGTTACTTTTTCTGTTCCGCGCTTGGGTCGTAGACCCGCGTCACATCGCCACCCAGCCGGAAACTGTTGAACGGCTGCAAGTCATGCTTGCGCTCGAGGGTGTCGCCGACGCACTGGTACAGCGCGCACCACGGCTCGAGCCAGGCGTACTTGCTGTCGATCTTCAGGTCCTTGAGGTCCTGCTTCACGCCGGCGCGGGTGTTGAAATGAACAGGGTCGCGGGCACCGGCCAGCACGCCTTCGCCAAGCCGTTGCAGGGCGAAGTTGTTTTCCTTGCGCAGGTCCACGCCGTTGGCCTGGGCGAAGCTGGCGATCATCGCCAGCGGCGGCAGGGCGTAGTTGTGGTAGGCCAGGGCGCGTTGCTTGCGCTTGACCTCGTTGGGCAAAAAGCCCTGCTCGTCGACCTGGTTGACGCCGACCTTGTATTCCTTCACCGCCCAGTCGAACAGCTCCTGCTGGTCGGTGGCCACGGCGGTGGCCATCACCGACCAGGCCGCCCAGTAACTGTGGTTGTTGATCTTCTCCAGCGGCAGGTCGCTCCAGTCGCGCACGGTCTGGCGCGCCAGGCGCACGAACCATTTTTCGATCTGCTCGGCTTCGGCGCGGTGCGCCGCCAGTGGCTGCGAGTTGGAGAACTTCAGGCGCAGCCATGAGCCGCTCATGCTGCCCAGGGCCCATTTGCGCATGGACTTGCCGGTGTGGTTGTAATCGGTGGACATCAACGCATCGGCGCGTGCCCAGGTGTCGAGCCAGGTCAGGGCGCAGTCCAGTTGCGCCGGGCGGCCATCGCGCATGTACTGGCCGACCATCTTGCTGACGCCTTTCTCGAGGGTGGTGATGTCCTCGGTGGATTTGCGGAAGGCTTTTTCCGAGGCGACATTGAGTGTCGCCCGGGCCTTGTCCGAACCTTCGTACTTGCTGCGGAATTGCAGCGCGCCGGTATAAGGCTTGGGCGCGGCTTCGCAGCGGAAATTGCCGTCGCCGGTCTTGAATTTCTCGATGCCCTCGTAGTAACCCTGGGGCGGCACCAGCGCGGCCTGCGCCGCGCCGCCGAACAGGGCGAGGGCGAGCAGGGCGGGTGCGGTCTTGCTGCTTATGATGGTCATGGTCGCCTCACTGGCCAGCTTGCGCGGTGTGCTGCGCGGGGCTGGCGAAGTTGTTGCGTTTGCAGAGTTTGGCTTCGACTTTCTGCGTACCGCTTTCTGGCCCTTGTACCTCCAGGGCGAGCAGGTTCTGGCCTGCCCAGTCTTCGTCCTCGCGCATCTGGAAGACGAAGCGCCCGTCGGTGTCGGAGGTCTCGGGCTTCTCGATCTTGATGTCCTCGTGGCGGCCGTTGAGGTACCACAGAGTGGCCTGCAGCACCTTCACCGAGCTGTCCTCGAACTTGATGTCGAGCTGGTGGTTGCGGTTGACCAGGTCCTTGATCACGCCGTTCTTGCCGTTGACCATCAGCTCGTTCTTGCCGGGCTTGAGGGTGGCGCTGGCGCTCATCTGGGCCGGGCGGTCGTCGCAGCCGTCGTCGAGCAGGCCGAGGATCTGCCGCCAGATGGTTTCCTGGTCGAGGCGGTACAGCGGCGAGAACTCCCACACCAGGATCTTCGGCGGGTTGTTCTGGAACTCCTCGCTGCCCAGGTACTGGATCATCGAGCCTTCCAGGCCGCCGCCGGGGAAAGCGACATTGAGCACATCGGCCCCGATGTACTGTTCGAGGAAGCCCGAGAAGTTGTAGTTCTTGCCGCTGTGGCTGGTGCCCACCAGGGTGATCTGCGCGTTGCCCGAATCGCCGAACAGGTCGTCGCCGCCGGCGGCGCCCTTCGGTTCGGTGGCGAACTGATCCATGTACTGCACCGCATAGCTGGTGCCGCACAGCTGGCCGGCGACGTTGTGCAGGGTGCCGGTCTTGCCCATGCGGCCGGACTTTTTGGTCTCGAATTCCTTGCGCGGGATGCCTTCGAAGGCCGGCATCTTGTGCACGGTGTCGGCGACGATCTTTGCCGCGCGTTCGGCGCCATAGGGCGTCCAGTGCTGGTCGCCGCGGAAGTAGAAGTCCTTGCCCTGGTCGGCGGCGGCCAGTTGCTCGTTGGTCAGCGGCGACAGGTCGGGCACGTTGTAGCCCATTTTGCTGAAGCGCTGGAGCATGGCCTGGTAGTTGCGCAGGGCCTTCTGGTAGTCGAAGGCGGCCTTCTCTTCGGGGTTGAGCATGTTGCGGTTAACCAGGCCACGGGTCGGCTGATAGACCACCACCAGCTCGACGCCACGCTTCTTGAACGCGTCGTGCACCTGCTGCAGGCGCTTGTAGCCGCCCGGGGTGGTGTCGAACTCGGTGCGCAGGTCCTCTCGGGTACGGAACAGCCAGTCGCCCTGGGCTTGCACCAGGGTGGTGAAGTTCTGCTGGTAGCGCGTGGTGTAGCGGCTGGCGTCGTGGGCCTCGGGGCACAGCTGGCAGCACGGTTCGGCGCTGAAGGTCGGTGCCTTGACGTCTTCGGCGCGCACGCCCTGGCTGATGGCCAGGAGGGCGGCGGACAGGCCCAGCAGTTTCATCAGGTGTGGAGTCATGGTCTGGGCTTCCTTAGTCGATCATTTCGGTCTGGCGTTCGACCGGGTCGATCAGCACGGCCTTCTGCTGGCGCACCAGCAGGTCGAGGATTTCGTCCTGGCGCTCGCCGAGCACGCCGTTGAAGCTGATGCCGTTGGCCTTGCGCGGCATCAGCATCGACACCTTGTACAGCTCCACCGACAGCGGCGAATCGATCGACAGCGGGCCCGAGCCGTTGGCCGCCAGCTCGCCGCCGACCACGATCAGCGACACCTTGGTATCGAACGGGTCGAGGGCGATGTCGCGGTCGGTGTCGGACAGGTCCTTGATATGGCCGTACACGCCCACCAGGCCGTTGGCCATGGCGACGTTCTCGTACAGGCGGATGTTCACGCTGTTGCGCACGCGGATGCCGTGGCGGCGGTTGTTGATCAGCTTGTTGCCCCAGATCAGGTTGTCGCCGCTCTCGTACAAGGTGATGCCGTCGGTGTGGTTGCGGTAGATCTCGTTGTAGGCGATCAGGTTGTTGACGCTGTTACGGTCGATCACCACGCCCGAGAGCTTGTTGTCGTAGCTCTTGTTGTTGATGATCCAGCTGTCGTTGACCTCGCGCGAGACGATGATCCCGTGCTTCTTCTTGGTGCCGTATACGGTGTTGCCGGCGATGATCAGGCGGTGCGAACGGTCGTGGGGGTCGATGCCGTAGACGATGTTGTCGCGGTAGGTGCTGTCCTTGATCACGAAGTCGCTGGTCTCGTAGCAGTAGAAGCCGTACCACATGTCGCTGAACTCGGAGCCGATGATCCAGCCGGTGGGTTCCGGGCGGCCCATCTGCTTGGCCATGTTCGGCGTGTACTGCGAGATGCTCACGCCATAGGACTTGGATTTGGCGTAGCCGAAGCTGGCCATCTTGCTGTTGACGATATAGGTCTCGGTGCCGCCCCAGCTGAGCAGGAACGGGCGGAATTCGTCGGGCTTGCGGAAGGTCGCCGGGCCGTTGGCCTGCTCGCGCCAACCGGTGACCCGGGTGTCGCTGACGAACAGCTTGCCGTCGTTGACGATGAACGAACCGCCTTCCTCGGACAGGCGCAGTTCCTTGACCTTGCCGTCGATCTCCAGCACCCCCTTGCGCCCGACCACGATCGGCAGGCGCGCCAGGTACACGCCCGGCGCGGTTTCACGCAGGTACTGGCTGGGGACTTTCTTGCTCAGCTCCACCAAGTCGACGTGGCCGTCATCGACGAAGATCGCCTGGGGGATGCCGTGCTGGCGGCGTACCCATTCGGCGCCCTTGTTGTCGCCGCCGATGAACTCTTTGAGGGTGTCCTCCTGGAGCATGCGGCGCACGCTGACCTTGCCCTTGTGCTGGCGGTCGATCTTTTGCTGTACGGCCTGGGCGGTGTAGCCGGACAGGTCGGGCAGCTTGGGCGGGTCCATCTTCAGCGGCTCGATCGGCGCGCTGGAGATGGTGTAGGTCTTGGCCTGTTGCAGCCCTTTGGCCATTTCCGGCTCGGCGGCCTGGGCAAGGCCGCCGGCCAGCAGCAGGGCGCTGGCGAGCAGGCTGTGGCGAAGGTTCGGGTGCAGGTTCATGGCTATCCTCTCCCGGCCTCAGTAGCGCCAGATCACGTCGACGAAGGCGCGGTGCATGTACGAGTCGGCCTCTTTGCCGTAGGCGTCGCCCGGCTTGAACACACCGGCGCGCAGGCGCACCAGGGCCGACGGCTCGTCGATCGACTGGCTGATCGAGGCCGGCAGCAGACCCTGCTTGAAGTACTTGGTCACGACCACGTCCATTTCCTGGCCGAGGTCTTTCTCGCCCTGCACCAGCGGGCGGCTGATGCCGCCGTCGTCGACCACCGCGTTGATGCCGCTGGAGCCGATGTTCTGCTTGCCGTCGACGCGCCAGAACTTGTGGTAGATGAAGCTGGCGTCGTAGTCGTCGCGCAGCTGCCAGGAGGCGAACAGGGTGGCCGCCTGCAGGTTGCCCAGCTCGCCGCGGAAGGCTTCGCCGAAGCGGTGTACCCGCGAGCGGGTGCCGGTGAAGTTGGAGCGGTTGCTCTCCAGGCCGGTCTGCTCGAAATTGTTCGAACCGTCGCTGCCGCCGCCGCCGCTGCCCCGGGCGTAGGCCGCGCCGACTTGCCACTGCGGGTCGAGGCGCAGGCGGATACCGAGGTCGGTGGCCCAGGCGTTGACGTCGCCGCTCTGCTTGCCGGTGGCGACCTGGTCGTTGCCGACCGCCTGGCTGCTGAGGGTATCGCGGTCGCCGGTCAGCCAGGTGACGCTGCCCCAGTAGTTGACGGTGTGGTCGTTGCGCCAGTTGTAGGCGTCGCTGTTGGCCTCCAGGCCCAGCCAGGTGAGGTCGCCGGTGCGGGTCTTGTCGAGGGCGTCGACGGTTTCGCCGGGGCTCTTCAGGCTGCCGCCGTCATGGCTGTGGTGGGCACGCAGGCCAACCCAGTGGCCGGGTGTCCATTGCGTGGCGACGTTGCCGTAGACATGGCTGCGGTCCTTGTCTTCGGGGGCCAGTTCGGTGAGGTCGGTGCGGTATTCGCTGAAGCGCTGGGCAACGCCAAGGTCGGCCTTGAGCAGGGTGGTGTCGAAGGTCCAGTTCAGCGCCTCGATGTTGGTGTCGCGCCACATGCCGTCATCGCTGCGCAGGCGCTGGCGACCGAAGCGCAGCTGCTCGCCGGGGTAAGGGGTCAGGCCGCTGTAGCCGATCCAGAATTCGCGCATGGCCAGGTAGCTCTTGTCCGGCTTGCGGCTGTCGTCGCCGTTGTCGCTGGTGGTGCCGTCGTCGTTCTGGCGCAGGGTGTCGGTTTCGATGATGTCGGTGGCGGCCACCGCCTGGCCCATGGCGAAGGCGCTCCAGTTGCCGCGCTCGCCGTACACCCAGGGGCGCAGGTCCAGGCCCAGGCCGTTGACGTCGCCGCCGGAGCGGGTGCCCAGGTCGCGGTCGTCCTCGGACTGGCCGGTGATCTTCACGTCGAGGCCGAAGTTCTTCTGCGCGGTTTCCGCCGCCAGGGTCGGCATCGACCACAGCAGGGCGAAGCTCAGGCCGATGCCGGCTTTCACGAAGGGGTTGAGCGTCATAGCGAATCCTCGGCGTCTACTTCTTCTTTCTCGTCCTGCAGCGCTTCGATGGCCAGGGTGCTGTTGGCGCTCTGGGCCATGCTGCCGCGTGCCTGCTTTTCCTGCGCCAGCAGTTGCTGGGCCTGATTGCGCTGGTCGGGCGTGAGCTGCTGGTCGAGCTGTTGCAGCAGCTCGCTCGACTGTGGGGTCGGGTTGACCTGGGAGAGTTGCGCGAACACCCAGGCATTGGTCGGCGCCGGGCGGATACCGTGGCCTTCGCTGAACAGCTGGGCCAGGGCGTAGTCGGCGCTGTTCTGGCCACCACGGGCGGCGGCGAGCAGGTGGTCGACGGCCTTTTGCGGCTCGACCTGGCCCAGGTAACCGCGGCGGTACAGCTGGCCGAGGTAGTAGTCTGCGCTGACTTCGCCGGCGTCGGCGGCGGCCTGCAGGTGCTCCTGGGCCTTCTGCGCGTCGGCGGGCACGGTCTTGCCTTCGTAGTAGAGCCGGCCCAGCAGCAGTTCGGCGCGGGGCTGTTCTGCCTCGCGGCCCTTGTCGATATAGGCCATCAGCTGGTCGGTGTCGCCCAGTTCGGGGAAGTCGTAGAGCAGCTGCGCCAGGCTCACCCAGGATGCCGGGTTCGCCGGTGCGACCTGCTCGAGCAAGTCCTTGGCGGTCTTCTCGTCGGTCTGGCCCAGGCTGCGGTCGGCCAGCACGCGGGCGACGCTGTCGACCCGGGTGGCCGGCACGGCGCCGCGGGCATGGGCTGCCTTGAGCTGCTCCAGTAGGGCGGCCTGCTGCTCGGGCTGGGCGCGTTTCTGGTAGACGGTGGCCAGTTCCACGTAGCAGATGTCGGTAGTGGCCAGCGCGGCCTTGCAGATCTTCTCCACCTCGCCCAGGTGCTGGTCATAGGTGCCCTGGGTGCGGTACAGCAGCACCTGGGCCAGGCCGGCCTCGGGGTTGTCGGCGGCGCGCCACTGGTCGATCTGCTGTTGGGCGTTGACCTTGGGGAAGCTCTGCGGGTACTGCAGGTAGAGCATCGCCAGCGGGATCAAGGTATTCGCTTCACCTTGTTGCGCCGCGAGCTTGAGCAGGGTCTCGGCCTCTTCGCGCTCGGCCTGGGTGCTGTCGGGCTTGGCCACCAGCAGGCGGCCGAGGCGCGCCTGGGCACGGGGCGAGGTGGCGGCGGCGGCGCGGTAGGTGGACTCGGCTTGCTTGAGCTTGGCCGGGTCGCGGGTGCTGACCTGGATATCCGCCAGGCCGACCTGGGCGTCGCTGTAGCCAAGGTCGGCGAGGGCCTTGTAGTTGCGCTCGGCGGTGGCGGTGTCGCCGCGCTTGAGTGCTTCGTTGGCCAGGCGCTGGTCGGGCAGGCCGGCGCAGCCGGCCAAGGTGATGGCGGCGGCCAGGGCGCATGCCCCCAGGCGCAAGCTGTCCCTGTGGGAGCCGGCTTGCCGGCGAGAGGCCAGTGCAGGCGCTGCATCCGCTGGGCGAGTGCTGCGCACTCGATCGCCGGCAAGCCGGCTCCCACAGATATCGGGGTGTCTGCTGGTCATTATCCGATCCTCTTACAGCCCGCGGGCCACGGCCTTGTCGATCAGCCAGTTCAGCGACGGGCCACGGTCGCTGTTGACCGAGGCCGGGCGGCCGGCGAGCTCGGCCGGCAGGCCGCCGTCGGGCTTGATCTGCACGCGGATATCGGAGGCCAGGTTGTCGGTGTCCAGGCTCGAGCTACCGGTGATCCGGCCGCTGCGCACTTCATCCTCGCCGGCGATCTGGAAGTTGACCCGGGTGCCCGGTTTCACTTCATCGAACTGGCGGTAGCTGAAGCGCGCCTCGATGGTCGGGGTGCTGGTACGTGGGATCAGCGCGAACACCGGCTGGCCCTTGCTGGCGTACTGGCCGTCATCCACCAGCTGGCGCGAGACCACACAGTCGCACGGGCTGGTGAGGGTGCCGGAGAGCTGCTTGCCGAACAGTTCCTCGACCTTGGCCGGCTCCAGTTGCGCGTCGTCCAAGTGGCCCTTGAGCAAATCGAGCATGCTGGTGTTGAAGGTGGCCAGTGGCGCGCCCTTGGCCACGCTCGCGCCGTTTTCCACCAGGCTCTGCACGCTGCCGTCGCGGGGCATGGTGACGTTGGTGGTGGGCACCGCGACCACGCCGGCCTCGGCATGGCTGACGAAGTACAGGCCATACAGCGACTTGGCGACGAAGCCGAAGGCCACCAGGCCGACCACGAACACCCCGGCGGTGACGGTGACCGCGCGCAGGCGGCCGAAGGCCGACAGGCCCGAGCCCCCGTCCTTCTGTTTGCGCGCCTTGGTGAAGTTGTCGCGCTGCAGGGTGCTGAGCACGTCGCCGACGCTGATCAGCTCGCCGGACAGGTGGCTGGTGATGATATGGCGCAGGGTGGCGATGTCGCGCGGTTCGAGGTTCTGGAACTCGGCGCCGGTGCGAGCGGTTTCGCGGCTGCTGGTGCGCACCAGCAGTTCGACGTCCATCGACAGGCCGAGGTTGTCGACCACGAACTGCAGGCGACCGCGCAGCACTTCGCCTTCAGGCAGCGGTTTTTTCGCGTGGAAGGACAGGCCCCCGGCGGACAGGTCGTCAACCTTCACCTCGTGCGGCTCGCGGTTGCCGTCCAGGTAGCGCAGCTTGGCGGGAATGCGCACCCGGGCATGCTGGCGCTGCGCTTCGGATTCATGCACGACATTGACGTTCACGGCGGTATTCATGGCGATTTTCGTTCCTGTTATCCGATCCGGGGGCTCACACGACCATGAACAGCACGGCGACGAAGATGCTCGCGGCCGAGAAGGTCATGGTCCGCGAGGACCAGGTGTTGAACCATTGTTGAAAACTTGCGAGGTCGCGCTTCAGGGCAGTGGGCTGGCGGGTCCAGGACTGCTTGTCGAGGCGGAAGAACACGTAGATCTTCATCACCGCGCCGACGATCTGGTTGTAATAGAGAATCAGCGGGTAGGCGGGGCCTACGTTGTGGCCCGAGCACAGCAGCATGATGGTGAGGATCAGGCGGGTGATGCCGATCCACAGCAGGTACACCAGCAGGAACTGCAGGCCGAACTTGAAGCTGGCGATCACCGCCACGGTCAGGCCCAGCAGGCTGGTCCACATCGACACGCGCTGGTCGAGCAGGACGATGCTGGTGAACAGCCCCAGGCGCTTGAGGCCCAGGCCCAGGGCGCGGGAGTTCTGCCGCAGGTTGTTGCCGTACCAGCGGTACATCAGTTTGCGGCTGGCCTTGATGAAGCTTTTCTCCGGCGGGTGCTCGACCGTGTTGATCGCCGCGTCAGGCACGTAGAAGGTGTCGTAGCCCAGGCGCATCAGGCTGAACCAGCTGGACTTGTCGTCGCCGGTAAGGAACTTGAAGCGGCCCAGGCGCCAGTGCATCAGCGAGTCGCTTTCGACGTCGGCGATGAACTCGGGGTTGGTCACTACGCTTGCGCGGAACATCGACATGCGCCCGGTCATGGTCAGCACGCGCTTGCTCAGGGCCATCGAGCACATGTTGATATGGCGCTGGGCGAAGCGCAGTTTGTGCCACTCGCTCATGATGTAGCCGCCGCGCACTTCGCAGAACTCGTTGGTGGTCAGGCCGCCGACGTTGGGGTAGAGCTTGAACCACGGCACGGTCTTGCGCACCACACCTTCGGCCAGCACGGTGTCGCCGTCGATCACCGCGACCACGGCGTTCTCGTCCGGGAGCATCCGCGAGATGGCGCGGAAACCATAGGCCAGGCCGTCGCGCTTGCCGGTGCCGGCGATGCGCACGATGTCCAGGGTGACGTGCCCGGGCGGGTTGTACTTGGCCCACAGGCTCTTGACCAGCAACTCGTCGGACTTCTCCACCAGCGAGCAGACCACCGTGGTGGGGAAGCCACAGTCGATCGCCTCGCGGATCACCGAGCTGTAGACCTGGGCGGTGGTCAGCGCATCGATGCGGAAGCTGGTGACCATCAGGTACACATGCGACGGGTCGGCGGCCTTGCCGAGCTTCTGCACCTTGCGGCGCAGGTACGGGTAGACCAGGTACAGGAAGATCATGCCGCGGATGAAATGGGTGGCGCCCATGGAGTAGCGCCAGATGCCGACAGCGCCGACCAGGAAGATGAAGTGCTTCGACTGCGAATCGAAGATATCGCTGGGCAGGGCCAGGGCGATCAGCATGAGCAGGCTCATGTAGAGCAGCCAGCCGGCGCACTGCAACAGCACTGTCTGGAACCTTTGCATGTTCGGCATCCGTCGAGAATTCGGGGTGGGAAGGGCGGCGCGCTGGGGAGGGACGCGCCGCCCGACCGGGTTTACCAGCAGATGCCTTCGGTGCGGCTGGTGGTGCAGGTCGGCTTGCTCATGAAACCGACCAGGTCGATCACTTGCTTGCCGGCCGGCGCCTGTTGGGCCAGGGCACGGAATTTCTCGTCACGGTTGCCCAGCACGATGATGTCGGCGTCGTTCACCACCTGCTCGAAGTTGGCATTGAGCAAGGAGGACACATGCGGAATCTTCGATTCGATGTATTCCTTGTTGGCACCGTGTACCCGGGCGTACTCGACGTTCTGGTCGTAGATGTCCAGCTGGTAGCCCTTGCCGATCAGGCGCTCGGCCAGCTCCACCAGCGGGCTTTCGCGCAGGTCGTCGGTGCCGGCCTTGAACGAAAGACCCAGCAGGGCGACCTTGCGCTTGTCGTGGCTTTCGATGATGTCGAAGGCGTTCTGCACCTGGGATTCGTTGCTGCGCATCAGCGAGTCGAGCAGCGGCGCCTTCACGTCCAGGCTCGAGGCGCGATAGGTGAGGGCGCGCACGTCCTTGGGCAGGCACGAGCCACCGAAGGCGAAGCCGGGGCGCATGTAGTACTGCGACAGGTTGAGCACCTTGTCCTGGCAGACCACGTCCATCACGTCGCGGCCATCGACGCCGACCGCCTTGGCGATGTTGCCGATCTCGTTGGCGAAGGTGACCTTGGTCGCGTGCCAGACGTTGCAGGTGTACTTGATCATCTCGGCCACTTCGATCGGCTTGCGGATCACCGGGGCATCGAGTTCTTCGTACAGGGCTTGCAGGACGTCGCCGCTGGCGCTGTCCAGTTCGCCGATGACGGTCATCGGTGGGTGGTCGTAGTCCTTGATCGCGGTGCTTTCACGCAGGAACTCGGGGTTGACCGCCACGCCGAAGTCGACACCGGCCTTCTTGCCCGAGCAGTCTTCGAGGATCGGGATCACCACGTTCTTGACGGTGCCCGGCAGCACGGTGCTGCGCACCACGATGGTGTGACGGCGGGAGGTGTCGCGTAGCACGTAGCCGATCTCGCGGCACACCGACTCGATGTACTCCAGGCCCAGGTCGCCGTTCTTCTTGCTCGGCGTGCCGACGCAGATCATCGACACATCGCTGGCGCGGATGGCTTCGGCGAAGTCGGTGGTGCCGCGCAGACGGCCATTGGCGATGCCTTGCTGCAGCAACTCTTCCAGGCCCGGTTCGACGATGGGCGACTTGCCCTTGTTGATCAGGTCGATCTTGGTGCCGGACACGTCCACCCCAATCACGTCATGGCCTCGTGCCGACAGGCAACCTGCACAGACTGCACCCACATAACCCAAACCAAAGATGCTGATACGCATCGCATTCACCTCGTGTGTTTATCACGCCAGCCCTTCAGCGAAGAGCCGGCCGGGTTGATTGACCAGCAGTTTTCGGGCGCACGGTTCCATGGCGAATTGACACTTCACCGAACGCAGGCATGAACAAATCCGGAGCGCAAAAAGTTATGCACTCAAAGTTGGCAGTCAAAGGCCAGTATTTAAAAGGCGTGCCCTGAAATGCAGCCGTCTTTATTGCAAATCGCTGTTCGCGAATTGCTGTGCTTGTTTTTTCAAGTGGATAAATCCTTTGAAATCAACCACTAGGACGAATTTTAGGGGCGCTTGTCTCCTGCATGGATTATGGCTTCAGGCACTTCCTGTACCGCCGTTGAAGTTCTCGGGCCGGTTAGGGATGGCGGCCCTTTGTCATCTGTAAGTCATTTCTCACGCTGGGCGCTTGAAACTCGTTACGGGTGCTATGAGCGATTGGGCGTAGCAGAAGTTCCTGGCACGTTTGCGCCATGGTTAAAGATTTCTAAATATTTTTTCAGGGGGAAATACTTTCAATCTGATAGCACGGCGCAGTTTCGTCCCCGTATATAAAGGGCGAAATCAAAGGGGGATGGTTTTATGCCAGCATGCAAAATTATTTTTCAAAATTCGTCAAAAAACTACGAACGGTCTTATGGCGTTTTGCGATAAGGATGTGCCTGATGATTTATTGGCGCTGGAAATTTGGCTGATGGCGTTTTGCAGTGTGCCCCATTGCGGGGCTGATGGGCTCATCGCGGGCTTGCCCCGCGATGAACTGCAAAGCGGCGCTGAAAAATCAGCCCTCAGCGTGATCGCGCAGGAATACCAGGTGGTCGGGTTTGGACTGCTCGGCGCTGTAGTAGTAGCCCTGTGCATCGAAGCGCTTGAGCTGCTCCGGGTCGTTGACCCGCTCCTGGATCACGAAGCGGCTCATCATCCCGCGGGCCTTCTTGGCGTAGAAACTGATGATCTTGTACTGGCCGTTCTTCAGATCCTTGAAGTCGACATCGATCACCCGCGCCTTCAGGGCGTTCTTCTTCACCGCGCTGAAGTATTCGTTGCTGGCCAGGTTGAGCAGCACGTCGTCGCCCTGGTCGGCCAGGGCCTGGTTCAGCCACTCGCTGATGCGCGTTCCCCAGAAGGCATAGAGGTCCTTGCCGCGGGCGTTGGCCAGCTTCGTGCCCATTTCCAGGCGGTAGGGCTGCATCAGGTCCAGTGGGCGCAGCAGGCCGTACAGGCCCGAGAGCATGCGCAGGTGATCCTGGGCATAGCTGAAATCGTCCTCGCCCAGGCTTTCGGCGTCGAGCCCGGTGTAGACGTCGCCCTTGAACGCCAGCAGCGCCTGCTTGGCGTTGGCCTGGGTGAAATCCGGGGTCCAGCTGCCGAAACGCGCGGCGTTGAGGCCGGCGAGCTTGTCGGAGAGGTGCATCAGCTCGGCGATTTGCGCCGGCGACAGCTCGCGCAGTTGCACGATCAGTTCCTGGGAGTCGTCCAGGTACTGAGGCAGGGTATGGCGTTGGATCACCGGCGGGGTGTCGTAGTCGAGGGTCTTGGCGGGGGAAATCACCGTCAGCATCGGGTCGGCTCCTGGAATCGTCGGGCGAATTCTACGGGGCTGCCGGCGCAACGCCAAACTATGGCGACGATAGTCAGCGAACATCGCCACAGGCAATGCTCGGCTGTCGCGTTATAGTGCGCGCCATGCCTTCAAGGAGAATGCACATCGTGCGTATCGCGTTTGCCCTGTTCGCCGGGCTGTTGAGCCTGGGTACACAGGCGGCCCCGGCCGACTTCGTCAGTTTCGACCGTGAGCGCTGGCCGGAGCAGTTGAACAGCCCGGCGCTGTTCGACGTGGCGTCGCGGGCGGAGATACTGTCGTTTGCCCGCGTGCTGCACGAAAGCGAGATGCTCGACGAGCAGGCGCTGAAGGCCCGGCTGGGCCTGCGCCAGATCAACCTGAATGTCGTGCGGGCAGTGCGCGCACGTCTGTGGCAGCGGCTGTGGACCAGCTATCAACAGGCGCAGCGCAGTTGCGAGCAGGACGCCTCATTCTGCTACCCGGTGGAATCCATGGCCGATTTACGTACACAGGCCGCCGTGTTCGCCGAAGATGTCGGCTCGTTCTACACCGAGTGGGTCGAACCCAGCCACCAGTTCCATACCCGTTACCTGGATGAGCAACTGCGCAAGGCTGCGCTGTTCCCGCAGACCACCAGTGAGGTGGCCAAGCTCTCCGATCGTGAACGCAATGGCGAGGAACTCAATGACCGGATGTTCCTGCTGACCTTCGTCAGTGGCCCGGCCCCCCAGGGCGGTAGCACCGATGCGTTGGCTGACTACCTGCGTCGGCAGAAGCTCGACGGGATTTTCTTCGTGCTCGGCAATCGCCTGCAGCAACGCCGCGATGCCGGCCCGCTGGGCGAGCTGTATGCCGGCCAGTGTGTGGGTATCCAGGGCTGGGAATACCGCTCCCATGCCCAGTGGCAGGATTGGCAGGATTCACTGCGGCGCAGCCAGGCACGGGTGCAGGCCGACCTGGCCGAGCAGTATGTGCCGCTGTTCCGTCCGCCCTATGGCCAGCGCCGCGCCGATGGCGAAGCGTTCCTGGACAGCCAGCAACTGCGGGTTTCACTGTGGGACATCGACGCCCAGGATGACGGGCCGCTGACCGCCGAGGCCTCGGCGCAGCGGGTGCTGACGCTGATGCTGTTGTGGCGCAAAGGGGTTATCCAGTTCCGTGACGGCTTGCCCAAGGCCCAGCCGGCGCTGGAGTGGTTGTTGCAGCACACGGC
The DNA here is from genome assembly GCF_019139675.1 of Pseudomonas maumuensis. Taxonomy (NCBI): domain Bacteria; kingdom Pseudomonadati; phylum Pseudomonadota; class Gammaproteobacteria; order Pseudomonadales; family Pseudomonadaceae; genus Pseudomonas; species Pseudomonas maumuensis. The sequence continues at coordinate 1,041,878 of NZ_CP077077.1, forward strand.
CCAGAGCGGGATCGGTTGGGAAGGCTGTCGGGAGTACGCACGGCGGGGGTAGGCAGCGGCCGGCGGCTCAAGGCACGCGGGCCGTACACTGCGCCTCACGTTGCATCGACTCCAGGTTGCGCTCGATGGTCTCGCAGATCGTGTCCATCGGGATCTGATGCTCGCTGATGCGAAACGGGCTCTGCAGGTCCGTGCCGATCCGTTCGATCGCCAGCAGCATGAAGCCGACCACCGTCGAAGCCAGCGGCGTGAACCAGCCCAGCGACTCCACCAGGCCCACCGGCACGATCAGGCAGAACAGCGTAATGAACAGCCGTGGGAAGTACACATAAGGGTAGGGCAGGGGCGTATTGGCGATCCGCTCCATCCCGCCCTGGGCGTTGGACAGGTCCACCAGCGTCGACTCCAGGCGCGCCAGGCGGATGCTGTCCAGCCGCCCGGCCTGGTATTCCTGGGCCAGCAGTGCCGCCGAACCGCTGAGGATATCGTTGGCGAAGTTGTTGGAGCGATTGCGCCGTTCGAACTCGCCGGGCGGTATGAAGGCCATCAGCTCGTCCGGGCATTTCTCGTTCTTGAGGTGGGCGGCCAGGCAGTTCACATAGGCGATATGCCGACGCAGCAAGGTCGCCTTCACCGGGTTCGGCCCGTCAGCCGGGTCGTCGACCAGCGTCAGTACCTGCCGGGCGAAACTGCGCGAGCTGTTCACCAGCGCGCCCCACAGCGTGCGCGCCTCCCACCAGCGGTTGTAGGCACTGCTGTTGCGAAAGCTCACCAGCACCACCAGCGCCGAGCCCAGCAGGGTGAGCGGGATCAGCGGCAGGCTGAACTTGCTGTTGAAGAACAGCATGAAGTCGATGGTGACCAGCACGTCCCAGATCAGCAGCCAGAACAGCGACCAGCCGATGTAGCCGAAGGTCTTGACCACCAGGCGGTACTTGCGGGCGAGGAGGGCTTTCACGTTGCGGGAACCTCGAAGCGGGGGATGCAGGTTCCGACGCCTACTCTCATTCAAAGTTCGGCAGAGGATCCACGGTCGCGGAAGCAGGGCGTTGATTTCTTGAGGTCATGACTCGCCAACTCAATGTATCTGATGATTCGCTGGTTGAAATGAGCGTGGTCACTTAGCAGTGCCTTGACGAGCAGGACGATAAGGATAAGCAACACGATGACTAGGATAGAAATCTTGCCAGCGCCAGACTCCCAGGATTCGCTTGCCTTGAGTACTTCGATCGAGAGCGGAGCGAGAAAGGTTACAAGTGCGATCAGTACCAGGCTTTGGGACAGGTTCAGGGACTTGGGCGGTGGCGTGCAGATTTTTGCGAACTCTGCCAGCCGAGCGGCTTGAGTGGCGGTCATGCCACTGTCCTGGAGGCGTTGCAGAAAGAGCGCATAGCGAAGAGTGAAGCTGCTTTTCAATGAGGATTGCGATGCGATGGCATGCAGGCGGTACAAGTCCTGATAGTAAGACAGACTGAAGATTTCCCGCGAGAGCCAAAGGGCAGTCATGCACAGTGCAACGCAAACTGCCAAGCCCAGTAGGAGGACGGGGCGGCCATGAAAGTCCGGCGCCTGTGTAAGCAGGATTGTCAGCAGGATGACACAAAGCCAAATGGGTAGCTTCTCGAGTCGGAACGGCTGGGTGAAAAGTGCCTGGAAGTAGCGGGGCCTACTGGCTCGATACGCTTTGAGTACTTCATTCCATTCTTCGAACACTGTGGGCTCCTGTCTGTTGATCCATCCTTTGCGTGCTGCCCACCCTCAAGGCGCCAGGCTGGGTGACCACTAAAATCCGCCCATAAAAAAACCGACCATAAGGTCGGTTTTTTCTGGATCTTGGTGCCCCGAGGGAGACTCGAACTCCCACTCCTTTCGAAAACGGATTTTGAATCCGCCGCGTCTACCAATTCCGCCATCAGGGCTTGTGGCGCCGCAGTATAGAGAGGTCGCCCAAGGCGGTCAATCGGCTTTCATGGTCAATTTTCACGCATTGGGCTAAACTTCCCGGCCCTGTCGAACCCGAACATCATCATGCGCGTCGCCGATTTTTCCTTCGAACTCCCCGATTCCCTGATCGCCCGCCATCCATTGGCCGAGCGTCATGGCAGCCGCCTGCTGGTGCTCGATGGCCCCAGCGGCGAGCTGGCCCACAAGCAGTTCACCGACCTGCTCGACTACCTGCGCCCCGGCGACCTGATGGTGTTCAACAACACCCGGGTGATCCCGGCGCGGCTGTTCGGCCAGAAAGCTTCCGGCGGCAAGCTGGAAGTGCTGGTCGAGCGCGTGCTCGATAGCCACCGCGTGCTGGCCCATGTGCGTGCCAGCAAGGCGCCTAAGGAAGGCGCGCAGATTCTCATCGACGGCGGTGGCGAGGCCGAGATGGTCGCCCGCCACGACACCTTGTTCGAGCTGCGTTTCAGCGAAGAGGTGCTGCCATTGCTCGAGCGCGTCGGCCATATGCCGCTGCCGCCGTACATCGACCGCCCCGACGAGGGCGCCGACCGCGAGCGTTACCAGACTGTCTACGCACAGCGCGCCGGCGCCGTGGCCGCGCCCACCGCTGGCCTGCACTTCGACGAGGCGCTGCTGGAAAAGATCGCCGCCAAGGGCGTCGAGCGCGCCTTCGTCACCCTGCACGTAGGGGCGGGCACCTTCCAGCCGGTGCGGGTCGACAAGATCGAAGACCACACCATGCATAAAGAGTGGCTCGAAGTGAGCCAGGATGTGGTCGATGCCGTGCAGGCTTGCCGCGCCCGTGGCGGGCGGGTGGTCGCCGTGGGCACCACCAGCGTGCGTTCGCTGGAGAGCGCGGCGCGCGATGGCGAGCTCAAGGCGTTCAGCGGCGACACCGACATCTTCATCTTCCCGGGCCGGCCGTTCCATGTGGTCGATTGCCTGGTCACCAACTTCCACCTGCCGGAGTCCACGCTGCTGATGCTGGTCTCGGCCTTCGCCGGTTACCCCGAGACCATGGCCGCCTATGCGGCGGCGGTCGCGAACGGTTACCGCTTCTTCAGTTACGGTGATGCCATGTTCATCACCCGCAATCCGGTGCCACGCGGCCCAGAGGATCAAGCATGAGTCGCACCTGTCGAATGTCGTTCGAACTGCTGGCCACCGACGGCAAGGCCCGTCGCGGCCGGCTGACCTTCCCCCGTGGCACGGTCGAGACCCCGGCCTTCATGCCGGTGGGCACCTATGGCACGGTCAAGGGCATGTTGCCGCGTGATATCGAGGCTATCGGCGCCGAGATCATCCTCGGCAACACCTTCCACCTGTGGCTGCGCCCGGGCACCGAAGTCATCAAGAAACACAACGGCCTGCACGATTTCATGCAATGGAAAGGCCCTATCCTCACTGATTCCGGTGGTTTCCAGGTGTTCAGCCTGGGCGCCATGCGCAAGATCAAGGAGGAAGGCGTGACCTTCGCATCGCCAGTGGACGGTTCCAAGGTGTTCATGGGGCCGGAAGAGTCCATGCAGGTCCAGCGCGACCTGGGCTCGGACATCGTGATGATCTTCGACGAGTGCACGCCGTACCCGGCCGAGCACGACGTGGCGCGCACCTCGATGGAGCTGTCGCTGCGCTGGGCCCAGCGCTCGAAGAATGCCCATGGCGACAACACCGCGGCGTTGTTCGGCATCGTCCAGGGCGGCATGTACCAGGACCTGCGCATGCGCTCGCTGGAAGCGCTGGTCAATATCGACTTCGACGGCCTGGCCATCGGCGGCCTGTCGGTGGGCGAACCCAAGCACGAGATGATCAAGGTGCTGGACTACCTGCCCGCGCAGATGCCGGCTGACAAACCTCGTTACCTTATGGGGGTAGGCAAGCCGGAAGATCTTGTAGAGGGTGTGCGCCGCGGCGTCGACATGTTCGACTGCGTGATGCCCACGCGCAACGCGCGCAACGGCCACCTGTTCGTCGACACAGGGGTGATCAAGATCCGCAACGCGTTCCATCGCCACGATGAATCGCCGCTGGATCCGACCTGCGATTGCTACACCTGCACCAACTTCTCCCGCGCCTATCTGCACCATCTGGACAAGTGCGGCGAAATGTTGAGCAGCATGCTGAATACCATCCACAACTTGCGCCATTACCAGCGCTTGATGGCCGGTTTACGCGAGGCTATTCAACAGGGTAAATTGGCCGCCTTTGTCGACGCCTTCTACGCCAAGCGCGGGCTTCCCGTTCCGCCTTTGGACTGACTGTTCGTAACCATTATTAGAAAATTCCATTAGGAGAGCCCAATGAGCTTCTTTATCCCCGCCGCCTACGCGGACGCAGCAGCCCCCGCCGCCGGCCCAGCCGGTACCGGCTTCGAGTGGATCTTCCTGGTCGGCTTCCTGGTCATCTTCTACCTGATGATCTGGCGCCCGCAGGCCAAGCGTGCCAAAGAGCAGAAGAACCTGCTGAGCAACTTGCAAAAAGGTGACGAAGTTGTCACCAACGGCGGCATCGCCGGCAAGATCGTCAAGGTTGCCGATGACTTCGTGGTCCTGGAAGTGTCCGACAATGTCGAGCTGAAGTTCCAGAAGGGCGCCATTGCCGCGACCCTGCCAAAAGGTACGCTCAAGGCTATCTGAGTTACCGGTTTCATTTTTCCAGTCGGGGCGCGCAAAGCGCCCCGCGTCTTGAACGGGCGGCGTGATGCTGAACAAATACCCTCTGTGGAAATACCTGCTGATCGTGGTGGTACTGGCGGTCGGCTTCATTTATTCCGCACCCAACCTCTATCCGGATGATCCGGCGGTGCAGATCAGCGGCGCCAGTTCCGCCCTGCATGTCAGCCAGGCCGACCTCGATCGCGTCACCAAAGCGCTGACCGATGCCGGTATCACCGTCAAAGGCGGCAACCTGGGCGAGAAGGGCAGTGCGCTGGTGCGCCTGACCAACCAGGAAGACCAGCTGCCGGCCAAGGATGTGGCGCGCAAGGCCCTCGGTGACGACTATGTCGTGGCCCTGAACCTGGCCCAGACCACCCCGCAGTGGCTGCGTAACCTGGGTGCCAGCCCGATGAAGCTCGGCCTGGACCTGTCCGGTGGTGTGCACTTCCTGCTGGAAGTGGACATGGACAAGGCCATGACCGCGCGCATGAAAGTCTACGAAGGCGAGGTCAAGACCTTGCTGCGCAAAGAGCGCGTCCGCTACCGCAGCCTGCCGCAGCAGGACGGCGGCATCATGCTGGGCTTCGCCGACGATGCCACCCGCGAACAGGCTCGTAGCCTGATCCGCAAGAATTTCAATGATTTCGACCTGACCACCACCGAGCGCAACGAGCTTGCCGTGCTGCGCCTGGCACTGACCCAGGCCAAGGTCGCCGAGATCCGTGAATACTCCATCAAGCAGAACCTGACCACCGTTCGCAACCGTGTGAACGAGCTGGGCGTGGCCGAGCCGCTGGTGCAGCGCCAGGGCGCCAACCGCATCGTGGTCGAGCTGCCGGGCGTGCAGGACACCGCCGAAGCCAAGCGTATCCTCGGCAAGACCGCCAACCTGGAGTTCCGCTTCGGTGCCGAGCCAGGCGCGTCCAAGGCCACCACCGAGGTGTTCGAGTTCCGCGAAGGCGGTCGCTCCGCTCCGGTCGAGCGCGGCCTGATCATCACCGGTGACCAGGTTACCGACGCCCAGGCCAGCTTCGACGAGCACGGTCGCCCGCAGGTGAACATTCGCCTCGACGGCCATGGCGGCGAGCTGATGAGCCGCGCCACGCGCACCAACGTCGGGCGCAGCATGGCGGTGATCTTCATCGAGCAGAAGCCGATCACCCGCTACGAGAAGCAGACCGTCGATGGCGTCGAGAAGGACGTTGCCGTACAGAGCTTCAAGGAAGAGAAGAAGATCATCAGTCTGGCGACCATCCAGTCGCCTTTGGGCAGCCAGTTCCGCATCACCGGCCTGAACGGCCAGGGCGAATCGTCCGAGCTGGCCCTGCTGCTGCGTGCCGGTGGTCTGGCCGCGCCGATGTACTTCGCCGAAGAACGTACCATTGGCCCGAGCCTGGGTGCCGACAACATCACCAAGGGTATCGACGCGTCCCTGTGGGGCATGCTGTTCGTCTCGCTGTTCATCATCGCCATCTACCGTGGCTTCGGCGTGATCGCCACCGTGGCCCTGGCGGGCAACATGGTCCTGCTGCTGGCGCTGATGTCGCTGCTGGGGGCCACGCTGACCCTGCCGGGTATCGCCGGTATCGTGCTGACCATGGGTATGGCGGTGGACGCCAACGTGCTGATATTCTCGCGTATCCGCGAGGAGCTCAAAGCCGGCATGTCGGTGCAGCGCGCCATCCACGAAGGCTTCAACCGTGCGTACACCGCGATCATCGACGCCAACCTGACCAGCCTGCTGGTCGGCGGCATCCTGTTCGCCATGGGTACCGGCCCGGTCAAAGGCTTCGCGGTCACCATGTCCCTCGGGATTTTCACCTCGATGTTCACCGCCGTCATGGTGACCCGTGCCATGGTCAACCTGACCTGCGGCGGGCGTGACATCAAGAAGCTGTGGGTTTGAGGGAGCTGCGATGAAAACCATCAACTTCATGGGCGTGCGCAATGTCGCGTTCGCCATTACCGTGCTCCTCACCGTGCTGGCGCTGTTCAGCTGGTGGCAGAAGGGCCTGAACTTCGGCCTGGACTTCACCGGCGGCACGCTGATCGAGCTCACCTATGAGCGCCCGGCGGACCTGGAGAAGGTGCGTACCGAGCTGGTCGGTTCCGGCTTCCACGATGCCGTGGTGCAGAGCTTCGGCGCCACCACCGACCTGCTGGTGCGCATGCCGGGCGATGACCCGCAGCTGGGCAATCGCGTGGCCGAGGCTCTGCAGAAGATCGGCGGCGACAACCCGGCTACGGTCAAGCGCGTCGAGTTCGTCGGTCCGCAGGTGGGTGAAGAGCTGCGTGACCAGGGCGGCCTCGGCATGCTCCTGGCCCTGGGCGGCATCCTCATTTACCTGGCGTTCCGCTTCCAGTGGAAGTTCGCGGTGGGTGCGATCATTTCGCTGATCCACGACGTGGTGGTGACCCTGGGTATCCTGTCGTTCTTCCAGATCACCTTCGACCTGACGGTACTGGCGGCGGTGCTGGCGATCATCGGTTACTCGCTCAACGACACCATCGTCGTGTTCGACCGCGTGCGCGAGAACTTCCGCGTGCTGCGCAAGGCCTCGCTGATCGAGAACATCAACATTTCGACCACCCAGACCCTGCTGCGTACCGTCGCCACTTCGGTGTCGACCTTGCTGGCCATCGCCGCGCTGCTGTTCTTCGGCGGCGACAACCTGTTCGGCTTCTCCCTGGCGCTGTTCATCGGCGTCATGGCGGGTACCTACTCGTCGATCTACATCGCCAACGTGGTGCTGATCTGGCTGAACCTGAGCAGTGAAGACCTGATCCCGCCGGTCAAGACCGACGGTGTGGACGAGCGCCCGTAAGGCTTAGCCCCGCGCCGTCTGGCGTAAAGAAAGGCGCGAGTGTTGAACTCGCGCCTTTTTTTTTGCTCCAAGGCTGGGAGAAGGCGGGCCCTATGCCCGCGGGTACGATCAGGAGGTTCACGTGAACAAATCAATGCTGGTGGGTGCGGTTCTGGGTGCTGTCGGTGTAACCGCCGGAGGTGCTGTGGCGACCTACAGCTTGGTGAACAAGGGGCCTGAGTACGCCCAGGTCACCGACGTGCAGCCGATCAAGCAGCAGGTGAAGACGCCGCGCGAGGTCTGCAAGGACGTCACCGTGACGCGCCAGGCGCCGGTCAAGGACCAGCACCAGATCGCCGGTACGGTGGTCGGTGCCATCGCCGGTGGTCTGCTGGGTAACCAGATCGGCGGCGGTACCGGTAAGAAGATTGCCACCGTGGCCGGTGCGGTCGGCGGCGGCTATGCCGGCAACAAGGTGCAGGAAGGTATGCAGGAGCGTGACACCTACACCACCACGCAAACTCGTTGCAACACGGTCAATGACATCAGTGACAAGGTCGTTGGCTACAACGTTACCTATTCCATCGGTGATCAGGTGGGCAAGGTAAAGATGGATCACGAGCCGGGCTCGACCATCCCGCTGGACAAGAACGGCAAGCTGATCCTGAGCCAGAATCAGCCGGGGCAGTGACGCAGGTTCAGTGCTCTTAAACGAAAAAAGCACCCCGAGGGGTGCTTTTTTTGTGCTCGCAATCTGCGCTTAGCGCTTCATGTGTTCCGGCAGGTGCGGCTGGATGGCAGTCAGCACGGCCTTGAAGCACTTGATGTTGCCCGCAACGATGTGGCCTTTCTCGAGGAATTCGTGACCACCGTTGAAGTCGCTGACCAGGCCGCCCGCTTCCTGGATCAGCAGCACGCCCGCGGCCATGTCCCACTCGGACAGGCCCGACTCCCAGAAGGCGTCGAAGCGGCCGGCAGCGACATAGGCCAGGTCCAGGCTGGCGGAGCCGGCGCGGCGGATGCCGGCGGTCTGGCCGGTGAGGGCGCGGAACATGCCCAGGTAGTTGTCCAGGTCGGCCATCTGGCTGTCACGGAACGGGAAGCCGGTACCCAGCAGGGCGCCTTCCAGGCTGGTGCGCGAGCTGACGCGCAGGCGGCGGCCATTGATCTGGGCGCCACGGCCACGGCTGGCGGTGAATTCTTCCTGGCGAACCGGGTCGACGATCACGGCGTGCTCGAGGCGGCCACGGTATTTGCAGGCGATGCTGACAGCGAAGTGCGGAACGCCACGCAGGAAGTTGGTGGTGCCGTCCAGCGGATCGATGATCCACAGGTAGTCCTTGCCTTCTTCGCCGGTGCCGGCGTGCAGGCCAGTTTCTTCGCCCTGGATGGAGTGGTTCGGGTAGGCCTTGCGCAGGGCCTCGACGATGACCTTCTCGGCGGCGCGATCAACTTCGGACACGTAGTCCTTGGCCTGTTTTTCGTCGACTTTGATGCTGTCCAGGCGTTCGATGGAGCGGAAAATCAGTTCACTGGCGCTGCGAGCGGCGCGCAGGGCGATATTCAGCATAGGCTGCATGGGAAGGTCACCTGGAGATGTTAAAGAGGAAAGCCGGCCATTCTAGCAGAAATCTTTGACGACAGAAGTGTCACATTTGCTTTCATGGCGTTACGCTGGTCGGTTCTGTAAGATCGAACCCTCCTTTTTCTGCATCCGAGAGCACGACACCTTGCTGCAAAATATTCGTGTTGTCCTGGTCAATACCAGCCACCCCGGCAACATCGGCGGCGCTGCGCGTGCCATGAAGAACATGGGCTTGTCGCGCCTGGTGCTGGTGCAACCGAAAGAATTCCCGGCCGCCGATGCCTCGGCGCGCGCCTCGGGGGCCGACGATGTGCTGGCCGGCGCCCAGGTGGTCGACAGTCTCGAGCAGGCGCTGGTCGGCTGCAGCCTGGTGATGGGCACCAGCGCCCGCGAGCGCAGCATCCCCTGGCCGTTGATCGGCCCCCGTGAGTGCGGCACCAAGGCGGTGGAGCACGCCCTGGGCGGTGAGGACATCGCCCTGGTGTTCGGTCGCGAACACGCCGGCCTGACCAACGAAGAACTGCAGCGATGTCACTTCCACGTGCACATTCCCTCCAATCCCGACTTCAGCTCGCTGAATCTGGCCGCCGCGGTCCAGGTGCTCGCCTACGAGGTGCGCATGGCCTCGTTGGCGGTGCAGGACGCGACGCCAAAGGTCGAGAAGGCGGACGCCAATGAGCTGGCGACCATGGACGAAATGGAGCTGTTCTATGACCACCTGGAAAAGACCCTGGTGGACATCGGCTTCCTCGACCCTGCCAAGCCCAAGCACCTGATGCCGCGCATGCGCCGGCTGTATGGGCGCAGCTCGGTCGAGCGTACGGAAATGAGCATTTTGCGCGGCATCCTCACCGAGACCCAGAAAGTCGTCCGGGGCGAGCCGCATAAACGGAAGGACTGAACGATGTTCGAGCGTCTGCGTGAAGATATTCAAAGTGTTTTCCATCGTGACCCGGCGGCGCGCAATGCCTTCGAGGTGCTGACCTGCTACCCGGGCATGCACGCCATCTGGCTGCACCGCCTGGGCAATGCTCTGTGGAAGCGCGATTTCAAATGGCTGGCGCGCCTGGTGTCGAACTTCGGTCGCTGGATGACCGGCATCGAGATCCACCCGGGCGCGACTATCGGCCGGCGCTTCTTCATCGACCACGGCATGGGCATCGTCATTGGCGAAACCGCCGAGATCGGCGACGACGTGACCCTCTACCAGGGTGTCACCCTTGGTGGTACCAGCTGGAACAAGGGCAAGCGTCACCCGACCCTGGAGAACGGCGTCGTGGTCGGTGCCGGGGCCAAGGTGCTGGGCCCGTTCACCGTGGGCGCCGGGGCCAAGATCGGCTCCAACGCCGTGGTCACCAAGGCGGTGCCGGCCGGCGCCACGGCGGTGGGCATCCCGGGGCGGATCATCGTCAAGACCGAGGATGACGCCGTCGAGGCCAAGCGCAAGGCCATGGCCGAGAAGATCGGCTTCGACGCCTATGGCGTCAGTGGCGACATGCCAGACCCGGTAGCGCGCGCCATCGGCCAGATGCTCGACCATCTGCAGGCCGTCGACGAGCGCCTGGAGGGTATGTGTGGCGCGCTGACCCGGATGGGCAGTGACTACTGCGCCAAGGAGCTGCCGGCGCTGCCCGACGACGACTTCGCCGAAGCCTGCGTCGAGCTGAAGCAGGGCGACACTCGGTCGCATTGATTGCGCCGGCCTGACACAAGGGGCGTGTGCTCGCGCCCCTTGTCTGCTACACTCGCGCCCGCCTCCCGCATGCATACCCGACTAAAGCACTAGGTCTTATAGTTGACTTAAATGCTCGGGAATCGCATACTCGCACACATCCTGTAACTCCCGTGGTACCCATACGCCATGCGACTGACTACCAAAGGCCGATACGCCGTGACCGCCATGCTTGACCTGGCGTTGCACGCGCAGCAGGGGCCGGTGTCTTTGGCCGATATTTCCGAGCGCCAGGGCATTTCCCTCTCTTATCTGGAACAGCTGTTCGCCAAGCTGCGCCGCAGCAGCCTGGTATCCAGCGTTCGCGGCCCAGGCGGCGGCTACCAGCTGTCGCGAGGCATGGAAACCATCCAGGTGGCCCAGGTCATCGACGCGGTCAACGAATCGGTCGATGCCACCCGTTGTCAGGGCCTGGGGGATTGCCACGCCGGTGATACCTGCCTGACTCACCACCTGTGGTGTGACCTGAGCCAGCAGATCCATGAATTCCTCAGTGGCATCAGCCTGGCCGACCTCGTCATGCGCCGCGAGGTGCAGGAAGTCGCCCAGCGCCAGGACCTGCGCCGTGTCGCAGGCCGAACTGCCCAGCTGGACAAGATTGAGACGTCCGCCGTCGACTGAACATTGCAGCGACGAGCGACGCCACCGCCTGATAGGAGATACTCAATGAAGTTGCCGATCTACCTCGATTACTCCGCGACCACGCCGGTCGATCCCCGTGTCGCCCAGAAGATGGCCGAGTGCCTGCTGGTTGACGGGAACTTCGGTAACCCAGCCTCGCGCTCCCACGTGTTCGGCTGGAAAGCCGAGGAAGCAGTCGAGAACGGCCGCCGCCAGGTCGCCGAGCTGATCAACGCCGATCCGCGCGAGATCGTCTGGACCAGCGGTGCCACCGAGTCCGACAACCTCGCCCTCAAAGGCGTGGCGCACTTCTATCAGACCAAGGGCAAGCACATCATCACCTCCAAGATCGAGCACAAGGCGGTCCTGGATACCGCTCGCCAGCTCGAGCGTGAAGGTTTCGAGGTCACCTACCTCGAGCCAGGCGAAGACGGCATCGTCACCCCGGCGATGGTCGAAGCCGTCCTGCGCGACGACACCATCCTGGTCTCGCTGATGCACGTGAACAACGAAGTCGGCTCGATCAACGACATCGCCGCCATCGGCGAACTGACCCGCTCGCGCGGTGTACTGTTCCATGTCGATGCCGCGCAGTCGGCCGGCAAGGTCGAAATCGACGTGCAAAAGCTGAAAGTCGACCTGATGTCGTTCTCCGCGCACAAAGTCTACGGCCCCAAAGGCATCGGCGCGCTGTACGTCAGCCGCAAGCCGCGCGTGCGCCTGGAAGCAATCATTCACGGCGGTGGCCATGAGCGCGGCATGCGTTCGGGCACCCTGCCGACCCACCAAATCGTTGGCATGGGCGAGGCCTTCGCCATCGCCAAGCAGGAAATGGCCGCCGAGAACGTGCGCATCAAGGCCCTGAGCGACCGCTTCTTCAAGCAGGTCTCGGACCTCGAAGAGCTGTATGTCAACGGCAGCCAGACCCAGCGCGTGCCGCACAACCTGAACCTGAGCTTCAACTACGTCGAAGGCGAGTCGCTGCTGATGTCGCTCAAGGACATTGCCGTTTCGTCCGGTTCGGCCTGCACCTCCGCTTCGCTCGAGCCGTCCTACGTCCTGCGCGCCCTGGGCCGCAACGACGAGCTGGCGCACAGCTCGATCCGCTTCTCCTTCGGTCGCTTCACCACCGAGGAAGAAGTCGACTACGCCGCGCAGGAAGTCTGCAAGGCAGTCAACAAGCTGCGCGAATTGTCGCCGCTGTGGGACATGTACAAAGACGGCGTCGACATCTCCAAGATCGAGTGGGCCGCCCACTAAGCAGTCGCCGGCAAGAGCGGCTCCCTGATGAGGAAGGAATTGCACCATGGCATACAGTGAAAAGGTCATCGACCACTACGAAAACCCGCGCAACGTCGGCAAGATGAACGCCGACGATCCGGATGTCGGTACCGGCATGGTCGGCGCTCCGGCTTGCGGTGACGTGATGCGCCTGCAGATCAAGGTCAACGAGCAGGGCGTCATCGAAGACGCCAAGTTCAAGACCTACGGTTGCGGCTCGGCCATCGCCTCCAGCTCCCTCGCCACCGAGTGGATGAAGGGCAAGACCCTGGACGAGGCCGAGACCATCAAGAACACCCAGCTGGCTGAAGAGCTGGCATTGCCGCCGGTCAAGATCCACTGCTCCGTGCTCGCCGAAGATGCCATCAAGGCCGCTGTTCGCGATTACAAGCAGAAGAAAGGCTTGGTCTAAGTCGACTGCGAGGTAAGGAGTTCCGATGGCTATCAGCATGACAGAAGCCGCCGCCAACCACATTCGCCGCTCCCTCGACGGACGCGGCAAGGGTGAGGGCATTCGCCTGGGCGTGCGCACCACCGGCTGCTCGGGCCTGGCCTACGTGCTGGAGTTCGTCGACGAGCTCGCCGCCGAAGACCAGGTGTTCGAGAACCACGGCGTGAAGGTCATCATCGACCCGAAAAGCCTGGTGTACCTCGACGGCACCGAGCTGGACTTCGTCAAGGAAGGGTTGAACGAAGGTTTCAAGTTCAACAACCCCAACGTGCGCGGTGAGTGTGGCTGCGGCGAAAGCTTCAACGTTTGAGGCTGGCCGTGGGTACTCTTTGCCATTTCGCCCTGTTCGACCTGCAACCGGCTTTTCGCCTGGACCTCGACAAACTGGCCGTTCGCTATCGCGAGTTGGCCCGTGAGGTCCACCCCGACCGCTTCGCCGACGCTTCCGAGCGTGAGCAGCGTGTCGCCCTGGAAAAGTCCGCGGCGCTGAACGACGCCTACCAGACCTTGCGCAGCGCGCCGCGTCGCGCCCGGTACCTGCTGGCCATCGGTGGTCACGAAGTGCCTCAGGAAGTCACGGTGCATGATCCGGACTTCCTGCTGCAGCAGATGCAGTGGCGCGAAGAGCTCGAAGATTTGCAGGACGAAGCCGACCTCGACGGTGTTGGTGTGTTCAAGAAGCGCCTCAAGGGTGCCCAGGACGCACTGAACAATGACTTCGCCGACTGTTGGGACGATGCAGCCCAGCGCGACAAGGCCGAGCGCCTGATGCGCCGCATGCAGTTCCTCGACAAGCTCGCCCAAGAAGTGCGCCAACTCGAAGAGCGCCTCGACGATTAACCCCGGCGTCGCCCGTGATGACGCCTAAGGTACTCAGATAAGCATGGCCCTACTGCAGATCGCCGAACCCGGTCAGAGCCCTCAACCGCACCAGCGCCGCCTGGCGGTGGGTATCGACCTGGGCACCACCAATTCTCTCGTCGCCGCCGTGCGCAGCGGGCGCAGTGAACCGCTGCCCGATGCTCAGGGTCGGGTCATCTTGCCCTCCGCAGTACGCTACCTGGATAACGGCGTCGACGTTGGTCTGAGCGCGCGCGAGGCAGCGCCCAGCGACCCGCTCAACACCATCGTCTCGGTCAAGCGCCTGATGGGTCGAGGCCTGGCCGACGTCAAGCAGCTCGGCGAGCAACTGCCGTACCGCTTTGTCGGTGGTGAGTCGCACATGCCGTTCATCGACACTGTCCAGGGGCCGAAGAGCCCGGTGGAAGTGTCCGCCGACATCCTCAAGGTGCTGCGTTCGCGTGCCGAAGAGACCCTCGGCGGTGAGCTGGTCGGCGCGGTGATCACTGTTCCTGCATATTTCGACGACGCCCAGCGCCAGGCCACCAAGGACGCCGCCAAACTGGCCGGCCTCAATGTGCTGCGCCTGCTCAATGAGCCGACCGCTGCTGCCGTGGCCTATGGCCTGGACCAGAACGCCGAAGGCGTGGTGGCGATCTTCGATTTGGGTGGCGGTACCTTCGATATTTCCATCCTGCGCCTGACCGCTGGCGTCTTTGAAGTGCTGGCCACCGGCGGCGACACCGCCCTGGGGGGCGATGACTTCGACCACGCCATTGCTGGCTGGATCATCGAGCAGGCCGGCCTGTCCGCCGATCTCGATCCCTCCACCCAGCGCCTGCTGCTGCAAACCGCCTGCGCGGCCAAGGAGGCTTTGACCGATGCCGACGTGATTAGCGTCCAGCACGGTGCCTGGCAGGGCGAGCTGACCCGCGCCGCCTTCGACGCCATGATCGAGCCGATGATTGCCCGCAGCCTCAAGGCCTGCCGCCGCGCCGTGCGCGACAGCGGTATCGAGCTGGAAGAGGTGGGTGCGGTGGTGATGGTTGGCGGTTCTACCCGCGTACCGCGTGTGCGCGACGCCGTCGGTACGCTGTTTGGCCGTACCCCGCTGACCTCGATCGACCCAGACCAGGTGGTGGCCATCGGTGCCGCGATCCAGGCCGACACCCTGGCCGGCAATCGTCGCGAAGGCGGCGAGCTGTTGCTGCTGGACGTCATCCCGCTGTCGCTCGGCCTCGAGACCATGGGCGGGCTGATGGAGAAGGTGATCCCGCGCAACACCACCATCCCGGTGGCCCGCGCCCAGGAGTTCACCACTTACAAGGATGGCCAGTCGGCCATGATGATCCACGTCCTGCAGGGTGAGCGCGAGCTGATCAGCGATTGCCGCTCGCTGGCACGCTTCGAGCTGCGCGGCATCCCGGCGATGGTGGCCGGCGCGGCGAAGATCCGCGTGACCTTCCAGGTCGACGCCGATGGCCTGCTTAGCGTCGCGGCCCGCGAGCTGGGGTCGGGCGTGGAATCGAGCATCCAGGTCAAGCCATCCTATGGCCTGACCGACGGCGAGATCGCCCGCATGCTCAAGGATTCGTTCGAGCATGCCGGCTCCGACAAGCACGCGCGCCAGTTGCGCGAGCACCAGGTCGACGCCGAGCGCCTGCTCGAAGCGGTGCAGGGCGCCCTGGACGCCGATGGCGAACGCCTGCTCAGCAGTGACGAGCGCGACGCGATCGAATTCCAGATGCAGGAACTACGTGATTTGCTGAGCGGCACCGATGGCGCCGCCATCGAGCAACAGACCAAGCGTCTGTCGCAGGTGACCGATGCATTTGCCGCCCGTCGCCTTGATTCGACGGTCAAAGCCGCACTGGCCGGGCGCAACCTGAATGAGATCGAGGAGTAATCGATGCCGCTGGTGACATTCCTGCCGCATGAAAAATTCTGCCCCGAGGGGCTGACCGTGGAAGTGCCGGCCGGGACCAATATCCTGGAGCTGGCCCACGACCATCACATCGAGATGGAAAGTGCCTGCGGCGGCGTCAAGGCCTGCACCACCTGCCATTGCATTATCCGCAAGGGCTTCGACTCCCTCGAGGAGGCCGATGAGCTGGAGGAAGACATGCTGGACAAGGCCTGGGGCCTGGAGGCGCAGTCGCGCCTGGGTTGCCAGGTGGTCGTCGGCGATGAGGACCTCACCATCGAGATCCCCAAATACTCGCTCAACCACGCCGCAGAAGCGCCGCACTGAGGTTTTGTACATGAGTCTGAAATGGGTTGATGTACTTGAGATCGCCATCCAGCTTGCGGAAAGCAAGCCTGAGGTCGATCCTCATTACGTGAATTTTGTCGATCTGCGCGCTTGGGTGATGGCGCTGCCTGAATTCGATGACGATCCGTCGCGTTGCGGTGAGAAGGTTCTCGAGGCCATCCAGGCGGCCTGGATCGACGAAGCCGACTGAACGCACGCTGCAGGTTAGGCAATCCCCCGGAACCCGCGTATAATTCGCGGGTTTAATTTTTCGCAACACTCATATTTCTGGAGTTTTCCATGGCTGTTCAACGTACTTTCTCCATCATCAAGCCTGACGCCGTTGCCAAAAACGTCATCGGCAAGATCACCACTCGCTTCGAAGAAGCCGGCCTGAAAATCGTCGCTTCGAAAATCAAGCAACTGTCCAAGGCCGAAGCCGAAGGCTTCTACGCCGAGCACAGCGCTCGTGGCTTCTTCGGTGACCTGGTTGCCTTCATGACTTCCGGCCCGGTCGTTGTCCAGGTTCTGGAAGGCGAGAACGCCATCGCTCTGAACCGTGAGCTGATGGGCGCCACCAACCCTAAAGAAGCTGCTGCCGGCACCATCCGCGCCGACTTCGCCGAGTCGATCGACGCCAACGCCGTTCACGGTTCGGACTCCGAAGCCGCTGCCGCTCGCGAAATCGCTTACTTCTTCGCTGCTACCGAGGTAACCACTCGCTAAGCGAAGGCTTACGAGTGAGGGTGAATCCATGACGACATCGACTGACAAGATCAACCTGCTGGGGCTTACCCTGGCGGAAATGGAACAGTTCTTCGACTCAATCGGGGAGAAGCGCTTCCGTGCCGGTCAGGTGATGAAATGGATTCACCATTTTGGCGTCGATGATTTCGCCGCCATGACGAACGTCGGCAAGGTCTTGCGCGAAAAGCTCGAGGCCGTTGCCGAAATTCGCGGCCCGGAAGTGGTCAGCGAAGACATTTCCGCCGACGGCACCCGCAAGTGGGTGGTCCGCGTTGCCTCCGGCAGCTGCGTCGAGACCGTCTACATCCCCACCGACGATCGCGGCACCCTGTGCGTGTCGTCGCAAGCCGGCTGCGCCCTGGACTGCAGTTTCTGCTCCACCGGCAAGCAAGGCTTCAACAGCAACCTCACCGCAGCCGAAGTGATCGGCCAGGTGTGGCTTGCCAACAAATCCTTCGGGACCGTCCCGGCCAAGATCGACCGCGCGATTACCAACGTGGTCATGATGGGCATGGGCGAGCCCTTGCTGAATTTCGACAATGTCATCGCTGCCATGAAGATCATGATGGAAGATCTGGGCTATGGCATTTCCAAGCGTCGCGTGACCCTGTCCACCTCGGGCGTGGTGCCGATGATCGACGAGCTGGCCAAGCACATCGACGTGTCCCTGGCCCTGTCGCTGCACGCGCCGAACGACGAGCTGCGCAACAAGCTGGTGCCGATCAACAAGAAGTACCCGCTGAAGATGCTGCTGGAGTCGTGTATGGGCTACATGTCCACCCTCGGCGGCAAGCGTGTGCTGACCATCGAGTACACCCTGCTCAAGGACGTCAACGACCAGCCCGAGCACGCCGCGCAGATGATCGAGCTGCTGCGTGATGTGCCATGCAAGATCAACCTGATCCCGTTCAACCCGTTCCCGCACTCCGGCTACGAGCGGCCGAGCAACAATGCCATCCGCCGCTTCCAGGACCTGCTGCACCACGGCGGCTTCAACGTGACCACGCGCACCACACGCGGTGACGACATCGACGCTGCCTGCGGTCAGCTGGTGGGCCAGGTCAACGACCGCACCCGCCGCAGCGAGCGCTACATCGCGGTGCGCCAATTGGCCGCCGACGAGCCGCAAGACAGCGCCGCGCGCCCCTGACGAGCACCTGCCCCATGAGCCTGCGCACCGCGCTGTCGATCCTCACGCTTTCGCTGCTAGCCGGCTGCGTGTCCGGCGGCGCGGGTGACCCCCTGGCCAACCGCCAGGGTCGCGAGGCGGCGGGGCAGGCCTATGTGCAGTTGGGCCTGGGGTATTTGCAACAAGGTTTGACCGAACGCGCCAAGGCCCCTCTGGCCAAAGCCCTGGCCCTCGACGCCCGCGACGCCGACGCCCATGCCGCGCTCGCCCTGGTGTTCCAGGCCGAGGATGAGCCCGCCCTGGCCGGCGAACATTTCGACAAAGCCTTGGCCATCCGCCCGGATGACACGCGAATCCGTAACAACTACGGCAGTTTCCTATATGCTCAGGGCCGTTTCGACGAAGCCCAGGCGATGTTCCTCCAGGCTGCCGCCGATACCCTGTACCCTGAACGTTCGCGCGTCTACGAGAACCTCGGGCTCACCGCCTTGAAGCGGGGGCAGGGCGCTCAGGCCCGCGAATACCTGGAAAAGGCCCTTCGGCTCAATCAGCGGCAACCGAAGGCTTTGCTCGAAATGGCTGAGTTGTCCTACGAAAACAGGCATTATGTGCCGGCCCGGGATTACTACGATCGATTCAGCCAGCTGAGCGACCAGAATGCCCGCAGCCTGCTGCTGGGCCATCGCCTGGCACTTGCCCTTGACGAGCAGGGCACCGCGGCCCGTTTGGGCCAGCAATTACAACGACTTTATCCCGGTACGCCGGAATATCAGCAATACCTGTCGGAGCAACGATGAAAGCCGCGCACACTGAAGTAGCAGCAGCGACTCGCCAGAACCCCGGTGACGTCTTGCGCCAGGCCCGCGAAAAACGCGAATGGAGCCAGGCCGAGGTCGCTCGCAAGCTCAACCTCACGGTATCTTCGCTGAACAACCTGGAAAACGGCGCCTTCGACAAGCTGCCTGGGCATACCTTCGCCCGTGGCTACATCCGTGCCTATGCCAAGCTGATGGACATGGACCAGGCGCCGCTGGTCGAGGCCTTCGACCAGATCACCGGTACTCACGCCAAAGGAAGCGAAGTTCACGCGCTTGGCCGTATTGAAGAGCCGGTGCGCCTGTCGCATAACATCCTGCGCGTGGTCAGCCTGTTGCTGCTGATCGCCGTGGTCGGTGGCGGCTTTTTCTGGTGGCAGGACCAGAGCAACCTGCGTGGCAAGGACCTGGCCAAGATCGCCCTGGAGCATGTCGAGGTCGAGAGCGCCGACGGCACCACGCAGATTCACCCGCTGGACGAGCCGGAAGACCAGGCCGTGAGCGAGGGCCAGCAGGCCGAAGGCCAGGCCCTGCCGCTGGAGCCGAACAGTGCCGAGCAGGCGCCGGTCGCCGAGGCCCAGGCGCCAGTCGCCTCCGTTGCGCCTGCCACGCCAGCCACCAGCACCGCGCCGACCGCCGCCGCGCCTGTGGCACCGGTTGTCGCGCCAGCCGCTCCTGCCGTGGTTACCCCCGCCGTGCCTGCCGCCACCGCGCCAGTCGCAGCCGTCGCGGCCACCGCTGCGGTCGCACCGGCTGCGCCCGCTGAAACCGCACCGGCCCCGGCCGGCAGCGCCAAGGTTCATATCCAATTCACCGCCGATTGCTGGACCCAGGTCACCGACGGCAACGGCAAGGTGCTGTTCAGCGCCATCAAGCGCAAGGGCGACAGCCTGGAACTGACCGGCAAGCCACCGTTCGCGGTACGCCTGGGCTTCGCCCGTGGCGCCCAGGTGAGCTACAACGGCCAGGCGGTCGATGTCGCCCCGTTCACCAGTGGCGAAACCGCTCGCCTGAAGTTGGGACAGTAAGTCATGCACGGCGAATCTCCGATCAAACGTCGCGAATCCCGCAAGATCTGGGTCGGCAATGTGCCGGTGGGCGGCGATGCGCCCATCGCGGTGCAGAGCATGACCAACACCGACACCAACGATGTCGCCGCCACCGTGGCGCAGATCCAGCGCCTGGTCGATGCCGGCGTGGACATCGTCCGTGTCTCGGTACCGGACATGGACGCCGCCGAGGCGTTCGGCAAAATCAAGAAACTGGTCAGCGTGCCGCTGGTCGCCGACATCCACTTCGACTACAAGATCGCCCTGCGCGTGGCCGAGCTGGGCGTCGACTGCCTGCGCATCAACCCGGGCAACATTGGCCGTGAAGACCGTGTGCGCGCCGTGGTCGATGCCGCCCGCGACCGTGGTATCCCGATCCGCATCGGCGTCAACGCCGGCTCCCTGGAAAAGGACCTGCAGAAGAAGTACGGCGAGCCGACCCCGGCGGCGCTGGTCGAATCGGCCCTGCGTCACGTCGAGCACCTTGACCGCCTGGATTTCCAGGACTTCAAGGTCAGCGTCAAGGCCTCCGACGTGTTCATGGCCGTCGAAGCCTACCGCCTGCTGGCCAAGCAGATCATCCAGCCGCTGCACCTGGGCATCACCGAAGCCGGTGGCCTGCGCTCGGGGACGGTGAAATCCGCCGTCGGCCTAGGTATGCTGCTGGCCGAAGGCATCGGTGACACCATCCGCATTTCCCTGGCCGCCGATCCGGTCGAGGAAGTGAAGGTCGGCTACGACATCCTCAAGTCGCTGCACCTGCGTTCCCGTGGCATCAACTTCATCGCCTGCCCGAGCTGCTCGCGGCAGAACTTCGATGTGGTCAAGACCATGAACGAACTGGAAGGGCGCCTGGAGGACCTGCTGGTGCCGCTGGACGTGGCGGTGATCGGTTGCGTGGTCAACGGCCCGGGCGAAGCCAAGGAGTCGCATGTGGGCCTGACCGGCGGCACGCCGAACTTGGTGTACATCGACGGCAAGCCATCGCAGAAGCTGAACAACGACAACCTGGTCGACGAGCTGGAAAAGCTCATTCGCCAGAAAGCGGCCGAGAAGGCCGAGGCCGACGCGGCGCTGATCGCCCGCGGCTGAGACACAGATTCGTAAGGACTATTCGTGAGCAAATCGCTGCAAGCCATCCGTGGCATGAACGACATCCTGCCCGACCAGTCGCCGCTGTGGCGCTACTTCGAGGGTACCGTGGCCGGCTTGCTGGACAGCTACGGCTACAGCCAGATCCGCACGCCGATCGTCGAGTTCACCGAGCTGTTCAAGCGCTCGATCGGTGAAGTCACCGATATCGTCGAGAAGGAGATGTACACCTTCCAGGACAACAAGGACTCGCTTACCTTGCGCCCGGAAGGCACCGCCGCTTGCGTGCGCGCCGTGCTCGAGCACGGCATCATCGGTAATGGCCAGGTGCAGAAGCTCTGGTACGTGGGCCCGATGTTCCGCCACGAGCGCCCGCAACTGGGACGCTACCGGCAGTTCCACCAGATCGGTGTCGAAGTGTTCAACCTGGCCGGCCCGGATATCGACGCCGAACTGATCATGCTCACCTGGCGCCTCTGGGCGTTGCTGGGTATCCAGGACGCAGTGACCCTGGAGCTCAACAGCCTTGGCACCAGCGAAGCCCGCGCGCGCTATCGCGATGCACTGGTGGAGTTCCTGTCCCAGCGCATCGATCAGCTGGACGAAGACAGCCAGCGCCGCCTGAAGAGCAATCCGCTGCGTATCCTCGACAGCAAGAACGCAGGCACCCAGGCCGCCCTGGTGGGCGCGCCGAAGCTCGAAGAGTACCTGGACGAAGAGTCCCGCGTGCATTTCGAGGGTGTGAAGGCGCGTCTTGACGCTGCTGGCATCCCGTTCGTGATCAACACCAAGCTGGTACGCGGCCTGGACTATTACAGCAAGACCGTGTTCGAGTGGGTCACCGACAAGCTCGGTGCCCAGGGCACGGTCTGCGCCGGTGGGCGCTACGACGGCCTGGTCGAGCAGATGGGCGGCAAGCCGACCGCTGGCGTTGGCTTTGCCATGGGTATCGAGCGCCTGCTGCTGCTGATCGAAACCCTCGGCCAGGTGCCCGAGTCGATCAGCCGTACCATCGACGTCTACCTGTGCGCCTTTGGTGAGCAGGCCGAGCTTGCTGGCCTGAAGATCAGCGAGCAACTGCGTGATCGTCTGCCGAACTTGCGCCTGGCGGTCAACGCCGGTGGCGGCAACTTCAAGAACCAGTTCAAGAAGGCCGACAAGAGCGGCGCGTTGTTCGCCCTGATCCTCGGCGACGACGAGCTGGCCAAGCAAGAGATTGGCGTGAAGCCCCTGCGTGGCCAGGGCGAACAACAGAACATTGCCTGGGATGCGCTTGCTGCGCACCTGGAAACCGCGATCGCCCAGGCGTAACGCGGTCCGACAACGAATAGGCGAATAGGAGTATTGGGGTGTCGAGTACCGATGATGAAGGCCTGGCAGCGGCCAAGGACTGGTGGAACCGCAACGGCAAGCCACTGCTGACCGGCGCCCTGCTGGCCGGTGTGGTGGTGATGGGCTGGCAGACCTGGCACAAGTACCAGGCCAACCAGTCGCAAGGCGCTTCGGCGCTGTACCAGGCCCTGCTGGAAACCTCGTTGACGCCGGATGGCAAGCCTGACGCGAGCAAGGTGGCGGAGCTTTCCGGCAAGCTCAAGAGCGAGTTCGGCGGCACCGCCTACGCCCAGTACGGCAGCCTGTTCGTCGCCAAGGTGGCGGTCGAGAGCGGCAAGCTGGACGACGCGGCGAGCGAACTCAAAAGCGTGATGGACAAGCCGGCCGACGCCACCCTGAGCGAGATTTCGCGCCAGCGCCTGGCCCGCGTGCTCGCGGCCCAGGACAAGGCCGAGGACGCCCTCAAGCTGCTCGACGGCGACACCGACAAGGCCTTCCTGGCCAGCCGTGAAGAACTCAAGGGCGACCTGCTGGTGCAGCTGGGCCGCGCCGACGACGCGCACGGCGCCTACGAAAAAGCCAAGGCCGCGCTGTCCGACGACGCCGCGATCGGTGGCCTGCAACTGAAGCTGGATGACCTGGCCAAAGGGGACGCCTGAAGTGAAGGGTTGGAAACAAGCAGCAGTGCTCACCCTCGCCGTCCTGGCGGCGGGTTGCAGCAGCAACAGCAAGAAGGAACTGCCCCCGGCCGAGCTGACCAAGTTCACCGAGGAAGTGGTACTGAAGAAGCAGTGGAGCCGTTCGATCGGTGACGGCCAGGGTGAGACCTACAACACCCTGGTGCCGGCTATCGAGAACGACCGCATCTACGCTTCCGACGTCAACGGCGAGGTCTTCGCGTTGAACCGCATCACCGGTGACGTGGTGTGGAAGAAGGACCTCGAGCTGCCGGTTTCCGGTGCCGTGGGCGTGGGTTATGGCCTGGTCATGCTGGGGACTCTGAAGGGCGAGGTCATTGCCCTGGACTCCAGCACTGGCGAGGAGCGCTGGCGCTCCCGCGTCTCCAGCGAAGTGCTGGCACCGCCCGCCAACAATGGCGACGTGGTGGTGGTGCAGACCCAGGACGACCGCCTGGTCGGCTTCGACGCCGCCACCGGCGACCGTCGCTGGATCTACGAGAACAGCCCGGCCGTGCTGACCCTGCGTGGTACCGGTGCGCCGGTGGTGACAAACCGCCTGGCCGTTGCCGGCCTGTCCACCGGCAAGGTGGTGGCGGTCGACATCAGCAACGGCGTGCCAGTGTGGGAAAGCCGCGTGGCCGTTCCACAGGGCCGTTCCGAGCTGGACCGCGTGGTGGACATCGACGGCGGCCTGCTGCTGTCCGGTGGCACCCTGTACGTCAGCACCTACCAGGGCCGCGTCGCCGGCCTGGACCTGGAAAGCGGCCGCGTGCTGTGGCAGCGCGATGCCTCCAGCTACGTGGGTGTCGCCCAGGGCTTCGGCAACGTCTATGTCAGCGAGGCGTCGGGCACCGTACAGAGCGTCGACGAGCGTTCTTCCAGCTCGCTGTGGAGCAACGACTCCATGGCCCGCCGTCAGCTGTCGGCGCCGGAAGTGTTCTCCAGCTATGTGGCGGTCGGTGACTTCGAGGGTTACCTGCACCTGCTCAGCCAGGTCGATGGCCGCTTCGTCGGCCGTGAGCGTATCGACAGCGATGGCCTGCGCGCCCGCCCACTTGTGGTCGGCGACACCATCTACGTCTTCGGCAACAGCGGCAAGCTCGAGGCACTGACCATCCGCTGAAGCTATGCTTGGGCCCGTTCGCGGGCTCAGGTTGCGGCGTAGGAAACGCCGCCCGAACTCCGGCCGCTGCCTTGCAGCGGCCTTTGCATTTTCAAGAATTCAAGAGTGGAGAGCCGCATGGTTCCCGTAATCGCCCTGGTGGGCCGCCCCAACGTCGGCAAATCCACCATGTTCAACCGCCTGACCAAGACCCGCGATGCCATCGTCGGCGACCTGTCGGGCCTGACCCGTGACCGCCAGTACGGTGATGCCAGCTGGCAGGGTCGTTCCTACATCCTGATCGACACCGGCGGTATCACCGGTGACGAGGTGGGCATGGACGAGAAGATGGCCGAGCAGTCGCTGATGGCCATCGAGGAAGCCGACTACGTATTGTTCCTGGTCGACGCCCGTGCCGGCATGACCGCCGCCGACCAGATGATTGCCGATCACCTGCGCAAGCGGAACAAAGAAGCGATCCTGGTCGCCAACAAGATCGACAACATCGACCCCGATATCGCACGCGCTGAGTTCTCGCCGTTGGGCATGGGTAACGCGATTCCGGTTGCCGGTTCCCAGGGCCGCGGCATCAACGCCTTGATGGAGTCGTTGCTCGGCCATATTCCTCGTGATCCCGAGGAAGAAGCGCTCGACGAGGATGTCGCCGAAGGCGAGGAAGCGACCCGTATTCCCGGCCCGAGCGAAAAAGATGGCATCAAGATTGCCATCATCGGTCGCCCGAACGTGGGCAAGTCGACTCTGGTCAACCGCATGCTCGGCGAAGAGCGCGTGGTGGTGTACGACCAGCCGGGTACCACCCGTGACAGTATCTATATCCCGTTCGAGCGTGATGGCGAGAAGTACACCTTCATCGACACCGCGGGCGTGCGCAAGCGCGGCAAGATCCACGAGGAAGTCGAGAAGTTCTCGGTGGTCAAGACGCTGCAGGCGATCAAGGACGCCAACGTGGTGATCTTCGTCATGGACGCCCGCGAAGGCGTGGTCGACCATGACCTCAACCTGCTGGGCTTCGCCCTCGACGCCGGTCGCGCCGTGGTCATCGCCCTGAACAAGTGGGACGGCATGGAGCCGGGCGAGCGCGATTATGTGAAGACCGAGCTGGAGCGCCGGCTGTTCTTCGTCGACTTCGCCGACATCCACTTCATCTCCGCGCTGCACGGCACCGGCGTGGGTCACCTGTACAAGTCGGTGCAGGCCGCGTTCAAGTCGGCGGTCACCCGCTGGCCGACCAGCCGCCTGACGCAGATCCTCGAAGATGCCATCACCGTGCATCAACCGCCGTTGGTCAACGGTCGTCGCATCAAGCTGCGCTATGCCCACCTTGGTGGCGCCAACCCGCCGCTGATCGTGATCCACGGCAACCAGACCGACAAGATCCCCAACTCCTACTCGCGCTACCTGGAGAATACTTACCGCCGGGTGCTCAAGTTGGTCGGCACGCCGATCCGCATCGAGTACAAGGGGGGTGACAACCCGTTCGAGGGCAAGAAGAACACCCTCACCGATCGCCAGGTCAACAAGAAGCGCCGCCTGATGTCGCACCACAAGAAGGCCGAGAAGAAGCGCCGCGACAAGCGCTGATTCCGTGCTGGCTTCATCGCCGGCCAGCCGGCTCCCACAGCGTATGCGCAAGCCACATACCTGTGGGAGCCGGCTGACCGGCGATAGGGCCCTTTGATCCACCGCAATCCCCCTATTGTTTCAACCTTTTTCCTGACCGCTCGTTCCGCTATGCTCGGATCCACCCCCGTGCCGGACAAACCCCAGGAAAGAGGGCTCCATGATCCGCAGCAAACTGCCGAACGTCGGCACGACCATCTTTACCACCATGTCGCAACTGGCCATGCAGACCGGTGCGCTCAACCTGTCCCAGGGCTTCCCTGACTTCAACGGCCCCCAGGCCCTGCTCGATGCCGTTGGCCGCCATGTGGCCGCCGGGCATAACCAGTATTCGCCGATGACCGGCCTGCCAGCCCTGCGCCAGCAGGTTGCAGCCAAGATCGCCCGGTTGTATGGCGTGGCAGTGGATGCCGACCAGGAAGTGACCATCACCCCGGGCGCCACCGAGGCGATCTTCTGCGCGATCCAGGCGGTGATCCACCCCGGTGACGAGGTGATCGTCTTCGACCCCAGCTACGACAGCTACGAGCCATCGGTGGAGCTGGCCGGTGGCCGCTGTGTGCATGTGCCGCTGCGCGACGGCAGTTTCAGCATCGACTGGCAGAGGTTCAGCGACGCCCTGAGCCTGCGCACGCGCATGGTCATCCTCAATTCGCCACACAACCCCAGCGGCGCCTTGATCAGCCGCGACGACCTGGACCAGCTGGCCGCGTTGATCGGTAACCGCGATATCTACCTGGTCAGCGACGAAGTCTACGAGCACCTGATCTACGACGGCGTACGCCACGCCAGCGTGCTGGCCCACGCGCAGCTGTACAGCAAAGCCTTCGTCATCAGCTCGTTCGGCAAGACCTATCACGTCACCGGCTGGAAAACCGGCTACGTGGTCGCGCCACCGGCCCTCAGCGCCGAATTGCGCAAGGTGCATCAGTACGTCAACTTCTGCGGCGTCACGCCCTTGCAGTGCGCCCTGGCCGACTTCATGGCCGAACACCCTGAGCACATCGACGAACTGCCGGCCTTCTACCAGGCCAAGCGTGACCTGTTCTGCGACCTGCTGCAGGCCTCGCGTTTCACCTTCACCCGCACCCCGGGCACCTATTTCCAACTGGTGGACTATTCGCAGATTCGCCCCGACCTGAACGATGTCGACATGGCCCTGTGGCTGACCCGTGAGCATGGCGTGGCCAGCATCCCGGTGTCGGTGTTCTACCAGCAACCCATCCCCGAGCAACGCCTGGTACGCCTGTGCTTTGCCAAACGCGAGGAGACGCTGCGCCAGGCAGCGGAGAGACTATGCGCGATCTGAGCCAACTGCCGAACCTGAAAATCGCCCTGGTGCAGACCACCCTGGCCTGGCACGACCGCGAGGCGAACTACGCGCACTTCGAGGAGCTGATCACCCAGGCCGGCGAGGTGGACCTGGTGGTCCTGCCGGAAATGTTCACCACCGGGTTTTCGATGGAGTCCGAAAGCCTGGCCGAGCCGGAAAACGGCCCGACCTACAAATGGCTCAAGGCCCAGGCGAAGAAAGCCAACGCCGTGATCACCGGCAGCGTGATCATCCAGGCCGCCGACGGCAGCCATCGCAACCGGCTGCTGTGGGCGCGGCCCGATGGCGAGATCCTGCATTACGACAAGCGCCACCTGTTTCGCATGGCCGGCGAGCACAAGCACTACACCCCAGGCGAGCGCCAGGTTCAGTTCGAGCTCAAGGGCTGGCGGATTCGCCCGCTGATTTGCTACGACCTGCGTTTCCCGGTGTGGAGCCGCGATGCCCAAGACACCGACCTGCTGTTGTATACGGCGAATTGGCCTGCGGCGCGGCGCACCCATTGGAACCGGCTGCTGCCGGCACGGGGCATCGAGAACCTGTGCTTCGTGGCGGCAGTGAACCGGGTCGGCACCGATGGCAAGGGTTTCGCCTACTCCGGCGACAGCCAGGTGCTGGACTTCCAGGGTGAGAGCCTGCTCAGCGCGGGCGAGGCCGACGGGGTGTTCACCGTGGTGCTGCGGGCGGCGGAGCTGGCGGCGTATCGGGCGCGGTTCCCGGCCAATATGGATGCCGATACCTTCGAACTGCATTGAGGGCCAATCGCTGGCAACGCTCCCACACGGACGGCGCTTGGCTTGAGGGCGGCGCGGTCAGGGTGGGAGCCGGCTTGCCGGCGATGAGGCCGGCATTGCTGACCTGACTGTCTGATCAGTACACATCCCGCCGATAGCGCCCATCCTCGATCAGTTGCTGCACTGCCGCTTCACCCAAGAGTCCCTGCAGCGCCGCATCAACGCCGGCAGCCATGCCGTGCAAACTGCCGCAGACATACACGCAAGCTCCTTCATCGACCCAGCGCTTGAACTCGGCGGCCTGCTGCAACAGCACGTCCTGCACATAGATCTTCTCCGCCTGGTCCCGTGAGAAAGCCAGGTCCAGCCGTTGCAGGTCGCCGCTTGCCACCCAGCCTTGCAGTTCCTCACCGCACAGCAGGTCGTGCGCCTGGTTTCGCTCACCGAACAGCAGCCAGTTGCGCTGCTCGCCCGCCGCGATGCGCGCCTTGAGCAGGCTGCGCAGGCCAGCCAGGCCGGTTCCGTTACCGATCAGAACCAGAGGGACCGATCCGCCGGGCAGGTGGAAACCGCTGTTGCGACGCAGGCGTGCGCTGACGCTGCCATCGAGTGGGAGATACTCGGTCAGCCAGCCGGAACCCAGGCCCAGGCTGCCATCGGCGTGGCGCTCCTGGCGCACGATCAGCTCCAGTACGCCGTCGCTGGCGATCGATGCAATCGAGTACTCGCGGGCGGCCAGCGGGATCAGGGCATCGACCAGCGCCTGGGCATGCAGGCCGACCAAATGTTCGCGGCTGACCGGCAACTGGCGGCTGGCCAGGGCCTGCGCCAGGTTTTCCTGCAGGCCGTCGAGCAGCACCGGGCAACGAGGGTCGAGGCCCAGGCCTGCCAGGAAGGCATCGACACGGGGCAGGCCATTGCGCGGCAGGATCTCGATCAGGTCGCCGGCTTCCCAGGTTGCGGGCGTTTGCGCCTGCAGGCCCAGCAGGTAGACCGGCGCGCCCTGGCTGCCCGGATTGAGCAGTTCACGGCGCAGCAGATGCCAGTTGCCGAAGCTCGGTGGTTGCCAGGCGGCTACCGGACGAGCGCCGGTCAGTTGCGTCAGTTCCTGTTGCCACAGCGCAAGCGCGGCGGGGTCGGTATTGTCCACTTCCACCGGGCTGAAGGCGCAGGTGGCGCCGCGCTCGCCGAGCCAGGCCTGGAGGCGGCGGGCGAAGCCGCAGAAGTGCGGGTACTGGCGGTCACCCAGGGCCAGCAGGGCGTAGTCCAGGTGCTCCAGCGCCCACGGCTGGCCGAGCACCTTGCGTTCGAAGCCGCGGGCGCTGTCCGGGGCTTCGCCGTCGCCGAAGGTGCTGACCACGAACAGTGCGCGGTGGGCATTGCGTAATTGGGCTTCGCCCAGCTCGGCCAGCGGACGGACCTGCACCGGCAAGCCGGCAGCCTGCAGCTGGCCGGCGCTCTGCCAGGCCAGTTGCTCGGCGAAACCGCTCTGGCTGGCGAAACCGATCAGCCAGCTGTCGCGGGCGTTGCCCTGATCGCCCACCGCGCCACGGGCGGCGCGTACCTGGCGTTTCTTGCGGCGGCGGTCGAGGTACAGCAACCAGCCGGTGACGAAGAACAGCGGCATGGTCAGGCTGGCGAGGGTAACGATGATGCGACCGGGCAGGCCGAAGTACTCGCCGACGTGCAGGGCATAGACGCTTTGCAGCAGTTGCGCCTTGAACGACTTGTCGGCATAGCGTTCGTGACGCTTGACCTGGCCGCTGGCCGGGTCGAGGGTGAGGGTGTTGAAGGCCCGCTCGTGCTCGGCGCCCCGCAGCAGGTAGAACAGCGTCGCGGGCTGGCCGCCGGCCGGTGGCAGGCGCAGGTTGTAGGTAGCCAGGTCCGGGCCTGCGGCTGCCTTGAGGTTGGTCCAGATGGCGTCATAGTCCACCACCCGTGGCGGGGCGTTCTTGTCCACTTTGGGCGGGCCATGACGACCGCCACGGCCCTCGCCGCGTTTCTGCTCGCCCGCCGCGGGCTGGTCGGCCAGCAGTCGGTTGAGGCCCTCGCGGTACCACTCGTAGGACCAGAACAGCCCGGTCAGGGCGAACAACAGGTAGAACAGCAGGCACCAGGTGCCGAACACCGCGTGCAGGTCCCAGTTGAAGGCGCGGCCTTTTTTCGCCCAGTCCAGCGTCAGCCAGGTCCGCCAGTTCAGGGCCTTGCGCGGCCAGCGCAAATACAGCCCGGAGAGGCAGAAGAAGATCAGCATCAGGGTGCAGGCGCCGGTGATCTGCCGGCCGGTGTCGCCCATGGCCAGGAAGCGGTGCAGGTTGAGCATGAGGTTGAAGAAGCCCAGGCCTGTAACTTCACCCTTGAGCTCGCCGGTGTACGGGTCGGCGTAGCGTAGCGCACCACGGCGCTCACCGGGCGCCGGGGTGAAGAAGATCCGCGCCGCGTTGCCCTCGCGGGTATCGACCCAGAGCATGGAGACCTGGTCGCCTTGCGCGGCCTCGACCCGACGCACCAGCTCGGCCGGCGGCAGCACGCCTTCCTGGCGTACCTCGACCTTGAGCACCTCGGCGTTGAACGCGCGCAGCAGTTCTTCCTGGAATGACCAGATCGCGCCGGTGATGCCCATCAGCGCCAGCACCAGGCCGGCGGTGATGCCAAAGAACCAGTGCAATTGGAACAGCGTCTTCTTCACCACATCGATCACCTTGTCTTGCCGCCAGCAACTGCGCGGCGTGCATTATGCCTTGATACGCAAAAGCCCCGTTCAATCGATTGAACGGGGCCTGGGGTGCGGCTTTTAGAAGTGGACGCTGGTGGTCAGCAATGCCGTGCGTCCCGCTGCCTGGTTGGCGAAGTGGGTGGAGTAGGCCTTGTCGTAGTAGACCTCGTTGGTGAGGTTCTGCACGTTCAACTGCAGGTCGATGTTCTTGGTCAGCTTGTAGGCCGCCATGGCGTCGTAGCGCACGTAGCTGTCGACCATGGTGGTGTTGGCCACGCTGCCGTAGACGTCGTCGACATAGAAGGCGCCGCCACCGACGGTCAACTTCGGCGTCAGCTGGTAGGTAGTCCACAGGCTGGCGCTGTTGTTCGGCGTGTTGGGCAACTGGTTGCCGTCGTTCGCCTTGCCCAGCGGGCCACCGTCGATCTGGCGGGCCTGCATGTAGGTGTAGCCGGCGAATACCTGCCACTTGTCGGTCAGCTTGCCGCTGGCCGACAGCTCGATGCCTTGCACACGGGTTTCGCCGACGTTCTCGTAGGTGTTGGTGTTGACCTGGACCCGCGCGTTTTCCTTCTCGGTGCGGAACAGCGCCGCTGCCAAGGACAGGCGTTGGTCGAGCAGGTCCCACTTGGTGCCGAGCTCGTAGTTGGTGGTTTCTTCCGGCTCCATGTCACTGCCCAGCAGGTTGCCGGAGCGGTCGGTGGCATTGCCCAGCGGGTTGCCTTCGGTACCTTCGCCGAGCATGGCGCCAGGCGGTGTGGCCGACGTGGCGTAGGACACATAGATGCTGCCGTTGTCCGCTGGCTTCCACACCAGGCCCAGCTGGCCGGTGATGAATTCGCTGGTGTCCTGGCCCTTGGCGGGTACGCCCTTGGCGCTCACCGCGGTACTGCCGTTGGCATTGTAGCCACGGTAGTCGGTGTCGAAGTGGTCATAGCGCAAGCCCATGTTCAGCAGCCACTGCGGGGTCAGCTCCAGGGTGTCGAACACGTAGAGTGCGCGGGTCTTGCTGCTGGTCTTGGTGCCGGCGTAGTTGCGCGCGACGGTGCCGACCCAGGCATCGTCCGGGTTCGGGTTGTCCAGCGAGGTGCAGCTGCCGCCGCTGCCCGGCCCGGTGCAGGTGAGCTTGCTGTTGGGGGTAACGGTGTAGCTCTGGCGGTCGGACTCTTCCTTGGTGAACTCGACGCCGGTGGAGAAGCTGTTCTTCAGGCCGCCGAGGTAGAACTCGCCGAACAGGTCGGTCTGGTTGGTGGTGGTGGCGGTGTTGCCTACACGGGTGTTGGCACGACGCCAGACGCCGTTGTTGTTGACGTTGCCGGCACTGTCGTCGGGCTGGGTCAGCACGTAGTCCTGCATGCTGTTGCCGTGGCGCAGGGTGTTCTTGATGGTCAGCGTGTCGGACAGGTCGTGCTCGATGGCGAAGGTCGCGATATCGACACGGGTCTTGCGGAAGTCGCGGCCGGTCAGGCCGTAGAAGTTGTCGCTGTCGCCGCCGTCCACCGGTTTGTCCGGATGGGCAGAGGTGCGTGCGTTGCTGCCTGCCCGTGGAACGCTGTAGGGAATGCCGGAGTCCGGCAGGTCGTCGCTTTCCAGGTGGTAGTAGTCGAGGTTGACGCGGGTCGGCGTGCCCAGGCCGAACGCCAGCGACGGGGCGATGCCCCAGCGGTCGTAGTTGACCTTGTCGCGGCCGGCGACGTTGCTTTCGTGGGTCATCAGGTTCAGGCGCCCGGCGACGCTGTCGCTGAACTGGTAGTTGCCGTCGAAGGTATAACGCTGGGTCTGGTCGCTGCCCCAGGTCCAGGCGCCGTCCAGCGAGTTGCCCAGGTGCGCGCGCTTGCTCACCAGGTTGATGGTGCCGCCAGCGGCGCCACGGCCACCAATGGCCGAGTTCGGCCCCTTGGCCACTTCGACAGACTCGATGGCGAAGATTTCGCGGGTCTGCGCGCCGGTGTCACGCACGCCGTCCAGGTAGGTGTCGCCCTGGGCGTCGAAGCCGCGGATGAAGGGACGGTCGCCCTGCGGGTTGCCGCCTTCGCCGGCACCGAAGGTGATCCCGGGCACAGTGCGCAGGGCGTCCTGCAGGGACATGGCGTTGGTGTCCTTGATCACCTGCTGGGGGATCACCGTGATCGAGCGCGGTGTGTCCACCAATGGCGCGGTGTACTTCTGCGACGAGGCCTTGTCGACCTTGTACTCGGTGCTCGCCTGTTCGGCCTTGCCATTGACGCTGGTGGCATCGAGGGTGATGGCGTTGCTGGCGGCCGGGTCGGCGGCATAGGCCGAGGTGGCGGTGATCGCCATGCCGATGGCGGAGGCGAGCAGACGTGGTGAACTCACAGCAGATGGCACGTGACGCATTGTTGTAGACCTTCCCCAAGGTATGAAGGCCGCGGATGTTAATGTAAGCGAATGTAAGGAACAATTGAGAAGCGTTACCATTCGCCAGGAATTTACATTCTTTACAATTTTGCCTTACGGTTTTTACGGTCTCATCCGTCGCGCTCTGGAGAAAGGGGCTTGTGGTAGGTAAAAGGTAATCAATATCATTGGCGCTCCTTTCGCTCTCGGTGCCGTCGCCATGCTGCTTCACATCCCAGGCCTGTTCGAGGCCGACGAAATCCTGCGCATTCGCGAGGCCCTGGAGCAGGCCGACTGGGCCGACGGCAAGATCACCGCGGGATACCAGTCGGCCAAGGCCAAGCACAACCTGCAGTTGCCCGAGGGCCATGCGCTGGCCAAGGAAATCGGTAGTGCGTTGATCGAGCGGCTGTGGCGCAACCCGTTGTTCATGTCGGCGGCGCTGCCGCACAAGGTGTTCCCGCCGCTGATCAACTGCTATCGCGAGGGCGGCAGTTTCGATTTCCATATCGACAATGCCCTGCGCCAGCCCAAGGGGAGTCCGGAGCGCGTGCGTACCGACCTGTCCTCGACGCTGTTTCTCAGCGACCCGGGCAGCTACGACG
This sequence comes from Pseudomonas maumuensis, assembly GCF_019139675.1. Classification (NCBI taxonomy): domain Bacteria; kingdom Pseudomonadati; phylum Pseudomonadota; class Gammaproteobacteria; order Pseudomonadales; family Pseudomonadaceae; genus Pseudomonas; species Pseudomonas maumuensis. The sequence continues at coordinate 1,075,383 of NZ_CP077077.1, forward strand.
GCGGTGAACTGGTGATCCAGGACACCTACGGCGTGCGCCAGGTCAAGCTGGCCGCCGGCGACCTGGTGCTGTACCCCGGCACCAGCCTGCACAAGGTCAACCCGGTCACCCGTGGGGCGCGCTATGCGGCGTTCTTCTGGACCCAGAGCCTGGTGCGCGAGGACAGCCAACGCACCTTGCTGTTCGAGATGGACAATGCCATCCGCCAGCTCGGCGCCGATGTGCCGGAGCACCCGTCGCTGCTGCAGCTGACGGGCACCTACCACAACCTGCTGCGCCGCTGGGCCGAGGTCTGAGCCGTGTCTTATCAATTGCGTCGTGAGGAAGTGGTGGATGTGGCCGGGTTGAAGGCGATGCTCGAGCACAGCCCGGGGCAGGCCGCGCAGGCGATCCTCACGGCGGCGGGGCAGGGGGCGGTCGAGGCGCAGCTGTTGCTCGGGCAGATCCTGCTCGATGGGCGCGGTATTGAAGAGGATGCCAACGTGGCCCGCCGTTGGTTCGCCATTGCCGCCCAGGGTGGCAGCGCCATGGCCCATAACATGCTTGGCCGTTGCCTCGAGCACGGCTGGGGTGGCGAGGTGGATCTCGCCCAGGCGGCCATTCACTATGCCCGGGCGGCCGACGCCGGACTGGACTGGGGGATGTACAACCTGGCCAATCTGCTGGCCACCGGTCGTGGGGTGGCGGCTAACCAGTCCCAGGCGTTGATGTGCTACGAGAAAGCCGCGCAGTTGGGACATGCCAAGTCGATGAACCTGTATGGGCGGTATCTGGAGCAGGGCATTGCCACCGCCGCGAGCCCGGTGCGGGCCATGCGCTGGTACCGGCGTTCGGCCGAGGCGGGGGATTTCCGTGGGATGTTCAGCCTGGCGCTGGTGCTGGTCGAGCGGGGGCAGATAGCCGAGGCCGGGCCTTGGCTGGACCGGGCCAGGGTCGAGGGCAACCTGAATTTTCTGCGCAGTGCGCTGGTGACGTTGCAGGGGGCGGGGCCGGCGTTGATGGCTTTTGCGGCGCGTTATGCCGAAGAGATCGAACGGCGGGAAGACTGAGCCTGATCGTGCGGGCCTCTGCGCGAGACCGCTGCCACGAGCGAGTAGGGGCCGCCTTGCGGCCCATCGCCGGCAAGCCGGCTCCCACAGGTTCAGCGCAAGTCATAGAACTGCGCGATCCCTGTGGGAGCCGGCTTGCCGGCGATGGGCTGCGTAGCAGCCCCAAGTGACGCCTCGAGTTACAGGTAGTAAGCCTTCAGCGGCGGGAAGCCGTTGAATTCCACCGCGCTGTAGCTGGTGGTGTAGGCGCCGGTGGACAGCCAGTACAGGCGGTCGCCGATGGCCAGATTCAGCGGCAGGCCGTACTTGTAGTTCTCGTACATGATGTCGGCGCTGTCGCAGGTCGGGCCGGCGATCACCACTTCCTCGGCCTCGCCTTTCTTCTCGGTCCAGATCGGGAACTTGATCGCCTCGTCCATGGTTTCGATCAGGCCGGAGAACTTGCCTACGTCGGTGTAGATCCAGCGCTCGACGGCAGTGCGCGACTTGCGCGCCACCAGCACCACTTCACTGACCAGGATGCCGGCGTTGGCGATCAGCGAACGGCCAGGCTCGAGGATGATTTCCGGCAGGTCGTCGCCGAAGTCTTCCTTGAGGAAGCGGATGATTTCTTCGGCGTAGGTCTCGAGGCTGTTGGTGCGGGTGATGTAGTTGGCCGGGAAGCCGCCGCCCATGTTGATCAGCTTCAGCTCGATGCCGTCTTCTTCCTTGAGGCGCTCGAAGATCACCTTGACCTTGGCGATGGCCGCGTCCCACACGCTGATGTCGCGCTGTTGCGAGCCGACGTGGAAGGAGATGCCGTAAGGCACCAGGCCCAGGTCGCGGGCGAGGATCAGCAGGTCCATGGCCATGTCGGTCTGGCAGCCGAACTTGCGCGACAGTGGCCAGTCGGCGGTGGTGGAGCCTTCGGTGAGAATGCGCACATAGACTTTCGACCCCGGCGCGGCTTTGGCGATGTTGCGCAGGTCGGCCTCGGAGTCGGTGGCGTACAGGCGCACGCCTTTCTCGTAGAAGTAGCGGATGTCCTTGGACTTCTTGATGGTGTTGCCGTAGCTGATACGGTCGGCACTGACGCCGCGGCCGAGCACCTTGTCCAGTTCATAGATCGAGGCGATGTCGAAGCTCGAGCCCTTTTCCTTCAGCAGGTCGATGATCTCGACCGCAGGGTTGGCCTTGACCGCGTAGTAGACCTTGGCGAATTCGAACCCGGCGCGCAGGTCGTCATAGGCCTGGCTGATCATCTGGGTATCGATGAGAACGAACGGGGTTTCCTGCTTGTCGGCGAACGCCTTCATTTTCTGGAAGGTGTCACGCGCAAAGTAGTCTTCGACCTGGATCGACATGCTCAGGGGCTCCATGGGCAAACTGAAAAGATAAGTGGCAGCAACTGAACGTCCTCCGTATCCCCACTTTGGTTCGCCTACTTCCCAAGGCATGTCGCCGAAAGCAAAAAGGTCAGCCGTGCTTGGATAAAGCGGGTGACCTTGCTGTCTCGTCGTCAGTACTTGAGCCGGATGGATCGTTTCCAGCATGGACGTTCGGCGCGCACTTTAGGACGTGAAAACGGCAATATCAACAGGCAATCCCGGGGTGCTCGTCGCCTGTCGCGGAGCTGCCGCCGTGATAACCGACTGATGTGCGCTCGGTAGGTTCCTGAAAAGGCCATCAGCGTAAAAAATTGTGGAATAGGTGGCGATCTGGCCGCGATCGGCTGACAGCTCCATTCTTTGCATGATGGCTTGGGTTTCGCTGCGAAAGTACGGAAGTACCCGCTGGCGACCATTTGTCGGACAAGGAGAAGGGGCGTCGAAAGAACACTGAGTGTTCAAATTTATGGCCACATGCTCAGCCCGGTTTTTACCGCGAAATTGGCCATAAATTTTTTGTTACGCAGAGCCCGTCGTGGCCATTGGTCGTGGAAGAGATATGCCGATTGCCGTCCTTGATGAGAAACATTACTATTCGCGACCTCATCTGCCTCCCTGACGACCCCGACCGTGTCCGGACCCAAAGGCTTCCTCGACCATTACCAAGAGCTGATCGGCACCTGGACGCGCAAGCTGCGCAGTCGACAGCAGGCCGAGGATCTCGCCCACGATGCCTTTGTACGGGTGCTGGAAAATCCGCGCGAGCAGGTCGAACAACCACGCGCCTACTTGCACCAGACCGCCCGCAACATCGCCGTCGACGGCTTTCGCCGCGAGGACCGACGCCAGGCCCTGGAGCTTGAGGCCTTCGCAGGGGACATGGCCGCAGGGGACGATCCGGAAGCGTATGTACATGCCCTGGAACTGGCCGACAGCGTCGAGCGGGCGCTGGCCGAGCTGCCGCTCAACTGCCGCAGGGTGTTCATCTGGCAGAAGCTCGAAGGCCTGACCCAGGCCGAGATCGCCGAGCGCATGGGTTTGACCAAGAACATGGTCGAAAAGTATATGATCCGCACGCTCCGACATCTGCGTGAGCACCTGGATGTGTCGGCCAGATGAGTCAGGAGACCCCTTCGATGAAACAGCACGCGCCCGATCCCGTGGGCGAGCAGGCGGCCAGCTGGTTCGCCCGGGCCCAGGACGCGCCGCACGACAATACCGTGCAGGCGGCGTTGCAGGCGTGGCTGGCGCAGCACCCGCGGCACCGGCAAGAGTATGAGCGCCTGGCGCAGCTGTGGTGTGCCGCCGACTTCATCCCCCGGCAACGCCTCGAAGCGCTGTGCCAGCCCGAGCCGGTACGTCAGTTGCCGCGCCGACGCCTGTTGCGCCAGGCATTGGCGGCCGGGGTGGCGGTGGTCGCGCTGGGGCTGGGCTGGACAGGTTGGCAGTATCAGCAGCTCAACCATCAGGACACCTTGAGCACGGCCCTGGGCGAGCGGCGTCAGGTCGAGTTGCCGGACGGTTCACGGTTGGAGCTCAACAGTGCCACCCAGGTGCAGGTGATGTTCTCTTCGGGGCAGCGCCATGTGCGCCTGGGCGCGGGCGAGGCGATGTTCATCGTCGCCCATGACAGTGGCCGGCCATTTGTGGTGAGCACTGCCCAGGGCGATGTCACCGTTACCGGCACCCGCTTCGATGTGCGACAGGATCCGGGAAGCACTCGCGTGGCGGTGGAGCAGGGTTCGGTGAAGGTACAGGGCGCGGCCGAGTCGCTGGCGCTGCTCACTGCCGGCCAGGGTTCGCATATCGATGCGCAGGGCAAGGTCGCCGCGCCCTATGCCATCGATGCCAACGCCGTGACCGCCTGGCGCCAGGGCAAGCTGGTGTTCGACAATGCCCCGCTGAGCGAAGTGGTGGCGGAGGTCTCGCGCTACCGCGCCCAGCCGCTGCATGTGGCCGGCAAGGCCGCCGCGCTGCGCCTGTCGAGCACCTTCAGTAGCGACGATCCGGATGCCCTGTTGCGGGCCTTGCCGAGCATCCTGCCGGTGCGGGTGAAGACCCTTGCGGACGGCTCCAGCGAAATTGTTCTGAAATAGATTCAGGTTTTTTTCCGTTCGTTCGTCTTCCCCGCCAGCTGCAACTGCCAAGCATTTCCATTTGCATGCGGTTGGCGTTTATCCCGACTCTCAGGACCCATCGAAGACGTGAACAACAATAATCCCCTTCTCCAGCTGCGCCGCCTGGCGCTGGCCCTGGCGGTCAGCGCCGCCGCCGGCAACAGCTACGCCGACAGCATCCAGATCCAGGCCCAGCCATTGGCGGGCGCGCTCAAGCAGCTGGGCCAGCAGACCAATCTGCAACTGTTCTTCAGCCCCGAGCTGGTGGATGGCAAGCAGGCCCCGGCGGTGTCCGGCAACCTGGCGCCGGAGCAGGCCCTGCAGCAACTGCTGCAAGGCAGCGGGCTGACCTTCGAGCAGTCCGCGGACACCGTGGTGGTCAAGCCGGTCCAGGCCGCTGGCACCCTGACTACCGGTAGCCTGGAGCTGGCGCCCACCGATGTGAAAGTGGTCGGTGATTGGTTGGGCGACGCCCAGCAAAGCGTGGTGCAGAACCATCCAGGCGCGCGCACCGTGGTGCGCCGCGAAGCGATGGTGGAGAAGGGCACGATGAACGTGCGTGACGCACTGCGCGGTATCCCGGGCGTGCAGGTGCAGGATTCCAACGGCACCGGTGGCAGCGACCTGTCGCTGAACGTCGGCGTGCGTGGCCTGACGTCGCGCCTGTCGCCGCGTTCGACCGTGCTGATCGATGGCATTCCGGCGGCATTCGCCCCCTACGGCCAGCCACAGCTGTCGATGGCGCCGATCTCGTCGGGCAACCTCGACAGCATCGACGTGGTCCGCGGTGCAGGCTCGGTGCGCTATGGCCCGCAGAACGTCGGTGGGGTGATCAACTTCGTCACCCGGGCGATCCCCGAGAAGGCCAGCGGCGAGCTGTCCACCACCCTCGAGACTTCGCGCGATGGCGGCTGGAAACACACCGAATCGGCCTTCGTCGGCGGCACCGCCGACAACGGCATGGGCGTGGCGTTGCTGTACACCGGCGTGAATGGCGATGGCTATCGCGAAAGCAACAACGACAACGATATCGACGACGTGATGCTCAAGACCCATTGGGCACCGACCGATGTCGACGAGTTCTGGCTCAATTTCCACTACTACGATGGCCGCGCCGACATGCCGGGCGGCCTGACCCAGGCCCAGTACGATCACAACCCGTACCAGTCGGTGCGCGACTACGACTACTTCAGCGGCCGGCGCAAGGATGTGTCGTTCAAGTGGCAGCGGCAGATCGACGACGCCACCCAGTTCGAGGTGCTGACTTACTACACCGACAGCTTCCGTGGCAGCGCCATCGCCGCTCGCGATCAGAAGACCCTGTCGTCGTACCCGCGCAACTACCACACCTTCGCCATCGAGCCACGCCTGTCGCGGATCTTCTTCGTCGGCCCGACCACCCAGGAAGTCAGCGTCGGCTACCGCTACCTGAAGGAAGCGATGCGCGAGCAGTCCACCCGCCTGGCGCTGGTCGACAACGTGCCGACCGTGACCCCGACCTCCGACGGCCATGTGTTCCAGGACCGCAGCGGGGGCACCGAGGCCAGCGCCTACTACATCGACGACAAGATCGACGTCGGTAACTGGACCATCACCCCGGGCATCCGCTTCGAGCACATCAACACCGACTGGCGCGACCGCCCAGTGCTGGACGCCAACTATCGTCCGGTGCCGGAGAAGAACCGCAGCATCACCAGCAACGAACCGCTGCCGGCGCTGAGCGTGATGTACCACATGTCCGATGCCTGGAAGCTGTTCGCCAACTACGAGACCTCGTTCGGCAGCCTGCAGTACTTCCAGCTGGGCCAGGGCGGTACCGGCAACAACACGGCCAACGGCCTGGAGCCGGAGAAAGCCAAGACCTACGAAGTGGGTACCCGCTATGACGACGGCGGTTTTGCCGGTGAGTTGACCGCGTTCTACATCGACTTCGACGACGAGTTGCAGTACATCAGCAACGATATCGGCTGGACCAACCTGGGGGCGACCAAGCACCAGGGCATCGAGGCGTCGGTGCGCTACGACCTGGTCGGTCTTGACCCACGCCTGGAAGGCCTGTCGGTCAATGGTGGCTACACCTATACCCGCGCCACCTATGAAGGGGAGATTCCCGGCTTCAAGGGCCGCGACCTGCCGTTCTACTCGCGCCAGGTGGCCACGGCCGGTGTGCGCTACGAGGTCAATCGCTGGACCTGGAACCTGGACGCCTTCGCCCAATCCAAGCAGCGCGCGCCGGGTACCGGGATGAACGCCAACGGCAGTTTCAATGGCAACTACATCACCGAGCCGAGTGCCGACGGGCAGTATGGCGACATTCCGGGCTACGTCACCTGGCATGCCCGGGGTGGCTATGCGTTCGGGCCGCAGCTGTCGAACCTGAAGCTGGCCGCGGGGGTGAAGAACCTGTTCGACAAGCAGTACTTCACCCGCTCCAGCGACAACAACGCGGGGATCTATGTGGGTGAGCCGCGCACGTTCTATGTGCAGGCCAGCGTAGGGTTCTGATCCAAGATTGCCGGGGCTGCTTTGCAGCCCTTTTCGCCGGCAAGCCGGCTCCCACAAGGTATTGGCCGCAGCTACTACTGTGGGAGCCGGCTTGCCGGCGAAAAGGGGCGCAAAGCGCCCCCGGCTTTCTGTCAGGAGGTCACTGCCTCGGCCGGCGATACGATGCTGGTCTTCGCCCCGCGCGAGCGCCCGGAACTCAGGTACGCCGCAATCGACTCCTGCGTCACCTCGCCCAGGAACACCTGCTCGGCATCCAGCACCGGCAACCACGCCCGGTTGAACTCGTACATGCGCGACAGCAGGATGCGCAGGTGCTCATCGTGCGCCGCCGTGGCATTGAACGGACGCAGGAAATCCCCGCACGTGCCCTGCTGGCGGTGCATGTCGCGCCGGCGTACATAGCCCAGCGCGCGATTCTGCGCATCGGTCACCACCACATAACGGCGGTCATGCTCGTCCAACAGCTCCAGCGCATCGCCCACCGGTGTTTCCGGGCTCAGCGACGGCGCGTTGTCCGCCGCATCCTCGGCGCGCACCAGCAGCAGGCGCTTGAGGGTGCTGTCCTGGCCGACGAAGTTGCTGACGAAATCGTCCACCGGATGGGCCAGCAAGGTGTCCGGGTGATCCAGCTGCAGCAACTTGCCAGCGCGGAAGATGGCGATCTTGTCGCCCAGCTTGATGGCCTCGTCGATGTCATGGCTGACCATGATCACCGTCTTGTTCAGGGCCCGCTGCATCTCGAAGAACTCGTTCTGGATCATCTCGCGGTTGATCGGGTCGACCGCGCCGAACGGTTCGTCCATCAGCAGCACCGGCGCCTCGGCGGCCAGGGCGCGGATCACGCCGATGCGTTGCTGCTGGCCACCGGACAGTTCGCGCGGGTAGCGCTGCAGGTACTGCTTGGGCTCGAGCTTGATCATGTGCATCAGCTCGCGGGCACGCTCGTGGCATTTCTGCTTGTCCCAGCCGAGCAGACGCGGCACCACGGTGATGTTTTCCTCGATGGTCATGTTGGGGAACAGGCCGATCTGCTGGATCACGTAGCCGATATGCCGGCGCAGGGTCACCTCGTCCAGGCCGGTGGTGTCCTCGCCATTGATGAACACTTGCCCGGAGGTCGGGGTAATCAGGCGGTTGATCATCTTCAGCGTGGTGCTCTTGCCGCAGCCGGAGGGGCCGAGGAACACGCAGATTTCGCCTTCGTTGACGGTGAGGCTAACCGCGTCGACGGCTTTGACGTCCTTGCCGTTGACGTTGAAGGTCTTGCTGAGGTTCTTCAGTTCGATCATGAGCGCAGTCCTTCTGGAGTCAGGGCACGTTGCAGGGCTTGCAGGAGCAGGTCGGCGATGATCGCCAGCAGGCTGACCAGCACCGCGCCGACCAGCAGCATCGACATGTCGCTGCGGCTGATGGAGGTGAGGATGAGCACGCCGAGGCCGCCGGCGCCGATGGTCGCGGCGATGGTCATCACGCCGATGTTCATCACCACGGCGGTGCGCACACCGGCGAGGATCACCGGCACGGCGATGGGCAGCTCGACCATGCGCAGGCGCTGGCCGAAGGTCATGCCGATGCCGCGGGCGGCTTCACGAATACCGGGCTCGACGTTGGTCAGGGCCAGGTAGGTGTTGCGCAGGATCGGCAGCAGTGAATAAAGGAACACCGCGGTGATCGCCGGCAGCGGTCCCAGGCCCTGGCCGAATTTCGAGTAGAACGGCAGCAGCAGGCCGAACAGGGCGATGGAGGGGATGGTCAGCAGCACCGTGGCGCTGGCCTGCAGGGGGCCGGCGAACACCGGGAAGCGGGTCATCAGGATGCCCAGCGGCACGCCGACGAGGATCGCCAGGCTTACCGCGATGCCGACCAGCATGATGTGCTGCCAGGTCAGTTGCAGGACCTGTGCCCAGTCGAGGTGGGCGAAGGTGTCGACCAGGTTCATGGCTGTACCTCGCTGAGTGGGTGCTCACGCAGGAACGCCGCGGCCACCACCGTCGGGCTCTGGTGCTCGACATCGACCTTGGCGTTGAGCTGGCGCATGGTCTCGTCGTCCAGTTGCTCGGCCAGCGGCTTGAGCAGGGTGGCCAGGCGAGGGTGGGCGTCGAGCACGGCCTGGCGCAGTACCGGGGCGGCGGTGTAGTCGGGGAAGTAGTGCTTGTCGTCTTCCAGCAGCTTGAGGTCGAACGCGCTCAAGCGCCCGTCGGTGGTGTAGACCAGGCCGGCGAACACTTGGTTGTTGCGCATGGCGGTGTAGACCAGGCCGCCGTCCATCTGGCGGATGTTGCGCCGGTCCAGCGGCAGCTCGTACAGCTCGCGCAGGCCGACCAGGCCATCCGGGCGGTTGGCGAACTCGGTGTCCAGCGCCACCAGGTGGTTGCGGTCGTGCTCGTCGCGCAGCACCTGGTTGAGGTCGCTGATCGAGTTGATCTGCGGGTAGGCCTCGGCGACTGCCTTTGGCAGGCCCAGGGCGTAGGTGTTGCTGAACTTCGACGGCGCCAGCCAGACCAGGCCCTTCTTCGCGTCGAGTTCTTTCACCCGCGCATAGGTGGCTGCGGCGTCGGGCATGCGCTCGTCGATATGGTTGTACGAGACCAGCGATACGCCGGTGTATTCCCACATCAGGTCGAGCTGGCCGGTTTCCTGGGCCTGGCGGGCGATATTGCTGCCCAGGCCGGTGGTCACCCGCACATCGAAGCCGTTGGCGCGCAGGTATTGGGCGGTGATTTCGGCGAGCACGGTCTGTTCGGTGAACACCCGGGCGCCGATGCGAATCTGGGGTTTTTCCGCTGCCTGGGCAACGCCTGCGCAAAGCAGGGCCGCGCCCAGGAACAAGGCGATGGTTTTCTTCATGCTTTGCCTCTTGTTATTGGGCCAGGCCACGTTCCAGCCAGCGCTTGCTGGAGAAACTCACCAACGCATCGAGCGCCAGGGCCAGCAGCGCCGTGCAAGCGGCGCCGAGCAGCAGCTGCGGCTGGTTGTTCAGGGCGATGCCGGGGAAGATCAGGCTGCCCAGGCTGTTGGCGCCGATCAGGAACGCCAGGGGCGCGGTGCCCACGTTCAAGGCCAGGGCCACGCGCACGCCGCCGACGATGATCGGCACGGCGTTGGGCAGCTCTACCTGCCACAACTGCTGGCGCGCGGTCATGCCGATGCCGGTGGCGGCTTCCTTGAGCGAGGCGGGGACGTTTTTCAGGCCCTCGTAGGTGTTGCGCACGATGGGCAGGAGGGAGGCGAGGAACAGTGCGAAGATCGCAGGACCTGCGCCGATGCCCAGGATACTCAGGGCAATGGCCAGGACGGCCAGGGGAGGAATGGTGTTGCCAACGTTGAACAGCTGCATGAAGCGCTCGGCCTTGTCGACCCGGTGCGGTCGACTCAAGGCAATGCCGGCGGGGATGCCCACGGCCAGCGCCGCCGCCATCGAAGCCAGCACCAGGACCAGATGCGCTTGCAGGTAGAACCCAAGATCGTCGCGGTAGCGGGCGATCGTGTCGATGCCGATCCAGTGGATCAGCAGGGCCAGGATGACGAGCACGGCGGCCCATCCCAACAGCCCTTTTCCGTAGCGTGCAGCCACAGGCGGACTCCTTTTTTATAGTCGGCGATCACACCCCCGTGCGGCCGGCCATTCCTGGCGGCGGGTGGTGTGCTCGCGAGTAGCAGCCGATGCGCGGCATCAGGCCATGAGCCGAACCCCGTCGGGCTCGTGAAGCAGGTGAAACCAGCCCTGAAGCGAGGCGGCTTGCAGGGGAGTGGACGTCTCCGTGGAGGGAAAGGTTCCCATCTGGGGCGGCATTTGGCCAGTGCTAATCACTGGCATGTAGGAAATTTCACGCGAAAATCAAGCGCGGATATTACGTGGAGGCGTTGAAGTACCTGCTATCGGGGCGTTTGCCGTCGCGACGTTGGATGGCCCTGGGCTAGGCCATGTATGCGTGGCCGTCGTGATCCCTCGAATGCCATGTTCGGGCCGCCTTTCGTATCTTCGGTTTTGGCCCGCGCCCCGACTTCAGGTATGATATCGCCCCTTTTTGAATCCCCAGTCAGGCGATTTCCCATGACCAACCAGGCCGCCGAAGTCGCGAAGCGCCGCACTTTCGCAATCATTTCCCACCCCGACGCCGGTAAGACCACCATCACCGAGAAGCTCCTGCTGATGGGCAAGGCCATTGCCGTCGCCGGTACCGTGAAGTCGCGCAAGTCCGACCGCCACGCCACCTCCGACTGGATGGAAATGGAGAAACAGCGCGGCATCTCCATCACCACCTCGGTGATGCAGTTCCCCTACCGCGAGCACATGATCAACCTGCTCGACACCCCCGGCCACGAAGACTTCTCGGAAGACACCTACCGCACCCTGACCGCGGTGGACTCGGCGCTGATGGTGCTCGACGGCGGTAAAGGCGTCGAGCCGCGCACCATTGCCCTGATGGATGTGTGCCGCCTGCGCGACACGCCGATCGTCAGCTTCATCAACAAACTCGACCGTGACATCCGCGACCCGATCGAACTGCTCGACGAAATCGAGGCGGTGCTGAAGATCAAGGCCGCGCCGATCACCTGGCCGATCGGTTGCTACCGCGACTTCAAGGGCGTGTATCACCTGGCCGGCGACTACATCATCGTCTACACCCCGGGGCATGGCCACGAGCGCACCGAAGCGAAGATCATCGAGAAGCTCGACTCCGATGAAGCCCGCGCCCACCTGGGTGACGAGTACGACCGCTTCCTCGAACAACTCGAGCTGGTGCAGGGTGCCTGCCACGAGTTCGACCAGGACGCGTTCATCAACGGCCAGCTGACCCCGGTGTTCTTCGGTACCGCATTGGGCAACTTCGGTGTCGACCATGTGCTCGACGCGGTTGTCGACTGGGCGCCGCGCCCGCTGGCCCGTGTCGCCCACGAGCGCACCGTGGAACCGGTGGAAGAGAAATTCACCGGCTTCGTGTTCAAGATCCAGGCGAACATGGACCCGAAACACCGTGACCGTATCGCCTTCATGCGTATCTGCTCGGGCAAGTACGAGAAAGGCATGAAGATGCGTCATGTGCGCACTGGCAAGGACGTGCGCATCGGTGATGCCCTGACCTTCTTCTCCTCCGAGCGCGAGCAGCTGGAAGAGGCCTATGCCGGCGACATCATCGGCCTGCACAACCACGGCACCATCCAGATCGGCGATACCTTCACCGAAGGCGAGGCACTGGGCTTCACCGGCATCCCGCACTTCGCTCCGGAGCTGTTCCGCCGCGTGCGCCTGAAGGACCCGCTGAAATCCAAGCAGCTGCGCCAGGGCCTGCAGCAGCTGGCCGAAGAGGGCGCGACCCAGGTGTTCTTCCCCGAGCGCAGCAACGACATCATCCTCGGCGCGGTCGGTGTGCTGCAGTTCGACGTGGTCGCCAGCCGCCTGAAGGAAGAGTACAAGGTCGAGTGCGCCTATGAGCCGATCACCGTCTGGTCGGCGCGCTGGATCAGCTGCGACGACAAGAAGAAGCTCGAGGAATTCCAGAACAAGGCGGTGGAGAACCTGGCCATCGACGGCGGTGGCCACCTGACCTACCTGGCCCCGACTCGGGTCAACCTGGCGCTGATGGAAGAGCGCTGGCCGGATGTGAAATTCCGCGCGACTCGCGAGCACCACTAAGAGCAGCTGCAAGCTGCGAGCTTCAAGAAGAGGCGGGCCCGGAAAGGCCCGCTTTTTTCTTGTCGCTTGCAGCTTCAAGCTTGTAACTGACGAATGTCAGTTGCCGGCTTTTATGCTGGTCCAGATTCGCGTCCTGATGCGGTCGATCTTCGCCGGCATCGCTTCCAGGGCATACAACTTGCCCATCACGTCGTCACTCGGGTAGATCATCGTGTTGCCCTTCAGCGCCGGGTCCACCAGCGCATCCGCCTGCTGGTTGCCATTGGCGTACTGCACAAAGTTGCTGATGTTGGCCATCACTTCCGGCTGCAACAGGTAGTTCATGTACGCATACCCGGCCTTCTCGTCAGGTGCGTCGGCCGGCATGGCCACCATGTCGAACCACATCGGCGCGCCTTCCTTCGGGATCGAGTAGCCCACCTTCACCCCGTTCTTGGCCTCCTCGGCACGGTTCTTCGCCTGCAGCACGTCGCCCGAGAAACCCACCACCAGGCACACGTCGCCATTGGCCAGGTCGCCGGTGTACTTCGAGGAATGGAAGTAGCTGATATACGGGCGCACCTGCATCAGCAACGCCTTGGCCTTGTCGTAGTCCGCCGGGTTCTGGCTGTGGTGGGGCAGGCCCAGGTAGTGCAGGGCGATCGGCAGCAGCTCGGGGCCGTTGTCCAGCACCGCCACGCCGCAGCTCTTGAGCTTGGCGAGGTATTCGGGCTTGAAGAACAGGTCCCACGAATCGATGGGCGCGTTGTCGCCGAGCACCGCCTTGACCTTGTCGATGTTGTAGCCGATGCCGGTGCTGCCCCACAGGTACGGGAAGCCGTACTGGTTGCCCGGGTCGTTGACCTCCAGGGCCTTGAGCAGCACCGGGTTGAGGTTCTTCCAGTTGGGCAGTTGCGACTTGTCCAGCTGCTTCAGGGCCTTGCCCTGGATCTGCCGGGCCATGAAGTGGTTGGAGGGGAACACCACGTCGTAGCCGGAGTTGCCGGTCATCAGCTTGCCGTCGAGGGTCTCGTTGCTGTCGAACACGTCGTAGGTGGGATCGATGCCGGTGGTTTGCTGGAAGTGCTTCAGGGTGTCCGGGGCGATGTAGCTCGACCAGTTATAGATCTTCACCGAGTCGGCGGCACTGGCCACGCTGGCGGCCAGCATCAGGGGAGCGAGAAGGAGGGTGCGCATGTCGGGGTTACCTTGCTTTGTCTGTTGTTATCGAAGGCAGGCGATCAGCGGATCAGAAAATGAGGACGTAGGTCTTGCGCACGGTCTCCTGGATATCCCAGGTGCCGAGGCTGTTGGCCGGTAGCATCAGTGCGTCTCCGGCTTCTATGACCAGGGGCTCGCCACCGTCGGGGGTGAAGGTGCAGCGGCCCTTGATGAAATGGCAGAACTCCTGCTGCACGATCTGCCGCCGCCAGCGCCCCGGGGTGCATTCCCAGATGCCGGTCTCGACGCCGTCGCTGCGCTCGACGCAGGTGACCGAGGTGACCGCGACCGGCTCGCCGAGGGGCACGGCGACCGGGGTGCTGCTGTCCAGGATGGCGCTGTCGGTGTGCTTGAACTGGGTGATGCTCATGACCGGTGGATCCTGTGTGGTGGTGAGGGGAAGTCAGTGCATGAAGCCTTCCATGAAGTCGGCCAACCCACTGGCCAGACGCCGCCGCCAGGGGGCGCTGGCCGGGTTGGCGAGGGTCCGGTCCTCGTGGACGAAACTCTGGATGATCGCGTTGTAGCCCAGCCAGCGGCACGGTTCGGGCGGCCAGCTGGCCAGGCTCGACAGCGGGCGGTTGTCGTGGACCCAGGGCTGGGCGGTCAGTTCGTTGTGCTGGCCGAGGATCAGCGCGGCCAGGGTGCGCCCGCCCAGATTGGTGGCACCGACACCTTCGCCGCCATAACCGCCGGACAGGGCGATGCCGCGCTGGCGGTCGCAGAGCATGTGCGGGCGGAAACGCCGGGCCATGCCGAGATTGCCGCCCCAGGAGTGGGTGATACGCACGTGCTTGAGCTGTGGGAACAGTTCGCCGAACAGGTAGCGGCGCAGCTCGACCTCGTCGGCGGTCAGGGTGAAGTCCTCGCGCAACCGACCACCGAAGCGATAGCCGCCCCGGGCACCGAACACCAGGCGGTTGTCGGCGCTGCGTTGGCCATAGGTGACCTGGCGACTGTTTTCGCTGAAGGCCTGGCCCTGGCTCAGGCCGATCTGTTCCCAGGTCGACTCCGGCAGTGGCTCGGTGGCCACCAGCAGGCTCTGCACCGGTAACTGGTGTCGCCCGAGCGGTGGCAGGCTGGCGGCGTAGCCTTCGACGGCCGGCACCACCCAGTGGCTGCGAATGCGTGCCAGCGGGGTGCGCACTTCGCCGGTCTGCCAGTCGATGGCCGGGGTGTTCTCGTAGATCGGCACGCCCATGGCCTCGACCGTCCGTGCCAGGCCTCGGACCAGCCTGGCCGGCTGTATCGTGGCGACATGCGGGCAGTAGAGTGCGCCGTAGGGGTTGCTTACCTTCAACTGGGCATCCAGCTGTTCGGGGCGCAACCAGCGGTAGTCGTCTTCATTCATGCCCTGGCGGTAGAGGTCGTCCAGCCAGGCGCGCAGGCTGCGCTCCTGTTCCGGGTAGCGGGCGGCGCAGTAGAGCACTCCGCCCTTGCGGTAGTCGCAGGCGATGCCCTCGCGCAGGAGCACGTCGTGGACCTCGTCGGGAATGCCGTGCAGCAGGTCGATGCTTTCACGCCGTTGTTGCGGCGAGAGCGTGCCGAGCAGGCGGTCCTCGCCCAGCAGGTTGCCCATCAGCCAGCCGCCATTGCGCCCGGAAGCGCCGAAGCCGGCGATGTTGGCCTCGATCACCGCGATGTTCAGCTGTGGTGCTTGGCGCTTGAGGTAGTAGGCCGTCCACAGCCCGGTGTACCCGGCGCCGATGATGCATACGTCGAGGTCCAGGTCCTGGCGCAGGGCCGGGCGTGCGCACAGCGGCTCGTCGAGCTGGTCCATCCACAGGCTGATCGTGCGCAGGGGTTGCATCGGGTCGGGCTCCACATCCACTGAGTGTCTGTGGGCGATCCTAATGAAGCACGGGGAAGGCTGTCTTACGTGCGCGCACGCAGGGAAATTTGCTTGAGGTAGGCCTTGGGCGACAGACCGGTGTGTTCGCGGAAGCACTTGTAGAAGGCCGACAGCGAGTTGAAACCGGCGTTGAATGCCAGCTCATCGACCGGCGCCGCGATGTAGCTGTTGTCCAAACGGCTCATCAGGTGCTGCAGGCGCGCCTGGTTGACGTAGCGGTAGAAGCTCTGGCCAAGCACCTGGTTGAGCAGGTAGGAGATCTGGTTACGGCTGTAGCCGCTTTCGTCGGCGACCTGCTGCAGGTCCAGTTCTGGGTCAAGGTAGGGGCGTTGGGCCTGGAAGTAATGCTCCAGGTCCTGGGCCATGGTCGCCAACTGACGTGGCGACAGGCCAAGTCGGCTGGTGGCCGGGCGCGCAATGCTGGCGGGGCTGCCCTTGGCATCGCCGCGCACTAGCGTGGCGTATTCGTTGACCCGCCAGATCAGCCCGTCCCTGACCGTGATCGCCTCGCTGGACTGGAACGCCGCCAGTCCAGCGCCACCCTGCACCGTGACCTGATACTGGATGAATGCCGTGCAGCCGTCGACGCGGATACGGTCGCTGTGGACGATGTCTTCGCCGGCTTCATGGGGCAGGCAGGCATGCACGTAGTCACGCAGCTCGTCGAAGCCGAGCACGCGGTTCTGGAAGAAGTCGTGGTACTGGATGTCTGGGTGGTACAGGGCCATCACCCCGTCCAGGTCGCGATGCTTCCAGCACAGGTGGTAGCGCATGACGGTGTCGGCGGTGAGCGGGGTCTGCCCAGGGCCGTCGGGGAGGAGGGGAGTGGCGGTCATGAGCTCGATAGTGCATTGCAGAAAACCCAGGCGCAAGGCCACGGATCCGGCATTTTGCACGGTTTTCCCGAGAGGTTAGCGGCTAAGGGCTTGATTCGTATGCATGTAATTTTTTGATACAGCTGGCATGGGGGCTGCACTGCCTTTGTTCAACACTGAACGAGGAGAACAGCCATGCGCTCGATACTGCTGTGGATGATTGGGGTGCCAATTCCGGTGATCATCCTGATCTGGTTCTTCATGCATTGAAGCAATCGCGGGGCAAGCCCGCTCCCACGAGGCCGACCTGGCTTTCGTGGGAGCGGGCTTGCCCCGCGATGAAGGCTACCCGGACCTACAGGAACTGCTCGGCATAGTGGCAAGCCACCTGCCGGGTACTCACCTGCCGCAACGCCGGTACTTCTTTGGCGCAGCGCTCGGTGGCATGTGGGCAACGCTTGTGGAACGCGCAACCATCCGGCGGATTCAGCGGGTTGGGCAGCTCACCGGCAATGCGGATCTTCGGCTTGAGCGGGTCCGGATGGATCGCTGGAGTCGCCGACAGCAGTGCCTGCGTGTACGGGTGCAGCGGCTTGTCGTAGATATCCTCCTTGGGCCCCATTTCCGCCGGCCGACCGAGGTACATCACCAACACCTGGTCCGCCACATGGCGCACTACCGCCAGGTTGTGGGAGATGAACACGTAGGCGGTGTTGAACTCCTTCTGCAAGTCCATGAACAGGTTCAGCACCTGGGCCTGGATCGACACGTCCAGTGCCGAGGTCGGCTCATCTGCCACCAGCACCTTGGGTTGCAGCATCATTGCCCGGGCCAGGGCGATGCGCTGGCGCTGGCCACCGGAGAACATGTGCGGATAACGCTGGTAGTGCTCGGGGCGCAGGCCCACCTGCTCCATCATCTTCTGCACTTTTTCGCGGCGCTCGGTCTTGCTCAGCGAGGTGTTGATCAGCAGTGGCTCGGCCAGCTGGTCGCCGATCTTCTGTCGCGGGTTGAGCGAGGCGTAGGGGCTCTGGAACACCATCTGCACGTCGCGGCGCAGTTGCTTGCGCTGGTCCTTGCTGGCGCCCTTGACCTCGTGGCCGGCGATCTGCAGCGAGCCGGAGGAGGGCTCCTCGATCAGGGTCAGGGCTCTGGCCAGGGTCGACTTACCGCAGCCGGATTCACCGACCACGGCCAGGGTCTTGCCGGCCTCCAGTTCGAACGACACGCCGTTGAGTGCGCGGACCAGGGCATGGCCTTTGAACAGGCCGCGGGAGACTTCGTAGTGGCGGGTCAGCTCACGAGCGGAAAGTACGACGGCCATCACGCCACCTCCTGGTTCAGCGGATAGAAGCAACGCACCAGGCTATGGGCCTGGGGATCGAGGGCCGGGCGCTGCCGGCGGCAGTTTTCCTGCACATAGGGGCAGCGCGGCGACAGCAGGCAGCCTTGCGGGCGGTCATAGCGGCCGGGGACGATGCCGGGCAGGGTGGCCAGGCGTTCGGCGCCGATGCTGTGCTCGGGGATGGCCGCCAGCAGCGCTTCGCTGTACGGGTGGGCGGGGATGTCGAACAGCTCCGGCACTTGGCCGACTTCGACCGCTTGCCCTGCGTACATCACGCACACGCGCTTGGCGGTTTCGGCGACCACGGCCAGGTCGTGGGTGATCAGGATGAGCGCCATGTTGCGCTCTTTCTGCAGGTTGACCAGCAGCTCCATGATCTGCGCCTGGATGGTCACGTCCAGCGCGGTGGTCGGTTCGTCGGCGATCAGCAGTTTCGGCTCGCCGGCAATGGCCATGGCGATGGCCACGCGCTGGCTCATGCCGCCGGACAGCTGGTGCGGGTAGGCGTCCAGGCGGCTTTCGGCGGCCGGGATCTCGACCTTCTTCAGCAGCTCCAGGGCGCGCTGGCGTGCTGCCTTGCCCTTGAGGCCGAGGTGCTGGCGCAGCACTTCCTCGATCTGGTAGCCCACGGTATAGCTGGGGTTGAGCGCGGTCATCGGGTCCTGGAAGACCATGGCGATGTCCTTGCCCACCACCTTGCGGCGCTGGCGGCCGCTGAGCTTGAGCATGTCGATGCCGTCGAACGTCAAGGTGTCGGCGGTAATACGCCCGGGAGCGTCGATCAGGCCCATCAGGGCCATCATGGTGACGGACTTGCCGGAGCCGGACTCGCCGACGATGGCGAGGATCTCGCCGGCATCCACGCTGAGCTCGAGGCCGTCCACCACGGGCACGGCATTGGCGTCGCCGAAGCGCACGTTCAGGTTGTTGATCTGCAACAGTGACATGGCGATCTCCTCAGGCGGCGTTCTTGAGTTTCGGGTCCAGCGCGTCGCGCAGGCCGTCGCCCATCAGGTTGATTGCCAGCACACTGAGCAAAATGGTCAGGCCGGGCAGGCTCACCACCCACCAGGCGCGTTCGATGTAGTCGCGGGCCGAGGCCAGCATGGTGCCCCACTCGGGGGTTGGCGGCTGCACGCCGAGGCCGAGGAAGCCCAGGGCCGCGGCGTCGAGGATCGCCGAAGAGAAGCTCAGGGTGGCCTGGACGATCAGCGGCGCCATGCAGTTGGGCAGCACGGTGACGAACATCAGCCGTGGCAGGCCGGCACCGGCCAGGCGCGCGGCGGTGACGTAGTCGCGGTTCAGCTCGCCCATCACTGCGGCGCGGGTCAGGCGTACGTAGGACGGCAGCGAGACGATGGCGATGGCGATCACGGTGTTGATCAGGCCTGGGCCGAGGATGGCGACGATGGCCACGGCCAGCAGCAGCGAGGGCAGGGCCAGCATCACGTCCATCAGGCGCATGATCGAGGGGCCGAGGATCTGCGGGAAGAAACCGGCCAGCAGGCCCAGCAGGATGCCCGGGATCAGCGACATCACCACCGACGACAGGCCGATCAGCAGCGACAGTCGGGCGCCCTGGATCAGCCGCGAGAGCAGGTCGCGGCCCAGTTCGTCGGTACCGAGGATGAATTGCCAGGTACCGCCTTCGAGCCATACCGGCGGCGTGAGCAGGAAGTCGCGGTATTGCTCGCTGGGGTTGTGCGGCGCCACCCAGGGGGCGAACAGGGCGCAGAACACCACCACGCACATGAACGCCAGGCCGGCCACCGCGCCCTTGTTGCGCGAGAAGGCCTGCCAGAATTCTTTGTACGGCGAGGGGTAGAGCAAGCTTTGGTCGACCACGCTGGGCGGGGTGACGGATTTTGGAATCGGGCTGGTCATGGCGTAGTCCTCAGCGCTGATGACGGATGCGTGGGTTGGCCAGGCCGTAGAGGATGTCCACGACGAAGTTGACCAGGATCACCAGGCAGGCGATCAACAGGATGCCGTTCTGGACCACGGGGTAGTCACGGGCACCGATGGCTTCGATCAGCCATTTGCCGATGCCCGGCCAGGAGAAGATGGTTTCGGTGAGCACGGCGCCGGCCAGCAGCGTGCCGACCTGCAGGCCGAACACGGTGAGTACCGGGATCAGCGCGTTGCGCAGGCCGTGGATGAACACCACGCGCGACGGCGACAGGCCCTTGGCGCGGGCGGTACGGATGTAGTCCTCGCGCAGTACTTCGAGCATTGACGAACGGGTCATGCGGGCGATCACCGCCAGCGGGATGGTGCCCAGCACGATGGCCGGCAGGATCAGGTGCATCACTGCATCCTTGAACGCGCCTTCCTCGTCGCTGAGCAGGGTGTCGATGAGCATGAAACCGGTTTTCGGCTCGATGTCGTAGAGCAGGTCGATACGCCCGGAGACCGGTGTCCAGCCCAGGCTCACCGAGAAGAACATGATCAGGATCAGGCCCCACCAGAAGATCGGCATCGAGTAGCCGGCCAAGGAGATGCCCATTACCCCGTGGTCGAACAGCGAGCCGCGCTTGAGCGCGGCGATCACCCCGGCCAGCAGGCCGATGACCCCGGCGAACAGCAGGGCGGCCATGGCCAGCTCCAGGGTTGCCGGGAACAGGGTGAGGAATTCGTTCCATACGCTTTCACGGGTGCGCAGGGATTCGCCCAGGTCGCCCTGGGCGAGCTTGCCGACATAGTCCAGGTACTGGGCCGGCAGCGGCTTGTTCAGGCCCAGGCGCTCCATGGCCTGGGCGTGCATTTCGGGGTCGACCCGGCGTTCGCCCATCATCACTTCGACGGGGTCGCCGGGGATCAGGCGTATGAGCGCGAAGGTCAGCAGGGTGATACCGAAGAAAGTCGGAATCAGCAGACCCAGGCGTCGGGCAATAAAACTCAACATTGTCAGGGGTACCTCATCAGCCGGAAACGGCATGCCGCCGGGGCCTCTTGCACAAGGTCCGGCGGCTGTTGTTGTTCTACTTCACCTTGGTGGTGGCGAAGTTGTTGTTGGTCAGTGGGTTGATCACATAGCCTTCGACGTTCTCGCGCATGGCGGTGAACATTTTCGGGTGGGCCATGCTGATCCACGGCTGGTCCTCATCGTACACCGCCAAAGCCTCGTTATAGAGCCTGGCGCGTTCGTCGTTGTCGATCACTTCGCGGGCGCGGGTAATCAGCTCCTGGAATTTCTGGTTGCACCAGCGCGCATAGTTCTCGCCGCTTTTCACCGCGTCACAGCTGAGCATCGGCGTGAGGAAGTTGTCCGGGTCGCCGTTGTCGCCGGCCCAGCCTGCCGACACCAGGTCGGCCTCGCCCTTCTTGGCGCGACGCAGCATTTCGGCCCATTCCATCACGCGGATGTCGAGCTTGATGCCGATCTTGGCCAGGTCCGACTGCAGCATTTCGGCGGACAGGCGCGGGTTGGGGTTGGTCGGGCCACCGCCGTTGCGGGTGAACAGGGTGATCACCGTGCCCTCCGGCACGCCGGCTTCCTTGAGCAGGGCGCGGGCCTTGTCGAGGTCGTGGGGCGGGTTCTTGTTGTCGGTGTTGTAGCCGATCATGGTCGGTGGGTACGGGTTGACCCCAACCAGGGCGTTGCCCTTGCCGAACAGCTGGTCGACGTGGGTCTGGCGGTCGAAGGCCATGTCGATCGCCTTGCGCACGCGCACATCGCTCAGATACTTGTGCTGGGTGTTCATCGAGATGTAGCCGGTAACCAGCGCCTCGATCTCGGCGACCTTGAGTTTCGGGTCGGTCTTGATCCCCGGCACGTCGTCAGGCTTGGGATACAGGGCGATCTGGCATTCGTTGGCGCGCAGTTTCTGCAGGCGCACGTTGCTGTCGGTGGCGATGGCGAAGATCAGCGCGTCGGCGGGTGGCTTGCCACGGAAGTAGTCCGGGTTGGCCTTGTAGCGGACGTTGGCGTCCTTGTTGTAGCGCTGGAACACGAACGGGCCGGTGCCGACCGGCTTGCTGTTGAGGTCGCCGGTCTTGCCGGCCTTGAGCAGCTGGTCGCCGTACTCGGCGGAGTAGATCGAGGTGAAGGCCATGGCCAGGTCGCGCAGGAAAGGCGCTTCCGGGCGGGTCAGGGTGATCACCACGGTGTGGTCGTCGGTCTTCTCGACCGACTTGAGCAGGTCCTTGAAGGCCATGCTCTCGAAGTAGGGGTAGCCGACGCTGGTCTTGTCGTGCCACGGATGGTCTTTCTTCAGCTGACGGTTCAGGCTCCACAGCACGTCATCGGCGTTGAAGTCGCGGGTGGGCTTGAAGTAGTCGGTGGTGTGAAACTTGACGCCTTCACGCAGGTGGAAGGTGTAGACCAGGCCGTCGGGGCTGACGTCCCAGCTGGTGGCCAGGGCCGGCTGGATCTCGGTGGTGCCGGGCTTGAAGTCGACCAGGCGGTTGAAGATGGCCTCGGCCGTGGCGTCGGCGGTGACGGCGGTGGTGTACTGGACGATGTCGAAGCCTTCCGGGCTGGCTTCGGTGCATACCACCAGCGGCTTGGCCGCCAGATTCGATGCGGCGCCCAGGATGACGGCTGCCAGGGCAGCACGTAGCGGTAGCTTTTTCATGGAACCTCCCTGCAGTGCTAGTTCCAGCGTAGCCGCCACGGCCCGTGGGGAGGCGGGCCGTGGCGCCAACGGTCAGAGGATGTTGAACGGAATGGTGGTGACGACGCGGAACTCGTCGAGGCTGCCGTCGCTCTGCGCCTTGCTGGCACGGTGGGCGGTATAGGTGGCGCGGATGGTGGTGTCCTTCAGCATGCCGCTCTGCACCGCGTAGCTGGTGCCGATGCCCCACTCGTAGTGGTTCTCGCCGTCCTGACCGCGGACGTCATAGGCGGTGCCCTTGTAGTGGGTACCGTCGATATCCCAGCCGCGGGCGTTGTAGACGTTGAACTTCAGGCCTGGTACGCCGTAAGGCGCCATGTTCAGCACATAGCTGATCTGCAGCGACTTCTCGTTCGGGCCGTTGAAGTCCGACAGCAGGGAGTTGGCCAGGTAGATGCCGTTGGTCTCGTGCAGGTAGTCGAAGTACTCGTTGCCGTTGACCTGCTGCCAGGAGGCGGTGAGGGTGTGGGCCTGGTGGGTCAGGCCGAACGACAGGCTGTAGGTGTCGTTGTCGATCTCGCCCATCTTCTTGCTGCCTTCGTCCACGGTCTTGTAGTAGTTCAGACCGGTGGTCAGGCTCAGCACCGCGCTGTCGCCCAGCACGTGGTTGGCGCCGAAGTAGTACTGGTTCCAGAAGTCGTCGACCTTGGTCGCGTACAGGCTGGTGGTCAGGCTCTTGAGCGGCTGGTAGTTGATGCCGACGGTGCTGGCGCGGTCGGTCTCGACCCCGGCGGCGCCGTATTCGCTGCGGAACTTGCTCAGGCTCTGCTCGGTACGAGGCGAGACGCGGTCGAAGGTACCCACGTCGAACGACAGGTTCTCGAACTCGGCGCTGTGCAGAAACGCGCCCTGGAAGCTCGATGGCAAGGCACGGTTACCGATGTAGGCGATCATCGGCGTGTCGACCGACTGGCGACCGACGGTCAGCGTGGTGTTGGAGATGCGCGCCTTGACGTTGCCCAGGCCCATTTTGCTCCACTGGCCGATCGGGTCGCCGTCGCTGTGGGTCAGCGTCCGGTTGTTCGGGCCGGCCACGGCGGCGCGGCCCTGCTCGAGGGCGATGGCATTGTAGGCTGCGGCCTCGACGGCAAAGCCGACGGTGCCTTCGGTGAAGCCCGAGCTGTAGTTGAGGATGGTGCCCTGCACCCAGTTGTCGCGGCTGTGGGTGTCGTGGCGGGTGCCGTCGCTCTTGGTGTATTTCCACAGCGGTGCGCGGGTGGCGCGTTCGCGGGCATACCAGTTGCGGGTGCTGCCGGACAGGCTCTGGCCATCGATGAAGCCTTTGGCCTCGGCCTGTTCGCTGCTGGACTTGAGCGCAAACGGCACGAAGTCCTGACTTACGGGTTCGGCCTGGGCGAAGGCGCAGAAGGCGCCGACGGACAAGGCCAGTGCGGTGGTTGTGGTACGAATCAACATGAAAGCTCCCTGATATTTTTCTAGTTATCACCCGACCTTGTGAGCCGGGCTTGCCACGGTGACGCGGTACTGCAGTGTCTGCCTGGGGGTTGCCAGGCAAATCCGGGCTGCACGCCGTCGCGGGAGTGGGTCGCACTCCCGGTCGGGCGTTGCAGGGTCAATCGATGCTGACGCCGGAGAAAACGTTGCGTCCGAAGGGGCTGACCTTGAAGTCTTTCACGCTGATGCTCAGCGGCTGGTTGACCGTGGAGTGCGCGACCGGGGTGATCGGCACCTGTTGCTTGAGACGTTGCTGGGCTTGTTCGTAGAGGCTGGTGCGCTGCTCGCGGTCGGTGACCTGCTTGGCTTTTTTCACCAGTGCGTCGTACTGCGAATCGCACCACAAGGAGTAGTTGTTGCTGCCGATGGCGTCGCAGCTGAACAGGGTGCCGAGCCAGTTGTCCGGATCACCGTTGTCGCCGGTCCAGCCGATCAGGGCGATGTCGTGCTCGCCGTTCTTCATGCGCTTGAGGTATTCACCCCATTCGTAGCTGACGATGCGCACCTTGAAGCCGAGCTTGCTCCAGTCGGCCTGGAGCATTTCGGCCATGAGCTTGGCGTTGGGGTTGTAGGGGCGCTGTACCGGCATGGCCCACAGGGTGATCTCGGTGCCCTCCTTGACCCCGGCCTGCTTGAGCAGCTGCTTGGCTTTTTCCGGGTCGAAGGGGGCGTCCTTGATCGATTTGTCGTAGGACCATTGGGTCGGCGGCATGGCGTTGACCGCGGTCTGGCCGGCATCCTGGTAGACCGCCTGGATGATCGCCTGCTTGTTCACCGCCATGTCCATGGCCTGGCGCACCTCCAGCCGGTCGAACGGCGGGTGCTGGGTGTTGTAGGCGATGTAGCCAAGGTTGAAACCGGATTGCGTCATCACCTGCAGCTTGTCGTCCGCCTTGAGCGCGGGCAGGTCGGCCGGGCGTGGGTGCAGGGTGATCTGGCATTCGTTGCGGCGCAGCTTCTGGATGCGCACCGAGGGGTCGACGTTGATGGAGAACACCAGATTGTCGATCTTCACCCGGTCAGGTGCCCAGTAGTCCTTGTTGCCCTTGAAGCGGATCTGCGAATCCTTCTGGTAGCGCTGGAACACGAACGGGCCGGTGCCGATCGGCTTCTGGTTGATATCGCTGGCCTTGCCGCTGGCCAGCAGGTGGTCGGCGTACTCGGCGGAGAGGATCGAGGCGAAGGCCATGGCGATGTTCTGCAGGAACGCGGCGTCGACCTTGTTGAGGGTGAAGACCACGGTGAGCGGGTCGGTCTTCTCGACCTTGGCGATGTTCTTGTCCAGCCCCATGCTGATGAAGTACGGGAACTCGGTGGGGTAGGCCTTGCGGAAGGGGTGGTCCTTGTCGAGCATGCGGTTGAAGGTGAACAGCACGTCGTCGGCGTTGAAGTCGCGGCTGGGCTTGAAATCCTTGTTGCCGTGGAACTTCACCCCGGGGCGCAGGTGGAAGGTGTACTTCAGGCCGTCCTCGGACACCTGCCAGTCGGTGGCCAGGCCCGGCTGCACGGCGGTGCCGCCGCGCTCGAACTCCACCAGGCGGTTGTAGATCGGTTCGGCGGCGTCGTTGTCGGTGGCCGCGGTGTATTGGGCGGTGTCGAAGCCCGCCGGGCTGCCTTCGGAGCAGAACACCAGGTTGTTGGCGAGGCTCGCGGGAGCCTGGCTCAGCAAACCGAGGGCAAGCAGGGTGGAACACAATGTGGTCAGGCGCATGGCAGATCCTTTGTCCGTCTTTTCAGGCAGCGGCAGGCAAAACGCAGCTGCTGCATCCCGGTCCTGACGATAGGGACGCCAGGATGCGGGAACCAGGGTTCGCTACTGATTTGGGTGCGGGAGCGTTCCGGCGAGCGTGAGGGAAATGCCTTACGTATCGCCCGATCGTGTCATCGTCCCGCCGGAAACCCGGCGGGACGATCACGACCGTTACTTGTCCACGCTGACCCCATAGAAGGAGTTCAGGCCGAAGGGGCTGATCCTGAAGTCCTTCACGGACGTGCTCATTGGCTGATACACGGTGGAGTGGGCGATCGGGGTGATCGGCACCTGCTCCTTGAGGATATGCTGCGCCTGCTTGTACAGCTCGGTGCGCTTGGCCTGGTCGGAGGTCGCCTTGGCCTGCTTGATCAGATCGTCGTAGGGCTTAAAGCACCATTTGGAGAAGTTGTTGCCGCTCATGGCGTCGCAGCTGTACAGGGTGCCGAGCCAGTTGTCCGGGTCACCGTTGTCGCCGCTCCAGCCGATCAGCATGGCGCCTTGTTCGCCGCCCTTGGAACGCTTGATGTACTCGCCCCATTCGTAGCTGACGATCTTGGCCTTGATGCCGACCTTGGCCCAGTCGGACTGGAGCATTTCGGCCATCAGCTTGGCGTTGGGGTTATAGGGGCGCTGCACCGGCATGGCCCACAAGGTGATCTCGGTGCCTTCCTTGATGCCGGCTTCCTTGAGCAGCTGTTTCGCCTTCTCCGGATCGTACTTGGCGTCCTTGATGGTGGTGTCGTAGGACCACTGGGTCGGCGGCATGGCGTTGACCGCCAACTGGCCGGCGCCCTGGTACACCGACTCGATGATCTGCTGCTTGTTGACGGCCATGTCCAGGGCCTCGCGGACCTTGAGCTGGGCCAGCGGGTTGGCGTCATTGCTGCCCTTGACCTTGTCCATCACGTTGTAGGCGATGTAGCCGAGGTTGAAGCCGGCCTGCTCAGGCATCTGCAGCTTCTTGTCTTCCTGCAGCGGCTTGATGTCGGCCGGGCGCGGGAACAGCGTGACCTGGCATTCGTTCTTCTTGAGCTTTTGCATGCGCACCGAGGCGTCGGTGCTGATGGCGAAGATCAGGTTGTCGATCTTCACGTCCTCGGGTTTCCAATAGTCCTTGTTGCCCTTGTAGCGGATCTGCGCGTCCTTCTGGTACTTGCTGAACACGAACGGGCCGGTGCCGATAGGCTTTTGGTTGATGTCGGCGGCCTTGCCCTGCTTGAGCAACTGGTCGGCGTACTCGGCGGACTGGATCGAAGCGAAGCTCATGGCCAGGTTCTGGATGAACGCGGCGTCGACGTCGTTGAGGGTGAACTTCACGGTATGGTCATCGACCTTCTCGAGCTTGGCGATGTTCTTGTCCATGCCCATGTCGGTGAAGTACGGGAACTCGGTGGGGTAGGCCTTGCGGAAGGGGTGGTCCTTGTCGAGCATGCGGTTGAAGGTGAACAGCACGTCGTCGGCGTTGAACTCACGGGTCGGCTTGAAGTACTCGGTGGTATGGAACTTCACACCTTCGCGCAGGTGGAAAGTGTAGGCCTTGCCGTCATCGGAGACCTCCCACTGGGTGGCCAGGCCCGGAATGACCTTGGTACCGCCACGCTCGAACTGGGTCAGGCGGTTGAACATGGTCTCGGCGGAGGCGTCGAAGTCGGTTCCGGTGGTGTATTGCCCCGGGTCGAATCCGGCCGGGCTGCCTTCGGAGCAGAACACCAGGTTGGACGCGGCGTGGGCGAACGGTGCGCCGGCTAGCAAGCCTGCGCCTACCAGGAACGGAATGACTGCGTGTTTGAGCATGGTGGCCTCATTGTTGTCATTTTTCGAATTGAGGCGGCCTCGTGAGCCGACCTGCGGATACTTATGCAGGGGGTATTCCCAATGCAACACTCAGCAGGATGGTTGGCGGCAAAAACGTGGTACGGACGTACATGGATGTCGCATCCATATAACTTTGGCGAATGTTGATCGTTTGCGGCGGAGAAAAGGGCGGAAATTTCAGGATATTTCGCACTTTATGTGACAAGCGGACGCACCCGTTTGGTGCGTAGGAAGGGTCTGAAACTGTTGTCCGAGACGGTTTTGACCATCTCGGACATCCAGTTGAGTGATTCAGGGCACCTGGACTTCGATCAGGCCATCGGCACTCATGCTGACTTCACTGGTGCCGGCTTCGATATCCGGTGCCGGCGCGGCTTCGTCGGCAGCACCCTTGGCCATCATCGCCATCGGCGCGTTGCGCAGGTAGGGGCGCGGGTAACCGCTGCTGTTGAGGTTCAGGCTGACCACCTTGTAGCCTTTGCCGCCAAGGGCATCGGTGGCCAGCTGGGCGCGTGCCTTGAAGGCGGCGACGGCATCCTTGAGCAGCTCGTCTTCGCTGGTCTTACGGGTGGCCGGGGCGATGGAGAAGTCCATGCCGCCCATCTTCAGGTCTTGCAGCAAGTCACCGGTGAGCTTGGACAGGGCCGGGAAGTCGGCGCTTTCCAGACGCAACTCGGCGCGCTCGCGCCAGCCGGTGATCTTCTGGCCCTTGGTGTCGTAGATCGGGTAGCTGTTGCGGCTGCCCTGGCTGATCTTCACGTCCTTGACCTGGCGAGCCTGCTGCACGGCCTTGTTCATGGTCTCGGTGATTTCCTTGGCCAGCTTGCCCGGGTCGGTGTTCTGCGCCTCGCTGTACAGCGTCACGACCATCAGGTCGCGCGCCACCTCCTTGCTGACTTCGGCACGCAGCGACACCTGGTTGTAGCGTGGCTCGTCGGCTGCCAGGGCCGGCAGGCTGGCGAGCATGCCGCAGGACAGGGCAACGGCGGCGGCGCCGCGACGGGTAATGTGCATGTGGAACTCCTTGGCAGGGTAAGGCGTGGATGAGCAGATCCGTTCCACGCATGGCCGATCAGACCGGCAACAGTGTAGTGGGTTCAAAAGTGCCATCATGAATCTGTGACAAAGTGTGGCGCTTTGCCGCATCGCTGCAGTGAAGCGCCTGGCTTCGGTATACTCCAGCCGATTTTCCTGGAGCACTCATTGGGAGAGCTCATGCTCGCCGTCGCACATCCGTTGTCCGCCACACGCCAGAACCTCTGGCGCCTGACCTTTATCCGCATCCTCGTCCTGGCGGCCCAGGCCGGCTCCGTGGGCGTGGCCTACTGGACCGAGCTGCTGCCGCTGCCGTGGTTCTCGTTGGCCGTCACGCTGGCCCTGTCGTCGCTGCTGTGCGCGTTCACCGCCCTGCGTCTGCGCCTGTCGCTGCCGGTCACCGAACTCGAGTACGCCCTGCAACTGGCTTGCGACCTGCTGATCCACAGTGCCCTGCTTTATTACTCGGGTGGCTCGACCAACCCCTTCGTCTCCTATTACCTGGTGCCGTTGGCCATCGCCGCGGTCACCTTGCCGTGGATCTACTCGCTGGTGCTCTCGGGCATTGCCCTGGTGGCCTACAGCCTGTTGCTGGTGCAGTACTACCCGCTGGAAACGCTGCCGCTGGCGCGCGACACCATGCAGGTCTACGGCATGTGGCTGAGCATCGCCCTGGCTGCGGGGGTGATCACCTTCTTCGCCGCGCGCATGGCCGAGGAGTTGCGCCAGCAGGAGAACCTGCGGGCCGAGCGCCGGGAAGAAAGCCTGCGCGACGAGCAGTTGTTGGCCGTGGCCACCCAGGCCGCTGGCGCCGCCCACGAACTGGGCACGCCGCTGGCGACCATGAGCGTGTTGCTCAACGAAATGCGCCAGGACCACGCCGACCCGCTGCTGCAGGAAGACCTGCAGATCCTCCAGGACCAGGTCAAGCTGTGCAAGGAGACCCTGCAGCAGCTGGTGCGCGCCGCCGAGGCCAACCGGCGCCTGGCGATCATCGAGCAGGATGTCACCGCCTGGCTCGACGAGGCGCTCAACCGCTGGCACCTGATGCGCCCGGAAGCCAGCTACCGCTTCCAGCGCTTGCGCGATGGCGTGGTGCCGCGCCTGACGCCGCCGCCGGACCTGACCCAGGCCCTGCTGAACCTGTTGAACAACGCCGCCGATGCCTGCCCGGACGACCTGGAGGTGCGCCTGGACTGGGACGCCCAGGACATCGTCATCAGCATCCGCGACCATGGCCCCGGCGTTCCGCCGGCCATCGCCGAGGCGATCGGCAAACCTTTCATTACCACCAAGGGCAAAGGCTTCGGCCTGGGCCTGTTCTTGAGCAAGGCCAGCGTGACGCGTGCGGGCGGTTCGGTGAAACTCTATAGTCATGAGCAGGGTGGCACCCTGACCGAATTGCGCCTGCCCCATGGCAAGCGAGGAGATGCATGATGAGCGAAGAAAACCAGGTCGAAGGCGAAGAGCTGCCGCACCTGCTGCTGGTGGATGACGACGCCACCTTCACCCGGGTGATGGCCCGGGCGATGTCGCGTCGTGGCTTCCGTGTGAGCACCGCGGGTTCTGCCGAGGAAGGCTTGAAACTGGCCGAGCAGGACCTGCCCGACTACGCCACGCTGGACCTGAAGATGGAGGGCGACTCGGGCCTGGTGTTGCTGCCCAAGCTGCTGGAGCTGGATCCGGAGATGCGCGTGGTGATCCTGACCGGTTACTCGAGCATCGCCACGGCGGTCGAGGCGGTCAAGCGCGGGGCCTGCAACTACCTGTGCAAACCGGCCGACGCCGACGATGTGCTGGCGGCGCTGCTCTCGGAGCACACCGACCTGGATACCCTGGTGCCGGAAAACCCGATGTCGGTGGATCGCCTGCAGTGGGAGCACATCCAGCGCGTGCTGGGCGAGCACGAGGGCAACATCTCCGCCACGGCGCGGGCGCTGGGCATGCATCGGCGCACCTTGCAGCGCAAGCTGCAGAAGCGTCCGGTCCGACGCTGAAGTCCACTGGGGGCGCTGCGCGCCCCATCGGCGCGGTTCGTCGCCACGACAAGCCGGCTCCCACCCCGACCGCGCCGCCCTCAGGCCAAGCGCCATCCTTGTGGGAGCTGGCTTGCCAGCGATGAGGCCATTACAAGCAACACAAGACAGTTGCTCCCACAAGGATCATCGATGCCCTGTGGGAGCCGGCTTGTCGTGGCGACGAGCCGCGACGAAAGGGCCACGTAGTGGCCCCCTGCGTTTTGTCAGGCTTTCCCTCCCGAGCGGTCAACCCGTACCGCCAGCTGTCCTGCTCCCGATGGCGCCTCGAACGCCACCTGTCCCCCTGCCGGCACTTTCGCCCGGCCAATCACCTTGCCATCACGCAGCAATTCCAGCGGCATGCCTTCCATCGACTGGCCCGAAGCCAGTTCCAGTTTGACCTTGATATTCATCGGTGACCTCCTTGTCACGCGTTGCGATCGATATAGAGCGTTGTCTTTGCGTCCAGGCTGGCGATCAGTTCCGGTGAACCGCCGCGGAACTGGCGGAACAGGTTGCGCCCGCGTTGCTTGCCGTCCGCCGGCACCTGCACGCTCGGATGGAACTGGTCGGTGAGCTCGGCATAGCCGCTCCATGGGCCAATGTACGACTCGTTGAGCTGGTCGGTGATGCTGAAGGCATAGCGCACTGCGTTGCCCCGTTGCCAGTTCAGGCCATCGGGCTCACGGCGCTCCCAGCCGGTGATCACCGGCGAGGTGGCGGGGGCATCGATGAAACCGGTGGGCTTGTTCGGCTTGTAGTCCTTGAGCAGCAGGTAGGTGCTCCAGCCCCACCAGTCGCCGATGCGGTTGCGGTCGTTGAGGTCGTTGACGTCCTTGCGCCGCAGCACGGCCTTGCCGTCCTGGAAGTACAGCGCGGCGAAGTTGCCGGGCACCAGGTCCTGTTCGGCGGCGCGCAGGTCGGGCGCCAGGCGCAGGGCCGAAAAGTCCTTGGCCTGGGGCATGCGGCCCTCGGCGAAGGCCTGGAACACTTCATCGGCCGAGCGCTGCACGGCGCGCGCCACTTGACGACGGTTGGCCACATCGACGCTGTCGAAGTAGCGCTTGTCGCCGTAGGCGCGCCATTGCTCGCCCTCGGCATTGCGCACGGCCAGGCCGTACTTGCTGTCCTCGTCGTGCATGAAGCGCGAGATCAGCGAGCCGACGTCGCTCGGCGTGACGGTGTCGGCCAGGGCCTTGCGCGGTACCCGCAGGTGGCCGGCGGAGAACAGGTCGGTGAGGAAGTGGTCGGCGAAGGCGTTCATCGCATAGGCCAGTTGCAGGTCGCGTTCGGCGCCGCTGGCGCGGGCTTTCAGCGCCTGCTGCAGGGCGGCGGCGTGGCCGGCCTGGTAGGCCAGCAGCGCCCAGGGGCCGAAGTGGTCCCAGTTGCTGGCGGCCAGTTTCAGGTAGCGGCCCAGGGGGAACAGGTCGGAGGCGAAGCTGCCGCCGCCGGTGATGCGGTTCCAGCGTGCCGACAGGCTGTCGCCCAGTGCGTCATAGGCTTCATGGGGCTGCCGGCCGTCCTTGATGGCCTGGTTGGCGGCGCGGATTTCTTCCTGCATGACCGCGAGGATCTGTTCGGCTTCCGCCTTGGCCGCCGGTAGGCGTGCCAGGGAGTCGAAGGCCTGGATGAAGCGTTCGATTCGTTCGGCGTCGCTGCCGCCATCGGCGATCGGGCGATCGGGCAGGCCATAGAAATCGCCGCCCAGGGCGATCACCTGGCCATAGGTCAGGTTCAGGCCGTTGGGCAGAGGCAATGGTGACTGATGGGCGGGGATGCCGGGTTGGCCTGCTTCGTAGCGCAACAGGGTGTTGTCACCGATGGCGGTGTGCTCGGCGCCTTCGAAGAACAGCTCCGGGCCGCGCTGCGCAGATTTGCCGCCAGTCGACGGTGGTACAGGGCGGTGATACTTGAGGGTGTGGTGGCCGTGCATGACCAGCATCAGATGGCTGTCGGGACCGGGCAGGGCGATGCCGTGCTCATCGAACAGCTGGTCGAGGTCAGCGACCACCAGCGTGGCCTGGGCCTTCGCGGCCACAGGTGCAGTGTGTATTCCTGACATGATTTGCTCCTTGCAATGTCTGGATAATCCATTTTTATACTGTATGCATGTACAGTAATATGCATCATATGCAGGAAATTTCCTACGTCAAGACCCCTTTGTGCTGGCATCTGGCAGCTGTGGCGGGCGCAAGCCCCCGGCTCTCACGTATGATTGCGCTCCCTAACGGCATTTCCCGGGACCACGTTGCATGCTCGCCCTACTCATCCAGACACTGAACATCACGGCACCTGTGTTCGCCATGCTGTTCATGGGCGTGCTGCTCAAGCGCGTCCACTTGATCGACGACAACTTCAACCGGGTCGCCTCCAAGCTGGTGTTCAACGTGTGCATGCCGGCGCTACTGTTCCTCGGCATCTACCACGCCGACCTGGCTGCGGCGGTGAAGCCCGGGGTGATCCTCTATTTCGTGGTCGCGACACTGGTTTGTTTCGGCCTGGCCTGGGGCCTGGCGATCTGGCGCTGCCCGCGGGTGGACCGCGGCATCTACACGCAAGGCGCGTTTCGCGGCAACAACGGCGTGATCGGCCTGGCACTGGCGGCCAGCCTGTATGGCGACTACGGTATATCCCTCGGCGCGGTGCTGGCCGGGCTGGTGATCCTCATGTACAACTCGCTGTCGGCGGTGGTACTGGCGGTGTACAGCCCGGACCTGAAGTCCGACCCATGGAGCATCTGCAAGAGCATCCTCAGCAACCCGTTGATCATCAGCGTGCTGGTGGCCACGCCCATGGCCTACGGCCAGGTGCCGCTGCCCAACTGGCTGCTGACCTCCGGTGACTACCTGGCGCAGATGACCCTGCCGCTGGCGCTGATCTGCATCGGCGGCACCCTGTCGCTGGCGGCCCTGCGCGACAGTGGCAGGCTGGCCGTCGATGTCAGTTTGGTGAAGATGGTCTGGCTGCCGCTGCTGGGCACCCTGGGTGCCTGGCTGTGCGGGTTCCGTGGTGCCGAGCTGGGCATCCTGTTCCTCTACATCGGCAGCCCCACCGCGGCGGCGAGCTATGTGATGGCGCGGGAGGCCAATGGCAACCATGAGCTGGCGGCGTCGATCATCGTGATCACTACACTGATGGCGGCGATCACCACGAACATCGGGATTTTCATCTTGCAATGGGGTGGATGGATCTAGTCCAGTTGCAAGCAAAACCAATAACACTGCCTCACCTAAAGGACACTTCATGCAAGACCAGAGCACGCCCGAGCGCTTGCAGCGCGGGCTGAAGAATCGCCATATCCAGCTGATCGCGCTGGGCGGGGCCATCGGCACCGGGCTGTTCCTGGGCATCGCCCAGACCATCCAGCTGGCCGGCCCCTCGGTGCTGCTGGGCTACGCCATCGCCGGCCTGATGGCCTTCCTGATCATGCGCCAGCTGGGCGAGATGGTGGTCGAGGAGCCGGTCGCCGGTAGCTTCAGCCATTTCGCGCACCAGTACTGGAGCGAGTTCGCCGGTTTCGTCTCGGGCTGGAACTACTGGGTGGTGTACGTGCTGGTCGGCATGGCCGAGCTCACGGCCGTTGGGATCTATGTGCAGTACTGGTGGCCGGATTTCCCCACCTGGGCTACCGCGGCGATCTTCTTCGTGGTGATCAACGCCATCAACCTGACCCAGGTGAAGGTGTATGGCGAAATGGAGTTCTGGTTCGCTCTGGTCAAGGTGGTGGCCATCGTCAGCATGATCGGCTTCGGCGCCTGGCTGCTGGGCAGCGGCCATGGCGGGCCGGATGCCAGCGTCGCCAACCTGTGGCAGTACGGTGGCTTCTTCCCCAATGGCGTCACCGGGCTGATCATGGCGCTGGCGGTGATCATGTTCTCCTTCGGCGGCCTGGAGCTGGTGGGCATCACCGCCGCCGAAGCGGCCAACCCGCGTGAAAGCATCCCGAAGGCCACCAACCAGGTGGTCTATCGCATCCTAATCTTCTACATCGGCGCGCTGGCTGTGCTGCTGTCGCTGTATCCATGGCAAAAGGTGGTACAGGGCGGTAGCCCGTTCGTGATGATCTTCCACGAACTGGACAGCGACCTGGTGGCGACCATCCTCAACATCGTGGTGCTGACTGCCGCGCTGTCGGTCTACAACAGCTGCGTGTACGCCAACAGCCGCATGTTGTTCGGCCTGGCCACCCAGGGTGATGCGCCGCGCCAGTTGCTCAAGGTCAGTCGCCGTGGCGTGCCGCTCACCGCGCTGGGCGTATCGGCGTTCGCCACCGGCCTGTGCGTGCTGATCAACTACCTGATGCCGGGCGAGGCCTTTGGCCTGTTGATGGCCCTGGCGGTGTCGGCGTTGGTGATCAACTGGGCGAGTATCAGCATCACCCACCTGAAGTTCCGCAAGGCCAAGCTGGCGGCCGGCATCACGCCGTTCTACAAGAGCCTGTGGCACCCGCTGAGCAACTACCTGTGCCTGGCGTTCATCGTGCTGATCCTGGTGGTGATGTACCTGACGCCGCCGATTCGCATCTCGGTGATGTTGATTCCGGCGTGGATTGCCGTGCTGTGGGTGGCCTTCCGCATGAAGAAGGCGCGTCAGGCCTGATCTGATCTACCGCGGCTTCGGGATGCTGTTATCTGGCGTCCTGATGCCGCGCTGGCAAGGTAGCCAATACACAAAAGCTCAGTCACATGGGTGACAACCCTGGCCTAATTCGTAGCATTCGCCTGATAACTCTCGATCACTTCCTGCGCCGCCCGAAACGCATCGATCGCTGCCGGCACCCCGGCATATATCGCGCAATGCAACAGCGCCTCGCGGATCTCCTCGACGCTGCAACCGTTGTTCAACGCCCCACGCACGTGGCCTTTTAGTTCTTGCGGGCACTTGAGCGCGGTCAGGGCGGCCAGGGTGATCAGGCTGCGGGTCTTCAGCGGTAGCCCGTCACGGGCCCAGACACTTCCCCAGGCATGTTCGTTGACGAAGTCCTGCAGCGGTTGGGTGAACTCGGTCGCGTTGCCGAGCGCGCGATCGACGAAGGCATCGCCCATTACCTGGCGACGAATGCTTTCACCGGTCTGTTTGTTGTCAGCCATGTTGTTTTCCTTAGTGTTGGCGGCGCCAGGCGCGCACTGTCGTGTACAGCAGCACGACCCCGAGCACTGGCATTACATAGAACAGCATCAGTTGTTCGAGGCGTCCGGCCAATGGCAGGCCGGTGGTGAAGGTCACCACGTGCAGTCCGTAGGCCAGGTAAAGACACAGGAACACCAGGCCTTCGGCGCGGGTGACCCGGTAGCCGGAGTAGAACACCGGCAGGCACAGAGCCGCGACGCCGAGCATCACCGGCAGGTCGAAATCCAGGGCGTTGGGTGAAATCGACAAGGGTTCGGGGGCGGTCATGGCCGTCAACCCCAGCACCGCCAGCAGGTTGAACAGGTTGCTGCCGATCACCGTGCCCACGGCGATCTCCCGTTCGCCGCGCAGGGCCGCGATCAGCGCGGCGGCCAGCTCCGGCAGCGAGGTGCATACCGCAACCACGGTCAGGCCGATGATGCGTTCGGACAGGCCCAGGTCGGTGGCTACTTCGACGGCTGCCTCCAGTACCAGGTGACCCGCCAGGCTCAGCAGCCCCAGGCCCATGAGAATCTGCAGCAGCGCCCCGCTCCAGAAGCGCAGCGGGCTGGCGTGCTCGGTGCGTGGTGCCGGGTAGGTGCGGGCATAGTGGCGCGACTGATGCCAGAGCATGGCCAGGTAACCGGCCAGGCCGAGCAGCAGCAGGCCGCCTTCCAGCCGCCCCAGTTCGCCGTTGAGCGCAAGCAGGTAGACCAGGGCGCTGGCGAAGATCATCAGTGGGATATCCAGGCGCACCAGCTGGCGTGACACACGCAGCGGAATGATCAGTGCGGCAAGGCCCAGGATCACCAGCACGTTGAAGATGTTGCTGCCCACGACGCTGCCCACCGCGACATCCGGCGCGCCCTGGTAGGCGGCTTGCAGGCTTACGGTCAGCTGTGGCGCGGTGCTGCCGAAGGCGACCAGGCTCAGGCCGATGATCAGCGGGCGCACGTGCAGGCGGCTGGCCAGGCGCAGGGCGGCGCGTACCAGCAGTTCGGCACCGAAGATCATCAGCAGCAAGCCCAGGCCCAGTTGCAGCAGGCTGAAGGCGGGGAGGGTGGCCAGGTCGAAAATGGCGAGGGCTCCAGTCAGGTCAATCGCTCAGACCTTGTACCCGGACTCGCGCGGTTCCGCTACGGAGCATGCCGATTTTTTCTGCGGCGGCGCGTGACAGGTCGATCAGCCGGCCGCGGGTGTGGGGGCCACGGTCGTTGATGCGTACCACCACGCTGCGCTGGTTGGCCAGGTTGGTGACCAGCACACGGCTGCCAAAGGGCAGGCTGCGGTGGGCGGCGGTGAGGCCATGCTGGTTGAAGGGCTCGCCGCTGGCAGTGCGTTTGCCATGGTGGCGTGAGCCGTAATAGGAGGCGGTGCCGCTCTGGTCGTAGCCGCGAGGGTCGATGTCATGGCTGGCGCAGCCGGCCAGGAGGGTAAAGAGGGCGAGGGTGGTGAGGGAACGCTTGAGCAATTCGGAAGCTCCGCTGTCACTTCGAATCATCGCGCGGCTAGCCCGCTCCCACAATCTGGGAGCGGGTTAGCCCCGCGATCAGGATCACCCTTCGAGCTTGGCCTTGAGCAATTGGTTCACTTGCCCCGGGTTGGCCTTGCCTTTCGACGCCTTCATCGCCTGGCCGACGAAGAAGCCGAACATCTTGCCGCGCTTGGCTTCATCGGCGGCGCGATATTGTTCGACCTGTTCGGCATTGGCGGCGAGCATCTCGTCGAGCATCTTGTCGATCGCGCCGGTATCGGTGACCTGCTTGAGGCCGCGGCTTTCGATGATGCTGTCGGCATCGCCTTCGCCAGCGGCCATGGCCTCGAACACGGTCTTGGCGATCTTGCCGCTGATGGTGTTGTCACGGATGCGCAGCAGCATGCCGCCGAGGTGTTCGGCATTGACCGGCGACTGGTCGATCTCGACGCCGAGCTTGTTCAGCAGGCTGCCCAGTTCCACCATCACCCAGTTGGCGGCCAGCTTGGCATCGCCGCCGATCTTCACCACCTGTTCGAAGTAGTCGGCCTGCTCGCGGCTGGAGGCCAGCACGTTGGCGTCATAGGCCGACAGGCCGTACTGGCTCTGGAAGCGCTCGACCTTCTGTGGTGGCAGCTCCGGCAGGGCGGCGCGCACGCTGTCGAGGAAGCCTGGCTCGATGACCACTGGCAGCAGGTCCGGGTCGGGGAAGTAACGGTAGTCGTTGGCTTCCTCCTTGCTGCGCATGGAGCGGGTCTCGTCCTTGTTCGGGTCGTACAGGCGGGTTTCCTGCACCACCTTGCCGCCGTCCTCGATCAGGTCGATCTGGCGCTGGATCTCGCTGTTGATCGCACGCTCGATGAAGCGGAACGAGTTGACGTTCTTGATCTCGCAGCGGGTGCCGAACTCGGTCTGGCCCTTCGGGCGGATCGACACGTTGCAGTCGCAGCGCAGCGAACCTTCGGCCATGTTGCCATCGCAGATGCCCAGGTAGCGCACCAGGGCATGGATGGCCTTGACGTAGGCCACGGCTTCCTTGGCGCTGCGCATGTCCGGCTCGGAGACGATCTCCAGCAGCGGGGTGCCGGCGCGGTTCAGGTCGATGCCGGTGGCGCCGTTGAAGTCTTCGTGCAGGCTCTTGCCGGCATCTTCTTCAAGGTGCGCGCGGGTCACGCCGATGCGCTTGATGGTGCCGTCTTCCAGGGCGATGTCCAGGTGGCCCTTGCCGACGATCGGCAGGTCCATCTGGCTGATCTGGTAGCCCTTGGGCAGGTCGGGGTAGAAGTAGTTCTTGCGCGCGAACACGTTGCGCGGCCCGATCTCGGCATCGATCGCCAGGCCGAACATGCACGCCATGCGCACGGCCTCCTGGTTGAGCACCGGCAGCACGCCGGGCATGCCCAGGTCGACCAGGCTGGCCTGGGTGTTCGGCTCGGAGCCGAAGGTGGTGGCGCTGCCGGAGAAGATCTTCGACTGGGTGGCGAGCTGGGTATGAATCTCCAGCCCGATCACAACTTCCCATTGCATGTGTGAACTCCTCAGAAGCCGTTGGGGGCGCGGGTGTGCCAGTCGGTGACTTGCTGGTAACGGTGCGCGATGTTGAGCAGGCGGCCTTCCTGGAAGTACGGGGCCAGCAGTTGCACGCCCACCGGCAGGCCGTCGACGAAGCCGGCCGGCATCGACAGGCCCGGCAGGCCGGCCAGGTTGGCGGTGATGGTGTAGACGTCTTCCAGGTAGGCGGCGACCGGGTCGCTGCTCTTGGCGCCCAGTTTCCAAGCCGGGTTCGGCGTGGTCGGGCCGAGAATCACGTCGACGTCGGCGAACGCGGCCATGAAGTCGTTCTTGATCAGGCGACGGATCTGTTGCGCCTTGACGTAGTAGGCGTCGTAGTAGCCGGCCGACAGGGCGTAGGTACCGACCATGATGCGGCGTTGCACTTCCGCGCCGAAGCCTTCGCCACGGGAGCGCTTGTACAGGTCGGTCAGATCTTTCGGATCTTCACAGCGATGACCGAAGCGCACGCCGTCGAAGCGCGACAGGTTGGAGGAGGCTTCCGCCGGGGCGATCACGTAGTACGCCGGGATGGCGTGCTGCATGTTCGGCAGGCTGATTTCCTTGACCACCGCGCCGAGCTTTTCCAGCTCCTTGACGCTGGCCTGGACCAGGTCGGCGATGCGCGGGTCGAGGCCGGCGCCGAAGTATTCCTTGGGCAGGCCGATGCGCAGGCCTTGCAGCGAGGCGTTCAGGTTGGCGCTGAAGTCCGGTACCGGCTCGTCGACCGAGGTCGAGTCCTTGGCATCGAAGCCGGCCATGCCTTGCAGCAGCAGGGCGCAGTCTTCGGCGGTACGGGCCAGCGGGCCGCCCTGGTCGAGGCTCGAGGCGTAGGCGATCATGCCCCAGCGCGATACGCGGCCATAGGTCGGCTTGAGGCCGGTCAGGTTGGTGAAGGCTGCCGGCTGACGAATCGAGCCGCCGGTGTCGGTGCCGGTGGTGGCCGGCAGCAGGCGCGCGGCCACGGCAGCGGCCGAGCCGCCGGACGAACCGCCGGGCACGTGTTCGAGGTTCCACGGGTTCTTCACCGCGCCGTAGTGGCTGGACTCGTTGGCCGAGCCCATGGCGAATTCGTCCATGTTGGTCTTGCCCAGGGTGACCATGCCGGCTTCGGCCAGCTTGGCGACCACGGTGGCGTCGTACGGGGCGGTAAAGCTGTCGAGCATCTTCGAGCCGCAGCTGGTGCGTACGCCGTTGGTGCAGAACAGGTCCTTGTGGGCGATCGGCGCACCCAGCAGCGCGCCGGTCTCGCCAGAGGCGCGGCGGGCGTCGGCGGCGCGCGCCTGCTCCAGGGCCTGTGCTTCGGTGACGGTGATGAAGCTGTTGAGCTGCGGGTCGAGCTGCTTGATGCGCGACAGCAGGGCGCCGGTCAGTTCTTCCGAGGAGAACGACTTGTCGGCGAGGCCGCGGGCGATTTCGGCCAGAGTGAGTTGATGCATGGCAGGCGCTATCCCTTAATCGATGACTTTCGGAACCAGGTACAGACCGTTCTCGGTCGACGGGGCGACGGCCTGGTAGCGGTCGCGCTGGTTGCTTTCGGTGACCTGGTCGGGGCGCAGGCGCTGGGTGGCTTCCAGCGGGTGGGCCAGGGGCTCGATGCCAGAGGTGTCGACGGCTTGCATCTGGTCGACCAGCCCGAGAATACTGTTCAAGGCATCGGTGATGCGTGGCAATTCGCCTTCATTCAGGCCCAGGCGGGCCAGATGGGCGATCTTTTCCACGTCGGAGCGTTGAAGCGCCATGGGGATCTCCAGGGAAACGAAAAACGGAATGGGTCCGCAGATGAGGAACATGCCGGCATTCTGGCGGTCAAAGGGCCGCGAACATCGGCAGGCATGCTCGGAAAAACAACCAATTTAACATATTGGCTCCTTGCCCAAAATCCCTGCCATTGTTAGAGTTTGCCGCACTTTTTTACCCACGCTTTCCCCAGGGTCACTTTCCCATGTTCAAGAAACTGCGTGGCATGTTTTCCAGCGATCTGTCCATCGACCTGGGTACTGCCAACACCCTTATCTACGTGCGTGAGCGCGGTATCGTCCTGAATGAGCCCTCGGTTGTTGCCATCCGTACCCACGGCAACCAGAAAAGCGTCGTCGCAGTCGGTACCGAAGCCAAGCGCATGCTGGGCCGCACCCCCGGCAACATTGCTGCCATTCGTCCGATGAAGGACGGCGTGATCGCCGACTTCAGCGTTTGCGAAAAAATGCTGCAGTACTTCATCAACAAGGTGCATGAGAACAGCTTCCTGCAGCCCAGCCCACGCGTGCTGATCTGCGTGCCGTGCAAGTCGACCCAGGTCGAGCGCCGCGCCATCCGTGAATCGGCCCTCGGTGCCGGTGCCCGGGAAGTATTCCTGATCGAAGAACCCATGGCCGCCGCCATCGGTGCCGGCCTGCCGGTCGAAGAGGCCCGCGGCTCGATGGTCGTCGATATCGGTGGCGGTACCACCGAGATCGCCCTTATCTCGCTCAACGGCGTGGTCTACGCCGAATCCGTGCGCGTCGGCGGCGACCGCTTCGACGAAGCCATCGTCACCTACGTGCGCCGCAACTACGGCAGCCTGATCGGCGAATCCACCGCCGAGCGCATCAAGCAGGAAATCGGTACCGCCTACCCGGGCGGCGAAGTGCGCGAAGTCGAC
The DNA here is from genome assembly GCF_019139675.1 of Pseudomonas maumuensis. Taxonomy (NCBI): domain Bacteria; kingdom Pseudomonadati; phylum Pseudomonadota; class Gammaproteobacteria; order Pseudomonadales; family Pseudomonadaceae; genus Pseudomonas; species Pseudomonas maumuensis. The sequence goes on from NZ_CP077077.1 coordinate 1,116,741, forward strand.
GTCCGTGGCCGTAACCTGGCCGAAGGCGTGCCGCGTGCCTTCACCCTGAACTCCAACGAAGTGCTCGAGGCGCTGCAGGAATCGCTGGCGACCATCGTCCAGGCGGTCAAGAGCGCCCTGGAGCAGTCGCCGCCGGAGCTGGCCTCGGACATCGCCGAGCGCGGCCTGGTGCTGACCGGTGGTGGCGCGCTGCTGCGCGACCTGGACAAGCTGCTGGCCCAGGAAACCGGCCTGCCGGTGATCGTCGCCGAAGACCCGCTGACCTGCGTCGCCCGCGGCGGTGGCCGGGCCCTGGAGATGATGGACAAGCACGCCATGGACCTGCTCTCCAGCGAGTGATCGCTGATGCAGTAGTGTATGTCCAGGTTTACAGGTGGCACGCACAGTGCTACCTGTAAGCGCTGTGCTGGCGCCCGCCCGGGCGCCTTTTCCGTCAATCCGTAGCAGGCCGGTGCATTGCCCCATGTCCAATGACCTCCTGAGTCGTCCACGAGGAACGGCCCATTAAACCGCTTTTCTCCAAGGGCCCCTCGCTGGGCGTTCGCCTGCTCGTGCTGGTCGTGCTGTCGGTCGCGCTGATGGTGGTCGACTCGCGCTTCGACCTGCTCAAGCCGGTGCGCAGCCAGATGGGTCTGGTGCTGATGGAATCCTACTGGATCACCGACCTGCCGCAGCGCACGTGGCAAGGCGTGGCTGGCCAGTTCGGCAGCCGCACCGAACTGATCGCCGAGAACGAGAAACTCAAGACCGAGGCCCTGCTGTTGCAGGGGCGCCTGCAGAAACTGGCCGCCCTGACCGAGCAGAACGTGCGCCTGCGTGAGCTGCTCAACTCTTCGGCGCTGGTCAACGAGAAGGTCGAGGTCGCCGAGCTGATCGGTGTCGATCCCAATCCGTTCACCCACCGTATCCTGATCAACAAGGGCGAGCGCGATGGCGTGTTCCTCGGCCAGCCTGTGCTCGATGCCCGTGGCCTGATGGGCCAGGTGGTCGAGCTGATGCCGTACACCGCGCGGGTACTGCTGCTTACCGACACCACCCACAGCATTCCGGTGCAGGTCAATCGCAACGGCCTGCGCGCCATTGCCAGCGGCACGGGCAACCCGGAGCGCCTGGAGCTGCGCCACGTGGCCGACACCGCCGACATCAAGGAAGGCGACCTGCTGGTCAGTTCGGGCATGGGCCAGCGTTTCCCGGCGGGCTACCCGGTGGCCACGGTCAACGAAGTGATCCACGACTCCGGCCAGCCGTTCGCCATCGTTCGTGCCATCCCAACTGCCGCGCTCAACCGCAGCCGCTACATGCTGCTGGTGTTCAGCGACCGGCGCACACCCGAGGAACGCGCCACCGAGGCGGCGATCGCCCAGGAAGAGGCCGACCGTCAGGGCGCTGGCCACGGCCAGGCACCGGCCACGCCGGCTGCATCTGCGGCGGGTAGCGCGGTTCAGCCTGTGCCCGGCGCAGCCCCAGCGACTGCGACGCCTGCGGCAAGCCCGGCAGCGGTGCCCCCGGCGCCTGCGACCGCCCAACCCCGGAGACAATAATGGCCAGCACCCGTAGCAGAAACGGCTGGGCCATCTGGCTGACCTTCGCCATCGGCCTGTTGCTCAGCGTCTTGCCCATGCCGCAGTTCATGGAAGTGTTCCGGCCCATGTGGCTGGCCCTGCTGCTGGCCTTCTGGACCCTTGCGGTGCCGGGCAAGGTCGGCATGACCACCGCGTTCCTGCTTGGCCTGGCCGAGGACGTGCTGTACGGCACGCTGCTTGGCCAGAACGCCCTGATTCTTACCCTGATCACCTTCCTGGTGCTTTCGTTGCAGCAGCGCCTGCGCATGTTCCCCATGTGGCAGCAGAGCCTGGTGATCCTGGTGATCTTCGGTATCGCCCAGTTGATCCAGCTGTGGCTCAGCGCGCTGACCGGCAATCGCCTGCCGACCCTGGCCCTGGTCTGGTCGGCGGTGATCAGCGCCTTGCTCTGGCCGTGGGTCAGCTTTGCCCTGCGCGGCCTGCGCCGTCGCCTGCATATCCACTGACGCGCCGCCACTGACAGGGAGATGTCCACATGACCCAGCTGTATCTGGCCTCCGGCTCGCCACGCCGCCGTGAACTGCTGACCCAGATCGGTGTGCCGTTCACCGTCGTCAGCGCACCCATCGATGAAACCCCGTTGCCGGGCGAAGCGCCGGCAGCCTACGTCGAGCGCCTGGCCCAGGCCAAGGCCGTGGCGGGCTTCGCCCACATCGATGGCGCAGGGGTGGTACTGGGCGCCGACACCACCGTGGTGCTCGATGGCCAGATCCTCGGCAAGCCGGAGAGTCGCGAGCAGGCGTTGGCCATGCTCGGCGACCTTTCCAAGCGCGAACACCAGGTGCTTACCGCCGTGGCGCTGACCGATGGCCAGCGCAGTATCAGCCGCTGCGTCAGCACCACCGTGCGTTTTCGCACCATCTCCTTCGAGGAAGCGCTGCGCTACTGGGACAGCGGCGAACCTGTCGACAAGGCCGGTGGCTATGCCATCCAGGGCCTGGGCGCGGTGTTCGTCAGCGGCATCGAGGGCAGCTACTCGGCCGTGGTCGGATTGCCCCTGAGTGAAACCGCCGAACTGCTCGAGCAATTCGGCGTGCCATGTTGGCAACTGCAAGAGGGTTCCGCACAGCGCTAGCCAGCCACGCCGCAGCAATCCATCATTACCACAGACCACTGACGAGAGCGCGCCATGAGTGAAGAGATCCTGATCAACATCACCCCGATGGAATCACGCGTGGCGGTGGTGGAGAACGGAGTCCTGCAGGAGGTGCATGTAGAGCGCACCCAGCGGCGTGGCATCGTCGGCAACATCTACAAAGGCAAGGTAGTGCGGGTGTTGCCGGGCATGCAGGCGGCATTCGTCGATATCGGCCTGGAGCGGGCGGCGTTCATCCATGCCTCGGAAATCTCCCAGCGCGAAGGCTCGGCCGTGGAGACCATCACCGCACTGGTTCATGAAGGCCAGGCACTGGTGGTCCAGGTCACCAAGGATCCCATCGGCAGCAAGGGCGCACGCCTGACTACCCAGCTTTCGATTCCGTCGCGCTACCTGGTGTACATGCCGCGCAGCAGCCATGTCGGCATCTCGCTCAAGATCGAGGAAGAAGCCGAGCGCGATCGCCTCAAGCAGGTGGTCACCGACTGCATGGCCCAGGAAGACATGAAGGATGCCGGGGGGTTCATCCTGCGCACCGCCGCAGAGGGCGCCCGCGCGGAGGATATCCTCCAGGACATCCGCTACCTGCGCCGCCTGTGGGAGCAGATCGGCTCGCAGATCAAGACCTGCGGAGCGCCCGTGGTGATCTACGAGGACCTTGGCCTGGCGCTGCGGACCTTGCGCGACCTGGTCAACCCCAAGATCGAGAAGATCCGCATCGACTCGCGGGAGACCTTCCAGAAGACCACCCAGTTCGTGGCCGAATTGATGCCGGAGATCGCCGATCGCCTGGAGCACTACCCTGGCGAGCGGCCGATCTTCGACCTGTATGGGGTGGAGGACGAAATCCAGCGCGCCCTGGAGCGCAAGGTGCCGCTCAAGTCCGGCGGCTACCTGGTGGTCGACCCGGCGGAAGCAATGACCACCATCGACGTCAACACCGGTGCGTTCGTCGGCCATCGCAACCTTGAAGAGACCATCTTCAAGACCAACCTCGAGGCGGCCACCGCGATTGCCCGGCAACTGCGCCTGCGCAACATCGGCGGGATCATCATCATCGACTTCATCGACATGGAGGACGAGGAGCACCAGCGCCAGGTCCTGCGTACCCTGGAGAAGCAGCTCGAGCGTGATCATGCCAAGACCAACATCATCGGCATCACCGAGCTGGGCCTGGTGCAGATGACCCGCAAGCGCACCCGCGAAAGCCTCGAGCAGGTGCTGTGCGAACCCTGTGCGGCGTGCCAGGGGCGCGGCAAGCTGAAGACCCCCGAGACGATCTGTTACGAAATTTTCCGCGAGATCCTCCGTGAAGCCCGTGCCTACCAGGCCGAGGGCTATCGCGTGCTGGCCAACCAGAAGGTGGTGGATCGGCTGCTCGATGAAGAATCGGGCAACGTCGCCGAACTAGAAGCGTTCATCGGGCGAACCATCCGCTTTCAGGTGGAGTCCATGTATTCCCAGGAACAATACGATGTGGTGCTGCTCTGACCCCTTCTAACAGCGGTCGCCCCATGGACGGGCTGGCAAAGCGCTATACACCGGCCATAGTTAAGGGACGACTTGGAGGGCCTCGGCCATGGAACGTCTGACCCGCGTTCTGAGCGCCTTGACCCGCTGGGGGCTGGTTATCTGCGCCCTGCTGGCGGTGCTGGTGGCGCTGTATGTCAGCCTCGGTCGGCAACTGGTGCCTCTGGTCGCCGAATACCGTGCAGACGCCGAACTCAAGGCCGAACAGGCCTTGGGCATGCCCGTGCATGTCGGGGCGCTCGAAGGACGCTGGAGCGGCTTGGCGCCGGTGCTGCGTGTACGTGACCTGCAACTGGGCGAAGGCGCCTCGGCGCTGCGCCTGGACGACGTCAAGCTGGTGCCTGACCTGTGGGCCAGCCTCAAGGCGCGTGAAGTGCGCCTGGCGCGCATCCAGCTCAGTGGGCTGCAACTGATCCTGCGCGAGAACGAGCAGGGCGGCTGGGCCTTGGAAGGCCTGCCGCACAAGGACGATGCGCCGCTGGATCCTGCGGATGCGCTCAAGCGTCTACGCCAACTCGGTCGAATCGATGCCTTCGACAGCCAGGTCACCTTGCATCCCTGGCAACGAGACCCCCTGACCCTCACCTACGTCAGCCTTGGCTTGCAGGCAGGCGCCTCGCGCCAGAGCCTCGACCTGCGCGCCACGCTGCCCGATGGCCAGCCCCTGGCCCTTAGCCTGAACAGCCGCGCCACGGCCAAGGCCTGGCGCGACGGGCGCGTGCAGGCTTACCTGAGCCTGCCGCAAAGCGACTGGGCACGCTGGCTGCCGCCGCAGTTGCTGGGCCAATGGCAGGCCGGCGCGCTGCGCGCAGGTGGTGAGCTGTGGATCGACTGGCGGCAAGGGCAATTGCAGCAGGCGATGGTTCGCCTCAATGCGCCGCAGCTCAAGGGCGCCTACACCGGGCGCAAGGCCATCACCGTGGACAACCTGGCCCTGTCGGCATGGTTCCAGCGCCGGGACCAGGGCTTCGACGTCGTCGTCGACTCACTGGCCATGAGCCTTGGCAAGAGCCGTTGGGAGTCCCACCTGCAACTGGCACAGCGTCCGGGCCAGAACCCGGCCGAGGAAAGCTGGCAGGTGCAGGCGGACCGCCTCGACCTGACCCCGCTGACCCCGGTGATCGATGCCCTGGCGCCATTGCCGGACAAGCTGATGACCGTGGTCGATGCGCTCAAGGTCACCGGCGCCCTGCGCAACGTGCGCCTGGACATCCGACCCAAGGCCGAGGGCGATCAACGGCTGCAGTTTGCCGCCAATCTGGAGAAGGTCGGCTTCGACGCTTATCACGGCGCGCCGGCCGCCGGCAATGTCAGCGGGGCGATCAGCGGTGACCTCGGACACGGCGAGCTGCGCCTGGATACCCAGGCGTTCATGCTGCACCTGTACCCGATCTTCGGCAAACCCTGGCATTACCCGAAAGCCAATGCCCGCCTGGCCTGGACCCTGGACAAGGAGGCCTTCACCCTGGTCGCCCCCTACATCAAGGTGCTGGGTGACGAGGGCAAGATCGCCGCCGACTTCCTTATTCGCATCCACCTGCAGCCGGGCCACGAAGACTACATGGACCTGCGCGTCGGCCTTACCGAAGGCGACGGCCGCTACACCGCCAAGTACCTGCCCGAAGTGCTCAGCCCCGCCCTGGACGAATGGCTGCGCAGCGCCATCGTCAAGGGCAATGTCGACGAGGGTTACTTCCAGTACCAGGGGTCGCTGCACCATGACGCGCCGCCCCATGCCCGCGATATCAGCCTGTTCTTCAAGGTGCATGACGCGGCGCTGGATTTCCAACCAGGCTGGCCGCAGGTGCAAAAGGTCGACGGTAATGTCTATATCGAAGATACCGGTGTACGCATCCAGGCCCATCATGGGCTGCTGCTGGACACCAAGGTCACGGATGTCAGCGTCGACATTCCCCATGTCGAAGGCGATCAGCACAGTCATCTGATCCTTGACGGAGATTTCGACGGCAGCCTCGGCGATGGCCTGAAGATCCTCAAGGAAGCGCCCATCGGCACGGGGGAGATCTTCGCCGGTTGGGAAGGCGAGGGGCCGCTCAAGGGCAAGGTCAAGCTCGATGTACCCCTGGCCCACGGGCAGCGGCCCAAGGTGCTGGTGAACTTCGCGACCGCCGACGCTACCTTGAAAGTGGCGCCACCGGCCCTGGAACTGAGCCAGCTGAAGGGCGACTTCAGCTTCGATCTCGACAAGGGCCTGAGCGGCAAGGACATCAGCCTGCACGCCTTTGGCAAGCCGGTCAGCGCCCAAATCACTGCCGAAGGGCAGGGTGGCCAGATCCAGACTCGTATCAACGCCAATGGCCAGGTCGCCCTCAAGGCCCTGACCGATTGGTTGCAGTATGCGCAGCCGCTGCCAGCTTCTGGCGAGTTGCCGTATCAACTGCAAGTGACACTGGGCAGCCGCGACAACCGCTTGACCGTGAATTCGTCGCTCAAGGGCCTGGCCATCGATCTGCCGGCGCCTTTTGGCAAGGCCGCCGCAGAGACCCGTGACAGCCGCTTCGGCCTGACCCTGCAGGGTCCGGAACGGCGCATCGATGGCAGCTATGCGGACCTGGCCCGCTTCGCTTATGCCGCGCCTGCCGACAAGCTGGCCCAGGGGCGCGGCGAGCTGTTGCTGGGCACGGGCGAGGCCAGCTTGCCTTCCGGCCAGGGCCTGCGGGTGCGTGGCCGGCTCGAGACGCTGGACCTGGCCCCCTGGCAGCAGCAGATGGAGCGCCTCGCCGGCAAGGATCCGGGCGGTAGCGCCCGGCAGAACCTGCAGAGCGTTGACCTCAGCATCGGTCAGCTCAAGGCGTTCGGCATGGACCTCAACCAGGCGGTGATCCGCCTGATGCGTGGTGGTCCGGCCTGGGACTTGCGCCTGGATAGCCAGGAAGTCATCGGCAATGCACGCATTCCCGATGCCAAGGCCACACCCATGACCGTCCGTCTGCAGAGCCTGCGCCTGCCGCCAGCCGACCCGAATGAGGCCCAGGCCGAGAATGCGCCGGATCCTTTGGCCGGGTTCGACCCGCGCAAGGCGCCGCCGCTGGACCTGACCATCGACAAGCTGTACCGCGGCGACGACCTGTTCGGCAGCGCTGCCCTGAAGTTGCGCCAGACCCCCAGGGGTATGGCCATGAGCGATATCGACCTGGACCTCAAGGGGCTGCATATCGACGGCAGTGGTGGCTGGGAAGGCGAGCCAGGGAGCACGTCCAGCTGGTACAAGGGCCGCGTGGACGGTAAGAATCTGGGCGATGTGCTCAAGGCCTGGGGCTTTGCCCCCACCGTCACCAGCCGCGACTTCCGCATGGATGTGGATGGCCGCTGGCCGGGATCGCCGGCCTGGGTCAGCCTCAATCGGTACTCGGGCAGCCTCGATGCGGCCCTGCGCAGCGGCCAGTTCGTCGAAGTCGAGGGCAGCGCCCAGGCCTTGCGGGTGTTCGGGCTGCTCAACTTCAATTCCATTGGCCGGCGCCTGCGCCTGGACTTCTCCGACCTGTTCAGCAAGGGCCTGGCCTACGATCGGGTCAAAGGCCTGCTGGTGGCTAGCGAAGGGGTCTATGTGACGCGTGAGCCGATCACCGTCACCGGCCCTTCGAGCAATTTCGAGCTCGACGGCACCATGGACTTCGTCCGTGATCGGGTCGATGCCAAGTTGCTGGTGACGTTGCCGGTCACCAACAACCTGCCGTTGGCGGCCTTGATCGTCGGTGCGCCAGCGGTCGGTGGCGCGCTGTTCCTGGTCGATCGCCTGATCGGTGACCGGGTGGCGCGCTTCGCCAGTGTTCACTATCGCGTCGAAGGTCCGGTCAAAGAGCCTAAAATCACCTTTGTGAAACCTTTCGACAAGTAACCCCGGGGTGGTCATGACGTCAGCAGTGATCCAGATGGTCAGCCAGGACGATGTGCTGGCCAACCTGCAACGTGCCACGGCGCTGCTCGAGCAGGCCGCCGTCGGAGGCGCGCGTCTGGCCGTGCTGCCGGAAAACTTCGCCGCCATGGGCCGCCGCGACGCTGCGGCCATTGGTCGGGCCGAGGCGCTGGGCGAAGGGCCGATCCTGCCCTGGTTGAAACGCACCGCCCGCGACCTCAGGTTATGGATAGTTGCCGGTACTTTGCCGTTGCCGCCGGTCGGCCAGCCTGAGTCAAAGGCCCATGCCTGCTCGCTGCTGATCGACGAGCACGGTGAGATCGCCGCTCGCTACGACAAGCTGCACTTGTTCGATGTGGACGTGGCCGACAATCGCGGTCGCTACCGCGAGTCGGACGACTACGCCCACGGTAGCCAGGTGGTGGTGGCCGATACGCCGGTGGGGCGCCTTGGCCTGTCGGTGTGCTACGACCTGCGCTTCCCTGAGCTTTACAGCGCCCTGCGCGCCGCCGGGGCTGAACTGATCAGCGCGCCGGCGGCGTTCACCGCGGTGACCGGCGCGGCGCACTGGGAAGTGCTGATTCGCGCACGGGCCATCGAGACCCAGTGCTATGTATTGGCGGCCGCCCAGGGCGGCTTGCATCCGGGGCCGCGGGAAACCCACGGCCAGGCGGCGATCGTCGACCCCTGGGGGCGGATCGTCGCGCAACAGGCGCGGGGCGAGGCGGTGTTGCTCGCCACGCGCGATATTGAAGAACAGGCGTCCATCCGGGCGCGCATGCCGGTAACAACGCACCGGCGCTTTTTCTCGCAGGACGCCTTGCGGCCTGCGCATACCTCGGAGTGACTATGAGCCAGATGTTATCCACCGTCAGTGAGCAGCTCCTGGCCCCGGGCGGGTTGACCCTCGACAGCCTGCAGGCGGTGCTGGGCGAGTTGGCCGGTCCCGGCATCGATGCCGCCGACCTGTATTTCCAGGGCCAGATCTCGGAAACCTGGGCACTGGAGGACGGCATCGTCAAAGAGGGCAGCTTCAACCTCGACCAGGGCGTGGGCGTGCGTGCCCAGTCCGGCGAGAAGACCGGCTTTGCCTACAGCAATGCGATCAACCTCGAAGCCCTGACTTCGGCGGCGCGTGCCGCCCGCTCGATCTCCCGCGCTGGGCAGAACGGCACGGTGCAAGCCTTCCGCAGCCAGGACGTGACCGCCCTGTACGCGCCTGACAACCCCCTGGATGTACTGACCCGCGCCGAGAAGGTCGAGCTGCTCAAGCGCGTCGATGCCGCCACCCGTGCCCTCGATCCGCGCATCCAGCAGGTCAGCGTGAGCATGGCCGGGGTCTGGGAACGCATCCTGGTGGCCGCCGCCGATGGCAGCCTGGCCGCCGACGTGCGTCCGCTGGTGCGCTTCAACGTCAGCGTGATCGTCGAGCACAATGGTCGTCGCGAGCGTGGCGGGCAGGGCGGCGGTGGGCGCACCGACTATCGCTATTTCAGTGAAGAGCGGGTGATGGGCTACGCCCGTGAGGCGCTGCGCCAGGCGCTGGTCAACCTCGAGGCGATTCCCGCTCCGGCCGGCACGCTGCCGGTGGTGCTGGGCCCGGGTTGGTCCGGCGTGCTGCTGCACGAGGCGGTCGGCCACGGCCTGGAAGGCGACTTCAACCGCAAGGGCAGCTCGGCGTTCAGTGGTCGTATCGGTGAAAAGGTGGCTTCGAGCCTGTGCACCATCGTCGACGACGGCACCCTCGAAGGCCGTCGTGGCTCGCTCAGCGTCGATGACGAAGGCACGCCGACCGAGTGCACCACGCTGATCGAGAACGGCATCCTCAAGGGCTACATGCAGGACAAGCTCAATGCTCGCCTGATGGGCATGGCCGTGACTGGCAACGGCCGACGCGAATCCTACGCGCACCTGCCGATGCCGCGCATGACCAACACCTACATGCGTGCCGGCGACAGCGACCCCGAGGAAATCATCCGGTCGGTGAAGAAAGGCATCTACTGCGCCAACCTTGGTGGTGGCCAGGTGGATATCACCAGCGGCAAGTTCGTGTTCTCCACCAGCGAGGCCTACCTGATCGAGGACGGCAAGATCACCGCGCCGGTAAAGGGCGCGACCTTGATCGGCAATGGTCCGGAAGCGATGCGTGGTGTGTCGATGGTCGGCAACGACCTGGCGCTGGACAGCGGCGTGGGCACGTGCGGCAAGGATGGGCAGTCGGTGCCGGTGGGCGTTGGCCAGCCGACCCTGAAGCTGGATGCCATCACTGTCGGTGGTACAGGGGCTTGATCAATGATCGCGGGGCAAGTCGCACCGCCGCTCCAACAGATGCCTGCGAAGGCTGCGTGGGAGCGGCGGTGCGCCGATGCGACTTGCCCCGCGATGGCTTTAACGCAACCCGCGCTGGGTTTCGTCGAGGTCGCGGATGTACTTGAACACTTTACGCGCAGCGGCAGGCGGCTTGTTCCGCGCCTTTTCATGCTGGGCATGACGGATCAGCGAGCGCAGGTGCTGACGATCGGTGTCGGGGAACTCGTTGACGAAGCGCTCGAGGTCTTCGTCGTTACCGTCGATCAGGCGATCGCGCCAGCGCTCGAGGCCGTGGAAGCGCTCGTTGTACTGGCGGCTGGAGCTGTCGATCTGCTCGAGCACGGCATGGATGGCGTCCAGGTCCTGCACGCGCATCAGCTTGCCGACGAACGACATGTGGCGTTTGCGGGCGCCGTGGGCGGTGTGCTTGCTGGCCTCGTCCAGCGCCTTGCGCAGCTCGTCGGTCAGCGGCAGGCGGGCCAGGGTGTCGGCCTTGAGGGTGGTGAGGCGTTCACCGAGTTCGACCAGCGCATGCAGCTCGCGCTTGATCTGGGTTTTGCTTTTTTCGCCATCGAAGGCGTCGTCGTAAGAATCAATCATGGGGGCCGTCCGCAAGAAATCGCCGCCATGATAACCAGTCGGGGGCCGCTTGTCCGGCCCGGTCGTAGAATGACCCAAGCCGTACGCAGAATTTTCAGTGGAGAAAACCATGAGTGCAGTCCAGAGCGTAGGCCCCAAGGACCTGCCGGCGTTGCAGGAGCAGGTCGAGGCGATCGTCGCCGAGGCGCGCCGCCAGGGCGCCAGCGCCTGCGAAGTGGCGGTGTCGCTGGAGCAAGGCCTGTCCACCACGGTGCGCCAGCGCGAAGTCGAGACGGTCGAGTTCAATCGCGACCAAGGCTTCGGCATCACCCTTTACGTAGGTCAGCGCAAGGGTTCGGCCAGCACCTCGGCCAGCGGCCCTGAGGCAATCCGCGAGACGGTCGCAGCCGCGCTGGCAATCGCGAAACATACCTCCGAGGACACTTGCTCGGGGCTGGCCGATGCCGCGTTGATGGCCCGTGAGATCCCCGACCTGGACCTCTACCATGACTGGGACATCGAGCCGGAGAAAGCCATCGAGATGGCGTTGACCTGCGAGGCGGCGGCGTTCGATGCCGACAAGCGCATCAGCAACGCCGACGGCACCACGCTCAATACCCATCAGGGTGTGCGGGTGTACGGCAACAGCCATGGTTTTATCGGTGGCTACGCCTCAACCCGTCACAGCCTGAGCTGCGTAATGATCGCCGAAGCCGATGGGCAGATGCAGCGTGACTATTGGTACGACGTCAATCGCCAGGGCCAGCTGCTGGCCGACCCGCGTAGCATCGGCCTGCGTGCCGCGCAGCGCGCGGCAAGCCGCCTGGGTGCCCGTCCGGTCCCGACCTGCGAGGTGCCGGTGCTGTTCTCGGCTGAACTGGCCGGCGGCCTTTTCGGCAGCTTCCTGTCGGCCATTTCCGGCGGCAATCTGTACCGCAAGTCGTCGTTCCTCGAGGGTACCCTCGGCCAGCGCCTGTTCCCCACCTGGCTGACCCTCGACGAGCGGCCGCACATCCCGCGTGCGCTGGGCAGCGCGGCGTTTGATGGCGACGGCCTGGCCACCTATGCCAAGCCGTTCGTCGACAAAGGCGAGCTGGTGTCGTACATCCTGGGCACCTATTCCGGGCGCAAGCTGGGTTTGCCGAGCACCGCCAACTCAGGTGGCGTGCATAACCTGTTCGTGACCCACGGCGTGGAAGACCAGGCCGCACTGATCCGGCGCATGGGCCGTGGCCTACTGGTCACCGAATTGATGGGGCATGGCCTGAACATGGTCACGGGTGACTATTCCCGTGGCGCGGCGGGCTTCTGGGTCGAGAACGGCGAGATCCAGTTCCCGGTTCAAGAGGTCACCATCGCCGGCAACATGAAGGACATGTTCCAGCAGATCGTGGCGGTCGGCAGCGATATCGAGACCCGTAGCAACATCCACAGTGGTTCGGTGCTGATCGAGCGGATGACCGTCGCAGGGAGTTGAGGGTTGTGGGCGCGGGTTTGCCCCGCGATTTTCCTTGAGATCATCGCGGGGCAAGCCCACTCCCACGCCACCCATCGCTGCTGTCACGCAAACGACCCGGCCATCGCGCCGGGTTTGTTTTGCCTATCGTCTCACTTGAACTGATTCTATTTATCACTTAATAATGAATATCATTATCCAGTAACCCGGCGATGATGTTCATGAAACCCGTCCTCCACGAACTGCCCTACCTGGAAAACTGGCGCTGGCTCAGCCGGCGCATCCGTTGCGCGCTCGAACCCGACGAGCCGCGCCTGATCGAGCACTACCTGGCCGAAGGCCGCTACCTGGTGTGCTGCACCGAAACCTCGCCGTGGACGGTGGCGCTGACCGCCTTCCGTCTGCTGCTGGATACCGCTAACGATCGCATGTTGCCTTGGCATTGGCGCTGCCTGTGCCTGGATCAGGCTTGGCGGCCCTTGCTGGACCTGCGCAACCTCGATCGGCGCGAACAGAACCAGCGCTGGCAGCCCTATGCAATGCAGCTCGCCAACAGCGTGCTGCTGCCGTCGATTTCTCCCGAAGAACTGATGCAAGGACTTGAAGATGAGTGATACCCGTATCGAGCGTGACAGCATGGGCGAACTGCAGGTGCCGGCCCAGGCCCTGTACGGTGCCCAGACCCAGCGCGCGGTCGACAACTTTCCGGTCAGCGGCAAGCCGATGCCCGCCCAGTTCATCCGCGCCTTGCTGCTGGCCAAAGCCGCTGCGGCCAAGGCCAACGTCGAGCTGGAACAGCTCAGCGCAGGGCAGGGCGAGGCCATCGTCAAGGCGGTGGAGCAACTGCTGGCCGGGGATTTCATCCAGCACTTCCCGGTGGACGTGTTCCAGACCGGCTCCGGCACCAGCTCGAATATGAACGCCAACGAGGTCATCGCGACCCTGGCCAGCCATGTGCTGGGCGAGCCGGTCAATGCCAATGACCACGTCAACTGTGGCCAGAGCAGCAACGACATCATCCCCACCACCATCCACGTTAGCGCCGCCCTGGCCTTGCACGAGCAGTTGCTGCCGGCCTTGCGCCACCTCACCCAGGTGATCGAGGCCAAGGCAGTCGAGGTGCATAAGCATGTGAAGACTGGCCGCACCCATTTGATGGACGCGATGCCGGTACGCATGAGCCAGGTGCTCGGTGGCTGGGCCGCCCAGATCAAGGGTGCCCAGGCGCATATCGAAGCCACGTTGCCGAGCCTGCAAGCGCTGGCCCAGGGCGGCACGGCCGTGGGCACCGGGATCAATGCCCACCCACAGTTCGCCGCAGGCTTTGCCCGCCAGTTGAGTGGCTTGACCCAGGTCGAGTTCACCCCCGGCGAGAACCTGTTTGCCCTGATCGGCTCCCAGGACACCGCGGTGGCGCTGTCGGGCCAGCTCAAGACGGCTGCCGTGGCGCTGATGAAGATCGCCAACGACTTGCGCTGGATGAACTCCGGCCCGCTCGCCGGCCTTGGTGAAATCGAGCTGCAGGGTCTGCAACCAGGCTCTTCGATCATGCCGGGCAAGGTCAACCCGGTGATCCCGGAGGCCACCGCGATGGTCGCCGCCCAGGTGATCGGCAACGACGCGACCATCGCCGTGGCCGGCCAGTCGGGCAACTTCGAGCTCAACGTGATGTTGCCGGTAATCGCCCGCAACCTGCTGGAGAGCATCGAGCTGATGGCCAACGTCAGCCGTTTGCTGGCCGACAAGGCGATTGCCAGCTTCAAGGTCAATGAGGCCAAGCTCAAGGAAGCGCTGTCGCGCAACCCGATCCTGGTCACCGCGCTCAACCCGATCATCGGCTACCTCAAGGCCGCCGAGATCGCCAAGACCGCCTACAAGCAAGGGCGTCCGATCATCGATGTGGCGCTGGAGCACACCGACCTGTCGCGTGACCAGCTCGAAGCGCTGCTGGATCCGGAAAAACTCACCGCTGGCGGCATCTGAGCCCGGGCCGCCCAGGAGGCACGTCATGCAGCATTGGAAACGCACCACCCAAGATGCAAACCGCCTGTTCGAGCAGGGTGAGCTGGTCGACGCCCGGGAACACTACCTGCAAGCGCTGGCCTTGGCCCAGGTGCTGTTCGAACGCTGGCATGACGTCGACGAGGCGGTGGCCGCACTGGTCATCGCCCATCACAACCTGGCCGACCTGCACCTGCGCCTGAACCAGCCGCATGAAAGCGCCGACTACCTGTGCGCGGCGCACCAGCGGCTGCTTCAGGCCAGCCAGGATCCGCGTCTGCCCCAGACACTGCGCGACGCGGCCTTGCGCCACAGCGGGCGCACCTACACCGAACTGCTGAGTTTCATCGCCGAGTACGGCCAATACCCGCGTACCGAGCGCCTGCTGAACCGCCAGGCGCCCGCGGCCAGCGAGCTGGTCGCGCGCACGGAAATCACGGATCGCAAACCTGCCTACGGAATCCACTGAAATGTCACATACCTTGCCTGCATTGCCCTATGCCTACGATGCGCTGGAACCGCACATCGATACCCAGACCATGGAGATCCATCACAGCAAGCATCACCAGACTTACATCAACAACCTCAATGCGGCCATCGAGGGTACCGAATGGGCCGAATGGCCGGTGGAACGACTGGTGGGTGAGGTCAAGCAACTGCCTGAGAAGCTGCAGGGGGCGGTGGTCAACCAGGGCGGTGGCCATGCCAACCACACGTTGTTCTGGACCGTCATGTCGCCTAAGGGCGGCGGACAACCAGAGGGCCAGGTAGCCAAGGCCATCGATGAGCAGCTTGGTGGCTTCGACGCCTTCAAGGAGGCCTTCACCAAGGCCGCGCTGACGCGTTTCGGCAGTGGCTGGGCTTGGCTGAGCGTGACCCCGCAGAACACGCTGGTGGTGGAGAGCAGCGGCAACCAGGACAGCCCGCTGATGCATGGCAACACGCCGATCCTCGGGCTGGATGTCTGGGAGCATGCCTATTACCTGAAGTACCAGAACCGTCGTCCTGAATACATTGGCGCCTTCTACAACGTGGTCGACTGGGCCGAAGTGGAACGTCGCTACCTTGAAGCCCTGAAACGAGTCTGACCGGTATGCGCTCCGAGGTGATGTCTGTCAGCAGTGTGCGCCTGTTCCGCCTGGCGCTTGGGACCGTGCTGTTGCTGGTCGGCACCGCGTTGCTGGTGGCGCGGGGCATCGCCTGGCTGGACCTGGAACCGCGCATGTTACGCGCCCTGGAGGGCGGCGCATTGTGCGCACTGGGGACGGCGTTGGGCGCGGTACCGGTGCTGGTGATTCGCAACATGCCGGTGGCCGTCGCCGACACCTTGCTCGGCTTCGGCGCCGGGGTGATGCTGGCGGCCACCGCATTCTCGCTGATCATTCCCGGGCTGGATGCGGCCCAGGCCATCGGCTTCAGCCCATGGGGCGCTGGTGGGGTGATCAGCAGCGGCCTGTTGTTCGGCGCCTTGTGCCTGTTTCTGGTCGACCTCAAGGTCTCCGGTGCTTCGCCGGAGGCTTTGGTCGGTAGCGATCAGCAGCCGGTGATCGCCGCCAGGATCTGGTTGTTCGTCATTGCCATCATCGCCCACAACATCCCCGAAGGCATGGCGATCGGTGTATCCGCCGGTGGCGGGATGCCCGATGCCGACAGTCTTGCCATGGGCATCGCGTTGCAGGATGTGCCGGAAGGTTTGGTGATCGCGCTGGTGCTGGCTGGGGCGGGCATGCCGCGCTTCAAGGCGTTCCTGATCGGTGCGGCGTCCGGGCTGGTCGAACCGCTGGCGGCGGTGATCTGCGCCTGGCTGGTGAACATCGCCGAATTGCTGCTGCCGCTGGGCCTGGCCTGCGCGGCGGGGGCGATGCTGCTGGTGGTGACCCAGGAGATCATTCCCGAGTCGCGCAGCAACGGGCATCACCGTCTGGCGAGCCTGGGGTTGTGTGTCGGGTTCTGTCTGATGATGGTGATGGACACGGCGATGTCGTGAATTGGCTGCCAAGCCGGCAGCCTCCAGCGAAATTACTCGCCTTCGTCGAAGAAGTTGTTGATCAGCTCTACCAGCGCATCCATGGCTTCGTTGTCCTGATCACCCTCGGTGTGCAGATGCACCGGCGTGCCCTTGCCGGCGGCGAGCATCATCACCGCCATGATGCTCTTGCCGTCCACCAGCTTGTCCGGCGCACGGCCGACCCGTACCTGGCAAGGGAAGCGCCCGGCCACGCCGACGAACTTAGCGGCCGCTCGCGCATGCAGGCCCAGCTTGTTGATGATGGTGATTTCGCGGGCGGGCATCGTGGGGCGGATCCTGTGGGCTAGAGGTCGCGGTGGCGGACCTGGACGTTTTTCAAGGATTGCTGGAGCAGTTGACCAAGCCGTTCGGTGATGTACACCGAGCGGTGATGGCCGCCGGTACAGCCGATGGCGATAGTGACATAGGCGCGGTTGCTGGCGGCGAAGCGTGGCAACCATTTGAGCAAGTAGCTGGAAATGTCCTGGAACATTTCTTCTACATCGGGTTGCGCGGCCAAGTAGTCGATCACCGGCTGTTCGAGGCCTGAATGGTCGCGAAGTTCCGGCTTCCAGTACGGATTGGGTAGGCAACGTACATCGAACACCAGGTCGGCGTCCACCGGCATGCCGCGCTTGAAGCCGAACGATTCCACCAGAAACGCGGTACCGGGTTCGGGCTGATTGAGCAGGCGCAACTTGATCGAGTCACGCAACTGGTACAGGTTCAGGTTGGTGGTGTCGATCTTCAGGTCGGCAAGGTCGGCGATCGGCCCCAACAGCTCGCTCTCCACCCGGATTGCTTCAGCCAGCGAGCGACTGTCGTTGGTCAGCGGGTGGCGGCGGCGGGTTTCCGAAAACCGCTTGAGCAGGGTGTCTTCGTCGGCGTCCAGGTACAACACATCGCACTGGATATGCCGGGCGCGTGCCTCTTCCAGCAACTGTGGGAAGCGAGACAAATGGCTAGGCAAGTTGCGTGCATCGATCGAGACTGCAACCTTGGGTTGCAACAGCTCCGTGTTGATCAAGGCGTTTTCCGCCAACTGCGGTAGCAGCCCGGCGGGCAGGTTGTCGATGCAGTAGTAGCCGTTGTCTTCCAGCACGTCGAGGGCGGTGCTCTTACCGGAGCCGGAGCGTCCGCTGACGATGATCAGGCGCATGTTCAGCCCTCGTTCTGCACGTCCAGAACCACCTGGTAGAGCGCTTCGTTGCTGGCGGCAGCACGCAGGCGCTTACGCACCTCCTCGCGGTCGAGCATGCTGGCGATCTGGCGCAGCAGTTCAAGGTGGGCATCAGTGGCGGCTTCCGGGACCAGCAGGACGAACAGCAGGTCGACCGGGGCGCCATCGATGGCATCGTAATCGATGGGGGCATCCAGGTGCAGCAGGGCACTCACTGGCGCGGTGCAGCCCACAAGCCGGCAGTGGGGAATGGCGATGCCATTGCCGAAACCGGTGGAGCCCAGTTTTTCCCGAGCGATGAGCTTGTCGAAGACGTCTTGCATCTCCAGCTCGGGTACTTGCTCGGCGATCAGGTTGGCGACCTTTTCCAGGGCGCGCTTCTTGCTGCCGCCCGGCACGTTCACAAGGGAACGGCCGGGGGTCAGGATGGTTTCAAGTCGGATCATGGATGAGGGGGATCAGCGGGCGGCTGCGCCTTGCAGCAGGCTTTGCTGTTTTTCCTTGTGTTTTTTCAGTTGGCGGTCGAGCTTGTCGGCCAAGGCGTCGATCGCTGCATACATGTCTTGGTGTTCGGCGTTAGCAACCACCTCACCGCCGGGAATCTGGAGTGTGGCTTCGATCTTCTGCTGAAGCTTCTCGACTTTCATGATCACCGTCACGTTGGTGATCTTGTCGAAATGACCCTCCACGCGGGCGAGCTTCTCAAGCACGTAATCGCGCAGTGGTTGGGTGACTTCTACATGCTGTCCACTGATGTTGACTTGCATACAGCTTCTCCTTTGTTGCCCGTGCATAAAGAGGCAGGTGTTGCACCTGCCACTGAAACGCTGTGGCACATCCGGGGGCTACATCAGCCGCTTGCGCTCGCTCGAAGGGGCGATCCCCAATGACTCGCGATACTTGGCGACGGTGCGACGGGCTACCTGGATGCCTTGTGCCTCCAGTAAACCAGCGATCTTGCTGTCACTCAATGGCTTTTTCTGATTTTCCGCCGCCACCAGTTTCTTGATGATCGCACGGATTGCCGTGGACGAGCATTCGCCGCCTTCGGCGGTGCTCACGTGGCTCGAGAAAAAGTATTTCAGTTCGTAGATGCCGCGCGGGGTGTGCATGTATTTCTGCGTGGTCACCCGGGAAATGGTCGATTCGTGCATGCCCACCGCTTCGGCGATGTCATGCAGGACCAGCGGCTTCATGGCCTCGTCACCATGGTCGAGGAAGCCACGCTGATGCTCGACGATTTGCGTCGCCACTTTCATCAGCGTCTCGTTGCGGCTCTGCAGGCTCTTGATGAACCAGCGCGCTTCCTGCAGCTGGTTGCGCATGAAGGTGTTGTCGGCGCTGGTGTCGGCACGGCGGACGAAGCCGGCGTACTGCGGGTTGACGCGCAGGCGCGGCACGGCCTCTTGATTGAGCTCGACTAGCCAGCGCTCGCTGTCCTTGCGCACGATGACATCGGGCACGACGTATTCGGGTTCGCTGGACTCGATCTGCGAACCTGGGCGCGGGTTGAGGCTCTGCACCAGTTCGATGACCTGGCGCAGCTCGTCTTCCTTGAGCTTCATGCGGCGCATCAGCTGGCTGTAGTCGCGGCTGCCGAGCAGGTCGATGAAGTCGGTGACCAGGCGCTGTGCCTCGCTCATCCAGGGTGTCGAGGCCGGCAGCTGGCGCAGTTGCAGCAGCAGGCATTCGCCGAGGGTGCGGGCGCCAATGCCGGCAGGCTCGAACTGCTGGATGCGATGCAGGACTGCTTCGACTTCGTCCAGCTCGATATCGAGCTCCGGATCGAAGCCTGCGCAGATTTCTTCGAGGGTGTCTTCCAGGTAGCCCTGGGCGTTGATGCTGTCGATCAGGGTGACGGCGATCAGGCGGTCGGTGTCGGACATCGGCGCCAGGTTCAGTTGCCACAGCAGGTGGCTTTGCAGGCTCTCGCCCACCGACGTACGGGTGGTGAAGTCCCATTCGTCGTCATCGTTGCTGGGCAGGCTGCTGGCGCTGGTCTGGTAGATGTCTTCCCAGGCGGTGTCGACCGGCAACTCGTTGGGGATCCGCTCGGCCCACTCGCCGTCCTCCAGGTTCTCCGCAGTGCTGCTGGAGGTTTCCTGGAAGCTGTTGTCCTGGACTTCGGCGACCGGTTTGTTCTCGGCGTTGTCCGCCATGGGGTCGCTGTTGTCGAAGTCTTCGCCGTCTTCCTGACGTTCGAGCATCGGGTTGGACTCCAGCGCTTCCTGGATTTCCTGCTGGAGGTCCAGGGTGGAGAGCTGAAGCAGGCGGATGGCCTGTTGCAACTGAGGAGTCATCGTCAGTTGCTGGCCCATTTTTAGGACGAGCGATGGTTTCATGGCTGGGGCTTAATACCTTGTTGCCGGCGCGCATGCGCCATCCACTACACGTAGGGCGCTTGGGCGCCGACTTTAAGCAAGTTATATGCCTGAAATTGCAGCGTTTGCCTAGAGCACTGTAACAACTTAAGCCCCGATCAGGCGCATTCGCCAGTGCTCCGGGCAGGCCTGCGGTCAGAGTCGGAACTCGTGCCCCAGGTAAACTTCCTTGACCAACTGGTTGGCCAGGATGGTCTCGGCATCGCCTTCGGCGATCAGCTGGCCATCGTTGACGATGTAGGCCGTCTCGCAGATGTCCAGGGTCTCGCGAACGTTGTGGTCGGTGATCAGTACGCCGATGCCCTTGTTCTTGAGGTGGTGGATGATCTGCTTGATGTCGCCGACGGAAATCGGGTCGACACCGGCGAACGGTTCGTCCAGCAGGATGAACTTGGGTGCGGTGGCCAGGGCGCGGGCAATCTCGACCCGGCGACGTTCGCCACCGGACAGGCTCATGCCCAGGTTGTCGCGGATGTGGCTGATGTGGAATTCCTGCAGTAGGCTTTCCAGCTCTTTGCGCCGGCCTTCGCGGTCGAGGTCCTTGCGGGTCTCGAGGATGGCCATGATGTTGTCGGCCACCGACAGCTTGCGGAAGATCGAGGCTTCCTGCGGCAGGTAGCCGATACCGGCCTGGGCACGCCCGTGCATCGGCTGGTGGCTGACGTCGAGGCTGTCGATCAGCACACGGCCCTGGTCGGCCTGGACCAGGCCGACGATCATGTAGAAGCAGGTGGTCTTGCCGGCGCCGTTGGGGCCGAGCAGGCCGACGATCTGGCCGCTGTCGATGGACAGGCTGACGTCGCGCACGACTTGCCTGCCCTTGTAGCTCTTGGCCAGGTGCTGGGCTTTGAGGGTTGCCATTTACTCGGCCTTTTTCTTCGGTTGAATGACCATGTCGATACGCTGACGCGGTGCAGTCACGTTGCCACCGCGCCCGGCGGTAGCCACCTGGGTCTTGGTGTTGTAGACGATCTTCTCGCCTTCGGTGGTGTTGCCTTCGTTCTCGACCTTGGCGCGGTCGGTGAGGATCACCACGTCTTTCTGCGCCTGGTACTGGATGGTCACGGCCCAGCCTTTCATCTTGTCGGGCTTGGCGGCGCTCTGCTGCTGCTCGAAGTAGGCCAGGTTGCCCACCGAGGTGACCACGTCGATATCGCCGTTGGCGGCGCGGGTCATGGTCACGGTGTTGCCTTTGATCATCATCGAACCCTGGGTGATGATCACATCGCCCGTGTAGGTGGCGACGCCCTGCTTGTCGTCCAGGTGGGCGTTGTCCGCCTGGATGCGGATCGGCTGGTCACGGTCGTTCGGCAGGGCGAAGGCGCTCGCGCTTCCCAGTGCTACGCCCAGGCTGAGCAGAAGGGGGATGGTTTTAACGAGCCTCATACTGTCCTCTTACGTTAGAGAGCAGGTCCATCCTGCCTTCTTTCAAATACGCTTTCATTCCTTTGCCCGTAGTCGTGCCACCGGCGCCGTCGATTCTAACGGCTTGCTCGGTCTGCGCATATTGCTTCTGCGGGAACACGGTCATGCGTGTGCTGGTGATGATGGTTTCGCGTTGCTTCTCGTCAGTGCGTGCCACACGCACGTCGTCGATCAACTCGACCTCGGTGCCGTCCGGATTGACCTCGGCGCGCTTGCTCTGCACATGCCAGGGGTATTCGGTGCCACGGTACATATGCAGGTCGGGGGTGGTCACCAGGGTGACCTCGCTGGCCTTGAGGTGCTCGACCTTGGCGGCGGTCATCTCGTACTGCAGCTTGCCGTCGGGCAGGAACTGCAGGCTGTGGGCGTTGATCGCGTAGTAGTCGATGGCGCTCTGGTCGACCTGGGCCTGGGGCTGTTCGAGGAAGCTTTCCGGGCTGATGTTCCAGTAGCCTACCGCAACCAGCACGGCGGCGATCCCGCCTAGCAGCGCGACATTTCTGATCTTCTTGCTGAGCATGGGCAGCCTTACAGGTAATGGGCGTTGGCAGCGTCCAGGGTGCCCTGGGCCTGCATGATCAGTTCACAGAACTCGCGGGCGGCACCTTCACCGCCGCGGGCCTGGGTGACGCCGTGGGCGTGCTGACGAACGAAGGCCGCGGCATTCTGCACCGCCATGCCCAGGCCGACGCGTCGGATCACCGGCAGGTCGGGCAGGTCGTCGCCGAGGTAGGCGACCTGCTCATAGCTTAGATTGAGTTCGGCGAGCAGGCCGTCCAGCACCACCAGTTTATCCTCGCGGCCCTGGAACAGGTGCGGGATGCCGAGGTTCTTCGCCCGGCGCTCGACTACCGGGGTTTTGCGCCCGCTGATGATCGCGGTGGTCACGCCCGCGGCCATGAGCATCTTGATGCCATGGCCGTCGAGGGTGTTGAAGGTCTTGAACTCGCTGCCGTCCTCGAGGAAGTACAGGCGGCCGTCGGTGAGAACGCCGTCGACGTCGAACACTGCCAGCTTGATGGCCTTGGCGCGTTGCATGAGGTCCTGGTTCATTTACATCACTCCGGCGCGCAGCAGGTCATGCATGTTCAGGGCGCCGGTCGGGCGGTCGTCCTGATCGACAACCACCAGCGCGCTGATCTTGTGGTCTTCCATGATTTTCAGTGCCTCGGCGGCGAGCATCTCGGCGCGGGCAGTCTTGCCATGCACGGTCATGACTTCGTCGATGAGCGTCTTATGCACGTCGATGTTGCGGTCCAGGCTGCGGCGCAGGTCACCGTCGGTGAAGACCCCGGCCAGCTTGCCGTCGTTACCCAGCACCACGGTCATGCCCAAACCTTTGCGAGACATTTCAAGCAGCGCGTCCTTGAGCAGGGTGCCGCTCTTTACCACGGGCAACTCTTCGCCGGCATGCATGACGTTCTCGACCTTCAGCAGCAGGCGACGGCCCAGCGCGCCGCCCGGGTGGGAGAAGGCGAAGTCTTCGGCGGTGAAACCACGAGCTTCCAGCAGAGCGATAGCCAGTGCATCGCCCAGTGCCAGTGCCGCGGTAGTGGAGGAGGTTGGTGCCAGGTTGAGCGGGCAGGCTTCCTGGGCGACGCTGGCGTCGAGGTTGACCTCGGCGGCCTGGGCCAGGGGCGAGTCCGGTTTGCCGGTGAGGCTGATCATCTGGATGCCCAGGCGCTTGATCAAGGGCAGCAGGGTGACGATCTCGGCGGTGCTGCCGGAGTTGGACAGGGCAAGAATGACATCGTCACGGGTGATCATGCCCATGTCGCCATGGCTGGCTTCGGCAGGATGCACGAAGAACGCCGGGGTGCCGGTGCTGGCCAGGGTGGCGGCGATCTTGTTGCCGATGTGCCCCGACTTGCCCATGCCTACCACCACGACCCGTCCCTTGCTGGCCAGGATCAGTTCGCAGGCCTTGACGAAGTCCCCGTCGATGCGGGCCAGCAGGGCCTCAACGGCCTCGAGTTCGAGGCGCAGGGTGCGCTGGGCGGATTGGATCAGCTCGCTGGATTGGGTCATGTCGAAACGCAATGCCTGATGAAAAGGCGGCGATTATAGCCGCAATGTGTGAAACGCTCATCCTTCGAATGTCATATGGATGCCGCGCCAGCCTGTCTGTGCCCTGAACGAGTGGGGTGACGGCCTTGGGGCGGGCCTATCAGCGGTGCTATAGTTCGCCGCTATTCGGCCCGCCGGGGACCTGTGTGCCTTCAAGATGAAGGCAGGCGTCCACTATGACGAGGCTGCACTAGCAAGGAGTCTAGATGAGTGTGGATAGCGCCTACGCGGTCGAGTTGAAGGGTGTTACCTTCAAGCGCGGTTCGCGCAGCATTTTCAGCAATGTGGACATACGCATTCCCCGTGGCAAGGTCACCGGCATCATGGGGCCTTCGGGATGCGGCAAGACCACCTTGCTGCGCCTGATGGGCGCGCAATTGCGCCCGTCAGGTGGCGAGGTCTGGGTCAACGGGCAGAACCTGCCGGCATTGTCACGCAGCGACCTGTTCGATGCGCGCAAGCAGATGGGCGTGCTGTTCCAGAGCGGTGCGCTGTTCACCGACCTGGATGTGTTCGAGAACGTGGCCTTCCCGCTGCGGGTGCATACGCAGCTGTCGGACGAGATGATCCGCGACATCGTGCTGATGAAGCTGCAGGCCGTGGGTCTGCGCGGCGCCATCGACCTGATGCCCGACGAGCTGTCCGGCGGCATGAAGCGCCGTGTGGCGCTGGCCCGCGCGATCGCCCTGGACCCGCAGATCCTCATGTACGACGAGCCGTTCGTCGGCCAGGACCCGATCGCCATGGGCGTGCTGGTGCGCCTGATCCGCCTGCTCAACGATGCCCTGGGCATCACCAGCATCGTGGTGTCCCATGACCTTGCGGAAACCGCGAGCATTGCCGACTACATCTATGTGGTCGGTGATGGCCAGGTGTTGGGGCAGGGCACGCCGGCCGAACTGATGGGCTCGGACAACCCGCGCATCCGCCAGTTCATGAAAGGCGACCCGGATGGTCCGGTACCCTTCCACTTCCCTGCGCCTGACTACCGCGCCGATCTGCTGGGGACGCGTTGATGCGCAGAAAATCCTTACTCGAACGTATCCGTCTGTTCGGCCGTTCGGCCATCGATGTACTGGCTGTGCTGGGACGCTCGTGCCTGTTCCTCGGCCATTCGCTGGGTGGCCGCAGTGGCATCGGCGGTGGCTTCCAGCTGCTGGTCAAACAACTTTATTCGGTGGGCGTGTTGTCGCTGGCGATCATCGTCGTGTCCGGCGTGTTCATCGGCATGGTGCTGGCCCTGCAGGGCTACAGCATTCTCAACAAGTACGGTTCGGAGCAGGCGGTGGGGCAGATGGTTGCCCTGACCCTGCTGCGCGAGCTGGGGCCGGTGGTCACCGCGTTGCTGTTCGCTGGTCGTGCAGGTTCCGCGCTGACCGCCGAAATCGGCAACATGAAATCCACCGAGCAGCTGTCGAGCCTGGAAATGATCGGCGTCGACCCGCTCAAGTACATCGTGGCGCCACGCCTGTGGGCCGGGTTCATTTCGCTGCCGCTGCTGGCGCTGATCTTCAGCGTGGTGGGTATCTGGGGTGGCTCGTGGGTCGCCGTTGATTGGCTGGGCGTCTACGAAGGCTCGTTCTGGGGCAACATGCAGAACAGCGTCTCTTTCAGCGACGACGTGCTCAACGGGCTGATCAAGAGCCTGGTGTTCGCCTTCGTCGTCACCTGGATCGCCGTATTCCAGGGGTACGACTGTGAGCCCACTTCAGAAGGGATCAGCCGTGCCACCACCAAGACCGTGGTCTATGCCTCGTTGGCAGTCCTGGGTCTGGACTTTATTCTGACCGCCTTGATGTTTGGAGATTTCTGATGCAAAACCGCACCCTGGAAATCGGTGTCGGCCTGTTCCTCCTGGCCGGGATCCTGGCGCTGCTGCTGCTGGCCCTGCGTGTCAGCGGGCTGTCGGCCAGCCCGAGCAGCGACACGTACAAAGTTTATGCGTACTTCGACAATATCGCCGGTTTGACGGTCAGAGCTAAAGTGACCATGGCCGGTGTGACCATCGGCAAGGTCACGGCCATCGATCTGGACCGTGATTCGTACACCGGTCGGGTGACATTGCAGCTGGACAAGAACGTCGACAACCTGCCGACCGACTCCACTGCCTCGATCCTGACCGCCGGCCTGCTGGGCGAGAAGTACATCGGCATCAGCGTGGGCGGCGAGGACGTGGTTCTCAAGGATGGCAGCACCATCCACGACACGCAGTCGGCGCTGGTGCTGGAAGATCTGATCGGCAAGTTCCTGCTCAACTCGGTGGGCAAGGAACCGAAAGAAGCTCAACCGGCTAATTAAGGAGTTTCCATGATTTCGATCCTGCGACGTGGCCTGCTGGTTCTGCTGGCGGCTTTCCCCCTGCTGGCCCTGGCGGCGCCGGGGCAGTCTGCCCGTGATGTGATCCAGGGCACCACCACCCAGTTGCTCAGCGACCTGAAGAGCAACAAGGAGCAGTACAAGGCCGACCCCAATGCGTTCTACAACGCGCTCAACGCCAACCTTGGCCCGGTGGTCGATGCCGACGGCATCTCCAAGAGCATCATGACGGTCAAGTATTCGCGCAAGGCCTCGCCCGAGCAGATGCAGCGCTTCCAGGAGAACTTCAAGCGCAGCCTGATGCAGTTCTATGGCAACGCCTTGCTGGAGTACAACAACCAGGGCATCACCGTCGACCCGGCCAAGGCCGAGGCTGACGATCGCACCAGCGTCGGCATGAAGATCACCGGCACCAACGGCGCGGTCTATCCGGTGCAGTACACCATGGTCAAGCTGGACGGCGAGTGGAAGGTGCGTAACGTCATCGTCAACGGCATCAACATCGGCAAGTTGTTCCGCGACCAGTTCCAGGATGCCATGCAGCGTAATGGCAACAACCTGGACAAGACCATCGACGGTTGGGCCGGTGAAGTGGCCAAGGCCAAGGAAACGGCCGACAGCTCGCCGGATAAGGAAGTCAAATGAGTGACGCCGCCGTGAGCATGGCCGCGCCGGGCGTTATTGCCCTGGCCGGCGTGCTGGATTACCGCAGCGGCCCGGCCCTGCGCAAACAGGGCAAGGCGTTGATCGCCGCCAGTGGCGAGGCGCGTCTGGTGTTCGATTGCACCGCCGTGGAGAAGTCGAGCAGTGTCGGCCTGTCGTTACTGCTGGGTTTCATGCGCGATGCCCAGGCAGCCGGTAAAACCTGGGAACTGCGCGGTATCCCGGAGAACATGCAGGAAATCGCCGGGGTCTACGACCTCGATGAAGTGCTGGCAGGTTGATGCCCTGCCGTTGGTGAAAGGCCCCTCGGTCAGCGTGTCCCTTCATGGGCTTCGCAGGCGAGGGGCTTTTTTGTATGATGGCCGACCCGCGCGCGTTGGGCGCCGATCGAGGTTGAGCATGCAGGCCGTAGAAGTTAAAAGCTTTCTGGAAGAGAAATTGCCGGGAACCCAGGTCGAAGTTGAAGGCGAAGGCTGCAACTTCCAGTTGAACGTGATCAGCGACGAGCTGGCCGGCCAGAGCCCGGTCAAGCGTCAGCAGGCGATCTATGCTCACCTCAATCCGTGGATCGCCAACGGCAGCATTCACGCGGTAACCATGAAATTCTTCAGCAGCGCAGCCTGGGCTGAGCGCACCTGAGCCTACTTGGCGGCGAGATACGTATGGACAAACTGATTATCACTGGTGGCGCGCGTCTCGATGGCGAGATCCGCATTTCCGGCGCAAAGAACTCCGCCCTGCCGATCCTTTCGGCCACCCTGCTGTGCGATGGCCCGGTCACGGTCGGCAACCTGCCGCACCTGCACGACATCACCACCATGATCGAGCTGTTCGGCCGCATGGGCATCGAGCCTGTGATCGACGAAAAGCTCTCGGTGGAGATCGACCCGCGTACCATCAAGACCCTGGTCGCCCCCTACGAGCTGGTCAAGACCATGCGCGCCTCGATCCTGGTACTCGGCCCGATGGTCGCCCGTTTCGGTGAGGCCGAAGTGGCCCTGCCGGGTGGCTGCGCCATCGGTTCCCGTCCGGTCGACCTGCACATCCGCGGCCTCGAGGCCATGGGCGCGAAGATCGACGTCGAAGGCGGCTACATCAAGGCCAAGGCCCCAGAAGGCGGCCTGCGTGGCGCGCACTTCTTCTTCGACACCGTCAGCGTCACCGGCACCGAGAACATCATGATGGCCGCCGCCCTGGCCAAGGGCCGCAGCGTGCTGCAGAACGCTGCCCGTGAGCCGGAGGTGGTCGACCTGGCCAACTTCCTGATCGCCATGGGGGCGAAGATCCAGGGCGCCGGTACCGACACCATCACCATCGATGGCGTCGAGCGCCTGCACTCGGCCAACTACCGGGTCATGCCCGACCGTATCGAGACCGGCACCTACCTGGTCGCTGCTGCCGTCACTGGTGGCCGCGTCAAGGTCAAGGATACCGACCCGACCATCCTCGAAGCTGTCCTCGAGAAGCTCAAGGAAGCCGGCGCCGACATCACCACCGGCGAAGACTGGATCGAGCTGGACATGCACGGCAAGCGGCCGAAGGCCGTTAACCTGCGTACCGCGCCGTACCCGGCGTTCCCGACCGACATGCAGGCGCAGTTCATTTCGCTCAACGCCATCGCCGAAGGCACTGGCGCGGTGATCGAGACCATCTTCGAAAACCGCTTCATGCACGTGTATGAAATGCACCGCATGGGCGCGCAGATCCAAGTCGAGGGCAACACCGCCATCGTCACTGGCGTCAAAGCGCTCAAAGGTGCTCCGGTGATGGCCACCGACCTGCGTGCTTCCGCCAGCCTGGTGCTGTCGGCGCTGGTCGCCGAAGGCGACACCCTGATCGATCGCATCTACCACATCGACCGTGGCTACGAGTGCATCGAGGAGAAACTGCAGATGCTGGGCGCGAAGATCCGTCGCGTACCGGGCTAGCAGTTATCGTGGCGCAGGGACGCGCCAGCCGAATCGTATGCGGTCGGGCTCAAGGGCCCGACCGGCAGTAGACGCTTAAGGACCGACGTTCCAATGTTGACCATCGCGCTATCCAAAGGCCGTATTCTCGACGATACCCTGCCACTGCTGGCCGAGGCCGGTATCGTGCCGACCGAGAATCCGGACAAGAGTCGCAAGCTGATCATCCCCACCACGCAGGATGATGTGCGTCTGCTCATCGTGCGTGCCACCGATGTGCCGACCTATGTCGAGCATGGCGCCGCCGACCTCGGTGTGGCCGGCAAGGACGTGCTGATGGAATACGGCGGCCAGGGCCTGTACGAGCCCCTGGACCTGCAGATCGCCCAGTGCAAGCTGATGACCGCTGGCGTAACCGGCGCACCAGAGCCCAAAGGCCGCCTGCGCGTGGCTACCAAGTTCGTCAACGTAGCCAAGCGCTACTACGCCGAACAGGGCCGCCAGGTCGACATCATCAAGCTGTACGGCTCCATGGAGCTGGCGCCGCTGATCAACCTTGCCGACAAGATCATCGACGTGGTCGACACCGGCAATACCCTGCGCGCCAACGGCCTCGAGCCCCAGGACCTGATCGCCACGATCAGCTCGCGCCTGGTGGTCAACAAGGCCTCCATGAAGATGCAGCACGCCCGTATCCAGAGCCTGATCGACACCCTGCGCAACGCCGTCGAATCGCGACACCGCGGCTGACCTCTGCGCGCGACCTCCGCTGTCGCGCCCGTCTATCCGCGTCATAGCCTTTTTTCTCAGGTGCCCGCGCGGATGGAGTGGTAGCTTTAGGGCGCCTGAACATCCGCTAATAACGAGGCCCTCGCCATGACCGTGTCCACTGCAATTGCCCGTCTCAACGCCGCTGACCAGGATTTCGCCCGACATCTGGATCATCTGCTGAGCTGGGAAAGCGTGTCCGATGACGCGGTCAACCAGCGCGTGCTCGACATCATCAAGGCCGTGCGTGAGCGCGGCGATGCGGCGTTGGTGGAGTTCACCCAGCGCTTCGACGGTGTCGATGCCAAGGGCATCAGTGACCTGATCCTCGACCGCGCCCGCCTGGAGCTGGCGCTGACGCGCATTACCCCGGTACAGCGCGAGGCCCTGGAAAAGGCCGCCAACCGCGTGCGTATCTACCATGAGCGGCAGAAGCAGGACTCGTGGCAGTACACCGAGGCTGACGGGACCGTCCTCGGTCAGAAGGTCACGCCGCTGGACCGCGCCGGGCTGTATGTGCCTGGTGGCAAGGCGTCGTACCCGTCGTCGGTGCTGATGAATGCCATTCCGGCCAAGGTCGCGGGCGTCAGCGAGGTGGTGATGGTAGTGCCGACTCCGCGTGGCGAGGTCAACGAACTGGTGCTCGCCGCCGCCTGCATCGCCGGGGTCGACCGCGTATTCACCGTCGGTGGCGCGCAGGCCGTGGCCGCCCTGGCCTACGGTACCGAGAGCGTGCCGCAGGTGGACAAGATCGTCGGCCCGGGCAACATCTATGTGGCTACCGCCAAGCGCCATGTGTTCGGCCAGGTCGGTATCGACATGATCGCCGGCCCTTCGGAGATCCTAGTGGTGTGCGACGGCCAGACCGATCCGGACTGGATTGCCATGGACCTGTTCTCCCAGGCCGAGCACGACGAGGATGCCCAGGCGATTCTGGTCAGCCCGGACGCCGAGTTTCTCGATCGTGTGGCCGCCAGCATCGACAAACTGCTGCCGACCATGGAGCGTGCCGAGATCATCGAGAAGTCGATCAATGGCCGTGGCGCGCTGATCCAGGTGCGTGACATGCAGCAGGCCATCGAAGTGGCCAACCGCATCGCTCCGGAGCACCTGGAACTGTCGGTGGCCGACCCGCAGGCCTGGTTGCCGCAGATCCGCCATGCCGGCGCGATCTTCATGGGTCGCCACACCAGCGAGGCGCTGGGCGACTACTGCGCCGGCCCCAACCACGTGCTGCCGACTTCCGGCACTGCGCGCTTCTCTTCGCCACTGGGCGTGTATGACTTCCAGAAGCGTTCGTCGATCATCTTCTGCTCCGAGCAGGGCGCGTCCGAGCTGGGTCACACCGCTTCCGTGCTGGCCCGTGGCGAATCGCTGACCGCCCACGCGCGAAGCGCCGAATACCGCATCCTCAACGAGAAGGGGAACTGAGCATGAGTCGATTCTGGAGTCCCTTCGTCAAGGACCTGGTGCCTTACGTGCCGGGCGAGCAGCCAAAGCTGGCGCGGCTGGTCAAGCTGAACACCAACGAGAACCCCTATGGCCCGTCGCCCAAGGCGCTGGAAGCCATGCGTGGCGAGCTCAACGACAACCTGCGCCTGTATCCGGACCCGAACGGTGACCGGCTCAAGCAGGCGGTGGCCGAGTATTACGGCGTGACGCCGGCCCAGGTATTTGTCGGCAATGGCTCGGACGAGGTGCTTGCGCACATCTTCCACGGCCTGTTCCAGCATGACCGTGGGCCGCTGCTGTTCCCGGACGTCAGCTACAGCTTCTACCCGGTGTATTGCGGCTTGTACGGTATCGCGTTCGAGCAGGTGGCGCTGGATGAGCAGTTCCAGATCCGGGTTTCGGACTACAGCAAGCCCAATGCCGGGATCATCTTCCCCAACCCCAATGCGCCGACTGGCTGCCTGTTGCCGCTTGAGGCGGTCGAGCAACTGCTGCAGGCCAACCGGGATTCGGTGGTGGTGGTCGATGAGGCCTACATCGATTTCGGTGGCGAGACGGCCATCAGCCTGGTCGATCGCTACGACAACTTGCTGGTGACTCAGACCTTGTCCAAGTCACGTTCGCTGGCGGGGCTCAGGGTGGGTCTGGCGGTTGGGCATCCAGACCTGATCGAGGCGTTGGAGCGGATCAAGAACAGCTTCAACTCCTACCCGCTGGATCGCATGGCGATTGTCGGGGCGGCGGCGGCGTTCGATGACCGTGAGTATTTCGAGCAGACCTGCCGGCAGGTGATCGAGAGCCGCGAGGTTTTGGTCGAGGCGCTGACCGCGCGCGGGTTCGAGGTGTTGCCTTCGGCGGCGAACTTCATCTTTGCCCGCCATCCCGGCCAGGATGCTGCCGGGATCGCGGCGCGCTTGCGCGAACAGGGGGTGATTGTTCGGCACTTCAAGCAGGAGCGGATTGCGCAATTCCTGCGGATTACCATCGGGACGCCGGAGATGAACCAGGCTTTGCTTGATGCTTTGAATTGATTCCAGGGGTTTGACCGGGGGCGGATTGGAGTTGGTTGTTCCGACTTCTGATTCGCCCCTTGTTGTTTGTGGTGGTTTTGCAAGTTGCGTGCGCATTCATTGGTGATGTCGACGCCTATTCACCTTTGCGCCCGAACCCTTGCCCAATCCCCCATCAACCGTTATCGTCCAACCCCACACAAATTCATCCGATGACTGGACGAGCCCATCCCGTGACCCCGCTCATCAAACGCTCCCTGGTAGAACAAGCTGTAGACCAGCTCCGCGAGCGCATCGCCCAGGGCACTTGGTCGGTAGGCCAGCGCTTGCCCACCGAACCGGAGCTGGCCAGCGACCTGGGCATCAGCCGTAACACCGTGCGCGAGGCCATGCGCGTCCTGGCCTTCAGCGGCCTGGTGGAAGTCCGCCAGGGCGACGGCAGCTACCTGCGCACCGCCGTAGACCCGCTGCAGGCCGTGCAGGTGATGTCGCGCTGCGCCGTCGAACATGCCCGCGAAACCCGCCATATCCTTGAAACACAAGCCATCGGCCTGGCCGCGTTACGCCGCACCGAAGCCGACCTGCAGGCACTGCGCGACGCCCTGCAACACAGCGCGCAGCACTACCACGGCGATGTGGATGCCTATGTCGAATGCGACCTGATCTTCCACCAGCGCCTGGTGGACGCCGCCCACAACCCGGCCTTGAGCGAGCTGTACCGCTACTTTTCCGGCGTGGTCGGCGCGGCCCTGCAGCACAACATGACAACAGTCCCCCGTTGCCAGGCCGTGTTCGACCTGCACGGGCAGATCCTCGACGCCCTCGAACAACGCGATCCGGAGCGGGCCAAGCACCTGAGCCGGACCCTCATCGAATCCTGACCACGAGAAGGCCATGGCCGAACAACTGACCCGCAACACCGCGCCCCGCGAGGCGGACCTCGAAGAACTGCTGATCGACGCCGAGGCCGACGATGAGCAAGTCCAGCAACAGCCCGTGGTGCTGCGCCGGCCCTGGCTGTTGTTGCTGGGCCTGGTACTGGTGGCGCTGAACCTGCGTCCGGCGTTGTCGAGCATGTCACCCGTACTCGGGCAGGTGTCCGAAGGGCTGGGGCTCAGTGCATCGCAGGCGGGGCTGCTGACCACCTTGCCGGTGCTGTGCCTGGGGCTTTTCGCGCCGCTGGCACCGATCCTGGCACGACGTTTCGGCAGCGAACGGGTCATCCTCGGCATCTTGCTGACTCTGGCGCTGGGCATCCTGGTGCGCAGTGCCCTGGGCGCCACCGGCGTGTTCATCGGCAGCCTGATGGCGGGTGCGAGCATCGGCATCATCGGCGTGCTGTTGCCCGGCATCGTCAAGCGCGATTTCCCACAACATGCAGGCACCCTGACCGGCGTCTACACCATGGCGCTGTGTCTGGGCGCGGCAATGGCCGCCGGTGCCACGGTGCCCTTGACCCAGCACTTCGATGACAGCTGGGCGCTGGGGCTGGGCTTCTGGGTGCTGCCGGCGCTGCTGGCGATGCTGGTGTGGCTACCGCAGTCCCGTCAGGGCCATGGCGTTCACAAGGTGGCCTACCGGGTGCAGGGCCTGTGGCGTGATCCGCTGGCATGGCAGGTGACCCTGTACATGGGCCTGCAGTCGTCGCTGGCCTACATCGTGTTCGGCTGGTTGCCGTCGATTTTGATCGGCCGTGGGCTGAGCCCGACCGAGGCGGGGCTGGTGCTGTCCGGCTCGGTGATCGTGCAACTGGTCAGTTCGCTAAGCGCGCCATGGCTGGCGACGCGCGGCAAGGAGCAGCGCCTGGCCATCGTGGTGGTGATGCTGGTGACCCTGGGCGGACTGTTCGGCTGCCTGTACGCACCGCTGGAAGGGCTGTGGGGCTGGGCGATCCTGTTGGGGCTGGGCCAGGGCGGCACCTTTGCCCTGGCGTTGACCTTGATCGTGCTGCGCTCCAAGGACGCCCATGTGGCGGCCAACCTGTCGAGCATGGCCCAGGGGGTCGGCTACACGCTGGCCTCCATGGGGCCGTTCGCGGTAGGGCTGGTACATGACCTGACCGGGGGCTGGGGCGCGGTGGGCTGGATCTTCGCGGTACTGGGGATCGGCGCCATTGCGTTCGGCTTGGGGGCCGGGCGTGCGTTGCATGTGGGTGTGGTCAGCGAGCGGGTCTGAGGTCTGCTGGCACCTGGTTCGGGCTTCGGCACCATTCATGGCGCAAATGACTGTGGCGCCAAAGCCGGGCCCGGACTATCGTGCGCTTCTCGAGCCCAAGCACGGATAACCGCCAATGAGCGACGCCAACAGCGCCCTGATCACCCGTTTCTACCAGGCCTTCCAGCGCCTGGACGCCGAGGCCATGGTGGCCTGCTACAGCGATGACATCGTTTTCAGCGATCCGGCCTTCGGCACCTTGCGCGGGCAGGATGCCGGGGACATGTGGCGCATGCTCACCCGCCGTGCCAAGGACTTCACCCTGACCTTCGACAACGTGCGCAGCGACGAACGCGGCGGCGGTGCGCATTGGGTGGCGACCTATCTGTTCAGCCAGACCGGGCGGGTGGTGGTCAACGATATCCAGGCGCGCTTCGTGATTCGTGATGGGCTGATCTGCCAGCACGACGACAGCTTCGACCTATGGCGCTGGGCGCGGCAGGCCCTGGGCATGCCGGGCGTGCTGTTGGGCTGGTCGCCGATGCTGCAGAACAAGGTGCGCCAGCAGGCGTTCAAAGGCTTGCGCGCATTCCAGCAGGGCCGTTGAACGGTTAAGCTGGCGCGCATCTTCAGTGCTATCGAATCGAGACGTGAGCGAAACACCTGCAACCGCCCAGAGCAAACCCTGGTATGTCTACCTGGTGCGCGCCGCCAACGGCTCGCTGTACTGCGGTATCAGCGACGACCCGCAGCGGCGTTTCATCAAGCACCAGAGAGGGCAGGGCGCTCGATATTTCAAGACCAGCCCGGCGCAGGCGCTGGTCTATGTGGAGCAGTGGCCGGACAAAGGCGAGGCGCTGCGTCAGGAACGCTTGGTGAAGAAGCTGCGCAAGGCGGCGAAGGAGGCACTGGTGGCGTCCTATGTAGAAAGCATCGTCTGAGCGGTTGGAGCGGGCTTGTCCCGCTCCCGTGGTGGCCCGCGCCGTCAGTCCTTGCGGCGTTTCAGCTGATCGATCAGTTGGGTCGGCAGCCCTTTGATGACCAAGGTTCCGGCTTCTTCGTCATATTCGACCTTCGAGCCGAGCAGGTGCGCCTCGAAGCTGATCGACAACCCTTCGGCACGTCCGGTGAAGCGGCGGAACTGGTTGAGGGTGCGTTTGTCGGCCGGGATCTCCGGCGACAGCCCATAGTCGCTGTTGCGGATATGGTCGAAGAACGCCTCGGGGCGGTCTTCGTCGATCAGGCTGGAGAGCTCTTCAAGCGTTACCGGCTCGCCCAGCTTGGTCTGGGTGGTGGCGTAGTCGACCAGGGTCTGGGTCTTCTCGCGGGCGGACTCTTCCGGCAGGTCTTCTTTCTCGACGAAGTCGCTGAAGGCCTTGAGCAGGGTGCGAGTCTCGCCCGGGCCATCAACACCTTCCTGGCAGCCGATGAAATCGCGGAAGTAATCCGAGACTTTCTTGCCGTTCTTGCCCTTGATGAACGAGATGTACTGCTTGGAGTTCTGGTTGTTCTTCCACTCGGACAGGTTGACCCGCGCCGCCAGGTGCAATTGCCCCAGGTCCAGGTGGCGCGAGGGGGTCACGTCGAGCTCGGCGTTGACTGCCACGCCTTCGCTGTGGTGCAGCAGGGCGATGGCCAGGTATTCGGTCATGCCTTGCTGGTAATGGGCGAACAGCACGTGGCCGCCGGTGGACAGGTTGGATTCTTCCATCAGCTTCTGCAGGTGCTCGACGGCAACACGGCTGAAGGTGGCGAAGTCTTTCTCCTCGTCCTGGTACTGCTTGAGCCAGCCGCTGAATGGATAGGCGCCGGACTCGCCGTGGAAGAAGCCCCAGGCTTTGCCTTGCTTGGCGTTGTAGCTGTCGTTGAGGTCGGCAAGCAGGTTCTCGATGGCGTCGGAGGCCGCCAGTTCGCTGTCGCGAGCATGGAGCACGGCGGGGCTGCCATCGGGCTTCTTGTCGATCAGGTGAACGATGCAATGACGGATTGGCATGGAATTCTCGGTGATAGGAGCGGTGAAAAGCCGGGCTGCAAAAGGCGTTCAGTTTAACCCAGGGCGAGGGTGATGCAGTGGCCAGATGTTGGCGTATATGCCGGTTGTTCGTTTTTTGTTCAAATATTTGCGATTTTTCTGAAAGCCCCCGAAAAACCTGAACAAAAACGCGGTGGGCAGCGGATATTTATCGATTCCTGTGGTAGCTTTGCGCGGTCTTGCGCCCCTTGGGTGGCGCATTGCTGGCAGATCGCTTGCGCGGTGTCGAACCAAACGCCGATTTGCGTATCTACATACGCGATCGACGCGGCCTCTGGATTGTCCCGGGCTGGCCCGACCACCGACCAAGCACGCTGCACAACCTCTGATTTGATAGGGAAGGAACACCACCATGGCACTGACCAAAGACCAACTGATTGCCGAAATCGCTGACTCCATCGATGCGCCGAAAACCACCGCGCGTAATGCCCTGGAGCAACTGGGCCAGATCGTCGCCGACCAACTGGAAAATGGCGTTGAAATCACCCTGCCAGGCATCGGCAAACTGAAAGTCTCCGAGCGTCCTGCCCGTACCGGCCGCAACCCTTCGACTGGCGCTGCCATCGAAATCGCTGCCAAGAAAGTCGTCAAGTTCGTTCCAGCCAAAGTGCTGACCGACTCGATCAACAAGTAATTGTTGATTTGACGAAACCGCGCCCGGCTTGCCCGGGCGCGGTTTTTTCATGCCCGTGATTTACGCAGGGCGTGCCATTGCTGGCGTGCGCCATCGTCCTGGAAGCTCCAGGCGACCATGCGGCTCTGCTTCTGCCCCTGGCCCATCTCGATGATGCGCAGGGCCTTCACCCCGGCCTTTTTCAAGGCTGCCTCGATACCCGGCAGGTTGCTGGCCTTGGACACCAGGCTGGTGAACCACAGCACCTGGGCGGCGTACTGCGCGCTTTCGGCGACCAACTGGGAGACGAAGCGGATCTCGCCACCTTCGCACCACAGTTCATTGTTCTGCCCGCCGAAGTTCAGCACTGGCAGCTTGCGCTTGGGGTCCTGCTTGCCGAGGTTCTTCCATTTGCGCTGGCTGCCGCGGGTGGCTTCCTCGCGCGAGGCGTGGAAGGGCGGGTTGCATAGGGTCAGGTCGAAGCGCTCGTCGGCCTGCAGCAGGCCGCTGAGGATGTGCTTGCGATTCGCTTGCAGGCGCAGGCCGATGGCCTTGTCGAGCTTGTTGGCCTGGACGATGGCCTTGGCCGAGGCCAGGGCTACGCCGTCGATATCGGAGCCGGTGAAGCGCCAGCGGTAGTC
Organism: Pseudomonas maumuensis; assembly: GCF_019139675.1. Classification (NCBI taxonomy): domain Bacteria; kingdom Pseudomonadati; phylum Pseudomonadota; class Gammaproteobacteria; order Pseudomonadales; family Pseudomonadaceae; genus Pseudomonas; species Pseudomonas maumuensis. Next base: position 1,153,790 of record NZ_CP077077.1, read on the forward strand.
GCTGTGCCCGAGCAGGGGGTAGATACAGTTGGCGCCGACGCCGATATCCAGAGCATGCACCTGGGCGCCGCGAGGGATTTCACCACCGTTGTCCTCGCCCAGCAGGTCGGCCAGCACGTGGATGTAGTCGGCGCGGCCGGGGATCGGTGGGCACAGGTAGTCGGCGGGGATGTCCCAGTGCTGGATGCCGTACTGGGCCTTGAGCAGGGTGCGGTTGAACACCCGCACGGCCTCGGGGTTGGCGAAGTCGATGCTGGGCTTGCCGTAGGGGTTGGTGATGGTGAAGCGGGCCAGGTCCGGATGTGCCTTGATCAGGGCGGGGAAGTCGTAGCGGCCCTGGTGGCGGTTGCGCGGGTGCAGGGTGGGTTTCTGGGTCATGGTGGAGTCCTGAAAAAGCATCGCCGGCAAGCTGGCTCCCACAGGACAGTGCAGTACCTGTGGAAGCCGGCTTGCCGGCGATGGGCTGCGAAGCAGCCCCCTATGGCTTCACGTTTGAATTACAGCGCAGCAATCCGCGCATGCTGTTCGGTGAAGTTGGCCAGGGCCTGCTCCGACTCGGCCAGCTTGGCACGTTCCTTCTCGATCACCGCAGGCGGGGCCTTGTCGACGAAGGCGGCGTTGGACAGCTTGCCGCCAACGCGCTGGACTTCGCCCTGCAGGCGCTGGATCTCCTTGCTCAGGCGCGCAAGCTCGGCATCTTTGTCGATCAGGCCGGCCATCGGCACCAGCACCTGCAGGTCACCCACCAGTGCGGTGGCCGACAGTGGCGCTTCGTCCTGCTCGCCGAGCACGGTGAACGACTCGACCTTGGCCAGCTTCTTCAGCAGGGCTTCGTTTTCCTGCAGGCGACGCTGATCGTCGGCGTTGGCGTTCTTCAGGAACAGTGGCAGCGGCTTGCCCGGGCCGATGTTCATCTCGGCGCGGATGTTGCGCAGGCCGACCATCAGCTCCTTGAGCCATTCGATGTCGCCTTCGGCGGCGGCGTCGATGCGGCTCTCGTTCGCTTCAGGCCACGGCTGCAGCATGATGGTCTTGCCTTCGATGCCGGCCAGCGGCGCGATGCGCTGCCAGATCTCTTCGGTGATGAACGGCATGAACGGGTGCGCCAGGCGCAGGGCGACTTCCAGCACGCGCACCAGGGTACGACGGGTGCCACGGGCGCGCTCGACCGGGGCGTTCTCGTCCCATAGCACCGGCTTGGACAGTTCCAGGTACCAGTCGCAGTACTGGTTCCAGATGAACTCGTACAGCGCCTGGCTGGCCAGGTCGAAGCGGAACTGCTCGAGCTGGCGGGTCACCTCGGCTTCGGTACGCTGCAGCTGCGAGATGATCCAGCGGTCGGCCAGCGACAGCTCGTAGGCTTCGCCGTTCTGGCCGCAGTCCTCGCCCTTGTCCAGCACGTAGCGGGCGGCGTTCCAGATCTTGTTGCAGAAGTTGCGGTAGCCTTCGACGCGGCCCATGTCGAACTTGATGTCACGACCGGTGGAAGCCAGCGAGCAGAAGGTGAAGCGCAGGGCGTCGGTGCCGTAGCTGGCGATGCCTTCGGGGAACTCGGCCTTGGTCTGCTTGGCGATTTTCTCGGCCAGCTTCGGTTGCATCATGCCGCTGGTGCGTTTTTCCAGCAGGGCGTCGAGGGTGATGCCGTCGACGATGTCCAGCGGATCGAGGACGTTGCCCTTGGACTTGGACATCTTCTGCCCCTGGCCGTCGCGCACCAGGCCGTGTACGTACACGGTCTTGAACGGCACTTGCGGGGTGCCGTCCTCGTTCTTGATCAGGTGCATGGTCAGCATGATCATCCGGGCGACCCAGAAGAAGATGATGTCGAAGCCCGTGACCAGCACGTCGGTGGAGTGGAATTTCTTCAGGAACTCGGTCTGTTCCGGCCAGCCCAGGGTGGAGAAGGTCCACAGGCCCGAGCTGAACCAGGTGTCGAGCACGTCGTCGTCCTGGCGCAGTTTCACATCGCTGCCCAGGTTGTGCTTGGCGCGCACTTCGGCCTCGTCGCGGCCGACATAGACCTGGCCGGCCTCGTCGTACCAGGCCGGGATGCGGTGGCCCCACCACAGCTGGCGGCTGATGCACCAGTCCTGGATGTCGCGCATCCAGGAGAAGTACATGTTCTCGTACTGCTTGGGCACGAACTGGATGCGGCCGTCTTCCACTGCAGCGATGGCAGGTTCGGCCAGCGGCTTGGTGGAGACGTACCACTGGTCGGTCAGCCATGGCTCGATGACGGTGCCGGAGCGGTCGCCTTTCGGCACCTTCAGGGCGTGGTCGTCGATGCTGACCAGCAGGCCTTGGGCGTCCAGGTCGGCGACCATCTGCTTGCGCGCGACGAAGCGGTCGAGGCCGGCGTACTGGGCCGGCAGCGAGGTGTCGAGCTGGTCGTTGACGCTGCCGTCGAGGTTGAACGCCTGCACCGCGGCCAGCACGGTGGCGTTCTTGTCGAAGATATTGAGCAGCGGCAGGTTGTGGCGCTTGCCGACTTCGTAGTCGTTGAAATCGTGGGCCGGGGTGATCTTCACACAGCCGGTGCCGAATTCGGGGTCGCAGTAGTCATCGGCGACGATCGGGATCAGGCGGCCGACCAGCGGCAGTTCGACGAACTTGCCGATCAGGGCCTGGTAGCGCTCGTCGGTCGGGTTGACGGCAACGGCGACGTCACCGAGCAGGGTTTCCGGACGGGTGGTGGCGACCACCAGGTGGTCCTTGCCGTCGGCGGTCTTGGCGCCGTCGGCCAGCGGATAGCGCAGGTTCCACAGGTGGCCCTTCTCGTCGTGGTTTTCCACTTCGAGGTCGGAGATTGCCGTGTGCAGCTTGGTATCCCAGTTGACCAGGCGCTTGCCGCGGTAGATCAGGCCATCTTCGTGCAGGCGCACGAAGGCTTCCTTGACCGCCTCGGAGAGGCCGTCGTCCATGGTGAAGCGCTCGCGGCTCCAGTCCACCGACGAGCCCAGGCGGCGGATCTGGCGGCTGATGTTACCGCCCGATTGATCCTTCCACTCCCAGACCTTCTCCAGGAACTGCTCACGGCCCAGGTCATGGCGATTCTGGCCTTTGGCCTCGAGCTGGCGCTCGACCAGCATCTGGGTGGCGATACCGGCGTGGTCGGTACCCGGCTGCCACAGGGTGTCGCGCCCTTGCATGCGGCGGAAACGGATCAGGGCGTCCATGATCGCGTTGTTGAAGCCGTGGCCCATGTGCAGGCTGCCGGTCACGTTCGGCGGCGGGATCATGATGGTGTAGGACTCGCCTGCACCTTGTGGGGCGAAATAGTTCTCGGACTCCCAGGTGTTGTACCAGGAAGTTTCGATGGCGTGCGGCTGGTAGGTCTTATCCATGCGCGGCGGGACCCTTAGGCATTAATTCGGGAAAGCCGGGAAGTATAACCAAGCTGCGCGTTTCAAGACAGGTGTAGCGGGCAAGCCCGCTTGTGGGAGCGGGCTTGCCCCGCGATGTGGACGAAGGGTTACTCGGAACGCTTGAGCAACCGCTCCAGCCGCGCATCGAGGCGGCGCTTGATCTCGGTCTCGATGTGCGGGGTGAAGTCGTTGATCACGTCCTGCATGATCGACTGCGCCGCGGCGCGCAGTTCGGCGTCCAGATGCAGCAGGGTGTCCTGGCGGCGGGTCTGGGCATCCTCTTCAGGTGCCGGAGTCGGTGCAGGCGCTGCGGCGGCGGGCGCTTCGGCACTCGGCTCGTCGAGCAGCAGGGGGATCTGCTCCACGGTTTCGGTCAGCAGGGGCGGTTGCAGGTCGGCGTCACCCAGCAGCTCGCGGATCGACTCGAGGTCGTCGAGCAGGTGGGCGGAATGGGTCAGGGAGTTCAGCTGCTTGTCCATCGTCGTCAGAGTCGCTGTAAGCGGTGGTCTTGCAGAGCATAGCCCTGTTCGCGGTAGAAACGGAATCGCTCGCGAGCGGCCAGGCGGATGGCCGGCTCCTCGACGACGATTTCGGCGACCCGTTCGAACTGGCCGACAAAGGCCGGAACCTCGCCGCCCAGGTTGATCAGCAGGTCGCGGTGTTGGCCGGCATCGGCGCCGACACCCAGCGCGACAACGGCGTCCGGGTGTTGTTCGGCATGGTCGTGGGGCAAGAAGGCCTCGCCCTTGAACTGCCACAGGCGCAGGTCGAGTTCGCTGCGCTGGGCCTCGTCCTGGCAGTGCAGGTAGACCCGGTGGCCGAGGCGCCAGGCCTTTTCGCACAGCTTGCAGGCGAAATCCAGGCGCACCGACAGCGAGTCGCTGGGCAGGATGTAGAAATCGACTTTGCTCATGATCGTTCAGTGCCGGCCGGTGGCGCAGGGGCGCCACCGGCCATGTGCCATCAGGCGCCGGCGCGGTCCAGCAGGTACTGGGTGAGCAGCGGAACCGGGCGGCCCGAGGCGCCCTTGTCCTTGCCACCGCTGATCCAGGCGGTGCCGGCGATGTCCAGGTGCGCCCAGTGGTAGGCCTTGGCGAAGCGCGACAGGAAGCAGCCGGCGGTGATGGTGCCGGCCTTCGGGCCACCGATGTTGGCGATGTCGGCGAACGGGCTGTCCAGTTGCTCCTGGTACTCGTCGAACAGCGGCAGCTGCCAGGCACGGTCGTCGGCACGCTTGCCGGCGTCCAGCAACTGGCCGACCAGCTCGTCGTCGTTGCCCATCAGGCCCGAAGTGTGGCTGCCCAGGGCAACGATGCAGGCGCCGGTCAGGGTGGCGATGTCGATCACTGCTTGCGGCTTGAAGCGTTCGGCGTAGGTGAGGGTGTCGCACAGCACCAGGCGGCCTTCGGCGTCGGTGTTGAGGATCTCGACGGTCTGCCCGCTCATGGTGGTGACGATGTCGCCGGGACGGGTGGCGCCGCCGCTCGGCATGTTTTCGGCGCAGGCCAGCAGGCACACCAGGTTGATCGGCAGCTGCAGCTCGAGCACGGCGCGCAGGGTGCCGAACACGCTGGCGGCGCCACACATGTCGTACTTCATCTCGTCCATGCCGGCGCCGGGCTTGAGGCTGATGCCGCCGGTGTCGAAGGTGATGCCCTTGCCGACCAGCACGAACGGCTTCTCGCTCTTCTTGCCGCCCTGGTACTGCATGACGATCAGGCGCGGCGGTTGGTCGCTGCCCTGGCCTACGGCATAGAACGCGCCCATGCCCAGGTCCTTGATCTTCTTCTCGTCCAACACCTCGACCTTGAGGCCCTTGTGTACCTTGCCCAGGTCCTTGGCCTGCTCGGCGAGGAAGCTCGGGTGGCAGACGTTCGGCGGCAGGTTGCCCAGGTCGCGGGTGAAGGCCATGCCGGTGGCGATGGCGCTGGCATGCTTGACCGCGCGCTCGGCCTCGGCCTGGCCGGCCTTGGCGGTAAGCAGGGTGACTTTTTTCAGGGCGCGCGGTTCGGCCTTCTGGCTCTTGTAACGGTCGAACACGTAGGTGCCGTCGAGCAGGGTCTCGGCCAGCAGGCGATATTTGCCGTAGTGGCCATCGCGACCGGTGACGGCGATGTCGTCCAGGGCCAGCACGGCATCGCCGCCACCCAGGCCCTTGAGCACGCCGGCGACGCTGGCCACCAGTTTGCGCCAGGCGCGGTCGCCGAGGGCTTCGTCCTTGCCGCTGCCGACCAGCAGCACGCGCTCGGCCTTCAGGCCCGGCAGGCTGTGCAGCAGCAGGGTCTGGCCCGGCTTGCCGGCCAGGTCGCCACGCTTGAGCAGCGCGCTGATGGCGCCTTCGGTGGCCTGGTCGACGGCCTTGGCGGTGGCGCCGAGCTTGCGGCCTTCACCTACGGGTACGACCAAGGTTGCGGTCTTGACGGATACAGCGGCTACGCTTTTTACAACCAATTCCATGTCTGGGGTCCCCGAATGATCTGTCAGTGGGCGCTGTCTTTCGCAGGCGCTCGGAAAACGCGGCTGGCGGGCGCTGCCTGCCAGCGGAAAAGCTGCCAGTTTGAGCCTGCCGCGACCACGATGACAACCCCGATATGCGCCATGCTGCGTGGCCAAGTGACAGGCGCCGTCAATCACAGGATAATGCGCGCACTTTTACATGGAGGTTCGCCTTGGCGAACCGGCATTGGTCTTGGCTGTCCGAATCGTTCGTTTGGCTTTCCGCCCCTGACAACCCAGGAGTGTCTGGTTTGATCGTCTTTCGTTATCTGTCCCGCGAGGTCCTGGTGACCTTGAGCGCCGTCAGCGCTGTGCTGCTGGTGATCATCATGAGCGGTCGCTTCATCAAGTACCTGGCCCAGGCGGCCCAGGGCGCGCTCGATCCGAGCGTGCTGTTCATGATCATGGGGTTCCGTCTGCCGGGCTTCCTGCAATTGATCCTGCCGCTCGGGCTGTTCCTTGGCATCCTGCTCGCCTATGGCCGGCTGTATCTCGAAAGCGAGATGACCGTGCTCTCGGCCACCGGCATGAGCCAGCAGCGCCTGCTGACCGTGACCATGGTGCCGGCGGCGCTGGTCGCCCTGTTGGTCGCCTGGCTGAGCTTGAGCCTGGCGCCCCTGGGGGTTTCCCAGGTGCAGAAAATCATCGCCCAGCAGGATGCCCTGACCGAGTTCGATACCCTGGTGCCGGGCCGCTTCCAGACCCTGCGCGACGGCTCCCGGGTGACCTACACCGAGCAGCTGTCCGATGACCGCATCAAGTTGGGTGGGGTGTTCATCTCCGAGAAGCGCTTCAACCAGGACAAGACCAAGGACCGTGCGCCTTCGGTGCTGGTCGCCGAGAAGGGCCACCAGGAAGTGCAGGCCGACGGCAACCGCTACCTGGTGCTGGAGAACGGCTATCGCTATGACGGCAACCCGGGCCAGGCCGACTACCGGGCGATCAAGTACGACACCTATGGCGTGCTGTTGCCCAAGCCGGAAGTCGCCGAGGAAGTCACCGAGCGCGAAGCGATTCCGACGTCCGAACTGTTCGGGCATGAAGGTATTCGCGAGCGGGCCGAGCTGCAATGGCGCCTGTCGCTGCCACTGCTGGTGTTTGTCGTGACGTTGCTGGCGGTGCCGCTGTCGCGCGTCAATCCACGCCAGGGCCGCTTCCTCAAGCTGCTGCCGGCGATCCTTTTGTACATGGCCTATCTGACGATGCTGATTTCCGTGCGTAGCGCCCTGGAGAAGGGCAAGCTGCCTATCTCGCTGGGTATGTGGTGGGTCCATGGCCTGTTCTTGCTGATCGGCCTGGCGCTGATGTACTGGGAGCCGCTGCGCCTCAAGCGCGCCGCTCGTCGTGCGGAGGTGGCCCGTGGTTAAACTGGACCGCTACATCGGCAAGAGCGTGCTGCTGGCGATCGCCGCCGTGCTGGGCATCATCCTTGGCCTGGCCTCGCTGTTCGCCCTGATCGACGAACTGAACGACCTGAGCGCTACCTACACCTTCCTGGACGCCGGCAGTTTCGTCCTGCTGACCGCGCCGCGTCGGCTCTACGACATGCTGCCGATGGCGGCGCTGATCGGCTGTCTGATCGGCCTGGGCAGCCTGGCCAGCAGCAGCGAGCTGACCATCATGCGCGCCGCCGGCGTATCCATCGGCCGCATCGTCTGGGCGGTGATGAAGCCGATGCTGGTGCTGATGCTGGTCGGCCTGCTGATCGGCGAGTACGTGGCCCCGGTGACCGAGAACAAGGCCCAGGCCGACCGTTCGCTGGCCCAGGGCGGTGGCGAGGCGCAAAGCTCCAAGCGCGGCATGTGGCACCGCCAGGGCGAGGAATTCGTGCATATCAACTCGGTGCAGCCCAATGGCCTGTTGCTGGGTGTGACCCGCTACCGCTTCGACGCCGAGCGCAAGATCCAGACTTCCAGCTTCGCCCGCCGGGCGCAGTACGTTGAAGGCAAGTGGATGCTCAACGATGTGTCCACCACCTACTTCCGCGGCGATCACACCGAAGTGGTCAAGAGCCCTGAAGAGGTCTGGGACGTCTCGGTAACCCCGGAGCTGCTCAACACCGTGGTGCTGGCGCCGGAGTCGCTGTCGATCACCGGTCTGTGGGATTACATCCACTACCTGGCCGACCAGGGGCTGAACAACTCGCGCTACTGGCTGGCGTTCTGGACCAAGGTCCTGCAGCCTGCGGTCACCGCGGCCCTGGTATTGATGGCGATCTCGTTCATCTTCGGCCCGCTGCGCTCGGTGACCCTGGGTCAACGCGTGTTCACCGGTGTGCTGGTGGGCTTCGTGTTCCGCATCGCTGGGGACTTGCTGGGGCCATCGAGCCAGGTGTTCGGCTTCCCGCCGTTGCTGGCGGTGGTGATCCCTGCGGGTATCTGTGCGCTGGCGGGCTTGTGGTTGATGCGCCGGGCCGGCTGATAGCCCGGAGCGCATGAAAAAGCCGACCTCAGGGTCGGCTTTTTTGCACTCGCTTTTCGCAGGTCTGATGCCCGCGAAGCTCACTTCTTGCGCTTGGGCAGGCGTACCAGCTGGGTCTCGGAATAGATGTCATGCCAACTGCGTTTACGTTTGTCGAACAACGACCAGATGAAGCCCAGCCCCAGGCACAGCCACGATGCGATCGACACCACGAAACGCAGCAACGCCTGCCAGAGGCTGATGGCGCTGCCATCGGCGTTCTGCACGCGCATGCCCCACACCTGCATGCCGAGGGTCTGGCCGCCGTGGGTCCAGAACTTGGCGAAGAAGCCGAACAGGGCGAACAGCAGGATAGTCGACAGCAGCGGGTCGCCGTCCAGGGCACCGGCCTCGGTCAGCTCGCGCATGCGCGCCTCGCCGATGATCGCCATCTGGATCATCTTGTAGGCGCCGGCGGTGACGATCAGCAGCGCGGTGCATAGCAGGAAGTCGTAGAACATCGCGGCCAGGCGACGGCCCAGGCCGACCGGCGGAAAATCACCCTGGGGGTTGAGCAATGGCTTGGACATGCATGACAGCTCCAGATGGCAAAGGCCCATTCTATGGAATTGCGCGCACAAAAAAGCCCCTGTGCGTCAACACAGGGGCTTTTTATCGGAAGATCAGCCTTCGGCCTGGACTTCGTCAGCCTGCATGCCTTTTTGGCCTTGAACGGCAACGAAGGTCACTTTCTGGCCTTCTTTCAGGCTCTTGAAGCCGTTGCCTTGGATGGCGCGGAAGTGCACGAACAGATCCGGACCGCTTTCTGGGGTGATGAAGCCGTAACCTTTCTCGTCATTGAACCACTTGACGGTACCGTTCTGACGCTCAGCCATTGTCTTATTTCCTATGAAACTTAAATATTGATGACAGTTTCTTTCACACTTTTTGTAAGTGAAAGACTACTGGGCTGGGTTGCAGGAAAGTAAGAGACGTCGAACGGGTTGTAGCAGATTGCGGCTACTGGCCCAGGTCACGAACTGTTGCGACCCATGCAAACACAGTGCAATGACTCTACGCCAACTGCCGAACGAAAAACAAGCCCTCGCGACGGGTGAAAAGCAGGCTTTTCCCGATCACCGAACGATTTGTCGGAAACGCCGTGGCGCCTGGCCTGGCGCTATGTTCAGAAGTTATTGGACAGGTTCGAAAACGAATATGTCGAACCCGTCCAATCCACTCATTCAGCCACGGTAGTAACGTTGCGCCACGAAAGGCATTTTGCTGACTTTCATGGCAACTTGCTTGCCACGCACCATTGCAAACAGCGCGGTATCCAGCGTGGCGTGTTCGTTATCGACATAGCCCATTGTGACCGGCGCGCCGAGCGTCGGGCCGAAGCCGCCGCTGCACACCTCGCCGACCACCTTGCCTGCCGCGTCGACGATCTGCGCGCCTTCACGCACCGGGGTACGCTCCTGGGGCAGCAGGCCTACGCGCTTGCGCGCCACGCCAGCCTGTTGCTGGGCAAACACGGTATCGGCACCCGGGAAACCACCGGCACGTGCGCCGTCGGCGCGGCGCACCTTGGAGATGGCCCACAGCAGGCTGGCCTCGATCGGCGTGGTGGTGGTGTCCATGTCGTGGCCGTACAGGCACAGGCCGGCCTCCAGGCGCAGCGAGTCGCGTGCGCCCAGGCCGATTGGCTGTACCTCTGGCTCGGCCAGCAGCCGGCGCGCCAGCGCTTCGGCCTTGTCGGCCGGCACGGAAATCTCGAAACCGTCCTCACCGGTGTAGCCCGAGCGGCTGACATAGCAGTCGGCGCCGAGCAGTTGAACAGGCTGGAACTGCATGAACGTCATCTTCGCCACCGCAGGCGCCAGGCGCTCCAGCACCTTGACCGCCGCCGGACCTTGCAAGGCCAGCAGGGCGCGTTCCTCGAACAGTGGCTGGATCTCGCAGCGGCTGCCGATGTGCTGGCGCAGGTGGGCCAGGTCCTGCTCCTTGCAGGCGGCGTTGACCACCAGGAACAGGGTGTCGTCACCGAGGTTGGCGACCATCAGGTCGTCGAGGATGCCACCCTCGGCATTGGTGAACATGGCATAGCGCTGCATGCCCACCGGCAGGTCGATGATGTCCACCGGCACCAGGGTTTCCAGGGCCTTGGCGGCGTCGTTGCCGCGCAGGATGATCTGGCCCATGTGCGAAACGTCGAACAGGCCGGCCTGCTCGCGGGTGTGCAGGTGCTCCTTGAGCACGCCCAAGGGATATTGCACGGGCATGTCGTAGCCGGCGAACGGCACCATGCGCGCGCCCAGTTCCAGGTGCAGGGCGTGCAGCGGGGTCTTGTGCAGTGTTTCGGACATCGGTGACTCCTCGGTTTTTATTCGGGTCAACATTCGATGATGTTGACGGCCAGACCGCCGCGGGCGGTCTCCTTGTATTTGCTTTTCATGTCGGCGCCGGTCTGGCGCATGGTGCGGATGACCTTGTCTAGGGAAACGTAGTGCTGCCCGTCGCCGCGCAGGGCCATGCGCACCGCGTTGATCGCCTTCACCGAGCCCATGGCGTTGCGCTCGATGCAGGGCACCTGGACCAGCCCGCCAATGGGGTCGCAGGTCAGGCCCAGATTGTGTTCCATGCCGATCTCGGCGGCGTTCTCCACCTGTTGCGGGGTACCGCCCATCACTTCGCACAGGGCGCCTGCGGCCATGGAGCAGGCCACGCCGACCTCGCCCTGGCAGCCCACCTCGGCCCCGGAGATCGATGCGTTCTCCTTGTAGAGAATGCCGATCGCCGCGGCAGTGAGCAGGAAGCGCACTACCCCGTCCTCGTTGGCGCCGGGCACGAAGCGCATGTAGTAGTGCAGCACCGCCGGAACGATGCCGGCCGCGCCATTGGTCGGTGCCGTGACCACACGACCGCCATAGGCGTTCTCCTCGTTCACCGCCAGGGCGTAGAGGTTGACCCAGTCGAGCACCGACAGCGCATCGCGCAGGCTGGCTTCCGGGTGGCGGCTGAGCTGGCGGTACAGCGCCGGAGCCCGGCGCTTGACCTTCAGCCCGCCAGGCAGGATGCCTTCGTGCCGGCAACCGGCTTCGACGCAGTCCTGCATCACCTGCCAGATGCGCAGCAGGCCGGCACGGGTCTCGGCTTCGGGGCGCCAGGCGGCTTCGTTGGCCAGCATCACCTGGCTGAACGACAGGTGCTGCGCGGTGCAGTGGCCGAGCAGTTCCTTGCCGGTCTTGAAAGGGTAGGGCAGCACGGTGCTGTCCTCGACGATGCGGTCATGGCCCGCTGCGTCCTCATCAACCACGAAACCGCCGCCCACCGAGTAGTACTCGCGGCTACGGATCTGCAGGCCGGCGGCATCGAAGGCGCGGAAGATCATGCCGTTGGGGTGGTAGGCCAGCGGTTTGCGGATCATCGCCAGGTGCTGCTTTTCGACGAAGTCGATGTCGTGTTCGCCGAGCAGGCTGAGCCGACCGCTTTCACGGATGGCTTGCAGACGGGCGGGGATGGTTTCGGTATCGACGCTGTCCGGATGCTCGCCTTCCAGGCCAAGCAACACGGCCTTGTCGCTGCCGTGGCCCTTGCCGGTGGCGCCGAGCGAGCCGTACAGCTCGGCCTTGACCGTGGCCGTGCCGGCCAGCAGGCCATCACGGCGCAGCCCTTCGGCGAAGCGCGCGGCGGCGCGCATCGGCCCGACCGTGTGCGAGCTGGAGGGGCCGATGCCGATCTTGAACAGGTCGAAGACGCTCAAAGACATGCTGCTTCCTCCTGATGATGGCCAGTAAGCCCATTGGGGCTGCTACGCAGCCCATCGCCGGCAAACCGGCTCCCACAGATTAGCGCTGAACCTGTGGGAGCCGGCTTGCCGGCGATGGGACGCGCAGCGGCCCCATCCGATCAGACGTCCTGGTAGCTCTCGATCGACGGGCAGGCGCAGACCAGGTTGCGGTCGCCGAACACGTTGTCGACGCGACCGACCGGCGGCCAGTACTTGCCTTCCACCAGGCTCGGCAGCGGGTACACCGCCTGCTCGCGGCTGTAGCCGTGGGCCCATTCGCCGGCCAGCTCCGCCGCAGTGTGCGGGGCGTTCTTCAGCGGGTTGTCGTCCTTGTCCAGGCTGCCGTTCTCCACTGCGCGAATCTCTTCGCGGATCTGGATCATGGCGTTGCAGAAGCGATCCAGTTCCTCTTTCGACTCGCTTTCGGTCGGTTCGATCATCAGCGTGCCGGCCACCGGGAAGGACATGGTCGGGGCGTGGAAGCCGAAGTCGATCAGACGCTTGGCGACGTCGTCGACGCTGATGCCGCTGGTGTCCTTGAGCGGACGCAGGTCGAGGATGCATTCGTGCGCCACCAGGCCGTTGCCGCCGGTGTACAGCACAGGATAGTGCTCTTCCAGGCGACGGGCGATGTAGTTGGCGTTGAGGATCGCCATCTGCGAGGCGCGCTTGAGGCCAGCGCCACCCATCATGCGAATGTACATCCAGGTGATCGGCAGGATGCTGGCGCTGCCGAATGGCGCGGCGCATACCGCGCCCTGGGTGTTTTCCAGCTGGGCATGGCCCGGCAGGAATGGCGCCAGGTGCGATTTGACGCCGATCGGGCCGACGCCCGGACCGCCGCCGCCGTGGGGGATGCAGAAGGTCTTGTGCAGGTTCAGGTGCGAGACGTCGCCGCCGAACTTGCCCGGGGCGCACAGGCCGACCATGGCGTTCATGTTGGCGCCGTCGATGTACACCTGGCCGCCGTTGTCGTGGATGATCGCGCAGATCTCGCCGATGGCTTCCTCGAATACGCCGTGGGTGGACGGGTAGGTGATCATGATCGCCGCCAGGCGCTCGCGGTGCTCGATGGCCTTGGCGCGCAGGTCGTCGATATCGACGTTGCCGCGCGCGTCGCAGGCGGTCACCACCACGCGCATGCCGGCCATGTGCGCGGTGGCCGGGTTGGTGCCGTGGGCCGAGGACGGGATCAGGCAGATGTCACGGTGGCTGTCGCCACGACTGCGGTGGTAGGCGCGGATCGCCAGCAGGCCGGCGTACTCGCCCTGGGAGCCGGCGTTGGGCTGCAGCGACACGGCGTCATAGCCGGTGGCGGCGCAGAGCATGGCCTCCAGCTCAGTGGTCATCTGCAGGTAGCCCTGGCTTTGCGCGGCTGGGGCGAACGGGTGCAGGTTGCCGAACTCGGCCCAGGTCACTGGGATCATTTCGCTGGCGGCGTTGAGCTTCATGGTGCACGAGCCCAGCGGGATCATGGTGCGGTCCAGGGCCAGGTCCTTGTCGGCCAGGCGGCGCAGGTAGCGCATCAGCTCGGTTTCGCTGTGGTAGCGGTTGAACACCGGGTGCTCGAGGATGGCCGACTGGCGCAGCAGGCCGGCTGGCAGGCGCACGGCGACCGTGTTGGCCAGGGCGGCGAAGTCAGGGCAGGCCTGGCCGTCGGCGAACAGCTGCCACAGGGCCTCGACATCGGCCTGGGTGCTGGTTTCGTCCAGCGACAGGCCCAGCTGGGCGGCGTCGACCTGGCGCAGGTTGATGCCCTGGGCGCGGGCCTTGTCGTGCAGCGCGCCGGTGCTGTCACCGGTGGCCAGGGTCAGGGTGTCGAAGAAATCGCCGGTGACGACCTTGATTCCCAGCTTGGTCAGGCCGGTAGCGAGGATCGCGGTCAGCGCATGGGTGCGCTCGGCAATGCGCTTGAGGCCGGCTGGGCCGTGGTACACGGCGTACATGCTGGCGATGTTGGCCAGCAGCACCTGGGCGGTGCAGATGTTGCTGGTGGCCTTCTCGCGGCGGATGTGCTGCTCGCGGGTCTGCATGGCCAGGCGCAGGGCCGGTTTGCCGAAGCGGTCGATCGATACGCCGACCAGACGGCCAGGCATGTCACGCTTGAAGGCGTCGCGGGTGGCGAAGTAGGCCGCGTGCGGGCCACCGAAGCCCAGCGGCACGCCGAAGCGCTGGGCGCTGCCGATGGCCACGTCGGCGTCGAACTCGCCGGGTGGCGTCAGCAGCGTCAGTGCCAGCAGGTCGGCGGCCACGGCCACCAGGGCGCCTGCGCCGTGGAAGCGCTGCACCAGGTCGCGATAGTCGAACACGTCACCGTTGCTGGCCGGGTACTGCAGCAGGGCGCCAAAGAAGGCGCTGGCGTCGCCCAGTTCGCGCTCGTCGCCCACCACCACCTCGATGCCCAGCGGTTCGGCGCGGGTGCGCAGCACGTCGAGGGTTTGCGGGTGGCAATGCACGGAGGCGAAGAAGGCATGGCTGGCCTTGTTCTTCGACAGGCGTTTGCAGAAGGTCATCGCTTCGGCGGCGGCGGTGGCCTCGTCGAGCAGCGAGGCGTTGGCGATCGGCAGGCCAGTGAGGTCGCTGATCAGGGTCTGGAAGTTCAGCAGCGCTTCCAGGCGGCCCTGGGAAATCTCCGGTTGGTACGGGGTGTAGGCGGTGTACCAGGCCGGGTTCTCCAGCAGGTTGCGCAGGATCGGCGCCGGGGTGTGGGTGTTGTAGTAGCCCTGGCCGATGTAGCTCTTGAACAGCTGGTTCTTGCCGGCGATGGCTTTCAATGCGGCGAGGGCATCGGCCTCGCTCTGCCCTTCGTGGCTGCCGAGCACGCTGGTACCCTTGATGCTGTCGGGGATGACGGCGGCGGTCATCGCGTCCAGCGAGTCGAAGCCCAGGGTCGTGAGCATGGCCTGCTCGTCAGCGGCGCGTGGGCCGATGTGGCGGGCGATGAATTCGTTGGCGGTACCGAGGTTGATGGTCATGGTCATTCCTCAGGCGTCGTCGTTGGCTTTGAGCAGGCGGTCGTAGGCATCCTGGTCGAGCAGGGCATGCACTTCGCTCATGTCGGCAGGCTTGAAGCGGAAGAACCAGCCTTCGCCCAGTGGGTCTTCGTTGACCAGCTCAGGGCTGTCGTTGAGGTCTTCGTTGACCGCGACCACTTCACCGGTCAGTGGCATGTACACGCCGCTGGCGGCCTTGACCGACTCCACGGTGGAGGCTTCGGCGCCCTTGTCGTACTGCTGCAGCTCCGGCAGTTGCACATAGACCACATCACCCAAGGCGTTCTGGGCGTAGGCGGTGATGCCCACGGTGACGCTGCCATCGGCTTCGACGCGCAGCCATTCGTGATCTTCGGTGAAACGCAACTCGCTCATGGGAATTCCTCGGGAAGCAGGGGCGTTGGGCGCGGTAGGTTCCGCGCTCTTAAGGTTGGAATTCCCTTAGCAATAATGCGGCCAGATAATAAAAGTCCTTATTAATCAATTACTTAATTTTGCCCTGTAAGTTTTCTGACATTCGCCTGGAACGAAATCGATACAGATGGGCCGGGAATCAAAAGCGTTGCGGGATCAAACCCTTGCAAAGGCGCAGGCAAATGAGTGCGTATCGATATCGATACATCGTAGCGAAATCGCTACACGGGAGTTGCCTGATTCAACCTTTGGTTGGAATTCCATACTTGCGCAAGCGCTGGGCAATGGCCGTGTGCGAAGTCTGCAGACGCCCCGCCAGTTGCCGGGTCGAGGGGTAGCTGGCATACAGGCGCTGCAACAGTTCGCGCTCGAAATCCCCCACGGCCTGTTCCAGGCTCGCTACCTCGCCATCCTGTCCGCGGGCCACCGAGGTGCCGGCGATGTCCAGGTCGCCGATGTCCACTACATTGCTTTCGCAGATCGCCGCAGCGCGGAAAATCACGTTCTGCAACTGGCGCACGTTGCCCGGCCAGGGGTTGGCCAGCAGCGCCGGGTGGGTGGCGGGCGCCAGACGGCAGGGCGGGCGCTGGATCTGGGTGCAGGCCTGCTGCATGAAGTATTGCGCCAGGGACAGGATGTCCTGGCCGCGATCACGCAGTGGCGGCACCTGCAGGTTGAGCACGTTGAGGCGGTAGAACAGGTCTTCACGGAAGGTGCCTTCGCCGACCATGCGCTCGAGGTCGCGGTGGGTGGCGCTGATGATGCGCACATCCACCTTCACTTCGCGGTCGCCGCCGACGCGGCGGAAGCTGCCGTCGCTGAGGAAACGCAGGAGTTTGGCCTGCAGGTACGGCGACATCTCGCCGATCTCGTCGAGGAACACCGTACCCTGGTTGGCCAACTCCATCAGCCCGGGCTTGCCACCACGTTGCGCGCCGGTGAAAGCGCCCGGGGCGTAGCCGAACAGCTCGCTCTCGGCCAGGCTCTCGGGCAGTGCCGCGCAGTTGAGTGCCAGGAAAGGGGCTGCGTGGCGGCTGCTGATGGCGTGGCAGGCGCGGGCCACCAGTTCCTTGCCGGTGCCGGTTTCGCCATGCACCAGCAGCGGCGCGTCGAGAGCCGCCACGCGCAGGGCGCGGGCCTTGAGGGTGCGAATCGCCGGGGAATCGCCGAGCATGGCGTCGAAGCCTTCGGCGTGGTCGTGGTGCAGGGCCGACAGGCGCTCGCCCATGCGGTTCGGTGGGTACAGCGTCAGCAGGCCGCCGGCATGGGTGATCGGCGTGGCGTCGAGCAGCAGGCTCTGGCCGTTCAACTGCATTTCGCGCATGGGCAGGTGGAAATTGTTGTCCAGCAGGGCCTGCAGCAGGTCGGGGTCGCCGAACAGCTCGCCCACCGAGCGCCCGGCGGACTCACGCCCGCACAGGGCGATCAGCGCCGGGTTGGCCAGCAGCACCTTGCCTGCGCTGTCCACCGCCAGCACCGGGTCGCTCATGGCGGCGAGCAGGGCGTCGAGCTGCAGGTGCCGGCGTTGGCCGGGAAGGATGTCGACCACTTCCACCGATTGCACGCCGCGCACCTCGAACAGCGCGTCGTGCAACTCCTCGAGCACGGCGGGGCTCAGGGTCGGAGCATCGATGTAGACGTTCGGCGGGACCATCTCCACGGCATCGAGATTGAGGTTGCGGGCGCCGAGCAGGGCCAGGACTTCCTGGGTGATGCCGACGCGGTCGATGAAGCTGACGTGGATGCGCATGGGGAGATCGGGGCAGTGGCCAAGCGAGTGCGCCAGTATGCCTTGGGAAGGGCTCTAAACCCAATCGCGGGGCAAGCCCGCTGCCACGAAGCCCCGCGATTGCGCTCAGCCCAGATGCTCAGGCTTGATCGAATCGCCCGATTTCACATCGAGCTTCTGGCGAATGTCTTCGAACATGTAGTCGTAGAGCTTGTGCGGCGAACCGAGGCTCTCGAACTTCTTCGGCGCTGGCAGGTACGACTGGGCCTTGCGGCTCAACTGCATCAGAAAGCTGGGCAGCACCTGGTCCTTGGCCAGGAAGAACTTCTCATCGACGGCCTTGCCCTCGATGTGGCCATGCATGCGGAACTGGATGCCGCGGCCTTCGCTGGGATCCGACACGGCCTCGTAGTCGATGCACAGGTCGTAGCTGTGGTCGTTGGTGTTCAGCGCAGTGCGCTCGATATGCACGTGACCGGGTTGATACTGGGCCATGGCGAGGTCCTCCGGAAGGTTGAAAACGGCCGGTGCCAGGCACCGGCCAACTGCGTTCAACGGTAGCTGATTCCCGGCTTGGCGGTGGAAACGCGGGTACCGGCGGTGCCTTTGACGATGTCCTCGATGTTTTCCAGCGAGCTGATTACCGCGACCTTGCCGGTATTCCGGGCGAAATCGCAGGCGGCCTGCACCTTCGGCCCCATGGAGCCGGCGGCAAAGCCCAGCTTCTCGAGCTCGTCGGGGTGGGCCTGGGCGATGGCTTTTTGTGTCGGCTTGCCGAAATCGATGTACGCAGCGTCGACGTCGGTGGCGATGATCAGCAGGTCGGCATCCAGCTGTTCGGCCAGCAGCGCCGAGCACAGATCCTTGTCGATCACCGCCTCGATACCCTTGAGCTTGCGGTTTTCGTCGTACATGGTAGGGATGCCGCCGCCGCCGGCGCAGATCACGATGCTGCTTTTTTCCAGCAGCCATTTGATGGGGCGGATCTCGAAGATGCGCTTGGGTTTCGGGCTGGCCACCACCCGGCGGTACTTGTCGCCGTCGGGCTTGACCACCCAGCCTTTTTCCTTGGCCAGGCGCTCGGCTTCGTCCTTGGCGTACACGGGGCCAATGAACTTGGTCGGATCCTTGAACGCCGGGTCGTTGGCGTCCACTTCAACCTGGGTGAGCAGCGTGGCGAACGGCACCTCGAAGTCCAGCAGGTTGCCCAGTTCCTGTTCGATCATGTAGCCGATCATGCCTTCGGTTTCGGCACCGAGCACGTCCAGCGGATAGGCCTCATCAGGTTTGTACGACAGGCTTTGCAGCGACAGCAGGCCGACCTGCGGCCCGTTGCCGTGGGCAATGACCAGTTCGTTGCCGGGGTGGATCTTGGCGATCTGTTCGGTGGCGGTGCGGATATTGGCGCGCTGGTTGTCGGCGGTCATCGGCTCGCCGCGGCGCAGCAGGGCGTTGCCGCCCAATGCAACAACGATACGCATGGGGAATGTCCTTTGCGGATTTAGGGTGCGCCTCGTTCCTTTGTGGGAGCCGGCAAGCCGGCTCCCACAGAGTCAAGGCCGCTGTCAGAGATCAGCCAGGGTCGACACCAGAATCGCCTTGATCGTATGCATGCGGTTTTCCGCCTGCTCGAAGGCGATGCACGCCGGCGACTCGAACACGTCATCGGTCACTTCGATGCCGTTGGCCAGGTGCGGGTACTGTTCGGCGATCTGCTTGCCGACCTTGGTGTCGGAGTTGTGGAACGCCGGCAGGCAGTGCATGAACTTGGTGCGCGGGTTGCCGGTGGACTTCATCAGCTCCTTGTTCACCTGGTAAGGCAGCAGTTGCTGGATACGCTCGCCCCAGGCCTCGACCGGTTCACCCATCGATACCCACACGTCGGTGTGGACGAAGTCCACGCCCTTGACCGCGGCTTTCGGGTCTTCGGTGAGGGTGATGCGCGCGCCGCTTTCTTCTGCGTACTTCTTGCAACGCTCGACCAGGTCGTCATGCGGCCACAGGGCCTTGGGTGCGGCGATGCGCACGTCCATGCCGAGCTTGGCGCCGATCAGCAGCAGCGAGTTGCCCATGTTGTTGCGGGCATCGCCCAGGTAGGCGTAGCTGATGTCGTGCAGCGGCTTGTCGCTGTTCTCGCGCATGGTCAGCACGTCGGCGATCATCTGGGTCGGGTGGTACTCGTCGGTCAGGCCGTTGAACACCGGCACGCCGGCGAACTTGGCCAGTTCCTCGACGATCTCCTGCTTGAAGCCGCGATACTCGATGGCGTCGTACATGCGCCCGAGCACGCGGGCGGTGTCCTTCATGCTTTCCTTGTGGCCGATCTGCGAGGAATTGGGGTCGATGTAGGTGACGTTGGCGCCTTGGTCGTAGGCGGCGACTTCGAAGGCGCAGCGGGTGCGGGTCGAGGTCTTCTCGAAGATCAGCGCGATGTTGTTGCCCTTCAGGTGCTGCTGCTCGGTGCCGGTGTACTTGGCGCGCTTGAGGTCGCGGGACAGGTCCAGCAGGTAACGCAGCTCGCGG
Organism: Pseudomonas maumuensis; assembly: GCF_019139675.1. Lineage (NCBI taxonomy): Bacteria > Pseudomonadati > Pseudomonadota > Gammaproteobacteria > Pseudomonadales > Pseudomonadaceae > Pseudomonas > Pseudomonas maumuensis. Next base: position 1,173,500 of record NZ_CP077077.1, read on the forward strand.
GTGGTGTGATGTTCGAGGCTGAGCAGGTTACGGTTGTGGATGTTGAACGCCATGATGATTCTCCTTGAGTTCGGTAATCCCCCGGCCGCCGCTGGGTGAGCACGGCCGGGGTGATGGACGTTTAGTAGTCGATAGGGTCGCGCACGATCGGGCAGGTCATGCAGTGACCGCCGCCGCGGCCCCGACCCAGTTCGCCGGCGCTGATGGTGATGACTTCGACCCCGGCCTTGCGCAGCAGGGTGTTGGTATAGGTGTTGCGGTCGTAGCCGATGACCACGCCGGGCTCCACGGCCACCACGTTGTTGCCGTCATCCCACTGTTCGCGCTCGGCGGCGAAGCTGTTGCCACCGGTCTCGACCACACGCAGCTGCTTGAGGTTGAGCGATTCGGCCACCACCTCGATGAACGATTTGTTCTCGCGACGCACGTCCATGCCGTAAGGCTTGCTGCTATCCGGACGGATCACGAACGGCACGATTTCCTTGACCACTTCGGGGAAGACGGTGACCAGGTCGCGGTCGCAGAAGCTGAACACGGTGTCCAGGTGCATGGCGGCACGGGATTTCGGCAGCCCGGCGACCACCACTTTCTCTACCGCACCCTTGGCGAACAGCGATTGCGCCAGTTGGCCGATCGCTTGGCGCGAGCTGCGCTCACCCATGCCGATCAGCACCACACCATTGCCGATTGGCATCACATCGCCACCTTCAAGGGTGGCCTTGCCATGGTCCTTGTCCGGGTCGCCGTACCAGACTTGAAAGTCGGCATTGGTGAACTCAGGGTGGAACTTGTAGATGGCGCTGGTCAGCAGTGTCTCTTGGCGTCGCGCCGGCCAGTACATCGGGTTGAGTGTGACGCCACCATAGATCCAGCAAGTGGTGTCACGGGTGAACTGGGTATTGGGCAGCGGATCGAGCAGGAAGCTGGAGTGGCCGAGGTAGTCGCGATACATCTTGATCACGCTCGCGCCTTCGCTGTCGGGCAGGTCTTCGCCTGCCACGCCGCCGATCAGGAACTCGGCCAGCTTGCGCGGCTCAAGGCTTTCGAGCCAGCTGCGCACTTCATTCTTCAGGCCGATGCCAACGGTGTCGTCGGTGATCTTGCGGTCGAGGATCCATTTCAGGGCTTCGGGATTCTGGATGGTTTCGGTCAGCAGGTTGTGCATTTCCAGTACTTCGATGCCGCGTTCACGCATTTTGGTGACGAAGTCGAAGTGGTCGCGCTTGGCCTGGTTGACCCAGATGACATCGTCGAACAGCAGCTCGTCGCAGTTGCTCGGGGTCAGCCGTTGGTGCGCCAGGCCCGGGCTGCAGACCATCACTTTGCGCAGCTTGCCAGCTTCAGAATGAACGCCGTATTTCTGTTTCTCAGTGGACATGGTGAATCCTCCTGTAATGCGAAGACATGGGTTCAGAGCGTCAGGAAGCCGTCATACAGGCCGTAGGCAGCCACCAGGGCGCCCGCGACCACGGCGGCGAAGATCAGTTTTTCCACGCTGGTGAAGATCGGTTGACCTACCTCGCGCTTGGCCTTGGCGAACAGGATCGCGCCGGGGGCATAGAGCAGCGCCGAGAGCAGCAGGTACTTGACGCCGCCGGCGTACAGCAGCCAGATCGCGTAGATCAAAGCGATGCCGCCGATGATCAGGTCTTTCTTGCGTTCGGCCAGGGCTTGTTCGTAGGTCTCGCTGCGCCAGGCGAGCAGGAAGGCATAGGCCGCCGACCACAGGTAAGGCACCAGGATCATCGAGGTGGCGAGATAGATCAGCGACAGGTAGGTGCTGTTGGAGAACAGCGTGATGACCAGGAATATCTGCACCATGGCGTTGGTCAGCCACAGCGCGTTGGCCGGCACATGGTTGGCGTTCTCGCGGCGCAGGAACTCCGGCATGGTGTGGTCCTTGGCGGCGGCGAACATGATCTCGGCGCACAGCAGCACCCATGACAGCAGGGCCCCCAGCAGCGAGATGATCAGGCCGACGCTGATCAGCACCGCGCCCCAGTGGCCCACCACATGCTCAAGCACGGCGGCCATCGACGGGTTCTGCAGCTTGGCCAGCTCGGGTTGGGTCATCACGCCCAGCGACAGCACGTTGACCAGCACCAGGAACAGCAGCACGGTGACGAAGCCGATGACCGTGGCCTTGCCGACGTCGGAGCGTTTTTCCGCACGAGAAGAGAAGATGCTCGCGCCCTCGATGCCGATGAACACCCACACGGTGACCAGCATCATGTTGCGCACCTGGTTCATCACGCTGCCCAGCTCCGGCGTACCCACGGCCCAGATATCCGCGGTGAATACATCGAGCTTGAAGGCGAACAGGCAGATCAGGGCGAACAGGGCTAGCGGAACGACCTTGGCCACGGTGGTGACCAGGTTGATGAACGCCGCTTCCTTGATGCCACGTAGCACCAGGAAGTGTACCGCCCATAGCAGGATCGACGCGCCGATTACCGCTGCCGGGGTGTTGCCCTCGCCGAAGATCGGGAAGAAATACCCCAAGGTGCTGAACAGCAGCACGAAGTAGCCGACGTTGCCCAACCAGGCACTGATCCAGTAGCCCCAGGCCGAAGAAAAGCCCATGTAGTCGCCGAAGCCGGCCTTGGCGTAGGCGTACACACCGCCGTCGAGGTCAGGTTTGCGGTTGGCCAGGGTCTGGAAGACGAAAGCGAGGGTGAGCATGCCCACCGCGGTGATGGCCCAGCCGATCAGCACGGCGCCGACACCGGCACTGGCGGCCATGTTTTGCGGCAACGAGAAGATCCCGCCGCCGATCATCGAACCCACTACAAGTGCAACAAGCGCACCCAGTTTTAGTTTTCCGGGAGAATCAGACATTTATCGACTCCGTACCAGGAGAAAGTTGACCTCAGAATAAATCTGACGCCTGGATCATTCGCTGACTTAGATCAGTTCATGCTCGCATCGAAGGTAAGAAAAATCCTTCTTGCGTCTCCTGGAGGATGCCTACAGCTTCTGCGCAGGCCTTGTGCGCTGGCACCTCCATGTTTTTGTGGAGCAAACGCTCCGTTTTGCCTGCGAACCATGAAGTTAGTCTCTTTTAGGGGTTTCGCAAATTTTTCACAGTAAATAGCGACGTATTTAGGTGAGGGGTGAGATACTTCGCAACTGTCACTTTTATCAGGTGCGCGCTATAGACATTTCGGTTATGAGTGCTATAGGTTTAATGGCTAGTTTCAATAAAAAACTTGTAACATTTATGTTGGTTAATACGTTCACGCGCCTGCGCGCACGAGGAGCCCCATGAGCGAACCGGGACAGAAGCTGCGCCTGGGCGCATTGATCGCGTTGGTGGTTGGCTCGATGATCGGCGGCGGAATCTTCTCGTTGCCGCAGAACATGGCGGCGCGGGCCGATGTCGGTGCCGTGCTGATCGGTTGGGGCATCACGGCGGTGGGCATGCTGGCGCTGGCCTTCGTGTTCCAGACGCTGGCCAACCGCAAGCCCGAGCTGGATTCCGGGGTATATGCCTATGCCAAGGCCGGTTTCGGCGACTACATGGGCTTTTCCTCGGCCTGGGGCTACTGGATCAGCGCCTGGTTGGGCAACGTCGGCTACTTCGTGCTGCTGTTCAGTACCCTCGGCTTCTACTTCCCGGTGTTCGGCCAGGGCAACACGCCGGTGGCCATCGGCTGTGCCTCGTTGCTGCTGTGGGCGGTGCATTTCCTGGTGTTGCGCGGGATCAAGGAAGCGGCGTTCATCAACCAGGTGACCACAGTGGCCAAGGTGGTGCCGTTGTTGATGTTCATCGTGATCGCCGCATTCGCCTTTCGTGCCGATATCTTTACCCGTGACATCTGGGGGTTGGGCAATCCGCAGTTCGGCAGCGTGCTGGAGCAGGTACGCAACATGATGCTGGTGACAGTGTTCGTGTTCATCGGCATCGAAGGGGCGAGCGTCTATTCGGGGCGAGCGCTGCACCGCTCGGACGTGGGCAAGGCCACGGTGATCGGCTTTCTTGGCGTGTTGGCCCTGCTGGTACTGGTCAATGTGTTGTCGTTGGGGGTTATGACCCAGCCGGAACTGGCGGGGCTGCAGAACCCATCTTTGGCATCAGTGCTGGAGCATATCGTCGGGCCCTGGGGCGCATTGCTGATCAGCATCGGCCTGGCGGTGTCGCTGATCGGGGCGTTGCTGTCGTGGGCGCTGCTGTGTGCCGAGATTCTCTTCGCCACTGCTCGCGACAAGACCATGCCGCGCTTCCTGGCGCGGGAGAATGCCAACCAGGTGCCGGCTAACGCGCTGTGGCTGACCAATGTGATGATCCAGGGCTTCCTGCTGATCACCCTGTTTTCGGCGGGTACCTACACCAGCCTGATCTACCTGGCGTCGTCGATGATTCTGGTGCCGTACTTCTGGTCGGCAGCTTATGCGGTGTTGCTGACCGTACGTGGCGAGAGCTACCAGGGGCAGGCGGGGCTGCGGCGCAAGGACATGCTGGTCGCAGTGATCGCGCTGTTATATGCGGTGTGGTTGCTGTATGCCGGTGGGCTCAAATACATCCTGCTGTCGGCGTTGCTCTATGCGCCAGGGGTGATCCTGTTCGCCCGGGCCAAGCGCGAGCAGGGGCAGGTGCTGTTCACCACGTGGGAGAAGCTGATCTTCGCGGCGGTGCTGGTGGGCGCCGGGTTGGCGGCGTACGCCTTGTTCTCGGGGTTGCTTAGCCTCTGACTGCTCATGCCGGGCGCGATTGAATCAATTTTGCAGTTCGACGCTACCTTGGGGGATAGGCCGTTCCGGCCGCGACCAGATCCACAGGTTGCCCATGGCCATGCCGCCAATGGCGAGGAACACGGGCCAGTGATGCTCGAGGACGATCAGCATGAAGCTCGCGCACAGCAGCATGCTGATGGTGGCGCTGACCTTGGCACGGCGCTGGATCACTTTGCCGTTGCGCCAGTTGAAAAGGATCGGGCCGAACAGCCGGTGGTTCTCCAGCCAGGCAGACAGGCGCGGCGAGCTGCGGGTGGCGGCCCAGGCGGCGAGGAGGATGAACTCGGTGGTGGGCAGGCCGGGAATGACGATGGCCACCAGGCCAATCCCCAGGCTGACGTAGGCCAGGATCGCGTAGAGCAGGCGGGACAGTTTCGAGCGGGCGATTCGGGTCATGGTCTCACTGCAACGGTGTGGCCGCCCGCAGGCGGCCGGTAAAGCGTGTCAGGCCAGCGCGGCGTCGGCAGCGTAGGCGTGCTTGAGCAGCTCGGTGAAGCGCTCGAAGGCAGCCACCGCGCCACGCTCGGCGGCGGCGTCTTCCTCGGGCGACAGTTCCAGGCTGTCGAGGATACGGGTGAACTGCTTCCAGCCTTCGGCGCGCCCGCCCGCTGGTTCGCCCAGGTGGCGGGCGCCGAAGGTTTCGGACAGTTCCAGGGCCACGGCACGCTTGATCAGGAACGCGGCGCCCAGTTTGGAGCCTTCGGAAACGAAGATCCAGCCCAGTGCTTCGCCCAGGCTTGGCTTGCCCAGGGCGCCGGCGAAAGGCGCGGGCACTTCGGTGTCGAGGTCGGCCAGGTCCAGGCGGGCCTGCTCGGCGCGGCAACGCTCGGCCAGGTCGGGAACGATGGCGATCAGTTGCGGGTCGGTGTACAGCGCCTGCAACTCGGACTGGAACAGGTACTGGGCGACCACGAAGCGGGCGAAGCTCTCGCGGCTGTCGAACGGCTTGTGCGACTTGACCAGGGCGTCCAGCTCGGTGTGCGGGGCATGGGTGACCTGGTTCAGGCGCTGGGAGCGCAGATTGGCGCGTTCGGTGGACGGGGCGGTCATGGGGGCATCCTTGGAAAATGGGGCGTCTAAGTGACAAGACGAAGGAGAAGACGCAGGACAGTAAAAAAACCTCACCTGCGAAGTGAAATCATTCTCATGGCTTGAAAGGGCGGCACCTGCATCGCGGGCACCGCCGATTTGAGCCGATCAGATATCCCACACCAGGTTGATGGCGAAGTTGCGCCCCGGCGCGGTCAGGCGGTCAAGATTGGCCGGTTGGGTGACGGCGGCCTCGCTCACGCCTGTGTTGTTGCCGACGCTGGCGTACTTGCGCACATCGTCCCACTGCCAGTATTTCTTGTCGGTCAGGTTGTACAGGCCACCGTTGATGGTCAGGTCGTCGGTGATCCGGTAGAACCCGGTCAGGTCGAGCACGCCGTAGCCCGGTGTGCGGAACTCCGAGCTGGAGCCATCGGGGGCGAAGAACGTGGTGTCGTCCACGCGGTTTTTGCGTTTGACCAGGGTCCAGCTCAACTGAGTGCCGTAGTCGACTTGTTCGTAGCCCAGGCCGAACACGCCCGTCAGCGGGTTCACGCTGTTGAGCGGCTGGCCGGTGTCGTCGTTGCGACCGTAGGCATAGGCAACCGAGGCAACCGAGTAGAGGCCTTCCGGTGCTCCGAAGCGGTCCAGGTTGAGGCGCCCCTTGATTTCCGCACCCTTGATGGTGGCGTGCTTGATGTTGTTGGCCTGGAAGGTCGACCCGAGCTTGCCGGACTGGACGGCGTCCTCGTTGATGAAGTCGCGATACTTGTTGTAGAACACCGCCACATCGAAGTTGCCGGCGTCGAAGTTACCACGCAGGCCGGTTTCATAGCTCTTGCTCTTTTCCGGCTCCAGTCCCGAGTTGGGCTCGACCACATAGCCGCCGGCCAGGTTTTCGAAGCGCCCATACAGGGCTTTCGCCGTCGGCGTGCGGAAACCTTCGGCGTACTGGCCGTACCAGGTGTAGTGATCATCGAAGGCATAGGTCACGCCGAGTTTCGGCGACAGACGGTGCCAATTTTTCTGCGAGTCGTCCACGCCGGTCGACTGCCCCGGCGCGGCGCTCTGCAGGCCGAGCAGGTATTCGTCGGTCATGCGTGGATCGAGGCGGGTGTAGTCGTAGCGCAGACCGGGCAGGAAGGTCCACTGGTTCCAGCGAATTTCATCCTGGGCGAACAGGCTGTAGGTATCCACGGTCGGATCCGGGAAATCGCTGACGCGCGGCTGGGTGTCGTCCGTGCTGATCTGGCCGATCGCGCGGCACGACCCGCCAATGTTGAGGCAGGTGCCAGTGCCACTGCGCGAGCCGGTGATCTTCTCGTGCTTGATCGTGGTGCCGTAGGTCAGCAGGTGGTCGGTGGCACCAATGCTGAAGGCTTTATCCAGCTGAGCGTCGAGTACCCATTGCCGGTCCTTGTAGGTGGTCTGGCGGTCACGGGCTACCTGGCGGCCACGGGCGAAATAGAGTTCGTCGGTGGTCTGGTTGGTTTTGGCGACCTGGTAGTTCAGGCTCCACTTCATGTTGTCGGCGAACAGGCTGTCGAGGCCGAACTCGTGATTGATGCCGAAGCGTTCGCGGGTGACAGTGTCGTTGCCCTGGCGCATGCGATACGAGTTCATGGCCGGCATGCCTGGAATGAACGGTCCACCCACCGCGCTGAGGATGTTCTGGTCGCGGTCATCCTTATAGCGCTCGTAGGTCAGTCCCAGTCGTGCGTCGTCGGCGTAGTTCCAGCCCAGCTTGGCCAGCACGTTGGTGGTGCGCACGTCCTCGGGGTTGGCGGCGGTGCGTGACAGGCCGGTACCGCCGTGTTCTGCATACGATTCGGTTTCGTGGCCGTTGCGCTGGCTCAGGTGCAGCAGGCCGTCGAAATCACCTTGGCGTCCCGCGACGGTGGCGGAGGTCAGCCAGCTTTCATCGGCCGAGCTGTAGCCGGTTTTCAGACGGGCGCCGACATCCTTGCCGGGTTTGATGATGTCGTCGGGGTCGAGGGTGAAGTAGCTCACCGCGCCGCCGATGGCGTTGCTGCCGTACAGGACCGAGGCCGGGCCACGGAGGATCTCCACGCGCTTGACGATTTCCGGGTCGACGTAGTTGCGCTGGGTCTGGGCATAGGGGCCGTAGAAGAAACTGTCCGGAATCGACACGCCGTCCACCTGGGTCAGCACCCGGTCACCATCGATGCCACGAATGTTGTAGCCGTTCAGGCCACTGCGCTGCCCGGTGCCGGACACCGACACGCCAGGCTCATAGCGCACCAGTTGCTTGATGTCGTTGACGTTCTGCCGGTCCAGTTGCTCGCGGGTCTGCACGCTGACGGTGCTCGGCACCTGGCTGACGTCCTGGGCGCTGCGGGTGGCGCTGACGGTCACCTGCTGCAGGGCGATGGCGTTGCCGGCGGCCTGGCGTTCCAGCACCACGTTGCCGTTGCCGATCTTGCGGTAGCCCAGGCCAGTGCCGCGCAGCAGGCGCTGCAGCGCCGCTTCCGGGGCCAGCGAGCCCTGTACGCCCGGCGAGGCCACGCCGTCAGCCAGCTCGGCGCTGAAGCCGACCTGCCAGCCGGTGACCTGGCTGAAGGCATTGATGGCCTCGACCAGTGGTTGCTGGGCAATGGCGAAACGGTAGTCGCCCATGCGCGGGCTGCTCGCCTGGGCCGGTTCCACGGCCAGCGCGGGCAGGCTGCAGGCGCCGCTGGCGAGCAGGGCCAAGGTCAACAGGGACAATTGCCCGCGGCGGCGGGAAGAAGTGGACGGGCGGGTTTGACCTGTGGGCATCGAAAGCGCTCCCTGTCGCGCGTGAGTCATAGACAGTGTTTGTTCTCGTTTTCGAACGAGAATCAATCGTATTGGCTATAACGAGACGGGCGAGGTGTGGCGATCGCGTAAAAAAACTTGCAAGGTCAGTTGAGGATTACCACGGCTGGGTATTCATGCAGTTGCGCCGAGGTGATGTGGGCCAGGGCACGCAGCGTTTCCAGCGGCTGGTCGAGGCGGTAGTTGCCGGTGACCGCGACCTGTTCCAGGTGCGCGTTGCGGTTGATGATCCAGCCTGGGTAGTAGCGGCGGACTTCTGCAAGCACCTGGCTCAGCGGGCAGTTCTCGAACACCAGGCGGCCTTCGATCCAGGCCAGGTCCTTGCTCATGTCGGGACGCTGGCGCTGGCCGAAGCCTGTGGGGCCGACGCTGATGCTGTCGCCGGCACTCAGGCGGATGCGCTGGTCGCTCGCGGCCTGCAGGTCGACATCGCCGCGCTGCACCCGCACCTGGGCCTCGCCATCGAGGTAGCGCACGGCGAAATCGGTGTCGCGCACGCTGGCGCGCAGCGGGCCGGCCTGGACTTCCAGCGGCGGCTGGCTGGCGTTGGACACCTGGAAATACGCCTCGCCCTGCAGCAGGCGGGCAACCTTGCGGCCTTCTCGCTCGTCGCTGGCAAAGGCCGAATTGGTGTTGAGCAGTACCTTGGCGCCGTGGTCCAGCTCCAGGCGTTGGCGCTCACCGACCACGGTCAGGTGGTCGGCCTGCAGGCGCACCGGCAGGTTGCCGAAGGTGAACAGTCCGACCAGCAACATGGCGGCGGTGGCCAGCGGTTTCCAGTGGCTGCGCAGGCGCCCGGCAAGCGAGCGCTTGCGCCTGTGCTGCAGTTGCCCGGCCACCTGGCGCAGCGATGCGCCGTTCCACATCGCCTCGGCTTCGACATAGGCCTCGGCGTTTTCCGGTTCGGCGCCCAGCCAGTGCTCGAAAGCGCGGGTGTCGTCTTCGCTGGCGCATTGCAGGCGGATCAACCAGTCCAGCGCCTCTTCGCGGGCACGGGCGCGGGCATCAGGCTCGGCGGGTGACGGGCGAGGGGCGGGGTGGTCGGTCACGGGGGATCCTTGCATCGGGCATTTTTTGCGCATGATCGGTGCAGACCTTGCCCATGGCAAGGGTTTTGCGCCGGCCAGCGGCGAGCGGTCGGGTCACTGGTGACGATCGGCCACGCCCATGCAGATGGCCATGATCAGCTTCAGCTCCTTCTGCACGGTGCTGGCCGAGACGCTCAACTGCTCGGCGATTTCCAGGTAGCTGGCGCCGTGCAGGCGGCTGAGGATGAAGATGCGTTGCTGGCGTTCGGTCAGTTGGCCGAGGCTGACGCTCAGGTGCTTGAGCAGTTGTTCGGCGTGAGCGGCATCCTCGCTGCTGCCCAGGGGCGCGGCGACATTGTGCAGGACCTGCTCTGGCACGTCGTCCACCAGGGTGCGGGCCTGTACCCGGCGGGCGCGCAGGTGGTCCAGGGCCAGGTTGCGTGCGGTCTGGAACACGAAGGGCTCGAGGTGTTCGATCGGTCGTTCGCCCAGGGCGCGGGTGACCCGCAGGTAGGTTTCCTGCAGCAGGTCCTCGGCGGTGCTGGGGTTGCCCACCATGCGCTGCAGCGTGCGCAGCAAAGTTAGACGCTGGGTGAGGAACACTGAGTTGAACCGGGACTGACTCACGGGGGAACCTGGGCGCTTTGGGGTGAATGATAATGCTTATCATCACTAGCCAAGGTCAAGCTTGAAAATGTCACGGATGAGTAAAGCGTGTGGGAGCAGGGTTGCCCCGCTCCCACTCAGTCGGGTTCAGCCAAGGCGTGGTCCCTGCCTCAGCGTGCGTTGAACAGCGCCAGGCAGTTGTCCAGCATACGGTTGGAGAAGCCCCACTCGTTGTCGTACCAGGCAAGCACCTTGAGCATCCGGCCGTTGGCGCGGGTGTGGTTGGCGTCGAAGATCGACGACAGCGGGTTGTGGTTGAAGTCGCACGACACCAGCGGCAGGGCGTTGTAGCCCAGCACCCGGGAATGGCGGCTGGCTTCGAGGAACAGCTGGTTGACCTCCTCGGCGCTGGTTTCGCGCTGCAGGTTGACGGTGAGGTCGACCAGCGACACGTTGATCACCGGCACCCGTACGGCCATGCCGGTGAGCTTGCCGGCCAGTTCCGGCAGTACCAGGCCGACGGCCTCGGCGGCGCCGGTCTTGCTCGGGATCATCGACTGGGTGGCCGAGCGGGCGCGGTACGGATCGCCGTGATAGACGTCGGTGAGCACCTGGTCGTTGGTGTAGGCGTGGATGGTGGTCATCAGGCCTTGCTCGATGCCGAACTCGCGGTGCAGCACCTGGGCAATCGGCGCCAGGCAGTTGGTGGTGCACGAGGCGTTGGAGATGATCTGGTGCGAGGCGCGCAGCACATCGTGGTTGACGCCGTACACCACGGTGGCGTCGACACCCTTGGCCGGGGCGCTGACGATCACCTTGCCGGCCCCGGCGCTCAGGTGCGCGGCGGCCTTGGCGCGTTCGGTGAACAGCCCGGTGCATTCGAACACCACATCGATGGCCAAGGTTTTCCAGGGCAGCTCGGCAGGGTTGCGGATGGCGCTGACGGCGATGCGGTCGCCATTGACGGTGAGGCTTTCGTGGTCGGCCTCGACAGTGGCGTCGAAGGTGCCGTGGACGCTGTCGTATTTGAGCAGGTGGGCATTCATCGCGCTGTCGCCCAGGTCGTTGATGGCGACGACCTGCAGGTCCTGGCGGTAGCCCTGCGTGTACAGTGCGCGCAGGACGTTACGTCCGATGCGGCCGAATCCGTTGATGGCGATGCGTAGGGTCATGGTATTACCTCTGGCAGTCGGGTGAAGCCTGTGGCACAAAGGACAGCTTCACTGAAACGGTTTTGTTGTTGGAATTACAAGATTATTCACCGAGAGATAGAAAACAAGCCTTTTTGCTGGCAGTATTTTGTTTAAACATACAACGAGTGGTCGGGTCATCCCCTTGTCGAGCGGTCCAGGTGCCTTTTCCTAGAGCCTAGGTCGCAATCGTTTGGAGGGAAAATGCCCCAGTGAAGCCGCCCCACAGTTAGCCTGGAGTCCAGTACATGCATCCGCGCATCCTTGAGGTCACCGAACGGCTGATCGCCCGCAGCCGCCGTACCCGTGAACGCTACCTTGAGCTGATCCGTGGGGCGGCCAGCGACGGACCCATGCGCGGCCAGTTGCAGTGCGCCAACTTCGCCCATGGCGTGGCTGGCTGTGGCGGCGAGGACAAGCAGACCCTGCGCCTGATGAACGCCGCCAACGTGGCTATCGTCTCGGCCTACAACGACATGCTCTCGGCGCACCAGCCGTACCAGCACTTCCCCGAACAGATCAAACAGGCGCTGCGCGAGGTCGGTTCGGTCGGCCAGTTCGCCGGCGGTGTGCCGGCCATGTGCGACGGCGTCACCCAGGGCGAGCCGGGCATGGAGCTGGCCATCGCCAGCCGCGAGGTGATCGCCATGTCCACCGCCATCGCCCTGTCGCACAACATGTTCGATGGCGCGCTGATGCTGGGCATCTGCGACAAGATCGTTCCCGGGCTGATGATGGGCGCCTTGCGTTTCGGCCACCTGCCGACGATCTTCGTGCCGGGCGGGCCGATGGTCTCGGGCATCTCCAACAAGGAAAAGGCCGATGTGCGCCAGCGCTACGCCGAGGGCAAGGCCACCCGCGAGCAGCTGCTCGAATCGGAAATGAAGAGCTACCACGGCCCCGGCACCTGCACTTTCTACGGCACCGCCAACACCAACCAGCTGGTGATGGAGGTCATGGGCCTGCACCTGCCGGGCGCCTCGTTCGTAAACCCCTACACGCCGCTGCGCGATGCCCTCACCGCCGAGGCCGCGCGCCAGGTCACGCGCATGACCAAGGCCAGTGGCAGCTTCATGCCCATTGGCGAGATCGTCGACGAAAAGGCGCTGGTCAACTCGATCGTCGCCCTGCACGCCACCGGCGGCTCGACCAACCACACCCTGCATATCCCGGCCATCGCCCAGGCCGCCGGCATCCAGCTGACCTGGCAGGACATGGCCGACCTGTCCGAGGTGGTGCCGACGCTGTCCCACGTCTATCCCAACGGCAAGGCCGACATCAACCACTTCCAGGCCTCCGGCGGCATGGCGTTCCTGATTCGCGAGCTGCTCGACGCGGGCCTGCTGCACGAGGACGTCAACACCGTGGCCGGGCATGGCCTGCGCCGCTACACCCAGGAGCCGTTCCTCGAGGATGGCCGCCTGGTCTGGCGCGAGGGGCCGCAGCACAGCCTCGACGAAAGCATCCTGCGCCCGGTGGCGCGGCCGTTCTCCGCCGAGGGCGGTTTGCGCGTGATGGAAGGCAACCTTGGCCGTGGTGTGATGAAGGTTTCTGCCGTGGCGCCCGAGCACCGGGTGGTCGAGGCGCCCGCCCGGGTGTTCCACGACCAGCAGTCGCTGGCCGATGCGTTCAAGGCCGGCGAGCTGGAGCGCGACTTCGTCGCCGTGGTGCGCTTCCAGGGGCCGCGCTGCAACGGCATGCCCGAGCTGCACAAGCTGACGCCGTTCCTCGGCGTGCTGCAGGATCGCGGCTTCAAGGTGGCGCTGGTCACCGACGGGCGTATGTCAGGCGCCTCGGGCAAGATCCCGGCGGCCATCCACGTCTGCCCGGAGGCTTTTGATGGTGGCCCGCTGGCGCGGGTGCGCGATGGTGATATCGTGCGCGTCGATGGTGCCGCAGGCACGCTGCGGATCATGGTCTCGGCCGAGGAGCTGGCCGACCGTGAGCTGCCCGAGCCGCCGCAAGGCAACGACCTGGGCTGCGGGCGCGAGCTGTTCGGTTTCATGCGCGTGGCGTTCAGCTCGGCGGAAAAGGGCGCGAGTGCCTTCACCTCTGGCCTGGAGAATCTCAAGTGAAAGACCTGCTGGTTGGCGACATTGGTGGTACCAATGCACGTTTTGCCCTGTGGCGCGGTAACCAGTTGCAGGCGGTCCAGGTGCTGGCCACCGCCGACTACACCAGCCCCGAACAGGCCATCGAGGCCTATCTGGCCGACCAGGGCATTGCCCGTGGCGGCTTGGCGGCGGTGTGCCTGGCAGTGGCAGGTCCGGTGGACGGTGACGAATTCCGCTTTACCAACAACCACTGGCGCCTGAGCCGCAGCGCGTTCTGCCAGACGCTGCAGGTCGATCGCCTGTTGTTGATCAACGACTTTTCCGCGATGGCGCTGGGCATGACCCGCCTGCGCGCTGGCGAATGCCGTGAGGTCTGCGCAGGTCAGGCCGATCCATCGCGCCCGGCGCTGGTGATCGGCCCCGGCACCGGGCTCGGCGTGGGCAGCCTGCTGCGCCACGGTGAGCACTGGCTGGCGCTGCCGGGGGAGGGCGGGCATGTCGACCTGCCGGTGGGCAATGCCCGCGAAGCGGCGATTCATCAGGAAATCCATCGGCAGATCGGCCATGTCAGTGCCGAGACCGTACTCAGTGGCGGTGGGTTGGTGCGCTTGTACCAGGCCATCTGTGCGCTCGATGGTGCAACGCCGACGCACAAGACCCCGGCGCAGATCACCGACGCGGCGCTGGCCAACGAGCCACGGGCGCTGGCGGTGGTCGAGCAGTTTTGCCGGTTCCTCGGCCGGGTGGCGGGCAACAATGTGCTCACCCTCGGCGCGCGGGGGGGCGTCTACATTGTCGGTGGCGTGATTCCACGTTTCGCCGAGCTGTTCCTGCGCAGCGGCTTTGCCGCGAGCTTCGCCGACAAGGGCTGCATGAGTGGTTACTTCGCCGGGGTGCCGGTATGGCTGGTGACGGCGGAGTTTTCCGGGTTGCTGGGGGCCGGGGTGGCCTTGCAGCAGTCACTGGGCGACTGATCGCTGGGGCCGAGAAGCCGCCCCGACAGCAGACACAAAGATCTGCGTTTACAAGAGGACTGACCATTGTGACCACTGCCGGCAAATCGATCCTGATGGTCGACGACGACCAGGACATCCGTGAACTGCTGCAGACCTACCTCGCCCGCTGCGGCCTGCAGGTGCATGCCGAACCTGACGGCCAGGGCTTTCGCCGCGCCCTGGACGCCAACCCCTACGACCTGGTGATCCTCGACGTGATGCTGCCCGACGAAGACGGCTTCAGCCTGTGTCGCTGGGTTCGTCAGCACCCACGCCAGGCGCGGGTGCCGATCATCATGCTCACCGCCAGTTCCGACGAAGCCGACCGGGTCATCGGCCTGGAACTGGGCGCCGACGACTACCTCGGCAAACCCTTCAGCCCACGAGAACTGCAGGCGCGGATCAAGGCCTTGTTGCGTCGTGCCGATTTCGGCCAGGCGGCACCGACGAGTGCGGTGCTGGCCTTCGATGACTGGCGGCTGGACACGATCAGCCACCGCCTGTTCCACCGCGACGGCGAAGAGGTGATCCTCTCCGGCGCCGACTTCGCCCTGCTCAAACTGTTTCTCGATCACCCGCAGCAGATCCTCGACCGCGACACCATCGGCAACGCCACCCGTGGCCGCGAGCCGATGCCGCTGGACCGTATCGTCGACATGGCGGTCAGCCGCCTGCGCCAGCGCCTGCGCGACACGGAAAAACCACCCCGGCTGATCCGCACCGTACGCGGCAGCGGCTACCTGCTGGCGGCCAATGTCTGCCCGGCCTGACGAGCGTCGCTGGCGCCTGCTGCCGCGCTCGCTGCTGGGGCGCATGCTGCTGCTTACCTTGCTGGTGGTGTTGCTGGCCCAGGGCCTGTCCAGCGTGATCTGGGTCGCGCAGCTGCGCGCCAGCCAGCTGCAGGGCCTGCGCGCCAGCGCCAGCAGCCTCGCGCATTCGATGAGTGCCAGTGTCAGCTACTTCCGCTCGTTGCCGGTGGCCTATCGGCCCATGGTGCTGGACCAGTTGCGCAGCATGGGCGGCACGCGCTTCTTCGTCTCGCTCAACGTCAAGCCGCTGGAAATGCCGGTGTTGCCGATCACCCCGCGCAAGCAGGCGGTGATCGACGTGTTCCAGGAGGTGTTGCACGAGCGTCTTGGCCAGCAGATGGAGATCTCCGTGGAGTTCGTCAGCCCTGACGATCTGCGCATCTTCAACAGCGGCCTGAAGCTTGATGAGCTGCCCCGCTCCTGGGCGCACTATTCGTTGACCCTCGAGCCGCTCAATCCGCCGGTGCTGGTGACCCAGATCCGCCTCGGCGAAGGCGAGTGGCTGTACATCGCCTCGCTGCTGCCCGAGCCCTACACCAGCCTCGAAGCCGAACGCCTGCCGCGTCAGCAGATCGGCTTCATTGCCCTGACTACCGTGTTGTTGCTGCTGTTCATCGGCCTGCTGGTGCATTGGCAGAGCCGGCCGCTCAAGCGCCTGGCACGGGCGGCGCGGGAAATGTCGCTGGGCGCCGACGTGGCCCCGGTGGCCGAGGGCGGCGGTAGCGAGGTGGTCGAGGTGGGGCGGGCGTTCAACAGCATGCGCGAACGGATCAGTCGCTACCTGACCGAACGCTCCCAGCTGTTCAGCGCCATTTCCCACGACCTGCGCACTCCGATCACGCGCCTGCGCCTGCGGGTCGAACTGCTCGAGGACGAGAAGCTGCAAGCGAAGTTCAGTCGCGACCTCGACGAGCTGGAGTTGCTGGTCAAGGGCGCGCTGCAATGCGTCAAGGACACCGACATTCACGAGAACATCGAGCCGATCGATCTCAACCAGGTGCTGGAGATGCTCGCCGAACCTTACCTCGGCGATGGGCGCATCACCCTCGAGGGGCGGGCGTTGGCGCCGTACCCCGGCAAGTCGCTGGCCCTGCGCCGCTGCATCGGCAACCTGATCGACAACGCCATCAAGTATGGCGAGCGGGCTCACCTGCGGATCCTCGACAGTGCCGAGAGCTTCGTCCTGCAGGTGGACGACCAGGGGCCGGGGGTGCCGGAACAACGGCTGGAACAGGTGTTCGAGCCGCACTTCCGCCTGGCCGGGCAGCAGCAGGGGTATGGGCTGGGGCTGGGCATAGCGCGCAACATCGCCCATAGCCATGGCGGCGAGGTGAGCCTGTTGAACCTGCGCGAGGGTGGGTTGCGGGTGACCTTGTACCTGCCGCGTACAGCCGAATGAGCTCTTGTCGCGGCGCAGCGATGTAACGATGTGGTGACAATCGAGCCGGTCTTCGTGACATGCCAGCCAGGACGGCTGACTAGAATCGGCTGACAACAACAAGGAAGACCACGCCCATGGCCAACCGCTGGATCGACTCCCCGACACACCATGCCTGGCTCGACGCCGAGGCCCTGCGCCTGCTCGCCTTCGCCAGGGCCTCGCGCCTGCCCCAGGGGTTCGGCAACCTCGATGACGAAGGCCGCCTGCCCCGTTGCGCCCTGGCCGAGACCATGAACACCGCGCGCATGACCCACAGCTTTGCCCTGGCGCATATCCAGGGCGTTCCGGGTTGCCGCGAGCTGGTCGAGCATGGCGTCGGCGCCCTGCAAGGCCCGTTGCGCGACCAGGAGCATGACGGCTGGTACGCGCAGCCCGAAGGTCATGGTGACACTGGCAAGGCCGCCTACCTGCACGCCTTTGTCGTCCTCGCCGCCAGCTCGGCGGTGGTGGCGGGCATCAGCCAGGCATCGGCGTTGCTGGAGGCGGTGACCCAGGTTATCGATCAGCGCTTCTGGTGCGAAGAGGAGGGTGCCCTGCGCGAGTCGTTCTCCCGCGACTGGCAACAGGCGGAGGCCTACCGGGGTGCCAACAGCAACATGCATGGCGTCGAGGCGTTCCTCGCCCTGGCCGACGTGACCGGCGATACCCGGTGGTTGCTGCGCGCTCAACGGATCGTCGAGCGCTTGATCCTGACCCGCGCCGCTGCCGACGGTATGCGCGTCACGGAGCATTTCGATGCGCAGTGGCAGGCGCTCCCCGACTACAACCGCGAAAACCCCGCCGATGGCTTCCGTCCTTACGGGACCACGCCCGGCCACGCCTTCGAATGGGCGCGTCTGGTGCTGCACCTGGAGGCGGCCCTGCAAAGGGCGCAACTGCCCGCGCCAGAGTCCTTGCTGCCAGCCGCCCGGGGCTTGTTCGACAGCGCCTGCCGCCACGCCTGGCAGGCCGATGGCGCGTTAGGCCTGGTCTACACCCTGGATTGGCATAACCGCCCGGTGGTGCGCGAGCGCCTGCACTGGGTGCATGCCGAGGCCTGTGCCACTGCCGCGGCGTTGTTGCGACGTACCGGTGAAGCCCAGTACGAACACTGGTACCGCTGTTTCTGGGACTTCATCGCCAGTCACTTCATCGACCGTGCCCACGGCAGCTGGCACCACGAACTCGACCCGGCGCTGCTGCCCAGCGCGCGCATCTGGGGCGGCAAGCCCGACCTCTACCACGCCTACCAGGCCCTGCTGCTGCCGCGCCTGCCGCTGGCGCCGAGCCTGGCCACGGCCCTGGCTTTGTAACCAAACGATGACATTCGCGCATCCGTTCGTTACCTGGCGCCGGGCGCGACCTCCCTACACTCCATGCCATGCAAGCGACAGTCTTGCCTCGCATAACAACAAGAAAGGTAATCCCATGCATCCGACGCTTCGTCTCGCCGCCGCGATCTCCTTCGCCTCCCTGTTCTCCCTCAGTGCCCAGGCCGCCGATGCCAAAGGCAGCGTGGAAGTCGTCCATTGGTGGACCTCCGGCGGCGAGAAGGCCGCGGTCGACGTGCTCAAGGCCCAGGTCGAGAAGGACGGCTTCACTTGGAAGGACGGCGCCGTGGCTGGCGGCGGTGGTGCCACTGCCATGACCGTGCTCAAGAGCCGCGCCGTGGCCGGCAACCCGCCCGGGGTCGCGCAGATCAAGGGCCCGGATATCCAGGACTGGGCCGCTACCGGGTTGCTCGATCCCGACGTGCTCAAGGACGTGGCCAAGGACGAGAAGTGGGACGGCCTGCTCGACAAGAAGGTCGCCGACACCGTCAAGTACGACGGCGATTATGTGGCC
The DNA here is from genome assembly GCF_019139675.1 of Pseudomonas maumuensis. Lineage (NCBI taxonomy): Bacteria > Pseudomonadati > Pseudomonadota > Gammaproteobacteria > Pseudomonadales > Pseudomonadaceae > Pseudomonas > Pseudomonas maumuensis. The sequence goes on from NZ_CP077077.1 coordinate 1,192,027, forward strand.
GTGCCGGTGAACATCCACCGTATCAACTGGCTGTGGATCAACCCTGAGGTGTTCAAGAAGGCCGGCATCGACAAGGCGCCGACCACCCTCGACGAATTCTACGCCGCCGCCGACAAGCTCAAGGCCGCCGGTTTCATCCCGCTCGCCCACGGTGGCCAGCCCTGGCAGGACAGCACCGTGTTTGAGAGCGTGGTGCTCTCGGTGATGGGCGTCGAGGGCTACAAGAAGGCCCTGGTCGAGCTGGACGAAAAAGCCCTGACCGGCCCCGAGATGGTCAAGGCGCTCACCGAGCTGAAGAAGGTCGCCACCTACATGGACCCGGACGGCAAGGGCCAGGACTGGAACCTTGAAGCGGCCAAGGTCATCAACGGCAAGGCCGGCATGCAGATCATGGGCGACTGGGCCAAGAGCGAATGGACGCTGGCGAAGAAGACCGCCGGCAAGGACTACCAGTGCGTGGCCTTCCCGGGCACCGACCAGGCCTTCCTCTACAACATCGACTCGCTGGTGGTGTTCAAGCAGAAGGACAAGGGTACCGCGGCAGGCCAGCAGGACATCGCCCGCAAGGTGCTGGGCGAAGACTTCCAGAAGGTCTTCAGCATCAACAAGGGCTCGATCCCGGTGCGTAACGACATGCTTGCCGACATGGGCAAGTACGGCTTCGACAGCTGCGCCCAGACGGCGGCCAAGGACTTCCTGGCCGACGCCAAGTCCGGCGGCCTGCAACCGAGCATGGCGCACAACATGGCCACCACCCTGGCGGTACAGGGGGCGTTCTTCGATGTGGTGACCAACTACATCAACGATCCCAAGGCCGATCCGGCCGACGCGGCGAAGAAGCTGGCCGCAGCCGTCAACGCCGCCAAGTAAGGATCTGACGGCCCTATCGCCGGCAAGCCGGCTCCCACAGGTACAGCGATCAGCCTGAGCACACCTGTACCTGTGGGAGCTGGCTTGCCAGCGATGAGGCCCATGCAGGCAATCTCGCATCGGGAACCCAGATCATGACTACAGCAACCGCCCGCCTGCGGGCCTCACCCCTGGATGCGCTGCAGCGCTGGCTGCCGAAGCTGGTGCTGGCGCCGAGCATGTTCATCGTCCTGGTGGGCTTCTACGGCTACATCCTGTGGACCTTTGTCCTCTCGTTCACCACCTCGACCTTCCTGCCTACCTACAAGTGGGCGGGCCTGGCGCAGTACGCCCGGCTGTTCGACAACGACCGCTGGTGGGTGGCGAGCAAGAACCTGCTGCTGTTCGGCGGGCTGTTCATCGGCATCACCCTGGCCATCGGCGTGTTCCTTGCGGTGCTGCTCGACCAGCGCATCCGCCGCGAAGGCTTCATCCGCACCATCTACCTGTACCCCATGGCGCTGTCGATGATCGTTACCGGTACCGCCTGGAAGTGGCTGCTCAACCCCGGCATGGGCCTGGACAAGCTGCTGCGTGACTGGGGCTGGGAAGGCTTTCGCCTGGACTGGCTGATCGATCCCGACCGCGTGGTCTATTGCCTGGTGATCGCTGCCGTGTGGCAGGCCTCGGGCTTCATCATGGCGATGTTCCTCGCCGGCCTGCGCGGCGTCGACCAGTCGATCATCCGCGCCGCCCAGCTCGATGGCGCCAGCCTGCCGCGCATCTACTGGACCGTGGTGCTGCCCAGCCTGCGCCCGGTGTTCTTCAGCTCGCTGATGATCCTCGCGCACATCGCGATCAAGAGCTTCGACCTGGTGGCGGCGATGACCGCGGGCGGGCCGGGCTACTCCTCGGACCTGCCAGCGATGTTCATGTACTCGTTCACCTTCAGCCGTGGGCAGATGGGCATGGGCTCGGCCAGCGCCATCCTCATGCTGGGCGCGATCCTGGCGATCATCGTCCCCTACCTGTACTCCGAACTGCGGGGCAAACGCCATGATTAGTCCTGTCGACAAACCCGCGCTGAACCTCAGCCGCATCGCCATCCACGCGGTGCTGCTGCTGGCGGTGCTGCTGTACCTGGTGCCGCTGGTGGTCATGCTGCTGACCAGCTTCAAGACCCCCGAGGACATCGGCAGCGGCAACCTGCTGAGCTGGCCGGCGGCGTTCACTGGCATCGGCTGGGCCAAGGCCTGGGCCACGGTCAACGGCTACTTCCTCAACTCGATCCTGATCACCGTGCCGGCGGTGCTGATCTCCACGGCCATCGGCGCGCTCAACGGCTACGTGCTGTCGATGTGGCGCTTCCGTGGCTCGCAGCTGTTCTTCGGCCTGCTGCTGTTCGGCTGCTTCCTGCCGTTCCAGACCGTGCTGCTGCCGGCCTCGTTCACCCTCGGCAAGCTGGGCCTGGCCAGCACCACCAGCGGCCTGGTGCTGGTGCATGTGGTGTACGGCCTGGCCTTCACCACATTGTTCTTCCGCAACTACTACGTGAGCATCCCCGAGGCGCTGGTCAAGGCCGCGCGCCTGGACGGCGCCGGGTTCTTCACCATCTTCGGGCGGATCATCCTGCCGATGTCGACGCCGATCATCATGGTCTGCCTGATCTGGCAGTTCACCCAGATCTGGAACGACTTCCTGTTCGGCGTGGTGTTCTCCAGCGGCGACTCGCAACCGATCACCGTGGCCCTGAACAACCTGGTCAACACCAGCACCGGGGCCAAGGAATATAACGTCGACATGGCCGCGGCGATGATCGCCGGGCTGCCGACGCTGCTGGTCTACGTGATTGCGGGCAAGTATTTCGTGCGCGGGCTGACCGCCGGCGCGGTCAAGGGGTAAGTCATGGCAACACTCGAACTTCGCAATGTGCACAAGACCTATGGCGCGGGCCTGCCGGACACGCTCAAGGACATCCAGCTGGCGATCAAGGACGGCGAGTTCCTGATCCTGGTCGGGCCCTCGGGCTGCGGCAAGTCGACGCTGATGAACTGCATCGCCGGCCTGGAAAGCATCAGCGGCGGGGCGATCCTCATCGACGACGAGGATGTCAGCGGCATGAGCCCCAAGGATCGCGACATCGCCATGGTGTTCCAGTCCTACGCGCTGTACCCGACCATGAACGTGCGCGACAACATCGCCTTTGGCCTGAAGATCCGCAAGATGTCCCAGGCCGCCATCGACGAGGAGGTGGCGCGGGTCGCCAAGCTGTTGCAGATCGAGCACCTGCTGGGGCGCAAGCCCGGGCAGCTGTCCGGCGGCCAGCAGCAGCGCGTGGCCATGGGCCGGGCGCTGGCGCGGCGGCCGAAGATCTACCTGTTCGATGAACCGCTGTCGAACCTCGACGCCAAGCTGCGGGTGGAGATGCGCACCGAGATCAAGCTGATGCACCAGCGCCTGAAGACCACCACGGTGTATGTCACCCATGACCAGATCGAGGCCATGACCCTGGGCGACAAGGTGGCGGTGATGAAGGACGGCATCATCCAGCAGTTCGGCACCCCGCAGCAGATCTACAACGACCCGGCCAACCTGTTCGTCGCCAGTTTCATCGGCTCGCCGCCGATGAATTTCATCCCCGTGCGCCTGATGAAGCAGGACGGGCGGGTGCTGGCGCTGCTCGACAGCGGCCAGGCGCGCTGCGAGCTGCCGCTGGGCGTGGCGGCGGACGAGGTGGAAGGGCGCGAGATCATTCTCGGCGTGCGTCCTGAACAAATCTCGCTGGGCGCCGCCGAGGGCAACGGCATGCCCGCTATTCGCGCCGAAGTACAGGTCACCGAGCCCACCGGCCCGGACCTGCTGGTGTTCGTCACCCTCAACCAGACCAAGGTCTGCTGCCGCCTGGCACCGGATGTGGCGTGCCGGGTCGGCGACAGCCTCAACCTGCAGTTCGACCCGGCGCGGGTGCTGCTGTTCGACGCAGACAGCGGCGAACGCCTCGACCTCGCCGCCAATAGCACTGCCATCAAGGACAACGTGACTCGCTTCAAAGGCCGTTGAATCGTCTAGAACAATGCATAACAAGAAAAGAGGACGCAAAGGGATGGAACATCGCAATCGCATCAAGACCCTGGGATCGCTCGCCTTGCTGGCGCTGGTCGGCAGCAGCGGGGCCCAGGCCGCCGAGGCTTTCTCGTCGGAATCGAAATGGATGACCGGCGACTGGGGCGGCACCCGCACCGAGCTGCTGGAGAAGGGCTACGACTTCACCCTCGACTACGTTGGCGAAGTGGCCGGCAACCTGCACGGTGGCTACAACGACGACAAGACCGCGCGCTACAGCGACCAGTTCGCCCTCGGTGCGCACCTGGATCTGGAGAAGATCTTCGGCTGGAAGGACACCGAGTTCAAGCTGGCGATCACCGAGCGCAGCGGTCGTAACCTGTCCAACGACCGCATCAGCGACCCGCGTGCCGGGCAGTTCAGCTCGGTGCAGGAGGTCTGGGGGCGCGGCCAGACCTGGCGCCTGACGCAGATGTGGGTCAAGCAGAAGTACTTCGACGGCGCGCTGGACGTGAAAGTCGGCCGCTTCGGCGAGGGCGAGGACTTCAACAGTTTCCCCTGCGACTTCCAGAACCTGGCCTTCTGCGGCTCGCAGGTGGGCAACTGGGTCGGCGGCATCTGGTACAACTGGCCGGTCAGCCAGTGGGCGCTGCGGGTCAAGTACAACATCACCCCGGAATTCTTCGTCCAGGTCGGCGCCTATGAACAGAACCCGTCGAACCTGGAGACCGGCAACGGCTTCAAGCTCAGCGGCAGCGGCACCAAGGGCGCGATTCTGCCAGTGGAAGCGGTGTGGTCGCCGAAGGTCAACGGCCTGCCGGGCGAGTATCGGCTGGGCTACTACTACAGCACCGCCAAGGCCGACGACGTCTACGACGACATCAACGGCAACCCGCAGGCGCTGACCGGCGCGGCGTTCAAGTCGCACTCCAGCAAGCACGGCTGGTGGGTGGTAGCCCAGCAGCAGGTCACCGCCCATGCCGGCGACGTCAACCGCGGCCTGAGCCTGTTCGCCAACTTCACCGTGCATGACAAGGCCACCAACGTGGTCGACAACTACCAGCAGGTCGGCCTGGTCTACAAAGGCGCCTTCGATGCCCGGCCCAAGGACGACATCGGCTTCGGCATCGCCCGCATCCACGTCAATGACGATGTGAAGAAGCGCGCCGAGCTGCTCAATGCCCAGTCCGGCATCAACGACTACGACAACCCGGGCTTTGCGCCGCTGCAGCGCACCGAGTACAACGCCGAGCTCTACTACGGCTTCCACGTCACCAACTGGCTGACCGTGCGCCCGAACCTGCAGTACATCAAGAGCCCGGGCGGTGTGGACGAAGTGGACAACGCGCTGGTCGCGGGGTTGAAGATTCAGTCGTCATTCTGAGAAAAATTGTTGTAAATTTACGCCATCCATCTCGACCTCCCGCTAACCACTGGCCAGCAGTGGTTAGCGGGCACGGGTCGAGACAGCGCTATCTCGAACAACAAAAGAGCTTGGAACCATGCCCGAACATCCGCTACATCGCTTCTTTACCTCGCAACGGCCGAGGCCGACCTTCGAGTGGGAGCGTTACCAGCAGCGCGATGTGCTGATCATCGACCACCCTCGTTGCCAGGCGGTGTTCAGCCGCCAGGGCGGGCAGCTCCTGCACTTTCAACCCGCCGGTGAAAAGCCCTGGTTGTGGTGCGCCGAGCAGTGGCCGCAGGTGGGGGCCATTCGTGGCGGTGTGCCGGTGTGCTGGCCCTGGTATGGCCGCCATCCCAGCGAGGACCTGTGGCCGGCCCATGGCTGGGCGCGCCTGCTGGACTGGAAGCTGGTGGACAGCCGCGAGGACGAGGAAGGGGTGACCCTGAAATGGCGCCTGGACCTGTGCGACTGGCAGGTCGACCTGCATGCCCGGCTTGGGGCGAGCATGGAGCTGAGCCTGAGCACCGAGCACCAGGACAGCGAACCGTGCCAGCTGAGCCATGCGCTGCTGGCCTACTGGCGGATCAGCGACGTGTCGAAGATAGCGCTATCCGGGCTGGAGGACATCGACGGCTACGATCGCCTCAATCGCCAGGCCTGCCGTGAAGACGGCGCGCTGACCCTCAAGGGCGGTTGCCAGCGGGTCTATCCCGGCACGCCGCGGGTGCAGCTGCAGGACCCGGCCTGGCAGCGCGAACTGTGCATCGATACCGGCGACAGTGACGACACCGTGGTCTGGCACCCTGGCAATCGGCCGTTGATGGGCGTGAGCGGGCGCGAGTGCCAAGGCTTCGTCTGCGTGGAAGCGGCCAGCGGCAGTGGCGAGGGCCTGAGCCTGGCGCCGGGCGAGCGGGCGCACCTGCGTTTGCAGGCGCACCGGCTCAGTTGAGGTCGTCGTCCTCGATCGGGTAGCGGCTGGCGTTGAGGCTTTCCTTGATCTTGCGCAGGTGTGGCTGGAAGTCCACGCCACGGCGCAGGGTCATGCCGGTGGCGAGCACGTCAAGCACGGTGAGCTGGATGATCCGCGAAGTCATCGGCATGTAGATGTCGGTATCTTCCGGCAGCGGGATATGCAGGCTGAGGCTGCAGGCCTGGGCCAGGGGCGAGCCGGCGGCGGTGAGGCCAAGCACCGAGGCGCCGTTTTCCCGGGCCAGGCGTGCCACCTCGACCAGCTCGCGGGTACGCCCTGTGTAGGAAATGATCACGAACAGGTCGCCGGTGTGGGCCACCGAAGCCAGCATGCGCTGCATCAGCACATCGGCGTGGGCCGACACGGCGAGGTTGAAACGGAAGAACTTGTGCTGCGCATCGAGGGCCACCGGGGCCGAGGCGCCGAGGCCGAAGAAGTGGATCTGCCGGGCCTGGATCATCATGTCCACGGCGCGGCTGACCTGCTGCGGGTCGAGCGCCTGGCAGGCGCTGTCGAGCGAGGCAATGGCGCTGCCGAAGATCTTCTGGGTGTAAGCGGCCGGATCGTCGTCGGCCTCCACCGCGCGGCTGACATAGGCGGCGCCGCTGGCCAGGCTTTGCGCCAGTTGCAGCTTGAGTTCGGGGTAGCCGCTGACGCCGAACGAGCGGCAGAAGCGGTTGACCGTCGGTTCGCTGACACTGGCCGCCTGGGCCAGGGCGGCGATGCTGAAGCGGGTGGCTTGTTGCGGGTTGAGCAGGATGACTTCGGCGACCTTGCGTTCGGCCTTGTTCAGCTCGTCGAGGCGGCCCTGGATCTGTTCCAGGAGGTTTCGCACGCGGTCCATGGTGTGTCCTTGGGTCGGGAAGCAGGCTTTTTGCGCTGGTGTGTATCCTACTGTCGGTAAGATTGTCACACCACTTGTCTGTAATGGCTGTATTGGATGTTGTGGTTTTTACTACATTAACCCTTGAAAAGCAGGGTTGAAACCGGTATTCCTAGTCCAACATTTATAAAAGAACCAACATCATGGCCGCGATCAGTGTCGAACCCTGCACCTTCGCCCTCTTTGGCGCCCTAGGCGACCTGGCATTGCGCAAGCTGTTCCCCGCGCTCTACCAGCTCGACCGCGCCGACCTCCTGCACCCCGACACCCGTCTGCTGGCCCTGGCCCGCGAGCCGGGCAGCGTGCAGGAACACCTGAACAACATCGAAGCCCATCTGCGCCGCCACGTACCGGAGGCCGAGATCGATGCCGCCTCCCTGGGGCGCTTCCTGGCGCGCCTGAGCTACCTGCACCTGGACTTCGTCGAGCCCGAGGGCTACCAGGCCTTGGCCGAACAGGCACCGAGCGGGCAGCCGCTGATCGCCTACTTCGCCACGGCGGCGGCGGTCTACGGCGCGATCTGCGAGAACCTCGACAAGGCCGGCCTGGCGTCGCGTACCCGGGTGGTGCTGGAAAAGCCCATCGGCCACGACCTGGAGTCGTCGCGCCGGGTCAACGACGCCGTGGCGCGGTTCTTCCCCGAGAGCCGGGTCTACCGTATCGACCATTACCTGGGCAAGGAGACGGTGCAGAACCTGATCGCCCTGCGCTTCGCCAACAGCCTGTTCGAAACCCAGTGGAACCAGAATTCCATCTCCCATGTGGAGATCACCGTCGCGGAGAAAGTCGGCATCGAGGGCCGCTGGGGCTACTTCGACAAGGCCGGCCAGCTGCGCGACATGATCCAGAACCACCTGTTGCAGTTGCTTTGCCTGATCGCCATGGACCCGCCCAGTGACCTCTCGGCCGACAGTATCCGCGACGAGAAGGTCAAGGTGCTCAAGGCCCTGGCACCGATCACCGGCGAGGGGCTGAGCACCCATGTGGTGCGTGGCCAGTACATCGCCGGTTTCAGTGACGGCAAGCCAGTGCCGGGTTACCTCGAAGAGGACAACGCCAACGCCCAGAGCGACACCGAGACCTTCGTCGCCCTGCGCGCCGATATCCGCAACTGGCGCTGGTCGGGTGTGCCGTTCTACCTGCGCACCGGCAAGCGCATGCCGCAGAAGCTGTCGCAGATCGTCATCCACTTCAAGGAAACCCCGCACTACATCTTTGCCCCGGAACAGCGTTTGCAGATCGGCAACAAGCTGATCATTCGTCTGCAGCCGGACGAGGGTATTTCGCTGCGGGTGATGACCAAGGAGCAGGGCCTGGACAAGGGCATGCAACTGCGCAGCGGCCCGCTGCAGCTGAATTTCTCCGACACCTGGCGCAGCGCGCGGATCCCGGATGCCTACGAGCGGTTGTTGCTGGAAGTGATGCGCGGCAACCAGAACCTGTTCGTGCGCAAGGACGAGATCGAATACGCCTGGAAATGGTGCGACCAACTGATCGCTGGCTGGAAGCACACCGGTGACGCGCCCAAGCCCTATGCGGCCGGTTCCTGGGGGCCGATGAGCTCGATTGCATTGATTACACGTGATGGGAGGGCCTGGTATGGCGATATCTGAACTGCAACTGCCGGCGACCGTGAAGGTTCATCAGCTGGCCGATCCGAAAACCCTGGCGGCGACTCAGGCCCATGATGTGGCCGAGCGCTTGCGCCAGGCGATCGCCAGCAAGGGGCAGGCCTGCCTGGTGCTGTCCGGCGGGCGTAGCCCGGTGCCGTTTCTCGAGAAGCTGGCCGGCGAGGCGCTGGATTGGTCCAAGGTCACCGTGAGCCTGGCCGACGAGCGCTGGGTGCCGGTGGCGCACGACGACAGCAATGCCGGCCTGCTGGCTCGCCATCTGTTCAAGGGGCCGGCGGCCAAGGCCCGTTTCATTGGGCTCTACCAACCCGCCGCGACCCTCGAAGCCGCTGCCGAGCAGGCCGACCAGGTGCTGGCCGACCTGCCACCGATCGATGTGCTGGTGCTGGGCATGGGCGACGATGGCCATACGGCCTCGCTGTTCCCGGCCAGCCCCAACCTGCGCCAGGGCCTGGCCAAGGTCGGTGAGCGTCGCTGCCTGCCGATGCTGGCGCCCAGCGTGCCGCACCAGCGCCTGAGCATGACCCGCGCACTGCTGGCCACTGCCGGCCTGACCCTGTTGTCGGTACAGGGCGCGGGCAAGCTCGCCACCCTGCGCACCGCGCTGGCGGCCGAAGACCCAACCGAAATGCCGATTCGCGCCTTTCTTCACGACCCCCTGGACATCTACTGGTGCCCATGAGCCAAGGATCCATTGTCATGACCACCCTCGAACGCCCACAGCCTTTGCTCTCGATGGCCGACAAAGCCGCGCGGATCGACGCGATCTGCAACAAGGCGCGCATCCTGCCGGTGATCACCATCGCCCGTGAGGAAGACATCCTGCCCCTGGCCGATGCCCTGGCCGCCGGCGGCATCCGCACCCTGGAAGTGACCCTGCGCTCGCAGCACGGCCTGAAGGCCATCCAAGTGCTGCGCGAGCAGCGCCCGGAGCTGTGCGTCGGCGCTGGCACCGTGCTCGACCGCGGCATGTTCGCGGCGGTCGAGGCGGCGGGCGCGCAGTTCGTCGTCACCCCGGGCATCACCCAGGACATTCTCGAAGCGGGCGTAAACAGTGATATTCCGCTGTTGCCGGGTATCAGCACGCCGTCGGAAATCATGATGGGCTACGCCCTGGGCTACCGTCGCTTCAAGCTGTTCCCGGCCGAGATCAGTGGCGGCGTGGCGGCGATCAAGGCGTTCGGCGGCCCGTTCGGCGACATCCGCTTCTGCCCCACTGGCGGGGTCAACCCGGCCAACGTGCGCAACTACATGGCCCTGCCCAATGTGATGTGCGTGGGCGGCACCTGGATGCTCGACAGCAGCTGGATCAAGAACGGCGACTGGGCGCGGATCGAGGCGTGCAGCGCCGAGGCGATGGCGTTGCTGGACTGACAGATTTCGTTGTGTGCTACACGGCTTGTGGGGCGCTTGGTCGGCGCCCCTTTTTTTCGCCTGTGGGTTTTGGATTGTTTGTACCGGCCTCATCGCGGATGAATCCGCTCCTGCACGGTCCCTGTAGGAGCGGATTCATCCGCGATGAGGCCGGTACAGACAAAAAAAAGCCCGCATCCAAGATGCGGGCCTTGATCATCACATCGCGACTTACGCCGCCTTGGCCTGCTGCTGGCTCAGCGAGCGGTTCAGCGCGCTGAACAGCGCCTTGAAGCTGGCGGTGGTGATGTTCTCGTCGATGCCCACGCCATGCACCGGACGCCCGCCGGCCACACGCAGTTCGATGTAGGCCGCCGCCTTGGCGTTGGTACCGGCACCGATGGCGTGCTCGTTGTAGTCCATGATTTCCACATTGACCGGCAAGCCGGCGACCAGCGCTTCCAGGGCGCCATTGCCCTTGCCGTGCCAGTGCAGGGTGGTCTCGCCTTCACCGGAGACTTCCACCTGCACGTGGCTGCTGCCGTTCTCTTCCTGCAGGCGGTGGCTGACCAGGGCATACGGTGCGTTGGCCTGGAGGTATTCCTTCTGCAGCAGCTTGTAGATCTGCTCGGCGGTCATTTCCAGGCCGAGACGGTCGGTCTCGCCCTGTACCACCTGGCTGAACTCGATCTGCATGCGGCGCGGCAGGCTGATGCCATACTCCTGCTCGAGCAGGTAGGTGATGCCGCCCTTGCCCGACTGGCTGTTGACGCGGATCACCGCCTCGTAGCTGCGGCCGATGTCGGCCGGGTCGATCGGCAGGTACGGCACTTCCCACAGCTCGCCGTCCTGCTGCTTGGCGAAGCCCTTGCGGATGGCGTCCTGGTGCGAGCCGGAGAACGCGGTGTGTACCAAGTCGCCGACATAGGGGTGACGTGGATGCACCGGCAATTGGTTGCACTCCTCGACGACCTTGCGCACGCCGTCGATATCGGAGAAGTCCAGCTGTGGGTCGATGCCCTGGGTGTAGAGGTTCAGCGCCAGGGTCACCAGGTCGACGTTGCCGGTGCGCTCGCCGTTGCCGAACAAGCAGCCTTCGGCACGGTCGGCGCCGGCCATCAGGCCCAGCTCGGTGGCGGCGATGCCCGTGCCACGGTCGTTGTGGGTGTGCAGGCTGATGATCACGCTGTCACGGCGGTTGACGTTACGGCAGAACCACTCGATCTGGTCGGCGTAGACGTTCGGCGTGGCGACTTCGACAGTGGCCGGCAGGTTGAGGATGACCTTGTGCTCGGGGGTCGGGTTCCACACCTCGATCACCGCGTCGCACACCTCTTTGGCGAACTCCAGTTCGGTGGCGCTGAAGGTTTCGGGCGAGTACTGGAAGGTCCACTGAGTGTTTGGCTGCTGGGCTGCGTACTTGACGAACAGCTTGGCGGCGTTGACCGCGATGTCCTTCACGCCCTGCTTGTCCTGGTTGAAAACGATGCGGCGGAACGACGGGCAGGTGGCGTTGTACAGGTGGACGATGGCCTTCTTGGCGCCGCGCAGGGATTCGAAGGTACGCGCGATCAGGTCTTCACGGGCCTGGGTGAGCACCTGGATGGTGGTGTCGTCCGGGATGTGGCCGTCTTCGATCAGGGTGCGCACGAAGTCGAAGTCGGTCTGCGATGCGGACGGGAACGACGCTTCGATTTCCTTCACGCCTACTTGCACCAGGGTCTTCCAGAAACGCAGCTTCTTCTCGGCATCCATCGGCTCGATCAGCGACTGGTTGCCATCACGCAGGTCGGAACTGCACCAGATCGGCGCCTGGGTGATGGTCTTCGACGGCCAGGTACGGTCGGGCAGGTCGATGGTCGGGAAAGCGCGGTACTTCTTCGATGGATCTTTGAGCATGGTCATGGAAGCAATCCTTTTATGTGCGGCCGTGATCGGGCCTGCCGAACGTGTACGAGATGAAAAGGCGAGGCGACGCGATTCACCCTGGTAGTCGGGCGCTGACCAGGCAGAGGCTGCGGTGTTGTTGGAGGAGGGTGCTGAAGATGTTCATGTGCTCAACCCTAACCAGTGGTTTGGGGGATGGCAAGCATCGCTCGAAAATTGAGAGAAATGCTTAAAAAGCGCTTTTGTGCGAGATTTTATGGCTGGCTACGTTATTTTTATTGGTTTTACTTGCGTGTGTTTTTTGGATGGCGCAAGCATTGCGTGCCTGCGCTTTCATCGAGGGCCTAAGCGCGGGGCAAGCCCGCTCCCACAGGGCTTTCCCATTGGCAGCAGGAACGGTTTCAGGGCTGGAACGCGCCGATGAAGATCGCCGGATCCACCCGCGCATCGTTCAGGCTGACGTTCCAGTGCATGTGCGGCCCGGTGGCGCGGCCCGTCGAGCCCACGCGACCGACCACTTCGCCACGGCGCAGCGCCTGGCCCGGCTTCACGTCGATCTTCGACATGTGGCAGAACATGCTGATGAAGCCTTGCCCATGGTCGACGAACACCGTGCGGCCATTGAAGAAGTAGTCGCCCACCAGGATCACCTTGCCATTGGCCGGGGTCTTGATCGGCGTGCCGGCGGGCACGGCGAAGTCCAGGCCGGCATGGGGGTTGCGTTCCTCGCCATTGAAGAAGCGGCGTACGCCGAACTTGCTCGACAGCGGGCCGTTGACCGGCTTGTCGAGGATCAGGTTGCTCGGAAGCACAGGGCTGAAACTGCGGTAGGCCTTTATCTGCTCGGCCAGTTCGCGGTCGATGCGCTTGAGGTCCTGCGGTTCAGGGTTGACCTGGCGCTTGTTCTTCAAGGTGATGTGCTGCTCGGGGTACTTCTTGCTGCCGACACTGAAAGGAATGCTGCGCCCACCCTGGGTCAGCACGGCGCTGCCGGGTTTTTGCGTCAGCGGAATGCCGACGATGGCCAGCCAGTTGTCCTGCTCCCTGACCACCAATACCGGTTTGCCATCGAAGCGCGCGGTCGGGGCGTTGGCGCCCGGGCCCAGGTCGACCACCGCCACGCCGCCGGGCACGGGCTTGTTGAGGGCGCGGGTGATGTAGCTGGCGTGGGCGGCCGTGACCGGCAGCAGCAGGGCGAGGGCAAGCAGGGGCGCGAACAGGCGTGGCATGTGTCAGTCCAGTAGCGAGAGGGTGACCGGGGTCTGGTGGTTGTCCTCGACCCGCACCTTGAGCTCGCCTTCGTTGAGGCGGGCGGTCAGGCGTTGGCCGTTGTGGGTTTGCGCGGCGCTGCGGATGGCCTGGCCGCGCTCATCCAGGAGGATGCTGTAGCCGCGGGCGAGGGTGGCCAGCGGGCTGACCACCTGCAGGGTCTGCAGCTGTGCCTGGAAGCGCTGGCGGCGGTCCTTGAGCACGTCGCGCATGGCCCGCGGCAGGCGCTCGGCGAGGCTGTCCAGGCGCTGCTTGAGCAGTTTCAGGCTGCGTCCCGGATGTTGCGCGGCCAGGCGCGTGTCGAGGCGGCCGAGGCGTTGCTGGCGCTGGTTCATGTCGAGCATGAAGGCGCGGCGCAGACGCATGTCCAGGTCGTCCAGGCGCTGGGCCTGCTGGCGCAGGCGCTCGCCGGGGTGACGCAGGCGTCGGGCCAGCCCGTCCAGGCGCAGGCGGTCGTGGGCCAGGCGGTTCTGCATGCGCAGCAGCAGGCGCCGTTGCAGGCTGTCGAGGCGCTGCTGCAGGCCGCTGCTGTCGGGGGCGAGCAGCTCGGCGGCGGCGGACGGCGTGGGGGCGCGCACATCGGCGACGAAGTCGCTGATCGACACGTCGGTCTCATGGCCCACGGCGCTGACGATGGGCGTGACGCAGGCGGCCACGGCGCGGGCCACGGCCTCTTCGTTGAAGCACCAGAGGTCTTCCAGCGAGCCGCCGCCACGGGCCAGGATCAGCGCGTCGAAGCCTTGCCGGTCGGCCATCTGCAGGGCGCGGACGATCTGGTTGATCGCCTCGCGGCCCTGCACCGCGGTGGGGATCAGGTTCAGCTCGACCTGCGGCGCACGGCGGCCGAACACACTGATGATGTCGCGGATCACCGCGCCGGTGGGCGAGGTGATGATGCCGATGCGTTGCGGGTGCGCTGGCAGCGGCTTCTTGCGTTCGGTGCTGAACAGCCCCTCGGCGCCGAGCTTTTCCTTCAGCGCCTCGAACGCCAGGCGCAGGGCACCGTCGCCGGCCGGCTCGACCGTATCGAGGATCAGTTGGTAGTCGCCACGCCCTTCGAACAGCGAGACCTTGCCGCGCACCCGTACCGCCAGGCCGTCACGCAGGGCCTGGCGGACCCGGGCGGCGTTCTGCCGGAACAGCGCGCAGCGGATCTGCGCGCCGCTGTCCTTGAGGGTGAAGTACATATGGCCGGAGGCCGGGCGGGCGAGGTTGGAAATCTCGCCTTCCACCCAGACGCTGCGGAACACGTCCTCGAGCAGCACACGGGCGCGGCCGTTGAGCTGGCTGACGGTGAGGACCTCGCGGTCCAGGCCGAGTCGTTCGAAAGGGTCTCTTATCATGGGGGCATGATAAGGGGGAGTGGGGGGGGATGCCAGGGTTGGGATTGTTGCGAGCGGCAGGGGCGTGAGGCGGGCAGCGCATGGCGGGAGGTCGCATCACGGCATACAGGTGCATGGCGACAGGTTTGCAGCGCTCTTGAGATCGAGCGCCGCCCGCGCGGCGCATCGCTGGCAAGCCAGCTCCCACATTTGTTTCGGGCCAATCACTCCTGTGAGGGTGCCGCTGTCCGCCTTGGTGCATGTCTCAAGTCGGGCGAGGCGCCATTGGCGCCCACTCCAATACCGAGTCGAACCAACAAGGCGTACAGTGATGACCTTTCAGGAGTAACTGGCCCGAAACAAATGTGGGAGCTGGCTTGCCAGCGATGCGCCGCGCGGGCGGCGCTCGATCTCAAAGGCGCCATAACCCTCAAGGCCTGCACCTGTTCGCCTCACCGCATTTCCACGACAAACACCCCCACGGACGACCCCAGGACCCAGCATGACGCTAGCCCAACTCTCCCTCACCCCCTTCGACTGGCTCCCCATCCTCCTCGCGATCTCTGTCGCCTACATCGTCTTCGGCATCGCCGGTTTCGGCACCGCGCTGGTCGCCGGCCCCGTGCTGATCCATTTCATGCCGTTGTCACGGATCATTCCGCTGCTGGTGCTGCTGGATTTCGTCGCCGCCTTCGGCAACCTGCTACCGTCGCGGCGCGATGTGGTACGTGGCGAATTGCTGCGCCTGCTGCCGTTCATGGCCGTGGGCTGCACTCTGGGCGTGGTGTTCCTGCTGCGGCTCAAGTCCGATGTGTTGCTGTTGCTGATGGGCATTTTCGTGACCGCCTATGCGGTCTATGGCCTGGCGGTCAAGGTACGCCCGGCTAGCCTGTCGGGCGCCTGGGCGGTGCCCATGGGCATGGTGGGCGGATTGTTCGGCGCCTTGTTCGGTAGTGGTGGATTCCTCTACGCGATCTACCTCAGTGCCCGCCTGGAGGCCAAGGAACAGGTGCGTGCGACCCAGGTCGCGCTGATCAGCTGCAGCACGGTGGTGCGCCTGTCGCTGTTCCTGATCGCCGGGGTGTATGCCGATACCAGCTTGCTGCTGCTCGCCGCCTGCCTGCTGCCGGTGATGTTCGTCGGCACCTGGCTGGGGCGACGGCTGACCTTGAAACTGTCCCGCGAGGCCTTCATCCGCCTGGTCACCTGGTTGGTCCTGGCCAGCGGCCTGGCGCTTATCGGCCGCTACCTGAGCGCCTGAGCAGGCGCTAGAATTGCGCCATTACCGCAGTCCGCAGGCCCGCCCCACCCATGAATACCCAGAGCATCATCGTCCCCAAACTGTCCACCGTGCCCGTCCATGAGGCCCGCGCCCGCGCCATCCTGCGCTGGCTGGTGCGCGAAAAAATCGTCGAGGAACAGTTGAGCACCTGCGGGCGCACCGGCAACCGCATGGGCCATGCCTTGGCGGAGGGGGCGCGCAAGGTTGCCCTGCATCCGGAGAAACTGCCCTTTGGCGAGCAGGTCAACGGTCTTGAAGTGATGCTCAAGCGCTGCATCTACACCCCAACCGACGGTTTTCTCGAAGAAGCCGGTTGCCCGGAGTGCCGGCGTGAGGTCGGCGAGCCGCTGTTCGAGAGCCTGGAGGAGTGGATGCCGGGGGTGAGTGACAACTTCACCTGCCCGCTGTGCGGCTTCGAAGACGACATCAACGGCTTTCTCTATTTGCAGCCGTGTGCCTTTTCCAACCTGGGGTTCATCTTCAATAACTGGGGCGAGGCCGGGTTTACCCAGGCCTTCCTCGACAGCTTCGCCGACTGGCTGGACCAGCCGGTGGCGGTGGTGCAGGTAAAACTGCCGCAAGGCTGACCGAAGGCCCTTATTTTGCATTGAGCGGCGCGCCATGGATGGGTATAATGGCGCGCTTCCATTTTTCCCTCCCGGGAGCCCCCGCGATGCTGCGTATCAGCCAAGAAGCCCTGACCTTCGACGATATCCTCCTTGTACCTGGCTACTCCGAGGTACTGCCCAATGAAGTCAGTCTCAAGACCCGTTTGACTCGTGGCATCGAGCTGAACATTCCCCTGGTCTCCGCCGCCATGGATACCGTGACCGAAGCGCGCCTGGCCATCGCCATGGCCCAGGAAGGCGGCATCGGCATCATCCACAAGAACATGACCATCGAGCAGCAGGCCGGCGAAGTACGCAAGGTCAAGAAGTTCGAGGCTGGCGTGGTCAAGGACCCGATCACCATCGACGCCGACGCCACCGTACGCGACCTGTTCGACCTGACCCGCCTGAACAACATCTCCGGTGTTCCGGTGCTGGAAAACGGTGACCTGGTCGGCATCGTCACCTCCCGCGACGTGCGCTTCGAAACCCGCCTGGACGCCAAGGTCCGCGACGTGATGACCCCCAAAGAGCGTCTGGTCACCGTCCGCGAAGGCGCCGACAAGAACGAAGTCCGCGAGCTGCTGCACAAGCACCGCCTGGAAAAAGTCCTGATCGTCGACGACAAGTTCGCCCTCAAGGGCATGATGACCGTCAAGGACATCGAGAAGGCCAAGGCCTACCCGCTGGCCAGCAAGGACGACCAGGGTCGCCTGCGCGTCGGCGCCGCGGTCGGCACCGGCAAGGACACCGGCGAGCGCGTTGCCGCCCTGGTAGCCGCCGGCGTTGACGTGGTTGTCGTCGACACCGCCCACGGTCACTCCAAAGGCGTGATCGACCGCGTTCGCTGGGTCAAAGAGACCTACCCGCAAGTGCAGGTGATCGGCGGCAACATCGCCACTGGCGCTGCCGCCAAGGCCCTGGCCGAAGCCGGTGCCGACGCGGTCAAGGTCGGTATCGGCCCAGGCTCGATCTGCACCACCCGTATCGTCGCCGGTGTCGGCGTGCCGCAGATCAGCGCCATCGCCAACGTCGCCGCCGCACTGGAAGGCACTGGCGTGCCACTGATCGCCGACGGCGGCATCCGTTTCTCGGGTGACCTGTCCAAGGCCATCGTCGCCGGTGCTTCCTGCGTGATGATGGGTTCGATGTTCGCCGGTACTGAAGAAGCGCCGGGCGAAGTCGAACTGTTCCAGGGTCGCTCCTACAAAGCCTACCGCGGCATGGGCTCGCTGGGTGCCATGGCACAGGCGCAAGGCTCGTCCGACCGTTACTTCCAGGACTCCTCGGCCGGTGCCGAGAAGCTGGTGCCGGAAGGTATCGAAGGCCGCGTGCCGTACAAAGGCGCCCTGGCCGCGATCATCCACCAGCTGATGGGCGGCCTGCGTTCGTCCATGGGCTACACCGGCAGCGCGACCATCGAAGAGATGCGTACCAAGCCGGAGTTCGTGCGCATCACCGGTGCCGGCATGGCCGAGTCCCACGTGCATGACGTGCAGATCACCAAAGAAGCCCCTAACTACCGCGTAGGCTGAGGCTTCCAGCAATTACCGAACGGGGCTGTCATACACAGCCCCGCGTCGTTTCCGATTTCCACTGACGAGATTGAGTCATGGCCCTCGACATTCACGCTCACCGTATCCTGATCCTCGATTTCGGTTCCCAGTACACCCAGCTGATCGCCCGCCGCGTGCGCGAGATCGGTGTGTATTGCGAGCTGCACCCGTTCGACATGGACGATGAAGCGATCCGCGAATTCAACCCGCGCGGCATTATCCTGGCCGGTGGCCCCGAGTCGGTCCACGAAGCCAACAGCCCGCGCGCGCCGCAGGCCGTGTTCGACCTGAAGGTCCCGGTGCTGGGCATCTGCTACGGCATGCAGACCATGGCCGAGCAGATGGGCGGCAAGGTCGAAGGTTCCGACCTGCGCGAGTTCGGTTACGCCCGCGTCGACGTGGTCGGCAAGAGCCGCCTGCTCGACGGCATTGAAGACCACGTCGACGATGACGGCGTGCTGGGCCTGGACGTGTGGATGAGCCACGGCGACAAGGTCACCCAGATGCCAGGCAACTTCAGCGTGCTGGCCAGCACCCCGAGCTGCCCGATCGCCGGCATGTACGACGATGCCCTGGGCTACTACGGCGTGCAGTTCCACCCGGAAGTGACCCACACCAAGCAAGGCGGTCGCATTCTGTCGCGCTTCGTCCAGGACATCTGCGGCTGTGAAGCCCTGTGGACCGCCTCGAACATCGTCGAGGATGCCATCGCCCAGGTACGTGCTCAGGTCGGTTCGGCCAACGTCCTGCTGGGCCTGTCCGGCGGCGTCGACAGCTCGGTTGTTGCCGCGCTGCTGCACCGCGCCATCGGCGACCAGCTGACCTGCGTGTTCGTCGACAACGGCCTGCTGCGCCTGCACGAAGGCGACCAGGTGATGGCCATGTTCAAGGAGAACATGGGCGTCAAGGTGATCCGCGCCGATGCCGAGAAGCAGTTCCTCGACAACCTGGAAGGCGAAGCGGACCCTGAGAAGAAGCGCAAGATCATCGGCCGCACCTTCATCGACGTGTTCGATGCCGAGGCCAGCAAGCTGGAGAACATCCAGTTCCTCGCCCAGGGCACCATCTACCCCGACGTGATCGAGTCGGCCGGCGCCAAGAGCGGCAAGGCCCACGTGATCAAGTCGCACCACAACGTCGGCGGCCTGCCGGAGGAAATGAACCTCAAGCTGGTCGAGCCACTGCGTGAGCTGTTCAAGGACGAAGTGCGCAAGATCGGCCTGGAGCTGGGCCTGCCGTACGACATGGTCTACCGCCACCCGTTCCCGGGCCCGGGCCTGGGTGTGCGCATCCTCGGTGAAGTGAAGAAGGAATACGCCGACATCCTGCGTCGTGCCGACCACATCTTCATCGAAGAACTGCGCAAGGCCGACTGGTACCACAAGACCAGCCAGGCCTTCGTGGTGTTCCAGCCGGTCAAGTCGGTCGGCGTCGTCGGCGACGGCCGTCGCTACGCCTGGGTCGTGGCCCTGCGTGCCGTCGAGACCGTGGACTTCATGACCGCGCGTTGGGCGCACCTGCCGTACGAGCTGCTGGAAACCGTCAGCGGTCGTATCATCAACGAAATCGACGGTATCTCCCGCGTCACCTACGACGTGTCGAGCAAGCCGCCGGCCACTATCGAGTGGGAATGAGTTGAGCCACAAGGGCGCCGTAAGGCGCCCTTGTTGTATCCGGTAAGGATTCGCCAGGTTCAGTTGGGGACTGGGCGCAGGCCGTGCAATTTAAGGCGGGTGTGCAAGTCGGTCAGGTCTGGCAGGTGGCGCTTGTTGATCCACGGCCAATCGGAGCGTTCGATGTAGATGAAGCTTCCCTCCTGATGGATGGGGGTGCGGCGCAGTGTGTTGTCACGGCCGCGATTGACCAGTACTGACTGGCCATCGCTGGTTTCAATCGAATAGTCCCCAGGGGTGCGTAGGCGCTGTTCCAAACTGCGAAGCGCAGGTGGCTTGAGCGGTGTGTTAGGGCTCGGGGGCGGCTCGTTACTAACGGCGGCTCTAAGGCGCAGGTCGCTTTTAAGGGTCACGGTGCCTGCTTTCTTGTCAGTTACTTCCATGCCGGGGTCTAGATCGATGGTATCTGGTTGTCCCACCGGTACATCCTCGCAGCGCAGCGTCAATGCGCCTTCAAGGTCTCCGACCCCTGCAATGCCCAGGAAATAGTCGCTGTGGCTATTACCCACGAGTGCGACCCAGCGGTTTGCGCCACGCAGCGTCTGGTCCGCCTCGATCACCGTATGGGCATAGAAATTCATCATCTTCTGCCGGATCGGCCCTTTCGGACGCTCTAGCCACGCTTGCTGATAGCTGGCCATGCAGTCGATCGACTGGATCCTGATGCCGTTCTTCTGCGCTGCCTGCATGACCCGGCGGAAGGTGTAACGTTTCAAAGGGTCGGTAAGGTGACCGTAATCCTGATTGGTCACATATTGGTCCAGCGCTTCTGGCATGCGCCCGGTTTGGTTGAATGTGTCCAGGTCCGCTTGCTGGAAGTCGGTCATGTAATGCTCCATATACAGAACCTGGACTTTTTGCTTGCGCAGTAGCTCCGCATTGTCGATCAGGAAGCGTTTGCTGGCGATCCCGTGGTGGGACTCGCCTAAGACAAGGCCGTCGGCGTTCTCGAACACTTTCTGGATCAATTCCTTTGGGCTGGCTGAAGCGGTCAGTTCGGGGACTTGCGGGCGTTCCGGCAGGGTGGGCGTCTTGAAGAACTCCGTTGCGTCGGCAGCTAACTGGTCGCGGCGTGTCCGGAACTCTTGGCAGGCGCTTTCCCGCATAGGGTTAAAAGGGTCGTAGCTCCGACCAGAGAGCAAACCGTCGCTGGCCCCTTCAAGGTTGGGGCGTATGGCTTGCGGAATTTCATATGGCGAGGCGGGCAACGGGGCCAAGGGTTTCCCTTCGGCGGAACGCCCCCAGATCTTCAACCAACCCGGCGCGCCACCATGGCCTTTCGGGCGCGGTGCCAGTTGCCATTGGCCTTCAGCGTCCAGGCGGATGATATGGCAGCCGTAGAAGGAGTAGGGGTTCTCCGGGTCGATCACGACCCAGCTTTGCAACTCTTGAACGAAGCGTACCTGATAGGGAAGTGAGTCTATCTGTACGTAGAACTTGCCGTTCTGCAGGTAGACGCCCGCAGATTTGCCGGTGCCCGGTTCGCCGGTGAGGATCACGTTGGATTCGAAGGGCTCCAGCATTTGAGTCGCTTCACTGGGCCAGAATGGTTTCGGTACCCAGTTTTGCATGTGTTCCTCGGGTGATTGTTCAGGCACTGTCGCTTCATCAGGCGTCACAGTTTCCCCCGTCCCTTCTTGCGCAGGCGGTGATTGTGGATCAAGGGTTGCCGGTTCCGATGCTGCACCGGCCTCGGCGAGTGCCTTGCCGGGGGAGTCGAGCAGGAATGTGGCGTTGAACAGGGTCGTGATCGCTGCCACGATGGCGCCAATGATGGCTTGTTTGCGCTCTGCGGTGGTTCGGGCATGTACTGCCTGGTCGATGTTCAGGCCGGTTTCGGCGAGTCCGGCACCGACGGTGACGAGTGCTATGGGCCAGTCCAGCGCGGCCAAAGGTCCGAACACCTGATTGAAGGCGCCCAGGTAGCCGAGCCAAAGTTGCTTGCGCAGTTCGGCATTGCTGTGCAATGCGTGATCGGCGTCATCCAGCATGCGTTGATGGGTTTTGTCGCGCAGCCAGGTGAAAGGGTCGGCGGTGACGGTCTGGTCCAAGACGTTCAGGCCGGCGAAGTCTTGTTTGCCCCATTGTTGATACAGCAGGTCGGTGAGATGGTCCAGGCCGACCAAGTCATTGCGTTCACCTCGGTCTTTCAAGGCGAAGTGGCTGCTGAAGCGCGTGCGGTTTTCATCGTAGTTGTTGTTGATCAGCACCCACCAGAAGAGCTCGGTGGTGTCGGCGAACAGGTGCAGCGCCGTCACGGCTCCTGGTGTGTAGAGCAGTTGTCGGCCATCACTCATGACGATGCGCAGGATGTCGGTGGCGACATAGCCGCCGATATCGAACGTGCAAAAGCGCATGCCTTCCGGGGTGGACACCTCCTCCTGCAGCTGCGCCACGGTTGGTGGCCAGATTGCTCCACCCAGTAGTGCGTCGGCGATCTCGCCGCAGCACTTGGCCAGTGCGCTGTCAGGGGTTTGATGGCGCACTTCCAGGACCTTGCTCAGGAAATTGGCCTTGGCCAGCGTGCGAAAAGCGTCGGAATGAGAGCCCCAGAAGCTGTGGATACGGGCTTTGAAATCGCTGCAGAAGTCGATCTCCCAGAAGTAGTTCAATACCTCTTGCGGGCTCAGTGCGACCTCGTTGTGGGCATCGTAGCTATCCGCGCCGGGCCCTTCCTGGTAGAAGCCGCTGAGGTAGCCGAGCAGGTCGGCGTTGTCGGCATCCTGGGCATTGAAGCGTTGCATGACCAATTGCGGCAACGTCATGGACTGAACCGGCTGCTGGTTATGCGCCCAGCCGGTGAAGGTTGCGGCGCTGTGCGCAGTGGCGAATCGGTGTAGGTAAACGTTGTCGGGATCAAGTTTGTAGAGCCTGTGCTTGTGCAGGATCTCCAGGGCGACTTCGCGCGCACGCTGGCGCATGTCCGGGCAGGTCTGCACCAGATCCCTGGCAAGTTGTTGCAGGGTCTGCTGATCGTCCAGCGGTATCATCGACATATGGCTCATGGTCTTGCTCCTTGTATGAAAGGCGCCAGCATAAGCAGCGAAAGTCATCGCAACGTCTCAGATATGTACAACCTGGTTTGTCATCATCCGTGCTGTGACATCACTTCACTTAATCTTTCCCATTTGCAGGTGTATCGTATTCGCCCTTCATCGCCAGCCGCTGCTGGCAGGTTGATTGTTCCGATTACGAGGTACCCGCACCGATGTCCTTTACCCGTCGACAAATGCTCAAGGGCCTGACCGGCCTGATGGTGGTAGGCCTGGGCGCCGGGGGCGCGGCGCGCTACTGGCTGGGCAAGGTCGAAGACGACAACGCCGGGCACGATTACGAGCTGATCGCCGCACCGCTGGACGTCGAGTTGGTGCCGGGCTTCAAGACCGAGGCTTGGGCCTTCGGCCCGTCAGCGCCGGGCACCGAGTTGCGGGTGCGCCAAGGTACGTGGTTGCGGGTGCGCTTCATCAACCACTTGCCGGTGGAAACCACCATCCACTGGCATGGCATCCGCCTGCCGCTGGAAATGGACGGCGTGCCCTACGTGTCGCAATTGCCGGTCAAGCCCGGCGAGTATTTCGACTACAAGTTCCGTGTGCCGGATGCCGGCAGCTACTGGTATCACCCGCATGTGAGCAGCTCCGAGGAGCTGGGGCGCGGCCTGGTCGGCCCGCTGATCGTCGAAGAGCGCGAACCGACCGGTTTCAAGCACGAACGCACGCTGAGCCTGAAGAACTGGCATGTGGACGAGCAGGGCGCCTGGCTGCCGTTCAGCATTCCGCGCGAGGCGGCGCGCAACGGCACGGCGGGGCGGCTGATCACCATCAACGGCCAGGCCGAGTCGGTCACCGAGCTGCCAGCCGGGCAGGTGGTGCGGGTGCGTCTGTTGAACCTGGACAACACCTGGACCTATCGCTTGAACCTCAAGGGCAACTGCGAAGCGATGATCTACGCCCTCGATGGCAACCCGATCACCCCGCGCCCGCTGGACGAGGAATACTGGCTTGGCCCGGGCATGCGCATCTGCCTGGCAATCCGTGTTCCCGAAGCGGGCGAGGAGGTCTCGCTGCGAGACGGTTTCGTGCGCCTGGGCACCTTGCGCTCGGTGGCCAGCAGCGACGCTCCCGGCGACTGGCCCAAGGCCCTGCCGCCGAACCCGGTTGCCGAACCGGACCTGGAGAATGCCGAGAAGCTCAACTTCAATTTCGAATGGGTCGGCAAGGTTTCGGTGAATACCGAGAACGGCAAGCCGCCGAGCCTGTGGCAGATCAACGGCCAGGCCTGGGACATCACCGACAAGACCTGCGCCGACCGGCCCATCGCCACGCTGCAGAAGGGCAAGAGCTATATCCTCGAGCTGAAGAACATGACCCAGTACCAGCACCCGATCCACCTGCATGGCATGAGTTTCAAGGTGATCGCCTCCAATCGGCGCAAGATCGTCGAGCCGTGGTTCACTGACACTTACCTGCTGGGCAAGAACGAACGGGCGCAGGTGGCGCTGGTGGCGGATAACCCGGGCACCTGGATGTTCCACTGCCATGTCATCGACCACATGGAAACCGGCCTGATGGCCGCGATCGCGGTGGTCTGATGCGCCCGCAGATCGTCGATCGCAGCCGCGATCAGGAATTCATGCGCCTGGCCCTGGAACTTGCGGCCCAGGGCGCGGCCCTGGGCGAGGTGCCGGTGGGCGCGGTGCTGGTGCAGCACGGCCAGGTACTCGGCCATGGCTTCAACCGGCCGATCCTCGACAGCGACCCCAGCGCCCACGCCGAGATGGTGGCGATCCGCGCTGCGGCCAAGTCCGCCAGCAACTACCGCCTGCCGGGCAGCACCCTGTACGTGACGCTGGAGCCGTGCAGCATGTGCGCGGGGCTGATCGTCCATTCGCGGGTGGCGCGGGTGGTGTATGGGGCGTTGGAACCCAAGGCGGGGATCGTGCAGAGCCAGGGGCAGTTCTTCACCCAGGGCTTTCTCAACCATCGGGTGATGTATGAGGGGGGAGTGCTGGCCGAGGAGTGCGGCGCGATCCTCAGCGAGTTTTTCAAGGCTCGGCGGGCCAAGGGCTAACCTGCGCCGGCCTCATCGCTGGCAAGCCAGCTCCCACAGGATGGCGCTTGGCTTTGGAAGCAGGGCTTTCAAGGTGTTCGGCGTTAGAGTGGCAGCGCCTGTAAGATCGAGCGCCGCCCGCGCGGCGCATCGCGGATGAATCCGCTCCTACATTCGTTGCAACGTACCGAACCTGTCAGGCCATGGTTGCCAGCCTTGGCGCAGGGCGCAAGACAGGTGGGGCGCCGGCAATGCCCACCGAAAAATCGCGTCGAGCGCACAAGGCTCACAACCATGGCCTATCAGGCATGGCCACGTTGCAACAAATGTAGGAGCGGATTCATCCGCGATGCGCCGCGCGGGCGGCGCTCGATCTGATAGGCCCTGCAAGGGTTAAGACGAACACTTGGTAGCCCTGATGCGGTCAATACCCCAAGCGCCAAAAGACCTTGAAAGGGATGGGCTTTAGAAGGGCGATTGAGGGAGCTGGCTTGCCGGTGAAGTGGCCTTGAAGACTCACATCGGCGCCGCTTGCTCCGCTGGCTTGTCCTTGTTCACCGCAGGCACATGCAGGTTGCCCTCGGCCACCTGGCCTTCGAGCTGCGGCTGCGTGACCCAGGTGAGGATGTCGTAGTAGCGGCGGATGTTGGCGACGAAATGCACCGGCTCGCCGCCCCGGGCATAACCGTACTTGGTCTTGCTGTACCACTGCTTCTGCGACAGGCGCGGCAGCATCTTCTTCACGTCCAGCCACTTGTTCGGGTTCAGGCCTTCGCGCCTGGCCAGGGTGCGGGCGTCTTCCAGATGGCCACTGCCGACGTTGTAGGCGGCCAGGGCGAACCAGGTGCGGTCCGGCTCCTTGATGCTGTCGTCGAGCTGGTCCTTGACCAGCATGAAGTACTTGGCGCCGCCCTGGATACTCTGCCGGGGATCCAGGCGGTTGGACACGCCCATGGCCTGGGCGGTGCGCTGGGTCAGCATCATCAGGCCGCGCACGCCGGTCTTGGAGGTGACTTCCGGCTGCCACATCGATTCCTGGTAGCCGATCGCGGCCAGCAGCCGCCAGTCCACCTGTTCGACCTTGGAGCTGGTCTTGAAGTGTTTCTCGTACTTGGGCAGGCGTTGCTGCAGGTGCTGGGCGAAGGTGTAGGCACCGACGTAGCCCAGCACATCGACATGGCCGTAGTAACGGTCCTTCAGGCGTTGAAGCGTGCCGTTCTTCTGCGACTTGTCGAGAAACTCGTTGATCTCATTGAGCAGGCTGTTGTCTTCGCCGGCGGCCACCGCCCAGCGCTGGTCTCGGGTGTCGCCCAGGTCGAAGGCCACGCGCACATTGGGGAAGTAGACCTGGTTCATGGCCAGCTCGTTGGAGTCGACCAGGGTCAGGTCGATCTGGCCTTCGTCGACCATGCGCAGCAGGTCGACCACTTCGACGGCGTCGGACTCTTCGTATTCCAGCCCCGGATTCTGTTTTTTCAGCTCGGCGAGCTGGTCGGCGTGGCTGCTGCCCTTGAGCACCATGATCTTCTTGCCCACCAGCCCCTTGGCATTGGTCGGGCGCGAGCGGCCGTTGCGGTAGATGACCTGCGGGGTCACCTCGAGATACGGGTGGGAGAACTTCGCCTGGCTGGCGCGGCGCTCGCTGCTGACCAGGCCGGCGGCGGCCAGTACCGGGCCGGAGGGCTTGCCCAGTTGGTCGAACAATTGGTCGAGGTTGTCGGCGGTCTCGATCTCGAGCTTCACCCCCAGGTCGTCGGCGAAGCGCTTGACCAGTTCGTACTCGAAACCGGTTTCGCCGTTGCGGTCCTGGAAGTAGGTGGCCGGGCTGTTGCGGGTAATCACGCGCAATACGCCATCCTCCTTGACGCGCTCGAGGGTGCTGGGTTTTTCAACGCAGGCACCGAGCATCAGGAAGAGTCCGGTTGCGAAGAGCCATTTGGCGCAACGCTGGCGCAAAGCAGTGTGGGCGAACATAGGGTGCAGTATACGCAAAGGACTGCCGGTGCCATATCTCGACAATAGATGGCTTGTCTGGTAGCAGGCCGCGTGCCTGGCGTGGCGCAAGGGGTGATTTTTTGACCCTCGGGTCCGGTTCCACCGCCCGGCAGCATTGGCTTAGAGCGGGTGCCGAAAGCCTGCGAATTAGGCTAGAATGCACGGCCTCTAAGCACACCCCTTCCTGAGGCTGTCCCGACGATGTTGATCCTGCGCGGCGCTCCTGCCCTTTCTGCCTTTCGCCACGGTAAATTACTCGAGCAACTGAGCCAGAAAGTCCCCGCTGTTACTGGTTTGTATGCCGAATTCGCCCACTTCGCCGACGTCGACGGCGAGCTGACCGCCGACCAGCAGCAGGTGCTGGGCCGTCTGCTCAAGTACGGCCCGAGCGTGCCGGTACAGGAGCCGAGCGGCCGCCTGTTCCTGGTCGTGCCGCGCCTGGGCACCATCTCGCCCTGGGCATCCAAGGCCAGCGACATCGCCCACAACTGCGGCCTGCAGTCGATCCAGCGCCTGGAGCGCGGCATCGCCTACTACGTCGCCGGCAACATCAATGATGCCGACGCCCAGGCCATCGCCGCCGAGCTGCACGACCGCATGACCCAGCGCGTGCTGGCCAAGCTGGAAGACGCCGCCGACCTGTTCAGCCACGCCCAGCCCAAGCCGATGACCTCGGTCGACATCCTGGCCGGTGGCCGCGCCGCCCTGGCCCAGGCCAACTTCGACCTGGGCCTGGCCCTGGCCGAAGACGAGATCGACTACCTGGTCGCCGCCTTCCAAGGCCTTGCGCGCAACCCGAACGACATCGAACTGATGATGTTCGCCCAGGCCAACTCCGAGCACTGCCGCCACAAGATCTTCAACGCCAGCTGGGACATCGACGGCCAGGCGCAAGAGAAGAGCCTGTTCGGCATGATCAAGAACACCTATCAGATGCACAGCGAAGGCGTGCTGTCGGCCTACAAGGACAACGCCTCGGTGATCGTCGGTTCGGTGGCCGGGCGCTTCTTCCCGAACCCTGAGACCCGCCAGTACGGCGCGGTGCAGGAGCCGGTGCACATCCTGATGAAGGTCGAGACGCACAACCACCCGACCGCCATCGCCCCGTTCTCCGGCGCCTCCACCGGCTCCGGCGGCGAGATTCGCGACGAAGGCGCCACCGGCCGTGGTGCCAAGCCCAAGGCCGGCCTGACCGGTTTCACCGTCTCCAACCTGCGCATCCCCGGTTTCGAGCAGCCTTGGGAAAAGCCGTACGGCAAGCCCGAGCGCATCGTCGACGCCCTCGACATCATGATCGAAGGCCCGCTGGGCGGCGCCGCGTTCAACAACGAATTCGGCCGCCCGGCCCTGACCGGCTACTTCCGTACCTTCGAGCAGGGCATCAACACCCCGCACGGCGAGGAAGTCCGTGGCTACCACAAGCCGATCATGCTGGCCGGCGGCATGGGCAACATCCGTGAAGACCACGTGCAGAAGGGCGAGATCACCGTCGGCGCCAAGCTGATCGTGCTTGGCGGCCCGGCCATGCTGATCGGCCTGGGCGGCGGCGCCGCTTCGTCGGTCGCCACCGGCGCCAGCTCCGCCGACCTGGACTTCGCCTCGGTGCAGCGCGAAAACCCGGAAATGGAACGCCGTTGCCAGGAGGTCATCGACCGCTGCTGGCAGCTGGGTGACAAGAACCCCATCGCCTTCATCCACGACGTCGGCGCCGGCGGCATTTCCAACGCCTTCCCCGAGCTGGTCAACGACGGTGGCCGCGGTGGCCGCTTCGAACTGCGCAACGTGCCCAACGACGAGCCGGGCATGGCCCCGCACGAGATCTGGTCCAACGAATCGCAAGAGCGCTACGTGCTGGCGGTCAGCGCCGAGGACTTCGAGCGCTTCCAGGCCATCTGCGAGCGCGAGCGTTGCCCGTTCGCGGTGGTCGGCGAGGCCACCGAAGAGAAGCACCTGACCGTTACCGACAGCCACTTCGACAACACCCCGGTGGACATGCCGCTGGACGTGCTGCTGGGCAAGCCGCCGCGCATGCACCGTTCGGTCACTCGCGAAGCGGAGCTGGGCGATGAGTTCGACCCGAGCACGCTGGACCTGAACGACTCGGTCGAGCGCGTGCTGCGTCACCCGGCCGTGGCCAGCAAGAGCTTCCTGATCACCATCGGCGACCGCACCATTACCGGCCTCGTGGCCCGCGACCAGATGGTCGGCCCTTGGCAGGTTCCGGTGGCCGACTGCGCCGTCACCGCCACCAGCTTCGACGTCTACACCGGCGAAGCCATGGCCATGGGCGAGCGTACCCCGCTGGCCCTGCTCGACGCCCCGGCGTCCGGGCGCATGGCGATCGGCGAAACCTTGACCAACCTGGCCGCCTCGCGCATCGAGAAGCTGTCCGACATCAAGCTGTCGGCCAACTGGATGTCCGCCGCTGGCCACCCGGGCGAAGACGCCCGCCTGTACGACACCGTCAAGGCCGTCGGCATGGAGCTGTGCCCGGAGCTGGGTATCACCATCCCGGTCGGTAAAGACTCGATGTCGATGAAGACCCAGTGGAGCGAAGCCGGCGAGCAGAAGAGCGTTACCTCGCCGATGTCGCTGATCATCACCGGCTTCGCCCCGGTCACCGACATCCGCAAGACCCTGACCCCGCAGCTGCGCATGGACAAGGGCGAGACCGACCTGATCCTGATCGACCTGGGCCGTGGCAAGAACCGCATGGGCGCCTCGATCCTGGCGCAGACCCACGGCAAGCTGGCCGCCCAGGCGCCGGACGTCGACGACGCCGAAGACCTCAAGGCGTTCTTCGCCGTCATCCAGGGCCTGAACGAAGACGGCCACCTGTTGGCCTACCACGACCGTTCCGACGGTGGCCTGCTGACCACCGTGCTGGAAATGGCCTTTGCCGGCCACTGTGGCCTGGAGCTGGAACTGGGCAACCTGACCAGCAAGCGCGAGAAAGTCGCGGCCATCCTCTTCAACGAAGAGCTGGGCGCGGTGATCCAGGTCCGTCAGGACGCCACGCCGGATGTGCTGGCGCAGTTCAGCGCCGCAGGCCTGGGCGAAGATTGCGTCGCGGTGATCGGCCAGCCGATCAACAACGGTGAAGTGCTGATCAAGTTCGAAGGCGAAGAGCTGTTCAAGGGCGACCGTCGCCTGCTGCAGCGCCAGTGGGCCGAGACCAGCTACCAGGTCCAGCGCCTGCGTGACAACGCCGACTGCGCCGACCAGGAGTTCGACGCGCTGCTCGAGGAAGACAACCCAGGCCTGTCGGTCAAGCTCGGCTACGACGTCAACGAAGACATCGCCGCGCCGTACATCAAGAAAGGCGTGCGCCCGCAAGTGGCGATCCTGCGCGAGCAGGGCGTCAACGGCCAGGTCGAGATGGCCGCGGCCTTCGACCGTGCCGGCTTCGCCGCCGTCGATGTGCACATGAGCGACATCCTGTCTAGCCGTGTCGATTTCGAAGCCTTCAAGGGCCTGGTGGCCTGCGGCGGCTTCTCTTACGGCGACGTGCTCGGTGCCGGTGAGGGCTGGGCCAAGTCTGCACTGTTCAACGCCCGTGCCCGCGATGCCTTCCAGGCCTTCTTCGAGCGTACCGACAGCTTCGCCCTGGGCGTGTGCAACGGTTGCCAGATGATGTCCAACCTGCACGAGCTGATCCCGGGCACCGAGTACTGGCCGCACTTCGTGCGCAACCGCTCGGAGCAGTTCGAGGCCCGCGTGGCCATGGTCGAGGTGCAGAAGTCCAACTCGATCTTCCTGCAGGGCATGGCTGGTTCGCGCATGCCGATCGCCATCGCCCACGGCGAAGGCCATGCCGAATTCGCCAGCGAGGAGGCACTGCTGGAAGCCGACCTGTCCGGTTGCGTGGCCCTGCGCTACGTCGACAACCACGGCAAGGTCACCGAAGCCTATCCGGCCAACCCGAACGGCTCGCCGCGCGGGATCACCGGCCTGACCAGCCGCGACGGCCGCGTGACCATCATGATGCCGCACCCGGAGCGTATGTTCCGCGCCGTGCAGAACTCCTGGCGTCCGGATGAGTGGCAGGAAGACGCGGCCCTGATGCGCATGTTCCGCAACGCGCGGGTGTGGGTGAACTAAGGCGTGTACAAGCTCGCCTTCTTCGTCCCCGACAGCCATGTCGAAGTGGTCAAGGCCGCTGTGTTCGCCGCTGGAGGCGGGCGCATTGGCGACTATGACCACTGCGCCTGGCAGACCCTCGGCCAGGGCCAGTTCCGCCCGTTGCACGGCAGCCAGCCGTACCTCGGGCAGACCGGTCAGGTCGAGGTGGTCGAGGAATGGAAGGTGGAGCTGGTGGTGGCTGATGCGCTGATCGCCCAGGTGGTCGCTGCGCTCAAGCAGAGCCACCCGTATGAAACACCGGCCTATGAGGTCTGGCCGCTGGCCGATTTCTAAGGCAGCGTCGAATCACATCGCGGGGCCAGCCCGCTCTCACAAGGTATCGGTAAACCTTGTGGGAGCGGGCTGGCCCCGCGATGCTTTTCAGCCTTGCAAGGCGGCGCCCAGTGCAGGCGCCTTGCCACCCACCAGCAGATGCCACACGCCACCCGCCTGCGGACTCACTCCCAGGCATCCCAAGGCGGCCAGGTGATCCTGTTCCACCTTGCTCTCATCCCTGACTTGCACCCGCACCCGGCTCGAGGCCACGCACTGCGCTTCCAGCAGATTGTCGCGCCCGCCCAGGGCCTGCAGCCATTCATCCACGACGACCGTCTCGGTGACCACGGTGGCCTTCTCGGCCACCGGTGCCGCCACCCGCGCATGGGGTAGCTCACCACGGATCTCATCGGCCAGCGCATCGGCCATCGGCCCCACCACCACTTGCAGGCTGCCGCCGCTGCCAGGCCGTACCACCGCCATGGCGCCGAGGGCTTTCAACGCCTGGTCCTGGGCCAGGCCGCGATCGGCCAGTACCAGGCGCAGGCGCGTGGTGCAGGCGTCCACCCCTTGCAGGTTGGCGGCGCCGCCCAGTGCGTCGATATAGCGCCGGGCCCTGGGCACCTCCGCGCCGGCCATCGCTTCGTTGCCGGGTTGCTCCTCGCGCCCCGGTGTCTTGAGGTCGAAGCGGCGAATACAGAAGTCGAACACGAAGTAGTAGACCACGGCATACAGCAGGCCCAGTGGGAACACCAGCCAACCGTTGCTGGAGCGCCCCCAGCCCAGGGCCATGTCGATGGCGCCGCCGGAGAAGGTGAAGCCCAGGCGGATGCCGAGCAGGTCGCAGACCGCCATGGACACCCCGGTGAGCAGCGCGTGGATCAGGTACAGCAGCGGCGCGAGGAACATGAAGGCGAACTCGATCGGCTCGGTCACCCCGGTCAGCGCCGAGGTCAGCGCCATCGACAGCAGCACGCCACCGATCAGCTTGCGCCGGGCCGGCAGGGCATGGCGGTACATGGCCAGGCAGGCGGCGGGCAGGCCGAAGATCATCACCGGGAACATGCCGGCCATGAACTGCCCGGCGTTCGGGTCGCCGGCGAAGAAGCGCGCCAGGTCGCCGGTGACCACCTGGCCGCTGGCCGCCTGGAAGCTGCCGAAGACGAACCACACCAAGT
This sequence comes from Pseudomonas maumuensis, assembly GCF_019139675.1. NCBI lineage: Bacteria > Pseudomonadati > Pseudomonadota > Gammaproteobacteria > Pseudomonadales > Pseudomonadaceae > Pseudomonas > Pseudomonas maumuensis. The sequence goes on from NZ_CP077077.1 coordinate 1,224,401, forward strand.
TGTTGAGGATGTGGTGCAGGCCGGTGATGATCAGCAGGCGGTTGAGCACGCCGAAGAAGAACGCGCCGATACTGCCGCTCTCCAGCATCAATTGGCCGAGGCTGTTGATGCCGTCCTGGATCGGCGGCCAGACCAGGCCGAACAGCAGCCCGAGGAACACCGCCGACACCCCGGTGGCAATCGGCACGAAACGCCGGCCGCCGAAGAACGCCAGGTAGTCCGGCAGCTGGATGTCCTTGAAGCGGTTGTACAGGCCACCGCCGAGCAGACCGCAGATGATCCCGGCGAGCATGCCCATGTCGATCTTCGGGTCGATCACCTTCAGCGTCGCGACCAGTACCAGGTAGCCGATGGCCCCGGCCAGCCCGGCGGTGCCGTTGTTGTCGCGGGCGAAGCCCACGGCGATGCCGACGGCGAAGATCAGCGCCAGGTTGGCGAAGATCGCTTGCCCTGCGTCATGCACCAGGGCGATGTCGAGCAGGTCGGTGTCGCCCAGGCGCAGCAGCAGGCCGGCGATGGGCAGGATGGCGATGGGCAGCATCAAGGCGCGGCCGAGCCGTTGCAGGCCCTGGATGAAGTGCTGATACATGGTGCGCTCCGATTATTGTTGTAGGGCCGCGGCGGCGGCCGGTTGGGCGTGGGACTGGGCGGTGAAGTCGCGGCAGGCCTGGCGCACCGCGGCGGCGCTGGACAAGCCCAGCAGGCCTTGGCTGAAGCGACGGCAGGCGGCGGCATCGAGCTGGCGCACCTGCGCCTTGATCTCGCCGATCTGCGGTGCGCTGACCGATAGCTCAGCCACCCCCAGCCCTATCAGCACCGGCGTGGCCAGCGGGTCGGAGGCCAGCGCACCGCACACGCCGACCCAGCGCCCGTGCTTCGCCGCGCCCTGGCAGGTCAGCTCTATCAGGCGCAGCAGGGCGGGGTGCAAGGCATCCACCCGCGCAGCCAGCCCGGCGTGGTCGCGGTCCATGGCCAGGGTGTACTGGGACAGGTCGTTGGTGCCGATGGAGAAGAAATCGGCATGTTCGGCCAGGCGCTCGGCGAGCAGCGCGGCGGCCGGCACCTCGATCATCACCCCCAGCTCGGCGCGTTGCCCGATACCCAGTTCGCCGGCCAGCCGGTCCAGGCGCTGGCGGATGGCGATCAGCTCGTCGACTTCGGTCACCATCGGCAACATGATCCGGCAACGCTGTTGCGGGCTGACCTGCAGCAGCGCGCGCAACTGCTGGTCGAGCAGTTCCGGGCGCACCTGGCCCAGGCGGATGCCGCGCAGGCCCAGCACCGGGTTGGCCTCGGCCGGCAGGGGCAGGTAGTCGAGCTGCTTGTCGCCGCCTACATCGATGGTACGGATGATCACCGGGCGTTCGCCCATGGCATCGAGCACGGCCTGGTAGGCGCTGCGCTGCTCGGTCTCGTCCGGCGCGGTGGGGCGGTCGATGAACAGGAACTCGCTGCGCAGCAGGCCGATGCCGTCAGCACCTTGGGCCAAGGCCTCGGCGGCCTCCTCGGCACTGGCAACGTTGGCTGCGACCTCGATCACTTGGCCATCGCGGGTGCGGGCGCTCTGTTGGGCGGCGGCCTGCTGGCGTTGGCGGGTTTCGCGGCGCTGTTGCACATGACGCTGCACCTCGGCCAGGCGCTGCGCATCAGCCTCGGTTTCCAGGCGGCCCTGGTCGGCGTCCAGCACCAGCGGCGTGCCGGCGGGCAGCTCCAGCAGCGCTTCGCCCACGGCCACCAGGCACGGCAGGCCGCGGGCGCGGGCAAGGATGGCGACGTGCGAGGTGGCGCCGCCGGCGGCCATGCACAGCCCGGCGACCTCATGGCGGGCCAGTAGCAGCAGGTCGGAGGGCGTTAGTTCATGGGCGACGACAATGGCCGAGGGCGGCAGGCGCAGTTGCCGGGTTTCACCAAGCAAGGCCCGCAGAACACGCTGTTGCAGGTCGTAAAGGTCGTTGGCGCGCTCGGCCAGCAATGGGTTGCCCAGGCTGCGCAGGATCTGGCACTGGGTATCGATGGCACGGCTCCAGGCATGGCTGGCGGCGACGCCGTTGGCGATATGCTGGCGGGCGTCGCCAAGCAGGGCCGGATCGTCGAGCAAGGCCAGGTGGGCCTCGAGGATCGCGGCTGCGTCCTCCTGGCCGCGCGGCAGGTGGCGCCAGTCGCGGTCGATGGCGTGACGCACTTCGGCCAAGGCCGTGTTCAACGCCTGGTGCTGTGCGGCGGGGTCGTTGTCGCCGTTGTCGGGCGGCAGGCTGACCCCGTCCAGCCGGGCCAGCGGGCCTTGAGCCAGGCCGGGGGCGGCGCAGACACCGGTAAGCATGCCGGGCCCGGCAGCGGGCTTGGGCATGGCGGTGCTGGTCGGCGCGTGCGCGGCATGGCGCTCACCGACCGAGGCTGTCTGCACGGCAGCGATCAACGCCAGCAGCGCGGTTTGGCTGTCCGGCCCGGTGCAGATCAGTTCGACTTCGGCGCCTTCGCCAACGCCCAGGCCCATGACCGCCACCAGGCTGTCGAGGTCGGCCTCGCGCTCGGCGAAGCGCAGCACGGCATGGCTCTGGAAGCCTTGCGCAGTCTGGCGCAGCAAGGCGGCGGGGCGGGCGTGCAGGCCGCCGTGATGAGCGACCCGGGCGTGTCCGCGCGCGCTTTCATGGCTGACCGGCCGGCCATTCGCTTCGCGGCCCGTGGCCTCGACCTCCAGCAGCGCCGCGCCGAGCTGCGCATTGCCTGCTTCCAGTCGCCTCAGGCCAAAGCCTGGGCCATTGCTGATCAGCATCACCGTAACCAGGCTGACACAGTGCTGCGCCACCAGGTCCATGTCGAAGCGCACCAGCGGCTGGCCTTGGCTGACCTGGTCGCCCAGCGCCACCAATGGCGAGAAGCCACGGCCCTGCAGTTGCACGGTGTCGACACCGATATGCAGGAGGATTTCCGCGCCGTTGGCTGCGCGCAGGGTCAGCGCGTGGCCGGTGCGGGCCAGTTGCACCACCTCGCCGGCACACGGGGCATACAGCACATCGTTGAGCGGGTCGATGGCGACGCCGTCACCGAGGGTGGCGCTGCTGAACACCGGGTCCGGCACCTGCTCCAGCGGCACCAGCGGCCCGGCGAGCGGGGCATGGAGGATGATCTTGTTATTGTCGGGCATGCGCTGTTCCTCGCGGCTTCACTGCGTGCAGGTCACTTTGCTCAGGTGGCGCGGCTGGTCGGGGTCGAGGCCACGGGCCTCGGCCAGGCCCGCGGCCATGACGTAGAAGCTCTGGATCGCCAGCAGCGGGTCCAGGGCCGGGTGTTCGGCGCAGCTCAGGGTGAGGTCGCGCCCGGCGATATCGGCGGGCGCCGCCAGCAGCACATGGGCGCCGCGCTGGCGCATGTCGGCGGCCAGTTGCAGCAGGCCGGCCTGCTCGACGCCGCGCGGGGCGAACACCAGCAGCGGGTACTGGGCGTCGATCAGCGCCATGGGGCCGTGGCGCACCTCGGCGCTGCTGAAGGCCTCGGCCTGGATCACCGAAGTTTCCTTGAGCTTGAGCGCCGCTTCCTGGGCGATAGCAAAGCCGGCGCCACGGCCGATCACCATCAGCCGTTCGGCATCGCGCAAGGTGTCGAGGGCCGGGCTCCAGTCCTGGGCGGCGGCTTCACGCAATTGCGTGGGCAGGGCAAGGCCGGCTGCCAGCAGGGCACGGTCCTGGCCCCAATGGGCGACCAGGCGGGCGCTGGCGCTCAGGGTGGCGACGAAGCTCTTGGTCGCCGCCACCGACAGCTCGGGGCCGGCGCCCAGCGGCAGGTGGTGCTGGCAGGCCTGCTCCAGCGGCGAGCCCTCGGCATTGACCAGCGACACGGTGGTCGCGCCGCACTGGTTCAGGCGCCGCAGGCTGTCGACCAGGTCCGGGCTCTGGCCCGACTGCGAGAAGCCCAGCGCTACCTGGCCGCGTACCCGCAGCGGCGCCTGCTGCAAGGTCACCACCGACATTGGCAGCGACGCCACTGGCAGGCCGAGTTGCTGCATGGCGACATAGGCGAAGTAACTGGCGGCGTGATCCGAACTGCCCCGGGCCACGGTCAGCGCCACCTGCGGGTCGAGCCGACGCAGCTGTTCGCTCAGGGCTTCCAGGCGCGGGTCCAGCGCCTGGTTCTGTCGTTCGACGACATCGGCGCAGCTGCGGGCCTCTTCGAGCATCCTTGAACTCATGCGGTTTCTCCTTCGACCATCACGGCGGTCAGGTTCAGTTGGCGATCGAGCAGCACCGCGTCGGCCCAGGCGCCCGGTTGCAGGCGGCCACGGTCGGCGATGCCGAGGTAATCGGCGGGGTAGCGGGACAGGCGCTCGGAGGCTTCGGCCAGGGGCAGGCCGATCTTCACCAGGTTGCGCAGGGCCTGGTCCATGGTCAGGGTGCTGCCGGCCAGGGTGCCGTCGGGCAGGCGCACGCCGCCCAGGCACTTGGTCACGGTGTGGCTGCCCAGGCGGTATTCGCCGTCGGGCATGCCGGCGGCGGCGGTGGAGTCGGTGACGCAGTACAGGCACGGGATCGCGCGCAGGGCTACCTTGATCGCCCCGGGATGCACGTGCAGCAGGTCGGGGATCAGCTCGGCGTAGCGGGCGTGGGCCAGGGCCGCGCCAACGATGCCCGGCTCGCGGTGGTGCAGCGGGCTCATGGCGTTGTACAGGTGGGTGAAGCTGCTGGCGCCGGCTTCCAGGGCCGCCACGCCTTCCTCGTAGCTGCCCAGGGTGTGGCCGATCTGCAGGCGGATGCCGCGCTGGCTCAAGGCCTGGATCAGCGGCAGGTGCCCGGCGATTTCCGGGGCGATGGTGATGACCTTGATCGGCGCCAGGGCCAGGTACTCCTCGACTTCGTCGAGCAGCGCCTGGTGGGCGAAGTTCGGCTGGGCGCCGAGCTTGCCGGGGTTGATATACGGGCCTTCCAGATGCACGCCGAGAATGCGCGCGCCCTGGCGCGGTTGCTTGAGGTGCGCGCCCAGTTCGCCCAGCACGCGGGCCAGTTCCTCGCGTGGCGCGGTCATGGTGGTGGCCAGCAGCGAGGTGGTGCCGAAGCGCCGATGGGTGCGGGCAATGGTGGCGAAGGCCTCACCGCCCTGCATGATGTCGCTGCCGCCGCCGCCGTGCACATGCAGGTCGATGAAACCGGGCAACAGGTACGGCAGGTCGTTGGCCTGCGGGTCGCACGGGGTGCCCTCGATGGCCTGTATGCGGCCGTTTTCGAGGTGCAGTTGTCCGTGCACCCAGCCGTCGGGGGTGAGGATGTTGGCGATGTCCATGGGGGCTCCGGTCAGCGTCGCAGTTCGGCGACGAAGTCGTAGTAGTCGTTGCGGCAGTAGGTGTCGGTCAGCTCGATGGCGGTGTTGTCGTCGAGGTAGCCGATCCGGGTCATCAGCAGCATGGCGGTGCCGGGGGCGATGCCCACCTGGGCGGCCAGTTCGTCGCTGGCGTTGATCGCGCGGATATGTTGCAGGGCGCGGACCACCGGGCGGCCTAGTTGGTCGAGGTGCTGGTACAGCGAATCGCCGATGGCCTGTGGGTCGCCGAGCAGGCGGGCGGGCAGGGTGCTGACCTCCACCGCCATGACGATATCGTCGGCCTTGCGCAGGCGCTTAAGGTGGGCCACCTGGTCGGTGGGCGACAGGCCGAGGCGGATCAGTTCGTCGCTGCTCGGCGTGCCGATACTGCGCTCCAGCCACTGCGAGCTGGGCACGAAGCCTTTCATGCGCAGCATTTCGCTGAAGCTCGACAGGCGTGACAGGGGTTGTTCGAGGCGTGGCGTGATGAAGGTACCGGAACCCTGGATGCGCTGGATCAGGCCTTGTTCGAGCAGGACTTCGAGGGCCTTGCGCGCGGTGACCCGGGAGATGTCCAGGGTTTCGCTGAGAGTGCGTTCCGAGGGCAGGGCCTGGTCGGCGGTCCACTGGCCGGCATGGATGGCCTGCTCCAGGTTGCGTGCCAGCTGCAGGTAGAGCGGGGTGGCGCTGGTGTCGTCGGGGCGCAGGGCCTCTAGAGGACGCATAAGCAATGTCCGATATTGTTGTGGGATGAAAATTAATACCACTTTAATACCAGGTCAATACCACTGGTCCGGATTAGTGTGCCTGTTCAGCTGGGGGCTGCTGCACAGCCCCGGCAATTGATCGATCTACCCAGCCCGGCGCACCAACCCACACGCCAGCAACCCCACCTCGAACAGCACCCACATCGGCACCGCCAGCATGGTCTGCGAAAACACATCCGGCGGGGTCAGGATCATCCCCACCACGAAGCAGCCGACGATCACATAGGGCCGGCTGCGCCGCAGCGTGGCCACGTCGGTCAGCCCCGCCCAGACCACGATGAAGGTCGCCACCGGGATCTCGAAGGCCAGGCCGAACGCCAAAAACAGCGCCAGGATGAAGTCCAGGTACAGGCCGATGTCGGTCATCATTTCGACCCCGTCCGGGGTCACGCTGGCGAAAAAACCGAACATCATCGGGAACACCAGGAAGAACGCGAACGCCATGCCGCCGTAGAACAGCACGATGCTCGACACCAGCAGGGGCAGGGCGATGCGCCGTTCGCGGCGGTACAGCCCCGGGGCGATGAAGCCCCAGGCCTGGTGCAGTAGCAGCGGCATGGCGACGAACAGCGCGCACATCGCCGTCAGCTTGAACGGCGCAAGAAACGGCGAGGTGACGCTGGTGGCGATCATACTGGCGCCTTCAGGCAGGTAACGGCGCAGCGGTTCGGAAATGTGCGTGTACAGCGTCTGGGCAAAGGGGAACAGCCCGCAGAACACCAGCGCGATCACCAGCAGGCAGCGCATCAGGCGCTTGCGCAGGTCGCGCAGATGATCGGTCAGCGGCATGCGCGCCGCCTGGTCAAGGGCGAGGGACATCAAGCGCTCTCCTTGGCCTGGGCGACGGGTGTCGGGTCATTGGCCGGCGTCGCGTCGAGCTGGATACCTTGGCGCAGCTCCTGCTCCAGGCGCTGCAACGGCGCGGCATCCAGGGCGGGCATGTCGATCTCCCGTTCCACCTGCGCCTTCAACGCATTCAGTGCCCGACGGGCCTGGCCCAGCCCACGGCCCAGGGTCCGCGCCGCCACCGGCAGGCGCTCGGGGCCGAGCACCAGCAGGGCGACGATGCCCACCAACAGCAGTTCGGTGAAGCCGATCTCGAACATCAGGCCTGACGATCCGTTTGCGTCTGCTGCACCGGCTGATTGTTCAGCACCTGCGGCTGTTGCTCGACAGTGTTGTCGGCAGTGCCGCCCATGGACTTGCGAAAGCCCTGGATCGCCTCGCCGACATCACCGCCCAGCCCCTTGAGCCGCTTGGTGCCGAACAGCAGGAAGACGATCAACAGCACGATCACCAATTGCCAGATTCCGATGCCACCCATGTAAGACCACTCCTGTCAGGTCAAAGAAAAAGGAAGGCCAATCCTGCCCTGCGCAGATGACGGGCACATGACTGCCATCTGCCTGCAACAACCGGCGTGTTGACTGGCGCTTTTCAGCAGCCACGGGAAGACAGGGATGGGGCGCAGGCGACAACGGGGCGCGGCACTGCTGATGGTGCTGGTGGTGCTGGCGATGCTGGCGGCGGGGCTGGCCTGGCTGGTGGAGGATGGCCGGCGCCAGGTGGACGCGGTGCGTCTGCTGCACCAGCGAGTGCAGGTGCGCGCCATGGAGCAGGCTGGCCTGGCCTACGCCTCCCAGGCCCTGCGCGATCCGGCCTGGCGCGCCAGCCCGCTGTTCTGGCAGGCCCTGCGTGGGCAGCCGCTGGCCTACGACTTTGGTGCCGGCAAGGCGCAGTTACGGGTGATCGACCAGCACAGTTGCTTCAACGTCAACGCCCTGCTGGGAGAGGACGGCCGACGGGCCGAGCGCCAGTTGCGCCAGCTGTTGGGCGATGACATGGCCGCCGAACGGCTGGTCGATGCCCTGGCCGACTGGTTGGACGCCGACAGCGATGCCCGCCTGCAGGGCGCCGAGAGCGCCCAGTACCTGCGCCAGCAGCCACCGCGGCTGGCGGCCAACCAGCCCATGCTCGACACCAGTGAACTCAACCTGCTGCTGGAACCGGACAGTGCTCGGCAAGGCCGCTATCGAATGCTTTGCGCACTGCCTTCGACCAGCGGCTGGCGGCTCAATGCCAATGCCCTGGGGTTGGAGCACCTGCCGCTGCTGGAGGCGATGTACGAAGGACGGTTCTCCCGCTCGATGCTCAGCCGCGTGATCAGTGCCCGCCCGGCGGCCGGGTATGTCGATGCCGCGGCCTTGCGCCAGGCGCTGGGGGCGGTGGATGACGAGACCTTCGCCCGCCTAAGCGAAGGGCTGTTGCTCAACAGCGGCCATTTCGTCCTGCAGCTGTCGTTCGAGGAGGAGGGGTACACGCTGCGCAGCCAGTTCCAGATCGAGGCGCTGGGCGTGGTGCAGTGGCATGCGCGGGTGCCGGCGCAGCAGGTGCGGGTCAGGGGGCGGGAGCCCGTAGCCGGGTGAGACTTTGTTACTGATGGTTGGAAATTCGCTAGGTATCGTAGGAAATGTCGGATGAGACGATCTGTTCAGCATGGCCGGTGACGCGGGCGGCTAAGCTACCGGCCAGCTAGCATTTCACTGGGTATCTCTTCTCATGCACGACATCGGCAACACTCTCTGGAGCGTGAAAGCCTAAGAGTCCCTGAGAGGCGTCGAGGCCCTTGATGAGTGCTTTCGAACAAATCCTTGGAACTACTTTGCCTCTGCCGATGGGACGATTCTTTTGACGTTCCTTTCAGGCGGCTGTGCGGGTTTTTTATCTTCTGAGGCAGGCCACGCTGGCGCGCAAGGCGTGCCCTGCGACAAGGAGCATGAATATGAGAATTGAGCTGCGTACACCGCTGGTTCGCAAACCGATGCCCGCCAACATTGCCAAAAAGCGTGAGATGACAGGCGAGGAGTTGTGCAAGGCAATGGCCGAGCGGGCCGAGAAGATCCTCAAGGGGGAGCCCGTAGAACCGGTGGGCTGGAACCTCGAGGTCTACTGAGACTTAGTCGAATCAATCGACAGAAGCCGCCCATGGGCTAATACCAGTCAGTTAAGCGTTAGGGGCCGCTATGCGGCCATCGCCGGCAAGCCGGCTCCCACAGGGACCGCGCAATTCTTGAGTCCTGCACAGCAATTGTGGGAGCCGGCTTGCCGGCGATGGGCTGCATAGCAGCCCCAGTGACGCAAACTGACAAGTACTAGCCCTTGGGCGGCTTTTCGTTAGTCACCGTGGATACACCGGTCGACGCGATCAGGCCGTGCCGATCTCCCCGCCATCGTTACGCTGGATCACCACCGTCGAAGCCCGTGGCCGCACCGAGGTGCCGGCCGGCGTGAGGTCGGTGGCCTTGTCGGTGCTCGGCCAGTTGTCCGGGTGCTGGATGTTGACGAACATGGTCTTGTTGTCCGGGGTGAAGGCAATCCCCGTCACCTCGCAGCCGTTCGGCCCGACGAAGAAGCGGCGCAGGTCCACCTGGTTGGTGGCGTTGACCGGGATCTGCTTGCCGTTGGCGTCCACCAGGTCGGTGGGGATCACCGCCAGCACCTGGTCGTTGGTGTAGCTGGTCAGAGTGGCTTCGCCGTTGTCGGTCTCGAACCACAGCACGCCGCGGCTATCGAAGCTCATGCCGTCGGGGCTGGCGAACTGGTTCAGTTCGGTCAGGCCCGAGCGGTTGATGTCCGGCGCGCCGGCGGCGTTGGCGCCGAACACGAAGATGTCCCAGGTGAAGGTCTTGTGGTCGTCGCTGTCGTGCCAGCGGATGATATGGCCGTGGCGGTTCGGCCCGCGTGGGTTGGCCGCGTCGACCTTGGCCGCGGTGCGTGCGCTGTTGTTGGTCAGGGTCAGGTAGACGTCGCCGTTGAGCGGGTTGACGGCGGTCCACTCGGGGCGGTCCATGGGCGTGGCACCCACGGCATCGGCAGCGCCACGGGTGTTGAGGATGATGCCCGGCAGGTCGCCGAACTGAGCGCCCAGGGTGCTGCCGGCGGTGGTCGGGGTGGCCACGTCGAGCAGCAGCCAGGCGCCGGTGCCGTTGGCATCGAAGCGGGCGACATACAGCTTGCCCTTGTCCATGTACTTGGCGCCGGTGGCCAGGCGGTCGGCGGGGTTGGCGTCGGCCGGGTCCCACAGCGCGTCGGAGACGAACTTGTACAGGTACTCGTTGTTGGAGTCGTCGCCGGTGTACCAGACCAGCGGCTTGCCGGCCACCGGCAGGCCAGGGCAGCAGCCTTCGTGGCGGAAGCGGCCCAGGGCGGTGCGCTTCACTGCCAGGGTGTTGTTGGTGTACGGGTCGATCTCGACGATGTAGCCATAGGTGCTGGCTTCGTTGCGGAAGTCGTCGGTGGCGCTGGCGCCGCTGGGGGTGATGTCGAAACGGGCGAATTCGCCGGCCACTTCACTGGCATCGCCGGCAGCGGTTTCCCACTTGTACTGGCCACTGCTCGAAGAGACGCCGATACGCACTTGGTTGGCCGGGCGCACACCTTTATTGACGAAGATGCCGGGCCAGTTCTCCTCGCAGGTCAGGTAGGTGCCCCACGGGGTGTAGCCGTTGCCGCAGTTGTTGTTGGTGCCGCGGCACTGGGTGCCGGTGGGCGAGAACTTGGTCTTGACGTGGTCGGTGCCGCGCATCGGGCCTGCGATATCCATCAGCGAGACGGTGGTGAAGCGGCGGTTTAGCGGGTCGTTGTCGACCACCTGCCAGCGCCCGGCGACCTTGCTGATGCGCACCACGCCGGCGCCATGGGCGTTGATCTCCTTGCGCACTTCTTCGACCGGGCGTTTGCCGGCGACGGTGGTGGGGCCGGCCGGGTGCAGGGCGGCGGTGTCGATGTATTCGAAGTTGATCGCCAGCAGGCCATCGCTGGAGCTGCCGTTGATGGGGAAGAAGTGCATGCCGTCGTGGTGCATGCCCATGGCGTTGGCCTGGTCGGTGGAGGTGTTGCTGCCGTCGGCCTTCCATGGGTTGGCTGTGGCGTTCAGCGGTGTGCCCCAAGGGGCCAGCACGTAGGCGCTGTAGCCGGCGGCGACCACGCAGGCGTCGGTGCGCGAGCCGGCGATGGAGTTGAAGCCGAGCTTGAGTTTGGGTTTCTCCGGCTGCGGCGCTGGATCGTCGTGATCCGAGCCGCCGCCGCTGTCGAAGCAACCGCTCAGGCCGGCACCGGCGATCATGGCGATGGCCGCGCCGAGGCTGCCGCGCACCACGGAGCGACGGCTCAGGTAAGTGTCCATGACACTGGCCATCGGCAGGTTGCCGCTCTGGTTGCGGTCCAGGTTATCGCCGGTATCTCGACTCATCAGGGTGTCCTTTTTTTGGCTGAGTTGAAGGAAACCGCGACTGTAGACGGCAAGTATGATGATTGATTGTCAGAATTGTTAAGGAGCGTTTAAAACTCACCGCTATTACTAAAGCGTTATCCTGCGCTTTTTTGGAATTAGCGTCGGTTTTCTGCCATCAAACTGTCACGCAAGCGCCGCAATATCCGGAGCCCTGAATGAACAGGGATGGCAGAGTCGATGGCGAGCAGTGTGGGCAGGCGCGAAGTGATCAGCTGGATGGGTGTCGGTGCCCTGGCACCGTTGCTCGGCGCCTGTTCGGCCCTGCCCATGCCCCGTGGCACTGGCGACCGCGCGCTGGACCTGCTGTATGTCGCCGATACCCTGGACGCGCGCCAGCCGGGCCAGGCCGTGGTGCCGGCCACGCGCCTCGGCCCGGTCAGCCACCTGGGGCGAGCCCCGTGGATGAGCGGGCCGAATGCGAGTGCCGGGCAGCTTGAGCTGGCGCCGTTGCTCGATGCTGGCCTTGCCGGCCAGGCCCAGACTGGAGGTTATGCAGTATTGGCCGCGCTGCTTGAACAGCTGCGGCGCGAGGCCGGCAGCGAACAATGCCTGACCCTGGAGAACGGCCAGTGCTGGAACGGCAGCGGTCTGGCCTACCTCACCCAGGGCGAAAGCGGTGTGCAGGGCAGCCAACTGCTGGGCAGCGAGGTGCGGGTCAGCAGCGATGAGCGGGTGCTGTGGCCGCAGCGCAGTGCCGGGCTCTATCGCCAGTCCTCCTCTATTACCCTCGGTGCCGGCCTGGCCGATGCCCAGGCCAAGGCCCTGGGCGTCAAGGGGCTGCAGGTGTTCCAGCGTGGTGGTGTGCGCATTGCCGTGGTCGGCGTCACCGACCCTTATGCGCAGGATCAGAAAGCCTCCCTCAAACAGTGGTACCAATCCTTGCAACCGAGCTTCCAGCAAGCCCGGCGCGAGGCCGACCTGGTGGTGGCGCTGGCGGATGTCGGCACCGGCCCCGGCTTGTGGTTGGCCGAGCGAATACCCGAGGTGGATGTACTGTTGTGCGCCCGTGGCCAGGACCTGTGGCCGGCGCCGGTGCAGGCCACCCAGGCCAGCGGCCGCCGGGTACCGGTGCTGTTCGCTGGTTGCCGGGCCAGTGGCGCGTTTCGCCTGCGCTGCCGCCAGGCGGGCGGCCAATGGCAGTTCGAGGCGCGGTTCTTCCCGGCCTTCGAGCACAGCCTTGCCCCCCAGGCCCAGGCCCGCGCCAACCAGGTGCGCGGCGAGTTGCAACGCCAGCGCAGCGGCCATGCTGCCTGGCTCGACCAGCCGCTGGCGCGTGCCCCAGAAGCATTGTGGCGCCGCGATACCCGTGGCGGCAGCTGGGACCGCCTGCTGCACCAGGCCCTGGCCGACGATTCGAGCATGCCGGTGCTGCTGCCCGGCCTGCGTTACGACTACCCTCTGCAAGCTGGTGAAGCGATCAGCCGCGAGCATCTGATCAGCCTGACTGGCGGCTATCCCGCCCCGGTGGTCGAGGCCCCGGCGCGCCAGGTCGAGCAGGTGCTGGAGAACGCCGCCGAGCAGCTGTTCGGCGACCCGTTGCTGCTGGACAACAGCCAGGACCTGCCGCGCTGGCAAAGCCAGCACTGGCAGGTCAGCTACAGCCCCAACGGCAAGCGCATCATCGGCCTGCAACCCGTCGAGGGCCTGTGCCGCACCTTTGGCCTGCACTTCGATGCCCAGACCGGCGCGCCATTGTGGCAGACCCTCGAAGCCTGGCTGACCCGGCAGGCGCCGGGCTGGGCCCTGGCTCCCTTGCAACTGCCAGCCGTGCGCTACGTGCAGGGCCACCCTGGCTGGCACCCGCACCAGGTAGCCGCGTGATCTCGCGTGTTTTCAGCTTCGTGTTGCTGACCCTCGCCGGTTGGCTGGCGGCGCAGTGCGTGCTGTTGCTCAGCCGTCAGCCGCAGCCGGCCAGTGCGCCGGTGCCGGCGTTGGCGCCGTTGCCGGGCTTGCTGGTAGAGCATTGGCAAGCGCCGGTGGACGACGGCCGCATTCCGCTGACCCGCCTGCCCCTGGCCTATCTGGGCGGGCTCAAGGCCCAGCCGCTGTCGGCCAGCGTGGTGGTACTGCGCCATGGCCAACAGGTGCGCACCCTCGGCCGTGGCCAGCGCCTGGCACCGGGCATCGTGCTGCAGGACATCGACGCCGATGGCCTGATCTTCGACAACAACGGGCGGCGCGAGCGCCTGCCCTGGCCACCACGCCCCGCCGTGACCGGCTTCAAGCGCCAAGGATGAATGATGATCGCAAGGTACTGTCTGGCCGGGCTGCTGATGCTCGGCATGTCCCTGGCCCAGGCCGAAGAGGCCGAAGTCTTCGCTGACGACGGCACGCCGCTGTACGAGGTGAACTTCGTCGACACCGAGCTCGGTGAGTTCATCGACAGCGTGTCGCGCATCACCGGCACCACCTTCATCGTCGACCCACGGGTGCAGGGCAAGGTGACCGTGCGCACCGTCGATCGCCACGACGCCGACGCCATCTACGACATCTTCCTCGCCCAGCTGCGCGCCCAGGGCTTCGCCGCCGTGGACCTGCCCAATGGCAGCGTGAAGATCGTGCCCGACCAGGCCGCGCGCCTGGAGCCGGTGCCGGTGGAAACCGCCGGCAAGAAGGCCGAGGGCAGCGACGGCGTGGCCACCCGCGTGTTCAATGTGCGCAACGCCGCCAGCGAGCAGATGCTCGGCATTCTCAAGCCGCTGATCGACCCACGGGTCGGGGTGATCACCCCGTATCCGGCGGCCAACCTGCTGGTGGTCACTGATTGGCGCAGTAACCTGGAGCGCATCGACAGCCTGCTGCGCCAGCTCGACCAGGTCAGCGACGAGCCGTTGCAGGTGATGCCGCTCAAGCACGCCAGCGCCGCCGACACCGCCGGCCTGGTGACCCGCCTGCTGGCCCGCGAGCAGGGCGTCGACAGCGCCCAGGTGGTTGCCGACCCGCGCAGCAATGCGTTGCTGGTGCGTGGCAGCGCCGACAGCCGGGAACGGGTGCGGGCGCTGCTGGTGCAGCTCGACCGGCCCAGCGACAGTCTGCGCAGCAGCAACACCCAGGTCATCTATCTGCGCCACGCCAATGCCGCCGAAGTGGTCAAGGTGCTGCGCGGCCTGAGCCAGGCTGGCACGGTGCCGGCCACGGAGGGTGAAGGCAAGGAGGCGCCGGTGCCGGCGGCCAGCGACTCGGGTATTCGCCTGGAGTACGAGGAAGGCACCAACGCCGTGGTGATGGTTGGCCCCGACAGCGAGCTGGCCGCCTACCGCAGCATCGTCGAGCAGTTGGACATTCGCCGGGCGCAGGTGGTGGTCGAGGCGATCATCGCCGAGGTTTCCGACAGCAGCGCCCAGGAACTGGGCGTGCAGTGGCTCTTCGCCGACGAGAAGTTCGGCGCCGGTATCGTCAACTTCGGCGGCAACGGGGTAAACATCGCCAGCATCGCCGGGGCCGCCAGCAGCGGCGACAACGAGAAACTCGGCAAGCTGCTGTCGGCCACCACCGGCGCCACCGCCGGTATCGGCCATATCGGTGGTGGCTTCAACTTCGCCATGCTGGTCAACGCACTCAAGGGCAAGAGCGGTTTCAACCTGTTGTCCACTCCGACCCTGCTGACCCTGGACAACGCCGAGGCGTCGATCCTGGTGGGCCAGGAGGTGCCGTTCGTCACCGGCTCCGTCACCCAGAACAACGCCAACCCCTACCAGACCATCGAGCGCAAGGAAGTCGGGGTGAAGCTGCGCATCAAGCCGCAGATCAGCATCGACGACAGCGTGCGCCTGGACATCGTCCAGGAGGTGTCGTCGATCGCCGACTCCAGCGCCGCCAGCGACGTGATAACCAACAAGCGCGAGATCAAGACCAAGGTCATGGTCGAGGACAACGGCCTGGTGATCCTCGGCGGGCTGATCAGCGACGAGCTGGCTACCAGCAATCAGCGTGTACCACTTCTCGGCGATATTCCCTACCTGGGCCGGCTGTTCCGCTCCGACGCCAGCAAGAACACCAAGCAGAACCTGATGGTGTTCATCCGCCCGCGCATCCTGCGTGACGGCGAGAGCTTGGCCGGGATCAGCCAGCAGAAGTACCAGAGTCTGCAGCAGAACACCCCGCTCAAGCTGCCGGCGCTGGCCGAGGGCCTGCCGCTGCTGCAGGTGTTCCCCTCCAGCCGTGTACGCCTTGAAGGCGGTGACTGGTGATGCTGCCCTATCGCCTGGCACGGCAGAGCGGGGTGGCCATGGCACCGGCTGAGAACGGCTGGCAGCTGTGGCTGCGCGGCGACGCCGACAGTGACCAGTTGCAGGAACTGCTGCGCGTGCATGGCCAGCCGGTGGGCGTCGAGCAGCTCGACAGTGCGAGCTTCGACGAGCGCCTCGGCCAGCTTTACCAGGCCGGCGAGGCGGCGAACCAGGCCTTGATCGAAGGCATCGGCGAGCAGGTCGACCTGGACAGCCTGATGAGCGAGATGCCGCGCATCGAGGACCTGCTGGAGAGCGATGACGAAGCGCCGGTGATCCGCCTGATCAACGGCTTGTTCGGCCAGGCGCTGCGTCTGCGCGCCTCTGACATCCATATCGAGACCTTCGAGCAGAGCCTGGTGGTGCGCCTGCGCATCGACGGCCACCTGCGCGAGGTGCTGCGCCCGCCACGGGCGTTGTCGGCGATGCTGGTGTCACGGATCAAGGTCATGGCGCGGCTGGACATCGCCGAGAAGCGCCAGCCCCAGGATGGCCGCATCACCCTGCGCGCCGCCGGGCGCGAGGTGGACGTACGGGTCTCGACCTTGCCCGGCATCCATGGCGAGCGGGTGGTGATGCGCGTGCTCGACAAGCAGGCCAGCCTGCTGGCGCTGGACAACCTGGGCATGCCTGCCGCAGTGCTGCGTGGCTTGCGCGGTTGCCTGGCGCGACCCAATGGCATCGTGCTGTCCACCGGCCCCACCGGTTCGGGCAAGACCACCACGCTGTACGCCAGCCTCAACAGCCTGAATGACGGCAGCCGCAATATCCTCACCGTCGAGGATCCGGTGGAATACGCCATCGCCGGCATCGGCCAGACCGCCATCAACCCGCGTGCCGGGCTGACCTTCGCCAGTGGCTTGCGCGCCATCCTGCGCCAGGATCCGGACGTGATCATGCTGGGCGAGATCCGCGACCAGGAGACCGCGCAGATCGCCGTGCAGGCCAGCCTCACCGGGCACCTGGTGCTGTCGACCCTGCACACCAACAGCGCCGTCGGTGCGGTGACCCGCCTGCGCGACATGGGTATCGAACCGTTCTTGATCGCCTCGTGCCTGCGTGGCGTGCTGGCCCAGCGGCTGGTACGACGACTATGTGCTTGCGCGGTGGCGCAGCCGCTGCAAAGTGCCGAGCGCGAGCTATGGCCGGAACTGGGCGGCCTGCGCGAAAGCTATCACCCGGTTGGCTGCGAGCACTGCCAGGGCAGCGGCTATGTCGGCCGGCTGGGGCTGTACGAATTCATCGAGCTGGATGCCGGCCTGGTTGCCTTGCTCTACGACGGCGAGAGCGAACTGGCCATGCAGGCCTATCTGGATGGACGCCGGCAGAGCCTGGTGGCTGAGGCCCGCGCCTGCCTGGCCCGTGGCGAGACCAGCCTGGCCGAAGTGCTGCGCGTGGTGCAGGGCTAACCATGCCGACCTATCGCTACCAGGCCGTGGATCTTGCCGGCAAGGCGCACAAGGCCAGCGTGCAGGCCGACAGCGAGCGCCATGCGCGGCAATTGCTGCGCGAGCAGGGCTTGTTCGCTCGGCACTTGCAACGCCACGACAGCGCCCAGCCCCGTCGTCAGCGCCTGACCCGCGCCCAACTGTGCGAGCTGACCCGCCAACTGGCGACTTTGGTTGGCGCTGGCATCCCCCTGGTCGATGCCCTTGCCACACTGGAGCGGCAACTGCGCCAGCCGGCCTTGCACGCGGTGCTGGTGGCCTTGCGCGGCTCCCTCGCCGAGGGCCTGGGGCTGGCGCGTAGCCTGGCGCGACAGGGCGCGCCGTTCACCGGTTTGTATTGCGCGCTGGTCGAGGCCGGCGAGCGCTCCGGGCGCCTGGGCCAGGTGCTGAGCCGTCTGGCCGACCACCTCGAACAGGTCCAGCGCCAGCGCCACAAGGCGCGCACCGCGTTGATCTACCCGGCGGTGCTGATGGGCGTGTCGCTGGCCGTGGTGGTCGGCCTGATGACCTTTGTGGTGCCCAAGCTCACCGAGCAGTTCGCCCATTCCGGGCAGAACCTGCCTTTGATCACGTCGCTACTGATCGGCTTGAGCCAGGGGCTGGTGCAGGCCGGCCCCTATCTGCTGGCACTGGCGATTCTGGCCGCGCTGTTGGGCGGCTGGCTGCTGCGCAAGCCGCACTGGTGCCTACGCCGCGACGACCTGCTGCTACGCCTGCCGCGTATCGGTGTACTGCTGCAAGTGCTGGAGAGCGCGCGCCTGGCGCGCAGCCTGGCGATCCTCTGCGGCAGCGGCGTGGCTCTGCTCGAAGCCTTGCAGGTGGCCACCGAGACGGTCGGCAACCGGCGCATCCGCAGCGCCATGGAGCAGGTACGCCAGCAAGTGCAGGGCGGCACCAGCCTGCACCGGGCGCTGGACAACGCCGGGGAATTTCCGCCGCTGCTGTTGAACATGGTCGGCAGCGGCGAGGCCAGCGGCACCCTGGCCGACATGCTCGAACGGGTGGCCGATGACCAGGAGCGCGGCTTCGCCCGCCAGGTGGACACCGCCATGGCGCTGTTCGAACCACTGATGATCCTGGTGATGGGCGCCGTGGTGCTGTTCATCGTGCTGGCGGTGCTGCTGCCGATCATGCAGCTCAACCAGGGATTGCAACTGTGACAAGGAGAACTTCGATGCAGCAACGACGTAACCGCCAGCGGGGCTTCACGCTGATGGAAATCATGGTGGTGATCTTCATCATCGGGCTGTTGATCGCCGTGGTCGCGCCCAGCGTGCTGGGCAACCAGGACAAGGCCATGAAGCAGAAAGTCATGGCCGACCTCGCGACCCTGGAACAGGCGCTGGACATGTACCGCCTGGACAACCTGCGCTTCCCCAGCACCGAACAGGGCCTGGCGGCGCTGGCGAAGAAGCCGACCCAGGAACCGCTGCCGCGCAGCTGGCGCAGTGACGGCTATATCCGCCGCCTGCCGGAAGACCCATGGGGCACCCCGTACCAGTACCGCATGCCCGGCGAGCATGGCCGGGTCGATGTGTATTCGCTGGGCGCCGATGGCGTGCCGGGCGGCGAAGGGCTCGATGCCGACCTGGGCAACTGGGCGCTTTAAGTTGATCAAGCCTATGGCCCACTCCCTCCAGCGCGGTTTCAGCCTGCTCGAACTGCTGGTGGTGCTGGCCATCGCCGCCTTGATGACCAGCCTGGCCGTGGCCTGGCTCGACAGCGGTAGAAGCAGCATCGACCAGGCGCTCGATCGCCTGGCCGCCGTCACCGTGGCCCAGGCCGACCTGGCGCGTCATGCCGGGCAGTTGCGCGGGCTGCGCTGGAACGGTCAACGCCCCGAGTTCGTCCGTCGGCAAGGCGAGCACTGGCAGGTGGAAACCGTGGCACTGGGTGATTGGCCCAAGGGCTTGCGGCCGGACTGGCCCGTCAGCCAGGCGCCAGCACTGTTGTTCACCCCCGATGGCTGGTCACGTCCGGGCACTGTGCGCTGGCGCTGGGCCGAGGGCGGTCAGCGCTGGGACTGGGACCGCGGCGGGCAGTTTCGCGTGAGCGCGATGCCATGAAGCGCCAGCAACGTGGCTTCACCCTGTTGGAGGTAAGTGTGGCCCTGGGCATCGCCGCCGTCCTCGCGGTGATCACCAGCCAGGTCCTGCGCCAGCGCCTGGCGGTGCAGGACACCGTGCAGCAGCATCGCCTGGGCCTGCTGTGCGCCCGTGAGCTGCAGGCACGTTTCGTGGTCGAGCAGTATTGGCCGGCGACCAACCAGGACAACGGCGTGCTGGTGGAGGGCGGGCAGGCCTGTCATTGGCAGTTGCAGTTGCGCCGCACCGGTGTGCGCGACCTGCGCCGTGGCGAACTGCTGTTGCATGCCGATCGCGACCAGCGCCTGCCGCTGGGGCAGTTCACCGTGTTCCTGGAGCGGCCATGAAACGGCGCCAGGCGGGCATGACCCTGATCGAACTGCTGGTGGCCCTGGCCCTCACGGCCTTGCTTGGGGTGATGCTGTCGGCGCTGGTCAACGGCTGGCTGAAGGTGCGCGAGCGGCTCGATGAACAGGTGAGCGAAACCGGCGTAGTGGATTTTTGCCTGGCCTTGGAGCGGCGCTTCGACAGCCCGGTGCTGCGCCGCCTGTACGAACAGCGTTTGCCGTTGGCGGCGCGCTGGCTCGACTGGCAGCCCGACCGCCAGCAACTGCTGTGGGTGGCCGCCGCCGCCTGGCCGCAGGCCGAAGGAGGATCGCGCTTGCAGCGCCAACGCCTGCGCTTCGAACCGCGTACACAACGCCTGCTGCTGGAAACTTCGGCCGACCTGTATGCCGCCGCGGCCCCGGTTTGGGTGCTACGCGAACGGCTGGAGCGGGTCAGCGCGATGAATGTTCTCTACCACCAGGCCGGCCGTTGGCTGACCTGGCCTTCCGATCAACCGGCGCACCCCGGCAGGGGCGTGCGCGTGGAGCTAGTGCGTGATGGAGCACCTTATACCTGTACCTTCGTTCTACCCTGGGGGCGCGCATGAAGCTTGAATGGCGCCGGCGGGCGCCGCCGCAACCCTGGCTGCTGCTGCGCCCCGGTGAGGTCTGGGAGTGGCTGTTGGTCAGCCAAGGCCGTCCATTGCGCCAGGGGCAGGGCGAACCTCCGGCGGGGCTCGGGGCGCGGGTTGCCCTGATCGTCCCCGGTGAGCATTGCAGTCATTTCCAGCTGCCCGCGCCGCCTGGGCTGAAACGAGAGGAATGGCCCTTGCTGCTCGAGGACCGCTTGCTGCAAGGCGGTGATGAGGCGCTGTGTGCCTGCATCGGCCGTCACGCTGGGCAGTTGCGCCTATTGGTGGTGGCGCGGGGCAGGCTCAACGAATGGCGCGGGCAGTGCGCCAGTTGGGGGCTGAGCGTGGAACGTTGCTGGGCCGAGTTCCAGTTGCTGCCCGACTGTGCAGCAGAAGCGACCTGGCATTGGCGCCGAGGAACGATGAGCCTGTACAAGGGCCAAGCCCACTGGCTGGCCTGGCCGCAGGGCCTTGGCACGCCTCCCGCGCTTGCCTGGTTGGCTGGCGAGGTCGAGGGCATCGACGGCGACTGGCCCGATGTGCTGGCCCCGCTCGATGGCTTGCCTGGCTTGTTCGAGGCCCGCCGGCCACGCCAAGGCCTGCCCCTGGCAAAAGGGCAGGCGCGCCTGGCAATGGCCTGCCTGGCGCTGGTGTTGGCGTGGGGCGGGCTGTGGAGCGCGCAACAGTGGCGCCAGGCCCAGCTCTATCGCGCCCAGGTGCAGGCCGTTACCGGTGTTCAGGCGACGCCTCGGCAGGCTGCGCGGGTGTTGACGCATCTGCAGGACGAGGCGCGTGAAGGCCAGGTGCGCCTGCGTCAGCTCGAGGCGTTGCAGGCGCAGGTCCATGGATGGTTGAACGATCATCCCGGTTGGCGCCTGCAAGTGGTGCGCTTCGATGGCCAGCGTTGGCACCTTGAACTGGCCGGTGAGGGTGCAGCCGCGCCCTGGCAGGAGATGGCCACGGCAGCCGGCGTGCAGGTCCAGGTGGAAGACGAAGCGCGCCGCGTGGTGTTCGACCTGGGGAGCGCCGCATGAGCCGTGAGTGGATGCGACAGCATCGGCTAGCGCTGGCCTGGGGTGTCGTCGCGCTGTTGCTGGTGTTGCTGGCGCTACGTGAGGGCGTGGCCTTCTGGCAGGAACAGCGGCAATGGCAGGCACTGGCCGAATCGCTCGCGGCACAGCCAGGCCAGCCTGCGCTGACTCTTGAAGCGTTGCACCAATCGGCCCAGGCCCGGCATATCGAATTGGCCGAGGTGCAGTCCGAGGATCAAGGCTGGCTGCTGCGCGGCAAGGTGGTCGATGCCCAAGCCCTGCAGGGCTGGTTGCAGAGCTTGCGCGATGACGGCGCGCAGCCGTTGCAATGGGGGCTGGAGCGAGATGCCGAGGGGCTGCGTTTTACCGTGCGGCTGCGGCCATGAGGCGGCGGGCGTACCTTTGGCTGGGCCTGGTGTTCTGTCTGACCCTGGTGGTCGAACTGCCGGCGCGCTGGCTGGTGGCAGGGTTGCGGTTGCCGGCGGAGGGGGTGAACGGCAGTGTGTGGCAAGGGCAGTTCGCCCGGCTGGGGCCGGTGGGGCCGGTGCAATGGACGTGGCGTCCCTGGCAGCGCGACCTGCAGGTGCGCCTCGGCTTTCAGGGGCAGGGCTGGCAAGGCCGCCTGAGTGGTTGGCCGTGGCGTTGGCAGGTCGACCTTCAGGCGCTAGGCGTGCAGCCCAGCGTCGTCGGAGGCTATCGCCTGGCCGGTCAATGGCAGGGAGATATCAAGCTGCAAGGCTCGGGGCAACGTTGTCTGGCCGCCGAGGGCAGGATCACGGTGGCCGACCTGGCCTTGAGCGCGCCCTGGTCCCTTGCTTTGGGGCAGGGGACGCTGCGGATGGACTGCGCTCAGGGATGGCGCTTGAACGCGGAGTTGGTGCGCCAAGGCCAGCACCGGATGGACCTGGAGGCCGACCTGGCGGCCCGGCGGGCGCAGGTCGATTTCGCGCTGCAGGCCGACGCCGCTTTGACGCCGGTGCTGCGCGGCCTGCAATGGCTGGGGCCCGAAGACACGGCCGGGCAGCGCCGGCTCGGTTGGTAGTGTAGTTGCCGGTCAGATGGAGAGGGACCACTGCGCGACCCAGAAGCCTTGCTCCAGTGACTTGCGCGGGCGGTCGCTGGCATGCAGTGCGCGTTGGTAGTCCAGGCGCAACGTGCTGTGCGGCAGATTCAGTTCGATGCCCGCCGAAGCGCCCACCAGGCGTTGAGGCTCGCTGGTACGTGCGTAGCGAGCCCAGCCCAGATCCACGCCCAGGGACGGGCGTAACGACACCGGCAGGGGCAGCGGCTGGCTGAAGGTATTGCGCCATGCCGCGGCGCTGGCGCCCGCGACATTGTGCTGGCGGAATCCGCGCACGGCCGAATGGTCGCTCAGTTGCATCTGTTCGACGGCGGGCAGCACATGGGCGCTGTATTGCAGGGCCAGCTCGCTTTGCCAGCGCCAAGGCCACTGGACGGGGCCCTGGCGCAGGTGCAGCAGGTTGGCGCGGTACTTGGTGAAATCCGGGCGAGGTGCCTGCTTGTGGGTGAATGGCCGATCGGCGCCGAACCAGTGAACCCCTTGGCTGACGCCTAGGGAGGCATGCCACAGACCACCTTCGAGCCAGAGCAGGTTCAGACCGGTTTCGAGCGTGGCCAGGGTCGGGCTCTGCAGGGCGAGCACGGCAGGGCCGAAGCGGTTGAGCAACTGCTTGCGGTCCACCCGGACGCTGGCGCTGAGCATTCCCTGCTGACCGCGCCAGAGCACACGCTCGGCGCCGAGGCTATAGAACTCGCTGCGGCCACTGCTGGCGTAGCGGGTGTTGGGGATCGGCGCTTGATAGCGCATCTGGCTGGCATTGAGGGTGAAGGTCCAGCGGCCATAGGGAATGCTGTAGTACAGGCTGGCGCCTTCGCTCTGTCCGGGGGCGTCGAACACCACCGAATTCAGCGACAGGCGCAAGTCGCCGTTCAGGCCCAGTGGGCTGTCCAGGCCAATGCCCAGGTTGAGGCGGTGGCGACCGGTCAGTTCACCGCCGCGGTTGTCGAGCAAGGCGTCGAGGTGGGCGCGGGAAGCGACCCGCCGCGGTTCGAGCACGACGCGGGTGCCGCCCTGCATCTCGCCCGGCAGCAAGGCCATTTGCAGGTCATAGGCGCGCAGTCGGTTGAGTTGATCCAGGCCTTGCTCGAGGTCCGGCAGGTGCAATGGGTGGCCGAGCATGCCCGGAAATGCGCCTTGCAGTGACAGGGGCAGGTCGGCGCCGGCCAGTTCGATCGATTCGATGAAGCCTTCGACGATGACGATATCCAGTGGCTCGCCATGCTGCGGAGCGCGGGCCACATAGGGACGGCTGGTAGGATATCCGGCCTCCACATAGCGCTGGGTCAGATGCTTGAGCAGGCGGTCGATTGCGACGACACCCATGCAAGAGGACGTCAGCGTACGCACGGTTGGCTCCAGGCGCTGGGTATCGAGGATGCGGTTGCCGGCCAGGCGCACACCGCTGATCGTCCAGCAGTGTTGCTCGGGTTCGACCCGCGCGGCGCCATGGTTACCGGCGCTTTCGGTGGGCCGCTCGCGTTGCCAGCGCTCAAGTCGCTGCTGCTGCTCCAGTTGTCGCATGGCCTGCTGCTGGTCGCGCAACTGCTGGCTGGCCGGGTCGACCCTGGCCAGGACCGAGGCCGATATCGCGAGGGTGACGCAGGCGAGTAGGATGCTGCAGATACGCCGCGCGGCCACGCGTGATGGGCGAGGGAAACGGGTAGTGAAAATCGGTGCGTTCATGAGGTCGGTCCGATGGGCGGGAAGCGCAGCGGCACGAAGGCCGCTGCCGGGTATACGTCAGCGCTGGCGGCTCTCCTTTATCTGCGAGACATACTCGTTGCTGCGGTCGTGGCCGGTGTTGCTGTACACCTTGTGATCGCTGCTCTGCTCAGCACTGCCGGTGAACAGGTTGGTGAGGTAGGCGTAGGCGGTGGTGGCCAGGCCGACTGCCGACAGATCGACATCGACCTTCACATCCTTGGCGTAATCGCGGCCGCTCAGGTTCTCGCGGGTAATTGCGCCGCTGCCCAGTTCGACCTGGCCATCGAGCGACTGCAGCGTGGCGCCGACCAGACGGGTATCCCCCCCGACCGCCAGGTCGATGCCTTGCGTACCCGAGAGCAGGGTCTGCTGGCCGACGGTGTCGTTGGTACGCCGGGAGTAATCCACCTTGACGGCTGGGGTGAAGTTCGCGGTGACCTTGTCCCAGAGCGCTCCGGCGATCTCCTTGATGTTGCCGCCGCCGATGACGGTTGCCAGCGAGGGCTGCTCTTGCGTAGCGGCCTCGGTCGGTTGCTTCTGGGCCAGGCTGGCGTCGATGCCGAGCGTCAGGCTGTCGACCTGGTCCTTACGGCTGGACACTCGCAAGTTGCCACCGACCTCGCCTTCGATCATGCCGGCTTCGAGCTGGGCGCCTTCGATACGGGTATCACCCTGGCTGCGCAGGTCGATCACGTCGGCGCGCAGCTGGCTGTCGCGCCAGGTGGTGTTGTCGCGTTTGTCCAGGTTCACTTTCACCTGTGCATTGATGCCGCCGATTTCCGTGGCCTTGACCTTCACGCCGCCGCCGAGGGTGACATCGAGGTTGTCGTGGCGTTCGGTGTTGCTCGCCGCCTCGACCAGCAGGCCACCGTTTTGGGCATCCAGGCCGATCCGTTGCGCATTGGCTTGTAGCCCCTGCACCTGTAGCGCGCCATCGTCGTGGGCGAGGCTGGTGAGTTGCAGCGTGCCCTTGCTGTCGAACTGCGCGCCAACGGCCGTGCTGGCCTGCTCATTGACCCAGCCGTAGGTGCCCTGGCCGCCCAGGCCGCCGCCGATGCCGCTGCCCTCGACGTCCAGCTTGCCACCCCAAGTCTTGCCCAGGCTCTGGCGGGTATCGCTGGCGGCGGTCACCTTCAGCATGCCGTCGCTGTGCAGGTTGATATCGCCGGTCGCCGCGCCACGGCTGCCGATGCGCGTGCCCTCCAGGTGCATGTCGCCGCCGCTGGCGAGCGTTACGCTGCCTTTGCCGTCGATCTGTGCCACCCGTGCCTGGCTGGTCTGCTTCTCCAGGCTGTGGTGCTTGATGTTGCCGTCCAGGCCGCCTCCGGGGCCGGTCAGGCCGGTGCCGCCGTTGACCGCCAGCCCTGCCTCCAGGGTGGTGGTCTGTTCTACGGTGCGATCATGGGCTGCCGCGAGTGTCAGGTCGGCATCGCTGCGCAGGCTGACCGCGCCGTCGCCGCCGTCGATGCGCACGCCCTCATAGTGGCCGTTGCGTTCGAGCTCCACCTGCACCCCCTGCTTGCCCTGCAGACTGCCGACTCGGGCGGTCGTCGTCTGCTTCAGCTGGGTCAGGGAATTGCCATGGCCGGCGAGTCTGGCGTTGATATCCGTGCCGCTGGTGGTACCCACACGCAGGCTGCCGCCACCGGTGATGTCGTGTTTCTCGCTGCTGCTCTGATCCTGCGCTGCCAGCATCTGGTGCTCGCCGGCCTCGATCCGCAGGTTACCCACGTTCGCCTTGTAGTCGCTCCCTTCATCCCTCAACTGATCGGCCCGAACGAAGATCTCACCGCCGCTGAAGCGACTGACCTGGGCGGTGCTGTCGCTGTCCTTGTGTACGCGCGACTTATGCTGCAGCGACAGTTCGACGCCCGCGTTGGGCTTTGGCGAGTCGGGGAGCGTGGCAGGCTCGTCATCGCTTTTCTTGCCACTGAACAGGCGCTGGATGCGATCGGTGACGTACTTGTAGTCGATACCGGCGCTGAGGCCGCCATCCCAGTTGCTGAGCGTGGTCTCGCGAACCTTGGTGTCGGCGGCTGCCCGGTTGTCGATGTGCTCGGCGTCCACCTTCAATGTGCGTCCAGCCTGCAGTTGCGCGGCGGTGGTGGTCAGGCGCGTGGTGTCGATATGCAGATCCCCGTTGGAGGTCAGCGTGCTGCGACGCACCTTGCTGTCACGTTCGAGCTGGGCGGCAGGGCCATGGTAGGCATCGATGCCCAAGGCGATGCGGTCGGCGCCGCCGGTGATGCTGAGCGCGGCGCCGGTGCGGGTATCGAGGGTGTGGCGAGTGGTGGTGTCGTAGGCGGCGGCAAGGTCGATTTCACTGGCGGCCAGCTTGATGTCCGATGTGCTTGCCTGCACGTCCGAGCCACTGACTGTCAGCTTGCGGCCACTGCGCAAGGTGACGCCGCCGGCGCTGACGCTGCTGGCGACTTGGCGTGTCGCCGCCGTCTGCTCGTCGCTGTGCAATTGCTCGTAGCCGATCTTGGCCGTGTACTGCTGCGAGTCCGGATCGTTCTTGCCGGCGCTGGCCACGAATTCACGGGTGCCGGTGCTACGTCGGGCGTGGTCGTTTTCCTCGGCGCTTTCGATTCTCAGGTCGCCCTTGGCATCGAGTTCCAGCTGCTTGCGGGCCTCGAGGCGGGCACCGGAGATCCGCATGTCGGCCCCGGCGCTGGCGACGAGGGTGGCGCCCTTTAGGGTACTGGCCTTGACCTGCTCGGTGTGTGACTGGCTATCGATGGTCGTGCGGTCGAGGTAGGCCTTGTGGGTGGACTGTTCGGCGATATCGAGGGTATCCACGCCCGCGCTGATCGTCAGGTCGCCGCCGCTGCGTAGTTGCAAGGCATTGTCCGCCTCCAGTTGCGCGGCCGTCAGCTGCAGATCGGTACCTGCCTCCAGGCTCAGGCTGTCTTCGGCCACGAGGCGGCTGCCCAACTGCTGGCGACGGGTTTGTGTGGTGACGCCGTCTTGGCTTTCGGTGGGGATGAACAACCATTGCTTCGCCCAATTGACCGGATCGTCCGTGACCTTTTCACGGGTGACGGTATCCAGGGTCAGCTTTTTGCCGGCATGCACCTCGATCTGCCTGGCCTTGCCAAGGGTATGGGTAAGCTGCAGGTCGCCGGCAGCGTTCAGGTCCAGCTTGCCGGTGTTGCTGACGAGGCTGGCTTGGCGCTTGTCACTGCCCTGTACCTTCAGGTCGCCCGCGGAATGGATGATCAAATCGCGATCCGCGCGCAGTTCCTTGTCGCCGACCTGCACGCCGGCACCTTCGGCGGTGCTGACGATGCGGATGCGCCCGGCCTGCATCGCGCCAAGCAGGTTGGCATCGATGGTGGCGGCGGCGGCGGGTAGATGTTCGAGCACCTCACGGCTGCCTGCGTCGACAAGGTTGCGGCCGACGGTCAGGTTCAACTGGCCCTTGGCCAACAGGTGCCCTGTGCTGTCGATACGCGGCGCGATGAGGTCCAGGGCGCCCCCGGCATTGCTCTGGCCGCGGCTCAGTACCTGCAGGGTGCCGCTGGCGTCGCGGCTGTCGAGGTGCTTGATCTGCCCGTCATGAACCTCCGCCTTGCCGACCAGGAAGCCGGCGCGGGTGGTATTGATGAAGCTGCCGCCATTGAGTGTGATGCCGTTGGGGTTGGCGAGCAGGTAATCGGCCTTCTGACCGAAAATTTCCTGGGCTCCTTCGATCCGTGAGGCGTTCTGGCCGACTACCTCGTTGAGGATGGTCGAGGCGGCGTGGCCCTGGAACTGCGAGTTGGCGCCCAACTGGCCGGCCAGCTGCGATTGTCCGGCCTGCAGGGCATTGTTCAGCACCAGGCCCGGCTTGCCGACGTTGTAGTCGAGGAACTGGTTGTGCGACAGACCACTGGCATCGGGCGCGACGATGTCGATGACCGGTACGCCATGGCCGTTGTCGACGATCGGGGTGCCGCCGGGGCCTGGTGTCGGAGTCAGGGCGCCTTGCGCCTGAGCCTGGGTGCTGCCCAGCAGCGCAAGGAAGACGGCCCAGCGCAGGATGTCTGGTCTGGTCTTGGAGACAGGGTTTTGCATGAGAACCTCGCAAGTGATGTACGAAATCGTGAAATCAGCTGCGGGAATTCTAAGAATGTCGGTGATGGCATTTATGTGGCTCAATGCCATTATGGTGCGGGGAATGAGGCGATGTTGCGCGTAGGAAAAGTGAGCGGCTATGTAGCGAAAGTCGTTGCTGGCGCTGAAAGAGAAAGGCCTGTTCTGCGTGAGCAGAACAGGCCTTTGCTGTCATCGAGGTGCGATCAGGGGCGGATTTCGATCAGCGTGCCATCCTTCACCATGCTCCACACCTCGCGCATGTCGTCGTTGCGCATGGCGATACAGCCCTCGGTCCAGTCCAAGGTATGGAAGTACCACTCGGGGTACTCCTCGTTGATCGGCGTGCCGTGGATCATGATCATGCTGCCAGCGGCAACGCCTTCGCTGCGAGCCTTGGCGGCATCGGTGATGTTGGGGTAGGAGATGTGCATGGCCAGGTTGTAACGGTCGCTGACCTTGCGCCAGTCCAGCCAGTACAGGCCTTCGGGGGTCTTCTTGTCGCCTTCGCGCTCCTTGGCCCCCTTGGGCTGCTTGCCCAGGGAGATGCGGTAGGTCTTGAGCGGCTCGCCACGGCTGATCAGTTGCAGACGGCGTTCGGACTTGATCACCAGCACCTTGTCGATCAGCCGTTCCTGCTGGGCGGCGCCAGGCGCGGGCTGGACCGGCGACGGCACGGCCGACGGCGTCTTGCGGATGATGGTCTCGGTGAAGGCGGCTTGCGACACCGAGGCGACACTGAGGCAGAGGAGGGCAAGCAGCCAGCGCATGAAACCGTATCCCTGAAAACTTAGGTGGTGGACGACGTGACGTTCATCGGCGGCAGGTATTCATGGCCTATCGGGTAGTGCTGCCTGATGCGGTCGCGATAATAGCATTCTAGTGTGCGTGCGACGGTGCGGAAAGCCAGCTCGCTCCAGGGGATTTCGTGTTCCTCGAACAAACGCACCTCCAGGCTCTCGACGCCCACGGCGAAGTCCAGATCGGTCAGTTCGGCGCGGAAGAACACGTGTACCTGATTGATGTGCGGCAGGTCGAACAACTGGTACAGGCTGGTTTCGCCGACCCGCGCGCATGCTTCCTCGACGGTTTCGCGACGGGCGGCGGCATCGAGGGTCTCGCCGTTTTCCATGAAGCCGGCGGGCAGCGTCCAGAACCCCCGGCGCGGCTCTATCGCTCGGCGGCACAGCAGCACCTGGGAGCCCCAGGTAGGTAGCACCCCGGCGACGATATTGGGGTTCTGGTAATGGATGGTCTGGCAATGGTCGCAGACATACCGTAGGCGGCTGTCGCCTTCGGGTATCCGCTGGGTGACCGGTAGGCCGCACGCGCTGCAGAATTTCATGCTTTCATTCATTCCAGTGAGGTCGGGCTATCTTGGCGCGCCCGGCCCGCTTACCGCAAGCGGCCTGCGGGCGGGGGCTTGGGTGCCTCGCGGCTTTGGTGCATCATGCAGGGCAGGCCTTGGACACGAGCGTGCGTAATGCTGGACGAGCTTCTTCGCCGAATGAGCAACCATACCCCCGCGTCACCGGAGACGGATCGCCGTTTCCCCGAAGCGGCGGTGCTGCTGCCCATTACCCGCAGCGAGGAGCCGGAGCTGGTGCTGACCCTGCGCGCCAAGGGCTTGTCCACCCACGGTGGTGAAGTCGCATTTCCCGGCGGCCGGCGCGACCCGGAGGACCCTGACCTGGTGTTCACGGCCCTGCGCGAAGCCGAGGAGGAAATCGGCCTGCCACCCGGCCTGGTTGAGGTGATCGGTCCGCTCAGCCCGCTGATCTCGCTGCATGGCCTGAAGGTGACGCCGTTCGTCGGTTTGATCCCGGACTATGTCGAGTATCGCGCCAACGATGCGGAGATCGCTGCGGTGTTCAGCGTGCCACTGGAATTTTTCCGCCAGGACCCGCGCGAGCACACCCACCGCATCGACTACCAGGGTCGCAGCTGGTACGTGCCCAGCTACCGTTATGGCGACTACAAAATCTGGGGGCTCTCGGCGATCATGATCGTCGAGCTGGTCAACCTGCTGTTCGACGCAGGCATCAGCCTGCACCAGCCACCCGAGCGTTTCATCGAGAACTGAGTGGGGCACACCCCGCCACCGGCGTTCAACCGTGAGGAGCGACACATGAAATACCGCCTGGGCGACCTGCGGGTCGAAGCCCATCCCGAGAGCTGGGCCGCACCCACTGCCACGCTGATCGGCAAGGTGCGCCTGCAGGCCCGGGCCAGCGTATGGTTCGGCGCGGTACTGCGCGGCGATAACGAGCTGATCGACATCGGCGAGGACAGCAATGTCCAGGACGGCACGGTGATGCATACCGACATGGGCTCGCCGCTGACCCTTGGTCGCGGGGTGACCGTCGGTCACAACGCCATGCTGCATGGCTGCACGGTCGGCGACTACAGCCTGGTCGGCATCAACGCGGTGATCCTCAACGGGGCGCGTATCGGCAAGCACTGCATCATCGGCGCCAACGCCCTGATCCCCGAGGGCAAGGAAATCCCCGATGGCTCGCTGGTGATGGGCTCGCCGGGCAAGGTGGTGCGCGAGTTGACCGAGCAGCAGAAACGCATGCTCGAGGCCAGCGCCGCTCATTATGTGCACAATGCCCAGCGCTATGCCCGTGACCTGGTGAGCGACGATGAGTGACGAGCGGCCCGTGGCCTCGCCCTGCGTCAATGTATGCGCGCTGGACGAGCAGGATATCTGTATTGGGTGCCAGCGCACGGTGGACGAGATCACCCGCTGGGGGCGGATGGACAACGCGCAGCGCCGGGAGGTGCTAAAGCGGTGTCATGAGCGAGCGCTGGCGGCGGGCCTGGTAATCGGCCTGTAGATCTCATCGCGGGCTTGTCCCGCGATAGGCCCACCGCTACTCTGTGCGGCTGGCTCCCCGAACTCACAGACCATGTTCTATCTCATCGCCTACATCAGCAGCGTGGTGCTGATCAACTTCGCCTTTTCCAGTGCGCCTCACCTGGACGTGATCTGGTCCGCCTGGGGCGGGTTGGTGTTCATCCTGCGCGACATGGTGCAGACCCGCTACGGCCATGGCGCATTACTGGCCATGCTGGTGGCGCTGGTGCTGTCCTATATCACCTCCGAGCCTGCCATCGCCCTGGCCAGCGCTACCGCGTTCTTCGTCTCCGAGCTGATCGACTGGCTGGTGTTCAGCGTTACCCGGCGCCCCCTGCGCGACCGCCTGTGGTTGAGTTCGGCGCTGAGCATCCCGGTGGACACCTTCATCTTCTTCGGCATGATCGGGGCGTTGACGCCCGCGGTGATCGGTACGGCGATGGCCTCCAAGTTCGCCGGGGTCACGGCGGTGTGGTTGATCATGGCTTGGCGGGCACGGCGCGCGGTGGCCACATCCTGATGTAGAATACCGGTCCATTTTTCAGCGGGCGGCAGCCAGCGTGGCGCGGCCCCGGACGCCTTCGAGGACCTGAAATGACCCGTATCGGAACCCCACTGTCGCCCACCGCGACCCGTGTACTGCTGTGCGGCTGCGGCGAGCTGGGTAAGGAAGTGGTGATCGAGCTGCAGCGCCTGGGCGTCGAGGTGATCGCCGTGGACCGCTACGCCAATGCGCCGGCGATGCAGGTCGCGCACCGCAGCCATGTGATCAACATGCTCGACGGCGTGGCCCTGCGCGCAGTGATCGAGGCGGAAAAGCCGCACTACATCGTTCCCGAGATCGAAGCCATCGCCACCGCCACGCTGGTCGAGCTGGAAAGCGAAGGTTTCAACGTCGTGCCCACCGCCCGCGCCACCCAGCTGACCATGAACCGCGAAGGCATTCGCCGCCTGGCTGCCGAAGAGCTGGACCTGCCGACCTCGCCGTACCATTTCGCCGACACCTTCGAGGATTACAGCAAGGCGGTGGCCGACCTGGGCTACCCGTGCGTGGTCAAGCCGGTGATGAGCTCGTCCGGCAAGGGCCAGAGCCTGCTGCGCGGTGCCGATGACCTGCAGAAAGCCTGGGACTACGCCCAGGAAGGCGGCCGTGCTGGCAAGGGGCGGGTGATCATCGAAGGTTTCATCGACTTCGAATACGAAATCACTCTGCTGACCGTACGCCATGTCGGTGGCACGACCTTCCTCGCGCCGGTCGGCCATCGCCAGGAGAAAGGCGACTACCAGGAGTCGTGGCAGCCCCAGGCCATGAGCCCGAAGGCATTGGCCGAGTCGCAGCGTGTAGCCCAGGCGGTCACTGACGCGTTGGGCGGCCGTGGGCTGTTCGGTGTGGAACTGTTCGTCAAGGGGGACCAGGTGTGGTTCAGCGAAGTGTCACCACGCCCGCACGACACCGGCCTGGTGACCCTGATTTCCCAGGACCTGTCGCAGTTCGCCCTGCACGCGCGGGCCATCCTCGGCCTGCCGATCCCGGTGGTGCGCCAGTTCGGCCCGTCGGCGTCGGCGGTGATCCTGCCTGAAGGCCAGTCGCAGCAGACCAGCTTCGCCAACCTGGGCGCGGCCCTGAGCGAACCGGATACCGCCATCCGCCTGTTCGGCAAGCCGGAGATCAATGGTACACGGCGCATGGGCGTGTGCCTGGCGCGTGACGAATCGGTCGAGGCGGCACGGGCCAAGGCGACCCGGGCTTCGCAGGCGGTCAAGGTCGAGTTCTGATTCCAGTGGGGCCGCTGCGCGGCCCTTTCGCCGGCAAGCCGGCTCCCACTCCGACCGCGCGGGCCTCAAGACTTGCGCCGTACTTGTGGGAGCCGGCTTGCCGGCGAAAGGGCTGCGAAGCAGCCCCACTCACTCAAAGCTCGGTATTACGGGTTTCCTTGAGACACAACACGGCAATCAGGCTGATCAGCGCCGCCGCCGACACATAGCCTCCCACCCAGCTCAATCCCCCCATGCTCACCAGCTTCTGGGCAAAGAACGGTGCCGCCGAGGCGCCGACGATGCCGCCCAGGTTGTAGGCCGCCGAAGCGCCGGTGTAGCGCACATGGGTCGGGAACAGCTCCGGCAGCAGCGCGCCCATCGGGGCGAAGGTCACCCCCATCAGGAACAGCTCGATGCTCAGGAACAATGCCACCCCGGTGGTCGAGCCCGAGGTCAGCAGC
Source organism: Pseudomonas maumuensis (assembly GCF_019139675.1). Lineage (NCBI taxonomy): Bacteria > Pseudomonadati > Pseudomonadota > Gammaproteobacteria > Pseudomonadales > Pseudomonadaceae > Pseudomonas > Pseudomonas maumuensis. The sequence continues at coordinate 1,257,441 of NZ_CP077077.1, forward strand.
GGTTCCATGGCAAAGCCCGAGGCGATGGCCAGCAGCGCGCCGGCGATCAACACTGGCTTGCGCCCGTAACGGTCGCTCAACCAGGCCGACAGGGGCGTGGCCAGGGCCATGAACACCACGGCGAAGCACAGCAGGCCGAGGAAGGTTTCGCGGCTGTAGCCCAGTGTGGACACGCCATAGCTCAACGAGAACACCGTGGAGATGTAGAACAGCGCGTAGCACACCACCATCGCCGCAGCCCCCAGCAGGGTCGGCAGCCAGTACTGGGAAAACAGCTCGATCACCGGCATCTTGACCCGCTCCTGGCGGGCCACGGCCTTGGCGAACACCGGGCTTTCCTCGAGTTTCAGGCGTACATAGAGCCCGACCAGCACCAATGCGGCGCTGAGCAGGAACGGAATGCGCCAGCCCCATTCGCGGAACTGCTCGTCGCTGAGCACCAGGGCCAGGGTGAGGAACAGGCCGTTGGCGGCGAGGAAGCCGATCGACGGGCCCAACTGCGGGAACATGCCGAACCAGGCACGCTTGCCCTCAGGGGCGTTTTCGGTGGCCAGCAGTGCCGCACCGCCCCATTCGCCGCCCAGCCCCAGGCCCTGGCCGAAGCGCAGCACGCAGAGAATGATCGGTGCCCACACGCCGATGCTGTCATACCCGGGCAACACGCCGATCAGGGTGGTCGAGACGCCCATCAGCAGTAGCGAGGCGACCAGCGTCGACTTGCGCCCGATGCGGTCGCCGAAGTGGCCGAACAGCGCCGACCCCAGTGGCCGGGCGAGGAAGGCGATACCGAAGGTAAGGAAGGCCGCCAGCATTTGCGCGGTGCCGGAGCCGGACGGGAAGAACACCGGCCCGATCACCAATGCGGCGGCGGTGGCGTAGACGTAGAAATCGTAGAACTCGATGGCGGTGCCGATGAAGCTGGCGGTGGCCACCCGGGCAGGCGAGTTGACCGGGGCAGCCGAGGCAGGTTCGGCGTAGGTGCTGCTGGTAGTCATGCGAAGGTCCCTGACAGTCATGCTCCATGGGGCACGGCCCATGTGGCGGGCACACGGGAGCCGGAGCGTATTGTTGTTGGTCGCCGACTGACGATAGCCCAGGGGGTAGGCGGTGAGCGGTGGCTGTTCGGGGTGCTGAGCAGAACCGCGGGGCGTGTCAGTGGGGCGGACTGGTCGTCGGACGCCGGGTGCGGGTAGCGGGCGGGACGGCAGGGCTGGGTAAGCGTGACGCGAGTATAGCTATCGAGCCAGTGTCCAGACCAGTACCTTGCTCGCGCAATTATCCTCGGTTTCGAGGATTTCCAGCCGATATCTGCCAACTTTCAGGCAAACCGCGCTTTCCGGAATGCTCTCCAGTGCCTCGGTCACCAGGCCGTTCAGGGTTTTCGGCCCACCGTCGCAGGGCAGGTGCCAGCCCAGCGTGCGGTTGATCTCGCGCAGCGAGGCGGTCCCTTCGATGACGAAGCGGCCATCGGGCTGAGGGTGGACATGTGGGTTGTCCAGGCTCTGCTCGTCCTCGAACTCGCCAACGATCTCTTCGAGAATGTCTTCCAGGGTGACGATGCCAAGCACTTCGCCATATTCATCCACCACCACGCCCATGCGCCGTTGCTGCTTGTGGAAGTTCAGCAGTTGCATCTGCAGTGGTGTGCTTTCGGGCACGAAGTAGGGCTCGTAGCAGGCCGCCTGGAGCTTCTCCAGGGTAAGCTCTGCCCGCGGCAGCAGGTGGCTGATCAGCTTGGTGTTGAGGACGGCTTCGACCTGGTTGATGTCGTTGTGATAGACCGGCAGGCGCGTATGACGGCTGATGATCAGTTGCTCGATGATCTGCTCGATGGGGTCGTCGAGGTTGATGCCGTCTACTTCGTTGCGCGGTACCAGGATGTCGTTGACGGTGATCTTGTCCAGCGCCTGCAGGCCCTCCAGCAGGCCGTACTGGTTGCTCTCGGCTGGTTCGTCTTCGTCGAATGCGTCGCCCTGCTGCGGGTGCAGTGCCACCGCGGTGGGTTGCACGCGGAACGGGCGCAGGATCACTTTGGCGCAGCCGTCGAGCAGGCAGCCCAGCGGCTGCAGCAGCGCCAGCGGCAATTTCAGCAGGTTGCCGCCCAGGTCCAGGAAGGCTTGCGGGTTGCGGCGCGCCAGACGGCGCGGCAGGTAGTCGGCGAGTACCAGCAAGGTGAAGCTGGCGCCAAGGCCGGCTAGCCAGAAACCGTGTTCACCGCTGTAGCGCTGGCCAATCAGGCAGGCCAGGCCCAGTACCAGCAACTTGCCGAGGCTGGCGCCGAGCACCAGGCCCTGGGCGGGCAGGGTCGGAGCGCCGTGGCCATTGAGCTGCTGGCGGGCGCAGTCTACCGCGGTGAACAGCGCCGACCACAGCAGGGCCAGTGCGATGATGCCGAGCAGCGGGGCGTACGGCAGAGTGTCCATGGGCGGCCGTCAGATGTGCAGGATGAATTCGCGGACCAGCTTGCTGCCGAAGTAGGCCAGCATCAGCAGGCAGAAGCCAGCCAGGGTCCAGCGGATCGCCTTGTGACCGCGCCAGCCGAGGCGGGTGCGGCCCCACAGCAGCACGCTGAAGACGATCCAGGCGACACAGGCCAGCAGCGTCTTGTGTACCAGGTGCTGGGCGAACAGGTTGTCGAGGAACAGCCAGCCGGAGATCAGCGACAGCGACAGCAGCCCCCACCCGGCCCAGAGGAAGCCGAACAGCAGGCTTTCCATGGTCTGCAGCGGCGGGAAGTTGCGAATCAGCCCGGACGGATGCTTGTGTTTGAGCTGGTGGTCCTGCAGCAACAGCAGCAGGGCCTGGAACACGGCGATGGTGAACAGGCCGTAGGCCAGGATCGACAAGAGGATATGGGCGAGGATGCCTGGCTCCTCGTTGATCAGCGGCACCGTGCCGGGTGGCGCGAACTGGGCCAGCAGCGCGGTCACCGCGCCGAGCGGGAACAGCAGCACCAGCAGGTTTTCCACGGGAATGCTCAGACAGGCGAGCAGGGTCAGGCCGATTACCGCCACGGCGATCAGGCTGGCGGCGCTGAAGAAGTCGAGGCTCAGGCCCAGGGGTGTGATCAGCTGGAAGAACAGGGCGCCGCCCTGGGCGACGACCGCCAGGGTGCCAAGCAGGCCAAGCAGCCGTTTGTCGGCACGGGCGCCACGGGCCAGGCCGGTGGCCTGGTAGAAGGTCGCGGCCAGATAAAGGAAGGCGGCGATCAGGTTGGGGATGAGGCTGGGTGAAGAGAACATAAGTCCTGGCGTGCAAGCCCTAAAGGGACGGAGTTTGGCATAGAACGCGGTAGGCAAGGAAGACTGCTTATCAATCGCGGGGCGTGTCTCACTCGCCATCTTGTGGGGGCTGGCCCGCGATTGGCCGGTGGTCCTGAGCAAGGTGTGCGCGCAAGACAGTCTCGGCTATAATCGCCGCCTTGTTGTGCCCAGCGCGTGTGCATTTCCACCTGGGCGCCTGAAAAACCTCGGCTTCACTGGGCCTGAAAGGATCACCATGTTCGAAAACCTGACCGACCGCCTGTCACAGACGCTGCGCCATGTCACCGGCAAGGCCAAGCTGACCGAAGACAACATCAAGGACACGCTGCGCGAAGTGCGCATGGCCCTGCTCGAGGCCGACGTCGCCCTGCCGGTGGTCAAGGATTTCGTCAACAGCATCAAGGAGCGTGCGGTCGGCACCGAAGTGTCGCGTAGCCTGACTCCGGGCCAGGCGTTCGTGAAGATCGTCCAGGCCGAGCTGGAAAGCCTGATGGGGGCGGCCAACGAAGAGCTGACCCTCAACGCCGCCCCGCCGGCCGTGGTGCTGATGGCCGGTCTGCAAGGTGCTGGTAAGACCACCACCGCCGGCAAGCTGGCGCGTCACCTGAAAGAGCGCAAGAAGAAGAGCGTGATGGTGGTGTCGGCCGACGTCTACCGTCCGGCGGCGATCAAGCAGCTCGAGACGCTGGCCAATGATATCGGCGTGACCTTCTTCCCGTCCGACATCAGCCAGAAGCCGGTGGCCATCGCCGAAGCGGCGATCCGCGAAGCCAAGCTCAAGTTCATCGACGTGGTGATCGTCGATACCGCGGGTCGTCTGCATGTCGACGCCGACATGATGGACGAGATCAAGGCCCTGCACGCCGCGGTCAAGCCGATCGAAACCCTGTTCGTGGTCGACGCCATGACCGGCCAGGATGCCGCCAACACGGCCAAGGCCTTTGGCGATGCGTTGCCGCTGACCGGCGTGGTGCTGACCAAGGTCGACGGTGACGCCCGTGGCGGTGCCGCCCTGTCGGTGCGCGCCATTACCGGCAAGCCGATCAAGTTCATCGGCATGGGCGAGAAGACCGAAGCCCTCGAGCCGTTCCACCCCGACCGGATCGCTTCGCGCATCCTCGGCATGGGTGACGTGCTCAGCCTGATCGAGCAGGCCGAGCAGAACATCGACAAGGAAAAGGCCGACAAACTGGCCAAGAAGTTGAAGAAGGGCAAGGGCTTCGACCTCGAAGACTTCCGCGATCAACTGCAACAGATGAAGAACATGGGCGGCCTTGGTGGCCTCATGGACAAACTGCCGAGCATCGGTGGCGTCAACCTGTCGCAGATGGGCAACGCCCAGGGCGCGGCCGAGAAGCAGTTCAAGCAGATGGAAGCGATCATCAATTCCATGACCCCTGCCGAGCGCCGCGACCCTGACCTGATCAGCGGTTCGCGCAAGCGCCGCATCGCCCTCGGTTCCGGCACCCAGGTGCAGGACATCGGTCGGCTGATCAAGCAGCACAAGCAGATGCAGAAGATGATGAAGAAATTCTCCGCCAAGGGTGGCATGGCCAAGATGATGCGTGGCCTTGGTGGGATGCTGCCGGGTGGCGGCATGCCCAAGATGTAATTGAATTCGGGCGGCGGTCTTTATATGAAGACCGCCGCCCAGCCCCCGCTTCGGCGGGAACAGTGCCGCCAAATGGCGGCTTAACCGGCAGATCTGAACGGTGGGTCAAGCGCTCGCCGAAAAAGGCATTTGCAAATGTCCGTGTATTCCCCGAGAATATGCGGCCTTTTGGGCACCCGTGTGCCCATTGGGCATTCAGTTTTGCAGCACCGACTATAGGAACGATGTTCACATGGTAACCATTCGTCTGGCCCGTGGCGGCTCGAAAAAGCGCCCATTCTACCACCTGACCGTGACCAACTCGCGTAACGCCCGTGACGGCCGTTTCGTTGAGCGCGTTGGCTTCTTCAACCCGATCGCATCGGGCGCCGAAGTCAAGCTGTCGGTCAACCAAGAGCGCGTCACCTACTGGCTGAGCCAGGGCGCACAGCCGTCTGAGCGTGTTGCTCAGCTGCTGAAGGAAGCTGCCAAGGCTGCAGCCTGAGCAGTATGAACGCGACGCCAGAAAAGGCTGATGACCTCATCGTCGTTGGCAAGATTTTTTCGGTTCACGGCGTTCGCGGCGAGGTGAAGGTGTATTCCTTTACCGATCCGATTGAAAACCTGTTGGATTATCCGCGCTGGACGCTTCGGCACGAAGGCAAGGTAAAGCAGGTCGAGCTGGTCAGCGGTCGTGGCTCCCAAAAGGGCCTGGTCGTGAAATTGAAAGGCCTCGAGGATCGTGACGAAGCCCGTCTTCTGAGCGGTTACGAAATCTGCATTGCGCGGAGCCTTTTGCCCAACCTGGCAGCCGACGAGTACTACTGGTACCAGTTGGAAGGCCTGAAGGTCATCAATCAGGACGAACAGCTGTTCGGCACGATCGATCACCTGTTGGAGACCGGTGCGAACGATGTAATGGTGGTCAAGCCTTGCACAGGCAGCCTGGATGATCGCGAGCGTCTGTTGCCCTATACGGAGCAATGCGTGCTGGCAGTCGACCTGCAGGCCGGTGTGATGCGAGTCGAATGGGACGCGGATTTCTAGACGATGGGTAGTCTTCGCGTAGAAGTCATCACGTTGTTCCCCGAGATGTTCTCGGCCATCACGGAGTACGGCATTACCAGCCGTGCGGTGAAACAGGGGTTGCTGCAAGTGACCTGCTGGAACCCGCGGGACTACACCACAGATCGCCACCACACCGTGGATGATCGGCCGTTTGGCGGTGGTCCGGGCATGGTGATGAAGATCAAGCCTCTGGAAGACGCCCTGGTTAGCGCCAGGCAGGCGACTGGAGCTGCGGCAAAGGTGATCTACCTTTCGCCACAAGGCCGCAAGCTGACCCAGCAGGCGGTCAAAGGCTTGGCCGAACAGGAATCGTTGATCCTGATCGCCGGCCGTTATGAAGGCATCGACGAGCGCTTTATCGAGGCTCATGTCGATGAGGAGTGGTCGATTGGCGACTATGTGCTTTCCGGTGGCGAGCTGCCGGCCATGGTACTGATCGATGCGGTTACGCGGCTGCTGCCCGGAGCTTTAGGGCATGTGGACTCGGCGGAGGAAGATTCTTTCACCGACGGTCTGCTGGATTGCCCGCATTACACCCGACCCGAGGTGTATGCGGATCAGCGCGTTCCCGACGTGTTGCTAAGTGGCAACCATGCACATATCCGGCGTTGGCGGATGAAGCAGTCCCTTGGTAGGACCTTCGAACGACGCGCCGATCTTCTGGAAAGTCGCTCGCTTTCTGGAGAAGAGAAGAAGCTGCTCGAGGAATACCTCCGCGAGCGGGACGATAGTTAACGTATCGATGGTGGATCAAGTTATCCATCTTAGGAGCACAGCATGACCAACAAGATCATCCAGCAGCTCGAAGCCGAGCAGATGAGCAAAGAGATCCCGACCTTCGCACCAGGCGACACCATCGTCGTCCAGGTTAAAGTGAAGGAAGGCGACCGCTCGCGTCTGCAGGCGTTCGAAGGCGTCGTTATCGCCAAGCGTAACCGCGGTCTGAACAGCGCCTTCACCGTGCGCAAGATCTCCAGCGGCGTTGGCGTAGAGCGTACCTTCCAGACCTACAGCCCGCAGATCGATAGCCTGGCCGTGAAACGTCGTGGTGACGTGCGTAAAGCCAAGCTGTACTACCTGCGTGACCTGTCCGGTAAAGCAGCTCGCATCAAGGAAAAACTGTCCTGAGTGCAGTTTGCCCGGTGGCCGAGGCCGCCTAGCGAGAAAAAAGCAGCCTTCGGGCTGCTTTTTTGCGTCTTGAATCTTGCCTTTGCGATGTGACTCCGAGATGACAACCCGAGACCAGGAAATCCAGCGCCGCACCGAACTGTCGGTGACCCGCGTGACCAAGGCGGTGTTCCCCAACACCACCAACCACCACAACACCCTGTTCGGTGGCACGGCGCTGGCGTGGATGGACGAAGTGTCGTTCATCGCCGCCACCCGTTTCTGCCGGCTGCCGCTGGTGACCGTGTCCACCGACCGCATCGATTTCAAGCACCCGATTCCGGCAGGCTCGATCGTCGAGCTGGTGGGGACGGTGATCAAGGTCGGCAACACCAGCCTGCAGGTGCAGGTGGATGTGTTCGTCGAGAACATGTACCTCGATGGTCGCGAACGGGCGATCCATGGCGTGTTCAGCTTCGTCGCCATCGACGAGGACAAGCGCCCGGTGCCGGTGCTGCCGTTGGCCTGATAGCCAAAGCGCTGGTTTGACGCGTCCCTGTAGGAGCGGCTTCAGCCGCGATCACCCGCAAAGCGGGTGCCAGGCACCGCGACGCATTCATCGCGGCTAAAGCCGCTCCTACAGGTCAATTTGCTACTGGCTGCTCAGTAAGCCCGGCTCCACCAGCGCCACCAGTGTCCACCCAGGCTGCGGCTTGAGCGGATTGTCCGGGCTGGCCACATGTACCCAGCCTTGCCCGTCCCGTGCGAACAGCAGCGTCGCCCGTGGGCCATGCAACTGCTGGTAGTCGCCCCAGCCGAAGGCCTCGGTCAGCGTGGTGCTGTACAGCTCGGCGCCCTGGTGCAGCAGTTTGGCCAGCTGCCCATAGGTCATCGCGCTCGACCCGAGCAACTGCCCACGATGCTCCTCGCTGGCCCGGTGCTTGTCGCTGCGCTGTTTCTCCAGGCCGCTGGCCAGCACGAACAGCCGCGCCTGGCCGAAGTCATGGCGAAAGCGCGCGCAGGCCAGGGCATTGAGCTCACCGGCCGGTGACAGCCCCAGCAGGTGGCCGAGCCCGACCAGGTCGAGGTGAGCGTCGGCGTGCTGCGACGCGGGGTTGCCGAAGTAGGTCGGCAGGTTGTCCATGCGTGCGGCGCGGATGTTCTCCCAGCTCGAATCGGTCAGCAGAACCCGGCAGCCCAGTTGTTGCAGCGCTTTGGCGATGACACGTGCGGGCGGATTGGCGCCGACAAGGAGAAACCCGCTCGGTGCCGGCTCCGCCACCTTCAGCAGGCGCGCCAAGGGTCGTGCGGTGGCGCTTTGCAGGACCACGGTGCCGATGATCACGGCAAAGGTCAGTGGCACCAGTAGCAGTGCGCCCTCATGTCCGGCCTGGTCCAGGCGAATGGCGAAGATGGCCGAAACCGCCGCGGCGACGATGCCCCGCGGCGCGATCCAGGCCAGCAGCGCGCGTTCCCGCCAGTTCAGCGGCGATCCCAGGGTCGACAGCAACACGTTCAGCGGTCGCGCCAGCAATTGAATCACCAGCAGCAGCGCCAGCACCGCTGGGCCCAAGGCGAGCAGGGCCTGCAGGTCGAGCCGCGCCGCCAGAAGGATGAACAGGCCGGAGATCAGCAGCACGCTGAGGTTCTCCTTGAAGTGCAGGATCTGCCGCACATCCACGCCGGGCATGTTGGCCAGCCACATGCCCATGACCGTCACCGCCAACAGGCCCGACTCGTGGACGATCTGGTTGGCGGCGATGAAGATGCCCAGCACCGCGGCCAGCGACGCCAGGTTGTGCAGATACTCCGGCAGCCATTGCTCGCGCATTATCTGCCCGAGCAGCCAGCCGCCGGCGACGCCGAGCGCGCTGCCGCAGAAAATCACCCCGGCGAAGGTCGCCAGGCTGTGGCTCAGGCCTTCGCCGGCGGCGCTGGCGATGATGAAGCTGTAGACCACCACCGCCAGCAGCGCGCCGATCGGGTCGATGACGATGCCTTCCCAGCGCAGGATATTGGCGATCGTCGCCTTCGGCCGCACCACCCGCAGCATGGGGACGATCACCGTGGGGCCGGTGATCAGGGTCAAGGTGCCGAACAGGATCGCCAGGGGCCAGTCGAAGCCCAGCAGCCAGTGGGTGGCCAGGGCGATCACCAGCCAGGTGCTCAGCGCGCCGACGGTGACCAGGCGGTGCACCACGCTGCCGATCTCGCGCCATTGCGACAGGTGCAGGGTGAGGCTGCCTTCGAACAGGATCAGCGCCACTGCCAGCGACACCAGCGGCATCAGCAACGGGCCGAACAATGCTTGCGGTTGCAGCCAGCCCAGCACCGGCCCGGCGAGGATGCCGCACAGCAGCAGGAACAGGATCGCCGGCAGTTTCAGGCGCCAGGCCAGCCATTGGCAGAGCAGGGCGGCCGCGCCGATGCCACCGACACTCAAAAGAATCTGCTGTTCGCTCATGCGGGCTCCCTCTGCATGCCATGTTGTGAAAGACTAAGCGTCATTTCGTCGTTTGCCACCGAGTTTTCATGCCTGCACTGGACCACCCGCTGATCGACCAGTTCCTCGATGCCTTGTGGCTGGAAAAGGGGCTTTCCGACAACACCCGCGCCTCCTATCGCAGTGACCTGGCCTTGTTCAACGGCTGGCTGCAGGAAAAGCACGTGCTGTTGCCCGATGCCGGTCGCGAACTGATCCTCGATCACCTGGCCTGGCGCTTCGACCAAGGCTACAAGCCTCGTTCCACCGCGCGTTTCCTGTCCGGCGTGCGCGGCTTTTTCCGTTACTTGCTGCGCGAGCGGCTGATCGGCGTCGATCCGACCTTGCAGGTGGACATGCCGCAATTGGGCCGGCCACTGCCCAAGTCGCTGTCGGAGGCCGATGTCGAAGCCTTGCTGCAGGCGCCGGATCGCGATGAAGCGATCGGCCAGCGCGACCGCGCCATGCTCGAAGTGCTGTATGCCTGCGGTTTGCGGGTGACCGAGCTGGTCAGCCTGACCCTGGACCAGGTCAACCTGCGCCAGGGCGTGCTGCGGGTCATGGGCAAGGGCAGCAAGGAGCGCCTGGTGCCGATGGGCGAGGAGGCGGTGGTGTGGATCGAGCGCTACCTGCGCGATGGTCGCGCCGAGCTGCTGGGCGGGCGCCCCAGCGACGTGCTGTTTCCCAGCCAGCGTGGCGAGCAGATGACCCGCCAGACCTTCTGGCACCGCATCAAGCACCACGCGCGTGTGGCCGGCATCGACAAACCGCTGTCCCCGCACACGCTGCGCCACGCCTTTGCCACCCACCTGCTCAACCATGGCGCCGACCTGCGTGTGGTGCAGATGCTGCTGGGGCACAGCGACCTGTCCACTACGCAGATCTACACCCACGTCGCCAAGGCTCGGCTGCAACAGCTGCACGCCGAACACCATCCCCGTGGATGAATGCTTTTCATGTTCCGCCAACCGGTGCCTGAGTACCCCTACTGCGCCAGTCTGTTGTGGTAGGCTTGGACGGTTTGTTGCACGGGCCGACCGTTCGCCACCCGCCAGGGCTGGGCGACGCTCCCACGGCCCCGTCCGCCTTCAGGAGTACCCCATGCGCGTGACCCATATTTTCGCCGCCGCCGCCCTGGCGCTGGCCAGTACCTTTGCCGTTGCCGCGGCTACCGATGCCAATGCCGGTGCCGAGCAGGCGATCCGCAAGTCGTTGCAGAACCTCCAGCTGGAGGTACCGATCGAAAGCGTGGCCAGCAGCCCGCTCAATGGCCTGTACGAGGTCAAGCTGCAAGGCGGCCGCGTGCTGTACGCCAGCGCCGACGGCCAGTTCGTCATGCAGGGCTACCTGTTCCAGATCCAGGACGGCAAGCCGGTCAACCTCACCGAGAAGACCGAGCGCCAGGGCATCGCCAAGTTGATCAACGGCATTCCGGCCGGCGAGATGGTGGTCTACCCGGCCAAGGGCGAGACCAAGTCGCACATCACCGTGTTCACCGACACCACCTGCCCGTACTGCCACAAGCTGCACGCCGAAGTGCCGGAGCTCAACCGCCGCGGTATCGAAGTGCGCTATGTCGCCTTCCCGCGCCAGGGCCTGGGTTCGCCGGGCGACGAGCAGTTGCAGGCGGTCTGGTGCTCCAGTGATCGCCGCGCGGCGCTGGACAAGATGGTCGATGGCAAGGAAATCAAGGCTGCCAAGTGCGCCAACCCGGTCAGCAAGCAGTTCCAGCTGGGCCAGTCGATTGGTGTAAATGGCACGCCGGCAATCGTTCTACAGAATGGCCAGGTGATTCCGGGCTACCAGCCGGCGCCGCAAGTGGCCAAACTGGCCCTGGCCGAGAGCAAGTAACCAATTCAGTACGCCGTCGTCATGGGGTGACGGCATGTTTCACGGTCGGCGCAGGTGCCGGCCGTTCTATGGGGAGTTCACAGTGAAACCGGTCAAAGTAGGCATCTGTGGGTTGGGGACCGTCGGTGGCGGAACCTTCAATGTACTTCAGCGCAACGCCGAGGAGATCGCCCGCCGTGCCGGGCGCGGTATTGAAGTGGCACAGATTGCCATGCGCTCGCAGAACCCGAACTGCCAGATTACCGGTACCCCCATTACCGCTGATGTGTTCGAAGTCGCGAGCAACCCTGAGATCGATATCGTCATCGAGCTGATCGGCGGCTACACCATCGCCCGCGACCTGGTGCTCAAGGCCATTGAAAACGGCAAGCATGTGGTCACCGCCAACAAGGCGCTGATCGCCGTGCATGGCAACGAGATCTTCGCCAAGGCTCGCGAGAAGGGCGTCATCGTCGCCTTCGAAGCTGCCGTGGCCGGTGGCATCCCGGTGATCAAGGCGATCCGCGAGGGCCTGTCGGCAAACCGCATCAACTGGCTGGCCGGGATCATCAACGGCACCGGCAACTTCATCCTCACCGAAATGCGCGACAAGGGCCGTGCCTTCCCCGATGTGCTGGCCGAAGCGCAGGCGCTGGGCTACGCCGAGGCCGATCCGACCTTCGACGTCGAAGGCATCGACGCCGCGCACAAGCTGACCATCCTGGCTTCCATCGCCTTCGGTATCCCGCTGCAGTTCGACAAGGCCTACACCGAGGGCATCACCCAGCTGACCACCGCCGACGTGAACTACGCCGAGGCCCTGGGCTACCGCATCAAGCACCTGGGCGTGGCCCGTCGCACCGCCGACGGCATCGAGCTGCGTGTGCATCCGACGCTGATCCCCAACGATCGCCTGATCGCCAACGTCAATGGCGTGATGAACGCGGTGATGGTCAATGGCGACGCCGCCGGTTCCACCTTGTACTACGGCGCCGGTGCCGGCATGGAGCCGACCGCCTCGTCGGTGGTCGCCGACCTGGTCGACGTGGTTCGCGCCATGACCTCCGACCCGGAGAACCGTGTACCGCACCTGGCCTTCCAGCCGGATGCACTGTCGGCCCACCCGATCCTGCCGATCGAAGCCTGCGAAAGCGCCTACTACCTGCGCATCCAGGCCAAGGACCACCCGGGCGTGCTGGCCCAGGTCGCCAGCATTCTTTCGGAGCGCGGTATCAACATCGAGTCGATCATGCAGAAGGAAGCCGAGGAACAGGACGGCCTGGTACCGATGATTCTGCTGACCCACCGTGTGGTCGAGCAGCGCATCGACGACGCCATCGTCGCCCTGGAAGCGCTCCAGGACGTGGTCGGCAAGGTCGTGCGCATCCGCGTCGAACAGCTCAATTAATTCCGGCGGCGGGCCGCGACGACGGCCCGCGCCCAGCATCGAAGGTTTGCACCCATGCGCTATATCAGTACCCGCGGCCAGGCTCCGGCCCTGAACTTCGAAGACGTCCTGCTGGCTGGTCTGGCCAGCGACGGCGGCCTGTACGTTCCCGAGAACCTGCCACGCTTCACCCAGGAAGAGATCGCCTCCTGGGCTGGCCTGCCGTATCACGAGCTGGCCTTCCGGGTGATGCGCCCGTTTGTCGAGGGCAGCATCGCCGACGCCGACTTCAAGAAAATCCTCGAAGAGACCTACGGTAACTTCGCCCACGCCGCGGTCGCTCCGCTGCGCCAGCTCGACGGCAACGAGTGGGTGATGGAGCTGTTCCACGGCCCGACCCTGGCCTTCAAGGACTTCGCCCTGCAACTGCTCGGCCGTCTGCTCGACCACGTGCTGGTCAAGCGCGGCGAGCGCGTGGTGATCGTCGGTGCCACCAGCGGTGACACCGGCTCGGCCGCCATCGAAGGCTGCCGTCGTTGCGACAACGTCGACATTTTCATCCTGCACCCGCACCAGCGCGTGTCGGAAGTGCAGCGCCGGCAGATGACCACCATCCTCGGCGACAACATCCACAACATCGCCATCGAAGGCAACTTCGACGACTGCCAGGAGATGGTCAAGGCCAGCTTCGCCGACCAGTCCTTCCTCAAGGGCACCCGCCTGGTGGCGGTCAACTCGATCAACTGGGCGCGGATCATGGCCCAGATCGTCTACTACTTCCACGCCGCGCTGCAGCTCGGCGGCCCGGCGCGTTCGGTGGCGTTCTCGGTGCCGACCGGCAACTTCGGCGACATCTTCGCCGGTTACCTGGCGCGCAACATGGGCCTGCCGATCAGCCAGCTGGTGGTGGCGACCAACCGCAACGACATCCTGCACCGCTTCATGAGCGGCAACCAGTACGTCAAGGATGCCCTGCACCCGACCCTGTCGCCGTCGATGGACATCATGGTCTCGTCCAACTTCGAGCGCCTGCTGTTCGACCTGCACGGCCGCAACGGCGCCGCGGTTGCCCAGCTGATGGACACCTTCAAGCAAGGTGGTGGCTTCAGCGTCGAGCAGGACCGCTGGACCGAAGCGCGCAAGCTGTTCGATTCGCTGGCCGTCACCGATGAGCAGACCTGCGAGACCATCGCCGAGGTGTTCAAGGCCACCGGTGAAGTCCTCGACCCGCACACCGCGATCGGCGTCAAGGCTGCCCGTGAGTGTCGCCGCAGCCTGGATACGCCGATGGTAGTGCTGGGCACCGCGCACCCGGTCAAGTTCCCTGAGGCGGTGGAGAAGGCCGGTGTCGCCAAGGCCCTGGAGCTGCCGGCGCACCTGAGTGACCTGTTCAGCCGTGACGAGCGCTGCACCGTGCTGGCCAACGATCTGAAGGCCGTGCAGGCCTTTGTCAGCCAGCATGGCAATCGCGGCAAGCCGCTGTAAGTCGAACTCGGTGTGTCAGAAAAGCCCGTCCTAGACGGGCTTTTTTATGCATACAACACGGGTTTTGGTCTTTCAGACTTTTCCCATGGGGTTCGATGCATCTCCCTACTAAAGTGGTGGCTCTATTCGACAACGCACACCGCACCAGGGGGGGCTCATGCATCAGCTCAATGTTCTTATCCACCAGGCTCGGCCTTATCATCAGATGCTGTTGCATCAGGCCTTCAATGCCCAAGGGGTGTACAACGTCCGGCTCACCGACGATGTGCCGGCGGCCACGGCCCGCTTGGCCCAGGGGCAGCAGCCTGTGGATGTGCTGGTGCTCGACCAAGGCATGCCAAGGCGGCATGCCCGACGTCTGTTCAAGTACTTGGTGCAGGCCTCCTGCGCGGGTGGGTTGCTGTTCGTCGGCTGTGTCGATGCGGGAGGCCTCGACCTGGCACTCGAAGCCCGCAAGCATGGCTTGAACGTCTTGGCGGAGTTGTCCTGGCCAATGTCGATGGTGAGTCTGGAGCAGGCATTGGGTCGTCTGATGTCGTAGGGACGCATCGAAACTGTCATGTTCGCCGCGCATGCTCGTGATGGTGGGCCAGGGCGAACTTTCCGTCGGCCCCGATGGTCAGTTTCCTTACCCTAGCCAGCGAGTGATCCGGATGGAAAGAATCTGCAGACTGCTCAACGATGCCCTGACCCCTTACCAGGCCGAGCTTGGACCGACCGATAACCGTGGCCGCCGTCACCTGAGTGTTCATGATGAACAGGGTTTGCCGATTTTGCGGCGTATGGTCTGTGAACGAGAGCTGGTGGAGCTGCAGTTGCTAATCGATCTGGTCGATGGCCTGCACCGTGACTTGCAAATTGCCGAAGGTCGCCTGCAACCCTGTGTGATCGCCGCCTTGCAGCATCAGAAGCAAATGCAGGGAACCTTTGCCTGACCGGCCCGTCAGACTCAGCAAGGGCAGCCTGACGGTGCTTTGCTCCGGTGCCATCCAGGCTGTCACTGGAAGTCCCAAGGACTTTCGCTTGACCCCGGTCGTCTTCCCCAGCGGCCGGGGTTTCTTTTTGCCTTGAACTTACCTGCGTCCTTGGAGGCACCGTCGCTGATCTGTACGGGTCGGTTCAGCGCGCTGGCGCTTCGCCCTGCTCGAAGAAGTGCCGGGCCTGGCCCAGATAATCCTCCTGCAGCTCCGGATCCAGCCAGCGGGCATACAGGCCTGGCAAGGTATCGCGGCGCAGCATCGGCAGCAGTTGGTCGATATGCGCGATCGCCTCGCGCCCCAGGGCGGTGTCCGAGCAGCCCACATGGAGGAACTGGTAGCGGTTGACCCCACGGATGGGATAGAAGCGGTAATCGTCCAGTGAGCCATTCTGCTGCTGGATCAGGTAGCGCACTTCTGGCCAGTAGCCGAGCACCAGTTGCAGGCGCCCCAATTGCTGCATTTGCAGCAGGCTGGCGGTGGCATCGTTGCCGTAGTGGCGGCTGAAGGCGCTGTCAGGCAACTGCTTCAGGACATCATCGACCTGCACGCTGTAGCTGCGCTCTGCGACGATGCCCAGCTTGAGCTGGGTCTGGGCCAGCAACCGCTGAAGATCCACCTGTTGCCCGTCCAGATACGGCTCCAACAGCGCCTGGTCGTGCTTGCGCACCACCAGGCCACTGCTCAGTACCCCCAGCGATGGCTGGGAAAAATGCACGTACCTGGCGCGTTCGGGCGTCCAGAGCAGGGTCGGGTCGCAGGTGAAACTGGCCTCCTGGAGCATTTGGAGGCCTCGGGCGCGATTGACCCGGACGATCTGGTGGTCGTACTCGGGCATCTGCGCGATCAGCATGGGCAACAGTTGGTCGATCACGCCCTGGCCTTTGGCCGGCCCTTCGAAGATGGTGAACGGTGGCAGGTCGCGGACCAGCCACAGCAGGCGCTCCCGGGCCTCGGCCGATTGTGCCGCGAGCGCGGTGAGCAGCAGGCAGAGCAGCAGGGGCAGGTGGCGGATGCGCATGGGCCGCGGATCAAACCGTACCGGCCGCGCGTAGGCGGGCAATGGCGGCTGCGTCGTAGCCCAGGCTGGCCAGTAGCGGGGCCGTGTGCTCGCCCAAGGCCGGCCCTACCCATTCGGCGGAGCCGGGGGTGTCGGACAGCTTGGGTACGATGCCCGGCATCTTGAACGGCTTGCCATCCGGCAGGCGGGCCTGGAGGAACATCTCGCGGGCGAGGAATTGCGGATCGCCCAGCATGTCCTCGGCGGAGTAGATCCGGCTGGCGGGCACCTCGGCGTCGTTGAGCGCCTGCATCACTTTGTCCAGCGGCAGGCCGTTGGCCCAGCGGTCGATGACGCCGTACAGCTCGTCGCGGCGGGCGTCGCGGCCATCATTGGTCGCCAGGGCGGCATCATTGGCCAGGTCGTCACGGCCGATGGCCTGCATGAAGCGCTTGAAGATCGCATCGCCATTGGCGCCGATCTGTACGTGCCGGCCATCGGCGGTGGTGTGGATGCATGAGGGGGTGATGCCCGGCATGATGTTGCCGGTGCGCTCGCGGATGAAACCGAACACGTCGAATTCCGGCACCATGCTTTCCATCATGGCGAAGATCGCTTCGTACAGCGCCACATCCACCACTTGGCCGTCGCCACCGTTGACTTCGCGATGACGTAGGGCCATCAGCGCGCCGATCACGCCCCACAGGGCGGCAATCGAGTCGCCGATGGAAATCCCCGTGCGCACTGGTGGGCGATCCTCGAAGCCGGTGATGTAGCGCAGCCCGCCCATGGATTCGCCAACCGCGCCGAAGCCCGGCTGGTCCTTCATCGGCCCGGTCTGGCCGAAGCCCGACAGGCGCACCATCACCAGGCGCGGGTTGAGGGCGTGCAGCACATCCCAGCCCAAGCCGAGCTTCTCCAGCACGCCGGGGCGGAAGTTCTCGATCAGGATGTCGGCCTCGGCCAGCAGGCGCTTGAGCACCTCGCGGCCTTCTGGATGCTTGAGGTTGAGGGTCAGGGACTGCTTGTTGCGCGCTTGGACGAACCACCACAGTGACGTGCCCTCGTACAGCTTGCGCCATTTGCGCAGCGGATCGCCGCCATCGGGCGATTCGACCTTGATCACCTCGGCACCGAACTCGGCACAGATCCGCGAGGCGAACGGGCCGGCGATCAAGGTACCGAGCTCGATGACTTTCAAGCCTGCGAGGGGTTTGCTGGGCGTTGTCATGGGGCATCCGTGGCGGCTGGGCGTGAGCGCAGGTTGTATCACAGCTCGGCGGCGGCAGGTATATCGACGTTGTCTGATCCGACGCCGGCGCCTGGGATCAGTTAGACTGTGCGACTTTCTCTCGCAAGAAGCCTATTGCCCATGGCCCAGCCGTCCACCACCTACAAGTTCGAACTGAATCTGACCGACCTCGACCGCGGCGTGTACGAGAACGTCCGCCAGACCATCGCCCGCCACCCTTCGGAAACCGAAGAGCGCATGGCCGTGCGCCTGCTGGGCTATGCCCTCTGGTACAACGAGCAACTGTCCTTCGGCCGTGGCCTGTCGGACGTCGATGAGGCGGCCCTGTGGGAAAAAAGCCTGGACGATCGCATCCTGCACTGGATCGAAGTCGGCCAGCCCGACGCCGACCGCCTGACCTGGTGCTCGCGGCGTACCGAGCGCACCAGCCTGCTGGCCTACGGCAGCCTCCGTGTGTGGGAGACCAAGGTGCTCGGCGCGGTCAAGGGCCTGAAGAACCTGAGCATTGCCGCCGTGCCGCAGGAAGTGCTGGAAACCCTCGCCACCGACATGCCGCGTACCATCAAGTGGGACGTGATGATCAGCGAAGGCACGGTGTTCGTCACCGACGACCGTGGCCAGCACGAAGTGCAGTTGCAATGGCTGCTTGGCGAGCGCGGCTGACCTGAAACAAAGCGGAATTGCGAAGACCCCATGCGTATCGAACCACGTCCCCTGCCGTCGCCCCTGCCTTTGCTGGGCAACCTGCCACCCTTGCTGACCCGTCTGTATGCCGCCCGTGGCGTAGCGTCCGAGGTCGAGCTGGACAAGAGCCTGGCGCGTCTGCTGCCTTACCAGCAACTCAAGGGTATCGACGCGGCGGTGGAGCTGCTGGTCGAGGCGCTCGATCAGCGCCAGCGCATTCTCATCGTCGGCGATTTCGATGCCGACGGTGCCACTGCCAGCACGGTCGGCGTGCTGGGCTTGCGCTTGCTGGGCGCGGCCCATGTCGACTACCTGGTGCCCAACCGCTTCGAGTATGGCTATGGCCTGACCCCGGAGATCGTCGCGGTCGCGCTCGAGCGCCAGCCGCAATTGCTGATCACCGTGGACAACGGTATCTCCAGCGTCGATGGCGTGGCCGCGGCCAAGGCCGCCGGGCTCAAGGTGCTGGTCACCGACCATCACCTGCCGGGCGAGCAACTGCCGGCCGCCGACGCCATCGTCAATCCCAACCAGCCCGGTTGCGCGTTCCCGAGCAAGTCACTGGCCGGTGTCGGCGTGATCTTCTACGTGCTGATGGCCCTGCGTGCGCGGTTGCGCAGTCTGGGGCGCTACGAAACGCAGGCGCAGCCGAACATCGGCGAGTTGCTTGACCTGGTGGCGCTGGGCAGCGTCGCTGACGTGGTGCCGCTGGATGCCAACAACCGCATCCTGGTGCATCAGGGGCTGGAGCGGATCCGCGCCGGCCGCGCCCGCCCGGGGCTCAAGGCCATCCTCGAAGTGGCGCGGCGCGACCACAAGCGCATCACCTCCACTGACCTTGGTTTCATCCTCGGCCCTCGACTCAATGCCGCCGGGCGCCTGGACGACATGAGCCTGGGCATCGAATGCCTGTTGTGCGAAGACGCGGCGCTGGCGCTGGACATGGCCCAGCAGCTGGATGGCCTGAACCAGGACCGCAAGTCCATCGAGCAGGGCATGCAGCGCGAGGCTCTGGCCCAGCTCAAGGATCTGCCGGTCGAGTCCATGCCTTATGGCTTGTGCCTGTTCGACGCCGACTGGCACCAGGGGGTGATCGGCATCCTCGCTTCGCGCCTGAAAGAGCGTTACCACCGCCCGACCATTGCCTTTGCCGATGCGGGCGAAGGGGTGCTGAAGGGCTCGGCGCGTTCGGTGCCGGGGTTCCATATCCGTGATGCGCTGGACGCCGTTGCGGCGCGGCATCCGAGCTTGATCAGCAAGTTCGGTGGGCATGCCATGGCGGCAGGGCTGTCCTTGCCGGCCGAGAATTTCCCCGCGTTTGCCGAGGCGTTCGACGACGAGGTACGGCGCCAGCTGCGTGAGGAAGACCTGACTGGGCGGTTGTTGTCGGATGGCACGTTGGCGGTGGAGGAGTTTCACCTGGACCTGGCGCGGGCGTTGCGCAATGCCGGGCCTTGGGGGCAGCACTTTCCCGAGCCGTTGTTCCACGGGGTGTTCCAGCTGGTCGAGCAGCGGGTCGTCGGGGAGCGGCATCTGAAAGTGGTGCTCAAGAGCGAGTGTGGGGCAGTGCGGTTGGATGGGATTGCCTTTGGGATTGACCGGGAGGTCTGGCCGAATCCTACTGTGCGGTGGGTGGAGTTGGCTTACAAGTTGGATGTGAATGAGTTTCGGGGGAATGAGAGTGTGCAGTTGATGATTGCGCATATGGAAGCGCGGTGATCTTTTTTTGAGGTTTTGGTTGTTTTGAAGTTGTATGCGCATTCATTTGCGATGTCGACGCTTATTCACCTTTCCGCCCTTACGGCGGCTTACTTTGGTCTTGGCCAAAGTAAGCAAAGCCGTTGCGCTCCATTCATCCGGCCCTCCGCTTCGCTCCGGGTCCCCTCACTCCGGCCTTGCTCCCGGGAGGACCGCGCTGAACGCCCCATCCTGGGGCGCAGCGCTTGACGGGCATCCATGCCCGTCACCTCCCTCCGCAAGACCTGCGTTCGGCCTCCTGAAGTCGCGAAGTTACGGGCGGCGCCTGCACTAACGCAGCTAGTCGCTAGTTGCCATTGTGGGAACTTTAGATCACCACCGCGGGTCAAGCCCGCTCCCACGATAGTTTAACTATCATTCAGCGTGGGAGCGGGCTTGACCGGCGATGGTGTAATGAAGAACAACACTTTATCCACTAATAAACCAAAATATCTGCTCTTGATCTTGCTTCTAAGTGCGCGATAGTTCAGGCGACACAAGTTGCGACTTCAGGAGGCCGAGTGGAGTTCTTGCGTAGTGGGGCGACGGCCATGGATGGCCGTCGAGCGCTGCGCCCCAGGATGGGGCGTTCAGCGCGGTACCCACGGGAGCAAGAACGGAGCGAGGGAACCCCGGAGCGAAGCGTAGGGGCCGTATGAACGGAGCCGAACGGTTTTGCCTACTTTTGTCAAGACAAAAGTAGGTCGCCGTAAAGGCGAAAGGGTGACTAAATGTCGACATCTTCTACGAATACGCTCACAAAAACCAAAACAATCGCCCCGAACGCGACCCAGAACCCGAACCCTTACCCCCGAAACGCCCGAATAAAAACCCCCACAGCCTCCCGCACATGCGCCTCAGCCTCATCCCCCTCCAGCGCCGGCGAGCACCCCAGCAGCAACCGATAATCCGGCGCCCCCTTCACCAGGCAGAAGAAATGCTCCGCCGCCTGCAACGGGTTGTCGATCCGCAACAACCCCCGCTGGTCGACACACCGCAGCAACGCCTCCATCCCGCTCATCACCCGCTTGGGCCCCGCCGCGTAGAAGTACTGGCCAAACCCAGGATCCTGGCTGCCCAGGGCAAAAATCAGGCGGCTCAGCTTGACGGCCTCATCGCTGCTGATCAAAGCCTGGAAGCCACGAGCAATGTTCAGCAGCACGTCTTCCACCGCCGCGCCTTCGGGGTACTCGAACATCAGGTCAGGTAACTGGTTCTGACAGGTAGCCATGACCGCCGCGCCGAACAGCGTCTGCTTGTCGGTGAAGTGGCTGTAGACGGTGAGCTTCGAAACACCTGCCGCCGCAGCGACCGCATCCATGCTGGTGTTGGCATAGCCAAGGCTGAGGAACAGGTGCTTGGCGGCTTCGAGGATGGCCTCGCGCTTGGCCAGATCCTTGGGCCGACCGGGGCCGATGGGTGCGTCGTTGGACATGAGGGACCGCATTCTCTGTGAAAGGGGCACATCTTACCGGGTCCGGGGGCGGTCGGCTGCAGCGTACGTCGCACCACTAAATATCGATTTTCTCTGAAGCGCCTGCTTCCCCGACCCGATTCGCTGACTTAATATACTCGCCAGTATAAATATTCGATGCGCCCTCTGCCAAAGGTCATTCATCATGTTGCGTCGTGCGTTGTCCCTCGCCCTGCCGGCCGTTGCCGTGCTGCTGCTCACCGCCTGCGGCCAGGAGGCCGCGCCACCCGCCGCGCCGCGTCCGGCACTGGTGGTCCAACCCCAGCCGGCCGGGGCATCCGCCGACAGTTACCCGGGCGAGGTGCGGGCGCGTTTCGAGCCTGAACTGGCGTTCCGTATCGGAGGCAAGGTCAGCAAACGCCTGGTGGAGGAGGGGCAGCGGGTCAAGGCCGAGCAGCCGCTGGCCGAACTCGACCCGCAGGACGTGCGCCTGCAACTGGAGGCCAACCGCGCCCAGTTGGCGGCGGCCGAGGCCAACCTGGCGCTGGTGCGTGCCGAGCGCGACCGCTATCAGAAGCTGCTGGATCGGCAGATGGTCAGCCATTCCCAGTTCGACAATGCCGAGAACCTCTACCGCGCCGGCATGGCCCGCCTGAAGCAGGCCAAGGCCGAGTACGAGGTGGCGGGCAACCAGGCCGAGTACGCCGTGTTGCGCGCCCCCCAGGCTGGCGTGATCGCCAAGCGCCAGGTCGAGGTGGGCCAGGTGGTGGCGGCAGGGCAGACCGTGTTCACGCTTGCCGCCGATGGTGAGCGCGAAGTGGCCATCGGCCTGCCGGAGCAACAGTTCGCCCGCTTTGCCGTCGGGCAGACGGTCAGCGTGGAGCTGTGGTCGCACCCGAACCAGCGTTTCGAAGGGCGGATCCGCGAGCTTTCCCCGGCAGCGGACCCACGTTCGCGCACCTTTGCCGCGCGCATCGCCTTTACCTCCAACGCCACCCCGGCCGAATTGGGCCAGAGCGCGCGGGTGTTCATCGACCACGCCGAACGCTCGCCGCTGGCGGTGCCGCTGTCGGCGGTGACCGCCGAAGCGGGGCAGGCCTATGTCTGGCGGGTTGGCAAGGACAACCGCCTGGAGCGCGCCACCGTGCGCCTCGGTGCCTATGGCGCGGACAGCGTGCCGGTTCTCGAAGGTCTGCAGGCTGGTGACTGGGTGGTTGCCGCCGGTGGCCACGTGCTGCGCGAGGGGCAACAGGTGCGGCCTGTGGACCGCAGCAACCGCGAAGTGAACCTGGCGGCCAAGGAGTAAGTCCCGATGGGTTTCAACCTTTCCGCCTGGGCGCTGCGCAATCGCCAGATCGTGTTGTTCTTGATGATCCTGCTGGCAGCGATCGGCGCCATGTCCTACACCAAGCTGGGGCAGAGCGAGGATCCTCCGTTCACCTTCAAGGCTATGGTCATCCGTACCTTGTGGCCGGGTGCGACCGCCGAGGAGGTGTCGCGCCAGGTCACCGAGCGCATCGAGAAGAAACTCATGGAGACCGGTGAGTACGAGAAGATCGTCTCGTTCTCTCGCCCCGGCGAGTCCCAGGTCACCTTCATGGCCCGCGACTCGATGCATTCGGCGGACATCCCCGAGCTGTGGTACCAGATCCGCAAGAAAGTTGCGGACATCAAGCACACCCTGCCGCCTGAAGCGCAGGGGGCGTTCTTCAACGACGAGTTCGGCACCACCTTCGGCAATATCTACGCCCTGACCGGCGCCGGCTTCGACTACGCCGTGCTCAAGGACTACGCCGACCGTATCCAGATCCAGCTGCAGCGGGTCAAGGACGTGGGCAAGGTGGAACTGATCGGCCTGCAGGACGAGAAAATCTGGATCGAACTGTCCAACGTCAAGCTGGCCACCCTTGGGGTGCCGCTCGCCGCCGTGCAGCAGGCGCTGCGCGAACAGAACGCGGTAAGTACCGCGGGCTTCTTCGAAACCCCCAGTGAGCGCCTGCAACTGAGGGTCAGTGGGCGCTTCGACAGCGTCGAGCAGATTCGCCAGTTCCCTATCCGCATCGGTGATCGCACCTTCCGCATCGGCGACGTCGCCGAGGTGCAACGCGGCTTCAACGATCCGCCCGCGCCGCGTATGCGCTTCATGGGTGAAGACGCCATCGGGCTGGCGGTGTCGATGAAGGACGGCGGTGACATCCTGGTGCTCGGCAAGGCCTTGGAAGGCGAGTTCGCCCGGCTGGCGCAGAGCCTGCCGGCAGGCATGGAACTGCGCAAGGTGTCCGACCAGCCGGCGGCGGTGAAAGCCGGGGTTGGCGAGTTCGTCCAGGTGCTGGTCGAGGCCCTGGCCATCGTCCTGCTGGTGAGCTTCTTCTCCCTGGGCCTGCGCACTGGCCTGGTGGTGGCACTGGCGATCCCGCTGGTGCTGGCCATGACCTTCGCTGCCATGCACTACTTCGGCATCGGCCTGCACAAGATCTCGCTGGGGGCGTTGGTGCTGGCCCTGGGCCTGCTGGTGGATGACGCGATCATCGCGGTGGAAATGATGGCGATCAAGATGGAGCAGGGCTACGACCGGCTCAAAGCGGCGAGCTACGCTTGGACCAGCACGGCGTTCCCGATGCTCACCGGTACCCTGATCACCGCGGCGGGCTTCCTGCCGATCGCCACGGCGGCCTCGAGCACTGGGGAATACACCCGTTCGATCTTCCAGGTGGTGACCATTGCCTTGCTGACCTCCTGGGTCGCCGCAGTGGTGTTCGTGCCCTACCTGGGCGAGCGTCTGCTGCCGGACCTGGCCAAGCTCCACGCCGCCCGCCACGGCGCCGATGGGCGTGCTCCCGACCCTTACGCCACACCGTTCTATCAGCGCGTCAGGCGCGTGGTGGAGTGGTGTGTGCGGCGGCGCAAGACGGTGATCGTGCTGACCATTGCCGCGTTCGTCGGCAGCATCCTGTTGTTCCGCTTCGTGCCGCAGCAGTTCTTCCCGGCCTCCGGGCGTCCGGAGCTGATGGTCGACCTGAAACTGGCCGAAGGCGCTTCGCTGAACAACACGACCGAGCGCGTCAAGCAGTTGGAGGCCTTGCTCAAGCAGCAGGATGGTATCGCCAACTACGTCGCCTACGTCGGCACCGGCTCGCCACGCTTCTACCTGCCGCTGGACCAGCAACTGCCGGCGGCGAGCTTTGCCCAGTTCGTGGTGCTGGCCAAGTCGCTGGAGGACCGTGAGCGTCTGCGTAGCTGGCTGATCGGCACCCTGGACCAGCAGTTCCCCGACTTGCGCTCGCGGGTCACGCGTCTTGAGAACGGCCCGCCCGTGGGCTATCCGGTGCAGTTCCGCGTCACCGGCGAGCACATCGAGAAGGTCCGCGCCCTGGCCCGCGAGGTGGCGGCTAAGGTGCGCGAAAACCCCCATGTGGTCAACGTCCACCTGGATTGGGAGGAGCCGAGCAAGGCGGTGTACCTGGACATCGACCAGGATCGAGCCCGGGCCTTGGGGGTGAGTACCGCGCACTTGTCGAGTTTCTTGCAGAGTTCGCTGACCGGCAGCACTGTCAGCCAGTACCGCGAGGACAACGAGCTGATCGAGATTCTCCTGCGCGGTACGCCAGAGGAGCGACGCGAGCTGGGCAACCTGGGCAGCCTGGCGGTGCCCACCGACAACGGCCAGAGCGTGGCCCTGTCGCAGGTGGCGACCCTGGAGTACGGCTTCGAGGAAGGCATCATCTGGCACCGTGGCCGCCTGCCCACGGTCACCGTGCGCGCCGACATCTACGACAAGGAGCAGCCGGCGACCCTGGTCAAGCAGATCCAGCCGACGCTGGCGCAGATCAAGGACGAGCTGCCAGATGGCTACCTGCTGGAGGTGGGGGGCACGGTGGAGGATTCCGAGCGTGGCCAGCGTTCGGTGAACGCCGGCATGCCGCTGTTCATCGTGGTGGTGCTGAGCCTGCTGATGATCCAGCTGCGCAGTTTCTCGCGGATGTTCATGGTGTTTCTCACCGCGCCCCTCGGGCTGATCGGCGTGACCCTGTTCCTGCTGGTATTCCGCCAGCCGTTCGGGTTCGTCGCCATGCTCGGCACCATCGCCCTGGCCGGCATGATCATGCGCAACTCGGTGATTCTGGTGGATCAGATCGAACAGGACATCGCCGCGGGGATGGAGCGTTGGCAGGCGATCATCGAGGCCACGGTGCGGCGTTTCCGGCCGATCGTGCTGACCGCGCTGGCGGCGGTGCTGGCGATGATTCCGTTGTCCCGCAGCGTGTTCTACGGGCCGATGGCGGTGGCCATCATGGGCGGCTTGATCGTCGCCACGGTGCTGACCCTGCTGTTCCTGCCGGCGCTGTATGCGGCGTGGTTCAGGGTCAAGAAAAACTGAGGAACGAGCGGGAGGGCTTTGCCCTCCTATCGCCGGCAAGCCGGCTCCCACACGATTGCGCGGTACCTGTGGGAGCTGGCTTGCCAGCGATAGGGCTGCACAGCAGCCCCACTGGTTTTCAGCTCAACATCACAGCGCGCCAAAGACCTTCTTGGCCAGGCTGGTAGCCGCACCGGCCGGGTTCTGGCGAATGCTCTCTTCCTGCTTGCCGATCATTTCGAACAAGCCGTCCAGCGCCTTCTCGGTCACATAGTTCTCGATATTGGCGTCGTCCTTGATCAGGCCCAAGCCCTTGGCCTGGCCGGCGAAGCTGTTGTATTGCTGGGCCAGGCCGACCTTGTCGGTGGCTTGCTTGACGATCGGCAGGAACTTGGCGCGGATCTGCTCGCGGCTGCTCTTGTTCAGGTACTGGGTGGCCGAGTCCTGGCCGCCGCTGAGGATGCCTTTGGCATCGCTCACGGTCATCTTCTTCACCGCGTCCACCAGGATCGCCTGGGCTTGCGGCACGGCAGCCTCGGCGGCCTTGTTCATGCTGGTTTCCAGGGCATCGACCTGGTCGCCCTTACCTAACATCTTCATGGCCTTGGCCGCTTTGCCGAGGTTGCCCGGCAGCTCGATACGCACGTCCGGGTTGTTGCTGAAGCCGCCTGGGGTGCTCAGTTGCTTGACGGCGATCTGCGCGCCTTGGGTGAGGGCGTCCTTCAGGCCGCCGGAGGCGTCGCTCTGGGACAGGTCGCCAAGCGACAGGGCCAGGGCACTGGCCGACAGCAGCAGGCCGGCGCACAGGGTGGTGAAGCGCAGGGAGGTGCGGAGCATGGGGATTTCCTTATGGGCAGAATGGAGCGGGTTCAGCGTACCGGGTCGACCTTGATGCGCAACGGCTGCGGGTCGCTACCGTCGAGCAGGACGCCGTGGTGTTCGGTGTTGATGAACAGCAGCTTGCCGTTCAGTTCGATGCGCGCGCTGAGTGCATAGCGGTGGCCGGGCTTGATCTGGGTCGGGTCGTAGTCGAGGTGGAACGGCAGCGGCACGTTGCCTTTGACCGGGCCAGCCTGGCGGGCCAGGGTCACGGCTGGGGCATCCATCAGCGATACGTCCTGCAGTTCGACACTGAACGTTGCGGCCGGTGGCAGGGCCATGCGCTGCAGGTAGAAGACTTCGCCCTCCAGGCTGGCTTGGGGCGATGACGTGTTGCTGGAGCAGGCTGCGAGCAGGGTGGCGCAACACAGCATCAAGAACTTTTTCATGGGGTCTCCGATGTACGTGAGGCTGGCTTGTGGCCAGCCTCAGGGACTTTAGCGGATTTTGTGGGTGTGGGCTTGCCCTGAGAGGCTGTCAGCCAGGCAATCGTCAGCGCGGGGCAAGCCCACTCCAACGCTTCACTCAGCGAGTCCAGTCTCCGCTGTATCTTCCCGATGCAGCGCCACCTGACGGATCGATAGGCGCAGCTCCGCCGACAGCACGCGCTTGG
Organism: Pseudomonas maumuensis; assembly: GCF_019139675.1. NCBI lineage: Bacteria > Pseudomonadati > Pseudomonadota > Gammaproteobacteria > Pseudomonadales > Pseudomonadaceae > Pseudomonas > Pseudomonas maumuensis. The sequence goes on from NZ_CP077077.1 coordinate 1,284,567, forward strand.
CCACACCTTCGGCCAATTCGGCGAGCTTGTCGTGGTAGCCCAGCTTGCCGCTGGCGTCCGGTCGCAACACGCCTTCGCGCACCAGCGTCTGGATGAAGTGGCGGAACAGGGTCTTGTCGAAGAACTCAGGCGCATTCAGGCCGTGCAGGATAGACAGGCGCTGGGCCATCATCACGCACAGCTCTTCCAGTTCCTCGGCATTCAGCGTGTGCTGGCCGCTGTTGAGCAGCAGCGATGTGGCCATGTAGAAGCGCTGCAGGGTCTGGGTGATGGTGCGGGCCAGCAGCGTCAGCAGCACGAACTGCCGCGAGCTGGGGGCCGGACGCATGTAGATGTCCTGCTCCTTGCGCAGCAGCCCTTGTTCGACCAGTGCCGCCAGCCATTGGTCGATCACCTCGTCCAGTTGCTCGGGCGTCCAGCGCAGGAACAGTTCGGCCTGCAGGTACGGATACAGCGCCCGCACGTACTGGCCCAACAGTTCGCGGCTCATGCGCGAGCTGCTGAGGAAGAAGCTCGCCAGCAGCCCCGGCAAGGCGAAGATGTGCAGCACGTTGTTGCGGTAGTAGGTCATCAGTACCGCGTTGGCTTCGTCCAGGTAGAGGATGCGGCCCAGCGCGTCCTTCTGCTCGGCCAGCAGGTCCATGCCCAGGACGTGGTCGATGAGTGCCTTGCCATCACCTTCGGGTAGGGTGGTGTGCGGTGAGTACGGCACTTGGCGCATCAGGGCCAGGTACAGATCGAGCACGCGGGTAAGGGCACGTTCGTCCAGCGCCAGGCGGCTGGTCGACAGCAGAGCCAGGGCCACCAGGTTGACCGGGTTGATCGCCGCGGCCTCGTTGAGGTGGCGGGCGACCGTCTCGCCCAGGCGGGTGGTGGTCTCGTTGAGCCAGTCCGGACGGAACTGCGGGGCCAGCGCCTGTTCACGCCAGCCGGGTTGCTGTTGGTCGAGGAAGCTGTTCAGGCGAATCGGCTCGCCAAAGTTGACGTACACCTGGCCGAAACGCTGCTTGAGGGCGCCGATGACCTTGAAGATGTCGAAGATCGACTCCTTCTTCTTGCTCGCTCCCCGTAGCTCGCCCAAGTAGGTGCGGCCTTCGAGTACCCGCTCGTAGCCGATGTACACCGGCACGAAGACGATCGGCGTGCGCGAGGAGCGCAGGAAGCTGCGCAGGGTGATCGCCAGCATGCCGGTGCGCGGCTGCAGCATGCGCCCGGTGCGCGAGCGCCCGCCTTCGACGAAGTACTCAACCGGGAAGCCCTTGGTGAACAGGGTGTGCAGGTATTCGTTGAACACGGCGGTGTACAGCGGGTTGCCCTTGAAGGTGCGGCGCATGAAGAACGCCCCACCGCGGCGCAGCAGGCCACCGATCACCGGCATGTTGAGGTTGATGCCGGCGGCGATGTGCGGTGGCGTCAGGCCGTTGCGGAACAGCAGGTAGGACAGCAGCAGGTAGTCGATGTGGCTGCGGTGGCAGGGCACATAGATCACCTCGTGGCCGGGGGCGATGCCCTGCACCTGCTCGATGTGGTTGACCTTGATGCCGTCGTAAATCTTGTTCCAGAACCAGCTCAGCACCACTTCGAGGAAGCGGATCGCGGTGTAGGTGTAGTCCGAGGCGATCTCGTTGCCATAGTGCAGCGCCTTGGCCTCGGCCTTGGCGTAGGGGATCTTCTCGCGGTCGGCCTCGTCGCTGATGGCCTGGCGCACCAGAGGGTCATGCACCAGCCCTTTGACCAGGTTGCGACGGTGCGAGATGTCCGGCCCGATGACCGCGGTCTTCAGGTTGCGAAAATGCACGCGCATCATGCGCTGGGCCATGCGCACGGTGCGCTCGTGGCCCTTGTTGTGCTGCACCAGCTCGCGCAGGTGGATCGGCGCGGAGAACTGCACCCGGGTCTTGCGTCCGAGGATCAGCACGCTGAGCAACCGGCGCAGACGGCCGGTGACCGCCCAGCTGTCGGCGAACAGCAGCTTCCATGGGCTCGACTCGCTGGCCGGGGTCTGGCCCCAGAACACGCTGACCGGAATGATCTGCGCGTCTTCCTCGGCATGTTGGTTGATCGCCGCGACCAGGCGCTCGAGCGTCGGTGGCGCGCCGCGTTTGTCCTGGCGACCGAGCCAGTCCGGATCGGGGGTCAGGTAGAAGAACGCCGCCGGCTCCTGCAAGGGCCCGACGGTGACCGGCAGCACCGGGCGTGGCAGCCCTGCTTTGGTGCATTCGTGGTCGACCACGGCCAGGTCGGTGAGCGACGGCGAGGAGAGGGCATAGAACACCGGCCGGCTGCGGTCGAGCTTGAGCGTCAGCGAGGACTGGTTGATGGTTTCGGAGCGCACCCACAGGTAGAGAACGCGACGCAGGGCGCCGAAGATGAGGCGGCGCAGGGGAGAACGGGTCATGGGGTGTGCCCTGGGTGGAAGTTGCAGTGTTTTTTCAGCGCGTTAGTCTGCCGTATCTGCGTAAGTTCAGCAAAATTCCGCCAAAAATGACCCTGTCATGAATTTTTTTTGTTCCCTGTCATATACTCGGCCTGCCGCTTGCAGGATATTCGCGCAAGCTGCGTCGGCGCGGGCGGTGAGCCTGTGCCAGCAAGGCGATCTTCAAAATAAAAATCCGGAGTAGTTCAGATGTCGTCTCGTGAGACTGGGAATGTGAAGTGGTTCAACGATGCCAAGGGTTATGGCTTCATTCAGCGCGACGGTGGTGCGGATGTGTTCGTCCACTATCGGGCTATCCGCGGTGAGGGGCATCGCACCCTGGTCGAGGGGCAGCAGGTGGAGTACGCACTGGTGCAGGGCCAGAAAGGCCTGCAGGCAGAGGATGTAGTCGGGCTCTGAGCCTTCCGGCTGCACGCTCAAGCTGCAAGTTGTCCGTGGAACTTGCAGCCTGATGCGAACGGCCTCAGCTGGTACGCCAGGTGATTTCCTCTTCACCGTCGGCGCTGATGCGGATCCAGCGATCGGCATCTTCTTCCCCGTCTTCTTCCGCCCAGCTACCTGGCGCGCAACGCACTTCGACGTTGAGCGCGGCGAATGCCGCACGGGCGCAGGCGATGTCGTCGGCCCAGGGTGTCTGGTCGCTTTCCAGGTACAGGCTGTTCCATTTCCCCACAGCTTTCGGTAACCAGGTGACTGGGATGTTACCGGCCGTGCATTTATAGGTCTGGCCTTTCTGCTTCCATTCGCTGCACGGGCCCAGGGCCTGGGCCAGCCAGTCGGCGATCTGCTTGTGATCGACCTCGGCGTCCTTGAGGTAGATCTCGATATCGGGTTGACGCATGGGAGGCTCCAGTGTGCTCAGTCTTGGCGCACGAAATAGTCATAACGCATGGAAACGGTGACCACGAAGGGTTCGGGCTGGTCGATCACTTGTGCGCGCTTCTCGGCGCTGGCCCGCCAGCCGTGTGGGGTCATCGCCAGCAGGTCGGCGCGGGCCTTGGCCTCGACCAGGCTCAGGCGGAACTCGAGGATCTCGCCGTGGGCGTGGACCATGCCTTCAGGGACCAGGGCCAGGTGCTTGTCGTCGGCGTACGGGCGCACTTCATCGTAGAGCACCTCGCGCAGCTCCATCAGGTGGCCGCTGGTCGGGCCGACCCGCATCAGGCCGCCGCCCGGGGCGAGCAGGCGCCTGGCCTCCTGCCAGTCGAGCGGGCTGAACACGCTGGCGATGAAGCCGCAGCTGGCATCGGCCATGGGCACGCGGGCCATGCTGGCCACCATCCAGGTCACCTCGGGTACACGGCGGCAGGCACGCTTGACCGCTTCGCGGGAGATGTCCAGGGCGTAACCGTCGGCCGCCGGCAGCGCTTGGGCAATCTGCGCGGTGTAGTAGCCTTCGCCACAACCGATGTCCAGCCAGGCCTGCGGCTGGCGCTCCGCCGCCAGTTCCGCCAGGCGGCGTGCCACCGGGGCGTAATGCCCGGCGTCGAGGAAGTCGCGACGGGCTTCGACCATGGCCTGGTTGTCGCCCGGGTCGCGGCTGTTCTTGTGCTGCACCGGCAGCAGGTTCAGATAGCCCTGGCGGGCGCGGTCGAAGCGGTGGCCGGCGGGGCAGGCCACGCCATTGTCGAGCCGCGCCAGGGGCGCCTGGCAGAGAGGGCAGGCGAGCATCAGGCGAGCAACCGCACCAGGGTCTGGTAGTAGATCTCGGTCAGCAGTTCGAGATCGCTGGCCAGGATGCGCTCGTCCACCTGGTGGATGGTGGCGTTGACCGGGCCGAGTTCGACCACTTGGGTGCCCATGGTGGCGATGAAGCGGCCATCGGAGGTGCCACCACTGGTCGATGGTCGGGTCTCGCGGCCAGTGACCGCCTTGATGCTCGACGACACCGCATCGAGCAACTCGCCCGGCTCGGTGAGGAACGGCAGGCCCGACAGCGCCCAGTCGATGCTCCATTCCAGCTGGTGCTTGTCGAGGATCGTTGCGACGCGTTGCTGCAGGCCCTCGACCGTCGATTCGGTGGAGAAGCGGAAGTTGAACAGCGCCGTCAGTTCGCCAGGGACCACGTTGGTGGCGCCAGTGCCAGAGTTGAGGTTGGAGATCTGGAAGCTGGTCGGGGGGAAGAACGCATTGCCTTCGTCCCAGTGCTCGGCGGCCAGCTCGGCCAGGGCCGGCGCGGCCAGGTGGATCGGGTTACGCGCCAGGTGCGGGTAGGCGACGTGGCCTTGCTTGCCACGCACGGTGAGCTTGGCGCCGAGCGAGCCGCGACGGCCGTTCTTGACCACGTCGCCGAGCAGAGTGGTGCTGGACGGTTCGCCGACGATGCACCAGTCCAGGCGCTCGTTGCGCGCCTTTAGGCGCTCGACCACGGCCTTGGTGCCATGGTGCGCCGGGCCTTCCTCGTCGCTGGTGATCAGGAAGGCGACCTTGCCACGATGGTTCGGGTAGTCGTGGACGAAGCGTTCGCTGGCCACCACCATCGACGCCAGGCTGCCCTTCATGTCTGCAGCGCCGCGGCCGCAGAGCATGCCGTCGGCATCGATCAGCGCCTCGAACGGTTCGTGCTGCCACTGCTGCACCGGGCCGGTGGGCACCACGTCGGTGTGGCCGGCGAAGCACAGTACCGGGCCGTCCTGGGTGCCATGGCTGGCCCAGAAGTTGTCGACGTCTTCGATGCGCATCGGCTCGAGCTGGAAGCCGACGGCGCCCAGGCGGTTCATCATCTGGGTCTGGCAGTCGGCATCGACCGGGGTGACCGACGGGCGGCGGATCAGGTCGCAGGCCAGTTGCAGGGTAGGCGAAAGCTCGGCTGGGGCCGTCATTGCAAGACTCCGGGGGCAAGGCAGGGCGGGAAATCTGAGGGGCGTTATCTTATATCAAACACAGGTTGTCGGCACGGCCCAATCGCCGGCAAGCCGGCTCCCACAGGTACCGCGCAGCCCTTGCGGCTGTGGGAGCCGGCTTGCCGGCGATTGGGGCGCAAAGCGCCCCCGGCGATCTCAAGCCTGCTGCGCCTCGGCAGCCTTCTGCGCAGGCTTGGGCAACGACGACAGCAGCGCCATCACCAATGCCGCCAGGTACGGCAACGACTGTACCAGCAGCATCGCCACCCAGAAGCGCATGTCCGAACTCGGCAGCCCCTGCACCAGGTAGATCCCCAGCGCCGCGCCCCACAGCATCAGCATGATGAACAGCTCTTCGCGGGCCTCGGCAATCGCCACCAGCAGACCATGGCTGTCGGCATTCTTCGGCGTGCGGAAGAACGGCATGCTGCTGGTGAAGAAACCGTACAGCACCGCCTTGGCGATGGTGTGCGACAGCGCCAGCCCCGCCAGGGCTGCGGCGAAGGCGTCCTTCAGGTCGACCCCCACCGCGCGGCGATAGAGGAACAGGATCTTGCCGACCTTGAAGAAGAACAGCGCCAGCGGCGGAATGGCGAACATCATCAGCGGCGGGTCGACCCGATGCGGCACGATGATCATCGCCGCCGACCACAGCAGGGCGCCGACGGTGAAGAAGATGTTCATGCCATCGGCGATCCATGGCAGCCAGCCGGCCAGGAAGTGGTAGCGCTGGCCACGGGTCAGCTCGCTGCCCTTGCCGCGCAGCAGGGCGCCGGCGTGGTGCTTGATGATCTGGATGGCGCCGTAGGCCCAGCGGAAGCGTTGCTTCTTGAAGTCGATGAAGGTGTCGGGCATCAGGCCCTTGCCGTAGCTGTTGTGGGCGTAGGCCGCCGACAGGCCTTTCTCGAACACCCGCAGGCCCAGCTCGGCGTCCTCGCAGATGCACCACTCGGCCCAGCCGAGCTCCTCGAGCACGCTGCGCCTGGTCATGGTCATGGTGCCGTGCTGGATGATCGCGTCACGGTCGTTGCGGGTGACCATGCCGATATGGAAGAAGCCCTTGTACTCGCTGTAGCACAGCTTCTTGAAGGCGCTCTCGTGCTGGTCGCGGTAGTCCTGCGGCGACTGCACCACGGCGATCTTCGGGTCGGCGAAGTGCGGCACCATGTGTTTTAGCCAGTTGCGGTCGACGCAGTAGTCCGAGTCGATCACCGCGATCACCTCGGCGTCCTTGGCGGTGTGCGGGAGCAGGTAGTTCAGGGCGCCGCCCTTGAAGCCGGCCAAGGGCGCGACGTGGAAGAACTTGAAGCGCTCGCCGAGCTTCTCGCAGTGCGCCTTGAGCGGTTCCCAAACGGCCGGATCCTTGGTGTTGTTGTCGATCACCAGCACTTCGTAGTCCGGGTAGTCCAGCGCGGCGAGGGCGTCGAGGGTCTGCTTGACCATCTCCGGCGGCTCGTTGTAGCACGGCACATGCACGGAGACCTTGGGCCGATAGGCGCTATCGCCCTGCACGGGCAGGAACTCGCGTCGGCGCTTGTGGATCCACACCGCCTCGGCCAGTTCGTGGGCCTCGGTCAGCAGCACGATGAATACCCCGAGGGCGCCGAGCGCCAGCAGCACACCGACCGTCAGGCTGAACCAGGTGCTGTACTGCTGGCTGTAGTCGTAGGCGATCCACACCAGCACCGACCCGCACAGGAAGGTGATGAAGGTGAGGAAGGTGCGCCCGCGCTGGCGCAGGGCCGAGCCGTCGATCAGCAGGATGGCCAGGGCGATCATCGCCAGCACCACCGAGGCCACGGCCAGGGCGCGCCATTGCGGGATCGCCACGATCGGCCCCTCGAAGTTGAATTTCTGCTGGCGCTCGGCGTTGTACACGCCCCAGTAAGCGCCCACCGAACCTTCGTCGCTGGCTTTCCACGGCTGGTCGTAGGCCTCGATGACGAAGTAGTTGTAGCCACGGCGGTTGAGGGTGTTGACCAGGGTGCGCAGGTAGATGGCCTGGTCGGCCTGGGTGGCGTCGGCGCCGCCGCGCATGCGGCCATTGCTCGGCCAGCCGACCTCCGAGAGCAGCAGCGGTTTGCGCGGGAACTGCTTGCGCAGCTCGCGGGCACGGTCGAGGACGAACTGCACCGAGTCCTTCATGGGCACGAATTCCCAATAGGGCAGGATGTGCGCGGCGATCAGGTCGACGTGTTTCGCCAGCTCCGGGTGCTCCTTCCAGATGTGCCACTGTTCGCTGGTGGTCACCGGCACCTTCACCGCGGCGCGTACCCGGTCCAGGTAGCCGATCAGCTGTTCGGCGGTGACTTCCTCGCGAAACAACGCTTCGTTACCGACCACCACCCGCACCACGCTGCGCGAGGTATTGGCCAGGCCGATGGCCTTTTCGATCTCGCGTTCGTTGCGTTCCTGATCGTTGCTGATCCAGATGCCCAGGGTCACGCGCAGGCCGAGCTCTTCGGCCAGGCGCGGTACCTCGGCCTGGGTGCCTTCGACGGTGTAGATGCGCACGTTGTCGGTCAGTTTGTTCAGTTGCTCGAGGTCCTGGCGGATCTCGTCCTCGCTGGGGTACTGGCCTTTCTGCGGGCTCTGCCCCAGGCGGAAGGGCGAATAGGAGAAACCGGAAATCTGTTCCGGCCAGGCGGGGGCGGAGACCGGGCGGTTGATCAAGGCCCAGAACCCGGTGAACAGCGCGGCGATGGCCAGGACCACCACCAGGTTGAGACCGAATTTACGTGATGACATAGGTGTTCGAGGTTCCGAAGAGGGGAGCGAGGTTCGCTGTCGCAGGCCGTGGGTCGTACAAGTGCCGGAGAAGGTAATCCGTTGGATTATCGGCAAGTGATGTAGTTCTGAGGCCGCTCGCTTGTCGTCCAGATATATTTGCTTGATAGGACATTAAAGCAGGCTAGGTAGGTTTTGTTCCAACCCCCGGGCCGCTCTGCCACGCCCTTGCGGCGTGTTCACGCGCTGTGCTCCCCCCACAGCGCATGCCTTGGCATATAATGCGCGCCGGTTTTTTCGAGGTACCCACATGAGCACAGAAGATCCACGCTTCGCCGGCGTTGCCCGGCTCTACGGCGACGACGGCTTGCAGCGCCTGCGTCAGGCCCATGTGGCCATCGTCGGCATCGGCGGGGTCGGCTCATGGGCGGCCGAGGCCCTGGCGCGCAGCGGCGTGGGCGAGATCAGTCTGTTCGACCTCGACGATGTCTGCGTGAGCAACACCAACCGTCAGGCCCACGCCCTTGAAGGGCAGGTGGGCCGCCTCAAGGTGGAGGTAATGGCCGAGCGTCTGCGGGCGATCAACCCGGCCTGCACGGTGCATGCAGTGGCCGATTTCGTCACCCGCGAGACCATGGCCGAGTACATCACCGAGCAGATGGACTGCGTGATCGACTGCATCGACAGCGTGATGGCCAAGGCCGCGCTGATCGCCTGGTGCCGCCGACGCAAGATCGCCATTGTCACCACCGGCGGCGCCGGCGGGCAGATCGACCCGACCCAGATCCAGGTCGGCGACCTCAACAAGACCTTCAACGATCCGCTGGCTTCACGGGTGCGCTCGACCTTGCGCCGCGACTACAACTTCTCGCGCAACACCAGTCGCAACTATGGCGTGCCGTGCGTGTTCTCCAGCGAACAGCTGCGCTATCCCAAGGGGGATGGCAGTGTGTGCCTGCAGAAGAGCTTCGTCGGGGAAGGCGTGCGCCTGGACTGCGCTGGTGGATTCGGTGCGGTGATGATGGTGACCGCGACCTTCGGCATGGTCGCGGCGAGCAAGGCCGTTGAAAAGCTTGTGGCCGGGGCGCGACGACCTTCGGAGCGGGTCAAGGCTGATTAGGTTAGCGCGGTGCAGTGATTCAGGCCTGGGTGGCGAGTTCGGCCATCCTCAGTAGCACCGCATGCAGCCCATTGCTGCGCGACGGTGATAACTGCCGCTCCAGCCCCAGTTGGGTAAACCAGGCGCTCAGGTCGAGCGCTGCCAACTGATCGCTGGCCAAGCCTTGTACCCGCACAAAAAGAAGTGCCAGCAACCCCCGCAGCATCCGCGCATCGCTGCCGGCCTTGAACCGCCACTGGCCGTCATCCTGCACCGCCACCAGCCACACCAGGCTCTCGCAGCCATGCACCCGGTTTGCTTCGGTCTTTTCGCTGTCGCCCAGTGGCTCCAAGCGGTCACCCCACTGCATCAGCAACCGCGCCCGCTGCTCCCAGCCACGCGCCTGTTCGAAAGCTTCCAGCGCTTGGCTGGCCTCTGGCGAAAGGTTCATCGCAACAGCTCCAGGCCTTTGTCGAGCGCCTCGAAGAAGCGCTGCAGGTCGTCGCTGTCGGAATACAGCCCCAGCGATACGCGGATCGCGCCATCGAGCCCCAGGTGCCTGAGCAGTGGCATGGCGCAATGGTGCCCGGCGCGCACGGCGATGCCCTGTTCGGTCAGCAGGTGGGCGATATCGGCGTTGTGCATGCCATCGATGACGAAACTGGCCAAAGCCGCCTCGGGTGAGCCGAGCAGGCGAACCCCCTCGCGATCGGCCAGGCCTCGTACCAGGTGCTGGTGCAGGCTGGTTTCATGGGCGGCCACGGCATGTACGTCGAGGCTGGCCAGGTAGTCCAGGGTGGCGCCCAGGCCGATCACCCCGGCAATCGGCGGGGTGCCGGCTTCGAAACCCAGTGGCGCGGGGCGGAAGCTGGCGCTCTGGTAGTCCGCCATCTGCACCATTTCTCCGCCGTATTGCCAGTGACGCAGCAACGCCAGCGCATCCTGACGGCCGTAAAGTACGCCCACCCCGTCGGGACCATAGAGCTTGTGGCTGGAGAACACATAGAAGTCGCACGCCAGTTGCTGCACGTCATGCCGGCCGTGGACCACGCCCTGGGCGCCATCGACGACACTCAATGCGCCTTGGGCACGGGCATGTGCCAGCAACGGCGCCAGCGGTTGCCAGGTGCCCAGTACGTTGGACAGTTGGCTGATGGCGAGTAGGCGGGTGCGTGGGCCGATCAGTTGCAGGGCCTGTTCCAGGTCGACATGCCCCTGGTCGGTGACCGGCAGGACCACCAGGCGCAGGTTGCGGCGATGCGCCAACTGTTGCCAGGGCAGCAGATTGGCATGGTGCTCCAGGGCGCTGACGGCAATTTCGTCTCCGGCCTCGAAGCGGTGCTCCAGGCCATAGGCCAACAGGTTTAGAGCCGAAGTGGCGCCATGGGTGAAGACGATCTGCCGCGAGTCGGCAGCATTGAGCCAGGCGGCGAGCTTGTCGCGGGTGCCCTCGAAAGCCTGAGTCGCCAGGGCTCCGGGCAGGTGCTGGGCGCGGTGTACGTTGGCTGCGCCATGGCCGTAGTAGTGGCTTAGCGCATCGAGCAGGGCCTGGGGTTTCTGCGTGGTGGCGGCGCTGTCCAGGTAGGTCTGGTGCTGCCGTTGCAGGGCGGCGATGGCCGGGAAATCGGTACGCCAGGGGGAGGGCTGGAACATGTTCGCGGGGCCTGGAATGAAAAATCGGGTCTGCCCGTAGGAGCAGACCCGATCTTATCACCTCAAACCCAGGCAGAGCCTCAGTTGTGAGCGTGCAGTGCCTCGTTCAGTTCGATGGCCGACTTGTGGGTCTTGCATTCCACGGCGCCATTGAGCGAGTTGCGGCGGAACAGCAAGTCGGTCTGGCCGGCCAGATCGCGCGCCTTGACCACCTTGACCAGCTGGTTGTTCTCGTCCAGCAGGTTCACCTTGGTGCCGGCGGTGATGTACAGGCCGGCTTCGACGGTGTTGCGGTCGCCCAGGGGGATGCCGATACCGGCGTTGGCGCCGATCAGGCAGCCTTCGCCAACCTTGATGACGATGTTGCCACCGCCGGACAGGGTGCCCATGGTCGAGCAGCCGCCGCCGAGGTCCGAGCCCTTGCCGACGAACACGCCAGCGGAGACGCGGCCTTCGATCATGCCCGGGCCTTCGGTGCCGGCGTTAAAGTTGACGAAGCCTTCGTGCATGATGGTGGTGCCTTCGCCAATGTAGGCGCCCAGGCGCACACGGGCGGTGTCGGCGATGCGCACGCCGGCTGGCACCACGTAGTCGGTCATCTTCGGGAACTTGTCCACCGAGAACACTTCCAGCAGCTCGCCTTTCAGGCGTGCTTCCAGTTGCCGCTCGGCAAGCTCTGCCAGGTCGACCGCGCCCTGGTTGGTCCAGGCGACGTTTGGCAGCAGCGGGAAGATGCCGGCCAGCGACACACCGTGCGGCTTGACCAGGCGGTGCGACAGCAGGTGCAGCTTGAGGTAGGCCTCGGGGGTGGAGGCCAGGGCGCCGTCTTCTGCCAGCAGGGTGGCGACCAGCGGCTTGTGGCTTTCGGCCAGGCGGGTCAGCAGGGCGGCCTGGGCGGCATCGACGCCCTTGAGCGCGTCGGCCAGCTGGGCGGCCTGGGCGGTGCTGAAGGCGATGGCCTGGTTGCCACCCTCATAACCGAGGACCGGTGCAATGGCCGCGACCAGTTCGGCGGACGGCTTGAGCACAGGCTGTGCGTAGAAGACTTCCAGCCAGGCGCCCTGGCGGTTCTGGGTGCCGACACCGAAGGCCAGGCTGAACAGCGATTGAGACATGCGATTACCTCATGCGAAAAGGGGATGGAGCGTAATGCGTGATCAGGCCAGCGCCGCCGCGTACAGGTCGGGCTTGAAGCCGACCAGCGTGCGTTCGCCGAGGTCGAGCACCGGGCGCTTGATCATCGACGGTTGGGCGACCATCAGTTCGACGGCCTTGGCCTGGTCGAGGTCGGCCTTGCTGGCGTCGTCGAGCTTGCGGAAAGTGGTCCCGGCGCGGTTCAGCACGACTTCCCAGCCATGCTCGTCGCACCAGCGGTTCAGGCTGTCGCGGTCGATGCCTTGGGTCTTGTAGTCGTGGAAGTCGTAGCCAATGGCCTTTTCTTCAAGCCAGGTACGGGCCTTTTTCATGGTGTCGCAGGCTTTGATGCCGTAGAGAGTGTAAGCCATTGAAATGCCTGGGGCTGCCGGCCGTGGCCTGGCGTCCCCGATACTCCTTGAAGATTGGGTGGCAGCGATTATGCGGTATCGATGGGGTTGGCGCCACGGCTGCGGGCCCGAAGGTATAGGGGGATGTATGTCACATCGTCTCAAGTAGCATTGTGTTACATATTCGCCGGTGGGTTGCGACTAACGTGCAGCGGTCCACGATAGAAGGTCCTCGCTAACATATTGTTTCAATGGCGATGTTTCGCCTTGCTGTCGTTTCTCCGATCACACAGGAAGCTTGCCGATGCAGTCAGCCTATACCGTTCTTATCCTGCTGATGCTGGTGAGCGTGTCGAAACTGGTGGGGCGCGTGTTGCCGCTGCCGCTGCCACTGGTGCAGATCGGCGCGGGCGCCCTGTTGGCCTGGCCGACTCTGGGCCTGCACGTGGCGCTGGATCCGGAGCTGTTCCTGTTCCTGTTCTTGCCGCCGTTGCTGTTCGCCGATGGCTGGCGCATGCCCAAGCGCGAGCTGTGGCGCATACGCGGGCCGGTGGTGGCCCTGGCGGTGGGGCTGGTGCTGTTCACCGTGGTCGGTGCCGGGTACTTCATCCACTGGCTGCTGCCGGGCATTCCCCTGCCGGTGGCCTTTGCCCTGGCGGCGGTGCTGTCGCCCACCGATGCTGTGGCGGTCTCGGCCATCACCCAGGACCGCCTGCCCACGCCGCTGATGCACATGCTCCAGGGCGAGGCATTGATGAACGACGCCTCGGGCCTGGTGACCTTCAAGTTCGCCCTGGCCGCCGCCATCACCGGCGTATTCTCGCTGACCGAGGCCAGCCTGACCTTCGTGCTCGTCGCCCTTGGTGGCTTGGCGGTGGGCGTGGCGCTGAGCTGGCTGGTGGGACGCCTGCGCATGTGGATGATCACCCGCGGCTGGGACGATCCGGCCACCCACGTGGTGTTCATGCTGCTGCTGCCGTTCGCCGCCTACGTGCTGGCCGAGCGCCTGGGCGTGTCGGGCATCCTCTCGGCGGTGGCCGCGGGCATGATGCAGAGCTGGCTCGACCTGCTGCCGCGCCAGACCAGCACCCGCCTGCTCAATCGCAGTGTCTGGTCATTGCTGGAGTTCGCCTTCAACGGCCTGATCTTCCTGCTGCTCGGCCTGCAGTTGCCGGACATCATCAAGGCGGTGGTCACCGACGAGGCGACGGTCTGGCCGACCCTGGCCTGGCGCTGCCTGGACGTGGTGGCGATCTTCGCCGCGCTGGTGCTGCTGCGCTTTGTCTGGGTGCAGAGCATCTGGCGGGCGATCGGCGTGGTGCGGCGCTGGCGCGGCAAGCCGGCGCTGGTGCTGATGCCGACCGCGCGCTCCTGCTGGTTGCTGACCCTCGGCGGCGTGCGCGGGGCGGTGACCCTGGCGGGCGTGATGTCGGTGCCGCTGCTGATGGGAGCGGGCAAAGCCTTCCCCGAGCGCGACCTGCTGATCTTCATCGCCGCCGGGGTGATCCTGCTGTCGCTGGTCAGCGCGGTGATTGCCTTGCCGATTCTGCTGCGTGGCGTGACCAAGAGCCCCGACGAGCGCTTGCACCAAGAAGTGCAGGAAGCCTGGCGGCGCACCGCCGAGGCGGCCATTCATGCTTTGGAAGCCGAGGAAGTGATCGACGCCAATGCGCCCCAGGACGCTGCCCAGGCCACCCTGGCCACCGAGCTGAAGGCGCGGTTGATGGCCGAGTACCGAGATGAACTGGACAGCTACAACGACAGCGCCGAAGCGCGGGCGCTGGCGGAGCAGATGGATCTGCTGGAGCGTCGCCTGCGCCTGCGGGCATTACGTGCTCAGCGCCTGGAACTGTACGAGCTGCATCGCCAGCATCTGGTGGGTGATGAGGTGGTGCGACAGGTGCTGGGGGAGTTGGACATGAGCGAGGCGAACCTGGGCCAGGTTCGCTAGTGACGCAGGGGCCGCAGGGCGGCCCCATACGACTCAACGGCTGCGCAGGAAGTCGCGAATCCTCTCGGCGGCCTCGATGCACTCGGCCAGCGGCGCGACCAGTGCCATGCGCACGCGCCCGGCGCCCGGGTTGACCCCTTCCACCTCGCGGGACAGGTACGAACCCGGCACCACCGTCACATGTTCGGCCTCGAACAGGTCGCGGGTGAAATCGGCATCGCTACCCGGCACCTTGGCCCACAGGTAGAAGCTGCCATCCGGGCGCTGCACATCCATTACCGGCTGCAGGATGTCGAGCACCGCGTCGTACTTGGCGCGGTACTGGTCGCGGTTTTCGCGCACGTGGGCCTCGTCCTGCCAGGCGGCGATGCTGGCCAGCTGGGTCTGCACCGGCATGGCGCAACCATGGTAGGTGCGGTATAGCAGGAACGGCTTGATGATCTCGGCGTCGCCAGCCACGAAGCCCGAACGCAGCCCCGGCAGGTTGGAGCGCTTGGACAGGCTATGGAACACCACGCAGCGCTTGAAATCGCTGCGGCCCAGTTCCGCGCAGGCGCTCAGCAGGCCCGGTGGCGGCGCGTCCTCGTCGAAGTAGAGCTCGCTGTAGCACTCGTCGGCGGCAATCACGAAGTCGTGTTCGTCGGCCAGGGCGATCAGCTTCTTCAGGGTGTCCATCGGCACCAGGGCGCCGGTGGGATTGCCCGGGGAGCACAGGAACAGGATCTGGCAGCGCTTCCACACTTCTGCCGGCACGGCATCGAAGTCGGGGTTGAAACCGTTGTCTTCCAGGCACGGCAGGTAATGCGGGGTGGCACCGGCCAGCAGCGCTGCGCCTTCGTAGATCTGGTAGAACGGGTTGGGGCTGACCACCAGGCCGGCCTCGGCGCGGTTGACCACGGCTTGGGTGAAGGCGAACAGCGCTTCGCGGGTGCCATTGACCGGCAGGATATGGCGGTCGGCGTCCAGCCAGCCCGACGGTACGCCGAAGCGCCGTTCGCACCACTGGCCAATGGCCTGGCGCAGGGCTGGCAGGCCGATGGTGCTGGGGTAGACCGCCAGCTTGTCGAGGTTGTCAGCCATGGCCTTGGCGACGAAGGCTGGCGATTCATGCTTCGGCTCACCGATCGACAGGGCGATGGCGCGCTTGTCGGCTGCCGGTTTCACGGTGCCCAGCAGGGCGCGCAGTTTCTCGAACGGGTAGGGCTGGAGCTGGGTCAGGGCGTGGTTCATCGGCGCAAGGTCTCGTTAGCGTCAAAAGGTCATGCGGGTAGGGCTGGCGTCGCTGGCCTGGCCGGCCTGCAACTGCTGGACGATGGCTTCCTGCAGGCGGCTGCACAGCTGCGGGTCGGACAGCGGCTGGTTGTCGGCATCGGTGATGAAGAACACGTCTTCCACGCGCTCGCCGAGGGTGGCGATCTTGGCGTTCTGCAGCGAGATGTCGAACTCGAGGAAGATCCGCCCGATCCTGGCCAGCAGGCCGGGGCGGTCGGGCGCGGTGATCTCGAGGATGGTCACCGGACGCTGGGCGTCGTTGAGGATCGTCACCTGCGGCGGGAAGTCGAAGTGCTTGAGCTGACGCGGCACCCGACGCTGGATGATCGCCGGGTAGTCCTCGGGGTTGCGCAGCGCGTCGCTCAGGCCGTCACGGATCTGCCTGACTCGCTGTGGATTGTCGCCGATCGAGCCGCCGTCGTTGTCGAGCACGATATAGGTGTCGAGGGTGAACTGGCTGCTCGAGGTGATGATCCGGGCGTCATGGATGTTCAGGTTGAGCTGGGCCATGGCGGCCACGGTCACGGCGAAGAAATCGTGCTGGTCGGGGGCATAGATGAAGATCTGCGTGCCGCCCTCGAACTCGCGTTGGGTGGTTTCCTTGATCAGCACCAGCGGGCCGCCATCGGCCGGTTGCTGGAGGATCGCATCGCTGTGCCAGGCCACATCGGCGGCGTTGTGCTTGAGGAAGTAGTCGTCGCCCAGCTGCGACCAGAGCTGCTCGACGTCATCCGGATCAGTGCCCTCGCGCACCAGGATATCCAGCGCCGCGCTCTGGGTCTGGCGGATCTGCTCTTCGCGGTCCAGCGGGTTTTCCAGGCCACGGCGCAGGGCGCGCTTGGTCTCGGTGTAGAGCTGGCGCAGCAGGCTCGCCCGCCAGGAGTTCCACAGGCTGGGGTTGGTGGCGTTGATGTCGGCCACGGTCAGCACGTAGAGGTAGTCCAGCCGTGTTTCGTCACCGACATGCAGGGCGAAATCGTTGATCACCTGCGGGTCGGAGAGGTCCTTGCGCTGGGCGGTGGTGGACATCACCAAGTGGTTCAGCACCAGCCAGACGATCAGGCGGCTGTCCCAGGCCGGCAGCTGATGCCGTTCGCAGAACTGCTGCGCATCCACCGCACCCAGTTCGGAGTGGTCGCCCTGGCGACCCTTGCCGATGTCGTGGTAAAGGCCGGCCAGGTAGATCAGCTCGGGCTTGGGCAGGCGCCCCATGAGCTTGCTGGCCAGCGGGAATTTCTCCGAGACCGGGGTGTATTGCAGTTTGCGCAGGTGCTTGATCAGGTTGAGGGTGTGGGCATCGACCGTGTAAATGTGGAACAGGTCGTGCTGCATCTGCCCGACGATCAGGCCGAACTCCGGCAGGTAGCGGCCGAGGATACCGTAGCGGTTCATTCGCCGCAGGTTGCGGTGGATACCGATCTCGCACTTGAACAGTTCGATGAACAGGCTGGTGTTGCGGATATCGTGGCGGAACTTGTCGTCGATCAGGTGGCGATGTTCGCGCAGCAGGCGCACGGTGTCGGCGCGCACGCCCTTGATTTCGGGGTGCTGGGCCATCAGCACGAAGATTTCCAGCATGGCGAACGGGGTACGCCGGAAAATGTTCGGATTGACCGCTTCTATATAGCCGTCATGCAGGCGGAACCGGGCGTTGATCGGTTGGGTGGCACCGCTGTCATCGGCCAGGATCACCTCTTCGAAATGCTGGATGATCAGGTCGCACAGCTGGCTGATGCTCATCACCACCCGGTAGTACTGCTGCATGAACTGTTCGATGGCGCGCTTGGGGTTCTCGTCGGTGTAGCCCAGCAGCGCGGCGATGCTGCGCTGGTGGTCGAACAGCAGGCGGTCTTCGGCGCGGCCGGCGAGCATGTGCAGGGCGTAGCGCACACGCCAGAGGAAGGCCTGGGATGAGGCCAGCAGCTCGTTTTCGCTCTCCAGCAGGAAGTCCTCGCCCGCCAGCGCGTGCAGGTTCAGCGTGCCGTACTGGCGCCTGGCTACCCAGAGCACGGTCTGGATGTCGCGCAGGCCGCCCGGGCCGCCCTTGACGTTGGGCTCGAGGTTGTACTCGGTGTCGTTGTACTTGTGGTGGCGGGCCTTGAGTTCGGCCCGTTTGGCCAAGAAAAATTCCTTGCTGGGCCACATGTGCGCGGTGCTGGTGGCGTCGAGCATGCGCTGGCGCAGGGCCTCGGGGCCGGCGATGGTGCGGCTTTCCATCAGGTTGGTGATGACCGTGAGGTCGGCCCGGGCCTGCTCGGCGCACTCGTCGACGGTGCGCACGCTCTGGCCGACTTCCAGGCCGATGTCCCAGAGCAGCGTAAGGAAGCGCTCGATGGCATCGCGGTACTGCTCGTGCTCGGCGGCGTCGAGCAGGATCAGCAGGTCGATGTCCGAGTACGGATGCAGCTCGCCACGGCCGTAGCCGCCCACCGCCACCAGGGCGATGCCGCCTGGCGCGCCCCAGCTGAACTGGTGCCAGGCCTGCTGCAGGATGTTGTCGACGAACCAGGCACGGTCCTCGATCAGGCGGCGGATCTCACGGCCTTCGCGAAAACGCTTGTCGAGCACCTCGCCGGCCAGGCGGATGGCCTTCTTGAAAGCGGCGATGGGGCTTGCCTTGAGGGCCAGTTCCGCCTGGAACTGGCCGCGATCGAACAGCTCGGGATCCACCTGGGGCATCGAGTCGCGTTCCTGTCGTTCAGTATCAGGCCGAGGTGCGCGGGATGGTATCGTCCTTGCGCAGGGTGAAGATCTCGTAGCCGGTAGCGGTCACCACCAGGGTGTGCTCCCACTGGGCCGAGAGTTTGCGGTCCTTGGTGATGGCGGTCCAGCCGTCGCCAAGGACCTTGGTGTCGGCCTTGCCCTGGTTGATCATCGGCTCGATGGTGAAGGTCATGCCTTCCTTGAGTTCCATGCCGGTACCGGCGCGGCCGTAGTGGAGAATCTGCGGCTCTTCGTGGAACACCTTGCCGATACCGTGGCCGCAGAACTCGCGGACCACCGAGAAACCGTTCTTCTCGGCGTGCTTCTGGATCACCTCGCCGATGTCGCCCAGGCGGCAGCCGGGTTTGACCAGCTCGATGGCCTTGTACAGGCATTCCTGGGTGACCTTGGACAGGCGCTCGGCCCACGGCGCGACGGTGCCGACATGGAACATGCGGCTGGTGTCGCCATGGTAGCCGTCCTTGATCACGGTCACGTCGATGTTGATGGTGTCGCCATCCTTCAGCGCCTTGTCATTGGGGATGCCATGGCAGACCACGTGGTTGATCGAGGTGCAGATCGACTTGGGGAAGCCTTTGTAGTTCAGCGGCGCCGGGATGGCCTTCTGCTCGTTGACGATATAGTCGTGGCAGAGGCGGTCGAGTTCCTCGGTGGTGATACCGGGCTTGACGTGTGGCTCGATCATTTCCAGCACTTCGGCGGCCAGGCGGCCGGCGATGCGCATCTTCTCGATGTCTTCTGCGGTCTTGATGGTGACGGTCATTACAGGCTCTCTACGGCGCCGCGGGCGGCGCGAACAAACGGGAAAGGCCGGATTCTACCAGAGCGCGGCGGCGATCTGTCGGGAGAGTCCAGCAGATCCGGTGGTCTATTGAGGGCATTCTGGCCCCAAAGGACGGGCGCTGCAAAAACCACTGACGGACGAAGCATCATCCGGGTTCCGTTCGCTCGCCGGCTGTGGTATAAAATGCGCCGCTTTCGGGGGATGTCCTCCGTCAGCTCAAACCCACACACGTGTCGACACGATGGCCTGGGTGCCCGGTTTCCCTGGAAACACGGGTTGGTCATTGGGATACGTGGAGGCCCAACCCGACTTATCAAGGAACTATCATGTCCCAAGTCAACATGCGCGATATGCTGAAGGCCGGTGTGCACTTCGGCCACCAGACCCGTTACTGGAACCCGAAAATGGGCAAGTACATTTTCGGCGCGCGCAACAAGATCCACATCATCAACCTGGAAAAAACCCTGCCGATGTTCAACGAGGCTCTGTCCTTCGTAGAGCGCCTGGCCCAGGGCAAGAACAAGATCATGTTCGTCGGCACCAAGCGTTCCGCCGGCAAGATCGTCGCCGAGCAGGCTGCTCGTTGCGGTTCGCCATACGTTGATCACCGTTGGTTGGGCGGCATGCTGACCAACTACAAAACCATCCGCGCCTCGATCAAGCGTCTGCGCGACCTGGAAACCCAGGCCGAAGACGGCACCTTTGCCAAGCTGACCAAGAAAGAAGCCCTGATGCGTTCGCGCGATCTGGAAAAGCTGGACCGCAGCCTGGGTGGTATCAAGGACATGGGCGGCCTGCCTGATGCCCTGTTCGTGATCGACGTCGACCACGAGCGCATTGCCATCACCGAAGCCAACAAGCTGGGCATCCCGGTCATCGGCGTTGTCGATACCAACAGCAGCCCTGAAGGTGTTGACTACATCATCCCAGGTAACGATGACGCCATCCGCGCCATCGAGCTGTACATGACTTCGATGGCCGACGCGGTCATCCGCGGCCGCAACAACGTTGCCGGCGGCACTGAAGTCTACGCTGAAGAAGCGGCTGCACCTGCTGCTGAGTAATTGACGCCTGGCGTCTACTTGGCACGCAAAAAGGGGGCTTGGCCCCCTTTTTGCCACCTTGAAATCCTGCTGTCAGCAACGGCCCCGCATCATGGGCGAGCTGATATAAAGGCAGCGATTTGCAGAATTTAACGCCCGTGACGAGCGGGTGGAATGGTTGAAAAACTTTCCAAGAGGATTTTGAAATGGCAGCAATTACTGCGGCGCTGGTCAAAGAACTGCGCGAGCGTACCGGCGAAGGCATGATGGATTGCAAGAAGGCCCTGGAAAAGGCCGGCGGCGACATCGAGAAAGCCATTGACGACATGCGTGCCTCGGGCGCCATCAAGGCCGCCAAAAAGGCTGGCAACGTCGCTGCTGAAGGCGCTATCGCCGTCAAGACCGACGGTAAATCCGCCGTTCTGCTGGAAGTGAACTCGCAGACCGACTTCCTGGCTCTGCAGGACGACTTCAAGAACTTCGTAGCCGAAAGCATCGAAGAAGCCTTCGCCCAGAAGCTGACCGACGCCGCTCCGCTGATCGCCTCGCGTGAAGCTGCTCGTGAAGCCCTGGTTGCCAAGTGCGGCGAGAACGTCAACATCCGTCGCCTGGTGCGCGTTGAGGGTGACGTTGTCGGTGCCTACCTGCACGGTAACAAGATCGGTGCAGTTGTTGTCCTGAAAGGCGGTGACGTCGATCTGGCCAAGAACATCGCCATGCACGTTGCCGCTTCGAACCCAGAGTTCCTGGACGCGTCGGAAATCTCCGCCGAGGCCATCGAGCGCGAGAAGAACGTCTTCCTGCAGCTGAACGCCGACAAGATCGCGGGCAAGCCGGAAAACATCGTTGAAAACATGATCAACGGTCGTATCTCCAAGTTCAAAGCCGAAGCCTCGCTGAAAGAGCAAGCCTTCGTGATGGATCCGGAAGTCAAAGTTGGCGCGCTGGCCAAGAAAGCCGGTGCTGAAATCGTTTCCTTCACCTACTTCAAGGTCGGCGAAGGCATCGAGAAGCCGGTCGACGACTTCGCTGCCGAAGTTGCCGCCCAGGTAGCTGCCGCCAAGCAGTAAGACGGACTCGTCTGTCGCCCCAAAGAGGCTGCCCGCTCACGCGCGCAGCCTCTTTGTCAAAGCGGGAGTGGTTTACCAGACCGCTGCTCGCTGACGCAGTAGCTGCGTCACGCTAGAGTTACGCGCAGGCTGAAACAGCCCGCCAGATTTTTACAAACGCCGCAGGAGAGATTCGCAATGGCTCAGCAGGGCAGTGGTCATCAGGCTCGCTATAAACGCATTCTACTCAAACTTAGCGGCGAGGCCCTGATGGGCTCGGAAGAGTTCGGGATCGACCCCAAGGTCCTGGATCGCATGGCGCTGGAAGTCGGCCAGCTGGTCGGCATCGGCGTCCAGGTCGGCCTGGTGATCGGTGGTGGCAACCTGTTCCGTGGTGCGGCGCTCAGCGCAGCCGGCATGGATCGGGTCACTGGCGACCACATGGGCATGCTGGCGACCGTGATGAATGCACTGGCCATGCGCGACGCGCTGGAGCGGGCGAATATCACCGCGATCGTCATGTCGGCCATCTCCATGGTCGGCGTTACCGATCACTATGATCGCCGCAAGGCCATGCGCCACCTGAACTCGAAAGAAGTCGTGATCTTCGCTGCCGGTACCGGCAACCCGTTCTTCACCACCGACTCCGCCGCTTGCCTGCGCGCCATCGAAATCGATGCCGACGTGGTATTGAAGGCAACCAAGGTCGATGGTGTATACACTGCAGATCCATTCAAGGACCCGCATGCCGAGAAGTTCGATCATCTGTCCTACGATGAAGTGCTGGATCGCAAGCTGGGTGTAATGGACCTGACGGCAATCTGCCTGTGCCGCGATCACAAGATGCCGTTGCGCGTCTTCAACATGAACAAACCCGGCGCCCTGCTGAACATCGTGCATGGCGGCGCGGAAGGAACTCTGATCGAGGAAGTTCAAAAATGATCAACGAAATCAAGAAAGACGCCCAGGCGCGCATGCAAAAGTCGCTGGAGTCGCTGATCCACGCATTTGGCCAGATCCGCACCGGCAAGGCGCACCCCAGCGTCCTGGGCAGCGTGATGGTGCCTTACTATGGCACCGACACCCCGCTGACCGGCGTGGCCAACGTGACCGTGAAAGACAACCAGACCCTGCAAGTGGTGCCTTTCGAGCGCAACATGCTGGGTGCCATCGACAAGGCCATCGGCAGCGCTGGCTTGAACCTCAACCCGACCAACCTGGGCGAGTTGCTGCTGGTCAATATGCCCCCGCTGACCGAAGAAACCCGCAAGGGCTTCACCAAGCAGGCTCGCGCCGCGGCTGAAGACGCGCGCGTTGCCGTGCGTAACATTCGTCGTGACGCCATGGGTGAGCTGAAAAAATTGTCCAAGGACAAGGAAATCAGTGAAGACGAAGAACGTCGTGCCAGTGCGGACATCGACAAACTGATCAAGGATTTCGAAGCGAAGATCGCCAAGGCCACCGATGACAAAGAAAAGGACCTGATGGCCATCTAAGGGTCAGGACACCTTCATGGAAAAGACCAAGCAGACTGTGCCCTCCGTGGTGCCGCGTCACGTGGCGATCATCATGGATGGGAATAATCGCTGGGCGAAGAAGCGCTTTATGCCCGGCGTTGCCGGGCATAAAGCGGGTGTCGATGCGGTACGCGCCGTGATCGAAGTGTGCGCCGAGGCCAAGGTCGAGGTGCTCACGCTTTTTGCGTTCTCCAGTGAAAACTGGCAGCGACCGGCGGACGAAGTCAGTGCCCTCATGGATCTGTTCTTCAAGGCGCTGCGCCGTGAGGCCAAGCGCCTGAACGACAACAACATCAGCCTGCGCATCATCGGCGACCGCTCACGCTTCCACCCTGAACTCCAGGCTGCGATGCGCGAGGCCGAGGCCGCGACCGCCGGCAGCAACCGCTTCATCCTGCAGATCGCCGCCAACTACGGTGGCCAGTGGGATATCGCCCAGGCTGCCCAGCGCCTGGCGCGTGAAGTGCAGGCCGGCCATCTGCGCCCGGAGGACATCACCCCGGATCTGCTGCAGACCTGCCTGGTGACGGGCGACCTGCCATTGCCTGACCTGTGCATCCGCACCGGTGGCGAGCACCGCATCAGCAATTTCCTCTTGTGGCAGCTGGCCTACGCCGAGCTGTACTTCTCCGACCTCTATTGGCCGGACTTCAAACACGAGGCCATGCGCAATGCGCTGGCCGATTTCGCTTCGCGCCAGCGCCGCTTCGGTAAGACCAGCGAGCAGGTCGAAGCCGGAGCCCGTGCTTAATGCTTAAACAACGCATCATTACCGCGCTGATCCTGCTGCCGATCGCGTTGGGTGGTTTCTTCCTGCTCAATGGTGGGGATTTCGCCCTCTTCATCGGCTTCGTGGTGACGCTCGGTGCCTGGGAATGGGCGCGCCTGGCCGGCCTGGTGGCGCAATCGCTGCGTATCGCCTATGCCGCCGTGGTGGCGGGCGGGCTGATGCTGCTCTACCTGATGCCGGACCTCGCGCCCTGGGTGTTGGGTGCCTCGGTGATCTGGTGGGCGCTGGCCACCTGGTTGGTATTGACCTATCCGCGCAGTGGCGAGCTGTGGAGCAGTGCCGCCTGCCGCCTGCTGATCGGCTTGCTGGTGTTGCTGCCCGCCTGGCAGGGCCTGGTGCTGCTCAAGCACTGGCCGCTGGGCAACTGGCTGATCCTGGCGGTCATGGTACTGGTCTGGGCGGCCGATATCGGCGCTTATTTCTCCGGTCGTGCCTTCGGCAAGCGCAAGCTGGCGCCACAGGTCAGCCCGGGCAAGAGCTGGGAGGGCGTGTATGGCGGCCTCGCGGTCAGCCTGCTGATCACCCTGGGCGTGGGCATTGCCCGTGACTGGAGTGTCGGCCAGGTGCTGTTGGGTTTGCTGGGCGCCGTGGTGGTGGTGATGTCCTCGGTGGTCGGCGACCTGACCGAAAGCATGTTCAAGCGCCGTGAAGGCATCAAGGACAGCAGCAACCTGTTGCCGGGCCATGGTGGCGTGCTCGATCGCATCGACAGCCTGACTGCGGCGATTCCGATGTTTGCCGTACTGTTGTGGGCGGCTGAGTGGGGTGTGATGTGAGTCGCGTGCAACGCATTACCGTGCTGGGAGCCACCGGCTCCATTGGCTTGAGCACGCTGGACGTCATCGCTCGCCATCCTGACCGCTACCAGGTGTTCGCCTTGAGCGGCTATTCGCGCATCGACGAACTGCTGGCCCTGTGCGAGCGCCATCGCCCGGCGTACGCCGTGGTGCCGAGCGCCGAGGCGGCTGGGCGGTTGCGCGCGGGGCTGGCCAAGGCCGGATGTGCCACCGAGGTGCTGGAAGGTGAGGCCGGGCTGTGCCAGGTCGCCTCTGCATCGGAGGTCGATACCGTGATGGCGGCCATCGTCGGCGCTGCCGGCCTGCGTCCGACCCTGGCCGCGGTCGAGGCGGGCAAGAAGGTGTTGCTGGCCAACAAGGAAGCCTTGGTAATGTCCGGGGCCCTGTTCATGCAGGCGGTGCAGCGCAGCGGTGCGGTGCTGCTGCCGATCGACAGCGAGCACAACGCGATATTCCAGTGCATGCCCGGCGACTACGCCCGTGGTCTGGGCGCTGTCGGCGTGCGCCGCATCCTGCTGACCGCCTCCGGCGGCCCGTTCCGCGAAACCCCGGCCGAAGCCTTGCTGGATGTCACGCCGGAACAGGCCTGCGCCCATCCGAACTGGTCCATGGGGCGCAAGATCTCGGTCGATTCGGCGAGCATGCTGAACAAAGGCCTGGAACTGATCGAGGCCTGCTGGCTGTTCGACGCCAAGCCTTCGCAGGTCGAAGTGGTTGTGCATCCACAGAGTGTCATCCACTCGTTGGTGGACTATGTCGACGGCTCGGTGCTTGCCCAGTTGGGCAACCCGGACATGCGCACGCCGATCTCCAATGCCCTGGCCTGGCCGGAGCGGATCGATTCGGGCGTGGCGCCGCTGGACCTGTTCGCCATCGCCCGTCTGGATTTCCAGGCCCCCGACGAACAGCGCTTCCCATGCCTGCGCCTGGCGCGTCAGGCTGCCGAGGCGGGCAACAGTGCGCCGGCGGTGCTCAATGCCGCCAACGAAGTGGCTGTCGAAGCGTTTCTCCAGCGGCGTATCCGCTTCCCGGAGATCGCGGGTATGATCGAACAGGTGCTCGACCAGGAGCCTGTGGTGGCATTGCCCACGCTCGATGCGGTATTCGCCGCCGACCAGCGTGCTCGGGAGCTGTCCCGGGAATGGTTGCGACGCCACGGCCGCTAAAGCCTGCGGCCGGCTCCGCCGAATGTCATCCGGAGATTGGACATGACTGCGCTCTACATGATTGTCGGCACGCTGATTGCGCTCGGCGTGCTGGTCACCTTCCACGAGTTCGGCCACTTCTGGGTGGCGCGGCGCTGCGGGGTCAAGGTCCTGCGCTTCTCGGTGGGCTTCGGCACGCCGTTGCTGCGCTGGCACGATCGCCAAGGCACCGAGTTCGTCGTCGCCGCGATTCCCCTGGGCGGCTACGTCAAGATGCTCGACGAGCGTGAGGGCGAGGTGCCGCCGGCGCTGATCGAGCAATCGTTCAACCGCAAATCGGTACGCCAGCGCATCGCCATCGTGGCGGCCGGCCCGGTCGCCAACTTCCTGCTCGCCATCCTGTTCTTCTGGGTGCTGGCCATGCTCGGCTCGCAGCAGGTGCGCCCGGTCATCGGCGCGGTCGAGGCGGGCAGCCTGGCGGCCAGCGCCGGTCTGGGCGTCGGCCAGGAAATCGTTTCCATCGATGGCAAACCGACCACTGGCTGGTCGGCGGTCAACCTGCAGTTGGTGCGCCGCCTCGGCGAGAGCGGCACGCTGCGCGTGGGTGTGCTCGACGAAGGCGCAACGGTCGAGCGCCAGCTCGACATTACCCTGAACAATTGGCTCAAGGGCGCCGATGAGCCTGATCCGATCCAGTCCCTGGGCCTGCGCCCGTGGCGACCTGCGATGGTTCCGGTGCTGGCGGAGATCGATCCGAAAGGGCCGGCCGCTGTCGCCGGGCTCAAGACCGGTGACAAGCTGCTGGCGCTCGACGGCGTGACGCTGGGCGACTGGCAGCAGGTGGTCGACGCGGTCCGTGCCCGCCCCGAGCGCACGGTGAACCTGCGCATCGAGCGCGACGGCGCAACGCTCGAAGTACCGGTCACCCTGGCGCGCAAGGGCGAAGGCCAGGCATCCGGTGGTTACCTCGGCGCCGGGGTCAAGGCCAGCGAATGGCCGGCGAAGATGCTCCGCGAGGTCAGTTACGGGCCGCTGGAGGCGGTGGGCGAGGGCTTGTCCCGCACTTGGAACATGAGCGTCCTGACCCTCGAATCGCTGAAGAAAATGCTGTTCGGAGAGCTCTCGGTAAAAAACTTGAGCGGACCGATAACCATTGCTAAAGTGGCGGGCGCTTCAGCCCAGTCGGGCGTTGGGGATTTCCTGAATTTCCTGGCCTACCTGAGCATAAGCCTGGGGGTTCTGAACCTGCTGCCCATCCCAGTACTGGATGGGGGGCATTTGCTGTTCTACCTGATCGAGTGGGCGCGCGGTCGTCCGCTCTCGGATCGGGTGCAAGGTTGGGGGGTCCAGATCGGTATCAGTTTGGTCGTCGGGGTGATGTTGCTCGCCCTGATCAACGATCTGGGTCGACTATAAAAGCTTCGCTCAATCGCGAAACCTGCCGCTTTCTCGCGGCGGGTTGTTTATTGCCAGTTGGAATAAAAGGACTTCATGAAACGTCTGCTGCTAACTGCGGTGCTCTCCGCACTGATGATCGCTGAAGTTCACGCCGAGTCCTTCACCATCTCCGATATTCGTGTCAACGGCCTGCAGCGGGTTTCCGCCGGCAGCGTGTTCGGCGCGTTGCCGCTGAACGTCGGTGACCAGGTCGACGACCGCCGTCTGGTCGAGTCCACCCGCTCGCTGTTCAAGACCGGCTTCTTCCAGGACATCCAGCTGAACCGCGACGGCAATGTCCTGATCATCAACGTGGTCGAGCGCCCTTCGGTGTCGAGCATCGAGATCGAAGGCAACAAGGCGATCAGCACCGAAGACCTGATGAAGGGTTTGAAGCAGTCGGGCCTGGCCGAAGGCGAGATCTTCCAGCGTGCGACGCTGGAAGGCGTGCGTAACGAGCTGCAGCGCCAGTACGTGGCCCAGGGCCGCTACTCCGCCGAAGTCGACGCCGAGGTCGTGCCGCAGCCGCGCAACCGTGTCGGCCTGAAGATCAAGATCAACGAAGGCACCGTCGCCGCGATCCAGCACATCAACGTGGTGGGCAACACGGTCTTCGACGACGAGACCCTCGGCCAGCTGTTCGAGCTCAAGACCACCAACTGGCTGTCGTTCTTCAAGAACGACGACAAGTACGCCCGCGAAAAACTGTCCGGTGACCTGGAGCGCCTGCGTTCCTACTACCTGGACCGCGGCTACATCAACATGGACATCGCCTCCACCCAGGTGTCGATCACTCCGGACAAGAAGCACGTCTACATCACCGTCAACATCAATGAAGGCGAGAAGTACACCGTTCGCGACGTCAAGCTGTCCGGTGACCTGAAAGTGCCGGAAGACCAGGTCAAGTCGCTGTTGCTGGTGCAGCCGGGCCAGGTGTTCTCGCGCAAGGTGATGACCACCACGTCCGACCTGATCACCCGTCGCCTGGGTAACGAAGGCTATACCTTCGCCAACGTCAATGGCGTGCCGCAACCGAACGACCAGGATCACACCGTCGACATCATGTTCGTCGTTGATCCGGGCAAGCGCGCCTACGTCAACCGCATCAACTACCGCGGCAACACCAAGACCGAAGACGAAGTGCTGCGCCGCGAAATGCGCCAGATGGAAGGTGGCTGGGCTTCGACCTACCTCATCGACCAATCCAAGACCCGCCTCGAGCGCCTGGGCTTCTTCAAGGAAGTCAACGTCGAGACGCCGCCGGTGCCGGGCACCGACGACCAGGTCGACGTCAACTACAGCGTCGAAGAGCAGGCCTCCGGCTCGATCACCGCCAGCGTCGGCTTCGCCCAGAGCGCGGGCCTGATCCTCGGTGGCTCGATCAGCCAGAACAACTTCCTGGGTACCGGTAACAAGGTCTCCATCGGCCTGACCCGTTCCGAATACCAGACCCGCTACAACTTCGGCTACGTCGATCCCTACTTCACCCCCGATGGTGTGAGCCTGGGTTACAACGCCTTCTACCGCAGCACCGACTACGACGACCTCGACGTCGACGTGGCCAGCTATGCGGTGGACAGCCTGGGAGCGGGTGTCAGCCTCGGTTACCCGATCAGCGAGACCTCGCGCCTGACTTACGGCCTGACCGTGCAGCAGGACAAGCTGAAGACCGGCCGCTATACCGTCGATGAGATCTTCAAGTTCATCCAGGACGAAGGCGACAACTTCCTCAACTTCAAGGCTTCGATCGGCTGGTCCGAATCGACCCTGAACAAGGGCGTGCTGGCCACCCGTGGTCACTCGCAGAGCCTGACCCTCGAGACCACCGTGCCGGGCAGCGACCTGTCGTTCTACAAGCTCGACTACCGTGGCCAGCTGTTCAAGCCAATCAACAACGACTACACCCTGCGCCTGCACACCGAGCTGGGCTACGGTGACGGCTATGGCTCGACCAATGGTCTGCCGTTCTACGAGAACTACTACGCGGGCGGCTTCAACTCCGTGCGCGGCTTCAAGGACAGTACCCTGGGCCCACGCAGTACGCCGAGCCGTGGCGCGGCCGTGACCGGCAACCAGGGCACCATCGCCGACCCGGATCAGGATCCGCTGCCGTTCGGTGGCAACGTCCTCGTCCAGGGTGGCGTGGAGCTGCTGTTCCCGCTGCCGTTCGTCAAGGACCAGCGTTCGCTGCGCACCTCCGTGTTCTGGGACGTGGGTAACGTGTTCGACACCAACTGCGGGTCCAAGCCGGACTGCACCAAGGTCGGTTTCTCGGACATGGCCAGCTCCGTCGGTCTGGGCGTAACCTGGATCACCGCGCTGGGCCCGCTGAGCTTCAGCCTGGCGATGCCGATCAAGAAGCCGGACGACGCCGACACGCAAGTGTTCCAATTCTCTCTGGGCCAGACCTTCTAAGGTCGGCCCTTGCATAACGACAACGGATTATCCAGGAGTGCATCGTGCGTAAGTTGACCCAACTGGCCCTCGTGGCCGCGGCGCTGGTCGCCACCCCGGCTTTCGCCGAAATGAAGGTTGCCGTGCTGAACTATCAGATGGCCCTGCTGGAGTCCGACGCGGCCAAGAAGTACGCCGTCGACGCCGAGAAGAAGTTCGGTCCGCAACTGACCAAGCTCAAGGGCCTGGAAAGCAGCGCCAAGGGCATCCAGGATCGCCTGATCAAGGGCGGCGACAAGATGCCTCAGCCTGAGCGTGAACGCCTCGAGCTCGAGTTCAAGCAAAAGGCCCGCGACTTCCAGTTCCAGTCCAAGGAACTCAACGAAGCCAAGGCCGTGGCCGATCGCGACATGCTCAAGCAGCTCAAGCCCAAGCTTGATGGCGCCGTCGAGGAAGTGATCAAGAAGGGCGGCTTCGACCTGGTGCTCGAGCGTGGCGCGGTCATCGATGTCAAGCCGCAGTACGACATCACCCGCCAAGTCATCGAGCGCATGAACCAAGCCCGTTGATATGACCGTGACCATGACACTCGGCCAGCTGGCCGAAGCCCTCGGGGCCGAGCTCAAAGGCCCCGAGGCGCTGGAAATCACCGGGTTGGCCACCTTGCAGGAGGCCGTTTCCGGGCAGCTGAGTTTCCTGGCCAACAAGCAGTACCGCAAGTTCCTGGACGATTCCACGGCCAGTGCGGTATTGCTCAAGGCCGAGGACGCCGAAGGTTTCGTCGGCAACGCCTTGATCGTGGCCGACCCGTACCTGGCTTACGCGCGCATCTCGCACCTGTTCGATCCGAAGCCCAAGGCTGTGGCGGGAATTCATCCCAGCGCCGTGGTTGCCGAGGATGCCCAGGTGGATGCCAGCGCCAGCATCGGCCCGTTCGCGGTGATCGAAAGCGGTGCGCGAATTGGCGCCAACGTGACGGTCGGCGCGCACTGTTTCATCGGTACACGTTGCGTCATCGGCGAGGGTGGCTGGCTGGCACCCCGTGTCACGCTGTATCACGACGTGACCATTGGCAAGCGCGTGGTCATCCAGTCCGGCGCGGTGATCGGCGGCGAGGGCTTCGGCTTTGCCAATGAGAAGGGCATCTGGCGCAAGATTGCGCAGATTGGCGGCGTCACCCTGGGCGACGATGTCGAGATCGGCGTGAACACCGCGGTGGACCGCGGCGCACTGTCGGATACGTGCATCGGTGATGGCGTCAAGCTCGACAACCAGATCCAGATCGCCCATAACGTGCAGGTCGGTGACCACACGGCGATGGCGGCTTGCGTCGGCATCTCCGGTAGTACCCGAATCGGCAAGCACTGCATGATTGCCGGTGGTGTCGGGATGGTCGGTCACATCGACGTCTGCGACAATGTTTTCGTCTCCGGCATGACCATGGTGACCCGTTCTATTACCGAACCGGGTGGCTACTCTTCCGGTACGGCCATGCAACCTTTGGCCGAATGGCGCAAGAGCGCCGCTCGCATTCGCCAGCTGGACGAGATGTCCAAGCGTCTCCAGCAGCTGGAAAAGCGTGTCGACACCGTGACCTCAGGTGGCCAGCCGACATCAGAAGGCTGATACCATTTACTGAGCGAGCGTTACAGTCGCTGGCTGGCTCCTCTTTGGATCTGCAAAAGGAGCGTGTGTTCAGCACCTGCGCTCCCTATTCTTATACAGGCTTCCCCCCGAAATGATGGACATCAACGAGATTCGCGAATACCTGCCTCACCGTTACCCGTTCCTGCTGGTGGACCGAGTGACGGACCTGGACTTCGAGGCCCAAAGCATTCGTGCCTACAAGAATGTCAGCATCAACGAGCCGTTCTTCAATGGCCACTTCCCGGCGCATCCGATCATGCCGGGCGTGCTGATCATCGAGGCGATGGCCCAGGCGGCCGGAATTCTCGGATTCAAGATGCTTGACGCCAAGCCGGCCGACGGCACGCTTTACTACTTTGTCGGCTCCGACAAGCTGCGTTTCCGCCAGCCGGTGCTGCCGGGTGACCAGCTGGTCCTGGAAGCCAAGTTCCTCAGCCGCAAGAGCATGATCTGGAAGTTCGAATGCCGCGCCCTGGTGGACGGCAAACCAGTCTGCTCGGCCGAGATCACCTGCGCGGAACGCTCCCTATGAGTTCGATTGACCCACGGGCGATCGTCGACCCCTCGGCCAAATTGGCCGAGGGTGTCGAGGTTGGCCCCTGGTCGATCGTAGGCCCCGATGTGGAAATCGGGGAGGGTACCGTCATTGGCCCGCACGTCGTGCTCAAGGGGCCGACCCGTATCGGCAAGCACAACCGTATCTACCAGTTCTCCTCGATCGGTGAAGATACCCCTGACTTGAAGTACAAGGGGGAGCCGACGCGCCTGGTGATCGGTGATCACAACGTGATCCGCGAGGGTGTCACCATCCATCGCGGCACCGTCCAGGACCGTTCGGAAACCACCGTGGGCGACCACAACCTGATCATGGCCTATGCCCATATCGGTCATGACAGCGTCATCGGCAACCATTGCATCCTGGTCAACAACACTGCGTTGGCGGGGCACGTGCATGTGGGCGACTGGGCGATCCTGTCGGGCTACACACTGGTGCATCAGTACTGCCATATCGGCGCCCACGCGTTTTCCGGCATGGGCACCGCGATCGGCAAGGACGTGCCGGCCTACGTGACGGTGTTCGGTAGCCCGGCCGAGGCGCGCAGCATGAACTTCGAAGGCTTGCGCCGTCGCGGTTTCAGCGACGAGGTGCTGCATGCACTGCGTCGCGCCTACAAGATTGTCTATCGTCAGGGCCTGACCGTCGAAGAAGCGCTCAAGGAGCTGGATGAGCTGGTAACGCAGTTCCCCGAAGTCGACCTGTTCCGTCAATCGATCGCCAATTCCGCCCGCGGCATCACCCGCTGATATGGCCCGGCTCTGCGTGGCGCTGGTCGCGGGCGAGGCCAGCGGCGACATTCTCGGTTCCGGCCTGATGCGCGCCATCAAGGCACGTCATCCCGATGTCCATTTCATCGGCGTTGGCGGTCCCTTGATGGAGGCCGAAGGCATGACCTCCTACTTCCCGATGGAACGCCTGGCCGTCATGGGCCTGGTCGAGGTACTCGGGCGTCTGCGCGAGCTGCTCAAGCGGCGCAAGCTGCTGATCGAGACACTGATCGGTGAAAAGCCCGACGTTTTCATCGGTATCGATGCACCTGATTTCACCCTGAATATCGAACTCAAGCTGCGCCAGGCAGGGATCAAGACGGTGCATTACGTCAGCCCGTCGGTCTGGGCCTGGCGGCAGAAGCGTGTGCTGAAGATCCGCGAGGGCTGCGACCTGATGCTCACCCTGCTGCCGTTCGAGGCGCGCTTCTATGAAGAGCAGGGCGTGCCGGTGCGTTTCGTCGGCCATCCGTTGGCTGACACCATTCCCCTCGAGGCAGACCGCGCTGCAGCGCGCGCCGAGTTAGGCCTGGGTGACGCTCCGGTGATCGCCCTGATGCCCGGCAGCCGTGGCGGCGAAGTGGGGCGCCTGGGTGCCTTGTTCCTCGACGCCGCCCAGCGTCTGTGTGAGCTGGTGCCCGGCGTGCGCTTCGTGCTGCCGTGCGCGAATGCCGCCCGACGTGCCCAGGTCGAGCAGATGCTCGAAGGGCGCGACCTGCCGCTGACCCTGCTGGATGGCCGCTCTCACCAGGCGTTGGCCGCCTGTGACGCGGTGCTGATCGCATCCGGCACCGCTACCCTGGAAGCGATGCTGTACAAGCGACCGATGGTCGTGGCCTACCGCCTGGCACCGCTGACGTACTGGATCCTCAAGCGCATGGTCAAGAGCCCCTACGTGTCGCTACCCAACCTGCTGGCCCAGCGGCTGCTGGTGCCCGAGCTGCTGCAGGACGCCGCCACCAGCGAAGCCTTGGCGCAAACCCTGGCGCCGCTGGTCAAGGATGGCTCGCAGCAGACCGACAGCTTCGACCAGATTCACCGCACCCTGCGCCGCGACGCCTCCAACCAGGCGGCCGACGCGGTGCTTGCCCTGTTGAAGGACCGCTGACATGCAGATGGGACTGGATTTCAACCTGGTCGAGGAGCTGGTCGCTGGCGTCGATGAGGTGGGCCGTGGCCCGCTGTGCGGTGCGGTAGTCACCGCGGCGGTGATTCTCGACCCGCGCCGGCCGATTCTGGGCCTGAACGACTCGAAGAAACTCACCGAAGCCAAGCGTGATGCGCTGTTCGACGAGATCTGCGAGAAGGCGCTGAGTTTCTGCATCGCGCGCGCCGAGGTCGAGGAGATCGACCGTCTGAACATCCTCCACGCGACCATGCTGGCCATGCAGCGCGCGGTGGAGGGGCTGCACATCACGCCGAAACTGGCGCTGATCGATGGCAACCGTTGCCCGAAGCTGGCGGTGCCGGCGGCTCCGGTGGTCAAGGGCGATTCCCAGGTGCCGGCGATCGCCGCCGCATCGATCCTGGCCAAGGTCACCCGTGACCGCGAGATGAGCGCTTTCGAGCTGGTCTATCCGGGTTATGGAATGGGCGGGCACAAGGGGTATCCGACCCCGGTGCATCTCGAGGCCCTGGCCCGTCTTGGGCCGACGCCCATCCATCGGCGTTCGTTCGCGCCTGTTCGAGCCGCCTGGGAAGCCCGTGAAGGGTTCTCCAGCTCTTTGATCTAGCACATTGGGGCCGCTTCGCGGCCCCATACGTTTCGCCCGTTTACGCTACAATCCCGCCCTTGTCGTTCAGCACTGCTACAGGATCCTCCATGTCGGTCTCCTTCGTTCACCTTCGCGTGCACTCCGAATTCTCCCTGGTCGACGGCCTGGTGCGGATCAAGCCGCTGGCCAAGGCCCTGGCCGGGATGAACATGCCGGCGGTGGCGATCACCGACCAGAGCAACATGTGCTCGCTGGTGAAGTTCTACAAGACCGCCATGGGCGCCGGCATCAAGCCGATCTGCGGCGCTGACCTGTGGTTGGCCGGGGCCGATCCCGAGGCGCCGCTGTCGCGCATCTGTTTCCTGGCCATGAACCCCAAGGGTTACCGCAATCTCACCGAGCTGATCTCGCGTGGATGGACCGATGGCCAGCGCAATGGCCTGGTGATCATCCAGCGCGACTGGATCGCCCCGGCCAGCGAAGGGCTGATTGCCCTCTCCGCCGGCAAGGAAGGCGACATCGGCATGGCGCTGATGGCCAATCGTCAGGACGAAGCCCAAGTCCTGCTCGCCGACTGGATGAGCATGTTCCCCGAGCGCTTCTACGTCGAGGTGCAGCGCACCAACCGCGCCGGTGACGAAGAATATGTGCATGCCGCAGTGGCCCTGGCCGACAAGCTCGGCGCGCCGCTGGTGGCGACCAACGACGTGCGTTTCGTCAAGCAGTCGGACTTCGACGCCCACGAGACCCGCGTATGCATCGGCGAGGGCTGGACCCTGGACGACCCGCGCCGCCCGCGTGGCTACAGCGATCAGCAGTACCTCAAGTCCGCCGAAGAGATGGCCGAGCTGTTCAGTGACCTGCCGGACGCCATTGCCAACACCGTGGAGATCGCCAAGCGCTGCAACATCACCGTGCAGCTGGGCAAGTACTTCCTCCCCGACTTCCCGACGCCCAACGGCATGGGCATCGACGACTACCTGCGGCATGTCTCCCACGAAGGCCTGGAGGAGCGCCTGGCGGTGCTCTGGCCGAAGGAGACCACGCCCAATTACGAAGAGAAGCGCCAGGTCTACCTGGACCGCCTGAAGTTCGAGCTGGACATCATCATCCAGATGGGCTTCCCCGGTTACTTCCTGATCGTTATGGACTTCATCAAATGGGCGAAGAACAACGACGTGCCGGTCGGCCCGGGCCGGGGTTCGGGTGCCGGCTCGTTGGTGGCCTACGTGCTGAAGATCACCGACCTCGACCCGTTGGCCTACGACCTGCTGTTCGAACGTTTCCTCAACCCTGAACGTATTTCCATGCCCGACTTCGACGTCGACTTCTGCATGGATGGCCGCGACCGGGTGATCGACTACGTGGCCGAGGCCTACGGGCGCAACGCGGTGAGCCAGATCATCACCTTCGGCACCATGGCCGCCAAGGCGGTGGTGCGTGACGTGGCGCGGGTGCAGGGCAAGTCCTATGGCCTGGCCGACCGCCTGTCGAAGATGATCCCCTTCGAAGTGGGCATGACCCTGGAGAAGGCCTACGAGCAGGAAGAGATCCTGCGCGACTTCCTCAAGAGCGACGAGGATGGCCGCGAGATCTGGGATATGGCCCTCAAGCTCGAAGGTGTCACCCGCGGTACCGGCAAGCACGCCGGTGGCGTGGTGATCGCGCCGACCAAGCTTACCGACTTCTCGCCGATTGCCTGCGATGAAGAGGGCGGCGGCCTGGTGACCCAGTTCGACAAGGACGACGTCGAGGCCGCGGGCCTGGTGAAGTTCGACTTCCTCGGCCTGCGGACCCTGACCATCATCAAGTGGGCGATGGAGATCATCAACCGCGAGCAGGCCAAGAAGAACCTGCCCGACGTCAACATCGACTTCATTCCGCTGGACGACCGCAAGACCTACGAGCTGTTGCAAAAAGCCGAGACCACGGCGGTGTTCCAGCTTGAATCGCGCGGCATGAAGGAGCTGATCAAGAAGCTCAAGCCCGACTGCCTGGAAGACCTGATCGCACTGGTGGCGCTGTTCCGCCCTGGCCCGCTGCAGTCGGGCATGGTGGACGACTTCATCAACCGCAAGCACGGTCGCGCCGAGCTCGCCTACCCACACTCCGACTACCAGTACGAAGGCCTCAAGCCAGTTCTGGCGCCCACCTACGGCATCATCCTGTACCAGGAACAGGTGATGCAGATCGCCCAGGTGATGGCGGGCTACACCCTCGGCGGCGCCGACATGCTGCGCCGGGCCATGGGTAAGAAAAAGCCCGAGGAAATGGCCAAGCAGCGGGGCGGTTTCATCGAAGGCTGCGTGGCCAACAACATCGATGCGGACCTTGCCGGTAACATCTTCGACCTGGTAGAGAAATTCGCCGGCTACGGCTTCAACAAATCCCACTCCGCCGCCTACGGCCTGGTGTCGTACCAGACCGCCTGGCTGAAGACCCACTACCCGGCGCCGTTCATGGCTGCGGTGCTGTCGGCGGACATGCACAACACCGACAAGGTGGTGGTGCTGGTCGAGGAAGTACGCAGCATGAAGCTGCGCCTCGACGCGCCGGACGTGAACTTCTCCGACTTCAAGTTCACCGTCAACAACGATGGCCGCATCGTTTATGGCCTGGGGGCGATCAAGGGTGTGGGCGAAGGCCCGGTGGAGGCGATCGTCGAGGCGCGCGCACAGGGTGGTCCGTTCAAGGACTTGTTCGACTTCTGCGAGCGCATCGACCTCAAGCGCGTCAACAAGCGTACCCTCGATGCGTTGATCCGCAGTGGCGCACTGGATCGTCTCGGCCCGCACTTCCATGACGAACTCAAGGCCTACCAGGCCAACATCGACATCAACCGCGCGACCCTGTTGTCGGCGCTGGGTGAGGCCGTCAAGGCTGCCGAGCAGGCGGCTCATACCGCCGACAGTGGCCATGTCGACCTGTTCGGCGGCATGTTCGACGAGGCAGATGTCGACGTCTATGCCAATCACCGCAAGGTGCGCGAACTGACGCTCAAGGAGCGCCTGAAAGGTGAAAAGGACACCCTCGGCCTGTACCTCACCGGGCACCCGATCGATGAGTACGAGACCGAGATCCGCCGCTTTGCCCGCCAGCGCATTGTCGACCTGAAGCCCGCGCGGGATACCCAGACCATCGCCGGGATGATCATTGCCCTGCGCGTGATGAAGAACAAGAAGGGTGACAAGATGGGCTTCGTCACCCTTGACGACCGCTCCGGGCGCATCGAGGCTTCGTTGTTCGCCGACGCCTTCATGGCCGCCCAGGCCCTGCTGCAGACCGACGCCATGGTGGTGGTGGAAGGAGAGGTCAGCAACGACGATTTCTCCGGTGGCCTGCGCCTGCGGGTCAAGACCGTGATGACCATGGAGGACGCGCGCACCAAGCTGGCCGAGAGCCTGCGCCTGAAGGTCGCCCACGACGCGCTCAAGGGGGACCGCCTGAACTGGCTGGGCGAGTTGATCACCCGTCACCGTGGTGGCTGCCCGATCACCCTGGAGTACACCGGCAGCGACGCCAAGGCGATGCTGCAATTCGGCGACCAGTGGTCCATCGACCCTGCCGACGGCCTGATTCAAGCCCTGCGTGACCAGTTCGGACGTGAGAACGTCTTCCTGCAATACCGTTGAAACGACGAATTTTAATCTCGACCTATATGCGCCTGATCCCTTAAGGTAGGGCGCCAAACGGATCAACCGGCCGGCCGCCTGGCCGTAGACCCAAGACGGAAGCCTATGAACCCGAATTTCCTCGATTTCGAACAGCCGATTGCCGACCTGCAAGCCAAGATCGAAGAGCTGCGCCTGGTGGGTAACGACAACTCGCTGAACATCAGCGATGAAATTGCCCGTCTGCAGGACAAGAGCAGCACCCTGACCGAGAGCATCTTCGGCAACCTGACCAGCTGGCAGATCGCCCGCCTGGCCCGTCACCCGCGCCGCCCGTACACCCTCGACTACATCGATCACCTCTTCACCGAGTTCGAAGAGCTGCACGGCGACCGTCACTTTTCCGATGACGCCGCCATCGTCGGTGGCACCGCGCGCCTGGACGACAAGCCGGTGATGGTCATCGGCCACCAGAAGGGCCGTGAAGTGCGCGAGAAGGTGCGCCGCAACTTCGGCATGCCGCGCCCTGAAGGCTACCGCAAGGCCTGCCGCCTGATGGAAATGGCTGAGCGCTTCAAGATGCCGATCCTGACCTTCATCGACACCCCGGGCGCCTACCCGGGCATCGACGCCGAAGAGCGCAACCAGAGCGAGGCCATTGCCTGGAACCTGCGCGTCATGGCGCGTCTGAAGACGCCGATCATCGCCACCGTGATCGGTGAGGGTGGTTCCGGCGGCGCACTGGCCATCGGCGTGTGCGACCAGCTGAACATGCTGCAGTATTCCACCTACTCGGTAATCTCGCCGGAAGGCTGCGCCTCGATCCTGTGGAAGACCGCCGACAAGGCCGCTGACGCCGCCGAGGCCATGGGCATCACCGCCGAGCGCCTGAAGAGCCTGAACATCGTCGACAAGGTCATCCAAGAACCGCTGGGCGGCGCCCACCGTGATCCGGCCAAGATGTCGGCGAGCATCCGCGCCGACTTGATCGAACAGCTGGACATGCTCGGCAAGCTCGACAACGACGCGCTGCTCAAGCGCCGTTACGATCGCCTGATGAGCTACGGTCTCTGATGGATTCCAGGGGCCGCTTTGCGGCCCTTTCGCCGGCAAGCCGGCTCCCACAGGGGAATGCATACTTCTGTGGGAACCGGCTTGCCGGCGAAAGGGGCGTGAAACGCCCCCCGCGATCTCCATGACGGTGAGGTCCAGGTGATCAACCTCACCCGCCAGTTTGCCCGTTGGCTCGATGCCCCCGCCTGGCACGTCGCCTTCTCCGGCGGCCTCGACTCCACCGTCCTCCTGCACCTGCTGGCCGATTACGCCCGCAATCACCCCGCGCCCCCCCTGCGTGCCGTCCATGTGCATCATGGTCTGCAAGCTGCCGCCGATCCATGGCCCGCCCACTGCAAGACCGTCTGTGATGCCCTGGGCATCGAACTCGACGTTGTTCACGTTCAGGTAGCCCCGGGCGCCAGTCTTGAGCAGGCTGCCCGCGATGCCCGTTACACCGCGTTCGAAAAGCAGCTTGCCCCAGGCGCCGTGCTGTTCACCGGCCAGCACCGTGACGATCAGGCCGAAACCTTGCTGTTCCGTCTGCTGCGCGGCGCCGGCTTGCGTGGTCTGTCGGCCATGCCCGAGGCGCGCTCGTTGGGGCAGGGTAGGCTCGTGCGCCCGCTGCTGAAGGTTTCGCGCGAGCGTTTGCACGCCTATGCCCAGAGCAGGGGGCTGGTGTGGGTTGACGATCCCTCCAATACCGACACTACCTTCGCGCGCAACTTCCTGCGTGCAGAGGTCTTCCCGTTGTTGCGCAGTCGTTGGCCCCAGGCTGAGGGCAACCTGGCACGCAGTGCCGAACACCTGGGCGAGGCCCTGGGCCTGCTTGACGAGTTGGCCGCCACCGACCTGGCCTCGGCCTGCGACAATGCGCCGCTGCCCTGGCTCGGCCTTGCCTCCCTCGACCTCGCCGTACTCCAGGCGCTGTCACCGGCGCGCCAGCGCAATGCCCTGCAATACTGGCTCGGCCGCCGCACGCGCCTGCCGGACAGCCGCCACTGGGCCGGTTGGGATGACCTGCGTGACGCGGCAGGCGATGCCTGCCCGATCTGGCGCCTGACCGACGGTCAGTTGCAGCGCAGCCACGGGCGCATCTGGTGGTTGGGCGGGCAATGGCTCAAGGCTCCGGCGGGTGAATGGGCGTGGCCGAACCCGTCCAGGCCCCTGTCGCTGCCGGGCAACGGCCAGGTGTGGCTGGAGGGCTGCGTGGACGACGCGGGCCTGCGCATCGCCTACCGTCAAGGCGGCGAAGTGCTGGAGGTCAGCGGCCGTGGCCGGCGCGACCTCAAGCGTCTGCTCAACGAGCTGCAGGTCCCGCACTTCGTGCGTCCGCGCCTGCCGTTGCTGTACCGCGGCGAGCAATTGCTGGCGGTGGCCAATCTGCCCGAGCTGGCCTTGGCAGATTGCCAGTTGCACTGGCAACCGCCGACGAACGTGCAAGGTTTGAGCTGAAGGGTACATTCCGGTAGACTACCCTCCCTTCTTGATACAACTTCTGTGGGTTCCGCGAAAACACAGAGGTTGCCGATTACCAAGCAGTTTTTTGCTGGGCTGATTTCTTAAAATGACGAGCGAGCTCCATGCCGGGGATACCCCTGGTCTGTACAGACGCGGCAGTTTTTCGAGATGCACTGTGATTGACGCAGGTGATCGGGGGCTTCGGCCTTCCTTCGCTTTCTCCGGCGGCGCTGGCCGCCTTAACGCAGACTTCTAGGGTTTTTCATGACGCGCTACATATTCGTCACGGGCGGTGTTGTTTCTTCATTGGGGAAAGGCATTGCCTCGGCTTCCCTGGCGGCCATCCTGGAAGCGCGGGGGCTTAAAGTCACCATGCTCAAGCTGGACCCGTACATCAACGTCGACCCGGGCACCATGAGCCCGTTCCAGCACGGTGAAGTGTTCGTCACCCACGACGGCGCCGAGACCGACCTCGACCTGGGCCACTACGAGCGGTTCATCCGCACCACGATGACCCAGAACAACAACTTCACCACCGGCCGTATCTACGAGCACGTGCTGCGCAAGGAGCGCCGTGGTGATTATCTGGGCGCGACCATCCAGGTCATCCCGCACATCACCGACGAAATCAAGCGCCGCATCATCAAGGGCGCCGGCGATGCCGACGTCGCGCTGGTCGAGATCGGCGGCACCGTGGGCGACATCGAGTCGCAACCGTTCCTCGAGGCCATCCGCCAGCTGCGCGTCGAAGTGGGCTCCAAGCGCGCCATGCTGATGCACCTGACCCTGGTTCCGTACATCGCCACCGCCGGCGAGACCAAGACCAAGCCGACCCAGCACTCGGTCAAGGAGCTGCGCTCCATCGGCCTGCAGCCAGACGTGCTGATCTGCCGCTCCGACCACCCGGTCGACGCCTCGTCGCGCCGCAAGATCGCGCTGTTCACCAACGTCGAAGAGCGTGCGGTGATTTCGCTGGAAGACGTCGACACCATCTACAAGATCCCAGGTGTACTGCATGCCCAGGGCCTGGACGACTTCGTCGTCGAGCGCTTCGGCCTGCAGTGCAACAGCGCCGACCTGTCCGAGTGGGACAAGGTCGTCGACGCCAAGCTCAACCCTGAGCAGGAAGTGACCATCGCCATGGTCGGCAAGTACATGGAGCTGCTGGACGCGTACAAGTCGCTGATCGAAGCGATGAGCCACGCCGGCATCACCAACCGCACCAAGGTCAACCTGCGCTACATCGACTCCGAAGACATCGAGAACCAGGGCACCAGCCTGCTCGAAGGCGCCGATGCCATCCTGGTCCCGGGCGGTTTCGGCCTGCGCGGCGTCGAAGGCAAGATCACCGCGGTGCAGTACGCCCGTGAGAACAAGGTCCCGTACCTGGGCATCTGCCTCGGCATGCAGGTGGCCGTGATCGAATTCGCCCGTAACGTGATGGGCTGGAAAGACGCCAACTCCACCGAGTTCGACCGCAACAGCGGCCACCCGGTAGTTGGTCTGATCACCGAGTGGGCCGATGCCACCGGCGCGGTCGAAACCCGTACCGAAGCCTCCGACCTGGGCGGCACCATGCGCCTGGGCGCTCAGGACTGCCAGCTGGCAGCCGGCTCCAAGGTGCACGACTGCTACGGCAAGGACATCATCACCGAGCGTCACCGCCACCGCTACGAAGTCAACAACAACCTGCTGCCGCAGCTGGTCGAAGCTGGCCTGCAGGTGTCCGGTCGCTCCGAAGACGGCGCGCTGGTTGAAGTGGTCGAGTCCAAGGACCACCCATGGTTCGTCGCCTGCCAGTTCCACCCGGAGTTCACCTCGACGCCACGTGACGGTCACCCGCTGTTCAGCGGTTTCGTCAAGGCTGCCCTGGCACAGAAGAACAAGGCCTGATCCATGACTCAGAAGATCATTCGCGTCGGTAACATCGAGATCGCCAACGACAAGCCGTTCGTCCTGTTCGGCGGCATGAACGTCCTGGAGTCCCGTGACCTGGCCCTGAAGGTCTGCGAGGAGTACGTGCGGGTTACCGAGAAGCTCGGTATCCCGTATGTGTTCAAGGCCAGCTTCGACAAGGCCAACCGTTCGTCGGTCAGCTCGTACCGCGGCCCGGGCATGGAAGAGGGCCTGAAGATCTTCGAGGAGATCAAGCAGACCTTCAACGTGCCGGTGATCACCGACGTGCACGAACCCTACCAGTGCGAACCGGTGGCCAAGGTGTGCGACATCATCCAGCTGCCGGCCTTCCTGTCGCGCCAGACCGACCTGGTCGTGGCGATGGCCAAGACGGGCGCTGTGATCAACATCAAGAAGGCGCAGTTCCTGGCGCCCCACGAGATGAAGCACATCCTCGCCAAGTGCGTCGAGGCCGGCAACGACCAGCTGATCCTCTGCGAGCGTGGTTCGAGCTTCGGCTACAACAACCTTGTCGTGGACATGCTCGGCTTCGGCATCATGAAGGAGTTCGAGTACCCGGTGTTCTTCGACGTGACCCACTCGTTGCAGACCCCGGGCGGTCGCGCCGACTCCGCCGGTGGCCGCCGCGCCCAGGTCACCGACCTGGCCAAGGCCGGCATGAGTCAGGGCCTGGCCGGCCTGTTCCTCGAGGCACATCCGGACCCGGACAACGCCAAGTGCGACGGCCCGTGCGCCCTGCGCCTGGACAAGCTGGAACCATTCCTCAGCCAGCTCAAGCAGCTGGACGACCTGGTGAAAAGTTTTCCGACGGTAGAAACCGCGTAAAGCTCATTTCTCGGGTAAAGTACCGCCCGTTCCACCCCCTGACCTATCGGTCAGGGGCTCCCTTCGCCAGGCCTGCCCGTGCCATGTCGCCTGGTGAACGGCAAGAATTCCCAAAAGTTGCGTTCGTTTCGTCAATTCTGGAGTGCTTACAACAATGGCAAAGATCGTCGACATCAAAGGTCGTGAAGTTCTCGATTCCCGTGGCAACCCCACCGTGGAAGCCGACGTGCTGCTCGACAACGGCATCATTGGCAGCGCCTGCGCGCCGTCGGGTGCTTCCACTGGCTCGCGCGAAGCGCTGGAGCTGCGTGATGGCGACAAGAGCCGTTACCTGGGCAAGGGCGTGCTGAAGGCCGTCGCCAACATCAACGGCCCGATCCGTGACCTGCTGCTGGGCAAGGACCCATCGGACCAGAAAGCCCTGGACCGTGCCATGATCGAGCTGGACGGCACCGAGAACAAGGCCAAGCTG
Source organism: Pseudomonas maumuensis (assembly GCF_019139675.1). NCBI lineage: Bacteria > Pseudomonadati > Pseudomonadota > Gammaproteobacteria > Pseudomonadales > Pseudomonadaceae > Pseudomonas > Pseudomonas maumuensis. The sequence goes on from NZ_CP077077.1 coordinate 1,327,740, forward strand.
GGCGCCAACGCCATCCTCGCCGTGTCCCTGGCCGCCGCCAAGGCCGCCGCCCAGGACCAGGACCTGCCGCTGTACGCGCACATCGCCAACCTCAACGGCACCCCGGGCCAGTACTCCATGCCGGTGCCGATGATGAACATCATCAACGGCGGCGAGCACGCCGACAACAACGTCGACATCCAGGAGTTCATGGTCCAGCCGGTTGGCGCCAAGACCTTCTCCGACGGCCTGCGCATGGGCACCGAGATCTTCCACCACCTCAAGGCCGTGCTGAAGGCCCGTGGCCTGAACACCGCCGTCGGTGACGAAGGTGGCTTCGCGCCGAACCTGGCTTCCAACGAAGACGCCCTGGCCGCCATCGCCGAGGCTGTCGAGAAAGCCGGCTACAAGCTGGGCACCGATGTGACCCTGGCCCTGGACTGCGCCGCTTCGGAATTCTACGAAGATGGCAAGTACAACCTGTCCGGCGAAGGCAAGTCGTTCGACGCCGAAGGCTTCGCCGAGTACCTGAAGGGCCTGACCGAGCGTTTCCCGATCATCTCGATCGAAGACGGCCTGGACGAGTCCGACTGGGCTGGCTGGAAGATCCTCACCGACAAGATCGGCGAGAAAGTCCAGCTGGTTGGCGACGACCTGTTCGTGACCAACACCAAGATCCTGAAGGAAGGCATCGAGAAGGGCATCGGTAACTCGATCCTGATCAAGTTCAACCAGATCGGCTCGCTGACCGAAACCCTCGAAGCCATCCAGATGGCCAAGGCCGCTGGCTACACCGCAGTGATCTCGCACCGTTCCGGTGAAACCGAGGACTCGACCATTGCCGACCTGGCCGTGGGTACTGCCGCTGGCCAGATCAAGACCGGCTCGCTGTGCCGCTCCGACCGCGTCAGCAAGTACAACCAACTGCTGCGCATCGAAGAGCAACTGGGCGCCAAAGCCGTGTATCGCGGTCGTGCCGAGTTTCGCGGCTGAGCAAGAGATGGTAAAAAGGCAGCAGCCGGGGCCCGCTGAACGTTCGTACTGATCGTTTGGCTGTCTCCACGGGTTTCTGTCGACGAAGCCTGGCCTCGGCCAGGCTTCGTGCTATCGGAAGCTCGCTGCGGCGGCCTTTTTTACCCTGGATATCTTCATGCGCAGTCCCTATTGGTTGTTCCTCGTCCTGCTCCTGCTGCTCGGCGGCCTGCAATATCGCCTTTGGGTAGGTAATGGCAGCCTCGCGCAAGTGACCGAACTCAAGCAGCAGATCGCCGACCAGCATGCGGAAAACGAGCGCCTGCTGGAGCGCAATCGTGTGCTCGATGCCGAGGTCCTGGAGTTGAAGAAAGGTATGGAGACCGTGGAAGAACGGGCTCGTCATGAACTGGGGATGGTCAAGGAGGGCGAAACCCTCTACCAGCTGCCACAGAAATGACAAACGAACTGCCGGCCTTCTGGGCCGTGATTCCCGCCGCGGGCGTTGGTGCCCGCATGGCTGCCGACCGGCCCAAGCAGTACCTGCAACTGGGCGGGCAGACCATTCTCGAGCATAGCCTCGACTGTTTCCTCGACCATCCCATGCTCAAGGGCGTGGTGGTCAGCATTGCCGAACACGACCCTTACTGGCCCGGCCTGCGCTGTGCCAGCGATCCGCGTATCCAGCGTGCGCCGGGTGGTGACGAGCGCGCTGACTCGGTGCTCAATGCGCTATTGCTGCTGCACGCCCAGGGCGCGTCGGATGACGACTGGGTGCTGGTGCACGACGCCGCGCGGCCGAACCTGGAGCGCAGCGATCTGGACAAGTTGCTGTCAGCCCTGGCTGAAGATCCTGTCGGTGGATTGCTCGCCGTACCCGCTCGGGACACGCTCAAGCGGGCCGACGGCGAGGGTAGGGTGGCGGCGACGGTAGATCGCAGCACCGTTTGGCAAGCCTACACCCCGCAGATGTTCCGCCTCGGCATGTTGCACCGGGCGCTGGCCGAGTGCCTGGTGTCCGATGTGGCGGTCACCGATGAGTCGTCCGCCATCGAGTGGGCCGGGTATGCGCCGCGTCTGGTCGAAGGGCGCAGCGACAATATCAAGGTGACCCGGCCAGAGGACCTGGAGTGGCTGCGCCAGCGATGGGCCGGGCGTCGCTGAGCGACGGTCTGACACCGTACCTGTAGGAGCGGCTTCAGCCGCGATCACCCGCGCAGCGGGTGCCTGACCGCGTTGCCTGCATCGCGGCTAAAGCCGCTCCTACAAAGGCGTGATGCGATATTCCGGCAACTGCGCCAACCCTTCCTTGAGGTAGTCCACCAACCGCCGCACCTTCGGTGACAGATGCCGTTGTTGCGGATACAACGCCCACACTGCTGTATTCGGCGGTTGGTGCCCCTCCAGCAACGACACCAGCGCCCCGCTGTGCAAGTGCTCGAGCACGTAGTAGTCCGGCAACTGGCACAAGCCCATCCCCTGCAGCGCCGCATCCAGCACCGCCTGGCCGCTGTTGCAGCGCCAGTTGCCTTGCACCCGCTGACTGATCTCGCGACCCTCCTGCTGCAGCGCCCACAGGTCGGAGCTGCCGACCAGGCAATTGTGCCGCGCCAATTCCGAAACGCTGTGCGGCCGCCCATAACGTTCCAGGTAAGCCGGCGAGGCGCACAGGAACATGCGCCGCGGCGCCAGGCGCGTGGCCACCAGCCGGGAGTCCTGCAGGCGGCCCAGGCGAATCGCCAGGTCCATGCCTTCGTGCAGTAGGTCTAAGGTGCGGTTGCTCAGTTCCACTTCCACCCGCAACTGCGGGTACAGCGCCATGAAACGCGTCACCAGCGGCACGATGAAACGCTCGCCATAGGCCACCGCGCAGGTCATGCGCAGCAGGCCCTTGGGTTCGCTGGCCAGGTCGCCCATGGCGCGCAGCGCTTCCTCGCGGCCATCCTGCAGGCGCTGGCAGTGCTGGAGAAAGGTCTGCCCGGCTTCGCTGAGGGTCACCCGCCGCGTGCTGCGGTACAGCAGGCGAGTCTGCAGGCGCTCTTCCAGACGGGCGATCTGCCGGCTGATGTGCGAGGACGACACGCCCAGGCGTTCGGCGGCGGCGGTGAACTGGCCCGATTCGGCCACCGCAACGAATTCGTCGATGCCTTCCCAGCGGCTGCTCATTGATTGTCCCTGCATGGCAATAATGTTTTGTGGATGCCGGGATTATTCACAAAAAGGCAGTGAATTACACTGCTAGCCTGCATTCGACATCTTTTCTGGAGACCTTTGATGATCAAGTCCCGCGCCGCCGTCGCCTTCGAGGCCAAGAAACCCCTGGAAATCGTCGAAGTGGACGTGGCCATGCCCAAGGCTGGCGAAGTGCTGCTGCGCGTCGTCGCATCGGGTGTCTGTCATACCGACGCCTACACCCTGTCCGGCGCCGACCCGGAAGGCATCTTCCCTTCGATCCTTGGCCATGAGGGCGGGGCGATCGTCGAGGCGATTGGCGAGGGCGTGACCTCGGTGGCGGTGGGCGACCATGTCATCCCGCTGTACACCCCGGAATGCGGCAAATGCAAATTCTGCCTGTCGGGCAAGACCAACCTCTGCCAGGCCATCCGCGCCACCCAGGGCAAGGGCCTGATGCCCGACGGCACCACCCGTTTCAGCTACAAGGGCCAGCAGCTGTTCCACTACATGGGCACCTCGACCTTTTCCGAGTACACCGTGCTGCCGGAAATCTCCGTGGCCAAGATCCAGAAAGAGGCTCCGCTGGAGAAGGTCTGCCTGCTCGGCTGCGGCGTGACTACCGGTATTGGCGCGGTGCTCAATACCGCCAAGGTCAAGCCGGGTGACACCGTGGCCATCTTCGGCCTCGGCGGCATCGGTCTGTCGGCAGTGATCGGCGCGGTCAAGGCCAAGGCTTCGCGCATCATCGCCATCGACATCAACCCGGCCAAGTTCGAGATCGCCCGCCAGCTGGGCGCTACCGACTGCATCAACCCGAAAGACTACGACCGCCCGATCCAGGAAGTGATCGTCGACCTCACCGACGGCGGCGTGGACTTCTCCTTCGAGTGCATCGGCAATGTGCAGCTGATGCGCGCGGCGCTGGAATGCTGCCACAAGGGCTGGGGCGAGTCGGTGATCATCGGCGTGGCCGGTGCCGGCCAGGAAATCGCCACCCGTCCGTTCCAGCTGGTCACCGGTCGCGTCTGGCGCGGTTCGGCCTTCGGCGGTGTGCGCGGTCGCAGCGAGCTGCCGAGCTACGTGGAAATGTCCGAGAAAGGTGAGATCCCGCTGGACACCTTCATTACCCACACCATGGGCCTGGAGGACATCAACAAAGCCTTCGACCTGATGCATGAAGGCAAGAGCATCCGCAGCGTGATCCATTTCTGAGGCCCTCGCCATGACGCTGGAAAACATCTCCTGCCAGAAAAGCTTCGGCGGCTGGCACAAGCGTTACCGGCACAGCTCCAAGGTGCTTGGCTGCGACATGGTGTTCGCGGTGTACCTGCCGCCCCAGGCCGAGCAGGGCGAAAAACTGCCCGTGCTGTACTGGCTCAGCGGTCTGACCTGCACCGACGAGAACTTCATGCAGAAGGCCGGCGCCCATCGCCTGGCCGCGGAGCTCGGGTTGATCATCGTCGCCCCGGACACCAGCCCGCGAGGCGAGCAGGTGCCGGGCGATCCGGACGGTGCCTGGGACTTCGGCCTGGGCGCGGGGTTCTACCTCAATGCCACCCAGCAGCCCTGGGCCAAGCATTATCGGATGCACGACTACGTGGTGGAGGAGTTGCCGGCTTTGATCGAGGCGTCATTCCCGGCGTCTGACCAGCGCAGTATCAGTGGCCACTCGATGGGCGGGCACGGCGCGCTGGTCTGCGCCTTGCGCAACCCGGGGCGCTACCGCTCGGTGTCGGCGTTCTCACCGATCAGCAATCCAATGGATTGCCCGTGGGGCGAGAAGGCTTTCAGCCGCTACCTGGGCGAAGACCGGGCGCAGTGGCGCGAGTGGGATGCCAGTGTGCTGCTGGCCGAGGCGGACGAGTGCCCGCCGCTGCTGGTGGACCAGGGGGATCGCGATGATTTCCTTGAAAAGCAGCTCAAGCCAGAGGCGCTGGAGCAGGCGGCGCGCAAGGGCGGCCATGGGCTGACCCTGCGCCTGCAGCCAGGCTACGACCATAGCTACTACTTCATCGCCAGCTTCATCGATGAACACCTGCGCCATCATGCGGTGGCACTGGGCAGGGTCTGAGCCGCAGGGCCGTGAAGCAGCCCCAATACTACAAAAGCAGGTAGAATCACGCCCTGACTCAATCAGGGCGTTTTTCTATGCGTATTGGCCACGGCTACGATGTCCACCGTTTCTGCGACGGTGATTTCATTACCTTGGGCGGGGTGCGTATCCCCCACAAGTTCGGCCTGCTGGCCCACTCCGACGGCGACGTGCTGCTGCACGCCCTGAGCGATGCCCTGCTCGGTGCTGCGGCGCTGGGCGACATCGGCAAGCATTTCCCCGACACCGACCCGCAGTTCAAGGGCGCCGACAGCCGGGTGCTGCTGCGCCACGTGGTCGCTGTCGTGCGTGACAAGGGCTGGAAGGTCGGCAACGTCGACGCCACCATCGTCGCCCAGGCACCGAAGATGGCCCCGCACATCGAGACCATGCGCCAGCAGATCGCCGCCGACCTGCAGGTCGAGCTCGACCAGGTCAACGTCAAGGCCACCACCGAAGAAAAGCTGGGCTTCACCGGTCGCGAGGAGGGCATCGCCGTGCACGCGGTCGCCCTGCTGCTGCCAGCATGACCGAACTGGAACTGCTGGGCCCTCGGGCCTCGGGTGATGTCTTGGGCAGCGCGGTGCTCAAGGCGGTGGCTGAAGACTTCCAGGTCGATGAAGTGCTCGATATCCCGCTGTCCGGTCAGGGCGAGCACCTGTGGCTGTGGGTCGAGAAACGTGACCTCAACACCGAGGAGGCGGCTCGCCGCCTGGCCCGCGCCGCCGGTGTGCCGGTGCGCGCCATCAGCTATGCCGGCCTCAAGGACCGGCAGGCCCTGACCCGCCAGTGGTTCAGCCTGCACCTGCCGGGCAAGGCTGACCCAGACCTGTCCCGTGCCGAGGACGACACCCTGCGCGTGCTCAAGCAGGTGCGCCACCAGCGCAAGCTGCAGCGTGGCGCGCATTCGGCCAATGGCTTCACCCTGCGCCTGACCGCGCTGCAGGCCGACCACCAGGCCCTTGATGCCCGCCTGGAGCAACTCAAGCAGCAGGGCGTGCCCAACTACTTCGGCAGCCAGCGCTTCGGCCATGCCGGTGGCAACGTCCATGACGCCCAGGACTGGGCCGCTCGCCAGGCCCTGCCCGAGCAGCGCAACCTGCGCTCGCGGCTGCTGTCCGCCGGGCGCAGCTACCTGTTCAACCAGGTGCTGGCCGCCCGTGTCGCCGACGGCAGTTGGCAGCGCGCCCAGGTCGGCGACTTGCTGGCCTTCACCGACAAGCGCAGTTTCTTCGTCGCGGGCGAGGCCGAGTGCAACGACCCGCGCCTGGCCGTTCTCGACCTGCACCCGACCGGCCCGCTGTGGGGCGCCGGTGCGGCACCGAGCCAGAGCGCGACCCTGGACCTCGAGTCTACGGTCGGCGGACGTCATCCGGCGCTGTGCGATTGGCTGGCGCGAGCGGGCATGGATCACGAACGGCGCATCCTGCGGCTCCCTATTGGGCGGCTGACGTGGCATTATCCCGAGCCTGATATCCTGCAACTGGAATTCGTCCTTCCGGCCGGATGCTTCGCCACCGTGGTGGTGCGCGAACTCGTCGATCTGGTGCCGGCAGGGCAGACGGACAGCCCATGCGTATTCTGATTTCGAATGACGACGGTGTTACTGCACCCGGCCTCGCCGCGCTGCATGAAGCGTTGGTGGACTATGCCGAGTGCGTGGTGATTGCCCCGGATCAAGACAAGAGCGGTGCCGGCAGTTCGCTGACACTGGACCGGCCGCTGCACCCGCAGATATTGGCCAACGGCTTCATCAGCCTCAATGGCACGCCCACCGACTGCGTGCATCTGGGGCTCAACGGCCTGCTGCCGGAAACCCCCGACATGGTGGTGTCCGGCATCAACCTGGGCGCCAACCTGGGGGATGACGTGCTCTATTCGGGCACGGTGGCTGCGGCGTTGGAGGGGCGTTTCCTCGGCGGCACCTCGCTGGCCTTCTCGCTGCTGTCGCGTCTGCCCGACAACCTGCCGACCGCCGCCTACATCGCCCGGCGCCTGGTTGAGGCGCAGTCGCGCCTGGAGTTGCCGCCGCGCACCGTGCTCAACGTCAACATCCCCAACCTGCCGCTGGAGCATATCCGTGGCATCCAGCTCACCCGCCTGGGGCACCGCGCGCGTGCCGCGGCGCCGACCAAGGTGGTCAATCCGCGGGGTAAGGAAGGCTACTGGATCGCCGTGGCCGGCGATGCCGAAGACGGCGGCCCGGGCACCGATTTCCATGCCGTGATGCAGGGTTACGTGTCGATCACCCCGTTGCAGTTGGACCGCACCTTCAACGATGCCTTCGAGCGCCTCGACGGTTGGCTGGAGGGCCTGCTCTGATGCGCGAACAGGACGATCTGCAGCGCCGCGGCATCGGCATGACCTCCCAGCGTACCCGGGAGCGGCTGATCCAGCGGCTCTATGAGGAAGGCGTGTCGAACGCCAAGGTGCTCGAAGCCATTCGTCGCACCCCGCGTCACCTGTTCGTCGATGAAGCCCTGGCCCATCGCGCCTATGAAGATACGGCGCTGCCGATCGGCCACAACCAGACGATTTCCCAGCCGTTCATGGTCGCGCACATGAGCGAGCTGTTGCTCGAGGCAGGCCCCTTGGACAAGGTGCTGGAGATTGGCACCGGTTCGGGCTACCAGACCGCGATCCTCGCCCAGCTGGTCGAGCGGGTGTTCTCCGTGGAACGGATCAAGGTGCTGCAGGACCGGGCCAAGGAGCGTCTGGTAGAGCTCAATCTGCGCAACGTGGTGTTCCGTTGGGGCGATGGCTGCGAAGGCTGGCCGGCGTTGGCGCCGTACAACGGCATCATTGTCACCGCGGTCGCGTCCGAGGTACCGCAGGCACTACTCGACCAGCTGGCGCCGGGCGGGCGTATGGTGATCCCGGTCGGGCCGGCGGGGGAGACCCAGCAACTGATGCTGATCGTGCGCGAAGAGCATGGCTTCTCGCGCCGGGTACTTGGGGCCGTGCGCTTCGTACCGCTGCTCAATGGCCCACTGGCCTGAGCGGCGCCACGGAATATTTGCGTCGACGACGAATTCTTGCGTCTGGGCCCTGTCTATCTGGCGTGGCGCCTTTCGTACACCGAGTAGGCCAACAGCGAGTCACCCCAAGCAGGGTGGCTCGGTTATAATTGAAACAATATTGCATTTTGTATCGTCATTTTTTGACAGCATGAGGGGAGCGCGGGTGGGTCACACAGGCATGCGGCAGCGCAAGGATCGGTCGGTATTGAAGCTTCTGGTGATCGCGCTGGCCATGGGGACCTTGCTGGCTGGTTGTTCCAGCACCAGCTCGAACGGCGCCCGCGTGGTCGACCGCAACAACGCCGCGCCCAAGCGCCCGACCGTCACCTCGGGGCAGTACATCGTCAAACCCGGCGACACGCTGTTCTCCATCGCCTTCCGCTACGGTTGGGACTACAAGGAGCTGGCGGCGCGCAACAATATTCCCGCCCCCTATACCATCCGCCCGGGCCAGCCGATCCGTTTCAGCAGCGGCGCGGGGGGCAGCACAACGGTCGTTGGCAGCACTTCGTCGTCGAGCCGGACCACCGTGATCCGCCGGCCGGTCGCCACCACGGCGCCGGCGACCAGCAATGGCAAAAGTGCCACAACTGCCCCTTCCACCACCTCGCAAACGGTTGCCCAGGTGCCCGCCGCAGAGCGCGCCGTCGGCGGTTGGACGTGGCCGGCGAGCGGCGTGCTGATTGGAAAATTCGCTTCAAACGGTAGTTTGAATAAAGGCATTGATATCGCCGGTGATTTGGGACAGCCTGTTTTTGCTGCGTCTGATGGAGCGGTGGTCTACGCCGGCAGTGGCTTGAGGGGCTATGGCGAGCTCATCATCATCAAACACAGCGATACCTACGTCAGTGCCTACGGTCACAACCGCAGGCTTTTGGTTCGGGAGGGGCAGCAGGTCAAGGCAGGGCAGACGATCGCAGAAATGGGGTCCACGGGCACTGATCGGGTGAAGCTGCATTTCGAGATTCGCCGCCAGGGCAAACCCGTCGATCCTCTCCAGTTCCTGCCACGCCGTTGATCATTGTCCCGGCCTGTTCCTTGGATGTAGAGGGGACAGGCTCCAGCGCTGCCATGGAAGGGTGACGCTCGAGTCTGAGTTCGAACTCAGCAAAGGACTATAACAATGGCTCTCAGTAAAGAAGTGCCGGAGTTTGACATCGACGATGACCTGCTTCTGATGGAGACGGGCATCGTTTTGGAAACGGATGTGGTGTCAGACGAACCTGCTGTACCTTCGGTTCGGACCAAGTCGAAACAGGGCGCATCGCTCAAGCAGCACAAGTACATCGACTACAGTCGGGCACTTGATGCGACCCAACTGTATCTCAACGAAATCGGCTTCTCGCCCCTGCTTTCGCCAGAGGAAGAAGTGCATTTCGCGCGCCTGTCGCAAAAAGGCGACCCTGCCGGGCGCAAGCGCATGATCGAAAGCAACCTGCGCCTGGTGGTCAAGATCGCCCGCCGTTACGTCAATCGTGGCCTGTCGCTGCTCGACCTGATCGAGGAAGGCAACCTGGGCCTGATCCGTGCGGTGGAGAAGTTCGACCCCGAACGCGGTTTCCGCTTCTCGACCTACGCTACCTGGTGGATCCGCCAGACCATCGAGCGGGCGATCATGAACCAGACCCGCACCATCCGCCTGCCCATTCACGTGGTCAAGGAGCTCAACGTCTACCTGCGCGCCGCGCGTGAACTGACGCAGAAGCTCGACCACGAGCCTTCGCCCGAAGAGATCGCCAGCCTGCTGGAGAAACCGGTGGCCGAGGTCAAGCGCATGCTCGGCCTGAACGAGCGGGTGTCCTCGGTGGATGTCTCGCTGGGGCCGGACTCCGACAAGACGCTGCTCGACACCCTCACCGACGATCGTCCCACCGACCCATGCGAACTGCTGCAGGATGACGATCTGTCGCAGAGCATCGACCAGTGGCTCGGCGAGTTGACCGACAAGCAGCGTGAGGTGGTGGTACGGCGTTTCGGCCTGCGTGGGCATGAAAGCAGTACCCTGGAAGATGTCGGGCTGGAGATCGGCCTGACCCGTGAGCGGGTGCGGCAGATTCAGGTCGAAGGCCTGAAGCGCTTGCGCGAGATCCTCGAGAAGAATGGCCTGTCCAGCGAGTCGCTGTTCCAGTAGTCAGTGACGTGCGCCAGGCAGACGCCCCGACTGTGTTCGGGGCGTTTGCGTAAGTGGCTTGGCGAACGCTTTGATCGATACGAACGAAAAACCCCGCCATCAAGGCGGGGTTTTCGTTCAGCCAGCAACGGTTTACTGGATCTGGCTGACCGAGCGTGGTGCCACCGGCTGGTTGTCGTTGGAGATGGTCACTTCCACACGACGGTTTTGCGCACGGCCGGAGTTGCTGCCGTTGTCGGCCACCGGATACTCCTTGCCATAACCCTGGGCGACGATGCGCGCAGGGTCCACGCCGGCACGCACCAGCGCCATGCGTACGGCGCCGGCGCGACGTTCGGACAGGGTCTGGTTGTAGTTGGCCGAACCGACGCTGTCGGTGTAGCCCTCGACGATCACCTTGCGCTCGGGGTTCTCCTGAAGGAACTGGGCCAGCTTGGTGACGTTCGGATAGGCACTGCTCTTGAGCTCGGCCTTGTTGAAGTCGAACAGCACATCGCCGAAGGTCACCAGGGTGCCACGGTCGGTCTGCTTGGCGTTGAGGCTGTCCTGCAGTTTCTTGATCTGCGCGTCGCGGGCGTCGAGCTTGGCCTGGGCGCGCTGCGCTGCGGCGTTTTTCAGTTCACCTTCCGCAGTGCGCAGGGCGATGGTCTGCTTGGCCACTTCGACGCGCTGGTTGGTGAGGTAGGCGAGCTGGTCGACTTTCTTCTCATCCTCGCGCTCCATGTAGGCCCGGTCGGCCTTGTTCAGCCAATCCTGGGCGTCCTTGGTCTCGAGCGCGGCTACCTTGCTCGACTGCGGGTCGCTCTGCAGGGCGGAGAAGTTGGTGCGGGCCGACTCGAGGTTGGCGTTCGGGTCGTGAGAGCAGGCTGCAAGGCCGACGCTCAGGGCCAGCAGGGCGGGAATCATGACGTAGTTGCGCATAGTGTTCATCCTTTGATCTTTAACGAAGGCGGTAGTGGCTAAGCGGGCTTATTCAGCGCTGCGCAGGCCTTCCTCACGTACGTCCTGGACACCCTGGCGGGCATCCTGCACGGCCTTCTGGGCCTTGGCAGCCTGGGCCTTGCGCTCGGCGAGGCGGGCGTCCCATTCAGCCTGCTCGGCCAGTAGCTTGGCCTCGTCATACTTCTTGTCGTGCATGGCGATTTCGGCTTTCTTAAACTTGTCCTGGGCAGCCTTCATCTCCACCGCGGCGAACTCGGTGCCACCGGCACTGACCGCCGAGTTGACCGCCGATTGGGTCACGGCGTACTGCTCGGTAGGCGGCTTGCCCGCGCAGCCGGCCAGCACCAGGCTGCTGCCCAGGGCCAGCGCGGCCAGCTTGAGCCCGCGCAGGTGAGTGGAGGAAGGTTGTGCGATGCGGGTCTTCATGGTGGTCAACTCCATTGGGTCACTCCTGTTAAACGACGATGCCACGCAGTGACAATCGCTGTTCCCCTGTTGCCAGCGTCGGGCGCAAAGGCCCGTGTTTACAGGGTTTTGCCGTGATGGCTACTGGCTGTGACCGAGGCGTTTTTTGAATAGTTCAGAAAAATTTGCACGCTAAAGGTATTTTTTTCTGACTAATCAGTCAGCGGTTTCCGCCTGGAACTTCCGCTGCAGATGAAGGTATGCCGGGCGTTGCCCGGCACCCGCAAGAGCTCAGTGCGACGGATCTTTCTGCACCCGGCCAAGAGCCTGCAGATGGCGCCGGGACAGGGCTAGAAAGCGCGGCGTAGGGCCGATGTCCTCGTACAACGGGTCGCCGTCCTCATCGGTGGCGATCACCTGCTGGCCCTTGACGTAGGGGAAGCTGGCCTCGAGTTCTTCCAGTGCCGCCGCCACCAGCTCGCCCAGGAGTTCCTCGGGGCTGCGCTTGGGGTACATGTCGATCAGCGCGGCCAGGCGCGCTTCTGCTTCCATGTCCAGGTGCAGGACATGGCCGGTGGGGCTCAGGCGGCCGGCGGCGTTCTGTTCCCAGTGCTGGGCGAGTTGGCGAATTTTCATGATGACCTCTGTCAAAGCCTGGAGTGGCATTGCTTCGGATGACCTGTGTTCACTTTAGTTGCTTTGGCGGCTTGCGGCTTGCCAGGGGCGGGCGCGAGTGGGCACTCTTGGGCGCATGCGGTTTCCTGGAGTGGAGAAGGCTGATGAGTGATATCGATCTGCGCTTGCGCGAGGATGTGCACCTTTTGGGAGAACTGCTTGGCGAGACCATCCGCCAGCAGCATGGCGAGGCGTTCCTGCAGAAGATCGAGGACATCCGCCACAGCGCCAAGGCCGACCGGCGCGGAGCGGGCGAGCAACTGAGCTCGACCCTGGGCGACCTGGCCGAGGAGGACTTGCTCCCAGTGGCGCGGGCGTTCAACCAGTTCCTCAACCTGGCCAACATCGCCGAGCAGTACCAGCTGATCCGCCGTCGTGACGCCGGCCAGCCCGAGCCGTTCGAGGCCCAGGTGCTCCCCGAGCTGCTGGCGCGCCTGAAGGCGGCTGGCCACGGCAATGATGAGCTGGCCCGGCAACTGGGCAAGTTGCACATCGAGCTGGTGCTCACCGCCCACCCCACCGAGGTGGCGCGCCGCACCTTGATCCAGAAGTACGACGCCATTGCCGCGCAGCTGGCCGCGCAGGATCACCGCGACCTGATCCCGGCCGAGCGTCAGCAGGTGCGTGAGCGCCTGCGCCGGTTGATCGCCGAGTCCTGGCACACCGAGGAAATCCGCAGGACCCGGCCGACGCCGGTGGATGAGGCCAAGTGGGGCTTCGCGGTGATCGAGCATTCATTGTGGCAGGCGGTGCCCAGCCACCTGCGCAAGGTCGATACGGCACTGTTCGAGGCGACCGGGCTGCACCTGCCGCTGGAGGCGGCACCGGTTCGCTTTGCCTCCTGGATGGGCGGTGATCGTGACGGCAACCCCAATGTCACGGCGGCGGTAACCCGCGAAGTGCTGTTGCTGGCGCGCTGGATGGCCGCCGACCTGTTCCTGCGCGATATCGACTACCTGGCCGCCGAGCTGTCCATGCAGCAGGCCAGCGCCGCGCTCAAGGAAAAGGTCGGGGACAGCGCCGAACCTTATCGGGCGCTGCTCAAGCAGTTGCGCGACCGCCTGCGTGCCACCCGCGCCTGGGCCCACGCCTCGTTGGCCGCGACGCAGCCGGCCAGCGCAGCGGTGCTGGTGGACAATCGCGACCTTATCGCGCCGCTGGAGCTGTGTTACCAGTCGCTGCATGAGTGCGGCATGGGTGTGATCGCCGACGGCCCGTTGCTCGACTGCCTGCGCCGGGCGGTGACCTTTGGTCTGTTCCTGGTGCGCCTGGACGTGCGCCAGGACGCTGCCCGTCATCGCGATGCGCTGTCGGAAATCACCGACTACCTCGGCCTCGGCCGCTACGCCGAGTGGGACGAAGAGCGACGCATCACCTTCCTTCAGACCGAACTGAAGAACCGCCGCCCCCTGCTGCCGGCGCATTTCCAGCCCCAGGCCGATACCGCCGAAGTACTCGCCACCTGCCGTGAAATCGCTGTGGCCCCGGCGGCGTCGCTGGGGTCGTACGTGATTTCCATGGCCGGCGCGGCGTCCGACGTGCTGGCGGTGCAGTTGTTGCTGAAAGAGGCCGGGCTGACCCGGCCGATGCGCGTGGTACCCCTGTTCGAGACCCTGGCCGACCTGGACAACGCAGGCCCGGTCATGGAGCGTCTGCTCGGTCTGCCGGGCTATCGCGCCGGCCTGCACGGTCCGCAAGAAGTGATGATCGGCTATTCCGACTCGGCCAAGGATGCCGGCACCACGGCGGCGGCCTGGGCCCAGTACCGCGCCCAGGAAAACCTGGTACGTATCTGTCGTGAGCACCAGGTCGAGCTGTTGCTGTTCCATGGTCGCGGTGGCACCGTCGGGCGTGGCGGCGGCCCAGCCCACGCGGCGATCCTGTCGCAGCCGCCGGGGTCGGTGGGTGGCCGTTTCCGCACCACCGAACAGGGCGAGATGATCCGTTTCAAGTTCGGTCTGCCGGGCATCGCTGAACAGAATCTCAATCTCTACCTGGCCGCGGTGCTGGAGGCGACCCTGTTGCCGCCACCGCCGCCGGAGCCGGCCTGGCGCGCACTGATGGACCAGCTGGCCGCCGACGGGGTCAAGGCTTACCGTGCCGTGGTGCGCGAGAATCCTGACTTCGTCGAGTACTTCCGCCAGTCGACGCCCGAGCAGGAGCTTGGCCGCTTGCCGTTGGGCAGCCGCCCGGCCAAGCGCCGCGCCGGCGGCATCGAAAGCCTGAGGGCGATTCCTTGGATCTTCGGCTGGACCCAGACACGGCTGATGCTACCGGCCTGGCTCGGCTGGGAGACTGCGCTGAGCAATGCCCTGGCACGCGGGCAGGGCGCGCTGCTGGCGCAGATGCGCGAACAATGGCCGTTCTTCCGTACCCGCATCGACATGTTGGAGATGGTCCTGGCCAAGGCCGATGCGCAGATCGCCGAGGCCTACGACGAACGTCTGGTGCAACCCGAACTGCTGCCGTTGGGTGTACACCTGCGCGACCTATTGTCGCAGTCGTGCCAGGTGGTACTGGGGCTGACCGGGCAGTCGGTGCTACTGGCGCACAGCCCGGAAACCCTGGAATTCATCCGCCTGCGCAACACCTACCTGGACCCGCTGCACCGCCTGCAGGCGGAGTTGCTGGCACGCTCGCGCAGCCGCGAGGCCGCTCTGGATAGCCCGTTGGAACAGGCCTTGCTGGTGACGGTGGCGGGGATCGCGGCCGGGTTGCGCAACACCGGTTGAGTTCACCCCGCGGCGGTCGCGGCGCGAGGCGGAGCTGGCCGTGGCCGCGCCCTCCACGGCCGGTTGCGCTCGGCGCAACCTGTCCCCCGGCAAGCCACAAGTGGCGCATTCCTGCCACTTTGGGACGCTTGTCGGGGGGGCGGGCGCTGTGTATCTTGAGCAGCCTTTTGACCGATTTTACGGTCTCGACCGATTTTTCCGGAGTTGGCTTTGTGCGCCGAATCCGTTGATTTGCATAAAAAATATGAGGAGCACAAGATGCGCGTAATTCTGCTGGGAGCTCCCGGGGCCGGTAAAGGTACTCAGGCAAAGTTCATTACCGAGAAGTTCGGTATTCCCCAGATCTCCACCGGTGACATGCTGCGTGCCGCCGTCAAGGCCGGTACTCCACTGGGCCTGGAGCTGAAAAAGGTCATGGAGGCCGGTCAGCTGGTCTCCGACGAGCTGATCATCAGCCTGGTCAAGGAGCGCATCGCGCAGCCAGACTGTGCCAACGGTTGCCTGTTCGACGGCTTCCCGCGCACTATCCCGCAGGCTGAAGCCATGGTCGCCGCTGGTGTCGACATCGACGCCGTGGTCGAAATCGCCGTGGGCGACGAAGAAATCGTTGGCCGTATGGCTGGCCGCCGCGTGCATCTGGCATCGGGCCGCACCTACCATATCCAGTACAATCCGCCGAAGGTGGAAGGCAAGGACGACGTCACCGGCGAAGACCTGATCCAGCGCGATGACGACAAGGAAGAGACCGTGCGTCACCGCCTGTCGGTCTACCACAGCCAGACCAAGCCGCTGGTGGACTTCTACCAGAAGCTGTCGGCCGCCAACGCTGGCAAGCCGAAGTACAGCTACATCGAAGGCGTCGGTTCGGTCGAGTCGATCACCGCCAAGGTGCTGGCAGCCCTGAGCTGATCCATCACCGTGCGTCACGACGGCCCGCTTGCGGGCCGTTGTCGTTTATACTGCCGCTCTTTTTCCCTGTTGCCTGGATACCTCGCTCGATGACCACCTTGCTGGCCCTGGATACCGCTACCGAAGCCTGTTCCGTCGCCCTGTTGCATGACGGCAAGGTGACCAGCCATTACGAGGTGATCCCGCGCATGCACGCGCAGAAGCTGCTGCCAATGATCAAGCAGTTGCTGGCCGACTCGGGCGTGGCGCTGAGCGCGCTGGATGCCATCGCCTTCGGCCGTGGTCCGGGTGCTTTCACCGGCGTGCGTATCGCCATCGGCGTGGTCCAGGGCCTGGCCTTCGCCCTGGAGCGCCCGGTGCTGCCGACGTCCAACCTGGCGGCCCTGGCCCAGGGCGCCTTGCGTGAGCGTGGCGTGCAGCAGGTGGCCGCGGCCATCGACGCGCGCATGGACGAGGTGTACTGGGGTTGCTACCGCGCCGAACAGGGCGAGATGCGCCTGATCGGCCAGGAGGCGGTACTGCCGCCGGAGCGCGTGGCCCTGCCGCATGGCGCGGGCGAGGTATGGTTCGGTGCCGGTACCGGCTGGGGCTACGCCGAGCGCCTGGCCGTGCAGGTTTCTGCCAGCGATGCGGCCGCGTTGCCCAGCGCCCTGGATATCCTCACCCTGGCCGGCTTCGCCTGGGCGCGGGGCGAGGCGGTGGTCGCCGAACAGGCGCAACCGGTCTACCTGCGCGATAATGTGGCTACGACCAAGGCGCGTTGAAGGCATTTCGTCGGCTATCGCCGTTTACGATAAAACCTTTTGCGCGAACTGTGGTCCAGTTATCAGTTCGGGCATTAGCGAAGGATTCCTGATGCTGCTAAATTGCCATCATTGATCCTGAGTGCCTTTGTCATGCGTATCGACGGCTTCTCCTCACAGAGCTACCCCATCAAGCGTGCGCCACGCAAGGCGCCGGCGCGTGACGAAGCCATCGACGAAGCCGATGCCGAGATTATCGAGGACATCGACGCGCAGATCAGTCGCGCCAGCCGTCGCGGCGAGAACCTGCCGGCCCGCCAGCAGGACCTGATCTTTCCCCGCGCCCGCAACCGCCGCACCTCCACCGCCCTGGCCAGCTACCTGACCACTGCCGGCTTCACCGACTGGGAGATGGAAGTGCTGGGGCTGGACCTGTACATTTGATGGATGACGCCATCAACCCTCCCTTATTTCCTCGGTTGCCCGTCCTGGGCTGAAAACGCCTGGCGCGAGTACCTCTATCCCGCCGACGCCCGTAGCGGCGAGTTCCTCGGGCTCTACAGCCAGGTATTCAACGCCGTTGAAGGCAATACCACCTTCTATGCCCGTCCCGCGCCGGCGACCGTCGAGCGTTGGGCGCAGATCATGCCGTCGGGGTTTCGCTTTACGGCCAAGTTTCCGGGCGATGTAAGCCATGCCGGCGACCTGCGCGAACAACTCGATGCGGCCGTCGATTTCACCCGGCTGATGGCGCCCCTGGGCGGGCGCGTGGCACCGTACTGGCTGCAGTTGCCGGCGATGTTCGGCCCGTCGCGTCTGGGCGAGCTGGCGCATTTTCTTGATGAGATCGGCGTGCCCCTGGCTGTGGAGGTGCGCAACGATGCCTTCTTTGCCCGGGGCGAGGAGGAGCGTCAGCTCAATCGCCTGCTGCATGAACGTGGAGTCGAGCGTATCTGCCTGGATCCGCGTGCGTTGTTCAGTTGCACCTCGCGCGAGCCCGCGGTGCTCCATGCCCAGGCCAAGAAGCCCAAGGTGCCGCCGCGGCCAGCGGCCTTCAGCCAGTCTCCACAGGTACGTTTCATCGGCCACCCGCAGCTCGAGGCCAACGAGACCTTCCTCACTCCTTGGATCGACAAGGTCGCTGCATGGATCGAAGAGGGCCGCAGCCCCTACGTGTTCCTGCATACTTCCGACAATCGCCTGGCGGCGGCGCTGGCCCAGCGTTTTCACCAGCGGCTGATGGCTCGCCTGCCGGGCCTTGCAGCGCTGCCTGAATTGCCCCGCGCCCCTGAGGTCGAACAACTGGGGTTACTTTGATCTGACTGCCGGGAGGTTGAACCATGGATGTGCAAACCCTGCGAGCCGAAGCCTTCAAGGCGCTGCACGAGCGTGATGGCGCGTTCGTCATCCCCAATCCGTGGGATGCCGGCTCCGCCCGGCTGTTGGCCAGCCTCGGGTACGAAGCGTTGGCCACCACCAGCGCGGGGCTGGCGTTCAGCCTGGGGCGGCCGGATGCCGAGGGCGCGCTGACGCTCGAGGAAACCCTGGGCAACGCCCAGGCGATTGTCGATGCCACGCCATTGCCGGTGGCGGCGGACCTGGAAAACGGCTTTGGCGATTTGCCCGAGGACTGCGCACAGACCATTCTGCGCGCCGCCGAGGCAGGGCTGGTGGGCGGTTCGATCGAAGATGCCAGTGGCCGCGGCGAGGCGCCGATCTACGACTTCGACCTGTCCGTGGCGCGTGTACGCGCCGCCGTGCAGGCTGCCCGCAGCCTGCCGTTCCCCTTCACCCTTTGCGCGCGCGCCGAGAACCTGCTGCACGGGCGTCTCGACCTGGATGACACCATTCGCAGGCTACAAGCCTATGCCGAGGCCGGCGCCGATGTGCTGTATGCCCCGGGGCTGCGCAGCGTCGATGAGATCCGCGCGGTGGTGCAGGCCGTGGCGCCAAGGCCGGTGAACGTGCTGATGGGCATGGCGGGCGTGCCCTTGAGCGTGAACCAGTTGCAAGACCTGGGCGTCAAGCGCATCAGTGTCGGCTCATCGCTGGCGCGTGCCGCCCTGGCCGCTTTGCAGCGGGCCGCGCTGGAGATCCATGAACAGGGCACATTCAGTTATGGCGAGCAGGCGTTGCCATTCGCTCAGCTCAATGATCTCTTCCGTCGCTGAGGCCGCATGGGCAAAACGTTGACCGTACTGGCCAGCCTGCTGCTGGCCGTGCTTGTTGCCTGGTGGCTCGGTTGGCGCCCGGCGGATGCCTGGAACCCATGGGCGGTGCTGGATGTGCGGCAGCCGCCGAACCTGCTGACACCCTACAAGCTGTCGCGTCTGCGCGCCGACCCCGAGCTGTGCCGCGAGGCCTTGCAGACGTCGTCATTGCGCTATCGGCAGCAAAGCGACAGCCCGGCGACGGCCAACTGCCCGTTGCGCAACGTCTGGCGCGTCGAGGGCGGGCAGGCGCGGCTCAGCAGCAGCTTCCTCGCCAGCTGCCCGCTGGCCGTGGCCTATGCGCTGTTCGAGGTGCATGGGTTGCAACCGGCGGCGCAGCGGGTGTTCGGCCAGCCAGTGACCCAGGTCGATCACCTGGGCAGCTTTGCCTGCCGCAACGTCTACCATCGCAAGCAAGGGCGGCTCAGCCAGCATGCCAGCGCCAATGCCCTGGACATCAGTGGTTTTCGCCTGCAGGACGGCCAGCGCATCGTGTTGGCGCGGGACTGGCAGGGAGATGGGCGCAAGGCGGACTTCCTGCGCCAGGTGCAGGAGGCGGCGTGCGCAAGTTTCAGCACGGTGCTGGGGCCGGACTACAACGCCGCCCACCACAATCACTTCCATGCGGACATGGGCTTCTGGCAGATCTGCCGCTGAGGTTCAGGCGTGCAGGCGCACGTTGTTCAACACTATCGGGCGCGCCCAGTGGATATCGAACTCCAGGTCGTTCTGCTGCTTGGCCAGCGTGCTGTCGTCGAAGGGCTCGGGCGCAGGGTCGAGCAGGCCGGTCTCGAACTCGGCGATGGGCAGGAACAGCGGGCGTGGCGTTGGGCCAGGGCCGGGCTCGGCGATGGGGTGGCCCTGGCTCATGACAACTGGACGCACCCAGCTGTTGTCGATATCGAGCTGGCGTTGCTGCTCGATCAACTCGACGGTGTCGAAAGGCTCGGGGGCAGGGGGCAGCAGTTTGGCCTCGAGTTCCGCCTTGGGCAGGAACAGCGGCTCGGGTGGGGCCACCTCGGTGTCGTGAACCGGCAGGGCGCGCTGGGCATCGATCAGGGCCAGGGCGCGGGCACCGCCGATCGGTTCGCCGCTCTCCTGGTCGCACTGCATCAGCGCCTGGCTGAAACCGTCGACTTCCCCTTCCTGCTGCTCTGCCATGGCGCGGGCAAAGAAATCCTGCCACAGGTGGCTGACGCCACCCAGTGCCTGGGTATTCTGTCGACCGTAGTTGCCGACGGGCGACAAGTAGGTCAAGCCAATGGGAAGAGTGTCTGACATGGCAGTCGCGGGCGTTGTGCTCTGGCAGAATAGCGGGATATTGCCTGTATCGGCTCTGGCCGGGGTTACATTAATTTTTTTCGAGTGTGCGAATCGATGTTAGAGCAACAACAGGCGGCGGGTATCAGGGTCGAGGCGTTGGCCGCGCAATTCCAGGCGCAGGCCGAGACATGGGCGCAGCGACTGGGCTTGCCGCTGGTTGACGAGGCGGCGGAGTTTGCCGTGCAACTGGGCGCCGAGGGCTTGCAGATCCAGCAACTGGGGCCGCAGGCGCCCGGGCCTGTGCGGGTGGATTTCGTCGAGGGGCAGGCGGCGCATCGAAGGCTGTACGGCGGTGGCAACGGGCAGATGATCGCCAAGGCGGTCGGCATCGCCCAAGGCGTGCGGCCGCGGGTGCTCGATGCCACGGCGGGGCTGGGCAAGGACGCGTTCGTGCTGGCCAGCCTGGGCTGCGAGATGACCCTGATCGAGCGCCAGCCGTTGATTGCCGCGCTGCTGGAGGACGGTTTGGCGCGGGCGCGGGGCGATGCCGAAATCGGCCCGATCGTCGCGCGTATGCAACTGTTGACGGGCAATGCCATCGAGCGCATGCGTGCGTGGGAGGGGGAGGCGCCGCAGGTGATCTACCTCGATCCGATGTTCCCGCATCGTGACAAGAGCGCGCTGGTGAAGAAGGAGATGCGGGTGTTCAGGCCGCTGGTCGGCGATGACCTCGATGCGCCTGCCCTGCTCGAGGCCGCCCTGGCGCTGGCCACCCACCGGGTGGTGGTCAAGCGGCCGCGCAAGGCGCCGATGATCGAGGGGGGGAAACCGAGTCATAGCCTGGAAGGGAAGTCGAGTCGGTACGACATCTATCCCAAGAAGGCTTTGAAGGGGTGACGTGACTCGAGGGGGTTGGGTTTGCGCGGTCGCCTCAAACCCAAACCCGCGAACTCGCCACCCCTACCACCACCAACCCAATCAACAAGTTGCCCCCCACTATTCGCCGAATCCGCCCCAGCACCCCGGCCCCAGCAGCCCAATCCCCTGCCTCCACTGCCGTACGCAGTTCAGGCAACAACAACGCCTGAATCCGCATGAACAATGCGAACATGACAATCCCGCCGCCAATCATCACCTGCACGTAGCGTGGCACGGTCTCGAACCCGGCAAAGCGCAGGTGAACCATGCCGATCCCGGTGATGGCCAGCACCGCCACCGCCAGCCAGACCCATCTGAAGAACCGCTGGAAAACCTCCACCCACAAACGCAGCCGCGCGGGCCCCTCCAGCGCTGCAACCGTGGCCGGCCGCAGCACCAGCCAGGCGAAGAACATCCCGCCGACCCAGACAAGGGCGGCCAGGACATGCAAGGTGTAGGGCAGGGCAAAGGCAAGCATCCGGATCTCCATGCGGCACAAAGGGCAATAGCGGGTTATGATAGCCGGCCCATGCGAAACACTGAAAATATATCCAGCCCTCCGGGCGCCTGCAGACCATGATCAGCAACGAACTCAAAGCCACCATCCAGGGCGCCTACTCGCGTTTCCTCGAAGCCAAAAGCCTCAAGCCGCGTTACGGCCAGCGCCTGATGATCGCCGAAGTGGCCAAGGTGCTCGGCGACATCGCCAGCGACGATGAAGGCCGCCGTGCCGGCGAGCCCGCGGTGGTTGCCGTCGAGGCCGGTACCGGTACCGGCAAGACCGTCGCCTACAGCCTGGCCGCGATCCCCGCCGCCAAGGCCGCTGGCAAGCGCCTGGTGATCGCCACCGCGACCGTGGCGCTGCAGGAGCAGATCGTCTTCAAGGACCTGCCCGACCTGATGCGCAACAGCGGGCTGAACTTCAGCTTCGCCCTGGCCAAGGGCCGTGGCCGTTACCTGTGCCTGTCCAAGCTCGACGTCCTGCTGCAGGAAGGCCACGCCCAGTCGGCCACCGCCCAGCTGTTCGAGGAGGAGGGCTTTCGCATCGAGGTCGACGAGCGCAGCCAGAAGCTGTTCAACAGCATGATCGAGAAGCTCGCCGGCAACCGCTGGGACGGCGATCGCGACAGTTGGTCGGAGGCCATCGAGGATCAGGACTGGGCGCGCCTGACCACCGATCACAGCCAATGCACCGGTCGGCACTGCCCCAACTTCCAGCAGTGCGTGTTCTACAAGGCCCGTGAAGGCATGGGCAAGGTCGACGTGATCGTCACCAACCACGACATGGTCCTGGCCGACCTGGCACTCGGCGGTGGCGCCGTGCTGCCCGACCCGCGCGACACCATGTACGTGTTCGACGAAGGCCACCACCTGCCGGACAAGGCCATCGGCCATTTCGCCCATTACTCGCGGCTGCGCTCCACCGCCGACTGGCTGGAGCAGACCGCCAAGAACCTGACCAAACTGCTGGCCCAGCATCCATTGCCGGGCGACCTCGGCAAGTACATCGAGCAGGTGCCGGAGCTGGCTCGCGAGGTGCGTACCCAGCAGCAGTTCATGTTCACCCTCTGCGAGCAGGTGGCGGACTTCCGCACCGGCGAGGACATGGAAGGTCGCGACCGCCCGCGTTACCGCTTCGAAGGTGGCGTGGTGCCGGAGCAGATCCGTGAAGTGGGCATCGAACTCAAGAAAGGCTTCGCCCGCCTCAACGACCTGTTCACCCGCCTGGCCGACCTGCTCAAGGAAGGCATGGACGGCGAGAACAACATCGGTATCGCCAGCCACCAGGCCGAGGAGTGGTACCCGCTGTTCGGCAGCCTGGTGACCCGGGCCCAGGGCAACTGGGAGCTGTGGACCGCCTTTACCGCGGAAGACCCCGAAGACAACCCGCCCATGGCCCGTTGGCTGACCCTGGCCGAAAGCGGCGCGCTGTTCGATATCGAGGTCAACGCCAGCCCCATCCTCGCTGCCGAGATGCTGCGCAAGAGCTTGTGGAACGTCGCCTATGGCGCCCTGGTGACCTCGGCGACGCTCACTGCGCTGGGCAAGTTCGACCGCTTCCGCATGCGTTCGGGCTTGCCACGCGACGCGGTGCAGTGCGTGGTGCCCAGCCCGTTCGTGCATGGTGACGCCGGGCTGCTGCGGGTGCCCGACCTGGGTGCCGATCCGCGCGACGCCACGGCGCACACCGCGGCGATCATCCGCGAGCTGCCAGCCATCGTCGAGGACGCCCGCGGCGCGCTGGTGCTGTTCTCCTCGCGCAAACAGATGCAGGACGTGTTCGACGGCCTGGACCGCGACTGGCGCAAGCTGGTGCTGATCCAAGGCAACCTGTCCAAGCAGGAAACCCTGAACAAGCACAAGGCGCGGGTCGACGACGGCCAGCACAGCGTGCTGTTCGGTCTGGCCAGCTTCGCCGAGGGTGTCGACCTGCCGGGCGCCTATTGCGAGCATGTGGTGATCGCCAAGATCCCCTTCGCGGTGCCGGACGATCCGGTCGAGGCCGCGCTGGCCGAATGGATCGAAGCCCGTGGCGGCAATCCGTTCATGGAGATCGCGGTGCCCGACGCCTCGCTGCGCCTCATCCAGGCCTGCGGCCGGCTGCTGCGTACCGAGCAGGACCGTGGCGTGATCACCTTGCTCGACCGCCGTCTGGTCACGCAACGCTATGGCAAGGCTATTCTCAACGCGCTGCCACCTTTCCGACGGGAAATCGGCTGACTGCCGGAGCAACACGCACAACCCGTTGTCCATTACTCGATTGCGAGCCCATGACGGGCTCCGAAGGAGAGCCACCGCCCCATGATCCGCCGCGCCTTGCCTGTCGTGTTCTCCGTGTTGTTCAGTGCGCCCTTGCTGGCCGGGCAGCAGACCCTGTTCAGCTTCGTGCGCCCGGCCTCGGTGGTGAATGTCATCACCCAGGACGCCAGCATGCCGCAGTACAACGCGGAACAGACAGCCGAAGGCGAGGTGTTGCGGCGCGTGGTGTTCAACCCGGTGGCGCAGCCGACACTGCGCCTCGCGCCGCAGAGCGGGGTGTGGGACTGGTCTGCCGGCCAGGCGCTGACCCTGCGCCTGCAGAGCGGCATGGACTGGGCGCTGACCGTTGATGTGGTGGTGCAAAGCAGCGATGGACGCACGCTCACCAGCCGCATCGACCTGCCGGCTGGGCCTGCGCAGACCGTGATGATTCCGCTCAAGGCCCGTTCACCACTTAGCCAGGGCATGCGCGCCGGGCCGCCGATGCCGTGGACCTACGAAGGCCAGCGCCTGTTGCTGACCAGCAGCGAAGGAGCAGCCGACCTGGCCCAAGTCACCTCGGTCAGCTTGAGCATCCCCGCCCCCAAGGTGGCGCAGAGCCTGTTGATCGAGAAGGTCGGCCTGCAGGATGACGATCAGGCGTTCAAGGCCGCCTACGCCGAGCTGATCGATGGCTATGGGCAATCGACCCGTGGCCGCTGGCCGGAAAAAATCGTCAACGACGAGCAGCTCAAGGCTGCCGACAACCGTGAACAGGCACAGCTCAAGGGCTGGCTGGCCGAGCGCGACAAGCTCAAGCTGGACACCTATGGCGGTTTGCTTGAGGGGCCGACATTCGAAGCCAAGGGCTTCTTCCGTACCGAGAAACGTGACGGGCGCTGGTACCTGGTGACGCCGCAAGGGCATCCGTTCTATTCGCTCGGCGTCAATGCCGTCGCCGCCGATGGCGGACGCACCTATGTCGCCGGCCGTGAGGGCATGTTCAAAGCCTTGCCGGGTGAAGGCGACACCCTGAGTGCCTTCTATGGCGAAGGCAACAACGATGACGGCAATGCGTCGTCCCAAGGCCGTGGTTTCAAGCAGGGACGCTGGTTCGACTTCTACGCGGCCAATCTTCAGCGCACCTATGGCAAGCCTTGCCCGCAGGGAGAGGTGGCGTGCCCGGTGGCGGTGCTGGACGCCCAGCGCTGGCAGGCCCATACCCTGGATCGCCTGCAGGCCTGGGGCTTCAACACCCTCGGCAACTGGAGCGATGCGGCGCTCGGACAAGCCAAGCGCCTGCCGTACACCCTGCCGCTGTCGATCGTCGGTGACTACGCCAGCATCAGCACCGGCATGGACTGGTGGGGGCGCATGCCCGACCCGTTCGACCCGCGTTTCGCCATGGCCACCGAGCGTGCCGTGGCCATTGCTGCCCGGGATCACCGTGACGATCCTTGGCTGATCGGTTACTTCGCCGACAACGAACTGGCCTGGGCCGCGCCGGGGGACGACCCCAAGGCACGTTATGGCCTGGCCTACGGCACCTTGCGCCTGACCACCGATGTGCCGGCCAAGCGCGCTTTCCTCAAGCAACTGCGCGACAAGTACCGCAACCAGCAGGGGCTGTCGAACGCCTGGGGTATTGAGCTGACCGCCTGGGAGCTGATGGAAGACCCGGGTTTCGAGGCGCCGTTGCCCAATCCTGAGCATCCGGAAATCGAGCGTGACTACCAGTATTTCCAGCAGGTATTTGCCGAAACCTACTTCAAGACCATTTCCGATGCGCTGAAATGGCATGCGCCCAACCATCTGCTGCTCGGTGGCCGCTACGCGGTCAGCACCCCCGAGGCGGTGAAGGCCTGCGCCGAGTTCTGTGATGTGCTGAGCTTCAACTTCTATACCTTGAAGCCTGACGACGGCTACGATTTCGCCCGCCTGGCCGAGCTCGACAAGCCCGTGCTGGTCTCGGAGTTCCAGTTCGGCTCGCGCGATCGTGGCCCGTTCTGGCCCGGGCCGCTGGAAGTGGCCCGGGAGGAAGACCGTGGCCCGGCGTATGCCAATTTCCTCAAGGCGGCCATGGCGCAGCCGATGATCGTCGGTGCGCACTGGTTCCAGTACCTCGATCAACCCGCCAGCGGGCGCCTGCTCGATGGCGAGAACGGTCATCTTGGCCTGGTCGCTGTCACCGATGTGCCCTATGCGGGGTTCATCGAGGCGGTACGCCGCAGCAACCTGCAAGTCCTTGGGCATCTGCGCACAGCGTTGGAAAAGCCGTAGTTCCGGATAACCACCCAGCCATCTTCAGTAGGCAAATCGCCCAACTACTGAAACAATGCACCCCTTTGCAAGCCAGGCAGTAAAGAGAGGTAGTCGGGTGCAGATCCAGGGTCACTATGAGCTGAAGTTCGAGGCGGTGCGCGATGCTTTCGCCGCGTTGTTCGAGGATCCCCAGGAACGTGGTGCCGCGTTGTGCATCCAGGTCGGCGGAGAAACCGTGGTCGACCTGTGGGCCGGCAGTGCCGACAAGGATGGTCGCGAGGCCTGGCACAGCGACACCATCGCCAACCTGTTTTCCTGCACCAAGACCTTTACCGCCGTCACCGCCCTGCAACTGGTGGGCGAGGGCAAGCTCGCCCTCGACGCGCCAGTGGCGCGCTACTGGCCGGAGTTCGCCCAGGCCGGCAAGGAACAGGTCACCCTGCGCCATCTGCTCAGCCACCGCGCCGGCTTGCCGGCCATCCGTGAGCTACTGCCGGCCGAAGCCCTGTATGACTGGCAGGCCATGGTCGATGCCCTCGCCGCTGAAGCGCCCTGGTGGACGCCCGGCAGCGAGCACGGTTATGCGGCGATCACCTACGGCTGGCTGATTGGCGAATTGATCCGCCGCGCCGATGGCCGTGGTCCGGGCGACTCCATCGTCGCCCGCACCGCCAAGCCGCTGGGCCTGGACTTCCATGTCGGCCTGGCGGATGAAGAATTCCACCGCGTGGCGCATATCGCCCGCGGCAAGGGCAACCCTGGCGATGCCGCCGCCCAGCGCCTGCTGCAGGTGACGATGCGCGAGCCCGAGGCCTTGTCCACCCGGGCCTTCACCAACCCGCCGGCGATCCTCACCAGCACCAACAAGCCCGAATGGCGGCGCATGCAGCAGCCGGCGGCCAATG
The DNA here is from genome assembly GCF_019139675.1 of Pseudomonas maumuensis. Classification (NCBI taxonomy): domain Bacteria; kingdom Pseudomonadati; phylum Pseudomonadota; class Gammaproteobacteria; order Pseudomonadales; family Pseudomonadaceae; genus Pseudomonas; species Pseudomonas maumuensis. The sequence goes on from NZ_CP077077.1 coordinate 1,354,812, forward strand.
GCCATGGCAATGCCCGCAGCCTGGCGGGCTTCTATGCCGGCCTGCTCGATGGCAGCCTGCTCGAGTCCGAACTGCTCGACGAGCTGACCCGCGAGCACAGCCTCGGCCAGGACCGCACCCTGCTCACCCAGACCCGTTTCGGCCTGGGTTGCATGCTTGACCAGCCAGACGTGGCCAATGCCACCTTCGGCCTTGGCGCACGTGCCTTCGGTCACCCCGGCGCCGGTGGCTCGGTCGGTTTCGCCGACCCCGAACATGACGTGGCCTTCGGCTTCGTCACCAATACCCTCGGCCCCTACGTGCTGATGGATCCCCGCGCGCAGAAACTGGTGCGGGTACTTGGCAGTTGCCTTTGATCGGGTAACGCGGGTATTGCCAGGTCCCTTTGACTATCCTCAATGCCAACGCCTGAAGCGTATGGGCAAAATTTCTTTCTATTTCATGGTGTATCGCTGATGTCTTCACATAAAACCTTAGCACTCGCCCTGTGCCTGGCCATGACCGGTTGCGCCAGCCACTCCCCGGACGCCGCAAAGGACGGTGGCCTGAACTGGTGGCCATTTGGTTCGGACAAGGTTGCTGACAAGGAAGTGAAGGAGGCCGTCGTCGAGAACGTGGCCAAGGCCGACGCCAAGTCCGAAAGCGGCAGCCGCTGGTGGTGGCCGTTCGGCAGCGATGAGAAAAAGGACACGGTCGCAGCGGTGCCGAAGATCGACCACAAGGCCACGCAGGCCTGGCTCGACCAGTACGAGCCGAAGGTCCGCGAAGCGATCAAGGGCAGCAAGTTCGAGCTGGAGCGCCGCGAGGATTTGCTGGCGGTGACCATCCCGGTCGACAGCTCCTACAACCCTGATCGCCCGAACATGCTGCTGCCCGCGACCCTTGGCCCGATCACCCAGGTCGCCAAGGTCATCGAGACCGATACCAAGACCGCTGTGCTGATCCTCGGCCACGCCGACACCAGCGGCGCCACGGCCGCCAACCAGAAACTCAGCCTCGAGCGCGCCGCTTCGGTGTCGGCGATCTTCCGTCTCAGCGGCCTGCAGCGCGACCGCCTGATGCTCAAGGGCATGGGCGCAGTGATGCCGCGTGCCGCCAACGACAGCGCCGAAGGCCGTGCCCTGAACCGCCGTGTCGAGCTGCTGTTGACCCCACAGAACACCATGGTTGCATTGATTGCCAAGTACCAGCAGGCCGCGCCGGCACCCACGCCTACGGCCATGGTTGCCACCCAGGACGCCAAGGCCCCGGCCGCCAAGCCTGTAGCCAAGGCAGCCGCCAAGCCGGCTGCGAAGAAACCTGCCGCCAAAGCCAAGGCGCCGGCCAAGGCCAGCACCGCCGCCAAGAAGAAAGCCACTCCGGCCAAACCCGCCGCGAAGAAGGCCGCCACCGACAAGAAAGTCGCCGCCAACAGCCCTGCGAAGACCAACTGATCGTCAAGGAAACGCAGCATGACCCAATCCCTGGCCGATATGCGCCGCGACTATACCCGTGATGGCCTGGCCGAAGCCCAGGCTCCCGGGGAGCCGTTCGCGCTGTTCCACCACTGGTTCGCCGATGCGGTGAAGACCGAGCAGCTACCGGTGGAAGCCAACGCCATGACCCTGGCCACCGTTGATGCCGAGGGGCGTCCGCATTGCCGGGTGTTGCTGCTCAAGGCGCTGGACGCACGCGGTTTCACCTTCTTCACCAACTACGAAAGCGCCAAGGGTCAGCACATCGCGGCCAACCCTTTTGCAGCGATGACCTTCTTCTGGCCGGCGCTGGAGCGCCAGGTGCGGATCGAGGGGCGGGTGGAGAAGGTCACGGCCAAGGAGTCGGACGACTATTACCAGGTGCGCCCGCTGGGCAGCCGGCTGGGGGCCTGGGCGTCGCCGCAGAGCCGGGTGATCGCCGATCGCGAGGAGCTGGAAGGCCTGGTCAAGGCCACCGAGGCGCGCTTTTCCGACAGCCAGCCGCATTGCCCGGAGCATTGGGGCGGTTACCGCTTGTTGCCCGAGCGCATCGAGTTCTGGCAGGGGCGTGCGAGCCGCTTGCATGACCGCCTGAACTACCGCCTGGTCGATGGACAGTGGGCGCGCGAGCGCCTGGCGCCCTGACACGGATGGGGCCGCGACGCGGCCCCATCATCAACGATACCCCGCCGCCTCCCGTTCCAGCCACGCCGCCAACTCCTTGCGCCGCACCTTCTCCACCCGCGCCCGCTCCAGCAACTTGAGCATGAAGTCTTGCTTCGCCGGATCCTCCCCGGCCAGTGACAGCGCCAGGTCCCGGTCCATCCAGCGGCGCATGCGCACATACAGCCACCCGTGAAAATACAGCCCGGCGACCGTCACGACGACGACGATGAAGTAATCCATGGCTATCCTTGGTCTCACCTGTAGGCCCGCAACTCAGCCAGCAATGGCTGTACCTGAGCTGAATGAAAACATTTTTGTAACGTTTGCTCCGTGACACTTGTCAAGGCGCGGAGTCTAATGAGCACCTGTCTTATGGAGATTGTCCCCATGCGTAAATCCGCTTTGCTGCTGGCCAGCTTCACCACCGTGTCGCTGCTGCTGGGTGGCTGCCAATCGTCGCTGACCGGCGACAGCTACTCCCGTGATGAGGCCCGCCGCGTGCAGACCGTGCGCATGGGCACCATCGAATCCCTGCGTCCGGTGAAGATCGAAGGCACCAAGACGCCAATCGGTGGTGGCGCTGGCGCCATTGTCGGTGGTGTCGCCGGCAGTGCCGTCGGTGGTGGCCGTGGCAGCATCGTCGCGGCGGTAATCGGTGCCGTCGCCGGTGGCCTTGCGGGATCCGCCGCCGAAGAAGGCCTGACCCGCACCCAGGGTGTCGAGATCACCGTGCGTGAAGACGACGGCAGCATGCGCGCCTACGTGCAGCAAGTGCAGCAGAACGAGATCTTCCGTGTGGGTGAGCGTGTTCGCATCATGACTGTCGACGGCACCAGCCGCGTCACTCACTGACAGCACGCTTGAAAAGAAAACCCCGACCGGCTTGGCCGTGTCGGGGTTTCTTTTTGCCTGCAAAAGGCGATCGGGTTAGTCGTTCAGCCCGAGGATATCCCGTGCCACCGCTTCGGCGATGCGGATCCCGTCGACACCGGCAGACAGGATGCCACCGGCGTAGCCTGCGCCTTCACCTGCCGGGAACAGACCCTTGAGGTTGAGGCTCTGGAAGCTGGCGTCACGGGTGATGCGCAGTGGCGACGAGGTGCGGGTTTCGATGCCGGTCAGCACCGCGTCGTGCAGGTTGTAGCCCTTGATCTGGCGGTCGAAGGCCGGCAGCGCTTCACGGATCGCCTCGATGGCGAAGTCCGGCAGGCTCGGTGCCAGGTCGCCCAGGGTCACGCCCGGTTTGTACGACGGCTCGACACTGCCCAGCGCGGTGGACGGGCGCCCGGCGACGAAGTCACCGACCAACTGCGCCGGTGCCTGGTAGTTGCTGCCGCCCATCACGTAGGCATGGGCTTCCAGGCGCTCCTGCAGTTCGATACCGGCCAGCGGGCCACCTGGGTAGTCGCGCTCGGGGTCGATACCGACGACGATGCCGGAGTTGGCGTTGCGCTCATTGCGCGAGTACTGGCTCATGCCATTGGTGACCACGCGGCCAGGCTCGCTGGTGGCGGCGACCACGGTACCGCCCGGGCACATGCAGAAGCTGTAGACCGAACGACCGTTCTTGGCGTGGTGCACCAGCTTGTAGTCGGCGGCGCCGAGTTTCGGGTGGCCGGCGTACTTGCCCAGGCGCGCCTTGTCGATCAGCGACTGCGGGTGCTCGATACGGAATCCGACCGAGAACGGCTTGGCCTCCATGAACACACCCTTGGCGTGGAGCATGCGGAAGGTATCGCGGGCGCTGTGCCCCAGGGCCAGCACCACATGGCGCGAGTGCAGCTGTTCACCGCTCTGCAGTACCACGCCCGTCAGCTGCTCGCCGTCCACCAGCAGGTCGGTGACCTTCTGCTCGAAGCGTACCTCACCGCCCAGGGTGATGATTTCCTCGCGCATCTTCTCGACCATGCTGGTCAGGCGGAAGGTGCCGATGTGCGGTTTGTTGATGTAGAGGATCTCGTCGGGCGCACCGGCCTTGACGAACTCTTCCAGCACCTTGCGACCGTGGTGGTTAGGGTCCTTGATCTGGCTGTACAGCTTGCCGTCGGAGAAGGTCCCGGCGCCGCCTTCGCCGAACTGTACGTTGGATTCGGGGTTGAGCACGCTCTTGCGCCACAGGCCCCAGGTGTCCTTGGTACGCTGGCGCACCTCTTTACCGCGCTCGAGCACGATCGGCTTGAAACCCATCTGCGCCAGCAGCAGGCCGGCGAAAATACCGCAGGGGCCGAAGCCGACCACGATGGGGCGCGCAGGCAGCTCGGCCGGGGCCTGGCCGACGAACTTGTAGCTGACGTCCGGGGCCACGCCGACCTTGCTGTCGCCTTCGAAGCGGCGCAGCAGCTCGTCTTCGTTGCTGGTTTCAAGGTCGATGGTGTAGATGAACAGCAGCTCGCTGTTCTTCTTGCGCGCATCGTAGCTGCGCTTGAACAGGGTGAAGCCGAGCAGTTGCTCATCGCTGATGCCCAGGCGCTGGACGATGGCGGCGCGCAACTCGTCGTCGGAGTGGTCCAGGGGCAGCTTCAGTTCGGTGATTCGTAGCATGGCAGGGTCCAGTATCCCGGCCATGGGCGGCCGGCGGCGTTACACAAACCGCCAAGTATAAGCTGTTAGCCGCCCCGACTGGCAGGATAAAAGCACCCGGTGATCAGAGGTCGCGGGCGCCGCCGTAGTAGGCGCAGCCCTGCAGGGTCTTGCCGTCGATGCGCAGCTCGGCTTTGAGGTGGCGGATGGCGCCGGTGGCGCCGTCGACGCAGCGCTGTGGCGCGACCCACAGTTCGACACGCTGGCCGTTGGCCTCGCTGGACAGGCTCAGGCCGCCGCCGGGCAGCGCTTCTTCCAGGTAAGGCAATGGCAGCGGATCCTGGCCGATGCGGTTGAGCACCATGCCCTTGCCGCTGGCCTTGATGTCCCAGTCCGGCTCGTGGCCGCCGGCGCGCAGAGTCAATTGCTTGAAGTTGGGGTCTTCGCAGCCACGGTATTCGGAGGTGTCGAGGCGGTACAGGCGGGTCACGTCGAGCTGTCCGTCGCTGCCTGCCTGCTTGCTGCCGGACATACGCGCGCGGACATCGGCGAACAGCTTGTCACCGGCGTCGTCGGCCAGGGTGGCGGCCTCTTGCAGGATGCCGGTGCCGGCTGCGTCGTTGACGATGAAGCGGCGGCTTTCGTTGCAGGGTTTGAACAGCAGATGGCCGCCGGCCGCGCTCAGTTCGCCTTGCAGACGGGTGGTACCCAGGTTCGGGTCGACCGGTTTTTCGGCCAGCATCTGGCAGCCTGCGAACAGCGGCAGCAGGGCGGTGAGCAGCAGGGAAGGGGTGAGGCGCATCAGGCGGGCTCCGGTGTTCGGGCAAAAAGTGCCGGTCACGTTACCGAGCCTGCCGCATGACGACAAGGGGCGTGACCTTATCGCGGGGCGGCGTGGGAGCGGGCTTGCCCCGCGATGAGTTCCAAGCGCAAGAAAAAAGGGCCCGAAGGCCTAATGCCAGTCAGTTAAGCGTTAGGGGCCGCTTTGCGACCCATCGCCGGCAAGCCGGCTCCCACAGTGATCGCGCAATTCTTGAGTCCTGCACAGCAATTGTGGGAGCCGGCTTGCCGGCGATGGGCTGCATAGCAGCCCCAGTTACGCTAACTGACAAGTATTACCCGAAGGCCCTTTGATCATTCAACCCCCGAGGTACGCATCGCGTACCTTCGGGTCGGTCAGCAACGCTTCACCGGTACCCTGCATCACCACCTTGCCGTTCTCCAGCACATAGGCGCGGTCGGCGATCTTCAGCGCCTGGTTGGCGTTCTGCTCCACCAGGAACACGGTCACGCCATCGCGGCGCAGCTGTTCGATGATGTCGAAGATCTGCTGGATGATGATCGGCGCCAGGCCCAGCGATGGTTCGTCGAGCAACAGCAGCTTGGGCTTGCTCATCAGTGCCCGGCCGATGGCCAGCATCTGCTGCTCGCCACCGGACATGGTGCCGCCACGCTGGATGTAACGCTCCTTCAGGCGCGGGAACAGTTGCAGGACCTTGTCCAACTGCTCCTGGTAGTCGCCCTTGTTGGTGAAGAAGCCGCCCATGGCCAGGTTTTCCTCGACGGTCAGCCGGGCGAACACGCGGCGGCCTTCCGGCACTACCGCGATGCTCTTGCGCATGATGTGCGACGACGGCTGGCCGACCAGTTCCTCGCCCAGGTACTTGATGCTGCCGCTGCTCGCCTGGGGCGAGCCGCACAAGGTCATCAGCAGTGTCGACTTGCCGGCGCCGTTGGCGCCGATCAAGGTGACGATCTCGCCCTGGTTGATCTCGACGTTGACGCTGTGCAGCGCCTGGATCTTGCCGTAGAAGGTGGAAACGTTCTCGAACTTCAGCATTTACGCCTCCCCCAGGTAGGCCTTGATCACATCAGGGTTGCCGCGAATCTCTTCCGGCGTGCCGTCGGCCAGGGGCGTGCCCTGGTTGATCACCACGATGTGGTCGGAAATGCTCATCACCAGCTTCATGTCGTGCTCGATCAGCAGCACGGTCACGTTGTGCGATTCGCGCAGGTAGGCGATGAGGGCCTTGAGGTCCTCGGTCTCCTTGGGGTTCAGGCCGGCGGCCGGTTCGTCGAGCATGATGATCCGTGGTTGGGTCATCATGCAGCGGGCGATTTCCAGGCGCCGTTGCTGGCCGTAGGCCAGGGTGCCGGCGGTGCGGTTGGCGAACTCGGTCAGGTTGACCTTCTCCAGCCAGTACTGGGCGCGCTCCATGGCCTCCTTCTCGCTGCGGCGGAAGCTCGGGGTCTTGAACAGGCCGGCGAAGAAGTTGGTGTTGAGGTGGCGGTGCTGGGCGATCAACAGGTTTTCCAGCGCGGTCATTTCCTTGAACAGGCGCACGTTCTGGAAGGTTCGCACCACGCCCTTGCGGGCGATCTGATGGCCGGCCAGGCCCTGGATCGGCTGGCCGTCGAGCAGGATGGTGCCGCCGCTGGGCTTGTAGAAGCCGGTCAGGCAGTTGAACACGGTGGTCTTGCCGGCGCCGTTCGGGCCGATCAGTGCCACCACCTGTTTTTCCTTGACGGTCAGGGCCACGCCGTTGACCGCCAACAAGCCGCCAAAGCGCATGCTCAGGCCGCTGACTTGCAGAATTTCGCGGCTCATCGAGGCAGCTCCATGTGCGGACGTTGCATGGGCAGCAGGCCCTGCGGACGCCAGATCATCATCAACACCATCAGCGCACCGAACATCAGCATCCGGTATTCGCTGAACTCACGCATCATCTCCGGCAGCAGGATCATCACGATGGCCGCGAGAATCACGCCCAGCTGCGAACCCATGCCCCCCAGCACGACGATGGCGAGGATGATCGCCGACTCGATGAAGGTGAACGACTCCGGTGTCACCAGGCCCTGGCGGGCGGCGAAGAAGCTGCCGGCGAAACCGGCGAAGCAGGCCCCCAGGGTGAACGCCGAGAGCTTGATCACGGTGGGGTTCAGGCCCAGCGCGCGGCAGGCGATCTCGTCTTCACGCAGCGCTTCCCAGGCACGGCCGATCGGCATGCGCAGCAGGCGGTTGATCACGAACAGCGCCAGCAGGGCCAGCAGCAGGGCGACCAGGTAGAGGAAGATGACCTTGTTGATCGAGTTGTATTCCAGCCCGAAGAACTCGTGGAAGGTCTGCATCCCCTCGGCGGCGCGGCGCTCGAAGGTCAGGCCGAAGAACTCCGGCTTGGGGATGTTGCTGATGCCGTTGGGGCCGCCTGTCCAGTCGGTGAGGTTACGCAGGAACAGGCGGATGATCTCGCCGAAGCCCAGGGTCACGATCGCCAGGTAGTCACCGCGCAGGCGCAGCACCGGGAAGCCGAGCAGGAAGCCGAAGGTCGCGGCCATCAGGCCGGCGATCGGCAGGCACACCCAGAAGCTCCAGCCCAGGTAGTGCGAGAGCATCGCGTAGCTGTAGGCGCCGACCGCGTAGAAACCGACGTAACCCAGGTCGAGCAGGCCCGCAAGTCCGACCACGATGTTCAGGCCCAGGCCCAGCAACACGTAGATCAGGATCAGCGTGGCGATGTCGACCGCGCCGCGGGAGCCGAAGAACGGCCAGATCAGAGCGGCGACGATCAGGCCCATGATCACCCAGCGCTGGGTCTTCGGCAGGGTCAGGAAGTTGCTCACCGCCGGCGGCACCAGCTTGCGCTCCGAGCGGCGGCCCATGACCGCGCTCCACTGCTTGTCGAACAGCACGCGCAGGAACATCAGCACCGAGCACACGGCGATGATGCTGATGGTGAACGAGCCCTGACTGTGAACGATCAGGCTGATGCCATCGATGCTGAGTTTCAGGCCCAGCACCGGGAACGCCACGGCCCAGACCAGCAAGGCGCTGAAGAACGCCTGTTTGAGATTTCTGTTCATACTTTTTCAACCTCCGGGCGGCCCAGGATGCCGGTCGGCCGGAACAGCAGGACAAGAACCAAAAGACCGAATGCCACCACATCCTTGTACTGGTCGCCGAAAATGTCGGCGCCGAACGCTTCGGCCACGCCCAGCACCAGCCCGCCGAGCATGGCGCCCGGGATGCTGCCGATGCCGCCCAGTACCGCCGCGGTGAAGGCCTTCAGGCCCACCAGGAAACCGGCGTTGGGGTTGATCACCCCGTACTGCATGCTCAGCAGCACGGCCGCCACCGCCGCCAGCGCGGCACCGATGACGAAGGTCAGGGCGATGATGTTGTTGGTGTTGATGCCCAGCAGGTTGGCCATCTTGATGTCCTCGGCGCAGGCGCGGCAGGCGCGCCCCAGGCGGGAACGGGAGATGAACAGGGTGAGGCAGGTCATGGCGACGACGGTCACCACGAACACCAGGATCTGCATGTACGAGACCAGCACTTCCTCAGCGCCCCCCGGGCCGAACGAGAAGCTGCCGGGGATCAGGTTGGGGATGGACTTGTCTTTGGAGTCCTGTGACAGCAGGACGGTGTTCTGCAGGAAGATCGACATGCCGATGGCGGAGATCAGCGGGATCAGCCGGTTGCTGTTGCGCAGCGGCCGGTAGGCGACCCGTTCGATGCTGTAGCCGTAGGCACTGGTGACGAAGATCGTGGCGACGAAGGCCACGGTCATCAGGATCGGCAATGAGTGGATGCCCATCATGGCCAGCCCGGCGAGAGCGATGAAGGCCACGTAGGAACCGATCATGTACACCTCGCCGTGGGCGAAGTTGATCATGCCGATGATGCCGTACACCATCGTGTAACCGATGGCGATCAGCGCGTAGGTACTGCCGATGGTCAATCCGTTAACCAGTTGTTGTAGGAAATGGTAGATCTCAGGCATTACAGCGCTCCTAAAAACCTGATTTGCATTTCTCTGGCGGGGGATGACCCCGGCCCCTTGTTCTCGTGGTCTTCGCCACGTGATCTTTTTGCGGGCACGGCCAGGAAACCGCGGGTGACGGTTTTAAGATTTTCAGGTGAACCGGCTCCCGGATCACGGGAATCAGGTTCATGAACCTCGTAAAACAAAGCCCACTGCTCGCACAGTGGGCTTCTCGGTCAGCTATTAGTCACGCAGTTACTGAGGGGAGGCTTCGGTCTTCGGCTTGCCGAAGTGCCATTCGTAGACCACGAACTTGAAGTCCTTCAGGTCGCCTTTCTCATCGTAGGACAGGTCGCCGGTCGGGGTCTTGAAGGTACCGGCGTGGATGGCGGCAGCCACCTTGTCGGTGTCTTCGGACTTGGCGGCCTTGATGCCTTCGGCGATCAGCTGGACAGCCGAGTAGGCCGGGAACACGAACGGACCGCTCGGATCCTTGCCGTCGGCCTTGATGGCGTCGACGATGGCCTTGTTCGCAGGGTCGGCGTCGAACGACTTCGGCAGGGTGACCAGCAGGCCTTCGGAGGCGCCCTGGGCGATCTGCGAGATAGAGTCGTTACCCACGCCTTCCGGACCCATGAACTTGGCTTTCAGGCCCTTCTCTTGCGCCTGGCGCAGGATCAGACCCAGTTCTGGGTGGTAGCCGCCGTAGTAGACGAAGTCGACATTGTTCTGCTTGAGTTTCTGGATGATCGAGGAGAAGTCCTTGTCACCGGCGTTCAGGCCCTCGAAGACGGCCACCTTGGTGCCTTTCTTCTCGAGGGTGGTCTTGACCGCGGTAGCGATGCCTTCGCCGTACTGCTGCTTGTCGTGCAGGACCGCGACGACCTTCGGCTTGACGTGGTCGGCGATGTAGTTGCCGGCGGCTGGGCCCTGGGCGCTGTCCAGGCCGATGGTGCGGAAGACCATCTTGTAGCCACGGCTGGTGATGTCCGGGGAAGTGGCGGCAGGGGTGATCATGATCACGCCTTCGTCTTCGTAGATGTCGGACGCAGGCTGGGTGGAGCTGGAGCACAGGTGGCCGATCACGTACTTGACGCCATCGTTGACCACTTTGTTGGCGACGGCCACGGCTTGTTTAGGGTCGCACGCGTCGTCGTATTCCTTGGCTTCGAGCATCTTGCCATCGACGCCGCCCTTGGCATTGATGTCCTTGATGGCCTGTTTGGCGCCGACGAACTGCATGTCGCCGTACTGGGTCACCGGCCCGGTCTTGGGACCGGCGATGCCAATCTTGATGGTGTCGGCGGCAAACGAATGGCTGGCGACTCCGGCCAGAACCATCGCGGCAAACAGCTTGGAAATCTTGATCATAGTGCTCCACTCATTCTGTTGTAATTCTTATAGTCCTGAGGCCAGGGCTACAGACCGGGCGGGATTCGCGGCCTGGCTACGCCAATGCCGTAAGCCCACCTTCCCCCGGAACATGTCCCGGAACTGTACCGGTACAGTGTAGAGCGCCGTCCGAGCGCTTGAAAAGCGGGCGAAAAGCGTCTGTTTCAAGGGGTGTCGCTTGATCGACATAAAGATACAGAAAAGCGCCATCACTTTGCCTGTATTCCCGGCCCGCCCCCACAAGTTCGGGCCTGATCGACCAAATTACGTATTTGAAACCGGGTTTTTCTGCAAAAATGCCGGCCTTTTTGTTGGCCGATCTTTGCGCAGGTAAACCCATGACTGATCAAGTAAGCACCCTCTATGCCAAACTGCTCGGCGAGACCGCCGTCATCGAGTGGAAAGCCCTGGAGCGTTTCTGGGCCAAGGGTGACCTGATTTGGGTCGACCCCAGCCTCGACCTGATCGCCGTTGCCGAGGCGATGGCCGAGAATCGCGGCGAGATCTTCGCCAAGTGGCGCAATGATGGCACTGTCGGGCCGGTCTCCGCCGAGCAGGCGCTCGACCTGCAAACCCGCGATCCAGAGATCTGGGCGGTGGTGGTTTCGCCGTTCATCGTGATCCAGGCGAAGAAAGCGGAATAAGCACGGGCTTTTTTAGTGCGTGAAAACGCGCAAGCGCTCCGCAATGGTGCGCATTGACGCTCACGTAAGGTGGAAGTTGGTAACAGTGGCGGGGTGATTCGGCGGGGCGGTAACAGTTTACGGCATGCGTAAATGGGGCCGCTTTGCGGCCCCAATTGGATCAGTAGTCCACGCGCCCGGTATGGCTGTTCAGCGAAATCACCCGGGTCTTGCCAATGCGGTGGCGGAAGATCTCGCGTAGGTACTTCACCGCCTTCTTCACGCACTCGCGCGACAGGCGGATGTCGTTGATCGAGACGAAGCGGCTCTTGTCGTTGATCAGCTCGCGGTACTTCTTCTCGTACATCGGCTTGATCGCGTACCAGTTGGTGTCGAGGATCTTCGCCGGGTTCTCGAACTCGTTGAGCAGGTCGTCGATGCTGTCTTCATCGAAGTGCTCGCTGGTGATGAACTCGAGGATCGCATTGTCCATGGTGTCGTCGAAGCGGTACGGGTTGCGCGCGAAGCAACGCTTGATGAACGCCACGATCAGCGTGAGGAAATCGTCCGACAGGCATGGGCTCTTGGCGATCAGGGTGGTCAGCGACAGGTTGGCCGAGGCGCCGATCACCAGCGCATATCGCTTGAGCGTGGTGTTGGGGAACAGGCTGTTGAGGTGGGTCTTGAGCCGGTTCAGGTCCATGTACGACAGCTTGTAGTCCTTGGGCAGGGAGACGATCGACACCACCGACGAACAGTTCTTGAAGAAGTGCAGGTCGTGCAGCGCCGCGGCGTCGTAGCCCGAGGCCTGGTACTGCTCCAACGCGGCGCGGTAGCGGCGCGACTCGATCGGCAGCAGGCTGATGCCTTCGATGGCCTGGGTCTGCTTGTTGAAGTGCGGCAGGTCGATGGAGCGGAAGAACAGGTCGTCGATGTCCAGGCGCGGCTGCTCACGCTCGAACACCTTGAACTTGTCCGAGCCTGCCGGCGGCACTTCCGGCACCACCGACTCGGCATAGGCGATGGCCACGGGGCCGGCCAGGCTCATGAACAGGTCGTTGGCGTCCAGGCGGATGGTCTCGCCGATGTCGATGCCGGCGCGGCGGAAGTAGTTCTGGTCGTAGTCGGTGGTCACCGCCTGGGCGGTGAGGATGTTGAAGATCTGCTGGGAGATGTACTGGTTGGCGTGCTTCTCCATGGCGTTGACGTCGATGTTCTGAATCGTGCCGTCGTCGCTCTCCTCGGCGTAGCGCATGATGTCGTTGGAGATCAGCATCATTGCGTTCCACGGGCGGATGCGGCCCATGACGCTGGCTTCGCTGCTGTCTTCATTGTCGAAGTTGTACGAGAAGTCCCATTCCTCCGACAGGTATTTGCACAGCAGTCGCCCGGCGTTGATGTGCAGCGCCTCGGACATTTCGCTGCGGTGGTCGGACGCATTGGGCAGCACGCAGATGCCGCTGGTGAAGATCGGCTCGAACACGAACGAATGCCCGCTCTTGCCGTCGTTCTCGTCGGCCGGCTTGGTATCGAAGGTCTTGTTCATGTACGAGTACTGCTGGGCCAGGCCGAATTCCGAGGCCATGCCCGAGCCGGTGCCGCCACCGGCGCTGAAGATGTAGAAGTACAGGCGCGACTGGTTGGCCTTGATGCCGCAGGAGTCGATCAGGTACGAGTGGATCAGCTTCCAGTCGGCGCTGGAGAAGCGCTGGGTGTCCTTGTTGAGGATGATCTTGGCCAGGTACTGGCCGAGGATCGGCGCGTTGCCGGCGCCACCGGCATGCACCTCGGACAGGTCCATGATCTTCATCTTGCTGTAGTCGCGCAGGAAGCCGCCGCGCTCGCCCTTGCGCGAGAAGCGGATGCGCCCGGCGATGTCCTTGTCCAGGTCGCCCAGCATCACCAGCGGCTCGACCAGGAACACCGGCTTGGACGCCTTGTTCTGTACCAGGCGCAGGTTCTGGCGGATCCAGCGTGCCGGGCTGTAGCCTGCCTCGCCCTTGAAGCGGTCCTCGTTGTTGTACTCGTTGAGGAAGAAGGTGCGGGCGTTGTATACAAGCTCCGCCACGTCCAGGGCGATGTTCGAACCGCAACGACCCAGGCCGATCAGGCACACCGACGGGAACTGCTGCTCCAGGCGTAGTTGGTCTTCGTCTTCGACATGCAGGTTGGGCGGGAACACCAGGTCGCGCAGGCCGTCGAGGTTGTCGAGGATGCGCTGGATGTCCTGCTCGGTGAAGTACAGGTACTGTTGCGCCGGCATGCTGCGGGCCGCAGGGAGGTCTCGAGCACTGCTGGCGGTCAGCGAGGTGAGGCTGAGGGACGGCTCGGAGGCCGCATTGGCAGGAGTGTTCGTAGAGGTCATAGTGCGCCATTTGCCTGGTGTGGTTGGCTTCCCGGTGATGAATATCATCTCGCCATCACGGAGAAATTTCGCGACTTTATCAGTGCGTCTTTTTCTAATGCGATAGGGGTTTTCCCTAGTTCCATTAAGGTTTTTCCCCTCGTACCTTCATTGCATCGTCCGTTTGTCACGCTTCTTTAATCTGGAGTCGTTCATGAGTGCTTCATTGCCTTCGTTGGGGTTTGCCGGAATCGGCCTGATGGGCCTGCCGATGTGCCGTCGGCTGCTGGCTGCGGGGTATCCATTGACCGTGTGGAACCGCAGCCCGGAAAAGTGTGCCGAGCTGGTCGCCGCTGGTGCGCGCCTGGCCGCGAGCCCCGCCGAACTGTGCCAGGCAACTGACATGGTGCTGCTGTGCCTGGCCGACACGGCGGTGGTACGCGAGGTGGTATTCGGCGAGCAGGGCATCGCCCAGGGCGGGCGCAGCGGTCAACTGCTGGTGGACTTCTCCAGCCTCGAACCGACCGCTACCCGGGAGATGGCCGCCGAGTTGGCCGCCGTGTGCGGCATGGCCTGGCTCGACGCCCCGGTGTCCGGCGGCACGCCTGGGGCCGAGGCCGGTACCTTGGCGATCATGGTCGGTGGCGAGGCCAGCGACCTGGCGCGCGCGCGGTCGGTGCTGCTGACCCTTGGGCAGCGGGTGACGCATATGGGCGCGTTGGGTGCCGGCCAGGTGACCAAGGCGTGCAACCAGATGATCGTGGCCTGCAATGCGTTGGTGATCGCCGAGGTGGTGGCGCTGGCCGAGCAGTCAGGGGTCGATGCGCAGCTGATCGCCGAGGCGCTGGCCGGCGGGTTTGCCGACTCGAAACCCTTGCAGATCCTTGCCCCGCAAATGGCCGAAAGCCGCTTCGAGCCGGTCAAGTGGCATGTGCGCACCTTGCTCAAGGACCTCGACACCGCGGTGAAATTCTCCCGCGAGCAGGGTTCGGCGACGCCGCTCAGTGGCCTCGCCGCGCAGCTGATGCGCCTGCACGGTAGCCAGGGCTATCTGGAAAAAGATCCGGCGACCCTGGTAGCGCTGTATCGCAGCAAGGACTGAGCTCGCCCGGCTGGCGGTCGAGCCGTTCGAGGATCGGCCGCAGCTCGGCCAGCGGCACCGGCCGGCTGAGCAGGTAGCCCTGAAGATAGTCGCAGCCGTGACTGGCGAGGAACTCGTGCTGCTCGACCGTCTCGACGCCTTCGGTGACCACTTTCAGGTGCAGGGTATGGGCCATGATGATGATTGCCTGGACGATCTCGCGGTCTTTCTGGCTGCCCGGCACGTCCTGGATGAACGAGCGGTCGATCTTCAGCACGTCCAGCGGCAGGCGCTTGAGGTAGGCCAGCGATGAATAGCCGGTGCCGAAATCATCGATCGACAGCGCTACGCCCTGGGCACGGATGCGCTTGAGCAGGCTGATGGTGTGGTGGATGTCGCCCATCAGGGCGTTCTCGGTGACCTCCAGTTCCAGCTGACGTGGTGCCAGGCCGGCCTGGAACAGCGCCATCTCCACCTCGGTGGCCAGCTCTTCGCGGCCAAGGGTGAGCGCCGAGCAGTTCACCGTGACCTTGAGATCGCCATAGCCATGGCGGTTGAGTTGGGCCAGATCCTCGCAGGCGCGGCGCAGTACCCACAGGTCCAATTCGGCGATCAAGCCGTTGGCTTCGGCAATACAGATGAAACGGTCGGGACTGAGCAGGCCATGCTGTGGATGTTGCCAGCGTACCAGGGCTTCGAGTTTGGCCACCTGGCCGCTGCGCAGGTCGAAGATCGGCTGGTAATGCACGCACAGGCCGCGCTCCTCGAACAGTGCCACGCGCAGTTCCTCCTCGAGCTGCAGCTCGAGGGTGGCCCGGGTCTTCAGGCCGTTGTTGAAGAAGTTCAGGCTGTTGCGCCCGCACCCCTTGGATTGGTAGAGCGCCAGGTCGGCGTTCTTCAGCAGTTCCTCGGTGCTTTGCCCGTCGTCGGGGAAGATGCTGATGCCGATGCTGGTGGTCATCACCATGCGCCGGCCCGCCAGGTCGATCGGCTCCTTCATGCGCTGCATGATGCGCTGGGCCAGATGGCGCGCCTCGTCGCGGCTGTTGAGGCTGGTGACGATGCAGAACTCGTCGCCACCGAAGCGGGCCACCAGGTCATGGCCACGGGTGGCGGCCTTGATGTGGTCGGCGATCACCTTGAGCAGTTCGTCGCCGGCGGCATGCCCGAGGCTGTCGTTGATCCGCTTGAAGTGGTCGATGTCGAGGAACATCACCGCCAGCATGCCGTCATGGGCGGCCTGCTCGGCCAGGCGCTCGGCGAAGACCTGGTTGAAGCCGCGGCGGTTGACCAGGTTGGTCAGGGCGTCGTAGTGGGCGGCTTGCTGCAGCGAGGCGCGGGCCTGGTCGAGCTGGCTGAGCAGTACGTTGACCCGGCGCAGGTCGTGCTCCTTGCTCTGCAGCTTCTTGTCGGCCAGCGCCGCGCTGATGCTGCCAGCGCTGATCAGCAGGGTGATGACGGCAATGGTCAGCGCCAGTTGCAGGCTATTGTCGGCCGAGGGCAGGCGCAGCGCGGTCTCGCTGGGGATCACCAGGGTCATGGCGGCCATGCCGGTGAAATGGGTCAGGACGATACCTGCGGCCATCAGCAGGCTGGCGCCGTACTTGAGCAGCAAGTGCAAGGTGCCGCTGCCCTTGTTGAAATAGCGCGCCATCAGCAGCGCCACCAGGCTGGTGAGCACGGCGATGCCGACAGAGGCGAGCAGCAGGCCGGTCTGGTAGTACTGCAGGGCGCTGGTCTGCATGGCGGCCATGCCTGTGTAATGCATGACACTGATGCCCAGGCCGATGAACAGCGCGGTCTGCAGGTAGTGGCGCAGGCGCATTACGCTGCGGTTGAGACTGTTCATCGCCAGCCAGGCGGCAAGCAGGGCGACCAGCAGCGACAGGCCGGTGAGCGGGGCGTCGAAGTGGATTTCCAGGGGGGCCTGGAAGGCCAGCATGCTGATGAAGTGCATGGCCCAGATGCCCCCAGCGAGGCAGCAGGCACCGAGCACACGCCATTGACGGCGGGCGAAGCGGTCTTCGCATTGGCTCTGGCGTTCGCTCATGTCCAGGGTGGCGAAACAGGCGGCGCTGGCCACGATGAACGCGAGCAGCACCAGGAAGGGGTTGTGTCGGCAGTCGAGGATGATCTGTCCGGTCGCCGGCAGCTCGGCGAACAATTGCAGTCCCAGCCACTCCATTGCAGGCCTCTTCGTCGAGTCTTCACTCGTCCCCAAAAAGCACGGATGGAGACTGTTCCTGCTGGAGTATAGGAACGAGTACCTAAGCCTTCCTGATTAATGGCAATTTGATTTCTACCATTTGGATATGGAGGCAATAGCCAGATGGTCTAAATGGATGGTTTGCAGGCTGTAACGAGCGCGGGGCAGGCCCGCTCCCTGCAATTCCGAGCCGGAATTTTGGGAGCGGGCTTGCCCCGCGATGACCGCCATGGCGATCAACCGGCGACGAGCACCCGGATTGCCTCGAGGCGCAGTGCCGCTTTCTCCAGCGCCGCCAGGCCCTCTTCGCGCTGCTTGCGCAGGGCGTCGATCTCGCTGTCGCGCACGCTCGGGTTGACGGCCTTCAACGCAGTCAGGCGCGCCAGCTCCTCGTCGGCTTCGGCGGTCAGGCGCTGCCGGGCCTGGGCCACGCGCTCGTCGTGGGTTGGCAGGACCTTGGCCTCGCCCGCGGCGATGCGCTTGGCCAGCACGTCGCGCTGGGCCTGGATGAACTTGTTGGCGCTGGCCTTGGGCACGCTTTCGAGCTGGTCGTTGAGAGTTTCGAAGGCCACCCGCGGGCCCAGGTCGTTGCCGTTGGTATCGAGCAGGCAGCGCAGCGCGGCCGGCGGCAGGTAGCGCCCCAGCTGCAGGCTGCGCGGTGCCACCACTTCGCTGACATAGAGCAGTTCGAGCAGCACGGTGCCGGGCTTGAGCGCCTTGTTCTTGATCAGCGCCACGGCGGTGTTGCCCATCGAGCCGGACAGCACCAGGTCCATGCCGCCCTGGACCATCGGGTGCTCCCAGGTGAGGAACTGCATGTCCTCGCGCGACAGCGCCTGGCCACGGTCGTAGGTGATGGTCACGCCTTCGTCGTCACCCAGCGGGAAGCTGGCGTCGAGCATCTTCTCGCTCGGCTTGAGGATCAGGGCGTTTTCCGAGTGGTCCTCGCTGTCGATACCGAAGGCGTCGAACAGGGTTTCCATGTAGATCGGCAGGGCGAACTGGTCGTCTTGCTCGAGGATCGCCTCGACCAGCGCCTGGCCTTCGCCAGCACCACCGGAGTTGAGCTCCAGCAGGCGGTCGCGACCGGTGTGCAGCTCGGCCTCCAGGCGCTCGCGTTCGGCACGGGCCTCGCCGACCAGCTGGGTCCAGCCTTTGTCGTCGCCACCGGCCAGCTGTTGCAGCAGGCGCGGGCCGAACTGATGTTGCAGGGCGTTGCCGGTCGGGCAGGTGTTGAGGAAGGCGTTGAGGCCTTCGTGGTACCACTGGAACAGGCGCTCCTGCGGGCTGTCCTGCAGGTACGGGATGTGCAGTTGGATCGTGTGCTTCTGGCCGATCCGGTCGAGGCGGCCGATGCGTTGCTCGAGCAGGTCCGGGTGGGCCGGCAGGTCGAACATCACCAGGTGATGGGCGAACTGGAAGTTGCGGCCTTCGCTGCCGATCTCGGAACACACCAGCACCTGGGCGCCGAACTCTTCGTCGGCGAAGTAGGCGGCGGCGCGGTCACGCTCGAGGATGCTCATGCCTTCATGGAACACCGAGGCCGGGATGCCGGAGCGCACGCGCAGGGCGTCTTCCAGGTCCATGGCGGTCTCGGCGTGGGCGCAGATCACCAGGACCTTGGTGCGCTTGAGCATCTTCAGGGTGTCGATCAACCAGTCGACCCGAGGGTCGAAACGCCACCAGCGCTCGTCGTCGCCGGCTTCGCCCTGGGCCTGGAAGGCCACTTCCGGGTACAGCTCGGCGCGCTCGCCCGAAGGCAGGTCGGCGTAGGCTTCGGGGTTGGCCAGCGGGTAGGGGTGCAGTTGGCGCTCGGGGAAGCCCTGGATCGCCGCACGGGTGTTGCGGAACAGCACGCGGCCGGTACCGTGGCGGTCGAGCAGTTCGCGGATCAGGCGCGCGCTGGCCTGGCTGTCGCCATCGCTGACCGCGGCCAGCAGTGCTTCGCCTTCGGCGCCGAGGAAGCCCTGGATGGTGGCGTGGGCTTTCGGCGACAGACGGCCTTCGTCGAGCAGCTCCTGTACCGCTTCGGCCACAGGGCGATAGTGCTCGCTTTCGGCGCGGAAGGCGGCCAGGTCGTGGAAGCGGTTGGGGTCGAGCAGGCGCAGGCGGGCGAAGTGGCTGTCCTGGCCAAGCTGTTCAGGCGTGGCGGTAAGCAGCAGCACGCCCGGGATCACTTGGGCCAGTTGCTCGACCAGCGCGTACTCGGGGCTGGCTTGTTCTTCGTGCCAGACCAGGTGATGGGCCTCGTCGACCACCATCAGGTCCCAGCCGGCGGCGAACAGCGCGTCCTGGGCCTTTTCGTCCTCGACCAGCCACTCCAGCGCGACCAGCGCCAGCTGGGCATCCTCGAACGGGTTGCTGGCGTCGCTTTCGATGAAGCGCTCGGCGTCGAACAGCGCAACCTGCAGGTTGAAGCGCCGGCGCATTTCCACTAGCCACTGGTGCTGGAGGTTTTCCGGCACCAGGATCAGCACGCGGCTGGCGCGACCGGACAGCAGCTGGCGGTGGATGACCAGGCCGGCCTCGATGGTCTTGCCCAGGCCCACTTCGTCGGCCAGCAGTACGCGGGGAGCGATGCGGTCGGCCACTTCACGGGCGATGTGCAGCTGGTGGGCGATGGGCTGGGCACGCACGCCACCCAGGCCCCATAGCGTGGAGAGCATCTGCTTGCTGGTGTGCTGCAGGGTGTTGTAGCGCAGCGAGAACCACGACAGCGGGTCGATCTGCCCGGCGAACAGGCGGTCGCTGGCCAGGCGGAACTGGATGAAGTTGGACAGCTGCGTCTCGGGCAGTGTGCGCGGTTGGTTCTGCGGGTCGATGCCGTGGTAGACCATCAGGCCGTCGATGTCCTCGACCTCCTGCACGGTCAGCTTCCAGCCTTCGAAATGGGTGATCAGGTCGCCTGGCGAGAAACGCACGCGGGTCAGCGGCGCATTGCGTAGCGAGTACTGGCGGGTGTCGCCCGTGGCCGGGTAGAGCACGGTCAACAGGCGGCCATCCTGCGCCAGGATGGTCCCAAGACCGAGCTCGGCCTCGCTGTCGCTGATCCAGCGTTGCCCCGGTTGATACTGCTGCGCCATACTGCCAAAACTCCCGCGATGAAAAAGCTGGCCATGTTACCGGATCGGCTGCGCCAGACCAAAGAATCTCAGTGAGTCTAGCGTGTTCATCGACGAACACCCGTCACGAGGGCCATGCGCCAACATGTTTGCCAAGCACCGCTGGTTGAATGTCACCTTGGGCCTGGGCAGCCTGGCGCTGCTGGCCGCCTGCGAACAGAAAAGCTTCGAGATCCTGCCGCCGATCCCGGTCGAGCAACTGGAAGTGCTCGGCGTGCAGACGCCGATCAAGAGCGTGCATTTCCATGACCGCGAGGGCGAGGGCCTGCTGGTGCTGAGCCGGGTCGATGGCCAGGCCACCGACCCCGATACCGAGGAGGAAGTCGACAAGGTGGTGCTCAAGGCCACCCTGTATGGCCGCGCCGCCAGTGCCGATGTCTTCAAGCCGCGCTGGCAGATCGAGCAGGAGACCACCTGCGCCGGCCTCGACCTCGACGTCGACTTCTATACCGATGTCAGTGATGTCGGCGACCTGAACAAGGACGGTGTCGCCGAAGTGACGGTGGCCAGCCATGCCTTCTGCGGTGGCGGTATCGACCCCCACGACATCGCCATCGAGATGCGTGAAGGCCAGGCGACCTACACCATCACCGGCCAGTCGCTAATCAGCCCGCCCGGTGAAGACCCGTTCGGCGGCGAGCGCGAAGACAGCGCCTCGTTGAAGAATGCCCCGCCAGGTGTGCGCGAACATATGGATGCGGTCTGGCAGCAGGTCTACAAGCGGCCATGGAGCGAGTCGAGCCCTTCCCCAGACGATCCGGACGAAGACGCCGAGTAGGCCCGCGCTATACTCCAGCGCAATGCGGCGTTGTGACACGCCGCACACCCTCGACCGCAGGCATTCAAGGCGGCGCACCACCAGCCGACAACAAGGCTACAGGAGACCTCCCATGCTGCCGCCGATCATCCCACTCAGTGCCGCCCCCGTGACCTCGCAACACGATCCGGTCAAGCCACCGCCGACCATTGCGCCGGTGGTGCCCACGCAAGCGACCTCCAGCGATGGCACCATCGACCTGAAGAATCATCGCGACCCCGAGGAGCAGGCCCTGCTACTGCGCGATGAGCAGCGCCGCCAACAACAACGGCGCAAGCAGGCCGAAGGCGAGCGTTATGATGCCGTACCGGGCGATGAGCTCAATGCCGACAACACCGTGCCGGTGGCGCCGCTGGGCGAGCGCACGCGCCAGGGGTTGCTGGTGGATATCGAAGTCTGACTAGTCAGCGCCCCCGCAAGCCTTCATCATTGAGGCCTCTGCTGTCCGTCGAGCCCGCCATGAGCCAAGACAAACTGATTGACTTCGGTGCCGAACGCGCCAAACGCATCCACGACCTCAACGATAAGCGTCTGGACGACATGCGCCAGGCCTTCGAGCAGGCCATGCCGCTGGGGCAGGCCAAGAAGAAAAAGCCCAAGGGCAAACCTAAGAAGCGCTGAAACTTGATGCAGGTCAACCCTGCACCCGCCTCCCGCGCCCGGCTCCGGGCGCCATTGACTCCGGTCAATTTTCCCCCTCCTCGCATTGGTTACCTTGCACCCATCGGATGACGGCACATCAAGGGAGGAGCCGACATGTTCTTCGACAACGTGGTTATCGCCGGGGTGGTAACAGTCGGGTTGATGTTGGCCTTCTTCGCCGGTCTGGGCATTTTCATCTGGAAGGACTCGAAAAAGCGCAACCAGCGCTGATCCTTCCCGATACACGAGCACGCAAGGCATTTAGGGCGACTTCGGTCGCCCATTTTTTTGCCCGCTCGAAACGCCAGTCCTAACAGGGACCGTGAGTCTTCGCTGGGGCTCTGTGCGAGCCCGCTGCCACATCATTTCTCAGCGACGTTGGCCTTTCCCTGGCGGGTTTCGATTTCGCCGATCAGGCGTTTGGCCAACGCCGGGTAGTTCTCGTCGAAGTGATGTCCGCCGGGTAGCTTCATGCGTTCACCCACTGCGGTCTTATCCGTGCAGCCACTCTCGTCGGTCTCTTCGACGCCATAGATGCACACCACTTTGGATGCCGGCAGCCTGGCCATTTCCGGCCCGGTCGGGGCCTCTTGCCCTTCCTTGCCCAGCCAGCCCTCGACCTCGATCTCAAAACTGCCGCTGCGGGCAAATGCGAGCAGGATCACCGCATCGATGCGCTTCTGGTCGTCCGCGGAAAGGCGGTTATAGATAGCTGGCAGTACATCGGCACCGAACGAATAGCCGGTCAGCACGAAGCGCTTGGTGCCCCATTTCTGACGATAGTGCTGCATCAGTTCGGACAGGTCGGTGGCGCTCTGTTCCGGGGTCTTGTGCTGCCAGTAGTAGCGCAGGGTATCGATGCCGACCACCGGGTAGCCAAGCTTGGCCATCTCGCCGGCCACATCGCGGTCCAGATCGCGCCAGCCACCGTCGCCGGAAAGGAACAGGGTGACGGTGTCGGTGGTCTGCCCGGCCGGGACTTCCACCACCGGGATGGCCAGGGCGTTGCCATCATGACCGACCAGGGCCTGGGTCAACTGCGCCTTGAGTACCTGGGGCAGGTGGATGTCGTAGTCGGCGATGCTGGTCTCGGCGTTGGCCTGGTCGCGCACGAAGGCGGCGCTGGCGTCATCCGGGTTGTCGTTCCAGGCCACATTCCAGTGGCCATGGGCGGCGGACTTGGGCAGGGCGGCCTGGCAGCCGGGCTGCTCGACGGTGAAATCCACCGAGATGGCTCGCGCCTTGTCATCGCCTTGCGCGGCCAGCCAGCGCCAGGCCTGGGCGGCGCCTGGGCCGATACCGGCAACCAGGGTCGGTTTGTCGGCCAGTCGAGTCAGGGCCTGGTCCATCGCGGCCTGCTGTTTGGCGCAATCGGCCGGCGGCAGGACCACCTGCACCAGCTGGGCCTCGCCGGCCTGGCTCAGGTCGAGCAGTTGCTTGTCGGTCAGGGCTTGGTCCTGGGGCACGCCGATGGCCACCCGGGCCTTGGCATGCACGCCGGGAGTGGCGCGGGTCAGGGCGCTGCCGTCGTCGAGCGTGAGGTGCTCCAGACGTGCCTCGGGGGCCGGGCGGGTCCACAGCCAGAAGGCCGCGCCACCGGCCAGCACGGCGAGCAACAGGGGAATCAGTACGTACAGCCAATAGCGTCGGATCATCAACGTTTCACCAATCCAGTCAGGCCACCAGCGATCAGGGCGGCGGTGTCAGCCAGTGCCACCAGCGGGTCGAGCCCGGCCGGCACGGCCATGTAGCGGGGTTCCCAGTCCGGCTGGAACTTGTCCTTGAAGCGCCGCAGGCCCTGGAAGTTGTAGAGCTGCTCGCCGCGCTGGAACACCATTGATCCCAGGCGCTGGGTCAAAGGGGCGCCACGCCGCGGCTGCAAGCCGGAAAGCGGGACCATTCCCAGGCTGAAGCGGCCATAGTCGTGGCTTTTGTAGTGCAGGATCAGACCGACCATCATGAACTCCATGGTCAGCTTCGGCGCTTCTGGATGCGCGCGCATCAGGTCGAGGCTGGCCAGCTCGTTGCTGTGGGTCTCCAGCAGGTTGGCGAAGGCCACCGGACGGCCCTGGAAGCGGATCAGCGCGATACGGAAATGCTGCAGGTATTCGGGGCTGAAGCGGCCGAGGGAGAAGCCTTTTTCGCGCACGTTCTTGCCGCTGAGCCAAGCGTCGGAGATCTCCTTGAGTGCCTCCAGCGGAGCGTGACCAGGCTCATGGATCTCCAGGGCCAGGCCGTCGCGGCCGCCGCGGTTCCAGGTGTAGCGCAGGTCCTTCATTTCCTTGCCCTTGGCATCGATATTGAAGCGGCGCAGGTCGACCCGCGCTTCCTCGCCGAGCTTGATCGCGGTCAGGCCGATGTCCATGTAGAACGGCAGGTTCTCCGCACGCACCTGGTAGAACACCGGGCGCGCATGGTGCAGGTCGCACAGGTCGCGGAACTGCCAGATCATTTCGGCGCGTTCCTGCGCTGGGCCGATCGGGTCGTACAGGGCCACCAGGCTGCGGCCGCGGCGGGCATACATCAGGAAGGCGTTGTCGCGAGGGTGGAACAGCAACGCTTTGTCGCCGGTCAGGGCCAGGCCGCCATCAGGCTGGTCGGAGGCGAGCAGGATGCGGTTGGCGCGCTGCAGTTCTTCTTCGCTGGGCAGGTGGATCACTGGCCGGGCGGTGCGTAGCAGCCAGGTCAGGGCGACGATCACCAGCAGCACGGCGCTGCCCAGCGCGGCCCGCAAGGCCCGCGGCGCATCGGCATCGAGGGTGAACTGCCACCACAGTTTATGGGTGTAGGGCACGTCCTGGTAGGCGAACAGCAGCAGCCACACCGAGGCGCCGACCACGCAGGCGCTGGCCACCAGATAGACCGGCGAGAACGGCAGCTCCAGCAGGCGGCTGGGGCGGTAGAACGAGCGGCGGAACAGGGCGAGCAGGGCAGCGGTGAAGCACATCAGGCTGGCTTCTTCCCAGTCGAAGCCCTTGAGCAGCGACAGCACCGCGCCCACCAGCAGCAACACGGTGGTCAACAGCCAGGCGGCCGACAGGCGCCGACGCAGACCCTGGGCGAGCAGCAGGCAGAGAACGCCGATCAGGCTGGCGCCGAAGTGTGAGGCATCGATCAGGCGGTGCGGGATCAGGAAGCCCATGTGCTCCAGACGGCTGTCGATCTCCGGGGTAGCGCCGGAGAACAACAACACCACGCCGGAGAGGAATACCAAGATCGCCAGTACCGGCGCTGCCAGGCCCGAGGCTGCGCGGATCGCCTGCTGGGCGACCATCAGCCGGCGGGCTTCGTTGGCCAGCAGCAGTACGCAGGCCACCAGCAACGGCAGCACCACGTAGATCAGCCGGTACAGCAGCAGGGCGGCCGCCAGTGGCGCCGCGCCCAGCTGGTTGGCGAAGGCGGCCAGCAGGATCGCCTCGAACACCCCGACGCCACCCGGCACATGGCTGAGCACCCCGGCGGCGAGGGCGAGCAGGTAGACCAGCACGAACGCGCCAAAGGGCGGGGCTTCGGGTAGCAGCAAATAAAGCACAGTGGCGGCGGCGGCGACATCCAGGGCGGTGATCAGCAGTTGCAACGCAGTCAGGCGCGCGCCTGGCAGGCGCAGGGTGCGGCGGCCGAACTGCACCAGCAGGTTGTCGGCCAGCGGCTGTTCAGGCAGGCGACGGCGGTACAGGCCCATGACCAGGGCTACCGCCGCGACCAGCACGGCGATGGCGATACCGCCCAGCAGCGGCGCAGGCAAGCGCAGCGCCGTTGCCGCTGCCGGCAGGTCGCTCAAGGTGGCCAGTGCCGCCAGCGGCGGCAGCGCGCAGCCCAGCGAAAGGCTGGCGAACACCGTCATGCGCGCGACCTCTGCGGCGCCCAAACCTTGACGGGCATAGAGGCGATAACGCACCGAGCCACCCGACAGCATCGACAGGCCTATCGCGTTGCCAATGGCGAAGGCGCTGAAGCCCCCGAGCACCAGGGTGCGGCGAGGCAGTTGCACGGCGGCATAGCGGCTGGCCGACCATTCGTAACCGAGCAGGATCACGAAGCCGACCAACGTGGCCAGCAGCGCGCCGAGCAGCGACTGGGTCGGTACGCTGAGCATCGCATCATGCAGGGCGTAGATATCCAGTTCGCTCAACAGATGGCGGCAGGCAATCAGGCCCATGGCGAACAGCAGCAATGTCAGCGCCAATCCCAGCGGCTGACGGTATTTGCTCAGGCGTTCCAGCCAGGGCAGGCGCTGCGCCGCCGCCGGCAAGGCCGTGGTCAACGGTGCCTGGGGCTCGGGAGTGGGGGCGGTCATGGAGTGCCTCGTGCGCAACGCGCGAGGTGAAGGCAAGGTGCGGCCAAGTGAAAGTCCCTTTGGAAAAACGTATCCGAATATTACTCCGCGCCGGCGGCTTAATCTGTTTCAGGATAGTTAAAGATAGTTCATTCAGCCGTCTGCAAGGGCTGGAACCAGGGCTTGGCGAGGAGGAATCGAAAGGGTAGGGGCTGAATGCAACAAGCCCCGCACTGTCTTGCGACAGGCGGGGCTTGTTCTGACGAATATGGTTGCGGGAGCCGGATTTGAACCGACGACCTTCGGGTTATGAGCCCGACGAGCTACCAGGCTGCTCCATCCCGCGTCAGAGGGGCGCATTCTACGTATTTGCCATGGCTTGTCAAGGCTTGATATGGCATTGGCTGCGATTGGAAAAACAGAGGTCAATAAAAAAGGCCACTGCGTGAACAGTGGCCTTTTCTTGAATCTGGTTGCGGGAGCCGGATTTGAACCGACGACCTTCGGGTTATGAGCCCGACGAGCTACCAGGCTGCTCCATCCCGCGCCTGTTGGGTCGAATTCTACGGATTTCCCAACCGCTGTCAAGCGTTACTGCTTGATTTTTCGTAGGTTTTTCCTTCGGGGTAAATATAGACGCAATAAAAAAGGCCACTGTATGAACAGTGGCCTTTTCTTGAATCTGGTTGCGGGAGCCGGATTTGAACCGACGACCTTCGGGTTATGAGCCCGACGAGCTACCAGGCTGCTCCATCCCGCGCCTGTGAGATCGAATTCTACGGATTTTCCTTTGCCTGTCAAGCATTTCCTCAAGAAAATCCTTTTTCGTTCAAACCCTTAGCGTGCCAGATCGCGCCGCAGCTCAGTGCCGACGGGGCTTGCAGGCCGATTGTCCAGTCCAGGCTGTCTCGTCCGTTGGCCATGCGCTAATATCTGTATGAATTTACAGTAGTGGCTGTCGTCCATGTCCTTGCGCAAGATCATCCACATTGATTGTGACTGCTTCTACGCCGCCATCGAGATGCGCGATGACCCGCGCCTGGTCGGTCGCCCCATGGCCGTGGGTGGACAGCCAGGTCAGCGTGGCGTGATCGCCACCTGTAACTACGAGGCGCGCGCCTATGGCGTGCGTTCGGCGATGGCATCGGGGCATGCCATGAAGCTGTGCCCCGACCTGGAAATCGTCAAGCCGCGTTTCGAGGCTTACCGTGAGGCGTCCCGCGAGATTCATGCGATCTTTCGCGACTACACCGAGCTGATCGAACCGCTGTCGCTGGACGAGGCTTACCTGGATGTCAGTGACAGCCAATGGTTTGCCGGCAGCGCGACGCGCATTGCCGAGGACATTCGCCGTCGGGTCGCCCAGCAACTGCATATCACGGTGTCCGCAGGCGTGGCACCGAACAAGTTCCTGGCCAAGATCGCCAGCGATTGGCGCAAGCCCAATGGGTTGTTCGTCATCACCCCGGACCAAGTGGAGGAGTTCGTCGCGGCTTTGCCGGTTGCCCGCTTGCATGGCGTGGGCAAGGTGACGGCGGATAAGCTTTCGCGATTGGGGATCGATACTTGCCTGTCATTGCGCGACTGGTCGAGGCTGGCGCTGGTGCGCGAATTTGGCAGCTTCGGCGAGCGCTTGTGGGGGCTGGCGCGAGGGATCGACGAGCGTGCGGTGCACAATGACAGTCGGCGGCAGTCGGTCAGCGTCGAGAACACCTACGACCAGGACTTGCCTGACCTGAGCAGTTGCCTGGAAAAGCTGCCTGACCTGCTCGCCAGCCTGAATGAGCGGATTGCGCGCATGGATAGCAGCTATCGGCCCGACAAGCCTTTCGTCAAGGTCAAGTTCCATGACTTCAGCCAGACCACGCTGGAGCAGGCGGGGGCGGGGCGAGACCTGGAGAGCTACAGGCAGTTGCTCAGCCAGGCGTTTGCCCGAGGTGGCAAGCCGGTACGGTTGCTGGGGGTAGGGGTGAGGCTGCGGGACCTGCGTGGGGCGCTTGAACAGTTGGAGTTGTTTCGGGACTTATAAAGAAGAAGGGGCCGCATAAGCGGCCCCTTTCGTTTTACTGCATGCCCGGATCGGCAACCAGCCGCCCGGTGGCCTTGGTCAGTGCCTGCAGAAACTCCTGCTGCAGCTCCGGGTCGTTGCGCGTCAGTTCGATCAGGCTCTGTTCGAGTTCGCTGGCTTCTTCTTCAAGGCCCAGTTCCGACAGGCGCTTGACCCGATGTACCCACTGGCCGACATCGTCGTCCTCGAGGTCATCGAAGATCAGCTCATGGGCCTCGAGCAGCTTGCCGCGCAGGTTACCGCTGACCAGCAGGCTGGCATCGCCTCGTACCTGGTTTTCCTCATCCACCACCTGCAGGTGCAAGGTGCCAATATGGTTGAGGTTCTGCTCGGAGAACGGGCTGTCGAGCAGGTTCAGGCGCAGTACGCCATGTTTGTCAGTGGTCAGCTCGTGGGTCATCTTGCCGGCCTTGACCTCGACCAGGCGCTCGTTCCACGGCAGGCTGATGGACTCTTCGCGCTTGCCCTTCTCGACCTCGTCGATGCCCGCCAGGTTCTGCTGGGCACGGCCGTTGGACGGTACGTTCATGAACGGGTTGACGCCCGCCACGCCATAGCTCAGCCAGTCGTGAGTGACGCTGTCCGGCAGGTTGCCCAAGGTGAACACGTTGGCCACGTTGGCGCCGATGCCCGCCACCACGGCCACCGCGCCCAGCGGGATCTCGTAGATCTCCCGCCAGGGTTGGTAGGGGGTGTAGCGGTCGTAGCGGCGGGTCACTTCGAACTCGGTGACTTCGAAACGCTTGAGCTCATGAATGCGCACGCGCCGCTGCGGAAGCTCCATCACCTTCGGCTCGCCGACATCGATCTGCAGACTGTGCTCGAGCAGTTTGCGCTCGACGCGCTCCTCATGGTCGCTGCGCTGGGACATCTGGTTGGCGCAGCCGCCGAGGAGCAGGGCGCCGCACAGTGCGGCACCCCCCAGGGTGTAGGTACTTCGCTTGGACATGGTCACTCGCGTAACGGGTTATCAGCGGCGGATGCGGGCCTGCAGGAAGGTCAGCACTTCATTGAGCGGCAGTGCCTGGGCCTCCGACTCGGTGCGGTGCTTGTACTCCAGGTTGCCATCGGCCAGGCCGCGGTCGCTGACGACGATGCGGTGTGGGATGCCGATCAGCTCCATGTCGGCGAACTTGATGCCGGGGCTGGTTTTCTTGTCGCGGTCGTCCAGCAGGACTTCGAAACCTGCGGCGGTCAGTTCGGCGTAGAGCTTGTCGGTAGCCTCACGGACCACATCGGTTTCGTAGCGCAGCGGCACCAGGGCGATCTGGAACGGGGCCAGGGCGTCGTTCCAGATGATGCCCTTGTCGTCGTGGTTCTGCTCGATGGCGGCGGCGACCACGCGGGACACGCCGATGCCGTAGCAGCCCATCGACAGCACGACGGGTTTGCCGTTCTCACCCAGCACCTGGCACTTGAGTGCTTCGCTGTATTTGGTGCCGAGCTGGAAGATGTGGCCGACTTCGATGCCGCGCTTGATCACCAGCGTACCCTGGCCGTCCGGGCTCGGGTCGCCCTCGACCACGTTGCGCAGGTCGGCGACCTGTGGAACCGGCAGGTCGCGTTCCCAGTTGACGCCGAAGTAGTGCTTGTCGTCGATGTTGGCGCCGATGCCGAAGTCGCTCATCAGGGCGACCGAGCGGTCGATGATGCACTCCAGCGGCAGGTTCAGCGGGCCCAGGGAACCGGCGCCGGCACCGATGGCGGCGCGCAGCTCGGCGTCGCTGGCCATCACCAGCGGGTCGGCGACCTGCTCCAGCTTGGTGGCCTTGATTTCGTTGAGCTCGTGGTCGCCACGGACGATCAGCGCGACCAGCTTGCCTTCCTCGGCACCATGCACGATCAGGGTCTTGACGGTCTTCTCGATCGCCAAGCCGAAGTTTTCCACCAGTTGTGCGATGGTCTTGGCGTCCGGGGTATCGACCAGGCGCAGCTCTTCGGTCGGCGCCGGGCGCACGGTTTCGCGCGGAATGGCCTCGGCCTTCTCGATGTTGGCGGCGTAATCGGAGCTGTCGCTGAAGATCACGTCGTCCTCGCCGGAAGAGGCGAGCACGTGGAATTCGTGGGAGTAGCTGCCGCCGATCGAACCGGTATCGGCCTGCACCGGACGGAAGTCCAGGCCCAGGCGGGTGAAGATGTTGGAGTACGCCAGGTGCATGCGGTCGTAGGTTTCCTGCAGGGAAGCCTGGTCGGCATGGAAGGAGTAGGCGTCCTTCATGATGAATTCGCGGCCGCGCATAAGGCCGAAGCGCGGACGGATCTCGTCGCGGAACTTGGTCTGGATCTGGAACATGTTCAGCGGCAGTTGCTTGTAGCTGGACAGCTCGTTGCGCGCCAGGTCGGTGATGACCTCTTCGTGGGTCGGGCCGACGCAGAATTCGCGCTGGTGGCGGTCTTTCAGGCGCAGCAGCTCGGGGCCGTACTGCTCCCAGCGGCCGGATTCCTGCCACAGTTCAGCCGGCTGGATGCTCGGCATCAGCACCTCAAGGGCACCGGCGGCGGTCATTTCCTCGCGCACCACGGCTTCGACCTTGCGCATTACCCGCAGGCCCATCGGCAGCCAGGTGTACAGGCCGGAGGCCAGTTTGCGGATCATGCCGGCGCGCAGCATGAGCTGGTGGCTGATGACCACTGCATCGGCCGGGGTTTCTTTCTGGGTGGCGAGCAAATATTGACTGGTGCGCATGGTGGGCCGTGTCGATTGCCTGAATGTGAAATGACCCCGCATTGTACGGGGGCGGAACGAAAGCGTACAGAATGCAGCAGTCAGGCTTTTCTGTCAGCCAGGAAAAAGCCCGGCGATTGCCGGGCTTCTTCATATGCAGAGCGATGCAAGCACAGGCTTACAGGATGCTCAGCGGGTACTCGACGATCAGGCGCAGTTCGTCCAGCGACGGAGAACCGTAGTAGACACCGTCGGCGGAGCGGTAGGTGGCTTGGCGCACACGGAAGCTCAGATCCTTGGCAGGTCCTTCCTGCAGTACGTACTTGATGTCGATATCGCGTTCCCATTCCTTGCCGTTGGTGGTGCCGGCAACGTTGGCATCGCTACCGCGAGCGTAGCGAGTCATGAAGGTCAGGCCCGGGATGCCGTACTCGGCAAAGTTCAAGTCGTAGCGGGCTTGCCAGGATTTCTCGTCTTCGGCGTTGAAGTCGGAGCGAGCAATCGAGTTGGCCAGGAACACTGTGCCGCCGCCGTCGATGCCGTAAGCGTAGTCGCCATCGCCGGTGACCTTCTGGTAGGCGAGGGTGAAGGTGTGCGCGCCTACGTTATAGGCGGCCGAGAGGCTGAAGGCCCGGTTGTCGAGCTTGTCGCCATCGAACGCTTTGACGTTGGCGGCACCGCTGCTCTTGGTGTCGTAGATGTTGAAGTCGAATACCAAGCCTTGTTTATCGGACAGCGGTACTGCCCAGTTCACGTTGGCGTAGTATTTGCGCCAGTAGTCTTCGACCTTGGAGTAGTAGAGGCTGGTGCTCAGTCCGTCAGTGATGGCGTAAGTGCCGCCGAAGATGTTCGCCTCGGTCAGGCCGCCGTTCTTGATACCCGCATCGTTGCGACCGCGGATACTGTCCTTGTAGCTCTGGGCTTGTGCGTCGAGGCGGGTGAAATGCCCCGCGTTGAGCTCAAGGCCCTCGATTTCCTTGCTGGTCAGCAGGAAACCTTCGGCGGCTTCAGGCAACAGACGGCTGTCATCAGTGGCGAAGACTGGCAGCGCAGTGAACTGGCCGCCGAATTTCAGCACGGTGTTGGAGATGCGGGCTTTTACTGCGCCGTAGCCCTTGGAGTAGTTATCTTCCGGGCGGCCTTCGGAGTCGACCGGGAACAAGCCGGTGTTGGTAGTGCCGCGGCCACCATCAAGCTTGATGCCCAGCAGGCCGATGGCGTCGACGCCAACGCCGACGGTGCCTTGGGTGAAGCCGGACTCGAAGGTGCCGATGAAGCCTTGACCCCACTCGGCTTGACGGCTCTGACGTGCGCCGGTGTCCGGATCACGGTCGTCATTGCGGCGGTCGCGACTGAAATACAGGTTGCGCATTTTCACGTTCAGCTTGCTGTCGTCGACGAAACCCTTGGACTCGTCTTGCGACGAGGCGACAGCCAGCTGCGAAGTCCCTGCCGCTACGGCCAGGGCGATCATGCTCCACTTCATCACGCGCATCGTGATTTGCTCCTTTGGTTTTTAGGAAGAGTACCGCCGCACCCAAGTGTTTTAGTTATAGGGCCGGCTCTTTCTTGTTATGTCGGCGAAAATGTATATCACGCTGACTATTCTTGGCGATATGGGCAGAACAACCTTTCGGTAACTTTATGGCCATGTCGCTGTCAGTTGTCTCCATGTCGCAAATCACGCCTGTCATATAAAGGCGTACAACGCCAGCGCTGTCTCGAAACCGTCATTTTTGTATAAATACAAAGTACGGCTTGTGAAACTCCCTGGTTTATCCGATGCCGCTGTTGTTATTTGTCGCGTTCACCCGGCAATGCAGGGGTCGTGCCGACTTGGCGTGAAACGAATGCAACAAGCGTGCTCAAAATTGCGAACGGTTGATGAAATTTTCACATTCACCCCGGAAGGGGTTGGAAAACCTCCGCAAACATGGGCTGCGACCGGTTTGGCGGTGGCTCACGGTCATGCTTTGGGTTCGCGTGTGAAGCTGCCTTCCAAGTCAAGGTGTTACCGACGATTGTTTATCCTGGCTGTTTTATGTGACGGATGTGGGGTGGCGTTCTGACGAGCGGCATCATTTTGGTGCGAAAAGTAGCGGAGTGTTACCGAGGCGGGGCGTTGATGTTGTCATTCGCGTGCTACACACGGCTCGCCCGGTGTCGGCGGATGTGGTGAAGGCCGAAGCGGAGTATCCTTGCGCACCTGTGCCCGACCGATTGGAAGGGCTGTATCGCTAGTAAGGAGGTTTGCCGTGTTCACCCTCGATTCACGCCTGCAGGAAGATTCCCTGGTACTGGGCGACCTGCCGCTGTGCCGCCTGCTGCTGAGCAAGGATGCCAACTATCCGTGGTTCATTCTGGTGCCGCGTCGCGCCGATATCACCGAAGTGTTCGAACTCGAGGACGCGGACCAGCAGCAGTTGTGGGTCGAGACGGGTGCCCTGGCCGAGGCGTTGAAGGATGCCTTCGCCGCCGACAAGATGAACGTCGCGGCTTTGGGCAATGTGGTCAGCCAGCTGCACATGCATGTGATCGTGCGCCATCGCGGCGATGCAGCCTGGCCCGCCCCGGTTTGGGGCAAGGTAGCGGCCATCGGCTACACCCAGGAACAGCTCGACGTTATTCGCCAGCAAGTGCGCGCGCTACTGGGCGAGAGCTTCAAGGAGGCTTGAGGATGTCGCAGGAACTGGAAATGCGCATGATCGAGCTGGAGACCCGCCAGGCCTTTCAGGATGACAGCTTGCAGGCGCTCAATGATGTGATTGTCGAACAGAGTCGAGTGATCGAGCGCTTGCAATTGCAGATGGCGGAGCTGATCAAGCGCTATGAGGAAATGGCCGGCCAGCAGGGCGGCGGAGAAGAGGAAGCGCCGCCGCCTCACTATTGAGACGGCGGCGACAAAGGTTCAGCGGCGCGCGACGGCGACTACGTCTTCGGCCTGCAGGCCTTTGTCGCGATGCATCACCGAGAACTCCACGCGCTGGCCTTCGACCAGCACCCGGTGGCCTTCGCCGCGGATGGCGCGAAAATGCACGAAGATATCGTCACCGGAATCGCGGGAGATGAAACCGAAGCCCTTGGAGGTGTTGAACCACTTAACGGTACCGGTATCGCGCTGGCCGGCGTCCTGCGGATTGCCTTGGCTGGCGCGGGCCTTTCGCGTGCCGCGAACGAAGCCGGCTACCAGGTGCAGCACGCTGGCGAGGACGGCGCAGGCCAGTGCTGGCAGGTTGCCAAGCTCTGGGCGAGCGAGCAGGGTGAGGATCTGCAGTACCACGGCCACGACCAGCAGGATGCTGGCGGCGTGTTGCAGCTGCTGGCGCATGCCTTTGTAGTATTGCGGCAGTACGGGGGCGATCACCAGGTTAAGCAGGCCGAGCAGCGCCAGGTAGACAGCCTCGGGTTGTTGCAGGAAGGGTGTCGCGTCAGTTTTCAGGGTGGGTATGAGCGATAGCAGCAAAGCCGCCACGCCCGTCACCAGATGGACGATCTTGAACATTGGGTTTGGCTCACGTTGATAAGGCCGATCACAGGATGAGCTGGTCGCACGGTGCGCGTGAACGGTAGGCGCGAAAACGTGGCGGTCCAGCCTATGCACCCGGCACTGACAATCCGCACGGGTGGCACGCTGCCTATTTAACAGCAAAGGCGGGGGCTTCTCAAACCGATTGGCGCCGGCGGCTGTCCATGCTGCCTTGTGCCGCATGCGCCGACAGGCAACTCTTGTTAGAGTGTTTGCTGCCCGCTTGATGATCAAGCCTTATGGAAAGGGGAGCTTCATGGCAATCGATATCGGTATCAGTGAAGAAGATCGCAAGTCCATCGTCGATGGATTGTCCCGCCTGTTGTCGGATACTTATGTGCTGTATCTGAAAACCCATAACTTCCATTGGAACGTCACCGGTCCGTCGTTCCGTACCTTGCACCTGATGTTCGAGGAGCAATACAACGAACTGGCGCTGGCGGTCGACTCGATTGCCGAGCGTATACGTGCTCTCGGCTTCCCTGCGCCGGGCTCCTATGCTTTCTATGCCCGCCATTCATCGATCAAGGAAGAGGAAGGCGTGCCGCCTGCCGAGGAAATGATCCGCCAGCTTGTGCAGGGGCAGGAGGCTGTGGTGCGTACCGCCCGCAGTATCTTCCCGGTGGTGGACAAGGTCAGCGACGAGCCGACCGCCGACCTGCTGACCCAGCGCATGCAGGTGCATGAGAAAACGGCGTGGATGCTTCGGGTTCTGCTCGACGGCAACTGATTACCGCTTGACCCCAATAAAACCGGGCCCGACACCTTCAGTGGTGGCGGGCTCGCGTGTTTGCGGGGAAGGCTTTGCCGCTGCTATCCGTAAGGTCGGTTGGCGCTTCATGAGGCACGAGGATCCGTTCGCACGGCGAATGGCGGAGTGGTTTCGTGTTGATGGAGCGGTGCGGTGGACAACCCGATGCGCGGTGGTGACGGTAATGCAAGGAGCAGGCAGGGCGCGGGCAGTCCCCGCATCGATCCGTTCAGGCGGGATTTCGACATGGCGCAGGCGGGGCCTGTGTCGCGCTCGGTAAGGCTTAACGGTTTTGCCACCTGTCTGCGTCTGGAGGTGGTGTATTGGCGCATCCTGGAGCGCATCGCCCAGGCCAATCGCTGTTCGGTGAGCGCGGTGCTTTCCTATGTGGACCGCGAGGTACATCTGCGCCATGGTGGGGTGAGGAATTTCAGCGGGCTGGTCCGGGTGATCTGCGTCGCCTGGTTGCAGGATGCGCGGGACATGCACTGATCGCCGGGCTGCACAGCACTCCTTAACCATATATAATCCCGCTCTTTGCTGCCTTGGGCAGCGTGCGATGTGGTTGACGAGAGACACCCATGCCCCTTTACGACTATCAATGTGCATCCTGCGAACACCGCATGGAGGTGTTGCAGAAGATCAGTGCCGCGCCGCTGACCGATTGCCCGGCGTGCCAGGCTCCGGCATTGAAGAAGCAACTGTCGGTCCCCGGCTTTCGCCTGAGCGGCAACGGCTGGTACGAGACCGATTTCAAGACCGGGGCGAAAAAGAATCTGGCAGGCGGCGACAAGGCCGACTGAGTTGAATTGCACCGACCAGGTCTTGCAGTATTAGCCCCTTGGGCGGCCAAGACCTCCACCGAACATACGAATCACGAGAAGCGAAACCACGACCATGATGCGCAGCCATTATTGCGGCCAACTGAACGAGTCCCTGGACGGCCAGGAAGTCACCCTTTGCGGCTGGGTCCATCGTCGCCGCGACCACGGCGGGGTGATTTTCCTCGATATCCGTGACCGCGAAGGCATGGCCCAGGTCGTGTTCGACCCGGATCGCGCCGAAACCTTCGCCGCCGCCGACCGCGTGCGCAGCGAATACGTCGTGCAGATCACCGGCAAGGTACGCAAGCGCCCGGATGGCGCAGTGAACGCCAACATGGCCTCCGGCGCCATCGAGATCCTCGGTTACCAGCTGACCGTGCTCAACGAAGCGGAGACCCCGCCGTTCCCGCTGAACGAATACTCCGACGTGGGCGAAGAAACCCGCCTGCGCTACCGCTTCATCGACCTGCGTCGCCCGGAAATGGCCGACAAGCTGCGCCTGCGTTCGCGCATCACCAGCAGCATCCGTCGCTTCCTCGACGAGAACGGCTTCCTCGACGTCGAGACGCCGATCCTCACCCGTGCCACTCCTGAAGGCGCGCGTGACTACCTGGTGCCGAGCCGCACCCACGCCGGCAGCTTCTTCGCCCTGCCGCAGTCGCCGCAGCTGTTCAAGCAACTGCTGATGGTCGCCGGCTTCGACCGCTACTACCAGATCGCCAAGTGCTTCCGCGACGAAGACCTGCGTGCCGACCGCCAGCCGGAATTCACCCAGATCGACATCGAGACCAGCTTCCTCGACGAGTCCGAGATCATGGGCCTCACCGAGAGCATGATCCGCAAACTGTTCAAGGAAGTGCTGGACCTGGAGTTCGGTGAGTTCCCGCACATGACCTTCGAAGAATCCATGCGCCGCTACGGTTCCGACAAGCCGGACCTGCGTATTCCGCTGGAACTGGTCGACGTCGCCGACCAACTGAAGGATGTCGACTTCAAGGTCTTCGCCGGCCCCGCCAACGATCCGAAGTGCCGCGTCACCGCCCTGCGCCTGCCGGGCGGCGCCAGCATGCCGCGCAGCAAGATCGACGAGTACACCAAGTTCGTCGGCATCTACGGTGCCAAGGGCCTGGCCTACATCAAGGTCAACGAGCGTGCCAAGGGTGTCGAGGGGTTGCAGTCGCCGATCGTCAAGAACATTCCCGAGGCCAACCTCAACAACATCCTCGATCGCGTAGGCGCCGTGGATGGCGACATCGTGTTCTTCGGTGCCGACAAGTTCAAGATCGTCAGCGAAGCCTTGGGCGCGCTGCGTATTCGCCTGGGCCACGACTTCGAGCTGCTGACCTGCCAGTGGGCGCCGATGTGGGTCGTCGACTTCCCGATGTTCGAAGAGAACGAAGACGGCAGCTTCACCGCGCTGCACCACCCGTTCACCGCGCCGAAGTGCTCTCCCGAGGAGCTGGAGGCCAACCCGGCCACCGCGTTGTCGCGTGCCTACGATATGGTGCTCAACGGCACCGAGCTGGGTGGTGGTTCGATCCGTATCCACCGCAAAGAGATGCAACAGGCGGTCTTCCGTCTGCTGGGCATCGAGGCGGCGGAACAGGAAGAGAAATTCGGCTTCCTGCTCGACGCCCTGAAGTTCGGTGCGCCGCCTCACGGTGGCCTGGCCTTCGGTCTGGACCGCCTGGTCATGCTGATGACTGGCGCCCAGTCGATCCGTGAAGTGATCGCCTTCCCGAAAACCCAGAGCGCCGCGTGCGTCATGACCCAGGCCCCGGGCCTGGTCGACGCCAAGGCCCTGCGCGAGCTGCACATCCGTCTGCGCGAGCAGACCAAGGTCGAGTAACCTCGACCACGGGCGCACTTGTTGCGCCCATGTATTCACGCGTTCCGCCCTTCGGGGCGGAACCTGTTTCTGTTTCAAGGATTTGGAGTCGTTATGGCCGGTCATTCCAAGTGGGCGAACATCAAGCACCGCAAAGAACGCCAGGATGCCAAGAGAGGCAAGATCTTCACCAAATGGATCCGCGAACTGACCGTCGCTGCCAAGCAAGGTGGTGGTGATCCGGCGTCCAACCCGCGCCTGCGCCTGGCGCTGGACAGGGCCCTGGGTGCCAACATGAGCCGCGACATCATCGACCGCGCCGTGGCCCGCGGTGCCGGCACCAACGAAAGCGACAACGTCGAAGAGCTCAGCTACGAGGGTTACGGCCCGGGCGGCGTGGCGATCATGGTCGAAGCCATGACCGACAACCGCAACCGAACTGCCGCGGCCGTGCGGCATGCCTTCACCAAGTGCGGCGGCAACCTCGGTACCGACGGTTCGGTGGCCTACCTGTTCGAGCGCAAGGGGCAGATCAGCTTCGCTGCCGAGCTGAAGGTGGACGAGGATGCGCTGATGGAAGCCGCGATGGAGGCCGATGCCGACGATGTGGTGGTCAACGACGACGGCTCCTTTGACGTGTTCACCTCGTTCAACAGCTTCTATGCCGTGCGCAACGCCCTGGAAGAGGCCGGCTTCAAGGCGTCCGACGCCGAGATCGTGATGCAGCCGACCACCAGCGCCGAGCTGGACCAGGACGGCGCGGAGAAGGTGCTCAAGCTGATCGACATGCTCGAGGATCTGGATGACGTGCAGAACGTCTACTCCAACGCACAGATCTCTGATGAGATCATGGAAACGCTGGGCTGATCGTTTCGTCTATCGGCTGTAGCGCGGGGCAAGCCCGCTCCCACAAGGCCTGCGCCAGATTGCGGTGTAGTCTTTGTGGGAGCGGGCTTGTCCCGCGATAAGGCCGGAAAATTCGCACACCTTTATAGGCGCTATGACTCTCATTCTTGGTATCGACCCCGGCTCGCGCATCACCGGTTTTGGCGTGGTCCGCCAGACTGCCCGTGGCTGCGAGTACGTGGCGTCGGGCTGTATACGCACTGGCGGCGGTGAGCTGCATGAGCGTCTGCAGATCGTCTTTCGCGGTGTCAGCGAGATCATCCGCCAGCATGAGCCGGTGACCATGGGCATCGAGCGGGTGTTCATGGCGCGCAACGCCGATTCGGCGCTCAAGCTTGGCCAGGCCCGGGGGGCGGCCATCGTCGCCGCGGCCGAGGCGGGCCTTGAGATCGCCGAATACACCGCCAGCCAGGTCAAACAGGCCGTGGCCGGCACCGGCGGCGCCAACAAGGAGCAGGTGATGATGATGGTCATGCACCTGCTCAAGCTGACCCAAAAACCGCAGATCGACGCCTCCGACGCCCTGGCCATCGCCTTGTGCCATGCCCATACCCGCTCCAGTCTCATCCCCCACGGGTTGGCGACGGCGCGGCGTCGTGGTGGACGCTTGCGTCTGTAACCGCTTCATGCGGTGATACACATTTTGTCCGGGTGGCGCACTCACCCGGCGGTTTTGCTGATAGGGTGGACCGGTTTTCGGCCGGCGCCCGAGAGGAAGGATCGGAACGTGATTGGACGTTTGCGTGGCACCCTGGCGGAAAAACAGCCGCCGCACTTGATTATCGACGTCAACGGCCTGGGCTATGAGCTCGAAGTGCCGATGACCACGCTGTACCGCCTGCCCAAGCTGGGCGAGACCGTGACCTTGCACACCCATCTGGTGGTGCGTGAAGACGCCCACCTGCTGTACGGCTTCTTCGAAAAACGTGAGCGCGAGCTGTTCCGTGAGCTGATCCGCCTCAATGGCGTTGGCCCGAAACTGGCGCTGGCGCTGATGTCGGGGCTCGAGGCCGATGAGCTGGTGCGTTGCGTCCAGGCCCAGGATGCCTCGGCCCTGGTGCGTGTGCCCGGTGTCGGCAAGAAGACCGCCGAGCGCCTTCTGGTCGAGCTCAAGGATCGCTTCAAGGCCTGGGAAACCTCGCCGGCCATGTTCGCCCTGGTGTCCGACGGCCCGGTGCCAGTGGCCAGCGTCTCCAACGCCGAGGCCGATGCGGTCAGCGCCCTGGTGTCGCTGGGCTACAAGCCGCAGGAAGCCAGCAAGGCGATCGCCGCCATCGAGGGCAAGGCCAACCTCAGCAGTGAGGAACTGATCCGTCGCAGCCTCAAAGGGATGATTACCAAGTGATCGAGACCGACCGCCTGATCGCCGCCTCCGGACGCGACCGCGAAGAGGTCCAGGATCGTGCGATCCGCCCGCTGAGCCTGGACGAGTACATCGGCCAGCCGGTGGTGCGCGAGCAGATGTCGCTGTTCATCCAGGCCGCGCGTGGGCGCAGCGAGTCGCTCGATCACACCCTGATCTTCGGTCCGCCGGGCCTGGGCAAGACCACGTTGGCCAACATCATCGCCCATGAGATGGGCGTGTCGGTCAAGAGCACGTCCGGCCCGATTCTCGAACGGCCCGGCGACCTGGCGGCGATGCTGACCAATCTCGAGCCGCATGACGTGCTGTTCATCGACGAGATCCACCGCTTATCGCCGGTGGTCGAGGAAGTGCTCTATCCGGCGATGGAGGATTTCCAGCTGGACATCATGATCGGCGAGGGCCCGGCCGCGCGCTCGATCAAGCTCGACCTGCCGCCGTTCACCCTGGTCGGCGCCACCACCCGCGCCGGCATGCTGACCAACCCGCTGCGTGATCGCTTCGGTATCGTCCAGCGCCTGGAGTTCTACAGCGACAGAGACCTGGCGACCATCGTCAGCCGTTCGGCCGGCATCCTCGGCTTGCCCATGGACGACAAGGGCGCATTCGAGATCGCCCGCCGGGCGCGTGGCACGCCGCGGATCGCCAATCGCCTGCTGCGGCGGGTACGCGACTTTGCCGAAGTCCGTGGCAAGGGTGAGATCACCAAGGCGGTCGCGGACATGGCGCTGAACCTGCTGGATGTCGACGAGCGTGGCTTCGATCACTCCGACCGGCGTCTGCTGCTGACCATGATCGAGAAGTTCGACGGTGGTCCGGTGGGGCTCGACAATATTGCCGCGGCGATCGGCGAGGAGCGCCACACCATCGAGGACGTGCTCGAGCCCTATCTCATCCAGCAGGGCTATATCATGCGTACCCCGCGGGGCCGTGTGGTCACCCGGCACGCCTACCTGCATTTTGGCCTGAACATCCCCGGGCGCTTCTGCGAGGGTGGGGAATATGCAGCGCAAGACGACGAATGACAGATCGAATCGGCATTTTCGTGGTCCTACCGCTGGCATGCCCTGGGCTCGCTGGCAATACGACATTATCGATGCAAAAACAGTTGTTGCCGTGGATTGGCAAGCACAGGAGTAAGCACTAGAGTATGCGCGCGCAAAATGGGCTGGAACCGTTCGCACACCGCTGTCGCGTCTATTACGAGGATACCGACGCCGGTGGCGTGGTGTATTACGTCAACTACCTCAAATTCATGGAGCGCGCGCGCACCGAGCGGCTGCGTCACCTGGGGTTCTCCCAGGCCCAGCTGGCGCAGGACAACCTGTTGTTCGTGGTCCATTCCAGCGAGGCGCGCTATCACGCGCCGGCCCGCTTGGACGACGAGTTGCGGGTAACCGCGCAAGTACTTGAATTGAATCGTGCCAGCCTGCGCTTCGTGCAGCAGGTGTGGCGAGCAAAGGATGAAGTGCTGCTCTGCGAGGGGCAGTTCCTGGTGGCCGCCGTGCGCGCCGACACTTTCAAACCCCGGGCCATTCCCCCAGAACTGCGCGACGCCTTCCTGGCGGACGGCACGGGTACTCAATCGAACGCAGGAGAATAAGCGTGGAAGCAAACGTCGTCGACCATACCTCCATGTGGAGCCTGGTCGCCAATGCCAGTGTCGTGGTTCAGCTGGTAATGCTGACCCTCGTGGCAGCCTCGGTGACCTCTTGGATCATGATCTTCCAGCGCAGCACCATGCTGCGCGCCGGTCGTCGTGCACTGGACGCTTTCGAAGAGCGCTTCTGGTCGGGCATCGACCTGTCCAAGCTGTACCGCCAGGCGGGCAGCAACCCGGACCCGGACTCGGGTGTCGAGCAGGTCTTCCGTGCCGGCTTCAAGGAATTCTCGCGCCTGCGCCAGCAACCAGGTGTCGATCCGGACGCGGTCATGGAAGGGGTAGGGCGTGCCATGCGCGTGGCCATCTCCCGCGAGGAAGAAAAGCTCGAGCAGAGCCTGCCGTTCCTGGCCACCGTCGGTTCCACCAGCCCGTACATCGGTCTGTTCGGTACCGTATGGGGCATCATGAACTCCTTCCGTGGCCTGGCCAGCGCCCAGCAAGCCACCCTGGCCACCGTAGCACCGGGCATTGCCGAAGCACTGATCGCCACGGCGATCGGCCTGTTCGCCGCGATCCCGGCCGTTATCGCCTACAACCGTTTTGCCGCGCGCAGTGAAGTGCTGATCGGGCGCTACTACACGTTCGCCGACGAGTTCCAGGCGATCCTGCACCGCAAAGTACACACCAGCGAAGAGTGATCAGGTAGAAACCCATGGCCCGAGTTCGCCACAAACGCAAGCCGGTCGCCGAGATGAACGTGGTGCCCTACATCGACGTGATGCTGGTGCTACTGGTTATCTTCATGGTGACCGCCCCGATGCTCAACCAGGGCGTGAAGGTGGACCTGCCCAAGGTTTCCAGCGAAGCCCTGCCGCAGGACAACAACGTCCAAGTCCTGACCATCTCGATCAAGGCCGACAAGACCTACTATTGGAACCTCGGCAGTGAAGTCGACACCGACAAGCAGATGGACAAGGCCATGACCTTGCCGGAAATGACCAGCGCGGTGACCAAGATCATCGCCGCCGGTCGTGACCAGGGCAAGCAGACCCAGGTCTTCATCCGTGGCGACAAGGCTGTCGACTACGGTGCGGTGATGGGCGCCATGGGCGGGTTGCAGAAGGCCGGTGTCGGTAACGTTGGCCTGATTACCGAGGCGCCCTGATGCAACAGCGAGAGCCATCCGCCTCGGAAAGCTACTTCTGGCCCAGTGTCTGGGCCATTGCACTGCACGTGCTGGTGTTCGGCATGCTGTTCGTCAGCTTTGCCATGACGCCCGAGCTGCCGCCCTCCAAGCCTATCGTCCAGGCCACGCTGTACCAGCTCAAGTCCAAGAGCCAGGCGACCACCCAGACCAATCAGAAGATTGCCGGGGAGGCCAAGAAGACCGCTTCGCGCCAGACCGAGGTCGAGCAGTTGGAGCAGAAGAAGGTCGAGCAGGAGGCCGTGAAGGCCGCGGAACAAAAGAAAGCCGACGCCGCTCAAAAGGCCGAGGAGGCTCGCGAAGCCGCCGAGGCGAAGAAAGCCGAAGACGCCGCCAAGGCTGCCGAGCAGAAGAAAGCCGCCGAGGCCAAGAAAGCCGAGGAAGCGAAGAAGGCCGCTGAAAAGCAACAGGCCGATATCGCCAAGAAGAAGGCTGAGGACGAGGCCAAGAAGAAGGCCGAGGAAGAAGCCAAGAAACAGGCCGCGGAAGAGGCGAAGAAGAAAGCCGCCGAAGACGCGAAGAAAAAAGCAGCCGAGGACGCCAAGAAGAAAGCGGCGGCCGAGGATGCGAAGAAGAAGGCAGCTGAAGAGGCCAAGAAAAAGGCCGCGGCAGACGCCCAGAAGAAAAAGGCACAGGAAGCGGCCCGCAAGGCGGCGGAAGACAAGAAGGCCCAGGCACTCGCCGAGCTGTTGTCCGACACCACCGAGCGGCAGCAGGCGCTGGCCGACGAGCAGGGTGACCAGGTAGCCGGCGACTTCGACGACCTGATTCGCATGCGCGCGGCCGAAGGTTGGGCGCGTCCGCCATCCGCGCGCAAGGGCATGACGGTAGTTCTGCAGATCAACATGCTGCCGGACGGCACCCTCACCAATGTGAGTGTGGCCAAATCCAGTGGCGACGGTCCGTTCGACAGCTCGGCCGTGGCCGCGGTGAAGAACATTGGTCGGTTGACCGAAATGCAGGGCTTGAAGCCGAACGAGTTCAATCCGTATCGTTCATTCAAGATGACATTTACACCTGAGGATCTAGCGTTGTGATTAAACGTCTGAGAGGACTCCTGGTCTTGCTCTGCTGCGTGGCAGGCATGGCGATGGCAGAGGAAAAGAACATCCTGGTCACCAGCGGTAGCGACCGGGCAACTCCCATTGCGGTAGTGCCGTTCGGTGTCCAGGGCGGCAGCGTGCTGCCGGAAGACATGGCCGATATCATCGGCAACGACCTGCGCAACTCCGGCTACTACGCGCCGATCCCGCGGCAGAACATGATCAGCCAGCCAAGCCAGGCCAGCGAAGTGATCTTCCGTGACTGGAAAGCGCTGGGCGCCCAGTACGTCATGGTCGGCAGCATCGTGCCGGCCGGTGGTCGCCTGCAGGTGCAGTACGCCCTGTTCAACGTTGCCACCGAGCAGCAGGTGTTGACCGGCAGCGTGGCCGGCGGCGTCGACCAGCTGCGCGACATGTCGCACTACATCGCCGACCAGTCGTTCGAGAAGCTCACCGGCATCAAGGGTGCGTTCTCCACTCGCATGCTGTACGTGACCGCCGAGCGCTTCTCGACCAACAACACCCGTTACACCCTGCAGCGTTCGGACTACGACGGTGCCCGTGCAGTAACCCTGCTGCAGTCGCGTGAACCGATCCTGTCG
Organism: Pseudomonas maumuensis; assembly: GCF_019139675.1. Classification (NCBI taxonomy): domain Bacteria; kingdom Pseudomonadati; phylum Pseudomonadota; class Gammaproteobacteria; order Pseudomonadales; family Pseudomonadaceae; genus Pseudomonas; species Pseudomonas maumuensis. The sequence goes on from NZ_CP077077.1 coordinate 1,399,101, forward strand.
CCGCGTTTCGCGCCGGATGGCAAGCGTATCGCCTATGTCTCGTTCGAGCAGAAGCGCCCGCGCATCTTCATCCAGCACATCGATACCGGTCGCCGCGAGCAGATCACCAACTTCGAAGGCCTGAACGGCGCGCCTGCCTGGTCGCCTGACGGTTCGCGCCTGGCGTTCGTGCTGTCGAAAGACGGCAACCCGGACATCTATGTAATGAACGTGGCTTCGCGCCAGATCACCCGTGTCACCGCCGGCCCAGGTATCAATACCGAGCCGTTCTGGGGCAAGGATGGCAACACCCTGTACTTCACCTCCGACCGTGGCGGCAAGCCGCAGATCTACAAGCAGTCGGTCGGTGGCGGTGGTGCCGAGCGCGTGACGTTCGTGGGCAACTACAACGCCAACCCGAAACTGTCGGCGGATGAAAAGACCCTGGTGATGATCCATCGCCAGCAGGGTTTCACCAACTTCAAGGTGGCCGCGCAGGACCTGCAACGTGGAAGTGTAAAGATTCTCTCCGAGACCAGTCTTGATGAGTCTCCCACTGTTGCGCCAAACGGCACCATGCTAATCTACGCCACCCGCCAGCAGGGCCGGGGAGTCTTGATGCTCGTGTCGCTTAACGGCCGCGTGAGGCTCCCACTTCCTACCGCTCAAGGCGAAGTCAGAGAACCGTCCTGGTCCCCTTACCTGAACTGATTGCGGCGTAACACGTTTTGCTTAACACACTGGGGTTTCATTAGGAGTTTCACGATGGAAATGCTGAAGTTTGGTAAATTCGCTGCGCTGGCTCTGGCCATGGCTGTAGCTGTAGGTTGCTCCTCGAAAGGCGGCGACAACGCTGGTGAAGGCGCTGTTGATCCGAACGCTGGCTACGGTGCCAACACTGGCGCTGTTGACGGTTCCCTGAGCGAAGAAGCCGCCCTGCGCGCAATCACCACCTTCTACTTCGAATATGACAGCTCGGACCTGAAGCCAGAAGCCATGCGCGCTCTGGACGTTCACGCCAAGGACCTGAAGTCCAACGGCAACCGCGTTGTCCTGGAAGGCAACACCGACGAGCGCGGCACCCGCGAGTACAACATGGCTCTGGGTGAGCGTCGTGCCAAGGCCGTTCAGCGCTACCTGGTTCTGCAGGGCGTTTCCCCTGCTCAGCTGGAACTGGTTTCCTACGGCGAAGAGCGTCCAGTTGCCACCGGCAACGACGAGCAGTCCTGGGCTCAGAACCGTCGCGTAGAACTGCGTAAGTAAGTTCCTATGCGTATGTGCCGTCGTGCTGTAACCGTCCTCGCACTCAGCCTGCCCCTTTCGGCGTGGGCTGCGGTTCCCGTAGTAGATGACAACGCGGGTGGCTATCCACCCGCGGGTTATGGCACGAGCGGCGCCTATGCCGGAGCAGGGGCTTCGGCCCCTGCTTCTGCAAATGGCCAGCTGTTCATGCAGCTGCAGCAGATGCAGGACCAAATTTCCCGCCAGCAAGGCATCATCGAAGAGCTGCAGAACGATGTGTCGCGCATGAAGCAGGAAAACCTCGAGCGCTACCAGGATCTCGACCGCCGCATCAGCAGCGGTGCCGCGCCTGCCGCGACTCCAGACAATTCTTCCACCGGTGGCGCGAGCAGCGCAGCCACGGGTGCGGCCGCCGGCGCCAATGCCGCGCAGCCACCGGCCGCGAGCAGCGAGCCGGGCGATCCGGCGAAAGAGAAGCTGTATTACGACGCCGCTTTCGACCTGATCAAGCAGAAGGACTTCGACAAGGCCAGCCAGGCCTTCAACGCCTTCCTGCGCAAGTACCCCAACAGCCAGTACGCCGGCAATGCCCAGTACTGGCTCGGCGAGGTCAACCTGGCCAAGGGCGACCTGCAAGGCGCCAGCCAGGCGTTCGCCGAGGTCGGCCAGAAGTACCCGAAACACAGCAAGGTGCCGGATTCGCTGTACAAGCTGGCCGATGTCGAGCGCCGCATGGGCCACACCGACAAGGTCAAGGGTATCCTGCAGCAGGTCATCACCCAGTACCCCGGCACTTCCGCCGCGCAACTGGCGCAACGCGACCTGCAAAAGCTCTGAACGACCCGTTGAAGAAGAAACCCGCGCTTGTCGCGGGTTTTTTCGTTAGAATCACGGCCCTTTTTTCGTAAACACGCTGCTGCGGATAACGCTTTGTCGAGTCCGCGACAGTGCCTGACGGAGGCGGACAGCCTGTTCAGCTGTCACGCCCGTGGCGATCATGCAAGACACATTACGCATCACCGAAGTGTTTTACTCGTTGCAGGGTGAAACGCGAACGGCCGGGCTGCCCACGGTTTTCGTGCGCCTGACCGGTTGCCCCCTGCGCTGCCAGTACTGCGACAGTGCCTATGCCTTCAGTGGCGGCACTATTCGCACCCTCGACTCCATCCTCGAGCAGGTGGCCGGCTTCAAGCCGCGCTACGTCTGCGTGACTGGTGGCGAGCCTCTGGCCCAGCCCAATGCGCTGCCTCTGCTGCAGCGCCTGTGCGATGCCGGTTACGACGTGTCGCTGGAAACCAGTGGCGCTCTCGACATCAGTGGCGTCGACACCCGGGTCAGCCGCGTGGTCGACCTCAAGACCCCAGGCTCCGAGGAGTCTCACCGCAATCGCTACGAGAACATCGAGCTGCTGACCGGCAACGACCAGGTCAAGTTCGTCATCTGTTCCCGCGAGGACTACGATTGGGCGGTTTCCAAGCTGATCCAGTACAACCTGGCCGAGCGCGCCGGTGAAGTGCTGTTCTCGCCCAGCCATCATCAGGTGAGCGCCACCGACCTGGCCGACTGGATCGTCGCCGACAACCTGCCCGTGCGTTTCCAGCTGCAGCTGCACAAGCTGCTGTGGAACGACGAACCCGGACGTTGAGGAGAAAGACATGACTGACAAACGCGCGGTAATCCTACTGTCCGGTGGCCTGGATTCGGCCACCGTGGTCGCCATGGCCAAGGCCGACGGCTACCAGTGCTACACCATGAGCTTCGATTATGGCCAGCGCCATCGCGCCGAGCTCAACGCCGCGGCGCGGGTGGCCCGTGATCTGGGCGTGGTCGAGCACAAGGTGATCGGCCTGAACCTCGATGGCATCGGTGGCTCGGCCCTGACCGACAGCAGCATCGATGTGCCCGAGGCGCCGAGCGAGGGGATTCCGGTCACCTACGTGCCGGCTCGCAACACCGTGTTCCTGTCCCTGGCGCTGGGCTGGGCGGAGGTGCTCGAGGCCCGTGACATCTTCATCGGCGTCAACGCCGTGGACTACTCTGGCTACCCGGACTGCCGCCCGGAGTTCGTCGAGGCCTTCGAGCGCATGGCCAACCTGGCTACCAAAGCCGGCGTGGAAGGGCAGGGTTTCCGTATCCAGGCGCCGCTGCAGAACCTGAGCAAGGCGCAGATCGTCCAGGCTGGCATCGCTCGTGGCGTGGACTACAGCCTGACCGTCTCCTGCTATCAGGCCGATGATGACGGGCGTGCTTGCGGCAAGTGCGACAGCTGCCGCCTGCGCGCCGATGGGTTCAAGGCTGCCGGTGTAGAAGACCCCACTCGGTATTTTTAAAAAAATTTTGCGATGGGGTGTTGAATTCTTCTGAGAAATCAGTAATATACGCGCCATCCAACGGGTCGTTAGCTCAGTTGGTAGAGCAGTTGGCTTTTAACCAATTGGTCGTAGGTTCGAATCCTACACGACCCACCATATGCAGTACGAAAGAGCCCGCCTTCATGGCGGGCTTTTTCATGCCTGTCGAAAAGTGGCCTGACCCACTGTCAGCGGTTCAGTCGTCGTGCATCCAAGGCATCGCGCGCCTGGTAGGCGGTGTAGGTGGCCTGCGCAGCCACCAGGCCAGCAAGGCCGAAGGTGCGGTCGAGGCCGAACCGATTGAAACCGCTCGAGATCGGTAGGCGGTGGGCGATGGCGTCCGCAAGGACTTCGCCGGCGACCGTGGTCGGTGCCATGCCATGGCCACCGAAACCGACCGCGTGCCAGATGCCGTTGTCGTCCTGGCCGATCTGCGCCATCTGGTGGCGTCCGTAGCTCATCAGCCCGCCCCAGGAGAATTCCAGCTCCACGTCCTCGAGTTGCGGGTAGACGCTCGCCAGGTCGGCCTTGAGCAGCCTGGCGATGGCCTGTGGCCCGCGATCGAGAATGGAGATGCGTCCGCCCCAGAGGATCCGGGTGTCCTTCAGCGGGCGGTAGTAATCGAAGGCGAAGCGTGTGTCGTAGATGGCCGACTGGCAGTCGATGGCGTCCTGCAGGCGTGTACCCAGTGGCGCAGTGGTGACCACGTAGGTGGCAATCGGCAGCACGGCGCGTTCGATCGGGGCGTAGACGCCGCGGGCATAGCCACCTGCGCTAAACACCACGTGCTCGGCATGAACTTCGCCCTGGCTGGTGCGCACGATGTAGCCGCCAGCCTTCTTCTCGATACTTGTCACCGACGATTGTTCGTAGATCGTCACTCCGGCCTGTGCAGCTGCCTGGGCGATGCCGCAGACGTACTTGAGCGGATGGAAGTGGAATGCGTTGCGCTCCAGCAATCCGCCGTAATAGCGCTCGGTCCTGAGCTGTTCCTGCAGTTCGCCGGGGGCGATGTATTCCCAGTCGACGCCATAGGCCTGCTTCATCAGCTGGCGCGGTTTCTCCAGGCGCGACGGGTCGTTGAACCAGTTGGCGAGGATCACGCCCTGGTCGACCAGGTCGCAATCGATGGCGTAGCGGCGGGTGCGTTCGCGGATTAGATCGACGGCGTCGAGTGTCAGTCGATACAGCTTGCGGGCCTCGTTGGCGCCTAAAGTCGACAGCAGTTCGGCGTTGCCGAGGCTGTAGCCGCCGAAGACGAAGCCGCCGTTGCGCCCCGAGGCGCCATGGCCGACACGTTGCGATTCGAGGAGCGTCACATCGGTCACTCCGCGCTCGGCAAGCGCTATCGCGGTCGACAGGCCGGCCAGGCCGCCACCGAGGATGCAGATGCGGGTATCGGTGCGCCCACGCTGGGCAGGGTAGAAGGTTCTGCTGGCGGTGGCTTCGTAGTAGGAGTCGAAGGTGCTGTTCATCAGGGGCCCGGAGCAGTGGTGGGCGGACCGCGGCGGGTCCGCCAATGGAGTGTTCAGGCGGGTTGCTGGCTGGCCGCGAGCGCATCGCCTGTAGGCTCTGCCTTGCTGCGTTCGGCCTTGCGCAGCTCGATACTGGAGAAGTCCATTTCCCTGTAGCGCACCACCTTGGAGCCTGTGACCAGCTTGTGGCCGAACCAGACCACCACGAACAGCACCAGGCCGACGTAGGTGGCGAAGGCGCCGATCCAGTCGATCTGCCCGCCGATGAACGCCTGGTAGTTCTGCCCGAGCATCACCACCATGCACAGGCCGAAGGCGAACAGCGGACCGAACGGGAAGTATTTCGACACATACGGCAGTTTCGCCAGGTCATTGCCATTGAGCAGGTAGCCGCGGCGGAAGCGGTAATGGCTGATGGCGATGCCCAGCCAGGCGATGAAACCGAGCATGCCGGAGGTGTTCAGCAGCCACAGGTAGAGCTTGCCGGGGCTGAACAGGAAGCTCAGCAGGCACAGGCCGGCGACCGCGGCGGTGGCCAGCAGCGCCCAGACCGGCGTGCCGCTGCGGGTCACCCGGGCGAAGATGGCCGGCGCCTTGCGCTCCAGCGCCAGGCTGTAGAGCATGCGCGACGAGGCATACATGCCCGAGTTGCCGGCGGACAACCGAGGTCAGGATCACCGCGTTCATCACGGCGGCGGCGGCGAGCATGTCGGCCTTGGTGAAGATCAGGGTGAACGGGCTGATGGTGACGTCCGACAGGCCGTCCTTGAGCAGGCGCGGGTCGGTGTAGGGGATCAGCAGGCCGATCACGACAATGGTGAGTACGTAGAACAGCAGGATGCGCCAGAAGATCTGGCGCACGGCCTTGGGAATGTTGCGTCCCGGGTTTGCCGTTTCGCCAGCGGCGATGCCCACGAACTCGGTGCCCTGGAACGAGAAACCGACGATCATCGCCACGCCGATCAGCGCCGGCAGGCCGCCGGCAATGGGCGCGTCGCCGATCTGCCAGAGGTGGGTGCCACCGTCCTGGCCGCCTTCGAGGATGCCCAGCAGCATCAGCACGCCCACGGCGATGAAGATGATGATGGTCACGACCTTGACCAGGGCGAACCAGAACTCCGCCTCGCCGAAGAAACGCACCGAGGCGACGTTGAGGGCGAACAACAGCACCAGGAAGGCCGCGCTCCAGATCACCCCGGGGGTGTCCGGGAACCAATAGAGCATGATGATCTGTACGGCCACCAGATCCACGGCGATGGTCACGGCCCAGGAGTACCAGTAGTTCCAGCCCAGGGCGAAGCCGAAGCTTTCTTCGACGTAGCGCGAGGCATAGGTGGAGAACGAGCCGCTGACCGGCATGCATGCAGCCATTTCGCCGAGGCTGGTCATCAGGAAGTAGACCATCAGGCCGATCACCGCGAAGGCCAGCAATGCGCCGCCGGGGCCGGACTGGGCAATGGTGGCGCCGGAGGAAACGAACAGGCCGGTGCCGATGGAGCCGCCGATGGCGATCATGTTCAGGTGGCGGCTGGTGAGGGTGCGTTTGAGGTGTCCGGAAGGCGGGGCTGCGGCAGTCAAACTTCCGTTGTTGTTCGAATGGGTCATGGGCAACCTATTTGATCTGCATTCGGGTGAGTTGTTGTTCTTGTTGTGATCTGACCACTTCCTGTTGCAGGTGACGGGCGCGGATGGGCGCTGGTCGGCCAGCAGCTTCTCCAGTGCTGCGGCGGTCGCGATTGCATTGATTGAAATCAGTATTGGCGTTGAAAGGTGTTCGTAACAAACGACAATTAGTTGTTAATTCATTCCATTTTGGAATGCATGATTTCGTCGTTTTGATCGTGTGCCAACGTTGATATTTGCATGCATTCATCTGGATTGCCCATATTTACTGATATGCATCGACGTCATTGTGAAGTGGGGAATGGTCGTTTTGTATTTTCCTTAAAATGTACGAAGCAATATGTCGGAAATTTATTCATCATTGATGCAACAAAAAAACCGATACCTGGGGTGGCCAGATATCGGTTTGAGAGTGTCGTATCCCTTCAGGCGGAAGGGTTGCTGAAGGGGCAGCCTTGTCGTGAGTTGTCAGCCTTTGTCACGGCGAGCAGTCCGCTGTTGCTGTTTCATCCGGGGCGGATTCAAACCCGGAACTGCGCCATCAGGGCCTGCTGCTGGTTGGCCAGCCGGTTAAGTGCCTGGCTGATGTGCGCCGACTCGTCGGCCTGCCCCGACAGCGATTCGGTAACGTCGCGGATGCCCGCCACGTTGCGGTTCACCTCTTCGGCCACTGCGCTCTGTTCCTCGGCGGCCGAGGCGATCTGCAGATTCATGTCGGTGATCACCGTCACCGCCTCGCCGATACGCTGCAGCGCCGGCAAGGTCTGTTCCATCTGCGCGGCACTGTCCTGGGCCTGGCGCTGACCGGCCTGCATTGCCTCGACCACGTCCTGGGTGCCTTGCTGCAAGCCTTCGATGACCTGGCGGATCTCCTCGACCGACACCTGGGTGCGCTGCGCCAGGTTGCGTACTTCGTCGGCGACCACCGCAAAGCCCCGCCCGGCTTCGCCGGCGCGGGCCGCTTCGATGGCGGCGTTGAGGGCCAGCAGGTTGGTCTGCTCGGCGATGGCGCGGATCACTTCAAGCACCGAGCCGATCTGTTCGCCACGGCTTTCCAGGGCGCGGGCTTCATCCATGGCCGCATCCATGCCGCCGGCAAGCTGGGCGATCGCTTCCCGGGTGGCGCCCACCCGCGCCAGGCCATCGCGGGTTGCCTGGTCGGCACCGCGTGCGGCCTGGGCGGCCTGGGCGGCGTTGTGGGCAACGTCATGGGCCGTGGCGCTCATTTCGTTTGCCGCCGTGGCCACCTGTTCGATTTCGCGGTGCTGTTGCTGCATGCCGTCGCTGGTCTGGCGGGCGATCAGCGCCGACTGGTCGGCAGTGCCGCGGGCTTCCTGCAGTGAACCCTTGAGCTGGGCGATCACTGGTTGCAGCTTGTCGAGGAAGCGGTTGAACCAACCGGTGAGCTGGCCCAGTTCGTCGTCGCGGGCGTAGTCCAGGCGCCGGGTCAGGTCGCCTTCGCCGCTGGCGATGTCCTTCAGGCGGGCGGCCACGGCCAGGATCGGCCGGGTCACGCCGCGGGCGGTCAGCCACACCAGCAGCAGCCCCAGCACGGCGGCGCCCAGGCCGATCAGCAGGCTGACGAGGTTGGCCTGCTGGTTCTGGCTGTCCAGGCGCTGGTTGAGGGTGACGGCGGGCGCTTGCAGTACCTGCTCGGGCAGTTCGAGCAACACCTGCCACGGTGCCGCGCCGGGAATTGGCGCAAAGGGTCGGGAAATACGCATGGTGCCTTGGTCCAGGCGCTCGACGGCCTGGCCGGCACGCAGTGGCGCGGCCAGGGCCGCCGCGCTGGCGCCGAAGGCTTGTTGCACGGTCTTGCTCAACTGGCCGGCATCCTGGCTGTGGCCGGCGAGCAGGCCCGCAGGGCTGACGATACTGACCTGGCCCTGGCCGTCGAACAGTTCCTGGCGGCCGGCCAGGCTCAGTTGCTGCAGGTTGTCCAGGCCGATGTCCAGGCCGACCACGCCCACCACCTTGCCGTTTTCCAGCAGCGGCAGGGCGATGCTGGTCATCAGTACCTGGTGGCCGTTGACTTCGTCGAAGTACGGGTCGAGCACGCAGGCCTTGGCGGTTTCCAGCGGGCAGGTCAGCCAGCGGTTGTAGGGCGAACCGTTGGCGCCGATGCTGGTGTCGGCAAGCATCGACTCGGGCATGGCCTCCACTTCGAGGCTGCCAGTGCCGGGCTGCGACCAGTACAGCGAGAAACGCCCGCTGTCGTTGCTGCCATTGTCGGCCTGGCCGACGAAGCGCGCGTCCTGCTGGTCCAGGGCGTTGGGCTGGAACACCAGGTACAGGCCGATCAGGTCGGCATTGCCGGCCAGTGCGGCGCGGGCTTCGCGGCTGAGTTCACCGCGCAGGTCGGCGCCGCCGCGGGCCTTGAGCGCCTGCACCAGGCGGGCGAAACCGTTGCCGTACTGGTAGGCGTCCATGAAGTAGCGCTGGATGCGCAAGGCCTGGGTTTCGCCGTGGGCCTGCAGGCGCAGGCGGGCGCTGTGGTCGAGCAGCTCGGTGTTGGCCTGGAACACCTGCTCGGCGCTGCGCCGGGCCTGGGTGAGCGAGGTGGCCACCAGCAAGACGACGATGGCCAGCAGGCACAGGCCGGCGAGCAGGGTGATCTTCCACTGGATGGAGAGACGGCGCTGCGACATGGGCTTTTCCTTCTCGGGCAAACACAACGCCCGCGGTCAGGCGGGCGTCGATGGGGTCATTCGGCGATGCAGTTCGGTGGCGCAACCCTGAAGGCCTTGGTCAGCCAGGCCAGGTAGAGCACGCCAAGCAGGGCCCAGACACCGCCGAACAGCAAGGAGTGTTCGTTCAGGTCCAGCCACAGCGAGACGATGATGCAGAAGCCTATCGTCGGCGCCACCAGATACTTGAGGTTGTTCGTCAGGCCCTTGTTCTGTCTCTCACGGATATAGCAGTGGTTGATCACCGAGAGGTTGACGAAGCTGAACGCCACCAGCGCGCCGAAGTTGATCACCGAGGTGGCGGTGACCAGGTCGAAGAAGATCGCCGACAGCGAAATCAGGCCGACCACGGCGATGTTCAGCACCGGGGTCTTGTAGCGCGGGTGCAGGCGGGCGAACACCCCGGCCGGGATCACGTTGTCGCGGCCCATCACGTACAGCAGGCGCGACACGCTGGTCTGCGAGGCCAGGCCCGAGGCGATGGTGTTGATCACCGTGCAGGCGATGAACACCGACTGGAACAGCTTGCCGCCGACGTACAGGGCGATTTCCGGCAGGGCTGCTTCCTGGTCGTGGAAGCGCTGCATGGTCGGGAAGTAGGCCTGGATGAAGTAGGACACGCCGATGAACACCACGCCGCCGATCAGCGCCGTGAGGAAGATCGCCCGGGGGATGGTCTTGCCCGGGTCGCGGGTTTCTTCCGACAGGCAGGTCACCGCATCGAAGCCCAGGAACGAGAAGCACAGGATGGTCGCGCCGGCTGCCAGGGCGGTGAACTGGGTCTGGTCGTCGGCGAACGGTACCAGGCTCCAGGCCGTGCCCAGGCCTTCGCCATGGCCCAGGCCGCGCCAGCAGAGGTAGATGAACACCGAGATGATCGCCACCTGCACGGCGACGAACAGCAGGTTGAAGTGCGCCACCAGGTTGATGCTGCGCATGTTGATCAGGCTGATCAGGGTGACGAAGCCGACCACCCACACCCAGGCCGGCACTTCGGGGAACATTGCCGACAGGTAGAGCTTGGCCAGCAATGCATTGACCATGGGCAGCAACAGGTAGTCCAGCAGCGACGACCAGCCGACCAGGAAACCCACGTGTGGATTGATGGCGCGCTGGGTGTAGGTGTACGCCGAGCCCGACTGCGGGAAGCGTCGCACCAGGGTGCCATAGCTCACGGCGGTGAACAGGATGCCGGCAAGGGCCAGGATGTAGGCGCTGGGCACATGCCCGGCAGTGATCCCGGAGACGATGCCGAAGGTGTCGAACACGGTCATCGGGGTGAGGTAGGCCAGGCCGATGATCACCACGTGCCAGAGGCGCAGGGACTTGCGGAACTGGGCATCGCCGGGAGCGCTGTGGTCAGTCTGCATGCGGGCGCTGCTCCTGTGTCGAAACAACGGGCACGGCGGATGACGGGCACGACAAGGTCGAGCGGAAGGGCTCCATGTTGTTCACCTTTTATGTTGGAGCTGCAGGGTGCGCGAAATAAACAACGATGGTCGTTTGGGTGTCAAGTTAAACATGACAGGTAGTCAGTTGGATGGAAGGTGAATCGGTTTTTTTGGCCGTTATGCACTGTTATTGGCCGATTGAGCGGATCGTAAGTCGATTTTGATGTTCGTAAAAATTGACAATACGCTTGCCGGTCTGCGTATGCGTCGACACACGAAATGCCCGTCGCACTACCGCGCTGGCTGGGTGCCAGTGGTATTCTTGTCATCCCGCGCGCCCTCGTTTCCGTGGTCCGCTCAATCGCCCTCCCTATGGACAGCAATCGGTTCTATTCATGAAGAAATCAGTAGGCATCCTTTCCGGCCTGGCGGTCGCCATCGCCGTCGCAACCACCGCTGGCGCCTGGTACACCGGCAAGCAACTGCCCGCAGAGCTGGAGCGCTCCGTTGCCCGCGGTAACGAAGAGCTGAAGAAGGCCCTCGCGGGCAACGGCGGCAGCATGACCATCGAGCTGGTCTCGCTGGACCAGCACTTCTTCACCAGCACCGCGCACTACCGCCTGAAGGCCGAGAACGTGCAGCTCGGCGAAGCCGAGGCGCTGAACTTCCAAGTTGGCGTGACCGACCAGATCGAGCACGGCCCTTTCCCTTGGTCGCGGGTCAAGGCGTTCAAGCTGATGCCGGTCATGGCCACCAGCAACAGCGCTTTGGACAAGGATGACTTCACCGCGGGCTGGTTCACCGCCGCCGGCGACAAGGCACCGGTCACCGCCCAGGTCAGCCTGGGCTACAACGGCAGCGTCGACAGCGATATCCGCCTGGCGCCGGTGACGCTCAAGGAAGACGGCGGCAACGTTCTGGACTTCTCCGGCCTGCAGCTGCAACTGCGCGGTGACCGCGACGGCAAGGCGGTGGAGATCCACGGCAATGCCGAGCACCTGGAGCTGAACTTCGTCGACGAGCAACAGGCACCGGTGAAGATCCTGCTCAACGGTTTCAAGGCCGGTGGCAAGCTCCACGAAACCGCTCACGACATGGTCTATGTCGGCAACTTCGACCTGGCCCTGGCCGACACCCAGGTGACCTTCGGGCCGAAGCAGGAAGTGCTGGTGCTCAAGGGGCTGCAGCAGAACAACCTGTACAACGCCGAGGGCGAGGCCAAGGACAAGCTGGCCGGGCGCCTGGAATACAAGGTTGCCGACATCAGCTATGCCGGGCGCAAGGTTGGCAGCGCGGAAATGGTCCTGACCATGAAGTCCATCGACATCGCTGCCATGCAGGCGCTGATGGAGTGGTACCAGACCCAGCTGCCGCAGATGCAGCAGGCGGCGGCCGAGGGCGAGGCCCCGTCGCTGGAAATGACCCCCGAGGAACAGGCCAAGGTCCAGGGCGACCTGCAGAAGCTGCTGGTGGCCAAGCCGCAGGTGGCGGTGGAGAAGCTGGCATTCAAGACCGCCAATGGCGAGAGCCACTTCAACCTGGCGATGGACTTCGCCAGCCCTAGCTCGTTCGACCTGCCGCCTGACCAGCTGGGCAAGCAGCTGCTGACCCAGCTGAAGGCCAAGCTCAGTGTCTCCAAGCCGATGGTCGGTGACCTGGCCACATTGCAGGCGCTGCTCGACGGCGAGACCGACGCCCAGGCCATCGCCCAGCAGTCCAGCCAGGCTGGCGAGATGCTCGGCATGATGGCGCTGCAGAGCGGCATGGCCACGGTAGAGGGCACCGATGTGGTATCGAGCCTGCAGTACGCCGATGGCATGGTCGACTTCAACGGCAAGAAGATGACCGTCGAGGAGTTCGCCATGCTGATCAGCGGCCACCTGGCGGCGCTGCAACCCCAGGGCTGATTCTCACGCGGGCCCGCTCTCATCAACAGGGGAGCGGGCTTGCCCCGCGATGTGCGTGCCCTGCAAAAACCCCTTTTGCATCCCTCCGATTGCCTGTAGCCTTCGCGTCCGATAAGAATCCGTGCCCGCAGAGGAGCCGAGACGCTGGCCGTCCGGCACCGCTAGCCGATCTGCCAGGGCCGGGTGATACACTCGACTGACGCGCTCAAGCGCCCTGCAGGTCCAGCGATCATGACCCAGATTTCCGAACGCCTGTTGGTCCAGGCGCACCTCGATGCCAAGCAGCCCAACCCGCTGACGCCCGCGCAGGAGGCCGATTACCGTGCGGCCATCGCTGCCGAGCTGAAGAAGCAGAACGCCGTGCTGGTGGCCCACTACTATTGCGATCCGGTGATCCAGGCCCTGGCCGAGGAAACCGGCGGCTGCGTGTCCGACTCGCTGGAAATGGCGCGCTTCGGCAAGAATCACCCCGCCGAGACCGTGGTGGTGGCGGGGGTGCGCTTCATGGGCGAGACGGCGAAGATCCTCACCCCGGAAAAGCGCGTGCTGATGCCGACCCTGGAGGCGACCTGCTCCCTCGACCTGGGTTGCCCGGTCAAGGAGTTCTCGGACTTCTGCGACCAGCATCCCGAGCGCACCGTGGTGGTCTACGCCAACACCTCCGCCGCGGTGAAAGCCCGTGCCGACTGGGTGGTGACCTCCAGCTGCGCGCTGGAAATCGTCGAAAGCCTGATGGACAACGGCGAGACCATCATCTGGGGTCCGGACCAGCACCTGGGCCGCTACATCCAGAAGCAGACCGGTGCCGACATGTTGCTGTGGGATGGCGCCTGCATCGTTCACGAGGAATTCAAGTCGCGCCAGTTGGCCGACATGAAGGCGCTGTACCCGGACGCCGCGATCCTGGTGCACCCGGAGTCTCCGGAAGCGGTGATCGAACTGGCCGACGCGGTAGGTTCCACCAGCCAGCTGATCAAGGCGGCGCAGACCCTGCCGAACAAGACCTTCATCGTCGCCACCGACCGCGGCATCTTCTACAAGATGCAGCAGCTGTGCCCGGACAAGGAATTCGTCGAGGCGCCGACCGCTGGCAACGGCGCGGCCTGCCGCAGCTGCGCGCACTGCCCGTGGATGGCCATGAACACCCTGGAGCGGGTGCTGGACTGTCTGCGCAATGGCAGCAACGAGATCTTCGTCGAGCCGGCGCTGATCCCCAAGGCGATCAAGCCGTTGAACCGCATGCTCGACTTCACCCAGGCGGCGCGGTTGAAGTTGTCCGGTAACGCCTGACCGGTTGCCCAAATCATCGCGGGGCAAGTCGGGTCGCCGCATCGCCGCTCTCACGCCACAGTGATTTCTGGCGTGGGAGCGGGCTTGCCCCGCGATGGTTTCTGGCTGTGTATCAGCGCCCCATCATCTCCTTGACCATGCGCTGCTGCTCCATGATCTCGCGCTGGCGCTGGTCGATCTGCGAAGCCAGCGGGAAGTTGCTGCCCGAGCGGCGCTTGGCGTAGTCGAGCTGCTGGATCGCCTGGTCGAAGTCACCGACCAGGGTGAAGTATTCGGCGCGCGCGCGGTGCAGGCCGATGGTGTTGCCCGACAGCCCGCGCACTTCGGCGACGTCGTACCATACGTCCGGGTCATCCGGGCGGCTCTTCACCAGGTCATCCAGCACCTTTTCCGCTTCGGCCGGCTTGTTCTGCTTGACCAGCAGGTCGGCGCGCACCTGTTTCAACGGGTAGTTGCCCGGGTACAGCGCCTGCATGCGCTGGGCGCGCTGCTGGGCGTCGGCCAGGCGGTTGTTGGTGATGTCCAGGTCGATCTGCGCCAGGTTGTAGGTGATGTCGTTGGGCGCCTTGGCCAGCAGTGGCTTGAGGTTCTCCCGCGCCTCGTTGAGCTGGCCGCCCTTGATCTGCGCCAGGGCCAGGCCGTAGCGGGCGGCATCCATGTTCGGGGTTTCGTCGAGCTGGGCGCGGAAACGCTTGGCGGCCATGCCCGGCGTGCCTTCGTAGGTGAGCTGCACGCGGGCGCGGATCAACTGGTAGCGCAGGCTGTCCTCCACGCCGCCCTTGGGCGCCTGTTCGGCGCGGTTGCGGGTGTCGGCGATACGCGATTCGGTGACCGGGTGGGTCAGCAGGAACTCCGGCGGCTTGGCATCGTAGCGATACTGGCGGGCCAGGCGCTCGAACATGCTGGGCATGTTGCGCGGATCGTAGCCGGCCTTTTCCAGGTTGAGGATGCCGAAACGGTCGGCTTCCTGTTCGTTCTGCCGGGAAAAGCGCCGCTGTTCCTGGATTGCCGCGGCCTGGGTGCCGGCGATCACGCCAATGCCGGCATCGCCGCCGCCGCCCGCCGCCAGCACGATACCGGCCAGCAAGGCCGCCATCATCGGCAGCTGCATGCGTTGCTGGGCCTCGACACCGCGGGCGAAGTGGCGTTGCGACAAGTGCGCCAGTTCGTGGGCCAGCACCGAGGCGTACTCGCCTTCGGTCTGGGCATTGAGGAACAGGCCGCCGTTGACCCCGACGATGCCACCGGGCGCGGCAAATGCGTTGAGTTCCTTGCTGTCGATAAGGATGAACTCCAGGCGCCGGTCCTGCAGCTGGCTGGTCTCGGCCAGCTTGTACACGCTGGTCTCGACGAAGTCCTTGAGCTGCGGGTCGTTGAGCTGGTTCACCTGGCCGCGCAACAGGCTCAGCCAGGCGCGGCCGAGCTGGTGTTCCTGTTGCGGCGAGACGATCGCGGAGCTGGCGTCGCCCAGTGACGGCAGGTCGTCGGCGTGGCCAGGCAGGGCCATCAGGCAGGCCAGCGTCAACAGCGTGGGGCGCAGTAGATTCATGCACAAGCTCGCGTCGGTCAAAAGCCTTACTGTAGCCGGGTCGCGCGATGCCGACCAGTGGCGGTATCCTAGCGGCCTTCCCCATGCGGTCCTGGAGCGCTGCCCGATGAGTGACACCCCGACTTGTGACGCCGAGCTCGATGCCAGCGGTCTCAACTGTCCATTGCCGCTGCTCAAGGCGAAGATGGAGCTCAATCGCCTGGCCAGCGGCGCGGTGCTCAAGGTGCTCGCCACCGACGCCGGTTCCCAGCGCGATTTCCGCACGTTCGCCCAATTGGCCGGTCATACGCTGCTGCATGAAACGGCCGAGGCCGGGGTCTACACCTATTGGCTGCGCAAGGCCTGATTCCCTTAATTAGGATCGTCAATGTTCAAAGTGCTTCGCGACTGGATGCAGCGCTACTTCTCCGACGAGGAGGCAGTGGTGCTGGCGGTCCTGCTGTTCCTGGCCTTCACCGTGGTGCTGACCCTGGGCGGCATGCTCGCGCCGGTGCTGGCGGGCATGGTCCTGGCGTTTCTCATGCAGGGGCTGGTCAATGCCCTGGAGCGCTTGAAGGTGCCGACGCGGCTGGCCGTCTGGCTGGTGTTCGCACTGTTCATGGGCGCGCTGGCGGTGTTCATGCTGGTGCTGGTGCCGCTGCTCTGGCATCAGCTGATCACCTTGTTCAACGAACTACCCGGCATGCTCGGCAAGTGGCAGTCGCTGTTGCTGCTGTTGCCCGAACGCTATCCGCACCTGGTGTCGGACGAGCAGGTGCTGCGTGCCATCGAGTCGGTGCGCGGTGAAATCGGCAAGTTCGGCCAGTGGGCGTTGACCTTCTCCTTGTCGAGCCTGCCGTTGCTGGTCAATGCCATGATCTACCTGGTACTGGTGCCGATTTTGGTGTTCTTCTTCCTCAAGGATCGCGAGCTGATCGGGCGCTGGGTCAGTGGCTACCTGCCGCGTGAGCGCACGTTGCTCAACCGGGTGGGCGACGAGATGAACCGGCAGATCGCCAACTATATCCGCGGCAAGGGCATCGAGATCCTGATCTGCGGGATTGCCACCTATATCGCCTTCATCAGCCTGGGCCTCAACTATGCCGCCTTGCTGGCGCTGCTGGTGGGGCTGTCGGTGGTGGTGCCGTATGTCGGCGCGGTGGTGGTGACGGTGCCGGTGACCCTGATCGCGCTGTTCCAGTGGGGCTGGGGCGACCAGTTCATCTACCTGATGGCGGTGTACGCGATCATCCAGGCGCTCGATGGCAACGTGCTGGTGCCGCTGCTGTTCTCCGAGGCGGTGAGCCTGCACCCGGTGGCGATCATCTGTGCGGTGCTGCTGTTCGGCGGGCTGTGGGGGTTCTGGGGGATCTTCTTCGCAATCCCGCTGGCGACGCTGTTCAAGGCGGTGCTGGATGCCTGGCCGAGGCAGGAAACGTCTGTGGCGCCGATGCTGTAATTGTTGGGGCTACGCAGCAGCCCCATGCGTCCTTAAGCCTTGTTCAAGGCCTCGGCCGCAGCCAGTACCGCATCCACATGCCCGGGTACCTTCACCCCACGCCATTCCTGGCGCAGCACACCGTCCTTGTCGATCAGGAAGGTGCTGCGGTCCACGCCCAGGTACTCCTTGCCATACAGCTTCTTCAGCTTGATCACGTCGAACAGCTGGCACAGCGCCTCGTCCTTGTCGCTGATCAGCTCGAAGGGGAAGGCCTGCTTGGCCTTGAAGTTCTCATGCGACTTGATGCCGTCGCGCGAAACGCCGAACACCACGGTGTTGGCGGCCTGGAACGCCGCGTGCTGGTCGCGGAAACCCTGGCCTTCGGTAGTGCAGCCCGGAGTGCTGTCCTTGGGGTAGAAGTACAGCACCACTTGCTGGCCTTTCAGTTCAGCCAGGCTGACGGTCTGGCCACTGGTGGCCTGGACCTGGAAATCGGCGACGGGTTGGTCGATTGCTACGGCCATGGGTGCTTCCTTAGACAGGGTTCTGTGGGCGCCACGGTTCGATCAGCGCGTCCAGGTTCAGCGCATCGGCGAAGTCGAGGAACTGGTCGCGCAGCCAGCTGATCTGGGTGCCGGCCGGCAGGATCACGGTGAACTGGGCGTTGAGCATGCTGCTGCCGGTCTGCGGGGCGAGGTAGGTGTCGCAGGTCATCGCTTCGAGCTCGACGCGGTGGTCGAGGAAGAACTGGCACAGCTCGTTGATGATGTCCGGGCGATAGGCGGCGCTGACGTAGGCCACGTAAGGCAGGGCCTGCGGGCGCACCTCCTGGTCGGCGCTGCGGACCACGTCCAGCGTCAGGCCGTGCTTCTTGCCCAGGCCCGGCAGGGTGGCCTCGAGGCGGGCCAGGGCATCCCAGCTGCCGCCGACCTGCAGCACCAGGGCGCTGGTTTCGCCGTGGCGCGACAGGCGCGAGGTGACCACCGCGCAGCGATTGTCGAAGGCCGCGCGGCTGAGGACGTTGGCCAGCTCCATGGGGTTGGGGCCCAGGGCGCTGATGACGAGGAATTGTTCGCGAACGGTGGGGGTGGACATGCAGCATTCCTAAAGCGATGAGCGGTCGGTACAGGACGGGGGCAAGCCTCCTTTTCCAGCAGGGCCCCGGCCGGTTTGGGCGGCTGTGGACGCAGGCGAGGCGCACTGTCGACGGCCCGACGGGCCGCGCTGTATCGATCAAAGGATCAAGGGTAGCGAAAAGCGGCGCGAAGGGGAATGCTCCGCCCGCCTGCTTCGCTTGTGCAAGGCCGATGGCGCCAGTACCATTACCGCTCTCTTTTTCCGGCAGGAGCAATTACATGATTGCGGGCAGTATGGTGGCGTTGGTCACACCCATGGATGCACAAGGGCGTCTGGACTGGGACAGCCTCGACAAACTTGTAGACTTCCACCTGGAAAACGGCACCCACGCGATCGTAGCTGTCGGCACCACCGGCGAGTCCGCCACCCTGGACGTCGAAGAGCACATCCTGGTCATCAAGCACGTGGTCGAGCGCGTCAAGCACAGCAAGAAGCGGATCCCGGTAATTGCCGGTACCGGTGCCAACTCCACTGCCGAAGCCGTGCACCTGACCCAGAACGCCAAGAATGCCGGCGCCGACGCCTGCCTGCTCGTCGTGCCTTACTACAACAAGCCGACCCAGGAAGGCCTGTACCAGCACTTCAAGCACATCGCCGAAGCCGTCGACATCCCGCAGATCCTGTACAACGTGCCCGGCCGCACCTCCTGCGACATGCAGGCCGACACCGTGATCCGCCTGTCGAAGGTCAAGAACATCATCGGCATCAAGGAAGCCACCGGCGACCTGGTCCGTGCCAAGGCCATCCTGGACGGCGTCGACAAGGACTTCATCGTCCTGTCCGGCGACGATCCGACCGCCGTCGAGCTGATCCTGATGGGCGGCAAGGGCAACATCTCCGTCACCGCCAACGTCGCCCCGCGCGAAATGGCCGACCTGTGCGAGGCCGCCCTTGAGGGCAATGCCGAGAAGGCCCGTGCAATCAACGAAAAACTCATGCCGCTGCACAAGGACCTGTTCTGCGAAGCCAACCCGATCCCGGTGAAATGGGCGCTGGTTGAAATGGGCCTGATGCAACAAGGTATCCGCCTGCCGCTGACCTGGCTGAGCGAAGGCTGTCACGAAAAAGTCCGTACTGCCTTGCGCCAGTCCGGCGTACTGGTTTAATCGAGGAAGTACACCGCATGAAGCGACTGGCTGGTCTTTCCGCTCTCGCCCTGATCATTTCCAGCACCAGTGGGTGCGGTTGGCTGTGGGGCGAGGATGGCTATTTCCGCGACCGTGGCAGCGACTACCTGCAGGCGCAGCCTACCGCGCCGATGCAGCTGCCGCCGGACGCCAGCAACGTCAAGCGCCTGGATCCGCTGCTGCCGATCCCGCGCAACGTGGCCGACGATCGCGCCACTGGCGAGTTCGAGGTGCCCCGTCCACAGCCGCTGTCGGCCACCGCCGACATCAGCGATTTCAGCCTGCAGCGCAGCGGCAACAGCCGTTGGGTGCTGGCCCAGCGCTCGCCCGCTGAAGTCTGGCCGGTGACCCGCCAGTTCTTCGAGGACAACGGTTTCCGCATCGCTGAAGAGCGCCCGCAGACCGGCGAATTCAACACCACCTGGCAGCGCTTCGACGAACTGTCGGCTTCCCTCGGCCAGCGCCTGGCCAGCACCTCCAGCAGCGCGGACAGCGAAGTCCGTGTGCGGGTGCGCATGGAGCCCGGCGTGCAGCGCAACACCTCCGAGGTGTATGTGGTCAGCGTCGAGCGTCCAGCCGGCAGCACTGCCGAGCCTGATTTCCCGTCCGCCTCCAGCAACACCGGCACCGACGCCCTGCTGGTCGACGAAATGCTCGCCAGCATGAACCGCAGCGCCGAGAAGGGCGGGTCGGTCTCGCTGCTGGCCGCGCGCGACTTCGATGCCCCGAGCCAGGTCAGCCTGAGCGAGGACGGCAGCGGCAACCCGGTGCTGTTCCTGGGTTCCGACCTGGACCGCGCCTGGTCCGGCGTCGGCCGCGCTTTGGAGCAGGGTGAGTGGCGTGTCGAGGACATCAACCGCAGCCTGGGCCTGTACTACATCAACCTCTCCGAGAAGCCCGACGACAAGCAGAAGGAGCCTGGCTTCTTCAGCCGCCTGTTCGGCAGCGAGCCGAGCAAGGAAGAGCGTGAGGCCCGCGCCGAGCGTTATCAGGTACGCCTGAGCAAGGTGGGTGAAAACGTCCAGGTGACCGTCGAGAAAAACATCAACACCGTGGCCCCGGCCGATGTCGCCCGCCGCGTGCTGAGCGCGATCCAGGACCACCTGGGCTAAGTGCGCTTCGCGGTTCTGGGAAGCGGTAGCCAGGGAAACGGCACGCTCATCGCCAGTGGTGACACGGTCATCCTGGTCGACTGCGGCTTTTCCCTGCGCGAGACCGAGCGGCGCCTGGCGCTGCTCGGGGTTTCGGCCACGCAGTTGAGCGCAGTGCTGGTGACCCATGAACATGCCGACCACGTGCATGGCGTGGGGTTGCTGTCACGGCGCTACAATGTACCGGTCTACCTCAGCCAGGGTACCTTGCGCGGCATGCGCAAGCCGGTGGAGGTGGCCGGTTTTCTCGGTTGCGGCGATGTCGTGCAGATCGGCGATCTGCAGGTCAGCGCGGCACGGGTCGAGCATGATGCCTACGAGCCGTTGCAGTACGTGATCAGCGACGGTCGCCGCCGCTTCGGCATGCTCACCGACCTGGGCAGCTACGACGCGCAGTTGTTGGAGCGCTATCAGGGGCTCGATGCCCTGCTGATCGAAGCCAACCATTGCCGCGACCTGCTGGCCCGTGGGCATTACCCGCGCTTTCTCAAGCTGCGGGTCGGCGGCAGCCAGGGACATTTGAACAACCACCAGGCCGCGAGCCTGGTGGCCGAGTTGGGCTGGCAGAACCTGCAGCACCTGGTGCTGGCCCACCTCAGCAGCAAGAACAACCTGCCACATCTGGCCCGCCAGTGCTTCGTCGACGCCCTCGGGTGCGACCCGGACTGGCTCCAGGTGGCGAATCAGGATCAAGGGCTCGACTGGCGCCAAATCGCCTAGCCCACCTACTCAAGCAAGCGGAGCCCATCATGGAAAAACGCGACGAACTCTACCGCGGCAAGGCCAAATCGGTTTACCAGACCGACGACGCCGACCGCTTGATCCTGCTGTTCCGTAACGACACCTCGGCGTTCGACGGCAAGCGCATCGAACAACTCGACCGCAAGGGCATGGTGAACAACAAGTTCAACGCCTTCATCATGCAGAAACTCGAAGAAGCCGGCGTGCCGACCCAGTTCGACAAGCTGCTGGGCGACAACGAGTGCCTGGTGAAGAAGCTCGACATGATTCCGGTCGAGTGCGTGGTGCGCAACTACGCCGCCGGTAGCCTGGTCAAGCGCCTGGGCGTGGAGGAGGGCATCAAGCTGGAGCCGTCCACCTTCGAGCTGTTCCTGAAGAACGACGAGAAGGGCGACCCCTTCATCAACGAATCCCACGTTGTCGCCTTCGGCTGGGGCACCGCCGAGCAACTGGTGGAGATGAAGAAGCTGTCGTTGAAGGTCAACGAAGTGCTGAGCAAGCTGTTCGACGACGCAGGCCTGCTGCTGGTCGACTTCAAGCTGGAGTTCGGCGTGTTCCACGGCCAGATCGTCCTGGGTGACGAATTCAGCCCGGACGGCTGCCGCCTGTGGGACAAAGAGACCCGCAAGAAGATGGACAAGGACCGCTTCCGCCAGGGCCTGGGCGACGTGATCGAAGCCTACGAAGAAGTTGCCAAGCGCCTGGGCGTGCCGCTGTAAGCGGCGCGTTCACGCAAGCGCCTGATACCACGCGAATTTTTTTCAAAAAAGGTTTGCCAGAAACGAAATCGCTGGTATGATGCGCGCCATTGGAGAGATGCCGGAGTGGTCGAACGGGACGGATTCGAAATCCGTTGTACTGGCAACAGTACCTAGGGTTCAAATCCCTATCTCTCCGCCATACATGAAAAAGCCCCGAGATTAACGTCTCGGGGCTTTTTTCATTGCCTGTGTTTTTGCGGCGACTCGCTGATAGCGTGCGTCAGCATCGGGTCCGCGTTCCTGGAAAAGGAATACAGACAGCAGGGCAATCGCTAGCCTGCGGCGCTTGCTGGCAACCTGCCACGATTTGCAGCGGCACTGCTCTCGTAGAGAATCGCGCCCTTTGTTTTCGTAAGGATGCGTGCAATGAAGTTCGAAGGGACTTTCCAATACATGGGCAATCACGGGATCGTCTTCAACGTCTCGCAGATCACCCTGACCGACAGTGAGCGTGGGCGTTTGCGCGAGCTGCATTTCGGCGAAGCTAAAAGTGCCCACTACGAGGTCAACAGCAAGGTCGTCGAGACGTATGACAGGATGCTGGCCAAAGGGCTGCCGTGTGTGATGAAGATCGGCATCTCCAAACCGCTGACCCGGCAGCAGGGCGATACCCTCAATGCCCAGCGCACCAAGGTCGCCAACCTTGCCGCCTCGGCGTTTGCCGCCGCCGCCAGTTCTGTAGCATCGCCGTATGTTGGCGTGCCGGTGGGCGCTGGGGTACGTGCCTATGCCAATGATGTCCTGCCCACCTACCATGCCGGCGATGTGTTGGTCAGCATCGAGGCGCAGGTCAATGGCGGCATCGGTCCGCAGCACTCCACTTCGACCCTGATCATCAAGACCTGAGGGAGGCGCCTGTGTCCGAAATTACTTATGCGGTCATCGCCCTGGTGCTTTATGGGCTGCTGGACCGGTTCCTCAGGCCTTACCCGCTGCGCAAGTGGCTCGGGGTGGCGCTGGTAGTGCTCGGTGTTGGTGGTTGCGTCGTTGTCAGCCGGGCCCGTTTGTTCGGATTGGACCTGGGATTGCTGTCGGTCCTTGCTACGGGGTTGGGTGTGGGCCTGTTCGTGAGGCGGCGACGATTCGAGCAGATTGGCTGATGCTTTGTCCGCATCTTGGCTTTTTGCATCGTGCAGCGGGGCAGTTTGTGACTGTAGTTCCGCTGCCACCGATTCGTGTCGTGCTTTAAGGCCTTTCAATGCGCGGCAGGTTCTGCGAGGTGGCTGTACGGGTAGGTTGTGTCGATCCATGCGGATCAGAGGTGCCTGTAACGATTTAGCAGCCGGTTCAATACACTTAGTTATTGGGGAGCAACTTGTTAGTTATCCCCAGCACAACTAGTGCGCCTGTACTAACGCCTTTCATTCTCACGCCTATTTCCCGTATGATCCGCGCGCCATCCGTTTGATGGTGGATCATGGACTAAAGGATTTTTATGAAAAAGCTGATCAAAGCTACTGTCGCTGTTGCTGTCGTTTCGGGCGTTGCCCTGCTGTCCGGCTGCACCGGCCAGGTCTACAACCAGCCTAAGAACTGCTCGTACGACTACCTGTTCCACCCATCGGTTTCCATCTCCAAGATCATCGGCGGCTGCGGCCCGATCGATAAACTGCCTCAGCAGCAGTAATCTTGGGATTACCCTGATCCGGCCGTTCACGGCCTGATCCAAGACCCCCGACCATGGATGTGGCCGGGGGTTTTTGTTTTCCGGGGCGTGGTAGCTTGTCGCGTGGCAACCTGTCGTCTTGACGCCCCGGCCCGCGTTTGTTTGTGCTGGCAATTCGGTTACAATCCGTAAATCGTTTCAGCCTTGTCGGTCAATCCGACCAAAGGCTGGCGCGTCCAATGTCTCTCTGGCTGCTGAACAATGATCACAACAAGCCTGCGCTGAAGAACATGGAATACCTGGGCCAGCCACAGGCCCACCCTCCGTTCTACTGACTGGAATCGATCAATGTTCAAGAAAGCTGGCAAGACCTTGCTGGGTCTGGCTGTCGCGGCGAGCTTCATGCAAGCGCACGCTGCCGACACCAAGAAAGTCGACGTGCTGCTGGTTGGCGGCGGCATCATGAGCTCCACCCTGGCTGTCTGGCTCAACGAGCTGGAGCCAAGCTGGTCGATGGAGATGGTCGAGCGCCTGGACGGCGTCGCCGAAGAAAGCTCCAACGGCTGGAACAACGCCGGTACTGGCCACTCCGCGCTGGCCGAGCTGAACTACACCCCGGAAGACAAAGACGGCAACGTCAACATCACCAAGGCCATCGAGATCAACGAGTCGTTCCAGATCTCCCGCCAGTTCTGGGCCTGGCAGGTACGCCAGGGCGTGCTGAAGAACCCGCACTCGTTCATCAACACCACCCCGCACATGAGCTTCGTCTGGGGCGATGACAACATCAAGTTCCTGAAGAAGCGCTACGACGCCCTGCAGGCCAGCCCGCTGTTCCGCCCGATGCAGTATTCCGAGGACCACGCGCAGATCGCCAAGTGGGTCCCGCTGATGATGGAAGGCCGTGACCCGAACCAGAAGCTGGCGGTCACCTGGACTCCGATCGGCACCGACGTCAACTTCGGCGAGATCACCCGCCAGTTCGTTGGCAGCCTGCAGACCAAAGAGAACTTCGACCTGAAGCTCTCCACCGAAGTGCAGGACATCACCCGCAACGAAGACGGCTCCTGGCACGTCGAGTACAAGAACCTGAAGGACGGTACCGTATCGGCCACCGACGCCAAGTTCCTGTTCATCGGTGCCGGCGGCGGCGCGCTGAAGCTGCTGCAGAAGTCGGGCATCCCCGAGGCCAAGGAATACGCAGGCTTCCCGGTAGGTGGCTCGTTCCTGGTGACCGAGAACCCGACCGTTGCCATGCAGCACATGGCCAAGGCCTACGGCATCGCCTCGACCGGCGCGCCACCCATGTCGGTACCGCACCTGGACACCCGCGTGCTGGACGGCAAGCGTGTGATCCTGTTCGGGCCATTCGCCACCTTCTCGACCAAGTTCCTGAAGAACGGCTCGTACCTGGACCTGCTGAGCAGCACCACCACCCACAACGTCTGGCCGATGGCCCGCGTCGGCATCGACCAGTACCCGTTGGTCGAGTACCTCGCCGGCCAGCTGATGCAGTCCGACGACGACCGTTTCGCCGCCCTGCAGACCTACTTCCCGAACGCCAAGAAGGAAGACTGGAAGCTGTGGCAGGCCGGTCAGCGCGTGCAGATCATCAAGCGTGACGAAGAGAAGGGCGGCGTGCTGAAGCTGGGCACCGAGGTCGTGGCTTCCCAGGACCGTACCATCGCCGGCCTGCTGGGCGCCTCGCCAGGTGCCTCGACCGCCGCGCCGATCATGCTCAACGTGCTCGAAACCGTGTTCAAGGAGAAGGTCGCCACCCCTGAGTGGCAGGCCAAGATCAAGGAGATCGTGCCGAGCTACGGTACCAAGCTGAACGCATCGGCCGCCGCCACTCAGAAAGAGTGGGACTACACCGCCGAAGTGCTGCAGCTGGAGAAGCCGCCGGTGCTCGATCAGAGCGTCAAGACCAGCGCCGCCCCAGGCGCACCGGTCGAGAGCAAGCCTGCGAACGACATGGCGCTGTAAGGCCCATGGTTGCCGGGCTTGCCCGGCAACACCAACCACGAGGATCGCCCCTGGCGGCCTCGTGGTTTTTTTGTGCCTGGACTATCGATGGAAACGGCTCTCGCCGCTGGCAGGCCGGGGTTCAACGCTGCTCGAGAATGCTGCCCAGCAACCCTGGAAAACGGCTTTCGAGCTCATCGCTGCGCAACGAGTTCATGTGCGTGGTACCGACATTGCGGGTGTACACCAGCCCCGAGTCACGCAGTACACGGAAGTGGTGGGACATGCTCGACTTGGGCCGGCCGCCGTCCAGCTCGCCGCAGCTGGCTTCGGCGACACCCGCCAGGCGCCTCACGATATCCATGCGCACAGGGTCGCTCAGGGCATAGAGCAGGCGCTCCAGCGTCAGGTCTTCAGGGTTGGGGTGGGTATAGGCTCGCATGGTCGACATGATAACGGGGGTTTCACAAATTGCCATAGTTCGAATATGATCGAACAATCGTATCCACCCCATCCCTGGAGTCACCTCATGGCCGCATTGTTCGAACCCTATACCCTCAAAGACGTCACCCTGCGCAACCGCATCGCCATTCCGCCGATGTGCCAGTACATGGCCGAAGATGGCCTGATCAATGACTGGCACCAGGTGCATTACGCGGGCCTGGCCCGTGGTGGCGCTGGCCTGGTGGTGGTCGAGGCCACCGCCGTTTCGCCGGAAGGGCGCATCACCCCCGGCTGCGCCGGGATCTGGAACGACACCCAGGCCCAGGCGTTCGTGCCGGTGGTCAAGGCGATCAAGGCCGCCGGTTCCGTGCCGGGCATCCAGATCGCCCACGCCGGGCGCAAGGCCAGCGCCAACCGCCCCTGGGAAGGTGACGACCACATCGCCGCCGACGATGCCCGCGGCTGGGACACCATCGCCCCATCCGCCATCGCCTTCGGCAGTCACCTGCCGAAAGTGCCGAAAGCCATGACCCTGGACGATATCGCCCGGGTCAAGCAGGACTTCGTCGATGCCGCACGGCGTGCCCGCGATGCCGGTTTCGAATGGATCGAGCTGCATTTTGCCCATGGTTATCTGGGCCAGAGCTTCTTCTCCGAGCATTCCAACCAGCGCACCGATGCCTACGGCGGCAGCTTCGACAACCGCACGCGCTTCCTTTTGGAAACCCTGGCCGCTGTACGTGAAGTGTGGCCGGAGAACCTGCCGCTGACCGCTCGCTTTGGCGTGCTGGAGTATGACGGCCGTGACGAGCAGACCCTGCAGGAATCCATTGAACTGGCGCGCCGGTTCAAGGCCGGTGGCCTGGACCTGCTGAGTGTCAGCGTTGGCTTTACCATTCCCGAGACCAACATCCCGTGGGGGCCGGCGTTCATGGGCCCGATCGCCGAACGTGTGCGTCGCGAGGCCAAGCTGCCGGTGACCTCGGCCTGGGGCTTCGGTACCCCGGAGCTGGCCGAAGGCGCGTTGCAGGCCAACCAGCTGGACCTGGTGTCGGTGGGGCGTGCGCACCTGGCTGACCCGCACTGGCCGTATGCCGCTGCCAAGGCCCTGGGCGTGGACAAGGCATCGTGGACCTTGCCAGCACCTTATGCGCACTGGCTCGAGCGTTATCGCTGAGTGAGGCAGGGGCCGCCACGCGGCCCCCGTTTCAAAAGCGGCTCAATCGATAGGCGCTGATTTGCGGGCAGTCTTCGCCATTTACCAACCGCCCCATCCATTCCGCCGTCACCGCCGCCTGGGTCAGCCCCAAATGCTGGTGCCCGAACGCCAGCAACACCTTGCCATCGGCCACCCGATCGATCACCGGCAGTGAATCCGGCAACGAAGGCCGGAACCCCATCCACGGCGTTGCCCCCTCGGCATCCAGTTCGCGCCGGAACAAACCCTTGCTCAACCTGTGCAGTTGCCACGCCCGCTGCATGCTCGGCGGCGCCTCGAGCCCGGCGAACTCCACCGTGCCGGCCAGGCGCAGGCCGTCGGCCATGGGCGTCATGATGAACTTGCGCTCCAGCGAGGTGACGGCAAACGGCAGGCGCTGCTGCTCCGCCGGCAGCATCAGGTGGTAGCCGCGCTCGGTATCCAGGGGCACCCGCCGGCCGGTCAGGGTGGCGGTGAGCTTGGCCGAGTGGGCACCGGTGCTGATCAACACCTGGCTGGCCTCGACGGGGCCCTGGTCGCTGGCAAGGCTGACGCCCTGACCATGCACCCGGCCGCCACTGACCTCGGCGCGCAGAAAGCGTACGCCGCTGACCCTTGCGGCGCTGAACAGTTCGCAGACCACTTGATAAGGGTCGAGGAAGTGACCGGTACGCGGGAAGAACAAACCACCCAGGATCGACGGGCTCAACTGCGGCGCAGCTTCGCTCACCGTCTCTGCCGACCACAGGTCCACGGGGACGCCCTGTGCCTGCATGCGGGCGCGCAGCGCCGCGAGGGCCTGGCGCGATTCATGGCGTTCGAACACCAGCAGCGACCCGTCTTCCTTGAGCAAGGGGCTGCGGTCGATGGATGCGAGCAGCCGTTGCCAGGCGCCAAGGCTGTTTTCATTCAACGCCCGAATGCCCGCCACGCTGCGCTGGAACGGCGCCGGGCGCAGGTTCAGCAGCAGCCGGGCGAACCAGGGCAGGGCGCGCGGCAGGTACTTCCAGTCCAGGCGCAGCGGGCCCATCGGGTCCAGCAGCATGGCTGGCAGGCGCTTGAGGATCGACAGGTCGGCGATGGGAAACACCTGCTCGGTGGCCAGGTGCCCGGCGTTGCCATACGAAGCGCCGTGGCCCGGTGCCTGGCGATCGATCAGCAGCACCCGTCGGCCCTGGCGTGCCAGCTGCAGGGCGCAGGCGACGCCGACAATGCCGGCGCCGACCACGGCGATGTCCGTGTCAGTGGCGGTCATGGTTCAGGCTTCCCGCTGGCCATCGAGCCGCCGCCGCAGGTGCAGCGGATTGGCCTGCTGCAATGCACCGGGCAGCAGGGCGTCGGGGAAGTCCTGGTAGCACACCGGGCGCAGGAAGCGCAGGATCGCCGCAGTGCCCACCGAGGTACTGCGGGCGTCCGAGGTGGCCGGGAACGGGCCGCCATGGACCATGGCGTCGCTGACCTCGACCCCGGTCGGCCAGCCATTGACCAGGATCCGCCCGGCCTTGCGTTCGAGGGTCGGCAGCAGGCGGCGGGCGCTGTGCAGATCGGCCTCGTCCAGGTGCAGGGTGGCGGTCAGTTGGCCTTCCAGATGCTCGGCCACCTGACGGATTTGTTCATCGTTGTCGCATGCCACCACCAGTGAGGTAGCGCCGAACACTTCGGCTTGCAGCGTAGGGTCGGCAAGAAACGCCTGCGCGGTGGTGACGAACAACTGAGCCTGGCACTGGTTCGACCCCTGTGCCGGCAGACCGCTCGCCGCGCACCGGGCGTTTTGGTTTTCGCTCAGTGCTGCTACGCCGCTGACGTAGGCACTGGCGATACCTGGGGTGAGCATGGTCTGCGCCGTGGCTTGTCGAACATGGGCGCTGGCGGCAACCAGGAAGTCTTCGAGGGCCAGGCTCTGCCGGGCGATCACCAGACCCGGATTGGTGCAGAACTGGCCGGCGCCCTGGGTCAGCGACGTGACGAAGCCTTGCGCCAGGGTTTCACTGCGCGAATGCAGGGCGGCATCGAACAGGAACACCGGATTGATCGAGCTCATCTCGGCATAGACCGGGATCGGCTCTGGGCGAGTCTGTGCGGCCTGGCATAGAGCGAGGCCGCCGGTGCGCGAACCGGTGAAGCCGACCGCCTTGATACGTGGATCAGTGACCAGGCCGATGCCCACTTCACGGCCCGCGCCGTACAACAGGGAAAACACGCCTTCGGGCAGTTCGCACTGCGCGACCGCCCGGGCCACCGCCTGGCCGACCAGCTCGCTGGTGCCGGGGTGGGCGCCGTGGGCCTTGACCACCACCGGGCAGCCCGCGGCCAGTGCCGAGGCGGTGTCGCCGCCGGCCACCGAGAAGGCCAGCGGGAAGTTGCTGGCGCCAAACACCGCCACCGGGCCCAGGGCCACCTGGCGTTGGCGCAGGTCCGGGCGGGCCAGCGGCTGGCGCTCGGGCAGGGCATTGTCCACGCGCACATCCAGCCACTCACCGGCGCGTACCACCCGGGCGAAGGTGCGCAGCTGGGCGCAGGTGCGGCCACGCTCACCCAGCAGGCGGGCCTTGGGCAGGCCGGTTTCGGCGTGGGCGCGGTCGATCAGCGCATCGCCCAGTGCTTCGATCTGATCGGCGATGGTTTCGAGAAAACCGGCGCGTTGTTCGAGGGGCGTTGCGCGGTAGGTATCGAATGCCGCCCACGCCAGGGCGCAGGCCTGAGCCACCTGTTCGCCGCTGGCGCCGGCGTAGGGTGGGTCGAGCTTAGTGTTGGTGGCCGGGTCGATGGCGTGGATCGCATCGCGGTTGCCGGGCACGGCACGCTGGCCGATCAGCAGG
The DNA here is from genome assembly GCF_019139675.1 of Pseudomonas maumuensis. Taxonomy (NCBI): domain Bacteria; kingdom Pseudomonadati; phylum Pseudomonadota; class Gammaproteobacteria; order Pseudomonadales; family Pseudomonadaceae; genus Pseudomonas; species Pseudomonas maumuensis. Next base: position 1,428,964 of record NZ_CP077077.1, read on the forward strand.
TTGCCTGTCAGGGTCATGGGGCGTCCTTTGGGATTGAATTCGGGAGAAAGCGGGCCGCTGTGCGGCCCATCGCCGGCAAGCCGGCTCCCACAGGTACTGCGCAAGGCTTGAAACTTGTGGGCGCTGGCTTGCTGGCGATGGGGGGTGAAGCAGCTCCTGGAATCAGGCCTGGTTCTGTTCGGCCGACCAGCTGGCGTACCAGCTGCGGAACAGCGCGTACTGCTGCTCGGCATAGTTGCGCTGGGCGTCGCTGAGGGCATCGGTTTCGTTGAAGTGCAGGCGGTACTCGGTGTCGCCGTTGAGCACCATCAGGTGCTTGTAGTACAGCACCAGGTCGCAGCCTTCATCGAACGACGACAGTACCGCCAGCGCTGCTTCCAGCTCACGTGCCTGACGCCGGGCCTTGGCATCGCCCTTGGCGGCGCGCTTGCTCAGGCTGACCAGTTGCAAGACTTCGCGGGGCAGGGCGTTGCCGATGCCGGTGATGGCGCCGGTGGCGTTGCAGTTGACGAAGCCATGCACCACTTGCGTGTCGACGCCGACCATCAGGGTCACGGCGTCGTCCTGGGAGGTGATGTGCTCGGCGGCGTAGCGCAGGTCGGCGCCGCCGCCGAACTCCTTGAAGCCGATCAGGTTCGGGTACTCGCGGCGTAGTTCGAAGAACAGGTCGGCGCGGGTGGCGAAGCCGTAGTAGGGGCTGTTGTAGATCACCGCCGGCAGCTTCGGCGCGGCGGCGAGGATCGCCGAGAAGTGGTGCTTCTGGGCGATCAGCGAGGCGCCACGGGACAGCACGCGGGGGATGACCATCAGGCCGGCGGCACCGACCTTGGCGGCGTGGGCGGCATGGGATACGGCTTCGCGGGTGTTCACCGCGCCGGTGCCGACGATGGTCGGGATGCCGGCGGCCACCAGGCGCGCCACGCCTTCCTGGCGTTCGGCCTCGGTCAGCAGCGGCCAGTCGCCCATCGAGCCGCAGTACACCACCGCGCTCATGCCGGCCTCGATCAGTTCGCGGCCCTTGCGCACCAGGGCGTCGAAGTCCGGCTTGCGCTCGGCGGTGCAGGGAGTCATCAGGGCGGGCATGGTGCCGGTGAAGATGTTGTCGGTCATTGTTGTCACTCCTGGCGGTATTCAGTGGGAAATCAACGGGGTCAGATGCCCCAGGCGAACGGATCCTGTTCGTCGATCAGCAGGATGCTGTCGGCGGTCATGTGGGCGCGGCCGGTGATGAACGGGCGAATGCGCTCGCCGTCGCGTTCGTAGCGGCCCTGGAAGCGGCTGCCGGTGATGCTGGCCTGGACCCAGGTCTGGCCTTCGGCGAGCTTGCCGTCGGCGGCCAGGCACGCCAGCTTGGCGCTGGTGCCGGTGCCGCAGGGCGAGCGGTCGTAGGCCTTGCCGGGGCACATGACGAAGTTGCGGCTGTCGGCGTTGGCGTCGTCGGCGAACAGCTCGACATGGTCGATCGGGGCGCCGTCCTCGCCGCTGATGCCTTGTGCTTCGAGGGCCTTGAGCAGGGCCCAGGTGTAGTCGGTGAGGGCTTCGCGGTTGTCCAGCTCGATACGCTGGCCGTGGTCGGAGACCAGGAAGAACCAGTTGCCGCCCCAAGCTATGTCGCCGCACACCTGGCCATGCCCTGGCACTTGCACCGCCACCTGACGGCGGTAGCGGTAGGACGGCACGTTGCCGACAGTGACTGAGCCGTCGTCATGCAAGGTGGCGCTGACCTGGCCGACCGGTGTGTCGATCCTGTGCATGCCCGGTCCGATCAGGCCAAGGTGGCGCAGCGAGGCGACCAGGCCGATGGTGCCGTGACCGCACATGTTCAGGTAGCCGGCGTTGTTGAAGAAGATCACCCCGCAGGTCGCATCCGCAGACACCGGGGGGCAGTACAGCGCGCCCACCAGGACATCGCTACCGCGCGGCTCCAGCAGGCAGGCGCGGCGCCAGTGGTCGTGCAGTTCGCGCAGTTCGTCGCGCTGCTCGGCCATGCTGCGGCCATGTAGCTGTGGGAAACCTTTCATCACCAGGCGGGTCGGTTCGCCGCCGGTGTGGGAGTCGATCACATGAACGTGTTTCATCGGCGTGTCCATTGGGTAGTGGGTCAAGAGGCGACGGCGGCGGGGTGTTGGGCGGCATGGGCCTCGCTGGCGGCTTCGCTTTCGTCGTCGCCATCGAGGCGCACCAGCCGCGCCGGCACACCGGTGGCGGCGCCCCAGTAGTAGATGCCCAGGGCACTGGCAGCCACGACCACGGTATCCAGCGGGTGGCCGATCACGCCCAGGCCACCGAAGCTGCCCAGCCAGGAGAGGAAAATGGTCACGGCGTAGAAGCCGATCAGCCAGGCCGACGAGCGCACCTGCTGGCCCAGCGACAGGTGTTCGGTAGGCACGAAGCGCCGGCACAGCAGGTACAGCACGAACATCACGATCTGCAGCGCCAGCAGCCAGGACACGGTGTTCCAGCCCGACCAGTAGACGATCAGCGCGGCGATGATGAACGACAGCGGGCCGAGCACGGCCATGCCCTTGACCTGGAACGGCCGGGCCATGTCCGGGGCGCTGCGGCGCAGGGCGGCCACGGACACCGGGGCCACGGCGTAGCTCAGCACCAGGGCGGCGGAGACCACGTTGATCAGCGCTTCCCACGACGGGAACGGCAGGGTCCAGAACACCGCCAGGGCGAAGGTCAGCCACAACGCCGGGCGCGGGATGCCGGACTGCTCGTCGATGCGGGTGAAGTACTTGAAGAAGGTGCCGGTCTGCGCCCAGCCGTAGATCACTCGCGGGGTGGCGTTCATGTAGATGTTGCCGCAGCCGCTGGGCGAGATCACCGCGTCGGCCACCACCAGGTAGGCCAGCCAGCCGACCCCCAGGGCCAGGGCGATGTCACGGTAGGGCAGGGCCAGTTCCTTGGTCACCCCGGCCCAGCCGTTGGCAATCATCTCGGTCGGCACGCTGCCGAGGAACGCCAGTTGCAGCAGGGCATAGATCGCGGTGGACAGCAGCACCGAGAGAATCAGCGCGATGGGGATGGTGCGCTGCGGGTTCTTCACCTCGCTGGCCACCGAGATGATCGGGGTCAGGCCCAGGTAGGCGAAGATGATGCCGCCGGCCGACACCGCCATCTCCACGCCGGATAGGCCGAACGGGGCGAAGCCCTGGACTTCGAAGTTCTCCGGTTTGAAGAAGGTGAACAGCACGCCGATCACCAGCAGCGGCACGATGAACTTGAACACGCTGACCAGGTTGTTGGCCTTGGCGAAGGTCTTCACGCTGCGGTAGTTGAGCACGAAGAACAGCCCCAGCAGGGCGAACTGCACCAGCCAGCCGAGCACCGTCGGGTCGCTGGAGCCGCTCTTGGTCAGCGCCGGGAACCAGGCCGCGGCGTACTGGCGCGAGGCGACCACCTCGATGGCGATCAGGCTGGAGAAGGCGATCAGGGTGATGAAACCCATCAGGTAGCCGAGCAGCGGGCCGTGGGAGTACACCGGGTAGCGCACCACGCCGCCGGCCCGTGGCAGGGCGGCGCCGAGCTCGCAGTAGACGATGCCCAGTAGCAGCACGGCGAAACCGCCGAGGAACCAGGAGAGGATGCCGGCCGGCCCGGCGATGGCCGAGACGTGGCTGGCGGCGAACAGCCAGCCCGAGCCGAAGATGGCACCGAGGCCGATGAAGGTGAGGTCCAGCAGTGACAGCTGTTTCTTGAATTTGCCTGACATGGGTGCGCCTTCTTGTAGGTTTTGGATAGGCAGGTCTGATGTCACGATGCAGCGGCATGCGCCGCGTTCTTGTAGGTCATGGGGCGGCTTGCGTGGGGCATAGAGTGGACCGATCGGGGGCTCGGTTCTTGATGGTTTTCTGCAAGGTGGGTGACGAAATCGGCATAGTCGGGAGCAAATGCTGGCGCCCGATGGGGACTGCTGACTAGGCTTGCAGGGCGCCAGAACCACTAGAGATGACCGCATGTCCGAGCAACCGTTGACTGCGCTGTACCAGCACCTCGACCAGCACCGCCCCGAATCCCTCGAAGCCTTGCTCACCGGCGTGGTCTGGCTGCTACCGATGCTCGACGTCATCGCCAATGCGGCGATCTTCATCAAGGACGACCAGGCCCGCTATGTGCTGGCCAACCGCACGCTGGTCCAGCGCTGCGGTTTGAAGCACCTGCAACCGCTGCTGGGCAAGACCAGCGCCGAGGTATTCCCGGCGCGCCTGGGCCCCGGCTACACCGAGCAGGATCGCCGGGTGCTGGAGCAGGGCCAGGTGCTGGAGGACCAGCTTGAACTGCACCTGTACGGCAGCCGCGAGCCGGGCTGGTGCCTGACCCACAAACGTCCGCTGTACGATGCGGCGGGGGCGATCATCGGCCTGGTGGGCATTTCGGTTGACCTTCAGTCAGCCGCCGACACCCACCCCGCCTACCAGCGCCTGGCCGCCGTGGACGCGTTTATCCGCGCGCATTTCCACCAGCCGATCAGCATGGGCGAGCTGACCCGCATAGCCGGCATCTCGGTGGCGCAGCTGGAGCGCTACTGCAAGCGGGTGTTTCACCTCACACCCCGGCAGATGATCCACAAGGCCCGTCTGGAACATGCGCACCACCTGCTGCACAGCGACCTGCCGATCATCGAGGTGGCGCTGCGCTGCGGCTACACCGACCACAGCGCCTTCAGCCGGCAGTTCAGGCAACTGACCGGGTTTACCCCGCGCCAGTACCGCCAGGCCACGGCTCAGGAAGCTTGAAACAGGGCGCGGGCCTCGTCGAAACACTGTTCGGCGATGGCCGAGCGTGGCTCGCTGCGGCGCAACAGCAGGCCGACCGGGCTGTGGATGCTCGCCTCCTGCACCGGGATGATGCGCATGTGCTGGCTGAGGTCTTCCAGGCCGCAGTCCAGTGGCATGATCGCGCAGCACACGCCGGTGTTGATCGCCTGGATCAGCTGGAAGGTCGAGTCGCTCTCGAGCACGGCGTTGGGCGTGAGGCCGCGGCTGCGGAAGCTCAGGTCGAGTGATTGGCGGTAGTGCATGCCTTTGCTCAGCAGGCCCAGTGGCAGCTCGCCCAGCTCTTCCCAGTGCAGGCTGTCGACCTCGAACTGGAAGTGCCGGGTGTCGTGCAGCAGGCCCATGGTGGTGATGCTCAGCTCGATCACTTCGAAGAAGCTGGTGTTGACCTGGTCGAGGTAGCAGATGCCCAGGTCGAGCTGGTTGCGGCTCAGGCCGTCGATCACCTGCTCTGAGCTCAGCGACGAAAGCTGGAAATGCAGCTCGGGGTACTTCGCGCGCAACGGCATCAGCAGTTGCATGGGGTTGAAGCTGGCCAGCGGCACGGTGCCCAGGCGCAGGCTGCCGACCACCTGGCCCCGGCAGCTGGCGGCCTCGGCCTGCAGGCCGTCGTGGGCGGCGAGCAGGGTGCGGGCCCAGGCCAGGATGCGTTCGCCGGCTTCGGTGAAGCCTTCGAAGCGCTGGCCGCGCTTGACCAGCACCAGGTCGAGTTCGTCTTCGAGGTTGCGCAGGCGCATGGACAGGGTCGGCTGGGTGATGTGGCACAGCGCCGCCGCCTGGCCGAAGTGGCGGGTCTGGTCGAGGGCGATGAGGAACTTGAGCTGTTTGATGTCCATGGTGCGGCCTGGGTTGCGGGGTGGGTAGACCTTAACCAAGAGTGAAGCACCTGGCTAATCATTGCTGACAAATTCGCTGGCCCGTGGCGGGCAGGCGATAGAAACCGTCGATCACCCGGTACGCGCTATCGATTGGACGCTACCGGGGCTTCTCTCTAACGTGGCCGCCAAGCCAATCCTGGAGCAAAGGCCATGAGCGTGAAACCGGACGCGGTGTTCGTACCGCTGAACATCGCGGTGCTGACCGTCAGCGACACCCGCACCTTCGAGACCGACACTTCCGGCGAGCTGCTGGCCAGCCGCGCGGTCGGCGTGGGCCACCGCCTGGTGGCGCGCGAGCTGCTCAAGGACGATCTGTACAAGATCCGCGCCCAGGTCGCCACCTGGATCGCAGACGAACAGGTGCAGGTGGTGCTGATCACCGGTGGCACCGGTTTCACTGGTCGCGACAGTACGCCGGAAGCGGTGGACTGCCTGCTGGACAAGCGCATCGACGGCTTCGGTGAATTGTTCCGCGCCTTGTCGATTCTCGATATCGGTACCTCGACCGTGCAGAGCCGGGCCCTGGCCGGCATGGCCAACGGCACCCTGGTGTGCTGCCTGCCGGGCTCGACCGGCGCCTGCCGCACGGCATGGGAGGGGATCCTGGCCGAGCAGCTGGATGCGCGGCACCGGCCGTGCAACTTCGTCCCGCACCTGAAGCCGATCGGGGCCTGCGAAAGCCGCGGTTGATCCGACTCTATCGCGGAGCAAGTTCGTTCCCACGCATTACCTCAACACAGTTGTAGCCGGTACGGCCCTATCGCCGGCAAGCCGGCTCCCACAGGGGGGGCACTCTGCCTTGTGGGAGCCGGCTTGCCGGCGATAGGGCTGCGCAGCAGCCCCGGCAATGTCAGCTCAACACATGATCCACCGGCACCAACGCCGGTGGCAGTGGCTCATGCCCCAGGGCCGACAGCACATCGCGCTCTATGGTGCGCACCAGCGCGTCGGTCGGCAGGTCGTTCTCATCCCGTCCGAAGGGGTCTTCCAGCTCGTTGCCGATCGCATCCAGGCCGAAGAAGGTGTAGCTGACGATGGTGGTGAACAGCGGCGCCAGCCAGCCCAGCGGTTCGGCCAGGGCGAACGGCAGCAGCAGGCAGAAGATGTAGATGGTGCGGTGCAGCAGCAGGGTGTAGGGGAACGGCAGTGGCGTACCCTTGATCCGCTCGCAGGTGGCCTGCACGTCCGACAGGCCGGCCAGGCGCTGCTCCAGCAAGGTGTAGCGGAACTCGCTGATCGCGCCACGCTCCGCCAGCCGTGAACAATGTTCACCCACCTCACGCAGGATGCCGTCGCAGACATTGTGCGCCACGATCTGCGCCTTCTCGCCCAGCCAGGGGCGGGCGGCGCCGAGCTCGTCTTCGTTGCGCAGCCGGGCATTGAGGGCATGGGCGAAGGCACAGAGGCTGCGCAGCAGTTCCTTGCGCAGCGCCTCATCCTTGATCACCACGCTTTCGCGCACGAACGAGCGCACCTCGATGATCATCCGCCCCCAGGCCTTGCGGCCTTCCCACCAGCGGTCGTAGCAGGCGTTGTTGCGAAAGCTCATGAAGATCGACAGCGACAGCCCCAACAGGGTGAAGGGCGTGGCGCTGACCGGGTAGAACAGCGCCGGGTAGTGCCGCTCGACCAGCACGATCAGCGCCGCGAGCAAGGTCACCGCCAGGCAGCGCAGGGCGATGCGCTGGACGATCGAGCCTTTGAGGGTGAACAGCACGCGCAGCAGGTCGGGGCGTGAGTGGACGATCAAGGCGGTTCCAGAGGCGGCCGATCAGCCGCCGGTCATGTTCATGAAGCGCAGGATCTGCACCTCGCCGCCCACTTCGAAGTGGTGACGGTAGGGTTTGAGCTGCATGGCGTCGCGGATGGCTTTTTCCAGGCGGGCGCTGTCGCCGGGGCGCTGGCGCATGACCTGCTTGAGGTCCACCGAGTGTTCGTTGCCCAGGCACAGCAACAGGCGGCCCTCGACGGTCAGGCGCACGCGGTTGCAGGTGGCGCAGAAGTTGTGGCTGTGGGGCGAGATGAAACCGACCCGGGTGTTGGGCGCCTCGGCCAGGCGCCAGTAGCGCGCCGGGCCCTGGGACGACTCGGCCGACTCGACCAGGGTGAAGTGCTCGGCCAGGCGCGCGCGTACGTCGTCGCTGGAGCAGAACGATTCGCCGCGCTCGTGCTCGCTGATCACGCCCAGGGGCATTTCTTCGATGAACGAGATATCCAGTTCGCGGTCGATGGCGAAACGCACCAGGTCGACGATCTCGTGGTCGTTGCGGCCCTTGAGCACCACCGCGTTGAGCTTGGTGCGGCGAAAGCCCGCGGCGCGCGCGGCGTCGATCCCGGCGATCACCTGCGCTAGGTCGCCGGTGCGGGTCAGGGCGCGGAAGTGCTCGGGGTCAAGGCTGTCGAGGCTGATGTTCAGGCGCGACACGCCGGCATCGAACAGCGGCTGGGCCAGGCGGCCAAGCTGCGAGCCATTGCTGGTCAAGCACAGTTCGCGCAGGCCGGGCAGGGCGGCGATGCGCCCGCAGAGCTCGACGATGCCTTGGCGTACCAGCGGCTCGCCGCCGGTCAGGCGGATCTTGCGGGTGCCCAGGGCGACGAAACGCTCGGCGACCTGGTACAGCTCTTCGAGGCTGAGAATCTGCTGGCGCGGCAGGAACTGCATGTCTTCAGCCATGCAATAGACGCAGCGAAAGTCGCAGCGGTCGGTAACCGACATCCGCAGGTAATCGACTTTGCGGTTGAAACCGTCGATCAGGGCCTGGGGGTTCTTTTCCACGTTCGCGCTCGACATTGAAGTGGCTGGGGGCGGCGAAAGGCCGCGGATAAGGTCCAAGCTATAACCTGCGCCCATTGGCGTCAAATTGCTTTGCCCGACCATTCGATCAGTCTCCTCTATCACGGCTGCAGGCCGCGCCGGCCAAGGGCCGGGCCCGGTGATCGAAACGCTTTATCACGCCGTCATTTATTTCGATTGGACGCAGCAGGGGGCGCTTCTTAGGCTGGAAAAAACACCGTGCGGAGAAGCGCAGCATGAGCCAGGACGAACACATCAGGGACTACAAGGGGCCGGCCGCCGGCTGGGGCGCGCTCAAGAGCGTGACCAAGAGCTGGCTGGGCAGCGAGAACGCCTTCAAGAACCTGCGGGCCATGCTCAAGACCAACCAGAACGGTGGTTTCGACTGCCCGGGTTGCGCCTGGGGCGAATCGCCGGAAAGCGACATGGTCAAGTTCTGCGAGAACGGCGCCAAGGCGGTCAACTGGGAAGCTACCGGGCGCTCGGTGGATCCGGCGTTCTTCGCCCGCTATAGCGTCAGCGCCTTGCTCGAACAGACCGACTACTGGCTCGAGTACCAGGGCCGCATCACCCACCCGATGCGCTACGACGCGGCCACCGATCATTACGTCGAGATCAGCTGGGACGAGGCATTTGCCCTGGTCGCCCGGCACCTGAACGACCTCGCTTCGCCCGATCAGGCCGAGTTCTACACCTCGGGCCGGGCCAGCAACGAGGCGGCGTTCCTCTACCAGTTGTTCGTGCGTGCCTACGGCACCAACAATTTCCCCGACTGCTCGAACATGTGCCACGAGGCCAGCGGCGTGGGCATGGCCGAAACCCTCGGCGTGGGCAAGGGCACCGTGGTGTTCCATGACCTGGAGCTGGCCGATGCGATCTTCGTGATTGGCCAGAACCCCGGCACCAACCACCCGCGCATGCTCGAACCGCTGCGCGAGGCGGTCAAGCGTGGTGCCCAGGTGGTCTGCTTCAACCCGCTCAAAGAGCGCGGGCTCGAGCGCTTCCAGCATCCGCAGCACCCGTTCGAGATGCTCAGCAACGGCTCCGAGCCGACCAACACTGCGTACTTCCGTCCGGCGCTGGGTGGCGACATGGCGGCCATGCGCGGGATTGCCAAGTTCCTCCTGCAGTGGGAGCGCGAGGCGCAGTTGAACGACGAGCCGCCGGTGTTCGATCACGCCTTCATTGCCGAGCACACCAGTGGCGTCGAGGCCTACCTGGCCGTGGTGGACGCCACACCCTGGGAGCATATCGTCGAGCAGTCGGGCCTGAACAAGGCCGAGATCGAGCTGGCCGCGCGCATGTACCGCAAGGCCGAGCGGGTGATCATGTGCTGGGCCATGGGCGTCACCCAGCACCGCCATTCGGTGCCTACCGTGCAGGAAATCGTCAACCTGCAGCTGCTGCGCGGCAACGTCGGCAAACCCGGCGCTGGCCTGTCGCCGGTGCGCGGCCACAGCAACGTGCAGGGCGACCGCACCATGGGCATCGACGAGAAGCCCAAGACGGCGCTGCTCGACGCCATCGAGAAACGCTTCCAGTTCAAGGTGCCCCGCGAGCACGGCCATAACGCCGTGCTGGCGATCCAGGCAATGGAAGAAGGGCGGGCCAAGGTGTTCGTCGCCCTGGGCGGCAACTTCGCCCAGGCGACTCCGGACACCCCGCGTACCCATGCGGCGCTACGCAACTGTGAGCTGACCGTGCAGATCTCCACCAAGCTCAACCGCTCGCACCTGGTCACCGGGCGCGATGCATTGATCCTGCCTTGCCTGGGCCGCACCGAGATCGATATCCAGGCCGAAGGGCCGCAGGGCGTCACCGTGGAGGACACCTTCAGCATGGTGCATATCTCCCATGGCCAGCTGAAACCGCGTTCTGCACTGCTGCGTTCGGAGCCGGCCATCGTCGCCGGCATGGCCAAGGCCACCCTGGGCAATCGACCCATCGACTGGGACTACGCGATTGCCGACTATGGCCGCATCCGCAGCATGATCGCCGATGTGATTCCCGGCTTCGCCGACTTCAACGCCCGCCTGCAGCATCCGGGCGGGTTCCATCTGGGCAACCACGCCGCGGACCGCAACTTCCGCACGGCCACCGGCAAGGCGCGTTTCACCCCGAGCCAGTTGCCGGAGCAACTGGTCAACGCGGCTGTGCTGGCCCGCGGTGACAAGCCGGACCTGATCCTGCAGACCTTGCGCTCCCACGATCAGTACAACACCACGCTGTATGGGCTCGATGACCGTTACCGTGGCGTGTTCGGGCTGCGCGAGGTGGTGTTCGTCAACGAGGCCGATATCCGCCGCCTGGGCTTCGAGCCGGGCGAGCAGGTGGATATCGTGTCGTTGTGGGAGGACGGCCTCGAGCGGCGAGTGTCGGGCTTCCGCCTGGTGGCCTATGACGTGCCTGAAGGGCAGGCGGCGGCCTATTACCCGGAGACCAATCCATTGGTGCCGCTGGAAAGCTACGGTGAGGGAACCTACACACCAACATCGAAGTTCGTGGCGATCAGGCTGGAGAAGGCCAAGGCGGGGAACCGGATCGAGGCCACCCTGGCTGACTGACAGGGCCGGCCTTATCGCTGGCAAGCCAGCTCCCACAGGGATGGCGTTTGGCTTGAGGTCGACGCCGTCGGGGTGGGAGCCGGCTTGCCGGCGATGAGGCCGGTCCTGCCAGAGATCATTTCAGCGCCCCACCGGATACGCCGTGGTGTACTTCATCTGCTCCATGGCAAAACTCGAAGTGATGTTCGACAACCCGTCGGTGCTGGTGATCAGCTTCTTGTAGAAGCGGTCGTAGGCGGCGATGTCGCCCACCACTACCCGCAGCATGTAGTCCCAGTCGCCGGACATGCGATACACCTCCATCACTTCCTCGAACGCCGTCACCGTGGCGGCGAACTGCGCCAGCCAGGCGCTGTCGTGGCGCTGGGTCTTGAGCTGGACGAACACCGTCAGGCCCAGGCCCAGGCGCTCGGGGTCGAGCAGGGCGACACGGCCGCGAATATAGCCTTCCTCTTCCAGGCGCTTGACCCGCTTCCAGCATGGCGTGGTGGACAGGTTGACCGCTTCGGCGAGGTCCTTGAGGGACAGCGAGGCATCGCGCTGGAGCAGGGTGAGGATGTGCTGGTCGAAACTGTCCATGACGTCGTGTCGCCGATTGCGGGAAAAGTTTCCCGAGATTAGCCGCTCAAGGCGAACGTTGAAACTGCTCTTGGCCATGTGCTGACAGAAATGTTCCGCTGGCGCTCGGGGGCGGTGGATATGAGATAGTGGCGCTTTTCCATCCTCAGGCAATGGACCCGACCATGTCCGACAAACCGCGCAATTTCGCCACTCGTACCATCCACGCCGGTGAGCAATCCAGCGTCGCCGACAACGCCATCTTCCCAGCCATCGTCACCTCCAGCTCGTTCATCAAGCGCGGCCTGGACGATAACCCCGAATACGCCTACAGCCGGGTCAGCAACCCGACCCGGCATGCCTACGAGACCTGCGTGGCCGCACTGGAGGAGGGCGTCGGCGCGGTCGCCTGCGCCTCGGGCGTCAGCGCCACCGCCACGGTTCTCGAGCTGCTGTCCAAGGATGCCCATGTGGTGGTGATGAACGGCGTCTACGGCGGTACCTTCCGCCTGCTGGAAGATTACCGTGGACGCACCTCGGGCCTGACCACCACCTATGTCGACCTCAACGACGTCGAGGCGGTGGCCGCGGCGATCCGCCCCGAGACCCAGCTGATCTGGATCGAGTCGCCGACCAACCCGCTGCTGCACCTGGTGGACATCAAGGCGGTCTGCGAGCTGGCCCGTGAGCGGGGGGTGATGACCTGCATCGACAACACCTTCTGCTCGCCTTGGAACCAGCAGCCGATCACTTTGGGCGTGGACCTGGTGATGCATTCGGCGAGCAAGTACATCGGCGGCCATTCCGACCTGACCGGCGGCGTGGTGGTGGCGGCCAACCACGAGTTGCTGGGGCGCCTGCGCAAGATCAGCATGGCGGTCGGCGCGATCCAGGGACCGTTCGACTGCTACCTGGCATTGCGCGGGCTGAAGACCCTCGATGTGCGCATGGAGCGCCAGAGCGCCAACGCCCTGCGTGTGGCGCAGTTCCTCGAACAGCATCCGCAGGTCGAGCAGGTCTACTACCCTGGCCTGGAAAGCCACCCGCAGCATGACCTGTGCAAGCGTCAGATGCGCACGGGCGGCGCGGTGGTGGCGCTGCGTATCAAGGGCGATCGGGCCGCGGTCAACCGCCTGGTCGAGGCGCTGTCGATCTTCGTCCTGGCCGACTCGCTGGGCGGTGTGGAGAGCATGATCAACCACTCCTGGAGCATGTCGCACAACTCCCTGAGCCCGGAGCAGAAGGGCGTGATGGGGATCAGTGAGAACCTGCTGCGGCTGTCGATCGGGATCGAGGATTACCGGGATCTGATCGAGGACCTGGATGCGGCGCTGAAGGCGTCCGCGTAACGGACGCCGACGTTATCGCGGGGGAATCAGGATTTGGGTGGGTGGACGATGCGTTCGATCTTGTCCTTGATCAGCACCCGCTCCTTGCGCAGGCGGTTTACGGTGTCGTCGCCGGTGGCATTGCCTTCGGCGGCCACCACTTCCTTGTCCTTGGCGTTGTATTCCTTGTGCAGCTTGTGCAGGTCGTGATCCTTGTCGATCAGGGCCTGGAACTGTTCGGCGGTCACGTGCAGGTCTGCGAGCAAATCATGCGGAACTGGCATTTCTTCACCTCTCTCAGGGTTGGTAAACGAGCCTGAACCAAGAGGATAGTCGCCTTTGCCGTATTGCGGGACTGGGTTAGGCTGTCGCATCCCCCTGCGTGAACGGAACCTGCGCCATGCCTCACCTGAACCTGGAATACAGCGACAACCTGCGCGATCTCAATGTCGATGTGCTGCTGCTGCGCCTGAACCACGCTCTGGTCGGCAGTGGCCAGTTCGCCGAAGAACTGGACATCAAGAGCCGCGCCCAGGCCTTTGCCCAATACCGGGTCGGTACTGCCCCGGCCGAACGGGCCTTCGCCCACGTGCGCCTGGCGATCCTCAGTGGGCGTACGCAGCAGGTGAAACAGCAGTTGTCGAACAGCCTGCTCGAGGTGCTGCGCGAGGCGATCCCGGCCCAGCCCGGCCTGGATATCCAACTGTGCGTGGAAGTCCTGGATATCGACCGCGAGCCGTACGCCAAACTTCGCCTGCCTGGCTGAATGGCAGCTGAATGAAAGTTGTTTAATTCATGAAAGACGCCCACCGACCAACTGTTGGCGTCTTTTTCACAAAAAATTGATGCTAGGCTTTCTAGAGTTCGGCCAACTTTCCAACCTGCCCGTCCGGGCGCGTTGGCCGCTGATGAACTCTTGTTGCGAACGCCATGCTGAAACTCAAATCCCTGCGCACCGAATGGGTCACGTTGCTGGCCAGCCTGTACCTGTTGATCGGCTTCAATACCTTGCTTTGGGAGCACCTGGAGTCCATCGTGCCACCGGGCATGGTGGGGCTGTGGCTGAGTCTGGTGTTTGCCGTGCTAATGCTGTTCGCCTTCAATCTCATACTTACGTTACTGGCGTTTCGTTATGTGTTGAAACCGGTATTGATTGTATTGTTCATCAGTGGCGCAAGTGTCGCTTACTTCATGAATCAATATGGTGTTCTTGTTGATGCTGGCATGTTTCGCAATGTCGCCGAAACCAATGTCGCAGAAGTACGTGACCTGCTCTCGCTAAAGTTTGCCGCTTATATCCTGCTGCTGGGTGTGCTGCCGTCGCTGCTGGTGTGGAAGGCCAGGATCGCCTATCGCCCCTGGCACCGCGAGCTGCTGGGCAAGCTGGTGGTCAGTGGCGCTTGCGTCGCGGCCCTGGGCTCGGTGGCGCTGGTCAACTACCAGGGCTTGGCGTCGTTGTTTCGCAACCACCATGAACTGCGCCTGATGCTTACGCCGAGCAATATCGTCGGCGCCTCCATCGGCTATGTCAGCGAGCAAGTGGGTGCGGCCACCCGGCCTTTCCAGCGTTATGGCGAAGATGCCCGTCGCGATGCGGTCTGGCAGCGGCACCAGCGCAAGTCGCTGACCGTGCTGGTGGTCGGCGAGAGTGCCCGGGCGGAAAACTTCGGCCTGCTCGGCTATGCCCGCGACACTACCGCGCAATTGAGCAAGGAGCAGGGCCTGTTGAGCTTTACCGACGTCCACTCTTGCGGCACCGAGACCGCCGTGTCGGTGCCCTGCATGTTTTCCGGCATGCCGCGCAAGGACTACGACGCCCGCGTGGCGAAGAACCGCGAAGGCCTGCTCGACATCCTCCAGCGCGCGGGGTTGGCGGTGCAGTGGCGCGACAACCAGTCCGGCTGCAAGGGCACCTGCGACCGGGTGCAGTTCATCGACGTAAGCAACATGAAGGACCCGAGCCTATGCACCGGTGGCGAATGCCACGACGAGATCCTGCTGCAGGGGCTGGGGGAACTGCTCGACAACCTCGACCAGGACACCGTGCTGGTGCTGCACCAGATGGGCAGCCATGGCCCGGAATACTTCAAGCGCTACCCGGCCGGCAGCGAACCTTTCACTCCGGTGTGCCGCAGCAACGCCCTGAACCAGTGCAGCCAACAGGAGATCGTCAACGGCTACGACAACACCCTGGCCTACACCGACAAGGTGCTGGCGACCTTGATCGATACCCTGCGCAGCAAGCAGGACAAGGTCGACACCGCGATGATCTATCTTTCAGATCATGGCGAGTCTCTGGGCGAGTACAACCTGTTCCTGCACGGCACGCCCTACATGATCGCCCCGGAGCAGCAGAAGCACGTGCCGCTGTTGGTCTGGTTCTCCGACAGCTACCGCGAGGATTTCGGTGTGGATACCGAATGCCTCGGCAAGATGCGCAATGCGCCGTTGTCCCAGGACAATCTGTTCCACTCGATGCTCGGCCTGCTGCAGGTGCGCACCGAGGTCTACCAGCGCTCGCTGGACCTGTTCGCCGGTTGCCGACCCTGGCTGGCGGCCGATCGCTGAGCGTACCGACGATCAGCACCAAGGATGGCGTGGCTTGCGAGGTTTCACCCATTGCGCCCGCGCCGTATATACTGCGCGCCAATGTTAGTGGGAGAGCCTCGTGGCCATCGAAATTCACTGGATCCGTGACGACCAGACCCTGGCCCAGCACTGCCTAAGCTGGCGTGAACTGCCTTTTGTGGCCCTCGACACCGAATTCATGCGGGTCGACACCTTCTACCCGAAGGCCGGATTGATCCAGATCGGTGACGGCAAGCGTGCCTTCCTCATCGACCCCTTGCTGATTCGCGACTGGCAGCCGCTGGCCGAGCTGCTCGAAGACAATGGCGTGGTCAAGGTGCTGCACGCCTGCAGCGAAGACCTGGAGGTCCTGCTGCGCCTGACCGGCAAGCTGCCACAGCCACTGTTCGACACCCAGCTCGCCGCCGGCTACCTGAACATCGGCTTCTCGATGGGCTATTCGCGTCTGGTGCAGGACGTGCTGGGGCTCGAGCTGCCCAAGGGCGAGACCCGCTCCGACTGGCTGCAGCGCCCGCTCTCGGAGACCCAGGTCAGCTACGCCGCCGAAGACGCCGTGCATCTGGCCGAACTGTTCAGCGCCCTGCGCCCGCGGCTGTCGGACGACAAGTACGCCTGGGTGCTCGAGGACGGTGCCGAGCTGGTTGCCGCGCTGCGCCGCGAAGTCGAGCCCGAGACCCTCTACCGCGACGTCAAGCTGGCCTGGAAGCTGGGCCGCCAGCAGTTGGCCGTACTGCGCGAGCTGTGCGCCTGGCGCGAGCGTGAGGCCCGCAGCCGCGATGTACCGCGCAATCGCATCCTCAAGGAACACTCGTTGTGGCCCATGGCCAAGAGCCAGCCCGACAGCCCGTCGGCGCTGGCGAAAATCGACGAAATGCACCCGCGCACCATCCGCCAGGACGGCGAGGCGCTGATCCAGCTGATCAAGCGTGCCGCCAGCCTGCCGCAGGAGCAATGGCCCGCGCCGCTGCCCGAGCCGCTGCCGATCGAAGCCGCCGGCATTCTCAAGCGCCTGCGCGCCATCGGCCAGGCCGAAGGTGAGCGCCTGGGCATCGCCCCGGAACTGATGCTGCGCAAGAAAGCCCTCGAAGCCCTGCTCAAGAGCGGCTACCCCGATGGTCCCTACCAACTGCCCGACTCGCTGCGCGGCTGGCGTCGCGAGCGTATGGGCCAGGCCCTGCTGGACGACCTGGCCGGTGCCGGAGATTCTCGATGAAACGTATCTGCTCGATCTACAAGAGCCCCCGCAAGAACGAGATGTACCTGTATGTGCTCAAGGCCGAGGGCCTGGAGCGTGTGCCCGAGGGGCTGTTGCCTTTCTTCGGCACGCCCGTGCATGCCTTCGACCTGGTGCTCAGCCCCGAGCGCAAGCTGGCCCGCGAGGACATCGCCAAGGTGCTGGAGAACTTGGACAACCAGGGCTACCACCTGCAGATGCCGCCGCCGGACGACGACTACATCGAGCACCTGCCCGAAGAACTGCTGCGCCGCAACGACCCGGCCTGATCCGGGCGCGGTCTCTTCTTTAGTCTGCGGCCCGCCTGGCGGGCCGCTTCCGTTGTTTGCCAAGGTTGTGTGTCACATGCGCGTTCTGATCGCTGAACAGGATCATGCCAACTATGCCCGCCTGCTGGGCGAGGCGGCGCCGGACCTGGAGGTCCTGACCAGTGGCGATTCCGCCGAACTGGCCCGCCAGGCCCCCGACTGCCCGGTATGGCTGGGCCAGCCCGACCTGCTGGCCAGCCTGTTGCGCCAGGGCCACAAACCCCAGTGGATGCAATCGACCTGGGCCGGCATCACGCCATTGCTGGCCGACGGCCTGCCGCGCGACTACCGCCTGACCCGGGCGGTGGGGATCTTTGGCCAGGTGATGGCCGAGTACATGCTCACCTACATGCTTGGCCATGAGCGCGATGTGCTGTCGCGCCTGGTCAGCCAGGTCGAGCGGCGCTGGGACGATCGGCCAGGGCGGACCCTGGAAGGACGGCGGGTGTTGATCGTCGGCACCGGCGATATCGGCCAGCAAGTCGCCGAGTTCCTCATGCCCTTTGGCGTCACCTTGTACGGGGTAGCCAGCAGTGCCCGTGAGCAGGCGCCGTTCGTCGAGGTGGCCGGGCTCGACCAGTTGCCTCGCCTGGTCGGCGAGGCCGACTACGTGCTCAACCTGTTGCCCGACACACCGGCTACCCATGACTTGTACGATGCGGCACTGTTCAAGTGCTTCCGTTCCAGTGCCTTGTTCATCAATGCCGGGCGTGGCGTGGCGGTAGTCGATGCCGACCTGGTCGAGGCGCTCAAGCAAGGGCACCTGGCCGGCGCGGTGATCGATGTCTGCCGCCAGGAGCCGTTGCCCCAGCGCCACCCGTTCTGGACTGCCTGGGGGTTGCTGCTGACCGGGCACAGCTCGGCGCCGACCTCGCCGGCGGCGATGGTGCGGTTGTTCGTCGGGAATGCGCAGGCGTATGCGGCGGGGCAGGGGTTGCGGGGCGAGGTGGATTTCGCGCGGGGTTATTGATCGTAGTCCGGCCGTTGCGGCCCTATCGCCGGCAAGCCGGCTCCCACAGGAGACCGCGCAACCTTGTGGGAGCCGGCTTGCCGGCGATGGGCCGGTGCTATCGAGGGAAGGCTTACAGGCTGAAGTCGCCTTCGGCCGCCAGCTCGCTCAACGGCCGGCGCGGGCTCGGCACTTCGCGGGCCTGCAGACCTTCGGCCAGGGTCGCCTTGTCGCCCAGCTTGCCGATTGCCACCATCGCGTGCAGTGCGTAGCCCTCGGGGATCTTCAGCTCGCGCCGGGCCAGGTCCTGGTCGAAGCCGGCCATGCCGTGGGTGTGCCAGCCGCTGATGCTGGCCTGCAACGCCAAATGGCCCCAGGCCGAACCCGTGTCGAAGGTGTGCCACAGGGCCGGCTTCTCTTCATCGGAGCCGGGAGCGGCGAAGGTGGTCTTGGAGATGATCAGCACCAGCGCCGAGGCATGCTGCGCCCAGCTGCGGTTGAACTCGTTGAGGATGTCCAGGTAGCGCGCCCAGCTCGGCGTGTCGCGACGGGCATAAAGGAAACGCCACGGCTGCGAGTTGTAGGCCGACGGCGCCCAGCGCGCGGCCTCGAGGAAGCTCAGCAAGGTTTCCTGGCTGATCGGCTCGTTGGTGAAGGCGCGGGGCGACCAGCGATTGATGAACTGCTCGTTGATGGCGTAGTCGGCGATGCGTGGGGTGGCGCTCATGGTTGCTCCTGCAAGGGCTGGGACAAAGACCGCACGCTACTGCGTCCGGCGAGCACTGACAAGCGGTCTGGCGTTGCCGCCGGACTGCCTCTAGACTGGCGCCGCCGCGCGCCGCGGATTGATGTTGACTGCAGGAACACGTGTGATGATCGCCGATACCGCGCCCTTCTGGCGGCGCAAGACCCTCGACCAGCTCGATGCGCAAGAGTGGGAGTCGCTGTGCGACGGCTGCGGCCTGTGCTGCCTGCAGAAACTCGAGGACGAAGAGGACAACAGCGTCTACTACACGAGCATCGCCTGCAAGCTGCTCGACCTGCAGACCTGCCAGTGCAGCGACTATCCCAATCGCTTCCGCTTCGTGCCCGATTGCATCCAGCTGACCCCGGGCAAGGCCGACCAGTTCAAGTGGCTGCCGCCCACCTGTGGTTATCGCCTGGTCAGCGAAGGCCAGGATTTGCCGTCGTGGCATCACCTGGTCTGCGGCGATCGCGGGCAAGTGCATGAGCAACGCATTTCCCGGTCCGGGCGGATGCTCAGCGAGAACGACGTGGACGAAGACGACTGGGAAGACCACCTGATTTTTCGCGCGGGTTGAGCCGCGCGGCTACAAGGAGTTTCGCTATGCGTCGCCCGCTGTTGATGGTGCTTGGTCTGCTGCTCAGCACCCAGGCGCTGGCCAGGAAAGTCGATCTGGACTATCAGGTTCGCCTGTTGCCGCAGAGCGGCCAGGCCGAGGTGCGCCTGACCTTGGCCGACGGCAGCGTGGTGCGCAGCCTGGACTTCGACCTGGGCAAAGCCGGCGTCTATAGCGACTTCCTTGCTGATGGCCAGTGGCAGCTGCAGAACGGGCGCGGTGTCTGGCACCCGGCGTCAGGCAAGACCAGCCTCAGCTACCGCGTGCTGCTCGACCAGCAACCGAAGGGCGGTGCCCATGAAACCCGCATGACCGCGCACTGGGCGCTGTTCCGTGGCGATCAGCTGGTGCCGCCGGCGCGCCTCGACCAGCAGGACGGCACCGAGCTGGTGTCGCGCCTGGCTTTCGACCTGCCGGCCGGCTGGAAGAGTGTCGAGACCGCCTGGCCACGCATCGGTCGGCAGAAATTCCGCATCGATGATGTATCGCGCCTGTTCGACCGCCCCACCGGCTGGATGCTCGCCGGCAACCTGGGCAGCCGCCGGGCGCGTCTTGGCGATACCGAGGTGACCGTCGCCGCGCCGCAAGGGCAGGGCATGCGCCGCATGGACACCTTGACCCTGCTGACCTTCGTCTGGCCGCAGTTGCAGTCGGTGTTTCCACGCAACCCGCCCAAGTTGCTGCTGGTCGGTGCCCGCGATGAGATGTGGCGTGGCGTGCTCGGCGGCAACAATTCGTTGTACCTGCACAGCACGCGCCCGCTGGTCAGCGAGAACGGCACCAGCCCGGTGCTGCGTGAGCTAGTGCAGTTGTTCGCCCGCATCAACGACCGCGATGGCAGCGACTGGCTGGGCGAAAGCCTGGCCGATTACTACGCCGCCGAGCTGTTGCGTCGTGCTGGCGGTATGAGCGACGACCGCTACGAGGCGTTGCAGGCGCGCCTGCACAAGCTGGGCGACAAGGTTAATCACCTCAAGGGTGCCAAGGCTAGCCCGGCCCAAGTGGCTCGCGGCGTGTTGCTATTGCAGGCGCTGGACCGCGAGATCCGGCTGCACAACCATGACAAGCGTTCGCTGGACGATGTCGCCCGGGCGCTGATGCGCCTGTCGAGCGTCAGCACCGAGGAGTTCGTGCAGATCAGCGAGAACGTCCTGGGGCGGCAGTCCGAAGCATTGCAAAGCAAGGTATTGCGCTAGGCGCAGGATCTATCGCGGGGCAAGCCCGTTGCCACGACCCCGGACATCATTTTGAACGCGGGCTCGTGGGAGCGAGTTTGCCCCGCGACGCTTTCAACCGCCGGTCACCGTCGCGGTCCGGGTCGCCGCCTCGGCGCTGGCCTTCAGCGCCTTGAGCTCGGCAGCCCCTCGTTCTATGTCGCGATGCAGGCGCAGGTATTCGGCGCGATGCCGCAGCCACCACGCCTTGGTCGAGCAATGCCCGCTCACGCCACGGGCCAGCGCCAGGCCGCCGACGGCAACCTGCAACATCCCCAGCAGGCCACCGTGGCGCAGCCCCTTGCTGATCATCAACGCGCCCCCAGCCAGGGAACTGATGCGCTCCAGGCCGTGGACATTGTGTTCCGGTGCGTCGGTTGTCCAATGGGTATCGTGCATTGCCGGGTCTCCTCAGGTTGGTGATATCCAGCAGACTTTGCTCAGCGTGCAAGCGTTCAGTGTAATTTGCCGCGTGGTTGCCCCGGACAACTTCGAGACTGTTCTGAGCAGGGGTGTTTATGGCGATTGGTTGCAGGTGTCGTTGGCGAGCGTGTTGGTTTTAATGAAACTTTTGCTCAGCGTATTTAATCAGCTGTGACATGAAAGATCCGCCGTGGCTGAACGACTATGGAGAATCTCTAAATCTCGCTTTTGCCGTTGCCGTTGCCGTTGCCGTTGTTTTTTGCTTTTGCTTCTAAGTGCGCGATAGTTCAGGCGACACAAATTGCGACTTCAGGAGGCCGAACGGAGGTCTCCTGAAGTCGCGAAGTTACGGGCGGCGCCTGGACTGACGCAGCTGTCGCTAGCTGGGTAGGGCGCTAGACTCCTGATCGGCATCGGCATCGGCATCGGCATCGGCATCGGCATCGGCATCGGCAACGGCAACGGCAACGGCAACGGCCCACGGTGGCGTGTACTTCGCCGCGTAGACGCCTGGCTTGCACAGGAGCCGGATGTGATCAAATACCCCCGCAATCCCTAAGCCCCACCTCATGTGAACCGTTCATCAAAAAATCTGTAGACACATTGTCTAACGGCGCTCTATATTCATTATACAAACTGTAGACACAAGCATATGACAACCAAAAAGGCCGCCATGAAAGCCAACGCTGATGTCCAACCGTCCGCCGACGAGGCGCCCATCGATCGCAAGGGCGTCCTTGCCGAGGCCTTGCGCCGGCGCATCCTCAGCATGGAGCTGGCGCCGGGAGCGGTGGTCGACGAGCTGGCGCTGTGCGACGAATTCGGCCTGTCGCGGCCTCCGGTTCGCGAGCTGCTGCGGCAGATGGCTGCCGAGGGTTATGTGGAGCTGGAGGCCAACCGGGCCCCGCGGGTGGCGGCGATGAACCACGACTCGCTGCACAGCTTCTTCCTGGCCGCGCCGCTGATCTACATCGCCACCACGCAACTGGCAGCCACCCATGCCACGGCGGCGGAGATCGAAGGGCTCAAGGCCATCCAGGCACTGTTCCGCCAGGCCATCGAGAGCAAGGACGTGGAAAACCGCGTGCTCTACAACGATGCTTTCCACCTGGAAATCGGCAAGATCGCCCACAACGACTACCTACTGCCCAGCCTGCGCCGCCTGCTGATCGACCACACCCGCTTGGGCAAGATCTTCTACCGTCACCCGACCACCGACGACATGCAGCGCGACCTCGAGCTGGCCTGCATGCAACACGATCAGATGATCGAGGCGATCGAACGCCGCGATCCACAAACCGCGGGGCAGCTGGTGCGCGAGCACTTCGAGCTATCCCGTCGGCGCATGGCCGAATATGCGGCGCCCCAGGGAATGGAAGTGGCACTGGCCTTGTGACGTGACACTCATCGCCCGCCACTGTCCCGGCAGGAGGCCGCAAAGGGCGGGCGTGATGAGGAACAGACCTAACAACAATATCTGGTTCCTGAAATGACAAAGATCACCTCGTTGCCCGCCGACGACAGTACCTGCGGCTGGTACCACCTGAGCAAGGGGCGTCGCACCCGGGCGCCGCACGCCGGCCATACCACGGCGCGCTGGGTCATCGTCGGCGCCGGGTTCACCGGCCTTGCCGCCGCGCGGCAGCTGGCGCTGAACTTTCCCGAGCAGCAGATCGTGCTGCTGGAAGCCCAGGAGGTCGGCTTCGGCTCGTCCGGGCGCAACGCCGGGTTCGCCATCGACCTGCCCCATGACATCGGTGCCGACGACTACATCGGCGACATCGGCGTGGCGAGCAAGACGCTCAAGCTCAACCTCAGTGGCCAGGCGTTCCTCAAGGAGCTGGTGGAGCGCTTCCAGATCGACTGCCAGATGAAGCACTGCGGCAAGTACCAGGCCGCCGTCGAGCCACGCGGCATCGCCGTGCTCGATGCCTACCGCCGGGGCCTGGACAAGCTTGGCCAGCCCTACCAGATGATCGAGGCAGGCGAGCTGCCCGAACACATCGGCACCACGTTCTACCGCAAGGCCCTGTTCACCCCGGGCACTTCGCTGGTGCAGCCTTCGGCGCTGGTGAAGGGGCTGGCCGACAGCCTGCCGGCCAATGTCACCCTGTACGAGCACACGCCGATTACCGAGGTCGAGTACGGCGCCAAGACCGTGCTGCGGCACGCCAACGGCTCGATCACCACCGACAAGCTGATCCTCACCACCAATGCCTTCGGCATGAGCTTCGGATTCCTCAAGGGCCGCATGCTGCCGGTGTTCACCTATGCCAGCCTGACCCGTCCGATGACGCCCGAGGAACAGCTGCGCCTGGGCGGCAAGCCATACTGGGGGGTGATCCCGGCCGATCCGTTCGGCACCACCGTGCGACGCACGCCGGACAATCGCCTGCTGATCCGCAACAGCTTCAGCTTCAACCCCGATGGCCGGGCCAACCGCAAGTACCTGGAGCGATTCGCCGTGCGCCATCGCGATGCCTTCGAGCGGCGCTTCCCGATGGTATCCGGCCTGCCGTTCGAGCATACCTGGGGTGGCGCGCTGGCGATGTCGCGCAACCACACGGGCTTTTTCGGCGAACTGTCGCCCAATGTCTATGGCGCCCTGTGCTGCAACGGCCTGGGCGTGACCCGCGGCACGGCCACCGGCAAGTTGCTGGCCGACTGGCTGGCGGGCGAACGCAATGAACTGATCGATTTCGTGCTGAATGCGCCGGGCCCCTGCGCCAATCCACCGGCCGCGCTGGTGTCGTTGGGCCTTAACCTTAATCTCAAGTGGGGGCAATACCGCGCCGGGCAAGAAAGTTGATGTGATTTAAAGCGTTATTAACAACTTGATATTCGCTGGGCGTTGATTGCCCGGCCTGCGGTTTCTATTGCGTGCTGTTTGGGTTCGAAGTGCAACTTCGACCGTTCGGAGCTGAAATTGAATTTCGGTTTCGCGGGTTCGCTCGCCCTGAAAACGGCCTGCGTTTGATGATGGCAGGAGACAATAATGACAAATACCAATGTATCAATCGAAGACGTACCGCTTAATCGCTTTCATCAATTGCTCACCGTGCGCTCCGGCGGTGGCTCGTTCGTCGATGGCTATGTGCTGAGCATCATTGGCGTGGCCCTGGTGCAGATGTCCGCGGGCCTTTCGTTGAGCAGTTTCTGGCAGGGCATGATCGCCGCTTCGGCGTTGATCGGGATTTTCTTCGGCGGTTTTCTCGGCGGCTGGCTGACCGACCGTTTCGGGCGCAAACGAGTGTTCTTCGTCGGCCCCACCTTGTTCATCCTCGCCTCGCTCAGCCAGTTCTGGGTGGAGTCGGCGCTGGTGCTGTTCCTGCTGCGTTTCACGCTCGGTATCGCCGTGGGCATCGAGTACCCCGTGGCCACTTCGCTGCTGGTGGAGTTCCTGCCACGGAAGAACCGCGGCCCGCGCCTGGCCACCCTGACTATTCTCTGGTTCGCCGGTGCGGCCTTCGCCTATATCCTCGGCGACTTCCTCCTGCGTCAGGGCGGCGACGATGCCTGGCGCCTGGTGCTGGCCAGCCCGGCGCTGATCGGCGCGCTGCTGTTCCTGATCCGTCTGGGGACGCCGGAGTCGCCGCGCTGGCTGCTGAGCAAGGGCCGCGCAAGTGAAGCCGAGGCGGTGATCAAGAGCGTCTACGGCGACACCTTCTCCCTGCGCAACCTGCCCGAGGAACCGGAGCAGAAGAAGCTGTCGTTCCTCAGCCTGCTGCATTCGGGCTATGGCAAACGCATGATGTTCGTCGCGGTGTTCTGGTCCTGCTCGGTGATCCCGGTCTTTGCCGTGTACGCCTTCGCGCCGAAGGTGCTTGGCGCGCTCAACCTCAAGGGCGACTGGGCCTCGTTCGGCTCGGTGGCGATCACCTTGCTGTTCGTGGTCGGCTGCATCGTCGCCACGCGGCTGATCAACAGCATGGGCCGGCGCAGCATGCTGATCCACAGCTTCTTCTGGTCGGGGCTGGCGCTGCTGGGGCTGGGTGTGTTCCACGCCGCTTCCGAACTGCTGATCCTCGGCCTGTTCGGCGCCTACGCGCTGTTCATCGGTGGCGCCCAGGTGCTGCAACTGGTCTACCCCAACGAACTGTTCCCCACCGAGATCCGCGCCAACGCCGTGGGCGTCGGCACCTCGCTGTCGCGGGTTGGCGCTGCGATCGGCACCTGGCTGGTGCCGCTGGTGCTCGATGGCTATGGCATCGCCTTCACCATGTATGCGGCAGCCGCAGTCACTTTGCTCGGCTTGCTGGTGGCCTGGGCGCTGGCCCCGGAGACCCGAGCGCTCAACCTGCAGCAGGCAGCCGCCCTCAATTGATCCCTTGCACCGCGCCGGGCTTGCCCGACGCGGCCTGAAACCTTGTGTCCAATGGAGTACCTGATCGTGAAATTCGAAGGCATCTACACCCCGGCAATCACCCCCCTGGCCACTGACGGCTCGATCGACAAGGCGGCCTTCGCCGAGGTTCTCGAATACCTGGTCGAGGCGAAGATCCACGGTGTGATCATCGGCGGCTCCACCGGCGAGTACTACGCCCATACCACCCAGGAGCGCATCGAGCTGGCGGCCCAGGCCAAGGATGTACTCAACGGGCGCCTGCCGCTGATCGTCGGCACCGGCGGCATCCGCACCGAGGACGCCGTGGCCTTCGCCAGGCACGCCAAGGAGATCAAGGCCGATGCGCTGCTGGTCGGCACGCCGCCCTATGCGCTGCCGACCCAGCAGGAAATCGCCCTGCATGTAAAAGCGGTGGACGCCGCCGCCGGCCTGCCGATCATGCTCTACAACTACCCCGGCCGCATGGGCGTGAGCATGGGCGATGAGTTCTTCGATGCGGTGGCCGATGTGCAGAACATCGTCGCCATCAAGGAAAGCTCCGGCGACATGGCCCAATTGCACCGCCTGGCCATTCGACGCCCGCACATCCAGCTGTCCTGCGGTTGGGACGACCAGGCCCTGGAGTTCTTTGCCTGGGGCGCGAAAAGTTGGGTCTGCGCCGGCTCCAACTTCATCCCCCGCGAGCATGTGGCGCTCTATGAGGCGTGCGTGCTGGAGAAAGACTTCGACAAGGCGCGGCGCATCATGGCGGCGATGATGCCGCTGATGGACTTCCTTGAAGGGGGCAAGTTCGTCCAGTCGATCAAGTATGGCTGTGCCCTCGACGGTTTGCGCAGCGGTGGCGTACGCAAGCCTTTGCAGGACCTCGACGGGGCCGAAAAGCAGGCACTCGAGCGGGTGGTCGGCGAACTCAAGCGCAATGTCGCGCAGATCACAGGAGGTGCCTGAACATGGCTGAATTGCTCAGCAAGGCCGAATACGCGGCCATCGCCGCGAAACTGCAACCGCGTACCCAGGCGTTCATCGACGGCGAGTTCCGCGATGCCGTCGCGGGTAATACCTTCGTCACCAGCAACCCGGCCACCGGCCAGTTGCTGGCCGAAGTGGCCGCCTGCGACGTGCAGGATGTGGACCTCGCGGTGGCGGCTGCCAAGCGTGTGTTCGAGGCCGGTACCTGGTCGAAGCGCCAGCCGGGCGAGCGCAAGCAGGTGCTGCTGAAGTTTGCCCAGTTGCTCGAGGACAATGCCCACGAACTGGCGGTACTGGAAAGCCTGGACAGCGGCAAGCCGGTAAGCGAGTGCCAGAACGTCGATGTGCCGGAAACCATCCACACGATCCGCTGGCACGCCGAGCTGATCGACAAGCTCTATGACAACACCGCGCCCACCGGCAACGCTGCGGTGACCCTGGTGGTCCGCGAGGCCATCGGCGTGGTCGGCCTGGTGCTGCCGTGGAACTTCCCGCTGCTGATGCTGGCCTGGAAGATCGCTCCGTCGCTGGCCGCCGGGTGTTCGATCGTGGTCAAGCCGGCCAAGGAAACCACCCTCAGCGCGCTGCGCGTGGCCGAACTGGCGCACCAGGCCGGCATTCCGGCTGGCGTGTTCAACCTGGTGCCGGGCGGTGGCCGTGAGGTGGGCGAGGCCATCGGCCGCCACATGGATATCCCGATGGTCAGCTTCACCGGTTCCACCGACACCGGCCGGCTGTTCCTCAAGTATGCCGCCGAGTCCAACCTCAAGCGCATCGTGCTGGAGTTGGGGGGCAAGAACCCGGCGGTGGTGATGAACGACTGCGAAGACCTGGACGAGGTTGCGCAGTTCGTCACTGCCGGGGCGTTCTGGAACATGGGCGAGAACTGCTCGGCGTCGTCGCGGCTGATCGTGCATGAGGATGTGAAGGACGAGTTGCTCGGCCTCATGGCCAAGCATCTGAAGGACTGGCAGCTGGGTGATCCGCTCGACCCGGAAAACCGCCTGGGCGCGATGGTCAGCAAAGCCCACTTCGACAAGGTGCGTTCATACCTGGAGTACGCCGCCGAGCATTCGCTCAAGGTGGTGCAGGGAGGCGAGACGCAAGAAGGTGTGTACGTGCAACCGACCATCGTCGACGGCGTGGCACGGGACAGCCGCCTGTTCGTCGAGGAGATCTTCGGGCCGGTGCTCAGCGTGACCAGTTTCACGACCATCGACGAAGCCATCGAGCTGGCCAACGATACGGTCTACGGCCTGGCCGCGTCGGCCTATACCGGCAGCCTGCGCAATGCCTTGCGCCTGTCGCGGGAGATCCGCGCCGGGGTGGTGACGGTGAACTGCTTCGGCGAGGGCGATGCTTCAACGCCATTCGGAGGCTACAAGGAGTCCGGGTTTGGTGGGCGCGACAAATCGCAGTGGGCGCATGACCAGTACACCGAGCTGAAGACCATCTGGATCAACGCTACGTAAGCGACAGCAGGATTGGCCTTATCGCCGGCAAGCCGGCTCCCACAGGTACTACGCATGACATCTGGCCAACTCGGACAGTGTGGGAGCCGGCTTGCCGGCGATGCGCCGCGTCAGCGGCGCCTATGGGCATGATATTTCGAAATGCATGCCCCAGGCGTTCATTCCGGCGTTACTTGAACTTGGGCCCCGACCGCGTATTCAACCCCTTGGCCATGCGGTCATACAGCACCACATTCACCGTCGCCGCCAGGTTCATGCAGCCCTGGGTCGGGATGTAGATGGTCTCTTCGCACCAACCGCGCACGTCTTCGCTCAGCGAGCCATCCTCTGGCCCGAAGATGTAGATCGCCCGGTCCGGGTGGGTGTATTCGGGCAGGGGGCGCGCGCCGTCCACCAGTTCCACCGCCACTGGCGTGCAACCCAGGGGGATG
Source organism: Pseudomonas maumuensis (assembly GCF_019139675.1). Lineage (NCBI taxonomy): Bacteria > Pseudomonadati > Pseudomonadota > Gammaproteobacteria > Pseudomonadales > Pseudomonadaceae > Pseudomonas > Pseudomonas maumuensis. The sequence goes on from NZ_CP077077.1 coordinate 1,457,162, forward strand.
ATGTGCTGCAGGTCGTCGATGCCGATCAGCGGGATGTCGTAATGGACGCGCTTGGTATCGGTGACGAAATCCCGGGCGCGCTCATAGCGCTTGCCGGTGTAGAACACCGAATTGACCCCATAGCAGCCCGCCGCGCGCATCACCGAACCGACGTTCTCGGCGGATTTGGGGTTGAACAGGCCGATGCAGCTGTACCGTTTGTTCGCCACGTGTCGGGGCCCTTCGCAAAAAAAGAGCGCGATTATACGGGCTTGCCGACACGGAGGGGGCGGGAATCGACGGTCAGTCCTTCTTCATCAGCGCGGCCAGGCCGGCGAACGGGTTGTGGGTGGCCACGGCGACTTTCGGCGTGCTCAGCGAACCTTCGCTGAAATACTGCTGGTCGGTGTAGCGGGCGTGCTCGTTGTCGTGGCAGTACAGGCACAGCAGTTCCCAGTTGGAGCCGTCCTGGGGGTTGTTGTCGTGGTTGTGGTCGCGGTGATGCACAGTCAGCTCCGACAGGCGTTTGCCGGAGAACTCGCGGGTGCAGCGGCCGCAGACATGGGGGTACATTTTCAGCGCCTTGTCGCGATAGCCCATTTCCTTGTCGCGCTTGGCGTCGGCGAGGATACGGTCGAGGCGGGCGGTGGCGTCGGAGGTGGAACTCATGGTGTTACCTTTTTTCTAATCAGGGCAATGACGGTTATGTCCTTGAGTCTAGCGCGCCAGTCGGGCGGGCGGACAGGCAAAAATGCGCCATTGGGCATAGCCTGTAGGAAGGTTTCTGACAGGAGGCTGCAGATGTTGCATGCGATCCTCGCCGCATTGTTGCTTGGCACAGTGCCGTTGGCCGACGCTGCGGGTCAGCAGCGGCCGCTCACGACCGTCCCGGGGGCACCGGGGACGCCGACGCCGACGCCCTACCCGCAGATCACCCCGAGCACGCCGCCCAAGGCCGGCGCCAACCGGCCCGGCGCGCCGCTGCTGCCGCCCATGCCGGTGCCGGGGCCGCCGAAGGACCAACCGTTGCCGGGGTTGAACCAGGATCCGCCAAAGCCGCCGCCTAGACGTGACTGACATCTGCTGTACCGGGCGTCGTGAAAGCGTCACGGCCAGAGCGCGAATGTTCCGGGTGTCGGTTTACGCCACGCCCAGCTCATTGAGCACGAACGCATACTCCAACGCCACGTCGCGCAGCCCCTGGTAGCGGCCGCTCATGCCGCCGTGGCCGGCGCCCATCTCGGTCTTGAGCAGCAGCAGGTTGGCGTCGGTCTTGCGCGTGCGCAGGCGCGCCACCCACTTGGCCGCCTCCCAGTACTGCACTCGGCTGTCGTTGTAGCCGGCGATCACCAGCATGGCCGGGTAGGCCTGGGCCCTGACGTTCTCGTACGGCGCGTAGGCCTTGATCCGCGCATACACCTCGGGGTCTTGTGGGTTGCCCCATTCGTCGTACTCGGTGACGGTCAGCGGCAGTTCGGGGTCGAGCATGGTGTTGAGCACATCGACGAACGGCACTTCGGCGATGGCGCAGCGGAACAGCTCGGGGCGCAGGTTGAGCACCGCGCCCATCAGCAGGCCGCCGGCACTGCCGCCACTGATGGCCAGGCGTTCGCTGCTGGTCACGCCTTCGGCGACCAGGTGTTCGGCGCAGGCGATGAAGTCGTCGAAGCTGTTGTGCTTGTGTTCCTGCTTGCCGGCCCGGTACCAGGCTTCACCCAGCTCGCCGCCACCGCGCACATGGGCGATGGCGAAGGCCACGCCACGCTCCAGCAGGCTCAGGCGGGCATGGGAGAACCACGGGTCGAGGCTTTCGCCGTAGGCACCATAGCCGTAGAGGTAGAGCGGCACCGTCTTGCCGTCGTCGGCGCGACGGCGCACCAGGCTGATCGGTACCCGGGTGCCGTCCTTGGCCACCGCCCACAGGCGCTGGCTGATGTAGTCGTCGGCGTCGAAGGCGCCAAGCACCGGGGTCTGCTTGAGTACCTGCTGGGCGCCTGTGGCCAGCTCCAGCTGGCGCACCTGGGCCGGACGGTTGAGGGCTTCGTAGCGCAGGCGGATGCGCGTGCTGGCGAATTCCAGGCTGTCCTGCACGTAGAGGCTGTAGGCGGCGTCCGGCAGTTCGACGCGGTAGGCCGGCAGGCCTTGCGGGCGCACTTCGATGATTGGCAGGCCGCCTTCGCGCAGGCTCAGGGACAGCGCCGAGGCATTGAGGCTGACGCCTTCGAGCATGATGTCGTCGCGGTGCGGCACCAGCACCTGCCATTGCGCGCGGGCCGGCACGCTGTCTGCCGGCGCATGGAACAGGGCGAAGTTGATACCGTCCTGGTTGCTGCGGATGAACCAGCGCCATTGACCGTCGAGCTGGCCATGGTCGGGGAAGTACTCATGGCCTTCGACCCGTGGCGCCAGGCAGGTGAAGTCGGCATGCGGCGTGGCCGCATCGAGCACCCAGGCTTCGCTGGTGGTCTTGCTGTTGAGCAGCAGCACCAGTTGGCGTTCGGAGCTGGCGCGGTAGCAGTGCAGGAAGAAACGTCCGTCGGGTTCTTCGAATACGCTGGTGGCCGCGGCCTCGCCCAGGGTGTGGCGGCGCAGGCGCCAGGGGCGGTGGGTGTCGTCCAGCTCGGCGAAGAACAGCGTCTGGCTGTCGTTGGCCCAGGTCATGCTGCCGTCGCAGTCGTCGAAGGGCAGGGCGCTCAGCGCGCCGCTGGCCAGGTCCTTGACGTACAGGGTGTAGACCTCGTCGCCGCTGGTATCCAGGCTGTAGGCCAGCAGGCGATGGTCGGGGCTGATGCTGAAGGCGCCGAGGGAGAGGAAACCGCCGTTCGCCAGCGCATTGGGGTCGAGCAGCAGTTCCTCGCGGCTTTCATCGACCGTATTGCTGTCGTCGGCCGGGCGCGGGCAGCGGTAGTGGCGCGGGTACTCGTCGCCGGCGGTGGTGCGGGTGTAGTAGAGGTACGGACCCCAGGGCGAGGGCAGCGACAGGTCGGTCTCGAGGATGCGGCTCTTGATCTCTTCGAACAGTTGCTCGCGCAGCGGCGCCTGGCCGGCCAGGCAGGCTTCCTGGTAGGCGTTTTCCTCGGCCAGGTAGGCCAGCACCTCGGGCGTGTCGCGGTCCTGCAGCCAGGCGTAGGGGTCGTTGCCGTCGGCTTGATGGGCGATAGGGGCGGGAAGGGTCAGGGGCATGGGTGATCTCATCGATGATGGGCCCCTCGCGAGGGGCCACTGCGGGTCGCATGCGGTGCGGGGGCAGCCTGCGCCGGTAAAAGTGTTTATCATAGGCGTCTCTTTGCCTGGCTTGCACCAACACCATGACCGAACACGACTATACGCTGGCCTGGGGCCTGTACGCCGTTGCCGCCCTGGGCTGCCTGCTGGTGGGCTTCAAGCTGACCAGCTGGATGTGGCGCTGGCTGCGCGAGCCGCTGCGGGTGATCATCGCCGTGCTGCTGTTCGCCCCGACCATCGTCGACCCGGTCAAGGAAAGCTTCGCCCCGGCCATCGCCATCACCGCGCTGGACCTCGCCTTCAAGGTCGGCAACAACGCCTGGCGCGCAGCCTCGGACCTTGCCATGTACGGGATGATCGCCTTTGCCCTGTACTTCGTCTTCGTGCTGATCCGCTGGCCGCTGGAAAAGCGTGCCCGCGAACGCCGCGCCCAGCGCGAGGCCGCCGCCCAGCGCCAGGCCAAGGAAGAGGAGGAGGTCGTGGCCGATGCGTCCCTGGCCGCCAATCGTCACGACCGCTACCGCGACGATCCGCCACCGGCCCCCGTGCGCCGCTCCGGCCCCGGGCAGGGCCGCGTCGAACCCCGTCTGTAAGCCAGGAGCCGCGAACATGTGCGAACTGCTGGGCATGAGCGCCAACGTCCCCACCGATATCGTCTTCAGCTTCACCGGCCTGATGCAGCGCGGCGGGCGCACCGGCCCGCACCGCGATGGCTGGGGCATCGGCTTCTATGAAGGGCGCGGCCTGCGTTTGTTCCAAGACCCGGCGGCGAGCAGCGAGTCGGAAGTGGCCAACCTGGTGCAGCGCTACCCGATCAAGAGCGAAGTGGTCATCGGCCATATCCGCCAGGCCAACGTCGGCAAGGTCTGCCTGTCCAACACCCACCCGTTCGTGCGCGAGCTGTGGGGCCGCAACTGGTGCTTCGCGCACAACGGCCAGCTGGGTGACTTCGCCGGCCAGCGCACGTTCTACCGACCTATCGGCGATACCGACAGCGAGGCCGCCTTCTGCGACCTGCTCAATCGAATTCGCGAGGCCTTCCCCGAGCCGGTGGAAGCCGAGCAGCTGCTGCCGGTGCTGGTCGAGGCTTGCGCCGAGTACCGCGGCAAGGGCGTGTTCAACTGCCTGCTCAGCGACGGCGACTGGCTGTTCTGCTTCTGCTCGACCAAACTGGTGCACATCACCCGTCGCGCGCCGTTCGGCGCGGCGCGGCTGAAGGATGTCGACCTGATCGTCGACTTCCACACGCAAACCACCCCCAACGACGTGGTCACGGTGATCGCCACCGAGGCCCTGACCGAGAACGAGACCTGGAACCGCTACGAGCCGGGTCAGTGGGGGCTGTGGCGCCACGGCGAGTGCGTCGCCCACGGCCAGAGCTAAGGACGCTCCATGTTCAGAAGTTACCTGCGTTTGCTGTTGTTCACCTTCGGCCTGCTGGCCGGTCTCCAGGTGCCGGGGCTGGTCAAGGACTACAGCCAGCGCGTCGAGGCGCACCTGCTCGAGTCGCGCCAGGCCCTGGACGGCTTCCGCCAGACCGCGCAGCGCTTTTTCAACGGCGACCTGCAGGCGCTGGTGCGGCATTACCGCGGCAGCGACGATCCGGTGTTCAACAGCGATGCCAACAGCATCGAAAGCCTGCTGATCCGCAACCAGGCGCTGGAGCATGAATGGCAGGCCCTGCAAGGCTCGTGGGTGAGCCGTACCTGGCATGTGCTGGTGCAGCCGGAGCCGACGCTGCGCGAAGAGACGCTCAAGGGCTACAGCTACCAGATCCTGCTGGTGCCCGAGGCTATCGGCTGGGGGATCGGCAGCGGGTTTGTGCTGGCGTTCGTGGTCGAGAGCCTGTTGCTGGTGATTGGCTGGGTGATCCTCGGTGGGCGGCGCAAGGTGGTGAAGGAAAGCTGGCGCTAGTTTTTCCGGCCCTGCGGCAGAGTTGCTCAGACCAACACAATCCGCTGCCCGCCCACATCCCGCGCATAGCGCTCCAGCACCTGTCGGCACACGCCTACCACCTCGTCCACCAGCGCCACGCCGGTCTGCCAGGCCACCACCAGCTCCAGGCTTGGCGGTGGCTGCAAGCCTTCCAGCAACACCAACTCGCCCCTGTTCAGTTCGCCATCGACCAGCGCCGGTGGCAGCGCGCCGATGCCGAAACCATCGCGCAGCAGGCGGGTGATCGCCGCCACCGAGTTCACGCAGTTCAGGCGTGGCGCGTCGGCCCCGGCGGCCTGCAGCAGGCCGAGCACCTCCTGGTGCGGTCGTGAATTCTTCGAGAAGGTGACGATGCGCTCGCGGGCCAGCTCCGTCAGCGAGGCGTAGGTGCGGTGGTGCGGGGAGCCTGCCGCGACGATCCAGCCCATCGGGTAGCGCGCCAGGTCCTGGCTGCGGATCGACTGTTCACGCAGCAGGTCGGTCTGCAGGATCACCTCGAGAAAACCCTTCTGCAACTGCTCGCGCAGGTTCAGCGCGGTATCGGCCACCAGCTCGATCTCCACCTGCGGATAGCGCTCGCCCAGCTCCGCCACCAGCGCGCTCATCCAGGTGTGGATGACCGTATCCATGACCCCCAGGCGAATGCGCCCGGTCTTGGTCCGGTCGCTGTCCAGCGACTGCTTCATGGCTTTGGCGGTGTCGAGCATGCGTTCGGCATATTCCAGCACTTTGGCGCCCTCGGGTGTCAGGCTGACCCCGCGCGAATCGCGCAACAGCAGTTTCACGCCCAGGTCGGCCTCCAGCGCGGCGATGCGGCTGGACACCGAGGCCTGGGTGGTGAACAGCTTCTCGGCGGTGAGGCGGAAGCTCTTGAGCCGGGCGACCCAGACGAAGGTTTCGAGGAAACGGAGGTTCATGATCAGTTTTTCTTGTTCCAGACCGGCGGATTTTCTCGTTGGACGTGCCGGGCGCGGCCTCTGAACATGGTGCCCAGGCCGCGACGTCCGACGTCGCCCATAGAACAATACCAACAAGCCGAGGCAACCATGAACCCGACCGGCGTGCAGCAGCAGGCCCCCGCCCGAACCTCGAGCGGCCCTTTCGCCTGGTACCGCGACATCGATTCCCAGCAACGACGCACCTTCTGGAGCTGCAAGATCGGCTACGGCCTGGACGGCATGGACACCCAGATGCTGAGCTTCGTCATCCCCACACTGATCATGCTGTGGGGCATCAGCACCGCCGAAGCCGGGCTGATCCATACCAGCACGCTGATCGCCTCGGCCCTGGGCGGCTGGATCGCCGGTATCCTCTCCGACCGCATCGGGCGGGTGCGCACTTTGCAACTGACGGTGCTGTGGTTCGCATTTTTCACCTTCCTCTGCGGTTTCGCCCAGAGCTATGAGCAGCTGTTGATCGCCCGTACCCTGATGGGCTTCGGCTTCGGCGGCGAATGGACCGCCGGCGCGGTACTGATCGGCGAGGTGATCCGTGCCCAGGACCGCGGCAAGGCGGTGGGCATGGTGCAGTCGGGCTGGGCCATCGGCTGGGGGCTGACGGCGATCCTCTATGCCTTGCTGTTCTCCTGGCTACCGGCCGAGCAGGCCTGGCGCGCGCTGTTTCTGCTCGGGTTGCTGCCAGCGATCTTCGTGATCTTCGTGCGGCGCCTGGTCAAGGACCCGGAGGTCTACCGCGAGGCCAAGGCCGCCGAGACGGTTGCCGCACCCTCGCATTTCTACGAGATCTTCGCCCCCGGCATGCTCTGGACCACGATCCGCGCCTCGCTGCTGACTACTGGTGCCCTGGGCGGCTACTACGCCATCACCTCGTGGCTGCCTACCTTCCTCAAGAACGAGCGCGGCCTGAGCGTGCTCGGTACCGGCGGCTACCTGGCGATGGTCATCGTCGGCTCCTACATCGGCTATGTGGTCAGTGCCTACCTCTGCGACCTGCTGGGGCGGCGGAAGAACTTCATCCTGTTCGCCGTGGGCTCGTTCGTCATCGTCCTGCTCTACACGCAGATGCCGGTCAGCGACAACGTGATGCTGTGGCTGGGCTTCCCGCTGGGCTTCTTCGCCTCGGGCATCTTCAGCGGCATGGGTTCGTTCCTCACCGAGCTGTTCCCCACCCGTATCCGTGGCTCGGGGCAGGGCTTCTGCTACAACATCGGCAAGGTCATCGCGGCCATGTTCCCGCTGCTGATCGGCCTGCTCGGCGAGAAAGTGCCGTTGGGCCTGGGGATTGGCGCCTTCGCCGCGGTGTCCTACGGTGTGGTGATCCTGGCCGCGCTGAGCCTGCCGGAAACCCGCGGCAAAGCGCTCCAGGCGCGCTAAGGTAGGCACCATGAACATTGATACGGAGGTCCGCCAGGTGAAACGCCTGCTACTCAATTGCGACATGGGCGAGAGCTTCGGCAACTGGCGCATGGGCCAGGATGCCAAGGTCATGCCGTTCATCGACTGCGCCAACATCGCCTGCGGCTACCACGCCGGCGACCCCGGCACCATGCGCCGCACCGTGGCCCTGGCCCTGGAGCACCGGGTGGCCATCGGCGCGCACCCGGCCTACCCGGACCTGGCAGGCTTCGGCCGCCGCTCCATGGCCTGCAGCAGCGACGAGATCCGCGACCTGCTGCACTACCAGATCGGCGCCCTGGACGGCATCTGCAAAGTGCTCGGTGGCCGGGTGGCCTACGTCAAGCCCCATGGCGCGCTGTACAACGACATGATGGCCAACCCGGCCATCCTGCGCACCGTGCTCGAGGCCGTGGCGGCATTCGACAGCGGCCTGCCGTTGATGCTCATGGCCACCGCCGACGACAGCGCCGCCCAGGCCCTGGGCGACGAGATCGGCGTGCCGTTGTGGTTTGAAGCCTTCGCCGACCGTGGCTACACCGCCAGCGGGCACCTGATGTCGCGGCGCTTGCCGAACGCGGTACACCATGATCCGGCGCTGGTGGTCGAGCAGGCCTTGCGCCTGGCCAAGGGCGAGGCCCTGGTGGCCGACGATGGCAGCGAGGTGCGGTTGAACGCCAGCACCTTGTGCGTGCATGGCGACAACGATGGCTCCGTGGCCGCGGTACGCCAGATTCGCCAGGCACTCGACGCGCTGGAGCAGGCATGACCCCACGTATCGAAGTGGTGGCCGTCGACAGCCTGATGGTGCGGCTGTTCGATGCCATCGATGAAGGCAACATGCCGTGGATTCTCGCCGCCAGCCAGCGCTTGCGGGAAGCTTTCGGCCAACAGTTGATCGACCTGGTGCCGTCCTACACCACGCTGATGATGCAGTTCGACCTGGCGCCGGGCGAAGCGCGCCGGCGCATCCTGCACGCACTGGAGGGCCTGCGGCCGGATGCCGGACAGGCCGGGCGCCGGCACGAGATCCCAGTGTGGTACCACGTCAGCGTCGGCCCCGAGTTGCCGGTGCTGGCTGCGCGAAGCGGGCTGAGCGAGGCCGAGGTGATCGACGTGCATAGTGGCCGTGATTACCCGGTGTTCGCGCTGGGGTTCGCACCGGGCTTCGGCTTCATGGGCCTGGTCGACGAGCGCCTGGCCACACCGCGCCTGAGTACCCCGCGCAAGCGTGTGGCAGCGGGCAGCGTCGGCATTGCCGAACGCCAGACCGCCGCGTATCCGGCGGTGTCGCCGGGCGGCTGGAACCTGATCGGACGGACGCCGGTGCGCCTGTTCGACCGCGAGCGCGAGGGCTATAGCCTGTTGCAGCCAGGCGACCGGGTCCGTTTCGTGGCGGTCGGGCACGCCGAGTTCATCAACCTGGGCGGCGACGACAGCCCGCTGGAGGCCCAGGTATGAGCCAGTTGAGGATCGAGGCCAGCACCGCGCTGTGCCAATTGCAGGATGGTGGGCGCTTCGGCGTGCGGCATCTGGGGGTGACCCAGGGCGGCGCGCTGGATTGGGTGGCGATGCGCTGGGCCAACTGGTTGCTGGGCAATACCCTGGACAGCGCAGTGGTGGAAATCGCCCTCGGAGGCTTCAGTGTGGTTGCCGAGGAAGATTGCATGCTGGCGTTGGCCGGGGCCGACCTGGATGCGCAGGTCGACGGGCAGGCTGTGGCGCCCTGGACCAGCTTCAACCTCGGCAAAGGCCAGCAGCTGACGCTGCGTCAGCCTCGCCAAGGGGTACGTGCTTATCTGGCGGTGCCGGGCGGGTTCGTGGGCGAGTCGGTGCTGGGGAGTTGTGCCACGGTGGTTCGGGAAGAGCTGGGCGGGGTTGATGGCCAGGGCCGGGCGTTGCTGAAAGGGGAGGTACTGCATGCTGCCGGAGCCATCGCGGGGCAAGTCGGGGCGCCGAACCGCCGCTCTCACGTGCCTGAAGCATTGCGGCCGGTGTATGCGGACAAGCCTGTGCTGGACCTGGTGATGGGGGCGCAGATAGGCGATTTCAGCGGCACCAGCCTGTTCGAGGCGTTCAACCGTGACTGGACGCTGGACAGCCGTGCCGACCGCATGGGCATTCGCCTGCTCGGGCCGCAACTGGTTTACCAGGGCGCGCCGATGATCTCCGAGGGAATCCCGCTCGGCGCCGTGCAGGTGCCGCCGGACGGGCAGCCGATCGTACTGCTTAACGACCGGCAGACCATCGGTGGGTATCCACGGCTGGGGGCGTTGACGCCGCTGGCTCTGGCGCAACTGGCGCAGTGCATGCCGGGGACTGCGATACGGTTTCGGGCGGTGGTACAGGAGCAGGCGTGGATCGAGGTGAAAGCTTATAGCGAGCGCTGGCAGTAGTCGTTGAGTATAAAACTGCGCGGTTTACTTGCAGCCATCTGGTAGTTTTGTCAGTTGCAGCACTCGGTGCCTCTTGTCAGTATTTACCCGTACTACTCATTTGTGGTCGGAGCGGGGGCGCCAATGACTGCCCAATGCCAGATTGAACTGTTAGCTGTCGACAGGGCCGATTCGATAATGGCTGGCCAGCCCGCTGCCATGCAGCCTGCATACAGTGCCTATGGCTACTGCGCAAATGCGGGGAAGGCAGTTGCTCTTGCCTTTAATGGAGAGTACTGGGACGCCGGTGTCGATGGTTATCTGTTGGGTAAAGGTTACCGTTTGTACAGTCCTTCCTTGTTGCGGTTTTTGTCTGCAGATGCGATGAGCCCATTCGGCAAAGGGGGCATCAATGCTTACACCTATTGCAATGGTGATCCGATAAATAACGTCGACCCGTCCGGTCGATTGGGTTTACCGCCAAAATTGGCTCATGCAGTCAATTCAAAAATGCAAAGAAAAGTTTTTGATGCGGGGGCGTTAACTCCGTTCAGAAACCTGGGTATGGCTGAAGATGTGGATCCCTACGGACTGAAGCGAGAATTTAAGCGAGGTAATGTCGGGGCGGTCGTAGAACAGGTGGGCATTGGCAATTTTGATTCTTTGATCGGTGCTTATTCTTATCAGGCGCGAAATGTTCTGGTTGCCGTGACGAAAAATGCATTTAATTTGGTGGTGAGTGGCAATGCCGCTGTTGAGTCTGGAGGGCAATTCAGTTTCACGTGGCAAGGACCGCATGGTATTGCAGCTGTGGATGCAAAGGTTTTGAGTTGGCTGGCGGCTGGCCAAAAATATGAGCCTGGCCAGGCTCCAAAACTTCCAGAATTGGCAGGAAATGCAGTTAACGCTAAGAACGCCGGTAAAAAAGTCCAGAATATTTTGGCGCGGAGAATTGAGTCCCTTAGGCAGGGTGAAATTATCGCCGCCGATGACTGGTATGCTAGTAACTTCAACCAGACTTTAAATCCGACAAGCTCTTGAGTTTCAGATGAGTGAGGGGCTGCAGTGCCTTCATCGATAAGCGCAGCCCCCCTCTTGGAGTTTACTTTGACAGGTACCGCATCCCGTCTTCCAACCCCTGCAACGTCAACGGATACATCTTGTCCTCGATCAGGTCCCGCACCAGATGGGTCGAGGCGGTGTAGTCCCAGGCCTGCTTGGGATACGGGTTGATCCAGATGATCTTCCTGAACTTCTCCATGAAGCGCTGCATCCACACGTACCCGGCCTCTTCGTTCCAGTGCTCGACGCTGCCGCCCGGCTGGGTGATCTCGTAGGGTGCCATGGCTGCGTCGCCGACGAAGATCACTTTGTAATCGTCGCCGTACTTGTGCAGCAGGTCGAAGGTGGAGAAGCGCTCCGAGGTGCGGCGCAGGTTGTTCTTCCACACCGACTCGTAGACGAAGTTGTGGAAGTAGTAGTACTCCAGGTGCTTGAACTCGGTCTTGCAGGCCGAGAACAGTTCCTCGCACACCTTGATGTGGGCATCCATCGAGCCGCCGATGTCGAACAGCAACAGCAGCTTTACCGTGTTGCGTCGTTCGGGGCGCATCTGGATGTTCAGCAGGCCGGCGTCACGGGCGGTGTGGTCGATGGTTCCGTCGATGTCCAGCTCTTCGGCGGCGCCTTCGCGGGCGAACTTGCGCAGCCGGCGCAGGGCCAGCTTGATGTTGCGTGTGCCCAGCTCGACCTGGTCGTCGAGGTTCTTGTATTCGCGTTGGTCCCAGACCTTCACCGCCTTGCCCTGGCGCTTGCCGGCCTCGCCGACGCGGATGCCCTCGGGGTTGAAGCCGCCCGAGCCGAACGGGCTGGTGCCACCGGTGCCGATCCATTTGTTGCCGCCGGCGTGGCGTTCCTTCTGTTCCTCGAGGCGCTTCTTGAACTCCTCGATCAGCTTGTCCAGCCCGCCCAGGGACTGGATCTGCGCCCGTTCCTCGTCGGTGAGCGAGCGCTCGAACTCCTTGCGCAGCCACTCGTCGGGGATCAACGCCTCGATATGCCGGTCGAGGTTTTCCAGGCCCTTGAAGTAGGCGGCGAAGGCGCGGTCGAACTTGTCGAAGTGCCGTTCGTCCTTCACCAGGATAGCGCGGGCCAGGTAGTAGAAGGCGTCCATGTCGGCAAACACCACACCTTTTTGCAAGGCATGGTGCAAGTCGAGCAGTTCGCGCACCGAGACCGGCACCTTGGCCGCGCGCATTTCATTGAACAGGTTGAGCAGCATGGCCCGGCTCCCGTCAGCGGTTGCCGCGCCGGCTCATGAAGGCCAGGCGCTCGAGCAGCGTCACGTCCTGTTCGTTCTTCACCAGGGCCCCAGCCAGCGGTGGGATGGCCTTGGTCGGGTCGCGCTCGCGCAGCACCGCCTCGCCGATGTTGTCGGCCATCAGCAGCTTGAGCCAGTCGACCAGCTCGGAGGTGGAGGGCTTTTTCTTCAGGCCTGGCACCTTGCGCACGTCGAAGAACACGTCCAGCGCTTCGCTGACCAGCGACTGGCTGATATTCGGGTAATGCACGTCGACGATGCGTTGCAGGGTGTCGCGGTCGGGGAAGGCGATGTAGTGGAAGAAGCAGCGGCGCAGGAAGGCGTCAGGCAGCTCCTTTTCGTTGTTGGAGGTGATGATGATGATCGGGCGCTGCTTGGCCTTGATGGTCTCGTCGATTTCGTAGACGTAGAACTCCATCTTGTCGAGTTCCTGCAACAGGTCGTTGGGGAATTCGATGTCGGCCTTGTCGATCTCGTCGATCAGCAGGATTACCCGCTCGTCGGCCTCGAAGGCCTCCCACAGCTTGCCTTTCTTCAGGTAGTTGCGTACGTCGTGGACTTTGTCCACGCCCAATTGCGAGTCGCGCAGGCGGCTGACCGCGTCGTATTCATACAGGCCCTGGTGAGCCTTGGTGGTCGATTTGATGTGCCAGGTGATCAGGCGCGCGCCGAAAGAGGCGGCCAGTTGCTCGGCGAGCATGGTCTTGCCGGTGCCCGGCTCGCCCTTGACCAGCAGCGGACGCTCCAGGGTGATGGCCGCGTTGACCGCCAGCTTAAGGTCGTCTGTGGCGACGTAGTCGCGGGTGCCTTCGAACTTCATTAACCGATCCTCTGGGTGGCTGGCTGGCGTCATTGCGGGCAAAGCCGCCCCCTAGGAGCCGGCTTGCCGGCGATAGGGCCGGCCCAGGCAATACATGTTTACTGATGTGTCAGCGACTATAACGCCACGCCCGACGCGTGAAAACGCAGACCGGGTATTCAGTCCCTGAATGGTCCGTCACCCAAGGCTCAGTCGGATTTGGGCGCGGGCTGCTCGTAGCGTGCATTGAACGCCTGGATGAAGCCGTTGCGCAGGATCTGCAGGAACGCCTCGAAGGCGCTGATGTCCTGTTGATGCACGCTGCCGCTGAGTTCCACGCGGGTGGCGAACTGGTTTTTCGGCTGGTTCTTGAGCACGGTCTCCGTAGCACCCACGACGGCTTCCCATATCGAGCGCAAAAAGCCTTTGTCCTTGTCTTCCACGTCCTGCTGCCAATTAAATACATCGACATCGCGCAACAGCGGCTTGATGTAGCCCTTGAGCCGGCCGTTCTCGGCCTCGGCCTCGATCACCACGTCGCCATGTCCGGCATTGAAGTCGAACTTGCCGTAGGCACTGGCGAAGTCGTTCAGCCGGCGCAGTTCGATGCCGGTGGCGCGCAGGCGGAACTGGAAGTCGTCGAAGTCGCTGAAGGGGTCGAAGGTGGCGCGGCTTTCCACCTTTGCATCGCCCAGCAGCAGCGCTGTCCCGTCGAAGCGGGCATCGCGCCGGCCCTTTTCGTCGCGCACGTTGGTCAGGTTGCGGATGCTTGCGTCCAGTTGGGTGGCCTTGAGGTCCACCGGCGGGCTGGAATTGAAGTTGCGGAAGGTGAGGGTGCCTTGTTCGATGCGCACGTCGTTCAGGGTGATCGGCAGCAGTTTTTCCAGTTGCTGGCGCCAGTCGGTGCCTTGGCCGGTCTGAGAGTTCTGTTTGTTGCCGCCGTCGACGAAATTGAGTTCGGGGCGTACGAAGGTCACTTCGGCGACCACGGCGCGGTCGTACCACAGCGAGTGCCAGCTCACCGACAGGTCGATCAGCGGCGCTTCGAGCAGCGGCACCGGCACCTTGCCGCTGACCTTGACGATCTTCAGGCCATTGATCTGGTAGGCGCCACGCCACCACGCCAAGTCGACGTCGCGGACCTCGCCGCGGTAGTCGCCCATGTCGGCCAGCTTGTCGTTGAGGTAGTCACGCACCAGGTAAGGCAAGGCCAGGTGCAGGGCCACCAGCAGTGCGACCAGGCTGGCGAAGCCGACCAGTGGCCAGCGGTAGCGCGCTTTCATCGGGTTTCTCCACGGCAGCATGTGCGGTTGACCGCAGGGCGTTTCGTCGAGTTCGAACGGGCTTTACGCTCACCGATTGCAGGCTTACCCTCAGGGTTTTCCCTGCACTTTTTTCCTGTTCAAGGACCGCCGCCATGAGCCGTATCTACGCCGACAACGCCCATTCCATCGGCAACACGCCGCTGGTGCAGATCAACCGCATTGCCCCGCGTGGCGTGACCATCCTGGCCAAGACCGAAGGGCGCAACCCTGGCTACTCGGTGAAGTGCCGGATCGGCGCGAACATGATCTGGGACGCCGAGAGCAGCGGCAAACTCAAGCCGGGCATGACCATCGTCGAGCCCACCTCGGGCAATACCGGCATCGGCCTGGCCTTCGTCGCCGCCGCCCGTGGCTACAAGCTGGTGCTGACCATGCCCGACTCGATGAGCCTGGAACGGCGCAAGGTGCTCAAAGCGCTGGGCGCCGAGCTAGTGCTGACCGACAAGGCCAAGGGCATGAAGGGTGCCATCGAGAAGGCCAATGAGATCGTCGCCTCCGACCCTGCGCAGCACTTCCTGCCGGGCCAGTTCGACAACCCGGCCAACCCGGCCATCCACGAAAAGACCACCGGCCCGGAAATCTGGAACGACACCGATGGCGCGGTCGACGTGCTGGTTGCCGGCGTCGGCACCGGTGGCACCATCACCGGCGTGTCGCGCTACATCAAGCACACCCAGGGCAAGGCGATCCTGTCGGTGGCGGTGGAACCGGTGAACTCGCCACTGATCAGCCAGACCCTGGCCGGCGAGGAGCTCAAGCCCACCCCGCACAAGATCCAGGGTATCGGCGCCGGCTTCGTGCCGAAGAACCTCGACCTGTCGATCGTCGACCAGGTCGAGACGGTGACCGAGGAAGAGTCCAAGGCCATGGCCATCCGCCTGATGCAGGAGGAGGGCATCCTCTGCGGCATCTCTTGCGGCGCCGCGATGGCAGCGGCGGTGCGCCTGGCCGAGAAACCGGAGATGCAGGGCAAGACCATCGTGGTGATCCTGCCGGATTCGGGCGAGCGTTACCTGTCGAGCATGCTGTTCAGCGATCTGTTCACCGAGCAGGAGAACCAGCAGTAAGCGACACGCTGCAAGCTGCAAGTCGAAGGCATGGCCGTATTGACGCGGATCAGCTTGAGCTTGCCGCTTGCAGCTTCTGGCTTGCAGCTGCTCCTGATGGGTTTATGATGTCCGGCTATCTGGGGATGGCCTGATTTCCCCTCCAAGGAGTGTTGCATGACCTTTTCCTTCGTCGCCAAGGCCGGTGTCCTGCTGGTGTTCTTCGGCAGTGTGCTGTTCGTGCACCTGCGCGGCAAGGCACGCCTGCCGGTGCTGCGCCAGTTCGTCAACCATTCGGCGCTGTTCGCCCCCTACAACAGCCTGATGTACCTGTTCTCCGGCGTGCCTTCCAAGCCGTACCTGGACCGCCAGCGCTTCCCCGAGCTGGATGTGCTCAAGGACAACTGGGAGGTGATCCGCGAAGAGGCCATGCGCCTGTTCGACGAGGGTTACATCCGCGCGGCGGAAAAAGACAACGACGCCGGCTTCGGTTCGTTCTTCAAGAAGGGCTGGAAGCGCTTCTATTTGAAGTGGTACGACAAACCGCTGCCGTCCGCCGAAGCGCTGTGCCCGAAGACCGTCGAGCTGGTCAGCAGCATCCCCAACGTCAAGGGCGCGATGTTCGCCCTGTTGCCCGGCGGCAGCCACCTGAACCCGCACCGCGACCCGTTTGCCGGCTCCCTGCGCTATCACCTGGGGCTGTCCACGCCGAATTCCGACAACTGCCGCATCTACGTTGATGGCCAGCCCTACGCCTGGCGCGACGGCGAGGACGTGATGTTCGACGAGACCTTCGTGCACTGGGTCAAGAACGAGACCGAGGTCACCCGCGTGATCCTGTTCTGCGACGTCGAGCGCCCGCTCAACAGCCCGCTGATGACCCGCATCAACCGCAAGGTCAGTGCCTTCCTCGGCCGCGCCACCGCGCCGCAGAACACCGATGACGAGCGTGTCGGCGGGATCAACCAGGCCTATGCCTGGAGCAAGCGCTTCAGCAATGTCATCAGCACCCGGGTCAAGCAGTTCAAGCGTGCCAACCCCAAGGCCTACCGCGTGCTGCGGCCGGTGCTGGCGGTTGTCGTCGCCTACGCCCTGTACCACTGGTTGTTCTGATCCGGTTGAGCAGGCCTGCTTTCGCACCTTGTGCAAGCAGGCTTGCCCCGCGATGATTCCCCCGCTATATTCCGAAACACTCTCTTCCCCGAAGACCTGTTCATGCCAGCCATTCCTTCCACCACCGCTTACGTTCTCGCGCCTGTCGCGGGCGTGGTCGTGCGTGGCAGCCAGCAGCCGGCCATGATCAGTCACTATCCACCACCTGTCAGTGGCGTGGTAGGCGGCGTAGCTCCGCCTCCTTGCGCAGTCGTGGTGCTGGGCTGACCGGCCGCTGGCCGCTCCCCACCGCACTCGCAACCTACTGAACACGGTCGGCTATCCCCGCAAGTCGCGATAGGCCCTCCGTACGGCTCATTTGCCCGTATACAGGTGGCATACATGTCTGTCCTCAACAAAGCATCCGTGGCCTCGGCGGCCACGACCAGCCTGTTCGTCCTGCTGTGGAGCAGCGGGGCGATTGTCTCCAAGCTCGGCCTGGCCCAGGCCAGCCCCTTCGCCTTCCTGCTGCTGCGTTCGGCCCTGGCGCTTTTCGGTCTGCTGTTGATCGGTCCGTTGCTCGGATTACGTTGGCCACGTACCCGGGGCGGCATTGTTCGCGCCCTGGGGACCGGCTGCGTATTGCTCGGCGCCTACCAGATCTTCTACCTGCTGGCGCTGAACACCCATGTCACGCCCGGCGTCATGGCCACGGTCATGGGCGTACAACCGATCCTGACTGTGGCGCTGATGGAGCGTCAGCGTTCCTGGAGCCGTCTGTTCGGCCTGGGGCTTGGCTTGGGTGGCCTGGTAATGGTGGTCTACCAGGGCATCAACCTGGGTGGGGTATCCCTCACCGGGATGCTGTTCGCCCTGCTGGCGCTGGCCAGCATGACCTTGGGCTCGATCCTGCAGAAACGCATTACCGACAACCCCATGGGCACCTTGCCCTTGCAATACTTAGCGGGCTTCGCAATGTGCGCGGTGTTCGCGCCGTTCCAGCCGCTGCATGTCCAATGGAATGTCAGTTTCCTTGGCGCGCTGCTGTGGATGGGGTTGGTGGTCTCGCTACTGGCCACGCTGTTGCTGTACCGGCTGATCGCAAGGGGCAACCTGGTCAATGTCACCAGCCTGTTCTACCTGGTGCCGGCGGTCACGGCGGTGATGGATTTCATCATCTTCGGCAACCGCCTGGCGCCCCTCAGCCTGCTGGGGATGGCGCTGATCGTGATCGGCTTGCTGTTCGTGTTCCGTAAACCTGCGTTGCGCACGGCCGAGGCCTGAGTCAGCGAGCAGTGGGAGCGGGGCAAGCCCGCTCCCCTTTTTCAGTGCCGTGCCGGGCGCAGCACCAACCACAGCGCCGCACCGATCAGCAGACCGCCATACAGGTGCGCCATCGACAGCGGCTCATCCAGCAGCCATGCGCCCCACAGCACGCCGAACACCGGGATCAGGAAGGTCACGGTGCTGGCCTTTACCGGCCCGATTTCGTTCAGCAGGCGGAAGTACAGGATGTAGGCGAACGCCGTACACAACAGCCCCAGGCCCAGCAGCGACAGCCACACCTGCCAGCCGCCCCAGCTGGCGGGCGGCTGGCTCATGGCGCTCCAGACGAACAGCGGGCTGAGCAGCAAGGTGGCGCCGAGCATGCTGCCCAGCGCCGACAGACGGCTGTCCAGCGTGCCGACCCAGCGCCTTGCCAGGAAGCCGGCGAAGCCGTAGCAGGTGGTGGCGGCCAGGCAGGCCAGTGCGCCTTGCACCAGGGCCATATCCAATGCCACCGGGCCAGCACCGCTGAGAATGCCGACACCGAACAGCCCGAGGAAGATCCCGCAGAGCTTGGGCAGGGTCATGGCTTCGCGGAAGAACAAGGCGCCGATCAGCACGCCCATCAGCGGCGTGGTGGCGTTGAAGATCGCCGAATAGCCCGCCGGCAGCACCTGCGCTGCCACGGAATAGAATGTGGCCGGAATGCCCGAGTTGATCATGCCCAGCACCAGGCAGGCGCCCAGCTTGCCCTCGAAGTCCCAACGCACACGGGCGGCGGCGAGGATGGCGATCAGACCCAGGCATGCGATCGACACGCGGAAGAAGGCGGTCGGCACGGTGCCCAGCTCGGGGGCAATGATGCGCATGAACAGGAAGCTGGCGCCCCAGACAGCGGCAAGGGTCAGCAGGCGGGCGAGGGCAATGGGGCTCACGGTGGTCTCCGGCGGTAGGGCAGGGCGCGAGTGTACGTCAGGGCGCGTGGGGGATTCTTGTGCTTTCTTGCTGTGTGAATCCGGGACTGCCTCACGGGCTTCATCGCCGGCAAGCCGGCTCCCACAGGGCTCGTATCCGACTAAGCTGTCTCGGTGACCATTGCATAGAGGCACGCGCATGACCCCAGCCTGGCCCGCCGTCGATATCGCCCGGATGATCCTCGATGGCTTCGACGACTACCGCGAGCACTTTCGCCGTATCACTCTCGGCGCCCGCGAACGCTTCGAACAGGCACGCTGGCAGGACATCCAGCATGCCGCCGCAGCGCGTATCAACCTGTATGAAGAGAAGGTCGCCGAGGTCAATGGCTGGCTGCGCCAGCGCTTCGAAAGCACGGTGCTGCTGGACGTCGAGCAGTGGCCGCTGGTCAAGAACGCCTACATCCGCCTGATCGACCCGCGGCTGGACGACGAGTTGTCCGAGACCTGGTACAACTCGTTGTTCTGCAGCCTGTTCAGCCATGACCTGATCAGCGACGGCTGCATGTTCATCCACACCACCCGGCCGTCGATGCGCGGCCATGAGCGGGCGGCGCAGACGCGTACCTATACGCTGCAGGACGGTCTCAAAGGCTTGTTACGAGCGATCTTCGCCGATTATGCGTTCGACGTGCCATATGGCGACCGGGAAGGCGATATCGCGCGCCTGGAGGACCAATTGCGCGAATGCCTGCCCGACTGGGTCTGCAAGGATCCGGCTCTCGCCGTGGAGCTGTTCACCCCGGTGCTCTACCGCAACAAGGGCGCCTACCTGGTCGGTCGGCTGTACACCCCCGACGAGCAGTGGCCACTGGTGATCCCGCTGCTGCACCGCGAGGGGCATGGCATCGAGGCCGATGCGCTGATTACCGACGAGGCGGAGGTGTCGATCATCTTCTCCTTCACCCGTTCGTATTTCATGGTCGATGTGCCGGTGCCGGCGGAGTTCGTCAACTTCCTCAAGCGCATCCTGCCGGGCAAGCACATCGCCGAGCTGTACACCTCGATCGGGTTCTACAAGCATGGCAAGTCGGAGTTCTACCGGGCGCTGATCAACCACCTGGCCAACAGCGACGACCGCTTTGTCATGGCCCCGGGCGTGCGCGGCATGGTCATGAGCGTATTTACCCTGCCGGGCTTCAACACCGTGTTCAAGATCATCAAGGACCGCTTCTCGCCGTCCAAGACCGTCGACCGGGCCACGGTGATCGAGAAATACCGCCTGGTAAAAAGCGTCGACCGCGTCGGGCGCATGGCCGATACCCAGGAGTTCGCCGATTTTCGCTTTCCCCAGGGCAAGTTCGATCCCGACTGCCTGGCGGAACTGCTTGAGGTGGCGCCCTCCACCGTGGCGCTTGAGGGCGACACGGTGCTGATTCGCCACTGCTGGACCGAACGGCGCATGACCCCGCTCAACCTGTACCTCGAACAGGCCAGCGAAGCCCAGGTGCTGGAGGCGCTGGAAGACTATGGGCTGGCGATCAAGCAATTGGCGGCGGCGAACATCTTCCCCGGCGACATGCTGCTGAAGAACTTCGGCGTCACCCGCCATGGCCGGGTGGTGTTCTACGACTACGACGAGATCAGCTACCTCACCGAGGTCAACTTCCGCCATATCCCGCCGCCGCGTTATCCGGAGGACGAGATGTCCGGCGAGCCGTGGTACTCGATCGGGCCGCATGACGTGTTCCCCGAAGAGTTTCCGCCATTCCTGTTCGCCGATATCGGCCAGCGCCGCTTGTTCAGCCGCTTGCATGGCGAACTGTACGACGCCGATTACTGGAAAGGCCTGCAGGAGGCAATCCGGGCGGGGAAGGTGATCGATGTGTTCCCTTATCGGCGCAAGGCGCGTTAGGCCTTAGCTTTTCACCCCTTGAGGCACTTGAGCTCGCTGAAGTCCGCGCGCACTTTGCTCAGCCGCTGCTGCAGGAATTGCCGCTGGGCCGGGCTGCTCTGTTTCAGCAGATCCACCAGCAGGCTGCGTGCCTGGCGCTCGGTATTCTGGAATGCCTGGCGGTACTCCGGTGTCCACAGGCTTTCCTTGCGCTGTAGCAACTGCGCCAGCCTGGGCTCGAAGCTTGGGCTGGCGCGCTGGTCCATCGCCAGCACCAGTTGCTGCTGCCAGTGGGCGCGGTTGGCGATCCACTGGCGATTCTGGTCACCCAGGGCCTGGGACCAGCTCATCACCCGCAGCCGTTGTTCGGCATCGAGCTCGCCCAGCCAGGGCTCGAGGCGCTTGCGCATGCGTGCGGCACGGTTCTCGACCTGCTTGGCCAGTGGCGTGTCGACGTATTCCTTCTGGCGTTTGTCGATGTCCTTGCGAAAAGCCTCGCGCATTTCCGCTACCTGGCTGTCATTCATGCCCTTGAGCAGTTCCGCGGCAGAGGGGGTTATCGCTTCGGTGACCCGGCCGATGGCCTGGCGCGCCTCGACCGTGCGTTGGCGCAGGTTTTCATCGGTGACCGCGTCGTTGGCGACCATCACTTGCACCCGGTCGAGCCAGTCGAGGTAGCCGGGCAGTTGGGTCTTGCAGTGCCAGGCCAGGTGCGCCTTGAGCCGTTCGTCGAGCAACTGCTTCTGCTCGCGGTTCATGTCCAGGTAGTCGCCCAGCGACCACGGCACCAGGCGATCGAGGTTGCGGTAGGCCAGGTCGATGCGGCTGCAGGCCGTCAGTGCCAGGGCGAAGCCGATGAGCATGAGCAGGGCTTTGGGCAGGCGAAGTGGCATGAGCGAATCCTTGCTGGGCTGGCCAGGCGGTAGACGCATGGTTGGCCCGACGGTTCCGGCGAATGTGCGCTCGGGCGGCCGGGCGGGTCAGGTGTTAGAATAGCCGCCTTGTCTTGAGGATCTTCGGAAATGGCTCTGCTTGGGCGTTACAACAGTTTGCAAATCGTGAAACACGTGGAGTTCGGCCTGTACCTTGACGGCGGTGCCGATGGCGAAATCCTCCTGCCGCGGCGCTACTTCCCCAAGGATGCCGAGCTGGAGCTGGACGACTGGCTCAACGTGTTCATCTACCTGGACAGCGAAGACCAGCTGATCGCCACCACCGAAAAGCCGAAAATGCAGGTGGGCGAGTTTGCCAGCCTCAAGGTCAAGGACATCAACGGCGCGGGCATTTTCCTCGACTGGGGCCTGTCCAAGGACCTGCTGATGCCCTACTCGGAAGAGTCGCGGCAACTGAAGATCGGCGACTACTGCGTGGTCCATGCCTACCTGGACAAGCGCACCCGGCGCATCACCGCCACCGCCAAGCTGGACCGTTACCTGGACCGCACCCCGGTGGACTACAGCGTCGGCCAGCCGGTCGAGCTGCTGGTGGCCGGCGAGACGCCGATGGGCTTCAAGGCGATCATCAACAACCGCCACTGGGGCCTGATCCACAAGAACGAGGTGTTCAAGTTCCTGCGTTCGGGCATGCACGAGAAGGGTTTCATCAAGGAAGTGCGCGCCGACGGCAAGATCGCCCTGAGCCTGCAGCCGGTGGGCCAGGCCTTGGCCGACAGCCTGCACGAACAGATCATGCAGCGCCTGGAGGCCAACGGTGGTGTGCTGCCGGTGTGCGACAAGAGCGACCCTGCGCTGATCAGCCAGATGTTCAACGTCAGCAAGGGCAACTTCAAGAAAGCCATCGGCGCGTTGTTCAAGCAGGGCCGCATCGTCATCCATGACGATCGCATCGAGCGGGCCTGATCAGCCCTGCACGAAGGTGCTGAAATCCAGCTGCTCGCCACCCGGGCGGGTGTCGCGCAGCAGTGAGTCGCGGTCGGCGCTCAGGGCCAGGCTGATGGTCGAACGGCGTTTGCCGGGGTTGCGCACTTCCATCTGCTCCTGATGAGCCTTGAGGAAATTGGTGGGCACCTTGAGGTGCTGCAGCTCATCACCCTCCGGTGTGTGCAGCAGCAGGTTGACCCAGTCGGGCTGACCCTTGCGCAGCAGTGCGACCGGCACTTCGAACCACCACAGGTTGCGCTTGGTGTCGAGAATGGCGAACAGGGTGTTGGCACTGGTGAGTACCGGTTTGGCCAGCGCCTCGTTACGGCGAGCGATGGCGGTGGGTTTGTCGAGTTTCATGCAGGTTCCTGCGGGTTGACGCGAGTAAGGCCTGCCATTGTGGGGTGGGGCTTATCGCGGGGCAAGCCCGCGTCCTGAAATCACCCAAGCCGAACCGTGCAAGCGTAGGGTGCTGAGCCATTCAACCGTTTGGCTGACAGGGTGCAAATGAATTGAAACTCTGGCCAATGGCCTTGGGTCGATCAGGTGTCGACACGATTTCCCGTGTCTTTCCCCCGAGGAGACATCCCATGAGCGGCACCAAGGACAAAGCGAAGGGCCTGGCCAATGAGGCCGTGGGCAATATCAAGCAGGGCGTCGGCAAGGTGACCGACAATGACAAGCTGCGCGCCGAGGGCAAGGCCCAGGAGTTGAAAGGCGAGGCGCAGCAGGCCGTGGGCAAGGTCAAGGATGCCGTGAAGAAACCTTGATCGCGAGAGCCTTGTCGCTGGCCAGCCCGCTCCCGTCGAATGGGAGCGGGCTGGCACGGCGAAAGGTGCGCGCAACGCGCTCATTCACTCGGCGATTTGCAACTTGCGCGCTTGGGTGTACACGTACCGCAGCTTCTCGTACTCGAACGGCGAATTGGTCTGCCCATAGCGGAAGTTGGTGGTGTAGCGCTTGTCCACTGCCCGCAACACGGTCAGCTCCGGATGGTCACTGGCGGTGTCGGGCACGTTCAGGTAGTTGATCTCTTTCTCCCCTACGTAATCCACCACCAACCCAGTCGTGTCGCGCAGGTTCGACGGCCCGAGGATCGGCAGCATCAGGTAGGGGCCGTCCGGCACTCCATAGAAGCCCAAGGTCTGGCCGAAGTCCTCACTCTGCCGGGGCAGGCCCATCTTGGTCGCCGGATCCCACAAGCCGCCGACACCGATGATGGTGTTGAACATAAGGCGCGCGGTGATCTGCGCCGAACGCTTGGGCTTGAGCTGCAGCACGCTGTTGAACAGGTTGGGCACATCACCCAGGTTATTGAAGAAGTTGCTGACCCCGGTGCGCACGAAGCTGGGGGTGACGTAACGGTAGCCGTCGACCACCGGCAGGAACACCCACTGGTCGAAGCGGTAGTTGAAGTGGTAGATGCGTCGGTTCAGCGACTCCAGCGGGTCATAGATATTCAATGCGGCCAGGGTCGAGCGTTCGAATTCGCGCTGGTCCAGGCCGGGGTTGAATTTCAGCTCGCGCAGCGGGTCGACGAAGCCGTCGGCCTCCACGGTGAGTGTTTCGGTCTTGTCGGCCTCGATCACGCTGGCACGCGGCGCGACTTCCTCGGCCAGGGCGCAGCCGCTGGCGAGCAGGGCGGTGACGAGCAGCAGTCTGTTAACCACGGAAGAACTCCAGCATGGCGTCGCTGTTGACGCGGTAGTTGAGGTTGCCGCAATGGCCGCCATGGGGGTAGAGCGTAAGGCGTTCACCGAACACCCGGCGCAGGAAACCGATGTCGCCGGGGCCGAGGATCACGTCGTCGGCGTTGTGCATCACGGCGATCTTCGGGTTGTCGCGCAGATAATCTTCCAGCGCGTACAGGCTCACCTGGTCGACCAATTGCAGCAGGCTGTTGCCGTCGGTGCGCGCGCGCCACATGGGGATCACCTGCTCAGTCAGGTAGCAGTCGAAGTCGCATTGCAGCGCCCGTTTGAAGAACGGCTCCAGGCTGCTGCCCTCGGTGATCGGGAACTTCGGCGGAATGATCAGCCCGCGACGGTTGATCAGGTCGGAGGTGAAGGCGATGTCGGCGGCTGAGAAGCGGAACGAGGTGCCGATGAGCATGGCCATCTGCTCGTTGGACAGGTGCTCCCGCGACTTCTGGAAGTCGTAGAGCAACGCATCGTTGAGGTCGATGTAGCCCTTGTCCTGGAAGTAGCGGGTGAGCTTTTCCAGCATCAGTTCATAGAAGGTGGTGCTGCGGTCGATGCCCTTGACCCGGGTCTGCACCAGCTTGTCCAGGTTGGTGATCGAGGTGTACAGGTTGACCGGCGGGTTGAGCAGCAGCACGCGCTTGAACTTGAAGCTCTGGCGGGTTTCGTCGAGCTTGCTGACGAACGCCGCGTCCAGCGCGCCCAGGCTGTAGCCAGTGAGGTAGTACTCGCTGACCGGCAGGCGCGCTTGCTGGGCGCGCACCGCCTGCATGACCCGGTACAGGTCCTTGGCGTCTTCGCTCGACACCCCGGGGGTGGCGAAGCGCGAGGCGGCGCTCATGAAGTCCCAGCTGGTCGGCGAGGACAGTTGCACGACGTGGTAGCCGGCCTGGTAGAACAGTTTCTTCAGGTACTCGTTGATGCTGCTGGAGTAGGGCGCGCCGGTGCCGGCGATCAGGAAGATCAGCGGCGCTTCGTGGTCCTGTTTGGCCAGGCGGTAGCGCAGCTTCTTCACCGACCAGAAGTTGTCGGGCAGGGTGAACTCGCGCTCCGGACGCAGGGTGAGGCTGTAGTCGGCCTGGTCGATGTCGTCGTCGCTGGGCAGCGTCGGGCGCTGCTCCGGCGGCGTGGTGGCGATGGTCGCCTCGAACGGGTTGGTCAGTGGATAGCCGTAGCTCGCCGCATCTATATCCCTCGCCGAGGCGACCGTAGCCATGAGCAGGCCACCAAGCAGGGCGGCGAGGCGCAAAGATCGAAGCATGTAGTCCCCCAAGGAAAGCGCAAGGTCGTGCAGGAAACTAGGACCACGGTAAGTCGGACAAAGTTGCCCGTCGCCCTGACGTATGTCGCACCAGATGTTGCCGCGCCGGGCAACATTTGTCTTGTGCAACATAGCTGCCGCGCCATGATTTTGCCTTGTCGCGTCCCCTGGGCGATCATGCGGCGTTTCGATGACGACTAAGTGGAGATACCCATGGCGCGTAACTGGCCGGTGGTTGCCCTGTTGCTGTTCCTGCCCTTGTGGCTGGCTGCCAGTTATGGCGTACGTTATGGGCTGATGGAGGATGCCCAATGGGTCGGGCTGTGCAGCGTGCCGGGGGATATCTGGCAATGCCAGGCGCGTTCGCTGCTGGGCTTGGGGATTCATTTCCAGGTTATCGCCTGGGGGGCGCTGGGGATGGCGTTGGCCTGCCAACTGATACCTGGTCGTGGCGGATGGTGGCTGGCCCTGCTGGCGCTGGTGCCAGGGATTCCGGCGCTGGTGCTGTACACCGCGAGCATTGCGGTGTTCGCTCTGGTGCTGGCCGGATTGCGGTTGGTCCGCTAAACGCGGGCCGGTTCGATCAATGCAAAGTCTCAAGGCAAAAAGAAGCCCCGCACAAGGCGGGGCTCGGGGTATCGCAGGCAGCGCTATCAGTTGCCCTTGACCGTCTTGCCGTCCACCGTACCATCTTGCAGCACGATCACGTATTCCTTGCCGTCGGTCTCGACCTGGCGCAACTGCACCAGCAGGTAGTCCCAGTCTTTGGCGAACCACAGCTCGGTGATGCGTTTGCTCTGGCTAGGGTCGCGCACACGCTCGACCTTGATCGCGTCGACCTGGCCGGTCTTGGTGGTGACTTTCTCTGAACCCAGTACGCGGAAGTCGTAGGTGTCGATCTCGTCACCGTCGACCACCTGGTAGGTCATGCTCTTCTTGCCGGCGGCTACGTCATGCTGCAGGGCCAGCTGATAGGACGACTTGTCCAGCACGCCACGGTTGAGCGGCAAATTGATCGCATCACCACGGTCGCTGCCGGTGACCTTCTTGCTCGCCCAGTCGAAGGTCAGGTCGACCTTCTTCGCCTTGCCCAGGCCGCCGCGCTCGAAGTGGTATTTCTGCGGCAGCAGGGTTTCGTTGTCGAGCTTGAGCGTGCTTTGTTCGGTGAGGCTGGCGATCATCATGGAGGCCTTGAAGTTAAGGTCCCAGGTACCGTTGGCGTTCTTCACCAGGCTGCGCTCGGCAGTGCCGCTCATGGGCAGTTGCTTCCAGTCAGCCGTGTAGCTGGCCGCGAAAGGCTTCAGATCAGCTGCCTGGAGTGGCAGGGCGAGCACGGCGAGAGCCAAGAGCAGGGCGCGACGCATAAATTCTCCTAGGATCGAATCAAGTGACCGCTGGCCGCCAGCGGCTGGCCATCCAGTAATGCACCCTGTTCGCCCAGACGCAAGCGTCCTTCGGCGAACCAGCGCACCGCCAGCGGGTAGATCTGGTGTTCTTGCACATGCACGCGCTGGGCGAGCGTCTGCGCGGTGTCGTCCGTTGCAACCGGCACCACAGCCTGTACGACCAATGGCCCGCCATCGAGTTCCTCGGTGACGAAGTGCACGCTGCAGCCGTGCTCGGCATCACCGGCCTCCAGGGCGCGCTGGTGAGTGTGCAAGCCTTTGTACTTGGGCAACAGTGACGGATGGATGTTGAGCAGGCGGCCCTGATAGTGGCGCACGAAACCGCCACTGAGAATGCGCATGAAACCAGCCAGTACCACCAGGTCAGGCTCGAAGCCGTCGATCAGCGCCATCAGCGCCGCATCGAAGGCTTCGCGACCGTCGAAACCGGTGTGCGCGAGCACCGCGGTGTCGATACCGGCGGCCTTGGCACGTTCCAGGCCGTAGGCATCGGCGCGGTTCGAGATCACCGCGCGGATGCGTGCCGGGCTGTCGCTGGCGCTGTTGCTGTCGATCAGCGCTTGCAGGTTGCTGCCGGAGCCCGACAGCAGTACCACGACGTTGCAGGTCTTGCTCGGCATCAGTGTGCCTTGAGGTTCTGCAGTTCGACCTGGGCGGCGCCTTCGGTGGCTTCGGCGATCTGGCCGATGACCCACGGCTGCTCGCCGGCGGCACGCAGTACGCTCAGGGCGTTGTCGACCTGGTCCTGGGCGACGCAGATGACCATGCCCACGCCGCAGTTCAGCACGCGGTGCATCTCATGTTCGTCGACGTTGCCTTTTTCCTGCAGGAAGTCGAACACCGCCGGACGCTGCCAGCTGGCCACGTCGACCACGGCCTGGGCGCCTTTTGGCAGTACGCGCGGGATATTGTCCAGCAGGCCGCCGCCGGTGATGTGGGCCATGGCCTTGACCGCGCCGGTCTGCTTGATCAGCTGCAGCAGGGGTTTTACGTAGATGCGGGTCGGCGCCATCAGCAGGTCGGCCAGCGGCTTGCCATCGAGCTGGGTGTTGTCGATGTCGGTGCCGGAGACTTCGAGGATCTTGCGGATCAGCGAGTAGCCGTTGGAGTGCGGTCCGGAGGACGGCAGGGCGAGCAGGGCATCGCCGGTGGCCACTTTCGAGCCGTCGATGATCTCGGCCTTTTCCACCACGCCGACGCAGAAGCCGGCCAGGTCATAGTCTTCGCCTTCGTACATGCCTGGCATCTCGGCGGTTTCACCACCGACCAGCGAGCAGCCGGCCAGTTCGCAACCGGCGCCGATGCCGGTGACCACGGTGGCGGCCACATCGACGTTGAGCTTGCCGGTGGCGTAGTAGTCGAGGAAGAACAGCGGCTCGGCGCCGCACACCACCAGGTCGTTGACGCACATGGCGACCAGGTCCTGGCCGATGCTGTCGTGCTTGTTCAGGTTCAGCGCCAGGCGCAGCTTGGTGCCGACGCCGTCGGTGCCGGAGACCAGCACCGGCTGCTTGTAGCCGGCCGGGATCTCGCAGAGGGCGCCGAAGCCGCCCAGGCCACCCATGACTTCAGGGCGTGCGGTGCGCTTGGCGACGCCCTTGATGCGTTCGACCAGTGCTTCGCCGGCGTCGATGTCTACACCGGCGTCTTTGTAGCTCAGGGAGGGTTGCTTGCTCATTGATCCAGGCCTTTAGGAGGGAGGGATTCAGAAAAACGACCGGGACGGCCAAGGCCACTTTCAGAAACGGCGGCTGCCTGTACGTCACTGGTCTGCGAAGGCGCGCGATTTTATCAGGGTTGCCCCAAGGCGGCCATCCTCAGGCCGACGGGCAGGCGGGAAATCTGGGCAAAAAGTGGTGTTTCACCCTGTGCGACTGGTTGCCGCGCCGGTGCCTGTATAAGGTATAGGCATGGCGACGTGCGCAAAGGTGCGGCACGGCGGAGCATTTTCCGACGTGGCGCGGTCACAGCCGACAGGCAAGGGCGCGTCGCCCCAAGGTCATCTGGACAGGAATCCTCAATGCGTCTTCTCAATTTCCTCGCTGGCGCCTGCCTCGCAGTGGCCGGCACCCTCGCGCAGGCCGAAACCGTCTCGGGCCTGTATCAGGTTCGCGAGCCCGTCGAAGGGCAGGGCAGCGAGGCCCGCGCCCAGGCGACCGGCAAGGCGCTCGATACCCTGGTGCTGCGCCTGACCGGCGACCCCAAGGCCGCGCAGAACCCGGCACTGGCCGCGCTGCGCAAGGACCCGCAACAGATCATCAATCAGGTCGGCACCGAGGCAGGGCCGCCGGAGTCGGTGCTGGTCGAGTTCGACCCCGGCAGCACCGAGCGCGCCTTGCGTCAGGCCGGCCTGGCGTTGTGGGGCAGCAATCGGCCGTCGATCCTCGGCTGGTGGCTGAACGACAGCGTCGAGGGCAGCAGCCTGGTGGGCGATGGCCAGGTCGCCGCCGAGCCATTGCGCAAGGCGGCGCAGCACCGTGGCCTGCCACTACGCTTGCCGTTGGCCGATCTGCAGGAACAACTGGTGGCCAATGCCAAGCTGCTCGAAGGCAACGACCCAACGCCGCTGCGCGAGGCTTCCGAGCGCTATGGTGCCGATGCCCTGCTGGCTGTCCACGCCCATGAGGCCGACGGTAAGTGGCAAGGCAAGTGGCAGCTGTGGTTGGGCGACCAGCGCGAGCAGGGCAACGCCGAGGGCGCCGATCAGGTGGCCCTGGCGGATGCCGTGCTGCTGGCGGTAAGCAACCGCCTGGCGCCGCGCTACGTCACCCGTCCCGGCGCCAGCAGTGACTTGCAGGTGCAGGTCCAGGGCATGAACCTGCAGCGCTATGCCGAGCTGAGTCGGGTGCTCGAGCCTTATGGCGCGCGCCTGCAGATGGCCGATGGCGGCACTCTGACCTACGGCGTCACCGGCAATCGGGAGCAACTGCGCGCGCAGTTGAGCCTGGCCAAGCTCCAGGAACTGCCCGCCGAGCCTATGCCCGCCACGCCCGCGCCGAGCACGCAGACCCCGGCCGGCGCGATGCCGCCAGCCACCGCTGGCAAGCCGTTCGACGGCCTGCGTTTCCGCTGGTAAGGAGTGCCTGAATGACTGACATGCGTCGCTGGATCTGGCTGGGCGCGGCTTTTGTGATCGCCGTGCTGCTGTACTTTCTGCACAACATTCTCTCGCCGTTCCTGGTGGGTATCTTGCTGGCCTATCTGGCCGACCCCCTGGTCGATCGCCTGGAGCGCCTCGGGCTGTCGCGCACCTGGGGCGTGGTGGTGGTGTTCAGCCTGTTCACGCTGATCTTCCTGGCCCTGCTGCTGGTACTGGTGCCGATGCTGGCCAAGCAGTTGCTGCGCCTGTACGAGCTGGCGCCGCAGATGCTCGACTGGCTGCAGCATGTAGCGTTGCCCTGGGTGCAGAGCCGCCTGGGCCTGGCCGACGGCTTCTGGAAGTTCGACAAGATCAAGGCCGCCATCGGCGAGCACATGGGCCAGACTACCGACCTCGTCGGCGTGCTGCTGTCCCAGGCCACCGCCTCGAGCCTGGCGCTGATCGGCTGGCTGGCCAACCTGGTGCTGATCCCGGTGGTGGGCTTCTATCTGCTGCGTGACTGGGACCTGATGATGGCCAAGCTGCGCAGCCTGCTGCCGCGCCAGCGCGAACCGCAGGTGGTGGGGCTGGCCGGCGAGTGCCACGAGGTGCTGGGGGCGTTCGTGCGCGGGCAACTGTTGGTGATGCTGGCGCTGGGCGTCATCTATTCCACCGGGTTGATGCTGGTGGGGCTGGAGTTGGGCCTGCTGATCGGCATGTTGGCGGGGCTGGCGGCGATCGTGCCGTACATGGGGTTCATCATCGGGATCGGCGCGGCGCTGGTCGCCGGCCTGTTCCAGTTTGGCGGCGAGCTCTATCCGATGCTGGGTATCGTCGCGGTGTTCATGGTCGGGCAGGCGCTGGAGGGCATGGTGCTGACACCGCTGTTGGTGGGCGACCGCATCGGCCTGCATCCGGTGGCGGTGATCTTCGCGATCCTGGCAGGGGGCGAGCTGTTCGGCTTTACCGGCGTATTGCTGGCGTTGCCGGTGGCCGCGGTGATCATGGTGTTGTTGCGACATGTGCATGACTTGTACAAGGAGTCGGACATGTACGCGGGAGCGATCGATCCGGATCTCTGAGCGATCGCCAGGCAAGCCCGCTCCCACGATTCCACGCCTTGCTTGGAACGGGCTTGCCCCCGGATGCTTGAGAAATGGCGCAACTGCTTGATTTTACTTGTGCTATTTCCCTCGCCGATTGTGCCGTCCGCGTTGCGGGTATAGACTTTGCACACTGTTCATCAAAGGCCCCCTGTGGTCCCCCGCGACCGCCCGCGAGCATGAAACCGATCCAGTTGCCCCTGGGTGTGCGTCTGCGCGACGACGCCACCTTCATCAACTACTACCCCGGCGCCAATGCCGCGGCACTGGGCTATGTCGAGCGGCTCTGCGAAGCCGACGCCGGCTGGACCGAAAGCCTCATCTACCTGTGGGGCAAGCAGGGCGTGGGCCGTACCCATCTGTTGCAGGCCGCCACGCACCGCTTCCAGCAACTGGGCGAGCCCGCCGTGTACCTGCCCCTGGCGCAATTGCTCGATCGCGGCGTCGAGCTGCTCGATCATCTCGAGCAGTACGAACTGGTATGCATCGATGACCTGCATGTGATCGCTGGCAAGGCCGATTGGGAAGAGGCCATGTTCCACTTGTTCAACCGTCTGCGCGACAGCGGCCGGCGCCTGTTGCTGGCGGCGTCCAGCTCGCCGCGAGAGCTGCCGATCAAGCTGGCCGACCTCAAGTCGCGCCTGACCCTGGCGTTGATCTTCCAGATGCGCGGGATGTCCGACGAGGACAAACTGCGCGCCCTGCAACTGCGGGCCTCGCGTCGCGGCCTGCACCTGACCGACGAAGTCGGCCACTTCATCCTCACCCGTGGCACGCGCAGCATGAGCGCGCTGTTCGACCTGCTCGAGCGCCTCGACCAGGCGTCGTTGCAAGCCCAGCGCAAGTTGACCATTCCGTTCCTCAAGGAAACCCTCGGCTGGTAGCGCCGAAAACACGGCGCCAGAGCGTCGAATCGGAAAAGTCACATGTTTTTCGATAAAATTTGCAAATGGGTCCGATAGAAGGCATAGTTTCCCCCTTCTAAAGGACTACAGACACGGTCGTGCCCATGCTGAAGCGCTTCGCACCCCTCGTGCCACTTGCACTTGTCACCCTTCTTTACGGCTGTGCCTCCACCGGCCCGGTCAGCACCTCGCAGGATCAACGCATGGCCGCCGAGCAATCGGTCAAGGCCAAGGCTTCCACTTCTTCCGTATTCACCGAGGAAGAGCTGGCTAGCGAAGATGACCTCGAGGCCTTCTCCAGCAACAGCAAACCGTACCAGTTGCCCGTGCTGGCCGACAGCATTCTCGAGCGCGGCATGGCACTGATCGGTACCCGCTACCGCTTTGGTGGCACTTCCGAGAAATCCGGTTTCGACTGCAGCGGTTTCATCGGCTATCTGTTCCGCGAAGAAGCTGGCATGAACCTGCCGCGTTCGACCCGCGAGATGATCAACGTCGACGCCCCCAAGGTCGCACGCAACAAACTTAAGCCGGGCGACCTGCTGTTCTTCAGCACCAATGGTCGTGGCCGGGTCAGCCATGCTGGCATCTACCTGGGTGACAACCAGTTCATCCACTCCAGCAGCCGCCGCAGCGGTGGTGTGCGCATCGACAGTCTGGGCGACCGCTACTGGAGCAAGACCTTCATCGAGGCCAAACGTGCGCTCGCCATGGCGCCGACCACGATCTCGCGCAATTGAATTGATATCAAAATGCTGTACCCTGCCACGGCGGCGTAGCTGAAAAGCTCGCCGCCGTGCGCATTTACAGAAAGCGTCTAATCTAAATTCTCAACTCTTTTTACCTTCGGCCATGGCCGGGGCTTCCCGACAGGACGTTTACATCATGGCGATGTTGGCGCGCTTCGCATTCCTCTCCCTCGTGGCCCTGCTTGCGGCGTGTTCCAGCCGGGCGCCTGCTCCGGCGCCGATGGCCAAAGCCCCGGTGGCGTTCAATCCTGCGCCGTCTTCTCCCGCAGCGGAGGATGTGCTGTTCCGCGCCATCGGCCTGGTGGGTACGCCCTATCGCTGGGGTGGCAACACGCCGGACGCCGGTTTTGATTGCAGTGGCCTGATTGGCTACGTGTACCGTGACGCCGCCGGTATCAGTCTGCCACGCACCACCCGCGACATGATCGTGATGCGTGCGCCGAACGTGGATATCAATGCGCTGCAGTCCGGCGACCTGGTGTTCTTCGCCACCAGTGGCGGCTCGCAGGTCAGCCATGCCGGGATCTACGTGGGTGAGGGGCGCTTCGTGCATGCGCCGTCCGCTGGCGGTACCGTACGCCTCGACTACCTGTCCAACAGCTATTGGGCCAAGGCTTATCTGCAGGCCAAGCGGGTGATCCCGCCGGGGCACCTGGCCCAAAATCCTTGACGGCGAGTGCCGTGCTCCCTGGCCTGCCTTTGGGTCAGGGTTCAGCCTTGCTTGAGCAGTAACGCCACCCCGGGGAAGTATTGTCCCAGTTCGTTGTGCAGCTTGCGGTAGGCATAAGGGAAGTACCAAGCAATCGCGCAGGCGGTGTGCTTCTGCAGGTCATCGACCAGGTCCTGCAACTCCTCTGGGCTGGCGTGCTGGCCAGCCTTCCACGGAGTGACGAACAGCGCCCCGGCCTTGAGTTGGCTGGCGTAGACGATTGCCCTGGCCTGATTGGCGGTTTCCTGCAGTGCCGGTGCCAGGTCCAGGCGAGCGATCCGCGGCCAGCGCTGGCTGCTGTGCAGGTGGATCGACTCCTCTGCGCTGCTGATGACCAGGTCGCCACGGGCCTCGCGCTCGCCTTCGTCACGTTGCTTCTTGCTTGTGTATTGCTCTAGTGCCGCCAACTCGGCCTGCCAGGCGGCCGCCGCGAGCAGCCCGGTGTTGGCGGCTGCGCCGTGCCAGTAAGGCGCTTCGTTGTCGCCCTGAAACTGGTTCAAGCGGTCGATGCAGTCGATCCAGCGTTCCAGGGCCGGACGCAGGAACTCCAGGCGCGGGTTGTTGATGATCAGGCCTTGCATACTGCGCTCTCCTTGCGATTGTGATCGAGGTCAGTTGAAATGGTGGCTATTTGATATCACTGCTTTGAGTGTGGCACAAGCTGGCGGATCGGCCATTGATCCGGGCCAGATCGGCCCTCGTTCGATTGACGCTCCCGGTGCAACCCTCTAACCTTCGCGGCGTG
This sequence comes from Pseudomonas maumuensis, assembly GCF_019139675.1. Classification (NCBI taxonomy): domain Bacteria; kingdom Pseudomonadati; phylum Pseudomonadota; class Gammaproteobacteria; order Pseudomonadales; family Pseudomonadaceae; genus Pseudomonas; species Pseudomonas maumuensis. The sequence goes on from NZ_CP077077.1 coordinate 1,491,223, forward strand.
TTTCAGGTGCCCGGCGAACCGCGGTTCGGCAGGGTGAAACTGGGAAGCCGGTGGGCGCCAGCAGGCGCGAACCCGGCGCTGCCCCCGCAACGGTAGGTGAGTAGAAGACGGCGCATGGCCACTGGGTGCATCCACCTGGGAAGGCGCGCGGTCCGGGCATGTCCCGCTCACGAGCCCGGAGACCGGCCTGTCACTGCCAACGGCATCACGGAGGGTGATGCGCGGTGCGATGTGGCCTGCGCCACGGCCCCTGCGCGTTCTCCGTCTGCCCGCCTTTTCCCTGTCGCCCGCCGCGACAGTCAGCGGAGACCCCTGATGAGCGAATCCACCGAACGCGACGAACGTCACCTGGCGCGCATGCTGCGCAAGAAGGCGATCATCGACGAGCGCATCGCCAATTCCCCCAACGAGTGCGGCCTGCTGCTGGTACTGACCGGCAATGGCAAGGGTAAGAGCAGTTCGGCCTTCGGCATGCTCGCCCGGGCCCTGGGCCATGGCATGCAATGCGGCGTGGTGCAGTTCATCAAGGGCCGCAACAGCACCGGCGAAGAGTTGTTCTTCCGCCGCTTCCCCGAGCAGGTGCGCTATCACGTGATGGGCGAGGGCTTCACCTGGGAGACCCAGGACCGCCAACGCGACATCGCCGCTGCCGAAGCGGCCTGGGCGGTATCGCGCCAGTTGCTGCAGGATCCGTCGATTCAGTTCGTCGTGCTCGACGAACTGAACATCGCCCTCAAGCATGGCTACCTTGATCTCGACCAGGTGCTCTCGGACATCCAGGCCCGCCCGCCGATGCAACACGTGGTAGTCACTGGTCGCGCGGCCAAGCCGGAAATGATCGAACTGGCCGACACCGTCACCGAGATGGGCATGCTCAAGCATGCCTTCCAGGCCGGTATCCGCGCACAGAAGGGCGTCGAGCTGTGAGTGACTCGCGCCAATGCCCCGCCGTGCTGATCGCGGCCCCGGCCTCGGGCCAGGGCAAGACCACGGTCACCGCCGCCCTGGCCCGCCTGCATCACAACCTTGGGCGCAAGGTGCGGGTGTTCAAGTGTGGGCCTGACTTTCTCGACCCGATGATCCTCGAGCGTGCCAGTGGCGCGCCGGTCTACCAGTTGGACCTGTGGATGATCGGTGCCGAGGAGAGTCGTCGCCTGCTGTGGGACGCGGCGGGCGAGGCCGACCTGATCCTGATCGAAGGCGTGATGGGGTTGTTCGATGGCACGCCGTCGAGCGCCGACCTGGCCCGCCATTTCGGCGTGCCGGTGCTGGCGGTGATCGATGGCACGGCCATGGCCCAGACCTTCGGCGCCCTGGCCCTGGGCCTGGCGCGTTACCAGCCCGACCTGCCGTTCGCCGGGGTGCTGGCCAACCGTGTTGGCAGCTTGCGTCATGCGCAACTGCTCGAAGGCAGCCTCACCGAAGGCCTGCGCTGGTACGGCGGGTTGTCCCGCGAGCGTGGCATCGAGCTGCCCAGTCGCCACCTCGGCCTGGTCCAGGCCAGTGAACTGAACGACCTGGATGCGCGTTTGGATGCCGCCGCCGAAGCGCTGGGTGCCAGCTGCGATGCCGCATTGCCGCCACCGGTCGGTTTTGCCCGACCTGAGCCACTGGGCGTGACCACGCCGCTTGCCGGGGTGCGCATCGGGGTGGCCAATGACGAAGCCTTCGCCTTCACCTATGGCGCCAACCTGGATCTGCTGCGCAACCTCGGCGCGCAGCTCGAATTCTTCTCGCCGTTGCATGATCGGGAGTTGCCTGATGTAGACAGCCTGTACCTGCCAGGCGGCTACCCCGAGTTGCACCATCAGGCCCTGGCCGCCAACGCGCCGATGCTGGAGGCGATCCGTGGCCACCACGCCAAGGGCAAGCCGCTGCTGGCCGAATGTGGCGGCATGCTCTACCTGCTCGACGCGCTGACCGATGTGGCCGGTGTGCGTGCGCCGCTGGCAGGCCTGCTGCCGGGCGAGGCGACCATGCAAAAGCGCCTGGCGGCCCTGGCCCTGCAGGCTGTCGAGTTGCCCGAAGGCACTCTGCGCGGCCACACCTATCACCATTCGCTGACCAGCACCGAGCTGGAACCGATTGCCCGGGGCCTGAGCCCCAACGGCGGACGCGGCAACGAGGCGGTCTACCGCCTGGGGCGGCTGACCGCTTCCTACATACACTTCTATTTTCCGTCCAATCCCGATGCGGCGGCGGCGCTGTTGCGACCATGAGCGAACACGCGTACAGCGCCGTTGAGCGCGCGGCGATCTACCGGGCCATCGGTGAGCGCCGCGACATGCGCCATTTCGCCGGCGGCGAGGTGGCCCCCGAGTTGCTCGGGCGTCTGCTGGCCGCCGCTCACCAGGCCCCCAGCGTGGGCCTGATGCAGCCCTGGCGCTTCATTCGTATCAGCCAGCGTGATTTGCGCGAACGTATCCAGGCTTTGGTGGAGGAGGAGCGGGTGCGCACCGCCGAAGCCCTGGGCGAGCGCTCCGATGAATTCATGAAGCTCAAGGTCGAAGGCATCAACGACTGCGCCGAGGTGCTGGTGGCTGCGCTGATGGACAAGCGCGAGGCGTATGTCTTCGGCCGCCGCACCCTGCCGGAGATGGACCTGGCTTCGCTGGCCTGCGCCATCCAGAACCTATGGCTGGCGGCGCGGGCCGAAGGGCTGGGCATGGGTTGGGTGTCGCTGTTCGAGCCCCGGGCCCTGGCCGAGCTGCTGGGCATGCCCGCAGGTGCCAAGCCCATGGCGGTGCTGTGTCTGGGGCCGGTGACCGAGTTCTACCCGGCGCCGATGCTGGTGCTCGAAGACTGGGCCGAGCAACGGCCGTTGAGTGACATGCTGTACGAGAACCAGTGGGGGGAATGTCCATGAGCGTGGCCTTGCTGACCGTGGCCGGCGTGGCCATAGATGCGCTGTTGGGCGAACCGCGGCGACGCCATCCCCTGGTTGGTTTCGGCAACCTTGCCGCGCGCCTGGAGCAGCGTTTCAACGCCGGTGGCCGGGGCTGGCGCAGCCACGGTGTCACGGCCTGGTTCCTGGCGGTGGTGCCGCTGACCTTGCTGGCGCTGATTCTTTCCTGGCTGCCTGTTATCGGCTGGCTGGTGGACGTGCTGGCGCTGTACTGCGCCCTGGGCCTGCGCAGCCTGGGCGAGCATGTGCTGCCGGTGGCCCAGGCGCTGCGCCAGGGCGACCTGGCGGAGGCGCGGCGGCGCGTCGGTTACCTGGTCAGCCGCGAGACCCGCGAACTGGACGAACCCGCCGTGGCCCGGGCGGCCACCGAGTCGGTGCTGGAGAACGGCAGCGATGCGGTATTCGCCGCGCTGTTCTGGTTCGTCGTGGCCGGGGCGCCGGGGGTGGTGCTGTACCGCTTGAGCAATACCCTGGATGCCATGTGGGGCTATCGCAATGAACGTTTCGAGCGCTTCGGCTGGTGCGCGGCACGTATCGACGATGGGCTGAACTATATTCCCGCCAGGCTGGTGGCGCTGACCTATGCGCTGCTGGGCAAAACCCGCTTGGCCCTGGCCTGCTGGCGCAAGCAGGCGCCGCTGTGGGACAGCCCCAACGCCGGCCCGGTGATGGCGGCGGGGGCCGGTGCCCTGGGCGTGGAGCTGGGTGGCCCGGCGGTGTATCACGGCGAGCTGCACGAACGCCCGCGCCTGGGCGAGGGGCCGATGGCCGACGCTGATGCCATCGAGCGTGGCTGGAGCCTGGTGCAGCGTGGCGTGTGGCTGTGGGTGCTATTGATCTGCGTGGGAGCCTACCTGAATGCTTGAGCACGGTGGCCGCCTGCTGCGGGCGGTGAAACAGTACGCGATCCCTCGGCAACAGTGGCTCGATCTGTCCAGTGGTATCGCACCCTGGCCCTACCCGATACCGCCGATTCCCGTGGACGCCTGGGCTCGACTGCCCGAGACCGAGGACGGCCTGGAGGCGGCTGCACGGCGCTACTATGGCGCGCAGCCGCTGTTGGCGGTGGCGGGCTCGCAGGCGGCGATCCAGGCCTTGCCGTATCTGCGCCCGGTCGGGCGGGTCGGGGTACTGACGCCATGCTATGCCGAACATCCGCATGCCTGGGCGCGGGCGGGGCATGCGCTGGTCGAGCTGGATGAGGCCCAGGTCGAGGACGTACTCGACAGCCTGGATGTCCTGGTGCTGGTCAATCCCAACAACCCCACCGGTCGCTGTGTGCCCCGCGAGCGCCTGCTGGCCTGGCATGCGCGCCTAGCTGCGCGGGGTGGCTGGCTGCTGGTGGACGAAGCCTTCATGGACAACACGCCGGCACACAGCGTGGTCGATCAGGCCGGACAACCCGGGCTGATCGTGCTGCGCTCGTTCGGCAAGTTCTTCGGCTTGGCCGGCGTGCGGCTGGGCTTCGTCGTCGCCGAGGCGGATGTGTTGCGGCAACTGGCCGAGGCGCTCGGGCCCTGGACCGTCAGTGGCCCGACCCGCGTGTTGGGGCAAGCGTGCTTCGCCGACGAGGCGATGCACCTGGCGCAGATTACCCGTTGCTCCATGGCCAGCCAGCGGCTGGCCATGACGCTCGAAGGCGCAGGCCTGCCACCCAGCGGTGGCTGCGACCTGTTCCAATACGTGCGTGACGAACGTGCCGCGCACCTGCATGACTATCTCGCTCGCCGCGGCATCCTGGTGCGGCTTTTCGAGCACCCGCCAGCGCTGCGTTTCGGCCTGCCCGCCACGGCGGCTGACGAACAACGCCTGGCCCAGGCTTTGGCGGACTACCACAAGGAATCGGCATGACCACCCTCATGGTGCAAGGCACCACCTCCGATGCCGGCAAGAGCACGCTGGTCACCGCCCTGTGCCGCTGGCTGCTGCGTCAGGGCATCGCCGTGGTGCCGTTCAAGCCCCAGAACATGGCGCTCAACAGCGCCGTGACCGCCGACGGCGGCGAGATCGGTCGCGCCCAGGCGGTGCAGGCCCAGGCCTGCCGGCTGGCGCCGCACACCGATATGAACCCGGTGCTGCTCAAGCCCAACAGCGACACCGGCGCCCAGGTAATCGTCCATGGCCGGGCGGTGACCAGCATGAACGCCGTGGCCTATCACGACTACAAGACCATCGCCATGCAGGCGGTGTTGGCCTCCCATGAACGCTTGAGCGAAGCCTATCCGGTGGTGATGGTCGAAGGTGCTGGCTCCCCGGCGGAGATCAACCTGCGGGCCGGCGATATTGCCAACATGGGCTTCGCCGAAGCCGTCGACTGCCCGGTGATTCTGGTGGCCGATATCAACCGGGGCGGCGTGTTCGCTCATCTGGTCGGCACCCTGGAGCTGCTGTCGGCGAGCGAGCAGGCGCGGGTCAAGGGCTTCGTCATCAACCGTTTCCGTGGCGACATCGCCTTGTTGCAACCTGGCCTGGACTGGCTGGAGCAGCGCACCGGCAAGCCGGTGCTGGGCGTGCTGCCCTACGTCACCGACCTGCACCTGGAGGCCGAGGATGGTATCGATACGCGCCAGGGCGAAAAGAGCGAGCGCCTGCTGAAGGTGATCGTCCCGGTGTTGCCGCGCATCAGCAACCACACCGACTTCGACCCGCTGCGCCTGCACCCGCAGGTGGACCTGCAGTTCATCGGCCCGGGCCAGGCGATCCCGTCTGCCGACCTGATCATCCTGCCCGGCTCCAAGAGCGTGCGCGGCGACCTGGCGCAACTGCGCGAGCGCGGCTGGGACACCGCCATCGCCCGGCACCTGCGCTACGGCGGCAAGCTTATCGGTATCTGCGGCGGCCTGCAGATGCTCGGGGAGCAGGTGCATGATCCTCTGGGTCTGGAGGGGCCGGCTGGCTCCAGTGATGGCCTGGGTCTACTGGCCTACAGCACCGTGTTGGAAGCCGAGAAGCAGCTGCGTAACGTGGCGGGCACCCTCGGCCTCGAGCAGGCCCCGGTATCGGGGTACGAGATTCATGCTGGCGTCACCAGCGGCCCGGCGCTGGAGTGCCCCGCGGTGCAACTGGCCGATGGCCGTGCCGACGGCGCCATCAGTGTCGACGGGCAGATCCTCGCCACCTACCTGCATGGCCTGTTCGAAGGCAGCCAGTCGTGCGCTGCGTTGCTGCGCTGGGCCGGGCTGGCCGATGCGCAGACCATCGACTACGAGGCCCTGCGCGAGCGCGATATCGAGCGCTTGGCCGATCTGGTCGAGCAGCACCTGGACACCGCGCGCCTGCGCGAACTGTGTGGAGTTGCCTGAAATGCACAGCCTGATCCTCGGCGGCGCCCGTTCGGGCAAGAGCCGCCTGGCCGAGCAACTGGCCGAAGCCAGCGGCCTGCCGGTGACCTACATCGCCACCAGCCAGCCGCTGGACGGCGAGATGAATGACCGCGTGCGCTTGCACCGTGAACGGCGTCCGGCCCATTGGGGGCTGGTGGAAGAACCCGTGGCGCTGGCCACCGTGCTGCACGCCGAAGCCGGCGAAGGGCGCTGCTTGCTGGTGGACTGCCTGACGCTGTGGCTGACCAACCTGCTGATGCTCGAAGACGAACAGCGCCTGGCGCTGGAGCGTGATGCGCTGCTCGATGGCTTGGCGCAGTTGCCGGGCACGATCATCCTGGTCAGCAACGAAACCGGTCTGGGCGTGGTGCCCATGGGCGAACTGACCCGCCGCTACGTCGACTTGGCTGGCACTTTGCACCAGGCCGTGGCCGAACGCTGCCAGCGTGTGGTGCTGACCGTCGCCGGCCTCCCTCTCATGCTCAAAGGACCTGCCCTATGACCCAGATGTGGTGGCGTGACGCCTGCCAACCCCTCGACACCGCCGCCATGGACCAGGCCCGCGCGCGTCAGCAGCAGCTGACCAAACCAACCGGCTCCCTTGGCCAGCTCGAAGGCCTGGCGATACGCCTGGCCGGTTTGCAAGGGCGCGAGCGCCCTAGCCTGGAGCGCGTCGCCATCACGATTTTCGCCGGTGACCATGGTGTCGTGGAGGAGGGCATTTCCGCCTATCCGCAGGCAGTGACCGGGCAGATGTTGTGTAACTTCGTCGGCGGCGGTGCGGCGATCAGCGTGCTGGCGCGCCAGCTGGACGCAGACCTTGAGGTGGTTGACCTCGGTACCATCGACCCGACGCTGCAACTCCCTGGTGTCCACCACCTCAATCTCGGGTCCGGCACGGCCAACTTCGCCCGCCAGCCGGCGATGACCGACGCGCAGCTGGCGGCGGCGTTGCAGGCCGGGCGCGACAGTGCCTTGCGCGCTCTCGACAACGGCGCCCAGCTATTCATCGGCGGCGAAATGGGCATCGGCAACACCACGGCCGCAGCCGCGCTGGCCAGCACCTTACTGGGTTGCCCGGCACGTGAGCTGAGCGGCCCGGGCACTGGCCTGGACAGCGCCGGTGTGCGCCACAAGGCCGAGGTGATCGAGCGTGCCCTGGTGCTGCACGGCCTGCGCGCCGACCAACCGCTGCAGGCACTGGCCTGTGTCGGTGGCTTCGAGATCGCCGCGCTGGCAGGCGCCTACCTGGCCTGCGCCCAGCACGGCGTGGCGGTGTTGGTCGACGGCTTCATCTGCAGTGTTGCCGCCCTGGTGGCGGTGCGTCTCAACCCGCAATGCCGCCCCTGGTTGCTATTTGCCCATCAGGGCGCCGAGCCGGGACACAAGGCCCTGTTGGCGGCGCTGGAGGCCGAGCCGCTGCTGGCCCTGGGCCTGCGCCTGGGCGAAGGTAGCGGCGCGGCATTGGCGGTGCCATTGATCCGCCTGGCTTGCGCATTGCACGGGCAGATGGCGACCTTCGCCGAGGCAGCGGTGGCGGATCGCCCGGCATGATCCTGGAACTGCTGCGCCATGGCGAGACGGAGCTGGGTGGCGGGCTGCGCGGCAGCCTGGACGATGCGCTGACTGATACCGGCTGGGCGCAGATGCGTCAGGCCACCGCCGCTGCCGGCCCCTGGGATGTGCTGGTCAGCTCGCCGTTGCAGCGTTGCGCGTCGTTTGCCGAAGAGTTGGGGGCACGGATCAACTTGCCGGTGCAGCGCGAGGCCGATGTGCGCGAACTGCATTTTGGTGACTGGGAAGGGCAGAGCGCCGCCCAGGTCATGCAGGCCGACGCCGATGCCCTGGGGCTGTTCTGGCGTGATCCTTATGCGTTCACCCCGCCTGCGGGCGAGCCGGTGCTGGCCTTTGCCGAACGGGTGCTGGCCGCGGTCGAGCGCCTGCACCGCGAGCATGCCGGCAAGCGGGTGCTGGTGGTGACCCATGGCGGGGTAATGCGCTTGCTCCTGGCGCGTGCGCGCGGGCTGCCACGTGAGCAATTGTTGCAGGTCGAGGTCGGCCATGGCGCGCTGGTGCGCCTGGCCGTGGCTGAAGACGGTCAGTTGCGCGAGGTACGCTGAGATGCTGCCGTTCTGGATTGCCCTGCAGTTTCTCAGCAGCCTGCCGGTGCGCTTGCCGGGCATGCCGGCGCCACAGGAAATGGGGCGTTCGCTGCTGTTCTATCCCGTGGTGGGGCTGCTATTCGGTCTGTTGCTGTGGCTGGCCAGCCAGCTGCTGCATGGCGTGGCGGCTCCCCTGCACGCGGCCTTGCTGTTGGCGCTATGGGTATTGCTCAGTGGCGCGCTGCACCTCGATGGCCTGGCCGATAGCGCCGATGCCTGGCTGGGCGGTTTTGGCGACCGCGAGCGCACCTTGCAGATCATGAAGGACCCGCGTAGCGGGCCGATAGCCGTGGTCACCCTGGTGCTGGTGCTGCTGCTCAAGTTCTGTGCGCTGTGGGTGCTGGTCGAGCGGGGTGTCGGCGGCCTGCTGCTGCTGGCGCCGGTGGTGGGGCGCGCGGCGATGCTTGGGCTGTTCCTCGGTACGCCCTATGTACGTCCCGGCGGGCTCGGGTCGGCATTGGCCGAGCATCTGCCGCGGCGCGCTACCGCCTGGGTGTTGCTGGGCAGCGCGGCTTTCTGCGTGACGCTGGGCGGCTGGCCGGTGCTGTGGGTGTTAGTGCTGACGATGGCGGTGTTCGCCTGGTTGCGACACCTGATGTGCAAACGCCTGGGTGGAACTACCGGTGATACCGCCGGGGCGCTGCTCGAGTTGCTGGAACTGGTGGTGGTACTTGGCCTGGCGTTGCAGTAGATGGCGTAGGAGTGTTCCCTGGTTGTTGACTGCAACGCCCGAAGCGTCCTGCGGGAAAAACGGAAGCCCTTAGCAAGCACTTCCTCTATCCTCGTTCGCTCGCCATTCAGCAGGAATGCTCCGCATGCAGCACTGGATCCTCGCCGGTTTGATTGCCCTTGCCGGTATACCCGCCAACGCCGCCGACCTGATCGATTTCTGGGATACCCCTCGCCATGGCGGTAACAGCTTCAACCGCCTGCCCCCGGACCAAGCCTACTTCGATGCCCTGAAGGGTTACGGCGCCAGCTGGGTACGGCTGTCGTACGACAAATGGCGGCCGGCTGAACGCGACTTCCTGCTGGGCAACGTCGATGACTACCAGGGCCTGGTCGCCGCCGATCTGAAGCAACTGGTCGAGGTGCTCGACCGCGCCCACGCCGCCGGCCTCAAGGTGGTGATCACACCACTGTCGCTACCCGGCATGCGCTGGGCGCAGAACAACGAGAACCGATTCGACGACCGTTTGTGGCAAGACAAGCGCTTCTGGGCACAGTCCGCCCGTTTCTGGCGTGACGTCGCCCAGGCGCTCAAGGGTCACCCAGCCATCGCTGCCTACAACCTCATCAACGAGCCGGCGCCCGAGAAGCAGGGGGGTATGGCCGAACATGCCGAACTCGCCATTATGAAGCAGTGGTACGCCCGCGAGCAAGGCGGATCGCGTGACTTGCCGGCGCTCTACCGGCAACTGGTGGCAGCGATCCGTGAAGTCGATGGCAAGACGCCGGTCATGCTCGATGCTGGCTGGTACGCCGCCGCCGACGCCTTCGGCTACTGGCCCGGGGTGTTGCAGGACGAGCGCGTGCTGTACAGCGTGCATATGTACGAACCCTATGCCGCCACCAGCGCGCCGAACCTTGCCCGTCAGCAGCCATATGCCTACCCGGGGCCTGTGCCGTTCGCCGGGCGGTCCCGCCAATGGGATGCCGAACGGGTCGCTAACTACTTGCAGCAACCAGTGGATTGGGCCGATGCCATCAAGCTTCCGCGCTCGCGGTTGGTGGTCGGCGAGTTCGGTTGCATGCGTCGCCTGCCTGGATGCCGGCAGTACCTGGAAGACGTGCTCACCGTGCTTGACCGCCAACAGGCGCATTGGGCCTTCTATAGCTTCCGTGAAGACAGCTGGGATGGCATGGACTATGAACTGGGTTCGGCCAAGGTGCCGTGGGCGTACTGGCAGGCGATCGACAACGGCGCGTCCGACCCGTTGCCGCGCAAGGCCACGGTTGAGTTCGAGCCGATTCGCCGTCGTCTGCAGCCTGGCATCAGCCCCTGAAATGTCTTGCAACGTCTTTGATGCGGGTATATACACGTATCCATGCTGACCAGTGAATGCATCTGTACCCATCTGCGTCGCGCTGCCCGTGGGGTGAGCCGGCATTACGACGAGGCCCTTGCCGGCTTCGGCATCAATGTCGCCCAATTTTCCCTGCTGCGTCATGTACAGCGCCTCGATCGGCCCAGTATCACCTGCCTGGCCGAGGCCATGGGCCTGGAGCGCAGCACCTTGGGTCGCAACCTCAAGGTGCTCGAGGCCGATGGTCTGGTATGCCTGGCCGACGGCGACGACCAGCGCAACCGCGTGGTCTTGTTGAGCGAGGCGGGCAGGGCATGTCTGGATGCGGCTTACCCGGCCTGGCAACAAGCCCAGACGCAATTGGTGGAGCGCCTGGGTGAGGGGCGGCGCGATGAGTTGGTACGTTTGCTGGAACAACTTGCCTGATACACGACGATTAAAAGCGGGTATATACCCGCATCAACCTTGCGATGGGCTGGAGACAACGACAATGACTTCCCTTTGGCGGAGCAGCGGTTGGGTACTTCTGGGGGCGGCGCTGATCCTCGCGCTGTCGCTGGGGGTGCGGCATGGTTTCGGCCTGTTCCTGGCGCCGATGAGCGCCGATTTCGGTTGGGGCCGTGAGGTATTCGCCTTCGCCATCGCTCTGCAGAACCTGATCTGGGGCCTGGCGCAACCGTTCACCGGGGCCTTGGCCGATCGCCTGGGGGCCGCCAAGGTGGTGATCATCGGCGGCATCCTCTACGCGGTGGGTCTGTTGATGATGGCATCGGCCGACTCGGCTTGGTCGCTGTCGCTCAGTGCCGGCCTGCTGATTGGTATCGGTTTGTCCGGTACTTCGTTCTCGGTGATTCTCGGCGTGGTCGGCCGCGCCGTGCCGGCGGAGAAGCGCAGCATGGCCATGGGCATCGCCAGCGCCGCCGGCTCCTTCGGTCAGTTCGCCATGCTCCCCGGCACCCTGGGCCTGATCCAGTGGCTGGGCTGGTCGGCAGCCTTGCTGGTGCTGGGCCTGCTGGTGGCCTTGATCGTGCCGTTCGTGGGCATGCTGCGCGACCGCCCGCTACCCAGCCATGGCGCCGAGCAGACCCTCGGCCAGGCATTGCGTGAAGCGTGCGCGCATTCCGGCTTCTGGTTGTTGGCGCTGGGCTTTTTCGTCTGCGGTTTCCAGGTGGTGTTCATCGGCGTGCATCTGCCGGCCTATCTGGTCGACCAGCACCTGCCGGCAACCACAGGCACCACCGTGCTGGCGCTGGTCGGCCTGTTCAATATCGTCGGTACCTACACCGCGGGCTGGTTGGGCGGGCGCATGTCCAAGCCGCGCCTGCTGACCGGCCTGTACCTGCTGCGCGCCGTGGTCATCGTGCTCTTCCTCTGGGCGCCGGTAACCCAGTTCAGCGCCTACCTGTTCGGCATCGCCATGGGCCTGCTGTGGCTGTCCACGGTGCCGCTGACCAATGGCACCGTGGCCACGCTGTTCGGCGTGCGCAACCTGTCGATGCTCGGTGGCATCGTGTTCCTGTTCCACCAGCTGGGCGCCTTCCTTGGGGGCTGGCTGGGTGGGGTGGTGTATGACCAGACCGGCAGCTACGACCTGGTGTGGCAGATCTCGATCCTGCTCAGCCTGCTGGCTGCGGCGCTCAACTGGCCGGTGCGCGAGCGGCCGGTCGCCCGCCTGCAGGCCCAGGCCGCATGAACCGCCTGCTCGGGCGCGGCCTGCTGCTGGTTGTGGCACTGTTGGTGCTGGGGCTGGTGTGGTGGGGCTGGCACAAGGGCGGTTTGGCGTTGATGCAGTTGGGCATGAGCCTGTGTTAGGCGCTACCCTGCACATTCAAGGAATCATGTGCAGGAGACCAACACCATGCATGCACGCTGGCTGACGATACCCATGCTGACCCTGGCCGCCGCCACCTCGAGCTGGGCGGCGGATTGCCCGGCGCTGCTCCAGGGCAGCCTGCCGGAGCTGCGCGGCAAGGAACAGATCGACCTGTGCCAGCGCTTTGCCGGCAAACCGCTGGTGGTGATCAACACCGCCAGCTATTGCGGCTTCGCTCCGCAGTTCGAGGGGCTCGAGGCGACCTACAAGGATTACCGCGAACAGGGCCTGGAAATGCTCGGCGTACCGTCCAACGACTTCAAGCAGGAAGACGCCGACAGCGAGAAGACCGCCAAGGTCTGTTACGCCAACTATGGTGTGACCTTCACCATGACCAAGACCCAAGCTGTCCGTGGCAAGGATGCTATCCCGATGTTTGTCGAGCTGGCCCGGCAGAGCAGCGCGCCCAAGTGGAATTTCTACAAGTACGTGGTGGATCGCAAGGGCAGGGTGATCGGCAATTTCTCCAGCCTGACCAAGCCGGATGATCCGGCGTTCAGGGCGGCGATCGACAAGGCGATTGCTTCGCAGCCTTGAGCCAATAGGTCCAGAGTGGGTGCAGGTCGGCTGATCTGATATTTTTACCAGTTATCTCCGGAGTCGAAATGGCGCAATCTTGCTGAAAGATCGCGCTTGCCCGGAGGACACATGGCAATCAACCATCTCGCGATGTGTGACCGTCAACAGTCGGTTCTGATGGCGGCTGAAACACCTCGCAGCTATACAGCCTATGGCGGATTATCGACGGTTCTGGGGGCAAGACTGGCCTATTGTGGCGAGCCGCGGGATGGGCTAGCGGGTAATTATCACTTGGGTAATGGTCACCGCACTTACAGTCCAGCTCTGATGCGTTTTCACTCCCCCGACAACTTGAGTCCATTCGGAGCGGGGGGGATCAATACCTACGCCTATTGCAGCAATGATCCAATCAATTACCGGGATCCTGAAGGGCGTAGTAAAAGTACTGTTACCCGGTTACTTCAAGCTTTTGGTATGGGGAAAACAGCCGTTCAGCTGAAACATATCGAAGCGGCAGCGCATATGTGGGAGGCCTCGGGAACAAAGAACGCTGCCGATTTAGGTGACTGGTCTACGCTGGCGGGGGCGGTCGTGCTAGGCGCCCTTAATACTGTGCTCTCGGCACATGCCATGGCAGGCGGGTCACCCATGGGTAACTCGGAAGGTTTCATCAGCCTATATGACACGTATCGTGGTTATTACAAACCTTACCAGATGAGTTCACTTGACGAGTTGCAGCAGAACATGAAATACAACGTGCTCCAGCTTTCACTTGGAGCACTGTCCACCGCTGCAGATGCGTACGCATCGGTTAGGCTTCTGCGCTTCACTGATGAGTGGAAGCCCGACAAGGTTCATCCCTCTGCTTTTGAAGAGCTTCGTGTGCTACGAACCGGGGACGACTTGCCTGTTTAAATGCCACGGAGGGCCTCAGTTATTATGAACTGACGGTCAGTGTTACTAGGTGAATGACCATTGGGCGTACAATCAAAACACAGACGAATCCTACTGGCATCGCAAGCTGGTAGGCCTTGATGACATTCTTCAGATAATTTTCATCAATTCCGCCGTTAGCGGCCGTGATCACAAGGCACATCAGCAACGCCATGATGGCCGACATGTAGAAAGCAAAAACATAGGGCGCTGTGCTCCGGTGCAGCTTGCGTCGGCGGCGCGGGGAAGAGAATCCAGTCATGGTACTTCCTGAGCGATGGGGTGGAGGCGCAGGTTAGCAACGGGGGGGCGAGGTGCTGTAGACCTTGATTGGTGAGTTCTTTATAAAGAGAAACTTACGAATCAGCCAGGCATCCCATGGACCTACTCAACGCCATCCGCAGTTTCATCAAGGTCGTCGAGGCTGGCAGCATCGCTGGTGGAGCCCGCAGCCTGGGACTCACTCCAGCGGCCGTGAGCCAGAACCTGGCGCGGCTCGAGACACATCTGCAGGTACGGCTGCTGACTCGTACTACCCGCAACATGGCCCTGACACCGCCTGGCAGTCTGTACTACGAGCGTGTGCGGCATATCGATCGCGATCTTGTCCAGGCCGAGCAGGCGGTCACCACGCCGGACAGCGAGCCCCAGGGGCGTTTGTGCATCGCCTCGACCTCGGCCTTCGGTCGGCATGTACTGGCGCCGTTGATCCCGGCATTCAGCGCCCGTTACCCATTGCTTTCGATAGAGTTGGTGATGGCTGATCGCAAGGTCAATCACGCCCTCGAAGATGTGGATGTCAGCCTGCGCATCACCCCGCAGTTGGAAGACCACCTGCTGGCCCGGCATATCGCCCGTATTCCATTTATCTGCTGCGCATCGCCTGGCTACCTGGCGCGCGCTGGCCGGCCCACTACGCCGGAAAGCCTGCACGATCACAGTTGCCTGGTGTTCCGCTATCCGGTGGATGGGCGTTTCCTGCCCTGGGGGTTCATGCGCGATGGGCTGCGTTTCGAGGCTCGATTTGGCCGGGTGCTGATCAGTGACGATATCGATGCGTTGACCCAAATGGCACTGAATGACGGCGGTATTACCCGACTGGCGGAGTTCGTCGTGCGTCCGCACCTCGATGCAGGCCGGCTGATGCCCTTGTTCGAATTCAGTGCCAGTGGCCAGGCCTATGCCCAGACCGAGCCGATGGATGTCTACCTGTGCCTGGCCGACCGCTTTGCGCTGACGACCAAGGTGCGTGTGTTCATGGAGTACCTGCAACAGTGCCTGGGCGAACAATGGCGCGTGCAGCCATGAAAAAACCGCCAGGAGGGCGGCTTTTCCTGCAGCGGTGTAGTAGGGCCTGCGTGGAGCGAAAGGTGGACTGACCTGATATTTTTGCCAGTTACCTCCGGCGCCTGAGTGATGCACGCTTGCTGAAAGATCACACTTTCGCGGAGAGCATCATGGCGATGCAAAATCTAACACTATGTGACCAGCAACATTCAGTTCTGGCGTCGGCAGGTGCTGCTCGAAGCTACCCGCCTTATGGTGCATTGCCAGCAGCCACTGGCCCACGGCTGGCGTATTGTGGTCAGGCGCGTGAAGCATCGACGGGTTTTTATCACTTGGGTAATGGGTATCGAAGTTACGACCCTTGCTTGATGCGTTTCTTATCTCCCGATGTGTTGAGCCCGTTCGCGAAGGGCGGCATAAATGCATATGCCTATTGTGCTGGAGATCCGATCAACTATCAGGACCGCAGTGGTAGGGTAAAACTTCCACTTAACTGGACACCAAGTAAAGGGTCAGTTCGAGGATTTTCTGATAATTCTAGTCTTGGCGTAAATGGGTCGAGGATAACTTATAATTCTACCTCCCCAATCTTGACGCGAGCTTACAACTCGTCTGCTGAAATTTTGACGGTAGATCCCTCGTGGCTACCTGGTCTTACAGAAGCCTGGATGTATGGGTCGGCAAGTGCAGCCGTTGGTCATACATTGGTTGGGCTTAAACAGATGTTCTATAACCCCAAGGCAGCGAAGGCTAATTTTATCGCAGCAAGCGTTAATGCCGGTGCCGCCGTAATGGCAGGGATAGAATTGTCAATGGGCGTAAGTGGGAATGTTCCAATGAGTGTGGATAAACAAATTTCATACGGGATTGGTTCCGGTCTTGTTTTCGGTGCGCAAGTTGCGAGTAGCAGCGTTGCTGCTCACATGTCTTGGTCTAAGCCAAGTGCTAGTAGCGGGCAGTCGGGCGATAGTTTCGAAATGAACGAACTTAATAAAGGTGGTAGATCTTCGAAAGCTGTAGATGGGAATAGTGAGGTGAGTACGCTAGTGCGTAGCAGCAATTGAGTTCGTTTCGGAGACGTTCAAAATCGAAGTGTTCGTCCAAACGCCGGGGGCCGGGTGACGATCTTGCGGCATCAGCGCACGCTCGTTGGGGTGTAAGGTGAAGTGCATGCTCATGGATTGGCCCGTGCAGGCATGAAAAAACCGCCACGAGGGCGGTTTTTTCATGCAGCGGGTAGCACTTAGAAGCGGTAGGTCAGCGAAGCACCCACGCCGTGGGCGCTGTTTTCGTATTTCGCCTGGTAAGTACCTTTGGTCGGGCTTGCCAGGTTGACCTTGGTGTCTTCCTCCCACAGGTAGGAGTAGGCCACGTCGATGGTCATGTCGTCGTTCGGGCTCCAGCCGGCACCCAGGCTGAAGATCTTGCGATCGCCAGTGGGGATGCGTGGCGAACGGTCCTGGTTGTTGGTTGGCGACTGATCGACCGAGAAACCGGTGCGCAGTGTCCACTGCTTGTTCACCTTGTAGGCCGCACCAACGGCGCCGGCCCAGGTGTCATGCCAGTTCTGCTCTTCGGTGATAGTGCCGAACTGAGCGCGCAGCGCCGCAGGTACTTCGTTGTCGACAGTGATGTCCTTCAGGCGGCTCCAACGGGTGAAGGTGGTGCCGGCGTACAGGGTCCATTGGTCGTCGAGTTCATGAGTGACCGAGAAGTCCACCGATTCGGGTGTCTTGATCTTCAGCTCGGCATCGAACTTGCTGCCGCTGAATGGGCCGATCAGGGCGCTGTTGACCTTGGTATTGCCTTCGAGCTTGTAGTCCACCATCGAGTGGTAGGTCAGACCGAGGCGAGTGCGGTCGGTGGCCTGAACCAGGATACCGATGTTGTAGCCGACTGCGGTGTCGTCGCCCTTGATCTTCACTTCGCCATCGTTACGGCCAGGGGTGAAGCGGTTGATGATATTCGAACCGAGCTCACCTTTGATCTTGTTGATGGTTGGACCGAAGCCGATCGACACTTTGTCGTTGAACGCATAGCTGATGGTGGGCTGGAAGGTCACCACTTCGACGTGGCTCTTCTTGCCCCAGTAGCGGGCGGCATCGCCGCTGCCGTAGTCGGTCACCAGACCGAAGGGCACATACACGCCGAAACCGACAGCCCAATGGTCATCGATCGGCTTGACGTAGAAGCCCATCGGCACACCGACGGTAGGAACCATGTCACCGTCGGTTTCTCCCCCGAGGTTGCTGCCACGGCCCGAGATATCGGACTTGGCGAAAATGGCTGCGCCGCCCACGGTTACTTCCTGACGCTTGAGGCGTGACATACCTGCCGGGTTTCCGTAAACCGTGCTGGCATCATCGGCAGAAGAAGAACGCCCCGCAAAACCTGTTCCCATGCCGCTGACACTTTGTTCGTTCAGCGCGAAACCGCTGGCGAGCAAGTGGCTGGAAGCGAAGGCAACGGCAATACCGAGAGAGGTTTTGAGCAATACTTTTTTCATTATTAGAAACTCCTTGGGATCTCCGAGGCGGAAAGCTACCAATAAATCCCGCGCTGCGCTATAGGCTAGAACGCAGGAGATAGAGCGGTTTTGTAGGACAATCCGACCAAAATTCCATTTTTTTCAGTTGTGGGGCGTGGCTGTTCAGGAGGCTTGGGTGAGCATCGGCTCGATGCAATGGTGCCAGGCTTGAGTGAAATCCCGCAGGCGTCCCTGGGGGTGGAAGGTCTGTCGCCAGATCCGCGCCAGGCCCAACAGGTCATCGGCGGCTGGTAACGGTATGGCCTGCTCTTCGATCAGCATCCAGGCGATGGCGGTGGCGTAGCGCAGGTTGACGGTCAGTTCGAGGTGCGGGCCGCCGAGGAAGGCATGCTGGCTGGCCAGGCCGCGGACAAGGCTGGCCAGTTCGGGGTCGCGGGCGAGGTATTCGTCCCACAAACAACGGTGACGATTCTCACCGATTCGGTAAAGCCCGTGGCCGCGTCGGTCATGCAGGGCAGACCCCAATCCCGACTGGCTTGCGGCAATGCCCAGTAACAAAGCTTCTGCGCTGTCGCAGTGGCGGCCCAGGTAGATCAGGGTCGGTCGGATTACGTATTGGCTCAACTCGTTCGCAGCGATGCCCATGATGCCCTCTGCTGAAAGGGCCGACGGGCACTGGAGCTTGGCAGCTGGTGAGTGGTCAGGCCCGCCGGAAGCGGCAGTTGCCGCTCGAGTTGAAGTGTAGTGTGATAACTGTGCTGTAAAGGGCTGTTTTTAAATCGTTTGCAGCCTGAAGGCGCGGCGTATATGCCCGCTGGCGATTAAGCCAATTACCTTCAGGCTGGCGCATGCATGATGTATTCAGGGCGTGAATTACTCGCCATTCATTCATGCGGTCAACGACTGGCGCGCACGCTCGATCACGGCCTGCAGCGGCTCGGCCCGGTTGTATTGTTCCGGGTAGAGACGCTCGCTGTGGCAGGCGATGCCATGCTCGTCCACCAAGGTAAAGCTGAAGCTGCCCTTGCGCGGGGCAACGATAAGGCACTTCAGTGGGGCGAAGGCCTGGGAAAGGGTGCCAAAGGCAGCCTGGATCTGTTGATGGTTACTCATATTGTTGGATGTTCCTGCGTAAGACACGGTGTTTGATCCGTGCACAATAGAAACGTTCCAGTGACGTCTTTATTAAGGAGACGCAGAACCTGACTGGAACAGGGCAGCCAGAGAGGCGCATGCAATAAGTGGCGCTGGGCTGACTGGTAGGTACGACAGAAGGCAGGCAGCACACCGACACCAGGGTTCTGGGCGTCGGGGAAGATCCTGATCAATCTGAAAACGTGATTCGTGCTGGGCAAGGGTTTGCCGAGTGAATCATCGAATGGGCCGGTCCCGATGGGGCAGCGCCTGCTCGTCTTGAGCGCCGGGCTGTAGGGACAAAGTGGCCAGAATGACTTCAGCTGGGTACTAACGGGGCGCAACCCTACGCGAACATTCAAGGGTTGGCAAGCTTTTATTTTCTTGCGGGAAGCCGACCATTATGTCGCCTATTGCACCTGCTGTGAAGAGGGGGAAATGCCCCGGGAATCGTCTTGATGTACCGTTTTCGTGCGCAGCGTGCTGTTTGATGGTGCAGTTGTACACACTCGCCCGGAGACTTGTAACGCTCTTGCAACATCCTGTGGAAGGCTCGCCAATGACTTGACTTAGGGCTTAAGTCAATGAAAAAAAACACTAAATTTTGCTGGTGAAAAAATCGACAGTTTGACCGAAAGCCCCATTTCACAGGGGTTTGAGGGCTGCCTCAAGGGGTTGTCCACCGAGTTATCCACAGGTTCTGTGGATTGTCCCGGGCGCTTGCTCTAGGACGGGCGTGCCAGCCGTTTCATCGATTGTCCGACAATCGGTGGCCTAGGCTGGCATGGGCATTTTCCCTGGGAAAACGTCAAGAAAAAAACAGGGAAAGAATTTGTCGATCCACCGAAAGTCGCCCGGGCCAGTCGCTGAAAAAAGGAGTAGAGTGGCGCGCCTCTCGAGTCTCCCTTGCTGTTGGTCATGAAGCTTCGCGGTAAACACCTCGCCAGTCCTGATGCCTCGCCATCGCTGCCTTCCCCCAAGCGCTTTTCCCTGAAAGTGGCCCTGTGGCTGCTCGATAGTCCCCATCTGGGCGACAAGCCCAGTGTCAAGCACCTGGCCGGACGCATGCTCAAGCAACCGGCGCGCCAGGGCGTGGTGGTAGCCCAAAGCCGCTTGGGGCAGATGCTCTGCCGTGACTGTGGCAATGCCCGCGACCGACGCATCGGTCATGAACTGTTGCGCCAGGCGGCCCGCGCCGGTGATCGCCGAGCTCAGCTGGAATATGGCCGGCTGTGCCAGGCCCAGGCACCTGAACAGGCGCGTTTTTGGCTGGAGCTGGCGGCGGGGCAGGGCTCGCAGGAGGCGCGGCGCTTGTTGCGCCAATGGTTCCCCGGCTAATGGCCGTACAGGCAAGCGCGCCAGCAGCCTGATAAGCTGCGCAGCATCAATCAGCGTTCGATCGGGGTAGGCATGACAGTGGATCTGACCAGCATTCTGCTGGGCTTGGTGGCAGGTGCCGTGCCTTGCCTGGGCTGGGTCATGCAGGTTCAGCGCGGGCAAGGTGCGCGCAAGGCCGAACAAGCGCTGCTTGCAGAGCGCCTTACCGCCGCGCAGCTGGCCCAGGCCGGACTGCAGGCGCAGCTGGAGGCCAGTCGTGACGAAATCAGCGACCTCAGCGAGGCCAATACCGTCAAGCAGACCCAACTGGCCGCCCAGGGCCGTGAGCTGGAGTTGCTGCAGATCGACCGCGACAACAGCCGCGACGCCGCCCACGCCTGGCACCTCGAACGCGCCAATCGCGAGGCCGAGCTGCGCCGCCTGGAGGCGCAGGCCGCACGGCTGGAGGCCGAGTTGCGCGAGCAGCAGGAAAGCCACCAGCAACGCCTGGAAGACTTGCAGGAAGCCCGCGACACCCTGCGCGCCCAGTTCGCCGACCTGGCCACCAAGATCTTCGATGAGCGCGAACAACGCTTCGCCCAGACCAGCCAGCAGCACCTGGGGCAATTGCTCGACCCGCTCAAGGAGCGCATCCAGGCCTTCGAGAAGCGTGTCGAGGAAAGCTACCAGCAGGAAGCCCGCGAGCGGTTCTCCCTGGGCAAGGAACTCGAACGGCTACAGCAACTCAACCTGCGCCTGTCCGACGAAGCCACCAACCTCACCCAGGCACTGAAGGGCCAGAAGACCCAGGGCAACTGGGGCGAATTGATCCTGGAGCGGGTGCTGGAGCATGCGGGCCTGGAGAAGGGCCGTGAGTACCAGACCCAGGTCAGCCTCAAGAGCGCTGATGGCGAGCGCTTCCAACCCGATGTGCTGATCATGCTGCCGGGCGACAAGCAGGTGGTGGTCGATGCCAAGGTCAGCCTTACCGCCTACCAGCAATTCGTCGGCAACAACGACGAGGCGGCGCTCAAGCAACACGTGCAATCGCTGCGCAACCACGTCAAGGGCCTTTCGAGCAAGGATTACAACCGCCTCGAAGGCCTGCACAGCCTGGATTTCGTGCTGTTGTTCGTGCCCATCGAGGCGGCCTTCTCGGCCGCACTGCAGGCCGAACCGAACCTGTTCCAGGAAGCTTTCGACCGACAGATCGTGATCGTCAGCCCGACGACCCTATTGGCCACCCTGCGGGTGATTGACAGCCTGTGGAAGCAGGAGCGCCAGGGGCAGAACGCCCGCGAGATCGCCGAGCGCGCCGGTTGGCTGTACGACAAGTTCGTGCTGTTCATCCAGGACCTGGACGAGCTCGGTACGCGTCTGGCCCAGGTCGACAAGGCCTACGCCGCGGCACGCAACAAGTTGTGCGAGGGACGCGGCAACCTGGTCAGCCGCAGCGAGCAGCTCAAGCTGCTCGGCGCGCGGGCCAGCAAAAGCCTGCCGGCGGAGCTGATCGAGCGCGCCCTGACCGACGAGGCACTTACTGAACCAGGCTCAGATGCCGATTGAGCAAGGCGCGCAAGGCTGCCGGTTTAACCGGCTTGGCCAGGTAGTCCAGGCCCGCGGCATGAACCATGGCGATGGTCTCGTTGCGCCCGTCGGCGCTGATCACCACACCAGGCACCGGCTCGCCCAGACGCGCCCGTAGCCAACCCATCAGCCCGGTGCCGGTCTCGCCGTCATCCAGGTGGTAGTCCACCAACGCCAGGTGTGGGCGCAGGCCCTTGCCGAGCAGGGCTTCGCATTCGGCCTGGTTGCGCGCGGTCCACACCTGGCAGCCCCAGCGGCTGAGCAGGCTGTTCATGCCGATGAGGATGCTGTCTTCGTTGTCCACGCACAGCACCTGCAGCCCGGCCAGTGGCTGGCCGGCCTGTTCCACGGGGGCGGGCGTCGCGGGCGCGGGGCTGCGGGCGATGGGCACGCTGACGCGGAACACGCTGCCCTTGCCCGGCCAGGACCGTACCTCCAGTGCGTGCCCGAGCACCCGGCACAAACCATCGGCGATCGCCAGGCCCAGCCCCAGGCCTTTCTCGGCGCGGGTCTGGTGGCTGTCCAGGCGCTTGAACTCCTGGAAGATCACCGCCAGCTTGTCGTCGGCGATGCCTGGGCCGCGGTCCCACACTTCAAGCCACAGGTTTTCACCCTTGTGTCGGGCGCCGAGCAGGATCGGGCCTTTGCCGTAGCGCAGGGCGTTGGTGAGGAAGTTCTGCAGCACCCGGCGCAGCAGCTTCATGTCGCTGTCGACGCGCAGGCGGCTGCCGCGCAGGCGGAACTCCAGGCCTTTTTCGGCGGCCAGTACCTTGAACTCGGTGCCGAGGGTATCGAACAGCTCGTTGAGGGCGAAGGGCTTGATGTCGGGGGTGACCTTGCCGTTCTCAAGGCGCGAGATGTCGAGTAGGTCGCTGATCAGCTCTTCGGCCGAGCGCAGTGAACTGTCCATGTGCTGCACCAGCTGCCGGGCTTCGTCGTTCATGCCTTCGGCCTGCTGCGACAGGGCGGCGGAGAACAGCCGGGCGGCGTTGAGCGGTTGCATCAGGTCGTGGCTGACGGCGGCAAGGAAGCGGGTCTTGGATTGGCTGACCGCCTCGGCGCGGCTCTTGGCCTCGGTGAGTGCCTGGTTCAGCTGCGACAGCTCGTGGGTACGCTCGGCGACCCGCTGCTCCAGCCCCTCGTTGGAGTCGCGCAGAGCCTGCTCGGCTTCGCGGAACGGGGTGATGTCGGTGAAGCTCATGACGAAGCCGCCGCCGGGCATCGGGTTGCCGATCAGTTCGATCACCCGGCCATTGGGGAACAGCCGCTCGGAGGAATGCGCGCGGCCCTGGCGCATCCAGTGCAGGCGCCGCGCCACATGCACCTGGGCCTCGCCCGGGCCGCACAGGCCGCGTTCGGCGTTGTAGCGGATGATGTCGGCGATCGGTCGGCCGACGCTGATCAGCCCGTCGGGGTAGTTGAACAGTTCGAGGTAGCGGCGGTTCCAGGCCACCAGGTGCAGGTTCTGGTCGACCACGCTGATGCCCTGGTTGATGTTCTCGATGGCCCCCTGCAACAGCGCCCGGTTGAACTGCAGCACTTCGCTGGCTTCGTCGGCGATGCGCACCACGTCCTCGAGCTGCATGTCGCGGCCCTCGATGGCGGCCTTGACCACGGCGCGGGTCGAGGAGGTGCCGAGCACACCGGCCAGCAGCCGTTCGGTGTGTTCGATCCAATCACCGTCGGCGTTCTGGTTGGGATTGAAGCCCTTGCCTTGGCGGTAGGCGAAGCGGATGAAGCTTTGCCGGGCGCGCTCCTCACCGACGAAGCGCGCGGCGAGCTTGAGCAGGTCGTCGATCTGCACCGCCAGCAAGGGTTTGCTGGAGGGGCGTGCGTTGGTCTGCTGGCCGATGAAGCGTCCGGCCTGCCAGTGCTCGGAGACCCGTGTGCGCGACAGGATCGAGACCCAGACGAACAGGGTGAAGTTGCCCGCCAGCGATAGCACCACGCCTTGGGTCAGCGGGGTGATCGGCAGGTTGAGCGGGTTGCCGTGCAGCCAGGCCAGGCCTGGGAACAGTTGCAGCGACCAGCCCAGGCTATGGGCGGCGATCGGCAGGACCAGGGTGTAGAACCACAGGAAGATACCGGCGGCCAGGCCCGCGAACACGCCGCGGCGGTTGGCCTGTTTCCAGTACAGCGCGCCGAGCATGGCCGGGGTCAGCTGGGTGACCGCGGCGAAGGCGATCTGGCCGATGGTCGCCAGGCTCGCGGTGGAGCCCAGCAGGCGGTAGCTGACGTAGGCCAGCAGCAGGATCACCACGATGGTCACCCGGCGCACCGAGAGCATCCAGTGGCGGAACACCTCGAACGGCCGCTCGGCGTTGTTGCGACGCAGCAGCCAGGGCAGCAGCATGTCGTTGGAGACCATGGTCGACAGCGCCACGGCCTCGACGATGACCATACCGGTGGCCGCCGAGGCGCCGCCGATGAAGGCCAGCAGGGCCAGGCTCGGGTGGGCCTCGGCCAGCGGCAGGCTGATCACGAACGAGTCGGAGATCACCGTGCCCGGCAGCAGCATCTGCCCGGCCAGGGCGATGGGCACCACGAACAGTGCGGCCAGGGCCAGGTATAGCGGGAACACCCAGCGCGCCAGGCGCATGTCCTGGGGCTCGATGTTCTCCACCACGGTGACGTGGAATTGCCGCGGCAGGCAGATGATCGCCATCATCGCCACGGCGGTCTGCACCACCATCGACGGCCAATTGATGGTTTCTTCCCAGTAGTCGTTCAGATGCACGGATTGCCGGGCCTGGGTGAACAGGTCGTCGAAGCCGTCGTACAGGTTGAACACCACAAAGGCGCCCACGGCAAGGAAGGCCAGCAGCTTGACCAGCGATTCGAAGGCGATTGCCAGGACCATGCCGCGGTGGTGCTCGGTGACATCCAGGCTGCGGGTGCCGAAGACGATGGCGAACAGCGCCAGCACCAGCGACACCACCAGCGCGGTGTCCTGCACACGGCTGCCGGTGGCGTCGGCGTTGGCGCCGATCAGCAGGTTCACCCCCAGCACGATGCCCTTGAGCTGGAGGGCGATGTACGGCAGCACGCCAACCAGGCAGATCAGCGCCACCACCACCGCGAGGCTCTGCGACTTGCCGTAACGGGCAGCGATGAAGTCGGCGATCGAGGTGATGTTCTGCTGCTTGCTGATCAGCACCATCTTCTGCAGCACCCAGGGTGCGAAGATGAGCAACAGCACCGGGCCCAGGTAGATGGGCAGGAACGCCCAGAGCTGCTCGGCGGCCTGGCCGACCGCGCCGAAGAAGGTCCAGCTGGTGCAATACACCGCCAGCGACAGGCTGTACACCCAGGCGCGCAGGCGCGGCGGCAACGGCGTGCTGCGGCGGTCGCCATAGAAGGCGATGGCGAACATGATGGCCATGTAGGCCAGGGCGACCACGGCGATCAGCCCGCTGGACAACGACATGCAAACTCCGGAGCAAAAATAGAAACGCGGTCCCGATCAATCAGTCTGGCACGCAGGGCGCGGTTCGTCAGCGCCGACCATGGTCGCAGTGGCAGGACGTCGCAGGGCGTCAATCAGGTCGGCGTGTCCCCAGCCAATAGAACACACTTGCCAGTATCACCGACCCGATCAACAGATAGAACACCGCCACCGGCACCAGGTGCCCCAGCGCGGCGCCCACCAGCACCGGCCCTAGTGCTGCGCCCAGGTTGCCCAGGTTCTGCGCGCCGTAATAGATGCCGCGCAGATGCTCCGGGGCGATCAAGTCGATGAACATGTACTCGGCGGGAATCACGATGATCTCGCCCAAGGTGAACACCAGCATCGCCAGGCACCAGGCCAGCGCCGTATCGGCCAGGGAAAAGCCCAGCAGCCCGGCGATGAACAGGCCCATGCCGGCCATCAGCCAGGGCATCAGCCGGCGCCGGTCGATGCGTTTGCCGATCAGGTACTGCAGGGCGATCACCGTCACTGCGTTGGTGGTTACCAGGTAGCCGACCAGTCGCGCCGCTTCGGCGGGGTTGCGGGTTACCACCAGGTATTGCGACAGGTAGGCGGTGAACTGGCCGAACACCACCGCGCTGAGCACGCCGCCCAGGGTGAAGCACACCAGTCGTCGGTCACGCAGCAGGCCCAACGCCACTTGGGCGAAGCCGGCGCCGGGTTGCGGCCGGTCCTGCAGCTGCAGGTCGCGAATGCCCAGGCGCTGGTAGGCCAGGCACATGGCGAGCCCGATCAGCGCCGACACCACGAAGGGCAGGTGCCCGTCCAGCTCGATCAGGGCCACGCCGAGCATCGGCCCCACGGCATAGGCGATGTTGCTCAGGGTGTACTTGATGGCGAACACCTCGGCGCGCTGCTCCACCGGCAACAGCGCGCAGAAGGCGGCCTTGGCGGCGATGTCGACCAGCGCCAGGGCCAGGTTGATCAGCACCAGGCAGAGGAAGAACAGGGCCGCCGAGCGGCTGGCGATGGCGCCGACAAAAGCCAGGGCGAACACCAGCAGGCTGGCGATCACCAGGGTGTGGTTGCGCACGGTGTCGACCAGGTGGCCGCCGTACAGGCTCAGCAGCGAAGCGACGATCAGCGCGCCGCCGATCACCAGGCCGATACGGCCGACCGACAGCTGGAAGTTGTCAGCCAGATAGACCACCAGGTAGGGCAAGGTGATTGCCCGGGCCATGGTCAGGGTGAAGGTCGTGAGCAGGAGCAGGCGTACCGGGTTGGGGTAGCGCTTGAGGGTGGTGAGCATCGACAGGTCCTTGTCATTCTTGTCATCAGGAAAACCGCGCCAAGCATATTCCAAGGGCCGTGCTTTTAGCTATATCTGTAAAATAGATAACAGATAGAGAAATTACCCGTTATATAGATATTCTTGGAAGGCATAAGATGAATCCACCTTACACAAGGCCAGGAGACATCCCATGCCATGCATCCAGACCCGCGCCCCCTCATGGCGCCCGTTGAGCCATCTGGCCCATCCCCGCGAAGTGATTCGCCAGTTCACCCCCAACTGGTTCGCCGCGACCATGGGTACCGGCGTGCTGGCCCTGGCGCTGCATCAGGTGCAGGTGCCAGGCCTGGACGCCGTTGCCCAGGGCCTGTGGTGGTTGACCATTGGCCTGTTCACCCTGTTCTGTGTCTTGTATGGCGCTCGTTGGGTGATGTTCTTCGACGAGGCGCGGCGGATCTTCGCCCATTCCACCGTATCGATGTTCTTCGGCACCATCCCCATGGGCCTGGCTACCATCCTTAACGGCGCCTTGGTGTTCGGCCTGTCGCGCTGGGGCGAGGCTGTGGTGCCGTGGGTCGAAATGCTCTGGTGGCTGGATGTGGGTCTGGCGTTGCTGTGCGGTGTGGCCATTCCCTATCTGATGTTCACCCGCCAGGAGCACAGCATCGACCAGATGACCGCGGTGTGGCTGCTGCCGGTGGTGGCGGCGGAAGTCGCGGCCGCCAGTGGCGGGCTGCTGGCGCCGCACCTGGTGGATGCGCACCGGCAGTTCCTGGTGGTGATCACCAGCTATGTGATGTGGGCGGTATCGCTGCCGGTGGCGTTCAGCATCCTCACCATCCTCATGCTGCGCATGGCCCTGCATAAGCTGCCGCCAGCCAATATGGCCGCGTCCAGCTGGCTGGCGCTGGGCCCGATCGGCACCGGCGCGCTGGGCATGCTGGTGCTCGGTGGCGATGCCCCCGCAGTGTTCGCCGCCAATGGCTTGGGCAACCTGGGCGAGGTGGCCCGGGGACTGGGGCTGGTGGCCGGGATCGTGCTGTGGGGTGCCGGGTTGTGGTGGTTGCTGACGGCGGTGCTGATCACCCTGCGTTACATGCGCCAGGGCATGCCGTTCAATTTGGGCTGGTGGGGGTTCACCTTCCCGCTGGGGGTGTACTGCCTGGCCACGTTGAAACTGGCTGCCTGGCTGGGCTTGGGCTTCTTCACGGTGTTCGGTCAGGTGCTGGTGGTGGCGCTGGCCCTGCTGTGGCTGCTGGTGGCCAGTCGGACCCTGAGCGGCGCATGGCGGGGCGAGCTGTTCGTGTCGCCGTGCATTGCCCGGCAGTGAAGCCGGGCAATGCTGCCACTGGAGGGGCTAGAGGTTGGGTCTGTAGGAGAAGCCGCTTGCAGCTTGCGCATCGGTGAACGGGACAATTGGCAATTGACGGTTCAGCACAGCATTGACCATCGAGCCCGGGAACATCTGGATTCTATTGTTGAACCGTTCCACCTCACCGTTGAAGATAGCGATCGCCGCGCCGACATTTTCCTGTTGCTCGGCGATTTCCCGCATCAGATTGTTCAGCACTGCGGATGCCTTGAGATCGGGATAGGCCTCTACGGCGACTCGCATGCCATTGAGCAGCGAACGGGTGGCGTTCTCTGCATTTACCAGCGAGTCGCCGTTAGCCGTGCTCGGCAATTCGGCAATGGCACTACGCAGGCGTGTGATCTCGCTCATCAGGCTCTGTTCGTATTCCTGGTAATGGTTCACGTGTTGCTGCAGGCCGTCGAGCACCTTGTTCTTTTGCCGTTCGTAGGTCAGCACGTCGGCCCAGGCACGCTGTGCACGGTTGAGGCCACCGATAATCGAGTTATACAGTCCGATTATGCTCATTAAAACCAAGGCCGTGACGGCAATGCCGATGATGGTGGGTAGATCCACTGTCATTGCTCCATTTGCATATTAGGTTGATTGGACAATTCGAAGTTGTCGTCATGCTGTTCGGCGAGTACGTGAATCGCCTCCAGCAGTCTTGTTAGCGTGGGCAAGGCTATGCCGGCATCGAGGTGTTGGAAGAAGGCGCCAGGTGTGCTCAGGTCGCACGGCATATCGAAGTCGGTGATGTCATTGTCAAAGCTTATGCACAATCCAGCGCCATCGGCTGCGAATTCTAAGTTCAGACTGTGCAGGCCTGTTTTCATGCTCAGCAAGTGCAACACGGTAACGGGTTTGGCGAATCGAGCGCAGTCCATTGCTGTGGTGCCGCTCAGGGTGAAGACTTCGTTGAACGCGGTTGAGCTGGTCTGGTACTTGTTCGGGTAGTCGATCCCATCCTGCAGATCCCCCCGCACGGCGATACCCCGCATCCAGGGAAAGCCAACTACCAGGCTATAGCGCTGGTGGTGGTCGAAGACGGTTCGGGTCCGTATGGTGGTGCTGCCTTTGCTGTCTGTCGTGGTGTAGGTTTCCTGCCGTTTCTCGACGTACTCCAGATCGATGAAGAGGTATTCAACGGTCTGTCGTGCATCTGCGTGGCGTCCCTTCAGCGCGCGCTGTATCTTGCGGCTGTAGTTACCACGCGAGTAGTCATTGAAGGATCGCTGGAGTTGCTCAAGCAACGGCTCAAGCGGTGTGTCGGTTTCTACAAGACCGTTTGTAAACCAGCTTGAGCGGCGTGCCAGTTCCTTGGAGAGCTCAGGTATCTCTTTGCTATCGCCAATGACCATGGCGATGTTGAAGATCGCGGGGACTAAGATCGGCCCAGCGAAAATCCATGCGACGAACGACGTTGGCACACCCCAGTCTTGTGCCGTCGACACCAAGAGCAAGGAAGGGCCCAATAAGTAGTTGTCTATCAAGGCAATGGCAGCAAGGCCAATACCTAGGAGTGAAGTGTATTTCAAGGCCTTGTTTTCAATGCGCAACTTGCCTTTGTAATTGGCGAAGGTCTGCACGATGTCCAATAATTCGGACTTGTTCCTCACCACTTTCATGGCTTGTTTGGCTGACTCGATCAATGCTCTTAGCTGATCGTCTCCACTCATCTTCCGCATTTCATTCCTTTGTGTGCTCCGTGTCTGCGGCCTCGCCTTTGCGAGCGCTGTTGACAGCATAGTGAGGGCTGGCAGTCTGCCACTGTCACTTTCGTCTTTCCAGTTTGCCGAATGACTGAGAGGCTGAAGTGTAAGGCCTGGTCAAGCAGATGCAGCGCATATCGGGGGTGACCATCCGGCCCGTCCGACAGGCACCGGGACTTTGGGCGCGGGTTGCCTTGGTGGGACTTTTCCGTGCAGATTGTGGCTTATCACGTTGTACGTGCCTCCAATGACAAAGCCCAATCAGGTACAAGGACGATGAGTCACCCCTCGCAATTCACCCTGCTCGGCAAGCGGCGCTTCCTGCCGTTCTTCATCACCCAGTCGCTGGGTGCCTTCAACGACAACCTGTTCAAGCAGTCGCTGATCCTGGCGATCCTCTACAAGCTGAGCCTGGAAGGCGACCGCTCGATCTGGGTCAACCTCTGCGCGTTGCTGTTCATCCTGCCGTTCTTCCTGTTCTCGGCACTGGCCGGGCAGTTCGGCGAGAAGTTCGCCAAGGACCGGCTGATCCGCGCCATCAAGCTGGCCGAAATCGTCATCATGGCCATCGGCGCGACCGGTTTCGTCACCCATCACCTGGAACTGATGCTGGTGGCGCTGTTCGCCATGGGCACCCACTCGGCGCTGTTCGGCCCGGTGAAATATTCGATCCTGCCCCAGGCATTGCGTGAGGAGGAGCTGGTGGGCGGCAATGGCCTGGTGGAGATGGGCACCTTCCTGGCGATCCTGGCCGGCACCATCGGCGCCGGGGTGCTGATGTCCTCCAGCCAGTACGCGATACTGGCTGCCGCCGGGGTGGTGGGCACCGCGGTGCTGGGCTACCTGGCCAGCCGCTGGATCCCCCGCGCCGCCGCCGCCGCGCCACAGATGAAACTGGACTGGAACATCTTCAAACAGTCCTGGCTGACCTTGCGCCTGGGCCTGGGCCAGACCCCGGCGGTGTCGCGCTCGATCGTCGGCAACTCTTGGTTCTGGTTCGTCGGCGCCATCTACCTCACGCAGATCCCGGCCTACGCCAAGGACTGGCTGCACGGCGACGAGACCGTGGTCACCCTGGTGCTGACCCTGTTCTCGGTAGGCATCGCCGTCGGTTCGCTGCTGTGCGAGCGCCTGAGCGGGCGCAAGGTGGAGATCGGCCTGGTGCCGTTCGGCTCGTTCGGCCTGACCCTGTTCGGCTTGCTCTGGTGGTGGCATTCGGGGGATGTCCCGGTCGGTGCCGTGCCTCATGACTGGCTGACCTTGCTGGGTATGAGCCAGGCCTGGTGGATCATGCTGTCGATTGTCGGCCTGGGCATCTTCGGCGGTTTCTACATCGTGCCGCTGTACGCGCTGATCCAGGCGCGCACCCCGGAAGGCGAGCGGGCGCGGGTGATCGCCGCCAACAACATCCTCAACGCGCTGTTCATGGTGGTGTCGGCGATCATCACCATCGTCCTTTTGAGCCTGGCCAAGCTGAGCATCCCGCAGCTGTTCCTGGTGGTGTCGCTGCTCAACATCGCGGTCAACGCCTACATCTTCCGCATCGTGCCGGAATTCACCATGCGCTTCCTGATCTGGCTGCTCAGCCACTCGATGTACCGGGTCGAGCACCGCGAACTGCAGCGCATTCCCGACGAAGGCGCGGCGTTGCTGGTGTGCAACCATGTGTCGTTCGTCGATGCGCTGCTGATCGGTGGGGCGATCCGCCGGCCGATCCGGTTTGTCATGTACTACAAGATCTACAACCTGCCGGTGCTCAATTTCGTGTTCCGCACCGCGGGCGCCATCCCCATTGCCGGGCGCGGCGAGGACGAGGCCACCTACGAGCGCGCCTTCGCCCGCATCGCCCGGTACCTGGCCGACGGCGAGCTGGTGTGCATCTTCCCTGAGGGCAAGCTGAGCGCGGATGGCGAGATCGATGTGTTCAAGGGCGGGGTACACCGCATTCTGCAGGAGACGCCGGTGCCGGTGATCCCGTTGGCGTTGCAGGGGTTGTGGGGCAGCTTCTTCAGCCGCGACCCGAACAAAGGCTTCTTCAAGCGCCTGTGGTCGCGGGTGACTCTGGTGGCCGGCGCCGCCATCCCGGTGGAGGCGGCGCAGCCCGAGGCGCTGCGCGAGCAGGTGAGCCTGCTGCGCGGCGACGTTCGCTAGGGGTAACGGAGGAAGGTCAGCTGGCGCTGACCTTCAGGCCGACCAGGCCGGTGATGATCAGGGCGACACTGGCCAGGCGGATCAGCGCCATGGATTCACCGAACAGGATGATCCCGGCGATCACCGTGCCGACCGCGCCGACGCCGGTCCAGATGGCATAGGCGGTGCCCAGCGGCAGCTCCTTCATGGCCAGGCCCAGCAGGCCGAGGCTGATGACCATGGCGCCGACCGTCAGGACGGTGGGCAGGGGGCGGGTGAAGCCGTCGGTGTACTTGAGGCCGACAGCCCAGCCGACTTCGAACAGGCCGGCGAAGAACAGGATGATCCAGGACATGGTGAGTCTCCATCGTTATCAAAGATGGGGCCGTCCCCGGTATGTTCACGCACAGCGTCGTGAGGCCGTCCTCACAGTGCGCACTATACTGCACATTTGTGCTGGGCGAGGCAAGCATGGCGGATCTATGGTGCTTGTACCGGCCGCTGTCAATGGCTGGCCGGTACGCCCGCGGACCTACGTCAAGACCAGCTCAGAATGGGCCAGCCGTTGGTTTGCGCGTGTTCGCGCAGCACCGGGTCCGGGTTCACCACGTAGGGGTGATCTACCTTCAGCAGCAACGGCAGGTCGTTGCGCGAGTCGGAGTAGAAACTCGCGCCCTCGAGGTTTTCCTGTTCCTGGTCGAGCCACTCCAGCAGGCGGGTGATCTTGCCCTCGCGGTAGGTGAGCACGCCGTGGGTCTTGCCGGTGAACACGCCGTTGACCGCTTCCAGTTCGATGGCCAGATATTCGTCCACGCCCAGGCGCGCCGCGATCGGGCCGACCAGGTGAGCACCGCTGGCCGAGATGATCAGGACCCGATCGCCGCGCTGGCGGTGCTCGGCGATGCAGCGGCAGGCATCACCGTAGATGATCGGCTCGATCACATCCTCGACCCAGGGCTCGACCAGGTGCTCCACCTCTTCCAGTGTGCGCCCGGCGATCGGCTCCAGGCTGAAGGCCATGTAGTCCTCCATCTGCAGGTGGCCTTTGCCGTAGGCTTCCATCAGTTCATGGTCGCGCTTGAGGAAACTCTTGCCATCGACCCAGCCCAGTCGGGCCATCTGCTCGCTCCACAACGACGCGCAGTCGCCGTGGATTAGGGTTTCGTCCAGATCGAAAATTGCCAGTGCCATGTGTTGAATCTCCTTAAGCCACTTCCCGTAGCGCCGTGGGGTCGATCGACAAGGATACCCGTTGCCCGTCCGCGTGCAGATCGCTGGCGCAGCGGTTGAGCACGTCCACCACCAGTTCCACGCCGCGTACCTGGACGCGGTAGCGGATCACGTTGCCCAGCAGGCTGTGGCTGCGGATCTCGCCATCCAGTTCGCCGTTCAGGCTCAGGGTGATCGACTCTGGCCGGATCGCCAGGCGCGCGGCCACCGGGCGTTGCAGCAGGCGGCTGGCGCTGTCGGCATCGAGCAGGTTGTAGTTGCCGATGAAGCCGGCGGCGAACAGGTCCACGGGCGCGGTGTAGAGGGTTTCGGCATCGCCGCTCTGGACGATGCGTCCCTGGTTCATCAGGACGATGCGGTCCGACATGGTCAGCGCTTCTTCCTGGTCATGGGTGACGAAGATGGTGGTCAGCCCCAGCTCGCGCTGGATGGCGCGGATCTGTTCGCGCAGGTGCTTGCGGATACGCGCATCCAGCGCCGACAGTGGCTCGTCGAGCAACAGCAGGCGCGGGCGGGTGACTAGCGAGCGGGCCAGGGCCACGCGCTGGCACTGGCCGCCGGACAGCTGGTGCGGGTAGCGCCCGGCGAAGCTGCCCAGCTCGACCAGGTCCAGCACCTCGCGCACCCGCGCCTGGCTCTCGTCGGCCTTGACCTTCTGCATGCGCAGGCCAAAGGCGATGTTCTGCTCCACGGTCATGTTGGGGAACAGCGCGTAGCTCTGGAATACCATGCCAATGCCGCGTTTTTGCGGGCTCAGCGGCACGATGTCCTGGCCGTCGAGCAGGATCTGCCCGCTGTCCACCGGGGTCAGCCCAGCGATGCAGCGCAGCAGGGTGGACTTGCCGCAGCCCGAGGGGCCGAGCAGGGTGACGAACTCGCCGCGTTCGATCTGGCAGTCGATGTTCTCGAACACCGGGCTGCCGGCGTAGCTCTTTTGCAGTTTCTGTACGCTGACGAAGCTCATGTCAGGTCTTGTCCTTGTTCAGGCGGTTGGCAACCCAGGTCAGCACCAGCACGAAGGCGAAATAGGAGATCACCAGGGCGCTGTTGAAGTGGCCGCTGCTGTTGCGCATGTTGTTCAGGTATACCTGCAGGGTCTCGTAGCGGGTGCCCACCAGCAGGTTGGCGAACACGAACTCGCCGAACAGGAACGAGAACGACAGCAGCAGCGCCACCATCAGGCCCTTGCGCAGGTTCGGCAGCACCACCAGGAACGCCGCCTGCCAGGTGCTGGCGCCGAGCAACTGGGCAGCGTCCATCAGGTCGCGCAGATTGATGGCCTGCAGGTTGTTGGTAATTGCCCGGTACATGAACGGCAGGGCGATGGTGAAGTAGCAGCCGATCAGGATCCACGGCGTGCCGACCATCGCCATCGGCCCACTGCCGTAGAGCTGCAGCAAGCCCACCGCGGACACCACGGGCGGCACCGCGAACGGCAGCAGGATCAGCACGTTCATCAAGGCGTCGAGCTTGGGGAAGTGGTAATGCACCACGAACAGCAGCGGCAGGATCAGCACCACCGACAACACCAGCGCGCCCACGCACACCAGCAGCGACTGGCCGAAGGCGGCGAGAAAGCGTGGTTCGCTCCACAGCGCCACATACCACTTGAAGGTCAGGCCGCTGGGCAGCAGGGTCGCCGACCAGCTGGTGGCCAGCGAATAGAGCAGGGTACCGGCCAGCGGCAGCAGCAGAATGAGGAACAGCAGGTAGACCACCGCGCGGTGGTAGAGCCCGCCGGCTTTGTTTTCAGCGCGCATGGTAGCTCCTCTTGAGCAGCCATTGATGGGCCACCGTGACCACGGTCATCAGGCCCACCAGCACCATCGCCAGCGCGCTGGCCAGGTTCGGGTCGAGGCTGATGTCGCCGGCCACAAGGCCAGCGATGCGAATCGGCAGCACGTTGAAGTTGCCGGTGGTCAGGGCGTAGACGGTGGCATAGGCGCCCAGGGCGTTGGCCAGCAGGATGACGAAGGTGCCGAGCAGCGCCGGGGTAAGCACTGGCAGGCCGATATGTCGCCAGAACTGCCAATGGCTGGCGCCCAGCAGCGCGGCGGACTCACGCCAGTCTTCGCGCAGGGCGTCGAAGGCGGGGTAGAGCAGCAATACGCCCAAGGGGATCTGGAAGTAGGTGTAGACCAGGATCAGGCCGGTCTTGGAGTAGATACTGAAGTCGCCCAGCAGCCCCATCTGCTTGAGCAGCAGGGTGAGGGCGCCGTTGAAACCGAGCAGGATGATGAAGGCGAAGGCTAGCGGCACGCCGGCGAAGTTGCTGGTCATGTTGGCGAAGGCGCTGACGAAGTCGCGCAGTTTGGAATCGACCTGGCGCAGTGAATACGCGCCCAGGGTAGCGATGACGATGCCGAACAGGCTCGACCAGAAGCTGATCTCCAGGCTGCGTTGCAGCGCCTGCAGGTAGAACTTCGAGGCGAAGATCTTGCTGAAGTTGGCCAAGCCCCAGCCGCTCTCGCTTTGCAGGCTGTTGATGGCGACCCAGGCCAGTGGCGCGATCTGGAAAATGATGAAGAACACGGCGAACGGCAGCAGGCAGAGCAAGGCCAGGTAACGGCCACGATGGCTTGCATTCACTTGAGCAGCTCCCGGCAGACCGGTTTGTCGTGGGCGGCGCCGAGCAGTTCGCAGATCGTGCCGCACAGTTCGGTCTGCAGTGGCTTGGCCGCAGGGTCGAGGCTGAACGCCTCGCCGAACACGAACAGCGGCACTTCGCGTTCTTCGGCGAGCAGGCCGTTGTGCGAGCGGTCGTTGTTCATGCCGTGGTCGGCGGTGACCAGTACCTGGTAGCCCTCCTCGAGCCAGCGCGGCAGGTAGTCGGCCAGCAGGATGTCGGCGCTGCGCGCGGCGTTGCGGTACTGGCTGCTGTCCAGGCCGTGGCGGTGGCCGGCATCGTCGATGTTCATCGGGTGTACCAGGAGGAAGTTCGGCGCATGGCGGCGGCGCAGGTATTCGGCGTCGGCCAGCAGGTGCGAATCGGGATAGTGGTCGGCGTAGTAGAACAGGCCATGCTGGATCGGCAGCTTGGGTGCGTGGGTGTGGCGGTCACGCAGCGGGTCGAACGGCGAGCGGTTGTACAGCTCGCTCATCCAGTGGTAGGCCGCCGCCGCGGTGCCCAGGCCGGCCTCGCGGGCGTAGTGGAATACGCTGCGTTGGTTGGACAGGCGGTTGATGTTGTTATGCACGATGCCGCTGTCGATCGGCGGCACACCCGTGAGGATACATTCGTACAGTGGCCGCGACAGCGATGGCAGCTCGCATTCCACGCGGTACAGCGCGGCGCGGTCGGCCTCGACATAGGCGTGCAGGTGGCCCATGGCATGGTGGGCGACTTGGTGGTTGAGACCGTCGAGCAGGACCAGGATGACGTTGTGTTGCATGGTGGCTCCGCAGGGGTATCAGTCGGTAGCGCGTCGCCCTCATCGCTGGCAAGCCAGCTCCCACAGGTCTTGCGCTGACCCTGTGGGAGCTGGCTTGCCGGCGATAGGGCCGGTTCAGGCAGTTGGGAGTCTGCCCCTTATTCCATCTCGATGATTACCTGCTCCTGCCACTTCTGTGGCAGGGCCTTGGAGGTCGCTTCCCAGGCCGCAGCATCTTTGATCGGCTGGGCGGCCTTGTACTGCTCGTTGGGCAGCAGCTTGGCCTGTACATCCGCCGGCAGCTTCAGGTGTTCGGCACGGATCGGCCGGGCGTGGCCGATGGCCAGGTTGGTCTGGCCGGCATCGCTGAAGATGTATTCGCGGGTCAGCTTGGCCGCGTTAGGGTGCTTGGCGTATTTGTTGATGATGGTGGTGTAGCCGGAGGTGATCGAACCGTCCGACGGGATCAGCACCTCGAAGCGTTTCGGGTCGATCTGGTCGCGGTAGCTCAGGCCGTTGAAGTCCCACACCACGCCCACTTCCACCTCGCCTTTCTCCAGGGTCTGGATGGTCGGGTTGGCCAGCGACAGGCGCTTCTGCTGGGCCAGCTTGGTGAACAGCTGCAGGCCCGGCTCGATGTTGCTCTCGTCACCCTTGTAGGCGATGGCGGCGGCGAGCACGCCGTTGGCGGCCTGGGCGGCGGTGCCGACATCACCGATGGCGACCTTGTACTTGCCCTTTTCCAGGTCGTGCCAGGTGGTGGGGCGCTCGCCTTCCTTGACCAGATCCTTGTTGATGATGAAGGCGATGGTGCCGGTGTAGGCCAGCGCCCAGTGGCCGTCCTGATCCTTGGCCCACGCCGGGACCTGGTCCCAGGTACTTGGCTTGTAGGGTTGGGTCACGCCCTTGGCGACCGCGATCGGGCCGAAGGCCGCGCCAACGTCGCCGATGTCGGCGCTGGCGTTGTCCTTCTCGGCGTCGAACTTGGCGACTTCCTGGGCCGAACTCATGTCGGTGTCGCTGTGCTTGAGGCCGTACTTCTTCGCCAGGTCTTCCCAGGTGCCTTTCCAGTTGGCCCAGGCATCGGGCATGCCCACGCTGTTGACCGTGCCTTCCTTGCGGGCGGCGTCTTCAAGGGCCTTGAGGTCCTGGGCCATGGCCGAGGTGCAAAACGCGATGGCCGAACCGAGCAGTGACGCCATGAACAACTTTTTCATCCGAAGCTCCTTTGGTGGGTGCCTTGCATTCGTTGTTATGAACGGAAGCGGTGCTTGCGACCCCTTGGTCTAGGTCAGCAAACCTTGCGCCAAGGTAGGCCTGTTGCGTGACAGTTTGATGTAAGGGGCGGGGGCGGGTGGCAGGCCCAAGGCCCTGGAACTACAGCGTAGACCAGATCGAAAGCCTTGATTCGCGTGGGCTGGCGCGGATCTGGCAGATCTGGCAAGAGCCCTGTGGCGCCTGTGTCACAGGATATTCATCAGCCCCGCCTAGGCTTGCACTACGCTCCAACTGCCCTGTTTCGGGGCTGGACTAGTCCAGATAGGTAACCTTTGATGCAAGCGACGCCACCGCGCGCGGTAACAGCCATCTGCCATGCGTTGCAGGAGCAGATCGAACACGGCCTGCTGGCGCCCGGCGGCAAGCTGCCGGCCGAGCGCAGGCTCAGCGAAGTGTTCGACACCACGCGGATCACCCTGCGCGAGGCCCTGGTGCAACTCGAGGCCATGGGCCTGATCTACCGCGAGGAGCGGCGCGGCTGGTTCGTCGCGCCAGAGCGGTTGACGTATGACCTGATCGAGCGCAGCCACTTCCATGCGATGGTGCGCGACCAGGGGCGGGTGCCGAGCACCGAGTTGCTGTCGGCGCGGTTGCAACCGGCCTCGGCGGCGGTCTGCGCGCGCCTGCGGCTGCCGGCGCTGTCCAGCGTGGTGCGGATCTGCCGGTTGCGGCGTATCGACGGGCGTGCGGTGCTGTATGCCGAGCACTATCTCAACCCGCGTTACTTCCCAGGGATCCTCGAGCTGGACCTGGCCCAGTCACTGACCGAGATCTATGCGCGGGAGTACGTCATTCACTATGGGCAGGTGTGCTTCGAGATCCTGCCGACGGCGTTGCCGGTCGAGGCGGCGGCTGCCTTGAAGGTGTCGGCTGGCAGCCCCGGGCTGCATATCACCCGGGTCAACAGCGACCAGCATGGGCACCTGATCGACTGCGACCTGGAATACTGGCGGCACGATGCGATCCGCATTCGCGCGCAGGCGGGATAAGGGGGCTGCTGTGCAGCCCATCGCCGGCAAGCCGGCTCCCACAGGTTTGGCGTTAGTCTTGAAGGTCATGTGATCCCTGTGGGAGCCGGCTTGCCGGCGATGGGGCGCGAAGCGGCCCTAGCTGGCGGCTCCGCCGGCTTCAGGGATGGCACCACCCCCAGCCGTTACCACCTGCACCGACAGCCGTGGCGTCGCCAGATCCAACCCCGCTTCATCGAGCTGGCGCTTCAACGCCAGGTTGAACGCCCGCGACACCTCCCACTGCTTGATCGGCGCGGTCTTGAACCGCGCCCGCAGGATCGCCGAGCCCGACTCGAAGCTTTCCACACCCTGCAACTCCAGCGGCGACCAGATGTTGCGGCGCATCAGCGGGTCGTTGCGCAGCTTCTGGCCCACTTCGCGGATCAGGGTGATAGCCTGGTCGATGTTCATGCTGTGCGGGATGGCCACGCGGAAGATCGCGTAGCCGAATTCGCGCGAGTAGTTCTTGATGCTCTTGATCTCGCTGAACGGGATGGTGTGGACGATGCCGTCGATGTCGCGCAGGCGCACGGTGCGGATGGTCAGGCCCTCGACCGTGCCCAGGTGGCCGCCGACATCCACGTAGTCGTCGATGGCCAGCGAGTCCTCGATGATGATGAACAGCCCGGTGATCAGGTCGGCCACCAGCGACTGGGCGCCGAAACCGATGGCCAGGCCGATGACACCGGCACCGGCCAGCAGTGGGGTGACGTTCATGCCCATGTTGGCCAGGGCGACGATCACCGCGATGATGACGATCACCACGAACATGACGTTGCGGATCAGCGGCATCATGGTCTGTGCGCGGGCGTTGGCCAGCCCGCGCCGCGAATGCACCAGGGCATGATGCACGGCGGTGTCGGCGAGGATCCACACCAGCCAGGCGACGATCAGCGTGCCGGCCAGGCCCAGCAGGCGCAGGCTGACTTCATGGCCGTCGCCCTCGGCGAAGGTGATCATCGAGTGGCCCCAGACGCGCAAGCCCATTTCGATGAACAGCAGCCAAATGAAAAGATGCACCAAGACATAGCCGAAGTTGCGCAGGCGCTCGGTGTAGACCGCCTGGCGCTTGTTGGC
Organism: Pseudomonas maumuensis; assembly: GCF_019139675.1. Lineage (NCBI taxonomy): Bacteria > Pseudomonadati > Pseudomonadota > Gammaproteobacteria > Pseudomonadales > Pseudomonadaceae > Pseudomonas > Pseudomonas maumuensis. The sequence goes on from NZ_CP077077.1 coordinate 1,530,637, forward strand.
GCGCCTGGGCTTGGCGGCATGGCGGCGGACCAGGCCATTGAGCACCATGCACACCACTACCAGCACCGTGCACATCAGCGACTGGCGCAGGGCGGTGCTGGTGTCGCCGGCGGAGACGAAGGTGGCGAACAGCGAGATCGCCACCAGGATCAGCGCCGGGATGTACCAGAAGCTGCCGAGCAGTTCGATGGTGTCGCTCAGGGTGCGCCGGGTCAGACGTCGGGACAGGGGCTGGTTGCGGATCAGGTGGGCGATCGGGCGGCGGAAGCGCAGGATGAACAGCCCGGTGCATAGCGCGGCGACCACATTGGCCAGGGTGGCCAGGGCGTGGGCCAGGTGGCTGCCCAGCGCGGTGGTCAGGCGTGGGTCGCTCATCGCCTCGCCGAACGCGGCGAAGCTGCCGATCAGCCACAGCGGGCGGAACGCCTGGTGCCGCAGGATATGCAGGGCGCGGTGGCGATGCGGACCGTCGAGCAGCGAGAAGGCAATCACGCAGATCGCCGAAAACAGCGTGCCGACCACCAGCGCGTAGGCCAGCACCATCGCCATCGACTTGCCCAACGAGGAGGGCAGGGCGAAGCTCAGGTACACGGTGAACACCAGCGCCACCAGCCAGGGCCCCAGCTTGCGCAGGGCAAAGCGCACCAGATCCCAGGTCCGCGGGTGCTGCGGCAGATCCTCGGTCAGGCCGAAACGCAGGCGTACGCGGTGGCCGATCCAGTTGAAGGCATAGGCCAGCAGGCCCCAGACCAGGATGACCCCGGCAAAGCCGAACAGGATCGCCGGCCATTGATGCACCGGCACTACCAGCGCGGCCAGCTCGTCCTGGGCCTGGTCGATCTCCTGCGACCAGCGCTTGAACGGGCTGGCATCGCCGCTGAACTGTTTCTCGAAGTCATGCAGGGCACCGCCGATCAGGCCGAGCACGCCCTGTTCGACGGTAGGTTGCGATTGCTTGGTGGCGTCGCGCAGCTTCTTCAGGTCGGCCAGCAGCTTGGCGCGTTGCTGGTCGTTCTCCAGGTTCTTGATCACCTCGTCCAGAGACTTGCCCAAGGGCTCGCTGGCTTCGGGCTGGGCGGGCGTGCTGGAACCGAGCAGGCCAGGCAGGCCGGCGGCATGCACCGGTGGGACGAGCAGCAGGAACAGCAGCGTGATGCAACGCAGGAGGGCTGGCACCGGGAAATCTACCTCAGGTCAAACGTTTGCCCGAGTGTAGAGGTTTACGACGGCAGTTTCTCGAGGATCTTCCAGCAGGTGAGGCCGAAAATGCCGAGGGTGCCGATCCACATCATCAGCACGCCGACATTGCGCTCGCGCAGGCTGAAGCCGATGGTCAGCAGCATCAGGAACAGGAACACCGGCACGAACAGGGACAGGAACGGCGATGACATGGACAGCATCCTTGTGTTTTTGGGGCCATGTATCAAGCATAGCGCTTTGCAAGCGAGGCGGATTGATCGGCGGCAGGCGGTGGCCCGATCGCGTGGCAAGTCGCACCGCCACACCGCCGCTCCCACAGGTCCGTGTGGGAGCGGGTTGGCCTTCAGGGCAGTTCGCGGCTGCGGTAGAAAGCGCCGAGCACTTTCACCAGGTGGGCGAGGTCATGGCTGCCGCACAGCTCGCGGATCGAGTGCATGGCGAAGGTCGGCAGGCCGATATCCACCGTGCGCACGCCCAGGTGGCTGGCGGTGATCGGGCCGATGGTCGAGCCGCAGCCCATGTCGCTGCGCACCACGAAGCTCTGCACCGGTACTTCCTCGGCCATGCACAGGTGGCGGAAGAACCCGGCGGTTTCGCTGTTGGTGGCGTAGCGCTGGTTGTTGTTGACCTTGATCACCGGGCCGGCATTGAGCTTGGGGCCGTGGTTGCCGTCGTGTTTGTCGGCGTAGTTGGGATGCACGCCGTGGGCGTTGTCGGCCGAGACCATCAGCGAGCGCTGGATAGTGCGCACGTAATCATCGCCATCGGGCAGCAGGCGTTGCAGGGTCTGTTCGAGCATCGGGCCATCGGCGCCGCAGGCCGAGCAGGAGCCGACTTCCTCGTGGTCGTTGCACACCAGTACGCAGGTCTCGTCGCCTTCGGCGTTCAACAGCGCCTGCAGGCCGGCGTAGCACGACAGCAGGTTGTCCAGGCGGGCGGCGGCGATGAAGTCGCCGTTCAGGCCGATCAACGCGGCGTCCTGGGTGTCGTAGAAGCTCAGCTCGTAATCCAGCACCACGTCGGCGTTGAGGTCGTGCTCGCGGGCCAGCTGCTCGGTGAGCAGGGCGCGGAAGTCGACGCGCTCGTCACCGGCGACCTGCGCCAGGATCGGTGGCAGTTCGGTCTGCGGGTTGATCTGCCAGCCTTCGTTGGCGGTGCGGTTGAGGTGGATCGCCAGGTTGGGGATCACCGCGATCGGCAGCTTGAAATCGATCAGCTGGCTTTCCACCTTGCCGTCGCGGCGGAAGGTGACCCGGCCGGCCAGCGACAGGTCGCGGTCGAACCAGGGGGCGAGCAGGGCGCCGCCGTACACTTCCACGCCCAGTTGCAGAAAGCCCTGGCGCTGCAGTTCGGGCTGCGGCTTGACCCGCAGGCAGGGGCTGTCGGTGTGGGCGCCGACCATGCGGATACCGCCGATCAGCGGCGAATGCTTGCCGAGCTTGATGGCGATGATCGAGGAATCGTTACGGGTCACGTAGTAGCGACCGCCAGGCACGGTGGCCCAGCTGTCGCGCTCGTCCAGGCGCTGGTAGCCGGCAGCTTCGAGGCGCTGCGCGAGGCTGGCGGTGGCGTGGAAGGGCGTCGGGGAGGCCTTGAGGAATTCGATCAGGCCGGCGTTCAGGGCATCGCGCATAAGTCACTCCAGACAGCAGTGGCGCGAGTTTAGCGTAAATACTCGAAAATTTGTGTCGAGCCATCGCGAGGCGTGGCAGCGCCCCGCGATAGGCCCGGGCCTTAGAACGGCGCCGGGCACTCGAACTTCATGCGCGCCCCGGACACCGGATGGGTGAAGCTCAGCATCGAGGCATGCAGGCACAGCCGCTCATGGGCGGCCAGCGCCTCGGGGTTGGCGTACAGCCGGTCGCCCAGCAGCGGGTGGCCGATCGACAGCATGTGTACGCGCAACTGGTGCGAGCGCCCGGTGATCGGCGTCAGTTCGACCCGGCAGTGATCGCCGCAGCGCTCGAGGATGCGCCAGAAGGTCAGGGCGTGCTTGCCCTGCTCGTGGTCGACCACGTGGCGCGGCTTGGTCGGCGGGTCGTAACGCAGCGGCAGGTCGATGCTGCCGCTGTCGAGCGCAGGCTGGCCCCAGCACAGTGCGGTATAGGCCTTCTCCGTCTCGCGGTCGTGGAACTGGCGTGACAGTTCGCGGTGGCTGTCGGCGTCGCGGGCGAGCAGGATGATCCCCGAGGTTTCCCAGTCCAGGCGATGGACGATCAAGGCGTCGGGGTAGCCGTTTTCCTGCAGGCGGGTGATCAGGCAGTCCTTGTTGTCCTCGGCGCGGCCCGGCACCGACAGCAGCAGGGTCGGCTTGTTGATGACCAGGACGGCGGCGTCTTCGTGCAGGATCTGGATGTTCGACAGCGGCATTGCTAGGTCTCGGTGAAATGGCGGAAAGCACTGGGGCCGCCTTGCGGCCCATCGCCGGCAAGCCGGCTCCCACAGGGTCCCGCGTTGTCTGTGGGAGCCGGCTTGCCGGCGATGGGCTGCAAGGCAGCCCCAATGATTACACCCAGATGCGCGATCAGCGCTCGGGCAGGGTGATGTTCAGCTCGAGGATCGAACAGCTGCCCTGGTTTTCCAGCGCCACCTGTACATCGTCGTTGCCGATGTTGACGTACTTGCGAATCACCTCGACCAGCTCTTTCTGCAGGGCGGGCAGGTAGTCCGGGGTGCTGCGCTGGCCGCGCTCGTGCGCCACGATGATCTGTAGACGCTCTTTCGCTACCGACGCGCTGGTCTGTTTCTGTCTGCCACGAAAGAAGTCAAAAAGGTTCATGGTTTACTTGCCTCCAAACAGACGCGAGAAGAATCCTTGCTTCTGCACGTCGATGAACCGCAGGGGCTTCTCTTTGCCCAGTAGACGGTCGACGGTGTCACTGTACGCCTGGCCGGCATCGCTCTGGTCGTCAAGGATGACCGGGATGCCCTGGTTGGAGGCCTTGAGAACGGCTTGCGACTCGGGGATCACACCCTTGAGCTTGATCGCCAGGATCTCTTCGACGTCGGCGATGCTGAGCATCTCGCCCTTTTCGACGCGCTCGGGGTGGTAACGGGTGATCAGCAGGTGTTCCTTGATCGGTTCTTCGCCATTTTCGGAGCGGCGCGACTTGCTCGACAGGATGCCCAGCATACGGTCGGAGTCACGTACCGAGGACACCTCGGGGTTGGTCACGACGATGGCTTCGTCGGCGAAGTACATCGCCAGGTGCGCGCCCTTCTCGATACCGGCCGGCGAGTCGCAGATGACGTAGTCGAAGGTATCCTTCAGCTCCATCAGCACCTTCTCGACGCCTTCCTGGGTCAGAGCGTCCTTGTCGCGGGTCTGGCTGGCGGCCAGCACGAACAGGTTCTCCAGGCGCTTGTCCTTGATCAGGGCCTGCTGCAGATTGGCCTCGCCGTTGACCACGTTGACGAAGTCGTACACCACGCGGCGCTCGCAGCCCATGATCAGGTCGAGGTTACGCAGGCCGACGTCGAAGTCGACGATGACCGTCTTGTAGCCACGCAGTGCGAGGCCGGTACCGATGGCGGCGCTGGTGGTGGTCTTGCCCACACCCCCCTTGCCGGAAGTGACGACGAGAATCTTGGCCAAGGTGTTTCACCCCTAAATAAACGGGACGTGGGTCCCTGCAAATACAAAAAACGGCAACGGGAAAAAGTTGCGCTAAAAATGCCGGCAAGTATCCGTTAAAGACGGGTGATGTTCAACACGTCACCGGACAGGCTGACCTGCACGCCCGAGCCCCACAGCGGGTCGCGGCGCAGGTCCTCGCAGACTTTGTACTGGCCGGCGATGGAGACCATTTCCGCGGTCATTTGCTGGCAGAAGATGCGCGCCTTGGTGTTGCCCTTGATACCGGCCAGGGCGCGGCCGCGCATGGCGCCGTACACATGGATGTTGCCATCGGCGAGAAGTTCCGCGCCGGGGCTGACGGAGCCGGTCACCACCAAGTCGCCGCCCTGGGCGTAGATCTGCTGGCCGCCGCGCACGGGCGAAGTAATGATGCGGGTCGGGCGCACCTCGGGTTCGGCGGGCGCCGGTGGCGGCGCTGGCGCGGGTTCGGGCTTCTTCGCTTCCGGTTCGGGTTCGAGCGGGCGTTCGCGGGCGCCGGACGGCGGCAGTACCGGCAGGTCGATGGCGATCGCCGCGGCGATGTCCTCGATGCGGTTGGCGCGGATCGCCAGGGTGCGCAGGCCATGGTGACGGCACACGCGCATCAGTCCGGGCAGGTCGATGGCGCCTTCGTCATGGGGCAGCTTGTCCAGGGCCAGCACCAGCGGTGTGTTGCTGAAGAAATTCGGCGCCTGCGCGACCTTCGCCGCCAGTTGGCGGTCGAGGGACTCGAGGTCGTTGCGCGCCAGTTCCAGCACGGTGATGGCAAGCATGCTGCCCTTGAGCTGGAACACGGGGGTGTTGTCGGGTGTCTGGTTGGTGCTCATGGTCTGCATAGACGGCTTGTTGCGAAAAAAGTGCCCTGACTTATAGCGATAAGACCGATTGCCCGCAACCGATGTAGAATGCCCGGCTCATGTCTTGCCGGAAGCTTCAATGGAACGCCCGCGTTTTCGATCCTCTTTCCTTCACCCGCGATTCTGGGGCCTGTGGCTGGGCCTGGGCCTGCTGTGGCTGGTCGCTCAGCTGCCGTACCGGGCCTTGCTGGGGCTGGGGCGCGGCCTTGGCGCGGTGATGTACCGGCTCGCGGGCGAACGCCGGCGCATTGCCGCGCGTAACCTCGAATTGTGTTTCCCCGAACTGTCCGGCGACGAACGGCAGCGTCTGCTCAAGGAAAACTTCGCCTCCACGGGCATCGCTTTCTTCGAGATGGCCATGAGTTGGTGGTGGCCAAAGGCCCGGCTGGCGCGCCTGGCGCATATAGAGGGGATCGAGCACCTGCAGGCCGCCCAGTGCGACGGCGAAGGTGCCATCCTCATGGCCGTGCACTTCACCACCCTGGAGATCGGCGCCGCCTTGCTGGGCCAGGTGCATACCATCGACGGCATGTACCGCGAACATGGCAACGCGGTGTTCGATTTCATCCAGCGCCGCGGCCGCGAGCGGCACAACGCCGATTCGCTGGCGGTGGAGCGCGATGACGTGCGCGGCATGCTCAAGCTGCTGCGCAAGGGGCGGGCGATCTGGTACGCGCCGGACCAGGACTACGGCATCAAGCAGAGCATCTTCGTGCCGCTGTTCGGTATCCCCGCCGCCACTGTCACCGCTACCACCAAGTTCGCCCGGCTGGGTAAGGCGCGGGTGATTCCGTTCACCCAGAAACGCCTGGAGGATGGCAGCGGCTATCGCCTGGTGGTTCACCCGCCGCTCACGGACTTCCCCGGCGAAACCGAGGAGGCCGACTGCCTGCGCATCAACCAGTGGGTCGAGGGTGTGCTGCGCGAATGCCCGGAGCAGTACCTGTGGGCGCACCGGCGCTTCAAGTCGCGGCCCGAGGGTGAGCCACGACTGTATGACAAGAAGAAAAAATGACCGAAGGGCTGTGGCTGGTCCCGCGATAGGGCAGGTACAGGCAATCATCGATTCCAGGGAGGAGCAATGACCCCGACCACCGGCCTGATCCTCTCCGGCGGCGGTGCCCGCGCCGCCTATCAGGTCGGCGTGTTGGCCGGCATCGCCGAACTGCTGCCCCCGGGCGCCGCCAACCCTTTCCCGGTGATCGTCGGCACCTCCGCCGGCGCCATCAACGCGGTCAAGCTGGCCAGCGGCGCCACCCGCTTCGCCGAGTCGGTGGCGCAACTGACGGCCTTCTGGCAGAACTTTCGCAGCCACCTGGTGCTACGCAGCGACTGGCCAGGCGTGATCCGCCAGGCCAGCCGCTTCGTCGGCCACAGCCTGCTGGGGCTCGGCGGCCAGGTGCCGGTGGCGCTGCTTGACAGCCGCCCACTGCGCCACCTGTTGCACGAGCACCTGGACCTGGACGGCATCACCCACTCACTGGCAGCCAATCAGTTGCGCGCCATCGCCGTGACCGCGTTCGGCTACGAGTCCGGCCAGGCGGTGACCTTCTACCAGGGCCGCGACACCATCGAGCCCTGGCTACGCCACCGCCGCATCGGCATGCCCACGCCGCTGACCATCGACCACCTGCTGGCCAGTTCGGCGATCCCGCTGCTGTTCGCGCCGGTCCGGCTGGGCGATGAGTTCTACGGCGATGGCGCGGTGCGCCAGTCGGCGCCGATCAGCCCGGCGCTGCATCTGGGGGCCAGCCGCGTACTGGTGGTCGGGGTCAGCGGCAACCCCCAGCGACCGTCGCCGCCGCTGCCGACCCAACGGCTATTCAGCGGCCAGCAACCGAGCCTGGCGCAGATCGGCGGGCACATGCTCAACAGCACTTTCATCGATAGCCTCGAGGATGATATCGAGCTGTTGCAGCGGCTCAACCATCTCAGTCATCTGCTGCCAGCGCATCTGGACGCCCGGCGCCTGGGGCTGGCGCCGATCGAGGTGCTGGTGGTGGCGCCCAGCCAGCCGCTGGACGAGATTGCCGCTCGTCATCGGCGCGAGTTGCCGGCAGCGCTGAGGGTGTTTCTGCGCGGGCCAGGGGCGACGAAGACCAGTGGGGCAGGGGTGCTGAGCTACCTGTTGTTCGAGGCGAGCTATTGCAGCGAGCTGATCGAGCTGGGGCGCAAGGATGCGTTGGCCAAGCGGGAGCTTTGCCAGTTCCTGGGTATCTGAGGCGGCCCTTTCGCCGGCAAGCCGGCTCTTTCAAGTACTGCGCTGCCCTCAAGAGAACCGCCCTCGCGCTTATGTAGGCACATGCATGACGCACAAGCGAACCGCACGTGTGTCGCCTGGTCTATTAGACTTGTTGCATTGCCAACCCGATCCTGCGGCGAAAGGAGACGCTATGATTTTCCCCGACCTGCGCGGCCTGCCCCTGCACCGTGTGCTGGTGCGCACCGTCAAGGAGTTCCTCGATGACGAGATGTCCACCTATGCCTCCGCGCTGGCCTACCAGATGCTGTTTTCGCTATTCCCCTTCCTGTTGTTCCTGATCGCCCTGATCGGCTTCCTGCACTTGCCGGACTTCTTCTCCTGGCTGCGCCTGCAGTCGGAACTGGTGTTGCCGCCCCAGGCTCTGGAGCAGGTCAACCCGGTGATCGATCAGTTGCAGCAGTCCAAGGGTGGGCTGTTGTCGGTGGGTATCGTAATCGCCTTGTGGACCGCCTCGGCAGGCGTGCGCCTGATGATGAGTGCAATGAACGCGGCTTATGACGTGCCCGAGGGGCGGCCGGTGTGGAAGCGCATTCCACTGTCGGTCATCTATACCGTCGGCATCGCCGGCATGCTCCTGGCGGCGGCGGCGCTGATGGTGCTGGGGCCGCAGGTCATGGAGTGGATCGCTTCGCAGGTCGGGCTGGAGGAGGCGGTTGTCATCGTCTGGACCATCCTGCGCTGGCCGGCGATCATCATCCTGATGATGGTGGCGGTGGCGCTGATCTACTACGTGATGCCCGATGTGAAGCAGAAATTCCGTTTCATCACCCCAGGTTCGGTGCTGGCGGTGGTGGTGTGGATCGTCGCTTCGCTGGGCTTCGCCTACTACGTGAAGACCTTTGCCGATTACAACGCCATGTATGGCAGCATTGGGGCGATCATCGTGCTGTTGCTGTACTTCTACATCTCCGCCGCGGTGCTGCTGCTGGGAGCGGAAATGAATGCGGTGATCGAGCACATGTCGGCCGAGGGCAAGAACCCAGGCGAGAAGGAATTCGAGCAGGACAACCCGCAACAGAACATCACCGTGCTCGGCCACGAGCACCCGGTGACACCCGAACCCCAGAGCCGCGAGCCGAATACCTGATGATCCGCGACATTCTCAAGATGGGCGATGAACGCCTGCTGCGCATCGCCCCGCCGGTTCCCGAGCACATGATCGGCAGCCCGGAGCTTGCGCAACTGATCGACGACATGTTCGAGACCATGGCCCATGTCGGTGGTGTTGGCCTGGCCGCGCCGCAGATCGGCATCGACCTGCAACTGGTGATCTTCGGCTTCGAGCGCAGCGAGCGTTATCCGGACGCCGAGCCGGTGCCGCGGACCATCCTGCTCAACCCGGTGATCACACCGCTGGCCACCGAGCTCGAGGATGGCTGGGAGGGCTGTTTGTCGGTGCCGGGCCTGCGTGGCGTGGTGCCGCGCTACAAGCACATCAGTTATTCGGGCATCGATCCGCAGGGTAATCCGATCAACCGCTTTGCCGACGGCTTCCACGCCCGGGTGGTGCAGCATGAGTGCGATCACTTGATCGGCCGGTTGTACCCCTCGCGCATCCAGGACTTCAGCAAGTTCGGCTATACCGAGGTGCTGTTCCCCGGGCTCGACGTGGCCGACGACTGACTCCGCACCATTGCGATCAGGGCCTTGCTGCGCTGGTAGCGGGCCAGGCGCGAGGCCAGGGGTTGGGGCAGGGTAGTGGTCGGGACGAAGGCCAGGCGCTGGTAGAAGGGTGCCAGGTCCGGATGACAGAACAGCCAGGTCGCAGCGCTGCTTTCGACTACCGCCGCGTCCACCAGTCGAGACGCGATCTGCCGACCGCGCCAGTGTGGGGCGACGAACAGGCCGGTCAGCCAGTGGCCGCCCTCGATGGGGGTCAGGTTCATCCCGCCGACGATCTCTCCAGCACGCGCCACCCATTGCTCGCCTTCGCCGGCCGCGCGCATGCGCGAGCCATGCTGGCGGTAGAAGTGTTCCAGCAGGCGCCGCTGGCTTGGGGGAAGGCGAGTGCAGGTCAGAGGGAGCATGTTCACGCGGCGTGGTTTATCTCGGGCAGGCATTCATCGGTGCTTTGTCGCAGATTGTTGCAAATACGGCAAGGGTGAATGTCCGACTCCGGGGTTCAACTATTTCAGGCGGGGAGTAGACTTTCATCCATCCCCCCGGCAGTACGATAAAGCGGGATCGGTACTTCGTGTCATCTTCGCAGTCGATGACAACTTCTCCGGGCCATTGACGGCGTCAGAAGTCACGCGATCAGCTTGATAGCCATCAAGGTCGACACCCATGAAAGCCTTACTGATTCTTGCATTGGTCGGTATGTCCCCGTTCGCCTTCGCGGACCAGGCCAAGACCGCAGACACCCAGCCCGTGGTCGAGCAGTACGACTATTCCACCAACCTCGACATCAAGCGCGTGATCAGCCTGTCGACGATCCCCAACGTGTGTGAAGTGGTGCCCGCCACCATGACCTACGAGGATCATCAAGGGCAGGTGCATACCCTCCAGTACCGTGCCCTGGGCGAAGGTTGCCGGCTGAATTGAGCCTGCCTGGCCCGAAAAAGGCTCGTGGGAGCGCGATGGCTGTCAGGTGCCCATGCAGGCCAATCTCGCTCCCACCAGCTCCAGCCCTTGTTTCAATTGAGCCCGGCTATGGGCCGCCGACAGGCTGATCCGTACGGCCTTTATGCTGTCAGTACCCACCGCGAATACGCTGGCCGGCACGATTTCCACCCCTTGCGCCCGACACTGAGTGACCAGCGCCTGTGCTTCTCCAGCCGTGGCCAGCCAGATATGGGGTGACGGCACGCCCTCGATGGGTAGCGCCTCGCCCAGAACCGCCCGCGCCAGGCGCCAGCGTTCGCCCAGTTCCTCCCGTTGCCAGGCCAGCCGCCGGGCGGCAGTGCCATCCGCGATCCATTGGCAGGCGATGCGCAGGTTCAGCGGCGACACCGACCAGTGGGTGGCCTGGGCATAAGGATCGATCTGCTCCAGCAACGCTGGCCGGGCCACGATCCAGCCCAGGCGCAAGCCGGCGGCGACGGTCTTGGACAGGCTGCTGATCAGCACGCCGTGCTCACCGAGCAAGGGATAGAGCGGCGGCCGCTCGGTCAAGGCGCCATACACATCATCCTCGATGACCAGCAGCTTGTGGCGCCTGACGATTTCCGCCAGCGCCTGGCGCCGGGCTTCATCCATGCATGCCCCGGTGGGGTTGTGCAGGGTCGGAGTGATCACCAGGACCCGCGCGCCACTGGCCCGCACCACCCGGTCCAGCTCGTCCGGGCGCAGCCCCTGCTCATCCAGCGCCACCCCCTGCACCGGCAGGCGCAACTGGCGGCAGGCGGCCTTGATGCCCGGGGCGGTCAGCGCCTCGACCATCACCGGCTCACCTGCCTGGCACAGTGACTGCAGCACCAGGATCAAGGCCTGCTGGGCGCCACCGCAGAGCAGCACCTGCTCGGGCTTGAGGTCCAGGCCGCGGTTGGCCAGCCAGCGAGCGCCCTGGATCCGCCCCAGCAGCAGTTGCTCCGGCCCCAGGTAATGATCGAGCAGGGCGGTTTCGCCCTGCTCGAGTAGCGTGCGCAGGCTGTGCTCAAGATCGAGGTTGTCCGGGTTGGCTACCGGCACATTGGTCGACAGGTCGATCACCTGGTGCTGACGGTCGGATTGCTTGAGGCGAAACAGCGTCGCCTCCTTGCTGCTGGCCAGCACATAGGTGCCGCGCCCCACTTCCCCGGATACCAGGTGCCGCGCCGCGGCCTCGCGGTAGGCCTGTTGCGTGGTGCTCGGATTCAGGCTCAGCGCCCAGGCCAGGCGCCGCTGGGGTGGCAGGCGTTCGCCCGCTTTCAACGTGCCCAGTTCGATGGCGCCGGCGATGGCCTCGACCAGCGCCAGGTAGCGGGGCTGGTCATTGTCTGGCAGGGAGGGAGTCCACACGAAATTGCTACCCATGCAATATATGTTTGGACCCATACAATGATCGCCGCTTAGGATCGGTTCAAGCCCTACCGATGAAGGAAGATCGCCATGTTCGACTTGCCCGCCCTGCGTGAAGCCGCCGACTTTGTCCACCAGCACGTTCCACCGACGCCGCAACATGCCTGGCCGCTGTTGGCCGAGAGGCTGGGTTGCCAGCTCTGGGTCAAGCACGAGAATCATGCCCCCACCGGTGCGTTCAAGGTACGTGGCGGGCTGGTCTATGTGCGCTCCCTGCTGGCGGCAGGCCAGCCCCCCCGAGGGCTGGTCACCGCCACCCGCGGCAATCACGGCCAGAGTATGGCCCTGGCAGCGCGCCAGGCAGGCTTGCCGCTGGTGATCGTGGTGCCGCAAGGCAATTCGCGGGAGAAGAACGCCGCCATGCGCGCCCTGGGCGCGGAGCTGGTGGAGCATGGCGTGGACTTCGACGTGGCTCGCGAGGAAGCGGCGCGTCTGGCCGAGGCGCGTGGCTACGGGATGGTCCCGTCGTTCCACCCCGAGTTGGTGCGTGGCGTGGCCACCTATGCCCTGGAGCTGTTCGAGGCGGTGGCCGACCTGGATTGTGTGTATGTGCCGATCGGCATGGGGTCGGGCATTTGCGGGCTGATCCAGGCGCGCAACCTGCTCGGGCTGTCCACCGAGATCGTCGGTGTGGTATCCACTGCGGCAGACGCTTATGCCCAGAGCTTCGAGCAGGGGCGCATCGTCACCACCGCCAGTGCCAACACCTTCGCCGATGGCATGGCCTGCCGTGTGCCGCATCCCGACGCCTTCGCCCTGGTACGCGAGCATGCCGCACGCATCGTGCGGGTCAGCGACGAGGAGATCGCCGAAGCCATGCGCCTCTACCATGAGACCACCCACAACACCGCCGAAGGTGCCGGTGCCGCCGCCCTGGCCGCACTGATGCAGGAGCGTGGGCGCCAGGCTGGCAAGCGCGTGGCGGTGGTGCTCAGCGGGGCCAATGTGGATCGCGAACGCTATGCGCAGGTATTGGTGGGGTGACGTACCAACGCCGTCAAGGTGAGGCAGCGAGGTTCGCGAGCAGGCAGCGATGGCCTGCCCCGCGAATTCTTTCTGTACCGCCCAGGGGGCGTTGAGGTTCAATCGCTGACTTTCGTCCGCAGTCGAGCCTGCCATGCCCTTTTCCAATGGTTTTCTCCTTAGCCTGTCCCTGTGCCTGGACATCGGCGTGGCCAACATCGCCATGATCACCCTGGCCATGCAGCGCGGTTTTCTTCAGGGCTTCTGGCTGGGGTTGGGGACCTGCGTCGGCGACCTCATCTACGCCATCGCGGCCCTGGCGGGGATGACGGTGTTGCTGCAATTCGAGAGCGTACGCTGGGTATTGTGGCTGGGTGGTTCGGCGCTGTTGGCGTGGTTCGCGGTAAAGATGTTGTTGGCGGCGTGGCGCGGCGGGCACCTGGAGTCGAATGGCCAGGTGGTGGTCGAGTCGGGTTGGCGCGAATTCCTGCGCGGTATCTTCCTGGCCATGTCGTCGCCCAGCGCGATTCTGTGGTTCGCCGCGGTCGGCGGGGTACTGATCTCCCGCTCCGGCGCCGGCAGCGCGCTGGACGCGGGCCTGTTCCTCGGTGGCTTCTTTGCCGCAGGGCTGCTCTGGTGTGTCTCGTTGTGCGGTATCGCCAGCCATGGTGGGCGGCTGTTGGGCGATCGTCTGTTGACTTGGTCGTACCTGTTGTCGGCGGCGATCTTCTGCTATTTCGCAGGTTACGTGGTGCTCTCCGGTTACCGTGAATTCATCCTGGCGATACCGGCCTGATCGTTCGGGCTGGTCTGTGCCGCTGACTGGATTTTTCTCATCGGCTTGTCGATTCTCCGTTTTCCCGTTCGACCATGGGTGAAGGCGCCGGAATGCACCGGTGCCGATCATTGTTGACCGCTGGGAGGAAGCACCGATGAACAGCGCAGCCGAAACTGAACTTCGCCAATTGATCGAAAACTGGATGCAAGCCGTGCGCGAGCGCGACGTGGAGCGCATCGTCGCTCCCTATGCCGACGACATTCTCGCCTTCGATGCCATCCAGGCCCTGCAGTTCAAGGGCAAGGTTGCCTACCGCGCACACTGGGAAATGTGCATGGGTATGTGTACGGGGCCGATGGTCTTCGAACTGGCAGAGTTGAAGGTGTATGCCGACGGTGATCTGGCCCTGGCCCATTGGCTCAACCGCTGTGGCCCGGGCGACGACGAAAGCCAGTGCGGCTTCATGCGCGCCACGGTCGGCTACCGGCGTAGCGGCGGCCAATGGCAAGTGATCCACGAGCATTGGTCGGCGCCGTTCGACATGGAAACGCAAAAAGCCTTGTTCGACCTCAAACCCTGATCCCGCTCATCGCCCACCGCACCAAGCCGACCTGCTGGAGACGATCATGAAATACCTGTGCCTGGTCTATTGTGATGAAGCGCTGTTGCACAGCCTGCCCGACAGCCCCGAAGACGCCGAATGCATGGCCTACGCCGAATCCATCCAGGGCAGCGGGCGCATGCTCGCCGCCGAGGCGCTCAAGCCTGTGCAAACGGCCACCACGGTACGTGTGCGCGCCGGGCGCATGAGCCTGACCGATGGCCCGTTTGCCGAAACCAAAGAGCAACTGGCCGGTTTCTACCTGGTCGACGCCCGTGACCTCAACGAGGCGCTGAACATCGCCAAGGGCATCCCGGCGGCCCGGGTGGGCAGCGTCGAGGTGCGGCCGGTGCGTGAACTGCAACCCTGACGCAAAGGGAGAAAAAACGCATGAGTCAGCAGGGAAAGCCCGATTGATGGTGGGGGAAGCGCAGGTCCGCCAGGAGGTGGAGGCTGTCTACCGCCGCGATTCGCGGCGGATCCTGGCGACTCTCATCCGCCTGCTGGGGGACTTCGACCTGGCCGAGGAGGCCATGCACGATGCCTTCTTCATTGCCGTGCAGCGCTGGCAGCGTGATGGTATCCCCGGCAACCCGCGGGCCTGGCTGGTGTCTGTCGGCCGCTTCAAGGCCATCGATGCGCTGCGCCGAAGTGCCCGCTTCGACCGCTCTCAGGCCGACCTGATCATGTTGCTCGAGCGCGAGGCCGACGATCCGGGTGAGCAGACGTTGCTGGTCGACGACCGTCTGCGCCTGATCTTTACCTGCTGCCACCCGGCGCTGGCCGCCGATGCCCAGGTGCCCCTGACCTTGCGCGAAGTTTGCGACCTGACCACCGAACAAATCGCCCGTGCCTTCCTGCAAAGCCCGGCCACCATCGCCCAGCGCATCGTGCGTGCCAAGGCCAAGATCCGCGATGCGAAGATTCCCTATCAGGTGCCGGAGCTGAGCGAGCTGCCCGAGCGCCTGGAAAGCGTGCTGCGGGTCATCTACCTGGTGTTCAACGAAGGCTATTCGGCCTCGGCGGGCGAAGATGTCACCACCCGCGAGCTGACGGACGAGGCAATCCGCCTGGGGCGCCTGGTGGCCCAGCTGCTGCCCGATGCCGAAGTGCATGGCCTGCTGGCGCTGATGCTGCTCCAGGCATCGCGGCAGAGGGCACGCAGCACCGCCGATGGCGAGCTGGTGCTGCTGGATGAGCAGGATCGCAGCCTGTGGGATCGCGGGCAGATCGAGGAGGGCAGCCAGCTGGTCCAACAGGCGCTGCGCAGTCGCGACTTTGGGCCTTATACCGTGCAGGCGGCCATAGCCGCGGTGCATGCCGAAGCGGCGAGCGCCGAGGTCACGAACTGGGACGAGATCATCGGCCTGTACGATGTGCTGCAGCGCCACTGGCCATCACCGGTGGTGGAGCTGAACCGGGCGGCGGCGCTGGCCAGGCGAGACGGTGCCCAGGTGGGGTTGCAGGCCGTAGAGGCAATCTTGCAGCGGGGCGAGCTGGGTGATTACCACCTGGCCCATGCCGCGCGCGCCGAACTGCACCGCCAACTGGGCAACCTCGATCAGGCCCGGGATGCCTGGCGGCAAGCGCTGACGCTCACCCGCCAGGGGCCGGAACGGCGGCATATCGAACGGCGATTACGCGAACTGGGCTGAGCTATCGCCAGCGTGCCCGCGATGGCCGGCGTGGTGAATCAGCTGGCGACAAAGTTCGGCGGGCTGACCAGCTCGACCGTCTGCTGCTTGCGCGGCGCGAGGATCTCGGCCTCGCCACTGACGACCAGCTCATCGTTCTGGTTGTACACATTGGTGGCGATGCGCACCTTGAACTTGGGCAGCTTCTCGAGGATTTCCAGGCGCACAGTCAGCTCGTCGCCGATTTTTACCGGCTTTTGGAAGCTCATCTGCTGGCCCAGGTAGATGGTGCCTGGGCCGGGCAGGGTGCAGGCCACCGCGGCGCTGATCAGCGCGCCGCTGAACATGCCGTGGGCGATGCGTTCCTTGAACATGCTCTTGGCGGCGAACTCGGCATCCAGGTGTACCGGGTTGTGGTCACCGGACATGGCGGCGAACAGCTGGATGTCGCGTTCTGCCACGGACTTCTTGTATTCAGCTTTCTGGCCGACTTCGAGGGCTTCGTAAGGCGTGTTGGTGACCTGGGTCATCGAGGCTTCCTTGTGGGGCGGGCGAGGTGGCCGATCATTCGCTGCGGGCAGGGCGGCCAAGGGCCAGCGCCTGCTCCAGCCAGCCGATGATCTCGGCGGTGACCTCGTCGCGATGGGTTTCGTTGAGCACTTCGTGGCGTGCGCCGGGGTAAATGCGCAACTGTACATGACGGTTGCCGGTCGCGCGCAGGGCGTCGGCCAGACGGGTGAGACGCTTGCCGGCACTCACCGGATCACATTCGCCGCCTAGCACGAAGATCGGCAGGTTTGGATCGATCTGCGCAAGGTTCTTCTTTTGACTGATTTGCGCCAGGCCCTGGAGCAGATCGAGCCACAGCTGGTTGCTGCAGCGAAAGCCGCACAGCGGATCGGCGATGTACTTGTCCACCTCCGCGGCATCGCGGCTGAGCCAGTCGAAGGCGGTGCGGTTGGGCTTGAACGCCTTGTTGAACGAGCCGAACGACAGCCAGTCGATCAGCGCGCTCTTGCCCAGCGGGCCCTGGCGCCAGGCCTCGAGTCGAGCGATCAGACGTGCCGCCCGGTACAGCGCCACCGGTTGGAAGTTCGAGCCGCTGAGTATTGCCCCTTGCAGGCTGGCGCTGTGGTGCAACAGGTAGGCCTGGGCGATGTAGCTGCCCATGCTGTGGCCGAACAGGAACAGCGGTGTGCCCGGGAACTGCTGGCCGACGTGCTGGGCCAAAAGGCCCAGGTCGTTGAGCACGGCATTCCAGCCATTATGGCGGGCGAACAGGCCCAGGCTGCCCAATTCGGCGGTACGGCCGTGGCCGCGCAGGTCAGGCGCGAGCAGTCCATAGCCAGCTGCATTGAGAGCATGGCCAAGGCGCTGGTAGCGCCCGGCATGCTCGGCCATGCCATGGGCCAGCAACACCACGGCCTTGACGGGCGTGGCGGGCAGCCACTGGTGAACATACAGACTGCAATGCTCACTGGCAGGAAGCCAGAAGGCGTCATGGGGCATGGCGGGTCCTTGCGCGCGGAGGTTCGCCAACAGTGTATGCGCAAAGCGCCCGATTGCAGGAAGGGTAGAAAAGAGATTCACAATGTTAATGGCGGCACTTGGCGTATTTGCCACCTTCGGCAGAGCTGCTAACGTCGGCTGAACACCTTTTTGCCATCAGGCGATCAGGTCAGGGACGTCCCGGTAGAGGAACAACAATAAATGCAAGCCGATTTCTGGAACGACAAGCGCCCGGCGGGCGTGCCTTCCACCATTGACATGAATGCCTACACCTCCGTGGTCGATGTGTTCGAGCGCTCCTGCAAGCGCTTCGCCGACCGACCGGCATATAGCAACCTCGGAGTCACTCTGAGCTACGCGGACCTTGACCGTTACTCGGCGGCCTTCGCCGCCTGGTTGCAGCAGCATACCGACCTGGCGCCGGGCGACCGCATAGCGGTGCAGATGCCCAATGTCCTGCAATACCCTATCGCCGTGTTCGGCGCGCTGCGCGCCGGGCTGGTGGTGGTCAACACCAACCCGCTGTACACCGAGCGCGAGATGCGCCACCAGTTCAAGGACTCCGGCGCTCGCGCCCTGGTGTACCTGAACATGTTCGGCAAGCGCGTGCAGGAAGTGCTGCCCGACACCGGCGTCGAGTACCTGATCGAAGCGAAGATGGGCGACCTGCTGCCGGCGGCCAAGGGCTGGCTGATCAACACCGTGGTCGACAAGCTGAAAAAAATGGTGCCGGCCTACCATTTGCCCCAGGCGGTGTCGTTCAAGCAGGTGCTGCGCCAGGGGCAACGCCACAGTCACCAGGCGGTGGGGCAGACACTCGACGACGTCGCGGTGCTGCAGTACACCGGCGGGACCACCGGCCTGGCCAAGGGGGCCATGCTCACCCACGGCAACCTGGTGGCCAACATGCTCCAGGTACTGGCCTGTTTTGGTCAGCACGGGCCTGATGGACAGCCGCTGATCAAGCAAGGGCAGGAGGTGATGATCGCACCCCTGCCGCTGTACCACATCTATGCCTTTACCGCGAACTGCATGTGCATGATGGTGACCGGCAACCACAACGTACTGATCACCAACCCCCGCGACATTCCCGGTTTCATCAAGGAGCTGGGCAAGTGGCGGTTCTCGGCGCTGGTAGGCCTGAATACCCTGTTCGTCGCGCTGATGGATAACCCGGGGTTCAAGTCACTGGACTTTTCCGCGCTGAAGATCACCAACTCCGGCGGCACCGCACTGGTCAAGGCCACTGCCGAGCGCTGGGAGGCCCTCACCGGTTGTCGTATCGTCGAAGGCTACGGCTTGACCGAAACCTCGCCGGCGGCCAGTACCAACCCCTATGGGCAGTTGGCGCGCCTGGGGACCGTGGGGATTCCGGTGCCCGGCACAGCGTTCAAGGTGATCGACGACGACGGCATCGAGCAACCGTTGGGCGAGCGCGGCGAACTGTGCATCAAGGGGCCCCAGGTGATGAAGGGCTACTGGCGGCAGCCGGAGGCCACCGATCAGGTGCTGGATGGAGAAGGCTGGCTGAAGACCGGGGACATCGCGGTCATCGACCCGGACGGTTACACCCGGATCGTCGACCGCAAGAAGGACATGATCATCGTCTCTGGTTTCAACGTCTATCCCAACGAGATCGAGGACGTGGTGATGGGCCATCCGCAGGTGGCCAGCTGCGCGGTGATCGGCGTGCCGGACGAGCGTACCGGCGAGGCGGTGAAGCTGTTCGTGGTGCCGCGTGCGGGCGGGGTGAGCGTCGATGAGCTCAAGGCGTTCTGCAAGACCAACTTCACCGGCTACAAGGTACCCAAGCATATCGTGTTGCGCGAGTCGCTGCCGATGACCCCGGTGGGCAAGATTCTGCGTCGGGAATTGCGCGATATCGCCTGATTGTAGGAGCGGGGTTGTCCCGCGATAGCGTCAGTCTGGGCGACGGTGTTGCCGGAAATGGCGCCATCGCGGGCAAGCCCGCTCCTGCATGAGCTCTCTAGAGCAAGGCTTTCAGGCAAATCTGCGACATTTTGTATAATTACTCTAAAAATGACCTGTATTCTTCATTGAGTCATTTTTGTGACCTGTCGGCCCATTTCGGCCTCTAGGCGACCCCTTGCAAAGCTGTTACTCTCGGCGCGCTTTCAGAGGATCCGGTTTGCAATGAGCCGGCGTCTCATATCAATAATAAGCGCATCGACGCATACCGAATTCGCTGTTGCTGAAGGAGCGGGCTTCCATGATCGAACATTTTTGGAAGGATAAGTACCCAGCCGGGGTCACGGCGGACATCAATCCTGACGAATTCCCCAATATTCAGGCGGTACTCAAGCAATCCTGCCAACGCTTTGCCGACAAACCTGCCTTTAGCAACCTGGGCAAGACCATCACCTACGGCGAGCTGTACACCTTGTCCGGCGCCTTCGCCGCCTGGCTGCAGCAGCACACCGACTTGAAGCCGGGCGACCGCATCGCGGTCCAGTTGCCCAACGTCCTGCAGTACCCTGTCGCCGTCTTCGGCGCCATGCGTGCCGGGCTGATCGTGGTCAACACCAACCCGCTGTACACCGCGCGGGAGCTGGAGCACCAGTTCAACGATTCCGGCGCCAAGGCGCTGGTGTGCCTGGCCAACATGGCGCACCTGGCGGAAAAGGTGGTGCCCAAGACCCAGGTAAAACACGTCATTGTCACCGAAGTGGCCGACCTGTTGCCACCACTCAAGCGCCTGCTGATCAACAGCGTCATCAAGTACGTGAAGAAAATGGTGCCGGCCTACCACCTGCCGGGCGCGGTGCGCTTCAACGATGCGCTGGCGCTGGGTAAGGGCGGCGCGGTCACCGAGGCCAACCCGCAGCCCGGCGACGTCGCCGTGCTGCAGTACACCGGCGGCACCACCGGCGTGGCCAAGGGCGCGATGCTCACCCACCGCAACCTGGTGGCCAACATGCTGCAGTGCCGTGCGCTGATGGGCTCGAACCTGCACGAAGGTTGCGAGATCCTCATCACTCCGCTGCCGCTGTACCACATCTACGCCTTCACCTTCCATTGCATGGCCATGATGCTGATCGGCAACCACAACGTGCTGATCAGCAACCCGCGTGACCTGCCGGCGATGGTCAAGGAACTGGGCAAGTGGAAGTTCAGCGGCTTCATCGGCCTCAACACGCTGTTCGTCGCCCTGTGCAACAACGAGACTTTCCGCAACCTCGATTTCTCGGCACTGAAGATCACCCTGTCCGGCGGCATGGCCCTGCAGCAGAGCGTGGCCGAGCGCTGGAAGGCGGTGACTGGTTGCGCCATCTGCGAAGGCTACGGCATGACCGAGACCAGCCCGGTGGCGGCGGTCAATCCGACCTCGGCCAACCAGTTGGGCACCATCGGCATCCCGGTGCCGTCCACCCTGTGCAAGATCGTCGATGACAACGGCCAGGAACTGCCCCTGGGCGAGGTGGGCGAGCTGTGCATCAAGGGGCCGCAGGTGATGAAGGGCTACTGGCAGCGTGAAGACGCCACCGCCGAGATCATCGACAGCAACGGTTGGCTGAAAACCGGTGACATTGCCCTGATCCAGCCGGACGGCTACATGCGCATCGTCGATCGTAAGAAAGACATGATCCTGGTGTCCGGTTTCAACGTGTACCCCAACGAGCTCGAAGACGTGCTGGCCGCGCTGCCAGGCGTGATGCAGTGCGCCGCCATCGGTATCCCGGATGAGAAATCCGGCGAGGTGATCAAGGTGTTCATCGTGGTCAAGCCGGGCATGACCCTGACCAAGGAACAGGTCATGGAGCACATGCGCGCCAACGTCACAGGCTACAAGGTGCCCAAGGCCATCGAGTTCCGCGATGCGCTGCCGACCACCAACGTTGGCAAGATCCTGCGCCGCGAGCTGCGTGATGAAGAGTTGAAGAAGCAAGGCCTGAAGAAGATCGCCTGATCCGCAGTCTGCTTCGGGATTGAAGCGTGGGAGCGGGGCAAGCCCGCTCCCACGGTTGATGAGCTGAACTCAGCGCAGCTTTTCCAGCATCTGGTAGTACCACATCCCCGCTGCCAGTAGCGGATTCCCCAGCAAGTCTCCCATCGGCACCTTGATGTGCTTGCACGCCGCGAAGGTATCGAACTTTTCCAGCGTCCCGGTCAATGCCTCGGCCATGATCTCGCCCATGATGTGGCTGGTGGCGATGCCGTGCCCGGAATATCCCTGGCAGTACCAGACGTTGTCTGACAGCTTGCCCAGTTGCGGGATGCGGTTGACCACGATGCCCA
This sequence comes from Pseudomonas maumuensis, assembly GCF_019139675.1. Taxonomy (NCBI): domain Bacteria; kingdom Pseudomonadati; phylum Pseudomonadota; class Gammaproteobacteria; order Pseudomonadales; family Pseudomonadaceae; genus Pseudomonas; species Pseudomonas maumuensis. The sequence goes on from NZ_CP077077.1 coordinate 1,552,314, forward strand.
TGGCGCAGCTCCACTGGAACTCGATCGGCACGCCCTTGAGCGCCGGGAAGGTGCGCTCGATGCACGGGCGCAGTTCGCCCTCGATGTCTCGCGAATCGCGCCCGGAGTAGTTGGCGCCGCCGCCGAACAGCAGGCGTTTGTCGGCGGTCAGGCGGTAGTAGTCGAGGACGAAGCGGCAGTCGTACACGGCCAGATCCTGCGGGTTGATCTGGTCGGCCAGGTCGCCCAGTGGCGCGGTGGTGACGATGCCGCCCATGGCCGGGAAGATCTTGCCCTTGAGCTGGCGTTTTTCCAGTTTGTGGTAGACGTCGCCGGCCAGCATCACCTGGCGGGCCTCGATGCGCCCGTTGGCGGTAACCAGGGCCGGGCGGGGGCCGTGGATGATCTCCAGCACTTCGGAATTCTCGAACACCAACGCGCCGAGGCCATGGGCGGCGCGGGCCTCGCCCAGGCACAGGTTGAGCGGATGCAGGTGCAGGTTGCGGCGGTTCTTCAACGCGCCAAGGTACAGCGGGCTCTGCAGGTGCTGCTGCATGGCGCTGCGGTCGAGCAGTTGCACCTGATCGCCCATGCCACGACGCTGGGCCTCGGCTTCGAAAGCGCGCAGCTCGGTCATGTGCGAAGGTTTCATCGCCGCGTGCAGGTGACCGTGCTTGAGGTCGCACTGGATGCCGTAGCGTTCGACGCGCTGTTCGATGATCTGGTGGCCGCGCCAGCGCAGGTGCCAGATGAAGTCGTCGACCTCGGCGCCCAGACGGTCGCGCATCTGTGTGCGCATGGCCTCGTCGCCCGACAGGCTGCCGGTGACCTGGCCACCGTTGCGCCCGCTGGCGCCCCAGCCGATGCGGTTGGTCTCGACGATGGCTACCTTCAGGCCACGTTCGGCCAGCTCCACCGCAGTGGCCACGCCGGTGAAGCCGCCGCCGATGATCGCCACGTCCACCTGCACCGTGCCCTTGAGCGTGGGGTATTCGGTCGCGTCATTGAGGGTGGCGCTGTAGTAGGACGGCGCGCGCTGGGCCGGCCTGTTGTTGACTGCTGCGTTCATGGGTGTTCCTTGTTGTAGTTCGTCTGTCAGGCCTGGTGCAGGTACCAGCGCCAGTCCTGTTCGCCGACTTCGGCCATGAACTGGCGGTACTCGGCGCGCTTGACCTTCAGGTACACGCCGAGGAAGGCCTCGCCCAGCGCCTCCCTGGCCCAGGTCGACTGCTCCAGGGCTTCCAGGGCAGTCAGCCAGTCGGTGGGCAGGTACTCGCTGGCCTGGGCATAGCCGTTGCCTTCGACCGGCGCGCCGGGATCGAGCTGTTCGCGGATGCCCTGGTGCGCGGCAGCAAGTATCGCGGCGGCGGCCAGGTAGGGGTTGGCGTCGGCGCCGCAGATACGGTGCTCCACATGCCGGCTGTTGGCCGGGCCGCCGGGCACGCGCAGGCTGACGGTGCGGTTGTCCACGCCCCAGGTCGGTGCCAGCGGGGCATAGCTGTTGGCCTGGAAGCGTCGGAACGAGTTGGCGTTGGGGCAGAACAGCAGCAGCGACTCACGCAGGTGGCGCAGCATGCCGGCCACCGCCTGGCGCAACAGTGGGGTGCCGGCCTTGTCTTCGCTGGCGAACAGGTTGTTGCCAGCTGCGTCCGCCAGGCTCAGGTGCATGTGCATGCCGGTGCCGGCCAGTTGCGCGAACGGCTTGGCCATGAAACAGGCCTGCATGCCATGGGCATTGGCAATGCCCTTGACCAGGCGTTTGTAGCGCACGGCCTGGTCCATGGCCTGGAGCGCGTCGCCGTGCTCCAGGGTAATTTCCACCTGTCCCGGGGCGTACTCGGAGATCGCCGTGCGCACAGGGATGTCCTGGGCCTTGCAAGCAGCATAGAGATCGGCAAGAAACGGTTCGATCTGCTCCAGCTCGCGCAAGCCATAGACCTGGGTGCCGCGCGGGCGTCCACCGTCGCTGTCCAGCGCCGGCTGCGGGCGGCCCTGGGCGTCGCGCTGCTGGTCGAGCAGGTAGAACTCCAGTTCGCAGGCCATCACCGGGTGGAAGCCATCGGCCTTGAGGGCGTCGATCACCCGCAGCAGCACATGACGCGGATCGGCCACGCTGGCCGGCAGGCCTTCGCTGGGGTGCATGCTGACTTGCACCGCGGCGGTCGGCACCCGGCGCCAGGGCAGGCGCACCAGGCTGCCGTCCAGCGGGTAGGCGCGGCAGTCGATGTCGCCGACGTCCCAGACCAGGCCAGAATTTTCCACGTCGTCGCCATTGAGGGTCAGGCCGAGGATGGTGCTGGGCAGCGGGCGGCCGCTGTCGAACACCGCCAGCAGTTCCTCGCGATGCAGCAGCTTGCCGCGGGGTACGCCGTTGGCGTCGAGGATGAACAGTTCGATCAGATCGATATCAGGGTTGTTGGCCAGGAAACGCCTGGCCTGCTCTGCGGGGGCAAAGTGCATGGTGGATTCGCTCTGGGGCACACAGGACCGCCGCGCGGGCGAGCGGTCAGGCTGAGTCAATCGGCCAGTAGTGGCCGGGTCGGGTCAGGGGTGCGCGAACGAAGTGTCCGGTGGGCGCGCGTGACGGCAGTGCCACAGGGCCCAGAAGGCGAGGATGATATGCACCAGCGGGTTTTCGCCGGCACGGGCCCGGGCCTTCGGCAGTGAAGGGTGGGGCTGCGGGCGGGCGATCAGCGGGGCGGAGAGCATGCCTTGGATACTCACATGGGCGTTAAGGTTGATTAAATCAGGGAATGGCGACGTTCATTCCATGGTTTGCTAAACATTCGAGTTGTAGTACACGTGTCGGACTCGACCTGCGCCAGACCCGCAACAGGCAGCATCCCGGCGGCAAATCTGCGACAATCCCACCTCTTACGCCTGCCGATCATGAAAAAGCAGCACTCGCCTGCATCATTAAAAAGCCCCATGACAGACCACGCCATCGACCAACTGCTGAAGAACCTCGACCACGCCATGATCGCCGACCGACATCGGTTGCGCCGGCAACTGCACGAACTGCGCAAGCGCCCCGACGAGGGCAAGCTCGCGCAGTGGGTGGAAAAGGTCCAGGCGTCCTGCGCCCAGGTCACCGCGCGCCAGCAGAGCGTGCCGAGCATTCGCTACGACGACAACCTGCCGATCGCCGCCAAGCGCGACGAGATCAAGAAGGCCCTGGCCGAGCACCAGGTGCTGGTGATCGCCGGCGAGACAGGTTCGGGCAAGACCACCCAGTTGCCGAAGATCTGCCTGGAACTGGGCCGTGGCAGCCATGGCCTGATCGCCCACACCCAGCCTCGGCGGATCGCCGCGCGCAGCGTGGCGGCGCGGGTCGCCGAGGAGCTGGGCACGCCGTTGGGGGCGCTGGTGGGCTACCAGGTGCGCTTCGAGGACCAAAGCGATTCGAACACCCTGGTCAAGCTGATGACCGACGGTATCCTGCTGGCCGAGACCCAGCACGACCGCTTCCTCGAACGCTACGACACGATCATCGTCGACGAGGCCCACGAGCGCAGCCTGAACATCGACTTCCTGCTCGGCTACCTCAAGACCCTGCTGCATCGCCGCCCCGACCTGAAGTTGATCATCACTTCGGCGACCATCGATCTGGAGCGCTTTTCCAAGCATTTCGACGGTGCGCCGATCATCGAGGTGTCCGGCCGTACCTACCCGGTGGAAACCTGGTACCGCCCGCTGACCAGCGAGCAGGACGAGGAGGGCAACCAGGTCGAGGAAGACCTCTCGGTCGACCAGGCGATCCTCGCCAGCCTCGACGAGATCGCCCAGCACGAGCGCAGCCAGGGCAAGGGCCCGGGCGACGTGTTGGTGTTCCTGCCCGGCGAGCGCGAGATCCGCGACGCCGCCGAGATCCTGCGCAAGGCGCAGTTGCGCCACACCGAGATCCTGCCGCTGTATGCGCGGCTGTCGCCGGCCGAGCAGCAGCGGATTTTCCAGTCCCACAGCGGCCGGCGCGTGGTGCTGGCGACCAACGTCGCGGAAACCTCGCTGACCGTGCCGGGCATCCGCTATGTGATCGACAGCGGCACCGCCCGCATCAGCCGCTACAGCTACCGCGCCAAGGTCCAGCGCCTGCCCATCGAGGCCGTTTCGCAGGCCAGTGCAAACCAGCGTAAAGGCCGCTGCGGCCGGGTCGAGCCGGGTATCTGCATTCGCTTGTACAGCGAGGATGACTTCAACGGCCGGCCAGCGTTCACCGATCCGGAGATCCTGCGCACCAACCTTGCCGCAGTCATCCTGCAGATGCTGCACCTGCGCCTGGGCGCCATCGACGCTTTCCCGTTCATCGAGCCGCCGGATGGCAAGGCCATCAGCGACGGCTTCAACCTGTTGCAGGAGCTGTCGGCGGTCAACCGCGAGAACCAGCTGACGCCGCTGGGCCGCCAGTTGGCGCGCCTGCCGATCGATCCACGGTTGGGCCGCATGCTGCTCGAGGGCGCCCGCCAGGGCAGCCTGCAGGAAGTGCTGATCGTCGCCAGCGCACTGTCGGTGCAGGATCCGCGCGAGCGCCCGCCGGAGCGTCAGCAGGCAGCCGACCAGGCCCATGCCCAGTGGAAGGATGTCGATTCCGACTTCGCCGCGCTGGTCAACCTGTGGCGCGGCTTCGAGGAGCAACGCCAGGCGCTGACTGCCAACCCGCTGCGCAACTGGTGCCGCAAGAACTTCCTCAACTACTTGCGCCTGCGCGAGTGGCGCGACGCCCACCGCCAGCTGGCGCTGATCTGTCGTGACCTGCAACTGACCGTGAACAAGGATGCCTGCGACTACCAGCGCATGCACAAGGCGATTCTCAGCGGCCTGCTCAGCCAAATCGGCCAAAAGACCGAAGAGGGCGACTACCAGGGCGCACGCCAGCGGCGGTTCTGGATTCATCCGTCGTCGGGGATTGGCCGCAAGCGGCCGCAATGGGTGATGGCTGCCGAACTGGTGGAAACCACCAAACTGTATGCGCGCATGGTGGCCAAGATCGAGCCGGACTGGATCGAGCCTCTGGCCACCCACCTGATCAAGAAGAACCACTTCGAACCGCACTGGGAGAAGAAGCGCGGCCAGGTGGTGGCCTACGAGCAGATCACCTTGTACGGGTTGATCCTGGTCGGACGCCGCCCGGTGCATTTCGGTCCGATCGACCCCGTCACTTCCCGCGAGCTGTTCATCCGCGATGGCCTGGTCGGTGGCGAGATCCAGTCCCGGGCCAAGTGCCTGGCGGCCAACAAGCGCCTGCTGGAGCAGCTCGACGAACTGGAGGCCAAGGCCCGCCGACGCGACATTCTCGCCGACGAAGAAACCCTGTACGCCTTCTACGAAGCGCGCCTGCCCGCAGAGATCCACCAGACCGCGACCTTCGATGCCTGGTACCGGATGACCAGCCAGAAGGACGCCAACCTGCTGATCATGCGCGAGGAGGACGTACTGGCCCGCGAGGCCAGCGAGGTCACCGCAGCGCAGTACCCGGATCACTTGCAGGTGGGCGAACTGCGCCTGTCGCTGAGCTACCATTTCGAACCGAACCATCCACGTGACGGCGTGACCGTGCGGGTGCCGGCGCCGTTGCTGCCCAACCTGCCGGGTGAACGCCTGGAATGGCTGGTGCCGGGCCTGCTCGAGGCCAAGTGCATCGCTCTGGTGCGCAACCTGCCCAAGGCCCTGCGCAAGAACTTCGTGCCGGTGCCGGACTTCGTCAAGGCGGCACTGTCGCGCATGGTCTTCGGCCAGGGCGCGTTGCCCCAGGCACTGGGCCACGAGCTGCTGCGCATGACCGGGGTGCGGGTATCCGACGAAGCCTGGGCGGAAGCGACTGCGCTGGTGGAGGGTCATCTGCGCATGAACATCGAAGTGGTCGATGCCCAGGGCAAGTTCCTCGGCGAGGGCCGCGACCTGGCCGAACTGACTGCCCGTTTTGCTGCCGCCAGCCAGGCCGCCCTGGCCTTGCCGCGTAACGACAAGGCCGAACAGCCGGTGCAGGCCAAGGTGTTCGAGCAAGTGGCGCAGACCGCCCAGCAGAAGATCGCCGGGTTGTCGATGACCGTGTACCCGGCACTGGTCGAGGACAACGGCACGGTGCGCGAGGGGCGGTTCTCGACCCAGGCCGAAGCTGAATTCCAGCACCGACGCGCCCTGCAGCGCCTGTTGCTGCAGCAGTTGGCCGAGCCGGCCAAGTTCCTGCGCGGCAAGCTGCCGGGGTTGACCGAGCTGGGTTTGCTGTATCGCGAACTGGGCCGGATCGAGGCGCTGGTGGAGGATATCCTGTTGGCCAGCCTCGACAGTTGCGTGCTCGAAGGCGAAGATTCGCTGCCCCGCGATGGCGCCGGCCTGGCGTCGTTGGCCGAGCGTAAGCGTGGCAATTGGAGCGAGCACGCCGAACGCCTGGCACGTCAGACGCTCGAGGTGCTCAAGCTGTGGCATGGCTTGCAGAAGCGCTTCAAGGGCAAGATCGACCTGAGCCAGGCGGTGGCGCTCAACGACATCAAGCAGCAACTGGCCAACCTGGTGTATCCGGGCTTCGTGCGCGAGACGCCGGGGGCCTGGTTCAAGGAATTGCCGCGCTATCTCAAGGCGGTGGAACTGCGCCTGGAGAAGCTGGGTTCGCAGGTGCAGAAGGACCGGGTGTGGAGTGGCGAGCTGGCCAATTGCTGGGCGCAATACCAGGCCCGTGCCGACAAGCATGCCCAGGAAGGCAAGCGCGATGAGCAACTGACCCTGTACCGCTGGTTGCTGGAGGAGTACCGGGTGTCGTTGTTCGCCCAGCAGTTGGGTACCAAGGTGCCGGTTTCCGATAAGCGACTGAGCAAGCAGTGGAGTCAGGTGGAAGCCTAACCGTTGCAACTTGTGGCAAACTTGATGGAATTTGGGGCCGCTTTGCGGCCCATCGCTGGCAAGCCAGCTCCCACAGGGTACGCATTGAACTGAGGGGGCTGGCTTGCCAGTGATCGAGGGCCCAGCCCTCGTCTGTGAATTGGTACCAAGGTGCCATTATGTTGCCCTTTTCCCGGCCTGCGCCGCATGGCGATGGCCTTTGACTAGAGGAACGACCGTGCATAACGTCGTCATCAGCGGCACCGGCCTGTTTACCCCGGCCCAGAGCATTTCCAACGAAGAACTGGTGGAGTCCTTCAACACCTGGGCACAGCGTTTCAACCGCGACAATGCCGCCGCCATCGAGCGGGGCGAAGTCGAGGCGGCGCCGCTGTCCGATGCCGCCTTCATCGAAAAGGCCTCGGGTATCAAGAGCCGCTTCGTCATGGACAAGGCTGGCATTCTCGACCCGCAGCGCATGAAACCGCGCCTGCCGGAGCGTTCCAACGACGAACAGTCGATCCTCTGCGAAATGGGCGTTGCCGCCGCGCGTCAGGCGCTGGAACGTGCCGGGCGCACTGCCGCCGATGTCGACGGGGTGATCGTCGCCTGTTCCAACCTGCAGCGCCCGTACCCGGCCATCGCCATCGAAGTGCAGCAGGCGCTTGGTATCGAGGGCTTTGCCTTTGACATGAACGTCGCCTGTTCGTCGGCCACCTTCGGCATCCAGACGGCAGCCAACAGCGTGCAGTTGGGCCAAGCCCGCGCGGTGCTGGTGGTCAGCCCGGAAATCTGCACCGGCCACTTGAACTTCCGTGACCGCGACAGCCACTTCATTTTCGGTGACGCCGCCACCGCGGTACTGATCGAACGTGCCGACCTGGCGACCTCCGCGCACCAGTTCGATATCGTCAGCACCAAGCTGTGGACTGCATTCTCCAACAACATTCGCAACAACTTCGGCTTCCTCAACCGCGCTGCGGAAGAGGGCATCGGCTCGCGTGACAAGCTGTTCGTGCAGGAAGGCCGCAAGGTATTCAAGGAAGTCTGCCCGAAGGTCGCCGAGCTGATCGGCCAGCACCTGGACGAAAACGGCCAGCAGCCGAGCGACGTCCAGCGCTTCTGGCTGCACCAGGCCAACCTGAGCATGAACCACCTGATCGTCAAGAAGCTGCTGGGCCGGGAAGTGGACGAGCAAGAGGCGCCGGTGATTCTCGACCGTTATGCCAACACCAGTTCGGCGGGGTCGGTGATCGCCTTCCACCTGTACCAGGATGACCTGGCCAAGGGGTCGTTGGGGGTGCTGAGCTCGTTCGGTGCGGGCTATTCGATCGGTAGCGTGATTCTGCGCAAGCGCTGATACCCGTTTCGCCTGTTCCGGCCCTATCGCCGGCAAGCCGGCTCCCACAGAGGGGGCGTATTTCCCTTGGGAGTCGGCTTGTCGGCGATAGGGCCGACGCATTTCTGCCAGAACAAAAAAAGCGGGAAATGCTGGATGGGGTCAGCATTTCCCGCTTCAGGGTGGAGCAAATATGCGTATCGCTTAGAACTTGGCTTCCAGGTCGACCTGCAGGGTGTCGACGTCAGCATTGTTGTTCGGCAGCTGCGACAGGTCGGTCTTGGCCATCAGGTAGGCCGCGCCCAGGGAGAAGTTCTTGTCGATCTCGTAGCCGACCTTGAACTTGTGGCCACGCGAACCTGTGAAGCCGGCACCGAAGTCGGAGTCGGTGAACAGGCTGACCACGGCGTTGCGCTGCACATCGCGGTAGTTGTAGTCCAGGCTCCAGGCACCCACCTTGGTCTTCAGACCGGCCAGCCAGGCCTTGTCCTCGCCGTCGGTGCTGTCGGTGTTCTTGACGAACTGGCCATACGCCGACAGCGGGATGGCGAAGCCGGTGAAGTCCACCTGGCCGAAGCCTTCGGCCAGGTTGAACTCGGTGGTGGTGTTGCCGAAGCTGCGCAGCACGGCCGACTTCTTGTCGTTATCGAAGCCATAGAGGCTGCCGCCGACGGTGAGCTTGACGCTGTCGGCCAGGTTGAACTTGGTGCCCAGTTGGCCGTGGTACAGCTGCGCGTCGTGCTTGAACTGCACGCCGTCGCCGTCGACGTTGTCCTTGAGGGTGTAGTGACCGGCGCTGCCGAACACTTCGGCGCCGCCCAGGTTGGTCTTGTAGGTGACGGCCACGCCTTCGGGGTTGATGTCGCTGTCCCAGATGATGTCGCCCATGCTCACCCATGGCTGGGCCATCTTGCCGCCGATCAGGTGCAGGTTGGGGACCGCGGTCGGGTGCCAGTCGAGGTAGGCGAGGTCGACCCACAGCGATTTCTTGTCGAAGTAGTTGTCCAGGCTCTGGTTGGTCGAGCGAGCGTCCGAGCTGCTGCCGGTGGCCACGCGAATGCCGGCGTCGACCTGCGGATTGATCTCGCTGTAGAAGCCCACGCGGGCGCGCACGCGCTCGCGGTCCTGATTGCCGCTGCGGCTGTTGGGGTTGTCGACGTTGACGTCTTCGTAACGCAGGCGCACATCACCCTTGATCTGGGTCTTGGCGGCCCATGCCACTTTCTGTTCGAACGAGCTCAGACGTTCGGACTGAGCTTTCTGGTCGGCCTTTTCCTTGGTTTCCTTTGCCAGGTCGCCCTGCAGTTCGTTGTACTGCGCCTGGTTGATCGAACCATTGGCGCGGAGCATTTCGAGCAGCTTGGCGTCGACAGCAGCACTGGCCGGAGTACTCAGAGCCAGCATCATGCCGGTGAGGCTCACTCCGGTAAGTGTAGAAACAAGACGCATAAGGTTCTCCCTGTTGGAAAAAGTGGGGAGGCTCAAGCGCCCGCCCCCAAGTTGGCATGTCTTCGGAAAGGGCCTGACTAGACAGGTTCTGGGGTTCCGGAAAACAGGCGCAAGTATTGCGGGGGCGAATGACAGAATAATGTCTAAACAGTGGCACTGTTGTTAAGTAAAGCGGCCGTCATTTGAGTGTCACGGTCGACTTGGCAATACTGGCACTCTCTTTTCAGCGAGTTGCAAACGTGATCAGCCTTCACAGCCTTGCCCATCTGCGCGACCTGCCGGCGACCACCTGGGACGCGCTGGTGCCCGCCGGTCAGCCGTTCCTGCGCCATGCCTTCCTCACGGCCATGGAGGACAGTGGCAGCGTGGTGCCTGACACTGGCTGGGCCGCCGAACACCTGGTGCTGGAACGCGACGGTGAGGTGCGGGCGCTGCTGCCGGCGTATCGCAAATGGCATTCGTTCGGCGAGTACGTGTTCGACCACGGCTGGGCCGATGCCTGCGAGCGCGCAGGTATCGCCTACTACCCCAAGCTGCTGGGTGCGGTGCCGTTCAGCCCGGTGAGCGGCCCACGCCTGTTGGCCGCTGACCCGAGCGATGGCCTGTTGCTGTTGCAGGCCATCCCCGAGTACCTGGGCAAGGGCGGGCTGTCGGGTGCGCATATCAACTTCACCGACACTGCGCTGGATGAGGCCCTCGCCGGTCTGCCAGGCTGGATGGAACGCCTGGGTTGCCAGTTCCATTGGCGCAATCGGGGTTATCGGGACTTCCAGGACTTTCTCGACACCCTTAGCTCACGCAAGCGCAAGCAGATGCGCAAGGAGCGCGAACAGGTGGCGGGGCAGGGGATCGACTTCGCCTGGTATCAGGGCGACGAGCTGAGCGAGGCGCAGTGGGATTTTGTCTACCTGTGTTACGCCAACACCTACGCCGTGCGCCGGCGCGCACCCTACCTTACCCGTGAGTTCTTCAGCCTGATCGCCGAGCGCATGCCCGAGGCCATCCGGGTGGTCATCGCCCGCCAGCAGGGGCGCGAGGTGGCCATGGCGCTCAGCCTGATCGGCGGTGACAGCCTGTATGGACGGTACTGGGGGTGCCTGGATGAGTTCGACCGTCTGCACTTCGAGACCTGTTTCTACCAGGGCATGGATTTCGCCATTGGCGAAGGGCTGCAGCGTTTCGATGCCGGGGCCCAGGGTGAGCACAAGCTGATTCGCGGCTTCGAGCCGGTGATCACGCGGTCGTGGCATTACCTGCTGCATCCGGGATTGCGCCGGGCGGTGGAGGATTTTCTGCTGCAGGAGCGGGCGGGGGTGAGGGCGTATGCCGAAGAGGCGCGGCAGATGTTGCCGTATCGCCAGGCATGAAAATCAAGGGGGCGTGGGGCAAGCCCGCTCCCACGCCGATTTTCCCATGCCGTTTTCTGTATCAATCCACCCCGACGAACCCACCCGTCTGGTGATGCCACAGCCGCGCATACAGGCCACGCTGCGCCAATAGCTCGGTGTGGCTGCCACTCTCGACGATATGCCCCTTGTCCAGCACGATCAGCCGGTCCATGCGGGCGATGGTCGACAGGCGGTGGGCGATGGCGATCACCGTCTTGCCTTGCATCAGCGTCTCCAGGCTCTCCTGGATCGCTGCCTCGACCTCCGAGTCCAGCGCCGAGGTGGCCTCGTCCATGATCAGGATCGGCGCGTTCTTCAGCAGCACCCGGGCGATGGCGATGCGCTGGCGCTGGCCGCCTGAGAGCTTCACGCCGCGCTCGCCGACATGGGCGTCGAAGCCGGTGCGGCCCTGGGCGTCGGACAACTGCGGGATGAACTCGTCGGCCCGTGCCCGGCGTACAGCCTCCCAGACTTCCTCGTCAGTGGCGTCGGGGCGGCCGTATAGCAGGTTGTCGCGGATCGAACGGTGCAGCAGCGAAGTGTCCTGGGTGATCATGCCGATCTGCGCGCGCAGGCTGGCCTGGTTGACCTCGGCGATATCCTGGCCATCGATGAGGATGCGCCCGCTGTCGATGTCATACAGGCGCAGCAGCAGGTTGACCAGGGTCGACTTGCCGGCGCCGGACGGGCCGATCAGGCCGATCTTCTCGCCGGGGCGGATATCCAGGTTCAAGGCATCGATCACCTTGCCGCCCTTGCCGTAGTGGAAGTCGACATGGTCGAAGCGCACCGCGCCGCGGCTGACCTTGAGTGCCTGCGCGTGGGGCTTGTCGCTGACGGTGACCGGCTGGGCGATGGTCTGCAGGCCGTCCTGGACCATGCCGATGTTCTCGAAGATGCCATTGACCACCCACATGATCCAGCCGGACATGTTGACGATGCGGATCACCAGGCCGGTGGCCAGGGCGATGGCACCGACGCTGATCAGCGACTGGCTCCACAGCCACAGGGCAAGGCCCGTGGTTGCGACCACCAGCAGGCCGTTCAGCGAAGTGATGACCACGTCCATGCTGGTGATCACCCGCGAGGCCAGTTGGGTCTTTTCGGTCTGCTCGCTGATCGCCTCGCGGGCGTACTGCTGCTCGTAGTCGGTGTGGGCGAACAGCTTGAGCGTGGCGATGTTGGTGTAGCCATCGACGATGCGCCCCATCAGCTTGGAGCGGGCGTCGGAGGAGATCACCGAGCGCTCTTTCACCCGCGGCACGAAGTAGTACAGCGCGCCGATATAGCAGGCGATCCACACCAGCAGCGGCAGCATCAGCCGCCAGTCGGCCTCGGCGAACAGCACCAGTGCGCTGATGGCGTAGATCAGCACGTGCCACAGCGCGTCCACCGCCTGCACCGCCGAATCGCGCAGGGAGTTGCCGGTCTGCATGATGCGCTGGGCGATGCGCCCGGCGAAGTCGCTCTGGAAAAAGTTCAGGCTCTGCTTGAGCACATAGGTGTGGTTCTGCCAGCGGATCAGGCTGGTCATGCCCGGGCTGATGGTCTGATGCACCAGCAGGTCGTGCAGGCCGAAGAACACCGGCCGCAGCACCAGCACCACCACCAGCATCCAGATCAGCTCGCCACTGTGCTCGCTGAAGAAGTTGGCGTTGGGCGTGCCCTGGGCCAGGTCGATGATCCGGCTCAGGTAGCTGAACAGCGCCACCTCGATCAGCGAGGCGATCAGCCCGACGATCAGCAAGGCAACGAAGCTCGGCCAGACCTGGCGCAAATAATAGAGATAGAAGGGCCAGACCTTGCCGGGAGGCGCCTCGCTGGGCGCCTCGCGGAAGATGTCGATCAACTGCTCGAAACGACGGTACAGCATGGGTGACGACACTCCTGTTCGACCCGACTCACGTCCCTGTGTGGCGCGGGATCAATCGATGCGTTTGGCCGACTTGATGTAGACCGGATCCGCCGGCACATCGCGCATGCCTTTCTTGACGGTGGTCGGCGAGTTGACGATCTGGTCGACCACCTCCATGCCCTTGGTGACCTTGCCGAACACCGCGTAGCCACGGTCGCGGCCCGGGTTGAGGAAGTCGTTGTCGGCGACGTTGATGAAGAACTGGCTGGTGGCCGAGTTCGGGTCGGAGGTACGCGCCATGGACAGAGTGCCACGGGTGTTCTGCAGGCCGTTGCTCGCCTCGTTGCGGATCGGGTCCTGGGTGCTCTTCTGTACCATCTGGTCGGTGAAGCCGCCGCCCTGGACCATGAAGCCCGGGATCACACGGTGGAAGATGGTGTTGTTGTAGAAGCCGCTGTCGACGTACTGGAGGAAATTCTTGGTACTGATCGGCGCTTTTTCTGCGTTCAGCTCGATCTCGATCTTGCCGAAGCTGGTGACCAGCTCAACGTGCGGAGTCTTGTCGGAGGCCATGACGCTGGTGGCGAAGGCGACCGAGCAGGCGGTGAGCAGAAGTTTTTTCAGCATGGGCTCAAAGATCCTTGAGAGGTGGAAGCGGCTGCGAGGAACTGCAGCACGGTACGGTTGAAGACTTCAGGTTGATCCAGGGGCGTAGCGTGCCGCGAATCGTCGATGACCGCCAGCCTGGCGTTGGGCATCAGGGCGACGTAACGCTCCTTCAGTTGTATCGGTGTGTAATCGTGGTCGGCGGCGATCACCAGGGTGGGACAGTGGATCTGGCCGATGCGTTCCTGTACACCCCAGTCGACGATGGCGTCGAAGCTTTTCAGATACGCACGCTTGTCGTTGCGCGCCCAACGTTCGGCCATCTTGCGCCGTAGTTCGGCCTGCCCCGGCTTCGGGAACAGCCGTTCGGCCAGGCCCTTGCCGACGGTTTCGACACTGAGCAGGCGTGCCAGGCCCCAGCGCTTGAGCCACCAGATCCAGTCGCTGCGGGTGCGGCGTTTGACCTCGGGGGCGCTGTTGACGATGCACAGGCTGCGCAGCCAGTCGGGGTGGTCGACGGCGAACTGGAAGCCGACCATGCCGCCCATGGACAGGCCGACGAAGTGGACCGGGCCGCTGTCCAGATGGCGCAGCAGGGCCAGCAGATCCTCGCTGAAGGTCTTTATCTGGTAGCCCGTGCGTGGCTTGGACGATTGCCCGTGGCCGCGGATGTCCATGAGGATCACCCGGTAATGGCGGCTGAGCTCGGGGACCTGCAGTTCCCAGTCCTGGCTGCTTGAGCCCAGCCCGTGCAGCAGCACCAGGGGCTCGCCCTGGCCGTGTTCCTCGTAATGCAACAGGCATCCTTGCTGTTCGAAAACGGCCATGGGCGCGCTCCTCTCAGGCTTGCGGGGGGGCTGCGAAGGGCACGTCCAGCGGCGCGGTGTCGAAATTGCGCAGCAGCTCGATGAGGATCTGCGTGGCCGGGCCCAGGGTCTTTTCCTTGCTCGAGTAAAGGTAGAACAGTGGATGGCGGCTGCCACCCTGATCCAGCGGCAGGGGCTTGAGCACACCTTCGCGCAGCTCGCGCTCGATCATGTGCCGGGGCAGCCAGGCAAAGCCCAGGCCGCTGCCGACGAAGGTGGCCGCGGTGCCCAGGCTGCCCACCGTCCAGCGCTGCTCGGCGCCTAGCCAGCCGACATCACGCGGCTGGGCCCGGCCGGAGTCGCGGATCACCACCTGCAACTGGCTTTCCAGGTCCTGGAAGGTGATTTCGCGGCCCATGCGGTGCAGGGCATGCTCGGGGTGGGCGACGGCGATGAACTCCACCGGGCTCAGTTCGGTACCCAGGTAGCCGCCGATGTTGAAGCTGCTGATGGCAAGGTCGGCGATGCCTTCGTGCAGCACTTCCTCGACCCCGGACAACACCTCTTCGCGCAGGCGCACCCGGCAGCCGCGGCTCTGTGGCATGAACGCTGCCAGGGCGCGCACCAGGCGGGCGCTGGGATAGGCGGCGTCGACCACCAGGCGCACCTCGGCTTCCCAACCCTGCTCCATGTGATGGGCCAGGTCTTCCAGCTGGCTGGCCTGCTTGACCAGTTGCCGCGAACGACGCAGCAGCACGCTGCCGGCCTCGGTCAGCACCGCCTTGCGGCCATCGATGCGCAGCAATGGCACGCCCAGTTGCTCCTGCATCCGCGCCACGGTGTAGCTCACCGACGATTGCGAGCGGTGCAGGGCCTCGGCGGCCTGGGCGAACCCGCCGTGGTCGACCACCGCCTGCAGGGTCCGCCACTGATCCAGGGTAACGCGCGGTGCTTTCATCCAGGGCTCCTGTTGTCCTAAGCTGCGCTCTTCCCAAGGAGAGCGCCCGTATGAAGAAATGTTGTGCGGCTTTGCTGTTGTGCCTGCCCCTCGGGGCCATGGCTTACCCGATCGACGTGGAGAAGGAGCTGACCGGGGTCAAGGTCGACTACACCGCCTACGACACCGCCTACGACATTGGCTCGATCAGCCTCAACAACTATGGGCAGGTGCCGGCTGCGTGCAAGGTCACTTTCCGCAACGGCCCCGAGGCGCCACGGGTGCGCCGGGTCAACGTGCCTGCGGGCAGGAGCGTGGATGTCACCGCCAAGTTCAATCGGCAGATCATCAAGCTGCGCATCGTGCTCGACTGCAAAGCGGAATAAAACAGGTTAATCGATAGGTTGATCCCACTTTTTACGCTTTTTTATCGATAGGTCAACCACTAATCTCACCTCCATCGAATCGCCACCCCTTACCGCCGATGGAGGCACCCATGTCCCGCGTACTGATCATCGAAAGCAGCGCCCGCCAGCAGGATTCCGTTTCCCGCCAACTGACCTTGGACTTCATCCAGCAATGGCAAGCGGCGCATCCGGCCGACGAGATCACGGTGCGCGACCTGGCGGTGAACCCCGTGCCGCACCTGGACGCCAACCTGCTCGGTGGCTGGATGAAGCCCGCGGAACAGCGCAGCGCCACCGAGCGTGACGCACTGGAGCGCTCCAATGCGCTGACCGACGAGTTGCTGGCCGCCGACGTGCTGGTGATGGCCGCGCCGATGTACAACTTCACCATCCCCAGCACCCTGAAAGCCTGGCTGGACCACGTGCTGCGCGCCGGCATCACCTTCAAGTACACCCCAACCGGGCCGCAGGGCTTGCTCAACGGCAAGCGCGCCATCGTCCTGACCGCCCGCGGCGGCATCCATGCCGGTGCCAGCAGCGATCACCAGGAACCCTACCTGCGCCAAGTGATGGCCTTCATCGGCATCCATGATGTGGACTTCATCCATGCCGAAGGCTTGAACATGAGCGGCGAGTTCCACGAGAAGGGCCTGAACCAGGCCAAGGCCAAGTTGGCCGCGGTGGCTTGAGTCGCGACGAATTCCCAACCCTGACACCTTGTTGCTCCTTTGGGTGTGCCTGCCCGGCCATAGAGATGGCCGGGCTTTTTTTTTTGCTCGCGGTAAGTGCGCATTCTGTGCTGGCCTGACCGCCGGCAAGCCGGCTCATGGATACAGCGCAGTCCTTGAGAACTGTGCGGTAGGTGTGGGAGCTGGCTTGCCGGCGATGGGCTGCGCAGCAGCCCCACAATCCCCATGGTTGAACTGCCCAAGCCCAACCCGCTAAGGTCGCCGCCTTGATCCACGAGGGCCAATCATGGGCTACCTGATAATCGTCGCGCTGATCCAGGCGTACTCCTTCAACCTGATCGGCGAATACCTGGCCGGCCATGTCGACAGCTACTTCGCCGTACTGGCCCGGGTGCTGCTCGCCGGGTTGGTGTTCCTGCCACTGACCCGCTGGCGCCAGGTCGAGCCGCGCTTCATGCGTTCGATGCTACTGATCGGCGCGTTGCAGTACGGCATCACCTATGTCTGCCTGTACCTCAGCTTCCGGGTACTGACGGTGCCGGAAGTGCTGTTGTTCACCATCCTCACGCCGCTGCATGTGACCTTGATCGAGGATGCCCTGAACCGCCGCTTCAACCCCTGGGCGCTGCTTGCCGCCCTGGTGGCGGTGGCCGGCGCGGCGGTGATCCGCTTCGACACGGTCACCGGCGAGTTCTTCATCGGTTTCCTGCTGCTGCAGCTGGCCAACTTCACCTACGCCGCTGGGCAGGTGCTGTACCGTCACCTGGTGGCCCGTCACCCCAGCGATCTGCCGCACTACCGGCGGTTCGGCTATTTCTACCTGGGCGCGTTGCTGGTGGTCCTGCCGGCGTTCCTGCTGTTCGGCAATACCCAGCACCTGCCAAGCACCGACACCCAGTGGCTGGTGCTGCTGTTCCTCGGCCTGTGCCCGACGGCGCTGGGGCTGTATTGGTGGAACAAGGGCGCTTGCCAGGTCTCCGGCGGCACCCTGGCAGTGATGAACAACCTGCATGTGCCGGTGGGGTTGCTGCTCAACCTGTTGATCTGGAATCAGGACGAGCCGCTGGGGCGGTTGGCCATCGGCGGCGGGATCATCTTGTTGTCGGTGTGGATGAGCCGGCTAGGTGGGCAGGGCAGGGTGCTGCCGGCCTCACGTTGATCGGTTGCCTGTAAGGCCTTATCGCGGGGCAAGCCCGCTCCCACGCACTTGGTTTGCGTCGGAGCGGGTTTGCCCCGCGCTGCTTTTCAGGCCGGCTCCGAGCGTGTAACCCGCGCCGCCAACCCCACCCGCATGTCATTGCCACTCGGCTGTTGGTAAAGACTCAGGCCGAACTCCGGCAGCACCGCCAGCAGGTAGTCGAAGATATCGCCCTGGATACGTTCGTACTCGGCCCACGCCGTGGTGGTGGTGAAACAGTAGATTTCCAGCGGTACGCCTTCGGCGGTGGCCTGCATCTGGCGGACCATGCAGGTCATGTTCGCATGCACATTGGGGTGATTTTTCAGGTACGCCAGGGCAAAGGCGCGGAAGGTGCCGATGTTGGTCAGTTTGCGGCGGTTGGCCGCCAGCTCCGCTACCGGCCCCAGTGCTTCGTTCCAGCTGTGCAGCTCCTGGCGCTTGTGCGCCAAGTAGTCGCCGAGCAGGCGCACCTGGCCCAGACGCTCCTCTTCCTCGGCGCTGAGGAAGCGTACGCTGGCGGCATCGATGAACAGGCTGCGCTTGATCCGCCGCCCGCCGGACTGCTGCATGCCGCGGTAGTTGCGGAACGACTCGCTCATCAGGCGCCAGGTGGGAATGGAGACGATGGTCTTGTCGAAGTTCTGCACCTTGACCGTGTGCAGGGTGATGTCGACCACGTCGCCGTCGGCGCCGGCCTGGGGCATCTCGATCCAGTCGCCGACATGCAGCATGTCGTTGCTGGTCAGCTGCACGCTGGCGACGAACGACAGCAGGGTGTCCTTGTACACCAACAGCAGCACCGCCGACATGGCGCCAAGACCCGATAGCAGCAACAGCGGCGAGCGGTCGATCAGGGTGGCGACGATGACGATGGCGGCGAAGATCCACAGCATCATCTTGGCCAGCTGCATGTAGCCCTTGATCGAGCGGGTACGGGCATGTTCGGTGCGGGCGTAGATGTCCAGCAGCGCGTCGAGCAGGCAGGACAGGGCGCGGGTCATGAACAGCAGGGTCACGGCCAGGGCGACATTGCCGAGGAAATGCTGGGCGGTGGCCGACAGCTCCGGCACCAGCTTCAGGCCGAACTGCACCACCAGCGACGGCGTGGTCTGCGCCAGGCGATGGAACACCTTGTTGTGGCGCAGGTCGTCCAGCCAACGAAGGGCCGGTTGCCGTCCCAGCAGACGCGTGGAATGGAGGATCAAAAAGCGCGCCAGGCGGCCGATCAGCAGCGAGACGAACAGCAGCACAATCAGGCCGAGGGCGGCGTGCAGCACGGGATGTTGGTCGAGCGTGCCCCAGAGGTCGAGGGCGTCGCGCCAGAAACGTTGGATGTCCATGGGCTTGGAAGCGGTCTGTATTGCGGTACGAAGCGTTATTAGAGCGTGGATCGGCGCGAAGTTGCCAAAAGAAATTCGGTTCTGGTCACGGAAAACGTTACCCTATGCAACTGAATTTTTCGCACTTGCCCGAGGTTACCCCCGTGTTTTCCCAATTCGCCCTGCACGAACGCCTGCTCAAAGCCGTGGCCGAGCTGAAATTTGTCGAGCCGACTCCGGTGCAGGCGGCGGCCATTCCCCTGGCCCTGCAAGGGCGCGACCTGCGGGTGACGGCGCAGACCGGTAGCGGCAAGACCGCGGCCTTCGTGCTGCCGCTGCTCAATCGCCTGGTCGATCGCAGTGGCCCGAGCGTGGAGATCCGTGCGCTGATCCTGCTGCCGACCCGCGAGCTGGCCCAGCAGACCCTCAAGCAGGTGCAGCTGTTCTCCCAGTTCACCTACATCAAGTCTGGCCTGGTCACCGGCGGTGAGGACTTCAAGGAACAGGCCGCGATGCTGCGCAAGGTGCCGGACGTGCTGATCGGCACCCCAGGCCGCCTGCTCGAGCAGCTCAATGCCGGCAACCTCGACCTGTCCCACGTCGACGTGCTGATCCTCGACGAAGCCGACCGCATGCTCGACATGGGCTTCGCCGAAGACATGGAACGCCTGTGCAAAGAGTGCGAAAACCGCAAGCAGACCCTGCTGTTCTCGGCCACCACCGGTGGCGCTGCCCTGCGCGACATCATCGGCAAGGTGCTCAAAGACCCTGAGCACCTGATGCTCAACAGCGTTTCGCAGCTCGCCGAAGGCACCCGCCAGCAGATCATCACCGCTGACCACGACCAGCACAAAGAGCAGATCGTGCAGTGGCTGCTGGCCAACGAGACCTATAAGAAGGCAATCATCTTCACCAACACCCGCGCCCTGGCCGACCGTATCTACGGCCACCTGGTGGCCAAGGAGGTCAAGGCGTTCGTCCTGCACGGCGAGAAGGACCAGAAGGACCGCAAGCTGGCCATCGACCGCTTCAAGGACGGCGGCTCCAAGGTGCTGGTGGCCACCGATGTCGCGGCCCGGGGCCTGGACATCGACGGTCTGGACCTGGTGATCAACTTCGACATGCCACGCAGCGGCGACGAGTACGTACACCGTATTGGCCGCACCGGCCGTGCCGGCGGCGAAGGGTTGGCGATCTCGCTGATCACCCACAACGACTGGAACCTGATGTCGAGCATCGAACGCTATCTCAAGCAGCAGTTCGAGCGCCGTGTCATCAAGGAGGTCAAGGGCACCTACAGCGGCCCGAAGAAGGTCAAGGCGTCGGGTAAGGCTGCCGGCACCAAGAAGAAAAAGACCGAGAAGAAATCGGCTGGCGACAAGAAGGGCGCCGCCAAGCGCAAACCGTCCGCCAAGCCGAAGGTCAACGCGCCGCTGGCCAGCGCCGATGGCCTGGCACCGCTGAAAAAGCGCAAGCCTGCCACTGAGTAAGCACATCTCATCGCAAACCCGCCATCGCAACGATGGCGGGTAGCTTCAGGTTTTTCTCCGCGTCCTTACCTGTCAGGTTTCAGGTTTTTCGTTCGGCTTCCTTCAGCTCCTGAATACGCTTGTCGATCAACTGGCATTTGTCGGGCAGGTCCTTGCTGGCCGTGCCGAGGTCCATGTGCTGGAGCTCGTCATTGATCTCCTTGGCCTTTTGAGCGTTCTGCTCGGTCAGCTGGCTCACCAGGCCTGCCAGTTGCTCTCTTTTCTGCGTGGCCTCTTCCGGTGTGCAGGCCCAGATGGGCTGTGCGCAGAGCAGGGCTGTCGCGCAGATGATGCAGGGTAGTGGTTTCATCCTTCGGTTCCCTTGTCAGTCGATTCTTGCGGTGGAGGTCGTTGGCCAGCCGGAAGTTCAGGGCGAGCGACTGGTGGAACAGGTGCCGTTGTATCGACATGGTTTTTTGACGGTATTAATTTGACGTCCATGTAGTGGCAAAATAGTATCGCTCACTCTTTTCGCTGATGCGTGCCGGTGTGCTGGCAAGCATGATCCCCTGGCCGCTTGACTCACGAGACCTGACATGGACGTCCGCCTGTTTGCCTTCCTGGCCCGCCAACGCTCGGCCGTAATTCAGCCCCGTGAGCACTTCTGCGGCCTGCCCAAGCGCGGCCTGGCGCTGCTGCTGGCCAACGCCATGTTCTGGCAGCCGCTGTGGGCACAGGCCGCCGAAGGCGTGGTGGTCAGCGGGCCGGGCACCAGCCTCGGCCAGGCGGGCAACGGCGTGCCCATCGTCAACATCGCTGCGCCCAACGGCAGCGGCCTGTCGCACAACCAGTTCAGCGACTACAACGTCGGCCAGCAGGGGCTGATCCTCAACAACGCCACCGACCGTACCCAGGCCACCCAGCTGGGCGGGATCATCCTCGGTAACCCGAACCTGCGGGGGACGGCGGCCAACGTCATCCTCAACGAGGTCAACGGCGCCAACGCCAGCCAGCTGCGCGGCTATACCGAAGTGGCCGGGCGCGGGGCGCATGTCATCGTCGCCAACCCCCACGGCATCACCTGCGATGGCTGCGGCTTCATCAACACGCCACAGGCCACGCTCAGTACCGGCAAGCCGGTGCTCGAGAACGGCCAACTGAGCCGTTACCAGGTCGACCAGGGCCATATCGCCATCGAAGGGGCGGGGCTCAACGCCAGCAACGTCGACAGCTTTGAACTGATTGCCCGCAGCACGAAGATCAATGCCGAGATCCAGGCGCGCAACCTGGCCATCGTCGCCGGGCGCAACGATGTCGATGCGCGCACCCTGGCGGCCACGGCGCGCCAGGACGACGGCAGCGCGAAGCCGAGCCTGGCCATCGACTCCAGCGCGTTGGGCGGCATGTATGCCGGCGCGGTCAGGCTGGTGGGCACCGAGGCCGGGGTCGGCGTACGCCTGGACGGGCGGATGATCGCCAGCGGCGGCGATATACAGCTCGAGGCCAACGGCCAGTTGCGCATGGCCCAGGCCAGCGCCACCGGCGATGTACGCCTGCAGGCAGCGGCTATCGATGCGCAGGGCCCGGTGCATGCCGGCCAGCAATTGCAGCTGGACAGCCGCGGCGAGCTGGTTAACCGCCAGGGGCTGACTGCCGGGGGCCAGGTACAGTTGAACGCTGGCGGCCAACTGAGCAACCTTGGCGGTATCCAGGCGGGTATCAACATCGATGGCGAGCGCGTGGCCGATGCCGACCTGAAGATCAGCGCCGGTGCCGTGGACAACCGCAACCAGCGCCTGATCGCCAGCGGCGACCTTGCGCTCTCCACCGGCACCCGCCTGGACAACCAGGGCGGCAGCCTCAGTGCCGGGCGCGACCTCAGCGTCAACGCCACGACCCTGGACAACCGCCAGCAGGGCAAAGTGCTCGCCGACGGGCGCATGACCCTCACCGGTGGCCAGTTGCTCAACGGCGACCGTGGCCAGATCACCAGCCAGGGTGCGCTGAACGCCACCTGGGCCCATCTGGACAACCAGGCCGGCGAACTGTCCAGCCTCGATACCCTGGCCCTGAACCTCGGCAGCCTGGACAACCGCACTGGCAAGGTCCTGGCCAATCGCGGCATCACCGTCACCAGCCAGGGCCTGGTCGACAACCGCACCGGGCGGATCGCCAGCCAGGCCACCCTCGACCTGACCGCCCAGGCCCTGAACAACGGCCAGGGCGGCCATATCAGCGGCAACCAGGCTGTCAGTGTCAACGTGGCCCGGCTCGACCAGCACGGCGGCCACCTGAGCAGCGTCACCGCGCTGACCCTGGACCTGAACCATGGCCGGCTGGACAACCGCGACGGCAAGATCGCCGCCAACCAGCTACAGCTGCGGCAGATGGCCGATATCGACAACCAGCGCGGCGAGATCTTCGGCAAGGGCGCCTTCACCCTGGCTGGCCGCAGCCTCGACAACACGGGCGGCAAGTTCTACAGCGAACAGGGCCTGACCGTGCGCCTCGACCAGTTGCTCGACAACCTCGATGGCCTGGTGTCGGCTGATGGCCTGGATATCCGGGCCCTGACCCTGAACAACCAGGGCGGCGTGGTCACCAGCAAGTCGGGCCTGGCATTGGTCACGGGCGCAGCCATCGACAACCGCCACGGCGAGATTTCCAGCACCGGCCTCGGCCAGGTAACGGCAGGTAGCCTCGACAACCGTGAAGGTACGATCACTGGTGGGGCGCTGGCGCTGACGGTCGCTCAGGCCCTGGACAATCGCCAAGGCGTGCTGGCTGCCGACAAGGCGCTGACGTTGAACGCCGCCAGCCTCGACAACCGCGAGCAAGGCAAGCTGCTCAGCGACGGCACGCTCACCGCCAAGGTCACCGGGCTGCTGGACAACCAGGCCAAGGGTCTGCTCAACGGCGTGGGCGCTACGCGCATTGAAGCAGGGCAGTTGGACAACCGCGGTGGCCGCCTGGTGGGCAAGGACCTGTTGACCCTGCAGGGCCAGCGTTGGGACAACCGCGGCGGCAAGATCGAGGCCGACGGCGCACTGACACTGACCATCGACCACCTCGACAACCGCGACCAGGGCCTGGTCAGCGGCCAGGCCTGGGCCCGTTTCAGCGGCAGCGAGCTGTTCAATCAGCTCGGCATCTTTGGCGCCAAGGGCAACCTCGGCCTGGTCGCCACGCACCTGGACAACAGTGGCGGCAGTCTGACCAGCGGCGGCGATCTCGATGGCCAGGTCACGCGCCTGGAGCAGCTGGGCGGCAAGCTGTCCGCCGACGGCACGTTGACCCTCAAGGGCAACACACTGGTCAACCGCCAGGGCGCCGTGGTCGGCGCCGGGCAGGGTATGCGCCTGACCGTGGCCAGCGTCGACAACCGCGGCGGCGAATTGTCCGCGGCCAAGGCGCTCAGCCTCACCGGGCAGCGCCTGGACAACACCGGTGGTCAGGTCCTGGCCGACACCGACCTGGCGCTGACGGTGGCCGAGGTCATCAACCAGGCCCAGGGCCTGTTGCGCGGCAAGGGCCAACTGACCCTCGACGGCCAGACCCTGGACAACCGCGCCGGGCGTGTTTCCGCCGGGCAGGGCGCACGCCTGCGCCTGGAGCAGGCGCTGGACAACGGCAAGGGCCTGCTGACCAGCGAAGGCGACCTCGACATCGGCGCCGCCAGCCTGGACAACAGCGACGCCGAACTGAGCAGCGCCGGCAAACTGACCCTGGCCACCACCGGCAAGGTCGACAACCAGCGCGGCTCGATCACCGCCGACGGCGCCCTCGACCTGCGCAGTGCCAGCCTCGACAACCGGGCCGGCGAGGTCGGCGCCCAGGGGGCCATCGACATCGTCACCGGCACCCTCGACAACCGTGACAGCGGCCATGTGGTCGGCAACGACCGCATGACCCTCAAGGCCGGCCAGGTCAACAACGCGGGCAGCGACAGCCGCATCGACAGCGATGGCGCCATGCAACTGACCGCCAGCGGTCTTGACCAGCAGGCCGGACGCCTGCTGAGCAAGGCCTCGATCACCCTCGACCTGGGCCAGGGCGCGCTGGTCAACCACGGCCTGATCAAGGCCCCGGTGCTGGTACTGCACAACCTCGGCCGCGTCGACAACCAGAACGGCGAAATCACCAGCCCGCAAGGCTTCACCCTGGCGGCCAATACCCTGGACAACCGCCAGGGCAAGCTGCTCAGCGAGCAGGCCTTGACGGTGCGTATCGCCCAGGCGCTGGACAACACCAAGGGCCTGGTCTCGGCCAAGGGCCTGGACCTGCATGCCGCCAGCCTCGACAACCGCGAGGGCACCGTCAGCAGCCGCGCCGGCCTGGTGCTGACCGTCGACGGTCGCCTGGACAACCGACAGGGCACCCTGGTGGGCGACACCGCTCTCAACCTTGTTGCCGGGACGCTGGACAACAGCAAGGGCAAGGTCTCGGGCAAAGGCCAGGGCGAGGTCCAGGCCGACACCCTGCTCAACAACGCCGGTTCGCTGATCAGCCTCGAGCAACTGCGGATCAAGGGCGCTGAGCTGGACAACCGCGAGGCGGGCCTGCTCGGCAGCAATGGCGCGCTGACCCTGGAGGTCGACCGCATCGACAACCGTGGCGGCGAGATCACCGGCAAGGCCGCTGTCGCGGTCACCGGCACCTCGCTGGACAACAGCGACGGCGGCCTGCTGGTGGCCGGCACCGGCATGACCCTGGCGTTGCAATCGCTGCTCAACCGCAACAAGGCGCGCCTCGAGGCCCAGACCGGCCTGACCCTGACCGGGCTGACCCTGGACAACGACGGTGGCCGCCTGACCAGCCAGCGCGACATGACCCTGACCTTGACCGGCGCGGCGCTCAACCGCCTCGGCCTGATCAGCGCCGAGGGCCAGCTGGTGCTGGCCGCGCACAGCCTGGACAACAGCACCGGCAAACTGGACAGCGCCGGCAGCCTGAAACTGACCACGGGCGGCGCGCTGCTCAACCAGGGCGGCGAGCTGCTCGGCGACAGCGACATCACCCTGGCCAGCGCCAGCCTGGACAACACCGACAAGGGTGTTATTGCCAGCAAGGGCGCGCAAGCCATCACCACCGGCCACCTGGACAACAGCCGCCAGGGCAGCATCAGCAGCAATCGCACCCTCGACGTGCATGCCGGCCAGCTCGACAACCGCGACGGTGGCCGCGTGGGCAGCCGCGAAGCACTCACCGCCACGGTCACCGGCCTCGACCAGCAGGGCGGCAAGCTGTTCAGCGATACCTCGGTGAAGCTCGACCTGGGCCACGGCCACCTGGACAACCGTGGCGGCCTGATCAATGCGCCGTCGCTGCAGCTGGACAACCTCAAGACCGTGGCCAACCAGGGCGGCGAGATGTCCAGCGCCCAGGCCTTCACCGTCGCTGCCGAGCAACTGGACAACGGCAACGGCCGCCTGCTCAGCGACCAGCGCCTGCTGCTGCGGGTCAGCCAGCGCCTGGACAACCTCAAGGGCCTGATCGGCGGCCAGTCGCTGGAGATTCATGCCGGCGCGCTGAGCAACCGCGACGGCGGCCGCATCGAAGCCAAGGACGCGCTCGCCCTCACCAGCAAGGGCCTGGACAATCACGCCGGCAAGTTGCTCGGTAGCAGCCTCGCGCTGGACCTGGGTGGCGCCGACCTGGACAACGGCGCCGGCCTGATCACCACCGCCGGGCCGCTGACCCTGGTCAACCTGGCCAAACTGAACAACCAGGGCGGCGAGATTTCCACCGCCCAGGCCCTGCAGCTGGACGTCAGCGAGCTGGACAACCGTGACGGCAAGCTGATCAGCGAACAGACGCTGGCCATCACCAGCGGCGCCATCGACAACCGCAACGGCCTGGTCTCGGGCTGGCAGGGCCTGAGCGTGACCGGCCAAAGCCTGGACAACCGCCAGCAGGGCACCCTGTCGAGCCGCTCGGGCGCCGTGCAGGCGAGCGTGACCGGCGCGCTGCGCAACAGCGACGGCGGCGCGCTGGTCGCCCAGCAACGCCTGGACGTCAAGGCCGCCAGCCTGGACAACAGCGCCAAGGGCATCCTCTCCAGCGGCGGCGGCCAGCAGCTGACCATCACGGCAGCACTGGACAACCAGGACGGTGGCCTGATCGATGCCGGGGAAAAACTGCTCATCAGCAGCGGCTCCTTCGACAACCACGGCGGCCGCGTGGCCACCCGCCAGGACCTGGGCCTGACCGCCGCGAGCCTGAACAACAACGACGGCAGCCTCGCCGCCCAGGGCACCCTGACCCTCGACCTGCTCGGCGAGCTGCTCAACCGCCAGGGCAAGCTGTTCGCCGGCAAGGATCTGCTGATCCAGCGTGCCGGCCTGGTGGACAACCAAGCTGGCCAGATCGCTAGCCAGGGCCTGCTCAAGGTGCTGGCCGCCAGCCTCGACAACAGCCAGCGCGGCACCTTGGCCGCCACAGGTTTGCTCACGCTCGACAGCCGCGGCGCGCTCAACAACTCAGGCGATGGCCTGATCTACAGCCAGCAGGGCGACATAAGCCTGCAGGCGGCCAGCCTGAACAACGCCAAAGGCAGCGTGCAGGCCAAGGGCGCGATCAGCGTGCAGGCCACCGGCCTGCTCGACAACCAGGGCGGCAAGCTGATCGCCCAGGATGGCGCGCTGACCGTGAACGCCGACACCCTCGACAACCGCGGCGGCATCCTCGCCAGCCTCAAGCAGGCGCTGGGCGTGCGCACCACCGGCGTGCTGCGCAATGGCAGCGATGCCGCTGGCCAGCGCGGCATTCTGCAGGCGCTGAGCTTGGACGTGCAGAGCGCCAGCCTCGACAACCACGGCGGACGCATCGCCGCGCTGGGCGGTGATGCGCTGATCCGTACCGGGCAGCTGGACAACCGCGATGGCGGCATCTCCGCCAGTGGCCTGCTCAAAGTCACTGGCGCCAGCTTGCTCAACGGCGGCGATGCGCGCGGCGAGATGGTCGGCCAGCGTATCGAACTGGGGCTGAGCGGGGCGCTGGACAACCGCGGCGGCATTATCGAAAGCGCCAGCACCCTGGCCATCACGGCGGCCAGCCTGGACAACCAGGGCGGGCAATTGCGTGCCGTGGGCACCAGCGGCAAGAGCCAGTTCGCCATTGGCGGGCTGTTCGACAACCGCAACGGTCAAGTGGAGATCGGCAACAGTGACCTGACCCTTGGCGCCGGCCTGCTGCAGAACGTCGGTGGCAAGGTGCTGCACGTGGGCAAGGGCGTGTTCGACATCGACACCGCCAACCTCACCCGCGCCGGCGGCAGCCTCAGCACCCGTGGTGGCCTGACCCTGACCGCCGACAGCTGGACCAACGGCAGCGTGATCCAGGCCGGGCGTCTGACCGTCAACGTCAACAACCTCACCCAGACCGCCGGCGGCCAGTTGCTGGCGGTCGACAGCCTGGTGGGCAACGGCGGCAACTGGAGCAACGATGGCCTGATCGCCAGTGATGGCGCGCTCAGCCTCAACCTGGGGGGCACCTACAGTAGCGCCAGTGGACGGGTCAACAGCCTGGGCACGCTGGGGGTCAGCGCGGCGCAGATGAACCTGGGCAGCAACGCCAGCATCACGGGCGTGGGCAACACCTCGGTCAATGTGGCGGGCCTGCTCGGCAACCAGGGGCGACTGAGTTCGGCGGGCGATCTGCTGGTCAATGCCGGTAGCCTGAACAACCTGGGCACCCTGGGAGGCAACCAGCTGGTGCGCGTGACCACCGGCAATCTGCGCAATGAGCGCGGGCTGCTGTTCAGCGGCGGGGACATGCAGCTGTATACCGGTAGCCTGACCAACTTCTACGGCGACGTTTACAGCCTGGCTGGGCTGACGGTGGCGCGGGATGGCGCGGGTAACAGGGCTACCCTGCTGGAGAACATTTCCGGCAGTCTGGAAAGTGCCGCAGACATGTCCTTGCGCGCTGCGACGATCGATAACAGGAAGGAGTTCATCAAGACTACCGACCGTTTGATCTCGGGTGCGATCGGCCTGCGCTCCACCGGACGTGCCTCAGGCCACTACGTCCTGCAGGAGTCTTATGAGACCAAGCTCGAAATCGATACGCCCGCCTCGATGATTGCAGCGGGTGGGCATCTGCAAATGCAGGGGCAAACGCTCACCAACTCAAACTCGGTCATGTCGGCGCGCGGTGATCTGATCGCTGATTTCGCTACCTTCAACAACGTCGGGACGAGCTTCGGTTCGTTCAAGACGCTCAAATCGTTCAACGTAAGCGTTGGCGGGCGGGACTGGCTCGCTGCGGCTGCCCAGTACAACGCCGCGAATGATCCCGGCTATTCCATGACCACCCTGAATTCCCGATGGGCCCGCGGGCCCGTGGCCAACTTCAGGCACTGGGATGCCGGATGGAATGAGTCTGTTGCCGTTCCGAGAATTTCCGGTTCGCCTCAAGCCTACGAAGAGAGCTTCAGCCTGGGTTGGATCAATAGCTGGGGCTGGCGACACGGCGTGAGCTTTCTGAACGTTGCTCCGGCTTACAGTGCCGGCGGCACTCGCGTTGCGCTGCCGGCGCAGGTACAGAACTTCTTTGATACGCGTACCGTTGCCTTGCCTGGGCAGGCTGGCGTGATCAACGCGGTCGTGCAAGCGGGTGGCCGCGTGCAGATCAATGCCACGCAGAACCTGACCAACAGCGTCATCCAACAGAGCCAGGCCATCGGTAGCCCGGTAGCCAAGCCTTTCGATCCGGCGCTGCCTGGCGCCACGGGCACTGCTCTGGTTTCGCTGCATGCGCAGTTGCCTCCCGATCTCGCTCGCCAGCAGGTCAATCCGTTGACGTTAGGCAGCTTTACGTTGCCTACCGGACAGAATGGATTGTTCCGACTGAGCGGGGCGAGCGGCAACTCGGCAATGGCTTCGTCCCCAAGCTGGACGTTTGCGACGTCCGCGATTTCCACAAGAGAGCGTGAAGCGCTGACGCCTGTGGTCGGGACAGGAACGTTGCAAGCCGGCGATGCGGTATCCACAAGGATTGCCGATTCCCAGATCGAGCGTGTCGGCCATCAAGCCAGCACCTTGGCCGGGCAAGCCAGCAGCATTGGTGTTCTCGCACCGACTGGTGCATCCGTGGATGTCCAGGTGCCTCAACGTTCCCTCGGTGCCACAGGGCAAGCGCTGAGCGTTACCAGCAACTTGGGTATCAGCGGCATGCCGCGAGTTCCCGGTCTCACCCCGACGGTAGGCAATCCGTACGTCAGCAAGCCGCACAAGTATCTGATCGAGACCAACCCGGTCCTCACCGAGCTCAAGCAGTTCATGAGTTCCGACTACCTGCTCGGTAATTTGGGTTACGACCCGGACCAGAGCTGGAAGCGCCTGGGCGATGGCCTTTACGAACAGCGCCTGATCCAGCAAGCGGTGGTGGCCCGCACCGGCCAGCAGTTCATCGATGGCCAGACCTCCGGTGAGCAACTGTTCAAGTACCTGATGGACAATGCCATCCGTAGCAAGGATCAGCTCCAGCTAAGTCTGGGGGTGGGCCTGACGGCTTCCCAGGTGGCGGCGCTGACCCATGACATCGTGTGGATGGAAAAACACCAGGTCAACGGCGAGGAAGTCCTGGTTCCGGTGCTTTACCTGGCCCAGGCCAATAACCGCCTGGCGCCCAACGGAGCGCTGATCGCCGGCCAGGACGTGCAACTGATCGCCGGCGAGAACCTGACCAACGTCGGGATCCTGCAGGCCAGTCGCAACCTTTCCGCCACCGCCGGCAACAACCTGGTCAACACCGGCCTGATCCAGGCCGGAGAACGCCTGGAACTGCTGGCCGGCAACAACCTGAGCAACAGCGCCGGCGGCATCATCACCGGGCGCGATGTAAGCCTGACCGCGGTCAGCGGCGACATCATCAACCAGCGCGACCAAGTGCGCCATACGATGTCCTATGGGGGTGTGACCAACCAATGGGATTACCTCGACAATGCCGCGCGTATCGAGGCGTCCAATGGCCTGGCCCTGAAAGCCGGTCAGGACATCAAGAACATCGGCGGCGTGATCAAGAGCGAGGGAGACCTGTCGCTCAATGCTGGACGCGACGTGAGCCTGTTGGCGGTCGAGCAGCGCGAGGGGTTCTATAGCGGATCTCAGCGTAGCAGCACCGTGCAGCAACACGGCGCTACCCTTGAAGCCGGTCGCGACCTGAGCATTGGCGCAGGTCGCGATCTCACCGCCGTGGCCAGCCAGATCGACGCGGGCCGCAACCTCACCCTGGCTGCGGGCGAAGACCTGAACCTGAGCTCCGCCGCCAACGAAGCCCACAGTTTCAGCCGCAGCAAGAAGGTCACCCAGTCCCAAGACCAGGTCACCCAGGTCTCGACCACGCTCAAGGCCGGTGGCGACGTCTCACTGTCCGCAGGCCAGGACATGGCCATCGTCGCCAGCCAGGTCAAGGGCAAGGGCGATGTCGACATCGACGCCGAGCGCGACCTGACCATCGCCTCCGACCAGAACGAAAGTGCTTCGTACTACCTGAAGAAGAGCAAGGGTTCGTTCGGTCGCAGCAGCTCGACGCAAAAAGAGAGCTACCACAGCACCAACGTCGCCTCGGTGATCGAGGCCGGTGGCGACCTTACGGTCAACGTAAGCAAGAAGGCCGATGGTGGCATCTCCATTGACGGTGGCCGCGATGTCTCGGTGATCGGCAGCCGGCTCAAGGCTGGCGGCGATGTCATGGTCGGGGCCACCGGCGATGTGGCGGTGTTGTCCGGTGTCGAGGAGCACGGCGAGTACAGCAAGAAGACCAAGTCCGGCTTCCTTGGCTTGTCGAAGAGCGGCAAGAGCCAGTTGCAGACCCGCGCCACGCAGGTGGGCAGCGAGCTCGATGCCGGCAACGACATTGTTCTGGCTGCAGGCAGCGACCTGCGTTTGCGGGCCAGCGAGGCGAACGCCGGCAACGATGTCGAACTGCGCGCAGGCTTGGTGGACAAGGAGGGCGACATCAACCTGGTGTCGGCCAATGACACTGCCTATAGCCGCTCGGAGGAATTCAAGAAGAAGTTCAAGCTGTCGCTTTCTCCCGACATCATCCTGAACCCGGCGGCATTGATGATGCCGATCGCACCGGGCACGGTCCTGCCGTCTGTGTCGATCGGCTCGGCCAAGGCTTCAGGGCAGGAGGCTCGCAGCAGCACCAGTGTCGGCAGTCAGGTGAGCGGTGAGCGTGACGCCACCCTGCAGGCAGCTCGCGATATCAACGTGTTGGGCAGCGGTGTCAGTGCCGGGCGCAACGTCAGCCTCAACGCCGGGCGTGATGTCAATGTCAGCGCCGCACAGAACCAGAGCGACAACTCGCACTGGTCGAGCTCGAGCAAGACGGGCCTGCGTTTCGACAGTGACGACAACGGCATGAACTTCTTCGCCGGTGTCGAAAAGGAGAAGGCCAAGGACCGTTTGCGTGAGCAACTGAGCGCAGGTAGCCGCATCCAGGCCGGACAGGATCTGGATGTCAAAGCCGGACGCGACATCAACCAAACGGGCTCCGACCTGGTGGCTGGTCATGACATCAGCCTGGACGCTGGTCGCGATATCAACATCGACGCGGGGCGCGAAACCCGTATTCAGGAACAGGAGCGTGAGTACGAATCGCACGGTATCAGTGGCTCGGTCAACCATAACGTGGGCAAGACCAAGGACGCGCTGAGCAACACCGGCAAGGGCGAGAATGGGGTGAGCAAGGGCTCCAGCACCCTGCAGACCCTGGATGCGATCGGTCAGTTCTTCGCCGGCCCGACCGGTGACGGCAAGATCGGCAGCAGCAAGCAGACCAGCAGCCAGCAAAGTGTCGACCAGAACAACCGTCCCTCGACGCTGGACGCTGGCAACGATGTGAAACTGCAGGCGGGCAACGACGTAAACATCAAGGGCAGTCAGTTGCAGGCCGGGCGTGACATCGACGTCAAAGGGCGTGACATCAACATCGATGTGGCCAAGGGCAGCAGCAGCCTGGAAAGCAACCAGTCGCAAAGTTGGGGGGGCATCCACGGCGGTACCAGCGGTGGCTTCAAGGTTGGTATCGGTGGCAGCCACGGTACTGCCAGCAACGACAGCCAGCAGGGTACTTCGACGCCAGCGCGGTTGGAGGCCGGGCGCGATGTTCGGCTCGAGTCCGCCAACGATCTGAACATTGTCGGTAGCCAGGTCAAAGGCGGGCGCGATGTCGAGTTGAATGCCGGCAACGACCTGAACATTCGCGCGGCGCAGAACGACAGCCAGCAGGAGCAAAATCGCCGCAGCGGTGGTGGCGAGGTGGGGCTGACCTTCGGCTCGGAGGGTGTTGGGGTATATGCCAGCGTCAATCTGGGCAAGGGGCATCTCGAGCGTGAGGCTCAGCGCCATGAGCAAGCCTATGTCTACGCCGGTGACCAATTGAAGTTCACCAGTGGTAAGGACACCTACATCAAGGGTGCCCAAGTACGTGGTGATGAGGTGATCGGTCGCGTCGGTGGCGACCTCAACGTGGCCTCGGCCATCGACACAGGCGAAGTAAAGGGCAAGGAGTTCGACATCAATGCCACGGTCACCATTGGTCCCGGGGCGGGTATCAGTGGCTCGGTAGGCTATGGCAAGACCACCGGCAAGACCGAGTGGGTCGAAGAGCAGACTCGCATCACCGGTCGTGACAAGGTCGATATCCGCACCGAAAACCACACTCAGCTCGATGGTGCGCTGATCGCCGCCGACAACGGCAATCTCAAGCTTGATACCGGAACCCTTGGATACAGCGATATCGCCGGCAAGGACAAGGAACACGGTTACTACCTGAATGTGGGGGGCAGTTGGAAGAAGGGGTCGGCCAACGCCGAGCAAGACCCTTCCAATGGCAAGGTCACCGAAGGTGCAGGCAACGGGGAGAAGGGATCGAAGAACCAGACCAGTTGGAGTGTCAGTGGCTGGGAGTATGAGAAGGATCGCGAGCAGATTGTCCGCGCTACCGTGGGTGCGGGTGATATCACCGTGCGCAAGGACGCCGAGACAGGGCAGGACTCTACTGTCGGCCTCAACCGTGACCTCGACAAAGCCTATGAGATTACGCGGGACAAGGAGTCGCGTACTGATCTCTACGTGACCGACAGCTCGTTGCACGATGCGCTGAACCCTAAGGAGACGCTGCAGAAGTGGAGCGATGGGCTACTCGACTACGACAAGACGGCCCTGAAGAACTTTGAGCAGGCCAGCACCGGCCTCAATGCTGCACTGAACCGGCTTGAGCGTGTAATGGGGCGGGACATGGCAGCCGGGGTATCAGGTGTTACCAGCCGTGATTTCGCCGAGCAGACGCTGGAGCAGTTGATTCTCAGCGGCAAAAGTCGCAGTGAAGCCATGGCGATGATGGCCGACGAGAAGTTCCAACAGAATGTGCTCAAGCAATTGAGCGATTTCTGGAGCATCAAGCCAGAGGTCGTGGCAGGGGCCAAGCAGGTATTGGAAGAGGCCAATCTCAATGATCCTGCCGGTGCATTGGTACTGGGCAACTCGGATGTTGTGGCCAGGCGCACTTTGTTGCAGGAAAACCTGCGATCGTTGGCAAGTATTGAACGGTTCATGCAGCAGAATGCGGAAGCGGCCCAAGCCGTCGCACTGGTGTTGGCACTGACGCAAGGTCCGAAATCCGTAATCCAGGCCGCAGCCTGGGGCGCCGCCGAGCAAACGCCATTGGGCCAAGAGTTGGCAAGGCGGTTGGACAAATTTCAGGATTATGTCGGTGAGCGTGTCGCCAAATACATGGAAAAAGAGGGTGACGCCGAGGTCCATTTCAATGAGAAGGATGATTACGATCAGTTCTTAATCGGTGGTGGTAAGCTCGTCGCGTCCATCCTTACCGGTGTAGTGACGAACAAAGGCAGTAAGTCACCGAAAAATCCAGTCAAAGAGTTGGAAGTGGATTCTTACAAGGATCTGAAGAGTCGGGAGGTTGTAGGGGATCGATTGGAGCACGATCATATTCCTTCAATGGCCGCTTTGCAGAAGGCCAAGGAGAAGGAACTGGGCCGCCCGCTTACAGATGAAGAGGCGAGGTTGCTCTACAACAATGCCACTGCGATAGAGCTTCCGCGAGAAATCCACGTCGCCGGTCGCACTCATGGTGGCAAAAACACGGCAGCACAGGTGGAGCAAGACGCAGCTGACCTATGTGGTGCTGTATGTCGAGACACTGATGCACTGCGAAAGAATCTGTTGGAGAAGGGTTATCAAGCCGATATCGTAGAAGAAGCAATCAGAAAGATTTTTGAACGAAACCGCCTGACAGGGGTGATTGATTGATGGACTGGATGAAGCTGTTGAGCCTTGTCGGTAAAGACCAAGGGGACAATGACTTTCAGGAGCTTGCTACCGTGCTTGGTGAGCAGCCGCAGGTGAAGGAAACGCCCTTGTCGTATAACGACCCAGAGGGAGGGACTCTTTATCACAAGTACCTCAATAGTGGGTTGGAGCTCGGCTTTCGAGCGCACAGACTCAATCACATCCATATCTACGTGCAGAGCCACGAGGGCTATGCTCCGTTCCAGGGGAGCATTCTCGATCAGAACGCACAAGACTGGGGGCGTGAAGCCCTCATGCAAGCGCTTGGTTCTCCAGATAGTCAGGGGGGGGGCAAGATGGATGGTTTGCTCGGTTATATCCGCCCGTGGGTGCGTTATGAGGGGGCAGGCCCTGCATTGCGTGCAGAGTTTTCGCAAGATGGGCGGTTGTGGAAGTGTTCACTCATGCTCGAGTAGATGTCATTGAACGGAACAGCCATTGGTCAGGCTCTGGAGACAGTTTTAACGTTGAGTCATCCAGGCTGCCATCGCCAAGGCTTGTCCCCCGATAATCGGGATCCATTCTCACTGCCGAGCCTTGCCATGTCGTTCAACACGCAGAGGGGCCGCCCATGAGCGCGGTCCGCAAGAACCCCGACGCTTTTGCTTTCCAGGTCATGCTGGGGCTGTGCCTGATCTGGGGCTGCCAGCAGGTGCTGATCAAATCCGCCGCGGTGGATATCGCACCGGTCATGCAGGCGGCGTTTCGCAATGGCATCGCGGCCGTACTGGTAGGCTTGCTGGTGTGCTTCCGGGGTGGCTGGAGCCAGGTCGGCAGCACCTGGCGCGCCGGGCTGCTGGCCGGTGCGCTGTTCGGGCTGGAGTTCCTGTTCATCGCCGAGGGGCTGAAGCTGACCTCGGCGGCGCATATGTCGGTGTTCCTCTACACCGCGCCGATCTTCACCGCCCTGGGACTGCATTTCATGATGCCCAGCGAGCGACTGCGGCTGTTGCAGTGGCTGGGGATCCTGCTGGCGTTCGGGGGGATTGCCCTGGCCTTCGCGGGCGGTGTTTCCCTGGAGCACCTCGATGGGCGCATGTTGCTGGGCGACGCCCTGGCGATTCTCGCGGGCCTGGCCTGGGGCGCGACCACGGTGGTGGTGCGCGGCTCGCGGTTGTCCGAGGCACCGGCGACCTTGACCCTGTTCTACCAGCTGGCGGTGGGGTTCGTCGGGCTGGTGCTGATCGCCTTGGTGAGCGGGCAGATCGCCGACTTTTCGTTGACCCCGCTGGCGGTGGGCAGCGTGCTGTTCCAGGGGATCGTGGTGTCGTTCGTGAGCTACCTGACCTGGTTCTGGTTGCTGCGTAAGTACCTGGCCTCGAACCTGGCGGTGTTTTCCTTCATCACGCCGCTGTTCGGGGTGACCTTCGGCGTGCTGCTGCTGGACGAGCCGCTGAGCCTGAACTTCGTGATCGGCGCGGTGATGGTGCTGCTCGGGGTGATCATGGTCAGCGCCGAGGCGTGGGTGCGGCAGCAGTTGCGCAAACTGGTGGGATGACAGGGCGCAAGCAAGTGCCGGTCCTTGAGGTATTAGATGCCACAGGACCGGGAAGGCACTTCGCCTAGCCTGCACCTTGCTGGGATAAGTGGGGTCTGGCAGCCATGTCTATTCCCAACGCTTTCATTACAGTCAGGAACGATTTGAGCGTTGGGTTGCCGTGTTCACTGAACGAGCGGTAAAGCTGCTCGCGAGACAGGCCTGTTTCCTTTGCCAGTTCACTCATGCCCCTGGCGCGAGCCACCACGCCCACGGCTTTTGCTACGTAGGCTGCATCCCCTGTCTCCAATGCATCGGTCATGAACTGCGCGATGGTTTCCGGTGAAGTCAGATAGGCGGCGGCGTCGAATTCATGGAACGTTTCAGTCATTTTGCATCCTCCACGACTGCAGGATCTGCCGGGCTGCCTTGATGTCCCGTTGCTGGCTGCTTTTGTCGCCGCCGCAAAGCAGGACGATCAAGGTATCGCCGTATTGGTGAAAATACACCCGATAGCCTGGGCCGTAATGGACTCTCAGCTCACTCATGCCATGGCCGACCGGTGAAACGTCACCCGCTAGCCCTTCCTTGAGTCGGTTGACACGAGCGACGATTCTGGCCCTTGCCGTGGCATCCCGAAGCCCGATCAGCCAATGCCTGAAACTGCTGGATTCGATGGTTTTCATCGAGTGAATGTAGTTTATAAAATACAATGGCAAAGGCTGCAAATGGTTTCGACCTTTTGCAGTCGGGTTTTCCCTGTCAGGCCATTCGGGTTCTTGATGGGCAGCCCTGCAAACTGCGGTTTCCCGTGATGACCAGCACGCCAGCCATGGCCAGCCCTGTCGCTGCCAGCACCAAGGCAGGCTGCAGGCTGGCACTGTAGCGGCTGCTCAACGCCGCCAGCAGCGGCCCACTCAATTGCCCAAGGGCGAAACAAGCGGTCAACATCCCGGCATTGCGCTGCGTGGCATGGGGCGCCAGTTCCCGCGAGCGCTGCATCACCAGTTGCATGCAGGCCAGGAACGGCCCACCGCACAGTAGCACGCCCAATGCCAGGCCGACGCCGCCGCCCAGCAGGCAGGCCAGTACACCCAGCCCTTGCAACCACAAGGTGATGCTCAGCCAGGTCGAGGTGCGGCCTGGGCGGAGCAGGCTGACGATCATCACACCCAGCGCCGAGGCCAGGCCGAAGGCCGGCCAGAACAGGTCGGCCAGCCATTGCCCATGGAGC
The DNA here is from genome assembly GCF_019139675.1 of Pseudomonas maumuensis. Classification (NCBI taxonomy): domain Bacteria; kingdom Pseudomonadati; phylum Pseudomonadota; class Gammaproteobacteria; order Pseudomonadales; family Pseudomonadaceae; genus Pseudomonas; species Pseudomonas maumuensis. Next base: position 1,589,585 of record NZ_CP077077.1, read on the forward strand.
TGCTGGCTGGCCATCTGCGACAGGAAGGTGGCCGGCAGGATGTAGCCGATCCCGTAGAGCGCGTAGACCAGGCCAAGGCGGCCGATGCCATTGTTGGGGCCGCGGTCGTTGCCAAGGGGCAAGGTGGCGGGTTCGAGCGCTCGCGGCAGCCAGGGCAGCACCGCAAGCAGCATGACCAGTGCGGCAACCCCATAAACCAGCCACAGGGCCGCCGAATCCAGCCCCAACAGGTGCGCAGCCAAGGCCAGCAAGCCTGTCACCGCGATCCCGACACCGGGCCCGGCGAACACCAGTGCGCCGAGGCGCTGGCGGCCATGGGCACTGGCCAGTTGCTGGCTGAGGCTGGCGATCATCACCAGCACCCAGGCGCTGGCCACGCCGGTGCCGAAGCGCAGCAGCAAATGGCTCCAGAACCCGTCGGCCGCCCACGATGCCAGGGTCAGCAATACGCACAGCCACAGCCCGCCATGCAGGCGCAGGCGTACCTGGCGTGGCTGGCGGGCGAACATGGCGTCCAGCGCGCCGAGGAAGTAACCCAGGTAGTTAGCAGCGGCGACCAGGCCGCCGGCGGTCAGGTCGAACTGGCCCTCGGCGATCAGCCGGGGCAGTTGCGGGGTCAGGGCGAAGCGGCCGATGCCCATGGCCATCATCAGCGCCACGGCGCTGGCCAGCAGTTGCACGAAGGGCGACATGGTAAGTCTCCTGCACGAAGGAATGCGATGGATGGCAGGGTAGGGCGCATTGACTTTCAATAAAATTGAATAATGATGATGAAGTTGTTCTGTTTTGGAGAATATCATGGAGTTCAGCCAACTGCGCATCTTCCAGGCCGTGGCCGAGGAGGGCTCGGTTACCCGCGCCGCCGAGCGCTTGCACCGGGTGCCGTCGAACCTGTCGACGCGCCTGCGTCAGCTCGAGGAGCAGCTGGGCGTGGAGTTGTTCCTGCGCGAGCGCCAGCGCTTGCAGCTGTCGCCGGCCGGCAAGGTGCTGCTCGATTACGCCAACCGCCTTTCGAACCTGCGCGACGAAGCGCTCGCGGCGGTACAGGGCGGCCAGCCAGCGGGGGATTTCGTGCTGGGCACCATGTACAGCACCGCGGCCATCCACTTGCCGGCACTGCTGGCGCGTTATCACCAGGCCTATCCAGCCGTGAACCTGCAGGTCCAGGCCGCGCCTAGTGCGGAACTACTCGAAGGCGTGCTCAGCCATCGGCTGGACGCGGCGTTGGTCGACGGCCCGCTCAACCTGGCCGGGCTGGATGGCGTGCCACTGTGCGAGGAAACGCTGGTACTGATCACCAGCCCCGAACACCCGGTGGTGCATAGCGCCAGTGACGTTGCCGGCAAGGCGGTGTTCACCTTCCGCCAGGGCTGCTCGTACCGCATGCGCCTGGAAGCCTGGTATGCCCATGCCCACACCCCCATGGGCCGGGTGATGGAGATCGAGTCCTACCAGAGCATGCTGGCCTGCGTGATCGCCGGGGCCGGGGTGGCACTCATGGCGCAATCGATGCTCGACAGCCTGCCGGGGCGTAACCAGGTGCGCGTACACCGCTTGCAGGCGCCGTTCGATCAGGCGATGACTTGGTTGATGTGGCGCCAGGGCAAACGCGGGGCGAATCTGCAGGCCTGGATCGACTTGCAACAAAGCGAAACGATTGACCGGCCGTCGGAAGCTGCCATCTGCGCTTGATCCGGGTCAAAATCGCCCATATCTGTAAGAGCAGAGGCATGCGCAATACAGGACATAGGTCTATGATCTGTATGACGCATCGCAAGTTTGATTGACCGTGAGGCTGACCCGTCAAGGGGGCAATATGAACGAACGCATGTACAACTGGCTCCATGACCTCGCCGTCGCCTTGGGCCTGCTCCCGCCACCGTTGCAGCCGGTGCCGATCCCGACCGACGAAGAACAGCGCAAGCGCCAGCCGCGTCGGCGCTGACAACAGACAAAAAGGCCGCCGCATCATCGTGATGCGGCGGCCTTTTGCGTTCGTGGGCCGTGTAGTGGGGCGCTTTGCGCCCCTATTGCCGACAAGCCGGCTCCCACAGGGATGGCGCTGAGTCAGGCCAGTTTCACTGCACCTACCGGCTTGCGCGATGCCAGACTGACCACCACGAAGCTCACCAGGCCGATGGCCAGGCTGTAGTAGATCGGCGAATTGGCGTCCAGGCCGTCCTTGAACATGAAGAACAACGCGGTAGCGAAGCCCAGCGTCATGCTGGCGATGGCGCCGGCGGTGGTTGCGCGTTTCCAGAAGATCGCGCCCATCAGCGGGATCAGCATGCCGCCCACCAGCAGGTTGTAGGCCAGGGTCAGGGCGCTGATCACATCGTTCACTGCCAGGGCGATGCCCAGCACCACCAGGCCGGTGAGCAAGGTGAACAGGCGGTTGATGCCCAGGCTCGACTGCTTGCCGCCGCGCAGTTTCGGCAGCAGGTCTTCGGTCAGGGTGGTGGAGGCGGCCAGCAGACCGGCACTGGCGGTGGACATCATCGCGGCCAGGGCAGCGGCCATCAGCAGGCCACGGATACCCTCGGGCAGCTGGCCCTTGATCATCTCGGCGAAAGCGTTGTTCGGGTTGGCCAGGTCCGGCATCAGCACGTGGGCAGCCATGCCGATCAGCGCGCAGGCCAGGCCGTACAGCACGCAGTAGATACCGGCGGTGGTGCCGGCGCGCTGGCAGACCTTCTCGTCACGGGCGGTGAACACGCGCTGCCAGATGTCCTGGCCGATCAGGATGCCGAAGAAGTAGATCAGGAAGTAGGTGATGATGGTGTCCCAGCCGATGGTGGTCCAGCTGAAGCTGGCCGCCGGCAGCTTGGCCACCAGGGCGTCCCAGCCGCCGGCCTTGTACAGGCACACCGGCAGCAGGATGAACATCAGGCCCACGGTCTTGATCACGAACTGGACGATGTCGGTCAGGGTCAGCGACCACATGCCGCCGATGGTCGAGTACACCACCACCACGCCGCCGCCGAACAGCAGGGCCATCCAGAACGGCACGTCGAGCAGTACCTGCAGCACGGTGCCCATGGCCAGGGTCGAGGTCACCGCGATCATCAGCGCGTAGGCGAGCATGATCGCCGCGCTGGCCTGGCGGGCCATCGGGTTGTAGCGGCGCTCCAGCACCTGGGTCACGGTGAAGATCTTCAGGCGCAGCAGCGGCTTGGCCAGGAACAGGTTGAGCGCGATGATCCCCAGGCCCAGGGCGGCGCACAGCCAGAAGCCGGAGATGCCATGCACGTAGCCCAGGCGCACGGTGCCGACGGTGGAGGCGCCGCCGAGCACGGTGGTGGCCATGGTGCCCATGTACAGGGTCGGGCCGAGGTTGCGCCCGGCCACCAGGTAGTCTTCGTGGGTCTTCGCACGCCGCATGCCGTACCAGCCGAGGGCGAGCATGCCGGCGGCATAGATCAGTACAACGATGATGTCCAAGGCCATTGGGGGTCTCCCGATTATCTTTATTATGGCGAGATCGGCCGTCCGGACGGGTTCATGCGCCCGGCGGTCCTGTTGTGTGTGGCGGGCCTCTATGGCCCTCCCGAATGGCTCCTGCCGGGGTCAAACTTTCAGGACGTCTATCACTACCCTGTAGGAGCGGCTTCAGCCGCGAAGCAGGCGCCGCCATATCTGGGCACCCGCTTCGCGGGCGATCGCGGCTGAAGCCGCTCCTACAGGGAAGAGGTCCGCCTTAGCGGCGCACCACGCCCGGCAGCACGCAGAGCATTTCGAACAGCAGGTTGGCACCCAGCAGCGAGGTGTTGCCGGTGGTGTCGTAGGGTGGGGAAACCTCGACCAGGTCGCAGCCGATCAGGTCCAGGCCGTGGCAGCCGCGGATGATCTCCATCGCCTGGATGGTGGTCAAGCCGCCGATCTCCGGGGTGCCGGTGCCGGGCGCCCAGGCCGGGTCGATGCCGTCGATGTCGAACGACAGGTACACCGGGCCGCCACCGACTTTCTCGCGTACTTCGGCCATCAGCGGCGCCAGCGACTTGTGCCAGCACTCTTCGGCCTGTACCACGCGAAAGCCCTGGCGGCGGCTCCAGTTGAAATCGTCGGCGGTGTAGCCCTGGGCGCGCAGGCCGATCTGCACCACGCGGTCGCAATCGAGCAGGCCCTCTTCCACGGCGCGGCGGAAGGTGGTGCCGTGGGCGATCTTCTCGCCGAACATGTGGTCGTTGACGTCGGCGTGGGCATCGATGTGGACCAGGCCGATCTTGCCGTGCTTCTTGTGCAGGGCACGCAGGATCGGCAGGGTGATGGTGTGGTCGCCGCCCAGGGTCAGCGGGATGACATTGTGCTCGACGATCTCGTCGTAGGCCTCTTCGATGATGCGCACGGCGTCGAGCAGGTTGAAGGTGTTGATCGCCACGTCACCGATGTCGGCCACCGACAGCGAGTCGAACGGGGCAGCGCCGGTGGCCATGTTGTAGGGGCGGATCATCACCGACTCGGCGCGGATCTGCCGCGGGCCGAAGCGGGTGCCGGAACGCAGCGAGGTGCCGATGTCCAGCGGCACGCCGATGAACGCGGCGTCCAGGCCTTCGGCGTTTTGCAGGTGGGGCAGGCGAAGCATGGTGGCGATGCCGCCGAAACGCGGCATTTCGTTGCCGCCCAGTGGTTGGTGGAGAATCTTGTCCACGGTGGGCCTCATCAGTCGGTCGATTGTTCTGTTTGTTCGAACCTGTGCCGCCGCGCGCCTGGATCAGCTGGTCATGCTGGCGGGCAGGGACATTTCGCCGCAGTCTGCGCAAGGTAGTGGCCGGGAAGAATCGCTACCGACAAATACTTACTTCAGGATTCTCTGAACTATCGACCGGCAACCGGGTTAGACTCTGGCGATTTCCACCCTGCGGACCCTGCGCCATGGCCTCATCGCTGCCCGACCTGAAACTGCTGCGTATCTTCGCCAGCGTGGTGCGCCACCAGGGGTTCGCCAACGCCCAGCGGGATCTCAACCTGTCCACCTCGGCGATCAGCACCTACATGAGCCAGCTGGAAAGCGCCCTGGGGATCGTGCTGTGCCACCGTGGTCGGGGCGGCTTCAGCCTGACCAGCAAGGGCGAGCTGTTCCACCAGGAGACCTTGCGCCTGCTCGGCGAGCTGGATGGCTTCGAACAGTACGCCGCGGCGCTAAAGGGCGAGCTGCGCGGCACTCTGAACCTGGGGGTGATCGACTCCACCGTTGGCGACAGCGCCCTGCCGCTGGCCGAGGCCATCGGCGCCTACAGCCAGGAACACCCGGCGGTGCATCTGCACCTGTCGGTCTCCAGCCCCTACGAACTGCAGCTCGGGGTGCAGGACAACCGCCTGGACCTGGCCATCGGCGCGTTCTCCTCGCGTATGAGCGGGCTGGTCTACCAGCCGCTGTACCGCGAGCAGCACTGGTTGTATTGCAGTAGCCGTCACGCGTTGTTCGGCGAGCGGCGTATTCCGGAGCCGGTGGTCACCCAGCAGCGTATGGTCGGGCGGGGTTATTGGAGCCAGGCCGAGCTCGCCCGGCATGGCTTCAAGCACAGCGCGGCCACCGTGGAGAGCATGGAGGCGCAGTTGATTCTGATTCTTTCCGGCGCCTACATCGGCTACTTGCCCGAGCACTATGCCCAGGCCTGGGTCGACAAGGGCGACCTGCGCGTGCTGTCGCCGGCCACGTTCGGTTACCAGGCGCCGTTCTCCCTGATCATCCGCCGTGGTCGTAGCCGGGAACCGTTGATTCAGACATTCCGCGACTTGCTCAAGAGCCAGCTCAACGTGGGTTGAACCAGACCGATTCAGGACATTTCGTCAGTTCCAGACCATTTCCTACAGAAACTTGACCGCTGGCATGCTGGCCTTCTGCTAAATATCTACTTGCTCTGATGATTTTCCCACTCATCCGGATAAGCAAGGGATCGCCAACGATGCGCATGAATTTGCCCGTCACCGAGCACGAAAGAACCTTTCCCCAAGACCAGCGGCTGATCTCCACCACCGACCTGAACAGCCGCATCACCTATTGCAATGACGCATTCGTGGCCATCAGCGGCTTCACCTACGACGAACTGGTGGGCCAGCCGCACAACCTGGTGCGCCACCCGGACATGCCTGCGGCGGTCTTCGGGCATATGTGGGACACCCTCAAGCAGGGCAAACCCTGGATGGGCGTGGTCAAGAACCGCGCCAAGAACGGCGATTTCTATTGGGTCAGCGCCTACGTCACGGCGGTGTATGAAAACGGCCGCATCAGTGGCTACGAATCGGTGCGCTCGGTGCCAAGCCGGGAGCAGATCCGCCGGGCGCAGAGGCTGTATGCCCGTCTGCGTGCAGGGCGCTCGCCGGTACCGCTGGCGGCGCGTCTGGGCCATGAAGTTGGCCATGGCTGGCCGCTGATCGGCGCGGGATTACTGTCGGCCGCCGCTTACCTGTGGTTGCCGCCGTACGCGGCGCTGGGGGTGCTGATGGCCAGCCTGCTGGCGGCCTGGTACGCGATCGAGCACCGGCAGAACCAGTCGATCCGACGCACCCTCGAAGAGCACCCCAAGGCTTTCACCAGCCCGCTGGTCGCCCTGACCTACAGTGACAACCCCGGGCTGCAAGGCCAGCTCGACCTGGCCATCATCAGCGAGGAGGCGCGCCTGCAGACCGCGCTGACCCGCCTGGTGGATGCCGGTGTCGGGGTCAAGTCGCGGGCCGCGCAGTCCGCCGGGCTGTCCGATGCCCAGGCGCAGATGCTCGACCGCCAGCGCAGCGAAACCGACCAGTCGGCCACCGCCATCGCGCAGATGGCGGCGACCATCCAGCAGGTCACCCATAACGTGCAGACCACCGCCCACGCCGCCAGCGACGCCGACCAGCTGGCCCAGCAGGGCAGCGACCTGGCGCAGCAGAGCCTGCGGGCCATGGGCAGCATGAGCGAGGCGGTCAGCGACATCGGTCAGGCGGTCAACGCCCTGGCCGAGCAGACCCAGTCGATTGGCAGCGTGGTGGATGTGATCACCTCGATCGCCGAGCAGACCAACCTGCTGGCGCTCAATGCCGCCATCGAGGCGGCACGGGCCGGCGAGCAGGGCAGGGGCTTCGCCGTGGTGGCGGACGAGGTACGGTCGCTGGCGCAGCGCACCCGCACCTCGACCGAGGAGATCCACCACATCATCTCGACCCTGCGTTCCGGTGCCGACCGCGCGGTGGCCAGCGCCAGCCGTGGGCAGCAGATCTCCAGCGACAGCGTGCATAGCGTCGAGGCGGTGCAACAGGCGTTGGCGGGCATCGTCCAAGCGATCAGCCGCATCACCGGCATGAGCCAGCAGATGGCCACGGCGTCCGAGCAGCAGAGCCATGTGGCCGAGGACATCAACCAGCAGATCGTGCGCATCGCTCAGTTGTGCGACGAGAGCGCGGGGCAGGCCAAGCAGGGGGCCGAGATCAGCCAAGACCTGGAGCGGATGGCGGAGTACCTGCACAGCCTGGCGGAGCGGTTCAACCGCTGATGCGCGTTGCCTTCATCGCCGGCAAGCCGCCTCCCGCGTAGCGCAAGGCTTGAGGTTTGCGCGTTCGGTGTGGGAGCCGGCTTGCCGGCGAAAGGCCCGCAAAGCGGGCCCAAATTTCCAGCCTGTGGCAAAATCCCTCCGCCAACGGAGACCCCCATGCCCAGACCCCGCTGCGAGCGCTGCCAGCGCCCGCTCGCCCATTGCCTCTGCCCACTGATCCCGCACCTGGACAGCCGCACCCGCGTGGTCGTGCTGCAACACCCCAGTGAAACCGCCCACGCCTTGAATACGGCACGCCTGGCGGCCCTTGGCTTGGTCAATGCCGAGCTGCGGATCGGCGAGGTGTTCGATGACCTTGAGACATTGCTGGCGACACCGGGTTATCGCCCGGTGCTGTTGTTCCCAGGTGATGAGGCAGAGGTCTTGCAGGCATATGGGCAGGGAGATGATCTGCCATTGCTGCTGATCGTACCCGACGGTACCTGGCGCAAGGCACGCAAGATGCTCTACCTGAACCCGCAGCTGGAAGCATTGCCACGGGTAACGCTGGGCGCGGTCCTGCCTTCGCGCTACCGGTTGCGCAAGGCACCTGAGCCAGGCGCAGTATCCACCCTCGAGGCGATCGTGCAGGCGCTGAACGTGCTGGAAGCGCCTGCTGGCTTCGATGCGTTGTTGCGCCCGTTCGAGGCGTTGATCGACGGGCAGATCGCAGCCATGGGCGCCGAGACGTTTCAACGGAATCATGGGCAGGACTGAGCTGATGACGCATTGCTTTGGGTAGACCACTGTAGGAACGGTTTTAGCCGCGATCACCCGCGAAGCGGGTTCCAGGCACCGCGTCGCCGGCATCGCGGCTGAAGCCGCTCCTACAGAAGTCCCTGCTATGACGTGAAGTTACCGCTCGCGCAACGCCTCGGTCCGGGCCTTCATCACCGGCTTCAACAGATAGTCCAGCACGCTCTTCTGCCCGGTGATGATATCCACCGTGGCGACCATCCCCGGGATGATCAGCAGCGGCTTGTTGTCGCCACCCAGGTGGTTCTTGTCGGTGCGCACCTGGATCAGGTAGAACGCATTGCCCTTGTCGTCGGTGACGGTGTCCGCGCCGATCAGCTCCAGCTTGGCCTTGAGCCCGCCATAGATGGTGTAGTCGTAGGCGCTGAACTTGACCATCGCGGTCTGTCCAGGATGCAGGAACGCCACGTCCTGCGGCCGTACCTTGGCCTCGATCAGCAGGTTGTCCTCGATCGGCACGATCTCCACCAGGTCGCTGCCCGGCTGCACCACGCCGCCGATGGTGTTGACCTTGAGCAGCTTGACGATGCCGCGCACCGGCGACACCACGGTGGTGCGGTTGACCCGGTCGTCGATGGCGATGCTGGTGGCGGTAATCTTCGACAGTTCGGTGCGCTTGTCGTTGAGCTCCTTGGCGGCGTCGGAGCGAAAGCTTGCGTCCGATTCCTGGATCTTGCTGCGGATCTCGGCGATCGCCGCTTCGGCGCGAGGTATGGCCAGGTTGGTCGCGTTCAGCTGGCCGCGCGCCTCGACGCTGCGCTGCTTGAGGCGCAGGATCTCCACCGGGGAGATGGCGCCCTTGCTCACCAGCGGCGAGGACATGTCCAGTTCCTGCTGCAACAGGCCCACTGCCGAGCGGTACTGGTCGACCTTGGAACGGAACTCGGCCAGCTCCTGGGTCTTTTGCCGCAGCTGTTCATTGAGGGTCTGCTTCTCGCTGGTCAGGCGGCGCTGGCGTGATTCGTAAAGCGCGGCCTCGTCCTCGGCCACCTGTGGCGCCTTGGCGCGGACTTCGCTCGACAGCACGAAGGGGCGTCCTTCGGATTCGGCCGACAGGCGTTCCACCTGCGCGCTGAGGGCGTAACGGTCGGCCTCGCTTTCACCCTTGTTCGACTTGAAGCGCGTGTCATCCAGGCGCAGGAGGGTGGCGCCCTTGTCGACCATCTGCCCCTCGCGCACGAAGATCTCGGTGACGATGCCGCCTTCGAGGTTCTGCACCACCTGCACCTTGCTCGACGGGATGGCCTTGCCTTCGCCGACGGTGACTTCGTCGAGCACCGCGAAGTTGGCCCAGACCAGCGCCACCAGCAGCAGGATCGCCGCCAGCCACACGGTCAGGCGCGACAGGCTGGGCGACTCCTGCAGGGTGGCGCCGGCCAGCTCCGGCATATAGTCGCGTTCGGCGCGGCTGTCGCCGCCCTGGAGGTAGCTGCGCACGCTGTGGCTGATGGGCATGTTCTACCTCCGATGCAGGCCGGGGCCCGCTCCCACAGGGATTCAACAGTGTTGGTTCACAGCGCCGCGCCGATACGGCCCTTGCGCAGCGCGTCGATGACCGCATCCTTCGGCCCGTCGGCAACGATCTTGCCGTTGTCCAGTACCAGCAGCCGGTCCACCAGGCTGAGCATCGAGGTGCGGTGGGTGACCAGCAGCAGGGTCTTGCCGGGCACCCAGTTCAGCAGGCGCTGGCGCAGTTGCTCCTCGCTGCTGTTGTCCATGTGGCTGGTGGGCTCGTCGAGTATCAGGATCGGCGGCTCCAGCAGCAGGGCCCGGGCCAGCAGCACGGCCTGGCGCTGGCCGCCGGAGAGCAGTTGGCCGCGCTCGCCCACCGGGCGATCGAAGCCTTGCGGGTGCTGGCGGGCCAGCTCGCTGACGCCGGTCAGTTCGGCGACTTCCAGCATGCGTGCGTCGCTGACGTGGCGTGCGCCGAGGGTGAGGTTGTCGCGCAGGCTGCCGGCCAGCAGCGGCAGGTCGTGGGCCACGTAGCCGAGCTGGCTGCGCAGGTCGCTGATATCCAGTTGGCGCAGGTCGAGGTTGTCCAGCAGCACTTGGCCTTCGTCGGGGTGATGGAAGCCCATCAACAGCCGGGCAAGGGTGCTCTTGCCCGAGCCACTGCGGCCAATGATGCCGATGCGCTCGCCCGGCTTGAGGGTGGCGCTCACGTCGTTGAGGGCCGGTGCCGTTTGCCCGGCGTAGCGGAAGGTGGCGTGGTTGATGGTAATGCCACCTTGCAGCGCGGTGTGCTCCAGCGCCTGGTGCTCGGCCTCGCGCTCCTGGGGCAGGCTCATCAGGGCGTCGGTGCTGCGCATGGTCAGCTGGGCCTGCTGGTAGCGGGTGATCAGCCCGGCGATCTGGCCGAGCGGGGCGAGCACTCGGCTGCCGAGCATGTAGCTGGCCACCAGCGCGCCGACACTGAGGTTGCCGGCGATGATGCTGTACACCCCGGCGACGATCGTCGCCATGCCGCAGAACTGCTGGATGAACAGCGTGCCATTGCTGGCCAGCGACGACAGGTTGCGGGCATGTGCGTCGAGGCGGGCGATGGCGCCGTTGGTGTGTTCCCATTGGTACTGGCGCTCGCTTTCGGCGCCGCAGGCCTTGAGGGTTTCCAGGCCGCCGAGGGTCTCGATCAGCAGCGCCTGGCGCACCGCGCCGAGGCTCAGGCTTTTTTGCACGGTGTCGCGCAGGCGCACCTGGATGAACAGCGCCAGGCCTACCGCCAGCGGGAAGGCGATCAGCGGGATCACCACCAGCCAGCCTCCGAGCAGGCCGATTACTAGCAGCATCAGGGCCACGAACGGCAGGTCGATGATGCTGGTCAGGGTTACTGCGGTGAGGAATTCACGCAGCCCTTGGAAGTCATGGATGCTCTGGGCGAAGCCGCCGATGGTGGCCGGGCGCGCCTTCATGCTCATGCCGGTGATGCGTTCGAACAAGGTGGCGGAGAGAATCAGGTCGGTCTTCTTGCCGGCCTGGTCCAGCAGGTGGGCGCGAACCATGCGCAGCACCAGTTCGAAGGCGGTACCGATGAACAGGCCGGCGACCAGCACCCACAGGGTGGACAGCGCCTGGTTGGGGACCACGCGGTCGTAGGTCTGCATGACGAACAGCGGCACCATCAGGCCCAGCAGGTTGATCAGCAGGCTGGCCAGCAGGGCATCACTGTACAGCCAGCGGGAGTGGCGCAGGGTGTCGCGGAACCAGGCGTTGACCCGCGGGATCAGCGGCGCACGCACGTCCTCCAGGGTATGCCGGGGGCGGGCGAACAGAGCCTGGCCGCTGTAGGCCTGCGCCAGGGCCTCGCGCTCGACCCACTGCTCACCGCCTTCGGCTTCGCAGGGCAGCAGCAATGCCCGGCCGTTTTCGCCCCAGCGTTGCAGCACGGCGCTGCGGCCATCATCGAGGATCAGCAGCACCGGCAAGTTGAGCGGGGAGATGGCGTCCAGGTCACGCCGCAGCACGCGAGCCTGCAACCCGGCGCGTGCGGCGGCGCGGGGCAGCAGGCCCAGGCCCAGGCGTTGCTCGGCCAGTGGCAGGCCACTGCACAGGCTGGCACGGCTGGCCGTGCAGCCATGCAGCTTGCACAGGATCAGCAGGCCATCGAGCAACGGATCATCAACATCCAGGCGCGGTTGCGCGCTTTGCATACTGGTCACGATGGCCTACTCCTGCCGCGGTGGACGGGAAATGGGCGCTGGCGAAAAAGTCCCTTGTCTCGTCAGAACCTAACGCATGTCAGGCAATTTCGCCTCGTTGCGCACTTCGGTCTTGGCGATGGCCTCCGGCGGCAGCGAGATACGCTGCTTGCTCAGCAGCTCGCCCATGGTCGCCAGCACCCGGTACATGGAGAACTCTTCGGTATAGCGCACCTCGGTGTAGCGACGGTTGGCGTTGTACAGCTCGTTCTCGCTGTCGAGCACGTCGAGCAGGGTGCGCTGGCCCAGGCCGAACTGGTCCTGGTAGGCGGCACGCACGCGCTGGGTGGTCTCGGCGTACTCGCGGGCGCTCGGGGTCTGCTTGCGGGCGTTGTTCATCGCGTTCCAGGCCAGGCTGAGGTTTTCGTTCAGCTCGCGCAGGGCGTTGTTGCGGATGTCCATCGCCTGGTTGATCTTGTGCGCGTCCGACTGCAGGCGGGCCTTGTCGCTGCCGCCGCGGAACAGGTTGTAGCTGAGCTCGACGCCGGCCTGCCAGTCATTGTTGTCGTGGCCCTTCTGGCCGCCGAGGTTGTTGTTGGCGCCGGTGGCCAGCACCGCGTCCAGGCGTGGGTAGAAGGGCGACTTGGCCACTTCGTACTGCTGCTCGGCGGAGCGCACATCAGCCTGCGCCGACTTGAGGTAGGGGTTGTTCTCCAGCATGCCCTGGCGGGCATTGAGCAGGTCGCCCGGTACTTCGCCCTTGATCGTGACGGGCGTTTCCAGCTCGTCGGGCAGACGCCCGACTACGCTGTAGAAGTTGGCCTCGGCGTCGGCCAGGTCGACCTCGGCGGTGTCCAGGTTGTTTTCGGCCAGGGCGCGACGGGCGCGGGACTGGTCGAGGTCGGCGGTGCTGCCCACGCCGCGTTCGCTGCGCAGGCCGATCTGGTCGTTGACCCGCAGGTGGGCCTGCAGGTTGTTCTTGGCCAGGGTTACCAGTTCACGGCGCTTGAGCACCTCGAGGTAGACCTCGATGGCGCGCAGGGCGATGCTCTCGGCGGTGGCCTGGGTGTAGTAGGCGCGCGAGGTGGCCACCGCTTCGGTGCGGGCGACCTCGTTGGAGGTATTGAAGCCGTCGAACAGCATCTGCCGCAGACGCAGCTCGGATTGGGTGTAGTTGAGCGTTTCCTTGTTGTGGTTACGGGTGCCGTCCGGGTTGAAGCCGCGGGTGTTGGTGTTGTCCGAACGTTGCCGGCCGTAGCCTGCGACCAGATCGACGGTTGGGTAGTACCCCCCGCGGGCGAACTTCACATCCTCGTCGGCCGACAGCCTGCTGTTGCGGCTGGCGCTGATCTCGGGATGCTGGTCCACGGCGTTCTGGACAGCCTCGGTAATCGACATCGCCTGACTGTTGGCACACGCCATGGCCAACAAAATCGCACTGGTGATGGGGGTTAAAGCGCGCATGGGGTACATCTCCCTGGTCTTGAATAATGTCCTGCTATTCGCCAAAAAAATGACGAAAAATTAGAATCAAACCGTTTCAGGTTTGTAACAACAGAGCTAAGAACATTTATCGGGCGAGCTAAGAAGATTTTTTCATAAGATATATGCGAAAAAAAACTTATGCGGTCTAAGGAATCCGGGACATTGTTTCATTCAGGTGGTTACGGGAATTGGCTGGGACAGGCGATTTTCGGGCCTTGGTGAAAGTTCCAGATTTTTTGCAGCTAAGGAGACAGGGGAGGAAGGCGAAAGCTGAATTTGGCGACAAAAAAATGGCACTCAATAATGGCCATTCGCCCAGTTCACTATCGCGGCAGTCGTCACAGGGAGCGTGGTTTCTCACGAACGTGACAGCAACGGTTCCAACAACCATGGCACTCGGAACCTTGCGCACATTACCCGGCACGCCTTGATCTGCGAAAAGCCCATCGGCAGGGGAGGCGTACGCTCATGGCTAAATTAGTCGGTGTGGTCGGCAAGGTAGTCGGCCAGGTATTCGCGGTGGGCGATGACGGTCATCGCCGTCTGTTGGTGGAAGGGGATCGCCTGTTCGCCGGCGAGCAACTGGAGACCGGGAGCGAGGGTGCGGTGGCGGTGCGCTTGCAAAACGGTGCCGAGTTGACCCTGGGCCGTGGCAGCAGCCTGGAGATGACCCCCGACCTGCTGGCCAATCGCGCCCCTCATGTACAAGCGCCGGACACGCAGCCCAGCAACGCCCAACTCAGTGATGTCGAGCAACTGCAAAAAGCCATTGCCGCAGGCGCCGACCCCACGCAGGAAGCCGAAGCGACCGCGGCGGGCGGCAACCCTGGTGGCGTGTCGGGTGCGCTCGGTGGCGGCCACAGTTTCGTGATATTGACCGAGGTGGCCGGTCGAGTGGATCCCACCATTGGTTTCCCTACGGCGGGCTTCAACGGCTTCCCTTTGCTGGCCAACCTCGAGCTTGGTGGGCTCGATGGCAATGACGCGGCGCCCCTGCCGGCTGGCGCGCCACCCGCCGACAATCCGGTCAGCCTCACCGGCCTGGATGTCAGCCCTGCCGAATTGACCCTGGACGAGGCCAACCTGCCCCAGGGCTCGGCCAGCAACCCTGCGGCCTTGACTCAGTCGGGCAGCTTCACGGTGATTGCCGCCGATGGCGTGTTCAACCTCAGTGTCGGTGGCATCAATGTGGTCACCGCGGGCGTGGTGACCGGCGTCGGCCAGTCCATCGTCACCGGACTCGGCAATGTGCTGACCATCACTGGCTACAACCCGGCCACGGGCGTGGTGAGCTACAGCTACACCCTGACCGGCGCGGAACATCACCCGGACGGAGCGGGGACGAATGCGCTGGGCGAGCAGTTCCCGGTACTGGTCAGCGACACCGATGGCGATGTGGCCAGCGGCACGCTGGACGTGATTGTCCGTGACGACGTGCCACGCGCCGTGAACGACAGCAATGCCACCACCGCCACCGAGCAGCACCTGGAACTCAGCGGCAATGTGCTGACCAACGATATCCAAGGGGCGGACCGCATCCCCAGCGGGCCGGTGGTGGCCGGCACCTTTGTCGGCACCTACGGCACCCTGGTCCTGGCGGCGGACGGTTCCTACACCTACACCCTCAACAGCAACGACCCGGACTTCAAGAACCTGCACGGTGGCGGCAGTGGAGTAGAGAACTTCACCTACACCCTGAAGGACGCCGACGGCGACACCAGCACCGCGACCCTGACCCTCAACGTCAGCAACCTAAACGATCCGGTGACCCTGGGTGGCTTGGAGGTGAACGGTGGCGAACTGACCGTCTACGAGAAGAACCTGGCCGACGGCAGCGCGCCAAACCTGGGCGCGTTGACCCAGAGTGGCACTTTCACGGTCAGCGCGCCCGATGGCCTGCAGAGCCTGAGCGTTGGCGGCATCAGCGTGGTCAGCGGCGGCGTGGCGGCAGGCTTCCCGCAGTCGATCACCACGGCGTTGGGTAACACCCTGACCATCACCGGCTATAACCCAGCCACGGGTGTGATCAGCTACAGCTACACCTTGCTGGACAACGAGAGCCACGCCAACGGCGACGGCGCCAACAGTTTGTCCGAGCATTTCACCGTCACGGCCACTGACACTGACGGCAGCTCGGCCAGTGGCTCGCTGGACGTGAACATCGTCGATGACCTGCCCAAGGCCGTGAACGACAGCAATGCCACCACCGCTACCGAGCAGCATCTGGAACTCAGCGGCAATGTGCTGACCAACGATATCCAAGGGGCGGACCGCATCCCCAGCGGGCCGGTGGTGGCCGGCACCTTTGTCGGCACCTACGGCACCCTGGTCCTGGCGGCGGACGGTTCCTACACCTACACCCTCAACAGCAACGACCCGGACTTCAAGAACCTGCACGGTGGCGGCAGTGGGGTAGAGAACTTCACCTACACCCTGAAAGACGCCGACGGCGACACCAGCACCGCGACCCTGACCCTCAACGTCAGCAACCTAAACGACCCGGTGACCCTGGGTGGCTTGGAGGTGAACGGTGGCGAACTGACCGTCTACGAGAAGAACCTGGCCGACGGCAGCGCGCCAAACCCGGGCGCGTTGACCCAGAGTGGCACTTTCACGGTCAGCGCGCCCGATGGCCTGCAGAGCCTGAGCGTCGGCGGCATCAGCGTGGTCAGCGGCGGCGTGGCGGCAGGCTTCCCGCAGTCGATCACCACGGCGTTGGGTAACACCCTGACCATCACCGGCTATAACCCAGCCACGGGTGTGATCAGCTACAGCTACACCTTGCTGGACAACGAGAGCCACGCCAACGGCGACGGCGCCAACAGCCTGTCCGAGCATTTCCCCGTCACGGCCACTGACACTGACGGCAGCTCGGCCAGTGGCTCGCTGGACGTGAACATCGTCGATGACCTGCCCAAGGCCAACCCCGATGCTGCCAGTGTCGTCGAAGGCGGCACGGTCAGCGGCAATGTGCTCGACAACGACACCTCCGGCGCGGATGTGCGCGCCGATGGCAAGTACGTGGTCGGCGTGCGTGCCGGCTCCGATACCTCGACCTCGGCCAGCGGCCAGCTGAGCAGCCCGGTCCAGGGCCAGTACGGCTACCTGACCCTGGACGCCCAAGGCAACGCCACCTATCACGCCAATCCCAACGCCGTGGCGCCGGCTGGGGCCACGGACGTCTTCGTCTATACCGTGCGCGACAGCGACGGCGACGAAAGCACCACTACCATCACCATCGATGTACGCGATTGCTCGCTGATTGCCGGGGCCGATAGCGAGGTCACGGTTTACGAGAAGGCACTCGACCTGAACAAGGATGGCAACGACCTGGCCGGGGGCAACGTCACCGGCAGCGAGCCGGGCTCCACCGGCGAGACGGCCAGCGGCTCGTTGGCTAGCTCCGTCAGTGGTGGTGTGGGCGGGCTGACCTTCAACCTGGTCGGCAACGCCACCGGCCAGTACGGCCAGATCCAGCTGAATTCGGACGGCACCTACACCTACACCCTGACCTCGGCACCGAACTCACCGAATCATGTCAACGACGGCCCGAATGTGCTGACGGAAACCTTCACCTACCAGGTGAAGGACTCGCTCGGCAACACCACCACCAGCACCATCGTGATCAGCATCGTCGACGACGTGCCCAAGGCCCACAGCGACTTCGCCAATGTCTATGAAGGCGGCACGGTCAGCGGCAACGTGCTGGTCAACGACGTGACCGGTGCCGATGTGCGTGCCGACGGACAATACGTGGTCGGCGTGCGTGCCGGCAGCGACACCTCGACCTCGGCCATCGGCCAGCTCGGCAGCAACGTGGCGGGCCAGTACGGCTACCTGACCTTGGATGCCCAGGGTAACGCCACCTATCACGCCAATCCCGATAGCGTGGCGCCAGCGGGCGCAACGGACGTGTTCGTCTACACCATCCGCGATGCCGATGGTGACGAAAGCACCACTACCATCACCATCGATGTGCATGACATCTCGCTGGTGGCCTGCCCGGATGACACGGCCAAGGTCTACGAAAAGGCCTTGGACCTTACCAAGGACGGCAACGACCTGGCTGCCGGCAACGTCACCGGCAGCGACCCGCATGCCACCACGGAAACCACCAGCGGTTCGCTGGCAGGCTCGGTCAGCGGCGGTATCGGTGCCTTGACCTTCACCCTGGTCGGCAATGCCACCGGCCAGTATGGCCAGATCCAGTTGAACAGCGATGGCAGCTACACCTACACCCTGACCTCGGCGCCGAACTCGCCCAACCACGTCAACGATGGCCCGAACGTGGTCACCGAGAGCTTCACCTACCAGGTCAAGGATTCGCTCGGCAACACCACCACCAGTACCATCGTGGTCAGCATCGTCGACGACGTGCCCAAGGCCCATTGCGATGTGGCCTCGGTCAAGGAGGGCGCCAGTGTCAGCGGCAACGTGCTGGACAACGATGTAGTCGGCGCCGATGTGCGTGCCGATGGTCAATACGTGGTCGGTGTGCGCGCCGGCTCCGACACCTCTACCTCGGCCATCGGCCATGTCGGCGACACCATCGTCGGCCAGTACGGCTACCTGACCCTGGACAGCCAGGGCAACGCCACCTACCACGCCAACCCCGACAGCGTTCCGGCCGCCGGCGCGACCGACAGCTTCGTCTACACCATCCGCGATGCCGACGGCGACGAGAGCACCACGACCATTCGCATCAATGTGCAGGACAGCAAGCTGGTGGCGTGCGAGGACAACGACGTCACCGTGTACGAGAAAGCCCTGGACCTGCACAAGGATGGCAATGACCTGGCCGCCGGCACCGTCACCGGCAGCGACCCGGGTTCCACTGGCGAGACGGCCTCCGGCAGCCTGGTCGGTTCGGTCCAGGGCGGCGTCGGCGCGCTGACCTACAGCCTGGTCGGCAATGCCGTAGGCCAGTACGGGCAGATCCAGCTCAATGCCGACGGTTCCTACACCTACACCCTGACCTCGGCACCGAAGACCCCGGGTGGTGCCAACGACGGCGCCAACACGGTCAACGAGTACTTCACCTACAAGGCTACAGACGCCTTGGGCAACAGCGTCACCAGCACCATCGCCATCAACATCGTCGACGATATGCCGACGGTCCAGTGCGCGGTACGCAGCATCACGCCCGGCCAGGTGGACTCCAACATCCTGCTGGTGGTGGATGTTTCCAGCAGCATGGCGGCAAGCTCCGGCGTGCCGGGGCTGACCCGCCTGGAACTGGCCAAGCAGGCGATCAATGCCTTGCTCGACAAGTACGACGAGATGGGCGACATCAAGGTGCAGATCGTTACCTTCGGCACCGGTGCGCAGGTGCAGACCCCGGTGTGGGTCACGATCGGCGAGGCCAAGAACCTGATCGCCGGGCTCAGCCCAGGTGGCTCGACCTACTACGATTCGGCGGCGACCAAGGCCCAGGAAGCCTTCGCCACCACCGGCAAGCTGGTGGGCGCGCAGAACATCAGCTACTTCTTCTCCGACGGTGAGCCCACCAATGGTCATGCCATGACCGCGCCACGGGAAGCTGCCTGGGAAACCTTCCTCGACAGCAACGGCATCAAGTCCTACGCCATCGGCATGGGCAGTGGGGTCAACGAGGGCAACCTCAATCCGCTGGCCTACGACGGCAGCAGCCATACTGACACCAACTCGGTAGTGGTCACCGACCTCAGCCAGCTGAGTGCGGTGCTTTCCGGCACGGTGCAGGGCGCGCCGATCACCGGCAGCCTGATGAGCGGCGGCGACTTCGGGGCCGACGGTGGCTTCATCAAGGCGTTGCTGGTGGACGGCACCACCTACACCTACGATCCGAAGGCCAATGGCGGGCAGGGCGGCTATGCGGCCAGTGGCGGGGTGGACAAGGCCTCGTTCGACGCCGTGAGCAACAGCCTGAACATCAAGACCGGCCTGGGCGGCACCCTGGTGGTGAACATGGACAACGGCGAGTTCACCTACACGCCACCGAAGGACAACGGCAGCGGACAGGTGGAGAAGTTCGGCTTCACCGCCAGCGACAACGACGGCGATACCCGCAGTGCCAGCCTGACGATCAACATCAACAGCAATGGCGCGCCGATCGCTGGTGCCGACCACATCATCACCAATATCAAGGGCGCCACCCTGACGGTGCCGGCAGAGGCGCTGCTGGCCAATGACCGCGACCCGGACCACGACACCCTGAGTGCCGCGCCGACCACCTTCAATACCAACTTCGCCGACAAGGGCGCAGGCTTCACGGCGGGCACCCAGGCGCAGACCATCAAGTTCGACGCCACCGCCAACAAGGCCGAGAACCAGTTGCGCGACCTGGCCCGCAGCGAGTTCACCACCCTTAACGGCAGCATGACCGCTGCCCTGGTGGTGGCTGGTTACCTGGGCTCGATCAGCACCGCCAATGCCAACGACGAGGACACCCTGACGGTGACCCTGCGCAAGGGCGAAACCCTGACACTCGACCATGACCGGCCCGCGGGCAACCTGCTGATGGAATGGAAGGATGCCAGTGGCAGCTACCAGACCATCGCCGATGGCGGCAGCTTCACGGCCACCCATGACGGGGTTTACAGCATCCATGTGATCAATACCGAGAACGCCACCGGCAACAGCAAGGCTGCCGAGAACTACAAGCTGAGCCTGGTGGTGGACTACAGCAATGCCAGCAACGAGGACTATCACGGCAGCTACACCGTCAGCGACAACCATGGCGGCTACGGCACCGGAGCGGTGGATATCACTTACCAGGCCGGCAACACCCTTACCGGCACCAGCGGTGACGATGTGTTGCTGGCCGGGGCCGGCGATACCACCCTCAACGGTGGCGCCGGCAACGATGTGCTGGTGGCGGGGGCGGGCAACAACAGCCTGCACGGTGGTGATGGCGACGACCTGCTGATCGGTGGTCCTGGCAACGATCTGCTCGACGGCGGAGCCGGCAATGACACTGCCAGCTACGCCAAGGCCACCGCCGGCGTGACCGTGGACCTTGGCCATGTCGGGCAGCAGAACACCGTCGGCGCCGGGCTGGACACCCTCAATGGCATCGAGAACCTGATCGGCTCGGACTACAACGACACCTTGACCGGCAATGACGGTGACAACCTGCTCAACGGCGGCGCAGGCAACGATCTGCTCAAGGGCGGCGGCGGCAACGACATCCTGATTGGCGGGCCGGGCAACGACACCCTGACCGGTGGCAGTGGCAACGACAGCTTTGTCTGGCAGAAGGGCGAAACCGGGCATGACACCGTGACCGACTTCACCCCGGGCAGCGATCGCCTGGATCTGTCGCAACTGCTACAGGGCGAGAACGCCACCAGCGCCTCGCTGGACGACTACCTGCACTTCAAGGTCAGCGGCAGCGGCGTCAATGTGGTGTCGACCATCGAGGTCAGCAGCGTCGCTGGCGCGGCGCCGACCCAGACCATCGACCTGGCCGGAGTGGACCTGGCGCAGCATTACGGGGTGTCGGCCGGGGCGGGCGGACTGATCGCGGCCGGGCATGACACCGCGACCATCATCAACGGCATGCTCAATGACCATTCGTTGAAGGTGGATACGGTGTAAGCCAGCAGCCCATCGCGGGGCAAGCCCGCCCCGCGATGGCGTCACCGTGGCCGGTGCAAGGTCTTCTGCTTGAGGATCCAGGCGCTGACCAGCACCGCGCTGGTCAGCATGAACGCCCGCGCCCAGAACAACGGCACCAGGTAGCAGGACAGCCCGATGCTGGCCCACATCAACCCGATTGCGTAGACCTTGCCCTTGAGCGGAATCCCCTCACCGCTGAGGTAGTCGCGGATCCACGGCCCGAGTTTCGGGTGGTTCACCAGCCAGTGGTGAAAACGTGGCGAGCTGCGGGCGAAGCAGGCCGCCGCCAGCAGCAGGAACGGGGTGGTGGGCAATACCGGCAGGAAGATCCCCGCCACCCCCAGCGCGACGCTGAGCCAGCCGGCGGCCAGCAGCAGGTAGCGCACCACCTCGATCAGTGGTGGCGTGGCTTGAGCAGGGCGGGCTTCTCTTCGGGGGCGTGCAGCAGCAGGAACAGTGCGCTCAGTGCCTCGGGGATCTGCACGATCATGTCGTCCTGCAGGTTGGCGTTGCCGGCAATGTCGGCGAACTCGGGTTGTTCGTCGAACAGACCCGAGCCGACCATGATCGGCAGAAGCATTTCGCTGACTTCTTCCTCGGCGTTCTCGAACCAGGCCTCTTCGCGCAGGAACACGCCCTCCATGAAGCCGATGCACCAGCCGCGCAGGTCGGAATCGTCCGGCTCTTCGGTAAGGTCTAGTTCACAAGGCAGGTCGAATTCCTCGTCGCTGGCCAACTGGCGGGCGATGTGGCCCTTGAGCGCGACCAGGGTGGCCTCGATCTCGGTGCGCTGGGCATCGCTGGCGTAATGGGGCTCTTCGGCGAACAGCGCGTCGATCCATTCGCGTTCTGGAACTTCCTCGGAGCAGATCGACAGCGCGGTCAGGTAGCCGTGGGCGGCGACGTAGTCCAGCGCTTCTTCGTGCAGCTCATCGGCGTCGAGGAAGGCTTGCAGGCGGGTCAGTTGCTCGGCGAAGGACATTACAGGGCTACCTTGGGGAATAAACGATGCTGAATTCTAGCACCTTGCGGCGCTCGCGGGGCAAAGCGAACGTCTGTCACCGGGGCATGCCGGGGTACGCGGCAGTCGGGTATACTCCGCGGTTTTTCGTGCCAGGTGGCGTTTTGCGGCCATCCGGCAAAAACCGCTTACGCATTCGGTGTGTGCGCGGCGGATTTATCGTCCAGCCTGAGTCCAGGATGGTACGGCGATTTTGGAGTGGCAAATGCTCGAACAGGCTCAGCGCGTCCTCAAGGATGTCTTCGGTTACGACAGTTTCCGCGGGCGCCAGGCAGCGATCATCGAATGTGTGGCGGGCGGCGGCGACGCGCTGGTACTGATGCCCACCGGTGGCGGCAAGTCCCTGTGCTTCCAGGTGCCCGGCTTGCTGCGCCCTGGCTTGACGGTGGTGGTGTCGCCGCTGATCGCGCTGATGGACGACCAGGTCGCTACCCTCGACGAGCTGGGCGTGGCCGCCGCTGCGCTGAACTCCACGCTCAGCGCCGAGCAGCAGCGCGACCTGGCCGGGCGCCTGCGCCGCGGCGAGGTGAAGATGCTGTACCTGGCCCCCGAGCGCCTGGTGCAGCCGCGCATGCTGGACTTCCTGCGCGGCCTGGACATTTCCCTGTTCGCCATCGACGAGGCCCACTGCGTCTCGCAATGGGGTCACGACTTCCGCCCCGAGTACCTGCAACTGGGCCAGCTCGCCGAGCTGTTCCCCCATGTGCCGCGCATCGCCCTGACCGCCACCGCCGACATGCGCACCCGCGAGGAGATCGTCCAGCGCCTGCACCTGCAGGGCGCCGAGCGTTTCCTGTCGAGCTTCGACCGGCCGAACATCTTCTACCGCATCGTGCCCAAGGAGGCGCCGCGCAAGCAGTTGATGGCGTTCCTCGGCGAGCGGCGCGGCAACGCCGGCATCGTCTATTGCCTGTCGCGCAAGAAGGTCGACGAGACCGCGGCGTTTCTTTGCGAACAGGGTTTCCCGGCGTTGCCTTACCACGCCGGCCTGGCTGCGGAGACCCGCGCCGCCAACCAGCACCGCTTCCTCAACGAGGAAGGGCTGATCATGGTCGCGACCATCGCCTTCGGCATGGGCATCGACAAGCCCAACGTGCGCTTCGTCGCCCACCTCGACCTGCCCAAGTCGCTCGAGGCCTATTACCAGGAGACCGGCCGTGCCGGCCGTGACGGCCTGCCGTCGGATGCCTGGATGGCCTACGGCCTGCAGGACATGGTGATGCTCAAACAGATGCTGCAGAACTCCGAGGGCGACGAGCGCCACAAGCGCATCGAGCAGCACAAGCTCGACGCCATGCTGGCCCTTTGCGAGGAGACCCGTTGCCGTCGCCAGTCGTTGTTGGCCTATTTCGACGAGGTGCTGGAGCAGCCCTGCGGGCACTGCGACAACTGCGTCGACAATGTGCAGACCTGGGACGCCACCGAGCCCGCGCGCCAGGCCTTGTCGGCGGTGTTCCGCACCGGCCAGCGCTATGGTGTCGGCCATCTGGTCGACGTTCTGCTGGGCAAGGACAACGAGAAGGTGCGCAACTTTGGGCACGAGAAACTCTCGGTGTTCGGCGTCGGCAAGGCACTGGCCGAGGCCGAGTGGCGCTCGCTGTTCCGCCAGCTGGTTGCGCGTGGCCTGGTGGACATCGACCTGGAAGGCTACGGCGGCCTGCGCTTGTCCGACAGCTGCCGGCCCCTGTTGCGTGGCGAGGTGAACCTGCAACTGCGCCGCGACCTCAAGCCGCAGACCGTGGCCAAGGCGTCCGGTGGCAGCGGCGCCAGTCCGGCCAGCCAGTTGGTGCGCGCCGAGGAACGCGAACTGTGGGAGGCGTTGCGCACCCTGCGGCGCAAGCTGGCCGAAGAACACAGCGTACCGCCTTATGTCATCTTCCCCGACTCCACCTTGCTGGAGATGCTGCGCAGCATGCCCACCAGCCTCAGCGACATGGCCCAGGTCAGTGGCGTCGGTGCGCGCAAGCTGGAGCGTTACGGTCAGGCCTTCCTCGAAGTGCTCAACGGCGCAGGCGGTACGGAGGAGGCGCCAAAGGTAGTGCTTGACCTGCGTCACGAGCTGGTCAGCCTGGCGCGCGCAGGCATGACCCCGGCACAGATTGCCGGGCAGTTGAACTGCACGGAGAAGAACGTCTACAGCCTGTTGGCCGAAGCCATCGGCCGCCAGGAGCTGAGCCTGGAGCAGGCGCTGGATCTGCCCGAAGACTTGATGATGGAGGTGCAGGACGCCTTCCTCGACGGCGAGGGCGAGCTGCCGCCGGTGTCCGCAGTGGCGCCGCTGTTCGGCCAGCGGGTGCCGGAAGGTGTGCTGCACTGCGTGCGGGCGGCGCTGGCGGTGGAGTTCGGCGTGTGATTGCCGGCATTTGTGCCATTTGCTGACCTTTGTCAAACCCTTACATGATTATCAGTCATTTCCGTGGCGTCGAACCTTGCCTGATCGGTCGGGTCATGGTTAGCTGGCTAATAATTAGTTCTGTTCATTGAGTTGCTTATGCCCCTGACCGATAACCAACACCGCTTCGGTATGCAGCTGGCCCAGATGTCCCGGGGTTGGCGCGCCGAACTGGATCGCCGCCTGGCCGGGCTCAACCTGTCGCAAGCCCGTTGGCTGGTGCTGCTGCACCTGGCCCGGTTCGACGAGGCGCCGACCCAGCGTGAATTGGCCCAGAGCGTGGGCGTCGAGGGACCGACCCTGACTCGCCTGATCGATACCTTGGTGGAGCAGGGGTTGGTGCTGCGCAAGGCAGACCCGAAAGACCGCCGAGCCAATCAGATTCTGCTGTGCCCGCCGGCCAAGCCGTTGATCGATCAGATCGAAACCATCGCCAATGCGCTGCGTCTCGAGTTGTTCACCGGTGTCGACGAGGCGGATCTGGAAGTGTGCATGCGGGTGCATGCGAAAATTCTCGATAATCTCGAAAAGTCCTGAGCCTTACCTAGATCGCGGGGCAAGCCCGCTCCCACAAGACTCTGCATGGCTTGTGGGAGCGAGCTTGCCCCGCGATCGTTTCTAGAAGGTATGCCCCAGGTTCAGGTACACCGCCTTCTCGTGCGCATCGTTGGCGCCATAGCTCAGGTTCAACGGCCCCAGTGGTGTCTCCAGTCCCAGGAAGATGCTGGCGGCATTGATGTAACCGCTGTCGAATTCGTTGTCGTTGTTCCACGCTCGCCCACGCTCCAGCGAACCGCCCAGGTACAACGGGAAGTCCAGCGGCAGGTAGGCCCGTGGGGTCAGGCGGCGGTAGTAGACCATGCGCAGCAGGCTCATGTTCTGTCCGGAGATCGAGTCTTGGCGGAACCCCGATAGCTGCCGGGCGCCGCCGAACACGAAGCTGGAGGTGACCACTTCGGCATCGTCCAGGGTGCGCCCGTAGCGCCCGCCCAGCACCAGAGTGTTCGGTCCGCTGCTGAAAGCCTTGTCCAGGTTGAACAGCCATTGCCGGTAGTTCTGGTCCGAGTCCAGCGACTTGTCGTACTTGCGCACGGTCAGGCCGATGTCTTCGCCGCTGTGCGGGAAGTAGACGTTATCGAAGGTGTCGAAGGAGTATTTGAGCTCGTAGAAGCCTTCGTTGAAGCTGACCTTGGGCAGGTCCTGGTCGCCGATGCGCACCTCTGCGTTGCCCCAGGCCTTGCCCACGCCCAGGCGTACCTCGCCGTAGGTGCCGATCTGCCTCCCGACATTGAGCCCGAAGCCGTAGCGTTCGAGGCGGTATTCGGCCACCGGGTCGTTATCCAGGGTGGCCTCGACATTCTGCGAACCCAGGGCCAGGTAGGGGGCGATGAAGTAGCGCGAGCCCACGTCCAGCGGCTGGTAGAACTCGCTGTACAGCTCCTGTTCGTCGCCGATCTGGGCCCGGGTCAGCCATTCGCCGCCGAGCCGGTTGATGCCGTTGACCCGGTAGCTGGCGCCGAGGTTGAAGGCGCTGTCGCCGCGCAGGTCGTCCGACAGGTTCAGGCCCAGGCGCAGGTAATCGGTACCGCCACGCCGGCCGCGGGCGTTGATCACCAGGGTATGTTCGTTGCCCTTGTGCGCGACGCGGTATTGCACCTGATCGAAGTAGTCCAGGCCGTAGAGGGTGCCCATGTCGGTCTGCAGGCGGCCTAGGTCCAGTGGTTCGCCGATGGGTTGGCGGATGTAGTAGCGGATCACGTCGTCGCTGACCTTGGAGTCGTTCTCCACCTTGATGGCGGTGATGATCGGCGTGCGCTGTTTCGGCGAACGCGCCACCGCCAGGTTGCTGTCGCCCTCGGGCTGGCGCAGCGCCGCCAGGCGCGGATCGAGGGCACGGGTGGCGCGGTAGCCGGCGTCGATCATGTCCTGGGCGCGGCCGAAGTCGGTGACGCCGAAGGCCGAGAGTGGCGGCTGGACGAGAATGTCTTCGCGGCGCAGGCTGGCCAGTTGCTCCTCGGAGTTGCGCCGGGTCATCAGGGTGATCGACTGGTTGAGCACATCCACTACCGTGGCCAGTTGCTTGCGGTTGCGCAGCGGGGTGCCGATGTCGACGACGATGGCCAGGTCCACGCCCATCTCGCGCACCACGTCTACCGGGATGTTGTCGGTCATGCCGCCATCCACCAGTAGGCGGCCGTCCAGTTCCACCGGGGCGAACACCGCCGGGATCGACATGCTGGCGCGGATCACCTGGGGCAGGTGGCCGCGGCGGAAGATCACCTTCTCGCCGCTGGTGATGTCGGTGGCCACGGCGCGGAAGGGAATCGGCAGCTTGTCGAAGTCGCGAATGTCGGCTGTGTGGGCCAGCTTGCTTTCCAGCAGTAGGGCGAGGTTCTGGCCCTGGATCACCCCCAGCGGCAGCCCCAGGCTGCCGTCGTCGCGAAAGCTCAGCTTCTGTTTGACCAGGAAGTCGCGATCGTCCTGCTTGCGTCGGAACGGCACGTCCTTGCGCGGTGGGGCGTCGGACAATGCCTGTTGCCAGTCCAGGGTGGTGGCCAGTTTTTCCAGTTCGGCGATGCTATAGCCCGAGGCGTACAGCCCGCCGACCACCGCGCCCATGCTGGTGCCGGCGATGGCGTCGATGCGCACGCCCTGTTCTTCCAGGGCCTTGAGTACGCCGATATGGGCCAGGCCGCGGGCGGCACCGCCCGACAGCACCAGGCCGATTTTCGGCCGCGCCGTTTCGGCGGCATGCAAGGTGATGGAAGTGAGCATCAGCAGGAGGCAGAACAGCAGGCGGCGCATCGTGAGTCTCAAACCAGAGGGTAAAGACCGCTAGTATAAGCGGCCCTTCCTACGGAGTTCCCCGGCATGGCAGACAGCAAGCCACAAATTGTCATCACTTATTGCACCCAGTGCCAATGGCTGCTGCGCGCTGCCTGGCTGGCGCAGGAGTTGCTCAGCACCTTCGCTGACGACCTCGGTCAGGTCGCCCTGGAACCTGGCACCGGCGGGGTGTTTCGCATCACCTGCGACGGCGTGCAGATCTGGGAACGCAAGGCCGACGGTGGCTTCCCCGAGGCCAAGGCGCTCAAGCAGCGGGTACGTGACCAGATCGATCCGCAGCGCGACCTGGGTCACAACGATCGCTGATCAGGCGCTTTCGGCCACGCTCTGCCGGGTGGGTTGCTCGGCGGCCAGGCGGCTGGACAGCACGATGGCGAAGATGATCAGCGCACCACCGGCGAGCATGCGCAGGGTCGGCTGTTCGGCGAACACCACCCAGGCCACGGCGATGCCATACACCGGTTCCATGCCGAACACCACCGCGGCGGTGCGCGCCTTGATCACCGCCAGGCTGGCGACGAACAGGCTGTGGGCGACGCCGGTACAGAAGATGCCGAGCAGGGCGATCCACAGCCAGTCCATGGGCGCCACGGCAGCCAGGCCCGGCGCGGCGAACGGCAGCAGGCACAGGCTCACCACCAGATTCTGCCACAGCGCCGCCTGCACGGCGGGCAGGCGCCCGGAGCCGGCGCGGTTGGTCAGCGACAGCAGCGAGAACAGCAGGCCCGAGAGCAACGCCCAGAGCAGCCCGCCGGTGGCCTCGCTGGCCAGGTCGAAGGCGGGGGTGACCAGCACCAGGCCGATGCTCACCAGTAGCACCAGGACAACCTCGTTGCGACGGATGCGTTCGCGGAACAGCAGGCCTTCGAGAATCACTGTAAAGGCGGGGAAGCTGGCGAAGCCTAGGGTAGCGATGGCCACCCCGCCGACCTTGACCGCGATGAAGAAGCTCACCCAGTGCCCGGCCAGCAGCACTCCCCCCAGCAGCAGGCGGCGCAGGTCCTGGCTGCGCAGCGGTTGCCAGGCCTGGCGCGCCAGGCTGGCAAACAGGCCCAGGGCCAGGACCGCGAACGCGGCGCGACCGAAGACGATGATCGAGGGGCTGGCGCTGGCGGCTAGTTTGCCGAAGACGCCGGTCAGGCCGAAGAACAGCGCGCCGATATGCAGGGCGCCGAGGGCGGTGCGGTGGTTCATGGTGGTCCCTAGAGTGTGAGGTTTGCTGTACCGGCCCCTTGCCGGCAAGCTGGCTCCCACAGAGGTGCGCGCGATCCTGTGGGAGCCGGCTTGCCGGCGAAGGGCCGTTACAAGTGCGGTAGATAGTGGCAGCAGTGTAAAAAAAACTGCTGGCGCTTTCTGTCGCCCAACTAGCGTTCCTTGTCGCCAGGCTCGCGCCGCAACGCCAACGGCGTACAGCCGAACGTCCGCAGCACCGCCGCGCTGAACGCGCTCTGCGAGCCATACCCCACGCGCATGGCGATCTCGCCCACCGGCAACAACGTCTCACGCAACAGTTGGCGCGCCATCGTCAGCCGCCGTTGGCGGATATAGTCCATCGGCGTCATGCCGCACTCGCTGGCAAACCGCGCATGCAGGCGCGCACTGGACAAGCCGGCCAGCCGCGCCAGGTCGGCGACCTGCAGCGGGTAGGCGGCGTGCTGCTCGATATGGCGGTCAAAGGTGGCATAGGGCAACCGCCGGCTGGTCAGCGCCGAGGCGCAGGCCTGTGGATTGAGGCTGGCCAACAGCAACACCGCGCCCTGGCGGGCAATCAGCGGGTCGTTAACGGGGCTGGTCGCCAGCCAGTCCACCAGTTGCTGCTGGCGGCTGTCCAGGCTCAGCGGGCCGGGGCGGTCGAGCAGGCGACGGCTGTCGTCGGCGTGCTCGCCCAGGTGGTCGCCGAGCCAATGTCCGCCCGGCACGTCCAGTACCAGGCAATCGCTACCCTCGGGGCTCCCGCAAGTGTGGTGGGCACCGGCGGGTACCACCATCAGGTCCTGGCGACCGACCCGGCCACCACGGCCATCCACCTCGAACTCCAGGCGCCCGCCCAGGCCGAACACCAGTTGCGGGTGGTCGTGGCTGTGGGCGATCAGGTCGTGGCGGTAGTGGCGCAGCGACAGCAAGGGGCTGGCGGTCATGGTGAGTCCTCGCGGGGCAGGCGCAGAGTGTACACCTCACAGTGGGCGCAGGATGGTCACGTGTCTGCCACCAATCCGTCACCTGCGCCTGCCAGTCTCCAGCAAACAGCGCCGGAGCCTGCCTATGAGCCACGCCGAACCCATCCGCCCAGCACGCAAACAGCGTGTCCGTACCCTATGGATCTCCGATGTACACCTGGGCACCCGCGACTGCCAGGCCGAACACCTCGCGCATTTCCTCAAGGGCTACCAGGCCGAGCGCATCTACCTGGTCGGCGATATCATCGATGGCTGGAAACTGCGCAGCGGCATCTATTGGCCCCAGGCCCACACCAATGTCATTCGCCGCCTGTTGACCCTGAGCAAGCGTGGCACCGAGGTGATCTACGTCACCGGCAACCATGACGAGTTCCTGCGGCGTTACTCGAAACTGATACTGGGCAACATCCAGTTGGTGGACGAGGCCGAACACCTCACCGTCGATGGCCGGCGTTTGCTGGTGATCCACGGCGATCAGTTCGACGTGATCACCCGCTACCACCGCTGGCTGGCCTTTCTTGGCGATCGGGCCTACGAGTTCACCCTGGTGCTCAACCGTTGGCTCAACCACTGGCGCGCCCGTTATGGCTATGGCTACTGGTCGCTGTCGGCGTACCTCAAGCACAAGGTCAAGGGCGCGGTGAACTTCATCAGCGACTTCGAGGATGCCATCGCCCACGAATGCACCCGGCGGGGCTTCCAGGGCGTGGTGTGCGGGCATATCCACCATGCCGAGATCCGCAAGGTGGGCGAGGTGGAGTACCTCAACTGCGGTGACTGGGTGGAGTCATGCACGGCGCTGATCGAACACTGGGACGGGCGGATCGAGTTGTATCGGTTCGCCGAGGCGCAGGCCCGCGAGGCGGCGTTGCGCTTGGCGGAGTTGGGCGAGCCGGCCTAGGCCCATCGGCGCTGCATGGCACAGGCCGCGCCTGTGATCGCGAACCGGTAGTGCGGTCAGGCGGTGGCTTGCAGGGCCGCCTTGTAGATCGACTGCCTGGGTTGGGCAAACAAACGCTCGAGCATTGGCTCGAAGAACGCAAGCGGCAGGCTTTCATAGTCCGGATCGAACGCCGCCGCGTCGTAGCGGGCGCAGAACTCGAGGGTCCGCTGGTAATGCGGATGATCGCGGAATTGCTCGCGCAGGTGGCGATCCATGCCCAGGTGGTGGAAGAAGTAGTAGCTCTGGAAGATCCCGTGTTTCTCGATCATCCACAGGTTCTCGTCGCTGACGAACGGCTTGAGGATCGCCGCGGCGATATCCGGGTGGTTGTAGCTGCCCAGGGTGTCGCCGATGTCATGCAGCAGGGCGCAGACCACGTACTCTTCATCGCGGCCGTCGCGGTGGGCGCGGCTGGCGGTCTGCAACGAATGGCTCAGGCGGTCGATGGGGAAGCCGCCGAAGTCGCCGTCGAGCAGGCGCAGGTGGGCGAGGATGCGTTGGGGCAACTGCTGGGCGTAGGCACGAAAGTCGTCGGCGATGATCGCCCAGTCCTCGGCGGTGCCGTCGCGCATGTGGTTGAAGTTGGCTTGCTTGCTCATCATCGCGCGCCGCTCGTGTCGGGGAACATACGGCAGTGTTGGCCAGGATCCCGGCTTTGGCAGTGGCCGGCTGGGACGCGAACCTGGCCTTGCGGGCCGATTCAGAGACTCAGGCGGCCCAGCAGAATGTCGCGGAACATGGCGAAGTCGCCGACCAAGCTGTACCAGGGGTGGCTGAAGGTGGCGGGGCGGTTCTTCTCGAAGAAGAAATGCCCGGCCCAGGCGAAGCCATAGCCGGCCAGCGGCACGGCCAGCAGCAACAGCCACTTGCCGCTGCCGATGCTGTAGGCGAGCAGGGCGATCACCAGGCTGGTGCCGACGAAGTGCAAGCGACGGCAGGTGGGGTTGCTGTGCTCCCCCAGGTAATAGGGGTAGAACTCGGCAAAACTGCGGAACTGCGCTGTGCGGGTCATGGCGGGCTTCCGGATCTGCGGGGCTTGCTGACAGGATACACGGCGTGGAGCCTGAATCGAGTCTAGAGTCACTGGGTGCCATGGCCAGTGACAATAGGCGCCAATTGAGTATCCTTTCGGTTCACCGCAGGAGCGGTCAGCACAAGAGCCTGTCATGAGTGAGAGAACCACGTCAGCCAGCTGGGCATCAGGGATCGTCAAGGCACTTGAGCTGGAAGGGCTCGATTGTCCAGCCATGTTCAAGCAGCTCGGGCTCGACTTCGCCGCCCTCGACGACCCCGACGCGCGATTCACCCAGGATTCGATGACCCGGCTGTGGCAGCTGGCGGTCGAGCTGTCGGGCAACGAGGCGATTGGCCTGAACATGGCTCGGGTAGTACGCCCGGCCTCGTTCCATGTGGTGGGCTACGCACTGATGTCCAGCCGCACCCTGGCCGAGGGCTTCGAGCGCCTGGTGCGTTATCAGCGCATCATCGCCGAGAGCTCGGACCTGAGCTTTCGCCTCGAACCTGACGGCTATGCCCTGGTGCTGACCGTGCATGGCGATCACCTGCCGCCGACACGGCACAGCGCCGAAGCCTCGCTGGCCTGCGCCCTGGCGTTGTGCAGCTGGCTCAGCGGGCGACCGATCCAGCCGCGGCGGGTGCTGATCCAAGGCGACCTGCCGAAGAATGTCGAGCCGTACAAGGTCGCTTTCCACGCGCCGCTGCAATTTGGCGCAGCCCATGATGCGCTGGTGTTCGCACACGCCGACATGGAGGCGCCGTTACCCACCGCCAACGAGGCGATGGCGGTGCTGCACGACCGTTTCGCCGGTGAGTACCTGGCGCGTTTCTCGGAAAGCCGCGTGACCCACCGCGTGCGCCAGGTGCTGTGCCGTATCCTGCCCCAGGGCGAGCCCAAGCGCGAAACCGTGGCCCAGGCCCTGCACCTTTCGCAGCGCACCTTGCAGCGGCGCCTGCAGGACGAGGGCACCAGCTTCCAGACCCTGCTCGACGACACCCGCCGCGAACTGGCCGAGCAGTACCTGGCGCAGCCTGGCACCACGTTGCTGGAAACCGCCTACCTGCTGGGTTTCGCTGATCCGAGCAACTTCTACCGGGCGTTCCGCCGCTGGTTCGACAGCACGCCGAGCGAGTACCGCACGCGCCTAGCGGTCAGTGACGCCAGAACGCCGGCATGCACAACACCAGCACCGTGATGATCTCCAGGCGGCCCAGGAGCATGCCGCCGGCAAGGATCCATTTGGCGGCATCCGGCAGCGTCGCGTAGTTGCCGGCCGGGCCGATCACTTCGCCCAGCCCCGGGCCGACGCCCGAGACCGTCCCGGCGGCACCGGTGAGCGCGGTCATCCAGTCCACGCCCAGCAGCGACAGCAGCAGGGCTATGATGCAGATGGTGATGGCGAAGAAGAACGAGAAGGTCAGGATCGAGCGCACGATCTCTTCGTCGAGGCGGTGGCCGTTGTATTTCTGCTTGATCACCGCGCGCGGGTGGATCAGCTGGTTGAGGTTGGCCTTGAGCAGGATGTAGGCGACCTGGAAGCGGAAGATCTTGATACCGCCGGCCGTCGAGCCGGAGCAGCCGCCGACGAAGCCCAGGTAGAAGAACAGCATCAGCGAGAAGTTGCCCCACAGGCTGTAGTCGCCCAGGGCAAAGCCGGTGGTGGTGACCACCGAGGTGACGTTCAGCGCCACGTGGCGCAGGGCATCGAGCCAGTGCAGCTCGGTGGTGGCCCAGTACCAGGTGCCTAGCACCAGCCAGGTGGCCACCAGCATGGCCAGCAGACCCTGCACCTGCTGGTCCTTGATCAGCGCCCGGCGGTGGCCGCGCAGGGTGGCCACGTACAGGGTGAATGGCACGCTGCCCATGATCATCACCACCACCGCGACCCAATGCACCGCAGGGATGTCCCATTTGGCCAGGGACTGGTCGGAGGTCGAGAACCCGCCGGTGGAGATCGCCGACATGGCGTGGTTGACCGCATCGAACAAGCCCATCCCCGCCCACCAGAAGGCCAGGCTGCCAAGCACGGTGATACCGACATACACCGCCACGATCGACTTGGCGACCATGTGCGAGCGCGGCATGACCTTCTCCGAACGGTCGGAGGACTCGGTCTGGAACAGGCGCATGCCACCGATGCGCAGCAACGGCAGGATCGCCACCGCCATGCCGATGAAACCGATGCCGCCCAGCCAGTGCAGCATCGAGCGCCACATCAGGATGCCCGGAGACATGTTGTCCAGGCCGCTGAGCACGGTGGCGCCGGTGGCGGTGATGCCGGACATGCTCTCGAAGAAGGCGTCTGTGTAGCTGATGTGCTGGGTCAGCAGAAAGGGCAGGGCGGCAAACACGCAGACCACCAGCCAACTGCTGACGGTCAGCAGGTACATGTCGCGGGGGCGCAGGTGTACGTGCTCGGGGCGGCCGGGGATGACCAGGCCCAGCCCTGCGAGGAAGGTGATCAGGCTTGACCAGAGGAACGACGGCATGTCGCCGGTGCGCTCGAAGATCACCAGGGTCGCCATGGGCACCACCATGCTCACCGCCAGGGTGATCAGGAAGATGCCGATGATGAAACCAATGATCCTTAAGGTCGGCAACGCCATGTGATCTGCTCTGACTCGCTACGGAAAGGGCGCCATTCTACCTGCGGGTCGGGGGATGTAAACGCACGATTGTGCGCGCTTACACGACGGCGGCCCGATAGTGCAGAATGGCCGCACTTTCAATCTGCCAGGAGGGTAGCCCATGGAGGCTCTCGACGCATTGCTCAACCGTGTTTCCGTGCCACGCCTGACCGACCCGGCGCCCAATGCCGCCCAGCGCGAGGCGCTGTTCCAGGCTGCGTTGCGTGCGCCGGATCATGGTCAGCTGCGCCCCTGGCGCTTCCTGACCATCGAAGGGCAGGGCCGGGAAAAGCTCGGCGAGCTGTTCGCCGAAGCCGTGCAAGCCAAGGGCGAAGCTACCCAGGCGGCACTGGACAAGGCCCGGGCGATGCCGCTGCGCGCGCCGTTGCTGATCGTGGTGATCGCCCGGCTGCAGGATCATTTCAAGGTGCCGAAGATCGAGCAGCGCCTGGCTGCCGGATGCGCTGCACATGGCATTCTTATCGCCGCCCATGCCCAGGGCATCGGCGCGGTGTGGCGTACCGGCGACATGGCCTTCGATGCCAATGTACACAAGGGACTGGGGCTTGCCGAGAACGAAGAGCTGATCGGTTACCTGTATGTCGGCACGCCAATGGCCGAGCCACGCACCGCGCCGATCCTGGAAACTGCCGAGTACGTCAGCGCCTGGGGCGAGTGATTGAGTGGGGCCGCTGCGCAGCGGCCCCTGTATCACTCAGCCAGCGCTAATTTCGCTGGGCAGCTCCAGCGTAGCCACGAACCCACCCTGTGGATGGTTCGCAAGCTTCAGGCTGCCACCATGGCGCTCCGCCGCCTTGCGTGCAATCGCCAGCCCCAGCCCATGTCCCGGCGCCTCCTGCCCCGGTGCCCGGAAGAATGGCTCCCCCAATTGCTCCAGATGTTCCGTCGCCACTCCCGGCCCATGGTCGCGCACGCTCAGCACGATGCGGTCCTGTTCGCGGCCGGCGCGCAGCTCGATCGGCTGCCCGGCCGGATTGAAGCGCAGCGCATTGCGCAGCAGGTTGTCCACCGCCCGTTCGATCAGCATGGGCCAGCCATGCAGGGTCAGGCCCGGCTGCATTTCCAGGCGTACTTCCTGGTCTGGCGCTGACAGCTGGGCGTCCTTGCGCACGCCGCCCAGCAAGGCATTGAGGTCCACCGGCTCGGCATGCGCCTGCTCGGCATCGACCCGCGCCAGCACCAGGATCTCGCTGATCAGGTCTTCCAGACGATCGCATTCGCGGGTCAGGCGCGGCCACAGCGCCTGACGCTGTTCGGGTTCGGCGCGCTCGGCCAGCGCCAGGGCGATACGCAGCCGCGCCAGGGGCGAGCGCAGTTCGTGGGACACGTCGCGCAGTAGTTGGCGCTGGCTGCCGATCAGGCTCTGCAGGCGTGCGCCCATCTTGTTGAAGTCGTTGGCCAGCACGCCGAACTCGTCGCGGCGCACGGCCAGTCGCGCCAGGCTGTTCTGCTGGTAGCTGGTCTGCCCCAGGTCATGCACGGCGCCGCGCAGGCGGCTGAGCGGGCGGGTGATCGATAGGGTCACCAGCAGGCTGAACAGGGTCAGTACCACCAGTGCTATGCCCAAGGCGCTGAGCGGCCAGATCAGGCTTTCGCGGTGCCAGGCGGCCAGCTCCGGGTGGGGAATACGGTAGATCAGCAGGTAGGTCTCACCGCTGCCGGGGCTGGTGTATTCCTCGGTCAGGCGGCGCCACGGCAGGCGACGTTCGTCGTTGTGCTGGCGCGCCTCGAAGGCCGCTGCGCGGCGCGGGAAGGTGCCGGGGACCACGGCATCGCCGCTGTCGTCGAGCACTTGTACGTCGATCTTGTAGCGCTGCTTGCGCCGTTCCAGGAAGCGTTGCGACGACTCCAGGCCTTCCTGTTCATAGTGCTGGGCCCAGTGGCTGGCCAGGTTGTTCAGGCCAGGGTGGCGACTGAGGATCCAGGTGTCCTGGTTGAGCATATGCCCGAGCAGGATCGACAGCCCGGCGACCAGGGCGATGGCCAGCCAGAAACTGGCCAGGATGCGCCAGAACAGTGAACGCAAGACAAGCACCTCCAGGAAATGACGAAAGCCCGGCCCGCAGGGAAGCGGGCCGGGCATCGGGCGGTCAGCTTACTGGGCCTTGCCGGTTTTTTCAGCTTTCCAGGCTTGGAACTCCTGCCACTCGGCCTTGCGCGCGGCGCGTTCCTTCTGCAAATCGTCGAATTTCTTCTGCTGCTCGGGCTTGAGCAGCGCGCGAACCTGACTGTCGGTCTTGTCGTGGCTGGCCTTGAGTTCGTCCTTCATGGCTTTCTGCTCGGTGGCCGGCAGCTTGGCGATGTAGCGCTCGGTGATGTCGCGGCGCTGCTTCATCTGCTCACCCATCAGCTTGCCGATCTGCTGGCGCTGGTCGCGGCTCAGGTCCAACTGGGCGAAGGGGGCGTCACCGCGATGATGCGGGCCGTCGTGGCGTGGGCCGCCTTCGGGCATGGCCATGGCCACGGTCGGCAGGGTGGCGGCGAACATCAGGGCGATAAGGGTTTTGCGCATGGTGTCTCTCCTTTCAGGGGCCGGTGTTTACCGGATGAGCCCAGTCTAGGGAGGTCAAGGTCAAGGGCGGTCAGGCGAGGGTAAAGGCTGGGTAAAGATGACAGGGCCGCGGCGCGGCCCCGCGTTTTCTACAGGCTGTAGTAGTAGCCGCGGCTGCGCAGGGCAACGATGCGCGGGCGGCCATCCGGGTGCGGGCCGATCTTCCTGCGCAGGTTGCTGACATGCATATCCAGGCTGCGGTCGTAGAGCGTGAGCTTGCGGCCCAGGCCGATCTGCGCCAGTTCCTGCTTGTCCAGCGGTTCGCCGGGTTGGCGCAGCAAGGCTTCGAGGATCCGGCTTTCGGACAGCGTGAGGGTCATCTCGCGCTGATCGATGCTGACCACGCCGCGCACCGGGCTGAAGATCAGGTCGCCGATCTCCACCTGGCTGCTGGGCGCGCTGGGGTGGCTGCGGCGCAGCACCGCGCGCAGACGGGCGGTGAGCTCGCGGGGGTCGCAGGGTTTGGCCAGGTAGTCGTCGGCACCCAGCTCAAGACCGAGAATGCGGTCCAGTGGCTCGCCACGGGCCGAGAGCATCAGCACCGGCAGGTCAGTGTGCTCGCTGCGCAGCTGTTTGAGCAGTTCCAGGCCGCTGCCATCGGGCAGCATGACATCCAGCACCACCGCCGCCGGGGCGTGGGTGGCCAAGGCCTGGCGCGCACTTTGGCCATCGTGGCAGGCGCGCACCGCAAACCCTTCCTGGGTCAGCCAGCTGCCGAGCAGCTCGCACAGTTCCTGGTCATCATCAATCAGTAACAGCTCGCTCATTTCTCACTCAATTCAACCATTGCCGGCGTCTTCTGTGTCCGCCGCTGGCTAAGATACCGCAGACTACCGACAACAGTGCAACGGCCGAGCCGATCAGGAACCATTGCTGCTGGTCGGTCAGCAGGCGTTGCGGGGTGCTGGCACCGGCCTGCAGTTCCTTGATCGTCAGCTTCAGGCGTTGGTTGTCCTGGCGCAGGCGGGTCAACTGGGCGCTTTCGCGCTCGCTGTCCTGATTCTGCAGTTGCTGGGTCAGCGCCGTGCGCTGCTTCTCGCTCTCTTCCAGGCGCTGCTGCAAGTCGGTGATCCGCGCCCCGGCTTCCAGCGACAGCGGCTGTTCGGCCGCGGCGAAAGGGGACAGCAGCAACAGGCAAAGCAGCAGGGACATCGGACCTTGACGCATTGGAACTCCTGATTCGTATCGATTCAGGAGGTTGTCGGCCAGTCGTCGGAATTTATGAGCGGGGCAGGGGGCACATCGCGGGGCAATTCCGCTCCCGCAAGAAAAACCTGCGGGAGCCTTGGGTTTACGGCAGGACTTGTTTGAACGGCTTGACCACGACCTGGTCGTACACGCCCGCGGCGATGTACGGATCGGCGTCGGCCCAGGCCTGGGCGGCGCTCAGCGAGTCGAACTCGGCGACGATCAGGCTGCCGCTGAAGCCGGCGGCGCCCGGGTCGTTGCTGTCGATGGCCGGGTGCGGGCCGGCGAGCACCACACGGCCTTCGGCCTTGAGCTGCTGCAGGCGTTCGATATGCGCGGGGCGTGCGGCCAGGCGGTTTTCCAGGGAGTTTTCGACGTCGCTGGCGATGATGGCGTAGAGCATGTCAGTCCTTGGGTTTGGAGGTGGAGGGGTCGGCATCGTGCAGGTGGCGCGACAGGTAGACACCCTGGGCCACCAGGAACAGCACGGTCATGCCCAGGCTGCCGAATAC
The DNA here is from genome assembly GCF_019139675.1 of Pseudomonas maumuensis. Taxonomy (NCBI): domain Bacteria; kingdom Pseudomonadati; phylum Pseudomonadota; class Gammaproteobacteria; order Pseudomonadales; family Pseudomonadaceae; genus Pseudomonas; species Pseudomonas maumuensis. Next base: position 1,627,868 of record NZ_CP077077.1, read on the forward strand.
CTTGAAGTCGACCCAGATGTCCTGGAAGGTGAAGGCGACGAACAGGTTGGCGGCGCCGCATACGAGGAAGAAGGCGATCCACGCCAGGTTCAGGCGGTTCCACACTGTTTCTGGAAGTGTCAGGGCATGGCCCATGATGCGTTTGATCAGCACCCGGTCACCGATGAAGTGGCTGCCGGCGAACGCCAGGGCGAACAGCCAGTTGACCACGGGCGCCTTCCACTTGAGGAAGGTCTCGCTGTGGAAGGCCAGGGTCAGGCCACCGAACACCAGGCAGGCGACCAGGGTCAGCAACTGGCCTTTCTCCAGCTTGCCATGGCGCAGGAACAGCGCGCCGTAGACCACCACGGAGCTGGCGATCAGCATGGCGGTGGCGCTGTAGATCCCGCCGAACTCGAAGCCGTGGCCGGCGAATTCGACCGGGCGCGGGTCAAGCTTGTAGACGATGAAGAACAGCAGCAGCGGGATGAAATCGATGAATTGTTTCACAGTGGCAGCCAGAAGCGGGATGTGACGGCATAATAACAAACATCGATTCCAGCGAAAGCGCTCCTCCATGAATGTTGATCTGCACTGTCACAGCACGGCCTCCGATGGCGCCCTGTCGCCCACGGCACTGGTCGCCCGGGCCCATGAGCACGGGGTGCGCACACTTTCGCTCACCGACCATGACACCCTTGAAGGCCTGCCGGAGGCGCGCCAGGCGTGCCTGGACAACGGCATGCAGTGGATCAGCGGCGTGGAGCTTTCATGCACCTGGGGCGGCGCCACCATTCATGTGCTGGGCTACGACTTCCCCCTTGATGCGCCGCCGTTGCTAGATGCCATCGCCAGCCTGCACCGTGGTCGCTGGCTACGCGCCGAGGAAATCGACCGCAAGCTGGCGGCCAAGGGCATGCCCGGCGCGCTGGACGGCGCGCGGGCCGTGCAGCAGGAACTGGGCGACAGCGGCAACGCCCCGGCGCGCCCGCATTTCGCCGAGTTCATGGTCCGCGCCGGCTTCGTCAAGGACCGCGGTGAGGCGTTCCGCAAGTGGCTGGGCGCCGGCAAGCTGGGTGACGTCAAGCTGCACTGGCCGACGCTTGAGGAAACTGTCGCGACGCTGCGTGAGTCCAATGCGTGGGTGAGCCTGGCCCATCCCATGCACTACGAACTGACCCGCAGCAAGCGCAGACGGCTGATTGCCGACTATATTCAGGCTGGAGGGCAGGCACTGGAAGTGGTCAACGGGATGATGCCGCCCGAGCAGGTGGGGACGATGTCGATCCTCACCCGCGAGTTCGGCCTGCTGGCAAGCGCCGGCAGCGACTTCCACGGCCCTGGCACCTGGGGCGAGATCGGTGCCTATCGGCCATTGCCTGAGGACCTGCCACCCCTGTGGCGCCGATTCCGACATGAACAGCCTATGGCGGTATGAACAGGACGACTTCGTGAGCCAATTTTTCCAGATTCATGCGGAGAACCCGCAGGCGCGCCTGATCAAGCAGGCCGTCGAGATCATCCGCAAGGGTGGGGTGGTGGTCTATCCGACCGACTCGGCCTATGCCATGGGCTGCCAGATCGGTGACAAAGGTGCCATCGAGCGCGTACGCCGCCTGCGCCAGCTGGACAAGCACCACAACTTCACCCTGCTGTGCTGCGACCTGTCCGAGATGGGCACCTTCGCCAAGATCGACACGGCGACGTTCCGCCTGCTCAAGGCCCACATTCCGGGCCCGTACACCTTCATCCTCAACGCTACCCGCGAGGTGCCGCGCCTGCTGATGCACGACAAGCGCCGCACCATTGGCCTGCGCGTGCCGTCCAACCCCATCGTCCTGGCCTTGCTCGAAGAGCTTGGCGAACCGCTGATGAGCGTCAGCCTCATCCTGCCGGGCGACGACGAGCCGATGACCGACCCCTACGAGATCCGCCAGCGCCTGGAGCACCATGTCGATCTGATCATCGACGGCGGTTTCGGCGACCTGAAGGCCTCGACCGTGATCGACCTGTCCGGTGACGAGCCCGAGCTTATCCGTGAAGGCTGCGGGGATCCGACACCGTTCCTGGTCAACGCGTGAGCCAGGTACAAGCCCCCGAGGCGCCGGCCACAGAGGCGCAGACGCCGTTCCAGCTGCAACTGGCCCTGGTCTACGGCGAAGCCCTGACCGAGATGCCGGTCGACCTGTACATCCCGCCGGATGCCCTGGAAGTCTTCCTCGAAGCCTTCGAAGGCCCGCTGGACCTGTTGCTGTACCTGATCCGCAAGCAGAACGTGGACATTCTCGACATCCCCGTGGCCGAGATCACTCGCCAGTACATGAGCTATGTCGAGCTGATGAAGAGCGTGCGCCTGGAGCTGGCGGCCGAGTACCTGGTGATGGCCGCCATGCTCGCCGAGATCAAGTCGCGCATGCTGCTGCCGCGTTCCGGCGAGGTCGAGGAGGAGGAGGGCGACCCGCGCGCCGAACTGATTCGCCGGCTGCAGGAGTACGAGCGGTTCAAGGCCGCCGCCGAAGGTATCGACGAGTTGCCCAGGGTCGGGCGCGAAATCGTCGTGCCGCGCCTGGAGGCTCCGCAGGCCAAGGTGCGCAAGTTGTTGCCGGAGGTGGCGCTGGAAGAGATCCTGCTGTCCATGGCCGAGGTCATGCGCCGCAACGACCTGTTCGAGAGCCACCAGATCACCCGCGAGGTGCTGTCGACCCGCGAACGCATGAGCGAAGTGCTCGACCGCCTCAAGGGCGGCGCCTTCGTGCCCTTCGTCGAACTGTTCACCCGCGAGGAGGGCAAGCTTGGCGTGGTGGTGACCTTCATGGCGATTCTCGAGCTGGTGAAGGAATCCTTGATCGAACTGGTGCAGAATGAGCCCTTCGCCCCGATCCACGTCCGTGCCCGGGCAGAGTGACCTGACGACTACCGATGAACCTGAACGAACCCCGCGAACTGGCGTCGCTGATCGAGGCCTTCCTGCTCGCCTCGGGCAAGCCGCAATCCCTCGAGCGTCTGTACGAGCTGTTCGAGGAGGCCGAGCGCCCGGCCCCCGCCGTTTTCAAGAAGGCCCTGGAGGTGCTGGGCAAGTCCTGCAACGGCCGCGCCTTCGAGCTCAAGGAAGTGGCCACCGGCTACCGCCTGCAGATCCGCGAAGACTATGCACCCTGGGTCGGCCGTCTGTGGGAGGAGCGCCCGCAGCGTTACTCCCGCGCGCTGCTGGAAACCATGGCGCTGATCGCCTACCGCCAGCCCATCACCCGTGGCGAGATCGAGGACGTGCGCGGCGTGGCGGTCAACAGCAACATCATCAAGACGCTCATGGAGCGCGAGTGGATCCGCATCGTCGGCTACCGCGAGGTGCCCGGGCGACCGGCGATGTTCGCCACCACCAAGGCATTCCTCGATCATTTCAACCTCAAGAGCCTCGATGAGCTGCCGGCGTTGGCCGAGCTGCGCGAGCTGGAGATGGAACCCGAGGTCGATCCCGACGAGGCGCCGGTGCCCGCTCACCTGCAAGCCCTGGCCGATGCCAGCCTGGGCGAGGAGGGCGAGGAAATCGAGCCGAAGGAGGAGACCAGCTTCCGCTCGCTGCTGGTGGAGCTGGATGCGATGGAAGAAGGGCTCAAGATCGATTTCGATGATTTACGCGATGAGGCTTCCATCGAGCCCGAGGACGAACCAAAGGCCTGACAGCGCAGCTCTGTGGACGCCGGCACCGTCAATATGTGCCTTTGGGCAGAATCTGCTGGGCGATCGGCAAAAACCTTCTACCCTCCAGTGCGTTCCCTTACCGAACCGCGTATGATGCGCGCCCGCTTTCACTACTACACCGGGAGGTGCCCAGATGAGTGACAAAGACCTGCAAGACCAACAACCTACCCCGCCGTCCGGCGAAAAGCTGCAGAAAGTGCTGGCGCGCATCGGCGTCGGCTCGCGCCGTGACGTCGAGGCCTGGATCGGCCAGGGCCGTATCAAGGTCAACGGCGTCGAGGCCACCCTCGGCCTGCGCGTCGACCTGCACGACGCCATCACCGTCGACGGCAAGCTGATCAAGCGCGTCGAGGCCGCCGAGGCGACCCGCCGCGTGATCATGTACAACAAGCCCGACGGCGAGATCTGCACCCGTGACGACCCGGAAGGCCGCCCGACCGTGTTCGACCGCCTGCCGCGGCCGAAAGAGGGGCGCTGGATCAACATCGGCCGCCTGGACATCAACACCACCGGCCTGCTGCTGTTCACCACCGACGGTGAGCTGGCCAACCGCCTGATGCACCCGTCCTATGAAATGGACCGCGAGTACGCAGTGCGTGTGCGTGGCGAAGTCGACGACGACATGGTCGACCGGCTCAAGGCCGGCGTGGTGCTTGAAGATGGCCCGGCCAAGTTCACCGATATCCAGAAGGCACCGGGTGGCGAAGGCTTCAACCACTGGTACCACTGCGTGGTGATGGAAGGCCGCAACCGTGAAGTGCGTCGCCTGTGGGAATCCCAGGGCGTAGTGGTCAGCCGCCTGAAGCGCGTGCGTTTCGGTCCGGTGTTCCTCAACTCCGACCTGCCGATGGGCCGCTGGCGCGAAATGAGCCAGGGTGAGATCGATATTCTCGCCGCGGAAGTTGGCCTGCAGCCGGTGGCGCTGCCGGAAATGAAGCTCAAGGCCAAGGACAAGCTCGAGCGCCTGCAGCGCAAGTCGACCCGTCCGCTGGGGCGTGGCGAGCGCGTGCGCACCCTGCGCCCTGCCGCTGAAGGCCAAGCCGAGCGTCCGGCACGTGCGCCGCGTGAAGACGCAGCGCCGCGCAAGGGCGGCCGCGGCAGCACGGTAGCCGAGCGCCCGAGCGAGATGCGCAAGCGTCCGTCCCGTCCTGAAGGCGATAAGCCGGCAGGCCGTGGTCGCGGCAAGCCGCGCGGCTGATTCGGTCGGGTAGTGAAAGAGCCAGCCTTCGGGCTGGCTTTTTTGTGCCCATCGGGAAGGCGCTACTGCGCACTGCATCGCGGCTGTGAAATGGGCTCAAGTACTTGAGCGTACGAAAATTTTCCCGACGGCTGGAAAGATTTCGAACCGTCTTGTAAAGAAAGTTTTACGTTTCTTGATGAATTATCCCGCTAAATGCTCATCTGTAACAAAAATCTTCCAAGAGCCCCATGCCAGAGCCCCCGCGCCGCCCTTCACCCCCTTCCAAAAATTCTGCCCAAGCGCTGAGATAGCGCCATTGCCGTGTGCAGAGCCAGGCAGGATCGCCAGGCACTTAAAACAACAAAATGGAGGCGCCATGCACGCCGATCACTCCGCCTTTTCAGGCCTTCACCCCAGGACCGCTGCGTTTTTTCCACAGGAAACGATGCAACGCGTTGACGCCTGCGCGTTTGCAGGGGTATACAATGCGCCGCGTTTTACCTGTGACTCCCTTGCGTACCGCGCACGCTTGCTGACACCCGGTTGATCCGCCCTTGGCTACCAAGGCCAGGTGCGACTCCCCGTCACAAGTATCCAAGGTAACCACCTTGCCCATTCCGCTGCGCCACGAGTGCGGTGGGTCCGATTCCGTCACAGATAAAAACAAGCAGGTGACTTCGTTCATGAGTGGACATAACTCACAGTCCGGCGAACTCAAGCGTGGCTTGAAGAACCGCCATATCCAATTGATCGCCCTGGGCGGCGCCATCGGCACCGGCTTGTTCCTGGGCTCGGCCGGCGTGATGAAGTCCGCCGGTCCGTCGATGATCCTCGGCTATGCGATCTGCGGCTTCATCGCCTTCATGATCATGCGCCAGCTCGGCGAGATGATCGTCGAAGAGCCGGTGGCCGGCTCCTTCAGCCATTTCGCGCACAAGTACTGGGGCGGTTTCGCCGGCTTCCTGTCGGGCTGGAACTGCTGGGTGCTGTACATCCTGGTGGGCATGTCGGAACTGTCGGCGGTGGGCAAGTACGTCCATTACTGGTGGCCGGAGATCCCGACCTGGGTCACGGCGGCGGCGTTCTTCCTGCTGATCAACGCGATCAACCTGATGAACGTGAAGTTCTTCGGCGAAGCCGAATTCTGGTTCGCCATCATCAAGGTGGTGGCCATCGTCAGCATGATCGGCCTGGGTGCCTACCTGCTGACCAGCGGCAGCGGCGGTCCTGAAGCCTCGGTGACCAACCTGTGGGCCCATGGTGGTTTCTTCCCGCACGGTGTCAGCGGCCTGGTGATGGCGTTGGCGTTCATCATGTTCTCCTTCGGTGGCCTGGAGATGCTCGGTTTCACCGCTGCCGAGGCCGACAAGCCGAAGACCGTGATCCCCAAGGCGATCAACCAGGTCATCTACCGCATCCTGATCTTCTATGTCGGCGCCCTGGTGGTGCTGCTGTCGCTGACCCCATGGGACAACCTGGTGGCGAGCATCGACGCCTCCGGCGGCAGCTATGGCAGCAGCCCGTTCGTTCAGGTGTTCTCGCTGCTGGGCAGCGACGTGGCCGCGCACCTGCTGAACTTCGTGGTCCTGACCGCGGCACTGTCGGTGTACAACAGCGGCACCTACTGCAACGCCCGCATGCTGCTGGGCATGGCCGAGCAAGGTGATGCGCCGGCGGCGCTGGCCAAGGTCGACCGTCGCGGCGTACCGGTGCGTTCGATCCTGGTCTCGGCAGCCGTGACCCTGATCGCGGTGTTGCTCAACTACCTGATGCCGCAGAATGCCCTGGAGCTGCTGATGTCGCTGGTGGTGGCGACCCTGGTGATCAACTGGGCGATGATCAGCTACTCGCACCTGAAGTTCCGCCAGCACCTTGACCGCACCGGCCAGAAGCCGCTGTTCAAGGCGCTGTGGTACCCGTATGGCAACTACCTGGTGCTGGCGTTCGTGGTGCTGATCCTGGGCATCATGCTGCAGATTCCGGGCATCCAGGTATCGGTGTACGCGATGCCGGTGTGGCTGGTGGTGATGTATGTGGCCTATCAGCTCAAGAGCAAGCGCGGCTCCCAGGCCAATGGCGCTGCAGGCAGCATCGCCAAGTAAGCGCTGAGGCGCACCAACAAAAAACCCGATGCCGGGTAACCGGCATCGGGTTTTTTGTTGCCTGTACCGGTCTCAGATCTGTTCGAGCAACCAGCCACGAAACGCTCGCAACGATGGCAATGCCTCGTTCCTGGGCGGATAGATCAGGTAGTAGCTGCGCTGGCTGGCAAACGGTGTGCCCGGGCTGAACAGTTCGCCGCTGGCCAGTTCCTCCTGCACCAGGATCCTGGGCACCAAGCCAATGCCTATGCCTGCCCGAACCGCCTGGATCAAATGCGAGGTCAGCTCGAAACTTGGCCCAAGGCGCATCGCCCGGTGGGGCAGGGCATGGTGGGAAAACCACTCGCCCCAGGCATGGGGGTTGTTGGCGACGTTGAGCAGTACTTCCTCGCTGATCCTTTGCGGGTTCCAATGCACGTCCGCATTGGCTTCGGGCGGCAGGATCACCACCAGTTCCTCGGCATGCAGGCGATGGCAGATCAGCCCGGGCAGGTCGTGGCTGGCAACGCCGATGGCCGCGTCGATCTCGCTGGTGTCGAAGTTGATGGCTTCGATACGTGAATGAATGTGTACCAGCATGCCAGGGTGGGCGCCGTAGAAGGCATGCAGGCGCGGCAGCAGCCATTTCGAGCCGAAGGTAGGCAGCGTTGCCAGGCGCAGGGTGCCGACACCGGACTGATAGGCCAGGGCCTGCAGGGTGGCGCTGCGGATGCGCCCGAGGGCTTCGCTGAGTTCGCGCTGGTAGAGGCGGCCGACATCAGTCAGTTGCACCTGACGCCCCTCGCGGCGAAACAGGGTGAGCCCCAATTGCTGCTCCAGTGCCTGCACCTGCCGGCTAACCGCGCTCTGAGTCAATGACAGTTCAGCGGCGGCGCGGGTATAGCTTTCATGCCGCGCGGCGGCCTCGAAAGCCAGCAGGAGCGACATCGAAGGTGTGAGGTGGCGGTAATTCATTCATAAAGCTCATCGATAGCGGCAGGAATATCCGTTTGCCCCTGGCGCGAAACTACAGGAACATTGGCGCATTCGAAATCCTCCCATGAGCCATTCATGCCGGAGCGACAAGATTTCCGTGAATTAGCCGATATCAAAGAGGCATCCTTCGATGATCGCCCTGCTGCCGCCCCGCGCGCCCGCCGCCCAATACCCCGATTTCCTCGACGCCCTGAAGAACAGCGGCTTCCGTGGCCAGATCAGTGCCGACTACGGCACCCGCACCGTGCTGGCCACCGACAACTCGATCTACCAGCGCCTGCCCCAGGCGGCGGTGTTCCCGCTGGACGCCGACGACGTGGCGCGGGTCGCCACGCTGATGGCCGAGCCGCGTTTTCGTGACATCAAGCTGACCCCGCGTGGCGGCGGTACCGGCACCAACGGCCAGTCGCTGACCGACGGTATCGTCGTCGACCTGTCGCGGCATATGAACACCATCCTCGAAATCAACGTCGAACAGCGCTGGGTGCGCGTCCAGGCGGGTGTGGTCAAGGACCAGCTGAATGCCGCGCTCAAGCCCCACGGGCTGTTCTTCGCCCCAGAGCTGTCCACCTCCAACCGCGCCACCGTCGGCGGCATGATCAACACCGACGCCAGTGGCCAGGGTAGCTGCACCTACGGCAAGACCCGCGACCACGTGCTCGAATTGCACAGCGTGCTGCTCGGCGGCGAGCGCCTGCACAGCCTGCCGATCGACGATGTGGCGCTGGAGCAGGCCTGCGCCGCTCCAGGCCGGGTCGGCGAGGTGTACCGCATGGCCCGTGAGATCCAGGAAACCCAGGGCGAGCTGATCGAGAGCACCTTCCCCAAGCTCAACCGCTGCCTGACCGGTTACGACCTGGCGCACCTGCGCGACGATCAGGGCCGCTTCAACCTCAACAGCGTGCTGTGCGGGGCCGAGGGCTCGCTGGGTTATGTGGTCGAAGCCAAGCTCAATGTGCTGCCGATCCCCAAGTACGCGGTGCTGGTCAACGTACGCTACACCAGCTTCATGGACGCCCTGCGCGACGCCAATGCGCTGATGGCGCACAAGCCGCTGTCGATCGAGACCGTTGATTCCAAGGTGCTGATGCTGGCGATGAAGGACATCGTCTGGCACAGCGTCGCCGAATACTTCCCGGCAGACCCCGAGCGCCCGACGCTGGGTATCAACCTGGTGGAGTTCTGCGGTGACGAACCGGACGAGGTCAATGTCCGGGTCCAGGCCTTCGTCGCGCACCTGCAGGCCGACAAGGGTGTCGAGCGCCTGGGCCACACCCTGGCCGAAGGCGCCGAAGCGGTGACCCGCGTCTATGTGATGCGCAAGCGCTCGGTGGGGCTGCTGGGCAACGTCGAGGGCGAAGTGCGCCCGCAGCCGTTCGTCGAGGACACCGCGGTTCCGCCGGAGCAGTTGGCCGATTACATTGCCGACTTCCGTGCGCTGCTCGATGGCTATGGCCTGGCCTACGGCATGTTCGGCCATGTCGATGCCGGTGTGCTGCACGTGCGCCCGGCGCTGGACATGAAAGACCCGGCCCAGGCCGCGCTGGTCAAGCCGATCTCCGATGCCGTGGCGGCGCTGACCAAAAGCTATGGCGGCCTGCTGTGGGGCGAGCATGGCAAGGGCCTGCGCTCGGAGTATGTACCGGAGTACTTCGGCGAGCTGTACCCGGCGCTGCAGCGCCTCAAGGGCGCGTTCGATCCGCACAACCAGCTCAACCCCGGGAAGATCTGCACCCCACCCGACAGCGCTGAAGGCCTGACCCCGGTAGACGGCGTGACGCTGCGCGGTGATCTGGATCGCAGCATCGACGAGCGCGTCTGGCAGAGTTTCGGCAGTGCCGTGCATTGCAACGGCAACGGTGCCTGCTACAACTACGACCCCAACGACGCCATGTGCCCGTCGTGGAAAGCTACCCGCGAACGCCAGCATTCGCCCAAGGGTCGTGCCTCGCTGATCCGCGAGTGGCTACGCCTGCAGGGCGAGGCGAACATCGATGTGCTTGCCGCCGCCCAGCGCAGGGCCTCCTGGTTCAAGGGGCTGCCTGCACGGCTGCGCAACAGCCGTGCGCGCCAGCAGGGCCAGGAAGACTTCTCCCACGAGGTGTACGACGCCATGGCTGGCTGCCTGGCGTGCAAATCCTGCGCGGGGCAGTGCCCGATCAAGGTCAACGTGCCGGACTTCCGTTCGCGTTTCCTCGAGCTGTACCACGGTCGCTACCAGCGTCCGCTGCGCGACTACCTGATCGGTTCGCTGGAGTTCACCATCCCGTACCTGGCCCATGCGCCGGGCCTGTACAACGCGGTGATGGGCTCGAAGTGGGTGAGCAGGCTGCTGGCGGAAAAGGTCGGCATGGTCGACAGCCCGCTGATCAGTCGTTTCAACTTCCAGGCTACTCTGACCCGTTGCCGGGTTCAGGTCGCCAGCGTGCCCGCGCTCCGTGAGCTGACCCCGGCCCAGCGCGAGCGCAGTATCGTGCTGGTGCAGGACGCCTTCACCCGTTATTTCGAGACGCCACTGCTGGCCTCGTTCATCGAGCTGGCCCATCGCCTGGGGCACAAGGTGTTCCTCGCGCCCTACAGCGCCAACGGCAAGCCGCTGCATGTGCAGGGTTTCCTCGGTGCCTTCGCCAAGGCGGCTGTGCGTAACGCCACTCAGCTCAAGGCCCTGGCCGACTGCGGCGTGCCGCTGGTGGGGCTGGATCCGGCGATGACCCTGGTCTACCGCCAGGAATACCAGAAGGTCGATGGCGTGGAGTGCCCGTCGGTGCTGCTACCCCAGGAGTGGCTGATGAACGTGCTGCCCGAACAGGTGCCGGCCAAGGCCGACAGCTTCCGCCTGATGGCCCATTGCACCGAGAAGACCAATGTGCCGGCCAGTACCAAGCAGTGGGAGCAGGTATTCGCGCGCCTGGGCCTGAAGCTGGTGACCGAGGCCACCGGCTGCTGCGGCATGTCCGGCACTTACGGGCATGAGTCGCGTAACCAGGAGGCTTCTAAGACCATCTTCGAGCAGTCCTGGGCGACCAAGCTGGACAAGCAAGGGGAAGCCCTGGCGACCGGTTACTCGTGCCGCAGTCAGGTCAAGCGCATGACCGAGAAGCAGCTGCGCCACCCGCTTGAGGTAGTGCTGCAGTTCGCGCAGCGCTAGTGATTTTGTCGGGGCCGCTATGCGGCCCAATCGCCGGCAAGCCGGCTCCCACTCTGATCGCATAAGCCCGAGCCATGCGCTAACCCTGTGGGAGCCGGCTTGCCGGCGATGAGGCCGGTGGGGCTACAGCCGAATCAGGATTGATGTGCACTTTGGCGCATCCGCCGCGCCTGGCGATACAGGTACAGGCTCAGCACCAGCCCGCAACCCGCCGCCGCCGCCGCGAACAGGAACATCGAGGCAAAGCCGAAGCCAGCCGCCACGGCGCCCACCAACGGTCCGGTGATGCCCAGCGACAGGTCGATGAACAGCGAGTAGGCCCCCACCGCCGCGCCGCGGTTGGCCGCCGATATCTGGTTGACCGCCTCCACGCCCAGTGCTGGGAACACCAGCGAGAAACCGAAGCCGCTCAGCGCCGCGCCCGCCAGGGCCAGCCCTGGCGTCGGCGCCAGCCAGAGCATCAGCAGCCCGAGCATCTCCACCGAAAGGCAGGCGATCGCTACGCGAAAACCGCCGATCCGGTTGATCTGGTTGCCGAACAGCAATCGCGCGCAAATGAAGCTGGCGCCGAACAGACTCAGGGTCAGCGCCGCGTCGGGCCAGTCACGGCTGGCGTAGTACAGGGTGATGAAGGTGGCGATGGTGCCGAAACCGATCGAGCCCAAGGCCAGCCCCGAGCCATGCGGGAAGACTTTGCCCAGCACCCGCAGGAACGGCAGGCGTACGCCAGCGACTACCGGCGCGGCGCGCTTGGGCCAGGCCAGCAGAAGGCCGATGATGCCCAGAAGGATGATACTCGCGCCCATGCTCCACAGTCCGAGCTGCTTGACCATCACCACGCCCAGCGGCGCGCCGATGGCCAGTGCGCCATAGCTGGCGATGCCGTTCCAGGAAATCACCTTGGCGGTATTCTGCGAGCCGACCCGGCCGATCCCCCAGCCGATCGACCCCGACCCCACCAGGCTCTCGGCGCTGCCCAGCACCAGGCGGCCGATGAACAGGCAGGCCAGGCTCAGCCAGGGCAGGTGGGTGAGGAAGCTGCAGGCCAGCATGAATACGCCGCTCAGGCCGCAGCCGAACAGGCCATACATGACCGCCTTCTTGCTGCCGAGGTTGTCGATGATGCGGCTGGCGGTAGGGCGGCTGAGCAGGGTGGCCAGGTACTGCACGCTGATCACCAGGCCCGCGACCACGGCGCTGAAGCCCAGGTCGTTATGCACGTAACCGGGCAGCACGGCCAAGGGTATGCCGATATTCAGGTAGCCGATGAAGGTGAACAGGACGATGGAAACGACTTGCAGGGTGACCGCAAGGGGGCGCGGTGAGTCGGGCATGAGGGCCTTCGGTGGCAGAGGTTCTGGACGGTGTGAAAACGTGATGACGGGGATAGCCCGCAGGTCAGCCGTTTTCACACAGTCGGGGGGGATGCGCGGCTATTCCTGGTCGGCGCTGGATTGATCGTCACCATCCTGCTCGACGGCGGGCGTCGGTTCGGCGTGGGCGGCAACGGATTGCTCTTCGGGGTTCAGGCTTGGGAAGGGAAGATTCGGGATTTCATGCATCTCGTCGTTCCTCGCAAGTGTGAGTGAAAAGGCAGCGCAGGGCGCAAGTGAGGCTTCGAAAAGCTGGGGCAGGATACAGCAGTCTGGATGACAGTTTGAGATTTTTGCCGGGCGCTGGTCGATTTTAGCGGGCGGCTATCGGACAAGGAGGTGGGAGAGGCGTGGTACCCCGCGATATTGCTATCGCGGGGTACGCCCGCTTCCACGCGACATCGGCTAGGTTTCAGCGGCAGACGTCGGCGATGGCCGCTGCCAGCTGTTCCAGGCGCTTGGCGTCCGCTCCGGCGATGTTCGCCCGGCCGGTGCCGACCATGTACACGCTGTGCCGTTCACGCAGCAGGCGCACTTGCTCCGGGTTCAGGCCGGTGTAGGAGAACATTCCACGTTGCGCGGCGATATGCGCGAAGCGCTCGGCCAGGCCATGGGGCTCCAGCGCTTGCACCAGGCCTACTCGAAGCTCGGCGATGCGCTGGCGCATGACGTTCACTTCCTCGGTCCACAATGCCTTGAGTGCCGGGTCGCCGAGAATCTCGGCAACCACCGCCGCGCCATGGTCTGGCGGCGTCGACCACAGGTTGCGCGCAATGAACGCCAGCTGGCTGCGCACATCTTGCAGTTTCTCGGCGTCATGGCTGCACACCAGCAGGGCGCCGGTGCGATCGCGGTACAGGCCGAAGTTCTTCGAGCAGGAGCTGGTAATCAGCAGTTCCGGCAGTTCGGCGGCGAACAGACGCACTGCCCAGGCGTCCTCTTCCAGGCCGTCACCGAAGCCTTGGTAGGCAAAGTCGATCAAAGGCAGCAGGTTGCGCCGCTTGACGATGTCGAGCACTGCGCGCCAGTCGTCCTGACCCAGGTCGAAACCGGTGGGGTTGTGGCAGCAGGCGTGCAGCAACACCACGTCGCCTTGCGGTGCCCGCTCCAGTGCGGCGAGCATGCCGTCGACGTTCAGGCGGTTGTCCGCGCCCACGTAGGGGTAGTGCGACACCTTGAGCCCGGCGCCGGCGAAGATCGTCTCGTGGATCGGCCAGGTCGGATCGCTCAACCAGATACCGCGCCCCGGCAGGCAATGGGCGATGAACTCCGCCGCCAGGCGCAGGGCACCCGTGCCGCCAGGGGTCTGGGTGGCGCCGGCGCGCTGGCTTTTGAACAGCGTGGAATCGCTGCCCAGCACCAGCTCGCTCACCAGGCGTCCAAACGCTGCATCGCCATGACCGCCAACATAGCTCTTGGTGGCTTGCCGCTCGACCAGGCGTTGCTCAGCCTGCTTGACCGCAGCCGGAATCGGCGTCAGCCCCTGGGCGTCCTTGAACACGCCGACACCCAGGTCGAACTTGGCCGGGTTGCCGTCGCGGGCGTAGGCTTCCATCAGCCCCAGGATCGGGTCGCCAGGGACCCGAGCGATGGCGGCGAAGTGCATCACTTGCGCCCTTCAGCAGTTTTGGCGACCTCGTCGGTGCGCGCGCACATGATGAAGTCGTTGCGGTGCAGGCCTTTGATCGAGTGGCTCCACCAGGTCACGGTGACCTTGCCCCACTCGGTCAGCAGGCCCGGGTGGTGGCCTTCGGCTTCGGCGATCTCGCCGATGGCGTTGGTGAAGGCCAGGGCGTGCTTGAAGTTCTTGAACAGGAACACGCGCTCGAGCTCCATGTGGCCGTCGCGGGTTTCGATGTTCCAGTCCGGGATCAGTCGGATCAGTTCCGCCAGCTCCTCGTCGGTGACTTTCGGCGCATCGGCGCGGCAGGCTTCGCAGTGGGCTTGGTTCAAGGCATTCATGGGTGTTTTCCGGTTTGAGTTGTTATCGACAGGGTCGCTCAGGCAGCGACCTTGGGTGGAAACTTCGGTGCGTGCAGGCCCAGCTGCATGGCCTGGTGGACCATGGCCATGATGTCTTCGTGGGCCAGGTCGAACAGGCGCTTCATGTTCGGCAGGACGAAGTACAGGGGTTGCAGGATATCGATGCGGTAGGGCGTGCGCATGGCTTCGATCGGGTCGAAGGCCTGGTGCTCCGGTTCGCTGGACAGGCTGTAGACCGTCTCTTTCGGCGAGGAGAGGATGCCGCCGCCGTAGATCTTGCGGCCTTGCGCTGTCTCCATCAGGCCGAACTCGATGGTCATCCAGTACAGGCGCGCCAGGTAGACGCGCTGTTCCTTGGTCGCGGCCAGGCCGAGCTTGCCATAGGTGTGGGTGAATTCGGCGAAGAACGGGTTGGTCAGCAGCGGGCAGTGGCCAAAGATCTCGTGGAAGATGTCGGGCTCCTGCAGGTAGTCCAGCTCTTCCGGGGTGCGGATGAAGGTGGCGACCGGGAAGCGCTTGCTGGCAAGCAGTTCGAAGAAGGTCTGGAAGGGAATCAGCGCAGGGACGCGGGCGACCTGCCAGCCGGTGGTGGCACCGAGCACCTTGTTGACTTCGCCCAGCTGCGGGATGCGGTCATGGGGCAGCTTGAGCTGGTCGATGCCGTCCAAGTACTCCTGGCATGCCCGGCCTTCGATCACTTTCAGCTGACGAGTGATCAGGGTGTTCCACACCGCATGCTCTTGCTGCGGGTAGTCGATAAAGCCATGCGCATCGGGCTCGCGTGCCACGTATTGCGTCTGTTTCATGTGGCTCTCCTGGTGAGGGCGTTCTTGTTATGTTCAGGACATGCCTTAGGAATATCCCTACAAACGAGGTTTTGCACCGGGGTGAGGGCCCATGCTGCGCCGCCGTTTATCTTCTGTGCGTAACGATAATTTTACAAAATCAGCGTCATCCCGGAAAATCACGGACATCGAGCTGGGCAGATGACTATTTCTGTCAGCTTATCTTTACGACTTTTCCACGGCGCGAGCAAAAACTCGGCCGCTTAGAGAGCCTTCATGCGCATCAAAGTGCATTGCCAGAACCGCATCGGCATCCTGCGGGACATTCTCAACCTGTTGGTGGAGTACGGTATCAACGTCCTGCGCGGCGAAGTGGGGGGGGACCATGGCAACGCCATCTACCTACACTGCCCGAACCTGATCAACCTGCAGTTCCAGGCCCTGCGGCCCAAGTTCGAGTCGATCGCCGGGGTGTTCGGGGTCAAGCGCGTCGGCCTGATGCCCAGCGAGCGCCGGCACATGGAGCTCAATGCGCTGCTGGGGGCGTTGGACTTCCCGGTGCTGTCGATCGACATGGGCGGCAGCATCGTTGCCGCTAACCGCGGCGCGGCACAGCTGCTTGGCGTTCGGGTGGACGAAGTGCCGGGCATTCCGCTGTCGCGTTATGTCGAGGACTTCGACCTGCCGGAGCTGATACGGGCCAACAAGTCGCGGATCAACGGCCTGCGGATCAAGGTCAAGGGCGATGTGTTCCTGGCCGATATCGCACCGCTGCAGTCCGAGCATGACGACAGTGAAGCCCTGGCCGGCGCGGTAATCACCTTGCACCGCGCGGACCGTATCGGTGAGCGCATCTACAACGTGCGCAAGCAGGAGTTGCGGGGTTTCGACAGCATTTTCCAGAGCTCACGGGTTATGGCTGCCGTGGTGCGCGAGGCGCGGCGCATGGCGCCGTTGGATGCACCGTTGCTGATCGAGGGCGAGACCGGTACCGGCAAGGAGCTGCTGGCGCGGGCCTGTCACCTGGCCAGCCCGCGTGGCCAGGCGCCGCTGATGGCGCTCAACTGCGCCGGCCTGCCCGAGTCGATGGCCGAGACCGAGCTGTTCGGCTATGGGCCGGGGGCGTTCGAGGGGGCGCGGGCCGAGGGCAAGCTGGGGCTGCTGGAGTTGACGGCCGGCGGCACGTTGTTCCTCGACGGAGTGGGGGAGATGAGTCCGCGCTTGCAGGTCAAGTTGCTGCGCTTCCTGCAGGATGGCTGTTTCCGCCGGGTCGGCAGCGACGAGGAGGTGTACCTGGATGTGCGGGTGATCTGCGCGACCCAGGTCGATCTGTCCGAGCTGTGCGCCCGCGGCGAATTCCGCCAGGACCTCTACCACCGCCTCAACGTGCTGTCGCTGCACATCCCGCCGCTGCGCGAATGCATGGACGGCCTGGAAGGGCTGGTGCAGCATTTCCTCGACCAGGCCAGCCGGCAGATCGGTTGCCCGCTGCCGCGCCTGGCGCCGCCGGCTATGGAGAAACTCGGCCAGTATCATTGGCCGGGCAATGTGCGGCAGTTGGAAAACGTGTTGTTCCAGGCGGTGTCACTATGCGAAGGCGGGGTGGTGAAGAGCGAACATATTCGCTTGCCGGATTATGGCGCGCGTCAACCGTTGGGCGAGTTTTCCCTGGATGGCGATCTTTCGCAGATTGTCGGGCGGTTTGAAAGGGCGGTATTGGAAAGTTTGATGAGTGAGTTTCCAAGTAGTCGGGCGCTGGGAAAAAGATTGGGCGTTTCCCATACGACCATTGCCAACAAGTTGCGAGATTATTCGCTGAACAAGTCGGTGGAGTAATCTGGAAGTTTATCGAGGCCTAAATTGATCGCGGGGCAAGCCCGCTCCCACGAATGCAAAGGTGGTGGGAGGGGCTTGCCCCGCGATAAGCCTATGGCCTCAGCCGTTGGAACAACCGTTGCCCATCACGCGGTATTCGAGAATGTGCTTCTGGCCCTGGGAGTCCTCGTAGGTCATGCGCGCAGGCACCACTTCGCAGACGTTCGGCACTTCGCTCATGGAGATGACGCGGGCGATGTCCAGGTGCTGCGAATAACTGTACTGTTCAACCGGAATCTGCTCGACATCTTTTGCTTCGCCGGCCAGTGCCGCGCCGCAAAAACCGCCAAGTACCAATACCAGTAAAGCTTTCATTTTCAATTTACCTGTCTAAGGTCGTGAGGGGGCGCGCGGCGCTTGTGGCGCCGCGAGTGCAACTAAGTTTCAACTATCGGGATGAGGTGCGGATTAACGTTGCCTTCGTGGGGGCTGTTTCCAAGTTAATCGCGTTGCCGTTGCTGGCGAGGTGAATTCTAGGAGGGTGGTCGGGGCTGAAACAGAGCGGGTTTTGATAAAGTCTTTTGACAGAATCTGTAACAATCACTGGCAATGGGCTGCCTTTTCCCGCCTGCGATTGCTGGATGCCACGCGCTAGAGCGGTCGCTGCACATTCGTGGATTGCCGGTCCGTCGCGTTACTACCAACGTCGAATGGTCTTTGTCGCTCTGGTACAGTTACAAACGCTTCCATACAAAAACAACTATTACACCGAGGTAACACAGATGAGTGCGGCTCCACTGTATCCCGTTCGTCCCGAGGTTGCGGCCAGTACCCTGACCGACGAGGCCACCTACAAGGCCATGTACCAGCAATCGGTGATCAACCCGGACGGCTTCTGGCGCGAGCAGGCCCAGCGTCTGGACTGGATCAAGCCCTTCACCAAGGTCAAGCAGACCTCGTTCGACGATCACCATGTCGATATCAAATGGTTTGCCGACGGCACTCTGAACGTCTCCTACAACTGCCTGGACCGTCACCTCGAAGAGCGCGGCGACCAGCTGGCGATCATCTGGGAAGGCGACGACCCTTCCGAGCATCGCAACATCACCTACCGTGAGCTCCACGAGCAGGTCTGCAAGTTCGCCAACGCCCTGCGTGGCCAGGACGTGCATCGGGGCGACGTGGTCACCATCTATATGCCGATGATCCCCGAGGCCGTGGTCGCCATGCTGGCCTGTGCCCGCATCGGCGCGATCCACTCGGTGGTGTTCGGCGGCTTCTCGCCCGAGGCGCTGGCCGGCCGCATCATCGACTGCAAGTCCAAGGTGGTGATCACCGCCGACGAAGGCCTGCGTGGTGGCCGCCGTACCCCGCTCAAGGCCAACGTCGACCTGGCCCTGACCAACCCTGAAACCAGCAGCGTGCAAAAGATCATCGTGTGCAAGCGCACCGGTGGCGACATCGCCTGGCACCAGCACCGCGACATCTGGTACGAAGACCTGATGAAGGTCGCCTCCAGCCACTGTGCGCCGAAAGAAATGGGTGCCGAGGAGGCGTTGTTCATCCTCTATACCTCCGGCTCCACCGGCAAGCCCAAGGGGGTGCTGCACACCACCGGTGGCTACCTAGTGTATGCCGCGCTGACCCACGAGCGCGTGTTCGACTACCGTCCGGGCGAAGTGTACTGGTGCACCGCCGACGTGGGTTGGGTCACCGGCCACAGCTACATCGTCTATGGCCCGCTGGCCAATGGCGCGACCACGCTGCTGTTCGAAGGCGTGCCGAACTACCCGGACATCACCCGCGTGTCGAAGATCGTCGACAAGCACAAGGTCAACATCCTCTACACCGCGCCGACCGCCATCCGCGCCATGATGGCCGAGGGCGAGGCGGCGGTCGCCGGTGCCGATGGCTCCAGCCTGCGTCTGCTGGGTTCGGTGGGCGAGCCGATCAACCCCGAAGCCTGGAACTGGTACTACAAAACCGTTGGCAAGGAACGTTGCCCGATCGTCGATACCTGGTGGCAGACCGAGACCGGCGGCATTCTCATCAGTCCGTTGCCAGGTGCAACGGGGCTCAAGCCGGGTTCGGCGACCCGCCCGTTCTTCGGCGTGGTGCCGGCGCTGGTGGACAACCTGGGCAACCTGATCGACGGCGCCGCCGAGGGCAACCTGGTGATCCTCGATTCCTGGCCGGGCCAGTCGCGTTCGCTGTACGGCGACCACGACCGTTTCGTCGACACCTACTTCAAGACTTTCCGCGGCATGTACTTCACTGGTGACGGCGCCCGTCGCGACGAGGATGGCTACTACTGGATCACCGGTCGCGTGGATGACGTGCTCAATGTTTCCGGTCACCGCATGGGCACCGCCGAGATCGAGAGCGCGATGGTGGCGCATCCGAAGGTCGCCGAGGCGGCGGTGGTGGGCGTGCCGCACGACATCAAGGGGCAGGGCATCTATGTCTACGTAACCCTGAACGCCGGCGAGGAGTCGAACGAGCAATTGCGCCTTGAGCTGAAGAACTGGGTGCGCAAGGAGATCGGCCCGATCGCTTCGCCGGACGTGATCCAGTGGGCGCCGGGGCTGCCGAAGACCCGTTCGGGCAAGATCATGCGCCGCATACTGCGTAAGATTGCCACTGGCGAGTACGACGCGCTGGGCGATATCTCCACCCTCGCCGATCCAGGGGTGGTGCAGCACCTGATCGACACCCACAAGGCGATGAGCCTGGCTTCGGCCTGAGCGTCGTGGGGCTGCGTAGCAGTCCTGGTGGGCCTGAGCCCATGACAAAGCCCCGCCGACACCCGGCGGGGTTTTTGCTTTACTGGTAAAAACTGTTACTCCGACATTCATCGGTAACCGTCGCTGTCACCGATTTCGCCCAAATGCGGGGCTTGTGGAAACATCTGAGTGCCAAATGGGTGCATTCTGCGGGCATTTCGTGCAGGGTCGCACGCTGCGCTTGCCGGAATACAAGGCTTTGCCAATAATGGGCCCGCTTATTGCTTTGGGTATGGGTTATTTCTCTTTTGCTCTTGCATATCTCGCAGGAGCTGTCAATATCGCCCGCCGCGGTTCCTGGCGCTTCTGTAATTAGTTGTCGCTTTGAAGAAATATCGACCACCGGGCTGTCGCTAGAATGCCACTCACTCGCTCGTGGTCTGCGACCTTGGTCGAAACCTGCGCGGCTCGCGCTGTACCCATTCGCATATCGGGCAGCCGTTACAACTGCCTTGTATTGCCCCGTACCGATGGAGTTACCTGATGAAGAAGCTCGCACTGCTTGGCGCCCTGGCGCTTTCCGTGTTTTCCCTGGTATCGCAGGCCGATGAGAAGCCGTTGAAGATCGGTATCGAGGCCGCCTACCCACCCTTCGCCTTCAAGCAGCCCGATGGCAGCCTCGCCGGCTTCGACTACGACATCGGCAACGCCCTGTGCGAACAGATGAAAGCCAAATGTACCTGGGTCGAGCAGGAGTTCGATGGCCTGATCCCGGCGCTGAAAGTGCGCAAGATCGACGCCATCCTGTCGTCCATGTCGATCACCGACGACCGTAAGAAGTCGGTCGACTTCACCAAGCGCTACTACCTGACTCCGGCGCGCCTGGTGATGAAAGAAGGCACCGCCGTCAGCGACAGCCTGGCTGAGCTCAAGGGCAAGAAGATCGGCGTGCAGCGCGGTTCGATCCACGACCGTTTCGCCAAGGAAGTCCTGGCCCCGCAAGGCGCCACAGTGGTGCCCTACGGTACCCAGAACGAAATCTACCTGGACGTCGCCGCCGGTCGCCTGGACGGCACCGTGGCCGACGCCACCCTGCTCGAGGACGGCTTCCTGAAGACCGATGCCGGCAAGGGCTTTGCCTTCGTCGGTCCGGCCTTCACCGACACCAAGTACTTCGGTGATGGCGTAGGTATCGCCGTGCGCAAGGGCGATAAGGAAAATGCCGAGCGCATCAACGCCGCCATCGACGCGATCCGCGCCAACGGCAAATACAAAGAGATCGAGAAGAAGTACTTCAACTTCGATATCTACGGTCCAGACTCGAAGTAACCATCGAGTTTCACCTGTGCAATGGTGCAAACAGCAGAATCTCTGAGGTTTGCACCATTTTTCATTCCCAAGCCCTGAGGAATCCGAATCATGTTGAAAGGCTATGGGGCAGTCATCCTCGACGGGGCGTGGCTGACGCTACAGCTCGCCTTGTCGTCGATGGCCCTGGCCATCGTCCTCGGCCTGATCGGCGTGGCGCTGCGTTTGTCGCCGGTGCGCTGGTTGGCCTGGCTGGGGGATCTGTACTCCACGGTGATCCGTGGCATCCCTGACCTGGTCCTGATCCTGCTGATCTTCTATGGCGGTCAGGACATCCTCAACCGAGTGGCGCCGCTGCTCGGCTATGACGACTATATTGACCTCAACCCCCTGGTCGCCGGCATCGGCACGCTGGGTTTCATCTTTGGCGCGTACCTGTCGGAAACCTTCCGCGGTGCCTTCCTCGGCATCCCCAAGGGCCAGGCAGAGGCGGGCGCGGCCTACGGCATGAGCGGTGTCCAGGTGTTCTTCCGCATCATGGTGCCGCAGATGATCCGCCTGGCGATTCCGGGCTTCACCAACAACTGGCTGGTGCTGACCAAGGCGACCGCGCTGATTTCGGTGGTCGGCCTGCAGGACATGATGTTCAAGGCCAAGCAGGCGGCGGACGCCACCCGCGAACCCTTCACCTTCTTCCTCGCGGTGGCGGCGTTGTACCTGGTGCTGACCAGTGTCTCGCTGCTGGCGCTGAAGTATCTCGAGAAGCGCTACTCGGTGGGCGTCAAGGCGGCTGAACTATGATCTTCGACTACAACGTCATCTGGGAAGCCATGCCGCTGTACCTGGGCGGTCTGCTGACCACCCTCAAGCTGCTGGCGCTGTCGCTGCTGTTCGGCTTGCTGGCGGCCATCCCGCTGGGCCTGATGCGCGTCTCGAAACAGCCGCTGGTGAACATGAGCGCCTGGCTGTACACCTACGTGATCCGCGGCACGCCGATGCTGGTGCAGCTGTTCCTGATCTACTACGGCCTGGCCCAGTTCGAGGCGGTGCGCGAGAGCATCTTCTGGCCGTGGCTGTCCAGCGCGACCTTCTGCGCCTGCCTGGCCTTCGCCGTCAACACCAGCGCCTACACCGCCGAGATCATCGCCGGCAGCCTCAAGGCCACGCCCCATGGCGAGATCGAGGCGGCCAAGGCCATCGGCATGTCGCGCATGAAGATGTACCGCCGCATCCTGCTGCCTTCGGCGCTGCGTCGGGCGCTGCCGCAGTACAGCAACGAAGTGATCATGATGCTGCAGACCACCAGCCTGGCGTCGATCGTCACCCTGATCGACATCACCGGTGCCGCGCGCACGGTCAACGCCCAGTACTACCTGCCTTTCGAGGCCTACATCACGGCGGGCGTGTTCTACCTGTGCCTGACCTTCATCCTCGTGCGCCTGTTCAAGATGGCCGAACGCCGCTGGCTCGGTTACCTGGCGCCGCGCAAGCACTGACCGCTCTGTGAGATCCGACAGTATGTACAAACTCCAAATCCAAGACCTGCACAAGCGCTACGGCAGCCATGAGGTGCTCAAGGGCGTCTCCCTCGAAGCCAAGGCAGGCGATGTGATCAGCATCATCGGCTCCAGCGGCTCGGGCAAATCGACCTTCCTGCGTTGCATCAATCTGCTGGAGCAGCCGCACGCGGGCAAGATCCTGCTCAACAACGAAGAGCTCAAGCTGGTCGCCGGCAAGGACGGCGCGCTCAAGGCCGCCGACCCGAAGCAGCTGCAGCGCATGCGTTCGCGCCTGTCGATGGTGTTCCAGCACTTCAACCTGTGGTCGCACATGACCGCGCTGGAAAACGTCATCGAGGCGCCGGTGCACGTGCTGGGCGTGAACAAGAAGGAAGCGCTGGAGAAGGCCGAGCACTACCTGGCCAAGGTCGGCGTATCCCACCGCAAGGACGCGTTCCCCGGGCATATGTCCGGTGGCGAGCAGCAGCGTGTGGCCATTGCCCGCGCCCTGGCCATGGAGCCGGAGGTGATGCTGTTCGACGAGCCGACTTCGGCGCTGGATCCGGAGCTGGTGGGCGATGTGCTCAAGGTCATGCAATCGCTGGCCCAGGAAGGTCGCACCATGGTGGTGGTCACCCACGAGATGGGCTTTGCCCGCGAGGTTTCCAACCAGCTGGTGTTCCTGCACAAGGGCCTGGTGGAAGAGCGGGGCTGCCCGCGTGAAGTGCTGGTCAATCCGCAGTCGGAGCGTCTCAAGCAGTTCCTTTCCGGCAGCCTGAAGTAAAGGCTGCACTTTTGCACCATGATGGGGCATGCTGCGCAACGCACGCAGCATGCTCCGGCGCCACAAGCGCGACCCTCCTTTTCAGGTTTCGGACCACACCCTATGACCACCCAGCGAATCGGATTTCTCATCTGGCCCAGCACCAAGCCGCTGACCCTCGCGTTGGCCGAAGAGGTATTGCAGGTGGCCCAGCGGGTGCATCCGGACGTGGTCTATACGATGTCCTACCTGCAGGCCGAGGCCGGGCAGGAGGGCGCCTGGCGTCTGCCGGGCGAAGCGTGGAGTGGTCGACTGGAGGGGTACCACAAGCTGTTCCTGCTGGCTGATGAGCCGCCGGCGGCGATCGGTTCGACCTTGTCCGCCGCGCTCAAACAGTTGGCGCGCAGCGGATGCATGATCGGCGGCTTGTCCGCGGGCGTGTACCCGCTGGCGGCGCTGGGCCTGCTCGACGGCTACCGCGCCGCGGTGCATTGGCGCTGGCAGGATGATTTTGCCGAGCGCTTTCCCAAAGTGATCGCCACCAGCCATCTGTTCGATTGGGATCGTGATCGCCTGACCGCCTGCGGCGGCATGGCGGTGACCGACCTGCTGCTGGCTGTGCTCGCTCGGGATCACGGGGCGGAACTGGCCGGCGCGGTATCGGAAGAACTGGTGGTCGAGCGCATTCGCGAAGGTGGCGAGCGCCAGCGCATCCCGCTGCAGAACCGCCTGGGCTCCAGCCACCCCAAGCTCACCCAGGCGGTGCTGCTGATGGAGGCCAACATCGAAGAGCCGCTGACCACCGACGAAATCGCCCAGCACGTGTGCGTGTCCCGCCGCCAACTGGAACGGATCTTCAAGCAGTATCTCAATCGTGTACCTAGCCAGTATTACCTGGAGCTGCGCCTGAACAAGGCGCGGCAGATGCTGATGCAGACCAGCAAGTCGATCATCCAGATCGGCCTGTCCTGCGGCTTCTCCTCCGGGCCGCATTTCTCCAGCGCGTACCGCAACTTCTTCGGCGCCACGCCGCGCGAAGACCGTAACCAGCGACGTAACAGCAGCCCGTTCGAGCTGAGTTCGGCGCCGGCCGAGCGCGGCTGAGATTTCATTGGGGCTGCTCCGCAGCCCATCGCCGGCAAGCCGGCTCCCACCGGTGCGTGTAGGCCTTGGGGGTGATGTGTTCGGGTGTGGCCTTAGCGCTGGTAACCCAGCACTCATACGGATGGCACCTGGCTTAAAGGTGGCGCGGTCGGGGTGGGAGCCGGCTTGCCGGCGATGGGCGCGCAGCGGCCCTTTCTTCTGAAGTGAACAACCGTTCTCCCAATTTGCGCTGCCATCTCCCCGCGACCTTGTCCTGCCGTTACACTGCGCGATTGCGACACTGTTTGTCGCATTGCCGAAAACCGCGTGAAAACGCGGTTTGGCGCTGTAACAAGTTGTCGCCTGGCAGCAAGGACAGGCGCCGATCAGTCCTTACAATCCTTCCATCGCTCGCCACTTCCAGGCCAGCGTTCCTCTTCAGGAGACTCAGATGTCCGTTGAGCAAGCCCCGGTGCAACGTGCCGATTTCGACCAGGTCATGGTCCCCAACTACTCCCCGGCGGCCTTCATTCCTGTACGAGGCGAGGGCTCCCGAGTCTGGGACCAGACCGGTCGCGAGCTGATCGACTTCGCCGGCGGTATCGCCGTCAACGCCCTGGGCCACTGCCACCCGGCGCTGGTCAAGGCACTGACCGAGCAGGCCAACACCCTCTGGCACGTCTCCAACGTGTTCACCAACGAGCCGGCCCTGCGCCTGGCGCACAAGCTGGTGGACGCAACCTTTGCCGAGCGCGCGTTCTTCTGCAACTCCGGCGCCGAGTCCAACGAGGCCGCCTTCAAGCTGGCCCGTCGTGTCGCCCACGACCGCTTCGGCCCCGAGAAGCACGAGATCATCGCCACCGTGAACAGCTTCCACGGTCGTACCCTGTTCACCGTCAGCGTCGGTGGCCAGCCCAAGTACTCCGACGGCTTCGGGCCGAAGATCACCGGCATCAGCCACGTGCCGTACAACGATTTGGAAGCGTTGAAGGCGCAGATTTCCGACAAGACCTGCGCCGTGGTCATCGAGCCGATCCAGGGCGAGAGCGGTGTGGTGCCGGCCGACCAGGCCTACCTGGAAGGCGCGCGCAAGCTGTGCGACGAACACAACGCGCTGCTGATCTTCGATGAAGTGCAGACCGGCGTCGGCCGTACCGGCTCGCTGTATGCCTACCAGCACTACGGCGTCACCCCGGACATCCTGACCAGCGCCAAGAGCCTGGGCGGCGGCTTCCCGATTGGCGCGATGCTGACCACCAGCGACCTGGCCAAGCACCTGGCCGTCGGCACCCACGGCACCACTTACGGCGGCAACCCGCTGGCCTGTGCCGTCGCCTGCGCCGTGCTCGATGTGGTCAACACCCCGGAAACCCTGGCGGGCATCAAGGCCAAACATGAGCGTTTCAAGACCCGTCTGGAGAAAATCGGCCAGGAAACCGGCCTGTTCACCCTGGTGCGCGGTGTCGGCCTGCTGATCGGCTGCGTGCTCAGTGACGCCTGGAAGGGCAAGGCCAAGGACATCCTCAACGCCGCCGAGAAGGAAGGCGTGATGGTTCTGCAGGCAGGTCCCGATGTGGTGCGCTTCGCCCCGAGCCTGGTGGTCGAGGACAGCGATATCGATGAAGGCCTGGAGCGCTTCGAGCGCGCCGTGCGCAAACTGACCCAGGGCTGATCCTGCGGTTCTGTCGCCGGCCTCGAGCGAGGTCGGCGATACCTGATTCCAGTGCGGGCACCTGCTTGCAGGTAGTGGCGCGTGCCCGCCGTTTTTTCGTGCCGAGGTGATCGGCCCGCTTTCCCGAAAGGAGTGACACCATGCTGGTGATGCGCCCCGCGCAAATGGCTGATCTGAACGAAGTGCAGCGCATGGCTGCCGACAGCCCCATTGGTGTCACCTCGCTGCCGGACGATGCTGGCCGCCTGGGCGACAAGATCGCCGCGTCGGAAACCTCTTTCGCCGCCGAGGTCAGCTTCAACGGCGAGGAAAGCTACTTTTTCGTGCTCGAGGACAGCGCCACCGGCAAGCTGGTCGGCTGCTCGGCCATCGTCGCCTCGGCCGGCTACTCCGAGCCGTTCTACAGCTTCCGCAACGAGACCTTCGTGCATGCCTCCCGCGAGCTGAAGATCCACAACAAGATCCACGTTCTGTCGCTGTGCCACGATCTTACCGGCAATAGCTTGCTGACCAGCTTCTACGTGGTGCCGGAGTTGGTGACCAGCGCCTTCGCCGAGCTCAACTCGCGTGGTCGCCTGCTGTTCATGGCCTCGCACCCCGAGCGCTTCGCCGAGTCGGTGGTGACCGAGATCGTCGGCTACAGCGACGAACAGGGCGAGTCGCCGTTCTGGGATGCCATCGGCCGCAACTTCTTCGACCTCAACTATGCCGACGCCGAGCGCCTGTGCGGCCTGAAGAGCCGCACCTTCCTTGCCGAACTGATGCCGCACTACCCGATCTACGTGCCGCTGCTGGCCGACGAGGCGCAGGAGGCCATGGGCCAGGTGCATCCGCGGGCGCAGATCACCTTCGACATCCTCATGCGCGAAGGCTTCGAGACCGAGCACTACATCGACATCTTCGACGGCGGCCCGACCCTGCACGCCCGCGCCTCGGGCATCCGCTCCATCGCCCAGAGCCGGGTGGTGCCGGTCAAGCTCGACGAGACGCCGGTCAAGGGCGGCCGTCCGTACCTGGTGTGCAACGGCCAGTTGCAGGACTACCGCGCGGTGCTGCTGGAGTTGGACTGGGTGCCGGGCAAGCCGGTCAGCCTGAGCGGTGAAGCCGCCGAGGCCCTGGGTGTCGGCGAAGGCGCCAGCGTGCGCCTGGTCGCGGTCTGAACCGCCGCAACAGAGAGTTTCGCGGCAGGCACAGACCGCCGCACAAGGAGATAGCATGATCGTTCGTCCTGTACGCAGCAGCGATTTACCCGCGCTGATCGAGTTGGCCCGCAGCACCGGCACTACCGGGCTGACCACCCTGCCTGCCAACGAGGAACGCCTCGGCCAGCGGGTCGGCTGGGCGGAAAAGAGCTTCCGTGGCGAAGCCGAGCGCGGCGACACCGACTACTTGTTCGTGCTGGAGAACGACGAGGGCCTGGTGGTCGGCATCAGCGCCATCGCCGGCGCCGTCGGCCTGCGCGAGCCTTGGTACAACTACCGGGTCGGCCTGACCGTCAGCGCTTCCCAGGAACTGGACATCTACCGCGAGATCCCCACGCTGTTCTTGGCCAACGACCTGACCGGCAACTCCGAGCTGTGTTCGCTGTTCCTGCGCAGCGACTACCGCAGTGGCCTCAATGGCCGTCTGCTGTCGAAGGCGCGCATGCTGTTCATCGCCGAGTTCCCGCAGTTGTTCGGCAACAAGATCATCGCCGAGATGCGCGGCATGTCCGACGAGGCAGGTCGTTCGCCGTTCTGGGAAAGCCTGGGCCGGCACTTCTTCAAGATGGAGTTCAGCCAGGCCGACTACCTCACCGGCGTGGGCAACAAGTCGTTCATCGCCGAGCTGATGCCCAAGTTCCCGCTGTACACCTGCTTCCTCTCGGAAGCGGCGCGCAACGTCATCGGCCGCGTGCATACAGATACCGAGCCTGCGCTGGCCATGCTCAAGCGCGAAGGCTTCAACTACCAGGGTTACGTCGACATCTTCGACGCCGGCCCCGCCATCGAATGCGAGACCTCGAAGATCCGCGCCGTGCGTGACAGCGAGACCCTGGTGCTGGCCGTTGGTACACCAGGCGACGACGCCACCCCTTTCATCATCCACAACCGCAAGCGCGAAGACTGCCGCATCACGGCCGCGCCGGCGCGCCTGGCCGCAGGCACCCTGGTGGTCGATCCGCAGACCGCCAAGCGCCTGCGCCTGGGCGCAGGCGACAACGTGCGCGCCGTGCCACTGTCCGCCGGTCGGGAGGCCCAGTAAATGAATACGCATTACATTGCCGGCCAATGGCTGGCCGGTCAGGGTGAAGCCCTGCAGTCGCTCAACCCCGTCACCCAGGCGGTGATCTGGCAAGGGCAGGGCGCCGACGCCGCCCAGGTTGAGGCCGCCGTGCAGGCTGCCCGCCAGGCGTTCCCGGCTTGGGCATCGCTGAGCCTGGAAGCGCGTATCAGCGTGCTGGAGACTTTCGCCGAGAAGCTCAAGGCCAATGCCGAGGCGCTGTCGCGCTGCATCGGTGAAGAGACCGGCAAGCCGCTGTGGGAGTCGGCCACCGAAGTGACCAGCATGGTCAACAAGGTCGCCATCTCGGTGCAGAGCTACCGCGAGCGTACCGGCGAGAAGAGCGGTACGCTGGCCGACGCCACTGCCGTGCTGCGCCACAAGCCCCATGGCGTGGTGGCGGTGTTCGGCCCGTACAACTTCCCCGGCCACCTGCCCAATGGCCATATCGTTCCGGCGCTGCTGGCTGGCAACTGCGTGGTGTTCAAACCCAGCGAGCTGACCCCCAAGGTTGCCGAGCTGACGGTCCAGTGCTGGATCGAGGCCGGGTTGCCGGCTGGTGTGCTCAACCTGGTCCAGGGCGCCCGTGAGACCGGCGTGGCGCTGGCCGCCAACCCGGGTATCGACGGCCTGTTCTTCACCGGTTCCAGCCGTACCGGCAACCTGCTGCACCAGCAGTTCGCCGGCCGCCCGGACAAGATCCTGGCCCTGGAGATGGGCGGCAACAACCCGCTGGTGGTTGACGAGGTCAAGGACCTGGACGCTGCGGTGTACACCATCATCCAATCGGCCTTCATCTCCGCCGGCCAGCGTTGCACCTGTGCCCGCCGCCTGCTGGTGCCGCAGGGCGCCTGGGGTGACGCGCTGATCCAGCGCCTGGTCGAGGTAAGCCGCAGCATCAGTGTCGGCGCATTCGACCAGCAGCCCGCGCCGTTCATGGGGTCGGTGATTTCGCTGCAGGCGGCCCGCGCGCTGCTGGCGGCCCAGGCCGAACTGCTCGGCAAGGGCGCCGTGGCGTTGCTGGAGATGACCCAACCGCAGGCTGACGCTGCCTTGCTCACGCCGGGCATCATCGATGTCAGCGCCGTGGCCGAGCGCCCGGACGAAGAGTTCTTCGGCCCGCTGCTGCAGGTGATCCGTTACGCCGACTTCGACGCGGCGATCGAGGAGGCCAACAACACCCAGTACGGCCTGGCCGCCGGCCTGCTGTCGGATTCCAACGCCCGCTACCAGCACTTCTGGCTGCGCAGCCGCGCCGGCATCGTCAACTGGAACAAGCAGCTGACCGGCGCCGCCAGCAGCGCGCCGTTCGGTGGCGTCGGCGCCAGCGGCAACCACCGCGCCAGCGCCTATTACGCGGCGGACTACTGCGCATACCCCGTGGCTTCGCTGGAGACCGCGAACCTCGTACTGCCGGCGACCCTGACGCCGGGCGTCACCCTATAACAACAGGTCTCGGAGCCTTGCCGATGAAATCCTTTGAAGTGAATTTTGATGGCCTGGTGGGGCCGACCCACAACTACGGCGGTCTGTCCTACGGCAACGTGGCCTCGCAGAGCAACAGCCAGCAGGGTTCCAACCCACGCGAGGCGGCGCGCCAGGGCCTGGCGAAGATGAAGGCACTGATGGAGATGGGCTTCAAGCAGGGCGTGCTGGCCCCGCAGGAGCGCCCGGATGTGGCCGCATTGCGCCGCCTGGGTTTCACCGGCAATGATGCCGAAGTGATCCAGCGTGCCGCCAAGGAGGCCATGCCGCTGCTGGTCGCCAGCTGCTCGGCGTCGAGCATGTGGGTGGCCAACGCCGCCACTGTCAGCCCCAGTGCCGACACCGCCGATGGTCGCGTGCATTTCACCGCCGCCAACCTCAACTGCAAGTACCACCGCAGCATCGAGCACCCGACCACCAGCCGGGTGCTGGGCGCCATGTTCAGCGATGACAAGGTCTTCGCCCACCATGAGGCGTTGCCGGCGGTTGCCCAGTTCGGTGACGAGGGCGCGGCCAACCACACCCGCTTTTGCCGCGCCTATGGCGAGTCCGGCGTCGAGTTCTTCGTCTATGGCCGCAGTGCCTTCGACAGCCGCTACCCCGCGCCGCAGAAGTATCCGGCGCGCCAGACCCTGGAGGCTTCCCAGGCCGTCGCCCGCCTGCATGGGCTGCGCGATGATGGCGTGGTCTACGCTCAACAGAACCCGGCGGTGATCGACCAGGGCGTGTTCCACAACGATGTGATTTCGGTGGGCAACGGCGAGGTACTGTTCTACCACGAGGACGCCTTCCTCGAGACCGACGCGGTGCTTGGCCAGCTGCAGGCTAAACTGGCCAGCAAGGGTGGCCGCTTCCAGGGTATCTGCGTGCCGCGTGCGGCGGTGACGGTGGAAGACGCGGTGCGTTCCTACCTGTTCAACAGCCAGTTGCTCAGCCGCGAGGATGGTTCGATGCTGCTGGTGGTCCCGGAGGAATGCCGCAACAACGAGCGCGTCTGGGCGTACTTGGGGCAACTGACCAGCCAAGGCGGCCCGGTGAAGGAGGTCAAGGTGTTCGACCTCAAGCAGAGCATGCAGAACGGCGGTGGCCCGGCTTGCCTGCGGCTGCGCGTGGCGTTGAAGGAAAACGAACTGGCGGCGGTCAACCAAGGCGTTATCATGACCGCCCCGCTGTACGACACCCTGGTGCAATGGGTCGACAAGCACTACCGCGATCGCCTCGGCGAGACCGACCTGGCCGACCCGCAGTTGCTGGTGGAATGCCGCACGGCACTGGATGAACTGACCCAGATCCTCAAGCTGGGTTCGGTCTATCCGTTCCAACGCCAACCTTGAAGAGAGAAATTGCAATGTCCGACGCCCTGCGCCTGATCCTGGAAGATGAAGACGGCACCCAGCTGGAAACCTCGTGCACCCGTTTTGCCGTGGTCTGGCAAGGCAAGGAAGTGTGGATTCAGCAGGACGGTCGCGGCCAGCTGCTGATCGGCGTCGATGTCGAGGAAGACGACACCGAGTACGCCAACCTGCTGCTGCGCCCGATGGCCACCAACCTGGTCAGCCTGCAGCTGGAAATGGAACCGGCCGATGTCGCCGGTGACGACGACCACGTCCACGGCCCGGACTGCGGCCACCACCACTAAGGAAGCGCCTATGCTCGCCCTTGGCAAACTGCTTGAGCTGACCCTGACCGATCACGAACCGGCCGAGAAGACCCAAGTGACCACCCGGGGCGTGCGTTTGCGCTGGCTGGGGGAGGGCGCGCTGGAAGTGCGCCCGCCCGAAGGTGAGGATTGCGGGCTCGACCTGCTGCTGTCGGCCGGTATCCATGGCAACGAGACAGCGCCGATCGAGTTGCTCGAAAGGCTGCTGCACGGCGTGGCCAACGGCAAGATCAAGCCGCGTGCGCGGGTGTTGTTCCTGTTCGGCAACCCGGCGGCGATCCGCAAGGGTGAGCGTTTCATCGAGCAGGACATCAACCGTCTGTTCAATGGCCGGCATGAACTCTCCAGTGGCTTCGAGGCATTGCGGGCCGCAGAGCTGGAGCAGTTTGCCCGGGTGTTTTTCAGCAAGCCCGAGCGCACCCGCCTGCATTACGACCTGCATACCGCCATTCGCGGGTCGAAGATCGAGCAGTTCGCGCTGTATCCCTACAAGGAAGGCCGCCAGCACTCCCGGCGGGAACTGGCGCGCCTGGCGGCAGCCGGCATGGAGGCGGTGCTGCTGCAGAGCAAGTCGTCGATCACCTTCAGCGCCTTCACCTATGAGCAGCTCGATGCCGAGGCCTTCACCCTGGAGCTCGGCAAGGCCCGTCCGTTCGGGCAGAACGAGGAGGTTAATCTCGACAGGCTCGAGGCGCGCTTGATCCAGCTAATCGAAGATACCGAGCCGGCAACCGAGCAGTCCCTGGATGGCCTCAAGCTGTTCAGCGTCGCCCGCGAGATCATCAAGCACAGCGACAGTTTCCGCCTGCACCTGCCGGCGGACATCGAGAACTTCTCCGAGCTGAAAAAGGGCGACCTGCTGGCCGAGGATCTCGCCGAGACGCGTTGGGTGGTGGAGGAGGAGGGGGCACGGATCATCTTCCCCAACCCCAAGGTGAAGAACGGGCTGCGCGCTGGCATCCTGATCGTGCCGGATTCGGGGCAGCGCCTGGCCTGATAGCGGTAGGTGCGGGGCAAGCCCGCGCCTACAACTTTGGATCCCTTCGGTGATGAAATTCTTTTAATTCACCAACCTGTTAATTTTCCCCGCTCCGGGACCGTAATTGGCTTGCCAGTAGCGAAACGCTGGCGATAGCATCGCGGTCATGCCGTTTTCAATTGCTTTAGCCCTGCAAGCCGTCCAATCGACGGTTTCTATCGCATAAACACACTGCACCGAGACTGCAGGACCGATATAATGCGGCCCTTTGCCGTCGTTTCGTCGATTCGACGCGTGGCCGCCGTTTCCGTGGAAGAACCTATGAAAAGCGCAGAAATCCGTGAAGCCTTCCTCCGCTTCTTCGAAGAGCAGGGACATACTCGCGTTGCCTCCAGCTCCCTGATCCCGGGCAATGACCCGACCCTGCTGTTCACCAACGCCGGCATGAACCAGTTCAAGGACTGCTTCCTCGGCCAGGAAAAGCGCGCCTACACCCGCGCCGTGAGCAGCCAGAAGTGCGTACGTGCCGGCGGCAAGCACAACGACCTGGAAAACGTCGGCTACACCGCCCGTCACCACACCTTCTTCGAGATGCTGGGCAACTTCAGCTTCGGCGACTATTTCAAGCGCGATGCCATCACCTTCGCCTGGACCTTCCTGACCTCGGACAAGTGGCTGAACCTGCCCAAGGAAAAGCTCTGGGTCACCGTTTACGCCAGCGACGACGAAGCCTACGACATCTGGACCAAGGAAGTCGGCGTGCCGGCCGAGCGCATGGTGCGCATCGGCGACAACAAAGGCGCCCCATACGCCTCCGACAACTTCTGGACCATGGGCGACACCGGCCCGTGCGGCCCATGCACCGAGATCTTCTACGACCACGGCGCCGACATCTGGGGCGGCCCACCCGGCTCGCCGGAAGAAGACGGCGATCGCTACATCGAGATCTGGAACAACGTCTTCATGCAGTTCAACCGCACCGCCGACGGCGTCCTGCACCCGCTGCCCGCCCCGTCGGTGGACACCGGCATGGGCCTGGAGCGCATCAGTGCGGTGATGCAGCACGTGCATTCGAACTACGAGATCGACCTGTTCCAGAGCCTGCTGGCCGCCGCCGCCGAAGCTATCGGCTGCAGCAACGACGACCAGCCATCGCTGAAAGTGGTCGCCGACCATATCCGTTCCTGCGGTTTCCTGATTGCCGACGGCGTGCTGCCGTCCAACGAAGGCCGTGGCTACGTGCTGCGCCGCATCATTCGCCGCGCCTGCCGCCACGGCAACAAGCTGGGCGCCAAGGGCAGCTTCTTCCACAAGATCGTCGCCGCCCTGGTGGCCGAGATGGGCGAAGCCTTCGCTGAGCTGAAGAGTCAGCAGGCGCACATCGAGCGCGTGCTCAAGACCGAGGAAGAGCAGTTCGCCAAGACCCTCGAGCAGGGCCTGCGCATCCTCGAGCAGGACCTGGCCCAACTGCAGGGCAAGGTCGTCCCGGGCGACGTGGTGTTCAAGCTGTACGACACCTACGGCTTCCCCATGGACCTCACCGCCGACATCGCCCGCGAGCGCGAGTTGACCATCGACGAAGCCGGCTTCGAGCGTGAAATGGAAGCCCAGCGCGAGCGTGCCCGTTCCGCCAGCGCCTTCGGCATGGACTACAACAGCCTGGTCAAGGTCGACACCGCCACCGACTTCCTCGGCTACGACACTACCGAAGGCCAGGGCAAGATCATCGCCCTGTACAAGGATGGCCAGTCGGTCGACCAGTTGGGCGAAGGCGAGGAGGGCGTGGTCGTGCTCGACCGCACGCCGTTCTACGCCGAGTCCGGTGGTCAGGTTGGCGACAGCGGCTACCTGCAGGCCGGCGCCGCGCGCTTCGACGTGCGCGATACCACCAAGACCGGTGGTGCCTTCCTGCACCACGGCGTGGTCGCCAGCGGTGCGCTGGTCATCGGCTCGCCGGTCGAGGCCAAGGTCGATGCCGAGGTGCAACACGCCACCTCGCTGAACCACTCGGCCACTCACCTGCTGCATGAAGCTTTGCGCCAGGTGCTGGGCGAGCACGTGCAGCAGAAGGGCTCGTTGGTCGACAGCCAGCGCCTGCGTTTCGACTTCAGCCACTTCGAGGCGGTGACGCCTGCGCAGATCAAGGCCCTGGAAGACATCGTCAACCGCGAAGTGCGCAGGAACACCCCGGTCGAGACCGAGCTGACCGATATCGAAACCGCCAAGGCCAAAGGGGCCATGGCGCTGTTCGGTGAGAAATATGGCGACACCGTGCGTGTGCTGAGCATGGGCGGTGATTTCTCCGTCGAGCTGTGCGGCGGCATCCATGCCAAGCGCACCGGCGACATCAGCCTGTTCAAGATCATCAGCGAAGGCGGCGTGGCCTCTGGCGTGCGCCGTATCGAAGCGGTCACCGGCGGCGCCGCGCTGGCCTACCTGAACGCTGCCGAAGAGCAGGTCAAGGAAGCCGCGCAGCTGGTCAAGGGCAACCGCGACAACCTGATCGACAAGCTGTCGGCTGTGCTTGAGCGCAACCGCCAGCTGGAAAAGCAGCTCGAGCAGCTGCAGGCCAAGGCCGCCAGCGCCGCCGGGGACGATCTCTCCAACGCGGCCGTTGAGGTCAAGGGTGCCAAGGTCCTCGCCGCCCGCCTGGATGGGCAGGATGGCAAGGCCCTGCTGGCGCTCGTCGATCAGCTGAAGAACAAGCTCGGCCATGCAGTGATCCTGCTGGGCAGCGAGCATGAGGGCAAGGTCGTGCTGGTGGCTGGCGTGACCAAGGACCTCTCCAGCCAACTCAAGGCTGGCGATCTGATGAAACAAGCCGCTGCGGCGGTCGGTGGCAAGGGCGGCGGTCGCCCTGACATGGCCCAGGGTGGTGGCGTCGACGTGGCCGCGCTGGACAAGGCCCTGGCCCTGGCAGTGCCGTTCGCCGAGCAGGGACTTTGAGATGGAGGGGGCGTCGGTCTAGTCGGCGTCCCCGCCATGTTGGATTGTTTTTTGGGGCCCTTTAGGGCTGAGGCACCTTTGAAATGGCGTTGATCGTACAGAAATTTGGCGGTACCTCTGTCGGTTCCATCGAGCGGATCGAGCAGGTTGCCGACAAGGTCAAGAAATTCCGCGAGCAAGGCACCGACCTGGTGGTTGTGCTGTCGGCGATGAGCGGGGAAACCAATCGCCTGATCGACCTGGCGAAGCAGATCACCGACAAACCCGAACCCCGCGAGCTGGACGTGATCGTCTCGACCGGCGAGCAGGTCACCATCGCCCTGCTGTCCATGGCCCTGATGAAGCGCGGCGTGCCGGCGGTGTCCTATACCGGTAACCAGGTGCGCATCCTCACCGACAGCGCGCACAACAAGGCGCGCATCCTGCAGATCGACGACCAGAAGATCCGCGCCGACCTCAAGGCCGGCCGTGTCGTGGTGGTCGCCGGGTTCCAGGGGGTCGACGAGCACGGCAACATCACCACCCTCGGTCGTGGCGGTTCCGACACCACCGGCGTGGCCCTGGCGGCGGCGCTGAAAGCCGATGAGTGCCAGATCTACACCGATGTCGATGGCGTCTACACCACCGACCCGCGTGTCGTGCCCCAGGCCCAGCGCCTGGAGAAGATCACCTTCGAGGAGATGCTGGAAATGGCCAGCCTCGGCTCCAAGGTGCTGCAGATCCGCTCGGTGGAGTTCGCCGGCAAGTACAACGTCCCGCTGCGCGTGCTGCACAGCTTCAAGGAGGGTCCGGGTACCCTCATTACCATCGATGAAGAGGAATCCATGGAACAGCCGATCATTTCCGGTATCGCCTTCAACCGTGATGAGGCCAAGCTGACCATTCGTGGCGTCCCGGATACCCCTGGCGTTGCCTTCAAGATCCTCGGCCCGATCAGCGCTGCGAACATCGAGGTCGACATGATCGTGCAGAACGTCTCGCACGATAACACCACCGACTTCACCTTCACCGTGCATCGCAACGAGTACGAGAAAGCGCTGAGTGTGCTGGAGAACACCGCCCGCGAGATCGGCGCGCGTGAAGTGATCGGCGATACCAAGATTGCCAAAGTGTCGATCGTTGGCGTCGGCATGCGCTCCCACGCGGGCGTTGCCAGCCGCATGTTCGAGGCCCTGGCCAAGGAGAGCATCAACATCCAGATGATCTCCACCTCCGAGATCAAGGTCTCGGTAGTGATCGAAGAGAAGTACCTGGAGCTGGCCGTACGCGCGCTGCACACCGCGTTCGAGCTCGATGCTCCTGCCCGACAGGGTGAGTAAGACGCTGCCTGGAGGGGCGCGGCTTGCCGCGCCCTTCGCGTTTCTGGCTGCTGCCGGTGTCCCTGTCCAGGCATCTGTGGTGGTCGATTCGGGTCTGCGCCGTCGTCCCCGGCCAGTCCCTGCTTATCAAAGACTGTTGTCCCTGAAGATTCATGTGAGGAGAAAACTATGCTGATTCTGACTCGTCGGTGCGCCGAGAGCCTGATCATTGGTGACGGTGAGATCACCGTGACGGTCCTGGGTGTCAAAGGCAACCAGGTGCGTATCGGCGTGAGCGCGCCGAAGGAAGTGGCCGTTCACCGCGAGGAAATCTACCTGCGGATCAAGAAAGAGAAGGACGAGGAGCCAAGCCTTTAATTTTTTTGAAGTTTTTTTCAAAAAAAGGGTTGCAAACGAGGAAGGGTGTGTTTAATATTCGCCTCGTGTTGCGGTGAGGTGGCCGAGTGGCCGAAGGCGCTCCCCTGCTAAGGGAGTATACCTCATAAGGGTATCGGGGGTTCGAATCCCCCCTTCACCGCCATTATTTGCCTGGAGCGCTTAAAGCGATCCGAATGGCACAGCAAGACACGGACTCATAGCTCAGCTGGATAGAGTACTCGGCTACGAACCGAGCGGTCGGAGGTTCGAATCCTCCTGAGTCCGCCACTTTTGAAGTGGCTTTGCCTGCAAGGCTGCTTCAATCAACCAGTGGTAACCTGGTCTAAAACTACCCCACGGACTCATAGCTCAGCTGGATAGAGTACTCGGCTACGAACCGAGCGGTCGCAGGTTCGAATCCTGCTGAGTCCGCCACTTTTGAAGTGGTTTTGCTTGCAAAGGCACTTCAACAAGCCAGTGGTAATCTGGCCTAAAACTACCAACCACGGACTCATAGCTCAGCTGGATAGAGTACTCGGCTACGAACCGAGCGGTCGCAGGTTCGAATCCTGCTGAGTCCGCCACTTTTTGAAGTGGCTCTGCTTGCAAAGACGCTTCAACAAGCCAGTGGTAATCTGGCCTAAAACTACCACCACGGACTCATAGCTCAGCTGGATAGAGTACTCGGCTACGAACCGAGCGGTCGGAGGTTCGAATCCTCCTGAGTCCGCCATACATCAAGAAGCCCGCTCAAATTGAGCGGGCTTTTTGTTTTTCTGGCGCGCTGAATTGTCACGGATGTCCATCTACGCTGTTCTGTAGTTGTTCCCTGCAGGGATCGGTGCTGCAAATCGAACCGGCACAAAGACGAATGTGCTTTTCAAGCTAGAGCAACCGTCGCACTGATGGCTTCGAGCGTTGTCACAGCTTTAGCGCGCAAACGATTGTTCTGGCCAAAAATTTAAGCGATCCGACAGCTTACACAGTGTATGATTGCGCCCGTCAGCCCCGCCGGGGCTTGTGGAATCCCACCATGGACTTACCCAGTAGTTACTCGCTAACACGCTTCATACAGCCAGATCTGACCGATTGATTCTCCCGGCGTACTCCGCTGCTGGGAGTGGAGTTCGCCTATGACCGAAATCGAAGTAAAGAAAGCTCAAGACAGCCTGCAGGATCGCCTGGCTCAGGTGATCGAACTGCTGCAGCGCCAACGGGTGGTCGAAGATCTGACGCACCGTCAGGAAGGTCATCACCATGACTTGGTGGAAAACCTCGTCCACCGCCAGAACCTTGTCGAGCTGCAGCGCAAGCTTGACGACCTGCACCCCGCCGACATCGCCTACATCCTCGAAGCCCTGCCACTTGACGATCGCCTGACGGTCTGGCAGTTGGTACGCTCGGATCGCGATGGCGACATCCTGCTCGAAGTCTCCGACGCCGTACGCCAGACCCTGATCGCCGACATGGATGATCATGAGCTGCTGGCCGCCGCCAAGGAGATGGACGCCGACGAACTCGCCGACCTTGCTCCTGAGCTGCCTCGCGACGTCGTCCACGAGCTGATGGAAAGCCTCGATGCCCAGCAGCGCGAGCGTGTGCGCTCGGCCCTGAGCTATGACGAAGAGCAGGTCGGCGCGCTGATGGACTTCGAGATGGTCACCATCCGCGAAGATGTCAGCCTCGAGGTGGTATTGCGCTATCTGCGCCGGCTCAAAGAGCTGCCGGGGCACACCGACAAGCTGTTTGTCGTCGATTACGATGGCATTCTCAAAGGCGTGCTGCCGATCAAGCGGTTGCTGGTCAACGACCCGGAAAAGAAAGTCGCGGAGGTCATGGCCAATGACCCAGTGACCTTCCACCCCGAGGAAGATGCCTACGACGCTGCCTTGGCCTTCGAGCGATACGATCTGGTCTCCGCCCCTGTGGTGGACAAGAACGAGCGCCTGATCGGCCGTCTGACCATCGACGAAATGGTCGACCTGATTCGTGAAGAGAGCGAGAGCGAAGTGCTCAACATGGCCGGTCTGCGCGAAGAGGAAGACATCTTCGCTTCGGTCTGGCGCTCGCTGCGCAACCGTTGGGCTTGGCTGGCCATCAACCTGATCACCGCGTTTGTCGCGTCGCGGGTAATCGGCCTGTTCGAAGGTTCCATCGAGAAGCTGGTGGCCCTGGCGGCATTGATGCCGATTGTTGCTGGTATCGGCGGTAACTCCGGCAACCAGACCATCACCATGATCGTTCGCGCCATGGCGCTGGACCAGGTGTCACCAGGCAACACCAGCCGCCTGATGCGTAAAGAGCTGGCGGTGTCGTTGATCAATGGCCTGGTCTGGGGCGGCGTGATCGGGGTGGTGGCGTTCTGGCTATACGGCAGCTGGTCGCTGGGATTGGTCATGACGGCCGCGATGACCTTGAACCTGTTGCTGGCAGCGCTGATGGGGGTATTGATCCCGATGACGCTGACGCGCCTGGGCCGAGATCCGGCAATGGGGTCGAGCGTGATGATCACTGCCGTGACCGACAGTGGTGGATTCTTCATCTTCCTCGGCCTTGCAACGCTGTTCCTGATGTAGGTCGACGGAACGCCAGAAACAAGAAAGCCAGCTTACGCTGGCTTTTTCGTGTGCGGTTGTCACTTGCGTGGGTCAGGACGCGTCGGCGGCCATCTCCACATCGTGAGCGATGAGGGCGACCAGTGCATTCTGCTGGCGGTGGGACAGCTGGCGGAAGCGTTGGAGCAGTTCGCGTTCGTGGAGGCTGAGCTCTGGGCTGTCCAGGCGCATGCTCAGTTCGTCGCCCAGGGCACCTTCCTGGATAAGGCTCTGCTCCAGGCGGGCGATGATCTCGGAGTTCATGCTGCGGTGATGGTTGCGCGCTACCTCGGCAATGCGCTCACGCATCCCGTCTGGCAGGCGGACGACAAACTTGTCAGCGGTGCGGCTCGAATAGATAGCCTGTTTCATTGGGCGCATATAAATTGACCGGTTGTTCTGGTTCAGGGGAGCGGTTCTCAAATTGGCCGCACGGTGGAAGTACGACCGCGGCGACGACAAAATGTTCAACCGTGATGTGATTTTGGTTCTTCATCTTGCCTCATGGTCGCCGTTTCCTTGGCGTCAATTCTGTGACAAATAGTGATCCCGATAAAGGCTTTTTGCCAGTACCAATTATCAGAAATGAGCACTGGTTTGAAAAGTTTCACATTCATCGAATTGCACGTGCGTCAGACAAATGCCGTCAAAATCTGGTAAAAGACGACAAAAGCCTAGGGAAAATCATTGAATAGGCTGATTTCCCATACATTGAGCATAGTGGCTATGCAATATGACGCAAGCGGTGGGGTGCCCTCAAGTGGGCGCCTGATATTCCTAATGGGACCTTCTGGTTCGGGAAAAGATTCCCTTATCGACGCGGCCCGGGAACGATTGTCTGCCCACGGCGTTGAAGTCGCCCGCCGGGTGATCACCCGCTCAGCCGAGGCGAAGGGGGAAGCTGCGCATGGAGTGAGCATCGAGCGCTTCGAGGCGATGCGCACGCGGGGGCATTTGCCTTGGACTGGCAAGCGAACGGCCTTCACTATGGTATCCCCGCACAACTGAATGCCTGGCTTGCTATGGGGCACTCGGTACTGGTCAATGGCTCGCGTGCGTATCTGTCTGTTGCCCGGCAACGCTATCCCGACCTCGTGGCCGTAGGGCTGGTCGTTTCAACGCAGGTACTGCGCCAACGCTTGCTGGCCCGGGGGCGGGAAAGCACCCAGGAAATCGAGCAGCGTCTTGCCCGCAACTCCAGGTTGCAGGCCTACGATGTTGGGGTGCATGTCGTGGACAACTCCGGGTCGCTGACCAGCGCGGTCGAGGCGTTGTTCGCCCTGTTACGCAGCGAAGGTATGATCGCCGACGTGCAGGGGAAAAGGCCGACGTGCAAAATGCCCGATTGATGCATGACAAATGCCCGCACGCTGGTTAACATGCTCGCCGTCCCCGCTACACAGCGTCTTGTGTGGCTTCTGTGTCTCAGTAGCTCAATTGGATAGAGCATCCCCCTCCTAAGGGGAAGGTTGGCAGTTCGAACCTGCCCTGGGACGCCATACATTCGAGGCATTTCAGAAATGCATGTCCCACGTTCCAGATCTTGATGGGGCAGGGCGGTCAACTGAGAGCCTTCGGCATTACTGACCCCGTCCGACTTTCGTCTGACGGGGTTTTTTCGGCTCAAAATATCTATTGGTCTCCTCGAACTGGAAGATCATCACGCTGACGATGGCTCGTTCACGAGGACGTCCATGTGGGTAAGCTGTGAGATCATCGTCAGATTCTGTACGAAAAGTGCCTACGCGACGATCATGCTGTGTTGAAAAGAGGCTGGTGCGCCAGCTCGGTCGGAATGCTCATAGACAGCCAGCCAAGTCGCGCGAAACGCAAGTTGTTCCTCGCCTGTTTTCGCCTGCCATGATCGCGGTTCGCTGATTTTTCGTACAAGCCGTAAGTCGTTGAAATTCCATTTGTGGGACCTGCAAATGGGAATTTCATGCCGTTCAAGCAATTTGAGGCAAAAAGCATGATCCGTTTCTGGGACGATATGGGGAATGAGTATAGGTACTGAACACTTCTTTCCTGCGGAAGCATTATGCTGCCACTTAATGATTTATGTTGGTTGCCGGATCGTATCTCATTAGTGCCATTGAGCATGCTTGAGCGATCGCATGATTTAAAATCAGGTGCTTGCAGGGTACTGCAACGCTATTATTTTTTGCAGTCGGTCGGGGTGTCTTCGCGAACGCATGCAGATATGTTATCGGAGATACTTGGCGAATTGATTGCCGCCAATCCCAAAGTGAAGCAGGTCAAAGGGTGTCTGGTTTATGCCAAGACGCAAACCCATAACACATTCTTTGATGATCATTGGCTGGAGAATCTTGCCAAGGCGTGTGGGATTGGTCATTGGGACGTGCTGAGTGTCAGTTTGAATCATTGTGCATCAGCCTTGTCAGCCATTCACTTGCTCAAGCATAGATCGATAAGGAGAGGTGAGCCGCTGTTGCTGCTTACAGGGGAAAAGGCCTTCCATAGTGCTATCAATCGACTGGACAATGCCGTGCTGGCCGAAGTGCCTGCTGCGATGCTACTCAACGCTGGGCCAGCCCAGTGGAATCTGAAGCATACGGCCGTTAGGCACCTGCCCTCCTTTTACGATAATCACCGGAATCTACCGGCGGCGCGCCGGCGTGAGTTATATGCATCGCTGGAGCAGGAGTACCTTGATTTCTACTTCTATGCGTTAGATAAATTCAATGTCCTGCCTGAAAGTATTGATGCGATTGTTCCAGGTAATCAGGATCTGCCAATGCTGAAGAAAGTAGTAGACAAATTGGGTTTTCAGGGCACTTTGTTTACCGATCATATTTCCAACTATGGGCACGCTTATTGTTCGGATGCTTTATTCAACTTGTCTGCCTTGTTGAAGGATTTTGCTGGGCAACGGATTGTCTGTCTTACCATGGGCATGGGTGTTACGTTCTCATGTGTTTTAATTGAAAAAAACCAAAGCAGCGAGGTTGTACATGTCACGTCTTCTCTTGGCGGTTAATGAAGCACTCAATGATGTCATGTCGTCGCCCGTAACGATCGATCTGGATACGGATTTTAACGAAGACTTGGATTTGGATTCGGTATTGTTCGTGCAGTTCCTGCTGACACTGGAGGAAAAAATTCCAGGCTTGATGTTTGAACCTGATCAGATCAATCAAGATGCTTTTACCACGGTCGCTAAATTGACCTGTTGGATTCAGCAGCATCTGCAGTTGGAGGACAACTATGCCTGAAGGTCTGTTTAACAGGGTCTATCAGCTATTTGCCAGCAATGAACCTGTGGACGCCATGCGGCAGTTGCGTCTCGAACTGTCCCAACAGGCCAAAGATGCCTTCTGCCAGGGCTATCAACTCGTGCCGAACGAACAGGCGTCACCGCAGGCGGACAGGGTGCTTGCTTCCATTGGCTTCGAGCTGCGGTTGCAGCCAGGGGAAGAGATGATAGCCGGTGATGACACCCAGCTCGTGGCCTCTGTCGCCGCCCGTTTAGGGTTGCTGATGCGCATGCTGGGCACTAGCTGGACGCACTTATCCGCGCGCAGGAGCTTCGGTGTGAAAACCACCCGGCATCAGCTGATAAAAGCCGAGTTTGCGGATCTGAGCAGTCAGTGCAGCCTGCTGGTGTCGCAATGGAGGTTACGTAGCGTTGCACGGGACTTTCAGGACGTCGAGGAAGACCATTGGCAGATTACCCTGCTGACCAACAGGGCAGAAAAGCTGATGGGAGGCCATGGCTATCTGCTGGGTGCGACGCACACATTGTCGTACCTCTCGATGATGCTCTACAGCCTCTATGGCAAAGCGACAGGGCAATATCCCGCATCACGGCGGGACGGCCAGGGAGTGCTTGCGTGAACACATCACCGGGCGTGGTTCTGTCGCAACGTCAGGGGGCAGGCCGGGATATCGCAGATCTGTTGAAGCTTGCCTGGCCGATGATCGTTGTTGCGGTCGCGGTGTCATTTTCACAAAACATCCAGACCGCGATCTTGGGGCATGGCGTTGAGACGACATCGATCTACTGGCTATCAATGTTGCAACCGTTCAGCTTTTTGTTTCTGGCAATTCTTGAGTGCCTGGCGATCAGCAATCAGGTATTCAG
The DNA here is from genome assembly GCF_019139675.1 of Pseudomonas maumuensis. Classification (NCBI taxonomy): domain Bacteria; kingdom Pseudomonadati; phylum Pseudomonadota; class Gammaproteobacteria; order Pseudomonadales; family Pseudomonadaceae; genus Pseudomonas; species Pseudomonas maumuensis. The sequence continues at coordinate 1,671,662 of NZ_CP077077.1, forward strand.
TGCCAGGTCTGTAAACCTGTGGTCAAGGCACAAGGTCCTGAAGGCGACCTTGATCTTGTCTGCTCTGGGAATACTGCTAGTCGCCTTGCTGAGCGGGACGATCGCGCTGACGTCCACCTGGCTGGAGAGGCTGCTGCCCGTTTCTGGAGGGGGCTTCTATCAAGAGGCGCTTCCCCTCTATTTCCTGTCGACATTGCCGTTCATTCAACTGGAAATGTGCAACAGTGCCTTGCGAGGGCAGGGCAAGAGTGCGTTGAGCATGTTGCTGGTCATTGTCTATATCGCCCTGAATGCCAGTATTTGTTACACCAGCTATCACGTCTACGATCTGGGTTTCTATTCCATAATCTTGGCCAATGCCTTGGCCTCTGGGTTGTTGATCCCGGTCGCGACATGGCTGGTATGGCGTGTCGGTCATCAACAGCAGGATGATCGGCCGCAAGCCTTTACTGCGCGGTTGAAAGGCCTTATCCAACAGGTTGGCTTGCCGATCTTTGCGTCTTTCATAGTAGTGTTCATTAGTTCACTGCTGGTGTTTCCACTGATTGGAACGCTGGGCGAACAATATGTCGCCGCGTTCCTGATCATCACCAAGATCAGGATGTTCATCGTCATTCCAGCCGTGGCTTGCGGTTCTGCCTTGGCGATCTTGATTAACCAGCGTTTGGCGATCAGTAGCGGTGAGCATCTCAAGCGCCTACTGCACCGAGGGCTGATGTTCATTGGAGGGCTCTATTTGCTGTTGACGCTAGGAGTCTACTGGGGTGAGGCAACACTGATCGGCATTCTTTCAGGTGATGGGGCGATCAGGGACGCCAGTCGTCAGATGATGCTGATCTTACTGCCAACGTTTTTCCTCACCGCGTGCGTGGCTTCTCTGCAAGCGCTACTTGAGCAGCTTGATCAGGCGCGTCGTGTCCTGATATTGACGGTGATCATAGAGTTACTCATGGTGATCGTGTTGCTGGCGGGGTGGGAGCGTTTCTCTGACTTAAACTCAATGATGAGCGTAATAATACTGTTCAGTGCAATTAATTTCCTGGCCTTTGCCAACGAATACTGGCGGCTGGCGAACAAAATAGGCAGTGAGCATGTTATTTAGTGCTGTCTATCCCCTGTTGCTGGTGGTGGCACTGATCCATCAGAATTATCTGCGTGTCCTGGTGATCATGCAGCTCAGGCCTACATTGCTGATGAAAGCCAAAGTCAGGCCGACAACTCACTATGTCCGCACGTGCCGAATAATAAGGATGTTTGATCTGTATGTGCTCGACATTATGTCTTCCTATCTTTCCGCGCTGTATGCATTGCATCTTTTCGAAAAGACCAGGCCACTGCCCTATAAGCCAGCAGAGCTAAAGCTGCTCGGCCAGTGTCGACAGGAAAACTTCGCCTGGCGGCATAAGTTCTTGAAGATGTTCATTTACCCTCAACCTGTGCAGGCTGCAGAGAAGGTTTTGCTGGTTCATGGTTGGGACGGGCGAAGCATCATGCTCAGGCACCTTGCCCAACGCTTGCAGGCGAAGGGGTACGTTGTCTTTGCACCTGACCTGCCGGCGCACGGAGTTTCTCCAGGCAAGGGCGTCTCATTTTACGATCTTTCCAGGGCTGTCATTGATATGGAAAGACAATATGGCCCTTTTTCAGTAGTGATCGGGCACTCGTCCGGTGGGTTGGTAAGCTGCATGGCCGCTTTACAAGGGCTGTGCTTCAAGCGAATGATCTTGATCAGCAGCCCTTGCTGTTTCGGAGAGGTGCTGGATAATTATGTGTTCAATCAGAAGTTACCCAGGCATATTGCAGCACCCATGAAAACGCTTTATCGGCTACGCTACGGCGTGCATCCAGACAAGATTGGCCCCGAGTTGATTAAAAAAATAAAGCAGCCGGTCCTGATTTTACATGACAAGGGCGACGTAAGTATTGATATGGAAGAGGCCATGGTGCTTAACCATGCTCTGGACAATAGCGAACTGATTGTGACCGAAGGTAAGGGGCACAATGGCGCACTGCGCGATGCCTCCGTGTTTAGTCGTATTGCTGCTTTTTTGGACCCCGTTGAGCAGGAAAATTATTCCACTATCGTTGATCCCGCATTACGCTTGCGTGCCACCCTGGTTAAACCTGTTAAACACCCGGTGCGCTAGTTTAATGTTGTTGTGCGCAGAGGGTAACCATGATCGTTCAAGGTTGCCCTCTGCACATTTCTGACCTCCCCTCCGGTATCTGCTTTAGACTTTTATGAAAAATCCTGCGACGATCATGCCGCTTTGAAAGCAGGCTGGTGCGCCAGTGCGGTCGAAGTGCTCATTTACAACACGTAAAGCGAGCTCAATCGAAGGCCTTTGTAATTTCTGCATTTTCCTGATCGTAGGGAGGCTGCAGCTGCACAGTGATGCAGGTCTTTGCGTTTGCTTGCTTATATAATCGGCTGAAAGTTTATGCCTGCACAGCAGGGCTATAGAATTAAAGCGAGTTGATATTGTTGAGCAGCATGTTTCGCGAGAAGTCGCTTCTTTGTATGCCAAAGATAAAGTCATATTCGGAGGATTCTTTCTTTATGACGGGTTTAGTCGACTTTGTTACGCTTTGTTTAAATTTCAGCGGTGTTTTGTTGTAGGCTCTGCTAAAACTTCTGGAGAAGTGGGGTAGGGAGGAAAATCCGCAGGCATAGCTGATGTCGGTCAGTGACCAGTCCGGGGCAAGGTGGATGAACTCCTTTGCCAGGGCCAGGCGTACTCGCCACATCCACTTGATCGGGGTGACACCGTAAAATAAGTTGAACATTCGGCAAATATCAAATCTGGACTTGCCACAGATTTTTTCCAGGTCTTCCAGCGCAATATCCTCTGAAATGTTATCTATGATGTGGTTTATCACTGTGACAATGCACAGTGCTTTCTCTGTATGTGCATGCTTGCCATAGATCTCAAAGTGACGTTTGTACAGGTCGTCCATTATTTTTTGTGTGAATAGGGTCTTTTCAGCATTCGAGATTTTGTGATCCCACATACAGACTCCGTTCTGCAGCGCTCAGTGGCGAAATTTCTTATTTTTTATGTAAGCTTTTGGCTCGCATTCGAGTAAGCAATTGCTGTGCCACGTTATTTTTAGCTGCAACACGTTGTTTATTAAGTAGTTTTTTCAATGATCTCAAGGTTGGGAAAGCGCAGTCCCATTTTCGAACGATTTTTTCCCAGTCTGCTGACATGCGTCCCATTATTGGGACGCGGTGAGTCTTGGCCATGAGCAGCGAATACAAATAAACGTAGGGAGCGGCTCGGTGGCGAAATTGAGACCGTTGCTGGTTAGTCGAGCGCTGGCCAAACTCGGTGGGCATTGCCAGACCTGTGATATCAGCACTTAAGTTTATTATCTTGAATTTGGCATGAACCGTGCATTCACTTGCCGATATTATCAACGTTGGTGTGCTTATGGATATTTCGATCCCGCAGTCGGGAACTAGGCGACTGCTCAAGAAACACAGCAAGGTCCTTGCCGTTGGCGTCTGCTCACTGGTACTGCTGCTGGCGATTTACAACTATCGCTTCTCGCCTTATCAAGTGGCTCTTGGTAGCGTGGCGGTCGCCGAGGTCAAGTATGGTGATTTCTCCGTTGAGGTGCGCGGGAATGGCGTGCTGCTCCCTCGGGATATCAATTGGGTGGCTGCCAATGTTGATGCCCGGGTCGAAGAAATCATCTACAAGGCCGGCATGAAAGTCAGTAAGGGGCAGTTGTTGGTTGTCATGAGCAATCCTACGCTGGAGCAGCGGCTTCAGGAAAATCAACTCGAACTCAATGCCCTCAGGGCAGAAACCGAGGCCAAAAATGCTGAGCTTCAAAATAAGATCCTGACTCAAGAAGCAGTCATACTCGAAGCCAAAACCCGGTTGCTTGGATCGTCACTGCGACTTGCAGCCCAGAAACAATACAGTGAAGCCGTGCCACGGCTGGAATACGAAACTACGCGCATTCTGACTGAGCAATATACTCAGCAGGTCAGTTTTGAAGAGCGTAGGTTAGGGTCGCTCAAACTCAGTGTCGAGGCGGATAAAAAGGCCAACTTCATGCGTCTTGATAAAATGGAGTCGCTGGTTGCACTGGGGCAGCAGGAGGTAGATTCACTCAAGGTCAAATCACCGATAGATGGTGTTTTACAGGATGTGAGCGTTCAGGTCGGACAGCGGGTAACGGTGGGCAGTGATATTGCTCGTCTTGCCAAAGAGACAGAGCTGTACGCCGAACTCAAAGTACCCGAACTACAGTCACGCGATCTTGCGGTCGGGCAGGCCGTCACGATCAACACTGGTCGCAGCCGGTTCACGGGAGTTCTTTCGAGGGTTGACCCCGCGGTGAGCAGCGGCACGGTCAAGGTCGATGTGACGTTCAATCAGCCTTTGCCGCAGGAAGCTCGCCCTGATCTGAGTGTCGATGGATTGATCGCGGTGACGAAAATCAATCGCTCGTTGTATGTTGAGCGCCCGCCTTTCGCCCAGAATAACGTGTCTTCTACGCTCTACCGGCTGGACAAGAAGGATCGGTCAGCGAGCAAAATCAAAGTGGATTTCGGGCAGGGTTCAGCTGACTACATTCAGATCACCAGCGGGCTCCAGGCCGGCGACAAAATCATTCTCAGCGACAGCACCGCCTGGCAGGGTGCTGATCGGATCGAAATTGCCAACTGAAGCAGCTCACGCCGGCTAACGGAACAATGCCCAGGAGACAGTAAAGATGGAACCTTTGGTAGAACTGACTGACGTAAACAAGATTTTCCTGACTGATGAAATCGAAACCCATGCGCTCAGCAAGATCACCCTCACCCTTTGCAAGGGTGAGTATGTGGCCATTTCGGGGCCTTCAGGCTGTGGCAAATCGACTCTGCTATCAGTCCTTGGGTTGCTGGATACCCCGTCCAGTGGCATGTATCGGTTGGCCGGTCACAATGTCGAAAGTATCTCCAAACAGCAGCGTGCCCAGGTGCGTAATCGTGACATCGGCTTCATCTTCCAGTCGTTCAACCTCATCAGTGATCTGACGATTGAGGAAAATGTCGCGCTGCCGCTGACCTACCGCAGCGACATTTCCAAGGCTGAGCGGCAGCAGAGAGTCGCCGAGGCCCTTGCCAAGGTCAATATGTCCCACCGTAGCCGTCACTATCCCTCACAACTTTCCGGCGGTCAGCAACAGCGCGTTGCGGTAGCCCGGGCCATCGTCGGTAATCCATCAATTCTGCTGGCGGACGAACCCACCGGTAACCTGGATTCACAGAACGCCGAAGCGGTGTTGAATATCCTCGATACCCTGCATCAGGAAGGCGCCACGATCTGCATCGTGACCCACGATCCTCGCTCGGCCGAGCGTGCCCAGCGGCGCATTGTCCTGTCTGACGGAAAGGTCGTCGGCGATGGAGAGTTGGTGCCGCAATTGACCCTGGTGAAGGAAGCATAAGATGCTTTTTGACATCCGTTATGCCCTGCGCTTGCTGCTGAAAAGCCCCGGTTTCAGTTTTATCACCGTGCTGATCATGTCCTGTGGTCTGGCGCTGACCCTGTACATGTTTTCGGTGATCAACACCATTATGTTCGCTGCACTTCCGTATCCGGACGGTAAGAGCATGGTGCTGGTCAACCCGACCGTGAATGGTGTCAGCCTGAGCGACTCCGGGCTGAATTTCATGGACTACAGCGAAATCAAGGCGCGCTCTACTCAGCTTGAGAATGTCGGCTATTTCTACGCGGAACGCGCAGATCTAAGCGATGGCAACAAGGCGGTGTCCTACATGGCCATCAGAAGCACCGCGCAGCTATTCTCATATGCGGCGGTTCAGCCTTATCGAGGGCGGGTGCTGAATCAGGAAGATGTCCAGTTGGGCGCCGAGCCTGTCGCGGTGATCAGCCATGCCATGTGGCAGAACTACTTTGCCGCTGATGCGCAGCTCATTGGTCGTGATGTCAGGATCAATGGTATCCCTACCCGCATTGTCGGCATCATGCCGGAAAATTTTGCCTTCCCCTTCTTCCATGACCTGTGGCTCCCCTCACAACTCGAGCCCTCGAAGTACCTGGTGCGCAAGGGCGCTCCGGAAGTGTCGGTGTATGCGCGCTTGAAGCCTGGTGCGACCCTCGAGGATGCCAACCGCGACCTCAATGGGGTGATGCAGTCGTTGGCGCAGGCGTATCCAGAAAGCAACAAAGGGCTTTCCGCTCAGGCACTGACGTTCCAGGAAAACTTCATGGGGGAGGAGAGCACGCTGATTTTTGTCGTTATGTTGATCGCTGTGAGTTTTGTCCTGTTGTTGGCCTGTTGCAATGTTGGCAACTTATTGTTGGCAAGAACGACCGCGCGCTCCAAGGAGATCGCGATCCGGGTCGCACTGGGCTCACCCGCTGGTCGCCTGGTGCTTCAAATGATGCTGGAAAGCCTGCTGATCTGCTCTTTGTCCGGTGTCGTGGCGGTTTTGCTGGCGGCCTGGGGGCTGGAGATAACCAACACCCTATTGCCTGGTTTCGTACCCAACAAGATTCCGTTCTGGTGGCAGTTGTCACTCGATAATCTGTTGATCCTCAATGCCTTTGTCCTGGTGATTGTCACAGCGATGCTCACCAGCGCATTACCCGCCTGGAAAATCGTCCGTGGCAATTTCAATGATGTGCTGCGTGATGGCACCCGCGGTGCGCAAAGTCGTGGCGCAGGTCGGGTTTCACGAAGCCTGGTCATCTTCGAGGTGGGGCTTTCCTGCTCAATCCTGTGTATGAGCGCGTTGTTCGCGTTGTTGGTCTATCAGGCGACCCGTACTGATTACGGTGTCGACACCAGTAATTACCTGACTGCGCAGATCCACCTAAACGCTAACAGTTACCCTGACGATGCCAGCCGTATCCTGTTTTATCAGCGCCTGCGGGACGCCAGCGCCGCTATCTCCGGCGTAGAGCGGGCAGCACTGACGACCAGCGCCGTTGGACAGTTCACTGTGCCGCGGCAGGTGGATGTCGACTCGTCGACCAACAACAGCAACGAGCGTTGGTCCCACCCGATGGTCAATGATGTGCAGGTCATGCCTGGCAGCCTGTCGGCGATGGGTCTTACTCCCATGGTGGGTAGGGAGTTCGGCTACGGCGACACTCAAGCATCACAACCTGTGGTCGTTGTCAGTCAGTCCTTCGCCGATAAGTTCTGGCCGGGAGAACGTGATGTGATTGGCAAGCGTCTGCGTTTTCGCGATACCGATGACCAACGCTGGTACAGCGTGGTGGGCGTGGTGCCCAGTGTCATCCATGGGCGGCCTTTCAGCGCGTTTCGTCACCGCGCCACGGTGTATCGCTCTCTGGAGCAGCACACCGCGCCCTCATTGATGCTGGTGCTGCGAGCCGCGCATCCCGAAACGATTGGGCCTGCCCTGATCAACGCGGTGCGTCAGGTGGACAGCAATCTCTCCGTCAATCAGATCCAGACATTGAATGAACGCCTGGCGCGCAACACCGCGGGCTTGCTTTTCATCGCCAATCTTTTCATGTTGTTCGGCCTGGTGGCGATGATACTGGCGGCAACGGGTATTTATGCGGTGATGTGCAACTTGATCAGTCAGCGTACCCAGGAAATTGGCTTGCGCATGGCAATGGGCGCTACCGAAAGTGTTTTGTTGCGCATGCTGATGGCCCAAGGCGGCAAGCAGTTGGCGATCGGCCTTGTCATCGGTTTGCCCCTGGCTTTCCTGGCCGCGCCCAAACTGACGCGCATTCTGGGTGACGGACACACTCCTTTTGTGCTGTTGTTCTGTCTGGTCGCGCTGATGATCAGCCTGGTTGTGGCATTGGCGGTCTGGCTGCCTTCGCGGCGGGCAGCCAACATGTCGCCCGCCGACGCGATTCGTTACGAATAAACGACTGCCGTGCTCGCTGGGCACGGTGCTCCAAGCAGGATGCTTGAAATGAACGATAAGAAACACATCCTCGTCATAGACGACGACGCGGGTATCCTGACCAGCCTCGATATCCTGTTACGTCTGCAGGGCTACGACGTGACGCTGGAAACCCAGGCCGATCGCTTGCTGGCGCATCTGTCCGCCAAGCCTTTCGATTTGGTGCTGATGGACATGAACTTCCAGAAGGACACCACGTCAGGCATGGAGGGGCTGCAGTTGCTGGCCGAGCTGAAGAAGTTCGACGACGGCTTGCCGGCGGTCGCGATGACCGGTTGGGGCAGCGTTGACATCATAGTGAACGCCATGCGCGCCGGCGCGGCCGACTTCATTCAAAAGCCTTGGGATAACGAACGTTTACTGAACATCGTTCAGCAGCAGATGAGCCTGAGTCAGGCGCGACGCTCGGGCGCTTGCCTGCGCGAAGAAAACAAGCTGCTCAAACTGGCGCTTGAAGATGACATGGACAGTGAGTGGGTAGTCCGCTCACCGGCGATGAAACGCCTGATCAGCCTGGTGGAAAAGGTCGCAGTGACCGACACCAGTGTGTTGATCCTGGGAGAGAACGGCACCGGTAAAAGCTTGCTGGCGCGGCATATCCACCAGATCTCTTCGCGTAGCGAACACAGCATCGTCGAAGTGAACATGGGCTGTATCAACGAGCAGCTGTTTGAAAGCGAAATGTTTGGTCATGTCAAAGGTGCCTTTACCGACGCGAGGGAGAATCGTATCGGCCGCTTCGAATTGGCTGACAAAGGAACACTGTTTCTCGACGAGATTGGTAACCTGCCCCTGACCCAGCAGGTGAAATTGTTACGGGTGCTGGAGGAGCGACAGTTCGAGCGCGTTGGATCTTCGCGTACCCAGACCACCGACTGCAGGATCATCGCCGCGACCAATTCCGATTTGGACCAAGCCGTGGCGCAAGGGCGGTTCCGTCAGGATCTGCTGTACCGCATGAACCTGATCCAGATCCAGCTTCCGCCGCTTCGTGAACGGCTGGAAGATATCGAGCCGCTGACTGAGCGCTTCCTCAAACGTTTTGCGCGCAAGTACAACAAGCCCCGGCCGGTGCTATTGCCGCAGGCCCGTCAAGGGTTGTTGGACTATTCATGGCCCGGCAACATTCGAGAATTGAGCCACCTGTTGGAGCGCGCGGTGCTGCTGAGTCGCGCCAATGTGATCGATCGGGAAGATCTTTGCCTACCGTTTTCGCTGCCAAGCGAGCGCGCGGCGGGCCAGGTCATAGCCTCTTCGCCAGGCTTCACGGACGGCTGCACCCTGGCCGAAGCCGAAGAGACCTTATTGCTGCAGCGCCTGCGTCAGAATGATGGCAATGCGGTCAAGGCCGCGGAATCCCTGGGGATCAGCCGTAGCGCTTTTTATCGCCGGCTTGAGAAATTTAAAATTTGCCATGAGTAAGTTGTTCCATTCATTCGAAGTTCGTCATTTGTTGCTGTGCAGCCTGGCACCGATTGGCGGAATTGCCGCTTACCTGCTGCTTTGGCTGTTTCCGCAGCAGTCCCTTTATCTCAAGCTGTTCACCTTGTTTGTTCTGGGTGTGATGCTGGTGTATTTCTGTTATCACTTTTTCCAGCAATTGATCTACAAGGTCAACGTCATCTCCAATTTGCTGGAAGCGGTGGAGCAGGAGGATTTCAGCCTGCGCGGCGTAACCACCGGGGTGGGGGTTTTCGAGGGGCTGATTGGGCAAATAAACGCCATTTCCAGCCAGTTGTCGCGCCACCGTCAACAGCAGCGGGAGATGGATTTCTTGCTGCAAAAAGTGATTTCCAATATCACCGTCGCCATTTATGCCCTGGATGGCAATCACCATCTGATCTGGTGTAACAACGCAGCGTCGCGCATGTTGGGTACTTCGCTGGAAACGTTGATTGGCGATACGGCCAGCCGTTGGCAGTTGGATGACCTTTTGCGCAATGCCAATACCGAGCATCCTGTCGTGTCCGATCATGCAGGGCGACCCGGGCGCTACAAAGTCACCAGTGATACCTACATGGTGAATGGTGTTAAGAACGTGCTGTTGTTTGTCAGTGACGTTGACGAAATGCTGCGTCACGAGGAGCAGAAGACCTGGCAGGATTTATTGCGTGTGATCAGCCACGAGATCAACAACTCCCTCAGCCCGATCGCGTCCATCAGCCAAATGTTGCAACAACATTACCGGCAGCAGTCGGACCCTCTGCCGCCCGGGTTGACCGAGGGCATCGACCTGATCAACCGGCGCGCCCACGAGCTGATCGCGTTCATCAACAGCTACAGGCAATTGGGCAAACTGGCGCCCGCGCTGAAGACACGGGTGGATTTAGCTGCCCTGGTGACCGAGTTGCCGTTGTTGTTCTCCCATCGTGTGATCAACCTGAACGGGCCGCGTCCACTGATGGCCAGCCTCGATCGGGTGCAGGTGCATCAATTGCTGATCAACCTGATCAAAAATGCCGATGAATCGATGGGCGGCAGCACCGACAGTATCGATATCGAGTGGGCCGAGGAGAAGGGTCGTCTATTGATCACGATCCTCGACCGCGGCGTGGGGCTGAGCAATCCGCAAAACCTGTTCGTGCCTTTCTATACCACCAAACCCAATGGCACTGGCATCGGCCTGATCTTGTGCCGACAAATTGCCGAAAGCCACGGCGGTTACTTGTCTTTGGAAAATCGTCATGAGCAGACCGGTTGCAAGGTCACCATCAATTTGCCGCTGCAACCCCCTGCCTGAGTTGATCCAAGGCCGAGGTGTCTGTCTGCTACAGCACTTTGACGATGGGCAGGTGGAAATGCCGGTTCGCCAACGTGCGCAACGTTGGCTGCGTCAAGTGCTGGCTACTTACCTGGCGATTCCGGTTGATCAAGTGCGTATCGCCAGAAGCGCTACCGGCAAACCTTGGCTGCCTGAGCACACCTGGCTGCGTTTCAATCTGAGCCACAGCGGTCATTCGGCAGCCATCGCCTTGTGCCGGGACTGTGAAGTCGGGGTCGACCTGGAAAAAGTCAGCGGGAAAGTCTCGGTAAAAAAAGCCATTGCTCGCCGCTTCTTTCACCCTGATGAGCAACGCTGGTTGGCTCTTGATGATGCCAACTACCTCACTCGTTTCACGCAACTCTGGAGTATGAAGGAAGCCTGGTTGAAGGCCCGAGGTACGGGGCTGACCCAATCGCTTGACAGCTTTTGCATCATCCCGCCGGCGGGCGCGAACGGAATAGCGCAGGTCATGGAGTCCGTTGTCGGCACTGGGCAAGTTCATTACTGCCAGGTTCAAGGGGAGGCGCTTTTCTGTCTGGCTTATGGGGCGATCCCCGGCGCCCGGCAGCCGCCCGTTCAATGGCAGCTGGGCTGCCATCAAACTGAAAAGCGGCTGTTTACACCTGTTGACTACAAGCAGGCAGAAGTGGATATGTCGCTGGCGAACGAGCCTGCGGTGCCGGTATCGACTTGAGCCGATGGGCTGACCGACAGTTGCGCGCCGGCTGAGAGACTGCCGTCGATCCGGGGGACATTACACAGGGATGATTGCGCCCCCATGCTCATGCGGACGTTCGCCACGTCGGCAGTGAAAGGCAACGGTTCTTTGTTGAAGGTGCCGCCCATTGCCAGGTCAAGAACCAGCTCGCCCGTCTTGCCCTCGATCTGGATATCGGTGCCCATGCTGCCTGCCACCGCCAGTCTGGATGGATCGACGGCGCAGGCAGGTGCCACTATCTTTATCCCGGCTTTCCCTGTCAGTCCCGTCAGTGGTTTGCTGGTATACAGCGTGATATCCAGCGAACGGGAGAAGAAGCGATCATCTTTCGCGGCGTCATTGACGATCAACAGCGCCTGATCATTGGCACTCACCTGAAGTTTAGCCAGCGCCTGCGCATCGCCGGAGACCACCATGGACGGTGTTGCGGCACATTGGATGGACAGGTTTATACCTTGTCGTACCTCAACACTGCTGAAGGCCTCCAGTGCAAAGGTTTTTTCAGCCGCCAGCGCCGAGTGACCGGCCGTGCTGGCCAGCAGTGCAAGCATCAGCTTCATGGTTCTCAAGTTGTTCATGCAACCTCCTTGTTTCACAGTAATGTCGCCAGTGTGCGTAGGGTTGTTTCAACACTTTCCTGCGGCATGCCGAAGTCTACCAGCGCCGCGACTTCGTCGATGCCTTCACGCTTGAGCTGTTTCAGCTGCTCCAGGCATTGCTCGGCAGAGCCAAACAAACCGCAGTGGTTGAGGTATTTTTCCACTCCCCATTTGAGGGCGTAGGCCTGTTTTTTGTCGGCGGTCTCCCGATCAAGCGCAGAAGGGGCATTGAGATTTTCAGAAAGCTGCATGAACGCGCGCAGGTAGCCCGTCATGGCCGGTCGCAGGCGTGGCAGCAGCGACTCCCTGGCTTCCCCGGCTTGGCTATGCATCATCAGCGTGACTTTGCCGCCTGCCGGGTCCAGTCCGGCTTCGCGACGTGCCAGGCGATAGCTGGCGCAGTTTTCCTGCAGTTGTTCACGGGTTTGCGAGATCAGGTGTGTCAGTACGTTCAAACCGCGTTTCCCTGCCTCGCTGAACAGCAGGGGGTTGCTTCCCGTCGTGACCCAGACCGGGATGTCGGCTTGATAGGCAGGCGGCCAGGTTTGCAATGTGACCGGTTCCGGATGGCCCGGAAGAGAGAGGTCGTGGCGAGTCACGGACTCCCCGTGCCATAGCGCCTGAACCTGCTCCAGGGAGGAGAACAGGCATTCATGGCGCTCACGGTAGTTCTGGGCCTTGAGTACGAAATCGTTGCGTTGCCAGCCTGCCGAAAACGCTACTCCGACTCGGCCGCGAGACAGATTGTCCACCAGGGCCCACTCTTCAGCGACGCGCAGCGGGTCATGCAGGGGAAGCACCACGCTGCCTGCGCGGATTGCAATACGTTGTGTCGTGGCGGCCAGCGCGGCACTGATTACAGAGGGGTTGGGAAACATTCCGCCGAACGTGTGGAAATGCCGTTCAGGGGTCCAGATTGCGTGAAAATCGAGCGCGTCCGCCAGTCTGGCGGTGCTCAGCAATTGTTCATATTTATCGGCAAAGCTGTCCCGGGCCACGTCCGAAAAACAGAATACGCTGAGTTGCGGGATGGTCTCTCCCGCCAGGTTAGGCGATGCAGTCATGCTGGGTGTCCCTGGCTACGGATTCGAGAGTGAAACAGACGGCCCCTCTGGGCATTACATTCAACCCATAACGTGGCGTGAGTGCAGCGGGAGCGGTCGAAGGCGACAGGGTGAAATGGCAATGGCCGCACAGTGTTTCAATGGCTGTGGTGAGCTGGTCCAGGGCGAGCGCCATGCCTACGCAGTTGCGCTTGCCTATGCTGAAGGGCACAAAGTGTTCCCGTGCAATTTTTCTACCCTGCAGAAAACGCTCTGGTCTGAAACTCAATGGCTCCTGCCAGTACGTGGCATTGCGGTGGACCAGCCAGGGTGAAAACAGCACTTTGACGCCCGCGGGAATCGCGGCGCCGTCGACCTCCACCGGGCACAGGGTGTTGCGTTCGAAAAAGGCCGTGACCGGTGTTATGCGCAGCGACTCCTTGACGATAGCGCTGGCCATATCGCGTTTTCCTTGGCGGGACTCCTCGCGGACCTGCTCCTGAAACCGAGGATGCTGTGATAGGTGAGTCAGACACCACAGCAATGCGATCCCGGTGTTGTCTACGCTGGCGACCAGATTACCCAGCAACATGCTGATCGCGCGTTCCCTTTCATGCGGATGGGCTTCTATATCCAGCGCCTGGCAAAAGCGTTGCAGCATGTCGGCCTTGGCACCACCGTCGCCAGTCACCAATGGTCCGATCATCGATTCGAGTTCCTCGCGGAATGCGACAAGGGCCGGGTGCCGAGATAACGCGGCATAGTCCTCGGTCGGTTCGGCGACGATCAGTTGCTGGTAGATCCTGCGAAAGTGATTGATCAGGCTGTCAAGTTGCAGAGGGTCGAGCGTTGGACCGACGAAGCCTTGCGCTACGCACATCAATGCCCACTGCAGGCAGATTTCCTGCATCGAATCCTTCTTCGGGTCCTGGAGAGCGTCCACCAGCCACCGAGCCGAAAGTTGGGTACCCTGCTTGAGCAGGGTTGATTTCGGATTGACCAGCGGTGCGGTCAGCTTTCTGGCCAGATGCCACTCGTCACCTTCCCGTGCAGTGATCAGCGATTGGCCCAACAGGATCCGCCTGACAGAAGCGCCATTATCGAGCTCCTTGTGAAAACTGCTTTCGTTCTCCAGGAAAAAGCGGATATGTCGGGCGCCCGCCAGTAACAGCACAGCATCCTCGTCTTCGCCGATCCAGACCTTGTCGCCATGCTGGCGACAGGCACTTTCAGCGATTTTCAGGAAGCCCAGTTGCGCATACTTGGCGGCGGATGGCTTGACCCTCGCAATGGCATTGGGGTTACTGGACATGGGCTGCCTCCGGTAGGACGTCAGAGGTGATGGCGGCGCATCCCACCCAACCGCCCAACCCCACGGAAAGCAGCAGAGCAGGGCGGCCGGTATCCTCGGGGGCGTAGCTGTCGAGCAATAGCAGAGGATCCGCACAGTAACAGTGGCCGCTATGGCTTATCAGATCCGTGGCGACCGCGCGTTGCTGATTGTCAGGATGGCGCAGCCAGGTTTGCCAGCTGAGGCGGTTGATATTGTGCGGTAGCAGCCAGGCTCGCTCGCGCAGATCCTCGGGGTAGGACGCCAGCGCCTGATCGACCAGGGCATTGTGGGCCTGATAGAAGCGTTTGGTGTCCTCGCGGCTGCCGTCCAGGCCTTGCCAGAATCCATGATGGTAGAAGCAGTGGATGCCTGACACCCGGCGTTGACCACCTCCGGGTTTGAGCAGGGCGGCCGCGAAGGCGTCGCCAATCATCGTGCAGCCAGGAATGTAGCGCTCGGCCAGGTCGAAATCGGCCAGCGTATCGCCAGTCAGCAACGCCACGCAGCGATGCTTGCCGCTTGCCAGCAGTCGTTCGGCCAAACGCAGCCCCCAGAACAAGGTGGCGCAGTTTTGTTGGTTGACGGTCAGCAGGGGCGCATCTGCAGCGATAAAGCTGGATGCTTGCCGCAGGGCGGGAAGGTTGACGCTCTGGCGCAGAGAGCGAGCAGGCAGGCCCTGGACCAGAATCACCGCATCAATCGTTTCCCCATCATCCAGGCTTTCCGCCAATTGCTGCAGCAAGGCACGGAAACAGCCTTCGGCGCTTTCGTCAGCCGCCAGGGTCGATGCCTGTCGCATACCGAACAGTTGGCCAAATGTTCGGGCTTCGGACGGAGCGCCGCCGCGATAAGCAACGACCTGGTCGAGGGACACTCGGGTGGGTGGAATATAGGTGGCCAGCGAAGCGATGTTCATCGTAGGGGCTCCTCGGCCGCAAGTCCGCACAGGCTGATGCCGTTATCGTTTTCGCTGATCAGCAGGTAGTCGCGTTGCGGCTCCCAGAACGTGCGTAGCGCAACGAAAGGGGCTGCGCACAGCAAGTGAGGGTTGGTGGCAAGCGCGCGAGTACCGGCAGAGGCCACCTCCAGTAGCTGAGCAGGGCCGATCAGGGTCAGGCGTTCGTTGACCAATCCCAATTGCTCGATGAGGTGCGAGAGCCATTCAGTGGACCATTTCGCGTGGGGTGCGCGCCTGAAGCCCCGGTAGCGCAACCCGCGTTGCTGACTGTTCAACAGGCAGACGCAGGCATTGTTTTCCGGTTGCAGTCTCGCCATCAGTGGCGAGTCGTACATGAGGTTTTTCTGCTCGGCAATCAGTAAAAGGCCGTCTTCATCCTTATCTGCCAGGCAGTCACTGAGGCCATCCAAGGCGAACAGTCCTGCGTCGGCTCCGCGGTCGCTGATGGCCAATGCCAGGCAGGCGGAAAGCCCCAGTTGGTGGATGGCGGCATTGACCACCGAGCTGCCCATGTGCAGGTCTGGCGTCCAATGCGCCATCAACACGGTTTTCACTCGTTGCGGCTGGATGACCGCGGCCAGCCGAGGCAACACTGCGCTGATCATGTCGCTGAAGGAGGCACGTTCCTGGCTGTCGACCCATGCCTGCACCTGATCATCCCTTGGACTGAGCGTCCGGCCGTTGGCCTGGAAGAAATGCTGTACGTAAGAGCGCCAGTGAGCGACTTCGGCCCTCCACTCAGGCTGCGGCGTTTCGGTGTGATGAAACGACTGGAACACGATGTCGGCAGGATCGAGGCAGAGTGTCACAGGCTGCCCCCTTGGCTTACAGGTGGGCGCAAGCTATTGAGCAGATGGATGTTGCTGGTGCCCTCCATGTACTCGAACGCAAAACTGTCGCGGTAGCGCTTGCGCAGCATGTGATCCTCCAGCCAGTCGTCACGATTCAGCCAATGGGGCAGGTGGCATGCGGTTTCCTCGACGAGGCGGGTGGCGTTGAGCTTGAGCTGACTGGTGAGGGCATGTTGGTGCTGGCCATTGCTGTAACCCTCTGCCAGCGTAAGCATCTGTTGATAGATCGCGTGATATTTTCGCCATAGCCTGGCGACCCCGCGTCGTGCGGCGGTTGGCAGGGGGCGCATGCCGAGGGCTGTGAGCAGGCCAAAGGTCGTGCCCAGCGCCATGGCCGCCACCATGGGCCGATGACGTTCGAACACCAGGCTCAGGGCGTTGAGCCCCTGCAGCAGTTCGCGACGATCGTGGGCCAGGATGTCTTCTTCTTGGATGCGGTGATCCTTGAACGTCAGACGCGTCAACCCTGCACCTGCCAGGCCGACGGTGCGCAAAGGTTCACGCTGCAAGGTGGGCTCGGCTGCGTCAGGAAATACCATGACCAAGCGCTGGCTTTGTTTGTACCGCGCGAACACGAGACCTGCGCTCGCCAGCATGGCCCCACCGATCAGCGTCTTGGTGCCATTGAGCCGCCAGCCACGTTCACCGTGCGTGAGCTCAGTGGTGATGGCACTGGCATCGGAGCCGATGTCGGTTTCTGTAACGGCAAAGAATGTCCAGGCTGGGCGTTCATCGAAGCAGGCAAAAAAACGTGCCTGCTGCTGTTCATTGCCCAGGGTCAGAATGGCGCGCGTACTCAGGGAGGCCCCCGGCAGCAGCATCATGGCGCTGGCGTCCGTTCGGCTCAGGTACTCGATGATTTCCAGGTGCCGGGAATAGCTGACATTGGAAAATGCCGGTGTTTCCCAGAGGTTGAACCGTGAGGGTATGCCGAGGCAGGCGATGCTTTTCAGCTCTGGATGGTCCAGGTAGGGAATCGCCTGTTGGAGGTCATCCTCCGCGAGCTGCCCGGCAGCGAGTAGTCGCTCTGACAGCGCGTGAAGTTGTGGATAGCAGCGGGTGATATCGCTCATAAGTGTCGGCGTTCGAGTAGGGGATGAACTGAGCGTTAACTTAGTTCGGCCCGAACTCGGGGTATTGCTCGAGGTTGCAAAACACGGGGATTTCATTGCCTGCGGGCAGTTCGAGCAGCAGCGCGGAAAAGGTGGCCCCCATGCCGACGCTGACCAGCATCACCTGGTCGCCGGGAGACAGTTGTTGCCCGCGGATGAGCGCGGCCAGGTTGAGAAAAGGATCCGCACCGAAACAATGGCCATAGCACGGCACATTGCGCAGAAAAATCCTGGCGCGAGGGATCGCGAGTTCGTCGGCCACTTTCTGCCAGGAAGACAGGTTGACATTATGTGGGGCTATCCAGCTCAGGGTGTGCAGGGGGCGGTCGAAATGCTGGGCGGCATTGCGCATGGCCTGGCTGACGAATGCGAAGTAGGCATCGGCGAATGCCGGGTCGGTTCTCGGCTCATCGCCCTTGTGCTGGCTGAATTCGCCGGCCTGTTCGCTGTGCCGGGAAGTGACCTTGCCGCGCGTTCCCGATCGACTGAGCAGTACGGCGCAGGCGGCTTCCCCCATGATGGTGGTGTCATCAAGCAGTTCCACCTTTGGATGAAAGGCTTTTTCGCCTACCAGCAGCAGCGCATATTCCCCGTCCTTGAGGCGGCTGCAGGCATATTCCACGGCGGGCAGTGCGGTCGCACAGTGGCCCATCGTCAGGCTGCAGTACTCGGTGTCATCGGCAAATCCGCACGCTTCGAGCAGGGGCCTGCCTGGCTCGTGAAACGGGCGCAGGGCGGGAACCGTATGGGCATGCATCACATGCCGTATGCGCGCGACCTGGTCAGGATGGGCGGCGACGAATTGCTCGAGCAGTGGGCGGATCAGGTCGTCCACCGAGCCGGGTTGGCGGGGAAAGTTCGCCAGCCCATAAAAGCGCGAGAACATCCGCACATCGAGCGCGCTCAGTCCAAGGGCGTGAGCGACCTCGGCCAGCGATTTACGCTGTTCGGGAATGTGCAGGGTAATGGACTCAATATGCCCCAACATAGGTATTCCCTTTTTCATGGTCGGTATTGTGCGTGCGAAGAAATCTGGCCAGGGCCTGTTGAGTTCGCGGGTGCGAGAGAATGCCCAGGTGCCCTGTGCCTTCAATCATCTGCAACTGGCCATCGGTTACTTGGGTATGGATGTGCCCGGCATCGGCTGGGTTGATTCGCAGGTCCTGGTCGCCATGCATGATGAGTACGCGAGCACCGCTGAAGGTGTACGGGCGTGCGGTGTGCAAGGCGGCAGGCATGGCGTAGCGGTTCTGGTAGTAGTTATCGAGCAACGTCAGGTGCTGTCTGCCGAGCTGATGATGCGACAGGGCATGCTGCAGCAGGCTGGGCAATGAGGCCGGCGCTGAAAGCAGTGCGACTCGGTCCAGTTTCAGGCCCAGCCAGTGCGCCATCGCCATGATGATCCCGCCTGCCGAATGGGCAACCACGCTATCGAATGGGCCGTACCTGGCCTGCATCGCCAGCAGCAGCGGGCACTGGCCAGGAAAGTCGCAACTGGCCGAAGACTGCGGGTCGTGCCCCAGCAGAAAGGGCATGTAGACCCGATAACCTTGGGCCTGCAGCAACGCTCTCAGCTCCGACAGCATCAGCGGGTGGCCTCCCCAGCCGTGCAGCAACAGCGCGCTTTTGGCCTGTGGGTCATGGTTCTCGTATACCAACACCCGGCTGCGGTAGGGGCCGCAGGTGACAAGCTCGGTTTCCATGCCGGCCAGATATCTCGACTCGGCCGAGCGCATTGGCAGCAGGGAGGGCTTCGCCAGGCGCTCGATCAGTGAGGCAAGCTGGGTATCCATTGTTCCCCCGAGGCTGGTGCGGAAAAAACAAGGTAATGCAGCGTTGCTCGTTGGGGCGCGGGGTCACGACTCAGGCGCTGCAGCGGGTCATGCACATAGAGCAGGCGTTGCCCGGGCTGGAGTAGCGTGCTGGCCAACGAGCCGGCGTGCTCCGGATCGAAGCGGCCACTGCATATACCGAAGGTCTCGATGAAGCCTGGGCATTGGGACAACAGGCTTTGCAGCAGGGGCGTGGCACCGCGGGCAGCCGGGTGGAGGCTGTCGTAAACCAGCAGTGTGGGGCCAGGTTCGCTGACGACGTTTTGACACAGCTCGACGAGCGCCTGGGCATGCAGGCGCTCGCCACAGTCGATCTGTGGCCAGTGCTGATACCAGCGGCCCTGGGGCGACTGTTGCGGGTTGGCAATGAAGTGCCGACTGTCCAGGATAACGGCTTCGCAGGTGCTGACGATGTTCAGTTGGCCCTGCGCCATGGGGACGACAGTCATTGGTGTTCCTGGCTGGCGTGCGGGAAGGAAAAACTCTGGCTCAGTCGGTGGATCTGTCGTGTTCCTTCGGTGTATTCGAAGGCTTTCACATCACGAAATGCCTGCCATAGCGCCGTCGGTAAAGGTCCGTGGTCCGCAGGGAAGGCATGGATAAGCTGGCTGACAATCTCCTCGGCAATGATCACGCAGGCGGTTTTCACCATGCCGGGGGTTGCTGTAGAGGGCTGGTGCTCATCCGTTTGCTGGCAGACCGTCAGTCCTTCATGGTGGGCTGTATGCCAGCGGCGTTTCAGTCGTGACAGCAGTTGTGCCTGCGTCGGAGTAGGTGTCACGCAGGTTTGCCACTCATGCAACGCGCGTCGCGCCACCCCCAGCGCCAGAGCCCCCACGCAGGGGCGCAGCGCATTGAACGTGGCCATCGCCGACTGCGCAAAGCGCTGGGTGGGTTTCAGATGCTGTCCCAGCAAGTTCCCCGTCGGGATAAACAACTTGTCGAACTGCATATGCGCCAGGTTTGTGCCATCGAGTCCGGTGAGCGCCAAGCGCTGGCGGGTGATGGCCGGATCTTGCGGGTTGAACAGAAAAGCGTTGATTCCCAATTGTCCCGGTGCGGTGCGCGCGAACAGCACACCGGTCTCGGCGACCATTCCGTTACCGATGAACATCTTGCTGCCGGAAACTAGGAATCCGCCGTCAACCGCTGTCGCCGTGGTCTGCAGGGCACCGGCATCGCTTCCTTGTGCGGGTTCGGTCATCGCAAAGCATGACCAGCACAGCGCCTTTTGAAATTGGCCGAAAAAAGCATCCTGCTGCTGTTCGTTGCCCAGTCCGGCAACCACATAGGCCGCCATGCTAGGTCCAGGCGCACTGAACATCAGCGCCGGGGAGACGAAGCCCACCTGTTCATAGAGGGCATAGCGCGCCGCCAGGTCGCGCACCTGATGGTGGGCTGATGTCTGATAGCGCTGCGGCAAGCCGAGCTGATTCAGCGCCGGCGCGAATGACCATTGGCTCAGAACCTGTCGTGTATCGCCGAAATTTCGCAGTTGCTCGGCAATCTGCTGAGCGTCCTCGCCTAACGGGCAGGCCTGTGCGCTGAGGGCGTCGTCATGGAACTGATTCATAGCGGACCTGACATGATTTCGATGATCCCGGCATCAGGGTGATAGAGATGGCTGGAGCGATGGTTGCTATCGAAGGCGTTGAAGGGGCGTGTCAGTACGATCCAGCCCGCGGCCTTCATCGTGCTGAATTGTGCGTCGAAGTCATCGACCTCGAAGCAGATGTGATAGGGCAGCGACGACTTGCCGGATTTGGCCAGTAGTTCGCGCAAGGGGAGGTTCTCCTCCAACGGCTCGACCAACTCTACTTGGCTGCCCCCTTCAGTGGTCGCCAACAGGGTAATGAACACTTTTTGTGCGGCCATGTATTCTTTGTATCGGATAACAACCGGGAAAAACGGTTTAACCGCGTCAGCCGTTGCCTCGCTGTCGCCCACCACATAACCGATATGACTAAAACGCATTGCGCCGCCCTTCATCCTTGGGGAGATCGTTTACGTCGGCGCATGCTAGGCGCCGACGTAAGGAGTGATGGGTATTTTCGCGAGCGCAAAGGGATGTTTTTTATATGTGCTTGCACATGGCCATCAGGTTGTGGCCGGCAGGGCGTCGTGCAGATCTACCAATCGCTGGCGATCAATCTTTCCATGCAGGGTCAAGGGGAAGGTCGGACAAAAGAATATGGACTTCGGAATCATGTAGCCGGGTAACTGTTGCGCCAGGAAATGACGCAAGCCTTCGCGGTGAGTTGCGCTGTCCTCACGCAATTGTATAAAGAGTTGCAAGTCGATGACTTTACCGTCTTCTTTTATAGGCACCGCGCAACACTGGATGACTTCCATGTAGCGGCACACGCTGCTTTCAATCTCGGCCAGTTCGACACGATTACCGTGCAACTTCAGTTGGTTGTCATCCCTGCCGTGGATGAACAGGGAACGTTGTTGATCCTCGAACCCCCGGTCACCGGTCGCGTAGTAGCGTCCGAACTCGTCATGGCCAAAGGCGCTGTTACGCGGATCGTCTTCAGGTTGATAGCCCAGTGCGACTTGCGGACCGTATAAGCGCACCTCGCCCATCTCGCCTGGGGCCAGGCTGCGGCCATCGGCATCGACGATCCTGACTCGGTTCAAGCCGCAGGCCGGGCCAAGGGACAACAGGCCCGCACTGTGCTCCGGCGGTTGGCCAAGGGTGAAGGTATGGGTCATGCCGGTGCATTCGGTAGGGCCATAACCATGCACCACCTCCAGGCCGGGGAAGCGAGCTTGCAACTGCTGCACCAGTCCCAGCGCGGCGCGCTCGCCGGCGATGAAAAATCGCTTCAGATGCGGAAACTGCTGCCGGCTGAACAACGGATCCCTCAGCATCAAGTCGACAAAACTCGGCGTGGAGAACCAGCTGGTGACAGGACACTGCGGGTGCCGAGACATCAGGCGGATGTTCTGTCGGGGCAGCATGTTGTGACAATGATCCAGCATCAGCAGGGCTCGGCCCTGGCACAGCACCGGGAAGAGATCCAGCAGGCCCATGTCAAACGAGAAGCAGGCATGGCTCACATGGCACCCATGCGCGATGTCGTCGCTGATCAGCGGGCTGTACCAGCTCGAGAACGCGGCGAAGTTCTCATAACTGACGATGACGCCCTTCGGCTCACCCGTACTGCCCGAGGTGGGAAGCACATAGAGGGCCGGTTGGGTCGGTTCGGGTTCGACTGGCAGTGACGCCGGGTCGCCATTGTCCAGGGTCGACAGGACCCACTGTGGCCAGCGCTCCAGTCCCGCCAGCGGCGCTGGCGCCGCGTTAAGGATCAGTTCGGCGCGGGTCAGCTCGGCAATCTTTTCAACCCGTGCAACGGGATTGGCTTGATCGACGAAGGTAAAACAGCATCCCTGGCTGATGCATGCCAGCATCGCAGCCACGGCATCCACTTGCTTGTGACCGTGAACCAGCACGTTGCGACCAGCCCAGGGCGCCAGCAGCTGGGCAATCGCGGCTGTGCGCAAGCCTAGATCGGCAAAGCTGTAGATACCCTGCTGGTTGATCAGCGCGATGGCGTTGTCTTGATGCTTCAGCCGCTCAAACAGCGGTTTGATTTGCGATAAAAACATGTTTCTCTCCGTTGTCCATAGCGCGTTGCCTGGCAACTGAACGATCCAGTTTGCCGTTGTGATTGAGTACGGTGCTCGGGGTGCTGTACCAGTAACGTGGGATGGCCCAAGGGGGAAAATGGGCTTGCATGGCGCTACCAAGTTGCGAAAGCTCGCAGGTCCCATTGAGGATCACACAGGCCTGGATCGCCTCGGCGTTGCCCTTGCGCCAGTAAGGCTCGACCACTGCATCGGCGACCAGGTTGTGCTCGCGCAGGAAGTGTTCGATCTCGTGCAGGTCAATGCGGTGCCCTTGTATTTTGACCTCGCCATCCTCGCGTCCCAGGAAGTAGTACCAGGTGCCGTCGAACAGGCCGATATCACCGGTGGCGTAAGTGGCATGCCCCTGCTGGCGGCTGAAACTGGCATGACGCGCAGGCGTCGCGTTGAGGTAGCCCGGGCCGACGCACTGGCCACTGATCAACAGTTGTCCCCGGCCCTCGGCGTCCAGGGGCTGGGCCAACTGCAGGCGCGCACCTTGCCTGGCGCGGCCAATTGGCAGGGGCAGTGGCGAAGCCACCATCTGCGGGGTGATCAGCACGCGTGAAACGGCCACGGTGCATTCGGTGGGGCCGTAGGTGTTGATCACTTCACAGCCCGGAAAGCGTGCCCACAACTGGGTGACGATCTCTTTGGACAGCGTTTCACCGCAGAAGATAAAACGCCGCAACCCTGCCAATGCGTCGGCATTGAAGGTCGGATCGAGCAGATACAGTCGCATCATCGAGGGCGTGGACACCCAGCAGGTCAGCGCCATCTGTGCATGTTGGGCAATCGTCTTGCGGGTGTTGATCAGTTCTCGATGATCGAGCACGGACAGCGGTTGCAGAAATTGCCAGGCAAGCCAGATTTCAAACAGGCAGACATCGAAGCAGTAGCGCACGTTTCCGGTGATGCTTCCATCTAGTGGAAAGTCGTCGCGTACCCATGCCACGAAGTCGACCAGATTCGACAGGCTGATCTGAATGCCCTTGGGCTCCCCGGTCGTACCCGATGAAAACATGATGTAGGCCAGCGGAGGGTCCATGGCGTTTTCCAGCCGCTTGCGAGTGCCGTCCAGCAACTGTTGCAGCGCCGCGTCATCGTGGCGCTGCCAGGGCAATGCGGCGAGGGCAATCACCGTCGCATGTGTGGCGTGTAGTGGAAGGGCATCGCTGTTCAGGATCAGGCGCGCCCCGACGGTCTGCGCTATGCGCTCCAGCCGCTCGGGCGTGTTGTCCGATTCAACCGGCACAATAGGACAACCGCACAGCATGCAGGCCCACCAGGCGGCCAGAAAGTCGAAGGATTTATGGCCATGAACCAGCACCGGCGCCAGCGTGGCGGTTCTCGGCTGCTGGCGGACTATTTCAGCGGCGATATCCTGCGCACGCTGGCTGAGCGCCGCATAGCTGTACGTCAGTGAATGGTGACACCAGGCGGTTTGCGATCGATCGGCAAAGCGCATGAATACGCTTATGAGCGCTGACCAGGCGTCCATTCATGCCGCCCGGCCGGCGAGTTGAAGTTCAATGAACTTCGACAAGCTGCCCACGGTTTCGAAGTGCTGGAATTCCAGCGTGGCAGGGTCGAGCACCAGGTCCTCGATCTGCTCTTCAAGGTACATGATCAGCTCGATGTACAAACCGCTTTCAAATCCCAGGTCGCGTTCCAGATGCGTCTGGGCATTGAGCTCGGACAGGTTTGAACTTTCCAGCACCAGTCCAATGGCCTCAATGATGGTTGGCGTATGCATGCTGACTCCCTGCTTGTTGTGTGCAGCCGACGTTAAGGGTGTTTTCCCGGCGTGGCAGAAGCGCGGATAACTGGCCGCGGTCAACTTTCCCATTGTTGTTTTTGGGTAACGCTTCACTGAAGTAGTAGCGATGGGGGCGCTTATAGGTTTCCAGATGCGCCTGGCAAAATGCCTTGAGCTGCGCGGTGTCCAGGGGGGTGACGCATTCGATACAGGCGACGATTTCATCGCCGTGGACCGGGTGGGCGAGGCCAATCACCGCGACCTGCAACACCCCCGGCACGCGTTTGAGTACGCCCTCGACTTCCCGGGGGGCGACTTTTTCGCCATTGGTTTTGAGAATGTCGTCCTTGCGCGACAGGAAATACAGCAACCCTTGCTCATCCAGCCGGCACACGTCGCCGGTGTAAAGCACCGACTCACCGGGCAAGGGGCCTGGCCGGAGTTTCTTCGCGGTCTGTTCCGGGTTGCGCCAATAGCCGCTCATCACGGTGGCGCCACGGATCACCAGTTCACCGGTGGCATTGCTGCGGTGGGCAACGCCGTCGTCATCGACGACCCAGAGTTCGGTATTGGGGATGGCGTAGCCCACGCTGTCTTTATGCCGGGACAGCAAGGCGGGAGGGAGCCAGGTACAACGATGGCACTCGGTCAGCCCGTACATGGAAAAAATGGCGGCTTGGGGAAAGAGCGAGAGCAGCAGGTCGATATCGCTGGGATGCAGGGCCGCCGCGGTGTTGGTGATCGTGCGCAGGGAGGAGAAATCGTAGCGCTTGGCCAAAGGCGCAATGATCGCCAGCAGCGTAGGAACAATCGGCAGGACGGTGGCTTTGTGCTTGACCAGCTGTTTCAGGGCAAAAAGTGGGCGGCTGAAATCCTTTTCGATAATCAACGTTGCGCCGACCTTGGCCGTCATGATCGCTTGATACAACCCGTAGTCGAAGCTCATGGGGATCGTGCAGAAAATCCGGTCGCTGGCCACCAGTTGCAAGTAGGTGGCGACGGAGTCTGCCGCGCTCAGCATGTTGCGTTGGGTCAACATGACCCCCTTGGGGTCGCCCGTCGAACCCGAGGTGTAGATCAGGCAGGCCAGGTCGATATCCAGGGCGTTCTGAACAGGCAAGGGGGGCATCGCTGCGAGCGCGGTTATTTGTTCCAGGGACAGTTGCGACGACCCGCTCTCTTGCTCGCCGGGCGCTCGATCGAAGAGTACGCGCACATCAGCCGCGAGCGGTGCCGCCGCCAATGCAACGGCCTGCCCGGCTTGGGCGATCAACAGGTGTGACGCTGCGTTGTCGAGCAACCAGCCGACCCGTGCCAGCGGTGTATCCGGATTCACCGGAACGAACACAGCCTGCAAGTACTGTACGGCCCAGAAGCAGACGACGAAATCCACCCCGTTTGGCAGCCATACCACTACCCGGTCGCCGCGCTCGACCTGTTGCTGGCGCAGGTAGGCGGCGGTATTGATCACGCGTTGATGGAGGGTGCTCCAGGTCACCGCATGCTCACCCTCGATCAGCGCCGTTTTCTCGGGGAAGCGCTGCGCCGCCAGCACCAGCCACTGGGTCAAATGGTTCGTGCTCATGTCTGCTCCTCATTGGTCGATTCAAGAACGATGGCTGCGAAAGTGCCCGCGATGCCGGATGCCAGGGCCAGGATGGGGTGGACGGCGATGGCGTCATCGCGGTGCGTCAGGAGGCTTTTCAGGTTGAGGAACGCATCGCTGCAAAAGCAATGTCCCAGTTGGTAGAGATGGCGACGGTAGATGATGTCCCGGGAAAACCCCGCGCCGTCGGCGATCCTGTCGAAGGTAGGCGGGCTGATATGGTAGGGAATCAGCGTGCGCAGCTCTTCGGGGCGCCGTCCTGCATGGCGCAGGGCGGTGCGCACGGTCTCCAGCATGGTGGGGATGAACGCGTGATCGTAGGCGTTTTCACTTTCGCGATCTGTCTCGCGCATGCGTGTGCCGTAGGCGGCCAGTTGCTGGACGTGCATGGCACTCACGCGCGTGGCCCCGGGCGAGGGCGTTGCGCCAAGCAGCGTGGCGCAGAAGGCTTCGCCGAAGTAGCCATTCTGATCGGCGTATTGCACGGTGCCGTGGAAGCACTTTTCGCCGCTGATCAACAAGCCACAGAGGTTTTCCTGCCGACTGTGAGCCGCCGTGAGCTTGGCGTCGAGAAATTTCAGCGCAACCAGCGCCGATGCGCACGACGCCTGGGTGACAGAGAAAAACTCCAGCTGCGCACGACCCAGGAATGCACGCACATCCCCGGCAAGGCCGGGGGCCAAGTCGAAGGGGCTGGGGCAATTGAGCGAGTGTGCCCAGGCCACGTAGCCAATGCGTTCAAACAAGGCCGGGTCACACTCGACCTGGAACTTTTGCAACAGCTGCATGATCAGGTCAGGCAACGCTTCCTGCTCGAAGAGGCTGGCCGACTCCATCCGATGGAAGCGGCTGAAGATCTTGGTGTTGCGTTGACCCCAGGCATACTTTTCCGCCAGGACAGGCAGGGGTGTGAGATTCTCGGCGACCAGGCTGGTAATGGTATGGATGTACACCTCAAGCCCCCGCCACAAAGCCTGCGCAGGTCAGGGCATCACCCTCTGGCAGCATCAGCAGGATGCGCTGATTGTTCGGCGCGAGTTGTTCCAACCGGGCCCACGGGGCGCAGGAAAGCAAGGCTTCATTCCAGCTTTCGATGCGGTGGTTCGCCAGTTGCCCATGTTCCCTCAGCCGCCCGGCGAACGCTGGCGTGGTCAGGATCAGCAGGGGTAGCAAGCTTTCCCTGGACGTGAACATGTCCAAGGTGACGAGCAGATCGTCCAATGCCTGGTCGGTGCTTGGAAAAGCGACTTTTCGGTAGTGTTTGAACACCATGCCAGCACCTTGGCCGGGCTGATCGTCTGGCAGGTAGTGCAGCATCACGATGCAGGCGCTGGCCACAGGATTGAAACGAGCCAGGCTGGGGCTTTCGTACATGATGGCGTCCTGGTCGGCGATCAGCAGCAGGGCCTTTTTTCCATGGCCGTCACGATCGCTATCGCCGAGGTAATCCTCGATGACCTGCAAGCCCAGAAACGCGCTGCTCAGGCCATGATCACTGATGGCGATACCAAAGGCGTCGCGGGCTCCCGCTTCATGAATGATGGCGTTGGTCACCGAGCAGCCGACCTCGACATCCGGCGTCCAATGGGCGAGCAGCACCAGGTCCAGGTCATCGAGCTGGGCCTGGTGTGCCAGCTCCCCGAGCAGCCGTGTCAGCATTGTCCTGAACGACTGCTGCTGTGCGGCGTACCAACGAGCGGCATGGAGATCCTGAGCCTGTCCCTCATGACCCTGTGAGTGAAAAAAGGCGTTGACGAAGTCCGTCACTATTTTCAGCTGCTCGTCGTCGACGGCAGGTGTGTCGGTTCGTCTTGCAAACTGCCGCCACAGGATATGAGAGACCGTAAGCCCAAGAGACATGGCGATTCCTTCAGATATTGGGCAAGGACAAGCGTTGGCAGACCTGTGGCGCCAGCAGGGTCTCCACACTGTCTGCCGTGCGGATCAGATAGGCCTGGTCATTTTCCACAAGCACCTCGGCTGGGTGACCGAAGCTTAAAAAGCCCACCGGGGATGCGCTGGCGCCATAGGCACCGGAATGCCCGATACCGATCAGATCCCCCGAGCGCAGCTCGGCGAGCATGATGTTTTCGCCCAGTACATCGGTGGGCGTACACAGCGGGCCGGTCACTTGATAGCGATGCTGATCGCCGTCCCGGGCGGGGCCAAGACGGGCCATCGGGAAATTGCGGCGAACCAGGGCGTTGATGCCAGCAGCGCTGCCGTGGCAATTGGCGCCACCGTCACACACGGCAAACCACTCATTTCGGGACGGCTTGAGGTAGTTGACTCGTGTGACGAAGATACCCGCGCGGGCAATCAGGAAGCGGCCCAGCTCGATGACGATCGTGCAGCGTGGGAAGCGCTGACGGTAGTCGTTTACCAGCGGCAGCAGTGCGTCGCCCAAGGCACTCAGGTCGAGTGCTTGTTCTTTGTCGAAATAGCGCACGCCGAAGCCGCCACCGACATCGACGAAGTCCAGCTCGAGGTTGTAGGTCCGTTGCAGTCTCGCAGCCAGGGTCAGGATGTTTTGCGTATTGTCGGCAAGTGCCTGCCAGTCGAGAATCCGAGTGCCTAGGTAAACATGGATGCCTGTCAGGTTCAGCTGTGCAAGCTCGCGGAGCGTGGCGAATGCCTGCGGCAGCAGTTGTTCATCGATGCCAAATTGCCGAGACTTGCCGCTCATCACCAACTTGGCTTTCGCGCCGGTGAAGTCGGGGTTGATACGCAGGGCAATACGCTGGGTGACTCCCAGGCTCGCGGCAATCTCATTGAGTAGAATCATCTCCTCGATGGATTCGACCACCACCGCTTTGATGCCGGCCAGGCAACATTGGGTCAACTCTTCAATGTGCTTGCCGGGACCGACGAAAATAATATCGCTCGGCGCCACGCCTTGGCGTAAGGCAATCTCAAGTTCCGCCAAGGAGCAGACTTCGCAGCCAGCGCCGGACTGGTGCAGCAGTGCAACCAGTGTTTTGTTCGGGTTGGCCTTGAGTGAGTAGAAGTATTCAATGCCTTGGGGCAGTGCGCGTTTGAGCGCTGCGAAATCCGTTTTTATCTGCGTGGCGCTGTAGGCATAAAAAGGCGTCGGCACGCTGCCTGCCAGGCGGTGATAAGGAATACTTTCGATCTTGTCGATATTGATGTATTGGCTATCAAGCGAAAAAGCGGACATGGTTGAATTTTCCGTTCAATAGCGATTCGATTCGATTGAGGTCTTTGAAGTTGTCGAACAGGTCCTGGTCGAGGATGTCGAAGAAACTATCCGGTTGACTTGCGTCGTTGTCGATGCATTCGCCGATTATCGAGATCAGGCTGACAAGGTGTATGGAGTCCAAAAGCCCCTGCGCTCCGTATATTTCCGCGCCTTGGTCAATGGCCTGCAACTTGTCCTGGGCAACGCCTATGTTTTGCAAGGCCGAGAGAATAAATTCCCGTGTTGCTTTTTCTGGAACGCTCATGAATAAGACCCCCTTGTCAGCGTCGTAGCGGCGATCATATCCCTGGCAAATAGTTAGATTTGCTTGAAATTGCAATGACTATTGTTTCGCTGTGTGCGGCGTAGCCAATACGTAGCGCATGGATGGCATCTGCGTTGCTCCGGGCGCAGCAGAGGCGTGTTTGCAATTACACATAAGTTTTTGCGACGGATCCGTGTTTTAAGGACGTTGGCGGATAGGAAAATCCCCCAATGCTCAGGGAGAGTGATAGTCGGGAGGAAGGACGCCGGGGTGACCTTGGCAATCTTGCTGGCCACGCCCGTCGCATGGAAATGTCAAATTCTGAGGTTGGAGATTTAGATGCGCAGTGATCGCGGTGTGCTGTCCATGTATTCAAGAAAGATTAAAAAATTTCTTGTTGCACACCAGGCGCGCAGATGCTCGTTCACCATAGGCTTAGTACGAAACCTGCCTATGCGACGGTTAGACTGCGTTGAAAACAGGCTTGGAATGCTCATTGAAAGCCCAGTCAAGTCGGGCGCGAACCCCGTCGTTCCTCGCCTGTCGTCGCCTTGCCTACTCGCCACTCGGCTACTTTTCGTACAGGCTCTGGCTTTCATGTGGCTCACCCTGCAACCCTCGGGGGCCAAGGCGGCTTACGAAGACAGCCTTCCCGCGCTCAAGGCCAGCGACATTGCGTTCTTGACGCCAGACGCTGCAATTATGCTTGCTTACGCCCGCAGCCCCGCGTTGAGCCAGGCATTTTCACAGATCAAGAAGGGCGAGGCACAGAAGGACGAGGCGCGCAGCGCCTATTATCCACAGCTCAGTCTGTCTGGTACTTACGGTCAGCGTGGTGAATATGTCTACGGGCCGCAGCTCAAGCAGTTGCTCTATGATTTTGGTCGGACGACGGGATCCATACGGAACCAGACCTACCTCACCGAGTCCTACCGTGATGACTTGATGAATACAGTGACGCGGGTGACGGGGGATACGTTACTGGCCTACTCCAGTGTCAAGCGTTATCAAGATATTGTTCGCGTCACCGAGAACATGCTTGCCTCCCTGGAGGAAGTCAAAGGCATTGCAGAGTATCGCTTGAATGCGGGGTTGAGTTCGGCGTCTGATGCGTTACAGGCAACCAGCCGTGTCGCAGGCCTGGCGACAACACTGGAGCAGTATCGCAATCAGTTGGCGAATGCCAAAGCCAATCTTGCGCAACTGACGGGTAAGCAGGTCGATGCACTGGCGGACCTTCCCGAGGTGTTGTTGCAAGCACCCGTACAAGAGCAGGGCATGATTGACTATCGATCAATCCCCTCTGTGCGCTCAGCCATCGCCCAGGAAAAAGCCGCCGACGCCTTGCTCGGGGCGACGAAGGCGCAGCATATGCCGAGTATCAGCCTGAGTGCCTCACGTGTTCATAAGTACGAGCGTGATTACAATAACTCGGTGCCTGCCTGGGACAATCAGTTTGGTGTGACGGTCGATATACCGATTTATCAGGGGGGGGCTGTATCCGCCCGTGTGCTGCAGGCGCACGAGGCGCTGGAAGCGTCAAAAGCGAGCGTTAACCAGGCGTGGCTGGACGCGGAGCAAAAAACCGCCACCGCGTTGAGTAATTGGCGCGGCGCGGAGGCGCGTGTGCGCAGTAGTGTCTACCAGGTGAGTATTGCAACGCACACCCGAGATGTTTATCAAGAGGAGTACAAGTTGGGGTATCGGAGTTTGAATGACTTGCTCAGTGTGGAGCAGGATGTGTTCCAGGCCTTGAGCAGCAGCTCTTCGGCAAAGTTTGATCGATATGACGCGGTCATCAACTATGCAGTGGTGCAGAACACGCTGCTTCAACTACTGGGTGTGGACAGCCCCTCGCAACAAGCCCTGCCGGATCTGTAAGGGGAAAGTTGGCAGCGCGAACCTGCGCTGGAACGCCACTTCCCCCATCTTCACGCCTGCTTTCAAGGTGCCTGGACACTGGCCTGGGGCTGTCGCGTCTGGCGGCTGTAGCTCAGGGCGAAGTGTGCCGCCAGCCCGAAGATCAGCCCCCAGAAAGCGGCGCCAAGACCGAGTAGGCTCATCCCCGATGCGGTGACCAGGAAGGTGATCAGCGCCGGCTCCCGTTGTTTTTCGTCAGCCATGGCGCCCGCCAGGCCGTTGGCGATGGCGCCGAACAGGGCCAGGCCGGCGAGGGCGGCGATCAGCTCCCTCGGCAGGGCGGCGAACACCGAGGCCAAGGTGGCGCCGAAGCTGCCCATCAGCAGGTAGAAAGCGCCGCAGGCGATGCCGGCGATGTAGCGCTTGTTCGCGTTCTCGTGAGCCTCGCGACCGGTGCAGATGGCGGCGGTGATCGCCGCCAGGTTGACGCCGTGGCAGCCGAACGGCGCCAGCAAAAGCGAACCCAGTGCAGTGACCGAGACGATCGGGCGCGCCGGCACCTGGTAGCCGGCGGCGCGCAACACGGCGATGCCGGGTACCGACTGGCCGGTGAGCGATACCAGCGCCAGGGGCAGGCCAATGTTGACGATGGCGTGCCAGCTCCATTGCGGGCTGGTCCAGGTCGGTAGGGTCATTTCCAGCACCAGGGCCTGGGTGTCCAGTTGGCCCAGGCCGGCGGCGAGGCCGCAACCAACGATCAGCACCGAAAGAATCGCGTAGCGCGGCGACAGGCGCTTGAACAACAGATAGCTCGCCAGCATCGACAACACCAGAACGGGCTGTAGGCGGATCGAGCTGAACAGTTCGGCGCCGAAGCGGAACAGGATACCGGCCAGCATCGCCGCGGCGATGGCCTTGGGCAGGCGATTCATGAGCTTGTCGAAGGCGCCGCTCAGGGCGATCACCGCGATCAGCAGCGCGGCGACGATATAGGCACCCACCGCTTGGGCCAGTGAAACATTTGGCAGCATCGATACCAGTAGTGCGGCCCCGGGGGTGGACCAGGCAGTGATCACCGGAACCCGCAGTTTCCAGCTCAGCAACAGGCCTGTCAGGCCGCTGCCGATGGAGATGGCCCAGATCCACGAAGCGGTCGCTTCGTTGCCCAGACCCGCCTGGTCGGCGGCCTGGAACACGATGATCAGGGGGCCAGCATAGGAGATGATCACGGCGATCAAGCCAGCGACCAGGGCGGAGAGGGAAAAATCCTTTCTGAGGTTGTCCATGGCGAGTCCAGATGAGTTTATTGATTCGATTGATTCGATTCAAATTGAATCTATCTGGTAACGGTTGCGCATTTCAAGTGGTTTGTCGTGCAGCCCAGCAGGCTCGGCGCTCGTCGAGCTCCGACCTTGATGAGCACAAATTGAATCGCTCGAAGGATCGACTCAAGTCGGCCCATGTGTTCAAATTTTCAATCATTTCAGCCCGGTAGCCGTCTCATGTGGGTTCCACGGATCAGCGAAAGCAATCAGCCTGTCTACCTGTCCATCGCCGATGCGCTGGCACACGACATCGCCCGCGGCGTGCTGCGGCGCGGCGAACGCTTGCCGACGCTACGCGAACTGGCACAGGCCCTGGACGTCACGCCAGGCACCATCAGTCGTGCCTACACCGAGGCGTCGCGGCGTGGACTGACTCAGGGCGAGGTGGGGCGCGGCACCTACGTCCTCGACCGGATCGCCGACACCGGCGAAGCTCCCGGTGTCGCCCGCGCAGCCGCCACCACGGCCCCCGCTGCTCGCGGCGAAGAGCTGGACCTGTCGATCATCAAGCCTTACGGCGAAACCTTGCAGTACTGGCTGCGCAACGCCTTGGCCGAACTGGCCAATACCACGCGGCTGGAACAGCTGCTGGACTATGCCCCCGAGGGCGGACATCCGGCGCATCGCGAGGCGGGCGCGCAATGGTTGCGACAGTGGCTGCCGGGCGCGCAATGGCAGCAGGTGGTCATCACCAGTGGCGCCCAGCATGGGCTGATGGTGGCGATCAGCGCCTTGACCGGGGCGGGCGACCTGGTGCTGTGCGAGTCGCTGTGCTATCCGGGCATCATTTCCGTGGCCCACGGCCTGGGCCGTCGCCTGCGAGGCGTGGCCATGGATGAGCAGGGCATCATCCCCGAAGCCTTGCGCGAGATCTGCCTGCGAGAGCGACCGGCCATGCTGGTGTGCGTGGCGACCTGCCAAAACCCGACCACGGCGATCATGTCCAACGAGCGCCGTGCCCAGATTGCGGCGCTGGCGGAGGAGTTCGATTTCCTGCTGCTGGACGACGACATCTACGGCTTCCTGGCCACCGACCCGCAGACCCGGCCGTTGGCGACCTTCGCCCCGGAGCGTTCGATCTACCTCACCAGCCTGTCCAAGTCAGTCATGCCGGCGCTGCGGATCGGCTACCTGTACAGTCCGCCGAAGCTGTTATCGCGGCTGACGGCCATGGTGCGCAGCACGGTGTGGATGCCTTCGCCGTTGACCGCGCAACTGGCCAGCCATGTGATCGGTGAAGGGTTGGACAGCCAGCTGATCCGCATACATCGCGCCGAGGCAGCGGCGCGCCAGGCCATCGCCCGCGAAGTGTTTAGCGGTGCGTCGCTGCAAAGCCAGTCGCACAGCTATCACCTCTGGCTCAATTTGCCTGAGCAATGGCACAGCGACGAGTTCGCCTTGCTGGCGCGGGCCAATGGCGTGGTGGTCATGAGCGGCAGTCAGTTCCAGGTGGAGCGCACGGGTGATCCACGTGGCGTGCGGATCGTGCTGATGTCGCCGACCAGCCGGGAGGAGTTGCGCTTCGCCCTGACCCAATTGGCCAGTCTGCTCGAGTCAGGGGATCCGAAGCGCTTCTACTGAGCAGGGCTCAAAGCTGGGCGGTGTAGCGTCGCTCGGTATCCTGGTCATCTGTCTCGGTCAGGACGCTTTGCGGATGGGTGGTGGCCTGTTCGCGCTGCGCTTGCTGTTCGAGCTTGGCCTGGGTTGTCCGTTCGACCTCTTCCTGCAAGCGTTGGGCGATCTGCTCGTCGATCCGCGCTTTCTGTTCAGGCGGCAGGGCGTCGTACTCCTCCGCCGTCAGGCCCATTTCCTGGAGCATCTTTTCCTTGATCTTCTCCGCCGGCGACTTGGCCATGTAATCGCGAAACTCCTGCAGAGCGCTGGATTCTTCCTGTTTGCCCACGCTGGCCTGTTCACGCTTGGCCACGTCGGGATTCTGCAGCATGACCACCAGCTTGGCGAAGGCCTCCTTGCGATTGTCTTCGGCGTGTTGCTGCGAGGTGCTGCCCTGATTGTTCTGCTGCGCCGAGGATTTAGCGCTGGCCATCAGCGGCTGGAGCGCGGGCGTCTGTGTCGCAGGCAGTTCGAGAACGTTGCGTTGCTGTTGTTGCACGGCCTGCCAACCCAGGCCATTCGCTGTGATAAGCATGTTTCCTCCGTAAGCGGATCTTAAGCACGCGACGAAAGGGGCAAAAGCTGTGCCAGCTGTGGCGCAACGGCAGAATAGGCCGTTAGGACTATTCCGGCGGCCTCTCGCTCGGAATATGCTTGCCTGGCAGAGGAACAGGATTGCCGCTTGCGGCAAACAGAAGAACGTCGGCAGCACCGGTTTCGGGGCGCAGTTGCTGGACAACAGGGAGCGCGTTCATGAATCAGGCAGCAAAACCGGTACCGGCCGGCTTCACCGAGCAGCAATTGCACACGTTGTTCGAGCTGATCAGCGACGGCATCTGGGACTGGGATGCCAACAGCGGCTACGTCTACCGCAACCCGGGCTGGTACGCGATGCTGGGCTATGCCAGCCACTCCCTGGACAATTCCGTGCTGACCTGGGAAAGCGTGATTCACCCCGAGGATCATCCGCGGGTGATGGCGCATTTCGAGGCCTATATCACCCAGCGCAATGAGCGCTACCGCATTGAGTACCGGTGCCGTTGCCAGGATGGCAGTTACCTGTGGATCGAGGACAGCGGCCATATCATCGCCCGCAACAGCGATGGTTCGGTGGCGCGCATGCTCGGCGCCCATCGCAATATCGATGCAGGCAAGCGCCTGGTGGAGGAGCTTGAACAGCGCAACCAATCGCTGGAGAGCCAGGTGGCCGAACGCACCCGTGAGCTGTCCTGGGTCAACCAGCAGTTGCAGCGGCAACTGGATGAGAACCGCGAACTGGCCGAACGTGATGCGTTGACCCGAACCGCCAACCGTTATTGCCTGGAGAGAACGCTTCAACAGGCATGCGAGCGCGCACGGCGCTTCCGTGAGCCGCTGGCGTTGATCGCCATGGACCTGGATGACTTCAAACCGATCAATGACCTACACGGCCATGCCCGTGGCGATGCGACGCTGGTCGAGGTCACCGAACGGGTTCGCCGATGTCTGCGAGAGCAGGACTTGCTGGCACGCTGGGGCGGCGATGAATTCGTGGTGGTCCTGCCGGGGGCCTCGCAGGCGCAGGCCCGCGAAGCGGCGCAGCGAATCCGCGAGGCGCTGGCCGAAGTGGCCCCGATAGGCGATTGCCAACTGACCATGAGCTATGGCGTGGTGCAGTGGCAGGAAGGGGAGGATCGGCATGCGCTGCTGGCTCGGGCGGACAAGGCCCTCTACCGCGCCAAGGCGGCTGGCAAGAATAACGTCGCCGAGTGAAAAAAGACCCGCGGCGCCTGGGGCGCAGCGGGCCAAATCGGCGATTGCCGCTTCAGTGTCTTCAATCAGATGTGCAGTGCGTGCCCCAGGGCGCGCAGCGCCGCTTCCTGCACCGCCTCGCCCAGGGTCGGGTGGGCATGGATGGTGCCGGCGATGTCTTCCAGGCGCGCGCCCATCTCCAGGGACTGGGCGAAGGCGCTGGACAGTTCGGAAACCGCCACGCCCACGGCTTGCCAGCCGAGGATCAGATGGTTGTCACGGCGCGCCACCACGCGCACGAAGCCGCTCTTCGACTCCAGGCTCATGGCCCGGCCATTCGCGGCGAAGGGGAACTGCGCGACGATGCAATCCACACCTTGCTGGCCGGCCTGTTCCGGGGTCTTGCCGACCACCACCACTTCCGGGTCGGTGAAGCACACCGCGGCGATTGCGCTCGGCTCGAAGCGTCGGCTCTTGCCGGCGATGATCTCGGCGACCATCTCGCCCTGGGCCATGGCCCGGTGCGCCAGCATCGGCTCGCCGGCCACGTCGCCGATGGCCCAGACGTTGCGCATGCTGGTCTGGCAGCGCTCATCAATGGCAATGGCGGCGCCGTTCATCTTCAGGTCCAGGCTTTCCAGGCCGAAGCCTTTGCAGCGTGGGCGGCGGCCCACGGCCACCAGCACCTGGTCAGCCTCCAGGCGCAGTTGCCCACCCTGGCCGTCGCTGGCCAGCAGGCAGCCGTCGGCATAGCCTTCGACACTGTGACCCAGGTACAGGGCGATGCCGAGTTTCTTGATCGAGTCGGCCACCGGCGCGGTGAGCTCCGCGTCGTAGGTCGGCAGGATGCGTTCGCGGGCTTCCACCACGCTGACCTTGGCGCCGAGCTTGCGGTAGGCGATGCCCAGCTCCAGGCCGATGTAGCCGCCGCCGACCACCACCAGGTGCTCGGGCATGGCCTTGGGCGCCAGGGCCTCGGTGGAGGAAATGATTGGCCCGCCAATCGGCAGCATCGGCAGTTCGACACTGCTGGAACCGGTGGCCAGCAGCAGGTGTTCGCACTGGATGCGCTGGCCGTCGACTTCGACGCTCTTGCCATCGAGGATCTTCGCCCAACCATGGATCACCTTCACGCCGTGCTTTTTCAGGAGCGCGGCGACGCCGCTGGTGAGGCGGTCGACGATGCCGTCCTTCCACTCGACGCTGCGGCTGATGTCCAGGCGCGGCGAGGACACGCTGATGCCCAGCGGTGAAGGTTCGGTGTAGCGGTTGGCCTGGTGGAACTGCTCGGCCACGTGGATCAGCGCCTTGGACGGAATGCAGCCGATGTTCAGGCAGGTGCCGCCCAGGGCCTGGCCTTCGACCAGCACGGTGGGGATGCCCAGTTGTCCGGCGCGGATGGCGGCCACATAGCCGCCGGGGCCGCCACCGATGATCAGCAGGGTGGTGTTGATGAGCTCTTGCATGATCACTCCACGAACAGGCAGGCGGGTTGTTCCAGCAGGCCGCGCACGGCCTGGATGAACAGCGCGGCGTCCATGCCATCGACCACGCGGTGGTCGAACGAGCTGGACAGGTTCATCATCTTGCGCACGACGATCTGGCCGTCGATCACCACTGGCCGTTCGACCATGCGGTTGACGCCGACGATCGCCACTTCCGGAGTGTTGACCACCGGGGTGCTGACGATGCCGCCGAGGGCGCCGAGGCTGGTCAGGGTGATGGTCGAGCCGGACAGCTCTTCACGGCTGGCCTTGTTGTTGCGCGCCGCGTGAGCGACACGGGCGATCTCGCTGGCGTTGCTCCACAGGCTGCCGGCTTCGGCATGGCGCAGCACGGGCACCATCAGGCCGTTGTCGCCCTGGGTGGCGATGCCGACATGCACCGCGCCGTGGCGGGTGATGACCTGGGCTTCGTCGTCGTAGGTGGCGTTGATCTGCGGGAAGTCGCGCAGGGCGACGACCATGGCGCGCACCAGGAACGGCAGCAGGGTCAGCTTGCCGCGGCTGTCGCCATGCTTGGCGTTGAGCTGCTGGCGCAGGGCCTCGAGGGCGGTGACGTCGATTTCCTCGACGTAGCTGAAGTGGGCGACGCGACGCTTGGCATCCTGCATGCGCTGGGCGATCTTGCGGCGCAGGCCGATCACCGGCACCTGCTCGCTGTCGGTGCGTTTGCCATAGCCTCCGGGTGCCTGCCCGGTACTGCTCTGCGGCTTGCTGATGAAGGCGTCGAGGTCTTCGTGCAGGATGCGTCCGGCCGGGCCGCTACCGTGCACGTAGCGCAGCTCGATACCGGCATCCAGGGCGCGCTTGCGTACCGCCGGGGAGGCCAGTGGCTTGTCGTGGGCCTCGCGCGGCACGATGGGCGCGGCGACATGATGGGCGGCGACCTGTGGTTGCGCCTCGACGCGTGGTTCAGGCTGGGCGATGGCTTGCACCGGTGCGGCTGCCGGCTCGGCCGGCTTGGCCTGGGGCGTGTCGACATGGTTGCCGCTGCCTTCGACTTCGATGCGAATCAGCTCGCTGCCGACCGCCATCACCTCACCAGGCTGGCCGCCCAGGGCCAGCACCTTGCCGCTGACCGGCGAAGGGATTTCCACGGTGGCCTTGTCGGTCATGACATCGGCCACCACTTGATCTTCGGCGATCACATCGCCGACCTTGACGAACCATTCCACCAACTCGACCTGCGCGATGCCTTCGCCAATGTCCGGCATCTTGATGACGTGCGTGCCCATTCAGACCTCCATGACCCGTTTCAGTGCCGCGCCTACCCGCGAAGGGCCGGGGAAGTAGGCCCATTCCTGTGCGTGGGGGTAGGGGGTATCCCAGCCGGTGACGCGCTCGATCGGCGCTTCGAGGTGATGGAAGCAGTGCTCCTGGACCAGCGATACCAGTTCCGCGCCGAAGCCGCAGGTGCGGGTGGCTTCATGCACGACCACGCAGCGGCCGGTCTTCTTCACCGACTCGACGATGGTCTCCAGGTCTAGCGGCCACAGGCTGCGCAGGTCGATGACCTCGGCGTCGACGCCGCTCTCTTCGGCCGCCACTTGCGACACATACACGGTGGTGCCGTAAGTCAGCACGGTGACGTCGTTACCCGGGCGGGTGATCACCGCCTTGTCCAGCGGTACGCTGTAGTAACCATCCGGCACGGCGCTGTGCGGGTGCTTGGACCACGGCGTCACCGGACGGTCGTGGTGGCCGTCGAACGGGCCGTTGTACAGGCGCTTGGGCTCGAGGAAGATCACCGGATCGTCGCATTCGATCGAGGCGATCAGCAGGCCCTTGGCGTCGTAGGGGTTCGATGGCATGACGGTGCGCAGGCCGCAGACCTGAGTGAACATCGCCTCGGGGCTCTGGCTGTGGGTCTGGCCGCCGTAGATGCCGCCGCCGCAAGGCATGCGCAGGGTCAGCGGGGAGATGAACTCGCCGGCCGAGCGATAGCGCAGGCGGGCCATTTCCGAGACGATCTGGTCGGAGGCAGGGTAGAAGTAGTCGGCGAACTGGATCTCGACCACCGGGCGCAGGCCGTAGGCGCCCATGCCCACGGCAGTGCCGACGATGCCGCTTTCGGAGATCGGCGCGTCGAACACGCGGGACTTGCCGTACTTGGTCTGCAGGCCTTCGGTGCAGCGGAACACACCGCCGAAGTAGCCAACGTCCTGGCCATAGACCACCACGTTGTCATCGCGCTCGAGCATGACATCCATGGCCGAGCGCAGGGCCTGGATCATGGTCATGGTGGTGGTGGACATGGCGTTTTCCAGATGGATGCTGTTGTTGTGATCGTTCATCTCAGACCCCCAGTTCTTGGCGCTGACGGCGCAAGTGGTCGGGCATTTCCTTGTACACGTCCTCGAACATCGACGCGGCGCTGGGGATATGGCCGTTGCTCAGGGTGCCGAACTGCTCGGCGTCCTTCTGCGCCTTGATCACCTCGGCCTCGAGCTCGGCGGTGACCGCCTGGTGTTCTTCCTCGGACCAGTGGCCAAGCTTGATCAGGTGCTGCTTGAGGCGGGCGATCGGGTCGCCCAGCGGGAAGTGGCTCCAGTCGTCGGCCGGGCGGTACTTGGACGGGTCGTCCGAAGTCGAGTGCGGGCCGGCGCGGTAGGTGACCCATTCGATCAGCGTCGGGCCCAAGCCGCGGCGGGCGCGTTCGGCGGCCCAGCGCGAAGCGGCGTAGACCGCGATGAAGTCGTTGCCGTCCACTCGCAGCGAAGCGATGCCGCAACCCACGCCACGGCCGGCAAAGGTAGTCGACTCGCCACCGGCGATGGCCTG
This sequence comes from Pseudomonas maumuensis, assembly GCF_019139675.1. Classification (NCBI taxonomy): domain Bacteria; kingdom Pseudomonadati; phylum Pseudomonadota; class Gammaproteobacteria; order Pseudomonadales; family Pseudomonadaceae; genus Pseudomonas; species Pseudomonas maumuensis. Next base: position 1,712,065 of record NZ_CP077077.1, read on the forward strand.
GAAGGTCGAGATCGCCCACTGGTTGTTGACCACGTTGAGAATCACCGGGGCGCGGTAGACGTGGGCGAAGGTCAGGGCAGTGTGGAAGTCGGACTCGGCGGTGGCGCCGTCGCCGATCCACGCCGAGGCGATCTTGGTATCGCCCTTGATCGCCGAGGCCATGGCCCAGCCGACCGCCTGGACGAACTGGGTGGCCAGGTTGCCGCTGATGGTGAAGAAGCCGGCCTCGCGCACCGAATACATGATCGGCAGCTGGCGGCCCTTGAGCGGGTCACGGGTGTTGGACAGCAGCTGGCAGATCATGTCGACCAGCGACACGTCGCGAGCCATCAGGATGCTCTGCTGGCGATAGGTGGGGAAGCACATGTCGCTGCGGTTCAGGGCCAGGGCCTGGCCGCTGCCGATGGCTTCCTCGCCCAGGCTCTGCATGTAGAACGACATCTTCTTCTGGCGCTGGGCGACCACCATGCGGCTGTCGAAAATGCGCGTCTTGAGCATGGCGTGCATGCCCTGGCGCAATACCTGCGGCTCGATGCCCTCGGCCCAGGGGCCGACGGCATCGCCATGCTCGTTGAGCACGCGCACGAGGCTATAGGAGAGGTCCGCCGTGTCGGCAGGCTCCACATCGATAGGGGGTTTACGGACTTGACCGGCGTCGTTCAGGCGCAGGTAGGAGAAATCGGTCTGGCAGCCTGGCCGGCCTGTAGGCTCGGGCACATGCAGGCGCAGGGGGGCGTACTCGTTCATGCTTTTTACGCTCGCTCGAATGTTGTTTTTGTGAGCTTTGAAGCGGCCGCCGCTGACTGCCGGCTCGTGACTGGCAGGTCAGCGTCTTTTTACATCATAGGGGGACGGCAGGAGAATTTTTCTCTCAAGTTCATTGCCTTTGTCCGGCGGCGCAGATAAACATTCCGTACAAACACAAAAACTAGGTCAATTTCTCTCATGCGTAAACTGGATCGAACGGATATCGGCATCCTCAACAGCCTGCAGGAAAACGCCCGCATCACCAACGCGGAGCTGGCGCGCTCGGTCAACCTGTCGCCCACGCCGTGCTTCAACCGGGTCAAGGCCATGGAGGAGCTGGGGGTGATTCGCCAGCAGGTGACGTTGTTGTCACCCGAGGCGCTGGGGCTGGATGTGAACGTGTTCATCCACGTCAGCCTGGAAAAGCAGGTGGAGCAGTCGCTGCATCGCTTCGAGGAGGAAATTGCCGAGCGGCCGGAGGTGATGGAGTGCTACCTGATGACCGGCGACCCGGATTACCTGTTGCGGGTGCTGCTGCCAAGCATCCAGGCACTGGAGCGCTTTCTCGATTACCTGACACGCTTGCCCGGGGTGGCGAACATCCGCTCCAGCTTTGCCTTGAAACAGGTGCGCTACAAGACCGCGTTGCCGTTGCCGGCCAATGGCATGACGTTACGCGAGCAATGATTCGGGCGCGCAGCCTGGGGTGCTTGATATTTTAAACACCCCCGGCCTATGTTGTGTCCGTCGCCATTCCCGGCATGCGAACACAACAAGAAGGACAGCGTCATGACGACCGAAGGCCCGCGCAACCAGGCAGTGCTCCTGGAGGGTATCGATGAAATCGAGTGCGTCACCCCCGACCTCAACGGCGTGCCCCGCGGCAAGGTGATGACCGCCGAGGGCTTCCTGGAGGGGCGTCGCTTGCAGATGGCCCGTGGCGTGCTGCTGCAGTGCATCATGGGCGGTTACCCGGCGGCAAAATACTATGGCAGCGACGATGGCGACCTGGCGCTGGTGGCCGAACCCTCGCAGATCCACCGCCTGCCTTGGAGCGACGAACCTCGGGCATTGGCGATCTGCGATGCGGTGGAACTCGATGGCACTCCTTCGGGGTTGTCCAGCCGTGGCCAGCTCAAGGCGGTGATTGCCCGGTACGCCGAGCGCGGGTTGGCACCGGTGGTGGCGACCGAGCTGGAGTTCTTCGTGTTCGCCGCCAACAGCGACCCGACCCAGCCGTTCCAGCCGCCGCTGGGCAAGGACGGACGCCGGGAAATGGGCCATTCGGCCTTCAGTGTCAGCTCCAACAACGGCCTGCGCCCGTTCTTCAACGAGGTGTACCGCTGCATGGCGGCGCTGGGCCTGCCGCGCGACACTTTCATGCATGAAATGGGCGTCAGCCAGTTCGAGATCAATCTGCTGCACGGCGATCCGTTACTGCTGGCCGATCAGACCTTCCTGTTCAAGCACCTGCTCAAAGAGGTGGCGCTGCGCCATGGCCTGACCGTGGTGTGCATGGCCAAGCCGCTGGCGCACACGCCCGGCAGTTCGATGCACATTCACCAGAGCCTGGTGGAAGTCGCCAGTGGGCGCAATGTGTTCAGCGATGAGCAGGGCAGGGCGACGGACACCTTCCACCATTTCATCGGTGGCCTGCAGGCCTGCCTGGCCGACTTCACCGCGCTGTTCGCGCCGAACGTCAATTCCTACCAGCGCCTGTGCCACCCCTATGCGTCACCGAACAACGCCTGCTGGTCCGAGGACAACCGTGCCGCGGGCCTGCGCATTCCGGCCAGCTCGCCTGTGGCGCGGCGGGTGGAGAACCGCCTGCCGGGCGCCGATGCCAACCCCTACCTGGCCATTGCTGCAAGCCTTGCCGCCGGCCTGCACGGTATCGAACGGCAGATTGCGCCGACGCCGGCGATCCAGGGCGAGTTCGAGGTGCCTGAGCACCTCAGCCTGCCTTGCACCCTGCATGCCGCACTGGAGCGCCTCAAGCGCAGCAGCCTGGCGCGGGAACTGTTTGGCAAGGAGTTCATCGAAGGCTACATCGCCACCAAGACCCTGGAACTGAGCGATTTCTTCGATGAAATCACCCCCTGGGAGCGCCGTGTGCTGGCCGCGCAGGCCTGAGCGCGACACGACCGCTACTGGATGCGCCCCCTTGGCCCTTTTCGCTGCCTGGGGGCCTGCGCCAAGATGGATTTGCTTTTATGCTTGCCTGCAACCCAACGCCACCTGGTCAAGGAGCTTGACGGGACGTATGCGAAATATCTGGAAGCCGTTTCAGTCGCTGTACTTCGCTGCCTTGATGATGCTGATCGGTTCCGGTCTGCTGAGTACCTACCTGGCCCTGCGCCTGGCCGCCGATCACGTCGACAGCCTGTGGATCGGTGCGCTGATGGCGGCCAACTACTTCGGCCTGGCGGTAGGGGGCAAGGTGGGACACCGGCTGATTGGCCGGGTCGGGCATATCCGCGCCTATGCCACCTGTGCCGGCATCGTCGGCGCGGCGGTGCTTGGGCATGGGCTGACCAACTGGCTGCCGGTGTGGATCGGACTGCGCATGATCGTCGGCCTGGGGATGATGTGCCAGTACATGGTCATCGAGAGCTGGCTCAACGAACAGGCCGACGCCAAGCACCGCGGCGCGGTATTCAGCGGCTACATGATCGCCTCCTACCTGGGGCTGGTGCTCGGCCAGTTGATCCTGGTGGTGCATCCACAGCTGGGGCCGGAACTGCTGATGCTGGTGGCGATGTGCTTTGCCCTCTGCCTGGTGCCGGTGGCCATGACCCGGCGCATTCACCCTGCGCCGTTGCGCCCGGCGCCGATGGAGCCGAAGTTCTTCATCAAGCGCGTGCCGCAATCGCTGTCCACGGTGCTCGGTTCGGGCCTGATCGTCGGCTCTTTCTATGGCCTGGCGCCGCTGTATGCATCCAGCCAGGGGCTGACCACCGAGCAGATCGGTCTGTTCATGGGCAGTTGCATCTTCGCCGGGCTGCTGGTGCAGTGGCCGCTGGGTTGGCTTTCCGACCGTTATGACCGCGCCGTGCTGATCCGCAGCGTGGCCATCGGCCTGGCCTTGGCTGCCGCACCGCTGGCGATCCTGCCGGGGGTTCCGCTCGAGCTGCTGTTCGCCATGGGCTTCGTCATTTCGCTGTTGCAGTTCTGCCTGTATCCCCTGGCGGTGGCGTTCTCCAATGACCATGTGGAGAGCGAACGGCGGGTCTCGCTGACCGCCATGCTGCTGGTCACCTATGGTGTGGGTGCCTGTATCGGGCCATTGGCGGCCGGGGTGCTGATGAAGCTGCTGGGCGCGCAGATGCTCTACGCCTTCTTCGTGTTCTTCGCGTTGGTGCTGGTGTGGCGCATTCGGCCCAAGGCAGTCACCGGGCTGCACCAGGTCCAGGACGCGCCGTTGGGGCACGTGGCGATGCCGGCGGCAGGCTCGCCGTTGTCGGCGGCGCTCGACCCACGGGTGGATGAGCAGACGGTGCAGGAGGTGATGCAGGCGCCGGTGGCGGCGGAGGATACCGAGGAGGATGTCGCTGCGCGGCCGCAGAGCGAAGAGAGCAGGTCGGTATCCTAGGTGGCCTGCTCAGTTTCTAATGAAAACGCCACCCGATGGGTGGCGTTTTTCATGGTCTGGCGGTGATCAATAGTCGTCCTTGTCAAACCGCCGCGCCTCACGCTGCAGCTGGTAGACGAAGCTCTCGATCTTGCGCTGGGCCTGGCCGTTGAGGTTGTGGAAGCGCACCCCGGCGAAGGTGGTGTTGATACGCTCTTCGAAATGCAGGTGACGCAGTTCGACCAGTGTGTCGCTCAATCCCAGCGGGTTGCCGGCCTTGAAGCGCTCGTAGACCTGGCCCAGTTGCAGGCGGTCCTCGACGTTGCCGTCGAAGCGCAGTTTGCAGCCGGTGGCCGAGATATCCAGCAGTTTGCCGCGCAGCGCGCCGTTGCCCTTGAGGTGGGTGCCATCGAGGGTCACGTCGACCAGTTGCGACAGCTTCAGCGCGGCGCGGAAGGCGTTGCGGCGCTGGTGATAGGTCACTTCATCGGGCAGCGGGCCACGGTAGCAGCGGTGGCCGTCGATCTCGGTGATGGTCAGTGGTGTGCTGCTTTCCCAGGCGATGCGCACGCCGTCGTGGAAGCCTTCGATGCGGAAGGGTTCGCCGCTCTCGATGTACTTCTCGCCGTCGCGGGGGATCATTTCATCCAGTGCCAGGACACCGCTTTCCCGGTCGACATGCACCACATAGCTCTGGAACCGCTGGCTGCGCTCATGGAAGCTGATGATCAGCGGGTCGTGGCTATCCAGCAGCTGGCGCAAGTTGGCCGCGATCTCCAAAGGGGTGGTCAGCACCTTTGGGGGCTGGGGAGCATCGGATTCATTGAACACGGGTTATCAATCTCCAGGCAAAACGGCACACGCAAGTTACGGCATTTTGCCAGTATGTTCCGTGCCTTGATACAACTAAGATAGAACTAATCACACTTGGCTGAGTGCGCGGGGCTTGGCCATTGGCGAGGTGCCGCCACGGCTGTCGTAGAGTGACGGAGAATCGCCACCCTGAAGGATTCTGATCTGATTGGCCGTGCTCTGTTGCTGCACCTGGATGATTCGGCCATTGGTCTCGTTGACCTGCTGGCAGGCATCCATCAGCTCGCCCAGGGCATCGAGTCGGCTCATGATGGCCTCGCCGTTGCTCGACTGCGCGGCCAGCGCCTGCGCACCTGTACGATCGGCGCTCAGGCCGAGGTCCAGCAGCAGTTGGCTGCGGCGCTTGCCCTGCTGCTCGAGCAAGATGATCAACGACTGTTTGCGGGCCAGTATGTGCTCCAGGGCCAGCATATCCCGGCCGTGCAGGGCTATCGCTTCGTTTTGCAGGAGTTCGAGCAGTTCCTGCGTTGGCGCGATGTCGTTTTCGATCAGTTGCAGCAAGGTGATGTCGTGCATGGCTAACTCTTGGCGGTTGCGTCCTTGAAGTCAGCGCGCCTGAAGGTCAGCGCTGGGCTTCGAAATCAAGCAGTTTGCTGGCGACACGGTCGGCATCGACCTTGTAGCTGCCATCTGCGATCGCTTGCTTCAACTCGGCCACACGGGCGCTGTTGACGGTTGGCTGGTCGCGCAGCTTGTCGCTGATCTTCTGCAATTGCTGGGCCTCTGGGCTCAGGTGTACGGCTTCTCCGCTGGCATTGGCCTGCTTTGGCGCTTCACTGGCCGGGCCGGCTTTATCGGCGGTGCCAGGTGCGGCATTGCCGCGAACGCCGCCCGTGACGGACGGAGAATTGTTTAGACGACTGAAGTCGATGACCATGTTCAAAACCCCTGGGAATTAGGACGCATGCCTTGCTTTCGGCCTACCCGAGCAAAACTTTAGGCGTGAATGCATCTCCGCCTCTCGGCACGCGTGCGTAACCCGATGTGTGACACAGTTTAGGGCGCGCGGTTCCACATCGCCAGCGTTCTGTCAGTATCCCGACGCCGGGTGTCGCTACATGGCCACCTCGACCTGGCCGGGCCCAGTGACTCGCGCCTTTACGACGCGTTTGGAGTTCAGGTTGCGTACGCGGATCTGCGTTTGCAGGCCGCCCTTGTCCAGTGCCTCGCCCGGCATGCGCACGCTGAGGCTGCCACTGCGGGCGATGATCACTACATGGTCGCCCTTGCGCACCACTTCGGCCTGCTCCAAGTGCTGTTGCGTCAGCACCTGGTCGAGCACCGTGGGGCGCAGCAGCTTCATGCCCAGCGCCTGGTCTAGCTGAGTCAGGTAGCCGGGGCCGAGGGTGCCTACATCGCGTTCGCGCATGGCCACATCGCCTTCGCCGACCACGCTTTCGCGTTTCAGCGGGCGGGTCATCACCACTACGTCGCGCAACAGGCGGACCTGGGCCGGGACGAAAACCGTCCATGGCGCCGCGCCGTCGCAGCGTACTCGTACCGTGACCCGGCCCAGGGGCGTCGAACTTTCCAGCGAGGCATCCAGCTGCTGGCTGCACAGCGGCATGCGCAGGCGCGGGTCCAAGGTGTTCACCTGGATTTCGTAGCGGCCTGGAGTCTGGGTGGTTGCCAGATAATCCTCTACGGTGAATTCAAGAAACCCTTGAGTGACACCGATAAGCTGTTCAGGCAAGGTAAAAGCGTCCGCCAGCGTACGTATGCCGGGTGCCAGCAGGCACAGGGCGGCCAGTGAGCCGGTCAACAGGCGCGTCAGTCGTCGGAAATTTGTCGTTTTCGTGTACATGGCGTTCAAAAAAGCAAAGCCCGTGCCGATTTGGTACTCAGGCAATCGTTGAAGGAGTCCGGCATGGCTGGAGTGATGGATTCGGTCAACCAGCGCACGCAACTGGTGGGGCAGAACCGCCTGGAGCTGCTGTTGTTTCGCCTCAATGGCGATCAGCTCTACGGCATCAATGTGTTCAAGGTGCGGGAGGTTTTGCAGTGCCCGGACCTGACGTTGCTGCCACGGTCTCATCCGGTGGTGCGCGGTGTGGCCAACATTCGGGGGGCGACCATCCCGATCCTGGACCTGTCGATGGCCACGGGCCTTCCGCAGTTGAAGGAAGAAACGCGCAATAGCTTCGTGATCATCACCGAATACAACACCAAGACCCAGGGCTTCCTGGTGCATTCGGTGGAGCGCATCGTCAACATGAACTGGGAAGAGATCCATCCGCCACCCAAGGGTACCGGGCGTGATCACTACCTGACCGCCGTGACCCGGGTCGACAACCGCATGGTCGAGATCATCGATGTCGAGAAAGTGCTGGCCGAGGTGGCGCCATCGTCCGAGTCTGTATCGGACGGTGTGATCGATGCCGAGGTGCAGGACAAGGCGGTGATGCTGCGGGTTTTGACCGTCGATGACTCGTCGGTGGCGCGCAAGCAGGTGAGTCGTTGCCTGCAGACCGTGGGCGTCGAGGTGGTGGCGCTCAACGATGGCCGTCAGGCCCTGGATTACCTGCGCAAGCTGGTGGACGAGGGCAAGCGACCGGAGGAGGAGTTCCTCATGATGATCTCGGATATTGAAATGCCGGAAATGGACGGCTATACCCTCACGGCGGAGATCCGCAGCGATCCGCGCATGCAAAAGCTGCACATCTGCCTGCATACTTCGTTGTCTGGGGTGTTCAACCAGGCGATGGTCAAGAAGGTCGGTGCCGATGACTTCCTGGCCAAGTTCAGGCCGGATGACCTCGCCCAGCGCGTGGTCGATCGGATCAAGGCGAGTCATTGAAACGGCCGGGGCTCGTCCCCGGCGCTAGCGATTTAAGAAGAGGCGGCAGCATTGTCTACGGGTAATTTGGATTTCGAACAGTTCCGGGTCTTCCTGGAGAAAGCCTGTGGCATCCTGCTGGGCGAGAATAAGCAGTACCTGGTCTCCAGCCGTCTCAACAAGCTGATGGAGCAACAGGGCATCAAGTCGCTGGGCGAGCTGGTGCAGCGCATCCAGACCCAGCCACGCGGTGGCTTGCGCGAGCAGGTGGTCGATGCCATGACCACCAACGAGACGCTGTGGTTCCGCGACACCTACCCGTTCGAGGTGCTCAAGAGCAAGGTGATCCCGGAGTTCATCAAGAACAACCCGGGCCAGCGCCTGCGCATCTGGTCGGCGGCCTGTTCCTCCGGGCAGGAGCCATACTCGCTCTCGATGGCCATCGACGAGTTCGAGCGGACCAACCTCGGTCAGTTGAAGATGGGTGCGCAGATCGTTGCCACCGACCTGTCCGGTGCCATGCTCAACAACTGCAAGACCGGTGAGTACGACAGCCTGGCTATCGCCCGCGGCTTGTCGCAGGAGCGCCTGCAGCGCTACTTCGACACCAAGGGGCCAGGGCGCTGGGCAGTCAAGCCGCCGATCCGCAGTCGCGTCGAGTTTCGCTCGTACAACCTGCTCGACAGCTATGCGCCGCTGGGCAAGTTCGACATCGTGTTCTGCCGCAATGTCTTGATCTACTTCTCGGCTCAGGTCAAGAAAGACATCCTCATGCGTATTCACGGCACTCTCAAGCCCGGGGGTTATCTGTTCCTCGGCGCGTCCGAGGCGCTCAATGGGCTGCCTGACCACTACCAGATGGTCCAGTGCAGCCCGGGGATCATCTACCAGGCCAAGTGAATGGCAACAAAAAGGCCGGTATCGCGAGATACCGGCCTTTTTGCTGGCGGTGTGAAAAGCGCTGCGTGCGATCAGAACGCGTAGCGCACTCGCGCCGAGAATGCATCGGCATCGAAGCCCGACTTGCCGACGTAGTCGTAGCTCACGCCGACGCTCACCGCGCCCAGCTTGTAGTCGACCCCCAGGCCGGCCTCGTAGCTATTGCGCGATACATTGGCGCCACGGGTGACGAAGGCGTTGCTGCCGAGCACGAAGGTGGAGGTGTTCTGTACTGGGTCGGCGGCAAAGTCGTGGTAGGTCATCAGCTTCAGCTGCGGCTGCAGGGTGCCCGCGCCCAGCGGCAGGTTACCGGCCAGGCGGATGCCGGCGCCCAGCTCGATGGCTTCGTAGCGCTGGTCCTCGACCTTGAGCGCGGCGGATGAGCCTTTCTCGCGGTAGCCGTCGACATCGACGCGGCTGTAGCGTGCGGCGACGCGGGGTTCGACCAGCAGGCGCGGATTGACCTGCCAGCCGTAGCCGCCGACCAGGTTCAGGCCTAGCAGGTTGCTGTCGTAGTCGGACTTGGCGCGGGTGCCGGCGATTTCGCGCTTGCCTTCGTTGTCGTTGAGGCCATAGGTGAGGCTGACATCGACGAAGTAGTTGTCCAGGGTGTAGCTGCCATACAGCGAGAACGCATGGCTTTGCACCTGGGTCTTGTTGCCGCGCTTACCGTTGACGTCGGTGTCGATGAAACTGTAGGCCGTACCGAGGCTGAGCTGGTCGTTCAGCTGGCCGTCGGCGCCGATCGCCATGCCCCGGCTGTGGGCGTTGTAGCCGGCAATGCCGTCGCGTCGCTGCTGGCTGGCATCGCTGTACAGCGACTGCATCCATACCCTTGGCGCGTGGGAGGGTGCGCTGGCGGTGTGGGTACGCAAGCCGTAGGCGCGACCATCGATGGCGTTGCCGATCAGGCGTTGGCTGGCGAGGGCGGCCTGTCGCGCGCCATCGCTGACCTCGGGTGCCAACTGCTCGGCGAGCCTGGCCAGTTGCGCCTCGTCGGCGCGGGCGGCGGCAAGGAACAAGGGGTCCTGATTGCTCAGGCGTGCCAGCAAACCTGCCTGGGAGAGGCTACGCAGCGCCTGTTGCGCATTGCCGTTACCGCCTTGGGCGGTGACGATCTGATCGAGCGCTTCGGTGGGCTTGGTGCTGACGGTGGCGTAGACCTTGTTGTCCTCGAGGGTGCTGCTCGTGACATTCAGCAGCGCCGAGGTGCTGACGACCTTGGGTGTGCCGCTGGCGTCGAGCACATTCACCCGACCGGCTTCGAGCAGCAGGTAGCGCGTGCCGCCTGCCTGGAAATCATCGCCTTCCGGGGTCAGGGCGATCCTGGCGTTCTGGCCGAACTCGGTGATGCCGCTGACCTTGACGATGGCCTCGTTGGGGGCGGTCATCTCGGAGAGCAGCATACCCAGTGCCGAGTTGTCGGCCACGCGCAGGTTGCCGTCGATGCGGGTGTGGTCGGAGTCGAAGTGAAGCGTGACGGGAGGATCGCCGGCGCTGCCGACATCGAGCCAGCCGTCGTTCACCAGGCGGATATCGGCGCTGCCGCGGTTGATGACGGTGGTGCCGTAGGTGCTGTCGCCCTCGACTTCGATGTTGGCGATTCCGGTGAGGGTGCCGTAGATCTCGCTGCCTTCGCGCAGGATCAGCTCGACCGGGTGACTGCTTGCGCTGGCATCGATGGCGACGTCGGCCCAGAGGCTGCCGCTGTTGAAGATGTTCACGTCGCCATTGGCCTTCTGCCAAGGCTGCATGCCTGGGCCATCGAGGGCGACGTTGCCGATTCTGATGGCAGTGCCACTGGTGGTGATCCGGCCGGTGTTGATGATGTGCCGTCCGAGCGTGTCGGTCAGGGTCGCGCCATCGAGCACGATGCCCTCGGCGCCGGCAAAGATCTCGCCGTGGTTCTCGATGCCGGCAAGCACGGCGCCGATCGCGCGGCTGTCGGGGCTGGACGTGGCCAGGATGCCGATAGCGTTGCTGCTGGTCGCGCGGATGAGGCCGCGGTTGATGACCTTGCCCTCCAGGTTGGCGCCGGCCACGTTGATGGCGCGCGCTTCAGGCGAGGAAGCCTCGATGAGCGCCCCCTCGGCATTGAGTACATCGCCCCTGACTAGCGTGGTGCCGGTGTTGGGGGAGGCCAGGTCAATACCGTAGTTCTGCACGCCGCTGACAGCGAAGACGCCGGTGGTGGACTTGAGCTGGCCCAGGTTGCGCAGGTCGCCGTCGACGGTGCTGGCCCGCAGGCGCAGGGCGGCACCGCCGAGGCTGGTGGTCTTGACATTGCCGGTGTTGGTCAGTTGGCCGCCGAGGCTGCTGCTGGCTATATGGATGCCATCGGTCTGATGCGTGCTGTCGCTGAAAGTCCGGTCGTTGTCATTGATGGCGCTGGCGAGGGACAGGTCACCCATGACCCTGCTGTCGGACAGGTGAATGGCGTTCCTGTCCCGCCCGGTGAAGCTGCCGGAAATAGTCAGGTCGTCGTTGATGAGCTGATGTTCACGGCGCAACCCGCTGTCGTCCAGTGTGATGGTCTGGGCCAGGGAGGGTAGAGGGGCGGCGCTTATGGCGAGGGTGATGAGCGTTTTGCGGACGGTTGGCAAAGCCACGGTTTCTATCCTTGGAAAACATTGAAAAATCAACGCGCATCCATGCGTGGTTGGAAACCATGGGCTCTCCGATAGTGGCTTCGTGCCACGGCACTGCGCGGGGCGCGAATGCTACCTGTAATGCTGGCCAATGGACACGTCTGCTTGACGTCAATTTTTTGTTTTGCCGCTTTTGCCGCCTGCCAATTGCCGCTCGCCGCGTTCGAAGCGGAAGCACTTTGCCGCTTTTCTGGCATTGCCATCTGCCGTATGGCCAGCAACCTCCACTGTTTGCGGGTGCTGCGAGGGTTGGCACAGCCCTTGCTAAAGCTAAGCCAACGAAACTCTGGTCAACCTCTGAAGGTTCCCCGATATGAGCATCAGCTTCGACAAGGCGCTCGGCATCCACGAAAAGGCATTGGGCTTCCGCGCCCAGCGCGCCGAAGTACTGGCCAACAACATCGCCAACGCCGACACGCCCAACTACAAGGCGCGCGACATGGACTTCTCGTCCGTGCTCGCCGCCGAGTCCGACAAGCAGCAGAACGGCCGCATCGCCCTGGATCGTACCAACAGCCGCCACATCGAGGCCGAGGGCCTGGCGATGATGGACGACACCCTGAAGTACCGCACGCCGATGCAGCCGTCGATCGACCAGAACACCGTGGACGCGCAGATCGAGCAATCGAACTACACGGAAAACGCGGTTGGCTTCCAGGCCAGCTTCACCCTGCTCAACAGTAAATTCAAAGGGCTGGTATCGGCCCTGCGCGGAGAGTGACCATGTCCCTTGCCAGTGTCTTCAATATCGCCGGTAGCGGCATGAGTGCGCAGAACACGCGCCTGAACACCGTTGCCTCGAACATCGCCAACGCCGAGACCGTCTCGTCGAGCATCGACCAGACCTACCGCGCCCGTCATCCGGTGTTCGCCACCACCTTCCAGCAGGCTCAGGGTGGCGCCGGCCAGTCGCTGTTCGAAGATCAGGGCGAAGCGGGCCAGGGTGTGCAGGTCAAGGGCATCATCGAGGATCAGAGCAACCTCGAGGCCCGTTACGAGCCAAACCACCCGGCGGCGAACAAGGACGGCTACGTCTACTACCCGAACGTCAACGTGGTCGAGGAGATGGCTGACATGATCTCCGCCAGTCGTGCGTTCCAGACTAACGCCGAGCTGATGAACACCGCCAAGAACATGATGCAGAAAGTGCTGACCCTGGGTCAGTAAGCAGAGAGCCTAAATGACTACCACCAATACCGATAACAAGGTCGGCAGCGGCTATCTGGAGTCCCTGCAGAAGCCCAACAACAAGAACAACGCCAGCACCGGTCAGGCCGGCAGCGCGTTGGGCAAGGATGCGTTCTTGCAGTTGCTGGTCACGCAGATGAAGAACCAGAACCCGCTCGACCCGCAGGACAACGGCGAGTTCGTTGCGCAATTGGCGCAGTTCAGCAGCCTCGAAGGTATCCAGTCGCTGAAGGAGTCGGTCGACGGCATCCTCACCGGCATTGGTTCGTCCCAGGCGCTGCAGGCCACCTCGCTGGTCGGTCGTTCGGTGATCGTGGCGACCGACAAGGCGGTGGTCGATACCACCAAGAGCTTCAATGGCCAGGTCGTGGTGCCGTCGAACATCACCGAAGGCAAGGTCACCATCAAGGACAAGGACGGCAACGTGGTCAAGACCATCGAGCTGGGTGCGCAGAAGGCTGGCACCGCTGACTTCATCTGGGATGGCACCAACGACAAAGGCGAGAAGGTCGACCCAGGCACCTACACCTTCAGCGCCGAAACCAAGGTCGACGGCAAGGCCAAGACGCTGGCCACGTTGCTGCCGGCCAAGGTCAACAGTGTCAGCTTCCAGAATGGCAGCGAGATGATGCTCGACCTCGCCGGTATCGGCAAAGTCGGCATCTCCAAAGTCACCACCATCGGAATTTAACGCCGCAGAATCGGCACAAGGAGCGAGTACATGTCTTTCAATATCGGCCTTAGCGGTCTCTATGCGGCGAACAAGGCACTGAACGTTACCGGCAACAACATTGCCAACGTTGCCACCAGTGGTTTCAAGGCTTCGCGCGCCGAGTTCGGCGACCAGTATTCGCAGTCCATCCGTGGTACTGCGGGCGGCAAGACTCAGGTGGGCAGCGGCGTGAAGACCATGGCGGTCTCGCAGATGTTCAACCCGGGCAACATCAATGGCACCGGCCAGGCGCTGGACATGGCCATCGACGGCAACGGCTTCTTCGCCCTGAACGACAACGGCTCGCGCATCTACACCCGTTCCGGCGCCTTCTACAGCGACAAGGAAGGCTATGTCGTGAATGCCAACGGCGCCAACCTGCAAGGCTATCCGGTGGATGAGAACGGCAAGGTCATCCAGGGTTCGCTGACCAACCTGAAGATCGATACTTCCAACCTGTCGCCGAAGCCGACCGGTCGCATCTCCGAGACCGTCAACCTGAACTCCAGTGATGCCGCGCCTTCGGTTTCTCCATTCGATCCGACCAATGTCAAAAGCTACAACTACACCTTCAATACCCCGATCTATGACAGTCAGGGTAACGAGCACCAGATGAACCAGTACTTCGTCAAGGATGCCGGCACCAACTCCTGGACCATGTACACCACCATCGATGGTCGCAACCCCGCCAACCCGGCGCTGACCACTCCTCTGGCCAACAAACTGCCGTTCACCACCGGAGGCAAACTGGACACTGCGGCCATGGCTGCTGGTGCGGTCACGGGTGGCCTGACTATCGCTCCCGACAAGACCTTCCAGTTGACTAACTGGGTGCCGGCCGAGAAGAACGCCGCAGGCGCCTGGGTTGGCAATGGCGCCACCGCACGTGCCGGCGGTGTGACCCTGGATATGCTGGCCACCACCCAGTACAACGCGGCCTCGGCCACCACCGCCAAGGACCAGGACGGCTATGCCACCGGTGAGCTGGCCGGCCTGACCGTGGATCAGAGCGGCAACATGTTCGCCAACTTCACCAACGGCCAGAACAAGGTCATCGGCCAGGTGGTGATCGCCAACTTCGCCAACCTGCAGGGTCTGACGCCGGTCGGTGCCACCGCCTGGAAAGAGTCCTACGCTTCGGGCGTGCCGATCATCGGCGAGCCGGACACCGGTACCCTGGGCCGTATCGCTGGCAGCTCCCTGGAAGACTCCAACGTCGACCTGACCGGTGAGCTGGTCAACCTGATCAAGGCGCAGAGCAACTACCAGGCCAACGCCAAGACCATTTCCACCGAAAGCACCATCATGCAGACCATCATCCAGATGACCTGATGATCGTGGCGTGACTAAGCCCCTGCTTGCAGGGGCTTTTTCACATCTGGCAGTGCGGAGGGCGATGTCATGAAAAAGCTGTCGGTGTTCGTGGTGGTGGCCGGTGCGTTGCTGGTTGCGCTGTCGCTGCGTGCCGCGCCGGCGCCCTGGTATCAGTGGCAAAGCCTGGCGACCGGTCGTTACATGTGCTCGGCCAACGATCCGGGCGAGGGCTGGAAGCGGCATTCCGGCCCCTATAGGAACGGCGCTTGCCGTGACGACTGACGCGCGGTTGCCGCCTGCGGCAACTAATCGCCGACAAACTGACGCCAGGCGCCATTGAATGCCCTGAAAGCCCTGTGTTACAGGGCCTTTGTAATGTTGGTTCGATAATTGCTTTTCCCTTGCCAACGATAGCGCGGCAAGGTTCGCGTAGAGGAGATGCTGTGGACAAGATGCTTTATGTGGCCATGACCGGCGCCAGCCAGAACGCGCTGGCGCAGAAGGCCCATGCCAACAACCTGGCGAACGTTTCCACCAACGGCTTCCAGCGTGACCTGGAGCAGGCCCGTTCGATGCCGGTGTTCGGCGACAGCTTTCCGGCGCGTGCCTTTGCCATGACCGAGCGCCCGGCCACCGATTTCAGCGAAGGGGCCCTGGTCGAGACCGGTCGCGAACTGGATGTGGCGGTTGCCGGCAAGGGGTTCATCGCCGTTCAGGCGCCGGACGGCAGCGAAGCCTACGTACGCACCGGCAGCCTCAATATTGACGCCCTGGGCGTGCTGCGTGCCGGTAACGGCATGCCGGTAATCGGCAATGGCGGCCCGATCGCGATCCCGCCGGAGCAGAAGGTCGAGGTTGGCGACGACGGCACCATCAGCATTCGCGCCATGGGCGAGGACCCGCGGGTGATGGCCGAGGTCGACCGGATCAAGCTGGTCAACCCGGATATCAAGGGTTTGACCAAGGGCCCGGACGGCATGATCCGCACCACCAGCGGCCAGCCGGCCGACGCCGATGTCAACGTGCGTGTGGTGTCCGGTTTCCTGGAGTCGAGCAACGTCAACGCCGTCGAGGAAATGACCTCGGTGCTGGCGCTGTCCCGCCAGTTCGAACTGCACGTCAAGATGATGAACGCGGCCAAGGAAGGCGATGAAGCCATGGCTCGGGTTTTGCAAATCGGCTAATTACATTTGAACGGGTGCCGTAAAACAGGCGCACGAGGAGAACACTAAATGCTTCCGGCTCTTTGGGTCGCTAAAACCGGCCTGTCCGCCCAGGACACCAACCTTGCGGTCATCTCCAACAACCTGGCCAACGTGTCGACCACCGGCTTCAAGCGTGATCGCGCCGAGTTCCAGGATTTGCTCTACCAGATCAAGCGTCAGCCTGGCGCGCAGTCGACCCAGGATAGCGAGCTGCCTTCGGGCCTGCAGGTCGGTACTGGCGTGCGCATCGTCGGCACCCAGAAAAGCTTCACCGCCGGCAGCCTGCAGACCACCGAGAACCCGCTGGACATGGCGGTCAACGGTCGCGGTTTCTTCCAGATCCTGCAGCCTGACGGCACCGTGTCGTATACCCGTGACGGTACCTTCCACCTGAACTCCGACGGCCAGATCGTCACCGCCAACGGCTTCGCCCTGGAGCCGGCCATCGTCGTGCCGCCGGACGCGCAGACCTTCACCGTCGGCAAGGACGGCACCGTGTCGATCACCACGGCGGGCAACCCGGCCGCGCAGGTTATCGGCAACATCCAGACCGCCGACTTCATCAACCCGGCGGGTTTGCAGGCCATCGGCGGCAACCTGTTCTTCGAGACTGCCGCCAGCGGCGCGCCGCAGGTCGGTACGCCGGGCCTGAACGGTTTTGGCACCACCGAGCAGCAGATGCTGGAGGCGTCCAACGTAAGCACCGTCGAAGAGCTGGTGAACATGATCACCACCCAGCGCGCCTACGAGATGAACTCCAAGGTCATCTCCGCCGCCGACAAGATGCTGTCGTTCGTCACCCAGCAGCTGTAAGCCCTGGCAGCCCGCCGGGTGCGGGCCGCTGACCATTCGCTCGCTGTTGCAGCGCCTGTTTCGCCTAGAGGTAAGAGTCATGAAGCGTCTGTTGTCCGTTTTCGCCCTGGGGGGGGCGGTGTCGTTGGCCGGTTGCGTCGCGCCGACGCCCAAGCCCAACGATCCGTACTACGCGCCGGTCCTGCCGCGCACCCCGTTGCCGGCAGCGGCCAACAACGGTTCGATCTACCAGGCCGGTTTCGAGCAGGGCCTGTATACCGACCGCAAGGCGTTCCGGGTTGGCGACATCATCACCATCACCCTCAACGAGCGCACTTCGGCGAGCAAGAACGCCGGCTCGCAGATTCAGAAGAACAGCAAGGCCAACCTTGGGTTGACCTCGCTGTTCGGTACCGTGCCCAACACCAACAACCCGCTGGGCAGCGGCGATCTCACCCTCGAGGCCGGTTACAGCGGTGACCGTTCCACCAAAGGTGACAGCAAGGCGACCCAAGGCAACACCCTGACCGGTTCGATCACCGTCACCGTGGCCGAGGTGCTGCCCAATGGCATCATCGCCGTGCGCGGCGAGAAGTGGATGACCCTCAATACCGGCGAGGAGCTGGTGCGCATCGCCGGCCTCATACGTGCCGACGACATCGCCACGGACAACACCGTGCCGTCCACCCGTGTGGCCGACGCGCGCATCACCTATTCGGGCACCGGCTCGTTCGCCGATGCCAGCCAGCCCGGTTGGCTGGACCGTTTCTTCATCAGCCCGCTCTGGCCTTTCTGAGTACGGATGACCATGTTCAACGCTAGGCGGTTGATTGCCGCGACACTGCTTCTGTCCTTCGCCTTCGGTGCCCATGCCGAACGCTTGAAGGACATCGCCAGCATTTCCGGCGTGCGCGCCAACCAGTTGATTGGCTACGGTCTGGTGGTAGGCCTGAACGGCACCGGTGACCAGACCACCCAGACGCCGTTCACCCTGCAGACCTTCAACAACATGTTGTCGCAGTTCGGTATCAAGGTGCCGCCGGGGTCGGGTAACGTGCAGTTGAAAAACGTTGCGGCGGTGTCGGTGCATGCCGACCTGCCGGCCTTCGCCAAGCCTGGGCAGGTGATCGATATCACCGTGTCTTCGATCGGTAACTCCAAGAGCCTGCGCGGCGGCAGCTTGCTGATGACGCCACTCAAGGGCATCGACGGCAACGTCTACGCCATCGCTCAGGGCAACCTGGTGGTGGGCGGCTTCGACGCCGAAGGCCGTGATGGCTCGAAGATCACCGTCAATGTCCCGTCGGCTGGCCGCATTCCGGGTGGCGCCTCGGTGGAACGGGCGGTGCCGAGTGGATTCAATCAGGGCAACAGTCTCACCCTGAACCTCAATCGTCCGGACTTCACTACCGCCAAGCGCATCGTCGACAAGGTCAACGAGCTGCTGGGCCCGGGCGTGGCGCAGGCAGTCGACGGTGGCTCGGTGCGGGTGACCGCGCCGATGGACCCCAGTCAACGTGTAGATTACCTGTCCATTCTCGAGAACCTCGAGATCGACCCGGGCCAGGCCGTGGCCAAGGTCATCATCAACTCGCGCACCGGCACCATCGTGATTGGCCAGAACGTCAAGGTCTCGCCAGCGGCGGTGACCCACGGCAGTTTGACCGTGACCATTACCGAAGACCCGATCGTCAGCCAGCCGGGGCCGTTCTCCAATGGTCAGACTGCGGTGGTGCCGCGCTCGCGGGTCAACGCCGAGCAGGAAGCCAAGCCGATGTTCAAGTTCGGCCCGGGTACCACGCTGGATGAGATCGTTCGTGCGGTGAACCAGGTTGGCGCGGCACCGAGCGACCTGATGGCGATTCTCGAAGCCCTGAAGCAGGCCGGCGCGTTGCAGGCCGACCTGATCGTGATCTGAGGACGCCAGGGATGAATCCGAAAAGCCTGATTTCCGGTGCCGCCGACAGTGGAGCCTTCACCGACCTCAATCGCCTGGGTTCGCTCAAGCATGGCGATCGTGACAGTGAGGGCAATATCCGCAAGGTGGCCCAGGAGTTCGAGTCGCTGTTCGTCAGCGAGATGCTCAAGGCATCGCGCAAGGCCACCGATGTGATGGCCGATGAAGACAGTCCGATGAACAGCGATACGGTCAAGCAATACCGTGACATGTACGACCAGCAGTTGGCGGTGAGCATGTCCCGCCAAGGCGGTGGTATCGGTCTGCAGGACGTGTTGGTGCGCCAGTTGAGCAAGAACAAGGCGAGCGTCAACAACAGCCCGTTCCCACGAACCGACGTTGCTGCTCCTGCATTGTGGGGCAGTCGTATGGCCAACCCTGTGCGTGCCGAGCAGCCTGTGGCCGGGCGCAACGATGTGGCGGCGCTCAATTCGCGTCGTCTGGCGTTGCCGGGCAAGCTGACCGACCGTTTGTTGGCGGGCATCGTACCGCCAGCCGCCGTTGCCGGCGCAAATGGCGGCGACACGGCTGTGCCCGCTCATAATGGCCCTTCGCTCGCCGGCGTTGCTCGCGGCGATTGGCAGCCAGCCCAGGCCTTTGCCGCGCCGCGCGAGGGCATGCGTATTCTCGGCCGGGCCGTCGCCCAGCCGCCGCTGGCACCGAACAAGGCTTTCAGCGATAGCGACGCGTTCGTCGCCACCATGCTGCCGATGGCCGAACAGGCGGCCAAGCGCATCGGTATCGACCCACGCTACCTGGTGGCCCAGGCCGCGCTGGAAACCGGTTGGGGCAAGTCGGTCATGCGCAACCCCGACGGTAGCAGCAGCCACAACCTGTTCGGCATCAAGGCCACCGGTAACTGGCAGGGTGGCGAGGCGCGGGCGATCACCAGCGAGTTCCGTGGTGGTCAGTTCGTCAAGGAAACCGCGGCGTTCCGCTCCTACGGCTCCTACCAAGACAGCTTCCACGACCTGGTCAGCCTGCTGCAGAACAACAACCGCTATAAAGATGCCGTCGGCGCCGCCGATAACCCAGAACAGTTTGCAAGAGAGCTGCAGAAGGCTGGCTACGCGACCGATCCGGACTACGCCCGCAAGATCATCAGCATTGCCCGGCAACTGCAGCCGACCCAGGAATACGCCATGGCCGGCACTAACACGAATCTATAAGGATTGAAGCATGTCTCTGATCTCGATCGGGCTCTCCGGCCTGAACGCCAGCCAGACCGCGTTGGCCATCACGGGTAACAACATCGCCAACGCAGCGGTCTCTGGCTATTCTCGGCAGCAGATCATCCAGGGCACGGGCGCCTCGCACAATATCGGTGTCGGTTTCGTCGGTACCGGCACGACGCTGCAGGATGTGCGGCGCATCTACAACGCCTACCTGGACAATCAACTGCAGACCGCCACCTCGCTCAACACCGACGCGGCGGCGTTCCAGGATCAGATCACGGGTATCGACAAGCTGCTGGCCGAAAGCAGCACGGGTATCAGCTCGGTACTGACCGCGTTCTTCTCGGCGCTGCAGACCGCTTCGGCCAAGCCGGGTGATGTGGCCTCCCGCCAGCTGCTGCTGACCCAGGCACAGACCCTGAGCAATCGCTTCAACGCCATCTCCAGCGAGATGAACAAGCAGAACGACAGCATCAACAGCCAGCTGGATACGCTGTCAGGCCAGGTCAACAAGCTGACGTCGAGCATCGCTGACCTGAACAAGCAGATTACCCAGCTGTCGGCATCCGGCGCCTCGCCGAACAACCTGCTGGATGCGCGCAGCGAAGCGGTTCGTCAGCTCAATGAGCTGGTCGGCGTCACGGTGCAGGAGCGCGACGGCAACTACGACGTGTATCTGGGCAATGGCCAATCGCTGGTCACCGGCAACCGCGCCAATACCCTGACCGCGGTGCCGAGTGCCACGGACAAGAGCCAGTACAGCCTGCAGATCAACTATCCGACCTTCTCCTCGGACGTCACTTCGGTGGTCACCGGTGGGCAGATCGGCGGCCTGCTGCGTTACCGCCAGGATGTGCTCAATCCGTCGATGAACGAGCTGGGTCGTGTAGCCCTGGTGGTGGCTGACAGCATCAACAGCCAGTTGGGTCAGGGCCTGGATGCCAATGGACAGTTCGGCAGCGCGCTGTTTTCCAGCATCAACAGCGCTGCGGCGATCAGCCAGCGCAGCCTGGCTTCCGAGGGGAACAGCGCAGGTTCCGGCAATCTTGATGTGACCATCGCCAACAGTGGCGCGCTGACCACCTACGACTATGAGGTCAAGTTCACCGGCCCCAACCAGTACAGCGTGCGTCGCTCCGACGGCACCGACATGGGCAACTTCGACTTGACCACCACGCCCCCGCCGGTGATCGACGGCTTCACCCTCAAGCTCAATGGTGGCGGTCTTGCCGCTGGTGACAGCTTCAAGGTGATTCCGACGCGCACGGCGGCGGCGTCGATCAATACTACCCTCACGGACGCCAACAAGCTGGCGTTCGCCGGCCCGATCAATGGCATCGTCGGCAGCGGCAATACCGGCAGCGGCACTATCACCCCGCCGAATCTCGGTACCAACCTGAATATCTACGGTGGTGCCGACACCGCGCTGATCCAGGACTCAATCAAGCACTCGATGCCGGTGCGCATGGTGTTCCAGGCGGCCAGCGGTGGCACGCAGGCCTATGAGATTTTCGATGCCAAGGGCAACTCGATCGGTACCGGCACCATCGTGCCCGGTCAGGACAACAAGCTGACCATCAACGTGCCGATGCGTGATGCCACCGGCGCGCCGATCCTCGATGGCAGCGGCAATCCGCGTAAGTTCAGTGTCGAGACCACGGTGGGCGGCAGCCCGGCCGCCAACGACAGTTTCAGCTTTGGCTTCAACGCCGACGGCAAGGCCGACAACCGTAACGCCCAGGCGCTGCTGGGGCTGCAGACCAAATCCACGGTCGGTGTGAACTCCGGTGGCGGTACCAGCTTCACATCGTCCTACGCCTCGCTGGTCGAGCGCGTCGGCGCCAAGGCCAACCAGGCCAAAATCGATACCATTGCGACCACGGCCGTGCTCAATTCGGCCAAGGAAAGTCGCAATGGGGTTTCCGGTGTCAACCTGGACGATGAGGCGGCCAACCTGATCAAGTTCCAGCACTACTACACCGCGTCGTCGCAGATCATCAAGGCGGCGCAGGAAACCTTCAGCATTCTGATCAACGCCCTTTAAGGAGTAGCCATCGTGCGTATTTCCACTGCTCAGTTCTATGAGTCGAGCGCCAGTAGCTACACCAAGAACTTCGCTGACTTGATGAAGAGCAAGACGCAGATCGACACCGGTGTGCGCATCCAGACCGCCGCCGACGATCCGGTCGGCGCTGCACGCCTGTTGCTGCTGCAACAGCAGCAGGCGCTGCTCAAACAGTACGACGGCAACATGACCACGGTGAACAACTCGCTGCTGCAGGAAGAGAGCGTGCTGGCCACCATCAACGAGGCCATGCAGCGCGCCAGCGAGCTGGCCCTGCGTGCTGGTGGCGCTGGTGTGACCGACGCCGATCGGGTTTCCATCAGCAGCGAACTGAAAGAGATCGAGGCCAATATCTTCGGCCTGCTCAACTCGCGCGATGCCAATGGCGACTACATGTTCGGTGGCACCAAGACCTCGTCGCCACCCTATGTGCGTAATGCCGATGGCAGCTACAGCTACCAGGGCGACCAGACCCAGCTGAGCCTGCAGGTCTCCGACACCTTGAGCCTGGCTACCAACGACACGGGTTTCAGTATCTTCGATTCGGCCAAGAACAAGAGCCGTACCGAGTCCAGCCTGGTGGCGCCGCCGGTTGATGACGGCAAGGTCGCGCTTTCGCCGGGGTTGCTGACCTCGAACAACAGCTTCAACAGCAGCTTCACCGCAGGCCAGCCGTACAAGATCACCTTCACCAGCGCCACCCAGTACACGGTGACCGATGCGCTGGGCAACGACATCACCGCCGAGACGCCGACCAATGGCACTTTCGACAGCAAGGCCGAGGGGGGAAACCGCATCGCCTTGCGTGGAGTCGAGTTCGAAATCACGGCATCGCTGAAAGAAGGTGATGACGCCAATGCCGTCTTCGCCGGTCGTGAGTTCAGTGTGCAGGCCCGTCCCGATTCGCTGACCACCGTGCGTGGCGCCGGCAACCCCTCCAGCGCGCAGGTCACCAGCAGTGCCGTGACCGACCAGGCAGCTTACCGCAGCACCTTCCCAAGTAATGGCGCGGTGATCAAGTTTACCGGTGCCAACACTTACGAGTTCTATGCCCAGCCTTTGACTGCCGACAGCAAGCCGGTAGGCAGCGGGACCTTCACCGCGCCGTCGCTGACGGTGGCGGGTGTGACTTACCAGGTGTCTGGCACGCCGCAGGCGGGTGACCAGTTCGCCGTCAACGCGAACAACCATCAGAACCAGAGCGTGCTGGAAACCCTCAGCCAGCTGCGTTCGGCGTTGGATGCGCCACCTGGCACCGCGGGCGACAACATCGCGATCAAAAACGCCGTCGCCTCGGCGGTGGCCAATCTCGCCAGTGCCCGCGAGCAGGTGGATATCACTCGAGGTTCCATCGGTGCGCGCGGCAACTCGATCGATATCCAGCGCCAGGAAAACACCAGCCTGACCACGGCCAACAAGGTTACCCAGGACGCTATCGGTAACACCGATATGGCCGAGGCGTCGATCATGCTGACGCTGCAGCAGGCCATGCTCGAAGCTTCTCAGTTGGCCTTCTCGCGTATCTCGCAGCTGAGCCTGTTCAACAAGCTCTGAGTGCGCGCTCACGAAAAAGCCCCGGCCAGCGCCTCGCTGCCGGGGCTTTTTCGTGTCTGGCCCGCTGCCGCGAGACGAGCTCCGCGATAATTGACTGTGACTAATGAGTCAAATCGTGCATCTTCCTTGTATTCTATGCGGCAGCTGCTGCAGCATTTTGTTACCGGTGCGCAGAAGGGCAGGCCAGATGTCGGCCTGGCCGAGGCCTATGGCCCTCGACCCGGTAGGTGGCGCCCTCAATTCATCGAGTGGCGGTCTTTGGCTGTTTTCATTGGGAAGCCAGAATGATTGGCATCAAAAGCATCGCGAGTTATGTGCCCACCGCTGGCCTGGACAACTACGTCCAGGGTGCGAAGTTCGGCAAGGACGAAGAG
Source organism: Pseudomonas maumuensis (assembly GCF_019139675.1). Lineage (NCBI taxonomy): Bacteria > Pseudomonadati > Pseudomonadota > Gammaproteobacteria > Pseudomonadales > Pseudomonadaceae > Pseudomonas > Pseudomonas maumuensis. The sequence goes on from NZ_CP077077.1 coordinate 1,735,955, forward strand.
TTCATGTTCGGCAAGATCGGCGCCTCTTTCCTGCCGCGCAAGGCCGAGGAGCAGGAGACGTCCGACCTTTGTGTCGAGGCGGCCCGGGCACTGTTCGCCAACAACCCGGAGCTGGATCCGCAGGCGATCGATGTGCTGATCGTGGTCACCCAGAACGGTGACGAAGAGGGCTTGCCGCACACCGCGGCGATCGTCCAGAACAAGCTGGGTCTGTCGACTCGCGTGGCGGCCTTCGATGTGTCGCTGGGCTGCTCCGGTTATGTCTATGGCCTTTACGCCATCAAGGGTTTCATGCAGGCGGCGGGGTTGAAAAACGGCCTGCTGATCACTGCCGACCCGTATTCGAAGATCGTCGATCCGGAAGACCGTAACACCACCATGTTGTTCGGCGATGCCGCCACCGCCACCTGGATGGGCGAAAATGCCGTCTGGCAGTTGGGTGAGGCGCGTTTCGGTACCGACGGCTCGGGTGCCGAGCACCTGAAGGTCAGTGATGGCACCTTCTTCATGAACGGTCGCCAGGTATTCAACTTCGCGCTGGTCAAGGTGCCGGCGCACCTGCATGAATTGCTCGCGGCCAGCGGCCTGCAGTCCTCGGACATCGATGCGTTCTGCATTCACCAGGGCAGTGCGGCGATCGTCGATGCCGTGGCGCGACGCTTCGAGGAGCAGCATCCGGAGAAGTTCGTCAAGGACATGCTCGAGACCGGTAATACCGTGTCCTCCAGCGTGCCGCTGCTGCTGCAGAAGCACATGTTCGATAGCAGCTGGCGGCGTGTGGCCATCAGTGGTTTCGGTGTGGGGTTGTCCTGGGGTTCGGCAATTATCTATCGCGACTGATTCGAGGCGGTCTCGAAAAAAACGCCTGGCGTATTCCGCCAGGCGTTTTTTTATGCGCAAAAGGGTTGGAGTGGTCCCTATGGAAGGGGGCGGGTTTGCCCCGCGATGGCCTGTACAGCAGGCCCCGATCGTCCGTCGCCGAATCGATAAACCCCTGATTTTATGGGGGTGGCTGGGTGATGGCATTTTTTTTTCGAAAATGCCCTCAAGCAACCCACGCAGACGACGATAAACATTACGAAGGTTCTCTAGGCCATACCCGGCGGATGCCAGGGCCGGAAGCCGCAGTACCCATCCAACGAGGATTTCGTCATGGCTTTAACTGTAAACACCAACATTGCTTCGGTTACTACTCAGGTTAACCTGAACAAGGCCAGCACCGCCCAGACCACTTCGATGCAGCGCCTGTCTTCCGGCCTGCGCATCAACAGCGCCAAAGACGACGCTGCCGGCCTGCAGATCGCCAACCGTCTGACCAGCCAGATCAACGGCCTGGGCCAGGCAGTCAAGAACGCCAACGACGGTATCTCGATCGCCCAGACCGCCGAAGGCGCGATGCAGGCTTCGACCGACATCCTGCAGAAAATGCGTACCCTGGCACTGTCCTCGGCCACTGGCTCCCTGAGCGCCGACGACCGTAAGTCGAACAACGACGAATACCAGGCTCTGACTGCCGAACTGAACCGTATCTCCACCACCACCACCTTTGGTGGCCAGAAGCTGCTGGACGGTTCCTACGGCACCAAGGCCATCCAGGTCGGCGCCAACGCCAACGAAACCATCAACCTGACCCTGGAAAACGTTGCTGCCAGCAACATCGGTTCCCAGCAGGTCAAGAGCATGGGCGTTGCTCCAAGCAACACCGGTGTTGCCGGTGGCCTGGTCAACGTAACCGGTAACGGCCAGACCGCTGCGGTCACCATCGCTGCTGGCGCTTCCGCCAAGACCATCGCCAGCCAGCTGAACGGTTCCATTGGTGGCCTGAGCGCTACCGCCAGCACCGAAGCTCAGTTCGTTGTCGGCGCCGGTGCTGCTACCGCTCCTGCTACCTTCGACATGACCGTTGGCGGCCAGACCACCAAGTTCGTCGGCGTCAAAGACACCGCCAACCTGGCTGACCAGCTGAAGTCGAACGCTGCCAAACTGGGCATCAGCGTCAACTACGACGAAGCCAAAGGCACCCTGTCGGTCAAGTCCGACACCGGTGAGAACATCTCGTTCGCCAACTCCACCGCTGCCGGTACCATCACTATTGCAACCAAGGACGGCTCGGGCGCCTACGGTGCTGGCGTCGCTCTGGCTGACGGCCTGATCGCCACTGGCGCTGTGAACCTGGACTCGGCCAAGGGCTACGCTCTGAGCGGCGCTGGTGTTACCGGCCTGTTCGACGCCGGTACCGACGCTTCGTCGGTCAAGACCACCATCGCCAACACCGACGTCACCGACGCCACCAAGGCCCAGAACGCCCTGGCCGTTATCGACAAGGCCATCGGTTCGATCGACAGCGTCCGTTCGGGCCTGGGTGCTACCCAGAACCGTCTGACCACCACCGTCGACAACCTGCAGAACATCCAGAAGAACTCCACCGCTGCCCGTTCCACCGTGCAGGACGTGGACTTCGCTTCGGAAACTGCAGAGCTGACCAAGCAGCAGACCCTGCAGCAGGCTTCGACTGCGATCCTGTCGCAGGCTAACCAGCTGCCTTCCTCGGTCCTGAAACTGCTTCAGTAATTCAGGCGCCTGAGTAAGAGGTGGAAGGGCGCGTTTACGTGCCCTTTCGCTTTTTTGACATGAGGAGTTCGAAGCATGGACATGAGTGTCAAGCTGAACCAGGTGTATCCTCCGGTGCTGCCTCAGGCAGTGGCGACTGCCAAGGACCCGCTGGTGCCTGCCAAGGTGCCGGAAACCGTGGCTGCCGATGACAAGCCGCACACCCGCGAAGACCTGGAGAAGGCGGTTGGCGATATCCGTGATTTCGTCCAATCGAGCCAGCGCAAGCTGGATTTTTCAATCGATGATTCCACCGGCCGGGTAGTGGTCAAGGTGATCGCCACCGAATCCGGTGATGTGATCCGCCAACTCCCGTCGGAAACCGCGCTGAAGCTGGCACAAAGCCTCAGCGAAGCCGGCAGCCTGTTGTTTGACGACAAGGTGTAGGCTGGCATGATTTTTGTTGCTGTCGGTCATTTGAGGCGTGTAGTCGTCAAGGACCCGGCAGCTACCGAACAAGGAGAGCAATGATGGCAGGTTCAACTATCAGCGGTATCGGATCGGGCATCGATACCCAGGCGATTGTGAAGTCCCTGGTGGACGCGCAGAAGGCGCCGAAGCAGGCACAGATCAATACCCAGACACTGAAGGCAACCACCACATTGTCCTCGATCGGCAAGATCCAGGCGGCCCTGGATGCCTTCCGTGGTGCTCTGACCAGCATGACCAACGACAACAGCTTCGGTGGTCTGGCGCTGAAGTCTTCCGACGAGAAAGTCGCCACCATTACCGCAGGTGCGGGTGCGGCCACTGGCTCGTTCAACCTGGTGGTGGAGCAGTTGGCGTCTGCGTCCAAAGTGTCCACCAAGGTGTACGCCGGTGGCGCTAATAGCGTGGTCAATCCCGGTAGCACGGCAACCAAGCTGACCATTACCCAGAATGGCAAGAACCACGACGTGAGTATCCCGCCGGGCGCCACGTTGCAGCAGGTGCGTGAAGCGATCAACAGCCAGTTCGGGACTGCGGGTCTGAGTGCCAACGTACTGACCGACGCCTCGGGTTCGCGCCTGGTGATCACCTCCAACAAGATGGGGGTGGGTTCCGATATCACTCTGTCGGGGAATTCGGGCATCGACACCGGGTACACGGTCGTGGATCCGCCCCAGAATGCCAAGTACAAGCTCGATGGCATCTCCATGGAGTCCAAGAGCAACGATATCAGCGACGCGGTGAGCGGCCTGAATATCAAGCTGGTGGGTGTTTCGCCCAAGGACAAAGATAACAAAGAGTTCCTCAATACCACGCTGTCGCTGACCACCAGCTCCAGCGCGTTGAAGTCGGGTCTGAAAGGTTTCATCGACACCTACAACGCGCTGATCAAGGCGGTCAACGCCGAGACCAAAGTGACGAAGAATGCCGACGGCACCATGACTGCCGCCACGCTCACGGGTGATGCGTCCATGCGTGCATTGATGTCTTCGATCCGTGAAGAAATGAACGCGCTTTCCGGCAACGGCACGATGAAGTCGCTTGCCGCCTTTGGTGTAACCTCGTCCCAGGATGGCGGTACGCTCAGTCTCGACGACAAGAAGTGGGACAAGGCGGCGGCTACCAACGCCGGTGACCTGACCAGCATCTTCAATGGCAAGGATGGCCTGCTGGCGCGTCTGCAGAAGGCCACAGAGCCCTATGCCAAGGCCAGCACCGGCACCCTGGCCGAGCGCTCCAAGGCCTTGTCCGAAAGCCTGACCAAGCTCAAGACCGAGCAGGACACGCTGGATACCCGCATGGAAGCCCTGCGCGTCAGCCTGCAGGACAAGTACAACAACATGGATACCCTGGTCTCCCAGTTGCGCCAGCAGCAGCAGAATGTGCTGGGCACGCTCAATGCGTTGAACAACGCCAAGAGCGACAAATAATCCGTGAGTGTTGCGTGAAGTCCGGGCATGATGCCCGGCTTCATGCATCGGTCGGTAAAGTTTTGCGCCGCCGGCCCGATACAAGGACTATCGAACCTACCGTTTTTGCCCGTCACGAGGTCGCAAGATGAATCCCATGAGAGCCCTTCGTCAGTACCAGAAGGTCAATTCCCATGCCCAGATTTCCGAAGCAACGCCCCATCGTTTGGTGCAGATGCTGATGGAGGGTGGGCTCGATCGCATGGCCCAGGCCAAAGGTGCGCTGGCCCGTGGCGACATCGCCGAGAAAGGTCTGATGCTCGGCAAGGCCATCGACATCATCATCGGGCTTAACGACGGCCTCGACGCGCAGAAGAGCGAAGACCCTGCCTACATCGAGCAGTTGTCCAGTCTCTACGCTTACATGACCAATCGCTTGATGCAGGCCAACATCGACAACGACCCGGCGATCATCGACGAGGTCGCGCAGTTGCTGATCACCGTCAAGACCGGCTGGGATGCAATTGCCGATGCGCAACAGCCCGCCTGAGGCGGGGAAGGGGAGAGCAAGGTGAATAGCGCGCTGCAACGATTCGACGACACCCGTGATGCCCTGCTCCAGGCCTTGGGGGCGCGCGACTGGGAAGCCATTGGCAGGCTCGACGAAACCTGCCGCGCCTGCATCGACGACATGCTCAGTGCCCCGGCATTGGACGAGGCGCTGGTCAGGGAGCGGTTGGAAGGGCTGTTGCAGGTCTATGGCGAGCTGGTCAGCGTCACTACCGGTGAGCGGCAGGCCATCGCCGATGAAATGACCCAGATCAACCAAGCAAAGAATGCGTCGAAGGTTTACCATTTATTCAGTTAAGATGCACCGAACTGAGTAAGAGGCGCCATAAATTTGACTGCTTCGGTCTTTTTGACTTTACTAGTGGCTGTTTTCGATATTCAGACGTCCGAACACTGACCATTCAGTCGGAATGATGTCGTGCATGCCTTCGGGCGCCGATATGACTAGGGAAGTTGCTATTGCATGTGGCGTGAAACCAAGATTCTCCTGATCGATGACGACAGCGAACGCCGCCGCGATCTGGCGGTGGTCCTGAATTTTCTCGGCGAAGAAAACCTTTCTTGCTCCAGCCAGGACTGGCAGCAGGTGGTCGAAGGTTTGTCTTCCAGTCGTGAAGTGCTGTGTGTCCTGATCGGGACCGTAAATGCCCCAGCCAGTGTGCTGGGGCTCCTTAAGACAGTGGTCGGATGGGATGAGTTCCTTCCGGTTCTGCTTCTGGGTGAAATTTCTTCCGCGGACTTCCCCGACGACCTGCGTCGTCGCGTGCTCTCCAATCTCGAGATGCCGCCGAGCTACAGCCAGTTGCTCGACTCCCTGCACCGTGCCCAGGTCTACCGCGAAATGTATGACCAGGCTCGCGAGCGCGGTCGCCAGCGCGAGCCCAATCTGTTCCGCAGCCTGGTGGGTACTAGCCGTGCCATCCAGCATGTGCGGCAGATGATGCAGCAGGTGGCCGACACCGACGCCAGCGTGCTGATCCTTGGTGAGTCCGGTACCGGCAAGGAGGTGGTTGCGCGTAACCTGCACTACCACTCCAAGCGCCGCGAAGCGCCGTTCGTGCCGGTCAACTGCGGTGCGATCCCGGCGGAGCTGCTCGAGAGCGAGCTGTTCGGTCACGAGAAGGGGGCCTTCACCGGCGCGATCACCAGTCGTGCTGGGCGTTTCGAGCTGGCCAACGGCGGTACCCTGTTCCTCGACGAGATCGGCGACATGCCGCTGCCGATGCAGGTCAAGCTATTGCGCGTGCTGCAGGAGCGTACTTTCGAGCGGGTCGGTAGCAACAAGACCCAAAGCATCGATGTGCGCATCATTGCCGCGACGCACAAGAACCTGGAGACCATGATCGAGGACGGGACTTTCCGTGAGGATTTGTATTACCGGCTGAACGTGTTCCCTATCGAGATGGCGCCATTGCGTGAGCGGGTGGAAGACATCCCGCTGTTGATGAACGAACTGATCTCGCGCATGGAGCATGAAAAGCGCGGTTCGATTCGCTTCAACTCCGCCTCGATCATGTCGCTGTGCCGCCATGGCTGGCCGGGCAACGTCCGCGAACTGGCCAACCTGGTGGAGCGCATGGCGATCATGCATCCCTATGGGGTGATCGGCGTAGCAGAGCTGCCGAAGAAGTTCCGCTACGTGGACGACGAAGACGAGCAGTTGGTCGACAGCCTGCGCAGCGATCTCGAGGAGCGCGTGGCGATCAACGGACATGCGCCGAGCTTCGCCAACCATGCCATGTTGCCGCCTGAGGGGTTGGACCTGAAGGATTACCTCGGCAGTCTCGAGCAAGGGCTGATCCAGCAGGCGCTGGACGATGCCAATGGTATCGTCGCCCGTGCCGCCGAGCGGTTGCGTATCCGGCGTACCACCTTGGTCGAGAAGATGCGCAAGTACGGCATGAGCCGCCAGGGCGGCGAGGAACAGGCGGACGACTGATTTCGCCCGGCAAGTCGAAGTGGCCGGGGTGGGTAACCGCTCCGGCCATTGAGTTCGATCAACAAGCCCGCTTGCCATTATCCCCATCTCCGGCACGGCTATTGCTACACCGCTGGCAACATACCGTTTTTATGACGGTCAGCCACGCGAGAGAGCACGATGCCCCAGGCCGCCCACCGTTCCCCAGCCCACGATTCGCGCGGGCACACCCCGCTCGAGCAGGAAAGCCGGCAGGGTCTTGAGCAGGCGTTTGCCCTGTTCGATCAGGTCTCCAGTCAGCTGAGTCAGTCCTACAACATGCTCGAGGCCCGCGTCAGCGAGCTCAAGGGCGAGCTGGCGGTGGTCAGTGCGCAGCGCATGGCCGAGCTGGATGAGAAGGAGCGCCTGGCCAACCGTCTGCAGAACCTGCTGGACCTGCTGCCGGGCGGTGTCATCGTGATCGATGCCGAGGGCTTCGTGCGCGAAGCCAATCCAGCGGCCTGCGAATTGCTCGGTGAGCCGTTGGTGGGCGTGCTGTGGCGCCAGGTGATCGCCCGCAGCTTCGCCCCGCGGGAGGATGACGGTCACGAGGTATCGCTGCGCGACGGGCGTCGCCTGTCCATCGCCACGCGCTCCCTCGACGCCGAGCCCGGCCAGTTGGTGTTGCTCAATGACCTGACCGAAACCCGTCGTATGCAGGACCAGTTGGCGCGGCACGAGCGTCTGTCGTCCTTGGGGCGCATGGTCGCGTCCCTGGCCCATCAGATCCGCACGCCGCTGTCGGCAGCGATGCTGTATGCCAGTCATCTGGCCGACCCTGAGCAGGTGTTGGCGGACGAGACCCGCCAGCGCTTCGCCGGCAACCTCAAGGAGCGCCTGCACGAACTCGAGCATCAAGTGCGCGACATGCTGGTGTTTGCCCGTGGCGAGTTGCCGCTCAATGATCGGATCAGTCCGAAAGCGCTGTTCCAGGCGTTGCAGCAGGCGGCCCATGTGCATGTCCAGGGGCATGCGGTGCGCTGGCAGTGCGACAGTCACCTGGGCGAGTTGCTGTGCAACCGCGATACATTGGTCGGCGCGCTGCTCAACCTGATTGAAAATGCCCTGCAGGCCAGCAGCGAGCCGGCGAGGCTGAAGGTTCACCTGTCGCGTCGCGAAGATAGCCTGCGGGTGTGCGTCAGTGACGCTGGCAGCGGCATCGACCCAGGAGTGCTGGCGCGCTTGGGTGAACCCTTCCTGACCACCAAGGCCACTGGCACCGGCCTGGGCCTGGCGGTGGTTCAGGCCGTGGTGCGGGCGCATCGCGGTACGCTGAGCCTGCGCTCGAAGGTTGGGCGTGGCACCTGTGTCAGCGTCGTGTTGCCATTGATCGATGGACGGCTGGAGGCCATTCAATGAGCGTCAAGGTTCTGCTGGTGGAGGATGATCGGATCCTGCGCCAGGCGTTGGCCGATACCCTGGAGCTTGGCGGGTTCTGCCATCGCGCCGTCGGCAGCGCGGAAGATGCTCTGCTGGCAGTGGCCGAAGAGTCCTTCGGCCTGGTGGTCAGTGACGTGAACATGCCGGGCATGGATGGGCATCAACTGCTGGCGCAGTTGCGCCGCCATCATCCGCACCTTCCGGTGTTGCTGATGACGGCTCACGCGGCTGTGGAGCGGGCCGTCGAGGCCATGCGCCAAGGCGCCGCCGATTACCTGGTGAAGCCTTTCGAGCCCAAGGCCCTGATCAGCCTGGTGGCGCGCCATGCCACCGGGGGTGGGGTGTCGACCGATGAAGAGGGGCCGGTGGCTTGCGAGCCGGCCAGTCGTCAATTGCTGGAGCTGGCGGCCAGGGTCGCGCAAAGCGACTCGACGGTGCTGATCTCCGGCGAATCCGGGACGGGCAAGGAAGTATTGGCGCGCTACATCCATCAGCAGTCGCGGCGGGCCGATCAGCCGTTCGTGGCGATCAACTGCGCGGCGATCCCGGACAACATGCTCGAGGCGACCCTGTTCGGCCATGAGAAGGGCGCCTTCACCGGGGCGATTGCCGCGCAGGCTGGCAAGTTCGAGCAAGCCGATGGTGGCACCTTGCTGCTCGACGAGATTTCCGAGATGCCGCTGGGGTTGCAGGCCAAGCTGTTGCGTGTGCTGCAGGAGCGCGAGGTCGAGCGCGTCGGTGGGCGCAAGCCCATCGCCCTGGATATCCGCATTCTCGCCACGACCAACCGTGACCTGGTGGGTGAGGTGGCGGCCGGGCGCTTCCGTGAAGACCTGTACTACCGCCTTTCGGTGTTCCCCATGGCCTGGCGGGCCCTGCGCGAGCGTCCCGCCGATATCTTGCCGTTGGCTGAGCGCCTGTTGGCGCGCCACGTGGCGAAGATGCGCCATGCCCAGGTGAGGTTGTCCGCCGACGCGCAGGCTTGCCTGCGGGCATACGCCTGGCCGGGCAACGTGCGGGAGCTGGACAACGCCATGCAGCGGGCGTTGATTCTGCAGCAGGGTGGGGTGATCGAGGCGGCGGATTTCTGTCTGGCCGGCGCCATTCCGTTGTCGGTGCCGAAGGTGGCCAGTATTGAGCCATTATCTGCCGAGTCGGACGCCGAAGTCGGCGGTCTGGGTGATGACATGCGGCGCCACGAGTTCCAGATGATCATCGACACCTTGCGCGCCGAGCGCGGGCGTCGCAAGGAGGCCGCCGAGCGTCTGGGTATCAGCCCGCGCACCTTGCGCTACAAGCTGGCGCAGATGCGTGACGCAGGGTTGGACGTCGAGGCCAGCCTGTTTGGTTGATGTGTCGTTTTGAACGTTTTTCGGGTTGGCTGGCACTCCTCTTGCTAGCACCAACCCATTCGCTGCATGAGTGTCAAAAAAATGCGGCCGCCGGAGAGAGAAGTCCATGACCCAAGGTGTTGAATTCAATCGTCTGATGTTGGATATGCGTGCCATGCAGGCCGATGCCATGTCCCTGCCCAAGGCTGTCGCCGCGCCTGAGCTGGCGCCGGGCCAGAGCAGTTTCGCCGACATGCTCGGGCAGGCCATTGGCAAGGTGCATGAGACGCAACAGGCATCCAGCCAGCTGGCCAACGCCTTCGAGATCGGCAAGAGCGGTGTCGACCTGACTGACGTGATGATTGCCTCGCAAAAGGCTTCGGTGTCGTTCCAGGCCATGACCCAGGTACGCAACAAACTGGTACAGGCGTACCAGGACATCATGCAGATGCCGGTATAAGGGCGAGAGTGAGTCATGGCCGAAGCAGTCGTCGATAACGCCCCCGCCAAGAGTGGCCCGCCAGCGGCCAAGCCGCCGCTGTTCGGCATGGCGTTTCTGGAAAACATCTCGCAGATGCCCATGCTGCGTCAGGTCGGTCTGCTGGTCGGTCTGGCCGCCAGCGTGGCCATCGGCTTTGCCGTGGTGCTCTGGTCGCAGCAGCCGGACTATCGGCCGCTGTACGGCAGCCTGGCGGGCATGGACACCAAACAGGTGGTGGACGCGCTGGCCACGGCCGACATTCCTTACAAGGTGGAGCCGAACTCCGGCGCGTTGCTGGTCAAGGCCGACGACCTTTCCCGTGCGCGTCTCAAGCTGGCTGCCGCTGGCGTGGCGCCAAGCGATGGCAATGTCGGCTTCGAACTGCTCGACAAGGACCAGGGGCTGGGTACCAGCCAGTTCATGGAAGCCACCCGCTACCGTCGCGGCCTCGAGGGTGAACTGGCGCGCACCGTGTCGAGCCTGAACAACGTCAAGGCCGCCCGGGTACACCTGGCGATCCCGAAGAGTTCCGTGTTCGTTCGCGACGAGCGCAAGCCAAGTGCCTCGGTACTGGTTGAGTTGTACCCAGGGCGTGCCTTGGAGGCTGGCCAGGTCATGGCCATCGTCAACCTCGTGGCCACCAGTGTTCCGGAGCTGGACAAGTCCCAGGTGACCGTGGTCGACCAGAAGGGCAACCTGCTCTCTGACCAGTTGCAGGACACTGCCCTGACCATGGCCGGCAAGCAGTTCGACTACAGCCGTCGCATGGAAGGCATGCTCACCCAGCGTGTACACAATATCCTGCAGCCGGTGCTGGGCAACGACCGCTACAAGGCGGAGGTTTCGACCGATGTCGATTTCAGCGCCGTCGAATCCACCTCTGAGCAGTTCAATCCTGATCAGCCGGCGCTGCGTAGCGAACAGTCGGTCAACGAGCAGCGTGCCAGCAGCCAGGGGCCGCAAGGTGTACCGGGTGCGCTGAGCAACCAGCCACCCTCTGGTGCTGCCGCGCCCGAGAACGCTACCGCCGCCGCGACGCCGGCCGGGGCGATTCAGCCCGGCCAACCGCTGGTGGATGCCAACGGTCAGCAGATCATGGACCCGGCCACTGGTCAGCCGATGCTCGCGCCGTACCCGAGCGACAAGCGCCAGCAGAGTACCAAGAACTTCGAACTGGACCGCTCCATCAGCCATACCCGCCAGCAGCAAGGTCGCCTGACCCGCCTGTCGGTGGCTGTGGTGGTGGATGACCAGGTCAAGTTGGACGCTGCCACCGGCGAGGCGACCCGCACTCCGTGGGGCGCCGAGGATCTGGCGCGCTTCACCCGCCTGGTACAGGACGCGGTGGGCTTCGATGCCAGCCGTGGCGACAGCGTCACCGTGATCAACGTGCCGTTCGCCGCCGACCGTGGCGACGAGCTGGTCGACATTCCGTTCTACTCGCAGCCGTGGTTCTGGGACATCGTCAAGCAGGTGCTGGGCGTGCTGTTCATCCTGGTGCTGGTGTTCGGCGTGCTGCGTCCGGTGCTCAACAACATCACAGGTGGCGGCAAGCAGGCGGCCACGGACAGCGACATGGAGCTGGGCGGCATGATCGGTCTGGATGGCGAACTGGCCAACGACCGCGTCAGTCTGGGTGGCCCGACAAGCATTCTGTTGCCGAGCCCGAGCGAGGGTTACGAGGCACAGCTCAACGCAATCAAGGGCCTGGTGGCCGAAGACCCGGGCCGCGTGGCCCAGGTCGTGAAAGAGTGGATCAACGCCGATGAGTGACAATCGAGCCATTACCGCCAAGCTGAGCCGCGTCGACAAGGCGGCGATTCTCCTGCTCTCGCTCGGCGAGACCGATGCCGCGCAAGTCCTGCGCCACATGGGGCCCAAGGAAGTGCAGCGGGTCGGTGTGGCCATGGCGCAGATGGGCAACGTCCATCGCGAGCAGGTCGAGCAGGTGATGAGCGAGTTCGTCGAGATCGTCGGCGATCAGACCAGCCTGGGTGTCGGCTCCGACGGCTACATCCGCAAGATGCTCAACCAGGCTCTCGGCGAAGACAAGGCCAACGGCCTGATCGACCGCATCCTGCTCGGTGGCAACACCAGCGGTCTGGACAGCCTCAAGTGGATGGAGCCGCGTGCCGTGGCCGATGTCATCCGCTACGAGCACCCGCAGATCCAGGCCATCGTGGTTGCCTACCTCGACCCCGACCAGGCCGGCGAGGTGCTGAGCAACTTCGACCACAAGGTGCGCTTGGACATCGTCCTGCGCGTGTCGTCGCTCAACACCGTGCAGCCGGCGGCGCTCAAGGAGCTCAACCAGATCCTCGAGAAGCAGTTCTCCGGCAACTCCAATGCCGCGCGCACCACCCTGGGTGGCATCAAGCGCGCCGCCGATATCATGAACTTCCTCGACAGTTCGGTGGAAGGCGCACTGATGGACTCGATCCGCGAGATCGACAGCGACCTGTCGGAGCAGATCGAAGACTTGATGTTCGTCTTCAACAACCTGGCCGATGTCGACGATCGCGGTATCCAGGCGCTGTTGCGCGAAGTGTCGTCCGACGTGCTGGTGGTGTCGCTCAAGGGCGCCGACGAGCGGGTCAAGGACAAGATCTTCAAGAACATGTCCAAGCGTGCGTCCGAGCTGCTGCGCGACGACCTTGAGGCCAAGGGGCCGGTACGGGTCAGCGACGTGGAAACGGCGCAGAAGGAAATCCTCACCATCGCCCGCCGCATGGCCGAGGCCGGCGAGATCGTGCTTGGCGGCAAGGGCGCCGAGGAAATGATTTAAGCCGCCCCTGCGTGGGGGCGGATTTGTCCCGCGATGGCCTCTGTCTCGTCGCGGGGCAAGCCCGCTCCCACAGGGACTTGTTAAGGTTTTCGAGAAGCTCACTGCATGTCCACCACCGAACACCCCAGCGACCTGATCCGTGCCCGCGACCTCGAGGGCGTGGATGTGTGGGCGCTGCCCAGCTTCGATCCAGAGCCTGAGCCGGAACCCGAGCCCGAGCCGGAAGTCATCGAGGAAGAAGTCGAGGAAGTGCCGCTGGAGGAAGTTCAGCCACTGACCCTCGAGGAGCTCGAGGCCATCCGCCAGGAGGCGTACAACGAAGGCTTCGCCACCGGCGAGCGCGAAGGGTTCCACAGCACCCAGCTGAAGGTTCGCCAGGAGGCCGAAGTGGCGCTCGCGGCCAAACTGACCAGCCTCGAACAGATCATGGGGCATCTGCTCGAGCCGATCGCCGAGCAGGACACGCAGATCGAAAAGGCCTTGGTGCAACTGGTCGCCAACATGACCCGTCAGGTCATTGGTCGCGAATTGCGCAGCGATTCGAGCCAGATCACCCATGTGCTGCGCGAAGCGCTGAAGCTGCTGCCGATGGGCGCCGACAACATTCGTATCCACCTCAACCCGCAGGACTTCGAGCTGGCCAAGGCCTTGCGCGAGCGCCACGAGGAGAGCTGGAAGCTGCTCGAGGACGAGTCGCTGTTGCCGGGCGGTTGCCGGATCGAGACTGCCCACAGCCGAATCGACGCGACCATGGAAACCCGTATCGAAAAGGCCGTGGCGCAACTGTTCGACCAGTCCCACGACCAGGCCCTGCATCCGGCGGCGCCGGATATTTCCGTCGAACTCGATGTGCCGGCGGGTGCAACCGATGCGCCTTGATCGCACCAGTTTCGGCAAGCGCCTGGAGGGCTACGCCGATGCGGTGAAGCTGCCCGACCAGCCGATCGTCGAAGGACGCTTGCTGCGCATGGTCGGCCTCACCCTCGAGGCCGAGGGGCTGCGCGCGGCGGTGGGCAGCCGTTGTCTGGTGATCAACGACGACAGCTACCATCCGGTGCAGGTCGAGGCCGAAGTCATGGGCTTCGCCGGCAGCAAGGTGTTCCTGATGCCGGTCGGCAGCATCGTCGGCCTGGCGCCCGGTGCCCGCGTGGTACCGCTGGACGACAGCGGTCGGCTGCCCATGGGCATGAGCATGCTTGGCCGGGTGCTCGATGGCGCCGGTCGTGCGCTGGACGGCAAGGGTGGCATGAAGGCCGAGGATTGGGTGCCGATGGACGGCCCGATCATCAACCCGCTCAACCGTGACCCGATCAGCCAGCCGCTGGACGTCGGTATCCGCAGCATCAATGGCCTGCTTACCGTTGGCCGCGGCCAGCGCCTGGGTCTGTTCGCCGGTACCGGTGTTGGTAAGTCGGTGCTGCTGGGCATGATGACGCGCTTTACCGAGGCCGAGATCATCGTGGTCGGGCTGATCGGCGAGCGGGGCCGTGAGGTGAAGGAATTCATCGAGCACATCCTCGGCGAGGAGGGGCTAAAGCGCTCGGTGGTGGTGGCTTCGCCTGCGGACGACGCGCCGCTGATGCGCTTGCGTGCCGCTATGTATTGCACGCGCATCGCCGAGTACTTCCGCGACAAGGGCAAGAACGTCCTGCTGTTGATGGATTCGCTGACCCGTTTCGCCCAGGCCCAGCGCGAAATCGCCCTGGCCATCGGCGAGCCGCCGGCCACCCGCGGTTACCCGCCTTCAGTGTTCGCCAAGCTGCCCAAGCTGGTGGAGCGCGCCGGCAACGGCGAACCGGGTGGCGGCTCGATCACGGCGTTCTACACGGTGCTGTCCGAAGGTGACGACCAGCAGGACCCGATCGCCGACTCGGCGCGGGGCGTGCTCGATGGCCACTTCGTGCTGTCGCGGCGTCTGGCCGAGGAAGGGCACTACCCGGCCATCGATATCGAGGCCTCGATCAGCCGAGTCATGCCGCAGGTGGTCGACCCCGACCATTTGCGCCAGGCGCAGAAGTTCAAGCAGTTGTGGTCGCGCCTGTCGCAAAGCCGCGACCTGATCAGCGTCGGCGCGTATGTGGCCGGTGGCGATCCGGAAACCGACCTGGCGATTGCCCTGCAGCCCAAGTTGGTGGACTTCCTGCGTCAGCGCCTGGACGAGAACGTCGGTATGGCGCAGAGCCGCGAAGAGCTGGCGGCGGTGTTCGCGCCGCCAGCGGGCTGATAGGCCATGGCCCAGCCCAGCCGAGCCGCGCGCCTGGTGCCGGTGGTGGAAATGGCCGAGGAGGCCGAGCGCAAGGCCGCCCAGCGCCTGGGGCATTTCCAGAAGCTGCTCAGCGATGCCCAGGCCAAGCAGGCTGAACTCGAGAGTTTCCGCGAGGCCTATCAGCAGCAGTGGATCAATCGCGGCAGCCAGGGCGTCGACGGCAACTGGCTGGTCAACTACCAGCGCTTCCTCGGACAGTTGGAAACGGCGATGACCCAGCAGCGCCAGAGCATGGCGTGGCACCAGAACAACCTGAACAACGCCCGCAATACCTGGCAGCAGGCCTATGCCCGTGTCGAAGGGCTGCGCAAGCTGGTGCAGCGCTATCTGGACGAGGCCCGCCGCGCCGAGGACAAGCGTGAGCAGAAACTGCTCGACGAACTGTCCCAGCGCCTTCCACGTCAAGGGCACCCGTAGAGCGGGTCGTTCACCGGTCGCGCAGCCTTGCAGCTCCCGCCAGTGCCTGCTAAACCTTCAGGAGTTGCATTCGCCATCATCGAAGGAATCGCTGGTATGGCAGTCGAAGCTGATTTTTCACAGGACGGGAAAAAGCTGACGATCAAGGTCAAGGGTCGTTTCGATTTCGGCAAGCATCAGGAATTCAGGGATGCTTACGAGCGTCAGCGCCCGCGCCCGGACTCCGTGGTCGTCGACCTGAAGGAGGCCACGTATCTCGATAGCTCCGCGCTGGGCATGCTGCTGTTGCTGCGCGACCATGTCGGGGGCGAGGATTCGGATATTCGCGTCGTCCACGCCAGCCCGGACGTGCGCAAGATCCTGGCCATCTCCAACTTCGAAAAACTCTTTGATATCAGTTGAGCGTCGCCATGCCCGCCGACCAGGCATTGACCGTGCTGGTGGCCGAGGACGGCGCCGCGGATCGCCTGTTGCTGGCGCAGATCGTCCGGCGCCAGGGGCACGAAGTGCTCACCGCCGAAAACGGCGAACAGGCCGTGGCGTTGTTCGCCGAGCGTCGCCCGCAATTGGTCCTGCTCGATGCCTTGATGCCGGTCATGGACGGCTTTGAAGCGGCGCGACGGATCAAGGCGTTGGCCGGCGAGGCGCTGGTACCGATCATCTTCCTGACCTCCCTCAATGAAGAGGAGGGCCTGGTGCGCTGCCTGGAGGCCGGTGGCGACGACTTCATGGCCAAGCCCTACAGCGCCGTCATCCTGGCGGCGAAGATCCGTGCCATGGACCGCTTGCGCCGATTGCAGGCGACGGTGCTCGAGCAGCGTGACCAGATCACTCGCCATCACCATCACCTGCTCAACGAACAGCGGGTGGCCAAGGCGGTATTCGACAAGGTCGCTCACTCCGGTTGCCTGAATGCGCCGAACATCCGTTACCTGCAGTCGCCGTACGCGCTGTTCAATGGCGACCTGCTGCTGGCGGCGTTCACGCCTTCGGGCGACATGCATGTGCTGCTGGGTGACTTCACCGGTCACGGCCTGCCGGCGGCGGTCGGCGCGATGCCGTTGGCTGAGGTGTTCTACGGCATGACCGCCAAGGGGTATGGACTGGTCGAAACGCTGCGGGAAATGAACGCCAAGCTCAAGCGTATCCTGCCTGTGGACATGTTTTGTTGCGCGCTGTTGCTGAGCCTGAGTTTCCAGCGAGGGACGGTTGAGTTGTGGAATGGTGGCATGCCGGACGGCTACCGGTTGTCGGCACAGGGCGAGGTGCTGGAGATGCTGCCTTCACGCCATCTGCCGCTGGGTATCCTGCCTCCCGAGCGATTCGACGATACCACCGAGGTGAGGCCGCTTGCGGTGGGGGAACGATTGTTGCTGTTGTCCGATGGCGTGGTCGATACCGCTGATGCCGAGGAATGTTTGTTTGGAGTGGAGCGTCTGCGCCAGGTGCTGGCGGCCAACCGCGATCCGGCGGTGTTGTTCGACGAGGTCATGCAGGCGCTGGCAGGTTTCGGTGGTCAGTCGCGTGACGATATCAGCCTGTGCGATATCCGCATGCTGCCTTCTGAGCATTTGGTACCACAGGCGGTGGTGTACTCCGACAGTGGCCGTTCCAGCCCGCTAGACTGGTCGATGCAGTTCGAGCTGCGTGGCGAGAGCCTGGGGCGCTTCAATCCGGTGCCTTATCTGGTACAGCTATTGCAGGAGATCCATGGGCTGAGGCCCATCAGCGGCAAGTTGCATAGCGTACTCAGCGAACTGTATTCCAATGCGTTGGAGCATGGTGTGCTGGGGTTGGATTCGACACTCAAGCGCGATGCCGAAGGCTTCGCCGAGTACTATCGCCAGCGCGCAGAACGCCTGGGGCGGCAGCTGCACGGTAGCGTCGGCATTGCCTTGCGGGTGGAACCTCAAGGTGCGGGCGGGCGTCTGACCATCGAGGTCCGCGATAGCGGAGCGGGCTTCGATGTGGCGCGCCTGTTGGCAGACACGCCGGTGGCGCAGGGGTTCAGTGGGCGCGGGATGAGCCTGGTGCGGCGGCAGGCCGGCACTGCCCAGTGGTTGGAGGGTGGTCGTCTGGCGCGAGTGGAATTTCAATGGTGAGCCGGTTTGCGCGATTTGGGCCTACTCAGGCTTGGTCAGGGAGTGAACAAGTGGTGGACACGCATATCGATCAGAAGGTGCTGAGTGACTTGCGCGAGGTCATGGAAGATGGCTATCTGCAGTTGCTGGAAACCTTCCTGGAAGACTCCGAGCGGCGCCTGAGCCAGTTGCACGAGGCCAAGGACGCCGACGAACTCGGTCTGGCCGCGCACAGCTTCAAGGGCAGCAGCAGCAACATGGGGGCCATTGGTCTAGCCGAGCTGTGCCGGCAGCTCGAGGAACGGGTCCGCCAGCAGCCTTTGTACGGGATTGAAGACCTGATCAACCGCATCGACCAAGAGTATCTGGAAGTCCAGTGTTTCTACCGTGCCGAGAGGCAGCGAATCGCTGCCGAGTAAAAGCTGGCGCGAGTTTTGCTTTTCCTTCGCACAGACGCACTTTACCAGTTCTGCCGCGGAGACCAGCCAATGCCTGTCGCACCTAATCCCTTGTTGCAAGCCAGCCTCGTCAACAAGACGTCGCGCCCGGCTGCCGGTGTGGCGGACAAGCCGCTGCAGGCCCCGGCCAGCCGGGGCGCTGGCTTCGATCAGGTCATGGCTCGACAGGGGCGCGACAGTGTTCCGGCGCGTGACGACAAGGTTGCCAAGGGTGCCGATCAGGCCAAGCCCAAGGAACCGGCCGGCCCGGCCACTGGCGGCAAACCGGAGGAAGGCAGCAAGCCGGCGGTTGCCGATGACGGCAATAAGTTGCCAGTGGCAACAGGTACCCAGCCTTCCGACGAACCGGATGAATCCGCCGATAGCGGAAATTCTACGCCGATCGACGCCAGCCTTGTGGCTGGCCAGGTCACCGATGCCCTGCCGGGGGCGCAGCTAATCCAGGCTCAGGCCGAAGCGGTCGCCCCGGTGTTGCAGGCGGCAGCCCAGGTGCCGCAGCCGGTGGTAGCGCCGCCAGCAGTAGGCGAAGAGGCTGCCAAGGATGCAGGGTTCGATCCGGAGGCCGACCCTCTGGCCAACATGCCGACCTTGCGCCTGGCGCTGGAGCAGGATGCCCAGGCCAAGGGAACCACGTCTGCCCATGCGTCCACTGCCCGGGCCGACAGCAACCAGGCGCCTGCCGACCCGACGGCAGCGGCCGTCAATACCTTGGCGAATGTGCTGCCGAAGGCCGAAGCGGAGGCAGGGCATTCCGAGCGCGGCGACAAGGCCTTCGCCGGGCTGATCGACGATGGTCTCAAGGACATCAAGGGTGCCGGCAGTGATACGCGCGTCGATGACTTCGCCGATCGCCTGGCCAGCCTTACCCAGGCGGCGACTCCCAAGACCGCCAATGCCGTGCCGATCACGCCAAGCCCGCTGCAGCAACCGCTGGCAATGAACCAGGGCGCCTGGACCGAGGGGCTGGTGAACCGCGTCATGTACCTGTCGAGCCAGAACCTCAAGTCGGCGGATATCCAGCTTGAGCCCGCCGAGCTGGGGCGGCTGGACATCCGCGTCAATGTCGCGGCGGATCAGCCTGCGCAGATTCACTTCGTCAGTGGCCATGCCGGCGTGCGTGACGCACTCGACAGCCAGATCCATCGCCTGCGCGAACTGTTCGCCCAGCAGGGTCTGGCGCAGCCCGACGTCAGTGTCGCCGACCAGTCCCGTGGCCAGCAGCAACAGCAGGCGCAGCAGGGTGGATCGAGCCTGTCCGGGGTCGCGGCGCGCCGTGCCGAGGCGACCGGGGAGGGCGGTGAACTCGACGCCGCGCGTCCCGTCGAGCATCAGGTGGTGGTCGGCGACAGCATGGTCGACTACTACGCCTGACGGTTGCCGGCCTTGTCGACGTGCCTGTGACAACAGGCGCGTCCCGGCGCAGGGGCGCTACATCGCCACTCTGGCAAATCTGGCATAACACTTGCTCAAGCCACGTCATCCTCCTTTGAAACCCCGATGGACGACGGATTATTGGCATGGCGAAGAGTGACGCAGTGAAAGACCCCGCCGCTAAAGGCAAACTCAAGTTGATCCTGCTGCTGGTACTGGCCCTGCTTCTGGCGGTCGGCCTGTCGGTAGGCGCTACCTGGTTCTTCATGCACAAGAGCGGGTCGGAACCGACACCCGAGGCGGCGCAGAGCAACGTCAAGCCGGCGGCGATCTACGAACCCCTGGCCCCGGCCTTCGTGGTCAACTTCAACCAGAATGGCCGGCAGCGCTACATGCAGGTGAGCATCACCATGCAGGGTCGCAGCCAGGCCGACCTGGAAGCGCTGAAAGTGCATATGCCGGTGATTCGCAACAACCTGGTGATGATGTTCTCCGGGCAGGGTTTCGACACCCTTGCCGCGAGCTCGGTCGGCCAGGAGATGCTGCGTCAGAAGGCCACCGCGGTGGTCCAGGAAGTGGCGCAGAAGGAAGTCGGCAGGCCGGTCGTCGACCAGCTGCTGTTCACCAATTTCGTATTGCAGTAGGAGCACATAGATGGCCGTGCAGGACCTGCTGTCCCAGGATGAGATCGACGCCCTGCTGCATGGGGTGGACGATGGGCTGGTACAAACCGAGAGCACCGGCGAGCCGGGCAGCATCAAGAGCTACGACCTGACCAGTCAGGATCGTATCGTCCGGGGGCGCATGCCGACCCTGGAGATGATCAACGAGCGTTTCGCCCGCTACACCCGCATCAGCATGTTCAACCTGCTGCGTCGCTCCGCCGATGTGGCGGTGGGCGGCGTGCAGGTGATGAAGTTCGGCGAGTACGTGCATTCGCTGTACGTGCCGACCAGCCTGAACCTGGTCAAGATCAAGCCGTTGCGCGGCACCGCGCTGTTCATCCTCGACGCCAAGCTGGTGTTCAAGCTGGTGGACAACTTCTTCGGTGGCGACGGCCGCCACGCCAAGATCGAGGGGCGAGAGTTCACCCCGACCGAGCTGCGCGTGGTGCGCATGGTCCTGGACCAGTGCTTCGTCGACCTCAAGGAGGCCTGGCAGGCGATTATGCCGGTCAACTTCGAGTACATAAACTCCGAGGTCAACCCGGCCATGGCCAACATCGTCGGCCCCAGCGAGGCGGTGGTGGTCTCGACCTTCCACATCGAACTCGATGGCGGTGGTGGCGACCTGCACGTGACCATGCCGTACTCGATGATCGAGCCGGTGCGCGAGATGCTCGACGCGGGCTTCCAGTCCGACCTGGACGATCAGGACGAGCGTTGGGTCAAGGCCCTGCGCGAGGACGTGCTGGACGTCAATGTCCCGGTTTCGGCCACGGTTGCCCGTCGCCAGCTGAAGCTGCGCGACATCCTGCACATGCAGCCCGGTGACGTAATTCCGGTGGAACTGCCGGAGCACCTGGTGCTGCGCGCCAACGGCGTGCCGTCGTTCAAGGCGCGGCTGGGGTCGCACAAAGGCACCCTGTCGCTGCAGATCATCGACCCGATCGAACGCCGCTGAAGGCGTGCCGGTCGCTCCAACGTATTGAATGCCTGTCGAGGAAATCATGGCTAACGAAAACGAGATCAACTCTCCAGAGGAACAGGCCCTGGCCGATGAATGGGCTGCCGCCCTGGAAGAAACCGGCGATGCCGGTCAGTCCGACATCGACGCGCTGCTGGCGGCCGACGCCGCATCGTCCGGCGCTGGCCGCCTGCCGATGGAAGAGTTTGCCAGTTCGCCCAAGCCCAACGAGAACGTGAGCCTCGAAGGCCCGAACCTGGACGTGATCCTGGACATCCCGGTGAGCATCTCCATGGAAGTGGGCAGCACCGAGATCAGCATCCGCAACCTGCTGCAGCTCAACCAGGGCTCGGTGATCGAGCTGGATCGCCTGGCCGGCGAGCCATTGGATGTGCTGGTCAACGGCACCCTTATCGCCCATGGCGAGGTGGTCGTGGTCAACGAGAAGTTCGGCATCCGCCTGACCGACGTGATCAGCCCCAGCGAACGTATCAAGAAGCTGCGCTGAGTGAAGCGCATGATGCGGGGCGTCACGGCCCTCGGTGCCTTGCTCGCCAGCGAGGTGGTGATTGCCGCTGCCGAGCCAGCCGCCGCGCCGGCAGCAGGCTCGCCGCTGCCGGGCGGGCTGGGGGCGCAGCTGGCACAGATGGTGTTCGGCCTGCTGCTGGTGGTGGGGCTGATCTTCTTCCTGGCCTGGCTGCTGCGACGCATGCAGGGTAACGCCCAGCGCGGTGCCCAGGTCATCGAGATCGTCGGCAGCCGGGCCATTGGCCCGCGTGATCGGCTGTTGCTGGTGCAGGTCGGCAAGGAGCAGATCCTTATCGGCCATACCCCCGGCAGCATCGAAGCGCTGCATGTGCTGGCCGAACCCGTGGCCGTGCCTGCCACGGCGCGCCAGGCCGCACCGGAATTCGCCCAGCGGCTGCTCGAGCTGATGGGCAAGGATCATAAGGACAAGACGTGATGAGCGGCGCAGTGCGCTTTCTGTTGACCTTGGCGCTGCTGTTGGCCGCGCCGCTGGCCCTGGCCGCCGACCCGCTGTCGATCCCGGCCATCACCCTGTCCAGTGGGGCGGATGGGCAGCAGGAATATTCGGTCAGCCTGCAGATCCTGCTGATCATGACGGCGCTGAGCTTCATCCCGGCGTTCGTCATCCTGATGACCAGCTTCACCCGCATCATCATCGTCTTCTCCATCCTGCGCCAGGCCCTGGGCCTGCAGCAGACCCCGTCGAACCAGGTGCTCACCGGCATGGCGCTGTTCCTGACCATGTTCATCATGGCGCCGGTATTCGAGCGGGTGAACAAGGACGCGCTGCAGCCGTACCTGGCCGAGCAGATGACCGCGCAGCAGGCCATCGACAAGGCCCAGGGGCCCTTGAAGGACTTCATGTTGGCGCAGACCCGGCAGAGCGACCTCGATCTGTTCATGCGCCTGTCCAAGCGCACCGACATCGCCGGGCCTGACCAGGTGCCGCTGACGATCCTGGTGCCGGCGTTCGTCACGTCCGAGCTGAAGACCGCGTTCCAGATCGGTTTCATGATCTTCATTCCGTTCCTGATCATCGACATGGTGGTCGCCAGCGTGCTGATGGCCATGGGTATGATGATGCTGTCGCCGTTGATCATCTCGCTGCCGTTCAAGATCATGCTGTTCGTGCTGGTCGATGGCTGGGCGCTGATCATGGGTACCCTGGCCGGCAGTTTCGGCGGTGTCTGACGCCGCCAAGGAGAGCCTTGCATGACACCTGAAGTCGCAGTCGACCTGTTCCGTGACGCGTTGTGGCTGACCACCCTGATGGTCGCCGTGCTGGTGGTGCCGAGCCTGCTGATCGGCCTGGTGGTGGCGATGTTCCAGGCGGCCACGCAGATCAACGAACAGACCCTGAGCTTCCTGCCGCGCTTGCTGGTGATGCTGATCACCTTGATCGTCGCCGGGCCCTGGCTGGTGCAGAAGTTCATGGAGTACTTCATCGGTCTGTACACCAGCATTCCGCAACTGATCGGTTGAGGCTGCCATGCTGGAGTTGACCGACACGCAGATCGGCACCTGGGTCGCCACCTTCATCCTGCCGCTGTTCCGAGTAGCGGCGGTGCTGATGACCATGCCGATCTTCGGCACCAAGATGCTGCCGGCGCGGGTGCGCCTGTACGCCGCCGTGGCGATTACCGTGGTCATCGTGCCGGGCCTGCCGCCGCTTCCCGAGATCGATCCTTTGAGTCTGCGAGGCATGCTGCTGTGTGCCGAGCAGATCATCGTCGGGGCGTTGTTCGGGTTTTCCCTGCAGCTGTTGTTCCAGGCGTTCGTCATTGCCGGGCAGATCGTCGCCGTGCAGATGGGCATGGCCTTCGCGTCCATGGTCGACCCGGCCAACGGGGTCAACGTCACGGTGATCAGCCAGTTCATGACCATGTTGGTGAGCGTGCTGTTCCTGTTGATGAACGGCCACCTGGTGGTATTCGAGGTGTTGACCGAGAGCTTTACCACGCTGCCGGTGGGCAACGCCTTGGTGGTCAATCATTTCTGGGAGATGGCCGGGCGCCTGAGTTGGGTGCTGGGCGCCGCGCTGCTGTTGATCCTGCCGGCGATCGCTGCCTTGCTGGTGGTCAACATCGCCTTTGGCGTGATGACCCGCGCTGCGCCGCAGTTGAACATCTTTTCCATCGGTTTCCCGTTGACCCTGGTGTTGGGCATGGGGATTTTCTGGGTCGGCCTGGCCGACATCCTTCCGCATTACCAGGCACTGGCCAGCGAAGCGCTGCAGTGGCTGCGTGAGCTGGCACGGGCGCGCTGAGCATGGCAGAGAGCGAAAGCGGTCAGGACAAGACAGAGGAACCCACCGAGAAGCGCAAGCGCGACTCACGTGAGAAAGGTGAGGTTGCCCGCTCCAAGGAGCTGAACACCGTCGCGGTGACCCTGGCGGGCGCCGGTGGCCTGCTGGCATTCGGCGGTTATCTGGCGGAAACGCTGATGACCTTGATGCGCATGAACTTCAGCCTGACCCGCGAGGTGATCGTCGATGAACGCAGCATGGGCGCGTTCCTGCTGGCCTCGGGCAAGATGGCGATCTGGTCGGTGCAGCCGATCCTGATTTTGCTGTTCGTGATTTCCTTCGTTGCGCCGATCGCCCTGGGTGGCTTCCTGTTCTCCGGGAGCCTGCTGCAGCCGAAGTTCAGCCGGATGAACCCATTGTCGGGGATCAAGCGCATGTTCTCGATGAACGCGCTGACCGAGCTGCTCAAGGCGGTGGCCAAGTTCGTCATGATCCTGATGGTGGCGTTGCTGGTACTGGCCAGTGACCGCGAGGCGCTGCTGGCCATCGCCAACGAGCCGCTGGAGCAGGCGATCATCCATGCGGTGCAGGTGGTGGGCTGGAGCGCCTTGTGGATGGCGGCGGGGCTGTTGCTGATTGCCGGGCTCGATGTGCCGTTCCAGCTGTTCCAGACGAACAAGAAGATGAAGATGACCAAGCAGGAGGTCAAGGACGAGTACAAGGACAGTGAAGGCAAGCCCGAGGTCAAGCAGCGGATCCGGCAGTTGCAGCGGGAGATGTCGCAGCGGCGGATGATGGCGGCGGTGCCGGATGCCGATGTGATCATCACCAACCCGACCCATTACGCGGTGGCGTTGCAGTATGACCCCGAGAAGGGCGGGTCGGCGCCGTTGCTGCTGGCCAAGGGAACAGACTTCATGGCCTTGAAGATCCGTGAGATCGGGGTTGAGCACAAGGTGCAGATACTCGAGTCGCCGGCCCTGGCGCGGGCCATCTACTACTCGACCGAGATCGAGCAGGAGATTCCGGCGGGGCTGTACCTGGCGGTGGCGCAGGTGTTGGCCTATGTGTTCCAGATTCGGCAGTATCGGGCGGGCAGGGGCAAGGCGCCGGAACCTTTGAAGAAAGATTTGCCTATTCCTGAGGATCTGCGGCGGGATAATTGAGTTTGTTGATTGGCTGTTTGTATTGATGGAAGCGTATGCATACACGCTTCAAAGCAGTTACTTTCCGCCGTCTATACTCCAGCGCCCGAAACCACAGCAAGGAGCCCCATCATGTCCCTGGAAAAACAAGGCAGTTGCCTCTGTGGCAAAACCCAGTTGCGTGTCACGCTCGACAACACCCATGTCAGCGCTTGCCATTGCAGCATGTGTCGCAAATGGACCGGCGGCCCGCTGCTGGCAGTGCAATGCACCGAGCCCCCAGCCATCGAAGGCCCGACCCCCATCGCCTATGACTCCTCACCCTGGGCCCAGCGCGGCTTCTGCGGCCAGTGCGGCACGCATCTGTTCTATCGCCTGAAAGAGAGCGACATGTACGTCGTACCGGTCGGCCTGCTTGATGGCGAGGAAGACTGGAGCTTTACCGAGCAGATATTCGTCGACGAACAGCCCGCCTGGTATTGCTTCAAGAACGAGACCCGGAACCTCACCGGTCAACAGGTCTTCGACCAGTTCGCCCCCACCTGACACGGCTTGTCTTGCCAAACCTGCGCATTCCTGAGAAAACGGCGGCCAAGAAAACCGCTTCGAGGAACCTGCCATGAGCAGTGAACTGCAAGTCATCGATCTACAGGAAGGCGACGGCAAGGCCGTGGTCAAGGGTGCGCTGATCACCACCCAGTACCGCGGCACCCTGGCCGACGGCAGCGAGTTCGATTCCTCATGGGCGCGTGGCAAGCCGTTCCAGTGCGTCATCGGTACCGGCCGGGTGATCAAGGGCTGGGACCAGGGCCTGATGGGCATGCGCGTGGGTGGCAAGCGCAAGCTGCAGGTACCGGCGCACCTGGGTTATGGCGAACGCTCGGTCGGTGCGATTCCGCCGAATTCGGACCTTACCTTCGAGATCGAATTGCTCGAAGTGCTGACCCGCGACGACTGAACCGCGCGCAATAATTCAGCAACATCGATGCGCTAGGGTGCTGATTGTCCAAGGAAGGTATGTGCAGTCATGGAGGAACCAAACGGGCCGTAGGCACTCTGAGCCTCACTCGCTGCCAAGGATGGCGATCACGACAGGGACATGTGGCGGGGCAACCCGATATCCAGGCCACATAGAGTCCGCCCTGTATGAAGCTGCCAGCCTTCCTTCGCCGTCGCCGCCACCTGTTGTTGAGCCTGACGCTCGTTGCCGCCGCCGTGCCGCTGGCCCTGGATGTGGTCGAGAGCCGGGCGCAGCCGGTCGACGGGACCCAGACCCTGGTGTTCCTGCGCCACGCCGAGAAACCCGGTGAGGGCCTCGGGCAGTTGAACTGCCAGGGCCTGAACCGCGCCCTGGACCTGGCCACCCTGTTGCCCGAGCGTTTCGGCGATGCCGACTACGTCTTCGCCGCCAACCCTTCGCGAGGTGTCGAGGAGGGTAGCCAGGACGAGCGCTACAGCTACATTCGTCCGCTGATGACCATCAGCCCCGCCGCCATCCGCCTCGGTTTGCCGGTCAACATCGACTACGGCGCCAACGACACAGCCGCGCTGGCCGACGAACTGCTCAGTGACAAGTATCGCAATGCGACGGTCTACACGGCCTGGTCGCGGGGGTATCTGCCGGAACTGATCAACACCGTGGCCGGCAAGGCCCTGGGCGAAGACCGGGTGCTCACCGAGGACTGGCATCGTGACGATTTCGACTCCCTGTATGTGCTGACGCTGACCTGGCGCGATGGCAAGGCGACCCTGCTCAGCCGGAACGTGCGCCAGGGCCTGGATAACGGCGAGCCTGGCTGCCCGACCTGACCTGCTGTTACTGTCTGGCTTTCTAAGCTGGGCAGGGATGTGCCGATGGAGCGGGTGACGGTGATCGGAGGCGGCGTGGTCGGGCTGGCCACGGCCTATGCACTGGTGCGCGAAGGCTGGCAGGTCGACCTGGTCGAGGCCCGCGACAGCCTGGCCAGCGCGACCAGCTTCGCCAATGGTGGGCAGTTGTCATATCGCTACGTGGCACCGCTGGCCGATGCCGGGGTGCCATGGCAAGCGCTGGGCTGGCTGTTACGCGGCGATTCGCCGCTACGTCTGCGGCTACGTTTGGACACCGCGCAGTGGCGCTGGCTGGCGGCCTTCGTCATGGCCTGCCGTACCCGGGTCAATCGCCGCAATGCCGCCCAGTTGCTGGATCTGGCCTTGCGCAGCCAGGCCGTTCTCGCCCGCTGGCGTGAAGAGGACGGCCTCGATGGCTTCGCCTGGCGACGCAATGGCAAGCTGGTCGCGTTTCGCACCCAGCGCGCCTTCAAGCACGGTCGCCAACAGCTGCTGGATCCCGACACGCAACAGATCCTCGATGCCGCCGATCTGCGCGGACTCGACCCGGCGCTTGCCGAAGCCCCTTTCGTGGGCGGTGTGTTCACTCCAGACGAGGAAGTCGGCGACTGTCACCGCTTCTGCCTGCGCCTGGCCGAGCGCCTGCAGGCCTCAGGGCAGTGCCGGTTGCTGTTGGGGCGGCCGGTGACCCGGCTGATAGCGCGCGATGATCGTGTGGCCGCGCTGGAGCTGGGCGGTGAACAGCTGGAGGTGCAGCGCCTGGTGCTCAGCGCCGGGCACCGTAGCGCCGGTTTGGCTTTGCCAGGCTTGCAGCTGCCGGTCTATCCACTGAAGGGCTACAGCCTGACCGCGCCGGTTGGGGCCACGCACCGCGCCCCCGAGGTGAGCATCACCGACTACGAACGCAAGATTGTCTATGCCCGATTGGACGATCAACTGCGGGTGGCGGCGATGGTGGACATCGTCGGTTATGACGAGGCGGTGGATGCCGGCAGGCTCGCGAGCATGCGCCGGCTGGCGCGCGAGACCCTGCCGCAGGCCGCTGATTACGGGCAGGCGGTGGATTGGGCGGGGATGCGGCCGGCGACGCCGACCGGGGTGCCGATCATCGAGGCCACGCGGTATCGCAACCTGTGGCTGAACCTGGGGCATGGCGCGCTGGGGTTCACCTTGGCGTGTGGCAGTGGCGAGCGGCTGGCGAGGCTGTTGCGCTGACGAAGCTGACCCTATCGCCGGCAAGCCGCCTCCCACAGGAAACTGCAGGCCCTTGTGGGAGCCGGCTTGCCGGCGATAGGGCCTGAGCAGGCGCCGAGTCTGTCAGCGCCCGAAGCGCATCGGCCAGCCCACCACCTTCTTCGCCCTCGGCGTGGCATAGGTACGTACCTTGGAGGTGCTCAGCCCCATCCGCACCAGCGATTCAGCGATTGTCACCGCCGCGCTCACGCCGTCCACCACCGGCACCCCGGTGCGCTGGCGAATCTGCTCGTCGAGCCCGGCCATGCCACCGCATCCCAGGCAGATCACCTCGGCCTTGTCCTCGCGCACGGCGCGCTCGGCCTGCTCGACGATGGCCTCCACCGCACGCCGTGGATCGGCCTCCAGCTCCAGCACCGCCAGGCCGCTGGCGCGCACTGAGGCGCAGCGCTCGTATAGCCCGGACAGTTTCAGGCGGTCCTCGATCAGCGGCACGGTGCGGTCCAGCGTGGTCACCACCGAGTAGGCGTGGCCCAGGTACATGGCGGTGCTGGCGGCGGCATCGGTGATGTCCACCACCGGCACCTCCAGCAGCTCCTGCAGGCCCTCTCGGCCATGCTCGCCGTAGCCGGCCTGGATCACTGCATCGAAGGGCTGGTCGTAGGCCAGCACCCGGTCCATCACCGCGATGGCGGCCAGGTAGCTTTCGAAATTGCCTTCCACCGACTCGGCGCCGAACCACGGAGTCAGGCCGACGATCTCGGTGCCGGGGGCGGCCACGCTGCGCGCCTGCTCGGCAATGGCTTCGGTGATGGCGGCGGTGGTGTTGACGTTGGCGATCAGAATACGCATGACGGATCTCCCTGAATTCAGTGGCTGCTGTGGTCGACGGCGATGCATTCACCGCTGACGTCGTGGTACTGGACATGGCGCGGCGCGATCAGCAGGTACACGGCGGCGGCGATCCCGGCACCGATCAGCCACGAGAACGGCGCGACGCTGTGGAAGTTGGGTACCAGGGCCAGGACGATGGCCAGCAGCGCGGCGGGGATGAATGCCGCCACGGCGCGCAGGTTGATGCCCTTGGTGTAGTGGTAGGCGCCGGCGGGGTTCTCGCTGTACAGCTCGGGCACGTTGATGCGGCCCCTGCGCAGCAGCCAGTAGTCGGCCATGATCACCCCGTACAGCGGACCGAGCAGGGCGCCGAGGCCGGAGAGGAAGTACACGATCACCAGCGGGCTGTTGTACAGGTTCCACGGCAGGATCAGCACCGCCAGGGTGGCGCTGATCAGCCCGGCGCGGCGGAAGTTCAGGTGTCGCGGCGCCAGGTTGCTGAGCACGAAGGCCGGGGCAACGAAGTTGGCCATGATGTTCACCGCCACGGTGACGATCAGGAAGGCCAGGCAACCGAGCACCAGGAACGCGGTGTTGGGGATGCTGGCGACGATCTGCGTCGGGCTGTCGATGATCTGGCCGTTGATCTGGAACTGCGCGCCGCACAGCACCACGGTGATCGCCGCGAACACCAGGATGTTCACCGGCAGGCCCCAGAAGTTGCCGACGCGGATGGTCTTGCGGCATGGCGAGCTGCGGGCGAAGTCGCAGAAGTTCAGCACCAGGGTGCCGTAGATCGCCAGCCACAGCGCGCCGCCGGCAAAGATGTTGCGCCACATCTCGTAGCCGCTCAGGGGCTCGGCCACCGACCAGGCAATACGCGCATCGGCCTTGAAGTACATGAACACGGCGAGGCTGGCCACGGTGAGCAGGATCACCGGCCCGGCGAACGCCTCGTAGCGGCGCACCATTTCCATGCCGTAGGCGAGGATCACCAGCTGCACCAGCCAGATAGCCACGAAGCACACCCAGCCCAGGCTCGACAGGCCGAGGATGCTGTCGTGATCGAAGGCCGCCACCTGCGGCCACACCGCGGTCAGCAGCACGCGCAGCACCACCGAGGCCAGGTAGGTCTGGATGCCGAACCAGGCGATGGCGATCACCGCGCGGATCAACGCCGGGATCTGCGCGCCGTGGATGCCGAAAGCGATACGGCTGATCACGGGGAACGGCACGCCGGTCTTCTGCCCCATGTAGCCGGACAGGTTCATGAAGAAGTACACCAGCGCCGCGCCGATCGCCAGCGACAGCAGGATCTGCCAGCCGCCCAGGCCGAGGGCGAACAGCCCCATGGCGAACGAGTAGTTGGCGATGTTATGCACATCGTTGGTCCACAGCGCGAAGATGCTGTAGCCGCCCCAGCGACGGCCCGCGAGTTTGGTCGGGGCGAGGTCGCGGTTGTGCAGGCGTGGGCTCAGTTCGAGGTTGGCCGGGTGGCCTTCCAGCGTGGTGGTCGAGGGGTGGGTGCTGGCAACGGAAAGTTCAGGGGCAAGGGGGAGACTGCTACTCATTCCGGCGGCTCCTGATGCGCGTGACTGCGATGAGCGGGCGCTGGCGCACGGGCTCGCCATCTCGTCGGTGCAGGCGTTGGCATCACTGGGTTCTGGGCGCAACGGTCGCCGGTGGGCGACGCTGCGGGTTCTTGTGTATTTATGTTTTGTTGAATTTGTATACAAAACACGAACACACAAAAGCCAGTTCCATGCCAGTGGAAATCCAACGTTCAGGTTGCCACTGTTTTGAATCTATCTTATTGAATGATAAGTGAATGAAATTAGTGGAATATAACTTGACCAAATGAACAGTTTTTAATTTTTGGATGTACTGATAGTTGATTGAGTGGTCAGAATTTAATAAACGGAATGTGTAACTTTATGGGGCGCCACTCTGGTTTTTGCACACAAAAATGGCACTTATGGTGACATTATTGTGTACAAGTGCCGGGTCGTTGCCGGCCTCGTCCCGCGACAGGGCCGGTAGCAGCGACGCACAGCCCTATTCCATCGGTGGCAAGCGCCGTTTCACCGGGGTCTTCTTGATGATCGCCGTGTTGGTCTCGGCCAGCACGTTCAGGCGGTCGAGGAGGGTGTCCAACTGTTCCATCGAGCGCACATGCAGGCGAGCGATGAAGCAGTCCTCGCCGGTGACCTTGTCGCACTCGGTGAACTCGGGGATGGCGACGATCTGCCGTTCCACCTCCTGCAACTGCCCCGGCAGCGGGCGAATGCGCACGATGGCCTGCAACTGGTAGCCGAAACTGCGTGGGTCCACTTCCACCGTATAGCCGCGCAGCACGCCGCGCTCCTCCAGACGGCGCAGGCGCTCGCTGACACTGGGCGCCGACAGTCCGCTGATCTGCGCCAGGGCCTTGAGCGAACGGCGCGAGTCCTCCATCAGCGCATTGATCAACAACTGGTCGATGGTATCGGTCATCACAACCTCGTTAGGTGGTTTTCAGGATTTGCCTTGATAGTAAAGGCATGATTACCGATCTGCCTTGGTTATCAACTGGAGGGGCACCCTCGACCCTCCGCATACTGTGCCCATCGTCGACAGGAGGTGTGAGATGGACAATTCGCTACGCCGTGGTGCGCTGGAAATGATCGCCGCCATGCTTATTTCCGGGACCATCGGCTGGTTCGTGCTGGTGTCCGGGCAGCCGGTGCTGGAGGTGGTGTTCTGGCGCTGCGTGTTTGGCGCCGGCACTTTGCTGCTGATCTGCGCGGCCATGGGCTTTCTCAAGCCGGGCGTGCTGACCCGCGCCACCTTCCTGCTAGCGGTGGTCAGCGGGGTGGCGATCGTCGGTAACTGGGTATTGCTGTTCGCCTCCTATTCGCGGGCGTCGATTGCCATCGGCACCGCGGTGTACAACGTCCAGCCGTTCATGCTGGTGGGGCTGGCGGCGCTGTTCCTGGGCGAGAAGATCACCCTGGCCAAGCTGACCTGGCTGAGCGTGGCGTTCCTCGGCATGCTGGCCATTGTCAGCGCTCATGGCGCGGGGCAGTCCAGTGGTGGTGAATATCTGCAGGGTATCGCCTTGGCGCTGGGCGCGGCCTTCCTGTATGCCGTGGCGGCGCTGATCATCAAGCGCCTGACCGGCACGCCGCCGCATCTGATCGCCTTGATCCAGGTGAGCACTGGCGTCTTGCTGCTGGCGCCCTGGGTGAAGCTGGGCGGGCTGCCGGGCGAACTGCCGGCGCTCGGCAGCCTGGTCACGCTGGGCATCGTGCACACGGGGTTGATGTACGTGCTGCTGTACAGCGCCATCCAGCGCTTGCCCACGGCGTTGACCGGGGCGTTGTCGTTCATCTACCCGATCGCCGCGATCCTGGTCGACTGGCTGGCCTTCGACCATCGCCTGGCAGCGGTGCAGTGGCTGGGGGTGGGGCTGATCCTGTTGGCGGCGGCTGGCATGCAGCAGGGATGGTGGTTCCGTCCTGCCGCCAAGCCCGCACAGCAACGCTGAACGCCCCAGGCGAGGGGTAATCCTACAATCGGAAACGAATCAGCCTGACGTGGTTCAGATGATGGCTTATTGATAGCGTTCCGCTGCTCTTGTACCCTGCGCAGCCGTTTCGCAGTGATGCGATCAGTTTTCAAGTGATGGACCACCACGTATGCCCCTCGTTTTTCGCGCCCTGGCTGTCAGCCTGGCGCTGCTGCCGCTGTTGAGCAGTGCAGCTCCGTTCCAGTCGCCCGGCGACCGTGATCTGATTCGTGACCGTCAGGAAAACCTGCTGCAAGAGCAGCGCAGACGTCTAGAAGAGCTGCAGCAGTTGCCTGGCAAACAGGCTGCGCCGGCGCCTGTCGCCCCCACCGAGCAAGGGCGTTGTTTCCCGATTCGCCGTGTCGACCTGCAAGGCGAGACCCTGCTTGACGTGCGCCAACGCCGGGCACTGCTTGAAGGCTATGAAGGGCAGTGCCTGCAGGTTGGTCAGCTCAACGGCTTGTTGAAACGCATCACTGACCATTACCTGGACCGTGGCTACCTGACCACCCGCGCGTACCTGCCTCAGCAGGACCTGGGCTCCGGCGTGCTGCAGATCAGCATCGTCGAGGGCCGCCTGGAAGGGCTGGACGGTTCTACCCTGGCCAGCCCTCGGGAGATGGCCATGGCCTTCCCCGGTAACACCGGTCAGGTGCTCAACCTGCGCGACATGGAACAGATGGTCGACCAGCTCGGCCGCCTGCCCTCGCGCCAGGTCGAGGTGGAACTGGTGCCCGGCCAGGAGGTCGGCGGCAGTCGCGTGCAGCTCAAGGGCCAGCGTGACAAGCCCTGGCGGGTCTCGGCCAGCCGTCACAACAACGGCGATGCCAGCAGTGGCGAGCAGCAGATGAACCTAGGCCTGGAATGGGACAGCCCGCTGGGCCTGGCCGATCAGTTGAGCCTGCGCGGCGGGCGCGACGTGGTCAGCGACCACTGGCGCCACTCCGACAGCCATGGCCTGAACTACAGCCTGCCGTGGGGCTGGTGGACCTTCAACTACAGCTACAACCACAACTACTACCGCACCCGCGATACCTCCAGCGGTTTCCCCTTCAAGCTCGACGGCGACAACAGCGTGCATCAGTTCCAGGCTGAACGGGTGCTCCACCGCGACAGCCTGAGCAAGACCGCGGTCAATGCCGGCGTCAGCCACCTGCGCACGCGCAACTACCTTGACGACACCCTGATCGGCGTTTCCAGCCCCCGTATCACCGAGCGCCAGCTGGGCGTCAACCACGGCCGTCGCATCGGCAATGCCTTCGTCAACCTCGATGCCGGCTGGCAGCAGGGTATCGGCGCGCTCGACGCCCAGGGCGCGGGCGACCCTCACGGTAGCGAATCCGTGGCGCGCTACAACAAGTACACCCTCACCCTGAGCTACCTGCAGCCGTTCCAGCTGTGGGGCGAGCAGTTCACTTTCGACAGCCTGGCCACCGGCCAGCGCAGCGAGGATGCCCTCTACAGCGGCCAGCGCATCAGCGTCGGCGGGCTGACCTCGGTGCGCGGCTTCAAGGAGCAGACCCTCACTGGCGACAGCGGCGGCTACTGGCGCAACCAGTTGCGCTGGCGCCGACCGGTGACCTGGGCGCCGCTGCAGCCCTGGCTGCGCGAATACGGCATGGCGTTCGCCTACGACGCGGGGGTGATCAAGGGCCAGCACGGTAACGGCCAGGACCATGGCCGCCTGAGCGGCAATGCCCTGGAGTTCAACGTGCGCGGCCAGTACTTCGCCGCCAGCGCGACCTTCGCCCGCTCGCTGGAGCGCCCCGAGGTCATAACCCGCCGCGAACACCCGATCTATTTCCGCGTCGACGCGTTCTTCTGAGCCCCGACCCACCTTTTGCCCGTGACACCGCTGCCCGCGCCTGGAGTTCGTTCGACATGGATATCCGCACCCCACTGAACCAATGCATCGCCCTGATCGTCGCGGGTGTGCTGTTCCTCAACCCCATCGTCGCCACGGCCGCGCAGTTGACCGTCGATGCGGCGGCCAACGCCAATACCAGCCTCAAGCAGGCCGGCAACGGGGTGCCGATCGTCAACATCGCCACGCCCAATGGCAGCGGCCTGTCGACCAACACCTTCCGCGACTACAACGTGGGCAGCAACGGGCTGATCCTCAACAACGCCACCAGCAAGACCCAGTCGACCCAGCTGGGCGGCATCATCGTCGGCAACCCCAACCTCAGGGGCCAGGCCGCCCAGGTGATCCTCAACCAGGTCACCGGCGGCAACCGCAGTACCCTGCAGGGCTACACCGAGGTGGCGGGGCAGGCGGCCCGGGTCATCGTCGCCAACCCCCATGGCATCACCTGCAAGGGCTGCGGCTTCATCAACACGCCGCGGGCGACCCTCACCACCGGCAAGCCGATCATGGACGGCGAGCGCCTCGACCGCTTCCAGGTCGACGGCGGCGACATCGCCATCGAAGGCAACGCGCTCAATGCCACCAACCTCGACCAGTTCGACCTGATCACCCGCAGCGCCAAGCTCAACACCGAACTGCACGCCAAGCAGCTGAACATCGTCACCGGGCGCAACGACGTCAAGGCTGACACCCTGCAGGCCACGCCGCGTGCCGACGAGGGCGGCGACAAGCCGCTGCTGGCCATCGACAGCTCGGCGCTGGGCGGCATGTATGCAAACACCATTCGCCTGGTCGGCACCGAGCAGGGCGTGGGCGTCAAGTTGGCCGGCAACATGGCCGCCACCACCGGCGACATCCAGGTGGACGCCAACGGCAAGGTGACCCTGGCGCAGACGTCCAGTGCCGGCAGCCTGACGGTCGCCGCGCAGAGCGCCGAGCTGACCGGCAAGACCTACGCCGCCGGCAGTGCCACCGTGCGCGTGCGTGACGAGGTAACGGTTGGCCAGAGCCTCGCCGCCAAGGACAGCATCACCGTGTCCGGCACGCGGATCGACAACCAGGGCATCATCGAAGCCGGCGTGGAACCCGACAACACCCGCAATGCCCACGGCGACGTGACCCTCACGGGCCAGACCCTGCGCAACCGTGGCAGCGTGGTGGCCAACCGCACCCTGGAGGCCACCGGCAGCACCACCCTCGACAACCAGGGCGGCACCTTCAAGGGCCAAGTCACCACCCTGACGGCTGGCCAGCTGGACAACCGCAAAGGCCAGGCACTGGCCGACGACATCTTGACGGTCAATGCCAACGCGATCGACAACCGTGACCAGGGCCTGTTGCAAGGCAAGGGCAAGGCCGTGGTGGACGTCGGCACCACCCTCGACAACCGTGGCGGCCGCCTGGTGGGCCAGGGCGGCCTGCAGGTCACCGCCACCCGGCTGGACAACCGTGACCAAGGCCTGGTCGGCAGCGACCGCCAGGCCAAGCTGACCACCCACGCGCAGCTGGACAACCAGAGCGGCGGCAAGCTCAGTGCCGACCGCCTGGACATCACCACCGCCGGCCTGCTCAATGGTGGCGGCCAATTGCTCGGCGGCGATGTACTGATAAAAGCCAGCGCCGATATCGACAACCGTCTCGGCCTGGTTTCGGCCAAGCGCCTGCTCGACCTCAAGGCCGTGGGCCTGGACAACAGCGGCAAGGGCAACCTGCGCAGCGACGGCACACTGGGCGTCAAGGTGGCGACCCTGGACAACCGTGACAACGGCCTGTTGTCGAGCCTCGGCGACCTGACCCTGCATGGCAAGCGCCTCGACAACCGCGGCGGCCTGGTCCTCGCCGACCGCTCGCTGACCGTCACCGGCGGGCATTTCGACAACCGTGACAAGGGCGCGGCGACCACCAAGGGCAAGGCCCATATCGACGTCGAGAGCCTGGCCAACAGCGATGCCGGCCACCTGCAGAGCGATGGCCGCCTCGACCTGATCGCCGGCAAGGTCGACAACGAGCGCCTGGGCAACATCACCGCCAAGGGCGACCTCGAGGCCCACCTGGGCACCTTGAACCATCAAGGCGGCAAGTTGACCAGCCTGGGCAGCCTGCTGCTCACCGCCGACACGATCGACAACCAGCAGGGCGGCAAGATTGGCGCGAACAGCGTGGCCGACATCAGCGCGGCGCGCATCCTCAACCAGCAGGGCGAGATTTCCAGCGCCGGCAAGGTCATCCTGAATGCCAGCGAATTGCTGGACAACCAGGGTGGCAAGGTCATCGGCGACCGTGGCCTGACCCTCACCGTGCAGCGCCTGCTCAACCAGAACAAGGGCCTGCTCAGTGGCCATGACCGCCTGAGCCTGCACGGCACCGAGCTGCTCAACAACGGCGGCAAGCTGAGCAGCCACCAGCACATCGACGTGACCTTGGACGGCAAGCTGGACAACAGCGACGCCGGCCTGATCGTCAGTGACGCCAGCGTCACCCTGAATGCCGGCACGCTGCTCAATCGCCAGGGCGGCAAGGTCTCGGCCAACACGGCCCTGGACCTGACCAGCCAGGAGCTGCTGGACAACCAGGGGGGCACCCTGGTGACCAACACCGGGCTGCTGCTCAAGGCCGGTCGCCTGGACAACAGCCACCTCGGCGTCATCAGCGCCCAGGGCCACGCCGAGCTGCGCAGCGGCGCCATCGACAACAGCGCCAAGGGCAATATCGGTGCCGGCAGCCTGCTGCTGGTCGGTACCCAGCTCGACAACTACGGCTATGGCCGCATCAGTGCCGCCGGCCAGATCGACGCCACACTGACCGGCCTCGACCAGCATGACCACGGGCAACTGGTCAGCGAGGCCGGCATCGACCTCGACCTGCAGCACGGCCAGTTGGTGAACCGTGACCACGGCCTGCTGCGCTCGCCGGGCAACCTGTTGTTGCGCCAGATCGGCGTGGTCGATAACCGCGACGCTGGGGAGATTTCCAGCAGTCATGGTTTCAGCCTGGTCGCCAGCCGCCTCGACAACCGGGGTGGGCGAGTGGTCAGCAGCCAGGACCTGACCCTGCGCATCGCCGGCGTCCTCGACAACAGCCTGAAGGGGGTGTTGTCGGCCAGCCACGACCTCGAGGTCGCGGCCGTCAGCCTAGACAACTTCAGTGGCGGCAGCCTGGCCAGCGGCCAGGCCCTCAAGGCCACGATCGACGGCCAGCTCGACAACCATGACGAGGGCACCCTCTCCGCCGTTGGCGGGCTGACCGTTACCAGCGCCGGCTTGCTCAACGGCGAGCGCGGCCTGTTGTCGGGCAACACCGGCGTGACCGTCACTACCGGCCAGTTGGACAACCATCAAGGCGGCCAGCTCACCAGCCAGGCGGCGATGACCGTCGACAGCAACGAGCTCGACAACCGTGGCGGTACCCTGAGCAGCAAGCAGGCGATGAAGCTGACCACCGGCGAGCTGCGCAACGGCGCCGATGCCCTGCAGCGCGGCGGCCGGATCCACAGCGATGGCGCATTGACGCTGGTGGCCGGGCAGGTCGATTCCAGCCAGGGCGGCGAGATCTCCGCCAAGGGCGACCTGCTGCTGCGCGTCAGCACGTTGATCCAGCGCCAGGGGCGGCTGATCGGCGAACAGAAGCTCGACCTCGACCTGAACGGCGGCGACCTGCTGAACCAGGGCGGCCTGATCAGCGCCAACGGCCCACTGAACATCCAGAACCTGCGCAAGCTCGACAACAGCGCCGGTGAAATCACCAGCCAGCAATCCTACAACCTGCTCGCCAAACGCATCGACAACCAGCACGGGCGCATCCTCAGCGATGGCCGGCTGACCGTGGAGGCGCCACAGCTGGACAACAGCGCCAAGGGCCTGATTTCCGGCGCGCAGGGCCTGCTGGCCAAGGGGACCGACCTGAACAACAGCGGCGAAGGCACCCTGTCCAGCAAGGACGGCGACCTCACCGTGACCCTGGCCGGTACTCTCGACAACCGTGACCTGGGTGCCCTGGTCAGCAAGGGTAGCCAGCAGATCACCGCGGCCAACTTGCACAACCGCAAGGGCATCATTTCTTCCGAACAGGCCATCACCCTCAGTGTCACCGACCGGCTCGACAACAGCGGCGGTGGCCTCGTTTCCGCCACCGGCGACCTGGCGTTCGACCAGGACGACACTGTCATCGACAACCAGGGCGGGCAGATCAACGGCCAGGTGATCACTGTCACTGGCAAGCGCCTGGAAAACGCCAAGGGCCAGCTGACCAGCCGCGCGCTGCTTGACCTGACCTTGGCCGAGGCGCTGCTCAACACCGACGGCGCGCGCCTGGTCAGTGGCGCCGACCTGTTGCTCAAGGTCGACAGCATCGCCAACAACGGCGGCAAGCTGATCAGCCACGGCCTGCTGCGTGTCGACGCGACGACGCTGGACAACAGCCGCGGCGGTAACCTGGCCAGCCAGCAGAACCTGGTGCTGCGCCTGGGCGGCGACCTGCTCAACGGCCAGGATGGCCTGCTGTTCAGCGAACACGGCAAGCTCGACATCCACGCCAATGCCCTGGACAACCAGGCCGGTACGCTGAAGAGCCAGGGCGCCATCGAAGTGCGCCTGGACAAGGCCCTGAACAACCACGGCGGGCGCCTGGAGAGCCAGGACGGCGGCCTCGAGTTGCACGCCGCGAGCCTCGACAACGGCGGCAGCGGCATGCTCAGCGCGGCCAAAGGCTTGTTCAAGGGCGTCTTCAGCGGCCTGTTCGACAACGGCGGCGGCACCACCCAGGCGCAGTCGGTGGACATCAAGGCCGACACCCGGGTGAACAACCAGGGCGGCTACCTCTCGGCTCAGGGTGGCGACAATCAGCTCGTCACCGCCGAGTTCGACAACCAGGGCGGTGGCCTGTACGCCGCCGGGCTGCTGCACCTGCAGGGCCAGCAACTGCTCAACCAGGGCGGCAAGATCGGCGCCGGGCGTATCGACTTCGGCCTGAGCGGCGCGTTGTACAACGGCCTCGGCCAGCTGGAAAGCGAGAGCGACCTGCAGCTGAGCGCCAGCGAGCTCGACAACCGCACGGGCAACCTGCGCGCCCTCGGCAAGACCGGCACCAGCCGCTTCATCGTCACGGGCAACCTGCTCAACGACAACGGCGTGCTGGCCACCGCCAACCACGACCTCGACCTGCAGATCGGCGGCCTGAGCAACAGCGGCGGGCAACTGCTGCACACCGGCCTTGGCACCTTCGGCCTGGCCTCCGACAAGGTCACCCAGGCCGGCGGTGTCCTGCACACCGATGGCCTGCTGAGCATCGGCGCCGCCAGCTGGACCAACAGCAGCGTGCTGCAGGCCCGGCGCCTGGAGCTGGACATCGGGCGCTTCGTGCAGACGGCCAGCGGCAAGCTGCTGGCGGTCGAGAGCTTCAAGGGCCGCGGTGGCGACTGGACCAACCATGGCCTGCTGGCCAGCGATGGCAGCCTGCAACTCGACCTCACCGGCAACTACGACGGCAACGGCCGCCTGAGCAGCCTCGGCAGCCTGGGGCTGAGCGCCACCGATATCCGCCTGTCCAGTGCCGCCAGCGTGGCCGGCGGCGCGGGCAGCGTGGTGACGGCCCGCAACCTGCTGAGCAACGACGGTCGCCTGACCGCCCTCGGTGGCCTTACGGTCAACGCCGCCAGCCTGGAAAACCGCGGCACGCTCGGTGGCGCCGCGGCGGTGACACTGACCGCCAACACCCTGAGCAACCAGCGCGGCCTGGTGTTCAGCGGCAACGACATGACCCTGCGCGTGGGCAGCCTGAGCAACTACTACGGCGATATCTACAGCCTGGGCGGCTTGGACCTGGCCGGCAACGGCAGCGCCCGCGCCCTGTTGCTGGAGAACATCTCCGGCAGCCTTGAGAGCGCCGGCAACATGACCCTGGCGGTCGATACGCTGCTCAACCGCAAGGAAAAACTCACCTCCACGAAGAAACTGACTGCCGGCAACGTCAATATCTATTCCGACGACCACTGCAAGGGCAAGGGGTGCAAGCTGCACTTCAGCGCGGTGGAAACCTGGGAAGACGTCATTGCCGAGGACTCGCCGACCGCGTTCATCACCACCGGCGGCAGGCTGGCGTTTGCCGGTAGCGCGTTCCGCAACCATTACAGCAGCGTTTCCGCGGCGGGCGATATCGTCATCAACACCGCGGTGTTCGAGAACAAGGCGGCAGGTGGTGGCGAACAGCGCAACCTGACAGCCAGCATGTATACCCGCAACCGCGGCCAGTACAACGCCTTCATCCAGGCCAAGAACCAGTTCAACCAGAACCCCGGCTCGCTGACCCTGGATCAGGTGCTGGCGGCATCGGGTTACCCGCAACACAGTATCTACGACCTCATCGACCACAAGACGCCGATCGCCGGTGCCGTGGTGGCGCCCGCGGTGATCCAGGCTGCGGGTGCAGTGACCATCAACGCCACCCAGCGCATCGACAACAGCGTGGTGCGCGCCAACCAGGCCGGGGCCGGTAGCATTGGTGCCCGGGGCGATGCCAGCGCCGACCCGCGCCAGGCGCAGACCCAGGTGCGCGCGCTCAACCCGCAGTTGCCGCCGGACCTGGCCCAGCGCCAGGTCAACCCGGTGACCCTGCCCAGCTTCAGCCTGCCCCAGGGCAACAATGGCCTGTTCCGCATCAGCAGCCAGGCCGGCCAGGCCGCTATCAGCGGCGACGCCCTGGGCGCAACCGCTGACCGCACCCAGGCGGGCAGCGGCACCTTCATCGCACCGCTGGCCACTGCGGCCAGCGCCGACAGCCGCGCGGCGTCGGCGCTCGGTGCCGACAGCGCGGCGTCTGCCCAAGGCGCAGTGGCCGGCTCGGGCGTGGCGCTGGGCGGTTTGGCCGCTGGCGTCAAGCTGGTCCAGGGCGTGCCTGAGCGCAGCGTGCCGAGCGTGTCGCACAAGTACCTGGTAGAGACCAACCCGGTCCTGACCGACCTCAAGCAGTTCCTCAGCTCCGACTACATGCTCGGCCAGCTCAATATCAAGCCGGACCAGGCCATCAAGCGCCTGGGCGATGGTCTCTACGAGCAGCGCCTGATCCGCGAGGCGGTGGTGGCCCGTACCGGCCAGCGCTACATCGATGGCATGACCAGCGACGAGACGCTGTTCCGCTACCTGATGGACAACGCCATCGCCAGCAAGGACAAGCTGTCGCTGAGCGTGGGCGTGTCGCTCAGCGCCGAGCAGGTGGCGGCGCTGACCCACGACATCGTCTGGATGGAGCAGGTCGAGGTCAACGGCGAGAAGGTGCTCGCCCCGGTGCTGTACCTGGCCCACGCCAACGGCCGCTTGGCGCCCAACGGCGCGCTGATCCAGGGCCGCGACGTGAATCTGATCAGCGGCGGCGAGCTGGTCAACGTCGGCACCTTGCGCGCCACCAACAACCTCGCCGTCAGCGCCACCAACATCGGCAACGCCGGGTTGATGGAGGCGGGCGGGCGCCTGGACATGCTGGCCACCGACTCGATCCGCAATGCCCAGGGCGGGATCATCGCCGGGCGTGAAGTGAGCCTCACCGCGTTGACCGGTGATGTGATCAACGAACGCAGCGTCACCCGCCTCGAAGGCCGTGCCCGTGAGGAGCACGTGATCAAGGACCTGGTCGACACCGCAGCGCGCATCGAGGCGGCGAACGACCTGACGATCACCGCCGGGCGTGATATCGGCATTGTCGGCGGGGCGGTCCAAGCCGGGCGCGACATCGACCTGGATGCCGGTCGCGACCTGTACATCGGCAGTCAGGAAGGTGTCGACAGCCACGAGTACCAGCGCCGCCGCGAGCGTGGCCATGACATCACGATCACCCAGTACGGCAGCGAGGTGAAGGCCGGCGGCAACCTCACCGCCACGGCCGGCCAGGACCTGAGCATCGTCGCCAGCGAAATCGAGGCCCGCCGCGACCTGGCCCTGCAGGCCGGGCGCGACGTGACCCTGGCCGCTGCGGCGAACGAGGAACA
Source organism: Pseudomonas maumuensis (assembly GCF_019139675.1). Taxonomy (NCBI): domain Bacteria; kingdom Pseudomonadati; phylum Pseudomonadota; class Gammaproteobacteria; order Pseudomonadales; family Pseudomonadaceae; genus Pseudomonas; species Pseudomonas maumuensis. The sequence goes on from NZ_CP077077.1 coordinate 1,778,291, forward strand.
CAGCTACGTCAAAGGCAAGGAAGGCAAGACCAAGTTCGAGCGGCAGAAGGACGAGGTCGAGCAGCAGTCCGCCGAAGTGAAGGCCGGCGGCGACCTGACCATCGACGCCGGGCGTGACCTGCGCATGGTGGCGAGCAAGGCCAGCGCCGGCGACGAAGCCTACCTGGTGGCCGGCGACAAGCTCGAGCTGCTGGCCGCCAACGACAGCCAATACTCGCTGTATGACATGAACAAGAAGGGTGGTTGGGGGAGCAAGAAGACCCAGCGTGATGAAGTGACCGACGTGAAGGCGGTGGGGAGTGAGATCACCAGTGGTGGCGACCTGACCCTCGAGAGCGGCGGTGACCAGTTGTACCAGGGCGCGAAACTCGCCTCCGGTGCGGACCTGACCATTGATAGCGGCGGTTCGGTGACCTTCGAAGCGGTCAAGGACATGCATCAGGAGAGTCACGAGAAGAGCAAATCGGACCTGGCGTGGACCAGCGCCAAAGGTAAGGGAAGTACGGATGAGACGCTGCGCCAGACCTTGATGGTAGCCCAGGGGGAATTGGCGATTCGGGCCGCTGGCAAAATAAATATTGATATTAAGCAAATTGACCAAAACACTGTCAGCCAAACGATTGATGCAATGGTCCGAGCAGAACCCCAACTGGCGTGGATCAAGCAGGCCGAGGCCAGCGGACAAGTGGATTGGCGAGTAGTAAAAGAAATTCACGACAGCTGGGATTACAAAAATTCAGGACTGGGAGCAGCACCCGCCCTGATTATTTCGATTGTCGCGAGCGTCTACCTTGGTCCTCTTGCAGGTGCCATGGCCAGTAACTTTGCCGTAGGAACCATAAACGGTGGTGGAGACATCGGTGCTGGCCTAAAAGCGGCAACCAGCAGCAAGGCTATAAAGGGATACGCTACGCAGATGGTGACAAGCGGAATCTTGAGTGGAATAGACACAGCAGTTGCGGGGTGGAATCCTGATGGCCCGTTGGTTCTGAGTGCCAATGGCATTAATAATCCAGGGTATAGCTCTGGTATGTTGGATTGGAATTCGGTCAGCCAGAACATCCTTCGTAGCAGCACACATGCTTTTGTCGCTGGCAGTGTGAACACAGCGATAAATGGAGGCAGCTTCAAAGATAATCTTGGAGCTGCTGCTGTGTCTGAAGGATTGGATTTGGCGGCGGCCTTCGGTAATAAACAGGTCGGCGATTTAGCTGATTATCTCAACGTCAGTCCTGGCTCTGCACAAAAAATCCTAATGCACGCAGTCTTGGGTGGAGCGCTGTCGTCCGCCAAGGGAGGAGACTTCAAAACAGGGGCACTGGCAGGTGCTGCAGCGCAGGGTCTCACGGCGGCTACAAGTGCAGGTCTAGGCAAGTATCTCGATTCACGGTTTGCTACGGACGACCAGTTCAAGGTGGCGACCGCCCAGATTATTGGGGTTTTGGCAGGAGCCTTGGGTAATGGAAACCCTGAAACCGCCAGTTGGGTGGCTGGAAACGCTCAGCGCTATAATGACTTTTTACATCCAGGGGGAAATTGGGGGGCAGAAGCTGCTAGCTTAGGAACATATATGGCTGAGCAAGGCAAGACACCCGACCAGATTTCTGATGCGCTCCAGTCCTTGGCTAGAAGCGATGGGTACAAAGGCCCAGGTCATGATTATGTAGCTGGTTGGGTGTATACTCCAGCTGTGTTGGGCGCGACTATATCGCCCCCGGCAGGACTTGCTGGCGCAGCGATGGGCGGTGCCATTGGCGGTGGTGCTAACATCAGCTATCAATTGACCACGGATAAACCGTTTAGTTATGTGGACGCCGCCATTGCTACCACTGTGGGTGGTGCAACTCAAGGTCGTGGGGTCGCATTTACTATTGGTGCAGGCACGGCAGGGGCATTCTTAGGGGGCTTGATTAAAGGTGATAGTTCAATGTATCCAGTTTTAGGTGCGGCCATTGGTGGTGCTGTGGGCTTGAAAACTGGACAAGTCGTAACTGGTAAATTGAAGCCCTATCTCGGAAGTAATTCTGAAGTTGTAGGTGCCTCTTTGGGTTCTCAGATTTCCGAAGCTACAGGTGGCAAAATAGGATCAATAGGAGATAGCAAGTAATGAAGCCCAAGTCGAGGTTTCAAGCTTATGTACTATTTTTAGTCTATTTGATTGTTTTGTTTTTCTTTGGCGGGGTCTTATCAAATTTTTTAGGGGCTATAGCCCTGTATTTTAAATATGACACGTGGCATTTTGGCTGGGCTGATATTTCCGGCGTGTTTCCTGGATTTTTAGCCTATGCGGTCCCTGTCTGGTTTGGGGTATGCCTTGCTTCATATTTCAAATGGGGTGGTGGGAAGTAAATACCGAAGTGATTCCCGAACGTGGATTGCTTTCCAGGAAAAGGGGACAGATTTATTTTTCCTACTCTAATTTCGGTTCCTGGCGGCGAACGGACCTAGCCTTCATGTAGGTAGGGCGAGATTAGAGTAGGGAAAATAAATCTGTCCCCTTTTTTCTGGGACAAAAAAGAAGGTTGCCAAAATGAATGAATTTTCGAGCATTGATCGCCTCAGAGGGTTATTTGCTGAGATTGCTAAAGATAAAATTGAATGTCTTGAAACGGATGGATTGCGGATAGATCATGGCGAAGACCTTTTCCTGCAACTCGTAAAATATGGATCTCTACTGAGTGATTCTATTAGAAGACTTGAGGAAAGTGGTGTGGATGAGCTGGCGGTCCAGTCTGCGTTGATCCATGTCCGGTTACATGCCATGAGCTTGTGCAGTTTTTTTGACGATATTGCTGAGGATGCAGAGCGACTATTGATTGAAGCTAAGTGGCCTGATATGCCAGAGGACTATGTCACGCCGTTATGAACGTGCTGAAAAGGGGCGAATCAAATTTCCCCTCCTGTAATTACGACTCTGCGGGATTGAATAGCCAACTGGGGTTAACATTATGTCTCGATTTTCTGATTTTCTATCGGAAAAGGGCGGAAAAGGGGAAAGATTTATTTTCCCTACTCTAATTCCAGATCCTTGTGGAAACAGGGAAAAGGGGACAGATATATTTTTCCTACTCTAATTTCGGCCCTTATGGGGTCGAAGGAATCGAGCAGTCATGTCATTCTCCTGATTCATCAGTCGTCAAAGTGATCCAAGGAGGATGCCGTCATGCCTAGAGGTGGACGAGTACTGCTACCACACTGCCCGCATCATATTGTCCATCGGGGTCACAATCGACAGGTTGTGTTTGCGCAAGATACGGACTTCCAACGCTACTTAGCCGATCTCCGAGAGTTGAAGGATGCCTTTGGGGTGAAAGTCTATGCGTACTGCTTGATGACCAATCATGTGCATCTATTGTTGGTTCCTGATGATGCTTGCGCAGGACTTAGCCAGCTGATGAAGACGCTGGCGGCGCGAGCGACGCGCTATCGTAATCGACTAGAGGGTCGTTCCGGTACATTGTGGGAAAGTCGTTTTAAGTCCAGCATTGTGCAGTCTGACACCTACCTGTTGGCTTGTTGCCGCTACATCGAATTGAATCCAGTCCGGGCGCGGATGACAGTTGAGGCTGGTGATTATCCTTGGTCGAGTTATTCGGTCAGGATGGGGGCTGCGAAACGGCAGAATTGGCTTGATGATAATCCCTTGTTTGAAGCATTGGGGGAAACTGAAGAGCTCCGGCGCAAGCGCTACGCCGAGTTTGTGAGGCAGGCGATATCGGACGAAGAGCTTAGCCTGATTCGAGACGCTATTCAGCGAGGACAATTGACGGGTAGTAGCCGGTTCGTGGACGAGATCGCGCAGATCACTGGAAAGCGTATTGAGCGAAGGAAGCAGGGCAGGCCAAAATTAGAGTAGAGAAAATAAATCTGTCCCCTTTTTACTGTTACTCTTTTTACTTTCCTTTTTACTATTTTTCACCGCACTTTTCCACATTGGCGCACGAACATGAAAATAATCAAATCCTTCGCGAAATTGACAGGGCTTAAAAGGTTTGCGGCTTGGCGAGCCGGCTGGCAGGAACCAGCGTCTGCCGACCTGTTTTCCTATATTGAAGATGTCGTCAGCCCAGAGGACAGTTTGATTTTTTGCAAATGGCTGTTCCCGGATTTCGTCGTGTTCGAGGATTCGGTGATATTGGAAATGAAATTTGACGAGGCCGCATTTCGCGAGTGGCTTGATCATTTCTCAGGCGATAAAGCCGGTGTTGAGAGGATGCTGAATCACACCCATCTGTACGATGCGTTTTCAGGGTGTGGATCTGCGGTGGACGAGGTGGTTTTCGAGCAACTGTCCAATGTGCTGGCCATGTCCTGGCGAATGGTATTGAAGACGCAATTTCCTGATAGGAGCTTCCACGTGGAGGCTATCAACTCCGATCAGGAGTATGGCCCGGTGGTCACGTTCCATGAAAAACGTGCGACCGTCTCCATGTCGATGACCTCTGGATAGTGCCCCTGCCACGAATACGGCCTTCTCCAAGCCCCGAGGCGGCAGATTGACGCCAAGATGATGTCAAATTAATATCGCCTCGCTCTGCCCACCCACCGTAAATGACTACCCTTTTCGTACGCAAGGAAGCCCCCTGTGATCAAGACCCTGTTCAAAGCTGCCGCCGTCCTCTCCGTCGCCCTGTTGTACGGCTGCGCCTCCACCCCTTCGGCAGACAAGATGCAGGCGGAAGTCGCCAACTACGCGCTGCCCAAGGCTGCGGTGGCCGACAAGGCGTTGGTCTATGTGGTCCGCCCCAGCAATGCCGGGATGATGGTGCGTTTCAACGTCTTCCTCGATGACAAGGAAGCCGATTCGGAAATGGGCTACAACCGCGGCAACCAGTACATCTATTTCTACGTGACACCGGGCACTCACGTGATCAGTTCCAAGGCCGAGAACTGGGCCGACATGACCGTTAATGCGAAGGCCGGCGAGGTCATCTACCTCAAGCAGGAAGTCGAGATCGGCGTGGTCATGGCGCGTAACAGCCTCAAGGTGCTGAGCGACCTCGAAGGCCGCTACCTGGTCAAGGACGCGGCGCTGGGCACCATCGCCAAAGAGAGCAAGTAAGCGCTGCCGATCCGTGTGGTGATCGGCATGAACAACAAGGGCGACCCTCGGGTCGCCCTTGTTGTTCATGCAGTGGAAAAAGGTGGAAGAAGGAGCGCGCTCCCAGCAACGCCAACTGCTCAGTTCAACCAGCTCAACGCCGGCCCCTGCGGCACGATCCGCGTCGGGTTGATGTGGTTGTGCGAGTAGTAGTAATGCAGCTTGATATGCGCCATGTCGATGGTGCTGTAGATCGCCGGGATCTGTGTCAGGCGCACCAGGTACTGATACAGCGCCGGGTACTCGGCCAGGGTCTTGTGGTTGGCCTTGAAATGCACGTAGTACACCGCCTCGTAGCGGATCAGCGTGGGCAGCAGGAACAGGTCCGACAGGCTCAGCTTGCCGCCCACCAGGTATGGCTGCTTGCGCAGCCGGAGCTCGAGGGTGTCCATGGCTGCGAAGAACTGCTTGTAGGCCTCGTCGTAGCTCGCCTGGTCCGGGGCGAAGCCCATGTGGTAGACCATGCGGTTGATGTTGGTGTGCAGCCACTGGTTGAGCTCGACGATGTCGCAGCTGGAGCGGTCGGGCACCAGGTCGATCGGGGTCTTGGCCAGGGGCAGCAGGCGGGTGGCCATCTGCAGCGCCAGCTCGGCCGAATCGTTATGCACGATACGGTTTTGCTGGCGGTCCCAGAGCACCGGCACCGACTGGTTGCCGGCAAAGCCCGGGCGCGAACGCTCGTACAGGCTCGACAGCAGGGTGACGTCCTTGAGCAGCGGATCTTGGTCGTGCTCGTCGAACTCCCAGCCCTGGTCGTGGCGGCGCGCCGCCACCGAGGTGACGTCCAGCGCGTCTTCCAGGCCCAGCAGGCTCTGCACCAGGTGTACCCGGTGCGAGAACGGGCAGGCGTGGGAGATATACAGGTGGTAGCGGTTGGGCTCGGCCACCATTTCGCTGAGGAACAGCTCCTGGACCGACGGGGTGCCTTGGCTGCGGGTCATCTTACCTCCCTACGACGGTGGCCAGGCTTGGGCATGGGCGCTCGCCGAGTGCGGCGATGCTGTGCTGGATCTTCAGGTTGGCGGCGGCCAGGCCCGCGGCCAGGCTCTCTTCGCCCATGCCCAGGCCTTCGGCATAGATGAACTCGACGCTGTTCAGGCCGACGAAGCCCAGGGTCTGCGACAGCCAGCCGGCCAGGGTGTCGGTGCCCTGGCTGTAGATGCCGCCGCTGGCATTGAGCACGTGCACCGGCTTGTCGTCGAGCAGCCCGACCGGGGCGCCGTCGACATAGGTGAAGGTGACGCCGCCACGCACGATGTAGTCGACCCAGGTGTGCAGGATCGATGGGGCGCCGAAGTTGTAGCGCGGCAGGCCGATGACCACGCGGTCGGCGTCCTGGATTTCTTCTATCAGCACGTTGGACAGCTTCAGCGCCGCGGCCGCCTCGATGCTGCTGGCGTCACCGCCGAACAGGGCGTCCATGGTCACCGCATTGAGGTGCGGGATGGGCTGGGCGTGCAGGTCGCGTACCACCACCGAAGCTTTGGGGTTGACCTCTTTGAGCTGCTTGAGGAAGTTGTCCACCAGTTGGCCGGAGAAGCCACCGTCGGGCTTGATCGAGGAGCGGATGACCAGGACCTTGTGATTCATTGCGCGAATCCTTTCTGTGATGTGTGGCATGCAGTCTTGAGCAATCGCGCGGGAGTGAAAAGCGCAGATAATCAGGGTTTTACCCTTAAGGTTGTCATGTATCTGGGTTGCAAGCCCTTCGATCATGCCGGCCTTGTCGCTCGGCGCCGGGGAGTCGCGGCGGGCGAACTCCATGTCCCAGTAACGGCCGCTGTGCAGGCCGCCGTGCTGGTGAAGTAGGCCTGCTCGCCTGGCGGCAGCTGTGGTACAACGCCGCAGGACAAAGGATTCGTCGCCCGGTTTGCGGGCACACAAGGAGGTGGTGGTGTTTTCCAAGATCAGTCTCGATCAGTGGCGCGCGTTCGTCTGCACGGTCGAGTGCGGCGGTTTCCAGCAGGCCGGCGAGCACATGTACAAGTCGCAGTCGGCGATCAGCCACTCGGTCAACCGCATGGAAATGCTCCTGGGCCAGGAGCTGTTCATCATCGAAGGGCGCAAGGCCGTGCTCACCTCGCTGGGCAAGGCGCTGTTGCCCCAGGCCAAGCACCTGCTGGGCGCGGCGCAGAAGCTCGAGCACCTGGCCAACCAGTACCAGCCCGGGTTGTTCACCGAGCAGGCGCTGGCGGTGGATGTGTTGTTCCCCATCGAGTTGCTGCAACAGGCATTGCAGGAGTTTGCTCAGGAGTACAAGGATCACCGTATCCGCCTGTACGAGACGGCGTTGTCCGGGGCCCGCGAGTTGCTCGAAGACGGCAAGGTCGAGCTGGGCATCGCCAGCAGCCTGCCCTCGGGGTATCTGCAGGAGTTCCTGCTGAATGTCTCGTTGATCTGCGTGGTGGGAGCCAGCCATCCGCTCAGCGAAGCGCAGGGCGAGTTGAGCCTGGACGACATGAAGAACCACCGGCAGGTGGTGATCCGCGATTCTGGCACGCGCAATTCGCAGAACAGCGGCTGGCTGGGGACCTCGCAGCGCTGGACGGTGAGCAGCCTGGCGGCGGCCGAGAGCTTCGTCGAGCGGGGGATGGGCTTTGCCTGGTTGCCGGAGCATCGGGTGCAGCAGGGGTTGGCGCAAGGGCGGTTGGTGCGGGTCAACCTGCAGCATCAGCGGGAGCGGGAGGTGCCGATGTACATGGGGTACCCCGAGGAGTACCGGCACAGTCCCGAGGTGTGCTTGCTGGCGCAGATACTGCGGGAGCGGTGCCGGGAGTATCGGCCGGGGTGATGGGGCTTGGCCCAGGTGCTTGGCGTCATTGTCGTAGCGCCTGAGTGATCGAGCGCCGCTTACGCAGCGCATCGCCGGCAAGCCGGCTCCCACTCCGACCGCGCCGCCCTCAAGTCAAGCGCCGTTCCTGTGGGAGCTGGCTTGCCAGCGAAAGGGCTGCGCAGCAGCCCCGGCGATCCCAAAGGTTGCCAGAACTTTCTGCCCCTGAAACCCAATGCTTCACCCGCGCAGATCACTCGGCAGGAAATCCCGATCCGGCTCGTAATCGAGCTTCAGATACCCCGCCAGTTCGCGCAGGTCGTCTGGGCTCAGGCTGCCGGCCTGCTGCTTGAGCCTCAGGCTGTCGACGATGTACGCATAGCGCGAAACGTTGTAGTCACGCACTGCGTTGTACAGGTCGCGCTGGGCATCGAGGATATCGACGATATTGCGGCTGCCCACGTCGTAACCGGCCTCGGTGGCCCGCAACGAGCCCTGACTGGAGACGATGCTCTGGCGCCGCGCGCGCACCTGCTCGACATCGCTGACCACCGCGCGGAAGGCGTTGCGCGAACCTTCCAGCACCTCGCGTTCGAGGCTGGTGCGGCCGTACTCGGTGCGTGCCAGCTCATGGGTGGCCTGGCGTACCCGCGCGCTGGTGCCGCCACCGCTGAACAGCGGCAGCTTCATCTGCACCATCACCGAGCTGTCGCGCTGGTTGCCGGAGCGCTGGCCGAAATGCGTGCTGGAGTCCATCAGGTCGCTGTCGCCCTCGGTGTAGCCCATGGCCAGGTTGAAGGTCGGCAGGTGATCGGCCTTGCTGCTGCGCAGGGTCTGGCCGGCCTGGCTGACGGCGGCCTGGCTGGCGCGCAGGCGCAGGTTCTGCGCCATGGCCTGTTCGACCCAGGCCTCGGCGCGCTCGGGCACCGGCGCCTGCACCGGCAGGCTGTGGCGGATCCCGGCCAATGCCGGCTGGGCCTGGCCGGTCAGGCGCATCAGTGCTTGGTAGGCATCCTCGCTGCGGCGTTGGCTGTCGATCAGGTTGGCGCTGGCGCGGTCGAAGCTGGCCTGGGCCGAGAGCATGTCGTTCTGGTCGGACAGGCCGGCGTCGTAGCTCAGCCGGGTCTGCTGCAACTGGCGGTCGAAGGCGCGCAGCTCGGCCTTGGCGGTGGCCAGGTTGTCCTCAGCCAGCAGGGTGTCGAAGTAGCTGCTGGCGGTGTCGAGGATCAACTGCTGCTGGAATGCCGAGAAGTCCAGTTCGGCCTGTTCGTTTTCGGACTGCGCGGCCTTGTAGTCGAACCAGCGGCTGAGGTCGAACAGCGGCTGGTCGAGGCTCAGGCGGTACAGGCTGCCGCTGCGCTGCTCGACCTGGCGGCGGTCGCTGCGCACGTCGCCGGCCTCGGCATCCAGGGCCACCTGCGGCAGCAGGCGGGCGCGGGCCAGGGGCACGGCCTCGCGGCGGGCCAGGTAGTTCTCGCGGGCGGCGGCCATGTCGCTGTTGTGCTCGACCACCTGGGCGTACACCGACATCAGCGTCGCACGCTCGGCGGCAATGGCCTGGGCCAGGGGCGCCAGCAGCAGCAGGGGCAGAAGGGTCTTACGTAGCATGTCGTTTCTCTTTATTCGGGCCGGCCGCTCCCAGGGGCAGCCGATTACGGCTGCCACAGGGGAGGGCGGGCGAAGGGGTCAGGCCGGCTGGGTGTAGGCGGCCAGTTCCTGCAGGCGTGGGTCTTCGCTGGCTCGGTGGTCCTTGGCCAGCAGCGAGTACACGGTGGGCAGGATGAACAGGGTGAACAGGGTGCCGACCAGCATGCCGATGACGATCACCAGGCCCAGGCTGAAGCGGCTGTGGGCGCCGGCGCCGCTGGCCAGCAGCAGCGGCACCAGGCCCACGACCATGGCTGCGGTGGTCATCAGGATCGGCCGCAGGCGGATCTGCGCGGCGCGTTCGATGGCCGTGCGGCGGTCGAGCTGGTCGGCCTGCTGCAGTTCGTTGGCGAACTCGACCATGAGGATGCCGTGCTTGCTGATCAGGCCGACCAGGGTCACCAGGCCGATCTGCGTGTAGATGTTCACCGTGGCATAGCCCAGGTACAGCGGGATCAGCGCGCCGCACACCGACATCGGCACGCTGACCAGGATCACCAGCGGGTCGCGCAGGCTTTCGAACTGCGCGGCCAGTACCAGGTAGATGACCAGGATGGCGAAGATGAACGTCACCACCAGGGCGCTGCCTTCCTGGACGAACTGGCGGGCATCCGACAGCCAGTCATGGCTGAAGCCGGTGGGCAGGGCATTGGCCTGGGCGGCGAGGAACTGCACCGCGTCGCCGATGCTCACGCCCGGCGCCGGCACCGCCTGCAGGGTGGCCGAGTTGAGCTGGTTGAACTGGGTCAGCTTGTTGGGCTCGATCGACATGTCGAAGCTGACCAGGGTCGACAGCGGCACCTGGGCGCCGTTGGCGGCCTTGACGTACTGGCCGACCAGCATTTCCGCCGACAGGCGCTGGGCCCGCGCCACCTGCGGGATCACGTCGTAGGAGCGACCGTCGAGGGCGAAGCGGTTGACGTAGTTCTCGCCCACCAGCACCGCCAGGGCGTCGCCGATGGCCTGCATGCTGATGCCCAGGTCGTTGGCCTTGCTGCGGTCGATGTTGATGTTGACCAGCGGGCTGTTGAAGTCCAGGTCGCTGTCGACCACGGCGAACAAGCCGCTGGCCATGGCTGCCTGCTTGATCTTGTCCATGGCGTCGAACACCACGCGGTGGTCCTGGGAGCTCTGGATCACCATCTGCACCGGCAGGCCGCCGGTGGAGCCGGGTAGCGGCGGCAGCTGGAAGGCGAAGATGGCCACGCCCTCGATCTCGCCCACGGCTTTCTGGATCTCGGCCTGCAGCTGGTCGGCGCTGCGCTGGCGCTTTTCCCAGGTGCTCAGGTTGGCGCCGCCGAACGCGGTGCGCGGGCCGTCGTTGCCGTTGACCACCCAGGTGATGTCGGTTTCCGGGAAGGTGGCGAACAGGCGGTCCATGCGGTGCGCGTACATCTGGGTGTAATCGATGTTGGCGTACTGCGGGGCCTTGGCCACCGCCAGCACCTGGGCCTGGTCCTCGACCGGCGCCAGTTCGCGCTGGGCGCCGAGGTACAGGATCGGCAGGCTGACGAACACCGCCGCGGCAATCGCCAGGGTTAGCCAGCGGTGGTGCAGGGACACGTCAAGCAAACGGCCATAGCCCTTGCCCAGCCACTGGAAGAAGCGCTCGGCGCCACGCGCCATCGGGCCTTCGCTGGCCTGGCGGTTGAGCAGGAAGGCGCTCATCACCGGGGACAGGGTCAGCGCCACCACGCCGGACACCACCACGGCGCCGGCGAGAGTGAAGGCGAACTCCTTGAACAGCGCGCCGGTCAGCCCGCCCATCAGGCCGATGGGGGCGTACACCGCGGCCAAGGTCAGGGTCATGGCGATCACCGGACCTGCGATCTCGCGGGCGCCGACCAAGGCCGCCTGCAACGGCGACTTGCCTTCCTCGATATGCCGGTGGACGTTCTCTACCACGACGATGGCGTCGTCCACCACCAGGCCGATGGCCAGGACCATCGACAGCAGGGTCAGCAGGTTGATGCTGAACCCGAACAGGCTCATGATCGCCGCCGCGCCGATCAGCGACAGCGGGATGGTCACCAGCGGGATCAGCACGCTGCGCAGCGAACCGAGGAACAGGAAGATCACCACGGCGACAATCACCACGGCCTCGACCAGGGTCTTGACCACTTCATCGATGGACGCCTGGATGAAGCGCGCCACCTCGAACACGATGTTGGCGGTCATGCCCGGCGGCATGGTTTCGCGGATCTGCGGCATCATTTCCTGCACTGAACCGACGATGGTCAGCGGGTTGCCGGCGGGGGTGGCGTGCAGGCCGATGAACACTGCAGGTTCGCCGTCCATGATGCCGCTGGTGTCGTAGGAGGTGGCGCCGAGCTCGGCGGTGCCGATGTCGCTCAGGCGGATCAGCGTGTCGCCGTCGCGGCGCACCACCATCTGGCGGAACTGGTCGACGCTGGTCAGGTCGGTGTTGATGTTGATGTTGGCCGAGACGTACTGGCCCTTGGTCTGCCCGGGGGCGGCCTGGAAGTTGTTCTGGCGGATGGCCTCGGCCACGTCGCTGGCCGACAGGTTGCGCGCAGCCATGCGCGCCGGGTCCAGCCACAGGCGCATGGCCAGCTTCTGGCCGCCGAGGATCTGCGCCTCGGCCACGCCGTCGATGGCCGCCAGGCGCGGCTGCACCACGCGGGAGATGTAGTCGGTGATCGCCGGCAGGCCGATGTCCTTGCTCGAGAAGCCGACGTAGATCACCGCCGTGCCTTCGCCGGAGGACTTGGCCACCACCGAGTCGTAGGCGCCTTCGGGCAGGCGGTACTTGACCTGGTTGACGGCGGCCATGATCTCGGTGAGGGCCTTGTTGGAGTCGGCGTTGAGCTTCAGGCGCACGCTGATGACGCTCTTGCCCTGGGTCGAGGTCGAGCTCAGGTAGTCGACGCCGTCGACCGAGGCCACGGCCTGCGAGATGGGCTGGGTGACGAAGCCCTGCATCAGCTGCGAGCGGGCGCCGGGGTATTCGGTGGTGATGGTGATGGTCGCGCTTTCCAGCTGCGGGTACTGGCGGATCGGCAGGTTCAGCAGCGCCAACAGGCCAAGCATGACGATCATCGCGCAGACCACCAGGGTCAGTACCGGGCGGCGGATGAACAGGTCGGTGAATTTCATGGTGCTACAGGTCCTTTTCAGTGGCACGCAAACCCATTACTGCTGGGCCAGGTCCGGCTTGCGCGTGGTGCTGGCGGCCAGGGTGTCGTCGGTGACCCGCACTGGCATGCCATTGCTCAGGCGGATCTGCCCCGAGACCACCACGCGGTCGCCCGGGGTCAGCGCGTCGAGCACCACCACGCGGTCGTCGCGGCGCGCGCCGAGCTTGACGAACACCTGCTCCACGCGCAGGGCGCCGTCCTTCTCGCGCAGCACATATAGCGAGTTGCCGTAGGCGCTGTAGCTGATCGCCGTCTCGGGCACGCTCAGCACATCGGCGTGGCTCGGCAGCTCGATGCTGACGTTGGCGAACATGCCCGGCTTGAGTTGCTGGCCAGGGTTGTCGAGGGTCGCCTGCACCTGCATGGAGCGGGCGCCCGGGTCGATCTGCGGCTCCAGGGTAGTGACCGCGGCGACAAAGCGCTGCTGCGGCCAGGCGTCGACCTTGAGGGTGATGGCCTGGCCCGCCTGCAGGGCGGCGGCGGACTGCTCGGGCAGCGGGAAGTTGACGTGCAGGCGCGACAGCTCGGTGAGGGTCACCAGGCTGTCGCCGGGGCTGACGTACTGGCCCAGGTTGACCTTGCGAATACCCAGCACGCCGGCGAACGGGGCGCGGATGGTCTTCTGCGCGATCTGCGCCTGGACCTGGGCGATCTCGCCGAGCAGCTGGTCGTAGTTGGCCTGGGCCTGGTCCAGCTGGGCCTGGGTGGAGGCCAGCGGCAGCACCTTGCGCGTGCGCTCCAGGGCCAGCTTGGCGTTCTTGGCCTGGGCCTGCAGCTTGGCCAGCTCGCCGCGCTCGGGCGCGTCGTTGAGCTTGACCAGCACCTGGCCTGCGGCCACGGCGTTGCCGGCGGTGAACTCCAACGCGGTGATGCGCCCACCGACCTCGGGCGAGACATTGACCTGGTGTACCGCCTCCAGGGTGCCGACGGCGCTGAGCACCTGCGGCATCGGGCCCGACTGCACGCGGGCGATCGCCACCGGGGTGGCGTTGGCCTGGCCGGCGGGGGCGTCGTTGGCCACTACCGCCGGGGCGGGCAGCAGGGCCATGGCCAGCAGCGACAGGGAAGTGCCGGCGGCGATCCAGAAGCGATTTTTCATTGGGCGGCTCCTTGAGCCGGGTTCTGGTTGGCACGGACCTGGATGAAAATCTGGCGCAGTAGCTCGAGGCTCAGCGTGCCGGGGACCAGGTAATGGCCGTCGATCACCAGGCTGGGTACCGAGCTGATGCCCAGGCGCCGGCCCTGGGCCAGTTCTTCCTCGAGCATCTGCGGGGCCTGCTGGTCGAATGCCGTGGTGAAGGCCTGCGGGTCGAAACCGGCTTCGGCGGCCACCGCCAGCACGGTGGCGCGGTCACCGATGTTGCGGGCCTGCACCAGGTGGGCTTCCTGCAGGCGGTCGAACATACGCTCATGGCCTTCGTTGCCGCCCAGGGCCTTGGCGGTCTGGCAGGCGAGGCCCGCGAGCAGGCCGGTGGGGTACTCGAAGTCCTGCTGGCGCATGGCTTCGATGTCGATGCGCTTGACGTCCTCGGCACTCGAGCATGACAGCCAGTGGCTGAGGATGGTCTCCTTGGCCTTGGGCATCGAGCCGAAGCGCTCGACCATCGCCTCGCGGCTGGTCTGCAGGATGAAGCTGCGGTGCTGCACGTCCAGGTTCAGTTCGTCCTGCAACTGCTTCAGGCGCGGGGCGAGGACGAAGCACCAGCCGCAGACGACATCGTGGAAGAATTCGACTTTCAGGGGTGACATGGCAGTGATCCGGTTTCAGGGAGGGATGGCCGCACTATCCACAGCGCCCCGACAGGAAAAAAGCGACAAAAGTGCCGCAAACCCTCTCATCCCCTTCATCGATGGCCGCCCGGCCCGGCTGCGAGCGGGTAGAATGGCGCTTTTGCCTGACCGTAGCCGACATGAGCCCAGCCATTGCCACCCTCGAGCAGCACCTGCTCGCCGCCCTCGACCCCGCCCCCCAGGAGACTCGCCGCCTGTTCCATGGCCGTGGCCGCTGCTGGCCGGGGCTTGAACAGATCACCGTCGACTGGCTCGACGGCGTGTTGCTGGTGGCGCTGTTCCGTGAGCCGCCCGAGGGCCAGTTGGCCGAGCTTGAAGCAATGCTGATGGCGCTGGCCGAGCGCCCGCAGTGGAGCGGCCAGGCCATCCTGCTGCAGCACCGCTACCTGCCCGACAGCCCTGGGCAGTGGCTGTGGGGCGCGCCATGCCAGCAGCGCGAGGTAGTCGAGGATGGCCTGAAGTACCTGCTCGACCTGGGCGTGCGACAGAACAACGGCCTGTTCCTCGACATGCGCTACGGCCGGCGTTGGGTGCGCGAGCAGGCGGCTGGCAAGCGCGTACTCAACCTGTTCGCCTACACCTGCGGCTTCTCGGTGGCAGCGATTGCCGGCGGCGCCGAGCAGGTGGTCAACCTGGACATGGCCAAGTCGGCGCTGTCCCGGGGCCGTGACAACCACCGGCTCAATGGCCATGACGCCTCGCGGGTGGCGTACCTGGGGCATGAGCTGTTCAAGTCGTGGGGCAAAGTGCGCAAGTACGGGCCGTACGACCTGATCATCATCGACCCGCCGACCTTCCAGCGCGGCAGCTTCGTGCTGACCCAGGACTACGCCAAGATCCTTCGGCGTTTGCCGGAGTTGTTGACTGAAGGCGGCACGGTATTGGCCTGCGTCAACGATCCGGGGATCGGGCCGCAGTTTCTCATCGAGGGGATGGCCGAGCAGGCGCCGGGGCTGGCGTTCGTCGAGCGGCTGGAGAATCCGCCGGAGTTTGCGGATGCGGATCCGGAGGGGGGGCTGAAGGCGCTGGTGTTTCGCCAGGGGTGATCAGTAGCCCTTACCGGCCTATCGCCGGCAAGCCGGCTCCCACAGGAGATCGCGTTCCCCGTCGGAGCAACTGTCTTGTGTTGCTTGTAGTGGCCTCATCGCTGGCAAGCCAGCTCCCACAGGGATAGCGCAAGGCTTGAGGTTTGCGCGGTCGGTGTGGGAGCCGGCTTGCCGGCGATAGGCCGGTACAGGTCAGTGATCAATGGCTGGTATAGATCTGGTCGAACACGCCACCGTCATTGAAGTGGGTCTTCTGCACGGTGCGCCAGTCGCCGAAGGTCTTCTCCACCGACAGGAAATCGACTTTCGGGAAACGGTCGGTGTACTTGGCCAGCACGGTGGCGTCACGCGGACGCAGGTAGTTGTTCGCGGCGATCTCCTGGGCCTCCGGCGACCACAGGTACTTCAGGTATTCCTCGGCCACGGCCTGGGTACCTTTCTTGGCCACCACCTTGTCGACCACGCTCACCGGCGGCTCGGCCTCGGCCGACACACTTGGGTAGACCACTTCGAACTGGTCGTGGCCGAATTCGCGGGCGATCATCTCGGCCTCGTTCTCGAAGGTCACCAGCACATCGCCGATCTGGTTGGTCATGAAGGTAGTGGTGGCGGCGCGGCCACCGGTATCGAGCACCGGGGCCTGCTTGAACAGCTTGCCGACGAAGTCGCGGGCCTTGCTTTCGTCACCGCCCTGCTTGAGTACGTAGCCCCAGGCCGAGAGGTAGGTGTAGCGGCCGTTACCGGAAGTTTTCGGGTTGGGCACGATCACCTGCACGCCGTCCTTGAGCAGGTCCGGCCAGTCCTTCAGCGCCTTGGGGTTGCCCTTGCGCACGATGAACACGGTGGCCGAGGTGAACGGCGCGCTGTTGTTCGGCAGGCGCGTTACCCAGTTGTCCGGCACCAGCTTGCCATTGTCGGCCAGGGCATTGATGTCGGTGGCCATGTTCATGGTGATCACGTCGGCCGGCAGGCCATCGATCACCGCGCGCGCCTGCTTGCTCGAGCCGCCGAAGGACATCTGCAGGTTGACCTTCTCGTTGTGCTCCTTCTCCCAGTGCTTCTGGAACGCCGGGTTGTAGTCCTTGTAGAAGTCGCGCATCACGTCGTACGACACGTTGAGCAGGGTAGGGGCGGCCTGGGCGAGGTTGCTCAGGGCCAGGCCCGCGGCGAGCAGCGAGGCGCTGAAGAGTTTTTTCACTGGGGGCATTCCTTGTTCTGATTCAAAGGGTTGGCGATATGCCAGCGACTATAGCGTTTGGCGCTTTGCTGGCTAAAGATCAAATGGCTCTTTGCTTATGCTGGCCTGCGTTTGGACACTGCCTATTGCTTGGGGAACAACGCATTGCCACAGCGTGAACAGAACGCCGCGCCATGCTCATGGTGGTGCTTGGCGCAGGTCGGGCAGTCATGCTGCAACTGCTCGCCGCGCAGGGCGTTGGCCAGTTCGGCGGTGAAGATGCCGGTAGGCACGGCAATGATCGAGTAACCGGTGATCATCACCAGCGACGACAGCACCTGCCCCAGCGGCGTCTTCGGCACGATATCGCCGAAACCTACCGTGGTGAGGGTGACGATGGCCCAGTAGATACCCTTGGGGATGCTGGTGAAGCCATGCTCCGGCCCTTCGATCACGTACATCAATGTGCCGAACACGGTCACCAGGGTCGACACGCCGACCAGGAATACGATGATCTTCTGCTTGCTGCCCTGCAGCGCCGCCAACAGGTAATGGGCCTGCTTCAAGTACGGGCTGAGCTTGAGCACGCGGAAGATCCGCAGCATGCGCACCACGCGGATGATCAGCAGGTACTGGGCGTCGCTGTAGTACAGGGCGATGATCCCCGGCACGATCGCCAGCAGGTCGACCAGCCCGTAGAAGCTGAAGGCATAGCGCAGTGGCTTGGGCGAGCAGTACAGGCGGGTGATGTATTCGGCGAGGAAGATCGCGGTGAAGCCCCACTCGATCCCGGCCAGCAGCCCGGCGTAGTTCTGGTGAACGTCGTCGATGCTGTCGAGGATCACCGTCACCAGGCTGGCGAGGATGATCAGCAGGAGAATCTTGTCGAAGCGTCTGCCAGCCGTGGTATCGGTCTGGAAGACGATGACGTAGAGCCGCTCGCGCAGGCTCGCAGGGTTGTCCATGGGCTCGTTCCAATGTGAGGATGGGCAGAGCCTAGGGGCTGGGTATCAGCTGTGCAAGCGAGGCGCGTTGCGGCGCTGGTTGAGCTGGACCAGGTGGTTGCCCAGGTGCATCAGCCAGCACGCGGTCACGAACGGCGCGGTCAGCCCGGCGATCGGCAGCAGGTTGAACAGTGGCTGCAGCAGCAGGGCGCAGGCGATGGCGAGCAAGGTCACCCAGGGTTTCTCGCCCTGGCGACTGAAGGCCAGGGCCGCCAGGGCCGCGTTGAAGCCATACAGCCCCAGCCACGCGGCCTGCGTTTCTCCAGCCAGCAGCGCGACACCACCGCCGATGGCCGAGCCGATCACCGCCCAGGTGGCGGCATAGGGGTTGGCGAAGTACATGCCGATGACGATCAGCAGGCCGGCCATGGGCTTGTCGAGCAAAAAGATCTGCCCCACGCCGCGCAGCAGGGCATACACAGCATCGGCTTCGACATAGCCGTTGGCCGACGGCTCGGTCAGCAGCAACGCGGCCCAACCCAGCAGCACGAATGGCGCGGTGTAGGCGATCAGCAGCTTGCCGCCGCGCTTGCGCCACTGATGGGTGAGCATGCTCGACAGGCCGCCGGCGGCGATGATCAGCGGTGGTAGGATCGCCGACCAGGGCAGCACGGCGCTGATCAGGATGCCGATCAGCACGCCGTTGTAGCAGTACAGCCCGGCCTGGCGGTCGGCGCGGTCGTAGCCGCGGCGTTGGGCGGTAAGCAGGCCGGCCAGGGCGCCGAGCAGGGCGCCGCCGACCAGGTTCGGCGCGGTCAGCAGGATGGCCAGCAGGCAGCACAGGCCGCACAGGGGATTGCGCAGCAGCAGCACCTGGCTGAAGCCGTTGAGCAAGGCCGTGGCCCAGTCAGGGCACGGGTTGACGAAATTCTTGGTGTACATGGGCAGTCGGTAAGGTGAGTGGGGAGCGGTGGGCCTCTTCGGGCCTCGGTTTTCCGCAAGCTTCGTACTGGGGAGGGCTTTGCCCTCCTTTCGCCGGCAAGCCGGCTCCCACAAAGGCATGCATGATTCCTGTGGGAGCCGGCTTGCCGGCGAAAAGGGGCGCACAGCGCCCCCGGCGATCTCAGACTAGGGTCTCGATCCGCAGCGTATTAGTCGAACCCGGCTTGCCGAAA
Source organism: Pseudomonas maumuensis (assembly GCF_019139675.1). NCBI lineage: Bacteria > Pseudomonadati > Pseudomonadota > Gammaproteobacteria > Pseudomonadales > Pseudomonadaceae > Pseudomonas > Pseudomonas maumuensis. The sequence continues at coordinate 1,797,100 of NZ_CP077077.1, forward strand.
GGCACACCGGCGGTGATCAGCAGCGTGTCGCCACGGCTGGCCATGCCTTGGGCCTGGGCGATTTCCAGCGCCGTGGAGACCACCTCGTCGACCTGGCGCAGGCGGTCGTTGACCACCGAGTGCACGCCCCAGGCCACGCTCAGGCGGCGGGCGGTGTTCAGGTTCGGCGTCAGGTTGAGGATCGGCGCCCGTGGCCGCTCGCGGGCGGCGCGCAGGGTGGAGTTCCCCGACTCGCTGTAGTTGACCAGCACCGCCACCGGCAGGATGCCGCTGATGCGGCGGATCGCGCAGCTGATGGCATCGGACACCGTAGCTTCGGCCTTGGGCCGGCCAACGTCGAGCTGGGCCTGGTAGTCCGGGCCGTTCTCCACCTGGCGGATGATCTTGCTCATCATCTGCACCGCTTCCAGCGGGTAGTCGCCCGAGGCGGTCTCGGCCGACAGCATCACCGCGTCGGCGCCTTCGGCCACGGCGTTGGCCACATCGGTGACCTCGGCGCGGGTCGGGGCTGGGGAGAAGCGCATGGATTCGAGCATCTGCGTGGCCACCACCACCGGTTTGCCCAGCTGGCGGCAGGTATTGATGATGCCCTTCTGGATCTGCGGCACGCTCTCGGCCGGCACTTCCACGCCCAGGTCGCCACGGGCGACCATGATCGCGTCGGACAGCTCGGCGATGGCCTGCAGCTGCTCGACCGCCGAGGGCTTCTCGATCTTGGCCATCAGGTAGGCGCGGTCGCCGATCAGCTCGCGTGCTTCGAGGATGTCCTGCGGGCGCTGCACGAACGACAGGGCCACCCAGTCCACGCCCAGCTCGAGGCCGAAGGTGAGGTCGCGGCGGTCCTTCTCGGTGAGCGGGGAGAGCTCGAGCACGGCTTGCGGTACGTTGACGCCCTTGCGATCGGACAGCTCGCCGCCGGCCAGCACTTCGGTGTCGATGGCGTCGCTGTGCTTGGCGGTCACCCGCAGGCGCAGCTTGCCGTCATCGAGCAGCAGGTCCATGCCGGGCTCCAGCGCGGCGATGATCTCTGGGTGTGGCAGGTTCACGCGGCGGCTGTCGCCCGGGGTCTTGTCCAGGTCCAGGCGCAGGGCCTGGCCGCGTTGCAGTTGCACCTTGCCGTCGGCAAAGCGGCCGACGCGCAGCTTCGGCCCCTGCAGGTCCATGAGGATGCCCAGCGGGTAGTTGAGCTGCTGCTCGACTTCGCGGATCCACTGGTAGCGCAGGGCGTGGTCGGCGTGTTCGCCGTGGCTGAAGTTGAGGCGGAAGATGTTCACCCCGGCCTCGACCAGCTGGCGGATGTCATCGATGCCCTTGATCGCAGGCCCGAGGGTGGCGAGGATTTTTACTTTTTTATCAGGCGTCATGAGGGGTCGGTCTCGAGGATCAGGATGGCGCGGAAGTCGTTGACGTTGGTGCGGGTCGGCTCGGTGACGATCAGCGCGTCGAGCGCGGCGAAGTAGCCATAGCCGTTGTTGTTGTCCAGCTCATCGCTGGCCGAAAGGCCCAGGGCCTCGGCGCGGGCGTGGCTGTCCGGGGTCATGAAGGCGCCGGCGTTGTCCTCGGAGCCGTCGATGCCGTCGGTATCACCGGCCAATGCGTACACCCCCGGTAGGCCCTTGAGGCTTTCGGTAAGGCTGAGCAGGAACTCGGCGTTGCGCCCGCCACGGCCATTGCCACGCACGGTGACGGTGGTCTCGCCGCCGGAGAGGATCACGCAGGGCGCCTTCAGCGGCTGGCCGTGCAGGACGACCTGGCGGGCGATGCCGGCATGCACCTTGGCCACCTCGCGCGACTCGCCTTCCAGGTCGCCGAGGATCAGCGGGCTGAAGCCGGCCTGGCGGGCTTTCACCGCGGCGGCCTCGAGCGATTGCTGGGGCCGGGCGATCAGCTGGAAGTGGCTGCGCGAAAGGGTCGGGTCGTCGGCCTTGACGGTTTCCGATGCCGGATTGTTGAGCCAGTCGATGACGGCCTTGGGCGCTTCGATGTTGTAGCGCTTGAGGATCGCCAGGGCGTCGGCCGAGGTGCTGGGGTCGGCCACGGTAGGGCCGGAGGCGATGACCGTGGCCAGGTCGCCCGGTACATCGGAAATCGCGTAGGTGTAGACGGTGGCCGGCCAGCAGGCCTTGGCCAGGCGCCCGCCCTTGATCGCCGAGAGGTGCTTGCGCACGCAGTTCATCTCGCCGATGGTGGCGCCGGATTTCAGCAGGGCTTTGTTGATCTGCTGCTTGTCGGCCAGGGTCAGGCCTTCGGCGGGCAGGGCCAGCAGGGCGGAACCGCCGCCGGAGAGCAGGAAGATGACGCGGTCGTCTTCGCTGAGGTTGCTGACCAGCGCGAGCACGCGCTTGGCCACGGCCAGGCCGGCGGCATCAGGGACCGGGTGGGCGGCTTCGACCACCTCGATCTTCTGGCAGCTGGCGCCGTGGCCGTAGCGGGTCACGACCAGGCCCGAGACCTCGCCTTGCCAGCTTTTCTCGACCACTTCGGCCATGGCGGCGGCGGCCTTGCCGGCGCCGATGACAATGACCCTGCCGCTACGGTCGGCGGGCAGGTGGGGTTCGAGGACCTGACGGGGGTGGGCGGCGGCGATGGCTGTGTCGAACAGCTCGCGCAGGAATTTTTGTGGATCGACCGACATGGCAGGCTCCCAGATTCTTGTTGTTCTGCAAAATCGAAAACGCCCCTGGAACTGCCTCCGTGCAGGCCGAACCAGGGGCGGGTGTTGCTCGGGGTCACCCTTCGACCTGTGGTTGCAGGAGAACGGTGTTGGATTCATCGCCGGCAAGCCGGCTCCCACAGGTACAGCGCTGGATCATGGGACGGTGCGGTCCCTGTGGGAGCCGGCTTGCCGGCGAAAGGGCTGCGCAGCAGCCCCCGGATTCAAATCACTTGTCGTCGCGGATCGAGAAGTTGGCCATGTGCTCCAGGCCCTTGATCAGCGCCGAGTGGTCCCAGTTGCCGCCGCCCAGGGCCTGGCAGGTGTTGAACACTTGCTGGGCATTGGAGGTGTTGGGCAGGTTGATACCCAGCTCCTTGGCGCCTTGCAGGGCCAGGTTCAGGTCCTTCTGGTGCAGGTTGATGCGGAAGCCTGGGTCGAAGGTGCCTTTGATCATGCGCTCGGCATGCACTTCGAGGATCTTCGAGGAGGCGAAGCCGCCCATCAGTGCTTCACGCACCTTGGCCGGGTCGGCGCCGTTCTTGGCGGCGAACAGCAGGGCTTCGGCAACGGCCTGGATGTTCAGGGCGACGATGATCTGGTTGGCCACCTTGGCGGTCTGGCCGTCGCCGTTGCCGCCGACGCGGGTGATGTTCTTGCCCATGGCTTCGAACAGCGGCAGGGCGCGCTCGAAGGCTTTCGGGCAACCGCCGACCATGATGCTCAGGGTCGCGGCCTTGGCACCGACTTCGCCGCCGGACACCGGGGCGTCCAGGTAGGCGGCGCCGGTGGCCTTGATCTTCTCGGCGAAGGCTTTGGTGGCGGTAGGCGAGATCGAGCTCATGTCGATCACCACCTTGTTCGGGCCCACGCCTTCGGCGACGCCGTTTTCACCGAACAGCACGCTTTCGACCTGTGGGGTGTCGGGCACCATGACGATGATGAATTCAGCTTCCTGGGCCACTTCCTTCGGGTTGGCCAGGGCCACGCCGCCAGCGGCGATCAGGTTGGCCGGCGCTGCGTCGTGGTGGGTCGAAACGAAGATGCTGTGACCTGCTTTTTGCAGGTTCTGGGCCATGGGGTTGCCCATGATGCCGGTGCCGATGAAACCGATTTTAGCCATGAGAGATTACCTCGTTGTAATTGTTGAATCTCGATGGAGCAGGCGGTGCGAACCTTGTGGGAGCTGGCTTGCCAGCGATTGCGATCGATCTGCAAACGATGTTGGCCGTGTTGACGCTGTCGCTGGCAAGCCAGCTCCCACAGGGGCCAATCAGGGCAGCCCCTTCGAGCGAATCCTTAGATCGCGTTGTGAGTTTTGAGCCAGCCCAGGCCCGCCTCGGTGGTGGTCTTGGGCTTGTACTCCGCGCCCACCCAGCCCTGGTAGCCGATGCGGTCCAGGTGCTCGAACAGGAAGCGGTAGTTGATCTCGCCGGTGCCCGGCTCGTGGCGGCCCGGGTTGTCGGCCAGCTGCACGTGGTTGATCAGCTTCAGGTTGGTTTCCAGGGTGCGCGCCAGGTCACCTTCCATGATCTGCATGTGGTAGATGTCGTACTGCAGGAACAGGTTGTCGCTGCCCACCTCGGCCTGGATTTCCAGGGCCTGTTTCGTGGTGTTCAGGTAGAAGCCCGGGATGTCGCGGGTGTTGATCATTTCCATGACCAGGCGGATGCCGGCGGCCTTGAGCTTGTCGGCGGCGTAGCGCAGGTTTTCCACGAAGGTCTTGCGCACGGTGGCGCAGTCAGGGCCTTGCGGGCGGATGCCGGCCAGGGCGTTGACCTGGGTGTTGCCCAGCACCTTGGCGTACTCGATGGCCTTGTCGACACCGGCGCGGAACTCTTCGACGCGGTCGGGGTGGCAGGTGATGCCGCGCTCACCTTTCGACCAGTCGCCGGCCGGCAGGTTGAACAGCACCTGGGTCAGGCCATGGGCGTCGAGCTGCTGCTTGATCTCGGCGGCGCTGAAATCGTACGGGAAGAGGTATTCGACGCCGCTGAAACCAGCGTCGGCGGCGGCCTTGAAGCGAGCCAGGAAGTCCTGTTCGGTGAACAGCATGGACAGGTTGGCGGCGAAGCGAGGCATAAGTCGTCTCCTTGCGTTGATTGCCCCCGCGCGCGGCGCGGGGGCGTCAGGCGATCAGTCCAGCAGCGAGATGGCGGTCGGCGCGTCGTTGCCGACCAGGGCGAGGTCTTCGAACTCGTTGACCGCGTTGATCTCGGTGCCCATGGAAATGTTGGTCACACGCTCGAGAATCACTTCGACCACCACCGGCACGCGGAACTCTTCGGCCATCTTCTGCGCCTTGAGCAGGGCAGGGGCGATCTCGGCCGGTTGGAACACGCGGATGGCCTTGCAGCCCAGGCCCTCGACCACGGCGACGTGGTCGACACCGTAGGTGGCGGCGTCGGTGGAATTGATGTTCTCGAACGCCAGTTGTACACAGTAATCCATGTCGAAACCACGCTGCGCCTGTCGGATCAGGCCGAGGTAGGCGTTGTTCACCAGCACGTGGACGTATGGCAGGTTGAACTGCGCGCCCACCGCCAGCTCTTCGATCATGAACTGGAAGTCGTAGTCACCGGACAGCGCGACCACCTTACGTTTCGGGTCGGCCTTGACCACGCCGAGCGCGGCAGGGATGGTCCAGCCCAGCGGGCCGGCCTGGCCGCAGTTGATCCAGTGGCGTGGCTTGTACACGTGCAGGAACTGCGCGCCGGCGATCTGCGACAGGCCGATGGTGCTGACGTAGGTGGTGTCCTTGCCGAACACTTCGTTCATTTCCTGGTACACGCGCTGCGGTTTGACCGGGACGTTGTCGAAGTTGGTCTTGCGCTGCAGGGTAGCCTTGCGTTCCTGGCAGTCTTCCAGCCAGGCCTTGCGGCACTTGAGCTTGCCTGCGGCTTTCCATTCGCGGGCCACTTCGAGGAACACGTCCAGGGCCTTGCCGGCGTCCGAGACGATACCCAAGTCCGGGGTGAACACACGGCCGATCTGGGTCGGTTCGATGTCCACGTGCACGAACTTGCGGCCTTCGGTGTAGACGTCGACAGAGCCGGTGTGGCGGTTGGCCCAGCGGTTGCCGATACCGAACACCAGGTCGGACTTGAGCATGGTCGCGTTGCCGTAGCGGTGCGAGGTCTGCAGGCCGACCATGCCGACCATCAATTCGTGATCGTCCGGGATGGTGCCCCAGCCCATCAGGGTTGGCACTACCGGTACGCCGGTCAGTTCGGCGAACTCGACCAGCTTGTCGCTGGCGTCGGCGTTGATGATGCCGCCGCCGGCTACCAGCAGCGGGCGTTCGGCGTCATTGAGCAGGGCCAGGGCTTTTTCGGCCTGTACGCGGGTGGCGGCTGGCTTGTTGATCGCCAGTGGCTCGTAGGCATCGATGTCGAACTCGATCTCGGCCATCTGCACGTCGAACGGCAGGTCGATCAGCACCGGGCCTGGGCGGCCGGTGCGCATTTCATAGAAGGCTTTCTGGAAGGCGTACGGCACTTGGCCTGGCTCGAGGACGGTGGTCGCCCACTTGGTCACCGGCTTGACGATGCTGGTGATGTCGACGGCCTGGAAGTCTTCCTTGTGCAGGCGGGCACGCGGGGCCTGGCCGGTGATGCAGAGGATCGGGATGGAGTCGGCCGAGGCGCTGTACAGGCCGGTGACCATGTCGGTGCCGGCGGGGCCGGAGGTGCCGATGCACACGCCGATGTTGCCCGGGTTGGCGCGGGTGTAGCCCTCGGCCATGTGCGAGGCGCCTTCGACGTGGCGAGCGAGGACGTGATCGATGCCACCGACTTTTTTCAGGGCCGAGTACAGCGGGTTGATCGCGGCGCCGGGAATGCCGAACGCGGTATCTACACCTTCACGGCGCATGACCAGAACGGCTGCATCGATTGCTCTCATTTTGCTCATGGTTTGTGCCTCATCGATTTTGTAATTGTATACAACTTGCGTTGCGACAGAGTGTATTCATGGTCGGCGCAAAAGGTCAATCCATTTTCGTCGGCGGCTTTGACTTGCTGGTCATGGCAAAAAAGGGCGGCATTTCGTCGCAGTGAGACACATTGGATCAGAAAATTGTATACAAACAGTGCCTTTGTTGTGTTCTATCTTGTCTATTGGTTTTCAACTGCCCTCAGGGCTTCTCACAACAAGAAGAGGACCTTTTCATGAACGCATTGACCCTTAAACAGGCCGTGGGCGTGGTAAATGCCGCGTTGGCCGCAGGGCGCAAGATCAACGCCGCGCCCTTGACCGTGGCGGTGCTCGACGCCGGCGGGCACTTGCTGGCGTTGCAGCGCGAGGACGGTGCCAGCCTGCTGCGCCCCGAGGTGGCCATCGGCAAGGCCTGGGGCGCGGTGGCGCTGGGCAAGGGTTCGCGCCTGCTGGCGCTGGACTCGCAGCAGCGCCCCGCCTTCTACGCGGCTTTGAACGGGCTCGGCGAGCGACCGGTGGTGCCGGTGCCAGGGGGCGTGCTGATCCGTGATCAGGAGGGCAAGGTGCTGGGGGCGGTGGGGATCAGCGGCGATACGTCGGATATCGACGAGCAGTGCGCGATCAGTGCGATCGAAGAGGTGGGGCTGACGGCGGATGCCGGGGTGGCGGCTTAAGGTTCAGTTTCTCTGGGGCCGCTGTGCGGCCCATCGCCGCGGTTCGTCGCCACGACAAGCCGGCTCCCACAGGAATTGTGCAGGGCCTGTGGGAGCCGGCTTGCCGGCGATAAGGGCTGCGCAGCAGCCCCATTGGCCCTGTCAGGCTGCCTCGGGCTCGCAGCCCTTCAGCACCAGGCGAATGATGGTCTCCGCCGCCGCGTCATAGTCACTGTCGGCCAGTTTGGCCTTGCCGGTCACCACGGCGATCTGCCAGTCGAAATCCGCATAGGTTTGCGTCGCCGCCCAGATGCTGAACATCAGGTGGTGCGGGTCGACGTGGGCGATCTGGCCGCGTTCGATCCAGCGCTGGATGCACTCGATGTTGTGGCGGGCCTGCTCGTTGAGCTGCTCGACCTGGCGCGGCGACAGGTGCGGCGCGCCATGCATGATCTCGCTGGCGAACACCTTGGAGGCGTGGGGCAGGTCGCGGGAGATGCGGATCTTCGAGCGGATGTACGCGCTGAGCACCTCTTTCGGATCACCGTCGGCGTTGAACGGCGTCGAGGCCTGCATGATCGGCGCGATGATGCTCTCGAGCACCTCGCGGTAGAGGTTTTCCTTCGACTTGAAGTAGTAGTACACGTTCGGCTTGGGCAGGCCGGCCTTGGCCGCGATATCGCTGGTCTTGGTGGCGGCGAAGCCCTTGTCGGCGAATTCTTCACTGGCTGCGCGCAGGATCAGTTCCTTGTTGCGCTCGCGAATGGTGCTCATTGTCGGGAATCTTCCTCGGGTCTGGCCCCTCCAAGAGGGGTCCGGCATGGTAGCACCCGCTCGGACGGGCGCTCAAGGCAGCGTCTTTGGGCTAGAATCCCGGCCATTCGAACCTACTGGAAACATTTTGACATGGCAGGAAGCAGCTTACTGGTACTGATCGACGATATCGCCACGGTCCTCGACGATGTCTCGTTGATGACCAAGGTCGCGGCGAAGAAGACCGCCGGGGTGCTGGGCGACGACCTGGCGCTCAATGCCCAGCAGGTCACCGGTGTGCGCGCCGAACGCGAGATCCCGGTGGTGTGGGCGGTGGCCAAGGGTTCGCTGGTGAACAAGGCGATCCTGGTGCCGGCGGCGCTGCTGATCAGCGCGTTCATTCCCTGGGCGGTGATTCCGCTGCTGATGGTCGGTGGCGCCTACCTGTGCTTCGAGGGCTTCGAGAAGCTGGCGCACAAGTTCCTGCATAGCAAGGCCGAGGACGACGCGCAGCACGAGGCGCGCAAGGCGGCCGTGGCGGACGAGCAGGTCGACCTGGTGGCCTTTGAGAAGAGCAAGATCAAGGGCGCGGTACGCACCGACTTCATCCTCTCCGCCGAGATCATCGCCATCACCCTGGGTACCGTGGCCGATGCGCCGCTGAGCCAGCAGATCATCGTGCTGTCGGGGATCGCGCTGGTGATGACCATTGGTGTCTATGGCCTGGTGGCAGGCATCGTCAAGCTCGATGACCTGGGGCTGTGGATGACCAAGAAAGCCTCGGCGCTGAGCCAGGCGGTGGGCAACGGCATCCTGCGCGCCGCGCCGTACATGATGAAGAGCCTGTCGGTGATCGGCACCGCGGCGATGTTCCTGGTCGGTGGCGGCATCCTGGTGCATGGCATCGCGCCGCTGCATCACGCCATCGAGGCGTTCAGCGAAGGACGGGGCGGGGCGTTGACCGGGGCACTGCTCAATGGTGTGGCGGGGGTGATTGCGGGGGCTGTGGTGCTGGCGCTGGTTGCTGTCGTGGGCAAGTTCTGGCGGGCGCTGAGACCCGCGAACTGAGGCGCCAGGCCGGGGCTTGCCCCGGTTCGCCGGCAAGCCGGCTCCCACAGAAATAGGTCGATCACTGTGGGGGCCGGCTTACACTCGGATCAGAAGTGAACCTTGACCAGGAAACTCATGGTGTTCTGATCGGTAGTGAAGGCATCGCTGTCTTTGATGCCGTACTTGTTCTTCCAGTAGTCGTACTCGATACCCACGTACAACTGCTTCTCGCCCAGGTGCAGCGCTTTGCCCAGGTCGTACTTGACCTGCGGGTTGAAGTGCAGGTTCGCCTGGTAGGTGCCGCGACGGTTCTCGTCGTTGTCCACCACCCAGTCCATGAAGCCGTCGATGAGAATGTCGGACGAACCCACGGGGATGGTGTAGGACCACACCGGGGTGATCTGCCAGACGTTGTCGCCTGGGCGGCTGCCGTCGGTGGTGCGCTGGTAGAAGTTCAGCTGGAAGTAGTCGAAGCCTGGGATCGCCAGGTCGAAGCCGGGGCCGATCAGGTAGGACTCGGTGTCACCCTCGCCGAACTCGTAGGTCATGGCCAGCAGCACGTCCTTGACCGGGCCGAACTCGAGCTTCTGGTCGAAAATCTTGCCGAACGACAGGCGTGGGCTGAACTCGCCGTAGTAGGTGTTCGGGCCGTTGCTGGCGTCCTTCTTGCCCTGGTAGAAGATCTTGTCGAAGAAGAAGAAGTTGTCGCCGTACTTCCACGCATCGGCGTGCTCGAAGGTCACGGTCTGCTGGATCTCGGGGTTGACCTTGAAGTTCTTGCCCCACAGGTAGGTCAGGCTGTTGTTCTGCCATTGCAGCAGGTCACCGGCTTGGCTGGCGCCGCAGGCCAGCAGGCCGCCGGCGAGGATCAGGCTATTGATGGTACGCATTGCGTGTGTCGCTCCCTTTATTGGATCTGTTGTCAGCGCTCGGGCGCTGTTCTTGTCTTTTGGGTCAGCTTTTTTCGATTGGCCACAGCTGTTTGGCAAGAGCTGCGCCAACTTTTCCTCGTTGGGCACAACCATCCTGCTCGACGTCTTTCTGAACGGATGAAATGGTCATTTCACACTGGCAACACGTTGGCCAACCGCCCGGAAACATTGACTGAGCGGTCAGCAAACGCGGGCGGGATCCTTCCCGCCCCGATCGAGGGGGCGCGCAGATTACTCACTTGCGCGCCGGGCCTCAAGTGCTCCGTCCTGGAGCACGGTGTCACACCGTGGGGCGTAGGCCCCTTCGCTTAGAAATGCACCTTCACCAGGGCGCTGGCGACGCTCTGGTTGCTGTCCACGTTGCCACGGCTGTCGATGCCGTACTTGTCCTTCCAGTAGCTGTATTCGAAACCGACATAGAGCTGCTTGGCGCCCAGGTTCAGGGCCTTGCCCAGGTCATATTTGACCTGTGGGTTGAACTGCAGGTTGGCGTGGTAGGTGCCGCGGCGGGTCTGGTCGTTGTCGACCACCCAGTCGATGTAGCCGTCGATCAGGATGTCGGACTTGCCCACCGGGATGGTGTAGGACCAGGCCGGGGTTATCTGCCAGACGTTGTCGCCGGGGCGGCTGCCTTCGGTGTTGCGCAGGTAGAAGTTCAGGGTGAAATAGTTGAAGCCGGGCACGTTCAGGTCGAAGCCGGGGCCGATCAGGTAGGCCTCGTTGTCGCCCTCGCCACGCTCGTAGGTCATGGCCAGCAGCACGTCCTTGACCGGGCCGAAGGCCAGGTTGCGCTCGAAGATCTTGCCGAACGACAGGCGCGGGCTGAACTCACCGTAGTAGGTGGTCACGCCTTTGCCGGGGTCGGCCTTGCCGTTGTAGAAGATCTTGTCGACGAACAGGAAGGTGTCGCCGTACTTCCACTTGTTGGCGTGTTCGAAGGTGATGGTCTGCTGGATGTCGGGGTTGACCTTGAAGTCCTTGCCGTAGAGGTAGGACAGGCTTTCGCCGTGCCACTGCAGCCATTCGCCGGCATGGGCGGGAAGGGTGGCCAGCAGGCTGCTGCCCAGCAGGACGGAGGTGGTGATGCGCTTCATGTTGTGATTCCCGGACTTATTGTTTTTGTAAGGGCTTTTTCGGCGCGCAGGCGCCCCGGACGGCCCATTCCGGCGGGCCGACGGTACTGCGTTACCACAGGGTTGAAGCGGGGCGGCCAGGACGGCGCCGCCCCTGGTCACTCAATGCTGGTGACAGGCATCGTTATGCGCGGCGCGGTCGGCGCCGCCGAGGATGTTGAACAGCAGGTTCAGCACCAGGGCGCTGAGGGTGGCCATGGCGATACCACTGTGGGTGATCGGTTCCATCCACTGCGGCATCTGCGCGAAGAACTCCGGGCGCACCACCGGGATCAGGCCAAAGCCGACGCTGACGGCGACCAGCAGCTGGTTGCGTCGGTCGGAGATGTCCGCCTCCTGGAGGATCTTGATCCCGGTGGCGGTGACCATGCCGAACATGGCGATGGACGCGCCGCCCAGTACCGCGGGCGGGATCGAGGCGATCAGGAAGGCCGCCTTGGGCAGCAGGCTGAGCAGGATCAACAGCGCGCCGGCCATCACCGTGACGTAGCGGCAGCGTACCCCGGTCATCTGCACCAGGCCGATGTTCTGGGCGAACGAGGAGTGGGTGAAGGTGTTGAAGAAGCCGGCGATGAACGACGCGCCGGCATCGCACAGCAGGCCGCGACGCAGCATGCCCGGCGTTACTTCACGGTCGGTCACCTTGCCCAGGGCGAGGAACATGCCCGTGGACTCGACGAAGATGATCACCACCACCAGGCACATCGACAGGATCGGCGCCAGGCTGAAGGTCGGCATGCCGAAGTGCAGAGGGGTGACCACCTGCAGCCACGGCGCCTCGCTCAGGCCCGACAGGTCGACCATGCCGATGGATCCGGCGAGCACGTAGCCCAGGCCCATGCCCACCAGTACCGACACGTTGACCCAGAACCCGCGCATGAAGCGGTTGATCAGCAGGATCACCGCCAGCACCAGGCCGGCGACCATCAGGTAGATCGGCGCGCCGAAGGCTTCGGCGTCATGGCCGCCGCCGGCCCAGTTGACCGCCACCGGGAACAGCGACAGGCCGATGGAGGTGATGACCGTGCCGGTCACCAGCGGCGGGAAGAAACGCACGACCTTGGACATGAACGGCGCGATCAGCATGCCGAAGAAGCCGGCGGCGATGGTCGCGCCGAAGATCCCTTGCAGGCCGACACCGGGCATGCCGGCCATGGCCACCATGCTGCCGACGGCGGCGAAGCTGGCGCCCATCATGACCGGCATGCGAATGCCGACTGGGCCGATACCGAAGGATTGGATGATGGTGGCAACGCCGGCGACCAGCAGGTCGGCGTTGATCAGGAAGGCGACTTCTTCGCGGGACAGGCCCGCCGCCTGGCCGATGATCAGCGGCACCGCGATGGCGCCGCCGTACATCAGCAGAACGTGTTGCAGACCCACCAGGATCAGCTGGAACAAGGGCAGGGGCTGTCGTGGCGGCGCAACAGGGATGTACGCCTTGGGTGACTCGGACATGCAGCACCTCGAGTTTTGTTTTTATTCTCGGATCCAAGCGGGCGGCTTCACGTGGCAGTCTCCGGTAAAGGAGGCTGGGGTTCCCGCGTGAAGCCGAACGCTCGATGCTTGCTTGTTACGTAGAGCTTGTAGCGAGGCCGGGAGTACCGGCCTCATCGCGGGGCAAGCCCGCTCCCACGCAGTCGCGGGGTGTCTCAGTTGACCTGCGCGCCTTTGGCGATCCAGTCGCCGACCAGCTTGCGTTCCTCGACGGTCATCTGGGTGATGTTGCCCAGCGGCATGATCTGGCTGGCGACGGCCTGCGCCTGGATGCGCGCGGCCTGGGCCTGGATCTGCTGCGGGGTGTCGAACATCACGCCGCCAGGTGCGGCGCTGAACAGCGGGCTGGTCGGCTTGGCCGAGTGGCACACGGTGCAGCGTTCCTGGATGACGGTGTGGATCTTGTCGAAGGTTTCACCGCCAGCCTGGGCTGTGGCCTGGGCCGGAGCCTCGGCGGGGGCCGCAGGTTTGGCGGCTTCCTCGGCGCGCAGTTCGGCGGCGGTCTTACCGCCCACGGCGGTGGCCGGCAGCGGTTGGTACTCGACCTTGGCGGCGGCCTGCTCAGGTGCGCTCGGCAGCGGTTTCGGGCCGGTCACGTAGGCCAGGCAGATCATCGCCAGGGCGCCGACTGGCAGGGTCCAGGCGTACTTGTTGCTGTCGTGGCGGGTGTTGAAGTAGTGACGGATCAATACCGCGGCCACCGCGATCCCGGCCAGGATCAGCCAGTTGTACTGGCTGCCGTAGGTGCTCGGGAAGTGGTTGCTGATCATGATGAACAGCACCGGCAGGGTGAAGTAGTTGTTGTGGCGCGAGCGCAGCAGGCCCTTGGCCGGCAGGACCGGGTCGGGGGTCTGGTTGTTCTCGATGGCCGCCACCAGCTGGCGCTGCGCCGGCATGATGATGCGGAACACGTTACCGACCATGATGGTGCCGATGATCGCGCCGGTGTGCAGGTACGCGCCACGGCCGCTGAACACCAGGCTGAAGCCCCAGCAGGCGGCGATGATCAGCACGAACAGCACGGCACCGAGCAGCGCCGGCTTCTTGCCCAGGGGCGAGTCGCAGAGGAAGTCGTAGATGAACCAGCCGGCGATCAGCGAGCCGATACCGATGGCCACGCCTTCGGCACCGCTGAGGGTGCTGCCGGGTGCCAGCAGGTACAGGGTCGGGTTCCAGTAGAACACCACGCACAGCAGGGCGATCCCGGACATCCAGGTGAAGTAGGCTTCCCATTTGAACCAGTGCAGGTTCTCGGGCATCTTCGGCGGGGCCAGCTTGTATTTTTCCAGGTGGTAGATGCCACCACCGTGGATGGCCCAAAGGTCACCCGACAACCCATCGCGCGGGTTGCTGCGGTTCAGGTGGTTCTCCAGCCAGACGAAGTAGAACGATGCACCGATCCAGGCCACGCCGGTGATCATGTGAACCCAGCGAATGCTCAGGTTCAGCCATTCGTGAAGGTGTGCTTCCACAGTATTTACCTCTCGCCAGTCACCTTATCGATGACCGACCCTTTCTTATTGGTGGGGATTGAGGATCAACATCTGTTCCTCGGGGAAGTAATGCTCATCGCAGTTGTTGCCGGAACCACTGCGATCAACCACCAGGAAGTCATCCCGCTTTTCGATCGTCAGCACCGGGTGGTGCCAGACGCCGCGATGGTAATTGATGCCCTGCCTGCCATTACTGCGGAAGGCGCGGACCAAGCCTGATACAGGTGCATCGCCAAGTGGCGCGACCACGATCAGAAAGGGGTTGCCGAGCAGCGGGATGAAAGCCTGGCTGCCCAGCGGATGGCGTTCCAGCATGCGTACGGTCAGCGGCATCTCCAGCGCGTCGGCGCGGAAGATGCTGATGATCGCCTTGTCTTCGGGCTCGGCGGTCTCGACCGTGGCGAGCTTGTGGAAGCGCATGGTCGAGCCGTTGTTGATCATGAAGTGGTCGCTGCCGTCGGTTTCGATCACGTCTCCGAAGGGGGCGAAGGCTTCTTTGGTCAGGGGCTCGATCATCAGGGTGCGCATGCGGTTATCTCTTCTATTCGTTGTTCTGGATTTTGGTGGCCTGGCGGGCCGGGGCCCTGGGTGCGGACGCGTCACGCACTCGGGCCAGGGCGCTGCCAGTGCCTTACAGCTGCAGCAGGCGGAACAGGGCGATCAGGTTGATCTGCGCCAGGGCTTCCTTGAACTCGGCATCCGTGTCGTTGTGGATGCGTTTTTCGAAGGCGGCGAGGATCTGGTGCCGGTTGCTGCCCTTGACCGCCATGATGAACGGGAACTGGAACTTGGCCTTGTAGGCGTCGTTGAGCTCGGTGAAGCGGGCGAACTCTTCGGCGGTGCATTGGTGGATGCCGGCGCCGGCCTGTTCGTTGGTGCTCGATTCGGTCAGCTCGCCCTGGATGGCGGCCTTGCCGGCCAAGTCCGGGTGGGCGTTGATCAGTGCCAGTTGCTCGGCATGGCTGGCGCTGAGCAGGATGTCGCTCATGCGTTGATGCAGTGCCTCGATCTCGTCCAGCTCGGCCAGTTGCCCCAGGTCGTAGGCTTTCTCGGCGACCCACGGCGAGTGCTCGTAGATGTCGGCGAAGGCCGCGACGAAGGCGGCGCGGTCCAGGGTGGAGGGCTTGAGGGTCTTGAAGGCAGTCATCAGGCGTTCTCTTTCTTGTACGGGTGGGTGGCGTGCCAGTGGCGGGCGATGTCCACGCGCCGGGCGAACCAGACCTGCTCGTGGCTCTTGGCGTAGTCGACGAAGCGCTTGAGCGCGGCCAGGCGCGCCGGGCGGCCGACCAGGCGGCAGTGCAGGCCGATGGAGAGCATCTTCGGTGCCTCGGCGCCTTCCTCGTAGAGCACGTCGAAGGCGTCCTTCAGGTACTGGAAGAACTGCTCGCCGCAGTTGAAGCCCTGCACCTGGGTAAAGCGCATGTCGTTGGTGTCGAGGGTGTAGGGGATCACCAGGTGCGGCTTGCCGGTCGGGTTGTTCGGCTCCCAGTAGGGCAGGTCGTCGTCGTAGGTGTCGCTGTCGTAGAGGAAGCCGCCTTCCTCCATGACCAGGCGCCGGGTGTTCGGGCCGGTGCGGCCGGTGTACCAGCCTTGCGGGCGTTCGCCGGTAAGCTCGGTGAGGATGCGGATGGCTTCGAGCATGTGCTCGCGCTCTTGCGCTTCATCCATGTACTGGTAGTCGATCCAGCGGTAGCCGTGGCTGCAGATCTCGTGGCCGGCCTCGACCATGGCGCGGATCACGTCGGGGTGGCGCTGGGCGGCCATGGCCACGGCGAAGATGGTCAGCGGCACGCCGCTGTCCTTGAACAGCTTGAGCAGGCGCCATACCCCGGCGCGGCTGCCATATTCGTAGAGCGACTCCATGCTCATGTTGCGCGCGCCCTGCAGCGGCTGGGCGGCGACCATTTCGGAAAGGAACGCTTCGGACTCTTTGTCGCCATGCAGGATGTTGCGCTCGCCACCTTCTTCGTAGTTGAGCACGAAGGACAGCGCAATGCGGGCATTCCCCGGCCATTGCGGATGAGGTGGGTTGTTGCCGTAACCGATCAGGTCGCGAGGGTAGTCAGCGCTCACTGCAGTCTTCCTTCTTGTACGTATGTGCGGGTGGTGGGCGGGCCGCGTCGGGATGTCGCACCACCGGATGGGCTGATTGTATACAACTTCTTAAATACTTTGTAAGCCTGTTTTTCCGCATTTCTTCCCATTTGTCGCCTGAGAATGGCTTGCAAGAAACCTGCCTGATTGGTCAGCTAATGCCGTGAGGGTCGGCATCGGGCGTGTCTTTGCGACTGATGGAGTGTTCTAGGAGTCTTGACCTGGGATGCAGAAAAAATTGTGTACAATCCGTCGCTAAACTGTCTTAATGGCTGCATTCCCGCACGGTGCCAGCCTGTTGCCGTGTATTTTTTGCCCACGTAGACGACAAGAGGCGACAAGCAAATGGGACGTTTGACCACACACGTACTGGACGCCGCGCATGGCTGCCCGGGCAGCTCGATCAAGGTCGAGCTGTACCGCGTCGAAGGCCAGCAACTGGAACTGGTGAACACCGCCCTGACCAACAGCGATGGCCGCGTCGATGCGCCGCTGCTGCAGGGCGACGATTACCGCACCGGCGTCTATCAATTGCAGTTCAGCGCCGGTGACTACTACCGCGCCAAGGGTGTGAAGCTGCCGGACACCGCGTTCCTCGACGTGGTCGTGCTGCGCTTCGGCATCGACGAGCAGCAGGAGCACTACCACGTGCCGCTGCTGATCTCGCCGTACAGCTATTCGACCTATCGTGGAAGCTAGTTGGTCGCTAGAAGAATCTTCGTAGGTCCTTGGCCCGCTCTCACACTGGCGGGCTTTTTTTCGTCTGCTGAATATGCTTTTCAGGTGAAGTTCAGCGTACCGCTGACATTTTTGTCAGTGGTCTGTCTTTCGGTTGTTTGAGAGCATTGAGCTTCAAGTCGCATCTGAGTATCTGGTCTGATGAGCACAAAATATGCATATGCGCCCTATGGCTACCATAAGCTCGGTCAAGTTAATCTCGGGTTCACGGGCGAGCTGGTGGAAAGGGAAACGGGTCATTACCTTCTGGGCAATGGTTACAGAGCGTTCAATCCGATTTTAATGAATTTCAATAGCCCGGACAGTTTGAGTCCGTTCGCTGGTGGTGGTATGAACGCATACGGTTACTGCCAGGGAGATCCAGTGAATTTTCGGGATCCAAGTGGTCATTATCTGTTGGCCGCAGTGCGGAATATTGCCAAAAGATTCTCCTCGAATCTACCTAAGCAGGCTGCTTCAGTGCCCATTTCAAGGACGCCTGGCGTTAATTCAAAGCCTGTACCCGATGGGGCCAGATTGTTTGCTATTCATACGTCTGAATTAAACAATACTAACTCCCTGGAGGCTGGCATATCACCACACTTTTCAGTGGCTGACGGATCTGTCCATAGCAAGGCTCAAGGGCCTGGACTCTACTTCACTCTTACTCAAGAGCAGTCCAATTTTTACTTGAAAAGAGGAGGAGGGAAAAATCATAATTTTGGGCTGTATCTTATGCCGGGCAAGACTTTGGTCGAAGGGCAGGACTACAAGTTGGATATAAATAGGACCGGGGTGCTTCTGGCAGGTGCATTCCATAAGGCCGTAGTGCGTAAAATATTTGAAGGGCCCATGGTGCCCATTAACAAACTGGCTGCTCTAAGAACCGAGGAGTAAGCGACGCTCTTTGCGGCTCAGCTTTCGTAGGGATACTTTATCGCAGGCAATGCGTTGGGTGCGCGCTGTTCGCCTCTGGCCTCTTGTTTGAAGATTTTAGATGGGACGCCGAAGCGTCCCATCTTGATGCGACGGAGTCAGAGGAATACAAACTTGGCAATGAAGATCGCGCACAGCACCCACAAACTGGCCGAGATCTCCTTGAACTTGCCGGTACCCGCCTTCAGCGCCACATAGCTGATGAAGCCAAGGGCGATGCCGTCAGCCACCGAGAACGTCAGCGGCATCATGATCACCGTGACGATCGCCGGAATGCTGTCGGTGGCTTCGTCCCACTCGATATGCGCCATGCTGCCCATCATCAGCATCGCCACGTAGATCAGCGCGCCGGCGGTGGCATAGGCCGGAATCATTCCGGCCAGCGGGGCGAAGAACATTGCGGCAATGAACAGGATCCCCACCACCACGGCGGTCAGGCCGGTACGTCCACCTGCAGCGACACCTGCGGCACTTTCCACGTAGCTGGTCACCGGCGGCACGCCGACCACCGCGCCGAACACGCTGGAGGTGCTGTCGGCCTTCAGTGCCCGCGACAAGTTCTCGATACGCCCGTCCGGCGCCACCAGGTTGGCCCGCTGGGCCACGCCCATCAGCGTGCCGGCGGTGTCGAACATGTGCACGAACAGGAACGCCAGCACCACGCTGATCATGCTGACGTTGAACACGCCGACCACGTCCATGGCCATCCAGGTCGGTGCCAGGCTCGGCGGCATCGACACCACCCCGCCGAACTTGACCAGGCCCAGGCCCCAGCCGGCCAGGGTGACGCCGATGATGCTGATCAGGATTGCGCCGAACACCCGCTTGTAGCTGAGGATGGCGATCAGCAGGAAGCACACGGCCGCCAGCAGCGGGCCGGGCTCATGCAGCGAGCCCAGCTTGACCAGGGTTGTCGGGCTGTCGACGATGATGCCGGCGGTTTTCAGGCCGATCAGCCCGAGGAACAGGCCGACGCCGGCCCCCATGGCATGGCGCAGGCTCACTGGGATGCTGTTGAGCAGCCACTCACGCACGCGCGAAACGGTCAGGAACATGAACAGCACGCCCGAGACGAACACCGCCCCCAGCGCCGTTTCCCAGTTGTAGCCCATGGTGCCGACCACGGTGTAGGTGAAGAAGGCATTGAGCCCCATGCCCGGCGCCAGGCCCACCGGCCAGTTGGCGTACAGGCCCATCAGCAGGCAGCCCAGGGCGGCGGCGATGCAGGTGGCGACGAACGCGGCGCCGTGGTCGATGCCGGCGTCGGCCATGATGTTGGGGTTGACGAAGATGATGTAGGCCATGGTGATGAAGGTGGTCACCCCGGCGATCAGCTCGGTTCGGACGGTGCTGCCATGCTGCTTGAGTTTGAAAATCCGCTCCAGCCAGCCCGTTTCGAGCGGTGGGGCGAGATCCAGCGTAGGTGCTTCGGATTTGCGGCTTTCCACAGCGAGTACTCCTCAAGTCTTTCTTGTTGTTCGAAGCCGGATCCTGAGCCATGCACTGGGGGGCTTCGCGAGGGGGTGTGGCAGACGTCCGACCATTTTGTTGACTTTTGGGTCAGGAAGTTGCTCGCAGGATTATGCTTTTGTGTACAAAGAATGCAAATAATGTTTTATCTTTTGTGCTCACAAATTGCCGTACAACGGCTATATAGGTAAAAGGTCACCTGCAGAAACGGGTCAGCCTGTGTACAATGGCGCCATACCTTGGCCTTTTTTCTTCTTCCAGGACTTGCCATCCCCCCGCTGACCAGTATTACAGTCACGGTCCGACTGGCAGATCCTTTGTGCTCGAGCGCCCATGAACGAACAGCTGCAACCTCTGAAAAAACCTGTGCGCACTGGCAAGGCCGGCCGCAGCGGTACCCAGGACGACATCGTCTATGCGCACATCTTCGAGGCGATCCTCGAGCAGCGCCTGGCACCGGGCACCAAGTTGAGCGAGGAAGCACTGGGCGAGATCTTCGGCGTCAGCCGCACCATCATCCGTCGCGCGCTTTCGCGCCTGGCCCACGAAAGCGTGGTGCTGCTGCGGCCCAACCGCGGTGCGGTGGTGGCCAGCCCGACGGTCGAGGAGGCACGTCAGGTATTCTTCTCGCGGCGCATGGTCGAGCGCGCCATCACCGAACTGGCCGTGCAGCACGCCACCCTTGAACAGCTCAACGAACTGCGCCAGATGGTCCGCGAGGAGCGTGACAGCTTCTCCCGTGGCGACCGTGGCGCCGGTATCCGCCTGTCCGGCGAGTTCCACCTCAAGCTGGCCGAAGCCGCTGGCAATGCGCCATTGGTGAGCTTCCAGCGCAGCCTGGTATCGCAAACTTCGCTGATCATCGCCCAGTACGAAAGCGGCAACCGTTCGCACTGTTCGTACGATGAGCACATGCAGCTGATCGATGCGATCGAGGCCCGTGATGCCGAGCAGGCGGTAAGCCTGATGATGCATCACATGGACCATATCGACAGCAAGCTCAACCTCGACGAGGAGAGCGCTTCGGACGACCTGCACGCGGTGTTCTCCCACCTGCTGAAAAAGCCCAAGGCTACCGCCAAGGGTTGATCGTTTGCCTGCATGAACCAGGGGCCGCTTTGCGGCCCATCGCCGGCAAGCCGGCTCCCACAGATAAAGCGCACGTCTTGAGAACTACGCGATCGAGGTGGGAGCCGGCTTGCCGGCGATGGGGCGCGAAGCGGCCCCTGGTCGTTTCTGGCCCCTAGTCAAAGCTCTGCTAGATTTTCCTCAGCAAACCTTCATCAAGCAGTTGGGCTTGCGCAGTCGTTGCGTCCAATTACTTGAGGAATGTTCCATGAGTTCATCCCTGGGTTTGCGCATGGGTGCCGAGTTGGTCGGCACCTTCTGGTTGGTCCTGGGTGGCTGCGGCAGCGCGGTGCTGGCCGCCAGCTCGCCTGTCGGCATCGGTGTCCTGGGTGTCGCTTTCGCTTTCGGCCTTACCGTCCTGACCATGGCATTCGCCATCGGCCATATCTCCGGTTGTCACCTCAATCCCGCCGTGTCGTTCGGATTGGTGGTGGGGGGACGATTCCCGGCAAAAGAGTTGCTGCCCTACGTGATTGCCCAGGTGATCGGCGCGATCCTCGCCGCGGTGGTGATCTACTTCATCGCCACCGGCAAGGCCGGTTTCGAGGTGGCTAACGGCATGGCGTCGAATGGTTATGGCGAACACTCGCCCGGCGGCTACACCTTGGCCGCAGGCTTCGTCAGCGAAGTGGTGATGACCGCGATGTTCCTGGTGATCATCATGGGCGCCACGGACGCCCGGGCGCCGGCCGGGTTCGCGCCGATCGCCATTGGCCTGGCCTTGACGCTGATCCACCTGATCTCGATCCCGGTCACCAACACCTCGGTGAATCCGGCGCGCAGCACCGGGCCTGCGCTGTTCGTCGGTGGCTGGGCGTTGCAGCAACTTTGGCTGTTCTGGCTGGCACCGCTGATCGGCGCGGCGATCGGCGGTGCGCTGTATCGAGGCCTGGCGAAAAAGCCTTAGCGCTGGTGCACGCAATGCCCGGCGGCGTAGGTCTCGCGCACGGTGCGGTCGTCGCCCAGGGTGGTAAGCACGAACAAGGTCTCCTCGATGCTCTTGGATTGCTGCAGGCGGTAGTCCAGCAACGGGGTGGCCTTGTAGTCGAGCACCACGAAGTCGGCGTCATTGCCCGGGCGCAGGCTGCCGATGCGGTCTTCCAGGCGCAGAGCGCGGGCGCCGCCGAGGGTGGCCAGGTACAGCGACTTGTACGGATGCAGGCGCGCGCCTTGCAGCTGCAACACCTTGTACGCCTCGTTCAGCGTGTTCAGCAGCGAGAAGCTGGTGCCGGCGCCGACATCGGTGCCCAGGCCGACGTTGACCTTGAAGCGCTCGGCCTGGGGCAGGTTGAACAGGCCGCTGCCGAGGAACAGGTTGGAGGTCGGGCAGAAGGCGATGGCCGAACCGGTTTCGGCCAGGCGCTGGCATTCGTCGTCGCACAGGTGTACGCCATGGGCGAACACCGAGCGCTCGCCGAGCAGTTCGAAGTGGTCGTAGACGTCCAGGTAGCCTTTCTGCTCGGGGAACAGTTCCTTGACCCAGTCGATTTCCTTGAGGTTCTCCGACAGGTGGGTGTGCATGTATACGCCCGGGTGCTCCTTGAGCAACTGACCGGCCACGCTCAACTGTTCCGGCGTGCTGGTCGGCGCGAAGCGCGGGGTGACCGCGTAGTGCAGGCGGCCCTTGCCGTGCCAGCGCTCGATCAGCATCTTGCTGTCGCGGTAGCTGGACTCGGCGGTGTCGGTCAGGTAGTCGGGAGCGTTGCGGTCCATCATCACCTTGCCGGCGATCATGCGCAGGTCCAGGCGCTCGGCCTCCTCGAACAGGGCGTTGACCGACTCGGGATGCACGCTGCCGAACACCAGCGCGGTGGTGGTGCCGTTGCGCAGCAGTTCGGCCAGGAAGATCTTCGCCACCTGGTCGGCATGGGCCTTGTCGGCGAACTGCTTTTCGCAGGGGAAGGTGTAGGTGTTCAGCCAGTCCAGCAGCTGCTCGCCGTAGGAACCGATCATGCCGGTCTGCGGGAAATGGATATGGGTGTCGATGAAGCCCGGGGTGATCAGGGCGTCCTGGTAGTGTTGCACCGGAATGTCGGCGTCGAGGGTCGGCAGCAGCTCGCTGGCATGGCCCAGGGCGCTGATGCGGCCGTCGTCGACCACCAGCAGGCCGTCTTCATAGTATTCGCAGGACGCCTCCAGGCCGACCTCGGCGGGGTCGGCGATGCTGTGCAGGATGGCGGCTCGGTAGGCTTTGCGGGTTGCGCTCATGGGGCTCTCGTCAAAGGGTCTGGCTGCGTCGCGAGGACGGCAGCAACTGGGCGATGGGGCCTGAATTGGCGGCAGCGTCGTGCTGGCCGAAGCAGGCGTTGTAGGTGGCAATGATTTCGGCGGCGATGGACACGGCGATCTCGATCGGCAGCTTGCCCTTGACCTCGGCCAGGCCCATCGGGCAGCGCATGCGCGCCATCAGCGCGTCGTCGAAACCGCGTTCGCGCAGGCGGTGCTCGAACTTGACGCGCTTGGTCTTCGAACCGATCAGGCCGAACCAGGTGAAGTCGTTGCGCTTGAGGATCGCGGCGGTCAGCTCCAGGTCCAGCTGGTGGTTATGGGTCATGACGATGCAGTAGCTGCCGGCGGGCAGGTCGGCGACTTCGTCGACCGGCTCTTCGCTGACGATCTTGCTCACCCCGTTTGGGATGAGCGCGGGGAACTCCTGCTCGCGCGAATCGATCCAGCGCACCCGGCAGGGCAGCGCGGCGAGCAAGGGTACCAGAGCGCGGCCGACATGGCCCGCGCCGAACACGGCGATCTCGGCCTGTACGCCACTCATCGGCTCGAACAGCAGCACGGTGGCGCCGCCACAGCACTGGCCGAGGCTGGCGCCGAGGCTGAAGCGCTCCAGGTGCGGCGTGTTGCGGTGCTCCTCGAGCATCTGCCGGGCGATGTGCAGGGCCTTGAACTCCAGGTGGCCGCCGCCGATGGTGTCGTACAGCGCGCTGGCGCTGACCACCATTTTCGAGCCGGCATTGCGCGGGGTGGAGCCGCGCTCCTCGATGATGGTTACCAGCACGCAGGGTTCGCCACGGGCTTGGTGGTCGGCGAGGGCGTTGATCCATTGGTGCATGATTCAGATCCTCTATCAAACGACTCGGTCCTTGTAGGAGCGGGTTCACCCGCGATCAGCCGCGAAGCGGCTGCCAGGCACCGCGGTGTCAGCTTCGCGGCTGAAGCCGCTCCTACAGGGGCGGCGGCGTCAGTGCGTCACGGGTTCCAGTCGCTGTTCGGCAGGCTGCGCCACAGCCACCGCCTTGCGCATCTGTTCGCAACCCCACAACACCCGCTCCGGCGTCGACGGCGCGTCGATGTTCGGTTGCACGCGGTAGTCGGCGATGCTCGCCACCGCGTCCTTGATCGCGCACCAGGCGGCGATGCCGAGCATGAACGGCGGCTCGCCCACGGCCTTGGAATGGAACACGGTGTCCTCGGGGTTCTTGCGGTTCTCCACCAGCTTGACGCGCATGTCGATCGGCATGTCGGCCACCGCCGGGATCTTGTAGCTGGCCGGGCCGTTGGTCATCAGCTTGCCCTTGGCGTTCCACACCAGCTCCTCGGTGGTCAGCCAGCCCATGCCCTGGACGAAACCACCCTCCACCTGGCCGATGTCGATGGCCGGGTTCAGCGAGTCGCCCACGTCATGCAGGATGTCGGCGCGCAGCATCTTGTATTCACCGGTGAGGGTATCGACGATGACCTCCACGCAGGCGGCGCCGAAGGCGAAGTAGTAGAACGGGCGGCCACGGGCCTGGTTGCGGTCGTAGAAAATCTTCGGCGTACGGTAGAAACCGGTGGTCGACAGCGATACCTGGGCGAAGTAAGCCTGCTGCACCAACTGCTCGAAGCTGACGATCTGGTCGCGCACGCGTACATGGCCGTTACGGAACTCGACGTCTTCCTCGGTGACGTTGTAGTGCCGGGCAGCGAACTCGGTCAGGCGCTTCTTGAGGATCTCGGCAGCGTTCTGCGCGGCCTTGCCGTTCAGGTCGGCGCCGCTGGAGGCGGCGGTGGGCGAGGTGTTGGGCACCTTGTCGGTGTTGGTGGCGGTGATCTGGATGCGGTTGAAATCCACCTGGAACACTTCAGCCACCACCTGGGCAACCTTGGTGTTCAGGCCCTGGCCCATCTCGGTACCGCCGTGGTTCAGGTGGATACTGCCGTCGGTGTAGATGTGGATCAAGGCACCTGCCTGGTTGAGGAAGGTGGCGGTGAACGAGATGCCGAACTTCACCGGGGTCAGCGCCAGGCCCTTCTTCAGCACCGGGCTGTTGGCGTTGAAGCGGCGGATCGACTCGCGGCGCTCATGGTAGTCGCTGCTGGCCTCGAGCTCTGCGGTCATCTCCTCGAGCATGTTGTGCTCGACGGTCTGGTAGTAGTGGGTGACGTTGCGCTCGGTCTTGCCGTAATAGTTGGCCTTGCGCACCGCCAGCGGGTCGAGGGCCAGGTGACGGGCGATATGGTCCATCACCTGCTCGATGGCGACCATCCCCTGCGGGCCGCCGAAACCGCGGTAGGCGGTGTTGGAGGCGGTGTTGGTCTTGCAGCGGTGGCCATGCACCGTGGCATCGCCCAGGTAGTAGGCGTTGTCGGAGTGGAACATGGCGCGGTCGACGATCGAGCCGGACAGGTCCGGCGAGTAGCCGCAGTTACCGGCCAGGTCGAAATTGATCCCGTGCAGGCGGCCGTTGTCGTCGAAGCCGACGTCGTATTCCACGTAGAACGGGTGGCGCTTGCCGGTCATGGTCATGTCTTCGACCCGCGGCAGGCGCATCTTGGTCGGCTGGCCGGTCAGGCGCGCGATCACCGCGCACAGGCACGCGGGGCTTGCGGCCTGGGTTTCCTTGCCGCCGAAACCGCCACCCATGCGGCGCATGTCGACGACGATCTTGTGCATCGGCACGTCGAGCACCTCGGCCACCAGCTTCTGCACCTCGGTGGGGTTCTGCGTCGAGCAGTAGACGATCATGCCGCCGTCTTCACCGGGCATCACCGAGCTGATCTGGGTCTCCAGGTAGAAGTGTTCCTGGCCGCCGATGTGCAGGGTGCCCTGGATGCGGTGCGGGGCACTGGCCAATGCAGCGGCCGAGTCGCCGCGCTGGTGGGTGTGACTGTCGAGCACGAAATGCTTCTTGCGCAGCGCCTCGACCACGTCGAGCACCGGCTCCAGGTCTTCGTACTCGACGATTGCCGCCATGGCGGCGCGTCTTGCAGTCTCGAGATCGCAGGCGGCCACGGCGAGCACCGGCTGGCCGAAGAATTCGACCTTGTCGATGGCCAGCAACGGATCGCCAGCCACCACTGGGCCGATATCCTTGAGCCCCGGGATATCTTCGTGGGTGATGGCGATGCGCACACCTTCGAACTGGTAGCAGGGCGTGGTGTCGATGCGCAGGATGCGCGCGTGGGCGCGGTCGGCGGTGCGTGCATAGACGTGCAACTGGTTGGGGAATTCCAGGCGGTCGTCGATGTACACCGCCTCACCGGCCACATGCTTGTCGGCGCTGTCGTGCTTGAGGCTGCGGCCGACTCCGGTGGTCAGGTCCTGGCTGAACAGTGCGGCCATCTCGGCCTGGCTCTTGACGGCGTGATGGTTAGACATAGGCGGTCACCCGGGTTTCGATATGCGGCGTTTGCAGTTCGATGAAGTACTTGCGCAGCAGGTTCTGCGCGGTCAGCAGGCGGTACTCGCGGCTGGCGCGGAAGTCGCTGAGCGGGGTGAAGTCCTCGGCCAGGGCCTGGCAGGCGCGTTCGACACTGGCCTGGTTCCAGGGCTTGCCGCGCAGCGCGGCTTCACAGGCGCGGGCGCGTTTCGGGATTGCCGCCATGCCGCCAAAGGCGATGCGCACGCCGCTAACCACACCATTCTCGATGCTCAGGTTGAATGCCGCGCACACCGCGGAAATATCGTCGTCCAGGCGCTTGGACACCTTGTAGGCGCGGAAGGCCCAATCGTTGCTGGCGCGCGGCACAATGATCTTCTCGATGAACTCGCTGTCCTGGCGTGCAGTGATGCGGTAGTCGATGAAGTAGTCTTCCAGGGCCAGGGTGCGCTGGCGCTCGCCCTGGCGCAGGACGATCTGCGCGTCGAGGGCGATCAACAGAGGTGGCGAGTCACCGATCGGCGAGGCGTTGCCGATATTGCCACCCAGGGTGCCCTGGTTGCGAATCTGCAGCGAGGCGAAGCGGTGCAGCAGGTCGCCGAAGTCAGGGTACTCCTCGTTGAGCGCGGTGTAGCAGTCGGTCAGCGGGGTCGCGGCGCCGATCTCCAGGTGGCTGGCGGTCTTGTCGATGCGCTTGAGCTCGGCGACGTGGCCGACGTAGATCATCACCGGCAGGGTGCGGTGGAACTGGGTGACTTCCAGTGCCAGGTCGGTACCGCCGGCCAGCAGGCGCGCCTCGGGGTGCGAGCTGTACAGGTCGGCCAGGTCGGCCACGGTCAGTGGCACCAGGCAGCGCTTGTCGCCGCTGTTGAGCTCGCCGGTCTGTTGCGGGGCGATGGCCTTGAGCCTGGCGATGGTCTGCGCCTGCTGGGCGTCGAACTGGTCGCGGCAGGGGCGCGCGCAGCTCTGCTCGGCGGCCTCGAGGATCGGCCGGTAGCCGGTGCAGCGGCACAGGTTGCCGGCCAGGGCCTCTTGGGCCTGGTGTAGGTCGTGGCCTTGGCTGTTCTTCTGCAGGGCGAACAGCGACATGACGAAACCGGGCGTGCAGAAACCGCATTGCGAACCGTGGCAGTCGGCCATGGCCTTTTGCACGCTGTGCAGTTCGCCCTGATGTTTGAGGCCCTCGACGCTGATCAGCTGTTTACCGTGAAGGGAGGAGACAAACGTCAGGCATGAGTTGAGGCTGCGATAGCGGATGTCGTCGCCACCCTGGGCGTCCTCGACAAGTTCGCCGACGACCACGGTGCAGGCACCGCAGTCGCCACTGGCGCAGCCTTCTTTGGTGCCGGGTTTGCCCAGGTGCTCGCGCAGGTATTGCAGCACCGTCATGTTCGGGTCCAGGGCGTGCTCGCTGCGCAGCTCCTGGTTGACGAGAAACTGGATCACGGGGGAGGGCCTCGCAATGGTTTTATTGTTGTTCCGGCGGACTCTAAGCAACGGCTGACCTCTGGGTCAATAATTTTCTGACTCAAAGGTCAAGAATTTGCACGAAGGCCTTCCGGACCGCCTCATCGAGCCTTTCCCAAAGCATAGTTCGCGCCGTGTAGGAAAGTTGACCCGTCAGTCGCAGAAAGCACGTAGTCCCGCTGCGCGAGCGCCCAGCAAGTGCGCTACAATCGCGCCCTTGTGCATAGCTACCCAGATTGCGAAGGAAAACCATGACGTTCAAGGCGCCGGACAGCCTCTCCGAGCAAATTGCCCACTACCTGGCCGAGCGGATCATCCGCGGCGAACTCGCACCCGGCGAGCGCATCCAGGAGCAGAAGGTCACCCAGGCCCTCAACGTCAGCCGCGGTTCGGTGCGCGAGGCGCTGCTCATCCTCGAGCGCCGGCACCTGGTGGCCATCCTGCCGCGCCGTGGCGCCCATGTGACCGAGCTGGACGAGAACAGCGTACGCAGCCTGTGTACCCTGATGGGCGAGTTCTACATCCTGCTGGGCAATGCCGTTGCCCAGCATTGGCGCACCGAGGGCGACCTGCGCCCGTTCCTGGACATCCAGCAGCGCCTCAAGCAGGCCCATGCCGGCAAGGACATCAAGGCCTTCGTCGGCGACAGCTTCGCGGTGATGCGCGCCGCCTATCCGTTCGCCAACAACCCGTACCTGCAGGAAACCGTCGAGAACCTGCAGCCGGCCATGAGCCGCGCCTACTACCTGGCCCTGGATCAGCGCCAGGCCAACATGGTCGATTACCTGGAGCTGTTCGCCCGCCTGCTCGAAGCAGTGGTCGCCCGCGACCTGCCGCGCATCCGCGAGGTGCTCACCGCTTATTGCCAGCGCAGTTGCGAACTGGTGCTGGCAGCGCTGGCGCGGATCTGACCGGTGCGCCTGAAGTGCATCCGCCTGGCCGGGTTCAAGTCGTTCGTCGACCCGACCACGGTCAACTTCCCCAGCAACATGGCCGCCGTGGTCGGCCCCAACGGCTGCGGTAAATCCAACATCATCGACGCGGTGCGCTGGGTGATGGGCGAGAGTTCGGCGAAGAACCTGCGTGGCGAGTCGATGACCGATGTCATCTTCAACGGCTCTACCAGCCGCAAGCCGGTCAGCCAGGCCAGTATCGAGCTGGTGTTCGACAACAGCGACAACAGCCTGGTGGGCGAGTACGCCGCCTATGCCGAGATCTCGATCCGCCGCAAGGTCACCCGCGACGGGCAGAACACCTATTACCTGAACGGCACCAAGTGCCGGCGCCGTGATATCACCGATATCTTCCTCGGCACCGGCCTGGGGCCGCGCAGCTATTCGATCATCGAGCAGGGCATGATCAGCAAGCTGATCGAGGCCAAGCCCGAGGAACTGCGCAACTTTATCGAGGAAGCGGCGGGCATCTCCAAGTACAAGGAGCGTCGCCGCGAGACCGAGAGCCGCATCCGCCGCACACAGGAAAACCTCGCGCGCCTGACCGACCTGCGCGAAGAGCTGGAGCGCCAGATCGAGCGCCTGCACCGCCAGGCCCAGGCTGCCGAGAAATACCGCGAGTACAAGGCCGAGGAACGTCAGCTCAAGGCACGCCTGGCAGCCCTGCGCTGGCGCGACCTGGATGAGCGGGTACGCCAACGCGAGACGGTGATCGGCGACCAGGAGGTTGCCTTCGAGGCGCTGGTGGCCGAGCAGCGCAACGCCGACGCCAGCATCGAGCGACTGCGCGACGGTCACCATGAGTTGTCCGAACGCTTCAACCAGGTGCAGGGCCGCTTCTATTCGGTGGCCGGCGATATCGCTCGCGTCGAGCAGAGCATCCAGCATGGCCAGCAGCGTCTGCGCCAGTTGCAGGACGACCTCAAGGAAGCCGAACGCAGCCGCCTGGAAACCGAATCGCACCTGGGGCACGACCGCACCTTGCTGGCGACCCTCGGCGAAGAACTGGCGATGCTCGAACCGGAGCAGGAGCTGACCCTGGCCGCTGCCGAGGAAGCCGCCGCGACCCTGGAGGAAGCTGAGCTTGGCATGCACGGCTGGCAGGAGCAGTGGGACGGCTTCAACACCCGCTCCGCCGAGCCGCGCCGGCAGGCCGAGGTGCAGCAGGCGCGCCTGGCGCAGCTCGAATCCAGCCTGGAGCGCCTGGCCGAACGCCAGCGCAAGCTGGGCGAGGAGGGCGAGCAGCTAGGTGGTGATACCCAGGACACCGAGACGTCTGATCTGGGCGAGCAAGTGGCTAGCAGCGAGTTGCTGCTCGAAGAGCTGCACCTGCAAGAGCAGCAGGTGGTCGAGCGCCTGGAAGGGTTGCGCGAACAGCTGCAGCAGACCAGCCAGGCGCAACAGCAACAGCAGGGTGACCTGCAGCGCCTGGGCGGGCGCCTGGCCTCGCTGGAGGCCTTGCAGCAGGCTGCGCTGGAGCCCGGTGTGGGTGCCGCCGACTGGTTGCGCGCCCAGGGCCTGGAGCAGCGCCCGCGCCTGGCCGAGGGGCTGCGGGTCGAGCCCGGCTGGGAGCTGGCGGTGGAAACGGTGCTTGGCGCCGACCTGCAGGCAGTGCTGCTGGACGACTTCGCCGGCCTCGACTTCGCCGCACTGGAGCAGGGCGATCTGCGCCTGCTGCTGGCCGGGGGCGAGGGCCCGCGTGTTCCCGGCAGCCTGCTCGACAAGGTCGAGGGACGGGCCGATCTGTCGGCCTGGCTGGGGCAGGTCACGCCGGTTGAAACGCTGGAGCAGGCGTTGGCGCAGCGGGCGTCGCTGGCTTCTGGGCAAAGTCTGGTCAGCCGCGACGGATACTGGGTCGGGCGGCATTTCCTGCGGGTCAGCCGCGGTGGTGAATCCCAGGGCGGCGTGCTGGCCAGGGGCCAGGAGATCGAACGCCTGGCCCAGGAGCAACTGGAGCAGGAGGCGTCGCTCGAACAGCTTGACGAGCAACTGCAGCGCCTGCGTGAACAACAGCTCGACCTGGAGGAGCAGCGCGAGCAATTGCGCCGTCGCAGCCAGGACGAGAGCCGCCAGCACGGTGAGCTCAAGGCACGCCTGTCCGCTGGCCAGGCCCGCGCCGAACAACTCGAACTGCGCCGCCGACGCTTGCACGAAGAACTGGCCGAGCTCCAGGAGCAGCGCGCTTTGGAGCACGAGCAACTGGGCGAGGCGCGCCTGCTGTTGCAGGAATCCCTCGACCTGATGGCCCAGGACACCGAGCAGCGCGAGCAACTGATGGCGCGCCGCGACACCTTGCGCGAAGGCCTCGACCGGGTCCGCCAGGAGGCCCGCCAGCACAAGGACCATGCCCATCAACTGGCCGTGCGCCTGGGTTCGTTGCGCGCCCAGCACGATTCCACCCGCCAGGCGCTCGAGCGCCTGGAGCAGCAGGCCGCGCGCCTGAACGAGCGTCAGGAGCAACTGAACCTGAATCTCGAGGAGGGCGAGGCACCGCTGGAAGAACTGCGCCTGAAGCTTGAGGAACTGCTGGAGCGACGCATGAGCGTCGACGAGGAAATGCGCCAGGCGCGTCTGCACATGGACGAGGCTGATCGTGAGCTGCGCGATGCCGAGCGGCGGCGCACCCAGGCCGAGCAGCAGGCCCAACTGTTGCGCGGCCAGCTGGAGCAGCAGCGCCTGGAGTCCCAGGGGCTGGACGTGCGGCGCAAGACCTTGCAGGAGCAACTGCTCGCCGACGGCTACGATCTGCAGGGTGTGCTCGCCACGCTCGAGGCCGAGGCCAGCGAGCAGGGTACCGAACAGGCGCTGGAGCAGGTCGAGGCACGCATTCAGCGCCTGGGCGCGATCAACCTGGCGGCCATCGAAGAGTACGAGCAGCAGTCCGAGCGCAAGCGCTACCTGGATGCCCAGGACGCCGACCTGGTCGAGGCGCTGGAGACCCTGGAAAACGTCATCCGCAAGATCGACAAGGAAACCCGCAACCGCTTCAAGGATACCTTTGATCAGATAAATGCCGGATTACAGGCACTTTTCCCAAAAGTTTTCGGTGGCGGCAGCGCTTATCTGGAACTGACGGGCGAAGATCTACTCGATACAGGGGTGACGATCATGGCGCGCCCGCCGGGCAAGAAGAACAGCACCATCCATTTGCTGTCCGGCGGCGAAAAGGCGCTGACGGCACTGGCCTTGGTGTTTGCCATCTTCAAGCTGAACCCGGCACCGTTCTGCATGCTCGACGAGGTCGACGCCCCCTTGGACGATGCCAACGTCGGGCGATACGCGCGCCTGGTCAAGGAAATGAGCGAAACCGTGCAGTTCATCTATATCACCCACAACAAGATCGCCATGGAAATGGCCGATCAGCTGATGGGGGTGACCATGCATGAGCCGGGTTGCTCACGTCTTGTAGCGGTCGATGTGGAAGAGGCGATGGCCATGGTTGACGCGTAAGGGGTAAAGAAAGGGTGTGAACATGTAGGCAAAAGCCTCAGCAGACGCGACAGACGGTGTAAAGTTGCCTTTGGTCGTGCTAGCTTAATGTCACTTGTTTTTTGCGTGGGTAAAACGCCTGTCAGAACATAGAGTTGGCGCCACGTGTTAAAGGCCTTTGAAGCCTTTGTTTTCAAGCATATTTTTTATAGAGGCACGGGATTACATGGAAATCGGTCTGCGCGAGTGGCTGATCGTCATCGGCATCATTGTCATCGCCGGTATTCTTTTCGACGGCTGGCGCCGCATGCGCGGCGGCAAGGGCAAGTTGAAGTTCCGTCTGGACCGTAGCTACGCCAACGCCCCAGACGACGACAGCGGCGGCGCCGAGGTGCTCGGCCCCTCGCGTGTGCTGGAAACCCATAAAGAGCCCGAGCTGGATGAGAGCGACCTGCCATCGCTCAGCGCCCCGGTGCGGGAGCGCGAACGCGAGCGTGAAGCCAAACCGGCCAAGGCCAAGCGCGGCAAGCGCAACAACAGCGAGCAGCAACAGGGCGACCTGAAGCTGGCCGCCGAGCCGCGTGAGCCGGACCTGTTCGATACTGGCGACGACGACTTCGCCGCCGACAACACCCGCAACAGCGGTTTTACTGCCGCGTCCACGCCGGCCAAAGAGCTGCCGCCGGCCGAAGAAGTGCTGGTGATCAGCGTCATTTCCCGCGATGAAGGCGGTTTCAAAGGCCCGGCGCTGCTGCAGAACATCCTGGAAAGCGGCCTGCGCTTCGGCGAGATGGATATCTTCCATCGCCACGAGAGCATGGCCGGCCACGGCGAAGTGCTGTTCTCCATGGCCAATGCGGTCAAGCCCGGCGTGTTCGATCTGGACGACATCGACCATTTCAGCACCCGTGCGGTGAGCTTTTTCCTCGGCCTGCCAGGCCCGCGTCACCCCAAGCAGGCCTTCGACGTGATGGTTGCCGCTGCCCGCAAGCTGGCCCACGAGCTCAATGGCGAGCTCAAGGACGACCAGCGCAGCGTGCTGACTGCCCAGACCATCGAGCACTACCGCCAGCGCATCGTCGAGTTCGAGCGCCGCGCCCTGACGCAAAAACGCTGATACAACCGAGCGGGCGGACCTTGCCTCGGTTCGCGCCGCGCCGATTGAAACGAAAGAGCAGCCAGGGGCTGCTCTTTTGCTTTGCAAGAGAAGACCAGAAATGAACGCCGAATCCCGAATCCACGAACTGCGCGCCGAACTCGACCAGCACAACTACCGCTACTACGTGCTCGACGAACCCAGCGTGCCCGATGCCGAATACGACCGCCTGTTCAACGAGCTCAAGGCGCTGGAAGCCGAGCACCCGCACCTGGTGACGCCGGATTCGCCGACCCAGCGCGTCGGCGGCGCGGCGCTGGCGGCCTTCAGCCAGGTGCGTCACGAGATACCGATGCTCAGCCTGGGCAACGCCTTCGAGGAAGACGACCTGCGTGACTTCGGTCGCCGCGTGGTCGAAGGCCTGGATTTGCCGGGCGGCGATCAGGCGGCCGTGGACTACAGCTGCGAGCCCAAGCTCGACGGCCTGGCGGTGAGCCTGCTGTACCGCGACGGCCAGCTGGTACAGGGCGCCACCCGTGGCGACGGCACTACCGGTGAGGACATCAGCGCCAACGTGCGCACCGTGCGCAACATCCCGCTCAAGCTGCAGGGCGAGGGCTGGCCGGCGGTGCTGGAAGTGCGTGGCGAGGTGTACATGAGCAAGGCCGGTTTCGACCGCCTCAATGCGGCCCAGGCCGAGGCTGGCGGCAAGACCTTCGCTAACCCGCGCAACGCCGCCGCCGGCAGCCTGCGCCAGCTGGATTCGAAGATCACCGCCAGCCGCCCGCTGGAATTCTGCTGCTATGGCGTCGGCCAGGTGTCCGAGCCGTTTGGCGACAGCCATATCGGTATCCTCGAGAAACTCAAGACCTGGGGGCTGCCGATCAGTCGCGAGCTCAGGCACGCTGCCGGTATCGAAGAGTGCCTGGCCTATTACCGGGACATCGGTGCGCGCCGCAACAGCCTGCCCTACGAGATCGATGGGGTGGTGTTCAAGGTCAATGCCCTGGCCTCCCAGCGTGAGCTGGGTTTCCGTGCCCGTGAGCCGCGCTGGGCGATCGCCCACAAGTTCCCGGCCATGGAAGAGCTCACCGAGGTGCTCGATGTCGAGTTCCAGGTCGGGCGTACCGGCGCGGTGACTCCGGTCGCCCGCCTCAAGCCGGTGAAGGTGGCCGGTGTGACCGTCTCCAACGCCACGCTGCACAACATGGACGAGATCGCGCGTCTGGGCCTGCGCATTGGTGACACGGTGATCATCCGCCGTGCCGGCGACGTGATCCCGCAGGTCATGCAGGTGGTGCTCGAGCGCCGCCCCGAAGGTGCTCGTGCGGTGCAGGTGCCGAGCCAATGCCCGGTATGCGGCTCGCAGGTCGAGCGTACGCAGCTGGTCAAGCGCAGCAAGGGCAAGGAAACCACCAGCGAAGGCGCGGTGTACCGCTGCGTGGGGCGCCTGAGCTGCGCCGCCCAGCTCAAGCAGGCGATCATCCATTATGTATCGCGCCGGGCCATGGACATCGATGGCCTGGGCGAAAAGAGCGTAGAGCAACTGGTCGATGAAAACCTGATCCGCTCGCCGGCCGACCTCTACAAGCTGGAGTTCGAGCAAGTGGTCGCCCTTGAAGGCTTTGCCGAGGTCTCCAGCCGCAAGCTGCTCGAAGCCATCGAGGCCAGCAAGCGCCCGAGCCTGGCACGTTTCATCTACGCCCTGGGCATCCCCGATGTTGGTGAGGAGACCGCCAAGGTTCTGGCCCGCTCCCTGGGCAGCCTGGCGCGGGTGCAGGTGGCGCTGCCGCAGGTGTTGACCTACCTGCCGGACATCGGCCTGGAAGTTGCCTACGAGATCCATAACTTCTTCGAGGACGAGCACAACCGGGCGGTGATCAAGCAGCTGCTGGACAGCGGCATGCAGCTGCAGGATGAAGGTGAACTGGGCGCCGAGTTCGCAGCCAGCACCACCCTCGCCGGGATGCTCGCCAAGCTCGATATCCCGTCGGTCGGCCCGACCGGCGCCGAGAAGCTGGTAGACAAGCTGTGTACCCTGGACAAGATCATCGCCGCCGATGGCATCGACTTGCGCCAGGCCCTGAATACCAAGGCCGCCGACGGCGTGCGCGAGTTCTTCAAGGTCGAGGCCAACCAGCAGTTGGCCCGCGCCATCCAAGCCCAGTTGCTGGAGTTCGGCATGCACTGGTCGTGCGAGAAGAAATCCGCCGAGGGTTTGCCGCTGGCCGGCCAGACCTGGGTGCTGACCGGTACCCTGGAGCGCATGAGCCGCGATATCGCCAAGGACAAGCTGGAAAGCCTGGGGGCCAAGGTGGCGGGCTCCGTGTCCGGCAAGACCCATTGCGTGGTGGCCGGGCCCGGCGCGGGCTCCAAGCTTGCCAAGGCCAGCGAGCTGGGCGTTGCGGTGATGGACGAGGAAGCGTTCGTGGGCTTCCTGGCGGAGCGCGGTATCAGCGTCTGAACCCGCCGGCATCATCGCGGAGCAAGCCCGCTCCTACGGGTGATCGTCCGTGGGGGCGGGCTCGCCCCGCGATAGATTTGCCACAAGTCCTTGAGAAATGATGGTTTTTTCACGATCAAAGGTTGTAACTTCGCCCTGGCGTTGTACAATGGCGCGGCTCGTCAGCTGGCGAGCCGTCGTGGTGGCCCCATCGGTCCCCCCGCATTGATTACCCGTTAACCTGGTCAGGCCCGGAAGGGAGCAGCCATAGCGGGAACATCGAGTGCCGGGGTGTGGCTGGTGGGGCCGCCTCCATTTCTGGGGTATGAAAATCCCCTGTCTCTTGTCTCCTCATTTGCTTCGCAAGTGGTGGCTGACACTCGCTCATTGCGCCATTCGCTGGCACGCCGAGCCAGGCCAGATTGGCAATCAACTAAAGCTACTTTCCTCACCCCGACGTGCAGTGTGTAACTGAACGGTTCGTGAGTGTCCGGTCGCTTGAACCGGTCTGTGTCACTTGAGCAAGGAACAAAAGCAGTAGGGCTTGCCGTGATGATGATAAGGGCAATGTGAAAAAATACGTTTTTTTTGCGTGGCAAATAAAGCGTGGGAAGTCTTCATATGGCCCATGGAGCAGAACGTACGGCACTCGTTTGCGGGTGGGTTCTATTAAGTTGGCACTGAACGTTCAAGGCTTGCTCAACGTGCCGATTTCTAATGTTGTCATTGAAGTTCCAATGCGCTCGCGTGTGCCGAGTCTTCAAGTGCATGGATCCGATCAGAGGGTCGTGAGGGCCAAGAGTATGAGTGGCCGCAGAGATGTGAAAAGATTTCCAGCTGTTGAATATTCATATGCGTGGAAGGCCGGCATGAAATTCTTTCATGGAAAATAGACATTACCTGTTCGATCAATAGGCAAGGTCCCCGGGTGGCTGATCGGATAGCTGTTTTCGAGCGTAATGGCTGTAATAGAGCGGTTTTTTGCAAATTTCTCTGACCTTTTAGTTTGTGATCTCTAGACCTGATGTAACTAAGACAGGATGAATAGTTTGGCGCTAGGGTTAGAAGAAAAAGGTTGTTGACAGCGGGATTCGCACTTCACTAGTTTGAAAAAACAGACGGGTTGTCTGGCCGGTCACACCGGATTCACGTCACTGAAACAGTTCATTCTTAATCCTCCAGCAGCGCCTGGGGGGTAATGCTGATGAACCAGAAAGTTCAGGGCGATACAGGGAGTTAGAGAAAATGATTATCCATGCCTCGTGCGCGGCCTGGCGGTGTTGTATCGCCTCTTTGCCAGGGCCTACCCATCGTTTCGATCTCCAATGCTGTGTTCGTTGTCCGGGGCTGATGATTGCCCCGGGCGACACTTGGCTGCGTGGTTAGCACTCCCCGAAAACAACGTGTGATGTTCGGACGACCTGCGACCGCTGCGCGCCTTTGTGCACGGCGAGAAAGTGTCTTGTGAAGTACAGGTCCATCTTTCCTGGAGAGATCCAATGATTTACCAACATGCCTATGACATTGTGCTGGATGAAGTATTTCTTGAACTTGACGAACTCACGCCTGGCAGTTCGTTCTTTCTCAAGATCGAGGGACTCAACCCTGCGGGGTCGCTCAAACTCAAGACAGCGGTCAACCTGATCAATGATGCCGAGCGGCGTGGCGTGCTTGAGCCAGGTGGGCACTTCATCGAGTCATCGTCCGGTAACCTGGGTATCGCCCTGGCCGTGGTGGCGGCCAGTCGTGGCTACCACTTCACCTGCGTCACCGACCCCAACGCCTTGCGGCACAGCACCGATATCATTCGCGCCTTGGGGGCTGAGCTGGTGATGGTGGACTGGCGCGATGCCAACGGTGGTTTCCTGGCCAGTCGCATCGACTACATCCGCCAGCGGGTCGAGCGTGAGCCGGGACTGCTATGGCTCAATCAGTACGCCAATCCGGCCAACCCCGAGGCCCACACCAACCATACCGCCCGCTCGCTGCATCGAGCCCTGGGGCCTCTGGATTATCTGTTCGTCCCTGCAGGCACCACCGGCACGTTGATGGGGTGTGTCGCCTACTTCGAGCAGTACTCGCCGCAGACCCGCATCATCGCAGTCGATGCCCTCGGCTCTGTGACCTTCGGCGCGCCACCAGGCCCCCGCTTCATTCCGGGCGTCGGCACCAGTCGTCGTCCGGAAATCTTCCAACCCGGTTCGGTGTGGAAGGAGGTGCTGATCGCCGAAGAAGACGCCATCCGTTGCTGCCGCTGGCTGGCCCGCGACCATGGTCTGCTGGCCGGTGGCTCTACCGGCTCGGTCATCGCTGCCGTGCAGCAACTGGCTCCGCAGCTCGACTCCGGCTCGCGTATTGCCGCGCTGTCGCCAGATATCGGTGAACGCTACATCCAGACCATCTTCCGCGACGAATGGGTCGCCCAGCATTTCGACCTGGGTCGTATCGAGGCCCAAGCCCGCCCTGCCGTTCAAACACCTGCAATCGAGGAAACCGCTGATGCCTTCGTTCTACATCATTGATGGCCAGGTCGCTCGCGACGTCATCGAGGCCTCCCATGCCCAGGTCGTCGAGCGCGTGAAGCAGACCTACCTGCTCCACGAGCGTGGTGACACCCTCAACCCGGATAGCTACTTCCTGCGTTTTCCGGAAAAACCCGAGGCTCGCATCATCGCTCTGCCGGCCTACCTGGGCGGTGAGAGCGGGATCGCCGGCATCAAGTGGATCGCCAGCTTCCCCGGCAACATCGACCACAACCTGCCGCGTGCCTCGGCGGTGCTGCTGCTCAACGACTACGAGACCGGTTATCCGTTTTCCTGTCTGGAGGCATCGACGATCAGCGCGGCGCGCACCGCGGCTTCGGCTGTGCTCGGTGCCGAACACCTGAACGGTTCGCGCAAGGTTGCGAGTATCGCCATCGTCGGTGCAGGGGTGATTGCCCGCACCATCGCCGATTTCTTCGTCTCCCAGCAGTGGCAGGTGGGTGAGTTCATCATCCATGACCATTCGCCCACCTACGCGCAAGCCCTGGTCGACCACTTGCACGGCAAGGACCAGCGCGCACGCAGCGTCACTAACCAGGATGAGGCGCTGGCCGCGCCGCTACTGGTGTTCGCCACTACCGCAGGTACCCCTCATGTGCATGACGTGAGTGCGTTGCACCCAGGTCAGGTTGTGCTGAACATTTCGCTGCGTGATCTGTCGGCCGACATCATCGAGGCTTCGCACAACATCGTAGATGACGTTGAGCATTGCCTTAAATCCAACACCTCGCCGCACCTGGCCGAGCAGAAGCTCGGGCACCGTCGCTTCATCAACGGCACCTTGGCCCAGCTAATCGAGGGCAAGGTTGTCCTGGACGATAGCCGACCGAAAATCTTCTCACCGTTCGGTCTGGGCATCCTCGACCTGGCGGTGGGCTTGCACGTGCATGAGCAGGCCCTGGCCTCGAGCCGTGGCCTTGCCATCGACAACTTCTTCGCCGGCGCCCAGCGCTGGTAAATGACTTTGCCTGTGACATTCGAAGGATCGAATATGACCACCGACATTGCGCTCACCGACACCGAAAAACTGGCGGTCGCCCGCCTGGCCAGCCAGTACGCTGAACTGTTCCCCTGGTACAAGCAACGCCTGGTCGGCCTGGCCGGCCAGATTCACAGCCTCGAGCAGTTGCCGCTGATCGACGAGGCCACGTTGATCGACCATTACTACACCGCCAGCCATGACCAGTTGCCGGGCAGCTCGGCCTACCTCACCTCCGGTACCGCCACTGGGGCACGCAAGAAGATTCTCTACGCGGTGGATGACGACGAGGCCTATCTGGCGCAGCGCCGCGAGCTGTTTGCTGGCTTCCTCCGCGATCTCCCTGCGGGGGCGGTGGCCGTGGCCGATCTGGGTACCGGGCATGCCGCGGCGTCTGCCCGGCGAATCTTCCAGGACCTGCAGTACCAGGCTCACGACATCGACTTCTCGCGTCCGATCGAGGAGCACATCGAGGCCCTCAATCGCTGGCAGCCAGATGTGTTGTTCACCATGCCAATGATCCTTGATCGCCTGACCCGGGCCGAACAGACCCTCGACATCCGGCCTAGGAAGATCATCGTGGTAGGGGATGTCGCGCCCATTGCCTGGCGTCGCGAGGTGGCAGCGCGCTTCGGCATCGACACCGACGACGTACTCGACATCCTCGGCTCGATCGAAATTGGCGCTATTGCCTATCACTGCGCCGAGACCGGCTTGTACCACTTCCACGACCACATTCTGCCCGAAGTGCTGAGCCTGGATGTGTTGTTCCCCTATAGCCATGCACAACCCAGCCCGGCCGGCAGCGGCATTCTGTTGCTGACTTCGTTGACGCGCCGCTATTTCCCTGCACTGCGTTTCGTCACCAACGATGTCATCAGTGGGTTGCGGGTCATCGAGTGGCAAGGGCGACGCACCTACGCCTTTGATCGCATCGAAGGTCGCCATGGTGGCGAGATCAAGCATGGTGAGCGGATCAGCAGTCATGACCTTTGCGCGGCTGTTGCCCAGGTATTCCCGGGGGCACCGTTCGAGGTGCGCAACGATGGCCAGCTGGATATCCGGGTAGTAGTGCCGCAGGTCACGGCAAGCCAGCAGGAGCAGGTGCGCGCGCTGTTGGCCGAGGCGGCGCCGGACGTCGCCCAGATGCTTGCTTCCGGGCTGGTCCAGCCGATCACTGTCACCGCCATCGGGCTGACTGACTTGAAGTCCACCAACGCCAAGCGGCGCTTCAACCTGAAAGGGGTCTGAGCATGTGCGCAATCGCAGGAGAAGTAACCCTTGCACCGACGGCCCTGTCCGCGCACTTCGTGCGTGCGGCCTGCGCCCGGATGCTCCATCGCGGGCCGGATGAGGCGGGCTTTTTCAACAGCCCACAGGCCAGTCTGGGCATGCGCCGCCTCAAGGTAATCGGCCTGAACGGCGGCTCACAACCCAGTCGTAGCCTGGATGGTGATGTGGTCTGCGTGTTCAACGGCGAGATCTACAACCACAAGCGCTTGCGCCAGGTGCTGGCTGAGCGAGGTCGCGTAGTCGAGGGCAGCAGCGATGCCCATGTCATCCCGGCGTTGTACCAGGAGTTCGGCTTGGACTTTGTCCATCAGCTGGAGGGCATGTTCGCCATTGCCCTGTACGACACGGTCAATACTCGCCTGCATCTGTTCACGGACCGCGCCGGAAAGAAACCGATATTCTACAGCCAGGTCGGCAGCGGCCTGGCCTTCGCCTCGGAGTTGCCAGCGCTGATGGCGCATCCGGACATCGATCGTGCTATCGATCCGTTGGCCATCGATCAGTATCTGAGCTATCGCGTGGTGCCGGCCCCTCACACCATCTATGCCCAGGCCCGTAAGCTGGAGCCTGGTTCGCGGCTGAGTTTCACTCCAGGCCAGGCACCGCAGATCGAGCGTTACTGGCATGCGGACTTCTCGCGTACCGATGACAGCATCGGCATGCAGGAGGCAGTCGACGGTGTCGAGCAACGGCTGCTGGCGGCGGTCGAGGATCGGCTGGAGGCCGAGGTGCCGCTCGGTGCGATGCTCAGTGGCGGACTGGACTCCAGCTTGGTGGTGGCCATGGCCAAGCGCCTGCGCCCGCAGCCCCTGCACACGTTCTCGGTCGGCTTCCAGCAGGATGCCTTCGACGAATCGCCATTCGCTCGGCGGGTCTCGCGCTTTTGCGGTACCGAGCATCACGAATACCAGATCAGCGCGGATGATGTGCGCGTGGCGGTCGATGCAATCCTGACCCACATGGGGGAACCGTTTGCATTCCCCTCGGCGATCGCCAGTTACTACATGTACCGCTTGGCCCGACGCGAGGTCACAGTGGTCCTGACCGGAGACGGATCCGACGAAATATTCGCCGGCTACAACCGCTACAAGATCACTACCCAACTGCCAGCCCTGAAATTGTCCGATCAGAAGAAGGTCGACCTGCAAGGCCTGGCCCAAGCCAACGGAAGCCTGGCCGAGCAGTACCAGGCAGTGTTGATCGATGGCGTGCGACAAGGCATCAAGCATTCGTTGTATAGCCAGGCATTCGCCCAGCGCTTGCCAGAACCGGCGCCCTTCAACTACCTGCGTGAACGCCTGGCCGCAAGTGAGGGTCAGCCACACCTGCTCAATCGACTGATGCAGATGGACTATGGCTTCTGGTTGCCTGATGCCCAGTTGGTCAAGATCGATCGTATGGCCATGGCCCATTCGGTGGAGCCGCGCAGCCCGATGCTCGACCAGCGCGTGGTGGACTACGTGACCCGCCTGGCCCCGGGCCTGAAGCTGCAGGACGGCAACGAGAAGGCCGTGCTCAAGAAAGTTGCGGCGCGAGGCTATCTGCCCGATGACATCATTCATCGGCGCAAGCAGGAACTGGCCGTGCCCCTGGAGCATTGGCTGGCTACGCACCTGCGTGAAGATATCCAGGCGACCCTGACCAGTGAGCAGGCCCTGTCGCGCGGTTACTTCGATGCCGACCGCCTGCGGGCCATGGTCGCCGCCTTCCAGCCTGACCACACCTATGCGTTGTGGACCCTCTACATGCTCGAACGCTGGCACCAACTGGCCGAGCAGGGCTTTGATCGCCCGGTGCGCCACAGCGAGTGGGAACAGTTGCCCCCGACCGGCAGCCGCCACGCCACCGAGTCCCTGAGCCACAGTCTCTGAGTCAAGGAGAAAGACCTGATGAATGGAATCCTCAACACCCGGATGCCCAGCGAGGCCGCGCAGCTGGCCTTTACCTTCGACGCCGAGCGCCTGAAAGGCGAGCTGGCGGCGTTGCGCCAGCATCAGTGGAGCCTGCAGCGACCCTATGGCAGCGATATCGGCACGGTAACCGAAGCCGACTGGCGGTGTCTGTCGATGCGCAGCCCGGGCGGCGATCCTGCCCGTACCGATCCGGGCGGCCCAGGCACCCTGGAGTTCGCCGATACTCCCTGGCTGGAGCGGGCGCCCTATGTGCGCGAAGTGCTGTCCAACATCCCGGCGCCGCTACGTTCAGTACGCTTCATGGCCTTGGGGCCTGGGGCCAAGGGGGTTGAACACAGCGATACCAAGTATGGGCCACAGTGGGGGGTGGCCCGTCTGCACATCCCACTGACCACCAATCCAGGCGCGATTCTGGTGCTGGATGGCAAACGCCACTGGTGGCAGCCGGGAGAGTTCTGGTTCGGTGACTTCAGCCGCATGCACTGGGTGGAGAACAGTGGCGAGGATGTGCGTATACACCTGGTGATCGATGTGCTGTTCGTACCCGAGTTGGCGGCGATCTTCCCCGAACAGTGGCGTGACTACTTCGCCCGCGGTGATGCCTTGTATGCCCGCAGCGAACAGCCCCTGGCAGCCGACCAGTTGAAGTCGTTCAGTGGCCGCTTCCGTGTGCCGGCCTCGTTCCTTGATTGGGAGGAGGAGGATGGGCAATTCCTGCAGCCGCAGCCACAGGTCGATGTCCGCACCTACGTGGAGGATGGCGAATTGTATCTGGAGGACCAGGGGCAGACCTGTTTCCGTCTCATCCACCTGGGTGGCAACGAGTTTCGCTTTGCCGGCTGGAGCGAGGAGCGCTCCCTGGCCTGGTCCGAGGATCGCCAGTCGATTCACCTGCGTACCCACTATGGTGTCAAACGCCTGGAGCGGGTCGTGGTGTTTTCGCCACAGCCCCAAGCGGCCAATCTGGAGCCCAGTGCAAAATGATCGATCAATACTTCGTCGATGTG
The DNA here is from genome assembly GCF_019139675.1 of Pseudomonas maumuensis. Taxonomy (NCBI): domain Bacteria; kingdom Pseudomonadati; phylum Pseudomonadota; class Gammaproteobacteria; order Pseudomonadales; family Pseudomonadaceae; genus Pseudomonas; species Pseudomonas maumuensis. The sequence continues at coordinate 1,840,262 of NZ_CP077077.1, forward strand.
GGCTGGTCACGCGGCGTTGCGACGCCGCCCGCAGAGTCGCTATCCGACTTGCCGGCAGCCTTTGCCATGGCCACCGGGGCGGTCGAGCCCCGGGTCTGGGATAACCAGTTGGCGCAGGCGCACTTCTATTCGAGCGCCGGCTGGCTGAACTTCTGCCGCCAGGATGTCCAGGGGCTCACCGGTGCGGTGCATGTCGGCAGCAGCCAGGCGCCACTGGCTGCGGTGGCGGTCACTGCGGTCACTGCCGAAACCAATCCGTTCTATCGCTGGGCCGACATCCTCGGATCGCGCAACCTGCCTTCGCCTGCCAGCAGTGGTCTGATGCTTGGCGCCCGGCGCGGTTACCAGACACACCTGCTTGGGCAGCCGGGTTCCAGCGCCGAGCAGCGGGCACGCCTGCTGCTGCCTCAGGTTCGCGGGTTGGCCGCCGATCTGGCGCATGGCCCACTGGCGGTTGCGGGGCAGGGGAGTCCTGCTTGCATCGCCCTGCAACTGGGAGCAGGTGACGTCCAGGCGCTGCGCGCCAGTGGCGTACGCAGCCCCGCCGTCCTGACCCAGCTCGATGCTTGGATCGAGGTGCCGGAAGGCGGCTGGGAGGGCTATCTGGATAGCCTCGAGTCGAAGGCGCGCATCACTAGCGTGCGCCGGGAGCGCCGACAGTTCGAGGCCAGCGGCTTGACCATCGTCGAGCGCAGTCTGAAGGACACCAGCGAGATCGTCGGGCGTCTGCTGGCACAGACCGAGAACCGCTATGGCAACCCGGTACCGGCCGAGCTGCTGGCCGGTGAGTTCGCCACCCAGGCGCGGCTGATGGATGCGCAGGCTACCGTGCTGTTGTGCCAGGACGAGCAGGGCCACGTTGCCGGATTCTCGTTGCTCTACCATCTGGGCGACACCCTCTACCTGCGTGCGGCAGGTTTCGACTATGAGCGCCTGCGTGGGGCCTATGAATACTTCAATCTTGTCTATTACAAGCCGCTGGAAATTGCCGCCCGGCTCAATGCGCGCTGGATGCACGCCGGTATAGAGGCCGCGGAGGCCAAGGCGGCCCGTGGTGCCCAGTTGCGTGGGCTGTGGTTGCTGGACCTGAGTGAGGACAGCTTGCTGGAGGGTTGCCCGAACCAGGTGGCCGAGGCCAATCGGCAGTTCCTGGCCGATCACGCGACACCGTCGAAAACCATCCTGCGGGCCCTGGCCCCGGATGTTCAGGCATGCCTGTAACTTCATTCCAGTCTAGGGGGACATCATGCAAGCCAAACCTTCCAAGTCTCTGATACCCGCGGTACTGATCACCTCTGATCTCACCATCCTGTGCCGTCATCCACTGGTGGTCGAGGAAATTCTCAGTCGCGGTCTGGCCCCGGTAGTTGTTTTCGGTCCCCAGACCGATGCTGCCGAGCTTGCCGATTACCGCAACGATTCGGGCAAACCGCTGGCCGGTATCCGTCACATCGCGCATGTGGCTGACTACCACACCAACACTTTGCTCGAGGTGCTGTTGCGCCTGCAATCCGAGTTCGACTTCAAGGCCTTGCTCAACTGCGGCGAGCTGTTCGTGGAAAGTGCAGGCCTGGTGGCCGAGAGCCTGGGTTTGCCGGGGCCGGGCACCCGTACTGCGCTGACCTGCCGCAACAAGTTGCTGCAGCGTATCAGCGCCCCGGATCTGGCGCCGGCATGGTCGACGCTGTCGTTGGACAATGTGGCGCAAGCGGTGGCCCGCACGGGGTTTCCGGCGATCATCAAGCCGACCGGTCGTATGTCCAGCTCCGGCGTGCTGCGTGTAGACGACGAGCCCACCTTGCGCCGCGCCCTGGCCGGCTATCAGCCTGACGAGGTGTTGCTGCTGGAAGCGTGCGTCGAGGGGGCGGAGTTTTCCATCGAGTCGCTGGTCCACGAGGGCAGGGTCGTGTGGTCGGGTATTACCGCAAAACGCACCAACGAGGGTGACACGCCGTTCTTCACCGAGACCGGACATACCTCGCCGGCACCGGGTCTTGCGACTGCTGACGAGCAGGCGCTGATCGAGGCCAATGCCTATTTGCTGCGACAGGTCGGTTTTCGCAGCGGCATGGCCCATGCGGAGTTCCGCCTGGGGCGTGATGGTCGCGCTGTGTTGATGGAGATCGCCGCACGACCGCCAGGAGACGCCATCATGATGATGTGGCACCTGGCCTGTGGCCAGTCTCTGGAGCCGGCCCTGGTGGCCCTGGCCTTGGGTGAGTCGCCACAATTGAACAAGCCTCGGCGTCGTACCTGCCAGCACTATATGGAACACCCCCACGGTGTTCTCCAGGATGTCCAGGTCGAAGGACTTGTGCCGGCATGGATCATCAGCGACGTTGCCTGGCCTGAACGCCTGCCGGTGGCAGCCGACGCGCCGGCGCGGTGTTGCGCGGTGTTGGTCAGCCGTCGCCGTGGCGACCTGCTCGGCAAGCAAAGCGAGTCGGGACAGCGTTCGGTCTCGCTGGTGGTCGACGGCCCGCTGGAGGATGACCTTGACGGGTTGGTAAGGCATTGGAGCCAGGCGATCGAGATTGTCACCGCACACCCGGTGCCGGTGTCATGAAGCCCTTGCATCTGCGAGCCATGAAGCGCGCCTGGCTGGCCAATGGTCCCGTGCCTGGACCCAATGTCGATGCCTTGGCGGGAGTCGGACAGATCCGCGAGGCGCTGTCGGGCAGTTGCCAGCCCAGCCTGCTGGCTATCCAGTATCCACAGCATACGGTCGGGGCACGCGAACGTGGCGAAAGCCTGGATCAGGCCATGATCGGTCTGCGCCAGGCTCTGGCCGAACTCGTGCGCGACACCTATGAGGAGGTCAGCGACCTGGTGGTGATCTACCACGTCAGTGGTCATGATGGCGAACTGTGGGGCGTCATGTGCCTGGTGGATCCGACCGAGGTGCGCGATGACGGTTTTCGTACAGTGTCGCTGACCGAGGATACCTACGACGACATCGTCGCCGAGCGGGCCGCCGTGCTGCGCGATCTGGGGTGCGCCACCAGTGCCGTGCTACTGACGCCAATGGCACTGACCGACGAGCTGACGCCTCTGGTCCGCGACGAGGCCCGGCGTCAGGGGCCGGCCAGCCTGGTGCTGGTCGACGATCAGCAACGGCGTCATTCGTTATGGCAGGTCAACGACGAGAGGCGGCAGCAGGCGCTGCTGCGCGAGGCCGGTACCCATCCGCTGTTGGTGGCCGATGGCAATCACCGGGTGGCGGCGACACTGGCCGCCGATCTGGGGGGCTTGCTTGCCTTGGTCACCGCCGGGCCGGACCTGCGTCTGGGCGCGTTCCATCGCTGCCTGACCGGCACTGGGCTGGACACGAATGCCCTGATCGAGACTTGGCGCCAGGCTGGTTTCCAAGTGACCGACCCGGTGCCCGCCGCCGCTCCAGATACCCCGGGAACGATGGTGGTGCTGACCCGCGAGCGGGCCTTTGCCGTGCATTTCCCGCAACTGTTGGATGCCGATGGCAATCTGCGGCTGGACCATGAAACCCTGGAGCTGGCCTTGCTCACTACGACCTTGCACCTGCAGCCTGGCGGTGGTTCGCTGCAGCCCCTGCCAACGGCGCAGTTCGACGGGACCGTGCCGCAGAGCGCCGATGCGCTGTTCCTGATGGCCCCGGTACCGCTGGAGCACATGGTGACGTTGTACCGTCAGGGGCGTCGAATGCCGCGCAAGAGCACTTATTTCACGCCCAAGCCGCATAGTGGAATACTCTTGGCGGCGCTGGTGTGAGGCTCCTCACCTGGCGCTAACTCGTTTACGTTCTAGAAGGATCTGGATCATGTCTGTTGAAACGCAAGTACCCACCCAAAGCGATACACGACGATTGCTACCGGTTGCAGTAGTGGTCTTTCTCGGTCTGATGGCCATGGGCATGCCGCTGGCCTCTGTCCCGCTTTGGGTTCATGGGCAGCTGGGCTACGGCATGTTGGTAGTCGGCTGTGTAATGGGCATCGAATCGGTGGCCACCTTGCTGACCCGGCACTTTGCTGGCACCGCCGCCGACAGGCGCGGTCCGAAATGGACCGTCATGCTCGGCCTGATTGGCAGTGCCACCTCCGGCGCCTGCTACCTTGTCGCGGCTCAGTTGGTTGATACGCCTCTGATCAGCCTGGCGGTGATTATCGCCGGGCGTATTGCCATGGGCTTCGCTCAAGGCCTGTTGTTCACCGGTGGCAGCACTTGGCCGATCGGCATGTTCGGTGCTGAAAAGGCCGGCAAGGCGCTGTCCTGGATCGGTATCGCCATGTTCGGTGGCATTTCCGCAGGCGCCGCAGTGGCCGCATTGCTGGGTGAGGTGGTGAGCTTTGCATGGGTCTCGCTGGTGACCATGGTCATTCCTCTGGTGGGCTTGCTCATAGCCTTGCGCACACCGGGTGCCCGGCTGGTCCATGCCGTGGAGAAATCCCTGGGAATGCGCGAGCTGCTGGGCAAGATCTGGCGTCCGGGCCTGGTTTTCGCCTTGGCCACGGTGGGTTATGTGACGGTATCTTCGTTCATCACCCTGACCTACGCCCAGTACCAATGGAGCGGCGCCGGCTACGCCCTGGCGGCCTTCGGTGCGGGTTACGTCGGCGCACGCCTGGTACTGGGCTCGCGCTCGGACACCGCGGTTGGGCCAAACATGGCCTTGCTGATGCTGGTTATCGAGACGGCAGGCCAGGCCATGCTGTGGATGGCGCCGTCTCCTGGCTACGCCATTGTCGGTGCTGCGCTCAGCGGCTTTGGCGTGTCGATGATCTATCCGCTGCTGGCATTGGTGGCGATTCGCAATGTTCCGCACCATAGCTTGGGCCTTGCGATCGGCTTCTACGATGCCTGCTTTGATATCTCCATCGGCCTGGCCGCACCGCTCGCCGGTCTGTTGGCCCGCGAGGAAGGCATGGCGGTGGTGTTCCTGATCGGTACGGCGGCGACCCTGCTGGCGATGCTCGCGACGCTCTATGCCTATACCCATGCCGCCCGGGATACACGCAGTCCTCATCTGGCCTCCTGAGCCCGCTTTGCCACCCGCGCTGGTTGCGCGGGTGGCAGGCCGGGGCACTTTTCGTGCAGCGGATCGGCCCCATAGAGAGGGCTGGAGCGCTCTCGGCTTCATGGCGTCGTTTCAGGTACACTTTGCTGCCTGAAACGAATGCCGGTACCCTTATCGCTACATCGGGCGCGGCTCACAGCATGCCTGCCTGGTGGATTGGTCGCACAGTTCGTGCGCAGGCTTTTTTCGAAGCCGCTCTCGATTCACTACCCCGCCGGATTCCTTCCCTCGAAACCCATGAGACCCATTTCGCCTGCACGATCATGCGCGGCGTTTTATCATGCGACCGTAGTGTCAGTTGGTCCTGCCAGAGGAGTGTGACCGTGGAACATGTCGACGACCTTACTCGCCAGAAGATCCGTGAGTGGCAAATGCGCCGCCTGGATATCAAGGACCAGATGGCCGCCAATCCAGAGCGCGTGCTGGAGCTGTCGCAGGTGCTCGACCAGATGGAAGAAGAGCACGAGCGCATCCTTGAGGAGGCGACTTCGCCAGTTGCGATGAAGGCTGACGCGGTGGCCTTGGAGCTGCAGGTGTCGGCGCGATCGGTGCGTGACCTGCGCAAGCTGCTTGAACTGGCCCTGCATGAGCTCGATGGTGTACTCGACGCACCACAGGCGGGTGTCAGCTATCCCGGCGACATGGCGGGGTCGTTGGGGGCCTACCGCTTCGAACTGGTGGTGGGGCAGGCCGCTGAATCCGACAAACCTTGAGTGATCCCCGGACCCCTACCGACATGCAGCCCGAGCACTTCGACTTTTCCCATCCGGTGTACCTGCCGATCAGCGCAGAGGTGTGCCAGGCCTTGCTGCAGGCCCAGGGCGCGCCTGCGCTCGACACCCTGAGCGAGCCGGAGCTGGCGGCGCTGTTGGTGATCCACAACCTGGCGCAGGCACAGGGCCAGGTCGATGCGCGGGCGGCGGAAAAGGTGCTGGGCAAACTGTTGGCGTGGGCCGTCGACGGCGCGCACTCGCCTGGCGTGGGGTTGTTGTCCGAGGCCCGTCGGCTGTTCGACGCGCGCAAGCTCTATTTCGGCCTCGAGGTGATCAAGGGTTCCAAGCTGCGCCTGCTCGATGCCGAACAGGTGCGGGCGCGGGAGTACCTGCTGGCGGACGGCAAGTGGGACTTCGACTACCGCATTCGCCTGCATCATCGTGACAACCCGTTCAGCCAGCGGGTGACCACCGGTTTCGACCGCGAGCGCTGGCTGACCGTCGAGCAGGACAAGCTGCTCAAGGTCATCCAGGCCAACCTCGACGAAGACATCCACGTGCAGGGCTATGCCGGGATCGGCAAGAGTTATCTGCTTGGCGCGCTGATGGACTGCCTGCCCCGTGGCCGGGTCCTGGCCCTGGCTCGCACGCCGGCCAAGCTTGGCACCATGCGCCGGCGCATGGGGCTGGATGAGCAGGCCAAGGTCGGCATGACCTTCGGCCAGTTCGCCCAGGCCCTGCTCAAGGGGGCGCAGCCGGTTGCGCCCCGAACAGCGCAGCGCGGCCCTGGCAAGCGCAGGCTGGCCGAGGAACTGGGGATCGTCGGGTTGCGCCAGTACGACGCCGAACATGCCCTGGACATCTGCCTGGAAGTGCTGCGCAACTACTGCGATTCGCGGGATTACAGCCTGTCGAATCGTCATCTGCCGTTTTTTCGCCAAGCCCTCTCCGGCGTCGATGCCCAGGTGCTGCTCGAGTACGCCAGCCGGCTATGGCGTTACCTGGAGGCGCAGCCGGCCTGGGGCGCGCAGACCGGGTTCGAGGCGTTGCTGCTGCTCAAGCGAGCGAGTCTGGCGGGTTGCAGCGTGCCGGGGCGTTTCAGCCACGTGATCATCGACGAAAGCCAGGACGTGCCGGCCTCGCTGTTGCAAGTCATCGAGCGGGGCCGTCAGGTGCTGATCACCCTGGGCGACGAGTATCAGAAGGCCTCCGGCGAGGTGGTCAGGCGTGAGCGTCAGGTGCGGCAGAAGGACATGGCCTTCGCCGTGCGTTGCGGGCCCAAGGTGGAATGCCTGATCAACCCGTTGATCGGGGTGCATTCGAAGAAGTCCAAGGTTGCCTTCGAGGCTGCGCGCCATGTCGATGTCGGCATCGAGCACTTCCCCGAAGGGTTCGTCCCGCCCGAGGGCTGCGTGGTGCTGACCGCCTCGCGCTGGGACACGATGCGCTGGGCCATGGAAATGGCCGAGTCCAACTGCTTGTTGAATTTCCCCGACTGGCCGCAGATGCGCCGCTTCATGGCCACGGCGATCGGCCTGTTCAGGGCCGCATTCTATGCGCCGGGGCAGGATGCAGAAGGGCCGCATCCGTACTTCGCGCACCTGCTCGATTGGCAGCAGGTGCGTGAGTCCGAGCGTTTCGATGCCGCGTTCCTCTGGGTCGAGGCGCGCCTTGAGGCGGGTTTCAAGCTTGCGGACCTGACGCTGCTGGACGCGCGCATCGCAGCACGGCCCGACAGCCTGACGCTGCTGATGGCCGAGGAAGCCGGTGGCCTGGAGTTCGATCGGGTGCTGCTGACACCAGAACTGATGACCACCGACCGCTTCAAGGACGCCTACGCCTTCGATGCGCGGATCTGCGCCGTGTATATCGCCCTGTCGCGGGCGCGTCGGCAGCTGTACCTGCCGTATGACGTGGAAGAGTGGATCAACTACCACAAGGACCAGCCGTTCCGCGAGTTGCACGGCTACTGAGGCCTCCACGCCTGCCCTGATTAGCCGACACCTGCATCAGCCGCTGAAAGGTCGGGCATTGCAGATGGTTCTCCTCGGGGCACTGCGCCGCATGCCGCAACCCCTTGCTCATCGCCTGCAGCCGCTTGATCCGGCGGTCGATCTCGTCGGCCTTGGCCAGCAACAACTCGCGGTCGACCCTTTGCTCGTCAAGCATGGCGGCTACTTCGTCCAGCGAAAAGCCAGCCGCCTGTCCCAATGCGATCAGCGCCAGGCGCTCGGGAGTGTCTGGCGGGAACTGGCGGCGCTGCCCATGGCCGGCCAGTGATCTGAGCAACCCCTTGTTCGCGTAGTAACGCAATGTCGACGCCGGCACTCCGGTGCGCCTGGCGACATCGGCAATGTCCATTGCAAGCCCTCTTGACTTGAAGTTGACTTCAACTTGCATGCTGCTTGGCATCGACCTTTCCGTCAATCTGCCAAGGGCTCTCGTCATGACCATCTCCTCGCTTGCGCTTTCCATCCTGTTCATCGGCATCGGCGCCACCCTGGTCATGGACCTGTGGACCGTGTTGCTCAGGCGCCTGGGCGTCACCACCCTGAACTACGCCATGGTCGGGCGCTGGGCTGGGCACCTGCTCGAAGGGCGCTGGCGGCATGCGGCGATCGGCAAGGCTACGCCGGTCAGGGGGGAGTTGGCGTGGGGCTGGTTGCTTCACTACGCAACGGGGCTGATCTTTGCGGCGCTGCTGGTGGCCGTTGTAGGGACGCACTGGTTGCAGGGGCCGACAGCGGGGCCAGCCTTGCTGTTTGGGGTGGTCTCGGTGTTCGTGCCATTGTGCGTGGTGCAACCCGCGTTTGGGGCGGGGTATTTCGCCAGCCATACCCCGGCGCCGCTGAGGAATTGCCTGCGCAGTCTGGCCACGCATGGCGTGTTCGGGTTCGGCCTGTTCCTGAGTGCGATTGTCCTGGTGGAGGGGCGTGGGTTCGCCTGACAGGTTAAACAGGCATGTTTGGATCAATACTCCAATTGCGGAGGGATCCCACGATTGGCCCGGAGCACTCTGGCATCGCTTTGGTGGGCAGCGCGATTACCGTGCTCTCTTTCAATTGGCCTGGAGAGGCGCAGATGAACATGAGTCGGCGAGACCTGTTTGCCGGGGTGCTGGTGACAGTCCTCTGGGGGTGCAACTTTTCCGTGATCGAACTGGGCCTCAAGACCCTGGATCCTTATCTTTTGACCCTCCTGCGCTTCACATTCTGCGCCGTGCCTCTGGTGTTCTTCATCAAGCGCCCGGCCGGCGTTTCCCTTGCCGTGCTGGCCGGATATGGGGCGATGTTCGGCGCAGGCTTATGGTGGATGGTCAATTTCGCCATGTACAACGGCCTGTCGCCAGGCATGTCGTCGGTGTTCCTGCAGTTCAGTGCCTTTTTCACCATCGGTTGGAGCGCGCTGTTCGTGGGTGAGCGAATCAACTTTGTGCATGCGGGGGGAATGCTGTTCGCCGTTGCCGGGTTGTTCTTGATGCTGCTTGGCAGTGAGCCTTCCACCTCGTTCGGCATCCTGATCGTACTGCTTGCGGCGATGGCCTGGTCGTTATGCAACCTGCTGGTCAAGGTCAAGCGACCTGAACAGATGATGGCATTCATCATCTGGTCAAGCCTGTTCTCGGTGCCGGTGATTCTTGTGCTGACTGTGGTGGCGCAGGGGGGGAAGGCCTTTGCCGGCATCACGCAAGGCCTGACCTGGGAGGCACTGTTCTCCGTCGCTTTTCAGAGTTATGTCACCACGTTGCTGGGGTACCTGATCTGGAACAACCTCATGAAGAAATACCCGGCGACTCATGTCGCACCGCTTTCGTTGTTGGTTCCTGTTTCTGGACTACTGGCCTCATACCTTTTCTACGAAGAGGTACTGAGTGTTGCCCAGGGGCTGGCCATCGGCCTTGTACTGGTCGGTATCGCGATTTTCCTGAATGCGCAGTCGCTGTCGGCGATCGTGGCCTCCAGGCGCGGCTCGCGTTCGGGGGCTTCGCAAGGCAACTGAGGCAGGACTTTTCTGGCACGCAAGGGAGATTGCGATGTTTGACATGAACAGGCACAGGAACGAGTACTTCTATGACATGGCCACGGTGATCGAAGGCGTGCTTCCCGACTCGCTCTGCGACGAGCTGGCCAATCGGGCCCAGACGATTATCGATGAGCATGGAGTTGACCTGGTACGGCATTCCGGCCTCGGCACGGATGCGGTGTCGGATTTAGGAGGCGACTATCACCATCACATTTTCAAAGGCGATGATGTCAGGCGTTGCCTGCCGGAACTCTATGCGGTCTATCACGCATTGGTTCCACTGGTCAGCCTTGTCACCCATACCGATACGGTAGTTTCGCCTTATCCGCTTTCTGATGTGAACATCAAGGCCTATCCACCCGGCGGTGGAACCTTGGGGCTGCACTACGACACCAACGGGATTACTGTCCTGCTCTTCCTGACCACCAATCGGGAGGCGGCGTTGCGCATGCAGATCGAGCGAGCACACCCCAGCAAGAGCGAGCCGTGGATCGAGCATAGGAAGATTTATCCACGTAAAGGCGCGTTGTTGGTGATGCAGGGGCGCAAGGTTCTGCATGACAGTGAGCCGACGGTGAGCGAGCAGAAGCTTTCCGTTGTCTACAACTACTACGAACGGCACGACACCTATCGACATGAGGATTTCGATAACTTCGTCTATTACGGTGCCAAGCCGAAATGGCTCAGCGAGTCTTCCGGTCAGGGGTGATGCTCGGGGGACTTTCCTCCACCGGTAGTGGCGTTGCCGCTTGTTGCGCATCGGTATAGCGCTCTACGATCCTCTGCATTTCCCCGGACTGCTTGATTCGCACCAGCGCTCTGAGCACGGCTTGGGTCGGCAGTTCGGGATCGTTTCGCACCATGCAGCCCAGCGCCTGCTCATCAAGGACGGCCAGGGGATGCAGGTGTTGATCCGGGGGCAGGGAGCGGTTGTACCACTGCAGCGACAGCTGGTTGCTCACAGCATGGCGCAAGCGCCCGACCTGGAGCTTTTGCAGTACCAGCAACTGGTTGCGGCTATCTTCGCGTCGCAGGCGGCCTTGGCTAAACAGTGGCTCGAGGGTGGGGTAGGTGTAGCCAAGCACGGTGCCGATGGCCTGGGGTGGCAGTGTGTCGGGGCTGACAGGGCCGTTGTCGCCGGGGCGGCCAACCAGCAGATCGCGCTGCTCGATGAGGGGAATGCTCCACAGGTAGTCGCCTGGTCGCTCGCTCAGCCATTGGCTGGAAACGTAGCAGCGTACGTCGATTTCGCCGGCCTGCATCGCCTCCTGCAGGCGCAGGCGGGCCAGCACATGGTACTGGGGGCGGGCATCGACCTCCCGGGCGATGGCCTGCATCAACTCGAAGAGGATGCCTTGTGCGGGCTGCTGATCCTCGACGCGCATCAGCGGCATGCTCCAGCTCTCTGCGATGGAAAAGCGCAGCACCGGCGGTTGCGCCAGGCCGTGGGTGGCCCACAACAATATCCATAACAACAGGATGGCCAGGACTCGCCGCACGCCTCATCCTCCCTGATCCGTCGTCCGTGTGCCCGTCACTGAGCTTAGACGAGATCGGCAGGGTGCAATTTTGGCCCCGCTCCGCTAGCATTAGCGCTCTTTCCGCCCGCTCCGGTCACGATGGTTTTTTGATGAGTTATCAGGTTCTTGCACGTAAATGGCGTCCGCGCTCGTTCCGCGAAATGGTCGGCCAGACCCATGTGCTCAAGGCTTTGATCAACGCCCTGGACAACCAGCGCCTGCACCATGCCTACCTGTTCACCGGGACCCGGGGCGTGGGCAAGACCACCATTGCGCGGATCATCGCCAAGTGCCTGAACTGCGAGACGGGCATCACCTCGACCCCGTGCGGCACCTGCTCGGTGTGCCGGGAGATCGACGAAGGCCGTTTCGTCGACCTGATCGAGATCGACGCCGCCAGCCGTACCAAGGTCGAGGACACCCGCGAACTGCTCGACAACGTGCAGTACGCGCCGAGCCGCGGACGCTTCAAGGTCTACCTGATCGACGAAGTGCATATGCTCTCCACCCACTCGTTCAACGCCCTGCTGAAAACGCTGGAAGAGCCGCCGCCCTACGTCAAGTTCATCCTCGCCACCACCGACCCGCAGAAACTGCCGGCGACCATCCTGTCGCGCTGCCTGCAGTTCTCGCTGAAGAACATGAGCCCGGAGCGCGTGGTCGAACACCTGACCCATGTGTTGGGCGCCGAGAACGTGCCGTTCGAAGAGGACGCGCTGTGGCTGCTCGGTCGCGCCGCCGATGGCTCCATGCGCGATGCCATGAGCCTGACCGACCAGGCCATTGCCTTCGGCGAGGGTCGGGTGCTGGCCGCCGACGTGCGCGCGATGCTCGGCACTCTCGACCACGGCCAGGTGTATGGCGTGCTCCAGGCCCTGCTCGAAGGCGATGCCCGGGCGCTGCTGGCCGCGGTGCGTGACCTGGCCGAGCAAGGCCCGGACTGGAACGGCGTGCTGTCGGAAATGCTCAATGTGCTGCACCGTGTGGCCATCGCCCAGGCCCTGCCCGAGGCGGTGGATAACGGCCAGGGCGACCGTGACCGCGTGCTGGCGTTGGCCCAGGCCCTGCCGGCCGAGGACGTGCAGTTCTACTATCAGATGGGCCTGATCGGTCGCCGTGACCTGCCATTGGCACCGGATCCGCGCGGCGGCTTCGAGATGGTCCTGTTGCGCATGCTGGCATTCCGCCCGGCCGATACCGACGATGCGCCGAAGCCGGTACTAAAGCCGGTGGGGATCAGCCAGGCCACAGCTGATCCAGCCCAACCGGTGGCGGCGGCTGCGGTCGTGACGCCGGCCGTTGCCGCAAGCCCTGTCGCTGAAGCGGTGGTGCCGGTGCCCGTGGCTGAGCCATCCGTGCAGCCGGAGCCGCCAGTCGTCGACGTGCCGGCCGTTGCCGAGGTTATCGAGGCAGCGCAATCGCCATCGGAACCCGAGCCCGAGCCCGAGCCCGAGCCGCAGCCCGTCGAGGAGGTCATTGACCTGCCGTGGGAGGAGCCTGTTGCCACGTCGGTGCCGGTTGCGCCCGAGACGCTGCCCGAGCCGACACCCACGGTCGAGGCCGCCAGCCAGCAGCCGGACTACGATGATCCGCCGTTCGATCCATCGGCCTACAGCCCGGCGGGCATGGAGCGCGACGACGAGCCGCCGGCGGACGAAGACTACTACACCCCCGACAGCGACCCTGCCGGGTTCAGCTACCTGGACGAACTGGCCGAACATGTGCAGGAAGACACGCCTGCCCAGGCGCCGGAGCCACTGCCGGCGGCCATGCCCGCGACCGGCCTGGCCCTGCAATGGCTGGAATTATTCCCACAGTTGCCTGTCTCCGGTATGACAGGCAACATCGCCGCCAACTGCACGTTGATTGCCGCCGATGGCGATGACTGGCTATTGCACCTGGACCCAGGGCAGGGTGCGCTGTTCAACTCGACGCAGCAGCGCAGGCTCAATGATGCGCTCAACCAGCAGCTGGGCCGCGACATCCGCTTGAAAATCGAGCTGATCCGCCCGGAGCAGGAAACCCCAGCCCAGGCCGCCGGCCGCAAGCGCGCCGAGCGTCAGCATGATGCGGTGGTGTCGATCGAGCAGGACCCGCTCATCCAGCAGATGATCCGGCAGTTCGGCGCGACGGTCAGGCAGGATACTATTGAGCCTGTAGATGCCCTGGCCAGCCAGGGCCAATAACGGATAACCATGCGGCCGGCCCTGGGCCGGGCCGCATCACATGACCCAATCGAGGTATACCCCCATGATGAAAGGTGGCATGGCCGGCCTGATGAAGCAGGCCCAGCAGATGCAGGAAAAGATGCAGAAGATGCAAGAAGAGCTGGCCAATGCGGAAGTCACCGGCCAGTCCGGTGGCGGCCTGGTCAGTGTGGTGATGACTGGTCGCCACGACGTCAAGCGCGTCAGCATCGACCAGAGCCTGATGTCGACCGACGCTGACGACAAGGAAGTGCTCGAGGACTTGATCGCCGCTGCGCTGAACGACGCCGTGCGCAAGATCGAGCAGAGCAGCCAGGAAAAGATGGGCGGCATGACCGCTGGGATGCAGCTGCCGCCTGGCTTCAAGATGCCGTTCTGATCGGCTTCTGGCTTCAAATGGGGAGCAACGACCCAACGGTCGTTGCTCCCTTGTTCATTCTGTTTCCTGAATTGGCAGGCCTGCACACATGAGCTTCAGCCCCCTGATCCGCCAACTGATCGACGCCCTGCGCATCCTGCCCGGCGTCGGTCAGAAAACCGCCCAACGCATGGCCCTGCAACTGCTCGAACGCGACCGCAGTGGCGGCACGCGCCTGGCCCAGGCCCTGAGCCAGGCCATGGAGGGCGTCGGTCATTGCCGCCAATGCCGCACCTTGACCGAGCAGGAATTGTGCCCGCAGTGCGCCGACCCACGCCGGGACGATACGCAATTGTGCGTGGTCGAGGGGCCGGTGGATGTGTACGCAGTGGAGCAGACCGGCTATCGCGGTCGCTACTTCGTGCTCAAGGGGCACCTCTCGCCGCTGGACGGGCTGGGGCCGGATGCCATCGGCATCCCACAGCTGATGGCGCGGATCGAGGAGCAGGGCACCTTCAGTGAGGTGATTCTGGCCACCAACCCCACGGTGGAAGGGGAGGCGACGGCGCACTACATCGCCCAGCTGCTGGCCGAAAAGGGCCTGACCGCCACGCGCATCGCCCATGGCGTGCCGTTGGGTGGCGAGCTGGAGCTGGTGGACGGCGGGACGCTGGCTCATGCTTTCGCGGGGCGCAGGCCGATTTCGCTGTAAGTCTTGCCCCGCGATCATTCCGGACGCGAGCTCAATACTCGCTCAGTGAAAACTCGGTCAGGCAGAAGGTCGGCACCCCGGCCGCCTGCAAGCGACGGGAGCCTTCCAGTTCCGGCAGGTCGATGATCGCCGCCGCCTCGAAGACCTGGGCGCCGGTGCGGCGCACCAGGTTGGCCGCGGCCAGCAGGGTGCCGCCGGTGGCAATCAGGTCATCGAAGATCAATACCGAGTCGCCGTCGCAGAGACTGTCGGCATGCACTTCCAGGAAGGCCTCGCCGTATTCGGTCTGATAGCCCTCGGACAGTACGTCGGCCGGCAGCTTGCCCTGCTTGCGGAATAGGATCAGCGGCTTGTTCAGCTGGTGGGCAATGATCGAGCCGATCAGGAAGCCTCGTGCGTCCATGGCGCCGATATGGCTGAACTCGGCCTCGACATAGCGTTCGATGAACTGGTCGGCGACATAGCGCAGCCCACGCGGCGACTGGAACAGTGGGGTGATGTCGCGGAAGATCACGCCCGGCTTGGGGAAGTCCACTACCGGGCGGATCAGGGCTTTAAGGTCAAAGGTGTCGCTGTGCATGGGGCGGGTATCCTGGAAAAACTCGGCGTCAGTATACCCTTTTAGTGTGGCGATCAGACCTCGAGCGCACCACCGGCCAGCGCGCATAGCTGGATCGGATCAAGAATATGCACTTCCTTGCCCTCGGCCTTGAGCAAGCCGTTCTGCTGGAAGCGGGTGAACACCCGCGACACGGTTTCCACCGCCAGGCCCAAGTAGTTGCCGATCTCGTTGCGCGACATGCTCAGGCGGAACTGGTTGGCCGAGTAGCCGCGTGCGCGGAAGCGCGCCGACAGGTTGACCAGGAAGGTGGCGATGCGCTCGTCGGCGGTTTTCTTCGACAACAGCAGCATCATCTGCTGGTCATCGCGGATCTCGCGGCTCATCACCCGCATCAGCTGGCGGCGCAGCTGCGGCAGCTGTACCGAGAGCTCGTCGAGGCGCTCGAAGGGGATCTCGCACACCGAGGTGGTTTCCTGGGCTTGGGCCGATACCGGGTAAGCCTCGGTGTCCATGCCGGACAGGCCGACCAGCTCGCTGGGCAGATGGAAGCCGGTGATCTGCTCCTCGCCGCTGTCGCTGAGGCTGAACGTCTTGAGGGCGCCGGAGCGTACCGCGTAGACCGAGCCGAAATTGTCGCCCTGGCGGAACAGGAACTCGCCTTTCTTCAGCGGGCGCCCGCGTTTGACGATTTCATCCAGTGCATCCATGTCCTCCAGGTTTAGGGACAGGGGCAGGCACAGGGGGGCCAGGCTGCAATCCTTGCAATGGGCCTGGTTGTGTGGGCGCAGTTTTACTGGCTCGGACATTTCTTTCGATCCTTGTGGGAAAGCACACATAAGCCGTAAGGATAACCTGCGGCATGGGCTATAGGCCAGCGTGCGCATTTTTGGTGCATGCTGGCAGCGGTGCGGAAGGTGTGTTCCGCCACCGTTCAACTGTCCATAGTGTGCCTCGAAAGGCGAGCTGTCCATGCGGTGAAAGGCCTCAATCGCCTCAGATCACCCGCGAAAAGCGTTGGCGGTTCTGCTGCGCGAGGTAGGCGTCGAACACCATGCATACCGAGCGTGCCAGCAGGCGGCCGGCCGGCAGGATGCGGATGCCCTTGGCGTCCAGGCTGATAAGGCCATCGCGTTGCATGGCCTGCAGTTGCGGCCACTGCTCCTTGAAGTAGCCGCGAAAATCGATGGTGAAGGCCTGTTCGATCGCTTCGAAATCCAGTTCGAAATGGCAGATCAATTGCTGGATCACCGCCCGGCGCAGGCGATCGTCCTGGTTACATATCAGGCCGCGCTGGGTCGCCAGCTGGGCGGTGGAGAGGGTGTCCTGGTAGGTGTTGAGGTCGCTGCTGTTCTGGCAGTAGAGGTCGCCGATCTGGCTGATCGCCGACACGCCCAGGCCGATCAGGTCGCAGTGGCCGTGGGTGGTGTAGCCTTGGAAATTGCGCTGCAGGGTGCCCTCTTCCTGGGCGATGGCCAGCTCGTCATCGGGCAGGGCGAAATGGTCCATGCCGATGTAGCGGTAGCCGGCGGCGGTCAGTTGGTCGATGGTGGCATGCAGCATCTCCAGCTTGGCTGCCGGTGCCGGCAGGTCGCTGCTGTCGATGCGGCGCTGGGGCATGAAGCGTTCGGGCAGGTGGGCGTAGTTGAAAACCGACAGACGGTCGGGCTGCAGGCGTATCACTTCCTCGACGGTGCGGGCGAAACCTTCCGGTGTCTGCTTGGGCAGGCCGTAGATCAGGTCCAGGTTGATCGAGCGGAACTGCAGGGTACGCGCCGCTTCGATCAGGGTGCGGGTCTGCTCCAGGCTCTGCAGGCGGTTGACCGCGCGCTGCACGGCAGGGTCCAGATCCTGTACGCCAAGGCTGACGCGATTGAAGCCCAGTTCGCGCAGCAGCCCCATGGTCGACCAGTCGGCCTCCCGTGGGTCGATCTCGATGCCGTAGTCGCCCGAATCATCGTCCAGCAGGTGGAAGTGCTGGCGCAGGGTGGCCATCAGTTGGCGCAGTTCCACATGGCTGAGGAAGGTCGGTGTGCCGCCGCCGAAATGCAGCTGTTCAACGGCTTGTTTAGGGTCGAGGTGACAGGCGATCAGCTGGATTTCCTGCTCCAGTCGTTGCAGGTAGGGCGCGGCGCGGCCGCGGTCCTTGGTGATGACCTTGTTGCAGGCGCAGTAGTAGCAGATGTTGGCGCAGAACGGCACGTGCATGTACAGCGACAGTGGGCGCGTGGCGCGGCGGCTCTCGCGCAGGGCGTGGAGCAGGTCGAACGAGCCCACTTCGCCATGTAGTTGCACGGCGGTCGGATAGGAGGTGTAGCGTGGCCCGGCCAGATCGTAGCGACGAATCAGGTCGGCGTCCCAGCGTAGGTCGTCGAGCATGTGGGTAGTCCCCGGATAGAGCTGCAGTGTCCGGAGTCTATTGGCGTCTGTAGGAATCTGTGTTGATTTGTATCAGGAGAACTGGTGGTCGCTGCAGTGCCTCAATGTCCCATGAGCCAGTGCTGGTGAGGCCCAGGCAGGGTCCACAGGCCAAAGAGGATCACCAGCACGCCGCCGGCCATGCGCACGCCACGATTGCGCAGCAGGCTACCCACGCGCTCGGCCGCCAGCCCCGTGGCCAGCAGCACCGGCCAGGTGCCCACGCCGAACGCGAGCATCAGCGCCGCGCTGTGCAACGCATCGCCCTGGCTCGCCGCCCACAGTAGGGTGCTGTACACCAGGCCGCACGGTAGCCAGCCCCACAGGGCGCCCAGCAGCAGGGCGCGGGGCAGGCTGGAGACCGGCAGCAGGCGAGTGGCCAACGGCTGCACATGGCGCCAGAGCCCGCGTCCGAGTGCCTCGATACGGGTCAGGCCGCTCCACCAGCCGGCCAGGTACAGGCCCATGGCGATCAGTAGCAGCGCGGCGACAACGCGTAAACCGGTGGCCAACGGGCTGCTCGCCAGGGCAACG
Organism: Pseudomonas maumuensis; assembly: GCF_019139675.1. NCBI lineage: Bacteria > Pseudomonadati > Pseudomonadota > Gammaproteobacteria > Pseudomonadales > Pseudomonadaceae > Pseudomonas > Pseudomonas maumuensis. Next base: position 1,858,356 of record NZ_CP077077.1, read on the forward strand.
CCAGCCAAGCCCAGCAGCAATCCGGCGGCGGCATAACTGAGGATGCGCCCGATGTTGTAGGCCAGCAGCAGGCGTAGGCGCCGGCCACGCTGCTCTGGGGGGATGGCCAGGGTCAGGGCGCCCATCAGGCCGCCGCACATGCCCAGGCAATGGCCGCCGCCGAGCAGGCCCAGGACCAGCGCCGAGCCCAGCAGGGGGATCAGTTCAGGCACGCGGGGTCGTGTCCTGGTCTTTGGGCTTTTCGCCCTCAGACTTCACGGCTGCCTGGTGGCAAGGGTCCTGGTCATCGAACAGGATGCTGTGGGCCGGGCCTTCGAGGTCGTCGTACTGGCCGCTGTCTACCGCCCAGAAGAAGATGTACACGGCAACGCCAACCAGCAGCAGGGCGGCGGGGATCATCACGTAGAGGGCGGGCATAGCGGTTTCCTTTCGAGCGGCGTCGGCTCGCGCGCGACCGGCGCCGCGCCGGCGGGCAGCCGGGTCAGGCGCAGGGCGTTGAGCACCACGATCAGCGAGCTGACCGACATGCCGATTGCCGCCCACACGGGGGTGATCCAGCCGAGCGCGGCGAACGGCAGCATGAGGCCATTGTACAGCGTCGCCCAAAGCAGGTTCTCGATAATGTTGCGGCGGGTCCGGCGGGCCAGGTCGAAGGCCTGCACCAGCGCCTGCAGGCGGTTGGACAGCAGCACCGCGTCGGCGCAGGTCTTGGCCAGGTCCGTGGCGCTGCCCATGGCGATGCTGATGTCGGCGGCGGCCAGCACCGGTACATCGTTGACGCCGTCGCCAAGCATCAGCACCTTGCGCCCTTCGCCTTGCAGCGTTTTCAGGCGGGCGAGCTTGTCGTCCGGACGCAGGCCGCCGACGGCCTGGTCGATGCCCAGTTGCGCGGCCACCTGCGCGACCATCGGCGAACTGTCGCCGGATAGCAGCAGCGTGTTCCAGCCGCGTGCCTTGCAGGCCGTCAGCAGATCCTGGGCGTCGTCGCGCAGGCGGTCATCCAGGCCGAACCAGGCCAGTGGTCCTTGTCGGTCCCCGAGTAGCAGCCATTGGCCGTGTGGCTCCGGCACGGTGGGTACCTCGGCGCCGCTGAGTGCGCAGACGAAGGTGGCCTGGCCGATGCGCAGGCGCTGGTCTGCCAGTGTGCCTTCCAGGCCCAGCCCCGGCACGGCAGTGACGGTTTCGGCCGCCTGCGCGGCGCGACCGAAGGCGCGGGCAATGGGGTGTTCGGAGCGGTTCTCCAGCGCCGCCGCCAGCGCCAGGCAATGGTCAGCGTCCAGTCGGCCCAGCGGGCGGATGCTGCGCAGGGCCAGGCGGCCTTCGGTGAGGGTGCCGGTCTTGTCGAAAATCACCGTGTCGATCTGGTTCAGGCCTTCCAGCACATGCCCTCGGGTCACCAGCAGGCCGAGCTTGTGCAGGCTGCCGGTGGCGGCGGTGAGGGCGGTGGGGGTGGCCAGCGACAAGGCGCAAGGGCAGGTGGCGACCAGCATGGCCAGGACGATCCAGAACGCCCTGGGCGCATCGAGCTGCCACCAGACGACGCCGATCACGGCGGCGGCCACCAGGGTGAACAGCAGGAACCATTGCGAGGCGCGGTCGGCGATCTCCGCCAGGCGCGGTTTTTCCGACTGGGCGCGCTCCAGCAGGCGGACGATGGCCGACAGGCGCGAATCCTGGCCCAGGGCCTGGACCTCGACCGTCAGCGTGCTTTCGACGTTGAGGGTGCCACCGGTCACCCGGTCGCCGATGCGGCGCGCCAGGGGCAGGTATTCACCGGTCAGCAGTGATTCGTCGACGCTGGAGCGACCGTCGACGATGAGCCCGTCAGCTGGGATCACCGCCCCCGGCAGCACCTGCACACGGTCGCCGCACTGCAGTTCGCCGAGCAGGATGCGCTCGCCCTGGCCGTTGGCGTCCAGGCGCAGGCACGACGCCGGCAGCAGGTTGACCAGCTGCGCGGTGGCCGCCGCGGTGCGTTCGCGGGCACGGCGCTCCAGGTAGCGGCCGGTGAGCAGGAACAGGGCGAACATGCCCACGGTGTCGAAATACAGCTCGCCGTGGCCGGTGATGGCGGTCCAGATCCCGGCGCAGTAGGCCAGGGCGATGGCCAACGACACCGACAGGTCCATGGTCAGGTGGCGGGTGCGCAGGTCGCGGGCCGCGCCCTTGAAGAACGGTGCGCAGCTGTAGAACACGATGGGCGTGGTGAGAAACAGCGCGACCCAGCGCAGGATGGTGTGCAGCTCGGGGGACAGGTCGATGTTGAATTCCGGCCAGGTGGCCATGGTTGCCATCATCGCCTGGAACCACAGCAGCCCGGCCACGCCCAGGCGGCGCAGCGCGCTGCGGTTCTCCCGGGCCAGCTGTTCGGCGGCCTGGTCGGGCTGGTAGGGGTGGGCGGCATAGCCGATGCGGCGCAGCCCGGCCAGCAACTGCGACAGTGGCAGTAGCTGGTCGTCCCAATTGACCAGCAGGCGATGGTTGGACAGGTTCAGGCGCGCGTCGGCGACGCCGGGCAGACTGCGCAAGTGCTTTTCGATCAGCCAGCCACAGGCGGCGCAGCTGATGCCCTCGACCAACAGGGTGGCCTCGGCCAGTTCGCCTGTGTGGCGCACGAAGGTCTGTTGTACGTCGCTGCGGTCGTACAGGGCCAACTCATCCTGGAGTTGGCGGGGCAAGGCGTCAGGGTTGGCGCTGCTGTCGCTGCGGTGCTGGTAGTAGTGCTCCAGGCCCCCGGCGACGATGGACTCGGCCACTGCCTGGCAGCCGGGGCAGCAGAATGCCCGGGGCTCGCCAAGCACCACGGCGGTGAAGCGGCTGCCGGCGGGAACGGGCAGGGCGCAGTGGTAGCAGGGGGTGGGTTGGGTCATCGACATCTCTTATTGCCGGTGCGGGCTCGTGGGGCAAGCCCGCTCCCACGAGGTGTGGTGTTGTCGCTGTTACTGGTGCTCGGCCCCTTGAATGGCTTCATCGCCCAGCTGCAAGGTCACCCCATGCTCGACCTTCTCCTCCTCGAACAACCGCCACACATGCTCGTCCTGGCTGCCGAGCAGCTCGACGAAGCGCCGGCCGTCGACCTTGTCGTCCAGCTGGCCGACATAGCGGCCTGGCTCGGTGCGTGCCAGCTGCACCTTGCGGTCCTTGGCCGGCTGGGTCGGCGAGATCAGGTTCAGCTCCAGCGCCTGCGGGTCGCTGTTGCCGGTCAGGCGCACTTCGACTTCGCCGGTCAGCTCGTCCAGATGCACGCTGGCCTTGAGGTTGAGGGTCTGGGCCAGCAGCTCGCGGTCCAGCGAGCGGTTGATGCCCTTGCCGGCCTCGTAGTAGTTGTCGTTGACCAGGTTGTCCGGGTTGCGCACGGCGATGCTGACCATGGTCAGGCTCAGGCACACCGAGGTGGCCAGGATGCCGATGATGATCCAGGGCCAAAGGTGCTTGTACCAGGGGCTGGCGGCGGTGGCGGCAGGCATTGTCTAGGTTCTCTCTCAGCGGATCTGTGGGCCGATGAAGCGGCTCTTGGCTTCAACCTGGCTGGCGCTGTCGTCGGCGTCCTTGAGGATGAAGGTGATTTCGTTGGTGGTCGAGGGCAGCTGTTCCGGTGCGACCGACAACTGCACCGGCAGGTTGACGATATCGCCGGCGGCCACGCGGATCTCGCGCTGGCCTTCGAGCTTGAGGTCGGGCAGGCCGGCGGCGTCGAGCACGTAGACGTGGTCGCGCTGGTCCTTGTTCATCACCTTGAGGCTGTAGACGTTCTCGATACGTCCTTGCGCGTTCTCGCGGTACAGCACGCGGTCCTTGGCCACGTCGAAGCCCACCAGCGAACGGGTGGCGAAGGCGGTGGCCAGGGCGCCGATCATCACCAGCAGCACCAGGGCGTAGCCGATCAGGCGCGGGCGCAGCATGTGGGTCTTCTGCCCGGACAGGTTGTGCTCGGTGGTGTAGCTGATAAGGCCCTTGGGGTAGTTCATCTTGTCCATGATGCTGTCGCAGGCGTCGATGCAGGCGGCGCAGCCGATGCACTCGATCTGCAGGCCGTCGCGGATGTCGATGCCGGTGGGGCAGACCTGCACGCACATGGTGCAGTCGATGCAGTCGCCCAGGCCCTTGGCCTTGTAGTCGATGTCCTTCTTGCGCGGGCCGCGGGTTTCGCCGCGGCGCGGGTCGTAGGAAACGATCAGGGTGTCCTTGTCGAACATCACGCTCTGGAAGCGCGCGTACGGGCACATGTAGATGCATACCTGCTCGCGCAGCCAGCCGGCGTTACCGTAGGTGGCCAGGGTGAAGAAGCCGACCCAGAAGTAGGCCCAGCCATCGGCCTGGCCGGTAAAGAACTCGATGGCCAGTTCGCGGATCGGCGAGAAATAGCCGACGAAGGTCATGCCGGTGACGAAGCCGATCAGCAGCCACAGGCTGTGCTTGGCCAGCTTGCGCAGGAACTTGTTGGTGCTCATGGGCGCCTTGTCGAGCTTCATGCGCTGGTTGCGGTCGCCCTCGGTGACTTTCTCGCACCACATGAACACCCAGGTCCACACGCTCTGCGGGCAGGTGTAGCCGCACCAGACCCGGCCGGCGTACACGGTGATGAAGAACAGGCCGAAGGCGGCGACGATGAGGATGCCCGAGAGCAGGATGAAGTCCTGGGGCCAGATGGTGGCGCCGAAGATGTAGAACTTGCGCTCGGGCAGGTTCCACCACACGGCCTGGTGACCGCCCCAGTTCAGCCAGACGGTGCCGAAATACAGCAGGAACAACACCGCGCCACCGACCATCCGCAGCCTGCGGAAGAGGCCGGTGAAGGCGCGGGTGTAGATTTTTTCGCGCGAGGCGTAGAGGTCGACGGAATCCTTTCCTTTGCTGGCAGGCGGGGTGACGTCATGTACCGGAATTTGCTTGCTCATCATCAAGTCCCACGGCAGTGGAGAAATGCCGCGGCCAGTGCGTGCCGGCCGCAGTCTCGCGCATTCTGCTAGCGCTCTGCGGCCCATGATACGCCTGTGGTGGCGCGCGCGGGGCGCACTGCGACACTTAGTCGCGTTGGGTTGGCTATGCGAATCGTGATATGGCGGGTGTCAATTGATGCAGATCATGAACAGCATGTTTAGCAAGGTGAATGTAGGAGCGGGCAAGCCCGCTCCTACACCGTTACTGCGCGGGTGCCTGCTGTTGTTCCTGGTGCGACAGGCTGTACACGTACGCCGCCAGCAGATGCACCTTGTCGTTGCCCTGCATCTGCGCCTGGGCCGGCATCTGGCCCTGGCGACCATAGCGGATGGTCTGTTGCAGCTGGGCGAAGCTCGAACCGTAGATGAACGCCTGCGGGTGGGTCAGGTTGGGCGCGCCCATCGCCGGGGTGCCCTTGCCTTCGGGGCCGTGGCAGGCCACGCAGTTGGTGGCGAAGATTTCCTTGCCTTTGGCCGGATCGGCCTTGGCGTCCTCGGGCAGCTTGCGGCCGTCGAGGTTGGTCAGCACGAAGGCCGCCACATCGGCCACGCCCTGTTCGCCGATCACCGTGGCCCAGCCTGGCATCACGCCATGGCGACCGTTCATGATGGTGGTCTTGATGGTCTCCGGCTCACCGCCCCAGCGCCAGTCGTTGTCGGTCAGGTTGGGGAAGCCGTAGGCGCCACGGGCATCGGAGCCATGGCACACCGAACAGTTGGAGGCGAACAGGCGCGCGCCCATCTTCAGTGCCTGTGGATCTTTGGCCACTTCCTCCACCGGCATGGCGGCGAACTTGGCGAAGATCGGCCCGAAGCGGGCGTCGGCCTTGGCCATCTCCTTTTCCCATTCATGCACGCCGGTCCAGCCGGCCTGGCCGTTGGAAAACTCGGTTTTCTTTTCGTTGTCGACGTATGCGTAGCCCGGCAGGATGCCTTTCCAGTTGCCCAGGCCCGGGTAGAGCACCAGGTAACCGAGGGCGAAGACCACTGTGCCGACGAACAGCCAGAACCACCATTTCGGCAGGGGGTTGTCGTACTCCTCGATGCCGTCGAAGGCGTGGCCGACGACTTCGTCGGTGATCTCCTCGCGCTGGCCCCGGCGGGTCGACAGCAGCAGCCAGGTCAAGGCGAAGATGGTGCCCAGGGTCAGGACGGTGACGTACAGACTCCAGAAGGTTGTCATTGTTTTTTGCTCCTAGAAGCTTGTGCTTGCTCGACGTGACGGGTGGCTTCGGGGTCGTCCGCGAACGGCAATTGCGTTGCCTCGTCGAATTCCCGCTTGCGCCGTGGGCTGAACACCCACAGCGCCAGGCCCACGAAGGCCACCAGCACCACGACGGTGCCCAGGCCGCGAATCATCCCGATATCCATCACGGTCACCGTTTGCTCTTGATGAGGGTGCCAAGGCCTTGCAGGTACGCGACCAGGGCGTCCATCTCGGTCTTGCCCTTGACCGCGTCGGCGGCGCCGGCGATGTCTTCATCGGTGTAGGGGGTGCCCAGGGTGCGCAGCACTTCCATCTTCTTGGCGGTGTCCTTGCCGTCGAGCTTGTGCTCGACCAGCCACGGGTAGGACGGCATCTTCGACTCAGGCACCACGTTGCGCGGGTTGTACAGGTGCGCGCGGTGCCAGTCGTCCGAGTAGCGCCCGCCGACCCGGGCCAGGTCCGGGCCGGTGCGCTTGGAGCCCCACAGGAACGGGTGGTCCCAGACGCTTTCGCCGGCCACCGAGTAGTGGCCGTAGCGCTCGGTCTCGGCGCGGAACGGGCGGATCATCTGCGAGTGGCAACCGACGCAGCCTTCGCGGATGTAGATGTCGCGGCCTTCGAGCTCCAGCGCGGTGCGTGGCTTCATGCCCTCGACCGGCTTGTTGGTGACGTCCTGGAAGAACAGCGGGACGATCTGGGTCAGGCCGCCGACGCTGACGGCGATGACCATGAAGAAGGCCATCAGGCCAATGTTCTTCTCGACTGCTTCATGCTTCATCAGTGGGCTCCCACGACGACGATCTTGGTGGCTTCCTCAGCCTCCACCGGGTTGGCGGCGCGTACGGTGCGGTACACGTTGTAGGCCATCAGCAGCATGCCGGAGGCGAAGAACGCACCGCCCAGGGCGCGAACGATGAAGCCCGGGTGGCTGGCCTGCAGGGCTTCGACGAAGGAGTAGGTGAGGGTGCCGTCGTCGTTGATGGCGCGCCACATCAGGCCCTGGGTGATGCCGTTGACCCACATCGAGGCGATGTACAGCACGGTGCCGATGGTCGCCAGCCAGAAGTGCGCGTTGATCAGCCCGACACTGTGCATCTGCTGGCGGCCGTAGAGTTTCGGGATCATGTGGTAGACCGCGCCGATCGAGATCATCGCCACCCAGCCGAGGGCGCCGGCATGGACGTGGCCGATGGTCCAATCGGTGTAGTGCGACAGCGAGTTGACCGTCTTGATGGCCATCATCGGGCCTTCGAAGGTGGACATGCCGTAGAACGCCAGCGACACCACCAGGAAGCGCAGGATCGGGTCGGTGCGCAGCTTATGCCAGGCGCCCGACAGGGTCATCATGCCGTTGATCATGCCGCCCCAGCTTGGCGCCAGGAGAATGATCGACATCACCATGCCCAGCGACTGCGCCCAGTCCGGCAGTGCGGTGTAGTGCAGGTGGTGGGGGCCGGCCCAGATGTACAGGGTGATCAGTGCCCAGAAATGTACGATCGACAGGCGATAGGAGTAGATCGGGCGTTCGGCCTGCTTGGGCACGAAGTAGTACATCATCCCCAGGAAGCCGGTGGTGAGGAAGAAGCCTACGGCGTTGTGCCCGTACCACCACTGGATCATCGCGTCGGTGGCGCCGGCGTAGGCCGAGTACGACTTGAACAGGCTCACCGGCAGCGAGATGTGGTTGACGATGTGCAGCATCGCGGTGACCACGATGAAGGCGCCGTAGAACCAGTTGCCGACGTAGATGTGCTTGGTCTTGCGCTTGACGATGGTGCCGAAGAACACCAGGGCGTAGGTGACCCAGACGATGGCCAGCAGGATCGCCAGCGGCCACTCGAGCTCGGCGTATTCCTTGGTGGTGGTGAAGCCCATCGGCAGGGTGATCAGCGCGCCGACGATCACCGCCTGCCAGCCCCAGAAGGTGAAGGCGGCCATGCTGTCGGAGATCAGGCGGGTCTGGCAGGTACGCTGCACCACGTAGTAGCTGGTGCCGAACAGGGCACAGCCACCGAAGGCGAAGATCACCAGGTTGGTGTGCAGCGGGCGCAGGCGGCCGAAGCTCGTCCATGGCAGGTCCAGGTTGAGCTGGGGCCATACCAGTTGCGAGGCGATGAAGACGCCGAGCCCCATGCCAAGGATCCCCCAGACCACCGTCATGATGGCGAACTGGCGGACGACCTTATAGTTATAAGCAGTCGGACTGATTGCAGTGCTCATTCTAAGGTTCCACGGTTTGGGTGTTCTTGTTGGTTGGTAAATCGGCGCCAGTATCGATAACCCCCAGGGTTATGGCAACGCTTGTTATGTACGCCGACCCGTGTCCAGACCCATTTCGCCACCGTCCCGTGGCGTTGCGGGCTGAAGGATTGTACACAAATAAATATTTGTAATGTGTACCGTTTTTCATGTTTTTCTGATCGATCGGTCAAGCTTTGTTTTTCGGGACGGGCGCGCAAGGCATCATCCCAAAGCCGCAGGCTCGAGCTTCCAGGATCGGTGCGTGGTGTCAGGCTATGCACCACGTCTGTTCCGGTCGCTGCGAGCGGAGCCACTGTGGCAACAAGCTTAGTTGTGTTCGGAGGGGGTGCAAGGCGGGGAGGGTAGAGCGGGCCTGTGGGAGCGGTCTGGCTCCCACAGGGGTGTTGCGCTTGTTTACTTGGCGGTTACGGTTTCCGGCACTTCATCCTGCGACAGGCTGTAGACGTACGCCGCCAGCAGGTGGACCTTGTCGTTGCCCTGGATATCCTGCTGCGCCGGCATCTGGCCCTGGCGGCCGTAGCGGATGGTCTGCTGCAGCTGGGCGAAGCTCGAGCCGTAGATGAATGCCTGTGGGTGGGTCAGGTCGGGTGCGCCCATGGCCGGGGTGCCCTTGCCGGCGGGGCCGTGGCAGGCCACGCAGTTGCTGGCGAAGATTTCCTGGCCCTTGGCCGGGTCGGCCTTGACGCCTTCCGGCAGGCTGCGGCCATCGAGGTTGGTCAGCACGAACGCGGCGACATCCGCCACGCCCTGCTCGCCGATCACCGTGGACCAGCCCGGCATCACGCCGTGGCGGCCGTTCATGATCGAGGCCTTGATGGTCTCCGGCTCGCCGCCCCAGCGCCAGTCCTTGTCGGTCAGGTTGGGGAAGCCGTACGAACCCTTGGCATCGGAGCCGTGGCACACCGAGCAGTTGGAGGCGAACAGCCGGCTGCCCATCTTCAGCGCCTGCGGATCCTTGGCCACTTCCTCCACCGGCATGGCGGCGTACTTGGCGAAGATCGGGCCGAACTTGGCGTCAGCCTTGTCCATCTCTTTCTGCCACTCGTCCACCTGGGTCCAGCCGTTCTCGTAGCCGGGCAGGATGCCTTTCCAGTTGCCAAGGCCGGGGTAGAGGATCAGGTAACCGACCGAGAACACCAGGGTGCCGACGAACAGCCAGAACCACCATTTCGGCAGCGGGTTGTCGTACTCCTCGATGCCATCGAAGCTGTGGCCCATGGTCTGGTCGGTGGTGTCGCTGCTCTGGCCCTTGCGGGTGCCGAGCAGCAGCCAGGTCAGGCCGATCAGGCTGCCGATGGTCAGTACGCTGATGTACGTACTCCAGAAGGTGGTCATTGCCGGGTACTCCTCATTGCAGCAGGTTCCTGCCCGGCGGGGGGCAGGCGGTCGTCGACGAAGGGCAGCAGGCGCGCTTCGGCGAAATCACGGTCGCGGCGGCGGTTGAACACCCAGAGCGACAAGCCGATGAAGGCGATCATCACCAACAGGGTGCCCAGGCCGCGGATCATGCCGATGTCCATTTCCATCGCACTCACCTCTTGTTCTTGATCGCGGTGCCGAGCACCTGCAGGTAGGCGACCAGCGCGTCCATCTCGGTCTTGCCCTTGACGGCGTCCTTGGCCCCGGCGATGTCATCGTCGGTGTACGGCACGCCCAGGTTGCGCAGCACGCGCATCTTGACGTCGGTGTGGCTGTTGTCGACCTGCGAGGACACCAGCCACGGGTAGGACGGCATCTTCGACTCAGGCACCACGTTGCGCGGGTTGTACAGATGCGCGCGGTGCCAGTCGTCCGAGTAGCGCCCGCCGACACGGGCCAGGTCCGGACCGGTACGCTTGGAGCCCCACAGGAACGGGTGGTCCCAGACGCTTTCACCGGCCACCGAGTAGTGGCCGTAGCGTTCGGTTTCGGCACGGAACGGCCGCACCATCTGCGAGTGGCAGCCGACGCAGCCTTCGCGGATGTAGATGTCGCGGCCTTCGAGCTGCAGGGCGGTGTAGGGCTTCATGCCTTCGACCGGCTTGTTGGTGACGTCCTGGAAGAACAGCGGGACGATCTGGGTCAGGCCGCCGATGCTGACGGCGAACACCATCAGCAGGGCCATCAGGCCTATGTTTTTCTCAACGACTTCGTGTTTCATCAGGCTCTACTCCTCAAGCCAGCTGGGCGTTGGCGGTGGCTTGCTCGGCAGCCGGGGCACGCACGGTGCGCCAGGTGTTCCAGGCCATCAGGAACATGCCGCTGAGGAAGATCACGCCGCCGACGAAGCGCACGACGAAGCCTGGGTGGCTGGCCACCAGGGTTTCGACGAACGAGTAGGTCAGCGTGCCGTCGCTGTTGACCGCGCGCCACATCAGGCCCTGGGCGATGCCGTTGACCCACATCGAGGCGATGTAGAGCACGGTGCCGATGGTGGCCAGCCAGAAGTGCGCGTTGATCAGCCCGAGGCTGTACATGCGCTCTTTGCCGAACACTTTCGGGATGGTGTGGTACAGCGCGCCGATGGAGATCATCGCCACCCAGCCGAGCGCGCCGGCGTGGACGTGGCCGATGGTCCAGTCGGTGTAATGGGACAGGGCGTTGACCGTCTTGATGGCCATCATCGGGCCTTCGAAGGTGGACATGCCGTAGAACGCCAGCGAGACGACCAGGAAGCGCAGGATCGGGTCGCTGCGCAGCTTATGCCAGGCACCCGAGAGGGTCATCATGCCGTTGATCATGCCGCCCCAGCTCGGGGCCAGGAGGATCAGCGACATGATCATGCCCAGCGACTGCGCCCAGTCCGGCAGGGCGGTGTAGTGCAGGTGGTGCGGGCCGGCCCAGATGTACAGGGTGATCAGCGCCCAGAAATGCACGATCGACAGGCGATACGAATACACCGGACGCTCGGCCTGCTTGGGTACGTAGTAGTACATCATCCCCAGGAAGCCGGCGGTCAGGAAGAAGCCCACGGCGTTATGGCCGTACCACCACTGCACCATGGCATCGGTGGCACCCGCATAGAGCGAGTAGGACTTGGTCAGGCTGACCGGTACTTCCAGGTTGTTGACGATATGCAGGATCGCCACGGTCAGGATGAAGGCGCCGAAGAACCAGTTGCCCACGTAGATGTGCTTGGTGTTGCGCTTCATCAGCGTACCGAAGAACACCACGGCATAGGCGACCCAGACGATGGTGATCAGGATGTCGATCGGCCACTCCAGTTCGGCGTATTCCTTGGTGCTGGTGTAGCCCAGCGGCAGGCTGATGGCCGCCAGCAGGATCACCAGTTGCCAGCCCCAGAAGGTGAACGCGGCCAGGCGCGGCGCGAACAGGGTGGTCTGGCAGGTGCGTTGCACCGAATAATACGAGGTGGCGAACAGGGCACAGCCGCCGAAGGCGAAGATCACCGCGTTGGTGTGCAAGGGTCGCAGGCGGCCGAAGCTGGTCCACGGCAGGTCAAGGTTGAAGGCGGGCCAGGCGAGCTGGGCGGCAATGAAGACGCCGAGCCCCATCCCGACGATGCCCCACACCACCGTCATGATGGCGAATTGGCGGACCACCTGGTAGTTGTAGGCGGTACTGCTGGTTGTGTTCATGTATGGGTTCCCATCCACGGTTATAGGCAGGCTAGACAGCGAGGCAAGCATGATTAATGGGCAAAGTGCCGGTATTGACGGGGATCAATGGGCGAAGATCGGAAATGTCCCAGGCTTGCGCTGCGATCCTCCGCAAATTCCGGCGGATCGCAGCGTTTGCGGCTGCCTGATCCTGGCGCACGGCGCCGGTGCGCCGATGGACAGCGGGTTTATGGAGGACATGGCGCAAAGGCTGGCAGGGCAAGGGGTAGGGGTGGTGCGCTTCGAGTTTCCCTACATGGCCGAACGGCGGTTGAATGGCGGCAAGCGGCCGCCCAATCCGCAGAAGGTGTTGCTCGAATGCTGGCGGGCTGTATACGACCAGGTGCGACCATTGGTCGCAGGGGCGTTGGCCATAGGTGGCAAGTCCATGGGAGGGCGCATGGCCAGCCTGTTGGCTGATGAACTGGGCGCCGATGCGCTGGTGTGCCTGGGGTATCCGTTCTATGCCGTCGGCAAGCCGGAGAAACCTCGCGTGGAGCATCTTGCAGGCCTGCGCACACGCACGCTGATCGTGCAGGGCGAGCGGGATGCCCTGGGCAATCGCGAGGCGGTCGAGGGGTATGCGCTATCGCCGGCGATCGAGGTGAGCTGGCTGGCGGCGGCGGACCATGATCTGAAGCCGCTGAAGGCGTCGGGGTTCAGCCACGAGCAGCATATGCAGGCGGCGGCGGAGCGGGTGGCCAGGTTTCTCTCATGAAGAGAAACCCCTGTAGGAGCGGCTTTAGCCGCGATCACCCGCGAAGCGGGTGCCAGGCATTGCGTTGCCTGCATCGCGGCTAAAGCCGCTCCTACCCGGAAATGGCATAGGGGCCGGCTTGCTTAGTCGCGGTACTCGCACAGGTAGGCAGTGTCCACGGCCACCTTCAGTTGGAACTTGCTGTCGGCGGCCACGTTGAACTTGTCGCCAGCGTTGAAGGTTTCCCAGTTGTCGCTACCTGGCAGCTTCACGCTCAGGGCGCCGGACACCACATGCATGATCTCGCGCTTGGCGGTGCCGAACTCGTACTCGCCCGGGGCCATCACGCCCACGGTGGCCGGACCTTCCTTGCCTTCGAAGGCGATCGACTTGACGGTGCCATCGAAGTACTCATTGACCTTGAACATCGGGCGACTCCTGAAAAAGCAATGAAAAAAGGCTGGCCAGTATGCCCAAGCCCCGCCCCAGCGTCATCTGTTTCAGGCTGCGCCCGGCGGCAGGCTCAAGGGCAGCAGGCGGGCGGTGTTGCGGGCGTCTTCCAGGGCCCGGTGCTGCTGCCCGGCAAACTGCAGGCCGGCCAGTTGCAGGGCGCTGTTCAGCCCCGCCGGGCGCTGCAGGTGGCGGGCCTTGGCGAAACGTTGCTTGAGGTTGATATGCGGCAGTTGCTCCAGCAGGCTGCGCACATGATGCAGTTGCCATTCCTGCAACAGTTGCTTGCGGTCGTAGTCGCCCCAGCTGACCCACGCCTGCAACTGTGCATGGTGCGGCTGCAGCCACTGTTCGAACTGGCGCCAGACCAGGTCGAATTTCTCCGCGTCATCGACGTTGGCCTGGGTGATGTGCGTCAGTTCGCAGCAGAAAGGCGTCAACTGCGGCCGCCGCCTGGGGCGCACGAAACGCTGGAAGTGATCGACCTCGCGCCCTTCGCGGGTGACCAGGCTCGCGCCGATTTCAATGATTTCCATCTCCGTGATCGGCCAACCGCCGTTGTCGGTAGTGGCTTCCAGGTCGATCACCAACCAGTGGCCCATGCCAGGCTCCCTTTCAATGCACAAAGGCCGGCGCGCTCGCCCGAGCACGCAGGTCAGTGGAGCGTAGCCAAAGTCGAGGCCCACGACATCCCCTGGCACTTTGGCATATTCGGCGGTTGTGCCCGTGTGGGAAAACGCCTAGCTTAGGCGCATTCAGGCCCCTACCCGTGATGAGTGTCCCGACTTGATCCCACTGCTCAGCGTCAAGGTTTCGTCTTCCCTGCTGTTGTTCGCCGCAGTATCGCTGGGCGGTGCGGCGTGGGCCGACGAGGTGCTGGAAGTGAAGATCGGCGCGGCGCACTTCCCACCCTATACCGTGCGCCCCGAGCAGGGCGCCGATACGGGTTTGTTGCCGCAGTTGGTCGAGGCGTTGAACCGTTTGCAGCCCCAGTACCGTTTCGTTCTGGTGCCCACCTCTATTCCCCGGCGCTTTGGCGATTTCCAGCAAGGTCGCACCGATATGGCGATCTTCGAGAACCCGCAGTGGGGTTGGCAGGAGATTGCCCACAAGACCGTGGACATGGGATTGGAGGATGCCGAGATCTTCGTCAGCCGCCAGCAGGCCGGGCGTGACCAGCACTACTTCGACGATCTCGAAGGCAAGCGCTTGGCACTGTTCAATGGCTATCACTACGCCTTCGCCGATTTCAACCCGGATCCAGCTTGGTTGAAGAAGCGCTACCGGGCGACCCTGACCTATTCCCACGACAGTAACCTGAACATGGTCGAGCGCGGGCGTGCGGACATCGCCCTGGTCACGCGTTCGTACCTCAGCGATTTTCTCAAGCGCAATCCGGACAGCGCCAGCCAGTTGCTGGCCTCGCAACGGGTCGACCAGGTCTACCATCACTACGCGCTGCTGCGCCCCGGGGCGTCCATCAGCCCCGAGGCGTTCGCCAACCTGTTGCGCCGGTTGCGCGAAAATGGCGAGCTGCTGCGGATCTTCCAGCCCTACAAGATTACCGTCGAGGCGCCGCACGACTAAATTACGGCAGAGCTGTCGCGTTCTCTCAGGTGAACGCTATGCCCGGTCGACGAATGACCCGCAGGAGCGTGCGTCAGCTCAGACGGCTGCTCTTGCGGCAGTGGATCAGCGCATCGCGGATCATGAAGTTGACCAGCGTCGGTGAGACCCCCAGTTCCTTGGCGATGTCTTTCTGCGGCACGCCATGCAGGCGGTACATCTCGAAGGCGTAGCGGGTACGCTTGGGCAATTCGTCGAGGGCGTCGGCGATGTGTTCCAGCGTGGCGAGGTTGATGTGGGTGGCTTCGGGTGAGGCGTTCTGGATGACCACGTTCATCCCTTCCTCCTCGCTGCCGGAGTACCTGAGTTCCATGGCCTGCTTGCGGTAGTGATCGATGGCCAGGTTGCGCACGATCTGGAACAGGTAGCTGAGCTGGGCCTTGAACGATGAGGTGATCTGCGGGGCGGCGCTGAGCCTGAAGAAGGCGTCCTGCACCACATCCTCGGCGCGCGAGCGGCAGCCAGTGATGCGGGCTGCGATCTTGACCAGGATGCTGCGGTTGTCGACGAATGCCTGGAGTAATGGTGAATCGCACTTACTTGTGGATAGTTGTTCCGCCATGGAAATCACCTTGTCTCAAAGAGGAGAGGGAGCGCACCTCTTAAGGAGGCTTCCTACGACGTGCGACAAACTATTCGTAATGATAATGATTGTCAAATACGAAAGTTAATGAGTTTCTATCCATTTTGGTTCTAAGCTTCAGCCTGTAAAACGCTTCAACATTCGCCTCTGCATCCGGCCTTGGCAGCCTTCCCGACGACCCTAATTTCTTCCCCTGCCCATCCGTTCCCCTGTGTACATCTCGGCTGCCGAACACTGCCCGCCTGTCGTGCGCGGGCCAGTCAGGCGCGACTCACCCAGACACTGGCAGGAACATTCCATGACGGACGCCTTCGAACTCCCGCACTCGCTGGTCCAGGCCCTGGCGCAACGTGCCGCCCAGACCCCGGAGCGCATTGCCTTGCGCTTCCTCGCTGATGCGCCCGGCGAGCAGGCGGTGCTCAGCTACCGAGACCTCGACCAGCGCGCGCGGACCATTGCCGCGGCGTTGCAGGCCAGGGCCGGGTTCGGCGAGCGTGCCATCCTGTTGTTTCCCAGTGGGCCGGACTATGTCGCGGCATTCTTCGGCTGCCTGTATGCCGGGGTGATCGCCGTGCCGGCCTATCCGCCGGAGTCTTCGCGCCAGCACCATCAGGAACGCCTGCTGTCGATCATCGACGACGCCGAGCCGCGCCTGCTGCTGACGGTAGAGGCGCTGTGTGACAGTTTGCAGGGCCTCGAAGCCCTGGCCGGTGCCAGTGCCCCGGGCCTGCTGGCGGTGGACCGCCTGGATCCGCAGCTGGCCGCGCAGTGGCGCGAGCCGGTACTGGAAGGCAGTGACATCGCTTTCCTGCAATACACCTCCGGCTCCACCGCGCTGCCCAAGGGCGTGCAGGTCAGCCATGGCAACCTGGTGGCCAACGAACAGTTGATTCGCCACGGTTTCGGCATCGATCTGAACCCGGACGACGTGATCGTCAGCTGGCTGCCGCTGTACCACGACATGGGCCTGATCGGCGGCCTGCTGCAGCCGATCTTCAGTGGCGTGCCTTGCGTGCTGATGTCGCCGGGTTATTTCCTCGCCCGGCCATTGCGCTGGCTGCAGGCGATCAGCGAGTACGGCGGCACCATCAGTGGCGGCCCGGACTTCGCCTACCGGCTGTGCAGCGAGCGGGTCAGCGAGGCCGCGCTCGCCGGCCTGGACCTGAGCCGCTGGCGCGTGGCCTATTCGGGCTCCGAGCCGATCCGCCAGGACAGCCTGGACACTTTCGCTGAAAAGTTTGCCACCTGCGGCTTCACCGCCAGCAGCTTCTTCGCCAGCTATGGCCTGGCCGAGGCCACCCTGTTCGTCAGCGGCAGCCGCCGTGGCCAGGGTATCGGCGCGCTGGAACTGGATGCCGAGGCCTTCGCCGCCAACCGCGCCGAGCCCGGCCAGGGCAGCGTGCTGATGAGCTGCGGCTACCCGCAGCCGGGCCACGCGGTATGCATTGTCGACCCGCAGCGCCTGGAGGTGTTGGAGGACAACCGGGTCGGCGAGATCTGGGCCGGCGGCCCGAGCATCGCCCTGGGTTACTGGCGCAACCCCGAGGCCAGCGCCCGGACCTTTGTCGAGCGTGATGGCCAGACCTGGCTGCGTACAGGCGATCTCGGCTTCATGCGCGATGGCGAGGTGTTCGTCACCGGGCGCCTGAAGGACATGCTTATCGTCCGTGGCCAGAATATCTACCCGCAGGACCTGGAAAAGACCCTGGAGCGTGAAGTCGATGTGCTGCGCAAGGGCCGGGTAGCGGTGTTCGCCGTCGACGACCGGGGCGAGGAGGGCATCGGCGTGGCGGTGGAGATCAGCCGCAATGTGCAGAAGGCGCACACGCCCGAGGCGCTGATCAATACCCTGCGCCGGGTCATTGCCGATGCCTGTCGCCAGGCGCCGGCCGTGGTGTTGCTGCTCAACCCGGGCGCCTTGCCCAAGACTTCCAGCGGCAAGCTGCAGCGCTCGGCCTGCCGCCTGCGCATGAACGACGGCAGCCTGGATATCTATGCGCGTTTCCCAACGGCGCAGATGGAGCAGGGCAATGGCGTGGCCGGTGACGACCTGCAGGCACGGATCGCGGGTATCTGGCGTGAACTGCTCAAGGTCGAAGCGGTGGCGGCGGACGACCACTTCCTGTTGCTGGGCGGCAACTCCATCGCGGCCACCCAGGTGACCGCGCGCCTGGGCGATGAACTGGGCATCCAGCTCAGCCTGCGCACCCTGTTCGAAGCACCGACCCTGGCCGAGTACAGCGCCGCCGTGGCGGCCGTCCTCGCCGAAGGTGGCAGCGCCGCCGGCACCATCGAAACCCAGGCCCGCGACCAGGCCCTGCCGCAATCACTGGCACAGAACCGCCTGTGGCTGCTGTGGCAGTTGGAGCCGCAGTCCGCCGCCTACAACATCCCCGCCGGCCTTTACCTGCGCGGCGAGCTGGATGTCGCGGCGCTGCAGGCCAGCTTCCAGGCCCTGGTGGCACGCCATGAATCCCTGCGCACGCTGTTCGACGAAATCGACGGCCAGGCCGTGCAACGCATCCTGCCGAGCCAGGCGTTCACCCTGCGTCATCTGGATCTCGAAGGGCAGTCGCCCGCCGAGGTGGCCGCGCGCCGCGAGGATGAGGCGCAGCAGCCGTTCGATCTGCGCCAGGGCCCGCTCCTGCGGGTGACCCTGGCCCGTTTGGACGACGAAGAGCACCAGCTGTGGGTGACCCTGCACCACATCGTCGCCGACGGCTGGTCGCTGAACATCCTGCTGGATGAGTTCGCCCGTCTGTATGCCGCCCAGGACCAGGCCGTGCAACTGCCCGAGCTGACGCTGGGCTACGCCGACTACGGCCAGTGGCAGCGCCAGTGGCTGGCCGAGGGCGAAAGCGCCCGCCAGCTCGACTACTGGAAGAACAAGCTGGGTGACGAACTGCCGGTGCTCGACCTGTGCACCGATCAGCCCCGCGCCAGCCAGCAGCACAGCCGCGCCGCGCGCCACAGCCTCAAGGTACCTGCGGCACTGACCAGCGCCCTCAAGGACTTGGCCCGCGAGCAGCAGACCAGCCTGTTCATGGTCCTGCTGGCCGGCTGGCAGGCCGTGCTGCACCGCTACAGCGGCCAGGGCGACATCCGTGTCGGCGTGCCCAACGCCAACCGCCCGCGCCTGGAAACCCAGGGCATGGTCGGCTTCTTCATCAACACCCAGGTGCTGCGCGCCGAGCTCGACGGCCGTCTGCCGTTCGCCGGGCTGCTGGCCCAGGCGCGCCAGGTCACCCTGGAGGCCCAGGCCCATCAGGACCTGCCCTTCGAGCAGTTGCTCGAGGCGCTGCCGCAGGCCCGTGAACAAGGCCTGTTCCAGGTCATGTTCAACCACCAGCAACGCGACCTGTCGGCCTTGCGTCGCCTGCCCGGCCTGCTCGCCGAAGAGCTACCGTGGCACAGCCGTGAAGCCAAGTTCGACCTGCAGTTGCACAGCGAGGAAGACCACCAGGGCCGCCTGACGCTGGCCTTCGACTACGCCGCCGGGTTGTTCGAGGCGGCCACCGTCAAGCGCCTGGCCAGCCATCTGCTGGCCTTGCTCGAACAGGTCTGCGCCGAGCCGCTGCTTGCCATTGGCGAGGTGCGCCTGCTCGACGAGCACAGCCAGGCGCAACTGCTCGAGTGGGGCCAGGCGCCCATGGCGAGCGCGCCGCGCCTGCTGGTCGAGCAACTCAACGAACAGGCGCGCCTGAGCCCCAAGCGCGCCGCGCTGGTGTGGGAGGGCGGCCAGCTCAGCTATGCCGAGCTGCACCAGCAGGCCAACCGCCTGGCGCACTACCTGCGCGACAAGGGCGTCGGTCCGGACACTTGCGTGGCGATTGCCCTGGAGCGTTCGCCACAGCTGCTGGTCGGCCTGCTGGCCATTCTCAAGGCCGGTGGCGCCTACGTGCCGTTGGATACCGACTATCCGGCCGAGCGCCTGGCCTACATGCTCGGTGATTGCCAGGCTGGCCTGCTGCTCAGCCACAGCAGCCTGCTCGACAAACTGCCGCAGGTCGAAGGCGTGAGCGCCATCGCCCTCGACCAGTTGCACCTGGACAGCTGGCCAAGCCAGGCCCCCGGCCTGCACCTGCACGGCGACAACCTCGCCTATGTGATCTACACCTCCGGTTCCACCGGCCAGCCCAAGGGCGTGGGCAACACCCATGCCGCGCTGGCCGAGCGCCTGCAGTGGATGCAGGCCAGCTATGCGCTGGATGACAGCGACGTGCTGATGCAGAAGGCGCCGATCAGTTTCGACGTGTCGGTGTGGGAGTGCTTCTGGCCGCTGCTCACCGGTTGCAAGCTGGTTTTGGCCGGCCCCGGCGAACATCGCGATCCGCAGCGCATCGCCCAGCTGATCCAGCAATATGCGGTGACCACGCTGCACTTCGTGCCGCCGTTGCTGCAGGTGTTCGTCCAGGAGCCGTTGGCCGCCGGCTGCACCAGCCTGCGCCGGTTGTTCTCCGGTGGCGAGGCGCTGTCCGCCGCCTTGCGTGACCGCGTGCTGCAACTGCTGCCACAGGTGCAACTGCACAACCGCTACGGCCCGACCGAAACCGCGATCAACGTCACCCACTGGCACTGCCAGGCGAATGACGGCGAGCGCTCGCCCATTGGCCGCCCGCTGGGCAACGTGCTGTGCCGGGTGCTGGACGATGAGTTCGAGTTGACCGCGCCGGGCGTGCCGGGCGAGCTGTGCCTGGGTGGCGCCGGCCTGGCCCGCGGCTACCTTGGCCGCCCTGGGCTGACCGCCGAGCGCTTCGTGCCGCAGCCCGATGGCGACGGCGCACGGCTGTACCGCAGCGGCGACCGTGCCCGCTGGCATGTGCAGAGCCAAGCCCTGGAGTACCTGGGGCGCCTCGACCAGCAGGTGAAGGTGCGCGGCTTCCGCGTCGAGCCGGAGGAAGTGCAGGCGGTGCTGCTGGCCGAGCCGGGTGTCGCCCAGGCACTGGTGCTGATCCACAAGGACGCCGTCGGTGCCCAGCTGGTGGGCTACTACAGCGGTGTCGAGCAGACCGAGGCGCTGCTGGCCGCATTGGCCGAGCGCCTGCCGGCCTACATGGTGCCGGCACAACTCATCCATCTTGCGCAGATGCCCCTGGGGCCGAGTGGCAAGGTCGATCGCAAGGCGCTGCCGGCACCGGTCTGGCAGCAACGTGAACATGTCGAGCCGCAAAGCGCGTTGCAACAACAGGTCGCGGCGATCTGGCGCGAGGTGCTGGGCCGGCCGCAGGTCGGCTTGCAGGATGACTTCTTCGCCCTCGGTGGCCACTCCTTGCTGGCTACCCAGATCGTCTCGCGCACCCGCCAGGCGCTGGATGTCGAGTTGCCGCTCAAGGCCTTGTTCGAGGCCAGCGAGCTGGGCGCGTTCTGCGCCGAGATTGCCCGTCTGCAGGACAGCGGCGCACGCAACCTGCAAGGTGCCATCGCCCGTGTCGACCGCCGCCAGGCCGTGCCGCTGTCGTACTCGCAGCAGCGCATGTGGTTCCTCTGGCAGATGGATCCGCACAGCCCCGCCTACAACGTCGGCGGCATGGCTCGCTTCCAGGGCCTGCTGCATGTGGACGCCTTCGAGCGCGCCCTGCAGGCGCTGATTGTGCGGCATGAAACCCTACGCACCACTTTCCCGAGCATCGACGGCAAGCCCTACCAGTGCGTGGCCGACGATAGCCACGTGCAATTGCACTGGCACGACTTCAGCACCCTGGCCGGCGAAGCACGCCAGCAACGCCTGCAGCAATTGGCCGATGACCAGGCGCACCAGCCGTTCGATCTGGAGCGCGGTCCGCTGCTGCGCGCCTGCCTGGTCAAGACCGGCGAGCGTGAGCACTACTTCGTCCTGACCCTGCACCATATCGTCACCGAAGGCTGGGCCATGGATATCTTCGCCCGCGAACTGGGCGAGCTGTACGAGGCCTTCGTCGACGAGCGCGAGTCGCCGCTGGCGCCGCTGCCGGTGCAGTACCTCGACTACAGCGTGTGGCAGCGCCAGTGGCTGGAAAGCGGCGAGGGCGCCCGTCAGCTGGCCTACTGGAAAGACCGCCTGGGCGACGAGCACCCGGTGCTGGCATTGCCCGCTGACCGCCCACGCCCGGCGGTGCAGAGCCATCGCGGCGAGCTGTACCGCTTCGACCTGGACCCGGCGCTGGTCAAGCGCGTGCACGCCTTCAACAGCCAGCGCGGCCTGACCCTGTTCATGACCATGACCGCCACCCTGGCCGCGTTGTTGCACCGCTACAGCGGCCAGCGCGACCTGCGCATCGGCGCGCCGGTGGCCAACCGCATTCGCCCGGAAAGCGAGGGGTTGATCGGCGCCTTCCTCAACACCCAGGTGCTGCGTTGCGAACTGGACGGCCAGATGAGCGCCGGCGCGTTGCTCGACCAGGTGCGCCAGACCATCATCGATGGCCAGTCGCACCAGGACCTGCCGTTCGAGCAACTGGTCGAGGCCTTGCAGCCGCCGCGCTCGAGCGCCTACAACCCGCTGTTCCAGGTGATGTGCAACGTGCAGCGCTGGGCCTTCCAGCAGAGCCGTGAACTGGTGGGCATGCAGGTGGATTACCTGGTCAACGACGCCAGCGCCACCAAGTTCGACCTGTACCTGGAGGTCACCGACCTCGACGGGCGCCTGGGCTGCTGCTTCACCTACAGCCGCGACCTGTTCGATGAGCCGCGCATCGCGCGCATGGCCGAGCACTGGCAGCAGTTGCTGGTGGCGCTGATCGACGATCCGCAGCAGCGCCTATGCGAACTGCCGATGCTGGCTGACGCCGAGCAGCAGGTGCTGATCGGCCAGCTGCAGGGCGAGCAGGACTTCGCGCTGGACCAGACGCTGCACGGGCTGTTCGCCGCCCAGGCTGAGCGGACCCCGCAGGCCCTGGCCCTGACTTTTGCCGGCCAGCACCTGAGCTACGCCGAGCTCGACCAGCAGGCCAACCGCCTGGCCCGCGCCCTGCGCGAGCGCGGCGTCGGCCCGCAGGTGCGGGTTGGCCTGGCGTTGGAGCGATCGCTGGAGATGGTGGTCGGCCTGCTGGCCATTCTCAAGGCCGGCGGCGCCTACGTGCCGCTGGACCCGGAATACCCGCTCGACCGCCTGCGCTACATGATCGAGGACAGCCGCCTGGGCCTGCTGATCGGCCAGCGGGCGTTGCTCGACACCCTGGGCGAACTGCCGCCGGGCGTTGCCCGCTGGAGCCTGGAGGACGATGCCGCGAGCCTGTCCGCCTATAGCGACGCCGCCCTGGACAACCTCAACCTGCCGCAGCACCAGGCCTACCTGATCTACACCTCCGGCTCCACCGGCAAGCCCAAGGGCGTGGTGGTCAGCCACGGTGAAATCGCCATGCACTGCAAGGCGGTGATCGCCGAGTTCGGCATGCGCAGCGACGACTGCGAGCTGCACTTCTATTCGATCAACTTCGACGCCGCCAGCGAGCGCCTGCTGGTGCCGCTGCTGTGCGGTGCCCGCGTGGTGTTGCGTGCCCAGGGCCAGTGGGGCGCCGAGGAAATCTGCCAGCTGGTGCGCGAGCAGCAAGTCAGCGTGCTCGGTTTCACCCCGAGCTATGGCAGCCAGTTGGCCCAGTACCTGGCCGGGCAGGGCGAGCAATTGCCGGTGCGCCTGGTGATCACCGGTGGCGAGGCGCTGACCGGCGAGCACCTGCAACGCATCCGCCAGGCCTTTGCGCCGCAACAGTTCTTCAACGCCTACGGCCCGACCGAAACGGTGGTGATGCCACTGGCCTGCCTGGCACCGGAGCAGATCCCGGTCGACGCCGGCAGCGTGCCGATCGGCCGGGTCATCGGTGCCCGCACCGCCTATATCCTTGACGAGGACCTGGCGCTGCTGCCGCAAGGTGGCATCGGTGAACTGTACGTCGGCGGTGCCGGCCTGGCCCAGGGCTACCACGACCGTCCGGGCCTGAGCGCCGAGCGTTTCGTCGCCGACCCGTTCAGCCATGCCGGCGGTCGCCTGTACCGTACCGGCGACCTGGTGCGCCTGCGCGCCGATGGCCTGGTGGAGTATGTCGGGCGGGCCGACCAGCAGGTGAAGATCCGTGGCTTCCGTATCGAGCTGGGCGAGATCGAGAGTCGCCTGCAGGAGCACGCCGACGTCGAGGAGGCGGTGGTCCTGGCCCTCGACCTGCCGGGCGGCAAGCAGCTGGTGGGTTACCTGGTGTGCCCACAGGCGAGCGCCGACGGCGATGCCCAGGCCCTGCTGCGCGAGGCGGTCAAGGCCGATGCCCGCCAGCACCTGCCCGACTACATGGTGCCGGCGCACCTGGTGCTGCTCGACAGCCTGCCGCTGATGGGCAACGGCAAGCTCGACCGCCGCGCATTGCCTGCCCCGGATCTGGAGCAGGCGCGTCAGCACTACCAGGCCCCAGCCAACGAGCTGGAAGGCCAGCTGGCGCAGATCTGGCGCGAGGTGCTCAACCTGCCGCGCATCGGCGTGCAGGACAACTTCTTCGAACTGGGCGGCGACTCGATCCTGTCGATTCAGGTGGTCAGCCGTGCCCGTCAGCTGGGGCTGCAATTCACCCCGCGTGACCTGTTCCAGCACCAGACCATCCAGACCCTGGCGGCAGTGGTGACCCGCAGCGAGGCGCCGAGCGCGATCGAGCAGGATGCACGTCAGGGCAGCGCCGGCCTGACGCCGATCCAGCACTGGTTCTTCGACAGCGAAGTACCGCAGCCGCAGCATTGGAACCAGGCGGTGCTGCTGCAGGCGCGCCAGCGGTTGCAGGCCGAGGCGCTGGAGCGGGCATTGGCCGCGCTGGCGCAACACCATGACAGCCTGCGCTTGCGCTTCGGTCAGGCCAACGGCCGCTGGCAGGCCGAGTACGCCCAGCCGAGCACCCAGCCGTTGCTGTGGACCGCGACCGTGAGCGATTTCGAGGACTGTCAGGCGCTGTATACCGATGTGCAGCGCAGCCTCGACCTGGCTGAGGGGCCGCTGCTGCGCGCCTTGCTGGTCAGCGATGACCAGGGCGCCCAGCGCCTGCTGCTGGCGATCCACCACCTGGTGGTCGATGGCGTGTCCTGGCGCGTCCTGCTGGAAGACCTGCAGGCGCTGTATCGCGGTGAAACATTGGCCGCCAAGACCCATGCCATGGGCGACTGGGCGGCGCGCCTGGCCAACTACGCCGGCAGCGACTCGCTGCGCGACGAGCTGAGCTGGTGGGAAGCGCAACTGGGCAGCGCCCGTCGCGAACTGCCCTGCGATCATCCCCAGGGCGGCAACCTGCACCGCCATGCCCGCAGCCTTGCCATCGACCTGAACGTGGAACAGACCCGCCAACTGCTACAACAGGCGCCGGCGGCCTACCACACCCAGGTCAACGATCTGCTGCTGACCGCCCTGGCGCGCACACTGTGCCAGTGGAGCGGCGACGAGCAGGTGCTGGTGCAGCTGGAAGGCCATGGCCGCGATGGTCTGTTCGAGGACATGGACCTGACCCGCAGCGTCGGCTGGTTCACCAACGCCTACCCATTGAGCCTGAGCCCCGTAATGGCCGAGGGCGAAGTTGGCCGCGCCGCGTCGATCAAGCGCATCAAGGAACAACTGCGCCAGGTGCCGCACAAAGGCCAGGGCTACGGTGTGCTGCGCTACCTGGCCGACGAGGCCGGGCGTGAGCGCATGGCCGCCTTGCCCCAGGCCCGGATCACCTTCAACTACCTCGGCCAGTTCGACCAGCAGTTCGACCAGGCGGCGCTGTTCCAGCCGCTCGACGCCCCGGCGGGCCTGGCCCATGACCTGGATGCGCCGCTGCCGAACTGGCTGAGTGTCGATGGCCAGGTCTACGGCGGCGCGCTGCAGCTGCGCTGGAGCTTCAGTGCCGAGCGCTATGACGAGGCGACCATCGCCCGTCTGGCCGAGGCCTATCGCCAGGAGCTGCTGGCGTTGGTCGCCCACTGTCTGGCGGACGGCAACGGCAGCTTCACCCCCTCGGACTTCCCCCTGGCGCAACTGACCCAGGAGCAGATCGACACGCTGCCGATCCCGGCCGCCGAGATCGAGGACGTCTACCCGCTGACGCCAATGCAGGAAGGCCTGCTGCTGCACACCCTGCTCGAGCCGGGCACCGGCATCTACTACATGCAGGACCGCTACCGCATCAACAGCGCCCTCGACCCCGAGCGCTTCGCCCAGGCCTGGCAGGCGGTGGTGGCGCGCCACGAGGCGTTGCGCGCCTCGTTCAGCTGGAACGCCGGCGAAGCGATGCTGCAGATCATCCACAAACCCGGCAAGACCGCGGTGGACTACCAGGACTGGCGCGGCCTTGACGAGCACGCCCAGGAAGCGCGCCTGCAAGCGCTGCACAAGGAGGAACGCGAGGCCGGCTTCGAGCTGCTGCGCGAAGCACCGTTCCACCTGCGCCTGGTGCGCGTGGACGATGCGCGTTACTGGTTCATGATGAGCAACCACCACATCCTCATCGATGCCTGGTGCCGCTCGCTGCTGATGAACGACTTCTTCGAGATCTACCAGGCCCTGGGCGAAGGGCGCCAGGCCCAGTTGCCGGTGCCGCCGCGCTACCGCGACTACATCGGCTGGCTGCAGCGCCAGGATCTGGACGAGGCGCGCCAGTGGTGGCAGGCCAACCTGGCCGGCTTCGAGCGCGCCACGGCGATCCCCAGCGACCGTCCGCTGCGCCATGACCACGCCGGTGACGGCATGGTCGTGGGTGACTGCTACACCCGCCTGCAAGTGAGCGAGGGCGCCCGCCTGCGTGAACTGGCCCAGGCCCACCAACTGACGGTCAACACCTTCGCCCAGGCGGCCTGGGCCTTGACCCTGGCGCGCTACAGCGGCGATCGCGACGTGGTGTTCGGCGTCACCGTGGCCGGGCGCCCGGTGAGCCTGCCGCAGATGCAGCGCACGGTCGGCCTGTTCATCAACAGCATCGCCCTGCGCGTGCAGTTGCCGCAGCCGGGCGAGCGCAGCAGCGTGCGCCAGTGGCTGCAGGGCTTGCTCGATCGCAACATGCAGTTGCGTGAGTACGAGTACCTGCCGCTGGTGGCGATCCAGGAATGCAGCGAACTGCCCAAGGGCCAGCCGCTGTTCGACAGTCTGTTCGTGTTCGAGAACGCCCCGGTGGAAACCGCGGTGCTCGACCACGCCCAGCACCTGGACGCCAGCTCCGACTCGGGCCGGACCCACACCAACTTCCCGCTGACCGCGGTGTGCTACCCGGGCGATGACCTGGGCCTGCACCTGTCGTTCGACCAGCGCTACTTCGACTACCCGACCGTCGAGCGCCTGCTCGCCGAATTCAAGCGCCTGCTGCTGGCGCTGGTCGAGGGCTTCGACGGCGAAGTGGGCGAGCTGCCGCTGCTGGGGGCCGACGAACAACGTTTCCTGCTCGAGGACTGCAACCGCACCGAGCATGCCTATGCGCTGGAGCAGAGCTACGTCGAGCTGTTCGAGGCGCGGGTGGCCGCGCATCCGCAGCGCACCGTCGCCCGTTGCGAGGCGGCCGCTTACGACTATGCGGGCTTGAACGTAGCGGCCAACCGGCTGGGTCATGCTCTGGTCGCAGCTGGCGTGGCCATCGACCAACCGGTGGCGCTGCTGGCCGAGCGCGGCCTGGCGCTGCTGGGCATGATCGTCGGCAGCTTCAAGGCCGGCGCCGGCTACCTGCCGCTGGATCCGGGCCTGCCGGCGGCGCGCCTGCAACGCATCGTCGAGCTGAGCCGCACGCCTGTGCTGGTGTGCAGCGCGGCCTGCGCCGAGCAGGCGCGCCAGCTGCTCGATGAAGTGGCGGACGCGGTGCGGCCGAAGCTGCTGGTCTGGGAAGACGTGCAGGCAAGCAACGTGGCCAGCCACAACCTTGGCATCCACAGCGCTCCGGACAACCTTGCCTACGTGATCTACACCTCCGGCTCCACCGGCTTGCCCAAGGGCGTGATGGTCGAGCAGCGCGGCATGCTCAACAACCAGCTGAGCAAGGTGCCGTACCTGGCCCTGGACGAGCAGGACGTGATCGCCCAGACCGCCTCGCAGAGTTTCGACATTTCGGTGTGGCAGTTCCTCGCCGCGCCGTTGTTCGGTGCCAAGGTGGAGATCGTGCCGAACGCCATCGCCCATGATCCGCAGGGCCTGCTGAGCCATGTGCAGGCCACCGGCATCACTGTGCTGGAGAGTGTGCCGTCGCTGATCCAGGGCATGCTGGCCAACGATCACCAGGCCCTCGATGGGCTGCGCTGGATGCTGCCGACCGGCGAGGCCATGCCGCCCGAGCTGGCCGCCCAGTGGTTGCAGCGCTACCCGGCCATCGGCCTGGTCAACGCCTACGGCCCGGCGGAGTGCTCGGACGACGTGGCGTTCTTCCGCGTCGATGCCGCCTCGACCCAGGGCAGCTACTTGCCGATCGGCACGCCGACCGACAACAACCGCCTGTACCTGCTCGGCGAGGACCAGGCCCTGGTGCCGCTGGGCGCGGTGGGCGAGCTGTGCGTCGCTGGTACCGGTGTGGGCCGTGGCTATGTCGGCGACCCGCTGCGCACGGCGCAGGCGTTCATCCCGCACCCGTACGGTGCGCCGGGCGAGCGCCTGTACCGCACCGGTGACCTGGCGCGGCGGCGTCCGGATGGCGTGCTGGAGTACGTCGGTCGCATCGACCATCAGGTGAAGATCCGTGGCTACCGCATCGAGCTGGGCGAGATCGAGGCGCGCCTGCACGAACAGCCGGAGCTGCGCGATGCCGCGGTGGGCGTGCAGGAGGGCGTCAACGGCAAGCACCTGGTCGGCTACCTGGTGGCGCACCAGGGCGTCAGTGCCGACGCCGCGCTGCTCGACCAGCTCAAGCAGCGCCTGCGCGCCGAGTTGCCGGAGTACATGGTGCCGCTGCACTGGGGTTGGTTCGACAGCCTGCCGCACAACGCCAACGGCAAGCTCGACCGCAAGGCGCTGCCGGCCATCGATATCGGTGGCCAGCACAGCCAGGCCTACCTGGCGCCGCGCAATGAGCTTGAAGAGACGCTCGCCGGCATCTGGGCCGATGTGCTCAAGGCCGAGCGGGTGGGCGTGCGCGACAACTTCTTCGAGCTGGGCGGACATTCGCTGCTGGCAACGCAGATCGCCTCGCGGGTGCAGAAGGCCCTGCAATTGAACGTGCCGCTGCGGGCGATGTTCGAGTGCAGCACGGTGGAAGAGCTGGCGGACTATGTGCGTGGGCTGCAGGACAGCGCGCTGGATGACGCCAAGGTCGATCGGTTGAGCGACCTGATGGCGGAGCTAGAAGCGTTGTAAAGGTCATTGCGGGGCAAGTCGCATGGGCGCACCGCCTATGCGACTTGCCCCGCAATGTTTTCAGCGTTTGCCGAGGATCTTCCCGAGCATCTCCGGCCGCGGCGCGCCTTGCTGGCTCTGCAACTGCCCCTGCTCGTCCTGATAGAAGATCGCCGGCGTTGCCGCCAGGCCCAGTTCCTCCATCAGCGCCAGATTCGCCTCGAGCTTCTTCTGCACCGCCTCCGGCACCTTGTCCAGCGCCTTGAGCGTGCTGGCCTTGCCGGCCTTCTCGTGTTCCTGCAAGGCCTTGGCCGGGTCTTTGGCCGCCAGCAACGCGGCGGACTTGCCCGGGCTGTCCTCGCGGATGATACCGACCATGATGTGGCGCAGTTGCACCTTGCCCGACTCGACCCAAGGCCGGGCTTGTTGCCAGAACATGTTGCAGTAGGGGCAGTTGGGGTCGCTGAACAAATAGACGGTGCGCGGCGCGTCGACCTTGCCGTCCTGGATCCAGGCGGTGTTTTCCATCTTCGCCCAGACGGCCTTGCTCATCGGTGCGTACACCAGCTTTTCCAGCGGCTCGGCGCTGAGGTCCTTGCCTTGCTCGTCGAACAGGCTGCCGACCAGAACGTGTTTGCCGTCGGGGGTCAGGTACAAGGCGATGCCATTGTTGTGGTACTCGGCGGCATAGCCGCGCAGCCCGTTGGGAGCGTCGAAGCTGCCCTTGATCACGGCACCCTTGGCCTGCAGCTGCTGGATCGCCTTGGGTAGTTCTTCGGCGTGCAGCAGGGGGGCGGCAAGCAAGGTGAGGGTCAGGGGCAGCAGCGCATTCAGTCGCATGTCAGTTTCCTTGTGGGGCGGGCGCATCGGCGCGTTCGAAGGGTTCCAGGGCGTGGCGCAGGCTGGCGCGCGACAGTTCGCCCAGGTGGCTGCCGACCAACCGTCCTTCGGCGTTGTAGAACAGCGTGGTGGGCAGGGCCATGGAGCCGACCTTGCGGGCCAGCTCGCCGGTGCCGTCGAACAGCACATGGGAGAGGGTCAGGCCGGTGGTGGCCATGAAGGTGCTGACGTTCTCGGGAGTCTCCCCTTGATTGACGAACAGGAAGGTTACGTGGGGATAGTCGTCCTCGGCCTGTTGCAGCACCGGCATCTCGCGGCGGCAGGGAGGGCACCAGGTGGCCCAGATGTTGATGACCAGCGGGCGACCGCGGTAGTCGTGCAGGGCCACCGCCTGCCCGCGGCTGTCGCGCAGGCTTATCTCGGGCAGTTCGGTGCCTTTGCTGTAGAGATGGCTGGCCAGGCTGGCGAGCCCCCAGAACAGGGCGCCGCTGAACAGCGCCCAGCCCAGCGGGCGGCGCAGGCCCGGGCGGCGCCAGCCTTGCCACAGGGTGCCGAGCACGATGCCCAGCAGCCCGCCCCAGAGCAGGAAGCCGCCGTCACGGATATCGATGATTTGCAGCAGGTCGTCGCGGTACATCGGCCAGTAGGCCAGGACGAAGCCCAGACGGGCGAACAGCAAGCCCAGCAGGAACAGGTTGAACAGTGCCGACTCCGGGTTTTCGCCGCCGCGCTTGGCGACCCGCCATCCAACCAGGCTGGCGATACCCAGCGCGGCAAGCAGCAGCAGGTGGTTGAGGGCCATGGTCAGCGGCCCGAGGGTGACGGTGAGCATCAGCCTTGGCTCCTGGTTTGGGTCCAATGCTGGAGGAATCCGGCAGCGTCGATTTCACCGGTGATACGCCGGGCGCGGCGTTCCTCGCCCTCCGGGCCGACCCAGATCAGGCTGGGCGGGCCCGGAACCTGGTAGCGTTGCAGCAGCTCGCGGCTGGCCGGTGAGTCGGCGGTCACATCCAGGCGCAGCAGGTGTACGCCGTCAAGGCTGGCCTGGACATCGGCACGGGCGAACACCTGTTTCTCCATGACTTTGCACGCCACGCACCAGTCGGCGTAGTAGTCCACCAGTACCCACTGCCCACGTTCCTTGGCGGCATCGAGTTCACGTTGCAGCTCGGCCGGTGCGCGGACGGTGACAAAGGCGTCGTGGCCGCTGGCGGGGGCCGCGGCCGTGCTCTTGCCGGCAAAAGGCTGCAAAGGCTGCCACACATCGTTGCCGCCGGCTGCGGCGCCGACCAGCAACAGGCCACCCCACAGCGCGCCCAGCAGGGGGATCGCACGCAAGGCGGGCAGGCGCTGCAGGGCAGGCCAGGCGGCCCAGCCCAGGGCGATCAACCAGGCGCCGGCAAGCGCCAGTACCAGCGTTTCCGGCAGCAGGCCGCGCACGGTGTACAGGGCCATGGCCAGGAACACGAAGCCGAACAAGCCCTTTACCAGGTTCATCCAGGCGCCCGGGCGTGGCAGGTAGCGGTTGCCCAGGGTGACCAGCAGCAACAGCGGAACGCCCATGCCCAGGCCGAGGGCGAACAGTACCAGCGCCCCTTGCAGTACGTCGCCGCTCTGGGCGATGAACAGCAGCGCGCCGGCCAGTGGCGCGGTCATGCAGGGGCCCAGCAGCAAGCCCGACAAGGCGCCCAGCAGCGCCGCGCCATACAGGTTGCCGCCTCGGGTGCCTTGCCCGGCGCGGTCCAGGCGGTCACGCAGGGCGACCGGCAGTTGCAGTTCGAAAGCGCCGAACATCGGCAGGGCCAGGAGCACGAACAAACCCGCCAGGCTGCCCAGCAGCCAGGGTTGTTGCAGCCAGGCCTGCAGGCTGGCGCCCAGCAGCGCGGCGATCACCCCGAGTGCGGCGTAAACCAGGGCCATGCTCAGCACATAGACGCCGGCCAGCCACCAGCCGCGCCGGGCGCTGGCGCCATTGCCCAGGACCAGCCCGGCGAGTATCGGCAGCATCGGCAGCGAGCAGGGGGTGAAGGCCAGCAGCAGGCCCAGGCCGAAGAAGGCCAGCAGGCTCCAGGCCAGGCCGTCCTGCTGCAGGGTGCCGGCCAGGGCCTGGTCGCTGGCCTGGTCGGCAGCCGGTGTTGCCGCAGCCGCCCCGCCAAGGGCGATCGGCGTGGTCTGCGGCGGGTAGCACAGGCCTGCGTCCGCGCAGCCTTGCCAGCCCAGGCGCAGTTCACCGCTGGCGTTGGCCGGCAGCAGCAGCTCGAGTTCGGTGCGATAGACCGCGCTGTCACCGAAGAACTCGTCGTGGTGGTTCTCGGCCTGGGGTAGGGGCGGATGCTGCTCGGGGGGCAAACCGTCGAATTTCAGGCGCTTCTGGTAGAGGTAGTAGCCGTCCTGGATCTGGAAATGCAGGCGCATCTGGCCGTTTTCCAGGCGCTCGTGGGTCAGTACGAAGGCTTCGTTCACCGGCAGGAAGTCCGGTTTGACCGCAAAGGGGTTGGCCTGGAGCGGGCCGGCGAGCAGGAATGTCAGGAAAAGCAGGAGAACACGCATGTCGACGCCTTGGCAGAACTTTGAAGGAGGCCATGCTGGCCTTGGGTTATTAACTGAAGGTTAAGCTGGTCCTAGGACTGCCGCGAGCGTTGCAGCGCCTGGCCGCTGTTCGGCCCGATGCTATCAGCCCGACGAACATCTCCAAACCGGTTCATAATCCCCCCTTAATCACGAATCGGTGCAATGCCATCTTCCCCACCCAGGAGACCCCCCATGCACGTTCTGCTCTGTGAGGACGACGACCTGATCGCCAGCGGCATCTGCGCTGGCCTTTCGGCCCAGGGCCTGACCGTGGACCGGGTGGCCAGCGCCTCGCAGGCCCGGCAGATGCTGCAGACCGCGAAGTTCGACGTGATGATCCTCGACCTGGGACTGCCCGACGAAGATGGCCTGAAGTTGCTGCGCCGCCTGCGCCAGCAGGGCGAGGTTCTGCCGGTATTGGTACTCACCGCCCGTGACGCGATCACCGACCGAGTCGATGGCCTGCAGGCCGGCGCCGACGACTACCTGCTCAAGCCCTTCGACCTGCGCGAACTGGCTGCTCGTCTGCACACCTTGTTACGCCGTGTGGCTGGGCGGGCGGTGAACGTGATCGAGCATGGCCCGCTGCGGTACGACCCCAGTAGTTGCGAGGCCTCTCTGGCTGGCCGGCCACTGGACTTGTCGCGGCGCGAACAGGCGCTGCTCCAGGCGCTGCTGCAGAACCCGGGGCGTGTACTGTCCAGCGAGCAGCTCAAGGATTGCGTCTACGGTTTCGGCGACGAGGTCGAAAGCAATGCGCTGAACGTGCATATCCACCACCTGCGGCGCAAGCTGGGCAACAGCATCGTCGAAACAGTGCGCGGGCTCGGCTATCGCCTGGGGCCGGCCCAGGCGCCGGAGGAGGCCGCATCATGAGCCTGCGGGTACGCCTGTCGCTGATCCTCGGCAGCGTCTTCATCGTCATCTGGGCACTGGCGGCGGCCTGGATGCTGCGTGACCTGCGCCAGCAGATGATGTTCTCCCTCGACCAGCGGCTGGTGGCCTCGGCGCGCATGGTCGCGGGGTTGATCGACCAGTTGCCACAGCCCTTGGCCGCCAAGGGTCAGGACGCGCATTTCTCCGCCGACCAGTTCAGCGTGCCGGATGGCATGGCCTGCCAGGTCAGCTCGTTGCGCGGCGAGATCCTCGCCAGCAACCACAAGCACGATGGCGCCATGGACGACGAGCGCAGCGGGTTCCGTGACCAGACCATCGATGGCGCCTCATGGCGTACTTTCACCTACAACCATGGCGACGTGCGCATCACCACCGCCGATCGTCACCAGGAGCGCGAGGCGCTGAACCAGTCGATCCTGCTGGCGGCCTCGGCGCCAGTGTTGATGGCCCTGCTGGGCAGCCTGGGGTTGTTGTGGATCGGCCTGGGCAAAGGCTTGGAACCGCTCAACCGGATGCGTGACGCCTTGCGCAGGCGCCGCGCCGACAGCGTTGATCCCTTGCAGGTGTCCGGCCTGCCCAGCGAACTGCAGCCGTTGCTCGATACGCAAAATCAGCTGTTCCTGCGCATCGCCCAGACCCTTGAGCGCGAACGCCGCCTGACCGACGACGCCGCCCACGAGCTGCGCAGCCCGTTGACCGCGATCAAGACCCACCTGCAGGTGGCGCGCATGACCGACGGCGCGGTGCGCGAACAGGCCCTGGAACACGCCGAGCAGGGCGCTGACCGCATGCACCGCACGTTGGAGCAGTTGCTGATGCTGGCGCGGGTCGAAGGCAGCCTGTCGTTCGATGATGGCGTGCAATGCAGCGCCGCTCAGGTCGCCCGACAGGCCATCGAGGATGCCGGGGGCGGCGACAACCGACGTATTCACCTGCACCTGCCCGAGGCGGCGGCCAAGGTCTACCTGAGCATGCCGGCGCCGCTGGCGGTGGCGGCACTGCGCAACCTGCTGGACAACGCCCTGCGCCATGGCGGCGATGCCGCCGTGGAGCTGGATGTGCAGGCGCAGGACGGCCAGGTGGATTTCCTCGTGCGCGACCATGGTCCAGGTATTGCGCAGGGCGATCTCGAACACCTGACCGAGCGTTTCTGGCGCAACGGCCAGAGTGGTGGCTGCGGCCTGGGCCTGGCGATCGTCCAGGCCATTGTCCAGCGCTGCGCCGGCAGCCTGCGTTTCGACAGCCAGGCCGATGGCTTGCGGGTTTGCCTGCAGGTACCGGCGCGCTCGGGCAGTTGATCCGCTGGGCGTTGGCTGGCTGGTGTTGAGGCCGCGTCGGCGTAACAAATCCTACGCCAACCGCTAAATCCGCAGCTCGCTGAAGCGTTTTTCAAGCGATAAGAACCCGACACACATCCGGTTACAGGGCGCGTGGCGGGCACATTCGCTTGCTTGCGAGGGATTTTCCGATGTCGACCGCTTCCAGCCTTGCCCAGGTGTTGCCGGCCAATACGCCGCGCCCGCTGTACGAATTCGAGGACTCACCCCTGTTGCTGCGCCAGCAACAGCAGGAGTCCAACGCCCGCAGTTACCCACGGCGTATCCCGCTGGCGCTCAAGCGCGCCCGTGGCCTGTATGTCGAGGACGTCGAGGGCCGCCAGTTCATCGACTGTCTGGCCGGTGCCGGCACGCTGGCCCTCGGGCACAACCATCCGGTAGTGATCGACGCCATCCAGCGGGTGCTGGCCGACGAGTTGCCACTGCATACCCTGGACCTGACCACGCCGGTCAAGGACCAGTTCGTCCAGGACCTGTTCGGCCTGTTGCCCGAGGGGCTGCGAGGCGAAGCCAAGATCCAGTTCTGCGGCCCGACCGGCACCGATGCGGTGGAGGCCGCGCTCAAGCTGGTGCGCACCGTGACCGGGCGCAGCACCGTGCTGGCGTTCCAGGGTGCCTACCACGGCATGACCCAGGGCGCCTTGAGCCTGATGGGCAGCCTCGGGCCGAAAAAGCCCCTTGGCGCGCTGCTGAACAATGGCGTGCAGTTCCTGCCTTACCCCTATGACTACCGTTGCCCGTTTGGCCTGGGTGGCGAGGCGGGCGTGCGCGCCAACCTGCACTACCTGGAAAACCTGCTGAACGACCCCGAGGCCGGGGTGGCGCTGCCGGCGGCGGTGATCGTCGAGGTGGTGCAGGGCGAGGGTGGCGTGATCCCTGCCGATATCGAGTGGCTGCGCGGGTTGCGCCGGATCACCGAGCAGGCCGGAGTGGCGCTGATCGTCGACGAGATCCAGAGCGGTTTTGCCCGCACCGGCAAGATGTTCGCCTTCGAGCACGCCGGCATCGTGCCGGACGTGGTCACCCTGTCCAAGGCCATCGGCGGCAGCCTGCCGCTGGCGGTGATGGTCTACCGCGATTGGCTCGACCAGTGGTCGCCGGGCGCCCATGCCGGCACCTTCCGTGGTAACCAGATGGCCATGGCCGCGGGCTCCGCGGTGATGAAGTATCTGGTCGAGCACCGTCTGTGCGAACACGCCGAAGCCATGGGCCAGCGCCTGCGCGGGCACCTGCAACGCTTGCAGCAGGACTATCCGCAGCTCGGCGACATTCGTGGTCGCGGCTTGATGCTGGGCGTGGAGCTGGTGGATCCGGCGGGCAAGCGCGACGCGCAGGGACACCCGCCGGCATGCCGCAGCCTGGCGCCGAAGGTGCAGCGCGAGTGCCTGCGCCGCGGCCTGATCCTCGAGCTGGGTGGCCGCCATGGTGCTGTGGTGCGCTTCCTGCCGCCGTTGATCATCAGTGCCGAACAGATCGATGAAGTGGCCGCAAGATTTGCCGAAGCCGTCGCGGCGGCGGTCAAGGCCGGTTGATGTTCCGGGGCTGCGTTCAGCCCCTTCGTCTATTGCTGGTCAGGGCCCCATCGCCGGCAAGCCGGCGATGGGGCGCAAGGCGCCCCTGCTCATGCTCAGTCGAACACGCGCCCGGCGCGCCAGTACCCCATCAGCGTCAGGCTTTCTCGCGGCAGCCCGCGTTCCTTGATCAGGTAGCGGCGGATATCCATGACAGTCCCCGACTCCCCGGCGATCCAGGCATGGAAGTCGCCGTGTTCGCCGCAGGCCTGTTCCCACAAGATGGTTTCGTCGATATCCACGTCTTCCAGCTCGACTGTCGACGCGCCACGCAGCGCCGGCAGGCTGGCCAGCTCGCGCACGGCGTGCTGCATGCCTTGGCCGTGCTCGCTGCGCAGCAGGTCGCGTGGCAGCCAGTGCAGGCGGGTGGCCGGGCTCTGGCGCAGGTCGAGACAGTCGGCTTCCAACGGGACTTCGATGAAGGCTTCGACTGCCAGCTCCGGCGCGGTCGTGGCCAGCTGTTCGAGGATGCCGGCAATCGCCGGCAGGGCGGTTTCGTCACCGATCAGCAGAATGCGCCGGGCGCTGCGTGGCGGTTTCCACTCATAGCCGCCGGCGTCGTCGGCATACGCCAGGTTGGGGGCGACCATCTGCAGGCGGTCGCCGACGCGGGCATGGGTGGCCCAGGCCGAGGCGGGGCCATTGACGCCGTGCAGGACGAAGTCCACATCCACCTCCAGCGCCTCGCGGCGCAGGGCGCGGATGGTGTAGGTGCGCATGGGCGGCATGTCTTGCGCCGGCAGTTCGCGCCGCGCCTGCTGCCATTGCGCGTGCTTGGGCAGGTTGGATGGCGCGCCGGCTGGCGTCGGAAACAGCAACTTGACGCGCTGGTCGGGGGCCAGGGTGGTCATCTGCGCGACGTCCTCGCCGGTGAAGACGAAGCGCGTCAGTGAGGGGCTCAGGGTTTCGATGGCTTTGAGGTCGAGGTCGAAGAGCCGGTAGGGCGTGGTCTGGGCAGCAGGTGCCAGGCGGGCAAGCGGGGAGGTCATGGGCATGCCTCTGTCAGCGGGAGATATCCATCAGACGAGCGCACTGCGCGGTTAATTAGCCGGTGCGTGCCGCGCCTAAATTTCCCCGGCCCGCCTACGTTCTAGCTTGGATAGCAGTCGCGGCACGCGAAGACGGATTGAGGCGCAATGACAATTTCCCGACGAGGATTCATCGCCGGCCTGGCTGTGGCGGGCGCCACAGGCACGGCGGCCTATTACGCGCACAAGCAGTTGACCCATGACCCCGAGGACGACATCGTCACGCCTGGGGAAGCCAGCGTCGAGCTGGCCGACTACGCAGGCCAGATACTCGCGGACCAACTGCGCGGCGTCTGGGAAATCCGCTTCGAGGGTGCCGAACGCGGCCTGGATGGGCTGCCCCAGCAAGGTGTCGAGATGTTCCTCGACGTCGCCACCAAGGGGCGCGGGCTGCGCGGTTTCGTCGATACCGGCGAGCGCTTGCGTGGGGCTGGCGAGCCGGCCTACCGCGTGCTGGGCGACCTGGTCGGCGCCAGCAGCGCGCAGGTGCGCTGGCGCCTGGTCAACCAGCATGGCGGGCCGGGCTATGAATGCGTGGCCAGTCTGGACGAAGTCTGGGCCGAGTTCGCCAATGCCGGCAGCGGCACGCTGACCGGGCGCGTGCAGCGTCTGGACCGGCCACTGACCCTGCCGGTGCCCGACAGCCGCTTCGTCGCAGTCAAGCGGTTGTTCCCCGAGGCCCGTGAGCGCCTGCCTTACACCCCCGAGATGCTGGCCTGGGTGGTCGGTGCCGAACACCGCTTGTTCCACCAGCTTTGGCACGCCACTCGCGACAAGTGGCACAAGCTGCCGGAGAAAAAGCAGGATGCCCTGCGTGGCCTGGGCTGGCAGCCGGGGCCACGGGACCGTGAGCGCGATGCCCGTGGCCCGCGCAAGCACCGCAATGGCTCCGGTATCGATTTCCTGTTCATGCACCGGCACATGCTGATGTATGCGCGCACCTTGCAGGATCTGCCTTCCTGGCAGCGCTTCCCGCTGCCGCAGCCGAGCGTCGAGTTCGATCGAACAGGTTTCGCCCGATTCTTCGACAACCACGACGGCTACTGCGTGCCGCCAGGCTGGCAGGCGCCGGGCGACGAGGCCTATGGCCAGTGGGTCGGGGCGATCAAGGCCGGGGAAACCTATTGCAGCAATTTCCAGGTATGGGAGTCGCAGTACCAGGATCCGGTGTACCTGTCGAAACTGACCCTGGGTGCCTTCGGTTCGGAACTGGAGATGAACCTGCACGACTGGTTGCACATGTGTTGGGCGTCGGTGCCGCGCGATCCCAACAATGGCGCGCCGGTGCCGTTCGCCCGCGACCAGGCGGATTTCGCCGCGCGCTGGTTCGAGCCTGAGAACGACTTCCTCGGTGATCCGTTCTCATCCCATGTGCATCCGGTGTTCTGGGGCTTCCATGGCTGGATCGACGACCGTATCGACGACTGGTTCCGTGCCCATGAGCGTCATCACCCCGGCCAGGTGCGGCGCCTGGAGGTCAACGGTGTGCCCTGGTTCGCCCCAGGCCGCTGGGTGGAGGTCGACGACCCTTGGCTGGGGCCGGACACTCATGGTTGCAGCACACAGCCAGGCATGCGCCTGGGCAAGTCGGTGGAGATGGACGTGGAGACCATGAAACTGGCCCTGCGCATCACCTTCGGTGACGAGGAGAAGCTGGAAAACCTGCTGCGCAAGGTGCCGCAACGCCCCTGGTACGCGCGCCACCTGTCACTGAAGAACATCGTGCCCTGATGCACCCCGCCCCCCCCCTGCAGTTGCGGGCAAACCCGCGATTGCAGGGGGGCGTGCCCTACAGCTTGCCTGGCGTCTGCCAGCCCCCACCCAATGCCTTGTACAGCGCCACGCTTCCCTGCAGCTGTTCCAGGCGCAACTGCGCCTGCTGGTCCTGGGCCAGATACAACGTGCGCTGGGTCTCGAGCACGGTCAGCAGGGTCTCGGCGCCGGCGGCGTAACGTTGCTGGGCCAGGTCGAAGGCGATGCGTGCCTGCTCCACCTCCTGGTCCTGCCAGCGGCGCTGGCGTTCAACACCGGCGATGGCGTTCAAGGCTTTCTCCACATCCGCGAAGCCCGCCAGGATGCTGCCGCGGTACAGCTCCAGCAATTCCTCCTGTTCGGCGCTGGCCTGGTCCCGTGCGGCGCTGAGGCGACCGTTGTTGAAGATCGGCGCGGCGAGGCCGGCAGTCAGGGTGTAGTAGGGGCTGTCGAAGACGTTGGGCAGGGTGCGCGCACCGCTGCCCAGGTTCGCGCCGAGTATCAGGCGAGGCAGCATGGCCGCCCGGGCCACCTGAACGTTGGCGCTGGCCGCCGCCAGGCGCGCCTCGGCGGCGGCGATGTCGGGCCGGCGGCCGAGCAGTTCGCTGGGCACGCCGCTGCCGATGCTGGGCCACTGTACGTTGCTGATCATTTCGCGATTTCCGGGCAGGGCCTGCACCGGGTCACCCAGTAGGGTGGCGAGGACGATGCGGTTGTCCTGGCGACGCTGTTCGAGCAACGGCAGTTGGCGTTCCTGGGCCGCCACCAGGCTGCGCTGCTGGGCCAGCTCCAGGCGGGTGGCCGAGCCTGAGCGTTCGCGCGCCTCGACCAGCCCCAGCACGTCGCGGGCATTGTCCAGGTTGAGCTGGGCGATGCGCAGTTGCTCGTCGAGTGCCAGGCCTCGCAGGTAGCTGTCGGCCACGGCGCTGACCAGGGTCAGCTCGACGGTCTGGCGATCGAAGCGGCTGGCATCCAGGCTGCGTAGCGCGCTGTCGCGAGTGGCGCGCAGGCCGCCCCAGAAATCTATCTCGTAGCTGGCGCTCAGGCGGGTGCCGAACGAGGTGCTGGTGCGCTCGCTGCTACTGGCGTCCAGCTGGCTGTTGCCTTCACCGCGCAACAGGCGCTGTCGGCTGCCATCCAAGCCGAGCTGTACTTCTGGCAGTAAGGGCGCGCCGGCGATAACCGCGATAGCCTGGGCCTTGCGCACCCGCGCCGCGGCTGCCGCCAGGTCGTGGCTGTTCGAGCGTGCGCGCTCGACCAGGCGGTCCAGTTCCTGGCTGGCAAAGGCGCGCCACCACTGGTTGTCCGGCAGGGCCTGGTTGGCGCTGGTCGGTCCTTGCCAGGCCGGCGGGGCGTCGATGTTCGCCGCAGGCGGCGGCGGGGTGCTGCAGGCGGTCAGGCCAAGGCTCAGGGCCAGCAAGCTGATACGGCAGGGGATCGTCATGGGTTATTCGCTGGTAAGGGCCTTGACCGGGTCGAGGCGGGCGGCCTTGCGGGCCGGCATGAAACCGAACACCACGCCGGTGATCACGGCGCAGGCAAAGGCGCCGAGGATGGCGGGCAGGGCGAAGGCCACGGCGATGTCGGCCAGCAACAGGCTGCCGCCGATGGCCAGGGCCAGGACGATGCCGGTCACGCCGCCGACCATCGACAGCATCACCGCCTCGGTGAGGAATTGGCGCAGGATGTCGCGTTGGCGCGCGCCGGTAGCCATGCGGATGCCGATCTCGCGGGTGCGTTCGCGCACGGTCATGAGCATGATGTTCATCACGCCGATGCCACCCACCAGCAAGGAGATCGCGGCAATCGCACCGAGCATCAGCGACAGGCTGTTCTGCGTGCGGGCCTCGGCCTGGATCAGCGCGGCGTCGTTGGTCAGGACGAAGTCATTCTTGCCCTGGTGACGCTGCAGCATCAGGCGCTCGATCGCCTGTTCGGTCTCTTTCACCCGGCTGGAGTCCTGCGCGGCGATGGTGACGTATTCCGGGTCGCGGCTGCCGAACAGGCGGATGGAGGCGGCGGAGTAGGGCACCACCACGCGCTCGTCGCTGTCCTCGCTGCCGGAGCTGGCGCCTTTGCCCTGGAGCACGCCGATCACCTGGAACGGCACGTTGCCGATCAGCAGGTACTGACCGAGCGGATTGCTGCCGGGGCCGAACATCTTGTCGCGCACCTTCTGCCCGATCACGGCCACGGCGGCGCCGTTGGCTTCGTCGGCCTCGCTGTAGAAGCTGCCCTCGACCACGGGCCAGTTGAAGATCTCGGGGAACCAGGTGTTGTTGCCGCCAACGTAGAACTGCTCGCCCTTGTTGCCGTGGCGCACCATGAGCTTGTCGCCGATCACCGGCATGACCCGCTTGACCTGGGGCAGTTCGCCGATGGCGTCGACATCGTCGAGGGTGACGATGCCCATCAGTTCCTCGGAGGAGTGCTTGCCGTTGAGGTAGAGGATGTTCGAGCCGAATGCGGCCATCTGCGCCATGACCTGGCGCTTGCTGCCTTCGCCGACCGCGAGCATGACCACCACCGAGGCGACCCCGATGATGATGCCGAGCAGGGTCAGGGCGGTGCGGAAGCGGTTGATCCACATCACCCGCCAGGCGGCCTGCAGGGATTCGACCAGTTCGCCTTTCCAGGCGCCGCGCTGGGTGGCGCCGCGGTCCAGGCGCTGGCGCAGGTCGTTGGCCTGCAATTGCCGGGGGATGTCGGCCGATGGCTGGCTGGGCGAGTCGCTGACCACTTCACCGTCGCGTACTTCGATGATCCGTTGGGCGCGAGCGGCGACTTCACGGTCATGGGTGATGAGGATGATCACATGGCCCTGGCTGGCCAGTTCGTCGAGCAGGGTCATCACCTCGGCGCCGCTGTGGCTGTCGAGGGCGCCGGTGGGCTCGTCGGCAAGGATGATGTGCCCGCCGTTCATCAGTGCCCGGGCGATCGACACCCGTTGCTGCTGGCCGCCGGACAACTGGTGCGGGCGGTTGCCGGTACGGCTGGCCAGGCCCAGGCGCTCGAGCAGGGCACGGGCGCGGGCATGGCGTTCGGCGGGCGGGGTGCCGGCGTAGATGGCCGGCATCTCGACGTTCTCCTGGGCCGAGCCCGAAGGGATCAAGTGATAGCCCTGGAACACGAAGCCGAAGGCCTCGCGACGCAGCCAGGCCAACTCGTCGCTGTCCAGTTCGGCAACGTCTCTGCCGGCGAAGCGGTAGCTGCCCGAGGTGGGGCGGTCGAGGCAGCCAAGGATGTTCATCAACGTCGATTTGCCGGAGCCCGAGGCGCCGACGATGGCGACGAACTCGCCGGGGTGGATGCTCAGGCTGATGCCACGCAACACCTCGACCCTGGGCGAATCGACACCGCCGTAGACCTTGCGGATGTCGCACAGCTCGATCAGGGGCGTGGCCATCTCAACCCCCACTGGCGGCAGGCAGGCCGATGACCAGGCGCTCGCCTTCGTTCAGGCCTTCGAGCACCTGTACCCGCAGGCGGTCGCTCAAGCCGGTCCGTACCTGGCGTGC
This sequence comes from Pseudomonas maumuensis, assembly GCF_019139675.1. Classification (NCBI taxonomy): domain Bacteria; kingdom Pseudomonadati; phylum Pseudomonadota; class Gammaproteobacteria; order Pseudomonadales; family Pseudomonadaceae; genus Pseudomonas; species Pseudomonas maumuensis. The sequence goes on from NZ_CP077077.1 coordinate 1,900,459, forward strand.
CTCGACCTGGCCCTTGCTGTTCAGCACCTGCGCCAGGCGCACGCCGTCGCCGGGGGTGTCGTCCAGCGCGGCCAGGGGCACGCTGAGCACCTGGCTGGCTTGCCCGGCGACGAAGAACACCTGGGTGGTCATCTCCGCCATCAGGGCGCCGTCCGGGTTGTCCACGTCCAGCAGCACGGTGTACTGCACTACCTTGCTGCCGGTGGTGCCGGCGGTGGCGCTGGCCGGGCTGCCACCGCCCTGGCTGGTCTGGTCCAGCGGCTTGGGCGGTACCGGCAGGATCTGGCGCACGGTGCTGGTCCAGCGGCGCTTGCCGCCGGCCAGGGTGTTGAAATAGGCGGTCATGCCCGGTTTGACCTTGCCGATGTCGGCCTCGGAAACCTGGGCCCAGACGGTCATCGGCGAGAGCTTGGCGATCCGCAGGATCAGCGGCGTCTGCTGCTGGGCATTGAGGGTCTGGCCTTCGCGGGCATCCACCGCCACCACGGTACCGCTCATGGGCGCGTAGATACGCGTGTAGCCCAGTTCTGCCTCGTCGCTGCGCAGGCTGGCCTGAGCCTGGCGGATCTGCGCCAGGTACATGTCGATGCGCGCCTGGGTCACCTTCAGTTGCGCCTGTGCTGTCTGCAGGTCCTCCTGGCGGGTGGCGCCGGCGGCGGCCAGACCTTGCTGGCGCTGGTACTGCTGCTGGGCAAGCTGGTATTGCGCACGCTGTTCGGCCAGCTGGGCCTTGAGGTTCTCGATCGAGTAACGCCCGGCGTCGAGCTTGGCCTGTTGTGTGGAGGGGTCGATTTCCACCAGCAACTGGCCCTGGCGTACTTCGTCACCGGCTTCCACATGCAACTTGCGAATCTGCCCCGAGGCCTGGGCGCCGACGTCGACGTAACGGCGCGGTTGCAGGGTGCCCAGGGCGGTGACGCTGCTTTCGATGTCGGCGCGGATCACCGGCACGGTGCTGACCGGTGCGCCGCCGAGCGGCAGGACCTGCCAGGCCACCAGGCTGCCGAGGCCGGCCAGGCCCAGGGCGCCGAACAGCACTCGGCGGCGGGTATTGGATGTGCGTGTCATGCGGGCTTCCAGCCGGAGGTAGTGGCCGAGTGCCGCACGGGGCATGCGCTCGGGGGTCCCAGTTAAACGAATGATGTTGATGACTATTTAACGCAAGGTCGGGGTGGTCTGCGTGTTGCTGCGAATAATTATAATTTGTAAGATCGCACGCTGATATCATCCAGACCCACTGCCCCTGCCTACCAGCGCTCGAGCAGGGAGACGCCAGGTGCCGTCGTGGAACATTACTATCGCGAATTGGTGAGTTTCCTGTCTGCCCGGCTTGGCAATCGCCAAGCGGCCGAAGACGTGGCCCACGATGCCTATGTCCGGGTGCTGGAACGCACGGAGGGTGAGCGGATCGAGCATCCGCGTGCATTCCTTTATCGCACGGCCATGAATCTGGTGATCGACCATCACCGACGGCACCAGGTGCGTCAGGCCGAGCCGCTCGAAGTGCTCGACAACGATGAACGCTGGCACAGCCCGGCACCGACCCAGAGCATGCAGCTCGACCAGCGCCTGGCCCTGATGCAGCAAGCCTTGGGTGAACTTAGCGGGCCTTGCCGCGACAGCTTCCTGCTGCGCAAGCTCGATGGCCTGTCGCACCAGCAGATCGCCGAGCGCCTGGGTATTTCCCGCAGCCTGGTGGAAAAGCACATCGTCAACGCCATGAAGCATTGCCGCGTTCGCATGCGCCAGTGGGAGTCCTGAGCGAGCCGTCCGTGGATGTGAAAATTCCGTAAGTTGGCGACTTGATTTCTCCCGGGTTCACGACAACTATCAATAAAGACCCCCCGTGCAGGCGTCCCGCCTGACGTTGCCGTTGCCGGCGCAGTATGGTCATGGAGTCACCGTCACCACCCAACTGCCCAGGTCCGGACGATGCCTAACAAATCCATGCGCATCCTCATCGCCGACGAGCACCCCGGCCAGCGCCTGCAGCTGGAGAAGATGCTCAATGGCCTGGGTTATTACCGGATTGCTCCGGTGGAGAGTTTCGACGACCTGCAGCGCCTGGTGCATAGCGCCCTTGAACCCTTCAACCTGCTGGTGGGCAACATCGAGCTGGCCAGCCATGCCGGGGTCGACCTGGCACGCTTCTGCCGGGTCAGCTCGCAGATCCAGCACGCGTTGCTGTACCACTCGCCGCACCTGAAAGTGCCTGCCGTGCCACCGAGCGATCGCCATGCCGTCAGTATAAGCCTGCCCCATGCGCCGGACAGCGAGGCGCTGGAATCCTTCATGGCAATCATCGATCTGCCGGTGCTGGTCGGGCAGTTACCGTTGCCACCGGGGCTGGCGGGTGCGTCGAACTATGGCCGGCGGCGCACCAATCTCGCGCAGACGGTCTTCTGTCGCAACCCCTGAGCGGTGGGTGGATTTGCTATCCTCTGGCCTTTTGCCTCGTTGCGGAAGCTGCCATGACTGCCATCGATACCTCCCCCCCGCCACGGTTCAGCCGTAGCGATCACCGGACCCTGGGGCTGGCCGCGCTGGGTGGCGCCCTGGAAATCTACGATTTCATCATCTTCGTGTTCTTCGCGCTGACCCTCAGCCAGCTGTTCTTTCCGCCGGATATGCCGGAATGGCTGCGCCTGCTGCAGAGCTTCGGGATCTTCGTCACCGGTTACCTGGCCAGGCCCCTGGGCGGCATTCTCATGGCCCATTTCGCCGACCACCTGGGGCGCAAACGGGTGTTCAGCCTGAGCATCCTGATGATGGCGCTGCCGTGCCTGCTGATCGGGGTGATGCCGACCTACGCCGACATCGGTTACGCCGCGCCGCTGATCCTGCTGGCGCTGCGCATTCTGCAAGGGGCGGCGGTGGGGGGCGAGGTGCCCAGTGCCTGGACGTTCGTTGCCGAGCACGCGCCAGTCGGGCGTCGTGGCTATGCGCTGGGCTTTCTCCAGGCGGGGCTGACCTTCGGCTACCTGCTCGGGGCGCTGACCGCGACCTTGCTGGCGCAGCTGTTCACGCCCCAGGAGATTCTCGACTATGCCTGGCGCTATCCCTTCCTCTTGGGTGGGGTGTTCGGCGTGGTAGGTGTCTGGCTGCGCCGTTGGTTGAGTGAAACGCCCGTGTTCCTGGCGTTGCGCGAACAGCGGGCGCAGCCGGTGGCATTTCCCTTGCGCAGCGTGCTTGGCAGGCATCGCCGGGCGTTGATCCCGGCGGGGCTGCTGACCTGCGTGCTGACCTCGGCGGTGGTGGTATTGGTGGTGATCACGCCGACCGTGATGCAGCAGCGCTTCGCCATGAGCGCCGGGCATACCTTCGCACTGAGCAGCGTGGGTATCGTCTTTCTGAATATCGGCTGCGTGCTGGCCGGGCTGTTGGTGGACCGCATCGGTGCCTGGCGGGCGCTGATGCTTTACAGCCTGCTGTTGCCACTGGGTATCGGCGCCCTGTACGCAAGCCTGGTGGGCCAATGGGGCGTGACCTGGCTGGCCTACGCCCTGGCCGGCCTGTCCTGTGGCGTGGTGGGGGTGGTGCCGTCGGTGATGGTCGGGCTGTTCCCGGCAGAAATCCGGGTATCGGGGATCTCCTTCACCTACAACGTTGCCTACGCCCTGTGGGCCAGTACCACACCGCTGGCGCTGATCGCGCTGATGCCCTGGAGCCCGTGGGTTTGCGTCGGCTTTTGTCTGATCATGGGCGTGGTTGGGTTGTTGACCGCGTTGTACTTCGGGCGCCGCGAGCCCTTGGTATTCGGCGTCGAGCCGATGCCGATCATGTGTGCTGACAAATAGGCGGTAAAGCGGCGCCGGTGGTGGGGCAGACCTCCAGGTGAGCTTGTTGGACTAACCTGTTGGCCGATCCGCCATCCTCAGCCGTTTGAGGAAGTCCGCGGCGCATGACACGAAAAAGCCCCCAGGCCTCATGGCCTGGGGGCTTTTCTTGTTGCTGGCGGCGGGGCTTACATGTTCGGGTAGGTCGGCCCGCCAGCGCCTTCAGGCGTAACCCAGGTGATGTTCTGGGCCGGGTCCTTGATGTCGCAAGTCTTGCAGTGTACGCAGTTCTGCGCGTTGATCTGGAAGCGCTTGTTGCCGTCTTCCTGGGTGATCACTTCGTAAACGCCTGCCGGGCAGTAGCGCTGCGCCGGTTCGTCGTACAGCGGCAGGTTGCTGGCGATCGGGATGTTCGGGTCGGCAAGCTTCAGGTGGCAGGGCTGTTCCTCTTCATGGTTGGTGCTGGAGAGGAACACCGAGCTGAGCTTGTCGAAGCTGAGCTTGCCGTCTGGTTTCGGGTAGTCGATCTTTTTCGAGTCCGCCGCGAGCTTGAGGCAGGCGTAGTCCGGCTTGGTGTCGTGCAGAGTGAACGGCAGCTTGCCGCCGAACCAGTTTTGGTCGACGTAGTTGAAGGCCGCACCGAGGATCGGGCCGAACTTGTGCATGGCCGGGCCGAAGTTGCGGCTGGCAAACAGTTCTTCGTACAGCCAGCTGGCCTTGAAGGCACTGACATAGCCGTTCAACCGGTCACCGCCTTCACTGCCGGCGATCAGGGCGTCGGCTACCGCGTCGGCGGCGAGCATGCCGGACTTCATTGCAGTGTGGCTGCCTTTGATCTTGGCCACGTTCATGGTGCCCAGGTCGCAACCAATCAGCGCGCCGCCATTGAAGACCATTTTCGGCAGCGAGTTGATGCCACCCTTGGCCAGAGCGCGGGCGCCGTAGCTGATGCGCTTGCCGCCTTCGAGGTACTGGCTGATCACCGGGTGGTGCTTGAGGCGCTGGAATTCGTCGAACGGCGACAGGTACGGGTTGGCGTAGGACAGGTCGACGATCAGGCCGACCACCACCTGGTTGTTCTCCAGGTGATAGAGGAACGAGCCGCCGGTGTTGTCCTTGCTCATCACGTCCAGCGGCCAGCCGGCGGTGTGTACCACCAGGCCCTGCTCATGTTTGGCTGGGTCGATTTCCCAGATTTCCTTGAGGCCGATGCCGTAGTGCTGGACGTCGGACTCATTGTCCAGGTCGAAACGCTTGATCAGTTGCTTGCCGATGTGGCCACGGCAGCCTTCGGCGAACAGGGTGTACTTGGCACGCAGTTCCATGCCCGGGGTGTACAAGCCGTCCTTCGGCTGGCCTTCACGGTCGACGCCCAGGTCGCCGGTGACGATGCCACGGACCACGCCGTTTTCATCGAACAGTGCTTCCTGGGCGGCGAAGCCCGGGTAGATCTCGACGCCCAGGTTCTCGGCCTGCTGGGCCAGCCAGCGGCACAGGTTGCCCAGGGAGATGATGTAGTTGCCCTGGTTGTGCATGGTCTTGGGCACGAACAGGTCGGGGACCTTGGTCGAGCTGGCGGCATCCTTGAGCACATAGATGTCGTCGCGCTTCACTTCGGTGTTCAGCGGCGCGCCAAGTTCTTTCCAGTCGGGGAACAGTTCGTTCAGGGCGCGCGGCTCGAATACCGCGCCGGAGAGGATGTGGGCGCCGACTTCGGAGCCTTTCTCGACCACGCAGACGCTGATCTCGCTACCGGCTTCGGCGGCCTTCTGCTTCAGGCGGCAGGCGGCGGACAGGCCTGCCGGCCCTGCGCCGACGATGACCACGTCGAATTCCATGTATTCGCGTTCCACAGGTTCTCTCCTACTCAAGGCTCATCGCGTTGCTTGTCTTTTATGGGTGTTCACGGTCACGTGCGGCGTTCAGGTGCTGTAGCTTCGCAGGTGATGGACTACACCGTTTTGTCTTGGCCGCGCATTATATCTACACCACTTGGCGGGTCCAATACAAACGTTTGTTTGAATTTGCCGGAGGCCCGTAAAATCACAGGTGGGCGGCTGGAGGCTGGCCAATTTGCCGTATTGACCGGATTGGGTGTTACGGTCAAGATACGAGCGCTTTCGCGTTCGCCGTAGGCTGACCGTCGGGCGCAGGTGCACCCCTAAAGACCAGGCGTAGAGCAGGGTTTACGGGCCGAATCAGGTGTTGTAGTGGAGTCTACACGCCACGACAGGAAATGACCCGCGGGTTTTGGACCTTCAGGGTCGTAACAGGACTGATCGGTCAACTGAACTTTACTGCTGTCGATACGTTTTTAGAGGTGCCCTTGTACCCACGCGCATTCGCCGGGCAGCCCCCAGGCGACATTCTTTTCACCGGAGAGTAACGAGGAATCCATGAAGGTTCTTGTAGCTGTCAAACGAGTGGTCGACTACAACGTCAAGGTTCGCGTCAAGGCGGACAACTCCGGCGTCGACCTTGCAAACGTCAAGATGTCCATGAACCCCTTCTGCGAAATCGCCGTGGAAGAAGCCGTGCGCCTGAAAGAGAAAGGCGTGGCGAGCGAAATCGTCGTCGTCGCTATCGGCCCGACTGCCGCCCAGGAGCAACTGCGTACTGCCTTGGCTCTGGGTGCCGATCGCGCCATCCTGGTCGAAGCTGCCGACGAACTGAACTCCCTGGCCGTGGCCAAGGCGTTGAAAGCCGTTGTCGACAAAGAACAGCCGCAACTGGTCATCCTCGGCAAGCAGGCGATCGACAGCGACAACAACCAGACCGGCCAGATGCTGGCCGCGCTGACCGGCTACGCCCAGGGCACCTTCGCCTCCAAGGTCGAAGTCGCTGGCGACAAGGTCAACGTTACCCGTGAAATCGACGGCGGTCTGCAGACCGTTGCGTTGAGCCTGCCAGCCATCGTCACTACCGACCTGCGCCTGAACGAGCCGCGCTACGCGTCGCTGCCGAACATCATGAAGGCCAAGAAGAAGCCGCTGGAGACCGTCACTCCCGACGCGCTGGGCGTATCCCTCGCCTCCACCAACAAGACCCTCAAGGTCGAAGCGCCTGCTGCCCGCAGCGCGGGTATCAAGGTCAAGTCGGTGGCCGAACTGGTCGAGAAGCTGAAGAACGAAGCGAAGGTAATCTAAATGACTATCCTGGTTGTCGCTGAACACGAAAACGGTGCCGTAGCTCCGGCCACCCTGAACACTGTCGCTGCCGCCGCCAAGATCGGTGGTGATATCCACGTGCTGGTCGCAGGCCAGAACGTCGGTGGCGTCGCCGAATCCGCCGCCAAGATCGCAGGTGTCGCCAAGGTGCTGGTCGCCGACAATGCCGCCTACGCCCACGCCCTGCCGGAAAACGTCGCGCCACTGCTGGTCGAGCTGGCCAAGGGTTACAGCCACGTGTTGGCCCCGGCCACCACCAATGGCAAGAACATCCTGCCGCGCGTTGCCGCGCTGTTGGACGTCGACCAGATCTCCGAGATCATCTCGGTTGAGTCGGCCGATACCTTCAAGCGTCCGATCTACGCTGGTAACGCCATCGCCACCGTGCAGTCGAGCGCTGCCGTGAAGGTCATCACCGTGCGTACCACCGGCTTCGACGCCGTGGCCGCCGAAGGTGGTTCGGCCGCTGTCGAAGCAGTTGCTGCCGCCCACGACGCTGGCAAGTCGGCCTTCGTTGGCGAAGAGCTGGCCAAGTCCGACCGTCCTGAACTGACCGCTGCCAAGATCGTCGTTTCCGGCGGTCGTGGCATGGGCAACGGTGACAACTTCAAGCACCTGTATGCCCTGGCCGACAAGCTCGGTGCCGCCGTCGGTGCCTCGCGCGCCGCGGTCGACGCAGGCTTCGTGCCGAACGACATGCAGGTCGGTCAGACCGGCAAGATCGTCGCGCCGCAGCTGTACATCGCCGTCGGTATCTCCGGCGCGATCCAGCATCTGGCGGGTATGAAGGACTCGAAAGTGATCGTCGCGATCAACAAGGACGAAGAGGCACCGATCTTCCAGGTCGCTGACTACGGCCTGGTCGCCGACCTGTTCGAAGCGGTTCCGGAGCTGGAAAAGCTGGTCTGATCCGCCTGCTTCACTTATAAAGAACCCGGCCCGCCCTTGGCGGTCCGGGTTTTTTCATGGATTTTTTCAGGGGCGGGGAGAGTTTGCATGGCGTTTCGCTGGAGCAAGGGAGGGCTGGCCTGTGTGCTGGCGTTGCTGTCGACTCAAGCCTATGCAGTGGGTAAATGCGAGCGCCTGGTGGCCACCGGCAGCCCGGATGCGCCGCCGTATTCCTGGCAGGATCCGCAAGACCCCAAGCACCTGATCGGCGCCAATGTCGACCTGCTTCGCCAAGTCGCCGCCGAGCTTGGGGTGAAGGTCGAGGTGCTGCACGCCGGCAAGCGCGAGCAGGCGCTGGAGGAAGTGCGCAGCGGGCGCATGGACCTGTTGCTCGACACGCCGATGCAGGTAACCCAGCTGACCAGCCTGGACTACATCCACCCAGCCTTGCAGCTCAATGAATACCTGGTCTGGACCCGTCACGACGCGCCCCTGGTGTTCGACGGCCCGGCCGACCTTGCCCGCTACCAGGGCGCCCTGTCGGAGAAGGCCCGCCTGACACCGGCCTTCGAGGCGTTCGCCAAGGCCCAGCTCAAGCTGGAACCGGCGCAGAACCTGACGCAGGCCTTCCAGAAACTGGTGCTTGGCCAGGTCGACTATGTGCTGGCCGGGCGTTACTCGGGCATGGCCATGGCCCAGAGCCTGGGCGTGGGTAACGACCTCATCGCGCGGGGCTTGCCGGTTGACCGGCCGGGGTTGTACCTGACGGTGTCGCACAACTCGGCCTGCAACGACAGCTGGTTGCGCGGACAACTGGCGAAAAAGCTGACAGAATTGCCGATCTCCGGGGCGAGCGAGGCTGTGCTGCAGCGCAATGTCGAGCGTTGGAAGGCGCAGATGCAGGCGTCGCAGGGTGCCCCCAAACAGTAGGAAGCGTGTGTGAGAATCCAACCCTTGATGCTCGCCCTGGCCGTGCTTGGCCTGGCCGGCTGTGCCAATGACCCGGCACCCAATGAACAGCTGCGCTTGTCTGAGCAGGCGCTCGAGCAGGCCAAGGCGGTCGGTGCCACCGAGCAGGTGCCGGAGTTCAAGTTGGCCGAAGACAAACTGGCCCGCGCCAAGAGCAATATGCTTGGTGAAAGCTATCGCGACGCACGCATGCGCGCCGAGCAGGCCGAGCTCGATGCCCGCCTGGCCGAGGCACGGGTACTGAACCAGAAAAGCGAGGAGCAGCTGCAGGTGTTGCAATCGCGTATCAAGCGTCTGCGCAAGCAGTTGGAGGTGCAGCCATGAGCCGCTTCAAGCCCATGGCCGCGTTGGCCTTGCTGGCCCTGGTGGGGTTGCAGGGCTGCGCCAGCCAGCGCAGCGAGTCGGCGCTGGACGACGCCAGCGCCGCGTTCCAGAAGGTCAAGGACAATTCCGATGTGCTGCGTAGCGCGCCCCGTGACGTCATCCGTGCCGGCGAATCGCTGGGGCGCGCGGAGCGTCTGGCCGGTTATGTCGGCACCGGCAGCGATGTACGCCACTACGCCTACCTCAGCCAGCGCTACAGCGAGATCGCCAGTGAGCATGCCAAGCTGGCGCTGAATCAGGAACGACTGACCAAGCTCGACTTGGAGCGTCAGCGCCTGCAATTGGCCCTGCGTGAAGCCAAGCTGGCGAGCGTGCAGCAGCAAGGCAAGTTCGTCGAGGCGCAGATTGTCGCGCTGGCGTCCGAGCAGACCGATCGCGGCCTGGTGATGACCCTGGGTGATGTGCTGTTCGACACCGGCCAGGCCGATCTCAAGAACTCGGCCAGCCGCACCGTGCTCAAGCTGGTGCAGTTCCTTCAGCTCAATCCGCGCCGAGTGGTACGGATCGAGGGTTACACCGACAGCACCGGCGCGGGGGAAGAGAACCTGAAGCTGTCCCGCGATCGTGCCCAGTCGGTGGCCGATATGCTGGTTGACCTGGGCGTGGATGAAAAACGCATCCAGGTCGAGGGTTATGGTGACCAGTACCCGGTAGAGGCCAATGCCTCGGAGCGGGGCAGGGCGCAGAATCGTCGAGTTGAGATTGTTTTCTCCGACGACAAGGGCAAGCTCGCGCCAGCGCGTTAAATTCCTCTCTTCAGTCACGGACGAGCCCGCTCTCGCAGGTGTTCCACATACCTGTCGGAGTGGGCTCGCTTGCGTCAGGGCCTTTGCATTCAATGCAGTGGGCAACGGCAAAGGTGCGTTTGTCGGCGCGCCGACTCAAGTATCGATTGTTGCTTTGTCACGCAACTGTATTGTTGACTATCCTGCAATCTGTCCCAGTACACTTCGCAACTGTTACGGTATTCTGCCTCGGCAGTGAGTCGCATAAGAACAACGATCCCGTCCGCGCTTCGAGAACACGCCATGACCAACCTGCTGCTGTACCAGCGCATTGCCCAGCAACTGGCCGATGACATCCGTCGAGGCGTCTACCAGCCCGGGGAGCGGGTGCCGTCGGTGCGCAAGATGAGCGCGCAGCTCAATGTCAGCCATGCCACCGTGCTGCAGGCCTACGCCAATCTCGAGGATCAGGGCCTGATCCGTGCCCGGCCGCAGTCTGGCTACTACGTCCATCAGACCCCGGCACTGACGGCGCAGACCCCGGATATCGCGCGAGTGGAGCGGCCTGGCCTGGTCACCCGGGCGAGCATCATCCAGCAAGTATTGGTCGAGGCGCGGCGCGATGGGGTTTTCCCGTTCGGCGCTGCGGTGCCCCATGTCGACTACCTGCCCGTGCGTGCCCTGCACCAACAGTTGGCCAAGGTAACGCGCTTCCACAGCCCGCGTGCCTTCAGCTACATGTTCAGCCCGGGTTTCGAGCCATTGCGCCGGCAGATCGCCATTCGCATGCGTGACGCCGGCGTACTGGTCGATCCGCGTGAAGTGGTGGTGACTCACGGCTGCGTCGATGCCCTGCAGATGGCGCTGCGGGTGTTGACCCGACCGGGCGACCTGATCGCGGCCGAGTCGCCCACTTACTATGGCCTGCTGCAGCTGGCCGACCTGCTGGGGCTCAAGGTCATCGAGATTCCCAGTGACCCGTCGACCGGCATCAGTTTGGAGGCCCTGCAACTGGCCGCCAACCAGTGGTCGATCAAGGCGCTGGTGTTGACGGCGCGCTTGAGCAACCCTTTGGGCGGCACTATCCCCGAGGAACGCCAGAAACAGTTGCTGCGCCTGGCCTCGGACTTCGACATACAGATCGTCGAGGACGACATCTATGGCGAGCTGATGTTCGAGCAGGGGCGCACCAAGGCGCTCAAGGCGTTCGATCGCCTCGACCGGGTGATCTACTGTTCGAGCTTTTCCAAGACCCTGTCGCCTGGGGTGCGGGTCGGCTGGATGATCGCTGGGCGTTACCAGGACGAGATCCAGCGCCTGCAGACCTTCACCACGCACTCGGCCTGCAGTGTCACGCAGATGGCAGTGGCTGCCTATCTGGAGAACGGCGGCTACGACCGTCACCTGCGCTACATTCGCCAGGAGTATCGCAAGAACCTCAGTGCCTACCAGCTGGCGGTGCAGCAGCATTTCCCGGAGGGCACCCAGATGACCCGGCCTACAGGGGGCTTCATTCTTTGGGTCAGTCTGCCGGGGCGGGTCAATACCCAGGAGCTGCACGTGCGGGCGCTGGAGCAGGGGATCAGTATCGCGCCGGGGCTGATTTTCAGTAATACGGAGCAGTTCAACCACTGTATCCGGCTTAATTGCGGCATTCCCTGGAATCGCGAGGCGGAGCGCGCGGTGATGACCCTGGGGCTGTTGGCCCAACAATTGTGCCGCGAGCCGACAGGTTCACTTCTGTAGGCTTGTCAGATGAGCGGGGAACAGGGAGCATACGCGTTTTGCAGCTTACGCTCCCGGTACCCATGAACCTGTTTCGTCCTCTTGTCATTGCCTTGTGTTGCGCGTTGCCTTGGCTGCTGGCCGGGGCGGTGCAGGCTGCCGAGCCTGCTGCCAAGGCGCAGGCGGCGCCCAAGTCGGCGGCCAAGGTTGTAGCCAAGCCCAAACCAAAGGCCAAACCAAAGGCCAAGCCCAAGGTGAAGGCCAAGCCTGTCAGCAAGGCTGTCGCGAAACCGCTGCCCAAGCCGAAGATCGACCTGAGCCTGCCGAGTGAGATGGTCAGGCATCTCGAGCCGGACCTGGGTGATGGGCCGGTGGTGCGCAAGCCGCTGCTGCCGTCGATGTTCCCCACCAAGCCGGAATCCGACAGCAGCCCGTTCCAGCTCAACGGCCGGCTGATCAGCAACGAAATGCAGCTGCAGTTGCGCAACGACAGCCGGCGCGACGTCGACGGCGCGGCGATCGATTTCGAATTCCGCAACTGACTGCCTGGTCACGGTCTTTTTCATTCGCTCGGCAATTTCAAACAAATGTTTGAGCGGTTAGTATCCAGGGACGTTCGTCCCGTTTTGCTCCTGGGAGTCCTGTTGTCATGAAATGCCGCGAGGGCTGCGGTGCCTGCTGCATCGCCCCGTCCATCAGTTCGCCTATCCCCGGCATGCCGCAGGGCAAGCCGGCCGGCGAACGTTGCCTGCACCTGAATGTCGAAAATCTCTGTGCGCTGTTCGGCAAGCCCGAGCGACCGCAGGTGTGTGGCGGCTTCAAGGCGGAAGTGGATATTTGTGGCAACGATCGTGACGAGGCCATTCGCGTCATCGGGTGGCTGGAGCAGATGACGGCGGCGTGACAGGTTGGATCCTCGACAACAAGGAACAAGATGATGAGATCGATCAAGCGTATTGCACTGCTGTGTGGCATGGGTGTCGTGCTGGCACCGACGGCCTGGGCAGAGAACTGGCAGGTGGCCAAGGACGAGGAGGGGATCAAGGTGTCTCTCAGCGAGGTCGCCGGTTCCAAGTACAAGGCCTACCGAGGCGTGGCGGTGATCAAGGCGCCGTTGGCCAAGGTCAAGGCATTGCAGGAAGACGTGGTGGGGGCCTGCGCCTGGATCCACGAGTGCAAGTCGCAGAAACTGCTCAAGAGCGAGGGCGACCAGAGCTGGACCTACACCCAGTTCAATACCCCCTGGCCGGTGACGCCACGGGATTCGATCCTGCATGTGACCACTGTCCAGGAGGCTGATGGCAGCCTGACCCGCAAGCTTGAGGGGCAGCCGAAGTATCTGCCGGAGGAAAAGGGCTTTGTGCGCGTCGCCCAGGTAGAGGGCTTCTGGAAGCTGGTGCCCAAGGGCGACAGCACCGAGGTGACCTATCAGGTGCATACCGAGCCGGGTGGCAGCGTGCCGTCCTGGCTGGCCAACAAGTTCGTGGTAGATGCGCCGTTCAATACCCTGAAGGGGTTGAAGGAGCGTGCCGAGAAGCAGTGATCGGTGCCGGCAACGCAGAAACAAGAAAGGCTGCCCGAGGGCAGCCTTTTTGCGTTCGGCCAGTAAGGCTTACTTGCGGTCTTGCAGGGTCACGATGTCGCGCTGCTCGTAGCCGGTGTACAGCTGGCGCGGACGGCCGATCTTGTACGGGCTGGAGAGCATTTCCTTCCAGTGCGAGATCCAGCCGACGGTCCGCGCCAGGGCGAAGATCACGGTGAACATGCTGGTCGGAATGCCAATGGCCTTGAGGATGATGCCCGAGTAGAAGTCGACGTTCGGGTACAGCGAGCGCTCGACGAAGTACGGATCGGTCAGGGCGATCTCTTCCAGGCGCATTGCCAGTTCCAGCTGCGGGTCGTTCTTGATGCCCAGCTCGCTGAGCACTTCATCGCAGGTCTTCTTCATCACGGTGGCGCGCGGGTCGCGGTTCTTGTACACGCGGTGACCGAAGCCCATGAGCTTGAACGGGTCGTTCTTGTCCTTGGCCTTGGCGATGAACTTGTCGATGTTCGAGACATCGCCGATTTCATCGAGCATGGTCAGTACGGCTTCGTTCGCACCGCCGTGGGCTGGGCCCCACAGTGCGGCGATGCCGGCAGCGATACAGGCGAACGGGTTGGCACCCGAGGAGCCCGCCAGACGTACGGTGGAGGTGGAGGCGTTCTGCTCGTGGTCGGCGTGGAGGATGAAGATCCGGTCCATCGCCTTGGCCAGCACCGGGCTGATCGGTTTGATCTCGCACGGGGTGTTGAACATCATGTGCAGGAAATTTTCCGCGTACGACAGGTCGTTGCGCGGGTACATCATGGGCTGGCCCATGGAGTACTTGTAGACCATCGCGGCCAGGGTCGGCATTTTTGCGACCAGGCGTACCGCGGAGATTTCGCGGTGCTGCGGGTTATTGATGTCCAACGAGTCGTGATAGAACGCCGACAGGGCGCCGACCACGCCGCACATCACCGCCATCGGGTGGGCGTCGCGGCGGAAGCCGTTGAAGAACGACTTCAACTGCTCGTGAACCATGGTGTGGTTCTTCACCGTGCTGACGAACTGGGCCTTCTGCTCGGCATTCGGCAATTCGCCGTTGAGCAGCAGGTAGCAAGTCTCGAGGTAGTCCGACTGTTCGGCGAGCTGTTCGATGGGGTAGCCGCGGTGCAGCAGCACGCCCTTGTCGCCGTCGATGTAGGTGATCTTCGACTCGCACGAGGCGGTCGCCATGAAACCAGGGTCGAAGGTGAAGTGGCCGGATGCCCCCAACCCGCGGACGTCGATAACATCGGGACCAACGGTGCCGGTTAAAATGGGCAGCTCGACGGGGGCAGCGCCCTCGATGATCAACTGCGCTTTTTTGTCAGCCATGTGGCCTCCTATTAATGCTTGAAATCATCAGACAGACCCCCCACGCAGGGCCCGCACCACTATAGAGGGATAAATTCGAATGTCAATTTGCCTAAAGGCTGGTTGAAACGCCCTCTGAGGCCTGATTTTTCACGAAATTCTCGCCCGTTTACGCCTTTTGCTCACTAAAGGCAATGCGCTATTTGGGCTAGCCCCTCACGTTGTCATAAGCAGCCTAACTGTCTATACTCGGCAGCCGACTCTCAGGGGCTTTCAAGCCCGCCCTGCTGGGTGTCGTCGCTCTCCTGGGTGGTGGGTACCTGACCAGTACACTTACCAACAACTTTGCCCTGTTAGCTAGGGGCTCTTCAGTGTGAAAAAAGCCGTGAAAAGCCAACGACCTGTAAACCTAGACCTAAGGACCATCAAACTCCCGATCACCGCGTACACGTCCATTCTTCACCGTATCTCCGGCGTCATCCTCTTCCTCGGTCTTGCCATCATGCTCTACGCATTGGGCAAGTCGCTGGGTTCGGAGGAAGGCTTTGCCGAGGTGAAGGCGTGTCTGACCAGTCCGCTGGCCAAACTGGTGACCTGGGGCCTGCTGTCCGGCCTGCTGTATCACCTCGTGGCAGGTGTGCGCCACCTGATCATGGACATGGGTGTCGGTGAGACGCTGGAAGGCGGCAAGCTGGGCTCGAAAATCGTGATCGTCATCTCCGTGGTGCTGATCGTTCTGGCAGGAGTTTGGGTATGGTAACTAACGTCACGAACCTGTCGCGTTCGGGCCTCTACGACTGGATGGCGCAGCGCGTCTCGGCGGTCGTTCTCGCGGCTTACTTCATCTTCCTGATCGGCTACCTCGCCGCCCACCCGGGCATCGACTACGCCCAGTGGCACGCTCTGTTCACCAACAACGCGATGCGCATCTTCAGTCTGCTGGCCCTCGTTGCCCTGGGCGCCCACGCCTGGGTCGGCATGTGGACCATTGCCACCGACTACCTGACGCCGATGGCGTTCGGCAAGTCGGCGACTGCGATTCGTTTCCTGTTCCAGGCGGTATGCGGCGTAGCGATGTTCGCTTACTTCGTCTGGGGTGTGCAGATTCTCTGGGGTATCTGATTCATGGCTAACATTCCAACGATTTCCTTCGACGCCATCATCATCGGTGGTGGCGGCGCCGGCATGCGCGCAGCACTGCAACTGGCTCAAGGCGGCCACAAGACCGCCGTAGTCACCAAGGTGTTCCCGACCCGTTCGCATACCGTTTCCGCCCAGGGCGGCATCACCTGCGCCATCGCTTCGGCCGACCCGAACGACGACTGGCGCTGGCACATGTACGATACCGTCAAGGGTTCCGACTACATCGGTGACCAGGACGCTATCGAGTACATGTGTCAGGAAGGCCCGGCCGCGGTCTTCGAGCTGGATCACATGGGCCTGCCGTTCTCGCGTACCGAAACCGGTCGTATCTACCAGCGTCCGTTCGGTGGCCAGTCCAAGGACTTCGGTAAGGGCGGCCAGGCTGCCCGTACCTGCGCAGCCTCCGACCGTACCGGTCACGCGCTGCTGCACACCCTGTACCAGGGCAACCTGAAGGCAGGCACCACCTTCCTCAACGAGTACTACGCCGTTGACCTGGTGAAGAACCAGGACGGCGCGTTCGTCGGTGTGATCGCGATCTGCATCGAAACCGGCGAAACCATGTACATCAAGTCCAAGGCCACCGTGCTGGCGACTGGCGGTGCTGGCCGTATCTACGCCTCCACCACCAACGCCCTGATCAATACCGGCGACGGTATCGGCATGGCCCTGCGTGCCGGCGTACCGGTGCAGGATATCGAGATGTGGCAGTTCCACCCGACCGGCATCGCCGGCGCTGGTGTACTGGTCACCGAAGGTTGCCGCGGTGAGGGTGGCTACCTGATCAACGCCCACGGCGAGCGCTTCATGGAGCGTTACGCGCCGAACGCGAAAGACCTGGCCGGCCGCGACGTGGTCGCCCGTTCCATGGTCAAGGAAATCATCGCCGGCAACGGCGTGGGCCCGAACAAGGACCACGTGCTGCTGAAGCTGGATCACCTGGGCGAGGAAGTGCTGCACAGCCGCCTGCCTGGTATCTGCGAGCTGTCCAAGACCTTCGCCCACGTCGACCCTGTGGTCGCGCCGGTTCCGGTCGTGCCGACCTGCCACTACATGATGGGCGGCGTTGCCACCAACATTCATGGCCAGGCCATCACCATGGACGCCGAGGGCAAGGACCACATCATCCCGGGCTTGTTCGCCGTGGGCGAAGTGGCCTGCGTATCGGTCCACGGTGCCAACCGCCTGGGCGGCAACTCGCTGCTCGATCTGGTGGTGTTCGGCCGTGCCGCTGGTCTGCACCTGGAAAAAGCACTGACCGAAGGCGTCGAGTACCGCGATGCCAGCGACACCGACGTCGATGTTGCCCTGAACCGCCTGAACAAGCTCAACGAGCGTACCAGCGGCGAAGACGTGGCAAGCCTGAAGCGCGAGCTGCAGAGCTGCATGCAGAACTACTTCGGTGTATTCCGTACCGGCGAATACATGCAGAAGGGTATCGAGCAGCTGGCTGGCCTGCGTGACCGCATCGCCAACGTCAAGATCAACGACAAGTCCCAGGCCTTCAACACCGCGCGTATCGAAGCGCTGGAGCTGCAGAACCTGCTGGAAGTCGCCGAAGCTACCGCCATCGCGGCCGAAGCCCGTAAAGAGTCCCGCGGCGCGCACGCCCGTGAAGACTTCGAAGACCGTGACGACGAGAACTGGCTGTGCCACACCCTGTACTACCCGGGTGAGAAGCGCGTCGCCAAGCGCGGCGTCAACTTTGCGCCGAAGACAGTTCCTGCCTTCGAACCAAAAGTCCGGACTTACTAAGGGTGGCTGCTATGTTGAAAGTCGAAGTTTATCGCTACAACCCCGACACCGACTCGGCGCCCAAGATGGAGTCGTTCGACGTCGATACCGGCGGCAAGGACCTGATGGTTCTGGACGTGCTGGCACTGATCAAGGAAAAGGACGAGGGCTTCTCGTACCGTCGCTCCTGCCGTGAAGGCGTGTGCGGTTCCGACGGCATGAACATGAACGGCAAGAACGGCCTGGCCTGCATCACTCCGCTGTCGGGCGTGGTCAAGGGCAACAAGCTGATCCTGCGTCCGCTGCCTGGTCTGCCGGTCATTCGTGACTTGGTGGTCGATATGAGCATCTTCTACAAGCAGTACGAGAAGGTGAAGCCGTTCCTGCAGAACGATACGCCGGCCCCGGCCATCGAGCGTCTGCAGTCGCCGGAAGACCGCGACAAGCTGGACGGTCTGTACGAGTGCATCCTGTGCGCTTGCTGCTCGACCTCCTGCCCGTCGTTCTGGTGGAACCCGGACAAGTTCCTGGGCCCCGCCGCCCTGCTGCAGGCCTATCGCTTCCTGGCTGACAGCCGTGACACCAAGACTCAGGAGCGCCTGGCGTCCCTGGATGACCCGTTCAGCGTGTTCCGCTGCCGCGGGATCATGAACTGCGTGAACGTTTGCCCGAAGGGACTGAACCCGACCAAGGCAATCGGCCACGTACGTAACATGCTGCTGCAAAGCGGTACCTGATTCAAAACGTTGTACCTGCAGTAAGCCGAGGTGCGGGTGGTGAGCCCGCACTGAGGTAAAACCCGAGCAAGGGCCCACAAAGCCCGCGCTCATTACCTATGAAGATATGAGACCAGCAGGGGCTTTCCGGGCTGGTACCCGGAAAATCAGCAGGATCCAAGTGGCGTGGTTCAGTCGCTGTGTTCGGACTTTTCCAGGTTTGCTGTGGCTCTCGCCGATCAGTCCCCTAACCGAGGGTGACCAAGCATGCAAGAAAGCGTGATGCAGCGCATGTGGGAAAGCGCCCACCTTTCAGGTGGTAACGCTGCATATGTGGAAGAGCTTTATGAGCTCTACCTGCACGACCCTAACGCTGTGCCAGAAGAGTGGCGCACTTACTTCCAGAAGTTGCCCGCCGACGGCAGCACCGCTACCGATGTATCGCACTCGACGATCCGCGACCATTTCGTACTGCTGGCAAAGAACCAGCGCCGCGCCCAACCGGTTTCCGCCGGGAGCGTGAGCACAGAACACGAGAAGAAGCAGGTTGAAGTACTGCGACTGATCCAGGCCTATCGTATGCGCGGCCATCAGGCTGCCAAGCTCGACCCGTTGGGGTTGTGGCAGCGCCCTGCGCCCGTAGACCTGTCGATCAATCATTACGGCTTGACCAATGCCGATCTTGATACGACCTTCCGTGCCGGCGACCTGTTCATCGGCAAAGAGGAAGCGAGCCTACGCGAAATTTTCGAGGCGCTCGAGAAGACATATTGTCGCACCATTGGTGCCGAATTCACCCACATCGTCGATTCCGAGCAGCGCAGCTGGTTCCAGCAGCGCCTGGAAAGCGTACGTGGCCGTCCGGAATTCTCCGCCGACGTGCAGGCTCACCTGCTCGAGCGCGTCACGGCCGGTGAGGGCCTGGAGAAGTACCTGGGCACCAAGTACCCGGGCACCAAGCGCTTCGGTCTGGAGGGTGGCGAAAGCCTGATCCCGATGCTGGACGAAATGATCCAGCGCTCCGGCTCCTACGGTACCAAGGAAGTCGTGATCGGCATGGCCCACCGTGGCCGCCTGAACGTGCTCGTCAACACCTTCGGCAAGAACCCGCGCGAGCTGTTCGACGAGTTCGAAGGCAAGAAGATGAACGAGCTGGGCTCCGGTGACGTGAAGTATCACCAGGGCTTCTCCTCCAACGTGATGACCCCCGGTGGCGAAGTCCACCTGGCCATGGCGTTCAACCCCTCCCACCTGGAAATCGTCTCGCCAGTGGTGGAAGGTTCGGTTCGCGCCCGCCAGGATCGCCGCAACGACAGCGTTGGCGACAAGGTTCTGCCGATCTCGATCCACGGTGACGCAGCGTTCGCCGGCCAGGGCGTGGTCATGGAAACCTTCCAGATGTCGCAGACCCGCGGTTTCAAGACCGGCGGCACCGTGCACATCGTAATCAACAACCAGGTCGGTTTCACCATCAGCAACCCGCTGGACGCGCGCTCCACCGAGTACGCCACCGACGTTGCCAAGATGATCCAGGCGCCGATCCTGCACGTGAACGGCGACGATCCGGAAGCGGTGATGTTCGTCACCCAGCTGGCCATCGACTACCGTATGCAGTTCAAGCGTGACGTGGTCATCGACCTGGTCTGCTACCGCCGTCGTGGCCACAACGAGGCCGACGAGCCGAACGGCACCCAGCCGCTGATGTACCAGCAGATCAGCAAGCAGCGCACCACCCGTGAGCTGTATGCCGAGCAACTGATCAGCGCCGGTCGCATCGACGCCGAACGCGCCCAGGCCAAGATCGACGAGTACCGCAACGCCCTGGACAACGGCCTGCACGTGGTCAAGAGCCTGGTCAAGGAGCCGAACCGCGAGCTGTTCGTCGACTGGCGTCCCTACCTGGGCCATGCCTGGACCGCGCGTCACGACACCCGCTTCGACCTCAAGACCCTGCAGGAACTGTCGGCCAAGCTGCTCGAGCTGCCAGAGGGCTTCGTCGTCCAGCGTCAGGTCGCGAAGATCTACGAAGATCGCCAGAAGATGCAGGCCGGTGGCTTGCCGATCAACTGGGGTTACGCAGAGACCATGGCCTACGCCACTCTGCAGTTCGAAGGTCACCCGATCCGCATGACCGGCCAGGACATCGGCCGTGGCACCTTCTCGCACCGTCACGCGGTGCTGCACAACCAGAAGGACGCCAGCACCTATGTGCCGCTGAAGAACCTGTTCCCGGGCCAGCCGCGCTTCGACCTGTACGACTCCTTCCTTTCGGAAGAGGCGGTACTGGCGTTCGAATACGGCTACTCGACCACCACGCCGAACGCGCTGGTGATCTGGGAAGCCCAGTTCGGCGACTTCGCCAACGGCGCGCAAGTGGTGATCGACCAGTTCATCACCAGCGGCGAGCACAAGTGGGGCCGTCTGTGCGGTCTGACCATGCTGCTGCCACACGGTTATGAAGGGCAGGGCCCGGAGCACTCCTCCGCGCGTCTGGAGCGTTACCTGCAGCTGTGCGCCGAGCACAACATCCAGGTGTGCGTGCCGACCACCCCGGCACAGATCTACCACCTGCTGCGTCGTCAGGTCATCCGCCCGCTGCGCAAGCCGCTGGTGGTGCTCACTCCAAAGTCGCTGCTGCGCCACAAGCTGGCCATCTCGACCCTGGAAGACCTGGCCGAAGGCTCGTTCCAGACCGTGATCCCGGAAATCGATACCCTCGATCCGGCCAAGGTCGAACGCCTGGTGCTGTGCGGCGGCAAGGTCTACTACGACCTGCTGGAAAAACGCCGTGCCGAAGGCCGCGAAGACATCGCCATCGTGCGTATCGAACAGCTGTATCCGTTCCCTGAGGACGACCTGGTCGAGATCCTTGCGCCTTACACCAACCTCAAGCATGCAGTGTGGTGTCAGGAAGAGCCGATGAACCAGGGCGCCTGGTACAGCAGCCAGCACCACATGCGCCGTATCCTGGGCCGCCACAACAAGGCACTGGTCCTGGAATACGCCGGCCGCGACGCATCCGCCGCGCCAGCCTGTGGTTACGCTTCGAAGCACGCCGAACAGCAGGAAAAACTGCTGCAAGACGCCTTCACTGTCTAACGCCTTCGCGCACCTGAAACCGAATTTAAGGAAACACAGATAATGGCTATCGAGATCAAAGCCCCAACCTTCCCGGAATCGGTTGCCGATGGCACCGTTGCCACCTGGCACAAGCAGCCGGGCGACGCCGTCAAGCGTGACGAGCTGATCGTCGACATCGAAACCGACAAAGTCGTCCTGGAAGTCCTGGCCACCGCCGATGGCGTGCTGGGCGCCATCGTCAAGGGCGAGGGCGACACCGTCCTGTCCGACGAAGTGCTGGGCTCGATCGTTGAAGGCGGCGCCGCTGCCGCCGCACCAGCTGCCGCTCCGGCCGCTGCTGCACCGGCTGCCGCTGCTGCCGCCGACGCTGGTGAAGACGACCCGGTTGCCGCGCCTGCCGCGCGCAAGCTGGCCGAAGAGAACGGCATCGACCTGGCTACCGTTGCCGGCACCGGCAAAGGCGGTCGCATCACCAAGGAAGACGTGGTTGCGGCTGTTGCCAACAAGAAGTCCGCGCCTGCCGCCGCTCCGGCTGCCAAGCCTGCCGCTGCTGCCGCTGCCCCGGTTGTGGTTGCCGCTGGCGACCGCACCGAGAAGCGCGTGCCGATGACCCGTCTGCGCGCCAAGATCGCCGAGCGTCTGGTCGAAGCCCAGTCGAACATGGCGATGCTGACCACCTTCAACGAAGTCGACATGACCGAAGTCATGGCCCTGCGTTCGAAGTACAAAGACCTGTTCGAGAAGACCCACAATGGCGTGCGCCTGGGCTTCATGTCGTTCTTCGTCAAGGCTGCCACCGAGGCGCTGAAGCGCTTCCCAGCGGTCAACGCCTCGATCGACGGCAACGACATCGTCTACCACGGTTTCGCTGACGTCGGCGTCGCCGTCTCCAGCGATCGCGGCCTGGTGGTTCCGGTCCTGCGCAACGCCGAGTCGATGTCGCTGGCCGAAATCGAGAACGGCATCGCCACCTTCGGCAAGAAGGCCCGTGATGGCAAGCTGTCGATCGAAGAGATGACCGGCGGTACCTTCACCATCACCAACGGTGGTACCTTCGGCTCGATGATGTCGACCCCGATCGTCAACCCGCCGCAGGCTGCCATCCTGGGCATGCATAACATCATCCAGCGCCCGATGGCCATCAATGGCCAGGTCGTGATCCGTCCGATGATGTACCTGGCGCTGTCCTACGACCACCGCCTGATCGACGGCAAGGAAGCGGTAACCTTCCTGGTGACCATCAAGAACCTGCTGGAAGATCCGTCTCGCCTGCTGCTGGACATCTAATCAACTAGCTGCGCGCCGCCGGCCCCGTTTTTCAAGAGACGGGGCCGTGCGGTACGCGGCTTGTAGCTTGTAGCTGATAAGGAATCTTTTATGACCCAGAAATTCGACGTAGTGGTGATTGGTGCAGGTCCTGGCGGCTATGTTGCCGCCATCAAGGCTGCCCAACTCGGTCTGAAGACTGCCTGTATCGAGAAGTACACCGACGCCGAGGGCAAGCTGGCCCTGGGCGGCACCTGCCTGAACGTAGGTTGCATTCCTTCCAAGGCGCTGCTGGACAGCTCCTGGAAGTACAAGGAAGCCAAAGAGAGCTTCAACATCCACGGTATCTCCACTGGTGAAGTGAAGATGGACGTCGCCGCGATGGTTGGCCGCAAGGCCGGCATCGTCAAGAACCTGACCGGTGGTGTTGCCACCCTGTTCAAGGCCAACGGCGTCACTTCGATCCAGGGCCACGGCAAGCTGCTGGCCGGCAAGAAAGTCGAAGTCACCAAGGCTGACGGCACCACCGAAGTCATCGAAGCCGACAATGTGATCCTGGCTTCCGGCTCGCGTCCGATCGACATTCCACCGGCTCCGGTCGACCAGAACGTCATCGTCGACTCCACCGGCGCCCTGGAGTTCCAAACTGTACCGAAGCGCCTGGGCGTCATCGGTGCCGGCGTGATCGGCCTGGAACTGGGCTCGGTCTGGGCTCGCCTGGGTGCCGAAGTCACCGTCCTGGAAGCCCTGGACACCTTCCTGATGGCTGCCGACACCGCTGTGTCGAAAGAAGCCCAGAAGACCCTGACCAAGCAAGGCCTGGACATCAAGCTGGGCGCTCGCGTCACCGGCTCGAAAGTCAACGGCAACGAAGTCGAAGTCACCTACACCAACGCCGAAGGCGAGCAGAAGATCACCTTCGACAAGCTGATCGTCGCGGTCGGCCGTCGTCCGGTGACCACTGACCTGCTGGCTGCCGACAGCGGTGTGACCATCGACGAGCGTGGCTACATCTTCGTCGATGACCACTGCGCTACCAGCGTTCCGGGCGTATTCGCCATCGGTGACGTGGTGCGTGGCATGATGCTGGCGCACAAGGCCTCGGAAGAGGGCATCATGGTCGTCGAGCGCATCAAGGGCCACAAGGCCCAGATGAACTACGACCTGATCCCGTCGGTCATCTACACCCACCCGGAAATCGCGTGGGTCGGCAAGACCGAACAAGCCTTGAAGGCCGAGGGTGTTGAGGTTAACGTAGGCACCTTCCCGTTCGCGGCCAGCGGCCGTGCGATGGCAGCCAACGATACCGGTGGTTTCGTCAAGGTCATCGCCGACGCCAAGACCGACCGCGTCCTGGGTGTTCACGTGATTGGCCCATCGGCTGCCGAACTGGTACAGCAGGGCGCGATCGCAATGGAATTCGGCACCAGTGCCGAGGATCTGGGCATGATGGTCTTCAGCCATCCGACCCTGTCCGAAGCGTTGCATGAAGCAGCGCTGGCGGTGAATGGCGGTGCCATTCACGTCGCCAACCGTAAGAAGCGTTAATTATAAGAAACCACGGCGGTCTGCCCGTCGTGGGTCTTGCGTGCAAGACTCACCGCGGAACGTCCGCCGGACCGGATCACATGGGAAAACCCGGGGTCAACGGTCACAGGTGGTGCGGCGCCAGTAATGGCGCAGCGCCGAAGCGCAGTACCTAACGAAGACGGTAAAAAGCATGAATCTTCACGAGTATCAGGGTAAGCAGCTGTTCGCTGAATACGGCCTGCCAGTTTCCAAGGGTTTCGCAGTCGACACCCCTGAAGCTGCAGCAGAAGCCTGCGACAAGATCGGCGGTTCCGAGTGGGTTGTAAAAGCCCAGGTTCACGCTGGTGGTCGCGGTAAAGCGGGCGGCGTCAAGCTGGTTCGCAGCAAGGAAGACGCCAAGGCGTTCGCTGCCCAGTGGCTTGGCAAGAACCTGGTTACCTACCAGACCGACGCCAATGGTCAGCCAGTTTCCAAGATCCTGGTCGAATCCTGCACTGACATCGCCAAAGAGCTGTACCTGGGCGCTGTAGTCGATCGTTCGAGCCGCCGCATCGTGTTCATGGCTTCCACCGAAGGTGGCGTGGACATCGAGAAAGTCGCTCACGACACTCCTGAGAAGATCCTCAAGGCCACCATCGATCCGCTGGTCGGCGCTCAGCCGTTCCAGGGTCGCGAGCTGGCGTTCCAGCTGGGCCTGGAAGGCAAGCAAGTTCAACAGTTCGCCAAGATCTTCGTAGGCCTGGCCAAGCTGTTCAAGGATCACGATCTGGCCCTGCTGGAAGTGAACCCGCTGGTGATCAAGGCCGATGGCGATCTGCACTGCCTCGATGCCAAGATCAACATCGACGCCAACGCCATGTACCGTCAGCCTAAGCTGAAGACCTTCCACGACCCGTCGCAGGACGACGCCCGTGAAGCCCACGCCGCCAAGTTCGAACTGAACTACGTTGCCCTCGAAGGCAACATCGGCTGCATGGTCAACGGTGCCGGCCTGGCCATGGGTACCATGGACATCGTCAACCTGCACGGCGGCAAGCCTGCCAACTTCCTCGACGTTGGCGGCGGCGCTACCAAAGAGCGCGTTACCGAAGCGTTCAAGATCATTCTGTCGGACAGCAATGTCGCGGCCGTACTGGTCAACATCTTCGGCGGCATCGTTCGCTGCGACATGATTGCCGAAGGCATCATCGGTGCGGTGAAAGAAGTCGGCGTCAAGGTTCCGGTTGTCGTTCGCCTTGAAGGCAACAACGCCGAACTGGGCGCTAAAGTACTGGCAGAAAGCGGTTTGAACATCATTGCGGCAACCAGCCTGACCGACGCTGCTCAACAAGTTGTCAAAGCTGCGGAGGGCAAGTAATGAGCGTCCTGATCAATAAAGACACCAAAGTCATCTGCCAGGGCTTCACCGGCTCGCAGGGTACTTTCCACTCCGAACAAGCCATCGCCTACGGCACCAAGATGGTCGGCGGCGTTACCCCAGGCAAGGGTGGCACCACCCACCTGGGCCTGCCGGTGTTCAACACCGTGAAAGAAGCCGTAGAGGCCACCGGCGCTGACGCGTCGGTCATCTACGTACCGGCTCCTTTCTGCAAGGACTCGATCCTGGAAGCCGCCTTCGGTGGCATCAAGCTGATCGTCTGCATCACCGAGGGTATCCCTACCCTCGACATGCTGGACGCCAAGGTCAAGTGCGACGAGCTGGGCGTGACCCTGATCGGCCCGAACTGCCCAGGCGTGATCACTCCGGGCGAGTGCAAGATCGGCATCATGCCAGGTCACATCCACCTGCCAGGCAAGGTCGGTATCGTTTCGCGTTCCGGAACCCTGACCTACGAAGCTGTCAAGCAGACCACCGACGCCGGCTTCGGCCAGTCGACCTGCGTCGGCATCGGCGGTGACCCGATCCCGGGCTCCAACTTCATCGATATCCTGAAGCTGTTCCAGGAAGATCCGAAGACCGAAGCGATCGTCATGATCGGTGAGATCGGCGGTTCCGCTGAGGAAGAAGCCGCGGCCTACATCAAGGCCAACGTGACCAAGCCTGTCGTTTCCTACATCGCCGGTGTTACCGCACCAGCGGGCAAGCGCATGGGCCACGCTGGCGCCATCATCTCTGGTGGCAAGGGTACCGCGGACGAGAAGTTCGCCGCCCTGCAGGACGCTGGTGTTAAGACCGTGCGTTCCCTGGCTGACATCGGCAAGGCCCTGGCCGAGCTGACTGGCTGGGAAGTCAAGAAGTAAGCAATACGTAGTACCCCCCACGCGCACAGAGGCCACCTTCGGGTGGCCTTTGTCGTTGTTGGGGGATTACTTTGTGTCGCAGAGTTGCACACATGCGGAATTTCCTATGACCTCTATCAGGATTTTCAACCAGACATTCGCTTGAATACGCAATAAATTGTCGCTTAACACGGTCAACCAGACGACAAACACATACGCACATCGGACAAGCAGCACTGTGCCAGTGCGTTTGTCGGGCAAAACAGGTAGGCTACGCGTTCACTCTGTGCCCGTACCCCAAAAGGGAACGACACGCTAAACGGGTCTGGCTCACCAAGCCGGGCAGCATTTCCCTTCATCCTATGGGAAATCCCCTCCGACTCCCGATTTCAGCAGTGTGGTATTTCCTTAAATGAAAGAGTTAAAAGGCCAGGATATCCTGGCGCTTGGCTTTATGACGTTTGCGCTTTTCGTAGGCGCCGGCAACATCATCTTCCCGCCCATCGTCGGCCTGCAGTCCGGTCCGCACGTGTGGATGGCCGCGCTCGGCTTCCTGGTTACCGCCGTGGGCCTGCCGGTCATCACCGTGGTCGCCCTGGCCAAGGTCGGTGGCGGCATGGACGCCCTGAGCAGCCCTATCGGCAAGTTCTTTGGCGGCCTGCTGGCGGCGGTGTGCTACCTCTCGGTTGGCCCGCTGTTCGCTACCCCGCGCACCGCGACCGTGTCGTTCGAAGTGGGCGTGGCGCCGCTGACCGGTGAAAGCCCGATCGCGCTGCTCATCTACAGCGTGGTGTACTTTGCCGTGGTCCTGGCCGTGTCCATGTACCCGGGCAAGCTGCTCGACACCGTGGGGCGTTTCCTGGCGCCGTTGAAGATCATCGCCCTGGCTGTGCTGGGCATCGCGGCGTTCGCGTTGCCAGCCGGCACCATCGGCGAGGCCCAGCCTGCTTACGCCGCCGCCGCGTTCTCCAAAGGTTTCTCCGATGGTTACCTGACCATGGACACGTTGGGAGCCCTGGTCTTCGGTATCGTCATCGTCAATGCCATCCGCTCGCGCGGAGTCGAGTCGCCGAAGCTGATCACCCGCTATGCCATCATCGCGGGGCTGATTGCCGGCGTGGGCCTGGTCCTGGTGTATGTCAGCCTGTTCCGCCTCGGCGCGGGCAGCCATGACATCGCCGCCGATGCCACCAACGGTGCGATGGTATTGCATGCCTATGTGCAGCACACCTTCGGTTCGCTGGGCAGTGGTTTCCTGGCGGTACTGATCGCGCTTGCCTGCCTGGTCACCGCCGTGGGTCTGACCTGCGCCTGTGCCGAGTACTTCAGCCAGATCCTGCCGCTGTCGTACCGTGCCCTGGTGGTGATCCTGGCTGGTTTCTCGCTGGTGATCTCCAACCTGGGCCTGACCAAGCTGATCATGTTCTCGATTCCGGTGCTGACGGCGATCTACCCACCGTGCATCGTGGTCGTGGGCCTGAGCTTCGTGAAAGACCTGTGGAACTCGCCAACCCGCATCCTGGCCCCAGTCATGCTGGTGTCGCTGGTGTTCGGCGTTGTCGACGCCATCAAGGGCAGCAGCTTCGCCCACGTGCTGCCTGACGCCATGGCTCACCTGCCGTTCAGCAATGAAGGCATGGCCTGGCTGGTGCCTTCGGTGGTCACCCTGGCCGTCGCCGTGGTCTGCGACCGCATGCTGGGCAAGCCGCGCGAGGCGCTGGCCTGATGGATTGAAACCCAATGGTGGGGCGCTGGCCAAAAGCCGAAGGGCCCCCGTCAAAGGTGGATATCGAAACCCCGCTGCCGAAAGGCGCGGGGTTTTTTATTACCGTCTTTCTGTTCTGGCCTCATCGCCGGCAAGCCGGCTCCCACAGAGGGGCAGTGATCCCTTGTGGGAGCCGGCTTGCCGGCGATGAGGTCAGTGCAGGCAAAAACTGAACGCCAGACACGTGTCTTTTAACGAATCCGGGCGTCGAAAACCGGTCTGTTTCTCTTTAAAGGGATTCCTGCATGACCTTCATCCAAAACAACCTGGGCAACCTCCTGGCCGTCTGCTGGTTCGCCATCTGCTGGGGCGGCTACACCCGCTATGCCACCTGGAAGGGACGTGATACTGCGTGCCTGGCCAGCGTGTTGCACCTTTACCGCGAGGATTGGATGCGCCGTATGCTGCTGCGCGACAATCGCATCGCCGATGCCAGCGTAATCGGCAACCTCGAGCGCAACGCATCGTTCTTCGCCTCCAGTACCCTGATCATCCTTGCCGGCATCCTCACCGTGCTTGGAGCGTCCGACCGTGCATTGTCGCTGCTGGCCGACCTGCCACTGGTGCAGCAGGCCTCCCAGGGCATGTCGGAAATCAAGCTGTTGTGCCTGGCGACGGTGTTCGTCTATGCGTTCTTCACTTTCAGCTGGTGCATGCGTCAATACAACTTCGCCGCAGTGTTGGTGGGCTCGGCGCCAATGATCGGCGAACGTCAGGTCAACGAGCTCGAACGCAAGGCTTTCGCTTCCCGGGCGGCGCGGGTGCTGTCGCTGGCCGCCAACCAGTTCAACCTGGGCTTGCGCTCTTACTATTTCGGCATGGCCATGTTGAGCTGGTTCATCAGCCCCTGGTTGTTCATGGCTATGAGCGTGGGTGTGGTGTTCATCCTGTATCGTCGGGAATTCCATTCACATGTGTTGGAAGTGATGGTATTCACGCCCACCGAAAGTGCCTCGGTAGATGCAGGGAGGGAAACTTCCGATGGTGCTGGGTGAAGCCTTTCAGCTTTAAATGGCAGGTATAAAAAAACCCGACATTGTCGGGTTTTTTTACTGCTCGATTACTGCTTGGCAGGCTCAGCAGGTGCAGTGGTCGGCGCTGGGGTGGTCGGTGCGGCTTCCTCGGCGGCCTTCTGCTGCGCTTCGGCCTGATCTTTGGCGGCTTCGGCGTTTTCCTTGGCGGCTTCGTTCATCTTATCCTGAGCTTCGCCCATCTTCTCTTGGGCTTGCTCGGCGTGTTGCTGTGCGTCCTGGGCTTTGTCTTCGCTCGCTTTATCGCAAGCAGCCAGGCCCATGGCAGCGGCCAGCATCAGAGCAAAAGCAAAAGGTTTACGCATGGGGTGTTTCTCCTGGGTGGAATAACTTTGTATGTTCCTTCGAGTACGCCACTGACGAATAAGTTCAACGCAGGTTACAGATATATAACTGCCCGGCCTATATAGACTTTTTACCCATTTTATGCGGCGGCGGACAATGAATGAGACTCCATTGATGGCGATGGCCGAGCGTTTTCTCTCGGCGCTGAAACATTGCCAGGTACTGCAAATGCGCGTGCATCATGCCGACGCCGACGGCATGACACTGGTACTGCCCTGGTCGCCGGCCATTGTCGGCAATCCGCAGAATGGTGCGGTTCACGGCGGCGTGCTGACCACGCTGATGGACACCACCTGCGGCATGGCCACGCTCTGCGCGCTACCACGTTTCGAGGTGTGCCCGACGCTGGACCTGCGCATCGACTACATGCATCCGGCCGAGGCGGACAAGGACATCTACGGTCATGCCCAGTGCTACCGGGTGACCCGCGATGTGATCTTCACCCGGGGTACGGCCTACCAGGACGACCCCGCGCAACCGATCTGTCAGGTGGTCGGCACCTTCATGCGCCTGGGGCAGGACGTCAAGGGTGGCATCCGCTTCGGCAACAGCCTCAAGGAGGGTCGCGCGTGATTCCCGCCGACATCCGCCAGCAACTGAACCAGGCCCACGCCCGGGGCGATTACCAGCCTTTGCTGGCGTTGATCCCGTATGCCGGACTGATCGGTATCGAATGCGAGCGCCAGGGCGAAGACCTGTTGTTCCGCCTGCCGGCCAATCCGGACAATATCGGCAACCCGTTGCTGCCGGCGATCCATGGCGGCGTGATCGCCGGGTTCATGGAGCTGTCCGCGGCGCTCTACCTGCTGATCTACAGCGAAAGTGCGAGCATCCCGAAGATCATCGACTTCTCCATCGATTACCTGCGTGCCGGCCATTTCCGTGACACCTACGCCCAGTGTCAGCTGTGGCGCCAGGGGCGGCGGGTGACCAACGTCGCCATCACCGCCTGGCAGGGCGATCGCGACACCCCGATCGCCACGGCGCGTGCGCATTTCAAGATTGAACCCGAAAAGCCCTTGAAATAGTCAGGGCTGCCCCCATCTGCTGGACATCCGCCATCAAAAGCCGTCCCGACGGCCGCCAGGCGTCACCAACCAACAGATTGGAGTTTTGAAGACCATGAGTGTGGAGACTCAAAAAGAAACCCTGGGCTTTCAGACCGAGGTAAAGCAACTGCTGCACCTCATGATCCATTCCCTGTATTCGAACAAGGAGATCTTCCTGCGCGAGCTGATCTCCAACGCCTCCGACGCCGCCGACAAGCTGCGCTTCGAGGCCCTGGCCAAGCCTGAGCTGCTCGAAGGCGACGCCGACCTGAAGATCCGCGTCAGCTTCGACAAGGCCGCCAACACCGTGACCCTCGAGGACAACGGCATCGGCATGAGCCGCGAAGACGTGATCGCGCACCTGGGTACCATCGCCAAGTCCGGCACCGCCGACTTCATGAAGAACCTCACCGGCGACCAGAAGAAGGACTCGCACCTGATCGGTCAGTTCGGCGTGGGCTTCTACTCCGCGTTCATCGTCGCCGACAAGGTCGACGTGTTCAGCCGTCGCGCCGGCCTGCCGGCTGCCGAGGGCGTGCACTGGTCGTCGAAAGGCGAGGGCGAGTTCGAAGTCGCCACTGTCGACAAGCCGCAGCGCGGTACCCGCATCGTCCTGCACCTGAAGAAGGGTGAGGATGAATTCGCCGATGGCTGGCGCCTGCGCAACGTGGTCAAGAAGTACTCCGACCACATTGCTCTGCCGATCGAGCTGCCCAAGGAGCAGGCTGAGGCCGCCGAAGGCGAGGAAAAGCCGGCGCAGGAATGGGAAACCGTCAACCGCGCCAGCGCCCTGTGGACCCGTTCGCGCACCGAGGTGAAGGACGAGGAGTACCAGGAGTTCTACAAGCACATCGGCCATGACTTCGAGAACCCGCTGGCCTGGAGCCACAACAAGGTCGAAGGCAAGCTCGAGTACAACTCGCTGCTGTACGTGCCGGCCCGCGCGCCGTTCGACCTGTACCAGCGCGAAGCGCCACGCGGCCTGAAGCTGTACGTGCAACGCGTGTTCATCATGGACCAGGCAGAGTCGTTCCTGCCGCTGTACCTGCGTTTCATCAAGGGTGTGGTCGACTCCAACGACCTGTCGCTGAACGTTTCCCGCGAGATCCTGCAGAAAGACCCGATCATCGACTCGATGAAGACCGCGCTGACCAAGCGCGTGCTGGACATGCTGGAGAAACTGGCGAAGAACGAGCCTGAGCAGTACAAGGGCTTCTGGAAGAACTTCGGTCAGGTGCTGAAGGAAGGCCCGGCCGAAGACTTCGCCAACAAGGAGAAGATCGCCAGCCTGCTGCGCTTCGCTTCCACCCATGACGACAGCGGCGAGCAGAGCGTCGCCCTGGCCGACTACCTGGCCCGCGCCAAGGAAGGCCAGGACAAGATCTACTTCCTGACCGGCGAATCCTACGCCCAGGTCAAGAACAGCCCGCACCTGGAAGTCTTCCGCAAGAAAGGCATCGAAGTGCTGCTGCTGACCGACCGCATCGACGAGTGGCTGATGAGCTACCTCAACGAGTTCGACGGCAAGGCCTTCGTCGACGTCGCCCGCGGCGACCTGGACCTGGGCAAGCTGGACTCCGAAGAGGACAAGAAGGCCCAGGAAGAAGTCGCCAAGGACAAGGAAGGCCTGGTCGAGCGTCTCAAGGGCGCGCTGGGTGACAGCGTTGCCGAGGTGCGTGTCTCGCATCGCCTGACCGACTCGCCGGCGATCCTCGCCATCGGCGAACAGGACCTGGGCCTGCAGATGCGCCAGATCCTCGAGGCCAGCGGGCAGAAGGTGCCGGAGTCCAAGCCGATCTTCGAGTTCAACCCGAGCCACCCGCTGATCGAGAAGCTCGATGGCGAGCAGAGCGAAGACCGCTTCGCCGAGCTTTCGCATATCCTGTTCGACCAGGCGGCCCTGGCGGCCGGTGACAGCTTGAAGGATCCGGCGGCCTACGTACGCCGGCTCAACAAGCTGCTGGTCGAGCTGTCGGCTTGACCTGAGGCAAGAAAAGCCCGCTTCGGCGGGCTTTTTCATGTCTGCCGTTGCCACGAATACATCTATCCTGTCCTGACCCGTGAACGCCCAAGGAGAGCTGAATGAGCAAGGTCATCGTCGAGTCGTTGGTTTATCACCTGTCAGGCAAGGCTTACGAAAGCCGCCTGGTCTACGCCCCGGGCGCGCTGCCGCAGCCGGGCCTGGTGATGGCGCCGAACTGGATGGGTATCGGCGAGGGCGCCGAACGTATCGCCAAGGAAGTGGCCGAGCAAGGCTATGTGGTGCTGATTGCCGACTTGTATGGCCAGTCGGTGCGGCCGTCCAATGCTGACGAAGCCGGTACGGCGATGATGCCGCTGAAGAACGACCGCGCCGAACTGCGCAAGCGCATGCAGGAAGCGCTGGCGCAATTGCTGGGGCAATCGAAGGCGTTGTTGGCGCCCGGCAAGGTGGCCACCTTCGGCTTCTGCTTTGGTGGTTGCTGTGCTCTGGAGCTGGCCCGTACCGGCGCCGACCTGAAGGCCGCCGTTTCTTTCCACGGCACCCTGGACACACCAAGCCCCGAGGATGCTAAGCGTATCAAAGGCTCCGTGCTGGTACTGCATGGTGCTTCCGATCCGTTGGTGCCGAAGGAGCAATTGCCAGCCTTCGAGGAAGAGATGAACGCCGCCAAGGTCGACTGGCAACTGCTTAGTTATGGTGGCGCTGTGCATTCGTTCACCGATCCGAACGCCAATGTGCCGGGCAAGATGCAGTATGACCGGCGTACGTCCGAGCGGGCGTTCCGCTCGATGCATAACTTGCTCAAGGAAGTGTTCGCAGGCTGAACGTTCAGGGGCCTGCGACGCAGCCCCATCGCCAGCAAGCCGGCTCCCACAGAAGCAATGCAAATTCCTGTGGGAGCCGGCTTGCCGGCGATGGGCCGCGAAGCGGCCCCCGTTAACGCGGCAGTTCGATCCGCCCGTTTTCCCCCGGTACCACTGGCCAATCCCCCGCCGCCCAGCGCGCCCGGGCCGACTCTATCAATGCCGGATCACTGGCGACGAAGTTCCAGTTCATCCGCCGCGGCCCATCCAGTGGCGCGCCGCCGATCAACACCAGCTGGCACGTTTCCTCGGCATACAACACCACCTCTTCGCCCTCGGGCAGCACGACCAGGCTGCATGGCTCGACCTCCTCGTCATCCAGCATCAACTCACCTTCGAGCAGGTACAGCGCGCGCTGCGCGTGCTCCGTCGGCACGATCAAGGTGGTAGCCGCTTGCATGTGTACATGGGCATAGAGCGTGGGGGAGAGCACTGGCACGGGGGACTTCAGGCAGAAACCTGTGCCGGCGATCATGCGGACTCGCACGCCGAGGCTGTCGCTGATCGGCAGCCTGTCGGCCGGGTGATGGCTGTAGCTCGCCAGCCCTTGTTCGGCGCTTTGCGGCGAGGCCAGCCAAACCTGCAGCCCATGCAGCCTTGAGCCCTGTTCGAGCGCCTCGGCCGGGGTGCGCTCGACGTGCGCCACGCCTGCCCCGGCGGTCATCCAGCTGACATCGCCCGGCAGCACGCGCTGGTCCGAGCCGAGGCTATCTTTGTGCTGGATCTCGCCTTCGAACAGGTAGGTGAGGGTGGACAGGCCGATATGCGGGTGCTGGCGGATGTCCATGCCATGGCCGGGGGCGTAGTCGGTTTCCAGCATATGGTCGAAGAATACGAAGGGCCCGATGCTGCGGCACTGGGCCGAGGGCAGTGGGCGCAGGATGGGTTGGCCCTCGACCGACTCGGCGCGTGGGCGGATGACCAGGGGGCTGCTCATGGCGAAACTCCGGGCAGGCAAGGGACGTCTGCAAGCATAGCGGTTCGTGGCGCGGGGCTGAACCGTCGCTGAAGGGGGCGGGTCTACTCTTGCGGTATTGGCAAAGGAGCCTGAGATGATCGCCCGCACATTGGCCTGCCTGCTATTGAGCATGGGCTTGTTCGACAGCGTACATGCCCGCGACTACCGCTACAGCGATGCGCACCTGCATTACGTGGATTTCTTCCAGGAAACCGAGGGCATGCCGGCCTTGCTCAAGGCCATGGACGAGGCCGGGGTAGAGCAGTCGATGATCTCCGGCATTCCGGTGGCCAAAAAATGGCACGAGGACGAACCCAAGCGCCCGCGCTACTACGCCGGCGACGATGCCGATGCATACTGGTACAGCGCCACCGACCTGTACGTTGCCGCCGCGCTGGAAAAGCTGCCTGCCGAACAGCGCAAGCGCTTCCATCCGTTTCTTACCGGCTTCAACCCGGTAGACAAGAATGCCGTCAACCATATCGAGCGCATGCTCGAACTTTATCCGGGGTTGTGGCAGGGCATCGGCGAGGTATTCACCCGCCATGACGACCTCACCGCCCTGACCAGCGGCGATACACCGCGGGCCAACAACGAAGCCATGACCCGCATCTATCACCTGGCCGCCGAGCGCGACCTGCCGGTGCTGTTGCATTCGAACATCACCTCCAAGCGCGAGCGCAACCCGCTGTACCTGGCGGAAATCGAAGAGCCGTTGCGTAACCACCCGCATACCCGCTTCATCTGGGCCCATGCCGGCAGCAGCGTGGAGATTCACCGGCACCAGGAGCGCATGGACTTTCTCCTGCCGGTGCTAACCCGATTGCTCGAGGACTATCCAAACCTGTACGTGGACTTGTCCTGGAGCGTGCTCGAGCCCTACCTGCTGGATGAGCAGGGCGTGCCACGCAAAGCCTGGGTCGAACTGGTCGTGCGCTTTCCCGAGCGCTTCATGCTCGGGTCCGATGTGGTGGGGCGCTTCGGCAGCATCGGCGAGCAGATGCATGCTTTCAATCCATTCCTCGATGCCTTGCCTGAAGCGGTGGCAGAGCGCGTGAGCCGGAGGAATTTTGTCGAACTGCTGCCAAAAAGCGCGAAATAGCGAGTTTCATGCACGGATAGCTTTTTGATATCGCCTTTTCGTCTTACGCAATTTCCAGATGGCCCGATACCTTTTTTAAGCAATGGAATATCACGCTTGGGAGGGATCCTGGAAATGAGCCTGAGACGCTTGAACATCGCGCCGCGCGCCGGCCTTGGCTTTGGCATCATGGCGCTGCTGGTAGTGGCGCTGGGCGGCTTCGCGCTGCAGCAGATGACCAACATGCGCCAGCAGTCCGAGCAGGTCGACAACAACTGGCTGCCGAGCGTGATCTCGGTGGGCCGCATGACCCAGGACATGCTGCGCATCCGCGCCTTGACCCTGCGCCTGCTGGTCAACACCGACCCGGTCGCCCAGCAGCAGAACCGTGCCCGCATCGACGAGGTCAAGGGTGGCCTGAGCAAGGCTCAGAGTCACTACGATGCCTTGATCGTGCTTCCTGAGGAGCGGACGTTGTTCGACCGTTACCAGGGCCTTGAGCGTCAATACATGACCTTGCAGGGGCAGGTGGTGCAATTGGCCACCGATGGGCATGTCCAGGCAGCGGCGGCGCTGGTAAACGGCGAGATG
This sequence comes from Pseudomonas maumuensis, assembly GCF_019139675.1. Classification (NCBI taxonomy): domain Bacteria; kingdom Pseudomonadati; phylum Pseudomonadota; class Gammaproteobacteria; order Pseudomonadales; family Pseudomonadaceae; genus Pseudomonas; species Pseudomonas maumuensis. The sequence goes on from NZ_CP077077.1 coordinate 1,936,331, forward strand.
AACCAGTTGGCCGACCAGATGACGGCGACCCTCAACGAGCTGATCGAGCTGAACAACCATCAGGCCAACTCAGCCACCGACCTGGCCGAGGCCGTGTACAACGGTGCGAAGGTCTGGGTCGGCGTGTTGCTGGTGATCGCCCTGAGCCTCACCGTGGTGCTCGCCCTGGCCTTGACCCGTAGCATCGTGCGGCCGCTCGGCCAGTCGCTGAAGGTGGCCGAGACGGTCGCCACTGGCGACCTGACTCCACAGATCACCGTGCAGGGCGATGACGAGCCGGCGCGCCTGCTGGCGGCGCTCAAGAGCATGCAGCAGAGCCTGCGCGAGACCATCGGGCGAATTTCCGACTCGGCCAGCCAACTGGCCTCGGCCTCCGAAGAGCTGAGCGCGGTCACCGAAGACGCCACCCATGGTCTGCAACAGCAGAGCATGGAGATCGAGCAGGCCGCGACCGCAGTGAACCAGATGACCGCGGCAGTGGAGGAGGTGGCGAGCAACGCGGTGGCTACCTCCGAGGCCTCGCGTGAGTCGGACCAGATTGCCCGCCGTGGGCGCGAGCAAGTGCGGGCGACTGTCACTGCCATCGAGGCGCTGGCCACTGGCGTGGCGGGCAATGCCGAGGAGGTCGGGCAACTGGCTCAGCAGGTGCATGACATCAGCAAGGTGCTGGATGTGATCGGCTCGATTGCCGAGCAGACCAACCTGCTGGCGCTCAATGCGGCCATCGAGGCGGCGCGGGCTGGTGAGGCCGGGCGCGGATTCGCCGTGGTCGCCGACGAGGTGCGGGCGCTGGCCCACCGTACGCAGAGCTCGACCCAGGAGATCGAGCAGATGATCGTCGCCATCCGCAGCGGTGCCGAGCGGGCCGTGCAGGGCATGCAGCACAGCGATGCCCAGGCCCGTTCGACCCTTGACGGTGCCCATGCCGCGGGCCAGGCGCTGGAGGCGATCGCCGCGGCCATCGGCCAGATCAACGAGCGCAACCTGGTGATCGCCAGCGCCTCGGAGCAGCAGGCCCAGGTGGCGCGGGAGGTGGACCGCAACCTGACCACTATCCGCGACCTGGCGCACCAGTCCTCGGCCGGGGCCGAGGAGACGTCAGCCGCGAGCCAGGCGTTATCGCGGTTGGCGGTGGACCTCAACACCTTGGTACAACGGTTTTCAGTGTAAGAGTCATCGCGGTGTACAAACAAAAACGCCCCGACCTAGGTCGGGGCGTTCTCGTTCAGCGTGTCAGGCGATCACTTGCCAGTCCAGCGCTTGAGCACCAGGGTGGCGTTGGTGCCGCCGAAGCCGAAGCTGTTGCTCATGACCGTGTCGATCTTGGCGTTCTCTTCGGTCTTGCGCAGTACCGGCAGGTCGGCGACCTCCGGGTCCAGCTCGTCGATGTTGGCGGAGCCGGCGATGAAGTTGTTTTCCATCATCAGCAGGCAGTAGATCGCCTCGTGTACGCCAGCGGCGCCCAGCGAGTGGCCCGACAGGCTCTTGGTCGAGCTGATCTTCGGTGCCTTGGCGCCGAACACTTCACGCACACCCTTCATCTCGGCGACGTCGCCGACCGGGGTGGAGGTGCCGTGGGTGTTCAGGTAGTCGATCGGGGTGTCGACGGTGGACAGCGCCTGCTGCATGCAGCGGATCGCGCCTTCGCCGCTCGGGGCGACCATGTCGTAGCCATCGGAGGTTGCGCCGTAGCCGACGATCTCGGCATAGATCTTGGCGCCGCGGGCCAGGGCGTGCTCGAGCTCCTCGACTACCACCATGCCGCCGCCGCCAGCGATGACGAAGCCGTCACGGTCGGCGTCGTAGGCGCGCGAGGCCAGCTCAGGGGTTTCGTTGCGCTTGGTCGACAGGGCGCCCATGGCATCGAACAGGAACGACTGGCTCCAGTGCTCTTCTTCACCACCGCCGGCGAAGACGATGTCCTGCTTGCCCCACTGGATCTGCTCCAGGGCGGTGCCGATGCAGTGCGCGGAGGTGGCGCAGGCCGACGAGATCGAGTAGTTGATGCCCTTGATCTTGAACGGGGTGGCCAGGCACGCCGACACGGTGCTGCCCATGGTGCGGGTGACGCGGTACGGGCCGACGCGTTTGACACCTTTCTCGCGCAGGGTGTCCAGGGCTTCCATCTGGTTCAGCGTGGAGGCGCCACCGGAACCGGCCACCAGGCCGGTGCGTGGGTTGGAAACCTGCTCTTCGGTCAGGCCGGCGTCCTTGATCGCGTCCTGCATCGCCAGGTAGGCGTAGGCGGCAGCGTGGCCGACGAAGCGATAGACCTTGCGGTCGATCAGCTCTTCGAGGTTGAGGTCGATGGAACCGGAAACCTGGCTACGCAGCCCCATTTCCTTATATTCCGGGTTGTAGCGGATACCCGGACGGCTGTTGCGCAGGTTTTCGGTGACGGTCTCTTTGTCATTGCCCAGGCACGATACGATGCCCAGACCAGTGATAACGACGCGGCGCATGCGAATAACCCTTAGAAATTGTCAGTGGAGGTGAACACGCCGACCCGCAGGCCTTCGGCAGTGTAGATCTCGCGTCCGTCGACGCTGACCGAGCCATCGGCGATGGCCATGTTCAGCTTGCCCTTCAGGACGCGCTTGATATGAATGTTGTAGGTGACTTTCTTCGCTTGCGGCAGAACCTGGCCGAAGAATTTCACTTCGCCCGAGCCCAAGGCGCGGCCACGGCCTGGCAGACCCTGCCAGCCAAGGAAGAAACCGACCAGTTGCCACATGGCGTCAAGGCCCAGGCAGCCTGGCATCACCGGGTCGCCTTCGAAGTGGCAGGCGAAGAACCACAAGTCTGGATTGATATCCAGCTCGGCGACCAATTCACCTTTGCCGAACTTGCCGCCCTCTTCGCTGATATGGGTGATGCGATCGACCATCAGCATGTTCGGGGCGGGCAGTTGCGCATTACCGGGGCCGAACAGCTCACCGCGACTGCAGCGCAGCAGGTCTTCCCGAGTAAAGGCGTTTTGTTTGGTCATGCGAGCTCCTCAATAACCCCCTGTGGCAGGGGACGAATCTTCCCGGCCGGCCCGAAGCGCTTTGCATCCGAGGCGGCAGCCTACAGGTAGACTATTGCGTTGTGGTGAAAGTCACAGCGCACCTGGCAAAAGAAGTACAGGTGTGCACTGAAATGTTATTTTCCGGCCCTGGGGCGGTCCTGTCCAGTCTTTAAGACTGCCGCACTTTAGCATTTATCGCCAGTCGCAACTGCCTGACCGGGCAACCAGCGGCGCAGGATGCGCTGCAGATCGCTGCGTTTGAACGGCTTGCTCAGGTAATCGTTCATTCCGGCTGCCAGGCAGCGCTCGCGGTCGCCCTGCAACGCACTGGCGGTGAGGGCGATGATCGGCAGCCCTTCGCCCCTTGGCAGCAGGCGGATGCGGCGAGTCGCCTCGTAGCCGTCCACCTGGGGCAGGCGGCAATCCATCAGCACCGCGGCGAACCGTTGCTGGCCAACCAGGTCGATCGCCTGGGCGCCATCGGTGGCCAGGCTGACTTCGAAGCCCAGGCTGCGCAGCATGGCCTCGATAACGCTCTGGTTGACCGGATTGTCCTCCACCAGCAGGATCCGCCCGCCGCCGTCGGCTGTCGTGCTGTCCCGTGGCGTGACACCAGGCGCAGCGCTGGGTGCGCTGGCCAGTGCCAGCGGTATTTCGAGGGTGAAGGTCGAGCCCAACCCCTCGCGGCTCTCGCCACGCAGCTGGCCACCCATGCGCTCGGCCAGGGTGCGGGCGATCGACAGGCCCAAGCCGGTGCCGCCGTAGCGCCGGGAGATGGTGTTGTCGGCCTGCTGGAAGGCCACGAACATCATTTCCAGGCGGTTGCTGTCGATGCCGATCCCGGTGTCGCGCACGGTGCAGGTCAGCCAGATCAGCTGGCGGTCGAGCACCTGCCAGCGTGCGTCGATCGCTACCTCGCCACGCTCGGTGAACTTCAGCGCGTTGCCCACCAGGTTCAGCAGGATCTGGCGAATCCGCGTGGGGTCGCCAACCACCTGCAACTGGTTTATGCCCGGGGGCAATTGCAGGCGTAGGTCGAGGTTGCGCTGCTGGGCGCTGTGCTGGAACGACTGCACGCTGCTGGTAATCAGGTCGCCGAGGTTGAAGTCGATGTGCTCCAGCTCCAGGGTGGTGCGCTCGATCCGCGAGAAATCGAGGATGTCGTTGATCACCTTGAGCAGGTGGCCGGTGGATTCGCTGGCCACGGCGGTGTATTCGGCTTGTTCGCCGGTCAGTTCGGTAGTTTCCAGCAACTGCAGCATGCCCAGCACGCCGTTCATGGGCGTGCGCAGCTCGTGGCTCATCATCGCCAGGAAGTCGGACTTGGCCCGGTTGGCTTGCTCGGCCTCTTCGCGGGCCTGGATCAATTGCCCCATGGCCTGCTGTTGTTCCTCGGCAGCTTGGTCGAGGGCGTTGGCCAGGTTGTTGATATGCCGCGCCAGGTGGCCCAGTTCGCTATCGTCGACCACCGGTAGGGGCGCATTGAAGTCACCCTGCTGGATGGCGCGGACTGCGTGGCCCATGTCGCTGATGGGCTTGGACAGGCTGGTGGCCAGGCGGCGGGCGAGCAGGAAAGTGAACAGCAGGGCGAACAGCGCGAGGATCGCGGCCTTGATCACGATCTCCTGCTGGCGCTGGCTGAAGGCGTCGTCGGACATACCGACGATGACCCGGCCCAGGTAGTCGTCGGCGATGTTCGGTGGCGCCGCCTTGCCCAGCAGGAAGTCGTTGTCCAGGCGGATCTGCTGCAGGCGGATCGGCGCCTGGAACACCTCGACCCGCTGGGCGCGGTTGAGGCTTTCATCGGGCTGCTCGACATACACCAGGATATGGTTGCGGCTGTCCTGTACCTCGAGAAAGCGCACGTGGGGAATGCTCAAGGTTGCGCGCATCAGGCTCTCGAGCACCTCGTTGTTGCCCGAGATCACCCCGTACTCGGACGCTGGTGCCAGCTGGTTGGCGATCAGTTGCCCGGTGTGGTTGAGCTCCTGGCGCAAGTCCTGGATGCGTACGAAGGTGAAGAAACTGATCAGCAGCAGGGTCAGCAACAGGGCCGGGCCCAGGCTGATGATTTGGGTGCGGGTATGGATGTCCCAGCTCAGGCGCTTGCTCATGGGGTGGAGGCTCCTTCGGCGAGGGCCAGGGCGGCGGCATCCGGGTCGATCGCTTCCAGGCCCAGGGCCCGGGCCACCTGCTGGTTACCGCTGACGCCAAAGTGCGTGGGGTAGAGGCTGCGCGGCCAGCGCGCCGGTGGCTGGTCGAGCAACTGCTCGAGTACCGCCAGCCAATCGTCCTGGTCGCTGTAGGTGCTGGCCAGGGCGCCGGCGCGGACGAAGCCGGCGTTCGGACCGATCAGCGCCATTTGCCGGCCATAGCTGCTGAGCAGCACGTTCTTGGCCGATTTCGAGTTGTACAGGTCGGGGTCGTCCAGCCCAAGCAACACATCACTGCTGTTCAGCAACTGCTGCAATGGGCGGCTGTCACGCAGGTCGGGCCAGTCTTGGGCGACGATTTCCAGCCCCAGAGGGTGGGCGGCCTGGCGCAGTTCATCGAGCAGAAAGCGGCTGTGCTCGCCATACAGCACGCCGATGCGCCGGGCCTGCGGCAGTAGGTAGCGGGCCAGGCGCAGTTGCCGGGCCAGGGGCGGATCACTCCACAGCAGGGTGAGGTAGGCGGGGCGCGCTACCCCCAGGCGTTGCTCGGCCTGGACCCGGCTGATTCGCAGCGCCAATGCCGATGGCCCTGTGGCCTCTGTCAGGCGCCATTCCAACGCCGGAATGTCGAGCAATACCAGGCGCGTGTCGGCCTTGAGCTTGCCTGGGGCAGGCAGTTGCTCGACAGTCTGGAACCGCACCTGGTCGTGCGTCCTGCGTTTCTCCAGGGCGGCGACGAAGCTGCGGATGCCGGGCTGGTCTTCGCCGCCGACCAGCAGGACTTCGCTGGCCGACAGCGTGCCCAGGGGCCAGAGGCACAGCAGCAGCAAACGCAGCAGGCGGATCATCAGAATTCCAGCTCCGCGCTGACGCTCAGGCGGTGCCGGCTGTCATAACGGTTCTGCTCGAGGGTGACCGGCTCGTCGTCCAGGCGCTGCTGCCACAGTGCGGCCAGTTCCAGGTTGCTGCCCTGGATCTTGAAGCGCTTGGCCAAGCGCAGGTCTATCCGCTCGTAACGGTACTGGTTGAGGGCGTCGTCGCCGTAATAGAAGAGGGCGCTGGACCAACCCTCGCCCCAGTCGCGCAGCCAGCCGGCCGAGCCGCTGTTGCGCGCGCTCAGGCGGCGGTCGGCCGGGTTGCTGGCCCAGGCGTCGACATAGGCATAGGTCAGGCGCAGGCGGTCGCGCTGGGTGACGCGCCAGTCGAACTGCGCCTCGCTGCCGCTGAAACGCGCCTTGTTGGCATTGCTGGCGATGAACTGGTTGTTCTTCAACGGCTCGCTGATCATGCCGGTGATCTCGTCGTAAAACAGCTTTACGTCCACGTTCAGGTCGAGGTCGCTAAAGGCGCCGTTGTAGCCGAGTTCGCGCGAGCGCATGCGCTCCTGGTCGAGGTTGCCCGGGCCGCGGGTCTTGACGAAGTATTCGCCGTTCTGCAGGCCGTACAGGTTGGGCGAGAGGTTCTTGACCGTGTAGCTCCAGTTGACGTTGTTCTCGAACATGTCCGGCGAGCGGATGGCCTCGGAATAGACCGCGCGCAGGCCGTGGCGAGGGGTGATCAGGTAGTTCACCGCCACGCGCGGGGTGAGCGAGTTGCCTGACAACTGCGAGTGCTCGTACATCGCGCCGCCCTGGACGATCCAGTGTTCGTCGGCGCGCCATTCGAGCTGGCCGAACAGGCGCCAGGTCTGGTCGTCGAGGCTGCCGTTGAAGTAGGTCTGCGAGTCGGCGCGGTCGTAGCGGTAGTTCATGCCACTGACCAGGCGCAGGCTGTCGGTCAGGCTCAGGGTGTCCTGGATTTCCAGGTCGTAGCGGGTTTCGCGGGTGCTCTGGTCGACGTCGCCGCAGATCGTGTTGCGGCCGCCGCTGGCCCACTGGTTCTGTACCTGGCCCATCAGCGCTCCGAGTTCGGGATCGGTGGTGATCGGCAGGTTGCCGGTGTAAAGGTTGCGCGCGACCTTCTCGGCGAAGTTCGGGTCGAGTTGCCACAGGCGTGTCAGCTCGGGGCTGAAGGCGATCGCCGCATCGCAGGCGCGCCATACCTGCTGGCGGTCGAAGTGCTGCGCCGAACCCTGCACATACAGGCTGTGCTCGGGGTTCAGGTCGAGGTTCCAGCGCACGGAGCCAGCGTAGTCCTTGGCGTTGACGTCGGCGTTGTCGCCGGCGCGGTAGTTGCCGAACACCGGCTGGTAGGTATAGGGCCGCTGGTTGCTGCCTTCCTTGGCCGCCAGTTGCCATTCCAGGGTCTGATCAGGCGCCAGGGTATGCACGGCATTGATGTTGATGCGGTTGGCGCGGCGGCTGTCGCGGTAGTCGCGGCCGAACTGGTCGTGGTCGAAGCCGTCGTCCTGCTGGCCGGAGAGCGACAGGCGCAGGTCGCCACTGTCCCAGCCGAAGCCTTGGCTTGCGTAGTAGTCGTTGATGCCGTCCTGGCCGCGGGTCAGCTTGACTCGCGTGCCATGGCTGTCGGCCGGGTTGCGGGTGAGGATGTTGACCACCGCCATCAGCGCGTTGGCGCCGTAGCTGACGGTGTTCGGGCCGCGGAACACCTCGATGCGCTCGATGTCCTCGATAGCCACGGGGATGTCGCTCCAGTCCACCGTGGCCAGGCCCGCGCGGTACACCGAGCGGCCATCGATCAACACTTGCATGCGCCGGGCGTCGCTGACGTTGCTGCCGTGGTAGTTGACCGTCGGCTGGTTGCCGGCGCCGTAGCCGATCATCATGCCGGGCACCAGGCGCAGCAGTTCGGGGATATCGCGGGCGCCACTGGCGCGGATCAGTTCGTTGTCGAGCACGGTCATGCTCCCCGGCACCGCCGCCGGGGATTGTTTCAGGCGCGTGGCGGTCAGAACCTGCGGCAGGTCCTGGTTGTCGATGAACAGGTCTTCGGCCAGGGCCGGACCGCCCAGCAGGGCAGTCAGCAACAGCAGGCGTGGGTAAGGTGGCGTGCCTGGGAACACGAAACGGCCTTGTTTCAGAAATGAATCAGGCATGTTAACCGACCGGGCGGCTTTTGCCAGTGACCGCGACACCAAGACAGGGCGCCCCGTATAATGCGCGGGTCGCCACTTACATTATTGGTTAACGGATTGGATATGACTGAACAGCAACCTGTTGCAGTTCTTGGAGGCGGCAGCTTCGGCACCGCCGTGGCGAACCTCTTGGCACAGAACGGCCATCCGGTACGGCAGTGGATGCGCGACCCGGCGCAAGCCGAGGCAATGCGCGTCGACCGCGAGAATCCGCGTTACCTCAAGGGCATCCGCCTGCATGACGGCGTCGAACCGGTCAACGACCTGCTCGCCACCCTGCAGGGCAGCGCGCTGATTTTCGTCGCCTTGCCCTCAAGCGCCTTGCGCAGCGTGCTGGCGCCCCACGCCGAGCTGCTGCGTGGCAAAGGCCTTGTCAGCCTGACCAAGGGCATCGAGGCGCACACCTTCAAGCTGATGAGCCAGATTCTCGAAGAGATCGCTCCTCATGCGCGCATCGGCGTGCTGTCGGGCCCCAACCTGGCCCGCGAGATCGCCGAGCATGCGTTGACCGCCACCGTGGTCGCCAGCGAGGACGAAGCGTTGTGCCAACAGGTGCAGGCCGTGTTGCATGGCCGCACTTTCCGCGTTTACGCCAGCAGCGACCGCTTCGGTGTCGAGCTGGGCGGCGCGTTGAAGAACGTCTACGCCATCATCGCTGGCATGGCCGTGGCCTTGGGAATGGGCGAGAACACCAAGAGCATGCTGATTACCCGGGCCCTGGCCGAGATGACCCGCTTCGCCGTGAGCCAGGGCGCCAACCCCATGACCTTCCTTGGGCTGGCCGGGGTCGGTGACCTGATCGTCACCTGCTCCTCGCCCAAGAGCCGCAACTACCAGGTCGGACATGCGCTCGGCCAGGGCCTGAGCCTCGAGCAGGCGGTCAGCCGCCTGGGTGAAGTTGCCGAAGGCGTCAACACCCTCAAGGTGCTCAAGGCCAAGGCCCAGGAAGTGGGCGTGTACATGCCGCTGGTGGCAGGGCTGCACGCGATCCTGTTCGAAGGTCGCACGCTGAACCAGGTGATCGAGCACCTGATGCGCGCCGAGCCCAAGACCGACGTCGATTTCATTTCCACCAGCGGTTTCAACTGAAGGAGCGACCTATGAACGATACCCCGGAACGCGCCGCGCGCGAGTCGATCATCCTGCGCGTGCTGTGGATGCTGGTGTTCCTGGTGGCCTGGCAACTGGCAGAGCTGCTGCTCGGTGGTCTGGTGCTGGTACAACTGATCTATCGCCTGATCTACGGCGCGCCCAGCGCCAGCCTGATGAACTTCGGCGACAGCCTGAGCCAGTACCTGGCACAGATCGGCCGTTTCGGCACCTTCCATAGCGACCAGAAACCCTGGCCGTTCGCCGACTGGCCGAGCCCGCGTACCCCGGAAGGCGAAGCGCCCCACGCTGTCGCCCCGGCGCCACACCCGGTGCGTGACGAGGAGCCCAAACTGTGAAGCTCTGGGTGCTGCGCCACGGCGAGGCGGAGCCACGGGCCAACACCGACGCCGAGCGGCGTTTGACCGCCCATGGTCGCGAGCAGGTGCTGCACAGCGCCGCACGCCTGCTGGGCCAGCCGTTGCAGGCGATCATCGCCAGCCCTTACGTGCGCGCTCAACAGACCGCCGCTTTGGTGCATGGTGCCCTGGGCTTCGCTGAGCCGGTGCGCACGGTGCCCTGGTTGACCCCGGAAAGCGATGTACACCAGGTGATCGGCGAAATCGAGCGCCTGGGGCTCGAGCATGTATTGCTGGTCAGCCACCAGCCACTGGTGGGGGCCCTCGTCGGCCAGCTCGAACATAGCCACGGTCAGCACCCGGCACCGTTGAGCACGGCCAGCCTGGCCGAGCTGGAGGGCGACTGGCCACTGGCCGGGCTGATGACCCTGCGCAGTCTCAACCACCCTGGCTGACAGGCGGCAACTGGCATTTATGCCAGTTGCCGCTCGCACCGTGCGGGCCTTAGCGTGGCGGCGTGAATGATCGCAACGCCGCGCAAGGAATCCTAATGAGCAGGCAACGCCTGGAGCTGGTGCGCTCCGTCAATCCCCAAAGCGTCATCGACAAGCTGGGTAGCCCCTGCGCGCTCGATTTCGCCGAATATTGCCTGCTGCGCGATTGCGCCGACGCCAAGCTAGACCAGTTGCTGCGCCGCTTCGAAGGTCAGTACGAACTTGAGCAACTGCGCCAGTCTGGAATCCGCATGGCACACCTGCTGCAATCCAGTTGCCTGGCGCTGCGCCGCCTGGTGGATACCCAACAAGACCGCCAGCTCGCCCGTGAAGCCCTCGAATGGCAACTGGCCTACATGCGTGCCTGCCTGCACCGTTCGATGGTCAGTTTCGACCCGAGTTGACCTGATCGTTATTGGCGATGACCGTTCAAGACGTTGCCGCCGCCCGGCCGCTTGCCGACAATGGGCCATCCATCCCCGTGCAGAGCAGGCGGCCATGTCGCAGCAGATCTTCTTCGCCCACGCCAATGGCTTTCCTTCGGCAACCTACGGCAAGCTGTTCGCCGCGCTGGCGCCGGACTACCAGGTGCATCACCTGGAACAGCACGCCCACGACCCGCGCTTTCCGGTCAACGACAACTGGCAGAATCTGGTGGACGAACTGCTGCATCACCTGGAACGGCAGGAGGCACCGGTCTGGGGTGTCGGCCACTCCCTTGGCGGCGTGCTGCACTTGCACGCGGCGCTGCGTCGCCCGGAGCTCTACCGCGGCGTGGTGATGCTGGATTCGCCGGTGCTGACCCGCGCCGACGAATGGCTGATCCAGGCCGCCAAACGCCTGGGGTTCATCGACCGCATCACGCCGGCGGGACGCACCTTGGGTCGGCGCGAGGCCTTCCCCGATCGCGACAGCGCTCGCCGCTACTTCGCCGGCAAGCGTTTGTTTCGCCACTTCGATCCGGATTGCTTGGAAGCCTACCTGGAGCACGGCCTGGAGCAGGGCGAGGAGGGCCTGCGCCTGCGCTTCGACCCAGCCACCGAAATCAGCATCTATCGCAGCATCCCTCATGTCAGTCCGGCCCGGCCACGCCAGTTGCAGGTACCCTTGGCGATGGTGCGCGGCGCCCAGAGCGGGGTGATCCGCAAGCACCACGGCCTGGCCGTGCGCGGCATGCTCAGGGGCGAGTGCCACAGCCTGCCGGGCGGGCACATGTTCCCGCTGGAGCGGCCCACCGACACTGCCAGCCTGATCAAGGGCCTGTTCGACCGCTGGAGCCAGGCATGAGCGCCCAGGTCGAGGAGATCCGTCTGACGCTGGGCCACATCGAACTGGCCGCGCACCTGTTCGGTCCGGCCGACGGCCTGCCGGTGATCGCCCTGCATGGCTGGCTGGATAACGCCAATAGCTTCGCCCGCCTGGCACCGCAACTGAAAGGGCTGCGCATCGTCGCCCTGGACCTGGCGGGGCATGGCTATTCCGAACATCGCCCGGTCGGCGCCAGCTACGCCCTGGCCGACTATGCCCACGACGTGCTGCGTGTCGCCGAACAGCTGGGCTGGGAGCGCTTCGGCCTGCTCGGCCACTCGCTGGGCGCGATCATCTCGGTGCAGCTGGCCGGGGCCTTGCCCGAGCGGATCAGCCACCTGGCACTGATCGACGGGGTGATCCCGCCGACGCTCAGCGAGCAGGACGCCGCCGAGCGTTTGGGGCTGGCGTTGCAGGCGCAACTGCGCCTGGAGGGCAAGCGCAAGTCGGTATACGCGACCCTGGAAGAGGGCGTCGAGGCGCGTATGAAGGGCCTGGTCGCGGTCAGCCGCGAGGCCGCCGAACTGCTGGCCCAACGCGGCCTGATGCCGGTGCCCGGCGGCTACAGCTGGCGCAGCGACAGCCGTCTCACCTTGCCTTCGCCGACGCGGCTGAACCAGGACCAAGCCATGGCCTTCGTCAAGCGCATCGCCTGCCCGGCCTGCCTGGTGGTGGCCGCCGACGGCATGCTGGCGCGCCACACGGAATTGCTGGAGCAGCTACCCTTCGAGCTGGTGACCCTGCCGGGCGGCCACCACCTGCACCTGAACGACGCCGGGGGTGCGGCCCTTGTTGCAGACTGTTTCAATCGCTTCTTTGGCATTCCTTGACTTGCACCGGACAAGTGTCGAGGCTTGGCGGGTTGAAAGGGAGACAACCATGTACATGCCAGACATTCACCCAACTCGCCCCGCCACCTGCGAGGGTGGCCGATGAGCGCATCTGTTTTCGTTCGCGTCGCCCTCGCCGCCTGCCTCGCCATGGCCAGCCCACTGCTGTGGGCTGGCAGCCTGCCGGTACCGCCTGACGCCAAGGTGGTCGACCAGCGCCCGGCGGTGGAGCAGGAGCGGGTCTACCCCATGGGCCCGCTGCGCAAGATCAGCGGCCGCCTGCGGGTCGACGATAAGGTCGAGAGCCGCGGCCAGGTCAGTTCCGTGACCTACGAGCTGCCGGTCGAGCGCAGCGCCCGTGAAGCGTTCACCAGCGCCCGCGAGGCATTGCAGCAGGACGGTGGATATCCGTTGTTCTGGTGTCAGGGCCGCGACTGTGGCGAGGCCAGCCTGTGGGCCAACGACGTGTTCGCCAACGCCCGTCTCAATGGTGGCGACGAGCAGCAGGCGTTCATCCTGTTGCGCCGCTCCGCCGAGCAAGCCGACACCCTGGTGGCGCTGTACAGCGTGACCCGTGGCAACCGCCGCGCCTACCTGCATGTCGAGGAGTTCGTCGCCGGCGGCCCGCTGGGCGACTTGCTGCCTACCGCCGCCACGGTGCTGCGCGAACTGCGCGATACCGGCAAGCTCGACTACCCTGATCTGGCCGAGCCCCAGGCTGCCTGGGCAACGCTGCTGGCGCGCAGCCTGAACCTTGACAGCACCCTGCGCGCCAGCCTCAGTGGCAAGGGCGCCGAAGCCTGGCGCGAGCAACTGGTCAAGGCCGGCGTGCGCAGTGCCCGGCTCGAGGTGGGCGATGCTCCGACCGAAGGCCTGCACCTGGAATTGATCCGTTGAGTGAGCGCCGCCATGGCCAACAATGACCGCCTGTTGATCCAGATCCTGCTGCTGACGTTGCTGGGCGCCGCGCTGTGGGTAATGGCGCCGTTCATCTCGGCGCTGCTGTGGGGCGCCATCCTGGCCTTTGCCAGCTGGCCTTTGATGCGCCTGCTGACCCGCGTGCTGGGCGGGCGCGAAACCCTCGCCGCGAGCCTGTTGACCACGGTGTGGATTCTGTTGGTGGCCCTGCCGCTGGTGTGGCTGGGGTTCAACCTGGCCGACCACATCCGCGATGCCACTGCCTTCGTGCGCGATGTGCAGGTCGATGGCCTGCCCGACGCGCCGGCGTGGGTGAGCAGTATTCCCTTCGTGGGCGAGCGACTGGTTGGCTGGTGGCAGTCCCTCGACCAGCAAGGCGCGGCGCTGCTGGCCTCCGCCAAGCCTTATCTGGGGCAGGTGGGCAACTGGCTGCTGGCGCGCAGCGCGCAGATTGGTAGCGGCGTGCTGGAGCTGACCTTGAGTCTGGTATTTGTCTTTTTCTTCTACCGCGACGGTCCGCGTCTGGCGGCGTTCGTACACCGCCTGCTGCACCGGCTGGTGGGAGAGCGTGCCGAGTACTATGTCGACCTGGTGGCCGGCACCGTGCAGCGAGTGGTCAACGGCGTGATCGGCACCGCCGCCGCCCAGGCGCTGCTGGCGCTGATCGGCTTCCTGATCGCCGGTGTGCCGGGGGCCATCGTGCTGGGCCTGGTGACCTTCATGCTCAGCTTGATCCCCATGGGGCCGCCGCTGGCGTGGATACCTGCCACCGCCTGGCTGGTGTCGAAGGGCGACTACGGCATGGCGGTGTTCCTGGGCATTTGGGGCACCTTCGTCATCAGCGGCGTGGACAACGTGCTCAAGCCATACCTGATCAGCCGTGGCGGCAACCTGCCGCTGGTCATCGTGCTGCTCGGGGTATTCGGTGGCTTGATCGCATTCGGCTTCATTGGCTTGTTCATCGGGCCGACCCTGTTGGCGGTGGGCTATAGCCTGCTGCTGGACTGGAGCCGCAATTCCGGGCAGCAATCGCCGCAAAGTTAAGTGGCGCGCTGCGTGTGACTGTGGATCAGGTTGCCTTGAATGCGTTCTTACAGCGTTTCAACTAAGGCATCAAGTCGCGTGCCTTTGGTTGACCATGCCCGACAACTTAGCTTGAAAGCGCCGCCTAAAATAAAGCGGTCAGCGTTGATAGCTTGTGCGCTGCCCAGGGTCTTACATTGATCGCTAGGTTCAACCAAGGAGTTACCTATGCTGATCCATGGTAGTCAGATTTTCCAGTACCAGCCCAACCCAGTCAGCGACCAGCCCGATCCAGGTATTGTTGGTAAGGCGCAGGTGATACCCGTTACTACCTCGCCAGAGGCCCATCGTTTGGCCACGCGAACAGAACCTAGCTCAGGTAAGGGTTTGCTCCACCACCTGAAAGTATCCATAGTCGAGCCGCTGAAGGAGTTACTCCAATGGTTGTTCAGTCGTCTCGGTAGAGGCGATGATGCTCAGGCCCTGCCGGAGGATCGACCCATGCAGCACGCCGAGCCGGCTGGCCACGCAGCACATTTCGCCCGTAGTTCTGGTAATGGCTTCAAGAGCGTGCTGAATACAGTAAGCCTGCTCACGACTTCCTCAAAAGTTGATCAAGAGCTCTTCGATGTAACGCTAAACGCCGAGCAGATTAACGCCTTGCAAGACGCCATCGTCGATGGCCGTGCGGATTTTACGACAATTGAGAGGATGGTAAAGACCCGTGGGGACTTGCAACTGGTCCGCACCCTCGCGTTGAGTTTGACTCACGATGCGGGCTCTCATAAGCCTTCAGTCAAGGCGGCACTAGCGAACTTGGCCACCCAGCGTCCAAATACAGGCGCTTTTCTAGGTGGGCTGCTGGCATTCGTACACGAACAGGAAAGCCGTTGGTTCGAAAAAGCCAGTAATTCTAAGGTTGTAATGGATGCTGAAGCGCAAAGTAGCTTCATTATCGAAGGGTTTCAGGAACATATAACTAAACTGGGTGCTGACGAGGCGCATAAGATACTAGAGCACCTAGAAGGTCATTTCGGTCAGCGGGTACATGAGGTTATGGGAGCAGCCACCATGCTAGTGGGAGAGGCCGATGATGACGATGAGCTTCTGTGCCGTCTGACCCGCGCTGACGTCGTGGCTGACAAGCTGGTCAGTTTACTTCGCGCGAAGCTTGATATGCCCGATATTGATAAGCAGTTCAAAATCACTCGTAATCATAGCCCCAACCTCAACGAGTTTAACCCTCTGGAGTTGGCTGCATTAGTGAGCCTCGGTGTGAAGTTGCAATAGCTAGGGGAATCTCTTAATACTTTTCCGGCTAGCCCGGATAGGTTCCCTGCAGGCGCCAGGCAATAGCTAATTGGAACTATGGGCATTGGCAATGCCCGGGTTGCTATGCTGCTTTCGGTCTTGACACAGGGATTGGCCGGCGTTGAATGGCGCTGGCCTGATCTTGACCGTGGGCGGGCTGTTTTGACGCTCAGGCGACCTGCACCCGTGTCTCAAGGCTGCAGTACTGCCCTTTGAAATACAGCAATGGCTGCGAAGGCGTTGTTTGCTGCAGGTTCAACGCTTTCACTTCCCCGACGACGATCAGGTGGTCGCCCGCGACGTGTTCAGCGTGGATTTCGCAATCGATCCAATGCAGGCTGCCGGCAATGATCGGATTGCCCAGCGGCGATGGCTGCCATTCAACCTGGTGCCACTTGTCCGTGCCGCGCCGCGCGAACTGGTTGGAAATTCCGATCTGCTCACCCGCCAGGATGTTGACCGCGAAGCGGCCGGCCTGGCGAATCCTGGGGTAGCTGGCCGAACTGGCCATCACGCTGAATGACACCAGTGGCGGGGACATCGACACGCTGTAGAACGACTGGCAAGTGAAGCCGATCGGCTCGTCATCGGTGTGCGATGTAATGACCGTGATACCGGAGGCGTAGTGCCCGAGCGCTTCGCGAAAGCTCGATGGCTCGATAGGGAGTGACATAGTAGATCCTGGGTATGGGTACCGCTCGAAGGCGTGGGAAGGCCCGCATCTGTAGGGGCCTCCACCTGTTGCCTCCGACCTGGGCTCAGCGCTTGTTTGCCAGTTCTCTGCGAACAATCTCCGCGCCCGCACTCAACGCATTGAGCTTGCCTCTTGCCACCTGGCGCGGCAGGGGCGCCATCCCGCAGTTGGTGCAAGGGTAGAGCTTGTCGGCGTCGACGAACTGCAGGGCCTTGCGCAGGGTATCGGCCACTTCCTCGGGTGTTTCGATGGCGTGGTTGGCGACATCGATGGCGCCAACCATCACTTTCTTGCCACGGATAAGTTCGATCAGCTCCATCGGCACGTGGGAGTTGTGGCACTCCAGCGAGACGATGTCGATGTTGGATTTCTGCAGCTTGGGGAAGGCTTCTTCGTATTGCCGCCATTCCGAGCCCAGGGTCTTTTTCCAGTCGGTGTTGGCCTTGATGCCGTAGCCGTAGCAAATATGCACGGCGGTTTCGCACTTGAGCCCTTCGATGGCGCGCTCCAAGGTGGCCACACCCCAGTCATTGACCTCGTCGAAGAATACGTTGAAGGCGGGTTCGTCGAACTGGATGATGTCGACACCCGCCGCTTCGAGTTCACGGGCCTCCTGGTTGAGTATCTTGGCGAACTCCCAGGCCAGTTTTTCGCGGCTTTTGTAGTGGGCGTCATACAGTGTGTCGATCATCGTCATGGGGCCTGGCAGCGCCCACTTGATGGGTTGCGAGGTTTGTTGACGCAAGAACTTGGCGTCGTCGACGAAGACAGGCTTGCGGCGAGCAACAGCGCCTGAAACCGTCGGCACGCTCGCATCGTAGCGATCACGGATTCTGACGGTCTCGCGCTTCTCGAAATCGACACCGTCGAGGTGTTCGATAAAGGTCGTGACGAAATGCTGACGAGTCTGTTCGCCATCGCTGACGATATCGATACCGGCGTGCTGTTGCTCTTGCAAGGACAAGCGCAGCGCGTCTTGCTTGCCCTCGATCAGTTCATCACCCTCCAACTTCCATGGCGACCAGAGTTTCTCAGGCTCGGCAAGCCAGGCGGGTTTGGGCAGGCTGCCCGCAGTGGAAGTGGGTAACAGCTTTTTCATACTGGAAAACCTTGTGTCTGGTTGAGTCAAAGCGCGCAACGGGCAGACCACTGCTCGAGAACCGCCTGGTAGGGCTTGATGAAATGCTCTTGCGCGAACTTCCCCTGTTCCACAGCCAGGCGGCTGCGCTCTTCGCGGTCGTAAACGATGCGCGTCAGCGAGTAGTCTTGGTGCTGCAGGCTGGGCTGGTAGGTTTTGCCGGCGGCGGAGTTCGCGTTGTAGATTTCAGGCCGGTAGATTTTCTGGAAGGTGTCCATCGTGCTGATGGTGCTGATCAGTTCCAGGTTGCTGTAGTCGCCCAGCAGATCGCCGGCAAAATAGAACGCCAGCGGCGCGGAACTGTTGGGCGGCATGAAGTAGCGCACCTTCAAACCCATCTTCTTGAAGTACTCATCGGTCAGCGAGTATTCCGCCTGTAGGTATTCCACGCCCAGGACCGGGTGCTGATTTTCAGTGCGGTGATAAACCTTGCTGCTCGAAACGCTCAGGCAGATGACAGGGGGCTTGCTGAAATTCTCCTTGTAGGCGCTCGAATTCACGAAGCACTTGAACAGCTTTCCGTGCAGGTCTCCGAAATCATCCGGTGTGCTGAAAGTTTGTCGATCCTTGTTGTGCCCCAGTAACAGCACGCTGAAATCGTAATCGCGCACATACGACGAAAAATTATTGCCGACCATGCCGTCGATACGCTCGTTGGTTTCCCGATCGACCACCGTCGTTTTCAATATTTCAATCAAGGGTAGTGCAGGGGTAGTGCCTGAGAGGCCGATATCCATTTCCACTGAAATGATGTCGAGCTCGACCGTGTAGCGGTCGCCTCTGGGATTGTCCCAGTGCGCCAGGGCATTGAAGCGGTTGTCGATCATTCTCAAGGTATTGCGCAGATTTTCCTGGCGACTGCTGCCCCTCGCCAAGTTGGCAAAGTTGGTGGTGGTGCGCGTCTTGTCCGAAGGCTGATAGTGCTCATCGAAGCAAATACGTTTGAGGGTGAATGCAATCTCGTTGTTCATGGTGATCGTGTGCCCTGGTGTCTGAGGCGAGGCAAGAAAAAGTTCGGGTTGCTCGGTGATGGGAGCCGTCAGGCGATCGGCGATCTTTCGTCTAAACCCAAGCGGGAAAAATCGAGAGGGGCCTGTGCCAAGCTGCGCTGTGTCATTCGCGCAAATTCAATGAGGGGATTGTCAAAGATCAGGCTGTCATGAGACAAACTCATTTTTTTTGCAAACAAATGTAGTTTTTCTCATGATCGATCTGAGACATCTGCGCACCATTCATGCCTTGCGCGAAACGGACAGCCTTTACGAAGCCGCCGAACGCCTGCACCTGACGCAGTCGGCGCTGTCCCACCAGTTTCGGGAGCTGGAGGAGCGCATCGGTATGCCGCTGTTCATACGCAAATCCAAGCCGGTACGCTTCACCAGCGCCGGCCTCAAGCTGCTGGAGTTGGCCGGGCAGGTACTGCCGCAGATTCGCGCCACGGAGCGTGACCTGGGCAAACTGGCTGGGGGGACGGCCGGGCGGCTGCACATCGCGATCGAGTGCCACAGTTGCTACCAATGGCTGATGCCGTCGGTGGACGAATTCCGCAGTGCCTGGCCGGAGGTTGAACTGGACCTGGCATCGGGATTCTCGTTCGCCCCGCTGCCGGCGTTGGAGCGGGGCGATCTGGATCTGGTGGTTACGTCCGACCCGGTGAAACTGCCGGGGATCACCTACGTGCCACTGTTCGGCTATGAAGCACTGCTGGCCATCGATAATCATCACGCCTTGCGTGCAAAGCCGTACCTCGAACCCGGCGACATTGCCAGCCAAACGCTGATCACTTACCCGATCGAGCGCAACCGGCTGGACATTTTCACCCGCTTCCTCGACCCGGCCGACATCGAACCGGCGCAAGTACGCACCTCGGAGCTGACGATCATGATGATGCAACTGGTGGCCAGCGGCCGCGGTGTGTGCTGCCTGCCGAACTGGGCCGTGCATGAGTACAGCTCGCGCGGTTACGTGACCACCAAGCGACTGGGAGAGAAAGGGCTGCAGGCAAAACTTTACGCGGCGGTCCGCAGCGACATGCTCGAAGTGCCTTATGTAAGCGACTTCCTGCTCACGGCAAAGGATATGTCCTTCGCGACGCTGGAAGGCGTCAATGCTGTTTCCGGGATCGCCGTTTGACAGCCAGCCCAGCTATCGCAGCGCATTACCTGGCAATCGAGGCGCACGGATCAGCGGGTCATCATCGAGTCGGCAAGGATCGCGCGAAACACGCTGTATATCCCCGAAAGCGCTGGTTACACATCCAGGCCACACCCTTGCGTGCCCACGACCATAGTTCATGCCCAGGCTTCATCGGTGCGCGACAGCGCCATTGGTCGGCTGAGGCGTAGCGCAAGCTGGATTCGCTCAGAAAATGTACGATGATTTTCGTAATGCCAGGGAGGGGTCATGCCAAAAGGCTTCAAGGCAGCCAAGAGCGCGGTGATTGCCGCGCTCGAATCCGGGAGGTACCTGCATGCAGCGCGGGGCGATATCGAGGTAAAGAACCTGTTGGCACTTGGCGCGGTCAGTGCGGGCGATGTCATCGAGGTCATCCGTGCTTGCAATGGCACTCACTACAGCTGCAGCCCCCACCATGCGGTGCCAGCCATCGAAGTCCATGTGCTCAGGCGCTCCGGCTGGTACATCAAGTTCTATTTCATCGAGCCGCACACGTGGTTCATCAGTGTTCACCAATGAGTAACCCAAGCATGAATATCCTGTTCGAGGGCGACACCGGCCAGGCCCTGTGCGAGCGCTGCCAGGCGTTGGTCGCCATGCATTACACCCGGCGCGACGTGCCTTTCAGCGATGGCCTCGGCGTGGCGCGGGACATTCTGGTGGGCGTGTGCGATGGCTGCGATACGGTGGTGGCCATTCCGCCGCAGTCCACTCCGGCAATCCGCGAGGCGCGCAAGCAGCAGCTCAAGTCCATCGAGGCGCGGCTGCCGGCGGTGTATCTCGATGTGCTCGACTCGGCGATGCAAGCGGTCAGCAGCGAGGCGGGGGCACACCTGCGCAAGCTGTTCCTCGCCCATTATTTCCATTGGCTGGTGCAGGCCCGCCAGGGGGCGGGTCTGCAACCTGGCCATGAGGCCTTCGTCCAGGCACTCGACGCGCAGCGGCGTCAGAGGGGGTTGCCGGCGTCCGGGGCCACGCGGCGGCTGTCGATGAAGGTCAACCCGCACATGGCCGAGGATTTCCTGACGCTGCAGGGGCAAACCCGGATGAGTCAGACTGAGCTGCTCAAGGCGGTGATCGCAAGGATCCAGGAGGATGTGCTCGAGGCGCGTGATCCGCAGGTGATCGAGGCGCTGCAGCGGCTGACGCGGGTGGCGGGGTAGGTTGGGGCGGGAGCACCGTGCGGGCATCGCCCCTCACATGTGAGGCTTGCACAGCTCCTGATCCAGGCGTAACGTGCCTCACATGTGAGACAAGGACACCCCCTTCGATGGCAGGCAAGAAAAGCTCCACTGACTACATGCGTGACATGCGCGCCCGGCTCAAGGCCGCGGGCCTGGTCAAGCGTGAGCTGTGGATCCTGCCCGAGCACGCCGCCGCCCTGCGCGGCATCGAGAAGGCTTTACGTCAGCCCTTCGCGGGCAAACAGGTCAGAACGGAGGATTTCATGACCGAGCACACCCACTGGACGATCGAAACGCTGCACAGCGCCCTGCAAGACTTGGACGAGGTGTGCGGCGGAGCGATCGGCCTGTCCCTGCAACAGGGCGCCGAGCCCAGCCTCAAGCTGGTGATGAACGAACTGGACGGCCTGCCGCTGTACATCGCTGTGGCCGGTGAGCAGATTTTGGTCGACACGCTGCTGGTGGAAGCCAGCCAGGTGAAAGACCGCGCTGCATTCAACGATGCGGTGCTGCGCACTCGCGACGTGTTCCCGCTGTCGTCCATCGGCCTGCACACGCTGCCCTCGGGCGAGTCGGTGTACACCATGTTCGGCGCCCTGAGCGCGGCCTCGTCGCTGGACAACATCGTCCAGGAGATCCACACCCTGGCCGACAACGTCATCACCGCCGCCGAAGATTTCGAAGACTACTTCACCCACTGATTCCGGAGATTGCACCATGAGTTTGTTGAGAAAGATCGTCACCGCCCTGCGTGGCGGCGCTTCGGAAGTCGGTGAGGCGATCGTCGACTCCCAGGCCCTGCGCATCCTCGACCAGGAGATCCGCGACGCGGACAACAACCTGATCGATGCGCGCAACCAGCTGGTCAAGATCATGGCCAAGCACAAGACCGCGCAACAGCGCATCACCGAGTTCGACAAGACCATCGGCGACTGGGAGCAGAAAGCCATCGCCGCGCTGGACAAGGGCGAGGAGGGCCTGGCCCACGAATGCGCGGCGCGCATCGCCGACCTGACCAACCAGCGTGACAGCGAGCAGGCGCTGGCCGATCAGTTCGGTGCGTCGGTGACGACCCTGACCGCCACCGTGAGCAAGACCGAGGCGCAGATCAAGGGCCTCAAGCAGCAGGTCGATCTGGTGAAGGCCCGCGAGAGCGTGCAGCGTGCCCAGGTCAGTGCGGCGTCGGCCACCGGCGGCGCCAATGGCAGCCTGGAAACGGCGGTCGGCTCGCTGGACCGTATCAAGAAGCGTCAGACCGAGCGTGCCGCCGAGCTGGAAGCGGCGGCGGAGCTGGCGGGCAAGGCTGACGGCAGCGATCTGGAAGCACGCCTGAAGTCGGCCGGGATCGGCGCCAGCAACAGTGGTGCCGACGATGTGCTGGCACGCTTGAAGGCCAAGGCGGCCAAGCCGGCGGAGTGATCTGCCCGGCTGGCGCAAATCCCTGCTGCAGAACCGTTGGCGGGGCACACGAAAAGCAGTATCGTGTCGCCCCCGCCAAAGGACTGCCGCGACCCAAGGGATTTTCAATGTCGCCTTCTCCCCACAGGCCCAGCCTGTTCGCTACAGCTCCAGTATTGGCTCCTGTTCCGTCACCCTCTCACCCAGGAGATGCCCCGTGGGTTGGTTGAAACGCTTCATGGGCTTCGAAGCCCCCAAACCTGCCTCCGGCAGCCAGGCCCAAGGCAACCTGCCATTCGGCCTGGGCAGCGGGCGCATGCTCAAGCTCGATCGCTCGCTCAAACTGCTGCTCGACGGGCATTCCGAGCTGGAGGTCCCCGAGCAGGAAGTGGTCTGGGCGGTCGGTGAAGTCGACCTCGGCCAGTCGGTGCGCCTGGCGCGCTTCTATATGGAAGACGAGGACTACTGGCTGCAGGTGGTGATGAACGGCGCGTCGGCTGACGATGTGCGTGACATCATCCTGTTCGGTTACTACAGCGTGGTGCCGGTCACCAGCGACGCGGAGCTCAAGCGCCTGGTCGGCTCCGAGTCGAACATCGGCCTGCCGTACTACGAGCACGAAGGCTACGAGTTCGTTCGCCAATGGGGCAGCGAAGAGGGGCAGACCGAGCTCACGCCGATCAGCGAGTGGGTCACCAGCCCCGAGACCAGCTACCGCATCCAGCACCTGTCGATGCTGTATGCCCGCGAAACCGGCCTGACCGATCGCCGCGAATTCCTCCTGCTGTCGGTGGAGGAAGACGAGGACGGCAATGTCAGCCTGACCACTTCGGTGGGTGTCACCCTGCAATCAACGGACTTCAACGTCATCTGACAAGGATTCACCATGCTCGACGCACTTCGCATGTCGCTCAACGCCCAGGCGGTGATCGGCTTCATTCTCTACATCAGCGTGGCGCTGGTGCTGTTCTGGCTGTTCCAGTTCATCTACACGCACCTCACCCCGCACCGCGAATTCGCCCTGATCCGCGACAACAACAGCGCCGCCGCCATCGCCCTGGGCGGCGCGCTGATCGGCTTCTCGCTGCCGGCCAGCAACATCATCGCCTACAGCGTCAGCCTGCTCGACTTCGTGGTCTGGGTGGTGATCGCCGCCGTGGTGCAACTGCTCGCCTTCGCCATCACAAGCCTGGTGCTTAAGGGCTTGGCCAGCCGCATCGCCAAGGGCGAGATGGCCGCCGCGATCTACGCCGCCGCCGTGGCGATCAGCGTGGGCTTCCTCAACTCGGCCTGCATGACCCCGTCGGTCTGAGCCGTTTGCGCGCAAGGAGCCATACATGAGACGCAGTTCCGTCAAGCTGGTGCTGGCCAGTTCCCTGCCGCTGGCGCTCACCGCGTGCAGCGCGCCCGAGGAAACCTACACGGTCAGCAAGCGCAGCAACTACCCCACCGTCCAGGCCTGTGTCGATGACAAGATGCCGGTGGATGTGTGTTCCGATGCCTATATGGAGGCGTTGGCCGATCACCGTCGGGTCGCGCCGACCTATGGCGACAAGGCGGCGTGCGAGGCCGATTTCGTGCCGGACTACTGCCAGGTCACCAGCGACAACCGCTACATGCCGCGCCTCGGTGGTTTCGAGCTGGCGGTGTCGGGCGAGGTCAGCCAGTCCCAGGTCGATGCGGCCCGCGCCCAGGTCGAGAACAGCGGCCAGGCCAGCAGCGGTGGTAGCAACTTCAATGGCCTGCTCACCGGCCTGCTGCTCGGCCAGGTGCTCAGCGGCGGCAATCGTCAGTACTATTCGCAGCCGGTCTACCAGTACCGTGACAGTAGCGGTGGATATCGCACCACCACCCTCGGCCAGCAGATCGACCAAGGCAAGCGTTTCGAGCGCTCCGACCAGGCCCAGCAGAGCGGCGGCAGCTACAGCAGCTATTACTCCGGCAGTTCCAGCGGTAGCAGCTACAAGTCCAGAACCTCGACCCGCTCCAGCGTGTCCTCGTCGATCTCCCGTGGCGGCTTCGGCAGCCAGGCCACTGCGCGCAGCGGCTGGGGCGGCAAGAGCAGCGGCGGCTTCAGTTTCGGCGGTTGAGCATGCGCAAGGTCCACTGCGACGAACGCCCGGACTGGCGCACAACCGCCGAGCGCGAGGGCTTCGCCTTCCATACCATCGACGGTGAGCGCTACTGGGACGAGCGCGGTTATTACCAGTTCAGTGAAGCCCAGGTCAGCCGTGACCTGGAGGCGCCCACCCAGGAGCTGCACGCGATGTGCCTGGACGCGGTGGCGCGCATCGTCGACAGCGAAGCGCTGATGACCCGCCTGGCGATTCCGCCGGCGTTCTTCGACCTAGTGCGTCGTTCGTGGAAGGAGGGGCATCCGCACCTCTACGGGCGTTTCGACTTCAGCTACGACGGCACGGGCCCGGCCAAGCTGATCGAGGCCAACTACGACACGCCGACCTCGCTGTACGAAGCCGCGGCGTTCCAGCTGATCTGGCTTGAGCAGCAGATCGAGCGCGGCGTGCTGCCGGCCCATGCCAGCCAGTTCAACACCCTGGCTGAAGACCTGGTGCGGGCTTTTGCCGCCTTCGAACGTGAAAGCCCATTCTACTTCTCGGCCATCGGCGGCTCGATCGAGGACCGCGGCACCACGGATTTCCTGCGCAAGATGGCCGGGCACGTGGGTATCAGCACCCGGCATATCGACCTGGAGGATATCGGCCTGAACGACGAGGGGCGTTTCGTCGACCTCGAAGGCCGACCGATCCCGCGTCTGTTCAAGCTGCACGCCTGGGAGCATATCTTCCACGAGGACTTCGGCCAGGCCATCGCCGGTTGCGATACCCAGTTCGTCGAGCCAGCGTGGAAGTCGCTGATCTCCAACAAGGGCATCCTGCCGTTGTTGTGGGAATGGCATGAGGGCCATCCGAACCTTTTGCCGGCCTTCCTCGACGAAGACCCCCGGCGGCCGGTGCCCAAGGGCTGGGTGCGCAAGCCGTATTTCTCCCGCGAGGGTGCGAATGTGGACATTCGCACCACCGATGACCAGCGGGTGTTCGAGGACGGGCCCTACGATGATGCGCCGTATATCCTGCAAGGCTTTGCGCCTTTGCCGAAGTTCGGTGACAGCTACACCCTGATCGGTTCTTGGGTGGTCGGTGATCTCGCCTCGGGGATCGGCATTCGTGAAGATGACACCCTGATCACCAAGGACAGCTCGCGGTTCGTGCCGCATGTAGTCGTGGACTGAGTGTCAGGGCTGTCTATGCGGGGGCCGCTCCGCGCCCCATCGCCGGCAAGCCGGCTCCCACACTGAGCGCGTCAGCTATCCCTGTGGGAGCCGGCTTGCCGGCGATGGGGCGCGAAGCGGCCCCTCCCATGGTCGGTTTCAGGACGCGCCGGGTCGCCCGCGTACAACCTCTTCGCGCAATAGCTGCCATGCTCTGAGGATGCCCGTGGACCGCGCGCAGCAAGACGCATGGCCACAGGCAAGGAGGGTGCCTGGCCTGCCGCCACCGTGACGCGGCAGGCGCCCCGCAGCTGAACACCGCCGGACACTGGCCCGCGATCAGGGCCGGGCCGGGTTGCCGAGGTCCGCTGTATGCCTGATGAGTTGAACCACCTGCCGTTGATCCAGCGTGTCCTGGCCCGTGAAAAGGACACCCCCGGCGCCTTGTTGCCAATTCTCCACGCCATCCAGGCCGGCGCCGGCTACATCCCCGGCGTCGCCGTCGCCGAGATCGCCCATGCCCTCAACCTCAGCCAGGCCGAGGTGCGCGGGGTGCTCAGCTTCTACCACGATTTCCGTACCACGCCGCCGGCCCGTCATACCCTGCGCCTGTGCCGCGCCGAGTCCTGCCAGAGCCGTGGCGCCGAGGCGCTGGCCGCGCAATTGCGCGAGCAGCTCGGGCTGGATGATCACGGCCGTAGCGAAGACGGTGCGCTCGACCTGCGCCCGGTGTATTGCCTGGGTGCCTGTGCCTGCTCGCCGGCGTTGGAGCTCGATGGCCAGCTCCACGCCCGCGTTACCCCGGAGCGCCTACGGGCGCTGGTGGCGAGCTGCCGAGAGGAGGTGAAGGCATGTTGAACCTGTGCATCTCCTGTGATTCGCTGGCCCGTGCAGTCGGTGCCGACCAAGTGGCCGATGCGGTGGCCCGCGAGGCGGCGCAGCGCAACCTGCCGCTACGCATCAAGCGCACCAGCTCCCGTGGCTTGTATTGGCTAGAGCCGCTGGTAGAACTGGACACTGCGCAAGGCCGGCTGGGCTTCGGGCCGGTCACACCTGAGGATGTCCCGGGCCTGCTCGATGCCCTGGCGGGCGAGCACGCCGGCCATGCGCTGGCGCTGGGGCCGGTCGAGGACATTCCCTACCTGAAAACCCAGCAGCGCCTGTTGTTCGCCCGCGCCGGCATCACCCGGCCACTGTCGCTGGATGACTACCACGCCAACGGTGGCTTCGAGGGGCTGCGCCAGGCCACGTTGCTGGACGGCGACGAAGTGGTCGCGGCGGTACTCGATTCGGGCCTGCGTGGCCGAGGTGGCGCGGCCTTCCCGGCGGGCATCAAGTGGCGCACCGTGCGCCAGGCGCCGGCCACGCAGAAGTACGTGGTGTGCAACGCCGACGAGGGCGACTCCGGTACCTTCGCCGACCGCATGCTGATGGAGGGCGACCCGTTCCTGTTGATCGAGGGCATGATCATCGCCGGCCTCGCCGTGGGGGCGAGCAAGGGCTACATCTATGTGCGCTCGGAGTACCCCGATGCCGTGCGCGCGCTCAACGAGGCGATCCTGCTGGCCCGCGAGGCCGGTTACCTGGATGTCGCCGGCAGCGGCGTGGCCTTCGACCTCGAGGTGCGGGTCGGCGCGGGTGCCTATATCTGTGGCGAGGAAACCGCGCTGCTCGAGTCCCTGGAGGGCAAGCGTGGCATCGTTCGCGCCAAGCCGCCGTTGCCGGCGCTGGAGGGCCTGTTCGGCCAACCGACGCTGGTGCACAACGTGCTCACCCTGGCCTCGGTACCGATCATCCTGGCCAAGGGCGCGGCCTACTACCGCGACTTCGGCATGGGCCGCTCGCTCGGCACCTTGCCGTTCCAGTTGGCCGGCAATATCCGCCATGGCGGGCTGGTGGAGCGCGCTTTCGGCCTGACCCTGCGCGAGCTGGTGGAAGGCTACGGTGGCGGCACCGCCAGTGGCCGGCCGATCAAGGCGGCGCAGGTCGGCGGCCCGCTGGGTGCCTGGGTGCCGCCTGAACAGTTCGACACGCCGCTGGACTACGAGGCCTTCGCCGCCATTGGCGCGATGCTCGGCCACGGCGGTGTGGTGCTGGCCGACGACACCCTGAACATGGCCGGCATGGCCCGCTTCGCCCTGCAGTTCTGCGCCGAAGAATCCTGCGGCAAGTGCACGCCGTGCCGGATCGGTTCGACCCGCGGCGTGGAAGTGGTCGACCGACTGATCGCCAGCACCGACCCGGCCTACCGCGAAAGCCAGGCGGGGTTGCTGCGCGACCTGTGCGACACGATGCAATACGGCTCGCTGTGCGCCATGGGCGGGATGACCCCGTACCCGGTGGTCAGCGCCCTCAAGCACTTCCCCGCCGATTTCGGCCTGGAGGCCGCGCAATGATCAATTACTTCGACCCCGGCAGCGACCTCGACCTGGGTACCCCGCAACGCCTCAGCGAGGTGCAGGTCAGCCTGGTCATCGACGGCCGTTCGATCAGCGTGCCCGCCGGCACCTCGGTGATGCGCGCCGCGGCCATGCTCGGCACCAGCATCCCCAAACTGTGCGCCACCGACAGCCTCGAGGCCTTCGGCTCGTGCCGCATGTGCATGGTCGAGATCGATGGCATGCGCGGCTACCCGGCTTCCTGCACCACGCCTGTGGGCGAGGGCATGGTGGTGCGCACGCAGACGCCACGCCTGGCTGACCTGCGCCGCAACGTGATGGAACTGTATATCTCCGACCATCCGCTGGACTGCCTGACCTGTTCGGCCAACGGCAACTGCGAGTTGCAGACTGTCGCCGGCCAGGTCGGCCTGCGCGAGGTGCGGTATGGCTACGACGGCGCCAATCACCTGGACGAACACAAGGACATTTCCAACCCGTACTTCGACTACGAGCCGAGCAAGTGCATCGTCTGCAGCCGCTGCGTGCGTGCCTGCGAAGACATCCAGGGCACCTTCGCCCTGACCATCACCGGGCGCGGTTTCGACTCGCGGGTGGCGGCGGCCGGCGGTGACGATTTCCTCAGCTCCGAATGCGTGTCCTGTGGCGCCTGCGTGCAGGCCTGCCCGACGGCGACCCTGAGCGAGAAAAGCCTGATCCAGCTCGGCCAGCCCGAGCGCGCGGTGATCACCACCTGTGCCTATTGCGGCGTGGGCTGCTCGTTCCGCGCCGAGATGAAGGGCGACCAGCTGGTGCGCATGGTCCCGGACAAGAATGGCGGCGCCAACCACGGCCATGCCTGCGTCAAGGGCCGCTTCGCCTGGGGCTATGCCACGCACCCGGACCGCATCACCAAGCCGATGATTCGCAAGCGCCTGGAGGACCCGTGGCAAGAGGTCAGCTGGGACGAGGCGGTCACCTATGCCGCCAGCGAGTTGCGGCGCATCCAGCTCAAGTACGGACGAGATTCGATCGGTGGGATCACCTCCAGCCGCTGCACCAACGAAGAGGCGTACCTGGTGCAGAAACTGGTGCGCACGGCCTTCGGCAACAACAACGTCGATACCTGCGCGCGGGTCTGCCATTCGCCCACCGGCTACGGCCTCAAGCAGACCCTGGGTGAGTCCGCCGGCACCCAGAGCTTCGACTCGGTGATGCAGGCCGACGTGGTGCTGGTGATCGGCGCCAACCCCACCGACGCGCATCCGGTGTTCGGCTCGCAGCTCAAGCGCCGCCTGCGCCAGGGCGCGCGATTGATCGTCATCGACCCACGGCGTATCGACCTGGTCGACTCGCCGCATGCCCGTGCCGAACTGCACCTGCAACTGCGTCCGGGTACCAACGTGGCCATGCTCAACGCCCTGGCCCATGTGATCGTCAGCGAGGGCCTGCTCGACCAGCGCTTCATCGATGCCCGCTGCGAAACCGAGGACTTCGCGCGATGGCGCGATTTCGTCGCCCAGCCCGACAATGCGCCTGAAGTGCTCGGCCCGGTGTGCGGCGTACACGCCGAGCAGATTCGCGCCGCCGCCCGGCTGTACGCCACCGGCGGCAATGCGGCGATCTACTATGGCCTGGGCGTGACCGAGCACAGCCAGGGCAGCACTGCGGTAATGGGTATCGCCAACCTGGCCATGGCCACCGGCAACATCGGCCGCGAAGGGGTGGGGGTGAACCCGCTGCGCGGGCAGAACAACGTGCAGGGCTCGTGCGACATGGGCTCGTTCCCCCACGAGTTGCCCGGCTACCGGCATATCTCCAACGAAAGCGTGCGCGCCGAGTTCGAACAGGCCTGGGGCGTGACCCTGCAGCCCGACCCGGGCCTGCGCATACCCAACATGTTCGAGGCTGCGCTGGACGGCAGCTTCAAGGCGCTGTACTGCCAGGGTGAGGATATCGCCCAGAGCGACCCCAACACCCAGCACGTCACCGCCGCGCTGTTGGCGATGGAATGCGTGGTGGTGCAGGACATCTTCCTCAACGAGACGGCCAAGTTCGCCCATGTGTTCCTGCCGGGCAGCTCGTTCCTCGAAAAGGACGGCACCTTCACCAATGCCGAGCGGCGCATCTCGCGGGTGCGCAAGGTCATGGAACCGCTGGCCGGCAAGGCCGACTGGGAGGCGACCCTGGCCTTGGCCGACGCCCTGGGCTATCACATGGACTACCAGCATCCGTCGCAGATCATGGACGAAATCGCCCGCCTGACCCCGACCTTCCGCCGGGTCAGCTATGCCGAGCTCGACCGCCACGGCAGCCTGCAGTGGCCATGCAACGAGGCCGCCCCCGACGGCACGCCGACCATGCACATCGAGCAGTTCGTGCGCGGCAAGGGGCGCTTCATGCTCACCGGCTACGTGCCTACCGACGAGAAGGTCAACAGCCGTTATCCGCTGTTGTTGACCACCGGGCGCATCCTCAGCCAGTACAACGTCGGCGCGCAGACTCGGCGCACCGGCAACGTCGCCTGGCACGACGAGGACCGCCTGGAGATCCACCCCAGCGACGCCGAGAGCCGCGGCATCGCCGACGGCGACTGGGTGGGCGTGGGCAGCCGCGCCGGGCAGAGCGTGCTGCGCGCCAGGGTCAGCAGCCGAGTGGCGCCGGGGGTGGTGTACACCACCTTCCACTTCCCCGAGTCGGGGGCCAACGTGATCACCACCGACAACTCCGACTGGGCCACCAATTGCCCGGAATACAAGGTCACCGCAGTGGAAGTGGTGAAGGTGTTCCAGCCGTCGGAATGGCAGAAACGCTATCAGAGTTTCAGCGACGAGCAGCGGCGCTTGCTCAAGGAGCGGCGTCAGGCGGAAAAGGCGGAGGTGCGCCGATGAGCAGCGACAACCTGGTGAAGATGGCCAACCAGATCGGCCATTACTTCGATAGTGAGCCGGACCATGCCAAGGCGGTGCAGGGGGTGAGGCAGCATCTGCAGAGCTTCTGGACGCCTGGCATGCGTCGGCAGTTGACCGAGAGGGTGCAGGCTGATGGGGGCCTGGAGTTGGATGCGCTGGTGCGAGAGGCGGTGCACCCGGTGATTTGATGTAGGGCAGGATCGGCCCATCGCCGGCAAGCCGGCTCCCACTCCGACCGCGTCAGCTCGAGATCATGCGCTACCCTGTGGGAGCCGGCTTGCCGGCGATGGGGCGCAAGGCGGCCCGGCTTATTCTGATATCCAGAAATAGACCCGCTCCGGGTCCCTTTGGTCGAGGTTTTCGACTACGCCGTTCTCGACGAAGCCCTGGCGCTCCAGCAAGCGGCGCATCGGCTCATTGGAGCGATTGGTCGAGGTGAACAGCTTCTGCCCACGGCAATCGACTTGTATGCAGGCCAGCAGCGCAGCCCCCAGCCCAGCGCGCCGATGGTTTTCGCCAACCATCAGCATCTCGATGAACGCACAGCCGAAGAAGTGTCGGTGCATCACCGCATAGGCGGCCGCGTTGCCTTGTACTTCGGCCACCAGGCAACGGTACCGCCCGAGCCAGTCGGCAATCTGCTCGGCACGCTGCGGGTCTTGGCGGGCAACGCTGTCGATTGCGATCAGTGCCGGCAGGTCCTGTAGTCCAGCAAGGCGAATATGCATGGTGGGGCTCTGCGATGAAGGTGCCGCGATTATCCGCGCCCGGACACGTCCTGCACAGATGTTGGCGCAGCGCATGGCCTGGATGAAATGTCCGTCATGTTCGCAGGGTTAACGAATAGCCGGTGCTACGCTCGCAAAAACACCCTGACGGAAGCCCACCATGGACATGAACTGGCACCAGGCCCTGCAAGCGAGCCTGAGCTGGCTGGCGATCGCCTCGTTGGTCACCCTTGGCTGCTTCATCGCCGCCGCCTTCCTGGCGGTGTACTGCACCCGCTGGGGCGCTCAGTTCTGGCAACTGGCCGGGCCTTATTTCAGTTGGCGGCGCAGCTGGCGCCCGCTGCTGGCCTTCGCCCTGCTGCTGGTGCTGACGTTGTTCGCGGTGCGCCTGAACGTGCTGTTTTCGTTCTGGTACAACGGTTTCTACAGTGCCTTGCAGGCCCTGGACCAGACGGCGTTCTGGTACATGCTCGGGGTGTTCGCGGTGCTGGCGACCATCCATGTACTGCGTTCGCTGTTCACCTTCTATGTGACCCAGGCCTTCAACATTCGCTGGCGGGTGTGGCTCACCGAGCGCCTGACCGCCGACTGGATGCACGGCGATGCCTACTACCGTGGACAGTTTCTCGCAGAGCCCGTGGACAACCCCGACCAGCGCATCGAGCTGGACGTGAACAACTTCGTCACAGGTTCCCTTTCCCTGGCGCTGGGGGCGGTTGGCGCGGTGGTGTCGCTGGTGGCGTTCACCGGCATTCTCTGGGGCCTGTCGGCGCCACTGGCCGTGGCCGGCGTCGAAATCCCCCGGGCGATGGTGTTTGCCGTTTACATCTATGTGCTGATCGCCACCTGGATCGCCTTTCGCCTCGGCCAGCCGCTGATCCGCCTGAATTTCCTTAATGAAAAACTCACCGCCAACTTCCGCTACGCGCTGATGCGCCTACGCGAGAACGCCGAGAACATCGCCTTCTACCAGGGCGCGCAGGTGGAGCGCGGCACCTTGCTCGGGCGTTTCTTCGCCTTGATCGGCAACGCCTGGGCCCTGGTGTTCCGAAACCTCAAGTTCAGCGGGTTCAACCTGGGCGTCAGCCAGGTGGCGGTGGTGTTCCCGTTCATCCTCCAAGCGCCGCGCTTTTTCAGTGGTGCGATCAAGCTCGGCGATGTGATGCAGACCGCCCAGGCCTTCGGCCAGGTGCAGGATTCACTGTCGTTCTTCCGTGAGTCCTACGACACCTTCGCCCAGTATCGCGCCACCCTAGACCGTTTGACCGGGTTTCTCGATGCCAACCAGCAGGCCAGTGAGTTGCCACGGGTGACCACCGTGGACCAGGCGCATGCGCTGGGCATTCATGGTTTGCAGGTGCGCCGCCCCGACGGCCACGCGCTGATTGCCGATCTCGACCTGAATTTGCACAGCGGTCAGGCGCTGCTGATCAAAGGGCCCTCGGGCAGCGGCAAGACCACCTTGCTGCGCGCCCTGGCGGGCCTGTGGCCCCATGCCGAGGGCGAGGTCAGGCGACCGCTGGGGACGCAGGCGCTGTTCCTCTCGCAGCGCCCGTACCTGCCGCTGGGCGACCTGCGCACGGCCATCGCCTATCCGGCACAGGGCGCGCCCGGCGACGATGCGCGCATGCAGCAGGCTCTGCGCCAGGTCAATCTCGCTCATCTGGCCGAACGGCTGGACGAGCAGCGCGATTGGTCGCGGATCCTGTCGCTGGGCGAACAGCAGCGCCTGGCGTTTTCCCGGGTGCTGTTCAACCAGCCGCAGGTGGTGTTCCTCGACGAGTCCACCTCGGCAATGGACGAAGGGTTGGAGCATGCGCTGTATTCGCTGCTGCGCGCGGAGCTGCCAGCGACGCTGCTGGTCAGTGTCGGGCACCGCAGCACCTTGGCGGGGTTTCATTCCCATCGCCTGGAGGTGGATGGGCAGGGGGGCTGGTCGCTGCTGGAGCAACAGCCCGCAGCCATGACTCTGTAATTCCAGGCACCCCGCGTAGCCGTAGAAGCGGGCTCGCCCCGCGATAGCGTCAGGTCAGGCAATGAAGCTGACCCTGTGGCGTTGGCGCGGGGCAAGCTCGCTCCCGCGATCAGCCATTGCGCCGGATAAACCACAGCCCCGCCAATGTGATCGCGGCGCAGGCGGCCCCAAACATGAACGTCGTCTGGTACCCCGCCCAGTCCCACAGTCCTCCAGCCAGCACACTGGCGGCCAGCAACGCGGCCCCGGTCACCAGATGGAACACGCCGAACGCAGTCCCGCGCAGCGCCTCGGGTGCGCTGTCGGCGATCAGGGCGCTGAACACGCCTTGGGTAAACCCCATGTGCAGCCCCCACAAGATCACGCCCAGCGCCAGGCCGGACAGGCCCGGCAACCAGGCCAGCAGTAGATCGGCCAGTACCAGCAGAACCAGCCCGAACATCAACACACCGCGTCGCCCGACCTTGTCGGAGAGTGCCCCGGCAGGATAGGCCGACAGTGAATACGCCAGCGACATCAGCACCAGCACCGCTGGCGCCCACAAGGGGGCAAGTCCAAGCGCCTGGCCTCGCAGTAACAGAAACGCTTCGCTAAAGCGCGCCAAGGTGAACAGTGTGGCCAGGATGACCAGGCGCCAGTAACCGTTACCCAACCGGGCCAGTTCGCGCAGTGCCAGAGGCGCAGCCACCTTGATGGCCGCCGCAGGTTTATCGGGCTCGCGGACGCAGACAATCAGCACGTACAGAGCCATGAACGCCGGGACCACCGCTACCCAGAACACCGTCTGGAAGTGGCTCGCGGTCAGCCACATCAACAGGATCGCCAGCAACGGCCCGACAAAGGCACCTACCGTATCCAGCGCCTGGCGCAGGCCGAATGCTGCACCGCGCAGTTCGGCGGGGGTGATGTCGGCGACAAGCGCATCCCGTGGCGCGCCGCGGATGCCCTTGCCGACTCGGTCGACGAAGCGTGCCGCAATCAGCCATTCCGGCCCTGGAGCCAGCGGAAACACCGGTTTGGTCATCGCAGCAAGACCGTAGCCGAGCACCGTCAACAGCTTGCGTTTGCCCAGGCGGTCGCTGAGGGCGCCGGAAAACACCTTGGTGATCGCCGCCGTCGCCTCGGCGATGCCTTCGATCAGGCCAACGGCCAGCACCGAGGTGCCGAGCACGCTGACCATGTACAGAGGGAGCAGGGCGTGGATCATCTCCGAGGAGGTGTCCATCAGCAGCGAGACCACGCCCAGGGCCCAGACACTACGGGGGATGGGGGGAAGAGCGTGACGGCGGCGCATGTGTGGATCGTTGTTCATCGGTGATCTCGGCCTTGCTCCGATATCACTGTAGACAGAACCAGCCTCAGCGTCGGCAAGCCGGCTTGCCGAAAGGGCCGCAGAGCGGCCCCAAGGTGTTGGGCAGCTTACGACTTGAAGCGCCCCACCAGCCCGTTCAGTTCATCCGATAGCTGCGCCAGCCTGCCGGAGTCGGCCTGGGCCGAGCTGGCCAATCCTTCCACCAGCCGTGCTTCGTCGTAGATCTGCTGGATATGCCGGTTGATCTCCTCGGCCACGCTGTGCTGCTCCTCGGCGGCGGCGGAGATCTGCAGGTTCTGGTCACGGATCTCGTTCACCGAGAGCTGGATGCCTTCGAAGCTGTCGCGGGCATTCTCGATCGATGACACGCTGGCCCGCGACAGATCCAGGCAGCTTTCCATTTTCTGCGAGACCTCTTGGGTCTTGCCGCCGAGGGTGTTGAGCAGTTGGTCGATCTCACCGGTGGAGTCGGCCGTGCGCTTGGCCAGTGCCCGCACCTCGTCGGCCACCACGGCAAAGCCGCGGCCCTGATCGCCAGCCCGGGCGGCCTCGATGGCGGCGTTGAGGGCCAGCAGGTTGGTCTGCTCGGCGATGGCGCGGATGGTGCCGAGGATCTGATTGATGCTGCGGCTGCCTTCTTCCAGTTCGACCATGGCCTGGGACGACTCGCTCAGGCGTCGGCCCAGGCGATTGACGTTGTCGGTGGTCGCTTCGATCTGCTGCTTGCCCTCGGCCACGCGGCGGTGACCCTTTTCGGCGGCATCGGCGGCGCTGCTGCACGAGCGCGCCACTTCGTTGGCGGTGGCGACCATCTCGTTGAACGCGGTGGACACCAGTTCCACTGCCTCGCGCTGGCGCCCGGCGGCCTCGTTCATGTTGCCGGCCATCTCGCTGTTGCTGCGCGAGGCTTCGTGCAGGTTGGTCGAGGCCGCGCCGATGCGCTGGATCAGCTGGCGGATGGCGGCGAGGAACTTGTTGAACCAGCCTGCCAGCTCGGCTGTTTCATCCTTGCCCTGGACCTGCAGGTCGCGGCGCAGGTCGCCTTCACCCTCGGCGATCGACTGCAGGCCGGTGCTGACCTGGCCGATGGGCTTGACGATGACCCGCGAGAACGCCGCTGCCACCAGGGCAAAGACCAAGGCCAGCACGACCACGATGAGCGCGGTGAGGTAGGTCATGCGGGTCGCGGCGGCCATCACTTCGTCGTACTCGATCAGGCCGACGAAGCGCCAGCCCAGGCCTGGCGAAGTCCACACGTTGGCCATGTAGCGCACGCCGTCGATCACCACCTCGGTGGAGCCCTGGGTGGTGGCGGCCAGTTGCGCGTAGGGCGCGCCGAGGTCCTTGAGCTGCTTGAAGCCGTGGGTGGCGTTGCGCGGGTCGACCAGCACGGTGCCGTCCTCGATCAGCATCACGTAGCCGCTGTCGCCCAGCTTGATGCTCTTGACCAGCTCGGTGAGGTTCTTCAGCGACACGCTGACCACGAACACGCCCTTGGCCTTGCCGGCTTCGTCGAGCAGCGCCCGAGCGGTGCCGACCAGGGCCACGTCGTCTTTGTCGTAGTAGTAGGCGGTGGTCCGCACGGTCTTGTCCGGGCTGGCCATGGCGGCCTTGTACCAAGGGCGAGTGCGCGGGTCGTACTTGGCCAGCTGTGGATCGTCCGGCCATTTGGCGTAGCTGCCGTCTTCCAGGCCAATGGAGAGGATCGCCGCCGCCGGGTGGGTGGTGCCATAGCGGGCGAAGGCGTCGATGACCTTCTGCGCAGCCTCGGGCATCGGCCGGCTGGCGGCGTCGGCGCCGGTGTAGTCCTTCAGTGAAGTGACCGAGGTGTATACAGGATCCTTGGCCATTTGATCGACATTCTGCACTGTGCCATCGAAGAACTGGCGCATGTTGCCGTCGATCTGGCGGATTTCCCGGGTGCTGCCGTCGAGGAACTGGTCCACCGCCTCGTTGCGGATGTTCAGCACCGAAATCCCACCGACCAGGGCCACCGGGATGAAGGCCACCAGTACGAAGGCCAGGATCAGTTTGTTTTTTATTTTCATCGTGACGCCCATCCGTGAGTGTGAAGGGTGTACATGGCCGCTGCGCTGGAGTGGTGGCCACTTGCTACCTTTTCTGTTTCGGCGGGCGGAATATAAACCTTTAGTAGATGTTTCGTGTACAGGAAACTTAGAAATTGTCCTGACTTCCTGGGCAGGTAGCAGAGTGGTGTGTACGCGGGCTTGCCCCGCGAAGAGGGTTGGACGGTCGTTTCAAGAGGGATTACTAAGATTTTCCATATCTAGCGTAGGACATTTCCCAAGCAGCCTTTTGCGGCCTTTCAGCTGTTGTGCTGGTCAGCCGCGTTCCTTAGTCTCGCCCAGTCGTTGCCAATTCAACGACCGGGTGTGCAAGCCCGAGGATATGCTTCAAGTCGCTCTATGGCGGCTGTACGAGGGAGGCCTTCGGGCCAGCCGGGTTCCTACATCCACGGTCTTGCACACCCGCGTACAGCTGCCTCCCCCGTTCCGAGCGCAAGCGGATATCCGCAGCGCCCCTGGCTACTTTCAGTGATCGAGCAGCTTGTGATAGGTCACGAAGTCCTGCTCGGCCTCATACCCCAGCGATTCATACAGCGCCTGGGCGGCAAGGTTGCTCCTGGCGGTGTCCAGGCTCAACCGCTGCGCGCCCTCGGCCTGGAAGATCCCGATCAGTTGCTGCATCAGGTAACGGGCATGACCGCCCCTGCGGGCGTGCGGGACGACGAACAGGTCATACAGCCAGTAGAAGCGCTTCATTGCCAGCGAGCAGGTGGCCGGGTACAGCTGGGCAAAGGCGATGGCCTGACCCTCGTCGTCCAGCAGCAGGTAGATTCGCGAGTTGCCGGTTTCGAGGTTGGCCTTGAGGAATGCATGGGAAGCGGGGAGGTCGTCCGCCTCCTGGTAGAACATCCGGTACTGGTTGAAGAGGTCCGCGGCGGCGTCCAGGTGGTGCAGATCACAGGCAATGACGTTCATGTCGGGGCTCGCTGTCAGGTTGTTCGGTGCCCTGGTCATACAGGGTGGCGGGGTATCAGCAGACCAGGACGCGTCGCGCTTCGAGCCATTGTTCGAAGCAGGTGAAGGTAGCTACCGCCGCTGCTACCGTCCGGGCCTGTGCAGCGGGCTGCGGATCGGCGGCAGCCAGGCGCTGGAGAAAGCTGCGCCAACGTGCTCCGGTCTGCGCGCCATAGATGTCGAGAAACGCTCCGCCGCTGTCGGTGTCGATGCCCAAGCGTTCAGCCATGGCCCGCTTGAGCACCTGGCCGCCAAGGGTGGAGCCTTCCAGTACATACATCACGCCCAGTGCGCTCGCTTCATCGTCGATGCGAGGCAGGGCGTGGCACACGGGCAGTGCTTGGGCATCGATGGCCAGGGCGCCCAGGTCGCGGGACAAGGCGGGCGTCTTGTTGCGTTCGGCGGTCTGGTACTCGGCCAGCAAGGTATCCAGCGGCGCGTGGAAGCCGTGGTAAGCCGCAAGCAGGCGTGCATAGGCCGCCCGGTCGAAGCCTGCGCTGAAAAACGGCAGGCGCGCTTCCAACCCTTGGTGGCAGGCGCGGGTTCCTTCGCGCAGGGCAAGCAATAGGGGGCTGACGGTAACGGACATGGCGCAGGCTCTGGCAGTGACGCAGCCGATACTGCCAGATCCCGTGGCGCGATCACCACTGCCGATTTTGCGCACCTGGCCGTTGAACTGTGGAATCATTGCGCCGCCTCTGGAACGAGGCTTTCACAGCCAAGACAGGAATGCAGCACGATGCGCGCAACAACATGGAACTGGCTGGCCCTGGGGCTGGCGTTGCTGCCGGGCCTGGCCGCCGCGGCGGAACCAGAGCCGGTACCGGTATACCGGGAGATCAAGGACTGGATTGTAGGCTGCGACAACACGCGTTTCTGCACCGCGGTCCTGGCCGATCACCCGGAGCGGATGCGAGTGGGCATGCTGGTGCAGCGTGAGGCGGGCGCCTGGGGCAACCTGCATTTGACCCTTGTGGGGAGCACCGACTGGTCGGGCGAGCCCATGCTCGACGGCCAGCTACTGGTCGCCCCCTGGCGCATGACCCGTGGTGTCGAGACCACCCTGGAACTGGAGGGCGCCGATGCCTATGCCGTGTTGCGGCAATTGCGCAATGGCCAGCGCCTGGTGGACGACACCCGGCCAGGGGAGCGGGTGAGTTCGCTGCAGGGGCTGAGCGCCGCCTTGCTGCTGATGGATGCGGTGCAGGGCCGGGTCGGCCACTACAGTGCGCTGATACGCCCCGGCGACAGCGTTGCCGATGCGCAGTTGCCAACTCCGGCCAAGCCACAGGTGCCGGCATTTGTGGCAGCTACGGCCCTGGGCGCGCAGGAGCAAGCGGGCATCACCCAAGTGGTGATGGCCAAGGCGGCCGCCGAGAACCAGTTGAAGAACGAATACGATGTCGCTCCCAAGCTCGAGCTGCATGCGCTGGACGATCAGCATGCGCTGGCGTTGCTCAGCTACAACTGCGATGACTTCCACTGCCTCTACGCGTTGTACAAGGTGTCGCGTGAAGCGCCTTACACCCTCGGGCCGCTGGAGTTCGAGGCGCCATCGAGCCCGGTGGTGATCAGCCGGATGCGCGACGCCATCGAGTTCTACCCTGGCAAAGGCGAGCTCCACAGCTATGCCAAGGACGACTATCCCGGCAGTTGTGGGGTGGAGGAAAGCTGGCGCTACGATGGCATGCGCATGCGCTTGCTCAGGCTGTCACGGATGGACCGCTGCGCCGAAGTGGGCACCGACAGTTGGCCGGTACTCTGGCGCAGTGAAGGCTGAACGCGCAAAAGGGATTTCAGGGACATGCAATGGATGAAACACCCGCGTGCGGCATTGCTGCTGACGCTCATGACGCCATCGGTCGTGCAGGCCGAGAACGCCCAGGCACCGCTCGAAGCGGTGCCGATGTACCGGCAGATCAAGGACTGGGCGGTTGGCTGCGACAACACTCGTGCCTGCACGGCGGTAATGGCCATCGACGACGAGCTGATGGCCGGGCTGCAGACCATCATAAGGCGCGAGGCAGGGCCACAGGGCGCGCTCGAACTGACCCTGCGCGTGGGCCCGGCGTTTGCGGAACAGGTGCTGCTCGATGGGCAGGCACTGTCGGCCAACTGGCAGCGCGTCCAGCAGGAATACGACTTCGACCTGCTGCTGGAAGACGATGAGGCGCTGGCGCTCATACGGCGATTGCGCAACGGTACACGCTTGAGTTCATTGACCGAGGATGGCGAGCTGGTCGCGTCCTTGCGGGGGCTCAGTGGCGCGCTGCTGGCCATCGATGCCGTGCAAGGCCGGGTTGGGCATGCCGATGCCCTGGTGAGAGTGGGAGATGCGCCCGCTGCCGATGTGCCTCGCGCTCCCGATACCGTGGTGCTGCCACAGTTCGTCGCCGCGCCGCGCATGAACGACGAGCAGGCCCATGAAATCGGCAGGGCGGTAAAACGCCAGGCGAATGTCGAAGGCGATGTGCCGGGGATGAGCAACAGCCATTACGAGGTACATCCTCTGGACGCTGCCAATGTCCTGGTCATTCTCAACGTCGGGTGCAGTGGCGAGTTTTGCGCCAATTACCTGTATCGGGTGTCCCGCGCCGCGCCCAATCAGATCAGCGAAATGGCCTTCGAGGCGCCGACGCCGCTGCTGGCGCCGCGTCTGAGTGGCTATGTAGCGTTCGATGCGCAGAGCGGCCAATTGTTTGCCGCTGACAAAAGCCAGGTAGAGCGTGGTTGCGGGGTGATCCAGCAGTGGCGTTACGACGGTGAGCGCATGCGCCTCGAGCGCGTGGCGCGGCTCGATCGCTGCGGGTACGTGAAACCGCAGTTCTGGCCGGTGCTATGGCGTGTGCAGGAGTAGGTCGAGGCGAGCTAAGTGCCCATAGGCGCCGCTGACGCGCCGCATCGCCGGCAAGCCGGCTCCCACAGTTCAGCGTTGGCTGCAAATCATGCGCAGTACCTGTGGGAGCCGGCTTGCCGGCGATGGGCGCGTAGCGCCCGCTATCAGTCAGGCGTGGCTCAGAACGCCAGCTTGTAGCCGATCAATAGCAGCATGGTCGCCAGGCAAGGTCGCAGCACGCGGTCGGAGATGCGCCCGGTCAGGTGGCTGCCCAGGTAGATCCCCGGCAGCGAGCCCAGCAGCAGGTAGCCCAGCAGCGACCAGTCCATGTTGCCCATGCCGGCATGACCCAGGCCGGCCACCAGGGTCAGCGGCACGGCGTGGGCGATCTCGGTGCCGACCAGGCGGCGAGTGACCAGGAACGGATAGAGCAGGAACAGCGCCACGGTGCCCAGCGCGCCGGCGCCGATGGAGGTGAGGGTGACCATCACGCCCAGCACCACGCCGGTGATCACGGTGAGGATGTTCAGGGTACGGTCGCTGAGGTGGTAGTGATCGCCTGCGTGCTTGCTGGCGAAGGCCTGCAGGCGCGACTTGAACAGGATCGCCAGGGCGGTGAGGATCAGCACCACCGCCAGGCCCTGCTTGATGATGGCGTTGAGCGCCGAGGTGTCGGCGTGCAGGGTGCTGAGGAACCACAGGGTCAGCGCGGCGGCCGGGACGCTGCCCAGGC
Organism: Pseudomonas maumuensis; assembly: GCF_019139675.1. Lineage (NCBI taxonomy): Bacteria > Pseudomonadati > Pseudomonadota > Gammaproteobacteria > Pseudomonadales > Pseudomonadaceae > Pseudomonas > Pseudomonas maumuensis. The sequence goes on from NZ_CP077077.1 coordinate 1,977,593, forward strand.
TCAGCCAGCCGGTGATCTTCCAGTCGATGTTCTTGTTGCGGCCATGCACCCAGACGCCGCTGGCTTTGGTGATGGCGGCGTAGAGCAGGTCGGTGCCCACGGCGGTGGCCGGGTTGATGCCGAACCACAGCAGGATCGGGGTCATCAGCGAACCGCCGCCGACGCCGGTCATGCCAACGATGAAGCCTACGATCAGGCCCGCAAGGGTGAAACCGAAAGAACCTACATCCATACGCTACTCGACGCCCAGCTTGCCCGTGATCGGATGAGTGCCAGCATATAGATTTTTTTATAGCCAAATAGACTTGTTCGTTATTAGGTTATAACCACGCTGTGGCGGTACGCTCCTGAAAATCCACGGTTCATGAGAGTGGGTTTACCGGAAGCTAGCCCGCTCGACTTGTCCCAGGCACGATTCAGCCAACCATGAAAGGAGCGTTCCATGAGCAATGACATTCAGCGTTTTCCCAGCAGCCTGCCGTTTCCTTTTTCCCGAGCAGTGAAGGCCGGGGGCTTCCTGTTCCTGTCCGGCCAGGTGCCGATGAGCGCCAGTGGCGAAGTGGTACGCGGTGATATCCAGACACAGACCCGAGCTGCCTGCGAACGTATCGCCGAGAGCCTGGCAGTGAGTGGGGCGCGTTTCGACCAGGTGGTGAAATGCACGGTCTGGCTGTCGGACATGAGCCATTTCGCCGGCTTCAACGAGGTCTACAAAGAGTTCTTTGGCGCGGCGCTACCGGTGCGTTCGACGGTGGCATCGGCGCTCGCGCTGGGGGTCGATGTGGAGATCGAGGTGCAGGCGTTCGTCGGCGAGTGAGGAGTAGCTGAATAATGCCTGCGCATTCGCCGATGTGATCGAAGGCGTGATCGCGGAGGGAGCCCGCTCCTGCAGCATGTGCAGGAGCGGGCGGTAGGTCAGATGCGGAAGCTGCCCACCAGTTGCTTGAGGCGCCCGGCCTGCTGGCTCAGGGCGTCGCAGTGGCGCAGGGTGTCGTTGAGGTTCTCCACCCCTTGCTGGTTCAGTGCGTTGATCTGGGTGATGTCCAGGTTCAGGCTCTCGACCACGGCGGTCTGCTCCTCGGTGGCGGTGGCCACCGACTGGTTCATGCCGTCGATCTCGCCGATGCGCTGGGTCACGCTGGCCAGGCGTTCGCCGGCCTCGTTGGCCACCTGCACGGTCTCTTCGCTGGAGACCTGGCTGGTGTTCATGGTGTGTACCGCCTCACGCGAGCCGACCTGCAGGCTGGTGATCATGCGGTGGATCTCTTCCGCCGATTCCTGGGTACGGTGGGCCAGGTTGCGCACTTCGTCGGCGACCACGGCGAAACCACGCCCGGCTTCACCGGCACGCGCGGCCTCGATGGCGGCGTTGAGCGCGAGCAGGTTGGTCTGCTGGGAGATGCCCTTGATCACGTCGAGGATCTTGCCGATCTCGTCGGTGCTGGCGTTGAGGGTCTCGATCTGCTCGCAGGACTCGCTGATGCGCTCGGACAGGGCGGTCATGGCGCTGATCGCCTCTTCGACCACCTGGCGACCACCGTTGGCCTGTTCGCTGGCGCCGCTGGCGTGCTGCGAGGCATCGGCGGCGTTGCGGGCGATTTCCTGGGTGGCGGCGCCCAGCTCGTTGATCGCCGCGGCGACGCTGTTGGTGCGCATGCTCTGCTCTTCGGAACCGGTGAGCGAGGCATTGGAGGCGACCACGACCTTTTCCGACAGGTCATGCACCAGGCGGGTGGCCGAGGACACTTCGCTGATCGAGGCGTGGATACGCTCGACGAAACGGTTGAACGAGGTGGCCAGCTCGCCGAACTCGTCCTTCTGCTCGACGGTCAGGCGGCGGGTCAGGTCGCCTTCGCCTTCGGCGATGTCCTGCATGGCGCGGCCCATGGTGGTCAGCGGACGCATCAGCACCGGGATCAGCAGGCCGAGCAGGCCGGCGATGACAGCCACGGCAATCAGCATGGCGATGATGGCCGAGGTGCGGAACTGGCTAAGCGGGGCGTAGGCTTTTTCTTTGTCGATCGACAGGCCGATGTACCACTGCGCCGACGGCAGGCCGTCCACCGGAGCGAAGGAGATGATGCGGTCCTTGCCGTCGAGGCTGACTTCCTGGATGCCGGATTCGACCCGCAGCGGGGAGCCTGGGTAGATGTCCTTGAGGTTCTTCATCACCCGGTCCTTGTCCGGGCTGACGATCACCTGGCCATTGCGGTCGACCAGGAAGGCGTGGCCGAGGCCGCCGAAGTCCACAGCGTTGATGATGTCGACCAGGGTGTTCAGGCTCAGGTCGCCGCCGACCACGCCGATCAGCTCGCCGCTGGACTTGGCCTTGACCGGCATGGCGATGGTCACCACCAGGCCACCGACTGCGGCCATGTAGGGCGGGGTCAGCATGGTCTGGTTGGCGGTCACGGCCTGGGTGTACCAAGGGCGCTGACGCGGGTCGTAGCCGTCAGGCATCTTGGCATCGGGGCGCTGGGTGAACAGGCCGGTGTTCTGGCCGAAATAGGTGAACTGGAAGTTGCTGGTGTACGACGGCTGGTCGACCAGGCCCGGCACGTTGCTGCCGGCGCCTTGCTGGGCGATGTCCTGGGCCAGGTTTTCCAGGACCAGGATGCGCCCGCTCATCCAGTTCTGCACGCTGCTGGCGGTCTGCGCGCCGGCCTGGCGCACCGACGACTCGATGTTCTGGCGGATGGTGTTGCGTTGCAGGTAGTCGTTGTACAGGGTGAACAGGGCGAAGGCCAGTACGACGACGGCGCAGGCACTGAGCAGGATCTTGTGGCGGAATTTCAGGTTCATGTTTCGAGACCTTGAGCCAGTGAAAGGAGGGCGCCGCGTGCTTGTGGCACGAGTGGCGGAGCCTGTTGCAATGCTATCGGCCGATTCTGAAAAATGTTGAAAGACTAAATGTCGCAGCGCTTGGCCGAATTGCCCTGACAGGGTGACAAATCATGTCGAAGCCAGCAGGCTCACCAAGGTCCTGGCCGCCTGGCCGAGGGGTTGCTGTTTGAGCCAGAAGGCATTCACCGGCAACTGCAGTTCGTTGCGCGTGTTCTGGAACTTCAAGCGCACCAGGCGTCCATCCGCAATCAGTGGCGCCACCCGTGCCAGCGGCAGGTCGCCCCAGCCCAGGCCTGCCTCGACCATCTGCAGGGCCAGGTCAAGGCTGTCGGTGCGCCAGTGCGAAGTACCGATCAGCGAGCGGGGATCGCTCAACGGCAGGTCGCGGCTGCGCACCAGGATCTGACGCAGGTTGACCAGGTCTTCGAGGTTGCGGATGCGCCCTTCGCGCAGCGCGGGGTGGCTTGGCGACAGGGTGGCCACCAGCGACTCCAGGGCGATGTGCTGGAAGCTGCGGCGCGGGTCCACCTGCAGCCCGGCGAAGGCCAGGCACAGATGCACCCGGCCACTGTCGAGCAGTTGCAGGGCCTCTTCCTGCGGGGCGGCGAGCAGTTCGATGTCCAGCAGCGGGTAGCGCTCGCCCAGGCGGGTGATGGCCCCGAGCAACGGACGCTGGTCGATGTCCGGTACCACGGCGATGGCCAGGCTGCTTTCCAGCCCACGCGACAGTTCCAGTGCATGCACCTCCAACAGCCCCATTTGTTCGGCGATCAGCCGGGCGTGGGGTTCCAGCGCCTGGGCCTGGGCGGTCGGTCGCGCCTCCCGCGATCCGCGCTCGAACAGCGCGTAGCCAAGCTCCGCCTCGAGGTTGCCAATGGCCATGCTCACCGCCGAGGGCACCCGACCGAGCGCCCGTGCGGCAGCGGAGAACGAACCGCGGTCGAGCACGGCGAGAAACAGCAGGATGGTATCGCTGGAAAAGTTCATGGCAGTCTCCTTTCAGTAAATCTGAAAGGTGCCGACTTTTTCTGTCAAGTCTGTTGATGCATCCTGCGCGCCTTCGTCATATCCGCTACAAGGTAATTCCGTGCAAGGACTCAAACGCAAACTGGTCTACGTGACCTTCTATGAACTGATCGGCCTGTGCATGTCGACCCTGGGCCTGGCTTACCTGTCTGACACTCAGGCCTCGCACACCGGCCCGCTGGCGGTGATGATCACCACCATCGCCATGCTCTGGAACCTCGTCTACAACAGCCTGTTCGAGTGGTGGGAGAGCCGCCAGGTCGCGCGCGGGCGTAGCCTCGGTCGACGGGTGGCGCACGCCATCGGCTTCCAGTTGACCCTGGTGGTATACCTGATCCCGCTGATCGCCTGGTGGTTGGACATGACCGTGCTGGAGGCGCTGATGGTGGACCTGGCATTCATCATCCTGGTGCCGTGCTACACCTTCGTCTACAACTGGGCGTTCGACCGTATCTTCGGGCTGCCGACTTCGGCGCTGGCGACTGCCTGAACGTGCTACCTGCGCCGGGTCATGGCGGCAGGCGAATCAGCAACGGTTCCTGCGACCGACTCCCGAGCAAGCTGTCCTCGACCTGTCCCGACAGGTAATACACCCCGGCCATGGCGCCGCTCTGGCGATTCTCCATCAGCTCCTGCCATTCCTGGTTCAGCGCGACATTGAGGATCACCCGCAACTGCTCGACCATCTGCGGTTGCTCACGGTCATGGGTGATGATGCCGTAGCCGGTTGCCGCCACCGAGATCAAGGCCCCTGCCGCCTTGCCCACCGCCGCCGCGATGGCGCTGGCGGCGCCGCGTGGCGCCAGTGTGGCGCCGAGTTTCTCGCTGGCCTGGGTGGCCACCGACGACAGTCCGGCCTCGGTCTGCCCAGGGGCTTTGGCGGCCTGTTGGTGCAAATGCTCGCGCAAGGACTGCCAAGCTGGCTGCTGGTCCAGGGACTTGGCCCGCAGCAGTTGGTAGAGCGAGGCATTGCGTGCATCCGGCGGGCCCAGGGCAATGATCGGGATGCGGTTGAGGCGTTGGCTGAACTGCTCGGGCGGGGCGTTGTAGCGCTGGATGATCGCCGGCAGTTGCTGGCCGAGCAGTTGCAGGTACAGCTCGCTGGCGCGGTCGCGGATGCCCTCGGGGTTGATCTGCTCGGCCACCGGCTCGATGACCCGTTCGCGGTACTGCTCCTGCAGATACAGGCCCAGGCGTTTTTCCGCAGGTTCCTGGCCATTGCCACTGTTCATCTTGTACCAGGCCACCTTGAGGGTGAGCCACTGCTGGGTCCAGTAACCGGTGAACCAAGGGATGAAGTCGTTCTCGGTACGTTGCTGCACCTGCTGTTTCCACACTCGCATGGAGCGTCGGGCGTAGTCGTTGGCCGAGCCTGCGGCGGCGACCGAGGCCTCGATGATGTCCTGGTCGATGCGCTGCCAGACGGCGGGCGGCAGATTTTGCGGCGGGGGCGGGGCGGGTGGGCGTTTGCCGGCGCAACCGGCGAGGGCCAGCAGGAGGCAGAGCGGAACCATCGCGAAGATCGATTTCACGTGGATTGCCCCCTTGGCGAGAGGCTGGGTGATTACTCGAAGTATAGGCTTGTCCCGCGATGGGCCGCAGAGCGGCCCCTTTGCAGGCTGAGTGCCATGTTCAGCCCTCCAGCTTCAGGTGCAGCAACGGATACGGATCGCCTTGCCCATCCACCTCGGAGCGCCCGACCTGGACGAATCCCTGCTTCAGGTAGAAGCCAACCGCCTGTGGGTTCTGCTCGTTGACATCGACCTCGCGTACGCCCAACTCATCGATCGTCTGGGCCAGCAGTGCCTTTCCGATGCCTTGACCACGGCAGCCCGGCTCGACGAACAGCATCTCCAGCTTGCCCTCATGCACCCCGGCAAAGCCCTGGATACGTCCAGCGCCGTCACGCCAGGCCCGCAGCTGGACGAAACCCAGGTACTGCTCGCGCACCAGCGGGCGCAGGCGCTCGACGTAACCCTCGGGTAGAAAGTCGTGGGTCGCCCGTACCGAAGCTTCCCAGAGATCGGCCAGCCGATCGAAGTGCTCCGCGCCGACTGGCGCGATAGTGAAATTCATAAGCCCTCCAAGGCATTTGGGTGATCGGCACTAGGGTACGGCATTGCGCTATGCTCGGCATTCGTCCGCGAACAGGAGAGTTGCCGATGAATGTTGCCAAGGCCGACGCCTTGCTGCTGGTGGATGTGCAGTGCGCCTTCATGGAGGGCGCCGATGCGGTGCCTGGCCACTTGGCCTTGCAGCAGAGCATCGCTCGCTTGCTTGGCCGTGCCCGCCAGGCTGGGGTGGCGGTGATCTTCCTGCAGAACGACGGTGCGCCAGGCAGCCCGGACGCCCCGCACAGTGCCGGTTGGCAGCTGTATTTTCCGCCTGTGCGGGGTGAACACGTGCTGTTCAAAACCGAGGACGACGGCTTCCTCGAAACCGGCTTGCAAACCCTGCTCGATGAACTCGGGGCCCGGCGCCTGGCCCTGTGCGGCATGCTCTCGGAGATGTGCCTGGCGGCCACTGCCCGCGCCGCGCTGCAAAGAGGCTACAACGTGCTGTTGCCTCACGATGCCCACGCCACCTACGACGTACCACCCGGCCCGGGCGGCTCGCCGGGTGTGCCCGCTGCCCTGGCAGCCCGGGCGGCGGAGTGGTCGCTGGGGGACGAGGTGCAGATCCTGCCTGGTGTCGAGGCCGTGGCGTTCAGCTTGGCCAGCACGACTGGCGGATGATGCTGCAGAAATTGCCCGGGTGGAATGCCGGCTCCTTGTCGGCGATGACGTCTGCCTTGACGTTGCCGAAGGTGCTTTGCGGTTTGTGGCGGATACCGTCGTAGAAAGCCTGGATGATTGCTTCCTTGAAGCGCTCGCCGCGCGGATGCGCCACCACCACGGCGTCGCGCTCGCCTGCGGCGAGGCCTTCATGGTGCAGGCCGAGTACATCGGTTTCCACGCCAGCGGTGACCAACGCGATCAGCGGATGCATATGCTCGGGGATACCCGGCGTGGTGTGCAAGGCGATGGCCGTCCAGACCCGCTCGATGTCGCGCTCGTCGATGCCGTGCTGTTGCAGGAAGTCACGGGCGGCGTTGGCGCCATCGACCTCGAAGCGGCAGCAATCGCTGCTGTGGGTGTGGGTCAGGCCCATGTCATGGAACATGCAGCCGCAGTACAGCAGTTCGGCGTCGTATTTCAGGCCCAGCCGCCGGCCGGCGAGCGCGGCGAAATAGTAGACGCGGCTGGAATGGTGAAACAGCAGTGGCGAGGCGGTGTCGCGGACCAGCTCGGTGATCTCGCGGGTCATGGCGCTGTCGGGGATTCGAATGCCGGCGATGGACATGGTAAGGACTCCTCGGTGGGTGAGGTGGCCAGTGTGTGGTGGTTGCGCTATGTCCTCAATTGACGTAACACGCCTAATACTGCCATTGTCCGTGACATGAAGACACGCTGCTGCCAGTACTTGCGCAGTAATCGAGACCGCACCCATGCCCATCACCCTTGCCATTCTCGCCATGCCCGGTGTCCAGTTGCTGGACGCCTGCGGCCCGCTCGATGTCTTCGCCGAGGCCAATCGCCAGGCCGGGCGAGAGGCCTATCGGCTATCACTGCTGGCCTGCGAGCCCGGGCCACTGGTCAGCTCGTCGGGCGCCAGGCTGCTGCCCGATGGCTGGATCGGCGATGCCCTCGGCCCCTTCGACACCCTGCTGATTGCCGGCACGCCTCAGGCTGCCGAGCAGCACCTGCGCAACGGCATCCTCGATTGGTTGCGCGAGCATGCCGCCAGCAGCCGGCGCTACGGCTCGGTCTGTACCGGCGCTTTCGCCTTGGCCGCCGCCGGTTTGCTCGATCAACGGCGCATCACCACCCATTGGGCGGTGGCCGAAGCCTTGGCACTACGTTATCCGCAGGTCACGGTGGAAGCCGACGCGATCCAGGTTCACGACGGCAAGGTGCGCACGGCCGCTGGCGTCACCGCGGGGCTCGACCTGGCCCTGGCGTTGGTGGAGGAAGACCTGGGCCGTCAGGTCGCCAAGCAGGTGGCAAGCCAGCTGGTGATGTATTTCAAACGCCCCGGCGGGCAGTTGCAGTTCAGCCGCCAGGGCGCCTCGTCAGTGGCGGGGCGTTCGGCGTTGCAGGGGTTGCAGCGCTACGTGGCGGCCAATCCGGCCCAGGATCATGGGGTCGCTCGTCTGGCGGCGCGGGTCGGCCTCAGCCCGCGGCATTTCGCCCGGCTGTTCCAGGCCGACGTCGGCATGACCCCGGCGGCCTGGGTAGAGCTGGCGCGGGTCAATGCGGCGCGCGAACGCCTGGAAAACGGGCTGGAACCGCCCAAGCAAGTGGCGGCGTTGTGCGGCTTCGCCAATGCCGACACCCTGCGGCGGGCCTTCATGCGGCATGTCGGGGTGACCCCCGCCGAGTACCGCAAGCGCTATGCTCGGCCGGTCTGATCCAGGTCGAGTTTGGCTTCCAGATGGTCCAGGTGTTCGTGCATCAGGCTCAGGGCTGCCTGGCCGTCGCCGCTCTCCACCGCATCGATGATCGCTGCATGCTCCTGCCAGGCGCAGTGCTCGCAACAGGGGGACTCGTAGCGGGCGATGATCAGCGAGGTCATCGGTACCAGGCCGTTGAGAAAGCGCGCCAGCGGTGCGTTGGCTGCCATCTGCGCCAGTTTCATATGGAATTCACCGCCCAGGCGGATTGCCGTGCAGCGTTCGCCGCGCTCATGGTGCTGGCGCTCGCGCTCTACCAACTGGCGCAGCTGGCGGATCTGCGCCGGGCGCGCGCGTTGGGTGGCCAGGCCGATCAGCGTGGTCTCGGCCAGGCGTCGGGCGCTGAGCACCTGGCGGGCCTGCTCAGGGTCGGGCGCGGCCAGGTGCGCGGTATGGCTGGGGCGCTGTACCACCACCTGCTGGTCGGACAGGCGCCCGAGCACCCGGCGGATCACCGTGCGGCTGACGCCGAAGGCATTGCCCAGGGCCTGCTCGGGCAGGGCGCTGCCGGGCGGCAGGCGCTGTTCGAGGATGGCATCGAACAGCCGGGGGTAGATTTGCTCCGCCGACAGGCGGGTCTCGCCGGCACCGAGCAGGGCAGGCAGGCGGGGGGCGGCTGGGGCGCAGGCGGTCATGGTCGCTCTCCTTCTTTATTCAGGTGCCTGGTTGATCGTCCGGGATGTTCAGGGCGATGCCCATGCGCTGGCCTTCGGCGAGGATGTGCTGGCGCATCTGCTGGCTGGCCTTGGCGCTGTTACGCTCACGGATGGCACGTACCACTGCCTCGTTTTCGCTGAGGCGCGCGGCCAGGTGCTCGGGCGAATTGCGCAGCATGTCGGCACTCTGCTTGAGGGCATTGCCGGTCTGCTGCACGACACTCTGGAAGATCGGGTTGGTGGTCAGCGCGAACAACGCCTCGTGGAAGGCGATATAGGCATTGATGCCAGCTTCGCGGTCGCCGGCGTCGAGGGCTTCGCGCATGTCCATCAGGGTCAGGCGCAACTGGCCGATATCCTGACTGCCGGCCGATTGCGCCACCAGGCCGGCGATGAAGGGTTCGAGGGTGTAGCGCAGCTCGAGCACGTCGGCCAGGCTGGCCTCGGCGATGGTGTCCGCTTCCTGCGCTTGGGCGGCGTCGGCATCCAGCACCAGCACGCCCTTGCCTGGCATCGAGCGTACCAAGCCCAGGGTTTCCAGCACGATCACCGCCTCGCGCAGGCTGGGCCGGCTGATCCCCAGTTGTTCGGCCAGCTCGCGCTGGCCGGGCAGCATGTCGCCGCTGCGCCACTGGCCACGGGCCAGGGCCTGGCGGAGTTTCTCCACCACTGAATTGACTACGGTCGAAGAGCTGATCACGGTTCGCTCCTTGGTTGACGCGGCATCTTTGTCCTTGGCCGGCCGGCGCTGGGCGCCGGCGGCCTTGGGCTTAGAATTCCTGTTGATGGGGTTGGCCCTGCTTGCGGGTGATCGGGGCGAAGCCGGGTTTGTTGGCCAGCACATTGTTGGCGCGTTCCAGGTCGATGTCCTTTTCCCAGCGGGCGATGGCCACGGTGGCGACGCAGTTGCCGATCAGGTTGGTCAGCGCCCGGCCGATGCCCATGAACCAGTCCACCGCCAGCACCAGTACCAGGCCCACCACCGGGATCGCCGGGACTGCGGTCAGGGTGGCGGCGAGAATCACCAGGGCCGAGCCTGGGATGCCGTGGGCACCCTTGGAAGTCACCAATGACACCAGAAGAATGGTCAGCAGGTCGGTCATCGCCAGCGGCGTGCCGGTGGCGTTGGCGATGAACACGATGGCCAGGGTCAGGTAGATGGAGAAGCCATCGAGGTTGAACGAGTAGCCGGTAGGAATGACCAGGCCGACGGTGGAACTGCCGATGCCCAGGTGCTCGAGCTTGCGCATCACCTGCGGCAGCACGGCATCGGAGGAGGCGGTGCCGAGGACGATGGACAGTTCTTCGCGCAGGTACTTGATGAACGGCAACAGCTTGAGCCCCGATAGGCGCATCACCGTGCCGAGGATGATCAGTACGAAGCCGGCGCAGGTCAGGTAGAACAGCGCCACCAGGCCGCCCAGGTGCTGCAGCGAGCTCAGGCCGTACTTGCTGGTGGTGAAGGCGATGGCACCGAACACACCGATCGGGGCCAGGCGCACGATCATGCCCATGATGCGGAAGATCACGTGGCTGAGCTCGTTGATCAGTCGCGAAATACCCGAGGCCGACTCACCGACCAGGTTCAGCGCGCTGCCGAACAGCACCGAGAACAGCAGCACCTGGAGGATGTTGTTGTCGGCGAAGGCACCCACCACCGAGGTGGGGATCAGGTCCATGAGGAAGGTGGTGGTGTTGTGGATATGCGCGCCGCGGTCGGCCAGGGCGCCGGCATCTGCGCTGGACAGTTGGTCGAGGTGGATGTTGGCGCCGCTGCCGATGCCGGTGGAGAAGGCGAACACCAGGCCGATCACCAGGGCCAGGGTTGTCAGCACCTCGAAGTAGATCACCGACTTCAGGCCGATGCGCCCGACCTTCTTCAGATCGCCGGCGCCGGAAATGCCGCTGACCACCACGCAGAACACGATCAGGCCGATGAGCATCTTGATCAGCTTGATGAAGCCGTCACCCAGGGGTTTGAGTTGCAGGGACAGGTCGGGGAAGCTCAGGCCACAGATCACGCCGAGGGCGAGGCCGAGCACAACCTGGAGGAAAATCGAACGCGAACACCATTTGAGCATGGGAGGAGTCTCTGGTCGGTGTCCTTGCTCCCCAAGCCACACGGAGCGAAAGAGCGCAGGACTTAATTATTGTGGTATTACCGGTTTGTGTACTGCGCAGCCATAAAACGCCGAAATTTCTGACATTGCAAGCAATTTCGGTCTTACCGGTATGACCAGTTATGGTGCGTTGCCACAGTGGCTGCTCTAGCGTGGTGCGCGGGGGATTTCAGGGCTTTGCCAGAACCTGATCGACGGCGGCGATCAGCTTGCCGAGGTCCTTGGGTGGTGCGTTGTGGATGACGCCGAAGAGATAGGCGCGTTGTTCTTCTTCGTCGTCGGGATCGCTGAAGAACACTTTAGGCTTGACCCCAAGCGCCTCGGCAAAGCTCACCAACGATTCGATGCTGGGGGTGTAGGTGCCGGTTTCGAAGCGGCTGATGGTCTTGGGGTCGAAGCCGGTTCGCTCGCCCAGTTGCGCCTGAGTGAAGCCTGCCAGTTTGCGGTAGCGGCGCAGGGCAGGACCTAGACCTGTTCTTGTCATCGCTTAATTCCCATTTAGAATCAAGCACTTAACGATATATGTCGGCATAGAGCAACGCCACGATCCATCACCTTTATTTGCAAAATGTGATGGAATTCGTAGAATTCGCCGCTTTGATTGATCAGTCATTCAAGTCGTCGTCCAGGGCGATCCGGTCATCCGCCGGCCCGTGTGCAAGCGTTGTCGGACATTGGAACTGATCCAGGATGAACGGTTCCGGCGCCCCTGGCCTCCTGTCAGGCCGTGTGTCGGGTCGTGTATGAACGGAGTCTCATCGTGCGTCAGAACCTTCCGGTCAACCCGGTCGAACAAAGCTTTCCCGAACATCAGCGGCTCATTTCAGCGACCGACACGGCCAGCCTGATCACCTATTGCAACGCCGAGTTCGCCGCCATCAGCGGCTTCAGCCAGGACGAGCTGATTGGCAGCCCGCACAATCTGGTGCGCCATCCGGACATGCCCGAGGCGGTGTTCGAACGGATGTGGCAGTACCTCAAGGCCGGCCGCAGCTGGATGGGCATCGTCAAGAACCGCTGCCGCAACGGCAACTTCTATTGGGTCAACGCCTACGTCACGCCGATACTCGAGAACGGCCAGGTGATCGGCTACGAGTCGGTGCGTGTGCGCCCGACGCGCGAACAGGTGGCCCGTGCCGAAGCCTTGTATGCCCGGCTGCGCGAAGGCAAGGCGGCACTGTCGCCGGCCCGGCGCCTGGCATTGCTCGGCCGGGCCATGGCGCTGCCGCTGCTGGCGGGGGCCGTGGCCATCGCCGGCAACCAGCTGCTTCCCGACCTGCCCGGCCAAGGCTTGACCCTGGCGTTGTTCGCCGGCGTCGGCCTGTGGGCGCAAAGCCGCATGGGGCGGCATTTGCGGCGTATCGTACAGGTGGCGGACAACACCTTCAGCGACCCGGTCGCGGCCTTGACCTACAGCGACCTGCCCGGTGCCGCCGGACAGCTGGAACTGATCTTGGTCAGCGAAGAGGCGCGGCTGAAGACCGCGCTGACGCGTCTGAGCGATCTCGCCAGGCAGATGGCCGGCGCCGCCCAGGATGCCGGGCGGCTATCGCGCAGCACTGAATCGGCCTTGCTCGAACAGCGTGCCGAGACCGATCTGACCGCGACCGCCATGACGCAGATGGCCGCCTCGATCGGCGAGGTTGCCGGCCATGTGCAATTGACCGCCGAGCAGGCGCAGACCGCGCACTTGCTGGCCGGGCAGGGCAGCCAGGTGGCCGACGCCACGGGGGTGGCGATTCAAAGCCTGGCCGGCACGGTCGAGCAGATCAACCAGGCGGTCAACGACCTGGCCGGTCAGACCGGTGCCATCGCCGAGGCGGCCGGGATGATCCGCGCCATCGCCGAGCAGACCAACTTGCTGGCGCTTAACGCCGCCATCGAGGCAGCCCGGGCCGGCGAGCAGGGGCGCGGTTTTGCGGTGGTCGCCGATGAAGTGCGCGCCCTGGCCGACAAGACCCGGCAATCCACCCTGCATATCCAGTCGATCATCGACAGCTTGCGCGGTGGCGCCGAGCAGGCGGTAAGCATCGCCAGCCAGGGGATCGAGGGCGCGCAGCAGGGCGTGACCCAGGTCGCGCTGACCCAGGAAGCCTTGCAAGGCATCCGCCACGCGGTGCAACGCATCAGCGACATGAGCCAGCAGATGGCCGCGGCCTCGCATGAACAATCCAGCGTCGCCGAAGATGTCTCGCGGCAGATCAACGGGGTGGCGGGCACGGTCCAACAGAGCGCCCGGAGCGCCAATGCCGCCGCCGAGCGCGGCGCGGAGCTCGAACAGGTGTGCGCTGGACTGCGCGCCCTGGTGGAGCGCTTCAACCGCTAGGTTGCGAGGCTTATGGACGACAATTACCGCGCGGCCGTCGATGCGGCCGCGATCTTTTCCGAAACCGACCTGCGCGGTTGCATCACCTACGTCAACCAGCAGTTCTGCAGCATCTCCGGTTACAGCCGCGAGGAGCTGCTGGGCGCCAATCACCGCATCCTCAATTCCGGGCTGCACGAGCCGACCTTTTTCCTCGAGATGTGGCGCGCATTGGCCGCCGGTCGGGTGTGGAAAGGCGAGATCTGCAATCGCGCCAAGGATGGCTCGCTGTACTGGGTGGACAGCACCATGGTGCCGCTGATCGACCCTAACACCGGCCAGGTACGCAAGTACGTGTCGATCCGCTTCGACGTCACCGAGAAACGCCAGTTGCTGCACACCTTGCAATGGCGGGTGGGGCACGACGTGCTGACCGGCCTGCCGAATCGCGCCTACCTGTCCGACCTGCTCAACCAGGCCCTGGCTTTCTCCCGGCGAGAAAACATTCCATTGGCGGTGTGCATGCTCGACCTCGATGGCTTCAAGGCGGTCAACGATGGTTACGGCCATGCCACCGGCGACCTGTTGCTGGTGGAGGTCGCCCAGCGCCTGCAGCACATCCTGCGTGGCGGCGATGCGGTGGCGCGGCTGTCGGGCGACGAGTTCGTGCTGATCCTGCGCCATATCGAAGGCGCGCAGCAGCTCGACGCCGCGTTGCGGCGCATCCTTCAGGCGCTCGCCGCACCCTATGTGGTGCGCGAGCACCCGTTGAGCCTGAGCGCGAGCATTGGTGTCACCTTGTTTCCGCAGGACGACGAGGATGCCGACACCCTGGTGCGCCACGCGGACCAGGCCATGTATGTGGCCAAGCAGCGCGGACGCAACCGCTACCATCTGTTCGACGTATCCCAGGAGCTCGAGCTCAAGGCCACCCACCAGACGGTGGCGCGGGTGCGTCAGGCCCTGCGCCAGGACGAGCTGTGCCTGCATTATCAGCCGAAGGTGAACATGCGCAGCGGCCAGGTGATCGGTTTCGAGGCCTTGTTGCGCTGGATGCATCCGTCCAAGGGGCCGGTGCCGCCGGGGGAGTTCCTGCCCTTCGTCGAGCAGACCGACCTGATCGTCGAGCTGGGCGAATGGGTCATCGACCAGGCGCTGACCCAGCTGCAACAGTGGCAGTTGTCCGGGCGCGACTGGTCACTGAGCGTCAACATCGCCGCCCGCCAGCTGCAACGCGGCGACTTTGCCCAGCGCCTGGCGCGGTTGCTGGCGCGCCATCCCGGGGTGTCGCCCCGGCGCCTGGACCTGGAAATCGTCGAGTCGGTGGCGATCGACAACCTGCCGCGAGTTGGCCGTTGCCTGGATGCCTGCCGGGCTCTGGGCGTGCGGTTCTCCCTGGATGACTTCGGCACTGGCTACTCCTCGCTGAGCTACCTCAAGCGCCTGCCGGCGCAGACCATCAAGATCGACAAGTCCTTCGTGCGCGACATTCTCCACGACCATGACGACCTTGCGCTCACCCGTGCGGTCATCGGTCTGGCCCGCGCGTTCGGTCGTGAGGTGGTGGCCGAGGGGGTGGAGAGTGTCGAGCACGGGCGAATGCTGATGGAACTGGGGTGCGAGTTGGCGCAGGGATACGGCATCGCACGCCCGATGCCGGTGGAGGCGCTGGCGGAGTGGGTGGCGGGGTATCGGCAGCCCCTCGAATGGCGCAGTCCCGGCATCGGCAGTTTTCAGCTATGAGCGAAGCCCCGGTGCCAGTGCCTGCAAGGCTCCCGCTCAGGTGCTCGGGGCCGCTGCCCGCTCAGCGATCACGCGCGCGGTCAGCTTCGTCACCAGCTCCATCTCGGCGTTCTTGCGCGCCTGCAGCAGTGCTCCGCCAACCCGCTCCAATGCACTGGGCTGAAGCTGGCTGAAGCGCGGCGCACTCAGGTCCTGGCGTTGCACTATCCCCTGGCGCCGCCAGCTCAGCCCCGGGATGTCGTGGACATCCTGCTCCAGAGTATCGATGAAGCCGGCGGGAACGGCGGGCCCGACATAGTCGCCTTCGCTGTCCATGCTGGCGGACAAGGCATCGAAGTACTCCGAGGCCGCCTCCCACTCCCGGGCCAGGCCTTCGAAGGCTTCTGGCAGCAGACGGCGTAGCCAGGCTGACCAAAAGGCCTGGTCCGCCACCCAGCGGGCCAGGTTGTCTGCCGTTGCGCTGGCTTCGACGGCCGCGGACACACGCTGCAGCGTTGCGTTGCTCAGGCGTGCCAGTTGGCTGAAGCGCATCTCGCTGGGTTGTGTCGGCAGGCCTAGCTGCGCTCGCAAATGTATGCGTGCGTACAGGGCCATCTCCAGTTCGTCCAGCAAGTAGTCCGGTTCATGCAGGGCGATATCGCTGATATCGTCATCACTGTGCAACGGCGGGGCGGCCTCGCGTTGAGTCTCATCATCGGCATCGAGGGCGCGGCGACGGGCGCGGCGGGCCTGGTAGACCTCGCCGATGCGCGCATCCAGCAGGCATTGGCGATACAGGGCGGTGGCCGTGTCGACGGCGACGGCTTGATCGGATGTACCTGGCGCGGCGCGGGCGGCGCCTTGCCATACCTGGACATCGGTCTCGATCTGCTGGAACAGCAGGCTCGCCTGGTCGACGCACTCGCGGGCGGCATCTTCCAGCAGGTCGATGACTTGCTGGCGCAGCATGGCTCGGCCGAAGGCCTCTGCGCCGGCACTGTCTCCCTCAAGCAGCGTGCGCAGCACGTGGGTCATGCGTCGCTGCATGGCCGCGGGGCTGCGCTGGTAATCCGCGGTATGCGGCAAACGCTCCATCAACTCGTGCAGGCTGTCCCATTGCGAGTCTTGTGCCGTGGTCATCAAGCCTTGGAGCTCGTCGGGCCAGTCGAGCGAGCCTTCGGGTGACATGATGATCCGGAAGCCAGCCCGTTCGAGGGTCTGACGGGCTTCATCGGTGAAGGGGTTGTCGTCGAACGAGTAATCGAATCCCGGCAAGTTGCCGCGTACCGAGCGGGCAAAGAGCGTGTCGTGCAGGTCGGGCGCGTCGGTCAGCATGTTGGCGCTGAGGTCGACCTCACGCAGCGTCGCCTGGTTCATCAGCGTTTGCAGTCCTTCGGGCCAATGGCTGATCCGCGCGTCTTGTAGGTCCAGCGTCAGCAGGTGGTTCCAGCCGCTGACATTGGGGGCCAGGCCCAGTGGGTTGTCGTCGAGATTGAGCATTTCCAGGCGATCGAGCCCCGCCAATGCCGTTCGAGCGGCCTCGTCGAGGGTGATTTCGTTCTGCCCCAGGCTCAGGGTTCGCAGCGCCGGCCAGCGTTGCAAGGCTTGAAAGTGCTCGGCGCCGAGGGTCAAGTCGTTGAGGTCGGCCATGAGCCAGTTCAAGGCGGGCCGTTGCGCGAGCCGCTCCAGCGCCGCGACCGGCAGCCCTTCAATGGCGTCGGTCAGGCTGAGGCGTTGGAGATGGGGGAGTCGGTCGAAGATGGCCAGGTTTTCGTCATTGCCCAGGTCGAAATGGTTTTCCGCAAGATCCAATGTCTGCAGTTCACTCAACTCGCCTAGCGCGTTCGGCAGCCTGTTGAGGGCATTCTGCGCAAGGTCCAGGCCGCGTGTGCCAGGGAATGCCCTGAGAAAGCGGTCCAGCTGGACGGCCTGCGGGTCGACCAATCCATTGATGGTCAGGTGGCGAACATGCGGCAGGACCACCGCAAGCGTAGGCAAGGACCCCGCCTGTTGGGCCTCCAGCACGAGGCTGACATGGTCGATGGTGCCATCGGTGTCGTGGCTTTCCCGTCGCCAGGCGGCGCGTATCCGCCTGGCCAGAGCCCGTCGGCTGGCACGTTGCTGTTGCGGGGCATCCAGCGCCGTACCTTCAACGTCATCGACCCAGCGCTGGAGCGAGGTGTCGAGCTGGCGGTACTCCTCTTGCAGGCGTTCGAGCAAGCGCCTGAACCTGCCGGGCATAGCGCCGGCCTGGTAGCGCAACCGCACGCGCAGCATATCGCGGTCGCCTGCCGCGTTCGCCGGGTACAACTGATCGAACAGGGCGTCATCGCTCAATGGGCCCTGGCCTCGCCCACTGAGGCGGTAGCCGATGCGACGCTCCCCGGGCAGTCGCGAGGGCAGGCGATACATCGGCCGTATCGGCGCCAGCCCCAGATCCAGGGCACTCTGCCGACGGTCGCCAGCGGCCATCTCGAATAGCTTGTCGCGTAGCTCCGCCGGTTGCTGAATCGACATGCCCAGGGCGTTGCGCTCACTGTCGGGCAGCGCGTGCAGCAGGGCATCGTACAGGTCATCGCCAGCGCTCAGTTCGAGGCCGTGCTCGTCGTAGGCCCGATAACGGCCGCCCGAGCGCACGATAACCTTGGTGTTGACGGGCGCCGTCTCGGTGGCGGTGACACGGCCGCCGGCCAGGCTGCCGGCGCGCAGTTCGACGGCGACGCGTCCTGTCCAGCCAGGCAGGCGGCGCAGTGAGGAAAAGGCCAGCAAATCGCGGTCATCGGCATTGCCGCCGCTGTGTTTGAAACGTGCCAGGGCCTTGTTGATCCGCTTCTCGCGCAGGTAGAGGCGTGCGGTTTCGGCCATGGGCAAGGGCAGACGGCCGGTGCGCTGCAGCTGGATGATGTCGCGCGCGCGCGCATTGGCGAAGATTTCCGCCCGGGCTCTGGGGCTCAGGCCTGGGAAGTCTCGTGCCAGGATGCTGGCCAGGGAGGGTTCGTCGACTGTCATGGGACTTGCACCGAAGGTTTCGAACATATCCACCAGCAACGCGGGAAGTGGCTCATGGTCGAGCAGGGCCTTGCGCAGGGCGGCGGCATCGTAGCCGCTGCAGCGCAGTGCCTGTGCCAGGCTGGCCGGGTCCAGGTCGTTGCTCGTCGGGCCCAGCCGTTTCAGTAGGGCCGCTTGATCCCAGGTCAGTGGATTGTCGTGTTCGAGCAGCCAGGTGCCTTGTCCGTTACCGTGGAGCCTGGGTTGATGGCGATGACCCTTGGCGGGTGCCAGCCGCAGGCCGCCCTCCTGGGGGCGCTCCAGTGGCAATGCCAGATCGTCACGCTCAAGCCACGGGCGCCCTTGCCATTGCTGCAGGCCGTCCTGGCCCGCGAGGCGGCCCTGCGGCCATGGCCGGGGACGGGCAAAGGGGGCCAGTTCGCCATGCCACAGGCGCTCCTCGCCCTTGGCGCCTACCTTATGCCAGCCATGCAGGATCCCGGGAGGCTCGTGAAAGCGGGTGGCGGCGCCCATTGCGGCGAACATTGCGAGGTTCTCGAACACCTCGAACAGGTGACTGATGGCGGCCTGTGCATCGCCTTCGTTGGCCGCATGCACGCCTTCGAGGAAGGTATCCACCAGTTGCGCGCCACCGATCACCAGCAGCGCCTCGCCCAGGCCGGGTACGAAGAAGCCCGCGACGTTGAGGACGCTCAGGCCGACACCCAACCACGCCTCGATCCGGGCCAGTTGTGCGGCCGCATCGCGCTGGGCGACGGGGACCGCCAGCTTCGCCGCGTCCAGCAGGCGTAGTTCCACCTCGGTGCGGGCGCGCTCGACGAATGCGTCTTGCCTCCAGGCGGTGAGCGTGAATGACAGGCGTGCGTTTTGGTCCAGCGTTTCTTGCCAGAGGTCGGACGGTGCCGGGAACAGGCGCTTGATCCAGCTGAAGCGCTCACCTCGCTGCAGCACTGGCGTGGATTGCAGGTGCGCATAGGGATAGCGCGGATACAGCGTGGCACGCAGCCGGTTGGCAAAGGCTGGTTGCTCGGCCAGGCCGACATAGCGGCGCAGGAAGAACGTGCGCTCCTGCGCTTGCCACAGCATTTGGGTCAACGCCGTGGCCGCGGCCTGTTGCGAGGCGTACTGGCGCAGCGGGCGCTGCTTGTGGCCTGGCAGATACAGCAGGCAGTCGGCGGACTTGCGCGCAGGATCGAGGTGGATCAGCAGCGGGCCGTTGAGCGCGGTATCGAACAGGGTCAGGAAGCTGCAGTGCAGTTGCGCCCTGGCCGAATCGTTCAGCCCAGAGAGCACTGTCAGTGCCACGGCTGCGCCTCGCTCATCTACGTGCCCGCCGAGCCTGGCCAGGCTCAGTGTGGCGTCGAAGGCAGCGTGGTCCTTTTGCCGCAGCAATTGGCGGAAGGCATCGGTATCGAGGTGGTCGTCCAGGTGATCGCGGTAGCGTTGGCCCAGGTCCAGGTTGCGTACGCCGCTCACGAAGGTGTGGACGTCGAGTTCGGAGGGCTTGGGCGCCAGGACCGAGTCGTAAAGCCGTGGCGTGGCATTGCGGTCGAAATTCTGCAGCGCGGCTTCGAACCAGGACTGAACGCGCCGTTCGTGCCAGATCCGGCCTTGGTCGATGTTGGGCAGGTGAGCGTCCGGGAACCAGCGCCGCAGGGCCTGTTCGAACAGCGGGCGGCAAAAGGTGTCGACGTCCTGGACCGGCTTCAATGCCTTGGCAACGCGCCGAGTAGCGGCGTGGCTGGCGAGAATCTTGCGTTTGAGCGCCTGCCGTTGGCTGGGTGTTGCGCGCGTGAGCCAGGTCGGCATGCGCTTGTGAATGAACGACAGGTGAGTGGAAGGCGGAAATTGGGTCATCGCTGCTGTTTCCTGTTGAAAAGCAGCGAGACTAGGAGGTGGGGCTTGCCCGGGCGGGTTACATGGCTACCACCCGATGGCAGGCGTGGCGGTCAGGGTTGTGGCGCGGTGCTCTTCACCGCGGCGAGTTCGGGATGCGCCACCAGCTTGTCGATATGCAGCTCGTCGTTGTTCATCCAGGTCTCGGTCAGCACGCGGTAATGCTCCATGTCGCGGCAGCGCATGCGCAGGCTGTAGTCGAAATGCCCGCTGATCAGCTGGCACTCGTAGACCTGCGGGCAGGCACGCACGGTGGCCTCGAAGGCCCGCTGCGCCGAGCGCCCGCTCTGGTTGGAGAGGGCCACCAGCACCAGTAGCGATAACCCCGGGGAGACTTGCTGCAGGTCGATGATCGCCCCGTAACCGCGGATCACCCCGCGCCGCTCCAGCTTGCGCACCCGTTCCAGGCAGGGCCTGGGGGTTAGATGCACGAGAGTGGAGAGTTTCTCGTAGGTGATCCTTCCGTGGTGGCGCAGCACGTCGATGATCGCTTCGTCGATGCGATCCAGCGCTGCCGAGGTGGAGCTGATGGCCTTGGTATCCATATACGGCTTGACTTCACTTGAGGCGGTTGGAGAGGAACTGCCGCAGGCGCTCGCTCTGTGGCCGATCGAGGATCTCGGCGCTGCCGCTTTCCTCGACCAAGCCCTGGTGCAGGAACAGCACCTGGCTCGACACCTGGCGGGCGAACCCCATTTCGTGGGTGACCATGAGCATGGTACGTCCTTCCTCGGCGAGCGTCTGTATCACCTTGAGCACTTCGCCGACCAATTCCGGGTCCAGCGCCGAAGTGGGCTCGTCGAACAGGATGATTTCCGGCTCCATGGCCAGCGCCCGGGCGATGGCCACGCGCTGCTGCTGGCCGCCGGAGAGAAACGCCGGATACTGTTCGGCGGCGCGGGCCGGCAGGCCGACCTTGTCCAGGTACTTGCGCG
The DNA here is from genome assembly GCF_019139675.1 of Pseudomonas maumuensis. Taxonomy (NCBI): domain Bacteria; kingdom Pseudomonadati; phylum Pseudomonadota; class Gammaproteobacteria; order Pseudomonadales; family Pseudomonadaceae; genus Pseudomonas; species Pseudomonas maumuensis. Next base: position 1,998,598 of record NZ_CP077077.1, read on the forward strand.
CCCGCTCCTCGGCTTCGCCGGCGCTGATGCCCAGCACCTTGCGCGGCGCCAGGCAGATGTTTTCCAGCACCGTCAGGTGGCTCCACAGGTTGAAGTGCTGGAACACCATGGCCAGGCGTGTGCGCAGGTTCTGCAGTTGGTGTGGTGGCGGGATGCGGGTGCCGGGGTGGATCTCCAGCGTCTGGCCGTCCAGGGTGATGCTGCCGGCATTGGGCTGCTCGAGGAAGTTGATGCAGCGCAGGAAGGTGCTCTTGCCCGAGCCGCTGGCGCCGATCAGGCTGATCACATCGCCCTTGCGCGCCTGCAGCGAGACGCCCTTGAGCACCTGGTGCTCGCCATAGTGCTTGTGCAGGCCCTCGACGCTGAGTTTGATCGCTCCTGCATGGGCGTGTGTACTCGGGGCCTGGGCGAAGGTGGAAAGTGGCAGTGCGGTAGCAGTCATGTTTTCAGCCTCGGGCAGGGTCAAGGAAGCGCATCCAGCGCCGTTCGGCCATGCGGAACAGGCCGACCAGGGCGAAGGACAGCAGCATGTACAGCAGGGCGGCCACGCCGAAGGCCTGGAAGGTCAGGAAGGTCGCGGCGTTGGCGTCGCGGGCGACCTTGAGGATGTCGGCGACGGTGGCGGTGAACGCCAGCGAGGTGGCGTGCAGCATCAGGATCAGCTCATTGCTGTAGGCCGGCAGTGAGCGGCGCAGGGCGGCGGGCAGCACCAGGAACAGGTTGAGCTTCCAGCCGCGCAGGCCATAGGCCTGGGCCGCCTCCAGCTCGCCGGCGGGCAGGTTGCGGATGGCCCCGGCGAAGATCTCCACGGTGTAGGCGCAGGTGTTGAGCACGAACGCCAGCAGGGTACAGTTGAGCGCGTTGCGGAAAAACTGGTCGAGCAGGGCGTGGTCGCGCACCACCTGCAGGCTGTAGAGCCCGGTGTAGCAGATCAGCAGCTGGATATAGAGCGGCGTGCCGCGGAACACGAAGGTGTACAGCTGCACCGGCAGGCGCAGCCAGGCATGACGCGAGGTACGCGCCAGGGCCAGGGGCAGCGACAAGGCGAAGCCCAGCACCATGCTGGCGAGGAACAGCCAGAGGGTCATGGCCAAGCCAGAGAGGCCGGTGCCATCGTTGTAGAGATAGGCCAGGCCGTATTCCTGAAGGAGTTCGATCATCGTGCCAGCTCCTTGATACCGGTGTTGTAGCGCCGCTCGAGATGCTTGAGCAGGCGGTTGGACAAGGTGGTGATGACCAGGTAGACCAAGCCCGCCAGGCACAGGAAGAACAGCATGTCATTGGTGGTCTTGCCGGCGTTCTGCGCGGCCTTGACCAGGTCGGCCAGGCCGATGATCGACACCAGCGCGGTGGACTTGAGCAACACCAGCCAGTTGTTGCCCAGGCCCGGCAGGGCGAAGCGCATCAGCTGCGGGAACAGCACCAGCCGAAACCGCTGCGCCCGGCTCAGGCCATAGGCGGTGGCGGCCTCCAACTGCCCGCTGGGCACGCTGAGGATGGCGCCGCGGAAGTTCTCGGTGAAGTAGGCGCCGTAGATGAAGCCCAGGGTGACTACTCCGGCGCTGAAGGGGTCGATTTCGACGTAGTCCCAGCCCAGCAGCTCGGTCAGGTCGTTGAGCCAGATCTGCATGCTGTAGAAGATCAGCAGGATCAACACCAGATCCGGAACGCTGCGGATCAGCGTGGTGTAAAGGGTGGCCGGAAAGCGCAGCAGCCTGGATCGCGACAGTTTGGCACTGGCACCGATCAGGCCGAGCGCGAGGCTAAGTGCCAGCGACAGCAGGGCCAGCTTGACGGTCATCCAGGTGCCCTGGGCCAGCAGCGGGCCGAAGCCTTGCAGGCCGCTTGTGAGAAAGTCATGCATGGAAGGATCTCGCGGGGAGGCAATCTCGCGGCATGCCCGCTCCCTCCAGGGAGGCGGGCAGCCTGCAGGGTCACTCGTTGTAGATGTCCAGGTCGCCAACGTACTTTTTCTGGATCTCGGCGTAGGTGCCGTCGGCATGGATCATGGCGATACCCTTGTCGAGCAGGGCCTTGAGCTCGGGGTCGGTCTTGCGCAGGCCCATGGCGATGTCCAACGGCAAGGTCGGATCCTTGATCGCCGGACCGCTCTTGAAGTCGGCGCCTTCGGGTTTGGAGAGGAAGTTGAGCTGGGCTTCGAGCTTGTCGGTGACGGTAGCGTCGAGGCGGCCATTGATCAGGTCGGCATAGTTCTGGTCCTGGCTCTGATAGGCCTTGACCTGCGCGCCCTGCGGCGCCAGCACGGCGCGGGCGTAGGCTTCCTGCAGCGAACCCTGGAGCACGCCGACCTGCTTGCCCTTGAGCGATTCGGTGGTGTCGCCGAAGTCGGCCGACTTGCGCACGATCACCGAGGTGGGGCTGAGGAACAGGCGGCTGGTGAAGTCGATCTGCTTCAGGCGTGCCGGGGTGACGGCCATGGACGACATGATGGCGTCGAACTTGCGGGCGCGCAGGGCCGGGATCATGCCGTCGAACTCGTTGTGTACCCAGGTGCATTTGACCTGCAGCTTGGCGCAGATGGCGTTGCCCAGATCGATGTCGAAGCCTTGCAGGCTACCGTCGGCGGCGACGGATTCGAAAGGTGGATATTCGGGAAAGACACCGAAGCGGATCTCGGTCCACTCCTTGGCCTGGGCAATGGTGGTGGCGCACAGAGAGAACAGCAGCACGCCGAGGCGTTTTCGCATGGAGAACATGGTCTTGGGTCCCTGGGTGTTGTTATTGGTAGTAGGGCGGTTGAAGCGTGTAGGTCCGTCAGTGACTCATGGGTCGCGCTCAGAATGCGCGAGATAGACAGGTTTTTTGTGTCGTTTGCCTGCGCATGGGAGGCCGGATTCGGCTGTTAGCGGGCTATTTGCAGCCGAAACGGCTGTTCCGACAAAGATTTATGGATGTGCGACAGCCGTTTCGGTCATTGGGGCCGCCAAGCGGCCCTGCATGTAAGGTCAGGCAGCACTGGCCTTGTGCTCACGCTCTTTTGGCTGCAGCAAGGCAAACAGATCCTTCGGGTTCTCGAGCTCAGGAACCAGTGCAATGTCATGCCCGATGTCCAGAGCCCGGGCCATGTCCAGCACATAACGCAGCGCCGAGTAGTCCTCCAGGGCGAAGCCGACCGAGTCGAACAAGGTGACCTGCCCGGCGTTCTCGCGGCCTGCGGCGCTGCCCTCGACCACTTGCCAGAACTCGGTGGTCGGCGAGTCGGCGGGCATCTGCTGGATCTCGCCTTCGATCCGGCTTTGCGGTTCGTACTCGACGATCACCCGGGCGCGCTCGACGATGTCGCGGTGCAGCTCGGTCTTGCCCGGGCAGTCGCCGCCCACGGCATTGAGGTGCATGCCTGGCTCGATCAGCTCCGGGGTGAGGATGGTGGCGTAGGCCTTGTCGGCGGTGACCGTGGTGACGATGTCGGCGCCGCGCACCGCCTCGGCCACGCTGCCAGCGATGGTCAGCTTCAGTTGCGGGTAGTCGGCCAGGTTGGCTGCCAGCTTTTCGGATGCGTTACGGTCGATGTCGAACAGGCGGATCTCGTCGATGCCCAGCAGGGTATGGAAGGCGATGGCCTGGAACTCGCTTTGCGAGCCGTTGCCGATCAGCGCCATGCGCTTGCTGTCCGGGCGCGCCAGGTGGCGGGCGGCCAGGGCCGAGGTGGCGGCGGTCCGGATGGCGGTGGTCAGGGTCATCTCGCTGAGCAGCACCGGCGCGCCGGTATCGACATCGCCCAGGGCGCCGAAGGCCATCACGGTGAGCAGGCCGTTGTGGGTGTTCTTCGGGTGGCCGTTGACGTACTTGAAGGCGTACAGGTTGGCGTCGGACACCGGCATCAGCTCGATCACACCGTCCGGCGAGTGGTTGGCCAGGCGCGCGCATTTCTCGAAGTCGTGCCAGCGCAGGTAGTCCTGGCGAATGTACTCGGCCATCTCGGCCAGGCAGGTGGGCAGGCCCTTGCGGTTGACCAGGCGGGTGAGGTCATTTACGTCGATGTAGCGGGTCATGATGGTTCTCCTTGACGGGTCAGTGGCGCGAGGGCAGGTGGATTTCGGCGAGCATGCAGCGGGCGCTACCGCCGCCTATACGTTCGATATGGTCGATGTTCACCACCAGTGGATGGCTGTGGCGTTCGACCTGGCGACGTTGCTGCGTATCGAGCGAGCGCCAGGCGCTACGCGACATCACCAACAGGGAGTGGCCGTCGCGGTCGTGGACTTCGAGCATGTTGCCGGCGAAGTTTTCCAGTTGGTCGAAGTTCAGTGCCAGCACCTGTTTGCCGGTGTCGCGCAGTGAATGCTCCAGGGCATGGCGTTCGTCCTGCCGGGGCAAGGCATCGAGGCAGGCCACGGCGAGCTGGCGACCGACGTTCATCATCACGTTGCTGTGGTAGATCGGTGCCTGCTGGCGATCCACGGCGTGGAACAGGCACAGCCGGTAGTCCAGCTGCTCGGCGAACTGGCGCAGGGCGCGTTCGTGGGTACGCCCTGAGTGGCAGGCGTAGCTGATGCGGTGCTCGCGGTCCAGGACCATACTGCCGGTGCCCTCTAGGAACAGGTTCTGCTGCTCCAGCGGGCTCAGGTCGATGGTGCGCTGGATGGCAAAGCGTTCCTGCAGCACGCCCAGCACACCCTTGCTCCGTTCCAGGCGACGGTTCTCGCCTTCCATCGGGTAGAGCACCAGGCTGCCGTCGGCGTGGCTGCTCCAGCAGTTGTTGGGGAAGATCGAGTCTGGGGTATGGGGCTCTGGGGTGTCCTGCACCACCAGCACGTCGACGCCGTGCTGGCGCAAGGTATCGACGTAGCCGTCGAATTCTTCCAGGGCCTTTGCGCTGGCGGTCTCAGGGTCCAGCGGCGCCTGCTGGAAGCGGTTGTTGGCGGCGGTGTCGGGGTTGAAGGCGAACCGCGCCGGGCGAATCATGAGGACGGTATTTGTTGTTTGCATTGGGCACGCATCCACGGGTGGGCTGTGTGACCATTTTCGAAGGGATCGTGAAGTAATCCCGGCTGAAGCACGCGCGTGCGGCAGCCGGTCCAGCTGAAATGGACGCGCAGGCAGCGGAATCTGCCGTCGCCGTCCAGTAGGGCGTGCAAACGAAAACGGCGCCTCGAAGGGCGCCGTTTCATTTACTGCCGCAACCGCTTACTTATGCAGCTCTTCTGCCGCATACAGGGTGTTCTCCAGCAGGCACGCCCGGGTCATCGGGCCCACGCCGCCCGGCACCGGGGTGATCCAGCCGGCGCGGGGCAGGGCGGTCTCGTAGACCACGTCGCCGACCAGCTTGCCGTCTTCCTGGCGGTTGATGCCGACGTCGATGACGATGGCGCCTTCCTTGACCCACTCACCCTTGACCAGGCCCGGCTTGCCGGCGGCGACCACCACCAGGTCGGCGCGGCCGACATGGCCGGCCAGGTCCTTGGTGAAGCGGTGGCAGACGGTCACGGTGCAACCGGCCAGCAGCAGTTCCATGGCCATTGGCCGGCCCACGATGTTGGAAGCCCCGACAATCACGGCGTTCATGCCGTACAGGTCCTGGCCGGTGCTGTGCAGCAGGGTCATGATGCCTTTCGGCGTGCATGGGCGCAGCAGCGGGATGCGCTGGGCCAGGCGGCCGATGTTGTAGGGGTGGAAACCGTCCACGTCTTTGTCCGGGCGAATGCGCTCGAGCAGCAGCGAGGCGTCCAGGTGCTCCGGCAGCGGCAGTTGCAGGAGAATGCCGTCGACCGCCGGGTCGTCGTTGAGCCGGTCGATCAGGTCGGTCAGGGCTTGCTGCGTGGTCTCGCTGGGCAGGTCGAACGCCTGGGAAATGAAGCCGACCTCTTCGCAGTCCTTGCGCTTGTGCGAGACATAGACTTGGGAGGCCGGGTCGGTGCCGACCAGGATCACCGCCAGGCCCGGGGTGCGCAGGCCCTGCTGGCGGCGCTCGGCGACACGTTGGGCGATCTGCTGGCGCAGGTTGGCGGCGATCGCCTTGCCATCGATAAGGTGTGCAGTCATAGACGCGTGATTAACCATCGAGAAGGGAACATATATAAGAAGGGCGCATTCTCGCACGACATGGCCCAAGGGCAAAGGCGGGTGGTCGGGCAAATCCCCTAACCCCTTCAATAATTTAAATTTTTTTGCGAAAGGTGTTGACGGGTGGAGGGGTCGCCTATAAGATTCGCCGCACTTGTCGGGCACTGCCTGGCACGGGTTGGCAAAGTTGGGCAGAATAAGCGGTTGGTTTGTTCGGTTCGACTGGAAGCTTAAGCGCCCGTAGCTCAGCTGGATAGAGCATCCGCCTTCTAAGCGGATGGTCGCAGGTTCGAGTCCTGCCGGGTGCGCCATTAGGCTCGGGCAAGTAAGCAGTAGTGCGTTTTGGTGGGCGTAGCTCAGTTGGTAGAGCGCCGGATTGTGATTCCGGTTGTCGTGGGTTCGATTCCCATCGTCCACCCCAGATTTTTCAGGGGCGCCTCGATTGAACGATCCGGCGCCTTTGTTCTAAGCGTTTCATGCGGACGTGGTGAAATTGGTAGACACACTGGATTTAGGTTCCAGCGGCGCAAGCTGTAAGAGTTCGAGTCTCTTCGTCCGCACCATGTTTCTGTAAGGCTGTACCGCAACATTGCATTATGGTGGGCGTAGCTCAGTTGGTAGAGCGCCGGATTGTGATTCCGGTTGTCGTGGGTTCGATTCCCATCGTCCACCCCATATTTTCAGAAGGCGCCCGGATCGAATGATCGGGCGCCTTTTTTGTTTCTGCCATCCGGTGCCTGTGGCTACTGGTGGTCAGGCGATAAAAGCTGTTAGATTTCAGCCGGTTGAATGCCTGGCCGAATAGGCTGCCAGAGGAGTAGCGCAAATGATTGCAAAAGAGGCGCGTCAGACCCTGGCGCTGCAGCGATTTGCCGAGGCCAATCCGCAGTTGCTCGAGGAGGTCCGCGAGCTGGATGCTCGTGAGCAGGCCCAGCAGATCGAGTGGGCCTTCGAGGATGCTGCGCAGGAGCTGGGGCTTGAGCCTTGGGAGTATGCGCTGCAACTGATTGCCGAATCGCCGGAGCAACTGCAGGCCATGCGCCTGGAAACGCATCGCGAGGTGGCCGAGGCGCTGGGCATGGTGTGGGAAGAATACTGCCAGTTCAACGAGATCGATCCGCAGTAAGAGGGTGCTCGTTCTGGCTGTTGTTTGTTTGACAACGTTTTACAACTGCGCGGCATCCGAGGTGGCGCGCGGTCACTGTTGAAATAGGCTCGACGCCATGTCGTGCGGGCCTCTCAAGGAAATCGATCGGCGTACTTCGTCGACAATCCGGGTGGGGTGACTTCTGGTGCATGAGTCACTAGAATGTTTGCCCTTGATTCTGGAGTCGGGTATCGCCGGCTAACGTCTGTGCAACGAGGAATATCCATGCAAGTTTCTGTTGAAAACACTTCCGCTCTCGAGCGCCGCATGACCATCGCCGTTCCGGCCGAGCGCGTCGAGAACGAAGTCAACAAGCGTCTGCAGCAGACTGCCAAGCGCGCCAAGGTTGCCGGCTTCCGCCCAGGCAAGGTGCCGATGAGCGTGATCCGCCAGCGTTTCGAGGCCGACGCCCGTCAGGAAGCCTTCGGTGACCTGGTCCAGGCTTCCTTCTACGAAGCCATCGTCGAGCAGAAGCTGAACCCGGCAGGCGCGCCTGCCGTCGAGCCGAAGTCGTTCGAAAAAGGCAAGGACCTCGAGTTCGTCGCCATCTTCGAAGTCTTCCCTGAGTTCACCGTTGCCGGTTTCGACTCGATCGCCGTCGAGCGCCTGAGCGCCGAAGTGGCTGACGCCGACCTGGACAACATGCTGGAAGTCCTGCGCAAGCAGAACACCCGCTTCGAGACCGTAGAGCGCGCCGCGCAGAACGACGACCAGGTCAACATTGACTTCGTCGGCAAGATCGACGGCGAAGCCTTCGCCGGCGGCTCGGCCAAGGGCACCCAGCTGGTGCTGGGTTCCGGCCGCATGATCCCGGGCTTCGAAGAAGGCCTGGTTGGCGCCAAGGCTGGCGAAGAGCGCGTGGTCAACGTGACCTTCCCAGAGGACTACCAGAACCTGGATCTGGCGGGCAAAGCTGCCGAGTTCACCATTACCGTCAACAGCGTTTCGGCCCCTGTGCTGCCAGAGCTGAACGAAGCCTTCTTCGCTCAGTTCGGCATCAAGGAGTCGACTCTGGAAGGCTTCCGCGCCGAAGTTCGCAAGAACATGGAGCGTGAACTGCGCCAGGCCATCAAGACCAAGGTCAAGAACCAGGTCATGGACGGTCTGCTGGCCGCCAATCCGGTCGAGGTTCCTAAGGCCCTGCTGGAAAACGAAGTCAACCGTCTGCGCGTGCAGGCCGTTCAGCAGTTCGGCGGCAACATCAAGCCAGACCAGCTGCCGGCCGAGCTGTTCGAGGAGCAAGCCAAGCGCCGTGTGGTCCTGGGCCTGATCGTTGCCGAAGTGGTCAAGCAGTTCGACCTGAAGCCGGACGAAGCCAAGGTTCGCGAAGTCATCGAAGAGATGGCCTCGGCTTACCAAGAGCCTGAGCAGGTCATCGCCTGGTACTACAAGAACGACCAGCAACTGAACGAAGTGCGTTCGGTTGTACTGGAAGAACAAGTTGTAGATACTGTCCTGCAGAAAGCGACTGTGACCGACAAATCGGTCTCGTACGAAGAAGCCGTGAAACCAGCACAGGCAGCTGCCGACGCTGAGTAACAGGCTACTCTCGTAGGAAACCCCCACAAGCCAGCCTTCGCGCTGGCTTGTGCGTATTCAAGCCATGACTATTTGGGAGTGAGTGCAGGACATGTCCCGCAATTCTTATATTCAGCAGAGCTCTGACATCCAGGCCGCGGGCGGCCTGGTCCCGATGGTTATCGAGCAGTCCGCCCGTGGCGAACGTGCCTACGACATCTATTCGCGCCTCCTGAAGGAGCGCGTGATCTTCCTGGTCGGCCCTGTAGAGGACTACATGGCCAACCTGGTAGTGGCGCAACTGCTGTTCCTTGAGGCGGAAAACCCGGACAAGGATATCCATCTTTACATCAACTCCCCAGGCGGTTCCGTGACGGCTGGCATGTCGATCTATGACACCATGCAGTTCATCAAGCCGGACGTCTCGACCATCTGCATCGGCCAGGCCTGCAGCATGGGTGCGTTCCTGCTCGCGGCCGGTGCTGCTGGCAAGCGTCACTGCCTGCCCAACTCGCGGGTGATGATTCACCAGCCGTTGGGTGGTTTCCAGGGTCAGGCGACCGACATCGAGATCCATGCCCAGGAAATCCTCAACATCAAGGCGCGCCTTAACGAGCTGCTGGCCCATCACACCGGTCAGCCGCTGGAAACCATCAAGCGTGACACCGAGCGTGACAACTTCATGAGCGCTGCGCGCGCGGCCGAGTACGGCCTGATCGACTCGGTATACGACAAGCGGCAACTGGCATCCTGAAGCAATACGCCAGAGCGGGTGGGTGCAGATCGTACCCATCCGCGGACTTGAAAAAGCCAGCGATTGCCTTCATCTTGTGTTTCAAGCCTACCGGATTGGATCGATCGAATGACTGACACCCGTAACGGCGAGGACAACGGCAAATTGCTCTATTGCTCCTTCTGCGGCAAAAGCCAGCACGAAGTGCGCAAGTTGATTGCCGGCCCCTCGGTATTTATCTGCGACGAGTGCGTCGACCTGTGCAACGACATCATCCGTGAGGAGGTGCAGGAAGCCCAGGCCGAGAGCAACGCGCACAAGCTACCCTCGCCGAAAGAAATCAGCGGTATCCTGGACCAGTACGTCATTGGTCAGGAACGCGCGAAAAAGGTACTGGCGGTAGCGGTGTACAACCACTATAAGCGCCTGAACCAGCGTGATAAGAAGGGCGACGAAGTCGAACTGGGCAAGAGCAACATCCTGCTGATCGGGCCGACTGGCTCGGGCAAGACGCTGCTGGCCGAGACACTCGCGCGCCTGTTGAACGTACCGTTCACCATTGCCGATGCCACCACCCTGACCGAAGCCGGTTATGTTGGTGAGGACGTCGAGAACATCATTCAGAAACTGCTGCAAAAGTGCGACTACGACGTGGAAAAGGCCCAGATGGGCATTGTCTACATCGACGAGATCGACAAGATCTCGCGCAAGTCGGACAACCCGTCCATCACCCGTGACGTCTCGGGCGAGGGCGTGCAGCAGGCGCTGTTGAAGCTGATCGAGGGCACGGTGGCCTCGGTGCCGCCGCAAGGCGGTCGCAAGCACCCGCAACAGGAGTTCCTGCAGGTCGACACCCGCAACATCCTGTTCATCTGCGGTGGCGCGTTCTCTGGCCTGGAAAAGGTCATCCAGAACCGTTCCACCAAGGGCGGCATCGGTTTCAGCGCCGAAGTGCGCAGCAAGGAAGAGGGCAAGAAGGTCGGTGAGTCGCTGCGTGAGGTCGAGCCGGACGATCTGGTCAAGTTCGGTCTGATCCCTGAGTTCGTCGGTCGTCTGCCTGTGCTGGCAACGTTGGACGAGCTGGACGAGGCTGCGCTGATGCAAATCCTCACCGAGCCGAAGAACGCGCTGACCAAGCAATATGCCAAGCTGTTCGAGATGGAAAGCGTCGACCTCGAGTTCCGCAGCGATGCGCTCAAGGCCGTTGCGCGCAAGGCCCTGGAGCGCAAGACTGGCGCCCGTGGCCTGCGTTCGATCCTCGAGGGCGTGCTGCTCGACACCATGTACGAGATTCCTTCGCAGAAGGATGTCAGCAAGGTGGTGATCGACGAAAGCGTCATCGAAGGCTCTTCGCAGCCGCTGCTGATCTACGAGAACAGCGAGCCGCAAGCCAAGGCCGCTCCCGACGCCTGATCGGGAACGGGATAGCAACAGGAAGGGGCCTTTTTGGCCCCTTTTTGCATTTCATGGCCTGGGCGCTTGTAATTTCCCAGGGCTGCCCCCACATTAGCCCCAAGCACCATTTCCAACGGTTTCCGGCCACATGGCCGCTGTAGAGGCGAAATCATGAAGACCACCCTCGACTTGCCTCTTTTGCCATTGCGCGACGTTGTCGTCTATCCGCACATGGTCATCCCACTGTTCGTGGGGCGTGAGAAGTCCATCGAGGCCCTCGAGGCCGCGATGACGGGCGAGAAGCAGATCCTCCTGCTGGCCCAGAAGAATCCTGCCGACGACGATCCGGGTGAAGACGCCCTGTATCGCGTGGGCACCGTCGCCACCGTTCTGCAACTGCTCAAGCTGCCCGATGGCACCGTCAAGGTGCTGGTCGAGGGCGAGCAGCGTGGCGCTGTCGAGCGCTTCAACGAAGTCGATGGCCATATCCGTGCCGAAGTCAGCCTGATCGATGAAGTCGAGACCGCCGAGCGCGAGTCCGAGGTCTTCGTGCGCACCTTGCTGTCGCAGTTCGAGCAATACGTGCAACTGGGCAAGAAAGTCCCGGCCGAAGTGTTGTCCTCGCTCAACAGCATCGAAGAGCCTGGGCGCCTGGTCGATACCATGGCCGCGCACATGGCATTGAAGATCGAGCAGAAGCAGGAAATCCTCGAAATCGTCGACTTGCAGGCGCGCGTCGAACACGTGCTGGCGCTGCTTGATGCCGAGATCGACCTGCTGCAGGTCGAGAAGCGCATTCGCGGTCGTGTGAAGAAGCAGATGGAGCGCAGTCAGCGCGAGTACTACCTGAATGAGCAGATGAAGGCCATTCAGAAGGAGCTTGGCGATGGCGACGAAGGGCACAACGAAGTCGAGGAGCTGAAAAAGCGCATCGATGCCGCTGGCCTGCCCAAGGATGCCCTGGCCAAGGCCCAGGCCGAGCTGAACAAGCTCAAGCAGATGTCGCCGATGTCGGCCGAGGCCACCGTGGTGCGTTCGTATCTCGACTGGCTGGTGCAGGTGCCGTGGAAGGCCCAGAGCAAAGTGCGCCTGGATCTGACCAAGGCCGAGGAGATCCTCGACGCGGACCACTACGGTCTGGAAGAGGTCAAGGAGCGCATCCTCGAGTACCTCGCTGTACAGAAGCGGGTGAAGAAAATCCGTGGCCCGGTGCTGTGCCTGGTAGGTCCACCCGGTGTGGGCAAGACCTCGCTGGCCGAGTCGATCGCCGCCGCCACCAATCGCAAGTTTGTGCGCATGGCCCTGGGTGGGGTGCGTGACGAGGCTGAGATCCGTGGCCATCGTCGCACCTACATCGGTTCGATGCCCGGTCGTCTGATTCAGAAAATGACCAAGGTGGGTGTACGCAACCCGCTATTCCTGCTCGACGAGATCGACAAGATGGGCAGCGACATGCGCGGTGACCCGGCCTCGGCGCTGCTTGAGGTGCTCGACCCCGAGCAGAACCACAATTTCAACGACCACTACCTGGAGGTCGACTACGACCTCTCGGACGTGATGTTCCTATGCACCTCGAACTCGATGAACATCCCGCCGGCGCTGCTCGACCGCATGGAAGTCATCCGCCTGCCGGGCTACACCGAGGACGAGAAGATCAACATCGCGGTCAAGTACCTGGTGCCCAAGCAGGTCAAGGCCAATGGTTTGAAGAAGGACGAGCTGGAGGTCGATGTGTCGGCCATCCGCGACATCATTCGCTACTACACCCGCGAGGCCGGTGTGCGTGGCCTGGAGCGCCAGATCGCCAAGGTCTGCCGCAAGGTGGTCAAGGAGCACACCGGCGCCAAGCAGGTGAAGGTCAAGGTGACCGGCGAGCAGCTCGAGCAATTGCTGGGCGTGCGCAAGTTCCGCTACGGCCTGGCTGAGCAGCAAGACCAGATCGGTCAGGTCACGGGTCTGGCCTGGACTCAGGTGGGCGGTGAACTGCTGACCATCGAGGCTGTGGTCATTCCTGGCAAGGGGCAGTTGATCAAGACCGGCTCGCTCGGCGATGTCATGGTCGAGTCGATCACCGCTGCGCAGACTGTGGTGCGCAGTCGTGCTCAAAGCCTGGGGATCGCTGCAGATTTCCACGAAAAGCGCGATGTTCACATCCATATGCCGGAAGGCGCCACGCCCAAGGATGGCCCTAGCGCCGGTATCGGCATGTGTACCGCGCTGGTGTCGGCCCTGACCCAGATCCCGGTGCGCGCCGACGTGGCGATGACCGGTGAGATCACCCTGCGTGGCCAGGTCCTGGCCATTGGTGGGCTGAAGGAAAAACTGCTGGCGGCACACCGTGGTGGGATCAAGACGGTGATCATTCCAGAAGAGAATGTTCGCGACTTGAAGGAGATTCCGGAAAACATCAAACAGGATCTTCAGATCAAACCGGTCAAATGGATTGACGAAGTCCTCCAAATTGCGCTGCAATACGCCCCGGAGCCCTTGCCAGATGTGGCTCCGGAGATTGTCGCGAAAGATGAAAAGCGCGACGGCGATGCTAAGGAAAGAATCAGCACGCACTAGTACGTATTTCGCTGGGGGGCTTTGGTTGACAGCATTTTCGGCCCCTTGCTATAAAGCGGCACGCCAGTGTCAACAGGCCACCCAGCGCTCGTTTCATAAGCTTTTCATTACATACTTAGAAACAAACTCAATAGAGAAATAAGGGGACTTAGAGTGAACAAGTCGGAACTGATTGACGCTATCGCCGCATCCGCTGACATCCCGAAAGCTGTAGCCGGCCGTGCGCTGGACGCAGTGATCGAATCCGTTCAAGGCGCCCTGAAAGCCGGTGACGATGTCGTCCTGGTTGGCTTCGGTACCTTCTCGGTCAAGGAGCGCGCAGAGCGCACCGGCCGTAACCCGCAAACCGGCAAGGCGATCAAGATCGCTGCCGCCAAGGTTCCTGGCTTCAAAGCTGGCAAGGGCCTGAAAGACGCCGTCAACTAAGTCGTCTTTCAGCCGGCCCGGGCGTCGCCAGGGCCGACCGCGTGACGGCGGGTCGCAAACGTTCCCGCTGGCACGCTCGCTTCGAAAAGGCGCATCCACTGGATGCGCCTTTCTTCTATCAGGATTCTACCCACGCTCCGCGGTTGTCGACGCAGTGGTACAGCCGTTTCTGGGGGACGCATGCTGCAGAATATCAGGGACAATTCACAAGGTTGGATTGCCAAGACCATCATCGGCCTCATCGTCGTACTGATGGCGTTGACCGGTTTCGAGGCCATTTTCCAGGCCGCCAGCCATAGCCAGGACGCCGCCAAGGTGAACGGCCAGACCATCAGCCAGAACGAGCTGAGCCAGGCCGTGGACATGCAGCGCCGCCAGCTGATGCAACAGTTGGGCAAGGACTTCGACCCTGCGCTGCTGGACGAGAAGATGCTGCGCGAAGCCGCGCTCAAGGGGCTGATCGATCGCAAACTGCTGTTGCAGGGTGCCGAAGACGCCAAGTTCGCTTTTTCCGAGGCTGCGCTGGATCAGCTGATCCTGCAGACGCCTGAATTCCAGGTCGATGGCAAGTTCAGCGCCGAGCGCTTCGACTCGGTCATCCGCCAGATGGGCTACGGTCGCATGCAGTTCCGCGAGATGCTTGCCCAGGAAATGCTCATCGGCCAACTGCGCACCGGCCTTGCCGGGAGCAGCTTCGTCACCGACAAGCAGGTCGAGGCCTTCGCCCGCCTCGAGAAGCAGACCCGTGATTTCGCTTCCCAGACCTTCAAGGCCGACCCGGCTGCGGTCAAGGTGAGCGATGACGAGATCAAGGCGCACTACGACCAGCACGCCAAGGAATTCATGACCCCGGATCAAGTGGTCATCGATTACCTGGAGCTGAAGAAGTCGGCCTTCTTCGACCAGGTCAAGGTCGACGACGGCGAGCTCAAGGCTCTGTACGAGAAGGAAATCGCCAATCTGGGCGAGCAACGCCATGCCGCGCACATCCTGATCGAGGTCAACGGCAAGACCGACGATGCCAAGGCCAAGGCCCGCATCGAAGAGATCCAGCAGCGCCTGGACAAGGGTGAGGACTTCGCCAAACTGGCCAAGGAATTCTCCCAGGACCCGGGCTCGGCCAACACCGGTGGTGATCTCGGCTTCGCCGGCCCTGGCGTGTACGATCCGGCCTTCGAGGACGCCCTGTACAAGCTGAACAAGGACCAGGTCTCCGCACCGGTGCGTACCGAGTTCGGCTACCACCTGATCAAGCTGCTGGGCGTGCAGGCGCCGGACGTACCTAGTTTCGCCAGCCTGAAGGACAAGCTGACCCATGAGCTGAAGACCCAGCAGGTGGAGCAGCGCTTCGTCGAGGCCACCAAGCAGCTCGAGGACACCGCCTTCGAAGCCTCCGACCTGGCCCAGCCGGCCCAGGACCTGGGCCTGAAGGTACACACCTCTGCCGCCTTCGGTCGCGAGGGTGGTGAAGGCATCACTGCCAACCGTGCGGTGATCCAGGCCGCGTTCAGCGAGCAGGTGCTGGAAGAGGGCGCCAACAGCAACGCCATCGAACTTGACCCGGAAACCGTGGTGGTCGTGCGCGTCAAGGAGCACCGCAAGCCCGAGCAGCTGCCGTTGGAGGCCGTGGCCAAGAACATCAGCGAGCACCTGGCCAAGGAGAAGGCGATTGCCGAGCTCAAGGCCAAGGCCGACAAACTGATCGCCGGTCTGCGCGATGGCTCGGTCAAGGCCGAAGGCCAGGGCTGGAAGCTCCATGAAGCGGCTACCCGTGGCCAGGACGGCATCGATCCGGCTGAGCTGCAAGCGGTGTTCCGCCTCGGCAAGCCAGCAGCCAAGGGCAAGCCGGTCTACGGCAGCGTGGTCCTGGGCGATGGCAGCCTGGTGGTCCTGCAACTGAAGGGCGTCAACGAAGGTGCTGCCGCTACCGATGAAGAGAAGGCGCAGATCCGTCGCTACCTCGCATCGCGTGCTGGGTCGCAGGACTTCGCGGCCTATCGCAAGTTGCTTGAAGGCAGTGCCGACATCACCCGCTACTGAGTCGTGCGCTGATCGCGAAACAGGCCGCTTAATGCGGCCTGTTTCGTTTTTGTGCTTGATGGCGCCATCGCGATGGCCTCAGGAGCGCCGGACCCCCTCATGATTGTCCAGCGTGTCCCGGGCAATCTCCCGCCCCAGGGCGATCAGCTCCGGCGCCTTGTAGAACTCGAAGAAGCGGCATACCCGCTTGGGAACGTTGATCAGCACATCCGGCGGATACCCGGCGATCTTGTACTGCGCCAATGATGTCTGCATCACTTCGAAGCTCTGGTTGATCAGATCCAGTAAGGATGCCGGGCCGACGTTGTCGACGATGAACGAGCCGGTGGCCGATTTCGGTGCCCCCTCGCTCTGCGGTGCGGCAGCCGGTTGCTGGTTCTCGGGGGCGGCGCTTTCGCCGAGCCAGGGGTTAGGGCTGGCCAGCCCCTCGGCAGTGATTTCCTGTTCCAGGCGGATCAGTTGCTCGGCCGGCTTGCGGCGAAACGGCAGGCGCGAGCCGAGCGAACTGATCAAGGCATCGAAGCGCATCTTGAACGCCGCCGGGCGCTCGATGACCGGCAGTTGGTACTGTTTCTGGTTGGTAGCGTTGAGGTTGACGGCGATGATCAGGTCGCAGTGGCTGGACACCACCGGTACGATCGGCAGCGGATTGAGAATGCCGCCATCGACCAGCATGCGGTTGCCTTGCACGACCGGGGTGAACAGGCTGGGGATGGCCGCCGACGCACGCATGGCCTGGTGCAGGCAGCCCTCCTGGAACCAAATTTCCTGCTGGTTGGTCAGGTCGGTGGCGACCGCAGTGTAGGGAATGCGTAACTGCTCGATATTGATTTCACCGACGATCTTGCGGATCTGGCCAAACACCTTGTCGCCGCGGATGGCGCCGAGGCGAAAGCTGACATCGACCAGGCGCAGCACGTCCAGGTAGTCCAGGCTCTCGATCCAGCTGCGGTACTCGTCGAGCTTGCCGGCAGCATAGATGCCGCCGATGACTGCGCCCATGGAGCAGCCCGCAATGCAGGCAATCTCGTAACCGCGCCGTTCGATCTCTTCGATCACTCCGATGTGCGCGTACCCCCGGGCGCCGCCGGAGCCCAGCACCAATGCCACGCGTTTGCCCATGACCTGTTCCCCCCGCAACTGTGCCACCATGGTCCAACAATGCACCCATTGCCACCTGTGCTTCAATGTAGCCCGTGCTGGACTACGCTGAGCAGGGCACTTTTCGTTTGCTTTGCCGTCGAACGGCCACCTTAGTTTTTCACCCTCGAGGTATTACCGATGAAAGCCTGGATCACCCTTCCTCTGATGGCCCTGGCCCTGGCCGGCTGCGCGGGCAAGACGGCCTATCGCGACAGTTGCGCGACCCAGCTCGATGCCGCCTGGAAGGAACTGGACCTGGCCAAGGCCGAAGGCTTTGCCGGCACCGTGAGCTATTCCAAGGCGTTGTCGCTGCTGACCGGTGCCAAGACCCAGCAGCAATTCGAAGGCTTCGAAGGTTGCACCCGCAAGGCCGAGAAGGCGCGTTTCTACATTCGTGAGTCCCGCGCCGGGCGTTGAGTGAGGAGCGTCACATGCCGAGCATGATCGACCATGTGGTTTCCAGGGTCTTGGCTGTGCAGGTGGCGATACTGGCCTGTCGCGAGCGCCTCGCCGTCGACACCGACAGCGAGGCGCTGCACGACCTGCGCACCACCCTGCGCCGGTTGCGCAGTCTGTTGCGGCCCTTGCGTGACTTGCCGGGTGTCGAGCAACTGGAGCAGGCGGCGCAGTCACTGGGTACGCTCACCACGCCGTTGCGAGATCGTGAAGTGCTGGCCGCGCAACTGCTCGGGCGTGGTCATGTGCAGGCCGGCGAGCGCCGCCAGGAGGGAAGGGCGCGGACCTACGCTGGTGTCGCGGCCAGTGCCCAGCTCGCTCGGGTGCTGGCGATTCTTGATGCCTTCCCGGTGTTTTTGCGTGCTGCCGAGCGTGAAGGGTTGGTGCAAGGCCTGCGCAGGCGCATCGACAAGCGCTTGGAGAAGCAATGGCGCAAGCTGGCCAGAGCGCTGGATGATCCGGCCCATGATCGGCATCGTCTGCGCCTGCTGATCAAGCGCGTTCGCTATGGGGACGAGGCCTACCCCCAACTCGAGCATGCCAGCAGGAAGCTGCAGCGTCTGTTGAAGAAGGCGCAAGGCGATCTTGGCGACTGGCATGACCGCGTGCAGTGGTTGCTGCAGGTGCGTGAGCACAGCGACCTGGCGGGCTGCAAGGTGGCCTGGGAGCATGAGCTGCATGCTGCCGAGGGGCGCTCGGATCTGACTCTCGAGGCATTGCAAAAAGCCCTGGCGCGCCGTTAGTCCCGGCAAATGACCGAAATGCGGGCTGTGGCTGGCGTGATCGCTGGTTACTATCGGTTCTTTTCGCGCAGGAGCCCTGGCACATGAACTTCACAGAATTGCTGACAGCCGCGCGCGCTCACCCCGAGGCGGTCAGCGTGCCGGCTGGCTGGGCCCAGGGGCGGGCGGTGTTCGGCGGCCTGATGGCGGCGATGATGCACGAAGCGATGCGCCAGAAGCTCGGCGACAACCGCCCGGTGCGTTCGCTGGCCATCACCTTCGTCGGCCCGGCGGCGCCGGATGTGCCGATCAGCCTGGAGGTGGAGGTGCTGCGCGAGGGCAAGGCAGTCAGTACCTTGCTCGGACGCGCCATGCAGGATGGCCAGGTGGTGACCCTGGTGCAGGGCAGTTTCGGTGCCGGTCGTCCTTCCGTGGTGGCGGTCGAGGCGCCAGCCGCGATGCAGATGAAGCCGCTGCAGGAGGCGGCACCGGAGCTGCCCTTCATCAAGGGCATTACACCGGAGTTCATGCAGCACGTGGCGTTTCGCTGGGCGGTGGGCGGCCTTCCGTTCAGTGGCAACGACTCGCGCCATATGGGCGGGTGGGTACGCCTGCGTGATGTCGCCGAGGGCCCTGTGGAGGTGGCGCACCTGCTGGCACTGGTCGATGCCTGGCCGCCGAGCCTGCTGCCCTATCTCAAGCAACCTGCCGCAGGCAGCACGTTGACCTGGACCATCGAATTCGTGCAGCCCACGCCGACGCTGTCGACGCTCGACTGGTGCCGCTATGTCGTCGAGACCGAGTATGCCCGGGATGGCTATGGGCATGCGGCCGCTGCGTTGTGGACGGCCGAAGGGGAGTTGCTGGCGTTGAGCCGGCAGACGGTGACCGTATTCGCCTGAGGCATCTTCATCAAGTCAATTGCGGGGCAAGCCCGCTCCCACGCCGTTCAATGGCGCTTGTGGGAGTGGGCTTGCCCCGCGATGTTTTCGGTCAGTGGCGATGCTTGTGCCGCTCGCGCCAGGCCCGCCACCAGGCACCGCTCAGCACGAAGCGCGGGAAGGTGATGAACTGTTCGGTGAGCAGGCGTTGCATGGCGTCCCTGCGATCAGTGAAGGGCTCGGGTTGTTCGGCTTCCAGGCGATGCCCCTGGCGTTGCAGGCCGAGCCCGGCGACCAACGCGATGACGCCCACGGCGATCTGCGACAGGTCCAGCGCGAACAGCCCCGACAACACCAGCAGCGCGCCCAGGATGAACAGCGGCACGGCGATCAAATGCAGCACCAGGTTGGTGGGATGGCGGTGATTGTGGTGGTAGCCGCGCCATTGCCAGGCGGGCAGGTTGGGCAGTCGTTTGCTCATGGACGGATCCTCAGGGGCCTGTCCAAAGCTTAGTGCGGCCCCCGAGCGGGGGCCAATCGAGGCTGGCTATGGCGACCATAGCCAGTGAGGGTCAGAGCTTGAGCTGGCCGATGGCCTTGTTCAGCTCGCCAGCGAGAGTCGCCAGCTCACTGCTGGTGGTGGCCGAACCCACGGTCTGCTGCACGGTCTCTTCGGTCACGTCGCGGATGCTGACGACGGCGCGGTTCATCTCCTCGGCTACCTGGCTCTGCTGCTCGGCGGCCACGGCGATCTGGGTGTTGCTTTCGCGCATCTGCGCCACCGCGCTGGTGATCTCGGCCAGGGCCTCGCCGGCCTCGCGCGCCTGCTTGACGCAATCGTCGGCCTTGTACGAGCTTTCCTGCATGAAATCCACTGCGTCGCGGGTGCCGGCCTGCAGGTCGGCGACCATGGTGGTGATTTCGTCGGTGGAGGTCTGCACGCGCTTGGCCAGGTTGCGCACTTCGTCGGCGACCACGGCGAAGCCGCGGCCCAGATCGCCGGCCCGGGCGGCCTCGATGGCGGCGTTGAGGGCAAGCAGGTTGGTTTGTTCGGCGATGCTGTGGATGACCCCCACCACGCCATTGATCTTCTGGCTGTCGTCAGCCAGTTGGCGGATCATCTCGGCAGTCTGCTGCACACCGCTGGACAGCCCGGCAATCGAGTCCTGCACGCGGCTGACCACGGCCTGGCCGCTGCCGGCCAGGGTGTCGGCGGTCTGCGACAGGTCGCGGGTGGCGCCGGCGTGCTGGGCGATATGATGCACCGTGGCGGTCATCTCGTTGATCGCGGTGGCCGCCTGGTCGGTCTCGCTCTGCTGGCCGATCATGCCGTGGCGCACCTCGTCCATGCTGCCGGCCAGGCGCGCGGCGCCGGAGTCCAGCTGCGCGGCGGTGCGCGCCACGGTGCTGACCACGCGGTGGTAGGTAGTCTGCATGGCGTTGAAGGCCCCAGCCATCTGCCCGACCTCGTCGCCGCAGGCCAGCGGCACTCGGGCCGAGAGGTCGCCGGTCTTCTCCACATGCAGCATCACGTCTTTGAGGGTGTTGAGCTGGCTGAGCAGGAAGCGGATCAGCAGCTGCGAGGCGCACAGCATCGCCAGCATCAGGATCAGCACGCACACGGCGTAGTTGCTGAAACGGTCGAAATAGACCTGGCGCAGGCTTGGCGACTGGGCGATCACGGCGAGTTGTTGGTCGTCCCGACGCAGTACCTGGGCGCCGCGCAGTGGGTTGTCGCCAAGGAGCCAGGCTCCAGGCAGCTCGACCCAGCCCTGGCCATCGCGCAGGGCCTCGAGGGGTTCACCGGCGAATTGCGGAGTCTGGCCATTGCGCCAGGTGATCAGGTTGGCCTGGGTGGGCAGGGCCTGCCCGGCGGGCCAGGCCGCCAGCAGTTCAGCCTGGGCTTGAGCTTGCGCCTGGGCGCCGCTGGCGCGTGCCTGCTGCTCCAGGTATACCGCGTAGAGCACCAGCATCAGTGTGGTGACGAAGGCCACCGCATTGACGGCCCAGAACTTGTATTTAAGGGAAACGTTGCTAAGCCAGGCACCCATGGAAGGTCTTCTCTGAATTGGCGGAAACATTATTGGCAAGGTGCCATCATTGTGCCCGCCAAGGCCAGGGCCCTCGTTGATATGTGTCAAGAAATCTCGGGCAGAGCGAAGAACGTGCGGGCGCAGGCGCTGGTGTGGGCGGCGGTGTGCTGCACCGTTTCACCGCGGTGCAGCGCCACCTCGCGCAGCACCTCTGGCAGGAACGCAGGTTCGTTGCGACCGTTCTTCGGCTTGGGCCTGAGGCTTCGCGGCAGCAGATAGGGGGCATCGCTTTCCAGCATCAGGCGGCCTTGGGGGATGTTGCCGACCAGAGCATGCAGGTGGGTGCCACGGCGTTCGTCGCAGATCCAGCCGGTGATGCCGATATGCAGGTCCATGTCCAGGTAGGCGAACAGCGCCTCGCGCTCACCGGTGAAGCAATGCACCACTGCGGCGCTCAGGTGGTCACGGTAGTCCTTGAGGATCGCCAGCAGGCGTTCACTGGCCTCGCGCTCGTGGATGAATACCGGCAGGCGCAACTCGACAGCCAGCGCCAACTGCGCCTCAAAGGCCGTTTCCTGGGCGGGGCGCGGGGAAAAGTCGCGGTTGAAGTCCAGGCCACATTCGCCCACTGCCACGGCCCGTGGCTGGGCAAGCAGTTCGCGCAGTTGGCGTTCGCTGGCGTTGGTCCAGTGGCTGGCGTCATGAGGGTGTACGCCGGCGGTGCAGAACAGGCGCTGGCCGGGTTCGTCCAGTTGCTGGCACAGTTCCAGCGCCTCGGTGCTGACATCCAGGCTGGTGCCGGTGACGACCATCTGCGCCACGCCGGCTTGCACGGCACGCTCGACGACGGCCGCCTGCTGGTCGCGGAAACTGCTGTTGGTCAGGTTGACGCCGATATCGATCAGTTGCATGGTGCTACCTCGTGCCGCGGGGCGGCCAGCATAGCAAAAACCGGGATGTCGAGAAAAAACCAAGAACTTCAAACGTTTGCCGTGGTCTGTTGCGGTCATTTATCACCGATCGATCACAGCACATGGTGCCCGCCAACCGCTCTCGGACCCTTATCCCCATGTTGCGAACCTTTTTGACTTGCCTGTTGCTGTCCGGACTGCTGGCCGCCGGGCCGGTAGCTGCCGGCGAAGCCGGGCCGCAGCAGCATGTGCCGGCCAGCCAGGCGCGTGACCTGGCGCAGATCCGCGCGAGCAAGGTGTTGCGGGTGCTGGTCAACCAGAGCCGCAACAGCTCTGGCGAGGTAAAGGGTGAACCGGTCGGGATCGAGTACTACCGCCTGCGTGCCCTGGAGCACGCCCTCAATGCCCGGGTCGCCGACGGCCAGGAAATCACCCTGCAGATCATTCCCCGGGCCAAGGAACAGTTGCTCGCCGCGCTGCAGCGCGGCGAGGGCGATCTTGCCGCGCCCGGTGAGTTGCTCGACCCTGGCGTGGTGCGTGGTATCGATGCCAGTGCCCCGGTCCTCGACCAGGTTCCCCTGCAACTGGTCGGGCGCAAGGGCGAGCGCGGCTACAACCGCGCCGAGCAGTTGTCCGGGCGCACCATCGCCCTGACCACCGCCAGTGCGGCGGGGCCGGCGATCGAGGCGATCAACCAGCAGCTGGCGCTGCGCAAGCGAGCACCGATCAAGGTGGAGTGGGTCGACCCAACGCTGGCGGTGGAGGATGTGCTGGAGATGGTCCAGGCCGGCATCTACCCGCTGACCGTGGTGGAGCGTCCGATCGCCCAGCGCTGGGCGCGAGTGATGCCGCGCCTGCGGGTCGACAGCAAGCTGCAGTTGGCTACACCCCAGGCCATGCGCTGGTATCTGCGCAAGGATGCGCCGATGTTGCGCACGGCGGTGGACCGCTTCCTGGCCACCTACCGCGCGCCCGACAACCAGGACGCGGCGTTCGAGCGCATCTATCGGCGTCAGTACCGGGTACACAATCCATTGGCCCGCCAGGACCGCCAACGTCTGGCCTCGTTGCGCCCGGTGCTGCAGAAGCATGGCAGCGACCAGCAATTCGACTGGCTCAACCTGGCCGCCCTGGCGTTCAAGGAGTCCACCCTCGATCCCAAGGCGCGCGGCACCGGCGGTGCCCACGGGCTGATGCAGATCACGCCGTCGGCGGCCCAGCGGGTAGGCGTGAGCAACACTGCCACGGTGGATGGCAACGTCCAGGCCAGCGCCCGCTACCTGGCGCTGATCCGCCGCAAGTTCTTCGCCAGCCCCCAGCTCAACGAGCGCGAGCGCATGGCGTTCATCCTGGCCGCCTACAATCTCGGGCCGGAGCGGGTTCAGGCCATGCGCGCCGAAGCCCGGCGGCGCGGGCTCAATGGCAACCAGTGGTTCTTCCAGACCGAGCGCATCGCCATGGAGCAGGTGGGTATGGGGCCGGTGAACTTCGTCAACAGCGTCAACAAGTACTACCTCGCGTTCAACCGCGAGCGCGCCTCCCTGGAGCGGGTGGCCAAGCGTTAATTAAATCTAATTATCCGATATGTTTTACGCGATTATTGCGATTTTCTTATTTGATGATTTGATTATGATGGCGCCCATCCAACACACACCTGCTCAAACAAGGAAGCACCTCATGAACAACTCCCTGAAAGCACTTTTCAGCACCCACGCCGGTTATGGCCTGAGCGTCGTGCGCATCCTGGTCGGCGTCATCTTCATGGCCCACGGCGCGCAGAAACTCTTCGGCCTGTTCGGTGGCTACGGCCTGGAAGGCACCGGCCAGTGGATGGAAAGCATCGGCCTGGCTCCGGGCTACCTCATGGCCCTGCTGTCCGGTAGCGCCGAGTTCTTTGGCGGCCTGGCGCTGGTGGTCGGCCTTTTGGCCCGCCCGGCTGCGCTGGCGCTAAGCGTGACCCTGGTCGTGGCGATCTTCTCGGTGCATATCGGCAACGGGCTGTTCATGTCCAACAACGGTTATGAATTCGCCCTGGCGCTGCTGGCCGGTACCGTGGCGGTGCTGATCGAAGGCGCGGGCCGCCTGTCGCTGGACCGACTGATCGCACGCTGAAATAAAGCTGCAAGCTTCACGCCTCAAGCTGCAAGTGGTCAAAGTGATCGACTTGCAGCTTGTAACTTGCGGCGTGTCCCTCTAGCATACCGATTGCGCCGATTTAAACAGCTACTTGCGGGGCGCAGGAGAGGCCCCGGCGGGTCTTCCGAAATACCGCTAAAGCGCTGGTTCGGTGACGCCTCCCACCGCTGCCCAGCGGGAACAGCGAGGCGGAGAGACACTCCATGAGTTGCCCACGTACCAGTGTTTGTTTGACCCCCCTGGCCAAGAACCAGGTTTCCCGAACCCCGCGCATTCTGCTCGGCGGCGAGCATCAACCCACGCTTTTGCGCAATCTCGACGGTTTCTCCCGGCGCAAGGGCCAGGCCTGTGCCTTCCTCATCCAGTTCTCCGACAGCTGTGACCGGCTCGACCAGTACGGTGACGACCGCTTCGACCTGGCGGTGATCCAAGCCCCCGCAGCGCAGGATGCCGACGAGGTCATCGGCCAGCTCACCCGCATCGCCCGCCAGGGGCTGATCACCCGCCGTTGAGCGGCGTGTCGCGGCCAGGCGTTTTTCGTTAAGCTCGGTCTCTCGGTGGGCGCCTTGCGCCTGCTGTGGATGCGCTGAGGAGACAGTCGTTGAGCACCAACATCATCACCACCGAAGGCCACGCAGCCCTGAAAAAGGAGCTCGATCATCTGTGGCGGGTCTATCGCCCGGAAATCACCCAGAAGGTCACCTGGGCCGCCTCGCTGGGCGACCGCAGCGAGAACGCCGACTACCAGTACAACAAGAAGCTGCTGCGCGAGATCGACCGCCGCGTGCGTTACCTGCGCAAGCGCCTGGAAGACGTCAAGGTGGTCGAGTACTCGCCCCAGCAAGAGGGCAAAGTATTCTTCGGCGCCTGGGTGGACATCGAGAACGACGACGGCGAGCAGTTGCGCTTTCGCATCGTCGGCTATGACGAGATCCACGGACGCAACGACTACATCTCCATCGACTCGCCCATGGCCCGGGCGTTGCTCAAGAAGGAGGAGGGCGACGAGGTAGTGGTGCATACGCCCACGGGGGAGGCGACCTGGTACGTCAACCGCATCAGCTATCTGGGCAGTGATGCCCGATAGACCTCTACCAGCACCTGTGCCGCTGCTTCGATTTGCTCATCGGTGAGCGCTGCATAACCGATCAGCACGCCGGCGGGCCAGGTGTGCTTGCGGCAGAACAGGCCGATTGGCTGCAACACCAGCCCGCGTTGCCGGGCTCGCTCGCAGAACGCCTGCTCACTGACGCCGTCGGGCAACCAAAGGACGAAGTGCAGGCCGGATTGCTCGCCGCTTACGGTCATGCCTGGCTCTGCCGCGAGACGCTCGAGCAGCAGGTCCCGGCGGCGTTGGTAGGTCTGCCTGGCAATGCGCAGGTGCCGTTCATAGTGGCCATGCACCAGGTACTGGCGCACCGTCCGCTGGGCGATGATCCCCGGCGTCTGTCCCGTTGCCGCCAGCCAGTCGATGAACCGTGCGCGCAAGGTTCGCGGCACCACCGCGAAGCCCAGCCTCAGCCCGCTGAACAAGGTCTTGTTGAAGCTGCCGCAGAACAGCACCCGGTCTTGCTGGTCGAGCGCCTTGATCGCCGGCAGGGGCGCGCAGGCATAGTTGTATTCGCTGTCATAGTCATCCTCGACGATGTAGGCATCGCGGGCCTGCGCCCAGGCCAGCAGCGCCTGGCGTCGCTGGACGCTCATGCAGATGCCCAGTGGAGCCTGGTGCGCAGGAGTGGTATGCACTGCGCGGACGTTGTCGTGCCTGGCCAGTTGTTCGGCATCCAGGCCTGCCTGGTCGACGGCGACGCAGATCACCCGCCTGCCGGTCTGTTCGAACATGCGTGCGGCCCAGGAGTAGCCCGGGTCCTCCAGGGCGATGGCGTCGTCCTTTTCCAGCCACTGGCTGATGAAGTGCAGCGTGTGGCGAATGCCCTGGGTCACGACGATATCCTCGACGTCGCACTCGATGCCGCGGTAAAGGCGGATGTGCGTCGCGATAGCCTTGCGCAGCGACGCATCGCCCGCGTGCGGAGCACTCTCGGTGATCGCGGCAAGGGCATCGGCGGCCAGTTGCAGGTGACGCTGTTCGAGTAATGTCGGGTCGGCCAGTCGGGCGATGAACGGGACGCCCGTCTGCAGTCGGACCTCGGGCATGGAGGCAGGGCTGGCGCAAGGCACGGGCTCGCGGGGACACGGGAGCGTGGCCAGGCCTTGGTCGTTGGCCGCGATCAGCGTGTCGGGACGCAGCGGTGCGACCACCGAGCCCGCGCCTTGTCGGCGCAGGATGCAGCCTTCCAGAGCGAGTTGCTCGAAAACCAGCTCGACGGTGCCCCGCGCCACCCCCCAGCGCTGGGCGAGGGTGCGGGTGGAGGGCAGACGTGTGCCGGGCGCCAGATGGCCACAGGCGAGCAGATCTTGCAGGAAGGCATAGAGCAGTTGGTGCTTGCGGGCCGACGGTTTGGCGGACAGTTCGAACGGCAGGGCAAGGTCAAGGGCAAGGGGTTGTTTGCCTCTGGCCATAAGTGGTCCACATGCAGAAGGGCTTAATGGACCTTCATGGTATCCAGCGCAGTCCCTAAGCTCAACGCACGTAACAATTTGTTGCGGTGCGCAAAGAAGCGCGCCCGGTTCTGCTGCGCGTGCGTTTCGGGCGCAGACGGAACCGGTATTCATTCTTTGAAGGAGTCAACGAGTCATGACGGTTCTGCAGTTGTTGCCTGTCCCATCGGTGTCGCAGCGCGGCCACGCGTCGCTGCGAGTCGCGATCATCGGTGGGGGGGCGACGGCGATCACGCTGATAGACGCCATCGAACTGCATGCGCGCAAAGAGGGGCTGGATGTGGCGATCACGGTGTACGAAGCCGATCCACGCATCGGCCCGGGCAGGGCCTACCAGCACGATGGCGATTACGGCCTGCTCAACCGTCAGGCGTGTTTCATGTCGATCAAGCGCCAGGATCCCGGGCACTTCGTCGACTGGCTCAAGGCGCACCATGGCGAGGAACTGGCCAGCCAGGAATTCCTGCCGCGACGCTACTTTGGTCAGTACCTGTCGGAGTGCTTCGCCCAGCAGCTTGGCAATGCGCGCCGGCGGGGGCAGCCGATCCAGGTGGTCGCGGCCAGGGCAACGAGCCTGTCGGTGACCGCCGAGGGGGTATTGGTGGGCACTGCCGGAGGCCCGGCGCGCAGCTTCGACCGCGTCGCGGTGTGTATCGGTACCGCAGAACCCCATGATCTGTTCGGCCTTGGTTGCATGCCTCGCTACATTGGCAACCCCTACCCGATGTGGACCCGCTTTGCCGGCATCGGCAGTCACGATCACGTGGCGATCATCGGCACCAGTCTGTCGGCGGTGGACGCCGTGCTGGCCCTCGCCGCGCAAGGCCATCAGGGCCCGATCAGCATGCTGTCGAGAAATGGTTTGCTGCCCGCCGTGCGGATGCCACACCACGATTTCCAGTACCGGGTCCTGAGCCCCGAGCTGATGGCCGGCAAACGCGATGTGGCCGGCAATATCGCCTGGCAGGACTGGCTGCGGATCGTCGCGGACGAATTGCGCGCCCAGGGTGTGGACATGGACGGCTTGAGCGAGGAGCTGGCGCCCGTGCAGTGCGCCAGGGCGCGCCTGGTTCGGCACCTCGCGGCGGCGCAGGCGGGCGCGAAGTGGCTGCCGGTGCTGGTGGACATGAGCAAGGACTACATCGAGCAGGCTTGGGACAGCCTCAGCGATGCCGACCGACGCGCCTATCTGGGCAATCACCATTGCGTGTTCATGAGTCTGTGCAACCCGATGCCGCCGCAGACCGCGGCCAAGTTGCTGCAGTTGCTCGAGTCGGGTCAGCTTTCCATCCGGGGTGGCCTCGAAACGGTACAGCCGGTGGATGAACGCAGCTTCAGGCTGATGCACGGTGGCGGCACGGAGCAGGTGGATTGGGTAATCAACGCCACCCGTTCCGAGACCGGCGGAATCGGCAAGGTTGGCGAGGCGCTGGTCGGCGCCATGGTCGGCAACGGCGTGGCCCAGATGCACCCGTTCGGTGGCATCAAGGTTGAGTTCGGGTCACACCGGGTCATCGACCGCTACGGTCAGCCGAGCAGCCAGCTCTTCGCACTGGGTCAGTTGGCATCGGGCAATCACTACTACACCAGTTCGCTGCCGATGATCAGCCGCCAGATCGAGCGCCTTTTGCCCGCGTTGCTGGCCCCGCACTACGAACAGGTGAAGCTGGCATGAGTGTACCGAGCGGGAGGCCCTGGTTGACCCTGGCGTTGTTGAGCGCCGCCATGGTGCCGCAGGTCGGGCTGGGCGTGATGGTGCCGGCATCGGCGCGGTTGGCCCAGGATCTCCATGTGGGGGTGGCGAGCGTGCAGAACACGCTCGTGGTGTACATGGTCGGCTATGCCGTCTCGGTGATCATGGCCGGGCTGCTTTCCGATCGATTCGGCCCCAGGGCCGTGCAACTGGGCGGCTTGGTGCTGGCGATGGTCGGCGCCTTGCTGGCGGCCAGTGCCGAGGGGTTCACCCTGTTCATCCTTGGCCGCCTGTTGCAATCGCTCGGTGGCTGCGTCAGTACCGTGACCACGCGGCTGGTCGTCAGGGAGGTCTATCCCGAAGCGCAGCGTCTGCCGATTCTCAGCATCCTGGCCTCGGCCATTGCCGTCACGCCTTGCGTGGTGCCACTGCTGGCCGGGGCAGTCCTGCCGGAGCTGGGGTGGCGCGGGGTGTTGCTGTGTGCCGGCGCCTTCAACCTGCTGGTGTTGCTGGTATTTGTCGCCCTGACCAGGCCGATGTCGAGTGGCGGGCAGCCGATCGGCTCGCTGGGCGACATCTGGCGCGTGTACCGACGCAACATGGGCAACCCTGACTATCGGCGCAATGCGGCCTGTATCAGTCTGGTGTGGATGAGCTACTTCGCGCTCCTGTCGTCGTCGTCCCATGCCTTCCAGCAGGTGCTGGGCTTCAGTGAGCTGGAGTATGGCGCGCTAATTGGTGCCTGCGCCTGCGGCTATGTGGCGGGCAGTACCACCGCCCGGCGCCTGAGCCAGACCCACGACCTCGACGCGCTGCTGGCGCTCGCCGCGATGATCGGGCTGGGCGGTTGCATCGGCCTGTCTCTGGGGCTGCTGCTGGTGGGGCCGGGGATGCTGGTGTTCCTGCTGCCGATGATTGCGCTGCTGGTCTGTACCGGCATGGTCATTCCGATCACGCAGGCGGGATTGTTGCGTTGCGTCAGCCAGGACGTCGGCTTGTCGTCGGGGCAGTTCTTCTTTCTGCAGATGATGGCCGGCGCCCTGTACTCGCTGTTCCTCAGCTGTATCCCGCCGCTGGACCTGAACCACCTGGCGATCGCCGTCGCTGCCCCGGTGGTGCTCATGGCCGGGGTGGTGGGCCGGCTGCGCCTGCGCGGCCGCCTGCAGGCCAGCCAGCCCTGAGCCCAGGGTTCAGCCCTCGCGCAGCACGGCCAGCGGGCTGCTGTTCAGTGCCCGTCGGGTGCCGTAGCCACCGGCGGCGCCGATCAGCAGCGCGCCCAGCAGCGGTAGGAGGAGCAATGCCGGGTGCGGCGCCCAGGCCAGGTCGAAGGCATGGCGGTACAGGCCGAAGGTGATCAGCTCGCAGCCCAGTGCCGCGAGCAGGCCGCTGGCGGCGCCGAGCAGGCCGAACTCGATGCGTCGTGCCTTAACCAGCAGCGGGCGTGCCGCTCCCAGCGCTCGCAGCAGGGCACCCTGGCGGATGCGTTCGTCGAGGGTCGCCTGCAGGCCGGCAAACAGCACCGCCAGCCCCGCGGCGAGCACGAACAGCAGCACGTATTCCACCGCCAGGGTGACTTGGGCGAGGATGCTGCGCAGCTGGGCAAGCAGCGCATCGACCTGTAGCACGGTTACCGCCGGGAAGGCCCGGGACAGCGCGACGATCTCCTGGTCGTGGCCTGGCGCCAGGTAGAAGCTGGTGAGGTAGGTGGTGGGCAGCCCTTGCAGGGTGCCCGGCTGGAAGATCATGTAGAAATTGGGCTGGAAGCTGTCCCAATGCACGCTGCGCAGGCTGCTGACCCGGGCCTGGCGTTGCTGGCCGCCGATGTCGAAGGTCAGCAGGTCGCCCAGTTGCAGGTGCAGGCTCTGGGCCAGCTCGGCCTCGACCGAAACCCCGGGGATTTCATCGTTGGCGGGCGCCTGCTGCCACCATCGGCCGGCGCTCAGGGCATTGCCCTGGGGCAGCTCGGCGGCCCAGGTCAGGCTGAGGTCGCGTTGGATGGCGCGCTCGCCGGTGGACTCCTTGCTGACCAGCTGGCGCACCGGCTGCTCGTTGATATGGGTCAGGCGGCCGGGAATCACCGGGTACAGCGGCGCGGCGGTGGCGTTGATCTGGGCCAGGCGTTCGGCGAACGGCTGGCGCTCATCGGGCAGGATGTTCAGCGCGAAATGATTGGGCGCGTCCTTGGGCAACTGCGCCTGCCAGGTGTCGAGCAGCTCCGCCCGCAGCAGAGCGACCAGGCCCATTGCCAGGAGGATCAGGCCGAAGGCCAGGGCCTGGCCGGCGGCGGCCAGCGGGTGACGCAGCAATTGCCCGAGCCCCAGGCGCCAGGCCAGTGGCGCGCCAGCCAGCAACCGGCGCAGGCTGCGCAGGCCGAGCAACAGCAATCCACCCAGCAGCAAGGCGGCGATCAGCCCGCCGCCGAGCAGGGCGAAGGTCAGCAGCAAGTCCAGGCTCAGGCGCCACATGATCAGGCCCAGAGCGAGCAGGGCGGCGCCGTACACCAACCAACTGCTCGGTGGCAGTGGCAGCAGGTCGCGGCGCAGCACCCGCAGCGGCGGCACACGACCAAGGGCTGCCAGCGGCGGCAAGGCGAAACCGGCCAGGGCTACCAATCCGGTGCCGATGCCGGCCAGCGCCGGGGTGAGGCCTCCGGGCGGCACCTGGCTGGGTAACAGGCCCTCGAGCAGGCGGAACAACCCCAGCTGCGCCAGCCAGCCGAGCAGGGCGCCGGCGAGCGCCGCGGCGACACCGAGCATGGCCAGCTGCAGACTGAAGAGGCCGAGGGCCTGGTGCCGGGAAAGCCCCAGGCAGCGCAGCAAGGCGCTGGCATCCAGGCGCCGCGCGGCGTAGCGGCTGGCCGACAGGGCCACGGCGACGCCGGCCAGCAGCACCGCCACCAGGCTCGCCATGTTCAGGTAGCGCTCGGCCTTGCCCAGGGCGCCGCCGATCTGCCGGTTGCCGTCGCGGGTGTCGAGCAGGCGCTGGTTGGCGGCGAGGCTTTTTTCCGCCGTCTGCCGGTACTGCTGCAAGGCGTCGATATCACCGCGCCACAGGTCGCGGTAGCTGACTCGGCTGCCGGGCTGGATCACCCCGGTAGCATCGAGGTCGGCGAGGTTCATCAGCACTCGCGGCGTAAGGCTGTAGAAGTTGCCGGCGCGGTCGGGCTCGTAGGTCAGCACGCGGCTCATGCGCAGGGTCTTCATACCGACGTCGATGCTGTCGCCAATGGCCAGGCCCAGCGCCGCGAGCAGGCGCGGCTCGACCCAGGCTTCGCCCGGCGCGGGGCCGCCGCCTGGCGTTTCTTCGGCGTAGGGCGCCGCCGCGCTGCGCAATTGGCCACGCAGTGGATAGGCGGGGTCGGCGGCCTTGATGCTGGAAAGCTGGATGCCGCTGTCGCCGCCGACCACGCTGGTAAATTCCACCACCCGCGCATGGCCCAAGCCCAGCGCCGTGCCATCGGTGATTTGCTGTGTGCTGGGCGGGGCGCTGCCTTGCAGAACCAGGTCGGCGCCGAGGAACTCACTGGCGCGCAACTGCATGGCGCCGTTGAGGCGGGCGCCGAAGTAGCCGATGGCGGTACTGGCCGCTACCGCGACCAGCAAGGCGAAGAACAGTACGCGCACTTCGCTGGCGCGGATGTCGCGCTGCAATTGGCGCAGGGCCAGGACACACAGTCGTGGAAACGATAGGCGGGTCATCAGGGCTCCAGGGGCGCCACCAGGCGACCGGCATCCAGGCGGATCAGGCGGCGGCAGCGCTTGGCCAGGCGTTCGTCGTGGGTTACCAGCACCAGGGTGGTTCCGCGCTCCTGGTTCAGTTCGAACAACAGGTCGCTGATGCGCTCGCCGGTGTGGCTGTCGAGGTTGCCGGTGGGCTCGTCGGCGAACAGCACGGCCGGTTGCGCGGCGAAGGCGCGGGCGATCGCCACCCGCTGCTGCTCGCCGCCGGAGAGCTGGCGTGGGGTGTGGCTCAGGCGCTTGCCCAGGCCGACCCGCTCGAGCAGGTCGCGGGCGTGTTCGCGGGCATCGCGGCGGCCGTCGAGCTCCAGCGGCAGCATGACGTTCTCCAGGGCGTTGAGGCTGTCGAGCAACTGGAACGACTGGAACACGAACCCCACGTGCTCGGCTCGCACCTGGGCACGTTGGTCCTCGTCGAGAGGGCCGAGGTCGTGTCCGGCCAGGATTATCTTGCCGGCGCTGGGCCGGTCGAGCCCGGCTAGCAATCCCAGCAGTGTGGATTTGCCGGAACCGGAAGCACCGACGATGGCCAGGCTGTCGCCCTGGGTGAGGTCGAGGGAAAGGGCGTGGAGGATGGTCAAGTCGCCTTCCGCGCTGGGGACCACTTTGCTAAGGTTCTGCGCAACGAGAATGCTGGGGCCCATGGAGAATCCGATGCGAATGTGGTGGTTGAGTGCCGGTCTGGTCCTGTGTTGCCTGGCCCAGGGCGCGGCGGCGGGAACGTTGCTGGTCGTCGGCGATAGTATCAGCGCCGGTTTTGGCCTGGATACCCGCCAGGGCTGGGTCAATCTGCTGCAACAGCAACTGCGCAAGGAGGGTTTTGACGACCAGGTGGTCAATGCCTCCATCAGTGGTGACACCAGCGCGGGCGGCCAGGCGCGGCTGTCGGCGCTGCTTGCAGCGCACAAGCCGGATCTGGTGGTGCTGGAGTTGGGGGGCAACGATGGCCTGCGCGGGCAGCCACCGCAGCAATTGCAACAGAATCTTGCGGCAATGATCGACCAGTCCCGCGAGGCGGGTGCGAAGGTGCTGCTGCTGGGCATGCGCCTGCCGCCGAACTATGGTGTGCGCTATACCACGGCGTTCGCCCAGGTCTATGAGCAACTGGCCACGGAGAAAAAAGTGCCGCTGGTGCCATTTTTTCTCGAGGGCGTGGGTGGGGTGCCGGAGCTGATGCAGGCCGATGGCATCCATCCTGCAGCCGCCGCCCAGCAGCGTTTGCTGGAAAATGCTTGGCCGGCGATAAAACCCTTGCTGTGACGCTTTTATCGGGGGCCGCTTTCGGCTAATGTTGCGCCCCCCGTTTCGAGTGCCCCCGATGCCGCGCCCTGCCTGGTCCCTGTACGCCTACCAACTGATCGAGCCCGACGAGCAGCTCGACCTGTTTGCCTGCCAGGAAGTGCGCATCCACCTCGCCGCCCGCCAGCTCGAGCTCGGCGTGCCTGTCGACCGTACCTTGTGTGGTGGCCTGCTGCCCGCGCAGCCGCGCTGGTCGGACGTCGAGCGCACCATCTACCGTGACGAGCGCCTGTGTGAGTTGTGCAAGGCAATCCTCGATGCCCAGCGGCGTGGCATGCGCCCGGTGTGGCCGGAACTCTGAACGCCTTTCATCATCTGAAATGCTTGCGCCTCCCGCTTGTTTCGACGCGGGTGTACAATCGATTCCCTTGACTGACCTTTCGAAGGATTTCCCGGATGTTGCCGCGCTTTCCCGCCGTCACCCGTAGCCTGACCCTGGCCGCCTTGCTGGCGACAGGCCCCGCTGTTGCGCTGGAACTGCCGTTGCCACCCCCCGGTGAGGACGTTGTCGGCCAGGTCCATACTATCCAGGCCAAGTACGAAGACACCTTCGCCGACATCGGTACCGCCAACGATCTCGGCTACCTGGAAATGATCGCTGCCAACCCAGGCGTCGACCCGTGGCTGCCGGGCGCCGGTACCGAGATCATCCTGCCGACCCGCTACATCCTGCCGCCGGGGCCGCGTGAAGGCATCGTCATCAACCTGGCCGAGTACCGTCTCTACTACTACCCGAAAGGGCAGAACGTAGTGCATACCTTCCCGCTGGGTATTGGCCGCGAGGGCTGGGGGTCGCCGATCGCGAACACCAAGATCACCGCCAAGACGCCAAATCCGACCTGGACCCCGCCGGCCTCGATCCGTGCCGAGCACGCCGCCGATGGCGACATCCTGCCGACCGTGGTGCCGGCCGGGCCGGACAACCCGCTGGGTCCGTTCAAGTTCACCCTTGGGGTGCCGGGCTACCTGATCCATGGCTCGAACAAGAAGTTCGGTATCGGCATGCGCACCAGCCACGGCTGCTTCCGCATGCTCAACAACAATGTGCTGACGCTGTCGAAGATGGTCCCGGTGGGTACGCCGGTACGCATCATCAACGAGCCGTACAAGTTCGGTATCAGTGCTGGCAAAGTCTATCTGGAAGCCCACACGCCGCTGGACGACCATGGCAACCCGTCGGTGGTCGACAAGCACACTGCCGTCATCAATGCGCTGCTCAAGCGCGAAGACCTGGCCAACAACTTGCGCATGAACTGGGACATGGTGCGCGATGTGGTCGCTGCCGAAGATGGCATGCCGGTCGAGATCGCCGTACCCACCAATGGCGCAAGCGCGCCGATGGTGTCGAGCATTCCACCGGAGTTGCAGTAAGCGATTGCCTACGGGTAACTAACTAGCAGGGCGCTTTTTGTACAGAGCTAGGGGCCGCCTTGCGGCTTATCGCGGGACAAGCCCCCTCCTACAGGTATGCGCGTGTTGCGCTGTAGGGGGGGGCTAGTCCCGCGATGGGGCGCAAAGCGGCCCCTGTTGTTTGGCCTTGCAGCAACAGGCTTTCTTCCAGGCAATAAAAAAGCCGACCCACAAGTGGGTCGGCTCCATAACAATCCGTGAGGATTATTACTTGCGGCTGGCTTTGTCCAGCATACGCAGAGCGCGCTCGTTGGCTTCGTCAGCAGTTTGCTGAGCCTTCTGAGCAGCTGCCAGAGCGTCGTCAGCTTTGCGGTAGGCTTCGTCTGCACGAGCCTGAGCGCGAGCTGCTGCGTCTTCGGTAGCAGTCAGGCGAGCTTCGGTTTCTTTGGATACGCTGCTGCAACCGGTAGCCAGAACTGCGGCCAGAGCCAGAGCAGAGAATTTCAGAACGTTGTTCATCGTGTTCCCCTTCAAGGACTTTCTATTAAATAGCCATCTCTCGGAAAAGAGAAACTGGCCGGCGTACATAGTACCCATTACTTGTAGTAAGTAAACTGACTGAGCGCAAGAACTGCAAAAAAAATGCTGTCGAGGGCTCCGGTGACGGGGTTTGTAAACAAACTGTGAAAGCCATGGCCAGCGTTCGCAAGCGATTGTAGTACGGGAACTTTTTTGTTGAACTAAGGGTGACTTTAACTGTCCCTCAGCGTCTTAGCTCAAGAACATCCGGTTGCTGTTGCCAAGGCCTGGGCAGGATGCTGTCAGCATTTTCATTCAGGGCGGCTTGAGCATTCTCGCTGGCGCCGCCTACTATTTGAGGGTGCCATCGACGCAGAACGATCCAGTTCGCGCTGCTGTCCAAGGGCAACAGGTGGCGTGGAGGTTCCTCCGCCGGATAAACCACATCGGTAAGGTATGGGTCTGCCGACAAGACCTGCGAGGAGTAGTGATGAGCGAAACGCTGACCATCCACCATGACCAGGCCGGTCATCAGTTCGAGACCACCGTGGACGGTCACCGGGCCTACCTGACTTACATGGACCTGGGCAAGCAGACGCTGGACATCTATCGCACCTTCGTTCCCAACGCCCTGCGTGGGCGCGGGATTGCCGCCGCGCTGACCGAAAAGGCCCTGGAGTACGCCGAGCAGATGGGCTATACGGTCATCCCGTCGTGCTCCTATGTCGAGCGCTACATGGAGCGCCAGCAGCGTCATTCGAGCAAGGCCTGACCTGGCAGCACGCACACATGAAAACGCCGGGCATTGCCCGGCGTTTTCGTTTGCGCGATTTCTCAGCCGCGTTGACGCTTGGGCAGCACGTCCTTGAGCTTGGCGTGCATGCTGCGCAGGGTCTTCTCGGTGGCGGCCCAGTCGATGCAGGCGTCGGTGACCGACACGCCGTACTGCAGCTCGTCGAGGTTCTTCGGAATGGCCTGGCAGCCCCAGTTCAGGTGGCTCTCGACCATCAGGCCGATGATCGACTGGTTGCCTTCGAGGATCTGGTTGGCCACGTTCTCCATGACCAAAGGCTGCAGGGCCGGGTCTTTGTTGGAGTTGGCGTGGCTGCAGTCGACCATGATGTTCGGCTTGATCTTCGCCTTGGCCAGGTCCTGTTCGCACAGGGCGACGCTCACCGAGTCATAGTTGGGCTTGCCGTTGCCGCCGCGCAGTACCACGTGGCCGTAGGCGTTGCCCTTGGTGGTGACGATGGACACGCCACCTTCCTGGTTGATGCCCAGGAAGCGGTGCGGCTTGGACACCGACTGCAGGGCGTTGATCGCCACGGTCAGGCCGCCATCGGTACCGTTCTTGAAGCCGACCGCCGAGGACAGGCCGGAGGCCATCTCGCGGTGGGTCTGGGATTCGGTGGTGCGCGCGCCGATGGCCGACCAGCTGATCAGGTCCTGCAGGTATTGCGGGGAGATCGGGTCAAGCGCTTCGGTGGCGGTGGGCAGGCCTTTCTCGGCCAGGTCCAGCAGCAGCTGGCGGCCGATGTGCAGGCCGTCCTGGATCTTGAACGAGTCATCCAGGTACGGGTCGTTGATCAGGCCTTTCCAGCCGACGGTAGTGCGCGGCTTCTCGAAGTACACGCGCATGACCAAGTACAGGGTGTCGGAAACTTCCTCGGCCAGTACCTTCAGGCGCTCGGCGTACTCGTGGGCAGCCTTGATGTCGTGGATCGAGCACGGGCCGACCACCACGAACAGGCGATGGTCCTTGCCGTCGAGGATATTGCGCACCACTTCACGGCCGGCAGTCACGGTCTGCAGGGCCTTGGCGCTGAGGGGGATTTCCTTCTTGAGCTGATCGGGGGTGATCAAGGTCTCGTTGGAGGCAACGTTAAGGTCATCGATCGGTAAATCAGCCATCGTGTTACTCGTCAGGTCACGGGTGCCGGCCGCCAGCGATCCCCGTGCGGCCCAGCAGCAGATTGTTCGCAGCGGGGAGGCCGAACCTTAGCGCGTTAGCGGGGGCGCGACAATGGGCTGGGCCCCGTCGATACGGGTTTTTGCCGGCCAAGCGGCTTTTGGGCACGAGCTTGCTGCCTGGTGGGATGATTTCGCCGTGGCAGCGACACCTGCGTATAGTGGCTGACCAATAACAATGACTCTTGACCAGGAGCACGGCATGGCGTCCCTCGACCCTCAGGTTGGCAATCCCCGCATAGGCATCATCGGCAGCGGCGCAATCGGTGGCTTCTATGGCCTGATGCTGGCCCGCGCCGGTTTCGACGTGCATTTTCTGCTGCGCAGTGAATACCAGGTCGTGCATGAGCAGGGGTTGCAGCTCGACAGCGCCGTGCATGGCCTGGTGCGCATGCCCGTGCAGGCCTACGCCTCTGCCGCCGACATGCCACCTTGCGACTGGCTGCTGGTGGGGGCCAAGGCAACCAGTAATGCCGAGCTGGCGCCCTTGATCGTGCAAGCCGCGGCGCCGCAGGCCAGGGTGGTGCTGCTGCAGAACGGCCTTGGGGTCGAGGAGCAGCTGCGCCCGGCCTTGCGCCCGGACATGCACCTGCTGGGCGGGCTGTGCTTCATCTGCGTCAACCGCGAGCGCCCCGGGGTGATCCGCCACCAATCGTTGGGCGCGGTGAACCTGGGCTATCACAGTGGCCCGGCACAGGGTGACGCTGCGGCAGTAGTGGAGGAGGGCGCCGAGCTGTTCCGGGCTGCGGGCATCGACTCCCAGGCCATGGCCGATCTCGACCAGGCACGTTGGCAGAAACTGGTGTGGAACGTGCCCTACAACGGCCTTTCGGTGCTGCTGCAGGCCAGCACCACTCCTTTGATGGGCGATGCCGACAGCCGGGCGCTGATCCAGGCATTGATGGCGGAGGTGGTGGCGGGTGCCAGGGCCTGCGGCCTCGAGTTGCCGCAAGGCTATGCCGAGCACCTGTTCCGGGTGACCGAGAAGATGCCGGACTACTGGCCGAGCATGTACCACGATCATGTCCTGCAGCGGCCGCTGGAACTGCAGGCGATCTACGCCGAACCCTTGGCCCGTGCGCGTGCGGCTGGCTGCGAACTGCCGCGCATGGAGGCGCTATATCAGGCCCTGGCGTTCATCGATCGGCGTAACCGGCAAGCCTGAAGGCCGCGAAGGCTGTGCGCCGGACGGCCAGGCGACTGCTCATGGCGCTGCTAAGCTCAAGCTTGCTCTGCCGTAGCGGCAGTCGAGGAGGTCTAATGATCCGTTCCATGCTGTTTGCTACAGACCTCGGTGTGTATGCGCCCTTCGTCATGCAGCACGCCTTGGCCTTGGCGCGGACCTTCAACGCAGAGCTGTATGTGATTCATGCCGTGGAGCCCATGGGGCAGTTCGCCGAATCCTTGCTGCAAAGCTATCTGGATGAGCAGACCCTCGACACGTTGCACGGCGAGGGTATCAACACGGTCATGGCCAATATCGAGCAGCGGGTGCTGGAAAACTTTCGTGACGAGATGACCGAGCCGGCTGACCTGGCACTGATCCGCGCGGTGCGGGTTCGCCAGGGCGACCCGGCCCAGGTGATCCTCGAGCAGGCCCAGCGGTTGTCGGTCGACTTGCTGATCTTCGGCAGCCATAGCGCCGGGGCGGGGGTGGATGTACCGATCGGTCGCACGGCGGTTCGGCTGCTGCAACTATCAACGGTGCCGGTGTACATGGTGCCGTTGGCTCACCATCTCGGGCGTAGGAAATCGTGAACCTGGCGGTAGGGCTTTTTCCTACGAACGTAACAAAATAGTTCTAGATTTATTTCTCAAGCCACTAATATAGTTATAACTCGTCGCTGCCGGCGCGCCGGTGACCTACCGCCTTTGAGGGATATCTATGAAGCTTCAGCAACTGCGCTACATCTGGGAAGTGGCGCACCATGACCTCAACGTTTCCGCGACGGCGCAGAGCCTGTATACCTCCCAGCCCGGGATCAGCAAGCAGATCCGCCTGCTCGAGGACGAACTGGGTGTTGAAGTCTTCGCCCGCAGCGGCAAGCACTTGACCCGCGTCACCCCGGCGGGCGAGCGCATCATCAATACCGCCGGCGAGATCCTGCGCAAGGTCGAAAGCATCAAGCAAATCGCCCAGGAGTTCTCCAACGAGAAGAAGGGCACCCTGTCGATCGCCACCACCCACACCCAGGCGCGCTATGCGCTGCCGCCGGTGATCAGCAATTTCATCAAGCAGTACCCGGAAGTCGCTCTGCACATGCACCAGGGCTCGCCCATGCAGATCGCCGAGATGGCGGCTGACGGCACCGTCGATTTCGCCATCGCCACTGAAGCGCTGGAGCTGTTCGGCGACCTGATCATGATGCCGTGCTACAAGTGGAACCGCTGCGTCGTGGTGCCTCAGGGGCACCCGCTGACCAAGCTGCCGAAGCTGACCCTGGAGGCAGTGGCCGAGTACCCGATCGTCACCTACGTATTCGGCTTCACTGGCCGTTCCAAGCTCGACGAGGCGTTCAACCACCGTGGCCTGACGCCGAAGGTGGTGTTCACCGCGGCCGACGCCGACGTGATCAAGACGTATGTACGCCTGGGCCTGGGCGTGGGTATTGTGGCCAAGATGGCGGTGGACCCGAAACTCGACAGCGACCTGGTGTGCCTGGATGCCAGCGAACTGTTCGAAGCCAGCATCACCAAGATCGGCTT
The DNA here is from genome assembly GCF_019139675.1 of Pseudomonas maumuensis. Lineage (NCBI taxonomy): Bacteria > Pseudomonadati > Pseudomonadota > Gammaproteobacteria > Pseudomonadales > Pseudomonadaceae > Pseudomonas > Pseudomonas maumuensis. Next base: position 2,038,565 of record NZ_CP077077.1, read on the forward strand.
CCGTCGCGGTACCTTCCTGCGTGGTTTCATGTGCGACTTCATCGAGAAGTTCGCGCCGCACCTGACCCGTGAGGTGATGGCCAAGGCGATCCAGTGTCATAACAAGCAGGAGCTCGAAGAACTGTTCGAAGGTGTCGAGCTGCCGGTGCATTGATTCCAGACTGTATGGGGCCGTTTCACGGCCCTTTCGCCGGCAAGCCGGCTCCCACAGGATGGCGCATGGCTGGAGGCTGGCGCGTTCGCGGTGGAAGCTGGCTTGTCGTGGCGACGAACCGCAGCTTCCCCAGCTATTTCAAGCCTTGCCGATCAGATTGCCGGCGTGCAGCCCGCATTCCTTCTGGGTCGACTCTTCCCACCACCAACGTCCTTCGCGCTCATGCTGGTTCGGCAGCACCGGGCGGGTGCATGGCTCGCAGCCGATGCTGATGAAGCCGCGCTCGTGCAGGCTGTTGTAGGGTAGCTCGAGCATGCGGATGTAGCCCCAGACTTCCTCGCTGGTCATCTGCGCCAGCGGATTGAACTTGTACAGAGTGCGCTCGGGGGTGGAGAAGGCGCTGTCGATCTCCAGGGCCGCGACCTGGCTGCGAGTGCCCGGGCTCTGGTCGCGGCGCTGGCCAGTGGCCCAGGCGCTGACAGTGGCCAGCTTGCGGCGCAGTGGCTCGATCTTGCGGATGCCGCAGCATTCGCCATGGCCGTCCTTGTAGAAGCTGAACAGGCCCTTTTCCTTGACGAACGGGTCGAGCTTGTCGCGATCCGGGCTGAGGATCTCGATCGGCAGGTTGTACTGCTCGCGCACCTGGTCGATGAAGCGGTAGGTCTCCGGATGCAGGCGTCCGGTGTCGAGGCTGAACACCTTGACCTGCTTGTTCAGTTTCCAGGCCATGTCCACCAGCACCACATCTTCGGCGCCACTGAAGGAGATCCACAGATCGTCGCCGAAGTGTTCGAAGGCGAGCTTGAGGATCTCCTGCGGGGACTTGCTGGCATAGGTCGCGGCCAGGGCGGCGACGTCGAACGATTGGCTCATCAGGCGGTTTCCATCGGGTGAGTGGCGCTGTGCGCTCGTAGTGGTCAGATGGTAACAAAAAATGGCGAGGCAGACGCCTGGCGATCGTGGGGCAAGCCCGCTCCCGCGGAGTTCTACAAGGCTTGCAGCGTTTCCATCAGCACGCGCACTTTGGCGATCGACTCTTCGTATTCAGCCTGCCAATCCGAATCGGCCACCACTGCGCCGCCGCCCCAGCAACAGACCTGACCGTCCTTGACCAGCAGGCTGCGAATGGCGATCGAGCTGTCCATTTCGCCGCGCACGTCGAGGTACAGCAGCGAGCCGCAGTACAGTGCCCGGCGCGTCGGCTCCAGCTCGTCGATGATCTGCATGGCGCGGATCTTCGGGGCGCCGGTGATCGAGCCGCCGGGGAAACTGCCGGCGATCAGGTCCAGGGCATCCTTGCCTGCGGCCAGGTGGCCGACCACGCTGCTGACCAGGTGGTGGACATTGGGGTAGCTTTCCAGGCTGAACAGCTCCGGCACCTTTACCGAACCGGTCTGACAGGTGCGGCCGATGTCGTTGCGCAGCAAGTCGACGATCATCAGGTTCTCCGAGCGGTCCTTGGCACTGGCCAGCAACTCGGCAGCGTTGCTGGCGTCCTCGTGCGGGTCGGCCGAGCGTGGCCGGGTGCCCTTGATCGGGCGGGTTTCGACTTCGCCCTGGCTGACACGGATGAAGCGCTCGGGTGAGAAGCTCAGCAGCGCCGTGCCTTCATCCAGCTGCTGGTAGCCGGAGAAAGGCGTTGGGCAGGCGGCGCGCAGGGCTTGGTAGGCGTGCCACGGGTCGCCCTGGCAGGGGGCGCGGAAGCGTTGGGTAAGGTTGATCTGATAGCAGTCGCCAGCCTGGATGTAGCGCTGGACCTGGTCGAACGCTGCCCGGTACTGCTCGGGGCGAAGATCGCCGGTCATGGGCGCTAGCAGGTGGAAGTCACCGCTATCGCCCGGGGGGCCGGCCTCGAACAGCGCGATGAGCCGTTGCCGCTCTTCCTCGGGCAGGCGCGGGTGGAACACCAGTTGGCTGCTGCCCTGTCGATGGTCGGTCACCAATGCCCACGCATACAGTCCGAGCCGCGCATCAGGCAGCCCGAGGTCGTCGGTCGCCAAGGCGGGCAACTGCTCCAGGCGCCGGCCGAAGTCGTAGCTCAGGTAGCCGATCAGGCCGCCGGCAAACGGCAGCTCGATGCCCTCGGGCAGCCGGGCTTCCCCAAGGTCCGCCAGTGCCTGGCGCAGGCGTTGCAGGTAAGCCTGGCCTTCTTCATCGCTGCGTACCTGCAGCTGTTGCAGGGGCCAGGCGCTGAGCAGATCGTAGCGACCGCGTTCGGCACTTGGGCGGGCGCTGTCGAGCAGGATCGCGCCGGGCGCGCAGCGCAGGCGTTCGAAGTAGAAGGCGGGGTCAGGCTGATAGGGCAGGAGGTGCAGCGTACAGGTCGGCATCAGAGTGGACGGCGATGAAAAAGCGAGGAGGGCGATTGTAGACCTGTGGGGGGGATGCGCCTAGCGCTGGTAGCGACATTAGCCTGTCGTATTCACCGACATGCCTGCTGCGCAGCTCTTTCGCTGCGCAGCGGCGCCGGGGTTACTGCGGATGCACGTGTCCGAACAGGCCCTGCGAGACCTTCACGCGTTGCTCGGCATCCTCGCTGCGACCTTCCTTGGCCAGCATCTCCAGGTGCGCCTCGATGGCGTGGGTGCGTTGCGTGAGCCCGCAGTCGTTGGCGATCTGGATGTTCAGGCCGGGGCGGGCGTTGAGTTCGAGGATCAACGGGCCCTTGTCCTGGTCCAGCACCATGTCCACGCCGATATAGCCCAGGCCGCACAGCTCGTAGCAGCTGGCGGCAAGCTTCATGAAGCCGTCCCAGTTCGGCAGTTGCACGCCGTCGACCGCGTTAGTGGTGTCGGGGTGCTTGCTGATGATCTTGTTCAGCCAGGTGCCGCGCAGCGTCAGGCCGGTGGCCAGGTCTACACCGACGCCGATGGCGCCCTGGTGCAGGTTGGCCTTGCCGCCGGACTGGCGGGTCGGCAAGCGCAGCATGGCCATCACCGGGTAGCCCATCAGCACGATGATGCGGATGTCGGGCACGCCCTCGTAGCTGATGCTCTTGAAAATCTGGTCCGGAGTGACCCGGTACTCGATCAGCGCACGGTCGCGGTGCCCGCCCAGCGAATACAGGCCGGTAAGGATGCTGGAGATCTGGTGTTCGATCTCCTCGTGGCTGATGATCTTGCCCGAAACCGTGCGGTAGCGGTCCTCGAAGCGGTCGGCGATCACCAGGATGCCGTCACCACCGGCGCCCTGGGCCGGCTTGATGACGAAGTCGCTGCGCCCACCGATGATCTCGTCGAGTTTGTCGATCTGCTTCTCGGTCTCGATGATGCCGTACATCTCCGGCACATGGATGCCGGCCGCCAGGGCGCGCTCCTTGGTGATGATCTTGTCGTCGACGATCGGGTACAGGTGGCGCTTGTTGTACTTCAACACGTAGTCCGCGTTGCGCCGGTTGATACCCATGATGCCCCGGGCCTCCAGGGCTTTCCACGTCTTGATCAGGCCAAACATCAGGCGTCAGCCTTCTTCAGGAATGCCTTGAAGCGCACGAGCTCGGTCAGGCGGTAGCCGCGGTAGCGACCCATCGCCAGCATGAAGCCCACCAGGATCAGCAGCACCGCCGGGAAGGTGAAGACGAAGTAAACGGCTTCCGGCACGGTCATCAGCAGGTGCGCGATGGAGGCGGCGAACAGGGTGCCGACGGCCACTTTCATGGCATGGCCGCCGCCGCGCTCTTCCCAGGTGATCGACAGGCGTTCGATGGTCATGGTCAGGATCACCATCGGGAACAGCGCCACCGACAGCCCGCGCTCCAGGCCCAGCTTGTGGCTGAACAGGCTGATGGCGGCGATCAGCACCACGACGAAGGTCAGCACCACCGACAGGCGCGGCAGCATCTGCAGCTTGAGGTGTTCCAGGTACGAGCGCAGCGACAGGCCCAGGGCGGTGATCACCGTGAACAGGATGATGCCGAAGCCCAGTTGCGTCTCGCGGAAGGCCAGGGCGATCAGCACCGGGGTGAAGGTGCCGAGGGTCTGGATGCCGATCAGGTTGCGCAGCACCAGGATCACCAGCACGCCGATCGGGATCATCACCATGATCATGAAGGTCTGCTGGGTCTGCAGCGGCAGGCCGTACAGCGAGTATTCAAGGAAGTCGGCGTCGGTGTTCTCGTCGGTCAGCTTGGCCAGGCGGATGGCGTTCATCTCGCTGTTGTTCATGCTGAAGGTAACGCTGGCCTTCTTGCCGCCATCGACGGTGATCAGGTTGTCGTCGCCGGTCCACCACAGCAGGCGGTCGCTGGGCAGGCCTTGCTCGCCGGTCTCCGGGTTGAAGTACAGCCAGTCGTTGCCGTTGAAGCTGCGCAGCCACAACTCAGGGCTTTGCGGGGTGTCGGCCACCAGACGGATGGTGTGGACCTTCTCCAGCGGGACGTGGGCGATGGACAGCAGCAGGTCGATGACCTGGGCTTTCTTGAGTGGCGAGTTGTCGCCGGCCAGCAGCAGCTTGGCGTTGTCGTCGTTGGCGTTGTTGACCCGCTTGATGGTCTCGCTGACGAAGGTCTCGACGTCGGCCGAGTGCTGGCGGATCGGTGCCATCAGTGCTTCGGCGGCGATCTTCTCGGGGCCTTCGACCGCCAGGCTGTCGCGGAAGGTCGGGCCCTTGATCTTGGCCTTCTCGGTGCTGTAGCGCTTGGTCAGCACCAGGCGGTAGTAGAGGGTCTGGTTGCCGCTGGCGCGACGGGCCGACCAGGTCACCTTGCGGTTGCCGTCGGCGCGGTTGACGCTGACCCCGTAGTTGTTGGAGATGAAGCTCTCGTTGAGGCTCACGTAGTCACGGTTCAGCGGGGGCACGAACATCTGCACCTTGACCGGGTCCTTGGCGCTGGCGACGAACTCGACCTTGGCGTCGATGTTCCACAGGTCATCGGTCTCGTCCTCGGTCACCGGGATGCCGAGGGCGAAGATCTGGTAGGCCGTGATCGCGATGCCCAGCACCACCAGGACGGTGATCAGGACTTTCAGGTGGAGGGTAAGAGAGCGCATCGGGATTACTCTGCTTTGGTAGCTTCGGTGGCACAGGCAGGTTTGCCGGCCGCGTATTTAAGGCTTGGGTCGACCAGCGCACCGAAGTGCTTGAGGGCCTCGGAACCGATCAGCAGCGGGAACTGGAAGGCGCTGCGGTCGGTGAGGTTGACCTCGATGGTGCGTCGCGTCTGGCCCATGCAGATGTCGAGTTCGATGACCGGACGGGCAGTGTAGGCCTTGCCCGAGTCGGCGTCATAGTCCCCGGCGCGGCGCTTGATCTTGCTGACGCGGGCCAGGGGGCGTTCGATGGGGTGCTTGTGCGCGGCGTCGATGGCCAGGTAGAAGCGCACCCAGCTCTCGCCGTTGCGCTTGAAGCGCTTGATGTCGCGGGCGCTGAGCGAGGCGGTCTTGGCGCCGGTATCGAGCTTGGCTGCCACTTCCAGATCAAGGTCGCCCAGGCGGGCGTATTCGTTGAGACCGTACACGGTCTTTTCGGCCGCGGGCGCGAGTGCCGGCAGCAGGGTCAGGCAGAGCAGCAATGAAGCGGGTTTGAGTCTCATAATCCTGGCGCGGTGCTGTGCAAAGTTCAGGGCAAGGCGACTGGCCAAGCGTCCTCATTGATCTGTCATGGGCATGAAATGATGACAGACACACTATCCATGCTCCCGAAGGAGCGCGGCATTCTATCACGCCGGTGCCTTGACGCCAGCGCGCCCGCGATCTGACCCCATGAAGGCGGGGTAAGTTCGTTATTAGACGATTGTCGACAATGTTCTTTTTGTCTTTGACTATGCGCCTCTGTTTGGCTAGTTTTGGCGTCACTGATTTTGAAGGTGTCGACAATAATGCTGGACACAGCCCCGGCCACCGCATTGCCCCAGGACGAGACCGAGACCCTTTCGGAGCATGTCTTCCGGCGTATCCAGGCCGCCATCGTCAAGGGCGAGATCGCCCCCGGCAGCAAGATTTCCGAGCCTGAGCTTGCGCGTACCTACGGCATCAGCCGCGGCCCGCTGCGCGAAGCCATCCACCGTCTCGAAGGCCAGCGCCTGCTGGTGCGGGTGCCGCATGTCGGCGCCCGGGTGGTGTCGCTGAGCCACGCTGAGCTGATCGAACTGTATGAAATCCGTGAGTCGCTCGAAGGCATGGCCTGTCGCCTGGCCGCCGAGCGCATGAGCCAGGCCGCCATCGACGAACTGCGCCATGTGCTCGATACCCATGAGCGCGATGCCGCGTTCCAGGCCGGGCAGGGCTACTACCAGCAGGAAGGCGACTACGACTTCCACTACCGGATCATCCAGGGTAGCGGCAACCAGACCTTGTACAAGATGCTCTGCGGCGAGCTGTACCAACTGGTGCGCATGTACCGCATCCAGTTCTCCACCACGCCCAACCGGCCGCGCCAGGCCTTCGCCGAGCACCACCGTATCCTCGATGCCATCGAAGCCCGCGACGGTGAGCTCGCAGAACTCCTGATGCGCCGCCACATCGGCGCGTCCAAACGCAATATCGAGCGCCACTACCAGGGTGCCGACAACAATAGCCCACGAGGTGAGTCATGACAGTGAAGAGCACGCCCGGCCAGCGTTTCCGTGACGCGGTCGCCGCCGAACATCCGCTGCAGGTGGTCGGGACCATCAACGCCAACCACGCCCTGCTGGCCAAGCGCGCCGGTTTCAAGGCCATCTACCTCTCTGGCGGCGGTGTCGCCGCCGGCTCCCTGGGCCTGCCGGACCTGGGCATCAGCGGCCTGGATGACGTGCTCACCGACGTACGGCGCATCACCGATGTGTGCGACCTGCCGCTGCTGGTGGATGTCGACACCGGCTTCGGCGCCTCGGCCTTCAACGTCGCCCGCACCGTCAAGTCGATGAGCAAGTTCGGCGCCGCCGCCATCCATATCGAGGACCAGGTCGGCGCCAAGCGCTGCGGCCACCGCCCGAACAAGGAGATCGTCTCGCAGCAGGAGATGGTCGACCGCATCAAGGCGGCCGTGGATGCCCGCAGCGACGACAGCTTCGTGATCATGGCGCGCACCGACGCCCTGGCGGTGGAAGGCCTCAATGCCGCGCTGGACCGCGCCGCCGCCTGCATCGAGGCCGGCGCCGACATGATCTTCCCCGAGGCGATCACCGAGTTGCACATGTACAAGACCTTCGCCGACCGGGTGAAGGCGCCGATCCTGGCCAATATCACCGAATTCGGCGCCACGCCGCTGTACACCACCGAGGAACTGGCCTCGGTCGACGTGTCGCTGGTGCTCTACCCGCTGTCGGCCTTCCGCGCCATGAACAAGGCGGCCGAGAACGTCTACACCGCGCTGCGCCGCGACGGCACCCAGAAGAACGTGATCGACACCATGCAGACCCGCATGGAGCTCTACGATGCCATCGGCTACCACGCCTTCGAGCAGAGCCTCGATGCGTTGTTCGCCCAGAAAAAAGGTTGAGGCCGTGAGGGCCTCATCGCTGGCAAGCCAGCTCCCACAGGATTGCGCAAGCCTGCTTTTTGTGGGAGCCGGCTTGCCGGCGATAGGCCGGTACAGCCACCCGGATTAGCCAGCAAGACTTCGATAACAAATTCAAGAAAGGAGAAACACCATGGCCGAAGCAAAAGTACTCAGTGGCGCGGGCCTGCGTGGCCAGGTGGCCGGCCAGACCGCGCTGTCGACCGTCGGCCAGGCCGGCGCCGGCCTGACCTACCGCGGCTATGACGTGCGCGACCTGGCCGCAGGCGCCGAGTTCGAGGAAGTGGCCTACCTGCTGCTGTACGGCGAGCTGCCGAGCAAGGCCGAGCTTGCCGACTACAAGCGCAAGCTCAAGGGGCTGCGCGACCTGCCGCAAGCGCTGAAGGAAGTGCTCGAGCGCATCCCGCGCGATGCACACCCGATGGACGTGATGCGTACAGGTTGTTCGGTACTTGGCACCCTGGAGCCGGAGCTGACTTTCGACGCCCAGCGCGACAAGACCGACCGCCTGCTGGCGCTGTTCCCGGCGGTGATGTGCTACTGGTACCGCTACACCCACCACGGCGTGCGTATTGACTGCAGCAGCGACGAAGACACCCTCGGCGGCCACTTCCTGCACCTGCTGCACGGCAAGGAGCCGAGCGAGCTGCACGTCAAGGTGATGAACGTCTCGCTGATCCTTTACGCCGAGCACGAATTCAACGCCTCGACCTTCACCGCCCGGGTCTGCGCCTCGACCCTGTCCGATTTGTACTCCTGCGTGACCGCCGCCATCGGCTCGCTGCGCGGCCCGCTGCACGGTGGTGCCAATGAGGCGGCCATGGAGCTGATCGAGCGCTTCCAGAGCCCGCAGGAGGCCACTGCCGAGCTGCTGCGCATGCTCGAGCGCAAGGACAAGATCATGGGCTTCGGTCATGCCATCTACAAAGAGTCCGACCCGCGCAACGAAGTGATCAAGGGCTGGGCCAAGCAGTTGGCCGACGAGGTGGGCGACAAGGTTCTGTACCCGGTCTCCGAAGCCATCGACAAGACCATGTGGGAGCAGAAGCGTCTGTTCCCCAACGCCGACTTCTACCATGCCTCGGCGTACCACTTCATGGGCATCCCGACCAAGCTGTTCACCCCGATCTTCGTCTGCTCGCGCCTGACCGGCTGGGCCGCGCACGTGTTCGAGCAGCGCGCCAACAACCGCATCATCCGCCCGAGCGCCGAGTACGTCGGCGTCGAGCAGCGCCAGTTCGTGCCGATCGAGCAGCGCTGAGGCAACGACCGCTAGGGCTGCCATGCAGCCCTTTCGCCGGCAAGCCGGCTCCCACAATGTCCACGCGTTTCTGTGGGAGCCGGCTTGCCGGCGATGGGGTGCGCAGCGCCCCCAAGGCCTGACCTGCAAACCGAATACCGTGAGCCCGATAACGATATGAACACCGCATTCCGCAAGAACCTGCCAGGCACCGCCCTGGACTACTTCGACGCCCGTGCCGCGGTCGAGGCGATCAAGCCCGGCGCTTACGACGGCCTGCCGTATACCTCCCGCGTACTGGCGGAAAACCTGGTGCGCCGCTGCGATCCGGCCACCCTCGATGCATCGCTCGAGCAACTGATCGAGCGCAAGCGCGACCTCGATTTCCCCTGGTTCCCGGCCCGCGTGGTGTGCCACGACATCCTTGGCCAGACCGCCCTGGTCGACCTCGCCGGGCTGCGCGACGCCATCGCCGACAAAGGCGGCGACCCGGCCGCGGTCAACCCGGTGGTGCCGGTGCAACTGATCGTCGACCATTCGCTGGCCGTGGAATGCGGCGGCTTCGACCCGCAGGCGTTCGACAAGAACCGCGCCATCGAAGACCGCCGCAACGAAGACCGTTTCCACTTCATCAACTGGACCAAGCAGGCGTTCAAGAACGTCGACGTGATCCAGCCGGGCAACGGCATCATGCACCAGATCAACCTGGAGAAGATGTCGCCGGTGATCCACAATGACCGCGGCGTGGCCTACCCCGACACTTGCGTCGGCACCGACAGCCATACGCCACATGTCGACGCCTTGGGCGTGATCGCCATCGGTGTCGGTGGCCTGGAGGCCGAAAACGTCATGCTCGGCCGCGCCTCGTGGATGCGCCTGCCGGAGATCGTCGGCGTCGAGCTGACCGGGCGCCTGGCGCCGAACATCACCGCTACCGACCTGGTACTGGCCCTGACCGAGTTCCTGCGCAAGCAGAAGGTGGTCGGCGCCTACCTCGAGTTCCACGGTGCCGGCGCCAGCGCGCTGACCCTGGGCGACCGTGCCACCATCTCCAACATGGCCCCGGAGTACGGCGCCACCGCGGCGATGTTCGCCATCGACCAACAGACCATCGACTACCTCAAGCTGACCGGCCGCGATGACCAGCAGGTGCAGTTGGTGGAAACCTACGCCAAGGTCGCCGGCCTGTGGGCCGACAGCCTGGCCAAGGCCGAGTATGAGCGCACCCTGAGCTTCGACCTGTCGAGCGTGGTGCGTAACATGGCAGGCCCGTCCAACCCGCACGCGCGCGTGGCCACCAGCGACCTGGCGGCCAAGGGCATTGCCGGGCAATGGCAAGAAGTACCGGGGCAGATACCGGACGGCGCGGTGATCATCGCCGCCATCACCAGCTGCACCAACACCAGCAATCCGCGCAACGTGATCGCCGCTGGCCTTATCGCCCGCAACGCCAACAAGCTTGGCCTGGTGCGCAAGCCGTGGGTCAAGTCGTCGCTGGCGCCGGGCTCCAAGGCGGTGCAGCTGTACCTGAAGGAAGCTGGCCTGGAACAGGAGCTGGAGCAACTGGGCTTCGGCATCGTCGCCTTCGCCTGCACCACCTGCAACGGCATGTCCGGCGCGCTCGACCCGGTGATCCAGCAGGAGATCATCGATCGCGACCTGTACGCCACCGCCGTGCTGTCGGGCAACCGCAACTTCGACGGGCGTATCCACCCCTACGCCAAGCAGGCGTTCCTCGCGTCGCCGCCGCTGGTGGTGGCCTACGCCATCGCCGGTACCATCCGTTTCGACATCGAGAAGGACGTGCTGGGCGTGGTCGACGGCAAGGAAATCCGCCTCAAGGACATCTGGCCGAGCGATGAAGAGATCGACGCCGTGGTGCGCGCCTCGGTCAAGCCCGAGCAGTTCCGCCAGGTGTACATCCCGATGTTCGCCATCGAGGAAGACAAGGGGCCGAAGGTCGCGCCGCTGTACGACTGGCGTCCGATGAGCACCTACATCCGCCGTCCGCCGTACTGGGAAGGCGCCCTGGCCGGTGAGCGTACCCTGCGCGGCATGCGCCCGCTGGCGGTGCTGCCGGACAACATCACCACCGACCACTTGTCGCCGTCCAACGCCATCCTGCTGGATAGCGCCGCCGGTGAATACCTGGCGAAGATGGGCCTGCCGGAGGAAGACTTCAACTCCTACGCCACTCACCGTGGTGACCACCTGACCGCACAGCGCGCCACCTTCGCCAACCCCAAGCTGTTCAACGAGATGGTGCGCAAGGACGACGGCAGCGTGAAGCAGGGTTCGCTGGCGCGCATCGAGCCGGAAGGCAAGGTGACCCGCATGTGGGAGGCCATCGAGACCTACATGCAGCGCAAGCAGCCGCTGATCATCGTCGCCGGTGCCGACTACGGCCAGGGGTCGTCCCGTGACTGGGCGGCCAAGGGCGTGCGTCTGGCGGGCGTCGAGGCGATCGTCGCCGAGGGCTTCGAGCGCATCCACCGGACCAACCTGGTGGGCATGGGCGTGCTGCCGCTGGAGTTCAAGGCGGGCACCGACCGCAACACCCTGGGCCTGGACGGCAGCGAGACCTATGACGTGCTGGGCGAGCGCAAGCCGCGGGCGACGCTGACCCTGGTGGTCACGCGGCGCAACGGCGAGCGCGTCGAGGTGCCGGTGACCTGCCGCCTGGATACCGCCGAAGAGGTGTCGATCTATGAAGCGGGTGGGGTGTTGCAGCGTTTTGCCCAGGACTTCCTGGAAGGCACGGCCTGAATAAGCGGGGCCGCTGAGCGGCCCTTTCGCCGGCAAGCCGGCTCCCACAGTAGGTGCGGCATGTTCATGTGGGAGCCGGCTTGCCGTGACGACGAACCGCGGCGAATGGGCTGCGCAGCAGCCCCAGTCTTTGCGTCGCAATGAAAAAATCAGGAAGCACGGTAATGGCACATGCATCACAGGTAAAAATCCCCGCCACCTACATCCGTGGCGGTACCAGCAAAGGCGTGTTCTTCCGCCTGCAAGACTTGCCCGAGCGCGCGCAGGTCCCAGGCCCGGCTCGCGACGCCCTGCTGTTGCGGGTGATCGGCAGCCCCGATCCGTACGGCAAGCAGATCGACGGCATGGGTGGCGCCACCTCCAGCACCAGCAAGACGGTGATCCTGTCGAAAAGCATCAAGCCCGACCACGACGTCGACTACCTGTTCGGCCAGGTCTCGATCGACAAGGCCTTCGTCGACTGGAGCGGCAACTGCGGCAACCTGTCCGCCGCGGTCGGCTCGTTCGCCATCAGCGGCGGGCTGGTCGATGCAAGTCGCATTCCACGCAATGGCATCGCTACCGTGCGGATCTGGCAGGCCAATATTGGCAAGACCATCATCGCCCATGTACCGGTCACCGAGGGCGAGGTGCAGGAAACCGGCGATTTCGAGCTCGATGGTGTGACTTTCCCGGCCGCCGAGGTGCAGCTGGAGTTCCTTGACCCGGCCGCCGACGAGGATGGTGGGGGCGGGGCGATGTTCCCCACCGGCAACCTGGTCGACGACCTCGAGGTGCCGGGCGTCGGTACCTTCAAGGCCACCCTGATCAATGCCGGTATCCCGACCATCTTCGTCAATGCCGCCGATATCGGCTATACCGGTAGCGAGTTGCAGGACGCCATCAACGGCGATGCCGCCGCATTGCAGCGTTTCGAGACCATCCGTGCCCATGGTGCCGTGCGCATGGGGCTGATCGAACATATCGACCAGGCCGCCGGGCGCCAGCACACGCCGAAAGTCGCCTTCGTCGCGGCGCCGAGCACCTACACTGCCTCCAGTGGCAAAGCCGTGCCTGCCGAAGAGATCGACTTGCTGGTGCGTGCGCTGTCGATGGGCAAGCTGCACCACGCGATGATGGGCACCGCGGCGGTGGCCATCGGTACCGCCGCGGCGATTCCCGGGACGCTGGTCAACCTGGCTGCCGGTGGCGGGGAACGAAGTGCCGTGCGTTTCGGCCATCCGTCCGGGACACTGCGGGTCGGGGCCGAGGCGCGTCAGGTGGACGGGCAATGGACCGTGACCAAGGCAATCATGAGCCGAAGCGCTCGGGTGCTGATGGAGGGCTGGGTACGCGTGCCCGGTGATAGTTTCTAAGGCATCAGTAGTGCTCGGCATTCGTTGAGCGGGGCCGCTTTGCGGCCCATCGCCGGCAAGCCGGCTCCCACAGGGATAGCGCTTGGCTTGAGGGCGGCGCGGTCGGGTGGGAGCCGGCTTGCCGGCGATGGGCTGCGCAGCAGCCCCAGTCGCAAAGGAGCCGCCAATGAGCGCCAATACTGAATACAACACCCGCCCCGACTACGACCAGGTCCTGCAGACCCTCGCCGACTATGTGCTCGGCTACCGCGTCAAATCCTCCGAGGCGCTGAACACCGCCCGCCACTGCCTGATGGATACCCTGGGCTGTGGTCTGCTGGCCCTGCGCTTCCCCGAATGCACCAAGCATCTTGGCCCGTTGGTCGAAGGCACGATCGTCCCCCATGGCGCCCGCGTGCCGGGCACCAGCTACCGCCTCGACCCGGTCAAGGCGGCCTGGGACATCGGCTGCATCGTCCGCTGGCTGGACTACAACGACACCTGGCTGGCGGCGGAGTGGGGTCATCCCTCGGACAACCTTGGTGGCATCCTGGCGGTCACCGACCACCTGTCGCAAAAGCGCGTGGCCAATGGCGAGGCGCCCCTGGCCGTGCGCGAGGTGCTCGATGCCATGGTCATGGCCCATGAGATCCAGGGCGTGCTGGCGCTGGAGAACTCCTTCAACCGGGTTGGCCTGGACCATGTGCTGTTGGTCAAGGTCGCCTCGACAGCAGTGTGTGCCAAGCTCATGGGCGCCAGCCGCGAACAATTGCTGTCAGCACTCTCTCACGCCTTCGTCGATGGCCAGGCCCTGCGCACCTACCGTCATGCGCCCAATGCCGGGTCGCGCAAGTCGTGGGCGGCGGGGGATGCCTCCAGTCGTGGCGTGCGCCTGGCCGATATCGCGCTGCGAGGCGAGATGGGTGTGCCCGGTGCGCTGACCGCCAGGCAGTGGGGCTTCTACGACGTGTCGTTCAGCCACACCAACAAGGACCTGGCGCTCAAGCCCGAGGCGCAGCGTGAACTGCGCCTGCCGCAGCCGCTGGGCAGCTATGTGATGGAAAACGTGCTGTTCAAGATCAGCTTCCCCGCCGAATTTCATGCCCAGACGGCCTGCGAAGCCGCGGTGATCCTGCACCCGCAGGTGCGCAATCGCCTGCACGAAATCGACCGTATCGTCATCACCACCCACGAATCGGCGATCCGCATCATTTCCAAGGAAGGGCCGCTGGCCAACGCCGCGGACCGCGACCACTGCCTGCAATACATGACGGCGGTGCCGTTGATATTCGGTGATCTGGAGGCCGAGCACTACGAAGATGCCTTCCATGCCGCGCACCCGAGCATCGACCGCCTGCGCGAGAAGATGGTAATCGTCGAGGAACCGCGCTTCAGCCGCGAGTACCTGGAGGCCGACAAGCGTTCCATTGCCAATGGCGTGCAGGTGTTCTTCAAGGATGGCTCGCACACGCCGCAGGTGGTGGTGGAGTACCCGATCGGGCATCGACGCCGGCGGGAGGAGGGGATGCCGTTGCTCGAGGCGAAGTTCAGGGAGAACCTGGCGACGCGATTTGCGCGGCAGCGGTGCGAGCAAATCTTGGCTGTGTGCAAGGATCAGCAGGCGCTGGAGGCCATGCCGGTGCATAGGTTCGTCGATCTGTTCGTGATCTGAAGTTGCCTGTTCCGGCCTCATCGCTGGCAAGCCAGCTCCCACAGGTTTGGCGCAGACCTTGAGCACTGCGCGATCCTGTGGGAGCTGGCTTGCCAGCGATGAGGCCGGCGGCTCTAACAAAAAAGCCCCGGTATCTCTACCGGGGCTTCTTCTTACCGCTTGTAACTTACCACTTGCTGCTTACGCCTGAACCACCGGGATCTTGGCGTTGGCCGCGGCTTCGCGGAACTCGGCGATCTGGTCGAAGCTCAGGTAGCGGTAGACGTCGGCAGCCATGCTGTCGATGTCCTTGGCGTACTGCATGTACTCTTCGACGGTCGGCAGCTTGCCGATGATCGAAGCGACAGCAGCCAGCTCGGCCGAGGCCAGGTACACGTTGGTGGCGTCGCCCAGGCGGTTCGGGAAGTTACGGGTCGAGGTGGAGACCACGGTCGAACCGGTCTGTACACGTGCCTGGTTACCCATGCACAGCGAGCAGCCTGGCATTTCCATGCGCGCGCCAGCCTTGCCGTAGATGCCGTAGTAGCCTTCTTCGGTCAGCTGGTGGGCGTCCATCTTGGTTGGCGGGGCCAGCCACAGACGGGTCGGGATACCGCCCTTGACCTTGTCCAGCAGCTTGCCGGCAGCGCGGAAGTGACCAATGTTGGTCATGCACGAACCGATGAACACTTCGTCGATCTTCTCGCCCTGTACCGAAGACAGCAGGCGGGCATCGTCCGGGTCGTTCGGCGCGCAGAGCACAGGCTCCTTGACGTCGGCCAGGTCGATTTCGATGATTTCGGCGTATTCGGCATCGGCGTCGGCCGACAGCAGCTCAGGCTTGGCCAGCCAGGCTTCCATGGCCTGGGCGCGGCGCTCCAGGGTGCGGGCATCGCCGTAGCCTTCGCCGATCATCCAGCGCAGCAGGGTGATGTTGGACTGCAGGTATTCGGCGATGGCCTTTTCCGGCAGCTTGATGGTGCAACCGGCGGCGGAGCGTTCGGCCGAGGCGTCGGACAGCTCGAAGGCTTGCTCGACGGTCAGGTCGTTGAGGCCTTCGATCTCCAGGATGCGGCCGGAGAAGGCGTTCTTCTTGCCTTTCTTCTCGACGGTCAGCAGGCCTTTCTGGATGGCGTAGTAAGGGATGGCATGGACCAGGTCACGCAGGGTGATGCCAGGCTGCAGCTTGCCCTTGAAGCGCACCAGGATCGACTCCGGCATGTCCAGCGGCATGACGCCGGTGGCAGCGGCGAAGGCCACCAGGCCCGAGCCTGCCGGGAACGAGATGCCGATCGGGAAGCGGGTGTGCGAGTCGCCACCGGTGCCTACGGTGTCAGGCATCAGCATGCGGTTCAGCCAGCTGTGGATGATGCCGTCGCCCGGGCGCAGCGACACGCCGCCACGGGTGCGGATGAAGTCTGGCAGGGTGTGGTGGGTGGTGACGTCGATCGGCTTCGGATAGGCCGCGGTGTGGCAGAACGACTGCATTACCAGGTCGGCGGAGAAGCCCAGGCACGCCAGGTCTTTCAGCTCGTCGCGGGTCATCGGGCCAGTGGTGTCCTGGGAGCCGACGGTGGTCATCTTCGGCTCGCAGTAGGCACCTGGGCGCACGCCCTGGCCTTCCGGCAGGCCGCAGGCGCGACCGACCATCTTCTGTGCCAGGGTGAAGCCCTTGGTCGAAGCGGCTGGCTGCTCGGGTTTCTTGAACAGGTCCGATGGGGCCAGGCCCAGCTCGGCACGGGCTTTCTCGGTCAGGCCACGGCCGACGATCAGCGGGATACGGCCGCCAGCGCGGACTTCGTCCAGCAGCACTTCGGTCTTCAGCTCGAAGCTGGTGACCAGTTCGTCGCTGCCGTGACGGCGCACTTCACCTTTGAACGGGTAGACGTCGATGACGTCGCCCATGGCCAGGTTGGTGCAGTCGAATTCGATCGGCAGGGCGCCGGCGTCTTCCATGGTGTTGTAGAAGATCGGGGCGATCTTGGTGCCGAAGCAGAAGCCACCAGCGCGCTTGTTCGGCACGTACGGGATGTCGTCGCCGAAGAACCACAGCACCGAGTTGGTGGCCGATTTACGCGAGGAACCGGTACCGACCACGTCACCGACGTAGGCGACCGGGAAGCCCTTGGCCTTGACCGCTTCGATCTGCGCCAGCGGGCCGACCGAACCAGGCTGCGAAGGCTCGATGCCGTCACGGGCCATCTTCAGCATGGCCAGGGCGTGCAGCGGGATGTCAGGGCGCGACCAGGCGTCCGGGGCAGGGGACAGGTCGTCGGTGTTGGTTTCGCCAGGCACCTTGAACACGGTCAGGGTGTACTTGTCGGCGATCGCCGGGCGCGAGGTGAACCACTCGCCGGCAGCCCAGGATTCCAGCACGGCCTTGGCGTGGGCATTGCCAGCCTTGGCTTTTTCGGCCACGTCGTGGAAGGCATCGAACATCAGCAGGGTGTGCTTGAGCTGTTCGGCCGCGACGGCGCCCAGTTCGGCGTCGTCCAGCAGCGCGACCAGCGTTTCGATGTTGTAGCCGCCCTGCATGGTACCCAGCAGCTCGGTGGCGTGCTTGCGGTCGATCAGCGGCGACTTGGCTTCACCCTTGGCGACAGCGGAGAGGAAAGCGGCCTTGACGTAGGCGGCTTCGTCGACTCCTGGCGGAACGCGGTTGGTGATCAGGTCTACGAGGAAGGCTTCTTCGCCGGCCGGCGGGTTCTTCAGCAGCTCGACCAGGCCTGCAGTTTGTTCGGCGTTCAGCGGCTGGGGCACGATACCCAGAGCGGCACGCTCTTCGATATGTTTGCGGTAGGCTTCAAGCACAGTTATTACCCTCATCAGTGGTCCCTAAAGGGAGTCCGGGACGCTCATCCAGCATTCTCCTGCACCCATGCGCTGAAGACGGCTTTTTGAGCCGGCAAGCCAGGGTCGCAGAGAATCCTTACAGAAGCTGTTTTCAAAGTTTTACGCCTGTAGAACGGAAGGCTGATGAGGGGTTGGCCGTGGCCATGCGCTCGCATGGACAGGGCCAACGCCGTTCTACCGGATGAACTGTGCTCGTGACGCTTTGAAAACAGCTTCCAACGGACATGGTTGCCTTGAAAAGGCGGAGTGATTCTACGGCAAAAATTAGCCGAAAGTAAGGCGGCGAAGAAGACTTTAACGGGTGACCCTGGTTAGACAAAGGGCTAACATGGGGCCGTGTTCCACCGCCAAGCCGTTGTTTTTACATGTCCAACCAATCCATCAAGACGCCTTGCGTCGGCCTCTGCTCCACCGTCTACGGAGACCTGGTTTGCCGCGGCTGCAAGCGCTTTCACCACGAAGTGATCCACTGGAACGGCTACGACGACGAGCAGAAGCGCGCCGTGTGGCTGCGCCTGGAGCAACTGCTGGTGCAGGTGATGATGGCCAAGCTGGAAGTGTTCGATAAAGAGCTGCTGCGCCAACAACTCGAGCAGCGCTCGATTCGCTATGTCGGGCACCAATCCGAGTATTGCTGGGCCTACCAGCTGATCGCCCGCGGGGCGCGAATGATTCGTGACCTAGAGGCCTATGGCATGGCGCTGTTGCCGGAGTTTCGCGACTGGGAGCTACCGCAGTTGCGCGATGCGATCGACCGGGAGTTCTTCCTGCTGTCCGAGGCGCACTATCAGCGCTACATCGCACCGGCGTTTCTCCAGCAAAATTTGGGGTGATTCAGTTCCGGCTGCCAGACATCTCGCGCAATGCCTAGGGTAGGCGTTCGATGAACTGACAAGGAGAACGTCAGTATGAGCGAGTACGTCTACAGCCCTCGCGACAGTTTCCTGGCCCGCTGCTGGTGGCAAACAAGCGGGCGTCGCATCGAGGTGGACACATGGGACGACATCAAAGGGATGCTTGGCGCGATCTGGGTGCAAACCGGTAGCCGCAACGCTCGAGGCCATAGGGAAAGATACCTGCAGTGCGAAGCGGACGGTGTGTGGCGGAAGTACATCGATCCGAGTTCTTATGTCAGCCCTGAGCACAGGTACTACGAGAATTTCTGGTTCGGGGCCTATACACGAGGCCGCTATTCACAGTGCAAGCAGCGTTACTACGAGATCCGGCCCGCAGATCGAGTGGGTAGCATTGGCAATTGGACGTTGGATTTCAACACGCTCTATCGCTCTGGGTACGTGGGGCTCTGGGCGACCAAGCATCCCGCAGGCAACGATCGCCTGCCGGCCGGTGCTCGGTTGTGGACGGTCGATTACCTGCCCCGACAAGGTCCGGCGCAGGGCCTGCGGCGCTACAACCTGCGCCTCTTGAATGCAGAAGGGGCGCAAGTCCGACGGCTCATCCACGAGGGGGATCGATTGTTCAACGTCATCCATGGCGACAGCGGATTGATCACCTTGGAAATACTGAGTATCCCCCATCATTTCGGCGAGATCTGACCGCTGCTCATCACCTCCTTCCGTGGCGCGTCGCCACGGTGGAGGTCCACCTTGGCGGTTTCAATCGCCGGTGTATTCGCAGCCGCTGGTGCAGGTCTCGTGGATGCGCACCTTCGACAGTTCAGGCAGCAGCGGTTTGACCTGGTCCCAGATCCACTTGGCGATCACTTCGCTGGTGGGGTTTTCCAGGCCGGGGATATCGTTCAGATAGTTGTGATCCAGTTGCTCGTAGATCGGTTTGAAGATCGCCTTGATCTCGGAAAAATCGCGGATCCAGCCGGTGTGCGGGTCGAGCGGGCCGGTCAGGTGCAGGGCAACTTTGAACGAGTGGCCATGCAGGCGACCGCATTTGTGCCCGGCGGGGACGTTGGGCAGGCGGTGGGCCGATTCGAATGTGAACTCTTTGAAAATTTCCACGCTGGCATAACTCTGTGTGAATCAATAATGCGCGCAGTCTACCAGCATGCCCGCTACAAGGCTTGTAGCTGATCCTGCAACCGCCCGGTGGTGATCAGTTCCAGCAACTCGTCGCCCAGGCGTCGGCTTTCGGCGATGGCTTTGTACCAGTAACGCTTGCGGCTCGGGGCGTCGCCCATGAATCGCTTGAAGTCGTTGCGATCCGGCAGCTTGCCGTAGGGCAGGGCGGCCAGGTACTGCGGCGACGGGGTCATCAGCAGCACGTTGTGCAGGCGCGTGGCATCGCCCTTGCGCCAGGGCAGGGCCTTGTCGAACCAACCGGGCACTACCTTGTCGGTGAAGTGCGGGTAGAGCACCAGGTCGTCGCCGCGGTAGGGCAGGTCCAGATGGTAGTCGAGCAACCCACCGTCGCGGTAGGTGCCGGCGCCTGCGCCGGGGATGTCGCGTACACCTTCCATGACCATCGGGATCGAACCCGAGGCGAGCAGGGCGTGGCGCAGGTTGGTCAGGTCCAGAGGCAGGCTGCGCGAGGGGAAGTCGGTGAGCGCCTCCAGTGGCGGCGCGGCACGCTCATCGTGCAGGATCACTCGCTCGAAGTGCCGGCCCAGGCGCGAGCGACCCAGCAGGTTGCTGGCGATCACCGAGCCCAGCCCCATACCGAGGCGGCCGCGGTGGTCGTGGGCGAGTTGGCCGTGGCTCTTCACCACCAGGATGTTCAGGCGATAGTGCGGGTTGGCGAGGATCTGCCCATCGCGGCCCTGCAGCAGGTCATCGAGCATGTGTTGGCAGCTTTGGCTGATTTCCCTGGGCGTCACGCCCTTGGCGAAATCCTGCTCGGTGTACAGCTCGCCCAGTCGGCGGATGCCGGCCACTGGGTCGTCGAGGCAGGCACTGGCGAAACGCCAGGAGCCGATTGAGGCGCCGATCAGCGACCGTTGGCGCGGTGCGGTGGGCAGCCATTCACCGAACAGCGCCAGGTCCAGGCCCTGGATTCCCAAGGGTTTGGGACCACCTGCCGCACCCGGCAGCACACCAACATCGACGGCCTGTAGACCGCGCTCGCGGATCTGCCGCAGGGCGCGCTGGCCGGCCTTGAAGGTCAGGGCGGGGTACTTGATGTGGATGGCACTCATGGCGGGATCTCAGGCAGGGCAGGCGGGCAGTATAGGGCTTTATCGCGAGGCCGCGATTCCATCACCGCCCCGCGTGGCCGCGACAAGGCCGCAACCTGCGCTATCATGCGGCCAGCTGTTTTCAGGTTGAGTTAAGGACCGGTGGTTAATCTTAACCCCGTAGACAAATTGCACATCTCGCTGGAGAGAACCTCATGAAAACTTTGACTGCCCTGTTCACCGCCGCCGCCCTCGCTTTCGGTGCCAATGCCGCCTTCGCCAAGGATGTGCAGCCCGATGAAGTGGTCAAGCTGGTGAACGCCAAGACCATCAAGTCGCTGGACGAGCTGAAGGCCGCCGCCGTGGCCAAGCACCCCGGCGCCACCGTGACCGACTCGGAGCTCGAGGACGAGTACGGCCGTTACATCTACAAGGTCGACCTGCGTGATACCCAGAACGTCGAATGGGATGTGGCCCTGGACGCCAAGACCGGTGAAGTCCTGAAGGACGAGCGAGACAACTGATGCCTGCACTACCGCGAACGGCACGCTACCTGGCCTTGGCCCTGTTGACCGTCTGTTCGCTGGCCGCCGCGCGCGACCTGGACCAGGATGAAGCCCTGGAGCTTCGGCAAAAGGGCATCATCCTGCCGCTGGAGCAATTGCTCGAAGCCGCCCTGGGGCGTTACCCCGGGGCACGGCTGCTGGAGGCGGAACTGGAAGAGAAGCACGAGCGCTACGAGTACGAGGTCGAACTGCTGACCCCGGCGGGGGTGGTGCGCGAGATCAAGCTCGACGCCCGCACCGGCGCGCTGCTCAAAGACGAGGAAGACGACTGAATGCGCCTGTTGCTTGTCGAGGACAATGTCCCCCTGGCCGATGAACTGACCGCCACCCTGCAGCGCCAGGGTTATGCCGTGGACTGGCTGGCCGATGGCCGCGATGCGGTGTACCAGGGCCAGAGCGAACCCTACGACCTGATCATCCTCGACCTGGGCCTGCCCGGGCTGCCGGGGCTCGAAGTGCTGGGGCAATGGCGCGCGAGCGGCCTGGCCACCCCGGTGCTGATCCTCACCGCCCGTGGCTCCTGGGCCGAGCGTATCGAAGGCCTCAAGGCCGGGGCCGACGACTATCTAAGCAAGCCCTTCCACCCCGAGGAACTGCAACTGCGCATCCAGGCTCTGTTGCGCCGGGCCAAGGGGCTGGCCAACCAGCCGAAGCTGGAAGCGGCCGGCCTGCACCTGGACGAGTCGCGCCAGTGCGTGAGCCGTGAGGGTGTCGATGTCCAGCTCACCGCCGCCGAGTTCCGCCTGTTGCGCTATTTCATGCTGCATCCGGGGCAGGTGCTGTCCAAGAGCCACCTGGCCGAGCACCTTTACGACGGGGAAACCGAGCGTGATTCCAATGTGCTGGAAGTGCATGTCAACCACCTGCGACGCAAACTGGGGCGCAGCGTGATCGAGACCCGCCGCGGCCAGGGCTACGTGTATGCCGGGAGCGCCGCGTGAAGTCGATCCAGGCGCGCCTGAGCCTGGGCCTGGTGGCGGTACTGGTAGTGGTTGGGCTGGCCCTGGCGCAGTTGACCTTGTGGCTGTTCGAGGCGGGCCTGCAGCGTTACCTGGAAGCTGGCCTGCGCAAGGAAAGCGAAAACCTGCTGGTGGCGCTGGTGCGTGGCCCGTCCGGCCTGCAGTTGGACGAGCGACGGCTGTCGGCAGCCTACCAGCGGCCGTTCTCGGGCTACTACTTCCGCATTGATTTCGACCAGGGTACCTGGCGCTCCCGTTCGTTATGGGACATGGACATGCCCAAGCCCGCCAAGCCCGGCCTGGACGACGGCCACGAACTCGGTCCCGGGGGCCAGCAACTGCTGGCCTATCGCGGGGACTACCGGCGGCTCGGCCAGGACATATCAATCAGCGTGGCCCAGGACTACTCACCGGTACGCGAGGGTTTTCGGCGCATGCAACAGATCGGCCTGGGCCTGGGGCTGGTGGCGTTGATGTTGGTCCTGGTGCTGCAGCGTCTCACCGTGACCCGCTCGTTGCGCCCGTTGGAGCGGGCGCGCCAGCAGATCGCTCAGTTGCAGCAGGGCCAGCGCTCGCAACTGGACGCCGAGGTCCCAAGCGAGCTGCAGCCGCTGGTGGATCAGATCAACCACCTGCTGACCCATACCGAAGACAGCTTGCGCCGTTCGCGCAATGCCCTGGGCAACCTCGGTCATGCCTTGAAGACGCCGCTGGCGGTGCTTGTCAGCCTGGCTGCCAGCGAACGCCTGCAGGCGTTGCCCGAGGTCCGCGCGCAGATGCGCGAGCAACTGGAGCAGATCCAGCAACGCCTGGCCCGCGAACTCAACCGCGCGCGCCTGGCCGGCGATGCCTTGCCCGGCGCGCAGTTCGATTGCGATGCAGAGCTGCCCGGGCTGCTGGCGACGTTGGGGATGATCCACGGCGAAGGCCTGCTGCTGGAGCGCGACGTGCCGCCCGGTTTGTTGCTGCCCTGGGACCGCGAGGATTTGCTGGAGCTGCTCGGCAACCTGCTGGACAACGCCTGCAAATGGGCCGACAGCGAGGTACGCCTGGGCATCGCGCCAACCACCGAGGGTTACCAGCTGTGGGTCGATGACGATGGCCCGGGCATCCCTGAGGCGCAACGCCTGCAAGTGCTCGAACGCGGCTCGCGGCTGGACGAGCAGGTCGATGGCCATGGCCTGGGGCTGGGCATCGTGCGCGATATCGTCGAGGCATGGGGTGGGCGCATCGCACTGCTGGAAAGCCCGCTGGGCGGGCTACGGGTCAGTATCGAACTGCCGCGCAAGGGGCGTTGATCGGCGCCGGCCCAATCGCGGGGCGGATCAACCGTGCAAAAAAATTGCAGTACAGCCGCAGTTTTTTGAATTGGCCCAGCGCCACTTGCGCCCGGCACAATGCCGGCCACGAAACCTTGCGGTTTCCATCTCTCCAAGGACGGAGCCCCCTTGCGCCACTGCATTGCGCAACACAGGGCCCAGGCCGGTCGCGCTGGGCTTTCTTTTTACCATCAGAAGAACACGATCAAGTCACCTCGATGTCTGCCTCGCGTCCCGAATCCCGCTTGCAGCGCTTGCTCCCGGCGCCGCTGAACATCCCTCCCCGAGAATGGTTGCGTGCAGGCCTTGGCGCGCTGCTCGGCCTGTTTCTCGCCGGTTACCTGTGCAGCCTGGCCTATGGGCCATCGATCGCCCTGCATCTGCTGGGCCCGCTCGCAGCCTCGGCGGTGCTGGTGTTCGCCGTGCATTCCGGTCCGTTGGCCCAACCCTGGCCCGTGCTGGGCAGCTACGCGCTGGCGGCTGTCGTAGGCCTGGCCATGCGCCACGCCTTCGGCGATGGGCTGTGGGTCGCGGCGGCGGCGTTGGGCATCGCCATCCTGGCAATGTGCCTACTGCGCTGCTTGCACCCGCCCGGCGGCGGCGTGGCGGCCAGCGCGGTGCTGGCCGATCCGGGGCTGGTGGCCTTGGGTGACCACCTGCTCGAGCCGGTAATGCTCAATGCGCTGATCCTGGTCGGCGTGGCCGTGCTCTACAACCGTCTGACCGGCGTGCGCTACCCCAAGGGCGCGATCCCGCGCCGCGACTTGCACCACACCCACGACCCGCTGCCGGGCGAGCGGGTCGGCATCAGCGCCGGGGACCTGGATCAGGCCCTGGAGGAGATCGGCGAGTTCGTCGATGTCACCCGTGACGAGCTGGAGCGGATCATCCTGGCCACCGAGCAGCACGCCCTGCACCGCAGCCTGGGCGGCATCACCGCCAGCTCGGTGATGTCCCGCGACGTGCAGTGGGCAACGCCGCGCACCACCCTCGAGCAGGCCTGGAAGCTGTTGTCCGGTCATCACCTCAAGACCCTGCCGGTACTGGAAGAGGGGCGCTTGGTGGGGATCGTCAGCCTCAGCGACCTGGTCGGCCCGGCCATGGCCCGTGGGCGTTTCAGCTGGCGCGGCCTGTTCCGGCGCAAGGCGGTGCGCCTGGAGCAGGTGATGAGCCGCCGGGTGGTCAGTGTCGGCAGCCAGCATCCGCTGGAACGCCTGTTGCCGTTGCTCAGTGAGCAGGGGCTGCACTGCCTGCCGGTGCTCGACGACGAAAAGCTGGTGGGGGTGATCACCCAGACCGACCTGATCGCCGGCCTCAAGCGGCACCTGCTCACTGCCGCGGCGCAGGGCTCAGATCACCGGGTCCCAGCGCTGTGACCAGTCGCTTTCGCCAGCGGCCACCAGCCGGCGCAACACGCTGAAGGCTTGCTGCAACGCCTCGCTGTCGCGTTCGCGAGCATGCACCAGAAAGGTCGGGTAGGTGAACTCCGGCGCCTGGGGCACGCGCTCGAACACTCCGCTTTGCAGGTAGGCCTGGACCACGCGGGTGCGGAAATAGCCGCTACCGCCGTGCTCGAGAATGAATTGCAGGGCCAGGGGCCCTAGGTTGAAACTCAGGGCCGGGCGCGACAGGTCGGGCAGGGCGGCATCATGTTGGCGGCGGAACGCTTCACCCCAGTCGATGTAGATGTACGGATCGGGCGCATCGACCCGGCGCACACGGATCAGCTTCTCTTCCATCAGCTGTTCGACCTGCAGGCCGGGGCCATAGGTCGGCTGGTAGACCAGCGCGGCGTCGAGCAAGCCCATCTCCACCTTGCGCAGCAGCGCTTCGCCATCGCTGACCTCGCTGCGGATGGCATGGCTGGGCAGTTCCTGGTGCAGGGCGCTGACCCAATCGAGCAGCATCGGGTTGCCCAGGCTCACCTCGGCGCCCACATGCAGCACCTGCTGGCAGCCCTGGGGCAGCGGCAGGTCACGGCGCGCCGCTTCCCAGGTCTGCACCAGTTGGTTGGCATAGCTGACGAACGCCTCGCCATCGGCGGTCAGGCTGGCGCCGTTGCGGCTGCGCACGAACAGCTGACAGCCCAGTTGCTGCTCCAGGCGCTGCACACGGGCGCTGATCGCCGTCTGCGAGACGAACAGGCGTTCGGCGGCGGCGACCAGGCTGCCGCAGCGGACGATTTCCAGGAAGGTGCGGGCCTGATCGATGTCCATGGTGCTGCTTCTGTGACGGGGAGGCAGCCTATTCTAGAGACATTGCACCTGTTTGGGGCGGGGCTGATGCCTGGTTTGTTCAGCCTCGCGCCAACTCGGCCAGGTGTGCCGTGGCTTCTTCGCTCTTGAGCACCAGCACATCGCCCTCCAGCGAGTCCAGGACCACCTCCGCGGTGTTGCCGATCAGCGCTCCGGAGATACCGGTGCGGGCCACGGTACCGATGATGGTCACCACGGCGTCGAGCTTTTTCTCGGTATACGGAATCAGCACATCGGCTGGCCCTTCGGCGATATGCAGCCTGTCAGCGGTAATATCGAACTCCGCCTGGAACGCCGCGCACGCATCGCGATAGCGTTTCTCGATGGTCTCGGTGAGCTGATAGACCGGGTCGGAAGCCGACAGCATCGGCGATGGATGGGCGCTGATCACGTGCAGCTCGCCTTTGGCCAGGCTGGCAATGTCATAGCCATGGTCGATGATGCTGGCATGCAGCAGGCGATGAGCTTCATCCTGGTTGCCGACATCCACGGCGGCCAGGATCTTGCCGTCAGTCCAGGGCCGCTCGCTCTTGACCATCAGAACTGCGCACGGGCACTCACGCAGCAGTTTCCAGTCGCTGGGCGTCAGCAATGCCTTGCGCAGGGGATTGTCCGGGCGATGCTCCTTGATCACCAGTTCACAGCCTTCGGCCTGTTGCACATGGATGATCGACCTGTGCAGGTTGTCCTTCCAATGCTGCTCGTGGGTGACACTGTCGTAACCGTCGTCGTGCAACTGGCTGCTGAGCAAGCTGAGCAGCGCGTCATGATCCTGCTTTTTGTCGCACATCAGCAGGTGCAGGCGCGCACCGGTCACCCCGGCGATCAGTTTGGCCCGGGTCAGGGCCCGGCTATGGGCGTGCTCGGGGTCGAGGACGACGAGGATGCTGCGCACGGCTTGCATGGGCGTGAACTCCTTTCGCGGATGGCGACCAATGCCTGACTATAGACGGCGCGGCGGCTGCCGCCGGTTGACCTGCATCAAGCATAGTCACTGGCGCTCGCCAGCGCCGCCGGTATAATCGCCGGTCCCGCCGATGTCCCCTGCGATTGTGAGTACCATGTCCCTGATTCCTGAAATCGATGCCTTCCTGGGTTGCCGCACCCCTGACGCCTGGATCGAGGCGGCACTGGCCGACCAGGAAACCCTGCTGATCGATCACAAGAATTGCGAGTTCAAGGCCGCCAGCACGGCGCTGAGCCTGATCGCCAAGTACAACACCCACCTCGACCTGATCAACATGATGTCGCGCCTGGCCCGCGAGGAGCTGGTGCATCACGAGCAGGTGCTGCGCCTGATGAAGCGTCGCGGCGTGCCGCTACGGCCGGTGTCGGCCGGGCGCTATGCCTCGGGGCTGCGGCGGCTGGTGCGGGCGCATGAGCCGGTGAAACTGGTGGACACCCTGGTGGTGGGGGCCTTTATCGAGGCGCGCAGCTGCGAGCGTTTCGCCGCTCTGGTGCCGCACTTGGACGAGGAACTCGGCACTTTCTACCACGGCCTGCTCAAGAGCGAGGCGCGGCACTATCAAGGCTATTTGAAACTGGCCCACCAGTACGGCGACGAAGCGGACATTGCCCGAGTGGTGGAGCAGGTGCGCGAAGCGGAGGTCGGGCTGATCACCTCGCCCGACCAGGAACTGCGCTTCCACAGCGGTATTCCCCAGGCTCAGGCCGCCTGAGCTATTGCCGGCGACCGAGCAGCAGCCCGACCACCAGGCCAAAGCCTGCGGAAATTGCCACGGTCTGCCAGGGGTGGCCACCGATGTACTCCTGGGTTGCCTCGACCACCGGCTGCGCCTTCTGGCCCAGGCGGCTGGTGGCATCGCGCGCCTGGCGCAATTTGAGCCCCAACTGCGCGCGCATGCCTTCGGCTTCCTCGCCGACCAGCGACGCGCTGTCGCTGAGCAGCTTCTCGGATTCCTCGATCAATGCCTGCAGTTCGCTGAAGACCTGATCCTTGATCTGGTCGTTGTTGCCTTGCGCAGCGGTTTTCCTGGCCATGTACACATCCTCGTGAAGGGTTGGGCGTTGAACAATGGATGCCACGCTGCCGGGAAAGTTGCAGCGGCGTACCGGTGGCGCGTCGACGCAGTGTAAGATAGCGCCCATTTTCCAGCGGCAGGTAATACCCCATGAGTTTCAATCTGGCCAACATGAGCTTCCAGGAACGGGCGCAGATCGAGGCAGAAAAGGCCCGCTTGTTCGACTACTGGCAGAACAACCTGGGCAAGGCCAAGGGCGAGGCGGCGCGCCTGATCGCAGAAAAGCCACGGCGCAAGGGCAAGTGGGCCGAGTGGGTGCGTGCCGAACTCGACGGCATGTCGCCGCCGGAGTTCAACCAGCTGGTGCGCAGCGAGGTGAACAAGATGATGGCCGCCGCCAGCGCCAACCGCTGACTCAGGTGACGCATTGCGGTAGGGCGGCGCGAGCCTTCCGGCTTTCTTTTGAACAGGAGTTCCCAGGATGCCCAGATCCACCGTTGCCGCCTTGCAGATCGGTTCGCTGCCCGGCGGCAAGGCCGCCACGCTGACGCAGATCCTCGACTACGAACAGGCCATCCAAGAGGCCGGCGCCAGCCTGGTGGTGATGCCCGAGGCCTTGCTCGGCGGCTATCCGAAAGGCGAAGGGTTCGGCACCCAGCTCGGCTACCGTATGCCCGAGGGGCGTGAAGCCTTCGCCCGCTATTTCGCCAACGCCATCGATGTACCGGGGCCCGAGACCGAGACTTTGGCCGGCCTGTCGGCACGCAGCGGGGCGAGCCTGGTGATCGGCGTGATCGAGCGCAGCGGCAATACCTTGTACTGCACGGTGCTGTTCTTCGAACCGGCCGCCGGCCTGGTGGCCAAGCACCGCAAGCTGATGCCCACTGGCACCGAGCGGCTGATCTGGGGCAAGGGCGATGGTTCCACGCTGCCGGTAATCGAAAGCCGTGCCGGGCGCATCGGTGCGGCGGTGTGTTGGGAGAACTACATGCCGCTGCTGCGCACCGCGATGTACGCCAAGGGTGTGCAACTGTGGTGCGCGCCGACCGTGGACGAGCGCGAGCTGTGGCAAGTGAGCATGCGCCATATCGCCGCCGAGGGGCGTTGTTTCGTCATCAGCGCCTGCCAGGTGCAGGACTCGCCCGCCGCACTGGGCCTGGAGCTGGCCAACTGGCCGGCCGAACGGCCATTGATCAACGGCGGCAGCGTGATCGTCGGCCCTCTCGGCGAGGTGCTGGCCGGGCCGCTGGTGGGCGAGCGTGGCCTGCTCTGCGCCGAGGTCGATACCGACGAGCTGGTGCGTGCGCGCTATGACTTCGACGTGGTCGGCCACTATGCCCGACCGGACGTGTTCGAACTCAGCGTGGACGAGCGTCCGCGGCCTGGGGTGCGTTTCGTCGGTTGACCCAGTGCTGGCGAGTGATCTGCCTACTCTGCCTGTACAGCTACCTACCAGCCGGCGCCAGCGGTCGCCGGCAAGTCAAGTTTGCCTTTGTCGGTGAAGCGCACGGTGCCCAGCGGCCCTCCCGCCAGCTTGCCGCGCAATACATAGGGCAGGCCCTGCAGCGAATCCACCCGGCTCAGGCCATAGGCCTGGCGCAGGAAGGCGAAGGCGGTGACGCTCACCGGCACCACCAGCACCGCCTCGTCGTAGCGACCGATATGCCCGCGCTGATCGCTTACCCCGGCCGCCAGCGGCTGGTCGTTGACTTCCAGGTTGAGGGCGATGCCGTTGAAGTCCACCGGAGTTTCGTTGGGGTTCTGCACGCGGATCTTCACCGCCATGCGCAGTTCCAGATCCTGGCCAGGCAACGGATCGATGCCGATCACGCTGATGTTCAGCGGATCGCGGCCCTGGAACAGGGCGCAGGCGTTCAGGCCAAGGGTCAGCAGCAGGATCAGGCAGATGCGGGCATACATGGGGATCTGGCCTTGTGCACGGGCAAGTCGGCAGTGTCGCAAATGCGTGGCGGCGATGAAAGCGGGGCCTGCCGACGTTGCGGGCCTAACGCGAGCCGAATGTCATGCGCAGGTCATCCATGAAGGCTTGCTGCGCCTCGCCGGGTGTTTGCCCGCGATGCCTGGCCAGGGTGAACGGCACCACGAAATCCAGCGAAGTATCCAGCGCCCGCAACAGGCCTTGGGCTTCCCAGGGCGCGGCGCAGTGACACGGCAGAAAGCCGATATGTCGTCCTGACAGGATGAATGTCAGCGCACTGTCGATCTGCTCTGCCACCGCCATGCTGTGGCGGCTCTGGAAGGGCGCGCCCTGTTTGAGAAAACGGTAAGGGTGGCTCACCTGATCGGCCTCGAGCAACTGCTCGCGGGTGACCTGTGCCTGGCTGAACAAAGCGTGACCCTTGCCGCAGTAAAGCCTCTGGCGCTCCTCGAACAGCGGCAGGTAGTCGAACGCCGCTTGGTTACCGGAGAAGTAGCTGATGGCGCAATCCAGGCGCTGCTCCAGTAGCAACCGTTCGAGTTCGGCCGGTGGCGCGCTGGTCAGCTCCAGGCGCACGCTCTCGTTACGCTGGCGAAACCGCGCGATGGCCTGGGCCAGGCGCAGGCTGACGTCACGGTCCTGGTTCTCGGCCAGGCCGATGCGCACGCTGCCCAGCAAACGCCCGGCAACACCGTTGGCCTGCTGGCGGAACTGCTCGATCTGCAGCAGCAGGCCGCGGGTCGCCTGCAGCAGCAACTCGCCTTTCTCGGTCAGCCGGAAGCCGCCCTTGCCCCGGCTGCACAGGCGATAACCCAGGCGGGTCTCCAGTTTCGCCATCTGCTGGCTGATGCTGGGTTGGCTGAGCCCGAGCACACCCTGGGCGGCGCTGAAGCCGCCGGCCTCGACTACAGTGACGAACAGCCGCAGCAGGTGCAGGTCCGGGTCGTGCAATTGTCCGAGCATCACATTGCTCCTGGTGAATGTCAGCTTCGCAAAGTTGCCATTTTAGCAATGTAACCCAGCAGGCATGCTGGCGGCATCCACCCCTATGCCGAGGTGCCCGCCATGCGTTCGACGTTGTGCCTGCTTTCACTGCTGATCGCCCTGCCGCTGCAGGCCGAAGAGAAGGTCGTCAACCTGTACAGCTGGGCCGACTATGTCGCTCCCCAGACACTTGCGCGTTTCGAGAAGGAGACCGGTTACAAGGTCCGCTACGACACCTTCGACACCACCGAGGTGTTGGAGACCAAGCTGCTCACCGGTGGCAGCGGCTACGACGTGGTGGTGCCGTCGGCCACGGTGCTGGCCCGAGCCCTCAAGGCCGGCGCCTTGCAGCCGCTGGAGGCGCAGGCGATGCCCGGCTATGCCAACCTCGACCCGGACCTGTTGGCCAAGCTGGCCGAGGCCGACCCCGGCAACCGCCATGCCGTGCCTTACACCTGGGGCACGCTGGGGCTGGGCGTGAACGTCGAGGCCGTGCGCCAGCGCCTGGGCGATGTGCCCCTGGACAGCCTCGACCTGCTGTTCAAGCCTGAGTACGCCAGCCGCCTGAAGGACTGCGGCATCGCCATGCCGGATTCGCCCCAGGAAGTGATCGGCGTGACCCTCAACTACCTGGGCAAGGATCCGTACAGCCAGGACAAGGCCGACCTGGACGCGGCACAGGCGCTGTTGCAGCAACTGCAGCCATCGATCAGCTATGTGGCCAACGGTCGCCAGATCAACGACCTGGCCAACGGCAGCGTGTGTCTGGCGCTCACCTACAACGGCGATGCCGCGATGGCCGCCGACCAGGCGCGCCGCGCGGGCAAGCCCTTCGAGCTGATCTACCGCATCCCCCGCGAGGGCACGCTGGTGTGGCAGGACAACTTGGTGATCCCCAAGGATGCACCGCATCCCGAGGCGGCCCGCGCTTTCATCGCCTTCATGCTGCGCCCCGAGTCGGTGGCGGCACTGACCAACACGTTGTTCTTCGCCAACGCCAACCAGGCCGCCACGCCGCTGGTGGACGCGGCGATCCGCAACGATCCGGACATCTACCCGTCGGCCGAGGTGCGCCAGCGCCTGTTCGCCGACCGCAGCATGGCGTTGGCCGACCTGCGCCAGCGCAACCGCCTGTGGACCGCCTTCCGCAGCCGCCAGTGAACGACAACGACAGGAGACAGACCGTGGACCTCGCCCAGGACAACGACCAGGCCATCACCCGTGACAGCCTCTATGGCACTGCCGCCGAGAGCACCTATGCGGGCATCACCAGCTTTTCCCGGCGCCGATACAGCCGCGACCTACGCGGTGTCGACGTGGTGGTCAGCGGCGTGCCGTTCGACACCGCCACCAGCAATCGCCCCGGCGCGCGCTTCGGCCCGCGGGCGATCCGCGCCGCCTCGGTGCAACAGGCCTGGGCCCGGCACTGGCCCTGGACGTTCGACCCGTTCGACCACCTGGCGGTGATCGACTATGGTGACTGCGCCTTCGATAGCGGTACGCCGCAGTCGGTGCCGCAGAGCATCGAGGCGCATGCCGAGCACATCCTCGAGGCCGGCTGCGCCATGCTCACCCTGGGCGGCGACCATTTCATCAGCTATCCGCTGCTCAAGGCCCATGCTCGTCGTCATGGTCCCCTGGCGCTGGTTCACTTCGACGCGCACAGCGACACCTGGCCGGACGAGGAGGGCCAGCGCATCGACCATGGCACGATGTTCTGGCACGCGGCGCGTGAAGGGCTGGTGGACCCGGCGCGCTCGGTGCAGATCGGCCTGCGCACCACCAACGACGATAGCCAGGGTTTCGCCATTCTCGACGCCCGCCAGGTGCATCGCCAGGGCACCGAGGCGATCGTCGCTGCCATCCGCCAGCGGGTGGGCGAGCGGCCGGTGTACCTGACCTTCGATATCGACTGCCTGGACCCGGCCTTCGCCCCCGGCACCGGCACGCCGGTATGTGGCGGCCTGAGCACGGTGCAGGCGCTGGAGATCCTCGGCGGGTTGCGCGGGATCAACCTGGTGGGCATGGACCTGGTGGAAGTGGCGCCGGCTTATGACCATGCCGATATCACCGCGCTGGCCGGCGCGACCCTGGCGATGGAGATGCTGTGCCTGTATGCGGCGCGGCACAAAGTGGATAGCGCTGGGTGATGCCAGGGCCGCGCTGCGGCCAATCGCCGTCAAGCCGGCTCCCACAGGAATGCGCTTGGCTTGAGGGCGGCGCGGTCGGTGTGGGAGCCGGCTTGCCGGCGATTGGGCTGCATGGCAGCCCTCAGGGGCGCATACTGAAACATCAGGACCCAAATTCATCCTATTGCGTCGAACCCAGCGCGCCGTAGGCTATCCAACCTTCGAGCGCGCCTTTTCGTACCGGAGGTGAAGCATGAATCCTACACTGCCAATCCTGGGCCTCGGCCTGTTGCTGGCGTTGCCACTTCACGCCGCGCCTTTGGCGCCGCCCCTGATTGCCGCGAACGACAGCAACAATCCCTACAACAGCCCGATCATGCGCGCCAACCCCAACAGCCGCCAGGGCAGCGTGCCGGCAATGCCGCCCGTACGCGGCCCGTCCACGCAACCCAACCCGCGTCCGCCCACCCTCGACAACCGAGGTATCGGCAACGGCGAAAACCTGCGCCGCGAGCAACAGACCCCGAACCTGGAACCCACCCGGCCACCACGCGATTCACCGCGCGTGCCGTGAGCCCTTGCGAAGGAAGCGAGCATGACGCCACGTATCTGGTTGACCACCCTGGCCGCCGCCAGCCTGTTCCCCCTGCTGGCGCAGGCCGCCGCCGAGCAGCATTACTCCAGCGAGGAGGGGGAGCTGACGGTAAGCACCATCGCCGATGGCCTGCGCAATCCCTGGGCGCTGGCCTTCCTGCCCGGCGGCAAGGATATGCTGGTCACCGAACGCCCCGGCAACCTGCGCATCGTCAATGCCGAGGGCAAGGTCGGGCCGCCGCTCTCCGGCGTGCCCAAGGTTTGGGCCGAAGGGCAGGGTGGCCTGCTCGATGTGGTGCTCTCGCCGGAGTTCGCCAAGGACCGAACCGTATACCTGTCCTATGCCGAAGAGGGTAGCGATGGCAAGGCGGGTACCGCCGTCGGTCGTGGCCAGCTGACCCAGGACCAGTCGCGCCTGGAGAACTTCACGGTGATCTTCCGCCAGCAGCCCAAGTTATCCGAAGGCAACCACTTCGGCTCGCGGCTGGTGTTCGACCGGGACGGCTACCTGTTCATCGCCCTGGGCGAGAACAACCAGCGTGCCACGTCGCAGGACCTGGACAAGCTGCAGGGCAAGATCGTGCGCATCCTGCCCGACGGCGAGGTGCCCAAGGACAACCCCTTCGTCGGCCGCGACAACGTACGCCCGGAGATCTGGTCGTTTGGCCACCGCAACCAGCAGGGCGCGGCGCTGAACCCCTGGACCGGCAAGCTGTGGACCCATGAGCACGGCCCGCGTGGCGGCGACGAGATCAACATCCCCAAGGCGGGCAAGAACTATGGCTGGCCGATCGCTACCCATGGCATCAACTACTCGTTGCTGCCGATCCCCGAGGCCAAGGGCAAGCACGTCGACGGTATGGTCGATCCGCACCACGTGTGGGAAAAATCACCGGGCATCAGCGGCATGGCGTTTTACGACAGTCCCACGTTCAAGGCCTGGGACCATAATCTGTTCATCGGCGCGCTGGCGACACAGGAGTTGATCCGGCTGAAGCTAGACGGCGACAAGGTCGTGCATGAAGAGCGCCTGTTGGGTGACCTGAAAGCCAGGATTCGTGACGTGCGGGTAGGGCCGGATGGCTATCTGTACGTGTTGACCGATGCCAAGGATGGCGCCTTGCTGAAGGTGGGGCTGACAGAGGGCTGATCGTCCCGGCGTAAGCCCTGGGGCAATGTTGTGGGAGCGGGCTTGCCCTGCGATGGCGTACCATGCGCGGCATGACTCCCGAATCCCTCTATCACAAGGCGCTCGCCGAGCGCGGCTTTTTCCCGGACCCGGCCCAGGCAGCGGCTGTGGCTGCCTTGCAGGCCTGCTTCGACGCCCTGTATCAGGGCCAGCCGACGCAAGGCCTGTACCTCTGGGGCCCGGTCGGGCGTGGCAAGACCTGGTTGATGGACCTCTTCCATCGCAGTCTGCAACTGCCGGCCCGGCGCCAGCATTTCCACCATTTCATGGCCTGGGTGCATCAGCGCCTGTTCCAGCTCAATGGCACCGCCGACCCGCTCGCGGCCCTGGCTCGGGCGCTGGCCGACGAGATACGGGTGCTGTGTTTCGACGAGCTGTTCGTCAGCGATATCGGCGATGCGATCATTCTCGGCCGTCTGTTCCAGGTGTTGTTCGATCACGGTGTGGTGATCGTCGCCACCTCCAACCAGCCGCCCGACCAGTTGTACCGCGATGGCTTCAACCGTGAGCGGTTCCTGCCGGCCATCGCCGCCATCGAGCGGCACATGCGCGTGCTGGCGGTGGCGGGGGAGCAGGACCACCGCCTGCATCCCGGCCTGCAACAGCAACGCTACTGGGTCAGCGAGGCAGGGCAACCGAGCGCGCTCGCCGAGGTGTTTTGCCAGTTGAGCCCGGCCGACCCAGGCAGTGAGCAGCCGCTGCAGCTCGGCTCCCGTCGTATCGGCGTGCTGCGCCGCAGCGCGCAGGCCATCTGGTGCGATTTCAGCGCCTTGTGCGAGCAGCCCCTGGCCGCCATGGACTTCATGGCCTTGTGCGACCGCTTTCCGGCGATTCTGGTCAGCGGCATTCCGGCCCTGGGTGGCGTCCAGCAGGCCGGGCGCATTGCCCGCGGTACCGAGGACGGGGCCGCCCGCGTCGAGGCCGGGGATCGCCAGTTGCCGACGCTGGCGCCGAAGGATGACAGTGTGCGGCGCTTCATTGCCTTGGTAGACGAATGCTACGACCGTCGGGTGTTGTTGTACCTGGAGGCCGAGGTGCCGCTGGAAGCGCTCTACACTCAAGGATATCTGGCGTTCCCGTACCAACGGACCCTGAGCCGGCTACGGGAGATGCAACTGCAACGCTTCGCCTGAAGGAGCCGACCATGGAGCCGCTGTCGCATCATCTGCTGACCCAGGCCTACAACAATGGCTGGGCCAATCACCGCCTGTACAAGGCTTGCCTGCAACTGACCCAGGACGAGTTCGTCGCCCCGCGCTGCAGTTTCTTCCCGTCGATCAAGGCCACCCTCAACCACCTGTTGACGGTGGACTGGTTCTACCTGGATGCGCTGGAGTGCGAGCAGCGCGGGCAAACGCCGGATCCGGACGGCGAGCGCTTCTTCCAACCCGAGCAACCCTTCGCCACCTGCACCGACCTGCAGGCCCAGCAGGCCCAGGCCGACCAACGTCTGATCGCCTATTGCCGGCATTTGCGTGATGACCAGCTGGGGCGCTATGTGAGCATCGTGCGACCGGACCGGGTGCAACAGGAGCAACGCGTGCGCCTGTTGTCGCACCTGTTCGAGCACCAGATCCACCATCGTGGCCAAGTGCATGCCATGCTCAGCGACACGGCGGTCCGGCCACCGCAGTTGGACGAGTTCTTCTGCGAGGAGGAGGCGTTGCTGCGGGTCGAGGACTTCGCCGCGTTGGGTTGGAGTGAGGCGCAGGTCTGGGGACGTCGCTGAGTGGTGCTCAGGCTGTTTTGTCTTCCGCTAGATCGTTGGCGGCCTGCACCAATTGCTCCAGTTGGTGGTAGACCTGGGCGCGGTCCATTTGCAGCAGGGACTGGCGATTCCATATGACCTGCAGGCCCGTGAGCGGGTCGACGCCGAGCACAGGCTTGCAGGTGTCCTGGCAGAACAGGTTCTGTTCGCCCCAGCGCACGTCGTCGATGGCCGACAGCTCGATGAACATCAGCAACTGATCCGCTGGATGCTCGGTCACATTGCACACATAGGGGCCTGCCCGCAGGCTGATCACCGGCTCGAAGGCCAAGGGTGGTTCCAGCTTCAGGGCTGCGTACAGTTGGGTCAATGCATAGTCATAGTTTGTGCCTGACATGGCGAGCTCTCGATCAAAGGGCCAGTCAAGGTAGTGAGTGCATGCCTGGCCGGATACCGGATGTCGTCGCCATTTTTTAGATTCTGGGCGCCCTGCCGTTCGCCATGCGCGTACTTCACATTGCCTTACAGGCTCTATTTATTTCCTACAAGCGATGGCGAATTGCCTTCCTGCCTGCGAGGACAATCCCTGCGTTCATTCGTGGGATGTCGCCGTAGTCTGGGGCCCTGTCTGCATCGATGAGACAAGGACTGTAAGGTCATTCAGAGCTTGCACGTTCCGTTGTTTGATCGGTGCGTAAAGGGCCCTACGGGAAGTAAGGCCTCGCATGATAAGGATTTCTCCAGTTGAGGGCTGGCGTGTGCAAGGTCGGCAGTTGGATGTTGTCGGGGCGGGATTCACGTCCCAAGGGCAGGAGGGCTTCTACGCGCTCGTGGCGGGTGAGCTGGTGCTGCGTGACATGGACGACATCATTCACCTACGGGCAGGCGAGCTGCTGTTCGTCAAGCGAGGAACCTATTTGGTGGCGACCCAATCGCAGGCATGCCAAGTGCTGTGGTTGCCACTGGACGTCAATTTCGTGCGAGCGTTTCTCCAGCGTCACGGCAATGACCTTGCTCATCTCGAGCGCCACGATGATACGGGTGTGAACACTCTGCGGATTCAGCCCTGCGCGATGGCGCAAGAATGCGTGACCCGTCTGGCGGCACTAGGAGGCGAAGGGGCCTCGTCGATGCTTGCGATGCTGCGTCTGGAAGAGCTGTTGCTGCTGCTCGTCTTCGGGTCGCAAGGGCAGACGTTGTTGGCGGCATTGCGACAGCAGGGCAATCGGCATGTCGATCGCCTGCACGGCTTCATGGAGCAGCACTACCTGCGCGACTGGCGTCTGGAGCAGTATGCCCAGGCCTTCGGTCTGGGGCTGACAGCGTTCAAGAGTTTGTTCAGTACCTTCTACAACACCTCGCCACGGGCCTGGATCACCGAGCGCAGAATCGTCCATGCGCACCATTTGCTGCTTAACACGCGTATGAGCATTGTCGACATCGCCATGGAAAGCGGCTTTTCCAGTCAGTCGTATTTCAGCCAGAGCTACCGTCGGCGGTTCGGGCGTACCCCCAGCGACGCCCGCCGTGGCTGATAACCCTTCTGCTCCCTGAGTTGCATGGACGAGGCCCTATGAACACACTTTTGAGTCGACTGGCCCGACGACTGGGCATGGCCCCCTGGCAGGCCGATAACAGCGGTGGTTACCAGCTGTGCATCGAGGGACATGCCCTGTCGCTCGAGCCACGCGGTACACAGCTGGTGATCCGTAGCCCACTGTCGTCGCAGGCGGGGCAAGGCGCCAGCCTCGACCCACGAGCCTTGCGCCGATCAATGGGCATGGTTACGGCGTGGGCGGCGCATTGTCCGCAGCGCCTGGCGCTGACACCTGCCGGAGAACTGCTGCTCGAAGCCTGGGTCGACCTGTCTTCGGGCGATGTCGACATCGTGGATCACGTATTGGGTGCTCAGGTCGAGCTGCTCGATCTGTTGTGCCATCGGCATTGCGATCCCGTGCCTGTGATCTGTCGGGGAGCCAGTGTATGGATGCCTTGAGATTGTTCGCTGCCGGGCTGGCGGCCCTACTGGCCAGCGT
The DNA here is from genome assembly GCF_019139675.1 of Pseudomonas maumuensis. Taxonomy (NCBI): domain Bacteria; kingdom Pseudomonadati; phylum Pseudomonadota; class Gammaproteobacteria; order Pseudomonadales; family Pseudomonadaceae; genus Pseudomonas; species Pseudomonas maumuensis. Next base: position 2,076,745 of record NZ_CP077077.1, read on the forward strand.
TGCCGCCCAAGGCGAGCAACTGGATTGGCCCCAGGAGCCGTTCCATTATGTCGCCCAGGGCGAAAGCCTGCGTGACGTGCTGGCCAACTTCGCCGCCAACTACCACGGAGCAGTGGTGGTCAGCGACAAGGTCAGGGATCAGGTGAGCGCCACCTTCGAGCAGCCGGACCCCGCGGCGTTTCTCGACCAGGTCGCCGTGCTCTTCAACCTGGCCTGGTACTACGACGGCGCGGTGCTCCATGTCGACAAGTCCAGCGAAGTACAGACCCGGCTCATTCACCTGGACAAGGTGCGCGAGCCGCAACTGCGCGTCGCCCTGCAGGAAGGTGGCGGCTGGACGTCGCGCTTCGCCTGGCGTGCCGCGGCAAATGGGCGGCTGGTGTATGCATCGGGTCCACCGCGTTACCTCGACCGGGTCGAGCTCACCGCCAAGGCGCTGGAGCAGCAGGCTGTGTTGCAGGATGAGCGCGGTGGCAGCCTGAACGTCGAGGTGATCGCCCTCAAGCATGCGGTGGCCGAGGATCGTCAAATCGACTATCGCGACCAGAAGGTGGCGGTACCCGGGGTGGCCACGCTCCTCTCCCGGATACTGGCGGACGCCGATGTCGGCGCGGTCGAGGGCCAGGCCATGGGGGCGCAAGCGCCGGTACGCCCCGGTCGAGCCGTGGTTCAGGCCGAACCGTCGCTCAACGCCATCATCGTGCGTGACCATGCCGAACGCATGCCCATGTACCGGCGCCTGGTGGCGGCACTGGACAGGCCGGCGGCGCGCATCGAGGTGGGGCTGACGATTCTCGACATCAATGCCGAACACCTGGCGGAACTGGGGGTGGAGTGGCAGGTCGGCATCGGTACCGGCAAGCATCAGTTGATCGACATCCGCACAAACGCAGGTCAGGCGCAGGGTGCGCTGGCCGGCAGCCTGGTCGACAGTCGTGGGGTGGACCGGTTGCTGGCCAAGGTGACCCTGATGCAGGGCGAGGGGCGGGCCCAGGTGGTGTCGCGTCCGACCTTGCTGACCCAGGAGAACACCCTGGCGGTGATAGATCATAGTGAAACCTATTATGTCCGGGTGCTGGGCGAGCGCGTCGCCGAGCTCAAGGCGATCACCTACGGCACCCTGTTGAAGATGACCCCGCGCCTGATCCGCAGTGCCGATCGGCCGGAAATCAGCCTGAGCCTGCATATCGAGGACGGCAGCCAGAAGCCCAACAGCACAGGGCCGGACGGCATTCCCACCATCAGTCGCACGGTCATCGACACATTGGCCCGGGTCGACCTGGGCCAGAGCTTGATGATTGGTGGCATCCATCGCGACGAGTCGAGTGAAAGCCTGCGCAAGGTCCCGTTGCTGGGCGACATCCCTTTCCTGGGTGCCTTGTTTCGCTACCAGTCCAGTAGCACGCGTCGATCGGTCCGGTTGTTCTTGATCGAGCCGAAACTGATCGATTCGGGGCTGGTAAAGGTCGTCAACGGCTTGAAGACAGGCCCGGTCTACGATGAGCGTTCATGAAATGACGTGGAAACTACGGGTCTACAGCGGGCTGAGTAAGGGGGCCGAGGTGTCCCTCGAGGCTGGCCGGGTCGTTATCGGTGCCGACCCGGCCCAGGCCGATCTAGTGCTGATGGACGCGGGGATCGCCGCTGTTCACCTGGTGTTGATGGTCGGACCGGACGGCGTGCGCCTATTGGAATGGGCCGCGAGCGAATCACCGACCCAGGCAGGCGTGGCGGTAGGGGCTGATACCGGGCTGCAAGCACGTGCCGTGCAGCGCTGTGGTCCGTTGTGCTGGGCATTCTGTGCGCAGGGCGATGTGTTCGCCGAGCAATTGCTCGAGCCGGCAGCTCGACGCGGAACGCGGGGCGGCTGGTTCATGGTGCCGGGCGCCGGCTTGCTCCTGCTGCTGGTCTTGCTCAGCCGGCTGTTGATTCCCGAGGCGGAGGCGCAAGCCACGCGACCAGCGCTGGATCCCCCAGTCGAGCCAGCCTCGCTGCCTGCTAATCAGGCGCGGACGCGACTCGCCCAGTTGCTGCGCGAATGGCAGCTGGAGGACGCCCTGACCTTGGAAGAGCGCGCTGACGCCTTGGTGCTGCGTGGGGCGCTAGACGATCAGCAGCATCAGGATTACCGGAACTTGCAGCGACAGTTTCGCCAGGCGTTCGGCGAGCGGCCGCTGTTGAAGCTGATCGATGAAGCCAGGGCACCGCAGCCCGGCAGACTCGACCTCCCGGTTCGAGCGGTATCACTGGGGCGTGTGCCCTATGTGACGCTCACCGACAACCGCCGTTATCCCGTGGGTGCGCTGATGCCTTCCGGTGTCCGCGTACTGGCGATCGACGCGCAGGCGATCACCCTGCGCAAGGGTGGGCGGAACTACTTGGTCAAATTGAAGGAGCGCCCTTCCGATGATGGATGAGCTATTGCAGGAAACACGTGACCCGCAAACCCGGGTTCGAATGTTCACGATGCTGGAGCAGGCGCGGAGCGCCCGTGCCAGCCAAATGTCGTGGCCTTTGTCGCCCGCGGCATTCCAGGCATTACACGATGAGCGAACAGCCCTTGAAGCGGCCTTGAAGATACTGGAAAAACTGGAGGAACACTGAAATGACAGGCATTAGCGGCGGATTTTACGACGGCACGAGCAACACCATGGACATGGTCCACGAAGGTTTGGCCAAGCAGGCGCAACAAGCCAACCAGGCCGTGCTCGACTCACTGAAGAAACTCAACGAAAAAAGCGACGACCCGGCGTTGCTGGCCGACATGCGCCATCGCTCGAACATCTGGTCGAACGTGTTCCAGGTCGATGCGACCTTGGGTCAGACCTTCAAGAACACCATCAGCAGCATCCTGCAGAAGTTCTGAGCATGGAGCATTCATTGGATAATCTGATGGCGCGCCTGGGACTGCTGGGTGTCGAGCACCGTCACCATGAAGAGGCCTTGTCGATTGCGCACTGGCTTGCCCGGCAGCCGGAAACCATGGAAGCCGCCTGTGTGATACGTGTTGCCGGCCTGATGGGGGCGGGGCGTTGCGAGGAGGCCCTGGCGCAAGGCGTTCAGGCACCCTGGCCATCCCTGGGCCCGTGGCTGGCGTTGTGCGAGCGGCAGCTGGGCTACATGGCGGCGCTGGAAAGGCGGCTGGAGCACATGGCGCAGAGCGAGGATGCCGATCTGATCCGCTTCGCCGAAAGCATGCGTGCCCAGGTGGTTGCATGAACCGCTTGACCGCGATGCCGTTGGCGAGCGCGCAAAGTGCTCCGATCTCGCAGCCCGTCCATGTCGCTCGGGACGCTGCGCACTTTCAGACATTGCTCGTCGAGCAGGTGCCAGGTGCCCCGGAGCATGCGCAGGTGTACACAGCGGCACAGCAACAGCGCTTGCAAGTGCTCGACATGGCGATGGACCTGCTGAACGACACCCTCAAGGTGGAGGTTGACTCATGACTGGCATCACTGAAGTGACCCAGGTGGTCACTGATTTGCAGTCCTTGGCGGCACCGGCGGCCGATGCCGGGCAAGTGGCCGAGTTCGAACAAGCGCTGGCCAGTACCGGCGGCAACTCTGGGGAAGGGGTATTGCACACCCTCGGGCAGCTCAGCCAGCAGCACGTCGAAGCCAGGCAGGCCGCGCACGCCAACCTGGTCTCGGGCACGGGAGACCCCGTGGCGCTGATGGAGGCCCATTGGGCGCTGATACGCACCAACTTGCAGGTGGAGTTGATTGCCAAGGGCGTGGGGCGTACCACGCAGAACATCGAAACACTCATGAAAGCCCAATAGGTGCCCTGTGAAGAATGCCTGGCAGTGTTTGCTGCTTCTTATGGTGCTGATGCTGGGCGGGTGCCGGGTCGAGTTGTACCTCGGCCTCGGCCAGCGCGAAGCCAACGAAATGCTCGCGGTGCTGGATGCCGAGGGCATCGAGGCGGTGAAGGCGCAGGACAAGGACGGCAAAGTGAAAATCCTCATCGACGAGGCCGACATCGGTCACGCGGTGGCGGCGCTCAAGCGCCAGGGTTATCCACGGGAGATGTTCTCCACGGTCAATGACGTGTTCCCGCGGGACAGCCTGATCTCGTCACCGTTGGAGGAGCAGGCACGGTTGACCTATGTAAAGTCCCAGGAACTGTCGCGCACCCTCTCGGAAATCGACGGCGTGTTGGTGGCGCGGGTGCATGTGGTGTTGCCGGAGCCCCGTGATGGCCTACGCGCGTCGGCTCGTGCGGCCTCGGCGTCGATCTTCATCAAGCACGCGGCGGATGCGTCACTTGACCTGTACATCGGGCAGATGAAGCAGTTGTTGAGTAACAGTATCGAAGGCCTGGACTACGAGCGCATCAGTGTCGTACTGGTGCCTTCCACGCAGGCGCGGCACCCGTTGGCCGCAGGACGTCATGCCACACTGTTGTCGATACAGGTCGTTGAGGGTTCGCGTCTGCGCTTGTTGGCGCTGGTGGGCGCTTTGCTGGGGGTGTTGGTGCTGAGCAACCTGGCGCAGTACCTGTGGTGGCGTCAACGGGCATGAGCATGAACCAGTTCCAGCTGCGCTACTGCCCTGCGCACTACCTGCACAGGGCGCATTGCCCCGAGCCGTTGCGGCAGGTGGCGCAGGTATTGCCGCAATGGCGCCAGGACAGCTCGATCAATGCTTGGTTGCTATCGGTACTGGGTCTGGCCGAGCCTTTCGCCATGCCCATGCAACTGGGCGGTCTGGGCCTCTACCCGCAACCCGAATTCCAAGGCGTGCTGGCCAGTCTTGGTGGACTGCTGCATGGCCAGGCCATCCAGCAAAGGCTCGACCGAGCAGGTCAGGTGTACTTGCGCCAGGCGCTCGGTGAGCAGGGGCACCGCTACTGCCTGGAAAAGTGCAGCTTGATCATCGGCCCATGGCCGAGCGGTTGGCAGCGGGCGCTGCCAAGCGGTGCCCTGGATGACTACCTGCCCATTTGTGGCCTGGCTTTCTGGCTACAGGCCTGTGGCGAGGTCGACCCTGGGTTTGTCCGGCGCCTGGCGCTGCGGTTGCCTGGAACCGACGTTTTGCCAGTCTGGCCGATTGACGACGAACAGCGCGATTTGGCGCGCATCCTTTGCTTGAAAGTGGCCCGAGACAGGAGCCCGCAATGTTGCCATTTATTGAACTGAACGATAGCCGGCCGCTGATCGCGCCGGACCTGACGGTACTGCGTAGTAGTGACTATCAACGCTACCTCGATGCTGCTGAACTGATCGATGGCGCCCATCAGCGTGCCAGCGACATCGACGCCCAAGCCGATGCGGTACTCGAGCAGCAGCATCGGCTTGGGCGGGAGGTCGGCCTGGAGATGGCTGCGGTCGAGCAGGCGGCGCTGCTGCACAGTGTGCGATTGCACTGTGCCGAGTTCCATCGTCGGGCCGACCGGCAGATGAGCGAGGTGGTGTACCAGGCGGTAGGCAAGGTGCTGGGGGCCTACCCGGCCATCGAGTTGACGTTGGCCGTCACCCGCCAGGCGCTGGCGCAGATTCGACTACGGGAGGCACTGCTCCTGCACGTGCCTCCCGAGCAGGTGGACCAGGTGCGCCTGCGTATCGATGAAGTCCTCGCAGATGTTCCCGAAGCGGGACCTCTGGAGGTGCGTGCCGATACTCGCCTCGCGGGAGGCGGCTGTCGCCTGGAAACCGAAGGCTACGTCATCGACGCCAGCATCGAGGGCCAACTGACCGCCCTGCGGCGAGCCCTGGCGCAACGGCATGCGGATGATGAGGCTGGAGCATGAGCCGGGACGAACGCGACCATGAGGTCGTACTGGCCGCCGCCGCACGGGCTATCCGCGATGACCAGGAGCGCGATGCGCTGCTCCAGGTATTTTGGGCGCAGCTTCGTCAGCCCGTTCGACCTTCTGCGAGGGACGACAGCTTGCCCGTGCGTCGGCCATTACCGCAGCGTGGGATCCTGGTCTAGCGCAAATGCCTCGAGCAGCCCCTGCGCGATGACGGCTGTGGATTCACTCGCCACTGATTCGGTGCGATCTCTGTAGGAGCGGCTTCAGCCGCGCTCTCTCGCAAAGTGGGAGCGGCTGGCGCTGTCGCTACAGAAAACCCTGGTCCTGCGATGCCTTCTCTTGCGCCTGCAACCAGCGGATCACCTCGGCGACCGGCTGGATCAGCTCAGCGGGGATGTACTGCTCCTCCAGACTGTCGGCGAACAGCGCCCGGGCCAGGGGAATACGTTCGAGCACCGGCACGCCTTCTTCTTCGGCGATCCGGCGAACCCGTAGCGCCTGCTCATCGGTGTACTTCAGGGTGACCAGCGGTAACGGGGTTTCCCCGGGCCTGTAACGCAGACCCACGGCAATGTGGGTCGGGTTGGTGACGATGACCGACGAGCGCTTGACGTCCGCGCGCAAGGTACCTTGCTGCAGTTGGCGGTGGCGCTTGCGGCGCTCGCGTTTGAGCTCCGGAGCGCCTTCCATTTCCTTGTGCTCGCGCTTGACCTCATCCTTGCTCATGCGCAGCTGCTGGTGATGCTGCCAGCGCTCCAGGCCATAGTCGGCCGCCGAGATCGCCAGGAAACCGACGGCACAGACTCCGATCAGCTTGCTCAACAGGCTGCCCAGCAAGGGCAGGATGCATTCGATACCGCACAGCGGGACGCGCAGCAACGCATGCAGGTTGTCGCTGAGCAGGCCGACTACCAGTGCGCCGAGGAGCAGGACTTTGAGCGACGACTTGAGAAAGTCGAGCAGGTTCCTGACCGAGAAGATCCGCTTCAGCCCTTCCACTGGGCTGACCTTCTTCAGGTCGGGTGCAAGCGGACTGCTGCTGAACATGAAACCGCTCTGCAGCAGGTTTCCCGCGATTGCGGCAAGCACCGCGGTCAGCAGAATCGGCAGGGTGAGCCACAGCACCTCGCGCAACAGCTGCTCGAGCATCAGCTCCAACGCTTGGCGAAAGGGCAAGTGCAGCAGGTGCTCAGGCAGTAGCATCAGTGCGCGAAGGTGTCCGAGGAAGTAGTCGGAAAAGCCCAAGGGCAATGCCACCAGGCTGAGGATCAGCACGGTGGATACCAGCTCCTTGCTCTTGGCCACCTGGCCGTTGTCACGGGCTTCGCGTAGTTTCCCGCGCGTGGGCTGTTCACTCTTCTCGGTGCTCATGGTTGTTCCAGTAGCGGGCCGAGCAGGCGCATCGCTGCCAGCGCGTCGAACACCTGGTCCTGGGCCTGCCCCATCAGCAGGTACAGGTAGGGCACCAGTAACGCGCTGCAAACCAGGCTCTTGACCGGCATGGAGAGGATGAAAACGTTCAGCGACGGAGCGAAACGGCTGATCAGCGCCAGACCGAATTCGGCGAGGAACATGGCGATCAGCAGCGGCGCGGCGAACAGCAGGCACAGGGTCATCAGGTAGTCGAACTGGGCCAGGAAGAACGCGCTCCATTGCGGGCCGATCTGTGGGTAGAAGCTCGCCACCGGCCAGCTGACGTAGCTACCCAGCAAAGCGCCCAGTAGTCCCAGGCAGGCGCCGCCGGTGAAGAACAGGGTGATCAGCGTCTGCACCAGCAAGGCCCCGGTGGGGCTGGTCTGGCTACCCAGCATTGGGTTTAGGGTGGATGCCAGGGTCGCGCCGCGTTGGTTGTCGATGAGAAAGCCGCAGGCCTCCAGTGCCCAGAACGGGATGCATACCACGAAGCCCAGCAGCAAGCCGATCAGCACTTCCTTGCCGATCAACAGCCCCAGTTGCAATCCATCCAGGCCGGCTGGGAGCGTTTCGGCAACGCTGGGATAGATGAACAGCGCCAGCGAACATGCCACGCCATTGCGCACCAGCGCGCCACCGAGTACCTGCTTGCCGAGGATCGGCAGGATGATGAAGCAGCTGAACAGTCGGGGCAGGATCAGGCTGAAGCTCAGCATGACCTGTTCGAGCGCTTGGACGGTCATCGTACCCACAGGACCCGGTTGAGCACGAGGTCGGTGTAGCGATAGAGCTCGCTACCCATCCAGTCAGCGGTGACGAACAGGGTAACGACCACCGCGACCAGCTTGGCGACGAAGCCCAAGGTCTGCTCCTGGACTTGGGTCAAGGCCTGGACCAGCGAGACCAGGGTGCCCACCAGCGCGGCCATCAACACCGTCGGCAGCGACAGGATCAACACCAGCCACAACGCCTGGCTGGCGAAATGCAGAACCTCGGTACTGCTCATGTCATCCTCCGTAGCTCAGCACCAGGCCGTGGGACAGGCGCCCCCAGCCATCGAGCAGGACGAACAGCAGCAGTTTGAACGGTAGCGAGATGGTCACTGGCGACACCATCATCATGCCCATGGCCAGCAGGATGTTGGAGATGATCAGGTCGATGGCGATGAACGGCAGATAGATCAGGAAGCCGATCTCGAAAGCTCGGCTCAGCTCGCTGATGGTGAAGGCGGGCAGCAGCACGAGCAGGCTGTTGCCATCGACCTGATCGGCGTAGCGGCTGGGCCACAATTGGCGGGTGCTGTCGAGGAAGAAGGCGCGCTCGCGCTCGTTGACATGCTTGTCGAGAAACGTGCGAAACGGCGTCATGCCCTCGTCGAGAAAGCGCTCGACCGAGTGGGCGTCGCCGAGGGTCGTCTCATGGGCGTTCAAGTAGTCGTAGGTGGCCATGCCTACCGGCGCCATGACGTAGACGCTGAGAATGATCGCCAGTCCGTACAGGGCCATGTTGGGTGGTATCTGCTGGACACCCAGGGCATTGCGCAGCAGGGAAAAGACCACGGTCATCTTCAGGAATGAAGTAGCCATGACTGCGATGAAAGGGGCCAGCGACAGCAGCGCCAGGCCAAGGATCAGGCTCAGTTCGTCCGGCAACTGGATCATGTCGGCTCGCTTTGCAGTAGGCGGGTCACGCGTACCCCGAGGCGGCCGTCGATCCGCACCAGCAGGCCGCTGCCCACGCAGCGTTGGTTGGCCATGATCCGCACTTGCGCTTCAACTGGGCTGTGCAGCTCGATCAAGGCACCCGGCTGCAAGGTCGACAGGGTGTGCAGGTCGAGGGTCTGGCGACCGACCTCGAAGCTGACGGCGATGGGAAGTTGCTCCAGTTCCGCCAGTGCGGTATCGGGCGGCGGTAACGAATCGTGCATGCGAACTAGCTCCAGATGGGTGTCGTTGAGCAGCAGTTCTGCCCAGGGGTGGCCGTCGAGCACGCCCAACAGCCGGGGTGGCGATGCCGTACCGGTTGGCAGCAGGAGGATGTCGCCCGTGCCAAGGCCGCGCAGGTCATGCAGCGTCAGTTCGAGGGGGCGCCATTGCAGCGAGAGTGTCAGGGTGATGTTCAGGCGATCACGTACCGGGCGTCCTGGCAGGCTGGCCAGCAGGCGCTCGCAGTCGCCTTGCACCCAGCAGGTCAGCATGCTTGCGCCGTGCTTCAACGTTACCTGCAGGCAGGGTAGTGCTTGGGTGGCACCCGCCGGTTCGGTGCCCAGGCATTGCAGGCCGGGGACCGAAGGGGTGTCACGTTGCAGCAAGGCCAGCTGTAGCGGCGCGGGGAGGCTGACGAAATCGGCGCCTTGTAAATGCGGTGCGAGCCATTGCGTCAGGCACTGCCGGCGGCACAGCAGGCGTGCCGGGATGCCCTGCCAGTCGACCAGCACGGCCAGATCCAAATCGCCGTCGGTTGTGGCAATGCTCAGCAAGGCTTGGCGTTCTCCGTCGGCATAGGTGCGCTGACGGTGGCTCAGCAGCCGCTGCAGGTGCGGCTCCCGTGGGTCGACGGAGGGGAAGTTTGCCCAGCTCATGGTTCGGGCCACCATTCGTCGAGCACATGACGCCTGTTGCGTGAGCCCTGGTCGCCGCCACCACCGTTGGCGGCGAGGCTGAGGCTGACGTGCTGTTCAGGATCGAGGCGTTGCAAACGGTCGAGCAGGTCGGCGCAGGCCACCTGCAATTGTCGCAGGCTGGCTGGCGCGGCATGAACATCCACTTGCAAGCCTGTACCCACGGGATGCATGCGCACCTCGACCTGGCCAAGTCCCGGTAATTGCGCACGCAGCAAGGTTAACTCGCGGTTGTCGGCCTTGTTGCCGAGCAGTTGCAGCTGTAGCCGATCCACCAACGTCTGCAGGTCCTGGATCGGTTCGACACGTGCAAGGGGCAGGGCTCGGTCCACCGCCGCACGTTCAATGGCCATGGCAGGCACTGACAGTGCTGGGCTGTTCAGGTATTCGACGTCTTCGCCAAGCGCAGGGCGCATGTCTTCGCTCGAGCATGAGCAGATCGACTGCGGGACTTCGGCTTCCTCGGGCGCCGATGTGTCAGCTGGGCCATCGGCGAGCCCGGCTGCTTCAGCTGCGGGCCGCTGCTGTCGGGCTTCGCCAGGGCTGGGCATTGGCACAAAACCAACCTCGGGCTGTTCGTGGTAGGCAGGATATCCGCGGGCCTCGGGCATGCCGTGCCTGGTCGATGGTGTTTCCAGCAGTTGTTCGAACAACAGCCGCTGGCCAGGTTGAGGCGATAGGCGAGGTGTGTCGGACGGGATGTGCGGCAACGCAGGTACAGGCATGGTCCTCATGGCCGCCCCCCACCCTGGAGCACGCATTCCTCCAACTCAAGTTCCTGCCGGTGCTCCGCGACCCGCGCGGCTCGCAGGTTTGCTTGGTCGCGCAACTGGCTGAAACTATCGTGTTCTTGCCTGGCCTGGGCGAGTTTCGCTTGTGCCTGCACGTGGGCCGTGTGCTGTTGTGCCAGTGCGTCCTCGCAGACCATGACCTCCGCGCGCAGGCGCGCTTCGTGCGCACCGAGCAGCCCGACCTGCCGATGCCAGTGCTGCAGAGCTCGGCGGTCGGTCAGCTGGCCGACATGTTCAGCGAACAGGCGCTGTTGTTCCTCGCGGGCATCGCGTTGAAAGGCCAGGTGCGCGGCCATGCATCGCGCCTTGTCTGCCTGTGCCGCCTGCAACTGGGTTCGCTGGCGTTGTGCTTCCCGCTCGGCGCGTTGCAGTCTGCGTTGCTTGATCTGGACAAGGGCGTTCAGGGGCACCGGGTGATCTCCAGCAGTTGGTCGAGGCTCTGGCGTAGCGAGGTGTATTCGTGGGGGGGTTGGCACAGCCAGTTGCGGATGGCTTCGCGTTTGCCGATGGCCAGGTCCGTGGCGGGGTCCTGGCCCTGTGTGTATTCACCGATCCTGAGCAGCAGTTCGACCTCCTCATAGCGGGCCATCCACTCGCGCAGCCGAGCTGCGGCGGCACGATGCTCAGGGGCGACGACCTGGTTCATGACCCGGCTGACCGAGCGCAGCACGTCGATGGCCGGGTAATGGTTGGCTGCGCCCAAGGCTTGCGACAGCACGATGTGGCCATCGAGGATCGAGCGGGTTTCCTCGGCGATCGGCTCGTTCAGGTCGTCGCCTTCCACCAGCACGGTGTAGAGCGCGGTGATCGAGCCCCTGTCCGATTGCCCGGCGCGTTCCAGTAAGCGTGGCAGTTGAGCGAACACCGAAGGCGGGAAGCCACGTCGGGTCGGTGGCTCGCCCGCGGCGAGACCGATTTCCCGCTGGGCCCGGGCGAAGCGAGTCAGCGAATCCATCATCAGCAGGACCTTGTTGCCCTGGTCACGAAAGTACTCGGCGATGCTGGTGGCGACGAAGGCTGCCCGGGCGCGCTCCATCGCCGGGCGGTCGGAGGTCGCGACTACCAGCACGGCGCGCCGTAGGCCGCGTTCGCCGAGTTCGTGATCAATGAACTCACGTACCTCGCGACCGCGCTCGCCGATCAGCGCAAGGACGACCACGTCTACCTCGGCGTTGCGCAGCAGTGTGGCCAGCAGCGTGCTCTTGCCGCCACCAGCGGGGGCGAAGATGCCTGTGCGCTGGCCTTCGGCGCAGGTGAGCAGGCCATCGATGCAGCGCACGCCCAGGCTCAAAGGGGTATCGACAAGCTTGCGCTGCAAGGGTGATGGCGCGTGCCGATGCACGGCGTACCAGGCTAGTGGCGGGGCGGGCGCGCTGCCGTCGAGCGGATTGCCCAGACCGTCCAGCACCATGCCCAGCAAATGTTCGCCTACGCCCACACGGTGCGTGCCGCCGGTGGGGCAGACCTCGGTGCGCGTACACAGTCCCTGCATGTCGCCCAGCGGGGCGAGCAAGGCTTGGTTCTGCTGCAGTCCGATGACCTCGGCCAGCAGTTCAGGTTGGCCGCCCGGCTTGCGCAGCCGGCACAGCTCGCCGACCTGTACGCCAGGCGCCTGCGCGTGGATCAGGGTACCGGTGACCTGGGTGACCTTGCCGTTGACCCGCACCAGGGTGGCACTGTTCACGGCGGCCAGCAGGGACTGGGAAATCTGGAGCAACGATGGTGGCATGGGAAGGGTTGCGGCATGAATGATGGGCGCCATTCTAGGCAGCCTGTCGCGCAGCGGATTTCACTGTGGGTCGCATGTTTTTAGTTTTTCGGGTGCTCGCCGGTGCATTCGGCGACAGGCTAAAAAGAAGCGGCTGGCGATGACAGTGCGGCGTAGGGCTTGGCTCTAGCATGTGCTCTTTCTTTGATTTCGGCAGTGAGGTGAGGATGAGCGAAGGCATCGGTTTTCTGCGGCTTGAGCCGACGGCCGATTGGGGAGCGCAGGGGGCGGCCCTGCAAGCTCGGCCTGTGACGCCGATGGCGCAGCAGGCCAACATGGCGGAGGAGGTCTCGATGGCCTTCTCGTCATTGGCCAACGCCCGGCTCAGTGCGCGCAGCCGTGTCACCGATGCGCGCCAGCATGGGATGCGCGCAGGTCAAATGGCCGAGGAGATGCTGGCCAAGGTGCCGGATGTCCAGCGCCGCTCCCTGGATGAGTTGGTAGCGTGGTTGCGTCAGCACCCGCAACTAACCTCGGGTGAGCTGGCCGCGCGCCTGGATGGATTTTCCGCGCAAGCCTGCCATCGCTACCTGGCGTTGGCGTACGCCCGTGAGGCGCTGGGCGCTTCTGCCGGTGAGCATGGCTTGGCCGGCAAGCTGGATCAGGCCATGGCCGCCTTGGCGCAAGACCAGGGGCCGGCGATCGAACTGGCGATCGAGATTGGCCCGCTGGCCCAGGCCGCCGAGGAACAGGGCGTGGCCGATGTGGCTGCGTTGCGTGGTGTGTACTGCGACTTCCTGTGTGGTTATCGCGGGCTCCGGCATGCCTGGGACGAGTTGCGCGCACGCTTTGGTGATGCCGCTATCGGCGATGTCGCGCAGTTCATGCTCAGCGGCCTGGCCAGCCATATCAACGGGCCGTCCTCGAGCCTGGACAGCGCCCGCCTGCAGCAGGTCGTCAGCGACATGAAGCTGGTGCAGGCGCTCAAGAAACTGGAGGGCGACACTACCGTGCTGTTCCGCCAGCTCGCCGGAGGGTCCAGTGGCGTACGGACCTTCTGACCTGGTCAGCGACCTGCTGGCGTTGATCGATAAACGCTGGGCGACGGTGCAGGACATCCAGCGCCTGCTCGCGGCGTTGCCCATTGGTCCGCAGGCGCAACGTATCCAGTGTCTGCGAGAGTTGCAGCGCATCTTCCGTTTGCTGCCCCTGCAGGTATTCAGTGACGAGGCGCAGCGCGAGCATCTGCTGGCGGTCTTGCAGTTGGCCATGGACCAGGCAATCGACGATGAAGAGGCGCTGCTATGCGGGGTGCGGGAGCCATGAGCATGGACGAATGCACTTTGGCCGTTCGCCGATTCTGTGGCGATCTGGGTATGCCGCCGGTGGACCTTCAGGAGCCGGTTGTGCGGTTTGAACTAGCGGATGCCAGCGTTTTGCAGCTTGAGCGGCAGGCTGGACGGGTGACGCTCTGGCTGAGCTTTCCCGTGCATGCTGCGATGCTTGAGAGGGTCATGCTGGAGGCGCTCAGGCAGGTGCATGAACATCAGACGGGTAGCTTCTCGCTGCGCTGCGGTCTGCTGGCTGACGAGCGTCTTGTGCTGTTCATGGATTTCGATGAGCGCGGACTGACCGAACACACCTTGCATGAGGCCTATCGTTTGCTTTCCGGCGTGCATGCCGAGGTGCTGGCGGCATGAGTGCAATCGAGCAGGCCGGGCAGGCCCAGGACCTCTGGTCGCTTTGGACGCCGGTCGATACGGCGCTTCCTCTGCCGGGATACGACGCGCCGCCCATGCCGGGGCAGCCTGTGCGAGCGCACTTGCGTGAGCTGTACCCGCAGCATCAGGTGCAAAGCCTGTGTCTGGCATATGCCAGACCCGAGCAAGAGTTGAGAAACCTGTACGACCCACAGCGCTTCACCCATGCGCTGGGTGCGTTGGTGGAGCGACTGCTTACGTCCCAGGCCCCTGGCGACCGACAGGCGGCGGTACTGGTGCAAGCGCTGCTGGCCGACCGGCGCACGCTGGAGCGCTGCGTGAATTTCCTGCTCAAGGTGTGAATACGTGAAATTGTCCAACGAACAGCAAGACACTCTGCAGCTGTTGGCCTGGCTGCACCTGCAATGCGGCAGGCCCGAACCGGCACGGGTGCTGTTGGAGGTGCTGTTGCGCGCCGATCCTCAGCATCGCGCGGCGGGTCGGGCCGCGGTGGTGGCGGCGTTGGCGCTGGGTGACTGGGCGTGGGCCGAGCAGCAGTGCCTGGCGCTGCGTGACGCAGGCGAGCGACAGCCGTCTTTGTGGCTGTGCCTGAGCCAGGCGCAGCAGTTGGCCGGCCGACTGGAGCAAGCCCAGGCCACCTATGCCGAATACCAGCGCCGCAAGGCCTGCCCATGAGCCCGCTGACCCGGATGCTCGGCCATATTGGCGCGCGCAAGGACCTGATGCTGGCCGTGATGCTGCTGGCGGTGGTGTTCATGATGATCCTGCCGCTGCCACCCCTGTTGCTGGACCTGCTGATCGCTTTGAACATCACCATCGCCGTGGTGTTGCTGATGATGTCGGTGTACGTGGTCTCGCCGCTGCATTTCTCGGTGTTCCCGTCGGTGTTGCTGGTGACCACGCTGTTTCGCCTGGCGCTGTCGATCAGTACCACCCGAATGATCCTGCTGGAGGCCGATGCCGGGCAGATCGTGCAGACCTTCGGCGACTTCGTGGTAGGCGGCAACCTGGTGGTGGGCTGCATCCTGTTCCTGATCATCACCATCGTGCAGTTTCTGGTCATCACCAAGGGTGCCGAGCGGGTGGCGGAAGTCAGCGCGCGGTTTTCCCTCGATGCCATGCCGGGCAAGCAGATGAGTATCGACGGTGACCTGCGTGCCGGGGTCATCGATGTCAACGAGGCACGCGAGCGCCGTGGCGAGGTGGAAAAGGCCAGCCAGATGTTCGGTGCCATGGACGGGGCGATGAAGTTCGTCAAGGGCGATGCCATCGCCGGGTTGGTGATCATCATCGTCAACTTGCTGGCAGGCCTGGCCATCGGCGTGATGCAGAAAGGTATGACCGCGGGTGATGCGCTGCAACTCTATGCGGTGCTCACCGTCGGCGACGGTATGGTCAGCCAGGTGCCGGCGTTGCTGATCGCCATCACCGCGGGGATCATCGTCACCCGCGACGGCCAGGGTGCCCGCGACCTCGGGGCGAACATCGGCAGCCAAGTGATGGCGCAGCCCAAGGCGCTGCTGATCGGTGGTGCGTTGCTGGGGCTGTTCGGGATCATTCCGGGCTTCCCCACAGTCACTTTCTTCATCCTCGCATTGATGGTCGGCGGTGGAGGTTGGTGGGCGATCCGCCAGCGGCGCCTCGAAGAGGCTGGCCAGCAGCTCGGCGGCGGTCTGCCGGCGCTGCTGGCCAATGGCGCCGGCGCGCCCACGCTAAAACCCGCTGGCAAGGCGAAGTCGGGTATCGATTCACAGGCTTTTGCCTTGACGGTGCCTTTGCTCATCGATGTGGACTGCGAGTTGCAGGCCGCTCTGGAAGCCGCCTCGTTGAACGATGAGCTGGCGCGGGTCCGCGAGGCCCTCTACCTGGACCGTGGTGTGCCGTTTCCCGGCATCCGCCTGCGTTTCAACAGTGCGCTCGGCCCTGGGGAGTACCGCATCTTGTTGCAGGAGGTGCCGGTGGCGTGTGGCACGTTGATGCAGGCGCATCTTCTGGTTCAGGAGAAACCCAGCCAGCTGGCGCTGGCCGGCGTGCCCTACATAGAGGGCGAGGCACTCCTTCCCGGGCGTGCGAGCCTTTGGGTGGAGCAGGCCCAGCGTGATCACCTGGAGCGTGCCGGCTGTGCCTTCCTGACCATCGACCAGGTACTCGCCTGGCACCTGTCCCATGTGCTGTGCGAGTACGCCGGGGATTTCATCGGCATTCAGGAAACCCGCTACCTGCTGGAGCAGATGGAGCAAGGGTATGCCGAGCTGGTCAAGGAGGTGCAGCGGATCCTGCCGTTGCAGCGTATCACCGAGGTCTTTCAACGGTTGGTGGGCGAGGGCATCTCGATCCGCAACATGCGTTCGATCCTCGAAGCCCTGGTCGAATGGGGGCAGAAGGAAAAGGACGTGGTGCAGTTGGCCGAATATGTGCGCAGCAGCCTCAAGCGCTACATCTGCTACAAGTACGCCAGTGGCCACAATTTATTGCCGGCCTACCTGCTCGATCCCGCGGTCGAAGAGATGATCCGCAACGGCATCCGCCAGACCAGTGCCGGCAGTTATCTCGCCCTGGAACCGGCGCAGAGTGACGCCTTCCTCGCCCAGGTCAAGGCTGCGGTAGGCAACCTGCACGATGCCCAGGCAAGGCCTGTGCTGGTGGTGTCGATGGACATCCGGCGCTATGTGCGCAAGTTGATCGAAGGCGTCTATTGCGACCTTCCGGTGCTGTCCTTCCAGGAGCTCACCACGCAGATCAACATCCAACCGCTGGGGCGCATTGGCTGACGTCAGAAAACGGTCCCATAAACTACAAAATCGCGGCCGGATCTGACGGAACGGTCGAGACCTCCTGAATAGACTTCATCTGTCGGTACCTCAGCCTGGTCATGGCCAGCCTCTATGCGAGACGAGGTATCCAGCCAACCGGAAGCAGATGATGAGCAGTTCTATTGACGTATTGAAGGGCCCCGTGCCCTTGCCGCTTGTAGACCGTGTCGCGCCGTCGGAGAACTGGCGTGATGCCCATAAACTCGGTGCGCTCCTGAAGGAAAAAAACCTCGTGGCGGTAAACGAGCATGGTCAGCCCCTGAGCGCGGAAGACCTGGGGAGGGCAGTCGATGCGTTGCTCGGGGACGAGGCGCAGGCACGTCTGAAGGAGAACCGCAGCTATTTCGACAGCCTCCTGGAGCGACCGCTTGGCGACCAGCATGTCGATGCCATGTGCCAGTTGCTCGAAGCGTATGCCAACTGGCTGCCAGGCGCGCCCTTGCAATTGCACAGGCTGGGCGAACGCTTGCAGATGGACGACTTGGTCATGGGCGCGATGGGTTTGCGCATGCACAAACAAAAGACCGAGCGTACCGAGCTCAGTGAGCAGCTGAAAAACCTCACGGCGGAGTTGAAGATCTTCAGCGTGATCCAGTCGAAGGTCAATCTGGTCATGGCGGACAAGGGCACCTTCGATCTTGAAGATCCAAGCTTCAACCTCGCCGATCCGCAGCTGTACGACCTGGATGCGGCTGCCTGGGAGGCCAGCCCGGAGCGTCGTTTGCTGGCTGCACAGGGTACTGGAGTCGTGACGGTACGACAGTTCCTGGAGGGCACTCCCGCTGACGTTTCAGCGAATGGCAGTGAGCGCCACCTGCACAAGGTCAGCGGACCGATGACCGACCTGAAATCCCACTATGCCTGGGATAAAGACAACAACCCGTTGGCCAATTTCTCCCAGGCCCTGAGCGATCGAACCCGTATCGTCAACGACAAAGTGACCGAACAGACCACCCTGCTCAATGACGTGGGGTCGCGGTACACCACCTCCACCGAGGTGATGATGAAGTTCGTCGAGACATGGTTCTCGATGCTGTCGAAGATTCTGCAGAGTTGAGGTGATTGATGACTGCACAACGAATGGACGACGCCGATGCCCTCGAGGCCGACGTGATCGAAGCTTTCTTCGCCGATGGTGGGACGTCCGCCATGCTCCGCGGCGTTGACGCGGCACAGCTTGAAACGCTCTACGCCCAGGCGTTCTGCTTCTACCAGACGGCGCGCTTGGAGGATGCGTTGACGCTGTTCAAGGGGCTGGCGGCGCTTGACCACTACGATGCGCGGGCATTTCTCGGCGTGGCAGCCACGTATCAGGCCTTGGAGCGTTATCAGGACGCGCTGCCGGCCTACGCCTACGGCGCGATGCTCGCACCGCAGGATCCACGCTTCTGCTTCCATGCTGCCGAGTGCCAGCAACAGCTGGGCGATCTGGCTGCGGCGTGCAGTGGCTACGAACAAGCGCAGGCCATGGCCGTGACCGGTGAACATGGCGAACTGGCCAACAGGGCGCAGGCACGGCTTGACGCGCTGCGACAGAGAGAGGCCGCGAGCCATGCGCACTGAGCTTTTCGTTACCGCGGCAGCAAGCGAGATGGAGACGCCATTGCCCGGCACCGGCATCCGGTTGCCAGGTAATATCGGTACCGCATCCATGGTGAGGGCGCCCCTGCCAGAGCGCAGCGTCAGGTTGGACCCACCGGCCATTCACAATCCGCTGGCCGCAGGGCGTGACTTTGAGGGTTTGCTCGAGAAGGTCATCGATCCTGCGCAGCTCATGCAACCGGCATTGGCGGCGGTACCCAGCGTCGGGGCATTGATACTCGGGCAGCTTGCCGGAGAGATTTCCGATGCCGAGCTGGATCTTCGGCTCACCGAGCTGCTGAGTCGGTTGGGCGCGCGCCAGACCGATCTCAACCTCCAGCAGGTCCGCCAGGTGACCGAGCAGAACCGTCAGCAGATGGCGTTGAATGCGCAAAAAATGGAGCAAGTGAACCAGCGACATCAGGACGCCGGCACGGCAAGCGTGTTCGCCAAGGTGTTTGGCTGGGCGGCGGCCATCGCGTCCATCGTGGTGGGCACGGTGATGGTCGCGACCGGCTTGGGCGCCGTGACGGGCGCGCTGATGATCGCCGGGGGGGTCATGGGGGTGGTGTCCATGGCGTTGAACCAGGCTGCCTCGGACGGGCATATCGCCAAGGAAGTGATGCAGTACCTAGGGCCGGTGCTGATGGCGGTGGAGGTTGCTCTGGCCGTTGCCTCGGTCGTGTTGACCTTTGGTGGCAGCCTGGCGGCGGTCGTGGCCAAAGTGGCCGGCAAAGTAAGCGGCAAGGTCGCACAGACTGTCCTGTCGGTGGGCCAGAAAATCCAGGGCGTCGCTGCCAATGGGGTCACCTCGGCCGCCAGCGCCGGCACCCAGGCCAAGCTGCAGATGACCCTGACTGGCGCCAACCTGACCACCACCACACTGTCCAGCACAGGCAACGCGGCCAGTTCGGTCATGCAGGCGCTGGCGTTGCGTAGCGAAGCCGAGCTGGCCGCAATGCGCCTGGAACTGGAGCAGGGGCATCGGTACCTCGAGCAACTAACCAAAGCACTCGAACAAGTGCTCGCGAAGAAGCAACAACGCTTCGAGCAACTGCTGGACATGCTGAGCGCACGCAGCCATGCCTGCGCGGACATCGCCGGCCGAAACCTCATCGCTTGATCAAGGAGTCAATCATGAACCTGTCCATTACCCACATCGATCAACAGCCTGCCCTCGATCACTCCTCTCGGCTCATTGAACCGGGCAAACCTTCCCAGCCCTTGTGGGCGATGCTGGCGATGCCAGGCCCGGTGGCGGGTATCTCCCCTGGCGAGCGGCCAGGGCAGGTCGGCCTCGACACGCCGCAGGCGATACCCTGCAGTCAGGATCTGCAAAGCCTGCTGGCCATTCTCCGCGCCGCCATGCAGGTGCGTGACGGCAATGCGCAAGGGCGCAGAACGCAGGCTGAAGTCAGCGTTCAGGCGAGCAAGGAACAAATCGGCTGGATGAGAACCGCCAGCAACGCGCTGTTCGCCTCGGCGGCTGTCAGTGGTGCGTTGGGCCTGTTCACGCTGGCCAGTGGTGCCAACGGCATGCTCAGAAACATGGGGGATGCGCGCACGATCAAAGGGCTGGAGCAAGCCAGTCATGCAGCCCGCTATGGTCAACCTGGCGAGGTGACTGTGGCCTCGAAAAAGCTGATCGCCGAAAACGCTATCGAGGTCAAGCATCTGCAGAACGGTATCGATACCCGCAACTCCACCCTGCATACGCTCAATGGCGTGGCCCAAAGTGGCGCCGCCCTTGGCACCGGAATCGCCCACGCCATCAAGTCGCTGCAGGATGTGTGGGCCAAGGAGCAGGAGCTCGAGGCGTCGGTTGCCAGCAACCAGAAGGAACAATTCCAGCGTTACACCGACGACCAGGCGAAGATGATCGAGCAGGTGTGTCAGCTTATTCAGGAGATTCTGCGTAACGACAATCAGGGGTTCAGGGCTGCGGGCATTATGGCCTGAATACACCAGTCTGCTTGGAAGGATGTCGCGAGCCGCAAGGGCATGGACCCTTGCGGCTTTTTCATGTCGGTGAAAAAACGCTCACTGAATCCGGCAGATGGCCGTCGAAAAGTGCAAAAAAGGCGATAAGGGCTGATGGGGCCTGATGTGCAGCGTCGGTATCGTTCGCTCAGCTTCCACCATGTTGGAGGCAAGACACTTCGGAAACGACCTCTGCTCATGCTGGCGTGAGAGCGGTCTTTTCCTCAAGTCAAACGATGCAAGAAGAGGTTTGCACGATGATCGAATCGGTTTCAACCAGTTGGCTGTCAGGTGCCGAACTGGACCCTGTCAACAAGAGTAGTGACAGCGCGCAGGTAAAAACCAGCGAGTCGGCGCAGCGCCTGGCACGCCATGAGGAACCGCAGAAGCATGGCATTCTGATGCGTCTGTTCATTGCGATTGCCGAGTTCTTCGGCTTTCGCCCCGGTGGCGCGACAGCTAGGACGCAGGCCACGGCTTCGGCGCCGGACGTGATGCGCTCATTCAACGAACAGATGGCCAAGGGACTCCCGGATGTCATGAGGTCGCAGGCAAGCGGAATACTGGCCAAGCAGGAGAACCTGCCAACCGAGCAGTTCATGGCCAGCTATGCGGAGCAGCTCACGGGCAACAACATCATACGTAAAGCCAACTGCCTGTTATCGAATGTCGTCAAGTTGGGCGAGCTTGTACCTGAGCTGAAGGTTGAGACGAGCATCAACGAGGTCGATATTGTCGGTGGATACTCTTTGAAGGAAGCCCATTTCCCGGCCAATATCGCACTGATGCAGAGTGAGCCGATGGCTGCCGCCAAGGTGCTCGATGCGGTGATTTTCCTGGCCTCGCGATTTTCCGAGTTTCCGGATCCCGCGCAGGTGGGGCCTGAAGCGGTGGTGGCGTTCGTCAAAGAGGTCGATGCCAAGTTCATCGAGTTGTTCGCCCAGAAGCCTGGTGTGCAGGGGCCAGCCGTCGTGTTGGATGCACGCGACGATGCCCCTTCGGTGATGGCTGGCACGTTGGGCGGAGCGAGCGATGTGCAGCCTGAAGAAGTCTACGCCACGACTGCCGGACAGCCTGAGCCGGTAACGTCGTTGAAGGCCGTCAAGCTTGCCTTTGTCAAGATTGACGACGAGGTCGCTTTGCCAACACGCAATGACTTCTCTGCGACCATGAATTCGCTGCAGAGGCCGAGCAGTCCGCTCTCCCAGTCGTTTGAGCACCTGGAGCGTCTTGCCGAACATGGCAGTGCCGCCGAAAAGGCAATTGCTTCAATGGTCCTGGATCATAAGGCGATAGGACAGTCTTATTCCTACGGCGGTCTTTTCGGGCAGCGTAAGTTGGAGCCCAATCTGTTGCAGGCCCACTCCGCGCTCTCGTTTGTCGACACGCTGCAGAAGAAGCTGGACATGGCAGGGCGCCTGCTCGGCAACCTGGAGGCTGCCGCAGCAGCTTGAGCGTAACGCTGGCTGGAGCCTGCGGGCTCCAGCCAGCCCTTCGAATCCCGCCTGTTCACCCGCGGTGAAACCAACCCAGGGTGATCACCACTACCACGATGTAGCGTCCGCACTTGGCCAGGGTGACCAGCAGCACGAAACGCCAGAACGGCTCGCGCATGATCCCGGCGATCAAGGTCAGCGGGTCGCCGATCACCGGCATCCAGCTCAACAGCAGTGACCACTGGCCCCAGCGTTGATAGCGGCGTTGGGCGTGTTCCAGCTGGCTGGCGCTGAACGGGAACCAGCGGTGATCACGCAGGTGCTCGATGGCCCGGCCCAACAGCCAGTTGACGATGGAACCAAGCACATTGCCGAGGGTGGCCACCAGCAGTAAGGTCGACCAGGCACTCGGTTCGCGAATCAGCAGCCCGACCAGCACTGCCTCCGATTGCAGGGGGAGCAGGGTGGCGGCGCCGAAGGCGCTGAGGAACAGCGCCCAGAGGCTGAGCATCAGTAGTTGGCGACCACGGTGTCCCGGTCGTCCTGGGTCACGCCGATGACCTGGTAGGCGTCCTTGTGGTCACCCATCTCCATACCCGGCGAGCCCATGGGCATGCCGGGTACGGCCAGGCCCTTGAGGTCTTTGCGGTTGACCAGCAAGCGTACCTGCTCGGCCGGCACATGGCCTTCGACGAACTTGCCGTCGATCACCCCGGTGTGGCACGAGGCCAGGCGTGGCGCTACGCCCAGGCGCTGCTTGACCGTGCTCATGTTCGGCTCGACATGGTCGTTGACGGTGAAACCGTTGTCGCTCAGGTGCTTGATCCATTCCTTGCAGCAACCGCAGTTGGGGTCGCGGTAGACATCGATGGTCTCGGCGGCCTGGGCCAGGCCGGTGATGGCCAGCAGGCCAAGGGTGAGCAGGTGTTTGCGCAGCATGGTGAAGCTCCTGTGAAACAGTATGATCCAATGGCCAGGTGGCGGTCTGCGTGGGCATCAGAAACGCAGGCGAACCCCGGCCACCAGCCGGGTCTGGCCGATGTCCTCGCCATCCTCCCGGGCCTGCTCGGCGCGATTGCCGTGCAGGCGATTGAAGCTGACCCCGACATAGGGCGCGAATGCGCGGCTGATCTCGTAGCGCAGGCGCAGGCCCACCTCGCTTTCGGCCAGCCCCGCGCCTTGTTCGCGCCCGCCGTCGTTGCGCCCGAAGAAGTTGGCTTCTACGGTCGGCTCGAGGATCCAGCGATTGGTCAGCAGCATAGCGTAACCGGCCTCCAGGCGCAGCGCGGTCTGCTGTCGCTCGCCGACGTAGGCGGTGGCCTCCAGTTCCAGGCCATAGAGCGGCGTGCCCTGGATGCCGAAGGCGGCCCAGGTCTGGCCACTGGCGGGCTTGAAGTCCTGGCGCAGGCCGCCGACCAGCTCCCACCAGGGGCTGATGGCATGGCCCCACAGGGCCTGCAGCTCGGCCTTGTGGGTCTTGCCCTGTTCGCGCTCACCCTCGCTGCGCAGCCATAGGCGGTCGATATCGCCGCCGACCCAGGCGCTGGCGTTCCAGTTCAGAGCGCCACTGTTTTCGAAGTTCTGGTACTCCAACTGGTCGACGATCACCGCCCAGTTGGTTGCCCGGTCATGCACCTGATGCCCCGGCAGCGGCGGGAAGGCGGCGCGGCGGTCGGCGTCGGTGATCACTGGCAGGGGCGTGCGCGGTTGGCTGGGGGGCGTCGCCGCGTGGTTCATCTGACTGTGGTCCATGGGCATGTTGCCATGGTCCATCTGGCCGTGGTTCATCGGCATGGCGCCATGGTTCATGTGGTCCATGCCCGCGGCCAGGGCCCGTTCACTGGCCAGCAAGGCCAGCAGCGCGACACCGGTGACGATGCTGCGGTTGCGGTTCTCATTCATCGACCCGTACCTCGCGGAACATGCCGGTCTCCATGTGGTAGAGCAGGTGGCAGTGGTAGGCCCAGCGGCCCAGGGCGTCGGCGGTGACGCGGTAGCTACGGCGGCTGCCGGGTGGCATGTCGATAGTGTGCTTGCGCACCAGGAAGCGCCCTTGTTCATCTTCCAGGTCGCTCCACATGCCATGCAGGTGGATGGGGTGGGTCATCATGGTGTCGTTGACCAGGGTGATGCGCACCCGCTCGCCGTATTTCAGGCGCAGCGGCTCGGCGTCGCTGAACTTGATGCCGTCGAACGACCAGGCGAAGCGTTCCATGTGCCCGGTCAGGTGCAGTTCGATGTTCCGTGACGGTTCACGTCCGTCCGGATCGGGGTAGGGGCTGCGTAGATCGGCGTAGGTCAGCACCCGGCGGCCGTTGTCGCGCAGGCCGATGCCTGGGTCGGCCAGGTTGGCCTGGGGCGCCATGGTCTGCATGTCCACCAGCGGGTTGTCGGTCTCGCTGGCAGGGTGGCGTTGCATCATGGCCATGGCCGAGTGGTCCATGCCAGGCATGTTGCCGTGGTCCATCGCTGGCATGTTCGAATGATCCATCTCACCCATGCCGCCGTGGCCCATGTCGTCCATGGTCAGTACCGGACGTGGGTCTGGCTCGGGTACGGGTGCCTGCAGACCCGCCGCGCGGGCCAGGGTGCCACGGGCGAAGCCGGTACGGTCCATGCTCTGGGCGAACAAGGTGTAGGCAGGCTGGTCGCCCACGGTGACCAGCACGTCATAGGTTTCGGCCACGGCGATGCGTAGTTCGTCCACGGTCACCGGGGTCACCGGCAGGCCGTCGGCGGCGATCACCGTGAGTTTCAGGCCGGGAATGCGGAAGTCGAAATAACTCATCGCCGAGGCGTTGATCAGGCGCAGACGCACGGTCTCGCCGGGCTGGAACAGGCAGGTGAAGTTGCCGTCCGGTGGCTGGCCGTTGAGCAGGTAGGTGTAGCTGGCGGCGCTGATGTCGGCGAGGTCGGTGGGGCTCATGCGCATCTTCGCCCATGCCCAGCGGTTGTCGACCGCCTTGCCCCAGCCGTTTTGTGCGACATCGTCGACGAAGTCACCGACCGTGCGCTTGTGGTAGTTGAAGGCGTCGGACTGTTTCTTCAGGGTGGCCATCAGGGCCTCCGGCGCCTGGTCCGACCAGTCGCTGAACAGCAGCACATGGTCGCGCTGGTACTGGTGCGGTTCGGGCTCGCGCGGCTCGATGACGATGGCGCCGTACACCCCGGCCTGCTCCTGCAAGCCGGAGTGGCTGTGGTACCAGTAGGTGCCGCTCTGGCGCAGGGTGAACTGGTAGAGGTAGTCACCGCCCGGCTCGATGCCGGCGAAGCTCAGGCCTGGCACGCCGTCCATGTTGGCCGGCAGGATGATGCCGTGCCAGTGGATAGAGGTGGGCTGATCCAGGCGGTTGCGCACGCGCAGGGTCACGGTGTCGCCCTCGCGCCAGCGCAGCTGCGGGCCGGGCAGGCTGGCGTTGATGGTCTGCGCGGTGCGTGGGCGACCGGTGATGTTGACCGGGGTGTGGCCGATGAACAATTCGAACTGCTGGCCGCTCAGGTCGTGCAGCGGCAGGCGGCCTTCGGCGGCCTGGGCCAGTGGGCGCCACAGGCCGAGGCCGGCCAGGGCGGTGGCGGCGCCCAGGCCCTTGACGAAGGTGCGGCGGGTTGGGGTCGATGGCATGGCGTGCTCTCGCTACGGAACTGCCACGATCCTCGCCGCCAGCGCCTGTCAGCCACCTGAGGCGCGGATTACAGATTTGTCAGGCAGCGGCCTCGCCACCCTCCAGGTCGCGCATCAGCAGGCCGAATTCCAGCGAAACCTGCTCGGGAATCGGCAGGTACACCACATGGCCGTCGCCCGGCGCAACCTCGATGGCCTGCTGCTGGCGGTCGCACAGGCGATGCAGGTCGAAGTGGTAGTTGCCGCGCGGGGTCATCAGTTCCAGGTGGTCGCCCACGGCGAAGCGGTTCTTCACCTTCACTTCGGCCAGGCCGTCCACGCGCACACCGGTCAGCTCGCCGACGAACTGCTGGCGCTCGGACACCGAGTTGCCGCGCTGGTAGTTCTGGTACTCGTCGTGTACGTGGCGGCGCAGGAAACCTTCGGTGTAACCGCGCTGAGCGAGGGATTCGAGGTTGACCATCAGGCCGCGGTCGAACGGCCGCCCGGCCACCGCGTCGTCGATGGCCTGGCGATAGGACTGCACGGCGCGGGCGCAGTAGAAGTGCGACTTGGTGCGGCCCTCGATCTTCAGCGAATGCACGCCCATATGTGCCAGGCGCTCGACGTGCTGGATGGCGCGCAGGTCCTTGGCGTTCATGATGTAGGTCCCGTGCTCGTCTTCGAACACCGGCATCTCTTCGCCGGGGCGGTTGGATTCCTGCAGCAGGAACACCTGGTCAGTGGGCGCGCCGATGCCCAACGTGGGTTCGAATTCGCGGACGATGTCGCCGGTGGCGTTCTCGGTGGCCGGGGTCGCCTGATACTTCCAGCGGCAGGCATTGGTGCAGGTGCCCTGATTGGCATCGCGCTTGTTCATGTAGCCCGATAGAAGGCAGCGCCCGGAATAGGCCATGCACAGCGCGCCATGCACGAACACTTCCAGCTCCATCTCTGGCACTTGCTGGCGGATCTCCTCGATCTCTTCCAGCGACAGCTCCCGCGACAGGATCACCCGGGTCAGCCCCAAGCCTTGCCAGAACTGCACGCTGGCCCAGTTCACCGTGTTGGCCTGCACCGACAGGTGGATGGCCATCTGTGGGAAGTGCTGGCGCACCAGCATGATCAGCCCAGGGTCGGACATGATCAGCGCATCCGGGCCCATCTCGATCACCGGCGCGAGGTCCTTGAGGAAGGTCTTGAGCTTGGCATTGTGCGGGGCGATGTTGACCACCACGTAGAAGCGCTTGCCCTGGGCCTGGGCCTCCTGGATGCCGAGGGCCAGGTTGGCGTGGTCGAACTCGTTGTTGCGCACCCGCAGGCTGTAGCGCGGCTGGCCGGCGTAGACCGCGTCGGCGCCATAGGCAAAGGCGTAGCGCATGGTCTTGAGGGTGCCGGCGGGGGCGAGCAGTTCGGGCTTGGCGAGAGAGATCATGGTGCGCACCGGGGGCAAAAGGCGCGGATGCTAAAGCGGTGGCGTCGTGCGGGTATTGATCTGGGTCAACGGCACTTTTGCCGATGCGCAGCGCACTAAAGAGTTGAGCCCTCGAGGAATGCCAATGAACGAAAGCGTATTGCAGAACAAAGCTCTGACCGTGCTGTTGGCCCTGGTGACCGTCGCCTTCATCTGGATCCTGCTGCCGTACTCCGGTGCGATTTTCTGGGCGGTGATCCTCGGCATCCTCTTCGCACCACTGCAACGCCACCTATTGCTGCGTTTCGGCGGGCGACGCAACCTGGCCACGGCAACGGCGCTGGGCACCTGCCTGCTGGTGGCGGTGCTGCCGGTGATCGTCATCAGCGCCTTGCTGGTGCAGGAAGGGGCGGCGCTGTACCAGCGCATCGAGAGCGGCCAGCTGGATATCGCCGGCTATATCGAGCGCGGCAAGGACATGTTGCCGGCGTACGCCCAGCATTTCCTCGACCGTATGGGCATGGGCAACCTCGATGGCCTGCGCGACAAGATCACCAAGTGGGCGACCCAGGGCAGCCAGTTCCTCGCCGGCCAGGCGTTCAGCTTCGGCCAGGGCACCTTCGAGTTTCTGGTGAGCTTCGGCATCATGCTCTACCTGCTGTTCTTCTTCCTGCGCGAGGGGGCGGAGCTTGCGCGCAAGGTGCGTCAGGCGGTGCCACTGCCCGAGCAGCAGAAACGCCGCCTGCAGCTGAAGTTCAAGCGCGTGGTGCGAGCCACGGTCAAGGGCAACCTGCTGGTGGCGATCACCCAGGGTGCGCTGGGTGGCTTGATCTTCTGGATACTGGATATTCCCAGCGCGCTGGTGTGGGCGGTGCTGATGGCCTTCCTGTCGTTGCTGCCGGCGGTGGGCGCGGGGATCGTCTGGGCGCCGGTGGCGGTGTACTTCCTGCTGGTCGGGGCGCTGTGGAAGGGGATCGTGCTGACGGCGTTCGGGGTGCTGGTGATCGGCCTGGTGGACAACCTGTTGCGGCCGATCCTGGTGGGCAAGGATACGCGGATGCCGGATTACCTGGTGCTGGTGTCGACCCTCGGCGGGCTGGCGGTGTTCGGGCTCAATGGTTTCGTGATCGGGCCGTTGATCGCGGCGCTGTTCATTTCCAGCTGGGCGATCTTCGCCTCGACCAAGCCGCAGGTGCAGTTGCCGTCTTGAATGGGGCGCAAGGCGCCCCCGGGGTCAACGGAAGCTGTAGGAAACCCCGGTATAAACCCCGAACCCTTCCCCCGGCGTCGAGCGGGCGATGTCCTGCCCGGCATCGTTGTACCCCGGCGTCACCGTCGCCGCGTAACGCTTGTTGGTCAGGTTGCGCAGGTCGAGCCAGGTCTGCCAGTCGCGCTTGGGCGAATCCCAGCCCAGGCGTGCGCCGAGTAGTGCGTAGGCGTCGGCGTGGTAGCTGTTGGCGTAGTCCACCTGCACCTTGGACGCCATCTGCGTGTTGACCCCGGCGTAGAAACCACTTGGCCAGTCGTAGCGCAGTTCGGCCTGGTAGTAGTGCATGGGAATGCCGGGCAGGCGGTTGTCGCCGAACTTGTCGTCGTCGCGGTAGTGGAAGTCGCTGAAGGTGTAGGCCTGGCGTAGGCTCAGCTTGCCGGTGCCGGGCTGTTCCCAGAGCGTGCTGTCCAGGCCGGCCTCGATGCCCTGATGCACGGTGGCGCTTGCGTTGAACTCCTTGGCTGGAAGGCTCGGTACGATTTCCACTGCGAGCAGTTCATGGCGAACCTGCGCGTAGTACCAGGCCAGGTCCCAACGGCCCAGCGCCGAATCGCCGCGTGCGCCCAGCTCCAGGGTGGTGGCGGTCTGGTTCTGCATCTCGATCGGCTGGGTCGCCGAAGTCGAACTCCAGATCAGCGACCACGGATGCGGCGGCTCCCCCGAGCGGCTGAGGTTGCCGTATACCTGCAGGTCCGGGCGGATGTCGTAGCGCAGGCCCACACGTGGCGCATAGTCCCAGTCGTGCTGGCTGACCTTGCCGCCGCTGGCCGGGTAAGTGACGTTGCTGTAGGTGACGGCACTCTCGCGACGGGTGTAGATCGCTGCAAGCCCAGTGGTCAGCCACAGGTCGGGGACCAACTCCAGGTCATTGCCCACATGCAGTACGGTGTCCGAGCCCTGGTAGCTGAAGTCGCGACTGCGGGCGCCGAAGTTGTCGCCGCCGCTGCGGGCGAACTGCGAGGCACCGCTGTTGGGCAGGTGCTTGGTGGTGCGCCAGCCGACCGTGGTCTTGCTCTCATGGCCGAACAAGGTGTCGCGGCGCAAGTAGTTCAGGGTGCCGCTGACATCGGTGTAGGCGACCTTCAGGCGCATCGGGCCTTCGCGCAGGTCCATGGGGAAGTCGTGGTAGACCAGCCCGGCCTCCAGGCGCGAATCGTCATCCAGGAAGAAGGTGGTCTTGTTGCCCACCCAGGTACTGCCCGGCTGCGGGCGGCTATCGTCGCGGGCCAGATAGGCCGGGTTGGCGGCACGTGGATCGTGCTTGATCTGGTCCTTGGTCAGGCGCCCGGCCAGATCGTTCTCGGTCTCGCGGTAGCGCAGGTAGAAGCGCGTTTCCAGGTTCGGGTTGAAGCGATAGCCGACGTTGGCGGCGATGCCCTTGGCGCTGCCACTGCTGTGCTCCTGGTAACCGTCGTACTCCGAGTCGGTCAGGGCCACGTAGTAGTCGAGGTTGCCCAGCACTTGGCCGCTGCTGACATGCCGGTGCTGGTAGCCACGGCTGCCGACTTCGTAGCGCACCTGCAAGGGCGCGGCATCGTAACCGGTGTGGGTGACGTAGTTGATCGCGCCGCCCAAGGCCAGCGAGCCCTGGTCGAAGCCGTTGGCGCCGCGCAGCACTTCGGCGCGGCTCAGCCACAGTGGTTCGAACAGCTCATAGGGCGTGCCGCCGGGACCTGTCAGCGGCAGGCCGTCGAACATCGTGTAGACGCCCGAACCGTGGGCACCCGGCGCGCGGTTGATGCCAGAACCACGGATCGACAGCTTGATGCCGTCGTTGCCCGCCGACTGGGCGAACACCCCCGGCTGGTAGGCCAGCACATCCTGGTTGCTGGCCACCCGGCCCTGGCCAACCTTGTCCATGTCCACCAGGTTGCTGGCGCCGGGGATTTCACGCAGATGATCGGCGGCGGCTTCCAGCTCGGACTGTTGCCGGTCCTGGATCAGCACCTGGTCGAGTTCGACGCGGTTGGCGGCTTGGGCGGTGCCGGCGACGAACAGGGCCAGTAGGGAGTAGGGCAGGGTGGGGCGCATGGGGACGGGGTTCCAGATCGGGTGCGGGAGTCTGACGCTGCAAAGGGCAGACGAAGCACAGTGGTCGATCTGTAATAGCCATGGGGCTGCGTTGCAGCCCTTTCGCCGGCAAGCCGGCTCCCACAGGGATCGCTGTTGTTCTGTGGGAGCCGGCTTGCCGGCGAAAGGGACGCAAAGCGGCCCCAAAAAAGAACACCCCGCCGAGGCGGGGTGTCTTGTGTTGCTGTCAGCCGATCAACCGATCAGTTGCAATCCAGCCTGCTGAACCATCTCCAGCAGTGGCTGCGGGTACACGCCCAGCACGAAGGCCAGGATCGCGATGGCCAGCAGCATCACGCCGCCGGTGCGCTGTTCCCACTTCAGCGGGGCGTCGTGGCGACGCAGGTTCGGCTCGACCAGGTACAGGGTGACCATGACGCGCAGGTAGTAGTACACGCCGATGGCGCTGCCGATCACCAGGGCGCCGACCAGCCACCACAGGTGCGACTCGACGCCGGTGGCGATGATGTAGAACTTGCCGATGAAGCCTGCGGTCAGCGGGATACCGGCCAGCGACAGCATCATCACGGTCAGTACCGCGGTCAGGTACGGCCGGCGCCAGAACAGGCCGCGGTACTCGTACAGGGCGTCGGCGTCACGACCGGCGTACGGCGAGGACATCAGGGTGATCACGCCGAAGGCGCCGAGGCTGGTGATCACGTAGGTGACCAGGTACACGCCCATGGCTTCCAGGGCCAGGCCCTTGCTGGCGACCAGGGCGATGACCAGGTAGCCGAAGTGGGCGATGGACGAGTACCCGAGCAGGCGCTTGAGGTTGCTCTGGGTCAGCGCCAGCAGGTTGCCGATGATGATCGACGCCACGGCGATGACTGCCAGTACGGTGCTCAGCACGCCGCTGCTGGCGGCAGGGGAGAGCATGAACAGGCGTACGACCACGGCGAACACCGCGACCTTGCTGGCGGTGGCCAGGAACGCGGCGACTGGCGCCGGGGCGCCTTCGTACACGTCCGGGGTCCACAGGTGGAACGGCACCAGCGACAGCTTGAAGGCCAGGCCCACCAGCATCATGCCCAGGCCCAGCTGCGCCAGCAGGCTCGGCATGCTGGTGGCGGCGAGGGCCTTGCCCAGCTGGTCGAAGGTAAGGCTGCCGGCGTCGGCATACAGCAGCGCCATGCCGAACAGCAGGAAGGCGGAGCCGGCGGCCGACAGCACCATGTACTTGATGCCGGCTTCCAGCGAGCGCTTGTTGAAGAACGCATACGCCACCAAGCCGTAGACCGGTACCGACAGCAGCTCCAGGCCGATGAACAGGCCGGCCAGGTGGTTGGCGCTGACCAGCACCAGGCCACCCAGTGCCGACATCAGCAGCAGCAGGTACAGCTCTTCACGGTTGCCCGGGAAGCCTTTGGAGCCTTCGCCGAGATAGGCGTGGGCGAGGGTGACGCAGGCCAGGGTGGCCACCAGGATGATCGCCATGTACAGGCAGGCGAACTTGTCGATGGTCACCAGCGAAGTGACAGCCAGCGGTGCAACCTTGAGTGCCGGCAGGATCGACAGCAGGGCCAGGTTCAGGCCCACGGTGGACAGCAGGAAGGTCTGCGAGTGGTTGCGCTTCCAGGCGATCGCCAGCATCACCACCACCGTGGTGATGGTGGTGATCAGCATCGGCGCCAATGCGATGAAGTGTTGAGTGGTGAATTCCATAGCGCTCTTACCGGGCCGAAGCGAGTTGAGTGAAAGCGGAACCGAGCCACTGCTGCACACCGCTCATGGTGGCGGCAGAGGTGTCGAGGAACGGCTGCGGATACACGCCCAGCAGGATCAAGAGGCCAGCCAGGCCCAGCACCATGATCAGCTCGCGACTGTCCATGCCGGCCAGCACGGTATCGCTCTTGCTTGGGCCGAAGTAGGCGCGGTGGATCATGATCAGCGAGTAGACCGAACCGAACACAAGGCCGGTGGTGGCGATTACGGTGATCCATGGCACATGGGCGAAGCTGCCGATCAGGATCAGGAACTCACCAACGAAGTTACCGGTGCCTGGCAGGCCCAGCGACGCGGCGGCGAAGAACAGGCTGATGGCCGGCAGGTACGCGATGCGGTGCCACAGGCCACCCATCTGGCGCATGTCACGGGTGTGCAGGCGCTCGTACAGCTGGCCGGACAGGATGAACAGCGCGGCGGCCGACAGGCCGTGGGCCAGCATCTGGATCACCGCGCCTTGCAGGGCCTGCTGGCTGCCGGAGTAGATACCGATCAGCACGAAGCCCATGTGCGAGACGCTGGAGAAGGCGATCAGGCGCTTGATGTCGGTTTGCGCGAAGGCCAGGAAGGCACCGTAGAAGATACCGATCAGGCCGAGGGTCATGGCGATCGGCGCGAACTCGGCCGAGGCGTTCGGGAACAGCGGCAGGGCGAAGCGCAGCAGGCCGTAGGCCGCGGTCTTCAGCAGGATACCGGCGAGGTCCACGGAACCGGCGGTCGGCGCCTGGGCGTGGGCATCAGGCAGCCAGGAGTGGAACGGCACCACCGGCAGCTTCACCGCGAAGGCGATGAAGAAGCCCAGCATCAGGATGTATTCGATGCCAGCCGGCAGCTCGGCCTTGAGCAGGTCGCTGTAGTTGAAGGTGATCACGCCGGTGCTGTTGTAGTTGACCAGCACCAGGCCGAGGATCGCCACCAGCATGATCAGGCCGCTGGCCTGGGTGAAGATGAAGAAC
Source organism: Pseudomonas maumuensis (assembly GCF_019139675.1). Lineage (NCBI taxonomy): Bacteria > Pseudomonadati > Pseudomonadota > Gammaproteobacteria > Pseudomonadales > Pseudomonadaceae > Pseudomonas > Pseudomonas maumuensis. Next base: position 2,109,601 of record NZ_CP077077.1, read on the forward strand.
TTGGTCGCCGCGTAGATCCGGGTCTTCTTGCCATCGGCCGAGCTGTGACCCCAGAGCGCGATGAGGAAGTACATCGGCACCAGCATCATTTCCCAGAAGAAGAAGAACAGGAACAGGTCCAGGGCCAGGAACACACCGACCACGCCGCCGAGGATCCACATCAGGTTGAGGTGGAAGAAGCCGACGTGGCGCTGGATCTCTTTCCACGAGCACAGCACCGACAGCACGCCGAGCAGGCCGGTAAGCAGGATCATCAGCAGCGACAGGCCATCGAGGGCCAGGTGGATGCTGATGCCGAAGCGCTTGATCCACTCGACCTTGTATTCGAGGGCCCAGGCCGGTTCGGCGCCCGGCGCCGGAGCCAGGGTGTAGTTGCCGTTCGCCCACAGCCACAGGCCGATGCCGAGCAGCAGGGACATGGTCAGCAGCGCGATCCAGCGCGGCAGGGTGGAGCCGAAGCGCTCACCCAGCCAGCACAGGAAGCCGCCGATGAAGGGGATCAGGATCAGCCAAGGCAAAATCATGACGGGTTGGTTTCCTTTGGCAAAGTCGCAAGATTCATGGTCATACCGCGGCCACTACCACGGCACCGAGTACCAGTACGGCACCGACGGCGATCGAAGCGGTGTACCAGCGCAGCTGGCCGGTCTCGGTCTTGCTCATGGCGACGTGACCGCCGCGAGCCAGGCGAGGAATGAGGCCGATGCTGCGGTCAACCGGATCCTTGCGCAGGATGTGGCTGATCAGCAGGTAAGGTTTGACGAAGAGCTTGTCGTAGATCCAGTCGAAGCCCCAGGCGGCGAACCACCAGGCCGACAGGACGCGACCGATACCACTGTTGGCGATCGCGGTGACCAGGCGACGCTTGCCCAGGAACAGCAGGGCCGACAGCAGGATACCGGCGATGGCGATGGCGCCCGAGGCGATTTCCAGCGAGTGCTTGGCTTCGCCACCGGCGTGGCCGGCGCTTTCAGGCAGCACGCCTGCCAGTGGCGGGTGGATCCAGGCGCCGACGAAGGTCGACAGCACGATCAGCACGCCCAGCGGCAGCCAGTGGCTGATGCCGTGGCCGGCGTGGGCTTCGGTCTTGGCTTCGCCGTGGAAGGCGATGAAGATCAGGCGGAAGGTGTACAGCGAGGTCATGAACGCGCCGACCAGGCCGGCGTACAGCAGGCCGCTGTTGCCGCTGGCGAAGGCTTCCCAGAGGATCTCGTCCTTGGAGTAGAAGCCGACGGTCAGGATCGGCAGCGCGGCCAGGGCGGCGCCACCGACCACGAAGCTGGCGTAGGCCAGCGGCAGCTTCTTCCACAGGCCGCCCATCTTGAAGATGTTCTGCTCATGGTGGCAGGCAACGATCACCGCACCCGAAGCAAGGAACAGCAGGGCCTTGAAGAAGGCGTGGGTCATCAGGTGGAAGATCGCCGCGTCCCAGGCGCCGACGCCCAGGGCCAGGAACATGTAGCCGATCTGGCTCATGGTCGAGTAGGCGAGGATACGCTTGATGTCGGTCTGCACCAGGGCGGCGAAGCCGGCCAGGACCAGGGTCACGCCGCCCACCACGCCGACCAGGTGCAGCACGTCCGGCGCCAGCAGGAACAGGCCGTTGGTACGGGCGATCAGGTATACGCCCGCGGTCACCATGGTGGCGGCGTGGATCAGTGCCGAAACCGGGGTCGGGCCGGCCATCGCGTCGGCCAGCCAGGTCTGCAGCGGCAGCTGAGCCGATTTGCCGACCGCGCCACCCAGCAGCATCAGGGTGGCCAGGACCATCCAGGTGTCACCGGCCTGGAACTTCTGCGGTGCCAGCACCAGCAGTTCCTGCACGTTCAGGGTACCCAGCTGGACGAACAGGATGAACAGGCCGATGGCCATGAACACGTCGCCGATACGGGTGACGATGAACGCCTTGAGTGCCGCGTTACCGTTGTTGCGGTTGCTGTAGTAGAAACCGATCAACAGGTACGAGCACAGGCCCACGCCTTCCCAGCCGAAGTAGATGAACAGTAGGTTGTCGCCCAGCACCAGGAACAGCATGCTGGCGATGAACAGGTTGGTGTACGAGAAGAAGCGCGAGTAGCCGGCTTCGCCACGCATGTACCAGGAGGCGAACAAGTGGATCAGGAAGCCTACGCCGGTGACCACGCCCAGCATGGTGACCGACAGGCCATCCACGTACAGGGTGAAGTTCGGCGCGAAGCCGTCCACCGACATCCACTGCCACAGCAGCTGGCTGTACGCGCCGCCTTCAGGCGGGGCGACGTTGAACTGCCAGATCACGTAGGCGGCGGTGGCCGCCGACAGACCGACCGAGCCGACGCCGACCAGCGCCGACAGGTTCTCGGACCAGCGACCGCGCGAGAACGACAGCAGCAGGAAGCCGATCAGGGGGAATACGAACGTCAGGAAGATAAGGTTCATCCGCGCATCTCACTGGCAGCATCGATGTCGAGAGTGTGGAAGCGGCGATACAGCTGCAGCAGGATCGCCAGGCCAATGCTGGCCTCGGCGGCTGCCAGGCTGATCACCAGAATGAACATCACCTGGCCGTCGGGCTGGACCCAACGGGCACCGGCGACGATGAACGCCAGGGCAGCGGCGTTCATCATGACTTCCAGGCTCATGAGCACGAAGAGAATGTTGCGGCGGACCATCAGGCCAACCAGACCTAAGCAGAACAGGATGCCGGCGACCGCCAGACCATGCTCGAGAGGGATAGCACCCATGATTTACTCCTTCGCCTCGTTGCGGCCCAGGTGGAAGGCGGTGACGGCTGCCGCGAGCAGCAGCATCGAGGCCAGTTCGACCACCAGCAGGTAAGGGCCGAACAGGCTGATGCCGACCTCTTTGGCGCTGACGGTGGTACCGCTGATGGCAGCGCCCGACGGGGTGACGAACAGCACGTAGAGCAGCTCCAGCAGCAGCAGGGCGGCGAGGATCACCGGCCCGGCCCAGATGCCGGGCTTGAGCCAGCCGCGCTCCTGGGCGACCGAGGCCGGCCCGAGGTTGAGCATCATCACCACGAAGACGAACAGCACCATGATGGCGCCGGCGTAGGCGATCACTTCCAGGGCACCGGCGAAGGGCGCACCGAGGGAGAAGAAGATCATCGCCACGGAAATCAGCGAGATGATCAGGTAGAGCAGGGCATGCACCGGGTTGGTGCCGGTCACCACGCGCAGCGTGGAGACAACGGCGACACCGGATGCGAAGTAGAAAGCGAATTCCATCTTTCTGTCCTTATGGGAGCAAGCTCTTCACGTTGATCGGCTCGGCTTCGTTCTGTGCAGAGCCCTTCGGCTTGCCAGCGATCGCCATACCCGCAACACGGTAGAAGTTGTAGTCAGGGTTCTTGCCGGGGCCGGAGATCAGCAGATCTTCTTTCTCGTACACCAGGTCCTGACGCTTGAACTCGGCCATTTCGAAATCCGGAGTCAGCTGGATCGCGGTGGTCGGGCACGCTTCTTCACACAGGCCGCAGAAGATGCAACGCGAGAAGTTGATGCGGAAGAACTCGGGGTACCAACGGCCGTCCTCGGTCTCGGCCTTCTGCAGCGAGATGCAGCCGACCGGGCAGGCCACCGCGCAGAGGTTGCACGCCACGCAGCGCTCCTCGCCGTCGGGGTCGCGGGTGAGGACGATGCGGCCACGGTAGCGCGGCGGCAGGTACACGGGTTCTTCGGGGTACTGCAGGGTGTCGCGCTTGCGGAACCCGTGGGAGAACACCATTGCCAGGCTGCGCAGCTGGGTGCCGGTGCCCTTAACGATGTCGCCGATATACTTGAACATGGGTCAAATCCTCACTGGGCCGCGACGGCTGGCGTGTTGTAGAGCACGATCGCAGCGGTCACCAGCAAATTGATCAGGGTCAGCGGCAGGCAGAACTTCCAGCTGAAGTCCATCACTTGGTCATAGCGTGGGCGCGGGATCGAGGCGCGCAGCAGGATGAACAGCATGATGAAGAACGCGGTCTTCAGGGCGAACCAGAAGAACGGCAGCTGCGGCAGCAGGTCGAACGGACCGTGCCAGCCACCGAAGAACAGGGTCACCAGCAGCGCCGAGATGAGGATGATGCCGATGTATTCACCGACGAAGAACATGCCCCATTTCATGCCGGCGTATTCGATGTGGTAGCCGTCGGCCAGTTCCTGTTCCGCTTCCGGCTGGTCGAACGGGTGACGGTGGGTCACGGCGACGCCAGCGATGAAGAAGGTGCAGAAGCCGAAGAACTGCGGAATGATGAACCACAGGTTCTGGGCCTGGTAGTCAACGATGTCGCGCATGTTGAACGAACCCACCTGCACCACCACGCCCATCAGCGCCAGGCCCAGGAACACTTCGTACGACACGGTCTGCGCCGAAGCGCGCAGGCTGCCGAGCAGGGCGTACTTGTTGTTCGACGACCAGCCGGCGAACAGCACGGCGTAGACCGACAGGCCGGCCATGGCGAAGAAGAACAGCAGGCCGATGTTCAGGTCGGCCACGCCCCAGCCCGGGGTGATCGGGATGATCGAGAAGCCGATCAGCAGGGCGCTCATGGCCACGACCGGTGCCAGGGTGAAGATCATCTTGTCGACGAAGGGCGGGTTCCAGTCTTCCTTGAAGAACATCTTCAGCATGTCGGCGGCGATCTGGAACATGCCGAACGGGCCGACACGGTTCGGACCGTAGCGGTCCTGCCACCAGCCCAGCAGGCGACGCTCGACGAAGCTGAGCAGCGCGCCGCAGACCACCACGGCCAGCAGCACCACGATGGCCTTGACGACCTGAATGATCACGTCGATCACTTCGGGGGTGAACCAGCTCATTGTGCTGCCTCCTGCAGGCCTTCGACGGCTGCACCGAAGATGGCGGGCGGAATGCCGGCCAGGCCTTTGGGCAACGCAACCAGGCCAGCGCCCAGCTCTTCATTGATACGCAGCGGCAGGCGCAGCGACACGCCGGCCACGTTCAGGCTCAGCATCGCGCCGTCGTTGACGCCCAGGCGGTCGGCTTCGGACTTGGCCAGGCCGACGTAGGCGGCCGGAATGCGCTCCTGCACCGGGGCGGCGCGGGAGGAGGACTCTTCGCTGCCGAACAGGTGGAAGAACGGTACCGCGGTCCAGGTGCCGCGAGCCGGGTTGAACGCGCCGGGGATGGCGCTGAACCAGTTCAGGCGGTCACCTTGCGATTCGATCAGGCGTACGCCCGGGTCACCGGCACGCAGGTGGCCACCGACCTCGTCCTGGAACTTGTTCCAGGCTTGCGGCGAGTTCCAGCCCGGCGACCAGGCGAACGGCACCTGCTGACGCGGTTCGGCCGAGCCCGAGTAGCCTTCCATGGAGAAGGCGAACGCGGTGTCCTTGTCCTGCGGGGTACGCGGCTCATGCACGCTGATGTTGGCGCGCATGGCGGTACGGCCGGAGTAGCGCAGCGGCTCGCGGGCCAGTTTCATGCCCTTGATGCGGAACGCGGCGCTTGGCGCTGCGTTGACGATGCCGGCCAGTTGCGGGGCGGCTTCGGCGCAGGCGCTGGTGACGTGGTCCAGCTGGGTCCAGTCCACCGGCTTGTTGAGCAGGGTCGCACGCAGGGCGTGCATCCAGCGCCAGCCTTCGTGGATCTGGATGCTGCTGTCCAGGTATTGCGGGTCGAACACCTGGAAGAAGCGCTGGGCACGGCCTTCCTGGCTGACCAGGGTGCCGTCGCCTTCGGCGAACGAGGCGGCCGGCAGCACCAGGTGGGCGCGGTCGACAGTCGGGGTTTTCGAGTGGTCGGCGACGATCACCACCTTGGCCGCGGCCAGGGCCGCATCGACCTTGGCGGCCGGTACTCGGGCGTACAGGTCGTTTTCCAGCACGACGATGGCGTCGGCCTTGCCACTGATCACCGCGTCCAGCGCAGCGTCGATGGACTCACCGCCCATCATCGCCATGCCGAGGCTGTTGGCCTCAGGCACGACCAGGCTCAGCGAACCGTTCTTCTCGCGCAGCTTGAGGGCCTTGGCGATGTTGGCGGCGGCTTCGATCAGCGCAGGATCGGCCAGCGAGGTACCGGCGACGACCAGTGGGCGCTGGGCAGCGACCAGGGCGTCGGCGATGCGCTGGGCCAGGGCCTTGGCTTCAGTGTCCAGACCTTCGACGGCAGGGGCGCTCGGGTCGATGGCGTGGGCCACGGCGAAACCGATGCGGGCGAGGTCGGCGGGAGCGGCGTGTACACACTCTTCGGCCACGTCATCCAGCTTGGTTTCAGCCAGCGAAGCGATGAACAACGGGTACAGCGCGTGCTGGCCGATGTTCTTCACCGCGGCGTCCAGCCAAGGCTGCACGCGCATGGCGTCGGCCATGGCCTCGGCCTTGCCCTTGGTGGCCTGGCGCACGGCCAGGGCGACACGGGCGGCGGTCTGGGTCAGGTCTTCGCCGAGCACGAACACGGCGTCGTGGTCTTCGATGTCGCGCAGGGTCGGCACCGGCAGCGGGCTGTGGTTCAGCACGTTCAGCGCCAGGCGCACGCGGGCCAGTTCGCCTGCTTCCATGCCGGAGTAGAAGTACTCGGCACCGACCAGCTCACGCAGGCCGTAGTTGCTCTCGAGGCTGGCGCGCGGCGAGCCGATACCGACGATGGTGCGACCGCGCAGCAGGTCGGCGGCCTTGTCCAGGGCGGCGTCGAGGGACAGCTTGGTGCCATCGGCCAGGTGTGGCTGGCGCGGACGATCCTTGCGGTTGACGTAGCCATAGCCGAAGCGGCCACGGTCGCACAGGAAGTACTGGTTCACCGAGCCGTTGAAGCGGTTCTCGATGCGGCGCAGTTCGCCGTAGCGCTCACCCGGGCTGATGTTGCAACCGCTGGAGCAGCCATGGCAGATGCTTGGGGCGAACTGCATGTCCCACTTGCGGTTGTAGCGCTCGGAGTGGGTCTTGTCGGTGAATACACCGGTCGGGCAGACCTCGGTGAGGTTGCCGGAGAACTCGCTTTCCAGCACGCCGTCTTCGACGCGACCGAAGTACACGTTGTCGTGGGCGCCGTATACGCCCAGGTCGGTGCCGCCGGCGTAGTCCTTGTAGTAGCGCACGCAGCGGTAGCAGGCGATGCAGCGGTTCATCTCATGGGCGATGAACGGGCCGAGGTCCTGATTCTGGTGGGTACGCTTGGTGAAACGGTAGCGGCGCTCGTTGTGGCCGGTCATTACCGTCATGTCCTGCAGGTGGCAGTGACCGCCTTCCTCGCACACCGGGCAGTCGTGCGGGTGGTTGGTCATCAGCCATTCGACGACGCTGGCGCGGAACGCCTTGGACTCTTCGTCTTCGATGGAGATCCAGGTGCCGTCGGAGGCAGGGGTCATGCAGGACATGACGATACGACCACGGGTGTCGTTCTCGTCGGTGTACTGCTTGACCGCACACTGCCGACAGGCACCGACGCTACCGAGCGCCGGGTGCCAGCAGAAATAGGGGATATCGAGGCCGAGTGACAGACACGCCTGTAACAGGTTGTCCGCACCGTTGACTTCGAGCGCTTTGCCGTCTACGTGGATAGTGGCCATTGTTCAAAGTTCTTCGTTGGCCCGCGTGAGCGGGCGTGGCTAATGGAAATCTGTAAGCCTGTGGCACGCCACGCTTCATGCGGGCCGGCCTGCAGGCTGGCGGGTGGCACGGACCACCCGCGTTCTATCTTTTTATGCGCCGACCACAATCGGCTTCGCCAGGTTCGGGCGCAGAGTGTCGGTAGCAGTTGCTGGCGCGACACCGGCCTCGAACTCCGAGCGGAAATACTTGATGGCACTGCCCAATGGCTCGACGGCACCCGGTGCGTGAGCACAGAAGGTACGGCCTGGGCCGAGGAAGTTGACCAGACCCAGCAGGGTCTCGATGTCTTCGGCGCGGCCCTGGCCTTTCTCCAGGGCGCGGAGCATCTTCACGCTCCATGGCAGGCCGTCGCGGCACGGGGTACACCAGCCGCACGACTCGCGGGCGAAGAACTCTTCCATGTTGCGCAGCAGCGACACCATGTTGACGCTGTCGTCCACCGCCATGGCCAGGCCGGTACCCATACGGGTGCCGACCTTGGCGATGCCACCGGCATACATCTGCGCATCGAGGTGCTCGGGCAGCAGGAAACCGGTACCGGCGCCGCCTGGCTGCCAGCACTTGAGCTTGAAGCCGTCGCGCATGCCGCCGGCGTAGTCTTCGAACAGCTCGCGGGCGGTGACGCCGAACGGCAGCTCCCACAGACCCGGGTTCTTCACCTTGCCGGAGAAGCCCATCAGCTTGGTGCCGTGGTCTTCACTGCCTTCGCGGGCCAGCGACTTGTACCAGTCGTTGCCGTTGGCGACGATGGCCGGCACGTTGCACAGGGTCTCGACGTTGTTCACGCACGTCGGCTTGCCCCATACGCCAACGGCGGCAGGGAAGGGCGGCTTGGAGCGCGGGTTGGCGCGGCGGCCTTCGAGCGAGTTGATCAGCGCGGTTTCTTCACCGCAGATGTAGCGCCCGGCACCGGTGTGTACGAACAGTTCGAAGTCGAAACCGGAACCTAGGATGTTCTTGCCCAGCAGGCCGGCGGCCTTGGCTTCGTCGATGGCACGGTTGAGGTTCTTCGCCGCAGTGGTGTATTCGCCACGCAGGAAGATGTAGCCACGGTAGGCCTTCAGGGCGCGGGCGCTGATCAGCATGCCCTCGACCAGCAGATGGGGCTGTTGCTCCATCAGCATGCGGTCCTTCCAGGTGTTGGGCTCCATTTCGTCCGCGTTGCACAGCAGGTAGCGGATGTTCATGGATTCGTCTTTGGGCATCAGGCCCCACTTCACGCCAGTGGGGAAGCCTGCGCCGCCACGGCCTTTGAGGCCGGAGTCCTTGACGCTCTGCACGATGTCGTCGGCGGACATGTCGGCCAGTGCCTTGCGGGCAGCGGCGTAGCCGTTCTTCGATTCGTACTCGGTCAGCCAGACCGGCTCGCCGTCGTCGCGCAGGCGCCAGGTCAGCGGGTGGGTTTCGGCGGTGCGCGCAATGCGGTTGGCCGGGCCGAAGGAAGTGATGGTCATACGTAACCCTCCAGCAGCTTGGAGACGCCGGCAGGTTGCACGTCGCCAAAGGTGTCGTCGTCGATCATCAGCGCCGGGGCCTTGTCGCAGTTACCCAGGCAGCACACCGGCAGCAGGGTGAAGCGGCCATCGGCGGTGGTCTGGCCGAGGCCGATGCCCAGCTCGCTCTGGATCTGGCTGACCACCGACTCGTGGCCGCCGATGTAGCAGACCATGCTGTCGCACACACGGATGATGTGGCGGCCAACCGGCTGGCGGAAGATCTGGCTGTAGAAGGTGGCCACGCCCTCGACGTCGCTGGCGGGGATGCCCAGCACTTCGCCGATGGCGTAGATGGCGCCGTCCGGCACCCAGCCGCGCTCTTTCTGCACGATCTTCAGGGCTTCGATGGACGCCGCGCGCGGGTCTTCGTAGTGGTGCATCTCGTGCTCGATGGCCGAGCGCTCGGTTTCGCTCAGGGCGAAACGGTCGGTTTGGATAAGCGTGCTGTTCATGCTTAGCGGTCCACGTCAGCCATAACGAAGTCGATACTGCCCAGGTACGCGATCAGGTCCGCGACCATGCTGCCTTTGATCACCGAAGGGATCTGCTGCAGGTGCGGGTAGCTCGGGGTACGGATCCGGGTGCGGTAGCTCATGGTGCCGCCATCGCTCGTCAGGTAGTAACTGTTGATGCCCTTGGTCGCCTCGATCATCTGGAACGACTCGTTGGCCGGCATGACCGGGCCCCACGAGACTTGCAGGAAGTGGGTGATCAGGGTCTCGATGTGCTGCAGGGTGCGCTCTTTCGGCGGCGGCGTGGTCAGCGGGTGGTCCGCCTTGTACGGGCCTTCCGGCATATTGCGCAGGCACTGGTCGATGATGCGGATACTCTGGCGCATCTCCTCGACACGGACCATGCAGCGATCGTAGGCATCGCCGTTGTGGGCCAGCGGTACTTCGAATTCGAAGTTCTCGTAGCCGGAGTAGGGGCGGGCTTTACGCAGGTCGAAGTCGCAACCGGTGGAACGCAGGCCGGCACCGGTGGTGCCCCATTCCAGGGCCTCTTTGGTGTTGTAGGCGGCAACGCCGATGGTACGGCCCTTGAGGATGCTGTTCTGCAGGGCCGCCTTGGTGTACTCGTCGAGGCGCTTGGGCAGCCATTCGACGAAGTCCTTGACCAGCTTGTCCCAGCCGCGCGGCAGGTCGTGGGCGACGCCACCGATGCGGTACCAGGCCGGATGCAGGCGGAAACCGGTGATGGCTTCGATCACGGTGTAGGCGCGCTGGCGGTCGGTGAAGGTGAAGAACACCGGGGTCATGGCGCCGACGTCCTGGATATAGGTACCCAGGAACAGCAGGTGGCTGGTGATGCGGAAGAATTCGGCGAGCATGATGCGGATCACGTCGACCTTCTGCGGCACCTGGATGCCGGCCAGCTTCTCTACCGCCAGTACGTACGGCAGGTTGTTCATCACCCCGCCGAGGTAGTCGATACGGTCGGTGTAGGGGATGAAGCTGTGCCACGACTGACGCTCGGCCATCTTCTCGGCGCCACGGTGGTGGTAGCCGATGTCCGGGACGCAGTCGACGATCTCTTCACCGTCCAGCTGCAGGACGATACGGAAGGCACCGTGGGCCGAAGGGTGGTTGGGGCCGAGGTTGAGGAACATGTAGTCCTCGTTGGCGCCCGAACGCTTCATGCCCCAGGCTTCCGGGTTGAAGCGTGCCGATTCCTCTTCAAGCTGCTGCTTGGCCAGGGTCAGGCTGTAGGGGTCGAATTCGGTGGCGCGGGCCGGGTAGTCCTTGCGCAGCGGGTGACCTTCCCAGGTCGGCGGCATCATGATGCGGCTCAGGTGCGGGTGGCCGGCGAAATCGATGCCGAACATGTCCCACACTTCACGCTCGTACCAGTTGGCGTTGGGCCAGATACCGGTGACGGTCGGCAGGTTGAGGTCGCCTTCGCTCAGCGACACCTTGATCATCACGTCGCTGTTACGCTCGACCGACAGCAGGTGGTAGAACACGCTGAAGTCGGCAGCCGGCAGGCCGCGGCGCTGGGTGCGCAGGCGCTCGTCGACGCCGTGCAGGTCGTACAGCATGCTGTAGGGCTTGGCGACGTTGCGCAGGAAGGTGAGGATTTCTTTGAGCTGGGCACGCTTTACCCACAGTACCGGCATGCCGGTGCGGGTTTCCTGGGCGACGAAAGCGTCGGCGCCGAATCGGTTGTGCAGTTCGACGACCACATCCTGGTCGTCAGCCTTGTAAGGCGGAATATAAATAGCGTTGTCCGCTGTCATGGTCTCGGTCGCTTTGGGTCAACGTTAAGAATGAAGCCAGGCCGCCGGCTCCTGGGGAGCGGGCGGCAGGTCGCTGGATCAGACTTCGTCGGGGCTGCGCAGGTTGGTTACCGCGATACGCTGTTCGCGACGCAGATCTTTCTGGGCAGGCATCTCGGCACGGTAGATGCCTTGATCGCCGACAACCCAGGAAAGCGGGCGTCGCTCCTGGCCGATCGACTCCTGCAGCAACATCAAGCCTTGCAGGAACGCTTCGGGGCGCGGCGGGCAGCCAGGCACGTACACGTCCACGGGGAGGAACTTGTCGACCCCCTGAACGACCGAGTAGATGTCGTACATGCCGCCGGAGTTGGCGCACGAGCCCATGGAGATGACCCACTTGGGTTCGAGCATCTGCTCGTACAGGCGCTGGATGATCGGCGCCATCTTCACGAAGCAGGTGCCGGCGATGACCATGAAGTCGGCCTGGCGCGGCGATGCCCGGATGACTTCGGCGCCGAAGCGCGCGATGTCGTGGGGCGCCGTGAAGGCCGTGGTCATTTCCACGTAGCAGCAGGACAGGCCGAAGTTGTACGGCCAGAGGGAGTTCTTGCGACCCCAGTTGACCGCGCCACGCAGCACATCCTCGAGTTTCCCCATGTAGATGTTCTTGTGGACCTGGTCTTCCAGCAGTTGATCGGTGACGGTTTCCCGTTCACCGACCGGATACTGCTCGTTGGGTGCGTCCGGATCGATTCTGGTGAGATTGTATTGCATGCCAAAGCCTCATTGTTTCAGCTTCGCTTGCCGCTTGCGGCGACCTTCGGGAGCCCAATCGAGCGCCCCGACGCGCCATAGGTAGACAAGACCTGCCAACAGAATTGCTATGAAAATGAGAGCTTCGACGAATCCGGTCCAGCCGCTTTCGCGGACGGACACAGACCATGCATACAGGAAGAGGGCTTCGATATCGAAGATCACGAAGAGCATCGCGACCAGATAGAATTTGGCGGACAGGCGCAGGCGGGCGCTGCCGACGGGCAGCATGCCGGATTCGAAGGGTTCGTTCTTGGCGCGACCCCAGGCCTTGCTACCGAGCAGGCTGGACAGGCCGAGCATGAAGGCACACAGGCCGACGACACCCAGGAGGAAGATGGCAAAGCCCCAGTTGTGGGCGATGAGTCCTGCCGAATCGGACATGCTAGAAATCCTTATACAGAGACCCAGCTCTGCAGTCTGAAATAAAGTAGAGCGGCGACGTGGTGTCGCAGACGCAGTGACCAAATGTCGCAGCTGAATCAATCGCGCTGATTTTATGGGTAAACCCAGTGCAAGTAAAATTTCCGTTGCAAATTTATTCGTAGGTTTAAGAACAAAAATCTTTCGTAACTGGCTGAAAGCCTTGAATTTCGGGCATTGCGCGCGGATTTGTTAATTATGTTTCTTACCCGGCGTAATGACTGGCTAGTTGCGTAATGATAATTAATATCATTTAACCTGAGCTGTACTGTTTTAGCTGTTCTGGGTCTTGCAAAGTTCATCTGCCGATTTGCCCACTTGCAAATGCGAAAAACTCTCGTTCTAGCAGCTTCCGGCGCTATGCGTACCGCTCTGGATCAATACTTTGGCGCTTGCACTGCGGCCGACCGACGCGGCAATGAGCCACTGGCCGAGCCAGTAGGACAGGATGATCAAGTACTCGGCGGCGGCGAATGGGCTGACGAAGCGGTCGATGCCGATCAGGCTGTCCGAGAAGACGAATGCGCAGGCACCCACGGCGGCGAGGCCGCCACAGGCCAGGGAACGCCAGAGCATGGCGCCGATGGCCAGGGCATAGAGTGCCACCGGGATCAGCAGTGGGCCCAGGCCGTGGCTGGCGAGCAGGCCGAACAGCGAGCCGCCCACCATCAAGGCGAACGCCAGGGCAGGGTAGGCTGGGCGCCGCGTGAGGCTGCAATAGCCGCGCAGGTAGGCCAAGTGTGCGCAGAGAAACGCGCCAAGACCGAACACGAACAGGTCGCGGGGGATTGCCAGGAGAATGTCGCCGAGCACCGAGAAGGCCAGGCCGAGAATGATCCAGCGGCGATAGGGTGTGGCGGGGGAGGTGCTCAGCCAGGCAATCAGGGCGAGTACCGGAATGGGTTTGACCAGCAGACCAAGCAGGGCGTTGTCGCTGGCCAGCGCGTATAGATAGAAGGCGGCGGCAGCGACGGCGAGGGTGAGCAGGTGGCCAGGGCGGGGCATGGGCAGTCCTTGCTATGGGGTAGCCACAAGCTTAGACCTGATCCTGGGTTTTGCTGGCGGCGCGATCCCTGCAGGCGCCTGAAAAGAGCAAGGCCCGGAATTCTCAAGAATCCCGGGCCTTGCTCAGCAGCTCACCGCACTCAGTGGAACTGCTCTTCCTCGGTCGAACCGGTCAGTGCGGTCACCGACGATGCGCCACCCTGGATCACGGTGGTCATGTCGTCGAAGTAGCCGGTGCCGACTTCCTGCTGGTGCGCCACGAAGGTGTAGCCTTTGCTGGCGTCGGCGAACTCCTGCTCCTGCAGCTTCACGTAGGCGGTCATGTCGTTGCGGGCGTAGTCGTGCGCCAGGTTGAACATGCCGTGCCACATGTTGTGGATGCCGGCCAGGGTGATGAACTGGTGCTTGTAGCCCATGGCCGACAGTTCGCGCTGGAACTTGGCGATGGTGGCGTCGTCCAGGTTCTTCTTCCAGTTGAAGGAAGGCGAGCAGTTGTACGACAGCAGTTGGTCCGGGTATTCCTTCTTGATCGCTTCGGCGAAGCGACGGGCTTCGTCCAGGTCCGGCTTGGCGGTTTCGCACCAGATCAAGTCGGCATACGGCGCGTAGGCCAGGCCGCGGGAGATCGCCTGGTCGAGGCCGGCGCGGACTTTGTAGAAGCCTTCACGGGTACGGTCGCCGATCACGAACGGCTGGTCGTATGGGTCGCAGTCGCTGGTCAGCAGGTCGGCGGCGTTGGCGTCGGTACGGGCCAGGATGATGGTCGGTACACCGGCAACGTCGGCGGCCAGGCGGGCAGCCACCAGCTTCTGTACGGCTTCCTGGGTCGGTACCAGTACCTTGCCGCCCATGTGGCCGCATTTTTTCACCGAGGCCAGCTGGTCTTCGAAGTGTACGCCGGCGGCGCCAGCTTCGATCATGTTCTTCATCAGTTCGTAGGCGTTCAGTACGCCGCCGAAACCGGCTTCTGCGTCGGCCACGATCGGTGCGAAGTAGTCGATGTAGCCTTCGTCACCTGGGTTCTTGCCGGCTTTCCACTGGATCTGGTCGGCGCGGCGGAACGAGTTGTTGATGCGCTTGACCACGGTCGGCACCGAGTCGACCGGGTACAGCGATTGGTCTGGGTACATCGACTCGGCCGAGTTGTTGTCGGCGGCAACCTGCCAGCCGGACAGGTAGATGGCCTGGATGCCGGCCTTGACCTGTTGCACTGCCTGGCCGCCGGTCAGGGCGCCCATGCAGTTGACGAAATCTTTTTCAGGGCGGAAGGACGGGTGGGCACCTTGGGTGACCAGCTTCCACAGTTTTTCTGCGCCCTGGCGAGCCAGGGTGTGCTCCGGTTGCAGCGAGCCACGCAGGCGAACGACATCGGCGGCGGTGTAGGTACGGGTCACGCCTTTCCAGCGCGGGTTTTCGGCCCAGTCTTTCTCGAGGGCTGCAATTTGCTGTTCGCGTGTCAGTGCCATGGAAATAAACCTCGTCGCATCGATCTTGAGTGTAATTGTGCTGATGCTCGGATACGCGGGTCAGAGGGCCAGGCTGTGCTGTCCGGGGGAGCGCGGCGGCGAACGGGGAAGTGCGAAGGGGAAGGGGCAGGCCAGGCGAAGGTGTGCCCTGCAGGTTGGCTCGTGGATGCCTTGCTGCGGTGCGACGCGATTGCCAGAACTGCGGTGATGCGCTTCCGTCCCTCGGGACAACTTCTTCGTTGCAGTCGCAATCCCGTCGAACCGCCTTGTGGGCCGTATGGACACGAAGTGCCTCCACGGTGGGAGGAGCGCACCTCGAAGACCCTTGCCAGGGCCTCTGATTAGCGGGAGCGAGGCCATCATGCCCTTGGCGAAAAGAGCCTGTCAAACATTTTGTAGTGCTTTTTTTGGCTTACTACATCTTTGGTCTAATGCGACTTGGCAGTCAGTTTCAAGGCCTTCGGTCGAGGCCTTGAATTGCCTGGGCTCAGTCAAGAAGGTCGACTTTGACACGTAAAGTCATGTTTTCACCGCGCTGGGTGCTGTAACTGAGGCTTGACGCGCTGCGCTCGGACTGGCTCTGCTGGTTGAACCCGGCCAGGGTGATCCACTCGCCGAGCTTGCCGGTAACGGTCGTGTCGGTGCTCTGCACTTTCACTACATCGGCACGTTCCTGGCTCATTCGATCATTATTGGTGCTGATTTGCAGGCGAACCGTGTCACCGCTCAGGCGTGGCGTGACGTAGAAACCCTGGGTGACGTTGCGGTATTCGGTGTCGCTCTGGATGCGCCCGTAACCGTCGGTGGAGGTACTGGTGACGGGGATGCTCTGGCCTACCTGGATCAGTGCCGGCTGGCCATCGCTGGCCTGTACCTGCTGCATGCCGCCTTCACGATTGGCGGTGCCGTAGCGGATGACCCGGGCAGTGCCGCGGTTGTCCTGGAAGTTGCTGTCGTTGTTGTCGACGCTGATCAGCAGGCGTTTGGGCGCGGTGTCGAGTTGCTGCAGCAGGGCGCGCAGGTCGTCGATGCGTTCCTGGCTGGCGTTGACGATGAGTTTGTCCTCGAAGGTGCTGACGCTGCCGTCCTTGCCGAGGAAGGACTGGGCAGTGGGCAGCAGTTCGGCGCTGCTGCGGTGTTGCAGGGGAATGACCTCGGTTGCGGCCTGGGCGGTGAGGCTGGCGGCCAGCAGCAGCGAGGCGAGGAGGGGGCGTAGCGGCATGTCCATGATCTCCGCGGGTGGAATGGACATGATGGCAAATTTGTCGGCATCTTGCTGGCTGTGGATCACAGGGGCATCAATAGGTCGGCTTTTCAGTGGTTGCAGTCAGGCAAATTCCGTAACATCGCGGCCCTCGACTTCAGGCTTAATCCTCAGGCGCTCCCACGCTACGTTCTGCGCCGGGGCTGATTACAGGACCCCCATGAAACCCGCACGCCTACGCGCCGACCTGCTCGCCGGCCTCACCACTTCGTTCGCCCTGGTACCGGAGTGCATCGCTTTCGCCCTGGTGGCCCACCTCAACCCGCTGATGGGCCTGTACGGCGCCTTCATCATCTGCACCCTGACCGCGCTGTTCGGTGGCCGCCCCGGCATGATTTCCGGTGCCGCCGGTTCCATGGCAGTGGTGATCGTCGCTCTGGTCGTGCAGCACGGTGTCCAGTACCTGTTGGCTACCGTGCTGCTCGGTGGGGTGGTGATGATCCTGTTCGGCGTGCTGCGCCTGGGCAAGCTGGTGCGCCTGGTGCCGTACCCGGTGATGCTCGGCTTCGTCAACGGTCTGGCCATCGTCATTGCCTTGGCACAACTCGAGCACTTCAAGCAGGGTGAACAATGGCTCACGGGCACGCCGCTGTACCTGATGATCGGTCTGGTGGCGCTGACCATGCTGGTCGTGTACGTACTGCCCAAGCTGACCCGCGCGGTACCGCCGGCGCTGGTGGCTATCCTTGGCGTGGGCCTGCTGGTCTATCTGCTCGGCCTGCCGACCCGGACCCTCGGCGACATGGCCCACATCGCAGGCGGCCTACCGGCGCTTGCGCTGCCGGATATCCCTTGGGACCTCGAGACCCTGAAGATCATCGCGCCTTACGCGGTGCTGATGGCCATGGTCGGCTTGCTGGAAACTCTGCTGACCCTCAACCTCACCGACGAAGTCACCGAGAGCCGTGGTTACCCGGACCGCGAGTGCGTGGCCCTGGGCGCGGCCAACATGGTCTCGGGCCTGTGTGGCGGCATGGGCGGCTGCGCGATGATCGGCCAGACCGTGATCAACCTCAGTTCCAATGGCCGTGGCCGACTGTCGGGCGTGGTGGCCGGGGTGATGATCCTGCTGTTCGTGCTGTTCCTTTCGCCGCTGATCGAGCGTATCCCGCTGGCGGCATTGGTGGGGGTGATGTTCGTGGTGGCCCAGCAGACCTTCGCCTGGGCCTCGCTGCGGGTGCTGCACAAGGTGCCGGCGAGCGATGTGCTGGCAATCGTCGCGGTGACGGTGGTCACGGTGTTCACCGACCTGGCCATGGCGGTGATGTTCGGTATCGTCATCGCTGCCATCAATTTTGCCTGGCAGCACGCCCGTGAACTGTATGCCGACAGTCATGAGGACGCCGAGGGCGGCAAGCATTACCACGTGCATGGCACGCTGTTCTTCGCCTCTACCACGCCGTTTCTCAACCAGTTCGATCCGGCCAACGACCCGGCCAAGGTGACGCTGGATTGCCAGCACCTGAGTTTTGTCGATTATTCCGCGATCGCGGCGCTCAAGACCCTGCGTGAGCGCTATGCCAAGGCGGGTAAGCAGTTGCGGGTGGTGCATCTTTCCGAGCGCTGCAAGAGACTGTTGAAGCGGGCGGGGGAGCAGCCTTGAGCGGCCGAGTCAGCCCGGATCGATCTGCACAAGCTGTTCAGTACAGGAGGGTTAAACAGCTGTCCTGATTGTCTCGGACAATTGAATATGCTTGTTAAAGAGTGTTCGAAGCTTTCTTCGTGCTACAGCAGCGTCCCTTGCGTATTTTTTTAAAATAGCGTTCTCGTCAAATGTCATGGGGCCTATTCTGTTGCGAAGAAGTTCGAATCTCGCTTCAAGCGTCAATGCCGTGGAGTAAGCTTCAAAATAGAGCTCTATTGCGCTGGGTTGGCCCTCCATTTGCTGGGTTACGGGGCGGTTCTCAAGGGCGTCATTAATGGAGGCGTCAAGTCGTTTGTTTATAAGTTTTTCAGGTAGATCGTAAAGTGGGCCATCGCTGCTTGTAAGATTAAGGTTTTTTTCTACCTCTTTCACGAACCGATGGTTCCGTAGGATACGGTTGACGGTGTCTTCGTCTAGTGGCAACTCGGCGATCGATATGGAGCGAGTGATCTTGGTTCTGGTATGTCCAGTCGGGTCTGCGTAGTTGATAGGGTCGCCGGAGCAGTACGCATAGGCGTTGATGCCACCCGGGCCGAACGGGCTCAGGGTGTCGGGTGAGTGGAAGCGCATCGAGTACAGATTGTACGGGCGGTGGTAGCCTGGCCCCAGCAGGTACAAGGCAGGATATTCACATGCTTTACCTTTGAACAATGGCGACGGTGTCAGGTGCGTCGTCTGTGGCGTGAAACCGTATGGCATGTAGGCATGTGCTTCACTACCGGAGCCGCGTAGCCGGTATAGAACTGACTTTGGCAAGTCTGTAGCCAACAGTGTTGTTGAGGGCATGAAGCCTGACTGTAATGCCATACAACCCTTGTCTGGGCGTTCGCTATTGATCTGCTAGGCCTACTTTGCAATGCATTAAAGAGGCTGCCAACTGGTAAAAATGTCAAATGGCATCTCACATGCCGTCCTTTCGCGGTTAAACCGCGAAAGGACGGCACAGGCAACTGATTATTCCCCGCGATTCTTCTTCACGATCCCATCGGCAATGCTCGCCGGCGCCTCGGCATAGCGGGTGAACTCCATCGAGAAACTCGCCCGGCCCTGGGTCATCGAGCGCATCGAGGTGGCGTAGCCGAACATCTCGCCCAATGGCACCTCGGCGCGGATCACCTTGCCGGCCGGGGTCTCGTCGCCATCCTGGATCATCCCACGGCGCCGGCTCAGGTCGCCGAGGATATCGCCCTGGTACTCCTCGGGCGTCACCACCTCGACCTTCATCACCGGCTCCAGCAGCACCGCGCCGCCTTTCTGCGAGAGCTGCTTGGTGGCCATGGAGGCGGCAATCTTGTAAGCCATCTCGTTGGAGTCGACGTCGTGGTACGAGCCGTCGAACACCGCCGCCTTCAGATTGATCAACGGGTAGCCGGCGAGCACACCGTTCTTCATCTGCTCCTCGATGCCTTTCTGGATCGCCGGAATGTACTCGCGCGGCACCACGCCACCGACCACCTCGTTGACGAACTCCAGCCCCTCCTTGTCTTCGTCGCCCGGGGCGAAGCGAATCCAGCAATGTCCATATTGCCCGCGCCCGCCCGACTGACGAACGAAACGCCCTTCGATCTCGCAGGTGTTGCGGATCTTCTCGCGGTAGGCCACCTGCGGCTTGCCGATATTGGCTTCGACGTTGAACTCGCGGCGCATGCGGTCGACGATGATGTCCAGGTGCAGCTCGCCCATGCCGGAGATGATGGTCTGGCCGGTTTCCTCGTCGGTCTTGACCCGGAACGACGGGTCCTCCTGGGCCAACTTGCCCAAGGCGATGCCCATTTTTTCCTGGTCGGCCTTGGTTTTTGGCTCCACTGCCACGGAAATCACTGGGTCGGGGAAGTCCATGCGTTCGAGGATGATCGGTTTGTCCATGTCGCACAGGGTGTCGCCGGTGGTCACGTCCTTCATGCCGATCAGCGCGGCGATATCGCCGGCGCACACGTCCTTGATCTCGGCGCGCTGGTTGGCGTGCATCTGCACCATGCGGCCGATGCGCTCCTTCTTGCCCTTGACCGAGTTGAGCACCGCATTGCCCGAGCTGAGCACGCCCGAATACACCCGGGCGAAGGTCAGGGTGCCGACGAACGGGTCGGTGGCGATCTTGAAGGCCAGGGCCGAGAACGGCTCCTTGTCGTCGGCGTGGCGTTCCAGGTGCTTCTCTTCATCGTCCGGGTCGGTGCCCTTGATCGCCGGGATTTCGGACGGGGCGGGCAGGTAGTCGATCACCGCGTCGAGCATCAGTGGCACGCCCTTGTTCTTGAACGACGAGCCGAGGATGGTCGGTACGATCTCGTTGGCAATGGTGCGTTGGCGCAGGGCAGCCTTGATCTCGTCGACGGTCAGCTCTTCACCTTCGAGGAACTTCATGGTCAGTTCGTCATTGGCTTCGGCGGCGGCTTCGATCATGTGCGCGCGCCATTCGTCCGCCAAGGCCTGCAGTTCGGCGGGGATCGCTTCTTCGCGGTAACTGGTGCCCTGGTCGGCGTCGTTCCAGTAGATGGCCTTCATCTTCACCAGGTCGATCTGGCCGATGAAGTTTTCCTCGCTGCCGATGGCCAGCTGGATCGGCACCGGGTGGTGGCCCAGGCGCTGGTCGATCTGCTTCACAACGCGTAGGAAGTCCGCGCCCTGGCGGTCCATCTTGTTGATGTAGGCCAGGCGCGGCACATGGTACTTGTTGGCCTGGCGCCACACCGTCTCGGACTGCGGCTCGACCCCGTCGGCGCCGCTGAATACCACCACCGCGCCATCGAGCACGCGCAGCGAGCGCTCCACCTCGATGGTGAAGTCGACGTGGCCGGGGGTGTCGATGATATTGAAGCGGTACTTGTGCTCGAACTGCTTGGTCGAGCCCTGCCAGAAGGCGGTGGTGGCCGCCGAGGTGATGGTGATGCCGCGCTCCTGCTCCTGGGCCATCCAGTCCATGGTCGCGGCGCCGTCATGCACCTCGCCCATCTTGTGGTTGACCCCGGTGTAGAACAGGATCCGTTCGGTGGTGGTGGTCTTGCCGGCATCCACGTGAGCGACGATGCCGATATTGCGGTACAGCTCGATGGGAGTCGTGCGGGCCATGGCGGGTCACCTGCGGGTGAGGATTCTCCCAAGGTAGCAGAGCGGGAGAATCCTGCCGGGGCGACCGTCAGTCGGCGAGCACCTGCAGCTGCCATTGGCCCTCGGTTTCACGCGCCAGGCCGCTGGCCGGCAGCAGGGCCAGCAGGCGTTCGTGCAGGGCGGCGTCGGTGAAGGCCTTGAGGGTGGTCATGTCCAGCGCGCCGACGGTGATCAGCTCGGCCTTGGTGTAGGACAGCCAGGCTTTCTTCAACACCATCAAAACGTCGCTGCCGGCGGTGTTGGCGAAGCGCCGGTGCAGGGTACGGCCTTCCAGTGCGAAGCTGTGGCGGTGCTCGTAGCCGTTCTCGTCGCCATTGCCCTCGACGCAGCGGTGGCAGCGGCAGGGGCCGTCGCCGAAGGCGTTGCGCAGGTAGCTGTTGAAGTCCACGACGGGCTTGAGGGTCAGGCGTTTGTCGACCTCGAACAGGTCGGCGATCAGGGGTTGTTCGGCGCTCACTCGGTATCCTCGCGTGGTGGGGCGTGCATCGCCGGGCACCCTAACAGATCGGGGCGGGGGAGGCCATGTGGATCTCCTGTTGTGGGTTTGGCCTGGTCGTCGGCAAGCCACGCAAGGGATCGCGCATACCTGAGGGCGCCGACCGGCGATGAGGGCAGTAGAGACAAGTTATGACCGCTGCCGTACCCTATGGCAATTCGAACTACCCACTCCAACGAGGCAAACCGATTGAGCAAGTACCCCTACATCGCCACCGTGACCATTAGCGCCGAAGACCGTGGGGGCGACACCGAGGCCGCAGAAAACGCCAACATGCGCGTGGGCCTCGAGGCGGTAACCGAGGTCCTGAAGAAGGTGCATTTCGTCGGTACGCTCGCGGCACCGGAAAAAGGCGCCACGCATATCTGCGTCACGCTGGAGAACGGCCTCACCTACTACGGCCCGATCGTCAATGGCCACGCCGAGCTCGAAGGCGGTTGGATTGCCTTCGAATGCGACATGCCCACCCCCGAAGAGCTGGGCCTGTAACGCTTACCCTGGTTCGGCCAGGTACTGCGCGAGGATAGGGCTGGGCCGCCTCCCGGGCCACGCTGATTGGCGTGGCGCAGGCAGGACGCTACCATCGGCAGCCAGCCTCCTGTTCAACGCCAACAAGCCAAGGACGCCCATGACCGAACAAACGCTTTCCCTGCAACAACTCGCCGCCCCCGAAGGCATCTGCTATGGCTGCGGCTGTTCCCATTCCAGCGGCCTGCACGTGCAAAGCCACTGGGATGCCGATGGCGTCCACCTGTCGTGCCGGCATACCCCTGACCAGACCTTCACCGGTTGGCCCGGCCTGGTCTACGGTGGCCTGCTGGCCATGTTGGTCGATTGCCATTGCAACTGGACCGCCATGGCCTACCACTACCGTGCCGAAGGCCGCGAGCCGGGCAGTCTGCCGCGTATCGACTGTGTCACCGGCCAGCTCGGCCTGACCTACCTCAAGCCCACGCCCATGGGCGTCGAGCTGTTGCTGAAGGCGCGGGTCGAAGGTGAGCTGGGGCGCAAGACCCGGGTGATCTGCGAGGTCTGGGCCGGGGATGTACTGACTGTCACCGCCGATTCGGTGTTCGTGCGGGTCGACACCGAGAAGCTCAAGCGCCAGGCCCATGGCGCCGCCTGAAACTTGCACCGATGGGGTGGCGCTGGCATTGTCGAGCGTGACCCGGCTGCCCGACAGGATGTTGCCATGCCCTACCAGATTCGCCCGGCCCGTGACGAAGATTGCCTGGCCCTGAGCCGCGTCGGCCAGGCCACTTTCGCCTTGGCCAGCCCGCCCGACAGCACAGTCACCGCCCAGCAGCACTACATTGCCCAGCATCTGCAGCCCGAACATTTCCAGGATCACCTGAAGCACCCGCACAAGCGGTTACTGGTGGTCGAACAGGATGGCCAGGTACTGGGTTACAGCATGCTCGACCTGGCGCCCGGCGAGCTAGGCATTGCCGAAGCCGATCAGCTGGCGGAAATCTCCCGCTGCTATGTACTGCCTTGCGCCCATGGCAAGGGCGCCGGACAGCTGTTGCTCTCTACCACCCTTGCCCAGGTCGATGGCCAGGCACGCCTTACCGTCAACGAACTGAACGCTCGGGCGATCGGTTTCTATCAGCGCAACGGCTTTCGCAAGGTGGGGGAAGCGATCTTCCCCTGCGGCGACGAGCGGCACCGTGACTGGGTGATGGTCAGGATGGCCGAAGATCATCTAGATTGAAGGCTCCCAACGCGAAGGCACCCCCATGACCGAACTTTCCGCATTCCCCATCACCGGCAAATGGCCGGCGCAGCACCCCGAGCGTCTGCAACTGTATTCGCTGGCCACGCCTAACGGGGTCAAGGTCTCGATCATGCTCGAGGAAATCGGCCTGCCCTATGAGGTACACAAGGTCAGCTTCGAAACCGAAGACCAACTGAGCCCCGAGTTCATCTCCCTGAGCGCCAACAACAAGATTCCCGCGATTATCGACCCCAATGGGCCGGGTGGCCAGCCACTGCCATTGTTCGAGTCGGGGGCGATCCTGCAGTACCTGGCCGAGAAGAGCGGCCAGTTGCTGAGCCAGGACCCGGCCCAGCGCTACCAGACCCTGCAGTGGCTGATGTTCCAGATGGGCGGCATCGGGCCGATGTTCGGCCAGGTGGGGTTCTTTCATTTCTTCGCCGGCAAGGCGTATGAGGACAAGCGTCCCCGTGACCGCTACGTCAATGAATCCAAGCGCTTGCTGGCGGTGCTCGACCGCCACCTGCAAGGGCGGGAGTGGATGGTCGATGCGTACAGCATCGCCGATATCGCCATCTTCCCCTGGGTGCGTAACCTGGTGGAGCGCTACAACGCGCGGGAGCTGGTGGAGTTCGACAGGTTCAAGGAAGTGCAGCGGGTGCTGGCCAGGTTCCTCGAACGCCCGGCCGTGCAGAGTGGCCTGAAAATTCCCGCTTGATCGCGCCTCACCTCTGTAGGAGCGGCTTTAGCCGCGATGCAGGCAACGCGGAGCCTGGCACCCGCTTTGCGGGTGATCGCGGCTGAAGCCGCTCCTACAGGATCAGAAGAGCTGGTTGAGTAGCCAGTACAGACACCCCGCCAGCATCATCGCCGCCGGTAAGGTCAGCACCCAGGCCATCAGCAGGTTGACCAGGGTCTTGCGTTGAATCCCCGAGCCATTGGCCACCATGGTCCCGGCCACCCCCGAACTCAATACGTGGGTGGTCGACACTGGCAGGCCGAACAGGTCCGCCGCGCCGATGGTACACATCGCCACCACCTCGGCCGAAGCCCCCTGGGCATAGCTCAGGTGGGTCTTGCCGATCTTCTCGCCTACCGTGACCACGATGCGCCGCCAACCAACCATGGTACCCAGGCCCAGGGCGATGGCCACCGCCACTTTGACCCACAGCGGGATATAGCGGGTGGCGTCGTCCAGTTGGCGCTTGAACAGTTGTACATGGCGGGCGGTGTCGGCGTCGTAGCGGGCCAGTTGGTGCTTGTCGATCTGGCGGATGGCTTCGCTGGCCAGGTACATGTCGTTGCGCACGTTGGCCATGGCCTCGGCCGGTACGCGTTTGAGCGAGCCATAGCCCTTGACCTCCTCGCCGATCATGCCGGTCAACGCAGCGAGCGCCGGTAGCAGTTCGGGGCTGGCCTCGGCGGTGGCGACGAACTCGGTCAGTACCTGGCGTGGGTCGATCGGCGTGGGGGCGGGCGCGGCGCGCACCAAGGCCTGGCGGGT
Organism: Pseudomonas maumuensis; assembly: GCF_019139675.1. NCBI lineage: Bacteria > Pseudomonadati > Pseudomonadota > Gammaproteobacteria > Pseudomonadales > Pseudomonadaceae > Pseudomonas > Pseudomonas maumuensis. Next base: position 2,134,312 of record NZ_CP077077.1, read on the forward strand.
GACTTCAGCGACGGCCGAGAACTGCAGCGCCTGCTCGTTGGGCATGGTCTTGTTCAGCGCATAGGCCATCGGCAGGGTGCCGACCAGGATCAGCATGATCAGGCCCATGCCTTTCTGGCCGTCGTTGGAGCCGTGGGCGAACGACACCCCGGTACAGGTGAGGATCAGCACGCCACGGATCCACCAAGGCGGTGGTGTCTGGCCTTGCGGCGCCTGGTACAGCTCGCGGCGTTTGACCAGCGCGCGCAGAGCGAGCAGCAGCAGGGCGGCGCAGGCGAAGCCGATCAACGGCGATAACAGCAGGGCATAGCCGACCTTGCTTGCTTGGGTCCAGTCCACGCCGCTGGTGCCGTCGCGCCCGTGCATCAGCGCATTGGCCACGCCCACGCCGATGATCGAGCCGATCAGGGTATGCGAGGACGAGGCCGGCAACCCCAGCCACCAGGTGCCGAGGTTCCAGATGATCGCTGCCAGCAGCAGGGCGAAGACCATGGCGAAGCCGGCTGACGAGCCTACTTGCAGGATCAGTTCCACCGGCAGCAGGGCGATGATGCCGAAGGCCACCGCGCCGCTGGACAGCAGCACTCCGAGAAAATTGCACAATCCCGACCACACCACCGCCACCGAAGCCGGCAGCGAATGGGTGTAGATCACCGTGGCCACGGCGTTGGCGGTATCGTGGAAGCCGTTGACGAACTCGAAGCCCAGGGCGATCAGCAGGGCCAGGCCCAGCAGCAGGAACGGGGTGACGGTGGTGACGACGGTGCCGCTGGCACTGACATCCTGCTTGAGGCTCCAGAAGGTGTAGGCCAGGCCCGCAAGTAGCAGGCCGAAGAACAGGGTAAGGGTGGCGCGTCCGGGTTTGTGGGCAAGGGGTGGGCCAGAGGTGGGCGGGCTCAGGTCGGGCTGGCTGGCCAGTGACGGGGTTGCCATGAGGGCTCCGGTTGGCGTCGGGCGATGGTGCCGAAGGGGTTCAGCATAGAAGCTATTCGTTGTTGGGCCGTGACCTCGATCAAAGAAGGCCCTAGGCTTGATGGGGAACGATGTCGCAGGAGTGTCCGATGATTCGCTGCAAACGCGTCTACGCAAGCATCGATGCGCAGGATGGCCAGCGGGTGCTGGTCGATCGCCTGTGGCCACGCAACGTGCGCAAGGACGACCTGCACGGGCAGTGGCTGCGCGAAGTGGCGCCGTCCGATGCGCTGCGCAAGGCATTCCATGCCGGCGCGGTCGACTTCGCCGGGTTCACCCAGCGCTACCGGCAGGAGCTGGCCGCCCATCCCGAGCACTGGTACGCCTTGCTCGACCTGGCCGGCAAAGGCGACCTGACCTTGCTGTATGCTGGCAAGGACACCGAGCACAACAATGCCCAGGTTCTGGCCCAGTGGCTGGAGGACGAGCTGGAGCGGCGTGGCCCGGCCAGTTCGCCAGTCTGCTACGCCACCGACAACCTCTGACCTGTGTGCCCGTCGATGCCCCTTCAGTTGATGCCCGCCACTGATAACCACCGCACCTTTGCCCGTGACCTCACCCGCCGCGCCATGCTGCCGTACTACCGCGAGTTCGACCTGCTGTGGATCGAGGAAGCCTTCGACGAGGCCTGGGGCTGGCGCGAGCAATGGCTGGTGGTCGAGGACGATCAGGTACTGGGGTTCTGCAGCCTCAGCCAGGATCGCCAGGCGTTGTTCATTCGCGAGTTGCATCTGTTGCCCGAGTATCGTGGCCGCGGCGTGGGCGGCTGGGTGCTGGAGGAACTGGCCGCCTGGGCGGCGCAACGCCGGCTGCCATGGCTGCGGCTGATGGTGTTCGCCAGCAACCCGGCGCGGCGCCTGTACCAGCGCCGGGGCTTCGTCGAAGTGGGCATGGACGAGTGTTTCGTGCGCATGCAACGCCCGGTCGCCTGAGCTATTACTGGCGCAGCCGCACCATTCGCCCCTGGACCAGCGTCGCCTCCAGCACCTGCCCCTGCAGCGCCAGCAGGTCACCAGCCAGCAGGTTCTGCAGCAGCGCCTTGCCGTCGAAGGTATTGTTCCCCAACTCGACCTCCCGCAGTCCCTCGACCCGCACCACCGCCTTGCCCACCTGTCCCAGGCGATTGCCACTGAGCAGCAGCGGGCCCGGCAGGGGCGTGGCATTGCGCAGGCTGACGGCGTACTCCGGGGTGTTGCCGATGCGATTGCCGACCAGGGCCAGGGCCGCCACCTCGCTGGCGTCCACCGCGCTGCCCTGGCTGCTGGCCAGCAGGTTGTCGTCGATCAGCAGCGGCGCCTCGGGCGTGGGCGCCAGGTTGCGCAGCTGGATGCCGTTGCCCCGGCTGTCACCGATACGGTTGCCCGCCAGCCACACGGCGCCGCGCTGGTCGCTGATTTCGATGGCGGCCTTGGCGGCGCCAAGGATCAGGTTGCCCTCGACCAGCGCCCGGGTCTGGCCGCGCAGGCGCACGCCGCTGTTGTTGTCGATGCCCCGCACCTGATTGTCATGCAGGTGCAACTGGCTGTCGCGGGCGTCGATGGCGTATTGCTGCGAGCCTTCGAAGCGGCTGCCGGCGATGGTCGCCTGGCTGTGTTGCAGCTCGACCGCGCTGGACAATTCGCTGAACTGGCTGCTTTCGATCAGCAGTGTGGCGGGGCGCGTACCGGCGGGTTGCTGGGTACTCAGCGCGGTGCTCAGGCCCCGGGATAGGTTGGCGTTGTAGCCCAGGCGCCGGAGCGTCGAGCCGATCACCTGGGTGTGGCTGCCGGCCCAGGCCACCACGAAGGGGCGCCAGGCGCGATCGGTGTTGCCCGGTTTGTCGCCGGCCACGCTTTCCAATGTCGAACGCTCCAGCCCCAACCAGCCCTGGTTGATCAGCGCGGTGCCGGAAAAACTGTACAGGTAGAGATGGGCGCCCTCGAGCAGCAGCCCGGCATCGGCGCCGATCATCAGCGGGTAGCTGAGCAGGTAGCCATCCTTGTAGGGCCTGAGCACCCGCGGATCGCGCAGCGCGTCATGCAGTTGCGCCAGGGTGATGCTGCCACCGCGCAGCACCACGGCCTGCGGGTGGTGCGCCTGGTAGCCGGCGATGGCGCGGAACAGGCCATTGTTGACGAACGGCTCGAACGGCCAGCTGCCGGCCTGGGACGAGAACATCGGTTGCAGGCTCACGCTGGCGCGGCCTGCGGGAGGCGCTCGACGGGCCTGTTCGAAGCTTACGGCCTGGCGGACCTGGCGACGCAGCTGGTCCAGCTGTTGCTGGTGCTGCGCCTGGGGCAGGGTGTCCATCACCGGCGCGGCCTGGGCGGTCGTCGCCAGCAGCAGGGCGGCCAGGCAGGTGAGGGAAAAGCGGCTGAACGGTGCCATGGGAACGTCCTTGATCAAGGCAGGATGGGGTAGGCCGGCTTGAGCAGGCCACCGATCTGGCTGTAGTTGTCCACCTCGCCGTCCTCGCTGTCGTACAGCTGGCGGGCGAGGGCGTGCCCTGGCCGGCGGGCGAGGAACGGGATCAGCCAGGCCAGCTTGTACGGCGCGACTTCGGCCTGGCGCTGCCCCTTGAGCTCGGGCAGGGTGTCCGGGGCGAGCACGCTGCTTGCGGCGAAACTGGCCAGTTGGTCGAGGATGCGCTGGTCGTCGTCGCTCCAGGCCAGGCCATTGGCGCGCGCCGATTCGCTCAGCAGCACCAGCGGCACCAGGGCGTACTGGCTGTAGTTGGCGGCCAGCCTGCTGCGCGCCACCTCCAGCGGCAGGTAGGCCTGGTTGCCGCTGCGCACGGCCTGGGCCAGGCCCCGGCGCAGGTTGCCGTCGGCCCAGCGGATGAAATCGTCGCGGCCCACCAGCATGCCGGCGGCGGCCACCGCCCAGGCGGCCCAGTAGTCGTGGTTGTTGAAGTACACAGTGGTGGACTGGCGGCGCGGGTCGTACTCGCGGATCACCTGTTCGCCAAGCTGGCTGAACCAACGGTGTTGTACGGGGCTGAGGCGGACCTTGCCGTCGGCGGCCGCCTGGGTCAACAGCACCGCGCCGGCCATGGCCGCCAGCGCCCACTTGCGCGCCGCCATGCCGGTGTTGCTGGCATCCGGATCGAGCAGGGCACCGGCTTGCGCCCAATGCTCCAGCCACTGCTCCTGGCAGGCCAGGGCCATGTTGGCCTCCTGGGGCTTTTTCGCCTTCTGAAAGCGCTTGCCGGCCTGGATCACGCCTGCGATGAACTGTTTGACCTGCCGGGCAATGCGCTCGCTGTCGGCGTCGGGCGCGGCGCGCAAAGTCGACTTGCTGGCGTCGCGTTGGTCGTACTTGCTCTGCAGGTGCAGGCTGCCGGTATAGGGTGGTGGCGGTTGCTTGCTGCAGGTCAGGCTGTGGTAGTCGGCGATCAGGGCCGATTGCGCGGTAGCGCGGGCGGGCCAGATGGTTTGCGCAGCATGGCCGGGCAGGGGCAGCAGGGCGATTGCAAGCAGCAGGGGCACCCCTAGGGCCGCTTTGCGGCCCATCGCCGGCAAGCCGGCTCCCACAAGTGCCGTGCATTCCCCTGTGGGAGCCGGCTTGCCGGCGATGGGCTGCGCAGCAGCCCCTATTATCGATTTCACAGGCACAGGCGCGTCTCCACATCGGTGGCGGCGGTGCCGGCCTTGGTCGGCTCGAGGAATACCGAGAGCAGGTTGGCGCCGGCGAACTCGGGCGCCCGGCTCAGTTCCAGGTAGTACTGGCCGCCACCGACCGCCGCCTCGCGACGGAACCACACCTTGTCGCGGGCGCCGTTGTCGTAATAGACGATGATGTAGAAGTCCTTGACGTTCCTGTCGCTCAGGCGGATGTCGAGAAAGCCCTTGGACACCGCCTGCCGGGCACTGCCTGCATTGCTCAGCAGTTCGATGCGCTCGCCTACCTTCAGGGCTGGCCGCTGCAGCTTCGTGCCCAGTAGCTCCTTGGACGCCTTGCAGCCACCGTGTATCGCCGGCACCAGTTGGCGATACATCAAGGGCGAGTCCAGGCGGTAGTTGGCCGGCAGTTCCCAGACGATCAGCTTGGGCGGCGCCTCGGGCTTGTAGTCGGCGGACAGCAGATATTCCAGGAGCGAGCCGTCCTCGCCCACGCCGGGCAGTGCGTAGTTGAGCACATCCGCCTGCAGGTACTGTTTCAGGTAGCCGTCGAAGTTGAACTGCTTGCTCTCGTCCTCACGGGCCGCGGCATTGCTGTCGCCGACCAGGATCACCTCGGGGTCGGGCGCTTCGTCGAACAGCGCATCGCTGCTATCGGCCACTGGCACGGTCTGGTAGCCGCGTACGTACTGGAACCCGTAGTTGTTGCCGCAGATGTAGCTCAGGGCCAGGTTCAGCGTGCCGTCCTTGGGTACCATCACGCCGGGCTCGGTGCTGTAGCGTTTCTTGCTCAAGCCACTGTAGAACGGCTGGCGGCGGATCTCCTCGGCCATCAACCTCGCCGTGGCCTCGGCGCCGGTCGGGGTCCAGTGGTGGTCGCGGCGGAAGAAGTATTCGCCCTGAGGCGGCTGGCGCACCAGCTGCATCATCGGCGCCACCACCGCGCCGCCCTGGCGCAGTTGCCCCAGGTAGGTATCGAGGTTGCGGCTGGCGCGCTCGAAGTCGAAGCCATGCAACTGGTCGGCGTAGAGCTTGTCGCGGTGCATCAGGCCGCGGGTTGGCTGGACCGCCATGGCCACCTGGATGCCCTGGCGGTGGAATGCGTCCATCAGCCGGGCGAACTCCGGGCGCATGGGCGCGGGAATGCCGAAGTCGTTGGTCAGGTCGACCATCGAGCGGAACAGCCAGCGCTCCTTGCCGGGGACGATCTGGCGCATCAGCTTCATGCGCCCTTCGGCATAGTGCTGCGGTTCGGCCAGGGCCGGGCAGACCATGCACTGCAGGTTCTCGCAGCCGGGCCGGGCGGGCTCGGCGGCCTGGCCGGACAGGGCCGTCAGCGCCAGGGTGGCCGCCAGGCCAAGAGGGAGGAAGGTGTTCATGGGCCAGTCATCCTTGCGGCGGTGTGTCACTCGGTCGGGTCGATGCTGTTGGCCTGGCTCAGGCTGCGATTGCCTGGCAGCAGCACGTAGCTGTAGGAGCGGCCTTTCTTGAGAAACAACTCGTCGAAGCTAGCCACTTCCTGACCGCCGACATAGGCGGCGAAGTCGATCTTGATTTCGTTGACCATGCGCGCGCCGGTCTGGCCCTTGGTCAGGGCCTTGACCACCTCGTGCTTGCCGTCGGCGGTGCGCAGCGTGGCCTGGGCCGGGGTCAGATTGTAGAAGGCCACCTGGGCCTTCTTCGGCTCGTTGACGTACTGGTCGGCGATCACTTGCAGCTGCTTGCCGTCGTACACCACGGTGCTGGCGGCGTTGGCCGCCAGGGTCGGCTCGATGGCCGTGGCGCCGATGCCGATCTTGTGTACCCCAGCCGGCACGAAGCGGTAGCCGCTGAGCTGCCCTGGGGCGACCTTCTGCGCATTGAGCTTGCCGCTGAGGGCCACATCGATGCTGCTGTCGGACAGGTTGAGCACGCGCACGAAGGCCGAGTCGGCCGGGGCCACGGCGTCGTACAGGTCGGCATTGCCTTCGGCGGCCAGGGCAGTGTGGCTGGCGGCGGTCAGGGCCAGGGCGGTGAACAGGGGCGAAAGCTTCATCAGGTGCTCCTTGGGACGTCAGAAATGCGCGGGCTGGGCGTCGCGGGCAAGCGCGCCAGGGCGATGGGCAAGCAGGGTGCGCAGGGGAAACTCCCAGATCACCGTGTCGATCTGCGGGTTGTGCAACTGGTCGCTGGCGAGGAACTGGTTCATCGCCTCGAACGGCCCTCGGGCCTCCACGGCGACGGACAACAGGTCGCGGTTGAGCGCTTCCTTGAGGAAACCGACGAAGTTCCAATCGTCGATCTTGCTGTAGCTGGTGCCCACCAGCAGCAGGCTCTGCGCCTGTTCGGCGAACAGTTCGTCACTGCTCTGGGCGGCCTTGAGGGTTTCGTACAGTTCGATCGGATTGCCGCCGAACTGTGGCGCCAGGCGGGCATGGTCGAACTGCAGGTAGTTCATCAGGTCGCCCTTGACCGTCTTGTCGCCGGCCTTGTGCGAGACATACACCTGGTCACCGAGCAGGCGCGGGCGCTGGCGTGCCAGTTCATAGGCCGACAGCCGCGCGCCGTCCGGGCTCCAGTGGGTGTCGGACTTGAGGAACAGGCGCGGACCGGCCAGGTTGCGCAGGTAAGCGTCGCGCAGCGGCACCACATCCAGGTGGCGCAGTTGCAGGTCGGCGACGAAGCGGTCATAGAGGCTGGCCACCCGTGGGTCGAAGGCACGCTCGGCGTGGGAGGCATAGATATCCAGCTTCATCGGCAAGGGCAGCAGCACCAGGTGCTTGCCGTGCTTGGCCAGTTGCTGCCCGACCTTGGCGATCTGCGCCAGCTGGCTCGCCAGGTTGGCGTCCAGGTCGTTGGGCACGCGGTACTCCTGGCTGGTGTAGAGCCAGCCGTCCTTGCCCAGCACCACGCCCTGGGTGCCCTCGCCGAACAGCTGGAAGCGTGCATCGGCCCACAGCTGCACCGAGGGTTCGCGCAGGAAGAAGCGCTTGTCGTAGACCTGCTCGAACTTGCGCAACAGCTTGCCGTCGACGAACAGGTTCCAGCTATCGGTCTGGGCGCGGGCGAAGCTCAGCACTGGCGGCAGCGAGTAGACGAACATCGCCGCCAACGCCAGGGCGAAGATCACACCGTTGGCCTTGCTGGCCGTCTTCATCACCGGGTACACGGCACTCTCCTAGAACTGGAAATACAGGAACGGCGAAAACGAACTGGCCGCCAGGCTGCTCAGCGCCAGGAGGAAGCCCGCCCACAGCAGCAGGCTGTGCAGCACCCCGACATGACGCATGAAGTAGCCGTCCTGGTTGCCGGCGTAGAAGCGCACGTTGTTGATCCCGGCCAGGATCAGCCAGGCGACTGCCACCAGGGCGAAGGCCATGGCCATCTTCGAGGCGCCGAGCACGTACAGCTCCAGCGAGCCGAAGCCGTTCAGGCCCAGCAGCGCCCGGTAGATGTCGAGGCTGTGGCGCAGGTCCATGGTGAAGAACAGCGGCATGCTCAGGATGATCAGCAGCGCGGTGCGCAGGTTGCGGCCCAGGCGATACGGCGTGCTGACCTTGGTAGCCAGGCCGAACTTGCGCTCCAGCACCATGCCGATACCGAAGAACAGCCCCCAGCAGATGAAGGCGAAGCTCGCCCCGTGCCACAGGCCCGACAGCAGCATGGTCCACACCAGCGCCGGCAGGGCGCCGGCCACGCGCTTGCGCACCAGGGGCATGTAGACATAGTCGCGCAGGAAATGCGCCAGGGTCATGTGCCAGCGCGACCAGAACTCGGTGATGCTTTGCGACACATAAGGCTGGTTGAAGTTTTCCGGGAAGCGGAACCCCATCATCAGCGCCAGGCCCAAGGCCATGTGGCTGTAGCCGGCGAAGTCGAAGTACAGCTGCAGCGTCGACACCACCAGGCCGAACCAGGCATCGCTGAACTGCAGGCTGCCTTCGCCGATGAACAGCACGTTGATTGGCGCCAGGCGGTCGGCAATCAACACCTTCATGATGAAACCGAGCATGAACCGGCACACGCCCAGCGAGAACAGCTCCAGCGAGTGGCTGCGCTGGCGCAACTGCGGGGCCAGCTGGCTGTAGCGCAGGATCGGCCCCGCCACCAGGTGCGGGAACAGCGCGACGAAGGCGGCGAAGTCGATGAAGCTGCGTGTGGGCGTGGCGTCCTTGCGGTAGATGTCGACGATGTAGCTCAGGGCATGGAACACATAGAACGAGATGCCCAGCGGCAGGAAGATGTTCTCCAAGGTCCAGGTGTCGATGCCCAGCGGCGCCAGCAGCAGGGCCAGCATCTCGGCGCCGAAGTTGGCGTACTTGAAGTAGCCCAGCGTCGCCAGGTTGCCGGCCACGCCCAACCACAGCAGGCGCAGGGCCCAAGGCTTGTCCGCGGCGTCCAGGCGTGCCTTGATGCCCAGGCCGAACGCGTAGTTCCAGGCGGTGATGGCGACGAACAGCAGCAGGAAGTCCGGGCGCCACCAGGCGTAGAACACGTAGCTGGCGGCAACGATCACCAGCGAGCGCCACTGCGGCCGGGCCAGGTAGTAGATGGCCAGGAACAGCGGCAGGTAGAGGAACAGGAATACGTTGGAGGCGAAGATCATGCTGGCCGGTCCTTAGTAGCTGATCACCACGCCGACACTCAGCTGGTAGTCGTCACCGCTGTCCAGCGCGCTGCCTGCGTTGAGGTAGCTGGCGCTGACCAGGGTGTTGACGTCCAGGCGCTTGCCGTCGAGGGCTACCGGGAACATCTTCCAGTAGTAGTTGAGGTCGATCATCTGGCCGACGTTGTCGCCCTTGCCGTGCAGCCTGGCGTTCAGTTCGCTCTGGCGTCGGGCGCGGGCATCGGCGGCCATGCGGATCGGCAGCGCGCCGCCCTCGTCGCGCAGGTTGAGCTGGGTCACCCGCAGGTCCAGGGCGCTGCGCGCGGTGGGGCGGGTCTCTAGGGCGAAGCCGTAGTAACTCAGGTTGCGCAGGTCGAGGGCGACGAACGCACTGGTGAGACGCGTGCTGTACGAGCCCTGGCGGGTGATGCGGTCGGACTGGATCGGGTTGAGCCGGAAGCCGTCGTTGTCGTCGTCCGGCTTGTCGGTCAGGCCGCCGCGCAACGCCAGGCGCGGGGTCCAGGGCAGCGTCTCGAAGCGCTTGCCGACCTCGCCCAGCGCCGCCCAGCCTTTGCTGGCGTGGCCGGTGCTGGTGACGCCGTTGCCGGCGGTGTTGTCCATCTTGCCGTCCAGTGCCGCCAGTTCCAGGTGGTAGTCGGTGGCCAGGGGCAGGTTGTCGCCCTTGAAGAACAGCCCGTAGCGCCAGCCCTTGAAGTCGTAGCGATCGTCGACGTCGTGGTCGCTGCGGTCGTTCTCCTGCATCAGGCGCACGCCGACCTGGTTGTTCGGGCTCCAGCGATAGGCGTACTGGCCCATCAGGTACAGCGTGCGCTCTTCGCTCGCGGCCAGCGAATTGACGTCGGTGTTGTAGTTGTGGAATTTCTGCCCGAGCGCGACGAAAGCGTCGGAGAAGGTGTCCTGGTAGTCGAAGCGCACCGACTCCAGGCTGTCGTCCCACCAGATGCCGTAGTCGTCGGCGAAACGTTGGCGGCCGAACGACAGCGAGAAGCGCGGGTCGTCGCCGATCAGGTTGCGCTTGACGTACAGCTCGCGCAGTTCGGCGTACCAGCCCTCGGGTTGTTCGCGGGCATTGTTGTTGGTCGATTCGTTGGCCAGGTTGCTCGACTGGCTGGAGTCGTAGTTCAGCCACAGGCGACCATAGACCATCCATTTGGCCCAGCGTTTTTCCGGCGAGTACCAGGCGAACGACGGCTCGTAGCGCAGGCTGTAGAAACTCTCGCGGTCGCGGCCGACCTGGGAGTCCTGCGGGCCGTAGCCGGTCTGCAAAGTGAGCTTGTTGAAGAACTCCGAGGTGATCACCGGCTCGCTGCCGTCAACGGTCGCGACGCGCATCGGCGCGCTGCTGTCGGCCTCGGGGCCGGTGACTTCCTCGGCTGCCAGCACCGTCAGCGGCGCCAGGGCGAGCAGGGCGCCGAGCAGGGGTGGGTGCGCTTTCACAGGGTGGGCTCCTTCAACAGATCGTTGCGCACGGCCAGGGCGCGCTCGATGTCATCCTTGGGCAAGGTCTTGTCCAGCCGTTTGATCAGGCCACGGGCGCGGGTCTCGCCGAGGTCGAGGGCGATGCGGGCGTAGGTGTAGGCCTTGACCGGGTCGTGGCAGATGGCCCGGCCGCGCAGATGCACGGTGGCCATGCGGTACCAGGCGGCGGTCGAGCCTTGCTCGGCCTGTTGCCGCCAGATGGCCAGGGCGCGCTCCTGGTCGGGCTGGTCGAGGCCGCCCTTGCTGTACAGGTCACCCAGCAGCAGGCGGGCGTCCGGGTAGTGGGCGGCGATCAGCTCGTCGATCAGTGCATGGGCCTTGTACGGGTCCAGGGTCAGCCAGTTGTTGACCATGTAGAACTGGGCATCCAATGCCTTGGCGCGGGTCGGGTCCTTGGCCCTTACCTGGGTGATCAGCGCCTGGGCCTGTTCGGCGTTGTGCTCGGTGGGGTTGGAGATCATGAAGTTGGCCTTGGCCACCAGCGCCGGCAGGTAGCCACGGGCGACCGCGTTGTCCAGCCAGCGCTGGGCCTCGGCGATGCCGTCGGCGCGCAGCTGGTCGTCGGCCTTGTCGCGGGCCAGTTGCTCGGTCGTCGGCTCGACCTTGGCGCCCATGGCGCGGCTCTGGCGCTGCTCGCGTTCGGCGTCCAGTTCGGCGCGGGTGGTGCCATGGATGCTGTCCAGCAGCGCGCCGATGCGCTGCACGACCTCCACCGGCAGGCTGGCCATTTCCGGCTCCAGGCTGCGGGCGAAGGCGAGGAAGGCCGGGTCCTGGCGCTCGCCGAGGAAGCGGTAGTAGCGCTCGATGCCGCGTGGGTCGATGCGTGCTGCCTGCTGGTACCAGCGCTCGGCCGCGGCGCGGTCGCCCTGGCGCTCGGCGACCACGGCGCGATACAGCTCAGGGCGGCAGTTGAGCAGGCAGCTCTGTTCGTACAGCGCCAGCAGTTCGGCGGCGCGCTCGCCCGGGAACAGCTGCGGATAGACCAGGAACACCTCCAGGCTGGTGCTGGTGCTGCGCGGGTCACGGTCGTTGGGGTAGCGGGCCAGGGCCTGGCGCATCCATGCTTCGTGACTGCGCTGCAGGCGCGGGGTGCGGTCGAGCAGGCGCGCCAGCGAGGCCAGCGCCGGGATCTGGCCGTGGCCGTCGGCGAAGGCCTCCTGGTACAGGCTGACGATGTCCTGGCGGTTGGCACTGTCGCTGTTGGCCAGCACATCGCCAAGCAGTTGCTTGGAGGCCAGGTCGCCACGCTCGGCGAGGGCGCGCAGGTCGCTCGTGACGTCGGCGCCCGGGTCCTTGTACAGCGCGTAGCGGATCTGCTCCAGGCTCTGCCCGGCCCAGCCGCTGCCGGCGCAGACCAGGCCGAGGCCGGCCAGCAACAGGCGCGGGGCGTTCTTGGCGTTCATGAGCGGCCCTCAGTTGCCGCTGCCGAACGGCAGGCCCAGGTACAGGTCGACCGCCACGGCTTTCTGGTAGGCCGCCGCCGGCAGCGGGCTGTCCGGCTGGATGGTCAGCGCCAGGTTGTGGTTCAGCTCGTCGGAGCGGGCGTCCACCACCTTGCCGCTGAAGTGCTGATCGAGGCCGAACACCTGCATGTCCACCGAGCGCACGCGGCTGACATCGGCGAGCTTGTCGAACGGCACGTTGGCGCGCACGAACATGGCCTCGCCCTTGGGCAGCAGGTGCATCATCGGCGCGGCCTTGTAGCCATAGCCGTCCAGCGGTTGCGACGGGTACCAGACCTGGCAGTCGCAGGGGCTGTTGATCACCGTCTCGACGCTGGCGCGGCCCAGTAGTGCCTGCAGATCGCCCGGGGCAAGGTCGGCCAGGGCCTTCATGTCAGCCGGGCTGGTGAAGCTGGTGGCCAGCTGGGTGGAGATGTTCGCCAGTGGTTGGCCGGCGCGCACCTCGGTGGCATCGCTCGGCAGCAGGTACTTCACGTAGCCGTTGTCCGGCATGCTGATGACCTGGGCGTTGCTCGCCACCGTAGCCTGCAGTGCCGGGATGCGGAAGAACAGCAGGTAGCCCTTGTAGCCGACGAAGCCCAGCGCGGCCAGGCCGGCGGCGGTGTACAGCGCGGTGCCGGCGATGGCCTTGAGGCGCTCGCCCGGCGTGCGTGCGCGGGCTTGCTGGTGCTTGCGCGCCTTGATGTAGTTTTCCCGCTGCATCACGTTGAACAGGCCGTTGATGTCGGCAACCTCGCCCGACAGGTAGGCGCTGATCAGGTAGCGCAGGATGTCGCGCTTCTGCGCGTCGAGGTCGACGAACTGCGCGCCGACTTCCTTGCCGCGCTGGGAGACGATGCGCACCTTGCCTTCGATCGCCAGGTCGACCTGGTTCAGGCGCAGCTGGATCGAGGCGTCGTACAGCGCGCCGATGGTCAACGGCGCTTCGTGCAGCAGGCCGATGCCGCCCAGCGAAATGTCGGCCAGGTCCGCCTCGAGCGGCTCGCGCCCGGCGCCGGCCAGGCGTACCCGGGCGTTCATGCGGGTGCGCACGTACTGACGCTCGTCGATGGCTTCGTGGACGATGTTGGCCGGGGCCGCGGGGGTATTGGAAGTACTCATGTGCAGGCGCCTTTCCTTAACGTTGCGTGAGTTCTAGAAGCACGGTGATGACCCCGAAGAAGATGGCGATCGAGGAGCACAGCATCGCCTTCGAGGACCAGCGGTTGAGGTTGGCGTCGAAGTCGACGCTGCCGGTGGCCAGGGTGGTCTTCTGCCGCGTCCAGCGTTGCTGGTCCATGTGGAACATCGCGTAGACCTTCATCAGCGAGCCGACGATCTGGTTGTAATAGAGAACGAAGGGGTACATCGGGCTGACCGGGTGCCCGGCGAAGACGAACAGCACGGTCACCAGGCTGCGCGAGATCAGCACCCAGAACAGGTACACCAGCAGGTACTGGATGCCGAACACCAGGCCGGCCACCACCGAAGCGGTCAGGCCCATCAGGCAGGTCCACATCGACACGCGCTGGTCGAGCAGCACGTACAGGGTGAACAGCCCCAGGCGCGCGCGGCCGAGCAGGGCAGTGGCGCGGAAGTTCTGCCGCAGCGAGTTGCCGTACCAACGGAACATCAACTGGCGGGTGGCGACCCAGAAGCTGTCGCTGGGTGGGTGCTCGACGGTCAGGGTGTGGCTGTCGGGCACATAGAAGGTGTCCCAGCCGGCGCGCATCAGGCTCAGCCAGCTGGACTTGTCGTCGCCGGTGAGGAACTGGAAGCGGCCAAGGCGCCAGTGCTCGAGAAAATCCGCCTCGACGTCGCGGATGAATGCCGGGTCGGTCATCACCCCGGCGCGGAAGAACGACAGCCGCCCGGTCAGGGTCAGCACCCGGTGCGACAGGGCCATCGAGCACATGTTGATGTGCCGCTGGACGAAACGCATCGAGTGCCATTGGCGCATCCAGCGGCTGCCCTCGACCTCGCAGAACTCGTTGGTGGTCAGGCCTCCGACGTCGGGCAGCACGGCGAACAGCTTGACCGCCCGCTCGACGCAACCGGGCAGCATCATGGTGTCGCCGTCGACCACGCCGACCACCGCATCCTCCAGCGGCATCTGCCGCGACAGGGCACGGAAGGCGTGGGCCAGGCCATCGCGCTTGCCGGTGCCGCGGGCGCGGACGATGACCAGGCGGATGTCGTCGCGGCCCTGCACCTCGTCGCGCATGATGTCCTTGATGAACTGCTCGTCACCTTTCTCGACGATCGAGGCGATCACCGTGCATGGCACCTTGAGTCGCTGCACCTCCTGGAATACCGACTGGTATACCTTGAAGGTGGTATGGGTGGGGATACGAAAGCTCGTTACCACCATGAACATGTGCGATGGCAATGCCGCGTCGCCCAGCCGCTCGACCTGGCGGCGCAGGCGTGGGAAGCGCCAGTGCAGGAAGTACATGCCGCGCAGGTAATGGACGATGGCATTGCCGTAGCGCCACATGCCCAGGGTGCCGATGATGAAGATGAACTGGTGATGGCCTGGGTCCAGGTACTGCGGCGCGACCATCTGCGCGGCCAGCGCGATGAGCCCGGCGAGCATTGCCCAGGCACAGAAGGTGGCCGCTGCGCGCAGATACCCCGGGGCCGCGAGAGGCCGCTGTCGTTGTCGTTCCATGGCGCTGTAGCTCCTTGGGTCGGGGCCCGCCGCAGGGGCGGGCATCGGCGTGCCTTACCAGCAGATGCCGTGGTGTTGGGCGTTGCTGCCGCCGGCCATGAAGCCGACCAGGTCGATCACCTGCTTGCCGGCGTCGAGCGCCTGCACGAAGCGTTCGTCGTTGTTGCCCAGCACGATCACCTCGGCTTCATCGATCACCTGCTGCAGGTCGCTGCGCAGCAGGGCGCTGACATGGGGGATCTGTTGCTCGATGTACTGGCGGTTGGCGCCGAACTGCCGTGCATGCTCGACGTTGGCGTCGAAGATACGCAGCTCGTAACCTTTCCCGATCAATTGCTCGGCCAGGGTCACCAACGGGCTCTCGCGCAGGTCGTCGCTGTTGGCCTTGAAGGCCAGGCCCAGCAGGGCGATGCGGCGCTTGCCGGCCTGGGTCACCAGGTCGAAGGCGGTCTGCACCTGGTTGCGGTTGCTGGCCATGATCGCGCCGAGCAGCGGATGCGCCACGTCAAGCTGGCTGGCGCGGTAGGTGAGGGCGCGCACGTCCTTGGGCAGGCACGAGCCGCCAAAGGCGAAGCCTGGGCGCAGGTAGTAGCGCGACAGGTTGAGCTTGTAGTCCTGGCAGACCACGTCCATCACTTCACGGCCATCGACCCCCGAGGCCTTGGCGATGTTGCCGATCTCGTTGGCGAAGCTGACCTTGGTGGCGTGCCAGACGTTGCAGGTGTACTTGATCAGCTCGGCGACCTCGATCGACTTGCGGATCACCGGCGCGTCCAGGCCTTGGTACAGCGAGGCGAGCAGGTCGCCGGAACGGCTGTCGAGTTCGCCGATCACGGTCATGGCCGGGAAGTCGTAGTCCTGGATCGCCGTGCTCTCGCGCAGGAACTCCGGGTTGACCGCCACGCCGAAGTCGCGCCCGGCCTGCTTGCCCGAGGCCTGCTCGAGCAGCGGAATGACCACGTTCTTCACCGTGCCCGGCAGTACCGTGCTGCGCACCACCACGGTGTGGCGGCTGGCCTTGTCGCGCAGGGCCGCGCCGATCTCGCGGCACACCGCCTCCATGTACACCAGGTCGAGGTCGCCATTGGCCTTGCTCGGGGTGCCGACGCACAGCAGCGACAGCTCGGTGGCGAGGATCGCCGCCTGCACATCGGTGGTGCCGCGCAGGCGCCCCTGACGCACGCCGTCGAGCAGCAGTTGCTCCAGGCCCGGCTCGACGATGGGCGAGCGGCCCTGGTTGATCATGTCGATCTTCGCCTGGGCGACGTCCACCCCCAGCACCTGATGCCCACGTGCCGACAGGCAGCCGGCGCAGACCGCCCCCACATAGCCGAGTCCGAAGATACTGATGTTCATAGATCCCTCTCCCCAGGCGCGGCGCAAGGCCGGCCGAGATACTCAGTTCAAGAAGTTATGCAAATGCCAGACGCGCAGGATCAAGCCGCGCTAGATAGGTAGCGGTACAGGCTGTTTCGTGGTGGTCTTTTTACATCCTAAGGAGTTTTCTGATAGTGCGGCAAGGGTTGTTAGTTAGTTTGTTGTGAATTTTCTTAAGTCTTGTCCTGTTAGTTAAAAAATCGTTAAAAAACAAATACATAAAGTTTGATGTAAGTTGGGCGTCAAAAAAATGATTGTGTAATTAGTGTCGATATAATGGCGTCAAAACGGTGATTTACGTGATTTTCGCAGCGCATTTTCCTGCGCAGATTCAGCTGGCTGATTAAAGTCAGTTACGCTCTTTCCTCTGTCCGCCATCGCGGGCCAGCCCCTCGCACGGGCGGCACAAGTCCTGAAGACGGCAGCGCTGAATCAACGGTGATGGCCGTGTCTGTCCCCTGATCCCGCGCGTGGCGCAATGATGGCTTGCAAGGATTGGATCCAATTGGCATAGTGCCGGACGATTGTGCAGACATTCACTCGGGTGCGGGATGCGCCCGTCTTCCATTCATGCAAAGGAGGCAAGTAGATGAACGGATTTGGTCCGCGACTCAGAGAAGAGCGCGAACGCCTGGGGCTGACCCAGCGCATTTTCGGCGATATCGGCGGTGTCGAGCCCAACGCCCAGGGCAAATACGAGAGCGGCGAACGCACGCCGCGCATGGATTACCTCGCGGCGGTCGCGAGCCGCGGCGTGGATGCGCTGTATGTGCTCAGTGGCGTGCATACCCCAGCGCCCCTGGACAGCTTGACCTCGGATGAGAACCGCCTGCTAGGCGCCTTTCGCCGCCTGCCATCGGCAGATCAGGCCGCGGTGTGGCACCTGCTCAACCGCCTCGCGGGTGAAGAAGGTGGCCATGAAGGGCTGCGCATGCGCCGGCCTGACCGGCAGGCATATTTCCATGACGCTTTGCGCTAGGTTCGTTGTGAAAAATTTTGTTAAGGTGGCGGGATCCAATCGCCCCACTGACGAGGTGTCTGCTTGATTAGGGTCCTGGTGGTCGACGATCACGATCTGGTGCGTACCGGCATCACACGTATGCTGGCCGACATCGATGGGCTGCAGGTGGTGGGGGAGGCGGACTCCGGCGAGTCCGCCCTCAAACTGGCCCGCGAGCTCAAGCCGGATGTGGTCCTGATGGACGTGAAGATGCCGGGGATCGGTGGGCTGGAGGCCACGCGCAAACTGCTGCGCAGCCATCCGGACACCAAGGTGGTCGCGGTGACCGTGTGCGAGGAAGACCCGTTTCCCACCCGTCTGTTGCAGGCGGGGGCCGCGGGCTATCTGACCAAGGGCGCCGGGCTCGACGAAATGGTCCAGGCGATCCGCCTGGCTTTCGCCGGCCAGCGCTACATCAGCCCGCAGATCGCCCAGCAACTGGCGCTCAAGTCTTTCCAGCCCCAGGGTTCGCCGTTCGATGCGCTGTCCGAGCGGGAAATCCAGATCGCGCTGATGATCGTCGGCTGCCAGAAGGTGCAGATCATCTCTGACAAGTTGTGTCTGTCGCCCAAGACCGTCAATACTTACCGTTATCGAATCTTCGAAAAACTCTCGGTCACCAGCGACGTCGAATTGACCTTGCTGGCCGTCCGCCACGGTATGGTCGACGCAAGTCTTTAAGCACACTTCATGTCACAACCTTTTGATGCAAGTGCGTTCCTGGCGACCTGCAGCGGTCGCCCGGGCGTTTACCGGATGTTCGACGGCGAGGCCCGCTTGCTGTACGTGGGCAAGGCCAAGAACCTCAAGAAGCGCCTGGCCAGCTATTTCCGCAAGACCGGCCTTGCGCCGAAGACGGCTGCCCTGGTGGGGCGTATCGCCCAGGTCGAGACCACCATCACCGCCAACGAAACCGAGGCGCTGCTGCTCGAGCAGACGCTGATCAAGGAATGGCGCCCGCCCTACAACATCCTCCTGCGCGACGATAAGTCCTACCCATATGTGTTCCTGTCCGACGGGGAGTTCCCACGCCTGGGTATCCATCGCGGCGCCAAGAAGGCCAAAGGCCGTTATTTCGGCCCGTATCCCAGCGCCGGTGCCATTCGCGAGAGCCTGAGCCTGCTGCAAAAGGCGTTCTCGGTGCGCCAGTGCGAAGACAGCTACTACGCCAACCGTACCCGCCCGTGCCTGCAGTACCAGATAAAACGCTGCAAGGGGCCGTGCGTGGGGCTGGTGGCGCCCGAGGAATACGCCGAGGACGTGCGTCACTCGGTGATGTTCCTCGAGGGCCGCAGCCAGCAGTTGGGCAACGAGCTCAACGCCGAAATGGAAAAGGCCGCCATGGCCCTGAATTTCGAGAAGGCCGCCGAGTTGCGCGACCAGATCGCTCTGTTGCGCCGGGTCCAGGACCAGCAGTACATGGAAGGCGGCTCCGGCGATGTCGATGTGGTGGCGGCTTTCGTCAACCCGGGCGGCGCCTGCGTGCATCTGATCAGCGTGCGTGGCGGGCGGGTGTTGGGTAGCAAGAACTTCTTCCCCCAGGTGGGTATCGAGGAGGAGGTGGCCGAGGTCATGGCCGCGTTCCTTTCCCAGTACTACCTCGGCAACGCCGAACGCGAGCTGCCGGGCGAGCTGATCGTCAACGTGGTGCATGACGACTTCGCCGCCATCACCGAGGCGGTACAGACCTTGCGTGGCCGCGAGCTGAGCATCAGTCACCGAGTGCGCGGCACTCGGGCGCGCTGGCAGCAACTGGCGGTGACCAACGCCGAGCAGGCCCTCAACGCCCGTCTGGCCAACCGCCAGCACATGGCTGCCCGCTTCGAGGCGCTGGCCCAGGTGCTGGGCCTGGACGAAGTGCCGCAGCGCCTGGAGTGCTACGACATCAGTCACTCCAGCGGCGAGGCCACCGTGGCCAGCTGCGTGGTGTTCGGCCCGGAAGGCCCGCTCAAATCCGACTACCGCCGCTTCAACATCGAAGGCGTGACCGCCGGCGACGACTATGCCGCCATGCATCAGGCGCTGATGCGCCGTTACGGGCGGATCAAGGACGGCGAGGGCAAGCTGCCCGACGTGCTGCTGGTGGACGGCGGCAAAGGCCAGTTGAACATGGCCCGCGAGGTGATGCAGGAGCTCGGCCTGACCGATCTTACCCTGCTCGGTGTGGCCAAGGGCGTGACCCGCAAGGCCGGTTTCGAGACCCTCTACCTGAACGACGCGGCCCACGAGTTCACCCTCAAGGGCGACTCGTCGGCCCTGCACCTGATCCAGCAGATCCGCGACGAAGCCCACCGCTTTGCCATCACCGGCCATCGCGCTCGGCGCGGCAAGGCCCGGCGTACCTCGAGCCTGGAGGACGTTGCCGGGGTCGGGCCCAAGCGTCGCCGCGACCTGCTGAAACATTTCGGCGGCTTGCAGGAGCTCAACCGCGCCAGTGTCGACGAGATCGCCAAGGCCCCAGGCATCAGTAAAAAGCTTGCCGAGTCGATTTATGCCAGCCTGCATAGCGAGTAGAATGCCGGGTTCAACTCGCAGCCAGTCGTACCGATGAATATTCCAAACCTGCTCACCGTTCTACGCGTCCTGCTCATCCCGATCTTCATCCTGCTGTTCTATGTGCCCTATCACTGGAGCTACATGGCCGCCAGCACGGTGTTCGCTATCGCCGCCGCCACCGACTGGCTCGACGGCTACTTGGCACGTCGGCTGCAGCAGAGCACCCCGTTCGGCGCCTTCCTCGATCCGGTGGCCGACAAACTTATGGTCGCCGTGGCCCTGGTGTTGCTGGTGCAGGTACATGCCAACTTCTGGCTGACGCTGCCGGCGGCGGTGATCATTGGCCGTGAGATCGTCGTTTCGGCGTTGCGCGAGTGGATGGCCGAACTTGGCGCCCGCGCCCATGTGGCGGTGTCGAACCTGGGCAAGTGGAAGACCGCCGCGCAGATGCTGGCGCTGGTGATCCTGCTGGCCAACCCACCGTTGCTGACCTTCTGGGTGGTGCTGGGCTACGGCTTGCTGCTGGTGGCGGCGGGGCTGACCCTGGTGTCGATGGTGCATTACCTGGTGGCCGCCTGGCCGCACCTGCGCGAAGGTTCGGAGCAGAAGTAAAAGTTTTTTTGAATCAAGGGGTTGACGACGTTCTGTAAATCGCTAGAATGGCACCCATCACGACGCGGGAATAGCTCAGTTGGTAGAGCACGACCTTGCCAAGGTCGGGGTCGCGAGTTCGAGTCTCGTTTCCCGCTCCAAATTCGATCCGCAGTGCGTCGCTGGGATCACAAAGAAGAGGCCGAAAGGCCTCTTTTTTTGTGCCTGGAATTTGGCCGGGCAAGCGTTGCTGGTTTATCGGAAACCAGCTTCCCACTGTTCGAGGCTTCCTGTGTCGATTCGATCGGTCAGCCCAGGTGCTCTTGGTCCAGAATCGCATCGCTGCATTCAGTGTCGCGTTGTCGGCCTTCGATGCAGGCGTAGTAAGTTGCGGCGAGTCGCGCACATTGCGCAAGAAACGGAGAGTATCGCCCCGTATCCCACCCGATAGTACCCCGCGCACCCTGCAACCATCTTCAGGACGAGGTACTACTCATGCAACTGGCAGGCAAAGTGGCAATCATCACCGGCGCCAGCTCCGGTATCGGCCGTGCGGCGGCGACCTTGTTCGCCCGGCACGGCGCCAATCTGGTGCTTACGGCTCGGCGCCGGGTCGAACTCGAACAGTTGACGGCGGAAATCGCGGCGATGGGGCATGGCCGGGCCCTCGCCGTGGCCGGCGACATTACCGATGCGGCGCTGACCAGGGAGCTGGTGGACATGGCGGTGGCGCGTTTCGGTGGCCTGGATATCGCCTTCAACAACGCCGGCACCCTCGGTGAACTCGCCCCTGTTTCCGAGCTGACGCTGGATGCCTGGCAACATACCTTGCACACCAACCTGACCAGCGCATTCTTGTGTGCCCAGGCGCAGATCCCGGCCTTGCTGGACCGTGGCGGTGGCTCGCTGATCTTCACTTCGACCTTCGTCGGTCACGCCGTGGGCATGCCGGGCATGGCCGCGTATGCGGCGAGCAAGGCGGGCTTGGTTGGGTTGGTCCAAGTCATTGCGGCGGAGCAGGGCGCTCAGCGCATCCGGGCCAATGCGCTGCTGCCGGGTGGCACCGACACGCCCATGGGCCGTAGCGCGATGAGCAGCCCCGAGGCCCGGGTCCATGTCGAGGGGCTGCATGCACTCAAGCGCCTGGCCAGGCCGGAAGAGATCGCCGAGGCGGCGTTGTTCCTGGCTTCGGACGCGTCGAGTTTCATGACTGGCACGGCGATGGTGGTGGATGGTGGGGTGTCGGTAGTTCGGGGTTGAGGTCTGCTGCCGTAATTGTGTGGCGCTTGTGCAAACTATCGCGGGGCAAGCCGGCGTATGGATACCTACGTAGTGCTCGGGGCTGCCAGGCAGCCCCGAGCGGTTAGATCAATCCACCGGCTTGGGTGCGAAGCGCAGGATCAGGCAGGCAATGATTGCCGACAGTAGCGAACCCAGCAGAATACCGATCTTGGCCGCATCGATTTTCTCGACCTGGCCCGGGAAGGCCAGGTCGCCGATGAACAGGCTCATGGTGAAGCCGATACCGCACAGCATGGCCACCCCGTAGATCTGCAGCCAGCTGGCACCATGGGGCTTGCTGGCGAGACCAGTCTTGACCGCCAGCAGTACACCGCCGAACACGCCAAGCTGCTTGCCCAGCAGCAGGCCCAGGGCGATGGCCAGCGGCAGCGGGGCGAAGATATCTTCAAGGCCCAGGTCGCCGAACGAGACACCGGCGTTGGCGAAGCCGAACGCCGGCACGATGAGGAAGCCGACCCACGGCGCCAGGCCATGCTCCAGCTTGAGTAGCGGGCTGGCCTCGCGGGCCTCGCTGCCACCGGTGCTGTAGGGAATCAGCAGGGCGCCGACCACGCCGGCGATGGTGGCATGCACGCCCGACAGCAGGGTGACGTACCACAGCGCGGTCACACCGATCAGGTAAGGCCACAGGCTGACCACGCGTAGGCGGTTGCAGGCCAGTAGCACGGCGATGATGCCGGCGGCACCGGCCAGGGCCAGCAAGTTCAGCGACGAGGTATAGAACACCGCGATGATCGCCACCGCGCCCATGTCGTCGATGATCGCCACCGAAACCAGCATCACCTTCAGTGACAGTGGCGCATGCCGCCCGAGCAGGGCCAGGGCGCCGACGGCGAAGGCGATATCGGTGGCCGCCGGGATCGCCCAGCCTTTGGACAGTCCGGGCTCACCGCCAGCCACTGCCAGGTAGATCAGCGCAGGCACGGCCATGCCCATCAGCGCCGGCAGTGCCGGCAGGCGGCGCTGCTCCCAGCTGGCCAGGCGGCCGTCGACCAGTTCGCGCTTGATTTCCAGGCCCACCAGCAGGAAGAAGATCGCCATCAGGCCATCGTTGATCCACTTGTGTACGGTCATCGGCCCGAGTTTTTCGGTGAGTTCCGGGCCGACGGGCAGGTGCAGCAGGTGCTGGTAGGCACTGGCCCAGGGGCTGTTGGCGATGACGATGGCCAGCGCGGCGGTGAGCATCAGCAGTACGCCGCCGGCCGCCTCGGTGGCCAGCAGGTGGCGCAGCATCGAGCGCGGCTTGACGGTTGGAAGGGGGGCGGTCATGTAACGGTCCTCGTTCATGGCATCACCCTCGCAATGGCAGTGGCGCGGCGTGCAACGGGCACGGCGAGACGCTGGCACCGGACATGGCGGGCCACTGCGGCGAAGGGCGAGAAGAAGGATGGGGAATGCGGCGCAGCGACCCACGCCGTAAAGGCACGGGGCAGGAAGGGCCATGGGGAATGGGGGCATGCGTGCAACATGGACGAATCTCACGGAAAACAAATGAATGTTCTCCGTATTCGGGAAGGCTCCCGGGCGCACGCAGCACACGCCAGGCGGCAATTCTAGCTATGCGGGGGATGGTATGCACTGAGATTTTGAGTCGAAATGTTGCCAGGGAGCCTGTTCGCGACCTGGAAAGAGGGTGGGCCCTGGGGTCCGCACCGGATAATTCGCGCTGGCCTCTGCCACTTTTTTATCAGAGGGGGTTGTCCCTTTTGCGATTCCGCTCGGCATAAGAGATCGATAATGATTCCCAGTTCGCTGGGGTCGACTCTGCCTAGCACGGACACCCTCGATGCCTTCCGACACTTCGCGTTTCCCGGTACTGCTCTGCGCTTCATTGTTTCTGGCTGCTGTTCCCCCGGCGCTTGCCGAAACGCCGGCAGCCACCCGCGGACAGGCCGGCCAGCTGCAGTACTTTGCCATTCCCGCCGGCCCCCTGGGCCAAAGCCTGGCGCGTCTTGCCGAACACAGTGGCGTCCGGCTTGCGTACGACTCGCGCCTTGTAGACGGTTACCAGGCGTTGCGCCTGGAAGGGCATTACAGCATCGCTGGCGCCCTGGAAGCCTTGCTGGCCGGTAGCGGCCTGACGATCGTCGATACCGGCACCGGTTACCTGATCCGCCGCGACCAGGCCAATGACGAACAGGCGGTGCGCCTGCAACCGACCAACGTCAACAGCCTGCACAATGAAGACGAGCAGCGCTTCTCCAATCCTTTCACGCTTAGCGCCGAGCAGATCGACAAGCGCCCCCAGGCCAACAGCAACCTCACCGACCTGTTGCGCAGCCACCCGGTGGTGCAGTTCTCCAACAGCAGCCAGAGCGGTCTGAACCAGGGCGAGATCAAGCCCGATTCGATCTCGATCCATGGCTCGCGCCCTTACCAGGGGTTGTTCAGCCTGGACGGCATGCGCATGAACAACGACCTCGATCCGGTCGACCCCGGCAACGGCGTGACCTTGGCCTCGGGCACCTCCAGCGAGCAAGGCTTCTACCTCGACAGCCGCCTGATCGACAGCCTCGAAGTGCATGACTCGAACATCTCCGCACGCTACAGCGGTTTCACCGGCGGCGTGGTCGAAGCCACCTCGCGCAGCTGGCGCGGCGGGCAGGGCGGGCGCGTTTACTACCGGCACAGCGATGCCGACTGGAACCACACCTTCAGCGACAGCCGCCTGGACTTCGACAGCGCCAACAATAGCGTCGACCGCCCGGCACGCTTCCAGCCCAAGTACCAGAAAAGCGACTACGGTGCCTGGGCCGAGACCCAGCTGGCGGAAAACCTCGGCGTGGTGGTCAGCGCCTCGCGACGCGATTCGAAGATCCCCATGCGTGATCTGGGTGGGCAGGCGCTGATGGTCGAGGGTAGCGAACTGGTGCCCCTGGACAGCCCGGCACGCAATCGTCAACAACGCCGCCAGTCCGACAACCTCTCGGCCAAGTTCAGCCTCTATGCCACGCCCGAGACCACGCTGCACTGGACGGTGCTGTACTCCGGCTACGAGGAGCAGATGTTCCAGAACAGCATCGCCGACTCCGGCTACCGTAACAGTCACGATGGTCTGGGCAGCATTCTCAAACTCGAGCAATTGACCGACCTGGGGCGCCTGGATCTGTCGGCCAGTTATCGGCACATGACCGATGAGCGCGACGGCGATACCGATTTTCGTATCCTGGTGCGCGACTTCACCGACTGGCGGGCCCCAAGGAACTACCAGTACGGTGGCCCTGGCAGCCTTGAGAGCTACCAGGACACCGTCGAACTGTCCGGCCAGTTCGCATTCGACCAGTTGCGCACTGGCGTGCTGGGCCACCAGGTGACGGTCGGGGCGGGGGTCAACCAGGTCGATGCCGAATTCAAGCGCGAGCAGACCTACTACTCGGCCACTTTTACCGGCATGCAGGACTTCTACAACCTGCAACAGGTCGACGCTTTCTTCGCAGGTTCCACATCCACCCGCTACACCAGCTACCACCTGTTCCTCGAGGATGCCGTGGAGTGGGGCCGGGTGACCGTGCGCCCAGGCGTACGCCTGGACCGCGACGACTTCGTCGGGCGCGACAACCTTGCGCCGCGCCTGGCGATTTCCTGGGATGTGCAGGGCAACGGCGACACTGTGCTCAAGGCCGGGGCCAACCGCTACTACGGCAGCTCGATGCTCACCTACGCCCTGTATGGCGCGCAGAACGGCGGCCTGAAGCATTGCTACGGCGACCCCAGTTGCCTGGCGCTCAAGGACAGTGGCGACGGCAGCTGGGACGCCACGCCCGACTACGAGGGCCTGGACGGCCTCAAGACCCCCTACAGTGACGAGCTGATGGTGGGCCTCAGCCAGCGCTGGGGCAACAGCCTGTGGTCGCTGCAGTACGTCAATCGCAAGCACCGCGACGAGGTGCGCAGCCGGCCCAAGTACCCGGACAGCCGCGCCAGCGACAAGCGCAGCGTCAAGCAGTTCACCAACGACAGCAAGACCGACAGCGACAACGTCTACCTCAGCGTGAGCATGCTCGAGCCGCTGCGCTGGCAGGGCGCCGAGCATGTCTTCGGTGCTTCGTTGGCCTGGCAGCGCACCCGTAGCGACACCGCGCTGGAGCTGGGCTACACCGATATCGACCTGAGCATGAAGCTCGATCCGGACAAGGCCTGGTACAACGGCAAGGTGATCAGCGCCAAGGACCTGCCCGCCACCGATTTCAACGCGCCCTGGAAACTCAACCTGGACTGGCAGGCCACCTGGCAGGCCCAGGGCCTGTCGCTGTTCAACCGGCTGACCTTCGAGAGCAGCCGCGACCAGGTCTACAAGCACGACACCGACGCCGACGGCTACTACACCTTGCCCGACAGCGGCCTGCGGGTGCGCAAGTACAGTTCGGCGCGGATCGGTTCGCTGTGGCGCTGGGACACCAGCCTGCAGTGGAAGCCGGCGTTCGCCGGTGGGCTGGGGTTCACCGCCGAGGTCAACAACCTGTTCAATACCCGCAACCAGAGCGACACCCTCAACTGGCGTGGCGAGACCTACAAGGTGTACCAGCCGGGACGCCAGTTGTGGTTGGGGCTGTCCTATGACTTCTGAGCGCTCGCTGCCGATCAACCGGCTGCGCCAGTTCTGGGCCATTTGCCGGCCTTTCTGGTGTTCGCGCCAGGCCTGCCCAGCGTGGGCGTTGCTGGTAACGGTAGTTGGCCTGACCCTGTTCGGGGTATGGCTTAACGTGCAGCTGAACGAATGGAACGGTGCCTTCTACAACGCTCTGCAGGCGGTCGACGGTGGCACGCTGTATCGCCTGTTGTACCAATTCGCCGGGTTGGCGGCGGCGATGATCCTGTCGGTGGTGTATGCCGACTACTTGCGCAAGCAGTTGCTGATCCGCTGGCGTGCCTGGCTCACCGAGCATATCGTCGGGCGCTGGCTGTCTGCCGATGCCTGCCACTATCGCCTGCAGGTGCAGGGGCGCGAGCCGGACAATCCGGATCAGCGTATCGCCGACGACGTGCGGCAGATGATCGAGCTGACCCTGCAGTTACTGCTGTCGTTCATCCGCGCGCTGCTGACCCTGGTGTCGTTCGTGGCCATTCTCTGGACCCTCTCGGGCAGCTTCGGCTTCACCTTGTGGGGCAACGAATACCGCCTGCCTGGCTACATGGTCTGGGCCTGCGTGCTGTACACCGTGGTGGGCATTGGCCTGACCCGCTGGATCGGCGGCGCGCTGCAACGCCTGAACTTCCAGCAGCAACAGCGCGAGGCCGACTACCGTAGCGCGCTGATCCTGCGTCGGCGCAGCAGCGAGGCGATTGCCGGCCAGCGGGGCGAGGCCAGCGAACGCAAGGCGCTGGGCCGGCGCTTTGCCGAAGTGGTGGGCAACTGGTACCAGTTGATGCGCGCCGAGCGCAACCTGGCGTTCTTCACCGTGGGCTACAAGCAGGTGACGATCATCGCGCCGTTTTTCTTCGCCTTGCCGGCGTTCCTGGCCGGACAGCTTCAGCTCGGCGGGCTGATGCGCATCCAGTCGGCGTTCGGACAGGTTTCCAGTTCGCTCAGCTGGTTTATCCATGCCTATCGCGACATCGCCTTGTGGTCGGCCTGCGTGGAGCGGCTGCACGGTTTCGTCTGCCTGCTCGAAG
Organism: Pseudomonas maumuensis; assembly: GCF_019139675.1. Classification (NCBI taxonomy): domain Bacteria; kingdom Pseudomonadati; phylum Pseudomonadota; class Gammaproteobacteria; order Pseudomonadales; family Pseudomonadaceae; genus Pseudomonas; species Pseudomonas maumuensis. The sequence goes on from NZ_CP077077.1 coordinate 2,161,460, forward strand.
CCAGCCCTGGCCAGCCGACGGAGGATGGTGCGCCGGCCCCTGCGCTGCTGGAGGCACGCCTGGGTGTCGAGCACGCCGATGGCCGCCCGTTGCTGGCGCCGCTGACCCTGCACCTGTTGCCTGGCAGCCTGACCCTGCTGCGGGGACGGTCCGGGCTGGGCAAATCGACCCTGCTGCGCACGCTGGCCGGCTTCTGGCCCCATTTCCATGGCACGTTCATGGGCCGCGCCGAAGCGTTCTGGATACCTCAGCATGGGTATCTGGCGGACGAAGCCCTGGCTGAGCTGGTCGCTTATCCCAAGCCGGCGGACGCCTTTACCGAGGCGCAACTGCGCGAGGCGCTGATGGCGGTTGGGCTGGGCGACTGGGCACAGCGGCCATGGCTGCGGGCCGACTGGCGGCAACGGCTGTCCGGTGGCGAGCAACAACGCTTGCTGTTCGCGCGCCTGCTGCTCAACCGCCCACGGTTGCTGCTGCTGGACGAAGTCACCTCGGCGCTTGATCCGGACACTGCCAGCGCGTTGCTTTCGCTGCTGCGCAGACGCCTGCCCGACAGTGCCATCGTGCTGGTGAGCCACCAGCCTCATCTGGCTGCCCTGGCCGATCAAGTGATCGACCTGGGTGGCCTTCCCTATGCTGCAAAGGAACCCCACGTCGATGTTCAGTAGAATCCTGTTACTCGCCTGTGCATTGAGTCTGGCGGCCTGCAATGTCACACCTTCGAGCACCGCCGAGGGTGTCGAAGCCGCCCAGGCTTCGGGTGAGCTGCCCGTACGCCCGGGCTTGCGTGACTATCGCCTCGACAACGGCTTGCGCGTGCTGCTGTTGCCTCGCCAGGCGCCCGGCGTGGAGCTGCGCCTGCTGGTGGCCAGCGGCTCGATGCAGGAAACCGCGGAGCAGCGCGGCCTGGCGCATTTCGTCGAGCACATGGCGTTCAAGGGTAGCCGACACTTCCCCGGCAAGTCCGGGTTGCAGGCGCTGGAGCGCGAAGGCATCAGTCTTGGGCCCGACATCAATGCCGCGACCCGCTTCAACAGCACGCTCTACAAGCTGTCACTGCCCGATGGCGAGACCGACCTGGCCTTGCGGGTGATGGCCGATTGGGCCGGGCAGGTGAGTTTCGAGCCAGCCGCCTTCGAGGCCGAGCGCGAGGTGATCGTCGAGGAGTGGCGCATGCGCCAGGGCGTCGGCCAACGCATCAACCAGCAGCTCGAAGCGCTGCGCTATGCCGACAGCGACTATCGGCAGCGCGATCCAATCGGCGACCTGGAGGTCATCCGCCATGCGCCGCTGCGGCAAGCCCAGGCCTACTACCGCGACGGCTACCAGCCACAGCGCATGACGCTGGTGCTGGTCGGCAGTTTCGATGAAGACAAAGTGCGAAAGGCGATCCACCAGGGCTTCTCCGGCTTGACCCGTGGCCAGGCCGCCAGTGCGGCGCAGCCTGCGTTCCATGGCGGTACAGACCTGCGGGTTGCCCAGGTGTTCGATGCCGAGCAAAGTCAGCGCCTGTTGCAGTTCGCCCTGCAACGCGACCTGGCGGCACCGCTCGACACGCAGAACGGCCAGTGGCGAGACCTGATCGATGCCCTGTGGCTCAGCGTGCTCGACGAGCGCCTCGACCTGCTGGTCGAACGAGGTGGCTTCAGCAGCGCCGGTACGGCCGAGCGCTCGAACCTGCTCGATGCGCGGCGGGCCCAGTACCTGTTCCTGCTGCGCTTGCGCGATGATGACCTGACCGGCGCCGCCGAGCGGCTGTTCACCGAGTTGCGCAGACTGGCCATCCAACCGGTGACTGCCGACGAGCTGACGTCGGCCAAGCATCGCCTGCTGGACAAGCTGCAGGGCCAGGCCGCCGCCCAGGAACGCTACGCCCATCAGGTACTCGCCGACGGTCTGGCCGATGCCCTGGAATACCGCATGCCGATGTTCGACAAGCGCCAGCAACTGGCCCTGACCGAAGCCTGGTTGCCGCGCATTGGCGCCGATCACCTGCGTGCGGCGGTGGCCGAGCTGTTGCAGCAGGCTTCGCCGCGCCTGGCCGTGATCGGGCCGGACAGCGATGCCGGACGTTTCGATGACCGCCATTTCCAGGCCGTGTGGCAACGGGCGCTGGCCAGCCAGCCGGGGGCGTTCGCCTTGTTGGCGGGCCCGCGAGCGCTGGAGCTGGCGCAGCCCAGCTCTGGCAGCCTGAGTGACCTGCCTGGGTTGGGTACGGTGGGTGCGGAACAGTGGCGGCTGGGCAACGGCATCCGGGTCATCGTCAAGGCCGACGCCAGCCTGCAGGACAATGTCCGTCTGGAGCTGCGTCAGGCCGGCGGCGGCTCGCTGGAAGACGAAGACCAGGCCGGCCAGCGGCACTGGGCCATCCAGCTGGCCGAACGCAGTGGCTATGGCGCCTACTCGCCACGCCAACTGGCGCGTCTGGGCGACAGCCTGGGCGTACGCGTGCAGCCGTTCAGCGAGAGCCTGTTCCATGGCGTGCGCGGCACCGCCCCGGCTGACCAGATGGAGGCGTTGTTCAAGCTGCTTAACCTCAAGTTGACGGCGGCGCGGTTCGACGCCGGGCAACTGGACGCGCTGCGCCAGCGCATGGCCGATGACCTGCAGCGCCAACCGGCCGAACGACGCTACATGGATGCGATCAACCGTGGTGCCTACGCCAACGGCCAGCACCTGGTCAGCGACCCACAGGGGCCCTGGCGGCACTTCGATGTAGCGCAACTGGCCGGCGTCCACGCCGAGCTGTTTGCCGTGCGCCCTGGCATGACCCTGGTGGTCTCCGGCCCCGTGGATCTCGCGCAACTGCGTACCCTCAGCCGCACCTGGCTGGCCAGTCTGCCGCTGGCCGACAGCGTCCAGCCACACTGGCGTGACCGTGGCGTGCGCCCACTGCACCAGGCGATGAGCGAGGTCTATGCCTGGTCGAAGAGCCCGAAGAGCATGGTCAGCGTGCTCTACAGCAGCCCGGCCAGTTGGCGGCGCGAGGATGTGCTGGCGCTGCAGATGCTGGACCAGATCGCCAGCCTGCGCTTGCGCCAGGCGATTCGTGAGGACGCCTCAGGGGTCTATGCCATCGGCTTTTCCCAGTTGCTGGCGCGCCTGCCATCGCCTTACTACCTGGCGCGGCTCAACTTCACTGCCGCCCCGGACCGGGCCGAGGCGCTGGCAGTCCAGGCCCGTGGGGTGATCCAGCAGATCGCCGAGGGCGGCATCAGTGCCAGCGAGCTGCAACAGGCTCGGCAAACGCTGCTCAACGAGCAGCGCCAGCAACGGCGCAGCGCGTCGTACTGGACTGAGGCGCTGATGCAGGTCGCCATGACCGATGGGGATTTCAACGCCCTGGCCGTCGAGCCAGAACAGCTGCGCGCGCTCGATCTGCACACGGTCAATCGTCTGGCGGCCCAGTGGCTGGGGCGCAACCCCAAACAGTTCGTGCTGGCACCGCACAAGCTCAGCGAGCGCCTATAGGCGTGGTGATCAGGCCGGCTCCAGTGTTGCCCAATAGCGGCTGCGGTAGCGCACCTGCACCGGCAGCACCTGGCCCAGGGTCGCCAGCACCTGTTCGGGCTGGAGCAGGTCGAAGGAGCCGGAAATGCGCAGCTGGGCGATGCGTGGATCGCAGCGCAGGATGCCCGGCCGGTAGCGGTCCAGCTCCTGGACGAACTCGCCCAAGGGCATGCCTTCGCTGATCAGCAGGCCGCGGGTCCAGGCGTCTGAGGCCAGCGGCAACGGCCTGCGTTCGAGGTGGTGATTGGTCAGCAGCAATTGCTGGCCGGCCGTCACGCGGTGTTCGCCATCGGCCAGTACCACGCCGACCTGGCCCCGGTACACCGAGATGCGCGTCGGCTGGTCATCCAAGGCGCGAACGGCAAAACGGGCCTGGTCGGCCTGGATCAACGCCCGGCCGCTGCGCACCTGGGTGAAGGCCGGCACGGTCTGGCGTGTGTCGACCATCACCTCGCCACGCAGCAGGGCGATCAGCGTGCCGTGGCGTTGCGCCTGGATGTCCAGGGCGGTGGCGGTGTTGGCGTCGAGCGTCAACTGCTCGCCCAAGGTCAGCCGACGCTGTTCGCCCGTGGCGGTACGCAGGTCGGCATCAAGGTTTGGCCAGGCCAGTTGCTGGCCGCTGTAAGCGATGCCGCCGACACCGCCGAGCAAAAGGCAAAGCTTGCCGACGAAGGCACGCCGCGAAGTGGCGGGCGGGCTGGAGCGCCAGGCCGACAACAGCAGCTTGCCGTCGTCGCCCGATAGCCGTTGCTGCAGCGCCTGCACCCGTTGCCAGGCTTGCCGATGGGTGTCGGACGCGTCCAGCCACGCTTGCCAGCGTTGGCGTCGCGGATCCTCGGCATGGGCTTCGCGCAGCTCGATGTACCAGTCCAGCGCGGCATCGATGCAGGCCTGGGCGTGGCGGTCGTGATTCATGCCTCCAGTTCCAGGCAGAGCAGCAGCGCCGTGCGCATGTACTTTTTCACCGAGCTCACGGTCACCCCCAACTGTTCGGCGGCCTCGGCGTACTTCAGACCGTCCAGCTGGCACAGCAAGAACGCCTGACGCACCTTGGCCGGCAGGCTGGCGAGCAGGCGGTCGAGGGCGTACAGGCTTTCGAGCAGTGAGCAGGTCAGCTCCGGTGACGGCGCCAACGCTTCGGGCAACTGCCCTAGGGTGATCAGATAGGCGCGCTCCAGCTCCTTGCGCCGTACCTTGTCCACCAGCAGGCCGTGGGCGATGGTACGCAGGAACGCGCGGGGCTCGCGCAGGCCTTCGAGATTGCGGCCCAGCACCTTGACGAAGGTGTCCTGGGCCAGGTCGGCGACTTCGCTGGAACAGCCCAGGCGCCGCTGCAGCCAGCCTTTGAGCCAGCCGTTGTGCGCCTGGTAGAGGTCGGCAACGACATCGTTGGAGTTCATCGTGGTTCGGCTATGTCGAATTAAAGGCTAATGATAATCATTGGCGATTCATTGTGCCATTATTCTGAGCAGTCGGATGTCGATGCCGAATCAGCGCTGTGCCTCGTGGCACGGATGGTGAGTTGCAGGCAGCTCCTGGGTGATCCAGGCGCAGGCACACAGCGCGATCCCTGCCAGGTTCAGCGAAACCGGGTTGAAGGCGTCCACCAGCATCGACGGCTGCATCACCGCCACATCCACCAGCAGCCCCAGCAGCACGCCCGCGGCGACCAGCAATGGCCAGGCCAGCCGTGGCATCAGCAGTAGGGCAGCGAGCACCAGTTCGGCGACGCCGGCAGCCTGTGACAGCCAGATCGCCTCCCCGAGCCCGTGGGCATGCAACAGCACCTGTTCACCGGGGCTGAGGAGGATGAGCTTGGGCACCAGCCCGTGGTAGGCGAAGACGAATGCCAGGCTGGCGCGCGCCAGCCAATGCACCTGGCGCAGGCGGTTCATGGCTGCACCTCGAGAAAACGCCGCTGGTGGTCGGGGCTGGGCAGCAGGCATTGCTCGTGCTTGCCGAACAGCCGATAGCGATTGACTGCCACGCGCGTGTACAGCCAATCCCGTGGCCCCTGCGGGCAGATGCGCAGCGCCCGCAGCAGCGGCCAGGCGCCGGGCAGTTGCCGGGCGACCTCGAAGAACGCCTCGGAGCGCACCCAGTAGTGACGGTCGCGAATCACCGCCATGGTGTCGAAGGCTTCCAGCGGCAGGCCTGCCCAGGCGAGCAGCGCCTGGCCTTGCGCTGACTGCACCGTGGCCAGGCGAATGCGTCGATGGCGATCATGGCGGATGACGAACTTCGCCCAGCCGTTGCACAGCTTGCATACGCCGTCGAACAGCAAGACGGTTTCTCCGGGCGCTAGCAGTGGCGCAGGGGTAGGGCGTTCCAGGGCGGTGGGCATGGCTTGATTCCATTCAGGCAGTGGCGCGGCATTGTATAGGGTTCAGGCAGGCGCAGGGGCATGCACCCTGTGGCGCGATGCCGGTATGATGCGCCCCCGAAAGTGGAGTGTGCCATGGCCAAAGACATCGACAACCCTTGCGTTTCGCTATGCCAACTCAATAGCGAACTGTGCGTCAGCTGTGGCCGGACCCGTGACGAGATTCGCAAATGGCGCGGTATGAAGCGCCCGGAAAAGATGGCGACCGTGCAGCGCGCGGCGGCGCGGATGAAGGCCATCGTCAAGAAGAACGCCAAGCGCCAGGCCATGGCGCCGTGAACGGGTAGTCCGAGGGCTCGAAGCGTTCATGTGTGTCCATGTCGACACCACGCAGCTGCGCGGTTTCCTGAAACGCTGCATACAGCGGGTCGGCGGCATAACCGATCAGCAGCGCGCGGCGCGGCGCACCGCTGACATTAAGGCTGCCGGCATGTACCAGGTCGACATCGAACACCAAGGCATCGCCCGCTTGCCCAGCAAGCTGAACGCTGCGCGATTCGTCACTGAAGTCGAACGGCGGCTCGCCCGCGGTGGGACGATGGCTGCCGGGGACGATACGGGTGGCGCCGTTGTCCGGGCCGTAATCGTCCAGATAGACCATCACCCCCACCGTGTCCCCTGGGCGCCGCGCCGCCAGATCACGGTGCAGCCGCTGATGGCCGCCCCCGGCAAGCGGGGCGCGCCCCTCGACCTGATAGAGGAAGAACCGTTCGCCGATCAACGCGCCGACCGTTGCCAGCACGTGTGGCAGGCGGCATACGGCCTGGACTCGCGCTGCGCCGTCCAGTTGCGAATGGCGCCAGTCCCTGGCGCGTGGTACAGGCCAATGGTCCGAGGGCTTCACCCCGGCCTCGAACACTTGGCGCAGCTCGTCCAGCCATTGCTGCGGGATCGCTTGGCGCAGCAGCGCGTAGCCGTCCTGGTGGAGCTGTCGGTGATGGGGCATGGCGCTCTCGCTATCCTTGTCGGTCGCGTGTCGGCCAAGGGTAGTGAGCACGGGTGGTTTTTGCGAGGGGCAATGGCTGCGTGTCTTTGCTCAATCACTTCTAGACTTGCGCAGATCACCTGTATCCGTAGGAGAGGCCCATGCGCAGACTCTGGCAAAAGTACCTGGCACTGCTCGACGCCGACCTCAGCGCCAAGGTGTTCGACAACTTGAAGAACCTGCTGGTGTGCGCGCTGCTGTTCGCCGCGGGCACCGAGGCGATTCACGGCGACCAGCAGATCCTGCTGGGCTTGTGGGTGTCGAGTTTCACCGGCTGGGGGCTGATCCTGGTGTCGGCGCTGCTGTTGCTGTTGAACGTCAGCGACACCTTGCACCGGCTGGCCAAGCTGCCGTATCACACGGCGCTGCAGGTGATCCTGTGCGTGCTTTACCTGGTGCTGGCTTCGCGGGTGGTCGAGATTGTGTGGAGCTTTCGCGCGGAGTAGGGGCTGCCGTTGCCGGTCGTCCGGCGGTATGCCAAGACATTCGCCGGCGAATCCCGGATAATACCCGCCATTTTCCGCCCCGCTTCCTGGTACCCCCCGCATGGAAATCAAGGTCAATTTTCTCGACAACCTCCGTCTCGAAGCCAAGTTCGACGACTTCACGGTGATCGCCGACCAGCCGATCCGCTACAAGGGCGACGGCTCGGCCCCGGGGCCGTTCGACTATTTCCTGGCTTCGTCGGCCCTGTGCGCGGCGTACTTCGTCAAGCTGTACTGCCAGACTCGCGATATTCCGACCGAAAACATTCGCCTGTCGCAGAACAACATCGTCGACCCCGAAAACCGCTACAACCAGATCTTCAAGATCCAGGTCGAGCTGCCCGAGGACATCTCCGAGAAGGACCGCCAGGGCATCCTGCGTTCCATCGACCGCTGCACGGTGAAGAAAGTGGTGCAGACCGGCCCCGAGTTCATCATCGAGGAGGTCGACAACCTCGACGCCGATGCCCAGGCATTGCTGATGCCGGTGTCCGACACCAGCACCTACATCCCCGGCAAGGACCTGCCACTGGAGCAGACCATCGCCAACATGTCGGCGATCCTCGCCGGCCTCGGGATGAAGATCGAGATCGCCTCGTGGCGCAATATCGTGCCCAATGTCTGGTCGCTGCACGTGCGCGACGCGCAGTCGCCGATGTGCTTCACCAACGGCAAGGGCGCGACCAAGGAAGCGGCGCTGGCCTCGGCGCTGGGCGAGTTCATCGAGCGGCTGAACTGCAACTTCTTCTACAACGACCAGTTCTGGGGCGAGGACATCGCCAACGCCGCGTTCGTGCATTACCCCAACGAGCAGTGGTTCAAGCCCGGGCCCAAGGACGCGCTGCCGGTCGAGATCCTCGATGATTACTGCCTGGAGATCTTCAACCCCGATGGCGAGCTGCGCGGCTCGCACCTGTACGACACCAACTCGGGCAACAAGGAGCGCGGTATCTGCTCGCTGCCGTTCGTGCGCCAGTCGGACGGCGAGACGGTGTACTTCCCGTCCAACCTGATCGAGAACCTATACCTGAGCAACGGCATGAGCGCTGGCAACACCCTGGCCGAGGCGCAGGTGCAGTGCCTGTCGGAGATCTTCGAGCGGGCGGTCAAGCGCGAGATCCTCGAAGGCGAACTGTGCCTTCCGGACGTGCCGCAGGAGGTGCTGGCCAAGTACCCGGGCATCGTCGCCGGCATCCAGGGGCTGGAGGAGCAAGGCTTCCCGGTGCTGGTCAAGGATGCGTCGCTGGGCGGTGAGTTCCCGGTGATGTGCGTGACCCTGATGAACCCGCGCACCGGCGGCGTGTTCGCCTCGTTCGGTGCCCATCCGAGCTTCGAGGTGGCGCTGGAACGCAGCCTCACCGAACTGCTTCAGGGCCGCAGCTTCGAGGGCCTGAACGATCTGCCGCAGCCGACCTTCGACAGCCTTGCGTTGACTGAACCGAACAACTTCGTCGAGCACTTCATCGACTCCAGCGGCGTGGTGTCGTGGCGCTTCTTCAGCGCCAAGGCCGACTTCGAGTTCGTCGAGTGGGACTTCTCGGGCCACGGCGAGGACTCCAACCAGCAGGAGGCGCAGACGCTGTTCGGTATCCTCGAGGGCCTGGGCAAGGAGGTGTACATGGCCGTGTACGACGACCTTGGCGCCACCGCTTGCCGCATCCTGGTGCCGGGTTATTCGGAGATCTACCCGGTCGAGGACTTGATCTGGGACAACACCAACCGGGCGCTGGGTTTCCGTGCCGACATCCTCAACCTGCACAAGCTGGACAACCGTTCGCTGAAACTGCTGCTCAAGCGTCTGGACAACGCCGAGGTGGACGACTACACCACCATCACCACGCTGATCGGTGTCGAGTTCGACGACAACACGGTGTGGGGCCAATTGACCATCCTCGAACTGAAGCTGCTGATCCACCTGGTGCTGCAGCGCTTCGAGGACGCCAAAGAACTGGTCGAGATGTTCCTGCAGTTCAACGACAACACCGTCGAGCGCGGGTTGTTCTACCAGGCGCTGAACGTGGTGCTGGAGGTGGTGCTGGACGATGAGCTGGAGATGGCCGACTACGAGGCCAACTTGCGCCGGATGTTCGGCAACGAGCGGATGGACGCGGTGCTGGGCTCGGTGGACGGCAGCGTGCGCTTCCATGGCCTGACGCCGACCAACCTGCAGCTCGAAGGGCTGGACCGCCACCTGCGCCTGGTGGAGAGCTACAAGAAGCTGCACGCGGCACGGGCGCGGGCGGCTGGCCTCTGAGACGAGGCGATAGTCAAACCGCTCCTGCAGGGCAACGCGTGGAGGCTTCAGACCGTCGCGACCAGGGGCAATGTCACCCGCAGCGCCAGCCCGCCCTCGGCCCGGCGTTGCGCCGCGATGCGTCCGCCATGTGCCTCGCAGATGGCCTGGGCGATCGACAGGCCCAGGCCGCCACCGCCGCTGACCCGTGCCCGCGACTGTTCCGCGCGCCAGAAGCGTACGAACATGTTGCCCAGGTCCTTCTGGTCGACCGCCTGGCCCCGATCAAGGAATTCCAGCTGCACGCAACTTTCGGCCTGGCGCACGGCGATGCTGAGTTCGCGGCCGTCGGAGGCGTACTTGAGGGCATTCTCGATCAGGATGTTGATCAGCTGGCCGACCCGCGCTGGGTCGGCCTCGATCACCACGGCATCGGCCAGCGCTGTGTGCAACTGCATGCCGGCGGCCTCGAACTGCGGCGCGAACCAGGCCAGGCGTTCCTCGACCAGCCTGGCCGGGGAGAATGGGCTGATGTGCAGAGGCAACTGCCCGGCATGGGCCAGGGACAGCAGGTGCAGGTCGCCCACCAGGGTGTTGAGGTTGTACAGCTGGTTCTGCACCAGGCGCAGTTGCTCCGGGCTCAGCGGGAACACCTCGTCGAGCATGCCCTGAACCCGGCCCAGGGCGGCATTGAGCGGGGTGCGCAGTTCATGGGCCAGGTTGGAGCTCGATTCGGCCACTTCGCTTTCGTACAGCGCCAGGCGCTCGACCAGCTTGTTGAAGTCGGTGCATAAGCGCTGCATCTCCTTGGGCTGGCGCGGGTGCTGGCTGACCCGCACGCTTAGGTCGCCCTCGGCCACTCGCCGCGCGCCTTCGGCGATCTGGCGGAACTGCCGCGACAGTGGCCTGGACAGGTACAGACCGACCATCAAGGTGAACGGGATGACCACGATGACGAAACCGTATAACACCATCCAGTCGATGCTGTTGCCAGGGCCGGGAAGAAAGTCGTGGATGTCGTAGTAGGTCTGCAGCAACTGCCACAGCCTGGACTCGTTGCGCGGCACGTCGGCCAGGCTGGCCAGCAGCGCGGCGCGGTCTTCGGGCCGCATCGACTGCAGCACCAGGTAGTCGCTGATCCAGAAGTACAGGTACATGCACAGGGTGATGGTGATCACCGCGCCGACTGCGAGCAGGGTCGTTCTCAGGCCGACCCAAAGCCATAGCGGACGTTTGCGCATGGCACTCAACGGAACCGGTAACCCACGGAGCGCACTGTCACCAGCACGCGGCTGACGCCCAGGGCCTCGAGCTTGCGCCGCAGGTTATGCACGTGGGTGTCGATGATGCGTACCAGGGCATCGCTCTCGGGCATGCACAATTCCAGCAGTTCCTCGCGGCTGAAAGCCTTGGCCGGGGTGCGCAGCAGCGCGGCGAGCAGGAGCAGTTCCGAGCGGGTCAGGTCGAGCGTGAGATCCTCGCCGTCCTGGCCGCGCACACCGGCCACGCAACGTTCGGCGTCAACCCATACGCCTTGACATTCGAGGCGCTGGCGGCTGTCGGCCGGGCCGCCGTAGCGGCGCAGCACCGCGTGTACGCGTGCCACCACCTCCTTGGGGTTGCACGGCTTTACCACGTAGTCGTCGGCGCCGTAGCGCAACGCGCCGATCTTGTCCGGCTCGTCGCCGATGGCGCTGACCATGATCACCGGTGTGTCGGCGCCGCGGCGGATTTCGCTCAACAGTTCCGGCCCGGAGAGTTTCGGCAGCATCATGTCCAGCAGCACCAGCGCCGGGGTGCGCTGGCGGAACAGGGCAAGGCCGCGGGCGCCGTCCTCGGCGATGTCCACTTCGAAACCGTCGCGCTTCAGATAAGCCTCGAGGATGCTTGCGCCATCGGCGTCGTCCTCGACGATCAGTATGCGCTTGGGGGTCATGGGTTACCTCGACGATTTCGCTGCTGGGCCGGATGGCGGCGCAGCTTAGCATGGGATTCAGCCTTGCGAAGTGTCGGGGCTGGCCACTGCCGGCAGGGGGCTGCGCAGCAGCAGGAAGGCTGTGGCCGCTGCCGCCAGGGTGATGCCGATGAGAATCCACAGCAAGCTGTTGAAGCCTTGCAGGTAGGCCGCGCGCAGCAGGGCAGGGTCCAGCCCTTGGAGGTGGCCGAGGTCGCCCAGCGCCAGCCGTTGCGCCAGCTCGCCGTCGAAGCCTGGCGAGGCCAGTCGTCGCAGCCTGTGGTCGACCAGTGCCGTGAGCGCGGCCAGGGTCAGGGCCAGCGCCACCCCTTCGCCGGCGACACGCGTGGTGTTGAAGATGCCGGCGGCCATGCCGGCCTGCGCCTTGGGCACGACACTCAACGCCAGCCCGTCCATCAGCCCCCAGGGCAGGCCGCTGCCGGTGCCGATCAGCAAGAGGGCCAGGCACAACCGCAGGTGCTCGCCATCGCCGGCCTGCGTCAGCATGTATAGGCCCAGCGCGGCCAGCAGGAAGCCGGCAGTGCAGAGCGTGCCGGCGCTGACCCAGCGGTTCAGCCAGGCGGCCAGCAGCGGTACCACCAACATCGGCGCCGACAGCGCCAGCAGCAACAGGCCGCTGCGCAGCGGTGTCAGCCCTTCGACGCCGATCAGGCGCAGTGGCAGCAATACGATCAGCACGATGTAGCAATAGCAGGTACCGATGGGCAGGCTCTGCACGCCGATGAAGCGCCCATGTCTGAATAGTCGCAGGTCGAGCATAGGTTGTGCGCTGCGCAGCTGGAGGAGGACGAAGGTCGGCAACAGCAGTAGCGCCCCAGCCAGCAGCCCGAGGATCAGCGGCGAGCGCCATCCCTGCTGCGGGCCGAGGATGACGGCGCAGGTGAACAGCACCAGCATGCCCGTGAAGCTCGCCACGCCGGGGATATCCAGGCCCTGGGCATCCGGATTGGCGCTCTCGTCCAGGTGGCCGTGGGCGATCCACCAGGCCAGTGCGGCCAGCGCCGCGCTGGCGAGGAAGATCGCCCGCCAGCCGAAGTGTTCGATCAGCAGCCCGCAGAACAGTGGGCCGAATGCCAGGCCGATACCGAAGGTGGTACCCAGGAGGCTGAAGGCGCGGGTCCGCGCCTGACCTTCGAAGGCCTGGGCCAAAGCCGCGCTGCCACTGGCCAGGGCCGCAGCGCCGGCGATGCCTTGCAGGGCCCGCAGTAGGTCGAGCCAAAGTATGTCGCGGGCGTAGGCCAGCAGCACACCGAGCACCACGAAGGCCTGCAGGCCGAGAAGGAACAAGCGCTTGCGGCCATAGCGGTCGGCCAGCGCGCCGGCGGCCATCAGCAGGCTGCCGAAGCCGAGCATGAAGGCATTGGTGATCCAGGCCAGCGCCGAGGGGCTGGCGGCGAAGGCTTGGCCGATGGCCGGAGTGGCCACGGCGCCACCGGTGAAACTCAGGGGTAGCACCAGGGCGGCCAGGCAGATTGCCGTGAGCACCTGACGATGGCCGGAGCTGGAGGGGGTAGTTTGATCCATTGCGGGCTCCTTGCGCTTGTTGCACTGTGGTGCGTTAAATCTAGATGGGCCTTAATTTTGGATAAACAGGCCATGCTTCCGCTCACAGTGGACAAAAAGGATCTAATCCCATGGACAACCTCAACGGCTTGCTCGCCTTCGTCAGGACCGCTGACTGCTTGAGCTTCGTCGGCGCCGGCCGCGCTTTGGGGCTCTCCGCTTCGGCGGTGGGCAAGGCCGTGGCGCGGCTCGAGGCTGCACTGGACGTGCGGCTGTTCCAGCGCAGCACACGCAAGGTCAGCCTCACGGCCGAAGGTGAACTGTTCTACGAGCGTTGTCGGCGCATCCTCGACGACCTGCAGGACGCCGAGGCCATGCTGTCCCACGCGCGGCAGGTGCCCCGTGGCCGCCTGCGGGTGAGCCTGCCGACCATCGGCTACCGCTTCCTGTTACCGTTGCTGCCGGCGTTCCGCCGGGCCCATCCGGAGATCGAACTGGAGCTGGACTTCAACGACCAATTGGTCGATTTGATCGAGGAAGGTTTCGATGTGGTGATCCGCAGCGGCGGGTTGGCGGATTCGCGGTTGATGTCGCGTCGCCTCGGCCCCTTCCGCTTCGTGCTGTGCGCCGCGCCACATTACCTGCGGCGCAAGGGCCGGCCACGTAGCCTGGAAGAACTGGAAACCCACGACTGCTTGCGCTACCGCTGGGTGACCACCGGCAAGATCATGGACTGGACCCTGAGCGCGGACCCCGCCATCACTCGGCTGCGGCTGCCAGCGGCACTGGTCCTGAACAACATGGAGGCCTTGCTCATGGCCACCCTCGATGGCCATGGTATCGGCTACATGCCGGACTTTCTCGCCCATGACGGCCTGGCTTCAGGCGCGTTGGAAACGCTGCTCGACGAACACATGCGGGATCAGGGGCAGTTCTGGGCGCTGTGGCCGTCGAGCCGGCACCTGTCGCCGAAGATCCGGGTGTTCGTCGACTTCATTGCCGAGCGCATGTTCAAGGGGCAGGGCGCCCTCAGCCCTTGAGCCCGGCCAGCACCTCGGCGGCGGTGGTGACGTGGCCGAAGTGGTGTTTCCACAGGTCGATGCCCAGTTGTCCGGAGCGATCGAGCGAGGAACCCATGGTCAGGTCGGTGACCAGGGTCGGCGTCAGGCCGGCATCGAACAGGGCGAAGCCGGCGGCCAGCACGCAAGTCTCGGTCTGCAGCCCGCAGACCAGCACGCGCTCGACGCCGAGGCGCTTGATGTAGTCCAGTGTCTCGGCGGTCTGGCCGTAGCCATGCTTGACGAACACTTTGTCCGCTTCGACCAGGGCCACATCCTCGCTGGCCGGGTGCCAGCCGAGCTGGCGCTGGAACGGGGTGACCTGCTCGTCATGCAGCTCGATCGACGCGATGGTGGGGATGTGCGCCGAAAGCACGCGGATGCCATCCACCAGTTTCTCGGAGGGGCTGAAGGTGGATTGCACATCGACGATGAGCAGGACTTGCTGCATGGCGGATTCCCGGGCGAGGTTCGAAGGCTGGCGAGTATACCGCCGCACGCGGAAAGTTTGCGTCAAGCCCCAGCTCGCCCGGTCCTGTCATCGCCTGCTAGGCCGCCAACCGCCCCCCGGCGATCGCCTCCGACGCCGCCAGCATTGCCCGCAGCAGCACCGCGCAACCGGCCGCGAGGTCTTCGGGGGCGGCGTTCTCGATTTCGTTGTGGCTGATCCCGCCTTCGCAGGGCACGAAGATCATCCCCGCCGGGCCTAGTTCGGCGAGGAAGATCGCGTCGTGCCCGGCGCCGCTGACGATGTCCATGTGCGCCAGGCCCAGGTTGCGCGCCGAATCGCGCACCGCCTCGACGCAGCCTTTGTCGAAGTACAGGGCGGGGAAGTCGGCGGTGGGCACCAGCTCGTAGTCCAGCCCATGCTTGGCCGTGGTGGCTTCGATCACCTGGCGCACCTCGGCGATCATCGACTCCAGCCGCTGGCCTTCGAGGTGACGGAAGTCCAGGGTCATGCGCACTTCGCCGGGGATGACGTTGCGCGAGCCGGGGTAGGCCTGCAGGCAACCGACCGTGCCGCAGGCGTGGGGCTGATGGGCGAGGGCGGTGCGGTTGACCGCCTCGACCACGGCGGCGGCACCGACCAGGGCGTCCTTGCGCAGGTGCATCGGAGTGGGGCCGGCATGGGCCTCGACACCGCGCAGGGTCAGGTCGAACCACTTCTGGCCGAGGGCACCGAGCACCACGCCGATGGTCTTGTGTTGGTCCTCGAGGATCGGGCCTTGTTCGATGTGCGCCTCGAAATAGGCGCCGACCGCGTGGCCGGACACCACGCGGCTGCCGGCGTAGCCGATGGCGCTCAATGCCTCGCCGACGCTCACGCCCTGGGCGTCGCGCTTGGCCAGGGTTGCCTCGAGGGTGAACTTGTTGGCGAATACCCCCGAGCCCATCATGCAGGGGGCGAAGCGCGAGCCTTCCTCGTTGGTCCACACCACCACTTCCAGCGGCGCCTCGGTTTCCACGCCGAGATCATTGAGGGTGCGGATCACCTCGAGCCCGGCCATCACGCCGAAGCAGCCGTCGAACTTGCCGCCGGTGGGCTGGGTGTCGATATGGCTGCCGGTCATCACCGGCGGCAGCTTGGCGTTGCGCCCGGGGCGGCGGGCGAAGATGTTGCCGACCGCGTCGATGCTCACCGTGCAGCCGGCTGCCTCGCTCCACTGCACGAACAGGTCGCGGGCCTGGCGGTCGAGGTCGGTCAGCGCCAGGCGGCACACGCCGCCCTTGGGCGTGGCGCCAAGACGGGCCAGGTCCATCAGCGATTGCCACAGGCGGGCACTGTCGATGTGGCGTTGGCTGGATTGCAGGATTTCCTTGGCGGGGGTGGTCATGGGTGTCTCCTCAAGGCTGTCGTTCTTGTATGGCCTTAGCGGCCTGATCGCGGGGCAAGCCCGCGCCTACAGGTTCGATGGAGCGTCAGGGCAGTGGCTTGGCCAGGCGCGACGGACCGCGCACCGCGATGCCGCCCAGGGCGTAGTAGAGCCCGCCGCCGAGCAGCGAGCCGGTGAACCAGCCGTAGTCGTAGAACCAGCTGAAACTGCTGTTGCCGATGGCGGTCACGGTCAGCGCCACTGGCACACCGAAGGCGATGAATCCGGCCCAGTTCCAGGCCGGGTACACGTCGTCGCGGTACAGTCCGGCCAGGTCCAGCTGCTGGCGGCGGACCAGGAAGTAGTCCACCACCATGATTCCGGCGATCGGCCCGAGCAGGCTCGAGTAACCCAACAGCCAGTTGGAGTACACGCTCTCCAGACTCAGGTCGGAGACGATCCAGCCGAGCTTCTTGAGCAGCTCGTGGCCCATCAGCGCCAGGCCGATGAAGCCGGTCAGCCACACCGCGCGGCTACGCCCGATCAGGCGCGGGGCGATGTTCTGGAAATCGTTGGTGGGCGAGACGATGTTGGCCGCGGTATTGGTCGACAACGTGGCGATGATGATCAGCGCCATGGCCAGCGCCACCCAGCCGGGGCTTTGGATATGGCCGATCAGGCTGACCGGATCGGACACCGTCTGGCCCACCAGCGAAGCGGAGGCCGCAGTCATGATCACGCCCAGCGAAGCGAACAGGAACATGGTCAGCGGCAGGCCGAAGATCTGCCCGAGAATCTGGTCCTTCTGGCTTTTCGCATAGCGGCTGAAGTCGGGGATGTTCAGCGACAGCGTGGCCCAGAAACCGACCATGGCGGTGAGCCCGGCGCAGAAGTAGCCGACCACGCTGGCGCCCTCGGGGCGTTTTGGCGGCTGCGCCAGCAGCTCGCTCATCGACATGTGCGGCAGCGCCCAGAACAGCAGGCCGACACCGACCGCCACCAACAGGGGCGCCGACAGCGTCTCCAGCCATTTGATCGATTCGGCGCCGCGCAGCACCACCCACAGGTTCAGCGACCAGAACAGCATGAAGCCGATCACCTCGCCGGTACCGCCCAATGCCTTCCACTCGGGGAACAACGAGCCGAGGAACAGGTGGATGGCCAGCCCGCCGAACATGGTCTGGATCCCGAACCAGCCGCAGGCCACCACGGCGCGGATCAGGCACGGCACGTTGGAGCCGAAGATGCCGAACGACGCGCGTAACAGCACCGGGAACGGGATGCCGTATTTGGTCCCGGGGAAGGCGTTGAGGGTCAGCGGGATGAGCACGATGAGGTTGGCCAGCAGGATCGCCAGCAGCGCCTCACCCACGCTCAGGCCGAAATAGGCGGTGAGCACGCCGCCAAGGGTGTAGGTGGGCACGCAGATGGACATGCCCACCCACAACGCGGTGATGTGCCACTTGTTCCAAGTGCGCTGGTGTACCTTGGTCGGGGCGATGTCGTGGTTGTAGCGAGGGCTGTCGAGGACGTCGCTGCCAGCGTCGAGCTCGAACAGGCCATGCTGCTCGACCACTTGCGATCTGCTCTGTTGCATGGGGTTCTCCAGGTCTTTTTTCTTGTAGTTGTCGCTCATCGGGCTGAGGCGATGGCCGGAGTACACACACCACCAGTACTGCACCTCCGGCCCGGCCAGGCGGTTGTGGCCTGCGTTTTCAAAAAACGTGCCGGGAAAGCCCACGGCTTCCCGGCGGGCCGCCGCCGACCGGAGGTAACTCACTGACTTGCAGGGCATTCATTACCACGGCAGACGAAGCGCGAGCCCATGCGTATGCCGTCTGTCTGGCCGGTCCATCACCCGCGTGATTCAAACGGGTGCAACCTGGAAAACCACCGGCGCGACCTGCGCCATCCAACCAGTAAACAAACACCTGATTTTGCGTAGAAAATCTTGACCAATTTGGCTTTCTGTCAAGTGCGTCAAAATGGTGAAGGGGTGTCGCTTTTTAGTGAGCTGATAAATAAATCGATAAAAATCAATTGCTTAGTGTTTTCAATGGATGCATATATTTTTTCTTGATCAATATCCGATCAGATACTAGCCTCGATTCTTGTCAGGCCTGACAGGATTTCTCGAATTCGCCTCCAGCGCCCGGCTCACACAATTCCAAGAACCGGCCAGAAGACCGGTCAGCCTGCGAGGAAGACGGCATGTCCCTGTTGATCCGTGGCGCCACCGTGGTTACCCACGAAGAGAGCTACCCCGCCGATGTCCTGTGCGCCGATGGCCTGATCCGCGCCATCGGCAAAGACCTCGAAGCCCCCACCGACTGCGAGATCCTCGACGGCAGCGGCCAGTACCTGATGCCAGGCGGCATCGATCCGCATACCCACATGCAGTTGCCGTTCATGGGCACGGTGGCCAGTGAAGACTTCTTCAGCGGCACTGCCGCTGGCCTGGCCGGCGGCACCACCTCGATCATCGACTTCGTCATCCCCAACCCGCAGCAGTCGCTGCTCGAGGCCTTCCACACCTGGCGCGGTTGGGCGCAGAAGAGCGCCAGCGACTACGGCTTCCATGTCGCCATCACCTGGTGGAGCGAGCAGGTCGCCGAAGAGATGGGCGAGCTGGTCGCCCAGCATGGGGTGAACAGCTTCAAGCACTTCATGGCCTACAAGAACGCGATCATGGCCGCCGACGACACCCTGGTGGCCAGCTTCGAACGCTGCCTGCAACTGGGCGCGGTGCCCACGGTGCATGCCGAGAACGGCGAACTGGTCTACCACCTGCAGCGCAAACTGCTCGCCCAGGGCCTGACCGGCCCCGAGGCCCATCCGCTGTCGCGTCCGTCCCAGGTCGAAGGGGAGGCCGCCAGCCGCGCCATCCGCATCGCCGAAACCCTTGGCACGCCGCTGTATCTGGTGCATGTCTCCAGCCGCGAGGCGCTGGACGAGATCACCTATGCCCGGGCCAAGGGCCAGCCGGTGTACGGCGAGGTACTGCCGGGGCATCTGCTGCTCGACGACAGCGTCTACCGTGACCCCGACTGGGCCACCGCCGCCGGCTACGTGATGAGCCCGCCGTTCCGCCCACGCGAGCACCAGGACGCGCTGTGGGGCGGCCTGCAGTCGGGCAACCTGCACACCACGGCCACTGATCATTGCTGCTTCTGCGCGGAGCAGAAGGCCATGGGCCGCAACGACTTCAGCCGGATCCCCAACGGCACCGCCGGCATCGAGGACCGCATGGCGGTGCTGTGGGATGCCGGGGTGAACAGCGGGCGCCTGTCGATGCACGAGTTCGTCGCGCTGACCTCCACCAACACCGCGAAGATCTTCAACCTGTTCCCGCGCAAGGGCGCGATCCGTGTCGGCGCCGATGCCGACCTGGTGCTGTGGGATCCGCAGGGCAGCCGCACCATCAGCGCCCAGACCCACCACCAGCGGGTCGATTTCAACATCTTCGAAGGCCGCACCGTGCGCGGCATCCCCAGCCACACCATCAGCCAGGGCAAGGTGCTCTGGGCCGATGGCGACCTGCGTGCCGAGCCGGGCGCGGGGCGTTACGTGGAGCGTCCGGCGTATCCGTCGGTGTACGAGGTACTGGAGCGGCGGGCCGAACGGCAGAAACCGACGCCGGTTCAGCGCTGAAGCAGTTGGGGCTGCTGCGCAGCCCTATCGCCGGCAAGCCGGCTCCCACAGACGTACCGCAGCCCCCTGTGGGAGCCGGCTTGCCGGCGATAGGGGCGCTTTGCGCCCCCGACAACAAAGGTAGATCTCCATCCCCAGAACGGACCGGCGGCTGACCACCGCCGCCTCCAATAAAAACGAGAGAGGCTACAACCGTGATCGATGCCCTGAACCACTTGCCGCGCCCCCGCGCCGGCGCCGACCAGCTGGCCGAGGCCTTCAGCGACCTCGCGCCCCCGCTCACCGCCCGCCAGGCCGCAGTCGAGAGCGCGCGTTGCCTGTACTGCTACGACGCGCCGTGCGTCAATGCGTGCCCCAGCGAGATCGACATCCCCTCGTTCATCCACCGCATCAGCGACGACAACCTGCAAGGCGCCGCCGAGCGCATTCTCTCGGCCAACATCCTCGGCGGCAGCTGTGCCCGGGTCTGCCCCACGGAGATCCTTTGCCAGCAAGCCTGCGTGCGCAACAACGCCCAGGAGTGCGCCCCGGTGCTGATCGGCCAATTGCAGCGCTACGCCCTGGAGCATGCCGGCTTCACCGAGCATCCGTTCCAGCGCTCGCCGGCCAGCGGCAAGCGCATCGCGGTGGTCGGCGCCGGCCCCGCCGGGTTGTCGTGCGCGCACCGGCTGGCCATGCACGGCCACGACGTGGTGATCTTCGAGGCGCGGGAAAAGGCCGGCGGTCTCAACGAATACGGCATCGCCCGCTATAAGCTGGTGGACGACTACGCCCAGCGCGAAGTGGAGTTCCTGCTTGGCATCGGCGGGATCGAGATCCGCCATGGCCAGCGCCTGGGCGGCAACCTGTCGCTGGCCGAGCTGCATGGCCAGTACGACGCGGTGTTCCTCGGCCTGGGCCTGGGGGCCGTGCGCCAGCTGGGCCTGGCGGACGAAGACGCGCCGGGCCTGCTCGCTGCCACCGACTATATCCGCGAATTGCGCCAGGCCGACGACCTCGCCCAGCTGCCGCTGGCTGACCGCTGCCTGGTGCTCGGCGCCGGCAACACCGCCATCGACATGGCCGTGCAGATGAGCCGTCTGGGCGCCCGCGACGTCAACCTGGTGTATCGCCGCGGCGAGGCCGACATGGGCGCCACCGGTCACGAACAGGAAATCGCCAAGCACAACCAGGTACGTCTGCACACCTGGGCCCGGCCCGATGCCGTGCTGCTGGATGATGCCGGGCGCGTGCGCGGCATGCGCTTCGCGCGCACGCAATTGATCGACGGACGCCTGGGCGATACCGGCGAAACCTTCGAGCTGGCCGCCGACGCAATCTTCAAGGCCATCGGCCAGCGTTTCGATGAGCAAAGCCTCGGCGATCCGCTGGCGGCGCAACTGGCCCGCGACGGCGAGCGCATCCAGGTGGACGCGCACATGCGCACTTCCATCCCCGGCATCTATGCCGGCGGTGACTGCACCGCGCTGGGCCAGGACCTCACCGTCCAGGCCGTGCAACATGGCAAGCTGGCCGCCGAAGCCATCCATGCCCAACTCATGCTCAACGTGGAGGCTGCGTAAATGGCCGACCTGTCCATCGTATTCGCCGGCATCAAGGCACCCAATCCATTCTGGTTGGCCTCCGCGCCCCCTACCGACAAGGCCTACAACGTGGTCCGCGCCTTCGAGGCAGGCTGGGGCGGCGTAGTGTGGAAGACCCTCGGCGAGGACCCGGCGGCGGTCAACGTGTCGTCGCGCTACTCGGCGCACTACGGCGCCAACCGCCAGGTGCAGGGCATCAACAACATCGAGCTGATCACCGACCGTTCGCTGGAGATCAACCTGCGCGAGATCACCCAGGTGAAGAAGGACTGGCCCGACCGGGCGCTGATCGTGTCGCTGATGGTGCCCTGCGTCGAGGAGTCGTGGAAGTTCATCCTGCCGTTGGTGGAGGCCACTGGCGCCGACGGCATCGAGCTCAACTTCGGCTGCCCCCACGGCATGCCCGAGCGCGGCATGGGCGCCGCCGTCGGCCAGGTGCCCGAGTATGTGGAAATGGTCACCCGCTGGTGCAAGACCCATTGCACCCTGCCGGTGATCGTCAAGCTCACCCCCAATATCACCGACATCCGCCAGTCGGCGCGGGCCGCCCACCGCGGTGGGGCGGACGCGGTGTCGCTGATCAACACGATCAACTCGATCACCAGCGTCGACCTCGACCGCATGGTCGCCCACCCGATCGTCGGCGACCAGAGCACCCATGGCGGCTACTGCGGGTCGGCGGTCAAGCCGATCGCCCTGAACATGGTCGCCGAGATCGCCCGCGACCCCGAGACCCATGGTCTGCCGATCTGCGGCATAGGCGGTATCGGCACCTGGCGTGACGCCGCCGAGTTCATCGCCCTGGGCAGCGGCGCGGTGCAGGTGTGCACTGCAGCGATGCTGCATGGATTTCGCATCGTCGAAGACATGCAGGATGGCCTGGCGCGCTGGATGGACCAGCATGGCCACCGCAGCCTCGAGGCGTTCCGTGGCCAGGCCGTGGGGCACACCACCGACTGGAAGTACCTGGATATCAACTACAAGTCGGTGGCGCAGATCGACCAGGACGCCTGCATCGGCTGCGGGCGTTGCCACATCGCCTGCGAGGACACCTCGCACCAGGCCATCGCCAGCGCCCTGAAGGCCGACGGCACCCACGCCTACAGTGTGATCGAGGCCGAGTGCGTGGGCTGCAACCTGTGCCAGATCACCTGCCCGGTGGAGGGTTGCATCGAGATGGTGGCGCAGGACACTGGCAAGCCGTACATGAACTGGACGCAGGATCCGCGCAATCCCTATCGCGAGGCGGGTTGAGGGCGGAGGGAGGCCGGCCTCACGCAGCGCTCCGAAGTTTTCGTCTAGCCGTACAGGCCGGCGTGCGGGGTCTGCCCGATCATCTCGAGGAACGCCTGCACCAGCGGGCTGCGATCATGCCGGCGGGTCAGCACCAGCAACGGCGCGCAGGCCTCGGGTTCGGCCAGGGGCAGGTAGGTAACGTCATGCCTGCCCAGGTTCCGCGTGCAGTGCGGTACCACCGCGACGCCGCGGCCCGCGGCCACCAGGGCGATGATCGAGGTGATCTGCCTTCCGGCAGGCCCCAGGCGGGGCCGCACGCCATGCCGGCGGTAGAGTGGGTCCAGGATCTCGTACAGACCCGAGCCGTAGTCGCTGGGGAAGGTGATCAGCGGGTAGGCACTCAGCTCGGCCAGGCTCACCTGTTGCCGGCGGGCGAGGGGATTGGCGCTGGCCACGGCTGCCACTAGCGGCTCGCTGCCCAAGCTCAACACCTGTACCCGCGCATCGTCGTCGGGGGGCGGCAGGCGGCTCATGGCGATGTCCAGGCGGCCCTCGACGAGTTGTGGCAACAGGGTGCTTGAGGCGCCTTCCTCCGCAGTCAGCTGCACATCCGGATTGGCCGAGCAGAATGCCTGGATGGAGTGGCTGAATACTTCCGACAGGGCGATCGAGCTGGCATGCCCCAGCGCCAAGTGTCCGGCAGCTCCGGCTGCCAGCTTGGCGCTGATGGCGGTGGTCAGGTCGACCTGCTCCAGTACCGAGCGGGCATATGGCAGAAATTGCCGCCCCTCGGCGGTGAGCTTGACATTGCGTGTGCTGCGATCGAACAGGCGAAAGCCCAATTCGCTTTCCAACGCCGATATCTGCCGGGTCAATGGCGGCTGAGCCATGTGCAGCCGCGCCGCGGCCCGACCAAAGTGCAATTCCTCGCTGACCAGCAGAAAACAGCTTAGGCGACGTAGGTCCATCATCTTCGTCCTTGAGGTGTCAGTCAGTCGGTCGGAAATACCATTGGATCCAATTTCCGGCCCATCATATAAGGCAGCGGGAAAGCTTGACGAGAGGGCTGGGATGCTTTTGCTGCGTTGTCTTCGAAACATCCTGTTACTTGGCCGATGTGCGGTATGCCGGCAGCGCTGACGAGGCTGATGGGCCTCGCAGCATCTTGACCTTGCAAGTATCAATGGCGACCGAATCGGTATTGGCATTTCCTCTGGTTTGATTTGCAGAATCCAGATCAATCGCCCCCTGATCGGGGGATATTCACGACAATGTCGTCATGCAAGGAACGCCTTATGCAGCTCATCGTTTTCTGCCCGCCGAAGATCATTCTCCAGCACGACGCAGCCAGCTGGGCCGCCGCGCTGGGCGAGGGAGGGTTGCTGCTGAGCTGCAGCTCCCGGGCCCGGGAAATCACCACGCACCTCGGCGAGCAGGTGGCATACCGGCTGTTCGACAACTTCAACGACAATGCCCTGGTCGAAGTGGATGTGCATGAGCTGGCCCGCGAATTGACGGCGCCGTTGTGCGTGGCCCTGGCCGAGATCGATGTGCTGCGGGTCGCACGGATCAACGACCGCCTCGGTGTCAGCACGGGGGCAGAGGGGCGGGCGATGTTCTACCGCGACAAGTTCTTCATGAAACAGCGTACCCACGACCGTGGCCTGAAGATCGCCGAGATGGCACCGCTGCCCCATGCCACCGAAGCCCTGCGTTTCAGCGAGGCGCACGGTTTTCCGGTGGTGGTCAAGCCGCGCGACGGACGTGGCTCCAACGGTGTGGAAGTTCTTCGCGACCTGGCCCAGTTGCGCACGTGGCTGGCCCGGCAACCATCGACCACCTTTCACAATCTGATGATCGAACGCTTCGTGCGCGGCAGTCATTACATCGTCAACGGCTTGTACATCGACGGCAAGCCGATCCTGGTGTCACCGGTGCGGGTGATGACCTCGGCGCTGGATTTTCTCGGCGGCAAGTCCCACGACCTGCACATGCTCGATGCCGGCAACCCGATGCGCGATCGTCTGGTGCGCTATGCGCGGACGCTGGTCGAGGATGTGCTGCCCTCCGAGCCGACCATGCTTTTCCACCTGGAATTGTTTGTCGACCAGCAGGACGAGATCGTCCTGTGCGAGATCGCCTCGCGTCTGGGCGGGGTGTTCTTCAATCAGGAGATCACCCATGCCTGGGGCCTCGACCCGCGCATGGCATTCCTGCGGGCGCTGCGCGACCCGGACTATCGTCCGGCGGCGATGAGCGAGCCGCGACAGATGGTCGGGCATATCAGTATTCCGCCACGGGTAGGCCTGCTGCGCGACGTGCCGACCGAGTGCGCGCTCGACGACGTGCTGGAGCACCGCATCTCGGCAAGCCGGATGACCACCTACCGTTCGATGGAGTTCACCAACTCGGAAATCTTCAACGCCATCGTCGCGGGGCGTGACGAGCGCGAACTGCAACTGCGGCTCGCCGAGGTGGAGCGCTGGTTCCATGACAGCTGCGATTGGGCCGGCATCGAAGCCGCCACCCCGGCCTGAGCCTGACCTCGTTCGATTTTTTCCTTCATTGCCGACGCCCTCCGGTAAAGGGGGCGTCGGTTCGCAGACAGGTGAGCCAGCCATGAAACCCTTGATAGAAAGCCTTGTTCCCATTCCCGTAGCGGCCTTCGGCGCCTGGATCGGATTTCTCAGTGGCCTGCCGCTGGGCGAGCTGATCGGCGCCATTTGTGCGGTCACCGCCTTGAGCAAGTGGGGCGTGCGCATGCGCATGCCGTTCCCGTTCGTGGCCACCGTGCAATTGCTGCTGGGCATCAGTGTCGGCTCCACGGTCACTGCTTCGATGATGCACGAGCTCACTGACTTCAGCATTCTGCTCGGGCTGCTGGTGTGCATGACCACACAGATCCTGGTGGGCTACAACTGGCTGCGCCGCATGGAGAAGTGGGGCCATATCGAAAGCCTGCTCAGTGCCATTCCCGGTGCCATGGCGGCGGTAATGACGGTGTCGGGGGAGCAGGGGCCGGCCTCAGGACGCATCGCCTTCGTGCATATCGTCCGGCTGTTGGCGCTGTTGCTGGTGGTGACGCTGATCGCAGGCGGGCATGGCGACAGTGCGGCGCCGGCCACCGGCACCCTGGGCGACTACCTGCGGATCGTCCCGGTGGCGCTGGTCGCGGTTGCCGCCGGCTATCTGCTGGAGCGCTTCGATGTGCCCGCGCCGTACATGCTTACCGGCTTGGTCTGTGCGGCCGCGGTCAACATCGGCATGCCTTCGGTCAACCTGCATGTGCCCGACCCGGTGGCGATGGTGGCGTTGATCCTGCTGGGCGGCTTGATCGGCATCCGCTTGCGCGACATCACCCTGGGCGACGTACTGCGATACGTGCGTGCAGGCCTGGTGGTGACCACGCTGACCTTCTGCACCACCGTGCTGGTAGCCGCGCTCGCCGCCCAACTCACCGGCAAACCCTTCCTGGCGCTGTTCATGTCCTGGGTGCCGGGCGGGGTCGAGGTCATGACTGCGGCAGCCCTGTTGCTCAAACTCGATCCGGCCTTCGTCATGCTCAACCACGTGGTGCGCATGTCGATCATTCATATCTCCCCGGCATTCCTGCCCAAGCGGCTGCTCCAGCCCGAACCGGTTACCGACACACCGCGCAACTGAACCTTCGATCACAAGGACTCGATCTCGATGACCGCTGCAATCGCCATTCATGATCCGACCCTGCGCGACGGCAACCATGCCGTCTCCCATTCGTTGAGCCTGGAGGACATCGCCGCCTATTGCCGTGCAGTCGACGGCTGCGGCCTGAGCGTGGTCGAGGTGGGCCACGGTAACGGCCTGGGGGCATCCTCCCTGCAACTGGGCCTGGCCCGCCACGCCGACACCGAGATGCTCGAGACCGCACGCGCCAACCTCAGCCGCACGCGCCTGGGCATCCACATGATTCCAGGCTTCGCCAGGCTCGGCGATATCGATACCGCGCTGCGGATCGGTGTCGAGGTGTTGCGTATCGCCTCCCATTGCACCGAGGCGAGCGTGACCGAAAGCTATATCGAGCATGCCCGTGCCAATGGCGCCTATGTGCATGGCGTACTGATGATGTGCCACATGGCCAGCCCCGAGCGCTTGCTCGAGGAGGCGACGAAACAACAGGGCTATGGTGCCAACGCCATCGTGCTGATGGATTCGGCGGGGCACCTCGATCCGGACAGCACCCGTGAGCGCATTGCCTTGCTCAGCAACGAGCTGTCGATTCCGCTGGGCTTCCATGGCCACAACAACCTGGGCCTGGCCATCGCCAACTCGCTGGCCGCGGTCCAGGCCGGGGCGACCATCGTCGACGGTTGCATGCGTGGCTTCGGCGCCGGTGCCGGCAACACCCAACTGGAGACCCTGTGCGCTGTGCTTGAACGCTACCGCTTCGGCACCGGCGTGGACATCTTCGCCTTGTGTCGCGCCATCGAGCAGTTGGAGAGCATCGCCCCGGTCAGCACCGCCACGGTCGTCAAGACCGCCAACCTGATCAGCGGCCTGTACGGTGTGTGCAGCGGGTTCGAGAAACATGTCGCGCGCGCCGCCAGTGAGTTCGGCGTCGAACCGCGGCGAATCTATGAAGCCCTGGCCCAGTGCAATGCCGTAGCCGGCCAGGAAGACCTGATCATCTCGGTGGCCAGCCGCCTTTCGCAACCTTCCGTTGCCTGACTCTGGAGTGCGTTCATGTCCCTGAAAACCGCCATCATCGGCAGCGGCAACATTGGCTGCGACATCCTGTGCAAGGTCCTGGCACACCCGGACCTGGACTGCACGCTGGTCGCCGGACGCTCCCCACACTCCGCGGGCCTTGCCTTCGCCCGTGAGCGCGGGGTCGCCATCACCGCCGACGGTATCGACGGTCTGTTCGCCCGAATCGGCGAGTTCGACCTGGTGTTCGACGCCACCTCGGCCGCCGACCATGAGCACCATGCGCCGCGCCTGATCGAGGCCGGCAAGGTGATCATCAACCTCACCCCGGCGGCCCTGGGCCAATTGTGCGTGCCTTCGCTCAACGGCCTGGAGCTGACCGGAGCGAGCAACGTCAACATGATCACTTGTGGTGGCCAGGCCTCGATCCCGTTGGCCGCCGCCATCGCCCGGGCCAACCCGGGGGTGCGCTACATCGAGGTGGTGTCGTCGATCAGCGCCGAAAGCGCGGGGCCGGCCACCCGACGCAACCTGAGCAACTACATCACCACCACCGAACAGGCGCTGCGACGTTTCACCGGCTGCGAGCAGGTCAAGGCGATCCTCAACATCAACCCGGCCAAGCCCAATGTCTACATGCAGACGGCGGTGTCGGCTCTCATCGCCCAGGCCGACCTGGCCGCCACCCGCCGCGAGGTGGAGCGGGCCGTGGCGCTGGTACGCGAGGCCGTGCCCGGCTACGAGGTGATCGTCGACCTGCACTACAGCGAAGGTCGCCTGTTCACCATGGTGCGGGTCGAGGGGGCGGGCGACTACCTCGATCCGAGTGCCGGCAATCTCGACATCATCACCGCGACGGCCACCCATATGGCCGCGCTCATGGCGCGTGGCCGCATGGCCGTGCGCGCCGCCTGAAACGGACTTCTGGAGAATCCTGCATGCCTTCGCTTTCACCAGACCTGGAATTCGCTCGATTCTGTCCGATCCTCGGGGTGGCCCAGAAGGTCAGGGAAACCCCGCAGCCGGTCATCGACCTGGGGGTCGGCGTACCGGGTTTCCTGCCGGCGCCACACATCGTCGAGGCGGCGGTGCGCGCGGCCCACGAGGACACCGGTGGCTATGGCGCCAGCCGTGGTGACCCGGCATTGCTCAAGGCCTACCTGGGCTACCTGCGACGCCTGGGCCATGCGCATTTCGACGAAAGCAATCTGGTCGCCGGCCTCGGCGCCAAGCACCTGTTGTTCAGCGTGCTGCGGGCGATCATCCAGCCGGGAGACAAACTGCTGGTGTCGACTCCGTGCTGGCCGACCTATTTCGATATCGCCGAGCTGGTCGGGGCCGGTGTCGTCGATGTGCACTGCACCGCGCAGAGCGGTTACAAGATGTCTGCCCGGGCGCTCGAGCAGGCTCTGGACGACCAAGTGCGGGTGGTGCTGTTGAATTCACCCGGCAATCCTACGGGCGCCGTGTATTCGACCGAGGAACTCGAAGGCCTGGCACAGGTGCTGCGCCGGCATGATGTCTGGATCATCTGCGATGACGTCTATCAGCGCTTCGTCTACGGCATGGACAGCTGTCCCGACCTGCTGACGGTGGCGCCTGACCTTGCCGGGCGCATCATCAAGATCGACAGCGTTTCCAAGCTGTATGGCATGCCGGGGTGGCGGGTCGGCCTGTTGGCGGCGGATCGGCGCATCGCCGATGCGGTCACCACGCTCAACTCCAACTCGATCTCCAACCTGCCGGCCCCCGCGGCGGCAGCGGCCACAGCGGCGCTGGAGGGCGACCAGGCGTTCTCCATTGCTGCTCGACAGCGCCTTGCGGGGCAGCGCCAGGCCTTGCTCGAAGTGCTGCGTGGCGCGCCGTTGCTGAGCTTTTGCGAGCCCGCCGGGGCGTTCTACCTGTTTCTCGATATCGGCCAGGCGCTGGGCCGGTCGTTCCGGGGAACAACAATCGACGATGACGAGTCGTTCTGCGACGTCCTGCTCCGGGACTTTGGTGTTGCCCTGATTCCCGGAAGCTTCTTCGGCGCAGCAGGGCACGCACGGTTGTCCTACTCCGGCGAGCTCGGCAAGGTCCTGGCGGGTGCCGAGCGCATCCGGGCATTCCTCGGTGAGCTCGCCTGAGGTCGGGGCGGGATCTGTAAGCAGGGAAGCATTTCTGGAGAGGGACGCATGATGATGAGAAACACCTTTGCAATCGTCGGCTGCGGCGCGACGGCCATCGCTTTCCTGCAACGCCATCTGGATCGTGTGGCCGCCGGCAGCGCGCCGGCCGGCGTCATCCACCTGTTCGAAAAACGGGATGATTTCGGCCGCGGCGCGGCCTACGAGGCCGACCTGGAGAGCAACCTGCTCAACACCAGGACCGGCCTCATCACGCCATACCCGCATCTGCCAGGGCATTTCCTGCAGTGGTTGCAGCAGAGCCCGCAGGCCTGGCGCCGCGCGTACCCCGATTTTCGTCCCGAGGCGGACGGTTTCGCGCCTCGGGCCCTGTTCGGCATCTACTTGCAGCATCAGCTCAAGCAGATCGTGCTGCGCGGTGCGACCCTGGGCTGCCAACTGGTGCAATTGCATGCGGAGGTGTGCGCGATCGACCTGATCGATGGCGTGGAGACCCTGCGTACCCGCTGCGGCCTCAGCCTGCCGACCGGCAAGGTCGTGCTGTGCTGTGGCCCGTTGGGCAAGAAGCCGGAATCGTCTGGCGACCCACGGATTGTGGACACACCGTATCCGGTTTCCCGTCTGCTGCGCGTGGTGGCGCCCCACGAGCGGGTGGCGGTGGTCGGCGCGCGGCTGAGCGCCATCGACACCGTCATTGCGCTGATCGAGCGGGGGCATCGAGGCCCCATCCGCATGCATTCGCGCAGTGGCTACTTTCCCGTGGTGCGGGGCACCCAGGAGCCGGTCACGCTGCGTTACCTGACCCGCGAAGGCCTCCAGGCGCTGGTGGCGCAGAACGGCCGTCTGCAGATCAGCGACCTGGTCGGCCTGTTCCGCAAGGAGCTGGCTTTCCAGGAGCCGGGCAAGGCCAGCGCGGTCATCCCCATGCCCGCGCCGCCGGCCGATATCGCCGCTTTCATCGAGGGTGAGCTCGAGCATGCCCGTTCACCACGGACCTGGCAGGCGATCCTCTATGCCACCAACGCTTTCGTCGAGGACATCTGGCAGGCACTGGACGACGCCGCGCAGGCGCGCTTCCTGCGTGAGTACTTCAGCTTCTTCATGGCCTATCGGGTTTCCATCCCGGCGCAGAATGCACGCAAGATCCTCAGCTACCTGCGCAGTGGCCAGCTGGAGTTCGTCGCCGGTCCGTTCGCCGCAGCGCAGCGCGGCGACGACGGGCTGGTCCTGCAAGGCAGCGGTTGGCGCCATGTCTACGACCGGCTGATCCATGCCATCGGTTCTCCGCGCGACGCCGACCTGCTCGACTCGCCGTTGCTGGCTACCTTGCTCGACAATGGCACGGTCACCCGCCATCCACAGGGGGGAATCTGCATCGATCCGACGACTTATCGCGTGCAGGGCCGGACCGGCAGCTCCCGGCAGATCCATGCGGTGGGCGAACTGACAGTCGGCCAGTTCTTCTTCACCTCCGCGCTGGAGATCAATGGCCGCCACGCCGCCAGCTGTGCCGATGGGCTCGACTGGAAGCACGGCGTGCGCGCGGTCGGGCGTGTGGAGGAGCATGTCTGAGCTATCGTTGCCGGGGCACCTTTGACCGGCAACTTCACAGGATGAACCATGACCTACCGATTCGAACGCATTCTGCTGACCAACGACGATGGCATCGACGCACCCGGCCTGGCCGTGCTGGAACAGGTGGCGGCACGGCTGGCCAGGGAGGTGTGGGTGGTGGCTCCACACCGCGACCAGAGCGGCACCTCGCACTCGCTGAGCCTGCACGCGCCGCTGCGGGTGAGCAGTCATGGCGAGCGGCGCTTCGCCGTCACCGGCACGCCGGGCGACTGCGTGGCGCTGGCGCTGGGGCACCTGCTCAAGGACGCAAGGCCCGACCTGGTGCTATCCGGTATCAATCGTGGCGCGAACCTGGGCACTGAAACAGTGTTCTCCGGAACGGTCGGCGCGGCGATGACCGGGTTGCTGCTGGGAGTGCGCTCGATCGCCCTGAGCCAGGCCTACAGCGACCGCGAAGCGGTGCCTTGGAACATCGGGCTGAACCTGGCGCCCGAGGTGATTCTCGCTGTGCTGGACATGCCATGGCCGGCCGATGCCTGCCTCAACGTCAACTTCCCTGACTGTGCCCTGGAGGCCGTCCGGCCGTTGAAGGTGACGCGCCAGGGCCTCGGGCCGTTGAACAGCATATCGGTGCGTACCGAGGTGGACCCGCGGCACTTCGAGTATCACTGGCTGCAGCTGAACAATCACCGTACCGAGGATGAGCCCGGCAGCGAAATGGCGGAACTGGCGCGTGGCCATGTCACGGTGACACCGTTGCAGTTCGAGCGCACCCATGGTGCTGTGGAGCAGTCCTTGTCTGGTTGATCGGCGCAGGTGCGCAATCGCTTAGGCAATAGTGGTTTCATGCAGGCAGCGCCACACCACCCCGCGGTCACTGCATTCGAGTAATGCCAGCGACCAGCGCGCCTGCGCCATGCCCTGCGAATGGTGGGTTTCCTTGTAGCGCACCGCCACATTCACCCCGGCCTGCCACACCACTTGCACATCGTCGACGGTGATCAGCAGACCAGGCCTTGTCCCGGCAGCCTCCTTGAACAATCGCTCGACCTGCTGGCGGGTCACCTGCGTGCCTGTCGTGCCAACCATGCTGAAATCGTCGGCGAACACCGCCATCAGCCCGCCGAGCACCGATTGGGTCTCGGCCACCGGGCGGGTGAATACCATCTGGATCAGTTCGTGGACGTGATGAATGCTGCGTTCGGCGCGGGCAATCGCGTGTTCAGGCATGGGCGTGGTTCTCCTTGGGCAGTGTGTTGAGTGACAGTAACGGCGCCAGCCCCAGCAGCGCGGCCAGGGCGAAGGTCAGGTGATAGGCTGCGGGCGGACTCAGGCCCACCAGCAACAGGTTGAAGATCATCAGCAGCAAGGCGGCGCCGACGCTGAAGGCCATCTGTCGATTGAGGTTCCACAGCACGCTGGCCTGCTGCATCCGCTCGCCGCTGAAGTCGAGCAGCGCGGTGGTCTGGGCGGTATTGGCGCCGATGCCGCCGCCGATGCCCATGAGGCCGTAGGCCGCCATCAGTACGGCGTTGTCCGTCGGGGCGTCGACCATGACCAGCAGGCAGATACCCAGGCTGTGCAGGAGCATGCCGAGCAGCAACAGGCGGGCGGCACCGACGCGGTTGTACAGGCGGCCGGCCAGCAGCATGGCGGCGAAGGCCCCGGCGGCGTAGAGCAGCATGAACAGGCCGGTGGCCTGGGCGCTCAGTTGCAGCACATCCTGCAGATAGAAGATGTTCAATAGGTTGACCCCGGTGAACACCCCGGGGATCGCATGGTAGACCTGCATCGAGACTCGCAGGCGCGGGCTGGTGAGCAGCTTCAGCTCGACGATGCCTGCCGCCGCGCGCTGGTAGTGGGCGCGGTACAGCAGGGCGCAGGACCCACCCGCCAGCAGGCAGGCGATGGCCAGCAGGGCGCCATGTCCGGCACCATACAGCGACAGGCCCAGCAGCAGGCAGGCGAGGGCGGCGCTGACCAGCAGCAATCCCTTGAAATCCGGGCGCGGCGCTGCCGGGCCCGGTGTCTGGTCAAGCCAGGCCCAGGCCAGTGCCGCCGTCAGCAGGGCCAGCGGAATGTTGCTGTGGAAGACCCACGGCCAGCGGCCATGGTCGACGATCATCCCGCCAAGGGTGGGTGACAGCGCCGGCGCCAGCAGCGCCACGGCCATCACCAGGGTGGACACGCGGGCGCGCTCCGGGCCGTGGAAGCGCTCGAAGGTCAGCGCCTGCCCCACGGGGATCAGCAAGCCACCGGCCATGCCCTGGGCCAGGCGCCAGGCAATCAACGCGGCGAAACTCTGCGCCTCGCCGCAGCCCCACACTGCCACGCTGAACGCCAGCATGGCGGTGCTCAACAGCCGTCGCGCGCCCCAGCGATTGGCCAGCCAGGTACTCACCGGCACGGCCAGGGTCAGCCCGAGCATGTAGGCGTTGCCAACCCACGCGCTGCTGGCGTTGCCAATGGCGAACTCGGCGGCGATCCGCGGCAACGCCACGGTCGGCATGAACAGGTTGATGCAGTCGATGAAGAACCCCATCAGGAAGATCGTTGCCACGCGATACCGGTACGCCATTGCCACTCCTTTTCGGTGCGCAGACTAGGTGCGTGGACTGGCCCTGTCGATGTCGCTACCCTTGAAACTCTGTTTGATGGAAATGAACAATGCTGCGCACGGCCCTCCACACCCAGCTCAACCGGGTGCAGACGTTTCTGGCGGTGGTCGACTTCGGCTCCTTCACCAAGGCGGCGGACTTTCTCGGCATCAGCAAGGCCATGGCCAGCCAGCACGTCAAGGCACTGGAGCAGGCCCTGGGGGTGACGCTGCTGGCGCGCAGCACCCGCGCCATCGCGCCGACCGAAACCGGCCAGGGTTTCTACGATGATTTCAAGGTGATCGTCAGCGATGTCGAAGGCGCCTTCGACAGTGTGCTGCGCCGGCACAACGGCCTAGCGGGCAAGCTGCGCATCAGCACCACCGGGGAGTACGGCGAGCGTTTCATCCTGCCGCTGATCCCGCTGTTCGCCGAGCGTTACCCGGCGTTGTCGATCAGCTACGACACCGATTCCTCGCTCAGCGACCTGATTGCCGAGCGGCTCGATCTGGTGGTGCGCCTTGGCGCGTTGCCGGACTCGAACCTACGCAGTCGCCAGCTGGCCGAGTACGACATTGTGCTGGTGGCTGCCCCGGCCTTTCTTGCCCGCCATGCCATCGAACGGCCCGAGGAACTGGCGGACACACCCTGGATTGCCAACAGCAACCTGCAGAGCCCGACCGCATGGACCTTGCACAGTGCGCAGGCGGGGAGTGCAAGCGTTGCCGGCCGTGCTGCGTACCAGTCCAATGCGTCCCATGCCATCCGGGCGATGGCCTGTGCCGGGTTGGGCGTGGCGGTGCTGCCGGCCTGGCTGGTCGAGCAGGACCTGGCCGATGGCACATTGCGTCGGGTGCTGCCAGGCTACAGCCTGCCGAGGCAGCCGATCAGCGTGGTGTACCCGAACAGCAGCCATGTGCCGCACAAGACCCGGGTGTTCATCGACTTCCTATGCGAGCACCTGGGCCACTGAGGGCGCGGCTCACGGCTCCAGGCCGATGCCACGCAGGATGACGCCGGTCACGGTCTGTACCGCTTGCTCGAACGCCATGTCCGACAGCGCTTCACCGTCATTGAGCAGGGTGACCTGGAAACCGAAGTCGGCGTAGTGCTGGGTCGCCGCCCAGATCATGTACAGCAGCGCCGACGGCTCCACCGGCAGGATGCGTCCGTCCTCGACCCAACTGCGGATCTTCGCTTGCTTGAGCTGTGCCCAGGGCACCAGTATTTCGTCCAGGCTGGGTGCGAGCAGCGGGGCGCCATGGAGCATTTCCTCGGCCCAGATCTTCGAGCCCAGGGGCCGTGAGCGCGAATGGCCCATCTTGGCGCGGATGTAGCTGGTCAGTACCACCCGCGGGTCGTCGAAGTGCTCGAAGCACAAGGCATCCTGCTTCCAGACATCCAGCAGGTCCTGCAGCACGGCGCGGTACAGGTCGTCCTTGGTGCTGAAGTAGTAATGCAGGTTGGAGCGCGGCAACTGCGCCCGTTCGGCGATATCGCCCATGGAGGTGGCGGCGTAGCCCTTGTCGGCGAACACCTGCTCGGCGGCTTGCAGGATCTTTTCGACGTTGCGCCGGCGGATTTCGATCTTGTGGTTGGCCATGGGCTGTCCGTGGTGACCTGAACAGTGCAAGGCTAACAGCTTTGCCTGGGCGACGATAAGGTCAAGGTTGCCTGTTCGGAAGCAGGGCCAGTGCCTGGCGGCTGGCGCCGCGCAGGTCCTCGCCCGGCACGCCATCGCGGGCTTGCACGGAGATGCCGTGGAGAAAGGTGGCATAGAAGTGGCCGAGAGCCTCGACCTGCGTCTCGGCTGGCAACTGCCCCTGGTCACGGGCTTCGCGCAGGCGGCTGATGATCGACTCGGTACGCTGCCGGCGGTGCCCGGCCAACCATTGCTGGACCCCCAGGTTGTCCGGCGCCACGCCGCTGGCGGCGCTGACC
Organism: Pseudomonas maumuensis; assembly: GCF_019139675.1. NCBI lineage: Bacteria > Pseudomonadati > Pseudomonadota > Gammaproteobacteria > Pseudomonadales > Pseudomonadaceae > Pseudomonas > Pseudomonas maumuensis. Next base: position 2,196,798 of record NZ_CP077077.1, read on the forward strand.
ACCAGGCAGCCGCGGGGTTCGTCGACGCGGGTGTAGGTGCTGATGGCGGCCTCGAGCATCAGCGCCAGGGCCTGGTGGATATCTGGCAGTGCCAGGGCGCGGTCGGCGAAACCGCCCTCGGCCGATTCATACAGAGCTACGGCCTCCTCGAACAGCTGCTGCTTGCTGCCAAAGGCCGCGTAGATGCGCGCGGAAGCGATGCCCAGGGTGGAAACCAGGGCCGACATCGAAGTGCCCTCGTAGCCATGCTCCCAGAACAGCCGCATCGCCTTGCGCAGCGCCTGTTGCTTGTCGAATTCCCGAGGTCGCCCTGCCATCGCTCGCCTGCCTGATTACGTCAAACGCGCATTCTAGCCAATTTGCGATTGACGGGTAGCGCCATTCGATCCTATTGTTTGTCGATCAACAAACAATGAGGTGACATCATGCGAACACTCAAAGGCCCTAGTCTTCACCTCGCGCAGTTCAGCAGTGATACGCCGCCGTTCGACAGCCTGGACAGCATTGCCGACTGGGCGGGGCGGCTGGGCTTCAAGGGGCTGCAGATCCCGGCCTGGGACGCCCGGTTGTTCGACCTGGAACTGGCCGCGCAGAGCACGGGGTACTGCGATGAAATCAAGGGGCGGCTGGCCGAGCGCGGCTTGCAGGTCAGCGAGCTGACCACCCACATGATCGGCCAACTGGTCGCGGTCCATCCCGCGTACGACTCGATGTGCGATGCCTTCGCCCCGGCCGCGCTGGCCGGACGGCCGGCAGAACGCACCGCCTGGGCGATCGAGCAGATGACACTGGCGGCTCGGGCCAGCCGCAACCTGGGCCTTGAGGACATGGGGACCTTTTCTGGCGCGCTGGCCTGGCCCTACCTGTTCCCGTTCCCGCAGCGTCCCCAGGGCCTGGTCGAGGCTGCCTTCGAAGAGCTGGCGCGGCGTTGGCGGCCGATACTCGACTGCTGTGACGAACAGGGCGTCAACCTGTGCTTCGAGATCCACCCTGCCGAGGACCTGCACGACGGCACCAGCTTCGAGCGTTTCCATGCCCTGGTGGGTGAGCACGTGCGTTGCCGCATTCTCTTCGACCCCAGCCATTTTGTGCTGCAGCAACTCGACTACCTGGCCTATCTGGATCTCTATCACCCATTGATCCGCATGTTTCACGTCAAGGACGCCGAGTTCAATCCGAGCGGTCGGCAGGGCGTGTATGGCGGCTACAGCGACTGGACCGAACGTGCCGGACGCTTCCGTTCGCTGGGTGACGGGCAAGTGGACTTCAAGGCCATCTTCTCGCGGCTGGCGCAGTACGACTTCGCGGGGTGGGCAACCCTGGAATGGGAATGCTGCCTGAAGCATCAGGAGGATGGTGCCCGTGAAGGCGTCGAGTTCATCAACCGCCATATCATCCGGGTCACGGACCAGGTGTTCGACGATTTCGCCGGCGCACCGATCGACGCCCATCAGATCCAGCGCATGCTGGGCATCGACACGGGGGCTCGGGTATGAACCTGGCCGTCGAGTCTTTGGCTGACGCCTTCGAGCATGTCTATGTGCAGGTACAGGGACAGCGCATCCACTGTGTCGTGGCCGGTGCCGGCGAGCCGGTGCTGCTGGTGCCGGGCTGGCCGCAGACCTGGTACGCCTGGCGCCATGTGCTGCCGATCCTGGCCGCGCGCGGGTTCCGTGCCATCGCCATCGATCCGCCGGGCCTGGGGGACTCGGACCGCCCCGAGCAGGGCTACGACACCGGTAACGTCGCCGGTGTGCTGCACGCTGCGATGACCCATCTGGGGCATGAGCGCTATCACCTGGTCGGTCACGATGTGGGCATGTGGGTGGCCTATGCCCTGGCCAGTGATCGACCACAGGCGGTGCGTTCGTTGACGGTGGCCGAAGCGGTGATCCCCGGGCTTGCCGAGGCGCCGTCGATCTTCGTGGCGCCGCAGGACAACATCTTCCTCTGGCACTTCCTGTTCAACCAGGTGCGCGATCTGCCGGAGTTCCTGATCGCCGGGCGCGAGGAGGGCTACCTCAACTTCATGTTCGACCGCTGGGCGATCCATCGGCATGCGGTGGCGGCGGATGTCTATATCCGTGCCTACGCCTCGCCGGGCGGGATGCGGGCGGGCTTCGCCTATTACCGGGCGATCCCCGAGACCATCAGGCAGAACCGCGAGCGCGCCAGGCGTGCGCTGCCCATGCCGGTGCTGGCGATCGGTGCCGAGCACGCCACGGGCGATGCGCCGCTGCGAACGCTGCAGGGGCATGCCGATTCGGTGCGCGGGGTGATCCTGCCAGGTTGCGGGCACTTCGTCATGGAGGAAGCGCCGGTGTCGTTCAACGAGCACCTGTTGGCGTTCCTGGAGGAGGTCGAGGTCAACCGCTGATCGCGGTCGTGGCCCTGGCTGCGTCGGTCACGGCTTGCTGGTGATCGGCGCGCACCACGGCCAGTTTGCGCCGTTCGTACTCTTCCTGGCTCAGGCCCTGGCGTTGCAATGCCTCGAGTTGCAGCTGACGGGCTTCCTCGGCGCTGTAGGGGCGTAGCTCAGGATGGCTGGCGCAACCGCTCAGCACGGCGATGGCCAAGGCTGCGAGGAGGAGGCGGGCGGTGGTGTTCATCGGGATGATTCCGTGGGCCTGTCAAAGCGATGAACTGAGGTTATTGGCCACGGTGGCATGATGGAAATCGCTGTGCTCGATAGTGATTATCGACGCCTGCGCGCCTGCCGTTCAAAGCAGGTTCGAGGCCCTCAGCGCGGCATGTAACCCAGTTGCCAGGCTCGCGGAATGAACAGCGTCACCAGCGCCAGCACGCAGGCCAGGGCGCAACTGGCCGCCAGCGCCTGCAAGCCCAGCCGTTGCTGCAGCCAAGCCCCGAGCGCGGCACCTAGCAGCATGCCGCTCCAGGGCACCAGCTGTACCCGCCAGCCGTGACGCCGCTCACCCAGCAACCAACGTCCCAGGCCACGGCCGAAACGCGACAGCGCGCCGGTGACGTAGGTCAGGCCGATCGGCAGGCCGTTCACCTGTTCGACCACGGCATTGAGCATGCCCATGGCCAGGGTGGCCGCGATCAGCGCGGGGAATGTGCTGGGCGCAGGCCACGCCGCGGCAAACGCCAGCAGGCTGGCGACGATCAGCAGCAAGGGCGCGGCGCGGCGGCGCAAGCGGCGGGCCAGCAATACGCCCAGGGTATTGCCCAGCACGAAACTGAGGATCGCCAGGGCCAGGCGTAGCATCAGCGAAAAGTCCGCCTGGCTGATGGCCACCGCCAGGCGCGTGGTGTTGCCGCTCATGAATGACACGAAGTCGCCCAGCGCCAGCAGGCCGATGGCGTCGGTCATGCCGGCCAGCACCGACAATCCGGCCACCAGCCCCAGGCCGACCCGCCCACGCAGGGCCTGCAAGCGGGCCCGACGGGCACTTTGCTGGGAGGTGGCGGTGGGCAGCATGGTGCGAGTCTCCGGGGTGCAGGGGGCCCTGATCTTATACCCCGACCAGCACCTTGCGCATGGGGATGCAGGACAGTTCGAGGCCGAATGGGGATTGGTAGACCGACAGCGCATCGCCGGCGTAGCCGCAGCGGCGATAGAAAGCTGCGGCGTTCAAGGTCGAGTCCAGGTTGACCGCCTCCAGACCTTCGGCCCTGGCGATGCCTTCGAGGTGTTCGACCATCGCCCGGGCGATGCCACGGCCCATGAACGCCGGCAGCACGAACAGGGCGCCCAGTTCACCGCTGTGCAGGTCGAGCATGCCGGTGGCGACGATCGTGTCGCCGATGCAGGCGAGGTGGAAATGCTCGGCGACCAGGGCCGCGTAGCCTTCGGTGAACGGTACGTCGGCCCAGGCCTGGGCCAGGGCAGTATCGTAGGTTTCGGTGCATTGCCACAGGATCGCCTGTCGGCGGATGGCGTACGTGTCCAACGCGTCGTGACGGCTGGCGCGGCGTATTTCGAGCATGGGTTCCCTCCCGGTTGAGCCTGGATGATAACAAGGCGCCGGGGCAAACGAACGCAGGCCTCGCCAGCGCTATGACTGGTCAGAACGATCCCGTTTGCACCTCGCCGCTGCGCACGTAGTGGGCCAACAATACGCCCTTGGGCGTGCTGCTCGACTCCACCAGTGTGAAGGCCGCGGCCTGGGCATCGTCACCGAACAGGCGCTTGCCACGCCCAAGCAGCAAGGGGTGGATCAGCAACCGCAGTTCATCCACCAGGCCGGCCGCCAGCAGTTGGCGTACCAGTTCGCCGCTGCCTTGGGTCAGCAGCGCCGGGCCATCCTTTTGTTTGAGGGCGCGGACAGCGTCCGGCACGTCAGCGCCCAACGGGTGACTGTTTTGCCAGTCGATGGATTCGGGATGGTGCGTGGCGACATGCTTGGCCACGCCATTGAACAGGTCGGCCAAGGGCCGGTCCGGCGCCTCGGGCCCGACCTTTGGCCAGAACCCGGCGAAGATATCGTAGGTGCGCCGCCCCAGCAGCAGTTCGAACGGTTGGCTGAACAAGGTCTGCATGGCCTGGCCGAAGGCCTCGTCGGCCAGGGGCGGGATCCAGCCACCATGGGTGAAGCCGCCGCTGGTGTCTTCCTCCGGCCCACCGGGGGCCTGCATGACGCCATCGAGGGTGACGAAGGCGGCGACGATGAGCTTGCGCATGGGGTGAACCTCCTCGTGGATGTGCTGGATAGTCGAACGGGGGTGGCGAGAATCGACAGCAGTGCTGAACGATAGTCAGGGTTCGACAGATGGGGGCACGGGAGGAGAGAAAGCAGGTGCGGGATACGCGGTCATCTGTAGGAGCGGCTTCAGCCGCGATGCAGGCACCACGGTATCTGGCACCCGCTTTGCGGGTGATCGCGGCTGAAGCCGCTCCTACAGATGGTCCGGTTACAGCCAGTAGGTCACCGCCCACCAGCCCAGGCTGCCCATGACCACGGTATAGGGCAGCGCCATCCACACCATGCGTCCATACGACAGGCGAATCAGCGGCGCGATCGCCGAGGTCAGCAGGAACAGGAACGCCGCCTGGCCATTGGGCGTGGCCACGCTGGGCAGGTTGGTGCCGGTGTTGATCGCCACCGCCAGGGTCTCGAAGTGCTCGCGGCTCATCGCGCCATTGACGAACGCCTGCTTGACCTCGGTGATGTAGATGGTGGCGACGAACACGTTGTCGCTGATCGCCGAGAGCAGCCCATTGGCCAGGTACAACATGCCCGGCTGCTGCTCGCTGGGCAGCGCCAGCACCCAGGCGATCAGCGGGCTGAACAGCTGCTGCTGGTGGATCACCGCGACCACGGCGAAGAACACCACCAGCAGCGCGGTGAACGGCATGGCGTCCTGGAACGCGCGGCCCAGGCGGTGCTCGTCGGTGATGCCGGTAAAGGCGGTGATCAACACGATGACCAGCAGGCCGATCAGGCCGACCTCGGCGATGTGCAGCCCCAGGCAGACGATCAGGATCAGCGCGGCCAGGCCCTGGACCACCAGCGCCACCCGTTGTGTCTGGGTGCGCGCGGCATCGTCCTCGGCGGCGTAGGTGGCCAGTACCTGGCGCACGCGCTCGGGCATCAGCGTGCCGTAGCCGAACAGCCGCAGCTTCTCCAGCAGCACGCAGGTCACCAGGCCTGCCGCCAGTACCGGCATCGACACCGGCGCGACCTTGAGGAAGAAGTCGGCGAAATGCCAGCCCATTTCATGGCCGATCAGCAGGTTCTGTGGCTCGCCCACCAGGGTGCAGACCCCGCCCAATGCCGTGCCTACCGCACCATGCATCAACAGGCTGCGCAGGAAGGCGCGGAACTGCTCGAGGTCTTCGCGGTGCAACTGTTCGACCTGATGGTCGCTGTCCAGCGCCGACTCCTCCCGCGGATTGGCGCCCGAGGCGACCCGGTGGTAGACGGCATAGAAGCCCACCGCGGCGCTGATGATCACAGCGGTCACGGTCAGGGCATCGAGGAACGCCGAGAGAAACGCCGACAACACGCAGAACAGCAGGCTCAGCACCGCCTTGGAGCGCACGCCGAGCAGGATCCGCGAGAACAGGAACAGCAGCAGCTCCTTCATGAAATGGATGCCGGCGACCATGAACATCAGCAGCAGGATCACCGGGAAGTTGTGCTGCAACTCCTCGTACAGGGCTTCGGGCGTAGTCATGCGCAACAGCAGCGCCTCGACCAACAGCAGGCCGCCGGGCATCAGCGGGTAGCACTTGAGCGCCATCCCTAAGGTGAAGATGAACTGGATCACCAGCACCCAGCCGGTGACCACCGGGCCGAGGGTCGCCAGCAGCAATGGGTTTAGGAGCAGGAACAGGCAGATGACGGCCTTGTACCAACGCGGCGACTGGCCCAGGAAGCTGTGGGCGAGGGCGCCGGTCAGGGAACGGGACATGAATTTGTATCCTTTTGATTCAGCAGTGCCGCACGGTGCCGCATCACGTCACGAGGTGCAAGTCATCCAGTCCGGCTTTTGGCACATGCATCGCCTTATGGGTGCGCTAAGATCCGCCGTTGTGAATCCTTTCCCCACAGGAGTGCCGTCCGTGACCGAATACACCGCGTTCAAGGTCGAACTGACCGACCACATCGCCCACGTGCAGATCAACCGCCCGGAGAAGATCAACGCGATGAACGCCGCCTTCTGGGAGGAGCTGGTCGCGATCTTCCAGTGGATCGACGACACCGACACGGTGCGGGTGGTGGTACTCAGCGGCGCTGGCAAGCATTTCTCCTCCGGCATCGACCTGATGATGCTGGCCGCGTTGGCCCAGCAGCTGGGCAAGGATGTTGGCCGCAACGCCCGGGTGATGCGCCGCACCATCCTGCGCCTGCAGGGCTCGTTCAACGCTGTGGACAACTGCCGCAAGCCGGTGCTGGCGGCGATCCAGGGCTACTGCATCGGTGGCGCCATCGACCTGGTCTCGGCCTGCGACATGCGCTACTGCGCCAGCGATGCGCAGTTCTCGATCAAGGAGATCGACATGGGCATGGCCGCCGATGTCGGCACCCTGCAACGTTTGCCGCGTATCATCGGTGACGGCATCATGCGCGAGCTGGCCTACACCGGCCGTATGGTCGATGCCCAGGAGGCGCTGCGCATCGGCCTGGTCAACCGCGTCTATGATGACCAGGCGGCACTGCTCGACGGGGTCTTTGCCATTGCCCGCGAGATTGCCGCAAAATCACCGATCGCCGTGGCCGGCACCAAGGAAATGATCAGCTACATGCGCGACCATCGCATCGACGATGGCCTGGAGTACATCGCCACCTGGAACGCCGCCATGCTGCAGTCCGAAGACCTGCGCGTGGCCATGGCCGCGCACATGAGCAAACAGCAACCGACGTTCGCCGACTGACTGACAGTGGCGGGCGCCATCTAGGAACCCGAACCATGTCAGCACGCTGGACAACCGCAGTACTCGACCCGCAGACCACCGGGGGGCTGGCCGTCGCCCGCAGCCCGGACGGGTTCCTGATGGACGCCAACGGCGCGCTGTTCCCCCGTGACTGGCTCAAGCGCCAGGGCCTGGATGTGTTGTGTGAACATGGCATCGGTCACCTGGACGGCGAGCCGGTGTTCCTGCTGGAGCTGCGCAGTGCCAGCGAAGTGCCGGGTTGCGGCTGGCAGGGGCTGCGGCGGTTCATGCTCGAAGGCGACTTCGATACGTACAAAGTGCTCGGGTACGCCGCGCAGATCGGGACCTGGGCTCGCGAGCACCGGTTCTGCGGCAGCTGTGGTCAGCCGATGACGCAGATCCACTGGGAGCGGGCGATGTACTGCCAGCCGTGCGACCTACGCAGTTACCCGCGGATTTCGCCGAGCATGATCGTGCTGATTACTCGCGGCGACGAGGTGCTTTTGGCCCGTTCGCCACGCTTTGTCACCGGGGTCTACAGCACCCTGGCCGGGTTCGCCGAGCCGGGGGAGTCGGCCGAGGACTGCCTGGTGCGCGAGGTGCGTGAGGAGGTGGCGGTCGAGGTGAAGAACATTCAGTACGTGGGGAGCCAGTGCTGGCCGTTTCCACATTCGATGATGCTCGGGTTTCATGCTGAGTACGCTGGGGGGGAGATTGTCATGCAGGCGGATGAGATCGAGGATGCTCAGTGGTTCAATGTGCATGAGTTGCCGCCTTTGCCGGCGGGGCGGTCGATTGCGCGGTATTTGATTGATTTGTATGTGGCGCGGCGGTTGGGGATGCCTGAGCCGGTTTTGCCTGCCTGATATCTGGTTTCTGGTTTCTGGTTTTAGTTGGGTTGGTTGGTTTTGGAAGTTGTATGCGCATTCATTTGCGATGGTGACGCTTACTCACCTTTCCGCCCTTACGGCGGGTCCCTTTTTGAAGGATTGTATGGACCGGACACATGGTGGACACGTGTGCGGAGACATGGTTGACACTTTTCGGCAAGCAATCTGCCGGGAATACGACCATGCCTTGGAACGCGAGAGATGCCATGAGCTTAAGAGAAGAGTTCGTTAGCCTGGCCAATCACCCGGGCGCCAATATGAGGGAGCTATGCCGCCGGTTCGGCATTAGCCCTCAGACGGGTTACAAATGGCTCAATCGATTTCGACAGGAGGGCTTGCTCGGCTTGAAGGAGCGCTCTCGAAAGCCAGCCGTCAGCCCTCGCAAGACTCAGCCTGGGCTAGAAGAGGAAGTGATTGCCATCCGTAAGGAGCACTCCACGTGGGGTGGCCGAAAGATCAGTCACCTGCTTGATCAGCGCATCTGTGCCAGTACCGTAACCAATGTCCTGCATCGGCATGGATTGATCACCGCGGAGGCCTCCGAGGCGGCTAAACCATGGACACGCTTTGAGCGCGAAGCCCCGAATGATCTGTGGCAGATCGATTTTAAAGGTTTCTTCCAAACGGCTCAGGGACCTTGTTATCCGCTGACGCTGATTGATGACCACTCACGCTTTAACCTTGTGATACAGGCCTGCACACATCAGCGCACAGGGTTGGTCATGGAGCACCTGACCGATCTGTTCAGCCGGTATGGACTGCCCGTGCAGATCAACGCGGATAATGGCTCGCCCTGGGGGCGCCAAGAAATCCCGGAGAACTCACACCGCTAGGTATCTGGCTGGTTCGTCTGGGAATTCGACTGACTTTCAGCAGGCCAGGCCACCCACAAACCAATGGCAAGGATGAGCGATTCCACCGGACGCTCAAGGCCGAGGTACTAACCGGGCGCAGTTTTCGGGATCTGCGAGAAGCGCAAGAAGCTTTCGACCTCTGGCGGGGCATTTACAACTACAAGCGTCCTCATCAGCAGTTGGGCTACAAAGTACCGGCAGATCGCTACCAGATGAGCAGGCGGGCTTTCCCAAGCCGTCTACCGCCCGTTGAATACGGTCCCGATGATATTTTGGTGAAACCCTACAGCAGTCAGTTCCGCTTCAAGAAACGCTCATTTCGGATAGCCAAGGCGCTAGCAGGCTATGTGTTGGCGCTCCGCCGCAGCGATCAAGGGCCTGACCATTTTGATGTTTACTTCTGCCAGCACAAGCTGCGAACCATCGACTTCAACAACCCCGACGGTAAGCGATAATGTGTCCACCATGTCCCCGCACATGTGTCAGCGATGTCTCAAGTCCATACAAAGGATCAAAAAGGAACCAAAAAATCCTCGCTCCATTCATCCGGCCCTCCGCTTCGCTCCGGGTCCCCTCACTCCGGCCTTGCTCCCGGGAGGACCGCGCTGAACGCCCCATCCTGGGGCGCAGCGCTTGACGGGCATCCATGCCCGTCACCTCCCTCCGCAAGACCTCCGTTCGGCCTCCTGAAGTCGCGAAGTTACGGGCGGCGCCTGCACTAACGCAGCTAGTCGCTAGTTGCCATTGTGGGAACTCTAGATCAACACCGCGGGGCAAGCCCGCTCCCACCAAAGTTTGACTACGTGATTCAACGTGGGAGCGGGCTTGCCCCGCGATGGCGTAATGAAAAACAACATAACATCCACTAAAAAACCACAAGTTCTGCTCTTGATCTGCTCTTGATCTGCTCTTGATCTGCTCTTGATCTGCTCTTGATCTTGCTTCTAAGTGCGCGATAGTCCAGGCGCCACCAATTGCGACTTCAGGAGGCCGAGCGGAGTTCTTGCGTAGTGGGGCGACGGCCATGGATGGCCGTCGAGCGCTGCGCCCCAGGATGGGGCGTTCAGCGCGGTACCCACGGGAGCAAGAACGGAGCGAGGGAACCCCGGAGCGCAGCGTAGGGGCCGTATGAATGGAGCCAGCGGTTTTTGCCTACTTTTGCCCAAGAGCAAAAGTAGGTCGCCGTAAAGGCGAAAAGGTGACTAGATGTCGACACATTTCAAGAATATGTATGCAAAAATAAAAACAATCGATCCAAATCCAAATCCAGCCCTTACCCAAACCAATGCTGCCAAGCCAACCGCACAGTCAACGCCAGCACCACAGTAATAAACACCGGCCGAATGAACTTGCTACCCCCACTGATCGCCGTCCGCGCCCCGAAAAACGCCCCGACCATCACCGACACCCCCATGCACAACCCAACGATGTAATCCACCTGCCCTGAAATGACAAACACCGTCAGCGCCGCAATGTTGCTGACAAAGTTCATGCTGCGCGCCACACCACTGGCCCGAACCAGGTCGATGGGATAGAGCAGCAACGTGCTCACGGTCCAGAAGGCACCGGTACCCGGCCCGGCAACGCCGTCGTAGAACCCCAGGGTGAAGCCCTGCGGAAACTGCCACTTTCTTTTGATCGGCGCGTCGGCGTCCACCGGCGCCTTTGGCGTGCCACCGAACAACAGGTAGACACCGCAGGCGAACACCACCACCGGCAGCATCTTGTTCAGCCACTCGGCCGGCATGTAGTGAGCTACCACCGCACCGATCAACGCGCCCACCAGGGTGCCGACGATCGCCAGGCGCCACTGCCCCGGGTGGAACAGCTTGCGCCGGTAATAGGTGATGCTGGCCGTGGCGGCGCCAAAGGTAGAGCTGAGCTTGTTGGTGCCCAGCACCAGGTGTGGCGGCATGCCGGCGGTGAGCAGTGCTGGGGTGGTCAGCAGGCCGCCTCCGCCGGCGATGGCGTCGATGAAGCCGGCGACGAAGGCGACCAGGGCGAGAATCAGCAGAGTGAGCGGTTCTACGGTGAGTTCGAAAGGCATGAGGGCACGGGCAGGCTGGGCGACGGGGTGCGGCAAAAGGCCGCGCTAGAGGTGGTGCATGGTAATACCCCGTGGTCGCTGTTACCAGTTCTGGCCTCATCGCCGGCAAGCCGGCTCCCACAGGTATCGCGCTCCATCTGTGGGGCTCGGCAACGATGAGTCCGGTGAGGCTTACAGGAACCAGCGATACTCTCGCGCACTGACCTCATTGAGAAACGCCAGATGGTCCTGGCGCTTGTTCTCGCAATAGACCATCACGAACTCCGCGCCCAATCCCTCGTTGACCGCCGGATGCCCACGCATCGCTGCCACCGCGCCGAGCATGTCCTTGGGAAAATCGATCCCGCTGCCACGGTCCTCGTTCAACGGCGCGATGGGCTCCTGTGCGGCATCCAGCCCGTGCTCCATACCGCACAGGATCGCCGCCAGTACCAGATACGGATTGGCATCCGCCCCGGCCAGTCGATGCTCGATCCGCAGGTTGCGTGCATCCGACTCCGGGATACGGATACAGGCGTCGCGATCCTCGAAGCCCCAGCTCGCGCGGCTGGCGGCGTTGACCATGGCCCCATAGCGACGAAACGCATTGTGGTTGGCGGCGAAGATCGGCATGCAATGCGGCAGCAGCGCCAGGCAACCGGCCACGGCGTGGCGCAGCGGCCGCTGGTTATCGGCAGACAACAGGTTGTTGCCCGCCGGGTCGTAAAGGCTGACATGCACATGCATGCCGCTGCCCGGCGCGTGCAGATAGGGTTTGCTCATGAACGAGGCGCGCAGCCCGTGCTTGAGCGCCACGCCTCGGGTGCTGCGGCAGAACAGCGCCGCCCAGTCGGCGGCGCGCAGGCCATCGTCGCAATGGCCGAAGTTGATCTCGAACTGGCCGGGGCCCAGTTCCGCGGTGATGACATTGGCGTCCACCCCTTGGGCGTTGGCAGTCTCGACCATTTCGCGCAGCACATCGGAAAACCGCGACAGGCGCTCGATATGCATGTTCGGCTGGTCGTCGGCATCACCACTGGCCGGGTCGCGGGGGAACTGCGGCAGGCCCTCCTTCAGCGTCTTGTCGAACAGGTAGAACTCCAGTTCGAACGCCACCACCGGGCGGATGCCTCGGCGTTCGAGGCGCTGCAGGACGCGGGCCAGCACCTCGCGGGGCTCGAACTCAATGGGCGCCGCAGTGCCGTCCGAGGTGATCAGCATCTGCCCCAGCGGCTCTCGCTCCCAGCTCACCGGCTTGAGCGTGCCGGGCACCAGGCGGCGCGGGGCGTCCGGGTCGCCGTCGTTGAAGCAGTAGTCGCCGATCGGGAACAGCCCGCCCTGCACGCCGAGCAGTACGCAGTTCTGCGGCAGCTTGAGCGGGCTGCCGGCGGCGACTTTTTCCAGCATGTCGATGGGGTAGCGCTTGCCGTAGAAATGCCCGGGGATATCCAGGCTGAGCAGGTCGACATAGCGCACATCGGGGTGTCGGGCGCGGAAGGCGCGCACTTCGCTGAGCAGATCGGGGAAGCCTGTTGTACTTGTCATTGGCATGCTCTCAACGGAAGACCCAGAGAACCCGGGTCGTTCGGGCGGTCAGGTTGGCGTAGCGGAACTGGCTGTGGGGTGGCAGCTGGAAGCTGTCGTTGCGGCTGAGGGTGACGGCGTCATCGCGGCCCTCGAGCCACAGGGTCAGCTCGCCCTCGAGGACGAAGCCGCCTTGTTCCGAGCTGTCATCCAAGTGCCCCTCGCCACTGCTGGCGCCGGGTGCCAGGTGGCTTTCGAGCATGGCGAAGCGGCCATTGAGGGTCGGCGAGACCAGTACGTCGGTGACTCCGGCGGCGTAGTACAGGGTGCGTCGCTCGCCGGGGCGGGTCACCCAGTCGATCTCGCGGGGCGGCACGGCCTGATAGAAATAGGTGGTAGGTACGCGCAGCGCTTCGCTGATGGCGGTCAGGTCGGCCACCGTGGGCCGCGACAGGCCGCGTTCGACCTGGGAGAGGAAGCCCAGCGAGCGGTTGACGCGAGTTGCCAGTTCGTCGAGGGTCAACCCCCGATGCTTGCGCAGGTCGCGTACCTGGCGGGCGAGGGCTTGGATATCGTCAGACATGATCGCGCATCCTGTACCAGGCCTTGGCCGCCGCCTCCAGCGGCGCGGCCAGCAGGTCGCCACCGGGGAAGCGGCCGTTGTCGATGCCCTGGTAAAGCTTCAGCAGGTCGTCGTCACCGAGGATCGCGTCGCTGACCGCGCGTGCACCGGCCAGGGTCGGTAGTACGCCGTGGCCGGAAAAACCCTGCAGCCAGTAACGCTGACCCTGGCGCCCGATATCCGGCGTGCGCTGGATGCTGCAATCGATGTGGCCGCCCCAGGCATGCTCGATGGCGACCCCTTGCAACTGTGGGAACACCCGCTCCAGGTACGGCCGGGTGGCGCCGGCGACGTCCTTGGGGATGCCACCGAGGTACGTGCAGCCACCGCCGAACAGCAGACGGTGGTCGGGTGTCAGGCGGAAATAGTCGGGGACGAACTGGTTGTCGATCACGCAGCTGTTGTGTGGCAGCAGCGAGGCGGCGAAGTCGGCGTCCAGCGGCGCCGTGGCCACCTGGTAGGAGCCCACCGGCAGCAGGCGACGCGAGAGCGCGCGGTCGAGGCGGTCGATATAGGCGTTGCAGGCCAGCACCATTACGCGACTGCGCACCTCGCCCTGATCGGTGCGGGCGGCGAAGCCGTCGGCGTGTTCCTGGTAACCGATCACCTGGCTCTGCTCGTAGATCTGCCCGCCGTGCGCTTCGATCACGGCGGCCAGGCCTTGGGCCAGCTTCAGCGGGTTGAGGTGGGCGCCATTGGGGTCATACAGCGCGGCCTGGTAGCGGGGGCTGTCGATCCACTCGGGTAGCTCCTCGCGGCCGATCAGGCGCAGGCAGTCGTAGTCGAACTTCTCCTGTGCTTCTCGCCGCGCCTCCTCCAGCAGTTTTACCCGGCGCGGCAACACGGCGGTCCACAGACTGCCCAGGCGGTAATCGACGTCGAAGCCATGGCGCTGGGGCAGTTCGCGCAGCTCGCGGGCGGCCCAGCACATGCTGTCCCACAGGCGCCGGCTGCGCTCCAGGCCCAGGGCTCGCTCCAGCGGTGGCATGTCGCACGACCAGCCCAGCAGCGCCTGGCCACCGTTGCGGCCCGAGGCGGCCCAGGCCACCCGGCTGGCTTCCAGCAGGGTTACACGCTGGCCGGCCAATGTCAGGCGCAGGGCCGTATGCAGGCCGCTGAAGCCGGCACCGACGATGAGGATGTCGGTGTCGTGGGCGCCCTGCAGGGTGGGGCGCAAGGGGATGGTGGCGGCGTAGGTGCGGGCGTAGTAGCTGGCGACGTGCTGGGCGGATTGCTTGAACATGCCGGGGCCTCGTGAAATTTTTTCTGATTATTTTCATGAAAAAATAGCAGAGGATTTTCACAGCGCCAGTCGGGACGCTAGGTCGCTGTTTTGCGCCGGGGCTGCCTGGGCTTGCCAGCTGTGGCTTTGCCCTTCGCTGTGCTTTTGCGCTTCTTTTTCCAGGGCGTTGCAGCCTTGCCCGCCGCCGGCCCGCTGATGGTCAGGCGCATGCCGCTGCAACGTTGCACCAGCTTGCCCATCCACGCCGATTGCCGGGCGACGAACTCCTCGAGGCTCATTTCCCCGCTCTGCACCATGTCCAGCGCCTGCTCCCAGATCGCCGTGGTGCCGGGGTCGGCGATGGCCCGGGGCACGGCGTCGATCAGGCTGAAGGCGGCAGGCGTGGCCGACAGGGCCTTGCCGTTCTTGACCAGGTAGCCACGGTCGAGCAGGCCCTGGATGATGCTGGCGCGAGTGGCCTCGGTGCCGATGCCGGTGGTTTCCTTGAGCTTCTGTTTCAGCCTGGGGTCGTCCACCAGCTTGGCGACGTTCTTCATGGCCTTGATCAGATCGCCTTCGGTGAAGGGCTTGGGAGGCTGGGTCCACAGGTCCTTCAGCTGCAGGTCCCGCACTGAACAGTCCTGGCCTTCGCGCAACGCCGGCAGCACCTGGGCCGGTGGCGCCTCGCGGCCCTTGGCCGGGGTCAGTGCCTCGGGCAATGCCCGGCGCCAGCCCGGTTCGACGATCTGCTTGCCCACCGCCCGCAACGCATGGCCGGCACAATCGAACTCGGCCTGGGTGCGGTCGTACTCGTGGTTGGGCAGGAACTGCGCCAGGTAGCGGGCGCGGATCAGGGTGTACACCGCCTTGTACTTGGGTGGCAGGCGCGCCGGGTCGCTGGCGGCGGCGGTGGGAATGATGCCGTGGTGGGCGCTGACCTTCTGGTCGTTCCACGCCCGCGAACGGCGCTGTGGATCCAGGTAGTCCCGCAGTGGCGCGAGGCTGCTGTCGGCGCGCTGCAAGGCGGCGAGGATGGCAGCGGCCTCGCCATGCTGGCTGAGGGGCAGGTAACCGCTGTCGCTGCGCGGGTAGGTGATGAGCTTGTGGGTTTCGTACAGGGCCTGGGCGATATCCAGAGTCTCCTGGGCGCCGAGGCCGAGCTTCTTGGAACACAGCTCCTGCAGGGTGCCAAGGTCGAAGGGCAGCGGCGCGGCTTCGCGCACCCGTTCGGTGGCGATCTTCAGCACCCGGGCGCTGCCGGCGGCCTGCATGTCGGCTGCGGCTTGTTGCGCCATGTCCTGCTTCAGGCAGCGGCCCTGATCGTCGCAGGCGTCCTCGGGGGCGCGCCACTGGGCGTTGAACACGGCGCCCGCACTTTCCAGTTGCACGTCGATGGCCCAGAACGGCACGGGTACGAAATCGGCGATGCTGCGGTCGCGGTCCACCACCAGGCGCAGCGTCGGAGTCTGCACCCGGCCCACCGGCAGCACGCCCTGGTAGCCGGACTGACGGCCGAGCAGGGTGAACAGGCGGCTCATGTTCATGCCGATCAGCCAGTCGGCCCGTGAGCGGCCCAGGGCCGAATGGTAGAGACTGAACGTTTCCTGGCCGGGCAGCAGGCGCCCGAGCGCCTTGCGGATCGAGGCATCGTCCAGCGCCGACAGCCACAGGCGCTGGATCGGCCCGCGGTAACGGCAGTGCTCGACCAGTTCGCGGGCGATCATTTCGCCCTCGCGGTCGGCATCGGTGGCGATCACCAGTTCCCGGGCCTCGCCCAGCAGGCGCTTGACCGCCTTGTACTGGCTGGCGGTCTTGGGCTTGACCGTCATCTTCCATTTTTGCGGGATGATCGGCAGGTCTTCGAGGGTCCAGCGTTTGTAGCGCTCGTCGTAGCTGTCCGGCGGCGCGGTCTCCAGCAGGTGGCCGATGCACCAGGTCACGCAGACATCGGTGCCTTGCCAGCAGCCATCGCCCCGGCGCTGGGCGCCGAGAACCTTGGCGATGTCTTTTGCCTGGGAGGGCTTTTCGCAGAGAAAGAGGCGCATGGCCGAAAACGCTTCATCGTGAAAGTTGGCCCCTAGGATGCGCAAGCCAGGGCGCGCAGGCAAGTTTTATCTGTATGCATGTACAGGTTTTTTGCCCGCATCTTTGGCAGGGACGTCATCCCTTCGGGTTGGACGAGGTGGCAAATGCGTGCCAGCTTTGCCTTTCGCCCGTCAGTCGTGTCACCGGACGATGTCGCTGGGGTGTCCTTCCTACAAGAACAACAGGGATGTAAACCAATGCCCGTATTCGATTACCGACAGCTCGACAGCACTGCCTCCTCTGCGCTGTACAAGGACGCCATGGCGCTGGCCACCTACGCCTACCATGGCATCGACGATGGCTTCAGCGCCGGCTACCAGAAGTACGGCTTCGGCCTTGGCCTGCCGGCCACGCTGGTCAAGGCGCTGATCGGCGGCACCGACAGCCAGGGCGTGATCCCCGGCATCCCCTGGAACCCCGACTCCGAAGCCCGGGCCCTGGCCCAGGTCAAGGCCGCCGGCTGGTCGCCGATCAGCGCGGCGCAACTGGGCTACCAGGGCAAGACCGACGCCCGCGGTACCTTCCACGGCGAAGCGCCGGGCTACACCTCGGCGCAGGTGGAGATCCTCGGCCGCTATGATGCCGCCGGCCAGCTCAGCGGTATCGGCATCGCTTTTCGCGGCACCAGCGGCCCACGCGAGAACCTGCTGGGCGACACCATCGGTGACGCCATCAACGACCTGCTGGCGGCGATTGGCCCGGCAGGCTATGCCCGTGATTACGCCGGCAACGCATTCGGGCAACTGCTCGCCGACGTGGCGGCCTTTGCCAAGGCCAATGGCCTGAGCGGCGCGGATATCACCGTCAGTGGTCACAGCCTCGGCGGCCTGGCAGTCAACAGCCTGGCCGACCTGAGCGGCTCGCGCTGGGGCGGTTTCTACCAGGATGCGCGCTACGTCGCCTTCGCCTCGCCAACCCAGGCCGCCGACGCCAGCAAGGTGCTCAATATCGGCTACGAGAACGACCCGGTGTTCCGTGTGCTCGACGGCACCTCGGCGACCTGGGGCACCCTGGGCGTGCATGACGGCGCCAAGGCCTCGGCCACCAACAACATCGTCAACTTCAATGACCACTACGCGTCCGACGCCTGGAACCTGCTGCCGTTCTCCATCGGCAACATCGCCACCTGGCTGTCGCACCTGCCGACGGCCTACACCGATGGCCTTGGGCGTGTGCTGGACTCCTCCTTCTATCAGTGGACCAGCCGCGACTCGACCATCCTGGTCAGCAACCTGTCGGACGTGACCCGTGGCTCGACCTGGGTCGAGGACCTCAACCGCAATGCCGAGCCGCACAAGGGCAGTACGTTCATCATCGGCTCGGACAAGGACGACCTGATCCATGGCGGGCGCGGCAACGACTACCTCGAAGGCCGGGCCGGCAACGATACCTTCCGCGATGACGGCGGTTTCAACCTGATCGACGGCGGCGCCGGCCATGACACCCTGAAGCTGCAGGATGCCTTGGCCAACCTGAGCATCGCCCGGGATGGCGAAGGCACGCTGTACGTGCGCGATGCCGCGGGCGGCATCAGCCTGGTGCGCAATGTCGAGAGCCTGGTGAGCAAGGAGTCGAGCCTGCTGATCTTCAGCAAGGAAGTCAGTCACGGGGTGGCGGCGCAGGGGTTGTTCGAAAGCGGCAAGATCACCCCCTATGCGTCCTCGCTCAACGGCACCCAGGCAGGCGACCAGCTGGTGGCGGGCAACCAGGGCCAGTGGCTGTTCGGCCTGGGCGGTGACGACCGGCTGCAGGGAGGCGCCGGCAATGACGTGCTGGTCGGCGGCACGGGCAACGATGTGCTGTTAGGTGGCGGGGGGCGCGACACCTTCCTGTTCAGCGGCCATTTCGGCCAGGACCGGGTGTTGGACTTTACCGGCCAGGACCGGCTGGTGTTCATTGGCGTGGAAGGCGGCACCGCCGCGCCGGACTGGCGTACACATGCCAGCCAGGTGGGGGATGACCTGGTGCTGAAGTTCGGCGGGGACAGCGTGACGCTGGTGGGGATTGCGGGGCAGGGGGTTGGGGATGGGCAGATCGTGATTGCCTGATCCTGGGGCTGCGGTTCGTCGGCACGACAAGCTGGCTCCCTCAGGCAAAGCGCTGTTTGTGGGAGCAATTGTCGTGTGCTGTTTGTAAGGGCCTCATCGCTGGCAAGCCAGCTCCCACAGGGATGGCGCTTGGCTTGAGAGCGGCGCGGTCGGTGTGGGAGCCGGCTTGCCGGCGATGGCCGGCGCTAGCCGGCCCGTTGCTCAGGCGATCTCGCGCGAATCCCGAACCATGTCCACATGCGGGATGCCAGCCTCGAGGAACTCCTCGCTGACCACGCGGAACCCCAGGCGCTCGTAGAACGGCGTTGCATGCACCTGGGCGCTGAGCATCTGCTGGCTGAGGTCGCGGTTCTGCGCCTCGATGATCACCGCGCGCATCAGCGCATCGCCCACGTTCAGGCCGCGCCAGTCCTTGAGCACCGAGACCCGGCCGATGGTACCGTCAGGCAGCAGGCGGGCGGTACCGATCGGGTAGTCGCCCTCCATGGCCAGGAAATGCACGGCGGTCGGGTCCTCGGCGTCGAACTCCAGCTCCGGCGGCACGTGCTGCTCGGCGACGAACACGGCGCTGCGGATGCGGTGGATGTCGGCATTGTCCTTGTGCCAGTCGGCCAGTCGAACACTGATCTTATTCATCGGCGAATCCCAGGCTACCTTGCATGACCAGCTGTTGTACCAGCATCAGGCCGTCTTCGTCCTGCAGCCACTGGCCAAGGTTGTCGATGTGCAGGGCATCGGCGGCGCACACCAGCTTGAGCAGTTCGCGCAGTTTGGCCGGCAGTGGGCAGCTGCGCCCGCTGGCGAACAGCATCAGATCGTCGTTGAGCTCGGACCAGGCCATGCGTGCGCTTGGGTTGCGGATCAGCACGGCGCCCTGTTCGAGGTAGTTGATCAGGTCCTGCTCGCTCAGCTCCTCACCGACAACCTGTTCAGGGTAGCGCGGCTCGGTCATGAACTGGCCGAACCAGGTCAGCAGCAGGTCCTTGTCGGACATATGCTTGTCGATCAGCGCCTTGAGGCGGTCGAGGGCATCGTGCTGGATCTGGTGTGGGTCGCTGACCGGCTGGGCGTCGGCATCGCTGTAGCGCTCTTCATCCGGCAGGAACTGGCCGAGGAAATCGGTGAAGTGGGTCAGCACTTCGGCGGCGCTCGGGGCGCGGAAACCGACCGAGTAGGTCAGGCACTCGCTCTCGGCGACGCCGTAGTGGGCCAGGCGCGGCGGCAGGTAGAGCATGTCGCCGGGTTCCAGGGTCCACTCGTCGCTCTGCTTGAAGTCAGCGAGGATACGCAGGTCGGCGTGGTCGATCAGCGCGCTGTCGCTGTTGCACATCTGACCGACTTTCCAGTTGCGCGTGCCGTCGCCTTGCAGCAGGAACACATCGTAGTTGTCGAAGTGCGGGCCGACGCTGCCGCCGGGCGCGGCGTAGCTGATCATCACGTCGTCGATGCGCCAGCTTGGCAGGAAGCGGAATTCTTCCAGCAGCTCGGCAACTTCCGGGACGAACTGGTCCACGGCCTGTACCAGCAGGGTCCAGTCACGCTCGGGCAGGTCGCTGAAGGCGTCCTCGGCGAACGGGCCGCGGCGCAGCTCCCATGGGCGCTCGCCGTGCTCGAGCACCAGGCGCGACTCGACTTCTTCTTCCAGGGCCAGGCCGGCCAGCTCGTCGGCGTCGATGGGGCTGACGAAGTCAGGGAAGGCCTGACGTACCAGCAGTGGCTTCTTCTGCCAGTAGTCGCGCAGGAATTCACGGGCCGTGAGGCCGCCCAGCAGTTGCAGTGGAGTATCAGAATTCATGTTCAACCTATTGAAAAAACGTAATTTTCGTACGGGAATAAAAACGCCCGGCCAGGCCGGGCGTTGCACGCGACGGGCAGCTTAGATGCGTTTGGCCTGGGCCACCGCGTTGCCGATGTAGGTCGCCGGGGTCAGTTGCTTGAGCTCGGCCTTGGCTTCGGCCGGCATGTCCAGGCCGTCGATGAAGGTCAGCAGTGCGTCAGGGGTGATGCCCTTGCCACGGGTCAGCTCCTTGAGCTTCTCGTAGGGGTTCTCGATGTTGAAGCGGCGCATCACGGTCTGGATCGGCTCGGCCAGGACTTCCCAGCAGGCGTCCAGATCGGCGGCGATACGGGCTTCGTTGACTTCCAGCTTGCCGATGCCCTTGAGGCTGGCCTCGTAGGCGATGACGCTGTGGGCGAAGCCCACGCCCAGGTTGCGCAGCACGGTGGAGTCGGTCAGGTCACGCTGCCAGCGCGAGATCGGCAGCTTGCTGGCCAGGTGCTGGAACAGCGCGTTGGCGATACCCAGGTTGCCTTCGGAGTTCTCGAAGTCGATCGGGTTGACCTTGTGCGGCATGGTCGAGGAGCCGATTTCGCCGGCCACGGTCTTCTGCTTGAAGTAGCCCAGCGAGATGTAGCCCCAGACGTCGCGGTCGAAGTCGATGAGGATGGTGTTGAAGCGGGCGATGGCGTCGAACAGCTCGGCGATATAGTCGTGCGGCTCGATCTGGGTGGTGTAGGGGTTGAACACCAGGCCCAGCTCGTCTTCGATGAAGGCGCGGGCGTTGGCTTCCCAGTCGATCTGCGAGTAGGCCGACAGGTGGGCGTTGTAGTTGCCCACGGCGCCGTTGATCTTGCCCAGCAGCGGCACGGCGGCCACTTGCGCGATCTGGCGCTCCAGGCGGTAGACGACGTTGGCCAGTTCCTTGCCCAGGGTGGTCGGCGAAGCCGGCTGGCCGTGGGTGCGCGACAGCATCGGCACGGCGGCGTGGGTGTGGGCCAGGGTGCGGATCGCTTCGGCGATCTGACGCATCAGTGGCAGCAGCACTTCGTCACGGCCGGCACGCAGCATCAGGGCGTGGGACAGGTTGTTGATGTCCTCGCTGGTGCAGGCGAAGTGGATGAACTCGCTGACCTTGGCCAGCTCAGGCAACTGCGCGGCCTGCTCCTTGAGCAGGTACTCGATGGCCTTGACGTCGTGGTTGGTGGTGCGCTCGATTTCCTTGACGCGCTCGGCGTGCTCGAGCTTGAAGTCGGTGGCCAGGCTGTCCAGCACGGCGTTGGCTTCGGCGCTGAACGCCGGTACTTCGCCGATCTGCGGGTGGGCGGCCAGGCGCTGCAGCCAGCGCACTTCGACCAGGGCGCGGAAACGGATCAGGCCGAATTCGCTGAAAATGGGGCGCAGGGCCTGGGTTTTGCCGGCATAACGGCCGTCTACAGGGGAAACCGCAGTGAGCGAGGAGAGCTGCATGGGGTGTTCTCGGACAGTCAGGCTTTTGGAAGGGCGCATATCATACATGAAAAACGCGCCCGGGTCGGGTGGCTGACCAAAGGTCGGGCCATTTCGAAGCGTGTGGTATCTGGCGTGGTAGCGGCGGTGCGCCGCTACCACGGCATATTTCAATCGGCGGTGCGCATCATGCCGTACAGCTCGTTGAGCAGCTTGCGCCGACTGAGCACCAACTGCCAGCGGTGCCCGCCCAGTTGCCGCCACAGGCGCGCGGCGCGGATACCGGCCAGCAGCAGGGCGCGGATCTTCGAGGCGTTGCTGGCCTGCTGCAGGAAACGCATGTCGCCATGCACCTGGATTCGTTGGCGCAGGGTACTCAGGGTGTCCTGGTACAAGGCTCCGCTGGAGGCGATGACGTTTTCATGAACCAGGCCGAAATGCTCGGCCTGGGACTGGATCTGCGGCAGGCGGTTGCCGATGGTGTCGAGCAGGTCGCCACGCTTGTTCAGTTGCCGCTCAAGGCCCAGCATCGACAGCGCGTAGCGCAGCGGCTCGCGTTTCAGGCTGCTGGGGTCGCGCTCCAGGGCGCCGACCAGCGCCCGGTAGCCGTCGCGCAGGTTGAGGTCGTCGCCGCCGAACACTTCCAGGGTGTCCTTGGGGTCGACCACCAGCAGGCTGCCGAGCATGCAGCCGATATTGGCTTCGCTGGCTTGGCCGGTGCGGGCGATGCGGTCCACCAGCACGGCGGCCTGGAACACGCCGCCCAGGGCAATCAGTTGCTCCTGGAGGTTGTTCATGGGCGCGGGCTCCAGGGCTCGGCGACTTCGATCACGCCGCCGCCCAGGCATACCTCGCCGTCATAGAACACCACTGACTGGCCCGGGGTGACGGCGCGCTGCGGCTCGTCGAACACTGCGCGGTAGCCGCTGGCGGTCTGCTCCAGCGTGCATTGCTGGTCGCCCTGGCGGTAGCGCACCTTGGCGGTGAGCTTGCGCGGGCTGGACAGGTCGATCGGGTTGACCCAGAAGATTTCCGAGGCCAGCAGGGCGCGGGAGAACAGCCACGGGTGCTCGTTGCCCTGGCCGACCACCAGCACGTTGCGCGAAAGGTCTTTTTCCAGCACGTACCACGGCTCGTCGCCGGCGTCCTTCAGGCCGCCGATGCCCAGGCCCTGGCGCTGGCCTATGGTGTGGTACATCAGGCCGTGGTGCTGGCCGATCACTTCACCCTCGGTGGTCTGGATCTCGCCCGGCTGGGCCGGCAGGTACTGCTTGAGGAAGTCGCTGAAACGGCGCTCACCGATGAAGCAGATACCGGTGGAGTCCTTCTTCTTGGCCGTGGCCAGGCCGTGTTTTTCGGCGATGGCGCGCACCTCGGGCTTTTCCAGTTCGCCCACCGGGAACAGGGTGCGGGCGATCTCCTTGCCGCCGACGGCGTGCAGGAAGTAGCTCTGGTCCTTGTTCGGGTCCAGGCCCTTGAGCAGCTCGGTCAGCTCGCCGGTGTCGCGGCGGCGCACATAGTGGCCGGTGGCGATTAGGTCGGCGCCCAGGGACAGGGCGTAGTCGAGGAAGGCCTTGAACTTGATTTCGCGGTTGCAGAGGATGTCCGGGTTCGGCGTGCGGCCGGCCTTGTACTCCTCGAGGAAGTGCTCGAACACGTTGTCCCAGTACTCGGCGGCGAAGTTGGCGGTGTGCAGCTTGATGCCGATGCGGTCGCACACGGCCTGGGCGTCGGCCAGGTCTTCGCGGGCGGTGCAGTATTCGGTGCCGTCGTCCTCTTCCCAGTTCTTCATGAACAGACCTTCCACCTGGTAGCCCTGCTCCATGAGCAGAAGGGCGGAGACGGAAGAGTCCACGCCGCCGGACATGCCGACGATGACGCGGGTCTTGGCGGGGTCTTTGAGTGCTGGGCTGGTCATGGCTACCGGTGTGTATCAGAGGGGAAAAACGCCGATTCTATCAAACCGGCGTCAGTCGCGCAGCAGGTCAAGGCTGTGCAGCGGGCCTTTGAGGTAGTCGTCGAGGCAGCGGGGCACCAACTCGCTGCGCCAGCGCGACGGCTCGGCCAGCAGTTCGTCGCGGGTCAGCCATACGGTGCGGACGATGTCGCTGTCCAGGTCGCGGTCCTGGTGATGGCGCACAGGGCGGGCGGCGAAGCAGATGCGCTGGTAGGTGACGCCGTTGCTGGGGGCGGTGTACAGGTAGATACCGACCACGCCGGTGAGCTCGACTTCCCAGGCGGTTTCCTCAAGGGTTTCGCGCAGGGCGGCCTGGGTGATGGTTTCATTGGCTTCGAGGTGGCCGGCGGGCTGGTTGAAGACATGTTGGCCGGCCTTGAATTCCTCGACGAAGAGGAACTTGCCCTCGTGTTCGACGACGGTGGCGACAGTGATGTGGGGTTGCCAGGTCATTGGGGTTTTCCTTTTGCATGCTGGGGGCTGCGCAACAGACCCAGCCCCAGAAAGCACAAACCCCGGTGCGTGGCCGGGGTTTGTGTTGTTACGTCAAGCGAGCCTTACAGTGCGGCGATGGCGCTGTTCAGGGTCTGGCTTGGGCGCATTACCTTGGCGGTCAGCTCGGCATCCGGGGCGTAGTAGCCACCGATGTCGGCCGGCTTGCCCTGGACAGCGTTGAGCTCGGCGACGATGGTCGCTTCGTTTTCGCTCAGGGTCTTGGCCAGCGGGGCGAAGCGCGCCTGCAGGGCGGCGTCGTCGGACTGGGCGGCCAGTGCTTCTGCCCAGTACAGGGTCAGGTAGAAGTGGCTGCCGCGGTTGTCGATACCGCCAACCTTGCGCGAAGGCGACTTGTTGGTGTCGAGGAACTTGCCGGTGGCCTGGTCCAGGGTGTTGGCCAGGACCTTGGCGCGCGGGTTGTCGTAGGTATTGCCCAGGTGCTCCAGGGAAGCGGCCAGGGCCAGGAACTCACCCAGCGAGTCCCAACGCAGGAAGTTCTCTTCAACCAGCTGCTGCACGTGCTTTGGTGCCGAACCGCCGGCGCCGGTCTCGAACAGGCCACCGCCGTTCATCAGCGGCACGATCGACAGCATCTTGGCGCTGGTGCCCAGCTCCATGATCGGGAACAGGTCGGTCAGGTAGTCGCGCAGCACGTTGCCGGTCACCGAGATGGTGTCCTTGCCTTCGCGGATGCGGGCCAGGGAGAACTTGATGGCGTCGACCGGGGCCAGGATGCGGATGTCCAGGCCGGCGGTGTCGTGATCCTTCAGGTACTGCTGCACCTTCTCGATCATCACGCCGTCGTGGGCGCGGGCCGGGTCCAGCCAGAACACCGCCGGGGTGTTGCTCAGGCGGGCGCGGTTGACGGCCAGCTTGACCCAGTCCTGGATCGGCGCGTCCTTGGTCTGGCACATGCGGAAGATGTCACCGGCTTCGACGTTCTGCTCCAGGACGACCTTGCCCTTGCCGTCGACCACGCGCACGACGCCGTCGGCCTTGATCTGGAAGGTCTTGTCGTGGGAGCCGTACTCTTCGGCTTTCTGCGCCATCAGGCCGACGTTCGGCACGCTGCCCATGGTGGTCGGGTCGAAGGCGCCGTTGGCCTTGCAGTCTTCGATGGTGGCCTGGTAGATGCCGGCGTAGCAGCGGTCCGGGATCACGGCCTTGGCGTCCTGCAGCTCACCTGCGGTGTTCCACATCTTGCCCGAGTCGCGGATCATTGCCGGCATCGAGGCGTCGACGATGACGTCGCTCGGTACGTGCAGGTTGGTGATGCCCTTGTCCGAGTTGACCATGGCCAGGGCCGGGCGAACGGCGTACAGGGCCTGGATGTCGGCTTCGATCTCGGCTTGCTTTTCAGCAGGCAGGTCCTTGATGCGGGCGTACAGGTCGCCGATGCCGTTGTTGGCGTTGAAGCCCACCTGGCCGAGTGCGGCTGCGTGCTTGGTCAGTACGTCGCCGTAGAACTCTTCGACGATCACGCCGAACATGATCGGGTCGGAAACCTTCATCATGGTGGCTTTCAGGTGTACCGACAGCAGCACGCCGGAGGCCTTGGCATCGGCGATCTGCTCGGCGATGAAGGCTTTCAGGGCCTTGCGGCTCATGGTGGCGCAGTCGATCACTTCGGCAGCTTTGACGGCGGTCTTTTCTTTCAGCACGGTGGTGCTGCCGTCCTTGCCGACCAGCTCGATGCGCAGGCTGTCGTCAGCCTCGATCAGAGCGGCCTTCTCGCTGCCGTAGAAGTCGCCCTGGGTCATGTGGGCAACGTGCGACTTGGAGTCGGCGGCCCAGGCGCCCATCTTGTGTGGGTGCTTGCGGGCGTAGTTCTTGACCGACAGCGGCGCGCGGCGGTCGGAGTTGCCTTCGCGCAGGACCGGGTTTACGGCGCTGCCCTTGATGCGGTCGTAGCGGGCGCGCGATTCTTTCTCTTCGGCGCTGGCTGGCTCGTCGGCGTAGTCGGGGATGTTGAAGCCCTTGGCTTGCAGCTCCTTGATCGCGGCCTTCAGCTGTGGAACCGAAGCGGAAATGTTCGGCAGCTTGATGATGTTGGCTTCAGGGGTGGTGGCCAGCTGGCCCAGTTCCGCCAGGTGATCGCCTACCTGCTTCTCGGCGCCCAGTTGCTCCGGGAAGGCGGCGAGGATGCGGCCGGCCAGGGAGATGTCGCGGGTTTCGACGGCGATGTCGGCGCAGGCGGTGAAGGCCTCGACGATCGGCAGCAGCGAGTAGGTGGCGAGGGCGGGGGCTTCGTCGGTGAAGGTGTAGATGATCTTGGAACGGGTGGGCATGCGGGTTAACTCTCTATGTGCTGAGCGTACTCGAGTCTCGAGGTGCGCAGGGTAGGCGCTTCGCCCTGGCGACGCCATGAGCGGAAAGTCGAGAGGCTGCGAGCGGTGATGGTGGATGCATCAGTCGAGCGTCAAGTGCTGGGCCGCGGTAACGACCCAGGCTTTGCGGTCATTCATGACCAAGGGCGAGCCGCATTTTCCTAGGGTTCGCCCCGATGACCCTATGGTCGCGCCGGAGTATATCAAACCCTTTGGGCTAATCAGCAAGGCGAAGTGGTATCAGCGCATTTATAAGACCAAAGACGTAGGGGCAATGTGGCGTGTTGCCGCAGGCTGTCGGGGGATTTTCCAGTCCTTTTCCGGCTGTCGTGGCAGCGAGCTTGCAGGTCGGCAGATGTGGTTTAGGCTCAGTGGATCGCACGATTTCCAATCACACCAGGAAAAGCGGAGTAGTGCAGCATGGGATACCAGAAAATCAAGGTTCCGTCTGATGGTGCCAAGATAACCGTCAATGCAGACCATTCGCTCAATGTTCCCGACAACCCCATCATTCCCTACATCGAAGGCGACGGTATCGGCGTGGATGTCTCGCCGGTGATGATCAAGGTCGTCGACGCCGCCGTGCAGAAGGCCTATGGCGGCAAGCGTAAGATCGCTTGGATGGAGGTGTATGCCGGCGAGAAGGCCACCCAGGTCTATGACCAGGACACCTGGCTGCCCCAGGAAACCCTGGATGCGGTGAAAGACTATGTGGTGTCGATCAAGGGGCCGCTGACCACACCGGTCGGTGGCGGCATCCGCTCGCTCAACGTGGCGTTGCGCCAGCAACTCGACCTGTATGTGTGCCTGCGTCCGGTGGTCTGGTTCCAGGGCGTGCCGAGCCCGGTGAAAAAGCCAGGCGACGTCGACATGGTGATCTTCCGCGAGAACTCCGAGGACATCTATGCCGGCATCGAGTGGAAGGCCGGCTCGCCCGAGGCGAACAAGGTGATCAAATTCCTCAAGGAGGAGATGGGGGTCACCAAGATCCGCTTCGACCAGGACTGCGGCATCGGCGTCAAGCCGGTGTCGAAGGAAGGCACCAAGCGCCTGGTGCGCAAGGCCCTGCAATATGTGGTGGATAACGACCGCAAGTCGCTGACCCTGGTGCACAAGGGCAACATCATGAAGTTCACCGAAGGTGCCTTCAAGGACTGGGGCTATGAGGTGGCCCGCGACGAGTTCGGCGCCGAACTGCTCGATGGCGGGCCGTGGATGAAGTTCAAGAACCCTCGCACCGGCCGCGAAGTGATCGTCAAGGATGCCATCGCCGACGCCATGCTCCAGCAGATCCTGCTGCGCCCGGCCGAGTACGATGTGATCGCCACCCTCAATCTCAATGGCGACTACCTGTCCGACGCCCTGGCGGCGGAGGTGGGCGGCATCGGCATCGCGCCGGGAGCCAACCTGTCGGACACCGTGGCCATGTTCGAGGCCACCCACGGCACCGCGCCGAAGTACGCCGGCAAGGATCAGGTCAACCCGGGGTCGGTGATTCTGTCGGCCGAGATGATGCTGCGGCACATGGGCTGGACCGAGGCGGCGGACCTGATCATCAAGGGCACCAATGGCGCCATAGCGGCCAAGACCGTGACCTACGACTTCGAACGCCTGATGGATGGCGCGACCCTGGTCGGCAGCTCGGGCTTTGGCGAGGCGCTGATCAAGCACATGTAAGCGGGGCAAAAAAACCGGTCGCCTCTTTAATTAAAGGGGCGACCGGTTTTTTCGTTTACCGGCAGACAGGTCAGAGATCAGACTTCGACGGTGCTGCCTGGGTTCGTGGCGCTGGCCTGGATATGGCTTGTGGCGCTTCTGATGTCGGTCGCGTGCAGCCCTTTGGGGCCCTGGATGATCTCGAAGTTCACGGATTGGCCGGCTTTCAGCGTCTTGTAACCGTCCATCTGGATCGCTGAATAGTGGGCGAACAGATCATCGGTCTTACCGTCCTCGTTGATGAATCCGTAGCCCTTGGCATTGTTGAACCACTTGACTTTACCGCTTGCCATCCCTATGTCCCTCTGCAAAGGACTCCATCACTGGAGTATCATCCACTTCATCCGCATACGAACCTTGCGAGAAAATCTGGTTGACTGCGCGGATCTTTATCGACCACGGTGGGTTCTTATTGGTTGTAACACCGTTTTGCCGATAGTCAAGGTCAGCCGGCGCCCGCGCCGGGAGGGGCCTGCGCGGTCAACCCACAACCTTAACCTGTCGATCATGATGAAATTCTTTCCATGCATGTACTCAGTGAGATTCGACTAACATTCAATCAGGATCGCCCGCAGCCGCATGAGGACGGGCATGAGGACGATGGCGCGGGCCTTGCCGTCCAGGAGGCCAAGCCGATCCTGCAGGCGCCACCGATGTACAAGGTGGTTTTGTTCAACGATGACTACACGCCAATGGATTTCGTCGTCGAAGTGCTCGAGACGTTCTTCAATCTGAACCGCGAGCTGGCGACCAAGATCATGCTGACCGTCCATACCGAAGGGCGGGCAGTGTGCGGATTGTTTACCCGTGACATCGCCGAGACAAAGGCCATGCAGGTCAACCAATACGCCAGGGAAAGCCAGCATCCGCTACTCTGTGAAATCGAGAAGGACGGTTAATCGCCGACCACTTGGGTATGAGGTGAAGCTATGTTAAACCGCGAGCTCGAAGTCACCCTCAATCTGGCCTTCAAGGAGGCCCGTTCGAAGCGTCATGAGTTCATGACCGTCGAACACCTGCTGCTGGCACTCCTTGACAATGAGGCTGCCGCGACCGTTCTGCGCGCCTGTGGCGCCAATCTCGACAAGCTCAAGCACGACCTGCAGGAGTTCATCGATTCCACCACCCCGCTGATCCCTGTGCATGACGAGGATCGCGAGACGCAACCGACGCTGGGCTTCCAGCGCGTGTTGCAGCGTGCCGTGTTCCACGTGCAGAGCTCAGGCAAGCGCGAGGTGACCGGCGCCAACGTGCTGGTGGCGATCTTCAGCGAACAGGAAAGCCAGGCGGTGTTCCTGCTCAAGCAGCAGAGCGTGGCGCGCATCGACGTCGTCAACTACATCGCCCATGGCATCAGCAAGGTGCCGGGCCATGGTCCGAACACCGACAGCGACCAAGACATGCAGGACGAGGAGGGCGGCGAAGCGTCATCGTCTAGCAACCCCCTGGACGCCTACGCCAGCAACCTGAACGAACTGGCCCGTGCCGGTCGTATCGATCCGCTGGTTGGTCGTGAGCAGGAGGTCGAGCGCGTCGCGCAGATCCTTGCCCGTCGCCGTAAGAACAACCCGTTGCTGGTCGGCGAGGCCGGTGTTGGCAAGACGGCCATCGCCGAAGGCCTGGCCAAGCGCATCGTCGACGGCCAGGTGCCCGACCTGCTGGCCCAGAGCGTGGTCTATTCCCTGGACCTCGGCGCGCTGCTGGCCGGCACCAAGTACCGTGGCGACTTCGAGAAGCGCTTCAAGGCGCTGCTCGGCGAGCTGCGCAAACGGCCGCAAGCGATCCTGTTCATCGACGAGATCCACACCATCATCGGCGCCGGCGCGGCTTCCGGTGGCGTGATGGATGCGTCCAACCTGCTCAAGCCCCTGTTGTCGTCCGGTGAAATCCGTTGCATCGGCTCAACCACGTTCCAGGAGTTCCGCGGCATCTTCGAGAAGGATCGTGCGCTGGCGCGGCGCTTCCAGAAGGTCGATGTCACCGAGCCGTCGGTGGAGGATACCGTGGGTATCCTGCGTGGTCTCAAGGGCCGCTTCGAGAGTCACCACAACATCGAATACAGCGATGAGGCGCTGCGCGCCGCCGCCGAACTGGCCTCGCGCTACATCAATGACCGGCACATGCCGGACAAGGCCATCGACGTGATCGACGAAGCCGGTGCCTACCAGCGCCTGCAGCCGGAAGCCAATCGGGTCAAGCGCATCGATGTGCCGCAGGTCGAAGATATCGTTGCCAAAATTGCGCGTATCCCGCCGAAGCATGTCACCAGTTCCGACAAGGAGCTGCTGCGCAACCTCGAGCGCGACCTGAAGCTGACCGTGTTCGGCCAAGACGCGGCGATCGATTCGCTGGCTACCGCCATCAAGCTGTCCCGTGCCGGTCTCAAGGCGCCCGACAAACCGGTGGGCTCGTTCCTGTTCGCCGGCCCTACCGGCGTGGGTAAGACCGAGGCCGCTCGCCAGCTGGCCAAGGCCCTGGGTGTGGAGCTGGTACGCTTCGACATGTCCGAGTACATGGAGCGGCACACCGTGTCGCGCCTGATCGGTGCGCCGCCTGGCTATGTCGGGTTCGACCAGGGCGGTCTGCTGACCGAGGCCATCACCAAGCAACCGCACTGCGTGCTGCTGCTCGACGAGATCGAGAAGGCCCACCCGGAAGTCTTCAACCTGCTGCTGCAGGTGATGGACCACGGGACCCTGACCGACAACAACGGGCGCAAGGCGGACTTCCGCAACGTGATTCTGATCATGACCACCAACGCCGGCGCCGAAACCGCCGCGCGGGCCTCGATTGGCTTCACCCATCAGGACCACTCCTCCGACGCCATGGAGGTCATCCGCAAGAGCTTCACGCCGGAGTTCCGCAACCGCCTGGACACCATCATTCAGTTCGGTCGCCTGTCCCACGAGACGATCAAGAGCATCGTCGACAAGTTCCTCATCGAACTGCAGGCGCAGCTGGAAGACAAGCGTGTGCTTCTTGAGGTTACCGATGCCGCTCGCGGCTGGCTGGCGGGCTCGGGCTACGACGTGCAGATGGGCGCGCGGCCAATGGCGCGGCTGATCCAGGACAAGATCAAGCGGCCGTTGGCCGAAGAGATCCTGTTCGGTGAGCTGGCCGAGCATGGCGGTGTGGTGCACATCGACCTGCGCGATGATGAGCTGGTGTTCGATTACGAGACCACGGCTGAGGTTGCGTAAGGCTGGGGCCGCTTCGCGGCCCATCGCGGCTGAAGCCGCTCCTACAGGGTTGCGCGGTGCCTGTAGGAGCGGCTTCAGCCGCGATACGTTTTCACCAGGCACAAAAAAGCCCGGCACGATGGCCGGGCTTCTTTATGGCTTGAGCTTAGCGCGCACGGTAGGTGATGCGGCCCTTGCTCAGGTCGTACGGCGTCAGTTCGACGCGGACCTTGTCGCCAGTGAGAATACGGATGTAGTTCTTGCGCATCTTGCCAGAGATGTGCGCGGTAACGACGTGCCCGTTTTCCAACTCCACGCGGAACATGGTGTTGGGCAGGGTGTCGACGACAGTGCCTTCCATTTCGAAGCTGTCTTCTTTCGACATGCAGTAAAGCCCTCGGTATCCAGTGATGGCCCGACGCACAACTGCACCGGGCAAAAAAGTGGCGTGGATTATGCCCGAAAATTGTGTTTCAAGCCAATGCCTTTCAGTTGAGGGTGACCCAGCGCTGGTTGATCAGCAATTCGATGGGGCGGTATTGGGTCTTGTAGTTCATCTTCTTGCAGTTCTTGATCCAGTAGCCGAGGTACACGGCTTCTAGGTCCTGGCGCAAGGCTTCGGTGATCTGCCAGAGGATCGCATAGCGGCCAAGGCTACGGCGCTCTTCCTCGGGCTCATAGAAGGTGTAGACCGCCGACAGACCGTTGGGCAGCAGGTCGCATACCGCCACGGCCAGCAACCGGCCTTCCAGGCGGAATTCGTAGAACCAGCAGAACGGCAGGTCCCGCACCAGGAAGGTGGAGAACTGGTCGCGGCTTGGCGGGTACATGTCGCCGTCGGCGTGGCGCTGCTCGATATAGCGCCGGTACAGGTCGAAGTACTCTTCCTTGTAGGCCGGACGGGCGGCGGTGACGGTCAGGTCGGCGTTGCGTTTGAGGATACGTCGCTGCTGGCGGTTGGGAATGAAGCGCGCAGCAGGGATGCGCGCCGGCACGCAGGCGTTGCACTGCTGGCAATGCGGGCGATAGAGGTGGTCACCGCTGCGACGAAAGCCCATTTCCGACAGGTCGGCGTAGACGTGTACGTCCATCGGTTGGCTTGGGTCGAGAAACAGTGTGGTCGCCTGCTCATCCGGCAGGTAGCTGCAGGGGTGGGGTTGAGTGGCATAGAACTTCAACCGCGCCAGCTCTGTCATGATCAACCCCTTAGGTGAGACGTTGTTTCTAAGTGTAAGCCAGCTCCGGGAACTCGCCTAGGCGAGCCAGCTGGCTGTGCTGGGTTGGTCCAGATACTGTGCCAGATAATCGGCGAAGCTGGCTCGGCTGATGGCGCGGGCGCCCAGGCTGTGCAGGTGGTCGGTCGGCATCTGGCAGTCGATCAGCACGAAGCCTGCCTGCTTCAGGTGTTCGACCAGCGTCACGAAACCTACCTTGGAGGCATTGTCGGCGCGACTGAACATCGATTCGCCAAAGAACAGCCGGCCCATGGCCAGACCGTACAGGCCGCCGACCAGTTCACCATCCCGGCGTACCTCGACCGAGTGGGCGATGCCGCGGCGGTGCAGCTCGCAGTAGGCGGCCCGCATACTGTCGGTAATCCAGGTGCCGTCGGCGTAATCCCGGGGTGCGGCACAGGCGGCGATCACGGCCGGGAAGTCGCTGTCGAAACTCACCTGGTAGCGGCCCTGGCGGATCAGCTTGGCCAGCGAGCGCGAGACATGCAGCTCGCCTGGAAACAGTACGGTGCGCGGGTCGGGCGACCACCAGAGGATCGGCTGGCCGTCCTGGTACCAGGGGAAGCAGCCGTGGCGATAGGCTGCGACCAGGCGGTCCGGGGTCAGGTCACCGCCGGCGGCAAGCAGGCCGTTGGGGTCGTGCAGGGCCTTTTCCAGGGGGGGGAAGGTCAGCGAGTCGCGGGTCAGCCAGGTGAGCATGGGGTTCTTGAATGGCGGGGGAGGGGAGGGCACCCAGCATGGCCTGGCCTGGGCGTGAGGTCAACGACTGCCATCGGACTGCGAACGCTGCGATAGGGCCGGCGGCGCCGTAAAATGACAGCCGTTTTCCCCGGAACACACCCATCGCCGGCACCATCTGGCACATTTGCTGTCACACCTGTGCAAAAACACAGCATAAGCCTTTGTCACAAAAGAAAATGCGTGCTCAAATTGCATCTATATGAAAGTCGCCCCCGTTCATGCGCCATACAGCGTGCCGCCATGGCGGCGGGTGGGCAGTAATGTTAAAAGTAGTGGTTCATTGGCCGGTGATCGGCCAATCACTATTGGACGCGCAGCACGCGCAGGAATAGACGCGTTTTGAAGAAATCCACCGCAACCCCAGCCCCCTTGCCAGTGCCCCTGTGGCGGCAGCAGCTGCACTACCGCCTCAAGGAAGGTGCGCTGATTGCCGTCGGCGCCTTGTGCCTGTACCTGTGGATGGCACTGGTCACCTACGATACCGCCGATCCTGGCTTCAGCCACACCAGCAATGCCGAGCAGGTACAGAACGCCGCTGGCCGTGCCGGGGCCTATTTCGCCGATATCCTGTTCATGGTGCTCGGCTACTTCGCCTATATCTTCCCACTGCTGCTGGCGATCAAGACCTGGCAGATTTTCCGCGAACGCCATCAGCCCTGGCAGTGGAGCGGCTGGCTGTTCTCCTGGCGCTTGATCGGCCTGGTGTTCCTGGTGCTGTCGGGCGCGGCGCTGGCGCATATCCACTTCCACCCCTCGGCGAACATCCCGTTTTCCGCGGGCGGCGCCCTGGGCGAAAGCCTGGGCGATCTGGCGCGCAACCTGCTGAACGTGCAGGGCAGCACGCTGATGTTCATTGCCCTGTTCCTGTTCGGCTTGACGGTGTTCACCGATTTGTCCTGGTTCAAGGTGATGGACCTGACGGGCAAGATCACCCTCGACCTGTTCGAGCTGGTGCAAGGCGCAGCCAGCCGCTGGTGGGAGGCGCGCAACGAGCGCAAGCGCCTGGAAGCCCAGCTGCGTGAAGTCGACGACCCGGTCTTCGACCTGGGCGGCAAAGGCGACAGGCGCGAGCCGGCCAAGGCGCAGCTGCGCGAGCGCGCCGAGCCTGTGATGACGCGCGACGAGCCGCCGGCCCGCCCGGTAACCCCGCGCGAACCTGCCGTGGCCCGCGAGTCGGTCGCGCCGCGCGAAACCGTGGTAGCTCGCCCGCAGCCCGCCGCCCCGGTGATCATCCCGCCGACCGCGGACAAGGCGCCGGAACCGAGCAAGCGGGTCATGAAGGAAAAACAGGCAC
Organism: Pseudomonas maumuensis; assembly: GCF_019139675.1. Lineage (NCBI taxonomy): Bacteria > Pseudomonadati > Pseudomonadota > Gammaproteobacteria > Pseudomonadales > Pseudomonadaceae > Pseudomonas > Pseudomonas maumuensis. Next base: position 2,231,581 of record NZ_CP077077.1, read on the forward strand.
CGCTGTTCATCGACAGCGCAGTGGAAGGCACCTTGCCGTCCATTTCCATCCTCGACCCGGCCGAGCAGAAGAAGATCGAGTACTCGCCTGAGTCCCTGGCCGGTGTCGGTCAGTTGCTGGAGATCAAGCTCAAGGAATTCGGCGTGGAAGTCGCGGTGGACTCGATCCACCCGGGGCCGGTGATCACCCGTTACGAAATCCAGCCGGCCGCCGGCGTGAAGGTCAGCCGCATCGCCAACCTGGCCAAGGACCTGGCGCGTTCGCTGGCGGTGACCAGCGTGCGTGTGGTCGAGGTGATTCCCGGCAAGACCACCGTGGGCATCGAGATCCCCAACGAGAATCGCCAGATGGTGCGTTTCTCCGAGGTGTTGTCGTCGCCGCAGTTCGACGAGAACAAGTCGCCGGTCACCCTGGCCCTGGGCCACGACATCGGCGGCAAGCCGGTGATCACCGACCTGGCCAAGATGCCCCACCTGCTGGTGGCCGGTACCACCGGCTCCGGTAAGTCGGTGGGGGTGAACGCGATGATCCTGTCGATCCTGTTCAAGTCCGGCCCGGAAGACGCGCGGCTGATCATGATCGACCCGAAGATGCTCGAATTGTCGATCTACGAAGGCATCCCGCACCTGCTGTGCCCTGTGGTCACCGATATGAAGGATGCTGCCAACGCCCTGCGCTGGAGCGTCGCCGAAATGGAGCGGCGCTACAAGCTGATGGCGGCCATGGGCGTGCGCAACCTGGCGGGCTTCAACCGCAAGATCAAGGACGCCCAGGAAGCCGGCGAAGTCATCCACGACCCGCTGTACCGTCGCGAGAGCATGGACGACGAGCCGCCGACGCTGAAGACCCTGCCGACCATCGTGGTGGTGGTCGACGAGTTCGCCGACATGATGATGATCGTCGGCAAGAAGGTCGAGGAGCTGATCGCCCGTATCGCCCAGAAGGCCCGTGCCGCCGGTATCCACCTGATCCTCGCCACCCAGCGCCCATCGGTGGACGTCATCACCGGCCTGATCAAGGCCAACATCCCCACGCGTATGGCGTTCCAGGTGTCGAGCAAGATCGACTCGCGGACCATCATCGATCAGGGCGGCGCCGAACAGCTGCTTGGTCACGGTGACATGCTCTACATGCCGCCGGGCACCAGCCTGCCGATCCGCGTGCATGGCGCCTTCGTCTCCGACGATGAAGTGCATCGCACGGTCGAGGCCTGGAAGCTGCGCGGTGCGCCGGACTACAACGATGACATCCTCAATGGTGTCGAAGAGGCCGGCAGCGGTTTCGACGGCGGCGGCGGTGGCGGCGATGGCGAAGACTCGGAAAGCGATGCCCTGTACGACGAAGCCGTGCAGTTCGTGCTGGAAAGCCGCCGGGCGTCGATCTCAGCGGTGCAGCGCAAGCTCAAGATCGGTTACAACCGCGCCGCACGCATGATCGAGGCGATGGAAATGGCCGGTGTGGTCACGCCGATGAACAGCAACGGCTCGCGGGAAGTGATTGCCCCGGGCGGCCCACGCGATTGATGAACAACCTGCCGGGCGCCATAGACGGCGCCCGGCCCCTTCACTGTGCAATGAGGATTTCCATGCGCGCGATTCGCATGCTGTTGGTTTCTGCCCTGGCCGCTGCCAGCCTGTCGGCCCACGCCGGCGAACAGGACGTCCAGCGCCTGACCCAGTTGCTGGAGAAGTCGCAGACCATCGAGGCCAATTTCTCCCAGCTGACCATCGACGCCAGCGGCACCAGCCTGCAGGAAACGTCCGGTAAGATGACCGTCAAGCGCCCGGGCCTGTTCTACTGGCACACCGACGCACCCCAGGAGCAGGTGGTGGTGTCCGACGGCAAGAACGTCACCCTGTGGGACCCGGACCTGGAGCAGGCGACTGTCAAGAAACTCGACGTGCGCCTGAACCAGACCCCGGCGCTGCTGCTGTCCGGCGACGTCTCGAAGATCAGCCAGAGCTTCGACATCACCTCCAAGGAGCAGGGTGAGGTCATGGACTTCACCTTGAAGCCCAAGACCAAGGACACCCTGTTCGACTCGCTGCGCGTGTCGTTCCGCAAGGGGCTGATCAATGACATGCAGCTGATCGACAGCGTCGGCCAGCGCACCAACATCCTGTTCAATGGCGTCAAGGCCAACCAGGCGGTGCCGGACAGCAAGTTCCAGTTCGACATCCCCAAGGGCGCGGACGTCATCAAGGAGTAAGCGGAGCCTGTGATGGACCTGTTTCGAAGCGAACCCGTCGCCCAGCCCCTGGCCGCCCGCCTGCGCCCGTCGAACCTGGACGAGTACGTCGGCCAGGAGCACCTGCTGGCGCGCGGCAAGCCGTTGCGCGAGGCGCTGGAGCAGGGTGCGCTGCACTCGATGATCTTCTGGGGCCCGCCCGGGGTGGGCAAGACCACCCTGGCGCGGCTGCTGGCGCAGTTTTGCGACGCCCATTTCGAAACGGTGTCGGCGGTGCTGGCCGGGGTCAAGGAGATTCGCCAGGCCGTCGAGGTGGCCAAGCAGCAGGCCGGGCAGTATGGCCGACGCACCATCCTGTTCGTCGATGAAGTACATCGTTTCAACAAGTCGCAACAGGACGCCTTTCTGCCCTACGTGGAGGACGGCACGCTGATCTTCATCGGCGCGACCACCGAGAATCCGTCTTTCGAACTGAACAACGCGCTGCTGTCGCGGGCGCGGGTCTATGTGCTCAAGAGCCTGGACGAAGCCGCGCTGCGCAAGCTGGTCGATCGCGCCCTGAACGAGGAGCGCGGCCTCGGCAAGCGCAACCTGCGGGTGGGTGACGAAGCCTTCAAGATGCTCATGGCTGCCGCCGACGGCGATGGCCGGCGCATGCTCAACTTCCTCGAGAACGCCTCGGACCTGGCCGAAGATGGCGGAGAGATCGGCGTCGAGCTGCTGCAGAGCCTGCTCGGTGACAGCCGCCGCCGCTTCGACAAGGGCGGCGAGGCGTTCTATGACCAGATCTCGGCACTGCACAAGTCGGTACGCGGCTCCAACCCCGACGGTGCGCTGTATTGGTACGCGCGCATGCTCGACGGCGGCTGCGACCCGCTGTACATCGCCCGGCGCGTGGTGCGCATGGCCAGCGAGGATATCGGCAACGCCGACCCCCGCGCCCTGAGCCTGTGCCTGGCAGCCTGGGACGTGCAGGAGCGCCTGGGCAGCCCCGAAGGCGAGCTGGCGGTGGCCCAGGCCATCACCTATATCGCCTGCGCGCCGAAGAGCAATGCCGTGTACATGGGCTTCAAGGCGGCGATGCGCGAGGCGGCCGAGCACGGCTCGTTGGAGGTGCCGCTGCACCTGCGCAACGCGCCGACCAAACTGATGAAGCAACTGGGCTATGGCGAGGAGTACCGCTATGCCCACGACGAGCCGGACGCCTATGCCGCCGGCGAGGACTATTTCCCCGAGCAGCTCGAACCGCGCCAGTACTATCAACCAGTGCCCCGCGGCCTTGAGCTGAAGATCGGCGAGAAGCTCAAGCACCTGGCCGAACGCGATCGTGCCAGCCCTCGCCAGCGGAGAAAACCGTGATTGCACTGATTGCCGCAGTCAGCGCCGGCGGCATCGCCGGCACGCTGTTGCGTTTCGCCACCGCCAACTGGGTCACGGCCCACTGGCCGCGACACTTTTATGCCGGTACGCTGGCGGTCAACCTGGTCGGCTGCCTGCTGATCGGCCTGCTGTACGGGCTGTTCCTGCACAAGCCGCTGGTGCCGGTCGAGCTGCGCGCCGGGCTGATCGTCGGCTTTCTCGGCGGCCTGACCACCTTTTCCTCCTTCTCGCTCGATACCGTGCGCCTGATGGAAAGCGGGCAGGTCCCGCTGGCCTTGGGCTATACCATTATCAGCGTGGTGGGCGGCCTGCTCGCGACCTGGGCCGGCCTGTCCCTGACCCGATTCTGAACCAACACCTACTTATAACGAGAGAACGATATGCTCGATTCCAAACTGTTACGCGGCCAACTTCAGGAAGTGGCTGACCGCCTGGCCTCCCGTGGCTTCAGCCTGGATGTCGCGCGCATCGAATCGCTGGAAGAGCGCCGCAAGGCCGTGCAGACCCGCACCGAGCAGCTGCAGGCCGAGCGTAACGCTCGCTCCAAGTCCATCGGTCAGGCCAAGGCCAAGGGCGAGGACATCGCCCCGCTGATGGCCGACGTCGAGCGCATGGCCAACGAGCTGGCCGCCGGCAAGACCGAGCTGGACGGTATCCAGGCGGAACTGGACGGCATCCTGCTGACCATCCCCAACCTGCCGGACGCCAGCGTGCCGGTCGGCGCCAGCGAAGACGACAACGTCGAAGTGCGCCGCTGGGGCGCGCCGAAGGCCTTCGATTTCGAGATCAAGGACCACGTCGCCCTGGGCGAAGTCAGCGGTGGCCTGGACTTCGAGGCCGCGGCCAAGCTGTCCGGCGCCCGCTTTGCCGTGCTGCGTGGCCCGGTGGCCCGCCTGCACCGCGCCCTGGCGCAGTTCATGATCAACCTGCACACCGGCGAGCACGGCTACGAGGAGCACTACACCCCGTACCTGGTGCAGGCCCCGGCCCTGCAGGGCACCGGCCAGTTGCCGAAGTTCGAGGAAGACCTGTTCAAGATCACCCGCGAAGGCGAGGTAGACTTCTACCTGATCCCGACTGCCGAAGTGTCGCTGACCAACCTGGTGGCGGGTGAAATCCTCGACGCCAAGCAACTGCCGCTCAAGCTGGTCGCCCACACCCCGTGCTTCCGCAGTGAGGCCGGTGCCTCGGGCCGGGATACCCGCGGCATGATCCGCCAGCACCAGTTCGACAAGGTCGAGATGGTCCAGGTGGTCGAGCCGTCCAAGTCGATGGAAGCGCTGGAAGGCCTGACCGCCAACGCCGAGCGCGTGCTCCAGCTGCTGGAACTGCCGTACCGCGTACTGGCGCTGTGCACCGGCGACATGGGCTTCGGTGCGGTGAAGACCTACGACCTGGAAGTCTGGGTGCCAAGCCAGGACAAGTACCGCGAAATCAGCTCCTGCTCCAACTGCGGTGATTTCCAGGCACGCCGCATGCAGGCCCGCTGGCGTAACCCGGAAACCGGCAAGCCGGAACTGGTGCATACCCTCAACGGGTCGGGCCTGGCCGTTGGCCGTACCCTGGTGGCGGTGCTGGAGAACTACCAGCAGGCCGACGGTTCGATCCGTGTGCCGGAAGTGCTCAAACCGTACATGGGTGGCGTCGAGGTCATCCGCTGAATGGACTACCTGCCGCTTTTCCATAAGCTGCAGGGCGGCCGTGTGCTGGTCGTCGGTGGCGGCGAAATCGCCTTGCGCAAGGCGCGCCTGCTGGCTGATGCCGGCGCTGCACTGCGGGTGGTGGCGCCTGAGGTCGATGGCCAGCTCGCCATGCTGGCCCGTGAGGGCGGGGGCGAGGTCCTGGTGCGTGGCTATCAGGCCTCCGACCTGGACGGCTGCCGGCTGGTGATCGCGGCGACCGACGACTCGGCGCTCAACGCCCAGGTCTCGGCCGAGGCCCAGGCGCGTAGCCTGCCGGTCAACGTGGTGGACGCGCCGGCCCTATGCACGGTGATCTTCCCGGCTATCGTCGACCGTTCACCCCTGGTGGTGGCGGTTTCCAGCGGCGGCGACGCCCCGGTACTGGCGCGGTTGATCCGCGCCAAGCTGGAAGCCTGGATCCCGTCCGCCTACGGCGAACTGGCCGGGCTGGCGGCGCGTTTCCGCCACAAGGTCAAAGCCTTGTACCCGGACGTCAACCAGCGTCGCGGCTTCTGGGAGAGCGTGTTCCAGGGCCCGATCGCCGAGCGTCAGCTGGCTGGGCAGGGCGCCGAGGCCGAGCGTCTGTTGCAGGCGATGGTCGACGGCGCACCGGTGCAGCAGGGCGGCGAGGTGTACCTGGTGGGCGCGGGGCCGGGCGATCCGGACCTGCTGACCTTCCGCGCCCTGCGCCTGATGCAGCAAGCCGACGTGGTGCTGTACGACCGCCTGGTGGCCCCGGCCATCATCGAGATGTGCCGGCGTGACGCCGAGCGCATCTATGTCGGCAAACGCCGCGCCGATCATGCCGTGCCGCAGGATAAGATCAACCGCCTGCTGGTCGACCTGGCTCGCCAGGGCAAGCGCGTGCTGCGGCTCAAAGGTGGCGATCCGTTCATTTTTGGCCGGGGAGGTGAGGAGATCGAGGAGCTGGCCGACGAGGGTATTCCGTTCCAGGTGGTACCAGGCATCACGGCAGCCAGTGGTTGTTCGGCCTATGGCGGGATTCCGCTGACCCACCGCGACTATGCCCAGTCGGTGCGCTTCGTTACCGGCCACCTGAAGGATGGCACCAGCAACCTGCCCTGGAATGACCTGGTGGCTCCGGCCCAGACCCTGGTGTTCTACATGGGCCTGGTTGGCTTGCCGACCATCTGCGCCGAGTTGATTCGCCATGGCCGTGCGGCGAGTACGCCGGCTGCGCTGGTGCAGCAGGGCACTACCCGCAACCAGCGGGTGTTCACCGGCACCCTGGCCGACCTGCCGGCGTTGGTGGCACGCCACGAAGTGCATGCACCGACCTTGGTGATCGTCGGGGAAGTGGTGCAGTTGCGCGAGAAGCTGGCGTGGTTCGAAGGCTCGCAAGACGTCTGAAATGACTGGGGCCGCCTTGCGGCCCATCGCCACGATAAGCCGGCTCGCATAGGATCTTACAAGCCCCTGTGGGAGCCGGCTTGTCGTGGCGACGAACCGCGGCGATGGGCTGCAAAGCAGCCCCAGCTTTATCAAGCCTTCCAGATCCCTTTGCCCATTAACCGCTCCCGGTCATGCGGCAAGCCGAAATCCTGCAACGGCCCCTTGGGCACGATGCCGTTCGGGTTGATGGTCTTGTGGCTCATGTAATAGTGCTTCTGGATATGTTCCATGTTCACCGTGCCCGCCACGCCCGGCCACTGGTACAGCTCGCGCAGCCAGTTGGACAGGTTCGGGTAATCGCTCAGGCGTCGCAGGTTGCACTTGAAGTGCCCGTGGTACACCGCGTCGAAACGCACCAGCGTGGTGAACAACCGCACATCGGCTTCGGTCAGGTACTCACCGGCCAGGTAACGCTGGCGGCCCAGTAGCGCCTCCAAGTGGTCCAGTTCGTTGAAGACATCGTCGAAGGCGGCCTCGTAAGCTTCCTGCGAAGTGGCGAAGCCTGCGCGGTACACGCCGTTGTTCACTGCCGGGTAGATACGTTCGTTGAGCGCATCGATGGTCGCGCGCAGCGGCTTGGGGTAGAGGTCCAGGGTGTTGCCGGTCAGTTCGTTGAATGCACTGTTGAAGATGCGGATGATCTCGGCCGACTCGTTGTTGACGATGCGCTTCTCCTGCTTGTCCCACAGCACCGGCACGGTTACGCGCCCGGTGTAGTGCGGGTCGTCCTGGGTGTAGCGCTGGTGCAGGTACTGCAATGCGTCCAGATGATCGCCGCTGGAGCCCTGCTGCTGGTCGAAGGTCCAGCCGTGCTCGCCCATCAGCCAGCTGACCACGGAGACGTCGATCAGCGGTTCCAGGCCCTTGATGGCGCGGAAGATCAGGGTGCGATGCGCCCAGGGGCAGGCCAGTGACACGTACAGGTGATAGCGGCCGGCCTCGGCGGCGGGCAACTGATTGCGGCGCTGGGCGTTCTCGCGCTTGAACGCGCCATCCTTGCTGGTCTGGTACCACTGGTCATGCCAGCGGCCATCGATCAAAAGGCCCATTGTGGAGCTCCTCGGAACAAAGTCGTTTGTCGTTGGAGCTCAGTCTAGTGAAGAGCGTTCGAATAAATAGCGCAAAGACTGCGCCCTATCTATCGGCTTACTCGATGCTTCTGCGGTTGGCCCAGTAGTCGCGAGCGCGGCTGAACGCCTGCTCGCGGTCTTGGCCCAGCCCGCGCAGGGCCAGGGCCATGGTCGCGACCACAGCCAGTTCACCGTAGCTGTCCTGTGCTTCGCCACGCCATACCGCCAGCAGGTGCTCGGGCTGCAGGCTGGCCGGCTTCACATGGCGCTGGGCACTGAGGGCCGGCCACTCCTCGTCCCAGGCCTCGCCGGTCGAGGTGCCATACAGGTGGCTGATGACATCCGGGTTGACCTCGATCTCGCCGCCGTCACCTTTGATCACCACGGCGTGGTCGCCGAGCAGGCGGCTGGCCTCGCGGTGTACCGCCTGGTAGCCGGGGTGGAAGATGCTCTGCAGGCCGCAGCGGGCGCCGAGAGGGTTGAGCACCCGGGCCAGGGAGTGGATGGGTGAGCGCAGGCCCAGGGTGTTGCGCAGGTCGATCATGCGCTGAAGCTGTGGCGCCCAGTCCTGCAGCGGAAAGAAGGCCAGCCGACGGCTGTCCAGGGCTTGCTGCACGGCCGTCCAGTTGCGACACAGCGGGATATCCAGCAGGTCGAGAAGTTGCTCGGTGTATAGCCTGCCCGCCGTATGGGCGCCGCCGCCGTGCATCAGGATCCGCACACCGTTGCCCGCCAGGCACTTGGCCGCCAGCAGGTACCATGGCAGGTGGCGCTTCTTGCCGGCGTAGCTCGGCCAGTCGAGGTCGACGCTGATCTGGGGGGCGTGCAGGTGGGCGCGCAGGGCCTCGGTGAAGCCGGCCAGTTCCTCGGCGCTTTCTTCCTTGTGCCGCAGCAGCATCAGGAAGGCGCCCAGCTGGGTATCCTCGACCTTGCCCTCGAGCAGCAGGGTCATCGCGGCGCGGGCTTCCTCGCGGGTCAAGCCGCGGGCGCCACGCTTGCCCTTGCCGAGGATACGCACGAATTCGGCGAACGGGTGCTCGGTCGGGGTTTCCAGGATCAAAGGGCGTGCTTCGTTCAGCTGTGGCTCGGTCATATGCAGTTGGTCGGCTTGGGCAGGCCCGCCAGCTTGGCGGCAAGTTTGGCGGGGGTGCCGTTGAACAGGCGATTGAGGTGTGGGCTGTTGCCTTTCTCGGCGCCGAGCTTGAGCGCGGTGTACTTGATCAGCGGGCGGGTGGCCGGCGACAGCTGGTACTCCTGGTAGAACTGGCGCAGCAGCTCGAGGATTTCCCAATGGTCCGTGGTCAGGGCGATGTTTTCCCGCGTGGCGAGTGCTTCGGCGACTTCGCGGGACCAGTCCTGCAGCTCGACCAGGAAGCCGTCCTTGTCCAGGGCGATGTTGCGATCACCGACAGTCAGGGTACTCATAGCCAGCTGTTGACCTTGTCGTGGTGCAGGGTGAGCTCGACGAACGCAGGGTAGTCCACTGCCTTGGCCAATTGGCTGTCGAGGGCGCGGGCCTGCAGGTCTTCGGCGAGGGCGAACAGGCGCTCGCCGAGATTGGCGGCCTGCAGGGCAGCGAGGGGCTCGGTGCCGGCCTTGAGCGCGTAGGTGGCGTCACCGCACAGCAGCAGCGCGTCCTGCGGGCCGAGTAGACGCAGGCAACTGGCCAGGCGCTCGTCCCCGAAGGGCGAATGGGCGATTACGTGCAGGGTCGTCATCAGAGCGTCACCACCTGGTCGAAACGGGCAATCAGCGCGGTCAGCGCGGCGTTGTCGAGCACTTCCACCGGCAGTGACAGGGCGTCGTTGTCCAGCCCTCGGCGGGCGAGGCTGTGACCACAGGCGAATAATTCCTCCACACCGAACATCGGCAGGGCCTGGAGGTTGGCGGCCAGGTTCTTCTGTTGCACGGCGTCTGGCTGCTGCCCAGGGGTGAGTTGGAACACACCATCATCGAGGAACAGCATGCCCAGAGGCAGGTCGAAGGCACCACCGGCCAGGGCGATGTCCAGCGCTTCGCGAGCGGACGGGCCGCTCCATGGCGCCTGGCGGCTGATAATCAGCAAGGACTTGGCCATTTCAATCACCTCCGAAGCAGACCAGGCGGTCGGCCATTTGCGCGGCTTCGTGCAGCTGGCCCAGGCCGGACAGCTCCCACGGCATCGGCAGGTTCACCGCCGGGCGCTGGTAGCGGTTGGCCTCGGTGTCGTCGAGCACGCCCCGGCGCAGGGCGGCGGCAATGCACACCACGGCGTCGAGCCGGTGATCGCTGACGAAAGCGCGCCACTGCGCGGCCACATCCAGCTCGTCCTGGGGCGCGACGATATTGGCCGAAGCACTGTGTACCCCGTCCTGATAGAAGAACAGCCGGGCAATTTCATGCCCGCCGGCCAGCACCGCCTCGGCAAAGCTCAAGGCGCGGCGCGAGGAGGGCGCATGGGCCGGGGAAAAGACCGCAATGGCGAATTTCATGGAAAGCTCGAGCAAATGAATGCGGCCATGATAAAGCAAAAAGCCCGTGCGGGTGGGCACGGGCTTCTGCTCTGGCTGGCGGGGCTCAGGCCTGGTCTTTGCTTTCCGGCAGGAACCAGTTGAGCACCAGGGCACAGATGCCACCGGTGGCAACCCCCGACTCCAATACGTTGCGCAGCGCCGCTGGCATGTGCGCGAGGAACTCCGGCACTTGGGCTACGCCCAGGCCCAGCGACAGCGACACAGCGATGATCAGCAGGGCGCGGCGGTCAAGGCGGGTGCTGGCGAGGATGTTGATGCCCGAGGCCGCGACGGCGCCGAACATCACCATGGCCGCGCCGCCGAGCACTGGCTCCGGCACTGCCTGGATCACCCCGGCAACCGACGGGAACAGGCCCAGCAGGATCAGCATGGCGGCGATCCAGATGCCGATATGGCGGCTGGCAATGCCGGTCAGCTGAATCACGCCGTTGTTCTGGGCGAAGATCGAGCTGGGGAAGGTGTTGAACAGGCCCGCCAGCAGCGAGTTGGCGCCGTTGACCAGTACACCGCCCTTGATCCGCTGCATCCACACCGGGCCTTCGACTGGCTGGCGCGAAACCTTGCTGGTCGCAGTCACGTCACCGATGGCCTCCAGCGAGGTGACCAGGTAGATCACCAGCATCGGGATAAACAGCGACCAGGAGAAACCCAGGCCGAAGTGCAACGGCGTCGGCACCTGGAACAGCGCGGCCTGATGCATGCCAGTGAAGTCCAGACGGCCCAGGTACCCGGCCAGGGCGTAGCCCACAGCCAGGGCGATGACGATGGCGCAGCTGCGCATCCATACCACCGGGACACGGTTGAGGATGACGATGATCGCCAGCACCACGCCCGACAGCAGCAGGTTCTCGCCATCGGCGAAGGTGCCGTTGGCCATGGCGCCGAAGCCGCCGCCCATGCTGATCAGGCCGACCTTGATCAAGGTCAGGCCGATCATCAGCACGACGATACCGGTCACCAGCGGGGTGATCAGGCGCTTGACGAAGGGCAGGATGCGCGACACGCCCATTTCCACGAACGAACCGGCGATGACTACGCCAAAGATCGCCGCCATCACGCCTTCAACTGGCGTGCCCTGCTTGACCATCAACGCCCCGCCGGCGATCAGCGGGCCGACGAAGTTGAAGCTGGTGCCCTGCACGATCAGCAGCCCGGCACCAAACGGCCCAAAGCGCTTGCACTGGACAAAGGTGGCGATGCCCGAGATCACCAGCGACATCGACACGATCAGGTTGGTGTCACGCGCCGACACGCCCAGCGCCTGACAGATCAGCAGGCCCGGTGTGACGATCGGCACGATGATCGCCAGCAAGTGCTGCAGCGCCGCCAGCAGGCCGATCAGCAGGCGAGGCTTGTCCTCGAGGCCAAGGACCAGTTCATTGGCAGGCGCCGCCGCGCCTGGGCCGTGTTCGTGTGAACTCATGGGAAAATGCCGCCCCGGAAGAAAAAAGGAGCGCATTCTACGGGCAGAACGGCCATCGCGGTAGAGGCAAGCACGATGGGCGCACAATCCCGGAGGAAAGCGCTAATAAGCTGACTTTTAAGTCAATCTCTGTGAGGTCCCTGCGCTGTTCAACGGGCACGAAAAAGCCCGCCGAAGCGGGCTTTTCCTGAGGCGCTGGCAACCGATTCGATCAGTCGTCGCGTCCCATGATGCCGAACAGTTGCAGCAGGCTGACGAACAGGTTGTAGATCGACACGTACAGGCTGATGGTAGCCATGATGTAGTTGCGCTCGCCGCCATGGATGATGGCGCTGGTCTGGAACAGGATGCAGACCGACGAGAACAACACGAAGCCAGCGCTGATCGCCAGTTGCAGACCGCTGATCTGGAAGAAGAAGCTGGCCACCACGGCACCCAGCAGGACGAAGAAACCGGCGGTGATGAAGCCGCTGAGGAAGCTCATGTCCTTGCGGGTGATCAGCACGTAGGCCGACAGGCCGCCGAACACCAGGGCGGTCATGGCGAAGGCCGAGCTGACCACTTCGGCGCCACCGGCCATGCCCAGGTAACGGTTGAGGATCGGGCCGAGGATGAAGCCCATGAAGCCGGTGAGGGCGAAGGTGGATACCAGGCCCCAGGCCGAGTCACGCAGCTTGTTGGTGAGGAAGAACAGGCCGTAGAAGCCGATCAGCACCACGAAGATGTTCGGGTAGCCGACACGCATCTGCTGGGCGACGAAGGCCATGATGCCGCTGAAGGCGAGGGTGAGGGCCAGCAGGCTGTACGTGTTGCGCAGGACCTTGCTGACCTCCTGCTGCTCGACCTGCTGGCCGTGTTGGACGGCGTAATCCTGTTCGCGCATGGCGCACTCCTTTGGGATGGAACCGCGGTCCGGGACCTGCGGTAGTGGAACGTATGGTGCAGAGCATATCAGAGCTGTCACAAGCCGCGACACAGAGAGTTTGACAGCTTGTTACATTAAGGTATTATTGCCGCCGCAAAACAAGCTGGAAGCGTGGCCGAGTGGTTTAAGGCAACGGTCTTGAAAACCGTCGATGGGCAACTATCCTAGAGTTCGAATCTCTACGCTTCCGCCACATTCAAAGCCCTGACATTGTCAGGGCTTTTTGCGTTATTGAGTGTTGGAAATTACCTGGACGAATGCCCTTTGGAGCGGGCAATGGGCTATAGATCGCAAAGTGGAGGCCAGGTGCCTGGCGATTGTCTGGCAATGCTCGATCTCATAGGTGCTGCAAGTCTCTCGGTCGATTGACATGAGCAAGACAGCCAGCAACCCCTCCACTAATGCTGCCATCCCGATGCTATCCACGGGCGCTGGCTTCGCCGCCGCTGGTGCAATTGGGGCTGCCGGCATTTGGGTATAGCGGCGATGATGGTTAGCGGAGCTGTCCTGCCGATTGTTGGTTATAGGCGTAGTCGTCGTAAGGCTTGAAACAGATAGGATGCAGGTGTCATGACTTTCTACGCCACAGTACGCATGAAACCCTTCTGGCAGCCGTGAAAGTCTCCACGGCTTAAGCGTTCAGAACTGATAGCCGATGCCGGCGTAATACCCCCAACCGTTGGACCGTGCGCGGAAATCGCCAGCGCCGAAATCCAGCTCACTGCCATCTTGCCAATTGCCGCCGTTGTGAAAGTAACGGCCTACCAGGGTGAAGCGCAGGTGAGTGAAGGCATACAGCAACACATTGGTGGACACTGTGGCATTGGCCGTGCGAGCTGGATTGTCCTTGTGCAGGTCAGAGCCGAAATCGAAGTTGGTGAAGCCGATGTAGGTCAGTGAGGCGCCGTTGTCGAACTTGCCGATGGGCACAATGTACTTGAGCTGGGCCCGGTAACCATCCCAAGAGTACTCGTTGCTGGCGCCATAATTTTCCCACTGGTAACGCCCATAGAGGTTGGCCGACAGGTTGACTCGTGAATAAGTGTCGATAGTGGTGCCCAGGCCGCTGTACAGCGTATTGGCACGGTTGGCGCTGTTGCTGCCGTGGTCGTAGATCCAGTCGAAGGCCACGAACCACTCCTTGAACGGGCCGACGGCCAGGCTTCGTCCTGCCAGGTAATCGATGGAAATCCGCGGTTCATGCTCCATGAACAGCGGCGAGCCGCGATCCCATACGCCTTTGTCATGGCTGTTGCCGATGGTGAGGATTTTCGGGATGTCGATATAGCCGTACAGCTCGAAAGGCCCCTTGCGGCCGAAGTATTCGTACTCCAGGTAGATATCGTCGGCCGGCTGCGGGCCGAAACTGATGTCCTTGCTGCCGATCAATGTCAGGTTCTGATTGTACCAGGCCGATAGGTAGGGCCCGGATGACGCTGGGGCGGCGGCCGGGGCCCGGCTTTCGTTCTGGGCCGATTTGGCTGGGGCATTGCTCTGCGCTTGGGCAGTGGCGCTGAGTAGTCCGGTAACAGTTGCCAGTAGCAGGCAGCCGATCAGGGGCCTGCGACCCTCAGGGGACAGGCAAGACGGTCGATGCATTGAAAGTCCTTATTCATGCGGTGGAGAGCCGGAAAGTCAGAAAACTACGAAGTTCCGGCGATTATTCGCTCAATGGCCAAGAGCAAACGTTTGCATAGTCTGTACCAAATCGCCGGAGTTGTTTATAGCCGCGCTGATTTCGGGTGTGAACCGTCTTTGGGATAGAAAGCCGCCTTGGAGTGGGCGTGACCTCGGAGCTGGATACGAAGAGGGGGCGGCCCCGCTGATCTGTTGCAAGCGAACGTCCCCGCAGGCCGACCTCACCGCGATCTCCTACAGGATCATGGGATTCCCCTCTGGTCCTCGCATCGCCAATAATGCCCGCTCGCCAAAGCCAGAACCGCGCCGATGCCCCGTCCGATCATCCTTCCGCTCGCCGAGAACTACCGCCATGGCGAGTACATCGCACCGCATTGCCATGACCGTGCCCAGCTGATCCATGCCCTCAGCGGCGTGATCACGGTCAGTGCCCGCGAGGGCAACTGGGTGGTGCCACCTGGGCGAGGCGTGTGGGTGCCGGCGGCTGTCGACCATGAGCTGCGCATGGCCGGCGTGGTGCGCATGCGTACCCTGTTCGTCGAACCGGGCGCGCGTCCGGATCTGCCGCGCCAGTGCCAGGTGATCGAGATCTCGCCGCTGCTGCGCGAGCTGATCATCAGTGCCATGGACATCGCCCCAGACCATCCGGCGTACGGTCGCGAGGCGCGGATCATGCAACTTATCCTCGACGAGATCCGCGTGCTGCCGGTGTTCGCCCTGCATGTGCCAACCCCGCATTCGGCGCACCTACAGGCGTTGTGCGAAGCGCTGCGCCAGGCGCCGTCCGAGGACTGGAACCTGGCCCGCGCCGCTGCCCACAGCGGGCTGAACCCGCGCACCCTGACCCGTGCCTTCCAGCGCGAGACCGGCCTGAGCCTGGTGCAATGGCTGCGGCGCATGCGTCTGTTGGCCAGCCTGGATGCCCTGGCCGCCGGGCAGTCGGTATTGGAGGTGGCGCTGGACCTGGGCTACGACAGCCCCAGCGCGTTCAGCGCGATGTTTCGCCGCACGCTCGGGGTGTCGCCATCGGTCTACTTTGGCAGGGCCGCCGAACGCTGGTAGGCCAGACTCGGCGCTTCGTCCCAGCCTCCGCCCAGCGCGACGAACAGGTTCACTTCGGCCAGCAACTGCGCCAGGCGATCACTGATCAGGCCTTGCTGGGCGCTGAACAGTGAGCGCTGCGCATCGAGGAACGTCAGGCTGCTGTCGATGCCGGTGCGGTAGCGGTTCTCGGCCAGGTCGTGGTAGCGCTGGCTGGCCTCGACCAGGTCGCGTTGGGCCTGCAACTGCTGCTGGTAGGTGGTGCGCGCCGCCAGGCCGTCGGCCACCTCCTGGAATGCGGCCTGGATCGACTTCTCGTAGCGCGCCACCTGCATGTCCTTTTGCAACTTGGCGTAATCGAGGCTGGCGCGCAGGCTGCCGGCATTGAACAGTGGCAGGTGTACTTGCGGCTGGAACAACCAGCTGCCGGTACCGGCATCGAACAGGTCGGCCAGCTCGCGGCTGCTGCTGCCTGCATTGGCGGTCAGGCTGATGCTCGGGAAGAACGCCGCTCGTGCCGCGCCGATGTTGGCGTTGGCAGCCTGCAACTGGTATTCGGCCTGGCGGATATCGGGCCGGCGTTGCAACAGCTCGGCGGGCAGGCCGGCTGGCACCCGGGTAATTTGATCGTCGGCCAGGGGCAGGGCCGGTAGCTGTGGTTCGACCTGCGCGCCGACCAGGCGCTGCAACTGGTTGAGGTCCTGGGCGGCGAGGCGGGTGTAGCGCGCCACGGCGGCGCGTGTGCTGTCGACGCGCGTGGTGGCCTGGATCTGGTCGAGTGCCGACAGCGTGCCGGTGCGGCGCTGGCGCTGGGTCAGGCGCAGGCTCTGCTCGTCGGCCTGCAAGGTCTGGCGCGACAGGGCCAGCAACTCCTGGTCGGCGCGCCAGGTCAGGTAGGCGCCGGCGACGCTGCTGATCAGGCTGAGCTCGGCGCCGCGCCGGGCTTCGTCGGTGGCCAGGTAGTTCAGCAGGGCCTGGTCGCTGAGGCTGCGCAGCCGGCCGAACAGGTCCAACTCGTAGGCGCTGATGCCAATGGTGGCCGATTGCTGGGTGCTGATCACGCCCTCACCACCGGTACGCCGCCGTGGCAGGTACTGGCGCGTGCCCTGGGCATTGGCGGCGATCTTCGGCAGCAGTTCGGCGCGTTGGATGCGGTACTGGGCGCGATAGGCTTCGGTATTGAGCAGGGCCACGCGCAGGTCGCGGTTGTTGGCCAGGGCGACGTCGAGCAACTGGCGCAGTGCCGGGTCGTGGAACACCCCCTGCCAGTCGCGCGGCAGCGCCGTGGTAGACGGTCCGCCCTGATACGCGGGCCCCGTGGGGTACTGCTCGGCGCTGGGCGAAAGTGGGCGCTGGTAATCGGGGGCCAGGCTGCAGCCGGTCAGTATCAGGGCAAGTAAGGGAAAGGTGATGCGCGGCATGGCAGGTTCTCTGGGTTCAGGTGCCGGCCATCCAGCGGGCCAGGCCATGGCGTCCGCTGACGCCGAGTTTGGCGGTGGCGCGTTTGAGGTAGGTCTCGATCGAGCTGCTCTTGACGTTCAGGCGCAGGGCCATCTGCGGCACGGTGCCGCCGGTGAGCAAGCCGATGCACACCTCTTGCTCTCGGGCGGACAGACGGACCGCCTCTTGCTCCAGGCGCTCGGTGAATATTTGGCGCAGGGAACCGGAGTCATCCGGCAGCAGGCTGCCTGGGCGGCGATTGACCGCCTGCAGGAACAACTGAGCGTGGTGCTCGACCAACGGCAGCAGCGTGTCGGACAGGCGCTTGAGCAACGACAGTTCGGCAAGAGAGAACATTCGCTCGCTGCGCAGGCGTTGGCAGCAGATGACCCAGCGTCGATTGCCGCTGCGTGACACCAGGTTGCACTGGTGGACGGGGGCGTTTATCTGGATCAGCAGCGGGTCTTCCATGCGCATGATGCTTTGCAGCAGGGGGTGGCGCAGAGGCTCCTGAACCGGTGTTTCCTCGGGGTGGCCGGCACTGCCCAGCACCTTGACCTGGCGGATGCTGGCCTGGTCGCTGTCGAGGGTCCACTCGCTGAGGTCGAGCCGATGGATCGGCACCTGGTCGCCGATCAGCTGGAGCATCTGTTCGGCGAAGGTGCCATCGCCGGTGCTGGCAACCAGTGCCCCCAGTTGCAGGTACAAGTGCGGGTCGTGGCAGTGTTCGAGGCTGTCGATCAGCTTCATGTGCTTGTCTTCCTTGATCCGGTAACGCGGCGGGTCTCGCGGTCGAGTCCTCTCTGTGCTGGGGCTTGGCGCTATTGAATAGCAGGCTCCGAGCCTGCGTCTGTAGCGGAAAGCGGGGACAGGAAATGCCAATTAATCCGACAAGAAAAGTTGGTGTTTTCCCCTGTGTGTGCCTTGCGGATCGCAGGGTTGTCGGACAATTGGCGCCAATAAGCGGCCAGATCGGCGGCGTTTGCCACGCTCGCTCACAGGGGTAGGCCGCTGCCGGCTGCCCGATAGCGTCAATCTCCTACAAAAGATTCCGCAGGCTCGGGCTGAGCAAAAAGGCCCCTGCCATTGTCCGGGTTTGGGGGGCCATACAGGGGCCGGGGTGGGTGCTTGAATCCGCGGACGACCCCCGTTTCAAGGAAGATCCACGCCATGTTCGCCGCCGACACCTTTCCCCTGACCTGCGCCCAGCGCGATATCTGGCTTGACCAGATCAGCCATGGCGATTCGCCGCTTTACAATGTCGGTGGCTACCTCTCATTCGATGGCGCTGTGGACAGCGGCCTGCTGCGACGCGCGCTGGACCATCTGGTCAGCCTGCATGACGGGTTACGCACGGTGCTGGTGCGTGAGGCCGGGGAAGATGGCGTGGCCCGCCAGCGATTCGTGCCCCATATGCGGGTGCCGCTGGACGAGCATGATCTGCGCGGGCAGGCTGCGCCGTTCGAGGCTGCGCAGCGTCTGAGCAAGACTTTGCTGCAGCAGCCTTTCGACCTCGAGGCTGGGCCGCTGCTGCGCATGGCATTGCTAAATGTCGACGCCGGGCGCAGCCTGCTGATGTTGCAGGCCCATCATCTGATCCTCGACGGCTGGGGCCTGGAGCAGTTGCTCCACCAGTTGGGGCAGTACTATGGCCTCCTGGAGCTGGGGCAGTCGCTGCCGGACACGGCACCGTCCTACCAGGCGTTCATCGAAGATGACCAGGCCTACCAGAACTCGCCCCGCCAGCAGCGTGATCTGGCTTACTGGCTGGGACGCTATCCACAACTTCCGGATGCGCTGCTGCGTCCGAGGGAGCAGGGCCTGCCCCCTGGCGCCACGCCTGGTCACGCCTTGGAGCGCAGCTTCGACACTGGCCTGCTGGAGCGCATGCAGCACTTGGCCGACGCGCTGCAAGGGTCGGTAGCCCATGTGCTGCTGGCGGCCTTGCATGTGTGCTGTGCCAGGGCATGGCAGCGCGACGACTGGGTGGTCGGCCTGCCAGTGCGCAACCGTGGCAGTGCGCGGGCCAAGGCCACGCTGGGCCTGTTCGTTCAAGTCAACGCCTTGCGCATGGACTTCGGCAGGACCTTGAGCTTCGCCGGGTTGGTACGCAGCATCGGCGATGCGCTCAGGCGCGACTTGCGCCACCAGCGCTTGCCGCTCAGCGAGCTCAACCGTGCGCTGGGCTTGTCCCGCGAAGGGCGTGGGCAGTTGTTCGAGATCACCGTGTCCTACGAGGAAGAGGGCCACGACCTGCGTTACGGCAGCCTCGGCGCGCACAGCATCAAGGTGTGCAATGATCACGAACCCACCCCGCTATCGCTTCACCTGCGCACCAACCCACACAATGGCAAGGCCTGGCTGCATCTGGTTTACAACCAGGCCTGGCTGGCACCCGAAGATGTCGAAGTGTTCAGCGCGCGCTTGCTTCACGTGCTGGCCCAAGGGCTCGAGCAACCTCAGGCGGGCATCGACAGCTACGACCTGTTGCTTGCCGAGGAACACCAGCGCCTGCGCCAGTGGAACGCCACCGCCCAAGACCCCGATGGGCCGGCACTGATTCACCGCCGTATCGAGGCCCAGGCCGCAACACGCGCCGAGGCGACGGCCGCCGTGCATCAGGGGCGCAGCCTGAGTTATGGCGAGCTGAACGACCGCGCCAACCAGCTGGCCGCACAGCTGCTGGCCATGGGCGTGCTGCCAGAGCAGCGGGTGGCGGTGCTCGCCCGGCGCGGCCTGGACACCCTGGTCGGCTTGCTCGCGGTGCTCAAGGCTGGTGCGGCCTATGTGCCGGTGGACCCGGCGCACCCGAGCGAGCGCCTGCAGTACCTGATCGATGACTGCGCACCGAAGGTGGTGCTGACCCTCTCAGGCCTGCGTGACCGCCTGCCGGCCACAAACGTGCCGGTGATCGAGCTGGACCGCCTGCCATCGGCCACGGCTGGGCTGGCCAACCCCCAGGTAGAGCGGCTGTCCGGCGCCAACCTGGTCTACGTGATCTACACCTCCGGTTCTACCGGCCAACCCAAGGGCGTAATGGTCGAGCACCGCATGTTGGCCAACCTGGTCGACTGGCACTGCGCTGCCTTCGACCTGCACCCGGGCAGCCATACCTCAAGCCTGGCCGGCTTCGGCTTCGATGCCATGGCCTGGGAAGTCTGGCCAGCGCTTTGCGCCGGCGCGACCCTGCACCTGGCGCCAGTGGGCGAGGGGGGCGAGGACATCGATGCACTGTTGCGCTGGTGGCGTGCCCAGCCGCTACAAGTCAGCTTCCTGCCCACGCCCGTGGCCGAACATGCCTTCGCCCAGGGGGAGCCGCACCCGACCCTGCAGACCTTGTTGGTAGGTGGTGATCGCCTGCGGCGCCTGGCGCGTGAGCGAGGCTATCGGATCATCAACAACTACGGCCCGACCGAGGCCACGGTGGTCGCCAGCGCTGGCGAGGTGCGCCCTGGGCAGGTGCTGCATATCGGCGCGCCGGTGGCCAATGCGCGCCTGTACGTGCTGGACGCCCAGGGCCGGCAACTGCCGGTGGGCGCCGTGGGCGAGTTGTACATTGGTGGTGCCGGGGTCGCCCGTGGCTACTTGAACCGCCCCGAGCTCACTGCCGAACGCTTCCTCGACGACCCGTTCGCCCAGCAGCCTGGCGCGCGGATGTACCGCACAGGGGACCTGGTGCGCTGGTTGCCCGAGGGCACCCTGGAATACCTCGGGCGCAGCGACGACCAGGTGAAGATCCGCGGTGTGCGGGTGGAGCTGGGCGAGATCGAGAGCGCGCTGGCCAGCCATGCGGCCGTGCGCGAGGCTGTGGTACTGCTGCGCGACGGGCAACTGGTGGCCTGGTATGTCGCTGGGCAGATACTGACCCCGCTGGACCTGCATGAGCACCTGCGCGACCGCCTGCCCTCGGCATTGCTGCCAGCGGCCTATGTGGCGATGGCGGCCTGGCCGCTGACCGCCAATGGCAAACTCGACCGTCGTGCCCTGCCAGCGCCGGGCAGCGAAGCCTCGGTGCGGCGCCCGCATGAACCGCCGCAGGGTGAACTCGAGCAGCGCCTGGCCGCGCTATGGGCCGAGCTGCTGGAGGTAGAGCAGATCGGCCGGCATGATCACTTCTTCGAACTGGGTGGCCATTCGCTGCTGGCGGTACGCCTGATCGAGCGCATGCGCCAGGCAGGGCTGCACGCCGACGCCCAGGTACTGTTCGGCCAGCCGACCCTGGCCAGCCTCGCCGCATCGCTGGGCAGCGATCCCGCGCAAGCGGTGCCGGCCAATCGCGTGGCGCCGGGTTGCCAGCGCATCACTCCCGAAATGCTGGCTTTGACCCGCCTCGACCAGGCCAGCATCGACCACATCGTCGGCACGGTTCCGGGCGGCGCGGCCAATGTGCAGGAGATCTATCCCCTGGCGCCCTTGCAGGAGGGGCTGCTGTATCACCACCTCACCGACGACCACGATCCCTACCAGCAGCAGGCGCTGTTCGCCTTCGACAGCAGGGCGGCGCTGGAGGCGTTCAACCAGGCCCTGGCTCGGGTCATCGAACGCCACGATATCCTGCGCACCAGCCTGGCCTGGGAAGGCTTGCCGCAACCCCAGCAGGTGGTCTGGCGCCAGGCCTGGCTGCCGTTGCGCGTGCTCGAGCCTGGCCCGGGCGATGCGGCCACGCGGTTGCGCGAACAGGCGTTGCGGCTGGACCTGCGCCAGGCGCCGATGATGGCCTTGGCCTGTGTCGAGGAGCGTGCGCAGGCGCGTTGGCTCGGCCTGCTGCATTTCCACCATCTGGTCAACGACGCGGTGTCGGTGCAGGTGCTGCTGGCCGAGCTGGGCGCGCTGATGACAGGGGCAGGCCATACCCTGGCTGCCCCCGTGGCCTACCGCAACTATGTGGCCCTGAGCCGTGACCAGAGCCGGCAGGCGCGGCATGAGGCTTACCTGCGCAAGGCCCTGGCCGGGGTGGAGGCGCCACCCCGCTTGGCCGGCATGGCTGAGGGGCAGCAGGCGCCCGTCGAGACTTGCGCCGTCACCGTACCCGGGGCCCTGGCCTCGACACTGCGCCAGCGCGTGCGCCAGCACGGTGTCGGCCTGGGCAGCCTGATGCACCTGGCCTGGGCGCAGGTACTGGGGACGTTGGGAGGCCGTGACGAGGTGCTGTTCGGCACTGTGCTGCTGGGACGGGTGATGGCGGGCGAGGGCGCCGACCGGGCGCTGGGCATGTTCATCAACAGCCTGCCGCTGCGGGTGTCACTGGCGGGACGCAGCGTGGCCCAGGCGCTGCTGACTGTCCATGGACAACTGGCGGACTTGCTCGGCCACGAGGATGCGCCCTTGGTGCTGGCCCAACGTTGCAGTGGCCTGCCGGCTGGCGTGGCGTTGTTCGACAGCCTGCTCAACTACCGGCATGGCGCCGCGGCTAGCGTGGCGCTGCCTGGCGTGACCCTGCTCGACGCCAGCGAGGTGCATAGCCATGCCTTGGTGCTGACCGTGGACGAGCAGGGCGACAGCCTGCGCCTGAGCGTGCGCGCACCCCGTGAGCTGGGTGCCGGGCGCGTGCTCGGGCATGTGTCGTGCGCGCTGCGCGCCCTGGCCGAGGCGCTGGGCAGCGAAGTGTCGGTGGCGCTCGAATCGCTGTCGACCCTGCCGGATGATGAGCGCCGCTACCTGCTGGACACCGCCAATGCCACCGAGGTGGCGCTGGACCCGAGTTATCCGCATCTGCCAGCCTTGTTCGCCGCTCAGGTGAGGCGCGCGCCGGATGCCGTGGCCCTGCAGACCGACGCGACGCAACTGACCTACCGCGAGCTCGATGTCCAGGCCAATCGCCTGGCGCATTACCTGATCGGCCTCGGTGTGCAGCCTGATACCCGTGTCGCCGTGTGCCTTGAGCGCGGCGTGCAGCTCATCGTCGGCTTGCTGGGCGTGCTCAAGGCCGGTGGCGCCTATGTGCCGCTGGACCCTGGCTACCCCGACGAGCGCCTGCACTACCTGCTCGCCGACAGCGCACCGCTGGCGCTGCTGGTGCAGGGCGCCACCCGCGGCTTGTTCGATGGCCAGCCAACACCGTTGGTGGACCTTGACCAGGGGACCTGGCAGATGCACAGCGACCAGGCGCCCGCGCTAGCGGAGCTTGGTGGCGGGCACTTGGCCTATGTCATGTATACCTCGGGCACCACCGGGGCGCCGAAGGGCGTGATGGTCGAGCACCGCGGGTTGTGCAACCTGATGCGCTGGGGCAGCGACCTGTGCCCACCACAGGCCGACGATGCGCTGCTGCAACGGGCGCCGTTCAGTTTCGACGGTTCGGTGTGGGAGCTGTTCTGGCCGCTGTGCGCCGGGCTGCGCCTGGTGCTGGCGCGTCCCGACGGTCACCGTGACCCGGCCTACCTGGCGCAACTGATCCAGGCCCGCAGGGTGACTACCGTGAAGTTCGTGCCGGCCTTGTTGCATGCATTCCTCAACACCCCGGGCGTGGAGCGCTGCACCAGCCTGCGCGATTTGTTCTGCGGTGGCGGCGAACTGACCCTGGCACTGGCGCAGCGCGTGCGCGAGCGACTGCCCCAGGTACGCCTGCACAATGTCTATGGCCCCACCGAGGCCACCGTCGACAGCACCGCCTGGACCCTGGAACCGCAGCAACCACTGCCCGTCGTCGTCCCACCGATCGGGCGGCCAATCGGCAACACCCGCCTGTATGTGCTCGACGCCCATGACCGCCCGGTGCCCATGGGCTGTGCCGGCGAGCTGCACATTGGCGGCATCGGCGTGGCCCGTGGCTACCTGAACCTGCCGACGCTGCAGGCCGAGCGCTTCATCGCCAGCCCGTTCGTGGCTGGTGACCGGCTGTATCGCACCGGCGACCTGGTGCGTTACCGCGCTGATGGCGAGCTGGAGTTCCTTGGCCGCAACGACTTCCAGGTCAAGCTCAATGGCCTGCGTATCGAGCCGGGCGAGATCGAGGCCCTGCTGGCGAGCCACCCGGCCCTGGGCCAGGCCGTGGTGCTGGTGCGCGATGATCGCCTGGTGGCCTATGCCAGCTGCCGCGATGGCCACGACGCGCCCGCGTTGGAAACGTTGCGTGCCTACCTGCTGGCGCGCCTGCCGGCCTACATGGTGCCGTCGGCCTATGTGCTGCTGGCCGAACTGCCGCTGAGCGCCAATGGCAAGGTCGATCGCAACGCCTTGCCGGTGCCCGGCGCGGCTGCGGTGATCAGCCGGTCCTACCAGGCACCGCGCGATGAGCTGGAGCAGGCGTTGGCGCAGATCTGGACCGAAGTGCTGAAGATTGAGCAGGTCGGTCGCGACGACAACTTCTTCGAGCTGGGCGGGCACTCGCTGCTGGCGGTCAGCCTGGTGGCGCGCATGCGCCAGGCCGGCTTGCACGCCGATGCACGGTTGCTGTTCAGCCAGCCGACGCTGGCGGAACTGGCGGCCAATACCCGCCGCGATCAGGTGCAGGTGGAGATCGCCCAGACCACCGTCCCGGTGCTGAAGGGCAGGCGGCGGATCTGATGGGGTAGCGTGAAGAGCACTGCGTGGGGGCTACTTCGGCGAGATGCGATAGACGCAGCGCCGGTCCCCCGAGATCAGGTGCTCGCAGCGCTCCACCAGCCCTTGCTCGCCGATTGCCGCCTGAAACACCTGCAGCTCGCTGCGGCAGAAGCCTTGGCAGCGGGTGGCGGCAATGCAGATCGGGCAGTGGTTCTCGACGATCAGCCAGTCGTCGCCGTCGGCCTGCATCTCGGCCATGTAGCCCGCCCGCTCACGCAATTGCACAAGGGTGCGTACCTTGTCCTCGAGGCTGTCGGCGCCGGCACAGGCCTGCTGGTATTCACGGCTGTTGCTGTCTTCCATGCGGCTGATCAGGCGGTCGACACCGTCGCTGCCGAACACCTGCTCGACGCTCTCGATCAGTTGCAGGGTCAGCACGCTATGGGAGTCGGGGAAGCGGCGCTGGGCGGTGGCGGTCAACGCCCATTTCTGCGAAGGCCGCCCGGCGCCCTTGGCCGGCACGCTGATGCCGCTGATCAGCTCGGCCGCCTGCAGTTTCTGCACCTGCTGGCGGGTGGCTTCGAAGGTGATGGCGAGCAATTGTGCCAGGTCGGCGGTCTTGAGCGGCCCGCGGGTCTTGAGCAGGAACAGGATGCGGTCGGCGGTGCAGTTCGAATCTACGGTGGTCGAGGTCATGGAGCGCTGGAAACCGGGCGTGATTGAGCGGATCGGGCACTCTCCTGGGCCATCCGTTGCACAGGCAAGTGGGCCAAGGATAGCTCGGATTCGTAGTGATTTGTGCAAGGGGAACAATTATCGATGAGAAAATTTATATGCGATAAAAATATAAAAGGTATTAGTTGTATTTATTTGTTCCAGGTCTAGGCTGATGTGCGGAGCCTATGCTTGCCGGTCCCAGGGAGGGGTGCGTGCAAGTGCGTCGACACCTTGCTGGCAAATGCCGGGCATGGGCCCATCAACAACAACTCGACAGGGATGTGAGTGCATGAATGCCCAGAAACCCGTGACCATCTATGAACACGCCGATGAAGTGAGCAGCCTGCAAAGCGTGGTCGACCTGGTAAAGCTCTCCGACCAATACCGTCAGTCCGCCATCCTGCATTCGGCGCTGGCCCAGCGTGTATTCGACCACACCCGCCAGCCGGTCGGTGCCCAGGCCTTGAGCGATGCGCTGGGTTGGGTGCCGAACAAGGGGCGCATCCTCCTCAACGCGCTGGTGGCCATGGGCCTGTTGAAGCGTACGGGGCAAGGCTTCGAGAACCTGCCGCTGAGCCAGCGCTTCCTGGTCAGCGACAGTGCCGAGTTCATCGGCCCGATCATCGATCACCAACGCCTGCAATGGCACAACTGGCCACGCCTGGATGAGGTGCTGCGCAGCCGCGGCTCCCTGGATTTCCAGCAGGAAAACCGCTTCAAGCACGACCTGGCGGCCCGCGATGCCTTCAACGACGCCATGGTCCGTTTCAGCCAGCCCATGGTCGACGTGCTGCGTGACCTGCCGCTGTTCGACAAGGCCCGTCGGGTAATCGACCTGGCCGGCGGCCACGGCACCTACCTGGCCGAGATCGCCAGCCGCCATCCGCAGGTCAAGGGCGAGGTCTGGGACCTGGAGCCCACCCGCGAGGCGGCCGCGGCCACCTTCGCCAAGTACCGGCTCGACGAGCGCCTGGGCTTCCATGCCCGCAACCTGCTGGACCTGGCCCAGTACCAGGGCGAGCGCGCCGATGTGGTGATGCTCAACGACTGCCTGCACTACTTCACCCGCGAGCAGGTGCGTACCCTGATCGCCGGTGCCGCCGGCATGGTCGAGGGCGACGGCGCGCTGCTGGTGCTGAGCATGGCCCTGGAAGACGATGAGATTCATCCGGCCCTGTCGGCCGACTTCTCCCTGCACATGATGCTCAACACCGTCAACGGCGAACTGCATCCGAGCCGCTATCTGATAGACAGCATGGCAGCGGCGGGGCTCACGGTGGAGCAGGAGCCGATAGGCCGCTACACCCTGCTGATCGGGCGGAGGGCTGCCTGATGTTGCGTCTATTGGCATTGCACGCCGCGCCGCTCGGGGACGCGGCTGCCCAGGCCCTGGACAGCCTGGGCAGCGTGGCGGCGGCAGCGGGGTTCAGCCTGCAGGTCAGCCAGAAGCCGGTTGGTCAGGGGCCGGTGGACGCGGTCTGCCTGCTGCTCGACAGTGCCACGCCCCCCGCGGCGCTGAACACCCTGCTCAGCGAGGCCGCCGGCCTGTGCCGCAATACCGCGCTGGTACTGGTGCGGGTGCAAGGCACGCTGGCGCAGCTGCCGTCCGCTACGGCGGTGATCGCCCAGTGGCAGCAGGCCAGCCAGGGCTTCCTCTACCCGTATCCGCTGGATATCGCCAGTGGGCAGGCGCCCGCGGTGGCGATCAAGGATTGGCTGGCGGGCTTCGCCAAGTTCGCTGCGGCAACCAAACTGTGGCGCTCCCTCGACGGCCTGGGGCTGGACGAGGCGGCGCGGGCCAGGCAGCGCCCGGAAATGAACCACGTGAACATCCTGACCCGCGACCTGGAGGCGTCCAAGGCCTTCTACAGTGACATCCTCGGCGCCAACTACTGCTACAACCTCGGCCCGCGTAAGGCGGTGATGGAACTCAATGGCTTCGATTTCTTCATCGAGCAGAGCGAGTCATTCAGCTACCCGGCTGGCTACCACATCGGCATACGGGCACTGCCCGAGGATGTAAGGCGCATTGCCGACCAGGTCACCGCCGCCGGCACCATCAAGCTGGTCAAGGGCAACGGCCCGGCACCGGGTTACCACCATGGGCCGGACAACGTGCGCAGCGCCGTGTACTTCGAAGACCCCGATGGGTTGGTGATCGAGGTGTACAGCGCCGAGGTGGAGATGATCGAAAGCAACCCGCGGTTGCTCCTCGACCGTCTCTGATCCCACGTCGTCACACGCCTGCCGCGCCTTTGTGCGTGCAGGCCTGTGCCCAGGCAGGTATTCGCATGAACAGCTACAAACAGTGGCATTGGCCACGGCTGCCCAGCCCGCTGCCCAAAGATGTCAGCGACCGGGCATTGATGGGTTATCCCGAGCAGTACCAGGAGCATCCCCTGCAGGCCAAGGTCGGCGAGGCGTTCGCCGAACTGCTGCAGGCTCCGCTGGATGTCCTGCTCGCCATCCTGGAACAGCAGAGCCAGCCTTTGGCGCGTCGCATCGGCGCCGGCGAGGTGCTGGCGCTGCGCGGTGATCCACGCATCGACACCTTCGCCCCGGACATGATCGACATTCCCGCGGCGCGCGTGCGCATCGGCCTGGACCCAGGCGCGGTGGCACAGGTGATGGACCAGTTCGACGGGCTGGGCCTGGACCGCAGCTGGATCGACAAGGAGACCCCGCGTCATGCGGTCGACCTGGCGGCGTTCCGTATCGCCCGTTTCCCGGTGACGCACCAGGAGTATCGCCAGTTCCTGCTCGACAGCGGTCATACCGGCATCCCCGACGGCTGGGCCTTTGGCCGCTACCCAAGGCACCATGCCAACCATCCGGTGTACAGCGTCTCGGCCAGCGATGCCGATGCCTATGCGCGCTGGCTCAGCGAGCGCACCGGCCGGCGCTTCGCCCTGCCCACCGAGGCGCAGTGGGAGTATGCCGCCGCCGGCCCCGAAGGGCGCCAGTTCCCCTGGGGCGACGCCTACCAGGTCGAGCACGCCAACACCGCCGAACTGGGTTACCTGGACAGCACGCCGGTCGGCGTGTTCATCGACGGCGCCTCGCCGTTCGGCGTGCTGGACATGGCCGGCAACGTCGAGGAGTACGTCGCCGAGGACTACCAGCCTTACCCCGGTGGCCCGCGCATCAAGGACGACCTGGTGCTCGATGTCGGCACCCACCGCGTGGCCCGCGGTGGCAGCTTCACCCGTTTCCGCGACCTGGCGCGCACCGCGCGTCGCCACGGGCGTTACCCACGACCGATCTACGTCATGGGTTTGCGCCTGGTCGAAAACCACAACTGAGTTTTTCCGTCTTCCGTGCAAGAGGTCTGATTCCATGAACAAGGATGTTTCGCTTCACACCATCGTGCCGATTTCCATCCTCGGCGGCGATGTCGATGCCCATTTCTTCGGCTTCCACGGCTTCGAGCGCGATCAGGAGCACTTCGCCGTGGGTATCGGTCGCGATCAGTGCGACGTGCCGCTGGTACGGGTGCATTCCGAGTGCATCACCGGCGATGTGTTCGGCTCGCAGCGCTGCGATTGCGGTCCGCAGCTGCAGGAAGCCCTGCGCACCCTCAAGGAGGTCGGCGGCTACCTGATCTACCTACGCCAGGAAGGGCGCGGCATCGGCCTGTATTCGAAGTTCGAGGCCTACCTGCTGCAGGACTCGGGCCTGGACACCTACGAAGCCAACCTGCGCCTCAACCACCTGGCCGACTCGCGCTCCTTCGACCCTGCCGTGCAGATCCTGCGCGCCCTGGGCGTAGACCAGTGCCGTCTGTTGACCAACAACCCGGAGAAGGTCGCGCAGTTGCGCGCCGGCGGCATCGATGTGATCGAGCAGGTACCCACCGGGGTGTTCCTGACCAACCACAACCGCAACTACTTGCAGGCGAAGGCGGTCAAGTCCGCCCACTCGATCAAGCTCTGACCTCCAGCGAAAAAGGATCTTTCGATGAAACACATTGGCCCTATCAGCGGCATCGCCGCCCATGCCGCGCACTTCGTCGCCACCGCCGGCTACGACAACCAGGTGATCCTGTGGAACGCCACCACCGGCGAGCCGATCCACCGCGTACACCATGACCACCTGGCCAACCAGTGCGCCTTCAGCAGCGACGGCAAGTACCTGGTGAGCGCCAGCAGCGACTACACCGCGCGGATCTGGGAAGTACCGAGCATGCGCCTGAAGGCGGTGCTGCAGGGACACAACGACGACGTCGAGATGGCGGTGTTCTCGCCCGACAGCCAGCGCGTGGCGACCTGTTCGCGTGACCACGTGCTGCGCATCTTCGACCTCGATGGCGCGCAGCTGCAGGCCTTCCATGGCCACCAGGCCGACGTGATCTCGGTGGTCTGGTCGCCGGATGGCCAGCGCCTGATTTCCAGCAGCGACGACGGTACCGTACGCCAGTGGGATACCCGCAGCGGCCAGCAGTGCGACGAGGTGGACATCGGCGGCGTCGAGACCGACACCATCGCCATCACTCGCGAAGGCGTGGTGTTCGCCGGTGATGACGAAGGGCGCATCTCGATCATCGCCGACGGCCAGGTGCAGACCGTGCCGGCCCACGCCGCAGGGATCAAGCGCATCGTCTGGAACGACGACAAGCGCCTGCTGGTGAGCCTGAGCTACGACCGCTCGGCGATTCTCTGGACCTTCGACGCCGGGCGTAACCTGGTCAAGCGCCGCAGTACCGCGCTGCCGAGCATCGTCTGGCCGCGCAGCTGCGCCTTCGTCGGCGACGAGCAACTGGTGTTCGCCACCTTCGGCTCGCGCTACGCCACCTGGAACTACGAGCAGGACCAGTGGCAGGTGTCGGGCATCGAGCCGGCGGTGAGCATCAATGCCGTGGTGCGCAGCGAAGAGCGCCAGTACAGCATCGGCGACGCTGGCATCCTGCACCGTGACGACCAGCCGGTGACTAGTGTCGGCAGCCTGTGCAACTTCCTCCTGCCGTTCGGCCCGCTGCTGCTGACCGGTGGCCAGATGGGCCAGGTGTTCGATGGCCTGTCCGGGCGCATGCTCTACCAGCACCGTTCGCCGCTCAATTGTGGCGCCACCTTCGTCAAGCAGGGCGAAGACCTGGCGCTGATCGGCACCTACACCGGCGAAGGCCTGGTGTTCGGCCACGACGGCAAGGGCGGCCTGCGCCTGGTGGCGTCGATCCCCATGCACGACAACGCGATCAAGGGCGTGGCCGCCGACGAGCGTCATCTGTTCAGCGTCTGCGCCTCGGCTGACGCCGCGTTGCACAGCATCGCCGACTTCAGCTGCGTGCGGCATATCGAAGCGGCGCATACGCGCATCTCCAACGGCTGCTGCCCGATCACCGGCGGCTTCGCCAGCATTGGCCGCGACCTCAAGCTGCGCCTGTGGCTGGAGACCGGCGACGAGGTGTTCGACTCGCCGCACCAGCACTCGATCAAGTGCATCGCCGCCTCCAGCGATGGCCGGGTGATCGCCACCGCCGCCTATAACGGCACCGTGGCGTTGTTCGACCTGGCCTCGCGACGCTGGTTGCCGGTGCAGCGCCCCACCGCCAGCGGCATTTCCTGCCTGACCCACGACGCTGCCAGCGATGCCTTCCTGGCCAGTTCCTATGACGGGCGCATCTACGGCATCGACGCCCGCCTGGCATCCTGAAGGAGCAGTACGATGAGCAAGCAAGCAAGCGACTTCATGGCCCAGGGCGACTACCGCAAGGCCCTCGGCACTTCGTTCGTACACCGCTACAGCCACGGCGAGGACGAGTGGTCGTGGGATGTCGGCATGATCCAGGCGGCCCAGGCTTTCCTCGAACGGCTCGACCCGCGCGGCGACCAGCATGTGCTGGATATCGGCGTGGGCCGTGGCCGCGACGCCTCCACCTTCATCCTCGCCGGGCATCGCGTCACCGGGCTGGATATCGTCGAGAACTCCAGCTGGCCTTTGTTGCGCAAGCGCTGGGGCGATCGCCTGGACTTGGTGAACAAGGCCATGCAGGACTGGCAGCCGGCGCCGGGAACGGTGTTCGATGCGGCCCTGGACAATGGCTGTTTCCACCACCAGCACCCGGACGAGTGGGGCCCGTACCTGTCCCATGTGCGCCGCTTGCTGCGCCCAGGCGCGCTGGTGGGGCTGAATGTCTTCGGAGTCGATGACGCTCAGCCCGAGGCAGGGTGGCGGGAAATGGACAACCAGCGTCAGGGCTATTTCTTCACCGACGACGGCATTCGTCAGACACTCGAGGCCCATGGCTTCACTTGGCAGGGGCTGGAGGTGATCGAGCGTCAGCATGGCGAGGCCCGCTATCTGCTCGCGCTGGTACGCACGTGAGCACCGCCGACCGCCACTTCCTGGACATGGCCCTGGCGCTCGCCAGCCAGGGCCTGTACAGCACCATGCCCAACCCGCGGGTCGGCTGTGTGATCGTCAACGATGGCCAAGTGGTGGGGCGTGGCTGGCACCAGCGTGCCGGCCACGCCCATGCCGAGGTGCATGCCTTGCGCGAAGCAGGCGCGGCGGCCCGGGGGAGCACAGCCTACGTGACCCTAGAACCTTGCGGTCACCATGGCCGCACGCCACCGTGCGCCGATGCGCTGGTGGCCGCCGGGGTGCGCCGGGTGGTCACGGCCAGTGCCGATGTGTCGCAGAGCATCGGTGCGCTTCGGTTGCGCGAAGCGGGCATCGCTGTCGAGGCCATGCCTTGTCCCAGGGCGCGAGCACTCAATCGAGGGTTCTTCTCGCGCATCGAGCGGCAGCGTCCTTGGGTGCGGGTGTTGCGGCCGGCGGCGCTGGCCATTGGCGCGATGGGCGAGGGCACGATGCTCAGTCACTGCGACGAGCAGGCCCCGTTGGCGTACTGGCGGGGCAGGGCGTCGGCCTTGCTGACCACCTGCGACTGGGTCAAGGCCTGTGATCCGTCGTTGCTGGCGCAGGTGCCCACGCAGCGGGTCGAGCCAGTTGCGCCATTGCGGGTCGTGGTTGACCAGGGGCTCGATTGCCCAGCCTTGGCCAAGGTTCTCGACGGCCGTGCGCCGACGCTGGTGCTGCATTGCGCGCAGGCGATGCGCGACGGGCGCTATGCCCGCGCACGCTGTCAGGTGATCGACAACGTCGATACGCAGCGGGTGCTGCAGGCGCTGTACGAGCTCGACTGCAATGAAGTCCAGGTCGAAGCGGAGTCTGCGTGGTGCGAGGTTCTGGCACATCAGGGGCTGGTGGATGAGTGGCTGGTACAGGTGTGAGGCTATCGGTGGTCTTTCAAGGTGCTCGGCTTTAGCGTTGCAGCGCTCTTGAGATCGAGCGCCGCGCGGGCGGCGCTCGATTTCATAGGCGCTGCAAGGTGTAAGACGGGCGCTTTCTGTATCAGCGGCTGCAGATCAAGCCGACTTGCAGACTGTTCTGCTCGAACAAGTCCCAATACCCCGGCGGATGCGCCTTCTTGCGGATGCCGCTGATCAGCGGAGCGATCCAGCGCACATTGCGCAGGCCCACGTCATGGGCGGCCTGCTCGTAGACAGCCTTGTGCCAGCGGTAGTAGGTGAAGTCCGCCGGCGGCGTGCTCATGAACTGCCCCTGGCAGCGAAAACCGCCTTCGATCGGCTGTTCGTCCAGTACGCGGATGCCGTACTCGGTGAAGTTGCCACGGGCCAGGTCGAAGGCCGGGTTGGCGGTATAGGCAATCAATCGACCGGACGGCTTGAGGTTGAGCGCGACGCTTTCGAACATGCGCCGCAGCTCCTCGACGCTGCCGGCGTAGTTGAACAACCATGCCGCAGTGACTTTGTCGAATTGGCCGATCTGGCCCATCTGCGCCACGTCGCGCACTTCGTAGGCGATGCCGTCGTTGGCCTGGCGCGCCTGGTAGATCATGCTCGGCGAGATATCCACGCCATGCACCCGCGCCGCGCCCCAGTCCTTCAGGCGGCGGCTGAAGAAACCATGGCCGCAGGCCAGGTCGAGGATCTCCTCGCCGATCACTTCGCCGGCCATGTAGCGAAAGGTGTCGACCTCGACCCCGCGCTGGCTGGCGTGGCTGGTGAAGTCCTCGAACTGCTCGCTGATGCGTTCGTAGACTTCCTTGGATTCCTTCATGGGCACTCCTTGCGTTCAGAGGTGAGGCGCAGCGCCAATGGCAGGGCCAGCAGCGGTGCGCAGGCGAATACGGCGAACAGCCACAGCGCCGCGCGACCTGCGCCTTCCACGCCACCGGGCTCGACCAGCCCGGCGCTGTTGGCCACCAGGCCGGCCAGGGCCGCGGCCAGGGCGGTGGCGTAGAGCTGCACGGTGGTGATCGAGGCCGAAGCGAGGCTTTCCTCGCCGGGGCGTGCCGCCTGCAGCACACGGGTGAGCAGATGTGGCCAGCCCAGGCCGATGCCCAGGCCCACGCCGGCCAGCGCCAGGGCAAACAAGGCCAGGCCCGCTGCGTGGGCGATCCAGGCCGACGCAGGCGTCAGCAGTGCCAGGGCCAGCAGCGCCAGGGCCACCAGCAACGGGCCGCAGCGTATCTGCCAGGCCCCGCCATCGCGGTCACGCCCGGCACTGGCCAGGGCGCCGACCGTCCAGCCCGCGGCCATTACGGCGGTCAGGTAGCCCGCGGCCAAGGGGCCGAAGCCATGGATGCGCTGCAGGAAGTAGGGGACATAGATCTCCGTGGTGATGGCCGCCACCAGCAGGCACATCATGGCGAACAGCGCGCCCATCGGTTGCCTGAGGCTATAGGCGCCGGTGGGCAGCAGGTGGTGGCGGGCGCGGGGATCGAGGCGGGCGATCAGTGCGGCGATGGCCAGGCCGGCGACGATCCCGCCCAGGTTGAGCCACAGTGAGTCGGCCAGGCTGGCCGCGCAGATCGCCAATACCGAAGCGACCAGGCAAGCGATCAGCCCATAGGCCGGGCGTGTGCCGTTGTCGTCCAGCGCCTGGCGTGTCGGCAGGCGCAGGCAGACGATCAACGCGAGGGCGGCGGCCACCGGCAGCAGCGACCAGAATGCCCAGCGCCAGTGCCCGCCCTCGGCGAACACCCCGCCCACGGCCGGGCCACACAGCGTGGCCACCCCCCACATTGCCGACACCAGGGCCATGGCGCGGGGCCACAGGCGGGTCTCGAACACCAGGTGGATCAGCGCATAGCTCAGGGCGAACAGGATGCCGCCGCCCAAGCCTTGCACGCTGCGCCCGACCAGCAGCAGCGGCATGCTGGTGGCCAGTGCGCACAGGGCCGAACCGAGGGTGAATACCAGCAGTGCGAGTACGTAGGCGACCCGCGGTCCGCCGCGGGCCAACAAACGCGTGGACAAAGTGGAACCGATGATCGAGGCCACCACGAACAAGGTGGTGTTCCAGGCATAAAAGGCCAAGCCGCCGATTTCGTCGATCACCGTGGGCAGCAGGGTGGTGACGATGTAGACGTTGATGGCGTGCAGGGCGACCCCGCCGGCCAGGGCGATCGAGCGCAGCGCATTGCCGCCGCTGAGCAGTTCGCTCCAGCGGGCGGGCGGCTGTTCGGGGATGGCGGTCATGGAGGCTCCTTGCGTGATCCTGCGCTGGGAGTCTAGGAGCGCGGAAATCATTATTCAAGAAATTGCTTGTGTAATTCGTTCGTGCTGGATTTGTTAGGATCCTGTTCTTTTGTCTTGTCCCAGGAGCTTCACCATGATCATCAGCACCACCAGCCAGCTCGAAGGCCGCCCCGTTGCCGAATATCTCGGTGTGGTCAGCGCCGAATCGGTGCAAGGGATCAACTTCGTGCGCGATTTCTTCGCACGCTTTCGCGACTTCTTCGGCGGCCGTTCGCAGACCCTGGAGAGCGCGCTGAAGCTGGCCCGCGAGCAGGCCACCGAAGAACTCATGGCACGGGCACGGCAGTTGCAAGCCGATGCGCTGGTGGGCGTGGACTTCGAGATCAGCATGCCGTCGGTGCAGGGCGGCATGGTCGTGGTGTTCGCCACCGGTACTGCGGTGCGCCTGAAGTAAGGCCAGTTGCCACTGGTCGGGCAAGGAGCTTTTGTCCGGCTGGTCTGCAAATGACCGGCTAGTCTCACTTCAACGGACCGCCGCTTCACTAGGCAGGTGCATTGCCTGCCGGCACGGTCGCCATTGGAGGGAGTCAGGGCATGAGCGAATCTTTTTTTGAAGATCTGAACGACGCGTTTCCGATCAATAGCCAGGTGCGTTGTGGGCAATCGGCGCTACGCCTGGGCTTTGCCAACATGACCCTGGACGAGTCGGAGCAACTGCAGCCAGCACACTTGCAACGTGCCAAGAAGGGGCGCTTCACGCCGCGTGTGCCGTCGAAAAAGTGAGATCACACTAGTCACCATCGCGGGGCAAACCCGCTGCCACAGGGTCCAAGCAAGGTCTGTGGGGGCGGGTTTGCCCCGCGATCGTTTTTGTCCGATCAATGCGTAACCGCCCAACGGCACGCATTTCCCGCGATTTCTTGATCCCGCTCATGGTATCGGCGCGTCCCCCTCGCCGCCGGCTCGAGGCTGTGCTTTTCTTGCGCGGCATTTCAGACACGGAGTATCGACTTCAATGCGAATCAGGGAAGAGACCTACTGGCAATGGGCCGATGCACAGTTGCACAGCCGCAGCCATGACGAAGAGTTGAGCGACGGCACCAGCATCGATGTGCAGGTGCGCCTGTCCAGGGTTGGCGCCACACAGCTTTTTCTCGGGCTGTACGCCCGCGGGGGCAAGGCATTGCTGGAGGAGTACTACCCCTCGCGCCCAGGTGAAACCATGACCCGCGCCCTGGTGTGGGGCGTGGACCGCGCCCGCGCCCTGGCCACCGGCGCCTTGCCGCTGCCCGAAGCGATGCCGCGCAGGCGTCAGGCATGAAAAAGCCCGGCCTTTATGGGGCCGGGCCGGGCTCAAGAAGCGGTGTACTGCCCGCGGATTCAGTTCAGCGAGTCGATCACCTTGATTGCCTCCCGCTCACGGGCGGTCGGCCATTCTTGTTGCAGGGTCTCGAGTACGCGACCGACGAAGGAGGTGTCGGCGGCGGCCTTCTTGCCGACGTAGCCCTGGCCACGGCGGTAGACCTTGAAACGGGCGCGCATGCTGGGCATGTGCGATTCGAATTCGTCTTCGACGGTGTTCGGCGGCAGGCGATCCAGGCGAACTTCGCCGGACTGGCTGACCCACAGCAGGTGGTCGTCGAGGCTGTCCTTGCGCGCGGCGAACAGCTGGGCCAATTGATCGATGGTTGGATTGTTGTTCAAGTTCATCATAAAGCCCCCATTACTCACATTCGTTGGTGAAGTTCGTCTGAAGTTCACATTGGCGCCACACCATGTAGCGTGCTAACCAAGGCTGCTACAGCAGCTTCGCAACAGGGGCTTTCTCACGCTGCCTTCTGGGCAGTTTCCCTCTCCACGGACGGCCTGCGTTACCGCGCAGGCCGTCTGGAACACCCTTGCCACCGCTCCCGATCAGGGAGACGGCCTCATCATGCACAAGGCGCGGGAAGGGCGTCAACAGCTTTGTAGTGAAAATTTCTATTCACTACATCTTGTCCGACAATCCATCCCCGGTGCTCATGGCAGGCCGTTGTCGCCGTGCTCGAGAAAGCCCGGACGTTGCCGCAGGCGCGCATGATAGGCCGCAAGCGCCGGCAGCGGCGGGTGCTCCAGAGGGGTGCGGAGCCAGCGGTTCAGCGACAGGCCGATGGCCACGTCGGCCAGGCTGAAGTCATTGCCGGCAACGAAGGCGCCGGTGCTTTCAAGGCGTTGTTCGAGCAGGCGCATCCTTGCCGTCCACTGGGCGCTGGCACTGGCCAGCAACGTCGGATCCTGATGGGCCGGTGACTGGCGCACCAGTGACAGGAAGGGGTAGCGCCAGGCGTCGTTGAGGTCGGTGGCCTGCCAGTCCAGCCACTGGTCCACCGCGGCGCGAGCCCGAGGAGCGCCGGGGTAGAGGTGAGCGCCGCCATACTGGTTGGCCAGGTAGCGCAGGATGGTGTTGGATTCCCACAGGACGAAATCGCCGTCGACGATCACCGGCACCATGGCGTTGGGATTGAGCCTGAGAAATTCGGGCGAGTCGGTGGGCTGAAAACCGCTGCCCCAGTCCTCGCGCCGGAACGGCAGGTTCAGTTCGACGCAAGTCCACAGCACCTTGCGTACGTTGATCGACGAGGTCTTGCCCAGGATTCTCAGCATGTCATGGCTCCAGGCTGGAGAGGATGCGTTGCGCGGCGCGTACCCGCTCCTCGTTGGGGTAGTTGCGGTTGGCCAGCAGCACGATGCCCATCTGTTTCGACGGCACGAATGCCACGTAGGCGCCGAAACCGGTGGTTGCGCCGGTCTTGTTGTACCAGGCGGCGGGCTCGGCGGGCAGTGCCGGGTTCAGCGCGCGGGTGGCGTTGGGTTCGCGGACCAGTTTCGCGCCGTTGTAGTCCAGCAGGGTATCGAGGGCTACCGGGTACGGGTAGCGCTCCCAGCCCAGGCCCTGGGTCATGGCGCCGACCTGGAAGTAACCGGACTGGGTGATGGCGATGGCCTGGCGCAGGGCTGGGTCGAGCCCGGCCGGTTGCAGTTGCAGCTGGACGTAGCGCAACAGGTCGCTGGCGCTGGTCTTGATGCCGTAGGCCTGCTCGGCGTAGGGCCCCGGGCTGACCCGTACCGGCTTGTCCTTGGCGTCGTAGCCTTGGGCATAGAGGCCACGGGCGTTGGCCGGTACTTCCAGGTAGGTGTGCTTGAGGCCCAGGCGCGGCAGCAGCCCTTGGGTCATCAGCTCGGCGAATGGCCGTTGTTGCGCGCGGGCCGCGAGGTCGCCAAACAGGCCCAGGCTAGGGTTCGAGTAGCAGCGCTGGGTGCCGTGTTCGGCGCGGCGCTGCCAGTTCTGGAACCAGGCCAGGGTCTGCTGCGGCGTCTGCACTTCGTCGGGAAACTGCAGCGGCAGGCAGTCGCCGCTGTAGGCCCCGAGCTCCAGCACACTGGCGCTGCCGATCGGCGCCTTGGCCAGGGCGGGCTGGTAGCGGCTGGCGGGCGCCGCGAGGTCGAGCTTGCCTTCGGCGCTGGCCAGGGCGGCGAGGGTGGCGGTGTAGGTCTTGCTCACCGAGCCGACTTCGAACAGGGTGTCGCGGGTCACCGCCTGGCCGCTGGCTTTGTCGGCCAGACCGTAGTTGAAGTAGTGCGATTGGCCATTGGCATACACCGCCACGGCCATGCCGGCTATGCCGTGCTCGCGCAGCAGTGGCTGGATGATGCCATCGACGCTGCGTTGCAGGTCGTCGGCCAGCAGGGGAGTGGCGGTCAGCGCCAGGGCGCTGGCCAGCAGCAGGTGTGGGTGAGGTTTCATGGTGGGAGGTTCCTTTTCGTGACTCCGCCGCCGAGTTGTCCGTTGGGCGACACTGCCGGGGGTTCCGGCGTTAGCGGCGTGAAGGTCGAGACCTTATCGTCCAGGCTTGCACAAAGACAAGACGGAACCTGTGATGAGATATCTGCGCATGCTGTTCGACAACTTCACTCTGGCCTTGCTCGCGGTGGTGTTCATCGCCACCGTGCTGCCGTGCGCAGGCGAGGGCGCGGTGCTGTTCGGCTGGCTGACCAACCTGGCCATCGGCCTGCTGTTCTTCCTGCACGGCGCCAAGCTGTCGCGCGAGGCGATCATCGCCGGTGCCGGCCACTGGCGCCTGCACCTGCTGGTGTTCTCCTGCACCTTCGTGCTGTTCCCGCTGTTGGGGCTGGCGTTCAAACCGCTGTTCGTGCCGCTGGTGGGCAACGAGCTGTACCTGGGCGTGCTCTATCTGTGCGCTTTGCCGGCCACGGTGCAATCGGCCATCGCCTTTACCTCGCTGGCCCGTGGCAACGTGCCGGCGGCGATCTGCAGCGCGGCGGCCTCGAGCCTGCTGGGGATCTTCCTCACACCGCTGCTGGTGATGCTGCTGCTGGGCGCCTCGGGCGATACCGGCTCCGGGCTGGACGCGGTGCTGAAGATCACCCTGCAGTTGCTGGTACCCTTCGTTGCCGGGCAGGTCGCCCGCCGCTGGATCGGCGCCTGGGTCAAGCGCAATGCGCGCTGGTTGAAGGTGGTGGACCAGGGCTCGATTCTGCTGGTGGTGTACACCGCCTTCAGCGAAGCGGTGGTCACCGGCCTGTGGCACACGGTGTCGCCGCAGCACCTGGCCGGGTTGTTCGCCGTATGCGGCATCCTGCTGGCGGTGGTGTTGCTGGGCACGCGGTTGCTCGGGCGGCTGCTGGGTTTCAATGTCGAGGACCGCATCACCATCCTGTTCGCCGGCTCCAAGAAGAGTCTGGCGACGGGCGTGCCCATGGCGCAGGTGTTGTTCGTCGGCGGCGGCATCGGCGCGATGATCCTGCCGCTGATGCTGTTCCATCAGATCCAACTGATGGTCTGCGCGGTGCTGGCGCAGCGCTATGCGGCGCGGGTGGAGGAGCACCATCCCGAGGCGCGCGCGTCACTGGAATGAAAAGATGCGGTGGGAGCGTGGCGCGCTCAGTGGCCTATCAGCGTTTGCAATCGCGCCAGCGCCGGCCCTTCGCGTTGGCGTTCGAACACCTGCAGCGACACTTCCAGCAATCCGTCCCGCGCCTGCGCGATGCGTTGTTCACAGCGCAGGCGTAAACGGCCTTGGTCACAGTCGAACTGCCTGACCCCAGGCCTGGCGCTGCCCTCCAGGCGCAGCTCGACCAGGCGGCCCTGGGCGGCGAGCAAGGCCAGCGCTTTGTCGCGCAACAGCCCGTTGCCCTGGGTCGCCAAGCCGCTGGCGCGCACGGCGGCGGCCATGGCCACCGCCACGATGGTCAGCGCCACCAGCACTTCGATCAGGGTGAAACCATTCTCGGTAGTCCGCACAGGGCATCTTCCGCGCAAGGCAAAGCGGCACTGTAGAGCGGCCCGATGACGCTTTGACGACGCCGACTCCCGAGCTTTTTCAATATCCGTGACATACCGCCTTGCCACAATCGGCCCCCGATTCGAACTCACGCAAGGAATGCCGAGATGCAGATCGCCCGCCGCAACCTTCCCACCCGCCGCTTGCGCCAACAGGGCTTCACCCTGATCGAGATCATGGTGGTGGTGGTGATCCTCGGGATCCTCGCGGCGATGGTGGTGCCCAAGGTGCTCGACCGCCCCGACCAGGCCCGCGCCACGGCGGCGCGCCAGGACATCGGTGGGTTGATGCAGGCACTGAAGTTGTACCGCCTGGACAACGGCGCCTACCCGAACCAGAACCAGGGCCTGAAGGTGTTGGTGGAGAAGCCGGCGCAGGCCAAGGATGGCCAATGGCGTGCCTACCTCGACCGCCTGCCCAACGACCCCTGGGGCCGCCCTTACCAGTACCTGAACCCGGGCGCCAACGGCGAGATCGATGTGTTTTCCCTGGGCGCGGACGGCCAGGCCGGGGGCGATGGGGTGAACGCCGACCTCGGCTCCTGGCAGTTGTGACCGGCCATGGCGCGCCAGGACGGCATGGCCGTGATCAGTGCGCTGTTGATTGCCGCGGTGGTGGCGGTGATCGCCGCAGGCATGATCGAACGCCAGGGGCTGCAGACCCGGCAGATAGAGAACCGCCAGATGGCGCTGCAGGGACAATGGGCCCTGGAAGGCGGCCTGCAACTTAGCCGCAGGGTGTTGTTCGAACAACGCCTGCGTGATCCGCTGGTACGTGGCGGCCAACCCTGGGCGCGACCGATGCGCGATGTGCCGTCCGGCAGCGTGCGCTTCGATGGGCAACTGGAGGATGAGCAGGGCAAGTTCAACCTGCGCAACCTGGTGGTCGATGGCCAGGTGGACAGCGAGGCACTGGCGACCTTCCAGCGTCTGTGTACGCTGATCGGCATCGGCGAGCGGCTGGCCACGGCCATTGCCGGGCAGGTGGTCGACAGCTACCCACAGCGCCCGCCGGAAGCCCCCGGCAGTGCCGGCCAAGGCCTGCAAGGCGGCCGTGCGACCTCGCCGGCGGTTGCCGCCGAGCCGTTGCCGGCCAGGCGCCCGATGCTGCGCAGCGTCGATGCCCTGGTCGGGCTCAAGGGCATGGACGCCGAGGCCCTGCAGCGCCTGCGCCGATTCGTCACGGTGCTGCCGGCGCTGACCTGGATCAATGGCAACACCGCCAGTGCCGAAGTGCTCGCCGCGCAGGTGCCGGGGCTGTCGCTGCAGCAGGCCATGGCGCTGGTGGCCGAGCGCGACAGTGGGCGCTGGTTCATCAACCGGGGCGACTTCGTCAACCGTTTGCGCATGCCGCAGCTGGCCATGGCCAATGTGCGGGTAGGGATCAACAGCGACTGGTTCCGCCTGCGCGGCCAGGCGCGCCTGGGCAGCCGCGAACTACCCCTGCAGGCGCTGCTGCGCCAGCGCGAGGGGCAGCTGCCGGATGTCATCTGGAGCCGGGTGGGCGCATGAGTACGCTGGTTGATGTGCAGCTGCCGCCGTTGGCGGAGCTGGAGGATGCCTCGC
Organism: Pseudomonas maumuensis; assembly: GCF_019139675.1. Lineage (NCBI taxonomy): Bacteria > Pseudomonadati > Pseudomonadota > Gammaproteobacteria > Pseudomonadales > Pseudomonadaceae > Pseudomonas > Pseudomonas maumuensis. The sequence continues at coordinate 2,272,909 of NZ_CP077077.1, forward strand.
TGTTGGACTACCGCCAGGCCGAGCGTGGCGGCCAGGCCACACGCGGGCAATTGCAGCGCGAGATCAAGGGTGCATCCTGGCGCCTGCACTTGCATGCCCACGACAGCCTGGCCCTGGTCCTGGCCTTGCCACCGCTGACGGGCAAGCGGTTGAGCGCGGCGGTGGGCTGCGCGGTCCAGGGCCTGGTGCTCGGCGATGCCGGGCAGGTCCACGTGGCGCACGGGCCGCGCCAGGCTGACGGGCAGGTTGCCGTGGCCTGGCTGGGCCTTGCGCAGATGGCGCGCCTGCAGGCATGGCTGCAGGCCGGCGGCATCCGCGTGGCCGGACTGTTCGCCCGACAGGACGATGCAGCGTCGTCGGTCGATTTGGCCGGCGGGCTTGCCGGGCCTGTGAAGTCGCAGGCCTGGGGGCACACGCTGGTGATCTGGGCTGCGGCAGCGTCGATCTGGTGCCTGGGCTTGAACCTCTATGCCGCGCACCTGGCCGACGAGGGTGAGCGGTTACGTGCGCACATGGTCGCCCAGGTGCGCATGGCCTTCCCGCAGTTGCCGGTAGTGCTCAATCCCCTGCAGCAGGCACGTCAGCAACTGCAGGCCGGGCAGGGCGGCGCAGGCTCGGGGTTGGCGGCCTTGCTCGACGGCGCCGGCCAGGTCATGCCGTTCTTGGCGGGCAATGTCGAGGCGCTGGATTATCAGGATGGCGTGCTGCGCCTCACTTCCCTGGACGATGGTGGCAAGGCCCCGGCGGACAGCGCCTGGCAGGCCGACCTCGCCGCACGCGGCATCGAAGGCCAGTCCAGTGGGCAGGGCTGGACCCTGCGTGCGGCCAACCCATCCGGCGAGGAGCTGGCCCATGTCGATTAAGGCCCGCCTGGGCCTGCTGCGCGGACAGGGCCGGCAACGCTGGCAAGCCCTGGCCGCGAGGGAGCGTCGTGCGGTTGCCCTGGCAGGCGGCTTGCTCGGCGCGCTGTTCTGCTGGCAGGTACTGGTGCTGCCAGCCCTGGCCCGGATCGACCACTGGCAGTCCGAAACACCCAAGCTGCGCAGCCAGGCGCAGGCGCTCGATGCACTGCTAGGGGAGCGCCTGGCACAACGGCCTGCGGATACCGCCCAGGCTTTGCGCCAGAGCCTGGAGCAGGCTGGCCTGCTGGCGCAGTCACAGCTCGACGGCGAGGGCGACACCTGGCACCTGGGCTGGCAGCGGGCCCCTGCCGAGGCAGCTATGGCCTGGCTGCAGGCTGTGCCGCCGCGCCTCGGGCTCGGTGTTGGCCAGCTGGCGCTGCGCCGAGACCCCGGCGACCCCGGCAGCCCGGTGACTTTTTCCGGAACCCTTCGCATGACTCAGGCGCATGGCGCTAAGGACCCTTCATGACGTGCCTCCGTTCACCGCGACTGCCGTTCGCGCCCTTGCTCCTGGCCCTGGTACTCAGCGCCTGCGCCAGTGCGCCGAGCGTGCAACGCCCCCTGGCCAGCAGCGAGCTGGGCCGCCCGCTGGCCGAAGCCGGTGCCACGGCGGGAACGCTGGATCATCGCGAACCGCAGAGCCGCCCACTGCAGCGCCAAACGCCGCCTCGGGTCGGGCAGCGCCACAGCCGCGCCGTGGCCGCACCCGCGCCGGCCAATCCACTGGGCGACCAGCCGGTACAGCTGAACTTCGTCGATGCCGATATCCAGGCAGTGGTGCGCGGCCTGTCCCGCGCCACCGGTCGCCAGTTCCTGGTCGATCCACGGGTCAAGGGCCAGTTGACCCTGGTTTCCGAAGGCGAGGTGCCTGCCGCCAAGGCTTATTCCATGCTGCTGTCGGCCCTGCGCATGCAGGGCTTCAGCGTGGTCGATGTCGGCGGTGTGGCCCAGGTGGTGCCCCAGGCCGACGCCAAGCTGCTCGGCGGCGCGCTGGTGAGCGGCGACCGCGACGCTGGCAACGGCATGGTCACCCGAACCTTCCGTCTGCAGTACGAGAACGCCGTCAACCTGATCCCGGTGCTGCGCCCGATCGTCTCGCCGGACAACCCGATCAACGCCTACCCGGGCAACAACACCCTGGTCGTCACCGATTACGCCGAGAACCTTGAGCGGGTCGCGCAGATCCTTGACCGGGTCGACATCCCCAGCGCCATCGACACCGATGTGGTGGCGATCAACAACGGTATCGCCAGCGACATCGCCAGCATGGTCAACGAACTGCTCGACAGCCAGGGCAGCGACCCGACGCAGAAGATCAGCGTGCTGGGCGATCCGCGCTCGAACAGCGTGGTGATCCGTTCCGGCAGCCCCGAGCGTACCCAGCTGGCCCGCGACCTGGTCTACAAGCTCGACAATGCGCAGAACAGCGCCGGCAACCTGCACGTGGTGTACCTGCGCAATGCCCAGGCCGACAAGCTGGCGCAGAGCCTGCGCGGGCTGCTGACCGGCGAGAGCGACAGCGCCACTGCCGACGGCACGCGTGCGCTGCTCAGCGGTGGCGGCATGCTCACGGGCGGCAGTGGCAACAGCAATAGCGCCAGCACCGGCAACAACAACACCGGCATGCAGAACAACAGCACAACTGGCAGCCAGAACCGCGGCAACGGCCTGGGCGCCGGCAGCACGCCGAACGGCTACGGCGCCAGCGCGCAGCAGAACGACCAAGGCACCGCATTCTCTGCCGGCGGCGCGACCATCCAGGCCGACAAGACCACCAACACCCTGCTGATTTCCGCCCCCGAGCCGCTGTACCGCAGCCTGCGCGAGGTCATCGACCAGCTTGACCAGCGCCGCGCCCAGGTGGTGGTGGAAAGCCTGATCGTCGAGGTCGGCGAGGACGATGCCAATGAATTCGGCATCCAGTGGCAGGCCGGCAACCTTGGCAAGAATGGCGTGTTCGGCGGTGCCAACCTCGGTGGCAGTGGGTTGGTCAAGGGGCCGAGCAGCATCGATGTGCTGCCGAAGGGGCTGTCGGTGGGCGTGGTCGATGGCACGGTGAAGATCCCCGGCATCGGCGAGGTGCTCGACCTCAAGGTGCTGGCCCGTGCGCTGACCAGCAAGGGTGGCAGCAACGTGCTGTCGACACCCAACCTGCTGACCCTGGACAACGAGGCGGCGAGCATCTTCGTCGGCCAGACCATCCCCTTCGTCAGCGGCCAGTACGTCACCGATGGCGGCGGCAACAGCAATAACCCGTTCCAGACCATCCAGCGCGAGGAAGTGGGCCTGCGCCTGAACGTGCGGCCGCAGATCTCCGAGGGCGGCACGGTCAAGCTCGACGTCTACCAAGAGGTCAGCAGCGTCGACCAGCGCGCCTCCAGTGCCGCCGGCACGGTGACCAACAAGCGCGCCATCGACACCAGCATCCTGCTCGACGATGGCCAGATCATGGTCCTCGGCGGGTTGCTGCAGGACGGCTACACCCAGAGCAACGAGGGCATCCCGTGGCTGTCCGGGTTGCCGGGGGTCGGCGCGTTGTTTCGCAGCGAGCGCCGGGCCAGCACCAAGACCAACCTGATGGTGTTCCTGCGCCCGTACATCGTGCGCGATGCCGCGGCGGGGCGCAGCATCACCCTGAACCGCTACGACTTCATCCGCCGTACCCAGGGCAATCTCAAGCCCGAGCACTCCTGGGCGCTGCCGGACATGGACATGCCGCTGCTGCCGCCGGTGGAGCAGGGCGTGCCCGACCAGGGCCGCGCGCGGCCGGTGTCATCGCAGGCACCGCGGGCCTCGATCCGTGCCGTGCCGGTGGACGAGGTGGCCCGTTGAGCCGCTTGCCGTATGCCTGGGCCAAGGCACAGCGGGTGGTGCTGCAGGTCGATGACGAGGCGAGGGCGGTACTCTCGTGTTGCCCTTCGAGCCCGGGCTGGGCGGTGGCAGAGGTGCGTCGGCGCTTTGGCGCGGTGGCTGTCGAAGCGGTTACCGACGCGAACATGGACGCGTTGCTGGTCAGCGCCTACGCCGATACCGGCAGCGCCGCGGCGGTGGTGGGCGCGGCGGAGAACGAGGTGGACCTCGACCGCCTGCTGCAGGACATCCCGGAAGTCACCGACCTGCTCGAGGCCCAGGACGACGCACCGGTGATCCGCATGATCAACGCCTTGCTCACCCAGGCGGCCCGCGACCAGGCCAGCGACATTCATATCGAGCCGTTCGAGAGCCACTGCCTGGTGCGCTACCGGGTCGACGGCACCCTGCGCGACGTGGTCTCGCCGCGCAAGGCGTTGCACGGCGCGCTGGTGTCGCGGATCAAGATCATGGCGCAGCTGGACATCGCCGAGAAGCGCCTGCCCCAGGACGGCCGCATCGCCCTGCGCGTGGCCGGGCGGCCCATCGATATCCGCGTGTCTACCGTGCCCACTGGCCATGGCGAGCGCGTGGTCATGCGCCTGTTGGACAAACAGGCCGGGCGCCTGCGCCTGGAGGCGCTGGGCATGGACGCCGCCGTATTGGCGCGGCTCGACCAGCTGATTCGCCAGCCGCATGGCATCGTGTTGGTCACTGGCCCCACCGGCTCGGGCAAGACCACCAGCCTGTATGCCGCCCTGGCGCGGCTGGATGCCAGTGTCAGCAACATCCTCACCGTCGAGGATCCGGTGGAATACGACCTGCCGGGGATCAGCCAGATCCAGGTCAATGCGCGCATCGACATGAGCTTCGCCGTGGCCCTGCGCGCCATTCTGCGCCAGGACCCGGACGTGATCATGATCGGCGAGATCCGCGACCTGGAGACCGCGCAGATCGCCGTGCAGGCCTCGCTGACCGGGCACCTGGTGCTGGCCACGCTGCACACCAACGATGCGGTGTCGGCGGTCAACCGCCTGGTCGACATGGGCGTCGAGCCATTCCTGCTGGCCTCGGCGCTGCTCGGCGTGCTGGCCCAGCGCCTGGTGCGGCGCCTGTGCCCGCACTGCCGCGAGCCCGATCCGGCCACGCCCGGGCATTACCGGGCGGTGGGCTGCGCGCACTGCAATCACTGTGGCTACAGCGGGCGCACCGGCATACATGAGCTGTTCTGCGTGGACGACGCAGTGCGCGCCCTGGTGCATCAGGGCGCCGATGAGCAGGCCCTGCGCGCCGCGGCCCGGAGCAACGGCATGCGCAGCATGCGCGAAGACGGCCAACGCTGGGTCGACAGCGGCAGCACCTGCCTGGAAGAGATCCTGCGGGTGACACGGGATACCTGATGAACCGTTATCGCTATGAAGCCGCCGACGCCCAGGGGCATATCGTCAAAGGGCTGCTCGAAGCCGACAGCCCGGGCGCCGCTATGGCGCAATTGCGCGGCCTGGGGCTGACCGCGCTGGAGGTCGAGGCCCAGGCCGCTGCTGGGCAGGGCGCGGGCCTGTTCAGCGCCAGGCTGAGCGATGGCGACCTGGCCTGGGCCACGCGTCAGCTGGCCAGCCTGCTGGCCGCCGGCCTGCCGCTGGAGGCGGCGCTGGGCGCGACCCTGGAGCAAGCCGAGCGCAAGCATGTGGCGCAGTTGCTGGCGGCGGTGCGCGGTGATGTGCGCAGTGGCATGCGCCTGGCCGACGCACTGGCCGAGCGGCCACGGGACTTCCCCGAGATCTACCGGGCGCTGGTGGCGGCGGGCGAGGAGTCCGGCGACCTGGCCCAGGTGATGGAGCGCCTGGCCGACTACATCGAGGAACGCAACACTTTGCGCGGCAAGATCCTCACCGCGTTCATCTACCCCGGCGTGGTCGGGTTGGTGTCGGTGGGCATCGTCATTTTCCTGCTCAGCTACGTGGTGCCGCAGGTGGTCAGCGCCTTCACCCAGGCACGCCAGGACTTGCCCGGGCTGACCTTGGCGATGCTGGCGGCCAGTGACTTCGTGCGCGAATGGGGCGTGCTGTGCTTTGCCCTGATGGCCGGGGCGTTCTGGGCCTGGCGGGTCTACCTGCGCGCCCCCGCGGCGCGCCTGGCCTGGCATGCGCGGATCCTGCGGCTGCCGTTGTTCGGACGTTTCGTGCTGGGCCTGAACACGGCGCGTTTTGCCTCCACGCTGGCGATCCTCGGCAGCGCCGGGGTGCCGCTGCTGCGTGCGCTGGAGGCGGCGCGCCAGACCTTGGGCAACGATCGCCTCGACCAGTGTGTCAGCGAGGCCACCGCGCGGGTGCGCGAGGGCGCCGGGCTGGCCTCGGCGCTGGCGGTGGAAAAGGTCTTTCCGCCGCTGCTCATCCACCTGATCGCCAGCGGCGAGAAGACCGGCAACCTGCCGCCGATGCTCGACCGCGCCGCCGACAGCCTGGCCAAGGACATTGAGCGCCGCGCCATGGGCATGACCGCGCTGCTCGAGCCGTTGATGATCGTGATCATGGGGGCGGTGGTGCTGCTGATCGTCATGGCGGTGCTGATGCCGATCATCGAGATCAACCAGCTGGTGCAGTGACCTGTTGCCCATGGAGCAAAGGCGCCTCCCGCGAGGCGCCTTTGCGGTGCTCAGCTCTCTTCCTTCGGCTGCACCACGATCGCCAGGGCGTCCGGCTCGGGGCCGGCTTTCCAGCGAGCCTTCTCGGTCCAGTTGGCTGTGCTGATCACCGCGACTTCATCGCCGCCGCTGATCGCCACATAGACCCGCTTGCCATCCGGCGAGACCACCGCGCCAATCGGCAGCGCCTCTTCGCCGAGCATCGTACGGCGGTATTCGGCGCCTTCGCGCGCCAGGCCGATGCGCTTGATCTCTTTCTTGGCCACCACATCGATCACCGCCAGTTCCGCCGACTTGGCGCAGGTGACGAGTGCATACTTGCCATCCGGGGTCATCGCGACGCGGATCGGGAACAGGCCGGTGCGGATACGGTCGGTGACTTCCAGGCGCTTGCTATCGACGATGACCACTTCGTTGCCGTCGCGGTTGCTGACCCATACCTGGGTGCCGCTGGGGGTCACCGCCACGCCTTCGCTGCCGGCGCCCGTGGGGATCTCGGCGATTTTCTTCTTGTGCAGCAGGTCGACCACCGACAGCGTGCCGCTTTCGACATGGCTGACGTAGGCGCGGTCGGCACCGGGTGACAGCGCGACCATGTGCGGTTTGCCGCCACCGACGTCGATCCGATCGAGCACTTTACCTTGGGCCAGGTCGACCACCAGCAGACGTTCGCTGGCTTCGGTGGTGACCACCACACGCTGGCTGTCGGGCAGGAAGCGAATGCCATGGGGGCGGGCGTCTTCGCCCAGGTCGATGGTGCGCACGACCGTCCGGGTCGGCCAGTCGATCACGCTCAGGCTATTGTTCGCCGTGCCTTGCGCGCCGTAATTGCCAACCACGGCGAGCAGGCCATTGCCACTGACCACCACCTCGTGAGGGCCGTTGCCTACCGGCAGGCGGATCATTTCCTGGCCACTTCCAGTGTCCAGGGCCGACACGCTGGCGTCGGCCTTGTTGCCGACCAGCAGCACGTCGTCGGCATTGGCCAAAGTGGCGCAGGCCAGCAGGGCACCGGCCAGGGCCAGCAGACGGAAGGGGGGTGTGAATGTCATGGGGTAGGGCATGTCCAGTCTCCTTGAAGGTGTGATCCTTGTTGCATGCACTGGCTGTGACCCGTCGGGCCGCCCGAGAGTTTCAGTGGACATATGCACGCCGACGGTGGCTAGCGGTGCTGATGCCGATCATCGAGATCAACCAGCTGGTGCAGTGACCAGCTGCGCTACCTCCCACACCTGTTGGCGGAACCAGCGGCGCAAGGGGTCGGCGTGGGTGCGCGCGTGCCAGATCTGCATCACTTCGACCCGGGGCAGCGCCAGGGGCAGGGGGTGCAGGCGCAGGCCGGGGTCGCGCTCGACCGCTTCGATGGCCAGCGAGCGCAGGCAGGTCAGCAGCAGGTCGGTGCCGCGCACCAGGCGCGTAGGAGCAATGAAGCTGGACAGCCCGGCCACCACCCGGCGTTGCCGACCAACAGCCCGCAGGGCGTGATCGACCCGGCCATCGAGGTCGCCGGTAAGTGTGGTCAGCAGGTGCTCGCAGGCCAGGAACGCCTCCAGGCTCATGCCCTCGGTCAGGTGTGGGTTGTCGGCGGCGGCCAGTACCACGAAATCCTCACTGAGCAGGCGTTGTTGATGGAAGGTGTCCGGCAGGCCGTTGTAGAAACCGGCGATGGCCAGGTCGCAGGTGCCTTTTTCCAGTGCCTCGCGTGGCAGGTTGCCCTGGGTGTTGTGGGTGATCAGGGTCAGGTTCGGTGCCTGGGTGCGCAGGATCGGCAGCAGCCTGGGCAGCAGGGTCTGTTCCAGGTAGTCGGTGCTGTAAAGGTGTACCTGGGCCGGACGGGAGAAGAAATCATCGCCGTCGCAATCCCGGTAGAAGTCCTGTAGCTGCGCAACCAGCTGCTGTATCCGGGGCGCCAGTTCATGGGCCCTGGGCGTTGGCGTGAGGCCACGTGGCGCACGCACGAACAAGGGGTCGCCGAACTGCTGGCGCAGCTTGTTGAGCTTGTGGCTCAGGGCGGGCTGGCTGAGGGCCAGGCGTTGCGCGGCATGGGAGGCATTGCGTTCTTCATAGAGCACCTGGAACAGGTGCAGCAGGTTGAGGTCCTTGTTGCTGATATTCATAAAATGAATCACAGGAATAAGTGCTTTCGAATTATCGAATCATAACGCGATGGTTAGGATGGGCCCAACTTTGTTGAGGGAGACGCCCGTGACCATTGCCATCTTCGCCACTATCCAGCCACATCCTGAACATCGTGAGGCTACAGAGCAGGCCTTGCGCCTGATGGTGGAGCAGACCCGCGCCGAGCCCGGCAACCTGCGCTATGACCTGTTCGTCCGCGAGGGCGAGGTATTGGCGTTCGAGCTGTTCGAGCTGTATGTCGATGCCGCCGCCGTCGAGGCCCATCGCAACAGTGCGCATTACCAGGCCTATCGCGCCGCCAGCGCCGGCTGGCTGGCCGCACCTACCCAGGTGCAGCTTGCCCGTGCGCTGGATATCGCGCCATTCAACTGATCAGGAAAACACCATGAACACGATTGCTCCCGTCGCGCTGGCACTCGCTGGCATTTTGTTGGCCGGCCAGGCCGCCGCCGCTACGAAGGGTGAGGTACTGGTGCTGTTGTCCAGCGAGAACCAGCTGCAGCTCAAGGACGGCAAACCGTACCCCACCGGTTACTACCTCAACGAATTCGGCGTGCCTGCCGACCAGTTGCTCAAGGCCGGCTACAAGCTGGTGCTGATGACTCCCAAGGGTAATGCGCCGAGTGTCGATGAGCGCTCGATCGACCCGATGTATTTCGGCGGCGATGCCCGCGAGATGCAGCGTATCCGCCAGGTGGTCGATAGCCTGCCGGATATCGACGACACGCTGTCGGTGAAGGAGGTACTGGCTGGCGATATGGGCCGCTATGCCGGGATCTTCATCCCTGGGGGCCATGCACCGTTGATCGACCTGGCCAACAACCCCGACGTCGGTGCCCTGTTGCGTCATTTCCACCAGGCCGGCAAGCCCACGGCTGCCATTTGCCACGGCCCGATCACGTTGCTGTCGGCGCAGCAGGATCCGGTTGCCTACCGCGCCGCGCTCGCCCGTGGCGAAACCCCGGCGGCCAGCGACTGGACGTACCGGGGTTATCGCATGACCATTTTCTCTGACCCTGAGGAGCAGGTGTTCGAGGGCTCACTCAAGGAGCAGCGTCTGCAGTTCTATCCCGCCAAGGCCATGGCCCGCGCAGGAGGCGACATGAGTTATGCCCAGGCCTGGCAGCCCCATGTAGTGGTCGATCGCGAGTTGATCACCGGGCAGAATCCGTTTTCCGACAAGGCGTTGGCCAAGGCGTTGCTTGAGCAGTTGGAGAGTGTCGGTACTCGCAAGAACTGAGCGAGTGCAGGTGATTGAGGCCTTGCGGATGCTGGCAGGGCCTCGGTCATTCAGGTGCGCAGGCTTTGCCTCGCTTGGGGCGGCCCGCAGTGCGATCCATGGCCAGGGAGATCAGCGTTTGCTCGGCCGGGTAATGCCGTCCATCACCAGCACTGTGGCGCCGGCCATGATGGCGATGTCGGCCAGGTTGAACACGCCGGTGTGCAGAGTGCCGATATTGAGGACCAGGTAATCGACCACGTGGCCGTCGCGAAACACCCGGTCGATCAAGTTGGATAGCCCGCCCACGGCGATGAACCAGGCCGCGCTGGCCTTGACCGGTGCCGATTGCCAGTGGCGCCAGGCCCAGACGATGGCCCAGGCGCACACCACGCCGACGGCGACCACGAACACCAGTTGCTTGAGCCACGGAGCCAGCCCGGCGCCCAGGCTGAGGAACGCTCCTGGGTTGAGGCTCAGGGCCAGGTCCAGCCAGACGCTCTGGTTGCCATAGACATAGCTGTGATTGTTCAGGGCGACCAGGGCGATCAGTTTTACCCACTGGTCGAGAATGATGAAGGCGATGCCCAGGGTGAGGACGAGGGTACGGCTGGAAAACATGCTGACAGTTCCTTTAGTGCGCGAATGCGGTCGTCCGCCATTGACGGGCAAGCCTGCGGCGCGGCGAAGATAGCGCAGGCGGGTCTAGACTTAAAGCCCGGGTCTGTTGCAGACGCGACCCGATCATCCATCCGACCACCGCCTCCCGGACCGGACGTCGCCGACGGTGGCCTTCTGGCAGAGGAGGGCAGGTCATGGACGAGGCAAGGCTTCACGAGTTCATGGGCAAGCTGGTGGGCGACATGGGGGCGGCGGCGACGCTGGCCAATGTCATCCTTGGCGATGAGCTGGGGCTGTATCGGGCCATGGCCGACAGCCAGCCAGTCACGCCCGAGGCCCTGGCCGAACGCACCGGCTGCCAGCCACGACTGGTGCGTGAGTGGCTCAACGGTCAGGCGGCGGCAGGTTACCTGGTGCATCGCGATGGACAGTTCACCCTGCCCGAGGAGCAGGCCATGACGTTGGCGCTGGAGGATTCGCCCGCCTACATGGCCGGCGGCGCTTAGGTGCTGGCGGCACTGTTCCATGACAAGGACAAGCTGGTGGCGGCCATGCGCGGCGATGGCGCCCTGGCCTGGGGCGATCACCATCCATGCATGTTCAGTGGCACCGAGCGCTTCTTTCGACCCGGCTACCGAACCTTCCTGGTGGCTGATTGGCTGCCGGCACTGGACGGGGTGGTGGAAAAGCTGCAGGTAGGCGCCCAGGTGGCCGATATCGGCTGTGGTCATGGCGCCTCTACCATTGTCATGGCCGAGGCGTTTCCCGCCTCGCGCTTTACCGGCTACGACTACCATGCGCCTTCGGTGCTCACCGCCAGCGAGCGCGCGCGTGACGCAGGCGTGACCGAGCGCGCCAGCTTCCAGCAGGCGTCGGCCAAGGACTATCCCGGCCACGATCTGGACCTGGTGTGTTTCTTCGATTGTCTGCACGACATGGGCGACCCGGTGGGCGCGGCACGACATGCCTACCAAGCGCTCAAGGACGATGGCACGGTGATGCTGGTGGAGCCGTTCGCCGAGGATACCCTGGATGCCAACATCAACCCGGTAGGGCGCTTGTTCTACGCGGCTTCGACCTTTATCTGCACGCCGAACTCGCTGTCGCAGGAGGTGGGGCTGGGGTTGGGTGCGCAGGCTGGGGAGGCGCGGCTGCGGGCGGTGTTCGAGGAGGCGGGGTTCAGGCACTTCCGGCGGGCGACGCAGACGCCATTCAACTTGATACTGGAGGCCAGGAAGTAGCGATCCCACAGATAGATCCCACAAACAGAAGGGGCGCCAACTGGCGCCCCTTCGTCGTGCAGCTTAGGCTTCAGCGTCCCACGGACGATCGCCTTTTTCATCCTTGACGCGGGTCGGCAGGCCCATCACGTCCAGCGCCTTGAGGAACGGCTCGGCCGGCAGCTCCTCGACGTTGACCATGCGCCCGGCATCCCACTGGCCACGGGCAACCAGCAGCGCGGCGGCTACCGGAGGCACGCCCGCGGTGTAGGAAATACCCTGGCTGTCGGTCTCGGCGTAGGCTTCTTCGTGGTCGGCCACGTTGTAGATGAACACCTCGCGCGGCTGGCCGTCCTTGGTGCCCTTGACCAGGTCACCGATGCAGGTCTTGCCGGTGTAGCCCGGAGCCAGCGAGGCCGGATCCGGCAGCACGGCCTTGACCACTTTCAGTGGCACCACTTCCAGGCCTTCGGCGGTCTTCACCGGTTGCTCGCTGAGCAGGCCGAGGTTCTTCAGCACGGTGAACACATTGATGTAGTGCTCGCCGAAGCTCATCCAGAAGCGCACGTTCGGCACGTTCAGGTTCTTCGAGATCGAGTGCACTTCGTCGTGGCCGGTCAGGTACAGGTTCTGCGAACCCACTACCGGCAGATCGTCGGTGCGCTTGACCTCGAACATGGTGTTGCTGGTCCACTGGCTGTTCTGCCAGCTCCAGACTTGCCCGGTGAACTCGCGGAAGTTGATTTCCGGGTCGAAGTTGGTGGCGAAGTACTTGCCGTGGGAGCCGGCATTCACGTCCAGGATGTCGATCGAGTCGATCTGGTCGAAGTACTGCTGCTGCGCGAGTTTCGCGTAGCTGTTCACCACACCCGGGTCGAAGCCGACGCCGAGAATGGCGGTAATGTTCTTTTGTTGGCACTCTTCGAGGTGTTTCCACTCGTAGTTGCCGTACCACGGCGGGGTCTCGCAGATCTTGCCCGGCTCTTCGTGGATGGCGGTGTCAAGATAAGCGACACCGGTATCGATGCAGGCGCGCAGCACCGACATGTTGAGGAAGGCTGAGCCAACGTTGATCACGATCTGCGATTCGGTCTCGCGGATCAGTGCCTTGGTCGCCTCGACATCGAGGGCGTTGAGCGAGAAGGCCTGGATGTCGGCGGGAACCTTGAGGCTACCCTTGGCCTTGACGCTGTCGATGATGGCCTGGCATTTGGAGATGTTCCGTGACGCAATCGCAATACGACCCAGTTCGTCGTTATGCTGTGCGCACTTGTGGGCCACCACCTTGGCGACACCTCCTGCACCAATGATAAGAACGTTCTTCTTCAATTCAGCTTTTCTCCTTCATGAAAGCCTGTCTTACGACAGGCTCGAAACGTAGTCTTCGAAACCGAACTCGCGCACCACTTCGACGCTGCCGTCGAGTTGCTTGACCGCGATGGATGGCATTTTCAGACCGTTGAACCAGTTTTTCTTGACCATGGTGTAACCGGCGGTGTCGACGAACGACAGGCGGTCACCGATCTGCAGTGGCTTGTCGAATTGGTACTCGCCGAAGATGTCGCCGGCCAGGCACGACTTGCCGCAGACCATGTAGGTGTGCGCGCCGTCGTTGGGGGCCATCTTGGCGTTGAGGCGGTAGATCAGCAGGTCGAGCAGGTGCGCTTCGATCGAGCTGTCGACCACGGCCAGGTGCTTGCCGTTGTACAGGGTGTCGAGCACGGTCACTTCCAGCGAGGCGCTGTTGGTGATGGCCGCTTCGCCCGGTTCCAGGTAGACCTGCACGCCGTAGGTTTCGGCGAACTGCTTCAGGCGTGCGCAGAAGGCGTCCACGGCATAGTCTTCGCCGGTGAAGTGGATGCCGCCGCCGAGGCTGACCCACTCGACCTTGTGCAGCAGGTGGCCGAAGCGCTCCTCGATGTGCGTGAGCATCTTGTCGAACAGGCCGAAGTCGCCGTTCTCGCAGTTGTTGTGGAACATGAAGCCGGAGATCTTCTCGATCACCTTCTCGATCTTCTCTGGATCCCACTCGCCGAGGCGGCTGAACGGGCGCGCCGGGTCGGCCAGCAGGTAGTCGGAGCTGCTCACCTGCGGGTTGACGCGCAGGCCGCGCACCTTGCCTTCGGACTGCTCGGCGAAGCGCTCGAGCTGGCCGATGGAGTTGAAGATGATCTTGTCGCAGTTGTCGAGCATCTCTTCGACTTCGTCGTCGGCCCAGGCCACGCTGTAGGCATGGGTTTCGCCGGCGAACTTCTGGCGGCCGAGCTTGAGCTCGAACAGCGAAGACGAGGTGGTGCCGTCCATGTACTGCTGCATCAGGTCGAATACCGACCAGGTAGCGAAGCACTTGAGGGCAAGCAGTGCCTTGGCACCGGAGTGTTCGCGCACGTAGGCGATCTTCTCCATGTTGCTCAGCAGCTTGGTTTTGTCGATGAGGTAGTACGGCGTCTTGATCATTTAAAGGCCCCCGGCCAGGCCGGCCAAAAAAAGGACACGCATTGTGCCTTCACTTGCCGCGGTACGAAAGGGCGCGAGGCGCATTTCGTCCGAGTTGTACATGCACTTGGCTATGCAAGTGCCATCAGGCCCGTGACCGCGCCGTCCCTGGCGCTGGGTCGGCCGCTATCGCGAAGGATGGCCGAATATGCTTTTGCATCGGGGCGAGCCCAGTTGAACAGATCAATGTGACGATTCTGATCTGCCGGCGCCACAGGCTGACAGAGCCAGGCTATCACCCCCCAATATCGCCTCTATTAGACCTCTGCCCAAGCTCGGCTAGTCTTTCTGCTGGTTCCGTGAAAAGCCGGCGCACAGGTGTGCCCGGCCATAACCGATGAGGGGCAGGCGCGCTTGGCGAACGCCTGATCCAATACCTGGCAGCGCAATTACAAGAACGCCCGGAAATCTGAATTGAACCGACCCAAAAGGTAGAAGCAGATGGCGAACGAATCGAAATGCCCGTTCCACCAGACCGCCGGTGGCGGCACCAGCAACCGTGACTGGTGGCCTGACCAGCTCAACCTGAAGATCCTCCACCAGCACTCCAGCAAGTCCGACCCCATGGACCCGGACTTCGACTACGCCAAGGCGTTCAAGAGCCTCGACTTCCAGGCCCTGAAAAAAGACCTGAGCGCCTTGATGACCGATTCCCAGGACTGGTGGCCGGCCGACTTCGGTCACTACGGCCCGCTGTTCATCCGCATGGCCTGGCACAGCGCCGGCACCTATCGCATCGGCGATGGCCGTGGCGGCGCCGGCTCTGGCCAGCAACGCTTCGCCCCGCTCAACAGCTGGCCGGACAACGTCAGCCTGGACAAGGCCCGGCGCCTGCTGTGGCCGATCAAGCAGAAGTACGGCAACAAGATTTCCTGGGCCGACCTGATCGTGCTTACCGGCAACGTCGCCCTGGAGTCCATGGGCTTCAAGACCTTCGGCTTCTCCGGTGGCCGTGCCGACGTGTGGGAGCCGGACGAAGACGTGTACTGGGGCTCGGAGAAGGTCTGGCTGGGTGGCGACACTCGCTACGGCAAGGAACAGGTCAAGGCCCAGCCACCCGGCCAGGGTGACCTGGTAGCCGAGCCCGCCAAGCATGGCGAGGAACAGAACCGCGACCTGTCGGCCGAGCGCAACCTGGAAAACCCGCTAGCCGCCGTACAGATGGGCCTGATCTACGTCAACCCGGAAGGACCGGAGGGCGAGCCGGACCCGGTGAAGTCCGGCAAGGACATTCGTGAGACCTTTGGCCGAATGGCGATGAACGATGAAGAGACCGTGGCGCTGATCGCCGGCGGCCATGCCTTCGGCAAGACCCACGGTGCCGGCCCCGCCGACAATGTCGGCGCCGAGCCGGAAGCGGCGGGCCTCGAGCTGCAGGGCCTGGGCTGGAGCAACAAGTTTGGTACCGGCAAGGGTGGCGACACCATCACCAGCGGCCTGGAAGTGACCTGGACCTCGACCCCGACGAAGTGGAGCAACGAGTACCTGAACAACCTGTTCAACTTCGAGTGGGAACTGACCAAGAGCCCGGCTGGTGCCCACCAGTGGCGGCCGAAGGACGGCAAGGGCGCGGGGAGCGTGCCTGATGCCCACGATCCCGCTAAGAAGCACGCGCCGTCGATGCTCACCTCTGACCTGGCGCTGCGCTTCGACCCGATCTACGAACCCATTGCCCGGCGCTTCAAGGACAACCCCGAGCAGCTCGCCGATGCCTTCGCCCGTGCCTGGTACAAGCTGATCCACCGCGACATGGGCCCGCTGGCGCGCTACCTCGGGCCGGAAATGCCCAACGAGGAGCTGCTGTGGCAGGACCCGCTGCCCAAGGCCGGGCCTCAACCCAGCGACGCCGATATCGCCGCGCTCAAGGCCAAGGTGCTGGCTTCGGGGCTGAGTGTCGCTGAACTGGTGTCCGCCGCCTGGGCCTCGGCCTCGACCTTCCGCGGTTCCGACAAGCGCGGCGGCGCCAACGGCGGCCGTCTGCGCCTGGCGCCGCAGAACGGTTGGACGGCGAACCAGGGGCTGGACAAGGTACTGACAGCGCTGGAGAAGATACGCAGCGAGGGCGGCAACAAGATCTCCCTGGCCGACCTGATCGTGCTGGCCGGCAGCGCGGCGGTGGAAAAAGCCGCTAAAGATGCCGGGCACAACATCAGCGTGCCGTTCCACCCGGGGCGTGTGGACGCCTCACAGGAACAGACCGATGTCGAGTCGTTCGCCGTGCTCGAGCCCCTGGCCGACGGTTTCCGCAACTTCAGCAAGGCGCGCTACAGCGTCAAGGCCGAGAAATTGTTGCTGGACAAGGCCCAGTTGCTGACGCTCACCGCACCGGAGCTGGCCGTGCTGATCGGTGGCCTGCGGGTGCTTGGCGCCAACCATGGCGGCAGCAAGGAGGGTGTGTTCACCGACAAGGTCGGCGTGCTCAGCAATGACTTCTTCCGCAACCTGCTGGACATGGGCGTGGAGTGGAAACCGACCGCGGCGGACAACGAAGCGTTCGAGGGCCGTGACCGCAAGACCGGCCAGGTGAAATGGACCGCCAGCCGGGTCGACCTGGTGTTCGGCTCCCATGCGCAGCTGCGTGCCTTGAGCGAGGTGTATGGCAGCAGCGATGCCAAGGAGAAGTTCGTCAAGGACTTCGTGGCGGCCTGGGTGAAAGTCATGGAGCTGGACCGTTTCGACCTGGCATAACGCCGATCGCGGGGCATGTCGCATCGGCGCTTCGATGCGACATGCCCCGCGATGTTGGCTATCCCGTCTTAAAGCCCCTGGGATGCCTGCAACGGGTCGGTGCCCGGATTTTCCTCATGCAGCGAAACCTGCGCGGTCTCCGGCAATGCCAGCCCGCCGATCAACGCCAGCAAGGCAATCACCACCAGGTAGAACGCCGGCGCCAGGCGGCTGCCGCTCTGTTCGATCAACCAGGTCGCCACCAGCGGCGCGGTGCCGCCGAACAGGGTGTAGGCGACGTTGTAGGTGATCGCCGAGGCGGTGTAGCGGCTGCGCGTGGGGAAGCACTCCGACAGCAGCGCGGCGGTGACCACACCACTCATCAGCGCGCCGATGGCCAGCAGGATCACTCCCAGCAATGCCCCCGCCAGCGATCCTGAGCTGGCCAGCCAGTAGGCCGGGAACACCGCGACCATTACCCAGAGGCAAGTGAAGCCGATGGTCCGGCGCCGCCCGACACGATCGGAAAAGGCGCCCGCCAGCGGGCAGCCGGTCGCGGCGAACAGCAGCGCCACGGTCGAGACCAGTAGCGCCTGGGCGCGGCTCAGGTGGCCGACCGTCTGCAGGTAGGTGGCGAAGTAGGTGGTGAACATGTAGAACGACAGCGCCGTCAGCGATATGAACGCGCCAAGGTTGCGGATGGTGCGGCCATGGTGGCGCAGGGTATCGCCCAGCGGCGAATGGCTGTGCGCCTTGCCTTCGGCCAGTGCCTGGCGAAACGCGGGTGTTTCTTCCATGCGCCAGCGCAGGTAAAGGCCGACCAGGCCCAGGGGCGCGGCGACCAGGAACGGAATACGCCAACCCCAGGCATTCATCGCCTCGGGAGTGAGGCTCGCCTCCAGACCATAGGCGATGACCGCCGCACAGGCGAAGGCGGAGAAGGTCGAGACCGGCACGAAGCTGCCGTAGAACGCGCGCCTGCCCCGTGGCGCGTGCTCCATCAGATAGGCGCAAGCGCCGGCATATTCACCCCCTGCGGAAAACCCCTGCAGGCAACGGGCGAGGGTGAGCAGCGCCGGGGCCAGCACGCCGATGCTGGCATAGGTCGGCAGCAGGCCGATCAGCGTGGTGGAGCCGGCCATTAGCAGGATGGTCAGCGACAGGATGCGCTTGCGCCCGAGACGGTCGCCCAGCGCGCCGAACACGATGCCGCCCAGCGGGCGCAGGGCGAAGGCCACGGCAAACACGGCGAAGGTCTTGAGCAGGGCGACACTGGCATCCTCGCTGGCGAAGAACTGGCTGGCGATCAGCGTGGCGAGGAAACCGTAGACGGCGAAGTCGAACCATTCGACGAAGTTGCCGATGGCCGAGGCGGCGATCACCCGCCGCAAGGTGGCGGGTGGGACCTCGTGGGCGATGGACATGGGGTGCTCTCCGGTGGTCTTGGCAGCCTGGGCGGATGCGCCGCGCTCGGGGCGCGGCGTCGTTGTTGTCGGGCCAGTAGACAAGCGGCAGGGCGAGGGTGCTTTGTCGGGGGCGACCTCCGGATGCCTGTTAGCACCGGATGCCGGGTTCAGTGCAATGGCATCGGGATTGGCAGGCGAGGCATGAGTACCAGGGGCGCGATTACATCGACATGACCGTCTTCGAACAGGCTTTCGGGAACGGGCGGGTAGGTGGTTCTCCAGCATTCGTGCTCGACCAGTTGTTTCAACTGTTTCAAGGGAGAGGCATTGGCCCAGATGGGCAACAGCCGTTCATGGGCAGGCGAACTGCGCACGGCCTTGCAGGCAGTAGGGCGGTTGTTCCGGTCCAGGGTGAGCTTGAGCGTGACCACGCCGACCAGGGTGCCTTGGTTGGCGGCATCGATGCGGTTGATGAGTGCGCTCTGCATGGCCGCGGTGAAACCGGCCAGGGCGGCGGCGTCGACCTTTGCCCTGGCCTCGGGTTTGGCGCTGCAGGCCATGAGGGTGAGCAGGCCAAGCGCTGCCAGGGGGAGAAGGGTGAAACGCTGGATCTTCGACACGGGAACGTCCTTGGAGGCGAACACCGGTACCTGCGTGTACCGGTTTGAAAAGGTGCAGTAGCTTAACGTGGCTGGCGCTTCGATCTTCAGGGGGCAGGGCTTCCCCTCACTCACGGTCGCAACGCGCAGGCAACGGCCAGGTGTGGGGCGGGCGCTGATCTTTCAATTGCTCCGGCACCTCGATTGGCGGCTCGTGCGGACCAAGCGCCGCCTCGATCTGGCGAACGCTGCGCAGGTAGGGGTCGAGGTCGGTACCCAGCCCGGCCTGGTGCGGGATCCACCAGGCGATGACCTGGGGCTGCCCGTGTTCATCTTCGGTCAGCAGCACCTTCCAGAACGCCTCGGGCGTGGCGATGCCGTGGGACTGGATGAAGGCATCGTTGTCCAGGGCCGCGCCGGCATGGCCGAACACCACGCCACCGATGACTGTCACCGGGTGCAGGTCGCGGTAGCACTCGGTCAGCAGTTCGGTCTGGTACCAGGTACGGCTGTTGTGCGCGGCCAGTTGCGGGACGATGTTGCTCATCAGGTTGGAGGCGTCCATCGCCGCCCGGTCGTCGTCGAAATGATTGTTGGCCGCCAGGTGGCCGCGATGGTAGCCCTTGGGCGTCGAGTAGGCCTTGGTCGAGAACTGGCCTTTGCAGCCTTCGGGCAGGCTACGGTCGATACGGAAGTTGTCGATGCGTTGCAGCAGCCCCTGATCTTTGCCAAGGCTGAAGCTGAAGCGGTGCGGCTCGCCGCGCTGGCAATCGTACCAGAGGCGGAAACGACCGTGGTCGAGCAGGGTCAGCGGCGTTGCGGCAGGGTCGGGGGCTGGCGGCGAGGGCAGGCGAGGCATGCAAGAGGTAAGGCTGAGGGCCGCCAACAGGAACAGCAAACGGCGCATGACGCGTCTTCCTTGAACAAAGCGCGGGATGTTACAGCAGTCTGGCCAGCGGCGTATCGAGGCGGTCGGCGCGCGCATCAGTCGCGCGGTGCTCGCGTTTCCTGGCGGGCACCGTTTGCGCTTCATCGATCCGGACGGCTATGAGCTGGCGGTGTGGACGGCGAGCGCCGTCTAGGTGTCAGGCTGGGTGGTCGATGCACACACGGTTTCGCCCTTGCTGCTTGGCCCGGTAGAGCGCATGGTCGGCCCTGCGCAGGGTGTCCGCGGGGTCGTCACCTGCCAGGGGCTGCCAGCTGGCCACGCCCAGGGAGATCGTAATTCCGCCAACGGGCTCGATCGGGGTGTACTCCACGTTCAGGCGCAAATGGCCGGCGATGGCGGTTGCCACCTCCAGCGCTGCGCCCGGCAACAGCATCAGGAACTCCTCGCCACCGGTGCGGCACAACAGATCGCCCTCACGGCAGGTGCCACGCATCAAGCCTGCCAGCCGCTGTAGCACCAGATCGCCGATATCATGACCGTGGCTGTCGTTGACTTGTTTGAAATGGTCGATGTCCAGCACCACCACGGAGAAACCACGTTTCTCGGCCTGCAGCAAACGCAGTGTCTGCTGCAGGCCACGGCGGTTGAACAGGCCGGTCAGCGGGTCGGTCTGGGCGTCGTGGTTGAGCCGACCGATGCGTTCCTGCAAAAGGTTCAGGCCGAACAGCAGGGCGCGCTTGAGCTCCGCGGCCTCGGCATACCAGGCTCGGACCTGGTGGATACGTTCGGTGGGCTGTTGCCCGCCCGTGCCGCGGGCGACCGTGGCCAGTTGCCGGAGCGGATGGGCGATGACTTGCGTCAGCCAGTACAGCAGCAGGCAGCCGAGCAGGGCCAGTGGCGCGGAAATGGCCACGACATTGAGGACTAGCTGGCGCAGCGGCGCCACGGTCTGTTGCAGCGGTTGCTGGGAAACGATGGCCCAGCCGGTGCTTGGCACCGTGGCGAAACCGGCCAGCATCTCCACGCCCTGGCTGTTCACCAGTCTCCGGGTGCCTTGGAGGAGGCCGGGCAGTTCGTCGAGCAGCGTGTTGTCGCCCACCAGGGTGCCGACCCGCTGACTGTCGGGGTGAAACAGCAGCCGGCGGTTGCGATCTACCACGTAGAGGTACGAGCCGTTCTGGTAGAAATGCGTGCCCAGCAGGCTGTTGAGCAGGTTGCGCTCGCGCAGGTACAGGCTGCCGCCGATGTAGCCCTGGTAGTGCCCGTTGGCGTCGAAGATCGGTTGCGACACTATCACCAGCAGGTTGTTGGCCACCGACAGGAAGGGCGTGGATACCAGTGTGCGGCGTTCGCGCAAGGCCTCCAGGGCAGCGGGCGAGCTGGCTTGGGTCCCGGCCAGGTGCTGCAGCGGTGCTGGCGAAAGCGTGCGCACCACACCCTGGGCGTCGACCCGCAAGGTGGAGTTGAATAGGTTGCTTTGCTGCTGCAGGCGGTCGATCTCGGCCTGCACCAACTGATCGTCATCAGGGTGCAGGGCGCATTGGCTGGCGCTGTAGGCCAGTTGCTGCAAGGCATTGCCCAAGGTGGTCTCGGTCACGGCGGCCAGTTTGGCGGCATAGGCACGGTTGGCTTCCAGGGCGCTGTCGATCAGCAGTTGGCGTTGCACCCGATAGCTGGCGAAGTAACTGGCCAGCAGCATCACCAGCGCGGTGGTGGCGCAGAGCGCAAGTATGAGTGTGCGCAGGTCGGGGCGCCGTTTGTGGGGGGAAACGTATCGCAATCCTTGGCCTCGTGGGATACAGCGGGTGGTTCACCCTACGCGCTTGGCGCAAGGTGAACCATGCATACGGACAATTGCAGGCTTAGCTGATCGGGTGCGCTCAGATTTCTTACAGTAATCATGGATTTTGCCGCGATGGTGCCCCGTGCTTACCCGGCATCAGGGCGCGGCCTGCTCCAGGGCCCGCAGGTCATCTTCGACCTGCTGCATGCGCGCTTGTGCCAGGGCCTGGACCTTGGTATCGCTGGCGCTCTCGCGCATCAGGCGGGTGAGTTTTTCGCTCAGGCGCTTGCCCTCGTCGCTCTGGCTTAGCGCCTTGGCCTTGGCCGGGTCGCGGGTGACCTGGACGATGGTGGCGAACTCGGTATCGTTGAAGTTTTCTTCGCTGTACAGCTTGAACAGGTCCTGGCGCTGGTCCTCGACGGTGAGGTGCTTGCGCAGCACTGCCTTGATCTTGTCCTGGGGCACCTGTGCATGGGTCATGGCCAGCAGCCCGGCCATGCGCTCGATGTTGTGGTCGTAGGCTTCCTGCAAGGGCAAGTTGGCGAGGATCTGTTCCTCACGGCTGGGCTTTTGGTCGCAGGCGGCGAGGGCGCCGAGCAGGAGCACGGGCAATAGTAGTCGGGTCAGGCGGGGCATGGGGCAGCCTTGGGCACGGTAAGGCTTGCGAGTCTACTGCAAACGCGGTGGGAAATTCAGCGTTGCAACGGATTGCGCAGGCGTACCCAGACAATCGCCGGCAGGGCCATCAGCAGCCATTTCAGGTAGCGGTTCACTTCGTAGTGCTCGCAGGCGATACCGATGGCCGTGCAGACCACCACCACCGCCACGAACTGGATCATTCTTTCCATCGGTAGAGTTCCATCATTGCTGGGGCCAAAAGGGCCGCGGCGCGCACTTTAGCAGGTGGTGCGGGGGACCGAGGGTGGTATGCCATACGGCGTAACACTTTCACGGCGGCATGTGGCTGCCAGCTTGCTTATCGTGCGGCAATCCTGGCGTCCAAGGCGTTATCACATCCGGTGTCTGATAGGCCATCCCAACCGACACCGGCACTGCTCAACACCGTGTTCATTTCCATTCCCGCCGCATTCGCCTACCGTCTCCTTCCATCCCATCACAAGGAGATCACGCATGCCCGAGCTTGCGTTGTACAAGGTGAAACTGCTGGACGAATTCGAGGCCCGCGAAGATGACTGGAGTTTCGGCCACTTCGAGCGCCGGCTGACCCAAGTCAAGCCCGCCGCCAACTATCAGGATGCCAAGGGCATCATCAAGGCCGCGCACCTGGCGAACAACTGGCCGAACACGGTAAAGCGCTACCTGCTGAGCAACTACCAGGTACACGGCAATGTCAGCAGCGAGCTGACCGAAACCTTCATGCAAGTGCTGGCCAGCCTGACGCCGCAGGAGATGAAGGACTGGAAGCTACCGCAGGTAAACCAACCGGCCTGATCACCGACAAGCCGGCAATGCGCCGCGTCAGCGGCGCTTTGCGTCACATTGCTCAGGCACGAAACCGCAGCACCCGCGCCCCATCATATGGATCGACCAGGTAGTGCCCATGCACCCCGAACGTCCCCAACAACCGCTCCGGCGTCAGCACCGCCTCCGGCTTGCCTAGCGCAACCAACCGCCCCTGATCGAGCACGGCCAGCCGGTCGCAGGTCAATGCCTGGTTGAGATCATGCAAGGCCACCAGCGTCGTCACCGCCAGCGCCTGCACCTGGCGCAGCAAACCGAGCTGGTGCTGGATGTCGAGATGGTTGGTCGGCTCGTCGAGCAACAACACCTGCGGCCGTTGCGCCAGGGCCCGGGCGATATGCACGCGCTGGCGTTCGCCACCGGACAGTTCGCCCCATAGCCGTCGGCGCAGGTGGCTAGCGTCGGCGTCGGCCAGCGCCTGTTCGACGATGGCGCGGTCATCGTTGCCGAACGGTGCCAGGGCCGAGAGCCAGGGTGTACGGCCCAGGGCGACGGCGTCATACACGCTGATGGCGTCCAGGGTGTCGGCCTGTTGCTCGACCAGGGCCAGGCGTTGAGCGATATGCCGCCGTGGCATGCGTTCCAGCGCGTCGCCGAGCAGGCGCACGCTGCCACTGCTTGGGGTGCGCAGGCCGGCGAGCAGCTTGAGCAGGGTGGACTTGCCCGAGCCGTTGGGGCCGACCACGCCCAAGGTTTCGCCGGGCAGCACGCTCAGGTCGACAGCCTGCAGCACATCGCGCCCACCCAGGCGCAGACCAAGCCCTTGGCAGCTGAGCGGCGCCTCGACGATGGCGGTCATCACGCTCATGGGCGCCCCCGGCGGCTGACCAGGATCAGCGCGAACAGCGGCGCGCCGATCAAGGCCGTGACCACGCCCACCGGGATCACCTGGCCGGCGATCAGGGTACGCGAGAGGATGTCGGCGACGATCAGGAACAGCGCACCGCCCAGGGCGCTGGCCGGCAGCAGACGGCTATGCCCGGGGCCGAGCAACAGGCGCAGGGCATGGGGAATGACCAGGCCGACGAAGCCGATGGCACCGACGATGGACACCATCACCGCGGTGACCAGCGCCGCGCAGCTGATCAGCAGCAGCTGTGTGCGGCGCACCGGTACGCCCAGCGAGGCCGCCGAGTCGGCGCCGAAGGTGAAGGCGTCCAGTGCCCGGCGCTGCCACAGGCATATCGCGAGGCCGAACAGGGCGACTGGCACCGCCAGCCACACCGACGGCCAGCGCACGCCGCTGAGGTTGCCCAGCAGCCAGAACAGGATGCCGCGGGCCTGCTCGGCGGTGGCCGACTTGGTGATGAGGAAGGCGGTGAGGGCGTTGAACAGTTGCGAGCCGGCGATGCCGGCGAGGATCACCTGGGCGTTGTCCTGGCGGCTGCCACTGGCGCGCGACAGCAGCAACACCAGGGCGAACGCCGCCAGCGCGCCGATGAAGGCGCCGGCCGACAGCGACAGCACCGCGCCGCCCAGGCCGAACAGCCCCACCGCCACGGCACCGGTCGAGGCGCCGGCCGATAGGCCCAGCAGGTACGGCTCGGCCAACGGGTTGCGCAGCAGCGCCTGGAGGATCACCCCGCAGGTCGCCAGCCCCGCACCGCAAGCGGCGGCGACCAGGGTGCGCGGCAGGCGGTAGTTCCAGACGATGCCGGCGTCGATCGGGTCGACGGCATGGCCGGCCTGCCACAGCTGGTTGGCCAGCACCTGCCAGATCGCCTCGGTACTTACCCGGGTCTCGCCGATGGCGATCCCAGCCAGCATGGCCACGCACAGGGCGAGCAAAGCAAAGAGGCTGATGGGCAGCAGGCGGCTCATGGCTGCGGTGCTTTACCGCTGGCGAAGGCGCTGGACAGCACATCCAGGCCGCGGAACAGACGAATGCCGGCCTGCATGGCGTCGGCGTCGAGGACGATGATGCGGCCGTGCTTGACGGCGTCCATGTTGCGCGTGACCGGGTCGTTGCGCAGGAAATCGAGTTTCAGCTGGTAATCGTCGGCCGGGTAGCGGCGGCGGTCCATGCGCGCAACGATCAGCCAGGTGGGGTTGGCCCTGGCCAGGGTTTCCCAGCCCACGGTAGGCCATTCTTCGCTGGACTCGACCACGTTGCGCACGCCGAGGGTCTGCAGCATGTAGTCGGCCACGCCCTGGCGCCCGGCGACATAGGGGTCGGTCTTGAGGTCGGCGCTGGAGAACCAGAACAGCGCGCTGGTGTGCGCCAGGTCCTGGCCGGCCAGGCGCTGCCTGGCCCGTTCCAGCTGGCCCTGGAGCTCGGCATTCAGGCGTGCGCCACGCTCCTGCACGTCGAAGATCTCGGCCAGCTGGCTGACGCTCTTGTAGATGCTCTGCACCTTGAACGGCTGCAGGCGGGTGCCGTCGGCACCCACCAGATTGTCCTTGCCCTCGCAGTCCGAGGGCAGCAGGTAGGTGGGGATGCCCAGCTCCTGGAACTGCTCGCGGGTGCCGACCGCGCCCTGGGCGCCGATCATCCATTCGAACTGCGCCGTCACCAGTTGCGGACGTTTGCCGACCACCGCTTCGAAGCTCGGTTCGTTGTCGGCCAGGCGTGGGATCTTGTCGTTCTGTGCCTTGAATTCCGGCAGCACGTTGTTGAACCACAGCGAGGTGCCGGCCAGCCGCTCACCCAGGCCCAGGGCATAGAGCAGCTCGGTGCCGGCCTGGCCGACGGTCACCGCCCGTTGCGGGGCCTGGGTGAAGGTCTGCGGCATGCCGCAGTTGTCGACGGTCAGCGGGTACTGGGTCGCGCTGGCGTGGGCCAGGCTCGACAGGGACAGGCCGGCGAGGAGGACGGCGAGGCGGTGCGGCATGGTGGGGCGATCTCCTGAGTGGTACACGGAATGGCCCACGGACAGGCATCGCCAGGCAGCCTGCGAAAGCACGCGGCCAGGGGCGGATGACCATCCCGGACACCCCGCCGGTTGGTGAATGCGTGCCGGCAGGTCTCCTGACTGGTGCGTCCAGGCCGGCGCCAGCCTTCCCGGGTCGGCAGACCCAGTGGCATCGATGGCGCAGGCTCGGCACCTACAGTTGCGGGGGCAGTTCCCTTTGGATCGCCAGCGGCGAGCCCGGGATTCCCTTTTGATTCCGTGTGGAAACCGGCGGGCGGCATGGTAGACCATCGGACTGTCGGGTGAAAACGCTTTTACAGGTACTTGAGCCAGGCGATATCGCGCCGGCGCGCTTTCAGCCGGGCAAACCAGCGCACCGGCAGGTACAGGGTAAGTGGCAGCAGCACGGCGGTCAGCCACACCGCGCCGATACCATCGAAACCGAAAAAGCGGCCCTGGTTCAGGCCGAACAGCGCCACGCAGGCCACGTAAAGCAGCTTGAGCGCATACAGGTGCAGCAGGTAGAAGAACATCGGCGCGGCGCCGAACACCGCAAGCGGGCCGATCCAGCGGGCGTCGCCGGCACGCTCGAAGCCGCGCAGCAGGAGCAGGCCGACGCCGAGGGTCAGGGCCAGGAACAGCAGCGACGGTGGGTACTTGGTGATATTGAAGAAGCTCATCAGCGTCTGCCCGACGCTGGCGTAGAGGCTCCAGGGGGCTTCGCCATAGCCATTGAGCAGGCGCAACGCGCTGAACCCCAGCAGCAAGGTGGCGCCGGACCATAGCAGGCGCTGCTGGCGCTTGCCGGCGTCGCTGCTCCGCGCGAACCACGGGCCGAGCCCATAACCCAGGGCGATCACGCCGATCCATGGCAACAGCGGGTAGGACGTGCGTAGGCGCAGATGTTCGCCCACTTCCAGCCAACTGCGCTCATGCAGGATCGCCCATGGCACATGCAGCGCCGATTCCGGCCCGAAGTGCAGGCCATCGAGCAGGTTGTGACCGGCGACGATCAGCGCGCCAAGGGCGAGCAGCGCCGGGCGCGGCAGCCACACCAGCAGCGACAGGGCGAGCATGCTCAGGCCGATGGCCCAGATCACCTGCAGGTAGATCACGCTCGGTGGCAACTGGAAGGTCCAGGCGAAGTTGACCAGGGTGAATTCCAGCACAACCAGGAACAGACCGCGCTTGAACAGGAACACCGAGACATCGCCCCGGCCGTGGTGTTTTTCGCCGTAGAGCCAGGCAGCCAGCCCGGTGAGCAGCACGAACACCGGTGCGCACAGATGCGCCAGGGTGCGGCTGGCGAACAGGCTGGGTTCGGTGGCGTCGATCGCGTCGATGGTCATCGGGTCGCTGACCTGGCGATGCAGGAAGAAGGTTTCGCGCACGTGGTCCAGCAGCATGAACAGGATCACCAGACCGCGCAGGGCGTCGATGCTTTGCAGGCGTTGGGGGAGTTGGGGGCTGGCCATCGAGGAAAGTCGCAAACAGAGAAAGTAAAATGTTATCTCATAACAATTACTGAATCCACAGGGACGCATTGGTGTCGACTCGACCGGCGCCATCGCGGGGTAAGCCCGCTCCTAGTAGGGGGAGCGCATGACCTGTAGGAGCAGGCTTGCCCGCGATGGCATCGTGCGCTCCACTGGAGCGCGATCTGGCTCTGGCCCTTAGAGATCCAGCACCAACCGCGCCGAGCGCGCCCGCGACACGCACAGCATCATGCTCTGCTGCGCGGCTTTTTCCTCGTCGCTCAAGTACTGATCGAAATGCTCGGCCTCGCCTTCGAGGATCGCTGTCTCGCAGGTGCCGCACACCCCTTCACGGCACAGGCACTCGACCTTCGCGGCCTTGGACTTCTCGATGGCCTGGAGGATGGTCATGCCTTCCTCGACTTGCAGCTCGGTGCCCGAGCGGGCCAGCACCACGGTGAAGGCCGAACCTGTGGCCGGCGCGGCAGCGGCGAACTGTTCCCAATGCACACGGGACTCGGCGATGCCAGCGGCGGCGGCGGTGGCGATCACCGCGTCGATCAGCGGCTTGGGCCCGCACACATAGAGGTGGGCGTCATCGGCCAGGCCCGCGCACAGCGCGGCGAGGTCGAGCTTGCGGTCCAGGCTGTCGATGTAGAACCGCGTGTTGCCGGCATGCGGGCCTTGTTCCAGGTCGCCCTGGAAGGCGCCGTGTTCCGGGGCGCGGAAGGCGTAGTGCAGCTCGTAGGGAGTGGCGCCACCTTCCAGCTCGTGCAACTGCGCCAGGAACGGGGTGATGCCGATGCCGCCGGCGATCAGCACGTGGCGCCCGGCATCGGCGTTCAGGGCGAACAGGTTGTTGGGTGTGGAGATGGTCAGCTCGCTGCCCACCGCGACCTGGTTGTGCATGAACGCCGAACCGCCCTTGGACTGCTCCTCGAGCCGCACGCCGATCTGGTAGCTGTGCAACTGGCGCGGATCGCTCATCAGCGAGTAGGCATTGCTGAACTGGCTGCCGCAGGGCGACTGCATCTGCACGATCACGTGGCTGCCGCCGCTGAAGGCGGGCAGGGCGCCGCCGTCGGCGCGGGCCAGGGTGAAGCGCTTGATCTGTGGCGTGGCCTGTTCCACACCGGTCACGCGCACCTTGAACATCTCGTATTGCTTGGCCATGGCGTACCTCGACAACGAAGCCCCGCGCCAGGCCCTGGCGCGGGGCGGGGAGCTGGCGTGTGTTCAGTCGTCCAGGTGGGCGACCGCGATCAGGTTGTGGAAGTGGGCGATGCCGTGCTCGCTGACGCCGCTGCGCTGGGCGTCGACCATGATCCGGCCCTGGCCACGGTAGCCGCGGGACTTCAGGCCTTTCTGCACGCTCTCGACCAGGCGCAGGTCTTCCGGGCGGAACACTTCGCGGTACCAGTCGATCAGCTTCTGCTGCTCTTCGGTGATGTCCTTGTTGAGGAAGTAGACGTCGTAGTGCTGCAGGGTGGTTTCGGCATCGACCGGGAACTCGTAGATCACGGTCATGAAGTTGGCCCCTGGCGGTACGTTGAACATGGTGCATGGCCAGGCCCAGAAGCCGGCGAAGGACGGGTCTTTCACCGACTCATCGAACTTGAACGACTGCTCCGAAGGCTTGGCCAGGCCGTATTGCAGGGTCCAGTTGCCGTGCAGGCTGTGGCTGTACTGGCCGACATCCACCGAATCGGAGAAGCCGGGGTGGGCCGGGGCGCAGTGGTAGCACTCCAGGTAGTTGTCGACGATGGATTTCCAGTTGGCCGGAGTGTCGCTGACGAAGCGCGCGGCCAGGTGCAGGTCGTCGATCATCGCGCAGGCTTCGCGCATGCGCTTCTGCAGGCCCGGCAGCTGGTCTTCGACAGAGCCTGCGTCGTTGTCCATGTTGATGAAGATGAAGCCGGCGTATTCCTCCACGCGCAGCTGCACCAGGGTGGAATTGTCCTTGTCGAAGTTGGCCACGTTCTCGCAGTTGCGCGCATGGGCCAGCTCGCCGTCGAGCTTGAAGGTCCAGGCGTGGTACGGGCAGGTGATCACGTTCTTGGCCTTGCCGCTGCCCTCGAGCAGTTGGTGGCCGCGATGCGGGCAGACGTTGTAGAAGGCCCGCAGCACATCGTCGCGGCCACGCACGACGATGATGCTCTCGCCGATCACCTGGCGGGTGATGTAGGCGTTCTTCTCGGCGACTTCGCTGCGGTGGCCGACGCAGATCCAACTGCGGGCGAAGATCGCTTCCTTCTCGTGTTCGAAAACGGCGGCCTGGGTGTAGAACTTGGCCGGGAGGGTGAAGGCTTCCTCGGGGTTGGCGCAGAAGTCGGCGGGCAGGCGTTTGAAATCGTTCATGGCTTTATCTCGGTTCTTATTGGTTAACGCGTATCTGTTGGTTAACAAGCTGGGCAAAAAAATTTGCCTGAACGGGGGCGGGCAAGCCCGCTCCCAGGTTGTATTTCAGTGCAGCACGGCAGCGCTACGCGGCGCCTGCGGCTGCGGTTCCTCACCCGCCAGGCGGGTGGCCTCTTCCTCGATGCGGTACGCCGGCACCTGGCCGTAGTCGGCCGCCAGCCACTTGAAGAACCCGTAGATCTTCACCAGCAGGATCACCATGAACGGGATCGCGGTGAGCACCACGGCGGTCTTCATGGTCGACAGCGAGGCCTTGGCGAACAACATGGCCAGTGGCACCAGGGTCAGCACCACGCACCAGAACAGGCGCAGGGTGGGGCTTGGGTCTTCACCTTCGCGCAGGTTGCGGGTGCTGGTGGCGGCCACGGCGTAGGCGGCGGCGTCCATGTGCGAGGCGCAGAACACCGCCATGATGAACAGGTACGCGGCGAGGAACAGCGTGCCCCATGGCAGGGCCAGCAACAGGTCGGTCACCGCCGCTTCGCCACCGAGCGTGCCAAGCAGCTTGGGGACGTCGATCTGGCCGTTGATGAACTGGTGCATGCTGTAGCTTTCCAGCGCGCCGAAGAAGAACCAGCAACCGAAGCTGCCGCCCAGCAGCAGGGCGAACACCACTTCCTTGATCAGCCGGCCACGGGATACGCGGGCGACGAACATCGCCACGCCGGGGGCGTAGGACACCCACCACAGCCAGTAGAACACCGTCCAGTTGCGGGTAAAGGCGCCGTCGCCGGCGGGGTCGGTGAACAGGCTCATCTGCACGTAGTGCTGCAGCATCAGGCCGATGGAATTGGCGGTGTTGTTCAGGGTGAACTGGGTCGGGCCAACCAGCAGGACGATGGCGGCGAACACCAGGGCGCCGATGCAGACCATCTTCGACAAGCGCTGCAAGCCGCCGTCGATGCCGATGTACGAGCTCAGCGAGAACAGCAGCGCTACAGCGCCGATCACCAGCAACTGCACGGTGAAGGTGTTGGGGGTGCCGGCCAGGTCGGCAAGGCCGCGGGTCAGGGTCGAGGCGGTGAGCGCCAGCGACACGGTCAGCGCGCCCATCATGGTCAGCAGGAAGATCAGGTCGACGGCGCGGCCGACCGGGCCGGTGGCCTTGAAGCCGGTGACCGCCTCGATGATCGAGGCCAGGTTGAGGCCGCTCTTCTTGCGCACATGGAAGTGATAGGCCATGGCCAGCGAGGCCAGGGCGTAGATCGACCAGGCGCTGATGCCCCAGTGGAAGAACGAGTAGCTGACGCTGTATTCCAGGGCCTTGGCCGACATCGGCGCGATGTTCAGGCCTGGGGTCTGGTAGTAGTAGGCCCATTCCATCACGCCCCAGTACAGGGTCGAGGAACCCATGCCGGCGCAGATGAACATGAATACCCAGGTAGTAGTGGAGTATTCGGGCTTGCCGGCACCCAGGCGGATGTTGCCGTATTTGCTGAAGGCCAGGTACAGCACGGCCAGGGAACTGCCGAACACCAGTACCTGGACGCTGGTGCCGAAGGTGCGGGTGGCCACTTCGAACAGCTGGTTGGCCAGGTTTTCGGCCTGGGCAGGGAAGGCGGCAAGGCCGATCACGGTGAGCAGCACGGCCAACAGGCTCACGGCGATCAGGAACACGTCGATCTTTTTGTTATTGGGGGACATCAATTGTCTCCTGGAGCATTTTTTTTGTAGTAGGCGTCAGGCGTTGGGAAGTCCGTATCGAGGTTCTGTGTTTCCTTTCTGTTAACTAGTAGATAACAAGTATCTTTTGGTTGACAGATTCTGCATTGAATCGAAGTGGGTGGCAATAGGATCGTCGGACAATCCGGATGATTGGGCTGCGCTGTCGCTATCGCGGGGCAAGTCGCATCGGCCCCGCGATGACCTGATGCCGAATCAGGCGCCGAGCAGCTCGGCAATGGCCTTGCCCACTTCCTGGGTCGAGCGGCTGCCGCCCATGTCACGGGTGGTGTCGCCGTTGGCGATCACCGTCTCGATGGCCTTGAGGATGTCGTCGTGGGCCGCCTGGTAGCGGGCATCGTTGTTTTCCTGGCCGAGGAACTCGAGCATCAACGCACCGGACCAGATCATTGCGATGGGGTTGGCGATGTTCTTGCCGTAGATGTCCGGTGCCGAGCCATGCACCGGCTCGAACAGCGAGGGGAACTTGCGCTCGGGATTGAGGTTGGCCGACGGCGCGATGCCGATGGTGCCGGCGCACGCCGGGCCGAGGTCGGAGAGGATGTCACCGAACAGGTTGGAGGCCACCACCACGTCGAAACGCTCCGGCTGCAGCACGAAACGGGCGCAGAGGATGTCGATGTGCTGCTTGTCCCAGCTGATCTCGGGGTAGTGCGCGGCCATGGCGGCGGTGCGCTCGTCCCAGTAGGGCATGCTCACGGCCATGCCGTTGGACTTGGTCGCCGAGGTCACGTGCTTGCGCTCGCGGGTCTGCGCCACGTCGAAGGCGTACTTGAGGATGCGGTCGACGCCGCGGCGGGTGAACACCGATTCCTGCAGCACGAACTCGTTGTCGGTGCCTTCGAACATGCGCCCGCCCAGGGAGGAGTATTCGCCCTCGGTGTTCTCGCGGATCACCACGAAGTCGATGTCGCCGGGCTGCTTGTTCGCCAGCGGGCAGGGCACGCCGGGGAACAGGCGCACCGGGCGGATGTTCACGTACTGGTCGAAGTCGCGGCGGAACTTGAGCAGGGAGCCCCACAGCGAGATGTGGTCCGGGACCTTGTCGGGCCAGC
The DNA here is from genome assembly GCF_019139675.1 of Pseudomonas maumuensis. Taxonomy (NCBI): domain Bacteria; kingdom Pseudomonadati; phylum Pseudomonadota; class Gammaproteobacteria; order Pseudomonadales; family Pseudomonadaceae; genus Pseudomonas; species Pseudomonas maumuensis. The sequence continues at coordinate 2,305,309 of NZ_CP077077.1, forward strand.
CGACGGCGCCGAAGTACAGGGCGTCGAAGCCCTTGAGCTGGTCGAGCCAGTCGTCGGGCATCATCTTGCCGTGGGCCAGGTAGTAGTCGCAGCTGGCCCACTCGAAGAACTCGAACTGCAGGTCCAGGCCGTGCTTGCGGGCGGCGGCCTCGACCACGCGCAGGCCTTCGGGGAGGACTTCGTTGCCGATGCCGTCACCGGGGATGGCGGCAATCTTGAAGGTCTTGGTCATGGGGCGCATCTCGTGTCCAGGGAAGATGCAGGCCATGCTATAAGGCTGTGCTTCGGAGATAATCCGGCAATCCATCAATTCTTGGTACATGAAACGTGAATAATCTGCCGAACCTGGATGACCTCGACATCTTCCTGCAGGTGGCCCGCCGCGCCAGCTTCGCCGCGGTGGCGGACGAGCGCGGCATGTCGGCGGCATTCATCAGCAAGCGCATTCGCCTGCTGGAGGAAAGCCTCGGCGTACGCCTGCTGCACCGCACCACCCGGCGGGTGACGGTGAGCGAGGACGGCGAGCGCGTGTACCAGTGGGCGCAGCAGATCTTCGAGACCCTGCGGCGCATGGACGACGACCTCAACGCCGGCCAGCGCGAGCCGGCGGGGCAACTGCGCATCGCCAGCAGCCTGGGGCTGGGGCGGCGCTTCGTGGCGCCGGCGCTGTCGGAGCTGGCGGCGCGCTACCCTGGGCTGGACATCCGCCTGGATGTGCATGACCGCCTGGTGGACCTGATCGCCGAAGGGGTGGACCTGGACATCCGCGTCGGCAACGTCATCGCCCCGCACCTGATCGCCAAGCCCCTGGCACGCAACCGTCGGGTGCTGTGCGCCGCCCCTGGTTACCTGGCCGCGCATGGCACGCCGCGGGTGCTGGCCGACCTGGCCAGCCATGACTGCCTGGTAATCAAGGAACGCGACCACCCGTTCGGCCTGTGGCACCTGGAAGGCCCCCAGGGCGAGGAAAGCGTGCGCGTCACCGGCGGGCTCTCCAGCAACCACGGCGAGGTGGCGCACCAGTGGTGCCTGGACGGGCGAGGGATCCTGCTGCGCTCCTGGTGGGACGTGCATGACAGCATCGCCGATGGGCGCCTGGTGCAGGTGCTGCCCGAGTACCAGCAGGCGGCGGATATCTGGGCGGTGTATACGGCGCCGTTGGCAGGTTCAGCCAAGGTGCGGGTGGCGGTGGAGTTCTTCCGCCAGTACTTCGCCGAGCGCTATCGCTTGCCGGATTGACCCTTCGCGGCGCCCCGCGACAAGTTGTCTGCTTGACTTGCAGAGGCACCCTACGATGGTTAACTTGACTTCGTAGTCAGTTTTTGTGATCGTGCGCGCCCTTCCAGTTTCTCAAGCACCAGAAAAAGCATGGGCAACCCAAGAGCTGCCCAGAGGATCAACCATGTCCAACCGTGATATTTCCCGGCGCTCGTTCCTGCAAGGCGGGCTGATCGCCGGTGTCGGCGTGACCCTGGCGCCGCTCGGCAGCCAGGCCTTCGCCGCCCTGATGGAAAACAAGGTCACCACCTCGCCGCAGAAGTGGATGAACCACGACGGCAAGGCGCGTTTCCGTAATGACGCACTGTCCAAGGTCTGCGGCAACAAGGTGTTCGCCCGCGATATCCGCGCCAAGGACATGCCTGGCTGGCCCCAGCAGCAAGGCCACGCCATGCTGCTCAAGGCGACCAAGGCCGACCGCATCTACGCGGGCTATGACCTGTCGCTGCTGGGCGCCGAGCTGCAGCCGGACCGCATCGTCACCGCCGATGACCTGAAGAAGGACGGCATCGCCTGGCCCGAAGCCCATTCGCCAGATCCGTTGCTGCCGCCCGGCCAGGTGCCGATGTTCATCGGTCACCCGGTGGCGATCCTGATCTGGAACGACTTCGAGCGTTTCCGCAAGGCCAAGCTCAAGCTGCAGTTCAACGACCAGGCGATCCGCTACGGCGCCCAGGCGCCGCTGTACCAGCGCGACCCCTACGGCAGCTTCCGTTTCGTGCGCGTGGGCGGCAAGACGCCGTTCGATGACGACGAATACTCGAGCCTGAAGAACACCATGCTGTTCCCGACCATCCTGGCGCGCAAGCCGGTATGGACCGCCGAGCCCAAGCAGCATGGCACCCTCACCGAACAAGGCATGTTCTACGCCCAGCGTATCGACGAGCAGCTCAAACAGCCGCCGGAAGAGTGGCTGCTGTTCGACGAGCGCTACAAGACCCCGTCCATCGAACCGGCAGCCCTCGAGCCGGACAACGGCAACGGCTGGTTCGATGTCGCCACCGGCACCCTGCATTTCGTCGTCGCCACCCAGTGCCCGTTCGAAGTGGCGCAGGAGTGCGTGCATATGATCAAGCCGTCGCGTTTCGGCCTGAAGCACCTGAGCATGCACCCGGGCTACACCGTCGGCTACGGCTCCAAGGACAACAACATCTTCGTGTTCTACGCCGCCGTCGCCGCCCTGTACGGCGCGGGCGTGCCGATTCGCCTGGCCAACGACCGCTACGAGCAGTTCCAGAGCGGCATCAAGCGCCACCCGTTCGACATCCGTTACCAGCTGGCGGTGGACAAGAACGACCTGAGCTTCAAGATCTTCCGCGCCGACATGACCGTCGACGGCGGCGGGCGCATCAACTACAGCCCGTCGGTGGCCGCGGTAGGTGCCACCGCGGCGCAGTCGATCTACTACATGCCGCAGAACGACCTGTCGGTCACCGCCTACCACTCGCGCGGCGTCGAGGCCGGCTCCATGCGCGGCTACGGCACCCTGCAGAGCATGGCCGCCACCGAGATGATGGTCGACGAGATCGCCGATCGCCTGGGCGTGGATGCCATCGAGCTGCGCCGCAAGAACGCGCTCAAGTCGGGCATGAAGAACACCCAGGGCGCGGTGCCCGCCGGTGCCCTGCGCCTGCACGAGATCCTCGACAAGGCCGCGGAGCATGAGTGGTGGAAGAACCGCCATGCGCGCAAGCAGGCCGAAGACGCCAAGGACCACGACAATTGGTACGGCGTGGGCTTCGCCATCACCCAGAAGGACTTCGGCACCGGCTCCGAAGCGCCGATGGCGGCGGTCGAGTTCAGCGCCGATGGCCAGATTACCCTGCGTCATATCGGTACCGAGCTGGGCACCGGCATGTCGACCTCCCAGGCCCTGGTGGTCAGCGACTTCCTCGGCCGCGTCGCCGACCATGTGCAGACCGCACAGACCGAATGGCCTGAGCTGCAACTGAGCACCAGCGGCAACCCCTATCTGATCAGCCAGGCCGAGCAGGACGCCGCGCTGCGCAACCCGCGCTGGGTCGGCAAGCTGGCCTCGCCGTCGTCGGCGACCAACTCGGCGTTCTACTTCAGCCACGCCACCCGCGAGGCGGCCCGGGTGCTGTTCAACCACGGCCTGTGGCCGGCGGCCATGGCGCTGTGGAGCCAGGGCCCGTTCGGCGGCCAGGCCAACCCGTTGGTGGTGCGCCGCGAGAACGCGGTATGGGTCAACGGCGCGCTGACCGGCAACGGTCTGGCGCCGATCCCGTTCGCGGAGCTTGCGAAGAAGGCCCATGAGATGGGCCTGATTACCGGCGTCAGCGTGCATGGCTTCAACCGCTGGAGCTGGGCCGAGGCCGACTTCGTCATCGACGGCGTGCGCGAGCGCCTGCCGCTCGATGCGCTGGCGGTGAAGTATGGCGACGGCGCGGTGAACGCGAAGAAGGCGCAGATGAACAGCGCCGGCTTCCACCTGCTCGACCGGCAGAACGCCGAGTACCCGGCCACCCAGCTGAACAACGCCATGGTCACCTACTACAGCCCGGTGGCGACCATCGTCGAGGTCAAGGTGAACAAGGGCAGCGGCGAGGTCAGCGTGCTCAACCACCACAGCTGGGTCGAGTGCGGCCGGGTGCTGGTGCCCGAGCTGGTCAAGGGCCAGCTCGAGGGCGGTATCGCCATGGGCATCGGCCATGCACTGCTGGAAGAGATGCCGCTGTACGAGGGTGGCCCGGGCGAGGGCGACTGGAACTTCAACCGTTACCGCCTGCCGATGGCCCGGCATGTGGCGGTGTGGAAGCAGACCTCCGAGATCCTGCCGCCGTTGTCGCCGACCGACCCGTCCAAGGGCATCGCCGAGGTGGTGATGATCCCGGTGGTCGGCGCCATCGGCAATGCCGTGGCCCATGCCATCGGCAAGCGTATCCGCGACCTGCCCATCACCCCCGCCCGCGTCAAGGAGGCCCTCAATGGCTGACCGCAAGCTGCAACTGACCCTCAACGGTCAATCTGTCGTCACCGAGGTGGTCCCCGATGACCTGGCGATGATCGACTACCTGCACGAATACCAGAACCTCACAGGCTCGCGCCTGGGCTGCGGCCAGGGCATCTGCCACGCCTGCGTGGTGATCGTCGACAACCCCGACGGCACCAGCGAGGAAGTGCGCACCTGCATCACCGGCGCGCACTATTTCGAGGGCAAGAAAGTGCGCACCATCGAAGGCCACGCCAAACGCGACGAGGCGGGCAACCCCACCGAGTTGAACCCGATCCAGCAGAAGTTCGTCGACCGCTTCGCCTTCCAGTGCAGCTACTGCGCCCCAGGCTTCGTCAACGCCGCCACGGTGCTGGTGGAGAAGGCCCAGCGCAAGCCGCTGAAGAAGAGCGAGCTGGAGCAGGCCATCGAAGCCAGCCTCGGCCACCATGTGTGCCGCTGCACCGGCTATGTGCGCTACTACGAGGCGACCCGCGACGTGCTGGGCGACCTCGGCCTGGTCAAGGAGGGTTGAGCATGACGCGAGTTCTGAGCAGCCTGGCCCTGGCCATTGGCGCGCTGGTCGCCTGCAACGTGCAGGCGGCGGACGAGGCATTGATCAAGCGCGGCGAGTACCTCGCCCGCGCCGCCGACTGCATGGCCTGCCACACCGCCGAAGGTGGCGCGCCCTACGCCGGCGGTCTGCCGATCCATTCGCCGTTCGGCACCATCTACGGCACCAACATCACCCCGGACAAGCAGCACGGCATCGGCAACTACAGCAGCGACGAGTTCTTCGCCGCCCTCACCGAGGGCAAGCGCAAGGACGGCGCCAACCTCTATCCGGCCATGCCCTACACCTCGTACCACCTGATCAAGCGCGAGGATTCCGATGCGATCCACGCCTACCTGATGAGCGTGGCGCCAATCAACCGCCCGGCGCCGGAAACCAGCCTGAGCTTCCCGTTCAACGTGCGCACCGGCCTGATGGGCTGGAACCTGCTGTACGGCAAGAGCGTGCAGCTGGAGGAGGGCAAGGGCAACAGCGAGGCGTGGAAGCGCGGCCAGTACATGGTCGAAGTGCTCGGCCATTGCGGCGAGTGCCACACTCCGCGCAACCCCATCGGCGCGCTGCAGCAGGACAAGCGCCTGACCGGCGGCCTGTTGCTGGGCTACCTCGCGCCGAGCCTGCTGGCCCAGGACCTGGCCGACCGCGGCTGGAACCAGGCCGACCTGGCGACCTTCCTCAAGCACGGTATCAGCGCCCAGGGCAGCATGTTCAACGAGATGTACCCGGTGGTGCACCACAGCACCCAGCATCTTGAAGACAGCGACCTGTCGGCCATGGCCACCTACCTGCTGGGCGACCAGCCGCCGGCGGCCAAGGTGGTGCAGGCGGTGGCCCATGAAACCCTGGGCGAGAGCGCCAAGCGTGGCCGCCAGCAGTACCTCAATGTCTGCGCCGGCTGCCACGGCGGCGATGGCGAGGGCAAGCCGCACATTGCCGTGGCCATGCAGGGCAACACCGTGCTGCGCCAGGCCGACTCGCGCAACCTGGTCAAGGCCATCGTCGACGGCATCCGCGAACAGCAGTTCACCGGCTTCGAGCGCATGCAGCCGATGCCGGGCTTTGCCGACAAGCTCGACGACCAGCAGCTGACCGATATGGTCAACTACCTGCGCGAAGCCTGGGGCGGCCTGCCGGGCGACCTGACCACCCAGCAGCTGGCCCAGCTGAAGGCGGATTGACCCGTGCAGCATCTCGACCTGCAGGTGGTGCGCCAGGCGGCGCAATGGTCGCGCGACGGGATGCGCGTGTGGCTGTGCAGCGTGCTCTGCACCTATGGCTCGGCGCCGCGCGCGCCGGGCTCGCTGCTGGCGGTGAGCGAGGGCGGGCAGTGGGTGGGGTCGCTGTCGGGCGGCTGTGTCGAGGATGACTTCCTCGAGCGGGTCGCCGTCGGCGAGTTCGCCACGGCGGTTGCCGTGGTGCGCTATGGCGACGGCAGCGACACCCGCGGCAACATTCGCCTGCCGTGCGGCGGCATTCTCGACGTGCTGGTGGAGAACCTGCCCGGCGACTGCGCCACCCAGGCGCATCTTGCCGAGCTGGAGAGCGCCTTGCTCGGGCGTCGGCGGCTGTTGCGCGAGGTCGACCTGCGCAGCGGTGAACGGCGCCTGAGCGACGACCTCGGCCAGGGACCACGGGTGGAGCGTGGCGAGCATTGCGTGCGCCTGCGCATCGGCGCCGCTCAGCGCCTGTTGCTGGCAGGGTATTCGAGCGTCGCGCATTTCTGCGCCGAATTCGGCAAGGGCCTGGGCTTCGAGGTGGTGCTGTGCGACCCTCGCGACGAGGTGATGGACAACGTGGCGCTGGACGGGATAGAAATCCGTCGTGAACTGCCTTCGCTGTTCATCGCCAACGGCGGCTGCCATCGCGACACCGCGGTGGTGGCGCTTACCCACGACCCCAAGATCGATGACCTGGCCATGCTCGAAGCGGTGCGTACCGAAGCGTTCTACATCGGTGTGATGGGCTCACAGGCCACGTCGGCGAAGCGTCGTGAGCGCCTGCGCCGTATCGGCGAGCTGGGTGATGCCGACATGGCGCGCATTCATGCGCCGATCGGCCTGAACCTGGGCAGCAAGACGCCGGCGGAGATCGCCCTGGCGGTGCTCGCCGATATCCTGCGGACCCGCAGCGGCATCGCCCGCGAGGCCTTGTGAAGGTCGTTGCCCTGGTGCTGGCGGCCGGGCAGGGCGCGCGCTTCGGCGCGGACAAGCGCCAGGCCCTGATGGCCGATGGGCGCAGCCTGCTGCAGCACAGCGTCGAGCGCGCCCTGGCGGTGTTCGACGAGGTACGCGTGGTGCTGCGCGCAGGCGAGCGGGCCGAGGATCTTGGATTGCCGTCGGCCTGCCGGGTCGTCCACAGCCCCGAGGCAGGCCTGGGCATGGGCCATAGCCTGGCGGCCGGCGCGGCGTCGCTGGGTGACAGTGAAGCGCAGGCGGTCGCTATCCTGCTCGGCGACATGCCGTGGATCGGGGCGGCGACCTTCCGTCGTCTGCTCGCATCGGCGGCGCCCTCGGTCATCGTGGTGCCGCGTCATCAGGGGCAGAACGGCCACCCGGTGGTGTTCGGCCGGGATTACTGGGCCGAGCTTGGCCAGTTGTCCGGTGATGAAGGCGCGCGCTCGGTGCTGCGGCGGCATGTGAACAGCGTTTTGCTCCTGGAACTGCAGGACAGCGGTGTGCTGCGCGACGTCGATACGCCCTCGGCGCTCGGCTAGACTGCCCTGGGGCCGCCCCGTCACCGACGCCGCCATTGAGGGAAAACCCTCATTGCCGCTCATCCGGCGGCCTCCTAGCATGGATCCGGTTACCTACCCCAGGCCACAGGAGCACTACCATGACCAGCCCCAACGACGACAAACGCCCAACGCCCGACGCGGCCGAGGACAACGCCTTCTTCCCTTCGCCGTATTCCCTCAGCCAGTTCACCTCGCGCAAGTCCGACCTCAGCGGCGCCGACTATCCCGACGCTTACCGCGGCGGACGCTGGAAGGTCTTGCTGATCGGCGCCGACGAGCGCTACCTGCTCACCGACAACGGCACGCTGTTCTCCACCGGCAACCACCCGGTGGAAACCCTGCTGCCGATGTACCACCTCGACAAGGCCGGTTTCGCCTTCGACGTCGCGACCCTGTCGGGCAACCCGGTCAAGTTCGAATACTGGGCCATGCCCGGCGAGGACACCGAGGTGCTGGGCCTGTTCGATCGCTACAAACCAGCGTTCAAGCAGCCGCGCAAGCTCGCCGATGTGCTGGAACAGGCCCTGGGTGAGGACTCGGACTATATCGGTGTGTTCATCCCGGGCGGCCACGGCGCGCTGATCGGCCTGCCGGAAAGCGAGGAAGTCGGGCGAGTGCTGAAATGGGCGGCGGAACACGACAAGTTCGTCATCACCCTATGCCACGGCCCGGCGGCGCTGCTGGCCGGCGACAAGCTCTACGACGGCTACAAGATCTGCGCCTTCCCTGACGATCTGGATGCCAAGACCCCGGACATCGGCTACATGCCCGGCCACCTGACCTGGAAGTTCGGCGAACGCCTGCAGGCCCAGGGCGTCGAGATCATCAACGAGGGTATCTCCGGTGCCGTCCACCAGGACCGCAAGCTGCTCACCGGTGACAGTCCGTTGGCCGGCAATGCCCTGGGCAAGCTGGCCGCCTCGGCGTTGCTCAAGGCAGTCAACGGCGGATGAGGGACCAGCCGTTCGATCAGCTGGTGCAAGCCGTTCAGCGGATCGCGCAGGCCACCGATCTCGCGGATATCCAGTCGGCCGTGCGCAATGTCGCGCGGCCGCTGGGCTATGACCGTTTCGTGCTGTTCAGCGCCAGCGCTGCGCGGGATGAGGTGGTCGAGCGTATCCATTGGGTGGAGGGGGACTGGTTCGGCGATGGCCAGGCGGTCGACGCCCAGACCTACGTGCGCCACTGTCCGGTGACCCGTCACCTACTGGCGGCACGCGAGCCGTTCTTCTGGAGCAAGCGGCTGGACGATGGCAACGAGCGTTACCGCGTGGTACGAACGCCGAGCGGGCCGGGTATCCACGGCTTGCAGGTGCCGGTGTTCGGTCCCGCAGGCCTGGAGGGCGCCATGAGTTTCGGTGGCGCGCAGGTCGTGGCGACACCTGCCGCACGGCTGGCTCTGACGCTGCTGGCCCAGGCCGCGTTCGCGGGTGCTCGGCGGTTGCTGGAAGCGCCCAGCGGCCAGGGGCGTTTGTCCGAGCGTGAGCGCCAGGTCCTGGCCTGGACCGCCGCCGGGCAGCGCCAGGCCGATATCGCCGCCACCCTCGGACTGTCGCTGCGCACGGTGGAAAACCACCTGCGCGCCGCCCGCCGGCGTCTGGGGGTGAGCACCACCGCCCAGGCGATCAGGATCGCCCTGGGCAGCGGTGCGCTCGACTGACTCAGCCTTTGTGCGCGACGTTCAGCACCACCTTGCCGATATGCCGTCCAGACTCCATCAATTCATGGGCCTGGCTGGCCGCGGCCAGCGGGAAGGTGGCGTGGATCAGCGGCTTGACCGCGCCGCTGCGTACGTGGGGCCAGGCCTTGGCCTGCAGCTCGCCGAGGATCGCCGCCTTGTCGTCGGCGCTGCGCGCGCGCAGGGTCGAGCCGATATGGGTCAGGCGCTTGGTCAACAGCGGGAACAGGTCGACCTCGGTGGCCGGGCCCTTGACCACGCCGATCTGCACGATGCGTCCGTCCATGGCGGCGGCCCTGAAGTTCCGCGCCACGTAGTCGCCGGCGATGATGTCGACGATCACATCCACGCCCTTGCCATCGGTGTGCGCCATGACTTGCTCGACGAAGTCCTCGCGGGTGTAGTCGATGGCCACGTCGGCGCCAAGTTCGAGGCTTGCGGCCTGTTGCCCGGCGCCATTGACCGTGGTGAAGATCTTCGCCGCGCCGAAGGCCCGGGCCAGCTGCGTCGCGGTAGTGCCGATGCCCGACGCGCCACCATGGATCAGCACGCTTTCACCGGCCTTGAAGCCGCCGCGCTGGAACAGGTTGACCCACACGGTCATGAAGGTTTCCGGCAGCGCCGCACCCTCGACCATCGACAGGTTTTCCGGCAGGTGCGCGGTGGTGCGTTCGTCGGCCACGGCGTACTCGGCATAACCACCGCCCTGGACCAGGGCGATCACGGCATCGCCGAGGGCAAAGTGACGGACGTGCTCGCCGATGGCCACCACCTTGCCGGCGATCTCCAGGCCCGGGATGGCCGGCGCGCCGGCGGGTGGATCGTACAGGCCCTTGCGCTGCAGCAGGTCGGGGCCGTTGACGCCAGCGGCATGCACCTGCACCAGCACTTCGCGCGGGCCTGGCTGGGGCGTGGCATGGCTGGCGACCTGCAGGACCTCGGGGCCGCCTGGCCGGGTGATGTCGATGGCGTTCATTTGGCTGGGGATGATGTGACGCATGAAGACCTCTGTCATTCTGAAGAAAGGCCGTGTCGGCCCGTTGCGTCACAGGGTATGCAAGCCGGGTTGCCCGGTCGCGCGGCGATTTTGCGACGCACCTTTGCAGATTTTCTTCAGCCTGCCGCATCCCTGCGAATTGTTGTGGGAAGCGGTTTTGTGTTGCCTGTGCTGGCCTCATCGCTGGCAAGCCAGCTCCCACAATGTACAGGTGATCCCTGTGGGAGCTGGCTTGCCAGCGATGGGGCGCAGCGCGCCCCCAATCAGGAGTGGACCAATGAACTGGGATGATGCCCGCATGCTGCTGGCCTTGAGCCGCGAACAGACCCTGCGCCGCGCCGCCCGGGTGCTGCGGGTCGACCAGGCCACGGTGGGCCGGCGGGTGGCGGCGCTGGAGGCGGACCTGGGCTCGACCTTGTTCCTGCGCACGCCGGCCGGCTACCAGTTGACCGCCATCGGTGAAGTGGCCGTGGAAATGGCGCAGAAGATGGAACAGGCGGCCCTGGAACTGGCCCGCCGAACCCGCGGCGCGGACAACGAGGAGGCCGGCGAGGTGCGCATCGCCACCACCGACTCCCTGGCCCTGGAGTTTGTCATTCCCGCGCTGCGGCAGGTACACGAGACCCATCCCGAGGTGCGCGTGGTGCTCAGCGGCAGCTCGGAGATCGTCAATCTGTCGCAACGCGAAACCGACATCGCCATCCGCAACCAGCGCCCGGACAGCCCCGACCTGGTGCTGCGCAAGCTGGCCAGCTGGCAGATGGGCCTGTTCGCCTCGGCGGATTACCTGGCGCGGCGGGGCGTGCCGGAGGAGGGTAGCTTCGCCGGCCACGACCTGGTGGTGTACGAGCCGTACTGGCGCGACCGCGCCGAACCGACCCTGGTGGACGTGCCCATGGGCGAGGGGCGGGTGGTGATGGCGGCCAACGCCAGCATGATGCTGCGCCGTGGCATCGCCGAAGGCCTGGGCCTGGGGGAGATCCCGGTGGAGTTGGGGCAGCGTGACGGCTTGCGGCGGGTCTGGCCACAGCGTACGCGCAGCCAACCCTACGAGGTGTGGATGGTCACTCACCAGGACTTGCGCCACACGGCGCGGGTGCGCGCGGTGATCGAGCAGTTGGTAAGGGCGTTTGCGGTTGAGGTGCCAGGTGCTCGTCGCTGAGCATCGGGAATGTCAGTTGCAGGCGTGCGACAAGTTCCTGTTGGTAGGTACTGCTCTGCGTAGACAGGCCATAGATTCGGTAGCCCCAGGCAAGGAACGATTCCGCCAACGCTTTATAGCCCAGCGTTTGCGGGGTGCAGCCGCGCGCTCCGGCGATTTCGTTTCAGTTGTCTGCAAGCGGAGGTTTGCCGGGTCGTCCGGTGCGTGAGTTCGTTGATAATCATCATTCCAAGCCTCCGTGCTGTTTCAACCAAGTATGGCTGCGAGCACATTTTTTTCCTGTCCGTTCGCAGCAGCCCGTCGCCAAATCGGTTTTCGGGATTTTTTGTTCAAGCCCCGAACATTCATCCATCTTCACAGGACCTTGATAATCGCTGGAAGGAATGTTGACAGTCCCTCGCTAGAGTTTACCCCAGTTGCAATACGCCTTTCGGCGCCCCGGCGCCGGTGTATTTCGCACGCCTGTCGAAACCTTTATCCAACGAGTCGTGAGCATGTTCAAAACAACCTCCCTGCGCAACGTACTGGGTGCCTCATTCGCCCTCAATCTGGCCGTCGCCTCCACCGAGGCCAGCGCTCAGGAGCAGTCCGCGCTGGACACCCTCTGGGGCGACGAGACCCAGGTCAGCGCAGGCTTCGCCCTGCACACCGCGCCGCGCTACATGGGCGCGAAGGGCCGCCAGGGGCATTTACTGCCCTCGGTGTCGATCCAGCGCGGCATCTTTTTCGCCGACAGCCTTGGCGGGGTGGGCGTCCAGCATCAGTTCGACAATGGCTTCAGCGCCAGCCTGGCGCTGGGCTATGACTTCGGCCGTGCCGACGGTGACAGCAAGTACCGCAACGGGGGGGACCAGCTGAAGGGTATGGGCGAGGTGGGCGGCGCGACGGTTGTCGACATCAACCTCGCCCAGCAGGTCCTGCCCTGGTTGGCGCTCACCGCCGAGGCCGAACTGCGGACCGGTGGCTACAAACGCGGCAACCGCTATCAGTTCGGCCTGCTGAGCACGCTCCACCACAGCAATGCCGACACGGTGACGCTGGGCTTCAATGCCCATGCCGGGCAGGCGAAGTACAACCAGACCTACTTCGGTGTCACCGGCCAGCAAAGCGACAACACCGCGTTCGATCCATACAAGGCCGACAAAGGCATCTATGCCTATTCGAGCGAGCTGTCATGGATGCATCGGTTCGACCCGCACTGGTCGACCATCGCCAGCGTGAATGTCATGCATTACACCGACCAGGTCCGCGAAAGCCCGATCGTCCGCCAGGACACGCCAGTCACATCCACCGTCGGGGTGCAGTACAGCTTCTGACACCGGATGGGCCTGCCGTCAGCCAGCAGCGACCGGGGCGCTGAAAGCGTCCTCGATGAAGGCTTCGAGCGCCTGCGCCTCGATGATCTCGATCGAGAAATGCCCGAAACGCTTCGGCAACCAGATGATGCGGGCCCCGGCGGGCGATTGCAGGTGCTCGCGTGCCAGTGGCTTGCCGTTCTCGTCCTCGGGCTGGATGCCGTTGGCCGTCAGCTGGTCATAGGCCTGCTCGATGTCCGGCGTGGAGTAGCAGTGGCGGTAGATCATGCCTTCGCCCTGGGTATCGAGCAGGTCTTTCAGGTTACCCGCCAACGGCTGGACCAACATGAAGCGCTCCTGGCCGACTCGGGCGATTGCATAGTGGACATGCAGCCCGCCGCGTTCCCAGACGAGCGTTCTGGAAATGTCGGCGCCCAGCACCTGCGCGTAATAGCTACAGGCGGCGTGCAGATCGGCGACCAGCACATCAACGTGGCTGAACTTGAGGTCCATCGCATTGCTCCCTCGTGCGAAAGGTTCAGGGCTGTGCCGGCGCGACGTCGCTCACCGAATCTGCTTCGGGCTGGCCGGCCTCGGCCGCCAGTTTCAACCGGTCGGCCTTGGAGATGTAGGGGTTCCGGTTTTTCGGCGCCAACTTGGCGCTGGCCTTCTTGGCGTGGGCTTTCAACAGCTGGTTGATCTTTTTACGACGGTTCATGTTGTTCCACTTGATTGACGCTGGATGCTGCCGCAGGGGCGAACGATACAGCAAACCGCCACTGACGAATCGTCATATTCGCGCTACACCATCACCTGACCGGTTTAACCGAGCGACAGGCACGGAGCCTGTCGCACCCGACAAGGAGGTCATCATGCAATGGACACCACAATCTGCAACCTACCTGAAAGCGCTGCTCTTTGGCTGCCTGGCCGCCGCCGCCTCACCCACCTTCGCCGAGCAGATCTGCGTGTTGCCCGACAACGTCGAGCCTGCGCCGGCCCGCCCGGTGGATTACGTCAACAAGGGCCTGCCTACCGATTACCTGGCCCTGGTGCTGTCTTGGTCGCCGGAGCATTGTGAAGCCCAGCGCAACAAGCCCAAGGCGCAACGCGAAAAGCATGCCTTCCAGTGCTTCTCGGGCAATCGTTTCGAATGGGTGGTGCACGGCCTGTGGCCGCAAAATGGCTACGCCAGGTCCAACCAGGATCATCCGCGCAACTGCCAGACAGTCGGTTCGCTACCGGCGCCCTTGGTCAGGCAGCACCTGTGCATGATGCCCGGGCCGGACCTGATGCAGAACGAATGGCAAGCCCACGGCACCTGCGGCTGGTCGTCGCCGGAGCGTTACTTTGCCGATATCCAGCGAGTCTACGACTCGCTGCATCGGCCTACTCTGCAAGAAATGCTCGACAGCGAAGCGGGCCCCAACCAGTTGGTGGACGCCAGGGTGAGCGACATCAAGCAGGCGTTCCTGGCCCATAACCCCGCGCTGCCTGCGCAGAGCCTGCGGGTATCGGTGGGTTCGGGCAACCGCCTGAAAGAGCTCTGGGTCTGTCTGGACAAACAGCTCGGCCCAATGCCGTGCCCAGCCGGCGGGACTCCCGACAACCAGCAGATCAAGGTCCGCACACCCAACCAGTAACCTTTCTGCAAGGAGCGCCTCCCATGCGAGCATCCGCCACGGGTGACTACCTACGCATACGCGCCATCGCCGGCACCCATGTGGTGGTGCTGGCCTGGGACTTCGTCACGCCACCGAGCCTTGCAACGCTGGTCGGCGAGCAGAACCTGCTGGGCTTTGCCGTGCAGCGCAAGCAGTTCGACGCGGCCGGCCAGGTGCGTACCCGCTACTACCTGCGTGGTTTGAAACGCTTCGCAGACAAGGACAAGGGGCTGCCCCCGGGCACGCGGGTGCCGACCAGCGAGCACCCCATCCAGAGTTTCCAGTGGGCGGACTACACCGCCACTGCCGAAGGCGACTACGAATATGCGGTGCAACCGGTGTTCGGCGAGCCGAAGAACCTGCGTGTCGATGACGCGTTGGGGGTGGCCGTGCGGGTGCGCTGCGAAAGCACGGCGGCAGCAGGCGCGGGCGTGCGCCACGACGTGTACTTCAACAGTGGCGTGATCGGCTCCCAGGCCTATGCCCGGGAGTTCGACAACGTCGCCCCCGACCCCGACGCGCCGCAATCCGAACCGATGAGATGGCTGTCGCGAGGCTTGTACGAGGCCCTGCTTGCCTTCATCGAACGCGGTGCCAGGCCGGGCATGGGCTTGCGTGCGGCGTTCTACGAGTTCCATTACCTGCCGGTCGCCCAGGCGCTGAGCGCCGCCGCGCGGCAGGGCGACGTGCAGGTGGTCTACGACGCGGCCAGCAAGTACAAGGCCGAGAACCAGGCGACCATTGCCCAGGCCGGCCTGGCCGCCCATGCTCATCCGCGTACGGTCAGCGAGGGTATCCGCCATAACAAGTTCATCGTGCTGCTCGAGTATGGCCAGCCGGTCAGTGTCTGGACCGGCTCGACCAACATCTCGGCCGGTGGGATCTTCGGTCATTCGAATGTAGGGCATGTGGTCCACGACCCCGAGATCGCCCGGCAATACCTCGACTACTGGACACGCCTGCAACGCAACCTGACGCCGAGCAAGTTGCGCACGCCCAACGCCCAGGCCAGCCCGCTGCCGGCCTTGCCATTGCAGCCGGGTACCTATCCCGTGTTCAGCCCGCGCGAAGACAAGGACGCGCCCCAGGCGCGCAAGACCCTGCAGTGGTACGCCGACCTGGCGAGTGCGGCCAGTCAATTGGTGTGCTTCACCGCCGCGTTCGAAATCGCCGCCGAGTTCCAGGCGGTGTTCCAGGCACAGAACGATGTGCTGCGCTACGTGATCAAGGACGATCCGCTCAGGGCGACGGAAAACATCGGTACCGACGGTGACGTCATCTTCGCTGCCGGTAGCCATCTGAGCGAGGACAACGCCCTGGTCAACGCGCTGAAGGAACGCGACAACCCGCTCAACAGTAACGATTACATCCACACCAAGTACATGCTGGTCGACCCCTTGGGCGAGCAGCCCACGGTGGTGACAGGCTCGGCGAACTTCAGCGATGCCTCCCAGGTGAAGAACGATGAGAACATGCTGGTGATCCATGGCGACACCCGGGTGGCGGACATCTACTTCGGCGAGTTCATGCGCCTGTTCGACCATCACTACGCCCGCTACCTGGCGGCAAGGTACCAGACCCGGCCCGGCAGCCAGGGCAACTACCTGAAGGAGAGGGTCGAGCAATGGCTGCCGGCGCACCTCGACCCGTCGAACTACCGCTCGAAACGTCGGCACTATTTTGTTGGCTGACAGGATTGTGCCCGGGCTGGACACCACCTTGGCGTGTAGGTTTTTTGCTTGAGGATGGGTAGGAGAAATCAAGCGGTACTGTATAAATAACCAGTATTCATTGGGTTTTTCCTTGCCGGTGTTCCTCCGGGCGCAAAATGGCTGCGTGGACAATAAATCCAGCTCCGTTAGTTTGAAGGCCTCTCCTTCGGAAAGGGAGAGTTCTCAAACCACATGGAGTTACAACGATGAACCAACCAGAAAACCAAAACCCGCTTCGTCACGGTCGTGTCACCACCCCAGCCTCGCGCGGCGCCGTCGCCATCGACCTTGGCGTGCTGAGCGGCTGGCAGGTCGATGAAATGGAAGGCGGCAAAAACTTCCCGGCGCTGGCCGCCGGTCCGTTCCCGGCGCCGTTCCAGTCGGACAACCCGAGCGTCGCACCGCCCGCCGATGGCTACATCCTCAGCGGCGGCAAGACCGATGCCCGTGACTGCGTCAACTTCACCGACGAGGAGATGGGCAAGAAGCTCAACCGCGCCTTCACCTGGCCGCTGATCAATGTCGACGCCGGGCAAGTGTTCAAGGTGACCTGGCGCTACACCGCGCCGCATACCACCCGCGGCTATCGCTGGCTGATCACCAAGGACGGCTGGGACCCGAAACAACGCATCACCCGTGCGCAACTGGAAGACAAGCCGTTCGCCGAGGACTTCTACCCGCAGGTGCCGTACTACAGCCATGCCGGCGAGCTGAAGGCCAAGGTCGATCATGAAGTGAAGCTGCCGGCCAACAAAAAGGGCCGTCACGTGATCGTGCTGATGTGGATCGTCGCCAATACCGGCAACGCTTTCTACCAGGCATTCGACGTCGACTTCCAGTAAGCCCGAGGGTTCTACACAGGTTCTGAAGGATTAGAACATGACAACGATTGACTTTACCCAACTCAAGTCAGCGCAGGATGACGCTGCCTCGCGGATGCCCAGCCTGGCGGGCAAGAAGATCCTCATGGGTTACTGGCACAACTGGCCGGCCGGCCCGGCGGATGGTTACCAGCGTGGGCAGTTCGCCAACATGAGCCTGGAGGAGGTGCCACGCGACTACAACGTGGTGGCCGTGGCCTTCATGAAGGGCAGCGGCATACCGACCTTCAAGCCGTACAACCTGTCCGATGCCGAGTTCCGGCGCCAGGTGGGCGTGCTCAACAGCCAGGGCAGGGCGGTGCTGATGTCCCTGGGCGGCGCCGATGCGCATATCGCCCTGAACCCGGGCCATGAACAACCACTGGCCAATGAAATCATTCGCCTGGTGGAAACCTACGGTTTCGACGGGCTGGACATCGACCTTGAACAGAGCGCGATCGATTTCGCCGCCAACAAGACGGTCCTGCCCGCCGCGCTGAAACTGGTGAAGGATCACTACGCCGCCGAGGGCAAGCATTTCATCATCAGCATGGCGCCGGAGTTCCCCTACCTGACCAGCACGGGGCGCTACGTCGACTACCTCAAGGCACTGGAGGGGTACTACGACTTCATCGCCCCGCAGTTCTACAACCAGGGGGGCGACGGGCTCTGGGTGCAGGAGGCCAACAATGGCAACGGCGCCTGGATCGCGCAGAACAACGATGCCATGAAGGAGGACTTCCTGTTCTACCTGACCGAGAGCCTGGTCAGTGGCACCCGCGGCTTCACCCGGATCCCGGCGGACAAGTTCGTCATCGGCCTGCCGGCCAACGTCGACGCAGCCGCCACCGGCTACGTGATCAACCCGACGGCGGTGAGCAACGCGTTCAAGCGTCTCTATGCCAAAGGGGTGTCGATCAAGGGCTTGATGACCTGGTCGGTCAACTGGGACAGCGGGGTCAACAAGAACCACGTGCCTTACAACCAAGAGTTCAGCCGGCGCTACGGGCCGCTGATCAACAGTGGCAACAAGGCCACAGCGTCCGTCGACGCCTGATCGAGCTAGCATCCGGCAGACGTGCCTGATGCCCGACAGTCGAGGCCTGTCGGCTTGATCGCCACATGAAAATCCGGTGCCGTGAGGCATCGGATTTTTTGTGCCTGGTCGATAGGGCCGCAGGTGCGAAAATGGCGAGTTGCCGCCCTGCACAAGAGCTACCATGTCGCCCATGGCCAATATCATCGATACCACCGAAAACGACGCCTGCGACCTGGCACTGAAAGCGCACGATGCGCGCTTGGACGGCGGTTTTTTCCTGGGCTGGCGTCCGCCCTATGACACTGCGGCAATGCTCGGCTTTCTGCGCCTGCGGGCGATACCCGGCGTGGAGTGTGTGGAGGAGGGCACATACACCCGTACGCTGCGCCTCATACAGGACGGTCAGGAATATTGCGGCTGGTTGAGCGTGTCCTTCGACGAGGCGCGCGACCAGGCGCGGGTGAGGATCAGCGATTCGCTGGCGGGCGTCCTGCCCACGCTGATCAACCACGTGCGCGCCGCGTTCGACCTGGATGCCGACCCGCTCGCCATCGACGCCGTGCTGCACAGTGCGTTCCCTTCGGGTGCGGGCCTGCGAGTTCCGGGGACGGTGGATGGTTTCGAGTTGGCCGTGCGCGCCGTGCTGGGCCAGCAGATCACCGTGGCCGCTGCGCGCACACTGGGCGCTCGCCTGGTCGCGGCCTTCGGGCAACCCATCGCAACGCCTTTCCCCAGCCTGGATCGCCTGTTCCCCGCACCCGCCGCGCTGATCGCGGCCAGTGGTGACGAGCTAGGCCGACTGGGCATCACGCGCCAGCGCCAGGCGGCGCTCAAGGCCTTGGCCGAAGCAGTGCTGGTGGGCGGCCTGATCCTGAGCCCTGGTGTCGACGTCGCGGCCACCTGTGCCCGGTTGCGTACCCTGCCGGGCATCGGCGACTGGACCGCGCAGTACATTGCCTTGCGCGCGCTGCGCTGGCCCGATGCCTTTCCGGCGGGCGACGTGGCACTGCAAAAAGCCCTGGGAGTGAGCGGCGCCAACGCTGCAACGCAAGCCGCGCAGGCCTGGCGGCCCTGGCGTGGCTATGCGGTGCTGCGCGCCTGGCAAGCGGGGCCGGGCAGCGTGCGCTGATCGCATCCTGCGGCCCCGATGGCGCGATGCTTCAGAAGGTGTAGTCGAGGGTGGCGAAGTACGAACGTGGCGCCCCCAGCAGCCATTGCTCGCCGCTGTAGCTCGACTGGGCATACTGGCGGTCGAACAGGTTGTTCAACTGCAGGCCCAGGCGTACGTCGGGCAGCACCTGCCAGCCGAGGTTGGCATCGACCACGGTGTAGCCCGGCACCTGCTGATCGTTGGCGGCACTGCTGTAGCGTTCGCCTACGTAACGCAGGCCGATGCCCGCGTCCAGGGCCTGGCCGAAGCCCTTGCTCAGCCATAGGTTGGCGGTGCGCCGCGGCACATCCTGGGGGCGGTTGCCGGCGCGGTCGTGGACCGAGCCATCGTTGCCTTCCTCGAGGAAGTCATCGTACTTGGCCCGCACCAGTGCCGCGTTGGCCGACAGCTGCCACTGCTTGCCCAGCGCCAGCTCCAGGCTGGCCTCCAGGCCATCGGAGGTCTGCTGGCCGGCCTGCTGGCTGTCGTGGGTGACCGGGTTGTACACCGGCAGCTTCCGCTTGACGATGTGATAGGCCGCCAGCGTCCATTCGCCCCGCGCATCCCAGAAACGCTGCTTGAGGCCGATCTCGGTCTGCCTGGCCTCGGTCAGGTCCAGGCGCTTGTTCGGGCGCTGGGTGAGCAAGTCGCCGACGCCGTCCTCGCTGGTGGAGTATTGCCCGTACAGCGACAGGTCGTCGCTGAGCGCGTACACCAGCCCGGCGCGCCAGTTGCCGCCGCGCAGGCTGCGGTCGCTGCGGGTGTCGTTGACCAGGTCGTTGCGGTCGATGTGGTTCTGGTCGCGGCGCACGCCGGTGACCAGCGCCAGGCGCTCGGTCAACTGGGTACGGTTTTCCGCGAACAGGGCGAAGGTGTCGACCTTGGACAGCGTCTGCGCTCGGGTCGGGCTGAGGCTGTGGAAGCCTCCAGGCGCCGGCTGCCACGGATCGAGCGGGTCAGTGCCGCCATCACGGTAGGGCGAGTTGCTGTCGACGTTGAAGCGAATCTTGTTGTACTCGACGCCGACCACGGTCTTGCTGGCCAGGCCGAACAGCGCATGGTCGAGGCTGAAGCTCTGGCGGTCGCCGAGTTGTTCCTGGTTGTGCCTGATCTCCAGGAAGCTGCCTCGCTGGACCACCGCGCTGGTGGCGTCCCAGGCGTACGACTCGGCGTTGCGCCAGTGCCGGCGGCTCTTGATGTAGTACAGCTCGTTGCGGGCGCTGAGGCTGTCGCTCAGGGTCCAGTCGCTGGTCAGGCGCGTCCACTCGTCGTGGTAGCGCTGCACGTCGTTGCTGACGTTGTAGTTCTTGTCGCGCACGCTGCGGCGCAAATGGCCGTCGATCAGCGGGGTGCCGTAGTAGTTGGCCGGCTGCGCGTCGCCGCGTTCGTGGGAGAGGGTGAAGCTCAGGTCGTCGCTGGCGTCGAAGCGCAGTGCGGCGCTGAGGGCCAGGCTGCGCGAATCGGTGCGATCGACCCAGCCGTTACCCGCCTGCTGGTTGAGAGTGACGCGGTAGCTCAGGCGCTCGCTGAGGCTGCCGCCGCTGTCCAGGCCCAGTTGCTGGCGGTCCCAGGAGCCATAGCCCAGGCGCAGGTGGTTGCGGATGTCGCCGGCGAACGGTTTCTTCGGCACCACGTTGACCACCGCGCCCGTGGCGCCTTCGCCATACAGCACCGAGGCCGGGCCGCGGATCACGTCGATGCGCTCGACCATCCACGGATCGACCGGGAAGGTGAGGGTGCCGGCGCCGGCATACAGGCGCGAGCCGTCGAACAGCGTCATCACCGAGCTCTGGCCGGTGAAGCCTCGGGCCGACAGACCGGTGCCGCCGTCGCCCGGCGTGCCGATGAAGGTGATGCCCGGCGAGCGGGTCACGGCGTCCTGCACGGTCAGGTTGTTGCGCTGCTGGATCTGCGCTTCGGTCAGGCTGCTGGTGCTGGCCGGGGTGTCCAGGGCGCTGAGGTTCAGGCGCGAGCCGGCCGGGGTCGGGGTGGCCAGGTCGATAGCCTGCGGCTCGCGGGTGTCGGTGATCGCCGTGGAGGGCAGGGTGAGGGGCGCCACGGCATGATCATCGGCCAGCGCCGGCAGGGATACGGCCAGGCAGGCCGCCAGGGAGTGAAGCTTGTTGAATCGGGACATGTCGTTCCACTGCTGCAGGAAAGAATGGATCCCGGTGGAAAACACGCAACGGCGAAGCGCGCGCAGACGCGCACGCGAATACCGGCCTGCGCCCGCCCACCGCGGGTTGCCAAGTGAAGCCTCAGGCCGGTCTCCGGGCTTGCGAGGGGCATGAAGCCTTCACCTTCCCATGCTTGCGCACAGTGGCCTGTCGAAGGGTTCGCTCGCTTACCGTTGCGGGGGCAGCGCCGGACTTGTCGTGGCAACGACTCACCGGCTTCCCGTTTCACCCTGCGCGCGGCGGCGCAGGGCACCTGAAACTGGCGCGCATCAGACCACCGAACGGGCAGGGCGTCAATCGTTCGAATGGGCGGGAGATCCGTGGCGCAATGGCGGTTTAGACGTGTTTGGCGATTTTTTTTCGAACTTTTGCGGCGGGCGTCGTCTCGAACCGCTCGTTCACCATTCATTCACGTCATGGAGACTGTTGCGAATGTCTACCCGTAACCTGCTGCGTCACGCCTGCCTGCTGGCCCTGGTTGGTGCTCCCCTGGCCGCCACGGCGGCACCGAGCACCGATCCGCTGTTCACCCTCGGTCTGCTGGGTTCCTACGACAAGTTCAAGTTCGAAGGCGGTAGCGAGTCGGACAAGGAACACATGGGCCAGGGTGGCGTGTTCGCTACCTTCGGCAACAAGATGACCGCCGAGTCCGGTTTCATCTACCAGATCGGTGCCGAGGCCAAGTACGGCAAGAAGAACGACAACAAGCTCAAGGAGGCCCAGGCCGACCTTGACCTGGGCTGGCGCGCCGCGCTGGACGCGCGCAACTTCGTTGACCTGAGCGTGGGCGGCGGCTACAGCTGGACCCGCTTCGAGCCCGAGATCAACGACCTCGACACGCGGCTGACCTACAAGTCGCCGTTCGCCAAGGCGGCGCTGGGCTACAACCATCAGTTCGATGCCTCGACCCTGCGCGTGGAGGTGGGCGCGCGCCACACCATCGACGGCCGTGCGCGGCTCAAGGTCGATGACTTTGGCAGTGACAGTGTCGACATGAAGGACCGCACAAACCCGTATGCGGAAGTCACGCTGCTGATGAACCAGCGGGGCGGCATGCCGGTGCAGGTGGGGGCGTACTACACCCGCACCGAGTACAAGCTGGACGAGGATACCCCGGTGGCGGACAACACCAAGCTCAAGCGCGATGAGTTCGGGGTGAAGGTGGGGTTGGCGTTCTGATCGGCTGAACCCG
Source organism: Pseudomonas maumuensis (assembly GCF_019139675.1). Lineage (NCBI taxonomy): Bacteria > Pseudomonadati > Pseudomonadota > Gammaproteobacteria > Pseudomonadales > Pseudomonadaceae > Pseudomonas > Pseudomonas maumuensis. The sequence continues at coordinate 2,327,771 of NZ_CP077077.1, forward strand.
CGCCTGCGCTGTAGCAGGGCAACCCCCTCCAGCCGAGGGGCTTGCCCCGCAACGGCATTCAGCGCCCGCGTCGACGCGACACCCGCGCCTCGATGTTCTTGCGCCCGATCAACAGCGGCGGTTTCTCCACCACCGGCTCGTCGGCCAGCCACTTGTACATCACCAGGCAATCGACCAGGCCCAGCTCACCATGGCGGTAGGCCTTGGGCAGGCGTCCGACAGTCTCGAAGCCGAGCTTGTGCCACAGCGCCACGGCCACTTCGTTGGTCGCCACCACCGAATTGAACTGCAGGGCCAGGAAGCCTTCCTGGCGAGCGAGCTTCTGCGAATGCTCGCACATCAGCCTGGCCACGCCGCGGCCACGGGCGTTCTCGCACACCATGTAGCCGCAGTTGCCCACGTGCCCGCCAGGGCCGGCGGCGTTGGCCTTGAGGAAGTAGGAACCGAGTAGTTCGCCGTCTGCCTCGGCCACCAGGGTACGCAACGGGGTCTCCAGCCATAGCGTGCGAGCTTGGTCGCTGCTCAGGGTAGGGTCGAAGGCGTAGGTCTGGCGAGCCTGGACAATGGCCTGGAAGGTCGGCCAGAAGCGCTCGAAGTCTTCCGGGGTCATGGGGCGGATCTGGATCATGGCGGTTCCTGCGCGGGCTGAGCCGCCAAGTCTGGGTGCCTGGGCGTCGTCGCGCAAGGGCGGCGACGCCTTGGCCTGTCAGGCGCCGGACTTGCCCACCGCGTCCAGGGCCCGGGCCGAGTAGACCAGTGCCGCGCCGGCGTTCATCGCCACCGCCACGCCCAGGGCCTCGGCGATCTCCTCACGGGTCGCACCATGCTTGACCGCCTGCTGCGAATGCACGGCGATACAGCCGTCGCAGCGGGTGGTGACGGCCACGGCCAGGGAGATCAGCTCGCGGGTCTTGGCGTCCAGGTGGTTGGTCTTGGCCCCGGCGCCGCTGGCGGTCATGTAGCCGGCCACGGTATCGGGGGACAGTTGCTTGAGATCGCCGATGCCGGCCATCAACTGCTTACGGTAGGCGTCCCAGTCCATCATGCTCATCGTTTTCACCTTGTCAGGTTGGCAGCAGGAGCTTTCAGGCTAGTAGAAACCGAAGCGGTGCGCGGCGAAACCGCCGACTCTTGGCAGTCAGCGGGAGGTCAGACGTCGATACTGTCGATCAGGGTTGACGCTACCAAGGCAAATCGCCCGTCGGTCAGGTCGTATTTCTCTCTACCCACGGAAAAACGTAGCTGGAAAGAGACATCGACCCATTCACTTTCCGGTTGCCATTCGTCGAGGCTGATATCCAGCACTTGGGCTTCATACAGGTAGTTGCTGATGCATACATGCGCGCTGCTGACCTCGCCTTCCCGCGTGAAATGCAGGCGCACGCCGGGTGCGTTCAGTTCGGCGTCCAGGTCCAGCAATTGATAGCTTTCCAAAAGGAAGCCATCGTCCAACTCGGTGAACAGGGTGTTGTTGGCAACGAACGTTTCCAGCCTCGAGGGCAGGGGCGGATCGAGCCGTCCACTGACAAGGGCGAAAGCGAGATCGGGGACGATACGAATAGGCGCTTGCACGGTGAAGTCTCCTTTGCTCCTGGCGCGTGAAACCGTTTGGCTTCATGCGTGCGGCTCAGGCTAGAAGGGAGGAGCGCTCACCACAACTGGCAAAACTGCCAGTTGCAATGGAATGAGGGGGTGTGGGGGGCAGAAATAGAGCGGCCGGCATTTGAGCCGGCCGCCAGCAGTGCATGTGACGTGCGGTCAGATATAGATGAACACCAGCACCAGCGCCGCGACCACTGCCCACTTCTCCAGGTAGTAGCGGGTGCGGTTGCGCTTTTTCATGGCCTTGCCACGCTCGCGGATCTTGTAGATACGCGTGAACAGGCGGTTGATGCCGCCGGTCTTGTCATTGGCATCGTTGGGCGCGGCGGCGGCGGCCATGACGTTGCGGCTGAACCAGCGGTTGAACGCGGCTGCCCAGCGGTACTTGAGCGGGCGCTCGACGTCGCAGAACAGGATGATGCGGTTGTGCTCGGTGGTATTGGCGGCGTAGTGGATGTAGGTCTCGTCGAACACCACGCCCTCGCCGTCGCGCCAGGAGTACTTCTCGCCGTCCACGTCGATGTAGCAGCCATCGTCGTTGGGCGTGTCCAGGCCCAGGTGGTAGCGGTACGAGCCGGCGTAGGGGTCGCGGTGGCGCACCAGCTTGGCGCCCGGCGGCAGGGTGGCGAACATGGCTGCCTTGACCGTGCCGATGCCTTGCAGCAGCTCGGTGGTGCGCGGGCACAGGGTCATCGCCGAAGGGTGGCTCTCGCCGTACCACTTCAGGTAGAAGCGCTTCCAGCCGGTCTTGAAGAACGAGTTGAAGCCGACATCGTCGTAGTTATCGGACTTCTTGATCTCGCCGGCCTGCAGCAGTTGCTGGCCTTCCTTGCGGATCTCCTGCCAGTGGTCCTGCAGCACCTGCAGCTCGGGGAAGGCACTGACCGGCAGGTAAGGCTTGGCCGGGTGCTTGGAGAACAGGTAGAGGAAGGCGTTGACCGGGGCCAGGAAGCTGGAGTGGTCGCCTAGCTGGCGGGTCAGCTTGTGACGCACCCGACCGCGCAGGTGAACATAGGCGATCGAGAGGACGAAGATCAGTACGAGTGCAATTTTCATGGACGTTTACTTGTCGAAAAATGGCCATGCGCCATGGCGTAAGCCAGCCAGCATAAACAATCATGGCGTGGGTTTGTACTTATTGTTACGACAAAACCGCCCGACTTAGGTGGCATGGCCTACAGCTTGCGCAAACGATTCATGTGCATGAGCGGGTATTTTTCGACGGCCCGGCGTTTACACTCGGGTGGCCGCCCATCCAGCAAGGAACTCCCGATGATCCAGGACGCACGCCCCAGCGGGGCTCCCTTCAAGCGGTTGTTTTTCGCCCTGTCGCTGGGCGACGAACAGCGCCGTGGCATCAGCCAGTGGCGGTGTGGTTTGGGCCTGCGCAGCGGCAAGCCGGTGCCGAGCGAAAACTTCCATGTCACCTTGCTGTTCCTGGGCGATGTCGATGTCGCCCAGGTGCCGGCGGTGTGCGCCGCGATGGACGCGTTGCGGCTGCCTGAGGCCAACCTGCGCCTGGTCCTCGACCAATTGCAGGTGTGGCCGCGGGCTTCGGCGCTGGTGCTGACGCCCGCGCAGGCACCGCTGGCCCTGCGCCAGTTGGTGTACGGCCTGCAGCAGGCGCTGTTGCCGCTGGGCATCGAGCCGTCGGTGCGTGAATACCGGCCACACCTGACCCTGTCCCGGGATTTTCGCGAGCCGTTGCCGGAGGTGGGCGAGGCGCCGGCGTTCCACCTCGTGGCCCGTCACTTCACCCTGTACGAGTCACGCAAGGGCCGCTACTGGCCCTTGGCCGAGTGGTCCCTGGCGCAGTGAAAGTGGCGGTCGATGCCCAGGCCGTCGAGGAAGTCCTGATCGTGGGAAATCACCAGCAGCGCGTTGGGGTAGTCCACCAGCACCTCCAGCAGGTGGGTACGCATGCGCAGGTCGAGGTTGTTGGTCGGCTCGTCGAGGATCAGTAGCTGCGGCGGCCGGGCGGCGATGCAGGCCAGGGACAGGCGCGCCTTCTCGCCGCCGGACAGCCCCGCCACCGGCGCTTGCACCGCATCGGCCTGGCGGAACAGGAAGTCCGCAAGGTGCGCGCGCAACTGTTCCAGCGGCCAATCCGGCACTTGTCGCGCCAGGGCTTCTTGCACATTGGCATCGGCGGGCAGGGTGTCGTAGTGCTGGTCGATGTAGCCGATCTGTTCGGGCGCCGGCAGCAGCCAGTCGCCTCGACGCCAGACCCGCGGGTCGCCGAGGATCGCCCGCGCCAGGGTGGATTTGCCGCTGCCGTTGTTGCCGGTCAGGGCCAGGCGCTCGCCGCCATCCAACTGCAGGTCGATGCCGCTGAGCACCGGCAGGTCGGCGTAGCCGACGCTGCCACCACGAACCTGGATCAGCACCCGTGACGACTGGTTGGTCGCGGGCAGGTGAAAGCGTGGCACGATCACCGGTTCCGGGCGCAGCTCGGCGAGCTGATCGCCGAGCTCGCGCTGTTGCTGCAGGATCTGCGCCTGCTTGCGCCCGGCGGTGGTGTTGCCGCGGCCCAGCTTGGTCGGCGAGCGCACGGTCGCCCACTTGCTGTTCTGGATCGCCTTGACCCCACGCTTGCGGGCGCTGGCGGCGCGGGCCTGTTCCTGCATCAGCGAGTCGTGGGCGTCGTCGCGGGCGCGGCGCACCTCGGCGATGCGCTTGTCGAGCACGCCGCGTTGCAGGTCGCGCTCGGCCATGTAGTCGGCGTAGCTGCCGTGGAACACGTCCAGGCGCCCGTGGTGCAAGTGCCAGAGGGTGTCGCAGGTCTGGTTCATCAGCGCCACATCGTGGGTCACCAACACCAGCGTGCCGTGGAAATGTTCGAGCATGCGCGACAGCGAACGACGGTTGGCGGCGTCCAGGTGATTGGTCGGTTCGTCCAGCAGCAGCAGGTCGGGGCCCAGGGCCAGGGCCTGGCTCAAGGCCTGGTTGACGCGCTGGCCGCCGCTGAGCGGCGACTCACCGTCCAGTACCTGGGCGACATGGCCGACCCGCAGGCCGCCGTGGCGTTCGAGGTGCCCCTCGCTGGGCGTTAGGCTGCCCTGCAGCAGGCGCAGCAGTGACGACTTACCGCTGCCGTTGTCGCCAATGATGGCGATGCGTTGCCCCCACTCGATGCGCGCGTCGAGTTCGCTGAAACATTGTTTGCGGCCATGGTTCAAGCCCACGCCAGACAGTTCGATCATTGCCATTGGATGGCGGCCCTCCTGGCCGGGCCGGCCAGCGTCGTGGCCAGGGCATCGAGCAGGATGCGCCGGATGGCCGCGGCGTGAGGCCGGATGAAGAAGTGGTCGCCGGCGAAACCGTGGTAATTGCAGCCGGCGCTGGTCTCGTCGGCCCAGGCGCCGAGGTCGGCGGAGGCGACATGTGGATCGTCGTGGCCGGCCAGCACATGGATCGGCACCGGCAGCGCCGGGCGCTGTCGGTAATGGTAGTCGCCCACCAGGCGGAAGTCGGCGCGCAGCGTCGGCAGTACCAGGCCGAGCAGGTCCGGATTGGCCAGCACGCCAGGGGGCGTGCCATTGTAGCCGCGCAATTGCTCCAGCAGCTGTACGTCGTCGAGCCGGTGCAGCGGTGGCTCGAGGCGGCACACCGAGGGCGCGGCGCAACCCGAGGCGAACAGCCGCAGCGGCAAGGCCAGGCTCTGCTCGCGCAGGGCGTGGCTCAGTTCGAAGGCCAGCAGCGCGCCGAGGCTGTGGCCGAAGAAGGCACAGGGTAGCCCGTCGTCGCTGGCGCGCAGCATCTGCAGCAGTTCGGCGACCAGGCGTGGCAGGTCGTCGCGGGGCGTCTCGGCCATGCGCGAGCCGCGCCCAGGCAGCTGTACCGCGCACAGCTCCACGTGCGGGCCCAGGTGCGGGTGCCAGGGCAAGTAGTCGGCGGCGCTGCCGCCGGCGTGGCTGAAGCAGAACAGGCGCAGGCGCGGCGCGCTGACGGTACGGCGTATGAACCAGGTATCGCGAGGGGGCATCGGCTCATCCTTGGCGAAGCGGCAGGGGCGGATCCTGGCACAGCAACGCCAGGGGCAGATTGATCGACGGCAACGCCGGCCGGAAACGGTGGCGCGTGGTCTTGTAGGGCAGTACCCGGCCGGCGGCGAGGGTGCCGTACAGCAGCGCCAGGTCGAAGGCCTGGCCATCGGCCCAGGCGCTCACGCTGACCCGGCTGTCGGTGTAGTCCAGCAATACGCAGGGAATGCGCCGCAGGCCCAGCAGGCGTGCGGCGAACAGGCGATGGTTGCCGTCCATCACCAGGCCGCTGCCGCGTTCGATGGGCAGCGCGGTGCGCCACAGCTGTTGGCTGAGGATATCCCGCGCCAGGGCGCGCGCATGGTCCTCGTCGACCGCTTCGCTGGCACGCAGGGTGTCGATGGCGGTCAGTTCGATGTCATAGCGGTGGGCCATGGTTCACCTCGCCAGGCGCAGCTCCAGCAGGGTCATGCCGTTGTCCAGCCGACAAGCTTCGGCAAGGCCCAGCCCGGCCTCGGCGGCAAGGGTCAGATAGTGCGCCTGGCTGCGCTCGCGACCCGCGCCGATGAGCAGGTTGTGCAGGTCGAGCCAGCGTGCCGGGTCGAAGCCAGGCTCGGGCGCAAGCATCAGCTCGACCAGCAGCAGACGGCTGTCCGCGCCCATGGCCGCGGCGCAGCGCTCGAGCAGGGCGCTGGCGTGGGCGTCGTCCAGGCGATGCAGTTGGTGGGTCAGCAGGTAAACGTCGGCGGCGTTCGGCAGCGCTTGGCTGGGATCCTCGATACGCACCAGGTGCTTGCAATGGGTCAGGTCGAAGGCCGCCTGGATCGCCTGGTCCTGGGCCTGGGCGTCGGCGGCCAGGTAGTCGGCATGCAGCCCCGGGCGGTCGGCGCAGTGCTGCAGGTAGCGATAGTAGGGCAGGCCGTGGCGCTGTTCGAACACCGGCCAGCCGAGGCGCACGGCCTGATACAGGTCGCCCCAGCTGGCGTAATGCTCGGCGCCATAGAGGCTGGCCGCCAGGTAGTGCGATTGCGGATGGTCGCGCCGCAGCAGCGGCGAGGCGCCGGCATGCATGAAGCCGTCCTCGTGCTCGGCGAACAGGCCAATACCGCACAGCGCTCGCAGCAGGCGCTGCAAACCGTCGACCGGGCAGCCGCAGAGGCGGGCCAGTGCCTCGATGGCTACCGGCCGTTGGTCGATATGCTCGGCCACGCCCAGGCGCGCGACGACATGAATGGCTTGGGAAATCTGGAAGCCGAAGATCCACAGGCGCAACTGACGGGCATCGGACATGGTCGCGGGCTCCTTACTCTGGGACAGGTTGGCGTGAGGGGGCGCCGACCAGGGGCGCGGTGCGCTGGTGGAAGCGGCCGAGCATCAGCAGCGCGCCCAGGCCGAAGGCCACCAGCAGCCCGCCGTTGATACCCCACAGGCCCAGGCCGCCGGGGAACGCCAGCAGGTAGCACAACGGCATGCCGAGCGCCCACAGCAGCCCCATGTTCAGCCACATCGGGCCCCAGATATCGGGCAGCCCGCGCAACGCCGCGAGCATCAGGTTGCGCAGGGCGTCGAGGGCCTGGCTGCAGGCGAGCACCGCCAGCATGCCGGAGGCCAGCGTTGCCAGCGTCGGATAGTCGGCGCGCGTCGGATCGAGGTAGGCGTCGATGATCGGCCCTGGCAGCAGCAGGTAGACCAGGGCGAGCACGGCCATCACCGTACCGACCAGAAGCATCGCCGCCAGGCCGATGCGACGCACCGCCTGGCCGTCGCCACGGCCCATGGCCCGGCTGATCAGCAAGGTGCAGGCCTGGCCGGCGCCCATCGGGATCATCAGCGCCACGCTGGCGCACTGGATGACGATCTGCTGTACGCTCAGCGCGCCGACGCCCAGCCAGCCGACCATGATATTGACCAGGCTGAACGCCAGCAGCTCGCTGGCGAACTGTACGGTGATCGGCACACCCAGGACGAAGAACGCCTTGAGGCGATCCGGCGCCCACAGCCGCTCGCGAGTGAACAGCCGGTAGCGGCGCATGGCCGGAGCCAGGCCCAGGTAGCCCAGGGTCAACGCCAGGACCACCCAGTTCAGCGCCGACACTGCGTAGGCCCAGCCGGCCATGCCCAGCGCGGGCAAGCCCCAGGCGCCATGCAGCAGACCGTGGCCGAGCAGCAGCACGCCGCCCAGGTTGATGGCGCTGAACAGCATCACCAGGCGGCCTTTGCCGACGGGGAAGAACAGCTGGTGGCAGCAGGCTGTACACATGAACGGCAACATGCCCCAGGCCATGCCGCGCCAGTAGCCGGCAGTCAATGCCTGCAGGGCTTGAGGTTCGCCCAGCAGCGGCATCAGCGTCGGTAGGGTCAGCAGCGCGAGGGTGGCGAGCATGCCGATGGCCACGCTCATGAACAGGCCCTGGCGCAAGTCGATGCCCACCCCCGTGGCATCGGCCTGGCCCAGGCGGCGGGCAATGCAGATGCCAGTGGCCAGCAGTGGCGACAGGGCGATGACCTGGATGCTGGTGCACAGCACCGTGACCAAGGCCCCGGCGGCCAGCTCGGCGGGGCCCAGGCGAGCGATCAGCAGCATGCCGACGACATTCACGGCGATATGCAGCACGCGCACGCCGAGGATCGGCGTGGCCAGCTTGATGATTTCGCGGCACCAGGTGCCGAGGGTCGTTTCAGTCATGGTGGGTCCGTGGAGCAGGTGAGTCGCGTCGACGAGCAAGGCTAGGACGGCAGGCGGCCTGGCGACAGATGCAATTCCTCATGGTTGCGCCTTGTCGCCGGGAACATGCACGCGAACCAGAGTGAGGCCGTGGCGTTCATGCACGCTGACTTCATGGCCGAGAATCGCGCACAGGCGCAGGACGATGGCCAGGCCCAGGCCGACCCCATCTTGCTGGCAAGGGCCGTGCGCCGCAGCCTGGTAATAGGGGCTGAAAATCCGCTGGCGGTCCTTTTTGGCGATGCCGGGGCCGTCGTTCCACACCTCCAGCGCCACGCCACGGCAGGTGCGTCTGGCTGCTACCAGCACCCGGCCCCGGGCGAACTTGCAGGCATTGGCCAGCAGGTTCTCCATCACCCGTGCCAGACGGTTGTGGTCGCTGTGCAGGCTCAGGGCGCTGGCGCGCACGCGCAGGTCGAGGCCACGTTGCAGGGCGACATCCTCGAAGCCCAGTTCCAGCTCCTGCAGCAGCGATTGCACCTGCAGTGCCTGGCAACAGGGCGGCGCGGCGTCGCCGCGCAGGCGCGCCAGGTCGAGGAAATCGCGCACGTAGGCCTGCAGGTTGAGGACCACGTACAAGGTCTTGCCCAGTAGCACGCGGCGTTCGTGGGCATCGCATTGCTGCACGGTGTGCAGCAGCAGCTGCATGGCGTGCAGGCGCTGGCGAAAGTCGTGGGAGGCCTCCTGGAAAAAGCGGCAGTCACGGTCGACCTGGCACGCCAGCTCGCGGCGCTGGCGCGACAGCTCTTGGTTGTGGCCGCGCAACTGGGCAAGGCTGTGCTCGATGTCGGCGAACAGCTCCCGGGCCCGAGTGCGCAAGGCCACCAACACCGCCACGCAGGTCAGCAGCAGCGCCAGCAAGGCTTGTCGGCCCAGGCTCTGGTACGGCGCCAGCACCGGCGCCAGGGCACTACCGAGCACCAGGGTCATGTCGCTGTCGGGTACACGGCGGAACGTCAGCAGATAGCTGTCGCCGTGGGCGTCCTCGCTGATGCTGCTGGTCACCGGCACATGCTGGCTGCGACCGAACGCCGAGCTGGCCACCAGCGTCTCGGCGGAGGGTGATGGCGTGCGTACGGTGGCGTAGGCGACGTGTCCCTCGGCGTCGAACAGGTACAACTGGCGATGGGCGCGCAGGGAAGGCGCCAGGTGGGTGTCCAGGTAATGTGCGAGGGCATCGCCGCCGAGGTGCCGTGGCAGGTTCGCGACCATCTCACAGGCAAGGATCTGCTGGGCCCCGCGCAGGTTGTCCAGCAACCCCGCCTCGAAGCGTTGCAGGACGACACCGCCGAGCAACGCGAAGAGCAGCGCCAGGCCCAGCGTCACCATGACGACGGCGCGCCAGGAGCGACGCCGGGCCTTGGCCAGTGGCGGGGCGAGAAGCTCAGTGCCAGGCGGCGGATGTGGCGTAGTCATGCAGATACCCAAGGTCCATCGCGCGGGACACCGCGTGGGTGCGGTTGGTCACGCCCAGCACACGCATCAGGCCGGTGACATGGTTGTTCACCGTGCCCAGGCTCAGGCCCAGTTCGGTGGCGACTTCCTTGGAGGCCAGGCCACGGTGCAGCAACTGCAGAATCTCCTGCTGTCGGCGGGTCAGGCGCACCGCGTTGGCGGGGGCGTGGTCGTCGCTGATCGGAAAAGTCCTGTGCCCTTGCAGGATCTGCCGCATGGCGGTGGTGAAGTCCTCCAGGTTGGCGGCCTTGACCACATAGCCAAGCAGCCCCATGGCCTGGGCCTGTTGGCTCCAGTCCTGATTGTGGCTGGCCGTCACCACCGCGCATTTTTGCGCCACGCCCAAGCGATGAAAAGTTCTCACCAAGGACAGCCCACAGGCGTGCGGCACATTGATATCAAGTAATATCCGGTACCAGTCATGTTGATCTTTGAAAGTTTCGATGGCGCTGGGCGCACTGTCGCAAATGAATACATTCAGCGAGCTGTCCATCTTCAATAAGAGTGTTCGGGTGGCGTCGGCCACCAAGGGATGATCTTCCACGAGCAATATTCTTTTTACTGTCTGAAAGTGCATCGTTGCAATCCTCGTCACCGTCACGGGGTGAACCTAAGGCGATGGCGGCCTGTGCCGGCGAGGCCGGCGCAGGCTCTGGTATGCCTGGGCATGTGGCTACGCTCGGCGAGCGGGCGGCGCGTAACCTAAAGGGGGAGTGCCTGTTGGGCTGGGAGAAGGGAGGCTGGGCAATGAATCAAGTCGCTTGCGGATCATGGTGATTCTTCCTTGATATTGAAAAATCATACCCTGGAACCAGGCTAGAGGTTGATACCTAGTTCGGACAGGCGGCGCTGGCAAAGAGAAAGTATAGAGAGGTTATGACCCTGCTTCATCAGCAAAGTTTGCGGTGTAAATAAATTTCTGAAGTTTCTTGTAGAAGTGGAATTTATTAAACAGGTAGTTTAACGAGCGTTCGCCCCCCGGCATGGCCGGGGGCGAAGGGGCTGGTTCACGCCACCCAGCTGCCATTGACAAAGCCGCGATAGTCGGCAGGCACGAACCACAGGAACAAAATGCCCAGGCGGCCCTGTTCGAGTTTGTCGCGCCAGTGGGGCATCTGTGGGTCGATCAACTGACCGTCGCCGGGCAGCAGGCGCGCCTGGTGAACTTGGCGCGGGGTTTCCACGCAGATCGGCCAGGCCAGTTGGCGGTCATGCTCCGGGCGGGCTTCGATGGGCAGCGACATGACCCAGGCGAACGCCCGTACATCGTCCTGATGGCGTGGCAGGGTGGCGCCGTCCTGGTAGATGGTCAGGGCGTTGTGGCCTGGCTTGACCGGCCTGGACAAAAACTGGTTGAGCAACGTGCAGACCATGCCATGCAAATAGAAGGTGAACGCGTCACGGTGGCACCAGAAGCGTTGCTCGGTCTTGCCGTTGACCCGGTCCAGCAGCAGGAAGCGCCCTTCCATCATGAAGCGTAGGTAGCGGCGGGCGATCGCCAGCTCCAGGGGCGGCAGCACCTGCTCGAAGGTCACGCAACCATCCTCGGCCATGCGCGCGCTCAAGGTGCGCAGGTGCCGTTGCCAGGCTTCGCGGCGCACGGCCAGGGTGGTCGGATCGTGCAGGATGCCGGCTTGCAGGAACAGCGTACGGGTGACCGGGTCGAGAGTCGCCGGCGTCAAGCGGCCCTCGCGCAGCGCGGCCAGGGCCTGGCGCTGTTGCGCGGTCAGCCAGCGCATGGCGACGATGCCCTTGACCGGGTCTTCCAGCCACAGGGTCGGCGCGCAGGATTGCGCCCAGTCGGGGTCGACCACCTGGCGGCGCAGGGCGTCGGGTATCTGTTCGAAGCGCTCGTACAGGCCCGGCACCAGTGTCAGGCCATGACCGCCGAGGTCGCTGTCCTGCAGCGTCGGGCGATAGTAGTCCGGCAGTTCGTCGAACAGGGCCTGGTCGAGCTGGCAGCGTTCGGCAAGGAAGCGCTCGCGCCGCGGCAGGCGCTCGATCGCCGTGACCAGGCCGTGCTTGTCCAGCCGCCGCCTTACCCGGCCTGGCAACGCACGGTAGCCGGGCTCGTCCAGGCCGCTGGCGGCGATGCGCAAGGCGTGTTCGGCATAGCGTGGCGACCAGGCGGGGAGGATCACCCGCTCTTCGAGGAACTGCCCGGGACGCTGGGTGTAGAACGCCATGAACACCAGCGAGGTGACATGATAGTCGCGCCCGCGGAACGGCACGCGGCGCAGGCGCCCGCTGTCGAGCACGCGCCACAGACGGCGGGCCTGGCCACGCCAGCCGAGGCGGTCGAGCGGGGCGAGGAAGCCGTAGTCGATCAGCTGTTCGAACAGGTGCTCCGGGTAGTCTCGCACGGCCTCGCCGTCGACCTGGCCGCGGGCCAGGCGCACCAGCAACTCGCACATGCGCGGCTGCTCGAGGACGGCGAACGACACGTAGCGCGAGCGGGTGGCGTGGGTGCTGTAGTTGCGAAACCCGACGATGACCTTGCACAGGTCGTTGACCGCCCACTGCGGGCGGATCTCAATGGCTTGCATGGTGGTTCCTCCTTTTCAGGCCGGCCGCTTCAGCCAGCAGACGCGCGCCTCCCAGCGCATGACGAATCAGGTGTACCCGCCACTTCCAGCGGCGCTGCCGGCGCACTCCGGCGCACAGGTGGCGTTCGGCGCCATCGAGCAGGTCGCCGATCAGCGCGTCATGCACCCAGCGCACCAGCAGGTGCCACATCAGCCGGTGATACCGGCTCAGACGCAGGCAGGTGAAATGGCTCAGGCAGGTGCGTCCGTCCTCCAGGGCCTGGATGCGAAAGCCATGCACCCCCCGGTAGCCCCGGGGAGCGATGAAGCGGAACAGCGCTTGCTCGCCCGGCACGTAGCGCTCCAGGCGATAGCGGGTCGCGCCGTGGCCGCCGATGCAGCCCTCGCCCATGGGGCCTGAGCAGAGGTCGCGCGGCCAGGCGGCGTGCGGCCACAGCGGCGAATCCGGGGCGTAGAAACCGGCCAGCAGCGCGCCGACGGCTGCCGGATCACTGCGTAACGCGCGCTGATGCAGGCTGACCACGTTGGCCCGCTCCCGCCGTGCCAGGGCCTTGAATTCGGCGCGCGTCATGGCGCCGCACCGTCGTGCAGCAGGCGTTCGGCCTGGCGTTGCACTGCACGCTCGCCGACCAGTTGCGTGGCCTGTTCCAGCACCTGGCGCCAGTCTTGCCCGACAGTGCCCTGGGCCAGGCGCCGGGGCAACTGCTCCAGCCACTGCAGAGTCAGACAACGCAACTCGCGGGCGATGATGGCGAAGGCGATGAAGCCGCCCTGGACCCGATCGGCATGCCGGGCGCCGCTGGCCACCGCGCGGATCGAGGTGTGCTGGGCCTCCTTGCGTACCTGCAAACGCACCGGGCGGCGTACCGCGTGCCCGGCGACGGTCACCTCGTAGTCGCCGTCGGCGACATGGCCGCCACCGCTGTGCGCCGCGCCGGGCAGCCAGTACACGGCGACCTGGCGCGGGTTGAAGAAGGCGATCTCGCGGCCGCGGTACTGGACGAAGTCGGCGCAGATGAACTGGGTCAGCAGGAAACCGCGCTGGCTCGGGTGCGGCGTGACCGTGGGCAGGGCGCCGGGGTCGCAGCGGTACATGCGCTCGAACAGCAGGTACAAGGGGTCGGCGCGCCAGCTCAGCCAGCGGTAGCGCACCTGGCGCAGGTGGTGTCGGGTCATTTCGAACATGTCGGCTCCTGGTCCTTTAGCAACTGCTCCAGATGGCGGATGGTGGGTTGGCGGTAGAACGCCTGCAGACGCACTTTGCGACCGTGCGCCTGCTCGACGGCGGCGAGCATCTCGATGACCTTCAGGGACTGGCCGCCGAGTGCGAAAAAGTCATGGTCGATACCGAAGCCGTCGGCGCCCAGCAGGCGTTGCCACAACACCTGCAACTGCTGTTGCAGCGGGGTGCTGGCCAGGCTCGCCGGGGCGTCGTGAGGCAAGGCCTGGTGTTGCAGGCGGTGCAGGTCGGGCTTGCCGTTTTCGGTCAGGGGCAGCCTGGCGATGATCAGCAACTCGTCGGGCAGCATGTAGGCGGGCAGGCACTCGGCCAGGTGCTGGCGCAGCGCCGCCGGGTCGCAGAGGGGCGCGGGCGGCGCAGGCTCGCGCAAGCCGCTGTGGCCGACCCAGATCGAGGGGTCGTGGTAACAGGCGCGATCATTGGCCAGATCGACCTCCACTGCCTGTAGCGCCTCGTCGACCTGACATGGGCCGGCGTGCTCGAACTGCGCGCCGGTCCATTCCCGCCATTGCGCCAGGCTGCCCTCGATGCGCTGCGACTCCAGCGCCACCCCCAGTTCGCGAGCGCCCAGGCGCAGGTGGACGCGTAGCCAGAAGTCCAGGGGCTCACCACGCTCGTCGCGGCTCTCGGCCCATTGCTGCACGGGCATCCCCGCAGGCATCCCCACTGGTCGCACCGGGCCAAGGAAGTGCTCAAGCCCATGGCGCCTGGCCAGGGCCCGGAAGCCCTTGGCCAGGGTGCTGGCCAGGCCTTGGCCCTGGCAGTGTTCGGCGACGATGCCGGCCAACCCGACCACGGTGTTCGGCGCGATGCCCGCCTGATGCTGACGCAGGGCCAGCTGCAGGGCCGCATCCCAGCCGGCGGGCACGCTCTGGCGCTGGCCGTCCCAGTACAACGGGACGCCGTTGGCCACGCAGGCAACCTGGTCGGTATCGTCTACCAGGCAGAACTGGTAGTGCGGGAACAGGCTGTACAGCGATTGCCAGTGCTGCGTCAGCACCTGGCTGCCAGCGAAGTAGCGCGGCCAGGTGCCCTGATGGATGAGGTTCATGTGTACCCGCAGTTCCGGGCGTTGAGCCACGCTGAATTGCCGCAGCACCTGGCCGCGGGCTTCGATGCGCGCCACCTGGCGCTCGCGTAGCTCGACGAAGGCGCGCAACCGGCCAGCGTCTTCCTCTTGCCAGGTAACGACGGCGCGGGCCACGTCGGGGTGGCTGGCCAGCGCCGATTCGATATCGCCCAGCTCGACGCGATTGCCACGTACCTTCACCTGATGGTCGAGGCGGCCGATGTAATGCACCTGGCCCTCGGCGTCGAAGCGCGCGAGATCGCCGGTGCGGTACAGCCGCAAGGGCGCCTCGCCCGGCAGCAGGGCCTTGTCGAAGAAGGCCTGGCGGGTCTGCTCCGGCGCCTGCCAGTAGCCAGGGCTGAGGCCGGCGGAGGCCAGGCACAGCTGGCCGGGCACACCGATCGGCAGGGGCTGGTCGTGACGGTCGAGGATGAACGCCTGCACATGCGGCAGCGGGCGGCCGATGGGCACGCGTTCGTCGGCGCAAGGTTGCGCGCAGTCGTGCCAGAGGGCATCGACGGTGGCTTCGGTAGGGCCGTAATGATTGGCCAGGCGGCAGTCGAAGGTGGCCAGGGTGCGCTCGGCCAGCGAGCGGTGCAGGGCCGCCGCGCCACAGATGATCAGGCGCAGCGCCGGCAACCGGCAACCCGCGCGCCGCGCCGCCTCGACCAATGCCTCGAGCATCGCCGGCACGATCTGCAGCACGGCGATGCGTTGCCTCTCCAGCACCTGCAACAGGTGCTCGGCGGTACGCGCCAGCCCGGGCGGCCAGGGCACCACTTCGGCGCCCGCGCACAGCGGCCAGAGCATGTCCAGCAGCGACGCGTCGAAGGTCGTCGCGGTCCAGAACAGCATCCGCTCGCCAGGCTGCAGCGCATACCTGGCTTGGGTCGCCTCGATCAGCGCCAGCAACCCGGCGTGATGCACGGGGATGCCCTTCGGTTGGCCGGTGGTGCCAGAGGTGAACAGCAAGTAGGCCAGTTGCCCGGCGTTGGCCTGGCTGGCCAGGCGTGGCTGCCCCGTTGGCTGGCGCGCGAGGCGCTCGATGAACAGGGTCGGTACGCCCAGGGCGAGGGCTTGTTCGCCCTGAGCCTCACGGCTGACCAAGGCCGCCAGCCCTGCCTGGTCGGCTACCGCGCGCAGGCGATTGAGTGGCCAGTCCGGGTGCAGCGGTACGTACAGGGCACCGAGCCTGAGTACCGCCAGTAGGGCGATGACCGCCTCGGCGCCGCCGTCGAGCAGCACGCCCACCGCCTGGCCGGCGCCTAGGCCGCTGGCGACCAGTTGGCGCGCCAGGCCGTCGACCTCAGCGGCCACGGCCGCCTGGTCAAGGCTAGCGTGGGCGCTGGCCAGGGCTGCGGCGCCGGGCGCTTGGCGCCAGCGCATCTCGATCAGCTCGAGCACGGTGCCGACCACGGGGGCGCCGCTCGGTGCAGGTGGGTTGAAGTCCTGCAGCACCTGTCGGGCGGCCTCGGCAGACAGCAACGGGTAGTTCGGCAAAGGCTGGTGTGGGTCGTCGATCGTGGCCTGGAACAGCGTCTGCAGGCTGTCCAGCAAACGCTCGACGGTGTCGCCGTCGAACAGGTCGCTGTTGTAGGTGCAGAAGAGCTTCACGTCGCTGCCTACCGGATCGAGGCCGATGGCCAGGTCGAAGCGGGCGCCGTGGTTTTCGGCGGCGAACACTTCCTTCGGATAGAGCTGGCCCTGGCCGAGGTCGACGCTGACGAAGTCCGACTTGTCGTTCTGCACCCCGGCCATCACCGAGAACAGCTTCGGCCGCGACAGATCCTTGTGGTGGTCGAGGGCTTCGATCACGTTGACGCAGGGGTAACGGTAGTGTTCGAACGCCTCCATCACGGTGCTGGCGACCTGTTCCAACAAGGTGGCGAAGGTCATGCCGGGGACGATGCGGGTGCGGATCGGCATGGGTACGGCATAGCAGCCCAGGCTGTCCTGGTCCTGGGGCGAGCGCCCGGCTATCGGACAACCGAGCACCAGGTCGTCTTGCCCGCAGATCCGATGCAGGTATAGGTCCAGCACGCTCAGCAGGAACATGAACGGGGTGCTGTTGCGGCTGGCGCAGAAGCGTCCCAGGTCGCGCGCCAGGCCCCGCGGCAGCCAGGTCTTGACGGTGTTGCCGTTGTAGGTCTGGACTGCCGGTCGCGGTCGATCGGTAGGCAGCTCCAGCGGCGCCGGCAGGTCGGCGAACTGGCGCAGCCAGTATTGCCGGTGTACCTCGAGTTCGCCGCTGTGCAGGGCATCGTTGCAGCGTCTGGCGTAGTCGAGGAAGCTGCCGCGCAGCGGCGCCAGCTGCGCCTGCCGGCCCTGGCAGGCGGCGCCGTAAAGCGTGGCGAATTCGCGGATCAGGTTCAGCGTGCTGGTCTCGTCCCAGATGATGTGGTGGACGGTGAAGATCAGCTGGAACTCGTCGCCTGGGTAGGCCACCAGGTGCAGGCGATAGAGCACCTCGTTGGCGAAGTCGAACGGGGCCAGGGCGTACTCCCGGGCCAGTCGCTGCTGTTCGGCCAGCACCTGCTCCGCAGGCAGGCTGGTGCGTTCGATGAATAGCCGCGCCGGGTCGAGTACCTGGGGTTCGCCCAGGTACTGGCAGGGCCGGCCGTCGGCGTAGCCCAGGCGCAGGCGGAACACGTCGTGACGCGCGAGCAACTGCTGCCAGGCGGCGAGAAACGCGGCGCGGTCGACCCGGTCGAGGAAGAAGTGGTTGAAGCTGACGTTGTAGACCGCGCTTTCCGGTGCCAGCTGGTAGGCGAACCACTCGGGGATCTGGCTTGGGGCCAGGGCTTGCGGGGTCATGCGCTTTCCTCCAGCGCCTGGGCGCAGTAGTCATGCAGTTCGGCGATGCTCGGATGGCTGAACAGGTGGCGTATCTCCAGCCCTTGGCCAAGCACTTCGCGACAGCGGCTGGTCAGCTCCACGGCCAGCAGCGAATGGCCGCCAAGCAGGAAGAAGCTGTCGTCGATACCCACGCGCTCAAGCCCCAGCAACTCGGCCCAGATCGCCGCCAGGCGTGCCTCGCGCTGATCGCGCGGGGCGCGGTAGGGCACCTCGCCGGTCGGCGCGAAGCTGGCCAGCGGCGGCAGCGCGGCGCGGTCGATCTTGCCGTTGGGCAACAGGGCGAAGGCATCCAGCAGGCAGATCGCGGCGGGCACCATGTAGTCGGGCAGGTGCTGGCGGCAGAAGGCCCGCAGGCTTTGCGCCGAAGGCGCCGGGCGTTGTGGCGCGATCACGTAGGCGACCAGTTGCTGCTGGCCGTTGCCGTCGCTGGCGCCGATGACCAGGCTCTGCTCGACCGCCGGATGCCGGCGGAGCACCGCCTCGACCTCGCCTGCCTCGATGCGGCAGCCGCGGATCTTCAGCTGGAAATCGCAGCGGCCGAGCATGTGCAACTGGCCGGTGGCGTCCCAGCGGCCAAGGTCGCCGGTCTTGTACAGGCGAGCAGCGGGCTGGCTGTCGAACGGGTCGTCGATGAACCGCTCGGCGCTGCGTCCGGGGTCAGCGAAGTAACCTTGGCCGACGCACAGGCCACCGATATGGATTTCGCCGGTGACCCCGCACGGCACCCGTCGCAGGTGGGCGTCGAGCACGTACAGGCGAGCGTTGCCGATGGGGCGGCCGATCGGCTGGTACGGCACGGTGGCGGCTGGCGCGGCGTACAGGCACAGGTGGGTGACGTCGTCGGAGCACTCGCTGGGGCCGTAGGCGTTCATCAGCGCGGTATCCGGGCATTGCTCGAACCAGCGCCGCGCCAGGGCGGTGGCCAGCGGCTCGCCGTTGCTGATCATCCAGCGCAGCCGGGGTAGTGCGTGGGGTCGACGCTGGTGTTCGTCGAGCAGCAGCTCCAGGTGCGAAGGCACCGTCTCGACCACGCTGACCTGGCAGCGCTCCAGCTGCTCCCACAACGCCTGTGGCTCCCACGCCTGCAGGCCGGTAAGCACGCGGGTGCGCGCGCCCGGCAGGAGCGCGACGAGGAACTGCCACACCGCCACGTCGAAGGTCTGCACGGCGATCTGGGCCACGCAGTCGTCGCCGCGCAGCTTCAGGTCGTGGGCCTTGGCCAGCAGGTGGTTGACCATCCCCAGGTGGCTGACCATGGCCGCCTTGGGCTCGCCGGTGGAACCGGAGGTGAAGATCATGTAGGCCGTGTCGCCCAGCCCGCTGGCGGGAGCGTAGGGCCAGTCGGTGGGCTGGCGTTCGAGGCTGGCCGGCTCCAGGCACAGGGCCGGGCAGGGCGCTTGCAGGTATTCCAGCGCCGGTGCGCATGCCGGGTCGCAGAGAATCAGCGCCGGTGCGCTGCGCTGCAGCATGCGCCCGTTGCGCTCGGCACCCTGGTCCGGATCGAAGGGAACGAACGGCGCGCCCAGCTTGAACAGCGCCAGCATGGCCGCCAGGTAGTGGCAGCCACGGCTCATGAACAGCGCCACCCGCTCGCCCTTGGCCACGCCCTGGCGGCGCACGGCATGGGCGATGCGGTTGGCCAGGCGATCCAGCTCCAGGTAGCTCAGGCGCTGGTCGAGGTGTTCGATGGCGATGGCGTCGGGCTGGACCGCCACCCAGTCGGCCAGCCAGGTGAGCAGGTGGCGATCGGGCAAGGGGTCATGCTCGGCGCAGCCCCAGCGGCGCAGGCAGGTCTTTTCGTCGTCGTCGAGCATCTCCAGGTCGGCCAGGCGCGCCTGCGGCGTGGCCATGGCCGAGACCAGCAGGGTACGCAGGTGACCGACCATGCGCTGGGCGAAGGCATCGTCGAACAGGGCCGCGTTGTATTCGATCTGGCCGGTGATCGCGCCAGGGCTGTCCTCCAGCGCCAGGGTCAGGTCGAACTTGGTGAAGCTACTGGCGCGTGGCAACGGCTCGACGCTGGCGCTGCCGAGGGCGAAGCGCCGGGCCAGGGCCTGCTGGAGGACGAATTCGACCTGGAACAACGGTGCGTGGCTGCTGCTGCGCGGCGGTTGCACGGCCTCCACCACGCGGTCGAACGGCACGTCCTGGTGGGCATAGGCGGCCAGAGCCTGCTGCTTGACCTGGCGCAGGAAGGCCTCGAAGGTCAGTTCGGCGCGCGGCTGGTTGCGCATTACCAGGGTGTTGACGAAGAACCCCACCAGCGCCTCGGTCTCTTGCGGGAAGCGGTTGGCCACCGGCGAGCCGACCAGGATGTCCTCGCTGGCGCTGTAGCGTGCCAGCAGGATGTTGAACACTGCCAGCAACAACATGTAGGGCGTCACCCCCTGGGCCCGGGCGAACTGACGCAGTTGCGTGCTCAGCTCGGCGGGCAGGGCCAGGCGCAGGGTCTTGCCGCTGTAGCACTGCTGTGCCGGGCGCGGATGGTCCAGGGGCAGGGCCAGTAGCGCCGGGGCGTCGGCCAGCCGCTCGCGCCAGAACGCCAGCTGGTGCTCGACCCGGCTGCCGTCCAGCCATTCGCGCTGCCAGTGGGCGTAGTCGGCGTACTGCACGGCCAGCGCCGGCAGCGCTGCCGGCAGGCCCTGGCTCAGGGCCTCGTAGGCCTGGCCGATCTCGCGCAGCATCACCCCGATCGACCAGCCGTCGCAGGCGAGGTGGTGTACGGTCAGTGACAGCAGGTGATGGCGGCTGTCCAGGCGCAGTAGGTGGGTGCGCAGCAGCGGCGCCTGGCCCAGGTCGATCGGCGCGTCGGCCTCGCCGCGCAACCAATCTAGCGCCTGCTGCTCGTCGGCCATTTCGAGGATCGGCAATTCCAGGCGCGCCAGGGGTTCGCAGCGCGCCTGCGGCTGGCCGTCGCGGTCCTCGATCAGTGTGCGTAGCACGGCGTGTCGTTGCACGTGCAGCTCGATCGCCTGGCGCAGCGCTTCGACATCGATGGCGCCGCGCACCCGCAAGGCGCACGGCATGTTGTACAGGCCGCCGACCGACTCCAGGCGCTGGTGCAGCCAGAGCCGTTGCTGGGCGGCCGACAGGCACGGCGGCGCCGCGTTGGCCTGCAGCCCGCCCGGGCCGCGTCGACGACGTTGCGCCAGGTTTGGCGCGGGCTCGGCGCGGTGCTGTGGATCCTGCTCTGATGGGTTCATCGTCACATCCCTTTGCTGGTGGTGGCGCTCATGCCTGGTCAGCCTGGTAGGGCCGGGGGAAGAAGTCCGCTACCCGCAGGTGCGGTTGGGCCGCGCAGTCGTGGTGGATGGCCCTGGCCACGGCGAGGTCGAGCACGCCCATGCCGAAGGGCGAGAAAATCCGCGGCCGAGTCCGATCCGGGGTGATCTGGCCGCGCAATGCCTGGCTGATGTCACCGGCGATGAAGCGCTGGTGGCCGGCCTGGCGCCAGGCCAACTCCAGGGAGGTGGCGGCCTTGAGGCAGTGGCCGACGTCGTCGGCGAGGTTCTGCGCTGCCAGCATCACCCCAGGGGCCAGGTCGCGCAGTGATAGGTGCAGCACGGTGGGGGCGTGCTCGAACCAGGCGCTCTGGTCGATGCCCGGGCGCACCGCCGAGGTGGCGAACAGCAGCAGGTCGCTGTCGCGCACGCACCGCTCCAGCGGCCGCACCTGGGCAGGCAGGCCCACGGCCTGGCAGTGTTGGCGCAGGCGCTCGGCGCGCGCAGGGTCCAGATCGCACAGATGGATCTGCTCCAGCGCCCAGCCCGCCTGCTGCAGCAGACGCAGCGTGCGCCAGGCGATCGGCCCGCAGCCGACCACGCCGAACGCGGCGCTATGCCCAGGCGTGGGGTGCAGGCAGCGCGCCCCGAGCACCGCCGAGGCCGCGGTGCGCGCAGCGCTGATCAGGCTGCCTTCGAGGCAGGCCAGTGGATAGCCGGTGTGACGGTCGTTGAGGATGATCAGCGCGGAGGCGCGGTCCAGACCGTGGTGGGTGTTCTCCGGGAAGCTGGCGATCCATTTCAGGCCGGCGATCGGCTGCGCATCGTCGAGCACCGCGGGCAACGCAATGATGCGGTTGCGGTCGCTGTCGGCGAACCGCAGGAAGTGGCTGTCGGGGTTGCCGGCACGGCCTTCGGCGGCGTCCAGGTAGGCCTGGGCGACCAGTTCCAGCAGGCGCCCGGGATTGGCCTGCAGCCAGGCTTCGATGGGCTCGGCACCGAGCAGCGACAGGGCGGGCGGGTGGTGCTTGTCCATGGGTTTCTCCGGGTGGCTCAGGCGCATGATTCGGCGGCCGCGACGGGCTGCCCGGCCTGCAGGTGGGGAAAGTGGCGGTGGACCCACTCGGGGTTGTAGAGGGTGTCGACGTAGCGGTCGCCGAGGTCAGGGGCGATCGCCACCACGCAGGCGCCGGGGGCGATATGCCGGGCATGGCGGCGCACGCCGGCCAGCACCGTGCCCGAGGAGCCGCCGAGCAGGATGCCGCGCCGAGCCAGGTCGTGGCACAGGGTCACGGCCTCTGCCTCGGGCACCATCAGCAACTGGTGGTGGTGGCAGTGATGGCGGATCTGCGGCGCCTGGCTGGTACCCAGGCCGGGGATATGGCGCGGCCCCGAGGGTTGGCCGAAGGTCACCGAGCCGACGCTGTCGACCGCGATCACCTGGGTCTGCGGCGAATGCTCGCGCAGGTAGCGCGAGACCCCGGCCAGGGTGCCGGTGGTGCCGGCGCCGACGAACACCAGGTCGGGTTGGGGAAATTGCCGCAGGATCGCCGGCCCGGTGCTGAGCATGTGCGCCTCGACGTTGTTGATGTTGCCGTACTGGTTGGTCCAGACCAGGTTCGGGTCTTCGCCGAGCATGCGTTCGATCAGGCCGATGCGGCTGCCGAGGAAGCCGCCGTTGCGGTCACGCTGCTCGACTATCACCAGCCGCGCGCCATAGGCGCGGATCAGCTTGGCGGTCTGCGGCGAGATGTTCGGATCGCTGATGCAGATGAACGGGTAGCCCTTGCTGGCGCAGACCATTGCCAGGGCCAGGCCGAGGTTGCCCGAGGAGCTTTCCACCAGGGCTTTGCCGGGCCCCAGGCGGCCTTCGAGCTCGAGCCGCTCGACCATGCGCAGAGCTGGCTTGACCTTGATCGAGCCGCTGAGGGAAAACCCTTCGAGCTTGACGAACACCGGTGCCTGGGGGAGGACTTCGTGCAGCTCCAGGAACACGTCGTCGAACACCAGGTCGGCGGGAGAGGAAATCACCATGTAAGCGTCCTTGCGAGGGTCAGTGGGAGGTGTCGCTCACCGTGTCCTGGCTGCGTAGCAGCAGGTTCACGGTGGCTTCCACGGTGGGGTGGTCGAACAGGTCCTCGAGGCTCAACTCGATGCCGAAGCGCTGATGGATGCGCGCATTGAGCTGGGTCGCCAGCAGCGAATGGCCGCCGAGGTCGAAGAAGTCCTCGGTGACGCCGATCCGCTCGATGCCCAGCAGCTCCGACCAGAAACCGGCGATCTCGCGTTCCAGTTCATTGCGCGGCAACACCTCGGGCAGCGCCGTGTCACCGGCGCTGTGGGTCGGCGCTTGTCCAGCCACGGCCTGGCGCGGTGCGTCGATCCAGTGCCGGCTGCGCTCGAACGGATAGCCCGGCAGCACTACGCGCTGGCCCTGGCCATCGTGCAGGGCGTCCAGTTCGACGGCGACGCCGCGGATCCAGAGCTGTCCGGCCAGGTCGAGCAGTCGCTGGTGCAGGCTCGCCTGGGCGCTGTCCAAACAGGCGGCGCAGGGCTGTGGCCAGGGCAGTGCCGCGGCATCCACCAGGCAATGCCCCGGCGCTTTGGCCAGGCGCGCCAGGCTGGCGTCGAACTGCGCGCTGTCGCGCGGTTGGCGCCAGTAGTCGGCATCGAGCAGGCGCGCGGGGTTCACCGGCTTGCCATCGAGGCTCGACAGCCACGGAGCGGTTTGCTCGCCACCGGCATCGCTCACCGCGCTGGCTTGCCCGGCGAGCAGGCGCGCCGCGTCGTCCAGGGTCAGGCGCCCGGCCTGGCAGGCCATCGCCAGTTCGCCCAGGCCGTCGCACAGCACCAGGTGCGGGCGCAGGCCCCAGGCATGCCACAACCCGGCCAGGGCGTGCAAGGCGGCGAAGCCACGCTGCGCCGGGCCGTGGTCGGGGCCGAGGGCTTTGGTGCTGGCGGCGAGGGCGCTGGCAACCGGGCGGCAGTGGCTGGCCAGTGCCGCGACGCCTTCGGCCAAGCCGGGACCGTCGCGCAGCACCAGCACCAGGTCGGCTGGCGGGGGTGCGGCCAGGCGTGCAGGCGTGCCTTCGCGCAGGCGGGCGAGCAGCTCGGCGCTGTCGCTTACCACCAGCGCCAGGCGCTGCACCTGCTGGCTGCGCCGGTTGGCGGTGTGGCAGATATCCGCCAGCGCAGCTGCGGGGTGACGCTCCAGCCAGTCGGCCAGTTGCGCCTGCTTGCGCGCCACGGCGGCGGCCGACTTGGCCGACAGGGTCAGCAGCCGTGGGCCCACGCTGGCTTGGCTGGCGGGGCGCGGCGGCGCGGCTTGCAGCAGCACATGGGCGTTGGTGCCGCCGATACCGAACGAGCTGACCGCCGCCCGCGCGATGCGATCGGCCGCCGGCCACGGGCGCAACTGGGCATTGACCTGCAGGCCATCGAGGCTGGCTTTGTCGGTGAGTTGGGTGAAGTGCAGCGAGGCGGGAATCTGCCGTTGCTGCAGGCACAGCACGGCCTTGATCAAGCCGGCGGCGCCGGCGGCGTAATTGAGGTGGCCGAGGTTGCTCTTCAGCGAACCCAGGTAGCACGGCGCGTCGCTGGGGCGTGGCTGGCCGCCGTACACCTCGTCGAGGGCGGTCAGCTCGATCGGGTCGCCGAGCGCGGTGCCGGTGCCGTGGCACTCGATGTAGCCGACCTCGGCCGCCTGCAGGCCGGCCATGGCCAGGGCCCGGCGCAGTACGGCGGCCTGTCCGTCGATGCTCGGGGCGGTGTAGCCGACCTTGCGTGCGCCATCGTTGTTGATCGCCGAGCCGCGGATGATCGCCTCGATAGGGTCGTTGTCGCGCAGCGCGTCCTCATAGCGCTTGAGCAGCACCAGGGCGACGCCCTGGCCGGCCACTGTACCGCGGGCTTGCTGGTCGAAGGGGCGGCAATGGCCGTCCGGCGACAGGATGCTGTCGGGACGATGCAGATAGCCTTGCTGCTCGGCGGCCTGTACCGAGGCGCCACCGGCCAGGGCCATGTCGCATTCGTGCAGCAGCAGGCTGCGGCAGGCCTGGTGGATCGCCACCAGGGAGGTGGAGCAGGCGGTGGCGATATCCAGCGCCGGGCCGCGCAGGTTGAGCTTGTAGGCGATCTGCGTGGCATTGCCGCTGTTGGCGTAGAGCAGTTGCACCGGGTCGGTGCCGGCCATGGCCTGGGCATTGGGTAGCAGGTTGTTGACGAAGTAGCTGCTGGCATCGGCGCCGACGAACACACCGGTCTCGCGGCCGTTGCGCTCCGGCGCCAGGCCGGCGCGCTCGAAGGCGTGCCAGGCGGTCTCCAGCAACAGGCGCTGCTGCGGGTCCATCAGGCTGGCGTCGCGCGGCGAGAAGCCGAAGAAACCGGCGTCGAACAGTTGCCGGCCCGGCAGCGCCACGCCGGCCCTGACGAAGTGCGGATCGGCCAGGCGCTCGGCCTGTACGCCGCGTTCGCGCAACTGCTCGTCGCTGTACGACTCGATGGCTTCCTGGCCCTCGGCCAGGGCCTGCCAGAACTGTTCGGGGCTGTCGGCGAAGGGCAGGCGGCAGGCCATGCCGATGATGGCGACGGCGTTATCCAGAGAGGGGGTCATCGCTGCGTTCCTCGTTCAGGTGGTCAGGCGCGCACGGCGTGCGCTGAAGGCTGCGGCGCGGCGCTGTTCGTCGTGGTCGGGCCGGGCCTGGCTGGCGGCGCCGTCGAGAAAGCGCGCCATGCTGCGCAGTGTGGGGTGGCGGAACACCTCCACCACCGGCAGTTCGCGGGCGAAGGCCAGGCTGATGTGCTGCTGCAACTGCATGGCCAGCAACGAGTCGCCGCCGCACTCGAAGAAGTTGTCCTCGGCGTCGATCTCGGCATGGCCGAGCAGCGCGCTCCAGATCTGTTGCAGGCGCTGCTCGCTGGGGTTGCTGAAGCTGCGTGGCGGCGCACTGATGCTGCCTGGCGCTGGCAGCCGAGTGCTGTCGATCTTGCCGTTGCGGTTGAGCTCGAACGCCTCGACGGCGATCAACCGCGCCGGCAGCATGTACCCCGGCAGCTGGCTGGCCAGGGCCTGGCGCAGCGTTGGGGCGTCGGTGGTGCCGCTGAAGTACAGCAGCAGGCCCTGGCCACCGACGGCGTAGCACTGCTCGACACCGGCGCACTGGCGGGCGGCGTTTTCCAGCTCGCCGAGGTTGACCCGGTAGCCATTGACCTTGATCGTGCGGTCGATCCGACCGCAATAGCCGAGGCTGCCGTCGCTTTGCCAGCGCACGGCATCGCCGGTGCGGTAGAGACGCCGCGGGCCCAGGCCGTCGCCTGGATCGAGGGTGACGAAGGCGGCCTCGCTGCGCGCCGGGTCGTTCAGGTAGCCACGCGCCAGGCCCAGGCCGCCGAGGTACAGCTCGCCGACCTGATCGATGGCGGCAGGCAGGCCGCGTTCGTCCAGGACATGGGCGCTGGTGCCGCGGATCGGTCGGCCGATGGCGATGGCACCGCCCTCGCGTGCCAGGTACTCGCGGTCCAGGGGCTGGAAGGTGCTGAAGGTGGTGTTCTCGGTCGGCCCATAGACGTTGTACACCTGTTGCGGGCAGCCTTCGGCGCAGGCCAGCAGCCGGTCGACGCTCAGCGGGTCCATCACTTCGCCGCCGATCATCAGGTAGCGCAGGCCGCGGAACATCGCAGCGTGGCCGGCGGCGACATGGCGGTCGAACAAGCGCGTGGTGATGAACAGCACGCTCACTGCCTGTTCGTGCAGGTAGCGGGCCAGCGCTGGGCTGTCGAGGGCGCAACCCAGCGGCGCCAGCGCCAGGGTGGCACCGTTGAGCAGCGCCCCCCAGATCTCGAAGGTGGCTGCGTCGAAGCTCAGGGTGGCCAGCTGGCCGAGCACGTCGCCGGGGCCGATGCGCACATAGTCGGCTTCCACCACCAGGCGCAGGATGCCGGCCTGCTCGACCATCACGCCTTTCGGCTGGCCGGTGGAGCCGGAGGTGTACATCACGTAGGCGAGGGCATTGGCGTCCGCTGGCGGCAACGCTTGGGCCGGCGCCTGCAGCAGTGGCGCCTCGTCGATGACCCGTGCCGGCAGGTTGAGCGCAGCATGGCTTTCCAGCGCCATGACCGCGCCGGCCAGCAGCGCCGGGCGGGCGTCATCGAGCAACTGGCGCAGGCGCGCGGTGGGGTAGCCAGGGTCCAGCGGCAGGTAGCTGGCACCGGCCTTGAGCACTGCCAGCAAGGTGGCGATGGTGGCCATGCCGGGTGCGGTGAACACGCCGATGCGCTGCCCGGCCAGGCTCGCGCCATGGCTAGCCAGCAGCGCCAGGGCGAGATTGTCCGACCAGCGATCGAGCTCGGCGTAGCTCAGTGCCTGACCGGTGCCGCGCAAGGCCGGACGCTGGCCATGGCGGGCGACGATCTCGGCGAAGCGCTGCAGCATGCCGCCGCCTGCGGCCTGGTCGGCCCGGCCTTGCCAGGCCACGGGCGGGTACAAGGCCTGCAACGCCGTGCGCAGGGCGCGGTCCGGGGCTACTTCGGCGAGGTCGCACAGGGCCTGGCGCAGGTACAGGGCGAAGCGTTGCGCCGAGGCGTCGCACCACTGCTCGCAACGGTGTACCAGCTCGATGCGCAGCGCGCCGCTGTGGGGGTCGATGCCGGTCTGGTTGACCAGGGTGAAGTTGGTCTGCTCGTGGCAGTGCCCGGGGCTGACCTGCAGGTGGCGCAGGTGCCGCAGGCGGTCGAAGACATGGAAGTGGACGAAGTTGAACAGGCTGTCGAACAGCGCGCCGCCGCGTTCGCGAAGGATTTCCCGCAGCGGGTACTGGGCGGCGTCGCCGAGCCCGGCGCGGTAGTCGCGCAGACGATGCACCAACTGACGTGGCGGTTCGTCGGCGCTGAGGGCGACCACGCAGGGGGTGGTGTTGAGGAACAGGCCAAGCATGCGCTGGCCTTCGTCCTCCACCAGTCGCCCGTGGGAGGGCATGCCGCAGGCGACCCGGCGGCGCCCGGTGAAACGGCTCAAGGCCTGCAGGTGGGCGGCCAGCAGTACCAGGTCGAGGCTCACCCCAAGATTGCGGGCAGTGTCGCGCAGGGCTGTGTCCAGGGCGGCGTCCAGCGGCACTTCGAGACGCCGCAGGTGACCCTCCGCGTGGCGCGGGGCCTCGGCCAGCAGGGTAGGCTCCAGGCCGTCGCAGGTGGCTTGCCAGAACGCACCCAGTTCGGCCTGTGTACGCCAGCGGCGTTCGCGAGCCACATAGGCGCTGAAGTCCAGTGCCGAGGCCGCAGCCTGCGCCGCTTCGCCCTGCAGGCGGCGGTCGAGGTTGTCCAGCACGGTGGTAAACAGGCGCGCCACGCTCCAGCCGTCGAGGATGGCGTGGTGGCAGGTCAGGGTCAGGTACCAGCCGCCATGCAGGGCATGTGCGGTGACCCGCCACAACGGTGCCTGCTCGCCGTTCAGCGGGCGTTGCAGCTCGTCACGGTGGAACGCTTCCAGCCAGCGTTCCTGGGCGGCCGGCTCAAGCGCGCGCAGGTCTTGCACTTGCAGCGGCAGCGGCAGTTGCGCGCATACCCGCTGCCAGTGGCCCTGGGCGCTGGCGGCGAACAACGTGCGCAGCACTGCGTGGCTGCGCATCAGCGCCTGCAGCTCGTCGCGCAGGGCCGCTTCGTCGAACGGGCCACGCACGCGGCAGGACATGATGTCCAGGTAGGTGGCCGCCTGTTCGACCTGGGAATGGAACAGCATGCCTTCCTGCAATGCGGTCAGCGGGTATCCATCCTGGTCGCCGGCCTGGCGCCCGAGCGCAGCGCGTTCGGGGTCGAGCAGGGCGAACGGCGCACTGCTGGCGGCAGAGTGTGCCTGCCAGGGCGCCAGTTCGGCGGCGAGGGCCGCCAGGGTCGGGTGGCGGTACAGTTGGCGTGGGCTGAAGGTATAGCCCGCCGCGCGCGCCAGGCGTTGGACATCGAGGATGCGCAGCGAGTCGCCGCCGCAGGCGAAGAAGTCGTCGTCGGCGCAGATCTGCGGCAGTTCCAGCACCTCGCGCCAGATCCCGGCAAGCAACGTTTCGCGCTCACCGGCCGGTGCCCGGCCTGGCTCGGCACGCTCCGCCGCCAGTGGCGCCAGGGCGCGCAGGGCGGCGATGTCGACCTTGCCGTTGGCCGTCAGCGGCAGGCGTTCGACCTGGCGCAGTTGCTGGGGCTGCATGTGCGCCGGCAGGTGTTCGCGCAGGTGGGCCTGGACGCTGGCCAGGGGCAATGGCCGGGTGGCGCTGAACCAGGCCTGCAGCACGCCGCGGCGCGCGTCGTGGCGCACCACCGCGTCTTCGATCTCCGGCAGGCGCAGTAGCGCGGCCTGGATATCGCCCAGTTCGATGCGGAAACCGCGCACTTTGACCTGGTGGTCGTTGCGCCCCTGGTACTCCAGCGTGCCGTCCTCCCGCCAGCGGCCGAGGTCGCCGCTGCGGTATAGGCGCAGGCCATGCCGTTCGACAAAGGCACGGGCGCTGAGTGCCGGTTGATTGAGGTAGCCCCGCGCCAGCCCGGCGCCGGCGATGTGCAGCTCGCCGGTGACACCTGGCGGGCAGAGCTGGCCGTGGGCATCGAGTACCAGCACGGCGAGGTCGGACAGTGGCCGACCGATGCCGTTGCCGGCCAGCCCGTCGCGGCGCACCACGTCATGGGTGACGTGTACGGTGGTCTCGGTGATGCCGTACATGTTGCTAAGGCGCACCCGCTCGCCGTACTTGTCGAACCACGGCGCCAATGCCCCGGCCTGCAACGCCTCGCCGCCGAAGATCACCTGACGCAGGGGCAGGTGGCCGGGGTGGCGCAGGTCTTCGGCAAGCAACCGGACGAACGCGCTCGGGGTCTGGTTGAGCACGGTCACGCCATGTTCCAGCAGCAGCGCGCGCAGCGCCTCGGGATCGCGACTGGCCGGCTGTGGCACGATCACCAGGCGTGCGCCGTGCAGCAGCGCGCCCCAGATTTCCCATACCGAGAAGTCGAAGGCGTAGGAGTGGAACAGGCACCAGCTGTCGTGCTCGTCGAACTCGAACAGCGCACGGCTGCTGGTGAACAAGCGCATCACGTTGTGATGGCTGAGCATCGCCCCCTTGGGTGTGCCCGTGGAACCGGAGGTATGGATCACGTAGGCCAGTTGCGTCGGGGCGATGCGCGGGAGCGGCAGGTCGTCGTGCGCGTCGTCGTCCGTGTCGTCGAGCGACACCGCCGCTATGCCTCGCAGCCCACTGCGCGCCAGGGCCGCGTCTTGGGCCACCAGCAAGCTCAGGGCGCTGTCCTGGCACACCGCGACCAGGCGCGCATGGGGGTAGTCCGGGTCCAACGGGACATAGGCGGCTCCGGCCTTGAGAATACCCAGCATGCCCACCAGCAGTTCGATGCCACGGTCGGCGCAGAGGCCGACCAGGGTGTCGGCCGCCAGTGCCTGGCCGTGCAGTTGCCGGTAGCGTCGACGCAGGCGCCGGGCCAGACGGTCGCTGGCGCGGTGCAGCGCGGCGTAGCTCAGGCGCCGGTGAGCGTCCTCCAGCGCGATTCGCTTAGGCATGCGCCCAGCCACCTCGGCAAACGCCTCGACCAGCGAAGCGCTTGGCGTGCTTGCCAGCATCCGCGCGGGCTGCAACAACGCCTGGCGCTGTTCGGCGCGCAGCAGTTGCAGGTCGCGCAGTGGCACGTCGGTCTCCAGCAGTTGTTCCAGCAGGTACTGGTAATGCTCGCCCAGGCGGGCCATGCGCGCGGCGGCGAAGCGCCCAGGGTCATACTCCAGGGTGGCGCGCAGCCCGCCGTGGTGGCGGCGCAACGACAGGAACAGCGGGTAGCGGGCGAGGCCGTCGTGAACCTCGACGAAGCGTGCCTGCACGTCGTCCAGCGCCAGGGTGTGCTGTTCGTTGGCGTTCTGCAGGGTAAAGACCGCCTGCATCCAGGGATGCACGCGCCCGTCGCCGGCGACCTCGCCCATCGCTTCCAGCGGTACGCCCTGGCAGGCCTGGGCCTGGCGCGCGAGTTGGGTGACCTGGGCGAGCAACTGGCCGAAGCTGGCTTGCTCGTCGAGGCGCAGGCGCAGCGGCAGGGTGCTGGTGAACAGCCCGAGCAGCTGATCGTTGCCGGCGCCACGGTTGGCCGATGGCACGCTGATAACCAGGTCGCGGGTGTTGCAATAGCGGCCCAGCAATACTGCATAGGCGGCGTACAGCACGCAGAACAGTGACGTTCCGCGCGCCGTGCTGTGCCGTTCCAGGCGCGCGAGCAACGCTGGCGGCAGGTCGAAATGACAGTGGGCGCCGTCGTCGTCCCCGACCTGCTCCAGGCCACTGTCGCGGGGCAGGTCGAGGCCCTCGTAGCCGCTCAGCAGCTCGCGCCAGAAAGCCACCGCCCGCAGGCCATCGGCGCCGTCCAGCCAGGCCTGCTGCTCGGCGAGGGCCTCGGCGTAGTGCTGATCGACGGTAACGGCGGCCAGTGGCTGGCCGCGGCGGCGGGCGTTGTAGGCCTGGCTCAACTGCTGGCGCAACAGGTCGAACGACCAGCCGTCGGCCAGCAGGTGTGGCAGCTGCAGCAACAGGACGTGCTGCTGGGTACCCAGACGCAGCAGACGCAGGCGGTACAGCGGTGCGCGATCGAGCGGTAGCGGTGCACGCAGGGCCCGGTGCAGCAGTTCGGGCAGTTGCTCGGGGGCCACGTCGACCGGCACCAGCGCTGGTGCGGCGACCGCGTCGTGGACCTGCCACAGCCCCTCGGCGTTGGCCTCGATGCGCATGTGCAGTTGGCGATGGCGTGCCGCGACCTGCTGCCAGGCCCATTGCAGGGCGGCGACATCCAGTGGCCCGTCGAGGTGCTGCACCACGCTCAGGTTGAACCGTTGCGGCCCACCTTCGTCGTAGCGGTCGCTGAAATACAGTTGGCGTTGCGTGGCGGACAGCGGCAAACGCTCGGCCACGCTAGTGGGTTTGGCCGCTACGGTGCGTTGCCCGGCGGTGTCCAGGTGAGCGGCCAGTTGCGCCACGCTGGTGTGACGCAGCAGGTCGGCCAGGCTCAGGCGTACGCCGAACTGCTGGTCGATGCTCACCAGCAGTTGCGCGGCCAGCAAGGAATGACCGCCGAGTTCGAAGAAGGATTGTTCGGCACCGACCTGCGGCAGCTCGAGCAGCGTCTGCCAGATCGCCGCCAGGCGTACCTGGGTTGGCCCCTGCGGCATCACCTGGGCCACCAGGTCGCTGCGTGGCGGGCGCTGCAGGGCCTGGCGATCGACCTTGCCGTTGAGCGAGCGCGGCAGACGCGCCAGGCATTCGAAACGCTGCGGCACCATGTAGGCGGGCAGCCGCTCCAGCAACGCCGCGCGCCATGCGGCCGGGTCGCCGTGGCCAGTGTCGCGGGGCACCACATGGGCGCTCAGTTCGGTCTGGCCGTCGCTGTCCCAGGCCAGCACCACGGCCTGGCGGATGCCGGGCAACTGGTGCAGCGCATGCTCGACCTCGCCCAGTTCGATGCGGTGGCCGCGCACCTTGACCTGGAAATCCAGGCGCCCGTGGTAGACCAGTCGGCCATGGTCGTCCCAGCTCACCCGGTCGCCGGTGCGGTACAGGCGCGCCGGCTGGCCTTCCAGGCCAAGCGGGTCGAGCAGCGGGAAGCGTTCGGCGTCGAGCGCCGCGCGCCGGTGATAACCCTCGGCCAGGCCGGCGCCGCCGATGTACAGTTCGCCACTGGCGCCCCAGGGCAGCGCCTGCCCGTGGTCATCGAGCACATAGCAGCGGGTGGCGCCGACCGGGCGGCCGATCAGGGCATGCTGGCCAGCGTCGGTGAGGCGCTGGCGCGTCGACCAGATGGTGGTTTCGGTGGGCCCGTAGACTTGCACCACGTGGGGCGCGCAACCGAGCAGGTAAGCGGCCAGATTGCCCGACAGCGCCTCGCCGCCGCACAGCAGGCGTACCCGTTCGGGGGCGGCGGGACGCCAGCCGGCCAGGGCCAGCAGCGACCAGAACGAGGGCGTGCCCTGCAACAACGTGGGGCGCAGTTCATCGAGGGTGTGGGCCAGGGTCGCCGGTTCGCGCAGTTGCTCGTCGATCAGTTGCAGGCGGGCGCCGCAGGTCAGCGCGCCGAAGAGTTCCAGGGCGAAGATGTCGAAGCCGATCGCGGTGGCCCCAAGAACCCGGTCCTGGGCGTCCAGGCCCAGGTCGGCGACGAAATCGGCGACCAGGTTGCCCAGGGCGCCATGGGCGATGCGCACGCCCTTGGGCTTGCCGGTGGAGCCGGAGGTGTAGATCAGGTACGCCAGCTGTTCGGCCCTGGGCGCCTGCAAGGTCACCGGGTGGGGCGTGGCGCGGGCGGGCTGGGGCGAGTGGCACAGCTGGCGCACGTCGATGGGCAGCGCCTGATCGGTGATCAGCAGGTCCATGGCGCTGTCGGCGACGATCTCGCGCAGACGCTCCAGGGGCATGTCCGGGTCGATCGGCACGTAGGCGGCGCTCTTGCCCAGTACCGCGAGCATGGCGATCACGGCCTGGTCCTTGCGCCGCAGGTGGACGCCGATGCATGCCGCCGTGGCTTGCTCGCCAAGGCGCTCGGCCAGGGCCGAGGCGGCGCTGGCCAACTGGCGATAGCCGAGGGTGACCTGACCGTATTGCAGGGCCGGAGCTTCGGGTTGGCGCTGCACCTGGTCGAGGAAGCGCTGCATCACACCGTCCTGGCCAATGGCGTGGCTGCCGGATTCGCCGGCGAAGCCCTGCAGCCGCGTGGCCATGGTCGGGGGCAACAGCCAGCGCGCGTCGAGTGGCGCCTCGGGGTGCTCCAGGGCCTGTGCCAGCAGGTGCGCCAGGCTCGCACCCAGGCGCTCGACGAAGGCTGTGCTGAAGCGCTCGAGTGGGTAGTCCAGGCGCAGGCGGATACGCTGCGCCTCGACTTGATAAGCGACCACCAGGTCGCCGACCACCTGGCGCCGCCCCAGGCCATGGGGCGTCAGGATCGCCTCGCCAAGAAGCAGTTGGTCGTCGCCGAAGTAGGCCTCGACCAGGCTGACATTGAATGGCCGCTCGACGCTCAGGCCCTGCGCGCGCAGATGTCGCATCACCTCGGTGAGGGTGAAGCGGGCGTGACCACGCGCGGCCTTGCGCTCGTCACGCAGTGCGCCGACCAGGGTCTGCAGACTGTCGCCAGGGTTGATCTCGACCGGCAACGGGTAGTTGTTGATGTGGCAGCCGAGCACCCGGCGGGTGCCGGCACGACGTTCATCCACCGGATAGTTCAGTACCAGCGAACGGGCGCCACTGTAGCCATGCAGCACTTCGGCCAGTGCTGCGGCGAGCACCACGAACGGCGTGGCGCCCTGGCTGCGGGCATAACGGCGCAGGGTACGGGTCAGCGTTTCATCCAGGTCGAAGTAGTGCGAGGCGCCGAGCCCGTGCGCTACCCCTTGGGCGTCGCGCTGGCGCGGCAGCTCGACGTTCAGTGCCCGGCCGGCCAGGCGCGCGCACCAGTGGCCGACATCGGCGTCGTCATTGGCGCTGGCGTCCAGCGGCCTGGCCAGGGGTTCCGGCAGTGGCAGTGGCCGGTCTTCGCGCTGGCACTGGTAGCTGTCGGCCAGCACCTGGACGAACTGCAGGGCCGAAGTGGCGTCGGCGATGATGTGGTGAAAGTTCAGCACCAGGCGCTGTTGGCCGCCCTGGCGCAGCAGTTCGAAGCGAAACAGCGGGCCTGCCTGCAGATCGAACGCATGGGCCAGGACTTGGTCGATGGCCGTGTCCAGGGCCTGGTCGCTGGCCACCTCACGTACCGCGAGGACGTCGGTCAGGGGCTGCCCGGG
This sequence comes from Pseudomonas maumuensis, assembly GCF_019139675.1. Classification (NCBI taxonomy): domain Bacteria; kingdom Pseudomonadati; phylum Pseudomonadota; class Gammaproteobacteria; order Pseudomonadales; family Pseudomonadaceae; genus Pseudomonas; species Pseudomonas maumuensis. The sequence goes on from NZ_CP077077.1 coordinate 2,362,263, forward strand.
CATTTGCCAGAGCGTCTCGCCGCGCAGTTCGAAACGTCCCAGGCAGGCGCTGTAGTAATGGTTGACGAAGTGCGCCAGGGCCGTGTTCAGCGCCGGCAGATCGAGCTCGCCGGCGATCCGGTAGACCAGCGGGGTGTTGTACAGGGTGCTGTCGGGGGCCAGTTGCCACTCGAGGAAGAACCGGCGTTGGTACGGATTGGCGCGGACCTCAATCATGGTGCCTCTCCTTCAGACGGATCCGCACCGGACGGTTCATGGCCAGGGCGAAGTGGAAGTGGTGTTCGAGGGGCTCGTCGCTGACTTCCCAATCGCCGGCGCGTACCAGTTCGGCCAGCAGCACCTTGAGCGAGTAGCGCGAGAACATCTGCCCGGTGCAGTTGTTGGGTCCGCTGGAATAGGCCAGGAACGGTTGGCGATAACGCTCCGGGTCTTCCTGGAAGCGCTCGGGGCGGAAACGTGCGGCGTCCTCGCCCCACAGCTCGGGCAGGCGCAGCACGTGGTAGATGTCGGCCACCAGCTCGCTGCCCTGGCGAATGAAATGGCCGTTGAGCAGCAGGTCGCGGCTGGCCGCGCGGAACAGGAACGGCTGCGCCGGGTGCAGGCGCAGCACTTCGTGGACACAGGCGTGGAGCAGGGTGTCGTCGCGGCGAATATACGCGCTGTAGTCCTGGCCTTGCGTTTGCAGCTCCTCGCGCAGGGCCTGTCGGTAGTGGCGATGGCGGCCCAGCTCGTCGACCAGGGCGAGGAACGACGGGAACGGCGCGACATAGCCGGCGAGCACCGCGCCATTGAGGCCGGTGGCGAACGCCTCGTCCTGCTGCGACTGGTAATGCTGGTCGATGTAGGCGTTGAGGCGGTGCGTGTAGTCGGTGCTGTTGAGCAGCCCCGGGTCGTTGCCGATGCGCGCCACCAGCTGGCGCTTGAGTTCGTCGAAACGGCGGTTGAAGTGCGCCGGCTTGTGGTAGGCGAACGCTTGGCCGAGCAGGTCGACTTGCTCCTCGAGCATGCGCCCCACGCCCTCCACCGGGCCTTGCAGGTCCATCACCGAGCGCAGGTACACCTCGGCCGTGAACTCGCTCAGCTCGGGGTTCACCAGCAGGATCGGAGCGCCTTCCCACCAGCCCCGCACTCGCTGCTCGCTGAGGCTGCGCATGGTCTGGATGAAGCGTTCGGGGCCGCTGACCAGGTGGGCGATGATGTTGCGCTTCTGCTTGGCGTCCTGGCGTTCCTTGCTCAGGCGCATACGCCCCAGGGCGTCGGCGATCACCAGAAATTGCCGACCGTCGCCGACCAGCTCGCCTTGACCCATCCGCGGGTGATGCATCAGCCCGCGGATCTCCGCGACGCCGATCAGTACGTGGTAATCGCCGGCGAAGGTCGGCAGGCGCAGGTAGCGCCGCCAACTGCCATCGGCGCGGCGCGCCAGTTGGCCGATGTAGTGATAGGGGCGGGTGCGGTCGCGCAGCACCCGCGAGTTGCGCCAGCGCCGCGGCAGCAGCCAGGGCGCGGCGAGCACGTCGAGCACACGGTGCAGGCGGCTTTGCAGGGGCGTGGCGGCGACCAGGGTGAAGGGATGGCCGGCGTGGTTGTGCAGTGAACGGTTGTCGAGCGCTTCCATGGCATACCTGCTGATTCGTGGGGGAGGGGACGGGCGCTCAGGCGCCCTGGGCCAGGTCCGGCAGACGCCAGCCCGCCAGCTGCTCCAGATGGGCGGCCACCTGCAAGGCGAGGTCTTCGCGCCAGGGCCGGGCGATCACCTGGACGCCGATCGGCAGGCCGTCGCGGGACTGGCCCACGGGCACCACCGCCACCGGCCAGTTGACCAGGCTGTAGCAGATCGAGTAGCTGAAATCGCCGACCTCGGCGTAGGAGCGACCGTGGTGCTTGGCCACCGTCGCGGCCACGGGGCAGACGATCACGTCGTAGTCGTCGAGAAACCGCAGCATTGCCTGGCGGCAACGGTCGAACTGCATCCAGATACCGCGCAGTTGGGTGACCGTGAGGCGGCTGCGACGGGTCAGGGCGTGGTATTCGCGCAGCAGCGGCGAGACTTCGCGCAGGTTCAGTTGCTGGATCAGGTCGGTGAGCCATTGGCCCTCGTCGCCGCCGAGCAGGATGCTGTCGGCCAGCAGTTCCTGGATCTGTCCGAGCATCTCGGGGCGCCGTTCGTCGAGCCGCGCCACGTTGCCTCGCAGGGCGTCGGCGGCGCGGCCAAGCGCCTGGCGTACGTCCGCTTCGGGAGTAGCGATGCCGTCGTCGGCATACCAGGCCACTCGCAGGCTCGACAGCGCTTGCGCCGGTGCGGTCTGCCAGGGGACTGGGGCGACATGCGGGTCGCGGCCATCGGGGCCGGCCAGCAGCGGCGCGGCCAGGTGCAGGTCGGCGATGCTTCGGGCCATGGGCCCGAAGCTGATGAATGGGCTGAACATGCCCATGCAGTCGAGCGGGAAGTGCCCGGTCAATGGCACGCGGCCCTGGGTCAGGCGCAAGGTGCAAATGCCGCTGTTGTGCGCGGGCACGCGCAGGCTGCCGCTGGCGTCGGAGCCGATGCCCAGCAGCGAGCCGCCGGCGGCAATCAGCGCGGCTTCGCCGCCGCTGCTGCCGCCGGGGCTGCGGCTCAGGTCATGGGGGTTGCGGGTTTGCCCATAGAGCAGGTTATCGGTCTCGTAGCCGATGCTCAGCTCCGGGGTATTGGTCAAACCCAGCATCAGCGCGCCTTCGCCGCGCAAGCGCGCCACCACGGTGGCATCGGTCTCGCTGGGCTGGCCGGCGAGGCCGGCGCAGCCCTTGTCTGGGCTGTAGCCCAGGGCGTGGCAGGTGTTCTTGACGCTGAAGGGAACGCCAAGCAGGCGTTTGTGCTGCAGTCGGGGCAGGTTGCGCTCGATCCAGGCCGCCTGCTCGTAGGCCATTTCCCGGTTGCTCTGGATCAGCGCGTTGATCTGCGGGTTGACCTTGTCGATCTGTTGGAAGTAGGTGTCCAGCACCTGTGCCGAGCTGATCGCACCGCGTCTGATCGCTTCCGACAGGGTGCTGGCATCGCAACCGAGTATGTCCACGTATCGCTCTCCATCGCTCGTCGACAGGACAGACGCCGCGGGACCAGTCGTCGGTACCCGGGGCGGGGCTGCGATGCAGAGTGCCAACGGGAAGAAGGAGCGTATATGTGCAATTCATCACGGTTTGCCCAGGTCGGGGCACCGCGCTTGTCGGCTAAGAGGGGGGAGGGGGCATTGCGGACCCAGGGCGCTGTTCGTTTCGGCAGGCGCCCAATAAAAAACCCGCCACGAGGGCGGGTTTTTTTGCAGCTATCCGAAAATTACTCCGGACGAACCTGCGCAGCCTGCATGCCCTTCTGGCCTTTTTCGGCTACGAAGGAAACAGTTTGGCCTTCTTTCAGGCTTTTGAAACCGTCGGTTTCGATGGCCTTGAAGTGTACGAACAGGTCGTCGCCGCCGCCTTGAGGAGTGATGAAGCCGAAGCCTTTTTCATCGTTGAACCACTTGACGGTGCCGGTTTGGCGATTGGACATGGGGTGAATCTCCAGAAACATGATTTTTTATCGGGGTGCAGTGTCGCCTAAGCTTCAGTGGCACCGACGACACTATAGTCTAATTCTTCGCATCTAGCGCCTATTACCTTCGCAGGATGTTGATCCAAGGCAAAAGATGCGACGGACCGCCGGAAAATCCGGCCTATTTTGGCTTGCAGCTGGCCTGGACCACCTGCTGGGCCTTCTGCATCAGCTTGGCGTCTACGCCGTCCTGGCTGTCGAGGTCTTCGATCTCCTTGTCGTTGAAATTCTTCTTGATGGCTTGGGCACCACACTCGCAGTGCTTCTTGGCTGTCGCCGCATCCACGCCTTGGCCGCTCGCCACTTGTTGGCACTGTGCCATGTAGGATGCTTCCTTGCCGGCGGGGAAATTGCCTGCGTTGGCAGCCAGGGGCAGCAGCAGGGCGCTCGCGGCGCAGGCAGCCAGAAGGGACTGAAGTCGCATAACCGGACACTCCTTGGTTAATGGTCTCATCAAGAGTAGGTTGCTTCAGAAAGTCTGATAGGAAATTTTCCGTAAGAGTTCACCTCCCAAGGCATAATTTCCAAATATTTCTGTGTACCCCACAACCCGCGTGCTAGCATGCCCGGCTTGCAGCTCGCCCCTTGCGGCTTGCAGCTTTTACCTTCCAGTCACTCTGGTTCGTCCCTGGCAGGCCGAAAGGTCTCTGCCACTGTGAGGCAGGCTTTCCCGCGGGAAAGGCAGGGCGGATCTTGTACTGGCTCATCCCAACCCACGTGACCTTTGGTAGGGGTCACCACTAGGAGAGGAGGCGCCATGCCCGTTATTACTCTTCCCGATGGCAGTCAACGCACGTTCGACCAGCCGGTATCCGTAGCCGAAGTCGCCGCCTCGATCGGCGCTGGCCTGGCCAAGGCCACCTTGGCCGGCAAGGTCGACGGCAAGCTCGTCGATGCCTGCGACAAGATCGACCACGACGCCACCCTGCAGATCATCACCCCTAAAGATGAAGAGGGACTGGAGATCATCCGTCACTCGTGCGCCCACCTGATCGGCCACGCAGTGAAACAGCTGTACCCGACCGCCCGCATGGTGATCGGCCCGGTGATCGACGAAGGCTTCTATTACGACATCGCCTACGAGCGTCCTTTCACCCCCGAGGACCTCGCCGCCATCGAAAAGCGCATGCAGCAGCTGATCGAGAAGGACTACGACGTCGTCAAGAAGATGACCCCGCGCGCCGAAGTCATCGACGTGTTCACCCAGCGTGGCGAAGACTACAAGCTGCGCCTGGTCGAGGACATGCCCGATGAACAGGCCATGGGCCTGTACTACCACGAAGAGTACGTCGACATGTGCCGCGGTCCGCACGTGCCGAACACCCGCTTCCTCAAAGCCTTCAAGCTGACCAAGCTGAGCGGCGCCTACTGGCGCGGCGATGCCAAGAACGAGCAACTGCAGCGTGTCTACGGCACCGCCTGGGCTGACAAGAAACAGCTGGCTGCATACATCCAGCGCATCGAAGAAGCCGAGAAACGCGACCACCGCAAAATCGGCAAGCAGCTCGACCTGTTCCACCTGCAGGAAGAAGCACCGGGCATGGTGTTCTGGCACGCCAATGGCTGGACCGTGTACCAGGTGCTCGAGCAGTACATGCGTAAAGTGCAGCGCGAGAACGGCTACCAAGAGATCAAGACCCCGCAGGTGGTCGATCGTATTCTCTGGGAGCGTTCCGGCCACTGGACCAACTACGCCGAGAACATGTTCACCACCGCCTCGGAAAGCCGCGACTACGCGGTTAAGCCGATGAACTGCCCGTGCCACGTACAGGTGTTCAACCAGGGTCTGAAGTCCTACCGCGACCTGCCGCTGCGCCTGGCCGAATTCGGTGCCTGCCACCGCAACGAGCCATCCGGCGCCCTGCATGGCATCATGCGCGTGCGTGGCTTCGTGCAGGACGATGCGCACATCTTCTGCACTGAAGACCAGGTCAAGAAGGAAGCCGCCGACTTCATCAAGCTGACCCTGGACGTCTACAAGGACTTCGGTTTCACCGACGTCGCCATGAAGCTGTCGACCCGTCCGGCCAAGCGCGTGGGTTCCGAAGAGCTGTGGGATCGCGCCGAAGGTGCCCTGGCCGACGCCCTAAACGACTCGGGCCTGGAGTGGGAGTACCAGCCGGGCGAGGGTGCGTTCTATGGTCCGAAGATCGAGTTCACCCTGCGCGACTGCCTCGGCCGTAACTGGCAGTGCGGTACCTTGCAGTACGATCCGAACCTTCCAGAGCGTCTGGATGCCAGCTATATCGCCGAAGATAACAGTCGAGTTCGCCCGGTAATGCTGCACCGCGCCATCCTCGGTTCGTTCGAACGCTTCATCGGTATGCTCATTGAACACTACGCTGGTGTGTTCCCTGCCTGGCTTGCGCCGACTCAGGCCGTGATCATGAACATCACCGACAAGCAGGCCGATTTCGCTCTCGAGGTGGAAAAAGCCCTGAACGGTAGCGGATTCCGTGCCAAGTCGGACTTGAGAAATGAGAAGATCGGCTTTAAAATCCGCGAGCATACGTTGCTGCGGGTCCCTTACCTTTTGGTTATAGGGGATCGCGAAGTCGAAACGCAAACCGTCGCTGTGCGCACCCGTGAAGGCGCAGACCTGGGCTCGATGCCCGTCGCGCAATTCACTGAACTGCTGTCGCAAGCGGTTTCCCGGCGTGGTCGCCAAGAATCGGAGTAAAGATTATTAAGCGTGAAATGAGAAACGATAAACGAACTGCACCGAAAGCCCCGATCAACGAGAATATCTCGGCACGCGAGGTTCGGTTAATTGGTGCTGACGGCGAGCAGATTGGCATCGTCTCGATTGATGAAGCGCTGCGTATCGCTGATGAAGCGAAGCTGGATCTGGTGGAAATCTCTGCAGACGCGCAACCGCCCGTCTGCAAGGTGATGGACTACGGTAAGCACCTCTTCGAGAAGAAGAAGCAGGCCAACGAAGCCAAGAAGAACCAGAAGCAGATCCAGATCAAAGAAATCAAGTTTCGTCCAGGGACGGAAGAAGGGGATTACCAGGTAAAACTACGCAACCTGGTACGTTTCCTTAGCGATGGGGACAAGGCCAAGATCTCTCTGAGATTCCGCGGCCGTGAGATGGCCCACCAGGAGCTGGGCATGGAGCTGTTGAAGCGGGTCGAAGCGGACCTCGTGGAATATGGCACCGTTGAGCAGCATCCGAAGATGGAAGGACGCCAGCTTATGATGGTCATCGCCCCCAAAAAGAAGAAGTAATCTCCCGGGCACGGCAGGCCTGATGATTATTGTGTAATTTTTATTCGAATGCGGAGTTCCAACATGCCAAAAATGAAAACCAAGAGCGGTGCTGCGAAGCGCTTCCTGAAGACGGCTTCCGGCTTCAAGCACAAGCACGCTTTCAAGAGCCACATCCTGACCAAAATGTCGACCAAGCGTAAGCGTCAACTGCGCGGTGCCAGCTTGCTGCACCCGTCTGACGTGGCAAAAGTCGAGCGCATGCTGCGCGTTCGTTAATTCTGGTTAAGATAGAGGAAGTTACTCATGGCTCGTGTTAAGCGCGGCGTTATCGCTCGTAAGCGTCACAAAAAAATTCTGAAACTGGCTAAAGGTTACTACGGTGCACGTTCGCGCGTATTCCGTGTAGCCAAGCAAGCGGTCATCAAGGCAGGCCAATACGCCTACCGCGACCGTCGCCAGAAGAAGCGTCAGTTCCGCGCACTGTGGATCGCTCGTATCAACGCCGGTGCCCGCACCAACGGTCTGTCGTACAGCCGTCTGATTGCTGGCCTGAAAAAAGCGTCGATCGAAATCGACCGTAAGGTTCTGGCTGATCTGGCAGTGAACGAAAAAGCGGCGTTTGCTGCGATTGTCGAGAAGGCTAAAGCCGTACTGGCTTAAGTACCCACGACAATCATCCGGCGGCGCCTGCGCCGTCGGGTGTAAAACGTCATCGGATAGGGGAAGAGCCTTCAAAAGCTCTTCCCCTATTTTCGTATCTGGAGTCTGTACATGGAAAACCTGGACGCGCTGGTCGCCCAAGCCCTCGAGGCCGTGGAACGCGCTGAAGACATCACTACCCTGGAACAGATCCGGGTCCAATATCTCGGCAAGAAAGGCGAGCTGACCCAGGTGATGAAGACCCTGGGCAACCTGCCAGCCGAAGAGCGCCCCAAGGTCGGCGCGCTGATCAACGACGCCAAGGAACGCGTCACCGACGTGCTCAACGCACGCAAGGCCGCCTTTGAAGAGGCCGAGCTCAACGCTCGCCTGGCCGCCGAATGCATCGACGTGACCCTGCCAGGCCGTGGCCAGACCACCGGCGGGCTGCACCCGATCACCCGTACCCTCGAGCGCATCGAGCAGTTCTTCACCCACATCGGCTACGGCATCGCCGAAGGCCCCGAGGTCGAAGACGACTACCACAACTTCGAAGCGCTCAATATCCCCGGCCACCACCCGGCCCGGGCGATGCACGACACCTTCTACTTCAACGCCAACATGCTGCTGCGCACCCACACCTCGCCGGTCCAAGTGCGCACCATGGAAAGCACCCAGCCGCCGATCCGCATCGTCTGCCCAGGCCGTGTGTACCGTTGCGACTCGGATATCACCCACTCGCCGATGTTCCACCAGGTCGAAGGCCTGCTGGTCGATCGCGGCATCAACTTCGCCGACCTCAAGGGCACCATCGAAGAGTTCCTGCGGGTGTTCTTCGAGAAAGAACTGGCGGTGCGCTTCCGCCCGTCGTTCTTCCCCTTCACCGAGCCGAGTGCCGAAGTCGACATCCAGTGCGTGATGTGTTCCGGCAAGGGCTGCCGCGTGTGCAAGCAAACTGGCTGGCTGGAAGTGATGGGCTGCGGCATGGTCCACCCGAACGTGCTGCGCATGTCTGGCATCGACCCGGAAGAGTACCAGGGCTTCGCCTTCGGCATGGGCGCCGAGCGCCTGGCCATGCTGCGCTATGGCGTCAACGATTTGCGTCTGTTCTTCGACAACGACCTGCGGTTCTTGGCTCAATTCCGCTAGGCCCAATCGACGCAACTTTCAGGAGAACAGCATGAAATTCAGTGAACAGTGGCTGCGCGGTTGGGTAAACCCGCAAGTCTCCCGTGACGAACTGGTCGCCCGCCTGTCCATGGCCGGCCTTGAAGTCGACAGCGTTACCCCCGCTGCCGGCCAGTTCAGCGGCATCGTGGTGGGCGAGATCCTCACCACCGAACAACACCCGGACGCCGACAAGCTGCGCGTGTGCCAGGTAAGCAACGGCGCAGAGACCTTCCAGGTGGTCTGCGGCGCCCCGAATGCCCGCCCAGGCATCAAGATCCCGTTCGCCATGATCGGCGCCGAACTGCCGGGCGACTTCAAGATCAAGAAGGCCAAGCTGCGCGGCGTCGAATCCTTCGGCATGCTCTGCTCGGCTGCCGAGCTGCAGATCAGCGAAGAGAACGACGGCCTGCTGGAGCTGGCGGCAGACGCCCCGGTTGGTCAGGACATCCGTCAGTACCTGAACCTGGACGACGCCAGCATCGAGATCGGCCTGACCCCGAACCGCGGCGACTGCCTGTCCATCGCCGGCCTGGCCCGTGACGTCAGCGCCCTGTACGACGTGCCGGTCACCCGCCCGGTGGTGCCAGCCGTACCGGCTGCCCACGACGAAGTGCGCTCGGTCGAAGTCAGCGCCCCGGCCGCCTGCCCGCGCTACCTGGGCCGCGTGATCCGCAACGTCGACCTGAGCAAGCCGACTCCGCTGTGGATGGTCGAGCGCCTGCGCCGCAGCGATGTGCGCAGCATCGACGCCGCCGTCGACATCACCAACTACGTGATGCTCGAACTCGGCCAGCCGATGCACGCCTTCGACCTCGCCGAAATCAACGGCGGCATCCGCGTGCGCATGGCCGAGGAGGGCGAGAAACTCGTCCTGCTGGACGGCCAGGAAGTTGCCCTGCGCGCCGACACCCTGGTAATCGCCGACCACACCCGCGCGCTGGCCATTGCCGGCGTGATGGGGGGCGAGCACAGCGGCGTCAACACCGAGAAGACCCGCGACCTGTTCCTCGAGAGCGCCTTCTTCGAGCCGATTTCCGTCGCCGGCAAGGCCCGTTCCTACGGCCTGCACACCGACGCCTCGCACCGCTACGAGCGCGGCGTGGACTCGCAACTGGCCCGTGAAGCCATGGAGCGCGCCACCGCCCTGGTGCTGGAGATCGTCGGCGGCGAGGCTGGCCCGATCGTCGAAGCCGTGAGCGAGCAGCACCTGCCGAACATCGCGCCGATCACCCTGCGCGACGAGCGCATCACCCAGATGCTTGGCATGCAAATGCAAGCCGCCCAGGTCGAGCAACTGCTCAACGCCCTGGAGCTGAACACCAGCGCCAACGGAGCAGGGGAGTGGACCGTTACGGTCCCAAGTCACCGCTTCGACGTCAGCCTGGAAGTCGACCTGATCGAAGAGCTGGCCCGTCTGTACGGCTACAACAACCTGCCGGTCCGTTACCCGCAGGCCCGCCTGGCCCCGCAAGCCCGCCCGGAAACCCGTGGCGAGCTGCCGAACCTGCGCCGCCTGCTGGTTGCCCGCGGCTACCAGGAAGCCATCACCTACAGCTTCATCGACCCGAAACTGTTCGAGCTGTTCACCCCAGGCGTCGAGCCGCTGCTGCTGGCCAACCCGATCTCCAACGACATGGCCGCCATGCGCGCCTCGTTGTGGCCGGGCCTGGTCAAGGCCATGCAGCACAACCTCAACCGCCAGCAAGACCGCGTGCGCCTGTTCGAAAGCGGCCTGCGCTTCGTCGGCCAGCTCGGTGACCTCAAGCAGCAACCGATGATCGCCGGCGTCGTCACCGGCAGCCGCCTGCCGGAAGGCTGGGCCAACGGCCGCGACAGCATCGACTTCTTCGACGTCAAAGCCGACGTGGAAGCCCTGCTGGGTTACTCCGGTGCCCTGAGCGACTTCACCTTCGCTGCCGGCAAGCACCCGGCCCTGCACCCCGGCCAGACCGCCCGCATCGAGCGCGACGGCAAGGAAGTCGGCTACCTCGGCGCCATCCACCCCGAGCTGGCCAAGACCCTCGGCCTCGACCGCCCGGTGTTCGTCTTCGAGCTGGTGCTCGGCGATGTAGTCGAAGGCCGCCTGCCGAAGTTCAGCGAACTGTCCAAGTTCCCGGAAACCCGTCGTGACCTGGCTTTGATCGCAGGACGTGATGTAGCTTCTAGCTCGGTGCTTGAAGTAATTCGTGACAATGCGGGCGAATGGCTCACAGACCTCAGGCTGTTTGACGTCTACCAGGGTAAAGGCATTGATCCTGATAGAAAAAGCCTGGCGGTCGGCTTGACCTGGCAACATCCATCGCGCACTCTTAACGACGATGAGGTGAATGAAACCCTGCAAACCATCCTCACCTCGCTTGAACAAAGGTTGAACACCACGTTAAGGAAATAACGGCATGGGTGCTCTGACGAAAGCTGAGATGGCCGAAAGGCTGTACGAGGAGCTGGGGCTTAACAAGCGTGAGGCCAAGGAGCTGGTCGAGCTGTTTTTCGAAGAAATTCGGCACGCGCTTGAAGACAACGAGCAGGTCAAGTTGTCCGGTTTCGGCAACTTCGACCTTCGCGACAAACGCCAGCGGCCGGGCCGCAACCCTAAAACAGGGGAAGAGATCCCGATCACCGCGCGCCGCGTCGTCACCTTTCGTCCAGGGCAGAAGCTGAAAGCCCGGGTAGAGGCCTATGCTGGAACCAAGCCATAACGACGAGCTGCCCCCCATCCCGGGCAAACGCTACTTCACCATCGGTGAAGTCAGCGAGCTCTGTGCGGTAAAACCGCACGTGCTGCGCTACTGGGAGCAGGAATTCACGCAGCTCAACCCGGTGAAGCGCCGTGGCAACCGGCGGTATTATCAGCGCCAGGACGTGCTGATGATCCGCCAGATCCGCGCTTTGCTGTATGACCAGGGCTTTACCATTGGCGGAGCGCGGTTACGGCTCTCCAGTGATGAGGTCAAGGATGAGTCCAGCCAGTACAAGCAGCTGATTCGGCAGATGATTGCGGAGTTGGAGGATGTGTTGGTGGTGCTCAAGAAGTGACCTGGTTGGCGACGAGTGGAAATTTTTGAAAAAAAGCTTCCATTATTCAAAAGGTTAGGTTAAATTCTTCAACGTTCTCAGCAGTATCGAGAATGATGTCGGGGCGTAGCGCAGCCCGGTAGCGCACTTGCATGGGGTGCAAGGGGTCGAGTGTTCGAATCACTCCGTCCCGACCAAAATACTCCAAGAAAACCAGTCACTTAGCGGTGGCTGGTTTTTTTATGGAGTTACCTGCGCAAAATGGGCGCAAAACTATCCGGCGATTTCGCCGATATCCAGGTCAGTCCCGACCTTAGACCACGCCACATCCTCGTGTCCTTTCTAGTATTTCCTGGTCATGTCTTCAGTGGCATGTCCGGTAATCTCTGGCTGTCTTTTCCTGCGCGCTTGTACAGGTTAAGGGAAAGAGCGAGCACCTTATGAGACCCTGGCATCTCTTCCTCTTTGAGGTCGCGATAACAACCAGTGGAACGCACCAAGTAAAGAGACAAAGTGTCATCCTGGCACCTGGAGAGAACTTCGCTCAGTCGGTCTGTGACCTTTAACTTCAGCCAACCTGAGTCGGACGATTTATCCGTCTTGTTTTGCACGACGTGTAGGTAGACGCTGGCGGGCAGAGCCGCGCAGTGATTCTTGCTGGTATGCTTCGCCGCTTACCAAACAAGGAGAGTGGTAATGGGGTTGCGGGAGAGGCATAAGGCTTTGCTGGGGTGGCTCACTCCAAGGCGCCGTCGGCGCACTGGGGTAACTCTGATCGTCGCCTGGATCGCTGCGACGGCAGTTTGGCCAAGCATCAACTGGGCTTGGATAGGTGGGCCAGGCGTGTACATGTTCTTCAGCGCTTGGCCGCCGGAGCTTCATGGCAAACGTTGAGGCGCTGGCGGGCAGCGCGCTATGAGTGGTTTACACAAGCGGGTGGTAAGCTTAGCCGCTTCATGAGCAGGGAAAGCTGGTAATGGCCAAAGTATTTTCGAAAACACGGTTCTGGAGTGGCATCGCTATCAGTGTGGGATGCTTTGTCATGGCTTATTTGACATCTTCGCCATGGAATTGGTTGTTCATTGCGGCTTCCTTTGCCGGGCTTCGTGTTTGGAGTAAGAGCTGGGATAACTACCTGAACTGCGACCAGGGTTGCCACTCTCAGCAGGAGCATGAGAAGTACTGCCATAGGTCTGAGTCTTCAGGCTAGGCTTGAGGTGCTGGCGGGCAGCGCCGGAGTGGCAGGCGGCTGCAGAGCCGTGTTAACAGCCTTTTCTACGACTCCAACAGCTGCTGCTGTACCTTTGAACTGTGTCCAAGCGTTGAGCAGTACGATGAAGTGGGGCGCGAAATCCTAGTCGCTGCCCTAGCCACGATTGGGCAATTCGAGTGGTTCGGTTACATCGAGCATGGGGCGCCGCTCGAAGCTGATTTGGAAGAATGACTTCAACCCCCCGGATCCGCTGAATCATGTGCGTGCTTCTCCGGTCGAAGGCCACGGCCATGCGCTTGTGGATAGCCTCATTGTGCTCGCGGTCCGCTTTGAGCTCGGCGGCGTCCATGTTCTTGCGAGGATACTCGGTGATCGCTGTCACGCTGTTGGTCTGGATGCCTGCCACCAGGTTCGGCTAGCCGTTATGGCGCCAGGTTCACCCCGTTACAACGGCCCTTAGAGGAAAAATCATTGATCTGCCGCGCCTTGTTCACCGACATCAGGATCGTGCAGCCGCCAGGATGGGCCACGTCATCCCAGTAGTTGGTATGGACCATCACGTTGCCTTGCATCTCGGCGGTGCTGCCGACCACCTCCTTTTGCACGTAGGTGGTATCGCGGTACCAGCCCAACTGCACCCCACCGCCGTCGGGCAGTGGCTCCATGCGCATGGGCGGGCCGAAGAAGTCGATGGCCTGCTTGGCGTCGCGGCCTTGCCATTGGTTGCCCGCCATCAGCTCCGGCAGGGTCGGGATGCAGCCGGCCAACGTCGGCAGCAACAGGCCAAGGATCAACAGCGGGCGCGTGTTCATCGTGGCGTGTTCGCCAGCATGTCGTCCAGCTCCTGTACCGCCTGGCTGTTGGCCTGCACGCCAATCAACTGGATGAACATGGCCTGGATGGTGGCGACCATCTTCGCCGCCGGCATCTTGCCTATCGACAGCATCTGGTTGCGCGCGCGGTTGTCGGGGGCGCAGACGAAGGCGAAGGTGCGCTGCAACCAGTAGTCCTTCGGTGCGACCCAGCCGTGGACGTTGGTTTTCACATCCCTCACGGCGCCGTCGAAGCGACGTATTGCCCGGGCGCTGTCCAGGCGGATCTGGCGCTGTTTGCATTTGACCTGCACCTCGTAGGCGGCGAGGGTCGGGAAGGCCGGGTCTTCGAACAGCTGCATGACCTGGGCCGATTGCACACCGTCGGGCTTCTGCAGGATGCCGGCGGCATCAGCGACGTACACCTCGTTGTGCAGGCGTTCGCCTTTGCCGTAGATGATCCAGTAGTCACCCGAGGCGGGTGCGGCCAGGGCCGGGGTGCTGCAGATGAGGGCCAGGATGGCCAGCCATTGGCAGAGGAATGGAAGTTTGCGACCCATGGAGTCCTTTCCTGGTTTTTGTAATTCAGGAGGACTATACGAGGCCTGGGGGATCAGGGTCGATTAGGGCGCTTGTGCTAATGGCCAGAGGCCTGTAGCACGTAGACTTACACGAAAAGTGAGTGGGGCCATGCTTCATCGCCACTGCCCCAGGATGAAAATCTTATTCAGGGCGCGGGCATTATAGGAGGCCGCAGCGCGTTAATGTTTTTTTGATTTCTGAACTCAATGCCTCTTGATCCAATTCATAGTCTTTTTTGTCAGCATCGGATGTGTAGCGTTCGGCAAAATCGAATAGTTCATTTAGGCAGTCTTTGATTTCCTGGGAGTCCTGTGCCAGAAGACCTGACGTTCCCTCTTGGTACCAGATTTCAAAAAACTGCGCCTCGAAGGTGTCTGCAGTGATTTCCGATCGGATGAACGACTTGGCCAAATCTATTAAGACCATGCTCATTTCAGTACGCCTGTGCTGATATAGGTTTCGTCTGCAAAGTGTATATGCCGCGGTAAATGCCTACGTCTGGAAAGCGCTTAAAGAAGCCTCGGAAATCTCACCCGTTCAGAGTGAAACTGCGTGTTCCGTAATGACGAAAAGGCGGTGCTGTGTTGGCCCTTCTTCGGGCCTGGGCGCAAGCGAGTCGTGAGCGTGGCGATCCGCTCGAAGGTTGAGATGTGCAGTCAGGGACGATGAGGGTAGTCAACGACTGAGCGCTGCTTGGCTGTCCGCTTTCTCTCGGTCGTTTCGACGCGATGATTGTCGAAGCTTGCGGTCATGGCCAAGCATGGAAAAGATGCCAAGCGGGTTGCCAAATTCCTCGACGAGCTCAAGGGGCAGGGTGCTGCCCCTCTTCGATGAAGCCAATCGGCCTCTCAGTTCAAGGGTGTCAGCTCGCGTTCGAACGGCAGTACCGGCCCAGACCGTGAACAGGTAATCGCTGCAGCACGGATTGCGTAACTCAGTACTGCGTCGATCATTGTGCGATCGAGCGTTGCCAACGCTGCTGGGTTGTCCTTGCCCAGCCGCGACAGGCAGGCAAGCACCGCCGCCTGGAAAGTATCACCAGCACCCACTGTGTCGCTAACCGGCAACGAAGTATCCGCCGGCCGCTGCCATGACCCATGGGCGCAATGCACGCTGGCACCGTGAGCACCATGGGTGATGAACACCAGCCTGCAGCGTTCGTTCAACCAGCCTCGGGCCACGTCACGCGTCTCTCGACCTGGATAGAGGATGTCGATGTCTTCCTCACTGGCCTTGATCACATGCGCATGCCCGGCAAAGGCTTCCACCTGGCGCCGCCACAGCGCCACATCCGGCTGCGGATTGAGCCGCACATTCGGATCAAGGCTGATCAAGCGCCGGTCCCGCTCGCGCTCCACCAGCGCCATCAGCGTATCGGCCACGGGCTCCACCACAAGGGTGTAAGAGCCCACATGCAACCCCCGCACACGCTCATCCAGCTCGGGTAGATGCTCCAGTTTCACCTGCCGATCCGCACACCCTTCACCGCGAAACTGATACTGCGCCGAGCCATTGGCATCCAGCCCGACCATGGCCAGGGTGGTCGGCGCAGCGCTGGTCACCACATAGCGGCAGTCCACCCGTTCCTCTTCCAGCACCCGCCGCAATCGGGCACCGAGGTAGTCGCTGGACAACCCGCCGAACAACGCCGATTCCACGCCCAGCCGGCGCAGGCCGACGGCGACGTTGAACGGCGACCCGCCGGCAATCGCGGTAAACCCCAGCTCGCTGCTGCGGTTGCTGTTTTCCAGGCTGAAGACATCGAACAGGGCCTCGCCACACACCAGGTACATGCAGTTCTCCAAAACGAAAGACAAGGGAAGGATACCTGCGCTCAGCGCACAGGCAGTTGATCCCGGTAGCGTTGATAGGCGACCTCGTACTCGGCCTGTTGCGCCGGGCGGGGCAGGGTGCGGGTGCTTTCGTCGAGGGCGACGCAGCGGTGGCACAAGGTTTCGAGGCTGTCGCCCTGGCCCAGCTGGCGACCGAGGCTCCAGGCGGCCTGGATTGCGGCGCCGAGGGCGGCGGCTTCGGTTTGTTGGGGGCATACCACCGGCAGGCCGAGCAGGTCGGCCAGTACCTGCCGCCACAACGGGCTTTTCGCCGCGCCGCCGACCAGGCGGATTTCGCTGCCTTGCAGGCCGCTGGCGCGCAGCAGATCGAGGCCGTAACGCAGGCTGAAGCAGGTGCCTTCGAGCACGGCGCGGCACAGGTTGGCGCGGGTCAGGTTGGCGCTGGTCATGCCGTGCAGGCTGGCGGTGGCTGCGGGCAGCGCGGGTACACGTTCGCCGTCGAAAAATGGCAGCATCAGCAGGCCGTCGGCGCCAACCGGAGCTTGGGCAGCGAGGGCGGTGAATTGGTCGAGGTCGAGTTCCAGGAGGTAGCGAACCAAGGTATTGGCGCTGGTCAGGTTCATGGTGCAGATCAACGGCAACCAGCCGCCGCTGGAGGCGCAGAAAGTCGCCACTTCGCCCTGGGCGCTGACGTGGGGCTGGTCGGCATGGGCGGCCAGGGTGCCGGAGGTGCCGAGGCTCAGGGTGATCATGCCGGGGGCGATATTGCCGGTGCCGATGGCGCCGAGCATGTTGTCGCCGCCACCGCTGGCCACCCATGTCTGCGAGCTCAGGCCGAGCGTGCTGGCAGCTTGTTCGCGCAAGGAGCCGATGCAGTCGCCAGATTCGACCAGCTCAGGAAGCGCAGCCAAAAGACGCTCGCCCGGCTCGATGTGCTGAAGCACATCAGGCGCCCAGGTCCGTCGGCGCACATCGTAGTAGCCGGTGCCGGAAGCATCGCCGGGCTCAGTGCAGACGCGACCGGTCAGCCAGTAATTCAGGTAGTCGTGGGGCAGCAGAATATGGGCGAGACGGGCGAACAGCTCAGGGTGATGGCGCTTGGTCCACAGTAACTTGGACACTGTATAGCCCGGTGCGATCACCAGCCCGAGGCGTTCGAGCGAGCCTTGGGCGCCACCCAGTGCATCTAGCAGAACCTCGTTCTCGGGCGCGCTCTCGGTGTCGCACCAGAGCTTGGCTGGGCGCAGCACCTGGCCCTGGGCGTCGAGCATTACCAGGCCGTGTTGCTGGCCGGACACCGCCAGTGCGCGAATGGCCCGGCCATCCACACCGGCTTCGCGCAAGGCAGCGGACACCGCCGCACGCAGGGCTTGCAGCCAGTCGACCGGATCCTGCTCGCGCCGGCCATCCCGGCCTTGGGGCGGCGCATGGGCGGCGCTGCCCAGGCCCAGCACCTGGCCGCTGCTGGCGTCCAGCACCAGGGCCTTGGTGCCCTGGGTGCCGCAGTCGATGCCGAGGAACAGTCCGTCCATTTCGAAAGCCTCCGTGTCAGTCGCCGAGGACCTGGCGCAGGGTTTCACTCACGCCAACTTCGCGCAAGCTGTCGTAAAGGCGCTCGAAGGCGCTGACGAAAGCCTTGGACGCGGGGATCGTGCTGCCGAAGATCGTCTCGTCGCCGAGCACCCGGGTGGCCAGGCCGTCGCGCTGCGCCACCCGGGCCTGGCAGTCGGCGGCGCGGGGGTCGGGGATGTTGTAGCGCGTGCCCCGTTCATCCTCGCCGCGCAGGTACAAGGCCCAGGCGGCTACCACCAGGGCCACGCGCTCCACGGGCTTGCGGTCGGCGATCAGGCGGTTGGCGGTGGGCACGATGAACTTGGGGAATTTCGACGAGCCGTCGGAGCACACGCGCTCCAGCTGGTCGGCGATGGCGCGGTTGGCGAAACGCTCGGTGAGGCTGTGCTTGTAGCGCGTCAGGTCGATGCCCGGAACCGGGGCCAGTTGCGGGGTTACGTCCTGGTCCATGAAGGTACGCATGTAGCGCTGCAGCAGCGGGTCGGCGAGGGTTTCGTGGACGAAGCGGTAGCCTTGCAGAAAGCCCAGGTAGGTGAGGGCCAGGTGGCTGCCGTTGAGCAGCTTGATCTTCATTTCTTCATAGGGCGTGACGTCGTCGGTGAACTGCACGCCGACCTGTTCCCAGGCCGGGCGGCCGGCGACGAACTTGTCTTCCACCACCCATTGCAAAAACGGCTCGCACACCACCGGCCAGGAATCGTCGACGCCGTGGCGCTCGAGCAACTGCTGACGGTGGGCGGGGCTGGTCATCGGGGTGATGCGGTCGACCATGGCATTGGGGAAGCTGACGTGGCCGTCGATCCAGCGGGCCAGGTCGTGGTTCTGCAGGTGGGCGAAGGCCAGCAGGGCCTTGCGGGCGACGTCGCCGTTGTGCGGGAGGTTGTCGCAGGACATCACGGTGAAGGGGCCGCTGCCGGCCTCGCGGCGGCGGCGCAGGGCTTCGCAGAGGAAGCCGAACACGCTCTGCGGGGCTTGCGGGTTGGCCAGGTCGTGCTGGATCTGCGGCAGGTCGGCGCGGAATTCGCCGGTGCTGTCGTCGATGCAGTAGCCGCCTTCGGTGATGGTCAGCGAGACGATGCGGATGCCGGGTTCGGCGAGCTTGGCCAGCAGCATTTCGGCGCCGTCCTCGGCCAGCAGCATGCCGTTGATCGCGGCGATCACGCGGACCTGGGTGTCGGGCTGGTCGCCCAGTTCGAACAGGGTGTAGAGGTGGTCTTGCGCGGCCAGGGCATCGCGCATGGCGCGGTCTTCGCGGCGCAGGCCGGCGCCGCAGATTGCCCAGTCGAGGCCTTCGCCGAGGTTCATCAGGGCGTCGGTGTAAGCGGCCTGGTGGGCGCGGTGGAAGCCGCCGACGCCGATATGCACGATGCCCTGGCGCAATTGGCTTGGGTCGTAGCTGGGGCGGGCGACGGTGGGGGGGAGGTGGTCTAGGTTGGGCTTGTTCAGTTTCATGCTGGGGGCATTCCTTTCGAGGTCGTAGGCCGTTGAGGCTGTTGATCGCGTGATGGCGGCGAGGTGCTTGGCGGTAGTTTTGTAGCGCTCTCGAGATCGAGCGCCGCCCGCGCGGCGCATCGCTGGCAAGCCAGCTCCCACATTTGTTTCGGGCCAGTTACTTCTGGTCCATCTCCACTGTCCGCCTTGTTTGTACGACGCGGTTTCAGCATTGGCGCTGATGCCGCACCACCAGACTTGAGACATGCACCAAGGCGGACAGTGGAGACCTCACAGGATTGACTGGCCCGAAACAAATGTGGGAGCCGGCTTGCCGGCGATGCGCCGCGCGGGCGGCGCTCGATCTCATAGGCGCCACAACCCTCCCGCCGAACACCTCAGGCCACCTGCTGCAGACGCTTGTCGAGCGCCTGCCCATTGCTGTCAAACAGATGGCACTGGCTCGGATCAAATCCCAACTCCAGCGCATCGCCATACCCCGGCGCGAAGTCGCCGCGCACGCGCACGGTGAGCATTTCGCCGGACGCGGCGCGTACGTGGCAGTAGCTGTCGCTGCCGAGGCGTTCGCTGACATCGGCCGTCACCTGCAGCGAGCCCGCCGCACCCTGGCATGTCGGGCTGATGCTCAGGTGTTCGGGGCGGATCCCCAGCGTCACCTGGCTGCCGGTATGCAGCTCGCCCGCGCACAGCGGCAGGGCAATGCGGGCGCCACATTCAAGTGCCACCTCGCACTGGTTGCCCTGGTTACGGCTCAGGTGCCCGCGCAGGAAGCCCATTTTCGGCGTGCCGAGAAATCCCGCGACGAACAGGTTGGCCGGATGATGGTACAGCTCCAGCGGCGATCCGACCTGCTCGACGCGCCCGCCGTTGAGCACTACCACCTTGTCGGCCAGGGTCATGGCCTCGACCTGGTCGTGGGTCACGTAGATCATCGTCGCGGCCAGCTCCTGGTGCAGGCGCGCCAGCTCCAGGCGCATCTGCACGCGCAGGGCGGCGTCGAGGTTGGACAGCGGTTCGTCGAACAGGAAGATCTTCGGGTTGCGCACGATGGCACGGCCGATCGCCACCCGCTGGCGCTGGCCGCCGGAGAGCTGGCGCGGCTTGCGCTCGAGCAGCGGTTGCAGCTCGAGGATGCGCGCGGCGTTGTCGACCTTGGCGGTGACCTCGTGCTTGGCGACGCCGGCCAGGTCCAGGGCGAACGACAGGTTCTTGCGCACGGTCATGTGCGGGTACAGGGCGTAGGTCTGGAACACCATGGCCAGGTCGCGCTTGGCCGGGGCGGTGTCGGTGATGTCGGCGCCGTCGAGGGTGATGCTGCCGCTGCTGACCTCCTCGAGGCCGGCGATCAGGCGCAGCAGGGTGGACTTGCCGCAGCCGGAGGGGCCGACGAACACCACGAACTCGCGGTCGCGCACGTCCAGGTCGATGCCCTTGATGATGGCGTGGCCATCGAAGCCTTTGTGCAGGTTGCGGATTTTCAGGTCAGCCATGGCTAGTCACCTCTGTGGTGGCCGGTTGATTGAATGAGGGGCTGTGGGGATCACTGGCTGGCAAAGGGGCCGCTTTGCGGCCCATCGCTGGCAAGCCAGCTCCCACAAGGGAATTGCGAAGCCAGGTCATTTCACGGCACCGAAGGAGAGCCCGCGCACCAGCTGCTTCTGGCTGATCCAGCCAAAGATCAGGATCGGCGCGCAGGCCAGGGTCGAGACGGCCGAGAGCTTGGCCCAGAACAGTCCTTCGGGGCTCGAGTAGGAGGCCACCAGCGCGGTCAGCGGGGCGGCGGCGGACGAGGTCAGGTTGAGCGACCAGAACGCCTCGTTCCAGCACAGGATCAACGACAGCAGTAGGGTCGAGGCCAGCCCGCCGCGGGCGATCGGCAGCAGCACGCGGACGATCTCCTGCCAGGTGCCGGCGCCGTCCAGGCGCGCGGCTTCGAGGATGTCCACGGGGATGTCCTTGAAGTAGGTGTACACCATCCACACCACGATCGGCAGGTTGATCAGGGTGTAGACGATGATCAGCGCCAGGCGCGAATCGAGCAGGCCGAACTGCTTGGCCAGCAGGTAGATCGGCATCAGCACGCCCACCGGCGGTAGCATCTTGGTCGACAGCATCCACAGCAGCGTGCGCTTGGTGTGGCGGGTTTCGAAGAAGGCCATCGAATACGCCGCTGGCACGGCGATGAGCATGCACAGCAGGGTCGCCGAGAAGGAGATCAGCACCGAGTTCCAGGCGTAGGCGAAGTAGTCGCTGCGCTCGTTGATGTGCAGATAGTTCTCCAGCGTCGGCGCGAAGATGAACTGCGGCGGCGTGGCGAAGGCGTCCAGCTCGGTCTTGAAGCTGGTCAGCAGCATCCAGAAAATCGGGAAGAAGATCACCAGGGCGATGGCCCAGCACAGCAGGCCGAGCAGGGCGTTCTTCAGGGTGCGGGTTTGCTTGAGTGTCAGCATGGCGGGCTCCTCAGCTGCGCGCGGTGAGGTTCTTGCCGATCATGCGAACCAGCACGATGGCGGCGATATTGGCGATCAGCACGGCGATCAGGCCACCGGCCGAGGCCATGCCGACGTCGAACTGCAGCAGCGCCTGGTTGTAGATCAGGTAGGCGAGGTTGGTGGACTCGTATCCGGGACCGCCGCTGGTGGTGGTGAAGATCTCGGCGAACACCGACAGCAGGAAGATGGTCTCGATCATCACCACCACGGCGATGGGCCGCGCCAGGTGCGGCAGGGTCAGGTGCCAGAAGATCGCCAAGGGGCCTGCGCCATCCAGGCGCGCGGCTTCCTTCTGTTCCAGATCCTGCGACTGCATGGCGGTCATCAGGATCAGGATGGCGAACGGCAGCCATTGCCAGGAGACGATCAGGATGATCGACAGCAGCGGGTAGTGCGCCAGCCAGTCCACCGGTTGCGCGCCGAACAGGCGCCACACGGCGGCGAGGATGCCCGACACCGGGTGGAAGATCAGGTTCTTCCACAGCAGCGCGCTGACCGTGGGCATGATGAAGAACGGCGAGATCAGCAGCACCCGCACCACGCCGCGGCCCCAGAACTCGCCGGCCTCCAGCAGCGCGGCAATCAGCACGCCGAGCACCACGCTGATCGCCAGTACACTGCCGACCAAGGTCAGGGTATTCAGGGCGCCGGGCATGAAGCCGGCGTCGGTGACGAAGAAGGCGAAGTTCTCCAGGCCCACGAACTGGTTTTCGCCGGGGTACAGCAGGTTGTAGCGGATCAGCGAGAAATACAGGGTCATGCCCAGGGGCACGATCATCCACAACAGCAGCAGCGCCACCGAAGGGCTGACCAGGAACCAGCCGGGGCCGACGCGGCGTTTGCCGGGGCGCGCGGTGGCGAGGCTCGGGGTGTCGAGGGCCGATGTGTTCATGGCGACTCCGTGTGCGGCAAAAAGGGGCGGTCACCGCGCCGGGGTTCGGCGCGGTCGGGGGGCGCTGCGGGTTACTTGGGGTAACCGGCGCGCTTCATCTCGCGTTCGGTGGATTGCTGGGCCGAGGCCAGCACCTGGTCCACTTTCATCTGCCCGGTGAGGGCGGCGGCGAACAGCTTGCCGACCTGGGTGCCGATGGCCTGGAACTCGGGGATGGTCACCAGCTGGATACCGACGTAGGGCACGGGCTTGAGGGTGGGGTGGTTGGGGTCGACGCGCTTGAGTGATTCGAGGGTGACCTTGGCGAATGGCGCGGCGGCCAGGTACGCGTCGTTGTAGGTCGAGGCGCGGGTGCCGGGCGGCACGTTGGCCACGCCTTCTTTCTCGGCCACCAGCTTGCCGTAGGCCTCGGAGGTGGCCCAGGTGGCGAACGTCCTGGCGGTGTCCTTGGATTTGGAACTGGTGGGGATTGCCAGCGCCCAGGAATACAGCCAGGTGGCGCCCTTGTCGGTGACTTCCTTGGGCGCGAAGGTGAAGCCGACCTGGTCGGCGACCTTGCTCTGGGTCTTGTCGGTGACGAACGAGCCGGCGACGCTGGCGTCGACCCACATCGCGCACTTGCCGCTGTTGAACAGCGCGAGGTTTTCGTTGAAGCCGTTGCTGGAGGCGCCGGGCGGGCCGTATTGCTTGAGGGTGTTCACATAGAAATTCAGCGCGTTCTTCCATTCGCTGCCGCTGAATTCGGGTTGCCATTGCTCATCGAACCAGCGTGCGCCGAAGGCATTGGCCACGGTGCCGATCAGCGCCATGTTCTCGCCCCAGCCGGCCTTGCCGCGCAGGCAGATGCCGTACTGGCCCTGATCGGGGTGGTTGAGCTTGGCGGCGAACTCGCCGAGCTGGGTCCACGTGGGTTGCTCGGGCATGCTCAGCCCGGCTTGCTCGAACAGGTCCTTGCGGTAGTAGGTGATCGAGGCTTCGGCATAGAAGGGCAGGGCGTACAGCGTGCCGTTGGCCGACAGGCCGTTGCGTACCGAGGGAAACACGTCGTCGAGGTTGTAGTCGGCGGGCAGGTCGGTCATCGGCGCCAGCCAGCCCTTGGCACCCCACAGCGCGGCTTCGTACATGCCGATGGTCAGCACGTCGAACTGGCCGCCCTGGGTGGCGATATCGGTGGTCAGGCGCTGGCGCAGCACGTTCTCTTCAAGCACCACCCACTTGAGCTGGATGTCCGGGTGCTGCTGCTCGAACACCTTGGCCAGGCGTTGCATGCGGATCATGTCGTTGTTGTTGACCGTGGCGATGGTCAGGGTGTCGGCGGCCTGGGCATGCAGCGGCAGGCTAAGGCAGGCGGCGGCCAGGCAGGCCTTGATCGAGTCGTTCATCAGTGAACTCCCTTATTGTTTTTGTATCGCTCGGCGCTGATTACACCCGTGCAGGGCGATGACGACAAAGCCTCGCCTGCACCTTGGCTGATACTTTTTTGCAGTGCTTGAACAGGGGCCGCTGCGCGCCCCATCGCCGGCAAGCCGGCTCCCACAGGGATGGCGCTGGCTTGAAGGCGCTGCGGTAGGGGTGGGAGCCGGCTTGCCGGCGATGGGCTGCAACGCAGCCCCAAGGCTCAGGCGCGGTTCTGCTCGGTCAGCCGCTGGGTCACCAGGCTGCGGTAGTCGGAAGGGGTCATGCCCTTGAGTTGCAGGAAGCGTCGGTTGAAGTTCGACAGGTTGCTGAAGCCCGATTCGAAGCACACTTCGGTCACCGGGAGCTCGCCCTTGGCCAGCAGCTCGCACGACTTGCTCACCCGCAGCCGGTTGACGAACTCGACGAAGCCACGCCCAGCCGCCTGCTTGAAGAAGCGCGAAAAGTAGGTGGGGGTCATCCCAAGATGCTCGGCGACATCGTTCTGGCTCAAGTCCTGGGCGTAGTGCTGGAAGATGTAGTCCACCGCCCGGTTGATGCGTTCGACGTTGTGCTCGTCGGCCAGCTGCGAGGAGGTGACGGTTGACAGTAACTGGTAGTCGTCACAGCTGGCCAGCTGCTCCATAAGGATAAAAAAGTATCCCAGGCGGCTCATGCCGCG
This sequence comes from Pseudomonas maumuensis, assembly GCF_019139675.1. Lineage (NCBI taxonomy): Bacteria > Pseudomonadati > Pseudomonadota > Gammaproteobacteria > Pseudomonadales > Pseudomonadaceae > Pseudomonas > Pseudomonas maumuensis. Next base: position 2,386,756 of record NZ_CP077077.1, read on the forward strand.
GCTATCGGCGATGCGTTGCAGCAGTTGGCGGCTCTCCTTGATCAGCGCTGGGTCGCGGAACTCGACACCATAGCGTGCCCGGGCCAGCAGCGGGGCGAGCTGGGTGAGCTCGGCGAACACCTGGCAGCCCTCTTCAAGCACCTCGTCGGTGAAGTTGACCAGCATGTCGCGCTTGCCGACTACTTCGTCGGGGCCGACCTGGCTGATCCAGTTGTGCGGCAGGTTGGGGCCGGTGAGGAACAGCGTGTCGGGGGCGAAGTTGCCGATGTAGTCGCCGATGAACACCTTGCCGGCGCTGGCGACGATCAGGTGCAGTTCGTACTCCTTGTGGAAGTGCCAGCGCACCAGCGGGCTGGGAAAGCCGTGCTGGCGGTAGATCAGCGAGGCACCTTCGTGGTCGTCCATCAACTCGTAGGATGGATCGGTGACTTTGCTCGTTCTGGGCATGGCGGTGGCTGGGCCTGGGGGCGAGATGTCATCCTAGCCTGAAGCGGCGGCGTAGGGCAGAGGCGCTATGCAGGTACGGCAACCTCTTCAGGATATGAAAAATGCTGTAGGAGGGCCCCTTGCGGTGGGCCTATGCAGGCATTCGCTAAGGCAAATTCCGTGGCTCCTACAACTTTTATTCCTTTGTTTGCGTAGTCCTTTTCCCAAAGGTGGCTTTTCCAACCGCCCAGCCGTTGTAGCGCGTAGATCGGCCCTTTAGTCTCGCCCTGCTCGTCGTGTTTCACCGTTTGGGGTTGGCTGGGCTTTTGGGCAGAGCGCCGCACAAGGATCGTGCGGTTTGGCCCGCTGGCCTTGGACGGTAAGACGCGGCGGGCTCTTTCTTTTTTTGGGGAGGGACAATGGACAAGGATGAGCAAGCAAAGGACAACGGCGAAGCCAAAATCGTCAGCCTGGCCGGGCGCGCTCGGCAGCGTTCGATACGTGACTGGGTGCAGGCGGTACCGGGGTTGTCGACGGCGCAAGTGCTGCAAGAAACGTCGATCATCCTGGGTTGTATCACCGGGCTGACGCACCAGGCGTTGAGCCAGCCGAAAGAGGCGCAGACGCTGATGCGCGCGACGTATTACCTCAGCGGGTTGGCCAAGGCGATGATCGATGGGCAGTTGCCGGTACACAAAGGGCAAGGCGACGGTTGAGCATCGCAGCCAGTACAAGAGCCGCTTTCGAGTAGTCGAAAGCGGCTTTTTGTTTGGCGGCAGGTGCCGATCACTCGAGCAATCAACTCACCCCAGCCAACCGCTTGATCTGCTCGGCAAAATCCTTCTCGGCAATCTTCACCTCCACCAGTACCGGCCGCTGCACCACCATCAGCAACTGTGGCAGCAGCCGCTCCAACTCCTCCACCGTCTCCACTCGATACCCCAGCGCGCCGTAACCTGTTGCCAGCGCCGTATAGTCCAGCGCGGGCAGGGTATCGAACGGCGCGAATTCACCGTCGGGCGTAAACGCGTCAGGGTCGACGAAGGCTTGCTCGATCGCATACACCTGGTTGCTCATCACGAACACCACGGCATTGATCTTGTTGCGCGCCAGCGCCGCCAGGGACTGGCTGACCATCATGAACCCGCCATCGCCGGCCACCACTACCGGGCGTCGGCCGCTACCCAGCGCCACGCCCAGGGCGCAGCCGGTCTCATGGCCGAGCGAGCCCCAGATGGCATCGGAGATGAAACTGCCGCGGGGCATGCCATTGATGTTGCTGGCCACGTACAGCGACGAGCTTTCGCCGAGGATCAGCGTGCTGGTCTGCCACAGACGATGCTCCTGGGCAAAACTCACCAGGCTGTCGAAGAAGCTTGCATAGCTCAGTGCGCTGGGCACCGCGCCACTGCCCAGCAGCGGGCGCGAGGCGGCCAGGGCGGTACTCGGTCGGGGGAACTGGGTGTCCACCTTCAGGGCCTTGAGCAGGGCCTCGACATAGTCGGGCAGGCGCACGTTGGGGTAGTAGTCGGCGCCGGCGCGTGCCAGCTCGCAGTTCACCTGGACGATTTCGCCATAGCGGGCCTTGAGCAGGTCGAGGTAGTCGTCGGTGAAGATCACGCCGATGGCCAGGATGCAGTCGCAGGCATCCACCCGCGCCGAGGTTTCCGGGCGCGAGGCGGGGCCGGCGTAGGTGCCGATGAACGGCGCCTGGCTTTCGTCGAGCACGGTCTTGGCGTCGAGGGTGGTGGAGAAGGGCAGGCCACAGCTGTCGATCAGGCGTTGCACGGCGTCCTGCAAACCGTAGCGGATGATCTCCACGCCCAGCAGTACCAAAGGCTGGCGCGCCGTGGCCAGGCGTTGCACGGTGGCCTCGACCAGGCTTTGCAAGGCTTGGGGGTTGGACGGGCGCGGCGCCGGGGTCAGTTGGCCGTGGGGGCGGCTGACTTCGGCGCCCCAGATGTCCTGGTAGGCCTCCAGATAAATGGGCTGGCGGTGGGTGAGGGCGGCGATCAGCGCATTGTCGATCTGCCAGGGCGCGCGGTGCGGGTCGGACAGAATCTCGCAGGCCACGGTCACCTGCTCCAGCACGTTGCGGTCGGCCTCGAAATTGCCGGTGGAATGGTGGAACAGCACGTTCTGGGCATTGGCCTTGAGGCGGTCGCTGGTCGAGGGGCTGGCGGAGATCACCACCACCGGGTTGCGCTCCACGTACGCACCGGCGATGGCGTTCACCGCGCTGAAGGTGCCCACGCCGTACTGCAGCGACACCGCGCCCAGGCCATGTACCCGGGCATAGCCATCAGCGCTGTAGGCGGCGCCCATCTCGTAGACTTCGCCCACGGCGTCGATACCGTCGAAGGCGTCCAGGGCACTCATGAATTTGGAGCAGTAATCCCCCGGCACCTGGAACACCTTGTCCAGGCCCAGTTCCTTGAGCCGGGTCAGCAGGTAGTCGGCCACGGTAAAAGTGCTCATGGCTTGATCCCCGCGCAGATGGCCTGGGTGATGTCGTCGAGCACCTGCGGCGCATGGCTGGGCATGGGCGGGGTGGCGTAGTCGATCTCTTCCGGTGCCGGGGTCGGCAGCAGCTGGTAGCTGGCCGGCAGCCAGTTGGGGCGCGGCAGTTCGAAGAACTCCTGCAAGGCGGACTCGGCGGTGGTCAGCGCGCCTTCGACCCAACCCTGGCCATAGGAATACGCTTCGCCGACGATGAACACCTGCTGGTCTTTCACCGGATGGCGCATCTTCTGGATGATCAGGTCCAGGCGGTAGTTGGCCTTCCACTCGTGCCAGCCGCCACCATACGGGTCGGCGTCCCAGGCGTGGTACACGGCGCTGTAGGGCGCCGGCAGTTCGACCTGGGCGTGCAGTTGGGTGACCTGGCGCTGGGCAATGCGCACCATTTCGTCGCTTATCTGGAATTGCGTGCGCGGCACCACCGCATCGTTGGCGATGCGCCCTTCGAGGCTGCGCGGGGTGTAGCCGATGAATTCGGGGCCGTCTTCCAGGCCTTTCCAGAACGGCACGGTGCCGATGTCGTTGTAGGAGGCCATCAGCAGCGAGTTGAAGGTGTTCTCGCCACCGGCTTGATCGCACTCCGTGCCCATGTAGTAGCACTGGCGGATGGGCAGGTCGGTGACCGAGCGCCCGGCCACCAGGCCCAGGTTGCGCCACCAGGGTTGCTCATAGGCCAGGAACAGCTTGAACGCCGACTGCACCAGCACCGAGCCGAGGTTGTCCTTGAGCCACGGGTCGTCGAACAGCGGCGAGTCGATCAGCTCCAGCGCGCGGCGCGGCAGGGCGAGGATGACCTGGCGGGCGTGGATGATGTCCTCGCCTTCGAGGTCGTGGGTCTTGCCGTTGACGGTTTCGGTGTGGCGCAGGTGCAGGCGGTAGGGGTACTCGGTGTCGTCGCTGTAGCTCAGGGCGGCCAGGCGACGGTTCATCTGGATACGCTGATCGGCGGGCACCAGGCCGCCGGCCTGTTCGCTGAAACGCTGAGCCAGGGTCAGCGGCAGGCTCTGGAAACCATCCTTGAGCGTGCGGAACACGGTGGCGTCGCTGTACTCGGTGGCGGGCAGCTGGGTCACGGCGCTGGCGTTGGCGACGTTGGCCTCGTAGCCGCCGGCGTCCTTCATGAACTGGTAGCCCTCGTTGCTCAGCACGCGGTAGAGCAAGTCCCAGAAGCCGTAGCGCCAGATCGGTTTGCCGAACACTTGCACCTGCATCTGCTCGGCCAGGCTCAGCTTGTCGAAACCGGGGTAGATGCTGTTCATCACGTTGACCTGGAGGTCTTCGGGGTTGTAGCCGCGCTCGGTCCAGCCCAGGTCGTAGGGAACCTTGTGCGGCGCCTCGACGAAGTCGCGGAAACGGAAGCGCTGGCCACGCAGGTAGAACAGGTTGTCCTGGGCGCCGATGGGCGCGTCCTTGGGCAGTTCGTTGCCCATGGGGAAGTCCTTGCTCGGCAGGCCCAGGTGCTGCACCAGGGTGTCGACCATCACATGGCCGTCGGCGCCGGGCATGTAGCGCATGCCGCCCACCTCGGCGACCACGTTGGGCAGGCCGGGCAACTTGACGCTGAACAGCCGCCCGCCGATGCGGTCGCCGTATTCGAACAACTGGATACGCATGCTGTCGCCGTGGGCCTGTTGCAGGCGCCAGGCGCTGTAGGTACCGGAGACACCGCCGCCGATGATGGCGACGTCCAAGGGTTGGGGCTGGCTCATCGCAAATTCCCTTTTGTTGTGTGTGGGCAAGGAATCCATGTGACGAGCCAGTATTGTCGAGGTTTGGCGGAATGCCAGTTTGCCACTATCAAATAGTGGGGATTGCTCCAGCCCCTTTGGATACCCTGCGCGAGCGGTCCAATCAGGGGGCTCTGGCGGGCCTCGGCTAATGCGTGCCAGCTGATCCCGACGCGCCAACCCAGGGTACTGCTGGTGGCAATTTGCCTGTAATCTGTCGTTTTTCGTAACACTCAGGCAAGGATTGCGTAGGCATGTTCTCGTTCACCCAGGAAAAAAGTCTGGTCGTCGACTTGGAAGTCAACCCCGCCAAACCGGGCAAACCGGAACAGATCTTCAAAGTGGGGGCGCTGCGCAAGGATCTCGAGGTCGAGCTCGAGTGCAATGTGGACAAGGACCTGCCCCAGGTGCTGGCCAAGGTGGATGACATGGTCGAGGGTGCCGACTGCCTGCTGGGCCACAACCTTATCCAGCATGACCTGCGAATCCTGCGCCAGCAGGCGTCCACCCTGGCGCTGCATGAGCTGCCAGCCATCGATACCTTGCATCTGTCCCCTCTGGCATTCCCACGCAATCCTTATCACCGCCTGGTGAAAGACTACAAACTGGTACGCGACACCCTCAACTCGCCGTTGGCCGATTGCCACCTGACACTCACCCTGTTCCAAGACCAGCGTGAGGCGTTCGCGCAGTTGTATCAGACAGAGCCTGCAGAGTTGTTGTGCTACCAGGCCTTGCTGGCGCCGACTTCGGCGCAGGATGCCGGTTTGTTCGCATCGCTCACGGGGCGTGCATCGGTTGGCGTGGATGAGATCAGGCCGCTGATCCTGCAGCAGCTGGCGGACACCGACAGCCAGGCCAAGCGCGACCTCAAGGTATGCCGCGAGCGGTTGGAAAAGTTGCTCGACGAGGACTTGCTTGACAGCAGTCAGCACCTGTCGCTGGCGTATGCGCTGGCGTGGTTGCGCGTATCGGGAGGCAACTCGGTACTGGCGCCCTGGGTCAGGCACCAGTTCCCCAGGGTAGGCGAGTTGATTGCCCAGTTGCGCGACGTTCCTTGTGCCCGCGAGGATTGCCAGTACTGCCTCACCACCCATGATCCTCATCACGAGCTCAAGCGCTATTTCGGCCACCCGGACTTTCGGCGTGACGCGAACGGCCAAAGCCTGCAGCGCGACATCACCCTGGCCGGCATGCGTGGCAAGCATGTGCTGGCGGTTATGGCTACCGGCGGGGGCAAGTCGATTGCCTACCAGGTGCCGGCGCTCAACCGATTCCATCGCAATGGCAGCCTGACCATCATCGTCTCGCCACTGCAATCGCTGATGAAGGACCAGGTTGATGGCATGAGGGACAAGGGTATCCAGTGTGCCGAAATGTTCAATGGCCAGCTCAGCATGCTGGAGCGGGCGGAGGTACTGGAGAAGGTTCGGCTGGGCGATATCGGCATTCTGCTGGTGTCACCCGAGCAGTTTCGCAACAAGGCGTTCCGCAGTGCCATCGAGCAGCGCCAGGTGGGTGGCTGGATCTTCGATGAGGCCCATTGTCTTTCGAAGTGGGGCAATGACTTGCGCCCAGACTACCTCTACGCCGCCCGCTACATCGCACAGTACAGCGGTGGCAGGAAGCCAGCGCCCATCGGTTGTTTCACCGCCACGGCAAAACCGGAGGTGCTGGCGGACATCCGCAGTCATTTCAAGGAGACTCTGCGGGTCAAGTTCGAGGAATTCCTCGGCAGCCATGAGCGTACCAACCTTAACCTCGAGGTGATGGCCTGCAACCGTGCCGAGAAGTGGCCACGGGTGCTGCGCTTGCTGGAGGACTACCTGGGCGACCAGCCGGGCGGCGCGGTGGTTTTCGTCGCCAGTCGCAAGGCGGCTGAGGACCTGGCTCGTTTCCTGAGCGACCAGGGGCTGGCCTGTCGGCACTTCCACGCAGGGCTGTCGTCGTCGAGCAAGCAGACGATCCAGAACGATTTCATGGATGGCAAGGTCAAGACGATCATTGCCACCAACGCCTTTGGCATGGGGATCGACAAGCAGGATGTCCGTCTGGTGGTGCATGTAGACATTCCCGGGTCGCTGGAGAACTACCTGCAGGAGGCAGGTCGGGCCGGGCGCGACAATGTCACAGCACACTGTGTGCTGCTGTATGACCCGCAGGACATCGAGACACAGTTCGGGCTCTGTGAGCGGGGTTGTGTAAGTCAGCGCGATATCCAGCAAATCCTCGATAAGCTGCGTAAGGACTATGAGAACCGTCAAGGCCGGGACCTGGTCATCACTGCCGGTGAGATCCTGATGGATGGCAACGTTCACACGTCCTTCGATGCCGATGCCGCCGATGCCGAGACGAAGGTGGTGACCGCCATCGCCTGGCTGGATCGCGGTGACTATCTCAAGCGGGAGGAAAATCACACGCAGATCTTTCCTGCCAAACCCGCGGTATCTCTCGAAAAGGCGCAGGAGCGCTTGCGGGACGCGAAATTGTCCGAGCGCCGCCGTGCCGAATACATGGCGATTCTGCGCTACCTCCATGAGGCCACGCCCGACGAACGTGTCGACACCACCAACCTGGGCAAATTGACCGGCCTTGAGCCGGAAGAGGTGGCCCAGACGCTCAAGGCCCTGGAAAAGCAGGGGCTGCTGGCCAACGATGCACGTTTCACCGTGATGCTCGCCTATGGTGTGGCCAATCCCTCGCTGCAGCGTCTGCAGCAGTTGCGCAGCCTGGAGCAAGCGCTGCTCGCGACGCTGGCCGAGCAGGCGCCGGACGCCGTCAACGCTGGCTGGAAGGACATCAACGTCACGGCGCTGACCGCCGCCCTGAAGGATCGCCTGCAACGCAAGGAATTGCTGCCTCTGCATGTCCTGCGCCTGTTGCGTGGGTTGGCGCCCGATCGCGATGGTCCTGCCAATCGAACCAGCAGTTTCGAGCTCAGGCAACTGAGCCATGACTACATCAGCGTGCAAATCATTCACAAGCACGGTTGGCAGGGGCTTGTGCAGGACAGTGAAACACGTGGGCTGATCGCCGGCACGTTGCTGACCCACCTGCTCAAGCGTGTGAGCACGCGTGGTAAGCGAATCATGATCGAGGCCACGTTCGGCGAGTTGGTCAAGCTGATCGAGGATGACCTGGAGCTTGGCCTGCGCGTGAGCAAGCACCGTGACAAGTACATCGAGCGTGTGCTGTTGTTCCTCCATCGTCAGGAGGTGTTCACCCTCAACCAGGGTATGACCGTGATGCGCCGGGCGATGACCATCAAGGCCGTGGCGGGGCGCAACAAGTACCTCAACGAAGACTATCAGCGCCTCGACGAGCACTACCGCGAAAAGCGCATCCAGGTGCATGTGATGCGCGAATACGCCGAGCTGGCGTTGCATGAACCTAAACAGGCGCGGCAACTGCTTGCCGACTACTTCACGCTGACCAAGGAGCAGTTCCTGCGCGACTACTTCGCCGGCCGCGAAAACGTGCTCAGGTATGCGACCAGCGAGGCGTCGTGGCAGATGATCGTCGAGGCGTTGAGCCCGCCCCAGCGCGATATCGTCACCGATGAGCAAGACAGCAACACCCTGGTGCTTGCCGGGCCAGGCTCTGGCAAGACGCGGGTGATCGTACACCGCATCGCTTATCTGCTGCGAGTCAGGCGCGTGCCGCCGCGGGCCGTGGTGGCATTGACCTTCAACCGCCATGCCGCCAACGAAATCCGCAAGCGCTTGCTGGCGCTAGTGGGGGCCGATGCCCATGGGGTCAGCGTGATGACCTACCACAGCCTGGCTATGCGCTTGACGGGCACACGCTTCCAGCGCGGCGAGCAGGTGGACGAGAAGGTGCTCAAAGGCTTGATGGCCGACGCGGTGTCGCTGCTCGAGGGGCCGTCAGTGGTCGAAGAGGAGGATGCCTTGAGCGACCGGGATGACGATCGCGAGGAGCATGACAACCTGCGTGCGTTGTTGCTGCGCGGCTATCGCTACATCCTGGTGGACGAGTATCAGGACATCGACGAACTCCAGTACCGCCTGGTCAGCGCCCTGGCCGAGCGAGGCTCCACCGAGGAAGGCCGACCCTGCATCATGGCCGTGGGTGACGACGACCAGAACATCTATGCGTGGCGCGCCACCAACAACCAGTACATCGAGGACTTCCTCACGGACTACCACGCCGACAACGCATACCTGGTGGAAAATTATCGTTCGAGCGGATACATCATCGCGGCCGCCAATCATTTGATTGGTTGCAATTCGCAGCGCCTCAAGCAACTGCGGCCCATCACCATCGACGCACGACGCCTGGGGGAAGCCCCCGGTGGTCAGTGGGAGGCGTTGGACCCGCAGCGCCGTGGGCAGGTGTTGCGCCTGTCCATCGACCCCGGCGACCGTGACATCGGCAACCGCCAGGCGCAGGCCGCCATGCTCGAGTTGAAGCGGCTGCTGGAGCTGGAGCAGGGCGCGTGGGACGGTTGCGCGGTGTTGTCACGCACCCACCAGTTCCTCTGGCCAGTCCAGGCATGGTGCGAGCAGGCCGGCATCCCCTATCAGCTGGCGTCGGACAAGGACGGCGGCGTGCAGTTGAGTCGGCAGCGGGCCTTCGTCGCGGTGGTGGATCTGCTTGGATCGCACCAGCAGAACCTGACCGCCCGCCAGGCGCTCGAGCAGGCGCGATCAGTGCTCGATGTGTACTGGAGCGAGTTTTTCGAGGAGGCCTTCGAGCAGCTCGAAATGGAGTCGGGCGATGGCGAGTTGCCGAGTGGGAAAATTGTCGACTGGCTATACGACTACGCCCGGGAGATGCGTCAGCAGCGGTGCAAAGGGCTATACCTGGGAACGGTCCACTCGGCGAAAGGCCTGGAGTTCCGCCATGTCGTCCTGCTCGATGGCGGCTGGAACACCCAGGCCAAGACGCTCGACGATGAGCGGCGGCTTTACTACGTGGGCATGACGCGCGCCGAGCAGACACTGACGCTGTGCGAGTTCAACGCCAGCAACCCCTTCAGTGGATGCCTGCCGGCGAACGTGCCGCGCCAGGCGGTTAGCGCCCCTCATCGACCGGCGCTGGATACCCGGTACCAGCAGTTGAGCCTCAAGGACATCGACATTGACCACCCCGGGCGCAAACCGGGCCAGCATGAGATGCATGCAGCCCTGCGCGAGATCAGGCCGGGTGCGCGCTTGCGCTTCCAGCACGACGGTGTGCGCTACCTGATGCTGGACGAGGCGGGACGAGAAGTGGGCAGGACCGCGCAAGCCTTCAAGCCTGGTTTCGCGGTCGAACAGTGCGAGGTCGCCGATATCGTGGTCCGCTACGATGAGGACAGCAAGGAGGAGTATCGCAAGCGGCTCAGGTGTGAACGTTGGGAACTGGTGGTGCCGCGAATCAGCGGCGTACCGCTGCAGGATTGACCGTGGCGGCGTTGATCCGTGCGTCTGTTCGGGCAGGCTCAACCTGCCCGGAAGCGACGCAGGATCGACGCCAGCGCCAGGGTCAACGCGACTGCCAACCCCATGGCCAGGCTGATGGTCAGGGCAACCCCTAGGCGCTCGAGCAGCGCGGCCATCGCCAGGTAGAACGCAATCACCCCCACCGCGCCGATGGCATTGCCCCGCACCATCGCCGCCATTCCGGCGCGTCCGCCCTGCACGTGGGCGAACACCACCAACGGCCAGGCGATCACCGGGATCGGCGCCAGCATGCCGCTGGTCGCCGGCCCCAGCCAACTGGCCAGACTGGTGGTGAGCATCAGCAGCGCGGTGGCTGACACCATGCGCAAAGGAATCTCCCAATACCGATGTTTGGGGCGGGCGAGGGTATCGGGCCTGGGTTCGCGGCCACTGGCGCGGATCAGCACGCCGATCAGCAGCAGTGCCACGCCGATCGAAAGGTACAGCCCGCCCCAGTGCGTGAAGGCATAGGCTGCAAGGCCATAGAACAGGATCGCCAGCGATACCGCAGCAGCGATGCCGAGCTTGCGCGTGGCGAACAGGTAGAAGGTGTAGGTGGCTTGTACCGCCGCCAGGCCGCCCAGTGCTCCCGGCACCGCACCCAGGGCAAAGGCGCTGCCTTGTTCCAGGCACAGGAAGGTCATCACCAGCGCCGAGGTGATCGGCAGGCCGGACAGCAAGCCGCCGAGCAGGCCGCCCCAGCGTCGCGAGGCAAGGGAGATGGCCCACATCAGCAGCGGGGTGACGAGGAGTTTCAGGTAGAAGAGGGTCATTGCACGCAGTTCCGGTTCTGCAAGGGATGCGCCCGCCGTCGGCATTGGGTGGGGCGCGAGTGGATCAGCCGCGGCTGGCTTCCAGGGCCTGGGCAAGGTCGGCGATGATGTCGTCGCTGTGCTCGATACCAATCGACAGGCGCACCATGTCCCGCGGCACGCCGGCCTTTTCCAGCTCTTCGTCGTTGAGTTGGCGGTGGGTGGTGGAGGCGGGGTGGCAGGCCAGCGACTTGGCATCGCCGATGTTCACCAGGCGCACCACCAGTTGCAGCGCATCGATGAAGCGCGCCCCGGCGGCCTGGCCGCCCTTGATGCCGAACGACAGGATCGACGCCGGTTTGCCGCCGGTGTAGCGCCGGGCCAGGTCATGTTCGGGGTGGTCGGGCAGGCCGGCGTACTTCACCCAGGCCACTTGGTCGTGCTCCTGCAGGTAGCGGGCGACCTTGAACGCGTTTTCGGTATGTCTCTCCATCCGCAGGGCCAATGTCTCCAGACCTTGCAGGATCAGGAAGGCGTTGAACGGCGACAGCGCGGCACCGGTGTTGCGCAGCGGCACCACGCGGCAGCGGCCGATGAAGGCGGCGGGGCCGAAGGCCTCGGTGTAGGTGACGCCGTGGTATGACGGGTCGGGGGTATTGAGCAGGGCGAAACGTTGCTTGTGGTCGGCCCAGGGGAATTTGCCCGAGTCGATGACGATGCCGCCGATGCTGGTGCCGTGGCCGCCGATGTACTTGGTCAGCGAATGCACGACGATATCGGCGCCGTGCTCGAACGGGCGGCAGAGGATCGGCGTGGCCACGGTGTTGTCGACGATCAGCGGCACGCCGTGGCGGTGGGCGGCTGCGGCCAGCGCGGCGATATCGACGATGTTGCCGGCAGGGTTGCCGATGGACTCGCAGAACACCGCCTTGGTACGTTCGTCGATCAGCGCCTCGAGGGCGGCGATGTCGTCGTGGGCGGCGAAGCGCGTGGTGATGCCCTGGCGCGGCAGGGTGTGGGCCAGCAGGTTGTAGGTGCCGCCGTACAGTTTGGCCACCGAGACGATGTTGTCGCCGGCCTCGGCGACGGTCTGGATGGCGTAGGTGATGGCGGCCATGCCCGAAGCCACTGCAAGCGCGCCAACCCCGCCCTCGAGGGCGGCCATGCGCTGCTCGAGCACATCGTTGGTGGGGTTCATGATGCGCGAATAGATGTTGCCGGCCACCTTGAGGTCGAACAGGTCGGCGCCATGCTGGGTGTCGTCGAAGGCGAACGAGGTGGTCTGGTAGATCGGCACGGCCACCGCCTTGGTGGTCGGATCGGGGCTGAAGCCCGCGTGGATGGCGAGTGTTTCCAGCTTCATGCGGTCATTCCTTGAGCGTGGGGTGGAAGCGCTCGAGCATGGGGCGCCGCACGCCTGGCGGTCAAGGCCGAGGTTCAACGTTGGGCCGGGGGGGCCTGGCGTCGTTGCGTCTCTTCTTCCAGATAGCCGAGCAACGCTGCCACTTCGGTTTCGCCCAGGCGCATGTTGGGCATCGCCAGTTGGTTGTACTGCGCGTACAGCAACATCGCCAGGGGATCCCGCTCCGCCAGCATCCTGTCGGGCTCCATCAGCCAACGCTTGAGCCAGGCCTCGTCACGCTGCTGGGTCACGCCGAGCAGCTCAGGGCCGATGCCGTGGGTGGCGCCTGGCTCCGCATCGCCCACGGTGTGGCACGAAGAGCAGCGGGTCCTGAACAGTTGCTCGCCTTTGCTGGGCGGGCGGATGTCGGGGGCCTGGGTGTAATCGCGACGCTGCACGTTGGCGGTTTTCCAGTTGTGCAGGCTGTTGGCCAGGCGGTCGGCGAGGATGTACGGGCTTTCGAAGGGCGAGGCTTTCATCCAGCGGCCGGTGGCCTGGTTGCCGATGATCAGGCTGAGGTTGTGGTCCTTGCTGCGGCCGTTCTCCAGGCCTTCGATGTACAGCCCGAGGCTGCGGCGCAGTTGCTCGATATCGGCGGCCTCGCCGGTGAGCAGGGTCCAACCGGGGCCGATGGCGAACTTTTCCGCGTAGCGCTTGAGGGTGGCGGGGGTGTCGTTGTAGGGATCGATGCTGATCGAGTAGATGAAGATGTCCTGGCCGACGCGTTCGCCCAGCAGCTTCTGGACCTGGCGCAGGCGCGCGGTCTCCACCGGGCAGGAGTCGCCGCAGCCGGTGAAGATGAAATTGATGGCCACCACCTTGTCCTTGATCAGGTCGTCGAAGAAGCGCACCTGTTGGCCGTCCTGGGTGAGCAGCGGGATATTGGGGAAGTAATCGGCGCCCCAGGGGGTGTCGGGGTCAGCGCTGGCGCTGGTCGGGGGCAGGGCGCAAGGCAGGCTGAGGATGATCAGCAGGGGGAGCAGCAGGCGCCAGGTGTGGGGCATGGTCTTAGCCTCTTGGATATCTGATGGGGCCTGCGATGCAGGCCATCGCTGGCAAGCAGCTCCCACATGTACAGCGCCGATCACAAGGCATGCGCAATACCTGTGGGAGCCGGCTTGCCGTGACGACGAACCGCGGCGAAAGGGGCGCAGCGCGCCCCCGGCCTTCTTTCACTTGATGCTCAGCGGTGCCGTCACGCTCTGCCCCAGCGCCGATTTGACCGTTACCGTCGGTGGCGATGCCGGGCCGCTGCCGGTGGTGGTCACCGATAGTTTCCAGCGCGCGCCGCTGCCGCTGGCGCTCAACGTCGCCAAGCCCAGGTCGAGCGGCCCGCTGGTGGTGTCGGTGGTCACCCGGATGCTGTTGCCGGCGGCCACCGAGGTGGTGCCGGAGATCTCCCAGGTCCAGCGGCTGTTGCTGCGTAACTGCACCGAGGCGCTGCTGACCTGAATCTGGTCCATCGGCACCGCGGGCGAGACCGCGATGCTCACCGTGGCCGGAGCCAGGGATTCGAGGCCCTTGGCGTCGCGTGCGGCGTAGGTGAAGCTGGCGGTGAACGCCGTGGCCACGCTGTCCGGTGGGGTGTAGGTGACCTGAGTGCCGTTGCTGCTGACCGTACCCTGGCCGGAGTCGGGCTGGGCCAGGCTGCTGACGCTCAGCGGCAGGTTGCCGTCGGGGTCGCTGTCATTGGCCAGCACGTTGAGCACGATCGGCCTGCCGGCCATGGTCGCGGCGCTGTCGTTGACCGCCACCGGCGGCTTGTTACTGTCGTTGCCCGGGCCGCTGCTCGCGGTGCGGAAGGTCGGCAGGGCGGCAGAGTTGACGTATTCCACGCCATCCCAGCCGGGCAGCGGCGTCGGCATCATCTGGAACTGCCCAGGGTGTTCCAGGTCCCAGCGCAGCAGCATCGAGGTGTCTTCGTGCTGGGTGTTGTGGCAGTGCTCCATGTAGGTGCCGGCGAACTCGCGGAAGCGAATGGCCATTTCCACTTCTTCCGACGAGTCAGCATCCGGGCCGATGCGGTAAACGTCCTTGCGCGCCCATTTCTCCCATTCCGGCGGCGCCTTGCCGTCACGGCTGAGGATCACCCCTTCCTCGAAATGCACATGCACCGGGTGGCTCCAGCCGTTGCCGCCGTTCTTGATCTTCCATACTTCCAGGGTGCCGTCGCCGCTGAAGCCGCCGTCGGTGGCTTCGTTGGCCAGTTGCGGGGCGGCGCTGATGCGCCGTGGGTCCATGGTGTAGCCGAAGCCGCCGTCGGTCTTGACCGTCCAGGGGGTGCTGTCGGTGCCGTCGGAGCGGCCGAAGATGAACTCGCGGTGGCGGGCGGCCTTGATCTTGGTCTGATCGCTGGCGCTGTTGCGGTCGATCGCCAGGGGGATCATCACCAGGCCCGCAGCCTTTCCGGGCTTGGCCGGTTCGTACAGCGTCGGGTCCATGCTCACGTCCTGACCGCTGTAGGGCTGCACGATCATTTGCATGAACTTGCCGACCACCGGGTCGCCGCCATCCCATTCCGGGCCTTTGCTGGTCTGCCTGATCACCGCTTTGTACTTGCCTGACAGCACGTCGGCCAGGGGAATGACTTGCTTCGGCCCCTTGCCGGTGTCGTGTTCCATCAGGTTGACGAAGTACAGCTTGTCACCGACGTTGATCCCGTTTTTCGCGAAGTTGACGATGATGTCGTAGCGCTCGGCAATACCCTGTAGCGGCAGGATGGCGTTGTTGTCCTGCAGGTTGCCGTCGCCGTTGAGGTCCAGGGTGCCGTCGAACGGCACGGCGTGCTCCATGATGTTGCCGTCGTTGGCGATCATGTGGAACGGCACGCGGTTGTAGGAGAGGTTGGAGCCGCTCGGGCCCTTGAACTCGCCACTGTTACCGGCGATTTCACGCACCACGGCGAACTTGAAGTAGCGCGATACCGAGCCGTTGAGGATGCGAAAACGATAGCTGCGCGCACGCACCTTCAGCTTGGGCTGGTACTGCCAGTTGACCAGGATCTGGTCGCCGA
The DNA here is from genome assembly GCF_019139675.1 of Pseudomonas maumuensis. Taxonomy (NCBI): domain Bacteria; kingdom Pseudomonadati; phylum Pseudomonadota; class Gammaproteobacteria; order Pseudomonadales; family Pseudomonadaceae; genus Pseudomonas; species Pseudomonas maumuensis. Next base: position 2,402,040 of record NZ_CP077077.1, read on the forward strand.
GGAAGCCGTCGGTGTTGAACGGGTTGAACCACAGTTGGCCGTTGGCGTCCCAGGCCTTGTCGGCGATCACCAGGTTGACGTCGTAGTCACGGTTGCCCCACGGCATCGCCGCGCCGCTGGGGAAGCGCAGGTTGACGCCGTCCTGCAAGGCCTCGTTGCCGCGGTCGATGGCCGAGTAGTAGTTCATCATCACCGCGTTGCCCTTGTAGACGTTCTGTGCGGTGAAATCGAGCATGTGGTCGTGGAACCAGTGGGTGCTCATGGTCTCGCGCCAGTCGCCGCGGATCTTGATACTGCCGTTCTCGCAGGTCTTGAGCCCTGGCGAGGCGTCGTTGACGAACAGGGCTTCGCCCGGTGCGCAGGGGAAGGCGGCGCGCGGGTCCTGGGCGCGGGTGTTGATGGTGTCGTAGCCGGCCAGCTGGATCGGCCAGCGGTAGTCGTAGTACTGGCCGGGGAAGAAGTAGGCATTGGCGAAGCCGTCGCTCTCGGCCGGCGAGTGGCCGTTGTGCTCGTGGGTAGAGATGGTGTGCAGGCCGAAGCCGTTGTTGGCCGACGGGTCGATCGGCAGGGCGTTGTAGTGACGCATCAGCACTGGCTGACCGTAGCGCACCATCAGCAGCTTGACCGGGAAGGTGCCATCGAAGGTCCACAACGCCTTGTGGCCCTGCAAGGGCATCTTCGGATGGAAGCGGGTGTCGATGCCCTTGGTGGTGCCCAAGGTGGTGGGGATGTCGGAGGTCTGGTAGTACAGCCCGCCCGGGGCGAACTCGCCCTTGGCGTAGTTGTGCAGCTGCTTGCGGTCGCGCAGGCCCTGGTTGATTCGCGCGCCGGCCTGCGCGGTCTTGAATGCGGCCTGGGGGTAGAACTCGTTCCAGCGCTGGTGCGACCAACCCTTTCCTGGTGGGCGACCCTCGGCGGGCGAGCCGACCCCGCTGCGGTTGAGGAACATCTCGATCTGCGCTTTCCACGGGTTGCGGTCGAGCACGTTGGCGTACTGCGACGGGAACGGTGTCAGCCCCGGCTGGGTCAGGAAGGCCTCCAAGGCGTTACCGTTGGGGCTGCTGCGGGCGGCGTAGTCGGGGTCCTGCGCGGGGGCCGCGCCGATCACCGGTGGCGGGAAGGTCATGGCGTAGGGTGGGGTGGCCGGGTCGAGTTTCTCCGGACCGAATTCTTCGAACAACAGCAGCTGCTGGGTGAACGGCTCAGCGCCGAACAACGGGCTGGGTTTGCCGTTGGTGGGGTATTTGCGCGAGGTCTGCTGTGCCGGGGGCAGCACGTTGTTGCTGGTCACCGTGGCGCGGGTGCCGTAGACACCGTTGCTCAGCTCGAGCGAGCCCTCGTTGGCCTCGGGCATGTTCTTCAAGGCCTCCAGTGCCGCCGCCTGGGCCACTGGATCTGCGGCAGGGTCGCTAAAGGCGGATGGGTCGGTGGGTGGTGGTTGGCTCACGTCGTCGAGCGACCCGGCGAACACATTGGCCAGCCCCAGGCTGAGCAGCAGCGCCGTGAGGGAGGACAACCTGAGCACCTGGGTCGATGTCGCAGCTGGTTTCTTCATTGCCGTATGCCCCGTGTTGTACCGACTGGCATCTGTTGCCACCGATGGGTGGCGATGTGCCTTGCACAGGGCCTCAGCAACGGCTGTGCCAAGCGGTAAATGGCCAAACGCCAGTTGTTTCAAGATGTTGCGGGGTTGCGAACGATTACGCTCAGGTCCTGGCCGCAAACCTGGGGCTGGACACCCATTGCTGGGTGGGGAATGCTCCCCAGCCAATGTCACCGTTCATTGCCGGGAGCCCGTATGGATCCGCTCTACCTCATCGCCCTTGGCGCCATCGTTGCGGGATTCGTGCAGGGCCTGTCGGGCTTCGCTTTCGGCATGGTCGCGATGTCGTTCTGGGCCTGGGGGCTGGAGCCGCGGGTGGCGGCGGTGCTCACTGTGTTCGGCAGCCTCACTGGCCAGCTGATCGCCGTGTTCAGCGTAAGGCGAGGCTTCAGCTGGGCGCTGTTGTGGCCTTTCGTGCTCGGTGGCCTGGCCGGCGTACCCTTAGGGGTGTGGGTGCTGCCTTACTTGGACATGCTGTGGTTCAAGGCGGTGTTCGGCACGCTGCTGGTGGTGTGGTGCCCGTTGATGCTGGTGGCGCCGCGTTTACCACGGGTGCGGGCAGGGCGCCTGGCCGATGGCGCGGTGGGCATGGTGGGCGGGGTGTTGGGCGGTATCGGCGGTTTCACCGGCACGGTGCCTACGCTCTGGTGTACCTTGCGTGGCTTCGAGCGCGACACCCAACGGGCGGTGATCCAGAACTTCAACCTGTCGATGCTGGCGGTGACTTTGCTGACCTACGTGGGCAGCGGGCTGGTGACCGCGGTGCTGCTGCCGTCGTTCGCGGTGGTGGCATTGGCGATGGCGCTGCCGACGGTGTTGGGCACGCGATTGTACCTGGGGATCAGTGAACTGGCGTTCCGCCGGATCGTGCTGGGGCTGCTGACGCTGTCCGGGGTGGCGATGCTGGTGGTGGCGGTGCCGGGGTTGCTGGCGCGGGGGTGACGAAGCCGAGCGCACTGGGATACATGAGCATTCCGAGCCCCATTTCAACGCAGTATGGGTGAGTGCAGACACATTTCGTACAGAGCCTAAGCCCTTGCCCGAAACCGGTGTTCTTGGCACCCTTGCCTGCCTTGCGTCTCGTCACGCCCGTCAAACAAGGAACCTTCAAGGTGAGTTGGGAAAAAGTCGGTAAATCCCTGGTGGGCCTGCTGGCCCTGGTCGCCGTCGCCGCCACGCTGTATGTGGCGTTGCGAGAGGACGACCGGCTGCAGGCGCGCCTGACGTACGCCCATCTCACCTATCCGGGCCAGTTCAGCGAGCGCATCAGCCAGGCCAATGACCTGCTCAAGTACGAACGACTTCACACGCAGATCAGCGAGATAAGCGCTGGCGCCCTCAGCCATTCACAGATCGACAAGTTGGTGGATCTGGCCCAGGCCCCGTACCTGCAACTGTTTGCCAGGCCCTTCGAGGCCGGCCTGGTGGATCACCGCACCGGTCTGCTGATCGAGCTGTCCAACCCCGCCCGTGTGCCGCTCAAGGCCGTACACATCCGCCTGCCGGCCAAGGGGCTGGTGCAGGTGCGCGATGCGGCCGGCAACGACACGCTGGTGCCGACACCGACCAGCAGCATCGACCTGCCGGCCATCGATGGGGTGAGCGAGAGCAAGGTCTGGGTGTACTTCGATGCTGACTATTCGCAGATCCGCCAGGGTGGGATCAGTATTCGCGATGCCGATGGCAGTGCCGACATCCAGGTGGTTCGTGAAGTGACGGGGTTCCCGGCGCTGCTGGCGCGTTACAGCCAGGTGGTGGTGGCGGTGTTCGCCGCGCTGGGGCTGGGGTTGCTGGCGCTGGCGTATGCCTGGTTGGGGCGGGCGCGGGCGGTGAGGGTGTCGCATAGCCTGTAGGCGGTGAACCGCGAACCTGGCAAGCCTACCGCTCGGCAGCTGATCGGCTACAGGATTGCAGCTAGATCACAGGCGTGGCGGCCGACAGCAAGGCCTCGATGAACAGGCTTTCCGCTCGGCTCATGCGTTGGTCCTTGTTCCACAACAGGTGTATATCGACGTCGGCAATGCCCTCCTGCGGCGGCAGTTTCCACAACAACCCTGCATCCACATCCGGCGCCACCACATGCTCGGGCAGGCAGCCGATGCCGAAGCCGGCGATCACCAGGCGGCGCACCTCTTCCAGGCTCGGTGACGAGGCGACGATGCGCCCGGCGAAGCCCTGCTGGTCGCGGAAGATGGTCAGCGGTGAGAGCATGCCGCCAATCTGGTCGCTGGTGAAACTGACGAAATTCTCCCGCTGCAGGTCGCCTTCGGCCTGGCCGAACAGCGCGTGGTGCTTGCCGCAGAAGAATGCGTAACGCTGGCGCAGGAACAACCGCTGCTCCAGCCGTGGCTGGGGCCGGCGGTTGAGGCTGAGGCCGGCGGTGGCGGTTTTTTCCTGCAGGGCGGCGACGATGTCGGAGCTGCGCATCACGTCGATCTCCAGCTCCACCCGCGGGTGCTGGCGATGGAAGTCGGCGAGGAAGTCGTCGAAGCGTTCGCTGACGATACGGCTGATCATCAACAGGCGCACCTTGCCCACCAGTTCGTCCGCCGGTTGCTCCAGCAGGCCGCCGATCTGCGACATCTGCCCGTACACCTCGCCGGCCAGCTGGAACAACTGCTCGCCCACCTCGGTCAGCACGAAGCGCGGCCCACGGCGGGCGATGAGCTGGCGCCCGAGTTGCTCCTCGAGGCGCTTGAGCGCCTGGCTCACGGCGGGCTGGGTAAGGTGCAGGCGGGCAGCGGCGCGGCTGATCGACAGTTCCTGGCCGATGACGCGGAAGGTGCGCAGCAGGTTCCAGTCGAGGCGGTCGTTGAGCAGGCGGTCGGGCATGGTCGGGCTCGATGATAAGCGTAGTTAATAGTTCGAATAATAAATAGAAAATTGAATTATAGGCGCCCGCGATGAATGATCTCCAGCAGTGCGGGCCTCTTCGCGGAGCCCGACCCAGGCGCCGCCAGAGCGCCACCGTGACCCGAACCACTCCTGCCAGAAAAACAACCAAAGGAGCCACCCCATGAAGCCCGCCGCTTCGCCCCAACCGCGCCGTGCCGCCGCCGCCGCGTTCATCGGCACCATGATCGAGTGGTACGACTTCTACATCTACGCCACCGCCGCCGCGCTGGTGTTCGGTGCCTTGTTCTTCCCCTCCGACAACAGCCTGTTCAGCACCATGGCTGCCTTCGGCACCTTCGCCGTGGGCTTCTTTGCCCGGCCCTTGGGCGGCATCATCTTCGGCCATATCGGCGACCGTATCGGGCGCAAGAAATCGCTGATCATCACCTTGCTGATGATGGGCGTGGTCACCGTCGCCATCGGCCTGCTGCCGACCTACGCGCAGATCGGCGCCAGTGCGCCGGTGCTGTTGATCCTGTTGCGCGTGGTCCAGGGCATCGCCGTGGGTGGCGAGTGGGGTGGGGCGGTGCTGATGGCCGGGGAGCATGCGCCCAAGGGCCGGCGCAACTTCTTCGCCTCGTTCGCCCAGCTGGGTAGCCCGGCAGGCCTGATCCTGTCGCTGCTGGCGTTCAGCGCGGTCACCCGCCTGCCGGAAGACGACCTGATGAGCTGGGGCTGGCGCCTGCCGTTCCTGGCCAGCGCGCTGTTGCTGCTGGTGGGCCTGGCAATCCGCCTGGGGGTCAACGAGTCGCCCGAGTTCCTCGCCAGCCGCGAGCAGGCCGAGCAGACCCGGCGCAAGGAGCAGGCACCGGTACTGGAAGTGCTGCGCAGCGCCTGGCGGCCGCTGCTGCTGTGCATCGGCGCCAACACCCTGGGCATCGCCGGGGTCTATTTCACCAACACCTTCATGATCAGCTACACCACCCAGCAGTTGCACCTGGAGCGCTCGCTGATCCTCGAATGCCTGTTCTTCGTGGCGATCATCCAGTTCTGCGTGCAGCCGTTGGCGGCATGGCTGTCGGAGCGGCTTGGCGCCACGCGCTTCCTGGTCCTGATGGCGCTGCTGGCGATGGCCTCGCCGTACCCGATGTTCGTGCTGGTGAGCAGCGGCGAAGGCCCGCTGATCGTGCTCGGCATCGCCCTGGCGGCGGCGTGCATGGCCTCGTTCTACGCAGTGATCGCAGGCTACGTCAGCGGCATGTTCGCCACCCGCGTGCGCTACACCGCCATCTCCCTTGCCTATCAGGTGTGTGGCGCCATCGCCGGTGGCTTGACCCCGCTCATCGGCACCTGGTTGGCCCACAGTTTCAGCGGCCAATGGTGGCCGATGGCGGTCTTCTACAGCCTGATCGCCTGCACTTCCCTGGTCTGCGTGCTGGCGCTGGCGCGCCGCTACGCCCTTGGCCGGCAGCTCGAGCTGGCCTGAATCTGGAGTATCCGCAATGTTGAAAAGCAATGGCGATCGCCTGTGGGCGAGCCTGATGGCCATGGCCGAGATCGGCGCCACCGCCCGCGGCGGCAGCTGCCGCCTGGCGCTGAGCGACGAGGACAAGGCCGGGCGTGAACTGTTCGGCCGCTGGTGCCGCGAGGCCGGGCTGAGCCTGAGCGTGGATGCCATCGGCAACCTGTTCGCCCGCCGCGAAGGCAGCGACCCGCACGCCGCGCCGGTGATGATGGGCAGCCACCTCGACACCCAGCCCGAGGGCGGTCGTTTCGACGGCGTCTACGGCGTGCTGGCCGGGCTGGAAGTGGTGCGCCGCCTGAACGACCTGGGTATCCGTACCCGCAAGCCGCTGGAAATCGCGGTGTGGACCAACGAGGAGGGCGCCCGCTTCACCCCGGCCATGTTCGGTTCGGCGGTGTTCACCGGCACCTTGCCGCTGGCCCAGGCCCTGGCGATCCGCGATGCCGACGGCATCAGCGTCGCCGATGAACTGGCGCGCACCGGTTATGCCGGCCAACGCCCGCTGGGCGGCAAGGTGGACGCCTATTTCGAGGCGCATATCGAGCAGGGCCCGATCCTCGAGGACAACGCCAGGAGCATCGGTGTGGTCAGCGGCGGCCAGGCGATCCGCTGGCTCGACGTGACCGTCGAGGGCATGGCCGCGCATGCCGGCACCACGCCGATGAAGCTGCGCAAAGACGCCTTGTACGGCGTGGCACGGATGATCCAGGCCATCGAACAGCTGGCCAGCGACTTCGCCCCCGAGGGCCTGACCACGGTCGGTGAGCTGAGCATCGCCAAGTCGTCGCGCAACACCATTCCCGGCCTGGTGCGCTTCACCCTTGACCTGCGCCATCACCGCGACGAGGCCATCGACGCCATGGAGCGCGATATCAGCCTGCAGTTGCAGGCCATCGCCGGCCAGCGTGGCCTGGCGGTGCGCATCGAGCGCCACTGGGTCAGCCCGGCCACCCCGTTCGACGCCGACTGCGTGGCCGCCGTGCAACAGGCGGTGGATGGCCTGGGCTACAGCCAGCAGTCCATCGTCAGTGGCGCAGGTCATGATGCGATCCTGCTGGCGCGCTACTGCCCCACGGCGATGGTGTTCATCCCCTGCGTCGGTGGGCTGAGCCACAACGAGGCCGAGGATGTGCTGCCCGACGATGCCCGCCAGGGCGCTGACGTATTGCTCAACGCCGTGCTGGCCCGTGCCGGCCAGGTTGCCGAAGGAGAAGCCTGATGCGCTGCTATTTCCACCCTGAACAATTGCTCCACCACCCGCGCAGCTACTATTCGCGCGGCGCCATGCGCACCCCGCAGGAAGTCCCCGAGCGCGCCCAGCGCCTGTTGCAGGCCGCCAAGGACCTTGGCTTCGATATCCGCAAACCCGAGGATGCCGGCCTGGCACCGCTCAAGGCGGTGCATGGCGAGGCCTACCTGGCGTTCCTCGAAGAAGCCCATGCGCGTTGGAAAGAAGTGCCGGAGGACTGGGGCGACGAGGTGATGTCCAACATCTTCGTCCGTGAACCCAACGCCCTACGCGGCATCCTTGCCCAGGCCGGGCGCTATTTGGCCGATGGCAGTTGCCCGGTGGGCGAGCATACTTGGCGCTCCGCCTACTGGTCGGCACAGAGCGCCGTCGCCGCGGCCCAGGCCATCCTTGACGGCGAACCCGCCGCCTATGCCCTGTGCCGTCCGCCGGGGCACCATGCCCGGTACGACGCTGCCGGTGGCTTCTGTTATCTGAACAACGCCGCCGTCGCGGCCCAGGTGTTGCGCGGCCGCTATCAGCGCGTGGCGATCCTGGATACCGACATGCACCACGGACAGGGCATCCAGGAGATTTTCTACGAGCGGGACGACGTGCTGTACGTCTCGGTGCATGGTGACCCGACCAATTTCTACCCAGGAGTGGCGGGCTTTGCCGACGAGCGCGGCAGCGGAGTAGGCGAGGGCTGCAATCTCAACCTGCCGGTGGCGCACGGGGCGAGTGAAGCGGACTTCATGGCGCAGCTGGAGGTTGCGTTGCAAGCGGTGAAGGACTTCGGCGCCGAGGTGCTGGTGCTTTCGCTGGGCTTCGATATCTACGAGTTGGACCCGCAGAGCAAAGTGGCGGTGACTACCGAAGGGTTCACCCGGCTGGGTGAACAGATTCGTGGGTTGCGTTTGCCGTGCCTGATCGTGCAGGAAGGCGGGTACCACCTGGAGAGCCTTGAGGCGAATGCGCGGGCGTTTTTTACTCGATGTCGCTGGACCACAGAGTAGTGCCAATAAGGGTATGTGCCAACGCTGCTTCACGTCGAGTCAACACAGTTGGCCCGTGCGCGCAGAACGCTGTCCGGTGCCATAGATTCATTGCACTTACGATTGGCAAGTAGAGATTTGGCTGCGGTTTCAGACAGCCCTTCAATACTCTCTGGAATGTCTGGGATGCATTGTCAGTGGCCTCACTTACAGGCTCTAGACGAATTTTGTTGGCACATTCCTATAGTCCTGCATGTCCCTCCACGATCAATGGAGGGATCTATCTCCCGAAAGCGACTGCTATTTTTTGCATTCTTGCGTCATGATCTCTTTAATCGAATGGGATCGGGAGGTGCTTTGCCCACGTCTCATGTGACGGCAAGCTCGACTGCCGGATGTCGTGCAAGCATGACTCCACCGCGTCAGGGTATCGAAGTACCAGCGTGGTGCGAGCCCCCTGGAGGGGCGCCGAAGGGATGGAGCAGATGGACTTATGGAGCAGCGAATGGCGTGTAGGTTGTTCAAAATAGGGGTGGCCGTGATCTGGTCAGTGAGCTTGATCGGTTGCCAAACACTCGTAAAGGACCAAGGAGTCCTGAGGGTCGATTCATCACAGGGTATCCACTCTATTTTGTCTCAAACCCTTCTTTCTGCAGGTGGTCAGAAAAATGGTGCCCTCTATACCGCCGGCGCTATGGCAGGGTTTGCAAAAAGTTTCCAGCCAGCAAAATACAAGGTGGTCCGGGTGCGCTACGCTACCGACAGGCGGGCGGTCGAATCTAACTCTGATGAGGTATTTGGCGGGGAACCAGGCACCATGAGCTACGGCTCCTGCCATGTAAGTATTCCTTCTGTCCACCGAATTGGCGAGATAGAGTCCCCCTCTTTATTGAAGTGGGAGTTCACTGAAGACCCCAAGAAACACGTGGTTGTGTTGCGCACAGAACTTGAGCCGGCAGCCTCTTTTTTTGAGGGTATCGCTAGTGACATCAGTGCCACGCCTGAACAGTCTGCGTTGATTTTCGTACACGGCTACAATGTGTCCTTCGTGGACGCGGCCAGGCGTACAGCGCAAATGGCGGACGATTTGCAATTCTCTGGCGTCCCGGTGTTCTTCAGTTGGCCCTCCAGAGCCAAGTATCAGTCGTACACCGTGGATGAGAGGAATATCGAGTGGGCGGAGCTCGATATCAAAGACTTCCTTAGAGACTTCATGGAGAAAACGAAAGCTACGCATGTTTACCTGGTCGCGCACAGCATGGGGACTCGGGGGCTGACCCGCGCACTTGCGGCGTTGAGCACTGAGCGTCCTGAGCTCCTGGAAAAGATCAAAGGTCTTATTTTGGCTGCACCGGATATCGACGCAGAGGTTTTTAGACGTGATATTGCACCGAAGCTGGTTTCGCAAGGGCGGAGCTTTACTCTTTATGCGTCATCAAATGACAAGGCGCTTCGTGCGTCAAAGATGATTCATGGATATTCACGAGCGGGCGAGTCAGGCAAGGGTATTGTTGTTGTGGATGGCATGGATACGATTGATGCGTCCAAGGTGGATACAGATTTGGTAGGTCATTCATATTTTGGTAGTACAAGAACAATCATCACGGATATGCACTATCTTTTTCGTGGGGCTCCCCCTCCGGATAAAAGATCCGGTCTGGAATCGATTGGCGTGCCGCCGGATAAATACTGGTATATCAAACCTTGATGGTAGACACGGCCAGGCTGGCTAAGCCTCTCGCTTTTTCAACGGCGTGAGGCTCCAAACATGTGTGGGTGCCACTGACCAGGCCAATCACAACGGGGTGGAATCCGTATAGCGTTCAACATGATTGTGCTGCAAGGAACGGTCAAATCTCTACATGCGTGACTTGCCTTAAGTTGCGCCCCGGCGTACATGCTTCACCAACACCTTCTCCAGCAACTCCCACATCGCAGGGTCGGTACTGAACGCCACGTTGAAGCGCATCCACCCGGTAGCCTTGGCATCGACCATGAACAACTGCCCCGGCCCGAGCATGATGCCTTTCTCCATGGCATCGTCCAGCAGCGCGGCGCTGTCGGGGATGGCCGGATGCCGGGTCCAGATGTACATCCCCTCATCCGATTCGATGAACAGCTCGAAACCCAGCCGATGCAGGTGCCGGCCCACTTCCTGGTGCGCCTCGGCCAGGCGCTGGCGCAGGCGCTTGAGGTGCTTGCGCCAGCGGCCGTCGATGATCGCGGCGTACACCACGCGCTCCATCACCTGCGAGGTGGTCAGGCCCGAGCGCATCTTCAGGTGCAGCAGTTGCTGGGTCAGTTCGGGGTTGGCCAGCAGGTAGCCGACGCGCACGTTGGGCGAGATGCTTTTCGAATAACTGCCCACGTACACCACCTGCTGCAGGTGATCGAGGCTCGCCAGGCAGGGCAGCGGGTCGGCGATCATGTCGGCGTAGAGGTTGTTCTCCACCAGGCGGAAGCCATGCTGGCTGGCCAGCTGCAGCAGGCGGTGCAGCTGCGCCAGCGGGGTGCGCGAGCAGGTCGGGCTGTGCAGGTGCGGCTGGGTGAAGAAGGCCGTGGGGCGGTGGTGGGCCAGGAGGCGCTCGAGCTGGTCGAGGTCATAGCCGGCCGGGGTGCGCGGCACGCCCACCAGGGTGGCGCCCTGGGTGCGCAGGATGCTCATCAGGTTGGGGTAGCCGGGGTCGTCCACCAGCACCACGTCGCCGGGGCGCACCAGGGTACGCACGGCCAGGTCCAGGGCCTGGCTGGCACCGTGGGTGAGCATGAGTTGCGCCGGGTTGGCGACGATCGACAGTTCCTGCTGCAGGTTCTGCGCAGTCAATGCGCGCAATTCCGGCAGGCCCATGGGGTCGCCGTAGCCGGACAGCTCCAGCGGGCTACCGGCGACCTGGCGCAGGCCTCGGCGCAAGCCTTCCTCGTACATCCAATCGTTGGGCAGCCAGCCGCAACCCGGTTTGAACGGCAGCTGGCGGATCTCGAAGATCTGCTGCAGGTACCACTCAGAGTTGAAGGTGGGGCGGCTGGTATCGGCCTCGACGCTGTGCTTGTCCAGCAGCTCGTTCGCCGCACGATTGACGAAGAAGCCCGCATTGCCCTTGCTCACCAGCAACCCCTGGGCCACCAGGCGGTCGTAGGCCTCGACCACGGTGAAGGTGCTCACCGAGTAGGTCGAGGCGAACGCCCGGATCGACGGGACCTTCGCCCCGGGCTTGAGGGTCTGGTCGTCGATCAGCGCGCGCAAGCCGTCGATGATCTGGTTGACCAGCGGGGTGGAGGAGTCCGGATGTAGCTGGAGCATTCGGGGGCCTTCAGGTGTGCGGGACGCCAGGCGCCTGCGGGGCACAGCGGGTGTATTGCATCGGCGGCCTGTACAGTGCAGTGCGTTTTTCATGCCGCTGTGCATGGCTCAATGTGTTCGACATTTTTACATTACGTGTCAGATATAGCCAACACAGCACATGACAGCGCCATGAATAATCACAACATCGCTGCTTTACCGTCGAGGTCCGCCTCGCACCTTCTTCCCGCGTGGCCGGACGCTGCTCGTCCGTCCCCAGCATGGTTCAGTTCGTCCAGAGGGTCGCCTCTGGCCGCGTAAGCAGGCCGCCACGGATGGCCTGCGTGTGCTCGCGCACACCTCCCTGCCCGCAGTAGCACTGATGTACAGGTGAGACCGATAACCATCGGGGTTTCACAGTTTTTCCTTGGATAAAAAGAAGCACGGGGTAAATAACTGATGGACGCAACATCCACATCCACCACCGCGAAGGATGGGCACGAGAGCAAGCTCAGTGCCTCGCTCAAGTCGCGCCACCTGACGATGATGTCCATCGCCGGGGTGATCGGCGGCGCCTTGTTCGTCGGTTCCGGCAGCGTGATCCACAGCGCCGGCCCGGCTGCTGTCCTGGCTTACCTGGCCGGCGGCATCCTGGTGGTGCTGATCATGCGCATGCTGGGTGAAATGGCGACTTCCTCGCCGGACACCGGCTCGTTCTCCACCTACGCCGACCGCGCTATCGGCCGCTGGGCCGGTTTCACCATCGGTTGGCTGTACTGGTGGTACTGGGTGATCCTCATGGCCTGGGAGGCCTATGTGGCGGGCAAGATCCTGCACGGCTTCTTCCCCGACGTGAGCGTCAACGTGTTCGTGCTGGCCACGACCCTGCTGCTGATCACCGTCAACTTCTTCAACGTCAAGCACTACGGCGAGTTCGAGTTCTGGTTCGCGCTGATCAAGGTGGTGGCGATCGTCTGCTTCCTGGTGGTGTGCACCGCTGCGGTGATGAACGTCTGGCAGTTCGGCGAGGTGCGCGGCATCAGCCACCTGACCGCCGAAGGCTTCATGCCCAACGGCATCACCACGGTGATCGGCGCCTTGCTGGGGGTGATGTTCGCCTTCCTCGGCGCCGAAATCGTCACCATCGCCGCCTCCGAAGCGAAGGACCCGGCCACCCAGATCGTCAAGGCGACCAACTCGGTGGTCTGGCGGGTGTGCCTGTTCTATGTCGGCTCGATCTTCCTGATCGTCTGCCTGGTGCCGTGGAACGACCCGCACCTGGGCGTCTCCGGTTATGGCGCCTACCGCCGCACCCTGGAGCTGCTGGGCGTGCCCTATGCCGAGCTGCTGATGAACTTCGTGGTGCTGACCTCGGTGAGCAGCTGCCTGATCTCCGGCCACTACACCGCCTCGCGCATGCTGTTCTCCCTGGCCCAGCGTGGCGACGCGCCGCGCCTGTTCAAGTTCACCCGCACCGGCACCGGCGTGCCGGTGAACGCGATCATCGGCTCGTGCCTGGTGGCGGTGTTCTGCGCGCTGATCAACTTCAGCGACACCCTGCGCCCGAAAGACGTGCTGGAAACCCTGATGAACACCACCGGCATGATCGCCCTGCTGGTGTACCTGGTGATTGCCTTCTCGCAGTTGCGCATGCGTCGCAAGCTGGTGGCCGAGGGCAAGGAAGTGCGCCTGAAGATGTGGCTGTTCCCGTGGCTGACCTACCTGGTGATCGTGTTCATCGTGGCGGCGCTGGTGACCATGGCCTTCATGCCTGACTACCAGATCCTGGTGATCTCCACCGGTATCGCCGCGGCCATCGTGGTGGCCATGGGTGTGGTGCATCAGATGCGTACCGCCAAGCGTCACTGACTGCGGTAGCACCTCGCGCAACGGCCGGTCTCCGTCAAGGGACCGGCCGTTTTCATTTTCGCCTCCGCCAATCGGATCATCCCTACGTTGCGTGGTGCCGACATGGCTTATGCTGCACGCAATTGCCCTACAAGGAGTCGTCCCATGTCCTGGTCCGCCACCCAGTATTCGCTGTTCGAAGACGAACGCACTCGCGCCGTACGTGACCTGCTTGCCGCCGTGCTGACGCGCCCGGTGCGCCATGCCACCGACCTTGGCTGCGGTCCGGGCAACTCCACCGAAGTGTTGCTGCAACGTTGCCCCGATGCGCAGGTCGTCGCCCTGGACAGCGATCCGGACATGGTCGACAAGGCCCGGCAGCGGCCACGGTTGAGCATTCCACGGGTGCGTTGCGAGATTGGCGAGATCGCCGGCTGGGCGGCCCAGGTGCCCCAGGACCTGATTCTCGCCAACGCGTCGCTGCAGTGGGTGCCGGACCATGCCAGCCTCTATCCGCATCTGGTGCGGCAGCTGAACGAGGGTGCGAGCCTGGCCGTGCAGACGCCGGACAACCTCGACGAGCCGGCCCATCGCCGCTTGCGCGAGATTGCCAGCCAAGGACCTTGGGCCGACAAGTTCGCTGACTTCAGCCTGCCGCCGCGGCACAACGCGGGTTTCTATTACGATTTGCTCAGCCCTTTGTGCGCGCGGGTGGATGTGTGGCGCACCACTTATCACCACCCCTTGGTCGGTGGCGCCGAGGCGGTGGTGGAGTGGTTCAAGGGGTCTGCGTTGCGGCCTTACCTGGCGCGGCTGGATGAGCAGGAGCAGGCGGGTTTTCTACAGTTGTATCTGCAGGCCATGCAGCAGGATTATCCGGCAGCCACTGACGGTAAGGTGTTGTTGCCGTTTCCGCGGCTATTTGTGGTGGCTACGCGTTAGGCGCCAGAGCACGTAGGTGTAGATGCCGAGGTTGAGTGCCAGCACGATGGTACCCAGCCATAGCTGGATCTGTGGGGTCAGGCCGGCGGGGTAGATCACGGGCCAGATGTAGTGTTCGACGAAACCGCCGGGGTAGCCGGCGTCGCCGGCGGCTTTACGCAGGTGATTTTCCCAGTCGGTCAGGGGGCATTCCAGGTGCAGGCCTTCCACCGCCAGGCCCCAGGCTAGGGCGGGAAGGTGGATCAGCAGGGCGCGGCGGCGCCAGAGCACCAGCAGGCCGCCGAACAGGACGAGCAGGATGAACGAGAGGTGGAACAGGACCAGGGTGTCGGCGGCCAGGCGGTGGAACATGGTGGGTGGGGCCTTGCTGGGGGAGATGGGTTAGTTTGTCATGGTTTTTTTCGGTTTTTCGGTTTTTCGGTTTTTCGGTTTTTCGGTTTTTCGTTCTTGAGTTTGGGGTGATTGTTTTGATAGTTGTATGCGCATTCATTTGCTATGTCGACGCTTATTCACCTTTCCGCCCTTACGGCGGCTTACTTTGGTCTTGGCCAAAGTAAGCAAAGCCGTTGCGCTCCATTCATCCGGCCCTCCGCTTCGCTCCGGGTTCCCTCACTCCGGCCTTGCTCCCGGGAGGACCGCGCTGAACGCCCCATCCTGGGGCGCAGCGCTTGACGGGCATCCATGCCCGTCACCTCCCTCCGCAAGACCTCCGTGCGGCCTCCTGAAGTCGCGAAGTTACGGGCGGCGCCTGCACTAACGCAGCTAGTCGCTAGTTGCCATCGCGGGAACTCTAGATCACCATCGCGGGTCAAGCCCGCTCCCACGTTAAATGAAATAGTTAAACTATCGTGGGAGCGGGCTTGACCCGCGATGGCGTAATGAAGAACAACACTTCATCCACTAATAAACCAAAATTTCTGCTCTTGATCTTGCTTCTAAGCGCGCGATAGTTCAGGCGCCACAAATTGCGACTTCAGGAGGCCGAGCGGAGTTCTTGCGAAGGGAGGTGACGGCCATGGATGGCCGTCAAGCGCTGCGCCCCAGGATGGGGCGTTCAGCGCGGTACTCCCGGGAGCAAGAACGGAGCGAGGGAACCCCGGAGCGAAGCGCAGGGGGCCGTATGAACGGAGCCGAACGGTTTTGCCTACTTTGGCCAAGATGTATGGACTTGAGACATCGCTGACACATGTGCGGGGACATGGTGGACACATTATCGCTTACCGTCGGGGTTGTTGAAGTCGATGGTTCGCAGCTTGTGCTGGCAGAAGTAAACATCAAAATGGTCAGGCCCTTGATCGCTGCGGCGGAGCGCCAACACATAGCCTGCTAGCGCCTTGGCTATCCGAAATGAGCGTTTCTTGAAGCGGAACTGACTGCTGTAGGGTTTCACCAAAATATCATCGGGACCGTATTCAACGGGCGGTAGACGGCTTGGGAAAGCCCGCCTGCTCATCTGGTAGCGATCTGCCGGTACTTTGTAGCCCAACTGCTGATGAGGACGCTTGTAGTTGTAAATGCCCCGCCAGAGGTCGAAAGCTTCTTGCGCTTCTCGCAGATCCCGAAAACTGCGCCCGGTTAGTACCTCGGCCTTGAGCGTCCGGTGGAATCGCTCATCCTTGCCATTGGTTTGTGGGTGGCCTGGCCTGCTGAAAGTCAGTCGAATTCCCAGACGAACCAGCCAGATACCTAGCGGTGTGAGTTCTCCGGGATTTCTTGGCGCCCCCAGGGCGAGCCATTATCCGCGTTGATCTGCACGGGCAGTCCATACCGGCTGAACAGATCGGTCAGGTGCTCCATGACCAACCCTGTGCGCTGATGTGTGCAGGCCTGTATCACAAGGTTAAAGCGTGAGTGGTCATCAATCAGCGTCAGCGGATAACAAGGTCCCTGAGCCGTTTGGAAGAAACCTTTAAAATCGATCTGCCACAGATCATTCGGGGCTTCGCGCTCAAAGCGTGTCCATGGTTTAGCCGCCTCGGAGGCCTCCGCGGTGATCAATCCATGCCGATGCAGGACATTGGTTACGGTACTGGCACAGATGCGCTGATCAAGCAGGTGACTGATCTTTCGGCCACCCCACGTGGAGTGCTCCTTACGGATGGCAATCACTTCCTCTTCTAGCCCAGGCTGAGTCTTGCGAGGGCTGACGGCTGGCTTTCGAGAGCGCTCCTTCAAGCCGAGCAAGCCCTCCTGTCGAAATCGATTGAGCCATTTGTAACCCGTCTGAGGGCTAATGCCGAACCGGCGGCATAGCTCCCTCATATTGGCGCCCGGGTGATTGGCCAGGCTAACGAACTCTTCTCTTAAGCTCATGGCATCTCTCGCGTTCCAAGGCATGGTCGTATTCCCGGCAGATTGCTTGCCGAAAAGTGTCAACCATGTCTCCGCACACGTGTCCACCATGTGTCCGGTCCATACACCAAGACCAAAGTAGGCCGCCGTAAGGGCGGAAAGGTGACTAAAAGTCGACATCACCTACGAATGTGCATACAAAAACCAAAACAATAACCAAAGAACCTACTCCAAAACCATCTCCAAAAACGTAGCCACCACCCGCCGCATCCGCTGTTCCTGCAAACACACCAACGTCTCCGTCAAATGCCGCTGACAATCCACAATCGGCAAAGCACAAACCCTCGCATCGGCCCCGAATTCAGCCGCGGACACCACCCCCACGCCAATCCCCACCACCACAGCCTCCCGCGCCGCCTCCCGCCCTTCGACCTGGATCGCCGACCGAATCCGCAACCCCGCCCGCTGCATTTCCTCCTCCAGCGTCTGCCGCGTCACCGACCCCGGCTCACGCAGCACCAGCGGCGTATCGTCCAGGTCCGCCAGACTGATCTGCCCCCGGCTGGCCCAAGGATGCTGGTGCGAAACGAACGCCACCATCGGGTCACGCCGCATCGGCACGCAGAACAGCCGCTCGTCATCGACATCGCGCCCGAGCAGGGCCAGGTCGGCCTGGTAGCTGAACAGCCGCGCCAGCGACTCATCGGTGTTGCCGGTCTCGATCCTCACCTGGATCCCCGGATAGCGCTGGCAGAACCGCGCGATCTGCGGCAGCACATGCACCGGCGCGTCCACCGCCAGGGTCAGGCTGCCGGTGTGCAGGGCGCGTGAGTCCTGCAGCAGCTCCAGGGCCTCGGCCTCGCAGGCGAACAGACGCTGGGTGACGCCGAGCAGGCGCTCGCCCAAGTCGGTCAACTGCACCGAGCGCTTGTTGCGGTGAAAAAGCAGCACGCCAAAGCGCTCCTCGAGCTTGCGCACCTGGTCGGACACCGCCGGCTGGGTAAGAAACAGCTTCTGCGCCGCGCGGGTGAAGCTGCCCTGTTCGGCCACCGCGTGGAAGGCCTTGAGTTGAGCATGGGAGACCGACATCGAACACTCCACTTAAAAGCTGGGCTTATGTGTGAAATACGATAAATCGATTTTATTTATCAGTCAGCAGCTGTTTCCATGTGTTTCAACCCGACGCCTCTGCCACGAGCAGCGGCATGTCGGCCATGGCGGCACCACCGCCATCTGACCAGGTGACGTCCCTCCGTCACGCAGTGCGCAACACAACAACAAGACAGGCGTTTCTTCACATTCTGCCGGCACACTCAAACAAGAGGTCAGAGTCAAATGAACCAATCCCTGGGCGCCATCAAGCGCTGGCGCGTGCAGATCTTCGCGATCACCTGGCTGGCCTACGCCGCCTTCTACTTCACCCGCAAAGCCTTCTCGGTGGCCAAGCTCGGCATCGGCGAAGACCCCTCGTTCATGCTCGACAAGGCCGCCATGGCCAACCTCGACGCCATCTACCTGGCCGCCTATGCGGTGGGCCAATTCACCTGGGGCATGCTCGCCGACCGCTTCGGGCCGCGCGTGGTGGTGCTTGGTGGGCTGCTGATCTCGGCGGCGGCGGCGGTGGTGATGGGCAGTTACGCCACCTTCCCGATCTTCGCCACCTGCATGCTGGTCCAGGGGCTGGCGCAGTCCACCGGCTGGGCGGGGTTGTGCAAGAACATCGGCAGTTTCTTCCCGGCGTCCCAGCGCGGACGGGTGCTCGGGCTGTGGAGCTCTTGCTACGCCTTCGGCGGCCTGGTGGCCTCGCCGTTCGCCGGCTGGTGGGCCTACACCCTGGTCGGCACCTGGCACGCGGCGTTCTTCTCCAGTGCCGTGGTGGTGGCCGCGGTGGCGGTACTGTTCTTCATCTTCCAGCGCAACAAACCCGAGGACGTCGGCCTGCCGGCGGTGGAGCCCGAACCGCAGAGCATGGCCCCGGGGGCGAACCTGTGCAGCGTCTGGGCACCGCTGCGCGAGATCCTGCGCAACCGCACGGTGCTGACCCTGGGCCTGGCCTACTTCATGCTCAAGCCGGCGCGCTACGCGATCCTACTGTGGGGGCCGGTGATCGTCTTCGAGCAGATGCCCTCGGTGGGCAAGGTCGGCGCGGCGATCATCCCCACGGCCTTCGAACTGGCCGGGCTGCTTGGCCCGATCCTCATCGGCCTGGCTTCGGACAAGCTGTTCGGCGCCCGGCGCATGCCGGCCTGCGTGATCAGCCTGGTGCTGCTGACCCTGACCCTGGCCGGCTTCATGGCGGCGATGCACAGCGGCAGCGTGGTGCTGGTGGTGGCCCTGCTGTTCGTCATGGGCCTGACCCTGTATGGCCCGGACTCGATGATCAGCGGCGCCGCTGCCATCGACTTCGGCACGGCCAAGGCCGGCGCCACCGCGGCCGGTTTCGTCAACGGCTGCGGCTCGGTGGGCGCGGTGCTTGGCGGCTTGCTGCCGGGCTACTTCGACAGCGTCACGGTATTCATCGTCTTCGCCGGCACCGCGCTGTTCTCCGCCCTGGTGCTGCTACCGCACTGGAACAGCCGTCCGGCAACGGCACCCCAGGCCACCGACGTGGCCCCCAATACCGGCATGGCGATCAAGCCACTGCGTACCTAGAGGAAAGCGAGCAGATGAGACCCTTCTGGCTGCAACAGGCCCTGGACCAGGAAGACGAGGCACTGTGCCCGCCGCTCGCCGGTGATGCGCGCTGCGACGTGTGCATCGTCGGCGGTGGCTATACCGGGTTGTGGACTGCCTTGATGATCAAGGAACAGGCGCCGCAGTTGGATGTACTGCTGATCGAGGCCGACATCTGCGGCGCCGGGGCCAGCGGGCGTAACGGAGGTTGCGCGCTGTCCTGGTCGGCCAAGTACTTCACCCTCGAGCGGTTGTTCGGGGTGGCCGAGGCGGTACGCCTGGTGCGCGAGTCCGAACGCAGCATCGGCGCCATCGGCGAGTTCTGCGCGGCCAATGGCATCCGCTGCGATTTCCGCATGGACGGCACGCTCTACACCGCCACCAACCAGGCCCAGCTCGGCGGCACCGATGCGGTGATCGCCGCGCTGGAGCGCCACGGCATCAACTCGTTCCAGCGCCTGACGCTGGAGCAGGTGCAGCGCCTGGCCGGCTCCCAGCGGCACCTGGAGGGCTGGTACTCGCCGGCCGCGGCCACGGTGCAGCCGGGGCGGCTGGTGCGCGGCTTGCGCCGGGTGGCCTTGCAGCGTGGCGTGCGCATCCACGAAGGCACGGCGATGACCGGCCTGGAGCATGGCACGCCGGCGCAGGTACGCACCCGGGCCGGCACCATCCGCGCCGACCGCGTGGTCCTCGGCCTCAATGCCTGGATGGCGCGGGCCTTCCCGCAGTTCGAGCGCAGCGTGGCGATCGTCTCCAGCGACATGGTGATCACTGAGCCATGCCCCGAACTGCTGCGTCAGATCGGCCTGGACAGCGGCGTCAGCGTGCTCGACTCGCGGATCTTCGTGCACTACTACCACAACACCTCCGATGGCCGGCTGATGCTCGGCAAGGGCGGCAATACCTTCGCCTATGGCGGGCGCATGCTGCCGGTGTTCGACCAGCCGTCGCCGTACCAGCCGTTGCTGCGTGACAGCCTGGCCGAGTTTTTCCCGGCGCTGGCCGAGGTGCCGCTGGCGGCAAGCTGGAACGGGCCGTCGGACCGCTCGGTGACCGGCCTGCCGTTCTTTGGCCGGCTCGATGGGCAGGGCAACGTGTTCTATGGCTTCGGCTATTCGGGCAGCGGGGTGGGGCCGTGTCACATGGGCGGGCAGATCCTCTCGTCGCTGGCCTTGGGGCTGGACAACGCCTGGACCCGCTCGCCGCTGGTCAAGGGCCCGCTGGGGCGTTTCCCGCCGGAGCCGGTGCGCTACCTGGGGTCGCTGATGGTGCGCAACGCCATTCGCCGCAAGGAGCGCGCCGAAGACCGCGGCGTGCGTCCGCGCGGGCTGGATGTGCGCCTGGCGAAGTTCGCGGCGGCGGCGGGGAAGGCCGACAAGGGCTGAAGCTGATGCGATTTCTTGTCGAACCCGGTGCGCAGGGCGTATAAACTCTCCCCACTTTTTGGCCGGTCGCTTCCTGAACCGGCCGCTGAAACAAAGAGAGTCGATATGGGCGCACAGTGGAAAGCCAAGCATAGAGAAACGGCGGCCAACGCCAAGGGCAAGATCATGGGCAAGCTGGCCAAGGAGATCCAGATCGCCGCCAAGTCCGGCGCCGACCCGGACATGAACCCGCGCCTGCGCCTGGCCATCGTCCAGGCCAAGAAAGCCTCGATGACCCGTGAGACCCTGGAACGCGCGATCAAGAAAGGCGCCGGCCTGGACGGCGAGGCCGTGCAATACCATGCGGTCAGCTACGAAGGCTTCGCCCCGCACCAGGTGCCGCTGATCGTCGAGTGCCTGACCGACAACGTCAACCGCACCGTGGCGCAGATCCGCGTGCTGTTCCGCAAGGGCCAGCTGGGTGCCAGCGGTTCGGTGGCCTGGGACTTCAACCACGTCGGCCTGATCGAGGCGACCCCGGAAGGCGACGCCGACCCGGAAATGGCAGCCATCGAAGCCGGTGCTCAGGACTTCGAGGACGGCGAGGAAGAGGGTTCGACCCTGTTCATCACCGACACCACCGACCTCGATGCCGTGCAGAAAGCCCTGCCGGAACATGGTTTCACCGTGACTTCGGCGAAGATCGGCTATACCCCGAAGAACCCGGTGAGTGCTGCCAGCCTGAGCGCCGAAGCCCTGGCCGAGGTCGAGGCCTTCCTCGAGGCTATCGACGAGAACGAAGACGTGCAGAACGTCTATGTCGGCCTGACTGACTGATTGGTGCTTCAGGGGCCGCTCTGCGGCCCAATCGCCGGCAAGCCGGCTCCCACAGGGTTGCGCAGATGCCTGTGGGAGCCGGCTTGCCGGCGATGAGGCCTTTAGACTCACCCAAGGGGAGCTTGCATGAACCCCACCTTCGCCTCCCTCAGCCTCGCCCACCTGCGCACCCTCGACTGCCTCCTGCAGCTGAAGAACCTCAGCCACGCCGCCGAGCGCCTGGGTTGCAGCCAATCGGCGCTGAGCCGCCAGCTGGCCAGCCTGCGCGAGGCCTTCGACGACCCTCTGCTGGTGCGCCAGGGCCGTGGTTATGTGCTCAGCGAACA
The DNA here is from genome assembly GCF_019139675.1 of Pseudomonas maumuensis. NCBI lineage: Bacteria > Pseudomonadati > Pseudomonadota > Gammaproteobacteria > Pseudomonadales > Pseudomonadaceae > Pseudomonas > Pseudomonas maumuensis. The sequence continues at coordinate 2,423,788 of NZ_CP077077.1, forward strand.
CGCCGAAACGCTGGTCGAGCCGTTGCGCCAGGTACTGGACGAGCTCAACGCCCTGCGCCAGCCCGCAGCGTTCGACCCGGCACGCTGCGAGCGGCGCTTCTGCCTGGCGGCCTCGGACTACGTGGCCGAACATATGCTGCCGCAGCTGGTGAAAGCATTGGAGCAGGAGGCACCCGGGGTGTCGCTGGAGTACCGCACCTGGCAGGCCGGGCAGTACGCCTTGCTCGCCGGCGGCGAGATCGACCTGGCCACCACGCTGTTCGACGAGTCGCCACCCAACCTGCACGGCCGGCTGCTGGGTGAGGACCGGGCGGTGTGCCTGATGCGCCATGACCATCCGCTGAGCGCCCGTGCCGAACTGAGCCAGGACGACTACCTGGCCTTCAAGCATGTGCGGGTGTCCGGTGGCGGCGACAAGGACAGCTTCATCGACCGCCATCTGCGTGCCCAGGGGCTGCAACGGCGCGTCAGCCTGGAGGTGCCGTTCTTCAGCGCGATGGTCCAGGTGGTCGGCAACGGCCAGGCGCTGGCCACGGTGCCCGAGCATATCGCCCGGCAACTGGCGCGGTTGCATGGGCTGAGCTGGCGGCCGATGGGCTTTGTCGAGCATACCCAGCGTTACTGGGTGGTATGGCATCAGCGTCTGCAGGCCTCGGCCGAACATCGCTGGTTGCGCAACCGGGTGTTCGAGGTGTGGCGCCAGTCGCAGTTCGGCGTGCAGGGTGGGCATGCGTCTTTGCCATAGCAGCTATGCGTGAAGCGGGGTTATTCGGCGGGTGATGGAGGCCTAGACTGCGAGGCATTGTGCAGCCAGGAGACCACTCATGACCCCCGAACAATTCCGCCAATACGGCCACCAACTGATCGACCTGATCGCCGATTACCGCCAGACCGTAGGTGAGCGCCCGGTCATGGCCCAGGTCGAGCCCGGCTACCTCAAGGCCGCGCTGCCTCAGGGCGCGCCGCAGCAAGGCGAGCCGTTCGAGGCCATCCTCGCCGACGTCGACAAGCTGGTGATGCCCGGCCTGTCCCACTGGCAGCACCCGGACTTCTACGGCTACTTCCCCTCCAACGGCACTCTGTCATCGGTGCTCGGCGACTTCCTCAGCACCGGCCTGGGCGTGCTCGGCCTGTCGTGGCAGTCCAGCCCGGCGCTCAGCGAACTGGAGGAAACCACCCTCGACTGGTTGCGCCAGCTGCTCGGCCTTAGCGGGCAATGGAGCGGGGTGATCCAGGACACCGCCTCGACCAGTACCTTGGTGGCGCTGATCTGCGCCCGCGAGCGGGCCACCGACCATGCCCAGGTGCGCGGCGGCCTGCAGGCCCAGGGCAAGCCGCTGGTGGTCTACGTCAGCGCCCATGCCCACAGCTCGGTGGACAAGGCCGCGCTGCTGGCCGGGTTCGGCCGTGAAAACATTCGCCTGATCCCCACCGACGCGCATTACGCCATGCGCCCGGAGGCGCTGCGCGAAGCCATCGCCCAGGACCTTGCCGCAGGCAACCAGCCCTGCGCCGTGGTGGCCACCACCGGCACCACCACCACCACCGCGCTGGACCCGCTGCGCCCGATCGGCGAGATCGCCCAGGCCAACCAGCTGTGGCTGCATGTGGACTCGGCCATGGCCGGTTCGGCGATGATCCTCCCGGAATGCCGTTGGATGTGGGACGGCATCGAGCTGGCCGACTCGGTGGTGGTCAATGCCCACAAGTGGCTGGGCGTGGCCTTCGACTGCTCGATCTACTATGTGCGCGACCCGCAGCACCTGATCCGGGTGATGAGCACCAACCCTAGCTACCTGCAGTCGGCGGTCGATGGCGAGGTGAAGAACCTGCGCGACTGGGGCATCCCCCTGGGTCGTAGGTTCCGCGCCTTGAAACTGTGGTTCATGCTGCGCAGCGAAGGTGTCGAGGCCCTGCAGCAACGCCTGCGCCGCGACCTGGAAAACGCGCGGTGGCTGGCCGCGCAGGTCGAGGCGGCTCCCACGTGGGAGGTATTGGCGCCGGTGCAGTTGCAGACCTTGTGCATCCGCCATCGCCCGACGGGTCTCGAGGGCGAGGCGCTGGATGCCCACACCCGCGCCTGGGCCGAGCGCCTCAACGCCTCGGGTGATGCCTACGTGACCCCGGCGACCCTGGACGGGCGCTGGATGGTGCGCGTCTCGGTAGGCGCGCTGCCCACCGAGCGCGAGCATGTCGAGCGGCTGTGGGCGCGGTTGCAGGCGGTGGTGGCGGAGTAAGCTTCGTTCAGGCCAGCAGGTCCTCGTGGAAGGCGCCATAGGCGAGTTCGGGATGAGCGATCTGGATCTCGAGGATCCACAGCCCGGCGCCGGGCTGTCCGTCGAAATCCCCGAGGTCGCCCGCGCGGTAGATGGCGTGGGGGAAGTCGCTGACGCGGTGCCCCTTGATGTCCATGTTCAGCTTCCAGCCCAGCTGGCGAGCCCGCTCTGCGGCGAAGTGATAGAGCTCGACGCCGCTGACCCCCTGGCCGCGCCACTGGGCCTGCACCTCATCGAACAGGGTGCGGGCCGCCGCTGCGCAGGCGGCCATCTGCGGGTCGTTACCGCTGACGAAAGTGGTGCCGGCATCGCCCTCGTGGCCTTGCCAGACCACGCCCATGTCGATGAAGAAGATGTCGTTGTCACCCAGCACGGGATCGCCGTCGGAGCGCTGCTTGAAGGTTTTCAGCGTATTGCTGCCGAAGCGTATGTGGGTAGGGTGCCAGATGCGCTGCATGCCTAGCTCGACCAGCACCTGCTGGCCCAGCTCCCGGGCCTGTGACTCGCGCATGCCGGGGTGGATGCCCTGGGCGATCCGCTCGACGGCCTCCCAGGTCATGCGCTGGGCATGCTTCATCAGTTCCAGCTGGTAGGGGGTGCCTACGGCTTCCTTGGCGGCGTTGACCGGGGTCATGGCGGTACTCCTTGTCGATAGGCTAATCGTTGTATTTATTGTGATATAGCGGTCAGGCGCTCCTGCCCAGTGGCCATGGCGCCGGGCGCAGGCTGCGCAGCAGCAGGTCGGCCTGGGCCTGGGTGGAGGCGCGGGTGGGCCTGATCTGTCCCGAGCTGCCGGGTGCCGTGCCGAAGCGGAAGGTCGCCAGCGACGTGGACCAGAGGAACAGTAGCAGATGCTCCGGCGCGGTCCGCACGATCAGCCCGCGGTCCATCCATTGCGCCAGGCAGGCTAGGGTCTGCCGGGCACTTTGGCGCAGCAGTTCGGCGCGTTCACCGGGAAGTTGCCGGGCGCCATGCAGCATTTCCTTGAGCCAGACCCTCACCGCGCCGGGGTGTTGGCGCGCCACCTCGGCCTTGGCCTTGAAGTAGCGGGGCAGGGCCTGTTCGGGGTGAGCCTCCGGCACCAGGCTGCGCGAGGCGCGCAGCAAGGGTTCCATCACCAGGTCGAGCACTGCGGTGTAGAGCAGGCGTTTGTTGTGGAAGTAGTAGAACACGTTGGCCCTGGGCAGCCCGGCGCGGGCGGCGATAGCGTCGACCCGGGCGGCGGCGAAACCATGGTGGGCGAATTCCTCGCTGGCGGCGGCGAGGATCAGTTGCAGGTTGCGATCACGGATACTGGGCATGGCAAACACGTACTTCTGAATCGATATGTTCAAAAGTATATAGCGGTAGCGTGTTCGCCGACAGCTGCCCAGGCTCGCGTGCAAGCGAATCTGTGTCGGATCAGCAGGCTTCGCGCCAGGCGCGGATCTGCTCCAGCGTTGCGGTGGCGCCACCGCAGACGATCACCAGGACATTGCCGAAGGCCGCCACTGCCTCGGGGTGTTCGAGCAAGGCCAGCGCCGCGCCGCAGGCCGGCTCCACCAGCAGGCGGTGATCGCGCAGCAGGCGCTCGCAGGCGTCGAGCGCCTCGCGATCACTCACCAGGTGGCTGACCACCGGGTGCTGGCGGGTGCAGGCCAGCGCCTGGTCGGCCACCCGCTTGGCCCCCAGTGAAGTGGCTACCGAGGTGATCCCTGGCAGTTCCACGGTTTGCCCGGCAGCCATGGCCGCGTGCAGCGACGCTGCGCCTGCGGTTTCCACTGCCAGTACCGGCACGTCCTGCCAGCCATTGCGCTGCAAGCCTTCGACCACGCCGCGCAGCAGGCCGCCACCGCCGACCGACAGCACCACGGCATCCGGCTTACAGCCGGCCTGGGCCACTTCATCGATCATGCTGGCGTGGCCGGTCCACAGCAGCGGGTCGTCGAACGGATGGATGAAGGCGTCACCCGCGCCCAGCAGGGTCTGTGCGTACTCGTTGGCTTCCTGCCAAGAGCTGCCGCGCACCACCACGCTGGCGTCTTCCAGGCGCAGCAGTTCCTTGGCCCGTTCGGTGGTGGTCTCGGGCACCACCACGGTCACCGCCACGCCGAGCTTGCGGCCGGCGTAGGCCACCGCCAGCCCGGCATTGCCGCCGGACGAGGAGACGAAGTGACGGGCGCCGCGAGCATGGTGCGTCTCACAAGCGTGGCCGACGCCGCGCAGCTTGAACGAGCCACAGGGTTGCAGGGCTTCGAGCTTGAGCCACACCTGGCGGCCGGCGCTCAGCGACAGCGGACGGGATTCGATCAGCGGGGTAGGGATATGCAAGGGCATGGTGGGCTCCGTGGCTCAGTCGCGGGCAGCCGCGGCGGGCTCGCCGCGCAGCTGCTCCAGGTAGTTGTAGACGGTGTAGCGGGTCACGCCGAGGGCCTCGGCGGCTTTCTCGACGCCGCCCTTGACGATGAACAAGCCGCGCTCCTGCATTACGCGCACGGCTTCGACCTTGGCCTGCTTGGTCATCCGTCCCTGGCCGCTGCGCTGCAGCGCGTCCTGGATGATCCCGGCCATCAATGCAGTCATGTCGGCGGGTTCGTCGCCAGGTACCGTGGCTGGCGCGGCGCCCAGCGGCTGCAAGTGCCGCAGGAACGCCATGGCGGCGTCCAGGCCGGTGACGTCGGTGTTCACGCAGAGGCTGGCGAAGGGCTGGCCGGTGCTGTCACGGTAGATCGCCGTGGCGCTGCGCAGGCTGCGCCCCTTGAGGGTGGTGGGGTAGTCGGGCAGCACCACAGGGTCGCAGCCCTGCTGGTCGGCGGCGGCCTGCATCAGCGCCTTGAATCCTTGGTCCTGTTCGGGAGCAGCGAGTATCGGGCTGCCGACCTGACGGCCGGAGAGCTCGCCATTGACGATCGCCACCACCGAGCGTTCCGGGTGTTCGAGGTCGTGCAGAAGGATTTCAACATTGCGCGGGACGACGCTGCCCAAGGCCTGCAGGGCGGTCTTGAGCACGTTCAGGGTGAGCTGGCGTTCGTGGGCGAGGGTGAGCATGGTCGGCACCAGATTCAATATTGTGTTGAATATTACACAAAAAGTTGAATTTGGCGAAGGTGTCGAACGCTCAAAAGCAATCGCGGGGCCATCTCGCTCCTACCCAGGGCAGGAGCGGGAGGGCCCCGCGATCAGGTGCGTCAGCCCAGTTTCGGCGTACGCGGCGGGACGATGCGGCGCGAGCCGGTAGACTCGAAGGCAGCGGCGAATTTCAACAGATTGTTGTCGCTGTACGCCTTGCCCGCGAAGGTCAGGCCCACTGGCATGCCGATGTCGGCCATCACGCCCATCGGCACGGTCACGGTCGGCACGCCCAGGTGACGGATCGCCAGGTTGCCGTTGGCCACCCAGATGCCGTTGCTCCAGGCGATATCCGCCGATTCGGGGTTCACATCGGCGTCCGCCGGGCCGACATCGGCCACGGTGGGGAACAGCACCGCGTCCAGGCCCTGGGCGTCCATCCACTCTTCCAGGTCGAGCTTGCGGGTGGCTTCCAGGCCGCGCAGGCCGTCGGGCACGGTGGCGATCTGGTCCCAGGTCTTCAGGCCGCGCTTGGCCATGTTGACGTACTCGTCCATGCCGGCGGCGAGGTCGTCTTCACGGTTGGGCAGGGTGCCGGGGTCGTGGGGGAAGATCTGCGGGCCATCGACATCGGCCAGGCGGTTGAGCTTGGGATCGTCGTTGGCGCGCAGGAAGTCGTCGAAGGCCCAGCCGGACAGTTCCCACAGTTCGTCGTGGAGGAACTCCTTGCTGACGATGCCGCGGGTGAACACGGTCGGCGCGCCGGGGCGGTCGCCCTCGCAGTTGGAGACCAGCGGGAAGTCGGTCTCGACCACTTCGGCGCCGGCCGCTTCCAGGGCCTGGCGGGCTTGCTGCCACAGCTCGATCACGCTGGCGCGGGTATTGATGCGCTGGCCGGTCGGGCCGCCGATGCCGGGTTTCTCGGCAGTGCCGGCTTCGGCGTCGGCATTGATGTACATGCGTGGCACGGCGAAGCGCTTGCCCTTGAGCGACTCGGCACTCACGGCCAGGTCAAGGTACGAGGCGGGGCGCACGCTCGAGGCGGTCGGGATCGGCACCCAGGGTTGCAAGCGCCACAGGTCGCCGCGCTTGTCGGCATCGTCGGCCACCACCACGTCGAGGATCTCCAGCAGGTCGGCCATGGTCCGCGCATAAGGCACGACCACGTCCATGGTCGGCGTCAGCGGCCAGTTGCCGCGCACCGAGATCACCCCACGCGACGGGGTGTAGGCGCACAGGCCGTTGTTCGAGGCCGGGCCGCGGCCACTGGACCAGGTTTCCTCGGCCAGGCCGAAGGCACTGAAGCTGGCGGCGGTGGCGGTGCCGGCACCGTTGGAGGAGCCGGAGGCGAAGGGGGCGGTGAGGTAGGCGGCGTTGTACGGGCTTTCGGCGCGGCCATAGACGCCACGCTGCATGCCGCCATTGGCCATCGGCGGCATGTTGGTCTTGCCCAGGCAGATGGCGCCGCCGGCGCGCAGGCGCTCGACGGTGAAGGCGTCGCGCTGGGCGACCAGATCCTTGAACGCCGGGCTGCCGGAGGCGGCAGTCAGGCCCTTGACCAGGTAGCTGTCCTTGGCTGTGTAGGGGATGCCATCCAGCGGGCCGAGGGTTTCGCCACGGGCGCGGCGGGCATCGGAGGCTTCGGCCTCTTGCAGGGCCTCGGGGTTGCGCACCACCACGGCATTGAGCCGCGTGGCAGTGTCGGCGCCGTCGTAGGCGTCGATGCGGGCCAGGTACGCCTTGACCAGCTCGACGGCCGTCGTGCGGCCGGACTCGAGCGCGTCGCGCAGCTCGGCAATGGAAACCTCGGTTACCTCGATCATGCTGTCACCACAGTTGTGCAGGTGGAAAATCATGGCGGCGAGTGTAGCAAGAAGGTCTTGGTGGGCGCAGGCATGCAGCGGGGAAATGGTTGGTTGCAGCCAGGCAATCGAGCGGCGGGCCGGTGTGCGCTGTTGCCTATGCCCCTCGGGGCATAGGCAGCGCGGATAGGGTACACGTGACGCTTGGTGGACTGGATCACGCCAGGTCGCTGGCCGCGTGGCGCTCCGCCACTTGACTGGCTTCTTCGCCCCAGGTGCGGTTGACCCGGGTGCCGCGCTGTACCGCCGGGCGCTGGGCGATGGCCTCTGCCCAGCGCTGCACATTGGTGTACTCGTGTACCGCCAGGAACTCGGCCGCGCCATACAGGTTGCCGCGCACCAGCTGGCCATACCAGGGCCATACGGCGATGTCGGCGATGCTGTACGTATCGCCGCCCAGGTAGGCGCTTTCGGCCAGGCGCCGGTCGAGCACGTCGAGCTGGCGCTTGGCTTCCATGGTGAAGCGGTTGATCGCGTATTCGAACTTTTCCGGCGCGTAGACATAGAAGTGGCCGAAACCACCGCCCAGGTAAGGTGCAGAGCCCATCTGCCAGAACAGCCAGTTGAGGGTCTCGGTGCGCGAGGCCAGGTCCTGGGGCAGGAAGGCGCTGAATTTTTCCGCCAGGTACAGCAGGATCGCGCCGGACTCGAATGCCCGCACCGGCGGTTCGACGCTGCGGTCGAGCAGGGCGGGGATTTTCGAGTTGGGGTTGACCTGCACGAAGCCGCTGCCGAACTGGTCGCCTTCGCCGATACGGATCAGCCACGCGTCGTACTCGGCGCCGCCGTGACCGAGGGCCAGCAACTCCTCGAGGAGAATGGTGACCTTGACCCCGTTGGGCGTGGCCAGGGAGTAGAGCTGCAGCGGATGCTTGCCGGTGGGCAGCGGCTTGTCGTGGGTCGGGCCGGCCACCGGGCGGTTGATGCTGGCGAACTGGCCGCCGGAGGGGGCCTCGAAGGTCCAGACCTTGGGCGGGACATAAGGGGGCTTGCTCATGGGAATCTCCTGGAGGGCGCGATGTGGCCGGGTAAGGACGTGGACAGCCTTTCTATGCCATGGGTTCGCCGTGCAGGGCAAATGCAATGCGTGCCCGCAGCGGATGCATGGCGCCTTGCAGGCGCACCGCTGTCGTTACAGGGGCCGCGCCGAGGCCGGGGTCGGCGCGGTTGGCGCTTCTGGCTTTTTCGCCGGTTTCAGCCGCGACACACCGAAAAGCACCAGGACCAACCCGGCTACCTGGTACACGCTGATCGCCTCGCTGAGGATCAGCCATGAGGCCAGCATCGTCAGCACCGGCCCCAGGTTACCCACCGCCGCCGTGTGCGTGGGCCCGAGGCGCTGGATCGCCAGCGCCACCCAGTAGATCGGCAGCACCGTGGAGAACAGCGCCATCAATGCCGCGTTGAGCCACACCGTGCCGGGCAACTGCAGCAGCGGCGCGACATCGGCCACCAGCAGGTAGTGGGCCAGCACCATCAGCGAGGAGGCGGTGCCGCACAATCCGGCCAGGCGCATCGAATTCATGCGCTTGAGCATCATGCCGGTGCCCGAGTAGTACAGGGCATAGGTGACCGCGCTGGCGAACACCCACAGCGAGCCGACCAATACCGCATTGCCGCCGCCCGCCGCGCCGATGTCGTGGACGAAGGCGATGCCCAGCCCCAGATAGCACAGGCCCATGGCCGCCAGGGTGCGCAGGGTCGGGCGTTCGCGCTGGACGATGGCCTGGATCACCAGCACCAGGGTCGGGTAGGTGAACAGGATCAGCCGCTCGAGCCCGGCACTGATGTATTGCAGGCCGTAGAAGTCGAACAGGCTGGCCAGGTAGTAGCCGAACAGGCCGAGCAAGGCCACGCGCAGGCCGTCGCCGGCGCTCAACGGCGCGCCGCCCTGGCCACGGCTGGCCCACACCAGCCAGGCGAACAATGGCAGCGACAGGGCCATGCGCAGCGCCAGCAGGCTGATGGCGTCCACCGGGCCTGCGGCATAGGCGAGCTTGACGAAGATGGCCTTGAAGCTGAAACCCAGGGCCGCAAGTACGGCATACAGGCTGCCGTTGGCAAGGGCGCGCTGGAGCGGGGCGGGCAGGTGGGTCATGACAGGTCCGTGATGGAAAGGAAGTGCGGTTTATTCTGCGCAGAACACAACCGCGCTAGAATCGCTTTTTCTCGAATATGGCGTTCTGATTTGGAGAAGTCTTGATGCACTTCGATCTGGCCGACCTGCGGCTGCTCGCCGGCATTGCCGCCACCGGCAGCCTGAGCAAGGCCGCGGCCACCTTCCCGGTGGCGGTATCGGCCGCCAGCACCCGCCTGCGCCTGTTCGAGGCGCGCAGCGGGTTGACCCTGTTCCTGCGCAAGGCCGACGGCATGCAACTGACCCCGGCCGGGCGCCTGGTGCTGGAGTCGGCGCGGGGCGTGCTGGGCGAGGCGCAGAAACTGCAGGACACGCTGCGCGAACTTGCCGGCCAGCGGCGCATCACCCTGCACCTGGCGGCGTCCACCGTGACCAACAGCACTCTGCTGCCGGCCGTGCTCGGGCCGTTCCTGGCCGACTACCCGGAGGTCGACCTGCAACTGGTCGAGCACAAGAGCATCGATGTGCTGCGGGTGGTGCTGGCCGGGGAGTGCGAGATCGGCGTGTACGACGGCAACCTGGTCAACGAGGGCGTGGTATCGCTGCCGTTTCGCACCGAGCGCCTGGTGCTGCTGGTGCCGCTCGATCACCCGTTGGCCGGACGCGGCCAGTTGCGCCTGGCGGACGCGCTGGGCTTTCCCTTCGTCTGCCTGCCCGCCGAGCGTGCCATGCAGCGCTTCGTCGAGGAGCTGGCGATGAACCTGGCCATGCCGTTGAAAGTGCGGGTGCGCGCGCCCAGCTTCGAAGCGATCGCCCAACTGGTGGCCCAGCACGCGGGCATCGCTATGTTGCCGGAGACGGCGGCCGTGCGCGCCGAACAGGAACTGGCGGTGCGCCGGGTGGCGCTGGAGGAGCGTTGGGCGACCCTGGAGTTGCGTATCTGCTTCCGCAGTTGGGAAGCGCTCAGCTCGCATGGGCGACAGTTGGTGAGCTTCCTCTCCGGGCAATGACAGGTGACTGTCGTCTGGTAGGCGAATGAATGGGTTATCCGTCCGAATGCCATCATTTGGATATCATTTATGCCTGTGCATTGGCCCTTGAACGCATACAATCACCGTTCTGAACGGTAACCCAGATACAGGCCACTTCCACCCATGGCGTTCGACGCTTCCACCATGCTGACCCTCACCATCGCCCTGGCCGCGGCCGCCGCGCTTTATCTGGCCGTGGAGTGGCGCAGCGTGCGCGAGTCCTCGCTGCTGTGCTGGAGCGCCAGCTTCGCCACCATCAGCGTCGGTTCCTCGCTCGCCTTGCTGCGTGGCAGCGGTTACCTGTTCATCGGCATCTGGTTCGCCAACGGCATGCTGGTGGCCGCCCACTGGCTGTTCCTGCTGGGGGTGTCACGCTTTACCGAAACCCGTCTGTCACGGCTCTGCTACCTGGCCCCGCTGGCCTGGCTGAGCCTGTTGCTGCTGCCGCAGTGGCCCACCTGGTCGAAGACCTTCCTGGTGGCCAACTCGTTGCTGGTCGCCGCGTTCACCCTGTACGCCAGCGCGTTGCTGCGCCCGCACGGCAAGTCGTTCAGCGTCGGCGCGGTGCAGTTGCGCTGCATCCTGCTGCTGCACGGGCTGTTCTACCTGGCCAAGACGCTGCCGGCGCTGCTGCCGGGGACGCTGATCGACCTGACGGCGTTTCGCGGGCAGATCATCCAGGTGTCGCTGGTGGAGGGGGCCATGGCGATCATGCTGATCGCCCTGTCGATGACCGGCACCGTGCGCTACCGCCGCGAGGAGCGGATCGAGCGCCTGGCTGCGCGCGACCCGCTGACCGCCCTGTACAACCGGCGGGCACTTGAAGTAAGGGCGACGACGCTGTTCACCGAGGTCTCGCCGGCGAACCCAGGAGCCTTGCTGCTGATCGACATCGATCACTTCAAGCTGGTCAACGACCTACATGGGCATGCCGCCGGCGACCGCCTGCTGGTGGCCTTGAGCGAGATGATCCGGGCCATGCTGCCGGAGCGGGCGATCGCCGCGCGGCTGGGCGGCGACGAGTTCGTCATCCTCCTGGCCGGGGCTTCGCGCGAAGCCATCCAGCGCCTGGCCGAAGCCTTGCGCCAGCAGTTCCAGGCCACCGCCGAACAGTCGTTCCGCACCCCCGAGGCGGTGACCCTGAGCATCGGCGCCAACCTGTTCGACCGCCCGCCGGCCAGTCTCGCGGCCTTGATCGAGCAAGGCGACGTGCTGCTGTACGCCTCCAAGCGCAGCGGGCGCAATAGCCTGCAACTGGTGGACGGGCTGCGCGGCTGAACTACTTGTTGTTGATGCACTGCGACTGCACCACGTAGCGTACGGTGCGCAAGGTGCCCTGGCTGTCCTCGAAGGTCATCAGCCGCGGCACCACCTCGCAGGTGCGCGGGTCGCCCGACTGGCGCACGAGGCGGGCGACGTCGAGCTTCATGCCGTAGCGGTAGTCGACGATCTCCGGCACGGGCTTTGCCCGCTTGGCCGCATAGGCCTCCACGGCCTGCTGGTGGTCCGCCAGCAGCTGTTCGCTGTCCAGCCTGGAAAAGCCGCTGGCCTGGGTCGAGAGGGAAAGCGCCAGCAGGGCGGCGGTCAGGGTCGGTCGTAGCATGGTCGTGCCTCCGAAAGGTTCGTTTCGCAGACCACGCTAGCGATGGCCGACCAACAGGGGCATGACGGCCGGGTTACAGATATGAAAGGTGGGCGCAACGCAGCTCTCCTGGCTGCGCATGACACGATTGTAATTCCCCCATCACCTTCCCGTTATCCGCCAGCGGCGAGCATCACGCTCGGCCGATGGGGCAGGGTGCGTGTGCAACTGGCCAAACCAGGGATGCCCAGCGCCGAGGCCTGACAACAAGAACAGCCGCAATCGAAGGAGCAGTGGATGAAGAGCAATCCGACACTTTCCCTGGCCGCCCTAATGGCGCTGGCAGGCTTCGGCCCGGCGGCCTGGGCCGCAGAAGAGCAGAAGGAAGGGTTCATCGAGGGCAGCCGCCTGAGCGTGCTCAACCGCAATTACTATTTCAATCGCGATCATCGCGATGGCCCGGCCCCCACTTACAACAGTGGCAAGGACAGCGGCAACGGCTACTCCGAGGCCTGGGCCCATGCCGTGATCACCCGCTTCGAGTCCGGTTTCACCCAAGGTACGCTGGGCGTCGGGGTGGACGCCTTCGCCATGCTCGGGCTCAAGCTCGACACCGGTGGCGGACGCAACGGCGGGCGCAGCTCGTTCGACCTGCTGCCGGTGGACCGCGATGGCCAGGCCCGCGACGAATACACCAAACTCGGTGGCGCGGCCAAGGTGCGCCTGTTCGATACGGTGTTGCGGGTGGGGGATGTGTTCCCAGCCAACCCAGTGGTCGCCGCCGGCGACTCGCGGCTGTTGCCGGAAAGCTTTCGCGGCGTGACCCTGGAGAACACCAGTGTGCAAGGCCTGACGCTGCAGGCCGGGCGCCTGCACGCCATGAGCCAGCCGGTGTCCAGCGACTTGCGCGACAACTTCGTGACGTTCTACGGCGGCCCGGTGGATTCGCCGTGGATCGCCTACGGCGGTGGCGACTACGCAATCAACGAAAACATCAGCGTCAGCCTTTTCGGCAGTCGCTTGAAGGATGTGTGGAACCAGTATTACGCCGGCACCAGCGTGACCTGGCCGTTGTCGGACGAGCTGGCGCTGATCGGCGGGTTCAATTTCTACAACGCCAGGGACGAAGGGCGTCAGCGCCTGGGCCAGTTCGACAACGACATCTGGAGCGCCAAGCTCGGCGTGCGCTACGGCGCCCATACCCTGGCCCTGACCTACCAGCGCAACAACGGTGACGACGACTTCGACTACCTGCGCCAGTCCGATTCGATCTTCCTCGACAACTCCATCCAGTACAGCGACTTCAACTCGCCGAAAGAGCGCTCATGGATGTTGCGCTACGACCTGAACATGGCCGCCTACGGTGTGCCCGGGCTGTCGTTCATGACCCGTTATGGCCGGGGCAGCGACGCTGACTACAGCCAAGCCAACGCCTACTACATGCGCCGCGACGGCAACGGCGATCCGCTCACCGACCAGAAGCGCTGGGAGCGCGACATCGAGGTCAAGTACGTGGTGCAGACCGGCGCGGCAAAGGACCTGGCGCTGCGCGTGCGCCAGGCCACCACCCGGGCCACGGCCTTCGAGTCGGACCTGGACGAGGTGCGGGTGATCGTCGAGTACCCGTTGTCGGTTCTCTGATCGGCACCTGTTCGACGGATGTGTTGCGGCCCCTTGAGATAGAGCGCCGCTCGCGTGGTATCATCGCCGGCAAGCCGGCTCCCACAGGGTATGCGCAATTCCTGTGGGAGCCGGCTTGCCGGCGATGAGGCCCGTACGGGAAACCTAACACCATGTTCGGAACGGCTGTTGACGGTCAGTGGCCGAATGCTTTCAGGCTGCCCTTGCGGCTCGCTTCATAGGCTTCACGCGGCATGGGTTGTGCCTGCGGGTTGCCCAGGTCTTCCATTGCCAGCCGGTGGGTTTCCGGTGCCAGGTAGGCGGCCAGTGCGCACACGCAGGTGATGAGGAACGCCAGCCCGCCGACCACCAGCGGGATATTGTCCGAGCCCGGCGGCGCGACCGCGGCGAACAACGCCGGCAGCATGGCGGTGATCATGGTGCCGAGGTTCTGCGCGATGGCCATGGCCGAGACCCGGTAGCGGGTGTGGAACAGCTCCGGATAGAAGCTCGGGAACACCGCGTTGTAGCCCTGGTAGACCATGCCCCACATGACGATCGAGGCGGCGAAGGCCAGTGGCACGTTCTGGATGCTGATCGCATACAGATAGACGAACGCCAGCAGGCCCGAGCCCAGGCAACCGGCGATCATGGTCGGGCGCCGGCCGATCCTGTCGCTGAGGTTGCCGACGAAGGGGATCACCAGCACCGCGACGATGTTGCCCACCACCGGGATCCACAGGTACACGCTCTTGTCGAAGCCGATACCGTATGCCGGCTGCACTGCGTAGGCGGCGCCGAAGATGGTGGCGACTACCGGGATCACGTTCATCAGCGCCATGAACATCACCAGCACCATGTGCTTCCAGCTGTGGCGGAAGGCCTCGCTGATCGGCGACTTGGCCACCTTGTCCTGTTGCTCTTCCTGGACGAAGGCCGGGGTCTCGTGGACTTCCTTGCGGATGATGAAGCCAGCCACCAGCACCAGCGCGCTCATCAGGAACGGAATGCGCCAGCCCCAGTCGTTGAAGGCCTCGCTGGGCATGAAGTAGGCCAGCGGCAGGAACACCGCGGCGGCCATCACCTGGCCGGCCTGCACCCCTTGCAGGGTGTAGCTGGCGTAGTAGCCACGGCGGCCGAACGGCGCGTGTTCCATGATCATCGAGCTGGCGCCGGAGATCTCGCCGGCCACGGCGAAGCCCTGGACCAGGCGCAGCAGCACCAGCAGCGCCGGGGCCAGCAGGCCGACATCGTGGTAGGTCGGCAGCAGGCCGACGGCCATGGTCGACAGGCCCATCAGGAACATGCACAGCAGCAGCACGTTCTTGCGCCCGCGGGTATCGCCCCAGTGGCCAAGCACGAAGGCGCCGACCGGGCGCGCCAGGTAACCCACGCCGTAGGTGGCCAGCGAGGCGATGATGGCCATCTTCGGGTCGGCGGACGGGAAGAAGATCTGCGGGAAGATCAGCGCCGCGGCCTGGGCGTAGATGAAGAAGTCGTAGTACTCGAGGGCAGAGCCGATCCATCCGCTGGCGGTGGCTTTCTTGGCTTGGGAGCTTGAGCGGGCCATGTTGTCTCCGTTGTTCTTGTCAGGGGCCGGATTGGTCAGCGCTTGAGGCGCGGGCAGGGGCTGTGTGGAGAAGACGAACGAGGCGGCGCGGATCGCAGGGCGAGCAAGGTGTGCATAGTTCGGTACCCGTTTTCTTGAACTTATTATGTGGTGACGTTGGGTAGTGCAGCGCAGGTTCCGCCGAACGACCGGCGTGGCGGCGAGAAGGGGCCGGCGGGCCTGCGACTGGTGTTCATGGTTGTTCACGGGGGTGGGTGAAGCAATTCGCTGGAACGGGTTTTGTTCGGTAATCGAACAAAAACTAACTGTTCCGTACAAAGTTCGTTGCCGGGGCGACTTTACCTGCGAATAATCGATCGTGCCAGGCCTCACTCAATAACAAGGAACACCCGCCATGCACCGTTCGATCGCCACCGTTTCCTTGAGCGGCACCCTGCCGGAAAAGCTCGAAGCCATCGCCGCCGCCGGTTTCGACGGCGTCGAGATCTTCGAGAACGACCTGCTGTACTACGCCGGCAGCCCCCGCGAAGTGCGCCAGTTGTGCGCCGACCTGGGGTTGGCCATCACCCTGTTCCAGCCGTTCCGCGATTTCGAGGGCTGCCGCCGCGACCGCCTGCACAAGAATCTCGACCGCGCCGAGCGCAAGTTCGACCTGATGCAGGAACTGGGCACCGACCTGGTGCTGGTGTGCAGCAATGTCCAGCCCGACGCCCTGGGCGACGAACAACTGCTGGTGGACGACCTGCGCCTGCTCGCCGAGCATGCCGGCGCGCGGGGCCTGCGCATCGGCTACGAGGCCCTGGCCTGGGGCCGCCACATCAATACCTGGCAACAGGTGTGGAACCTGGTGCGCCAGGCCGACCACCCGGCGCTGGGGGTGATCCTCGACAGCTTCCATACGCTGTCGCTCAAGGGCGACCCCAGCGGCATCCGCGATATCCCCGGCGAGAAGATCTTCTTCGTGCAGATGGCCGACGCGCCGATCCTGGCCATGGACGTGCTGGAATGGAGCCGGCACTTCCGCTGCTTCCCCGGGCAGGGGGAAATGGACCTGGCGGGCTTCCTCGCGCCGATCCTGGCCAGCGGCTATCGCGGCCCGCTGTCGCTGGAGGTCTTCAATGACGGTTTCCGCGCAGCGCCACCCCGGCAGAACGCCGCCGATGGCCTGCGCTCGCTGCTGTACCTGGAGGAAAAGACCCGCCGTCAGCTCGAGCGCGAGGCGCGGGCGGTCGAGCCGGGCGTGCTGTTCGCGCCGCCGGCCGCCAGCCGCTACGACGGCGTGGAGTTTCTCGAGTTCGCCGTCGACGAGGCGGTCGGCGCACGCCTGGGCGCATGGCTCAAGCGCCTGGGCTTCGCCGAGGCCGGCGCGCACCGCAGCAAGGCCGTGCGTCTGCTGCGCCAGGGCGATATCAACATCGTCCTCAATGGCGAACCTTATTCGTTCGCCCACAACTTCTTCGAAGCCCATGGCCCGTCGTTGTGCGCCACGGCGTTGCGGGTCAACGCCGGCCAGGACGCGCTGCAGCGCGCCATGGCCTACCGTGGCCAGCCGTTCCGTGGCCTGGTCGGTCCCAACGAGCGCGAGATCCCGGCGGTGCGCGCACCGGACGGCAGCCTGTTGTACCTGGTGCAGCCCGACGGCAACGGCCAGACCCTCTACGACACCGATTTCCGCCTGGACCCGACAGCCCGCGCGAGTGGTGGCCTCAAGCGTATCGACCACATGGCCCTGGCGTTGCCGGCCGAGGCCCTGGACAGTTGGGTGCTGTTCTACAAGAGCCTGTTCGACTTCACCGCCGACGACGAGGTGGTGTTGCCCGACCCCTATGGCCTGGTCAAGAGCCGTGCCCTGCGCAGCCATTGCGGCACCCTGCGGCTGCCACTGAACATCTCGGAGAACCGCAACACCGCCATCGCCCACGCCCTGGACAGCTATCGCGGCTCCGGCGTGCATCACGTCGCCTTCGACTGCGACGACATCTTCTGCGAGGTGGCCCGGGCCAAGGAGGCCGGCGTGCCGTTGCTGGAGATCCCGCTGAACTACTACGACGACCTGGCGGCGCGCTTCGACTTCGACGACGAGTTCCTCAGCGAGCTGGCGTACTACAACGTGCTGTACGACCGCGATGCCCAGGGCGGCGAGCTGTTCCACGTGTACACCGAGCCGTTCGAAGGGCGCTTCTTCTTCGAAATCCTGCAGCGCAAGGGCGGCTATGCCGGCTATGGCGCGGCCAACGTGGCGGTGCGCCTGGCAGCGATGGCCAAGGCACGCAGCGGGGCAGGGCGCAAGGTGGTGTTGTGAGCCAGGCCCTTGGCCGGCGACGGGGCGCCTAGGCCAAACCTGACCAGCCGACCAACACCGCGCTTCCCAGCATCGCCCAGCTCACGGATAATCGCCCGGATTACTACAACGAGCCTGTGAGTCGGTATGAGTGATTCGGTCGTCAAGCCTGAAGTCGAAGGCCTGCGCAAGACGCGCAAGAACAATCCGGAAAAGACCCGCGAGAACATTCTCCAGGCCGCCATCACCGAGTTCGTCCAGCAGGGCCTGGCGGGTGCCCGGGTCGATGCCATCGCCGAGCGCACCGCCACCTCCAAGCGCATGATCTACTACTACTTCGGCAGCAAGGAGCAGTTGTACGTCGAGTGCCTGGTCAAGCTCTACGGCGACATCCGCAAGACCGAGCACAGCCTGGACCTCGACTCGCTGGCGCCCGAGCAGGCGATCCAGCGCCTGGTGGAGTTCACCTTCGACCATCACGCCAACAACGTCGATTTCGTGCGTATCGTCTGCACCGAGAACATCCACTACGGCGAGTACGTCAAGCAGTCGCCGGTGATCCGCGAGATGAGCAGCATGGTGCTCGACGCACTGGGCAAGATCCTCGCCCGTGGCGTTGCCCAGGGCGTGTTCCGCCCCGGCATCGAAGTGATCGACCTGCATATGCTGATGAGCTCGTTCTGCTTCTACCGGGTGTCCAACCGCCATACCTTTGGCGACATCTTCCAGATCGACCTGTCCGACGAGCAGATCAAGCAACGCCACAAGCAGGTGATCTGCGAGGCGGTGATGCGTTACATCAAGGCTTGAACGCAAGCGCGGGGCATGCCCCGCGATGAGCTGGCTGGCGACTAGAAACTGGCAAAGTGCGCCTGCATTCGCGTGGCATCCGCCGGGCGTCCACTGAACAGCTCGAACGCCTTGACCGCCTGGAACACCGCCATGGTGCCGCCATCGAGGGTGCGGCAGCCCAGGGCCCGGGCCTGGCGCAACAATTCGGTCTCCAGCGGGAAATAGATGATCTCCGCCACCCATAGCCGGGCGTGCAGCAACGCCGGCGGCAAGGGGGTGCCCGGCAGCTTGGCCATGCCCACCGGCGTGGTGTTGACCAGGCCATCGGCGCCGGCCAGGGTCTCGCCTAGATCGCTGCCGAGCATGGCGCGGCCATTGCCGAAGCGCTGCGTGAGATTGTCCACCAGCGCCTGGGCACGGGCCGGGTCCACCTCGAACACGTGCAGTTGCTCGACGCCTTCGGCCAATAGTGCGTGAGCCACCGCTGCACCCGCGCCACCTGCGCCCAGCTGCACCACCCGGCGTCTGGCCGCGCCGGGCAGGCCCCGGCGCAAGCCTTCGGCGAAGCCCAGGCAGTCGGTGTTGTGGCCGACCCGCTTGCCATCGCGTAGCACCACGGTATTAACCGCGCCGATGCCGCGGGCCTCGTCCGACAGTTCGTCGAGCAACGGCAGGATCGCCTGCTTGAACGGGTACGTGATGTTGAGCCCGCTGAAACCGGTGCGCTGGGCCGCGTCGAGCAACGCGGGCAGGGCGCTGTCGTCCAGGCCCAGCTGGTCGGCGTCGATCAGCCGGTACAGGTAGCGCAGCGCCTGGGCGTCGCCCTCGTGTTCGTGCAGCGCCGGCGTGCGCGAAGCCTGGATGCCGCGACCGATGAGGCCGGCAAGGATACCTTGGGCGCTCATGCCGCGTGCTCGCGCAGCTGTTCGCTGAAATAGCCCAGGGCCATGCGGTAGCCCTGGCTGCCAAGGCCGCAGATCACCCCCACGGCGATGCTGGAGACGAACGACAGGTGGCGGAACGGCTCGCGCTTATGCACGTTGGACAGATGCACCTCGATCACCGGCAGCTCGCAGGCCACCAGGGCATCGCGGATGGCCACCGAGGTGTGGGTCCAGGCGGCGGGGTTGATCACGATGCCGTGGCTGCGGCCACGGGCGGCGTGAATCCAGTCGAGCAGCTCGCCTTCGTGGTTGGTCTGGCGGAATTCCAGCTCCAGGCCCAGCTCGCGGGCGCTGCTGGCGCACAGACTGGCCAGGTCGGCGAGGGTTTCATGGCCGTACTGGGCGGGTTCGCGAGTGCCCAGCAGGTTGAGGTTGGGGCCGTTGAGCACGAGGATTCGGGGTGTCATGGCGGGTTTCGCTTTGTTGTTTTTGAATAGCTCGATATTTGTACTATCTGGTTAGTTTGGTCAAATGCTGGAGGGTTGAAAACGGGCGATTATCGGACCGTCGATGTTGGTTATTTTGCGCATTTTTGCAGTGCCTATGAGACCGAGCGCCGCGTGGGCGGCGCTCGATCTCAAATGCACTGCAGCTCTCTCGTCGATCCCGACAAAGGCAATAAAAAACCCAGCAATCATGCCCGAGCAAAACACTCGGCTAAGCTTGTCCCCCAGGCGCACGGAATGACCAATACGGGAGAGCACATGAACATCCAAAAAACGCCCAGATGGGCATTGGCGGCCCTCACCCTGGCCCTGGGGCTGCATGCCCAGGCCGCCGACAGCAAGCGCGTCGATGTGCTGCTGGTGGGCGGCGGCATCATGAGTTCCACCCTGGCGGTGTGGCTCAACGAGCTGGAGCCGGGCTGGTCGATGCAGATGGTCGAGCGCCTGGACAAGGTGGCCGAGGAAAGCTCCAACGGCTGGAACAACGCCGGTACCGGCCACTCGGCGCTGGCCGAGCTCAACTACACGCCGGAGAAGGACGGCAAGATCGACATCAGCAAGGCGGTGGAGATCAACGAGTCGTTCCAGATCACCCGTCAGTTCCTCGCCTGGCAGGTCAAGCAGGGCGTGCTGAAGAACCCGCGTTCGTTCATCAACACCACCCCGCACATGAGTTTCGTCTGGGGCGACGACAATATCCGCTTCCTCAAGAAGCGCTACGAGGCGTTGCAGGCCAGCCCGCTGTTCAAGCCGATGCAGTATTCCGAGGACCACGCGCAGATCGCCAAGTGGGTGCCGCTGATGATGCAAGGGCGCGACCCCAACCAGAAGCTCGCCGTCACCTGGACGCCGATCGGCACCGATGTCAATTTCGGCGAGATCACCCGCCAGTATGTGGGCTACCTGCAGACTCGGCCGAACTTCGACCTCAAACTGTCCAGCGAGGTGCAGGACATCACCCGCAACGACGACGGCAGCTGGCACGTCGAGTACAAGAACCTCAAGGATGGCGGCACCGCGACCACCGACGCCAAGTTCCTGTTCATCGGCGCCGGCGGCGCCGCGCTGCACCTGCTGCAGAAGTCGGGCATCGACGAGGCCAAGGACTACGCCGGCTTCCCGGTGGGTGGCTCGTTCCTGGTCACCGACAACCCGGCCATCGCCCAGCGCCACATGGCCAAGGCCTACGGCATCGCCGCCACCGGCGCGCCGCCCATGTCGGTGCCGCACCTGGACACCCGGGTGCTCGACGGCAAGCGCATGATCCTGTTCGGGCCGTTCGCCACCTTCTCCACCAAATTCCTCAAGGAAGGTTCGCTGCTCGACCTGTTCGCCAGCATGTCGCTGCACAACACCTGGCCGATGGTGCGGGTCGGGGTGCGCGAGTTCGACCTGGTGCAATACCTGATCGGCCAGTTGATGCAGTCCGACGACGACCGCTTCGCCGCCTTGCAGACCTACTTCCCCGAGGCGAAGAAGGAAGACTGGCGCCTGTGGCAGGCCGGGCAACGGGTGCAGATCATCAAGAAGGACGACAATCTGGGCGGGGTGCTGAAGCTGGGCACCGAGGTGGTCACCGCCAAGGACGGCAGCATCGCCGGGTTGCTCGGCGCCTCGCCGGGCGCCTCGACCGCGCCGCCGATCATGCTCGATCTGCTGAACAAGGTGTTCAAGGACAAGGTGGCCACGCCTGAGTGGCAGGCGAAGATCAAGCAGATCATCCCGTCCTACGGCATCCGCCTGAACGAGCACCCGGACAAGGTTCAGGAGGAGTGGGCCTATACCAGCGAGCTGCTGCAACTGGCACCGCCCAGCGAGGTTGGCGCGCCCTGAAACAATGCCCGCTGGCAAAGGGGCCTAGGTAGGTAACGCAAGACAGCGTTACACCTCGGCCCGAAGGGTGGATCTACCAGGCCAGCGGTCGGTCGAAGCCTTTCCAGCATAGCCAGCGCCGCACCTCGCCATGCGCTCCCGTACCGATCTGCCACTGTGGGCGGCCCTGGTCCAGGGCGATCTGCGAAATGAACCCGGCGTGGCTGGCTACCACCAGGGTGCGGCCGTCGGCGCTGATGTCCATGGCGCTGATGGTCGAGCCGAGGTAGTGCTGCCACCGCTCGCTGCCGTCCTCGGCGAAGGCGCGCAGGTAGCCATGGGCGTCGCCGACGATGTACTCGCCGTCACGCGCCACTCCGGCGTAGATCCTTGCACCGTCCTGCAGCACCGGCGTGCGCGGGTCCTCGCTGTAGAAACCGGTATCCAGCCCAGGCAGGTCGGCCACCCGCACGCCGACGGTGCCGCCCTGGTAGAAGTGGCAGGCATTAAGGATCAGCTGGTCGCCGCGGCGGTTGAACATCGCGAAGTGCGGGTACTCACTGGCCGGGCCAACCTCTGCGACGGGCCTGAACTGCTCGTCGAGCACCAAGTGTCGGCCACATTGCTCACCCAGGGCGACCAGCCGGCCGTCCGGTGACAGCGCAGCGTGTGCCATGGTCAGGCCCAGGGCGATGTCGTCCGGGTCGGTGCCTTGGCGCAGCTCGTCGAGAATATCGTCCGCGCGGGGCAGCAGGCGTGTGGCGCCGGCGGCGGCGAGGACGAAGATGCCGTCGCTGCTGACCAGCAGGACCCGCTGGCCATCGGGGAAGGGCAGCAGCGCGGTGGGGGACGGCGGCAGGTCGAAGGGGTCGAACGGGTAGCCTGCCGGCAACCCTTCCAGACCATGGGGCCAGGTCAGTCGGGCCACCTGCGGGCCACCCCAGCCATCGGTCACGCGCACGCCCTCGGCGTTGGCCAGGGCGTAATAGCGCCGCTGTGGGCAGCGGCCAAAGTGTTCGACACCGATCACCGGGGTGACGCCCTGACCATCGAGGCGCAGCACCTGGCCGCGCTCGAACGGCATGCCGATGCGTACCAGCAAACTGCCGTCGTCGAGCAGCAGCAGGTTGCCGATGCCCTGGGCCTGCTCGTCGAGCAATGGCAGCAGCGGCAGGTGCGCCGGGGGCCAGGCCTCGCGGAACAGCTGGCGTTGCTGTTCGTCGATGCCCGGGCGGTTGATGGCCAGCAGTGCTGCCTGCCAGGCGTCGAGCAAGTGCTCGGTGGCCGGTGCCTGTGGTTCTTCCAGATTGTCCCAGCCTTGCGCGCGGCCCTGCGCGACATAGCGGTTGATGGCCTCGGCATAGGCGATGACCGCCTCGCGCCACTGCTGCTGGGGGTGCTGCTTGTCCATGGGCGGATCGAACTCCTTGTTCCGCAGGGTGGGTGATGTGCGACAAAAGGGTGCACGCAAGCGCGCATGGTACTCCGTCCGCACCCGCGGTTGTGAGGCCCGGCCTTGATGCGTACCATGCCGGACATCCTTTCAATAAAAAACGTGCGTCACCGGCCTGGAACCTGGGCGGGCGATGCGCGTCCTGTTGCCTTGTCCGCGGAGAAGAACGTCTTCACATGAATGGTCCCGTCCCCACCTCAATGCCTCCCACCGCCGGCAACGGCAGTTGGCTGAGCGTCATCGCCCTGGCGCTGGCGGCGTTCATCTTCAATACCACCGAGTTCGTCCCGGTGGCGCTGCTCAGCGACATCGGCCACAGCTTCGAGATGACCACCGCGCAGGTCGGCCTGATGTTGACCATCTACGCCTGGGTGGTGGCGCTGGCCTCGCTGCCGATGATGCTGGTGACCCGCAACATCGAGCGCCGTCGCCTGCTGCTGTTGGTGTTCCTGGTGTTCATCGTCAGCCATCTGGCGTCGTGGCTGTCGCAGAGCTTCGCCATGCTGCTGGTCAGCCGCATCGGCATCGCCCTGGCCCATGCCGTGTTCTGGGCCATCACCGCGTCGCTGGCGGTGCGCGTGGCGCCGCCTGGCCAGCAGGCCAAGGCGCTGGGGCTGCTGGCCACCGGCACCACCCTGGCGATGGTCATGGGCATCCCGCTGGGGCGCGTGGTGGGTGAGGCGCTGGGCTGGCGCATCACCTTCCTGTGTATCGCCGGGGTGGCGCTGGCGACCATGCTCTGCCTGATGAAGTCGCTGCCGCTGCTGCCGAGCCAGAACTCCGGTTCGCTGCGCAGCCTGCCGGTGCTGTTCAAGCGTCCGGCGCTGGTGATCACCTACATGCTGGTGACCCTGGTGATCACCGCGCAGTTCACCGCCTACAGCTACATCGAACCCTTCGCCCTGCACGTGGCGCGGATCAGTGGCGAACACACCACGTTGCTGCTGTTGCTGTACGGCGGTGCCGGGGTGTTCGGCTCGGTGCTGTTCAGCCGCTACAGCGAGCGCTTCCCCCATGGCTTCCTGGTGGGCGCCATCGGCGCGCTTGCCGCGTGCCTGCTGTTGCTGTTGCCGCTGTCGGGCAATTTCCAGGTGTTCGCCGCCCTGAGCATGGTCTGGGGCGTGGCGATCCTGAGCTTCAGCCTGGCCTTGCAGTCCAAGACCCTCAAGCTCGCCTCGGATGCCACCGACGTGGCCATGGCGCTGTTCTCTGGCATCTACAACATCGGTATCGGCGGCGGTGCGTTGCTGGGCAGCATTGTCAGCAGCCAGGTGGGCGTGGCGCATATCGGCCTGGTGGGGGGCGGCGTGGCGGTTGTCGGCCTGGTGCTTGCGCTGGCCAGTACCCAGCGCTTTCGCGAAGCCCTGACACGTGTCCCGGGTCAGGCGTGAGCTTGTCTAGCGCGGCGCTGTCACATTACCTGCCCCGGGTAACGCCGGGGCACTGACCCGCATCAACGCTCCCTCGATCATGCGCCCCTGTAATAGGGGCGCTTGTGTATCGGCAAGGCTGCCTCTAATATCCAAGCGTTTTCTTGTGTAATTGCCTGGCGTCCCGCCCAGGCCATCAATACGGACGTTGATATGGATTTGCACACCTCCCTGTGGCTGTTCCAGGCCATCCAGGCCGTGGGCCTGGCGTTGTGGCTGAGCATCGCGGTATTGAACAACCTGCAGGCTTTCGCCAGCTCCGTCGGCGCCATTGGCGCCACCTTGGCCATGGCGCCACTGCGCCAGCCGCCGGCCATCGAATTCCCCTTGCTGCGCAGGGCCTGTCATTCGGCGGCGCTGGCCCGCGCCGCGCTGCTGGTGATCCTGCTGCTGCAGATCGTCGCCAGCTTGGCGGCCTGGGTCGGCACCTATGGGCTGATCGTCGTGCAGGACCCGCTCATGGCACGGACCTGGTTGAACCTGGCGCTTGGCGCCTTCCTCGCCTTCACCTTTGCCATGCTGCTTGGGGGCCTGTGGTTCGGCTACTGGATCCGCCAGGAGGGCCTGCAGCTCACCCACCTGGTGCTGGTGCTGTGGGCGACCCTGGCGTTCTTCCTGTTCAACCTGGATTGGGCCTGAGGCGAGGACGCGCGATGAATAGCAAGACGATAGTTGGCAGTGCGCTGGTGCTGGCCCTGGTCACCGCCGGTGGCCTGGCCTGGCGCCACGCCGGGCAGGCCCAGGCCACGGCAGCCGCGCCGCGGCATCTGGTCAAGGTAGCCCTGGCCACGGTACAGAAAGCACCGCAGAAACGCGCCTTCGCCGGCGTCGGCGAGCTGGAGGCGGTGCATCAGGTGCTGGTGTCGGCCGAGATCGGCGGGCGGGTCACGGCGATCAACTTCAGCTCCGGCCAGCAGGTGCGCAAGGGCGATGTGCTGGTCACCCTCAACGATGCCCCGGAACAGGCCGAGCGCCTGCGTCTGAAGGCCCAGCTGGACAATGCGCGGACCAACCACCGGCGGGTCAAGGACCTGCTGCGCGAGAACGCCGCCACCCAGGAACAGCTGGACAACGCCCTGGCGGCCCGCGACATGGCCCAGGGCGAACTGGCCCGCACCGAAGCGGTGATCGCCCAGAAGGCGGTGCGGGCGCCGTTCGACGGGCGCCTGGGTATCCGCCGGGTGAACCAGGGCCAGTACCTCAATGTCGGCGACCCGGTGGTCAGCCTGATCGACACCCGCAGCCTGTACGTCAACTTCTCCCTTGAGGAACAGCTCAGCGCCCAGCTGCGCACCGGCCAGGCGGTCGAGGTGCGGTTGGATGCCTTCCCCGATACGGCCTTCACCGCGCATATCACTGCCATCGACCCCTTGATCGGCCGTTCGCGCACGGTGCAGGTGCAGGCCACCCTGGCCAAGCCCGATGCGCGCCTGTCGGCCGGCATGTACGCCAGCGTACAGGTAGCCAGCCCCGATGACGGCCAGGTGCTGACCGTGCCGGAAACCGCCGTGGCCTACACCGCCTACGGCGATACGGTGTTCGTCGCCCGCCACGATGCCGCCGTCGATGCCCTGGTGGTGCAGCGCGTGGCGGTGCGTACCGGTGAACGCCAGGCCGGTCGGGTAGTGATCGAGCAGGGCCTGCGCGAGGACGACCAGGTAGTGGTGTCCGGGCAGTTGCGCCTGAGCGACGGCGCCGCCGTGCAAGCCACCGAAGACACCCTGCAGGCCCCGGCCAGCGGCGCCTGACCCCAGCGAGAAAACGCCATGACATTCACCGACCTGTTCGTGCGCCGGCCTGTGCTGGCGCTGGTGGTCAGCACCTTGATCCTGCTGCTGGGGCTGTTGTCGCTGCTGCAGTTGCCGATCCGCCAGTACCCCTTGCTGGAAAGCTCGACCATCACCGTGACCACCGAATACCCCGGCGCTCCCGCCGAGCTGATGCAGGGCTTCGTCACCCAGCCGATCGCCCAGGCGGTGTCGTCGGTGGAGGGCATCGACTACCTGTCGTCCTCGTCGGTGCAGGGCCGTAGCCTGGTGACCGTGCGCATGGAACTGAACCGCGACTCGACCCAGGCCCTCACCGAGGTGATGGCCAAGGTCAACCAGGTGCGCTTCCGCCTGCCGGAGCGGGCCTACGATCCGGTTATCGAGCGCTCGGCGGGCGAGTCCACGGCAGTCGCCTACATCGGCTTCGCCAGCGCGAGCCTGCCGATCCCGGCCATGACCGATTACCTCACCCGGGTGGTCGAGCCGTTGCTCAGCACCATCGAGGGCGTGGCCAAGGTCCAGGTGTTCGGCGGCCAGACCCTGTCCATGCGCCTGTGGATCGACCCGGCGCGCCTGGCCGCCCGGGGCCTGACCGCGGCCGATGTGGCCGAGGCGGTGCGCCGTAACAACTACCAGGCGGCGCCGGGCAAGGTGAAGGGCCAGTACGTGATCGCCAACATCCGCGTCGACACCGACCTGACCTCGGTCGGCGATTTCCGCGAGCTGGTGATCCGCAACGACGGCAACGGCCTGGTGCGCATCCGCGACATCGGTACTGTCGAGCTGGGCGCGGCCTCGGCTGAGACCAGCGCCAGCATGGACGGCGTGCCGGCGGTACACCTGGGGCTGTTCGCCACGCCGGGTGGCAACCCGTTGGTGATCGTCGACGGCATCCGCCAGTTGCTACCGCAGATTCGCCAGACCCTGCCGCCGGACGTCAAGGCGGAGCTGGCCTTCGAGACAGCGCGCTTCATCCAGGCCTCCATCGACGAGGTCACCAAGACCTTGCTCGAGGCCCTGGCAATCGTCGTGGTGGTGATCTACCTGTGCCTGGGCTCGTTGCGCACGGTGCTGATCCCGGTGGTGACCATTCCGCTGTCGATGCTCGGCGCCGCGGCGCTGATGCTGGCGTTCGGCTTCAGCGTCAACCTGCTCACTTTGCTGGCCATGGTGCTGGCGGTGGGGTTGGTGGTGGACGACGCCATCGTCGTGGTGGAGAACGTCCACCGCCATATCGAGGAGGGGCGCACGCCGGTGGCGGCGGCGTTGATCGGCGCCCGCGAGGTGGCCGGGCCGGTGATCGCCATGACCATCACCCTGGCGGCGGTGTACGCGCCGATCGGCATGATGGGCGGTTTGACCGGCGCGCTGTTCCGCGAGTTCGCCCTGACCCTGGCCGGAGCGGTGGTAGTTTCCGGCGTGGTGGCCCTGACCCTGTCGCCGGTGATGAGCTCGTTCCTTCTCGACGCCCGCCAGTCCGAGGGGCGCATGGCCCATGCGGCCAACCGTTTCTTCGACTGGCTGGCCGAACGCTACGCCCATGTGCTGGGCTTCTCGTTGAAACACCGCTGGATCAGCGTCGGTTTCGCCTTGCTGGTGCTGGTCAGCCTGCCGCTACTGTACGCCTTGCCGCAGCGCGAGCTGGCGCCGACCGAGGATCAGGCCGGGCTGCTCACTGCGATCAAGGCGCCACAGCACGCCAACCTGGCCTATGTGGAACGCTTCGCCGACAAGCTCGACGCGGTCTACCGGACCCTGCCGGAAACCGTCAGCACCTGGATCATCAACGGTAGCGACGGCATCGCCTCGGGTATCGGCGGCATCAACCTGCAACCGTGGGGCGAGCGCGAACGCAATGCCTCGCAGATCCAGCTCGACCTGCAGGCGGCGGTGAACGATGTCGAGGGCACCAGCATCTTCGCCTTCCAGCTGCCGGCGCTGCCGGGCTCCACCGGCGGCCTGCCGGTGCAGATGGTGTTGCGCAGCTCGCAGGACTACCGGGTGCTGTTCGACACGATGGAGCAGGTCAAGGCCAAGGCGCGGCAGAGCGGTCTGTTCGCCGTGGTCGACAGCGACCTGGACTACAACAACCCGGTGGTGCAGGTGCGCGTCGACCGGGCCAAGGCCAACAGCATGGGTATCCGCATGCAGGACATCGGCGAGTCGCTGGCGGTGCTGGTGGGCGAGAACTACCTCAACCGTTTCGGCCTGGATGGCCGCTCCTACGATGTGATCGCGCAGAGCCCGCGTGACCAGCGCCTGACCCCGCAGGCCCTGACCCGACAGTACGTGCGCAGCGAGGAGGGCAGGCTGGTGCCGCTGTCCACGGTGGTGCAGGTCAGCGAGCAGGTCGAGCCCAACCGCCTGACCCAGTTCAACCAGCAGAACGCCGCGACCTTCCAGGGTATTCCGGCGGCTGGCGTCACCTTGGGCGACACCGTGGCCTTCCTCGAGCAGGTCGCCGCCGAATTGCCAGCGGGCTTCAGCATCGACTGGCAGTCCGACGCGCGCCAGTACCAGCAGGAAGGCAATGCCCTGATGCTGGCCTTCCTCGCCGCTGTGGTGGTGATCTACCTGGTGCTGGCGGCGCAGTACGAGAGCCTGGTCGATCCGCTGATCATCCTGATCACCGTGCCGCTGTCGATCAGTGGCGCGCTGCTGCCGCTGGCGCTGGGGGTGGCCACGGTGAACATCTACACGCAGATCGGCCTGGTGACGCTGATCGGCCTGATCAGCAAGCACGGCATCCTCATGGTCGAGTTCGCCAATACCTTGCAGGCCGAGCAGCACCTGGACCGGCGCACGGCCATCGGCAAGGCGGCGCAGATCCGCCTGCGGCCGATCCTGATGACCACGGCGGCCATGGTGGTGGGCCTGATCCCACTGCTGTTCGCCTCCGGCGCCGGCGCCGCCAGCCGCTTCGGGCTCGGCGTGGTGATCGTCACCGGGATGCTGGTCGGCACCTTGTTCACCCTGTTCGTGCTGCCGACCATCTACAGCCTGATGGCCCGTGACCATGCCAGCACGGCGCGTTCGGCGCGGGCCCGCTCGTTGGCCGAAACCCTGGAGAGCCAGCCATGAAGCCGGTATTTGTCGTATCCCTGATGGCCCTGGCCTTGACTGCATGCAGCGTCGGCCCCGACTACCGCAAGCCCGAGGCACCTGCCAGTGGCCTGCACAGTCCGCAGCGCGCCGCCTTCGCCGCCCGTGGCGAGATGCCGGAGCAGTGGTGGCGGTTCTTCGACGATCCGCAACTGGTGCGCCTGGTCGACCAGGCCCTGGCCAACAACCACGATATCCGCCAGGCCCATGCCAACCTGCTGGCGGCGCGGGCGTTGTTCGACGACCGCAGCCTCGACCGCTACCCCTGGGTCACCGCCCGCGCCGGCTACAACCAGAGCCTGGAGCAGCAGCAACCGGCCGATGGCAGCGACCCGCGACGCATGCGCACCGAGCAGTACCGCGCCGGATTCGACGTGCAGTGGGAGATCGACCTGTTCGGCCGCCTGCAGCGCCTGACCGATGCCGCCGAGGCGCGTGCCGACGCGGCGGCGGCGGACCTGCGCCAGGTGCGCTTGAGCATCGCCGCCGAAGTGGCGCGCAACTACTACCTCAAGCTCGGCCTCAAGCGCAGCCTCGTCGTGGCCGAGGACCAGGTCGAGGCCTGGCGCGAGACCCTGCAACTGACCAGCGCCCAGGTGCGTGCCGGCAGTGGCCAGTACGAGGATCAGCAGAACGCCCATGCCAACCTGCTGCTCAGCGAGGCGGCGGTGCCGCCGCTGCAGGCGGCCATCGAGCAGGCCAGCTATCGCCTCGATGTGTTGACCGGGCAGGTGCCGGGCAGCCTGGAGCAGGGCGCCGCGCCGTTCCTGCCGCCGTTGGCGCGCCAGTTGCCGCTGGGCGACGTCGACGCGCTGATTGGCCAGCGACCTGATGTGGTCAGTGCCGAGCGGGAGCTGGCGGCCAGCACCGAGGATGTCGGCGCGGCCACCGCCGAGCTGTACCCGCGCCTGGACCTGGGCGGCTTCATTGGTTTCTTCGCCTTGCGCAGCGGTGACCTGGGCAGCGCGGCCCGCGCTTATGAGCTGGCGCCGATGGTCACCTGGCCGGCCCTGCGCCTGGGCAATGCCCGCGCCCGCCTGCGGGTGCGCGAGGCGCTGGCCGAGGGCAGCCAGGCGCGCTACCAGCAGGCGGTGCTGCTGGCCCGCGAGGAAGTGGAGAACGCCGTCACGCAACTGGTGCGCAACCAGGCGCGGCTGCAAAGCCTGGTGGCCTCCGCCGGGCATGGCAGCGAGGCCATCGACATCGCCAACAAGCGCTATCGGCGCGGGGCCGGCACCTACCTGGCGGTGCTCGAGAACCAGCGCGCGCTGTTCTCGATCAAGCGCGAGGTGGCGGAGGCGGAGACGGCCTCGTACCTGGATGCGATTGCGCTGTACAAGGCCTTGGGCTGGGGGAGTGAATCCCAGTAGCAGCAGACGATATCCTGTCGTGCAAACAAGCCTGGCAAACGTAGGAGCGGATTCATCCGCGATGCGCCGCGCGGGCGGCGCTCGATCTTGAGCGCGCCGCAATGCTATCGTCGAGCGCCCCTAATTTTCCCGGCGCTCTTTTCGTTTTCATGGAAGCCGCCCTGCGCCCGGCGCGTTCGGCCCTCATCATTCAAGGAGACAGGCAATGACTTCCGTTTTCGACCGCGACGATATCCAGTTCCAGGTAGTGGTCAACCACGAAGAGCAGTATTCCATCTGGCCCGACTACAAGGCGATCCCCAATGGCTGGCGTGCGGTGGGCAAGAGCGGCCTGAAGAAGGACTGCCTGGCCTACATCGACGAAGTGTGGACCGACATGCGCCCTCTGAGCCTGCGCGAAAAAATGGCCGAAGCCGCGGCGCAGTAAGGCGGTGTCGACCCTGAACCTGCTGTGCCTGCCGTATTCCGGCGCCAGCGCGATGGTCTACAGCCGCTGGCGGCGCAAGCTGCCGGCTTGGCTGCAGGTGCGCCCGGTGGAGCTGCCCGGGCGCGGCGCGCGCATGGCTGACCCGCTGCACACCGACTTGCGGGCTCTGGCCCGGCAGTTGGCCCATGAGCAGCGTGCCGTCACCCAAGCACCTTACGCCGTGCTCGGCCACAGCCTGGGGGCGCTGGTCGCCTTCGAGCTGGCCCATGAACTGCGCGCGCTGGGTTGCCCGCCGCCTGTGGCCTTGTTCGCCTGCGGGACGGCGGCGCCGACCCGCCGCGAGGATTACGTCGGGGGCAAGTGGACCGAGCCCCGTGGCGATGCCGAGCTGATCGCGGAACTGCGCAAGCTGGGTGGCACCTCCGAAGAAGTGCTGGCCAACGAAGAGCTTATGAGCCTGACCTTGCCAATCGTGCAGGCGGACTTCCTGCTCTGCGGGCGGTATGCGTATGAGCAGCGTCAGCCGTTGCAATGTCCGCTGCATGTGCTGGGCGGTGACGATGACCGAGCCAGTGATGAACAATTACAGGCCTGGGGACGTGAGACGGTTGGGGGGTATTCGCTGACGAAGTTTCCCGGTGGGCATTTCTTTATTCATGAGCATGAAGAGCGCGTGCTTGATGCACTCTGCCGGACGTTGGAGCCGTTGAGGCTTTGTGCTTGATCGATGGAGTTGGCGCTTCCTGTAATAGCTGATTCTTGATCTCGGCTCTTGCTCTTGCTCTAGCTCTTGCTCTTGCTTCTAAGTGCGCAATAGTTCAGGCGACACAAATTGCGACTTCAGGAGGCCGAACGCAGGTCTTGCGGAGGGAGGTGACGGGCATGGATGCCCGTCAAGCGCTGCGCCCCAGGATGGGGCGTTCAGCGCGGTCCTCCCGGGAGCAAGGCCGGAGTGAGGGGACCCCGGAGCGAAGCGTAGGGGCCGGATGAATGGAGCGAGCGGTTTTTGCCTTCTTTTGCCCGCGTGCAAAAGAAGGTCGCCGTAAAGGCGAAAAGGTGACTAAATGTCGACATCGCCAACGAATGTGCTTACAAAAACCCAAACAATCCCCAGGGTCCAGGGTCCAGGGTCCAGGGTCCAGGGTCCAGGGTCCAGGGTCCAGGGCCTAAAACCAAAATCCTACCCCAAAGCCCTCTCCACAGCCCCCACCACCAAACTCTCCATCAACCCAACCCCCTCAACCTCACCGAGCCCCTTCCCCCGCAACATCCCAGGCAACTGGTTCAACAGCGTAGCCAGTACATGCCCGGTAGCCGCCAGGGCCTGCGCGCCCAACCGCGCCTGCGGCGCAATCAACCGCAAAAGCCCGGTTTCGTAGCTTTCCCGCAAGCCCGCAAGGCGCGCCTGCTGCTCCCCGGTAAGGCAGCAAAAGTCCCGCTCGGCCAGGCGAAACTGCAACGGCCGTTCCCCATGCAACTGCCAATGCGCGGCAATCAGGCAGGCCAGCACCGGCCTGCCCTGGGCCCGCGCTCGACGGCCCAGGTCCAGAGTGGCCTGCAATTCCTCGTACAGCTCCTCGATCAGGTCGTACAACAGATCCTGCTTGCTCGGGAAATGGTGATACAGCGAGCCCGCGGTCAAGCCCACGTGCGCCGCCAGCTCGCGCATGCTGACCTGGCCGAAGCCTTTCTCGGCGAACAGGGCCATGGCCCGGTCACGCCGCTCCTCGAAGTTGACGCAGCGCAGCGCCGCATTGACCGGGGGCATCGCACGGCTCCGTCAGTAGGTGAAGAAGCCGCGGCCGCTCTTACGCCCCAGGTAGCCGGCGGCAACCATCTCCTTGAGCAGCGGCGCGGGGCGGTACTTGCTGTCGTTGAAGCCCTCGAGGAAGGCTTCCATGATCGCCAGCAAGGTGTCCAGACCCACCAGGTCGGCCAGTGCCAGCGGGCCGATCGGCTGGTTGCAGCCCAGGCGCATGCCGGTGTCGATGTCTTCGGCGCTGGCCAGGCCTTCCTGGAACACCAAGATCGCCTCGTTGATCATCGGCACCAGGATCCGGTTGACCACGAAGCCTGGGCGGTTGCCGGCGGTGATCGGAGTCTTGCCGAGCTTTTCGGTGACCAGCAGCGCCTGGGCGTAGGTCGCATCGCTGGTCTGCAGGCCGCGGATGATCTCGACCAGCGCCATCATCGGCACCGGGTTGAAAAAATGCACGCCGATGAAGCGCTGCGGCTGCTCGATGCTGGCCGCCAGCTGGGTCACCGATAGCGACGAGGTGTTGGTGGCGATCAGGCACTCGGCGCCGACGTTGGCCGCCACCTGCTGCAGGATGCGCTGCTTGAGGGCGAGGTTCTCGGTGGCCGCTTCGATCACCAACTGCGCATTGGCCAGCTGGGCGTAGTCGGTGCTGGTGCGGATGCGCGCCTTGGCCGCGCTGGCCTTGTCGGCATCGATGGTGCCCTTGCCGACCTGGCGCTCGAGGTTCTTGCCCAGGGTCGCC
The DNA here is from genome assembly GCF_019139675.1 of Pseudomonas maumuensis. Classification (NCBI taxonomy): domain Bacteria; kingdom Pseudomonadati; phylum Pseudomonadota; class Gammaproteobacteria; order Pseudomonadales; family Pseudomonadaceae; genus Pseudomonas; species Pseudomonas maumuensis. The sequence goes on from NZ_CP077077.1 coordinate 2,457,181, forward strand.
AAGCCACGCTCCAGCGCGGCGTCGGAAACGTCCACCAGCAGGACCTGGTAACCGGCCAGCGCGCACACCTGGGCGATGCCGTTGCCCATGGTGCCGGCGCCGATCACGGCGATGTGTTCGATGTTCATGCTGCTGACTCCTTTCAAACGCGTTCGAAGACGATGGCGATGCCTTGGCCGCCGCCGATGCACATGGTGGCCAGGGCGTAGCGACCCTGCACGCGGTGCAGTTCATGGATGGCCTTGGTGGCGATGATCGCGCCGGTGGCGCCGACCGGGTGGCCGAGGGAAATGCCCGAGCCGTTGGGGTTGACCTTCTCCGGGTCGAAGCCCAGGGCGCGGGCCACGGCGCAGGCCTGGGAGGCGAAGGCTTCGTTGGACTCGATCACGTCCAGGTCGCTGACCTTCAGGCCGGCTTTCTCCAGCACCTTCTGCGTCGCCGGGATCGGGCCCAGGCCCATCAGCGCCGGGTCCACGCCGGCATGGGCGTAGGCGACGATGCGCGCCAGCGGCTTGAGGCCCTGGCGGCGCACGGCGTCACCGGTTGCCAGGACCAGGCTGGCGGCGCCGTCGTTGATGCTGCTGGCGTTGCCGGCGGTGACCGTGCCGTCCTTCTTGAACACCGGCTTCATGCCGGCCAGTTGTTCGGCGCTGGCATCGGTGCGCACGTTCTCGTCCACGGCGAACTGCACGCTGCCTTTGCGGGTCTTGATCTCGATCGGCACGATCTGGCCGTCGAAGCGGCCTTCGGCGATGGCGCGGGCGGCGCGATGCTGGCTGGTCAAGGCGACCTCATCCTGCATCTCGCGGCTGATGCCGTGGGCCGCCGCGACGTTCTCGGCGGTGATGCCCATGTGGAAGTGCTCGAACGGGTCCTGGAGGATGCCGACCATGTAGTCGATGCCCTGCAGGTCGCCCATGCGTGCGCCCCAGCGCGCCTGCGGCAGCAGGTAGGGACCGCGGCTCATGGCTTCGGCGCCGGCGGCCAGGGCGATATCGCTGTCACCGAGCAGCAGGCCCTGGGCTGCCGAGACGATGGCCTGCAGGCCCGAGCCGCACAGGCGGTTGACGCTGAAGGCCGGGGTTTCCTTGGGGATACCGGCGTTCATCGCCGCGACCCGGCCCAGGTAGGCATCGCGCGGTTCAGTGGGGATCACGTTGCCCATCACCACATGGCCGATCTGCTCGGCGGCCACGCCCGAGCGCTCGATGGCGGCGCGGGTGACCTGGGTGGCGAGGTCGGCCAGCGGCAGGTCCTTGAGCGAACCGCCGAAGCTGCCGATGGCCGAACGTACCGCACTGACGACGAAGATTTCTGTGCTGCTCATGGGGGGCTCCGTTTGCGAAGGCGTGGCGGGGCGCGGGAGGCTCTGCGAGAATGGCGCCCACACCCAGCGGGGTGGATCGAGTCTAGGCAAAGGCCTGCGGGCGGCCTATGCCGGATCTGTTCAGACAACCTGGCATTTTTTGCCACTCAGCATAGACAGCGGACTTCTGCCATGCGCGATAGCGATACGGTCGCGGTGTACTTCCTCAATGCCATGGTCCACGCCTTGCGCGACCGGCCCCAGGCGCGCGACGCCCATTTGCGGGCGGTGGGCATCGACCCGCAGGTACTGGCCCAGCCGTTGGCACGGGTGCCGGCCAAGGCCTTCGCCCAGCTGTGGCTGGCGCTGATCGACGAGCTGCACGACGAGTTCTTCCAGCTCGACAGCCACGGCATGCCCCTGGGCAGTTTTGCCCTGATCTGCCGCGGGTTGATCCAGGAGCCGACCCTGGGCAAGGCGCTGCGCCAGTGCGTAGGCAGTTTTGCCCTGTTCCTGCGCGATTTGAACGGCAATGTCACGGTGCGTGGCGCGCGCACCGTGATCAGCGTGCAGTCGACCATCGCCGATCCGCTGACCCGGGTCTACGCCGAGGAAACCTACCTGGTGCTGGTGATCGGCCTGCTGTGCTGGCTGGCTGGCCGGCGCATCGCCATCGATCGCACCGAGCTGGCCCTGGCGCGCCCGGCGCAGGAGGATGACGCGCTGCTCTGGGGGCCGGACCTGCGCCTGGGCAGCGGGCGCACCGAAGTAGAGTTCGACAGCGCCTGGCTGCGTCTGCCGGTGGTGCAGGACCTGGCGGCGCTGAAGGGCTTCCTGCGCAGCGCGCCGCAGGGGTTGGTGATTCGCTTTCGCAACCAGAATGGCCGGGTGGCGGAGGTTTATCGGCATTTGCGCGCCCTGCATTACGGGCAGTGGCCCACGCTCGACGCCATGGCCGCACGGCACAAGCTCAGCGCCAGCAGCTTTCGTCGCCAGCTGGAGCGTGAAGGGCGCTCCTATCAGCAGATCAAGGACGAGGTGCGCCGGGCAATGGCCTTCGAGTTGCTGCGCGAAGGCCACCTGAGCATCGCCGAGATCGCCGAGCACACCGGTTTCCAGGAGCCCAGCGCGTTTCACCGAGCGTTCAAGAAATGGACCGGGCAGAGCCCGGGCAGCTACCGGGCCAAGCGCACTGCATCGGTTTGATGGGTGGTCAGTGCCGCAAGGGCTCGGGCTTGAACAACGGTTTCTTCATCACCGCTTTGATCCACACCACCGCGATCAGTGAAACCACCGCCAGCACCAGCCCCGCGGTGCCGTAGATCTTCAGGCTCATCTCGGGGCTGGGCGATGCGTTCCAGATCGCATACAGCATGCCGCCGATGCCGAACAGCTGCGGCAACGGATAGAACGGTGTGCGAAATGGCCGCGCCAGGTGCGGATAGCGCCGGCGCAGGGCGATCACGTCCAGATGCACGATGATGTAAGCCAGCAGCCAGGCCAGCGCCGCGGCCAGCAGCAACAGGTTGATCGCCGCCGCGTCCTGGCCCATCAGCAGGATCGGCAACCCGGTGATCGCCGCCACGAACAGCACGGCGACCCACGGTGTGCGGGCGCGCGGGCTGAGCTGCTTGAACTGGGGGAACGCCTGGTCATTGCAGGCCATGCCATAGAGCATGCGCGGGATGGCCGCCAGCGAGGTGTTGAGGGTGCTGCAGGTGGCGGTGACCGCGGCGATCACCAGGAACACTTCGCCGGTCTTGCCGAACACCGTGGTGGCGAACAGGTAATGGGGCAGGGCATCGCTGCCCAGCGCCTCGCGCGGTACCAGGAACAGCGCGCCGAGGCCGTACAGGCCGATGGTGGCGAAGATCACGGTGAGGCCGATAATCATCGAGCGTGGGATATTGCGCTCGGGCTTGCGGGTTTCTTCCACCAGCGAGCAGACGAACTCGGCGCCGACGAAGCCCCACACGGCCATGGCGGTCAGGGCGAGCACCCCGGCGCCCATGGGGTTCCAGTCACCCTGCAGCAGGGTGGTGGTGACACCCTCGGCATGCCCTTCGCTGATCGCGGCAACGCCGAGGATCAGCAGCACGATGACCATGACCACGGCCATGGCGCTCTGCAGCTTGGCAAAGATGTCGATGCCCATGAGGTTGAGGGCGGTGAACACCGCGAGCACGCCGAAGGCCACCGAATACTGCGGGAACACCCCGGGGTAGACCTTGCCGACGATCAGGTCGAGCAGCAGCAACTCCGCCGACAGCGCGAACATGGCTATCACCACGTAGCCGGAGAAGGTCGCGAGGATTGCCGGAAAGTGCCCCAGCGCCACCTCGGTGTAGCTCGACAGACTGCCGGCGCGGGGCACCAGCAGGGCCAATTCGGAGAAAGAGAACGCATAGCTCAGGGCCAGCAGGTAGGCCAGCCCCAAGGGCACGATGAAGCCCAGGCCGGCGGCGCCGACCCCCTGCAGCATCATCACCATCACCCCTTGCGATACCACCAGGCCGACGGCCACCGCCAGCAGCGACCCCAGCCCCAGGACCCGGCGAAAGCCGGCTTGATCGTGCTGCACGCTGGCAGGCACGGACGCACTTGCACTCATGACAGTTCCCCGCTCTTTGTTGTTGTAGTTGCGTTAGTGGGGTGTTTTGCAAATACGACCAACTAAATCGCGAGCGATAACGCTGCATGAGCGCAAAAAGCGCCGCGAGTTATGGTCGTTATTTGTGAAACACCACACTCGATACTGGGACAGGGTGCGCAGCGGGGAAATTAGTAAATATGTGGTTGGTGCAGAGGAAAAAGCTGGGTTGAGCGGGGCGGCAGAGCAGCCCATCCGGCACGGTTCGTCGCCGTGCCGAGCAGCCTTGCACAAGGGCAAGTGACGGGAAGCATCGACGAGTTTCAGGGCAGGCGCTGTCGCCAGACCCTGCGCAAGCGTCGCCCACCCAGTACAACGCCACTCAGGGCAATCACCAGGCCGCCAGCACTTAGGCCGATGATCAGCCCTTCGCGTAGCAGCGGTCGCGCCAGCAGCGGTTGCCAATCCCAACTGTGCAACAGGTTGAACAACCAGCGCCCGGCACGTTGCGCCCGGTCGTGGCTGGCCACCAGCGTGCCGCTGGCAGGGTCCAGGTAGGCCCAGGTGCCCGCCGCGTCGGCAAAGCGCAGGCGCAGCACGGGCAGTGGGCGCGCTTGGGAACCGTACATGCTCTGTGGCTCGCGGGCGAAGTAGTGGAAGTCGTAGGCGCTCTGCCAGTCATCTTCCACCGTCACCCCGGGAGCCATCGCTTGCGCGGCCGCCAGCAGCCTTTCCCGGCTGAAGGTACGCGCCGGCGGGGCGTGTGCTTCAAGGATGCGGCTGTCGCCGTCGGCGCTGCGGGCCACGGCATAGGTGACGCCGGCCAGGCGTTGCCACTGCAGCTCCACTGCATCGAACCTTGTTTCGTCGTGCAAGCGGGCCAGGGCCGTGGCAATCGGCAGTTGCAGGTCGGCGGCGCGCAGCGGGGTTTGTTGCAAGGCGATCTGCGAGCGACTGTCGGTAACGCCCCAGGGGCGCATCGACATCAACCCGCTGAACACCCACAGCACCAGCACCGTGCCGAACAGCAACCCGCCGATGTGGTGCCAGCGCAGCCAGCCGCCGGGGTAGGGGCTGCACGATCCGCTGCGATAGCGCTTGCGCAAGCGCAGGCGCAGGATGCCTACCGCAATGCCCATGAGCGCCATCAGCGTGCCGAGCAGTGACAGGCCGATCACCAGGGTGCGCCAGCCATTGTCGAATCCCAGGCCGCCGCGCAACGGATAGAGCCAGTGCAGCCAGGCGCCGATCCAATTCCAGGCACGCTCGCGGGCGCTCGCATCGCGTACCACCTCGCCGGTGCGTCCGGACAGGTACAGCCAGGTGCCGGCCGCATCGTCCACCTGCACCCGGTGCAAGGGGCGATCGCTGTCCAGGGCCCTAGAGTGGGTCCACATGTCCTCGTCCAGAGTACCCTGGTAAGCCAATGGCGCTTGCCCCGCAAACTGCCGGGCGTTGGCCAGGGCCCAGGTGGCGTCGGCATGGGCCAGGGGCTTGCCGCTGGCGGCATCGAGGGTGACGCGGCGACCGTCCGCCAGCTCCAGCAAATAGTACGGTTGCCCGCCCAGGCTGGTCAGGCGCAGCGCCTTCAACGGCTGCTCAGCCCATTGCGCCGGCAACTCGGCGCAGCATCCCGCCGGCAAGGCCGGCAGGTGGGCCAGGCGCTCGGCCGTGGTCAGCTTGGGGTAGCCGACATACAGCATGACCACCCCGGAGACGAACCACAGCGCCATGAACAGGCAGGCGACGATGCCCAGCCAGCGATGCCACAGGTACAGCTGGCGTTTCAGGCCCATCAGTAGCGCCACTGCACAGCGACTTCCAGGCTGCGCGGCTCACCCAGGTAGTACTGGGTGTTGGTTTGGTGGATGAAGCGGGCGTAGACCTCGTCGGTGAGGTTGCGCAGGCGGGCGCTGAGTTGCACGTGCTGGTCCAGGTCGTGGGTCATCGACAGCCCGTAGACGGTGTACGACGGCACCCACTGGGTGTTGGCGGTGTTGGCGTAGACCGCCGAGACGTAGCGGGCGTCGGCGCCAACCTGCCAGCCCGGCGCCAGGTCGTAGGTCAGCCAGAGGTTGGCCACCCGGTCCGGGATGTTCACCGGGGTCTTGCCCTTGCGCGAGTACACCTTACCGCCGATGGTCTCGTTGAATTCGTCGTACTCGGCGTCGACCCAGCTGAAGTTGCCCGCCGCCAGCAGTTTGGGCGTGACCTTGAACGACGCCGCCAGCTCGATGCCGGTGGAGGTCTGCTGGCCGGCCTGCTCGGTGGTGTTGGGCACGGTCGAGGAGGGCACCGAGATGTTCTTGCGCACGATGCGGTAGGCCGCCGCGGTGGCCGAGCCACGCCCGTCGAGGAAGTCGAACTTGCTGCCCACTTCCACCTGCCTGCCGGTGCTCAGGTCGAAGTCGCCGACCTGGCCGATCGACGCGCCGGTGAGCGAGCCCCCTGGCGGTTCGGCCGAGGTGCTGTACTGGGTGTACAGGCTGATATTTGAGGTCAGGTCGTAGACCAACCCCAGGCGCCCGGTGAAGGCATCCCAGCGCCGATTCAGCTTGGCCCGGGTCACGTGGTCGACCACGTCGAAGTCGATATGGTCGTAGCGCAGCGCGGTGACCAGCGACAGCTGGTCTGTCAGGTGGGTACGGTTTTCGACGAAGCCCGCAGTGGTGTCGGTGGTGGTGCTGCGCCCCTTGGCGCGTGGCGCGTCCATGCCAGGAATGTCGAGGAAGTGGCCGGGCTGGAAACCGTTGGGATCGATGCTGTCGAACGCGCCCTTGGACAACGGGTAGGCGGTCTGCTGGTTGCGGTTGTAGTCCATGCCGAACGCCCAGTCGCTGGCCAGGCCGAACAGCTGGCCCTGGTGGGTCAGCTCGACGCGGTTGCCGTTGACCTCCTGGTCGTGGCGCTGGCGGTAGCCGCCGGCGCGGGCGATGGCGGTGTTGCCGGGGTTGTAGCGGTACACCTCGAGGTTGCGGTAATCGCGCTGGCCGTTGTAGTGGTAGAAGGTGTTGCGCAACTGGTTGCTGTCGTCGATGCGGTACTCGGTGATCGAGCGCAGCCAGCGGGTGCGCTGCTCGTAGCGGCCGTCCTCGACGTTGTAGTTATTGAAGCGATTGTGCTTGTCGATGTGCAGGGTGCCGGCCGCCGGCTGCAGCACCGGCGCACCCCAATACGGACTGTCTTCCTTTTCTTCCAGGTACTCGATGGCCAGGGTGTGCGACAGCTGGTCGTTGATGTCGCTGAGCAGCGAGAAGGCCAGGTTGCCGGCCCCGTTCTCCTGGCGGTCGATGTAGCCATTGGTGCTGGTGCGGCTGTAGTCGAGCCGCGCGTAGTGGCGCGGCCCGTCGCCGCTGTTGAGCGCCTGGTTGAAGCCGACCGAGGTTTCCATCGTGTCGTAGCGCCCATAGCTGATGCGGCCCTCGAAGGTGTCCTCGTCGCGGTTGGCCAGTTTGGTGATCATGTTCAGGCTGCCGCCGACGGCGCCGCTGCCGTTGAGGAACGACGACGGCCCGCCGAGCAGTTCGACACGGTCGTAGATCCATGCCCCGACCGGGCGCCCGGCGGCGCCGTACTGCAGGTTGATGCCGTTGAACAGCTGGCTGACCTGGGCGCCGTTGAAGCCGCGATACGTCACGTAGCCGCCCCAGCCGGGCGGTGCCGAGGCATTGACCCCGGGTAGCGCGTTGGCGGCGTCCTGGAAGTTGCGCGCGCCGATGCGCTGCATGGTCTTGCGGTCGGCAACGCTGACCGAGGCGGGGTTTTCGCGGGCGCTGAGGTTCAGGCGTGAGCCGCTTTCGATGGGCCGGTCGAGGTCAAGGCGGGTCGCTTCCTCGGGTTGGTCGGCGGTGGCCGTGACATTGCTGGCGGGCAGGGTGAGGGTGTCGTCCTGCGCCCAGGCGCAGGTTGCGCTGCCAACGAGCAGCGCCAAAGTGGTCATACGGAACATGCAAGGCTTCCTGGCTGAAATCGGTGAGCGCACGCCCGCTGCCGATCAGGCAGTACGTGGGCGTGGCGATGTCAGAACGCGAGAAGCGAAGCGGGGGAGGCGCGGGGATTGACCAGTGGCCAGCGCTGCTTGGGCAGGCGCGGCGCGGGTTGTCTGGGTAAGGGTTTGCTCGACTCCCCGGCGAGCAGGGCCAGCAAGCCGAAGAACACCGCCAGCAGGGTGGCGCTGAACAGGCTGGCGATCACGCAGTCGCCGCCAGCGGGCAGCACCGGGTCGGTGATGTCCTGCTCGCCCTTGAACACGCCGCTGCTGTCGGCTGCGCACCAGGCGGCGTCATCGAGGCCGGCCAGGCGCAGCCCGGCCATCTGCCCATGGCCCATGGCGCACAGCAACGAGCCGAACAGGATGCTGAAATACAGCACCCAGGCGACTTGCGATCGTGTGTGGCGGGCCAGCTTCATCGGCAAAGCTCGAAGGGAATGGGAATAGGTTCGGCGTGCGGATTCTACAACTTTTGACACATCTGCCTAGAGTGATCGGCCGATAAAAAACACGCGAAACGATTCACCGGCCTTTGCTTGACGCACCTTGCCCCAAGGTGTTCAGATGCCGACCGATTTCAGGTGTCCCATGCCGCCGCGCATGGGGTGAAACGGGAAACCGGTACGCGCTTCGCGCCAGTCCGGTGCTGCCCCCGCAACGGTATGCAAGTGATGCCTTCGACAGACCACTGTGGCCCGCGCGTCATGGGAAGGTGAAGACATCTTGTCTTGCGAGCCCGGAGACCGGCCTGGAATGTAGTAGGCAAACTCCTGCGGTGGGCGGGCATGGGCCGGTATTGGCGTGTGCGCGATCCGTGCTCCTGCGTGCTTCTGCGAAAGTCACTTTCGAGAAGAGCATGATTGCTGTGATTCACTCCCGACGTCGTTTCCCCAAGGCCCGGACCTTGTTCCTGGGCTGCCTGGCGAGCCCCCTGGCACTGGCCGCAAACACCCCCCTGATCCTCGACCAGCAGATCGTCGCCGCGCCGTCGGTGGAGTCGACCACGGTCGCCGCCATGGCCCAGTACGGCAGCAAGGTCGAGATCGTCAGCCGCGAGCAGATCGAGCGCGCCGGCCCCGGCGCCGACATCACCCGGGTGATGCAGATGTTCATCCCCGGCTTCTACGTCGCGCCGAAGAACGGCCCGTTCGACTACGGCACCTATTCGCTGCTCGGCGGGCGCAACGACGACACCCTGATCCTGCTCGACGGTGTACGCCTGAACAACCGCCTATACGGCGGCCTGTACCTGGACACCTTGCCGGCCAACGCGGTGGAGCGCATCGAGGTGCTCAAGGGCGGCCAGAGCCTGTTGTTCGGCACCCAGGCCGTGGCGGGGGTGATCAACATCGTCACACGCAGCCCGCAACGCCGCCAGACTTCGGGTGGGGTCAACCTGGGCCTGGACAGCTTCGCCGGCAACAGCAAGGACGCCCGCGTCGAGCGGGTCTTCAGCAACGGCTTCGGCGACCTGGGCCTGCTGGCCTATGTCAGCCACAACGTCTCCGACGGCTACCAGCCGTTTCGCAACCGCGACTACAGCGGCAACGTCAGCGACAAGAAGCGCGGCTACGAGGTGACCACCTTCGGTGGCAAGGCGATCCAGGCCTTCGGCGACGATGCGCGGCTGGAGCTGTTCTACCAGTACACCGACGCCAACCTCGATTTCGCCCGACCGGTGAACAATTACAAGACCACCAACGACCGCGTGCAGCAGATCGCCACGGCTACCTTCGAACAGCGCATCAGCGAGCGCCTGAGCTACTTCGTCAAGGGCCACGTCAACGACTGGGACACCCGCTACACGCGCATCAACAACCGCGCCGACGGCTCCCGCGACGTGGTCAACCACAACGACTACTGGGGCTTCACCGATTGGGGCGTGCAGGCCGAGGGCAAGGCCGAACTCGACGGCGGCCACGTGCTGGTGTTCGGTTCCGACAACCAGTGGTTCAAGGGCCAGGACGACGTGCTGGTGATCGACGACAACAAGGCCCAGGCCAATGCGTTGTATGCCCAACTGCGTCCCAGGATCGAGGCCTTGCCCAACTGGCACCCTAGCCTCGGCCTGCGCCACGAGGCCATGAGCGGCGGCGACAGCGCCACCGTCGGCATGCTCACCTCGCTGTACGACCTGAACGACAACTGGCAACTGCGCGGCCAGTATGGCAGCGCCTACAAACTGCCCAATGCCGAGCAGTTGTTCGTCAACGAGCCTGGCGACGAGATCGGCAACCGCGACCTCAAGCCCGAGAAGAGCCGCAATGCCGAGCTTGGCCTGGACTACCACGGCCTGCTGCTGGAGCGTGAGTTCAGCGCCAGCGTCAGCGTGTTCCGCCGCAAGATCACCGACTTGATCACCCTGGACGGCAGCCAGTGGGTCAACGGCCAGGGGCAGGTACAGATGCGTGGCTTCGAGGCCGATGCGCGTATCCAGCTTGACGATCAATGGAGCCTGCAGGCCGACATGACCCGCAACCTCACCGAGTCGCGCACCGGGGCAACGATCAACGACGTGCCGAGTTTCTTCGCCCGTTCGCGGCTCGGTTACGAATCGGCGGACCGCATGTGGGGGGCCGGGGGCGCCATTCGCTATATCCGCGACGTGGTCAGCTCCAAAGGTGTCGACTACGGCCATTACTCGGTGGTCGACGCCGATGCCTACCGCTACCTGGACGGCGCCCGCCAGCACCGGCTGAGCCTGCTGGTGGAGAACCTGTTCGACCGCGACTATGTCACCAGTCGGGCGAGCAATGTCGACAACCTCGGGCGGCCGTTCACCAGCGAACTGCGCTACACCTACAGCTTCTGAGGGGCGTGAGCATGGACTACCAGCGCGTGTTGTTCGTCGGCCCCGGCCTGGGTGGCGGCTCGGCGGCGGAAGCTTTCGGCGCCGAGATTCGTGACCTGCGTGGCCGCGAGGCGGGCCGGGATATCGTCGACACCCTGGAGGGTTTCGACGGGCTCTGGGCGGTGATCCGCGAGGCCCTCGACCAGGGCGTGGAACGCCTGCTGGTGGTGGACCTGGAACCCACCTCGGACAGCGCCTACCTTGACTGGCTGCGCGATGAGCTGGGGCGCTTGGCGCAAGGTCGGGCCGGCGTCTGGGTCACGGCCCAGGCCATGGGGCGGCGCGGCCTGGATGCGCGGGTGGCCTGTGCCAGCATCGGCGAGCCTACCCGCCATCTGGCGTGCGACCAGGTCAACGCGGTGGCCAGCGACCCGGACTGGTCGCGGGTGCCCGAGCATGCCCGCCAGGTGTTCCTCTGCACCGGCCCTCGCTGTGTGCGGCGCGGCGCCTTGCCGCTGTGGAAACGCCTGCGCCGGCGGTTGCTGGAGCGTGACCTGATCGAGACCCCCGGCGGCGTGCTGCTGACCCGCACCGGTTGCCAGTTTCCCTGCAATCTGGGGCCAGTGTTGACGGTGTACCCGGACGGCTACTGGTATCGGGTCCGTGATGATCGGGAGGTGGAGGAATTGGTGGAAACGCATCTAGAGGGCGGAAGGATCGCCGAAGGACTGTTGATCAAGGGAGGGACGTGCGATGCGTAAAGCCTGGCTGCTGTCGCTGGCCTTGTGCTGTGGCGCACCGGCCCTGGCCGACAGCTATCGCAACTGTGGGCAGGACTGGCAACGGCCCGCTGCGGCACCTGCGCGTATCGTCGCCCTCAACCAGCACGCGGCCGACCTGCTGCTCGCCCTCGGCGTGGGGCCGTCGATGGTCGGGGTGGCCTACCTGGACGACAACGGCGCCGCCTACAAGCAGGGCCGCTACCAGGGTGTGCCGGTGATCGCCCGGGAGTATCCGGCCAGCGAAGTGTTGTACGCGCAAAGGCCGGACCTGGTGGTCGGCGGATTCGCCACGGCCTTTGGCGATGGGATCACCTCGCGCAGCAGATTGGCCGGCAACGGGATTGCCACCTACCTGCTCGAGTCGGCCTGTAACGGCCACTCGCTGGACTACTACGGCCATGTCCGGCGTGACCTGACTGTGCTTGGCGAGCTGCTGGGCAGACAGGTGAGGGCGCAGGCATTGATCGGGGCGATGGAAACCGACCTGGCGCAGGCCAGGGCGATCGCGCCCAGCGGCAAGCCGCTGTCGGTGTTCTACCTCGACAGCGAGGTGCGGGGGCTGGACAGCGAGGGCGGACGTGGGTTCGTCACGCCGTTGCTGGCCGCCGCCGGGGCGCGCAATGTGCTTGCCGGGATCGACCAGTACCGCGTGACGATCAACCGCGAGGCATTGCTGAGCAGCGACCCCGACGTGATCCTGCTGGCCGACGCCCTGTGGTCGCCGGCCAGCCGCAAGCGTCAGCTGCTGACCCGCGACCCGGTGCTCTCGAGCCTGCGGGCGGTGCGCGAGAATCGCATGATCGATATCCCGTTCACCCAGCTGATGCCCACGCCGGCCAGCGGGCGGGTGGCCCTGGAACTGGCGCAGCGGCTCAGGGGGATGGCTGTTCCATAGCCGGCCTACTCGCCGATGACCAACTGACGCGCCAACTGGTTATGACGCTCCAGCACCCGCGGCAGGTCGACGGTGGTGATGCGCCCGTCCTGAACCACCACACGCCCGTTGATCACACTGGTGTCGACGTGGGTCGGGGTGCAGAACACCAGCGCCGCCAGTGGGTCGTGCAGGGCGCCGGCATAGGCCACATGGCCGAGGTCGAAGGCGACGAAGTCGGCGACCATGCCCGGTGCCAGGGCACCGATATCGTCACGGTTGAGCACCTTGGCACCACCCAGGGTGGCGATTTCCAGTGCTTCGCGGGCGGTCATCGCATCCGGGCCGAAGCCGACCCGTTGCAGCAGCAAGGCCTGGCGTACCTCGCCGATCATGCTGGCGCCGTCGTTGGATGCCGAACCATCGACCCCCAGCCCCACCGGCACGCCGTGGTCGCGCATCTTGCGGATCGGCGCGATGCCTGAGGCCAGGCGCATGTTCGAGCACGGGCAGTGGGCGACCCCGGTGCCGGTGCGGGCGAACAGCTCGATGCCGTGCTGGTCGAGCTGCACGCAGTGGGCATGCCACACATCGTGGCCGACCCAGCCCAGGTCCTCGGCGTATTCGGCCGGGGTCATGCCGAACTTCTCGCGGCTGTAGGCGATGTCGTTGACGTTCTCGGCCAGGTGGGTGTGCAGCGACACGCCGTACTCGCGGGCCAGGACCGCCGCTTCGCGCATCAGGTCGCGGCTGACCGAGAACGGCGAGCAGGGCGCCACCACCACGCGCCGCATCGAGCCATGGCTGGCGTCGTGGTAGTCCTCGATCAGGCGCTGGGATTCCTTGAGGATGTCGCTTTCCTTTTCCACCACCGAGTCCGGCGGCAGGCCGCCCTGGCTGCGGCCGACGCTCATGCTGCCGCGGGCGGCGTGGAAGCGCATACCGATTTCCTCGGCGGCGTGGATGCTGTCGTCGAGCTTGCAGCCGTTGGGGTAGATGTACAGGTGGTCGCTGGAGGTGGTGCAGCCCGAGAGGATCAGCTCGGCCATGGCCGTCTGGGTCGAGACCGCGATCATCTCCGGGGTCAGCCGCGCCCAGATCGGATAGAGGTTGGTCAGCCAGTTGAACAGCTCGCCGTCCTGGGCCGCCGGCACCACGCGGGTAAGGCTCTGGTACATGTGGTGGTGGGTGTTGACCAGGCCGGGGATGACCACCTTGCCGGTCATGTCGAGGATCACGTCGGCGTTTTGCGGCAGCGTTTCGCTGGGGCCGACCTGGCGGATCACGTTGTCTTCGATGTACAGGCCGCCGCGTTTGATTTCACGGCGTTCGCCGTCCATGGTCACCAGCAGTTCGGCGTTCTTGACCAGTAGGGTCTTGGGCATGTGTGTCCCCTCCCGTTTGGGATGTGTTTTCTGATTGTAGAGAGGCGCCTGGTGCATGGGCCGGGCGCACCAGGGCCGTCAGGCGCCGCGGCGTGGCCGGGCGTCGATGACAGGGGCGAACGGTTCACCGCGCACATGCGCAGGCTGCGCCATGGCGGGCGCATCGGGCAGGTGGGCAGACGGTGACAGAGCGAATGCGGCAAGCGGCATTCGGGAAGGATGCCCGGTGAAGGCGGGCGGCAGTGGATGTCGCATGGCTTGAGCCTGTCGCAATACGCAACGGCGATGACCGTTGTCGTAGGCGCGAGGCAGTGTAAACAGAATTTGCTTGTTTTGTATACGATGGATTGTTTCGACATACCGCGGCCTGCAATCGCTTCGAAAAAGTGCATGCAGTCTTATATGGCGTCGTGCCACTATCGGGCTGTCTCGCTGCCAGCGGATATCTCGGGCCGGCACGTTCGCTTGGGCTGATTACACTGTGGAAATCGCCACACGGGGAGTACCTGGGATGGGCTGCGTGTTGATAGGGCAGACTGGACGGGCGTCCGCTCGAGGTAGACGGCCATGAACAACCGTGGCCGGAGCATTTCCCTGCAGTGGCTGGTGGCATTGGCGATCATGCTGGGCATGCTGGCGCTGGGCGCGGCCCTGGCCTGGCAAGGCTACCTGGGCGTGCGCCAGGCCCTGGTGGCCGCCGCCGGCGATGCCGCCCAGCAGGTCGGCCGGACCATCGACGAGCGCGCCCGGCGCCTGGTCGACCCGGTGCAGAGCAGCATTCGCCTGCTGGCCTATAGCCCGGCGTCAAGCACGTTGGCCGAGCGTCTCGAGCAACTGCCGCAACTGGTCGAGAGCCTGCGCGCCAACCGCATGCTCAGCGCCGCCTACGTCGGTTACCCCAATGGTGAATTCCTGCTGGTGCGCCGCTTGCGCGACCCGCAACTGTTGCAGCGCTTCGCGGCACCGGCGGACACGGCGTTCCTGGTGCAGACCGTCACCCTGGGTGCCGATGGCGCGATGCAGGGCGAGTGGCGCTTCTATGACCCGGCACTGACCTTGTTGCAGCGCCAGGGCAAGCCCGACTACCAATACGATCCACGCCAACGCCCCTGGTTCATCGAAGCCAGCGCGCAGCCCGAGACCGTACTCACTCGCCCCTACGTGTTCTTCACCACCCGCGAGATCGGCCTGACCATGGCCCAGCGCAGCGCCGAGGGTACGGCGGTGATCGGCATGGATGTCTCGGTCAACGATCTGGCCAGCGAGAGCCGCGACCTGCGCATCACCGCCGGCACCGAGATCGCCGTGGTCGACGACCAGGGCAATGTGGTGGCCTATCCGGACCTGCAACGGGTGGTCGTGCGCGAGGGCGACACCGTGCGTCTGTCGCGCATTGGCGAGCTGGGTATCGCCAGCCTTGCGCATATCTACGCCGACATGCCCCAGGGCGCGAGCCCGCAGCCATATCAGGTGCAGGGGCAGACCTGGTATGGCATGCGCGTGCCGCTGACCTCCATGGCCGGGCAGGACCTACAGGTGCTGATCGCCGTGCCGGCCCACGAACTGCTGGCCGGCGCGCGCAAGGTGCTGTTCGAGCAGCTGCTCTGGGCCGTAGCCGTGGCAGCCGTGTTGTTGTTGCTTGGTGGGCTGCTGGGCCGACGCATTGGCCTTCCGTTGCGCCGGCTGACCGAGCAGGTGCAGGGCCTGGCCAGTTTCGATTTCAGCCGTGAGGTGGGCGTTGTCTCGCGGGTCTCCGAAGTGCGTGAACTGAGCCGGGTGCTGAGCCGCATGTCCGGCACCATCCGCAACTTCCAGGCGATCACCCTCACGCTTAGCCGCGAGACCCAACTCGAAGGCATGCTCGACGGCGTGCTCAATCACCTGGTGGCGGCAGCGGGGGTCAGCGCCGGTGCGGTGTATCTGTACGACGACAACACTCGGTTGCGCCTGGCCGCCGCCAGTCGCGGCCATGACTACCCCAAGGAACTGGAGGTGCCTGAAGGCGAGCGGCATGACCTGGCCAGCGCGGTGACCCAGGCCCTCGCATGGCAAGGGCGCAGCCTGGCGGTGGTGCTCAATGACCGCGGCCAGGCGCTGCTCGGCATCCTGGTGCTGCAACTCGCCGATGCGAACGCAGCCGTGGGCCAGCCGTTCCAACGCTTCGTCGAGGAGCTGTCCGGTGCCGCCGCCGTGGCCATCGAGACCCGCCAGTTGGTCGAGGCCCAACAGCGCCTGCTGGACGCCATGATCAAGTTGCTGGCCGACGCCATCGACGCCAAGAGCCCCTATACCGGTGGCCATTGCGAACGGGTGCCGCAGCTGGCGCAGATGCTCCTGGACCAGGCCGTGCAGGCTGACAGCGGCCCCTATGCCGACTTCAGCATGAGCGAGGCCGAGCGCTACGAATTCCGCGTGGCCGCCTGGCTGCACGACTGCGGCAAGATCACCAGCCCCGAATACGTGGTGGACAAGGCGACCAAGCTCGAGACCCTGTACAACCGCATCCACGAGGTGCGCATGCGCTTCGAGGTGCTCTGGCGCGATGCCGAGGTCGCCTACTGGCAAGGCGTGGCCAACGGCGATGATGAGCCGGCGCTGCGGCGCACGCTGGAGGTATGCCGGGCAACCTTGCAGGAGGAGTTCGCCTTCGTCGCCAACGCCAACATCGGTGGCGAGTTCATGCAGGAGGCCGATATCGAGCGCCTGCGCACTATCGGCCAGCGCCGCTGGCGGCGGCACTTCGACAACCGCCTGGGCATCTCCCGCGACGAGGCGGCCCGGTTCACCGACACCTCGGCGGCAACCTTGCCAGTGGACGAGCCCCTGCTTGCCGACCGTGATGAACACCGGGTGCCCTGGGGCGATCGTAAGCCGCCGGTGGCCAAGGACGACCCGCGCAACCACTGGGGTTTCGACATGCGCCTGCCGGCCCATGCCAGCAACCACGGCGAGCTGTATAACCTGTCGATCCGTCGCGGCACGCTCAACGACGAAGAGCGCTTCAAGATCAACGAGCACATCGTGCAGACCATCATCATGCTCAGCGCTCTGCCGTTCCCGCGCCAGCTTAGGCGCGTGCCGTCTATCGCCGGCAACCACCACGAGAAGATGGACGGCAGCGGTTACCCGCGCAGGCTCGGCCAGGAGGCGCTGAGCATCCCCGAGCGGGTGATGGCGATCGCCGACATCTTCGAGGCGCTGACCGCGGCGGACCGGCCCTACAAGGCGCCGAAGACCTTGTCCGAGTCGGTGAAGATCCTGGTGTTCATGGCGCGGGACAAGCATGTCGACGGGCAGTTGCTGCGCTTGTTCCTGAGTAGCGGGGTGTACCGGCAATATGCCGAGCGCTTCCTGCGCCCCGAGCAGATCGACGAACTGGATGTGGCGTACTGGTTGGAGCAGTTGCAAAGTTTCACGTCAGAGCAATCCACCTACACTTCTTGAGACCTGTTCGGCGGGATCTCTGGAGGCAACCGATGGAAGCATTCTGGCAAGCCTTTTTGGCGGCGTTGCAGACCGAATTCGCCGATGTCGCCGACGAGCGCGAGGTCTCGCGGATCCTCATCCGCCTGCTGATGGCGGCTTTGCTGGGGGCGGTGCTGGGCTTCGAGCGCGAGAGCAAGGGCAAGTCGGCTGGGGTGCGCACGCACATGCTGGTGTCCATGGGTGCGGCCTTGTTCGTCCTGGCACCGAGCATGGCCGGGGCGGACGAGCAAGCGTTGAGCCGGGTGATCCAGGGCATCGTCGCCGGTATCGGCTTTCTCGGCGCGGGCACGATTCTCAAGGGCAATGGCCGCGACACCAGTCACGTCAAGGGCCTGACCACCGCCGCCGGGCTGTGGATGACCGCCGCCATCGGCACGGCTGCAGGGATGGGGCGCGAGGCCACGGCACTGATCAGCACGGTGCTGGCGCTACTGGTGCTGGCAAGCATGCCGTTGCTGGTGGACAAGGTCGAAGGCGAGCATGAGGACAAGCGCAAGGAGGAGGAGGGCGGGAAGCACTGAGGGGAGCCGAAGCTCCCCTCATAAGCGTTGTTGCCTGCTCTTTTCTTATTATTGGAGACTGGCCTGTTGTTGTTTTTGTCGGCTGTCGTCTCTGCACTGCGGGGCCCCCAACCGGGGCCAAGAGCAAACGTATTTTTTTGAGCGCTGACCTGCGTTCATCCAACGTGATCCAACCTTGACTGCCGCTACCTCGGAGGTAGTTTTATTGTTCTTGCCAGGTTGCGGGGCCGGAACCCCTGGAATGCACGTCGACTCCAAAAAAATCTGCTTGCTACGCCTCTGCCGTGTTGTTCTTGTTATGTCAGAGCCGTTTACTGTTGTTTTTATTGGGTATCGCGTTTTTTGTTCTTGTTATGCCTAAAGATATAGCAGGTGGCGTGCCAACTTTTACAAATCCTTTAAAATCAATAGCTTGGTGATTTTGCAGGGTAGATTGGCACGTGAAAATTTGTCGAATTGTTTCCCTGTTACCCGATTTTCTTCTGCACAGCGTGTAGGCGGTAACACTCCACCCACACCTGTGTGACAAGCGTGTAACTCAGCGAACGCCGCGGGCCTTCGCCACCCGCGAACCGGTGGCGCGCCCGAGCACTTCGCTGATACGCAGGCCCGCGGCGATCAGCCGGTCCAGGTCAATGCCGGTTTCGATGCCCAGCCCTTGCAGCAGGTACACCACATCCTCGCTGGCGACGTTACCGGTGGCGCCCTTGGCGTAGGGGCAGCCGCCCAGGCCGGCCACCGAGCTGTCGAACACGCTGATGCCCTCGAGCAGGCTGGCATAGACGTTGGCCAGCGCCTGGCCATAGGTGTCGTGGAAGTGCCCCGCCAACTGCGCGCGGGGCACCTGGGCCGAGACCACCTCGAACAGGCGACGGGTGTCACCGGCGGTGCCGGTGCCGATGGTGTCGCCCAGCGACACTTCATAGCAGCCCATGTCATGCAGGGCCTTGGCCACCGGTGCCACCTGCTCGGCGCTGATGCGTCCCTCGTAGGGGCAGCCGAGCACGCAGGAGACATAGCCGCGCACCCGCACACCCTGGCTGCGGGCGGCCTCCATGATCGGCTCGAAACGCTTGAGGCTGTCACTGATCGAGCAATTGATGTTGCGCTGGGAGAACGCCTCGGACGCCGCCGCGAACACCGCCACTTCCTTCACCCCGGCGGCCAGGGCATCCTCGAAACCGCGCAGGTTGGGTGCCAGCGCCGCATAGATAACCCCCTCGCGCTGACGGATACCGGCGAACACTTCGCCGGAGCCGGCCATCTGCGGGACCCATTTTGGCGAGACGAAGCTGCCCACTTCTATATAGGCGACCCCGGCGTCGGTGAGGTCGTCCACCAGGCGCACCTTGTCGGCGACGCTGATGGGCTGGGCTTCGTTCTGCAGGCCGTCGCGCGGGCCGACTTCGACCAGGCGGACATTCTTGGGCAATGACATGGCGGGTTTCCTGTGGCGGATCAACGGTGGGTGTGCGGCGGGTTCAGGGTGGCGGCCAGGGCCTGCTCGCAACGCTCCTGGGCGGTGTCCAGCTCCAGATGCATCTGCTGGATGTCGAGCATTTGCTGTTCGAGCTGGGCGCGGCGTTCGGCGATCTTCGCCAGCATGCTGGTGAGCTGTTTCTGGTTGCCGCCGGAGGGGTCGTAGAGTTCGATCAGTTCACGGCATTCGGCCAGCGAGAAACCGATGCGCTTGCCGCGCAGGATCAGTTTGAGCGTGACCTTGTCGCGGGCCGAGTAGATGCGTTCCAGGCCGCGTCGTTCAGGGCTGAGCAGACCCTGCTCCTCATAGAAGCGGATGGCGCGGGTGGTGATGTCCAGTTCGCGGGACAGGTCGGAGATGCTGTAGGTCTGGCTGCTCATGCTGGCGCTCGGGGGAGGGAATGCGAGTAACCTAATGCCAGGTTGACGTATACGTCAAGCAAGGGCTGTGCTTGCAGCCCCGCTCAGGCATTCACGGACTTGCGATATGCCTTGGGCGTCTGCCCGTCGAGCCGTTTGAAGAACCGCGCAAAGTAGGTCGGGTCGCTGAACCCCAGGCTGTCGGACAACTGGCCGATGCTCATGCGCGTGTAGGCAAGATTGCGCCGTGCTTCGAGCAGCAGGCGCTGGTGGATCACCTGCAACGCCGATTGCCCGGCCAGCGCCCGGCACAGCTGGTTCAACAGCAGGCTGGTGATGCCCAGGCGCGCGGCGAAATCGTCCACGGCAAGGTGCTCGCGGTAATGCGCCTCGACCAGGCGCAGGTAACGACCGAGCAACTGCTGGTCCCGTTCGTCCTGGCTGCGCGCTGGCAAGGCGGCTTGCTGGCGGTTGATCCACACCATCAGCGCGGTGACCAGTGCCTGCAGCATGGGGCCGCGGGCCGGAGCGCTGCCCTGGTACTCCTGCTGCAGCGTGTCGATCAGGCCGTGCAGGCGCACGCGGTCCTTGCCCAGCGGGTAGCATCGCGCCGCCGCCAGCACGCTCAGGGGGGCGCCGAGGCGCTTTTCCAGATCGACCACCAAGGCCGTGCCGAACGTCAGCACATGCCCCTGGATATCGGCACTGAAGCGAAAGCCATGGACAGTCAGCGGCGGCACCACCTGGATCGCCGCCTCGCGAATCACCCGGCGTTCGCCCTCGATCTCCACCTGCGCCTCGCCGCGCTGCACATAGAGCAGCTGGAACAGTTCGGCATGCCGGTGCGGTTTGATCTCCCAGTGGTGCAGACGGCTGCGCGCCGGGATCGACTCGCAGTGCAGCAGGTCGGTATCCGGCCAGGCACGGTGCTCGCCATACAGCTGGAACAACGGGATGCCGGGAAGGGGGCTGTGCATGGGGTTAGGGTCTGTCCGTTAATCGAACGAATTTCAAGAAAGTGCAGTTTTCAAAACGGATTTCGCACGTTCTGCGCATTTTTCAGCAGTAAAAATACAGGTGCAAACCCTAACAGCAGATGCGCGGCCATTGCCAGTACAAAGCCGGCATCGTCATCGCGAGACAACAACAATGAAGACTCAGGTTGCAATCATCGGCGCCGGCCCGTCCGGCCTGCTGCTCGGCCAACTGCTGCACAACGCCGGCATCGATACGCTGATCGTCGAGCGCCAGACCCCGGACTATGTGCTGGGGCGCATCCGTGCCGGCGTGCTCGAACAGGGCACGGTCGAATTGCTGCGCGAAGCCGGCGTGGCCCAGCGCATGGATCGCGAAGGGTTGGTCCATGAAGGGGTCGAGTTGCTGGTCGGAGGTCATCGCCAGCGTCTTGACCTCAAGGCACTGACCGGTGGCAAGACGGTGATGGTCTACGGCCAGACCGAGGTCACCCGCGACCTGATGCAGGCTCGCGAGCAGAGTGGGGCGCCGATCATCTATGCGGCGAACAATGTCCAGCCCCATGACATCGAGGGGCCGCGGCCCTACCTGACGTTCGACAAGGACGGTCGCCAGCACCGGGTGGAGTGCGATTACATCGCCGGCTGCGATGGCTTCCATGGCGTGGCCAGGCAGAGCATCCCGGCCAGCGTGCTGAAGGTGTACGAGCGGGTCTATCCGTTCGGCTGGCTGGGACTGCTGGCCGATACCCCGCCGGTCAATCATGAGCTGATCTACGCCCATCACCAACGCGGTTTCGTGCTGTGCAGCCAGCGCTCGCAGACGCGCAGCCGCTACTACCTGCAGGTGCCGCTGCAAGAGCGGGTCGAGGACTGGTCCGACGAGCGCTTCTGGACCGAGCTCAAGGCGCGCCTGCCAGAGGCGGTGGCCGAGCAACTGGTGACCGGGCCTGCGCTGGAGAAAAGCATCGCGCCGCTGCGCAGCCTGGTGGTCGAGCCGATGCAGCATGGCCGCCTGTTCCTGGTCGGCGACGCCGCGCACATCGTGCCGCCCACCGGCGCCAAGGGCCTGAACCTGGCAGCCTCGGACGTCAACTACCTGTACCGGATCCTGGTCAAGGTCTACCGCGAGGGGCGCACCGACCTGCTGGCGCAGTATTCACCCATGGCGTTGCGGCGGGTGTGGAAGGGCGAGCGCTTCAGTTGGTTCATGACTCAGCTGCTGCATGACTTCGGCGAGCACCAGGATGATTGGGACCGCAAGATGCAGGCGGCCGATCGCGAGTACTACCTGGGGTCAGCGGCGGGGCTGGCGAATATCGCCGAGAACTATGTGGGGCTGCCGTTCGAGGCTGTGGAATAACCGGCAGGCCTACGTCATGATCTAAACCCCGGCTAGCCAGCTCCCACAGGGATGACGCTTGTCTTGAGACCGGTGCGATCGGTGTGGGAGCCGGCTTGCCGGCGATGCGGCGCGTCAGCGGCGCCTGGAGTTTTCCAGCAAGGCGACCATCTCGCGATAACCGCGTTGGCGAGCATGCTCCAGCGCGGTCACGCCGTCCTTGTCGGCAATTAGTGGGTCCGCCCCGGCCGCCAGCAACTGGCGCACGATTTCCACATGCCGCGGGCCGCCATCGCCGAGGATCACCGCCTCGAGCAGCGCGGTCCAGTGCAGGCGGTTGAGGTGGTCCACATCGATACCGGCCGCGATCAGCAACTGCACGGTGCTCACATGCCCGCGTTCGGCGGCCGGGATCAGCGCGGTACCACCGTAGCGGTTGGTGCTCTTCAGGTCGGCGCCATGGGCCAGGGTCAGGCGCAGGATGTCGTCCAGCCCCCGTGCGCCCGCGTACAGGTAGGGGCTGTCGTTGATGTTGTCCTTGGCGTTGACGTCGGCGCCGGCTTCGATCAGCGCCTTGGCGGCCTCCACTTCGTTGGCGTGGGTGGCCACCAGCAACGCGGTCTGGCCCTGGTCGTTGCGGGTATCGGCCTGCGCGCCCCGGTCGAGCAGTTGGCGCACGGCAGGGGCATCGCCGCGGCGGGCGGCATCGAGCAACGCAGTGTTCATGGCGGAGGTCTCGGCATGGCTGGCAAGGCTGGTGAACAGGGTCAGCAGCAAGGTGGTGAACGGCAGGCGCATGGTGGTCGGCTCCTGATAGGACGAGGGTCCATGCTAGGGGGCCTGTGTTTGTAGCAGAAGTGAATAATCTGGATGGATCCCAGTGTATTTGCGCATGTTGCCGGGTATCGGTACCCGTGATAGAAGTCAGGCTTGTCATTCAGAAGTCGAATATCAAGATGTCTGCCAGCGTGAAACCAAATAGGGCCCTGTTCGACCTCGACCTGCTGCGCGCCATCGTCGTGGTGGCTGACTGCGGCAGTTTCACCACCGCCGCAGCGCGCCTGCATTCCACGCAGTCGACCATCAGCCAGAAGGTTCGTCGCCTCGAGGACATGGTTGGCCACCGCCTGCTGGTGCGCGGCAACCGCGATGTGCTGCCCACCGATGCCGGGCAGACCCTGCTCGGTTATGCCCGGCACATGCTGGCCCTCAACGACCAGATGCTCGAGGCGTTGGCCGGGGCCATGGTCGGGGTGACCGTGCGCCTGGGCGTGCCGGAGGATTTCGTCGGCGGGCGCACCACCAATGCGCTGTCCGCGTTCAGCCGGCAGCACCCCCAGGTCAAGCTGGAAGTCACCAGCGGGCTATGCCGCGATCTCAGCCAGGCCTATGACAACGGCGAACTCGACCTGGTGCTGCTCAAGCAGCGGCGCAACAGCCGCGAGGGCGTGGCGTGTTGGCCGGAGCGCCTGCAGTGGATCGACAGCACGCGCATGCCGTCCTTCGACCTCGACCCGATTCCGTTGGTGACCTTTCCGCCACGCGGGCTGTACCGCGATGACATGATCAGCGCGATCGAAGGCATGGGCCGGCGCTGGCGCATCAGCTTCACCAGCTCGAGCCTCAGCGGTATCCAGGCGGCGGTGGCCGACGGTATGGGCATCAGCCTGCTGCCGCCGCGGGCGGCGCTGCTCGAGCACCGGGTGCTGGGCATCGAGCAGGGGCTGCCGGAGGTGGACAGCTACGAGATCGTCATCGTGCATCGGCCTACGGCTGATGTAATGGTCAAGGCACTGGCCGAGGTCTTGACGGAGTTGCTGGCGGTGCAGGCGATCTGACCCGCCGGAAACTCACTCCTTGCAGCAATGCGGCTTGTCACTGGCACTTTCATAGCGATCATGATGCCGCACCCAGTCCATCGTCCCGTCCTCGTTGCGCCCCAAGGGCGCGAGGTCGAGGAAGTTGTACGCGTTGACCAGGATGTCCAGCCCCCGGGCATAGGTGGAGTAGGTGTGGTACAGGCTGCCGTCGCTATCGCGGTAGAACGCGCTGAGCCCGGGCAGCTCCGTTTCGTCGCCGGTGTAGGGTTCGTAGTTGTACTGGGCGCTGCCATCGGTGGCGACAGTGACGCCGAAATCCTGGTTGAAGCGGCTGCCGTGCGAGGAGAACCATGGGAAGTGCCAGCCCATGCGCCGGCGGAACGCCTGGAACTCGGCAAAGGGCGCCCGCGAAACCGCCACCAGGGAAACGTCGTGGTGGGCCAGGTGCAGGTTGGCACCGTCGAAATGGTCGGCCAGGAACGAGCAGCCCGGGCAGCCTTCGTTCCAGCCCTCGGCGAACATGAAGTGATAGACCAGCAACTGACTGCGCCCGGCGAACAGCTCGCCCAGGCTTAGATCGCCGTCCGGGCCCTGGAAACGGTAGTCCTGCTCCACCGCTACCCAGGGCAGGGCGCGGCGGGCGGCGGCAAGCTCATCGCGTTGATGGGTGAAGGCCTTCTCGTGCAGCCAGAGCTGGTGCCGGGCGGCGAGCCACTGGCTGCGGGTTGCCACGGCGTGTTTGGGAGTGGGATGGCTCATGGGCGTGACTCCACGCTTGGGGGGTTCACCTGTTAGTCGCATGCACGTGAGGCAATTCGACAATTTTTCTCCGCTGTCGACGAATGGCCGCCCCGAAGTCTGCCATTCCCTCCCTTGCTTTTGACCCGCCCTTCATCCGCCCTTGATCCGCCCTTGATCCGCTTTTGATCTTGCTTCTAAGCGCGCGATAGTTCAGGCGCCACAAATTGCGACTTCAGGAGGCCGAGCGCAGGGCTTGCGCAGGGAGGTGACGGGCATGGATGCCCGTCAAGCGCCGATCAGGCCATGGATGGCCCGTCGGCGCGTCCTCCCGGAGCGAGCCCGGAGCGAGGGAACCCCGTAGCGAAGCGCAGGGGCCGTATGAACGGAGCCGAACGGTTTTGCCTACTTTTCCCAAGAGAAAAGTAGGTCGCCGTAAAGGCGAAATGGTGACTAAATGTCGACATCTTCTACGAATGAGCCTACAAAAACAATCGCCTCCGAACCCGAACCCGAACCCGAACCCGAACCCGAACCCAAACCCAAACCAAAGAAAAAAAGAACCGCAGCGCCAGGGGAGAACCAACGCCACGGTCCAAGGGGAAACCCCGTCACTGCTGGGTAACAGTCGCCATATTGGCATTCCCAAACTGCGTAATGGTGGCCGTCTGACTAGCCCCACTCTGGTCGACAAACGCCTGGTTGCCATTACCCCCCTGGGTCACATAGGCGAGGTTGACCCCATCGGTCTGCTTGATGGTCGCCTCGTTGCCACTGCCATACAGCTGATAGGTGTAGCTCTGGTTGCCACTGCCCGACTGCTCGAGGGTGATGCTGCCGCCATTGCCCGCAGCCAGCCCCTCGGCATAGTTGGCGGTGCCACGTTGGTCGGCGATGAGCAGGTTGTCGCTGCCGTTCTGCTCGAAGTACAGCTCGTTGTTGCTGTCGGCCTGGCGGGTCTCCATCTGGTTGCGGTTGCCATCCTGATTCAGCCGGGCGATCTGGCTGTTGCCTTCCTGGGTGAGGTTGACCCCGTTGCCATTGCCCGCCTGGTTGATCTGCGCCTGCTGACCGACACCGAACTGCCCGCCGGACTTATCGCCCTTCCAGTTGCTGGCCATGATCTTGTTGGCGTTGCCCACCGTGCTGATGGTCAGGCTGTGGTTGTCACCGGTCTGGTAGGTGAAGTGCAGGTTGTTGTTGCCCACCTGGGAAATACTGGTCACCGCCTGGTTGGTTTCGAACTGGTCCGACCAGCTGGCGTTGCCACGGCCGGTCTGGCTGAGGCCCGCGCTGTTGGCCTGGCCGAAACTCTGGTCGATGTAGCCTTCGTTGCTCTGGCCGTTCTGGTAGACACTGGCCTGGCTCGCGGCCTGGTTGTCCTGCCACACCTCCACCGAGTTGCCGGTGCCGTACTGGTTGATGCCGATGGTGCCGCCCAGGCCGTCGCGCTGGTCGCCGTAGGCCCAGTTCTGCCGGCCTTCCTGGTAGATGGCGATATCGCCGTCCTGGTGGGTCATGTGTTCGGCGGCCGCCTGGTTGTCGCTGCCACCCTGCATGATCACGCTCTTGTTGTTGCTGCCGCCGAACAGCTGCTCCACCGTGGCGTCGTTGCCATGGCCGGACTGCAAGGTGGTGGCCTGGCTGCCGTACTGGGTGTCCTGCCAGATGACCGAACGGTTGCCGCTGCCTTGCTGGACCTGTAGGGCTTCGTTGTTCTCGCCCACCGACTGGCTGGCGAAGGCGTCGTTGAGGCTGCCGCCGGACTGCTGGGTGATCTGGCTGCCGTTCTCGTACAGCTGCTCGGCGTAGCCGGCGTTGAACGAGCCGGTGGCGCTCTGCTGGATATGGCTGGTGCTGCTGTCCTGCAGCGCCATGTGGTTGTGGTCGTGGCCAGCCTGGTTCTGCGTGGCCGAGGCGAACGACGCCTGAGTCTGCTTGACCTCGGCGATGTTCTGGTTGCCCTGTTGGGACTGGGTCGAAGTGCTGTCGTCGGCCATGGCCTGGCCGGCAAGGGCCAGGACGATGGCAGCGCTCAGGGGGGCGAGCTTGTGCATGGTGTTGCCTCCAGATCTGTCGATGAGTGCCTAGCGGTACTGGGTGATGTGGACCTGCTGGCCGTTGCCGGCCTGGGTCACGGCGCTGTTGAGCCCCGTGCCGCGCTGGTCGATGGTGGCGCTGTTGTGGTTGCCGATCTGCTCGATGGCAGCGCTGTTGCCGCTGCCGCTCTGGCGGATCGTCGCGTCGTTGCCCTGGCCCTGCTGGCTGATAACGGCCGTCAGGTCGCTACCTTCCTGCAGGATGTAAGCCTCCTGCGCGCCCCCGGCCTGGACGATCCGGCCCAGCAGGGCCTGGCCGTTCTGGTCGAGGGCGGCACGGTTGCCGCTGCCCAGTTGCTCGATCACTGCGACCTGGCCGGCGCCGCTTGGCAGCAGGCGCAGCACCAGTGGCTCGCCCAGGTCGCTGCCGGCGGCAAGGTCGGCGTTGTCCATCAGGTCGTCGGCCCAGGCCTGGCCCCCGAGGGCCAGGCACAGCAGCAGTGGAAACAGGGCGTTCATGGCATCCTCCCGGCGCTACTGCACGACCACGTTGGTGGTGCGAGTGGTGCCCTGGCTGCTGGTCACGGTCGCGGTTGGCGCGGCGGTCGGGATCAGCGTGGTGCTGTTGCTCACCGTCAGGCGCCAGCGGCCGGTGACCGGCACGGTGGTGGTGCCCAGGGTCTGCACGCCGCTGGTGGTGGTCACCCGCACCGTGATGGTGTTGCCGGTGGTCACCGAGGACGTGCCGCTGATGTCCCAGTTGAAGCGGTTGTTGGAGCGCGCCGTGACCGTCGCCGCGGTGACTGCGAAGGTCTCCTGGGCCGGTCGTGGCGATACCTGCACCGTGACCGTGCCGGGCGTCGAGGTGGCACCGATCGCGTCACGGGCGACGTAGGTGAAGCTGGTGGTGAACGCCGCGCTGACCGTGGCCGGTGGCGTGTAGGTGATCACGTTGCCGTCGGTGCTCACCGTGCCGCGCCCGGCCGGGGTCGGCTGGGTGACGCTGGCGATGGTCAGTGGCAGGTTGCCTTCCGGGTCGGTGTCGTTGGCCAGGGCGTTGATGGTCAGTGGCACGCCGAGGGTGGCGGCGCTATCGGCCACTGCGGTTGGTGGACGGTTCGGCGCGACGTTGACAGTCACGGTGGTGACCGGCGATTTCAGGCCCTTGGCGTCTTGCGCGCGGTAGCTGAAGGTCGCCACCAGCGGCGAGGTGGCCCCGGCCGGCGGGGTGTAGGTCACTGCCGTGGTGCCGTTCAGCACCACGCCGCCCAGGCCGGTGCCCGGTTGGGTGAGGTCGGCGATGCTCAGCGGCACGTTGCCGTCCGGGTCGCTGTCGTTGGCCAGCAGGTTGAGGGTGATCGGTATGCCGACACTGGTGCTGGCGCTGTCGGCCTGGGCCACGGGGGCTTGGTTCTCGGCCTGCACCGGGGCGTTGCCGACCACCACCACCGGTTCCACGTCGAAACCACCATGCGCCGACTTGACCGTGATGCTGGCCGGCGGCTGGGCCAGGTCGTTGACCGTGAGGCTTTGCTGGACGCCGGACTTGGACATCCGCCCGAAGCCCTGGACCAGCAAGTCCGGCACCACGACTTCGTCGCTGGAGCGGGCTTCGATCAGCAAGCGCTTGGCGCTCCAGTCATAGCGAGCCGTGCCGACCTTGACCACATCGCTGAGTTTGCTCGACAGCGCGGTCGGGCGGGTGGTGCCGGTCGGGCTGCTGGCGGTGACCACCACTACCGACGGTGGCACCGCCTGGCTCAGTTGCTGGTTGAAAAACAACCCGTTGTTGTCGGCGAGCATGCTGAACTGGCAGGGCGAAGGCGGCGAGCCGACCAGCGCCAGGCCGTTGCGCAGGCACAGGCTGGCGCTGTTCGGCGCCTTGGCGAAGACTTCGACGCGGGTGCCGGCGGCGTTGCGCTGGTAGGTGGCGCGTTCCAGCGTCACCGGGGTTTGCTGGCGTTGGTCGAGGACTTTGCCGGAGACGGTGAAAACGTTGGTCTGGATGGTGCCCGCCGGGCCCTGGATGCGCACGAAGTTGGTGTTGTTCGGGCTGCCGGTGACCGCCTCGGTGATGTTCGGGTCGCCGACGAAGGTCTCGGTGGCGCCGGTGTCCGGGTTGACCTCGGTGTATGGGCCGCCGACACCGCGCAGGAACGGGCCGAGGTTGCCGTTCAGCGCGCCGCTGAAGTTGCCGGGGGCACCGATGCCGATGTCGCGGGTGATGTTGATCGCTCGCCGGCCCGCCGTGGTCACGTTGACCGTCTCGACGCCATAGGGGTGGGTGATGGTGTAGGTGCCGGTGCGCGGCACGGAGGCGCGGATACGGATGCGGGCGAAGCTCTGCTGATCGCCTTCGACAGGATTTTCAGCGGCGAAGGCTGCCTCGAGGCCTGCCACGTAGACTTCCAGCTCGTAGCCGCTGTTGCCCACCTGGGGGATCTCGGTCTCGGCCAGGAACCAGAACATCTCCGGTGGCCAGTTGTCCGGGAACACCAGCGGCAGGGCATCGTCATAGACCCCGGGTTCGGGCAGCAGGGTACACATGTAGGCCGGGGCACCGGGCCCACCGGGCGCGCGGGTGCTGGTGGCACGCGACTGGCACAGCTCCAGGGCGAGGTTGTTGGCGTCCTTGTACCACATGGGGTAGCCCCCGGTGGCGAAGGTGTAGGGGCCGGGGTCGACCTCCGACAGTGCGGCCCAGGCCGCGCTGCTGAGGGTGAGGGTGAAACCGGCGGCGCAGAGCGCGCGACGCGACCAAGTATTCATGCTGCCTCCTTGAAGGCGTGTCCTGTTCATGGCACCAGCACCACGTCTTCGCTGTCGCTGCCGCCATGGGCGCTGGTGACCTGCACCTTCGCTGGCGGGATCGGCGAGAGCCCGGTGGTCAGGGTCTTGACCGCGCCGTTGCCGCTCAGGCCGCCGATCAATGCACCGTTGCCGGTGCGGGCGGTGAGGGCCGGCGGGCTGGTCTCGTCGCTGCTGCTGGCCACCAGGGTCAGCTGGCCACTGCCCAGGCTGTATTCGGCGCGGCTGATGGTCACCAGGTCGGTCAGCGGCATCGGCGCGCTGGTCGGGGTGCTGGTGGCGATGGCCAAGCTGTTGTCAGCGGTCACCTGCAAGGTCAGCGGCAGGGTCGGGTTGAGCGGCGACTGGGCGTACCAGGCACCGGTGCCGTTGGCCTCGCCGAGGGGCAGGGTGGGGGTCTGGCTGGTCAGGGTGACCGTGGCGGGCGCCGGCGGGGCCATGACGAACACGTCCTGCTGGGCGCGCAGGTCGCCATTTTCGGTATGCCGCGAATAGGTGCTGCGCAGCGGGATCAGCGGTGTCGGTCGGTTGACCGTGGACAGCTTGCCGGAGATGGCGAAGACCTCGGTGCGCAGGTCGATGCCGTTGGGGCCCTCGATGCGCACGAAGTTGGTGTTGAACGGGCTGCCGGTGACCGGCTCTTCCAGGTTCGGATCGCCGATGTAGCGCTCGCTGGCGCCTGTGCCTGGGTTGGTCTCTGTATACGGGCCGTTGACGCTGCGCAGGAACGGCCCGACGTCGCCCTTGAGCGCGCCGCTGTAGTCGCCTGGCGTGCCGATGCCGATGTCACGGGTCATGTTGATCGCCCGGCGCCCAGCCGCCGGGACATCGAACACTTCGACACCATAGGGGTGGGTGACCACGTAAGTGCCGGCCACCGGCACATCGACGCGAATACGTACCCGGGCGAAGCTGACCTGGTCGCCATCCACCGGTTCCTCGGCGCTGAACGCGGCTTCGATGGCCGAACCGTAGCTCAGGTCGATACCGCGGGCGGCATCGACGATGGCGGCATCGGCGGTGAACCAGAAGGCCTCGTCGGGGAAGTTGCTGGGGAACACGATGGGCTGGGTATCGTCGAACACCCCGGGCGTGGGCAGCAGCGTACACATGTACGAAGGCGCACCGGGGGCACCGGCGACCCGTGAACTCACCGCCTTGGACAGGCACAGGTCGAGCACCCGGCCGTGGCTGTCCTGGTACCAGGCGGCGAATTTGCCGGTGGGTAGCGTGTAGGGACCGGGGTCGACCGCATACAGCGCAGCCTGGGCCGGGAGCTGGAGCAGGCCGGCGAAGATCGCCACGGCCAGCGGGTGGGGTGTCGGTCGGTGCATGAGTTTCTTCCTCCTGCAAACGGGCCCATGGGTTGGGGCGTCTGGAGAGGGATCGGCAACTGTTGTGCCAGGTTTTGCAGAGAGGCACCCAGGGCCTTTGCGACGAGGGTTTCAGCGTCCCGGCAACGGTTTGTCGAGGTAGCCATGGTGGGCGGGTGGCCCCAGCATTGGGGAATGGGGTGAGGCTCGGTGTCTGCCGAAGCTGATGACTGACAGCCAATTCTGAAGCACACTGCCGAAAAATCCGATGCCCGTTGCCCCGCCTGAGCGGGGCACACCAGGAGCACGCAATGGCGCGACAACTTCCAACAACAACCGCCAACGACCCCTTGCAGCAATCCCGCCTAGTCCGCCTCAAGCTTGCCAGCGAAGGCGAACTGCCCTGCGGCATGCTGCGCGACGAGATCGACGCCTCCTGGCGGCGCAGCCTTGGCCATGGCCTGGACTGCCTGCAGGGCGAGCAGGTCGGCCTGGGTATTCGCCACGGCCTGGACCTGAACACGTTGCTGGAACACAACCGCCTGCTGATCGACGCGGCCACCCCCGAGCTTGACTACCTGATCAAGCGCCAGGGAAAGAACGGTATCGTCATCCTCGGTGACGCCCAGGCCAACGTGCTGACGATCGACGGCCAGAAACACGTGCTCGAGCGCGAGGGCCTGCGCGACCTGCACCCTGGCAGTTGCTGGAGCGAGGCCCTGCGCGGCACCAATGCCATCGGCACGGCGGTGGTCGAGGGCCAGCCGACCCTGATCAACTGCGGCGAGCACTACCTGGACCGGCTCAGCCCGTTCTCCTGCACCTCGGTGCCGCTGCGTGATCCGCGTGGCGAAGTGATCGGCGTGCTCGACGTGACCCGTGAAGGGGTCATGGCCCAGCCCCAGGACAGCCTGTCCACGTTGCTGCTCGCCGCCGGCAATATCGAAGGCAGGTTGTTCGGGCTCTACCATCCCGAGCATTTGGTGCTGGCCTTCCACAGCCGCCCGCAATACTTGGCCAGCGCCTGGCAGGGCCTGTTGGCGCTGAGCCTGGAGGGCGAGGTGCTGGCAGCCAACGACAATGCCTGCCAGCTGTTGCAGATGCCACGCCAGGCGCTACTCGGGCGGCGCAGCAGCGACCTGTTGGGCGAGCGCTCGCCGGCGTTCATCGCGCGCCTGTGGCAGGGCGGTGTCAGCAGCGTGCAGACGGCGGCGGGCGAATTCTTTTTCCGGGCGCTGCAACTGCCACGACATGCGCGCATCAGCGGCCCGTCGCCGATCGCCAAGCCAGCAGCGCCGAAGGCCCAGGCACTGGAAGCGCTGGCCGGTGGCGATGCGCGCCTGGCGCGTGCCTTGCGCATGGCCCGCCAGGGTTTGGCGAACGGGTTGCCGGTGCTGCTGCTGGGCGAAACCGGCACCGGCAAGGAGGTGGTTGCCCGTGCCCTGCACCAGGCCGGTCCGCGTGCCGACAAGCCATTCGTGGCGGTCAACTGCGCGGCGATTCCCGAGGGGCTGATCGAGTCCGAGCTGTTCGGCTACCGCGACGGCGCCTTCACCGGCTCGCGCCGGGGCGGCATGGTCGGGCGGCTGATGCAGGCCCATGGCGGCACGCTGTTCCTCGACGAGATCGGCGACATGCCGCTGGCCCTGCAGGCGCGCCTGCTGCGTGTACTGCAGGAGCGCCGGGTGGCGCCCCTTGGCGCTGGCGACGAGCAGGACATCGACGTGGCGCTGATCTGCGCCACCCATCGCGATCTCAAACGCCGAGTCGCCGACCAGCACTTCCGCGAAGACCTCTACTACCGGGTCAATGGCGTGTCCCTGCGCCTGCCGGCACTGCGCGAGCGCGACGACCTGGCAACGATCATCCAGGGCCTGCTGGACAAGGCCGGGGCCCGTGCTGTCAGCCTCGACCCGGCACTGGTCGCGCTGCTGGAGAACTTCGACTGGCCGGGTAACATCCGCCAGCTGGAAATGGTGGTGCGCACCGCCCTGGCAATGCGCGAGGAGGGTGAGCAGGTGCTGACCCTCGACCACCTCACCGACTGCCTGCTCGACGAACTGGCCAGCGGCGCCGCGCCGTCCGGCAGCCTGCGCGACAACGAACTGGAACTGATCCGCGCCGCGCTGGCCCGGCACCAGGGCAATGTCTCGGCCGCCGCCGAGGCCCTGGGCATCAGCCGGGCGACGCTGTATCGCAAGCTCAAGCAGTTGCGTGGTTGAGCCATGGGCGGACTGTTCTCCCGATTGATCGAATCCAGCGATCCGCAGTTGATGCGCCAGGCCCTGGCCTGGCTTTACGGCTTCGTGCGCCCGCAGCGTGGCGCCATCGGCGTGCTCCTGGGGTTGTCCCTGGGCGCCTCGCTGCTGGCCCTGGCGCAACCCTGGCTGGTCAAGACGCTGATCGACGAGGGCCTGCTGGCCAAGGATTACCAGACCCTCTGGCACATGGCGGCGATCATGATCGTTGCCGGCCTGCTCGGCACGTTGCTGGCGGGGATCAACCGCTACCTGCACACGCGCCTGTCCGGGCGCATCCTGTTCGCCCTGCGCGACGACTTGTACCGACACCTGCAACAACTTTCGCCGACCTTCTACGGGCGCCGGCGCACCGGTGACATCCTGTCGCGGCTCGATGGCGATGTCGCCGAGATCCAGCGCTTTGCCGTGGACTCGCTGTTCTCGGCGGTGTCGGCGCTGATCGGCCTGGTCGGCGCGGTGGCCTTGATGCTGATGCTGTCCTGGCAGCTGTCGCTGCTGCTGGCGTTGCTGATTCCGCTCGAAGTGCTGTGGCTGCGCTGGATGCGACGCAAGGTCGAGCGCGAGGTACGCAGCCTGCGCGAACGTTCGGCGGATGTGTCGTCGTTCCTGGTCGAGACGCTGCCGGCGATGAAGTTCATCCAGGCCGCCGGCCAGCAGCGGCGCGAGGCCGAGCGCCTCGAACAGTTGGGGCAGGGCTACATGGGGCAGTTGCTCAAGGTGCAGGTCACTGAGTTCTTTACCCAGGCGGTGCCCGGCACGCTGACTTCCTGGTGCCGGGCCTGCGCATTCCTGGTCGGTGGCTGGTGGGTGATCCAGGGCACCTGGCAACTGGGCGCGCTGATCGCCTTTTCTACCTAC
Organism: Pseudomonas maumuensis; assembly: GCF_019139675.1. Lineage (NCBI taxonomy): Bacteria > Pseudomonadati > Pseudomonadota > Gammaproteobacteria > Pseudomonadales > Pseudomonadaceae > Pseudomonas > Pseudomonas maumuensis. Next base: position 2,490,899 of record NZ_CP077077.1, read on the forward strand.
ATGGGCATGGCTGTAGGCCCGGTGCAGAGCCTGCTGGGGCTGTACGTGGCGGTGCAGCGCATGGCGGTGAGCCTGGGACGGGTGATGGAGCTCAAGCGCGAACCGGTCGCGGTGCGGCCCGCCCAAGCTCCGCAGCCGATCGCCGACGGGCCCGGCACGTTGCGGCTCGAAGGCGTGCATTTTGCCCACGATGAGCGCCAGGGCGCTGTGCTGCGCGGTGCCGATGCCAGTTTGCCGGGCGGGCTCAAAATCGCCATCAGCGGCGCGTCGGGCGTCGGCAAATCGACCCTGATCGACCTGCTGCAGCGGTTCTACGATCCCGACACCGGGCGCATCCTGCTCGATGGTACCGACCTGCGCCAACTCGACTTGCAGGCCTTGCGTCGGCGCATTGCGGTGGTCAGCCAGGACATCGTGCTGTTCCGTGGCAGCCTGGCGCAGAACCTCGCCTACAGCACGCCCGAAGCGACCCGTGAGCAGCTGGAAGCGGTGGTGCGCCTGACCCGCCTGGATACTTTGCGCGACAGCCTGCCACTGGGCCTGGACGGGCTGCTCGGTGAGCGTGGGCAGCAGCTTTCCGGTGGCCAGAAGCAACGGATCGCCATCGCCCGGGCGCTGCTGCAGCAACCGGCGATCCTGGTGCTCGACGAGGCCACCTCGGCGGTGGACGAAGCCACCGAGCGCGAAGTGATCGCCGCCATCGATCAGCTGTTTGCCGGGCGCACGCGCATCCTGATCAGCCACCGTGCCTCGACCCTGGCCGATGCCGACCTGCACCTGCACTTGAGCGACGGCCTGCTGCGGGTCAAGGAGCCTGCCAAGCATGCCCAGTGAACTGCGCGTTGGCCTGATCGACAGCGGCTGCTCGCCCGCTCAGGCCGCCATGCTGCTCGATGCCCGGCGCTTCTGGTTGGCGGACGGCGTGCTGCAGGAAGGCGCAGTGCTGCCCGATGCCCTTGGCCATGGCAGCGCCGTGCTCGAGCGTTTTCGCAGTGAGGCCGGGGCCATGCCGCTGCTGCTGGCCCAGGTGTTCGAGGGCCAGTGGAGCACCAGCGCCCTGCAAGTGGCTGCCGCGCTGCTGTGGCTGGTGGAAGAGGGCGCCAGTGTGATCAACCTGAGCCTGGGCCTGCACCAGGACCGCCCGGTGTTGCGCCAGGCCTGCGCCGAAGCCCAGGCCGCCGGGGTGCTGCTGTGTGCCTCCAGCCCGGCAAGGGGTGAACCGGTGTATCCAGCGAGCTACCCCGGGGTGATCCGGGTGACGGGTGATGCCCGCTGTGCGCCGGGTCAATGGTCCTGGCTGGGTACCGCCCAGGCCGATTTCGGTGCGTATGTGGGTACTACCGGTGCGGCAGGCGCGAGCCTGGCCTGTGGTGCCTTCAGCGGTCGCCTCGCCGCGCTGTTGCGCAATCGGCCTGGGGCGGACCACCTGGCGTTGATCCACTGGTTGAAGCAGCACGCGGCGTTCACGGGCCCGGAGCGCAAGGGGCAGGCTGATGGCTGACGCACGCATCGTTGTGCTTGGCGCCGGCCCGGCCGGCGCGGCCACGGCCCTGGGGCTGCGCCGCCTGGGTTACGCGGTGACCGTGGTGAGCGACTGGCGCCGTTTCGCCGCCATCGAGGGGGTTTCCCAGCGCGTGCTCGACGGGCTCCGCCATGCCGGTCTGGGGGCGGCACTCGCGCAAGCCACCACCTCCGCCGCGCGGCAGGTGCAGTGGAATGGCCAACAGCTGCGCTTGAACCAGGAGTGCTTGCTCGACCGCCAGCGCTTCGACCGGGCGTTGCGTGATGACCTGCGCCGGGCCGGGGTCGAGGTGATCGAAGGCCGAGTACGCGAGGTGCTGCGCGAGGGTGGCCATCGGGTGCGCCTGGACGATGGCCAGGTCCTGCGCGGCGATTTTCTGGTCGAGGCCCGTGGCCGTCAGGCACCGCTGGCCGAAGGGCGTTTGCGCGGGCCGGAGACGGTCAGCCTGCTCAATCTCTGGCAGGGCGCACCGGGGCCCGCGGCTTCGGCGGTGGAGAGCCTGGCCGATGGCTGGGCGTGGATGGCGCGGCTGGCCGATGGCCGCTGCTACTGGCAAGTCACGCTGGATGCCGGTACGGCCAGCCTGCCGGGCAAGGCGCAGCTGGCGGCGTATTGCGCCGAACGCCGGCGTGCTTCGGCGCAGGTACTGGCGCTGTTCGATGAACAGGCCCTCGCTCCCGCGCAGGTGTATGCCCGTAGCAGCACGGCGACTTTGGCCTACGCCTGCGCAGGCGATGATTGGCTGCGGGTAGGGGATGCGGCGATGGCGGTCGACCCGCTGTCGGGCAACGGGATTTTCCAGTCGTTGTCATCGGCCTTGCAGGCGCCGGTGGTGATCAACACGCTGCTACGGCGGCCTGAGCACGCCGCCCTGGCGCAGCGCTTTCATCAGACGCGGATCGAGCAGTTGTTCCTGCGTTTTGCCCGGATTGGTCGGGACTTCTACGCCCAGGAGCAATTGCGGGCGAGTGCTGCGTTCTGGGCTGCGCGCCGCGCATGGCCGGATGCGCAACCGGTCCATGCGCAGGCCGCCTGGGGCGCGGTGACGCTCGAGCGTCGGCCCGTGTTGCGTGAGGATTTCGTGGAGGAGGCCGAGGTAGTGGTAACGGCAGACCAGCCGTTGGGGGTGTGGCACCTGCACGGGGTCGAGTTGGCGCCTGTGGTACGCGGGGTGCGGGCGGGGCTGTCGCTGCATGAGCTATTGCGAGATCGGTCTGCGCAGCAGCAGGCGATGGTGCGGCGGTGGCTGCTGGAACAGGGGTGTGTTTAAGACCCTGGGGCTGCGCGGCAGCTCCAGGGACTTGAGTCAGAAGAAGGTCCCGACCACCAGCTGCAGATAGGTCCCGGTTCCCCGGCTGCCCAGTTGCACGCCGCCGTTGTCGGCATTGCGCTCAGGTTTGTAGAAGCCCACCAACGGGCTGATCAGCCAGTGTTCGTTGACCATCCATTCCAGGTACAGGTCCAGTTCGCGCCCACCGAGGTTACCCCTGTCGGTGCTCAGCGGATCAAAGTCGAAGTACAGCGCGCCCAGGGCCAGCCCCTCCCGTGGCGTGGCCTTGAGCGCCACGTGGTGGACCTGGCTGTTGCTGTTGAAAGGCCCGGCGTAATTGGCCGCCACCTCGCCCTGGAACCAGGTGCCATAGCCCCGGCTCAGGCCATAGAACAGCGGGTCGAAGTGCTCCGAGAAGCGGCTGTAGCGGTAGGTGGCGGTGGGCGACCAGGGCAGTGCGGAGAAGGTCCAGTTGCCCTCCAGGTACCAGGCGTTCTCGCGCCCGTCGGTGCGGTCCTGGGTGACATACTCGGCGGCCAGTTCGAGGTCTTTCACTCCCAGGTTGCCACGCCCGCGCAGGCTCACCGTGTCCATGCCGTCGCGGTGCTCCAGGCCGAGGATCTCGGCGTAGCGCCGGTCGACATCCAGGCCGCGGATCCAGCTCAGGCCCAGGGTGCCCGCGTCGGCGACATGCTCGAGGTTGGCCACCGCCATGGCGGTGTCGGCCTGGAACGGGTTGTCGGACTTGAGCCACATCAGGTCGCCGCGCCAACCCTGCTTGCCGCCCAGACGCAACACGGCGGTGCGCTCGAACGCCTTGCGCGCCGCCAGGTAGTAGGCGCCGCCACGGTCGAAATCGGCGCCCAGGTCGACGTTGCCGGCATTGACCGGGTCGCCCTGGATCAGGAAACCGTCGCCGAGGGTGATGACCTGGCGCCCGCCGGAGAGGTCGATGCCATCTTCGCCAAGCGCCGGAAACAGGGTGCCCGAGCGCCATCCCAGGTAAGCGTCCTCGACGGCAGTGCGACGTTCGTCACCGAGCGTGAAACCCGCGGCGTCGCCATCGCCCCAGGTGGCCGAACTGAGCAGGCTGAAGGCGCCGTAAAACGTGCCGTTGCCGGCCAGCGCCTGGCTGGCGCTCAGGCCGTACTTGACGTAGCCCTCGCGCCAGTTGCTGCTGCCGGCCTGGCGGTTGCCGAACTGGTCGAAGCTTTCGTCGCTGTGGAATACGCCGAACAGCGCTTCGAGGTTGGCGTCCAGGGTGGTGCCGGCGTGGTTGTAGAGTTCGTGGGCCTGGGTGAGGGGAGTGGCCAGCAGCAGGGCCAACGTGCAGGCGAGCTTGTGCGTCATGGTGTGCTCCATGTTTTTGTTGTTTTCCGGCTTTTTCATTGCCTGGCCGGGCCTCATCGCTGGCTTGTCGACGATGAGGCCCGGCCAGGTGAAATCAGAGCTTGATCAGCACCGACTTGAGCTCGGTGTAATGCTCGATCGCCGCCGCGCCCATCTCGCGACCGACGCCCGACAGCTTGTAGCCGCCGAACGGCAGCGCCGGGTCCAGCGCGCTGTGGCAGTTCACCCACACCGACCCGGACTTGATCCGCGGGATCATCCGGTGCACCGCGGCCAGGTCGTTGGACCAGATGCTCGCGCCCAGCCCGTAGGGGTTGTCGTTGGCCAGGCCCACCACCTCGTCGAGGTCGTCGAACGGCATGGCCACCAGCACCGGGCCGAAGATTTCCTCTTGCACCAGCCGGTGACGCTGGTCGACATCGACGATTACCGTCGGCTTGACGAAGTAGCCCGGGCCGAAGCCTTCGCCGCCGCAGGCGATGGTTGCGCCCAACTCGCGACCCAGGTCGATGTAGCCGGTGACCCGCTCCTGCTGCTTGGCCGAGATCAGCGGGCCCATCTGTACCGACGGGTCCAGGCCGTTGCCGAGCTTCATGCCGTTGGCGATGCCGGCAATGTCGGCCACCACGTTGTCGAAGTGCTTGCGCTGCACATACAGCCGCGAGCCGGCGCAGCACACCTGGCCCTGGTTGAAGAAGATCGCCGTGGCGGCGCCGGCGGCGGCCTCCTGCAGGTTGGCGTCGGGCAGGACGATGGTCGGCGACTTGCCGCCCAGTTCGAGGGTGACGCGGGTCATGTTGTCCATGGCGGCCTTGCCGATCAGCTTGCCGACTTCGGTGGAGCCGGTGAAGGTCAGCTTGTCCACGCCCGGGTGGCGGCTCAGCGCGGCACCGGCGTTCAGCCCGGTGCCGGTGATCACGTTGAACACGCCGTCCGGGTAGCCGGCCTCGCTTACCAGTTCGGCGAGCTTGAGCGCGGTCAGCGGGGTTTCGTCGGCAGGCTTGAGCACCACCGTGCAGCCGGTGGCCAGGGCCGGGCCGAGCTTCCAGCAGGCCAGCAGCAGCGGGAAATTCCAGGCGACGATGGCGCCGACCACGCCCACCGCCTCGCGGCGCACGAACGCGTGGAAGTCGTCATTGGGCATCAGCGGCAGCGACGGCTCGACCGTGCTGCCTTCGAGCTTGGTCGCCCACCCGGCCATGTAGCGCAGGAAGTCGATGGCCAGTTGCACGTCCATCACTTGGGCCACGGCGGCACTCTTGCCGTTGTTCAGGCATTCCAGCTCGGCCAGCTCCTGGGCATCGCGTTGCATCAGGTCGGCCAGGCGCCACAGCAGGTTCTGCCGCTCGCGCGGACGCATCCGGCTCCAGGCCGAGTGCTCGAACGCCTGGCGGGCGGCCTGCACGGCGCGGTCCACATCCTGTGCCTCGGCCGCGGGCACCTCGGCGAGGGCCTCGCCACTGGCCGGGTTGCGCAAGGTCATGGTGCGGCCGCTGGCGGCGTCCTGCCAGTCGGCGCCAATGCGCATCTTCAGCGGGCGTGCGAGGAAGGCACGGGTGGCGGGCAGGATCGGCAGTTCGGAATGCATGGGGCGGTGCCTCTTGTCATGGTTGTGACCAGGGCAGGGCAATGGGCGTGCCAAGCCGGTCAACGCGTTCACAGCCCTTGATGCATGTGCTTTTCGCGTTACATGGCATGCAGTCAGGGAGGCTTGAGCTGTTGCACATTGAGACTTAGTGAGACGCAGATGACACGGACCGCTGTGCGGGCCAATCGCCGGCAAGCCGGCTCCCACAGGTACGGCGTTGGACTCGAAGGTGGCCAGATCCCTGTGGGAGCTGGCTTGCCAGCGATGGCCTGCGCAGCAGGCCCCCGTGTCTCAAGGTGAAACACCCCGTCGCGAAATGGCACGTTCGGCCACAGTCCGCGCTGCTGGGATTTACCCCAGCTTTTCGCCCAACTCGTTGATGCAAAACATATTTGCCGCAACTGGCACACTTTCTGTATCGCCATTGTCAGATGCACACCGCAGCGTGCGAATAACGATAAGAACGATACCGTGGAGGTCTGACCTTGAAGACGACTCGACTCCGGCGGCAGGCGGGCACACTGGCGCTGGTCGCCACCGCACTGCTGTCCGCCCAGGCCATGGCGGCCGAGCAGGGCCCGAGCCTGTTGCAGAACAAGTGCATGGGGTGCCATATCCCCGAAGGCAACGACAGCTACAGCCGCATCAGCCACCAGCGCAAGACCCCCGAGGGCTGGCTGATGAGCATCGCCCGCATGCAGGTGATGCATGGCCTTTCGATCAGCGACGACGACCGTCGCACCCTGGTCAAGTACCTGGCCGACAAGCAGGGCCTGGCGCCCAGCGAGACCGACGGTGTGCGCTATGCCATGGAGCGCCGGCTCAATACCGTCGAGCACTTCGACGACCAGCTCAGCCAGATGTGTGGGCGTTGCCACTCCGGCGCCCGGGTCGCCCTGCAACGGCGTCCGGCCAAGGAATGGGAACACCTGGTCAACTTCCACCTCGGCCAGTGGCCGTCCCTTGAATACCAGGCCCAGGCCCGTGACCGCGACTGGCTGGACATCGCCCTCAAGCAGATGGTGCCCGACCTGGCCAAGCGCTTCCCCCTCGACAATCCGGCCTGGGCCGAGTGGCTCAAGGCCCGGCCCGAGTCCAAGGTCCTGGCCGGGCAATGGGCGTTCAGCGGCCATATGCTGGCCAAGGGTGAAGTGCGTGGGGTGATGACGGTCAGCGCCGAGCAGGGCGATACCTTCAAGGTCGAGGTCAAGGGCGCCTACGCCGACGGTACGCCGTTCAACGGCAGCGGTGCGGCGATCCTCTACAACGGCTATGAATGGCGCGGCAACGTCAAGGTCGGCGAGGCCAACCTGCGCCAGGTGTTCGCCGCCATCGACGGGCAGATGAAGGGCCGCATGTTCGAGGCCGAGCACGACGAGCGCGGCCTGGACTTCAGTGCGGCGAAGGCCGGGCAGGGGCGCCTGCTGGCGGTGCAGCCGGCGTTCATCAAGACCGGCAGCGACAGCGAGATCACCCTGGTGGGCAGCGACCTGTCCGGCAAGCCCGACCTGGGCGCGGGCGTGCAGGTGACCGAAGTGCTGGAGTCGACGCCGACGCTGATCCGGGTCAAGGCACGGGCCGCCAAGGATGCCGCCGCCGGCCCCCGCGAGGTGGCGGTGGGCGCGCTCAAGGGCGTGCAGCTGGCGGTGTACGACAAGGTCGATGAGGTCAAGGTGGTGCCGGCGTTCTCCATTGCCCGCATCGGCGAGAACGGCGCCTCGGTGCCGAAGGTGCAAGGTCGCTTCGAGGCTGAAGCCTGGGGCAAGGACGCCAGTGGCCAGCCGCTGCGCATCGGCTACCTGCCGGCGACCTGGAAAGTCGAGCCGTTCAACGAACGGGCGGTGGAGGACGAGGACGTCAGGTTCGCCGGGCAGATGCAGGCCGACGGCGTGTTCGTGCCGGGCGGGGCAGGGCCCAACCCCGAGCGCAAGATGATGACCAACAACGCCGGCAACCTGAAGGTGATCGCCACCCTCGCCGACGGTGGCCAGCAGGGCGAGGGCCACATGATCGTTACCGTGCAGCGCTGGAACAATCCGCCGCTGCCATAGGCATCAACCTGACCAATTGCTTATCGGGAGGTCGCCATGGGCGTACTACTGAACCTGGTCGAACGCAACCTGCACGAAGTGCAGGTCGATGCCGACCGCATGCTGTTCCATATCCCCAGCAGTTCGCTGTTCGCCACCGATGCGGTGACCGGCGGCATCATCGACACCCTGCGCCGCCAGGGCTGTTCCGCCGAGGAGCTGCTGCAGCAGCTCGGCCAGCAGTTCGACGGGCAGGACATCGAGGAAACCCTGCGCGAGCTGATCGCCCTGGAAGTGGTCAGCGACGGCTCGCCGCTGACCCCGGAAATCGCCCTGAAACAGGTCGAGCGCACCGCGCTGAACACCGTGGTGCTCAACGTCAACACCGGCTGCAATCTGAGCTGCACGTACTGCTACAAGGAGGACCTCGACAAGCCCTCCGCCGGCAAGAAGATGAATAGTGCCACCGCCGAAGCCTCGGTGGAGATGCTGCTCGAGGAGTCGCCGAACGAGGAGCGCTACAGCGTGGTGTTCTTCGGCGGCGAGCCGCTGTCCAACCGGGCGTTGATCGAGCACATGGTGGCGTATTGCGAGCGGCGTTTCGCCGAGGCGGGCAAGCAGGTCGAGTTCATCATGACCACCAATGCCACGCTGCTCAGCGAAGAGATCGTCGACTGGCTCGATGCCCACCGCTTCGGCCTGTCGATCAGCATCGACGGGCCCAAGACCGTGCATGACCGCAACCGCATCACCGTGGGCGGGCAGGGCACCTACGACGTGGTGCGGCGCAAGGCCGACATGCTGCTGTCGCGCTACCGCAGCCGGCCAGTGGGCGCGCGGGTGACCCTGACCCGTGGCATCACCGATGTCGAGACCATCTGGAACCACCTGTTCAACGAGGTGGGTTTCGCCGAGGTGGGGTTCGCCCCGGTGACCTCCGGTGACATGGCCGACTTCAACCTCACCGGCGACGAGCTGGTGCAGGTGTTCGCCAACATGAAGGCCCTGGGCCGACGGTACCTGGAAGCGGCGCTGGAGCACCGCAACATCGGCTTCTCCAACCTGCACCAGCTGATCACCGACATTCACGAAGGCCACAAGAAGGCCCTGCCATGCGGTGCCGGGCTGAAGATGCTGGCGGTGGATCACGAGGGCGAGTTGAACCTGTGCCACCGCTTCACCGGCTCCAGCCTGCCGACCTTCGGCAATGTGCATCAGGGCGTGAAGCAGGCGCAGCTCAACGATTTTCTCTCGCAGCGCCTGGACCGCAGCGGCACCGGCTGCGACAGCTGCCGCATCCGCAACCTGTGTTCCGGCGGTTGCTACCACGAAAGTTACGCCCGCTACGGCGACCCGCAGCACCCGACCTACCACTATTGCGAGCTGATGCGCGACTGGGTCGACTTCGGCATCGAGGTCTACAGCCGCATCATGGCCGTTAACCCGGCCTTCATCGATCGCTACATCACTCCCCGGAAGGCGCACTGACATGAAGCACCTCAAACCGCTGAACAACAAGGCGCGCATCCTCGAGCAGGCGGCCGCCGAAGACCGCGTCGAGGAAGTGCTGGCGATGAGCGCCGTGGCCGGCTGCACCGCCACCACCGACCCGGGCTGGGAAGTGGACGCCTTCGGTGGCGTCAGCTCGCTGTGCCAGCCGATGGAGGCCGACTTGTACGGTTGCTCCGACCCTTGCTGGTGGCCAGCCCAGGTGCCGGACATGATGAGCACCTACCAGGACTGGAACGCCCAGGCGACCAACTCCGCCGAAGACTGGCGCAACCTCGGCACCGTATTCCCGAAAGACAAATAGAACGACAAGGGGAAACCGCATGAAACCTGGATTCTGCGCGCAACTCGCGCTCACCGTCGCTGCCACGGCCTGCGCCTGGGCGGCCCAGGCCGACGACGCAGGCAAGGCCCTGAAGGCCGGCCATGAATACCTGATCGCTACTAATTACCCGAACAACCTGCACGTGGTCGAGGTGGCCAGCGACACGCTGTACAAGACCTGCCGCATGCCCGATTCGTTCGGCCCCGGCACGGCGATGATGGCGCCGGACAACCGCACCGCCTACGTGCTCAACAATCATTTCGCCGATATCTATGGCATCGACCTGGACAGCTGCAAGACCACCTTCCACGCCAACCTGTCCAGCGTGCCGGGCGAGGTCGGCAAGGCCATGTACTCCTTCGCCATCAGCCCCGACGGGAAGGAGGTGTACGCCACGGTCAACCCCAGCCAGCGCCTGAACGACCACTATGTGGTCAAGCCGCCGCGCCTGGAGGTGTTCCGCACCGGCGACGGCCTGGATGCCAAGCCCGTGCGCACCTTCCCGATGCCGCGCCAGGTGTACCTGATGCGCGCCGCCGACGACGGCAGTCTCTATGTGGCCGGGCCGGATATCTACAAGCTGGACGTCAACACCGGCAAATACACCGTCGCGCTGCCGCTGCGCAGCTGGAACCGCCCGGGCTACAGCGCGCCGGACGTGCTGTACTTCTGGCCGCACCAGAGTTCGTTGCACGAGTTCTCGATGCTCTACACCATCGCCAGGTTCAAGGACGCCAAGCAGGACCCGGCCACCGCCGAGCCGCTTTACGGCTACCTGAGCATCGACCTGAAGACCGGCAAGGCCCATACCCAGGAGTTCGCCGAGCTGACCGAGCTGTACTTCACCGGCTTGCGTTCGCCGAAGGATCCGAACCAGATGTATGGCGTGCTCAATCGCCTGGCCAAGTACGACATCACCCAGCGCAAACTGATCAAGGCGGCTAGTCTGGAGCACACCTACTACTGCGTGACCTTCGACAAGGCCGGCGACAAGCTCTACCTGGGCGGGACGTTCAACGACCTGGCGGTGTTCGACCCCAATACGCTGGAGAAGGTGGGGAACATTAAGCTGCCCGGTGGCGACATGTCGACCACCACGCCGCAGGTGTTCATTCGGTAGAGCGGTGTTGGCCCTATCGCCGGCAAGCCGGCTCCCACAGGTACGGTGCTGCCCTCGGGCCTGCAGCGATCTCTGTGGGAGCCGGCTTGCCGGCGATAGGGCCGGATCAATTCCTACAAGAACAACAAGAGACACCCCATGACCCAGCCCAGCCACACCGTAGGCAGCAACGCCATTCCCTTGCTCAATTCGTGCATCGGCGACGCCTTCGACGCCACCGTCGCCCGCTTCCCCGACCGCGAGGCCCTGATCGTCCGCCATCAGCAGTTGCGCTACACCTGGCGGCAGCTGGCCGATGCGGTCGATCGCCACGCCCGCGCACTCATGGCCCTGGGCGTACAGGTCGGCGACCGTCTGGGCATCTGGGCGCCCAATTGCGCCGAGTGGTGCATCACCCAATTCGCCAGCGCCAAGATCGGCGCGATCCTGGTCAACATCAACCCGGCCTACCGCAGCAGCGAGCTGGAATACGCCCTGGGCCAGTCGGCCTGCCAGTGGGTGATCTGCGCCGACGCCTTCAAGACTTCCGACTATCACGCCATGCTGCTGGGCCTGGTGCCTGAACTCGGCACCTGCCGAGCGGGCGAGCTGCAAAGCGCGCGGCTGCCCGCGTTGCGTGGTGTCACCAGTCTGGCGGCCAATCCACCTGATGGCTTCCTGGCCTGGTCGACGTTGCAGGACCGCGCCGCACAAACCAACGCCCAACAGTTGGCGGTACGGCAGGCCAGCCTGCACCGGCACGCGCCGATCAACATCCAGTACACCTCCGGTACCACCGGCTTCCCCAAGGGCGCGACCCTCAGCCACCACAACATCCTCAACAACGGCTACATGGTCGGCGAAAGCCTCGGATTGACCGAGCAAGACCGGCTGGTGGTACCGGTGCCGCTGTACCACTGCTTCGGCATGGTCATGGCCAACCTAGGCTGCATGACCCACGGCAGCACCCTGATCTACCCCAACGACGCCTTCGATCCGCTGCTCACCCTGCAAGCGGTTGCCGAGGAACGTGCCACCGCCCTGTACGGCGTACCGACCATGTTCATCGCCGAACTCGACCACCCGCGTCGCCATGAATTCGACCTGTCCAGCCTGCGCACCGGGATCATGGCTGGCGCCACCTGTCCGATCGAGGTGATGCGCCGGGTGATCGACGAGATGCACATGGGCGAGGTGCAGATCGCCTATGGCATGACCGAGACCAGCCCGGTGTCGTTGCAGACCGGCGCCGCCGACGACCTGGAGCGCCGGGTGACCAGCGTCGGCCGCACCCAGCCGTGGCTGCAGAACAAGGTGATCGACAGCGAGGGCCGCACGGTGACGCGCGGCGAGATCGGCGAGCTGTGTACCCGCGGTTACAGCGTGATGCTCGGCTACTGGGACAACCCCAAAGCCACCGCCGAAAGCATCGACGCCGAGGGCTGGATGCACACCGGCGACCTGGCGGTGATGGACGAACAGGGCTACGTGCGCATCGTCGGGCGCAGCAAGGACATGATCATCCGCGGTGGCGAGAACATCTATCCGCGGGAGCTGGAGGAGTTCTTCTTCACCCACCCGGCGGTGGCCGACGTGCAGGTGATCGGCATTCCCTGCAGCCGCTATGGTGAGGAGATCGTCGCCTGGATTCGCCTGCACCCGGGGCAGGTGCTGGGCGAGGAGGAACTGCGTGAATGGGCGCGGGCGCGCATCGCGCATTTCAAGGTGCCGCGCCATTTGCGCTTCGTCGACGAGTTCCCGATGACAGTGACCGGCAAGGTGCAGAAGTTCCGGATGCGCGAGATCAGCATCGAGGAACTGGCGGGCGGCCAGGGGCGGTAGTCGCCCCTGAGTTCAGGCGTGGGCCCGCGCGCCGTTGAGGAACAGCTGCTCCACGGTCTGCGCGGTGTTGGCGCTGGCGGCGCGGCCACGGCGCTCGGCATCGACCATGCCGTAGATCATGGTCATGAACATCTCGGTGAACACCGCCGCGCTGATGTCGATGCGCAGCACGCCCAGTTGCTGGGCGCGCAGGAAGAACGCATCCATGGCCTGGGTGTAGGCCTGCCAGCGCAGATCCTCGGCGTTGTTGAGCAGGGTGTCGGGGCGGTACTGGAACATCAGGAACACCAGCATTTCGCGGTGCTTGAGATGTTCGGCGATCAGGTGGCGAATGCCGACCAAGGGTTCGGTGCGCTCCAGGTCGGCTTCCTGGATGACCTGGTTGAGCACTTGCTCGCCGTGGTCCTCGAGCAGGTTCACCAGGTTCTCGCGGGTGCCGCAGAAGCGGTGCAGGGTGGCCTTGCTGACACCGGCGGTTTCCGCCAGTTCTTTCAGGGTGGCGCGGGGGTGGACGACAATGGCATGGGCCAGCGCCTTGAGCAGGCGTTCTTCTTGGAGGGATCTGCGCATGTTGGACCTCGAGTCGGGGTTCGGCTGTCGGGCAGGCGAAAAGAGACGAAAGATCCACTACTGTATCATATGAGACGAATAAATCTCATGCGCTGGGCAACTTATCGCGGGTCAAGTGCTCCACCATGGAGTGGGCTCGACCCGCGATGGGAACGTCAGATCGGATAATGCTTCAACTCACGGGCGATCAGCATCCGTTGGATTTCGCTGGAGCCCTCGTAGATCTGGGTGATGCGTGCGTCCCGATAGTACTTCTCCACCGGGTAGTCTTCCAGGTAGCCGTAGCCGCCGTGGACCTGGATCGCCATCGAACAGACCCGCTCGGCCATCTCGGAGGCGAACAGCTTGGCCTGGGAGGCTTCCGACAGGCAAGGCTTGCCCGCGCTGCGCAGACGCGCGGCGTGCAGGATCAGCAGGCGGCTGGCGTTGATCTGCACCTGCATGTCGGCCAGCAGGTTGGCGATGCTCTGGTGCTCGTTGATCGGCTTGCCGAATTGGATGCGCTCGCGGGAGTAGGTCAGTGCCGCCTCGAAGGCTGCGCGGGCGATGCCCAGGGCCTGGGCGGCGATGCCGATGCGCCCGCCTTCGAGGTTGGACAGGGCGATGGCCAGGCCCTTGCCGCGCTCGCCGAGCAGGTTGGCGGCCGGGATGCGGCAGTTGTCCAGGGTCACCGCGCAGGTGTCGGAGGCGCGGATGCCCATCTTGTGTTCGCTGCGGTCGACCTTGAACCCAGGGTTGTCGGTGGGCACCAGGAACGCAGAGAGGCCTTTCTTGCCCAGCTCCGGGTCGGTCACGGCGAAGACGATGGCCAGCTTGGCGCGGCGGGCATTGCTGACGAACTGCTTGGCGCCATTGATCACCCACTGGCCATCGACCAGTTCGGCGCGGGTACGCAGGTTGTGGGCCTCGGAGCCTGCCTGGGGCTCGGTCAGGCAGAAGCAGCCGATCACCTCGCCGCTGGCAAGTGGCGGCAGCCAGGCCTGCTGTTGTTCAGGCGTGCCGTAGGCCAGCAACGGGCCACAGCCCACCGAGTTGTGGATGCTCATCAGTGCCCCGATGGCGCCGTCGCCGGCGGCGATCTCCTCGACCGCCAGGGCATAGGCGACGTAGTCGGTGTAGCTGCCGCCGAAGTCTTCCGGCACCACCATGCCGAGCAGGCCCAGCTCGCCCATCTTGCGTACCACGCCGTCATCGATCCAGGCGGCTTTCTCCCAGGCCTGGGCATGGGGGGCGATCTCGCCACGGGCGAAGTCGCGCGCCATGTCGCGGATCATTATCTGTTCTTCGCTCAGTTCCAGGTCTTGCATCTGTGTACTCCCGGGCTCACAGGCCTTCGAAGAATTGGTCGACGCGCTGCGCGGTGAGTTCGCCCAGGGTCGGCGGGTTCCAGCGCGGCTGCTTGTCCTTGTCGATGATCAGGGCGCGCACGCCCTCGATGATGTCGCCGTACTCGAACCACTGGCGGTCGATGTGCAGTTCCATGGCGAAACAGTCTTCCAGGCTCAGGTGGCGGCCACGGCGCAGCAGCTCCAGGGTCACGGCCATGGCCAACGGCGAGCGGGTTTCCAGCAGGGCGGCGGTATCCAGCGCCCACGGGTGGCTGTTGCCGATGGTCACGGCGCGCAGTTGTTCGATGATGCTGGGCAGGTCGGGCAGGGCGAAGAAGTGGTCGATCACCGGGCGTAGGCGCGCCAGCGGGGCGTCCTCGAGCACCTGGGTGCCGAGCTTGGCCAGCAGGCCTTGCAGATCCTTGAGCGGGTGCTCGCCGAACACCAGGCGGTCCAGACCTTCATCCAGCGCGGCCAGCCTGGTGCTGTCCAGGTACCAGTCGGCCAGGCCGCAGTACAGGGCGTCGGCGGCCTTGACCTGGGTGCCGCTGACACCCAGGTAGATGCCCAGCTCGCCGGGCACGCGGGACAGGAAGTAGCTGCCGCCGACGTCCGGGAAGTAACCGATACCCACCTCGGGCATCCCCAGGCGGCTGCGCTCGGTGACGATGCGCAGATCGCAGCCCTGGGCCAGGCCCATGCCACCGCCGAGGGTGAAGCCGTCCATCAATACCAGCACCGGCTTGCGGTAGCGGTGCAGGCACAGGTCCAGGGCATATTCCTCGACGAAGAAATCCTCGTGCAGCTTTTCGCCGGCCTTGAAACTGTCGTGCAGCGAGCGGATGTCGCCACCGGCGCAGAAGCCCTTGGGGCCCTCGCCACGCAGCATCACGGCTTTTACCTGCGGATCCTGCGCCCACTGGTCGAGGTGGTGCTGCAGGTTGCGCACCATGTCCAGGGTCAGGGCGTTGAGGCCGGCGGGGCGGTTGAGGGTGAGGTGGCCAATATGGTTGCGGACCTCGGCCAGTACCTGATCCGTTGCCGAGGGTTGAGCGTGCGCGGTCATCGCGGTCTCCCTGCTTTGTTATTGATTTTCCAAGTGAAGTCCTGGAGTGCGCGAGCGGATCGGACGATCCTGTCATGCAAAATTACCTTGCACAATTGGCAAATCTGCAGGGCTGCCGTGCGTTTTTGTCGTGAGTGCTCATAGCGGGCGCTGCTGTCTGCGGTGAGCATGCACGATACGGATTGCCACAGGAAAGGTCAGAAGGCACTCATCGCACCCGGCTTGCCAACCATCCTTGGAACGCATCGACACGCGTTTCGTAGCCTCTTTTACAGGCATCGTCCCCGCCAGAAGTTATTGCCACTTGTACGATACTGCTGTTTTCAATCAGGAACGCTGGGCCTCCGGAGTCTCCCTTGCAGGTGTTCTTTCCTTTCACGCTGAACGCTACGCGGCGATTTTCAATGTCGTCCACCCACCACGACGCTGCGCGTTTGATGCCTTCGCCAACTTTGTCGTTGTCCACCACGTCAAAGCCGAATCCTACAAATGTCAGGGAAACACGTTGGTCGACAAGCTGTTCCCAGTTGGGATTTCCGCTATGCAGTCTTACCGGCGTGACCGATAGGTCTTCCTGGGTGTAAAGCAAAGCGATGTCGTCTTCCAGCGTGATGGGGTTGAATGAGTAGCCCGTAGCACTATCTCTTGGCAAGTCGAAGTCGATGACCTTTACCCGCGCGAACGCTGGGTCGTGCAGATTCGAGCCGAGCTTGAACGCCATATCGGTCAACTGTTTCTCATAACCGCTGATACAGTGTGCGGCCGTCAGTATGGTTCGCTTGCCAAGCACCGTCCCCGTACAGTGAAGAGATTCGCCCAGCATGATTGCGCCTACATTTTTATAGGCGTGTGTTTGCTTCCCTCCTACGATGTAGGGCTTTAACAAGCTTTTGCTGGCCAGTATGGGGGCTTTGCGAATCCTTACATCGACACGGGCCGAGTTACCCGCCCGTTGCTCGCAGCATTCACCCTCGTTGCGTGTTGTGGTAGGGAGTTCGACGAACAATTGCGTTGATGAGCCGGGCTCGGCCGTCAGTGTCAGGGAATGGCTCACCAAAGCTTTGCCCTGTGCCAGGTCGGTGCCATCGAGCAGTAGTTTGAAGGCGTTATTGCTGGACGTGCCAGCGATATCCACGATGTAGTCGGCTTTTGGATAATCCGGGTTGAAATGCAGGGTGATGGTGGCCGAGGAGCGTGCCGATGCCTGGGCACTCGTATCGTGTCCCAGGACACCCAGGCAGGTTCTATAACTACCACCCCGGGAAAATGAGCTACTGGTCAAGCTCAACGTCACGCTGCTGTCCGTTACCGAGCTTTGTGCATTAGCCTGGGCCGAGGTGTAGCTTTTTCTGCCGTACTCGAAGCACCCACTTGATTCGTCGCCCAGCAGGTTTGCCGACAACTCCGTCGCGCCTTGTAGAACCTTGGGTAAAACGCCAAAGGCTTGCAGCGAGATATCGTTATCGGGCAAGACCTCGATGGTAAAAGGAGGGGGAGCAGCAGCCTGTACGCTTGCGCTGACGGCCAGTAATGCAACGAGCATTGACGAAGCCAGGTTGGGTACTGTCATTTCTTGTCACCCTGCTTCGCAGCGTCGATTGCATCCTTGATGGCCTTGGCTTGGGTGGCCAGGGCATCGACAACTTCGGTGTTGGTTGAAACACTATCCTTTTCATTCGTTGTGGAAGCACCGCATTCGCTGTGGAACACAACTTTGCCGTTTTTCGGCAGGACCGCGAATTGATAGAACTGTGGGTCACTGAGCTTAAAGCTCTTCTGATAGACACTGTTGTTATATTTGAAAAATACCGTTGCGGGCCGGCATGCCGCATAGATCGCATAGTTGACACGGCCCTCCGGGAGCTCGCCGATAGGCCTGGCATCGGGGGGAAGGGCGCCCAAGATCAGCTGGACACCATTGCCCAGTGAAATCATCTTTTCACCTTTTGGGGCGTCCCGTACGACGTTGTCGAGTTTGATGCTCTGTGGCAGCTGGGCAAGGTCCAGGTCCTTGACGGAGTTTGATGACGTACCAAATGCAACGGCTTTTATGGCAATCGCCGCCACTGTATTGATGATCTTGATTCTATAATCGGCGACTTCGCTACCCACTTCGTTCCAGAGGTCGGTATTGGGCAATTTGGTGATATTAAGGGTGGTGCGGGCGTAAAATGGATCGTCACGAGTTACCGCCAGACGCTTGCTCAAAGATTCGACCGCTTGCGTTTGCAGAGTAAATCCCGTGAGAGTTCCTTTTGCGTCCTTCGTGGCGTCAATATCCACACGTGATGAGCGCAAGTAGAAGAAGTTGGCCTCTTTTCCAGTAACATCGGCGTTCGAAGTGATTGCCGAGTACTTTACGCTCGGTGCGACGGCGCAAGCTGATAATGACAGTGCAGCTAGGACGGCCGAGATTCTGACGTTGTTCATGATGGCTCCTTGCATGATCAATTAGAGTGATGGCAGATTGACAGTTAGTTGTCTTTGTTAAAAGAGGAGGAAGAGAAAAACGATAGGTGCCGTTTCATCGATGAAACAGTTTCGCGCCCACTCCCGCCTCCGCACGGTCCACATTGCACTGACTCACCCCGAAGGGTGATAGCCGCCCAGTCCCCCCCATGAAACAATCCCGGCCAGCACTCACCCTGGCGGGGAAGACAATAATGAGCAATGCCCAGCTGAATTCGCCCGACTGGTATGCACAGATGGCCCGCGTGGTCGATGCCATCGGCACCCCCGGCTTCGTCGAGGCTCTGTTCGCCGCGCTCAACCAGCTGGCAGCGTGCCAAGCCATCACCGTATTCCTCTGCCCGCGCAAGGGCCTGCCATCGGCGCTGTTCGCCAAGGACGACGAGGGGCCATGGCTGCCCGAGGGCAACGTGCAGAAGTACCTCGAAGGCTACTACCTGTTGTGCCCGTTCTACCGGGCCTGCATGGACGGCGTGCCCGCCGGCTGCTATCGCCTGAGCGATGTCGCCCCCGACCATTTCAAGCGCAGCGAGTACTACACCTCGTTCTACCAGCACGCCCATCTGGAGGATGAACTCAACTACCTGGTGCCGCTGGACGCCCAGCTGACCATCGCCGTGGCCCTGGGCAGCACCCGGCGCCTGGGTAGCCGCCAGGTGGCCGAACTGAAGTGCGTCGCCGCCTGGGTGGTGGCGGTGGTGCGCCGGCACTGGGGGCAGCTGGATGCCGAGGCCCTGGGCGGGCGCTTCGAAAGCGCGCTGGGGCGGCAGATCAACGCTGCGCTGAACAACTTCGGCTCGTCCTTGCTCACCGAGCGTGAGTGCCATATTGCCCAGTACCTGCTGCGCGGCCATTCCACGCGTTCACTGGCCGAGCGCCTGGGCATCAGCGAAGACACGGTCAAGACCCACCGCAAGAACCTCTACGCCAAGCTCGATATCGCCACCCAGGCCGAGCTGTTCTCGCTGTTCATCGCCTCGCTGGCCCAGGCCCAGGAAGGCTTGAGCAAGGACCCGCTGGAAAGCTACCTGCGACGGCGCTGACCCACCGCTTCACCTCATCCAGACAACGACAATCACCGGCCCGCGTGTGGCCGGAGGGGAGACCTGCGTGCATACGAAAAGCGATTGGCAGCAGCGCGCCGCGCGGCAAAGCTTCATCACCACCGCGTTGATCGACGGACGCCCGGTGGTGGCCCGCGACGGCGCCACCTTCGCCGCCATCAACCCGGCGACCGAGCAGTGCCTGGCCCAGGTCGCCGCCTGCGCCGACAGCGAGATCGACCAGGCGGTGTGCGCCGCCCGTCGCGCCTTCGAGCACGGGCCCTGGGCGCGCATGGCACCGGCCGAGCGCAAGCGCGTGCTGCTGCGCCTGGCCGAGTTGATGCTGGCCCACCGCGAGGAGCTGGCGCTGCTCGACTCGCTGAACATGGGCAAGCCAGTGATGGATGCCTACAGCATCGATGTGCCCGGCGCGGCCCAGGTGTTCGCCTGGTATGGCGAGGCGCTGGACAAGCTCTATGACCAGGTCGCGCCGACCGCCGCCAGCGCGGTGGCGATGATCAGCCGCGAGGCGCTGGGCGTGGTCGGCGCGGTGGTGCCGTGGAACTTCCCGCTGGACATGGCCGCCTGGAAGGTCGCCCCGGCACTCGCCGCAGGCAACAGCGTGGTGCTCAAGCCCGCCGAGCAGTCGCCGTTCTCGGCCCTGCGCCTGGCCGAGCTGGCCCTGGAGGCCGGGTTGCCGGAGGGCGTACTCAACGTGGTGCCGGGCCTGGGCGAAACCGCTGGCCGTGCCTTGGGCCTGCACCCGGACGTCGATTGCCTGGTGTTCACTGGCTCCACCCAGGTGGGCAAGTACTTCATGCAGTATTCGGCGCAGTCGAACCTCAAGCAGGTGTGGCTCGAATGCGGCGGCAAGAGCCCGAACCTGGTGTTCGACGACTGCCGCGACCTCGACCTGGCGGCGCAGAAGGCCGCGTTCGGCATCTTCTTCAACCAGGGCGAGGTGTGCTCGGCCAACTCGCGGCTGTATGTGCAGCGCTCGATCCACGATGAGTTCGTCGAGCGTCTGCTGCGCCAGGCACGCGAATGGCTGCCGGGCGACCCGCTGGACCCCGCCAGCCGTGCCGGGGCTATCGTCGATGCCACGCAGACCGCGCGTATCGAGGCCGCCATCGGCCAGGCCCGGGAGCAGGGCGCGCGTCTGCGCTGCGGCGGTGAGCGCCTGAGCGTGAACGGCTCGCGCAACTTCATCACGCCGACGATCTTCACCGACGTACGCCAGGACATGGCCCTGGCTCGCGACGAGATCTTCGGCCCGGTGCTGGCGGTCAGCGCCTTCGACGATGAGGAAGAGGCTATCGTCCTGGCCAACGACAGCGTCTATGGCCTGGCCGCGTCGGTGTGGAGCGACGATCTCAACCGCGCCCACCGCGTGGCCCGGCGGCTCAGGGCCGGCACGGTGTCGGTCAACACCGTCGACGCCCTGGACGTGACCGTGCCCTTCGGCGGTGGGCGCCAGTCCGGTTTCGGCCGCGACCTCTCGCTGCATTCGTTCGACAAATACACCCAGCTCAAGACCACCTGGATCCAGCTGCGCTGACATTCACCCGAGGAGAACAACAATGAACGCACCCATCACCCCGGCGACCGGCAAACGCGATACCCGCGACTACCAGGCTGGCGACGCCGCCCACCACATCCACGCCTTCCTCGACCAGAAGGCGCTCAACGCCGAGGGGCCGCGGGTCATCACCCGCGGCGAGGGCCTGTACCTGTGGGACAACGATGGTCGCCGCTACCTGGACGGCATGTCCGGCCTGTGGTGCACCCAGCTCGGCTATGGCCGCAAGGATCTGACCGCCGCTGCCGCCGCGCAGATGGATCAGCTGCCGTACTACAACATGTTCTTCCACACCACCCACCCGGCGGTGATCGAGCTGTCCGAGCTGCTGTTCAGCCTGCTGCCCGGCCACTACAGCCACGCTATCTACACCAACTCCGGCTCCGAGGCCAACGAAGTGCTGATCCGCACCGTGCGGCGTTACTGGCAGGTGGTCGGCCAGCCGCGCAAGAAGATCATGATCGGCCGCTGGAACGGCTACCACGGCTCGACCCTGGCGGCTACGGCGCTGGGCGGCATGAAGTTCATGCATGAGATGGGTGGGTTGATTCCGGATGTGGCGCATATCGACGAACCATACTGGTTCGCTGCCGGTGGCGAGCTGACCCCGGCGGAGTTCGGCCGCCGTTGCGCTCTGCAACTGGAGGAGAAGATTCTCGAACTGGGCGCCGAAAATGTCGCAGGCTTCATTGCCGAGCCGTTCCAAGGTGCCGGCGGCATGATCTTCCCGCCCGAGAGCTACTGGCCCGAGATCCAACGTATCTGCCGGCAGTACGACGTGCTGCTGTGCGCCGACGAGGTGATCGGTGGTTTTGGCCGCACCGGCGAATGGTTCGCCCACCAGCACTTTGGCTTCGAGCCGGACACACTGTCCATCGCCAAGGGTCTGACCAGCGGCTACGTGCCCATGGGCGGCCTGGTGCTGAGCAAGCGTATCGCCGAGGCTCTGGTGGAGCGGGGCGGGGTGTTTGCCCACGGCCTGACCTATTCCGGCCACCCGGTGGCGGCGGCGGTAGCCATCGCCAATCTCAAGGCCCTGCGCGACGAGGGCATCGTGCGCCAGGTCAAGGATGACACCGGCCCGTACCTGCAGCGCATCCTGCGCGAGGTGTTCGCCGATCACCCGTTGATCGGTGAAGTACAGGGCACCGGCCTGGTGGCAGCCTTGCAGTTCGCCGAGGACAAGGCCACGCGCAAGCGCTTCGCCAACGAGAACGACCTGGCCTGGCAGTGCCGCACCTTTGGTTTCGAGGAAGGGGTGATCATCCGCTCGACCCTGGGGCGGATGATCATGGCGCCGGCCCTGGTGGCCAGCCGTGGCGAGCTGGACGAACTGGTGGAGAAGACGCGTATTGCGGTGGACCGTGTAGCACGATCGGTGGGCCGCGGCTGAAACCCGGGGCGCGCAGGCGCCCCTTCGCCGGCAAGCCGGCTCCCACAGGGTCCGCGCAATTCGTGAGTTCCGCGCTGTACCTGTGGGAGCCGGCTTGCCGGCGATGGGTTGCGTAGCAGCCCCAGTGACGCGAACTGACAGACATTACCCTTGCGCCCGTGATGGCTTCAGCGACGTTCGCGCTGGCGCAGCGCCGTCACTGTCTCGCCAGCGACACCCCAGTTGTCGGTGGGCACCTCCTCGATGACCACGAAGGTGCTCGCCGGTGGCTTGTTCAGCACCTGTTCCAGCAAACGGGTGGTGCCTTCGATCAGCTGGCGTTTGTGTTCGGCGGTGACGCCTTCTTCGGTGACGCGGATATGGACATAAGGCATGTGCGTGGCTCCCGTTTCAGTGCCAGGTGCCGGCGGTGCTGCCACCGTCGACGGGCAGGACGGCGCCGCTGACGAAGCGCGCGTCGGTCAGGTACAGCACGGCGTTCACCACGTCCTCGGGCTGGCCGGTGCGTCCGCTCGGCGACAGTGCGCCGAGGCCTTCGGTGTTGCCGCTATGCAGCGGGGTGTCGATGATCCCCGGGGCCACGGCGTTGACCTGCACGCCGCTGGCAGCCAGTTCCAGCGCCAGGCCCTTGACCGCCTGGTTCAGCCCGCCCTTGACCAGCACCGGCAACAGTGCCGGCACACGGGTGTCCGGTTGCAGCGCCACCGAAGCGGTAATCGCGACGATATGCCCATGCCCCTGCGCCTTCATCACCCGGGCGGCGGCCTGGGCGGGGTAGAAGAAGCCCTTGAGGTTGGTGCCGACCAGCGCGTCGACATCGGCCTCTGTGTAGTCGGTCACCGGTTTCGGGATGAAAATGCCGGCGTTGTTGACCAGGATATCGACCCGGCCAAAAGCTTCCTGGGCGGCGGCGAACAGCCGCTCGGCGGTGGCTTTCTCGGCGATGTCGCCGGCCACGCCGATAAAACCTGGCGGGTTGCCCAGGCGGGCGGCGGCCTGGTCCAGGCGCGCCTGGGTGCGGGCGTTGCCGACCACGTTGTCGCCACGCTCGAGGAAGGCCTGGGCCAGGGCGAAGCCCAGGCCGCTGGAGGCGCCGGTGATGATGACGGTTCTTGCGGTGCTCATGGGGAAAGTCTCCAGTGGTTCGAGCCAGTGCTCGGGTGTGTAGGCACTGTAGGCTGCAACGCCCACTTGAAAAATGAGGCATGAGGCATTTCAATCGATACATCATGTAATCAATCGAGCCACCCATGACCCGCCACTTCGATGACCTGCAACTGGGCAGCCTGGAGCTGTTCTGCCTTGCCGCAGATGCCGGCAGCTTTACCGAGGCCGCGACCCTCGCCAGTGTCACGCCCGCGGCGGTGAGCCGTTCGGTGGCGCGCCTGGAGGAGCGCCTGGGCGTGCGCCTGTTCGTGCGCACCACCCGGCAGATGCGCCTGAGCGAGGCCGGCCAGGCCTATTACCAGCATTGCCGTCAGGCACTGGGTCAGTTGGTGGAGGCCGAGCGCCAGGTGACCGGTGGCCAGCTCGAACCCGCAGGCTGCCTGCGCATCAGTGCGCCGACGCCTTACGCCCATCACCGCCTGTTGCCACTGCTGCCACGTTTTCGCCAACGCTATCCGCGGGTCCAGGTGGATGTGCATGTGAGCAACCGCAACGTCGATTTCGCCGAAGAGCATTTCGACCTGGCGGTTCGCGGTCGCGCACCGGCCGACTCGCGCTTGGTGGCCCGGCGCCTGGAGGATGCCGAGCTGGTGGTGGTCGCCACTCCGGACTACCTGAAGCGGGCTGGCGTTCCACAGACTCTGGAAGACCTGGCCGGGCACGAATGCATTCAGTTCGAGCTGCCCAGCAGTGGCCGGCGTCCTCCGTGGAGTTTTCGCCGCGATGGGCAATGGGTCGAGCTGGAAACCGAGGGCGCGTTCACCTGCCTGGGCGATTTTCTTGCCACCACTACCCTGGTGCGTCATGGCGGCGGCTTGATGCAGGCCTACCGGTTCACCGTGCAGGACGCCCTGGACAGCGGCGAACTGGTTGAGGTGCTGGCTGCGTATGGCGGCACCTCGCGACCGTTCATGCTGGTGTATCCCCAGGCCCGGCACATGCCGCTGAAGGTCCGTGTGTTCATCGACTTCCTGGTGGCCGAGGTGGCTGCACCGTTGGGCTGAAGCCCTGTGGCGGCGACCTTGGCGGACTCAGGCGCTATTCGAAAACGCTCGGGGCAAGCACGTGCCTGCAGGAGCGGGCTTGGAGGCAGCCCCAGCAACCGGCCGGTTGGGCCTCTCACGGGCTCTGGTGTAAGCTCTCCCGGTCCTTTCCACGAGACCCGCCGCATGACCTCGCCCAGCCCACGCCTGGACAGCCTGCTCACCGGCAGCGCCCGGCCTTTCACCCGCCCAGGTTCCTTCAGCGCCATCGACAAGCAACCGCGCCAGGGGCCTTTGCAGCTGACCTTCCTCGGCATCACCGGTGACGAGCAGGGCGATTTGCGTGTGCACGGCGGCTTCGAGAAAGCCATCCACCATTATCCTCGCGATCACTACCCTGACTGGGCTGCAGAGCTCGGCGAACACCCCTTGCTGACCCGGCCCGGCGCCTTCGGCGAGAACTTCAGCAGCAGCGGTTGGCGCGAGGCCGATGTATGCCTGGGCGACCGTATCCGTGTCGGCACGGCGTTGCTGGAAATCTCCCAGGGGCGCATGCCGTGCTGGAAGCTCAACGACCGCTTCGACGTGGCGCAGATGGCGCTGCGGGTGCAGCAGAGCGGACGCACCGGCTGGTACTACCGGGTGCTGGAGGAGGGCGAGGTACAGGCGGGCGATACCCTGCAACTGGTCGAGCGGCCCTATGCCCAGTGGTCGGTGGCGCGGCTTTCGACGGTGCTGTTCGACAAGCAGCTGGAGCCCGGCCTCTTACGCGAGTGCCTGGAACTGCCGCTGGTGCCGAACTGGCGCCGGACCCTGGAAAAACGCCTGGAGCAACGCCAGGTCGAGGACTGGACTTCGCGCCTGCAAGGTCGCAGCGAAAGCTGAACGGCATCGCGCACAACATTTACCCACACAAGGAATGCCCCATGGCCTTCGAACTGGATGATCGCCTGGTCATCGGTGTCGCTTCCAGCGCCGTGTTCGACCTGAGCGAGTCGGACGCCGTGTTCCGCCGCGACGGTGAGGCGCAATACCGCAAGTATCAGGAGCAGCATCTGGACGTGCCGCTGGGCAAGGGCATTGCCTATCCCTTCATCAAGCGCTTGCTGGCGCTCAATGACCTGCGCGGCGATCCAGAGGATCCACTGGTGGAGGTGGTGTTGCTGTCGCAGAACGACCCGGACACCGGCATGCGAGTGATGAAGACCATCGGTCACTACGGCTTGAACATGACCCGGGCGATCTTCACCCAAGGCCGCTCGCCTTATGAGTACATTCCGGCGTTGAACATCGCGCTGTTCCTGTCCGCCGACAAGCAGCACGTGGACGCCGCGATCAAGGCCGGCTACCCGGCTGGGCAGGTGCTGGATTCGAAGTTCGACGACGATGAAAGCGACGACAACCTGCGCATCGCCTTCGACTTCGATGGCGTTCTGGCCGGCGATGAGTCCGAAGCAGTGATGCAGTCGGGCGGCCTGGGCAGTTTCCACGCCCATGAAGTGATCAATGTCACCCAGCCGCACAACCCGGGGCCGCTCAAGGAGTTCTTCGTGCGCATCGCCCGCATCCAGGCGGCCGAGGAACAGCACAAGCTGGCCAATCCCAGTTACGAGAACCGCCTTCGAGTATCGATCGTCACGGCGCGCAACGCTCCGTCACACGAGCGAGCGCTCAATACCCTGAAAAGCTGGGGGGTGATGGCCAACGACGCGTTTTTCCTGGGCGGCATCGAGAAGCGCAGGGTATTGCAGGTGCTCAAGCCGCACATCTTCTTCGATGACCAGTCCGGGCACCTGAAGAGCACCAGCACGGTGGTGCCGTCGGTGCATATTCCGTTCGGTGTGACCAACCGAGCAAGCTGAGTCAGTTTGCCAGCTACACCGTCGGCAACAGGCCCCCACTGAACTCAAGGGTGACGCGCACCCTGTGGGAGCCGGCTTGCCGGCGATGCACCGCGCAAGCGGTGCCTGAATCCCCTTGCCTGTCAGTGATCCGCCAACCTGTCATCCTGCGACAGCAACGCCTGGGCCAGCTCTTCGTCACTGGCCTGCAGCCCCGGATTGGCCTGGCGCACCTCAGCCAGCGCCGCCTCCAGATAGGCCCCGCGAATGGCACCGCCGCTGGCGACAAAGGCCGACAGCTCGTCGCGGGCCGGGATGATCCGTTTGTCGTCCTTGAAGGTGGAGTACAGCGAGGCGGAGACCCCCGCCGAGGTGGCGACGTCCCCGGCATCGACGCGGGCCAGGGCGGCACCGGCAGGGAGCAGGAGCAGCAGCGAGGGAACGAGCAGTAAGTGGCGCATGGCGAGTCCTCCGGAAAGGTGATGCCCAAGGGTGTTACTGCATGTTCATAAGAGCCGCGGCGGGGGTCAGGAGTTCCTTGAGTTGTCTTGCCTCTCCTGAACCCACCATATGTCGCTTGGCTGATTTCTAACGGCGCTGAGATTGATGCGGCCGTTTTGGCTGATATTCGGCAACACTTGAACGCCGCGCACGGACGCTTCTGTGTAGGCGCGTTTGCTTGATGCATTCCCGCTATCGCTATCGCTATCGCCATCGTAGCCCGAACTCCAGTCCGAATCCGAATCCGGTGTGGTGCCATGAGTGCGTATAACCTTCGGCGAGTTCGAAGTGTCATGGGTACCTGATTGCTGACCTGACTGAACACGTTGGCGGGAGCCTGCGGTTGAGGACAAAGCCTCGGGAGCGAAATTGCTGGTCGTTCTCCGTGAAGAATCTACAGGAACGCTCTTGGGCTTGCGGGTGGAGGAAGCACTTGATCTTTGGGCACTGCTCATGTTCATCCGCAGCATATGTCCTGACGGATCAATGTGGTTGACCGGATCGCCCCCGCAATAGGCGTAAGCATTGATCCCTCCTTCAGCGAAAGGACTCAGGCTGTCCACGGAAAAAAAACGCATCAGAATGGGGCTGTACACTCGATAGCCTTTGCCCAGCACGTAGCCCTCAAAGGGCTCATGTACCTGTGCGGTGAAGCGCAGCGCACGACTGTTGAAAGGAGTATGGCCGAAGGCTGTATAGCAAAATGCCGTTCCATCACGTGTGTTCTGATGCCTCACGATGGAATCTTGGAAGTCGATGGCCAGGATCGTGGAGTACTGCGTTGTTCGTCGGTAGATTTCCATGGCTGTGCTATTCGCAGGGTAATGCGGTGACATTGAGCGAGGTTCTGTTCTTCGACAACTGGCAAAATTGATAGGAATCCCAAGCCCTATTCGCAAACGCCGCTGTCCGCCTGCGCGTTCAGGACGAGACGTTCATCCTGCACCAGGACCGCAAGGGCGGTGAGGCGTATGTGCTGATGCGTTCGAACTGCGCAGTTGCCGGCGTCGGCTCAGTTTGCCTACATTGACCTCGGCCTTTGCCCATGATTTGCTCGCTGTCCTGCAGCCTGCCAATCAAAGGAACCGTATGCCATGGCCGAATATACGCTCCACTGCTTTGCCGAGTCGGGAAACGCCTACAAGGCCGCGCTGATGCTGGAACTCACCGGCCAGGACTGGGCGCCGGTGTTCGTCGACTTCTTCCATGGCCAGACCCGTGGGCAGGACTGGCGTGACGCGGTCAACGAGCAAGGGGAGGTGCCGGTGTTGGAACATGCCGGCGAGAAACTTACCCAATCGGCGCTGATCCTCGACTACCTGGCCGAGCGCACCGGCCAGTTCGGCCCGCGTGACGATCACGAGAAGCGCGAGATCTGGCGCTGGATGCTGTTCGACAACCACAAGTTCACCAGCTACTACGCGGCGTTGCGCTTCATCTACTGCCTCAAGCAGATGGGCGAGTCGGATGTCACCCGCTTCCTGCGCGAGCGGGCCAGGGCGGCCTACCAGATCGTCGATGCGCACCTGGCGAAGACACCGTTCATGGTGGGTGGACGGCTGACCATCGCCGATCTTTCGCTGGCGGGCTATGTGTACATGCCCGAGGATACCGGCCTGGCGGTTGCCGAGTTCGAACATATCGAAGCCTGGAAGCAGCGAATCCAGGATATGCCAGGGTGGAAACACCCCTATGACCTGATGCCGAGAACTGTTGGTTGAGTAAATGAAGGCCTGTAGGAGTGGGCTCAGCGTCAATCACCGGCGCACTGGTAGCCTGCGCGGAGCAGACTACCTCTTGACTTGATGCTGGTGCGGCTCCGCGTTTGGACTGCTTTGTGATCTGAGCAGGACTCTATTTTACAGGGAGCGGCAATTACTAAAGCCCAGCGACATGCCCCACCCAGCCTTTGAAGGTGAAGCCGGCATAGAACAGTTCGACCCCTTCGAAACCGGCTTGGCGCAGGATGGCTTCATCTTCCTCGGCAGAGATCAGTGGCAGGCGACTGGCAATGGCACCTATCGCGCTCTGCGCCTGCTCCCGGTTGACTCCATTGCTTTCGGCGAAGGCTGCATAGCGTTGCAGCCAGCGAGTCTTGTCTGGTTCGACTTGCGGGAAACTGTGGTGTGCGACTACCAGCGGGGCACCGGGCTTCAGGCGCCGTGCCAACTGCCTGAGGGTCTGCAGCCGCTGCGCTGCGTCCAGGAAGTGCAGCGTCAGCAGGCAAGTAGCCCCATCATGCAGGTCATCAGGTGCGGTATCGATGTAACCCTCGTGCAGCGTGGCGCGAGGGAGCAGATCTCCCAGGGTCTGCCGGGCCAGACCGAGCATTTCGGCGGAGGGATCGACTCCGAGGAAACGCCAGCCTGGGTGGGCGAGGGCGAAGGTCTTGAGTTCCAGACCACCGCCGGCACCAAGTACGAGCACCTGGCCGTCCTCGGGCACCTTCTCGGCCAATAACAGGCTGGCCATCTGATGCAGGGCTTGGAGTCCTGGCACCTGACGCACGGGCCCATCGGCATAGTGGGCGACATGTTGCGGATTGCTAAAGGTGGACATGAGTGGCTCCGGCTCGGCGGGGTGGCGGACGTAGGTTTCAACGCGTGCTTCGTTGTTGGCCGATGTAATCATGTGTTCTAGGATGCGCACCAGCAAGGTCGCGCGCCGAAATTTATCATCCGCGATTCAATGGTTTACTTCTGCCCTCCAGGATTGCAATTGCCGCATGGACACTGAAAAACAGCTTTCTCGAGAAGACCGCCCGCTTACCAAGTTGGAGGACGATGCCTTGGACCGTGGGCCGTTCGTGCAGAGCCTGGTCAAGGCCCTGGTCAACATCGAAGAGAAAAATGGCAGGCGAATCATTCGTGGCACTGGTGTGGTCGTCGGCCTGACTGGAGAGTGGGGGCTTGGCAAGTCGAGCGTGCTGAATTTCCTGAGTGAAAAGCTTTCGCAGACCGACGGCATAGTCGTCGCCACCTTGAATCCCTGGTTGTTCAAAGGTCGTGAAGAGCTGCTACAAGCTTTTTTCAACAGCCTGCGCGAAGCGCTCGGAAAGTCTCCCAAGGAAAAGATTGGAGCCCTGCGCGGGCAGCTTGCACGCTACAAGGCTGCTATCGAGTTTACGGGTACTGGCGTTGCCTCAGTAGTTGACGCACTTACGGGAACGAAGATTGCGACGGGTTTCTGGAAAAAGTATCTGGTGAAGGGGCTTGCCCTGCTGGTAAAACCCACCGCGCTTTCGGCCAACGAAGAGCGAAAGGAGCTCGAAGCGAAGCTGGCCCAGGCCAATGTTGCCGTGGTGGTGCTTATCGATGAGCTGGATCGGGTGGAAGACGAGGATGTACGTGCTATCGCGCAGTTGGTCAAGGCGGTGGGTGACATCAAAGGTATTTCATACCTCGTTGCCTATGATGGCGCCCGCGTTACAGAGGCATTGGGCAAAGGCACGACAGCCGAGGAACGACGCCGCACAGGCGGGCACTATCTGGAGAAGATCATTCAGTTCGCTATCCCCCTGCGACCGCTGTTCGGAGACGAAGTGCAGCAATTGCTTAAAGCCTCGTTGCAAAGCATTGGTCGTCCGCTGCAAGCCGCTTCGAAAAACGACCAAGGCGTGATCCTGCAGTGCGTCGTGAGTTCGATCAGAACACCGCGAGATATCAAACGGCTTGTCGAGACCTATAGGGTCCTGGCGAACATTCTCGAAGGGGAAATCTGCCCGTATCAGTTGCTGGGCTATTGCTGGCTCGTGTCCAAGACTCCGCAGTTGCGTGATGTCATGGCTGAGAAATTCGAGCGCCTTGTCGATGATCCAGGCAAGGAAGAGCGAGTTCGGCGGTCGCGACGGAATGACTCACCGATTGTCATCACCGAAGAGCTCGGAGCAACGGCCGAAGCTCAGGCGGAATTGCTCAAATTGCTGTTCCCCAGGCTGTCGCAGCGCACTTCAGGGGGGTGGCAAACCGGTAACTTGAGTAAGCGCAGCAATCTGGTACGGGTGCTGTATCTGGGAGACCCTCCAGGGATGGTCACGCTGTCGGAGGTGGCAAGGCTCGTAGACATCAATGACCTTTCCTCTATGCAGGAGGCACTGCGCAGCTTGCATGATGCTGACCTGATACCTGCCGTGCTGGATCGCCTGAAGGACCTGTTCATCGAGCAGCGCTTCCCGCGTCATGGTGTCTTCTGGTTGGCCGTTTCCAGGGTTCTGGAGAGACGCCATGAATGGCTTCGGGGCGTTGAGGATCGTGCTGGCCTGGCAAGAAGCGCCGCCGACGGGCTTTGGCAATTCTTCGAGTCAGGATCTCTGGTTCAGACACAGCTCAAAGATATCGTGGAAAACCTGACACGCGGCGGGGATCTGCAGCTTGTGCCCAGGTTATTGAGCCACCACTTCCGGGCCCACGGAATGTTTGGCTGGCGCCAAGCGAAAGAAGCCAGGACGTTCTTCAGCGAGGAGGAAATATCGGCATTGTTGCAAAAAGAAATGCCTCGCTATGGCGAAGCGGTGCGTTCAGGAAAGTTACTGAAATTCATTGCCTCCCCGGACTTGGTACGTTGTCTGGTCGAGAGCGGCAAGTGGGGCGAAGACATGCGGCGCTCGATGACGGAGCAATTGTCCAGTATCGAAGCGTTGATGACGTTTGCGGCCTGGTTCCTGGCTGACAACCAGTATGTAGAGGGGATTGAGTTGGATCACGTCATTGATTGCAAGGTGGTGTTTGCCATCATTGAAACGCTGGAAAAAGAGCGAGGGCCTCTCGAGGAACCTTGGTTGCAAACGATGCTCAGCAGATTGAAGACCAACATGGGGCAACGAGTGATGGCAGGCGAGCCGTCCTGAAAGTGTGCTGCTGGCTGGGATACCCACGGTGCTTCGGGGATGAAGCCAACCGGTTGTCCCGCTCCGAAGTAGTACCGATCAGCTGTGAGGAACAACCTTGGTCTGTGACCACGTTGCATACCGCTCTTTCAAATGTCCCTGCTCATCCAGCAGATACGCATCCATCACCTCGCGCACCACCGGCCCCGCCACGCGGCCGCCGGCTTCACCGTTCTCGATCATCACCGCCACCACCAGCGCCGGGTGATCGGCCGGGGCAAAACCGACGAACAGGGCGTTATCGCGGTGGCGCTCGAGGGTCTTGTTGCGGTTGTAGCGCTCACCCTGCTTGATCGCCACCACCTGCGCGGTGCCGCTCTTGCCGGCGATGCGGTACTGGGCGCCGGCGGCGGATGCGCGGGCGATGCCGCGTGGGTCGTGCATGACCATCTGCATGCCCTGGCTGACCTGGTCCCAGGCATGCTTGTCGTGCAGCACGATATCCGCCATCGGGTGCGGGTCGACCGGCGCCTGGCCACCGATGGTCAGGGCCAGGTGCGGGCGGTGCCACACGCCCTTGCTGGCCAACAGGCTGGTGGCCTGGGCCAGCTGCAGCGGGGTCACTTGCATGTAGCCCTGGCCAATGCCGAGAATCAGCGTTTCGCCGGGGAACCAGGCCTGGCGCCGGGTGGCGCGTTTCCACGCCTGGGACGGCATCAGCCCCGGGGCTTCCTCGAACATGTCCAGCGAGACCTTCTGGCCGAGGCCGAACTCGGCCATGTAGTCGTGCAGGCGGTCGATGCCCAGCTTGTGCGCCAGGTCGTAGAAGTAGGTGTCGTTGGAGCGCATGATCGCGCTGTACAGGTCGACCCAGCCATCGCCCGTGCGGTTCCAGTTACGGTACTTGTGCTCGTAGTTGGGCAACTCGTAGTAGCCGGGGTCGAACACCCGGCTGCCGGGGGTGATCACGCCGCTGTCGAGGCCGGCGATGGCCACCTCGGGCTTGACCGTCGAGCCTGGGGCGTACAGCCCGCGCAGCACGCGGTTGAACAGTGGCCGGTCGATGGAGTCGCGCAGGGCGGCGTACTGCTTGAAGCTGATGCCCTTGACGAACAGGTTGGGGTCGAACGCCGGGTTGCTGACCATCGCCAGCACGTCGCCGTTGGCCGGGTCGAGCACCACCACCGCGCCGCGCCGATCGCCCAGGGCTTTCTCGGCGGCTTGCTGCAGGTGGGCGTCGAGGCTCAGCACGATGTCCTTGCCCGGCACCGGGTCGTGATGATTGAGCACGCGCATCACCCGGCCCTGGGCGTTGGTCTCGACTTCCTCGTAGCCTACCTGGCCATGCAGCTGGTCCTCGTAGAAACGCTCGATGCCGGTCTTGCCGATGGACTGGGTGCCACGGTAGGCGGTGCTGTCGAGGCTCTTGGCTTCCTTCTCGTTGATGCGTCCGACGTAGCCGACCGAATGGGCGAAGTGTTCGGCCAAGGGGTACTCGCGAATGAATTGCGGCTCCACCTCCAGCCCCGGCAGGCGGAACTGGTTGACCGCGATCAGGGCGATCTGCTCCTCGCTCAGACCGACCAGCAGGGTCACCGGCTCGAACGGCTTGCGGCCGCGGCGCAGGTCCTTGTCGAACTGCTGACGGTCGTCCTCGGACAGTCCCAGGACTTGCGCCAGGTTGTCGAGCACCTTCTTCGAATCGCCGGCCCGCTCGCGGGTCATGGTCAGGTTGAAGCTGGGCTTGTTGTCGGCCAGCACCACGCCATTGCGATCGTAGATCAGGCCGCGTTCGGGCGGGATCGGCAGCACATGCACGCGGTTGTTTTCCGACACCGCCGACTGCTGGTCGTGCTGCAACACCTGGAGCACGTAGAGCCGGCCTACCAGCACCGCGACCAGGCCGAGCACCAGCAGGGCGCAGGCCAGCAGCCGGCGGTTGACCAGGTGCTTTTCCTTTTCGTGGTCCTTGAGGGGAATGGGTTGCGGCATGAGCACAGGGGAGCGGCGGGTGGGGCGGCGATGCTACGCGGGCAGGCAGTGAGGCTCAAGGCGCAGCGCCCCGCGCAATGCTGGCCAGGCATTGCTCTGGCCCGCAGGCAAGGGCTCTGCGGCAATCATGAAGCTTCTTTCATGTGGGCACAGGCCTAGGCAATGAACTCCGATTCTCTTGCCGGCTGAGCAACCGCATCCTGGCGAATGCTGAGCACCACGGCCCCTGCGCACAAGCCCAGCAGCCCGACACTGGCCACCACGATATCCCCCATCCCCATGCCGGCGAGCATTAGCACCAGGCTGATACGAAACACTGCGGTCATGGCGATCTCCAGGGCAGGGCGAGCGAAGTCCGAAGTGTCACCATACCGCTCCGAAGGCCGAGGTACAGGGTAGGAGGGAGGGTTTGGCAGTGTATGCGCCTGCTTTGGCACAAAGCCCGCCACTTGACGGCATGGGCCATCCCTGATTTCATTGAAACCGGTTTCATCAACCCTGCACAAACACCTACAAGAAGGGCTCAGGGGTGGATAAAGACGCAGTTCCCGTTCGCGGACGGGTCACTATCAGCGAGGTCGCCAAGGCGGCCGGCGTCTCCAAGGCAACCGTCTCGCGCTATATGGGCGAGGACCGGCAACTGCTCGCCGAGGCAACCGCGCAGCGGATCGAAGCTGTCGTCGAGCGCCTGGGCTATCGCCCCAACCGCATGGCCAGTGCCCTCAAGCGCGGTCGCACCGGGCTGGTCGGCATGCTCCTGGCGGATATCCGCAACCCTTATTCCGTGGCGGTGATGCACGCTGTCGAGACGGCCTGTCGCCAGCACGGCTACAGCCTGGTGGTGTGCAACACCGACTGTGACGACGCCCAGGAGCGCAGCCAGCTGCAGGCCCTGCAGGCGTACAACGTCGACGGCCTGATCGTGAACACCCTGGGCCACCGCGCCGGAGAGCTGGCCAGCCTGGCCCGCGACCTGCCCATGGTGCTGGTCGACCGGCAACTGGCGGGCCTGCCGGTGGATCTGGTGGGCCTGGACAACAGCGACGCCGTCGAGCAGGCGCTCGATCACCTTGAACACAACGGTTATCGCGACATCCTCGCCGTCACCGAGCCACTCGATGGCACCAGCTCGCGGCAGGAGCGCGTGGATGCCTTCCAGGCCTCCATCGCCCGGCGTCGTGGGTTGCGCGGGCAGGTGCTGGAGGTAGGCCCGGGCCTCGCCGAGCAGCTGGGCGCGTTCATCGCCGGGGCAGGGCACGGCCCGCAGGCGCTGTTCAGTTGCAATGGTGTCGCCACTTTGGAAGTGGTGCGGGTGCTGCACGCCAGGGGCGGGCCGCTGTTCCAGGACCTGGGCCTGCTGGCGCTGGACGACCTGGACTGGTACCCGCTGGTGGGCGACGGCATCAGCGCATTGGCGCAACCCACCGGGCGCATCGGCGCTGCGGCGTTCCAGTGCCTGCTGGAGCGCCTGCAAGGCAGCCCTCTGCCGGCCCGGCGCCTGGATTTGCGCGCGCAGCTCATTGCGCGAGGCTCTACCCGATCACAACACTGACGGCGCCCTGGACGCCGTTGTTGCCGGGAAAAAATGAAACCGGTTTCATCCACAAGAACAAGGACTACCACGATGCGCACGCACACTGTTTCCATCAGCTTGTCGAGTTTCGGGGCCGATGCCGTGAGGCGGTTGGGCCAGGCCAGCTACCTGCCGTTGCTCGCTGCGGCGGGTGCGCGGCGGGTGGAGTGGCGCGAGGAGCTGTTCGACGCCGCGCCTGATGCCGCTACCCTGGCCAGCCTGGCCGCCGAGCATGGCCTGCAGAGTCTCTACTCCACGCCACTGGAACTGTGGCGCGAGGACGGTAGCCTGGAGCCCGCGATTGCCCAGCGCCTGCAGCTGGCGAGCGAGATCGGCGCGGTGGCGCTCAAGGTGTCGCTGGGTCATTACCAGGATGGCTGCGATTTACTGGCGCTGGCGCCACTGTTGCAACACAAGACGGCGCTGTACGTGGAAAACGACCAGACGCCCTACGGCGGGCAGCTGCAGACCTTGGTGAAGTTCTTTCGCGAGGCCCAGGCGCAAGGCGTGGCGCCGGGCATGACCTTCGACATCGGCAACTGGTACTGGCACGACGAGTCGCCGCTGCTGGCCGCGCAATTGCTGGGGCGTTGGGTGCGCTACGTGCATTGCAAGGCGGTGGCGCGGCGCGCCGACGGGCGCCTGGTGGCCGTGGTGCCCGAGGACCTCGACCTGGCCCAGTGGCGCGAATTGATGACGCATTTCTCCCCGGGCCTGCCGCGTGCCATCGAGTACCCCCTGGCCGGCGAGGACCTGCTGGCACTGACGGCACGCCAGGTCGCGCAACTGGCCGAGCTGGAAGGGCAGGTGTGCCATGGTTGAGCATGACGTGCTGTGCTTCGGTGAAACCATGGCCATGTTCGTGGCGGCGCAGCCGGGCGACCTGGCCCAGGTCGAGGGCTTCGGCAAGCGCATCGCCGGTGCCGACAGCAACGTGGCCATCGGCCTGTCACGCCTGGGCCTGCGGGTGCAATGGCTGAGCCGGGTCGGTGACGACTCGCTCGGTGCCTTCGTGCTCGACAGCCTGCGCCGCGAAGGCCTGGACTGTTCCAGCGTCGAGATCGATGCCGGGCACCCCACGGGGTTCCAGCTCAAGGAGCGCTGCGACGATGGTCGCGACCCCAGGGTCGAGTACTTCCGCCGTGGCTCGGCGGCCAGTCGGCTGTCGCCCGCACTGGTGCGGCCGGCGTTGTTGCAGGCCCGGCACCTGCATGCCACGGGCATTCCGGCGGCACTTTCAGGCAGTTGCCGCGAACTGTGCCACCAGTTGCTGGACGGCATGCGCGCCAATGGCCGCAGCATCTCCTTCGACCCCAACCTGCGTCCGTCGCTGTGGCCCGACCGCCAGACCATGGTGCGCGAGGTCAACGCCCTGGCGGCCAAGGCTGACTGGGTGTTGCCAGGGCTGGAGGAGGGGCGCCTGCTCAGCGGCCGGCAGTCGCCGCAGGCCATCGCCGAGTTCTACCTTGAGCAGGGCGCGCAATACGTGGCCATCAAGCTGGGGGCCGAAGGCGCCTACTGGCGCGATGCCCAGGGTGCCCATGGCGTGGTGCCCGGCCAGCCGGTCGCGCGGGTAGTGGACACCGTGGGCGCGGGCGATGCCTTCGCCGTCGGGGTGATCAGTGCCTTGCTCGAAGGCTTGCCGCTGCGCCGCGCCGTGGCCCGCGGCAACTGGTGCGGCAGCCGCGCGGTGCAGAGCCGCGGCGACATGGAAGGCCTGCCGCAACGTCATGAACTGGACCACCACGAAAACCCTGTGTGCGAAGCACGCTGAAGCGCCGGCCTGCGCGCAACCTGATGTGACAAGAACAACAAGACCAGGAGAACACCCATGCAGATCGATCGACTCGCCCCCAGACGCTGGTGGTACATCATGCCCATCGTCTTCATCACCTACAGCCTGGCCTACCTCGACCGGGCCAACTACGGCTTCGCCGCGGCCTCGGGCATGGCCGACGACCTGAAGATCACCCCGGCGCTGTCGTCGCTGCTCGGCGCGCTGTTCTTCCTTGGCTACTTCTTCTTCCAGGTGCCGGGCGCCCTGTACGCGCAGAAGCGCAGCGTGAAGAAGCTGATCTTCGCCAGCCTGATCCTCTGGGGCGGGCTGGCCACGCTGACCGGGATCGTCCACGACGTCTATTGGCTGATCGCCATCCGCTTTCTCCTGGGCGTGGTCGAGGCGGCGGTGATGCCGGCCATGCTCATCTACCTGTGTCACTGGTTCACCCGCGCCGAGCGGTCGCGGGCCAACACCTTCCTGATCCTCGGCAACCCGGTGACCATCCTGTGGATGTCGGTGGTCTCGGGTTACCTGGTGCAGCAGTTCGACTGGCGCTGGATGTTCATCATCGAGGGCGCGCCGGCCATTCTCTGGGCGTTCATCTGGTGGCGCCTGGTCGATGACCGACCGGAGCAGGCCAAGTGGCTCGATGCCCGGGAGAAGGCCGCGCTACGCCAAGCGCTGGACGCCGAGCAGCAGGGCATCAAGCCGGTGAAGAATTATGCCGAGGCATTCCGTTCGCCCACGGTGATCATCCTGTCGTTGCAGTACTTCTGCTGGAGCATCGGCGTGTATGGCTTCGTCCTCTGGCTGCCGTCGATCCTCAAGCAGGCCGCCGCGCTGGACATCGTCACCGCCGGCTGGCTGTCGGCGGTGCCGTACCTGGGGGCGGTGCTGGCCATGCTCGGGGTGTCGTGGGCCTCGGACCGCCTGCAGAAGCGCAAGCGCTTCGTCTGGCCGCCGCTACTGATCGCCGCGCTGGCGTTCTACGGCTCCTATGCCCTGGGTACCGAGCACTTCTGGTGGTCGTACGCCTTGCTGGTGATCGCCGGCGCCTGCATGTACGCGCCCTACGGGCCGTTCTTCGCGATCGTTCCCGAACTGTTGCCGGCCAACGTCGCCGGGGGCGCCATGGCGCTGATCAACAGCATGGGCGCGCTGGGCTCGTTCTCGGGCTCGTACCTGGTCGGCTACCTCAATGGTGTCACCGGCGGCCCCGGCGCTTCGTATCTGTTCATGTGCGGTGCACTGCTGCTGGCCGTGGCCCTGACCGCCGTCCTCAACCCCTTGCAACAGGCGCGCCGGCACAGCCTGGCGCCGAGCCGATAGGAGCCTCAGCATGAAAAAGCGCATCGTCGCCTACAAACGCCTGTCCGATGAACTGATGGCGCGCCTGCACGCGCAGGCCGAGGTGACCCTGGTGGAAGCGCCGGCCGCCGATGGCCTGGCGCGCTTGCGCGCGGCGCTGCCGGGCGCCCATGGCCTGCTGGGCGCCAGCCTGCGCCTGGACCGCGCGCTGCTCGACCTGGCGCCGCAGCTGGAGGTGATCTCCAGCGTGTCGGTGGGCGTGGACAACTACGATATCGAGGCGCTGGATCAGCGCGGGGTGCTGCTGACCAACACCCCCGACGTGCTCACCGAAACCACCGCCGACACCGGTTTCGCGCTGATCCTGGCCTGTGCCCGGCGTGTGGTCGAGCTCGACGGCTGGATTCGCGCCGGTCAGTGGCGGGCCGGGATCGGGCCGGCGCAGTTCGGCTGCGACGTGCAGGGCAAGACCCTGGGCATCGTCGGCATGGGCCGTATCGGCGAGGCCCTGGCCCGACGCGCGCATGCCGGTTTCGGCATGCGCGTGCTGTACCACACCCGTCAGCCGCGGCCCGAAGTGGAGGCGCGGTTCGCCGCCGCGCATCGCAGCCTGGAGGCATTGCTGGCTGAGTCCGATTTCGTCTGCCTGTGTTTGCCGTTGACCGCCGCGACCGAGAACCTGATCGGCGCGCCACAGCTGGCGCTGATGAAGCCATCGGCGATCCTGGTGAACATCTCCCGTGGCCGAGTGCTGGACGAGACGGCTTTGCTCCAGGCCCTGGCCGAGCGGCGCATTCGCGGCGCCGGGCTGGACGTGTTCGTGCAGGAGCCGCTGGCGGCCGATTCGCCGCTGCTGCAACTGGACAACCTGGTGGTCACCCCGCATATCGGCTCGGCCACGCTGGAGACCCGCGAAGCCATGGCCCGCTGCGCAGTGGACAACCTGCTGGCCGCGCTGGCTGGCGAGCGGCCGACGAACTTGGTCAACCCGAGGGCGTGGGAGTTGCGTATGCGTTGAACCTGGCAAGCGTTCGTTTGCCTGATAACAACAGCTCTTGTGTGATTTCGAGGAGTCGGGGCCGCTGCGCGCCCCTTTCGCCGGCAAGCCGGCTCCCACAGGGACGGCGCTTGGCTTCAGGGCGGCGCGGTCGGTGTGGGAGCCGGCTTGCCGGCGAAAGGGCTGCGCAGCAGCCCCGGCCCCACCCACCAAAGGAGCGACGATTCCCGTATGACCTGATCAACAGAGAGACATCCTCATGTCCAAGGACCAACCCGCCTCCGTGCAACCGGCGCGCCGGGCGTTCCTGCGCCAATCCCTGACCCTGATCCCGGTGGCGACCCTCGCCAGCACGGGACTGGGTGGCGCAGTGCTCGCCGACAGCGCCACCCCGGCAGCCGCCGAACCGGCCCGGCTGGTTACCGCGCGCGCCTACCAGCCGACCTTCTTCACCCAGGAGGAGTGGGCCTTCGTCAGCGCCGCCGTGGCCGTGCTCATCCCCACTGATGCCCTGGGCGCGGGCGCGGCCGATGCCGGCGTGCCCGAGTTCATCGACCGCCAGCTCAACACCCGCTACGGCAGTGGCGGGCTGTGGTACATGCAGGGGCCATTCCACCCCGACGCCCCCAGCGAGCTGGGCTACCAGCTCAAGCTCAACCCCCAGGAGATCTACCGGCTGGGCATCGCCGAGACCGATGCCTGGTGCAAGGCGCGGTTCGGCAAGGCGTTCGCCCAGCTCGACTTTGCGCGCCAGCAGCAGGCATTGGAGGCACTGGACGGCGGCACGGCGACGTTTGCCTCGTTGCCGGCGGCCACCTTCTTCAACATGCTCTGGCTCAACACCCGCGAAGGCTTTTTCAGTGATCCGCTGCACGGCGGCAATCAGGGGTTGGTCGGCTGGAAGCTGGTGGGCTTCCCAGGCGCCCGCGCCGATTTCATGGACTGGGTGGAGCGCGACGAGCGTTATCCGTTCCCGCCGGTCTCCATCAGCGGCGAGCGGGGTTGAAGCATGAGCCAGATGAAAAAAGTCGATGTAGTCATCGTCGGATTCGGCTGGGCCGGGGCGATCATGGCCAAGGAGCTGACAGAGGCCGGCCTGCAGGTGCTCGCCCTGGAGCGTGGCCCGGCACGGGACACCTACCCGGATGGCGTCTACCCGCAGACCATGGACGAGCTGACCTATAACTCGCGCAAGAAGCTGTTCATGGACATCTCCCGCGAGACCGTGACCCTGCGCCACAGCGTCAATGACGTAGCCGTGCCGTATCGCCAGTTCGGCGCGTTCCTGCCCGGCACCGGCACGGGTGGGGCGGGGCTGCACTGGTCCGGCGTGCATTTTCGCGTTGACCCGGTGGAGCTGCGCCTGCGCAGCCACTACGAGGAGCGCTACGGCAAGGCCTTCATTCCCGAAGGCATGACCATCCAAGACTTCGGCGTGAGCTACGAAGAGCTGGAGCCGCATTTCGATTTCGCCGAGAAGGTGTTCGGCACCTCCGGCACGGCCTGGTCGATCAAGGGCCAGGTGGTGGGCCGCGACAAGGGTGGCAACCCGTTCGCCGCCGACCGCTCCAGCGACTTCCCGCTGGTGGCGCAGAACAACACCGTGTCGGCGCAACTGTTCGAGAAGGCCGCCCGTGAAGTCGGCTACCACCCCTACAACCTGCCGTCGGCCAATACCTCCGGGCCTTACACCAACCCCTACGGCGCGCAGATGGGACCGTGCAACTTCTGTGGTTACTGCAGCGGCTATGCCTGCTACATGTACTCCAAGGCCTCGCCCAACGTTAATATCCTGCCAGCCCTGCGCCAGGTGCCCAACTTCGAGTTGCGCAACAATGCCCATGTGCTGCGGGTCAACCTGACCGAGGACAAACGCCTGGCCACCGGCGTGACCTATGTCGACAGCCAGGGGCGCGAGGTCGAGCAACCGGCCGACCTGGTGATCCTCGGCGCCTTCCAGTACAACAACGTGCGCCTGATGCTGCTCTCGGGCATCGGCAAGCCTTACGATCCGGTCAGCAACCAGGGGGTGGTGGGGCGCAACTTCGCCTACCAGAACATCTCCACCGTGACCGCGTTCTTCGACCGCGACAGCCACCATACCAACCCCTTCATCGGTGCCGGCGGCAACGGTGTGGCGGTGGACGATTTCAACGCCGACAACTTCGACCATGGCCCCCACGGTTTCGTCGGCGGCTCGCCGTTCTGGGTCAACCAAGCGGGCGCCAAGCCGATCTCCGGCACCAAGGTACCACCGGGCACGCCGAAATGGGGCAGTGGCTGGAAGGCCGCGGTGGCCGACAGCTACCGGCACATGCTGTCGATGGACGCCCACGGCGCGCACCAGTCCTACCGCGACAACTACCTCGACCTGGACCCGGTATACAAGGACGCCTACGGCCAGCCGTTGCTGCGCATGACCTTCGACTGGAAGGACAACGACGTGAAGATGAACCGCTTCATGGTCGAGCGCATGGGCAAGATCGCCGAAGCCATGGGGCCCAAGGCGATCAGCGCGGGGAAAAAGGCCTTCGGCCAGCACTTCGATGCCTCCACCTACCAGACCACCCACCTCAATGGCGGCGCCATCATGGGCACCGACCCGAAGACCAGCGCGCTCAACCGCTACCTGCAATGCTGGGACGTGCATAACGTGTTCGTGCCTGGCGCCTCGGCCTTCCCCCAGGGCCTGGGCTACAACCCCACCGGGCTGGTGGCGGCGTTGACCTACTGGTCGGCGCGGGCGATCCGCGAACGCTACCTGAAGAACCCCGGCCCACTGGTGCAGGCATGAGGAGGCCGGTCATGAAACTCAAGACACTGTTCATCGCCATGCTCGGCCTGGGGGCGAGCACCTTGCTGCACGCCGCCGACGGCG
Source organism: Pseudomonas maumuensis (assembly GCF_019139675.1). Taxonomy (NCBI): domain Bacteria; kingdom Pseudomonadati; phylum Pseudomonadota; class Gammaproteobacteria; order Pseudomonadales; family Pseudomonadaceae; genus Pseudomonas; species Pseudomonas maumuensis. The sequence continues at coordinate 2,532,727 of NZ_CP077077.1, forward strand.
TCGATCCAGCCTTGGTCAAGCAGGGCGAGTACCTGGCCCGTGCCGGCGATTGCGTGGCCTGCCATACCGCCAAGGGCGGCAAGCCCTTCGCCGGCGGGCTGCCGATGGAGACGCCGATCGGCACCCTGTATTCGACCAATATCACCCCGCACGCCAGCGGCATCGGCCAGTACCGCTACGAAGACTTCGAGCGCGCCGTGCGCCAGGGCATCGGCAAGGATGGCAGTACGCTGTATCCGGCCATGCCATACCCGTCCTATGCCCGGGTCAGCGATCAGGACATGCAGGCGCTGTATGTCTACTTCATGCACGGCGTGCAGCCTGTGGCGCAGCAAAACAAGGCCAGCGACATCCCTTGGCCATTGAGCATGCGCTGGCCGCTGGCGTTCTGGCGTGGGTTGTTCGCGCCCGAGGTCAAGCCGTTCGAAGCCGCAGGGCGTGATCCGGTGGTGGCGCGGGGTGCCTACCTGGTCGAAGGGCTGGGCCATTGCGGGGCGTGTCACACGCCACGGGCGATCACCATGCAGGAAAAGGCACTGGATACCACCGAAGGCGACTCCTTCCTGGCCGGCAGCGCACCGCTCGAGGGCTGGATCGCCAAGAGCCTGCGCGGCGACCACAAGGACGGCCTGGGCAGTTGGAACGAGGCGCAGATCGTCGCCTTTCTCAAGACCGGCCGCAATGAACGCACCGCGGTGTTCGGCGGCATGAGCGATGTGGTCGAGCACAGCATGCAGTACATGAGCGATGCCGACCTGACGGCCATTGCCCGCTACCTGAAGACCTTGCCGCCGAGCAACCCGGATGACCAGCCGTTCCAGGCGGACCCCAGCGTGGCCCAGGCGCTGTGGCAAGGCAATGACGGCAAGGCGGGCGCGGCGTTGTACGTGGACAACTGCGGGGCTTGCCACCGTACCGACGGCCAGGGCTATGCCCGGGTGTTCCCTGCTCTGGCGGGCAATCCGGTGGTGCAGGGGCAGGATGCTACCTCGCTGATCCACATCGTGTTGGAAGGCGCGACCCTACCGGCCACGGCGAGCGCGCCGTCGACGTTCAGCATGCCCGGCTTCGCCTGGCGGCTGTCGGACCAGCAAGTGGCCGACGTGGTCAACTTCATTCGCAGCAGCTGGGGCAACCAGGCCGCGGCGGTGACTGCGGGGCAGGTGGCGGCGCTGCGCAAGGCGGCACCGGTGCCGCTCAAGGCGCAGACGCTGATCGGCGATACCACGGGGATTGCCGAGCCTTGATCGACAGGCCCGATTGATCGGGAGGTGTTGTGGGAGCGGGCTTGCCCAGCGATGACGCTTGGCCAGATCGCAGGGCTAGCCCGCTCCCACGTGGCGCCTATTACGCAGTCGAACATCTCGAAATGACTTCAAGAAATTCTCATAATTTACATTTCAAATGGTTCATAACTACATGATTTATAAGAATTATCTTTTAGCAACTGCGTGCTGTGTACATTGCTCGTAATACGTCTGCTTGATCGCCGCAGGCTTCAGCCGCGAGCGGCTGTTGTACGTCTGCTCGGTGATCCCGAACGCCGTCATGCGCATCCATGGCTTGGCGAACTTGCGTACCTGCAGCTTCTTGCGCGTGGCATACAGGGTCACCCCGGAAAGCTTGGCCTGTTGCGCCTCGGCGGCGATCTGCGCGCCCCAGCCGCACACCTGGCGATCGTTCTGGCTCAGGGCCCGGGCCTGGGCGCCGAAGGCGGTAGTGGCCAGCAGGCAGCCAGCCACGGTTGCTAGAATTACGCGCATGTTGCTGTCCTAAGCATCTGAAGGAAAACGAAGTTTGCCCGCGCTTTCGACGCCTGGGGGCCAGCAGTTTGCCGTCAGGCGATGGCCATTTGCAGGCCATCGCGGAAACGCCAGCGCAACGATTGCAGGGCCAGGGCGGCAACCCACAACACGCTGATACCGTAGTTGAGGCGCTGGTACAGGCCGAACAGTTCACCGCCTTGCGCGGCCTTGGCCATCAGCACCACGGTGATCATCGCCAGCACCGAGCACAGCAGCGACCACCTTCCCAGCCACGGGGAGCCTGCCACGCGTTTGCCCAGCCAGATCCACAACACACTGGCCAGGGTCAGCGAGAGGAACATCAGCAGGCCGCTGAGGTTATGCATCTGTTGCGAGAACGACGGCTCTAGCGGCGCGCAGCCCTGGTCGCAGGGGAACCAGCCGGTGCCCAGGCTGCCGACAGCGTGCAACAGCACCAGGCCCGCGCTCAACCGGGCCAGCCCTGAGTGCCGCCAGCGCCGCGCCAGGCCCCAGGCGAACAGGCCGAAGAGCAATGCCAGCGGGAAGTTGTTGACCCAGGGCGAGAAGCCATGGGTCGGCGCGCCGACCGCGCCTAGCTGGCTCATGGCCTGTTGCAGATGGTCGTAGCCGGGATAGGCCAGGGCGGTCAGGCCAACGCCCGCCAGCAGCCAGAGCGGGATGAGCAGGCCAGTAGCGAGCAGCAGGCGATCAAACGTCTTCATGCGGTTTCCTTCCTTGGAGAGAGCAGGTCGCAGCCTACAGCGCGGGCATGGCCGATGGCCAGGCTCAATTGCCGGCGAGCAGCATCACCAACAGTACGCAGGCCAGCAGCGCCAGGTAGGCCCGGGCATGCACGTGGTCGGGGATGCGCCCCAGCAACGGCGCGGCCAGGTGCATGCCCAGCCAGGCACCGACCGTCATCACCAGGGCGGCGCGCAGGTCGATCAGCCCGAGCAGGCCGGAGCCCAGGTCAGTCTGGTTGCTCGGTACCAGGGCATAGACCAGCGTGGCCGCCAGGGCCATGGGCAGTGACAGCGGATTGGCCATGGCGGTGGCGGTGCGCATGCTGGCGCCGCGGCGGCGCATCAGTGGCACGGTCATCACGCTGCCACCGACGCCAAGTAGCGCCGCCAGCGCGCCGATGGGCAGGCCGGCCAGGGTTGCGCCGGTACGGCTCATTTCAGCCAGTGCCTGTCCGCCGGTGCGGACGAAGCCCGGGCGCAGCCAGGCATCGAGCAGGCTGAGCAGGAGATAGCCGATGAACAACCCGCGCAGCCAGGCGCTGGTCACGTACAGGGCGGCCCAGGCGCCGAGCAGGGCCCCGACGGCAATGGCCGGCGCCAGGGGCCGCACCAGGTCCCAGCGCAGGCTGCCGGCGCGGTGGTGGCGCCAGGTGGCCAGGGTGCTGCTGAAGATCATTACCGTGGCCGAGGTGGCCACGGCGATCTGCATGGCATGCTCCGCCACGGCCGTGCCGGCGCCGTGGCTGGTCAGCAGCAGGGCATAGAGCAGCGGCACGGCGAAGAACCCGCCGCCGAAGCCGAACAGCAAGGTGGTGACGCCGGCACACAGGCCGAACAGGCCAAGCAGGGGGTAGAGCATGGGAACAGCCTCAGGGCCAGGACAGGGGCTCTCAGCGTAGGCGCCTACCCCTTGGCCGGCTTGCGCCAATTGGCCAATAATCATCGCATTACGGCCAGAGCCTGTTGTCATGCGCAATGTTCCCCTGTCCCAGATCGATGCCACCCCCCGTGCGGTACTGGCCATCGCCACCGATTACCCGCCCGACACCCTGTTGCCCAGGCACGTCCATCGCCGGGCGCAATTTCTGTATGGGATGAGCGGGCTGATGGAGGTGCTGACCGACGATGGCGCCTGGGTCATCCCACCGGGCAGCGGCGTGTGGATTCCTCCCGGCAAGCCGCACCAGGTGCGCATGCGCGGCGTGAGTACCCGCAGCCTGTACATCGAGCCGACAGCGGTGCCTCGCCCGGGCCCGCTATGCGAGGCATTGCGCGTCGAACCGCTGCTGCACCAGCTGTTGCTGGCCAGCGCCGAAGTGCCGGCCCTGCACGACGAGGCGGGGCGCGACGGCCTGCTGCTGGGGCTGCTGCTGCACGAGCTGGGCCAGGCCGAGCGCCTGCCGCTGTTCGCGCCGATGCCAACGGAGCCACGTTTGGCGGCCCTGTGCCAGGCGTTCCTGGCGCAGCCGTTGATCCATGCCCGCGCCGAGGCCTGGGCCCGTCAACTCAACTGCAGCCCGCGCACCTTCAGCCGGCGTTTTCGCGAGCAGACCGGGCTGTCGTTCGGCCAATGGCGCCAGCAGGCCTGCCTGATGGCGGCGGTGACACGCCTGGCGACGGGCGAGGCGGTGACGGCCATCGCCCTGGACCTGGGCTACGAGAGCCCCAGCGCATTTTCCAGCCTGTACCGCAAGGTTATGGGTCACACGCCCTCGGCGGCGCGCCAGGGCGCATGAAAACCCGCCCGGACGTATGTGATCGTACAACTGCTTGCGCTATCATCGCGCCTGTCTTCCACAACCAGACAGACAGGGCATGACAGAGCAGCAGGTACAGGCACGGACCCGGCGCAAGCCACGCAGTCTGGCCCAGGAACTGGTCACGGTGCTGACCGAGCGCATTCGCAGCGGCCAGCTCAAGCGCGGCGACAAGCTGCCCACCGAATCGCAGATCATGGCCGAGGAAGGGGTAAGCCGCACGGTGGTGCGTGAGGCCATCTCGCGGCTGCAGGCCGCAGGTCAGGTCGAGACCCGCCACGGTATCGGCACCTTCGTGCTGGACACCCCAAGTACCGGGGGTTTTCGTATCGACCCGGCGACCATCGTCACCCTGCGCGAGGTGCTGGCGGTGCTGGAGTTGCGCATTGCCCTGGAGATCGAGTCGGCGGGCCTCGCGGCCGAGCGTCGCAGCGACGAGCAACTGGCCGGCATGCGCGCCGCGCTGGACGAGCTCAACGAGGGCGCGGCCCATGCCTCGGATGCGGTGTCGGCGGACTTCCAGTTCCACCTGCGCATTGCCCAGGCCAGCGGCAATCACTACTTCGCCGACATCATCAATCACCTGGGCACCAGCATCATCCCGCGTACCCGGCTCAACTCGGCGCGCCTGGCCCATGACGACCAGGCGCATTACATGAGCCGGTTGATGCATGAGCACGAGGCGATCTACGAGGCTATCGCCCGGCGCGACAGCGAAGGCGCCAAGATGGCCATGCGCATGCACCTGAGCAACAGCCGCGAACGCCTGCGCCAGGCCCATGAAGAGGCCGAGGCGCAGCGGGGCTGATCACCTTGGTAGGGGCCGCTCGCGGCCCATCGCCGCGGTTCGTCGCCACGGCAAGCCGGCTCCCACCCCGACCGCGCGACCTCACAGCCAAGCGCCATCCCTGTGGGAGCCGGCTTGCCGGCGATGGGCTGCGTAGCAGCCCCAAGTGACGCTTTCAGGGCGCTCAAATCGCCCTGTCGGACCACCGCCCATTAACCAGGCGCCGCACGTCCAGTGGGTTGCCATCGCGCAACGCCTCCGGCAGCAAAGCCTGCGGGTAGTTCTGGTAGCACACCGGGCGCAGGAAGCGATCGATCGCCAGCGTTCCCACCGAAGTGCCACGGGAGTCCGAGGTCGCCGGGTAAGGCCCGCCATGGACCATGGCGTCGCACACCTCGACCCCGGTCGGGTAGCCATTGACCAGGATGCGCCCGACCTTCTCTTCGAGCAGCGGCACCAGCCAGGCAAAGGCCTCGAGGTCGTCCGGCTCGCCGATCAGCGTGGCGGTGAGCTGGCCGCGCAGGCCAAGCAGGGCGGCGCGCAACTGCGCCTCGTCGGCGACCTCCACGGCTACCGTGGCCGGGCCGAACACTTCCTCTTGCAGCAACGGGTCGGCCTCCACCAGCAGGCGAGCGTCAGCCTTGAACAGCTGGGCGCGGGCCTGATCGCCTTGCTGCGGCTGCCCCGCCAGATGCTGGATGCCGGCGTGGGCCTGCAGATGCTCCAGGCCGCCGACATAACTGCGCAGGCCGCCGGCATTGAGCAACGTCTGCCCGGCCTGCTGATCCAGGTGCTGGCCCAACTCGCCCAGCAGTTGGCTGAAGCCTGGGGACTGCAAGCCGATGACCATCCCGGGATTGGTGCAGAACTGGCCGGCGCCCAGGCACACCGAGCCTGCCAGTTCGCGGGCGATGGCCTCGCCGCGCTTGGCCAGGGCGCCGGGCAGGACGATCACCGGGTTGATGCTGGACATCTCGGCGAACACCGGAATTGGTTGCGGCCGCTCGGCGGCCATGCGACACAGCGCGTCGCCGCCCTTCAACGAGCCGGTGAAGCCGACGGCCTGGATGGCCGGGTGCTTGACCAGCCATTCGCCGACACCACCGCCGAACACCATGTTGAACACGCCCTTGGGCATGCCGGTGCGGTCGGCGGCGCGCAGGATGGCGCAGGCCACCAGATCGGCGGTGGCCATATGGCCGCTGTGGGCCTTGAACACCACCGGGCAGCCGGCGGCCAGGGCCGCGGCGGTGTCGCCACCGGCGGTGGAGAAGGCCAGCGGGAAGTTGCTGGCACCGAACACCGCCACCGGGCCGACCCCGATGCGCATCTGGCGGATGTCCACCCGGGGCAGCGGCTGACGCTCGGGCAGCGCCAGGTCGATGCGCGCACCGAGGTAGTCGCCGCGACGCAGCACCTGGGCGAACAGGCGCATCTGGCCGCTGGTGCGGCCGCGCTCGCCCTGGATGCGCGCGGCGGGCAGGGCGGTTTCACGGCAGACGATGGCGACGAAGTGGTCGTCGAGTTCGTCCAGTTCGGCGGCGATGGCTTCGAGGAACTCGGCGCGGCGGGCCGGGGGCAGTTGGCGGAACGCGCTGAAGGCGTCGGCGGCGGCGCGGGCGGCACGGTCGACTTCGCCCTCGGTGGCCTGGGCGAAGCTGTAGGGCAGGGCTTCACCGCTGGTGGCGTCGAGGCTGTGCAGGCGTTGCGGGCCAAGGGCGCTGCGCTGGCCGGCGATGAAGTTGTGGCCGAGGATTTCGGGCATGGAATGCTCCTGTAGATGAATGGCTGGGTTCAGGGCCTGGGCGAGTGCTACGCACTCGTTTCGCCGGCAAGCCGGCTCCCACAGGGGGGCGTGTTGTCGGTGAAGGGGCCCAGGCAGGCTTCGTCAGGTGATGGGCGCCGGGTTGAACAGGGTGATGTCGTTGTGCAGCCCGTGCTGTTCGGCCCAGGTCTGCCTGCGGCCGCTGGCCACGTCCAGGTAGTAATGGAACAGCTCCCAGCCCAGCTCCTCGATGCTCGCCCGGCCGCTGGCGATGCGCCCGGCGTCGATGTCGATGAGGTCCGGCCAGCGCTGGGCCAGCTCGCTGCGGGTGCACACCTTGACCACCGGCGCCATGGCCAGGCCATAGGGCGTGCCGCGGCCAGTGGTGAACACATGCAGGTTCATCCCGGCCGCCAGCTGCAAGGTGCCGCAGACGAAGTCGCTGGCCGGGGTGGCGCAGAAGATCAGGCCCTTGCGCGTTACCCGCTCGCCGGGCCCGAGCACGCCCTGGATCGCGGCGCTGCCGGACTTGACGATCGAGCCCAGGGCTTTTTCGACGATGTTGGACAAGCCGCCTTTCTTGTTGCCCGGCGTGGTGTTGGCGCTGCGATCGGCGGCGCCCTGCTGCAGGTAGCGGTCGTACCAGTCCATTTCGCGCACCAATGCTTCGGCGACCTCCGGCGTTTCGGCGCGGGAGGTGAGCATGTAGATGGCGTCGCGCACCTCGGTGACTTCCGAGAACAGCACCGTCGCGCCTGCGCGCACCAACAGGTCGGCGGCATAGCCCAGCGCCGGGTTGGCGGTGATGCCGGAGAAGGCGTCGCTGCCGCCGCACTGCATGCCGAGGATCAGTTCACTGGCCGGCACGCTCTCGCGGCGGCGCTGGTCGAGCTTTTTCAGGCGGGTCTCGGCCAGGGCCATGATCTGCTCGATCATCTCGCCGAAGCCCAACGTCGCATCCTGCAGGCGGTACAGCCACGGCTCGCTGAGGTCCACGGACGGATCGCCGTCGTGCATCACCTGGCCGGCCTGGAGCTTTTCGCAGCCCAGGCTGATGACCAGCGCCTCGCCGCCAAGATTGGGGTTGCGCGCCAGGTTGCGCACGGTGCGGATCGGGATGTAGGCGTCGCGGGCGTTGATCGCCACGCCGCAGCCGTAGCTGTGGGTGAGGGCGACCACATCGTCGACATTGGGATAGCGGGGCAGCAGTTCGGCGCGGATACGCTTGACCGCGTGGTCGAGCACGCCGGTCACGCACTGCACGGTGGTGGTAATGCCGAGGATGTTGCGGGTGCCGACCGTGCCATCGGCGTTGCGGTAGCCCTCGAAGGTGAAGCCGTCGAGCGGCGGCAGGGCGGCGGGCACGGCGTCGCAGCGTGGCAGGCTGGCAAGCTCGGGCGCGGCCGGCATCGCCAGTTGATCTTCCTTGACCCAACTGCCCTGGCGCAGGTCTGCCAGGGCATGGCCGATGACCTGGCCATAGCGGCGCACCGCCTCGCCCTTGCGGATGTCCACGGTAGCGACCTTGTGGCTCTGCGGTACGCCCTCGACCAGGGTCAGGCCATCGGCAAAGCGCGCGCCTTCGCCCAGGCCGCCGTCGTTGACCACCACCACGACGTTGTCGTCGGGGTGCAGGCGCACGTAGCGGGGCGACTCGGAATGTTCGATCAACTGCATGGTCAGGCCCTTCTTGTCTTGTCTCTCAGGCGTGGTGCTGTCGCCGGCGCCGTTGGGCGCCGACGTGTCCGGCTTACTGGCGGGCCAGTTCGGCGTCTGGCGCAGGTTCGCACTTGGGCGGTTCCTTGAGCTCGATGCGCTTGATCGGGCCGACGATCACCAGGTAGCTGAACACCGCCACCAGGGCGTTGGCGCCCACATATACCAGGGCCCATTTGAACGAACCGGTGGCGCTGATGATGTAGCCGATGACGATCGGCGTGGTGATCGAGGCGATGTTGCCGAAGGTGTTGAACAGCCCGCCCGACAGGCCGGCGATCTGCTTGGGCGAGGTGTCGGCGACCACCGCCCAGCCCAAGGCGCCGATGCCCTTGCCGAAGAACGCCAGGGTCATGAAGCCGACCACCATCCACTCGGCCTCGACGTAGTTGCAGAACACCATGGTGGTCGACAGCAGCAGGCCGCAGACGATCGGCAGCTTGCGCGAGAAGGTCAGCGAGTTGCCGCGGCGCAGCAGCCAATCCGACAGCACCCCGCCCAGCACCCCGCCGATGAAGCCGCATACCGCCGGCAGCGAGGCGATGAAGCCGGCCTTGAGGATGGTCATGCCGCGCTCCTGCACCAGGTACACCGGGAACCAGGTAAGGAAGAAGTAGGTGATGGCGTTGATGCAGTACTGGCCGAGGTAGACGCCCAGCAGCATGCGACTGGTCAGCAGCTGCTTGATGTAGCCCCATTTCGGGCCGTCGCCGCCGCGTTTCTGGTCCATGTCCACCAGGCCGCCGTTCTGTTCGATATGCTCGAGTTCGGCCTGGCCTATGCGTGGGTGCTGGCGCGGGTTGTAGATGGTCTTCATCCACACCGCCGAGAACACGATACCCAGCGCGCCCATGACCACGAATACATGTTCCCAGCCGAAGGTGAAGACGATCCAGCCCATGATCGGGGCGAACAGCGCGGTGGCGAAGTACTGCGCCGAGTTGAAGATCGCCGAGGCGGTGCCGCGCTCCTGGGTGGGGAACCAGGCCGCGACGATCCGCGCGTTGCCGGGGAACGACGGCGCTTCGGCAAAGCCCACCAGGAAGCGCAGGGTGAACAGCGTGACCACCGCCCAGGCCACCGGCAGCCCGCCGACGAAGCCCTGCAGCAGGGTGAACAGCGACCAGGTGAAGATGCTGAAGGCGTAGACGTTCTTCGAGCCGAAGCGGTCGAGCAGCCAGCCGCCGGGGATCTGCCCGGCCACGTAGGCCCAGCCGAAGGCGGAGAAGATATAGCCGAGGGTGACCGCGTCGATGCCCAGGTCTTTCTGCAGGCTGGAGCCGGCGATGGCGATGGTGGCGCGGTCGGCGTAGTTGATGGTGGTCACCAGGAACAGCATCAACAGGATCAGGTAGCGTACATGCGTCTTTTGCGTCGCTTGCATGCTGGTTACTCCCACTCGTTATTTTTATACGGGGATTGGTTGTAGGCCGGAGCGGGGCGTCCCTGCTCCGGCGGCGGCTTTGGCAGGCCGCGGGGTGCTCGCTTATTGCGGGCCCATCTTGTCCATCAGCGCGGCGAGCATCTCGTACTCCTGCGCGGTGAGGTCGGTCAGCGGCGTGCGCACGGGGCCCGCGTCATAACCGGCAAGCTTCGCCCCGGCCTTGACGATGCTCACGGCGTAACCGGCCTTGCGGTTGCGGATGTCCAGGTACGGCAGGAAGAAGTCGTCGATCAGCTTGGCCACGGTGGCGTGATCGTCGCGGGCGATGGCGTGGTAGAAGTCCATCGCGGTCTTGGGCACGAAATTGAACACCGCCGACGAATACACCGGCACTCCGAGCGCCTTGTACGCCGCAGCATACACCTCGGCGGTGGGCAGGCCACCCAGGTAGCTGAAACGATCGCCCAGGCGGCGACGAATCGACACCATCAGCTCGATGTCGCCCAGGCCGTCCTTGTAGCCGATCAGGTTCGGGCAGCGCTCGGCCAGGCGTTCCAGCAGGTCGGCGTTCAGCCGGCAGACGTTGCGGTTGTAGACCACCACGCCGATGTTCACCGCCTTGCACACCGCCTCGACATGGGCGGCGACGCCGTCCTGGCTGGCTTCGGTGAGGTAGTGGGGCAGCAGCAGCAGGCCTTTGGCACCCAGGCGTTCAGCCTCTTTGGCGTATTCGATGGCCTGGCGGGTCGAGCCGCCGACACCGGCGAGGATCGGTACCGAGGTGGCGCAGGTGTCGACGGCGGTCTTGATCACCTGGCTGTACTCGCTGGCAGCCAGGGAGAAGAACTCGCCGGTGCCACCGGCGGCGAACAGCGCGCTGGCGCCATACGGGGCGAGCCATTCCAGGCGTTTGACATAGCCTGCGGGGTTGAAGTCGCCGGCCGCGTCGAAGTCGGTGACGGGGAACGACAGCAGGCCGTGGGAGAGGATGGATTGCAGTTCTTGTGGATTCATTGTTGTAGGCATCCTGTGGCGCTTGGAAGGAGGAGGTACCAAGGTGAGAGGTAAGTTATCGTACAACTATTGAGATGACTAGACCCTGGACATGGAATTTTTTGGACGCACGGGACGGGTGACCTCATCGCGGATGAATCCGCTCCTACAGGATCGCGCGAATCTGTAGGCGCGGATTCATCCGCGATGAGGCCAATGCAGGCGAGACGACTTTTTCAAGTCATCGTATCTCTTGAGGGAAGGAAAAAAGATCGCGGAGACAGGCACAAGCCCGCCGCCCGCTTCCACGGGAGGTGTTCTGGGACCAGCAGAGGGTGACCGTGGGAAACGGGGGCGACCTTGCGCCGCCCCGCGATCAAAGCTAACGAAGCTTCAGAGGGTCAGGCGGCCTGGTTGCGCTTGACCTGGGACTTGCGGACCTGGGCGCGGCAGGCGTCGCCGAAGGCCTGGAACATCTTGATCGAGTCGGGGTTCTTCGCCGCCTGCCACTCCGGGTGCCACTGCACCGCGAACAGGAAGGGCGAGATGCTCGGGGCGTGGATCGCCTCGACCAGGCCATCCTCGGCATGGGCGATCGGCTCGATGCCGGCGCCCAGGTTGCGCAGGCCCTGGCCGTGCAGCGAGTTGACGCGAATTTCGTCGCTGCCAAGGGTGTCACGCAGCCAGCTGCCCGGCTTGATCTTCACGCCATGCACTTGGGCGTACTGGACCTCGACCGGATCTTCCGGGTTTTCCCGGTGGTCGTTGAAGCCTGGCTCGGCGTAGACCTTCTGGTAGATGTCGCCACCAAGGGCCACGTTGATTTCCTGCATGCCACGGCAGATGCCGAAGATCGGCAGGCCACGCTTGATCGCCGCCTTGACCAGCGGGATGTCGAACAGGTCGCGGTCCTTGTCCTGGCCCTTGCCGGGCGTCTGGTTGTCCTGGCCGTAGAGGGCCGGGTCGATGTTGCTGCCGGCACCGGTCAGGTATACGCCGTCGGCCATGTCCAGGTAGGTCTCGAGGTCTTCGACGCCGCAGCAGGTGGGCACCAGGACCGGGACACAACCGGCGAACTCGACCAGCGGGGAGATGTATTTGTGGGTCATGACCTGATAGTCATGGCCTTTGCGCTCTTGGCTGCCCATGGTCATCAGGACGACGGGTTTGCGCAGGGAAGGTTGCTTGTTGCCAATGTTGCTGTTGGACATATGTCACCTTGAGACAGGTCATGCCTGTCGTTGTTGTGCAGGCGCACGGCCGGGGCCTTGTAGTGCTGCCTGAAGCCCCGAGCACTGCCGGCTCGCCATGCAGGCGATGTCGGTCGGGGCCTGACTCATAGCTTGCCAGAGCCGTTCGATATGTCAAACGAGTGGCGCAGCGTCCAGGCGCCGTTTTTCGGGGGCTTGGGGCCGGCGGGGCCTTTGGCGACAAGGGTTTGGCAGGGGCTGAGGTCAATAATATTTAACGACGCAGTCGGGTCTTTGCGTGAGTGCAATGATCATGCTTGGCATGAGCAACGCCAGCTTCGTTTCGCGGCCGATGTGCCTTGTTTACGCGCTTGCTCCCAATGGCTCAGGCAGTGGCTTGCATCCGCGCGATAAGGCCCCACAGGCGCGGATCGTCATAATCCTCGATCACCAACTGCGCCCCGGCCTCCAGCAGCCGTTCGGCCGGCTGGGTAGTGGCCAGGCCCACGGTGAAGATGCCCGCATCGACCGCCGCCTTGACGCCTGGCAGCGAGTCCTCGAATGCCAGCGCCTGCCCAGCCTCGGCCTGCAGGCACTGCAGCCCGGTGAGGTAGGGCAGTGGATCTGGCTTGGGCCGTGCCAGTTCATCGGCGACCAGGACATGGGCGAAACGCTCGCCCAGGCCCATGGCCCCGAGCATGTGCTCGGCGTTCAGGCGCGGCGCGTTGGTCACCACGCACATGCCGATGCCGTGCCGCTCGGCATGTGCCAGCAGGCGCAGCAGGCCGGGCATTGGCGTCAGGCTTGGCGACAGGTCGCGGAACAACGCCTCCTTGCGTTCGGCCAGGGCCTGGCGGTGGACGGCATCGGCCTGAGGGAACAGCTCGGCGAACAGCAGGCCGTTGGAGCGGCCGCTGACCTGGGTGTTGAACTGCTCCTGGGTGAGCTCTCGGCCGTCGTGGTCGTGCAGCAGCTTGCGGAAGGCTTGCAAGTGCAGGGTGTCGGTGTCGGTGAGGGTTCCATCGAGGTCGAACAGCAGGGCGGTCAGCATCGGGCATCCTTAGGGGAGGAGAAACCATTCAGCAGCATCTTAAGTCATCGGCATTTGAAAGTGCGCAAGATTCACAGATGCGATAAGCCCTTCGCCAACCACTGGCCGATCCGCACACAACACAATGAAAGGTTACTATCGCCGGCCAGGCATCCTCAGCAAGGAGCATCCACGAAATGCCGTTCACCACCCCCCGCAAGATCCTGTTTGGCGATTGCGACCCTGCCGGGATCGTCTATACACCACGCATCAGTTACTTCGTCATCGAGGCGATCCACGAGTTTCTCTCCCATCGACTGGGCGGCGAAGGTCTGCGCAAGCTGTTCGCAATGGGGGTCATGCCGCCGGCGCGAGCATTGTCCATCGAGTTCCTCGCGCCGATGGCCTGGGATGATCTGATCCATGTGCAAGTCAGCAGCGGGCCGCTGGGGAGCACGTCGTTCAGTTTCGCCGTGGAGGCGCGCGGCGCCGGCGGCGAGGTGTGTTTCCGCGCCAGCATGACCCAGGTATGCGTCTGCCCCGAGAGCAAACAACCGGTTGCGCTACCCGATGCGCTGCGCGAGGCACTGCGCAACGACTAAGGCGAATCGCGCGAATATATTTTTTAGCAACAGACAAACGTTTCAGCATCAAACGGATATAAAGTCCAAACGTGACTGGTTATTCAGTTGCGTTTTTCCCTTCAAATGAGGTTGTGGCCACTGGTTGCTTCTGGAGAAAGCTGTTAGCTTTCGCCCCGCTGCGCAATCAAACAAGCAGGCCTGCAACGCGCCGCTTGCGCTCACCTGAATAAATAACGGGTGAGCGAACAGGGAACGATAATAAAAATCCTAGGGAGGGATAATCGGATGAATCTCTACATCCGTCTGTTGCTGGCTGTCCTGCGTGGCTTCCTCAAGCCGCCTATGGCTCTGACCGACACGTTGCAGCGCACGCTGCGGGTCTGGCCGAACGATATAGACATCAATAAACATATGAACAATGGCCGTTACATGACGATTGCCGATTTGTTCATGTTGGAACTTTGCCTGCGTGCGAAAATTCTCATTCCGGCTTTTAAGTTGGGCTGGAAACCCATGCTCGGCGGCAATCTGGTTGTCTATAAAAAGCAACTTTCCATGTTCGAACAGTACACCGCCGACTTCAGTATCTGCTGCCTCGACGAAAACTGGACGTACTTCCAGTACACCTTCTTCAATCGCGCCGGTGAAGTGGTGGTGACTGGCTATTCCAAGGGCGCTTGGGTCGGCCGTAAAGGGTTGGTCGCCAACGCGGTGATCGCCGAAAAGCTCAAGGTCGAACCCACTACCGCGCCGATGCCCGAAGCCATCAGGAAATGGCTTGAGGCTGAGGCCCACGTGCTCGGCAAGGCTTGAACCAGGCCGCGTCGCGGCCCCCTTGGCAAACACCTGATACCCACGTCATCCGTCCAATGCTCCACGGCCCCAGGCCTCTGGCCTGGCGCCGCGCGCGGCAGGCTTTGCCGTGCCCGGTATTCGCGCCTGCCCCACGTCGATCCATGAATGAGTAGGGAAACACCTCATGCCGAACACATTGTTGTTGATGCTGGCCTTTTTCGCGGCCTTCCTGCTGGTCGCCGAGCTGTTCCGGCGCTACCGCCTGGTGGGCCTGACCTTCTTCGTCCTGTCGCTGCCGGCGTTGCTGGTGCCGAACGCCAACCTGTTCATGCGCATCAAGACCATCAGCGTGCTGCTGCCGATGTGCTTCCTGGCCTATGCCCGGTACCGACCGAGGATCGAGGGCTTCATCTACAAGCTGATCTACGTGGTGATCGTGCTGAACATCATCGAAGCTTCGGTGATCGACTGGCAAACCGGCAACGTCCTCAACATCGTCGCCGCCGTGGGCCTGATCCTGTGCCTGCCGTACTCGCGCCAGCACTGGGAGATCTCTGGCCGCCACAGTGACTTCGTGGTGCGCGTCCCGGCCTACTGGCCCTTCCTGTACACCACCTGGAACCTGTGCTTCCTGTACTCGGCGCGGATCACCACCTTCGGCTACGCACTGCCGCTGTTGCTGGCGCCGGTGGCCTACGCCTTGCTCCTGCGCCGCACCGACCTGTACTTCCAGGCCCGCGCCTACACCTTCGGCTTCTACCTGTTCGTGCGCACCATCGCCGGCGACACCCCGCTGATGAACCTGCCGGCCTTCGACCTGACGACCTGGTACAGCCCCGACGCCGCGCTCGCCTGGAGCGTGGTCAACGTGATTTTCACAGGCGTCTGCCTGTACAGCTACGGCGCAAGCCGCAAGAAGAACAAAGCGATCGAACAAGGAGTTTGAAGCATGTTGGAAGTTATCCTGCTGGCGTTTTTCATCACCGCCAGCCCGGTGATCCTGTTGATGAGCAAGACCCGCGCCGAGCCATTGAAGCATGTGTACATCGGCCTGTATTACGTGAAGTTCGTGCCGTTGCTGCTGTCGTTGTACGCGATCAACCTCAGCGCCAGTTTCCTGGCCTGGAAGTGGGTGCAGCTGAAATGGCTGCTGCCTCGCTACTTTGGCTACCGCCACTACAACCGCGACTCCATCTCGATGGAGAGCACGCCGATCCCGGGCACTGACTACCACATGGGCTACATCCCCAGGAAACTGCCCGCCGAACTGGTCTATCGCTGGAGAAAAGACAAGGTCTACCACAACTACATCCAGTCGATCATCAAGGCCAACCGCGACTACTACAAAGTACCGCTGGGCCAGTTCCCGCAACCGACGGCGATTTCCGACGAGGACCTGAAAGTCTTCCTGATGTCGTCGCAGATCACCCACTACCTGCAGACGGTCGATGGTGTGTCGACCTTCGACATGCGTGATTTCACCCGCGAGATCCGCCTGTCCAGCTCGGTGTTCGACGTGGCCAGCATTTCCATCGCCCAGGACTTCGCCACCGACAGTATGCGCATCACCCTGCGCGACGGCTTCAGCGTCGGCCCGGGCGAGCCGCACTGGGACCTGGCCAAGGTGTACTTCATGTCGAACACCATGGTGTTCTTCATTCTCGGCGCGCACCTGCACCATCACCTGTTCTTCGCCGAAATGGGCGCGGCGTTCCTGTTCAACCTGGTGCCCAAGGGCTCCAACTTCCACAAGCTGATGGACCCGCACACTGCCTATATCCTGATGCTCAACCACCAGTTCAAGGAATCGCCGCTGTCGCTGCGTGAAACCACCGGTATCGCCGACAAGTTCCTCTACAGCTGCATCGGCTACTACTCGGCGCAGACCTTCTACAAGGTCGGCTATGAAAACGCCCTGAACATGTACAACAAGCGTGAAACCGAAGACCAGGCACTGACCCAGAAATTCGAGATCAAGTTCGCCATCCCGTTCGACCAGTACCTCAATGGCCAGCACGCACTCAACGCCCAGTACCGCGACTACTACGCGGCGGTGCTGAAGTTCGTCACGGCCAGTTACGACGACCTGCTGCGCGACGGCTCCGAACCCTACATCAACAACTGGGTCGCCGAGCTGTGCCGCTATGTCAACCTGCCGTGCCAGGCCAATGACAAGGCCTTCAACATCGAAGTGATCGCCACCTATATCTGGTACGTGTCGTTCGTCCACTCCCTGGAGCACTACCAGTTCCACAAGTACAAGATGAACTACTGCCTGCTGACCCGGCTGCCGTTCGCCGTCGCCAAGCACCTGCCGCCAGAGCAGGTGTTCAGCCAGTACGACATCTGGAAGTCCAAGCACATCGTGCACACCTTCGGCAAGAACCACCTCAATGCTGGTGTATCCGAAAGCTATGCCGACCTGGACTACAAGTTCCGCGACTTGCCGTTGATCGACAAGCAGGCGCAACTGAAGAAGGACGTACTCGCGCTACTGGAGAAACACCAGACGCCAAACGAGGCGATCGCCTTGTCCATTCGTTACTGAGCCTGGGCGAGGAAGGCCGGCGACGAAGGGCTCTGTTCAGTTTTTGCGGAAAGGAGTACAAATGTGCTCCATGGACAATTTATCCCCCAAACGCCGCGCCATCCTCGAATTCATCCGTGAGCGCATCACCGATCAAGGCCAGCCACCGTCGCTGGCCGACATCGCCGAGCGCTTCGGTTTTGCCTCGCGCAGCGTGGCGCGCAAGCACATCACTGCCCTGAGCCAGGGTGGCTTCATCGATGTCACGCCCAACCAGGCGCGGGGTATCCGCCTGGCCGAGCCGCTGCGTCGGCCCGAGATCCTCGAAGTGCCGGTGCTCGGCCAGGTCGCCGCCGGTGCGCCGATCGGGCCCGACCTCGACATCCACGAGCAGTTGCTGCTCGACCCCAGCCTGTTCCGGCGTACCCCCGACTACCTGCTCAAGGTGCGCGGCGACTCGATGGTCGACGACGGCATCTTCGACGGTGACCTGGTCGGCATTCGCCAGCAGGGCGAGGCCCGCGACGGGCAGATCGTGGTCGCCCGGCTCGACGGCGAGGTGACCATCAAGCGCCTGCAGCGCACCCGCGACGGCTATCGCCTGCTGCCGCGTAACCCGGCCTATGCCCCCATCGATGTGAGCCCCGAGCGCGAGTTCTTCATTGAAGGCGTGTTCTGCGGCTTGCTGAGGCGTGACTGATGGGCGCGGTGGTCGAACTCGACCGGCTGCTCGATCAGCGCCAGGTATGGCGCGGGCGGCAGGCCCAGGCGCGCCCGCAGGGCCTGCAGCCCACCGGGCATGCCGCCCTCGATGATCGGCTGCCGGAAGGCGGCTGGCCGGCGGCGTCGCTCAGCGAGCTGCTGCTGGCCAGCCCCGGCTGCGGTGAGTTGCAGTTGCTCTGGCCTACGCTTGCCCGGCTCAGCGGGGAAGGGCAGCGGGTGGTGCTGGTGGCGCCGCCGTTCATCCCTTATGCACCGGCCTGGCAGGCTGCCGGGGTCGACCTGCGCTGGCTGGTGCAGGTCGACGCCGAGGCCGGCGATGCCCTGTGGGCGGCCGAACAATGCCTGCGCTCGGGCAGTTGCGCCGCGGTGTTGTGCTGGCCGGAGCGTGCCGATGATCGGGCGCTGCGGCGTTTGCAAGTGGCCGCGGAAACCGGCAACGCGCTGGCGTTCGCCTGTCGCTCGCGACAGGCCGCGCTGAATCCTTCGCCCGCCGCCCTGCGCATCGCCCTCGACCTGCGCCCGGCACAGTGGCGCGTGCTCAAGTGCCGGGGCGGCCTGCCACCTGCCGCACCCATCGCCTGCCCAGGGCAGGAGTGATGCGCCATGCTCTGGGCCTGCATCCTGTTACCCCAGCTGGCGCTGGACACTGCCCTGCGCGAGCGCGACGACCCCGAGGCGCCGCTGGTGCTGCTTGGCGGGCCGCCCCAGCGCCGGGTGCTGCGGGCGGTCAACCCGGCGGCCAGTGCGCTGGGCCTGCGCGCCGGCCAGGCCCTGACCGCCGCCCGCGCCCTGGCCGACGGTTTCGCTTGCGTCGAGGTCGAGCCGGCGCGTATCGAGCAGTTGCAGCAGTTGCTCGCGGCCTGGGCCTACCGTTTCAGTGCCCAGGTCAGCCTGCACTATCCCCGTGCGTTGCTGCTGGAGGTGGGCTCGAGCCTGCAACTATTCGGCCCGTGGCCGTCGTTCGAGGCGCGCCTGCGCCAGGAACTGGCGGCACTCGGCTTGCGTCAGCGCATCGTGCTGGCCAGCAACCCGGTGGCGGCGAGAATGCTCGCCAATGGCCATGATGGCCTGGCGCTGACCTGCCCGCAGGCGACCCGCGCCGCCTTGCTCGAGATGCCCGTCGAGCGTGTCGGCCTGCCCGGCGAGGCAGCCGAAGCCTTCGCCCGCATGGGCCTGCGCCGCCTCGGGCAAGTGCTGGCGCTGCCCCGTGATGCCCTGGCCAGGCGTTTCAGCGCCCAGGTGCAGTTGCACCTGGACCAACTGCTCGGCCTGCGTAGCCTGGGACTGGATTTCTACCAGCCGCCCGACCGTTTCGAGGCGCGGCTGGAGCTGAACTTCGACGTCGAGTCGCACCAGGCGCTGCTGTTCCCCCTGCGTCGTCTTATCCACGACCTGGCGGCTTTCCTCGCCGGGCGTGACTGTGGCGTGCAGCGGTTCGAGTTGCACCTTGAGCATGCCGAAGGCGCCGACACCGTGCTCAAGGTCGGCCTGCTGGCCGCCGAGCGCGACGCCTCACTCTTGTTCGAGCTTGCCCGTGGCCGCCTGGAGCCGCTGCGCATCCCGGCGCCGGTGCGCAACCTGCGGCTGCTGGCCGCCGACCTGCCACCGTTCTTGCCCCAGCGCCAGGCGCTGTTCGACCCGCGTGCGCAGCAGGCCCAGCCCTGGGACCAACTGCGCGAGCGCCTGCGCGCGCGGCTGGGCGATGACGCGGTCAAGGGCTTGCGCGCCGAGGCCGATCATCGCCCCGAGTGCGCCTGGCAAGGGGGGGAGCAGGGCGGGCAGGGCCATTTGGTGATGGCCCCCGGTCGGCGCCCCGGCTGGCTGCTGCCGGTGCCTCAGGCGCTGTCCGAGACCGGCCTGCAACTGCTCGGGCAGGCCGAGCGTATCGAGTCCGGCTGGTGGGACGGTGGTGATGTGCGGCGCGACTACTACCGCATCGAAACCCGTGATGGCCTGCATGGCTGGGCCTTCCGCGACCTCGCGGCCCCTGGACCGTTGTGGCTGCAAGGCTGGTTCGCATGAGCGCCCCGGGCTACGCCGAGCTGCACTGCCTGTCGAACTTCAGCTTCCAGCGTGGCGCCTCCAGTGCCGACGAGCTGTTCCGCCGCGCCCGCGAGCAGGGTTACCAGGCCCTGGCGATCACCGACGAATGCACCCTGGCGGGCATCGTCCGGGCCTGGCAGGCGGCGAAGCAGCATCAGGTGCGGCTGATCGTCGGTAGCGAGGTGAGGGTGCATCAGGGACCGAAGCTGGTCCTGCTGGCACAGGACCTGGCCGGCTACCAGAGCCTCTGCGCCTTGATCACCCGCGCCCGGCGGCGTTCGCAGAAGGGCAGCTATCAGTTGCTCGTCGAGGACCTGGAGGCCCATCACCAGGGCTTGCTGGCGCTGTGGGTGGCCGAGCCGGGCGACAGCGCCGGGGCCTGGTTGCAGTCCCTGTTCGCCGGGCGCCTGTGGCTGGCGCTGCACCTGCACCGCGGGGCCGACGACGCCCAGCGCCTGGCCTACCTGCGCGCGCTAGGGGCGCGGCTGGATCTTCCGCTGGTGGCCTGCGGCGATGTGCACATGCACGTGCGCGGACGGCGGGCGCTGCAGGACTGCATGACCGCCATCCGCGAACATTGCGCGGTCGCTGAGGCGGGGCGGTACCTGTTCGCCAATGGCGAGCGTCACCTGAGGTCGCTTGTGCAGTTGCGCGAGCTGTACCCCGACGATCTGCTCGCGCAGACCACACAGGTCGCGGCGCGCTGCACGTTCGATCTGTCGCAGTTGCAATACCGATACCCGCGTGAGCTGGTGCCCGAGGGGCAGACCCCGGCCAGCTGGCTGCGCGAGTTGTGCCGGCGAGGGCTGCCCGAGCGTTGGCCCCAGGGCCCGAGCGACAAGGTGCGCACGGTGCTGGAGCGGGAGCTGGCGCTGATCGAGGAACTGGGCTACGAAAGCTACTTCCTCACCGTCCACGACATCGTCGCCTTCGCCCGCCGCCAGCGCATCCTCTGCCAGGGGCGCGGCTCGGCGGCCAACTCGGTGGTGTGTTTCGTTCTCGGCATCACCGAACTCGACCCGATGGAACACCGCCTGCTGTTCGAACGCTTCCTTTCCCGCGAGCGCAACGAGCCGCCGGACATCGACGTGGATTTCGAGCATGAGCGTCGCGAAGAGGTGATCCAGTACGTGTTCCAGCGCTACGGTCGGCACCGTGCGGCGCTCACCGCGGTGGTCAGCAGCTACCACGCCGCCGGCGCGGTGCGCGATGTGGCGCGGGTGCTCGGCCTCCCTCCCGACCAGGTGGACGCCCTGGCCAAGTGCTGTGGGCGCTGGAGCGACCGCATCCCGGATGCCGCTCGCCTGGCCGAGGCCGGGTTCGATGCGCACAGCCCGTCGCTGCGGCGCATCCTGGTGCTGGCGGGGGAGCTGATCGGCTTTCCCCGGCACCTGTCGCAACACCCGGGGGGCTTCGTCATTTCCGAGCAGCCGCTGGACCAGCTGGTGCCGGTAGAGAACGCGGCGATGGCCGAGCGCACGGTGATCCAGTGGGACAAGGACGACCTGGACATGGTCGGCCTGCTCAAGGTCGACGTGTTGGCGCTGGGCATGCTCAGCGCGCTGCGCCGCTGCTTCGACCTGATCGCCCGGCACCGGGGGCGCGAGTACACCCTGGCCACCCTGCCCAAGGAAGACCCGGCCACCTACGCCATGATCGGCCGGGCCGAGACCATGGGCGTGTTCCAGATCGAGTCGCGGGCGCAGATGGCCATGCTGCCCCGGCTCAAGCCGGTGAAGTTCTACGACCTGGTGATCGAGGTGGCCATCGTCCGTCCGGGGCCGATCCAGGGCGACATGGTTCATCCATATTTACGCCGCAGGTTGAAGCAGGAGCCGGTCACCTACCCATCGGAAAAGCTCAAGGCCGTTTTCGAGCGCACCCTGGGCGTGCCGCTGTTCCAGGAGCAGGTGATGGAGCTGGCCATGGTCGCCGCCGACTACAGCCCCGGCGAGGCCGACCAGCTGCGTCGCAGCATGGCCGCCTGGAAGCGCCATGGCGGCCTGGAGCCGCACCGCGAGCGGCTGATCGCGGGCATGCTGCGCAATGGCTACGAGCTGGCCTTTGCCGAGCGTATCTTCGAGCAGATCAAGGGCTTTGGCAGCTACGGCTTCCCCGAGTCCCACGCCGCCAGCTTTGCCCTTTTGTGCTACGCCAGCAGCTGGCTCAAGTGCCATGAGCCGGCAATCTTCACCTGTGCGCTGGTCAACAGCTGGCCAATGGGCTTCTACAGCCCCGACCAGTTGCTGCAGGAGGCGCGCCGCCAGGGCATCGAGGTGCGCCCGGTGGATGTGTTCCATAGCGAGTGGGATTGCACTCTGGAGGCACAGGGCGAGAACGAACTGGCCATCCGCCTGGGTCTGCGCCAGATCCGCGGCTTCAGCGAAGACGATGCCCGGCGCCTGGAGCAGGCGAGGGCGCAACGCCCCTGGCGGGATGTCGAGGACCTGTGCCTGCGCGCCGGGCTCGATAGCCGGGCCCGAGCGCGCCTGGCCGACGCCGGGGCATTGCGCGGGCTGGCCGGCGACCGCCACCAGGCGTGCTGGCAGGTGGCGGCGGTGCAGGCGCAACTGCCGTTGTTCGCCGAGGTTGAATCGACGCTCGAACAGGCGGTGGCCTTGCCTGCACCAAGCATTGCCGAAGACCTGGCCGCCGACTACGGCACCCTGGGCACCACCCTCGGGCCGCACCCCCTGACCCTGTTGCGGACACGCTTGCGCGCGCTGGGGTGTCGCAGTTCAAGGGAACTGGCAGGGGTCGAGCATGGCGACAGCATCGCCGTCGCCGGCATCGTGGTCGGGCGTCAGCGCCCGCAGACCGCCAGTGGCGTGACCTTCGTCACCCTCGAGGACGAGCATGGCATGGTCAACGTGGTGGTCTGGCGCGACCTGGCCGAGCGCCAACGGCGCGAGCTGGTAGGTTCGAAGTTGCTCAAGGTGAACGGGCGGCTGGAGCAGGAGAGCGGGGTGCGGCACCTGATCGCCCGGCGCCTGGAAGACATCAGCCCATTGTTGCAGGGGCTGGATGTGCGCAGCCGGGACTTTCACTAGTGTGGCGCTTGGCTTCGGATCGGCGCGATTACCGCGGGGACAACTGTCTTGTGTAGCTTGTAATGGCCTCATCGCTGGCAAGCCAGCTCCCACAGGGTGGACGGCGTTTGGCTTGAAGGCGGCGCGGTCGGTGTGGGAGCCGGCTTGCCGGCGATAGGGCCGCAGCGCGGCCCCTCGTGCAGGCAGCTCAGACCATCGCCAGTCGCTGCTTGCGTGTCGGAGCCGGGAACGCCTGCTCGATGGCTTGCAGGTCCTCTTCGGCAAGCACCAGGTCGGCCGCCGCCGCATTCAAGCGCACATGCTGCGGATCCACCGCCTTGGGAATCGCGATCACCCCATCATTGCGCGTGACCCAGGCCAGGCTCACCTGGGCCGGCGTGGCCCCATGGCGCTCGGCGATCTGCGTCATCACCGGGTGACGCAGCAAGCGCCCGGCCTGGGCCAACGGGCAGTAGGCCATGATCGGCAAACCCTGCTCGCGGCTCCACGGCAGCAGGTCGAACTCGATGCCACGCTCGGCCGGGTTGTACAGCACCTGGTTGGTGGCGCAGGCGCTGTTATCCAGTTCGCGCAGGTCGTCGAGGTCGAAATTGGACACGCCCCAGCGGCGGATCTTGCCCTGCTCGATCAGCAGCTCGAAGGCTTCCACCGTCTCGTCCAGCGGGTACTGGCCGCGCCAGTGCAGCAGGTACAGGTCGATGCAGTCGGTGCCCAGGCGCTGGAGGCTGCGCTCGCAGGCGGCCGGCACACCGCGTCGGCTGGCATTGTGCGGATAGACCTTGCTGACCAGGAACACCTGGTCGCGACGCCCGGCGATGGCCTGGCCGACCACCTGTTCGGCGCCGCCCTCGGCGTACATCTCAGCAGTGTCGATCAGGCCCAGGCCCAGGTCGATACCTTGTTGCAGGGCCGCCACCTCGGCGCCCCTGCGGCCCGGGTCTTCGCCCATGTACCAGGTGCCCTGGCCGATGGCCGGAACACGGGAGCCCGCCAGATTCACGTAACGCATGTCACCTCCTGTGGATGGGTATGGGTCAGCAGCACATCGAGCAGCGCCTCGGCGGCCTTGGACAGCTTGTGATCACCCAGGGCGATCACACCGATGCGCCGCTCCACGGTGGGATCGACCAGCGGCACGCAACGGGCGCCGAGTTCCTGCATCTGCTCGATGCACAGCGCCGGCACCGCGCTGACTCCCAGGCCACTGGCGACCATGCGGCCGATGGTCGACAGTTGATGGCTCTCGAAGGCCACCGCCAGCTTGCCATGGTTGGCGGCCAGGTGCTGTTCGAGCAGCAGGCGCACCGCCGATGGGCGCTGCAGGGCGATGAAGTCCTCGGCCAGCAGCTCCTGCCAGCGCACCTGGGGCTGCTGGGCAAGGGGTGAGTCGGCCGGCACTACGGCGACGAAGCGGTCCATGTACAACGGGTGGAAGCGCAGCGCCTCGCTGCTTTCAGGCTCGAAGCCGATGCCCAGTTCGACGCGGCGATGGCGCACCAGTTCCAGCACCTGCTCGTTGATCACGTCGTGCACGGTGACATTGACCTTGGGGTAGCGCTGGCGAAATACCTTCAGCGACCGTGGCAGCAGGTTGCCGGCGAACGCCGGCATTGCCGCCACCGACACCCGCCCCAGTTGCAAGGTGAAGCGCTGGCGCAGCATCTCCTCGGTATCGTCCCAGTCGGCGAGCAGGCGCCTGGCCAGGGGCAGCAGCACCTCGCCCTCGGGGGTCAGGCTGACGCTGCGGGTGGTGCGGGTGAGCAGGGCGCCGCCGAGGTTGTCCTCCAGGGCCTTGATGGTCAGGCTCAGGGCCGGTTGCGACACGTGCAGGTGCTCGCCGGCCTGGGCGAAGCTCTGGTACTTGGCCACGGTGACGAAGGCCCGCAGCTGCTTGACGTTCATGAGGGGCTGACCCTTTGTTTTGGAAAAGTTATCAATCGATGACGAAAACAAAATTAACAAATCAGTCGACTACAGTGAAGATGACCGTACGGTTCCAACAACTACAAAAGGCGACTGAGCATGGCCGGACTGGACAAGCGTGTAGCAACTTACGAAGAGGCCCTGGCGGGCCTGACCGACGACATGACCGTGCTGGCCGGCGGCTTTGGCCTGTGCGGCATCCCCGAGAACCTCATCGCCGAAATCAAGCGCCGTGGCGTCAAGGGCCTGACCGTGGTCTCCAACAACTGCGGCGTCGATGGCTTCGGCCTGGGCGTGCTGCTCGAGGACCGGCAGATCCGCAAGATGATCGCCTCCTACGTCGGCGAGAACGCCGAGTTCGAACGCCAGCTGCTCAGCGGCGAACTCGAAGTGGAGCTCACCCCGCAAGGCACCCTGGCCGAGAAAATGCGCGCCGGCGGCGCCGGCATCCCGGCCTTCTTCACCGCCACCGGCTACGGCACCCCGGTCGCCGAAGGCAAGGAAGTACGCGAGTTCAACGGCCGCAAGTACATCCTCGAAGAGTCCATCACCGGCGACTTCGCCATCGTCAAAGGCTGGAAGGCCGACCACTACGGCAACGTGGTGTACCGCAACACCGCGCAGAACTTCAACCCGCTGGCCGCCACCGCCGGCAAGATCACCGTGGTCGAGGTCGAAGAGATCGTCGAGCCCGGCGTGCTGCTGCCCAGCGAGATCCACACCCCGGGCATCTATGTCGACCGGGTCATCGTCGGCACCTTCGAGAAGCGCATCGAAAAGCGCACCGTCAAGGCCTGAGCGCCGCCCTCAAGAACAACAAAGAGATCCTGACCATGGCATTGACCCGCGAACAAATGGCGCAACGCGTCGCCCGTGAACTCAAGGACGGCTACTACGTCAACCTCGGCATCGGCATCCCCACCCTGGTGGCCAACTACGTGCCCGACGGCATGGAAGTGATGCTGCAGTCGGAGAACGGCCTGCTGGGCATGGGCGAGTTCCCCACCGAAGCCACCATCGACGCCGACATGATCAACGCCGGCAAGCAGACCGTCACCGCCCGCCGTGGCGCGTCGATCTTCGATTCGGCGCAGTCCTTCGCCATGATCCGTGGCGGCCATGTCGACCTCACCGTGCTCGGTGCCTTCGAAGTGGACGTGGAGGGCAACATCGCCTCGTGGATGATCCCCGGCAAGCTGGTCAAGGGCATGGGCGGCGCCATGGACCTGGTGGCCGGCGCCGACAACATCATCGTCACCATGACCCATGCCTCCAAGGACGGCGAGTCCAAGCTGCTGCCCAAGTGCAGCCTGCCGCTGACCGGTGCCGGCTGCATCCGCAAGGTGCTGACCGACCTGGCCTACCTGGAGATCGAAAACGGCGCCTTCATCCTGCGCGAGACCGCGCCGGGCGTGAGTGTCGAGGAGATCGTCGCGAAGACTGCCGGCAAGCTGATCGTGCCGGACGATGTCAAGGAAATGACCTTCTAATCAACATCCCCCTGAGGGGGCTTGTGGGAGCGCGCTTGCCCCGCGATGACGTCAGCCCAGGTGCCACGATCGCCTGGTCGGGCGCTGTCGCGGGGCGAGCCCGTTCCACGCTTGCGTTGCCACAGGGCTTTGCCTTGTCTGTTGCAAAATCCACCAATAAAACCAAAAAAGGAAAACATCGTGGCCGCTGATATCCAAGACAGCCGCTCCGCCCGCTTTGCCCTGCGCTGCTCCAACTGGGCCGAACGCTGGTTCCCCGATTCCTGGGTGTTCGCCGCCCTGGCCGTGATGCTGGTGGCCCTCGGCGCCCTGGCCATGGGCGGCAAGCCCACCGACACCGCCAAGGCCTTCGGTGATGGCTTCTGGAGCCTGATCCCGTTCACCATGCAGATGGCCTTCGTGGTCATCGGCGGCTATGTGGTGGCCAGCTCGCCACCCGCCGCCCGGCTGATCGACCGCCTGGCGCGCCTGCCGAAGAACGGCCGCTCGGCGGTGTGCTGGGTGGCGCTGATCTCGATGCTCGCCTCCTTGCTCAACTGGGGCCTGTCGCTGGTGTTCGGCGGCCTGCTGGTGCGCGCCCTGGCGCGCCGCACCGACCTGAAGATGGACTACCGCGCTGCCGGCGCCGCCGCCTACCTGGGCCTGGGCGCGGTGTGGGCGCTGGGCCTGTCGTCGTCGGCCGCGCAGTTGCAGGCCAACCCGGCCAGCCTGCCGCCGTCGATCCTGTCGATCACCGGGGTGATCCCGTTCACCGAGACCATCTTCCTCTGGCAGTCCGGGGTGATGCTCGCCGCGCTGGTGATCGTCTCGCTGATCGTCGCCTATGCCACCGCGCCTGGCCCGAACAGCGCCCGCAGCGCGCAGGACTGTGGTGTCGACCCCAGCTTCAGCGCACCGCCTTCGCCCCAGCGCACGCGCCCGGGTGAATGGCTGGAATACAGCCCGATCCTGATCCTGCTGCTGGTGGCCCTGGCCGCCGGCTGGCTGTACCAGGAGTTCGCCACCAAGCCGGCGATCACCGCGATTTCCGGGCTGAACACCTACAACCTGCTGTTCATCATGCTCGGCGCCTTGCTGCACTGGCGCCCGCGCAGCTTCCTCGATGCCGTGGCCCGCGCCGTGCCGACCACCACCGGGGTGCTGATCCAGTTCCCGCTGTACGGCTCGATCGCCGCCATCCTCACCCAGGTCAAGGGCGCGGACGCCCAGACCCTGGCCCACCATATCTCGCTGTTCTTCACCCAGATCGCCACCCATGACACCTACGCCTTGCTGATGGGCGTTTACTCGGCGGTGCTCGGCTTCTTCATTCCGTCCGGCGGTGGCAAGTGGATCATCGAGGCGCCGTACGTGATGCTGGTGGCCAACGACCTGCAATACCACCTGGGCTGGGCGGTGCAGATCTACAACGCCGCCGAGGCGCTGCCGAACCTGATCAACCCGTTCTACATGCTGCCGCTGCTGGGAGTGTTGGGGCTCAAGGCGCGTGACCTGATCGGCTTCTCGTTCGTGCAGTTGTTGGTGCATGTGCCCCTGGTACTGGTGTTGCTGTGGGCACTGGGCACCACGTTGCAATATGTCCCGCCTGTAATGCCCTGATCAGGCAGACCCATCAGATGCCTGCCTGGGAGGGCGTCTGAAGGGCTGCACAAGCACCATGGATCGGCGCTTGTGCAGCTTCCTACCGGAATCTCCGAAAAAGCTGAGTGATGGCAAATTGACGTCAATATGCCGGCCACTTACTATGCCCGCCACTTCGCTTTGATCACCAGGGACAGGTATGCCGGTACGTCGTCACTCAGCGCGCAATTATGCGCGCTTCGCATTTGTCGCAACGCTGTGCAGCCCTTTGGCCTGGGCCGTTTCACCGGGTGACCAGGACCTGATCCGCGAGCGCCAGAACCGCCTGCTCGAAGAGCAGCAACGGCGCCTCGAGGAACTGCGCAACCTGCCCGGCGAAAGCGCGCAACCTACCCAGCAGCAACGGCCTGAAGACACCCGCTGCTTCGATATCCACACCATCGAGCTCAAGGGCGCCGACAGCCTGTCCGCCGCCGATCGCGACAGCTTGCTGAAGCCTTTCATCGACCAGTGCCTGGGCGTCACCCAGCTCAATGCCTTGCTCAAGGCGATCACCGACCATTACCTGGGCCGTGGCCTGGTCACCAGCCGTGCCTACCTGCCGCAGCAGGACCTGTCCTCGGGCCACCTGCAGGTGCTGGTGGTGGAAGGGCGCCTGGAAGGGCTGCGCCCGGACCCGGCCAGCGGCCTGAGCGAGCGCGAGCTGGCCATGGTTTTCCCCGGCGAAGTCGAACAGCGCCTGAACCTGCGCGAAGTCGAGCAGATGGTCGACCAGCTCAACCGCCTGCCATCGAACAAGGCGCAGATGGAGCTGACCCCCGGCAAGGCCGTCGGCGGCAGCGAGGTGCTGGTGCGCAATACCCAGCAGAAACCCTGGCGCGCCTCGCTGTCGCGCAACAACGAAGGCCAGCGCAGCACCGGTGAGCAGATGCTCAACCTCGGCTTGGAATGGGACAGCCCGCTGGGCCTGGCCGACCAGTTGGTGCTGCGCGGTGGCCACGACGTGGTCAGCGACCACACCCAGGGTTCGAAGAACGGCGTGCTGTATTACAACCTGCCGTGGGGCTGGTGGAACTTCACCTACAGCTACAGCGAGAGCGAATACCGCTCCCTGGCCCAGGCCAACGGCTTCGCCTTCAAGCAGACCGGCGACAGCCAGAACCACCAGCTGCGCGCCGAGCGCGTGGTGCATCGCGATGCCACCAGCAAGACCTCGCTCAATGCCGGCATGGCCCACCTGCGCACCAACAACTACATCGAGGACAGCCGCCTGGAGGGCAGCAGCAACCGCCTGAGCGAGGCGCAGTTCGGCATCAACCACGGCCGCCGCTTGGGCAATGCCTTCGTCAACATCGACCTGGGTACCCAGCAGGGCACCGGCGCCTTCGACGCCCAGGACAACGCCCACCCGCGCCCGGGCCAACCGGTGGCGCGCTACCGCAAGTACAGCGCCACCGTCAGCTATGTACAGGGTTTTGAAGTGCTCGGCGAGCGCCTGAGCTTCACCAGCCTGGCCACCGGCCAGCGCAGCGAAGACGTATTGTTCAGCCCGCAGCGCATCAGCCTTGGCGGGCTGTCGTCGGTACGCGGCCTGAAGGACCAGTCGCTGTCCGGCGACAGCGGCGGCTACTGGCGCAACGACTTGCGCTGGACCCGCCCGGTGAGCTGGCCGCTGCTGCAGCCGCTGGTGGCCGAGTACGGCCTGGGCCTGGGCTACGACCTGGGCGTGATCCGCAACGACCGCTACAACGGCCAGTACCACGGTCGCGCCAGCAGCCACTCGCTGGAGCTGTTCGCCCGCGGCCAGCATATGGCCGCCAGCGTGACCTTCGCCCACAGCCTGGAACGCCCCGACGTGCTGACCGAAAAGGAACGCCCGGTGTATTTCCGCCTCGACTTCCTCATCTGACTCACCCGGTTCATCCCCGCCTTACCCACGAGATTTCACATGGACGTCCGTCTATTCGCCTTCCTGGCCCGCCAACGCTCGGCCCTAATTCAGCCCCGTGAACGCTTTTGCGGCCTGCCCAAGCGCGGCCTGGCGTTCCTGCTGGCCAACGCCATGTTCTGGCAGCCGCTGTGGGCCCAGGCCACCGAAGGTGTGGTGGTCAGCGGACCGGGCACCAGCCTCGGCCAGGCAGGCAACGGCGTGCCCATCGTCAACATTGCCGCGCCCAACGGCAGCGGCCTGTCGCACAACCAGTTCAGCGACTACAACGTCGGCCAGCAGGGGCTGATCCTCAACAACGCCACCGACCGTACCCAGGCCACCCAGCTGGGCGGGATCATCCTCGGTAACCCGAACCTGCGGGGGACGGCGGCCAACGTCATCCTCAACGAGGTCAACGGCGCCAACGCCAGCCAGCTGCGCGGCTATACCGAAGTGGCCGGGCGCGGGGCGCATGTCATCGTCGCCAACCCCCACGGCATCACCTGCGATGGCTGCGGCTTCATCAACACGCCACAGGCCACGCTCAGTACCGGCAAGCCGGTGCTCGAGAACGGCCAACTGAGCCGTTACCAGGTCGACCAGGGCCATATCGCCATCGAAGGGGCGGGGCTCAACGCCAGCAACGTCGACAGCTTTGAACTGATTGCCCGCAGCACGAAGATCAATGCCGAGATCCAGGCGCGCAACCTGGCCATCGTCGCCGGGCGCAACGATGTCGATGCGCGCACCCTGGCGGCCACGGCGCGCCAGGACGACGGCAGCGCGAAGCCGAGCCTGGCCATCGACTCCAGCGCGTTGGGCGGCATGTATGCCGGCGCGGTCAGGCTGGTGGGCACCGAGGCCGGGGTCGGCGTACGCCTGGACGGGCGGATGATCGCCAGCGGCGGCGATATACAGCTCGAGGCCAACGGCCAGTTGCGCATGGCCCAGGCCAGCGCCACCGGCGATGTACGCCTGCAGGCAGCGGCTATCGATGCGCAGGGCCCGGTGCATGCCGGCCAGCAATTGCAGCTGGACAGCCGCGGCGAGCTGGTTAACCGCCAGGGGCTGACTGCCGGGGGCCAGGTACAGTTGAACGCTGGCGGCCAACTGAGCAACCTTGGCGGTATCCAGGCGGGTATCAACATCGATGGCGAGCGCGTGGCCGATGCCGACCTGAAGATCAGCGCCGGTGCCGTGGACAACCGCAACCAGCGCCTGATCGCCAGCGGCGACCTTGCGCTCTCCACCGGCACCCGCCTGGACAACCAGGGCGGCAGCCTCAGTGCCGGGCGCGACCTCAGCGTCAACGCCACGACCCTGGACAACCGCCAGCAGGGCAAAGTGCTCGCCGACGGGCGCATGACCCTCACCGGTGGCCAGTTGCTCAACGGCGACCGTGGCCAGATCACCAGCCAGGGTGCGCTGAACGCCACCTGGGCCCATCTGGACAACCAGGCCGGCGAACTGTCCAGCCTCGATACCCTGGCCCTGAACCTCGGCAGCCTGGACAACCGCACTGGCAAGGTCCTGGCCAATCGCGGCATCACCGTCACCAGCCAGGGCCTGGTCGACAACCGCACCGGGCGGATCGCCAGCCAGGCCACCCTCGACCTGACCGCCCAGGCCCTGAACAACGGCCAGGGCGGCCATATCAGCGGCAACCAGGCTGTCAGTGTCAACGTGGCCCGGCTCGACCAGCACGGCGGCCACCTGAGCAGCGTCACCGCGCTGACCCTGGACCTGAACCATGGCCGGCTGGACAACCGCGACGGCAAGATCGCCGCCAACCAGCTACAGCTGCGGCAGATGGCCGATATCGACAACCAGCGCGGCGAGATCTTCGGCAAGGGCGCCTTCACCCTGGCTGGCCGCAGCCTCGACAACACGGGCGGCAAGTTCTACAGCGAACAGGGCCTGACCGTGCGCCTCGACCAGTTGCTCGACAACCTCGATGGCCTGGTGTCGGCTGATGGCCTGGATATCCGGGCCCTGACCCTGAACAACCAGGGCGGCGTGGTCACCAGCAAGTCGGGCCTGGCATTGGTCACGGGCGCAGCCATCGACAACCGCCACGGCGAGATTTCCAGCACCGGCCTCGGCCAGGTAACGGCAGGTAGCCTCGACAACCGTGAAGGTACGATCACTGGTGGGGCGCTGGCGCTGACGGTCGCTCAGGCCCTGGACAATCGCCAAGGCGTGCTGGCTGCCGACAAGGCGCTGACGTTGAACGCCGCCAGCCTCGACAACCGCGAGCAAGGCAAGCTGCTCAGCGACGGCACGCTCACCGCCAAGGTCACCGGGCTGCTGGACAACCAGGCCAAGGGTCTGCTCAACGGCGTGGGCGCTACGCGCATTGAAGCAGGGCAGTTGGACAACCGCGGTGGCCGCCTGGTGGGCAAGGACCTGTTGACCCTGCAGGGCCAGCGTTGGGACAACCGCGGCGGCAAGATCGAGGCCGACGGCGCACTGACACTGACCATCGACCACCTCGACAACCGCGACCAGGGCCTGGTCAGCGGCCAGGCCTGGGCCCGTTTCAGCGGCAGCGAGCTGTTCAATCAGCTCGGCATCTTTGGCGCCAAGGGCAACCTCGGCCTGGTCGCCACGCACCTGGACAACAGTGGCGGCAGTCTGACCAGCGGCGGCGATCTCGATGGCCAGGTCACGCGCCTGGAGCAGCTGGGCGGCAAGCTGTCCGCCGACGGCACGTTGACCCTCAAGGGCAACACACTGGTCAACCGCCAGGGCGCCGTGGTCGGCGCCGGGCAGGGTATGCGCCTGACCGTGGCCAGCGTCGACAACCGCGGCGGCGAATTGTCCGCGGCCAAGGCGCTCAGCCTCACCGGGCAGCGCCTGGACAACACCGGTGGTCAGGTCCTGGCCGACACCGACCTGGCGCTGACGGTGGCCGAGGTCATCAACCAGGCCCAGGGCCTGTTGCGCGGCAAGGGCCAACTGACCCTCGACGGCCAGACCCTGGACAACCGCGCCGGGCGTGTTTCCGCCGGGCAGGGCGCACGCCTGCGCCTGGAGCAGGCGCTGGACAACGGCAAGGGCCTGCTGACCAGCGAAGGCGACCTCGACATCGGCGCCGCCAGCCTGGACAACAGCGACGCCGAACTGAGCAGCGCCGGCAAACTGACCCTGGCCACCACCGGCAAGGTCGACAACCAGCGCGGCTCGATCACCGCCGACGGCGCCCTCGACCTGCGCAGTGCCAGCCTCGACAACCGGGCCGGCGAGGTCGGCGCCCAGGGGGCCATCGACATCGTCACCGGCACCCTCGACAACCGTGACAGCGGCCATGTGGTCGGCAACGACCGCATGACCCTCAAGGCCGGCCAGGTCAACAACGCGGGCAGCGACAGCCGCATCGACAGCGATGGCGCCATGCAACTGACCGCCAGCGGTCTTGACCAGCAGGCCGGACGCCTGCTGAGCAAGGCCTCGATCACCCTCGACCTGGGCCAGGGCGCGCTGGTCAACCACGGCCTGATCAAGGCCCCGGTGCTGGTACTGCACAACCTCGGCCGCGTCGACAACCAGAACGGCGAAATCACCAGCCCGCAAGGCTTCACCCTGGCGGCCAATACCCTGGACAACCGCCAGGGCAAGCTGCTCAGCGAGCAGGCCTTGACGGTGCGTATCGCCCAGGCGCTGGACAACACCAAGGGCCTGGTCTCGGCCAAGGGCCTGGACCTGCATGCCGCCAGCCTCGACAACCGCGAGGGCACCGTCAGCAGCCGCGCCGGCCTGGTGCTGACCGTCGACGGTCGCCTGGACAACCGACAGGGCACCCTGGTGGGCGACACCGCTCTCAACCTTGTTGCCGGGACGCTGGACAACAGCAAGGGCAAGGTCTCGGGCAAAGGCCAGGGCGAGGTCCAGGCCGACACCCTGCTCAACAACGCCGGTTCGCTGATCAGCCTCGAGCAACTGCGGATCAAGGGCGCTGAGCTGGACAACCGCGAGGCGGGCCTGCTCGGCAGCAATGGCGCGCTGACCCTGGAGGTCGACCGCATCGACAACCGTGGCGGCGAGATCACCGGCAAGGCCGCTGTCGCGGTCACCGGCACCTCGCTGGACAACAGCGACGGCGGCCTGCTGGTGGCCGGCACCGGCATGACCCTGGCGTTGCAATCGCTGCTCAACCGCAACAAGGCGCGCCTCGAGGCCCAGACCGGCCTGACCCTGACCGGGCTGACCCTGGACAACGACGGTGGCCGCCTGACCAGCCAGCGCGACATGACCCTGACCTTGACCGGCGCGGCGCTCAACCGCCTCGGCCTGATCAGCGCCGAGGGCCAGCTGGTGCTGGCCGCGCACAGCCTGGACAACAGCACCGGCAAACTGGACAGCGCCGGCAGCCTGAAACTGACCACGGGCGGCGCGCTGCTCAACCAGGGCGGCGAGCTGCTCGGCGACAGCGACATCACCCTGGCCAGCGCCAGCCTGGACAACACCGACAAGGGTGTTATTGCCAGCAAGGGCGCGCAAGCCATCACCACCGGCCACCTGGACAACAGCCGCCAGGGCAGCATCAGCAGCAATCGCACCCTCGACGTGCATGCCGGCCAGCTCGACAACCGCGACGGTGGCCGCGTGGGCAGCCGCGAAGCACTCACCGCCACGGTCACCGGCCTCGACCAGCAGGGCGGCAAGCTGTTCAGCGATACCTCGGTGAAGCTCGACCTGGGCCACGGCCACCTGGACAACCGTGGCGGCCTGATCAATGCGCCGTCGCTGCAGCTGGACAACCTCAAGACCGTGGCCAACCAGGGCGGCGAGATGTCCAGCGCCCAGGCCTTCACCGTCGCTGCCGAGCAACTGGACAACGGCAACGGCCGCCTGCTCAGCGACCAGCGCCTGCTGCTGCGGGTCAGCCAGCGCCTGGACAACCTCAAGGGCCTGATCGGCGGCCAGTCGCTGGAGATTCATGCCGGCGCGCTGAGCAACCGCGACGGCGGCCGCATCGAAGCCAAGGACGCGCTCGCCCTCACCAGCAAGGGCCTGGACA
Source organism: Pseudomonas maumuensis (assembly GCF_019139675.1). Classification (NCBI taxonomy): domain Bacteria; kingdom Pseudomonadati; phylum Pseudomonadota; class Gammaproteobacteria; order Pseudomonadales; family Pseudomonadaceae; genus Pseudomonas; species Pseudomonas maumuensis. The sequence goes on from NZ_CP077077.1 coordinate 2,567,524, forward strand.
ATCACGCCGGCAAGTTGCTCGGTAGCAGCCTCGCGCTGGACCTGGGTGGCGCCGACCTGGACAACGGCGCCGGCCTGATCACCACCGCCGGGCCGCTGACCCTGGTCAACCTGGCCAAACTGAACAACCAGGGCGGCGAGATTTCCACCGCCCAGGCCCTGCAGCTGGACGTCAGCGAGCTGGACAACCGTGACGGCAAGCTGATCAGCGAACAGACGCTGGCCATCACCAGCGGCGCCATCGACAACCGCAACGGCCTGGTCTCGGGCTGGCAGGGCCTGAGCGTGACCGGCCAAAGCCTGGACAACCGCCAGCAGGGCACCCTGTCGAGCCGCTCGGGCGCCGTGCAGGCGAGCGTGACCGGCGCGCTGCGCAACAGCGACGGCGGCGCGCTGGTCGCCCAGCAACGCCTGGACGTCAAGGCCGCCAGCCTGGACAACAGCGCCAAGGGCATCCTCTCCAGCGGCGGCGGCCAGCAGCTGACCATCACGGCAGCACTGGACAACCAGGACGGTGGCCTGATCGATGCCGGGGAAAAACTGCTCATCAGCAGCGGCTCCTTCGACAACCACGGCGGCCGCGTGGCCACCCGCCAGGACCTGGGCCTGACCGCCGCGAGCCTGAACAACAACGACGGCAGCCTCGCCGCCCAGGGCACCCTGACCCTCGACCTGCTCGGCGAGCTGCTCAACCGCCAGGGCAAGCTGTTCGCCGGCAAGGATCTGCTGATCCAGCGTGCCGGCCTGGTGGACAACCAAGCTGGCCAGATCGCTAGCCAGGGCCTGCTCAAGGTGCTGGCCGCCAGCCTCGACAACAGCCAGCGCGGCACCTTGGCCGCCACAGGTTTGCTCACGCTCGACAGCCGCGGCGCGCTCAACAACTCAGGCGATGGCCTGATCTACAGCCAGCAGGGCGACATAAGCCTGCAGGCGGCCAGCCTGAACAACGCCAAAGGCAGCGTGCAGGCCAAGGGCGCGATCAGCGTGCAGGCCACCGGCCTGCTCGACAACCAGGGCGGCAAGCTGATCGCCCAGGATGGCGCGCTGACCGTGAACGCCGACACCCTCGACAACCGCGGCGGCATCCTCGCCAGCCTCAAGCAGGCGCTGGGCGTGCGCACCACCGGCGTGCTGCGCAATGGCAGCGATGCCGCTGGCCAGCGCGGCATTCTGCAGGCGCTGAGCTTGGACGTGCAGAGCGCCAGCCTCGACAACCACGGCGGACGCATCGCCGCGCTGGGCGGTGATGCGCTGATCCGTACCGGGCAGCTGGACAACCGCGATGGCGGCATCTCCGCCAGTAGCCTGCTCAAAGTCACCGGCGCCAGCTTGCTCAACGGCGGCGATGCGCGCGGCGAGATGGTCGGCCAGCGTATCGAACTGGGGCTGAGCGGGGCGCTGGACAACCGCGGCGGCATTATCGAAAGCGCCAGCACCCTGGCCATCACGGCGGCCAGCCTGGACAACCAGGGCGGGCAATTGCGTGCATTGGGCAACAGCGGCACAACACGATTCCAGATCGGCGGGCTGCTGGACAACCGCAACGGGGCCCTGGAAACCGCCAACACCGATCTTGCCCTGGTCATAGGCGATCTGCTGAATGCCGGGGGCAGCATCATTCACCTCGGCAATGGCGATTTCGGTGTCAGTAGCCAGCAGGTCATGGCGGCGGGAGGCCGCCTGTTGACGCACGGCACCTTGAATCTCAGTGCCGACAGCTGGGTCAACAGCAGCGTGCTGCAAGCCGGCACGCTCAACCTCGATGTCAAAAACTTCACCCAGACCTCGAGTGGGCAACTGCTGGCGACGAAGGCGTTGCTGGGCAAGGGCGGCAACTGGCTCAATGATGGGTTGATTGCCAGCGATGGCACGCTGAGCCTGACCTTGGGCGGTGCCTATTCGGGCAATGGCCGACTGACCAGCCTGGGGAACATGACCCTGTCTGCGGCGCAGATGAGCCTGGGCACCGCCACAAGCATTGCGGGTGGCGACAGCATCGTTGTCAACGTCGGCAAGCAAATGAGCAACCTTGGGCGCTTGTCGGCGGTCAACGATCTGACGATCAACGCCGGCAGCCTGTCCAACTACGGGGCATTGGCCGCGTCGCGCAACCTGAACTTGCTCGCCCAGTCCGTCCACAACGACCAGGCAGCTGACGGAAGTCGAGGCTTCCTGTTCAGTGGCCGGGACATGTCCATCCTCTCGGCAGATTTCAGCAACCGTTATGCGGACGTCTACAGCCTGGGCCATCTGCTGGTGGCCGGCGTCGCCCCAGGCAGTTCAGCAACAACCCTCCTGAACAGCTCCGGCACTATCGAGGCGGCCGGTGACATCAATCTGCAGGCATCCAGCGTCGTCAACAAACGCGATAAGTTCAGCGCCAGCCACCAGATCACCGATGGCTACATGACCATCTACTGCGTCCAGCATTGCAAGGGATCGCGGTGGGTGAAGGGGCCGGTGCATGTCTACAAGACCTTCGAGACCGTGATTCACGAGGACTCGCCCACGGCAACGTTGGTTTCCGGGCGTGACCTGACCATTGGCGCAGGCAGTGTGCTCAATTCTCGAAGCGTCATCTCGGCGGCCAACGATCTCTCCATTACTGCCGGCAGCATTGACAACGAGGGTGAGCGTTCCAGATCGGGAACCGTTGCAAGGGAAGTGGGGCCTGGGGTCAGGGTTTCCACGGGCTACTTCTTCCAGTTGATCAACGAAGTAAATGCCTACAACCAAGCCCACCCACGTTCCGGGCCGTTCGACGAAACCGCCTTCAACAAACTGGTCGCGAAGTTTGACCCCGGGGTGTTCGACGGCATCAATGCAGAACCCGAGGTCAAGCCGGATCAGAAATTCATCGTCCCGGCGGTCATCCAGGCCGCCGGGACGGCCAAGCTCACTGCCGCAGGCAGCATCAGCAATATCGTTGTGAACAGGGCGGCAGCGGCTACCAGCAATCGCTCGTTCGATACCCAGGTATCCAGCTTGACGCAGCCCACGGTGGTCAATCTGAACGCGCAGTTGCCACCTGATCTGGCCCAGCGACAGGTAGATCCCACCAAACTGCCAGGCTTCAGCCTGCCGGCTGGGCAGAATGGCCTGTTCCGCTTGAGTGGCAAGGGCCGCGATGCGGCAACCGGGCTCAATCAGGGCTGGTCATTGGGCAACGCCACCGTCGGCACACATGAGCGCGAGCGGCTGGCCAGCTCCCGACTGGGCACGATCCAGGCAGTGGATGCAGCCACGTCCAGGGTGAGCGAGCAGGCAATCGATCGGATTGCCCATCAGCGTGTCGAGTCGGCGGCCAAAGCCAGTGCCATCGGGGTCAATGCGCCCGTGGCCGAAGCTGTGGATAGCGACGTTCGAAAGCCATACCCAGGTGCGCAGGCACTTGAATTGAGCGCGCAGGATGCCGGAGTCAGTGCCCCACCACGGATACCGGGCATCACCCGCCTGCCCGACAGCCAATATACGAACAAGCCGCACAAGTACCTGATTGAAACCAATCCGCTGCTAACCGACCTCAAGCAGTTCATGAGCTCCGACTACTTGCTCGGCAATCTGGGTTATGACCCGGACAAGAGCTGGAAGCGCCTTGGTGACGGCTTCTACGAGCAGCGCCTGATCCAGCAGGCGGTGGTGGCGCGTACCGGCCAGCAGTTTATCGATGGCCAGACCTCCGGCGAGCAGTTGTACAAGCACCTGATGGACAATGCCATCCGCAGCAAGGATGCCCTCGGCCTGAATGTTGGCGTAGGCCTGAGCTCTGCCCAGGTGGCTGCGTTGACGCACGACATCGTCTGGCTCGAAGCACGCGAGATCGATGGGGAACAGGTACTTGCGCCGGTGCTGTACCTGGCCCATGCCAACGGCCGCCTGGCACCTGACGGGGCTTTGATCGCCGGGCAGGATGTCCAACTGATAGCCGGGAAAAACCTCACCAACATTGGCACGCTGCGAGCCTCACGCAACCTCAGTGCCACTGCCGGTAAGGACTTGACGAACAGCGGCCTGATCCAGGCAGGCGGGCATCTGGACCTGCTGGCCGGCAACAGCCTGGTCAACAGCGCCGGCGGCATAGTCGCTGGACGTGACATCAGCCTGACGGCCGTCAATGGTGACCTGATCAACCGACGGGACCTCACGCGCACGGATATCGTTTACGGCAGCGTGCGTGAGCAGAGGGATCATCTTGAAAGCGCCGCGCGTATCGAAGCCGGCAACAGTCTCACCCTCAAGGCCGGGCAGAACATCAACAACGTCGGCAGCGTGATCCAGAGCGGCGGCGACTTGTCGCTCAGTGCCGGTCGTGATGTGAGCCTGCTGTCAGTCGAAGAACGTCAAGGTTTCTACACCGATCGCCAGCGCAGCAACACGGTGCAGCAACACGGCGCTACGATCACCGCCGGCCGCGATATGAGCCTCGTCGCCGGCCGCGATCTCACCGCCGTGGCCAGCCAGACCGACGCGGGCCGCAACCTCACCCTGGCCGCAGGCGAAGACCTGAACCTGAGCTCCGCCGCAAACGAAGCCCACAGCTTCAGCCGCAGCAAAAAGGTCACCCAGTCCAATGATCAGGTCACCCAGGTGTCGACCACGGTCAAGGCCGGTGGCGACGTCTCACTGTCCGCGGGCCAGGACATGGCCATCGTCGCCAGCCAGGTCAAGGGCAAGGGCGCTGTCGACATCGACGCCGAGCGCGACCTGACCATCGCCTCCGGCCAGAACGAAAGCGCCTCTTACTACCAGAAGAAGAACAAGGGCTCGTTCGGTCGCGGTAGCTCCAAGCAGCAAGAGAGCTACCACAGCACCAACGTCGCCTCGGTGATCGATGCCGGCGGCGACCTGACCGTCAACGTCAGCAAGAAGGCCGATGGTGGCATCGCCCTGGACGGTGGCCGCGATGTCGCGGTGATTGGCAGCCAACTCAAGGCCGGTGGTGATGTCATGCTCGGTGCCACTGGCGATGTGGCGGTACTGTCCGGTGTCGAGGAGCACGGCGAGTACAGCAAGAAGAGCAAGTCCGGTTTTCTTGGCCTGTCGAAAAGCGGCAAGAGCCAGTTGCAGACCCACGCCACGCAGGTGGGCAGCGAACTGGATGCCGGCAACGACATCGTTGTTGCGGCTGGCAGCGATGTGCGCCTGCGCGCCAGCGAGGCGAATGCCGGCAAGGACGTCGAATTGCGCGCGGGGTTGATGGATAAAGCGGGTGACATCAACCTGGTGTCGGCCAACGACACGGCCTACAGCCACAGCGACTCGTACAAGAAAAAGATCGGCATGTCGGTTGCCCCCGGCATCGTCGTCGTCCCGTCCGTTTCGCTGGCCTCCGCCAAGAAGGCTGGCCAGGAAGCACGCAGCAGCACCAGCGTCGGCAGCCAGGTCCTGGCCGTGCGTGATGCCGCGCTCCAGGCCGAGCGTGATATCAACGTGCTCGGCAGCGGTGTCAATGCCGGCCGCAATGTCAGCTTGAACGCGGGACGTGATGTCAACGTGGCCGCCGCCGAGAACCAGAGCGACAGCAAGACCTGGTCGAAAACCTCGAAGATCGGTTTGAGTGCCAGTGCCGACGACAACGGGATCAAGGTGTTCGCGGGCGTCGAGAAGGAATTGGCCAAGGATCGCCTGCGCGAACAGTTGGCCTCTGCCAGCCAGATCAAGGCTGGACAGGACCTGGACGTCAACGCGGGGCGTGATATCAATCAGACCGGCTCGGACTTGATGGCAGGCCACGATATCAGCCTGGGCGCGGGCCGCGACATCAACATCGACGCGGCGCGTGAAACCCGAATCCACGAGCAGGAGCGGGAGTATGCGACCCAGGGTGCCGGGGCCTCGATCAACCATAACTTTGGGCGCACCAAGGACGCGGTGAGTAACGCCGGCAAGGGCGAGAATGGCGTGAGCAAGGTCACCAGCACCCTGCAGGCCATCGACGGCATCAACCAGTTCCTTGCCGGGCCAACCGGCGACCTCAAGATCGGCAACAGCTCGCAGAAGAACCAGCAGACCAGCATCGAGCAAAGCAACCGTGGCTCCAGCCTGGAGGCCGGCAACGATATCAAGCTGCAGGCCGGCAACGACGTCAATGTCAAAGGCAGCCAGGTGCAGGCCGGGCGGGACATCGACGTCAAGGGGCGTGACATCAATATCGATGTCGCCCACGGCAGCAGCACCCAGAAGACCCGCGAGTCGCAGAACTGGGCCGGCATTCACGGTGGTACCAGTGGCGGCATCAAGGTTGGCATCGGCGCCAGCCATGGCGCTGCGGGTGCCGATGGCACCCAGGGCAACTCGACGCCGAGCCAGCTCGACGCGGGGCGCGATATCAAGCTCGACGCCAGCCATGACCTGAACATCGTCGGTTCGCAGGTCAAGGCCGGGCGTGACATCGACTTGGCCGCAGGCAATGACCTGAACATCCGCGCCGCGCAGAACGACTCGCACTACGAACAGAACCGTCGCAGCGGCGGTGGTGAAGTCGGGTTGGCGTTCGGCTCGGAAGGGGTGGGGATCTACGCCAGCGTCAACCTGGGCAAGGGCCAGCTGGAACGCGACGCACAGCGACACCAGGAAGCCTACGTCTACGCAGGCGACCAGCTGAAGTTCACCAGCGGCAAGGACACCAACATCAAAGGCGCCCAGGTACGCGGCGACGAAGTCATCGGCCGTGTGGGCGGCGACCTGAATGTGGCCTCGGCCATCGATACCGGCAAGGTCAAGGGCAAAGAGTTCGACCTGAGCGCCACCGTTACGGTAGGCCCGGGCTCGGGTATCAGCGGCTCGGTCGGCAAAGGCAAGACCACGGGCGAAACCGAGTGGGTGGAAAACCAGACCCGCATCACCGCTCGGGACAAGGTCGACATCCGCACGGAAAACCACACCCAGCTCGATGGTGCCCTGATCGCCTCCGACAACGGCAACCTCAAGCTCGATACCGGCACGCTGGGCCACAGTGATATCGCCGGCAAGGACCAGGAACGCGGCTATTACCTGAACGTCGGTGGTACCTGGAAAAAAGGGACTGCAGCAACACAGCAGGACAGCAGCCAGACGGGCAAGGGTGACAAAGGCGAGAACGGCTGGAGCGTCAGTGGCTGGAAGTACGAGAAGGACCGCGAGCAGATCGTCCGTGCCACCGTGGGGGCGGGTGATATCACTGTGCGCGAGGATGCGGAGACGGGGAAGGACTCCACTGTCGGGTTGAATCGGGATCTGGACAAGGCTTACGAGATCACGCGGGATCATGAGTCGCGCACTGATCTTTATGCGACTGGATCCTCTACCCAAGCGGTGATGAATCCCGTCCAGACGCTGCAGCAGTGGAAAGACAGCGCGGCAAAGTATGGGGAGAACAGTGAAGAGGCTCTTAACAAACTAGGTGACGTGTTCCTTGCGACCGCGGCGCTGGCTGTTGGCACTAACCCTGATTCAGTGAATTTCGGGTTAGCTACGCGCGAGATTTATCGTCAACTGGGCAGTCGCTACGAAAAGACGCGCTCGAACGTCGTCAGGTCGCTGCTCGGTCGTATTGCTGGCAATCAGAACAGCGAGGCGTTCGATACCGTTGCCCAACGCCTGACCGAGGTGGCCGGCGAGGACCCGGCCAGGGTGGCGAAGATCCTCAATGACATGGCGAAACTGAACGGGCAGAAACCTGGGCAGCAGAATTTCGTCCCGGTGGCCTATGCCGGTTATGTGTTGATGGGGGCACTGGCTACTGCCCTGGGTGTTAGCCAACTTGCACCAGAGCGTCAGGCAGAAATGCAGGCTGCAGTTTCGAGTGCGATTGATTCGATTGAGGCAAACGTCAGCGATTACAACCAGCGAGCGCGGATGGTCAGGCTCATGGTCGAGGTTGTCCTCGAAGAGCAAGGGCTGCCGATCCATGTGCTTGATCCGAGGCTCAAGCAGTACGAGGGCTCGCGGATTGAGGGGGAGGGGAGGAACCCTAGTAGTGGCGGGTATGGTGAAGGTGGGCAGGTCGTCACGACGCCACATACCGGTGGAAGCCAGCTTGATGGGCTAACGGCTAGCGGAAATTATGAGACTCCAGGGCACCAGTTGAACCCAGGGGCGATTTTTAATGAGACTTCACCACAGTCGGGAAATGAGTCGAAAAAATTTGGAGATGCTGCGATCCAGCCGTACACAGAAGGACAGCTGATCAGTCATGCTGGACGTGCTGTTACAAAGCACCCAGAATATTTTGGATTTGACTCGACCGAGGCACTTAGAAAGACTTATAGATCAGATGCTCAGCTAAATGAGGTGGGCAGTGCGGCTGTAGACGAAATACTCAAAGGGGGCGCTAGGAGTACGGGGGCGGGAGGTCGCTACCCCGCAGGTTGGGTGACTTATACGTTGCCAGACGGTAGAGCCGCAAGTTGGGGTATCGATGGTAAGTTTATTGGGTTTAGAGGAGTGAGGCCGTGACCGGTTTGGTGTTTGAGAAAGTGGGTGATGTAAATAGTGATTTTCCTTATCTGTGCGTCTACAAGGAGGGAGGTGGCGGGCCGTTTATGGAAATTTCCGTAAATTCAACTAGGGAGTTAGTGTTTGTGTTCTATTCAAATGCTAATGATGTTTCACTCACTGTCGAGGAATGGCGGGAGATCTGCGTGCGAGGAGAGAGGTTTCATCCGGAGGCATTAGAGAATGGTGATTAAACTAGCGAAGGATGAAAAATAAGGACGTGGCAGAAAAGGGAGAAGGGGAAAAAGGGGGCGGGGAAAAAGACGAAAAAGGGGGACATATGGGCCTGTCCCGTGACAACGGACGCCAAGTGCTGGGAACTGGGCGTGTCGAAATTAGAGTATGGAAAGAAATCTTTCCCCTTTATGCCTATATCACTGCGCGCGAGGATGCGGAGACGGGGAAGGACTCCACTGTCGGGTTGAATCGGGATCTGGACAAGGCCTACGAGATCACGCGGGACCATGAGTCGCGCACCGATCTGTACTTGAGTGACTCTTCGGTTAACGGCGCAATCCATCCTGTAGAGACGCTGAGCGGATGGACGAATGAGCTGCGCAACTATGACAAGGCCGCACTCAAGAACTACGAGCAGGTTGGAAATGCTGTCAATGTCCTGGTCAACCGATTTGAACGCTTGCAAGGCCGTCAGCTGGATGCCAATGCAGTAGCCGTTGGCGGGGTGAAGCTCGCAGAGGACACCTATGAAGCCTTGCTGATGGCGAACTTCAAGCCCGATGAAGCCAAGGCGCTGATGCGCACCTCGAGCTTCAGCAAGAGGTGCTGGCACGACTGAATCAGATCGAGCATGTGTTCGATAAACATCAGGAGTCCACGAAAGAGCTTGTACGTGTGCTGGGGGAGCTTGATCCCTCGCATATCAGTGAGTTACGTGGTCCGGTCCAGATGGCGCTCAGCTATGCCTCGCTCATCAATGAGTATCTGGAGTCGGACCCAGAGCGAGGTCAGAAAGTGGCTTTGGCGCTGGCGATGATCCAGGGGCCCAAGGCAGTCATGCAGCTAGCGGTATCGACAGCCATTGGGCAGACGGAGCTTGGTCAAGACCTCAATGAACAGTACGACCGTGCCATGACCCGAGTCGGCACGATGCTTGCCGAGCACATGGAAGGCGGCGGTGTTGTTCTGAATGAGAAATCTGAGAGCGACAAGTTCCTGGTGGGGGGCGGCAAGCTCATCAGCAGCATGATTCTGGGGGTTGCTTCGGGGCGCAAAGGGGGTGGTGGGAATGAGGCCAATAAGCCTGCGACTACTCCTGTGGAGTTGCCAGGGGGCGGGAAGGGTGTCATAGATGGTGCAAAAGCGACAAGCGAAGCTGTCACTCAGGTTCCTGGCCGGGTACAGTCTCGGATAAATATTGCCAATGGTCGCACGGAAACCACTCCGCTCCGTGAGACCGGTAAGCCAGTATCTGCGGGCTTCGATCATGTGCTGATAGGTCATTTCGACGTAGAAGTCTCCAACTCCCGTTCTGTGTTTACTATTAGTCCAAATGAGTTGAAGAGAGTTCTTCAGAGTGGTTCAGTAGTTAAATCACCAGTTACTGCGTTACCAGATGGTCAGTTTGTAAGGACTGTTGATACGGGCAGAGTCATTGGCACTACTACACTAAAAGATGGAGGTATTCCTACTTCAGTGATAAAAGTGTTTACCGATAGGGCTGGCAATCTGATAACCACCTTCCCAGTTAAGGCGATAAATTGATGCGATCTCTTCCTGTGCAAGTGTGGCGTGAACTTCAGTTGGCTGTGATGCCACTTAGTGAAGAATCATCACTAAAAGATGTTCTTGTGGTGATTCTTTCGTGGCTTAGGGGTAATTATAAGTGGTTTACTGTTGAGCCATTTTCTATCTACGGGTTCGATGAGTTTTTACATGTAAATGAAGATATAATGCCTGTTGATTACTCGTCGTTTTTACCCAGTGATATAGGGCACTTCAAAAAAGTCGTCTTGAAATATCAGGCTAAGGAGGCTGAATCTATTGCGCGGTTTCTACGCGACACAATGGAGGCGTTGATAACTATCGAAATTGATAAGCAATGCCCTAGGTGTGAATCCGATGGGATGCGCGTTTTTATAGGTAGACATAACGGCCTGTTGGCTTGTCAGTGTAACGTTTGTGGAAACTCCCATTACATAGACGGCTCTAAGGTAGAAGTTGGTGGGTTAGAGTTTGCAAGTGAGGTCATTTTGCGAGGTGCTGGTCTGATTTGATTGTGTAAAATGGACTATGACAGCTCTACTCTAAAAGTCCCCATTAAAGACCACTATGATCACCAGAAAAGGGATAGATTTATTTTTCTATTCTAATTGCTACCTTTTTATGGCCAAGACGGCGACGAAGCTTGAGAAGTCAGTGAGCACGTCTAGCGCTGCAAGCGGAGCAAGTCGAAATTAGAGTGTGAAAAATAAATCTGTCCCCTTTTTCGAATAAGGAAGGTTTGACAGAGGCTGCTAGAGCGCTCACAAAACATGCTTCTGGTCAGCGAGATACTGGAACGTTCCCAAAACTCTCAGGTGGAATTGAAAAGCAAAATACAACTGCACTTGGAATCATTGATGAGATCCTCAAGAATCCGAACTCAACATTCTCTAATTTGAGTCGCGGTGGGTTAGAGGTTCGAACGCCTGATGGGAGAGGTTTGCGCTACAATAGTGATGGTTCATTCTCAGGATTTTTGGACCCTAAGGTACAACCATGAAGCTTGAAAGTAATTTGGAATTTGAGGTTTTGGGATTTAGTGATTCTCGCTATGAGAAACTGACGGTCGAAGTTAAATATAAAGGTGAATCTATTGCTCAAATTAATCAAGATAAAGGAATGGAGCTTCTAGAGATAGAGGTTTTTGCTGACTTAAATAGCGCGATTTTGAAAGTTCCATTTTCTGGCTTCTTGGGGGCAATGAATCTGGCGAGGGGCTTTATTGTCGAATCGGGATAATAATTTCAATTCAGTCGAAAACCTCTATCTATAATTTGGTGCAAAGGTATTGCTTCAGATATTGAACCGATAATTACCCAGCAGGTGGGTAGGCGTGGCTGGACCAAAGAGTCCCTTGAAGCCGTGATCGAAAATCCAAGTAAGACGGTTACGGAAAAGGGGTGGATCTATTTTTCCTGCTCTAATTTCGATCTCTTTAGACGAGCGTGTCTAGCGGTTACGTAAGGAAGTAAATTTAGAGTGTGGGAAATAAATTTGTCCCCTTTATGTTTCTAGGAAAAAATTGGGTAGATTTATTTTTCTACTCTAATTTCAGTCTTTGCATGACCAAGGCGACGTTGAAGCCCGCTGCTTAAGATGTCGGTGAGGAAGTCATGTGGTGGAAGCCGGGGGCGTGAAAATTAGAGTATGGAAAATAAATCTATCCCCTTTTTTGTGGTCCCCTTTTTTGTGGTCCCCTTTTTCGTGAGCGCCACCGTCACGGTAGGCCCGGGCTCGGGTATCAGCGGCTCGGTCGGCAAAGGCAAGACCACGGGCGAGACCGAGTGGGTGGAAAACCAGACCCGCATCACCGCTCGGGACAAGGTCGACATCCGTACCGAAACCACACCCAGCTCGATGGTGCCTTGATCGCCGCTGACAACGGCAACCTCAAGCTCGACACCGGCACGCTGGGCCACAGTGATATCGCCGGCAAGGACCAGGAGCGCGGCTATTACCTGAACGTAGGTGGTACCTGGAAAAAAGGGACTGCCGCAACACAGCAGGACAGCAGCCAGACGGGTAAGGGTGACAAAGGCGAGAACGGCTGGAGCGTCAGTGGCTGGAAGTACGAGAAGGACCGCGAGCAGATCGTCCGTGCCACCGTGGGGGCGGGTGATATCACGGTGCGCAAGGATGCGGAGACGGGGAAGGACTCCACTGTCGGGTTGAATTGGGATCTGGACAAGGCTTACGAGATCACGCGGGATCATGAGTCGCGCACCGATCTGTACTTGAGTGACTCTTCGGTTAACGGCGCAATCCATCCTGTAGAGACGCTGAGCGGATGGACAAATGAGCTGCGTAACTATGACGAGTCCGCACTCAAGAACTACGAGCAGGTTGGAAATGCCGTCAATGTCTTGGTCAACCGATTCGAACGCTTGCAAGGCCGTCAGCTGGATGCCAATGCGGTAGCCGTTGGCGGGGTGAAGCTCGCAGAGGACACCTATGAAGCCTTGCTGATGGCGAACTTCAAGCCCGATGAAGCCAAGGCGCTGATGCGCACCCCGAGCTTCCAGCAAGAGGTGCTGGCACGACTGAATCAGATCGAACATGTGTTCGATAAACATCAGGAGTCCACGAAAGAGCTTGTACGTGTGCTGGGGGAGCTTGATCCCTCGCATATAGTGAGTCACGTGGTCCGGTCCAGATGGCGCTCAGCTATGCCTCGCTCATCAATGAGTACTTGGAGTCGGACCCAGAGCGAGGTCAGAAAGTGGCTTTGGCGCTGGCGATGATCCAGGTGCCCAAGGCAGTCATGCAGCTAGCGGTATCGACAGCCATTGGGCAGACGGAGCTTGGTCAAGACCTCAATGAACAGTACGACCGTGCCATGACCCGAGTCGGCACGATGCTTGCCGAGCACATGGAAGGCGGCGGTGTTGTCCTGAATGGGGAATCTGAGAGCGACAAATTCCTGGTGGGGGGCGGCTAGCTCATCAGCAGCATGATTCTGGGGGTTGCTTCGGGGCGCAAAGGGGGTGGTGGGAATGAGGCCAAAAAGCCTGCGACTACTCCTGTAGAGTTGCCAGGGGGCGGGAAGGGTGTCATAGATGGTGCGAAGGGGATTTCTTCAGTTATTGAGCCGAAAATTGCCCAGCAGATGGGGAAGCGCGGCTGGACCACCGAATCTCTTGAAGCCGTGATCGCAAATCCAAGTAAGACGGTTGTGACTAAAGATACTAGGTTCGACCCGGTTTCAGGCACGCGTCTCAATGATCCGGCAACTGGATATATAGCAAAAGATGGTTCTTACGTTGTGCGGAATGACAGGGCAGGTGCAATCGTGCAGGTGTCAGATAAGAATGATAAAAATTGGGTAGCCCCTTGGGATTAGTGATGCAGGAGTTCATGTTTGTGGGTGTGGGGCCAGAACCTACTAGGATGTGGGGTGATACACCTCTATTCAATTTAGAAGATGGCGGTAAGTTGCTAGATTTTTGTGAGGTGCACGATGCGGCTGTGCTCGGAGTCGAGGGATTTAAAATTGTGGGCGATAAACGAATTCCTGACTTGGATTGTATCGCAGACTTTTCTTCCTTGGCGGTATCCGCTGGAAAGAGATTTCCTGCTGCGTCGAGAGAGTCAGCCAGGTATTTTCTTGATACGATTTCAGGTTCTGATGTTCTTCTGGAGTTCGTTATAGTTAGAGTTTGATGGTGCAAATGCGCAGGCTAGTTGAGCCGGATGTTATAGGTGGAGGTACGCAGAGGGGTAGAAGAGGGGCAGATTTATTTGTCTACTCTAAACTTTACTTTTGCATGGCCAAGATGACGGTGAAGTCCGCTGCTTAAGGTGTCGGTAGGACGCCGAGTGCTAGGCGCGGGGTGCGTTAAAATTATTGTATGGAAATAAATTTGCCCCCTTATGCTCCCGGGTTTTTTGATCTAATCAAATCAGTAATCAAGGGCTTTGAAATGTGAAATTTATTGATATGGAACGGCAGTTAAATCAAAATTTTTCACCAAGTGATAGGCCATCCCCGTTGAGCGATTGGTATGTGTCTGTGCGCGAAATTTCCATTGTTGAATTGAGTGTTGGTGACATATGTCATGCACTGAGGCAGAAGGTTTTTGTTGCTGAAGTTTTACCTGTGGCAATATCAATGTTAAGCGAGGATGTTCTTGCTGGTGATAGATATGATGGAGAGTTGATCTGCGCGCTAATCGATGCTTTTAAAAATGATTGGGGCGCCAGATCGGATTTTGGTGAAAAAGTAATAAACGTCCTTGCCGATATCGATTGTTTGATGAAGGATTCGGAGCTTCTGGCGGAAGTGAGGAAATTTCGAGCTCTGCTGCGTGACCAAGGAGACGCAAAGCCTCGTGCTTGAATAAAAAGTAAAAAAAAGGGGCAAAAAGAGCAAAAAAACGAAAAAGGGGACAGATTTGAATGGCACTTACTTAGCCATCAACCCTTTGATCTATAAGAAAAAAATGAAGAAAGGCTGGCCTTGGTCTACGGTGATAGTTGCGAACACACACCATTAAGCCAAGGACGCAGCCCAGAATGGATCGTAGACGTCAAATCCTTCAGCATCAACAGCAGCGCTTTCGCCACCATGCTTCGACCAGTGACGCCCAGGTATTTTTCAATCTCCTCATGGCCCCCGAACTACTGGAACATGTCGAGTCCTCGTTGCCAGCGCATCGAGAGCGCCTGTTTCCACCCACCGAAACGCTCTCGATGTTCCTGACTCAAGCAATGAGTGCTGACCGCTCCTGCCAGCACGCCGTCAATGACTTTTCCATCAAGCGATCCTGCAACGGTGTGAAGCCCAGCAGCACTCGTACAGGCGCTTTCTGCAAAGCGAGACAACGCTTACCGGTGGAGATGGTGTCAACACTGGTGCGTCACACGGCGTCATCGATCAGCGATCATGCCCCCTCGTCGTGGCGTTGGATGGGGCGGCCCGTACGTCTTGTCGATGGAACAACCGTTTCGATGCCCGACACAGCAGCCAATCAGGTTGCTTATCCCCAATCACGGGGCCAGAAGATTGGCCTGGGTTTCCCACTCTGCCGAATGGTTGGCATCGTTTGTCTATCCAGTGGCGCCGTTCTGGATGCAGCACTGGGCCGTTTCAGGGGCAAAGGCGGCGATGAACAAACCTTGCTCAGGTCAATGCTCAATGTGCTGAAAACAGGCGATATTCTGTTGGGCGATGCCTATTACGCCACTTACTTTCTGTTGTGTGAGCTGCAACGAAGGGGGGTCGATGGCGTGTTCGAGCAGTACGGAGCCAGACGGCGCAGTACGGATTTTGCTTTGGGGCAACGTCTCGGTCCGGAAGACCATTTGATCGAGCTGAAAAGGCCTGGGTGCAGGCCGCCATGGATGAGCATGGCGCAGTATGAGCAGGCGCCGGAGAGGCTGACGGTGAGAGAGTTGAAGGCCGGTGGAAAGATCCTGGTGACAACGTTGCAATGCCCAAAACAAACACCCAAGTCAGCCCTCAGTCGCTCTACAAAGGACGCTGGCATGTCGAACTGGATTTGCGAAACCTGAAGGCAACATTGGGATTGGGGAAACTGAGCTGCAAAACCCCTGGAATGGCCGTCAAGGAGCTATGGGTCTATCTGCTGGCGCACAATCTGATCCGAATGCTCATGTCACAATCGGCATTAATGGCCGATTGCTTGCCCCGCGAACTGAGTTTCAAGCACAGCCTCCAGCTATGGCTGGCGCTACGACAGCGCAGCTACGGTGATGGAGAGGTTCGGTTGGCAGATTTGCTGATGTTGATTGCTCAAAGGCGTGTGGGCAACCGGCCTGGTCGTGTCGAGCCTCGGGCCATAAAACGAAGGCCTCAGGCCTACCCCTTGCTGACCAAGCCGCGTCGATGAGCAAGGGCTGAGATCAGAAAATATGGGCATCCGAAGCATGTTAAGTAAGTGCCATTCGGGACAGATTTATTTTTCCCACTCTAATTTCTGCCTTCGCATGGCCAAGACGACGATGAGCCTTGATGCTTAAGATGTCAGTGAGGACGTCTAGCGCTGGAAGCGGTGCAAGTCGAAATTAGAGTTTGAAGAATAAATCTGTCCACTTTTTTGTCATATGTTAAGTTTGATGGGAATAACTCTAGGGGTGCGGCAAAATTTGGGTTTGTTGGGGTAAATTCTGACGGAAAAATAACAACAATACATGTTAGAAGTGGTAAGGATATTTGGAAAACCCTGAACGGTAGTGCTACGGATAAGGTTGTAAGGGAGGTTCTGGAATGATAGCTGAAGCTCAGGTGGTAAAGTGGCCTTGCGAAACTGAAGGTGAGGTTCTACTACGTCTCGGACGATGGGAGATTTTATGTTTTGGGTATTGCAGTTTGTCAGCAGAAGTAGAAAGCGGCAAGGTTTACAAGGTTGACATTACGCCAAATGTCATGGGTGATTATGATGTGGTAAGGCTGGAAGGTGGAAGTGAGCATGGTTTTTGTTCACTAAATGGATATGCTTATTTATTGAAGAGAAAGCTTTCTAAGGGTGGGCTTGAGATTGAGGGGGTTGTGTTTAATGATGATGTGTTTAAAAATGAATTTTTTATTTGGATGGTTGTGATGTTGGTTGGGTGGTGGATAGGTTGGAAGTTGAGTTTTTAGAGCGGATTATGTAGTTTTTAGGTAAAAGGATATTTATTTTCTCTGTATTTACATGGCCAAGACGACGTTAAAGCCGCTGTTTAAGATGTCGGTGAGGAAATCACGTGCTGGAATCCGGGGGCGTCAAAACTAGAGTATGGAAAATAAATATGTCCCCTTTTGGGAGCCCTTAGGCACCTGGCAAAACGTGACCTGTCAGGTACGGTGACACCCTTGATAACAGTGGCAAGAAGAGAACACCAACCGAGCAAGAGCTGAGTTGGTTCTTGGGATACGTGCAAAGTAAATCGGGTTGAGTTTGTGGTGGTGAACGATGAGGTAAAAAATGATTGACTGCATTACTAAAGAGCGAGTTCAGGTTCTTATTGATCCTCGTTATGGGCCTTATATAAGGATTTTTTCCTTTCAGGACAGTGGGGCGCTCAGGGATCTGTTTGATGATGAGCTCAATGTGCTCTATTGGCTGGGGCCGTGCCCAGACCTTAGTGTTCATGGTGGGACCGAGTACTATTTTGGTATCGTTGCTGATCCGATCAAGCTTCAAGAGCTGCTCGATAGTATCGAATTGTAGGTGGTTTTCGAGATGTTTGTATAACGAAGGTGGTTATGATTGATACAATAATCGGTGAAAGAATTCAAGTTTGTTTGGATCCGGAGCAGGGGCCTTTCGTACATATTGCAGGGCTTGAAGACTGCAAGAGATTGGAGTATTTATTGGATGCTGAGTATTTTGTCCCTTATCTGAAGATGAAGTCGCCGGGTTTTTCGGCGACTGGGGGAGTCTACTACTTCGGTACTGTTGCTGACCCGCTAAAGCTCCAGGTGCTTCTGGATGGTATATGATTGCTAAATATATAGCTGAGTTGGTGCGAAAAGGAGCAGTTTTATTTGATTTGCTCTGCTCTTTGCTGTTGCATGGAGCGAGACGACGGCTATGGGCTGCTCCGTTAGTTAAAGCAATATCCTTGCTCGGCTTCAAGAGCTTCGAGGTGGTATCAAACTGCCCGGTTTAAATCCGTGATTAGAGAGTAATATGGAAAAGAGTGAGTTGATTCGTGCTTTGATTCAAGCGGGAAGGGCAGATGATCTTCTCGCTTTCGTCGAGGGGGAGTCGGTGTACCTGACCGATGCTTCACAAGGGGTACCCGAATCACCTGCGCTGAGACGAATCTGGGTGCTTGTTGTGACGCATCTCAGATTTGTCGCCAAGTATGGAGCAGTGGCGGAGCATCAGGTCGCCGGTGGCCAAGTATTGTCACCTTACCCCGCAGAGTTCCAGCTATGGTTGGCATCAGGCGCGCCGGGTATAGCACTCGAGGATTTGCGGGCCTATGTCAGCGAGCATCCACTGGGTTGATGGAACTGTAGTAGTTGAAAAAGCGGGGGCAATATTGTTTTGCTACATTGCTGATTCACTAGAGTTTCAGGCGCTTCTGGACGGCATGGCGTGTGCCGATAGATAAAAATTCGGAAAATCAGGATGCCAAAATTCTTGTGTAGGTGTGGGTGCGTCATGAACTTGTCGCATGGCTGGTCAGATCATGAGATGACACTAATACCTGAGTCAGTTATCGAACAGGTTGCAGAGCGCTTGGATGTAGAGTCAATGTCTTCGGAGCAGTTTTACGAGGCGATTGAAATAACTGCCATCACAGTTTACCGTTGCCCCCAATGCCAGCGATTGCACTTGGAGGAAGGTGCAAATAGTTTCACGACTTATGCTGTGGAGCAGATAATTGATTAGGGTCTGTACGAAATGTGTCTGCGTGAAGGCCAGACAAAGAGAAAAGGGGGGAGGAAGCGCAGTGTACTGGAGTATATGAGCATTCCGAGCGTTTCAATGCATTATGGGCGAGTCCAGATAGATTTCGTACAGCGCCTAAGTTGTATGGGTAGGGCTCAGGTAAGCGGGTTGGGCGGAAAGTGGATGATCTACATAACCTACTCTGATTTCGGATTTTTACAGTGCCTAGCAAAAAAGAGGGCAGATTTATTTTCCTACTCTAATTTCTGTCTTTGTATGGTCGAGACGACATTGAAACCCGTTGCTTAAGATATTTGTGAGGAAATCACGTGCTGGAAGCCGGGGCGTCAAAATTAGAGTATGGAAAATAAATCTGTCCCCTTTTTGCTGCAGAAAATGATTGGTATTGGCTCAGGTGCGCGGGGTATTGTGTATGGGTCGTATGGACCTGGTCAGCCTGGACATGTGTTCAATGTCGTAAACCAGAATGGTACTATCAGATTCTTAGATGGGCAGACAGGCAAGGTTGCTGATCTCAGTAAGTTCACATCGTTTAAGTTTTTGAGGACCAACTAGTGATAAGTTTTGAAGAATCCCTGGAGATGGTTGTTAATCATTTGAGTAAGTCTCCAGTGCCGCTAGTTATAACATATTCTGAAGGGTTTCCTGATGGATGGCTATTTTGCTTCAACTCTAAACAGTATGTTGAGACAGGTGATTTTTCATTTCAACTGGTTGGGAATGGGCCGATTTTTGTTGATAAAGATACTGGCGAACTGCATTTTTTTGGCACGGCATTGCCGCCAAAGGAGTATGTGGAAGAGTACTCTCTGAGGAAGCGTGATAAGAAATAATATAGGTAATTGGTGCAAAAGGGGCTGTACTTCCCAAAGGTTTTTCAAGTACAGATGATTTTGCACGCTTTGGCGCGGATGCTCGAGATGGTTTGGCCCGTGCTGGCTATGGCAATGTAGAGCCAATTCTTCAAGGAAGTGCTGTAACTGGCCAGAGCTTTAAAACTGGCAAGCATTTGACGTTGGTAGGGTGAGTGATTTTGATATTGCCTTGGCTGGCTCAGAGCTTCTACAACGTGCCCGATCCCTGGGGATAGGTTTGAGGAGTGGCGGAACCCGTACAGGGCCGTTGAGTTCGAGAGACTTGCAGGCACTCGGTCTAAAGGATTTGTCGAGTAAGCTTAGCGCCCAGGCTGGGCGTGATGTTAATTTCATGATTTATGACTCTGCGGCAACAGCCTCGAGTCATGCACCGAGTGTGAGCTTACCAAAATGACTGTTGCGTATGATCTATATGGTGTGAGGAATTTAGGTATTCTCTCGGCGAAAGTTAATGTAGAACGAGCCTTGGGGGAAGCTTTCGAGGAAAGGGAAAGTTTTTATCAGGGAGGTATTTATTATATGTTGGGTGGGGGTGATGCAGAGAATTTTGTTCTAAAGCTGAATGTTGATCCTTTTGATAGTGATGCTGTAGAGCAAAATTATTCGGACTATACGGTCCTGCTTTATATAAATGCTACAGATCGCTCATCTGCTTTGGAGAGAGTTATGAGGCAGGCGGGGTTTAAGCTGCTTAGGCATGAAGTGTTTTAAGGATCTCCATGGTTATTTAACAGCAAAGGACCAGCAAGGTGTAGATATATTTTTCTACTCTAAATTCTATCTTTGCATAAGAGAGAGGAAGAGAAAAGGAAGAAAAGATGGGCAGATTTATTTTCTTGCTCTAACTTCTGTCTTTGCATGGCTGGGGCGAAATTGAAGCCCGTTGTTTAAGGTATCTGTGAGGAAGTTACGTGCTGGAAGTCGGGGCGTCAAAATTAGAGTGTGGAAAATAAATCTGTCCCCTTTATGTTCTTTTTCAAAAAAGGCCTGAAACGCTTGCGTGAAACAGGAAACATGTGATGGATACGAAGTTTTTGATTGTGAGCCCACTTCGTGACAGTTTGCCTCCACGGGAGGACGTGCTTACCCAGGCATGGGGAGAGCTGCCGGTCTCATATGTACTGGATGAAGCAGATCTGAACGAAGCCTCTTATATGGACGTCAAGGTGAACAAGTGGGAGGTGAACCCTATTTGGAGCGAGCGCTACGGCCTAGAGCCGTTGATTGGGGTCGAGTTTCTCAAAGGAGAGAGCTTGAAGGCCTACTTGCAAGAGACCGACCTTGCTCCGGCGGTTGACGTGCGAACACAGAGGCTGATTGTTGTCACATTGGATGAGGAAGGCCGCAGCGAAATCGATGGACTTTTAACGAAAGCGCTTGTTCGGGTGCTCGCCAAGAGTGGTCAGTGCTACCTGGTTGCGGAAGACCTGACCCCAGTCGATGAGCATTATTTTTTGTCGCTACCCTCAGCAGGGGCGCTCAAACGACAGCTGGAACAAGGCTATTGAGCACCTGCCTCACTTTACTTTATCGGGTCGTCAAAGCCAGGGCGCCCGGCTGTGTCTAGTCCTGAAGTAGGTTTACACCCGTTCAGGTAGGCCGACAGGGCTCAAAACGCCCGATGCACCGCATCGGGCGTTTTGTTTTTCAGCGCCATATGGGGCCGTTCTGTGTTCAACCGAGACAGCTTCGCAGGCGATTTTGCCGTGGCAGCCTCACCGTTCTGGTTTTTTGTATCTGGAGCAAGGATAAGAATCGGAATTTCCTTATTCCTTGTAGTCCATTTCCGGGGTGCGTGTGGGCACCCCGTGTGCGCCGAGTGCCAACGTCTCGGTCTGTCAACCCGCGTACAGCTGCCACCCTCTTGTTTGACAGCAAAGTTTGGCGGCTCCATTTCACACGTTGGAGTCAAGACATGCTGAAGATTGTCCCCGACCCACCTTCCCCCAAGACCACGCCCACTTCCTCGAAGACACCCTGGTACGCGCCATCGAGTACGCCTTCTGCGCGCTCACGGTGGCGAACCAGGCCGTGCAGCTCAAGCCCAGGTCGCCCGGCGCGATCCTGATGCTGGCCGCCGCCCACGAGATGGAAGCAGTGCGCACGTTGCTCGAATCTGCCCTGACCCAGGTACAGCACTCGGCCCAAGCGCCGGGCGAGCCCCGCACGCTGCACTAGCCGACGACGTTTCAGGGAGATCAATCATGACCACAGACGATGGCAAGACCCAGCTCACACCGGGCAAGACCCGCTTCTACCAGGGCGAGGGCAAGGATGCCCAACCGCTGTTCTGCATCGAGCCTGGCATCCCTTGCCAGCATGCCCGCGAACAGGCGTCGGAGCTGATGGACTACGTGCGGCACCTGACCTTGGTCGGGGTGATGGATGAAGACCCGCGAATGGTCTGGGCCGCGCACTACCTCAGTGCCTTGGCCAAGGCGCTGATGGATGATGCGGAGCTGGGGATGGCGCATTAGCCCACGGATTTCCGCGTCCGCCGGCAGGTGCGGCGCAAGGCCGTTCCCTGCCGGCTTATTCTTCTGCCTGGCGTGACAGATATACCGGCGGCACCTGGTCTACCAGCCAGACACCGTTGTCGGCTTGATAGAACACCGCTCCCGCTGCGCACATGGCCCGCGTATCGACCGTGAGCAGCACCGGCTGGCCATAGCGCTTGCCCACCGTCAACGCAGTCTGCGGATCCTCGCTCAGGTGCACATGGTGACGGCTGCCCGGGATCAGGCCCTGTGTTTCGATGGAGGCCAGGAAGCGGCTGGCTGTGCCGTGATAGAGCAGGGCGGGTGGCGCCTTGGCGACGTGTCGCACTTCGACCTGGGCGCTGCTGTGGCCTTGGGCGGCGCGGATGCGGCGGCCATCGTCGGAGAGGGTGAAACGGCGCTTGTCATTGGTCTCGACCACTTCATGCAAGGTGTGCAGGTCGAAGGTATGACCTTGGCGGCCGGCGCCGTGGATCAGCGCGTCGACATTGGCCCAGCCGTCGCGGTCGAGGGTCAGGTCGATGGATTCGGGGGCGTGGCGCAGGACGTAGCTGAGGAACTTGCTGAGGGCGTCGCGTTGTTTCTGGTTCACTGGAAAGGTCCTTTTCCATGGCTTCTGGTCGTTTGGGTCGGGGGCATTCTCCGGGTTTGGGATGGGCTTCTCAAGTGTGTGCAATGACCTGTGGAAGCGAACCTCCACAGGTGCGTTTGTTACATCAACCCTGACGCAAAGCGTCGAGCAGCGTCTTCAGTTTGTCGCGGCCCTCGGCATCCAGCCCGAACACCGGTCGCCGTGGCTCGCCTACCGGTAGCCCGGTCATCTCAAGGCCAGCCTTGATGGTCGCGGGCAAGCCGCCCTTGAGGATGAAGTCGAGCAACGGCAACTGGCGGTAGAACAGCGCCTTGGCCTGTTCCAGCTCACCAGCCTGCACCGCTTGGTACAGTCGCAGGTTCAGTTCGGGAATCAGGTTGGCCGCCGCCGTGCACCAGCCCGTGGCCCCGGCCACGAAGGCCTCCAGTGCCAGTGGGTTGCAGCCGTTGTAGAACGGCACCTGGCCCTCGCCGAGCAGTTGCAGCTTGTGCATGCGCTGGATGTCGCCGGTGCTCTCCTTGACCATGGTCACGTTGTCCACCTCGCGGACAATACGCAGGATCAGTTCCACCGGCATGTCGGTGCCGCTGGTGGCCGGGTTGTTGTAGAGCATGATCGGCAGATCGATGGCCGCGCCGATGGCGCGGTAGTGCTGGACGATCTCGGCTTCGCTGAGTTTCCAGTAGGCCGCCGGTAGCACCATCACCGCGTCGGCGCCGTGCTGCTGGGCGAAGCGGGCGCGGCGCACGGCGCCGGCGGTGGTCAGGTCGGAGACGCTGACGATGCTCGGCACGCGCTTGCCGATGCGCTCCAGGCTGTACTGGGCGACCTGCTGCCATTCGCTGTCGCTCAGATAAGCCCCTTCGCCGGTGCTGCCCAGCGGGGCGATGGCGTGGACGCCGCCTGCGATCAGGCGGTCGATGGACTGGCCCAGCGCGGGCAGGTCGAGCTGCTCGCCGTCGGCGCTGAACGGGGTGATGGTGTAGCCGATGATGCCGTGAAATTGATTAGTCATTGTGCAAGGCTCCGCAAGCAAGGCGTAAAGGGGTCAGTTCAGGCAATCGGCGTGGCTGCGCAGGGCCTGCCGGGCGTAGTAGTTGAAGGCGGCGCCATGGCGCTTGGGCCGGTCGATCCAGTCGTGGGCGTCGCGGCCCAGCTCCGGGGCGATCGGCTTGATGGTGCCGGCGGCCATCGCCAGCAGTTGCAGGCGCGCGGCGCGCTCAATCAGCTGGGCATAGACGCAGGCCTGCTCGATGCTGGTACCGGTGGACAACTGGCCGTGGTGCGAGAGCAGGATGGCGCGCTTGTC
Source organism: Pseudomonas maumuensis (assembly GCF_019139675.1). Classification (NCBI taxonomy): domain Bacteria; kingdom Pseudomonadati; phylum Pseudomonadota; class Gammaproteobacteria; order Pseudomonadales; family Pseudomonadaceae; genus Pseudomonas; species Pseudomonas maumuensis. The sequence goes on from NZ_CP077077.1 coordinate 2,591,360, forward strand.
GCCCAGGGCGGCGCTGATGATCTCGCCTTCTTCGTTACCCACTGGCACGCCCGGCCACGCTTCGAGGAATGCACAGTCTTCGTACAGCGGGCAGAGGTCCATGTGCGAGACCTGCAGCGGCACTTCCAGCATCGACAGCGCGGCGACGTGGGTAGGGTGGGTGTGGATGATGCAGTTGACGTCGGGGCGGGCGCGGTACACCCAGCTGTGGAAGCGGTTGGCCGGGTTGGGCATGCCTTCGCCTTCCAGCACTTCGAGGTCTTCGTTGACCAACAGCAGGTTGCTGGCGGTGATTTCGTCGAAACCCAGGCCCAGTTGCTGGGTGTAGAAGGTGCCCGGTTGCTCGCCACGGGCGCTGATCTGCCCGGCCAGGCCCGAGTCGTGGCCGTTATCGAAGAGAATTCGGCAGGTCAGGGCCAGCTTTTCGCGCACAGTCCACGTATTATCGGCAAGCGAGCCTTGCATCTGTGTCAGTGCCTTTTGCACCAGCTGGTCTTTGCTGAGGGTAAGGGTATTGGCCATGGGGATCTTTCCTCTGTGGCGTGATGACGGATGTCAGGGTTGGCTCGCCCCCGAGCTTTGGACGGTGAGGGGGCGAACCATCAGATGACACAAATAATCCTATATGACACAAAGTGTCATGCGCAAGTGCGTTTGTTCGGGAAACCCGCGTCACATGTCTATCCGACTGAAACTGCTGAGAAAGAAACTGGGCATCACCCTCGAGCTGCTGGCCGATAAGTCCGGCCTGACCAAAAGCTACCTGTCCAAGGTCGAGCGCGGCCTCAACACGCCGTCGATCGCCGCCGCGCTGAAGCTGGCGCGGGCATTGAACGTCAATGTCGAGGAGCTGTTCGATGGCGAGCACGACGGCCAGGCGCGCTACAGTCTGGTGCGCCGCAGTGAGCGCCAGGCGTTGGTGGGTGGTGGCGAGGGGCCGGGGTATGCGGTGCTGACCTCGCAGGTCGGCCAGCGCAACCTGTTGCCGTTTCTGATCCAGCCGCCGACCGAGTTCAGCGACCCGACCTTCAAGGAACACGAGGGCGAGGAGTTCCTGTTCGTCCACGAGGGGCAGGTGGAGGTGGACTTTATGAGCGAGCGGGTGCTGCTGGAGGCCGGCGATGCCCTGCATTTCAACGCCCAGACCCCGCACCGCCTACGTTCGGTCGGCGAGCGCCAGGCGCAGTTGCTGGTGGTGGTGCAAGGCGGCGAAGGATGAGGGCGGGGCGATGATCGAGGTCTCGCGGTTCTGGCGCGATCCGGCATTGCCCTTTGTCGAAGCCCGGCGCGTGGGGGACGGGCGGCAGGTGTGCTACGCCGCCCATTCCCACGAGAGTTTCTCCATTGGCGTGATCACACGTGGGCGCAGCACTTACCAGACCGGCAATACCCGGTACGAGGTGGCGGCGGGGACCACGGTGCTGATGAACCCCGGCGCGGTGCATGCCTGCAACCCTATCCAGGGCGAGCCTTGGTCTTATCTGATGCTGTTCGTCGACATGCCGTGGTTGCAAGCCAGAGGTTTCATGCTGCCGGCGGCCACCTCGAGCACTTCACCCGACTTGTATGGACGCCTGCTGGCGTTGTTCGCCGGGTTGTTCGAGCCGCAAAGCGATGACCGTGAAGCGCAACTGGAGGCGTTCTTCGAGGTATTGCCGTATTGCCTGGATGCCACTGCCGCTCGTCGTCCGATGCAGCACCCGCGTCTGGAGATGGCTGCCGCCTTCATCCGCGCCCATCGCCTGGATCCGTTGACACTGGAGGACATCTGCGTTGCGGCAGGCTTGTCACGGGGCTACCTGATCCGTGCATTCGGCAAACGTTTCGGGCTATCGCCGCACGCCTACCTGCTTGACCAGCGGGTGCAGCACGCCCGGGCGCAGTTGCGGGCAGGCAGGCCAATCGCCGAAGTAGCGTTGGAAGCCGGCTTCGCCGACCAGGCGCACCTGCAACGGGCGTTCAAGCGACATCTGGCGACGACGCCGGGGCACTATCGTGAGGCAAGCGCCTCACACCATCAGATAGACCGCACTGGCCACTAACAGTAGCGCCAATCCCCGGTTGAACAGGCGCATCCGCCTCGGCTCCCCCAGGTACTGGCGAATCACGCTCCCCGCCCAAGCCCAACTGGCCACCGAAACAAAGCAGATCGGCGCATAGATCCAGGTGAACAGCCACAACAGTTGCTGCTCGCCTGCGGTATAGGCGCCGATTCCGGCCACGGCCGCCAGCCAGGCCTTGGGACTGAGCCACTGCATGGCCGCTCCCTGCCAGGCGCCGGGCGCCCGCTGCGAGTCGTCGGCGCCTAGCCCGCCATCGTCGCTGGCCAGTTTCCATGCCATGTAGAGCAGAAACAGCACGCCGCCCCAATGCAGCAGTCGCGCCAATAGCGGCCAGCGCGAGAGCAACTCGTGAACGCCCAGGCCCACCAGTACCAGCAACAGGCAGAAGCCCAGGGTGGCGCCGGCGGCATGTCCGATGCTGGCGCGCAGGCCGTGGCGCGCGCCGCTGCCTAGGGCGACGATATTGACCGGGCCTGGGGAGATGGAGGCGGCCAGGGCGAAGGCCGCCATGGACAGGGTCAGGCTCATCGGGCGTTTCCTTGTGTGAGTGGTGGAGCGGCTATCCTGGCTTGGGCGGCGGGGGCGGGTATTGAACAAAAATGCCCATCGAGATCTGTTACAGCTTTTGTAATAGTTTTGCGCTATCAGATATTTCTGCTTCGATTGTAGGATCGCCTTCCCTATTTTCTATCAAGGTCTATATGAGCACCTTCGCGGAGCCCCCCAGTCCCTGGCCGTCCCGGCCTTCCTTCCTCCGTCCTCGTGACGCATCCCCTGTGAGTACCCGCTAATGGAATGGCTAGCCGACCCCACGGCCTGGCTGGGCCTGTTGACGCTTATCGTCCTCGAGCTGGTGCTGGGTATCGACAACCTGGTGTTCATCGCCATCCTCGCCGACAAACTGCCGCCGCACCAGCGCGACCGCGCTCGGGTAATTGGCCTGTCGCTGGCGCTGATCATGCGCCTGGGCCTGTTGGCCAGTATTTCGTGGATGGTGACCCTCACCGCACCGTTGATCGAGCTGTTCGGCAAGACCTTCTCCGGCCGTGACCTGATCATGCTGTTCGGTGGTGTGTTCCTGTTGTTCAAGGCCACCATGGAACTGCACGAACGTCTCGAGGGCCATGTCGCCCAGACCGGCGGCGTCACCCGTCATGCCGCGTTCTGGCCGATCGTGGCGCAGATCGTCGTGCTTGACGCGGTGTTCTCGCTGGATGCGGTGATCACGGCCGTGGGCATGGTCGAGCAGTTGTCGGTGATGATGATCGCGGTGATCTTCTCCATCGGCATCATGATCGTCGCCAGCAAGCCGTTGACCCGTTTCGTCAACGCCCACCCAACAGTGATCATGCTGTGCCTGGGCTTCCTGATGATGATCGGCTTCAGCCTTACCGCCGAAGGCCTGGGCTTCCATATCCCCAAAGGCTACCTGTACGCGGCCATCGGCTTCTCGTTGCTGATCGAGCTGTTCAACCAGCTGGCCCGTGCCCGTCGCAAGCGCAGCGTGCAGCAGCACCGTCCGTTGCGTGAGCGTACCGCCCATGCCGTGCTGCGCCTTATGGGCGGGCGCCGGGTGGAGGCCGACGAGGTGGGCGAGGAAATCGCCGACCTGGTCGAGGGTGGCGAAGAACAGGTGGTGTTCGACCGTCGTGAGCGGGTGATGATCAGCGGTGTGCTGAACCTGGCCGAGCGACCGATCCGCACGGTGATGACAGCGCGGGCCAAGGTCGATGCCATCGACCTGTCGCAGCCAGCCGATAGCATCACCCAGGCGCTGGTCAACTCACCGTATTCGCGCCTGCCGCTGATCCGTGACGGTCGTATCGAGGAACCGCTGGGCTTCGTGCATAAGAAGGAGCTGCTCAAGGAGCTGCTGTCCGGCAGTCAGCCCGACCTGGAAGCCCTGGCCCGTGCGCCGCTGAATCTGCTGGAGAGCTTCAGCATCCTCAACGCCCTGGAGCAGATGCGCGGGCAGTCGACGCACATTGCCTTCGTGGTCAACGAGTTCGGTGACTTCACCGGCGTGTTGACCATGACCGACATTCTCGAGTCGATTGCCGGCGAGCTGCCGGACGCGAGCGAGGTCGAAGGGCCGGGGGTGATCGAGGAGGCGGATGGTTTCGTCGTCAGCGGCGCCTTGAACCTGGCCCAGGTCCAGGCGCGCACCGGTTTTGCCGCCCGTGCCACCGAGGACTACCAGACCCTGGCCGGCCTGGTGATGAGCCTGCTGGATCGCTTGCCGGTGGTGGGCGATCACCTGGCCTGGAATGGCTGGACCATGACCGTGGTGGCGGTGGAGGAGCGCCGGGTGCGCCAGGTACGCCTTACACCGAACGCCGACGCTGGCGCAGCAGGTGCTTGAAGCCTTCGAGCACCAGCACCAGTACGGCGGCCCAGATCGGCAGGTAGGTCAGCCACTGGTCGGGGCCTATGGTCTCGCCCAGCAACAGGGCCACGCCCACCAGCAGCACCGGCTCGACGTAACTGAGTAGGCCGAACAGGCTGAACGGCAGCAAACGGCTGGCCAGCACGTAGGCGATCAGGGCACAGGCGCTGATCGCCCCGAGCAGCGGGATCAGGCCGTACAGGCCCGGATGCTCGGCCAGGTCGGTTGCCGACAGCGGGCCCTGGATGACGAAGTACAGGGCCCAAGGCAGTAACAGGCACATGTCGCACCACAGGCCGCCCAGGTGGTCGGTGCGGCAACGCCGCCTCAGTACGAAGTAGATCGGATAGCCGATCATCACCAGCAGGGTTTCCCAGGCAAAACTGCCATGCTGGTACAACTCATGGCCGACCCCGAGCACCGCGAAGCTCACCGCGACCTTCTGCAGGCGCGACAGGCGCTCGCCGTAGACCAGTCGCCCGGTCAGCACCATGGCCAGCGGCAACAGGAAGTAGCCCATCGACACCTCCAGGCTGCGCCCGTGCAGCGGCGCCCAGAGGAACAACCACAACTGCACGCCCATCAACCACGAGGTGCCGATCATGCCGAGCAACAGCAACGGTGTGCGGCGCACCCGCCCGAGCAGCTCGCCGACCCGTTTCCAGTCCCTGGACGCCAGCATGAACAGTGTCAGGCAGGGCAGGGTCAGCAGGGTGCGCCAGCCGAAGATCTCCTCACCGTCCAGTGGTTTGAGGAAAGAGGTATAGAAGTACATCACGGCGAACAGACAGGACGCCATGACCGACGAAAGAATGCCTTTTGACACGAATGCCTCGGTAAACGGGAGGTGAGCGGGTGATTCAGCCGCGCATGATCTCAGGGGTACTGCCTTGCGGCAACTGCGAGCTGCCCGGGCGGGCGGCCAGGGCCAGTAGCAGCTCGTTGGCAGGCATGGGCCGGGCGAACAGATAGCCTTGCTGGAAGTCCACGCCATGGCGCGCCAGGTAGTCGCGCTGCACCTCGGTTTCCACACCTTCGGCGACGATGCCCAGGGCCAGCTTGCCCGACAGCTCGATGATGGTGTCGAGAATGTGCAGGGACAGTGCGTCACCACCGATCATGGCGACGAAGCTCTGGTCGATTTTCAGGTAGTCGACGTTGAACTGGCGCAGGTAGTTGAGGCTGGATTGGCCAGTGCCGAAATCGTCCAGGGCGATCATCACGCCCATGGCGTGGAGTTTTTCGAACAGCTCAAGGGTAATCGGCGTCGGTTCGATCAGCTTGCGCTCGGTGAGCTCCAGGGTGAGGACCACGCGCCCGGGCGGGAAGTGCTGGAGGAAGGTCTGGCAGTCGTCGAGCAGACCCAGGTCGCGGCAGTGGTCTGCGGTGATGTTGACGCCAATGTGAAAGCCGTCCTCCAGCAGGGCCGCATGTGGGGCCAGAGCCTGGGCCGTGTGCAGCATCAGGGAGCGGGTCATGGCGACGATCTGGCCGCTGTGCTCGGCGTAGGGAATGAACAGGTCGGGACGCACCAGGCCTTCGCGGGGGTGCTGCCAGCGCATCAGCACCTCGACCCCAGCCCAGCGGTAGTCGCCCTTGCGCACCACAGGTTGGAAATACGGCACGAACTCGTCGGCGTCCAGGGCGCGGTCCAGCTCGTTACGCGATGAACTGGCGCGGCGGATCTGCCAGCGGCAGGCCGCCCCGGCCACCACGCCCAGCATCAGCAACAGACTCAGCAGGGCGGGGTAGCGAGAGCGCATCAGTGCTGCCCGCTTGCCCTCGCTGTAGCCGGTATGCACATGGAAGGGATAACGGGTAGAGGCATACTGGATGGCGGCGATGGCCGCGGTTGGCGGGTCGCCGTCGTGAACCTGACCATCGCTGCCCATCCAATGATTGCCGACATGCAACTTAACCAGGTTGCCGGCACCGATCAGGCGCAGCGCGGTGAGCAGGTGGCGGCCATCCACCGTGGTGATCGCGCCTCGGTCGTTATGTTCCGGTTGGTTGACCCGGTAGGCCAGCAGGGCCTGTCCCGGGGTGACCGAGTTGCCGTTCATCAACCACAGCTGCCCGCTGGTGTAGTCGCTGGCTTTTACCGGTTCGTCGAAGTCACCGTACAGCGAGGTGCAATACAGCCGGTGGTGATCGAACAGGTTGGTCGAACGCACGAAGGCGTTACGGGTAAGCTCGATGCGCAGCTCGAGTTGCACCTGGTCGCAGGGTTGCCCGGCTTTTGGCAACAGCCGATGGGCGGCCGCGTCCAGGCTGTCCAGAATATCTTCGATATGGCGGGCGACTTCTTTGGCCGTGGCGCGGCTGTTTGCCTGCAGCTCCTGTTCGGTCTGCCAGCGCATCACCGCCAGCCCGCACAGCAGCGGCAACACGCCCACGCCCCAGGGCAGCAGGGTGCGCCAACTCCAGCGGGAGGGGCGTTTGGCGGTCAGGGGCATACGGGGGCGAACCTTCTGCGAGCTGAGTTGATGATGCAGAGAATAGCCGTTTGTCGGATCAACCTGAGAACTAAAACGCGACAAACAAATTTACGCACTGTAGAATCGGTTTACGAATACAACAATAAGGTTCTCCGCCTCCCGGGGAATCAAGCCCGCCGAGAATGGGTCCATATGACATACCATGGGTTCAAGCTGATCATTGGTGACTTCCTGGCCCGCAGCGTGCGCGGGATCCCGTGTTCACCACCACGCCATCTCCACATCGCAAGCCTGTAATCAACCGTTTTTCGCTGCAGATGAGGACACGAACATGGCAGATATCTTCGAAAACCCGATGGGCCTGGAAGGCTTCGAATTCATCGAGCTCGCCTCGCCGACCCCTGGCGTGCTGGAGCCGGTATTCCAGATACTCGGTTTCACCAAAGTGGCTACCCACCGCTCCAAGGATGTCCACCTGTATCGCCAGGGCGGCATCAACCTGATCCTGAACAACGAACCCAAGAGCGCCGCCTCTTACTTCGCCGCCGAGCATGGTCCTTCGGTTTGCGGCATGGCCTTCCGCGTGCGCAACGCCCATGAAGCCTATGCCCGCGCCCTGGAACTGGGAGCTCAGCCGGTGGAGATCGAGACCGGCCCGATGGAGCTGCGCCTGCCGGCGATCAAGGGTATCGGTGGCGCGCCGCTGTACCTGATCGACCGTTACGAAGAAGGCAGCTCGATCTACGACATCGACTTCAAGTTCATCGAAGGCGTGGACCGCAACCCGGTCGGCGCGGGCCTGAAGATCATCGACCACCTCACCCACAACGTCTATCGCGGGCGCATGGCCTACTGGGCCGGTTTCTACGAGAAGCTGTTCAACTTCCGCGAGATCCGTTACTTCGACATCAAGGGCGAGTACACCGGCCTGACCTCCAAGGCCATGACCGCGCCGGACGGCATGATCCGCATTCCGCTCAACGAAGAATCGTCCAAAGGGGCGGGGCAGATCGAAGAGTTCCTGATGCAGTTCAACGGTGAAGGCATCCAGCACGTGGCCTTCCTCACCGACGACCTGCTCAAGACTTGGGATGCCCTCAAGGGCTTTGGCATGCGCTTCATGACCGCGCCGCCGCAAACCTACTACGAGATGCTCGAGGAGCGCCTGCCAGGGCATGGCGAGCCGGTCGATCAGTTGCAAGCCCGTGGCATCCTGCTGGACGGTGCCTCCGAGGCTGGCGACAAGCGCCTGCTGCTGCAAATCTTCTCGGAGACCCTGCTGGGCCCGGTGTTCTTCGAATTCATCCAGCGCAAGGGTGACGACGGCTTCGGCGAAGGCAACTTCAAGGCGCTGTTCGAGTCGATCGAGCGTGACCAGGTGCGTCGTGGTGTGTTGAGCGTCGAGTAACACCTGTCGTGAGGTCGCGGGGCAGCCCGCTCCCAGGTCGTCAAGACTGAAGGAGCGGGCTGCCCCGCGATGCTTTTGCAAACGCTACCGGTTTTTCAGAAAGCGAATGACGGCCTCTGCAACCCCGGCGCTGGATGCTGGGTTCTGCCCAGTGATCAAGCTGCCGTCCTCTACCACGTATGCCGCCCACGGGTCATCCGCCTTGCTGTACTCGCCACCGCGAGCGCCCAGCTCGTTCTCGGTCAGGAACGGCACCTCCTTGTCCAGTTCGGCCAGTTTCTCCTCGATGTTGGAGAAGCCGGTAACTCTGCGCCCCTTGAGCAGCAGGCTGTTGTCGCTGAGCTTGATATTGAGCAGGCCCACCACGCCATGGCATACCGCGGCAACCGCGCCGCCCCGTTCATGGATACGCCGCGCCAGCTCCTGCAGCGGCTGGTTGTCGGGGAAGTCCCACATCACGCCGTGGCCACCGGTGTAGTAGATCGCGCTGTACTGGTCGGCCTTGACCTGGCCGGGGCTCATGGTGGCGCCAAGGCGGTTCATGAACGCCTTGTCGTTGTACCACTGCCAGTCCAGCTCCGGCGCCATCTGCAGGCTGTGGGGGTCGATCGGCACATAGCCACCCGCCGGGCTGACATAGTCGACGGTAAAACCCGCTTTTTGCACCTCGTCGACAAAGTGCACGGCCTCACCCAGCCACAACCCTGTGGCGCGCTTGATATCGGGATACTTGGCGGTATTGGTCAGTACGACCAGGAGCTTCTTGTTCATGTGCGCATGCCCGTCGAATCCATGAGAAAACGTTTGGCCAGCAAGATCAAAAGCCATTTGAGCATAGACCCCGCCACGCAATGCGCCATGGGAACGGGGGCTGTGCTAGGCTGCTGCAAAATCGATGCATTACCGGGGAAACGCCATGGAACAGGACACCTCCACATTCATGCAGGCCGCCATCGACGAAGCCCGCAAAGGGCTCGAGGAGGGCGGTATTCCGATAGGCTCGGTACTGGTGCATGAGGGCAGGATCATCGGTCGTGGGCACAATCGCCGTGTGCAACAGGGCAGTGCCATCCTGCATGGCGAGATGGATGCCCTGGAGAGTGCCGGCCGGCAGCCGGCTCGGGTTTATCAGGAGGCTACCCTCTATACCACCTTGTCGCCCTGCGCCATGTGCAGTGGCGCCATTCTGCTTTATGGCATCAAGCACGTGGTCATAGGCGAGAACGTCACCTTCATGGGCGAAGAGCAGTTGCTCGGTGAACGGGGCGTACGCCTGGAGGTGCATGACGATGAAACCTGCAAAGCGCTGATGCGCCAGTTCATCGAAGCCAACCCCGAGCTGTGGAACGAAGATATTGGCCACTGACCTGCACGCCCAGGGGGCGGATATCCAGGTAATCCACCTGGCGCCTCCGGCCCCCCCGTTGCTCGGGGTGGACTCGCCGATCGCCTGCTTCGACTGGAGCATGACGCCACTGGGTGATCTGACGTCCTGGCCGCCCACTTTACGCATCGCTGTCGACATGCTGCTGCTATCGCCGTTTCCCTGTACGTTGGTCTGGGGCGCGGCGCTGACGGTCATACACAACGATGCCTACCGAGTAATGCTGGGTCTCGAGAGCGACCGCCAGGGGCATGCTTTCGACGCACTCTGGGAACAGCATTGGGAGAGTATGGGAACGTTCGTGTTCAAGGTGCTGGAGGGACAGGGCAGCCTGGTCGAGGATATGCCATTGCCCGTGCATCGAGGGGGCGCCACGACGACAGCCTGGGTCACGGGGTGCTTTTCTCCCATCCGCAATGATCAGGGCATGGTCGCCGGTTTTCTGCACGCCTTGATCGAGACCACGACGAGTGTCGAGGCCAGCCGTGAATGGCGTGAACAGGCCCAGTCCTTCGAGGGGCGCCTGACGCGCTACCTCGCTGACCCTGAACATACCTGGCAGTTGTCGCCCGACGTGATGCTGATGCTCGACGCCGACCTGCGCGTGCGCACGGCCAATCCTGCCTGGCAACGACTGCTGGGCTGGGGTGAGGCATCGCAACTGCGAGCGACCTTGCCTGAACTGTTCCACCCTGTCGATCGCACTGAAGTGCGTCTGGTGTTGATGGCGCTTGTGCAGGGGCGCGACACGGCGCCCTTCGAGGGGCGGGTTCGTCACAGCGATGGCCATTATCGCTGGTTCCGTTGGGTCGGCATCGCCAACCAGGCATTGCCGGCGCTGGTGGGGCGGGATATCACCGAAGACCGCGATGCTGTCCAGCGTCTGGCCGAGGCGGCGGTGCGTGAAAGCCAACGTATGGAGAGCGTGGTGAAGGTGGCGGGCGGGCTTGCGCACGAAATGAACAATGTACTGTCTGGTGTCGGCAGCAGCCTGGAGCTGCTCGAGCGACGCATCGCCCAGGGGCGAATGGAGCGTGTGGAGGAATATGTAAAGATGGCCCGGGAATGTGCCCAGCGAGCCATCGGACTGACCCAGAACCTGCTTGCGTTCGCTCGTAGCCAACCCCTGTCGCCCAACCCGCTGAACATCAACCGCTTGTTGCAGGAGGCGCTGCCGATGCTGCGCCAGACTTTGGGCACAGAGATGCGCCTGGACGTGCAACTGGACGTGGCGCCCTGGCCGTTGCAGGTCGACCCGGACCCGTTGCGCAATGCCCTCCTGCACTTGTGCAGCAATGCCCGCGATGCCTGCCTGGGCAATGGCAATCTGACGATTCGTACCGCCAACGAGCGGCTGGCGATGGCCAGTGCGGGGCCGGTAGCCTTGCCGCCGGGGGACTATGTCACCTTGCAGGTAGAAGATGATGGCCATGGCATGAGTCGCGAAGATGTGGCAAGAGCGTTCGAGCCGTTTTTCACCACCAAGCCCCTGGGGCAGGGCGCCGGCTTGGGGCTGCCCATGGTCCACGGCTTCGTGCAGCAGTCGGGTGGCCAGGTGTGGATCGAGTCGATGCCGGAGAAGGGTACCCGGGTCGTGTTGATGTTTCCGCGCGCTCTGGGGCCGTTGCCCGAGCGCGCGTACCTGGATGTGCTGTCGCAACAGGCTTGGGGTCAGCGGTTGTTGCTGGTCGATGATGAAGACAACTTGCGCGGCTTGATGAAGGAAGCGCTGGTCGATTGTGGCTTCGAGGTATGTGAGGCGGCCGATGCCAACAGTGCGCTGGGACAGTTCAGGCATGGCGCCCCGTTCGACCTGGTGGTCACGGATATCGGTCTGCCCGGGGGCTTCAGCGGCCGTCAGATGGCCAAGGCGCTGCGCATGATCAAACCAGAGCAGAAGATTCTGTTCATCACCGGTTACACCAGCGACCCGGTGGAGCAGGCGTTGCTCGACGAGCCGGGTACGGCGTTGATGTTCAAGCCGTTCTCGCTGCAAACGCTGGTCGAGCAGGTCCAGCGCATGCTGCAAGCCTGATTCCGGGGTCAGAGCCCCTGCTGCAGGTATGGATCATCCGGGTTCTGCCGCTCCAGCTCGGCGAGCAGGACCTGGACATTCTGCAATTGGCCGGTTTCCTTCCAGTACTCGATCAGCAACACCCGGGCCCGGCGATTGGCGGGTTGGCGGTTGAGCACGGTCTCCAGCTGCTTCTGCGCGGCATCGAGCTGTTCCAGCTCATGCAGGGTGATGGCCAAGGTATAGCGATAATCGTTGTTTTCCGGTTCCAGCTCGACAGCCCGGGAGAGGGCGAGCAGGGCGTATTCCTGCTGTTCATGGCGGGTCAGCCACAGCCCCAGTTCGTATTGCAGGAAGGCGGAATCCGGGCGCAGTGCCAGGGCCTTGGCAAGTACTTCGCGGGAGGCATCGTGCAGGCCCTGTCGCTCCAGCAGGCGCACTTGGGTGGCCAGGGCGTCCAGACCTTCGGGGGCCACGGCCAGGCTGCGCTGCAAGGCCCTGGAGGCTGCGTCGTAGGCTTGCTCATGCATGTACAGCCGGGCCAGGTGGACCTGAGCAGCAGCGTCGTCGGGCTGTTGTTCCAGGGTCTGCTCATAGTGTTCCAGGGCATCCTGCAAGGGCCCGAAGTACAGGCCGATGGCATCGGGATCGAGGCCCAGCAGGGCGTCTACCGCGGCGAAGCGCACGCTTTGTTCGTCATCCTCCAACAGTGGGCCCAGCACCAGGCTGCGCTGAGCGTCCGGCAGCAGGCGCTGGATGCTGGCGATGGCGGCGCGGCGTACCAGCGGGTCGGTGTGTTCGAGGTCTTGCCTGGCCTGCTTCAGCGCCTGTGGCGATGGGTAGTTGGGCAGTTCGGCATACAGCGCGGCGCGACGGATCGGTGGCAGGTCGTCGCGCTGTAGTTGCTGATAAAGGACGCGGGCGGCGCCCGGCAGGCCATCGTGTGCCTGACGCAGCGCCTTGGCGTAGCTGTGGGGCGGTAGGCTGGGCGGTGCGGGTTGCCGGTCACGCCACAGGTAACTGATCGCGGCGGGCAGTACAAGCAGGAGCAGCAGGGCGATCAGCAGAAGGTGACGTCTGGGCATCTCACGGTCCGTAATGGCGGTATGGCAGAGCTTGGGGCAGGCGGGTGGTAATTGCAACGCTCAGCCCCACAGCGACCGGGTGCTGGGCGGTGGTTGTACAGCGCCCATCAGATCGGGCGCGAGCACATCCCGTCTTTTCTGCAAAGTTCCCTGGCGGTCCTGCCGTTGTCCCCACTTCCCATGTCAGCCCGCCTACCCGCGATCCTTTAGCGTTCCGAGCATTTCCGACTGGCTAAAGCAGGATGCTTACCAATGCTCTTCAGCGAACTCATGGCAGTGCTCTCCACCCGTGCAATCCGACTCCTGCGCGAGGAGGCCGACCTGATCGTCGAGGGCGATGACGGCACCCTCGATGACGCGCTGTGGGACGCACTGGCGGCTCACAAGCCAGCGCTGCTGGAGATGCTCGCGGGACTGGAGGACGGTTGGCTGAGTCCGGCGTTTCGCATCACCCCCGACATGTTGCCCCTGGCCGGGCTCGATCAGGCTGCCATCGACCGTATCGTCGCCACCGTGCCTGGGGGCGCGGCGAATCTGCAGGACATCTACCCGTTGGCGCCGCTGCAGGAGGGCATGCTCTACCACCACCTCACGGCCGCGGAGGGCGACCCCTATGTGCTGCAGGCCCAGCTGCGCTTCGCCAGCCCGGCGCACCTGCAGGCGTTCGCCGAGGCGCTCGACTGGGTGATCCAGCGCCATGACATCCTGCGCACGGCACTGGCCTGGGAATACCTGGACCAGCCGCTGCAGGTGGTGTGGCGCAAGGCGCCGCTGGCGTGCGAGGCAGTCGGGATCCTGGACAGTGACGAGCCGCTGGAGCAACTGCGCGCCCGTTTCGACTCGCGCCATTACCGCATGGACCTGGCCCAGGCCCCCTTGCTGCGCCTGGTGCATGGCCAGGGTCGCGATGGCCGGGTGCAGGGCTTGCTGCTGTTCCACCACACAGTTATGGATCACACCGGCCTGGACATCGTGCGCCGGGAGATCCACGCCTATCTCGCCGGTGACAGCGAGCGACTGCCAGCCCCGGTACCGTTCCGTGATCTGCTGGCCAGGAGCCGCCAGGCGCAGGACGAACAGGCCCACGAAGCGTTCTTTGGCGCCATGCTGGCCGATATCGACGCACCGACCCTGGCCTTCGGCGTCCAGGAGGTGGCCGGCCAGCCCATGGAGGAAGCCCGGATCACCCTGGCGCCCGGCCTCAGCCAACGTCTGCGCGCCCAGGCCCGGTCGCTCGGGGTCAGCCCGGCCAGCATCATGCATCTGGGGCTGGCGCGTCTGTTGGGGGCGTGGTCCGGGCGCGAGTCGGTGGTGTTCGGCAGCGTGCTGCTGGGGCGCATGGCGGCGGGCGAGGGCGGCGAACACGCCCTCGGGATGTTCATCAATACCTTGCCGCTGCGTGTCGATCTGCAGGGGCAGGGTGTGCGGGATGCACTGTTGCTGACCCACCGCCAGCTGACGACATTGCTCGACCATGAACAGGCGCCGCTGGCCCTGGCTCAGCGTTGCAGCGCTGTGGTGGCGCCGATGCCACTGTTCAACAGCATGCTCAACTATCGCCACAGCGCCGCAGGCGACGCCGCTGCGGTTATCGCGGTAGCTCCGGGCATCGATGTGGTCGGCACCGAGGAGCGCACCAACTATCCCTTCAACCTGGCGGTCGATGACCTGGGTGAAGACCTGCGCCTGACGGTCCAGGCCCTCGCCGAATGGGGTGCCGAACGACTTTGCGGGCAACTGCGACAGGTGTTCGAGGGGCTGGTGGAGGCGCTCGAGCGCACCCCCGATCTGCCCGTGCTGGCGCTGCCGGTGCTGCCGCCCGAGGAGCGTCATCGACTGCTGACCGGCTGCAACAATACGGCCACCGAACACGACCTCGATCAGCCGCTGCACGCATTGTTCGAGCGCCAGGCGCTGCTGCATCCGCAGGCGGTGGCCGTGGAGGCGGAAGGTGAACGGTTGTCCTATCGCCAGCTCAACGAACAGGCCAACCGCCTGGCCCATCATTTGATCGCGCTGGGTGTGCGCCCCGACGACCGGGTGGCGATCTGCCTCGAGCGTGGCCCGTCGATGGTGGTCGGCCTGCTGGCCATCCTCAAGGCCGGTGGCGCCTATGTGCCGGTGGACCCAAGCTACCCCGCCGAGCGCATCCGCCACATGCTCGCCGACAGCGCGCCGCTGGCGGTGCTGGTGCATGCCGCCACCCGCGAGGTGCCAGGCCAGTTGGCCGTGCCGCGGGTCGACCTTGACCGACCTGACTGGGAAACCCTGCCAGCGACCGATCCCCGGGTGTCGGAACTGACCCCGCGGCATCTGGCCTATGTAATCTACACCTCCGGTTCCACCGGCCAGCCCAAGGGGGTGATGGTCGAGCACCGCAGCGTGGTCAACCTGGTGCAGTGGAGTGCCGGGCTATGTCCAGCGACTGCGGACGGCGCGGTGTTGCACAAGACCCCGATCAGTTTCGACGCCTCGGTGTGGGAGCTGTTCTGGCCGCTGGGCAGCGGCCTGCGCCTGGTGCTGGCGCGGCCGGACGGCCAGCGTGACGCGGACTATGTGGCGCGGCGGATCATCGAGTCCAGGGTCAGCGTGGTGCAGTTCGTGCCGGCGCTGCTGCAACAGTTCCTCGAGCAGGCGCGCAGCGCGCAGTGCAGCAGCCTCACCGACATCGTCTGCGGCGGTGGCGAGCTGACCGAAGCCCTGGTGCGCCAGGTACGCGAGCGCCTGCCGCAGGTGCGCCTGCACAACGTCTACGGCCCCACCGAAACCACGGTCGATTGCAGCGTCTGCACCCTGGAGCCCGATCAGCCCGTGCCGGAAGGCGCGCTGCCGATAGGCCGGCCGATCGACAACACTCGCCTGTACGTACTGGACGGCGCGGACCAGCCGCTGCCCTGGGGCGTGGCCGGGCACCTGCACATCGGTGGCGTGGGGGTAGCGCGTGGCTACCTGGGCTTGGCCGAGCAACAGGCCGAACGCTTCATCGACAGCCCGTTCGTGCGCGGCGAGCGCCTGTACCGCAGCGGTGACCTGGTGCGCCAGCGCGCTGACGGTTCGTTGCAGTTCCTCGGTCGCAACGACCACCAGGTCAAGCTGCGCGGCCTGCGTATCGAACCGGGCGAGATCGAAGCCTGCCTGAACCGCGTGGACGGCGTGCGCGAGGCGCTGGTGCTGGTCCACGAACACCCGCACAGCGGCCAGCGGCTGGTGGCCTACCACACTGGCCAGGATCACGCCGCGCAGTACCTGCGCGAGCGTCTGCTGGAGCAGCTGCCGGAATACATGGTGCCGGCACTGTTCATCCACCTCGATGGCATGCCGCTGACGCCCAACGGCAAGGTCGACCGCAAGGCCCTGCCGACCCCCGAAGCGCCGGTGCGCCAGTACCAGGCGCCCCAGGGCCCGATCGAGACTGCCCTGGCGACGATCTGGGCGGACCTGCTGGGTGTCGGGCCAGTGGGGCGTGACGACAACTTCTTCGAGTTGGGCGGCCATTCGCTGCTGGCGGTACGCTTGGTGGAGCGCATGCGCCAGCAGGCGCTGGCGGCCGATGTGCGGGTGCTGTTCAGCCAGCCCACGCTGGCCGCGTTGGCGGCGTCTGTGGGTGGCCAGGCCGCCGTCGAGGTGCCGGCCAACCGTATCCCGGCAGGCTGCACGCGGATCACCGCGGACATGCTGCCCCTGGCCGGCCTCGACCAGGACGCCATCGACACACTGGCGCGGCAGATCCCCGGTGGCGCGGCCAATATCCAGGACATCTACGGTCTGGCGCCGTTGCAGCAGGGCATTCTCTATCATCACCTGGCCAGCGAAGGCGCCGACCCCTATGTGGTGCAGGCGCGTTTCGCCTTTGCCGGGCAGGCCGAGCTGGACGCCTTCGTCGCCGCGCTGAACCAGGTCATCGCCCGTCACGATATCCTGCGCACCAGCCTGCATTGGCAGGGCCTTGACGAGGCGGTGCAGGTGGTCTGGCGCGAGGCGCCGCTGCTGCTGAGCCCGGCGCTGGAAACGCCACGGCTCGACCTCGGCCAGGCACCCTTGCTGCGCCTGAGCAGCCAGCGCCAGGCCGGACGCCTGGAGGCGACCCTGCTGCTGCATCATATTCTTGTCGACCACACCGCCGTGGAGCAGCTGATGCTCGAGGTGGGGGCACTACTGCAAGGCTCCGCAGAGCTGCCGGCCAGTATCCCGTATCGCAACTACGTGGCCCAGGCACGCCTTGGCGCGGACCCTCAGGCCGACGAAGCACTGTTCCGCGAGCTGCTGGGCGATATCGACGAACCGACCGAAGCATTCGGCCTGCGCGAGGCGATGGCCGAGGTACATTCGCTGGGTGAAAGCCGCTGGCCATTGGAGCCGGCGCTGGTCGCACGCCTGCGCGGGCAGGCCAGGGCGCTGGGGGTCAGTGTCGCCAGCCTGGTACACCAGGCCTGGGGCCAGGTGCTGGCGCAGATGTCCGGACGCGAAGAGGTGGTGTTCGGCACCGTGCTGCTCGGTCGCCTGCAGGGCGGCGAGGGCGCCGACCGGGCGCTGGGCATGTTCATCAATACCTTGCCGCTGCGAGTCAGCGTGGGGGCTGCAGGCGTGGCCGAGGGCGTGCGCCTGACCCACCAGCGTCTGGCGCGCCTGCTGGCCCATGAACAGGCCTCCCTGGCCCTGGCCCAGCGCTGCAGCGGCGTGCCGGCCTCGCAGGCGCTGTTCAGCAGCCTGCTGAACTATCGCCACAGTGCTGGCCAGCCTGCGCAGGGGCCGGTCTGGGCGGGGATCGAACTGCTGGCCGCGCAGGAGCGCAGCAACTACCCGCTGGTGGTCAGCGTCGATGACTATGGGGATGATTTGCGGTTGACGGTGCAGGCCGTGGCGTCGGTTGATGGCGAGCGCGTGTGCCGCTTGCTGCAGTGGGCCTTGACGCAGTTGGTCACGGCGCTGGAACAGGCGCCGCAGGTCGCGCTGCACAGCCTGCATGGGTTGCCCACGGTCGAGCGCGATTGCGTGCTGGGTCGCTTCAATGCCACGGCACGCGACTACCCGCGCGACCTGGCCGCCCACCGGCTGTTCGAAGCCCACGCCACGAGCACGCCCGAGGCACTCGCGGTGATCCACGGTGAACACCAGTGGAGCTATGCCCAGCTCGATGACCAGGCCAATCGCCTGGCAGTCTACCTGCTCGAGCAGGGCATGCGTGCCGGTGATCGCGTGGCCTTGCTGCTGCCACGCTCCTTCGACCTGTTGGCGTCCCAGTTGGCGGTGAGCAAGTGTGCGGCAGTGTTCGTGCCGCTGGACGGCAATGCCCCGGTCGAACGTCAGGCGTTCATGGTCGCCGACAGCGGGGCGGCGTTGCTGCTCACCCACAGCGACCAGCCCGAAGTGGCGGGCGCGCGCCGGATCGAACTCGACCGGCTCGACCTGAGCACCTATGCGGCTGCGCCGCTGGGGTTGGCGGTGGACGCCGGCAGCGCGGCGTACATCATGTACACCTCCGGCTCCACCGGCACGCCGAAGGGCGTGCAGGTGCCGCACCGGGCTATCGTGCGCCTGGTGATCAACAACGGTTTTGCCGACTTCAACCACCAGGACCGGGTGGCGTTCGCCTCCAACCCGGCGTTCGACGCCAGCACCCTGGAAGTCTGGGCGCCGCTGCTCAACGGCGGCGCGGTGGTAGTGATCGACCAGGACACGGTGCTGTCGCGCCAGGGCCTGCGCGAAGTGCTGCTGGATCAGGGCGTCACCGTGCTGTGGCTGACCGCAGGCCTGTTCCACCAGTTCGCTGACGACCTGCTGCCGGCGTTGCGTGGCCTGCGTTACCTGATGGTCGGTGGCGACGTGCTGGACCCGGCAGTGATCGCCCGGGTGCTGCGCGATGGCGCGCCGCAACACCTGCTCAATGGCTACGGCCCGACCGAGGCCACCACCTTCAGCACCACCCACGAAATCACTGCGGTGGGTGAGGGCAGCATTCCCATCGGCAAACCGATCGGCAACAGCCGCTGCTACGTGCTCGATGCCCGCCAGCAACTGCTGCCGGTAGGAGCGGTGGGCGAGCTGTACATCGCTGGCGACGGCGTGGCCCTGGGTTACCTGGGCCAGCCAGAGCTGACGGCCGAGCGCTTCCTGCCCGATCCGTTCAACGGCGGCACCATGTACCGCAGTGGTGACCTGGTCAGTTGGCAGGCCGACGGCACCCTGCGTTACCTGGGCCGTGCCGACCAGCAAATCAAGCTGCGCGGCTTCCGCATCGAACTGGGCGAAATCGAGGCGCGCCTGGGCGAATGCCCGGGCGTGCGCGACGCGGCGTTGATCGTGCGCGAAGACGCGCCGGGAGACAAACGCCTGGTGGCGTACTTCACCGGCGAGATCCCGGCCATCGGCGAACTGCACGAGCGTCTGCAAGGTGTGCTGCCGGACTACATGCTGCCGTCGGCTTATGTGCGACTTGAAGCCTTGCCATTGACCGCCAACGGCAAGCTCGACCGCCGTGCGCTGCCGCAGCCGGGCAGCGAAGCCGTGGTCAGCCGCGCCTTCGAGGCGCCGCAGGGCGAGGTGGAGACGGCACTGGCCACGATCTGGGCCGAGGTGCTCAAGGTCGAGCAGATCGGTCGCCAAGATCACTTCTTCGAACTGGGCGGCCACTCGCTGCTGGCGGTGAGCCTGGTCGAGCGCATGCGCAAGGCCGGCCTGGCTGCCGATGTGCGCGTGCTGTTCGCCCAGCCGACCCTAGCCGCGCTGGCGGCGGCGGTGGGCTCTGGACGAGAGGTGGCCGTACCCGAAAACCGTGTCCCCCACGATGCGATCCGGATTACGCCAGAGATGCTCAGCCTGATCGAACTGGACCAGGCCAGCATCGACCGCATCGTCGCCAGCGTGCCGGGCGGCGCTGCCAATGTGCAGGAGATCTACCCGCTGGCGCCGTTGCAGGCGGGCATCCTCTATCACCACCTGAGCGCCGAGCAGGGCGACCCGTACCTGCTGCAGTCGCGCCTGGCCTTTGACAGCCTCGAGCGCCTGCGTAGCTGGGCAGCGGCCTTGCAACAGGTCATCGACCGCCACGACATCCTGCGCACTTCGGTGGTCTGGGAAGGCCTGGCGGAACCAGTGCAGGTGGTCTGGCGCCAGGCCAACCTGGCGGTAAGCGAAGTCACCGGCCTGGGTGAGGAGTTCGTGATCGAGCAGTTGCTGGCGCGTTTCGATGCCCGCCAGCAGCGTCTGGACCTGACCCGGGCGCCCTTGCTGCGGCTGGTCTATGCCGAGGATCCGCGCCAGGGCGAGTGGGTGGCGCTGTTGCAGTTCCACCACCTGACCCTCGACCACGCCGCCATGGCCGTGGTCGGCGAGGAGATGCAGGCGCTGCTGGATGGGCGTGGCGCCACGCTGCCTGCCGCGGTGCCGTATCGCAATTATGTCGCCCAGGTCTGCCTGGGCGCCGATCAGGCCAGCCATGAGGCGTTCTTCCGCGCCCAGTTGGGGGATGTCGACGAACCGACCCTGCCCTTTGGCCTGGCCGATGTGCAGGGCGATGGCGGGCGGGTCGAGCATGCCGCCCTGATGCTGCCTGACGCCCTGGCCCAAGGCCTGCGCGAGCAGGCCCGGCAGCGCGGCGTCAGCGCCGCGAGCCTGGTGCATCTGGCCTGGGCCCGGGTGGTGGGCGTGCTGGCAGGGCGTCGCGATGTGGTGTTCGGCACCGTATTGATGGGCCGCCTGCAAGCCGGCGAGGGCGCCGACCGCGCCCTGGGCATGTTCATCAACACCCTGCCACTGCGGGTGGACACCGCGCTGCCGCTGGAGCAGGCCGTGCGCGTCACTCATCAGCGCTTGTCGGCCCTGCTCGGTCACGAGCATGCGCCCTTGGCGCTGGCCCAGCGTTGCAGTGGGGTGGCAGCCTCGTCGCCACTGTTCAGCGCTTTGCTCAACTACCGGCACAGCGCCGAGGCAGCGGCCCGGGACGGTGAAGGTATCTGGCAGGGTGTGCGCCTGCTGGGCGGCGAGGAGCGCAGCAACTACCCGCTGACCCTGAGCGTCGATGACCTGGGCGAGGGTTTCTCGCTGAGCGTGCTGGCCGCCGAGGGGTTGCCCGCGGCGCAGGTCGGCACGTGGATGGTCAATACGCTAGGCCAGCTGTTGCAGGCGCTGGAGCGGGCGCCGGGCCAGGGACTCGATCATCTGCCGATGCTGGATGACGAGGCTTTGCGCCAGATTGTGGAGGGCTTCAACGCCACTGCCGTCAATTATCCGCAAGGGCACACCGTGCATGCGCTGGTCGAGGCCCAGGCGCCCGAGGCGCTGGCCGTGGTGCAGGGCGAGGAGGGCTTGAGCTATGGCGAGTTGAACCTGCGCGCCAATCGCCTGGCTCATCACCTGATCGAGCGTGGCGTGGTGCTGGGCGACCGCGTTGCGCTGTGCCTGCCGCGCGGTCCGCAGCGGCTGGTGGCGATGCTGGCCGTGCTCAAGGCCGGCGCGGCCTATGTGCCGGTCGATCCGGGCTATCCGGCGGAGCGCATTGCCTATTTGCTCAGTGACAGCGCGCCGACGCTGGTGCTGGTCGAATCGAGTACTGAGTCGCTGGTGGGCGAGGTGGCCAAGGTTGTGCTGGATGGCGATGACTGGGCTCATGAAGCCGACAGCAACCCTGTCGTCACCGGTCTGGATGCGGACCAGCTGGCCTATGTGATCTACACCTCCGGTTCCACCGGCCAGCCCAAGGGGGTGATGGTCGAGCATCGCACCTTGGCCAACCTGGTCCACTGGCATTGCCAGGCCTTCGATCTGGGCGCCGGCAGCCACACCTCCAGTGTCGCCGGCTTCGGCTTCGACGCCATGGCCTGGGAGGCCTGGCCGGCGCTGTGCGCCGGGGCGGTGCTACACCTGCCGCCGGCGCAGATCGGCGGTGAACATGTCGATGAGCTGCTCGACTGGTGGCTGCAGCAGCCGCTGCAGGTCAGCTTCCTGCCGACCCCGGTGGCCGAGCAGGCGCTGCGCCGCGAACGCCAGCACCCGACCCTGCGCACCTTACTGGTCGGTGGTGATCGCTTGCGCCAGTTCGACCGCGATCCGGGCTTCGTGCTGGTCAACAACTACGGCCCGACCGAGACCACGGTGGTCGCGACGTCCGGTCAACTGCAACCGGGCGGCGCACTGCATATCGGCAAGCCGACCGCCAATACCCGTGTCTATGTGCTGGATGAGCAGCACCAGCCGGTGCCGGTCGGTGTGACCGGCGAGCTGTACATCGGTGGCGCGCAGGTCGCCCGTGGCTACTTCAACCGCCCCGACCTTACCGCCGAGCGTTTCCTCGACGACCCGTTCGCCGCAGGCCGGATGTACCGTACCGGCGACCTGGTGCGCTGGAACGCCGACGGCACCCTGGACTACCAGGGGCGCAACGACGACCAGGTGAAGATCCGCGGCGTGCGGGTCGAACTGGGCGAGATCGAGGCCGCGCTCAAGGCCCAGCCGGGCATCGCCGATGCCGTGGTGCTGGTACGCGACGAGCGCCTGCTGGCGTGGTTTACCGAAGCGGCAACGGTCGATATCGAGCGCCTGCGCGAGGGCTTGCAGGCCAGCCTGCCGGCGCATCTGCTGCCGCAAGCCTTGGTGCGCCTGAACGCACTGCCACTGACCAGCCACGGCAAGCTAGACCGCAAGGCGCTGCCGCAACCGGCCATGCTTGCCGCTCAGGACTACGTTATGCCGCAAGGTCCTGTGGAAACCGCCATCGCCGCGCTCTGGGCCGAGGTGCTGGGTATCGAGCAGGTTGGTCGCCACGACAACTTCTTCGAACTGGGCGGCCACTCGCTGCTGGCGGTGACCCTCACCGCGCGCCTGCGCCAGGCCGGCCTGCAGGCCGACGTGCGCACCCTGTTCGGCCAGCCGACGGTGGCGGCGCTGGCGGCGACCCTGGGCCAGGGCCATCAGGTCGAGGTCCCGGCCAACCGGATCCCGGCCGGCTGCACCCGGATCACCCCGGACATGCTGCCCCTGGTGGAGCTGGAACCGGCCGCCATCGAGCGCATCGTCGCCACGGTGCCGGGCGGCGCGGCCAACGTGCAGGACATCTACCCGTTGGCGCCGTTGCAGGAGGGCATCCTCTACCACCACCTCAGCTCGCCGGAGCGCGACCCCTATGTGCTGCAATCGGCCATAGCCTTCGACAGCCTGGCGCGGCTCGAAGCCTTCGCCGGTGCGCTGCGCCGGGCCATTGCCCGCTAC
The DNA here is from genome assembly GCF_019139675.1 of Pseudomonas maumuensis. Classification (NCBI taxonomy): domain Bacteria; kingdom Pseudomonadati; phylum Pseudomonadota; class Gammaproteobacteria; order Pseudomonadales; family Pseudomonadaceae; genus Pseudomonas; species Pseudomonas maumuensis. The sequence goes on from NZ_CP077077.1 coordinate 2,614,341, forward strand.
GACGTGCTGCGTACCGCCGTGCTCTGGGAGGGCCTGGCGCAACCGCTGCAGGTGGTTTGGCGCGAGGCGCCGTTGCTGGTCGCACCGCTCGAAGGGCAGGACCTGCAACGCCTGGACCTGAGCCAGGCACCGCTGATTCGCCTGCTGTACAGCGCCGATGCCGGCAGCCAACGGGTCGAGGCACTGCTGCAGTTCCACCATATCGTCCTCGACCACACCGCCCTGGAGATCATCGGCGCGGAACTGCTGGGCTACCTGCAAGGCACCACGGCACCGCTGCAGGCCCCGGTGCCTTACCGCAACTACGTGGCCCAGGCGCGCCTGGGCGTGAGCCAGGCCGAGCACGAGGCGTTCTTCCGTGAACTGCTGGGTGATATCGACGAGCCGACGCTGCCCTATGGCCTGAGCGACGTGCAGGGCGATGGCCAGGCTATCGAGGAAGCCCAGCTGTGGCTCGACGAGACGCTGGCCGCGCGGCTGCGCCAGCAGGCCCGGCAACTGGGCACCAGCCCCGCGAGCCTGTTCCACCTGGCCTTCGCCCGCCTGCTGGCCGCCACCAGTGGCCGCGACAGCGTGGTGTTCGGCACCGTGCTGCTGGGCCGGCTGGAGGCCGGCGAGGGTGCCGAGCGGGCGCTGGGCATGTTCATCAATACCCTGCCGCTGCGCCTGGACCTGCAGGGCGCGGCCCTGCCCGAAGCGGTGCGCCAGACCCAGCAGCGCCTGAGCGCATTGCTGGTCCACGAGCACGCGTCGCTGGCCTTGGCCCAGCGTTGCAGCGGCGTACCGGCGCCGGCGCCGCTGTTCAGCGCCATGCTCAACTACCGCCACGGCCAGGAGGCCAGCGAAGCCCGGCGCCTGGACTGGCAGGGCATCGAGTTCCTCGACGGCCAGGAGCGCAGCAACTACCCGCTGAGCCTCAGCGTGGACGACATGGGCCAAGGGTTCCGCCTGGTGGCCATGACCCCGGCGGCGGTTGGCGCCCAGCGGGTCTGCGGGCAGCTGCGGCAGGTACTGCTGGCGTTGGTCGAAGGCCTGGAGGCACAAGCCGGGCAGACGGTGCTACAACTGCCGGTGCTGCAGGACGAGGAACGCGCCTACCTGTTGCAGGGCTGCAACGCCACGGCGCGGGCCAATGATTCCGAGCAGCCGATCCAGGCGCTGTTCGAGCGGCAGGCAGCACGCGTCCCCGAAGCGATTGCCGTGCATGCTGAAGCGGGGCAACTGAGCTACCGCGAGCTCAACGCCCAGGCCAACCGCCTGGCGCATCACCTGATCGCGCTGGGCGTGCAGCCCGATGACCGGGTGGCGATCTGCGTCGAGCGCGGCCTGTCATTGGTGATCGGCCTGCTGGCGATCCTCAAGGCCGGTGGCGCCTATGTACCGCTCGACCCGGACTATCCGGCTGAGCGCCTCGGCCACATGCTCGCCGACAGCCAGCCGCGGGCATTGCTGGTGCAACAGGCGACCCGCGCCCTGGTGGGTTCGTCGGCGACGTTGGTCGACCTCGATCAGTCGACTTGGGGCGACCTGCCGGACAGCAATCCGCAGGTGCCTGGCCTGATTTCGCAGCACCTGGCTTACGTGATCTACACCTCTGGCTCTACTGGCGTGCCCAAGGGGGTGATGGTCGAGCACCGCAACGTGGTCAACCTGGTGCATTGGAGCGCCGGGCTGTTCCCGAGCGAAGGCGCGGTGCTGCACAAGACCCCGGTGAGCTTCGACGCCTCGGTGTGGGAGCTGTTCTGGCCGCTGTGCAGCGGGCTGCGCCTGGTGCTGGCGCGTCCGGATGGCCAGCGCGACCCGCAGTACCTGGTGGGGCTGATCGAACGGCAGCAGGTGAAGGTGGTGCAGTTCGTGCCGGCCTTGCTGCAGCAATTCCTCGACGAGGACGCCAGCGCCGCCTGCGCCAGCCTTACCGACATCGTCTGCGGTGGTGGCGAGCTGACCGAAGCCCTGGCCCGCCAGGTACGCGAGCGCTTGCCGCAGGTGTCCCTGCACAACGTCTATGGCCCGACCGAAACCACGGTCGACTGCAGCGTCTGGACCCTGAAAGCGCGGGATCCGCTGCCGTCCGGCGCGCTGCCGATCGGCCGGCCGATCGACAACACCCGCCTGTACGTCCTCGACGCCCACGACCAGCCCGTACCGTTCGGCGTTGCCGGTCAGTTGCACATCGGCGGGGCCGGAGTGACGCGAGGCTACCTGGGCTTGCCGGAACAACAGGCCGAGCGTTTCATCGCCAGCCCGTTCGTCGACGGTGAGCGTCTGTACCGCAGCGGCGACCTGGTACGCCAGCGCCAGGACGGCGTGCTGGAGTTCCTCGGCCGCACCGATCACCAAATCAAGCTGCGCGGCCTGCGTATCGAACCGGGCGAGATCGAGACCTGCCTGAACCGGATCGCGGGTGTGCGTGAGGCGCTGGTGCTGGTGCATGAGCATCCGCACAGCGGTGCGCGCCTGGTCGCCTATCACCGAGGTGAACCGCAACAGGCCGACGTGCTGCGCCGGGCCTTGCTGGCACAGCTGCCGGAGTACATGGTGCCGGCGCTGTTCATCCATCTCGACAATTGGCCACTGACCCCGAACGGCAAGCTGGAGCGCAAGGCATTGCCGCTGCCGGATCTGCAGGCGGGCGGCTACGAAGCGCCACAGGGCGACACGGAAACCCTGCTGGCCGAGATCTGGGCGCAGTTGCTGGGTGTCGAGCGCGTAGGGCGTCACGACAACTTCTTCGAACTGGGCGGCCATTCGCTGCTGGCCGTAAGCCTGACCGCACGGCTGCGCCAAGTCGGCCTGCAAGCCGATGTGCGCACGCTGTTCGGCCAGCCGACGGTGGCGGCGCTGGCTACCACCCTGGGGCACAGCCGCCAGGTGCCGGTTGCGGCCAACCTGATCCCGGCCAATTGCACCCGCATCACCCCGGACATGCTGCCCCTGGTGACGTTGGAGCAGGCCGCCATCGAACGCATCGTCGCCACGGTGCCGGGCGGTGCGGCCAACGTGCAGGACATCTACCCGCTGGCACCGTTGCAGGAAGGCATCCTCTACCTGCACCTGAGCAGCGCGGACGCCGACCCGTATGCCTTGCGCGCGCAATTGCGCTTTGACAGCCCGGCGCGCCTGCAGGCGTTCGCCGAGGCCCTGGAGCGGGTCATCGCCCGGCATGACATCCTGCGCACCGCGGTGCTCTGGGAAGGCCTGGCGCAACCGGTGCAGGTGGTCTGGCGCCGAGCGCCGCTGCAACTGGCAGCGCTCGACGCGCAGCACCTGGCACGCCTGGACCTGGGCCAGGCGCCGCTGATCAGGCTGCTGCACCGCGCCCTGCCGGGCAGCCAGCGGATCGAGGCGGTGCTGCAGTTCCACCATATCGTGCTCGACCACATCGCCATGCAGGCGGTGCAGGCCGAGCTGCGCGGCTATCTGTCGGGCAACGACGAGCCGCTGCCGCCGTCGGTGCCGTACCGCAATTACGTGGTGCAGGCGCGCCAGGGCGTCAGCGAGGCCGAGCATGAAGCGTTCTTCCGCGCCCGCCTGGGCGATATCGACGAGCCGAGCCTGCCGTTCGGCCTGCGCGAGGTGCAAGGCGAGGGGCTGGCCCTCGATGAGGCAGAGGTCGAGTTCGAAGGGGCCCGCTATGGCCGCCTGCGTGACCAGGCCCGCCAGCTGGGGGTGAGCACCGCGAGCCTGGTGCATCTGGCCTGGGCGCGCTTGCTGGGCAGTGCCTGCGGCAAGGACCAGGTGGTGTTCGGTACCGTGCTGTTGGGCCGTCTGCAGGGCGGCGAGGGCAGCGAACGGGCGCTGGGCATGTTCATCAACACCTTGCCGCTGCGGGTCGAGCTGGGTGGGCTCGGCGTGCGCGAAGGCGTGCTGGCCACGCACCGCGAGCTTTCGGCGCTGTTGCTCCACGAGCACGCCTCGCTGGCCCTGGCCCAGCGCTGCAGCCAGGTGGCGGCGCCGCTGCCGCTGTTCAGCGCTTTGCTCAACTACCGCCAGAGCAGCCGGGCCGCGCCGCAGGCGCAAGCCTGGGAAGGTATCGAGGCGCTGGGCAGCGAGGGGCGCACCAACTATCCACTGAGCCTGAACGTGGATGATTTCGGCGACGGCCTGCGCCTGGGCGTGCAGGTGTCTGCCCAGGTCGGCGCGCAAAGAGTCTGCGCGCAGATGCTGCAGGTGCTCGACGGTCTGCTGCTGGCGCTTGAACAGCACCCCGAGGAGCAACTGGAGCGCCTACCCGTGCTGAGCACCGATGAACGGCGCCAGGTGCTGGGCGATTTCAACGACACGACCCAGGCCTACGACCTCGACCAGACCCTGCACGGGATGGTCGAGGCCCAGGTGCGGCGCACCCCTGATGCCGTGGCGGTAAAGGCAGAGGAGGGCGAGCTGAGCTATCGCCAGCTGGATGACCAGGCCAACCGCCTGGCCCATCACCTGATCGCCCTGGGCGTGAAGCCCGACGACCGCGTGGCGATCTGCGTCGAGCGGGGCCTGGCGATGGTGGTCGGCCTGCTGGCCATCCTCAAGGCCGGCGGCGCCTATGTGCCGGTGGACCCGGAGTACCCGGCCGAGCGCATCCGCCACATGCTTGGCGACAGCGCCCCGCTGGCGGTGCTGGTGCATGCGGCCACGCGCCATGTGCCGCAGGCCGGCGCGGTGCCGGTGATCGACCTCGACCTGCCGACCTGGCTGGAGCAACCGGCACAGGCGCCGCTGGTGGCCGGATTGACCCCGCGCCACCTGGCCTACGTGATCTACACCTCCGGCTCCACCGGCCTGCCCAAGGGGGTGATGAACGAGCACGCCGGGGTGGTCAACCGCCTGCTGTGGATGCAGGACGCCTATCGCCTGGGTGCCGACGACGTGGTGCTGCAGAAGACCCCGTTCAGTTTCGACGTGTCGGTGTGGGAGTTCCTCTGGCCGCTGCAGACCGGGGCACGGCTGGTGATGGCGCGCCCTGGCGGGCACCGCGCCCCCGAGTACCTGCGCGAGGTGATCCGCGCCGAGCAGGTCAGCACCTTGCACTTCGTGCCGTCGATGCTCGATGTGTTCCTCGCCCATGGCGATGTCCTGCCGCACCGCCTCAAGCGCGTGCTGTGCAGTGGCGAAGCCTTGCCGGGTAGCCTGGTGCGGCGCTTCCAGGCACAACTGCCGACGGTCGAGCTGCACAACCTGTACGGCCCGACCGAAGCGGCGGTGGACGTCAGTGCCTGGCACTGTGTGACGGCGCCGGACAACACGCCGATCGGCAAGCCGATCGCCAATACCACGCTGTACGTGCTTGATGCCCACGGCCAGCCCGTGCCGCGGGGCGTGGCCGGCGAGCTGTACATCGGCGGCGTTCAGGTGGCGCGTGGCTACCTCAACCGCGAGCAACTGACGGCCGAGCGCTTCCTCGACGACCCGTTCGGCACCCGCCCGGGCGGGCGTCTGTACCGCACCGGCGACCTGGCGCGGCACCTGGCCGACGGCAACCTGGAGTACCTGGGGCGCAACGACGACCAGGTGAAGCTGCGTGGCCTGCGCATCGAGCTGGGCGAAATCCAGGCTTGCCTGACCCGTGTCGAAGGGGTCAAGGAAGCCGTGGTGCTGGCTCGCGAGCAGCGCCTGCTGGCCTACTACACCGGTACACGGCAGGCGCCGGAGGCCTTGCGCGCGGCACTGCTCGGCCAATTGCCGGAGTTCATGGTGCCTGCCTCGTTCACCTACCTCGAGGCGCTGCCGCTGAGCCCCAACGGCAAGCTGGACCGCAAGGCGCTGCCGCAGCCAGAGGCGCCGCAGCAGGTCTACGAGGCGCCGCAAGGCGAGGTCGAGACGCTGTTGGCGCACCTCTGGCGTGAGTTGCTGGGTGTCGAACAGGTCGGTCGCCACGACAACTTCTTCGAGCTCGGCGGCCATTCGCTGCTGGCCGTGACCCTGACCGCGCGCATGCGCCAGGCGGGCCTGGCGGCGGATGTGAGGGTGCTGTTCGGCCAGCCGACCCTGGCGGCGCTGGCGGCGGCGGTGGGCGGCGAAGTGATGGTGGAAGTGCCGGCCAATCGCATCCCGGCCGACTGCCAGCGCATCACCGTCGATATGCTGCCACTGGCGAAACTGGACCAGGCGGCGCTCGACCAGGTCGTGCGGCAGATCCCCGGCGGCGCGGCGAATGTCCAGGACCTCTATGCCCTGGCGCCGTTGCAGCAGGGCATTCTCTACCACCACCTGGCCAGCGCCGAGGTCGACCCCTATGTGCTGCAACTGGGCTTCGCCTTCGCTGGCCAGGCCGAGCTGGACGCCTTCGTCGCCGCGCTGAACCAGGTCATCGCCCGTCACGACATCCTGCGCACCAGCGTGCATTGGCAGGGGCTCGATGAGGCCGTGCAGGTGGTCTGGCGCGAAGCGCGCCTGGACATCCAGCCGGCACTGGACAGCGTGCGCCTGGACCTGGGGCGCGCGCCCCTGATGCACCTGAGCAGCAGTGTGGAGCATGGCCGCCTGCAGGCGACCCTGCTGCTGCACCATATCCTCCTCGACCACGCCGCCATGGAGCTGCTGGTGGCGGAGGTCGGCGATGTGCTGCTGGGTCGCGAGGCTCAGGGCGACAGCGTGCCGTACCGTAACTATGTGGCCCATGCGCGACTGCGCGACGACAGTCAGGCGCAGGAGGCGATGTTCCGCCAGCTGCTGGGCGATATCGATGCGCCGACCGAGGTATTCGGCCTGCGTGACGCGCTGGGCGATGGCAGCCATGTGCTCGATCATCGCCAGTACCTGGACGACAGCCTGGCGCAACGCTTGCGCGGTCAGGCGCGGGCGCTGGGGATCAGTGTCGCCAGCCTGGTGCACCAGGCCTGGGGGCAGGTGCTGGCGCAGTTGTCCGGCCGCGAGGAGGTGGTCTTCGGCACCGTGCTGCTCGGCCGCCTGCAAGGCGGCGAGGGTGCCGAACGGGCGCTGGGCATGTTCATCAACACCCTGCCGTTGCGGGTCAGCGTGGGTGACATGGACGTGGTCGAGGGCGTGCGCCTGACCCATCAGCGCCTGGCGCGGCTGCTGGCCCATGAGCAGGCCTCCCTGGCCCTGGCCCAGCGCTGCAGCGGTGTACCGGCCTCACAGGCTTTGTTCACCAGCCTGCTGAACTACCGCCACAGTGCGGCTGGCGGCACGGAGCAGGCCCAGGCCTGGCAGGGGATCGAACTGCTGGCCGCCCATGAGCGCAGCAACTACCCGCTGGTGGTCAGCGTCGACGACCTGGGGGATGGCTTCGCCCTCACCGTGCAAGCGGTGTCGGCTGTGGACGGCGGCTTGGTCTGCCAGCTGTTGCAGGAGGCCCTGGCGCGCTTGGTCGAGGCGCTGGCGGATACGCCGGCAACGCCACTGAGCCGGCTGCATGGCTTGCCGGCAGCCGAGCGCGAGCGGGTGCTGCGCCAATTCAACGTCACCGCGCGCGATTATCCACGCGATCTGCCCGTGCATGTGTTGTTCGAGGCGCACGCCAAGGCCAGCCCGGACGCACTGGCGGTGGCCCATGGCACAAGGCGCTGGAGTTACCAGGCCCTCGACCGGCAGGCCAATCGGCTGGCCGGGTATCTGCTGGAACTGGGCGTGCGTGCCGGTGATCGCGTGGCCTTGCTGCTGCCACGCTCCTTCGACCTGTTGGCGGCCCAACTGGCGGTGAGCAAGTGCGCGGCAGTGTTCGTGCCGCTGGACGGCAATGCCCCGGTCGAACGTCAGGCGTTCATGGTCGGTGACAGCGGAGCGGCGTTGCTGCTGACCCACAGCGACCAGCCCGAAGTGGCGGGCGCGCGCCGGGTCGAACTCGACCGGCTCGACCTGAGCACCTATGCCGCTGCGCCGCTGGGCCTGGCGGTGGACGCCGGCAGCGCGGCGTACATCATGTACACCTCCGGCTCCACCGGTACGCCGAAGGGCGTGCAGGTGCCGCACCGCGCCATCGTGCGGTTGGTGGTCAACAACGGCTTCGCCGATTTCAACAACCAGGACCGCGTGGCTTTCGCCTCCAACCCGGCGTTCGACGCCAGCACCCTGGAGGTCTGGGCGCCGTTGCTCAACGGCGGCGCGGTGGTGGTGATCGACCAGGACCAGGTGCTGTCGCGCCAGGGCCTGCGCGAGGTGCTGCTGGAGCAGGGCGTGACGGTGCTGTGGCTGACCGCAGGCCTGTTCCACCAGTTCGCTGACGACCTGCTGCCAGCGTTGCGTGGCCTGCGTTACCTGATGGTCGGTGGCGATGTGCTGGACCCGGCGGTGATCGCCCGGGTGCTGCGCGATGGCGCGCCGCAACACCTGCTCAATGGCTACGGCCCGACCGAGGCCACCACCTTCAGCACCACCCACGAAATCACCGCGGTGGGTGAGGGCAGCATTCCCATCGGCAAACCGATCGGCAACAGCCGCTGCTACGTGCTCGATGCCCGCCAGCAACTGCTGCCGGTAGGGGCGGTGGGCGAGTTGTACATCGCCGGCGACGGCGTGGCCCTGGGTTACCTGGGCCAGCCGGAGCTGACGGCCGAGCGCTTCCTGCCGGATCCGTTCAATGGCGGCACGATGTACCGCAGTGGCGACCTGGTCAGCTGGCAGGCCGACGGCACCTTGCGTTACCTGGGCCGTGCCGACCAGCAAATCAAGCTGCGCGGCTTCCGCATCGAACTGGGCGAAATCGAGGCGCGCCTGGGCGAATGCCCGGGCGTGCGCGACGCGGCGGTGATCGTGCGCGAAGACGCGCCGGGGGACAAACGCCTGGTGGCGTACTTCACCGGCGAGACCCCGGCCATCGGCGAACTGCACGAGCGTCTGCAAGGTGTGCTGCCGGACTACATGCTGCCGTCGGCTTATGTGCGACTTGAAGCCTTGCCATTGACCGCCAACGGCAAGCTCGACCGCCGTGCGCTGCCGCAGCCAGGCAGCGAGGCCGTGGTCAGCCGCGGCTTCGAGGCGCCGCAGGGCGAGGTGGAGACGGCACTGGCCGCGATCTGGGCCGAAGTGCTCAAGGTCGAGCAGATCGGTCGCCACGACCACTTCTTTGAGCTGGGCGGCCACTCGCTGCTGGCGGTGAGCCTGGTCGAGCGCATGCGCAAGGCCGGGCTGGCTGCCGACGTGCGCGTGCTGTTCGCCCAGCCGACCCTGGCCGCGCTGGCCGCGGCAGTGGGCTCTGGACGAGAGGTGGCCGTACCCGAGAACCGTGTCCCCCACGATGCGACCCGCATCACGCCAGAGATGCTCAGCCTGATCGAACTGGACCAGGCCAGCATCGACCGCATCGTCGCCAGCGTGTCGGGTGGCGCCGCCAACGTGCAGGAGATCTACCCGCTGGCGCCATTGCAGGAAGGCATCCTCTATCACCACCTGAGCGCGGAGCAGGGTGACCCCTATCTGCTGCAGACCCGCCTGGCCTTCGACAGCCTGGAACGGCTGCAAGCCTGTGCCGGTGCCTTGCAACAGGTTATCGACCGCCACGACATCCTGCGCACTTCGGTGGTCTGGGAAGGTTTGGCGGAGCCGGTGCAGGTGGTCTGGCGCCAGGCCCGCCTGGCGGTCAGCGAGGTCACTGGGCTGGGCGAGGAGGCGGTGATCGAGCGCCTGCACGATCATTTCGACGCACGCTCGCAGCGCCTGGACCTGACCCAGGCGCCACTGCTGCGCCTGACCTACGCCATGGACCCGGCCGGGCAGCGCGTGGTCGCGGTGCTGCACTTCCATCACCTGGCCCTGGACCACACTGCGATGGAGGTCATTGTCCATGAAATGCAGGCGTTGCTGTCCGTTCGCCAGCACCTGCTGAGCGCACCCGTGCCGTACCGCACCTACGTGGCCCAGGTACGCCTGGGCGCCGCCGAGGCGGGGCACGAGGCGTTCTTCCGCGACATGCTCGGCGATGTCGACGAGCCGACCCTGCCCATGGGCCTGGCCGATGTACAGGGCGACGGGCGTGATATCGAGGAAGCCCGCGTGCCACTGGACCCAGCCTTGTCGCGCCGGGTGCGCGAACAGGCGCGGGCGCAGGGTGTCAGCGCCGCGAGCCTGATGCACCTGGCCTGGGCCCGCGTGGTCGGCGTGCTGGCGGGGCGTCACGACGTGGTGTTCGGCACCGTGCTGATGGGCCGCCTGCAGGGCGGCGAGGGCGCCGACCGTGCGTTGGGCGTGTTCATCAATACCTTGCCGTTGCGCATCGACACGGCCAAGGGGGCCAGTGACGCGGTACGGCTCACCCACCAGCGGTTGTCGGCGCTGCTTGGGCATGAACACGCGTCGCTGGCCCTGGCCCAGCGTTGCAGTGGCGTGGCCGCCTCGTCGCCGTTGTTCAGTGCTTTGCTCAACTACCGTCACAGTCCGCTTGATGCAGCTGCAGTGGATAGCGATAGCTTCCAGGGCATGCACCAGTTGGGCGGCGAGGAACGCAGCAACTACCCACTTACCCTGAGCGTGGACGACCACGGCGAAGGCTTCACCCTGAGCGTGCTGGCCCTGTTGGGGATCGGCGCCGAGCGAGTCGCGGGCTGGATGAACGCGGCTGTGGCCGGGCTGATCCTGGCGTTGGAGCAAGGTGGCGCGGTGCAGGTCGACACATTGCCCATCCTCGATCACACAGCGCTGGGCCAAGTGCTCGAAGGCTTCAATGCCACGGCTGCGAGCTACCCGCTGGGGCACACCGTTCACGCGCTGGTCGAGGCCCAGGCGCCCGAGGCGCTGGCCGTGGTGCAGGGCGAGGAGGGCTTGAGCTATGGCGAGTTGAACCTGCGCGCCAATCGCCTGGCCCATTACCTGATCAAGCGTGGCGTGGCGCTGGGCGACCGTGTCGCGCTGTGCCTGCCGCGCGGTCCGCAGCGGCTGGTGGCGATGCTGGCCGTGCTCAAGGCCGGCGCGGCCTATGTGCCGGTCGATCCGGGCTATCCGGCGGAGCGCATTGCCTATCTGCTCAGTGACAGTGCGCCGACGCTGGTGCTGGTCGAATCGGACACTGAGTCGCTGGTGGGCGAGGTGGCCAAGGCCGCACTGGACAGCGATGAGTGGCTGGACCAAGCCGATGACAATCCGGTTGTCCAGGGCCTGGACGAGCATCAACTGGCCTATGTGATCTACACCTCCGGTTCCACCGGTCAGCCCAAGGGGGTAATGGTCGAGCATCGCACCTTGGCCAACCTGGTCCACTGGCATTGCCAGGCCTTCGACCTGGGCGCCGGCAGCCACACCTCCAGCGTCGCCGGCTTCGGCTTCGACGCCATGGCCTGGGAGGCCTGGCCGGCGCTGTGCGCCGGGGCGGTGCTGCACCTGCCGCCGGCGCAGATCGGCGGTGAACATGTCGATGAGCTGCTCGACTGGTGGCTGCAGCAGCCGCTGCAGGTCAGCTTCCTGCCGACCCCGGTGGCCGAGCAGGCGCTGCGCCGCGAACGCCAGCACCCGACCCTGCGCACGCTGCTGGTCGGTGGTGATCGCCTGCGCCAGTTCGACCGCGATCCGGGCTTCGTGCTGGTCAACAACTACGGCCCGACCGAGACCACGGTGGTCGCGACGTCCGGTCAACTTCAGCCAGGCGGCGCGTTGCATATCGGCAAGCCGACCGCCAATACCCGCGTCTATGTGCTGGATGCGCAGCGCCAACCGGTGCCGGTCGGCGTGACCGGCGAGCTGTACATCGGTGGCGCGCAGGTCGCCCGTGGCTACTTCAACCGCCCCGACCTTACCGCCGAGCGTTTCCTCGACGACCCGTTCGCCGCTGGCCGGATGTACCGCACCGGCGACTTGGTGCGCTGGAACGCCGACGGCACCCTGGACTACCAGGGGCGCAACGATGACCAGGTGAAGATCCGCGGTGTGCGGGTCGAACTGGGCGAGATCGAGGCCGCGCTCAAGGCCCAGCCGGGCATCGCCGATGCCGTGGTGCTGGTACGTAACGAGCGTTTGCTGGCGTGGTTCACCGAAACCGCGGTGGTCGATCTCGACACCTTGCGCCAAGGGTTGCAAGCCAGCCTTCCAGGGCACTTGATACCGCAGGCCTTCGTCCGCCTGGACGCGCTGCCACTGACCAGCCACGGCAAGCTGGACCGCAAGGCGCTGCCGGATCCCGATCCCTCGGCCCTGGTTCGCCAAGCCTATGTCGCGCCTAGCGGTGCTTCCGAGGTGGCAATAGCCGCGATCTGGGCCGAAGTGCTGGGTATCGAGCAGGTCGGTCGCCACGACAACTTCTTCGAACTCGGCGGCCACTCGCTGCTGGCGGTGACCCTCACCGCGCGCCTGCGCCAGGCCGGCCTGCAGGCCGACGTGCGCACCCTGTTCGGCCAGCCGACGGTGGCGGCGCTGGCGGCGACCCTGGGCCAGGGCCATCAGGTCGAGGTCCCGGCCAACCGGATCCCGGCCGGCTGCACCCGGATCACCCCGGACATGCTGCCCCTGGTGGAGCTGGAACCGGCCGCCATCGAGCGCATCGTCGCCACGGTGCCGGGCGGCGCGGCCAACGTGCAGGACATCTACCCGCTGGCGCCGTTGCAGGAGGGCATCCTCTACCACCACCTCAGCTCGCCGGAGCACGACCCCTACGTGCTGGCCTCGCGCATGGCGTTCGCCAGCCACGAACGCCTGCGCGCCTTCGTCGATGCCCTGGGCAAGGTGATCGCCCGCCACGACGTGCTACGCACCTCGGTGCTGTGGGACGGCCTGCCGCAGGCGGTGCAGGTGGTGTGGCGCCAGGCCGCTCTGGCGGTGTTCGAGGTGGCGGATGAAGCCGCGGTGCCTTACGCCCTGGCCCTGGAACAGGCCCCTTTGGTGCGTCTGTATCACTGGCCGGACGCGCAAGGTCCAGGGTTGCTGGCCGCGTTGCAGTTCCACCATATCGTCCTCGACCATACCGCCCTGGATGTACTGGGCCGCGAGTTGGTCGGTTACCTGCAGGGCGAGGTGGTGCCCGCCGGGCAGGGCGCGCCGTACCGCAACTACGTGGCCCAGGCGCGCCTGGGCGTGAGCCAGGCCGAGCACGAGGCGTTCTTCCGCGAGCAACTGGGCGATATCGACGAGCCGACCTTGCCTTACGGCCTGGGCGACGTGCAGGTCGATGGCCAGGGCATCGAAGAGGCCCAGCTATGGCTGGACGCGGCCCTGTGCGCAGACCTGCGGCAACAGGCCCGGCAGTTGGGCGTCAGCGTCGCCAGCCTGTTCCACCTGGCCTACGGCCGTCTGCTGGCCGCCACCAGCGGCCGCGACAGCGTGGTGTTCGGCACCGTGCTGCTGGGCCGACTGGAGGCTGGCGAGGGCGCCGAACAGGCCTTGGGCATGTTCATCAACACCCTGCCGCTGCGCCTGGACCTGCAGGCCGCGACCCTGCAGGAGGCGGTGCATCAGACCCAGCAGCGCCTCAGCGCCTTGCTCGCCCACGAACACGCTTCGCTGGCCCTGGCCCAGCGCTGCAGCGGCGTACCGGCACCGGCGCCACTGTTCAGCGCGATGCTCAACTACCGTCACGGCTCCCAGGCGGACGAGGCCCAGCGCCTGGCGCTGCAGGGTATCGAGACCCTGCAGAGCAACGAGCGCAGCAACTATCCGCTGAGCCTGAGCGTGGACGACATCGGTGCAAGCTTCCGTTTGGTGGCCCTGGCCCCGGCGGCGGTCGGCGCCGCGCGGGTCTGCGAGCAGCTGCGGCAGGTGCTGCAGGCCATGGTCGAAGCGCTGGCACGCGAGCCACGCCACGCGTTGCTGCAACTGCCGGTACTGTCGCTCGATGAGCGCCGTCAGCTGCTGCACGACTGCAACCGCACGGCGCGGCCTCACGACCTGACTCAGACCCTCCAGGCGCTGTTCGAGGCCCAGGCCCTGCGTACGCCCGAGGCCGTGGCCATCTGCGCGGAGCAGGGTGAGCTGAGTTATATCCAGCTCAATGCCGAGGCCAACCGCCTGGCGCATCACCTGATCACACTGGGCGTGCAGCCCGATGACCGGGTGGCGATCTGCGTCGAGCGCGGCATGCCGCTGCTGGTCGGCCTGCTGGCGATCCTCAAGGCCGGTGGCGCCTACGTGCCGCTCGACCCGGACTATCCGGCCGAGCGCCTCGGCCACATGCTTGCCGACAGCCAGCCGCGGGCGCTGTTGGTGCATCAGGCCACCCGGGCCCTGGTGGGTTCGTCGGCGACGTTGGTCGACCTCGATCAGCCGACTTGGGGCGACCTGCCGGACAGCAATCCGCAGGTGCCTGGCCTGACCTCGGAGCACCTGGCCTATGTGATCTATACCTCCGGCTCTACTGGCGTGCCCAAGGGGGTGATGGTCGAGCACCGCAACGTGGTCAACCTGGTGCACTGGAGCGCCGGGCTGTTCCCGAGCGAAGGCGCGGTGCTGCACAAGACCCCGGTGAGCTTCGACGCTTCGGTGTGGGAGCTGTTCTGGCCGCTGTGCAACGGGCTGCGCCTGGTGCTGGCGCGCCCGGATGGCCAGCGCGACCCGCATTACCTGGCCGAGCTGATCGAGCGGCAACAAGTCGGCGTCGTGCAGTTCGTGCCGGCGTTGCTGCAGCAATTCCTCGACGAGGACGCCAGCGCCGCCTGCGCCAGCCTTACCGACATCGTCTGCGGTGGTGGCGAGCTGACCGAAGCCCTGGCCCGCCAGGTACGCGAGCGCTTGCCGCAGGTGTACCTGCACAACGTCTATGGCCCGACCGAAACCACGGTCGACTGCAGCGTCTGGACCCTGAAAGCGCGGGATCCGCTGCCGTCCGGAGCGCTGCCGATCGGCCGGCCGATCGACAACACCCGCCTGTACGTCCTCGACGCCCATGACCAGCCCGTGCCGTTCGGCGTTGCCGGTCAGTTGCACATCGGCGGGGCCGGGGTGACGCGGGGCTACCTGGGCTTGCCGGAGCAACAGGCCGAGCGTTTCATCGCCAGCCCGTTCGTTGGCGGTGAGCGTCTGTACCGCAGTGGCGACCTGGTGCGCCAGCGCCAGGACGGCGTGCTGGAGTTCCTCGGCCGCACCGACCACCAGATCAAGCTGCGCGGCCTGCGTATCGAGCCGGGCGAGATCGAAGCCTGCCTCACCCATGTGGCCGGGGTGCGCGAAGCCGTGGTGCTGGTGCATGACGCCCAGCCGGCCGGCCCGCGCCTGGTGGCCTATGTCACCGGCGAAGTGCCGCCGGCCGAGGCCCTGCGTGAGGCGTTGCTCGGGCAGCTGCCGGAATACATGGTGCCCGCATTGTTCATTCCGCTGCCGGCCCTGCCGCTGACCGCCAACGGCAAGCTCGACCGCAAGGCGCTGCCGGCAATTGACCTGCCGACCCGCGACTACGAGGCGCCAGCCGGCGATACCGAACAGCTGCTGGCGCGGATCTGGAGCGAGCTGCTGGGCGTGGAGCGGGTAGGGCGCCATGACAACTTCTTCGAACTGGGCGGCCACTCGCTGCTGGCGGTGACCCTCACCTCGCGCCTGCGCGAAGCAGGCCTGGAGGCCGACGTGCGCAGCCTGTTCGAACACCCGACGCTGGCAGGCTATGCCGCCATCACAGACAGAATGGAGATCGTCCTGTGAGCATCAACCAACTACTGGCGACACTGACCGCCAACAATGTCCAGCTGGCCCTCAAGGATGGCCAGCTGGTGGTCCAGGGCAATCGCCAGGCCTTGACCGACGCGGCCTTGGTGGCACGCTTGCGCGAGCACAAGCCGGCGCTGGTCGCCCTGCTGGAGCGCGGCGAATACGTGGCGGCGCGCCAGGGCAGCGTCGAAGTGCCGGAAAACCGCATCCCCGCCGATTGCGAGCGCATCACCTGCGCCATGCTCAGCCTGGCCGAACTCGACCAGGACAGCCTCGACCAGCTGGTCGCGGCCATCCCCGGCGGGGCGGCCAACGTGCAGGACATCTACCCGCTGGTGCCGCTGCAACAGGGCATGCTGTTCCACCACGCCAGTGCCGGCGAGCATGATCCCTATGTGATGCAGGCGCGCTTCGTGTTTGCCGACAGCAGCCGGGTCGAGGCCTTCGCCCAGGCGCTGCAAGGGGTGATCGAACGCCACGACATCCTGCGCACCTCGGTGCATTGGAAGACCCTGGAAACGCCGCTGCAGGTGGTCTGGCGCAAGGCCCGGCTGCGTGTCGTGCAACTGGCTCCCGGCGCATTGCCCGACACCGGCTTCGACCTGACCCAGGCCCCGCTGATCCGCCTGCAGTGCCAGGCGCCGGGGCCCGGCGGGCAGGTCCACGCCACCCTGCAGTTCCACCACGTGGCCATGGACCACAGCGCCCTGGAAGTGGTGCGCCACGAGATGCTCGCCTTCCTGCTCGGCGAGAGTACACATCTGGGCCGGCCGGTGCCGTTTCGCAACCATGTGGCCCAGGCCCTGCTGGGCGTGAGCGAGGCCGAGCACGAGGCGTTCTTCCGCGACATGCTCGGTGCCGTCGACGGGCCGACCCTGGCCTATGGCCTGGGCGATGTGCAGGGCGACGGCGCGGCGCTGAACGAGCACGCCCTGGATCTCGACCTGCCGTTGTGCCGCGACCTGCGCAGCCAGGCGCGCAGCCAGGGGGTGAGCGTCGCCAGCCTGTTCCACCTGGCCTGGGCGCGGGTGCTGGGCGGCCTGACCGGGCGCGAGCAGGTGGTGTTCGGCACCGTGCTGATGGGGCGCCTGCAAGGCGCCGAGGCCACCGACCGGGCGCTGGGCATCTTCATCAATACCTTGCCGCTGCGGGTCGACCTGGATGCCGCCGACCTGGCCACGGCGATCAAGGCCACCCACCAGCGTCTGAGCACGCTGATGCGCCACGAGCATGCGCCCCTGGCCCTGGCCCAGCGCTGCAGCGGCGTGGCGGCGCCGACCCCGCTGTTCAACGCCTTGCTCAACTACCGCCACAGCGCGCCCTCAGGCTCCGAGGCGGTGCGCCGGGCAGGCTGGGCAGGTATCGAGATCGTGCATGCCGCCGAGGCCACCAACTACCCGCTGACCTTGAGTGTCGACGACTTCGGCGAAGCCTTCCGCCTGACCTTGCTGGCCAGCCCAGAAGTGCCGGCGCAACGCGTCTGCGCCTATCTGCAGCAGACCCTGCGCAGCCTGCTTGCAGCCTTGAACCAGGCACCCGCGGTTGCAGTCCGCGCGTTGCCGATGCTGCCGGACGAAGAGCGCGAACACATACTGCAAACCTTCAACCAGACCCCTGGCACCACGGATGCTCATGGGCCGTTGCACCAGCGTATCGAAGCCGTGGCCCAGGCCCATCCGCAGGCCCTGGCCGCCTCCTGCGACGACCAGTCGCTGAGCTACCTGCAGTTGAATCAGCTCGCCAACGCCCTGGCCCATAAGCTGATCGGCCTGGGCGTGCGCCCCGACGACCGGGTGGCGGTGTTCGCCCGGCGCGGCCTGGACACCTTGGTCGGCCTGCTCGCGGTGCTCAAGGCCGGCGCCGCCTACGTGCCGGTGGACCCGGCACACCCCGACGAGCGCGTGCGCTACCTGCTGGATGACAGCGCGCCAGTGGCCGTGCTGACCCAACAAGCGCTGCGCGGCCGCCTGGGCACGCGCGCGGCGCCGGTGCTGGCACTCGACCAGCCGGACTGGCCGGCGCGCCACGATGATCCCCAGGTGAGCGGTCTCGGCCCGGCGCACCTGGCCTATGTGATCTATACCTCAGGCTCCACCGGCCAGCCCAAGGGGGTGATGGTCGAACACCGCAACCTGAACAACCTGGTGGACTGGCACTGCCGCGCGTTCGACCTGTGCCAGGGGCGCCACACCTCGAGCCTGGCCGGCTTCGGTTTCGACGCCATGGCCTGGGAAGTCTGGCCGGCGCTGTGCGCGGGGGCGACCCTGCACCTGGCCCCGTCCAGCGAAGGCCATGAAGACCTCGACGCGCTGCTGGCCTGGTGGCGCGCCCAGCCGCTGGATGTCAGTTTCCTGCCCACGCCGGTGGCCGAGTATGCCTTCAGCCACCAGCTCGAGCACCCGACCCTGCGTACCTTGCTGATCGGCGGCGATCGCCTGCGCCAGTTCAACCGCACCCAGACCTTCGTCGTGGTCAACAACTACGGCCCCACCGAGACCACCGTGGTAGCCAGCTCCGGCGTGGTGGAGGCGGGCGGCGCCCTGCACATCGGTGGAGCTGTCGACAACGCCCGCCTGTATGTGCTCGATGCGTACCTGCAGCCCGTGCCCCTGGGTGTGCCCGGCGAGCTCTACATCGGCGGCGCCGGGGTCGCCCGCGGCTACCTGGACCGCGCGCAACTGACCCGCGAACGCTTCCTCGACGACCCGTTCAGCACGACACCCGGTGCACGCATGTACCGCACCGGCGACCTGGTGCGGTGGCTGGCCGACGGCACCCTCGATTACCTGGGCCGCAACGACGACCAGGTGAAGATTCGCGGCGTGCGCATCGAGCTGGGCGAGATCGAAAGCCGCCTGAACGGCCTGCCGGGCATCGGCGAGGCGGTGGTGGTGGCCCGCGAGGACCAGCCCGGCCAACCACGGCTGGTGGCCTACTTCACCGCCCAGTCGGGCCTGGAACCGGCCCAGCCTGAGCAGTTGCGCGCGCAGTTGCTGGCCCATCTGCCGGAGTACATGGTGCCGGTGGCGTATGTGTCGCTGGACGCACTGCCCCTGACCGCCAACGGCAAGCTCGACCGCCGTGCGCTACCAGCGCCGGAACGCTCGGCCCTGTTCGAGCGTACCTACGTGGCCCCCGAGGGTGAGCTGGAACAGGCCCTGGCCCAGGTGTGGGGCGAGCTGCTGCACGTGGAGCGGGTTGGTCGGCATGACCACTTCTTCTCGCTGGGCGGGCATTCGCTGCTGGCCATGCGCATGGTTTCCCAGGTGCGCTTGCGCCTCGGCGTGGAACTGGCCCTGGCCGACCTGTTCGCCAATCCCGAGCTGGCGGCGGTGGCCCAGGTGCTGGCCGGCGCCGGGCGCAGCGAGCTGCCAGCGCTGGTCGCGGTGTCCCGTGAGCAACCCTTGCCGCTGTCGTTTGCCCAGCAGCGCCTGTGGTTCCTCGCGCAACTGGAAGGCGGCAGCCAGGCCTACAATGTGCCGCTGGCGCTGGGCCTGCGCGGAGCACTGGATGCCGATGCGCTGGAGGCCGCCTTGCTGCGCATCGTCGCGCGCCATGAGAGCCTGCGCAGTCGCTTCGTGCCCTGCGGCGACAGTGCCGAGGTGATCATCGCCGCGACCCCGCAACCCGGCTGGCTGCAGCGCCGGACGCTGGCGCCGCAGGCATTGGCCGTGTACCTGCGCGACGAGGCCGCCGCGCCCTTCGACCTGACAACGGGGCCGTTGCTGCGGGCCAGCCTGCTGCGCCTGGGTGAGGCGCACCATGTGCTGCTGCTCACCCTGCACCATATCGTTGCCGATGGCTGGTCCCTCGGCGTGCTGACCCGCGAATTGAGCGCGCTGTATCCGGCGCTGCGCGAGGGCAGGGACGACCCGTTGCCGGCGCTGGCCATCCAGTACGCCGACTACGCCGTGTGGCAGCGGCGCTGGCTGGCCGGTGAGCAACTGCAACGCCAGGCCGACTATTGGCGCCAGGCCCTGGACGGCGCGCCGACCCTGCTAAGCCTGCCCAGCGACCGGCCACGACCGGCGCGCCAGGATTTCAGTGGCGCCAGCCTGGCGCTGCAGCTGGATGCGCGCCTGGGGGCCGGCCTGCGGGCCCTGGCCCAACGGCACCAGGTGACCCTGTACATGGTTCTGCTCGGCGCCTGGGCCGCCACCCTGGCCCGGCTTTGCGGGCAGTCCGAGGTGGTGGTGGGCTGCCCGGTGGCCGGGCGCGGGCGCGCCGAACTGGAGCCGTTGGTCGGCCTGTTCGTCAATACCCTGGCCCTGCGTATCGATACCGCCGGCGCGCCAAGCACCGAGCGCCTGCTGGCGCAAGTCAAGGCGCGCCTGCTCGACGCCCAGGCGCACCAGGACCTGCCTTTCGAACAGGTGGTGGAGATCGTCCGGCCGGCGCGCAGCCTCGGCCATACCCCGTTGTTCCAGACCACCCTCAACTGGCTGGCCACCGAGGGCGCCGCGCCGACCCTGGCGGGGCTGCAGCTGGAAGGCGTGGCACAGGTCGGCCAGGTGGCCAAGTTCGACCTGTCGCTGAGCATGGGCGAGCAGGGCGAGGCACTGGTCGGCAGCCTCGAGTACGCCACAGCGTTGTTCGACGAAAGCACCGTGCGCCGCTTCGCCGGTTATTTCGACAGTATGCTGCGCGCCATGCTGGCCAATGACCAGGCGCCGCTGGCCGAGGTCGAACTGGTGGGCGAGGCCGAGCGCAAGCGCCTGCTGGACACCTTCAATCGCAGTGCCCTGGCGTTCCCGAACGGGCAGACCGTGCATGGCCTGGTCGAGGCCCAGGCGGTCCGCACACCGCAGGCACTGGCCGCCAGCCAAGACGACATGACCCTGTCCTATGGCGAGTTGAACCAGCGCGCCAACGCACTGGCCCATTACCTGCTCGGGCAGGGTGTCGGCCCCGACGAGCGGGTGGCGGTGGTGGCCCGCCGAGGCCTAGACACCCTGGTGGCGTTGCTGGCGGTGCTCAAGGCCGGCGGCGCCTACGTGCCGGTGGACCCGGCGCACCCGGACGAGCGGCTGCGCTATCTGCTCGAGGACAGCGCCCCGGTGGTGGTGCTGGCGCAGCAGGCATTGCTGGCGCGTCTTGCAGGACTGGGCGTGGCGGCGCAGGCACTGGACAGGCCGCACTGGCCGGAGCGGGTGGACAACCCCGTGGTCCATGGCCTGCAGGCCAGCCACCTGGCCTACGTGATCTACACCTCCGGCTCCACCGGCCAGCCCAAGGGCGTGATGGTCGAGCACCGCACCCTGGCCAACCTGGTGCACTGGCACTGCAAGGCCTTCGAACTCGGCGCCGGGGATCATACCGCCAGTGTCGCCGGCTTCGGTTTCGACGCCATGGCCTGGGAAGTATGGTCGGCCCTGTGCGCCGGGGCGGTGCTGCACTTGCCACCGGCGCAGTTGGGCAACGAGCAGCTCGACGGTCTGCTGGCCTGGTGGCTGGAGCAACCCCTGAAGGTGGCGTTCCTGCCGACCCCGGTCGCCGAGTACGCCTTCGCCCAGGGGCTGCGCCACCCGACCCTGCGCACCTTGCTGATCGGCGGCGACCGCCTGCGCCAGTTCAACAGCGACCCCGGCTTTGTCGTGGTCAACAACTACGGCCCTACCGAGGCGACCGTGGTCGCCACCTCGGGCCTGGTGCTGCCTGGCGGCGTGCTGGACATCGGCCGGCCGATCGCCAATGCCCGCGTGTACCTGCTGGATGAGGCGCGGCAGTTGGTGCCGTGCGGTGTGGCCGGCGAACTCTACGTGGGTGGCGCCGGCGTGGCGCGGGGCTACCTGAATCGCGCAGAGCTGAGCGCCGAGCGCTTCCTCGACGATCCGTTCAGCGAGGTGCCCGGGGCACGCATGTACCGCACCGGCGACCTGGCGCGCTGGAATGCCGACGGTACCCTGGACTACCTGGGGCGCAACGACGACCAGGTGAAAGTGCGCGGCCTGCGCATCGAACTGGGCGAAATCGAGGCGCAGTTGCTCGCCCTGGAGGGTGTCGCCGAAGCCCTGGTGCTGGCCCGCGAGGACCAGCCCGGGCAGCCGCGGCTGGTGGCCTATTACATTGCCGGCGCCGAGGCGCAGCCGGTCGGTACCCTGCGCGCTGCGTTGCAACAGCGCCTGCCGGCCTACATGGTGCCGGCGGCCTGGGTACGGCTGGATGCGTGGCCGTTGACCGCCAATGGCAAGGTCGACCGCAAGGCCCTGCCGTTACCCGAGCGCGAAGCGGACAGCCAGGCCTACGAGGCCCCGGCTGGGGCCTTGGAGGTTGCCCTGGCCGAGCTGTGGTGCGAGTTGCTGCAGTTGGAACGGGTAGGCCGTCAGGACCGCTTCTTCGAACTGGGCGGCCATTCGCTGCTGGCCATGCGCATGGTGGGCCAGGTGCGCTCGCGGCTGGGCCTTGAACTGTCGCTGGGCGAGCTGTTCGCCGACGACCGCCTGCTGGCGGTGGCGGCGACCCTGGCTGAGGATCGCCATGACGTACTGCCGGCCATCGAGCCGGCGCCGCGCGGCCAGTCCCTGCCGCTGTCGTTCGCCCAGCAACGGCTGTGGTTCCTGGCGCAGATGGATGATGCCAGCGCCGCCTACCATATTCCCCTGGGCCTGGCCTTGCGCGGCCCGCTGGACCGTGCCGCCCTGGAGCGGGCGCTGGAGCGCATCGTCGAACGCCACGAGAGCCTGCGCAGCCACTTCACCCAGGCAGGCGCCGAGGCGCGGGTGCGGGTGGCGCCCGGACGGGGCGGCTTCGCCCTGGCCTGGCACGACCTGCGCGGCGCGGCGCAGCAGTTGCCCGAACTGATGCAGGCCGAGGCGTTGCTGCCCTTCGACCTGGCGCACCAGTTGCCGGTGCGCGGCCGCCTGCTGTGCCTGGCGGCGGAGCACCATGTGCTGCTGCTGACCTTGCACCATATCGTTGCCGACGGCTGGTCGATGGGGGTGTTCACCCAGGAGCTGGCGGCGTTGTACCAGGCCTTCAGCGAAGGCCGCGACGACCCGTTGCCGGCACTGGCGATCCAGTACGGCGACTACGCCCTGTGGCAGCGTCGCTGGCTGAGTGGTGACGCCTTGCAGCGCCAGGGCGACTACTGGAGCCAGGCCCTGGCCGGCGCGCCGGTGCTGCTGACCCTGCCCACCGACCGGCCGCGACCGGCCCGTCAGGACTACCTCGGCGACCGCGTCGAAGTGCGCCTGGACCGGCGCCTGAGCGAAGACCTGCGGGCGCTGTCCCTGCGCCATGGGGTCACTCCCTTCATGCTTTTCGCCGGCGCCTGGGCGGTACTGCTGGCGCGCCTGTCCGGCCAGGCCGAGGTGGTGATCGGCACCCCGGTGGCCAATCGCCGGCAGGCCGAGGTCGAGGGGCTGATCGGCTTGTTCGTCAACTCCCTGGCGCTACGCATCGATACCGCCGGCAGCCCCGATGTCGGCGCGCTGCTGGCCCGGGTCAAGGCCTGCGTGAGCCAGGCCCAGGACCATCAGGACCTGCCCTTCGAACAGGTAGTGGAACGCTTGCACCCGCCGCGCAGCCTGGCCCACACACCGCTGTACCAGGTATCGCTGGCGTGGAACGGCGTGCCGGGCGAGGCCCTGCGCCTGGGTGAGCTGCAGCTGGAGGCGCTGGGCGGCGCGCAGACCTTCGCCAAGTTCGACCTGACCCTGAGCCTGGGCGAGACCGCCGATGGCTACGGCGGCGCCCTGGAGTTCGCCACCGCGCTGTTCGACCGGGCGACCATCGAGCGGCACCTGGGTTACCTGGAGCAACTGCTGTGGGCAATGGCGGGCAGCGACCAGGCCGTGCCGGCGAAGGTCGAGCTGCTCGGCGCCGCCGAGCGTCGCCAGGAACTGGTGGCCTGCAACGCCAGCGAGCGGATCGGCGGCCTGCAGCAACCACTGCATGCGCTGTTCGAGGCGCAGGTGACGCGTACGCCGCAGGCCATCGCGGTGCAGGCCGAGGACGGGCAACTGACCTACGCCGAACTGAATGCAGCGGCCAACCGCTTGGCGCACCGCCTGATCGAACAGGGTGTGGTCGCCGACAGCCGGGTCGCCGTGTGCCTGGCGCGGGGGCCAGGGTTGCTGGTCGGGTTGCTGGCGGTGCTCAAGGCCGGTGGCGCCTATGTGCCGCTGGATCCGGGCTACCCGGATGAGCGCCTGGCGTACATGCTCGAAGACAGCGCGCCGCTGGCGTTGCTGGTGGATGCCGCCAGCAACCGGCGCTTCAGCGACAGCCCGGTGGCGCGGTTGGACCTCGACCAGCCGGACTGGACCGAGCAGTCGCCGGACAATCCGCAGGTACCTGGTCTTGGCGCCCGCCACCTGGCCTACGTGATCTACACCTCCGGCTCCACCGGCACGCCGAAAGGGGTGATGGTCGAGCACCGCAGCCTGTGCAACCTGGTGCACTGGAGTTCGCGGCTGATCGCCCCGAGCGCCGCAGGCGCGCTGCTGCACAAGACCCCGGTGAGCTTCGATGCGTCGGTTTGGGAGCTGTTCTGGCCGTTGTGTGCTGGCCTGCGCCTGGTGCTGGCGCGCCCGGATGGCCAGCGCGACCCGGACTACCTGGCGGCGCTGATCCAGCGCCAGCGGGTCAGCGTGGTGCAGTTCGTCCCCGCGCTGCTGCAGCAGTTCCTCGCCCTGGAGGCCAGCGCGGCCTGCGCCAGCCTCACCGATGTGGTCTGTGGCGGTGGCGAGCTGACTTCGGCGTTGCTGCGCCAGTTGCGCGAGCGCCTGCCGCAGGTGCGGCTGCACAACGTCTACGGCCCTACCGAGGCCACCGTCGACTGCAGCGTCTGGACCCTCGAGCCCCAACAGCCCGTGCCCGAAGGGGCGCCACCGATCGGTCGGCCGATCGCCAACACCCGACTGTATGTGCTCGACAGCCATGGCCTGCCGGTACCGCAAGGCGTGGTGGGCGAGCTGTACATCGGTGGTGTCGGTGTGGCGCGTGGCTATCTGGGCCTGCCGGTGCTGGAGGCAGAACGTTTCGGGGCCAGCCCGTTCGTGGTCGATGAGCGCCTGTATCGCAGCGGCGACCTGGTGCGTCGTCGCGCCGATGGCGAGCTGGAGTTCCTTGGCCGCAACGATTTCCAGGTGAAACTGCACGGTCTGCGTATCGAGCTGGGCGAGATCGAGGCCTGCCTGGCCAGCCATCCGCATGTGCGCGAAGTGGCGGTGCTGCTGCGCGGCGAGCGCCTGGTCGCCTGGTTCACGGCCGACGATGGCGCGCCGGGCGTGGCGGCATTGCGCAAGCATGCCCAGGCACGTTTGCCGGACTACATGGTGCCGTCGGCCTATGTGGCACTGCCGGCCATGCCATTGACGGCCAATGGCAAGCTCGACCGCCAGCGGCTGCCCGACCCCGGTGCCGACGCGGTGCTCAGCCGTGCCTACGAGGCGCCGCAAGGCGAGGCCGAGCGCCATCTGGCGGCGCTATGGGCCGAGTTGCTCAACGTGCCGAGGGTAGGGCGCCAGGACCATTTCTTCGAGCTCGGTGGCCACTCGCTGCTGGCCGTGACCCTGATCGCCCGCTTGCGCGCCGAGGGCCTGGACGCGGACATCCGCGTGCTGTTCGCTGAACCGACCCTGGCCGCCGTGGCCGCGACCCTGGGCCAGCATGGCGGGAGCCGGGTGCCGGCCAACCGCATCGGCCCCGATTGCCGGCGCATCACGCCGGACTTGCTGCCGTTGGTGGCGCTGGAACAGTCGCACATCGAGCGGATTGTTGACCAGGTGCCTGGCGGTGCCGCCAATGTGCAAGATATCTACCCGCTGGGGCCGTTGCAGGCGGGGATTCTCTATCACCACCTGGCCAGCGAGGGTGACGACCCCTACCTGCTGCAGGCGCGTTTCGCGGTGACCGACCAGGCTCGGTTGGAGGCGTTGCGCCAGGCGCTGGACCAGGTGATTGCCCGGCACGACATCCTGCGCTCTTCGTTGTACTGGGACGGTCTAGCGCAGCCGGTGCAGGTGGTATGGCGCCAGGCGGCGTTGCCCATGCAGGAGCTGGCCGTGGATGAGCCGATCAGCTTGCGCCTGGACCTGACCCGCGCGCCGCTGCTGCGCCTGGTGCACAGCGAGGACCCGAGCAGCGGGCGTATCACCGCCACCTTGCTGTTCCACCACCTGGTAATGGACCACGTGGCCCAGGATGTGTTGCGCGCCGAATTGCAGGCCTGCCTGCTCGGCGAGCAGCTGCGCTTGCCGCCGCCGGTGCCGTACCGCAACTACATCGCCCAAGTGCTGCGGGGAGCCGGCGAGGCCGAGCATGAGGCGTACTTCCGCGAGCAGTTGGGCGATATCGACGAGCCAACCCTGGCCTACGGTCCGCATCCGCTGGCCCACGCCGACGCCGTGGCCGAAGCCCAGCACTGGCTCGACGACGGGCTGGCGCGGCAGGCCCGCGAACAGGCGCGGCTGCTGGGTGTCGGCGCGGCCAGCCTGATGCACCTGGCCTGGGGCCTGGTGTTGGGGCAGTTGTCGGGGCGTGACAGCGTGGTGTTCGGCACCGTGCTGCTCGGTCGCCTGCAGGGTGGTGAAGGCATGGAGCGGGCCTTGGGCGTGTTCATCAACACCTTGCCGCTGCGCCTGGACGTGGGCCGCCTGCCGGTGCGCGAGGCGCTGCTGGACACCCATCGCCGGCTGACCGGGCTGTTGGTGCATGAGCATGCGCAACTGGCCCTGGCCCAACGCTGCAGTGCGCTGCCGCCCGGCGCGCCGCTGTTCAGCGCCTTGCTCAACTACCGCCACAGTGCCGCCGCGCTGGCCCATGACACTGCCAGTGGGCGTGCCTGGCTGGGCATCGAGCTGCTGCATGCGCAGGAACGCAGCAACTACCCGCTGGCCCTGAGCATCGACGACCTCGGGGAGCGCTTCAGCCTGACCGCGCAGTGCGCGGCGGGCCTGGACGCCCGGCGTCTGTGCGGTTACTTCGAGCAGGCTCTCGCACACCTGGTCGAGGCCCTGTCGCATGATCCCGAGCAAGGCCTGGAGCGGCTGGACATCGTGCCGGCCGAGGAGCGTCGTCGATTGCTCGGCTACAACGCCACGCAGCGCGACTACCCCAGGTCGGTGCCCGTGCAGCGCCTGTTCGAGCAACAGGTGGCGCGCCATCCATTGGCGCTGGCGGCGCTGCATGATGAGCGTCAGCTGAGTTACGCCGAGCTCAATGAGCAGGCCAACCGCCTGGCGCACTGGCTGATCGGCGAGGGGGTGGCGGCCGGCGATCATGTGGCGATCCTGCTGCCACGCTCGCTGCCTTTGCTGGTCGCGCAGTTGGCCGTGCTCAAGTGTTCGGCGATCTACGTGCCGCTGGACATCAACGCCCCGGCCGAGCGCCAGGCGTTCATGGTCAAGGACTGCCAGGCGGTAATGCTGCTGACCCTCGGCAGCCTGGCGGTGGATTGCGAGGCGCGACGCATCGACCTGGACTGCCTGACGCTGGACGAGCAGCCCGCGCACAACCCGGGCCTGACCCTGGAGACCGACGCGGTGGCCTACGTGATGTACACCTCCGGCTCCACCGGCACACCGAAAGGCGTGCGGGTGACTCATCGCGGCATCGCCCGGCTGGTGCTGAACAACGGTTATGCCGACTTCAACGCCACGGACCGTTTCGCCTTCGTCGCCAACCCGGCGTTCGACGCCGCGACCATGGATGTCTGGGGCGGCCTGCTCAACGGCGGCCAGGTGCTGGTGATCGACCACCAGACCCTGGTCGAGCCGGCGCAGTTCGCCGCCGCCCTGCGCCAGGGCGGCGCCAGCGTGATGTTCGTCACCACGGCGCTGTTCAACCAGTATGTGCAGCTGATCCCCGAAGCCCTGGCCGGGCTGCGCATCCTGCTGTGCGGCGGCGAGCGCGGCGAGCCTGCCAGCTTCCGCGCCTTGTTGGCCCGGGCGCCGCAGTTGCGCCTGGTGCACTGCTACGGGCCTACCGAGACCACCACCTTCGCCACCGCCAGCACGGTGCGGGCGGTAGTCGACGGCGCCGAGCATGTGCCGATCGGCGGCCCGATCGGCAACACCACGGCCTATGTCCTCGATTGCCACGGGCGCTTGCTGCCCGAAGGCGTCACCGGCGAGCTGTACATCGGTGGCGACGGCGTCGCCCTCGGCTACCTGAATCGTCCGCAGTTGACCGCCGAACGCTTCCTCGACGATCCGTTCGCCGCATCTGCCGGGGCGAGGTTGTACCGCACCGGTGACCTGGCCCGCTGGCGCGAGGATGGCCAGCTGGAATGCCTGGGCCGCACCGACGACCAGGTGAAGATCCGTGGTTTCCGCATCGAGCTGGGCGAGATCGAGCAGCACCTGGCCCAGTGCCCGGGACTGGAGGAGGCCGTGGTCATGGCCTTGCGCCTGGAACAGGGGCCGTTGCGCCTGGTGGCGTGGTACACCCGTACCGACATGGACCTGGACGGTGCGGCACTGCGCGCTTTCCTGCGCGATCGGTTGCCGGAGTACATGTTGCCGGCGGCGTTCGTCGCACTCGAGGCGCTGCCGTTGACCAACAATGGCAAGGTCGACCGGCGGGCGTTGCCGCTGCCGGGCGCGCAAGACCTTGCCGTGGCGGTGTTCGAGGCGGCGGTTACGCCTGTGGAGCAGGCGTTGGCCGCGCTGTGGGCGCAGGTGCTGGAGGTCGAGCGGGTGGGGCGGCATGACAGCTTCTTCGAGCTGGGCGGGCATTCGCTGTCGGCGATTCGCCTGGTGGGCGAGATGCGCCAGGCCGGCCTGCACACGACCCTGGCCCAGCTGTTCCAGCACCCGACCATTGCCGCCCTGGCGCCGTTGCTCGACGAGGTGGCGGCCGAGGATGAGGCGCAAGGCCTGGTCACGGTGCGTGCCGCAGG
Organism: Pseudomonas maumuensis; assembly: GCF_019139675.1. Taxonomy (NCBI): domain Bacteria; kingdom Pseudomonadati; phylum Pseudomonadota; class Gammaproteobacteria; order Pseudomonadales; family Pseudomonadaceae; genus Pseudomonas; species Pseudomonas maumuensis. The sequence goes on from NZ_CP077077.1 coordinate 2,642,689, forward strand.
CAGCCAGCCAGCACTGTTCCTGATCCATGAGTTCAGTGGCCTGGACCTGTATTTCCCGGTCCTGGGGCGGCATATCGAAGGTGATTTCCCGGTCTATGGGCTGGCCGGCGTCGCCGTCGGGCAGGCGCAACTGAATACCATGGAGTGCCTGGCGGCGCGCCTGGTGCGGCAGATTCGCGCCGTGCAGCCACACGGACCGTATCGCCTGGCCGGCTGGTCGTTCGGCGGTGTGCTGGCCTACGAGGTAGCGGCGCAATTGCTGGGCGCGGACGAGCCGGTGGCCTTCGTCGGCCTGGTCGACACCTACGTGCCGCGCCTGAGCGACCAGGGCAAGGCGCGCTGGCAAGGGCCGCACCTGGTGCAAGCGCAGTTGCTGCTGCATTGCCGCGTGCACTGGCAGGCGCAGGGCGAGGCGGGGGCTATGCAACTGGCCGAGATCGAGGCGTTGCAGCCGGGCGCATTGCCCTTCGAGGCGCTGCTTGCCCTCTGCCGTGAGCGACAGTTGCTGGTGCCGGGCCTGGCCCAGGCCAGCGATGGACAGTTGCGCCACTTCTTCGAGCGTCACCTGGCCCATGGCCATGCCCTGGCTCACTATCGCCTGGCGCCGTTGCCGGTGCCACTGCACCTGTTCATCGCCGAACAGCGCAGCGCCGGTATCGTCACCGACAGCCCGAGCCTGGGCTGGGCCGAGGCCTTGCCTGGGCAGGAGCTGAAGTGCCAGAGCGTGCCGGGCGATCACCAGAGCATGGTGCAGGACCCGCAAGCCGCCGTGCTCGGCCAGACCATCGCCCAGGCAATGCAGGCCGCGTCGGCGCTCGCGCCGGCGGCGCACCAGCCGCTACTGGCGATCCAGAGTGGCGTGCCGGGCCATGTGCCGGTGTTCTGCGTGCCGGGCGCCGGCGACAGCGTGACCAGCTTCATCGGCCTGGCCGAGGCGCTGGGGCCGGATTGGCCGGTGCATGGCCTGCAGGCGCGTGGCCTGGCTGCGGGTGAAGTGCCCCATTGCTCGGTCGAGGTGGCCGCGGCGTGCCATGTCCAGGCCATCGAGGCGTTGTACCCCGAAGGGCCGTTGAACCTGGTCGGGCACTCGTTCGGTGGCTGGGTGGCCCATGCCATGGCGATACGCCTGCAGGCCAAGGGGCGCGAGGTGCGCTCCCTGACCCTGATCGACAGCGAGGCGCCGGGCGCGGGGGGCAGTTGCGGCAAGCCGTACACCTTTACCCAAGCGTTGCAGCGGCTTGTCGAGTCGTTGCAACTGTCCACCGGCAAGACGTTGGACATCGAGCCTATAGCCTTCGCCGAAACCGACGATCAGGAGCAACTGCGCCAGTTGCACGCGGCGATGGTACGGGTCGGCCTGATGCCGTCGCGCTCTTCGCCACAGGCACTTGAAGGCGTGGTGCGTACCTTCGCCACGGCGCTGCGTACGGTGTATCGCCCCGAGGGTCGCTTCAACGGTTTGGCGCGGCTGGTGCTGGTGGCCGATCCGGGCCTGGACGCCGCCGGCAACCAGGGCGAGCAACAAGCCATGGAAGACGGCTGGCGTGAATGGCTGTCGCAGCTGGAGGTATGGCAGGGGCCGGGCAACCACTTCAGCATCCTCAAGGTGCCGGATGTGTTCAGCCTGGCCGCCTGGTGGCATGACGGGCAGGCCCTGTATCACAGCAGGGTGAAGCAGTAACACCGTCGTGGGCGTGGGTGTGCTGCGCGATGGCATCGCCTCGGTTGATGCTGTCGCAGGGCAAGCCCGCGCCCACGGGACCTCATCGGATTGTGGAAGAACGGTTTTATGGAAAAGACGAAGTTTCGCAAGATCACCCTCGGCGTCGCCGTGGCCCTGGTCGCCGGCATCGTGCTCTACGCGGTACAGGCCCCGGCCAAGCCGCCGCAGTACATCACCGCCACGGTCGAGCGTGGCGATATCGAAAACGCGGTGCTGGCCACCGGCACCCTGGAAGGTATCCGCCAGGTGGACGTCGGTGCCCAGGTTTCGGGGCAGCTCAAGTCGCTCAAGGTCAAGCTTGGCGACAAGGTCGTCGAAGGCCAGTGGCTGGCCGAAATCGACCCGCTGGTGCCGCGCAACTCGCTGCGTCAGGCCGAGGTCGACGCCGAGAAGCTGCAGGCCGAGCGGCGCTCGGTGCAGGCCAAGCTCAAGCAGGCCAAGCGGGTCTACGAACGCTACGACGTGCTCCAGGCCGACGAGTCGATCTCACGCCAGGACTTCGAGAACGCCGAGTCCGAATTCGAGGTGCAGCAGGCCAACCTGCGCTCGCTGGACGCACAGATCAAGAGCGCCCAGGTGCAGATCGATACGGCGCGGGTCAACCTCGGCTACACCCGCATCGTCGCGCCGATCGATGGCCATGTGGTGGGTATCGTCACCCAGGAAGGGCAGACGGTGATCTCCAACCAGCTGGCGCCGGTAATCCTCAAGCTCGCCGACCTCGACACCATGACCATCAAGGCCCAGGTGTCCGAAGCCGATGTGATTCATATCAGCCCCGGCCAGCAGGTGTACTTCACCATCCTTGGTGACGACAAACGTTACTACGCCAAGTTGCGCGGCACCGAGCCCGCGCCGCAGAACTACCTGGAAAGCAGCGACAAGAGCGGCGGCGCCGCCAAGCAGGCCAGCGCGGTGTTCTACAACGCGCTGTTCGAGGTGCCCAACCCTGAGCACCGGTTGCGCATCTCGATGACCGCCCAGGTGCGTATCGTCCTCGACACCGCCCTGGGCGTGCTCACCGTGCCGGTGGCGGCGCTGGGGCCGCGCGACGCCGACGGCAGCTTCCCGGTGCGGGTGCTCGACGGCAAGGGCTTCGCCCAGGTACGCAAGGTTCAGGCGGGGATCAACAACAACGTCAAGGTGCAGGTCAAGGACGGCCTGGCCGAAGGCGACCGCGTGGTGATCGGCGAGCCGGTGTCGGGCGAGGCGGGAGCGTGAGCATGAACATGAACGTGGAACTGTCGCCGGCGCGGGCGGTGTCGGCGCTCGAGGACCAGCCGCTGCTGCGCCTGGACGGAGTCAGCCGCAGCTTCATGGCGGGCGACCGCGAGTTCCTGGCGCTCAAGGGCATCGACCTGAAGATCCATGCCGGCGAGCTGGTGGCGATCATCGGCGCCTCGGGTTCGGGCAAGTCGACGCTGATGAACATCCTCGGTTGCCTGGACCATGCCAGCGCCGGCAGCTATCAGGTCAGCGGCCAGGAAACCCGCGATCTCGACGACGACGCCCTGGCCGCGCTGCGCCGTGACCACTTCGGTTTCATTTTCCAGCGCTATCACTTATTGCCGCACCTGGATGCCCTGCGCAACGTCGAGATCCCGGCGGTGTATGCCGGCGTGCCCCAGGCCGGGCGCCATGCCCGGGCGCGGGAACTGCTGGGCCGCCTGGGCCTGGGCGGACACCTGGCGCACCGGCCCAGCCAGCTGTCGGGGGGCCAGCAGCAGCGGGTCAGTATCTGCCGGGCGCTGATGAACGGCGGCGAGGTGATCCTCGCCGACGAGCCGACCGGAGCGCTCGATACCGCCAGCGGCAAGGAAGTGATGAACATCCTGCTGGAACTGCACGGCGCCGGGCACACGGTGATCCTGGTGACCCACGACCCCAAGGTCGCCGCCCATGCCGAGCGGATCATCGAGGTCAGCGACGGGCAGATCGTCAGTGACCGGCGTACCCGCACCGAGCCCCCTGCGCCGAGCGCCGAGGCGACGCCGGCCCGCGAACAGGCGCCACGGCGGCTGGTGGCCAGCCTCGGGTTGTTCCGCGAGGCCTTCAAGATGGCCTGGATCGCCCTGGTCTCGCACCGCATGCGCACCTTGCTGACCATGCTCGGGATCATCATCGGCATCACTTCCGTGGTGTCGATCTCGGCCATCGGCGAGGGCGCCAAGGGCTACGTGCTCAAGGATATCCAGGCGATCGGCAGCAACACCATCGACATCTACTCCGGCACCAGTTTCGGCGACAGCCGGGCCAAGGCCATCGAGACCTTGGTGCCGGCCGACGTGACTGCGCTCAACGAACTCTACTACGTCGACAGCGCCACCCCGGTGATAGGCCAGAGTTCGCTGGTGCGCTATCGCAACATCGACGCCGACGTACAGCTCAACGGCGTCAGCGAGCAGTACTTCCAGGTGCGCAACATCCCCCTGGCCGCGGGGATCGTGTTCAGCGCAGACGATGCCCGGCGCCAGGCCCAGGTGGTAGTGATCGACCACAATACGCGCAAGCGCCTGTTCGGCGACGGCGTCAACCCGCTGGGGCAGGTGATCCTGGTCGGCAACTTGCCATGCACGGTAATTGGCGTGACCGCCGAGAACAAAAACCTGTTCGTCGCCGGCAACACCCTGAACGTATGGATGCCCTACGAGACCGCCGCCGGACGTGTGCTTGGCCAACGCCACCTGGACAGCATCAGCGTGCGGATCAAGGACGGCATGCCGAGCAAGCGGGTGGAGGAGGAGGTCAACAAACTGATGCTGCAGCGCCACGGCACCAAGGATTTCTTTACCAACAACCTCGACAGCATCATGCAGACCGTGCAGAAGACCAGCCGCTCGCTGACCTTGCTGTTGTCGCTGATCGCAGTGATTTCGTTGGTGGTGGGGGGGATCGGGGTGATGAACATCATGCTGGTGTCGGTTACCGAGCGCACCCGCGAGATCGGCATCCGCATGGCGGTAGGGGCGCGGCAGTCGGATATCCGCCAGCAGTTCCTGGTGGAGGCGGTGATGGTCTGCCTTATTGGTGGGGTGATCGGGATCGGGCTGTCCTATGGGATCGGCTATCTGTTCGCGCTTTTCGTCAAACAGTGGGAGATGGTGTTTTCACTGGGGTCGGTGGTCACGGCGTTCGTCTGCTCGACCTTGATCGGCATCGTGTTCGGCTTCGTGCCGGCGCGCAACGCGGCGCGGCTGGACCCTATCGAGGCGCTGGCGCGGGACTAAGCCTGAAGGCGAGCGCTATATGCATGGCGCTCGCTCTCAGGAGTCCTGCGGGACTAGGCCTCGGCATACATCCAGCGCATCAGCGAGTGGCGTCCGCTGATGCCCAGCTTGATCGCCGCCCGGCGCAGGTAGCTCTCCACCGTATTGACCTTGAGCCGCAGATGCTCGGCCTGCTGCGGCGCCGTGCGCCCGGCCAGCAAGCCTTCGCACACCTGCATTTCGCGCTCGGACAGGCGGATGCCGGTCTGACGCAGGCGCTCGAGAAAACGTTGTTCGAGGCTGTCGGGGTCCGCGGGTACTGGCGCGGCAGGCTGCAGGGCATTGATGTGTTTTTCCAGCATGGGCAGCAGCAAGGGCGAAATGTCCTCCAGCCGGCTGCGATCGGTTGCTGAGAAGCCAGCGCGGGTGTCGGCCCGCAATACGGTGATTTCGTAGCGGAAACCATCCTTGCGCCGGGCCAGGTGCAGGCGCGCCGGGTCGTCGAAGCCGTCACCCGTATCGCCGGCGCTGAACACCGTCTCGCTGATCAAGGTCGCGTCTGGCTGGCTGGCGCAAGCCGGGGCGATGCGCAGCTGGCGAATATGCGTGGCGTCGATGGTCAGGTGGGTCTGGATCAGGTCGTGCAGGTGCCGGGGGAAATGGCGGCTGCCGGTACTGGCTATGACTTTGCCGATCTGCGGAAAGAGCAGGTGCGAATTCATCGTGTCATCCATGATAGGCGGTGGAACGGAGGCCCTTGCGCCAGCAACCAGCATCCTTGACTGTCGGCCGGGCCATTGGGCTGCTAGCTATCCTAGTACAACGAATCAGTGACGGTTAAATGAAGCGGCAATAATGGCATAACAATATCATTGGTGATGCCAGACGTGTGTCCAGGCACGACTCGGGTATGATGCGCATCCCATCCAACAACGAGACCGCCCCATGTCCCTGAGCGCTGAACAGATCGGCGAATTCCGCTCTTTCTCCGAGCAACTGGCCGATGCCGCCGCGGCGGCGATCCAGCCGTACTTTCGTGCCAGCCTGGATGTCGAGGACAAGGGGGGGCGCCTGTACGATCCGGTGACCATCGCCGACAAGGCCGCCGAAGAGGCGATGCGCGCGCTGATCCAGGCCCGCTATCCCACCCACGGCATACTGGGTGAAGAGCAGGGCGCGGCACTGGGCAGCAGCCCTTTGACCTGGGTGCTCGACCCGATCGATGGCACCCGCGCCTTCATCACCGGCTTGCCGCTGTGGGGCACGCTGATTGCTCTCAACGACGGCACGCGCCCGGTGCTCGGGGTGATGAACCAGCCGTTCACCGGCGAACGCTTCATCGGCACCGCGCACGGCGCCTGGCGCAATGACACGCCGCTGAAGACCCGCGCCTGCGCCGACCTGGCGTCGGCCACGCTGATGTGCACCACCCCCGACATGTTCGACACCCCGGTGCGCAAGGCGGCGTTCGAGGCGGTCGCCGGCAAGGCCCGGCTGATGCGTTATGGCGGTGATTGCTATGCCTACTGCATGCTCGCGTCCGGATTCGTCGATGTGATCGTCGAGGCCAGCCTGCAGCCCTACGACGTGCAGGCGTTGATGCCGATCATCGAAGGCGCCGGCGGCGTCATTACCAGCTGGGATGGCGGTTCGGCCCAGGACGGTGGCTGCGTGGTGGCTTGTGGGGATCCGGCGTTGCATGCGCAAGTGCTGGCGATGCTGCGCCACGCTGCCTGATCGACCCCGAACGAGGCGCTCGCCGTGGATTCAATTACCCAAGCAGTGCTCGGCGGCGCCCTGCAGGGCGCCGTGCTGGGCCGTATCCAGGGCCGCCGCTCGCTGATCTACGGCGCCGCCCTCGGGACATTGCCCGACCTGGATGTGGTGATCCGCTACGCCGACCCAGTGTCGCAGATGACCTTCCACCGTGGTTTTTCCCATTCGATCTTCGTCCTGACCGGCCTGGCCCTGTTGCTGGCCTGGCTGGTCGCCTGGCGTTGGCCAGGCCGAGGCTATACCCCTGGCAGGCTGTTCCTGGCCTTCTGGCTGGCGCTGGTCACCCACCCGGTGCTCGACGCCTTCACCGTTTATGGCACCCAGCTGTTCTGGCCTTTGCACCTGACGCCGGAGAGCTGGGCAGCGGTGTTCATCATCGACCCGGTGTATACCGTGCCGTTGCTGCTGGCGGTGGGCTATGCGGCGATCAGGGGCCTGAAGGGCAGGGCGACCGCGATGCTGTGCCTGGCACTGGGGTTCAGCACGCTGTACCTGGGCTTCGGCCTGGCCGGGCGCATGGCCGCCGAGCAACGTTTCCACCTGGCCTTGCAGGCGCAGGGGATCGAGGCCAGTGAGGTCCGCGCGGTGCCTATCGCCTTCAACAGCCTGATCTGGCGGGTGCTGGCGAAAACCCCGGATGGCGGCTACTACGAGGGCGTGAGCAGCGGGTTCGATCGCGAGCCGCCGGAAATGCTGCGCCAGTCGCTTAACCTGGACGCGGCCAAGGTACTGGCGGGCGCGCCGTTACACGAACGTCTGCGCTGGTTCACCGACGACTGGCTGCGCTACGACATCATCGGCGACTCGCTGGTGGTCACCGATCTGCGCATGGGCATGCCAGGCAACTATAGTTTCCGCTTCGAGATGGCTCGGCGTGACGCCGCAGGGCAATGGACGGTGATCCAGCCCAGGGGCTGGGTCGGTGGCGGTGCTGCCTCGTTGTTCGATGGCGAGCGGCTGAGCTTGATCTGGCGGCGTATCCTCGACCAGCAACCGCCGCTGCCACTGGCCGTGTGGGCGGGGCATTTGTAGGCCGCAAAAAAAGCCCGCCGGGTGGCGGGCTACAAGGGCTTAGGGAGCAACACACAACAAATTCGGGGGTCAGGCGACCAAGGTCTGGTCGAGCAAGCGGCCGGCCAAGGTCTCGGCGCAGCGGCGGCTGGTCAGTGGGCCGCTGATGGCTTCGCCATTGCGTATCAGGTACCAGCAGGCCAAGAGACCCTGTTGGCGCAGGCTGCTGGGGACTGCGCTACCGACAACGGACATGATCTGGATCGGGGTCATGGTGGATCTCCTCTCGAACATGGCCCTACCTTAACCAGGCGCCTTCGGGGTTTGAAATCAATGTCCTCGATAGTGGTCATTGCTTTTATCAACTATGCCGCTTACCAGCGCGGCGGGCCGTAGTACACCGGCGGTGGGCCGTAATAGCGGCGGTAGACCGGGGGCGGGGTGGGCACATAGCGCTCGACGACGTAGGGCTGGTAATACACCGGCGGTGGCGGCGCCTGCACGTAGACCGGTGGCGGTGGATAGTAGGCCGGCTGGCGTTCGACGTAGACAGTGCGGTCATGGCCGCCCGATACGGCCGCCCCGACCACCGCGCCCACCACGGCCGCGCCGATCACCGGCCCCGGGCCGTACCAGCCACCACCATGGGCCGAGGCTTGCCCGCTGATGGCCAGCGCGCCGACCAGCAGGGCGATTCCGGGGATGAAACGCTTCATGGTGACACCTCGCAAGACAACCCCACGTTCGGGGCCTGTCTACTATGACCGCAGCCTCGGTCAACTGCGCCCCGGCAAAGGGTAAAGGTTGTGTAAGGGGCGACCGGCGGTGGGGTCTGGTACGCTGGCGCAATCGATTCAGCCATGACAGAGGAACCGCGATGAGTCATTCACCGAGCAGGGACACCGTGTTGTGCATTTCCCTGGCCGGGCGCCCCGGTACGTTCGGCGTGCGCTTCCACAACCATCTGTATCAGCAGTTGGGCCTGGACTATTACTACAAGGCCATGACCACCCAGGATCTGCCGGCCGCCGTGGCTGGCATCCGCGCCCTGGGCATCCGTGGCTGCGGGGTGTCGATGCCGTACAAGGAAGCCTGCCTGGCGCTGGTGGACGAGGTCGACCTGTCCGCAGCGGCCATCGACTCGGTGAACACCCTGGTCAATACCGCAGGCCATCTGAAGGCCTACAACACCGACTACCTGGCGGTACGCCAACTGCTGGCCGAGCGGCGGGTCGATCCGGCGACCGGCTTCGCCCTGCGCGGCAGCGGTGGCATGGCCAAGGCGGTGGCCAGCGCGCTGCGCGACGCAGGCTTTGGCGACGGCATCATCGTCGCCCGCAACGAGCAGGCCGGGCGGCAATTGGCGGATGTCTGCGGCTATCGCTGGCTGCCCGAGCTGGAGGACCGCTGCCCGCCGATGTTGATCAACGTCACGCCGATCGGCATGGCTGGTGGCCCGGAGGCCGATCAGCTGGCCTTCGCCGAAACCGCCATCGCGGCGGCAGAGTGGGTGTTCGATGTGGTTGCCCTGCCGGCGCGCACGCCGCTGATTCGCGCCGCCGAAGCGTTGGGCAAGTCGGTGATCACTGGCCTCGACGTTATTGCGCTACAGGCGCTGGAGCAGTTCGTGTTGTACACCGGGGTTCGGCCGACAGCCGAGCAGGTGGCGGCGGCCGTGGCGTATGCCCGTGAAGGCTGATTGGGTGTAGAGGGGCGCCGCTGCGCGCCGCATCGCCGGCAAGCCGGCTCCCACACTGGCCGCGTCGCCTTCGAGCGAAGCGCAATCTCTGTGGGTGCTGGCTGCTGGCGTGGGGCTTTCAGAACACCCGTTGATCCTTCTCATCCAACTGCTGGTCAACCAGCGCCCGGCCATGGGCCAGGGACACGTGCTGGGCGTTCTCCAGGTCGGCGAAGAATTTCATCGGCATCGATAGTCGCCTGCTGCTGTGGCCCCTGGGGTCGGTGATCACGCAGCCTGCGGCATAGGGCAGGGGAGAGTTTGGGTGGGGCATCACGCTGGCGGTGATGGTGTGGTCGCGGTATTCACAGTGAAGGGTTTGCATCGTCCTTACCTCGCTGTGGCTTGGAACAGGAGTTACTTCCATATACCACAGCGAGGGGCCGGGAGTTCCCGGCCCGACGAGCGCGACCGGTGGGTATCAGCCCTTGAGTTCGGTCGGCTGGATGACCTCGACCCAGTAGCCGTCCGGGTCTTTGACGAAGGCCAGGTGGTTCATGCGGCCATCCTGCAGGCGCTTCTGGAACGGGACGTCCAGCGCCTCGAAACGGGCGCAGGCAACACGTACGTCCGGCACCGAGATACAGATGTGGCCGAAACCGCGCGGGTCGGTGTTGCCATTGTGGTAGGCGAACTCAGGGTCGTTCTCGGTGCCGTGGTTGTGGGTCAGCTCGAGTACGCCGGGGATCGATTTCATCCACTGATGGCGCTCGGCGTCATCGGCAGGAATCTGCGCCGGATCGACCAGGGCCAGGAAATACAGGCTGAAAGCCGCTTCCGGGAAGTCGCGTTTGTCCACCAGACGGAAGCCCAGGACGCGGGTGTAGAAGTCCAGGGACTTCTCGATGTCCTTGACCCGCAGCATGGTGTGGTTGAACACGAATTGGGCGGTGGCGGCATCGGGTTGCGCGGTAACGCCGGGGAGGGTTTGCAGATCGTGCAGGCTCATGGGTACTCCGGAATCAGGGCCTTGAATAGGTTTGCCATGATACGGAAGTCAACCAGCAGCGCAAATGAAAGCGCCCCGCACGAGTGCGGGGCGCCGAAATTAGAGGCCCGCATGTGCGGGCGCGTGATGGGGTCGCTAGTCCTTTAGCTGGTTTGATACTGAGCCTGCGGGTGTGAAAAAAGTGTGAAGCGGGTGTCGAGGTTTCATCAGCGCACCCAACTTTCCACCGTCTGCGCCCCGTATTGTTCCTTCCAGGCTTTCAACCCGCGGTGGTTGCCGCCCTTGGTCTCGATCCGCTCGCCAGTGTGGGGGTTCTGGTAGACCTTCACCACCCGTGGCCGACGCTGCTGCTTGACTGGCCCTGGGGCACGGTTCACTGCCTTGGGATCAAGAATGGCGATGATATCGCGCAGGCTCTTGTCATAGCTTTTCATCAGGCCGACTAGTTTCTGCTCGAATTCGATTTCGCGTTTAAGGCCGGCATCCTTTTTCAGCGCTTCCAGTTGTGCCATCTGTTCCTTGAGCGCTTTTTCGGCAGCACGAAACTCTGCAAGTCTGGACACTGTCATCACTCCTGTAAGTCTGCCGTGGCGGGACGTGACGAACATGAAACCAGACTGAACGCCGGCCACGTGGATGGGTAAAGCTGTTCGCTAAGCGAGAGTGTAGTAGTCGCTTGCGAGTGGGTAAACAGTAAACTTTCTATCAATTAGTCGGGAACTTTGCCGATTTTTTACGCGTTATTCGAAAAGACCCCGCCAACCACCTTAGACCATGGTCCCATGGCTCAGGCTAGAGCCCTTGGCGGAAAATTATGGATGATGGTCGAAGTGTATTCGTTCATCGCGTAGTGCCGGTGCAGATGACTGCCCGGATGGTTTTTCGCCTTTCTTCTGGATGTTCCTTCGCATGTTTGCCCCTTTCCCCCTCGCCCCCGGGCGCCGAGTTGCCGGCCTGTTCTTCCTGTGTGCCGGTGTCAACGCCCAGGCCGCCGGTTTTCTTGAAGACAGCAGTGCCAAGGTCGAAGCACGCAATGTCTATTTCAACCGGGACTTTCGTGACGGCCACACCACTTCCAAGCAAGGCGCGTCGAAGCGCGAAGAGTGGGCGCAGGGCTTTATTCTCAATGTTCAGTCCGGTTATACCCAGGGACCGGTCGGGTTCGGCGTGGATGCGCTGGGGATGCTTGGTTTCAAGCTCGATTCCAGCCCCGCCGACAGTAATAGCGGCCTGTTGCCGTCGTCCGGGCACGACCCGCGCCACTCCGCCGACCAGTACGCCAAGATGGGCGTCGCCGGCAAGGTGAAAGTATCTGAGACGGTGTTCAAGTACGGTTCGATGATGCCGGACGTGCCGCTGCTCAAGTACAACGACGGGCGTCTGCTGCCGACCATGTTCCATGGCGCCTGGTTGACCTCCGAGGAAGTGCGCGACCTCAAGTTCACCCTGGCACGTCTGAACCAGTACACCGCGCGGGACTCCACCGACCGCCAGGACATCCGCGTGCATTGCAAGAACAAGCGCTATGCCTGCGATATCGAGGCCGATCATTTCGACCTGGCCGGCGTCGACTACCGCTTCAACGACCGCGTCAGCGCCCAGTACCAGGTGTCCAAGCTGGAAAACATCTACCGCCAGCACTTCCTCGGGCTGGTCGCCAGCCAGCCACTGGAAGTCGGCACGCTGTCGGCGGACCTGCGGGTGATCAAGAGTGACGACATCGGCAATGCCCGTGCCGGGCGCATCGACCACCGCGCCTTCAGCGGCATGCTTGGCTACAGCCTGGGTGGGCACAAGCTCAGCGCCGGCTGGCAGCGCATGTACGGCGACAGCGCCATGCCGTACCTCGACGGCACCAACCCCTACCTGGTCAACTATGCCCAGGTCAACGACTTCGCCGCCGCCCAGGAGCGCTCCTGGCAGGTGCGCTACGACTATGATTTCAAGGCTCTGGGCGTGCCCGGCCTGACCTTCTTCACCCGCTACATCAATGGCGACAATGTGAAGGTCCCTGGCAGCAACGCCGAAGGCAAGGAATGGGAACGCGACAGCGAGCTGAAGTACCAGGTGCAGAGCGGCACCTTCAAGGACGTCAGCGTGCGCCTGCGCAACTCCACCTACCGCAGCAACTACGAGAAGTGGGCGCGTGACATGGACGAAACCCGGGTCATTGTCAGCTACAACTTCTCGATCTTCTGACCCGCTTTGCCAAACGGCCGGTGGTCGGTCGACAATGACCACCGGCAACCAGGCAGGGCAGGCGATGAAACAGCTTCTACTGATCGGCATTGGACCGGGCGATCCTCGCCAGGTCACCTACGAGGCGGTGGAGGCGCTGCGGCGCGCCACGGTGTTCTTCGTGCTCGACAAGGGCAGCGACAAGGACGAACTGGTGCGCCTGCGCCGGGCCATTCTCGAGCGCTACCTGCCCGAGGGCGGTTACCGCCTGGTGCAGGTCGAGGACCCGCGCCGGGACGGCCAGGCGCCGGATTATGTCGGCGCCGTGCAGGACTGGCACGCCCAGCGCGCCGCATTGTACGCCCGGCTGATCGAGGATGAGCTGGGCAGCGATGATGTCGGCGCGTTCCTGCTCTGGGGCGAGCCGGCGTTGTACGACAGCACCCTGCGAATTCTCGACCTGGTCCGCGAACGCGGCCTGGCGCTGGCCTTGCAGGTGATTCCCGGCATCAGCAGCATCCAGGCATTGGCCGCCCGTCACCAGATCCCGCTAAACCGTATCGGCGAGCCGTTGACCGTGCTACCGGGCCGACGCCTGGGCGAACAGGCGCGGATCGACAATGTGCTGGTGATGCTCGACGGCCAGTGCGCATTCGCCGCTCTGGATGATCCGCAACTGGTGATTTACTGGGGCGCCTACCTGGGAACGCCGGACGAGCTGCTGGTGAGCGGGCCGCTGCAGGCGGTGAAGGCGCGCATCCTCGAGTTGCGCGATGAGGCGCGGCGGCGCAAGGGGTGGATCATGGATACCTATCTGCTGCGCAGGGAGGGGTAGTGGTTGGTGGTTGGCGGGAGAGTTGCAACGCCTGTGAGATCGAGCGCTGTAGATCCATCGTCAGACCCATCAAGGCCGCTGTGGCACCACCGAACTGCCAAAACTGCTGCCCATGCGCGTCGAGGTCGCTGCCGGTGTCGCCAAGCCCATCTGGTTCGGTGCCCTGCGCTGCATCTGCTTGACCGGGTCGAGCTGATCGCGCAGGCCCTTGGCGGCGCGCGGATCGGTCCCTTGCAACTGTCGGGTCAGACAGTCGTAGGCCAGCGCCCGCGACTGCCCGACCTGCACGTCGATGCAGCCCTTGGGCGGTTCGGCCAGCGCCGGCAGGGCGCAGGCCAGCAGCAGTGGCAAAGTGTTCAGCGGCAGTCGAACCATGGTGCTTCTCCGTGCAGTCGTTCCTTGCGCCAGTCTATTCGCTGCTGGCCTAGGGCGGGGTGAAGCTTTGATTGCCGAAGCCTGTCACCACAGCGTCATACACAGGCCCCAGGATGACGTTTCCCCGGCGACGGCGGCCAGCAAGGAGGCCTGATCTCCCGTGCGTGCATTGCTTGTGGCCGGCGCGCTGATACTGGCCTGGTTGGTGGCGGCGCCAGGGGCGCGTGGCCAGCCGTTACTGACCTTCGACATACCGGCGCAGGCGCTGGACCGGGCGCTGGACAGCTTCGGCCGGCAGAGTGGCCTGGCGGTGCTGGTCGACCAGGCGTTGCTCGCCGGCCAGCGCTCCAGCCCGCTGCGCGGCCGCTACACGGCGCGCGAGGGTTTGCAGCGCTTGTTGCAAGGAACCGGTCTGCAGGCGCATCACGGCAGCGGTGGATTCACCCTGCAACCGTTGCGCCTGCGCACAACGCCTGGGCGTGGACGCAGTGAAGGCCCGGCGTCGGGTAGTTATGCGGTGGCATTGCAACATGCGGTGGAGCGCGCCCTGTGCGCTTGGCCGTCGACCCGCCCGGGCAGCTACCGGGCGGCCGTGCAGGTCTGGATCGATGCCAGCGGGCAACTGGTGCAGAGCCGGCTGCTGGCCTCCACGGGCGACTTCGCCCGCGATGCCGCGCTGGTCGAGCGCCTGCGGGCGGTACGCCTGGAGCAGGCGCCGCCGACTTCACTGGCACAGCCGCTGACCCTGTTGCTGCGCCCGGAACCTATGGATTGCCCTCTTTCGCAAGGAGCTGCGGCGGCATGAACAAACCTCGGGACAGTGCGCTGGTCAAGCTGTTTCTGACCTCCTACGACACCTTCAGGGTCCGCCTGAGGCGCCGGCTCGGCTCGGATGACCTGGCCAACGACGTGCTACAGGAAACCTACTTGCGGGTGGATCGCATGGACGCCGCGCACGACCTGCACAAACCCGGTGCCTACCTGTACCGCATGGCCTTGAACATTGCCGCCGACCGCCGCGAGGCCGATGCCCGGCTGCTCACTGGCGCCGAGATCGAAACGCTGCTGCAGGTGGCCGAGGACCAGGACCCGGCTCGCATCGTCGGCGGCCAGCGCGAGATCCAGAATCTGCTGGGCGCGCTCTACGAGCTGCCAGCCCGGCGCCGGCGGATTTTCATCGCCGCGCGGCTGGAGGAGGCCTCGCACCAGGAAATCTCCCAGCGTTTCGGCATTTCCACACGCACCGTGGAAAAGGAACTCAAGGCGGCACTGGGGCATTGCGCGATGCGTCTGGACAGAAAAGTGTTTCAGCGCTTCGGTCCCGGCGCGGGAAAACCGTCTTGAACGATAGTCGACCTCTTCATGTGAGCACCATGCCCCAGATTCCGCCCGATCCCGACTTGCAGCGCCAGGCCCAGGGCTGGCTGTTGCGGCTGACCTCCGGCCAGGCCACCCAGGCTGATGCCCGGGCCCTGCGCCAGTGGTGCGCACGCAGCCCCGCGCACGCCGAGGCCTTCGCCCAGGCGCGTCAGCTCTGGTGTTTGCTCGGGCCTGCGGCGCAGCAGGCCAGCCAGGCGCCATCGGCGCCGCTGCTCGGGCGTCGGGCGCTGCTGGGCGGGGCGCTGGCCGCGTCGCTGGCGGTGGTTGCCTGGCGTGGCGGCTGGCTGGACGAGGCCATGGCGCCGCCTGCGGCGTTCGCCACCCAGGTGGATGAGCAGCAACGGGTGGAGCTGGCGCCAGGGATCAAGCTGGAACTGAACGTGCGCACGCGCGTCAGCCGCGAGGCACAGGGTATCGCCCTGCTGGCGGGCGAGATCGAAGTGCATGCCCGCCAGCCCATGCAGGTGCGGGCGCAGGAGGGGGTGATCAGTACCGAGCAGGCCCGGTTCAATGTGCGCGAGGACGACGACGGCGTGTGCGTCACCTGCCTGAGTGGCGAGCTGCGCATCTTTGCCCAGGGCCGGCTCGAGGCGCTGCCGGCCGGCCGCCAGTTGCGTTATGGCGCGCAAGGGGTCGGCGTGCCCGAGGCCTTCGACATTGGCCAGGTGACGGCCTGGCGCGAGCGCATGCTGGTGTTCCGTGATGCACCATTGACCCAGGTAATCGACGAGATCAACCGCTACCGCCCCGGGCGCCTGGTACTGCTCAACCCGTCACTGGGGCGCCGCCGGGTGCAGGCGCGGTTCAGTTTCGATCAGTTGCGCCAGGCCGCCGAACTGATCCGCGTCGCCTATGGCGCACGCTGCCTGGAATTGCCCGGCGGGGTAGTGCTGGTCAGTTGAATGGCCCCAGCACCTGGCGGTAATGTTCCTCGCCCTGGGGACCGCGCCGGTTCAGGCGCACCTCGAGCCCGACGGGGTTGTCGTCGGCCTCGCTGGCCGGGGAGCGCCAGCCGCCCTTGGCCTGCCAGGTGCGCAGGCTGAATGCGCTGACGTTGTCCAGCACCGCCACCGCGGCTTTCGGCGCGGGCAATGGGAAGCCTTCGCGCAGTGGCGCGGCGGCGCGGTACAAGGTACTGCCGCGCACATACCATCGCACCCGCTGCAGGCCGCTGCCAGACACGGCACCGGCGCGCACCAGCTCCAGGCGCTCGGCGCGGGCACGCATGGCGGGTAGCAATGGCTTGCCCGGCGGCTCGTGGCCGGGCAACACCGGCTCGACCAGTTCCACCGTGGCACGCAAGGCCAGGTCGCGCTCCAGCTGCTGCAGCACACGCATCACCGCCTGATGCTCATCGCTGGCCTGGCGCAGATGCTGGTCGGCGCGGCTGACGCTGTCCAGGCCACGCCAGGCGATCAGGCTGACCACCGCCATCAGCAGGATGGCGATCATCACTTCGATCAGGGTAAAACCGCGTTGGCGGGTCATGGCTGGCTCACCCGCACCTGCCCGGCGGCGTTGCGCGCCAGTTCCAGGCGTAGCGTGCCGCTGTGCAGGCGCAGGGTCAGGGGGGCGCCGATCCACTCGCCATCGAGCCATACCGCGCCACGGGGCTCGGCCTGCACCTTCACCGCCTCGGCCTGCCAGCGCCGCGGCTTGAGTGGTCCCTCCGCCAGCACCTGGCCATCGGCGCGCACGAAGCGGTAGCCGTCGCGGTCGCTCTGCCAGCGCAGCGGCTGACCGTCGGCCTGGGCTTCGCTTTGCGCCAGCTCCAGCAAGCGCGCCAGGCGCTCGCCGTCCGCGCGCAACTGCTTGCCCGGATCGGGGCGGATGTTCAGGCTTATGGCGGCGCTGGCGATGCCGACGATCACCAGCACCACCATCAGTTCGATCAGGGTGAAACCACGTTGTCCGTTCACGGGGCGCTCCTTGTCCTGGCAAGGCAGCTTGCCCGAGCAAGATGATCGGCGTGTGAAACAAAACCGTGAGAATCAACCGGTATGCTTGGGCGCAGGCACACAAGGAGCGCGTGACCATGCGTATCGTTCGTCCCGACTTGTCACTCGGGCTGTTGTTGCAGGCGCTGGGGCTGCTGGTCGCCATGGCCGGGCTGGCGACCTGGGGGCAGTTGTTGTGGCCGCCAGCGGCGGGGCAGGCCACGGCCCGGGCGGCCGACGCCCCGGTAGTGGCCGAAACAGCAGCCGGGCGATGGTTTGCCGATATTCCCCTGCAGGTGCAGATCCAGGTCAGCGGAGTGATGGCCGGCAGCCACGGCGCCGTGGCCATCGTCAGCCTTGACGGCGGCCCGGCACGCGCCGTGCGCAGTGGCGAGGAACTGGCTCGCGGGGTGCGCCTGGTGGCCATCGAGGGGCGCGGCCTGGTGATCGAGCGCGGCGGCCAGCGCAGCCGCGTCGAGGTGCCGGTACTGGCCCAGACGGCGTTTCCGGGCGAGGCGCCTCAGCCTTCGGCGAACTGACGCAGGCGCTCGCCGTCGAGACGATAGCGGATCCACTCGTCCTGCGGCTCGGCGCCCAGAGACTGGTAGAAACCGATGGCCGGTTCGTTCCAGTCCAGCACGCTCCACTCCATTCGCCCACAGCCGTTTTCGACAGCTTCGCGGGCGATATGCCGCAGCAGCTTGCGCCCCGCGCCGTCACCGCGCTGCTGCGGGGTGACGTAGAGATCCTCCAGGTAGATACCGTTGCGCCCCAGCCAGGTGGAGTAGCTGTAGAAATACACGGCGAAGCCGATCGCCTGGCCGTCGCGTTCGCAAATCAGGCTGCGCACCGTGCTGCCTGCGTCGAACAAGCTGCGTTCGATGTCGGCGAGGGTCGCCACCACTTCGTCGCGGGCGCGTTCGTATTCGGCCAGTTCGGTGATGAAGGCCAGGATCTGGGCTGCGTCGGCCAGGGCTGCGGGGCGGATGGTCACGGGCATGGTGGGGCTTCCTTGTACGGGATAGGGTGCGAAGGTTTCAGTAGTGTCAGGTAGGACGAGGGGAGGCCGCCAGGTGTCTGGCGGAAGATTTGCCGCGCTTTGCTGCGACGATGGCGTGGAAGCACGCAAGTGAGTGAAACAGAAATGTGTATTTATTCAATTTCGCGCAACTGTACCGGTCATTTCCTACAAGCCTCCGCTACCGTGGCATTTCGATAATCAGAAAAGCCGGAAACCGCCGCCATGCTTGCCTCGCTCGATCTGCTCAGCGCGTTCGTCCTGTTCGCCTTCGTCTCTTCCATTACCCCCGGTCCGAACAACACCATGCTGCTGGCCTCGGGGGTCAACTTCGGTGTGCGCCGCACTATTCCCCATGCGCTGGGCATCAGTGTCGGGTTCATGGTGATGGTGCTGGCGGTGGGCCTCGGGCTGGGCGAGGTGTTCAAGGCCTGGCCACCGTTGTACAGCATCCTGCGCTACGCGGGCGCGGCCTACCTGTTGTACCTGGCCTGGAAGATCGCCACCTCCGGACCGATGTCCGCTGATACCAATGGCAGCCGCAAGCCGCTGGGGTTCTGGGGTGCGGCCGCGTTCCAGTGGGTCAATCCCAAGGCCTGGGTGATGGCGATCGGGGCGATCACCACCTATACCCCGGCCCAGGGCTACGTGTTCAACGTGATCGTCATCGCCACGGTGTTCGCCCTGGTGAACCTGCCCAGCGTCGGCATCTGGGTGATGTTCGGCAGTGCCTTGCGCAACCTGCTGCGCAATCCGCGCGCGGTGGTGCTGTTCAATGTCCTGATGGCCGTGCTGCTGGTGATTTCACTGTATCCGCTGCTGTTTGTAGAATCGGCGTTTTCCTAGAGCCGATGAGTGCAGTCGATGGAGTTGATTCCCTGGTCCCATGAATGCGCCGAAGGCTTCACCCTGCGCGGATGGCGAACCCCCGCCAGCGGTAGGCCGCTGCTGCATTTTTTGCATGGCAACGGCTTCTGCAGCCTGGCCTATCAGCCCATGCTGATGCGCCTGGGCGAACATTTCGACCTGTGGCTGAGCGATGTCCAGGGCCATGGTGACAGCGACCATGGTGGCGTGTTCCTTGGCTGGAACCGCACCGCAGCATTGGCGGTGGAGGCCTTCGAGGCTGGGCGTGGCGAATACTGCGACGTGCCGCGCTTTGCCCTGGGCCACAGTTTCGGCGGCGTGCTTACCGGCTTGATCCTGGCCGCCGAGCCGCAGCTGTTCCAGCGTGCGGTGTTGCTCGATCCGGTCCTGTTCAGCCGGCGCATGATCGGCGTGATGGGCGCCGCTGCCATGGTCGGCCTGCACCGGCGTCATGCCTTGGCGCGCAAGGCGGCTACCCGGCGCAGCCATTGGCCCGACCGCGAAGCGGCCCAGGCCTCGCTGCAGGGGCGCGGCATCTTCAAGGGTTGGAGCGACGCGGCGTTGCAGGCCTATGTGGAGCATGCCATCGGCGATTGCGGGGAGGGGGTGGTGCTCAAGTGCCGGCCCAGCCGCGAGGTGGAAATCTTCAGCTCGTTCCCCGAACGCATGTGGCAGCAGCTGGGCCGTATCCAGACGCCGACGCGGATTCTGTACGGCGAGCAGACCTATCCGTTCGTGCCGCACTCGGTGCAGCGCCTGGTAGCGCTCAATGGCCGGGTGAGCGCGCAGCAAGTGGCAGGTGGGCACTGTTTCATGCAGGAGGATCCGATAACGGCTACCGAACAGGTCGTGGCGTATTTGCAGCACTGAAACGTGATTCCTCGCGGGACTTATTCGTTGTCCATTTCACGACGATTGGCTACCTATTCGCGAGCGAACGACAAGTCCGGATTCCGTACTCTGGCGCTCCCCCCACCGGATGGAGCCCAGCATGAACCAGGCGGTCAGCCCAGATTCCCAATACACCCTCGAGCAAATCCGCGCCCGGCGCCGCCAGCGTCTACTGCGTTTCGGCCTGGCCGGGGGGGTGGGATTGCTGGTGGCGGCCTATGCCGCTTACTGGTGGCTCGACGGCCGTTTTCTGGAGCAGACCGACGATGCCTACGTGCGCGCCGATTGGGCGCCGATCAGCGCGCGGGTCAGCGGCTATGTGGCCGAGGTGGCGGTGGCGGACAACGCCACGGTCAAGGCTGGCGACCTGTTGGTACGCCTGGACGGGCGGGACTTTCGTGACCGCCTGCGCAAGGCCGAGGCGCACCTGGCGGTGAGCGAGGCGGCGTTGCAGGTGCAGCGTATGCGCCTGCGCGCTTTCGTCGCCGAGCAAGATGAACAGACTCACGCTATCGCCCGCGCCGATGCCGAACGCGGCGGTAGCCGAGGCGAGGCGCAACGGGCCGAAGCCGACTGGCAGCGTTACCAGCACCTGGCGCAATGGCAAGCGGTCAGTGTGCAGCGGATGGAGCAGGCCCGCGCCACCCGCATCCAGTCTCAGGCGCTGCAGCGCGCCGCCGATGCCGAACTGGCCCGCCAGCATGCGCGCAAGGCGATGCTGGAGCAGCAGGGCAAGCAACTGGAAGCCGAACTGCTGCAGCGCCAGGCCGACCTCGACCAGGCCCGTGCCGACGCCGACCTGGCCCGCAGTGCCCTGGCCGACACCGAGATCCGCGCGCCCTTCGATGGCGTGGTCGGCCAGCGCAAGGTGCGCCAACAGCAGTACGTCACCCCCGGCCTGCCGTTGTTGGCGGTAGTGCCGGTGACGCAAGCGTATGTGGTCGCCAATTTCAAGGAAACCCAGCTCGCGCACATGCGTCCCGGCCAGGCGGTGACGCTGGAGGTTGACACTTTCGGCCAACACTGGCGCGGCACGGTGGACAGCGTCTCGCCAGGCTCCGGCGCCGTGTTCGCCTTGCTGCCGCCGGACAACGCCACCGGCAACTTCACCAAGATCGTTCAGCGTTTCCCGGTGCGTATCCAACTCGATCCGGAGGGCGAAGACAGCCCACGGCTGCTGCCCGGCATGTCGGTGATCGCCACCGTCGACACCCGGCAGGCCCGCCATGAGCGCTGAGGACAAAGTCTCCCTGCGCGCCTGGGTGGCGGTGATCGGCGGCTTGTTCGGCTGCTTCATGGCTGGCATGAACGTGCATGTCACCAGCGCTGCCCTGCCTGAGATCGAGGGCGCGCTGGGGGCCAGCTTCGAGGAGGGATCCTGGATTTCCACCGCCTACCTGGTGGCCGAGATCAGCATGATCCCGCTGACCGCCTGGCTGGTGCAGGTGTTCTCGCTGCGCCGGGTGATGCTGGTGGGTTCGGCGGTGTTCCTGGTCAGCTCGGTGAGCTGCGCCATGGCTGGCAGCCTGGAGGCGATGATCGCCTTGCGGGTGATCCAGGGCGCTTCGGGCGCGGTGCTGATCCCGTTGTCGATGCAACTGATCATTACCGAGTTGCCGGCCAGCCGCCTGGCGCTGGGGATGGCGCTGTTCAGCCTGTCCAACAGCGTGGCCCAGGCCGCCGGCCCGTCGATCGGCGGCTGGCTCACCGACATGTATTCCTGGCGCTGGATCTTCCTCCTGCAGTTGCCGCCGGGTGTGGCGCTGCTGGCAGCAGTGGCTTGGTCGATCAAAGGTCAGGCCGGTGATCGCGCTGCCCTGCGTCGGGCCGACTGGCTGGGCATCGCGGCCATGGCACTGGGGCTGGGGGCGTTGCAAGTGGTGCTGGAGGAGGGCGGGCGCAAGGACTGGTTCGAGTCCCGCTTCATCGTCGGTTTCAGCATCGTCGCGGTGATCGCCCTGGCCCTGTTCATCCAGCGCCAATTGTGGGGGGAACGGCCGTTCATCAACCTGCGGTTGCTGGGCAGCTACAACTTCGGCGTGTCGAGCCTGGCCATGGCGGTGTTCGGCGCGGCCACTTTCGGTCTGGTGTTCCTGGTACCCAACTACCTGTCGCTGGTCCAGGGCTACAGCGCCAGCGAGATCGGCAAGAGCCTGATCGCCTACGGCATGGTGCAACTGCTGCTGGCGCCGTTGCTGCCACGGCTGATGCGCTGGCTCAACGCCAAGCTGCTGGTGGCCAGCGGCTTCGCCATCATGGCCCTGGGCTGTTGGCTGGGATCGACGCTGACAGTGGACTCGGGCAGCAACGTTATCATTCCCTCGACCGTGGTGCGTGGCATCGGCCAGCCGTTGATCATGGTGGCGCTGTCGGTGCTGGCGGTGAAGGGCCTGGACAAGGCCCAGGCCGGCTCGGCCTCGGCGCTGATCTCGATGCTGCGCAACCTCGGTGGCGCGCTGGGCACGGCGCTGCTGACACAGCTGGTGTCGCAGCGCGAGCGTTTTCATTCGGTGCGGGTCGGCGAAGGGCTGACGCTGTTCGACGGCGCGCTGCAACAGCGCCTGCCGGGCGGCATGGTCGACCCGCAGTCGCCGCAGGTCATGCAGACGCTGGCGTTGATCGACCAGAGCGTGCGCGAGCAGGCGTACCTGATGGCCTATTCGGATGCGTTCTACCTGTCGTGCGTGGCGCTGCTGGCCTGCGCCGCGGCGTCGCTGCTGCTGCGCAGCCGATGAGTTTTACGGCTGGCGTTCGGCCACGGCGCGCAGGGTGCGCAGGGTGACCATCGGTGCATCCACCACGAAGCGGTTGGCCAGCCAGCCCGGCACATCACCGGCCGGGTCGGCACGCAGCTGGTAGGTGACCTCGGTCTCGCGCTCGCCCAAGGGGCGCATGATCCATTCGCCGCTGAGCCGGCGCACGCGGATCAGCCCGGGTTCGGCCGGCACCCGCCCGGGCTCGGCGCTCAGGTGGCGCACCAGCGAGTCGTCGTCCAGGCGCTCGGTACGCACCTTGAGCACCATGTCCCTGGGCTTGGCCGGCCAGGGCAGGGCGGTTGTCAGGTAGACCCAGGTGATATCGCCGTCCACTTCCAGCAGGCGCATGTCGGCGCAGGCGTACAGCCATTTGCAGGCCACGCGCAGGTTTTCCTGCAGGTCGCTCAGGGTACGGACGCTGGCCTTGATCCGGGTGACGCCGCGAAATTGCTGGTAGGCCGAACCGTCGACGCTGGCCAGGTAGACATCGATGCCGTCTTCCTGATGCGCGAGTTGCCAGTCGTCTGCCCACGGCAACGCGCCCGGCAGCAGGAGCAGCAGGACAAGTAGAAGGCGATGGAGGGGCATGGCGGGACGCCGGGAAAGGGCTGTCCGCTCAGTATGGCTCAAGACTGCAGGAGCGGCGGGCTGCCGCTCCTGCAAAATCATCAACGCTGCGGGTTGAGCGTCAGATGCACGTGACGGTTGACGTCCTTGTACAGCAGGTAGCTGAACGGGCCTGGGCCGCCGGAGTAGCAAGCTTGCGGGCAGAAGGCGCGCAGCCACATGAAGTCACCGGCTTCCACCTCGACCCAGTCCTGGTTCAGGCGGTACACCGCCTTGCCTTCCAGGACGTACAGGCCGTGTTCCATGACGTGGGTCTCGGCGAACGGGATCACGCCGCCCGGCTGGAAGGTCACGATGTTCACGTGCATGTCGTGGCGCATGTCGGCCATGTCGACGAAGCGAGTGGTCTTCCAAGCGCCTTCGGTGCCCGGCATCTCGATGACCGTGGCGTTGTCGCGGTGAGTGACGAACGACTCGGGAACCGGCAGGCCTTCGACCTTCTGGTAGTGCTTGCGCAGCCAGTGGAAGGTGACGTTGGCCTTGCTGTTGTTGCGCAGGCTCCAGTCGGCGCCGGGGGCGAGGAAGGCATAGCCGCCCGGCACGAGGGTGTGGTGCTTGCCTTCGACGGTGACGTCGATCTCGCCTTCGACCACGAACAGCACCGCTTCGGCGTTCGGGTCCAGTTCAGGGCGCTCGCTGCCGCCCTCTGGAGCGACTTCGACGATGTACTGCGAGAAGGTCTCGGCGAAACCGGTCAGCGGGCGGGCGATGACCCACATGCGCATCTTGTCCCAGAACGGCAGGTGGCTGGTGACGATGTCACGCATCACGCCCTTGGGGATCACGGCATAGGCTTCGGTGAACATGGCACGGTCAGTCAGCAGCTCGGTCTGAGCCGGGTGCCCACCGTGGGGGGCGAAGTAGGAAGGTTTCGACATGAACGGTCTCGACTTTGTTGTTCTCTCCCCATGCCTTGGACCACACCGGCCGGTGCGTGCAGGGGATGCCGGGACAGCATAGGGGGCAGGGCGTGGCATCCACAAATTAAATGTTGAAATACTCGGTATTCAATTATTGAATCCAGAAGCGTCTGCACAATCTTGCGCGAGTAGGAAAGTTCTCTGGCTTCTTGGTCATGACATATTTTTCACATCACCTTGCTAGCATCGCCGGCACTTTCTAGGAGCCGATTCGATGATCCATGTGCTGCGCAAACGCGGTTTCCGCCTCGCCCTGGCGACTACCGCGGGCCTGATGTCCTGCACCCTGGGCTTCTTCGCTTGGCAGACGTTCTATCCGGTGCAGGCCGCCGAAGGCTGGGGCGTACAGGTATTGCACAACTCGGTGACCCGGGCCGCCTCTCTGCTGCCCCAGGCCGACGGCAGCCTGCTGGTCAGCCGCGAGCTCAACGGCGGCAAAGGCAGCATCCTGCGCATTACCGCGGAGGGGGATCGGGTGGTGGTGCTCGAGGGCCTGTCCAAGCCGGACGGCATGGTTGCCGTCGACGGTGGCTGGGCGTTCAGCCAGGAGGTCGGTGGGGCGCCGGTCAGCGTGTCGCGCGATGGCCAGGTCAGCCAGCTGTTCGAAGGTAATAATGTGCAGGGGTTGTACAACGATGGCCAGCACCTCTACGCCATCGAGGATCGCAAGGGTGATGGCCGGTTGATGCGTTACGACTGGCAGAGTGGTGAGCTTGATGTGTTGCGCTCGGGCCTGACTGAAACCGAGGGCTTGGCTCGTTGCGCCGATGGGCGCCTGCTGTATACCGAGAAAGCCACTGGCAAGATCCGTGCGCTGGGCGATGACGGGGATGATCCGGTGGTGGTCGAAGGTTTGCGCAATCCGACCTTCCTGCTTTGCGACCAGCGTGGTTTGTGGATCAGTGAAGATTCGACCCACCGCGCGCGGCTGCTGCGTATCGATGGCGATGGTACGCGCCACACTGTTCTGAGCTACCTGAAGGCGCCTCAGGCCATCGTTCCGGACGGTAACGGCGGGTACTTGCTCGCTGAGGGGGGACGGGATCGGGTGTTGCGCCTGACGCCGCCGGTCGCGGCGAGTACTGCGCAGACTGAAGCGGCGCCACGGGTGCCGAAGGCTTGAGCCGAGCACACGAGGCAATGTGCATGCTTGCAGTGGGCCCTAAATCAACGCTCAAGATATAGCGGATTGGTAGTTTGTTTCACTTTGTTGTTGGGTGTTTTTGGACGTTAGTTGCGCACTCATTGACGATGCCGTCGTAATGTAGGCATCGTCTATGAATGCGCATACAAAGTAGTCAAGCAGTGCTCTCGCTCCCCGCATCCCGTCCCAAGACATTTCAGCTGGAAGGCATTTCCTGGTTGCCTCGCACTTCCCGGCCAACCTGCTGCTGAGCAGGTGAAGCATCGTCACCCTTGACAACCTGTTCAGCCTGCTGACGCTGCAGCGCCCACTGAGCGCTACGCTCCTTGAGACGATCGGCACCGCCTTCGGCAAACGCCGAGGTGGCCGAAATCGTTGCCAGCAGGGTGAGTACAACCGCTACGGTTTTCATCACTGGAGTCTCCATCGATTGACTTGAAAGCCGGCTGCTTGGCAGTCGGGTTGAGGCAAGGATGGCGTCCGGGAATTTTCTCAACGTTAAGGAGCCTGCACTCGCTACAGCGTCAACCTAGAACCTGTGAAGGTTGCATGCTCGTTGGGCTGTATGATTCGTTGCGGCAGTGGCATATTGATAGCAAGGTCAGGCTGCTGGTAGGTAAGTCACATGCTTCGGTTCCTCACCATATAAGTGATGATGCTGCCTATGAAAGCGGGAAAATAGAGTGCGAGAGATCACGTGAAAATATATTCCTTAGACAAGAAGTCATTGGTTTCAATTGCTGACTATCCATTCATTAATCTTGATTCCCAGCATTGGGATGACTACGGGCGCAAAACGCTGTTCACCATGTGGGTGCATGAATCAGCATCAAAAAGCGTCAGGCTCGGTAAGATAAAAGTCATATCGTCTAACCCTGAAGATTATGGTGGGGCGGGGTACATCAATGTGCCGTCAGGTGATCCCCAGTTACCAGATAATTTTGCATCGCTTGGCCAGGATCTAGATTTTTATCGCACTGTGGCGAGCTATTTCTCATCGGAGGACGCGGCCAATCTCCTTGAACGAATAAATGACTTGGCGACGAGTGTCGGCCTGAGGGAGCAGTTTGAACGGCTGGATGAGTATAAGGGCTCACTGATTCGCTTCAGTGAAGCCGAGCAGGCGCTTCATCGTGGAAGGAACGTTCTCGAAGGGGCTGAATATGAAGACGCTTTCGAGTTTACGTTCAGTTGCAAGGTTGGCAACGCGCCTGGTGAGCACGCAGCGAGTTTCAACTTTAAAGAACATTCGGGCTTGCCGAACCGCATCATTGCTGTGATTGGAGAGAATGGTGCGGGAAAAACACAGTATTTATCCAAGATGGCATTGGCGTTAAGTGGTGAAGAGTCGGATGGAGTGTTTTCTGGGTCGCGGCCTTTGTTCAGTAAAATTATCGCGATCTCCTACAGCGCGTTTGATAATTTTCGTCGGCCCAAGTCGAAAAAAACGTTCAGTTATAAGTACTGTGGGCTGAGGGATGAAAGTGGTTTTTTGACGCCGAAAAAAATGGACGCGATCTATGCTAGTGCGTGTGATCGGATTCAGAAGCAGAACAGGGTGGGCGAATGGTACAGCGCTTTAAAGCTTATCATGGCTCGGGATATAGTTGACGCTATTTATCTGGATTTGTTCGAGAATGAAGCATTTGGAAGGGTGTCGAGAAATAGTGATGGGCACCTAAGCTCGGGGCAAAGCGTATTGCTGTATGTGATTACGGAGATAGTGGCAAGTATTCAGAAAGATTCGCTGATACTGTTTGATGAGCCTGAGGTTCACTTGCACCCTCGAGCGATTTCGAACATGGTGACAATGTTTCGTTTTGTGCTCGAGAAATTTGGTTCCTATGCGATCATGGCGACCCATTCGCCAGTCATTCTTCAAGAAATCCCTTCGCGGTATGTGAACGTATTCGAGCGTGTCGGCTCCGTGCCAAACGTACGAAGTGTTGAGCTGGAAACGTTTGGGGAAAATATTTCAAATATTACGAAGAATGTTTTTTCTTTGGCTGGAGTGGAGAACGATTATAGAGGTGTACTGAAAAGATTATCGGAAAAACACAGCCTTGATGAAGTGCAGGGTTTATTCGATGGGCGTCTTAGCTTGAACGCTATGGTGTTCCTCAAAGGGTGCTATGAAAAATGAAGAACTTTCAAGCGCTGCAACGCCCTGGGTATGAGTATTTTAGGCAAATTGTCGATTCGAAAAACAATACCGTAAAAGGTCAGCCTAATACAAAGAAGGAGACGCTGGTCAGGTTGCAGGATCAAGTGAGATTGAAGTACTTACATTATCAAGGCTGTTTTGATCGGCAAGCACTTCACTCGATAGATAGCTCTAGCTTCGTAGGCGTGGAGAAGGAATCGTTGTTGTGGGCTTATAGTTCAGGCGGGAGCGTGCTTGACGGACTAAAGGCGGAAATAAAGAATTCACAGTCGCAAGACTGGCAAAACCTATGCCCCTATTGTGGTATTTCGGGGGTTGATGAGACGGACCACTATCTGCCCAAGGACGATTACGCGGAATATGCGGTTTTTAGCCTTAACCTAATTCCCTCCTGTGGGCGTTGCAATAAGAAAAAGGGTAATTACTGGAAGGTAGATGGTGAGCGAAAGATTTTAAATTTTTACTTGGATCAATTGCCGGATCGGCAATTTCTTCACTGCCGCTTTAGTTATGATAATAATTTGCCTGGCGTGGAGTATCGCCTGGAGCAGGATGGTGCTATTTCTGATGGCTTGTTCAGCGTGATTTCTGCTCATTATGAACGACTGGAGTTGCTTGGTCGCTACAAGGAGAATTCAAATGATTTCATCACCACAACGATCGACTCAATCCTCTCTTACTCCAAGGACTTAACCACCCAGCGGCTCAAAATCTCGATGCTTGAACAGTATGGCCGAATGGTGGAGCGCTATGGCGTAAACCATTGGCAATGCGTACTACTTAAAGAAATGGCGGGGGCAGAGCTTTTTGTCGAGCACATGGTGAGGTGTATCAAAGGCCATACGCTTCAGGACGAATTAGGCCTTTGAGATAGAAGCAACTTAAAGTGCGGCGCCCCTCAATCGATCGCCCATCCTATGCTGGTCATTACCATAACCCGGGTCTCATTCAGGGGTTTGCCGACGCTGGTGGCCACTTGGCCGAGCCCGACGATGTCGGACTGAACCGCGGCATCGCCCGCCCAGACTGGTAGCTCGGTGATCTGGTAACTGTAGGTCAGCTCGGATTGTCGGCGCCCATTGTGTTCGACTGGCGTGCTGAAGCTTTTGATAGCGGTGACCTGAGCCTTGCCGAAGCACAGCCCGCCAGTGCTCGCGCCGTTCGCCTTGCGCCCCGCATCGGCCTTGTAGTAGCGGCGGCCCTCGTCGGTCAGGTCGTAGGCGTAGTAGATGTCGGTGCGCGCCGGTTGCCAGAGACGCTCCGGCACTTCGGTGCGGGCAACTTCACGTTCGCTGACCACCCCGACCTGGGCCAGGGCGTGCAAGGCTTTATTGGTGCCTTCCACATCGAAGTCACGGGTGCGGGTGGGAAAGGCGCTGATCACGAAACAGCGTGGGTATTGAGTATCGAGGTAGGCTTGGGCGGTCTGGCGCAGCTCGGTTTCACTGGGCTGCTGGCCGTCCGAGCAGCCGACCAGTGCTGCCAGCAGAGCCAGTGGGATGATCTTCCTGTCCATCGTGAGACTTCCTTGAGTTGCCAATTGCAGGCCAGGATTAGAACCCGCGCGCCAGAGCGGCCGCAATCGTGGCAAGTCGACATATCGCCCGTGCTGTGCGCTGTTTGGCAAAGCCTGCTGCTGGCAACGACCGGCGGCCAACCGGCAAAGGGTGGGCGTTCAGCCATACTCCTCTGATTGCGCCCCGGCACTGTCGGGGCGACCTGAAGCGGGCAAAGAGGAGCAAGCGATGGCCAAGGGCAAGCGCAAGGTTGAGGGCGACGAGAAACTCGGACGCAAGACCTACGAGGCGGAACTCAGGCGGCTGCACGTGGAGCTGGTCAAGCTTCAGCAATGGGTGGTGGAGAAGGGCCTGAAAGTATGCATCGTCTTCGAAGGCCGGGATGGCGCGGGCAAGGGCGGCACCATCAAGGCCATCACCGAGCGCGTCAGCCCACGGGTGTTCCGCGTGGTGGCGCTGCCGGCGCCGACCGAGCGCGAGAAGACCCAGATGTACGCCCAGCGCTACCTGACCCACCTGCCGGCGGCGGGCGAGGTGGTGATCTTCGATCGCAGCTGGTACAACCGCGCCGGGGTGGAGCGGGTGATGGGCTTCTGCAGCGACGAGCAGGCCCACAAGTTCCTCAGCGTGGTGCCGATGTTCGAGCGGATGATGGTCGAGTCGGGGATCATCCTCATCAAGTATTGGCTCGAGGTCAGTGCCGAGGAGCAGACCCGTCGCCTGCAGGACCGCATCAGTGACGGGCGCAAGTTGTGGAAGCTGTCGCCGATGGACGTCAAGTCCTACAACCGCTGGGACGACTACACCCGCGCCCGCGACGACATGTTCGCCGCCTCCGACTCCTCCTGGGCACCCTGGTACATGGCGCGCTCGGAGGACAAACGCAAGGCGCGGCTGAACATCATCAGCCACCTGTTGCAGCAGATCCCGTACAAGAACCTCAGTCCAGAGCACAAGGTGTCGCTACCCAAGCGCGGCAAGATCGGCAAGTACAAGGCACAGCCTTATCCTTTCAAGATGGTGGCGCAGCGGTTCTGAACCCGCCGCCGTTTACTGCGCCTTGCGGGTATCGATGCTCACCACCACCGACATTCCTGGCCGCAGGTGCCTGGCTTCGGGCTGATCGCCATCGACGGTGATCCGCACCGGAATGCGCTGGGCGATCTTGACGAAGTTGCCAGTGGCGTTGTCGGCCTGCAGCAGGGCGAACTCAGAACCGGTGGCCGGAGAGATCTGCTGCACGTGGCCGTGCAGCTTCAGATGGTTGAGGGCATCGACGGTGAAGGTGGCGGGTTGGCCGATGCGCACGTTGGCCATCTGCGTTTCCTTCAGGTTGGCGATCACCCACAGGGTATCCGGCACCAGCGCCATCAACTGCGCGCCGGGGTTGACGTAGGCGCCCAGGCGGGTGCCGATCTGCCCCAGCTGGCCGTCGCGCGGGGCCTTGACCCGAGTGTTGTCCAGGTCGATGCGAGCCAGTTCCACCGCGGCCTTGGCGTTTTCTACCGAGGCCTCCAGCGCGGCGCGGTTGACGATCACCGTCTCGCGGTCCTGGCGGGCGATTTCCAGTGCGGCCCTGGCCTGGGCCAGGCTGGCGACGGCGGCGGCCTGGCTGGCGCGACTCAGGTCCAGTTCGCGGCGCGACACCGAGCCGTCGCTTACCAGCGCCTGGTTACGTTGCAGGTCGGCGCGGGCCTTGTCGGCCTGGGCGGCGGCGTCGGCGATCGCGGCCTGGCGCTGGGCAATGGTGGCCTCGGCGCTGTTGCGCTGCTGCAGGTTGTTGGCCAGCGCCGCCTGTTGCTGCTTGAGCTGGGCAACGGCCTGGGCAAGGCGCTGGGTGTAGATGCGGTCGTCCAGGCGCACCAGCAGGTCGCCCTGTTTGACGAACTGGAAGTCATGCACCGGCACCTCGACGATGTAGCCGCCCAGCTGAGGGCCGATGATCGTCACCTGGCCGCGCACCAGCGCGTTCTCGGTGCTTTCGATGGCGCTGCTGAACGGCGGCAGGCGCCAGGCGTAGAGCACCAGCAGGATGCCGGCCAGGGCCACGGCGGCGAAGCTCAGCGACGACAGCAGGCGTACCCGCCGGGTACGCGCCGGGCTGGTCGGCTCGCTCGGGGGCGCGCTGCCTTCCGGAGTTTCGGCGATGGCGGTGGTGGTGGTCGTTGGCGTTTCCTGGGTCATCGGTTGGAGGCACCGCTGGTGGAGTGGGTATAGCGCAGGTACAGGCTGCGGATGAAGATCCAGATCATGGTCAGGATAGCGATGGCGCCGATCAGCATGAACACATCGTTGTAGGCCAGCACATTGGCCTCGCGGGTCGCGGCGTTGGCCAGCAGGCGCATGCCGGCTTCGTTGCGCAGCGCAGGGTCGGCCAGCACCCCGGCATAACCGGCGCCGCCTCCCTGGACCCGGGCGCTGACCAGGGGGTCCAGGGCACCCAGGCGGTCCATCAGCTGGCTGGAGTGGAATTTCTCCCGCACCGTCTGGAAGGTGCCCAGCAGCGCCGAGCCGATCAGCCCGCCGAGGTTGTTGCAGATACCGAACAGCACCGAGAAGCTCACCAGGTTGCGCGGGTTGGCGCGCACATGGCTGATGCCCAGCGCCATCGACGGGCCGACGAAGAAGGTGCTGCCGAAGGCCAGCAGGAACTGGCTCAGGTACATCTGCGCGGGGCGGGTCAGGTTGCTCGAGCCACTGTCCATGAACGCGCCGGTGGCCATCGCGGCCAGGGAGATGAACAGCGGCAGTACCAGGTGCGTGGGGTTGATGGTCAACGCGCTGGTGGCAAGGCCAGTGATCGCGCCCAGCAGCATCACCGCGTACAGCGCGCGCATCTGCTCGTTGCCCATGTTCAGCGCCTGGAGGAAGCCCACCGCGCCGGTGGACTGCTCGGAAATCACCATGCGGATCAGGATCACGCACAGTGCCAGGCGAATGATCGCGCCGCTGCCCAGCCACCGGGTCATCAGCAAAGGGTTGCTGCGGTTGTGCTCGATGGCCAGGCCCGAGAGGATCAGGGCAATGGCGCCGGCCAGGGCGACGCCGATCCACGGCGCGTCCAGCCACCAGTCTATGCGCCCCAGCGACAGCGCCGCGCAGAGCAGGGCAGTGCCGCTGGCCATCAGGGTGAAGGTGAGGAAATCCAGTGGCTCGAAGGTTTTGAAACGGTCGCCGGGCGGTAGCTTGAGCAACAGCACGCAGCCCAGCGCGGTCAGGGCCAGGCCCAGCTCGAACAGATACAGCCCGCGCCATTCGGCGATCTGCAGCAGGTCTTCGGAAAACACCCGGGCCAAGGGTACGGCCAACTGCGAGGCGCCCAGTCCAAGGACCATCGCCTTGAGCCGCCATTGTGCGGGGAAAGCCTGGATCATGTAGTACAGGCCCAGAGAACTCAGCGCGGCGCCGACCATGCCATGGGCGGCGCGCACGGCGATGGCCGAGTTGAGGTCGTTGACGAACAGGTGGGCGAGGGTGACCAGCGCGTAGAGCACCAGGAACACTTCGGTGAAGGCGCGCAGGCCGAACTCCTGGCGAAACTTCACCAGCAGCAGGTTCATCGACACGTTGGTCATCACGTAGGCCGCCGGCAGCCAGGCCATCTCCGCGCTGGTGGCACCGAGGGCGCCCTGCAGAAATGGCAGGTTGGCCACCACCAGGGCGTTGCCCAGGCCGCCGGTGATTGCCACCAGCAGGCCGACTACGCCGAAGGCCAGGCGCTTGGCCGGGGCGTGCAGCGGCGTCGAGGGCGAACCGGGCAGGCTGGGCTTTTCGTGTGGCAGCCACTGGCGGGGGGCGTACTTGTCCATCAGGTTGTCCGTTACCGCGGGTGTTCAGACTCTACGTGAATGGCCGGGGGGATGAAAATACGGCTCAGGCGTCGATCGGCAGGCGCATGGCGCAACGGTGCTCCAGGCCGTGGGCCAGCTCGCTGGCGAGGATAGCGCGCAGGCGGGCGTCCAAGCGTGCCGCAGGGATGGGCTTGAAGCCGTAGCGCGCATAGAACGGGGCATTCCAGGGGACATCGTCGAAGGTGGTCAGGGTCAGCCAGGCCAGGCCCTTGAGGCGAGCGGTATCCCGTGCCTGGTCCAGCAGGCCCCGGCCCAGGCCGTGGCCCTGGGCCTCTTGCCGCACGGACAGCTCATGGATATGCAAGGCGTCGTCGGCGATGCTGGCGCAGAGAAAACCCAGTGCCTGGTCCTGGTCATCCACGGCGACCCAGCTGCAACCTTCGCTCACGAATGCCAGGTGTTCGGCTTCATTCATCACCTCGCTGTCGGCCAGCCAGGCGAGGTGCGGCAATTGCCGGAAAGCCTGGGCGGCGGAGCGTTCCAGGGCCGGGAGCAAGGGGGCATCCTCGATGCGGGTGGGGCGGACAAGCATGGTGGAGACAAGACCTGTGGGCGGGGCGTCGTTGCGCAAGAAGACGGAGTTTGCCAGATCGACACGGGAAGTTGTTGCAATGTAATTGTTATAACGTAACATTTGCATTCTTCCTCCCAGGCAGGACCCTCACCGTGATCCGCAGAAACCCCTCCGGCCATCTCCCGCAAATCGCCGAATCGGCCTATATCGACCACACCGCCATCATCTGCGGCAAGGTGATCATCCACGACAACGTGTTCGTCGGCCCTTATGCGGTAATCCGCGCCGACGAGGTGGACGCCAGCGGCGACATGCAGCCAATCGTCATCGGCGCCAATTCCAATATCCAGGATGGCGTGGTGATCCATTCCAAATCCGGCGCGGCGGTGCGCATCGGCCAGTACAGCTCGATCGCCCATCGCTCCATCGTCCATGGCCCGTGCGAAGTCGGCGACCGGGTGTTCATCGGCTTCAACAGCGTGCTGTTCAATTGCAAGGTCGGTGATGGCAGCGTGGTGCGGCACAACTCGGTGGTCGACGGTCGCGACTTGCCGCCGCGCTTCTACGTGCCGCCTACCGAGCACATCGGCCCGCATACCGACCTGGAGCGCTACCCGCCGGTCAGCGTGTCGGCCTCGGAGTTCTCCGAGGACGTGGCGCGCACCAATATCGACCTGGTCCAGGGCTACAAGGCCTTGCAGAACGAGTTCTGAGCATGGACACGCTATTGGTGCGCAATGCGCGGCTGGTCAACGAGGGGCGTGAATTCGAAGCCGACCTGCTGGTGCGCCATGGGCGCATCGAACGGATAGCCGGCAGCCTAGACAACGCCCGCGCG
Organism: Pseudomonas maumuensis; assembly: GCF_019139675.1. NCBI lineage: Bacteria > Pseudomonadati > Pseudomonadota > Gammaproteobacteria > Pseudomonadales > Pseudomonadaceae > Pseudomonas > Pseudomonas maumuensis. Next base: position 2,676,904 of record NZ_CP077077.1, read on the forward strand.
GCACTGGAGATCGATGCCAAGGGCGCCTGGCTGCTGCCGGGGATGATCGACGACCAAGTGCATTTTCGCGAGCCGGGGGCGCCGCACAAGGGCAGCATTGCCAGCGAGTCGCGGGCGGCGGTGGCCGGGGGCATCACCAGCTACATGGACATGCCCAACACCAACCCGCCGACGTTGACCCTGGAGGCGCTGGCCGACAAGAAGCGCCGGGCGGCGGCGGGTTCACGGGCCAACTATGGCTTTCACTTCGGCGTTAGCCGCGACAACCTCGACACCATTGCCGCCCTGGACCCTCGCGAAGTGGCCGGGATCAAGGTGTTCATGGGCGCGTCCACCGGCGACATGCTGGTGGACGATCCGCAGGTGCTGGAAAAGCTCTTCGTCTATGCGCCGACCATCGTCCTGGCCCATTGCGAGCACACCCCGAGCATCCTCGAGAACGAGGGCTGGTGGCGGGCGCGCCACGGCGAGTTCATCCCCCCGGCCGCGCACCCGCTGATCCGCGATGCCGATGCCTGCTACCGCTCCTCGAGCCTGGCGGTGCAGTTGGCCCGGCGCTTCGGCACGCGCTTGCATGTGCTGCACCTGACCACGGTGCGCGAGCTGGCGTTGTTCACGCCTGGCCCGGTGAGCGGCAAGCACATCACCGCCGAGGTGTGCCTGCACCACTTGCTGTTCGACGACAGCGATTACGCCAGCCTCGGTCATCTGATCAAGTGCAACCCGGCGATCAAGACCGGCACCGACCGCGACGCCTTGCGCAATGCCCTGGCCCGCGACCGTATCGATGTGATCGGCACCGACCATGCGCCGCACACCCTGGAGGAGAAGCGCCGCGTGTATACCCGTGCGCCGTCTGGCCTGCCGCTGGTGCAGCATGCCTTGCCGGCGGCGCTGGAACTGGTCAGCGAAGGGGTGCTGAGCATGGCCCAGGTGGTGACCAAGACCAGCCACGCGGTGGCCGAGCTGTTCGCCATCCGCGAGCGCGGTTTCCTGCGCGAGGGGTACTGGGCGGACTTCGCCATCGTCGAGCGCTTGGCCAGGCCACGGGCGGTGGCGGACGACCCGATCCTGGCGCGCTGCGGCTGGACGCCGTTCCAGCAGCGCGCCTTCCACCATGTGGTGCGTAGCACCGTGGTCTCGGGGCAACTGGCCTGGCACCAGGGCCAGGTGCGCGACCCGTGCCAGGGGTTGCCGCTGATGTTCGACCGTTGATTCGAGCCAGGGGCCGCTGCGCAGCCCCTGTGGGAGCTGGCTTGCCAGCGAAAGGGGCGCGGCGCGCCCCCAGCATTTCGGAACTTTGCCATGACTGAAGAGCAATTGTTGCAACAACCTGCCGCCGCCTACATGAACGAACCCCAGCGGCAATTCTTCCGCAACCTGCTGCTGGCCCAGCGCGGCGAGCTGCAAACGCGGATCGAGCAGGAGTTTCGCGCCCTGCGCGAGCAGGAGATACACAGCGACCCCGCCGACATCGGCAGCGCCGAGGAGGAACGTCACTGGCAACTGCGCTCGCTGGAGCGGGAAAAGAAGCTGCTGGACAAGATCGACCAGGCGCTGGAACGCCTGGCCCGGGGCGACTACGGCTGGTGCGAGGAAACCGGCGAGCCGATCGGCCTGCGCCGCCTGCTGCTGCGGCCCACCGCTACCCTGTGCGTCGAGGCCAAGGAGCGCCAGGAACTGCGCGAGCGGCATGTGCGCGACAGCGTCTAGTCGATGTTCAGGCCCTGAGCCTGCAACTGCCAGCGCACCGAGCTGACGCCTTTCTCCAGGCTCACGCGGCCGACCAGGCGCTCGAGCTGGGTCGGTGCCTGGGGCGTGCCGAGCAGTTCGGCGCGTACCTCCAGGCGTGCCGGGTCGGCCAGGTCCTCGCTGTGCAGCGACTGCAGGCGCAGGCCCGGATCGCTGAGGCTGTGCAACATCAGGCTGCGCACCTGGATCTCGTCCTCGGCGCGGCAGACGATGCGTACTTCGTAGCGCTGCTCGACCTCGCTGGCCGGGACCATGTCCTGGCGGTCCAGGCGTTGGGCGAGGTCACGCAGCAGGATATTGGCGCATAACACCACCAGGCTGCCCAGCGACGCCTCCAGCAGCAGCCCAAGGCTGCACAGCACGCCGACCGCGGCGGTGCACCAGAGGGTGGCAGCGGTGTTCAGGCCACGCACGTTGAAGCCGTCGCGCATTATCACGCCACCGCCGAGAAAACCGATGCCCGACACTACGTAGGCGGCGATGCGCGAGGCATCGGTGGGCGCCATGCCCGGCACGGCCTGGGTCATCAGCACGAACAGGCAGGCGCCGGTGCTGACCAGGGCGTTGGTGCGCAGGCCCGTCAGGCGCTGGCGCAGTTGGCGCTCGGCACCGATCAAGGCGCCGAGCAGCAGGGCCACGCTGACGCGCAGCAGAAAGATTTTCCAATCCATAGCGAACTCCGTTCCGCGGGCGATGGCCCGCATGGGCGCCGACTTGAGACGGCGCGATTGCAAACAAGGAATGCGCAGGACCACGCCCATGCCGGATGGCAGGGCTGGGAAGCAAGGAGGAATGTTCAGCCAGGGAGGGCCGAAGGAAACCACCGTCTACCGAGTACGGCGAGACAGTGGCAGGAACGCTGCCCGGACTAGCTCGCCGTGTGGGCCTGTCGCAATCGACTGGGGCTACTGTCCAATGCAGGGTCTCCTGGGTGAGGGATGCTTTAGTGCGCGGCGGACCATACGCCTCGACCCGCGCAGGGTCAAGGCGTGGATCATGACAATTGTGTTACGCCAAGCACTGGCAGATGCTGGCCTGGGTACATCCTTCATGGAAAATCCCTCCGAATGACCTGACGGCAATGGTACCCTTGCGCCTTTCGTTGCCACCCCCCCCGGACCGATCCATGTTGTTCAATCTCGCCGTGCTGTTCGGCACCCTGGTGGCCATGGAGGGCGTCGGCACGCTGGCCCATAAGTACGTCATGCACGGCTGGGGCTGGTGGCTGCACCGCTCGCACCACGAGCCGCAATTGGGCATGCTGGAAACCAATGACCTCTACCTGCTGGCGCTCGGGCTGATCGCCGCTGCCCTGGTGATGCTGGGCAAGGCCGGGCATGCGCCGCTGCAGTGGGTCGGCGGCGGGGTGGCGGGGTATGGGCTGGCCTACGTGCTGGCCCACGACGGCTTGTTCCACCGTCACTGGCCGCGTGCGCCGAAGCCGGTCAACCGCTACCTCAAGCGCCTGTACCGGGCGCACCGCCTGCACCATGCGGTGAAGGGACGCCAAGGCAGCGTGTCGTTCGGGTTCTTCTACGCACCGCCGTTGCGGGTGTTGAAGCAACAGCTGAAGCGCCGGCGGGGTTGAGATGTTGCCGGGGGCGCGATGCGCCCCTATCGCCGGCTCAGTTCGCGACTTTGCGCTCGATGGTGTTTTCAACCGTTTGCCCGCGGCTCACCCACCAGCCGAACCCCGCCGCGGTGAAGAACATGATCAGGCTGTAGATCGCCGCCGGCACCGCCATGGTCGCGTTGTTCAGCAGCGACGGGCTCAGGGCCAGGGCGATGGCCAGGGTGCCGTTGTGGATGCCGATTTCCATGCCGATGGCGATCGCCTGGCGCTTGGGGATGCTCAGCAGACGTGGCACCCAGTAGCCCACCGCAAGGCTGAGCAGGTTGAACAGCAGTGCGGCGCCGCCAACGATCGGCGCGTACTCGACCACGGTCTGCCAATCCTTGGCCAGGGCCAGGACGATGGTGAAGGCCAGGAACAGCGCCGCGACGATCTTCATCGGTTTTTCCATGCGCGCGGCGAAGCGCGGCGCCCAGTGACGGATCAGCATGCCCAGCGCCACCGGCAGCAGGACGATGGCGAACACCTGCATGACCTTGGCGAATTGCAGCGGGATGGCCTGGTCCGATTCCATGAACCAGGCCAACGACAGATTCACCAGCAGCGGCATGGTGAGTATCGCGATCAGCGAGTTGACCGCGGTCAGGGTGATGTTCAGCGCCACGTCGCCGTGGGCCAGGTGGCTGAACAGGTTGGCGGTGGTGCCACCCGGGGAGGCCGCCAGCAGCATCAGGCCTACCGCCAGCGCCGCCTCCAGGCCGAAACCGTTGGCGATCAGGAAGCACACCAGCGGTAGCAGCAGAATCTGACAGGTCAGGCCGATCACCACGGGCTTGGGGTACTTCACCACGCGGGCGAAGTCGGCCAGGGTCAGTGACAGGCCCAGGCCGAGCATGATGATGCCCAGGGCCAGCGGCAGGAGGGCGGTGAGCAAGGGGGAGGCGGTCATGGTGGTCTCTCGGGCGAAGGATCCCGAGGAGTGTAGAAGGGGGCGCAATGATAGCTAATCGTGTCTGGGCGATCTTGGTAACCGTTTGTTACTGGCCTGGCGACCCCATGTCGCGTTGCGATGCCGCGCCCGGGGCAGTAGCATTCGCGCTTTTGCCGAGGATTCGCCCGTCATGCCGTTCCAGCAAGGTCTGCTTGCCACCCCGGTGCCGGCCCATGCCCGCCACCTGTTCTTCGCCCTCGATTCCCTGGAGGCGCTGCCGGCCGTACTCGACCAGTTGTTGCCACAGGTCGATGGACAAAACCTGATCCTGGGCGTCGGCGCGCCGTTGGCCAAGGCCCTGGGTCGCCAGGTGCCGGGCCTGCGCAGTTTCCCGCAACTGGACGCGGTGGTGGAGAATCCGGCGACCCAGCACGCCCTGTGGCTGTGGCTGCGCGGTGCCGAGCGCGGCGAGCTGTTCCTGCGCGCCCAGGCCTTGCAGCAGGCGCTGGCGCCGGCCCTGCGCCTGGTCGACAGCGTCGACGGCTTCCTGCACCGCGGCGGCCATGACCTGACCGGCTACGAAGACGGCACCGAGAACCCGGTGGACGCAGACGCCGTTGCCGCCGCCATCGTGCCGGGCGACATCCCCGGCCTGTCGGGTTCGAGCTTTGCCGCCTTCCAGCTGTGGAAGCACGACCTGGGCTACTTCAAGTCGCTGCCCCAGGCCGAGCAGGACAACATCATCGGTCGCCGCCTGAGCGACAACGAAGAGCTCGACGACGCGCCCGAGTCGGCCCACGTCAAGCGCACTGCCCAGGAGAGCTTCGCGCCCGAGGCGTTCGTGGTGCGGCGCTCGGTGGCCTGGACCGATGAGCGCGGCGCGGGCCTGGCGTTCGTCGCCCTGGGCTTCTCGCTGGACGCCTTCGAGGTGCAGCTGCGGCGCATGAGCGGGCTGGAGGATGGCGTGGTCGATGGCCTGTACCGCTTCAGCCGGCCGTTGAGCGGCGGCTATTACTGGTGCCCGCCGCTGGGTGAGCAGGGCGCCGACCTGAGCCTGTTGCTGGGCTGATGGATCCTGGGGTGCGACCAGGTGTCCACCGCAAACCCTGCAGCGCCTATGCGACCGAGCGCCGCCCGTGCGGCGCATCGCGGATGAATCCGCTCCTACATCTGTTGCAACGTGGCCATGCCTGATAGGCCATGGTTGTCAGCCTTGTGCGCTCGACGCGATTTTTCGGCGGGCATTGCAGCCGCCCCACCTGCCTCAAGCCCTGCGCCAAGGCAGGCAACCATGGCCTGACAGGTTCGGTACGTTGCAACGAATGTAGGAGCGGATTCATCCGCGATGCGCCGCGCGGGCGGCGCTGGATCTGATAGGCGCTGCAACACCAACGTTGTACACCTCGAAAGGGCTGCCCTTCAGAACGGCACCGCCACCGTCAGCTGGCTGTAAACGTTGGTCCCGCTGCCCACCTGGTTGCCGCCATTGCTTGCATCCTTGCGCGGCTTGAACAGCCCCAGCAGCGGGGTGACGATCAGGTGCTCGCTGACCGCCCATTCCACATACAGGTCCAGCTCCTGCGCATCGAGGTTCAATGTGTCGCGGCTACGCACCGTGTCGAAGTCGAAGAACAGCGCGCCGAGGGTCAGATTGTCCCGTGGCGTGGCCTTCAGGCCGACATGGTGGATGCCGCTATTGGTGTTGAACGGCCCAGCGTAGTTACCGGCGACCTCGCCCTGGATCCAGGTGCCGTAGCCGCTGGAAAGCCCCGTGAACAGCAGGTCCCAGCCTGCGGAGTAGCGGGTGTAGCGGTAGCTCAGCTGCGGCGCCCAAGGGGTGTCGGCGAAGGTGTAGGCCGCTTCGCCGTACCAGGCGGTCTCATGCCCGCCGCGCTTGTCCTGCCAGGCGTATTCGAAGGCCAGGCGGGTGTTTGCCAGGCCCGCACTGCCTTCGCCCCGCACGCTGTAGACATCCATGCCTTCGCGGGCCTTCTGGAATTCGCTGGCCCACTGGTCGGTCACGTCGATGCCGTGGATATAGGTCAGGCCCAGGGTACCCAGGTCATGGGTGTAGTCCAGGGTGCCGGCCGCCAGCTCGGTTTCGGCCTGGGCACGGTTGTCGGACTTGAGCCACAGCACACTGCCATGCAGCCCCTCCTTGCCGCCCAGGCGCAGCACCGCAGTGCGGTCGAAGGCGTGGCGCGCGCCTAGGTAGAAACCGCCGCCACGGTTGAGCTGGCCGTCGGCCGGGCCCTTGCCCAGGTTGGGGCCGTCGTCGTTGATCAGGAAGCCGTTGCCCAGGCGGATCACCTGGCGGCCGCCGGACAGGTCGACGCCATCCTTGCCCAGCAACGGGAACAGGTCGCCCGAGCGCCAGCCCAGGTAGGCGTCCTCGATCTTGGTGGTGCGTTCCGAGCCGTCCTGGTTGCCACCAGCGTCGCCGTCGCCCCAGGCGCCTGAGCTGACCCAGTTGAGGGCGCCGTACAAGCTGCCGTTGCCGCCCAGACCCTGGTCGCCGCTGAGGCCGTACTTGATGAAACCCTCGCGCCAGGTCGAGCCACCGGGGGTGCCATCGTAGTTGTGGCGGCTGTTGAACATGCCCCAGACCGCGAGCAGATCTGCGTTCAGGTGGCTGTCTTCGTCGGCGTACAGCTCGTAGGCCGGGCTGGCCTGGCCATGGATCAGCAGGGTCAGTGCCGTGGCCATTGCGGTGCGACGTGGAGTGAGACGCATGGATCGATCCTCGTTTGTTGTGTGCGGTCTTGAGTGCCGCGTCGTTGTGGAGGCAGTGTCGAAGGGCGACGGGCTATTAGCGCGTGGAACGCTGGCGGTGGTCTTGCCCGTGGCTGCCAGCGCTCTTGCATGTCGCCGCCATCACAGGCGCGCGGCGGTCTCCGGCAGGGTGGCGCCGCCGTCGACCACCAGGGTCTGGCCGGTGATGTAGCGGGCGGCGTCGGAGGCCAGGAACAGCATCGCGGCAGCGATATCGATGGGCTCGCCCAGCCGCCCCAGGGGCACGCCGGCAGCGATCCGGGTGTTCAGGGCCGTATCGCCGAGGTTGTCCATGGCCGGTGTGCGCACCATCCCTGGTTCCACGCCGTTGACCCGCACATTCAGCGCCGCCAGTTCCAGTGCGGCATTGCGAATGAAGCCATTGATCCCGGCCTTGGACGCGGCGTAGTGGCTCAGACCCGGGTAAGCCACCCTGGGCCCGGTCACCGACGAGGTGGCCAGCACGCATCCGCCACCCTGGCGGCGGAACAGGGGCAGGGCGCCCTGGGCAAGCCAGAACAACGCCCCCAGGTTCACCGCCAGGGTGCGCTGCAACATTTGCGGATCGATCTCGGCGAATGGGGTGAGTGGAAAGTACGCAGCGTTGTGTACCAGCACATCCAAGCGTTCCAGCCCGGCCAGCATGGCGCCGATCGCGCCGGGGTCGGCCAGGTCGAGAATCTCCCCACGAACCTCGTGCCCCAACGCCATCTGGGTTTCGACCAGGTGTTGCAACGCCGGCGAATCGAGGTCCACCGCGAGCACCCGGGCGCCGCCTCGGGCGAACCCCTCGACGATGGCCTGGCCGATGCCGCCCGCCGCGCCGGTGACCAGCACCGTGCGGCCTGCGAAGTCGTAACGCGCATTCATGCCGACGGCTCCAGGCGGGTAAAGGGCAGGGTTGGCACGTCGACCACGCTGGAGCCGCCGTCGGCGGTGATCACCGTGCCGGTGACGATGCTGGCCTCGGCACTGATGAGAAACTGGCACACGGCGGCGATCTCGACGCTGCTGGCCGGGCGGCGCAGCGGCACGTCGGTGGTGACCCGGCGGTAGGCGGCATCGAGGTCTTCCTGGTAATGCGCCATCAACGTCTGCAGCTCCTGGTCCGCCATGGGTGTGCGTACCCAGCCCGGGCAGACACAGTTGACCCGCACGCCGAACGGTCCGTAGTCGCGGGCCAGCGAGCGGCTCAGACCCACCAGGGCGTGCTTGGCGGTGGTGTAGCCGCAGACCTCGGGGCCGGCGGCCAGCGAGGCGATGGAGCCCAGCAGTACCAGGCTGCCACGCCGTTCGCGCAGCAACGGCAGGCACGCCCGGGCGGTGTGGAAAGCGCTGTCGAGGTTGCTGCGCAGCGCCTCGCCCCAGGCACCGTCGCTGGTCTGCTCGGCGGCTCCCAGGCCATGGCCGCCGGCGCAGGCGATCACCGCGTCGAGGCCGCCGAAGCGGGTGCGCACTCGTTCGATAAAGCCGGCCCAGGTGGCGCTGTCGGCGGCATCGCCGGCCAGCACCAGGCCATCGCAGCGTTGCGCGACCCGCTCCAGCGCCGCGCGGCGACGGCCCACCAGCGCCACCTGCCAGCCCTGGCTGGCCAGGCGCAGGGCGCAGGCTTCACCGATGCCACTGCCGGCCCCGGTGACCAGCACGCTGCGGCTCACTGCCCATGCTCCGTGCGGTTGAGCACCCGGCAGTGGGACGCCACCGGGAAATTGGCCAGCGCATCGAAGCCGCCGCCCTGGTAGCCGAAGATCTTGCCGTCGCTGCGGTGCCGCGCCAGGTCGATCATCACCAGGCCCAGAGTGGGCACGATCTTTTCGCACCAGACGAACAGGTACAGCTGCTCGGCGATCTTGTAGTAGTACGCCCGGTCGGTGTCGCACAGACCCTGTTCGACGCCCTTGAGGCACTGCCAGCTGTAGTAGTTGGCGTTGAGGTAGATGTGCTCGTATTCCTCGGTGGGGCTGTAGCGGTAGTGGTTGCGCAGGCCGACCAGCTCGGTGCTCGGCGCGTGGGGGCAGGCGCCGGCCTGCCAGGGGCGGTCGAGGCTGCCGTGCAGGAAGCTGGCTTCGACGCCGGTCAGTGCCTCGCCGGCCAGGGCCAGGGCGTACAGGCCGCGCTGGACGCGGGCCTGGTCGGGCAGGCGGCCGAGCACGGCGGTGAAGGCCTGCGCCAGGGTGTCGAGCACCAGCGACACCGACCAGGCCTGGCCGGCCTCGTGCTTGATGAAGTCGACCAGATAGATACCGGGGCGTACCGAAGTGGCCCGGTAGCCGGCGCTGCCGCTGCTGTGGCCGTCCGCCGCGTGCCAGTGAAGGCGCTCGCTGTCGAAGCGGTGCTCGATGATCCAGCCATTGGCGAAGTGCAGGTTGAGTGTGCGCCCGGACAGATCGGCCAGTTGCGGCAGGATGAAGGCCTCGGGGGCAAAGCCGTCGGCGAGTGCGCCCACGGTTATCCAGTCGGCGGTATTGGGCATGGCGGTGACTCCTGTGGTTGGGGTGGCCACAGGGTGCAATGGCGCGGCGGGCGGCGGTATCAACCGGAAGGTTGAGTCACAGGTAGAGGGCAGCCACCAGCTCTGTGCGGTTGCGCACGCCGAGCTTGCGGAACAGGTTGATTAGATGGGTCTTCACCGTCGGCAGGCCGACACCCAGGACGCGGGCGATCAGTTTGTTGCTGGTGCCCTGGCGTAGCAGTTCGGCGATCTGCCGTTCGCGCGGAGTCAGTTCGACGGGCGCGGGCGCGCTCGCCAGCGGCTGGCTGGCCACGGCGAGCTGCATCAGGCCTTGCAGGGGCAGCAGGCGTTCGAGCTCGTCGCTACGAAACTCACCGAGGCTGGCGCAGCGCAACAGCGAGACGCCGGCCACGGGGCGGCCATCGGCCTGGGCGATGATCTCGACCACGTCCACCACCTGATGCTGCGTGAGGAAACGCCGGTAGGTCTGGCCCTGGGCTTCGGGCAGGCGGGCCAGGCCCTGGCGCAGCGACACCACCGGTCGACCGATGGCCAGGCAGTGCCCGGGCTGCAGCGGGTCGAACGCCCGATAATGCTCGAGGTAGCGGGCATGCATCGGCGCCTGCAGGTCCTGCAACAGGAAGTCGCAGGCCTGCTGCCCGGCATCGATGCGGTAGAACGCCGCCAGCGAGGCCGGCACCTGCTGGCTGAAGGCCTGCAGGCAGTAGCGGCCCAGGTCGTGGTTGGCGCTGGTCATGGTCAGTAGCGGATCATCACCGACTTCAGCTCGGTGAAGTCGTCGATGAACGCCGAGCCGAACTCGCGACCGATGCCGGAAGCCTTGATGCCGCCGAACGGCACCGCCGGGTCGAGCAGGGTGTGCATGTTGACCCACAGCGTCCCGGCCTGGATTTCCGGGATCAGGCGCATGGCCTTGCCCAGGTCGTTGGTCCACAGGCTCGCGCTCAGACCGTAGGGCGAGGCGTTCATCAGATGGATCAGTTCGTCCTCGTGGTCATAGGGCAGGAAGGTCGCCACTGGGCCGAAGGTTTCCTGGTTGAGCAGGGTGTCGCCCGCGCTGTTGGCGAGAATGACAGTGGGCTCGACGAAGCAGCCCGGGCCATCGCCGAGGCGCCCGCCATGGACGATGCGGTTGCCCTCGGCGCGGGCGGTGGCGAACAGCTCGCCGAGCTTTTGCTGGTGCGGCTTGTTGGCCACCGGGCCGAACTGGGTGGTTTCGTCCAGGGGCGAGCCGATCTTCAGTTGGCCCAGGCGCTGGGACAGGGCCTCGAGCAGCGGTTCGAGGCGCGAGCGATGGACGTAGAAACGCTCACCGGCGGCGCAGATCTGCCCGGAATGCAGGAAACCGGCCTCGATGATGCCGTCCACCGCCTTGTCGACAGCGACATCCGCCAGGAACGCCACGGCGTTCTTACCGCCCAGCTCGAGGGTCGCCCGGGTCAGCTTGGCGCCCATGGCCGCCTGGCCGACGGCGATGCCGGTGGGTACCGAGCCGGTGAACGACACCTTGTCGGTGTCGGGGTGCTCGACCAGCGCCTTGCCTACCTGGCCGCCGCCGGTCAGCACGTTGAGGGCGCCCGGAGGCAGGCCGGCCTGGCTGGCCAGTTCGGCGATGCGCAGCAGGGTCAGCGGGGTGAACTCGCTGGGCTTGAGCACGATGCTGCAGCCGGTGGTCAAGGCCGAGGCCAGCTTCCACAGGGCGATCATGGTGGCGAAGTTCCACGGCACGATGCCCACCACCACGCCCACCGGCTCGCGCAGGGTAAAGGCGCTGTAGCGCTCGCCGGCGAAGGAGGGCAGCGACGGGGTGATGGTCTGGCCGGTGATCTTGGTGGCCCAACCGGCGTAGTAGCGCAGGAAGTGCGCGGCCTGCTCCACCTCGAAGGCGCGGGCGATGCCGATCAGTTTGCCCGACTGCAGGGTTTCCAGTTGCGCCAGTTCCTCGCGATTGGCCTCCAGCAAGTCAGCCAGGCGCAACAGCACCGCGGCGCGGGCGGCGGGGCTGGTGCGCGACCAGCTGGCAAACCCCTGACGGGACGATGCGACGGCGCGCTCGACATCGGCCAGGTTGGCGTCGACGACCTGGGCGATGGCTTCGCCGTTGGCCGGGTTGTACACATTGATGCGGGCGCTGGACTGGCTGGCCACCGTTTCGCCGTGGATGTACAGGCCGTGCTCACGGGCGAGGAAGGCGCTGACGCTCGGAAGGAGGGGGATATCGCTCATGACAGGGCTCCGGGTGGGCTTCGTGGCGGCGGGCTTGCCCCGCGATGGGCCGCAGCGGCCCGATTTGCGCAGGTTAGAGCGCGGCAAACCGGCGTTCTTGTCTGCCCATGCCAGCCACCATGACTCAGCCTGCCAGGCCCATGAAAAGTGCAATCCGAGGTGCGGAAGTTGCATTTTCGGCCTCGACCACGGCTCCCATACTGACCTGGCATTCATAAGCGAGTCGCGCATTCCAGGCGGCGCTCGCCAGGGTCCAATAACAATGAGCCAGACCATGAAAAAGCCAAACCCCCTGCTCGAAGACCTCAAACCCCTGCTGCCGGCCATTGCCGCCCGCGCCGACCAGGCCGAGCGCGAGCGCTGCGTACCCGCCGAGAACATCGCCACGCTCAAGGCCATAGGCCTGCACAAGGCCTTCCTGCCCAGGCACTACGGCGGCTTGGAAATCAGCCTGCCGCTGTTCGCCGAGTGCATCGCCGCTCTGGCCGGTGCCTGTGCCAGCACTGCCTGGGCCATGAGCCTGCTGTGTACCCACAGCCATCAGTTGGCGATGTTCCCGGCACGCTTGCAGGACGAGATCTGGGGCCACGACCCGGACGCCACCGCCAGTAGCAGCATTGCCCCGTTCGGTCGTACCGAAGAAGTCGAGGGCGGTGTGCTGTTCAGTGGCGAGATGGGCTGGAGCAGCGGCTGTGACCACGCCGAGTGGGCGATCATGGGCTTTCGCCGGGCCAACCCTGAGGGCGGCCAGGACTACTGCTTCGCCGTGCTGCCGCGCAGCGACTACCAGATCCGCGACGACTGGTTCGCCGCTGGCATGCGCGCCAGTGGTAGCCGCACACTGATCGTCGAGCGCGCCTTCGTGCCCGAACACCGCATTCAGAAGGCCAGGGACATGATGGAGGGCCAGTCGGCGGGCTTCGGGTTGTACCCGGACAGCGCAATCTACTTCAACCCGTACCGACCCTATTTCGCCAGCGGATTCTCCACGGTCAGCCTGGGTATCGCCGAGCGCATGCTCGAAGTGTTCAGGGACAAGACCCGCAACCGCGTGCGCGCCTATACCGGCGCCGCCGTCGGCGCTGCCACCCCGGCGCTGATGCGCCTGGCCGAGTCCACCCACCAGGTTGCTGCGGCGCGGGCGCTGCTGGAAAAGAGTTGGCAGCAGATCGCCGAGTACAGTACCCGCCACCAGTACCCGACCCGCACGGAGCTGGCCTACTGGCGCACCAACCAGGGCTACGCGGTCAAGCTGTGCATCCAGGCCGTGGATCGGCTGATGGAGGCAGCCGGCGGTGGTGCCTGGTTCGATGGCAGCGAGCTGCAGCGGCTGTTCCGCGATGCGCACATGACCGGGGCGCACGCCTACACCGACTATGACGTCTGCGCGCAGATCCTCGGGCGCGAGTTGATGGGGCTGGAGCCGGATCCGGCGATGACCTGAGCTTCAACCGATGAACATGGCTGGAGCAACGTGGGAGCGACTCAGCCCAGCCCAACAACAATGATGGAGCCTTGCATGTCCACTACCTTCGATAACCGCGCTTTCCGCCGCGCCCTGGGCAACTTCGCCACCGGCGTCACCGTGATCACCGCAGCAGATGCCTCGGGGCGCAAGGCCGGCGTCACCGCCAACAGCTTCAACTCGGTGTCTCTCGAGCCACCGCTGGTGCTCTGGAGCATCGACAAGCGCTCCAGCAGCCATGCGGTATTCGAGGCTGCCGGGCACTTTGCCGTGAACGTGCTGGGCGCCGACCAGATCGACCTGTCCAACACCTTCGCCCGTCCCAGCGAAGACCGCTTCGCCGGCATCGAGCACGAGACCGGCGAGGGTGGCGCACCCTTGTTGCCAGGCTGCTCGGCGCGTTTTCGCTGCGAAAAGTTCCAGCAGATCGATGGCGGTGACCACTGGATTCTCATTGGCCGGGTGCTAGCCTTCGACGACCTCGGGGGGCCGCCGCTGCTCTATCACCAAGGCGCCTATTCCAGGGTTCTGCCGTATGAGCTGATGGGTCGCTGCGCGCAGGGGTAGGTGTTCGACGCCAGTGTTGCAGTGCCTGTGAAATCGAGCGCCGCCCGCGCGGCGCATCGCTGGCAAGCCAGCTCCCACATCTGTTTCGGGCCAGTTATGCCTGCGCCGCCGCGGCTGTACGCCTTGTTGGTCCGACGCGGTTTCAGCGTGGGCATCACTGCCGCCCCGCAGGCCTCAAGGCATGCACCAGGGCGGACAGCGATGACCTCACAGGATTGATTGGCCCGAAACAGATGTGGGAGCTGGCTTGCCAGCGATGCGCCGCGCGGGCGGCGCTCGATCTCAAGAGCGATGCAAGGCTATCGCCTGGCATCTGGCAACACGGATCAAGGTCGGCGGCAGGCAGTGGCAAGACCCGTCTGGGTGGAGGCCGCAAAGTGACGGGGAACACCCGGCGTACGCCAGCACTTGCGGCGCGCCGGGCAAGCGGTCATCTTTCCCTCGTCCACCCAGGGCCTACCCATGACAACCAATAATAAGCTCACCGAGCACCTGAACCGCGGCAGCGTCGGTTTCCCCACCGCGCTGGCCAGCACCGTCGGCCTGATTATGGCCAGCCCGGTGATCCTCACCGCGACCATGGGCTTCGGCATCGGCGGTAGCGCCTTCGCCGTGGCCATGCTGATCGCCGCGGTGATGATGCTGGCGCAATCGACCACCTTCGCCGAAGCGGCGGCGATCCTGCCCACCACCGGCTCCGTGTACGACTACATCAACTGCGGCCTGGGCCGCTTCTTCGCCATTACCGGCACCCTGTCGGCGTACCTGATCGTGCATGTGTTCGCGGGCACCGCCGAGACCATCTTGTCCGGGGTCATGGCCCTGGTGAACTTCGAGCACCTCAATACCCTGGCCGAGTCGGCCGGCGGCTCCTGGCTGCTGGGGGTGGGCTTCGTGTTGGTGTTCGGCGTGCTCAACGCTTTTGGCGTGAGCGCCTTCGGCCGCGCCGAAGTGGTACTGACCTTCGGCATGTGGACCACGCTGATGGTGTTCGGCGTGCTCGGCCTGATCGCCGCGCCCGCCGTCGAGCTGCAGGGGCCGTTCGGTGTGTCGCTGGTCGGCACCGACCTGATGACCATCCTGTCGCTGGTGGGCATGGCCATGTTCATGTTCGTCGGTTGCGAATTCGTCACCCCGCTGGCGCCGGAGCTGCGCCGCTCGGCCTGGGTCATGCCCAAGGCCATGGCCCTGGGTTTGTTCGGCGTGGCCAGCTGCATGTTCATCTACGGCGCGGCGATGAAACGCCAGGTGGAAAACGTGGTGCTCGACGCCGCCAGCGGCGTGCATCTGCTGGACACGCCCATGGCCATCCCGCGTTTCGCCGAGCAGGTGATGGGTGATATCGGCCCGGTATGGCTGGGCATCGGCTTCCTGTTCGCCGGCGCCGCCACCATCAATACGCTGATGGCCGGGGTGCCGCGGATTCTCTACGGCATGGCGGTGGATGGCGCGTTACCGAAGGTGTTCACCTACCTGCACCCGCGCTTCAAGACCCCGCTGCTGTGCATCCTGGTGGTGGCGCTGATCCCCTGTCTGCACGCCTGGTACCTGGGCGGCAACACCGACAACATCCTGCACTTGGTGCTGGCGGCGGTGTGCGCTTGGAGCACGGCGTACCTGCTGGTAACCCTGTCGGTGGTGATCCTGCGCATCCGCCGCCCGGACCTGCCGCGCGCCTACCGTTCGCCATTGTTCCCGCTGCCGCAGATCGTCTCCAGCATCGGCATCCTGCTGGGCATGTGGTTCATCACCCCGCCGGGCATGAGCCCGAGCGAGGTGTATGTGCCTTTCGCCGTGATGCTTGGTGCCACCGCGGCCTATGCACTGTTCTGGACCCTGTGCGTGCAGAAGGTCAATCCGTTCCGGCCGGCGCGGGTCGAGGATGTGCTGGAGAAGGAGTTCGCCGCCGAGCCTGGCCAACCCCACAGCGAGCAGGTGCGCCATGTCGGCAAGCTGGCTTGAGCGTCTGACCGGGCCACGCGCTCCGGCCGGGTATCGGCCCGGGGCGACCCTGGCGCGTCTGGGGCGGAACCTCGGATTACCGGATTTGCAATCCGCAGCATCCTTTACCTACCGAGAGGATGGCCCGCGTATCGAGGTGCGTGAACGCACCGAAAGCCACCTGCTGATGCACCTGGTGATGTGCGAGTTCATCCTGCGTGTGCCAGCCAGTGGCCAGGGTACGCTGCGCGCCGAACTGCACCACACCGGCATGCTGCGGCGCAGCGGTCTGGGCTGCCGCCTGCGCAGCGGTGATCCGCTATTGTTCGAAGCGCTCGAGGCGCGCCTGGCAGCAGTGCAGGCCGCCCTGATGCCCCTGGACTTCAAGCGCCTGGCCATCGACTGTTGCGACGGTCAATGGCAGGTGACCCTGGAGCATATGGGCGCTAGCGAAGTGGTCAACCGGATGCCCGCCTTGCGTCGCTACATCCCCCTCACAACCGAACAGCGCCACCATCTCTGGCTGGCGTTCGACGGGTTGGCGTACGCCCTGCACGACCTCTGAATCCTGTAGGAGCGGCTTTAGCCGCGATCACCCGCAAAGCGGGTGCCAGGCACTGCGATACCTGCATCGCGGCTAAAGCCGCTCCCACAAGAGATGACAGTTGTACGTTCATTGATAACATGTTAACAATTGCCCCATAACAACAACCGTTGCTGTGGAGGTCGCCATGCCCATGCCCCAGCCCGCTTCAGCGCACAGCGCAAGCCCGGCCCACGACGGCCTGGAGCGCTGGACCGCGGCCATGCAGAAAGTCTGCGGCCAGTTCCATACCGAACTTGCCTTCAACCGTTCGCTATTCATCGGCGAGATCGCCACCTTCAACCGCGCCGGCCTGGCCCTGGCCAACCTGCGCACCAATGCCGGCAATATCCGCCGCCTGGGCGACAACCCCGACCGCGACGATGACCAGCACTGCTTCCTGGTCAGCCAGCGCATGGGCTACTCGCAGATCACCCAGGGTGGTGCGAGCATCCAGCTGTCGCCAGGCGAGCTGCTGCTGATGGACTCGGTGGGGCCTTGCGAGATCACCCCGTTCGGCCTGATCGAGCATGTCTCGCTGTCGCTGTCCCGCGGACAGGTGCGCAAGCACCTGACGGGGCAGGGCGCGACCTTCGGCAAGATCTCCTCGACCAACGCCTGCGGGCGCATGCTGCACTTGCTGATGGACCAGCTATGCCGTGAAGGCGACGAGGCCGGGGCAACCCAGGGCGAGGCACTGCAGGCGGCGTTCATAGCCCTGCTGGAGCCGGGTTTCCAGCGCAGTGATGACAACCCCGGCTCGCTGGCCGGGCTCGGCGGCGTCAGCCTGCGCGGCTATGTGCAGAAGGTCATCGACGAGTCGCTGGGCCAGCCCGGGTTGACCCCGGCGAACCTGGCCGAGCGCCTGAGCATTTCGGTACGCCACCTGTACCGGTTGTTCGAAGAGGAGGGCGACAGCGTGTGTCGGTACATCCAGCGCTCGCGGCTCAAGCGCAGCGCTGACGATCTGTCCAACCCGCTCCTCAAGCGCGAGTCGATCACCTCGATCGCCTACAAGTGGGGCTTCACCGATTCGGCGCATTTCAGCCGGGCGTTCAAGAAGCAGTTCGAGCAGTCGCCGAAGGATTTCAGGGCCATGGCGTTGACGGCAGGGCGCTAAAAGCATCGCCGGCAAGCCGGCTCCCACAGAGCTATGCGTCCTCTGTGGAAGCCGGCTTACCGGCGAAGCGGTCCCAAGGATGTAATCAGGCTAGCGCAAGGTAATGCTTCACAAAGGTCTCACTCAACACCTCCCACAGCACCGGCGTACCCTTGGTCACGAACCACGCATCACCCGCTTTGTAGCGCGTCACCTGCCCGGTGGATTCGTCGGTCAGCTGAATCTCGCCGGTGACGATCACCGCCTGCTCGCTGAACGGGTAGACCATGCGGAACTTGCCTTGGGTGGTGCCGAAATAGGCGCTGCTGACCGGGTCGGTCGGGGCGCCGTGGGTCATCTTGCCGTAGCACTTGACCTCGCCTTCGAGGATGGTCGAGCCGAGATCGGCAACGGTGCCCCAGGCGTCGAGTTCGGACAGCTGCACACCCTGGCGGACGGCGGTGAGGGTCATGGTGGTTCTCCTGGTCTTGTTCAAAAGGAATCAACGGCGGCCGTTGAAGAAGCCCGACAGCTGATGCACGGTCTTGCCGGCGGTCAGCAGCAGTGGGCGGATATGGTCCTTGCCGAGGATGCGCGCGTGCTTGACCGAACTGATCAGGTCGTAGCGGGCCGAGCCTTCGCTCATGCCCTCGGCGAGGATCTTGCAGATGATGTGGCTGGGGGTGACGCCGAAGCCCGAGTAGCCCTGTACATAGAACGCGTTGGGGCGGTTGCTGAGGGTGCCGATCTGCGGGAACAGGTTGGCGCTGGTGGCCATCGGTCCGCCCCAGGCCAGGTCGATGCGCACATCCTTGAGGTAGGGGAAGATCTTCAGCATCAGGTTGCGGTTCCAGGCCTTCAGGTCCCTCGGGATATGCTCCACGAACGGCGTGGCGGCACCGAACAGCAGGCGGTTCTCGCGGGTGACGCGGTAGTAGTCGATCACCGGGCGGATATCGCTGTAGGCGCCGCGGATCGGGCTGATGCGCTGGATGAGCTCGTCCGAAAGTGGCTCGGTCATCAGCTGGAAGGCATAAGTGTTGACGGTGCGCGCATGTAGTTCGGGTTCGAGCTTGTTGAGGAAGCTGTCGCAGGCCCACAGCAGCTTGCTGGCCTTGACCGAACCGCGCCCGGTGCGCACGGTGATGCGCTCGCCGTAATGTACTTCCAGGGCTGGGCTGTGCTCGAAGATCCGCGCACCGTGGCCGACCAGGGCCTGGGCCTCGCCGAGCAGCAGGTTCAGAGAATGCACGTGGCCGCCGCCCATGTGCAGCAGGGCGCTGCTGTAGGCGTCGGAACCGATGATCTGCCTGACCTCCGAACCGCCGAGGAAGCGGATTTCGTCCTTGCCGTTGATGGCCTTGAAGTCCTTCTCCCAGGCGCGCAGGGTCTTTGCCTGGCGGGCGTTGAAGCCCATGTAGCCGTAGCCGTGGCAGAAGTCGGCGTCGATCTGGTAGCGGGCGATGCGCGCCTTGATGATGCCGGCGCCCAGCTCGCTGATCTCGAAGATCTCGCGCAGGCCTTGGTCGCCCACGCTGCTCTTGATCTTCTCCAGGTCGTGGCCGATGCCGGCCATGATCTGCCCGCCGTTGCGGCCGGTGCCGCCGAAGCCCAGGTAGCGGGCCTCGAGCACGACGACATTGGTGATGCCTTGCTCGGCCAGTTCCAGGGCGGTGTTGATGCCCGAGAAGCCGCCGCCGATCACCACGACATCGGCTTCGATGTCGCTTTCCAGGGTGGGGAAGCTGAGGTTGTACTTCTTGGTGGCGGTGTAGTAAGTGGGCGTTTCGATGTTGATCATGGCGCAGCCTGGACAGTTGGAATTGTTGGACAGCAGGGCTTGCACAAGCGCTGGCGGTTGCAGGCATTGAGCACCTAACGACAGGTAGGTGTCTTGCCTGGGACTGCCAGGGGTTTGCTTCAGGCTGCCAAGTTGTCCATCTAGTCCAACACCGTAGGCATACGGTGGCAGCATGACCTCCACGGGAGGAGTGGGGATCATGCACCTCATGAATATGTTAAGTAAATCTCCCTCTGTGGCTAACGCCAGTCAGTTTAGCGATAGGGGCCGCTTTGCGGCCCATCGCCGGCAAGCCGGCTCCCACAGATACAGCGCAGGCCTCACTAATTGCGCGGTCCCTGTGGGAGCCGGCTTGCCGGCGATAGGCTGCGTAGCAGCCCCAGTGACGCTTATTACTTAAAATCCCACTGCATCTGCGTGGCGATGCTCACACCGCTGGACGACCTGACGCAGACGTCCAGGTAGTCGGTGAAGCGTGGCGGCACCGCAATGCCTTCTTCCAGCAGCCGGCTGTTGTCGAACAGGTAGTTGAGGTCGGCAAAGCCGCTGTACAGGCGCAGTGCGCGCAGCACCAGGCGTGGGTTGGCCGGGCCGATACGGGTTTCGAAATGGCTGGCCAGTGATTTCAGGTCGTCCGCCTCGACCTTGCGATAGCGCTCGCCCACCGGCTCCGCGCCATTGGCCAAGGCGAAGGCCTGGTCGATCTCGGCGAAGGTGCAGGCCGAATGATGGCCGGCGGAGATATGGTAGAGGTCATGAACCAGGCGTGGCTTGAGCGCCAGGCCGATCAACGCCTCGGCGCAATAGTCCACAGGGATCACGTCGATCTGCTCGTCCAGGCCGCAGGTGAAGCTTTCCAGGGCGAAGCCCATGCGGAACACCCAGAAGATGCTGCCCGAGGCCTGGCAGCCGAGGCTGCGGTGGCCGACCACGATGGATGGCCGCGCCACCACCAGCGGCAGGCTGGGCAGCTCTTCACGCATGCGCCGTTCGATCTCCGCCTTCGAGGCGGTGTAGTCCACCAGTTGCTGCGCGGCCTCGGGGAACTCCCACGATTCGCTGATCGGCGACTCGCGCTGCGGGCCACAGCACATGGCGGTGCCGACGTGGAGGAAACGCTTGAGGCGGCTGGAGCGGCTCAGCACCTGGGCAAAGGCGTAGGTGCCCTCGACGTTCACCGGCCAGATATTGGGGTTTTTCGAGAACGAGGCCACGGCGGCGCAGTTGATCACCCGGTCGACCTGCATCAGGCGCGGGGTCTCGCGAGCCAGCCAGGCGGTGTCGAGGAAGTCGCCGCAGAGGATCTGCGCTTCGCTCAGGGCCTGGCTCTGGCTGTCGTCGACACCGTGCTGGCGCAAGTTGTCGCGTAGGCGTTGCAGGCCCTGCGCCGGGTTCTCGGCGCGAACGAGGAAGCACAGGGCCTCGGCATGCCCCTCGGCGATCATCTGGGCGGCGACGGCGCCACCGAGAAAACCTGTGGCACCAGTCAGCAGAATACGCTCCTGGGCTGGACACGGGAGGGTGGGCGTATGAATGGCGGGGGTGTTCATAGATTTCCTCGGCAAGTAATTTGCCAGTGCTTCATTCGTTGGTATAGGTGTGAAAGTTGCGTGAAAGTTTGCTGTTGCGACTGGTCTAAGTTCGTGGCTATTGGACTTTTTGATGAACAGGGCGCGAGCCGATGTCACGTAGATAAACGCGCCATAAGGAAGTCATGTCCGCGCGCCCTGCAGGCAAATAGCGGCGAGGGGCAGGGCGGCGAGTCATTGTCTGGCGGGTGGAGGGTTATTTCAATTAACTGTTGGCGCAGTTATGCAGGTTTTTGGTGAAACAATTTTAATGGACTATGAGCAGATGTAAGCGACTGTAGGGTATGTGTAAATATATTTAAATTTGCACGCGGCTTATTGTTCGTTTCACTTCAATTGTTCGGGCACTTCCCAGATCCCTCCATCACCGATGACATAGACCCGCTGACCCGCTCGCGGCTGCAGCGTCATCGCGCCGGTGAAACTACCGAACGATGGCAGCAAGGTCAGGTGCTCGCCGACCAGGAAACAGGGCAGGCGCACCTGCTGGCGGCCACGACCGCGCAGGCGGTACGCCGGATGCACATGGCCCGCCAGTACATGCCGGCCCGGATGCGCGCAGGGCTCGTGGTGCAAGGCGAACGGGCCGAGCGGCAGCGGCTCGGCCACCACCTCGAAACCCAGCTCGACCGGCGGATCGCCGGCTTGTCGGTCATGGTTGCCGCGCACCAGGGTGATGGGCAGCGCCGCATGGCGGGCGCGCCACTCGGCAAGGGCCGCCAGGGTTTGCGGGGTTCTGCCTTTGGCGCTGTGCAGGAAATCGCCGAGAAATACCAGGTGCTGGCAGGCAAAGCGCTGCAGCAGGGCATCCAGGCGTTGCAGGTTGCAGGCGGTGGTGCCACTGGGCACCGGCTGGCCCAATGCCCGGTAGCCGGCCGCCTTGCCCAGATGCAGGTCGGCGATCAGCAGGGTCCGCTGCTCTGGCCACCACAGGGCTTTTTCCGCCAGCAGGCAAAGTTCGGTGCCGGCCACGTTTACGGTGATGTGCGAAGGAAGGGCGCTGGCCATGGCCTCAGGACCGCTGCCTGGCCGGGCGTGGCCGGCCGTCCTTGCTGCGCCTGCCCTTGCGCGCGCGGCCAGGTTCACGGGTGTCATCCTCGACCATCAGCGTGGTCAACGCCGTAGGATCCTGTGCCCCGGCACCTGCGGCCTGCTCCAGGTCGCTGACCATGCGCCGGATCCGGTCGGCGAGCTTTTCCGAACTGAGGCTCTCGCGAAAGCGCTCGACCATCAGCGGAAAGGCGAGCGGTGTGGCGCGCCTGATGCTCCGCAGTTGCAGCGGCAGAGGCTGCAAGCGCTGCAGGGTCTGGCGCAGGCGTTGCACATCCAGTTCCTGGCTCAGCACCTCCTGGTGGGCCTGGGTCAGCAGCAGGTTGTCCGGGTCGTGCTGCCTGAACACATCGAAGTACAGCCCGCTGGAAGCCTGCAACTGGCGCGTGCTCTTCGGTGCACCGGGGTAGCCGGTGAACACCAGTCCGGCGATCCGGGCGATCTCGCGAAAGCGCCGGCGCGCCAGTTCGCCGGCATTGAGGCTGGCAAGCACCTCGGGCAGCAGGTCTTGGCTGTCGAACAGCGCCGGGGTCAGGGCGCCGGCGTAGTCGATGGCGCTGGCGCACAGCAGCTCCAGGCCGTAGTCGTTGACCGCGATGGAGAAACTCCGCGGCGTATCCCTGGCCAGGCGCCAGGCCAGCAGGCTGGCCAGGCCCAGATGCACCGAGCGCCCGGCGAAGGGGTAGAGAAACAGGTGCCAGCCCTCGCGGGACTTCAGGGTCTCGGCCAGCAGGAGGTTTTTGCCGGGCAACGCCGACCAGGCTTTCTGCACCTCCAGTAACGGGCGTAGCAGGCGCATTTCCGGGCCTTGGTAGACCCCCTGGTCCGCCGCATCCAGCTCGGCCAGCATCGCCTCGGCCAGTTCGCCCGAGAGCGGCATGCGCCCGCCGTTCCAGCGCGGGATAGCGGCCTTGCGGTCGCTGGCGCGGCGCACGTAGACGGTCATGTCGCGCACTTCCACCAGCTCCAGGGTACGCCCGGCGAACAGGAAGTGGTCGCCCGGGCGCAGGCGGGCGATGAAGCCTTCTTCGACGCTGCCCAGCGATCCGCTGCCGCCGCGGGCCCAGAACTTCACGGTCAGGCTGGCATCGCTGACCAAGGTGCCGATGCTCATGCGGTGACGGCGTGCCAGGCGTGCATCGGGCACCCGCCAGCGGCCTTCGGCGTCCGGCTCGGCGCGGCGGAAATCGGGGTAGGCGGTGAGCGAGAGGCCGCCGTGGCGGATGAACGCCAGGGCCCATGCCCATTGCGTCTCGCTCAGGTCGCGGTACGACCAGGCGCTGCGCACTTCGGCGAGCATGTCCTGGGCGTCAAAGCCGTCGCCCAGGGCCATGCTCACCAGGTGCTGGACCAGCACATCCAGTGGCCGCCCGGGGGCCTGGCGCGCCTCGACCTTGCCTTGCGCCACCGCCCTGCGTGCCGCCGCCGCCTCCAGCAGCTCCAGGCTGTGGGTCGGTACCAGCGTGGCGCGCGAGGGCCGGCCCGGGGCGTGGCCGGAGCGCCCGGCGCGCTGCATCAGGCGCGCCACGCCCTTGGCCGAGCCGACCTGCAGCACGCGCTCCACGGGCAGGAAGTCCACGCCAAGGTCCAGGCTTGAAGTGCACACCATTGCCTTCAGCTGGCCTTTCTTCAAGGCCAGCTCCACCCAGTCGCGCACCTCACGCGACAGCGAGCCATGGTGCAGTGCCAGCAGCCCGGCCCAGTCGGGCCGCGCCTGCAGCAGTGCCTGGTACCAGGTCTCCGCCTGCGAGCGGGTGTTGGTGAACACCAGCGTGGTGGCGCTGCCCTCCAGTTGTTCGACGACTTGCCCGAGCATGCGCAGGCCCAGATGCCCGGCCCAGGGGAAGCGTTCGATGGCGGCCGGCAGCAAGGTGTCGATGCGCAGCTCCTTGGCGTCGTGCCCTTGCACCAGGCGGCCTGCCGGCATCAGCACTTGCCGCGCGTGCTCCAGGTTGCCCAGCGTGGCGGACAGTGCCCAGACCAGCAGCGATGGCTGCCAGCAGCGCAGGCGGGCGAGGGCCAGTTGCAACTGCACGCCCCGTTTGTTGCCGAGCAACTCGTGCCATTCGTCCACCACCAGCATGCGCAGGCCGGCGAACGCCTCGCGCGCATTGGCTTGGGTCAGCAACAGGGTCAGGCTTTCCGGGGTGGTGACCAGGGCGCTGGGCAGGCGCCGTGCCTGGCGGGCGCGTTCGGCGCTGCCGGTGTCACCAGTGCGCAGGCCGATGCTCCAGGCGATCTCCAGGTCATCCAGGGGGGCCTGCAGCGCCCTGGCCGTGTCGGTGGCCAGGGCGCGCATGGGGGTGATCCATAACAGGGTCAGCGGCGCCATGGCAGGCTTGCCGCGACGTGATGGTGCGGGCAGGGAGGCACACTGCCCGGCGAAACGATCCAGCGCGGCGAACCACACCGCATAGGTCTTGCCGGCGCCGGTGGCGGCGTGCAGCAGCCCCGATTCGCCCTCGGCCACGGCTTGCCAGACGGCCTTCTGGAAGGTGAACGGCTTCCAGCCGCGCTCGGCGAACCAGCGGCTGGAAGGCTGGCGGTGCTTGGCCATCACAGCAGCCCCTGCAAGGTGGCCAGCGTGTCGGCCTGTTCGATGGTCTTGTCGGTGCGCCAGCGCAGCATGCGTGGGAAACGCACCGCGATGCCGCTCTTGTGGCGCTTGGACAGGGCGATGCCTTCGAAGCCCAGTTCGAACACCAGGGTTGGGGTGACGCTGCGTACCGGACCGAACTTGTCCACCGTGGTCCTGCGCACGATGGCGTCGACCTTGCGCATCTCTTCGTCGGTGAGGCCGGAGTAGGCCTTGGCAAAGGGCACCAGCACCCGCTCGCCCGGGGCACTGTCGTCCCATACCGCGAAGGTGTAGTCGCTGTACAGGCTGGCGCGCCGGCCATGGCCGCGCTGGGCATAGATCAACACCGCGTCGATGCTGAACGGGTCGATCTTCCATTTCCACCACAGGCCCAGGTCACGGGTACGGCCCACGCCGTACAGCGAGTCACGGCGCTTGAGCATCATGCCCTCGACACCCAGCTGGCGCGAGGCTTCGCGCTGGCGGGCGAGCGCCTGCCAGTCGGCGCCGGTCACGCGCGGCGACAGGCGCAGGCGCGCATCGCCGATGCTATCGACCAGCACCTCTAGCTGCTCCCGACGCTGGTCCTGGCTGCGGCTGCGCCAGTCTTCGCCTTGCCATTCCAGCAGGTCGTAGGCCAGCAGCGCCGCCGGCAACTCGTCCAGCAGCTTCTTGCCCAAGGTCTTGCGCCCGATGCGTTGCTGCAGCAGGGCGAACGGCTGGACGCCAAATGCCTGTTCGCCGCTGTCGGGTGGCGCCTTCCAGATCACCAGCTCGCCATCGAGCACGGTGCCGTCGGGCAGCGCGGCGGCGAGTTGCGCAAGCTCGGGAAAACGCTCGGTGATCAGCTCCTCGCCCCGCGACCACAGCCAGGCACGCCCATCGCGTTTCACCAGCTGGGCACGGATGCCGTCCCACTTCCATTCCACCAGCCACTCCTGGGGCGGGCCGAGCACCGCGTCGAAGCGCTCGAGCGGCTCCTGTAGCGGGTGCGCCAGGAAGAACGGATAGGGCTGGCCGCCGCGCTGGGCATGTTCCTCGGCCGACTCCTGGGCGATCAACGCCAGGTAGCGCTGGGGCGTCGGCTGGTGCGCGAGGTCGGTGTAGCCGACCATGCGCTGCGCCACGCGCTTGGCGTCGACTCCGGCCAGCGCAGCCAGGGCGCGGGTCACCAGCAGCTTCGAGACGCCGACGCGAAAACCACCGGTGAGCAGCTTGAGGCTAACCATTAGGCTTTGCCGGTCGAGTCGCGTCCACAGCGCCTGCAAGCGCGGCGCCAGCTCCTCGGGGGGCAGGCCGCGCAACGGCAGCAGTTGCTCCAGCCACCACTGCAAACTTTCATCCGCGACCTGGGTGGACTCTGGCAGCAACAGCGAAACGGTTTCGGCGAAATCGCCGACCGCCTGGTAGCTCTCCTCGAACAACCACTCGGGCAGGTCGCACAGGCGAATTGCCAGGTCGCGCAGCACACGGGTCGGCACCACCTGGCGGGGGCGCCCGCCGGCGAGGAAGTACACCGCCCAGGCGGCATCGGCCGGTGGCGCGGCGGCCAGATAGTCCTGCAGCGCGGCAAGCTTGGCATTGCTCGAGGTGGTGGCATCGAGCCGGGCGTAGAGTTCGGCGAAGGCTCTCATCAGGCGCTTGGCTCCAGGCTGTCGTCTTCCTCGCCGTACTCGGTCTGGAAGGCTCGGGCATCCAGGCCGCGCTCGGTCAGGTAGCGAACCAGCACGTTGACCTGGCCGTGAGTGACCATCACCCGCTCGGCGCCGCTCTGCTCGATGGCCCAGAGCAGGCCGGGCCAGTCGGCGTGGTCGGAGAGCACGAAGCCCCGGTCGACGCCGCGCCGGCGCCGTGCCCCGCGCAGCAGCATCCAGCCGCTGGCGAAGGCGTCACTGTAGTCGCCGAAGCGGCGCATCCAGGTGCTGCCGCCCGCCGAGGGCGGGGCGAGGACCAGCGCCTGGCGCAGCAATGGGTCGCCCTTGCTGGTCGCCGTTGCGGGCAGGGTTTCCGGCAGGCGTACACCGGCGGCGCGGTAGACCTGGTTCAGCGGCTCCACCGCACCATGCACCAGCACCGGGCCGATGCTGGCGTCGATGCCGTGGAGAATACGCTGGGCCTTGCCGAAGGCGTAGGCGAACAGCACGCTCGGACGCCCGGCGGCGGCATTGGCGCGCCACCAGGCGTCGATGTCGGCGAAGATGCAGGCCTGGGCTTGCCAGCGGTAGATCGGCAGGCCGAAGGTCGATTCGCTGATGAAGGTGTGGCAGCGTACCGGTTCGAAGGCTGCGCAGGTGCCGTCCGGCTCGACCTTGTAGTCGCCGGAGGCGACCCACACCTCGCCGCGGTATGCCAGGCGCACCTGGGCCGAGCCGAGCACATGGCCGGCGGGATGAAAGCTCAGGGTCACGCCGTGGTGCGCAAGCGGCGTGCCGTAGGGCAGGGTCTGCAGGTCGATGTCCTCGCCCAGCCGGGCGCGCAGTATCCCGGCGCCGGGCGCCGCTGCGAGGTAGTGGCGATTGCCGCGCCGGGCATGGTCGCCGTGGGCGTGGGTGATCACCGCCCGGTCGACCGGCCGCCAGGGGTCGATGTAGAAATCACCGGGTGGGCAGTACAGCCCTTCGGGGCGCGCGACGATCAGCTCCATGGCTCACCTTGGCCTGGGGGTTAACAGCTCAGAGCGTCGGCAGGCGCGTCAGGTTCATAGTTCGTTGCAGGCACGGCGCCCGTTCATCCCAGGCGCAGGTTCCGCGCTGAACTTTGCGGACATTCGTGGCTTCCTCTGTTCAAGGCGGTCGTGTCCATCTCGGGCAGGCGCCTGGAAGAGGAGGATGGGTCATGAGCGACCCCGTGACGTACTTCTGGATCGCCGTGGTGGCGATCATCCTGCTGGTCGACTTGTGGGCGATCGTCAGCGTGTTTCGCAGCGACAAGTCCGATGGCGTGAAGGTCTTGTGGTCGCTGCTGCTGGTGGTGTTCCCCGTAATCGGGCTGGCCATCTGGGGTGTCGCCGGGCCGCGAGGCATCAAGCGTGGCAGCGGACCGACTTCGCCGGAACACAGCAAAGGCTAGGAGATGTGTATGAAACAGCAGCAGCCAGATCGTCGCCAGCCGCGCCCGGCGGGCGAGGCCGAGCGCGACAACGACGCCCATCGACCCGATGGCTCCAGCGGCACGCAACATGACTCGACCGCGCAGAAGGCCGCGCGCGGCAAGGGGCGGCGCCAGGGGTGACGCCGCCCGGGCCTGTCAGCTGCGGAAGAACGCCAGCAGGTCCTGGTTGATCACGTCGGCGTGGGTAGTGGGCATGCCATGGGGATAGCCCTTGTAGGTCTTCAGAGTGCCTTTGGGCAGCAGCTTGGCCGACAGTGGCCCCGAATTGTCGTAGGGCACGATCTGGTCGTCGTCGCCATGCATGACTAGCACCGGCACCGTCACCTTCTTCAGCGATTCGGTGAAATCGGTCTGGGAGAACGCGACGATGCCGTCGTAGTGTGCCTGGGCGCCGCCCATCATGCCCTGGCGCCACCAATTGAGGATCACCCCCTGGTCCGCCTTGGCGCCGGGACGGTTGTAACCGTAGAACGGCCCCGCCGGGATATCGTGGTAGAACTGCGCGCGGTTGGCCTTGAGCTGGGCCTGGAGGTCGTCGAACACTGACTTGGGCAGCCCGCCGGGGTTGCTGGCGGTCTGGACCATCAGCGGCGGCACGGCGGCGATGATGGCGGCCTTGGGTACCTTGTCCTCGGGATGGCGGGCCATGTAGTGGATCACCTCGCCACCGCCGGTGGAGTGCCCGACATGGAACGCCCCCGCGACACCCAGGTGCTTGACCACCGCAGCCACGTCATCGGCGTAGTGGTCCATGTCGTGGCCGTCCCAGACCTGGCTCGAACGGCCATGGCCGCGACGGTCATGGGCGACCACGCGGTAGCCTTCGGCGACGAAGAACAGCAGTTGCGCGTCCCAGTCGTCGGCGCTGAGCGGCCAGCCGTGATGGAAGAAGATCACCTGGGCGTCCCGTGGGCCCCAGTCCTTGTAGAAGATCTCGAGTCCTTCCGGGGTTGTGACGTATGCCATTTCGCGTCTCCTGATTCTAGGGTGTGGAGCTAGTGAAGGCGGGCAAGTGAGGGTCCACTGGCCACCGGACAACTCTAGGATTAAAGTGCGCTTCAAGGTCAATGCAATTGCAAAGGTGCCGCATGAGAATAGGAGAGCTGGCCAAGCTCACGGGCCTGGCCCCGTCGCGTATCCGCTTCTACGAGGCCAGTGGGCTGATCAGCTCGGTCGAGCGCAAGGCCAATGGCTACCGCGACTACGACGCCGATGCCGTGTGGGTGCTGGAGATGATCACCAACGCCCAGGCCGCCGGGTTCTCGCTGGAGGAGATCCGCCGGTTGCTGCCGGCCAAGGCCAAGGGCTGGCAGCACGATGAACTGCTGGGCGGGCTCAGGCGCAAGGTCGAGGAGATCGAACGCCTTCAGGAGCGCCTGGCACGCAACAAGGCGCAGTTGTTGCTGGTGATCGAAAGCATAGAAAGCAAGCCCGAAGGCATGCAGTGCGCGGACAACTCACAGCGGGTGCTGGAGCGGCTGCGTGAGGAAATGGCCCAGGAAAAGGCGCGGCGCGGAGCGGACCTGTAGCAGCGCCGCTGCCACAGGGTGCCTGCGTCGTTTCAGTCAAGCGCCGCCAATGGTTTGGGCGCATACAGCGCGCTCTGGAACTCGGGCACATACTCGTACTTGACCATCCGTCCCAGCTGCAGATCATGGATATAGCGCGACAGTTCGCCATCCCCCAGCACCAGTTCCGCCGAATCGGCCTTCATGCTCGAGGCATGGCTGACCTGCCGCGAGGTGGCGTAGCCAAAGGCCAGGCGGCCCTGGTGATCGAGGTTGGTGAAGCTGTTGGTGACAAGGCCTGGCTCGTCGGACAACCCGTCGAGCTTCCTGGCCCTGAACACCACGTCCACCTTGCCGGACCGCGCATCGACGATATCGTAGGTTACCGCCTGGGCGTCCTCGCGCCGGTCGATCCCGGTCAGCCACTTGGGCAGGTTGTAGCCCACCACGCCGCGCACCCGTGCCAGCTCGGTGTTGACCGGCAGTTTGAGCACATAGCCCCAGAAATCCTTGGCCATCGACTGCCCGACCAGAGAGACGGGCCCAAGGTTCGCCTTGCCGGGCTTGTTGGTGATGATCGACAGGGCAACCTCGTTGTAGCTGTCGTTGTCGCAGTAGTCGTAGGTGTAGGCAGTGAACGCCACCAGGCCGCGCCCAGGCCAGACCTGCAGGGGTTGCACCTGCTCCAGCACGGCGGCGGGCATCAGTGCCCGCAGGCGTTCGAGATCGGCGGTGTAGACGGCGGTGACACGGCTGTTGCGGTAGTAGAAGTTCGGTGAGTACGACTCGAAACCCATGTCGACCCGGGTCTTCTCCAGGCCCTTGAACCAGCTCAGGTCGATATCCGGCGCCTCGGCCTGGATCACCGCCAGCGGCGGGTTGGAGCGGTAACGGTCGTACAGCCCGCCCTTGAGCACGGGCACCGGGTGCCCGGCGATGTCGATCTGGGTGGTAGCGGCATGCTCAGGGAGGCCGTTGGCGGCGTGGGTGACGGGCATCAGCAGGGCGCCGGCCAAGGCGGTGGCGGTTCCGAGTTTCACGGTGCTGTATCTCCAGGATGGATGATGTCGGGGCTGCGTAATCACCCTAACGTTCAACCCAACTTGAGAGTCAATGCTGAATTTTTCCCCGCATCAGGGCTTGACCTTAAAGTTGACTTTAAAGCTAACGTCTGCGGCACGAACTTTGTTGAGGTAACGCCGATGGACGTGTTCTCCCCCCTGACCCTGCCCAATGGCGCGGTCATCCCCAACCGCATCGCCAAGGCTGCCATGGAAGAAAACATGGCCGATGCCGACCATGCGCCCTCCGACCGACTGATGCGCTTGTACCAGGCCTGGGCGCAGGGCGGGGCCGGCTTGCTGATCAGCGGCAACGTCATGGTCGACAACCGCGCCATGACCGGCCCCGGCGGCGTTGTGCTGGAAGATGACCGGCACCTGGAGCGTTTTCGCCAGTGGGCCGCCATCGGTCGTTCGAAGGGCGCGCAGTTCTGGTTGCAGATCAATCACCCCGGCCGGCAGATGCCCGCGAGCCTGGGCCAGGAGACCTGGGGCCCGTCGGCCGTGGCGCTGGAGCTGGGCAGCATGTCCAGGCATTTTTCCACCCCGCGGGCGATGACCCACGAAGTGATCGAAGATGTGATCCGCCGTTTTGCCAACACCGCGCGGCTGGGGGAGCAGGCAGGCTTTAGTGGGGTGGAAATCCACGCGGCCCATGGCTACCTGCTCAGCCAGTTCCTTTCGCCCCTGAGCAACCAACGCACCGACCAGTGGGGTGGCACCTTGGAAAATCGTGCGCGACTGCTGCTGGAGGTGGTCAAGGCGGTGCGTGCGGTGGTGTCGCCCGGCTTCGCCGTGGCCGTCAAGCTCAACTCGGCGGACTTCCAGCGTGGCGGCTTCAGTGCAGACGATGCGCGGCAGGTGGTGGCCTTGCTCAATGAGCTGGCGGTCGACCTGGTGGAATTGTCCGGTGGCAGCTACGAAGCCCCGGCGATGCAGGGCCAGGCCCGGGATGGCCGCACGCTGGCGCGCGAGGCGTATTTCCTGGAGTTCGCCCGGGACATCCGCACGGTGGCGAAGATGCCGGTGATGGTCACCGGCGGCATCCGCCGCCGACCAGTGGCCGAGCAAGTGGTGCAAAGCGGCGTCGAGATGGTCGGTATCGGCACCGCGCTGGCCATCGCGCCGGCCTTGCCCCGTGACTGGCAGGCGGGGGAGGAGGCAGTGCCGGAACTGCGCCCGATTACCTGGAAGAACAAGGCGCTGGCCTCGCTGGGCAACATGGCCATGGTCAAGTTCCAGCTGCGCAGGCTGAGCGAAGCCAAGGCGCCGGATCCCCAGGTGGCGCCCTGGTGGGCGCTGCTGCGCCAGCAATGGACCGACGCCGCCCGTGCCAGGCAATACCGGCGGCACATGGCGCGGCAATGACGCCGAGGAGATGTGATAATGGCCGGGCTATCACAAGAGGCACACCATGCTGACCATCTCCAACAACGTGCAGGTGCCGGACGCCGAGATCGAGCTGAGCCATATTCGCGCGCAGGGCGCCGGTGGCCAGAACGTCAACAAGGTTTCCAGCGCCGTGCATCTGCGCTTCGACATTGCAGCCTCATCGCTGCCCGCCTTCTACAAGGAGCGGCTGCTGGCATTGCGTGACAGCCGCATCACCGCCGACGGCGTGCTAATCATCAAGGCCCAGCAGTACCGCACCCAGGAGCAGAACCGCGCGGACGCCTTGGCGCGCCTGGCCGAGTTGATCATCGGCGCGGCCAAGGTCGAGAAAAAGCGCCGGCCGACCAAGCCGACCCTGGGTTCGAAGACCCGCCGTCTCGACACGAAATCCAGGCGCGGCTCGATCAAGGCAGGTCGCGGCAAGGTGGATTTCTAGGCGCCTACACAAAAGGTTCAATCGAGCCGACGGACGGCTACCAATTGTCCTACAGAAAATTCGACAGGGTGATAGCGCTTTGCTAGTGTCATTGGCACTTCGCCTATCAGCCCGCTCACCGGGTGATCAGCTGTCACGAATCGCAAGGGAGCCCGGCCATCACCGGGTGTTCGGACCACCGATCCAGGCCATGGAGGCCGAAGATGCGCTCTTCAACGACTCGCCCAATCCTCTTTTTCCCCACTTGCAGCACCTGTCGGACCGTGCGCTTCGACAGCCGTTGACCCGTTGCAAGTCCCCACTGTGATGTTGCACGGCGGCGCCTCCCCGGCGGCGTCTTCCTGACAGTTGTCATCACTTCGATTTTTCACCGTTTCGATGTGAGGCTTCCCCATGGCTGTGAAAAACGATTTTCTGATTCGCAACAACCTCGGTGATACCGGCAAGCTGCCGCGCGCCGGGAGCTGGACCGGCAGTCCCGACATCCTAGTGGCCGGGCAGACCGCCCTGACCACCCAGGAGATGGTCTCGAAGTACAACCAGGCCTTCGATGAACAGGTCAAGGAGTACTACACCAACAACTTCTATGTGCGAGCGAAGAACGTCAGCGACCACAACGTCACTCAGAATCTGTATCTGTTCCAGGTGCCGCAGAGCGTGTTCCTGGCGCCGAACGTCTGGTACAACCAGGACAGCCTGATGACCTACGTCTCGGTCGTGCCTGACCCGGACAACCCCGGCAAGACCAAAGAGGTCACCCAGAGATTTCAGACGATCTCGGCAGGCCCGGGCGACATCGTCGCGTCCAACGCCTTCACCTGGAAACCGCTGACCACCGAGCACCATTGCCTGGTGGCGATCGTTGCCGACAGTTTCGACGCCGTCCAGGCCCAGTTCCCATCCGGAGTGAACTCCAGCGTCGATCAGTACGCCGCCTGGATCTACGCCAACCGCAACCTGGGCTGGCACAACGTGAACATCCAGGCGACCAGCGCTGCGGATGTCTATGAGCAGCAGGTTCCGATGAACCAGACCTGGGACGATGCGCTGCTCAGCTGCACCTTGCACGTGACCAATGTACCGGTCGGCGCCGAGGTAGGTTTCTTCGCCAACAACAACACCAAGTGGGGCGACAGCATCGCTGTGGGGGACACCCCGGTGCCGAACAAACCGGGTGCGCCGAATCCCAATATCAATCCCAAGTTCATCGTCGGCACTACCGTCAAGATCCAGGGCGGGTACATGGGCCTCGTGACCTTCTACATCAACTTCAAGGGCAAACCCAAGCCTGACAACTTCAGCATGCAGTTCGTGGTGACCAATGCCCCGGAACTGTCGCCCGCGATGAAGGAAAGTCTGGAACCCTTGTTGCGCCAGGACGGCAACCTGGTAGATCACTACGAACGCTGCAACTTCGACGAGCACAGCGTCTTCGTCCATCCGCGCAACGGCCGGCGGTATGTCGGCTACCGGGGCTACCGCGAGTTGCTGAACCAAATCTCGGACCAGTTGAGCGTCGAGCCGACCCTGGTGACGATCATCGGTTCCAACGCCACCATCCCCAACGGCGGTTTCCGTTGAAGCCAACGCTCATTCAAGGAGGATCGCGACATGTCTCATGACTACGATTGGCTGTTCATCCGCAACAACCTGGCCCAGACCTCGCCCGGCAAGACACCGCCCACCGATGCCTCGCCCGATATCATCACGCGTCTCGCGCCTGCCACTGCCGCAGAGCTGAGCAGCTTCGCCGAGTGCTACGACCAGCCCTTCTCGCAGGACGTCGACTACCACGGCACCAACTACGTGTATGTGCGCGCCCGCAACCTGGGCAAGGACAGCGGCAAGACCGCAGTCGGCACTGTGCAGCTGTGGTACTGCAGCGCCGACACCCTCGACACCAAACCGTTCTGGAAGCGCTTGAGCACCCAGGACCAGAACAATGCCGTCAGCATCAGCGCGCCAGGGCAGGCGGTGGCCGTCACCGACATCCCGTTCCTGTTCGGCAATGTCGCGGCCCCGGTGCAGGGCGCGCCCTACAGCCTGATCGCCTTCATCACCGACGCCAATCACCCGGCGCCGACGGGCAGTGCCTTCACCCCGTTACACGAGGCGATCGTCGAGGCGGGCAACGCTGCCTATGACACCCTCGCGGTACCACCTAAACCGCCGACTCCGGCCACCGGCTTCGGCTGGTCGAGCAAGGTGGCCCTTAACAATGCCAAGCCGGTGGATGTCACGGTCACGCTGTCGGCTTCGCGGTTCGACCCCGACGCCGAGATGTACTTCGTCTTCGAGACCCCGGATGCCAACGGCGACATCATCTCCATCGGCAAGTCGGCACTGGCCAACGGCAAGTTCTACGGCACCCCGGCGACCTTGCCGGCCAACTATGTCAGCCAGGTCACGGCCTACTATGTCGCGCCGGTGCCGCCCAGTGGCCAGCTCAGCGCCGACTTCACCTTGCAGATCGTCCAGGACCCGCCGAGCGGCCAGGGCGGGCAGGCCAAGCTGCTCGAGAAGTTCAACGTGTCGTTGACCCAGGTGGTCGCGGTCGCCAAGGCCGGCGCCTAGCCCACTGGCGCAGGGCCGCGCGCGCGGCCCTGCGCTCCCCAACTCCTCGCAAGGTCAGGACTGCCCATGGCGATTACCCTGCGCGTGAAGAACAATTACGGCGGCAACCTGGTCAGCCAGAAGTACCAGCCGGTCGAGACCCCGGCCCTGGCGAGCGGTGACAAGGACGATTGCCAGGCACTGGTCAATGGCCGCATCGATGTGCTCCGCGATACCGGCAAGGTGCCCAGGGCACTGGACTTTTCCACCGGGGGCGGCTGGGGGGCGATCTGCGCCGCCGAGAACAACGCTGCCTCGTTGCCGCCATTGCTGGTCATCTCCAGCAACCGCAGCGCGTGGATCGCTTCAGGCTTCGCGCGCGGCCAGGCGCTGCTGGAACAGCTGGAGATCGGTCATTTCAGCAACATCTCCGACCCGCAGGCGTTCGCCCGGCCGAACGTCGAATCCAAGGACAACGAGCGGCCAGTGCCGGCCTGGTACTTTCCCCCGCGGGTCAACGATGTCAATCGGCGGGTATACGTCATCGTCCATGAGCTGGAGTACGGCAAATACCGGGACGCCCTGAACAGTGTGACCAACCTGCATGTGATCGGTTGGTCGTTTCGCAACGACGCCGGTTGGCAGGACGGCGGCGATTACCCCTATGTCGGCTTCGGCGCCAGCCGTTACGCCGCCATCGAGTTCGCCAAGCGGCTGCGCCGCGATTGCGCCAATCGCTGGAATCGCGCCTGGCTGGTGGACGACAACGTGTACCACCTCAACAGTTTCAAGGGCCTGCAGGCGGCGGAAGCGGCGAGTGCGGCCCTCGGTCTTGTCGGCCTGGGCTTTGGCAGCGAAACGGCCACCGACACCAGCGACGGCATCGCCGCGAAATTCAAGGGTAAAAAGTTGCTGGGCCAGCAGCCCGGCACATACGCGGCAGCGGCGTTTCGCAAGGACCGCGTGCTGCAGCAGGCGGTGTTGTGGGACATCGACTGGCTGGACCGCAACAACCTCAACTTCAGCCCCTATTTCATCGCCTCGGCAGAAGACACCAGCATCACCAACTACCTGCTCGCCAACAAGTTCGCCTTTGGCATCGCCACCGAGACGACCATCCTCAAGCAGACCACCACCGGTTATGACAATGACGAAGGTGCCGAGCTGCTTGGCCGCATCCGTTACAACTACGAGCGCTGGTACGCAATCACCGAAGGGCTGCAGCAGGTGGTCGACCAGAATGGCGCGGCCACGCCCCAGGCGTTGAAGACCTTCATCGTCGACAAGGTGTTCCCGGCCTCGGTCATGGCCGCGCAGGTAGGTAATGCCGAGGTGCGCAATCGCGCGATCTGCCAGGCGGTGGAGTCGATCATGGCCGTCGGCGTCAAGCTCGCGGGTGCCACTCCCAGCCGCTTGTTCAAGCCCAATGACAACGCTCAGCAAGTGACCAATGTCACGTGAGCAGGAGCCGACCGTGAATATCGACCAACTGGCAAGTGAGCTGCGCAAGCAGGTAGCCGGAACCGGCAAGCTGGTACTCGACACACGCCTGCTCGAGGCGGACGAGGTTGCCAGCATCGGTACCGCCTTCGGGCTCGACGGCGGCGCCGCGCTTTCGGTCGAAGGGCTTCGCCCCAGCGGCGTCAGCGGGCCCGAGCAGGGCGTGGTAAGCGTGAGCGGAGGGCGGTCGGCACTGCTCGGTGTCACCGAGGTGAGCGTCCAGCTGAGTTTCAACATCAGCCAGGGGGTGGTGGCGGTGATCGTCGAAGCGCTCATGCCGTCGGGGTGGACGCTGGCCACTAGTTTCCCGGCCATGACGTTCTTTCCCTTCAGCCTGCTCCAGCCGACCACGCCGCGCTTCATCTATACCAGCGTTGCGCAGCCTGCATTTCGCTGGTCGGCCGACGATGGCGGCACGGTCGGCCTGGCCGCGGGGCAAAACTTCCTGTCGATGCTGGATCTGCGTGAGATCAGCGGTGTGGGGGCCATCCTCGGCGACCTGGTGGGCAGTGCATCCTATCGTTTCTACGGGCCTTTTGCCCCGGATGCCAAGGCGCATTACCCGATCCTGCGGCTGCGGGCGCCGGTGTCGGACAGCGTGTTCGCCGTTGGTGTGGGCGACTGGAAACTCAGCCTGTCCGCACCGGCGGTCAGTGTCAGCATCAGCGAACCGAGCAACCAGATCCAGGCGTTCGGCTTCGCGGTGTCGTCAGTGTTCGACGGCAAGCTCGACTGTGGCATCGAAATCCCGCAGACGCTCGACACGCTGCTGCTCTTTGCGCAACCAGTGCCGGGAGCCCAGTTCAATGCCGGCGACCTCATCCGCAGTCTGCCCGGCGGCCAGCACTACGAAGACTACATTCCGCGATCCTTGAGCCAAGTGTTCGAAGATGTCGGCTTGAGCGCGTATCGCATGGTGCTGGCGAACAGGGCGGCGCCGGTCAGCTCGGTGTCGCTGGCCATCCATACGCAGACGCCCTGGACGCTGATCCCCAGCGTACTGTCGCTGCAGGCACTGACCCTGTCGGTGAGGTTGAACGAGCCCAGCGGGCCGAAAGCCAGCACCCAGGTCGAGATCCAGGCCTCTGCGCGCTTCCTGCCACAGCTGTTCGATACCACGTTCGCATTCACGGTGTCGCTGGCCAGGCAGGCGGGCGCCTGGAATATCGACCTGATCAGTGGCCGGATGACCGAGAGCGTCACGCTGGGCGATATCGTCAAGGGCGTGGTTGGTGGCACGGTACCGGTGCCGGCGGCATTGAGCGAGATCGTCTTCGAACAGTTCGGCGTGTCCGTGCAAGAAAGCGAAGCAAGCTACAGCTATACCGTGCTGGGTGCCGTACGCACGCAGTTCCTGCTCCTGGATACCCAGGTCGATGCGCAACTGTCGGTGGTCTTCAGCAAGACCGGTGCCGGCGCCTCGGTAGCGCTCAGCGGCAGTTTCCTGGTGGGGCGGCAGAACTTCACGTTTGACCTGACGTTCGACGCCGGCACCCAGCCGGACCTGAAGCTGCGGGCGCACTGGGAGGCCCGCGACAACGACTACCTGCAGTTCGCCGACATCACCGAGGCACTGGGTTTCAGCGTGCCGGCCATTCCTCCTGAGCTCGACCTGGCATTGTCCCAGGCCAGTTTCGTCTATGACATGGGCGTACACACCGTGCTGCTTTCGGCGACCTCGGCCAACTATGGCACCGGGACCTTCGTCGCCCTCAAGTCGCAAGACCCGAAGACCGGCACCAGCAACTCGAACTATGTGTTCCAGATGCTGCTGGGGTTCGAGCTGTCGTTGGCCGACCTGCCGCTGGTGGGCAAGGTTTTCACCGACGATCGCCTGGGCAGCATCCGCAATGTCCAGGCACTGTTCTGCGCCGAGGCCTTGAGTGCCGATCAGGTGGAGCAGCTCAATGCACTGCTCGCCCAGGCCAAAGTGCCGGCGCAATTGCCCTTGCCCAAGGATGCCAAGGGCACTGCGCAGGCGTTTGCCAGCGGTTTCAACTTTGCCGCCGACATCGAACTCGGCGGCACGGCGTTACCGATGAGCGCAGGTGGCGACACCGCGCCAGTGAAGGCCGAGGTCGATGCCACGGCAGCGGCCAGGCCACCGGCCGGCAATGCCGCCTGGCTTACCGTGGGCAAGTCGATCGGGCCGGTGTCGCTGGCGCGCATCGGTGTGCGCTACGAAGACGGCAGGGTGTGGCTGTTGCTGGATGCCGGCTTCAGCCTGGCGATGCTGTCGTTCGACCTGCAAGGCCTGGGGCTGGGGTTCCGCCTGCCGAGCAGCAAGAGCGGTGATCTGGATATCAGCGCGCAACTGGATGGCATGAGCCTCGGCCTGCAGGCCGGGCCATTGAGCATTGCCGGTGGTTTTCTGCGCCTTGGCCGCGACTTCCTGGGGCAGGCGCGGGTCAGCGTGGCGACCTTCTCGCTGTCGGCGATCGGCGGCTATGCGCCCGACGAGAGTTCGTTCTTCATCTTCGTGCGCCTGCAGCAGCCGTTGGGTGGCCCGCCGTTCTTCTTCGTGACCGGGTTGGCCGGCGGCTTCGGCATCAATCGCAGCCTGACGCTGCCCAGTATCGATCAGTTGACCAGCTACCCGCTGCTGCCGCAGAACAACAAACGGCCGGAAAACAGCTTCCCGACCACCCTGGGTACCCAGGCGCCAGGCGAGGTGCTGCAACAGACGCTGGCCAAGACGGCCTCGTACATCCACCCGCAGGCAGGGGAGTACTGGGTCGCCGCCGGCATCGACTTCACCTCGTTCGAGATGGTCGACGCCACCGCGCTGCTGACCGTGTCCTTCGGGGTATCCCTGGAAGTCGCGCTGCTGGGGATTGCCCGGGTGACGGTACCCAAAGGCGCGCCGCAACCGATCGCCTACCTCGAAGTAGCGCTGGAGGCGCGTTTCGAGTCGAGCAGTGGCCTGATCGCGGTGGATGGCCGACTGACCCCGGCTTCATTCATTTATGCCGGGCTCTGCCATGTGAGCGGTGGATTCGCCTTCTACACCTGGTACGCCGGCGAGCACGCCGGCGAGTTCCTGGTTTCCCTCGGCGGCTACAGCCCGCGCTTCGTCAAACCCAAGCATTTCCCCAGCGTGCCGCGCCTGCAGATGGTGTACGAGACCGGGCCGCTGGTGCTCAAGGGCGAATGCTACTTCGCCTTGCTGTCACATACATTGATGGCCGGCTTCAACGTCCAGGCCACCTGGGAGTCTGGACCGATCAGCGCCTGGTTCAGCGTGGGTATCGACTTCCTGCTGGGGTGGCGGCCTTTCCATTACGCTGCCGATGCCTATATCCACCTGGGTGCCTCGTTCAAGGCGAACCTGCTGTTCGTCACGGTGAAGATCACCATTCACGTCGGCGTCGAACTGGGCGTCTGGGGCCCCGAGTTCGGCGGCGTGGCCACGGTGGACCTGGACATCATCAGCTTCAGCGTGCGCTTCGGCAGCAGCCGGTCCAAGCCCGACCCGGTCAGCTGGGAGGACTTCAAGACGTCCTTCCTGCCTGCGGCCAACGGCCAGGAGCGCCACGAAGCGCTGCTCGGAAGACGGGATGCGGCGCCAGCCGCCGAGCCGGTCCAACTGGTCAAGGGCATGGTCCAGCAGGGGTTGGTCAGCGACCTCAAGGCCCAGGACAGCGGCGCTT
The DNA here is from genome assembly GCF_019139675.1 of Pseudomonas maumuensis. Taxonomy (NCBI): domain Bacteria; kingdom Pseudomonadati; phylum Pseudomonadota; class Gammaproteobacteria; order Pseudomonadales; family Pseudomonadaceae; genus Pseudomonas; species Pseudomonas maumuensis. Next base: position 2,716,515 of record NZ_CP077077.1, read on the forward strand.
TCTTCGACTGGGTGCTGGACCCCAACCATTTCGCCCTTGCCTCGAATCTGGTCATCCCCAGCAAGACCGCACAGTTCAACGACTTCCGCGTCAATACGCCGTTCACCGCGCAGGGTGCGTTCACCTACCTGGGCACAGGCACGCCTGCGAGCACGCCCGTTGCGCGCAGCAGCAGCGCCTGGACCACCGACTTCGGCGTGTTGCCGATGGCGCTGGAGCCCGGTCAGTTCAATGTCGACCATCAACTGCAACTGACCCGGTTGCCCGCCGGCAAGGACTACGCGAAGCCAGAGAACTACAGCGTGCCGGTCGATGAAGTGGCCATCGACCTGCTCCTGCAGAATGCCCAGGCCGCGCTGTGGGCGGGGCGTGACCCAGGGCTGAACGGCGAACGGATGATCGGCGCGACCCTGTGCGGGCTGCAGCTGTCGCCGATGATCCGTCATCCGGCGGTCACCGCGGACGCCGATCTCTGGGCGCTGCTGTTCAACACCACGCAGCAGGTCGCATGGTGCCTGGACAGCCCACGCGTACCCGATTCCGACACCTTTGCCGCAACCCTCAGCGATGACGGCACGGTGCTCAGCTATGTGCGCGACACCACCCAGGTACGCAACAGCGACTACCAGCTGAGCGACCTGGTTGCGCCGGCGGTCGTCACCCAGCGCAAGGCCATGCTCGCCAGCCTGAACACCCTCGGTTTCGATTTCGATGCCGAGGCGCTGGACGTCGCCCGCCTGGCCCGTTACCCGCTGTGGGACTGGCCGACCATCGGCCTGCTCGGCGAGGAAGCCGATGTTCGACAATCCCTGAGTGCTGGAGGCAGACAGTGACTGACAATCGCGAACATCCCATCGAAGGGAAGGTCAAGTTCATCCAGCACAACCTGCCAGGCCTGGAGGCCGGCGAGTACCAGTTCACGGTTTCGCAGCGGGTGTCGCAGGAGCAGCAGCATTACGCCAACCAGTATCACTTCACCGTGCAGGCGCCGCGTTTCAGCCTCGATCCCAACGATATCCAGGCGGTGTATCCGCCCGACCAGACCCAGGGCGAATACACCGATACCCTGGCCCATGTGGTGTTCACCAAGCAGACCCTGCCATGGCTGCGCAGGCCGAGCCTGGCCGAGCCACAGGTGGCCTTTCCCGATCAGCAGCACGACATGGACGTGCCGACCTGGCTGGCGGTGTTGATCTTCGACGAAGACGACGAAATCGCCTACCGCCAGCAAGGGTTCAGCGCCAGCCCCAGCGCTGGCAGGTTGCGCGATCTGTTCTTCAAGCGGCCACCGGGGCAGGGCGCCCAGGGCTACTCCTACTTCTACGCCGCCACCGGCCTTGATGCCGGCAGCGATGCGACGCAGCTGGAGCGCTACCTGGACTATGGCCAGCATGCCGACGACCCCTGCAACTACCTGGATATCCCGCTAGAGCTGTTCTGGCGGGTTGCGCCGTCGCTGGATGACCTGAAGATGATGGCCCACGTGCGCAACGTGCAGATCACCCGCAAAGCGACGGTCAACGGCGTGCCGGCCTCGCGCAACGATCTGTCGAAAGTGCCGGGTACCTCCAATTTCGCCATCGTCACCGGTTGCCGCCTGCCGCAGACCGCCAAGCGTTGCATCGCGCACCTGGTGTCGCTGGAAGCGCTGGAGCCATTCCTGCCGATCGATCCGGCCACCTCGGACGATGCCAGCCAGGTGCGCTGGCCTGACTCGGTGAGCCTGCCCCCTGAACCGGCCTTTCCCATCGCCCGTGATGGCTTCATGCGCCTGGCGGTACTGACCAGCTGGTCGTTCACCTCGACCGGTACCGGCAAGCGTTTCGAGCAGTTGCTGCTCGAACTCAACCCCAAGCAGGCCAGCAGTGTCGATGGCGTCGGCAACTTCGCCCTGGGCCTGCCGGTCGCCGCCGCGCAGGCGGGCGAACCGGAGGCGACACGCCAGGCCAGGAATGCGCTGGAGATGGGCTACACCGCGCTGGGCCACCATACCCGGGACGCCGGCAACACTGTTTCCTGGTACCGCGGGCCGCTGACACCCTACCGGGTCATGAGCAACACCGTGCCGCCGACATGGACCAGCGCCGATGCCGCCAGCGGCTACGACCCGGATACCGGGATGTTCGACATCTCCTATGCGGCAGCCTGGCAGGTCGGCCAGTTGCTGGCGCTGCAGGACAAGCACTTCGCGGTGATGCTCTACAACTGGCGGCGCAACAACCTGCGGGATGTCGCGGCGCAGATGGAGACGGCGATGCTGCAGCAGTCGCTGCACGAGATCCAGCAGCAGGTGCGCCATGACACCTTGGTCCAGCCCATGCTCAGGTCGTTCCTGCCCGCCAGCGAGGCGCAGCTGGCAGCGGTCAGCCTTGGCCAGGCCCGCGTCGAGCGGGCGGGCACGCAGCGCGATGTGCTCGCCGACCCCGAGTTGCTGCTGGCGGTCAAGGCGCCCACCTTGGAGGTGCCGCCCGAAATCTATGGTTGGCTGGCCAGGCTGAAGCTGCTCGATGGCGTGCCGTTCAACTACCTGGTGGCGGACGAGCGCATGCTGCCCCCGGAGTCGATCCGCTTTTTCTACCTGGACGAAAACTGGGTACAGAGCCTGCTCGATGGCGCCTTGAGCATTGGTCGCGCGGTAACCGGCAACAACGCCGCGCCCACGGTGGTGCACGACGTCGCGGTCAAGGCCAGCGTCGATCGCCGCGCCACCGGCCAGGCCTCGGTCAGTCGCCGCGAGGCACTGGGGCTGCAGGCGGCAGTGCAAAAGCAACAGATGGACGTGATCAGCGGCTTCCTGTTGCGCTCGGACGTCGTGCAGGGTTGGCCGGGGCTCGAGGTCAACGCCTACACCCCCGACGGCAAGGCCATGGATATCGTGCGCTTCGAGCGCCTGGCGCCCGGCGTGCTGCTGTGCCTGTTCGAACTGGACGGCCAGCCGCTGGGGTCGGTCGATATCCATGAGCCCGCCGAAGGCCTGCACTTCGGCGTGACGGACAGCCAGCCCAAGGCCATCAACCTGCGTTACAACTTCACCAACGCCGCCCATACCGCCGGCGACCAGGTGCCCGATGTGTTTCAGCCGGTGCCCTGGCGCGATGCGCAGCAAGCCCGGCAACTGCGCTTGTATCGCCTGTCGCGCAACCTGCATGGGCCGCAGTACGCCGACTACATACAGGGCATCTACAGCGGCTTCGATCACCTGCCGTCCTCCGAGTTCGCCTTGCAGATGGTCAAGGGGGTTGGCCTCGTTTCGTTCAACGTCAGTCCAGGATCGCCAGCATGAGCTTGATCATTCCCGTGAACGTCCAGGCCCTGCGGGTCAGCCCGAACGATGCAAGCCTGGTGACCAAAAGCCACGAATTGTTCGCCGGCGCCACCACCGGCTATGACGGCCTGCCCTGGCGCGAGCCCGGGCGCAATGGCGCGATCGTGCATTCGGGCACCTGGAGCAAGGCCAACGTCAGCAGCAACATCTACAACCCGTTGAGCCAGAATGTCATTGAGCAGCTCAAGGCCGGCATTCACCTGCACTGGGCGCTGCCCGACCGTATCGCCCAGGGGCGCCAGGTATCCTCGGGCGAGGTGGAGTACCCCGCGGCCCCCAACCGCTGGATGGTTACCCGGATCCTGCGCTGGGCGCAGGGTACGCACGTCAAGCAGTGGCTGATCGAAAGCGACTACCTGATGACGCCTCAGGAGTACGTGTCCGACTATTACCCTGCCAGCCAGCGCAACAGCATCTCGCTGCCGGTGGGCTGGGACGTGCCCCCCGGCTACGACGTCAGCGGCAATGGCGGCGCGGCGTATTACCCACCATCGCGACGCATGGGCCGAGTGTTCGAGCTCAAGACCTGGCAGCCGGAGCCCGACGCTCCGGGTGCGGGGCTGCTGGACGTGCGCCATCTGCCGGCGTTCGTGCTGTCGGCCGGCAACTACATGGCGCCGGGGCAAAGCCTGGGCGCGGTCAGTGCCATGGGCAACAGCGGGCCTACCTTCAGTGCCTATTACCCCGACTGCTCCAGTGTCTTCGGTTTTCACGACAATTTCCTGGACATGGGCCAAGGCTTCAGCCTGGGCAACGTGCAGTTCGATGTGTCTTATCAGGTCAGTGGCTGGCACAGCCACGCGGCCGACGACCCGTTGCAGGACGCTACCTTTCGCCAGGCGCTGGCCCAAGCCCAGGCCGACAACCAGCGGGCGCCGGACAGCGAACGCCTGTCAGCCGAACAGCTGTTGGCCGACGTGGTGGCAGGCTTCTACCAGTGGACCTATAACCCGCAGCCGGGGCAGTTGCCGGAGCGTTGCCTGTACACCGCGCAGGCTGCGCAAATCCCTTGGGACACCCGTGGGCAAAACCCGGCCGTGCCCGGTGCGAAGCCCGGGTTTCCCAAGTGCTACCTGGCGCCGGTGAGCGAGCGTGACGAGTCGGTGCGCGCGGCCCTGGGCAGCTCCAGCTCCTCGGCACTGGCCGCGCTGATCAAGGAACAATGGCGTAGCTGGAAACCCCAGGGAGCGACGGGCGGGCAGGGCGGCGACAGTGAGGCGATCGAGCACAACCTGGAGTTTCTCCTCGACGCGTTGCAACTGGGGCTGCTTGAGCGGGTGGGCAGCGACCTGACCCTGGTTCAGCTGGAGCAGGAGGTGCATCAGAACGGCTTCGGTGCATTGCAGTCCGGGCGCATCTGGATGATCCGCGAAAAGCGTTCGGCCAATGCCACGCCCTATGCCAATGCGCAGGCAACCCTGCCCGACGATCACAATCAGCTGGCCGAGAAGCTCGACAGCCTGAACCGTTACCAGCAACGGCTGGATGCGCTGCTCAACGTCATCGTCTCGTGTCGCCAGCAGATTTTCATGGACTGGTACAAGTACATCACCGCCCTCTACGACGAGAGCGGCTCGGTGCCTTTCGACATCCCGCAACTGAACAGCTACCTGGCCGAACAGATCCTCGACCTGTGGGCGAAGTTCGAGGCTGCTTTCGGCAAGGCTGCCGATGCTTCTCCGGCCAGCGGCAACATTCCGCTGTTCTGCTGCGGGCCGGAGGACTTCCTGCAGCAGGCGACCGATGGCCGCTATCTGACCAAGGCCTCGGCAGCGAGCCTGGCCGGGCGGCTTGTCGCCCAGGCCAACACCCTGGTGGCGCTGCTGTCCGAGCAATACCCCGGGTTCGAGCTGCAGACCACCAATGCCGCGCGCTTCTGGCAACCCAACGAGCCCGTGATGGTGGTGACCGGCGATACCGTGCAACCCGCGCGGCGTAACGGCAACGTCAAGCTTTTGCCGTGTCGTCTTGGCAGCCAGTTGCTGGAGCAGGTCGACAATGCCAGCGCCAGCCTGGGTGCTGGCGCTCTGCGTGCCTCGCTGACACTGGCGGTGCCTTCGGTGAATCCCGCAGCCAGTCCGGAGGCGCACGATCTGCAGCCACTGCTGGACGACCTTGGCCGCCTGCTGGGCGAGAAGTGCCTGCTCGACCCCTTGCTTTGCGCGCAGATCGCCTCGGCTCTGAATGGCGCGTCTGCAGCCGACGTGCAGGCCGCGCAACAAGCACTGGTGGCGCAAATCCAGCAGGCCTGGGCGCAGAATGCCGACGCACCGTGGAAGGCGCTGCCGATCATCGACAACCCCAGCCAGACCGTCGGCGGCCTGAGCCTGCGCTGGCAAGGGCAGGCGCCGCAGGGCCTGGCGCTCAACCATGCCCGTGACTGGCAGGATCCGTTCCTGCCGCTGTTCCTCACCTGGGAGGCGACCTACGTACCGTTCGAGCACCGTCGGGACGGTGCATCGGACTACGCCGCCGGCTATATCACCGAGCAGTTCCAGCTGGACGCGCGTGAAATCGAGCTGGTCTTCGGCAAGACGCCACCGCAGGCTGCGGCTGGCCGGGTGAAACTGACCGACAGCATCTTGCTGTCGTCCAAGGTCGCCGAACCGTTGATCGAGCAGTTGCGTCGCTACCTGCAGCACAATGACAACCCCGACCTGCAGGCGATCGTCCAGTACCTGCTGGACAAACCTCTGCTGGCGCAGGGGCTCAGTGGCGTCAATGCCGGCTTCCTCACCCGTGCGGCCGGTCTGCAGCTCAAGCCGTTCAACCCGTTCTACGATGAAGAGTCGACCCCCACGGCACTGGTCGACACGTTCGACAACACGCAGTACGTCAACAGCCTGACGCACTTCGTGGCCTGGGCGGCTGGCGAGCAGACCGGGCAAGTTCCCATCAGCCAGGAGAGCCTGTACAACCTGCTGCGCGCCGGTTACTTCAGCCTGTCCAGGTTGCAACTAGTGGATGCGTTCGGGCGCAAGCGCCTGCTGGTCGACACCGAGCGTTTCGAAGACCGCGACAAAGTCACCCTGGCCTGGCAGATGCAGGCACCGGACGGCGAGGCCGGCAAGGGCTACCTGGCGCCCCGGCTGGCCCAGCCGAGCCGCCTGCTGTTTCGTTGGCTGAGCGCCTCCGACGATGAGGTGCAGATGAACCCGCTGCCGTCCACATCGCCGCTGTGCGGCTGGATCGTACCCAACTACCTGGAGAACGCGCTGATGCTGTTCACCGGCGATGGGCGGGTACTCGGCTCGCTCGGGGTATTCGGCGCGCAGCAGGCGGTCGCCTGGCATTCGGCCCCCGGCAACCCGGCGCGGACGATGCGCGAAGACCTGGCCGACGCCAACCGGCACTTGGTCAAACTGGCCAGTTTCATCCTGGGCAAACCCAGGGCCTTCTTCGCCGCGTTGCTCGAGACTATCGACAATGCCCACACCTACATCCTGCCCAACGACCAGCAGGCGGCCCAGGCCCAGGCGGTGCTAATGGGCCAGCCCCTGGCATTGGTGCGCGCCAGCCTGCGCTGCGAGGTCCAGGGGCTGCCGGCCATGGCCACCGGCAGCGATGAACTGGCCCGCCTGCTGCCGGGCCAGTACGACAAGGTCTACGACTGGAGCTTGCGCGACGACGCCGCCATCGGTGGCGTGAGTATCCCGGTCAGGCTGGGTGACCGGGACCACCTCGAGGATGGTCTCGTCGCCTACCTGCTCGACAGCGAAGGGCCCTACACCACGCTCTATGCGCCGGCTGCTCCCAGCCCGGCGGTGGACGGTATCGCGCAGCCGGCGGCAGACACCATCACCCTCAACCTGCGCGCCAACCTCGACCCGCCGGCGCAGCCCTATGCCGATGCCGCGGCGCAGATCGCCGGCCTTCGCGATGTGCGGGTGCCGGCGCAAACGCCCCTGAGCCTGCTGATCGACCCCAGGGCCAGGGTGCATGCCACCACGGGGCTGTGGCCGGTCAAGGCCATCGGCATACCGCCGGATATCTGCGCCGCCGCGTTGCGCAACATCGAGGTGACATTCTTCACCCACCCGATCCTGCGCAGTCATCAGGCCCTGAGCCTGCCCTTGCCACCCGAGCCAGGCTTTACCTGGGAGTGGACTACCAGCGTGCTGCAGGGCGGCGTGCAGGTGCCGCGTGACGAGCCCTTGGCGGCCAGCCAGGTCGGAGACCGCGCGGCGTTCTCCTACACACCGCAGACCGCCGAGGATGGCTGGTTGAAGCTGAGGCCCGTCGCCAAGGACGAGTAAGGATCGGATAGACCAAAGGAGATTCGCCATGGCTGTCAGTGCCACGTTCCTCAACGACTCCACCCGCAAACCCGAGCTCTACATTGGCCGTTCCGACCTGGGTGACTACACCCTCACGGTGACCAGTACCACGGCGATCACCGCCACGGACATTCGCCTGCAGTTTCCCGGTACCTTGCTCAGCGCATCGGATGTGGGGAAGATCAAGGTCGCCGGCAGCGCCTGGAGGGCCACCGTGCAAGGCAACATGCTGGTGCTCAACGGCAGTCAGGGCATCGATGCCGGAGGCCGCCTGGCGCTGCAACTGAACGGAGTCGCCTCGAGCTTCTTCAGCCAGACCAACGCCGATCTTGGTGTACGGGTGAACGGGCAGAACATCTCACCGCCGTACAAGCTCTTCCTGCTGCGTTACCCTGAACTCGCCGCCGACCTGCGCCAGAACATGGCCGCGCAGTTGCTGCCAGACAGCAGCGTCTATGTCACCCCGGCGGACAACGTCACCATCGAGAACCTGCTGGTCCTGCAACTGACCAACCTCAAGCCGGGCGAGCCACTGGTGACAAAGCCCTGGGTGGACACGCCCACGGTACTGCTGTCGTTCGTCTACGGCGACAGCATTGGCGCATTGACCCCGGCCGACCCGCGTGATCCATTCTCGGCCTGGAACATCAAGGCCTCGGTGGAGGCGACCTACCACAATGGCCAGCAGACCTACGAATGGGGGGCGACCAATCCGGACCCGGGCGCCGGCGGCAACGACCCGGTATGGACCCTGAAGCCGGTGAGCACGAACCGAACGGTGCTCGGGGCCGGCGCGGGCGCCACGGCCGCCTTCGTGATCGAGAACATCACCACCCAGGCCCCGCGTGGGGCGACGCTTGCCTACCTGCAGTACAGTGATTTTCCAGGCTATGACGATGGTTACTTCACCCTGCCGGTGCAGAAGCGCGAGCCGACGCCGAATATCATCTTCTTCAATGGCGTGCCCTCCAACCTTGCCAACCTCGGTGACGAAGCCACCCTGCGTTGGCAGTGCTTCGACGTGCGCCAGGTCAAGTTGCAGTATGGCAACGTCACCCTGGACAGCGCCAAGGGACAGATCGGCACAGGGGTGAGCAGCGTCGCGCAATACAAGGTCAGGTGCGACAGGACCACCCAGTTCACCCTGAATGCCTACAAGACCCTCAACGCCGCCACACCGGACTTCACCACCCAGTTCACGGTGAACGTGCCCCCGGTGGCGATCGACGCGTTCACCGCTACGCCCGCCAGCGGCAGGGTGTCGACCGCCGTGACTCTGGCCTGGCAGACCCATGCCGCACGCTCGGCGATCCTCAGCGCGCCTGGCCAGGAAGATCATGCGATTGACAGGGAGGATCTGGCCTCGGGCCGTTACCAGGTCTTCCCGCAAAAGCCGATCAGCTACACCCTGACCGTGCAGGGGGAGGGCGGGCCGCTGTCGCGCAGCGTCGATCTGTTCTTCCTCAAGCGCGGCTGGAACACGTTCAACGGCACTCCCGACTTCATGGCGCCCACCGGGGCCATCGTCTTGAGCCAGGACACCACGTTGTGGCTGTTGTCGCCAGACAGCGCCAAGGCGATCTTCAGTACCCACGATGGGCAGAACTGGACCCAGGTTGGCGCATTCGACGACACCTTCACCGCGCGTGCCAATGCTGCAGGTGTGTACTGGAAGGGGCGGTTCTGGCTGATGGGCGGCGATACCGGTGCCCGGAGGCTGAACGATGTGTGGAGCAGCAGTGACGGCCTGCATTGGACCCAGGTGACCGCCGGCGCCGCCTGGCCTGGGCGGCGGGACTTCGGTTGCGTGGTGTTCCAGGACAAGCTGTGGGTGATGGGCGGGGAGGACCAGAACTACCAGTTGCTCAATGACGTATGGTGCTCGAGCGACGGGATCAACTGGCAGAAATCGGGCAATGCCGGTTGGTCGCCGCGCTCGCGGTTCGGGGTGACGGCCGCTGGCGACAGGTTGTATGTGGTGGGTGGCAAGTCGCAGCTGCAGCCAGCCGATAGTGATGTCTGGGCCAGCCGCGAAGGCAGTGGCTGGGAAGAACAGGCGCCGATGCCGGCGGCGGGGCGTACCAATCCCATCGTGTTCGTGCAGGACGAGGCGCTCTATGTAATGGGAGGCACCGCGGCGGATGGGAGCGCGCTGGGCGATCTCAACCTGTGTTCGCGCAACGAATGGAGCGTATTGCCCGGCATTTCGTGGAGCGTAACCAGGCCCGGCTACACCTGGTTCCGCGAGAGCGTCTGGATTGCTGGAGGCACGAAGGGCGGGACAGGGGCGAACAGGGCCGTCTATGCCTTGATGTTCTGACGGGTCGGGGAGGGTTGCGTGTTTCTGCGAGGGTGTGTCGAGGTTGCTCGAGCTGCCGGACAGGTGTAGGAGGCCGAAGGGGCATGCGTATAATGGCTATGCGCCATTAACTTCTGATCGCCATAAGGACATGCCGTTGCAATCTTCCCTGAATATCCAGCGCTTGTTGGCCGACAAGCAAATCGTGGTTCCCGATTACCAGCGTGCTTACGCCTGGGACATACCTTCGGACAGCAGTCGGTCGTCCCAGGTGGACGTCTTCCTCGCAGACTTGGAACGCCATCAGCTCAGCCATAGCCGCTCACCTTACTATTTCGGTCACTTCCTCTTCGAACGCACGGCCGAAAAACTGCACATCATTGATGGCCAGCAGCGCCTGACCACCATCACACTGTTCCTGCAGGCGCTTATCTGTCGGTTACGAACACTGCGGGCGCTGAACGAGGAGGAGGAAAGCTGTGTACGCGACATGATCCGTTGCGGGCACCTGCTGCGCTTCCAGACAATTGACTATGACCGCCAGGTGATGAACGACGTGGTGTTCGATGGGGTGAAGATCGACTACAGCGCTCTCGAAACGAAATCGGCGCTACGTATCCTGCGCGCCTTCGATTACTTCACCCAGCAGTTGCGCGACAAACCGCTCGCCTGGCTTGTAAGGATGCTCGCAGTCGTGGCTCAGGCGCGATGCACAGCCCACCTCGTGCATGACAAGGCAGAAGCTATCCAGATGTTCATCTTCCAGAACAATCGGGGCAAGCGTCCGTCGAATTTGGAGGTGACCAAGGCGCAGTTCATGTATGCGGTGCATCTGCGGGCAGAGGATCCGCACCTGCGCGAGCGATTGATCGAAGACTTGAACGCGCGTTTCGGGCGGATCTACAAAGCCATTGCCTCGACGGGCTATCGCATCGATGAAGACGACGTCTTGTTGTACACCCTTCGTGTCCAGCACAACTCGCTTTGGGAAAGCGCGCCTTTGGAAAGCATTGAGCAGGCCCTGTCGAGTGATGATGCGCTGGACTTCATCCAGCGTTTCGTCAAGCTGCTCGAAGCCAGCTTCGTCTACCTGTCGGCCTTTTTTGGCCGGGATGAAAAGGAACACTTCGCCATTCACTCGCTGGTCTGCCTGGGTTCGTTGGCGATTGCCCTGCCTTTCATCATCAAGGCCTATCGCCAGGTCATGCCCATGGAAAACATCAACGCCCTTTGCAGCGCCTTCGAGGGATTACTGTTGCGCCATCGCTTGATCGGCAGCCGTGCCGATCTGACTTCGCGCCTCAACGATGTGTTCGCCACGTTCTGTGAATCGGATGCGGACATCCAGCCATTGCTGGACCGCATTGCCCATCTGAAATCGGCACAGAAGGGTTGGTGGGCGTTCTGGAACGATGCAAAACTCGAAGAAGCCTTGGAGGGCGACATCAGTCACGCCAGCGCCCGACACCTGCTTTGGAAGTATGAGGTACATCTGGAAGGTGAAGGGCAGCAGGGATATCACCCCCGCCGGTTCGATCGCATAGAAAGACCCGAACTGGAGCATATCGCACCGCGCAGCGAGCCATCCTGCGACGTGCATGGATATGGTGAATACAGCGAAGACTTCCGGAGCCTGTACCTGAATTGCCTGGGAAATTATCTGTTGCTGTCAAAGTCGCACAACTGCGCGGTGGGGAACATTCCCTTCGCTCGCAAGTTGGCGACCTACAATCACAGCGCGCAACAGCGTGAGATACAGAGCTTCCTGGGAGAAGACGGCGTATGGGGAATGGATGCTATCGATAAGCGACATGAGCGCATGGTCGGGGTGTTGATGCAACAACTCTAGTGCGCAGTGCCTGTACACCAGGCGTGCTGCCGAAGTGCCCTGTCTCGGAAATACATTCTCTTTTGCCTAGTGACTTGGGTATCCGGCCTAGGCGCAGCCAAAAGTGAACAGCTTTTTTCCGAGGGAGGGCATCAGACTGCGCTGGAGCGGGCTATTTCCTCTCAACCCGGTTGCCCGGCACATGCAGATATGACATGACGCTCTCCGTCAGCTCGGTCGCCAGCCGTACCGCCTCCTTGTTGCGTGCCATGACCGCGGCCACCAGGCCTTCGATCAATGCCAACACGGCGATGTTGGAGCTGGTCAGCACCGGATGATCGGCGGGGGCATACAGCACGTGGCGGGCCAGCGGCGCCAGGGGTGAGGCCGGAGAGTCGGTGATGGCCAGCACGGTGGCCTTGCGTTCATGGGCGAAACGCGACAGCTGCAGGGTGTCTTGCGAGTAACGTGGCAGGGCGATGGCCAGTAGCACGTCCTGCTCGGTGATCGCAGCCAGGCGGTAGGCGGCATTCTCGTTGCCGCCCTCCATGCTGATGGCACAGGTGTCCTTGCAGAACGGGATCAGGGTCGAGGCGGCCAGCCCGGCCAGGTACACGCTGTTGCCGAAGCCCAGCACATAGACCTTGCGTGCCTCGAGCAGACAGCCGACGAACGCCTCGAAGGTTTCGGCCTGGTTGTTGCTGGCGGTGGTCGCCAGGTTGCTGCTGGCGCTCTGGATCTGTTCGTGCAGGCCAAAGTCGCCGGCCGGGCGCAAGGCGAGTTCGTTGCGCAGCTTGTCCACTGGCGAGACCATCTGCTGCAGGGTGGCCACCAACTCGGCTTTCATGCCGCTGTAGCCGCCCAGGTCCAGGGCCTTGGCCAGGCGATTGACCGCCGCCGGCGAGGTCTCGGTCGCCTGGGCCATGTCCTCGATGGTCAAGGTCGCCGCCTTCAGCGGGTGGCGCAGGATGTACTCGGCGACCTTGCGCAACGAGGGTGGTAGTTCTGCCAGGCTCTCCGACAGCTTGCGCATGACCGGCGCGGCGTAGACGGTGGTGTTCTTGGTATGGCTCGACATCCGGCGCGAGGCTCCCTGTGAATTGCCGGTAGTGTATCCCAAGGCGCTCTGCGGCGGGCTGGCGCAGAGCGCCTCGGGGTTACTTCAGGCTGCCGGCGAGGAACTGGCGCAGCCGTTCGGACTGCGGCCGCGCCAGCACCTCGCGCGGCTCGCCGCGTTCTTCGGCCAGGCCCTGGTGGAGGAACAGCACCTGGTTGGACACCTCGCGGGCAAAGCCCATCTCGTGGGTGACCACGACCATGGTCCGGCCCTCCTGGGCCAGGTCCCGCATGACCTTGAGCACATCGCCGACCAGTTCCGGGTCGAGGGCCGACGTCGGCTCGTCGAACAGCATTACCTCGGGCTCCATGGCCAGGGCACGGGCGATGGCCACGCGCTGCTGCTCGCCACCAGACATGTGCGCCGGGTAGGCGTCGCGGCGGTGGCTGACGCCGACCTTGGCCAGGTAGTGCTCGGCTTTGTCGCGGGCCTCCTTGCGGTTCATGCCGAGCACCTGTACCGGGGCTTCCATCACGTTGTCCAGGGCACTCATGTGTGCCCACAGGTTGAAGTGCTGGAAGACCATGCTCAGCCGCGCGCGCAGGCGCTGCAACTGACGCGGGTCAGCCGCCCGCAGCCCGCCTCGGGGGCACTCGCGCAGCTTGAGCTGTTCGCCGTTGACCAGGATCTGCCCGGCGTTGGGCTGTTCGAGCAGGTTGATGCAGCGCAGGAAGGTGCTCTTGCCCGAGCCGCTGGAGCCGATGATGCTGATCACGTCGCCGGCATCGGCCTGCAACGAAACACCCTTGAGCACTTGGTGGTTGCCGTAGCTTTTGTGCAGGTCGTGGATATGCAATTTGTTCATCAGACGGTACTCGCAGGGTTCAGTCGCTGAGCAGGCGACCTTGGCGGATGGCGGTATTGCCGGCGACCTTGGCCAGCCACAGGCCGGGCTGGGCGAAGCGCAGGCGTTCACGGGCGTAGAGGATGCCGTCGGTGGTGGCCCTGACCACACTGTGGCGGTCGCTGAGTGGGTCGAGCACTTCGAACAGCGGATCACCCACGCGCACCTGCGCGCCCAGCGGCTGCAGGTAGCTGACCACCCCCGGGTGCTCGGCGTAGGCGTATTGCGCGCCGGCGAAGGGCGTGGGTTGGCAGCAGTGTTGCGGGGCGGCTTGCCATGGGCCGTCGACCATGCCCTGGTCGGCGAGGTAGCCGAGGATCTGCTCGGCGCTGGCCTGGCATTGCTCGCGCTCGGTGTCGGCCATGCCGCGCAACTCGATGGTGGTCGCCACGCAGGCCAGGGGAATTTCCGCTTCGGGGAAGTACTCGCGCAGGTGCAGCCAGGGCGCGGCGCAGGCTTCGTCGAAGGCATCGCCACCGGCGCCTTCGGCCAGCAGCGCCGCTTGCGCACCGAGGCGAGCCGCCAGCGGACGCAACTGCGCCCAGTGCTGCGGCATGGCATACAGCAGCATCACCGATTCGAAATCGCAGTGCAGGTCCAGTACCAGGTCAGCATCGCAGGCGTGGCGCAGCAGCAGGCGGCGCAGGCCGTCGAGTTCCGAGTGAGGCGCGGGCAGTTCGTCGAGTAGCTCGAGCATGGCCTGGCGGATGGTTGCCACGTTGGCCTGGCCATCGCTGCCCAGCCGGCCTTCCAGGTGTACGGCCAGCGCTTCGGTCAGCGCCGGGAAATCACGATTGAAGTTGTTGCCGCTGTTGAACTCGAAACGCCCCTGGTGGGTGGCCTGGAACATCTGGCCGATGCCGATCGGATTGGCCAGCGGCACCAGTTCGATCACCGCAGTCAGCCGGCCTTGTGCCTCGAGTTCCAGCAACCTGCGCTTGAGCTCGATGGCCACGCGCATCCCAGGCAGTTCGTCGGCGTGCAGCGAAGCCTGTATGTACGCCTTGCGCGGGCCGCTGCCAAAGCGCAGCACGCGCAGCGAACGCTGGGTGCCGCAGGCGCTCCAGGGCAGGGTATGGTCAATGTGCTGCATGGAAGCTCCTTAGTGCTTGCGCGGGGCCAGGTAGGCCAGCCAGTGACGCTCGGCCAGCTTGAACAGGCGCACCAGCATGAACGTCAGCGCCAGGTAGATCAGCCCAGCGGTGATGAAGGCCTCGAAAGGCAGGTAGTAGCGGGCGTTGAAGGTCTTCGCCGCGCCGGTGATGTCCACCAGGGTGACGATCGACGCCAGGCTGGTGGTCTGCAGCATCATCAGCACCTCGTTGCTGTACTGCGGCAGGGCGCGGCGCAAGGCCGAAGGCAGCAGGATGCGCCGGTACAGCGTCAGGCGTGACATGCCCATGGCACGGGCGGCCTCGACCTCGCCCCGGGGTGTCGCGCGCAGGCTCCCGGCGAGCAGCTCGGCGCTGTAGGCGCTGGTGTTGAGGGCGAAGGCCAGGCAGGTGCAGAACGTCGCGCTGGACAGGTACGGCCACAGCGAGCTCTGGCGCACGGTTTCGAACTGGGCCAGGCCGTAGTACACCAAGAACAGCTGCACCAGCATCGGCGTACCGCGGATCACGTAGGTGTAGAGCCAGGCGGGGTAACGCAGCAGGCACGTGCGCGAGACACGCATCAGCGCCAGGGGGATCGCCAGAGCCAGGCCGCAGGCCAGCGAAATCAGCAGCACCTTGAGGGCCAGGGCAATGCCGTTCAGGTACAGCGGCAGGTTCTGCCAGATCAGCTGATAGTCGAGTGTCATCGGGCAGCTCCCCTAGAGTTCGGCGGCTTTGCAGCCGAGCGAGTAACGTTGTTCCACGCCGCGCAACAGCAGCAGCGACACGCTGGTCAACAGTAGGTACAGCGCGGCCACGGCGAGGAAGAAGGTGAACGGCTGGTGGGTGGCGTCGGCGGCGTTCTTGGCCTTGAACATCATGTCCTGCAGGCCGATCACCGAGATCAGCGCGGTGGACTTGGTCAGCACCAGCCAGTTGTTGGTGAAGCCCGGCAACGCCAGGCGCACCATCTGCGGCAGGCTGATTCGCCGGAACACCTGCGCGGCGCTCATGCCGTAGGCCGCACCGGCTTCGGCCTGGCCCTTGGGGATGGCGAGGAAGGCGCCGCGGAAGGTTTCCGAGAGGTAGGCGCCGAAAATGAAGCCCAGGGTGCAAACTCCGGCAATGAACGGGTTGATGTCGATGTACTGTTCGTAGCCCAGTGCCAGCGCCAGGCGGTTGACCAGGTCCTGGCCGCCGTAGAACACCAGCAGAATCAGCACCAGGTCGGGAATGCCGCGTACCACCGTGGTGTACACCTCGCCCGGTGCCGCCAGCCATTTCAGCGGTGACAAGCGGCAGGCCGCACCGACCAGGCCCAGGCCGATGGCCAGTGCCATCGCCAGCAGGGCCAGGCCGATGCTCAGCCACGCGCCATCGAGAATGCTCGATCCATAGCCATGAAGCATGATGAAAACCCTCGTCAGCCAGTGCTATTGGCCGTAGATGTCGAACGGGAAGTACTTGCGCTGCACCTGTTGATAGGTACCGTTGGCGCGGATCGCGGCGATGGCGGCGTTGAGCCGCGCGAGGTTGGCGGCGTCGCCCTTGCGCACGGCGATCCCGGCGCCGCGGCCAAAATAGTGAGGGTCGCCGATGTCCGGGCCGACCAGGGCGAAGCCTTGGCCCGCCGGGGTCTTGATGAAGCTCTCCTCGGTGTTGACGATATCGGCGAGGGTGGCGTCCAGGCGCCCGGACACCAGGTCGAGGAAGGCTTCGTTCTGCGAGGCGTAGCGCACGATCTCGACACCCGCCGGTTCCAGTTGCTCGGTAGCGAAGCGGTCATAGGTAGACGACCGCTGAACGCCGACCTTGCGACCCTTGAGGTCCACCACCGGGGTGTCGAGCCGGCTGCCGGCCTTCATCGCGAACTTGCCGGGTGTCTGGTAGTACTTGTCGGTGAAATCGACCGACTTCAAGCGATCCTCGGTGATCGACATCGACGACAGCACCGCGTCTATCTTGCGCACCTTCAACGACGGGATCATGCCGTCGAACTCCTGGATCACCCACTGGCACCTGACCTGCATCTGCGCGCACAGGGCATTGCCGATGTCGTAGTCGAAGCCGGCGAGTTCACCTTCGGGGGTGCGGTAAGAGAAGGGCGGATAGGCAGCCTCGATGCCGATGCGCAGGCTGGCGTCGTCGGCCTGGGCGAAGGCACTGCAGGCATAGAGTGCCAGCGCGCCGAGAAGTCCGGTTTTATTCATGTTGTTGGCTCCGGTGGATGGGGCGTTACCGGCCATGGCTCGACAGGCTCAGGGCTTGGGTATGGCCTGAAAATGACATGAATAATTTCATAAATCAATACAGTGAAAATAAACGTATCACTGCGTGGCTTGGTATTGCCCTGCCCAATGGCGCACCCGAGTGCGCTGAGTTCAAGCGCCACGCTTATGGCACGGCATTTCCACGATCACATTCGTTGCGCGCGGCGAATGCTGACAATTAACATAACGTTAGTTTTTATTTTGCCGGCACGGCTGCCAATGCTCTTTGGCGGTCAGCGGGCGCTTTCGTCGCCATGGGAGGATGATCAATGCACACCAGAATCACCGAGTTGCTAGGCACGCGTTACCCGATCGTCCAAGGGGGTATGCAGTGGGTTGGCCGCGCCGAACTGGCGAGCGCGGTCTCCAATGCCGGAGGTCTGGGCATCCTGACCGCGCTGACCCAGCCAACAGCCGACGCATTGGCGACGGAGATCGCGCGGTGTAAGGCCATGACCGCGCTGCCGTTCGGTGTGAACCTGACCATCTTGCCGACGACCACGCCGCCACCCTATGCGGACTATGCGACGGCGATCATCGAAAGCGGTGTCAAGATCGTGGAGACTGCGGGCCGCAGTCCGGCCGACCTGGTAGAGCGTTTCAAATCCGCTGGCATCAAGATCATCCACAAATGCACCTCGGTGCGTCATGCGCAGTCGGCGCAGCGGGCGGGTGTCGACGCAGTCAGCATCGACGGGTTCGAGGCCGCTGGGCACCCGGGCGAGGACGACATCCCGGGGTTGGTGCTGATTCCTGCCGCCGCCGCCGCGTTGCGCATTCCCATTCTCGCCTCCGGTGGCATCGCCAACGGCGCCGGCATGGCCGCCGCGCTGATGCTCGGCGCCGAGGGCATCAACATGGGCACGCGCTTCATGCTGACGCGGGAGGCGCCGATCCACGAGGCCATCAAGTCGGCGATCGCGGCGGGAACCGAGTTGGACACCCAGCTCATCTTCCGGCGCTTGCGCAATACCGGGCGGGTGTTCCGCAATGCGATTTCCCAGCAGGTGGTAGAGATCGAGCGCGATCCTGCCGTGCAATTCGAGGACATCAGGCCTTTGGTGGCCGGAGCGCGGGGCAGGGCGGCCCTGGAGAGCGGCGAGGTCGATGGCGGTATTCTCTGGGCCGGCCTGTCCATCGGACTGGTGGACGATATCCCGAGCTGCGCCGAACTGATCGACAGGGTCGTCGCTGAGTGCCGCCAGGCCATACGTCGCGGTGCGGGCCTGGTAGAGGAGCTGCCATGAATTACCAGACCATTCGCTACGAGCCGGGAGACGACGGCATCCTGCTGCTGACCCTCGCACGCCCCGCCAAGCTCAATGCCTTCACCGTCGAAATGTGCGATGAGCTGGTTGACGCCTACGCACGTGCCAGCCAGGACGATACGGTCAAGGCCATCGTGGTGACGGGGGAAGGGCGCGCATTTTGCGCAGGCATGGACCTGTCGGTGGAGGGCAATGTGTTCGGTCTCGACGAGCGCCTCACGCCGACCCTCGAAGACATGCGCCGGTGCGACGACCGGCCGGAGATCGAACGAGGCGTCAGAGATACGGGTGGGCGGGTGGTGATGGCGATGCTCGAATGCCTCAAGCCGATCGTCGGGGCGATCAACGGCCCGGCAATCGGGGTCGGCTCGACCATGCTGCTGCCCATGGACTTTCGCCTGGCGTCCCCGCTGGCACGCTTCGGTTTCGTCTTCGGCAAGCTGGGTGTCACGCCGGAAGGTTGTTCGACCTGGTTGCTGCCGCGCATCGTCGGGCTCGAGCATGCCTTGGAATGGATGTACCGGGCGCAGATCTTCGATGCCGACGAGGCGCTCGCCAAGGGCTTGGTGCGCGCGTTGCTGCCGGCCCAGACGCTGGTGACTGGCGCGCGCAACTTCGCGCTGTCGCTGGTACGCGAGCGCTCACCGGTATCCACTGCGCTGATTCGCCAGATGCTGTTCAGGAATAGTGCCCAGGCGCATCCACTCGCGGCCCATGAGATCGAGTCGCTGGCGATGTTCTACACCAGCCAGGCAGATGGCAAGGAAGGGGTGCGCGCCTTCCTTGAAAAACGTGCTCCACGGTTTGCAGGCCGCGCCTCCCATCTGCCGCCGTTTTACCCTTGGTAGGCGAACGGTACGCATGCCATGTGGTATGTACCGAATGATACGCTGATGGATTCAGCTTTATTTCAAGGGCGTTTGATCGATCAGCTCGGTACGATTGCTGTGTTGAGGTGGCCTCGGCGCCTATCGCGATCCCTGGGAAATCCATGGCCGGGCGATGGCGCAGATGGTGCCATTTCTGCGTCAGCAACTTTGGTAACGCGCAGGCCTGGCTTGGCAGCCCCCCGGTATTGGGTGTACCTCCCCAATGTTCTCGGGTTGCTTGGCTAACGCGTTGATTTAAAGCTGTTTATTTGATGGCATAGCGCTTGCTTGCACCCTCCACAGAACCCGTGAGTCCTGTGGAGGTGCAGCATGATCATCCCCCTCGAAGGCGCCACTCCGTGCGTGCCGGCATGAACCGCAAGCTACGCCCTGCCTACCTGGGGCTGCTGCTGGGCACCGCGCTGATCGGCCTCGGCGTGGCCTACGAAAAACTCTGGTGCGACCCCCGCGAACTGCTGCAGGAAAGCGCCGATGCACGAGCGCTGCACACACTCAGCCGCGAAGGCGTGACCGTGGAGTTCGAGGCTCGCCCCCTGGGTAGTGGCGAGCTGCGCGAAGGCGACTTCGCCAATATCCGTTTCAAGGTCAGCGACCAGGCCAGCGGTCAGCCCTTGTCGGGCATGGCCCCCGGTGCCTGGCTCGATCCCGCGCAGTCAGCCCCGGTCGGCGACCGCGACAGCAGCTGCAAGGCGCGCGTGGCGCTGTTTCTCAAGAGCAGCATCGGCGCTCGCCCTTTGCTCGACCTGAACAGCTACTTCCTGCTGGTGCTGAACAAGGATGCCAGCCTGACGGTGATCGACCCGACCGTGTCGGTGGGCGGAGTTACCAGTACCCTGGCGCGTATCGACCTTCCGGGGCGGCCCATGGACTGGGTGGCCACCGGCGATGACAAGCAGGTGTTCGTGTCCATGCCCGAGCGCAACCAGGTGGCCTTGATCGACACCGAGACGTTTACCCGAGTGGCCACCCTCGACGCCGGCGAGCAGCCGCTGCGCGTGGCGCTGCAACCGGACCAGCGCCTGCTGTGGGTGGGCAACAACAGCCATGACCCCGCCAAGGGCGGGGTGACGGTGATCGATGTGCCCAGCCGCACCCCGCTCAAGTCGTTCGCCACCGGCTCCGGCCACCACGAGATCGCCTTCAGCGCCGACTCGCGCTTCGCCTTCGTCAGCAACCGCGACGGCGGCACCCTGAGCGTCATCGACACCGCGCAGATGCGCCTGGTGAAGACCCTCGAGGTCGGCCCGCACCCGTTGTCGGTGGCCTATTCGCCGCTATCGCAGGCGGTCTACGTGGTCGATGGCCAGGAGGGCACGGTGCGGGTGATCGACGCCCGCAACCACACCTTGCGCCACACGGTCCAGGCCGAGCAGGGCCTGGGGCCGATGCGCTTCAGCCAAGATGGCCGCTATGGCGTGGTGCTCAACACCCTGGAGAACCAGGCGCTGGTGATCGATGCCAGCACCGACCAGCTGATCCACCGCATCCCGGTGGCCGCCGAGCCCTACCAGTTGACCTTCACCAAGGCCTACGCCTACGTGCGGGGTTTGGCCTCGCCGAAGGTGAGCATGATCAACCTGGCGAGCCTGGGGCAGGGGCGCACGCCGATCGTCCAGGGCTTCGAGGCCGGCCCGGCGGCACCGCGCCAGGCCGGCGACCTGCCGTTGGCCCAAGGGGTGAGCATCTCCCGCGACGACAATTCGGTTTTCGTGGTCAACCCGGTGGACAACACCACCTACTTCTACGCCGAGGGCATGAACGCGCCGATGTCCGGCTACAACAACCGCGGCCATCAGGCCCGCGCCGCGCTGGTCATCGACCGCAGCCTGCGCGAGCTGGCGCCCGGCGTGTACGGTTCGACGGTGAAGCTGCCGGCCGCCGGCACCTTCGATGTGGCGTTCCTGCTCAACCAGCCGCAGATCATCCACTGCTTCAGCACCGAGGTCGCGGCGTTGCCGCAGTCCGGCGTGCCCAAGCGTGCCCATGCCGAGTTCATCGGCACCGACCAGCCGCTGTTGCAGCACGCCCCTTACCTGGCCCAGGTGCGCATCCTCGGCGAGGACGGCAAGCCGCGCCTGGGGCTTGGCGACCTGAGCCTGCGCTACTTCCTGGCGCCTTCGTCGCTGCCACGCAACGTGGCGCTGGCCGAGGTGGGCGACGGGCTGTACCAGGCGCCGCTGGAACTGGCCGAAGCGGGCGCCTGGTACCTGCATGTGCAGTCGCCGAGCCTCGGGCGTGCCTTCACTGAAGAAAACTACACCAGCCTGCGCGTCCTGCCGGCCGCCGAGGCGCCCACCGCTTCCCAAGGGGAACCCAGGAGTGTGCGATGAACCGTCTGCATGGTGGAAAATTGCTGGGCCTGAGCCTGCTGCTGGCCAGCAACCTGGCGCTGGCCCATGCCGGCCACGACCACGGCGGCGCTGCCGAGCAACCGCCGGCCGCTCACCAGGAAAAAGCCAGCGTGCGCTTCGCCGATGTGGCGCTGCTCGACCAGGACGGCATGCCGGTGCGCCTGGAAAAGGACCTGGTGGGCGATCACCTGGTGGTCATGGGGTTCATCTACACCAGCTGCACCACGGTATGCCCGGTGGTGTCCTCGATCATGAGCAAGGTCCAGCAGCAGCTGGGCGGGCGGGTGGGCGAGGAAATCCGCCTGGTGTCGATCAGCGTCGATCCACAGCGCGACGATTCCAAGCGTCTGGCCGGGTACGCTCGGGCGTTCCAGCACGGGCCGGGGTGGAGCTGGCTGACCGGTTCGCCCTATGCCATCAGCGAAACGCTCAAGGGGCTCGGCAGCTTCAGCGCCAATCTCAGTGAGCACCCGCCCTTGATCCTGGTCGGTGACGGTCGTAGCGGGCACTGGACGCGCTACTACGGCTTCACCGACCCGAACGTGCTGATCGGCGAGATCAACCGCCTGAGCGCGCGCCGGGTGCATGCCAAGAGCACGGCCATCGCCGGCCAGGAGGTGCGGCCATGAGTGCCCATGCCTCCCGCAATGCCAGCATGCGCAGCCTCGACTGGCTGGTACTCGGCGCTTGCCTGTGGATCCTCGCCTCGGTGGCCTTTGCCCATGAGGGCCACGCCCCGGCGCCGCAACCTGCGCCACAGACGATGGTCAGCGGTGGCGGTACCCGCGATGCGCAGACCTGGTTCACCGACACCGTGCTCAAGGACCAGGATGGCCGCGAGCTGCGCTTCTACAGCGACGTGCTCAAGGACAAGGTGGTGATGCTCAACGTGATCTTCACCCACTGCAACGACGCCTGCCCGCTGATCACCCGCAAGCTGCGCGAGGTGCGCGAGGCCATGGGTGCCGAGCTTGCGGCGCAGGTGACCTTCGTTTCGGTGAGCAGCGATCCGTTGAACGATACGCCCGAGGTGCTCAAGGCGTTCGCGCAGAAGCAGGGGGTGGATGGGCCGAACTGGCTGTTTCTGACCGGTGACAAGGCCAGTGTCGACCTGGTGCTGGGGCGATTGGGCCAGTTCCTGCCCAGCCCCGAGCAGCACTCGACGCAGTTGATTGCCGGTGACGTGGCGGGCAAGCGCTGGAGCAAGATCCGCCCCGACGCGCCGCCCGCGGCGATCGCCCAGCGCATGCAACTGCTGGCACAGCCGTTGGCGGGGCGCTGACATCATGAGCGCCGCAGCCAAGTGGGGCCTGCTCATATTGTGGTGGTGCCTGTGCGGGGCGGTGCAACTGAGCGAACAGGAACTCGCTGGCAAACGCCTCTACCGCGAAGGCCTCTCCAGCAGCGACGCCCAGTTACTGGCCCGGGTCGGGCCCGGCGACATGAGTGTGCCGGCCAGCGTGTTGCCCTGCGCCGGTTGCCACGGCAACGACGGGCGCGGCCGCAGCGAAGGCGGAGTGCGTCCGCCGAGCCTGGACTGGCAGCGCCTGGCACTTGGCCCTGGCGACCGCGAGGCCAACAACCGGCGCTACCCGGCCTATACCGATGCCAGTCTGGCGCGGGTCATCCGCAGCGGCACCGACCCCGCCGGCAATCGCCTCGACCCGGCGATGCCACGCTTCGACCTGAGCCTGGCCGACCAACGCAATCTCACCGCCTACCTCAAGCGCCTGGGCGAGGACCGTGACCCCGGCGTGGAAGAGAGCACCTTGCGCCTGGGCACCTTGCTGCCCGAGGACGGCCCGCTGGCCGAGGCCGGGCGCACGGTGCGGGCAGTGCTGGAGGATGGCGTCGCGCAGTTGAACCAGCAGGGCGGCATACATGGGCGACGGCTGCAACTGGTCGCGCTGGACCCAGGGCAGGACCCGGCCAGCACCGCACAGGCATTGGACACGCTGATGCAACGAGAACGGGTGTTCGCCCTGGTCGCGCCCCTGGCGCCACTGCTCGACAGCCGCCAGCTGGAGCAGGCCGGCCTGCCGCTGATCGGTGCCACGCCACGCAGCGGTGGCAACACGCAGGTGTTCGATCCCTTGCCGGGCGTGCCCGGGCAATTGCTCAGCGTGGCGCTGCATGCCCGTGATGCCCTTGGCCTGGCGCCCGCTACCTTGCGGGTGGTGTATGCCGGCGCAGAGCAGGCCGATGCGGCGCAGGTGCTGCAGCAGCGTTTGCGTCAACTGGGGTTCGCTACCGCGCCGCCCCTGGCGTTCATGGGCCAGGCCCCGGACGGCGAGGGTATCCTTTTCCTCGGCCACGCCCAGGCATTCACCGCGCTGGCGTCGAGCCTGCAGGCGAGCGGGCGCAACCCCTACCTGTTCGCCGTGTCGGGCCAGGTGGCCGGCGCCGTGCCGGGATTGGCACCATCATGGTCGCGGCGGGTGCTGCTGGCCTATCCCTTCGTACCCGGCGACTGGACCGCGCAAGGCCGGGCGACCCTGGCCGGGGTGCAGCTGCGCCAGGGCCTGGAGCCGCGCCAGGCGTCGTTGCAGGTCAGTACCCTGTGCGCCTGGCAATTGTTGGTCGAGGCCTTGAAGCAGATCGGGCGCGACGCCAGCCGTGAACAGCTGTTGGTCGCCCTGGAGCAGTTGCATGACATCGATACCGGCCTCACGCCGTTGCTCGGTTTCGGCCCCGGACGCCGCCAGGGCATGACAGGTGCCCATGTGGTGGAGGTAAGCCTGCCGGGGCCTGGTTTCATTGAAGTGGCACCGTACCGAGCGGTGCCGGATAGCCCTTGAGATTCAGGAGAAGATCACCATGCGCACCCTGATTGCCTGCCTGTTGTCGCTGCTCGCCCTGGCCAGCCACGCCGACACCCCGGCGGCGCGGGTCAATGGCGTGGAGATCGGGGTGCTGCGCCTGGAGCGCTACTTCAGCGAATACCTCCAGGCCCAGGGGCGGGCGGTGGCGAGCATCCGCAACCCCAACCTGTACCAGCGCCTGCGCGCGCAGGCCCTGGATGAACTGATCGACAAGGAACTGCTCTGGCAGGAGGCCCAGCGCCAGGGTATCGATATCAGCGATGCGCAGGTGACGGCGCGGGTCGGCGAGGTCGAGGCGGCCTTCGGCAGCCCTGCGGTGTTCGAGCAGCGCCTGGCGCAAGCCGGCTTCGATCGGGCAGGCTTCGCTGACTACACTCGACATGAGATGGCCGCCCAGCAGGTTTTCGCCCGGCTGAGCGCGGTCGAAGAGCCCAGCAGCGCCGAAGTTGCAGCTTTCCATCAGGCCAACTGGCAAAGACTGCAAGGAATGCAGAACCAAAGTGATAATACTTCTGTCCTACCAGAACACGGCCTGCGCCTGGCCAGGGATGCGCTCGTCGCGCAACTCCAGGCCCAGGCGCGGCAGGCCGTACGCCAACGTTTGCGGGATTCCGCTACAGTGGAGCGCGCCGACTGAGGGGCGGGCAGGGCATTCCCCATTGTTGGGGGAAACGCCTCCGGGCAATGTGCCATCATCTTCCCCGGATATGGGGAACGGCCAGTCTGCGAGGTCTGAGGTAACAGACAAGCTGCAACGATATCAACGACTTGAAAGCGGTAAGCACTGATTTTTCATGCCTGGCACGAAGCCTGCTCAAGCCTCTACAAGGCCGCACTTCGCAGACCGGGAAACCGGGCAGTTCATGGGAGTGGACCTTGGTGAACAGAGTATTGGTAGTCGATGACGAACAGACCCTTGCGCAGAACCTGCAAGCTTATCTGCAGGCGCAAGGCCTGGAGGTCCATCTCGCCCACGACGGTGCCACGGGTATCGAAGAGGCCGAGAGACAGGCACCGGACGTGATCGTGCTGGATTACCGCTTGCCCGACATGGAGGGGTTTCAGGTCCTGGAGACCGTGCGCAGGAACAGGCAATGCCATTTCGTGCTGATCACCGCCCACCCGACCGCCGAGGTCCGTGAGCGGGCCGCCGAACTGGGCGTGACCCATGTCCTGTTCAAGCCGTTCCCGCTGATGGAACTGGCCCGCGCCGTCTTCGACCTGATGGGCATCGAGCGCCAGCGCAGGAGCACCGACCAGCCGGCCGCAGGGTACGTCGAACGACGCCAGAACAGGAACGAGTCGTTCCCCTTGCAGTTGTACGATGGCAGCTGGGTCCTGGCCGACCGCCGACGCAATGGCGGCAAGCCCACCGAACCTGACGACGAACAACTGCTCACCGGGGAATAGCGGCGCCCAAGGCCTCCAAGCCCGCGGCGCCGCCCCTGAGCGGAGTCGCAGGCCATGTCCCAGGCAATCGATGCAAGCAGTAACGGCCTCATCGCCGGTAAGCCGGAGCAGGCGCCCCTTTATCTTCCATACCCCCGCGACCTCCTGGCCCAGGCCCGCCAGCATGCCGGCGAAGAACGCCTGCTGGTCTGCCTGGAGCGCCTCTGCAGCGACACCCCAGCCACTTTCACCCAGCGCCTGGCCACCACCCTGCATTACCCGGTGCTTGCCACCCAGGCCCTGTTCGCCTGCGCCCCGGCCTTCGACCGGGTCAGCCTGGCGCAGTGCCTGAAACACGAATTCGCCCTGGTCGAGCACGACGGCGAGCGGGTCGGCGTGTTCGCCGACCCCTTCGACAGCGCCCGCCTGGCCTGGATCGACGACTGCCTGCAGGGCGCGCCGCTGTACCTGGCCCACGCCGCCGACCTGGCCGCGTTCCTGGCCCGCCACGAGGAAAGCTTCCATGCCGTCGATGCCCTCGGCCACGAGGCTGAACCCGGCAACGAGGCCGACCCGCTGCAGCGCCTGTCGCTGACCAGCATCAGCGAGGACCAGAGCCGGGTGGTCAAGCTGGTCAACTCCACCCTGTACGACGCCCTCAAGCTGCACGCCAGCGACATCCACTTAGGCATGACCGGCCAGGGCCTGACCATCAAGTACCGCATCGACGGCGTGCTCAACGGTGCCGGCAAGGCCAGCGGCAGCGCCTTCGCCGAACAGGTGATCTCGCGGATCAAGGTGATGGCCGAACTGGACATCGGCGAGAAACGCGTGCCCCAGGACGGTCGCTTCAAGGTGGCCATCGGCGAGCGGCAGATCGATTTCCGCGTCTCGATCATGCCGAGCATCTTCGGCGAGGACGCGGTGCTGCGGGTCCTGGACAAGCAGGACCTGTCCGACCAGGTCAGCGGCGTGCAACTGCAGGCCCTGGGCTTCGAGGCCCATACCTTGCAGGCCCTGCGCCGCCTGGCCGCCGAGCCCTACGGCATGATCCTGGTCACCGGCCCCACCGGCAGCGGCAAGACCACCACCCTCTACGCCATGCTCAGCGAGATCAACCACGGCATGGACAAGATCATCACCATCGAAGACCCGGTCGAGTACCAGCTGCCCGGCGTGCTGCAGATCCCGGTCAATGAGAAGAAGGGCCTGACCTTCGCCCGTGGCCTGCGCTCGATCCTGCGCCACGACCCGGACAAGATCCTCGTCGGCGAGATCCGCGACCCGGACACCGCGCAGATCGCCGTGCAGTCGGCGCTCACCGGGCACCTGGTGTTCACCACCATCCACGCCAACAACGTGTTCGACGTGATCGGCCGCTTCAACCAGATGCAGGTCGACCCCTACAGCTTCGTCTCGGCGCTCAATGCCGTGCTGGCCCAGCGCCTGGTGCGCCTGGCCTGCCCGCACTGCGCGCAGGCCTGCGAGCCGGATGACGACTTGCTGGCCGCCTCGGGCCTGGCCCGTGACGCGGTGGCCGGCTGGCGCTTCGTGCGCGCCCAGGGCTGCGGCCAGTGCCGTGGCAGCGGCTACCGCGGGCGCAGCGCGATTGCCGAACTGCTGCATCTGGACGACGACCTGCGGCAGATGATCGTCGAACGTCGCCCGCTCTCGCAGATCAAGCAGCTGGCCTGCCAACGCGGCCTGCGCCTGCTGCGCGCCTCGGCCGTGGACCTGGTCCGCGATGGCCGTACCACACTCGAGGAGATCAACCGTGTCACATTTATCGCCTGATCGGTATTGCGCGGTGCTGGGCGCCGAGGGTGTCGGCCTGGGCCATTGGCACGGCCGGCAGCATCAATGGCTGGGCAGTCGCGCGTTTGCCTGCGACGCCGCCCAGCCGGCCTGGGCCCCGGCACTGCAGGCCCTGGCCGGGCTGCTGGGTGAGCATCCGGCACGCGGCGCGCAGTTGCGCGTGCTGCTCTCGGCCCGCTACAGCCGCTTCTGCCTGGTGCCCTGGAGCGATGCCATCGGTACTCCGCGCGAACTGGATGCCTACGCCCGGGCCTGCTTCGAGAACCTTTACGGGCAGCCTCTGGACGACTGGCGCATCGTTCTTTCGCCGGAGCCGGCCGGCGCTGCGCGCATCGCCACGGCGCTGCCCGAGGCACTGCTCCAGGGCCTGCAGGCACTGGGACGGGAAAGCCGCCTGAGCCTGCGCTCGGTGCAGCCCTACCTGATGGCCGCCTACAACCGCTGCTCGGCGCAGCTGACCCAAGGTGATTTCCTCTTCGTACTGGCCGAGCCGCGCCGCAGCGTGCTGCTGCTGGCTTCAGGCGGCGCCTGGCAGCAGGTGCTGGCCCAGGGCTGCGCCGATAACGACCAGGCGCTGCAGGCGCTGATCGAGCGTACCTGTGAACTGTATGGCGAGCAGCTGCCTCGGGTATACCTGCACGCCCCAGGGCGCACGGCGGCCTCGCAACTGACCGCGGTGCAGCTGTGCGAAGCCAGCACCGAATCCGATCCGTTGTGCGCCATGTGGCGGGCGGTGGCCTGACATGCGCCGCCTCGACCTGGAATTCCAACCCCGCCACAGCAGCCCCCTGGCCTGGTCATTGCTCGCCCTCGGCGGCGCCGTGCTGGCCGTGCTGGTGCTGGCCCAGCAGCAACTGGTGAGCGAGCAGGTACAGCTGGAAGGCCGCGTACACCAGCTCGAACTCAAACTAGGCCGGCGCCCGGCCACCGCCGCGGTGCAGAGCAGCGCAGTGATCCGCGAGCAGGCCGAGCGCCTGGCCCAGATGCGCAGCGTTTCGCAGCAGTTGCAGCGGCCATGGCAGCAGCTGTTCGCCATGCTTGAAGCGATGCCGCAGGAAGATGTGGCGCTGCTCAGTCTGACCCCTGATGCCCGCAAGGGCCAGGTCCGTATCAGTGCCGAGGCGCGCAACCTCGAGGCCATGCTGCAGTACCACCAGCGCCTGGAGCGCAGCGCCGAGCTGTCGGACGTGTCGCTGCTCAACCACGAGGTGGTGGCCGGGCAGGTCGAGCATCCGGTGCGCTTCAACCTCACCGCCACCTGGGAGACCGGCCATGCGCGTCCGTAGCCTGATCGTCCATGAAGCGCTACGGCGCCTGGGCCGGGCCGGGCTGGCCGCGGTGCTGATCGGCGGCCTGGCCCTGGCGGTCGCCCTGGCCGGGGTGCTGCCCCAGTGGCAGGCGGTGCGCGAACTGCGTGCCAGCGAGGCCGATGCCAGTGCCCAAGTGCAGCGCCTGGCGCGTGGCGAGCTCAAGGTGCAGGCCAAGCCCGAGCAACAGGCGCTGGACGACCTGCGTCAGCAACTGCCCGATCAGCCCCAGGCCAGCGAGTTGATCGAGCGTCTGTACCACCTGGCCAGTGCCGAACGCATCAGCCTGGCCCGTGGCGAGTACGCCCTGGGCGTGGACCCGAAGACCCAGCTGGCGCGCTACCAGATCGTCCTGCCGGTGCGCGGCAGCTACCCGCAGATCCGTGGCTTCCTCAAGGCGCTGCTCGGCCAGTTGCCGACGCTGGTGCTGGAAGACCTGGAACTGCAACGCAAGCGGATCGGTGACCGGGAACTGACCGGTCGGGTGCGCATGACCCTTTACCTGTCGAGGTCGTGATGAACACTCAGCGTGCGGTGATTTGGGCCGGGTTCCTGGGGTTGAGCGCGGCGCTGGCGTGGGCGCCGGGGCACTGGTTTGGTGTTGAGGACGAGGCGGCCCCGATCGCCGGCAAGCCGGCTCCCACAGCGCCGGAAGCGTCCAGCAACCCAATGGCAGCCGACTCACCGGCGATCGGGGCGGCGCCGCCCTCGAGAGACCTGTTCCCGGTCCAGCAATGGACCCCACCCCAGGCCCTGGCCACCGTCACCGAACAACACGTGGTCACCGCCCCGGAGCCCGCCGCACCTACCGCCCCGACGCTGCCGTTTCGTTTCATCGGTCGCATGGGTGAGCGCGACGACCTGCAGATCTTCCTGCAGAGCGGCGAGAAGCTCTACGTCGTGCGCCAGGGCGATGTGATCGACGACACCTACCGTCTGGACCGCGTCTCGGCCACCGAGCTGAGCCTGGTCTACCTGCCACTGCATCAGCCACAGACCCTGTCTGTCGGGAGCGCACCATGAAACCGTCGAAGTTGTGCAAGCCTGCGCCGTTCGTGCTCCTGGCCCTGTGCGTGGCCATTGCCGGATGCGGTTCGAGCGCCGCGCGCAAGGACAGCCAGGAACTGATCAAGGAAGGCCAGTACGAGGCCGGCATCGCTCGCCTGGAAGAAGCCCTGCGCGAAGATCCGCGCGACACCGAGTTGAACATCGCCCTGGCCCATGGCCGCCAGGCCGCGGTCGAGGCGCTGCTGACCCAGGCCGACAGCGACCGCGTGCGCCATGACTTCGCCGGCGCCCGCATGGGCTATGGCCGGGTACTGACCATCGAGGCCAACAACCGCCGCGCCCAGGAAGGCATCCGCCAGCTGGAGCTGATCCGCACCCTCGACGACCGTGTCGCCCTTGGCCAGGCGGCGCTGCGCCAGGGCGACCTGTTCGGCGCCGAGCGCTACATGCGCGAGGTGCTGCGCCTCGACCCGCAGAACCAGAAGGGCCAGATGCTGCGCAGCGACATCGAGAACGTCCAGGCCCGTACCGCCACGCCGTACCCGCAACTGCGCAGCAAGCTGGAGCGCCCGGTCACCCTGGAGTTTCGCGATGCCGACCTGAAGACCATCTTCGAGGTGCTGGCCCAGGTCGCCGGGATCAACTTCATCTTCGACAAGGACCTGCGCCCGGACATGAAGGCCACCATCTTCGTGCGCGAGGTGCGCATCGAGGACGCGGTGGCCCTGCTGCTGGAGCAGAACCAACTGCGCCAGAAGATCGTCAACGACAACACCTTGCTGCTCTACCCGGACTCGCCGCAGAAGACCAAGGACTACCAGGAACTGGTCATGCGCACCTTCTACCTGACCAGCATCGATGCCAACACCGCGTTGAACATGGTCAAGACCATGCTCAAGACCCGCGACGTGTTCGTCGACGAGCGCCTCAACACCCTGACCATGCGCGACACCCCCGACGCCGTGCGCATGGCCGAGAAGCTGCTGCAGTCCCAGGACCAGTCCAACCCCGAGGTGGTGCTGGAAGTGGAAGTGATGGAAGTGGCCACCTCGCGCATCCTCGACCTCGGCCTGCAATGGCCCAACACCTTCGGCGTGCTGACCAGCGACGGCAAGTCGGTCAGCGTGCTCGACCAGTTGCGCGGCATCGACTCCAGCCGCATCAGCATCTCGCCGGCGCCGCAGGCCAAGATCAATGCCCAGGACAAGGACATCAACACCCTGGCAAGCCCGGTGATCCGGGTCAGCAACCGCGAGCAGGCGCGCATCCACATCGGCCAGCGGGTGCCGATCATCAGCGCCACCTCGGTGCCCTCGACCCAAGGCCCGGTCATCACCGAAAGCGTCACCTACCTGGATGTCGGCCTCAAGCTCGAAGTACAGCCCACCGTACATCTGAACAATGAAGTGGCGATCAAGGTGGCCCTGGAAGTGAGCAACGCCACGCCCCTGGAGGCCACCCGCCAGGGCACCATCCCGGTCCAGGTCGATACCCGCAACGCCCAGACCAGCCTGCGCCTGCACGATGGCGAGACCCAGGTGCTGGCCGGCCTGGTGCGCAACGATCACAACGCCAGCGGCAACAAGATCCCCGGGCTGGGCGACATTCCCGGCCTGGGCCGGCTGTTCGGCAGCAACAAGGACGACATGAGCAAGTCCGAACTGGTGCTGGCGATCACCCCGCGCATCGTGCGCAACCTGCCGTACCAGAGCCCGTCGGACATGGAGTTCGCCACCGGCACCGAATCGGCCCTGCAGGTGCGCCAGCTGGCGCAACCGGCGCCGGCCAGCGCACTGCCGGCCGATGCTCCGGTTGACGAGCCGGCTGCGGCGCCGCTGGTCGAGGGGCAGATGGCCGTGGTACCTGCCGCCGCGAGGCCACGGCCATGAAACGCCGCCAGCAGGGTTTCAGCCTGATCGAAGTGGTGCTGACCCTGGCACTGCTCGGCTTGCTCGCCAGCATGGCCGCGCCCCTGACCGAGACCGTGGTGCGCCGGGGCAAGGAGCAGCAGTTGCGCGAGGCCCTGTACCAGATCCGCGACGCCATCGACGCCTACAAGCGCGCCTTCGACGCCGGCTATATCGAGAAGCGCCTGAACGCCAGCGGTTATCCACCGAGCCTGCAGGTGCTGGTGGACGGCGTGCGCGATGTGCGCAGCGCCAAGGGCGCGAAGTTCTACTTCCTGCGCCGCATCCCCCACGACCCGCTGCGCGCCGCCAAGGACGACGACCAGGGTGGCTGGGGCCTGCGCGCCTACGACAGCGCGGCCGACAGCCCACGCGAAGGCGAGGATGTGTTCGACGTGTATTCCAAGGCCAGCGGCAAGGGCCTGAACAACGTGCCCTACGGGCAATGGTGAAGGCGATGAAAGCGAGCCGAGGCTTCACCCTCATCGAACTGCTGGTGGTGATGGCGATCATCGCCACCCTGATGACCATCGCCATGCCGCGCTACTTCAACAGCCTGGAGGCCTCCCGCGAGGCCACCTTGCGCCAGAGCCTGGCGGTGCTGCGCGAGGCGCTGGATCACTACTACGGCGATACCGGGCACTACCCCGATTCGATCGACCAACTGGTGGAGCAGCGCTACCTGCGCAACACCCCGGTCGATCCGATCACCGAGCGGCGCGATGCCTGGCAGCTGGTGCCGCCGCCCGAGGGCGTGGCCGGCGCGGTGGCCGACATCAAGAGCGGAGCAACCGGGAGGGCGCGCGATGGCAGCCTCTATGCCGAATGGTGAAGCCGGCTTCACCTACCTGGGCGTGCTGCTGCTGATCGCCGTCAGCAGCGTGGCCCTGGCGGCCACCGGCACCCTGTGGGCCACCAGCGTGCAGCGCGAGCACGAGCGCCAACTGCTGTGGGTGGGCGGCCAGTACGCCCAGGCCCTGCGCAGCTACTACCGCGCATCACCGGGCCTGGCCCAGTACCCACAGGAGCTTGGGGAGCTGGTGGAAGACAACCGTTTCCCGTCGCCGCAGCGCCACCTGCGCCGGCTCTACCCGGACCCTGTCGGCGGCGGCGAGGCATGGGGCCTGCTGCGCGCGGTCGATGGCCGCATCACCGGGGTATATAGCCGCTCCGACGCCGCGCCGCTCAAGCGCAGCGGCTTCGACGCCCAGTGGAGCGCCTTCGAGGGGCTGGAGCACTACAGCGACTGGCAGTTCGTCGCCGAGCAGGCCTTCGCCGAAAGCGCCGCTGGCGCCCGTCCACACGCCGGCCTGGGAGAGGCGCCATGAAACGCCTGGCCGCGTGGGTGTGCCTGTGCCTGGCCCTGTTGCATGGCCAGGCGCAGGCAGGGGCCGAGGACGAGATGATGGGCTTCATCGTCGACAACACCATCTCGCACATCGGCCACGACTTCTATCACGCCTTCAGCGACCGGCTGCGCGCCACCAGCCGGCTGGATTTCAACCTGGTGGTGCGCGAACGCCCGGATGCCCGCTGGGGCAGCCTGGTGACGGTGGAGTACGAACGCGACGTGCTGTACCGGCGCTTCCTGCCGCCCAACACCACGCAACTCAACGACGAGGCCATCGCGGCCGCCGACCTGGTCCGCCAGCAGATCATCCAGCGCAAATTGCAACGGCTGCTGCAGGACACAACCGATCTGGAGAGGGACGAGCTATGAGCAACCACCTTGCACGACGCATCGCCGCCTGCCTGCTGGCCGCCGGCCTCGGTGGCCAGGCCCTGGCCACGGAGCTGGTGTACACCCCGGTCAACCCGTCCTTCGGCGGCAACCCGATCAATGGCGCCTGGCTGTTGAACAACGCCCAGGCGCAGAACGACTACGACGATCCCGACCTCAAGGACCGCAGTTCGGCATTCGCCGGTACCTCGGCCCTGGAGCGCTTCAGCAACCAGCTCGAGTCGCGCCTGCTCGGGCAGTTGCTGGACAACATCAGCAACGGCAACACCGGCAGCATGTCCACCGACGCCTTCCTGATCGATGTGATCGACGATTCCGGGGCGCTGAGCATCAAGGTCACCGACCGGGCCACCGGGGAAGTCTCGATCATCGAGGTCAGCGGCCTGAACCCCTGAGAGGGACGGGTCTTTTACTGGGGAGAGAACGCCATGAAACGCCTGCTGAGCACACTGCTGATCCTCGCCGCCCTGGCTGGCCTGCAAGGCTGCGGCCTGCGCGAGCCGATGCCCGCGGAACAAGACCCCGAGACCCCGACGCTGACGCCGCGGGCCTCGACCTACTACGACCTGGTCAACATGCCGCGGCCACGCGGTCGGCTGATGGCGGTGGTGTACGGCTTCCGCGACCAGACCGGGCAGTACAAGCCAACCCCGGCCAGCTCGTTCTCCACCAGTGTCACCCAGGGGGCGGCGAGCATGCTGATGGACGCCCTCAACGCCAGCGGCTGGTTTGTGGTGCTGGAGCGTGAAGGCCTGCAGAACCTGCTGACCGAGCGCAAGATCATCCGCGCCTCGCAGAAGAAGCCTGACGTCGCCGAGAACATCCAGGGAGAACTGCCGCCGTTGCAGGCTGCCAACCTGATGCTTGAGGGTGGCATCATCGCCTACGACACCAACGTGCGCAGCGGCGGCGAGGGCGCCCGCTACCTGGGCATCGGCCTGTCGCGTGAATACCGAGTCGATCAGGTCACGGTCAACCTGCGGGCGGTGGACGTGCGCACCGGGCAGGTATTGGCCAACGTGATGACCAGCAAGACCATCTATTCGGTCGGGCAGAACGCCGGGGTGTTCAAGTTCATCGAGTTCAAGAAGCTGCTCGAGGCCGAGGTCGGCTACACCACCAACGAGCCGGCGCAGCTGTGCGTGCTGTCGGCTATCGAGGCCGCGGTGGGCCACCTGCTGGCCCAGGGCATCGAGCGGCGGCTGTGGCAGGTGGCCGGGGAAGGGGCGGGGGACAAGGCGGTGCTGGACAAGTATCTGAGTCAGTATCAGCAGCAGTAGCGACCTACGGGGGCACGTGGCCCGCCGATGCCCCCTGCAGTTGGCATTCAAAGCAAATCAAACTTTGCAGCCGTGGCGGTATCTCCCATTAACGCAACCAGGAGAAACCACCATGTCAGATCCACGCCATTCGCCGGCCAAGCAGGGCCCGCACTCATCCGAGCAGGCCACCGAGCCCGACGACCTCGGCTTCGACCCGGACTCGCCGGATGTCGATGACCCACAGGTTGATCCCCAGGGGCCGGCGAAGCCACCGAGGGATGTCGAAAAAGAGCGCTGAATCATTCGCCGCATTGGTCGTACAGCCGGCGCGCCAGAAGAATCGCCGGCATGTTCGACTCCGCCCACTGCGCCAGACGCTCCACCGTACCGCCCAGTGTCGCGCCCAGTTCGGTGAGGGCGTAGTCGACGGTGGGGGGCACGGTCGGGTACACCTGGCGCTCCACCAGGCCGTCGCGCTCGAGCTTCTTCAGGGTTTGCGACAGCACCTTCTGCGAGACGCCGGCGATATCCCGGCGCAGCTGGTTGAAGCGCACCCGCTCGCCGGCGCTCAGGCGGTCGATGAGCAGCAGCACCCATTTGTCGGCAAGGCGGTCGAGCACCAGGCGGGCCGGGCAGTTCGGGGCGAATACGTCGTAGGCGGGGCATTCGCGGTAATGGGCCATGGGTTACTCCGAGGTAATCAGGTGAGTGAAAAGTGCCTTCTTGAGCGCCCGGGCGGGACTGGTTAGGCTTTTGTCCATGGTTCGCGGCCGCGCCATACCCTCCTGTTGAACGCACTGAAGGACTATCGAGATGAACACCGAACCCAAGGTTTCGGCGCTGCGTGCTGGCCGCTGGATCACTCTGCTACTGAGCGCGGCGGCCACTCTGGGCAATGCCGGCGAGCTGGTGACCCCGGCCACCCTGGTCGTGGACCAGAGCCTGCCCAAGGCCCAGCTGGAGCAACAGATCCTCGCCGCCCGCCGCTACGACACCTTCTGGAACACCGGCGACGAAGCCATGGCCCGCGCCGCGCTGGCCAACGACTTTCGCGACAACACCCTGCCGCCGGGACGGCCACAGGGCCTGGAAGGGCCATTGAGCGCTTCCAGGGCATTCCGCGCGGCGGTGCCGGACCTGCGCTGCGAGGTATTGCAGATGATCGTCGCAGGCGACCGGGTGAGCGCGGCGCTGCGTTTTACCGGGCACTTCACCGGCAAGCTGGGCGAGCACCAGGGGCAGGGTCAGGCCATCGACTTCATCGCCATGGATATCTATCGCATCGCCGATGGGCGGATCGCCGAGGACTGGCATCTGGAGGACAACCTTGCGTTCATGCGCCAGGCCGGGTTGGTTGGGCGCTGAACACACGGGCTGGCCTTGATCCAGGGTTGCCAGGACTGGCCTCATCGCCGGCAAGCCGGCTCCCACAGGTACAGTGCATGGCGTGACATTTGAGTGGTCGGTGTGGGAGCCGGCTTGCCGGCGAAAGGGCGCGAAGCGCCCCCGGTCGGTCAGTCGAACACACGTGGCGGATTGACCGGCGTATCGCCCTGGGCCAAGGCCCAATGGGCGATCTCGTCCTTGCGCATGAACGCCACGCCGGCATGGCTGCGGGCATAGGCGAAAAACTGGTCCAGCGCATGCACCACGGTAGGCGTGCCGCCGATGCGGTCATGCGCCGACAGCGACATCAGCCGGCGCCGTTGGCGGCCTTCGGCATAGAGGACGTCGAACTCGTCCTTGAGCTCCTGCAACAGCGCGGCGCCGGTCATCGCCGTGGAACCGGCGATACGGCCGATGTCGTTGTTGCGCAGGGTGTAGGGCACCACCGCGAACGGCTTGCCGCGCACCGGGGTGATCGAGGGTTCGTCGCGGGCCAGGTCGTCGATGTGGTAGAGAAAGCCGAGCTCCTGGAGGATGTTCAGGGTCTCGCGGGAGTGACGCATCCAGAACGCGTTGAAACCCACCGGGCGTTGGCCGGTGACGCGCTCGATGATGGCGCTGGCCTGCTCGTACTGACGACGCTCCTCTGCCGGCGTCAGGCTGTACTGCGGTGCCCAGTGCAGGCCGTGGCCGGCGGCTTCGTGGCCGCGCCTGACCACCTCGGCCGCCAGCTCCGGGTAAGCCTCCACAGCCTTGCCGACCATGTGCGAGGTGCCCTTGATGCCGTGCCGGTCGAACAATGCGAGCAGGCGCGGCACGCCTTCCAGCGGGCCATAGCGGTACCAGCTCGGGGCGATGGTGTCGGGGTAGCGTGAATCCAGGGGCGGGAAGGGGCTTTCGGCGTGTTCCGGCTGGCCACCGGACTCGAATTGCAACGACACGGAAATCACCAGTTGCGCGCCATTGGGCCAGAACCCTTTGCCATCGGCGCTATCGGGCAGTGCGCCGGTGCTGCTGCCCGGCTCTTTCGCCAGTGCCGCCCCCGCCGCGACGGCGATGCCGCTGGCGAGGGTGCCTTTGATGAAATCTCTTCTGCTGGCCATTGTGTTGCTCCTGTGCGGGATGTCGATGCCGGGCAGTGTAATTAGCGAGGAAATCACCAATAATCGGGCGAAAGCCAAAATCATATTTCGGAAAAGTCGAAAAGTATGCTGGATAACCTGGCGTTGTTCCTGACCATCATCGAAAAAGGCAGCCTGTCGGCGGCGGGCCGCGAGCGCGGGTTGTCACCGGCCACGGTGTCCGAGCGCCTGGCGGCGCTGGAGGCGCATTACGGGGTGGCTTTGCTGACTCGCAGCACCCGTTCGCTGAGCCTCACCGACGCTGGCCGGCAATTGGCCGAGGGCGCGCGGCGCCTGCTGGCCGAGGCCGACGAGCTGGAAAGCCGTCTCAGAGACGGCCAGCAGAAGATCTCCGGATTGGTGCGCCTGAGCGCGCCGGTGGATCTCGGCCAGCATTGCATCGTGCCGCTACTAGATCGATTCCTGGCCGAGCATCCGCAAGTGTCGATCGACCTGGACCTGACCGACGGCTACGTCGATTTGGTGGGGCAGGGCATCGACTTCGCCATTCGCTACGGCACCTTGGCCGACAGTTCCCTGCGCGCACGGCCCCTGGGCGACAACCGCCGAGTGGTGTGCGCCGCGCCCGACTACCTGCGCTGCCACGGCACGCTACTGCACCCGGACGACCTGGCGCGCCACGACTGTATCGTCATGCGTTTCGGCATCCACGCCGAACGGGTCTGGCCATTTCGCCTGGACGGCGTGGCCTACCCGGTGAGCGTGCGCGGGCGGCGGGTCGCCAATAACGGTGAGCAGGTGCGCCGCTGGGCGCTGGACGGGCACGGGCTGTGCCTGAAATCGCTTCGCGATGTGCGCGACGACCTCGACAACGGCCGTTTGGTCGAAGTGCTGGAAGACTTCAGCGCCGGGCAGGTAGCCCTGCAGATCGTCTACCCGCCGACGCGGGTGCAGCCACGGCGGGTAAGGGCGTTGATGGAGGCGATCATCGAAGGCCTGCGCTAGCGCGCCCCGTGGCAGCTGGCCGAGCCATTGCCACAGGGCGGACCGGCATCAGCCTTCGGCTTGTCTGGCGGCCTCGACACCGGCGGCCGACAGCTTGATCGGGTAGTTGACGCTGAGCGTGTGGCCGGCTTCGACATTCACGCTGCCGTCGTGGATCAAGCCTTGCTCCTGCAGGGTCTTGAGCATGCCGGCCACGGCTTTCTCGCCGCGGTAGTTGTCCAGCACTTCCTTGCCCAACCCTTGCGGGTGGGCGTGCAACAGGCGGGTCAGGACTTCCGAACGCAGTGCATCATTGCTCATGGGAGCCTCGCTTTGTCAGTGGGGCGGGTTACTGGCCGTGCTTGGCCTGCAGTTCCTTGGCATGCTTGAGGTGCTCTTCGAGCTTGGGCAAGGTCTCGCCGGCGAAGGCCTTGAGCTCGGCCTTGTCGGAGGAGGCGGCCTCTTTCTTGAACAGTTCCACGGCTTTCTCGTGGGCCTCGACCTGGTTGTTGACGTAGGAGCGGTCGAACGACTCGTCGCGCCATTCCAGGATCATCTTCTTGACCTTGTCGGTCAGCGCCGCTTCATCGGGTACGCTGATGTCCAGTTTGCGGGCGATGTCGCCGAGCTTCTGGTTGGCCTGGGTGTGATCGGTGACCATCTGCTGGGCGAAGGTCTTGATTTGCGGGTTCTTGCTCTTGTCCAGCGCCAGCTTGCCGGTCACCACTTCGGCGATGCCGGCCTCGGTTGCGGCGTCGACGAAGTCGTCCGACGAGGCGGCCATGGCCTGTAGCGACGCCATGCCCAGCACCATGGAAAACCCGACCCGCTTGAGGAACAGAGTGCTCATGTGTGACTCCTTATCCGTTGGCGCGACGTCAGTGTCGCGTACGGTTGAGGGCCGGCGGCGGGCAAAGGTTTAATTTTTCTGCGTGTTTTGAACCGATCGCGACAAGCAAAGCTCACACCTTCAAAGGTGCAGAGGAACCCGACCATGAGCATCGAACGCAGTATTCCCGAACTCGAGGCCTGGTACGCCCAGTACGACGATGCCAGCTATCGGCGCGAATCGCCCGACGCCTATCACCATGAACTGCTGCGCACGGCCGAGGCGCTGCGCGATGATGGCGCGATCGACTGGGACGACTGGCTCAAGCTCAAGGAGCTGGCAGACCAGGCCCACCTGGGTGCACTGCAAGACGCGGTGCAGGCCCGCGTGGACGACCCCGACGCATGAAAGCGCTGAAGATCGCCACGTTCAATGTCAACGGCATCCGCAGCCGGCTCGACAACCTGCTGGCCTGGCTGGCGCGTGAGCAACCCGACATCGTCTGCCTGCAGGAACTCAAGGCCAGCGACGCGCAGTTCCCCCGTGAGGCCATCGAGGCTGCTGGCTACGGCTGCCTGCACTTCGGTCAGGCGTCATGGAACGGGGTCGCCATCCTCGCCCGCGGCAGCCAGCCCCTGGAGGTACGCCGCGGCTTACCGGGCATGGAGGACGACAGTCAGAGCCGTTATATCGAGGCGGCGGTGCATGGCGTGCAGGTGGCTTGCCTGTACCTGCCCAACGGCAACCCGCAACCGGGCCCGAAGTTTGTCTACAAGTTGCGCTGGTTCGAAAGCCTGATCGCCCATGCCGACACGCTGCGCCGCGCCGAGCACCCGGTGTTGCTGGCGGGAGACTTCAACGTGGTGCCCACCGACCAGGACATCTACAACCCGAAGTCGTGGCTCAAGGACGCGCTGCTGCAGCCCGAATCACGCGCCTGCTACCAGCGCTTGCTGGAGCAGGGCTGGAGCGATGCGTTGCGGCAGTTGTACCCGCACGAGCGGGTCTACACCTTCTGGGACTACTTCCGTAACCATTGGCCGCGCAACGCCGGGCTGCGCATCGACCACCTGCTGCTCAACCCGGCCTTGGCCCCTTACCTGAAGGACGCCGGGGTCGATGCCTGGGTGCGCAACGAGGCGCACGCCAGCGACCATGCGCCGGTGTGGATCAGGCTCGGCACACGCAAGCGGCGCTGAACTATAGTGATGGACGGCAAAGGCGGGACGACAAGGAATTTCGATGGTCGCAGCCAGGAAAAATATGGAGGACGGCGTGTTCGCGGTGACCGGCGAAGGCCGCGCCGCGTCGTTGTTCCGCCTGATCCTGGGCTTCATGGCGATGGTAATGCTGGCGTTCGTGTTGATCGAGGGCTGGCGGATCTGGCGCGAGTACCGGCAAGTGTTCAGCGACGCCGAGAATGCGGTGATCAATCTGGCCCGGGCCACCGCCCAGCACGCCGAGGACGCCATCCGCCAAGTGGATGCCATCACCGCCGTACTCGTCGAACGCCTGGAAGGCGATGGCTTCGCCCACATCGATCGCCCGCGTCTGCACGCCTTGCTCAAGCAGCAGGCGCAGATCATGCCGCAGCTGCACGGCTTGTTCGTCTATGGCGCTGATGGCAGTTGGATCGTCACCGACAAGGACAGGGTGCCGCCGGGCGCCAACAATGCCGACCGTGACTATTTCATCTACCACCGTACCCACACCGATCGCCAGGTTCGCATCGGCTCGGTAGTGCGCAGCCGCTCCACGGGCGACCTGATCATTCCCATCTCGCGGCGCCTGGATCTGCCCGATGGCCGTTTCGCCGGGGTGCTGCTGGGGACCATCAAGGTCGACTGGTTCGTGCGTTACTACGGCGACTTCAAGATCGACGAACGTGGCGCCCTGGTACTGGCCAAGCGCGATGGCACCATCCTTGTGCGGCGACCCTTCGTCGAGCAGGTCATCGGCCGCAGCCTGGCCGGCAGCGAGATCTTCCGTCATTACCTGCCCTACGCCAGCGAAGGGGTGGCCGAGGCGGTGGCTGTGGTCGATGGCACTACGCGGCTGTATGCGTTCCGCGCACTGTCCAGCTACCCGCTGGTGGTACAGGCGGGTTTGTCGCGGGAGTCGATCGTCGCGCCCTGGCGGCACGACATGCTCAAATCGCTGGCGGTGCTGGTCCTGCTGCTGGTCGGCCTGGCCGGCTTCGGTTGGATCGTCCTGCGCCAGTTGCGCGCGCGCATCGCCATCGAGCGCGCGCTGCACCAAGCCCACCAGACCCTCAAGGCCCTGGCCCTGACCGACAGCCTGACCGGGCTGGGCAACCGCCGTCGGTTGGATGCGGTGCTCGAACCGGAGATCCGCCGGGCGCGGCGCCAGGGCCAGCCGTTGGCCCTGGTGATGCTCGACCTGGACTACTTCAAGGCCTACAACGACCGCTACGGCCACCCGGCGGGCGACCAGTGCCTGCGGCGTTTCGCCGAGCTGCTGCGCCAGGCGCTCAAGCGCCCAGGGGACCTGGCGGTGCGCTATGGTGGCGAGGAGTTCACCCTGTTGCTGCCCGATACCGATGTCCAGGGCGCCAGCCAGATCGTCCAGGAGATCCTGCAGCTGTTGCGTCGGCTGGCCATCGAGCATGCCGGCAGCCCGTTGGGGCATGTCTCGGTCAGTGCCGGTATCGCGGTGGGGGCGCCGACGCTGGAGACAGTGACCCCGGAGAACCTGATGGCGGCAGCGGATGCGGCGCTTTATGAAGCCAAGCGCCAGGGGCGGGATCGTTACTGTCTGGCGGCCAGCGTGGAGCAGCATCCTGCGCATTGAAGCCGTAATGCCTGCTGTGGCTATGGGGCTGGGGCCTCACTCCACCTCGACCAGCACCCCATCACGACCAAGCCGATAACGCTGCAGGTCCTGGGCCAGGGTCAGGTGCCCGTTGTAGTACGCCTGCGCCTCTTCGCGTACCTCCTCGATGGAGCCACCACGCCCACCGCCTGACTGGTAGCGGGCGCTGAAATGCGTCAGTACCAGGTTCCTCACGCCCGCCGTTTCAGCGAAGCGCGCCACTGCGGCAGCGGTGCTGTGGCCAAAGCTTGCCTGGGCACGCTCGACCACCGGTTGGGTGAAGGTGGCCTCGTGGACCAGCACATCTACCTTCGCCGCCAACGTGCCCAACAGCTCCGGGCGGTCGTTGTCGCCACAGACGATGATCCGTTGCGCAGGGCGTGTCGGTTGCAGGTAGGCCTGCGGGTCGAGTTGGCGCCCCTCGTGCTCGACGCGCCTGCCACGGGCCAGTTGCCCCCACAGCGGCCCGGCGGGGATGCCGTCGG
This sequence comes from Pseudomonas maumuensis, assembly GCF_019139675.1. Classification (NCBI taxonomy): domain Bacteria; kingdom Pseudomonadati; phylum Pseudomonadota; class Gammaproteobacteria; order Pseudomonadales; family Pseudomonadaceae; genus Pseudomonas; species Pseudomonas maumuensis. Next base: position 2,758,927 of record NZ_CP077077.1, read on the forward strand.
CCTGCAGGCGTTGGATATCCAGCCGGGGTTCGGGGTCGCGTTCCTCGAATACAAAACCGTAGGACGGCACCCGATGCGACAGCTCGACCACGCCGATCTGCACTGTGCCATGTTGCAGTCCGGTGAATGTCTCGAGCGCCTGCATCTGCAGCTCGAAAGGCAGGTAGGTGTCGCTGACCGCCAGGCTCTGGCGCACCCAAGCTTGCAGGTTGGCCGGTAAGACCAGCTGCAACGGCTCCTTGCGCCCTGACATGCCGGCACTGGCCAGCAGCCCGGGCAAGCCGAAGCAGTGGTCGCCATGCACATGGGTAATGAGGATGGCGCGCAGATCGCGCACCGACAGCGGGCTGCGCAGCAGCTGGTGCTGTGTACCTTCGCCGCAATCGACCAGGTACCATCCGGTACCGGAGGATTCGATGACCGCCGTCGCGCTGACGTTGCGGGCCTTGGTGGGCACCCCGGAAGAGGTGCCCAGAAACTGCAGGTCCATTGCCTGACTCCTTGATTCGACGTTGTTGCGGCCCCGCAGGGCGGGGCGCGCGGAGGCTAGCATGGTGCTGCCGGAGGGGCCAGCACCGGAGCACTCCCAACATCGAGCTTACGCGCCACCAGGCCGGGCTAGTAGACACCGCCCTGGGCGCTGGCGGCGGCCCCTGCCTTGAACTTGCCCGCCAACCCCTGCAAACCGCGCATCAACACCGTGGTGTCGACCCCGACCGCGACGAACGCCGCGCCCAGCTCGATATACCGGCGCGCCAGCGCTTCGTCGGCGCTGAGGATCCCCGCCGCCTTGCCAGCGCGAACGATGCGTACGATGGCGTCGTCGATGGCCGCCTGCACCTCGGCATGCCCCGGATTGCCCCGCTGGCCCATGGCGGCGCTGAGGTCGGCGGGGCCGATGAACACGCCATCGACGCCTTCGACGGCGCAGATCGCGTCGAGGTTGGCCAATCCCTCGCGATTCTCCACTTGCACCAGCAGGCACATCTGTTGGTCGGCCTGGTCCAGGTAGTCGGGGATGCTGTTCCAGCGCGAGGCTCGCGCCAGTGCGCTGCCGACACCGCGTACGCCGTGTGGCGGATAGCGCATCGCCCGCACTAGCTGGCGTGCCTGCTCGGCGCTTTCGACCATGGGCACCAGCAGAGTCTGCGCGCCGATATCGAGCAGTTGCTTGATCAGCGCGGTATCGCCGATCACCGGACGCACGATGGGCTGGGCCGGGTAGGGGGCCACGGCCTGCAACTGGCCGAGCAGGCTGCGCAAGTCGTTGGGCGCGTGCTCGCCGTCGAGCAGCAGCCAGTCGAAGCCGGCATTGGCCGCCAGCTCCGCGCAATACGGGTCGGCCAGGCCGAGCCACAGGCCGATTTGCGCCTGGCCGCTGCGCAGGCGTTGCTTGACGGTATTGATGGGCATGTCCATGGGCGCTCCTCAGACAAAACGGCAGGCGATCGAGCCGAGTTGATCGTAGTCGACGTGGAAGGTGTCGCCGGGACGGGCGGCCACCGGGCGGGTGAACGAGCCGCCGAGAATGATCTGGCCGGCCTCGAGCCCCACGTCATGCGCTGCCAGCTTGTTGGCCAGCCAGGCCACGCCCTTGGCCGGGTGATTGAGCACCGCAGCCGACACCCCGGACTCCTCGATCACACCATTGCGATACAGCACCGCCGGTACCTTGCGCAGGTCGATATCGCCCGGGCGCACGGCGCGCCCGCCCATCACCACGCCGGCGTTGGCGGCGTTGTCGGAGATGGTGTCGAACACCTTGCGGGTGGCGCCGCTGAGCGGGTCGACCTGCTGGATGCGCGCATCGATGATCTCCAGGGCCGGGATCACCCACTCGGTGGCGTCGAGCACATCGAACAGGGTCACGTTCGGACCCTTGAGCGGCTTGCCGAGGATGAACGCCAGTTCCACCTCGACCCGCGGCACGATGAAACGCTCGAAGGGAATGTCGCTGCCTTCGTCGAACAGCATGTCGTCGAGCAGCGCGCCGTAGTCCGGCTCGGTGATGTTCGACGAGACCTGCATGGCCCGGGAGGTCAGGCCGATCTTGTGGCCGACCAGCTTGCGGCCGTCCTCGATCTTCTGCGCCACCCAGGCGCGCTGGATGGCGTAGGCGTCGTCGATACTGATCGAGGGATGTTCCAGGGAGAACTGGCCGACCTGTTCGCGGGTGCGTTCGGCCTGATCGAGGCGGGCGGCGGCTTGCTGGATGATGCGGGCGTCGAGCATGGAGACCTCAGGGCTGGCGGGTGAACAGAGGGTGCAGGCTGCTGTGCTTGGCGTCGTACACCTGCGCCTGGCTTTCGTCGATCTGTAGGGTCACGCCGACTGGGCGACGTTCCAGCAGCGTATCCAAATGCCGGCGCAACACTGCCAGCAGCGCGTCGCCAACCTGCTGGTGCACCGCGGCGCTGCGTCCGCCGCCCATGCGCAGGTTGGCGTAGACGAAACCGTAGGCGCCGCGGCCATCGGCGATTGCCGCATGGGCGGCGGGGTAGGCCAGCACACGGGTGCCGCCGGTGGGGAACACCTGGCGATGATGTTCGTCGTGCTGGGCGAGCATGCAGTCGGCCAGGGCGCGACACAGGCCGGGCATATCGGCGTCGGCTTCGATATCCGGGCTGTAGAGCAGGACCAGATGGGGCATGGTGGTGCTCCTTACAGGCGGCTTGTGGAGGTGACCCCGGCCGGGTTCGAGGCCTGGGCGGCGGGGATCGCGCTGCCGTCCTGCGGGGTGACCGGGAAGATCGCGTTGATCTGGCCGGTGCCGGAGGAGCCGAAGTACGGCGTCACCACTTCGGCCTTGCCGTCGTACTGCGACCAACCCAGGGCGCCGAGCAACATGGCGGTGTCGTGCATGAAGCCTTCGCCATGGCCCTTGACCGCGTACTCGGGCAGCATCGCGCAGAAATCGGCCCAGTCGCCGTCCTGCCACATGCGCACCACGCGGTGGTCGAGGGTCTCCAGGAACGGGCTCCAGACCTTGGTGGCGAAGTCCGGGGCCTGGCCGTTCTGGGCGAAACGGTGGGACAGCGAGCCGCTGGCCAGGAAGGCCACGCTGCCGTCGTAGTGTTCCTCCACCGCCTTGCGCATGGCCCAGCCCAGGCGTGCGCTGTCGTTGAGGTAGTGCGAGGTGCATAGCGCCGAGACCGAGATCACCTTGAAGTGCTGGTCGGTGTTCATGTAGCGCATCGGCACCAGGGTGCCGTATTCAGGCGCCAGCGTGGTGGCGTCGTGGGCCATGGTCTCCACGCCCAGGCGATTGCATTCTTGCGCGAGGATTCGCCCCAGCTCGGGGTTGCCGGGAAAGCCGTAGTTCATGTTGGCGATGAAGTGCGGCAGTTCGTTGCTGGTGTACAGGCCTTCGAAGTGCGCGGCGCAGTTGATGTGATAGTTGGCGTTGACCAGCCAGTGGGTGTCGAACACGACGAGGGTGTCGACGCCCAGTTCGCGGCAGCGCCGGCCGATCTCGAGGTGGCCGTCGATGGCCGCCTGACGAAAGCCCTGGCGCGGGCCGGGCAGTTCGGACAGGTACATCGACGGTACATGGGTGATCTTGGCGGCGAGAGCGAGTGTGCCCATGGGAATCTCCGGTAACGGGTTGTTGTTATGTATCCATGGCGAGGGCTTCGCCCTCGTTTCGCCGGCAAGCCGGCTCCCACAGTGTGCGGTGATCCCTGTGGGAGCCGGCTCGCCGGCGATGGGCTGCCCAGCAGCCCCGCGTTACACCCCCCAGCGCGGAATGTGATGGCTACCCATGGATATACACACGTTCTTGATCTCGGCGAAGACCTCGAAGCTGTATTGCCCGCCTTCGCGGCCGGTGCCCGAGCCCTTGACGCCGCCGAACGGCTGGCGCAGGTCGCGCACGTTCTGGCTGTTGATGAACACCATCCCGGCCTCGATACCACGGGCCAGGCGATGGGCCTTGCCGATGTCCTGGGTCCAGATGTACGAGGCCAGGCCGTACTCGGTGTCGTTGGCCAGTTGCAGCGCCTCGGCCTCGTCCTTGAACGGGATCAGGCACACCACCGGGCCGAAGATCTCTTCCTGGGCGATGCGCATCTTGTTGTTCACATCGGCGAACACCGTCGGCTGGATGAACTGCCCCTTGGCCAGGTGTGCCGGCAATCCCGCCGGGCGCTCCAGGCCGCCGGCCAGCAGGCGCGCGCCTTCTTCCAGGCCGATGCGGATATAGCCGGTGACCTTGTCGTAGTGCTGCTGGGTGATCATCGAGCCGACCTGGGTCTTCGGATCGGTCGGGTCACCGACGATCAGGCGTTTGGCGCGGGCGGCGAACTCGGCGACGAACTGCGGGTACACGCTCTCCTGGATGAAGATGCGGCTGCCGGCGGTACAGCGCTCGCCGTTGAGCGAGAAGATGGTGAACAAGGCGGCATCCAGCGCACGCTCGAGGTCGGCGTCCTCGAAGATCAGTACCGGCGACTTGCCGCCCAGTTCCATGGAGTACTTCTTCAGGCCGGCCGTCTGCATGATCTTGCGGCCGGTGGCGGTGCCGCCGGTGAAGGAAATGGCGCGCACGTCCGGGTGACGCACCAGGGCATCGCCGGCTGTTGCGCCGTAGCCCTGGATGACATTGAGTACGCCATTGGGAATGCCGGCCTCGACCGCCAGGCGCCCCAGCTCATTGGCGGTCAGCGGCGACAGCTCGCTCATTTTCAGCACCGCGGTATTGCCCAGGGCCAGGCATGGCGCGGTCTTCCAGGTGGCGGTCATGAACGGCACGTTCCACGGCGACACCAGCGCGCACACGCCCACCGGCTGGTAGAGCGTGTAGTTGAGCATCTGGTCGTCCACCGGGTAGCTGTGGCCGTCCATGCGCGTACACACCTCGGCGAAGAAGTCGAAATTGTGCGAGGCGCGGGGAATCAGCACGTTGCGCGTCTGATGGATCGGCAGGCCGGTGTCCAGGGTTTCCAGTTCCGCCAGCTGCGGCACGTTCTGCTCGATCAGCTCACCGAGGCGGCGCATCAGGCGAGCGCGTTCCTTGGCCGGTGTATTGGCCCATTTCGGGAAGGCCTCCTTGGCCGCGGCCACGGCCAGGGCGACTTCCTCGGCGCCACCGCTGGCGACTTCGCCGATGGCCTCGCCGGTGGCCGGGTTGTAGTTGACGAAGGTGTCGCGGCTCTCGACTTCGCGGCCATCGATCCAGTGCTTGATCATGCTGTTGCCTCTTGTGCGTTGCGGGCGAAGAACTCGGCTTCGCTGACGATCCGGTTGACCAGGCGGCCGACGCCTTCCACTTCCACCACCACCTCGTCGCCCGGGACCACGTCGGCCAGGCCTTCCGGAGTACCGGTGGCGATCATGTCGCCGGGTTGCAGGGTCATGAAGCTGGAGAAGTATTCGATCAGGTAGGGGATGTCGAAGATCATGTCGGCCGTGGTGCCTTGCTGTTTCAGCTCGCCGTTGATCCAGGTGCGCAGGGTCAGGTTCGACGGATCCGGCACATCGGCGGTGTCGACGATCCACGGGCCCAGCGGGGTGGTGGCGTCACGGTTCTTCACCCGCAGGTTGGGGCGGTAGTAGTTCTCCAGGTAGTCGCGGATGGCGTAGTCGTTGCACACCGTGTAGCCGGCCAGGTAGTCGAGGGCGTCCTCGCGCTTGACGTTGCGCGCCGGCTTGCCGATCACCGCCACCAGTTCGCACTCGTAGTGCATGTACTTGACGTTGTCCGGGCGCCAGCTGACCTGGTTGTGTCCGGTATAGGTGCCGGGCGACTTGACGAAGGCCAGCGGCTCGGTGGGCGGGGTGAAGGCCAGCTCGGCGGCATGGTCGGCGTAGTTAAGGCCCAGGGCGAACATGCTGCCGGTGGCCGGCGGCAGCCAGGTGACCTGGTCGGCGTCGACCACACGGCCATCGGCCAGGCGCAGTTGCTGGTCGTTCTCGACGGTGACCGCGTGGACCTGGCTGTCGAACTGGATACGGGCGTGCTTCATGGGACGAGTCCTTGTTCGGCGACGATGGGGTTGGTCAGCTGGCCGAGGCCGTCGATCTCGACCGTCACCTGGTCGCCGGGCAGTACATCGACGCGGCCTTCCGGGGTGCCGGTGATCAGCACGTCGCCGGCATGCAGGGTCATGAACTCGCTGATCTCGGCGATCAGCCGGGCGACGCCGCGCACGCAGTTGGCGGTGTTGTTCTGCTGGCGCAACTCACCGTTGACCCACAGGCGAATGCCCAGCGCGTCGGGGTTGCCGACCTGTGCGGCCGGCACCAGTTGCGGGCCGAGCGGGCAGAAGCCGTCGCGGCACTTGGCCTTGACCGCCGGGCGGTAGTAGCTGTCTTCGGGCAGGCTGAACTCGTTGACGATGGTGTAGCCCGCCACGTATTCCAGCGCGTGGTCCAGGCTGACGCGGCTGGCATCCTTGCCGATGACCACGCCCAGGGCAGGGCCCGCTTGCAGGCGTTCGACTGCCGATGGGTAGGTCACCGGCTGGGCGTGCCCATTGCGGGTATTGGGCGTTTTGATGAACAACACCGGCTTGACCGGCGGCTGCTGGTACGGCGCTTCGTGGAAGGACGCCAGATGCTGTTGCAGCAGGCCCTGGTAGTTCAGGGCGACGCCGAACAGGCTGCCGCTGGCGACCTCGTGCAAGGCACAGCTCATGCATTTCTCCTGCGATGGGCGAAGCGACCGGAGTCGCTCCGTGGTGTTTTTGTTAATGTGTTAACGTTATATTTAATATGTTAACGATCGTCAAGGCATTCGCCGCTGGTCGGTGGTGCTAGGATGGTTTCCCCCGGCGCGTTTCACCGCTGCGAGAACAACAATGAAAGAACGACAGCCGATCCCCAACATCAACATCGGTCAGGTCTACGACCAGCGCTACAGCGACAGCGAGGTGCATTACGACCGCCTGGGCAACCTGGCCGGTTTCTTCGGCCGCAACATGCCGGTGCATCGTCACGACCGCTTCTTCCAGGTGCATTACGTGAAGACCGGCAGCGTGCGGGTATACCTGGACGAGCAGCGCTACCACGAGTCGGGGCCGATGTTCTTCCTTACTCCGCCGACCATTCCCCATGCCTTCGTCACCGAGCCCGATGCCGACGGCCATGTGCTGACCGTGCGCCAGCAACTGGTCTGGCAACTGCTGCAGGCCGAGCCTGGGCTGGCGCTCGCGCCGCGCCTGCAGCCGGCGTGTGTCGCGCTCGGTCATCTGCAGGGGGCGGCGGCCGAAGAGGTGCGGCGCCTGGAGCAGCTGTTCGACCTGCTGGGTAGCGAACTGGGCCATGGCCAGGCCGGGCAGGGCACTGCGGTGCAGGACCTGGCGCGCCTGGTGATGATCAGCCTGCTGCGCCTGTGCGCCAATTCGCTGGAGGCCACGCCCGCCCGGCACGAGGACCTGCAGCTGTTCCACCGTTTCAACGAACTGATCGAGCGCCACTACCTCGACCACTGGACCCTGCCGGCCTACGCGGCAGCCCTGGGCGTGACCGAGGCGCGGCTGAACGACGTGTGCCGGCGCATGGCAGATCTGCCGTCCAAGCGCCTGGTGTTCGAGCGGCTGATGCAGGAGGCGCGGCGCTTGCTGCTGTACACCGGCGGCTCGGCCAACGAGATCTGCTACCGCCTGGGGTTCAAGGACCCGGCGTACTTCAGTCGTTTCTTCCAGCGCCATGCGCAGATGACGCCGGGTGAGTATCGCCAGCGCCAGGCGGGGTTGCGTTGACATGCGGCGACGGGCTCCGGGCGGCTGGCTGTCGGCAGATCGTGCTATGGGGAAGGTATCGCGGGAATGGGTGATTGCCAGGAGCGCTGGTACTTTTCACAGGGCTGGACAGCCCGGGTGAAAATGTATTTCACTTTATTAATATCTTAATAAAACAGCCCTTGATCCTGATGACCCAACCAAGACCCTCCCTGACCTTGACCCTGCTGCAGGCCCGCGAAGCGACCATGGCGTTCTTCCGCCCGGCCCTGAATGCCCACGACCTGACCGAGCAGCAATGGCGGGTGATCCGTATCCTGCGCCAGCAGGGCGAGCTGGAAAGCCACCAGCTGGCCGACCAGGCCTGCATCCTCAAGCCGAGCATGAGCGGCGTGCTCAAGCGCCTGGAGCGCGACGGCCTGGTGGCGCGGCGCAAGTCGCCGGAAGACCAGCGGCGCATCTTCATCAGCCTGACCGTGCGCGGGCAGCAGGCGTTCCTGGCGATGAGCGAGGAGATGGAGCGCAATTACCAGGAGATCCAGCGCCAGTTCGGCGCGGACAAGCTGGAGCAGTTGATGGGGTTGTTGAACGAGCTGAAGAAGGTCAGGCCCTGACATCATTGGGGCCGCTGTGCGGCCCATCGCCGGCAAGCCGGCTCCCACAATGTCCGCGCCAACTGCCAACCCTGTGGGAGCCGGCTTGCCGGCGATGGGTTGCACAGCAACCCCATGGTCTACTGCCCGGCCAACTGCAGCGAATCATCGAGAATCTTCAGCAACGACGCTGCCCGCCGCGCATACACCGCCGGGGGCGCGTACAGCAGCTCCACATGCAGGCTGTCGATGATCCCCAGGTAGGCATCGCCATACAGCTCCAGCTTGTTGCCATCACTGCGGGCCCAGGCATGTCGGTCGAGCAGGGCCTGGCAGAAGCCCAGGCGGATCCGCTCCAGGTACGCCTCGAAGCCGCCGGTGACGATCGAGCGGACCGGCGCCGGCGGCAGGAATGCACTGCGCAGCACGAAGCGCAGGTTGGCCGAGGCCGCGTAGCGCTCGGCCAGGTGCAGCGGATGCCAGTGTCCCGGCGCCTCGCGGCCCGCCGCTTCATGGCCGAAGCCCGCCTCGACGTAGGCGGTCTCATCGGCCAGGGCCCGTTCGAAGGCGCAGACGAACAACGCGTCCTTGTTGGCGAAGTGGGCGTACAGCGAGGCCTTGCGCATGCCCGCCAGGGCGGCGATCTCGTTCAGCGACGAGCCGTCGTAGCCGTGCTCGGCGAAATGCTCCACGGCATGCTCGCAGATGCGCGCGGCGGATGGGGTCAGGGCTTTCAAGGCGGTCACTCCGGGTTGACGCTGCAGGACGAGGCGCTGATTGTCTTTGCCACGGCGGCGCGGGTCAAACCGACGATGACCACGGCCGCCGCCGCCAGCAACCAGGCCCAGGCCAGCGCGCCCAGTGTGGCCAGGTGCCCGGCCAGGGGCGTGGCGCTGGACGAGATCACCAGTTGCAGTGCGCCGAGCAGGGCCGCCGTCGAGCCGACATCGCGCTGCTGCGATGACATCGCCAGGGCCATCAAGGTGGCCTCGCAAACCCCCAGGCCGAACAGCGCCAGTACCACGCCCGCCAGCAGCAGTGGCAGGCCTGCGCCAGACAGGCCGGCAATCACCGCCAGTGCTGCGCCGGCACCCATGCACAGCGCCCCCCACCAGGCCACCTGGGCCACGCCGTGCCGGCTGACGCAATAGCCGGACAGCGCCGCGCCGAGCAGGATGGCAACGCCGCAGCCGCCGAACAGCAGGCCGAAGTGGGTGCTGGAGAGGCCGAAGTGCTGCTGGTACACATAAGCCGAGCCGGCGATGTAGGCGAACAGGAAGAAGAACACCGCCGACAGGGCCAGGGCCGGGCGCAGGAACGCGCCGTCGGCGGCGATGCGGGCGTAGGTACGCCATACCCTGGCCGGTGCCAGGCGTACCCGATGCGCTGGCGGCAATGTTTCATCGAGGGTCATGGCCGAATTGACCAGGGTCAGCAGGCCGAGGCCGGCCAGCACCAGCATGATCGCCCGCCAGCCGTAGGCCGCGTCGATCACTCCGCCCAGGGCCGGGGCGAGGATCGGCGCCAGGCCCTCGATGGTCATCAGCAGGGCGAAGATCTGCGCCGCCCGTGCGCCATCGGCGCTGTCGCGGACCATGCTCATGATCACCACCAGCGTCAGCGCGCTGGCCAGGCCCTGCACCAGGCGCGCCAGCAGCAACGCGTCCAGCGACGGCGCGCCCGCCGCGGCCAGGGAGGCGATGCAGAACACCAACAGGCCGGCGAGCAGCGGGCGACGCCGCCCCCAGGCATCCACCAGTGGCCCGAACAGCAATTGCCCGGCGCCCATGGCCAGCAGGAACACGGTCAGCGTCAGCTGAACCTGGGTATAGCCGGTGGCGAAATCGCGGGCCATCTCCGGCAGGCTGGCCAGGTACATATCGATGGCAGATGGGCCAAGGGCGCCGATCAGGGCGAGGGAGGCGGCGAAGCGCAAGTGTGAAGCGGGCATAAGCGGAAGTCCGTAAAAGCAAAAATATTACCCTACCGAACGGTAGGTTGGCGAAGTATGCCAGATATCTGCCGGGGGTCAACGCAAGGTCTGCCCACCAGGCAACCGCTTGCGCCCCAAATACACCGTCGCCGTTTGTTTAGCGCCACCGGTCCGATCCGCTCGGAATAATCCGAATCCCTCTTTATCGCCGTACTCCCAATCCATGTACGGCGCCTCGCCGTGCAACCCTTAGCCACACGAGGTTTTTGCAACCATGGCCAACAAAGACAGCAACATGACCGGTCGCCAGGACACCAACAAGCAGGACGCCAACAAGACCGGCAGCCAGGGTGGAACGAAGAACCCAGGCAATTTCGCCAATGACCGCGAAAAAGCGTCCGAAGCCGGTCGCAAGGGCGGGCAGAGCTCCGGCGGCGGCAATCGCCAGAGCGAGTCCGGCCACAAGGGCGGCCGCTCGTAAGTGAGGGCACGCGGTGCCGGGTTCGCCTGGCACCGCGCACACCCCACCAGGAGGTTCCCATGCGTATCGCACCCCTGATCTGCCTGTTGGGCAGCCTGAGCCTGCTGGCCGGCTGCTTCGACCGCGACAATGACCATCCGGCGAAAGACGCCGACCCGAGCAAGCCCTCGCTGCAGATGCAGCAACCCAATCCACCGACCAGCAACCCGTCCCCCGAAACCAAGCCGCAGAATCCATAACGCGAGGTGACTGGCATGGTGGCGATGATCCGTGACGGCGTGCGTTCGCAAGCCAGGCGCGACATGACTGATGAGGTAGCGCATCGCTACCAGGCGTTGCTGGCGGGACGCGATGCCACTGCCGAGGACTGGCTGGAAACACAACTGCGCCGCGTTCGTGACCGGGAAGATGACCTCCCGGAAGATCCGAACCTGCTGCCCCAGTGGGCCGAAAACCATGCCGCCCAGGTCGCCCACGACCATGCTCATTACCTGCGACAGCGGCGCGAAGGAGCGCCCCGGCGCTACTTCGCCACCCGCGCCCAGGCCCTCTGGTTCCTGCAGCAGGTCGCGCCGACCAAGGCGGTCGACGGCGCCTGGCTGCACGGTACCCTGCGGCATTGGCGCGACCCGCGTTACCACGGGTTGATCCGCACCTTTCTCGAAGAACTGGGCGACGGCGACCCACGTTGCAATCATGTGTTGATCTATCAGCGCCTACTCAGCCGCCTGGGGTGCCTGCAAGGGCTGCCACTTGAGCCTTCGCGCTTCGTGCAAGGGGCTGTGCAGTTGGCCCTCGGCCAGCACTGCGAGCGCTTCCTGCCCGAGGTGATCGGCTACAACCTGGGGTATGAACAGCCGCCGCTGCACCTGCTGATCACCACCCATGAGCTGGCCGAACTGGGTATCGACGCCCATTACTTCCAGTTGCACGTGACCATCGACAACGCCGCCAGCGGCCATGCCCGGCGTTCGCTGGAGAGCCTGCGTATGCTGGCGCCAGTGGACGATGAAGATTTCTATGGGCGTGTCAGGCATGGCTACCGGCTCAACGACCTGGGGCTGGACACACCTTCGCTGATCGCCAGCTTCGACCTGCAGGGCGAACTGCTCGCTGCGCTGGAGCGCAAGCGCGTGTTCGGCCAGTTCATGCACTCCGATCGCTGCCGCCTGCAAGGGCGGACCATCAACCAGTGGCTTGCAAAGTCGGGGGCGATGGCCGGGTTCCTCGAGGCCCTGCAAGTTCAGGGGTGGATCAAACGTGACAGCGACCCGACGCAGAGCCGCTTCTGGTCACTGATCGACGGCCCCGGCGCGGCGATGTTCGGCGTGTTCAGCGCCTACGAGAAGCAGCTGTGGCATGACTGGATCGCCGGTAGCTGGCAAGGTGCCGGGCCTCGTCGTGTGTCACCAGGGCAGTGGGAGCAGGCGTTGGCCCTGCAGGCGGAGGCGCCCGGCCGGGCCCAGGCCTCGGAGATCGCCACGCTGATCGAGGCCATGGCCGGTAACCGGCACGCCGAACCCGCTGGCCTGCGTGCCACTCGCGACTATATCGCTGCCACCGGGCTGTTCCAGGGAGGGCCGCGGTGATGCAACTCGACCAGAAGCAAATCCGTGCCGACGAGGCTTTGTTGCAACTGGGCCGCAGGCTGCACGCCGATGGCTACCGCTTCACCTGCGTCACCCCGGCGACCCAGGCGCGGGTCAACTCTCGGACTCAGGCCCAGCGCGCATGCACGCTGCGAGATGTATTCGGCTGGAGTCGACCGTTCCCGGCTTCGCTGATCAGTGCCGACGAGCTGGAGCAATTGCGCACCGCCGGCGTGCTGGAGGCGCACGGCGAGCTGTGGCGCAGCCGGGTGCGCTGGTCGAGCCTGGATGACCTGTTGCTGGTGCATTCGGCCTGGCCGACGGACAGCAATGACGCGGTGTTCTTCGGGCCGGACAGCTACCGCTTCGCCCAGCTGATCGAGGATCACCTGCGGCGCAGCCCCCGGCGCGTGCAGCATGCCGTCGACATCGGCTGCGGCAGCGGTATCGGTGCTTTGCTGATTGCCCAGGGCGCACGGCATGCGCAGGTCAGCGCGCTGGACATCAACCCGCTGGCGCTGCGCTACACAGCCGTCAACGCCGCCCTGGCCGGGCTGGCCAATGTGTCGGTCGAGCCCAGTGACCTGCTCACGGGCATCACCGGCACCTTCGACCTGATCGTCGCCAACCCGCCCTATATGCTCGATGCCAGGCAGCGCGTCTACCGTCACGGCGGCGGGGCGCTTGGTGCCGACCTGTCGCTGCGTATCGTCGAACAGGCTTGTGAACGCCTGACACCGGGCGGCACATTGCTGCTGTACACCGGGGTGGCGATCGTCGAAGGGCGCGATGCGTTGCTCGAGGCGGCCCGCCTGCGCCTGGCCGGCCCTGACTTGAGCTGGCACTACCGGGAACTGGATCCGGACGTGTTCGGCGAACAGTTGCTCGAGCCTGGCTATGAACAGGTCGAGCGCATTGCCGCCGTGGCCCTGACCGTCACCCGCCGCGGCGGATGAGCGCATGGGGCGGCCCTGCACGTTCGGCATCGAGGAGGAGTACCTGCTGGTGGCGCTGGATAGCGGCCGGGTGCTGTCCGCGCCGTCGGCGGCACTGACCCGACTGTGCCGTGAGGTGCTCGGGCCGTGTTTCGCCGAAGAGATGTTCCGCAGCCAGATCGAGCTGGCCTCGCCGGTGTTCGACACGCTGCACCAAGCCCGCGCTTTCCTCACCGAGCAACGCCAGCGCCTGAGCCAGGCGCTGGCTGGCGAGGGGGCGGGCCTGTACTGCGCGGCAAGCCACCCCAGCGCCCAGTGGTTGCGCCAGCATCCACGCGCGACCCCGCACTTTCGCCAGTTGTTCGACGACTACCGGCTGGTGGCCCAGCGCAGCCTGTTGAACGGTCTGCACGTGCATGTCGGGGTGCCACCGGGCCTGGATCGCATGCAGGTGATCAACCGGGTGCTGTACTGGGTGCCCTTGCTGTTGTCGCTCAGCACCTCGTCGCCCTACTGGGGCGGCCAGGACACCGGCTACATGAGCTATCGGCGTGTGGTGTGCGGGGAATGGCCGCACATGGGCCTGCCGGAACCGCTGCCGGATTGGAGCGCCTACGAGCGTTATCGGGCGCTGTTGCAACGCACCGGCACGTTGGCCGAGGACGGCGACTTTTGGTGGGCGATAAGACCTTCGCGGCGGTTTCCGACCGTCGAACTGCGCATTTGCGACGGCTGCCCCCGGCTGGAAGACGCCTTGGCCGTCGCCGGCCTGTTTCGCCATCTCGTCGAGCATGCGCTGGGGCGACACGCTGGTGCCCCCAGCCGGGAGATGCGCTGGATTACCCAGGAGAACTACTGGCGCGCCATGCGTCATGGCCGCCTTGCCACCTTCATTGGCGTGCATGACCAGCAACCGGTGAACGCCGAAGTCTGGCTGACCCAATTGCAGGTGCAATGCCCGGCCGACACTGCCGATGCCGAGCGATCTTTCCAGCAAGCACGGCGCATCCTGAGCGACGGCAGCAGCGCCGATCGCCAGCGCCAAGCCTACGGGTTGGCCCGCGAGCAAGGCCTGGATGAGCGTTTGGCAATGCGCAACGTGGTCAGGCAGGTGATGGACGACCATCTGTCGGCGACGGGCCCAGCTTGAGCAAACCATCCATCAGCCGGTTGCCTCGAAACTTGTGTGGTCTCTTGCGGTGCGGGCTTGCCCCGCGCCAGACCTTACGCAGCCATCACCCGAAGGAGTCCAGCCGATGCCCAGCAAGCCCCAGGACCAGTTCACCCTGCAGAACCCCCTGACCCAGTATCCGCATCCGCCATTCCCCGCCCAGCAGCAACCCGCTCCAGGCCTGGATGCGCACATGCAACCCAAGCCCGACCACGGCGAAACCACTTACAAGGGCTTTGGCCGCCTGGCCGGTCGGCGCGCCCTGATCACCGGTGCCGATTCGGGTATCGGCCGGGCCGTGGCCATTGCCTTTGCCCGGGAGGGCGCCGACATCGCCCTCAATTACTTGCCGACCGAGGAGCGTGATGCCCGCGAAGTGGTGCAGCTTATCGAGGCCGAAGGGCGCAAAGCCGTGGCGTTGCCCGGCGACCTGAAGGATCCGCGCTTCTGCAGCCAGCTGGTCGACCAGGCCCATGAACGGCTCGGCGGGCTGGACATCCTGGTCAACGTTGCCGGCAAGCAGGAGGCGCGCAAGGAGATCGGGCAGATCACCCACGAGCAGTTCGACCATACGCTGAAGACCAACGTCTACGCGCTGTTCTGGCTGTGCCAGGCCGCCGTGCCGCTGATGCCGGCCGGCTCGACCATCATCAATACCGCGTCGATCCAGTCCTACCAGCCATCGGCCACGCTGCTCGACTACGCCACCACCAAGGCCGCCATCGTCGCCTTCACCAAGGCCCTGGCCAAGCAGGTGATCGAGCGCGGCATCCGGGTCAACGCGGTGGCCCCCGGGCCGATCTGGACCGTGCTGCAGCCCAGTGGCGGCCAGCCACCGGAGAAGATCCCCGACTTCGGCGGGCACACGCCGATGAAGCGCCCGGGCCAGCCCGCCGAGTGCGCGCCGTTGTACGTGCTGCTGGCCAGCCAGGAGTCAAGCTACATCACCGGCGAGATTTTCGGCGTCACCGGGGGCAATCCGCTGCCGTAGGGCAAAGCCGAATAAACCTTCCGCGCGCCGCGCAGTCAGTCCTTGTAAGCGCCCCGTCGATGTGGGCCAGGGAGGTGGCTGATGAAACTCGTCTGCCTGCTGCGTGGCTGCCAATGGCGCAGCCAGTTGATCCGTGAAGTCGCCGGGCTGCAATGCCAGTGCTGCGAACGCTGTGGCGCGTTGCGCTACAGCCAGCCCGGCCTGTCCTCGAATGCATAGGAGCCAGCCATGGCCAGGGCTATCTGGAAAGGCGCGATCAGTTTCGGGCTGGTGCACATCCCGGTGTCCCTCAACACCGCCGTGCGCAGCGAGCGGGTGGATTTCGACTGGCTGGACAAGCGCAGCATGGAGCCGGTCGGCTACAAGCGGGTGAACAAGGTCACCGGCAAGGAAATCGACAAGGAAAACATCGTCAAGGGCGTGGAGTACGAGAAGGGCCGCTACGTGGTGATCAGCGAGGAGGAAATCCGCAAGGCACGGCCTGAGGCGACCCAGACCATCGATATCTTTTCGTTCGTCGAAGCCGGGGAGATTCCCCTGCAACAGTTCGACACGCCGTATTACCTGAGCCCGGACCGCCGGGGCGGCAAGGTCTACGCCTTGCTGCGCGAGACCCTGGCCAGCACCGGCAAGGTGGCCCTGGCCACTGTGGTGCTGCACACCCGCCAGCATTTGGCGCTGCTACGCCCGCTCAACGAAGCGCTGGTGATGATCACCCTGCGCTGGCCGGAGGAAGTGCGGGGCCTGGAGACACTGGAGCTGGACAAGAGCGTGACCGACAGCAAGGTCGACAAGCGCGAGCTGGATATGGCCAAGCGCCTGGTCGAGGACATGAGCGGGCCATGGAAGCCCGATGACTACCACGACGCGTTCCGCCAGACCATCCTCGACCTGGTCGAGGAGAAGGCCAGCAAGGGCAAGATCGAGACCGTGGAGAAAGGCGAGGGCGCCACGGCGGAGAAGGGCGCGGACATCATCGACCTTACCGAACTGCTCAAGCGCAGCCTGGGTGGCAAGAGCAAGGCGAAGAAGCCTGCGGCCAAGCGCCCACGCAAGGCGTCATGATCCGAACGCCGCTCTACAGGATCTGGCCTTCCAAGCCGCTGAGGTAATCGCCGAATCCCTGCCGCGCCCGGCTGTCCCGACGGCTGCTGGTCGCCACGCTATGGCTGGCGGTCCAGACGATCTGCGCACCGATGGCTTCCAGCGCCAGTACCAGTTGCACATCCTCGTGGGCCGGCAGCGGCTGGAAACCGCCGACCTTGGCATAGGCCTTGGCGCACACCCCAAGGTTGGCGCCGTGGATATGCCGATGGCCTTCGGTTGCCTGGTAGCGGCTGTGGTACAGCTGACGCAAGGCGGCACCCTGCCAGGGTTGCCAGCGCTCGATATGCACCGTGCCGCATACTGCGTCGGCATGCCATTGCAGCTGCGACAGCAGCCAGTGGCCTGGCACGCGGCTGTCGGCGTCGGTGAACGCCAGCCACTGGGCGCCGCGCTCGATCATCCACGCCGCCCCCAGGCGGCGGGCAATGCCGACATTGCCGGCCTCCAGTGCCAGCGTATGCACGCCATGGCGCCTGGCGATACGGGCGCTGGCATCGGTACAGCGATCGAGCACCACCAGCACCTCGACCTCCAGGCCCGCGGCTTCGGCCCGCGCAGCTGCCACCCGCACGGCCTTCAGGCAGTGTCCGAGACGCCGGGCCTCGTTATGGGCGGGAATGATCACCGCGATCATGGGCAGGTCTCGTCCAGGTCGACCACCCGTGGCTGGCACGACCAGTATTCGAGGAGGAAGTCCGCCTCTTCATGGCGCAACAGCGGATACAGCGGCAGGTGCCTGGCCAGCAGGGCATGCACTTGGCCGCCGTCCTGGGGGCAGCCGGCAATCGGATGGCGCCAGTGGCAGGCCAGTAATCCGCCGTCGCCAGCCAGGCTGGCCACTGACTGTTCGATCACCTGCAACCAGTCGGTGGGGTCGAGGTAGTAGCCGATCTCGCTGAGCACGATCAGGTCGAACTGCCCGCCCGGCCAATCGCCCGGCAGGTGCCCCTGCTCGACGCGGACATGATCGAGCCCCGTCAGGCGTTGACGGGCCAGCCTCACGGCAGTGGCGTCGATGTCCTGGCACAGCAGGCTGGCGCAGCGCTCGGCCAGCAACACACTCAGCTCGCCGTTGGCGCAGGCCGGCTCGAACGCCCGGCCGTAGCACTGGCTGGGCAGGCTGGCCAGCGCCAGGTCGCGCTTGCGGCGTTCGTACCAGCGGGTGCGAAAGGCCCATGGATCGTCGTTGCCGGCATACAGGTCGGCGAAATACTGCACGTCGAGGCTCATGGCGACTCCATTACAGGAAGATCAGTTCGAAAGGCTGCAACAGGCAGGTCTGCAGGCTGACGGGCAGCACCGGAGGATGCTCGCCGTCGGGCTGCAACTGGCTGGCGTGGGCGGCCAGGGCCTGGCGTTTGTACGCCAGGCGGGTGTCGTCGAGCTGTAACCGATGGGCCTGGGGCCAGGGCAGGCGCGGGTCATCGGGCGTCGCCCAATGCCACGCCCACACCGGCGCCTCCGCCAGTTGCACCCGGCGGGCCTGGGCCGCCTGGGCAGCGGCGCAGCCGGCGGCTTCATGGTCGCAGTGGCCGTCACCGCGCCAGGTGGTCAGTAGCAGGTCGTCCGGTTCGAGCAGTTGCTCCAGGTAGTTGGCCAGAAACGCTTGGTTGCGGGGCAGGGCGCCGTCCTTGAGGTTCAGGCGCCGCCAGTCCAGGCGGTTGAGGTCCAGATCCAGCTGTTGCAGGGCGTGCCGGCTTTCCTGGGGGCGCTGGTGGCGCAGACGGTGCTCGGTCCAGTGGGCTGAATGGGGGTGGCTGCCTTCGCCATTGGTGGCGGAAATCAGCAGCAGGTCCTGCTCGCGTCCGTGGAAACCGGCCAGCAGCCCGCCGGCCATGAGGATTTCATCGTCCGGGTGAGGGGCCAGCAATACCAGGCGCCGGCCCGGCGGACAGAGCTGTTCGGGCTTGAGCCACTTGGCGCGGGCCAGGTGCGCGGATTGCTGCCAGTCGCGCCAAGGGGTGCCGGCAGCCGTCTGGATACGGTTCTCGCTCATAGCTGCCAGGCTCCCGCCGGCATGCCGGTCACCTGCCTGCCCAGTTCGGCCAGGTCGCGTTCGGCATGGCTCTGGCGCAGGTACACGGGCAGGTCGGCGCTGAGCCGGGCGAAATGACTGCTGCGGCAGAAGGGCGTGGCCCCCAGCGCCCTGCCGACATGGCGGATCACCTGCTCGACGGTCTGTTCGACCTGGGCGCGGGCGCGGCGCACTTCGAAGCTGGCGTCGGCATGGGGCTGCTGGTCGATCCAGGCGGCGCATTCACGAAGGGCCGCGCGGGCGCCGTACAAGGCGGCATCCACCGCCCCCAGATGGGCATCGGCGTGTGGATCGGGGCGGGGCCTACGGCAATGCTCGCGCAGGTAGTCGGCCAGGGCCTCGGCTGCGCCGTACCAACACGCGGCGATACCGGCGCCGCCGTGCCAGAAGCCGGGACGAGCCAGGTACTGACCGGGCAGGCCGATGGCCAGCCCGGGGGTGTCGTCGAACTCGATGCTGACGCTGGTGGTGGTGGCCATGCCCACCGCCTGCCACTGGTCGGCCTGGATGCGCTGGCTGGGGTGCGACAACTCGATGGCCACCAGTTGCGGCTGGTCATTCTCCCAGGCGGTGATCAGCGCCCGGTCGATCTGCAGCGCGCCCGAGCACCAGGCCTTGCGCCCTTGCAGGCGTACCTGCCCGTCGTGCCGCTCGACGATACGGGCACGGGCGTCCGGCGGCTCGGCGGCCCACACCCCCCAGATCCCGTCCTGGGCGTGATGGGCGGCGCCGCATTCGGCGAGGATCGCCAAGGCATCGGTATGGCCTTCATAGAGCTTGGCCAGGGTCAGGTCGCAACCGGCGACCCGCGCGAGCGTCTGCCAGCGCTTGAGGGTCTGGCCCTGGCCGGGCAGGGGCAACAGGTCGAGGTGGTCGGCCTGCATGGCCTGCAGCAGCTCCGGCAGCAAGGTGTCGAGGTCGATGGCCTGCGGGCGGGCGCCGAAGCGGCGCAGCAGGCGGTCGAGGTTGGTCAGGTCGAAGTCCTGGACGATGCTCATCAACTTGGCTCCCCTTGGAGGTTCTTCTTCCAGCCACGTAGGTTCATGGCGCACAGGCAGAATTGCAGGACGATCAGCGCCCAGGCCTGGACGTGCCAGCCCCACAGCGTCCACATCAGGTTGCTGGCGATGAAACAGCAGAAGCCGATGCGGCGTCGGCGCGGGCGTTGCGAGCCGATGCACCAGGCTGCCAATACGGTCAGCAGCATGGCGGGCCATTGCAACAGGTCGAGCACGCGCTCCATCAGGCGATTCCCAACTGCTTGCGCATGCGCACGGTGATGGACTGCCGGGTCTTGGCCATGTCCGCCCATGGGTCGTCCACCTCGGCCAGCCGCGCCTGCAGGTTGCCGATGTGCCACTGGTTGGCGCCCTTGAGCTGGGTCAGCTCTTCGCGCCAGATCGGCACCGACACCGGCAGGCCTTCGCGGGCACGCAGCGAATACGCCGCGACCGTGGTGGCGCCCTTGCCGTTGCGCAGGTAGTCGATGAAGATCCGTCCGACCCGGTTGCGGGGCCCGGAGACGGCGCTGAGCCGCTCCGGGAACAGGCCCGCCATATGCTCGACGAGGGCATGGCTGAAGTCCTTCACTTCATCCCAACCGGCGCGGCGGGTCAGTGGCACCACCAGGTGCATGCCCTTGCCGCCGCTGGTCTTGAGGAACACCTTCAGGCCCAGCTCATCGAGCAGGGTGAGGGTCAGCTGAGTGGCTTCGAGCATGGCTTTCCAGGGCAATGCCGGATCGGGATCGAGGTCGAGGACGAAGCGGTCGGGCTTGTCGAAATCCTTGTCGGTGGCATTCCAGGTGTGCAGCTCGAGCATGTTCATCTGCACCGCGCCCAACAGGCTGTCGGCGCGGTTGAGCACCATCGCCGCCTGGCCGGCCTGCGCCTTGCTGTAGCTGCGCAGCGCCGGGATGTGCAGCTGGCCGGCGTTCTTCTGGAAGAACAGTTCGCCGCCCAGGCCGTCCGGTGCGCGCACCAGCGCCACGGGGCGGTCCTTGAGCTGCGGCAGCAGCCAGTCGGCGACCTGGGCGTAGTACTCGGCGACCTGGCGCTTGGTGGTGCCGTTGCTGGCGTCGACCACGCGGTCGGGGTGGGTCAGGCGCAGGCTGCCGAGGGGCTCGGCGGGGGGCTGCGCGGCGCGCTTGGCGGGCATGGCACGCTCCAGGTCGATGGCGGTGGCGGGTTTGTCGTCGCGCAGGCCGTGGAACACCGAGTGGCGGACGATGCCTTCGCGGGTCATCTGGGCGTAGGCGACTTCGGCCAGCAATTGCGGCTTGAGCCAATGCACGCCACGGGCCTCGGCGCCACGGGGCGGCTTGGGCAAGGCCGGCTTGTCGACTTCCAGGGGCTTGAGGCGGGCATGCAGGCTGTCCAGCGTGGTGGTGCTGAACCCGGTGCCGACCTTGCCGGCATAGCGCAGCTGGCCGCTGTCGTTGTCGTGCAGAGCCAGCAACAGGGCGCCGAACGCGTTGCGGCTGCCTTTGGGGTCGGTGTAGCCGACGATCACGAACTCCTGGCGCTGCTTGCACTTGAGCTTGATCCAGTCGCTGCTGCGCCGGCCCACGTAGGGGCTGTCGGCGCGCTTGCCGATCAGGCCTTCGAGCTTGAGGCGGCAGGCGCTGTCGAGCAGCGAGTCAACTGGCTCGGTGAAGTCGGCGGAGAACTTGAGGAGGTCCGAGGGCGTGTTTTCCAGCAGCCGGGCCAGGGTGGTGCGTCGCGCCTGCAGCGGTAGCTGGCGCAGGTCTTCGCCACCCAGGTAGGGCAGGTCGAACAGATAGTAGGTGATGCATTCGTCGTGCTCGGTGTCGAAGGCGTTCTGCAAGGCCTGGAAGTCGGCCACACCCTGGTCGTCGACCACCACCATCTCGCCGTCGAGCCACGCCGAATCGAGCTCCAGCGCTTTCAAGGCCTCGACCTGGCGCGGCATCTTCGCACTCCAGTCGTGGCCATTGCGGGTGAACAGGCGCACATCCGCGCCTTCGATGCGGGCGAGGATGCGGTAGCCGTCGAACTTGACCTCGTAGTGCCAGTCACCGCTGGGCGGCGAATCGACCAGGGTGGCGAGTTGCGGCTGGAGCCTGTCCGGCAGGGCGACGAGGCTGGCCTTGGCCTTGCGTTTGTTGGGAGTGGCTGTTTTCGCAGGCCGGCGCGGCGGCAGGGTGCGGTCGCTCAGCACGCTGTCCGGCAGGGCTTCGACGATGCTGTAGTCGGTTTCGCTGCGGGCCTGGCCATCGTGGGACTTGACCAGCATCCACTGCTCCTTCTTGCCGGCCAGGTGGGTGCGGAACAGGTTCCAGACGCCCGACAGCTTTTCGCCCTGCAGACGGAAGCGCAGCTTGCCCTTGGCATAGGCCTCGCGTGGATCGCCCTCGGGCTCCCAGATACCGCGATCCCAGACGATCACGTCACCGGCGCCGTAGTGGCCTTCGGGGATATTGCCTTCGAAATCGGCGTAGTCCAGCGGGTGATCCTCGACATGCACGGCCAGGCGGCGGACCTTGGGGTCGAGCGAGGGGCCCTTGGGAATGGCCCAGCTTTTCAAGGTGCCATCGAGTTCCAGGCGAAAGTCGTAGTGCAGGTGACTGGCGTCGTGTTTCTGAATGCAGAACTGCAAGGCATGGGCCTTGCCCGTGCGGCCGCGTTTGCCGGCAGGTTCGGGCGTGGCGTTGAAGTCGCGCTTGCGCTGGTACTCCTGCAGGGGCTTGGCCATGGCGGGCTCCAAAACAGTTCGCGGGGTCTCTAGGTTGGGAGACAAGGCGGCTGGGCGGAGTTCAAAAAAGCGTGGGCAGCTGCTGTCTGAAGAAACTCTGAATCATTGGCGGGCAGGGGCAGTCGACCGAATGAGCCCACAAATCGGAGAGCGATCATGCCCATCCCCGAAGACCCTAAGCCGACGGTCGAGATCGACGACACGCAAGACCGCATGGGCAGTGTCCATGAGCTGGATTTCAGCGAACGCCGTGATGAACGCCGGGGCCGTATTGGCGACGAGCGACCGGCACGGGAGGTAGAGGAGGAGCATCCACCGAGACGCGTTGCCGAAAGTGGCATGACCGGTGGCGAGGCGCTGAGTGACAGCCTGCACGAGGACAATGTCACCCTCGATGACCTGAGCCCTGACACGCTGCTGGACGAGACCGGTGCCCGCGATCCGGATGAGCCGGGCATGGCGGGCGGTCCGGCGGACAAGACCCTGCGCCATGTCGAGGCCCACGAGATCGGTGGCGGCATCGGCCTGGACGAGGCCGAACTGGCCCGCTCGGCGCCGTTGGACGGCGAGCCGTGGACCGACGAGGTCACCCCTGAAGACGAGCGGAGAGAACGCTGATGAACGAGCAACGTTGTTCCTGCAACCACTGTTCCTGCACCGTGGATGCCAATGCCGTGGTCCAGGATGGCAAGGCTTACTGCTGCGAAGCGTGTGCGACGGGGCATCGTAATGGTGAGCCTTGTCGCATGGGGGATTGTAAATGTGGGGAAGTGAGTCAGCCGAAGGAGAGTAATGTCGATAACGCGTTGGATGAGACTTTTCCGGCGAGTGATCCTATTTCGCCTTGATATTTATTTATACAGCAGCCCTGTCGCCAATTAATTCGACGATAGGGCTGCTGCCCACTAAAATTACATACCTTCACCCACACTAAAACCTTCAGCTCTTGCTCTTGCTCTTGCTTTTGCTTCTAAGTGCGCGATAGTTCAGGCGACACAAATTGCTCTTGCTCTTGCTCTTGCTCTTGCTCTTGCTCTTGCTCTTGCTCTTGCTCTTGCTCTTGCTCTTGCTCTTGCTCTGCTTTTGCTTCTAAGTGCGCGATAGTTCAGGCGACACAAATTGCGACTTCAGGAGGCCGAACGGAGGTCTTGCGGAGGGAGGTGACGGGCATGGATGCCCGTCAAGCGCTGCGCCCCAGGATGGGGCGTTCAGCGCGGTCCTCCCGGGAGCAAGGCCGGAGTGAGGGGACCCCGGAGCGAAGCGTAGGGGCCGGATGAATGGAGCGAGCATTTTTTGGTTCCTTTTTGATGCTTCAAAAAGGGACCCGCCGTAAGGGCGGAAAGGTGATTATGCGTCACCGTCGAAAATGAATGCGCATATAACTTTCAAAACACACACTGTGTAAGTCAAAGTCAAAGTCAAAGTCAAAGTCAAAGTCAAAGTCAAAGTCAAAGTCAAAGTCAAAGTCAATCGGCATCGGTTTTTATAGTTATAAGTGCATTCATTTACGATGTCGACGCATACTCACCTTTTCGCCTTTACGGCGAGTTCCTTTTTGTCGTGGCAAAAAGGAACCAAAAACCGTGCGCTCCATTCATCCGGCCCTCCGCTTCGCTCCGGGTTCCCTCACTCCGGCCTTGCTCCCGGGAGGACCGCGCTGAACGCCCCATCCTGGGGCGCAGCGCTTGACGGGCATCCATGCCCGTCACCTCCCTCCGCAAGGCCTGCGTTCGGCCTCCTGAAGTCGCGAAGTTACGGGCGGCGCCTGCACTGGCGCAGCTGTCGCTAGCGGGCTTCGGGGGTAGACTCCTGATCGGCAACGGCAACGGCAACGGCAACGGCAACGGCAACGGCAACGGCAACGGCAACGGCAACGGCAACGGCAACGGCATCGACCCCACACGTTCGCGTCAATGCGTCTGCCAGATCCCATTGTTGCGTTCGCAATCACTACGCGCCTGCCCCAGGCTTGGGGTGTCGTAGTAGTAGGTGATGATCCGCGCATCCTTGGGCACAGCCGGCCGGGTCGAGGGCTCGCCGCGCCCTGCGGCATCAGGATTGGCCAGGGTCTCCTGGGTCAGCGGGGCGATGCAGCTGCCCACGCTGCCATCGGCGCAACGCTCGACCTTGCGTTTCTGGCTGTTGAGCATCTCCTTGCTCTCGTTGCTGCACGACCAGGCAATCGCTTCGGCAGGCATGTTGCCGTAGCTGTAGCAGGTATGCCGCTGCACCGGCTTGACCGCCTCGCTGGACGAGCGAGTGACCACATCGCAACCCTCGGCCAGGACCTGCCCGCTGAGCAGGCTGCCCAGCAAAGCCACACACACAATGAACCGCATGACGAACCTCCCGGGCCCGTGAGGCCCTCAGCGCTTGTCCAGGGCCGGCCCGGCCTGTCGGCGCAGGGCCTTGGCGCGCTTTTCCAGAATCAGGTAGGTGATCACCGCCAGCAACAGCGGGATCAGGTAGTACAGCGTCCGATACCCCAGCAATGCGGCCACCAGCGTGCCCTGGCCCAGTTGCCCATGCAGCAAGGCAAGGAACACCGCCTCCAGCACCCCCAGCCCGGCAGGGATATGCGCCACCACCCCCGCCACGCAGCTGATCAGCAATACCCCCAGTACCGACGGATAGAACAGCTCCGGCGGCAGCAGCAGGTGGATCAGCGCCGCCATCAACGCCCAGTTGCTCGCGCCCAGCGCCACCTGGCACAACGCCAGGCGCAGGCTCGGCAAGGTCACTTCGTGCCCGCGCAGGTGCCAGGTGCGTCGCTTGGCGAAGGCACAGGCGAGCAGGTAGCCGGCCGCGACCGCCACCATCAGCACACCGATCAGGCGCAGGCCGCCGGCCCCGACCGCCCAGCTTGCCGGCAGCTTGACCAGGCCCAGGGCGAACACCGTGCCGGCCAGCAGCAGATAGCCCATCCAGTTGGTCAACAGCCCCAGGGTGAGGATGCGGGTGATGGTCGCGGTGTCCAGCCCCAGCCGGCTGTACAGGCGATAGCGCAGGGCTACGCCGCCAACCCAGGTGGTGAAGTTGAGGTTGAACGCATAGCAGACGAACGCCACCGGCAGCACCTGGCGGGCCGGCAAGCGGTGGCCGGTGTAGGCGCGGGCGAGCAGGTCGTAGCTGGCGAACACCAGGTAGCTGCACAGGGCCAGCAACAGCCCCAGGGCCAGGGTCGAGGGCCGGTAGGCCAGCAGCGACTGGCGCACTTCGTTCCAGTCCAGGTTGCGTGCCAGGGTGAACAGCAGCACCGGGATCAGCACCAGGAACAGCAGGGTGAGCAGGCGCATGCCCCAGGTCTTCCAGCGTGGCTTGGCCATCAGGTCTTGCCCCCGTTGAAGTCCGCCGGCGCTTCGCTGTCCGCTTGCAGCGACTGCAGGCGCTGCCGGTGCGCGGGGAACCAGCCGGCGATGCGCGGGAAGTAGCGGGTGATGTGAAAGCCCAGGAAGATCAACGGCGCGCGCCACCAGTAGCCACGCACCATGCGTTCCAGGGTCACGCGCTTGCAGTGCGCGGCGGTCAGTTCGCTCAGGTGCCGGTACAGGCCATCGTTGAAGGCGCGGTCGCGGATCATCAGGTTGGCTTCGAGGTTGAACGACAGGCTCAGCGGATCGAGGTTGCTCGAGCCCACGGTGGACCACTCGTCGTCCACCAGCGCCACCTTGCCATGCAGCGGGCGCTGGCAGTACTCATGGATTTCTACGTCATCGCGCAACAGGTAGTTGTAGAGCAGGCGCGATAGCGCGCGGACCCAGCGCATGTCCGGTTGCCCCTGCAGGATCAGGGTCACCGCCACACCGCGACGGGCAGCGTTGCGCAGCTCGCGCAGCAAGCGGTAGCCGGGAAAGAAATAGGCGTTGGCGACGACGATGCGGTGCCGGGCTTCACGGAAAACCTGCAGGTAGCACGCCTCGATGTCGGTGCGATGGCGACGGTTGTCGCGCTCCACCAGCACGGCGCTGGCCGAGCCGGCGTTGTCACCACCCGGCACCACTGCGCTTGGGCCGCCCAGCACCGGGGCAAGCATCCGGCAACTGGAGGCGTGAACCTGGGCCACCACTGGGCCTGTGACCTCCACCGCATAGTCCTGCTTGGCCTGCGGGCCGAAGTCGCCGAGGTGGTCGGCACTGTAGTTGATACCGCCAATGAACGCGCGCTGGCCGTCGATCACCAGGATCTTGCGGTGCAGGCGCCGGAACAGGTTGGTGCGCATGCCGGCCAGGCGCGGTTGCGGGTCGAACGCGTGGAAGCGCACCCCAGCCTCGGTCATCGAGGAAACAAACCCGTCAGGCAGGTCGGCGGTGCCGTAGCCGTCGACCGCCACCTCTACCCGCACACCGCGCCGCGCCGCATCGATCAACGCCAGGCGCAGCGGCTGGCCGACCTTGTCGTCGTAGATAATGAAGGTTTCCAGGAGAATTTCTTCCCGCGCCTGGGCCATCGCCTCGAATACGCGCGGGTAGTACTGCTCGCCGTTGATCAGCAGTTCGACGTGATTGCCGTCGCTCCAGGCCTGTTTCATAGCGTCACCTGCGCCACCAGCGGGGCATGGTCGGAGAGGTGCGACCATGGGTACCTGGACAACACCCGAGCCTCGCATGCCTGGGCATTGCGCAGGTAGATGCGGTCCAGGCGCAGCAGCGGCAGGCGCGCGGGAAAGCTGCGCGCCGGCCTGCCGAAGGCTTCGACCAGAGACGCCGACAACCGCGCATCGGCCTTCAGCCGCCAGTCGTTGAAGTCGCCGGCGACGATGACCGGCTCATCCGGCGGCAGGCGCTCGAGCAAAGCCAGCAACAGGTCGACCTGACGCTGGCGGTGCTCCTCGCGCAGGCCCAGGTGTACGCAGACGGCATGCACCTGCTCATGGCCGGGCACTTCGAGCTGGCAGTGCAACAGGCCGCGCTCCTCGTTGCCATGGATCGACACGTCGAGGTTGTCGTAGGCGCGGATCGGAAACTTTGAAAGCAGCGCGTTGCCATGGTCGCCATGGGGATAGACCGCGTTGCGTCCGTAGGCGAACTGCGGCCACATGCTGTCGGCGAGGAACTCGTACTGCGGGGTCTGCGGCCAGGTGGGGTGGCGCTCGGCATGTCGCTGATGGCTGCCATGCACCTCCTGCAGGAACACCAGGTCGGCGCCGGTGGCGCGCACCGCCTCGCGCAGCTCCGGCAGGATGAAGCGGCGGTTGAACAGGGTGAAGCCCTTGTGAACGTTGAGGGTCAGCACCGTCAGGCGGTGTACGGCGGTCACCTTGTCGATGATGCAGTCGGGGGCGGGCAGGGTGCCGTTCATAGCGACTCCTGCGGCTCGACGCCGGGCTCGGTCACCAGTTCGCCGTCGAGGCCGAGCTTGCCCAGCAGGCGACGGGCATCGTAGGGAGCATGGACTTTCTGGTCATTGTCGAAGTAGCAGTAGACGTCACGGGAGGCGCGTTTTGCCGGGGCGCGACCCACGACACGCCGGGCATCCTCCGGCTGGCCACCTGCGGCCCAGGCCTGGATACGCAGACGCCAGCGGCGCAAGGCGCTGGCGGTGTAGCCGCTGCTGTAGAGCTCGACATCGCCATGCAGGCGCAGGTAGACGAAATCGGCCGTGACTTCCTCGACATAGGGCCATTTGCCGGCGCTGTCGGCGACTACCAGCGCGACCTTGTGCTTGCGCAGCAGGGTGATGAAGGTGTCGCAGAGGAAGCTCGGGTGGCGAATCTCCACGGCATGGCGCAAGCGTGTATTGCCGCGGATGGCGGTACCACCGTTGTCCTGCAGGCGCTCGGCGGCCTGCCTGGCACACGCACGTGCGGCCTTGCGGTCGCGGGGTAGCAAAGCGAGGAAATCGCTGAAGCGCTGGGCGTCGAACTTCATGCTCGGCGGAAACTGCCAGAGGAATGGCCCCAGCTTGTCGCCCAGCAACAACGGCCCCGAGGCAAAGAAGTTGGCCAGCGGCTCGTCGATGTCGCGCAGCCGTCGCACATGGGTGATATAGCGCGGCGCCTTGACCGAGAAAACGAACCCTTCCGGGGTTGCATCGCGCCACTGGCGGTAGCGCTCGGGGGTCTGCAACGCGTAGAACGAGCCATTGATCTCGATGCTGTTCACCGCCCGCGAGGCGAACGCCAGCTCATCGTCCTGGCGCAGACCCTTGGGGTAGAAGTCCCTGCGCCATGGGCCATAGCGCCAACCGGAAATACCAATGCGGATCTCGCTCACGAGGGCTCCCTACGTTCGTGTACTCATCA
Organism: Pseudomonas maumuensis; assembly: GCF_019139675.1. Lineage (NCBI taxonomy): Bacteria > Pseudomonadati > Pseudomonadota > Gammaproteobacteria > Pseudomonadales > Pseudomonadaceae > Pseudomonas > Pseudomonas maumuensis. Next base: position 2,787,396 of record NZ_CP077077.1, read on the forward strand.
TTAGCGACCGGTAGCGGGGCGGGAGGGTTCATCAGGGTTGACGAGTGGTGCTGCTGCAGGAATCTGAACTGCGGAGCCTTCGGAGGATGCCGGTGGCTGGGGCACGAATCTCGTGAAGGGGTTAACTGCCTTACGTTCCGCCAGCACAGCAACGATCCCCAGGGCGAACGCTGTCGCCCTGGTTGGACCCTTTTAGGCATCAGCGTTCCTTGTCCATCCCTTGGCCTTGGTCACGCTGTTGACCACCACCGTTTCCAGTGTCGGAAAGGTTTCCCTGGTCGTCGGGTTGCTCCACCGATTGCCCGCCTTGACGCCCGGTGTCCTGGGACTGCGCCCAATCCTTGTCGGTCTTCTCTTCAGGCTGCCGGCCGGCCTGCTGGCCACCCTTCTGCCTGTCGCTCATGTCGCCTGCCGAGCCGTGGCCCCCTTGCTGGCCGGCGTTGCCCACATTGGTGTCGGCGCCCTGGGTCTGATCGCCGTGCTTGTCTTGATTGTCAGCCATGATGGCTTACCTCTGCTCGAACACAGGAAGGTCTGTGTTCACTTGTGACTGAGGTATCGGGCAGCGCAGTGCAAAGATTCTCGGATTATCGGACCAACTGCCTGAAGGACAGCGGGGCAAACATTTAGCGGGTGAAAAACAGTAGTACAGGGTGTGGCCTGCGTTGCAAGGAAAGCCGCCGATCAGGGGCGAGAAAAACCGGAACTTTGCCCGCCTCGCAGGCCTCCACCGCATGCCGGCGTGCAAATCGAGGTGAGCCATGAGCAGCGACGACGATTTCAATGACGATCTTGAACCAGGGGCCCCGGTGCAACCTGATGAGGACGAGCCGGAGGTGCAGCCGGATGACCCGGACATCGAAGGCCTGCCTGGCGAAACCGGACAACCGGCCTGAAGGAGGGCTAGCCATGAGATTCGACCGCTTTGCCCAATGGCTGGCCAACCGCAGCGGGCGCCCGGCGAGCTTCGTCATCGCATTGATGCTGATCATCGCCTGGGGCGTGAGCGGGCCACTTTTCCATTTCAACGACACCTGGCAATTGGTGATCAACACCTCGACCACCATCATCACCTTCCTCATGGTGTTCCTGATCCAGAACACCCAGAACCGCGACAACGACGAGCTGCACATCAAGATCGACGAACTGCTGCGCACGACCCAGCGGGCGCATAAGGCGCTGCTCGATCTCGAAGACATGGGGCCGGCCGAGCTGCACGCGCTGCGCAAGCATTACCAGCAACTGGGCGAGCATGAGCAATCGACGCCGGGCATCGACGCTCCGGACAAGACCACGCCTGACTGAGCCTGGAGGACGACATGGCCAGACACATCATCCACTACACCGGCCCGATCAACTCCGCGACCTGCGGCAACCTGATCAATACCTGTTCCAAGGCCTTGCAACAGGGCGCCGAGGTGCTGCAGATCAACATCGCCACCATGGGCGGCGAATGCAGCTACGGTTTCACCCTGTACAATTTCCTGCGCTCACTGCCGGTACCGGTGCATACCCACAACCTGGGCACGGTCGAATCGATGGGTAACATCCTGTTCCTGGCCGGCAGCCACCGTACTGCCTGCGCCTACAGCAAATTCCTGTTCCACCCGTTCCACTGGACCCTGCACGGCTCGGTGGACCATGCACGGATGGCCGAGTACGCCATGAGCCTGGACTACGACCTGCGCCTGTATGCGCAGATCGTCGCCGAGCGCACCGAGGGTGCGAGCGAGCGGCTCGATGTGACGCGCTACCTGATGGCCTATCCGCGGATCCTGGGGCCTCAGGAAGCGCTCGACAGCGGGATGATCCATGCCGTGGACGAACTGCCGATCGAGGTCGATGCCGTGCAGTGGAGCGTCCATGCCTGAGGCACGAGGCGCCCCGGCCATAGGCAGGCCGAGGCGGGGCGTGTGGTGCGTCAGTAGGGTAGCGAGCCGCTCAGACTCTCGATCGCCTCGATCAGCTCGTCGTAGCCCACCGGCTTGTTCAGGTGCCGGTCGAAGCCCGATTGGCGCGAGCGGTACTGGTCGGCGCTGGCCCCGTAGCCGGTCAGGGCGATGGCTGGGGTGTAGCGCAGGTGTTCCAGGCCTCGCAGGGCCTTGATCAGGGCGTGACCGTCCATGACCGGCATGCCGATGTCGGACAGGATGACGTCATAGCGGCCATGGGCGGCCGCCTCGAGTGCGGTTCGCGGGTCGCTGTGGGCCTCGACTTCGGCGCTTTCCATTTCCAGCAGCTGCTGCATCACCTCGAGAATTTCCACCGAGTCGTCCACCAGCAACACCCTGACGCCGCTCAAGCGGCCCTCGATGCTGTCGCCGCTGACCTCGGGCTGGGCCTGCTGTCCTGACGCGCACAACGGCAGGCACACCGTGAAGGTGGTGCCGCAGCCCAGCCCGGCGGACGCCGCGCTGACCGTGCCGCCGTGGGCCTCCACCAGTTGGCGCACCAGCGACAGGCCGATGCCGAGCCCGTCTCGGTGGTTGCCGGAACCCTGTGGCGCGGCTTGGGAAAACAGGTCGAAAACGCTTTCCAGGCTTTCGTCGGTCAGACCGATACCCTGGTCGATCACTTCCAGGCGCGCCTGGCTATCCTGGCGGGTTAGCGTCAGACGGATCTCGCTGCCGGCAGGGCTGAATTTCAGCGCATTGTTGAGCAGGTTCCAGACGATCTGCTCGAGCCGGGTGCCGTCGGCCTCGACATACACCGGGGCGCCGTCGGCGGGCAGAGCCAGACGCACCTCGCAGGCGTGCTGCTCGTTGGCCAGCACCGCCTGGATGGCCTGCAGCACCGCGCACAGGTCGAGCACCTGGGTCTTGAGCTTGAGCTTGCCGGTGCGGATGCGCGCCACATCGAGCAGGTCATCGATGATCCGCGCCTGGCTGGAGACCGCGTCGCAAATGGTGCCGACCGCCTTGCTGGCGACACCGTTGCTCTTCACCGACGGGGAGCGACGGAGGATTTCGGCATTCAGCTGGATCAGGTTGAGCGGGTGCTTGAGCTCATGGGACATGACCGCGAAGAACTCGTCCTTCATGTGGCTGCTGCTTTGCGACTCGGCCAGTTGCTTGCTTTGTTCGTCGTGCAGACGCTTGTGCCCGGTGAGGTCGCGGGCGATCTTGACGTAGCCGCGCAGGCTGCTGCCCTTGAGCCGTGACACTTCGCCGCTGCAGTAGAAGCGACTGCCGTCCTTGCGCACATGCCAGCGCTCGTCCTGGCCGCGACCGTGCAGGCGGGCGCTGCGCAGTTCGCGCTCGGGCACGCCGCTGGTCCGGTCCTGCTCGGTGAAGATCAGCTGGTAATGGTGACCGAGCACTTCGTCCTTGCCATAGCCAAAGATCAGCGCCGCGCCGGTATTCCAGTCGGTGATCAGGCCCTGTTCGTCGAGCAGGATGATGGCGAAGTCGTGGGTGCTCTCGGCGACCAGGCGCATGCGCTCCTCGCCCTGGCGCAGGCGTTCCTCGGCGGCGCGGCTCTGGCTGATGTCGATGAAGGTCAGTACGGTGCCGTCGACGTTGCGCTCGCTGGCCCGATAGGGCAGCAGACGGGCCAGATACCAGTGCTGGTTATGGCCGACCACTTCGCGCTCGATGGTGGTCTCGCGCTCGACCACCGCCCGGGCGTCATCGGCCAGGCCCGGATAATCGAGGCGATGGGTGATGTCGAGCAGCGAGCGCCCGGTGTCCACCGGCAGCATGCTGAAGATATCGGTGGCGCGCGGGGTGAACCAGCGGATGCACAGGTTGCGGTCGACGAACACCGTGGCGATGTCGGTGGATGCGATAAGGTTGCTCAGGTAGTCGTTGACCTTGTCGGTTTCCTCGACCTTGGTCTTAAGTTCGTAGTTGACCGTCAGCAGCTCTTCGTTGATCGACTGCAGCTCTTCCTTGCTGGTTTCCAGCTCTTCGCTGGCCGAGCGCAGTTCCTCGTTGATCGCCTGCATCTCTTCGTTGGAGGCGGTCAGTTCCTGGCTGGAAAACTCCGACTGCTCGATGGTTTCCTGCAGCTGCAGGCGCGTGCGGTGCAGTTCGCGCTCCAGGTTGCCCAACAGCATCCCTTCGGTCTGTTCGACGGCGGGTGCCTGGGTGATTGCGCTGTCGGCCTCGCCGCTCTGGAAGACCACCAGCAGGCACTCGCTGCCACTGGGTTCGTCCTGGTGCGGCTGGACCAGGATGCGTACCCCATCGGTATGCTCATCGAGGTCTAGGGGGACAGTGCGCGAGGTCACGGCCTGGCCGCTGCCCTGGGCCTGCAGCAAGGTGCTGCGCAGGGCCGGACGCAGCGGCGTGAGGACCAGGTTGAGCAGGTTGTGGCTGAGCTCGCCGCCGGCATGGCGCAGGTAGCGCCCCACGCCCTCGCTCATGTGCAGGATATTGCCCTCGGCATCGACCACCAGGCTCGGCGGCGTGCAGCGGGCGAGGGCGCGGTGATGGATTTCGGCATAGGACAGCTTGCGGGCGGCGCGTGCCCGGGCCGGTGCCGGGGCGAGCGCAGGCTCGGGGGCCTGCAGGCGCGCCGGATGACGCACGGCCGCCACTTCACGGGCACGGAAGATACGGTTGCGCTTGTCCACGGCGACGAACAGGTCGGCGGCAAGGTCGGTGGATTCGGAGCTGCCCAGGAACAGATAGCCGCCCGGGCGCAGCGCGAAGTGGAACAGGCGCAGGATGTCGCGCTGCACTTCCCGGTCGAGGTAGATCAACAGGTTGCGGCAGACGATCAGGTCCAGTTGCGAGAACGGCGGGTCGGACAGCAGGTTGTGGCGGGCGAACAGGACTTTCTCGCGGACCTCCTTGCGCACTCGGTAATGCTGGTCCTCCTTGAGGAAGAACTGGCGCAGCCGCGCCGGCGACACATCGGTGGCGATGGCGTCCGGATACTGGCCGCCACGACCGATGCCGATGGCGCGGTCGTCGAGGTCGGTGGCGAAAATCTGCACCTGGGCGCTGCGTCGTTCGATCGCCAGCTGTTCGGTCACCAGCATGGCCAGGCTGTAGGCCTCCTCGCCGGTCGAGCAGCCAGCCGACCAAACACGTACCTCGCGGGCCGGTTCTTCGTTGCCTTCGCGGTTCACCAGGCCTGGCATCACATGGCGCTGCAACGCCTCGAAGGCCTCGCGGTCGCGGAAGAAGTTGGTCACGCCGATGAGCATGTCGGCCAGCAGCGCCCGGGATTCGTCCGGGTGGCATTGCAGGTAGTCGCGGTAGCCGGCCAGGTCGGTCTGGCCGGTCACGTGCAGGCGCCGCTCCAGGCGGCGCAGCACGGTGGCGCGCTTGTAATGGCTGAAGTCGTGGCCGGTGTTGTCCTGCAGCGACAACAGGATTTCGTCAAGCAGCGGGTCGCACGCCGCCGGGTCGCCCTCGCGCTCGCCCAGTGCGGGCGGCAGGCTGTCGTCGTCGATGCGCGGCAACTTCACCTGGCGGGCGGTGCGCCACAGTTCGACCAGGCGGGCGGGCATCTCGGCCACTGGCAGGACCAGGTCGACCATGCCGGTGGCCAGCGCCGCCCGGGGCATCTCGGGGTACTCGGCGTCCTCGGGGGATTGCACCAAGGTCACGCCGCCCTGTTCCTTGATCCGCGACAGGCCCACGGCGCCGTCGCTGCCGGTGCCCGACAGCACCACGCAGAACGCATGGTCCTTGTGCACATCGGCCAGGTCGCGGAAGAACAGGTCGATGGCCACATGGTCGCCACGGCTGCGTTTGGCCGGGCTGACACGCAGGTAACCGTCGTTGGTCGACAGGCGATTGGCCGGGGAAATCACGTAGACATGGTTGCGCTCGATCGGTACCGGTTCGCTGACCTGGCGCACAGGCATGCCGGTCACCGCCTGGATGATCCGGTCGGCCTGGCTCTGGTGGTCCGGCGACAGGTGCAGCACCACCACGAACGCCATGTCGCAGTCCTGTGGGGTGTGGCGGAAGAAGGTGCGGATTGCTTCCAGGCCGCCGGCCGAAGCGCCGATGCCGACCACAGGGAAATCCAGGTGGCTCGGGCTTAGTGCCGGATTGTGCGGCGAGGCGAGGGACGTTTTGCTGGAGGACTTCATGGCATCAGCCTTGTACGGACCTGGAAATGGCCCTGGGACGCTTGGTCGGGCACTGGGCGCAGATTATAGGCTGCTGTTCATCCCGGCGACGAGCGGTTGGCTCCGAGCCGGGTCAGGTGTTCGAGGGCAAGTGGCCGGCAAGCGCATGGCGGCGTTGCCTTCGTCCACCGTCAGTATTCAGAGCTGTGACCCTTGGCGAGACGGATAAGTGCCGTCGGTCAGAACCCCTGCATAACAAATGAGCCGTTGGCCGGCTCCCCTGTTCGTAATTATGTGCACGGCATCTTCGCGCGGCACGTCCAACCCAGCGTAAAGGAGAAACGTCATGGCTCGTGACCAGGATCAGACCGGCCAACGCGGCGGCACCAAGGAAACCAACCCAGGCAACTTCGCCAATGATCGTGAAAGGGCCTCACGGGCGGGCCAGAAGGGTGGCCGCAACTCTGGCGGCAACTTCGCCAATGACCGTGCCCGCGCCTCCGAGGCCGGCCGCAAGGGTGGCCGCAACAGCCACGGGAGCGCCAGCGGTTCGTGATACTGCGGGCCCTCCCTTCCTGATTGTCGGACATTTTTTGAATTTTCATGGAACGACGTGATCTGTCAGAAAGTCATCCATGGAGAAGAGGAGGGCCTGCGTCAATGCCAAGTCCCCAGCTGTTTACCATCGAATACCTGCTGCACGGTCAGCCACGGCGTTTCATCATCCGCCAGGAACACATGGACAATGCCGAGGCCTGGCATTGGGCGAGTTGCGACGCGGGTTTGGGGATCATTCCGAAGTTCGGACGCGAGCGCATAAAGAAAGTCAGCCGGCCCATGGCCGAACGGCATGGGATAACCGATGTGCGCTGGCGGGTGTGAACCGGCGTGGACGCATGGTAGGCAATAGACTTCAGCGTAAGAGCGAGCCTGGCCGAATGTCAGTCAGTTAGCGTCACTGAGGCTGCTACGCAGCCTATCGCCGGCAAGCCGGCTCCCACAGGGACCGCGCAATTCATAAGGTCTGCGCTGTACCTGTGGGAGCCGGCTTGCCGGCGATGGGTCGCAAAGCGGCCCTATTGCTCAACTGAGCGGCATTAGGCCTGACCTGCTCTCACACTTCCATGCACACTCAGGCGCCTGACTCCGGGTCGCTGGCCGGAACCCCGGGGCGGTTCTCTTCCTCGGTCAGGTTCGGGTCGGCATCCGGGTCGTCGACCTGATCGTTGCGGCGGTCTGGCTCGAGTTCCGGCCAGTCGCTCTGCACATCGCCACCGCCCATCCAGTGTTTCGTGCTCATGTCGTCATCCTCTCCTCAGAGTGAAGAAACGGCCCACGGTCGGGCAGGCCGAACACAGGAGTGAACATCGCCACCCTCATGGATTGGGAGGTTGCAAAGCGCTTGAAGGGTCGATTGTATGCCACTGTGCGCCGACCAGCGGTCGCTCAGTTTCCCGAATACTTCACCGCGGCGGCCGTGCGGGTTGGCACGTTGAGGGTCTTGAGCAGCGACGACACATGGATGCGCACGGTGAATGGCGAGATGTCCAGCGCCCGGGCTATCTCCTTGTTGGTCTTACCCTGGGCGATCAGGCGCAGTACGTCCTGCTGGCGGTGGGTGAGCTGTTCCAGCTCGCTGGGGGCATCCAGATGCGGCAGCAAGCCGCTGGGCGCGTAGTCGACCACCACTTCGCCGTCGCGAATGGCCAGGATGGCCGCGCCGATGGCTTCGGGGCTGACGCTCTTGCCGATGAAGCCATCGACGCCGGCGGCCATGACTTCGCAAATCACCTCCGGGTCGTCGACCATCGAGACGACAATCAGCGTGGTGCGCCGCAAGTGCTGGCGCAGCTCGGCGAGGCGGCCAATGCAGGTGAGGCCGGGGAAGCGCAGGTCGAGGATCAGGGTATCGGGAGTGTCGCCTGTGCTGGCCAACCTGAGCACATCGGCGAGGCTGCCGGCTTCCTCCAGGCGCGCCTCGGGCAGGATGCGCCGCACGGTGTTGACCATGGCCTCCCTGAACAGCGGATGGTCATCCGCCACGATGATGCGGCAACTCACGTCGTGGAACTCCCTGTCGTCCGACCCATGCTAATTTAGCAGTCAGCTGCGGCTTTTTCCCACGAAAGGTGCCGCAAATGCCGACTGGCGCACAAGGACGTTACCCCATGAAGTTCGAGAAGAACAACGAACTGGATCAGGCCAACCTGCGTATCATCGTCGCCTCCTGCGCCATCACTTACGTGGCGTTGCTGGGTTTCCTGCCGGGCCGCTCGCCCTCCACATACCTGCCGGTGCTGCTCTACTACGCGGGGTTCGTGGTGGTATCGATCGGCATGCGCCAGGCCATCAAGCGTTGGCCCGGCCACTACCCGGCGCGGCGCATCTTCGGCATGCTGGGCGATTACACCGGCACCAGTTTCGGCCTGGTGGTTGGCGGTGAGACCGCGCTGCCGCTGTATGCGGTGATGGTGTGGATCAACCTGGGCAACGGCATGCGCTTCGGCTCGCGCTACCTGGCCATCGCCACCGTGCTGGCCCTGGCCGCGCTGGTTGTGGTGTGGCGATTGACCCCCTATTGGCAGGAACAGCCGTTCCTGCTGCCGATGCTGCTGACCACCAGCACCCTGATTCCGTTCTACGCCCACCTGCTGCTGGAGCGCACGCGCAAGGCCACGGCCCTGGCCGAGGCGGCGACGCGTGAGAAGTCGCGCTTCCTGGCCCAGGCCAGCCACGACCTGCGCCAGCCGATCCACTCCATTGGCCTGTTCACCGCCTGCCTGCGCGAAGCGCGGCTGGGCGAGGAAGAGCGGCGCCTGGTGGACAGCATCGACCGCTCGCTGCTCAACGTCTCGCAGTTGTTCCGCTCGATCCTCGACCTGTACACCCTGGACAACGGCCGGGTGCAGCCAAAGTGGGAAACCTTCGCCGTGGACGGTTTCCTGCGCGAGTTGCTGCGCCAGAACAGCGAGGCGGCGCGCTGGGCTGGGGTCGAGATGCGCCTGGTGCCCAGCCGCCACTGGACACGCGCCGACCCGGGGATGCTCGCGACCATGGTGCAGAACGTGCTGTCCAACAGCTTCAAGTACGCCGCCGGGCGCCCGTTGCTGATCGGCGTGCGGCCACGCGGCGAGGGCCTGGCCATCGTCGTCTGCGACCAGGGCCGGGGCATTGCCGAGGAGCACCAGGGCCACGTGTTCGAAGAGTTCTACCGGGTGCGCGAGGCACGTGACAAGGACGTCGAGGGCGTCGGCCTGGGGCTGGCCATCGTCAAGCGCCTGGGGCAACTGATGGGTTTGGCGGTCAGCCTGCGCTCGCGCCAGGGGCATGGCACCACGCTGACCTTGCAAGGGCTGCCCAAGGTGCCGGCACAAGTGCCACGGGCCGTTGCCGACCAGGCCGTGCAGGCAGGCATGCTCACCGGTTTGCGGGTGTGCCTGGTGGAGGATGACCACAACGTCCTGCAGGCCACCAGTGCCTTGCTGCAACGCTGGGGCTGCGAGGTGCAGGCCGAGAGCTCGCCCTTTGGCCTGGCCAGTGACTGCGATGTGATCGTTGCCGACTACGACCTGGGCCCACAGGCCACCGGCATCGACTGCATCGACCAGTTGCGCGCGCAACGCGGCGCCGAAGTGCCGGCGTTGATCATGACCGGCCATGATATCGACAGGCTGCAGGGCGCCCTGCAGGCACGGGGTATCGCGGTACTGGCCAAGCCGGTGCGACCGGCGGAGCTGCGTGCGGCGCTGCGGGGTTTGCGTGAGAGCGTAGCGGCGCCGGTCGTCTAGGCCGGCGCCCCCGACCATCACTGGAAGACCGGCGCCTGGCCTTCTTTCCAGCAGGTGGGGGATGGCGTGTAGATACCCATGCCGGCCACGGCCACCAGGCCGCCGCTGGGCACCTGGCAATCGTACTGGCCCTTGCTGGTGCTGGCGGTGAAGTAGGTGGTGTTGGAGTCGCTGCGCAGGTTGCTGACCTTGCTCACGGGCACGCCGAGGGTGACCTCGGTGCGTTGCTTGAGGGTGTCGGCGCTGGGGCTGGCGGTCTGGCAGCCGGCCACGGCGGCAAGGCCGGCGAGCAGGACGAGGGACTTGAAGGGGAAGGACTTGAGGATCATCGCGTTGCTTCCTTGGCATTGTTCTCGGTACCGCGCCCGCGCCGCCAGGAAGGGGGCTGGCGGTGGGACGCTTGGCCGACTATAGCGCCAGGGAAACGTTGCGCGATGTAGGGCGGATGTGCGAGGTGGCATTTTGCCTTTAGTGTCCGTTCTTCGAAGTGTCCGCCGTTAACGTTGCAGCGCCTATCAGACCGAGCGCCGCCCGCGCGGCGCTCGATCTCAAAAGCGCTGCAAGACTATCGCCAGGCCTCGCCCCCCAACCGCGCTCACCGTTTCACCACCAAGGTCAGAATGTCATAACTGGCCACCAGCTCACCCAGCTGGTTGGTCACCTCTACATCCCAGGCCACCACCCCTTGTGCCTGCCCCAACGGGCTGGTCTTGCCCTGGTCGATCTTGCGCTTGCAGGTCAGGCGCGCCTGGATGGTGTCGCCGATGCCCACCGGGGTGATGAAGCGCAGGGTGTCCAGCCCGTAGTTGGCCAGCACCGGCCCTTCGCCGGGGCTGACGAACAACCCGGCGGCGGCCGACAGCACGAAGTAGCCGTGGGCGATGCGCTTGCCGAACTGCGACTGTTTGGCGGCGATCTCGTCGAAGTGCATATAGAAGTGATCGCCCGACAGGCAGCCGAAGTTGACCAGGTCGGCCTCGGTCACCGTGCGGCGGTGGGTCAGCAGCGACTCGCCGATGCGCAGGTCGTCGAAATGGCGGCGGAACGGGTGCATTTCGGTTTCGATCACCTCGGCGCCGCGCACGTACTCGCCGGTCACTGCCATCAGCATGCTCGGCGAACCTTGCACCGCAGCGCGCTGCAGGTAGTGCTTGACCGCGCGCAGGCCACCCAACTCCTCGCCGCCACCGGCACGGCCGGGGCCGCCGTGCTTGAGCTGCGGCAATGGCGAACCATGCCCGGTGGACTCCTTGGCCGCCTCGCTGTCGAGGACCAGCAACCGCCCATGCCAGGCCGCCGCCACCGGAATGGCCTTGGCCGCCACGGCGCGGTCGGCGGTGACCAGGCTCGCCACCAGGCTGCCCTTGCCGCGGGCGGCCAGGGCCAAGGCCTCGTCGAGGTCGTCGTAGGCCATCAGCGTGCTGACCGGGCCGAACGCCTCGATATCATGGGCACCGCCCTCGGCATGCGGGTCGCGGGCCAGCAGCAGGGTCGGGGCAAAGAACGCGCCCTCGGCCACGCCATCGCCGACCGGGGTGAAACCGTCACTGGCGCCCAGCAACTGCTCGCAGGTGGCCAGCAACTGGCGCACGCGCTCGCCGACATCACGCTGCTGGTCATGGGAGGCCAGCGCCCCCATGCGCACGCCTTCCACCGAAGGATCGCCCACCACCACCTTGCGCAGGCGTTCGCGCAGGCGGGTGGCCACCGCATCGATGTGCCTGGCCGGGACGATGGCGCGGCGGATCGCCGTGCATTTCTGCCCGGCCTTGGTGGTCATCTCCCGCGCCACTTCCTTGATGTACAGCTCGAACTCCTCGCTGTCAGGGCTCACGTCCGGGCCAAGAATGGCGCAATTCAGCGAGTCGGCCTCGGCGTTGAACGGCACCGAGTTGCGGATCAGGTTCGGGGTGACGCGCAGCTTGGCTGCGGTGTCGGCGGAGCCGGTGAAAGTCACCACGTCCTGCCCCTGCAGGCGCTCGAGCAGGTCACCGGTGCTGCCGATCACCAGTTGCAGGCTGCCGGCCGGCAACAGGCCCGATTCGTTCATCAGGCGTACCACGGCCTCGGTCAGGTAGCTGGTGGACGTTGCAGGCTTGACGATGCACGGCATGCCGGCCAGGAAGGTTGGGGCGAATTTCTCCAGCATCCCCCAGATCGGGAAGTTGAAGGCGTTGATATGCACAGCCACGCCCGCACGCGGCACCAGGATATGGCTGCCGGCGAAATGGCCTTGCTTGCCCAGGGGGATCGCCGGGCCTTCATGCACCAGGTTGCCCGACGGCAGCTCGCGGCGGCCCATGCTCGAATAGGCGAACAGCGTGGCGTTGCCGCCTTCGATGTCGATCCAGCTGTCGGCGCGGGTGGCGCCGCTGTGATGGGACAGGGCGTAGAGCTGCTCCTTGCGCTCGGCCAGGTACAGCGCCAGGGCCTTGAGCCGGGCGGCGCGCTGCTGGAAATCCATGGCCAGTAGCTGCTTCAGGCCCTGGGCGCGGGCAAAGTCCACGGCCTCGGCGAAGTCCGGGCGTTCTTCGTGGCTGTAGGCCAGGACGTGGCCATCAAGGGCGCTGCGCAGGGCCTGGGCGCCGTGCTGGCCGATCCAGCGGCCGGCGATGAAGCTTTGCAGGGTAGGGGCGGCGGACATGCTGTTCTCCATGCTGTTCTGATAGACAGGGGGCGCGCTTACCAGAGCGCCAGGGTGTAGCCGATGATCAGACGGTTTTCGTCCACGGCGTTGGTCAGGCCATTGCCGGAACGGAAGGTGACGTTGCGCCAGCGCAGGCTGACGTCCTTGAACGGGCCGCTCTGGATCACGTAGGTGATGTCAGTGTCGCGTTCGCGCTCGCGGCCATTGCTGACCGTGGCGGTTTCGGCGTGGCGGCCGTCGGTGTAGCGGGTCATGAAACTCAGCCCGGGGATGCCGATGGCCACGAAGTCGTAGTCGTAGCGCAGCTGCCAGGAGTCGAGCCCGGCGCGGGTGAAGGTGTTGTAGGTGACCAGGTTGACGGTGTACGGATCGCCGCCGTTGAGGAATGGGAAGGCACTGTCGCCGGACATCTGCTGCCAGGTGGCGGTGAACTTGTGGGCCTTCACGCCCAGGGTGAACATGGCGTTGAAGTTGCGGTTGTCGATGTTGCCCGCGCGCTCGGCGCCGTCGCCGCGGCTGTCGAAGTAGCGCAGGTCGCTACGCAGGCTGACGCCCTCGGCCAAGGGCTGGGTATGCAGAAAACCGACGTATTGCTGGCGGTAGATGTCTTCGAGCTTGGCGTAGTAGTAGCTGACGCTGGCCTGCGGAGTGAGGGCGTAGCTGCCGCCGCCGAAGTCGTAGTGGTCGCTGCTGGCGGCACCGTAGCCGATATCATCGCGCCCGGAGGAGTCGCGCAGGTTGGCCTTGGTCAGGCGCCCGCCGTTGAAGGTCAGGCCGTCCAGCTCCTGGCTGGTCAGCAGGCCGCCCTGGAAGGTCGAGGCCAGCAGGCGGGTGTCGTTGTACACCACCACCGGCAGGATCGGCTGCAACGTGCCCAGGCGCAGGGTGCTCCTGGAGACCCGCAGCTTGGCGGCCAGGCCCAGCTCGCTGTAGTCGTCCACTGGCTCCAGGCTGTTCGGCCCGTAGGGCAGCAGGCCGGTGTTGCGTCGGTCGCGGCTGGAGTCGAGCTTGATGCCCAGTTGGCCCATGGCGTCCACCCCGACACCAACAGGCCCTTCGGTGAAACCCGATTCGAAGCGGGCGGTGAAGCCCTGGCCCCATTCCTCGGCCTTGCTCTGCGGGGCGTTGCTCTGGCGGAAGTCGCGGTTGATGTAGTGGTTGCGCAGCTCGAGGCGGGCGTGACTGTCAGCGATAAAGTCCGCCATGGCCGGCAAGGGCAGGGCGAGGGTGGCCAGCCAGGCGGCTGACTTGAGGTGCGTGCGGTTCATTGTTGTTGTACCCGACATTGTTATTGTTCTTGAAGTCAGTGCTTGCTGGCACCGGCGGCGCCGATACCGGTCATGGAGCGGATGAACTGGGCCAGGTAGCGCCCACGCTCTTCGTGCGCCCGCTGCGAGCCGTCGGTGACCGAGAAGGCCCAGGCCGCGAGGAAGGCCAGTGACATGGAGAACAGCGCCGGGTTGCTGTAGGGGAACAGCGCCCGTTCGTTGTGCAGCACGTTGACCCACACCGCCGGGCCCAGCACCACCAGCACGATCGCCGAGACCAGCCCGGCCAGGCTGCCGCCCACCGCGCCACGGGTGGTCAGGCCCTTCCAGAACATCGAGAGCAACAGCACCGGGAAGTTGACCGAGGCGGCCACCGCCAGCACCAGGCCGGAGAGGAAGGCGATGTTCTGCGACTCGAACAGCAGCCCCAGCAGCACCGCGAACAGGCCGATCCCCAGGGTAGCCAGGCGCGATACGCGCATTTCTTCCTGCTCGCTGGCCTGGCCCTTGCGCACCACGCAGGCGTACAGGTCGTGGGATACCGCCGAGGCGCCGGACAGCGCAAGGCCGGCGACCACGGCGAGGATGGTGGCGAAGGCCACCGCCGAGATGAAGCCGAGGAACAGGTTGCCGCCCACCGCCTGGGCCAGATGCACCGCGACCATGTTGCCGCCGCCGATGATCGCCCCGCTGGCGTCGCGATAGGACGGCTCGGTACCGACCATGACGATGGCGCCGAAGCCGATCACGATCAGCAGCAGATAGAAGTAGCCAATGAAGCCGGTGGCGTAGAACACGCTCTTGCGCGCTTCCTTGGCGTCGCTGACGGTGAAGAAGCGCATGAGGATATGCGGCAGGCCGGCAGTGCCGAACATCATGCCCAGGCCCAGGGAAATGGCATCCACCGGGTTGGACAGCAGCGCGCCCGGCGCCATGATCGCCTGGCCCTTGGCATGCACGGCCACGGCGCTGGCGAACATCGCCTCGGTGCTGAAGCCGAAATGCCTGAGCACCATGAATGCCATGAAGGTGGTGCCGGAGAGCAGCATCACCGCCTTGATGATCTGCACCCAGGTGGTGGCGAGCATGCCGCCGAAGGTGACGTAGAGCACCATCAACGCACCCACCAGCATCACCGCGTACAGGTAGTTGATGCCGAACAGCAGCTCGATCAGCTTGCCGGCGCCGACCATCTGCGCCACCAGGTACATCAGCGCCACGGCCAGGGTGCCGAAGGCCGAGGTCAGGCGCACCGGAGCCTGGGCCAGGCGGTAGGAGACGACGTCGGCGAAAGTGTACTTGCCCAGGTTGCGCAGGCGCTCGGCGATCAGGAACAGGATGATCGGCCAGCCGGCCAGCACGCCCAGGGCATACAGCAGGCCGTCGTAGCCATTCATGAACATCATCGCCGAGATGCCCAGGAAGGACGCGGCGCTGATCATGTCGCCGGCGATCGCCAGGCCGTTCTGCATGCCGGTGAGACCGCCGCCGGCGGTGTAGAAGTCGCTGGCCGAGCGGGTGCGCAGGGCGGCCCAGCGGGTCACCAGCAAGGTGAAGCAGACGAACACCAGGAACATCGAGATGGCGGTCCAGTTCATCGCGCGCACTCCTGCTTGACCACTTCGTTGAGCGGGTCTATGACGCGGTTGGCGCGGTGCATGTAGATGCCGGTGAGGGCGAAGGACAGCAGCACCATCAACACGCCCACCAGCATGCCGACGCTGGTCACTCCACCGCTGAGGGACTGGCCGAGCACGCCCGGGGCGAAGGCCACCAGCAGGACGAAGCCGTAATAGGCGACAAACATGGTCAGGGTCAGGCTGCCGTTGAGGCGGCGCTTGCGCTTGATCAGTTGCACGAAGGCGGGGTGGTTGCTGATGGTTTCGATGTGTTCGGGTGTCATGGGAGCGTTCTCTCTGGCTGTTGTAATTGTTTTTCAGGTCACGCGGGTGTTGCGGTGTTGCTGAGGGCCTCATCGCTGGCAAGCCAGCTCCCACAGAGATCTTTGTGGGAGCCGGCTTGCCGGCGATGAGGGCGCCTCGGTGTCAAAGCTGATCGAAGTCGAGCACCACCTTGTCGCTCAGCGGGTAGGTCTGGCACGACAGCACATACCCGGCGGCCACTTCGTAGTCTTCCAGGGCATGGTTGCTGTCCATCTCCACCTCGCCCTCGATCACCTTGCACTTGCAGGTCGAGCACACCCCGGCCTTGCACGAGTACGGCAGCTCGGCGCCGATGGCATTGCCGGCGTCGAGCACGCTGCGGGTGTTGCGCGGCAGGTCGAAGGCCAGGGCGCGGCCATCGCTGATCACGGTCACCTGGCTGACCGCCGAATCCAGCTCGCGGGCTGCTTCACGGGCCTCGCGGCGGGCTTCGCTGCCGGTGGCGGCGAACAGTTCATAGTGGATGCGCGCCTTGTCCATGCCGTTGGCCTGCAGGCTGTCGCGCACGGTTTCGGTCATGGCCTGGGGGCCGCAGATGAAGGCGGCATCGAGTGAGGTCACGTCGAGCCAGCGGGAGAACAGCTGGCCGCACTTGTCGGCGTCGATGCGGCCGTTGTACAGGTCGACGTCCTGTTGCTCGCGGCTGAACACGAAGATCAGGTTGAGGCGCTCGAGGTACTGGTTCTTCAGGTCCTCGAGGCGGTCGCGGAACAGCGCGCTGTTGCTGGCGCGGTTGCCGTACAGCAAGGTGAAGCGGCTGTCTGGTTCAGTGGCCAGCGTGGTGGCGACCAGCGACAGGATCGGAGTGATGCCGCTGCCGGCGGCCACGCCCAGGTAGTTGCCCCGGCGCGCCGGCTCCAGCGGCACGAAGAAGTTGCCCGAGGGCGGCATCACTTCGAGCTGCTGGCCGGCCTTGAGCACTTCGTTGGCAAACGCCGAGAAACGACCGCCCGGCACGCGCTTGACGGCGACTCGCAGCTCGTCGTCCTGCACCGCGCTGCAGATCGAGTAGGAGCGGCGCACCTCTTCGTCATCCAGGCGGGTGCGCATGACCAGGTACTGGCCCTGGGTGAAACGGAACTCATCGCGCAGGTGCGCGGGCACGTCGAAGGCGATGGACACCGCGTCGCGGGTCTCCTGGCGCACTTGCTTGATGGTCAGGCTGTGAAACTGGCTCATGGCGTTCTCCACGGCTCAAAGGCATTTGAAATAGTCGAACGGTTCCAGGCAGGCGCGGCAGCGGTACAGGGCCTTGCAGGCGGTGGAGCCGAACTGGCTGAGCAGTTCGGTATCGGCGCTGCCGCACTGCGGGCAACACACGCTGGGTGCCGCACCACGCAGGTTGGCGCTGCCCTCGGGTGGGGCGATGCCGTAGGCGCGCAGCCGCTCACGGCCTTGCGCACTGATCCAGTCGGTGCTCCATGCCGGGGTGAGACGACGCTCCAGCGCCGGCTCCGCGAAGCCGGCCTGTTCCAGGGCCTGGCGAATGTCACTCTCGATCACCTCGGTGGCCGGGCAGCCGGAGTAGGTCGGGGTGACCACCAGGTGCAGGTGGCCGGCGCGCCAGTCGAGGTCGCGCACGACACCCAGGTCGACCACGCTGACCACTGGCACTTCCGGGTCCATCACCTCGGCCAGCACCGCCCAGGCCCGGCTCAGGTCGCCATCGCGCAAGGCCCTGGCGCCGCGGTCGCCGGCGATCAGCTCACCAGGTCGCATCGGGGTAGGCTCGCGGCAGAAACTGCATTTCAGCCAGCAGCAGGCCGAGGTGTTCGCTGTGCAGGCCCTTGCGCCCGTCCAGGTAGAAGTGGCTGGCGGCCTTGGGCAGGGGCAGGTCGACCGAGGCGAAGATAGCCGTGACGGTGTTCAGCCAGTGCTGGGCGATCCGCGCCGGGTCGGCGCCGATACCGGCATTGGCCAGCTGGACTTCGCCGTCGTTGGCCACGCTCAATTCGACCGTGAAGCGCCACAGTGTCGGGATGGCTTCGAGCATGCGCCGACGGCTTTCTTCAGTGCCGCCGCCCAGGCGCTGCACCCACTCGCCGGAGCGGCGCAGGTGGTAGGTGACCTCTTTCAGGGCCTTGGCGGCGATGCCGGCGATGCGTTCGTCGCTGGAGGCCGTGAGCCCTTCGAGCGTGGCGTGGTGCCAGGCGTCGTAGAGGAACTGCTTGAGCATGGTGACGGCGTAGTCGCCGTTGGGTTGCTCGACCAGCAGCAGGTTGCGGTAGGCGCGCTCGTCGCGGCGGAACGCCAGGGCATCGGCGTCTCGGCCGTCGTCCAGCAGTTCGGCGGCGTAGTCCAGCCAGTTGCGCGCCTGGCCCACCAGGTCGAGGCCGACGTTCATCAGCGCCAGTTCTTCTTCCAGCGCCGGGGCCTTGCCGCACCACTCGCACAGGCGCTGGCCCTGGACCAGGGCGCTGTCGCCGAGCAGCAGCAGGTATTGGATGAGTGCTTGCTTGTGCATGGCGGGCCTCACATGTGTCCGACTTCGGCGGGCAGCTCGTAGAAGCTGGCATGGCGGTAGATCTTGTCGTCCGCCGGGGCGAACAGCGGGTCTTTCTCGTCGGGCGAAGAGGCGGTGATCAGCGCCGAGGGCACCACCCACAGGCTCACGCCTTCGCTGCGGCGGGTGTACAGCTCGCGGGCGTTCTCGATGGCCATGGCGGCGTCGGCGGCATGCACGCTGCCGACGTGCTTGTGGTTCAGGCCGTGCTTGCTACGCACGAATACTTCGTAGAGGGTCCAGTCAGACATGCTCGATCTCCGCATCGATGGCCGCTTCAGGCGGCGTTCTTGTTGTGTTGCTTGCGCGCATAGGCCACGGCGGCCTCGCGTACCCAGGCGCCGTCTTCGATGGCCTTGCGGCGGGTGGCGACGCGCTCCTGGTTGCATGGGCCGTTGCCCTTGAGCACCTCGTAGAACTCGTCCCACTGGATCTGGCCGAAGTCGTAATGGCCGCGTTCGGCGTTCCACCTGAGCTCAGGGTCGGGAGCGGTGCAGCCGAGCAGTTCCAGCTGCGGCACGGTCTGGTCGATGAAGCGCTGGCGCAGTTCGTCGTTGCTCTGGCGCTTGATCTTCCAGGCCATGGACTGGGCGCTGTTGGGCGAATGTTCGTCGCTGGGGCCGAACATCATCAGCGCCGGCCACCACAGGCGGTCGATGGCGTCCTGGACCATGTCCTTCTGCGCCTGGGTGCCGTGGCGCATCATGGTCAGCAGCAGTTCGTAGCCCTGGCGCTGGTGGAAGCTTTCTTCCTTGCAGATGCGGATCATGGCGCGGGAGTAGGGGCCGTAGGAGGTGCGCTGCAGCACCACCTGGTTGACGATCGCCGCGCCGTCCACCAGCCAGCCCACCGCGCCCATGTCGGCCCAGCTCAGGGTCGGGTAGTTGAAGATGCTCGAATACTTGGCCTTGCCGCTGTGCAGCTTGGCGATCTCTTCGTCGCGGTCGGCGCCAAGGGTTTCCATGGCGCTGTACAGGTACAGGCCGTGGCCGGCCTCGTCCTGGATCTTGGCCATCAACTGCAGCTTGCGCTTGAGCGAGGGGGCGCGAGTGACCCAGTTGCCTTCCGGGAGCATGCCGACGATCTCGGAATGGGCGTGCTGGGAAATCTGGCGGATGAGCGTCTGGCGGTAGGCCTCGGGCATCCAGTTCTTGGCTTCGATCTTGATCTCGGCGTCGATCTTCTCCTGGAAGGCGCGCTCTTCGGGCGACATCTCTTCCAGGGTCTTCAGGCGTTTGACGCCGGTTTCTACGAGCTGTGCGTACATGGTCGGGCTCCCGCTGATGGGCTGCTTGGGGCGTGGGTCATTTATAAGCGATACAAAACACAACATCAAACAGTATTTGATGTATCAAATAAGATTTGTGTATCGCTTTGCGGCCAATCGCTGGCAAGCCAGCTCCCACAGGTGCAGCACAGACCTAAGGAATTGCACGATCGCTGTGGGAGCCGGCTTGCCGGCGAAAGGGGCGCAGGCGCCCCCAGCTTTCTCAAGGCAAAAAAAAGCCCCGGATCAGGCCGGGGCTGAACGGAATGCCGATGAATCAGCTGGCCAGCCGCTTGTCATACACATGACAGGCCTTGCCTTCCGAGCGTTTCAGCGTGCCGCACGGCTGCAGCTGGATCTGCGTGCTGATGCCGATGTAGGTCTTGATCTGCTTCGCCAGTTCACCCACCACCTGCTTGCGCTGGCCCTCGTCGAGGTACTGGCTGTCGCTGCGCAGCTCAACATGCACCTCGACGCTGTCGAGATTGCCATTACGATACAGGTGGATCTCATACAGCTCGGAAAGCTGTTTTATCTTGAGTACCTGTTCCTCGATCTGCGTCGGGAACACATTGACCCCGCGAATGATCAGCATGTCGTCGCTGCGCCCGGTGATCTTGCCGATGCGCCGCATCGGTCGCGCCGTCCCCGGCAGCAGGCGGGTGAGGTCGCGGGTGCGGTAGCGCACCATCGGCAACGCCTCCTTGCTCAGCGAGGTGAACACCAGCTCGCCGAGCTGGCCGTCCGGCAGCACCTGGCCTGTGACGGGGTCAATGATCTCGGGATAGAAATGGTCTTCCCAGATGGTCGGGCCGTCCTTGGTCTCAATGCACTCCATGGCCACGCCCGGGCCCATGATTTCCGACAGCCCGTAGATATCCAGGGCGTCGATGCCCAGGCGCTGTTCGATGGCGCGGCGCAGTTCGTCGGTCCAGGGTTCGGCGCCGAAGATGCCCAGGCGCAGCTTGAGGTCGTGCGGGTCGATGCCCTGGCGCTCGATCTCGTCGGCGAGGTTGAGCATGTACGAGGGGGTGACCATGATGATGTCCGGCTGGAAGTCGCGGATCAGCTGCACCTGCTTCTCGGTCTGGCCGCCGGACATGGGGATCACCGTGCAGCCCAGGCGCTCGGCGCCGTAGTGCGCGCCCAGGCCGCCGGTGAACAGGCCGTAGCCGTAGGAGACATGCACCTTGTCGCCGCGGCGCCCGCCGGCGGCGCGAATCGAGCGCGCCACCACGTTGGCCCAGGTGTCGATGTCGTTCTGGGTGTAGCCGACCACCGTCGGCTTGCCGGTGGTGCCGCTGGAGGCGTGCAGGCGCACCACCTGGTCCTGGGGCACGGCAAACATGCCGTAGGGGTAGTTGTCGCGCAGGTCGTTCTTGCCGGTGAAGGGGAAGCGGGCCAGGTCCTCCAGCGATTTCAGGTCGTCGGGATGGGCGCCGCAGGCGTCGAAGCGCTGGCGGTACAGCGGCACATTGGCGTAGGCGTGGTTCAGGCTCCAGCGCAGGCGCTCCAGCTGGTGCTGGCGCAGTGCATCTAGGCTGGCGGTTTCCATCGGGTCGAGCAGGGCGCGGTCGGCATCGTGGTAGAGATTCATGGTTTCACTCGAGTTGTTCTTGTCGTGGGCCGGGGCCCTGAGTGTCATGGCAGGCAGCATACTGCCCGCGTCGCGTGGCGTCTCTGGCGGCTGATCAGAGGCGTTCGATCACCAGGGCGATGCCCTGGCCGACGCCAATGCACATGGTGCACAGGGCGTAACGGCCGCCGGTCTGCTCCAGTTGGTGCAGGGCGGTGGTGACCAGGCGTGCGCCGCTCATGCCCAGCGGGTGGCCCAGGGCAATGGCGCCACCGTTGGGGTTGACCCGCGGATCGTCGTCGGTCAGGCCCAGCTCGCGCAGCACGGCCACGCCCTGGGCGGCAAAGGCTTCGTTGAGCTCGATCACGTCCATGTCGGCCAGCGCCAGGCCAGTCAGCTCCAGTACCTTGTGGGTCGCCGGCACCGGGCCGATGCCCATTAGGCGTGGTTCGACGCCCGCCACCGCCAGGCCAAGCACCCGGCCACGGGCCTTGAGGCCGTGGCGTTGCGCGGCCTGTGGGCTGGCCAGCAGCAGGGCGCAAGCACCGTCATTGACCCCCGAGGCATTGCCGGCGGTGACGCTGCCGCCCTGACGGAACGGCGTGCCCAGGCGCGCCAGTTGCTCCAGGGTGGTATCGCCCCGCGGGTGCTCGTCCTGCTCGATACGCTTGGGCGGGCCTTTGCGCTGCGGGATCTCCACCGCGACGATCTCCTGGGCCAGGCGGCCATTGTCCTGGGCGGCGGCGGCCTTGAGCTGGCTGCGCAGGGCGAAGGCGTCCTGGTCTTCACGGGAGATGTCGAAGCGCTCGGCGACGTTCTCGGCGGTCTCGGGCATCGAATCGATGCCGTATTGCGCCTGCATCGACGGGTTGACGAAACGCCAGCCGATGGTGGTGTCGAATAGCTGCGCGCTGCGGCCAAAGGCCTGCTCCGACTTGCCCATGACGAAGGGCGCACGCGACATCGACTCGACCCCGCCGGCCAGCATCAGCCCGGCTTCGCCGCAGCGCAAGGCGCGGGCAGCATTGCCGATGGCGTCCAGGCCCGAGCCGCACAGGCGGTTGATCGTGGTGCCGGGCACCTCGATCGGCAGCCCGGCCAGCAGGCCGGCCATGCGCGCGACGTTGCGGTTGTCTTCGCCGGCCTGGTTGGCGCAGCCGAGGATCACATCGTCCAGCGCCGCCCAGTCCAGCCCGGGGTGGCGCGCCATCAGCGCCTTGATCGGCACCGCGGCAAGGTCGTCGGGGCGCACGCTCGACAGGGCGCCGCCGTAGCGGCCGATGGGGGTGCGCACGGCATCGATGATCAGCGCGTGGGGCAGGCTGGCGTCAGTCATTTGAAGTCTCCGGCGACAGCACGGTGCCGCGCACTTTGTAGGATTTGCCGTGGAACAGGGCGATCAGTTCGCCCTGCTGGTTCTCGATGCGCACGTCGTAGTTGCCGGTGCGGCCTTTGCGGCTTTGTTCGCTGGCGCTGGCCTGCAGGCGGTCGCCGAGCCGCGCCGGGGCCACATAGTCGATGCTGCAACCCAGGGCCACGGCCGCTTCATCGTAGCTGTTGCAGGCAAAGGCGAAGGCCGAGTCGGCCAGGGCGAACAGGTAGCCGCCATGGCAGGTGCCGTGGCCCTGGATCATGTCGGCGCGCACGGTCATGCCCAGGCGGGCGCTGCCGGGGCCGGCGTCGAGCAGTTCGATGCCCAGGCCCTGGCTGGCGGCGTCACGGCCGAACATGGCCTCGGCGCAGGCGCGGGCCAAAGTGTGTGCGGATTGATCAGCCATGCAGGCGGCCTCCTTCGGCGTGGGTGCGGCGCAGCAACAGGGACGGGCGGTAACGTTCCTCGCCGTAGCTGCGTTGCAGGTTGTCGAGCACGTTCAGGGTGTAGCCGATGCCCAGGTGGTCGGCCCAGGCCAGCGGGCCGCGCGGGTAGTTGACCCCGGCGCGCATGGCCAGGTCGATGTCGCCAGGGGTGGCGACGCCTTGCAGTACGGCATCGGCGGCTTCGTTGGCGAGCATGGCCACGGTGCGCAGCACCACCAGACCGGGCAGGTCGGCCACTGGGCAGGCGCTCAGGCCGGCCCGGGCAAGCAGGGCGACGGCCTGGTTCAGGGCCACGGCGCTGCATTCGGCGCCGTGGCTGATGGCCAGACGCGGGGCGCTGGCGTAGTCCAGGGCCAGGTCCAGCAGCACCAGGTTGCGCAAGCCGTCCTCGCGGGCGCGCTGGCTGGCCAGGCGGCCATCGGACAACGCCAGGGTGGCATCTCCCACGCGGAGCAGGCCGGTGCCGGCGCGTTCGGTGACGCCGACACCGTTGGCGCGCAAGCGCTCGACCAGGGGCTGCAGGGCACCCAGGTCACCTTCCAACGTGCAGCGCTCTACAGGCGCCTGACTGGTCAATGTCACGGGCTGTAGCCGTTCGGCACCCTCGGCGTAGTTATAAAAGCCCTGGCCGGTCTTACGGCCGAGGCGCCCGGCGTCGACCAGCTCTTTCTGCACCAGCGACGGCTGAAAGCGGAAATCGCCATAGAAGGCTTCGAACACCGAGCAGGTCACCGCGTAGTTGACGTCGTGGCCGATCAAGTCGGTCAGCTCGAAGGCGCCCATGCGAAAGCCCCCGGCGTCGCGCAGCAGGGCATCGAGGGTGGCGCAGTCGGCGGCGCCTTCCTGCAGCAGGCGCAGGCTTTCGGCATAGAAGGGTCGGGCCACGCGGTTGACGATAAAGCCCGGCGTCGAGCGGGCATGCACCGGTTGCTTGCCCCAGGCCCGGGCGGTGTCGTAAAGCGTGGCCGCCAGGCTCGGCGCGGTGGCCAGCCCGGAGACGACTTCCACCAGCGCCATCAAGGGCGCTGGGTTGAAGAAGTGCATGCCAATGACCCGCTCCGGGTGCTCGAGCCCGGCGGCGAGGCTGGTGATCGACAGCGAGGAAGTGTTGCTGGCCAGGATGCAGTCCGTGGCGCACAGGGCTTCAAGCCGACGCAGCAGGTCCTGTTTGACTGGCAGTTGTTCGACGATGGCTTCGATCACCAGACTGGCGTCGGCCAGGGCGTCGAGGCTGTCCACCGGTTGCAGCCGGTCGCGGATCGCGCTGCGGCTGTCAGGCGCAAGCTTACCTTTTTCCACCTGCCGGCCGAGCAGGCGATCGATGCCTTCGATCGCCTGCTCGGCGGCGCCGGGGCGCGTGTCGTAT
Source organism: Pseudomonas maumuensis (assembly GCF_019139675.1). Classification (NCBI taxonomy): domain Bacteria; kingdom Pseudomonadati; phylum Pseudomonadota; class Gammaproteobacteria; order Pseudomonadales; family Pseudomonadaceae; genus Pseudomonas; species Pseudomonas maumuensis. Next base: position 2,811,603 of record NZ_CP077077.1, read on the forward strand.
AGACGCACGGGATGGCCGGCCTGGGCCGCCACCTGGGCGATGCCGGCCCCCATCGCGCCTGCGCCGATCACTGCCACCAGGGCGTCGTTGTCGAGTGCGGCCATGATCAGCGCCCCTTGAACACGGGTGTGCGTTTGTTCATGAAGGCGCTGACGCCCTCGCGGTAGTCCTCGCTGCGCCCGGCCAGGCGCTGGAGGTCGCGCTCCAGCTCCAGCTGTTCATCGAAGCGGTTGTCGAAACTCTGGTTGAGGGCACGCTTGATCAAGGCCAGGCCGTAGGTGGGCTGGACCGCCAGGTGACGGGCCAGGCCGAGTGCTTCGTCGCGCAGCGCGGCATCGTCTACCACCCGGTGGATCAGCCCCCATTGCTCGGCCTGCTCGGCGCTCAGGCGCTCGCCCAGCATGGCCAGCGCCTTGGCCCGGGCCATGCCAACCAGCCTGGGCAGCAACCAGGTGCCGCCGGAGTCCGGCACCAGGCCAATCTTGCAGAAGGCCTGGATGAAGCTCGCCGAGCGTGCCGCCAGCACCAGGTCGCAGGCCAGTGGCAGGTTGGCCCCGGCACCGGCGGCCACGCCGTTGACCGCGCAGATCACCGGCAGCGGCAGGTCGCGCAGGCTGCGCACCAGCGGGTTGTAGAACTGCTCGATGGACTGGCCAAGGTCGGGCAGCTCGGCGCCGGGCGCGACATTGCGGTCGGCCAGGTCCTGGCCTGCGCAGAAGCCACGGCCTTCGCCGGTCAGCAGCAGTACCCGCGCGTGTTCGCTGTGGCGTACCTGCTTCAAGGCCTCGCGCACCTCCAGGTGCATCGCGGTATTGAAGCTGTTGAGCTGCTCGGGCCGGTTGAGCGAGAGGAGGGCAACGCCGTCGTCGCCGATGGAAAACAGGATGTGCTGGAAAGACATGACTGGCTCGCTCCGTCAGTCGGTGGAAGGCTTACAGCCCTTGGAATCGGGCCGGGCGTTTTTCCTGGAAGGCGCGGATACCTTCGTTGCGGTCGGCGGTGCCGGCCAGCAGGGTGAAGGCGTGGCGCTCGAAGCGCAGGCCGCTCGCCAGGTCCATGTCCTGGGCCTTGAGCAGCGCCTCCTTGGCCAGGCGCACCGCCAGCGGCGCCTTGGCGGCGATGGCGACGGCCACCTGCAGGGCACGCTCGACGGTGAGTTCGGGCTCGGTGACTTCACTGACCAGGCCGGCCTGCAGGGCATGACGGGCGCCGATGGCCTCGCCGCCGAGGACCATCTGCATGGCCAGCGGCTTGCCCACGGCGCGCAGCAGGCGCTGGGTGCCGCCGGCGCCGGGGAGGATGCCGAGGTTGATTTCCGGCTGGCCGAAACGGGCGTCGCTGCCGGCGATGACGATATCGGCGCACATCACCAGTTCGCAGCCGCCGCCGAGGGCGAAGCCGTTGACCGCGGCGATCAGGGGTTTGCCGAAACCGGCGATGCGTTGCCAGTGGGCCACGCGTGGATCGTCGAGGATGCCGACCAGGTCGCGCTCGGCCATTTCGTTGATATCGGCGCCGGCGGCGAAGGCCTTGCGGCTGCCGGTGATGACCACGGTTCGGATCTGCGGATCCTGGTCGGCGGCATGCAGTTCTGCGGCCAGCTCTTCCAGCAGCGCTGTGTTCAGGGCGTTCAGGGCTTGCGGGCGGTGCAGGGTGATCAGGCGGACACCGTCCGCCGGGGCCTGCACGATGAGGTTGCTTGGCATGGGATACCTCGGGCTGCACGTTCGGCGCCGGCTGGGGCCGGCTTTTCTTGGAGTTGTTCGTGGTGCTGGGGCAAGTATATGTTCAATGTGATACATAAAATCAACATAGAAATTGTAATTACGTATCCATATGTTAGGCGCGTGACGCTAACGCGGGGCAAGCCCGCTCCCACGCGGCCTAGCTTCTATAGCTGATATTTTGGGCGAGCTTGCCAAGTGATGAGGTCTTCACTGGTCGGAAGCTTGGTGAAGAAAAGTGATACACCAGCAAGCCATTGACTAAGTGATTTAATCTGATACAGGATCAGTGCGTATTCTGAATCATATCGAGAGCCAGACCCATGCCCTGCTACCGCCTCGACGGCCTGACCCCCGTGGTGCATCCCAGCGCCTATGTACACCCCAGCGCCGTGCTGATCGGCGACGTGCTGGTCGGCGCAAACTGCTACATCGGCCCCTTGGCCTCGCTGCGCGGCGATTTCGGGCGAATCATCCTGGAAGAGGGTGCCAACCTGCAGGACACCTGCGTGATGCACGGTTTTCCCGGCGGCGACACGGTGGTCGAGCGCAACGGCCATATCGGCCATGGCGCCGTGCTGCACGGCTGCCGGATCGGCGAGGATGCCCTGGTCGGCATGAACGCAGTGGTCATGGACGCTGCGCATATCGCCCCGCGCTGCATCGTCGCCGCCACGGCCTTCGTCAAGGCCGGCTTCGAATGCCCGCAGCAACACCTGGTGGTCGGCGCGCCGGCCGTGGCCAAGCGCCCGCTCAGCGACCAGGAACTGGCCTGGAAACAGCGCGGTACCGCCGAATACCACAGCCTTGCCCGGCGTTGCCTGAGCGCACTGGTGGAATGCCCGCCATTGACCGCGCCGGAGCAGGACCGCCCGCGCATGGGCGACTCCGGCTTCAGGCCCAAGGCCGAGGGCGCTGCATGAGCCTTGCGCGGTCGCGGCAGGCAGGTATAGTCGAGGCTTTAGCCGCGCCTCGTCCCCCCATGAGCAGCCTTGCCCCCCTGAATCACCTGATCACCCGTTTCCAGGAGCAGACGCCGATCCGCGCCAGCTCCCTGATCATCACCCTCTACGGCGATGCCATCGAACCCCATGGCGGCACGGTCTGGCTGGGCAGCCTGATCAACCTGCTGGAGCCGATGGGCATCAACGAGCGGCTGATCCGCACCTCGATCTTCCGCCTGACCAAGGAAGGCTGGCTGACCGCCGAAAAGGTCGGCCGGCGCAGCTATTACAGCCTCACCGGCACCGGCCGGCGGCGTTTCGAAAAAGCCTTCAAGCGCGTCTACAGCGCCAGCCTGCCAGCCTGGAACGGCGCCTGGACCCTGGTGCTGCTGGCCCAGCTCGACGCCACCAAGCGCAAGGCCGTGCGTGAAGAGCTCGAGTGGCAAGGCTTCGGCGTCATGGGCGCGAACCTGCTGGGCTGCCCGCGCACCGACCGTGCCGACCTGGCTGCGACCCTGCGCGAGCAGGATGCCGAGGACGACTGCATCGTCTTCGAGACCCACGCCCAGGAAGTGCTGGCCTCCAAGGCCCTACGCGCCCAGGTGCGGGAAAGCTGGAATATCGAGGAACTGGGCCAGCACTACAGCGAGTTCATCCGCCTGTTCCGCCCGTTGTGGCAGGCGATGAAGGACCTGGACGCGCCAAGCCCGCAGGACTGCTTCCTGGCGCGCACGCTGCTGATCCACGAGTACCGCCGCTTGCTGCTGCGTGATCCGCAGTTGCCGGACGAGTTGTTGCCGGGGGATTGGGAAGGGCGCGCGGCAAGGCAGCTGTGCCGCAACCTGTACCGGCTGGTGCAGGGCAGGGCGGAGGAATACCTGGCCAGTGCGCTGGAAACGGCGGATGGGCCGTTGCCGGATGCCAACGAAAGTTACTATCGACGCTTTGGTGGGCTTGGCTGAGTGAAAGGCGCGGGCAAGCCCTCTTGTGCGAAGAGGGCATGCAGGTTGTCAGATGACAAAGAACCCATGCGTTCCGTCACGCCCCAACTGATCCACCAAACCGAACTCCCAATCCAGATACCCCTGCATCGCTTCGCGCGGGTTATCCGTACCCTCGTAGGGCCGCCGATAACGATCGATGCGTGGCGCGCCCAGGCGCTGCTCGCCTTGTTCGGTCGGCAACCCGGCGGCGTTCCAGGCGCTGTTGCCGCCCTCGAGCACGAACACCGGCTTGCCGCTCAGTGCCGCCACCTCCGGTGCGGCATAGCGCGCCAGTTGGCTTGAGCCGCAGGTCAGGACGAAGTGCCGTGCTCCAGATAATGACGCCATCACGTTCTTCAGCTGACTGCGCAGCGCCCACACCGCACCAGGAATATGCTGCCTGACATGGTTGGTGCTGGTGGTGAAGTCCAGCACCTGGGTACCCGGTTCTGACAGCCAGTCGGCGAGAAGGGCGGGGCTGATGGTCTCGGCCTGGGGTGGCGCCGGCACGGGCGCGACCCAGGCACCGGGTTCCTTGAAGTCGCCCGGTGACAACCCATCGAGCACCGCCACCGCCCAGCCCATCTGCGCCAGCCACGATGCGCTCATGTTGGCGCGCACGCCGTCGTCGTCCACCAGCACCAGGCGCGCGCCGCGCACACTGGCGACATGGTCGGTCTCCTGCACCAGCTGGCCACCGGGCGTGGAGCGGGCGCCGGGCAGGTGGCCCAGGGCAAACTCCTCGGGCGTGCGCACATCGAACAGGTAGGTGGTGCGCTGCGCTTCGGCCTGCCATTGGCGCAGGCCTGCCAGATCGATGCGTGCCACACCGGCGCGGTCGGCCACCTGGCGGGCACGTTGCGCGGCGCTGTCGCGGGTGGTGGCGGTCACTGCGCGGAAACGGCGCGACTGGCCTTGCTCCAGGGTCTGCCCGGCGAGAGTCCAGCCGATGGTGCCGTTGCGCAGGGCCGCCACCGGGTTGGGGACGCCGGCATTGACCAGCGACTGGGTGCCGATGATGCTGCGGGTGCGCCCGGCGCAGTTGACGATCACCCGCGTATTCGGATCGGGGGCCAGCTCCGCCACGCGCAGCACCAGTTCGGCGCCGGGCACGCTGATGCCGCAGGGAATGCTCATGGTCTGGTACTCGTCGAAGCGGCGGGCATCCAGCACCACCACATCGGCGTTGGCGTCGAGCAGTGCCTTGACCTCTTCGGCCGCCAGCGACGGCGTATGGCGCTCGGCCTCCACCAGCTCGCCGAAGGCCTTGCTCGGCACGTTGACGTCGCGGAACAGCTCGCCACCCGCTTCGCGCCAACCGGCGAGGCCACCGTCGAGCAAGGCCACGTCGGTGTAGCCCAGGGCGAGCAGGCGCTGCGCGGCGGTCGACGCCAGCCCTTCGCCGTCGTCGTAGACGGTGATAGGCGTGTCGCGCCGTGGCACTCGGGCGTAGATCTCCAGCTCCAGGCGCGACAGCGGCACATTGGCGGCGAATAGCGGATGGGCCTGGGCGAACGGGTCTTCCTCGCGGACATCGAGCAAGGCCAGTTCCTGGCCGGCGAGAAGGGCGGCGCGGATAGCGTGGAAAGTACGACGGGTGGCCTGGCTCATGCGCGGTTCTCTTTCGACAGATCCCAGAGGTTGGGCAGGTGGCTGTTGGAATAGCCGGAAATGAAGGGTTTTGCTTCACCCTCGGCGCTGTACACCGCACGCCGCACGGCGCCGATGTTGGCGCCGTAGACATGGATGCTGATGGAAGTACGGTCGGCATGGGCATTGCGCACCTGATGCAGGTCGCCGATGCGCGGCGACACCGCGATCACCTCGCCGGGCGCGAGCCGCTCGGCCGGGCCCTCCGGCTGCAGGGCTCCGTGCGCCAGGGCATAGCCTTGGCTGATTTCGCTGCCGCGCAGCATGCCGATCAGCCCCCAGGTGCGGTGGTCATGCACGGGGGTTTCCTGCCCTGGCCCCCATACGAAACTGACGATGGAGAACCGCTGGCCGGAGTCGGCGTGCAGCAGGTACTGCTGGTAGCGCTCCGGGCTGGGCCGGGCGTAGTCGTCCGGCAGCCAGTCGTCGACACTGACCAGGTCGCGCAGCAGCCGCGCGCCGTGGTCGAGCAGGCGCGGCTCGTCCGGCGCCTGGGCGAGAAGGTCGGCCAGCTCGCCGATGAAGCTGCGTAGCCGTCCGTGGTTGGGCGTTTGAGACATGGGTTCCCTCGATGTCCGTCAGGTTAGGCAGCGCTGGGCGCTACCGTGGCGAGGAAAAAGGTATTATTCTTTTTGCGTATTTTTCCACATATTTATTATGCGAATTGAGAATGAAGATAGATGATATCGATGCATTCGTGGCCGTCATCCGCAGCCAGTCCATCAGCCAGGCGGCCGAATCGCTGCGCCTGACCCAGCCGGCCATCACCCGCCGGGTGCAGAACTTCGAGGAAGCCCTCGGCGTCAGCCTGCTGGACCGCAACACCAAACCGTTGAAACCCACGCCCATGGGCATGCGCGTCTACGAGCAGTGCCGGGCGGTGCTGCGCGAGATGGACGCGCTGCGCGAACTGGTGCTAAGCGACGCCTTGCCCAGCGGCGCCCTGCGCCTGGGGGTGCCGCAGACCATCGGCGACGTGGTGCTGCTCGACGCCCTCAGCCAGCTCAAGGCGCTGTATCCCGACCTGCAGACCCAGGTCGCCACCGGTTGGGGCAGCCATCTGCTGGGCAAGATGGAGAACGGCGAGCTGGACGCGGTGGCGGCGCTGTTCCCGGCCGGCAAGGTGTTCCCCGAGGGCATCGTCGGTCGGTCGTTGGCGCGCATGGACCTGGTGGTGGTGGCTGCCCGCGGCGAGGTGGGCAAGCGCAGTTGCAAGCTTGCCGACTGCTACCAGCGTGGCTGGGTGCTCAACCCCGACGGCTGTGGTTTCCGTGCCGGTCTGCAGCGGGCGTTGAACGACGAAGGGCTGTCGCTGCGGATCAACCTGGAAACCTTCGGTACCGAGTTGCAACTGGGCTTGATCGCCAATGGCCTGGGCTTTGGCCTGGTGCCCCGGCCGTTGCTGGACAACAGCCGCCACCGCGAGCGCCTGGACATCGTGCAGGTGAGTGATTTCAAGCCGGTGATCGACTTGTGGCTGATCCATCCGCGTTTTCTCGGCAACCTGCAGGCGCCGGTGGCGTTGTTTGGCGAGACCGTGGCGCAGCGGGTGGCGAATCAGGGGTGAGGTTTTGGGCGGTTGTTTTTTGGCTTTTGATCGCGTTTAGGCGAAGAGGTGCCTGGCGATAGCCTTGTAGCGCCTATGAAATCGAGCGCCGCCCGCGCGGCGCATCGCTGGCAAGCCAGCTCCCACATTTGTTTCGGGCCAGTCTGTCCTGTGAAGTTGTCGCTGTCCGCCTTGGTGCATGTCTTGAGACAGGTGGGACACCAGTGGCGCCCACACTGAAACCGCGTCGTACCCACAAGGCGTACAGCCGCGGCAGCGCAGGCATAACTGGCCCGAAACAAATGTGGGAGCTGGCTTGCCAGCGATGCGCCGCGCGGGCGGCGCTCGATCTCAAGAGCGCTGCAAGTGTAGCGGCGGACACCTGTCGGCCATCACCCGATCAGAAGCCCTGCATCCTAAAATTAAAAATATAATTTATATAACAACCATCAATAAATGCACTTTTTGTATATTAGATTAGAAGCAGATCGAATTTCACGGCACTTTTTAAGATCGATAGCATAAGGATCAAGCCAGGCACCGGCGGGCTTGATCGACACTCCCGCTGCGGCCAGCAATCAATGGATCGGCCTTGAGCGAGGAGATGGAATGTCCCGGCAAAGCAACACACTTGTCCCCGCCACGGCCCTGCTGACCCTGTTGCGCTGGCAGGGTTGGCGTAACCTTGGCCTGCGGCTGATCAGCCCGTTGCTGTTGCTGGTGGCGTGGGAACTTGCCTCGCGCAGCGGCCTGTTGCCGCCGCGAATCATCGCCGCGCCCAGCGCCATCGGCGACACCCTCTGGCAGATGATCGTCAGCGGCGAGCTGGCCGGGCATTTGTGGGTATCCCTCAAGCGTGCCCTGAGCGGCCTGGCCATCGGGGTCAGCGTGGGCACTCTGCTGGCGTTGCTCGCAGGCCTTTCGCGGCGTGGCGAACTCGCCATCGACTCGCCGGTGCAGATGCTGCGCACCTTGCCGTTCCTGGCCATCGTGCCGCTGTTCATCCTCTGGTTCGGCGTGGGCGAAACGCCCAAGATCGCCCTGATTGCCCTGGGCACCACCTTCCCGGTGTACCTCACCCTGTTCTCCGGCATCCGTGGCGTCGACCCCAAGCTGGTGGAGGCCGGGCAGCTGTTCGGCCTGGGGCGCCTGGGGCTGGTCTGGCACGTGATCCTGCCCGGCGCGCTGCCGGCGTTCTTCGTCGGCCTGCGCTACGCCTTCGGCATCAGCTGGCTGGGCCTGGTGGTGGTCGAGCAGATCAACGCCAGCGCCGGGCTGGGCTATCTGGTCAACGATGCCCGCGACTTCATGCGCACCGACGTCATCGTCATCTGCCTGATCGTCTACAGCGTGCTGGGCCTGTCCATCGATGCCCTCGTGCGCTTGTTCGAACGCCTGGCCCTGGCCTGGCGCCCCACCTTCATAAGGAACTGATCATGGAAGTCGCACTGCAACGCCTGCGCCCGCCGGTGCGGGTGCGCGGGCTCACGCGCAGGTTCCAGGGCCACACGGTGCTCGATGGCCTGGACCTGGACCTGGCGCCCGGCGAGTTCGTCGCCTTGCTCGGCCGCAGCGGCTCGGGCAAGACCACCTTGCTGCGGGCGCTGGCCGGCCTGGACCGGGTGGAGGCGGGTACGCTGGAGGTGCCCGGCGTGCATGCGGCGGTGTTCCAGGAGCCGCGGCTGATGCCCTGGAAGCGGGCCTGGCGCAATGTCCTCCTGGGCCTGAGGGGCGCCGAGCCAAAAGCGCGTGCCCTGGCGGCGCTGCGTGAAGTGGGCCTGGCGCACCGCACCGAGGCCTGGCCGGGCACCCTGTCCGGTGGCGAGGCCCAGCGCGTGGCCCTGGCCCGGGCGCTGGTGCGCGAGCCGCAATTGCTGCTGCTCGACGAGCCGTTCGCCGCGCTGGACGCCTTGACGCGCATGCGCATGCACCAGTTGATCCTCGAACTGTGGCGCACCCATCAGCCATCGGTGCTGCTGGTCACTCACGACGTCGACGAAGCCCTGCTGCTGGCCGACCGGGTCGTGGTGCTGGACGCCGGGCGCATCGCCGAGCAGATCCCGATTCGCCTGCCGCGCCACCGCGAGGTGGCCAGCCGTAGCTTCCAGGCGCTGCGCCAACACCTGCTGGCCCTGCTCGGCGTCGAAGCGCCTGCGCCCAGCCATGCCCATACCCTCGCACGGACCGCCCAACGATGAGCCTCGACTTGCATACCGCCGCCAAGGCGGCCGACCTCGATTCGCCGGCCTTCGCCGACTTGCTGGCCCACCTGAGCGACGAATTCGCTGCCAGCGCCGCCGAGCACGATCGCCAAGGCAGCTTCCCCCACGCCAACCTGCGGCGCCTGCATGAACATGGCCTGCTGGCCCTGACCGTGCCGCGCCGCCTGGGTGGAAGCGAAGCGACGCTGGCCCAGGCCCGGCGGGTGATCGCCGCCGTGGCCCGGGGCGAGCCGTCCACCGCCCTGGTGCTGGTGATGCAGTACCTGCAGCACGCGCGCCTGCAACAGAACCAGGCCTGGCCCGAACAGCTGCGCCTGCGCCTGGCCCGCGAGGCGGTGGCGGACGGCGCGCTGGTCAACGCCCTGCGCGTGGAGCCGGAGCTGGGCACCCCGGCCCGGGGCGGCCTGCCGGCCACCGTCGCCCGGCGCGTGGCCGAGGGCTGGCGGATCAGCGGGCGCAAGATCTACTCCACCGGCATCCCCGGCCTGACCTGGCTGGCAGTATGGGCGCGCAGCGACGAGGAAGAGCCGCGGGTCGGCACCTGGCTGGTGCATCGCGACACACCGGGCATCCGCATCGAGGAAACCTGGGACCACCTGGGCATGCGTGCCACTTGCAGCCACGACGTGATCTTCGATGATGTGCTGGTGCCTGCCGAGCACGCCGTGGACATCCTCCCGGCGCGTCAGCCACGCCCGTCCGAACTCGATCACAACGGCGTGCTGTGGCTGGCCGTGTTGCTGTCGAGCATCTACGACGGCGTTGCCCGTGCCGCCCGCGACTGGCTGGTGGGCTGGCTGGCCGGGCGCACGCCGGCCAATCTCGGCGCGCCGCTGTCGAGCCTGCCGCGTTTCCAGGAACTGGTGGGGCGCATCGACGCCTTGCTGCTGTCCAACCGGGTCCTGCTCGACGCCGCCGCCGAAGGGCGCATCCCGGCGAGCGAGGCCACCCAGGTCAAGTACCTGGTCACCACCCAGGCCATCAGCGCGGTCGAATTGGCCGTCGAAGCGATCGGCAACCCGGCGCTGGCCCGGGGCAACCCGCTTGAGCGGCATTACCGCGATGTGCTGTGCAGCCGTATCCACACTCCGCAGAACGACGCGGTGCTCGGCGCCGCCGGCCTCGCGGCGTTTGCCTTGCCCAGCCGTGGCGGCCAGGCATGAGCGGCGTGCGCATCGCCAGCCAGCTGGACGCGCGGTTCAACGCGTTGCTGGCCGCCGCCGTGCCAGGCGTGGAAATCCTGGCGCTGCCCAGGGGCGTGCCCCATGGGTTGCCGGACGATGTTCGGGTCCTGCTGGCCGCGCCCGACCCTGGCCTGCGTGATGCCGTTGCGCCGCCCTCGGGCTGGCCGTTCGGGCTCGGTTTCGTGCAACTGGTCAGCTCCGGCATCGACTCCTTTCCCGGTTGGTTGCTCGAACCGGTGCCCGTGGCCAGTGCCCGTGGGGTGACGGCGGACAGCCTGGCCGAATTCGCCCTGGCGGCGATGTTCGCCGCCGCCAAGCAACTGCCGCAGCTGTGGATCGACGAGCCCGGGCAATGGCAGCCACGTCCGCTGGCCTCGCTGGCCGGCAGCACCTTGGCGATCTACGGTTTCGGGCGGATCGGCCAGGCCCTGGCGCGCAAGGCCCTGGCTCTGGACATCGAGGTGATCGCCCTACGGCGCTCGGCCAGGCCGTTCGAGGTGGCCGGCGTACGGGGCGTGGCCAGTGTCGAGGAACTGTTCGCCCGCGCCGATCACCTGGTACTGGCGGCACCGGCCGACCCGTCGACCCGGCATGTCGTCGATCGGCGTAGCCTCGCTCACGCCAAGCCCGGTCTGCACCTGATCAATATCGCCCGTGGCAGCCTGGTGGACCAGGACGCCTTGCTCGATGCCCTGGACAGCGGCCAGCTGGCCCTGGCCAGCCTCGATGTCACCGAGCCCGAGCCGTTGCCGGCCGGGCACCGGCTGTACGGCCATCCCAAGGTCCGGCTGAGCCCCCATACCTCGGCCAACACGCCGCAGGTGTACCGCAACCTCGCCGCGCTGCTGGCGCGCAACCTCGAACATTTTCGCAGCGGACGACCGCTGGAGAACCTGCTGGCCCAAGGAGAGACCGCATGAGCGCCAGGCTGAGCCGCCTACCCACCGCCTATTCATTGCCTCGCGACGGCCACACCGTGCATCGCTGGCAGGACCCGCCCCAGCAACCGACCCCCGAGGCCGAGCGCCTGCTGCGCAAGCAACGCCTGGCCGGCTCGTTCCGCCTGTTCGCCCGGCACGGTTTCGACATGGGCGGCGCCGGCCATATCACCGTGCGCGACCCCCAGTACCCCGATCACTTCTGGGTCAATCCGGTGGGCGTGTACTTCGGCCATATCCGCGTCAGCGACCTGCTGTTGGTGAATCCTCGGGGCGAGATCGTCGAAGGGCAGGGCGCGTTGAACCTCGCCGCCTTCGCCATCCACGCGGCGCTGCACGAGGCGCGCCCGGACGTGGTGGCCGCCGCCCATGCCCATTCGTTGTACGGCAAGGCCTGGTCGAGCCTGGGACGCCTGCTCGACCCGCTGACCCAGGACGCCTGCGCCTTTCATGGCAAGCACGCGCTGTTCGACAACTTCACCGGGGTGGTGCTGGAGGCCAGCGAGGGCGCGCGCATCGCCGCCACGCTGGGGCCGGACAAGATCGCGCTGATCTTGCAGAACCATGGCCTGCTGACCGTCGGGCGTACGGTGGAAGCGGCGGTGTGGCGCTTCATCGCCTTGGACAACGCCGCCCACGCGCAACTACTGGCCGAGGCCGCCGGCACGCCCCGGCCGATCCCGGCGGCGGTGGCCGAGCACACGGCGCGCCAGGTCGGTACCGAGTTCGGCGGCTGGTTCAGCTTCCAGCCGTACTGGGACCGCCTGCTGCGCGACGAACCTGATTTTCTCGACTGAGTGCAAGGAGGCGCCATGAATCGCCGTCGTTTTCTGCAGTACAGCGCCCTGGGCGGGCTCGCCTGCGCGCTGCCCGGCGCCTTTGCCCGCGACTGGCAAGGGCTGACCCTGGGCGTGGCCACCTACAAGGGCGCCGCGCCGACCTTCTTCGAACAGGCCGGCATCGAGCGCCCACCGTATGGCGTGAAATACGCCGAGTTCAATGGCGGCAACCTCGGTTTCGAGGCGCTGGTCAGCGGTACCCTGGACCTGGCGCCGATGAGCGAGATCCCGCCGATCTTCGGTATCCGCAACCAGGCGCCGGTCAGGCTCATCGCCGTGCTGACCGGTGATGTCAACAACCAGGCCTTCATCGTGCCCAGGGGGTCGACGATGCAATCGCTGGCCGAGCTGCCGGGCAAGCGGGTCGGTTACATCCGCTCCACGTCGTCGCACTACCTGCTGCTGCGCGCCCTCAAGGACCAGGGCCTGACCCTGGCGGACATCCAGCCCCTGGCGCTGACGCCCCAGGATGGCTTCGCCGCATTCCAGAACGGCAACCTGGATGTCTGGGTGACCTTTGGCTACTTCATCCAGCTGGCCGAGCTGCGCAGCGGTGCGCGGGTGCTGCGCACCGGGCAGGGCTACCTGTCGGGCAATTACGTGATCGCCGCCAACCGGCGGGCGATCGAGGATCCGCTCAAGCGCGCGGCGATCGAGGACTATGTGCGCCGCGAATACCGCAGCTGGCAATGGGTGCAGCACCACCCCGAGGCGTGGGCGGCGCGATGCGAGCAGGTGCTGGGCATCCCCCGGGAAGTGTTCATTGCCCAGTACAAGGCCCAGAGCGGGCCGCGGGTGCTGCAGGCGGTGGACGATGCCGCGGTGCGGTCGCAGCAGGACGTGGCCGACACCTTCCACGCCGCCGGCGTACTGCCCCAGCGCCTGGATGTGGCGCCGTTGTGGGATCGCAGTTTCAGCTGGACAGAGTGATTCATGCGGCCCCCGCAGGGCCACGCCTGGCAAAAAGGACTTTCATGCCTCGTTCAACTCGATACGCCTGGCTACCGCTGGCACTGGCCTGCAGCACCGCGCTGGCCGATGTCGCGCCCTCGACCCGCGCCCTGCATGAGCGCCTGATCGTGCTCGACAGCCACCTGGACACGCCCATGCAACTGGCCCGGCCCGGCTGGGACATAGGGCAGCGCCACCGCTATGCCGACGATCTGTCCCAGGTCGACCTGCCGCGCATGCGCGACGGTGGCCTGGACGGCGGATTCTTCGCCATCTTCACCCCCCAGGGTCCGCTCACGCCCGAGGGACGCACCCTGGCCAGCGAACATGGCCTGGCGGTGATCACCCGGATCCGCGACATGGTCGCCGCCCGGCCGGACGCGTTCGCCCTGGCCACGCGGGCGCAGGAGGTGCCGGCGATCGTTGCCTCAGGGCGGCGGGTGGTGCTGATCAGCATGGAAAACGCCGAACCGCTGGCGGCCGACCCCGACCGGCTGGCCACCTACCACCGTCTGGGCTTGCGCATGCTGGGCCTGGTGCATGCGCAGAACAACGATTTCGCCGATTCGGCCACTGCCTTGCCGCACTGGCATGGGCTGAGCCCGGCCGGCCGCGAGCTGGTGCAGGCGGCCAACCGCCTGGGGATCCTGATCGATGTGTCCCATGCCTCCGATGCAGTGTTCGATCAGGTGCTGGCGTTGTCCCGTGCCCCGGTGATCGCCTCGCATTCCGGCGCCCGGGCCATCGGCCCGCATCCGCGCAATCTCGATGATGAACGTTTGCGCCAGCTGGCTGCCGGGGGCGGGGTGGTGCAGGTCAACACCTACGCCAGCGACCTGGTGCCGCGTGCGCCGAATCCCGCCCGGGACAAGGCCCTGGCACCGCTGTACCGGGAGTTCCGCCTGGCGGCCAGCCTGCCGCCTGCACAAGTGGCGGACCTGGCCCGGCGCATATGCGAGGTCGAGGCCCGGTATCCGTTGCCGGCAACCAGCCTGGACGACTTCATGGCGCATCTGCTGCACATCCTTGACGTAGTGGGGCCACGGCATGTCGGCATCGGCGCGGATTGGGATGGCGGCGGCGGGGTGGCGGGGCTGCGCGATGTCAGCGATTTGCCGGAGATCACTGCTCGGTTGTTGGCGGCGGGGTACCACGAACGGGACCTCGCGGATATCTGGGGAGGGAACCTGTTGCGAGTGATGGGAGAGGCGCAGGCTGCTGCTGCGAGCGCAGGTGTTTCAAAATAATTATGCGTTTTGTGCAGAATGCAAAGCTTGGGACATTACACATTTTAATATTTGCATATGCTCAAAATGTATTTCTCTTATCCCATCCCGCTCTCTAGGATGGCTCCACATAGAGCGTTTTCGTAGCTTGATAGCATCAAGTCATAACTGAAAACGATAACCGTGGACCAGGGAGAGTGCCCGCGATGCCATTGACCAGACGACAGCTCATTGCCCGTATCGGTGTGGTTGGTGGCCTGCAGGCTGCCACGGCGGCACTGGGCCTGTTTGGCACGTCGGGGTCGGCACGGGCCAGCCAGGAGAACTACGCCGCGTTGCCAATGGCCCGTGTAGGGCAGGGCGCCACTGTCACCGTGGTCGGCGCTGGCATCGGCGGCCTGGTGGCGGCCTACGAGCTGCGCAAGGCCGGTTTCGCCGTCACCCTGCTGGAAGCCCGCGAACGGGTAGGCGGGCGCAACTGGACCGTGCGCCGGGGGGATCGGGTCGCGTTCACCGATGGCAGCGTGCAGACCGTCGCGTTCGACGAGGGTTTCTACCTCAACGCCGGCCCCGGCCGACTGCCCAGCCACCACCAGTTGATGCTCGGCTATTGCCGCGAGCTGGGAGTGGCGCTTGAGGTGCTGGTCAACACCAGCCGCAACGCCCTGGTGCGTCCCGACCTCGACCAGCCGCCGATGCAGATCCGCCAGGCGGTCAACGACAGCCGTGGGCACCTGGCCGAACTGCTGGCCAAGGCCGTCGACCGCCAGGCCCTGGACCAGGAACTGAGCCTGGACGACCGGCGCAACCTGCTGGGCTTCCTGCGCACCTGGGGCGACCTGTCGGAGAAACTCGAGTACCTGGGCTCGGCGCGCTCGGGCTACAAGGTCTGGCCCGGGGCCGGCGACCAGCAGGCCCTGCGCAACGACCCGCTGCCCCTGCGCACCTTGCTCAACCCGGCCCTGGGCACGGCACTGATGATCGACGAGTACCCGGAGTTCTCGCCGACCATGTTCCAGCCGGTGGGCGGCATGGACCGTATTCCCCTGGCCTTCCAGCGCCACCTGCAGGATGTTCTGCGCCTGGGGGCCGAGGTGGGCTCGATCCGCAATTTCGAGGATCGGGTGGAGATCGGTTACCAGCAGCAGGGTAAGCCACAACGCATCACCAGCGACTATGCGGTGATCGCCTTGCCGCTGCCGCTGCTGGCGAAGCTCGACAGCAACTTCAGCGCCCAGGTGCGCCAGGCCATCGCCGCCGTGCAATTCGGCCATGCCAACAAGGTGGCCTGGCAGTCCCGCCGGTTCTGGGAGACCGACTACCAGATCTACGGCGGCCTGTCGTTCATCAATCAGGCGTCTTCCGGCCTGTGGTACCCCAGCGGTGGCTTCAACCAGGCTGAGGGCATTCTCGTCGCCGCCTACAACAACGGCGAGACTGCCCGCCAGTTCGCCGACAAGTCGGTCGCCGAGCAGATTGCTCTGTCGCGCCAGGCCGTTGAGCTGCTGCACCCCGGTCACGGCCACGAACTGCGCAAGCCGCTGGTGGTGGACTGGGGGCGCATACCCCACAGCCTCGGGCCGTGGATCAGCCACCCGCTGGCCGACGCCGACTACGACCTGCTCAACCAAGCCCAGGGGCGGGTGCATCTGACCAGCGACGCGCTGGCCCACAGCGGCATCGGCATCTGGCAGGAGACCGCCGCCGGCGCCGCCCGGCGGGTGGTGCGCAACCTGTGCGAGCGTGCCCAGGGCACCGCGCAGGGTCGGCAGACCGCCTGAGCAATACACAACGAAAACCATCTGCCAGGTAGCGGACCTCCGAGGCTGGCGCCTACACATCAGTGGAGCTTCGCCATGCCTTTCAAGCACGCCCTTCTGGGGTTGGGGGTCCTGTTCGCCGCGGCCAGCCAGGCCGCCGATATCGAGCGCGTCCCCTCGACCTATCCCAACTCGCCGATCCTGCAGTCGGCGACCCTGCCGCCGGGCACGGCGCTGACCTTCGTCTCGGGGATCCTGCCCGACCCGGCTGACCCCAAGGCGGCCAAGGATGAGCTGCGCGCCAGTGGCGACACCGAGGCGCAGACCGTGGCGGTGCTGCGCAAGGTCGAAGCCGCCCTGGCGCCGCGCGGGCTCGACCTGGGCGATGTGGTGCAGCTGCGGGTGTACCTGGTCGGCGACCCGCAGTTGCAGGGGCGCATGGACTTCGACGGCCTGCAGCGCGGCTTTCGTCAGTTCTTCGGCAGTGAGCGCCAGCCGTTGAAACCGACCCGCACCACGGTGCAGGTGGCCGGGCTGGTATTGCCCGGCGCCCTGATCGAAGTCGAGGCGGTCGCCGCCAAGGCCCGTTGAGCCCCCGAACCCGAGAGCGGCGGCCGGGCCATGGCCGCCACAAGGAATATCCGCAGATGCCCAAGACCTTCAAGCTTTCCCCCGTGGCCACCGCCCTGGCCCTGAGCCTGGCCGGCGAGGCCATCGCCGCCGAAGACCCGGCGCTGTCCACCGTGGTGGTGACCGGCGTGCGCGGCAGCCAGCAGCGCACCGTGACCGACAGCCCGGTGCCGGTGGACGTGATCTCCGGCGAACAACTGCGCATCAGCGGCCAGAACGGCCTCAAGGACATGCTCACGCGCCTGCTGCCCTCGTTCAACGCGCCGACCATCAACGGCGGCGGCACCGCCTTCCTGGTACGCGGCATCAGCATGCGCGGCCTGGGCGGCGACCAGGTGCTGATCCTGGTCAACGGCAAGCGTCGGCACAACACGGCGATGATCAACAACAACGCGCGGGTCGGCACGGCCGCGGTGCCGGTGGACCTGGACCTGATTCCCACCGCGGCGATCGAGCGCATCGAGGTGCTGCGCGACGGCGCGGCGGCGCAGTACGGCTCCGACGCCATCGCCGGGGTGATCAACATCATCCTCAAGCAGGACGCCGAGGGCATTACCTCCGACAGTTCCGTCGGCCAGTACTATGCCGGGGACGGCACCAGCGGCCATGAGGCGGCCAACGCCGGCTTCGGCCTGGGCGACGGTGGTTTTCTCAACCTGTCGTTCGACGCCAAGGTACAGGAACCCTACGACCGCGCCGGCGCCGTGCGCGGCAATTTCACCACCCTGGCCAACGGCCAGCCCGACCCGCGCCTGAGCGAACGCCACGGCTGGGGCGAGGAATACGGCCTGGGCCGCGACCGCACCTACAGCGGCGCCTACAACCTGGAACTGCCCCTGGGCGAGGAACTGAAGCTGTACTCGTTCTCCACCCTCAGCTACCGCGACGGCAAGAAGGTCCTCGGCCACCGCGCGCCCACCGACATCACCGCCACCAACTGGCTGGCCAACCCGCCTTATCCGAAGGGCGGCCAGGCCACCCGCGAAGTGGAGGAGACCGACTACCAGTTGCTCGCCGGTCTCAAGGGCCTGGCCGCCGAGTGGGATTGGGACCTGTCGACCACCTATGGCCGCGACAAGGCCAAGCTGTACACCGACAACAACCTCAACCTGTCCAACGACCCGTTGCTAAGCCAGCGCCGCTTTCACCTGACCGACGAGATCTTCGACCAGTGGACCACCAACCTGGACTTCAGCCGGGCCCTGGACATTGGCTGGAGCAGCCCGCTGGAAACCTCGTTCGGCGTCGAGTACCGCTGGGAGAAGTACCAACTCACCGAGGGCGAACCCAATTCCTACAACTATGGCGACTACGTCATCCCCAGCGGCCCGCTGGCCGGACGGCGTCCGGACCCCGGCCTGTTCTCGGTCAACGGCACCACGCCGGAGGACGCCGGGCAGATGATTCGCCATAGCGGTGCGGCCTACGTCGACTTTGGCCTCAACCTCACCCCGCAGTGGTACAGCGCCTTCGCCCTGCGCTACGAGCGCTACAACCAGGAGGTCGGCGAGACCGTAAGCGGCAAGTTCACCACCCGCTACGAGTTCGCCCCGGGTTACGCGGTGCGCGCGGCGGTGAGCAATGGTTTCCGTGCGCCTTCGCTGGCGCAGAACGTGTTCTCTTCGACCAGCTCGGTGACGATCTTTGGCGCCGGCGGCAGCACCAGTACCGCACGCACCAAGCAGATGCGCCCCGGCTCGCCAGAGGCCATCGCCCTCGGTGCGCAGACCCTGGAACCGGAGAAGTCGCGCAACTACAGCCTGGGCTTCACCGCCGAGCCCACCGAGCGCCTGCGCCTGACTGCCGACTTCTACCTGATCGACATCGACGACCGCATCCTGCAGACCGGCGTGCTCACGGGGCCTGCGGTGTCGCAAATCCTGGTGGCCAACGGCCTGTCGCCTGACTTGTCCGGGCAGTACTTCGCCAATGCCGCGGACACCCGCACCAAGGGCGTCGACCTGGTGGCCGAGTACCGCCAGCCGCTCGCCGAGTACGGCACCGTGCGCTGGAGCCTGGCCTACAACCGCAACAAGACCAGCATCCGTGACCTGGCCGATACCCCGGCGAGCCTGTCGAGCCTCGGCGCAGGGTACGTGCTGTTCGACCGCCAACAGCAGATCGACCTGACCAAGGCCACGCCCAAGGACAAGTGGATCCTCAACAGCAACTACAAGGTCGACGACTGGACGGTGAACCTGACCTTGACCCGCTACGGCGAGTACACCGAAGGCTCGAACATCCCGGCCAACGACCGCACCTACGGCGCCAAGTGGATCACCGACATCGACGTGGCCTACGACCTCACCCAGAACATCACGGTGGCGCTGGGGGCCAACAACCTGTTCGACAAGTACCCGGACAAGATCGGCATCGTGCCCTGGGCCGGGACCTACGAGTACGGGATGTTCTCGCCCTATGGGCTGGGTGGGGGCTACTACTACGGCCGTGTGAGCCTGGCGTTCTGATGAGTCATTTATTCAGTGGGCGTTACATGCTGACGGGGTTGCTGTGCCTGATGCTGGGGATCGCTCACGCGGACGAAACCCTGCGCGTCTCCAGCCAGAAGAACTCGCTGCAGGTGCTGCTGCAGGCCGCCGGCGAGCTCGACGATGTGCCGTACCCCCTGGAGTTCGCCGCCTTCGGCGCCGCCGCACCCACCGCCGAAGCCCTGGCGGCCGGGGCGGTGGATATCGGCACCCTGGGCACCGCGCCGTTCGTGTTCGCCACCGCGGCCGGCGCCGGGCTCAAGACCGTCGGGGTGGTGCGCCTGCAGGTGACGCCCACGGCGGTGGCGATCGTCGTGCCCGAAGCGTCGCCGCTGAGCGACGCGGCGTCGCTGGTGGGCCGGCGCATCACCACCACCCGTGGCTCCATCGGCCATTACCTGGCGCTGGCAGCGTTGCGCGCCACTGGCCACAGCGGCCGCGACGCCACGTTCGTGTTTCTCCAACCAGGCGAGTCACGCAGCCTGCTGGCCAACGGCGGCGCCGACGCCTGGGCCACCTGGGACCCGTACACCAGCATGGTCCAGCTCGAAGGCGGCACGCGGGTGCTGGTCAGTGGCGAAGGCTTGTTCGCCGGCAACATGCTGCTGGTGGCCAACCCTGCGGCGATCCGCGACAAGCCGGCGCAACTGCGGGATTTCCTGCGCCGGGTTGGCCGCGCCTGGGACTGGGCCAGCGCCCATGCCGAGCAGTTTTCGGCGATCCAGGCCCGCCAGAGCGGGCTGCCGCTGGAGGTGCACCTACGCTCGAACCGCTTTTCACAGCCACGCAGGGCCCTGGTGGACGACGCGCTGGTCAGGGACTTGGCCGACACCGCCCGGCTGTACCAAGACGAGGGGGTGATCGGCCCGGGCTTCGTTGCCGAACAACAGGTGGACGAGCAGTTCAATGAAGTATCGGAAGTTCAGTGAAAGTTATCCGCTGTGGGAAACTTAAGTTGTAATTTTTATAATGTTCATGCGCATTACTGATAATGCCATAAGTTGCTATGTAATATTTTGAAAAAAGTTTTGGGGCTAGAGAAAAACGATATTTCACAAGTGCTTGCCGCTTGTTGAAGATGGCCTGGCGACCATCGGAAGTCGCCGGTTAGCCGCCACTCACAGGTGCAGTCAAACCGTTCAGGAATAGGCGAGGGAGTGTTCATGCTGACGATTACCACGGTCGAGGAATTGACCGCCGCACAGTTAGACGATGTGATTCACGCCCGCACACTGGGCATCCTGATCAAAGGCTTCGCACCCGCCGATACCGTGGCCCTGGCCCTGGAGCGCCTGAGTCATCACGAACTGCGTGGTGCCTTCAGCGAGCAGACCGAGTTCGTGCGCCTGGGCAAGGCCTACATCGAGATCAGGGACGAGGCCAGCCGCGCCGAGTACCACGGCCAGGCCATCGCCAACATTCGCAAGATCCGCAGCGCCTTCGGCCCGCTGGCATCGCCCATCGACCATTTGCGCCTGCTGCTCGACGAGGTCTGGCCCAAAGGGGCGCGGCTGCTGGATGTGAACGGGCGCAAGTGCTTCGTCGGCATCGCCCGCTTCCAGGGCAACAACGTCGACCTCACGCCGCATACCGATGACCTGGCCCGCAATGCCCCGGCCGACCACCAGCCGCGGCTGCTCACCCAGCTGTCGACCAACATCTACCTGCAGATCCCCGAGGACGGCGGCGAGCTGGAAATCTGGAACCTGCACCCCGACGAGGCCGAGTACGAACGCCTGCGCGGCCAGCGCGCCTACGGTATCGAGCGCCACCTGCTGCCGCCGCCGGACTTGGTGGTCAAGCCCGAGGCGGGCGACCTGATCTTTCTCAACCCGCGGTTGATCCACGCGGTGCGCCCCTCGGCCACCAGCACCCGGGTCACCCTCGGCGTATTCATCGGTTATTTCGGCGACGACCAGCCTTTGGCCTACTGGAGCTAAGCAACATGAGCAATGTGGAAGCGATCAACCTCAAAGCCTATTTCAACAAGGGCGGCGAAGAGCTGGACTTCACCGGCAAGCGCTGCGTGCTGGCAGTCAGCGTGGGCCAGGAATACCACGAGGAGCAGAAACTCAGCTCCACCGTGCACCTGATCAACAAATCCGGCTTCAGCCAGGTGAAGGTGGTGGTGGCCGACACCTTGCAGCGCCACAACAAGCACGGCAAGTCGCCGGGCGAGGCGCTGTCGGCGTCGATTCGCGATGGTGACGCGTGGCTGGCACGCAACCGCAAGTACCTGGCCGGATTGGAGGCGCCGGTAAGCATCAGCCGCTGGAACCAGGAGCTGGCCTCGGACCGTTACGCCGAGCTGCGCCAGCAGGTGAACCAGCTTTATCGTGAAAGCGAGGACCTGCGCGGCGCCATCGAAGCGACCATCGGCGTGTTCATCGAGCGTCTGCGCTTGCGTGACCCCGAGGCGGACCTGGAGCGCGCCGCCGCCCAGTGCCGCGAGTACATCCTCGAGGAAGTGCCGATCATCCTGCCGCAGTGGGCCGAGCAGGGGTTCGACTACGTGATCTACCCGCAGCAGATGACCGACGCCATGGCGACCGCCCGGCGCCTGCTGGTCGAGCCTCACGCGCCAGATCGCGTGCACTGGCTGCCATTGAAGTTCAAGAAACGCGGCATCCCGATTCCCTTCACCCTGCCAGGGGTGGTGCATCCGGCCTGGGCTGCCAGCGCCATTGCCATCTGACCTTATAGCCACGCAGGCCCCACGCCACACGGACGATGGCCTTCACCCTGAAATCCGGAACAGGAGTTTCCATGGGCGTTTTTGCGCAACAGCAACGCAAATGGTGGGCTTTGCTCGGTGTGAGCATCGCCAGTTTTCTCGGCTGCGTCGACTTCACTATCGTCAACACCGCTCTGCCGGCGTTGCAGGCCGACCTCGGCGCCTCGGTGGGCAGCCTGCAATGGGTGATCAACGGCTTCATCCTGGCGTTGTCCAGCAGCATGGTGCTGGTGGGCAGGCTGGCCGACCTGAAAGGCCGCCGGCGGGTACTCAACCTCGGGCTCACGGTCTTCGGACTGGCCTCGCTGGCGGCAGGGCTGGCCAGCACCATCGATACGCTGGTGGCCGCGCGGATCGCCCAGGGCCTGGCCTGCGCGGTGCTGTACACCGCGTCGGGGGCGATCGTCGCGGCTACCTTCGCCAGCGAGGAGCAGGGCAAGGCGTTCGGCGTGCTGTTCGGTGTCAATGGTATCGGCCTGGCTGCGGGGCCGGTGTTGGGCGGGCTGATTACCAGCGCCTTCGGCTGGCAGTGGATTTTCCTGGTCAACGTGCCGTTCGTGCTACTCAGCCTGGCGATCATCGCCGTGGCGGCGGACGAGTCGCGGGCCGGTGAGGAGGGCGCGCGGCTCGACTGGCTGGGTGCGGCGTTACTGCTGCTGGGTTTGCCGAGCCTGGTGCTGGCCATCGTCCAGGGCGCCGACTGGGGCTGGACCTCGGCCAATACCCTGGGCCTGCTGGGGGTGGCGCTGCTTGCCCTGCTGGCCTTCGTCGCGGTCGAATTGCGGGTCGTCGCGCCGATCATCGACCTGCGCCTGTTCGCCAACCGCCGCTTTGTCGCGGCGGTCACCGCCAGTTTCGGCCTGGCGGTGTTCTATTGCGTGGCATTTTTCGTGATGCCGTTGTACCTGGCGCTGATCCGTGGTGAGAGCGTGCAGGCCAGCGGTCTGCTGTTGTTGCCGACCACCCTCGGCGTGGCGTTGCTGTCGCCATGGGTGGGGCGCCTGGTGGACCGCAAGGGCCCGGCATTGCTGGTGCAGGCGGGGCTGTTGCTGTTCGTGCTGTCCGCCGTGCTGCAGGCGGCATTCGGCGAGCAGACTTCGTTGCTGCACCTGCTCGGCGCCTTCGCGGTGATGGGGCTGGGCTGGGCATGCATCCTCGGGCCTTCGACGGTGCTGGGGATCTCCTCGGTGCCGCAGCAGGTGAGTTCGGTGGCCATGGGCTCGCTGATGACCCTGCACAATGTCGGCGGTGGGCTTGGCCTGGCGGTCGGTGTGGGGCTGTACCGGGCGGTGGCGGCCGATACCTTGTCCGGCGCCACAGGCGTACCTGCGCAGACCGCTTGGCTGGCCAGGGCGGCGGCGGCGCCGGAACAGGGCGCGGCCCTGCTGGGCGAGCACCTGGGGCAGGGCAGCGATGTCCTGCAGGGCTGGGTGCATGCCGCGTTTCTCGACGGCTACCAAGCGTTGATGGTGTTCCTCGCCGTCAGCCTGTTGCTGGTCTGGGGCGCGGTGACCCTGCTGCTGCGCACGACAAAAGCTCCTGCGCCTGTCCAGGAGCCCAGCCATGGCAAGGCGTGACGGCCGCCTGCGACTGGGGGCTTTTCTCTCCGGCGCCGGCGCCCACGCCGGCAGTTGGCGACACCCGCAGGCCGACGCCGATGCCTCGATCAACTTCGAGCGCTATCGACATTACGCCCAGACCCTCGAGCGCGGCTGTTTCGACGCGCTGTTCCTCAATGACAACGTCGCCGTCGGCGAGCTGGATCCACGGGTGCTGCGCAGCAGTGCCTACAGCCTGCGCTGGGACCCGCTGACCCTGCTGCCGGCACTGGCAGTGGTGACCCGCCACCTTGGCTTGATCGCCACAGCCAACACCAGCTTCAACGAACCGTACAACATCGCCCGCACCTTCGCGTCCCTCGATCACCTGTCCGCTGGTCGTGCCGGCTGGAACCTGGTCACCGGATTGATCGGTGGCGAGAACTTCAACCACGCGGCGCACGTGTCCCATGCCGATCGCTATGCCCGTGCCGGGGAATTCTTCGACGTGGTCACCGGGCTCTGGGACAGCTGGGCGGACGATGCCTTCCCGCTGGACAAGGCCTCCGGCACCTGGCTGGAGACCGCGCGGATGCGGGTGCTCGACCACCAGGGCGAGCATTTTCGCGTGCGTGGCCCGTTGAATGCGCCACGGCCATTGCAGGGCTGGCCGGTGATCGCCCAGGCCGGCTCCTCTGAAGCCGGAAGAGCGTTGGCGGCGCGCAGCGCCGAACTGGTGTTCACCGCCCAGCAGACCTTGACCGAAGGCCGGGCATTCTATGCGGACATCCACCAGCGCCTGGCCCTGGCCGGTCGGCCGCCGCAATCATTGCTGGTGTTGCCGGGCCTGGCGCCCGTGGTGGGGCGCACGGCAAGCGAAGCGCAGGAGAAGCACGAGCAACTGCAGGCGCTGGTAGACCCGGAGGCGGCGCTCAAGGCCCTGTCGTTCCTGCTGGATATCGGCATCGACCTGGAGCGGCTGCCTGCGGATGCCCCGGTTGTGTTGCCGGACCCGCTGCCACTGACCGAACGGCACAAGAGCCGCCAACAGCTGGTGGTGGACCTGATCCGCCGCGAACGGCCCACCGCCAGGCAATTGCTGGCCCGTCTCGGTGCCGGCGGACACCGGCTGCTGGTGGGCACACCCGGGCAGATCGTCGAGGAGATGGCCTGCTGGTTCGAGGAAGGGGCGGCGGATGGCTTCAACCTGCTGTTTACCCATCTGCCGGGCGGGCTGGATGATTTTGTCGGGCAGGTGGTGCCGGAGTTGCAGCGGGTGGGGTTGTTCCGGCGCGAGTATGAGGGGCGTACGTTGCGGGAGAACCTGGGGTTGCGGTATGTGCCGAACCGGCATTTTCTCACGTAAACACAGGGGCACTTTTTTCATCGCGTGTTGACGGGCAAGCGTCAGACGATGGCCATTTAGCGTTCTCAACATCGAGCGCCGCCCGCGCGGCGCATCGCTGGCAAGCCAGCTCCCACATCTGTTTCGGGCAAGTCTGTCCTGTGATGCATGACTTGAGACAAGTGGGACGCCAGTGGTGCCCACGCTGAGACCGCGTCGTACCCACAAGGCGTACAGCCGCGGCGGTGCAGGCATAACTGGCCCGAAACAGATGTGGGAGCCGGCTTGCCGGCGATGCGCCGCGCGGGCGGCGCTCGATCTCACAGGCACTGCAACTACAACGTCGAGCACCTTGAAAGCAATGTCTCCCACAGGGAGTAGCGATCACTTCAACCCCGCTGATCGAAGAAATGCCCCATCAGCTGCAACAACGGCCGGCGCCGGTTCTTCACCGCGAACTCCCATTCATGCGTCTGCGACGGCGCATGGCCGAGCTCATGCTCGCCCAGCAGCTTTTGCACCTTGGCCAGGCGGTACCAAGGCACCGAGGGGAAGGCATGGTGGACGATGTGCAGGTTGAAGTTGAGGATCACGAAGCGCGACCACAGCGGCAGGCTCTTGCAGTCGTGGGACACACCGTCCTGCTCCCAGAATTGCAGGCGATCGGCATCGCGGGCGAGCAGCGGGGCCTCGGCGTGGTGCGGCAGGTTGAGCAGCTCGACCATGAAGAACAGGAACACCCAGGTGATCAGGTAGAACAGCACCAGGTCCAGCAGGTGCCCGAGGCTCCAGGCCAGCACGGCCGCCGCCAGGTAGCCGGCCAGGTACAGGCGGGCGAAGCGGATCTCCTTGAGGATCCGTGGCGAACTGTCGCCCTTGGCCTTGGCGATGAATGGCGCGCGCCAGTTGAGCAGGAAGTGGTTGGCGGCGATCATCGGGATCCAGTGCTTCCAGACGAACTCCAGGGTGCGCTCCTGCTTCTTGGTCATCACCGAGAAACGCTCGATCATGCCGCGGTTCTCCGGGTCGTTCAGCGGGTGCGCGGTCCAGGTGTGATGAGCCATGTGGAAGCGCCGGCGGACCAGGAACGGCAAGGCGATCAGCCAGCCGTTGCAGTGGCCGATAAAGTCGTTGAACCGGCGGTTGGCCGAGGCGGCGCCGTGGGTCGCCTCGTGCATGATCAGGTAAAGCTGCACGGTGGCCAGACCGGCCAGCGCCAGGCCCAGCAACTGTAGGGCGGTGGAGTCGGCGAGCCAGAGATTCCAGGCCACCGCCAGCAGCAGCAGGTCGGCGACCCACAACATCACGGTCCAGGGTTCCCGGGCGCCGTCGGGGATCTGTTTTCTTACACTAAGCCATTGGTCCTTGGTCACTTGCTGAAACTCCGATCGGTTAGCTGGCGGCCCGGGAAGCCGGGGCCGCGGGAAGGCTGCAGAGGTTGTTGGCCAGGTGCGCGTAGGCCAGGTCGAAGCGGGCGATGTCGTCATCGAAACCGTGGCTGCGCGGCGCCACGCCGAAGTCCTGGAACACCAGCTGGATGCAGTCGTAGCGGCTGCCGTTCTCCAGGTGCCAGGCCGGCAGGTAGGCGGTGATCGCAAAGCCCAGGCGGCGCAGGCTGGCCAGCAGCTCCAGCTTGTCGGCCAGGATCACCAGGCCGACGTACTCGGCGTTGGAATACTGACGCAGCAGCGCGCCCAGCTCGGTCAGCACGGCATGGGTCGAGGCATAGCGGCCGCATTGGCCCGACAGCATCAGCGCGGCGGCCTGCGGGTCGTGGCTGTAGCTGAGCTGGCCATGGCGTTCGGCGCCGGTCGGGCCGCTGAGGTAGGTGTCCGGGTAGCTGCCGGGGGCAACGGCAAGCTGCAGGGCGGGGTAGAGCAGCCTGCGGATATAGTCGGCGGCGCCGGTGGTCACGTACCAGGGGGCGACGTGCGCGAAGCCGGCCTGGGGTACGGGGTGGATGGCGGTCAGGTGATACTCGCGCAGGCCATCGACCTTGTCCGGGCCGCCGTCATGGCCCACCAGCACGGCGGGGCGGATCTTCTTCATGACACCGTGGCTGGCGATGTTGCGGGTAATGTAGAAGCCCAGTTCCATGGGCGCTGGCCGGTGCGTCTCGAAACCGAGGCGGACCAGGCTGGAGATGGCGCCGCTCCTGCGTGCGTCAGGGTGAATCACACCGTGGCACACCTCCCACGACTGGTTCCACGGGCGGCGGGCGATGCAGCAGCAACCGGCCAGGTTGCCCTCGGCCTCGGCGACGAACCACTGCTGTTGCCCGCTGCTCATCGAGTGGCGGATGTAGGACGCGCTCTGGCAGGGGTGGGTGGTCTGCCCATAGACCTGCTGGAACAGCGCGGCGAGGGCTTCGATATCTGTGGGGCTGGCTGGGCGATAGCGCAGTGTTTCGGTTTCCGGCAACGGCGCAACGGCCGGTTGCGGCGAACGGGTCGCAGTCATGACGCACCTTTTGTCTTTATTGAAGGCGAACGAAGGCAGTGACCGCCCAGGGCAGGTCACGGGCACGTGGCGGGTCTGGGGTCAGTGACGGGGATGTCGTCGCAGATCGGCGCGGCTGGGTGATTCGTGTAGAGGGTGAGGCGAGGGGGCGTCATCCGTGAGCATGGCCATCATACGACTCCTGTACATGGCGGGTTCTTGTCCAAGGCCAGCGGAAGTCCTTGCCGCTGCCAGGAAACGGACTATAGAGCCACGCCGGGGGCCGTCAAACGGGCATCGGCAGGAGTCTGCAACGTGTTGCGCGGGCAAGGTGCCGAGGCGGCTGACAGGCCCGCCCCCTGTTCTTCGGCATGCCAGGCCCCGCAACAACACGCTGTAGGAATAGGCTTACATGTAAATGGCTGTAAAGACGACCCGGTATTCAGATATCACTGCCCTTGAGGCGGGCAACGCCGCTGTCGCGCTCGGGTCTGGCGTGGCCCGGCAGCAGTTCCGGCCGGGGTTGTCCGACCGTGCTGTAGACCCGGTTCCGACTGCCCAGGCCATCCACCAGGGGCGCCTGCAGCGGGGATAGGGTGACAGGTTTGCCGGGGGCCTTGAGATCGGCGATCACCTCGTCGACCAGAGCATCGATCTGCGTGCTGTCCCGGTGGTGGGCGGTGGTGATCAGGTGCGCGGTATCGCCCGAGGTGGCCAGGCAATGGCGTTTCCACACGCTGGCCGAGGGGCAGGGGAATACCACGGTGATCGAATTGGGGTTGCGCCAGGCGTCGATCCCCGCCGCCCGCAGCCGGTCCACCGCATGCTGGGCCAGGTCCAGGCAGCGTTGGATACGTTCACGCCAGTCGTCCATGGAACGGCTGCGCAGGGCGGCCCACATCATCAGTGGCGTGTGGCCGTTGCGCGAGCCGCTGATGGTCTGGTCGCGAGCGCTGATGTAGTCGATCTCCACCGAGATGCGTTCGACGTTGGCGCGCCGCGCCACGACGATGCCGCAGGGCATCGGCGAGCCGATCATCTTGTGCCCCGAGACGCAGATCGAGTCGATGCCGTCGGCGAACGAGTAGGGCTCGGGGGCGTCGACGAAGGGCAGGATCATGCCGCTCAAGGCCGCGTCGGCATGCAGGTAGTAGTCCTCCCGACGGATGCCGGCCTGGGCCAGGCGCTGCTGGATGGTGGCGATGTTGTCAGTGGCGCCGCGCAAGGTGGTGCCGATGTTGGCGAAGATGATCGGATGGCGTTCGCCGTCGGCCGCGATGCGTGCGACCAGGTCGTCGTAGTCCATCTCGCCGTTGGCCTGGGACGCCACCACCTGGGCCTTGATGCGCAGCAGGCGGACGATCTTGGCCACCGAGTAGTGGGTGTCCTGGGAGTAGTAGAGCGTGGCGTCGGGGAACAGCTCGCGGGCCAGGTAGCAGCCGAACATGTTGCCTTCGGTGCCGCCGTTGGTGACGTAGCCCCAGCTGTCCTCGAAGGGGATGTGGAACAGTTCGGCGAAGAAGCGCATCACCTCGCGCTCGAAGTCGAAGGAATTGAGCAAGTAGTTGCTGTACTCGTTCCAGTCCCCGCAGTTGTTGATGGAAAAGCGCATGAAACGGTGCAGCAGGCTGTAGTCGAAGTCGGCGGATTCGGGGTAGCCGACATTGAAGTACTGGTGGGTGAGGCAGTAGCGCCAGAATGCCTCGAGACGTGTGTGGTCGGCAGGTGAGAATGTCATGTCCAGCTCCATGGAGCGCGCCCGGCCGACCAGGGCCGGGCGCGTTGCGGGTGAAAGTCCTTGTCGGTGGCCGTGTCGGGCTCAGGCGGCCAGGGTGGCGCCGCCGTCGACCACGATGTCCTGCAGGGTCACGTGGCCGGCCTGCTCGGAGGCGAGGAACAGCACCACATGGGCGATGTCGTCGGGCGTGGCGATCTTGCCCAGGGGCACGCCGAGCTTGAACTGCTGTGGCAGGCCGTCGATCAACTGCCGTTCTGCCGCAGGATTGCCCAGCATGCCGGCCAGCATCGGCGTGCGCGTCGAGCCCGGCGAGACCACGTTGCAGCGCACGCCATAGGGTGCAAGCTCCAGGCCCACGCAGTGGCTGAGGCTGACCAGCGCGGCCTTGGAGGCGCAGTAGGCGGCCATGTTCAGGCGCGGCACATGGGCGGCGTTGGAGGCGACGTTGACGATGGCGCCGCGGCGCTGGCGGCGGAACACCGGGGTCCACTGGCGCATCAGGTAGAACGGCGCGCTGGCATTGACGTCGAGGCAACGCTGCCAGTCCTCGCAGGACACCTCGTCGCTGAGCCCAAGCCGCAGTACGCCGGCCACATTGACCAGCACATCGAGATACTGCGCCTGTTCCTTGAGCCGGTCGCAGACCCGTTGCACGTCGGCCGGGTCGGTCAGGTCGACATGCAGCAGCGGGAACGGCACGTCGGCTTCCTCGCAATCCAGGCCGATGACCTCGGCGCCTTCCTCGACAAAGCGCTGCGCCACGCAGCGGCCGATGCCGCTGGCGGCACCGGTGACCAGCACGCGCCGGCCAGTGAAGCGGGCCATGGCCATCAAGCCGCCCCCCGCGCTTGCACCAGCGACCACCAGCCATCCAGGGTCGGCGCGTTGGCCAGTTCCTCGAAGCTGACGGCGATGCCGCGCTGCTTGAGCTCGGCGGCCAGTTTCATCACCTGCAGCGAGTCGAGGCCGTAGAAGATCAGGCTTTCCTGGGGATCGAGCTCGCTGTCGTCCTCGATCATCTGGCGCACTCGACCGTGCAGCCAGTCACGGGTGGTCACGCCCGCCGGCTGGGTCAGCAGGGTGGCGGTGTCGGTGACATGGCCGCAGCGGGTGGCCACGTACTTCAGGGCCAGGCGGTGCTCCTCCTCGGAGAAATCAGCCACCGCGTCGCCCACCAGGAAGGCCTGGGTATCGTTCATGAAGGCGTCGGCGGCGGTGATCATGCAGCCGATATGGGCGTACACGCCGCCGATCAGCAGTTGGTCCCGCTGCCAGCCGCGCATGCGTTCGAGCAGGTCGGAGCGCTGGAAGGCGCTGTAGCGCCACTTGGTCAGCACGGTATCGCCCGGCTGCGGCGAAAGCGCATCGATGATCGGTTGCTGCTCGGGGCTGGCCGCGGGCAGCCCCGGGCCCCACATGGCGTTGAGCAGGGCGCGATCCTCGGGCGGCTGTTCATGGGGCTGGGCGGTGTAGACCACCGGGATGCCCTGCGCGCGAGCCCACTGGATCAGCCGCGACAGGTTATCCACCAGCGCGGTGAGCAGGGCGCCGTCCGGCTGGTAGAAGCGCAGGAAGTAGCGCTGCATGTCGTGGATCAGCAGCACGGCGCGGGCCGGGTCGGGTTGCCAGGTGGTCTTGTTGGCCGGGTAGCTGGCCGGTTGCGGCATGGGGTAGTCGTGGATGGTTGGAATGGTCATGTCGGGTCCTTGGACGATCAGGCGGTCGGGGCGACGGCGAGCAGCGCGCGCAGTTGCTTCTTGTCGATCTTGCCCACCGCGGTCAGCGGCATGGCGTCGATCAGCCGGATCCGGTCCGGGAGCTTGTATTCGGCGATGCCCAAGCCCATCAGGTGGCGGCGCAGGGCGATCGGCTTGAGCTGCGGGTTGCGCGAGACGATGAAGGCGCAGCTCTTCTCGCCTAGCAGTTCGTCGGGCAGCGCCACCAGGGCGGCGTGGGTCACATCGGGATGCATGACGATCAGGTTCTCGATTTCCTCCGAGGCGACCTTCTCGCCGCCGCGGTTGATCTGGTCCTTGATCCGCCCGACGACCCGCAGGTTGCCGTCGGCGCTGCGCTGGACGATGTCGCCGGAGTGGTAGAAGCCGTCCTGGTCGAACACCTGGGCGTTGTGCTCGGGGCTCTTGTAGTAGCCGCAGAAGGTATAGGGGCCGCGGGTGGCGAGCATGCCCGGCTCGCCGTCGGCGACCGGTTGGCCCTGCTCGTCGAGGATGCGCACCTCGTCCAGCTCGCTGATCGGCCGGCCCTGGGTGGTGAATACCTGCTCGTCGCTGTCGTCCAGGCGGGTGTAGTTGACCAGGCCTTCGGCCATGCCGAATACCTGCTGCAGCTTGCAGCCCAGCACCTCGGGCACCTGGCGCGCCAAGGCCTCGGCGAAACTGGCGCCGCCGACCTGCAGCAGGCGCAGGCTGCGCAATTTGGCGGCGTGCCCGGGGGCGGCCTGCAGCCACAGGGCCACGGCGCTGGGCACCAGGGCGGCCATGGTCACGGCGTGGCGTTCGATCAGGGCGAAGCAGTGCAACGGCTCCGGGTTGGCCGCCATGACGATGCAGCCGCCGGCGTGCAGCACGCCCAGGCCACCGGGGGAACTGAGGGTGTAGTTGTGCGCCGCCGGCAGCGCGCAGAGGAAGCGCGTGTCGCTGTCGAGGGCGCAGATCTGCGCGCTGGCCCGCACGCTGTAGGCGTAGTCGTTGTGGGTGCGCGGGATCAGTTTGGGGGTGCCGGTGCTGCCGCCGGACAGCTGGAACAACGCCACCTCGCCGGACGGACTGGGTGCGTAGTGGGTGCCGCGCACATCGGCGCTGGCGCTCCAGTCGTCGAGGGCATCGAGCATCAGCGTCAGCTTCGGGCGCAGGCCTTCCTTGGCCAGGTCGTCGAGGAACGCGTCATTGCGAAATACCTCATGCTCCGCCGAAGCGATCAGCAGGGCCGGCTGGATCTGCCGGGCGAAGGCGCCCAGCTCGTGCTGGCGGTGGCTGTACAGCGCATTGACCGGGGCGATGCCGGCCTTTAGCAGAGCGAACAGCACGATGTAGAACTCGGCGACGTTGGGCAGCTGCACCAGCGCGGTGTCGCCTTGGCCCAGGCCGTGGGCGGCCAGGCGCGATGCCAGGTTGGAGGCACGGCGATCCAGTTCGCCGTAGCTGATGCGGCGCTCGCCGCAGAGGATCGCCGGGGCCTGCGGCTGCACGGCGGCGCGGGCGATCAGCAACTGGCTGAGCGGCTGGTCGTTCCAGTAGCCGGCGGCGCGATAGCGCTGCGCCCGGTCCGCGGGCCAGGGGGTGAATTCGATGGTCATGGGCATCTCGGAAAGCGGGTTTGAGGTCAATGGTCCAGGCCACAGGCACGCAGCATGGTGCCGAGCTTGGTCTGTACTTCGTTCCATTCGCTGTCGGGGCTGGAGGCCTCGACGATGCCGGCGCCGGCGAATAGGCGCACGCGCTGGCCGTTGAAGGTGCCGCAGCGGATGGTCACCACCCACTCGCCGTTGCCCTGGGCGTCGCACCAACCGACCATGCCGGTGAACAGGTCACGCTCGAAGGGCTCGACGAAGCGGATCAACTGCCGGGCGCGCTCGGTGGGGTAACCGCAGACGGCGGGGGTCGGGTGCAGGCGGCAGGCCAGTTGCAGGGCGTCGATATCGGCCGAGGCCAGTTCGCCCTCGATGCGCGTGGACAGGTGCCACAACGCGGCGGTGCTGATCAGCGAGGGCCGTTCGGGGACCTGCAGGCGGCTGCACAGCTCGCCGACGCGCTGGGCGATGTCCTCGGTGACCAGGCGGTGCTCGTAGTGGTCCTTCTCCGACGCCGCCAGCCATTGCGCATTGGCGCGGTCGGCTTCGGGGTCGGCCATGCGCCGCACGGAGCCGGCCAGCGGGTTGCTGACGAAGGCGCTGCCTTGTTTATGCACCAGCAGCTCCGGACTCACCCCCAGCAGGGTGGAACCGTCGGCTAGGGGTACGCGGAAGTGGTAGCCCTCGCGGTTCAGTGCCTTGAGGTTGGCTTGCACCTGGGCTGTGTCCACGGGCGCGGCAAAGTGCAGTTCGCGCTGCACCGAGAGCACGGCCTTGCGCACATCGCTGTGCTGGAAGTTGACGATGGCGTGGCGCACGGCGCGCTTGAAACCGTGTTCGTCGGGGATGTTGGCCTGGCTGAGCAGAGCAGGCAGCGAGCCGGGCTGTACAGGAGCCGCGGCGCGCGCCT
The DNA here is from genome assembly GCF_019139675.1 of Pseudomonas maumuensis. Taxonomy (NCBI): domain Bacteria; kingdom Pseudomonadati; phylum Pseudomonadota; class Gammaproteobacteria; order Pseudomonadales; family Pseudomonadaceae; genus Pseudomonas; species Pseudomonas maumuensis. The sequence continues at coordinate 2,844,703 of NZ_CP077077.1, forward strand.
GCCAGGTATAGGCCTCGGGCACGTAAAGGCTGGAAGCCTGGGTGGTGTCGAAGGGGATCGCGCCGACCACGATGGGATTTTCCTGCCCGGCCTGGCGGGCGCGTTCGAAGGCCTGGTCGATGCTGCGGCGCAGTGCGCCACTGGCCAAATGGCTGCCGTGGGCCGCGGTGTCGATGCGTTCGCGCAGGCCGCTGACGCTCAGCTCGCGCTCGCCGGATGTGAATGAAAAGCTCGAATCCTCTTGGTTGAGCGGCATGGTGTCCCTGTCTTGCAAACGCAGGGTGCCTGTCTTCATGGGTTGCCTCCTTGGCGATGGGTGAGAAAGAAAACCTTGAAATATAATCATTCTCGTTAGTAAATATGAGGACGCGAAACACATGGATTTGTCAACTACGCGGGTAAGCGATGAGAGAGTTAACTTCGATGCAGGCCGCCTGTTGGATCGGGCGGGATGCACATGCGGCATTGGGTGGCGTCAGCGCGCACCTGTACGCCGAGTTCGATGGCCGGGCCATCGATGTGGCGCGCCTTGCCGGCGCACTTGAAGAACTGTACCGGGCGCATCCGATGCTCAGCCTGCACATCGACGGGCAGGGGTTGCAGACCATCGACGAAGCACAGCGCGCCCATCTGGAGTTGGAGGATTTCAGCGATCTGGATGGGCCAGCCGTGGAGCGGCGCCTGCTGGAGAAACGCCAGCAGTGGAGCCACCAGCGCCTGGACCTGAGCCTGGGTCAGGCAGCACGCTTTGGCCTCAGCCTGCTGCCGGGCAATGCCTGCCGCTTGCATGTGGACACCGACATGATCGCGGTGGACCCGTCGAGCTTGCGGGTGCTGATGGAAGACCTGGCCCGCCTGTACGACTCGCCTGAAAGCGTTCTGCCAACCACGCCAAACTACTTCGACTGGCTGGACCGGGTGCGTGCCGATGCCGACCTGCGTGCCGCCCGCAGCCGCGACCGCGCCTGGTGGCGAACACGCCTGGCGCAGATCGCCCCGGCGCCCACGCTGCCCTTGCTCCCTCCAGGGCCTGCACGCAGCGAGCGCTTTGCCGCTCGCCTTGAACCTGCGCAGTATCGTGCCTTGCAGCACGCGGCGCGGGCACAACGGATCACCTCTTCGGCGTTGATGCTCGGGCTGTTCGCCACCGCCCTGGGCGAACATACCGGCGATCGCCGCTTGCGCCTGAACGTCCCGGTGTTCTGGCGCGAACCGTTGCTGGAGCCTGTGCAACGCATCGTTGGCGAGTTCGCCAACCTGGTGCTGGTGGACGTCGACTTCACCGGTGTCGCCAGCCTTGCCGCGCTGTGCCGGGACCTGCATCGGCAACTGGTGGAGCGTCTGGCGCACAGCGCCTATCCGGGCGTGGACCTGATGCGCGACCTGTCGCGCCATCACGGTACGCCGCAACTGGCACCGGTGGTGTTCACCGCAGGGCTGGACCTGCCTGGCGGCGAGCTGTTCTCCGAGCGGGTGAGCCGGGTGTTCGGGCCGATGGACTGGGTGATCTCCCAGGGCCCGCAGGTGGCCCTGGACGCACAGGTGGCGCGGGCCGACGGTGGCCTGCTGATCAATTGGGACGTGCGCCTGGACGCATTGCCCGCTGACTGGGTCCAGGCACTGTTCGAGCGCTTCATCGCCCTGGCTGTGGCGGTGGCTGCCGACACGGGCGCGCTGCACCAGCCATTGGCGATTGCGGCGAGCCGGGAGCGACCCTTGAACGCCCTGCAACAGGCCTACCTGCTGGGGCGTGGCGAGCATTTGCCGCTGGGCGGCGTGGCCATGCAGGAGTTCCGCGAGTATCGCGGGCGCATGGACCTGGCGCTGCTGCGCAGCCGCCTCACGGACATGGTGCGCCGCCACGACAGCCTGCGTACTTGCATCGATGCCCAGGCATTGACCCAGTCGATAAGCGACCAGGTGCAGGTCAACCTGGAGGTGATCGACCTGCACGGGTTGACGGCCGAGCAGGCTCAGGCGCAGCTCGAGGTCCGGCGCCAGGACTATGCCCATGCGCTGTTCGACCTGGTCGGGCCGCCCTGGAATGTCACCGCCTTCCAGTTGCCACAAGGCGAGTTGGTGGTGTTCGTGCGCTTCGATGCACTGATTCTGGATGGACGCTCCATCGCGACCTTGATGGTCGAACTGTTCGACGGCCACTGCCAGCCGCTGACGGCCAGCGAGCCCACGGCGGCTGGCATCGACCAGAGCGAGGTGCGCAAGGCCGATGCCGAGTATTGGAAGGCAAAGCTGGCCGAGGTCGACGGCGCACCAAGGCTGCCGTGGCGCCAAGCCTTGGACAAGGTCGGCGTGGCCCGATACGCCCGCCAGCGCCAGGTAATCCCCGCCCAGGTATTCAAGGTATTGAGCCGCGCCGGTGCGCGTGAGGGGCTGTTCAAGAACTCGACGATCATGGCCGTGGTGCTGGAAGTGCTCGGCCACTGGCTCGACGAAGGCAGCCTGTGCGTGGCGGTGCCGGTGGCGCCGCCGCAGGACGGCGCATTCGCCAACCGCTCCAGCTTCATCGCCGTCGATTGGCAGCGCGGCCTGCCCAGCCTGACCGAGCGCGCCAAGCGCCTGCAGGCCGATGTGCTGGAAGGCTTGCAGCATCTGGCGTTCTCCGGCGTGGACCTGGCCCGCCTGCTGTACGACAGCAACGGCCCGGGCCCGGCGCTACCGGTGGTGCTGACCAACGGCCTGTCCTGGCCGGTGGGCGCGGTCGATGGCCCGATGTCCCTGAGGGCGGGCCTGACCCAGACGCCGCAGGTGGCCATGGACATCCGTTTCTGCAACACCGCCGAGGGCGGGTTGGCGTTCGAGATCGACTATGCCCGCGAAGCGGTCGATGGCCGCTGGGTCGGACAGTTGCTCGCGGCCTTGAACCAGGCGGTGGAGCAATTGGCCGGGCAGGCTGCATTCGAAGTCCACGCACGGCAGTTCATCGACCTTGGCCACTACCGCCTGAACAGCAGCGAGGCGCAGGCCGAACCGGTCGATTTCCTTGGGCGCATCGCCCACAACCTGTTCGGCCCGGACAATGGACGCATCGCCTTGCTGCATGGCGAGCGGCGCAACAGCTATGCCGAGCTGGGGGAGGGTGTGAAGCGCATTGCCGGGGCATTCCAGGCCCGCGGGCTGCGCCCCGGCCAGGTGGTCGCCATTTGCCTGCCACGCGGTCCTGAGCACACCATGACGACCCTGGCCTGCGCCCTGAGCGGGCTGGTCTGGGTACCGATCGACGCGGCGGCGCCCGAGGAGCGCCTGCGCTATCTGCTGGACAACTGCCAGCCGGCGCTGGTGGTCGACGCCGTCGCGCCACTGCTGGCCAGCCCTCCGGCAGCCCTGGAGCTGACGGGGCTGGCGGCCTTGTCGGCGAGCACCGCGCCGGCCTACTACCTGTACACCTCCGGCACCACCGGCAAGCCCAAGTGCGTGGTGCTGAACAACCGCGCCACCGCCAATGTCATCGGCAGCACCTTGGCGCAGTGGCAGGTCAGCCGCGATGATGTGTTCATCTCGGTGACCCCGCTGCACCACGACATGTCGCTGTTCGACGTGTTCGGCAGCCTGTGCGCCGGGGCGGCGCTGGTGCTGCCCGAGCCCGGCGAGGAAAAGGATGCGCTGCGCTGGAACCAGTTGGTCAGGCAGCACGGCGTGAGCCTCTGGTGCTCGGTGCCGGCCATCCTCGAAATGCTCCTGGCCTGCCGTCAGGGTGATGGTCTGCGCAGCCTGCGCCTGCTGGCCCAGGGCGGCGACTACATCAAGCCAGCGGTGATCGCCGAACTACGCGAGCAACTGCCCGAGGCGCGGCTGGTGTCCCTGGGTGGCCCGACCGAGACCACCATCTGGAGCATCTGGCACGAAATCGGTGAACAGGACCGCGCCAGGGTGCCCTATGGCCGGCCACTACCGGGCAACCGCTACTGGCTGCTGGACGAGCACGGCGCGCATTGCCCGCAGGGCGTCGCCGGGCGTATCCACACCAGTGGGGTGGGCTTGGCCTTGGGCTATCTGGAGGACGGCGAACTGGTGCAGAACGACTTCGTCGATGTGCTCGACGAGCACGGCGCGCCAGTGCGTGCCTTCCGTACCGGTGACCGTGGGCGCTACCGCGAGGACGGCGTGCTGCTGTTCGACAGCCGGGTCAATGGTTATGTGAAGGTGCGCGGCGTGCGGGTGTCGCTGCCGGACATCGAGATCGAGCTGATCCGCCATGCGGCGGTGCAGCAGGTGCTGGTGGTGGACTATGGCGACACGCAACAGGGCGAGGCCTGCATCGGCGCGCTGTATGTAAGGCGCCATGCTGCGCCGCCCGGCGCCGTGGCGTTGCGTGAACATGCCCGGGCCCTGCTGCCGCAGTCCCATGTACCCACGCGGTTCGTCGAGGTCGACGCCTTGCCGTTGACCGCCAACGGCAAGCCGGACCGCAGGCTCGCCCGCGCCTTGCTTGAAGGTGACACCGAGCAGGCGCCAATACCGGCGGCTGTGCCCAGCGACCCGCAGCGTCATGCCCAGGTGCTGGCGATCTACCAGCAGGTGCTCGGCGCCACGCAGCCGGCAAGGGATTTCCTCGCCATGGGCCTGCGGCCGCAGCACCTCAAACCGCTGGCGGCGCGCCTGGGCGAAGCCTTCACGGTGCGCCTGTCGCCCGCGCAGTTGCTGCCGTGCCGCACGGTGGAAGAGGTCGAGCGCCTGCTCGTCACTGCCCCCGTGTGAAACCGCCGGCCTGAATCAATCGCCCCGGACCTGGCCCGGGGCGCCAATCATCGTTCTTGGGAAATCATCGAGCATATGGACATCGCACACCTGGATATCGCCGGCATCGGCATCGGACCGTTCAACCTGGGCCTGGCCGCGCTGCTGTCACGCCACCCGCACCTGAGCTGCGCGTTCCTCGAGCGCAAGGCGCAGTTCCGCTGGCACGAGGGCCTGCTGCTGCCCGGCACCACCTTGCAGGTGCCATTCCTGGCCGACCTGGTGACCCTGGCCGACCCATGTCACCCGCTGAGCTACCTCAACTACCTGCACCAGCACGACCGCCTGTTCCAGTTCTACTACTACGACCACTTCCAGGTGCCCCGGCGCGAGTACGACCACTATTGCCGTTGGGCGGCGGGCCAATTGCCGGGCTGCCATTTCGGCGAGGAGGTCACGGGCGTGCGCTATGACAACGCCAGCGAACGCTTTGTCATCGACAGTGTGTCGGTGTCGGGCCTGGAGCGGCGCTACAGCAGCCGCGACCTGGCCATCGGCCTCGGTACCCGGCCGTGGTTGCCGGCCTGGGCGCAAACCCGCACCCAGGCGCCGTTGCTGCACTCGGCGGAGTTCGGCAAGCGCCAGGGCGAGTTGGAGCAGTGCCGGCGCGTGGTGGTGGTCGGCTCCGGACAGAGCGCCGCGGAGTGCGTGCTGGCGCTGTTCAACGCGCTGACCCCGGAGCAGGTGGAGGCGGGGGCGTCGATCCACTGGATCACCCGCTCGGGAGGCTTCCACCCCATGGAATACTCCAAGCTCGGCCAGGAGTGTTTCACTCCGGCGTACATGAACTACTTCCACACCCTGGCGCGGGACAAACGCCGAGAGATCGTCGCCCAGCAGGGCCTGTTGTACAAAGGCATCAGCTTCTCGACCATCGGCGCGATCTACGACCTGATCTACGAACGCTCCATCGGCGGGCGCGAGCCTGGGCTGACGCTGTTGTCCAGCTGTGACGTGGAGACGGTTGAGGACCTGGGCTCGGCGGGGCTGCGCATGACCTTCCGGCATAGCCAGCTGGAGCAACGGGCAACGCTGGACGCTGACGCGGTCGTCGCGGCGACCGGCTATGCCCATGCCTGGCCGCAGTGGTTCGAGCAGCTCAAGGGTTCGGTGCTGGCCACCGACGCGCACGGCGACTGCCTCGTCGGTGAGGACTTCACCGCGCAGCGTTGCGATGGCGGCAGTGGCCGCGTGTTCGTGCAGAACGCCGAGATCTTCCAGCATGGCGTCGGCTCGCCGGACCTGGGGCTGGGGCCGGTGCGCAATGCGGTGATCGTCAACCAATTGCTGGGCCGGGCGCAGTACCGGGTGCCGCAGCGCTCGTCGTTCCAGCGCTATGGGTTGCCGGAGGGGTGATTGGCGTTTGGGTTGCGAGGTGTTCGCCGGGAGGGATGTTGCGCCTATGAAATCGAGCGCCGCCCGCGCGGCGCATCGCTGGCAAGCCAGCTCCCACATCTATTTCGGGCCAGTCTGTCCTGTGAAGTTGTCGCTGTCCGCCTTGGTGCATGCCTTGAGACAAGTGGGACGCCAGTGATGCCCACGCTGAGACCGTGTCGTACCCACAAGGCGTACAGCCGCGGCGGCGCAGGCATAACTGGCCCGAAACAGATGTGGGAGCTGGCTTGCCAGCGATACGCCGCGCGGGCGGCGCTCGATCTTGAAGGCGCTGAAACTCCTTCGCCAAACACATAGCAGGCGACGCTCAGTCCCAGAAGCGCCGCCCACCTTGAACTACAACACCACCGCAGCCAAAGCCCGCCGGCCACCATCCACCTCGGCCAACACACCGAACGCCGCCGAAATCATCGCGCACAGGCGCTCGACCTGAGCACCACTGTAGCGCTCGCTGCGGTAGGTGATCACCAGGCGCAGCGAGCGCTGGCCATCGAACACATCTTCCATGATCTCGAACTGCAGGCCGAACATCGACTCGCTCTTGTCCGGGTCGATCTGCTTGTAGCGGATAGCCCGGCCATCGGGTGCCTGCAACGCGCCATTGAGGGCGTTGTTGGCGTGGATCTGCACATACACATCGAACATCAACCCCTCGGCGGGGGTCATGCCCAGCGCCTGCTGGATGGTCTCCATGGGCACGTCGGCATAGGCCATCGAATCGTTGATCATCCGCGTCACCTCGCCCAGCAACCCGGCCAGCGACTGTTCGGGGGCGAACTGCACGCGGTGGGCGACCATGGTGGTGAAGTAGCCGACGGTGTCGAAATACGCAGGGTCGGTGCGCCCGGACGCCGAGGTGCCGATCACCAGGTCCGAGAGGTTGCCGAGCTTGTGCAGCGACAGGGCGATGGCGGTGTAGATCACGCTGAACAGTGACGACTGGTGTTGCCGGGCGCTGGCGCCCAGTTGCTCCAGCATGCCGGGTTCGGGACGCAGCTCCAGCCAGCGCGCACGCGTGGTCGCCTGGTCGGCGGGCAGCAGCGTGGCGTCACCGCAGGCGGGCAGGGCGAGGCCGCGAGTGGCGTCGCGCAGCAGCTCGGTCCAGTACGCCAGGTGGCGCGGGTTCGGGCCCTGGGCACTCTGGGCCAGGGCGAATTCGTGGAAGGTGCGCGCCGCAGCGGGCCATTGCGGCGCCCGGTCCTGGGCGCGGGCCAGGTAGGCCTCGGCCAGTTCGGCCATGATCACGTTCAGCGACCACTCGTCGATGGCCATGTGGTGGACCAGGAATGACAGTACCTGGTGGCCACTGTGCGGGTCACGCAGCAGGCGCAGCCTGAGTGGCAGTTCGCGGGCCAGGTCGAAGCGGTGCTTCGCCTCGCTGGCCAGGCTCGCGCCAGCGCTTTCAGCGCTGTTCCAGAACCACTTGAAACGGCCCAGCTCGGCCAGCGGCACGATGCGCTGGCAGGCGTCGTCGCCCTCGCCATGGTAAGTGGTGCGCAGGCTGGCATGGCGCTCCAGCAGGTCAGTGAAGGCCTGCTGCAGCAGCGCTTCGTCCACCAGGTCGTGGAAGTCCAGGGCAAAGGGCAGGTTGAAGATGGTGCCGTAGTCGAAGGCCGCGCAGGCGCGCCACAACGACGCCTGGGCCAGGGCCATCGGCGCTTGCTGGATATCCCTGGCCTGATCGCTGGCCTGGCTGGCTTGCCCTTGGCTCAGCTTGGCCCGTGTGGCCAGCGCCGAGGCGCTGGGCGAGGCGAAGAAGTCGCTGAAGCGCAGTTCGATGCCATGCTCGCCCTGCAAGCGCCCGATGATCCGGGTGGCCAGCAGCGAGTGGCCGCCCATGTCGAAAAAGTCATCGTCCAGGGTCATGCCAGGCTCCGCCAATGCCTGGCGGAACGCCTCGAGGATGCGTTGCGCGATGTCCGTCGAGGGCGCCTGCGACAACGGTTCGAGCACCAGTGGCTGGTCGCCGGCCTGGGCGTCATAGGCGGCGCGGATGCGTTCGAGCAGGGTTTGCGGCGACTGACGCAGCACCGCATGGCAGAGCAGACCGAGCGCAGCCTGGTGATCGCCGGCCAGCAGCAGGGCCTCGAACGGCGGCTGCATGGTGGAATCCCAGGGCGCCGCCTGGCGCGCCCGCAGCAAGGCGTCCATGCCCTCGGCCGTGCTCCGTTCGATGCGCAGGCACGGGTACCAGCCGAGCTCCTGGGTCTTGTACAGGTCGCCGTCGTCGCTGAAGTGGTAGCGGCTGTTCAGGCCCGGCGTGGCTTCGACCACCGCCTGCACGGCCAGGGCCAGCAGCGACAGGTCGGCCGTGGGCCCAAGGCGCCAGGCGCCCAGTTGCCGGTGCAGCTGCTCGGGTTGCTGTTGCTGGGCGAACCAGGCGAGCTCTTCGTGTTCATCCAGGGCCTGGGGCGAGGGTAGGGTGGTGTTGCGTTCCAACATGGTTAGCTTCCTGCTGTTCGATCGATCAAGGCCCGCGTCGGCCTTCACTGCCATCCATGGATCGCGGTGAGTGGCCGCGCAGAGGGTTCGCACCACCAGGGTGCATTGCGTGAATCCCGAGGATTCGTTATGGTGAGAAAGATGCAAATAATTATCATCTAGATTGGCGCACGTCAAAGGAAGCCGTCTGGAATGCACCACGCTCAGGGAGAGGTACCGTGGACAACGGAACGTTCGCGCTTCGTCAACAGCTGCAACAGCTGTATCAGGATCATCACGGCTGGTTGTGCGAGCTGCTGCGCCGCAAGCTGGGCAACGCGGTGGACGCGGCGGACCTGGCCCATGACATCTACCTGCACCTGATGAACAAGGGCCAGGTGCCGACGGCGGAACAATCGCGCTGCCACCTGACGCAGATCGCCAACGGCAAGGTCATCGACCTGTACCGCCGCCGCCAACGTGAAACCCGTTACCTCGAGGACCACGGCCTGCAGCCTGAGCCGCGGGTGCCCTCAGAAGAGGCGCGGGCGCTGGTGGTCGAGGCCCTGGGCGCGATCGACAGCGCCCTGCAACGGCATTCGCCCAAGGCCCGCCAGGCCCTGCTGCTGTGCCGGCTCGACGGTATGGCCCATCGCGCCATCGCCGCCGAGTTGCGGGTATCGGTGTCCTCGGTCGAGAAGTACATCGCCGCCGGCGTGCGCACCTGCATGCGCTACCGCATCGGCAGTGGCGCCTGAGCGTGGGCATTGTTTTTTGCGGGTTTGCCCGCCTCGTGCGGAATACAGGTTGAGAAGGACTGGCGGGCTGGGCGCCCAAGTGGCTGCCCGGCCTGCTCTTCGTGCTGAAAAGGAGCATTCATGAGTGTTGAACAAGGGGTGGCGGTGCAGCAGCCCGCCAAGGGGCCGGTCGCCGCTGTGCTGGCACCGATTCGCGGGCGCTTGATCGTCGCCGGGGTGCTCGCCGCGCTGGGCGCAATGCTCAGCCTGGCGCCCCTGGCCGCGATCGCCGAGGTCGCCCGGTTGGCGTTCGCTGAAGGGCAAGGCGTCGCGCAGGCCTGGCCGGTGATCGTGCTGGGGCTGGGCTGTCTGTTCGTCGGCATGGCCCTGATTTCGCTGGGCGACCTGGTGGCCCACCTGGCCGACAACCACATCACCGGAACGCTGCGCCTGGCAATCATCCGCCGCCTGGCACGGGTGCCGCTGGGCTGGTTCACCAGCCGCGCCTCCGGCGAGGTGAAGCAGGCCATGCAGGACGATATCGGCATCCTGCACAGCCTCACCGCGCACTTCTACACCACCCTCGGACGCAGCGCCGGGGCGGTGCTGGCATCGATCGTCTACCTGTTCGCCATGGACTGGCGCATGGCGCTGGTGTCGATGCTGCCGTTCCCGCTGTTCTTCCTGTTCTTCGCCCGTGCCCACCAGGCCAGCGCGCGCAACATGCAGGCCTTCGGCGCCGGCATGGGGCGGATCAACCAGGCGGTGGTCGAGTTCGTCAACGGCATCCCGGTGGTCAAGGCCTTCGGTGGCCAGCGCAAGGCGCATGGCAGCTACCGCGAGGCGGTGGACGCCTTCGCCGCGGCCTTCACCGACTTCACCCGGCCGCTCGTCAGCGCCATGGCCAATGCCAACGCGATGATCGCGCCGGTGTCGGTACTGGGCGTGGTGCTGGCGTTCGGCACGCTGTTCGTCGGCCTGGGCTGGATCACCCCGGTGCAGGTGCTGCCGTTCGCCCTGGTGGCGCCGGGCATCTGTGCGCCGCTGCTGTTGCTGGCCTATATCACCCACGACCTGAACAACGCCACCGGTGCCGCCCAGCGCGTGCAGGCGCTGCTGAACACGGCGGTGCTGGAGATCGACGGCCAGGGCGCCGGCAAGCTGCCGGCCGATGCGCGCATCGAGGTGCAGGGCCTGGGCTATCACTACGACCCGCGCAATCCGGTGCTGAGCGAGGTGTCGTTCACCCTGGAACCGGGCACGGTCACTGCGGTGGTCGGCGCCTCGGGCGCCGGCAAGTCGACCCTGGCGCGCCTGCTGCTGCGCTTCTTCGACCCCAGTGCCGGGCGTATCACCCTGGGCGGCGTCGACCTGCGGCAGATCGACAGCGCGCAACTGTACCGGCGCATCGGCTTTGTCCTGCAGGACGTGCGCCTGATCCATGCCAGCGTGCGCGAGAACATTGCCCTGGGCCGGCCTTCGGCGAGCCAGGAGCAAATCGAGGCGGCGGCGCGGATTGCCAATATCCACGAGCGCATCCTCGCCCAGCCGCGCGGCTACGACGCGGTGATCGGCGAGGACGTGCAGTTCTCCGGCGGCGAGCTGCAACGGCTGAGCATTGCCCGCGCGGTGCTGCTCGACCCGCCGGTGCTGGTGCTCGACGAGGCCACCGCGGCGGCCGACGCCGAAAACGAAGTCAAGCTGCAACAGGCGCTGTCGCGCTTCGCCCGGGGGCGCACGCTGCTGGTGATCGCCCATCGCCTGGACACGGTGATGCACGCCGACCAGATCCTGGTGCTGGACCAGGGCACCGTCGCCGAGCGCGGCAATCACGACGAACTGCTGGCCCGTCGCGGGCTGTATGCCCGCTTGTGGGCCGCCGGCGGCTATGCGAAGACGCGGGTGACCGCGCAGGTGGAGGAGCACTGATCATGTTGGGGACTTTCGTTCGACTGCTCGGCGACGACGCCGTGTTCCTGCGCCGCTACATCCGCCTGGCGCTGGTGTATGGCGTGCTGTGCGGGCTGACCATCGTCGCCCTGGTGCCGATCCTGCGTCACCTGCTGGGCAACCAGCTGGAGGCCGCCGGCCAGTGGCTGGCGCTGCTGGCCGTGGGCGTGGTGGTGTGCTGGTACCTGCGGCGCCGGGTGGAGAAGGCCGGCATCGCGGTGGGCATTGCCGTGCTGCGCGGTGGCCGCCAGCGCCTGGGCGAGCATGTCGGCACGCTGCCGGTGGGCTGGTTCAATGCCGCCAACACCGCGCGCCTGAGCCATGTCACCACCCAGGGCATGATGGAGATCGCGCAACTGCCGGCCCACGTGTTCACGCCGCTGTTCACCGGGGTGGTGACGCCGCTGGTGATCCTCGTTGCGCTGTTGCTGGTCGACCTGCGCCTGGGCCTGGTGGCCCTGGTCAGCCTGCCGCTGCTGGCCCTGGTGATGCTGGCGACAATGCGCCTTGGCCAGCGCGCCGACCAGCGCTACCAGCGCGACACCGCGCAGACCAGCCAGCGCATGGTCGAGTTCGCCCAGGCGCAGTCGGTGCTGCGTGCCTTCAATGGCGAGCAGGGCGGAACGCGCTTTCTGGAGCAGGCCGTGGCCCAGCAACAACAGGCGGCGCGCAAGCTGATCCAGCTGTCGGCGCTGTCATCGGTGCTCAACGTCTGGGCGGTGCAGACCAGCTTCGCCGCGTTGCTGGTGGTCGCCACGCTGTGGCTCGGCGAACAGGCCGGCGCGGGCTTCGACAACGCAACGGTGATCGCCACCCTGGTTGCGTTGGTGCTGGCGACCCGTTTCATCGACCCGCTGCTGGATGTGGCCGGCTACAGCGAGGTGCTGCGCGGCACCCGCGGCCAGTTGCAGGCGGTGGCCGAGCTGCTGGCCGTCGAGCCGCTGCCCGAGCCCGCCGCACCGCAGGCGCCGGTCGACGGTTCGGTGCAGCTGGAGCAGGTCGGATTCCGCTACGGCGACGACCAGCCCGAGGTGCTGCGCGAGGTCAGCCTGGACATCGCGCCCGGCAGCATGACGGCGCTGGTCGGCGCATCGGGTTCGGGCAAGACTACCCTGGTGCGCCTGATCGCCCGCTTCTTCGACGTCACCCAGGGCCGGATCAAGGTCGGCGGGGTGGATGTGCGGCAGATGTCCGCCGAACAGCTGGCCGGGCAGATCAGCCAGATCTTCCAGGACGCCTACCTGTTCCAGGGCAGCATTGCCGACAACATCCGCCTGGGCAAACCCGACGCCAGCGAGGCCGAAGTGCTCGAGGCGGCGCGGCTGGCCGGGGTGCAGGAGATCCTCGAACGTCTGCCCGAAGGCTTGCACACGCCGGTGGGCGAGGGCGGTGCGCGCCTGTCCGGCGGCGAACGCCAGCGCATCTCGATTGCCCGTGCGCTGATCAAGGACGCGCCGATCCTGCTGATCGACGAAGCCACCGCGGCGCTGGACGCCGAGAACCAGGCGGCCATCGCCGAGGCGCTGGCGCGGCTGCGCGGCAAGCGCACGCTGATCGTCATTGCCCACCAGCTGTCGACGGTGGCCATGGCCGACCAGATCGTGGTGCTGGACGAAGGGCGTATCCGCGAACAGGGCGCCCATGCCCAGCTGGCTGCCGAGGGTGGCTTGTACGCGCACTTCCTCGAGCAGCGCCGGGCCGCCAAGGGCTGGCGCATCGGTGAGGCCGCAGGCGATGGAGTGACCGCTTGAGTCGGTTGTTGCTGCCAACACTGTTGTTGCTGCTGTGTGGCGTTTCACTGATGGTTGGGGCCAGCCAGATGTCCTGGTCGGCCTTGCTGTCGGCCTCCGACGATGCCTGGCTGACCCTCACCGCCAGCCGCCTGCCACGCCTGGCGGCACTGGTGCTGACGGGTGTCGGCCTGTCGATCTGCGGGGTGATCCTGCAGCAGATCGTGCGCAACCGCTTTGTCGAACCGGCCACTTGCGGCGGACTCGACGCGGCCAAGCTGGGCATCCTGGTGGCCCTGACCGTGCTGCCGGGTGCCGGGGCCACCGGGCGCATGCTGTTTGCCCTGGTGTTCTGCCTGCTGGCGAGCCTGGCGTATGTGGCGATCATTCGCCGCATACGCTTCACCAACCTGGTGCTGGTGCCGGTGATCGGCCTGATGTACGGCAGCGTGCTCAGCGCCATCGCCGAGTTCTATGCCTATCGCCACAACATCCTGCAGAGCATGCAGGGCTGGCTGCTGGGCGACTTCTCGCGGGTGATCGAGGGCAACTACGAGATCATCTACCTGATCCTGCCGATCGTCGTGCTCACCTATCTATATGCCCAGCGCTTCACCGTGCTGGGCATGGGCGAGGGCATGGCTACCAGCCTCGGCCTGAACTACGCGGCCACCGCGATCCTCGGCCTGGTGCTGGTGGCGGTAACGGTGTCGGCCACGGTGATAACCGTGGGCGCGATCCCCTTTGTCGGCCTGGTGGTGCCGAACCTGGTGGCGTTGCGCTACGGCGAGAACCTCAAGCGCACCTTGCCCATCGTCGCCATGTGCGGCGCGGCGTTGCTGCTGGCCTGTGACATCCTCGGCCGGCTGTTGATCCACCCCTACGAAGTGCCCATTGGCCTGACCGCCGGCAGTGTCGGCGGTGTGCTGTTCCTGGTGCTGATCCTGTGGAAGTGCAAATGATGCGCCGCGCCGCCTGGTTGTTGCTGCCGGCCCTGGTGCTGGCGTTCCTGTTGCTGGGCTCGGGCCTGGACTTCAGCTACGTAATCCCCAAGCGCCTGGTGCGCCTGGGCGCGATCGTGGTGGCCGGGGTATGCATCGCCTTGTCCTCGGTGATCTTCCAGACCCTGGCTGGCAACCGTGTGCTGACCCCGGCAATCATGGGCTACGAAGGCATCTACCTGTTGTTCCAGGCCGTGCTGGTGCTGTGGCTGGGCACCGGCAGCGTGGCGCTGCTCGGCGCGCAGGGCAACGCGCTGCTGTCGATGGCGTTGATGCTCGGATACTCGTGGCTGCTGCAGCGCTGGCTGCTGCGCGACGGGCGCGGGGATGTCTACCGCCTGTTGCTGCTCGGGCTGGTGCTGACCATGGTGCTGGGCACCTTCACCCAGTTCATCCAGCTAAAGACCAGCCCGGGGGAGTTCTCGATTCTGCAGAGCCTGGGCTACACCAGCTTCAACCGCGCCCAGCCGGCCCAGGTGCTGTACTCGGGCCTGCTGGTGGCGGCAGTGGCAGTGCTGGTGGCGCGCGGCACGCGGGTGCTCGACGTGCTGGCGCTGGGCCGCGACCAAGCCATTGCCCTGGGCCTGGACCATGGCCGCTGCCTGCGCCTGCAGATGGCGCTGATCGCCGTGCTGGTGGCGGTGTCCACCAGCCTGGTGGGGCCGACCGCGTTCATGGGGGTGTTCGTCGCCAACATCGCCTACGCCCTGGCACGCAGCGCCCGGCACCAGGTGACCCTGCCACTGGCCTGCGCCGTGGCCATCGGCATGTTCCTGCTCGCCCAACTGCTGGTCGAGCATCTGTTCAACTACCGGACCAGCGTGAGCATCCTCGTCAACCTGGTGTGCGGCGCGTACTTCCTCGCGCTGATGGTCCGTACCCGAGGCACCCCATGATCACCCTCGAACACCTGCACAAGGCCTATGGCGACAAGACCGTGCTCGAAGACGTGAGCCTGGCTTTCCCGGCCGGCCAGGTTACCTCGCTGATCGGCCCCAACGGCGCCGGCAAGAGCACCTTGCTGATGTGCATGGCCCGGCTGCTGCCGCCAAGCCGTGGGCACATCCTGCTCGACGGCCAGGACATCGGCCGCATCGCCATCGCCGACTACGCCCGCCGCGTGGCCACCCTGCGCCAGGTACTGGACTTCAACCTGCGCCTGACCGTCGAGGAACTGGTCGCCTTCGGCCGCTTCCCCTACAGCCGCGGGCTGCTGACCGCCGACGACCACCAGGTAATCGACGAATCCCTGGATTTCCTGGGGCTGCAAGCGCTGCGCCGCGCCTACCTCGACGAACTCAGCGGCGGCCAGCGGCAAATGGCCTTCCTGGCCATGACCATCGCCCAGCGCACCGACCTGCTGCTGCTCGACGAGCCGCTGAACAACCTCGACATGAAGCACGCGGTGCAGATCATGCAGGCGATCCGCAGGCTCTGCGACGAGCAGGGCCGTACAGTGATCCTGGTGGTGCATGACATCAACTTTGCCGCCAACTATTCCGACCACATCGTCGCCATGAAGCAGGGCGCGGTGCATAGCCACGGGCCGGTCGCCGAGGTGGTCACCGAGGCCAACCTGCGCGCGCTGTTCGGCCTGGCGTTCGAGATCCTGCCCAGCGCGCAGGGTTTCGTCTGCAACTACTTCAACCCATCATTATCGAGAGAGCTGGTATGAACGGAATCTGCAAGATACTCCTGGCCGCCGCCGTGGCGGCCGCATTGCCGGGCTGCGACCAGACCCCGCCGGAGCAGGCGCGCGCCGCCAGCGCCGACTACGCCCCGGTGAAGATCGAGCACGCCCTGGGCACCACGCTGGTCGAACACCAGCCGCAACGCGTGGTGGCCTTCGACATGAGCGAGCTGGACACCCTTGACCAGCTCGGCGCGCCGGTGGTCGGTATCGCCAAGGACTATGTCGCGGGTTTCCTGGCCAAATACCGCGATGACCCCAAGGTGGCGGACGTCGGCACCACCATCCAGCCCAACCTCGAACGCCTGCATGCGCTCAAGCCCGACCTGATCCTGATCTCGCCGCTGCAGGCGCAGAGCTACCAGGAGCTGAGCCAGATCGCCCCGACGGTGCATTACGACATCGACATGGACAACCGCCAGGGCAATGTCATCGACACCGCCAAGCAGCATCTGCTGACCGTCGGGCAAATTCTCGGCAAGGAAGACTTGGCCCGGGAAACCGCCGCGCGCATCGATGCCAAGGTGGCCCAGGTGCGCAAGGTGACCGACGGGCGCCCGGAAAAGGCGCTGGTGGTGCTGCACAACAACGGCGCGTTCACCGCCTACGGTGTGCGTTCGCGCTACGGCTTCATCTTCGACACCCTCGGGGTCAAGCCGGCCAGCGACGATATGCAGGCCGGCCTGCACGGCCAGCCGATCTCCAACGAGTTCATCCACCAGGCCGACCCGGACATCCTCTACGTGATCGACCGCACCGCGGTGATGGAGCGCCGCGCCGCGCTGGACCGCGAGACCCTGGACAACCCGCTGCTGCGCCAGACCAAGGCGTGGAAGAACGGCCATGTGGTGTTCGTCGATCCGCAGACCTGGTACCTATGCACCGCCAGCGTGACCTGCCTGGAGCGGGTGGCGGACGAGGTGGTAAAGGGGTATCAGGGCTGACTTCCTGAAAAGGGGGGCTGCTGCGCAGCCCATTCGCCGGCAAGCCGGCTCCCACAGAAACTGCAGCCATGCGCGATTCCTGTGGGAGCCGGCTTGCCGGCGTTGAGGCCGGTACAGATGTGAAACCGATAGTGGCCAAGTGACTGTAATTTCTGTTGAGGGATTCGCCGACTCGTACGGAATGACTAATGAGAAACATTACCATTGCGTCCCGAAAGGAATCCCTCATGCCTCCACTGCAACATCCCCAGGCACCGAAACTGCCCCGCAGGGCCTTGCGCATGGCCGTGCTGCTGGGCATGGCCGCCATCGCCGGCAACGCCTTCGCGCAACCGCCACGCAGCACCACCTCGGCGCAGCAGCAAACCCCCGATGTAAAGGAAGAGGGCCTGACCCTGCCGGAAACCCTGGTGCAGGAAACCCGTGACGCCCTCGGCGTCCCGCCCCCGGAATATGCCGGGGGCCAGGTTGGCTCAGGCAGCCGGGTAGGGCTGATGGGCAACAAGGACTTCAGCGAAACCCCGTTCAACGCCATCAGCTACACCAAGGAATACATCGAGAACCGCCAGGCCCAGGATATCGGCTCGGTGATCGGTGCCACCGATCCGTCGGTCTACGTGCCGAGCAAGCGCGGCATCTTCGAGACGTTCTTTATCCGCGGTCTGTACAGCACCGGCAACGACATCACCTTCAACGGCCTGCCGAGCATGGCGCCGAACATGCGCGGCTCCACCGAGCTTGCCGAGCGCATCGAAGTGCTCAAGGGCCCGTCGGCGCTGCTCAATGGCATGCCTCCAGACGGCAGCGTCGGCGGCAGCATCAATATCGTGCCCAAGCGTGCCGGCGACGAGCCCCTGGCCCGGTTGACCGCCTCCTACGAGTCCGATGGCCTGGCCGGCATGCATGCCGATCTCGGCCGCCGCTTCGGCGACCAGAAACAGTTCGGCGTGCGCTTCAATGGCGTCTACCGCGACGGCGACACCCCAGTGGACGACCTGCAGCACCGCATGCAGCTGTCGTCGCTGGCCCTGGACTGGCGCGGCGAGCGGGCGAGGGCGTCGCTGGACTACTACCACCAGCGCGAGCGCATGGACGGGGTCAACTATTTCGGCATCGCCTCGATCAGCCCCGGTGTGACCCACCTGCCCAAGGCCAAGAAGGGCGATCACTCGCTGGCACCGGAGTGGGGCTACACCGTCAACGACACCGACACCGTGGTGCTGCGCGGCGAATACGACCTCAACGACTCGCTCACCGCATTCGCCGGTTGGGGCCATAGGGAAGGGGGCTACAACGCGCTGATGACCAGCGGCATGCTGCTCAATGATGCCGGCGACATCTCCGCCACACCGATCCGCTCGGCCCGAGATGGCGAGCAGAAGTCCGGCGAAGTCGGCCTGCGCGGGCGCTTCGCCACCGGCCCGGTCGACCACGCCTGGTCGCTGGCGGCCACCCGCTACGACTCCGAGAACAGTTTCAAGGACAAGCGCCTGTCGTCGAACATCCGCACCAACTACTACAACCTGGACTATGGCCCGCGCCCGGAGATCGGCGAGTACGGCAACGTCACCTCGCGCATGCGCGCCCGGCTGAGCAGCGAAGCCTTGCTCGACACGATGTCGTTCCTCGATGACAAGGTGCAGTGGACCGTCGGTGCACGCCACCAGAACGTGCGCGCGTCGAACTACAACGGCAACCACCAGCGTACTTCCAAGCCCTACGATGAAAGCCGGGTTTCGCCGGCCACGGCCTTGCTGGTCAAGGTCACCGACGAACTGTCGCTGTACGGCAACTACATCGAAGGCCTGAGCCAGGGCGGCATCGCCCCGGACAACGCGCGCAACGCCGGCGCGATCATGGCGCCGTACCAGACCAAACAGTACGAACTGGGCGCCAAGCTCGACCTGGGCACCTTCGCGCACACTGTCAGTGTCTACCAGGTGAAGAAACCCAGCGCCTATACCGATCCGCTCACGCAGATCTACGGCGTGTACGGCGAACAGCGCAACCGTGGCCTGGAATGGTCGTTCTTCGGCGAGCTTGAGCCGGGCCTGCGCCTGCTGGGCGGTGCGTCCTACACCAAGGCTGAGCTGACCAAATCGATACGCAAGGAAAACGAAGGCAACCAGGCCACCGGCGTGCCCAAGGTGCTGGCCAAGCTCGGCGTCGAGTACGACCTGCGTGAGATACCCGGGCTGACCCTGACCGGCAACGCCAACTATGCCGGCCGGCGCTATGCCACCGATGCCAACAACCTGTCGCTGCCGTCCTACACGATTTTCGATCTCGGGGCCCGGTATACCCTGAAGGTCTCGGACAAGCCGGTCACTTTGCGTGCCACCGTGCAGAACGTGACCAACAAGGCCTACTGGATCGGCTCGTGGAACGGCGGCGACGGCAGCGGACTGTCCGGTGGGCTGGGCACGCCGCGGTCGTTGTTGTTCTCCACCTCGGTGGATTTCTAGCCAACTCCATACTGGCTGCGTGGGAGCGGCGGTGAGCCGATGCGACTTGCCCCGCGACCACCAGCGCAGCCGGTGCCAAACTTTCCAGAACCTTGACGACGTTAAACTATTCACTATGATTAACTTTCAATCGAAATGCTGAGCAACTGCTGAGTCCGGACACCCGTGGAGGTGCTCATCACCGGCGGGGCTTTCAGCCAAATCCAGTGAGGAGCGCCAATCATGGCGAGCACCGTAAAAACCCGCTCTGTCACGGCTCACGTGCCCGTGCAACTTGCCGAGAAGGTGGATCTGCTGGCTGAACGCCTGGAACGTTCCAAGAATTGGATCGTCAAGCAAGCCCTGATAGCCTGGATCGACCAGGAAGAAGAGCGTAGCCGGCTGACGCGCGAGGCCTTGGCTGACGTTGATGCCGACCGTGTGATCGACCATCAGGCCGTTCAGGCCTGGGCCGATAGCCTCGGCACGGATACACCCTTGCCCGTGCCCCGCTGATGGACTTGAAGTGGACCAGCAAGGCGCTCTCCGATATCGCCCGACTGTACGAGTTTCTCGCCGCAGTCAACAAACCGGCTGCCGTGAGAACCGTCCAACAACTCACCGGCGCTGCCTCAATGCTATTGGCCAATCCGCGTATCGGTGAACGATTGGAAGAGTTCGAGCCACGGGATGTGCGCCGGATACAAATCGGCCACTATGAGATGCGTTACGAGATCGCGGACTCAACGCTCTTCTTGCTACGCCTCTGGCACACCCGTGAGGATCGGTAGCCCCGCGACCACCAGCGCAGCCGGTGCCACGCTCACAGCGCGTCCGGAAACTCTTCGCGCAGGCTGCTCCCCAGCCAATCCATGAACCACAACGCATCGGCACTCGGCGGCTGGGGTGGCGTCAGCAACTGATAGCTCTCCAGCGCCACGGCCTGTTCCACGCAACGCACCAGGCTGCCTTCGCGCAGTTCACGTCCGACCAGCACCTCGGTGGCCAGGGCGATGCCGTGGCCGCGCTGGGCCAGGTTCAGCACGATATCGTTGCTGATATGCGAAGTATCGGCCTTGACCCGCACCCTCAGGCCATTGGCGGCGAACCAGCTGTTCCACCAGGTGCCGTCATCGACATGGATCAGCCGCAAGGCGGGCAGGTCGGCAGCGCTCAGCCCTGCGGGCAACTGCGCCAGGTAGCTCGGCGCGCAGACCGCGAACACCTTCGGGCGGATCAACACCTTGTGTACACCGCTCAGCTCACCCGGCAGACCGAAGGCGATGCCCAGGTCCGCCTGGCGCGCATCCACGCTGGTGAACGTGGCATTGGGCTCGATGGCGATCCTCAGGTCCGGGCGCAGGCTGCGCAAGGTGTCGATACGCGGTGTCAGCCAGCGTGAGGCGAACGCCGGCACACAGAGGATGCGCAGCCAGCGCTCGTCACCACGTTGTCCCAGGCGCGCACCGGCGTCGGCGAGGATCTGCAGCGCCTGCGCTGCGGCCTTGTAGTAATGGGCGCCGGGCAGAGTAAGGGTCACCCCGCGCGGGGAGCGTTCGAGCAAGCGTACACCCAGCCAGTCCTCGAGGTTCTTCACATGCCGGCCGATCGCCGGCTGGGTCACGTGCAGCGCCTGGGATGCCGCGACATAGCTGCCCAGG
This sequence comes from Pseudomonas maumuensis, assembly GCF_019139675.1. NCBI lineage: Bacteria > Pseudomonadati > Pseudomonadota > Gammaproteobacteria > Pseudomonadales > Pseudomonadaceae > Pseudomonas > Pseudomonas maumuensis. The sequence goes on from NZ_CP077077.1 coordinate 2,865,431, forward strand.
CGGGCAGCGGCCTCGAACGCACGCACGGCGTTGAGCGGGGGCAGGCGATCTTCGGCCATGGGCATTCCTTGGTTGTTAGTTTTTTTAATAGTGAAGGCAAATTTATTGTGCTTTTCCCGCTGGCTCAAGTTGCAGACACTCGGAGCAGCGTATTTCCGCGCTTTACGAGGAGCCCTCCGATGCGGCCAATAACAATAAAGAAGTCGTTCAACGCTCTTTCCATCCTGGCACTGGCACTCGCCGCACTGGCCGGTGCGGCGCAGGCGGCCGACAGCCAGGGGGCCTGCGGCGTGCCGGGGCTTGAGCCTTGCCCGCAGCCTTTCGACAAGGTGCTGCCGGCGGCCAAGGACATGCTCACCTGGGACCAGGACACTCGGGTCGTGGGCTTTCGCAACACTTATCGCCTGTACGGCGGCGATGTCTTCGCCCCGCGCGGCGCCACGCCATACCCCTTGCCGCAGGCCAGTCACAAACTGAGCGACATGCACTACCAGTTGGCCGGCAAGACCCACAACCTGGCGGACTACCTGGCCAACCAGAGCGTGACCGGCCTGCTGGTGCTCAAGGATGGCAAGATCGCTTATGAGCACTACGGCAAGGGCAACACCCCGCAGACCTTGTGGACATCGCGCTCGGTGGCCAAGTCGGTGGTCAGCGTGCTGGTGGGCATCGCCGTCAAGGAAGGCAAGATCCACTCGCTGGATGACAGGATCAGCCGCTATGTCCCGGAGCTGGAAGGTTCCGAGTGGCAGGACGTGACCCTGCAGCAGCTGTTGCAGCACACCTCGGGCGTCGTCTGGGACGAGAACTACGCCTCGAAGGATTCGGACTTCTCGCACATGACCCAGTGCGAGGCCACCGCCGATCCCTATCACTGCGTGCTCGACCTGGTGCGTTCGGTCAAGCGCAAGCCCGGGGTCAAGCCGGGCGAAGTCTGGTCGTACAACACCGGCGGTGCCTGGCTGGTGGGCCGGGTGCTGGAAAACGCCACCGGCATGACCATTGCCGAGTACCTGCAGAACCGCGTGTGGAGCCGCTACGGCATGCAGCAGGCCGGGGTCTGGCATGCGCTGGTGCCCGGCAAGGTGGACATGGGCGGCCATGGCTTCAATGCAACATTGCGTGACTGGGGACGGTTCGGCCAGTTCGTGCTGAGTGGCGGACAATTGCCGCAGGGCGAAAAGCTGCTCCCGGACGACTGGATCGCGCGCTCCACCCACTGGACCCAGGCCAAGGGCTCAGTGACGACCGCCGCGCCCAAGGGTCAATACGGCTACCAGTGGTGGTACAACGCCCCGGCCCCGGACAGCGATGCCGAACCCAAGCGCACCGCCACCAGCGACCAGACGTTCTGGGCGCTGGGCATCTTCGGCCAGAGCATCGCCATCAATCCGGCGGAGCGCCTGGTCGTGGTGCAGTGGTCGACCTGGAAGAACGCCGAAAGCCCTGGCTCGCTGTATGACGAGCAGGCGGTGTTCGTCAACGCGGTGGCCAAGGCGCTGAGCCAGTAGCGCCGGGCGAGGGCAGGGCGCCGGCAAGCGCCTGCCCAGTCACACGCGAAACCGCGACACGCTCGCCTGCATGCCCTGGGCAATCTCGCCGAGGCGCTGCGCCGCCGAGGCCAGTTGCCGCGTGGTGTCGGTGCTGTCCCGCGACATGCGGGCGATCAGTTCTACCTGATGGGCGACATCCTGGCTGGCCCTGGTCTGCTCGCCGATGGTCTGCGAGATTTCTTCGACCACCGACGCAGCGCGGCGGGCGCCTTCACGAATCTGCTGGATCGACGCCCCGGCCTGGGTGGCCAGCTCCACGCCTGCGCGCACCCGGGTGACGCCGGTCTGCATGCTGTCGACGGCGTTGCCCGTGCTTTGCCGGATGCGTTCGATCATGCCGGTAATTTCCCGGGTCGACTGCGCCGTGCGCCCGGCCAGACCGCGTACTTCGTCGGCGACCACGGCAAAACCGCGCCCGGCCTCGCCAGCACGAGCGGCTTCGATGGCCGCGTTCAAGGCCAGCAGGTTGGTCTGCTCGGCAATAGTGTTGATCACCTGGATGATCGAGTGGATTTCTTCCGAGCTTTGTCCCAGCACAGTGATGGTTTCAGAGGAACGGTTGACCGCTTCGTCGATCCCCTGCATGCCGCCGACCACGTTGAGGATGACCTCGCCACCGTCGCTGGCCAGGCGCTCGGACTGCCCGGAGATGGCCTGCGCATCGCGGGCGTGGTCGGCGATCCGCGCCAGGTTGGCAATCATCTGCTCGGTGGCCGAGGCCATGCTCACGGCGCTGTCGGACTGCTGGCTGGTGCGTTGCACCAGGCTGCTGGAAGCCTGGCCCAGTTCATCGGCCACTTCGCGCAGCAGCAGGTTCTCTTCATGGATTGCCTTGATCATGCTGCCCAGGCTGTCGCGCATGTCTGCCAGCGAGCGCAACAGATGCCCGGTTTCGTCACGGTCGTGGACCTCGATCGCGGTGGTGAGGTCGCCCTGGGCGATACGCTCGGCAACGGCCATGGTCTGGCTCAATGGCCGCAGGATGGAGCGCAGCAGTAGGAAGGTGCATAGCGCCAACGCCAGGGTCGCCAGGATCATCCCGCCCACCAGCACGCTGATGCCCTGGTGCAGGGTGGCGGTGCTCTGTTCGCGGCTTTTGTCGGCATTGCCGGCGATCAGGTCGCTCAGGGTGCTGTTGCGCTGCTCCAACTCCTTGAAGGCGGCAACGAAGGCTGGCAACTGCGCCTGGGCCTGCTCAGGCGACTGCAAGGCCAACTGGATGATCGAGGTGGCACTGGCGATGTAGTGGTCGAGGAGGGGGCCCAGATCATTGATGGCCTGATGCAGGTCGGTGTCCAGAGGCAATTCCAGGTTGCTTTGCACGACACTGCGGAACCACTTGGCGTGCTCGTCGAGGTCGGCCAGCACCTGGTTGGCGGTGTCCGTATCGCCCGGCTTGACCAGCAGGGCGGCCAGCACATCGGCGCGCAGCGCATCGTGCATCATGTCGCCTTCCATGTGGTTGCGCAGGGCGGCCATGCTGGCCTCGCTGCGCTGCAACGCCTGGTTCTGGTCATGCTCGGCGAGCAGGCCGCTGCCGCCGAGCAACAGGGCGGCGAGGATGCTGACGAGACCGAACCCGATGGTTTTCTGGCGAATGTCCATTTTCGAACAGGCTCCGTGGGGTGGGTTTGGTGAGCATAGATGGTTCGAGGTATTTCGCAGGGGGAAAAGGACGGCGCTGAGGTGCGGTGGGAGATGCCGGATATAACTCAATTAAATGAATATTTAGTTGAGTTATATGTTTTTGCCATAAAAAGTCGGGCAGGGCGTACGGACGTTTGCTGACGCCAGAGACCGTGTGTAGTGTGTATCCGGCTCACTTACCCTCAAAGGAATGAGACATCTACCATGCGTGGACTCACCGCGTTACCGCTGTTGTTTGCCCCCATGATCGCCTGGGGCGACTGCACACAGAACCTGCAAAACTGGGCCCAGGCCTTGCACCCAACACTTGAGCTCGCCAGCGACTTTGCAGTCTGCAAGGTCAATCCGGCAGATACCAGCCAGGTCGTGGCAGCCTTGCCGTTGAAGGTGAACGTCGATGAATACGGACAAGGCGATTACAGCCTGGATGTACTGGTGGCCGATGCCGCCAGCGGCAAGATCATTGCCCACCATTACCAGGAGGCGGTGATCATCTCCGACGCGGTGCAGTTTTCAGGCCTGACGCTGGACACCGCGCGCTATCAGGTTGCGCCAGGGTTACGCGCATTTGGCGTGCGCATTCGCCACACAGGCTCGTCACGGGTCAATCCGTTCAGCAGTGAAACCCTGAGCCTGTACGAACACGACGGTTCGCAACTGCGGCAGATCATGGGGCATTTGGTTGTGAGCGAGAGTCATGGCGAATGGGACGGTGTCTGCGCTGGAGAATTCGGTGAGATCAAACGGACGCTGGCGATGGGAGAACCCGGCAAGGACGGTTTCAGCGGATTGCGACTTACCGAGATATCGACCGGGAGCCAGAGTATTGCCAAGGGCGCTGATGACTGTCAGGAAATCGAAGGTGTCACGCAGACGAAAAGGTTCAGCCTGGAGTATGACGGCGGTCGGTATGGAGTGCCCAAAGGATTGAGGTTCGAGTGAGTAGATTGGAAATGGGCTTGGTGGAGGATGGAATTTGGCCTCCCTCTGGGCGTACTGCTCAATACGAACCTACGCATAATGACAGGGCCTTATGTTGAGCGGCGTCCGGATAATGCCACCGGCTCCGGGCGTCGCTTAATATAGGGTCCATTATGCGCATCCAACTCTCGCTCTCTGATCGCGCCGTGCGCGATGCTAAGGCCTACATGGCCAACCCTGACCCTGAGCATGCCATCGAGTCGCTGATTGATTCGTATGGCGTCCTGGTGGCCGACATTCGCAAGCTGCGCTCCAGGGTTCGTCAGCTCGATGACGAATCCGCCGAGCTGGATGGCCTGGTTGAAAAGCTGAGATCTGTCGCCGCGCTGATCCAGGATCTCTAACAGTTGAGGGGCAAAACTCGACAGTTGAGGGGCAGCTTTGACATTTGAGGGGCCGGAGCTGAGTACCTGGTTGGGATCAGTCGCTCCGCGACCATCCCAGCCGGGGGCTCAGATGCGGCGGACAAGCGCAGCGCGTCAGTTTTCACGCCGTTTTGGCTGCTTTCCTTTGGTGTCCAACCGCTTTTGATCGACCTGCAGCGCCGTTTCCAGGGCAGATCTGATGATGACATTTGAGGGGCCGGCGTCCAGGTAGTTGGCCTGTTGGCCCGCCGAAGGCGGGTGGGGGTGCTGTTACACCCCCACTTTACCGCGGTTTCCCGCGATCTTTAGTCTCCGAGCACGCCTATTCGCTTGTTTCCTTCGTTGCGCTCACCATTCATGTACTCCTGCATTTCCAGGCCTTGGAGAATGGAACCGATGACATTGAGGGCTATAGGTTTGTGGGTTTCGTTCAAGCTTCCGAACCGTCGCAGCAGCCCCAACATCTGTATCTCTAACCCTCGCTCTGCATCGCTCAGCAAGATCTCATCGGTGGTACACCCGAAATACTTGGCCAGCGCTATGACCTTGTCAGGTGGCGGCAGGTTTTTGCCCTTTTCCCAGCTTGCGACCGTGTTTTCTGCCACGCCGATGGCCTCAGCCACGACTTTCTGCGACACCTTTTTGGTCGCCCGCTTGTTTCTGATGTTCTCACCGATGCTCATCGCCGTTTCATCTGAGTGCCCATGATTCATTGACTATATCTCCTGTGTTTTTGTACAGCTAATACGTGTATTAGGCTTAGCCACTACGTATTGCTTGCAAAAAGCCTAACACGTGACGTAGCCTTAGCTTCGTAGTGTATTGGGTTGACAGGGATTTGGGATGTTCATCGATTGGCTGACAATTTCGCAGGAGCACGACCATGATCTACCGATCGTGTGCGACGTTGTGACGTTGACGATCGACTCGAACACGAATGAGGTGCTGAGCACCAAGCAGCCTCGCTTCAAGCACGAAGCAAGCTATTCGACCTCCGTCACTGTTCATGTCCAAGGCCGAAAAATCCGAGTCGAGGGCAATCCCAGCAGAGTAGGGCGGCTGGACAACCTATTCGGCTTCACCACCATTGAGCAGTGCGTTGCCGTCTACAACGACCTTCTTCGCGAATACGGGCTGCCTGGCTTTACTCGTTGTACTCGGCTCGATATCCGTCAGGGCGCTTCGGGCGCAAATTCCGGCGACCGGATTGCCGACGGCGCAAAAATCGAACGTATCGACCTCACAACGAACGTTGCGTTGGGTGAAGGCAATGTTTTGGCTTACTTACGCGGTGTATCTAGCCAACGTATCGGCCACTCCATCGGTTTCTTGTATCCCAATGGTCGCACTGTTGCCTGGACTCCGAAAGGAAATGGCCAGGGTGGCCGCCTGCAATATAGAAAGGCTTATGACAAAGCCTTTGAAATGGATCAAAACTGCCTCCCAAAAATCAAGCGTATTTATGGTGAAGAATCGCCTGAATATCAGTATGTCCAGCGCGTTCGTGATTACTGCGCTACTGAAGGTGTAGTGCGCCTAGAGCAAGAGCTAAAAAGCGAATTTTTGCAGCGCGAAGCCCTTTGCTACTGGGGCCTATTTGATGAAGGGCGTTTAGCCCAGCTCCACTGTGAGTTTCTTAAAATTGATGAAAAGCTGAAGGTGACTGCGATGGATATCGTTAGCATTAGCGAGCAGCTGTTGGCAGAGAAAATTGTTGATACCACTCGCGCTGCAAATACAACTGCCCTTTATGCCATTCAATGGATGCATGGCCAGCGCTTCGATTTCAAGAAACGACAAGTACAAGACCATGCAGCTCGTCTTAATCGTATCGGCATCAACATTCGCAATGCATGCGATACCAGCCGATTCGCGCCAATTTTCGTCCGCCAGTGCCGCGAAGTCACCAAGTCTACTTTGGCTGTTCCGTCCTGGTATCAACGCCCTAATCACTTGAGGCAGGTTGCGGCATGAAAACTGTCAGCTTCCAGGGCGTACAGCTTACATCTGGTCAACGGCACAGGCTGGAACAACAGCGCCGGATTCAAAGCATGTTGAATCCAGTATTAGCCGATCAAGTTGCTCAGACCATTGCAGTACTTGAGGCTCGAAAAGAGCAAGGCATTCAACCTGAGAGGCAGTGGATGACTGTCAGCGATTCACGGGGAACAGTCTCCATTGCTGAGTGGATGGGTTACTAAATTAATTCCGCCCAAAAGGGCAAAACTTAGGTCAGCCATAAGATGCTGACTGCCGATAGGAGAGGGCTGCACCATGTCTAATGCAAATACCATCACCGTTGAAGTCACAGGCCAGTATCGTACCGGCACTGCGGCAAAAAGCGGCAAGCCTTACTGCATGTACACTGCATTTGTCCATCTGCCCAATATCCCGTATCCGCAGATGGCTGACTTTTACGCCGAACTCCCTAATCAGGTACCTCAACCCGGAACTTACGAGTGCGATGTTATTTCCAGCGTTCGTGATTCTCGACTGAGTTTTGAGGTCGATCCTCGTCAAGGTCGCCGTGTAAGTACTGCTCAGGCTAAAACTGCCTAATGTCTGGTTTATTGCATTGCCCTGGAGAGCTTGTAGTTCAGAGCGGTGCATCGCCCGTGTGCTCGGTTGATTGGGTGCTTGTTCCATACATTCAACCATTTGACCCTTCACAGCTTGATCCAGTTATTTTGGGGCAAGCATTTGGTGCCGGTTTTACTTTGGTCGGATCTTTCTTGGTCATGTCCATAGGTGTCCGGGCCTTATTAAATTTCATCAAGCAATCATGAGGATTCAAAGTATGTCGATCAAAAAACTGTTCGCTGCCGCTACCGTTACCGCAACTGTTGTTGCCGCGCCGGGTGTCTTCGCAGCGGAAGGAACCGGCTGGGATTATTCCCAGATGACCTCTGCTGTAGATTTCAGCACCATCACTACGGGTGTTTTGGCTGTCGCCGGTATTCTTGCAGGCGTTTATGCCGGTATCAAAGGCGCTCGCATCGTTCTCGGTTTCCTGCGCAGCTGAGGTTGTTTGGGATGATCTGGGCGTCTTCGGGCGCCCTTTTTTTTACTTTTTTCAGGGGGCATGTATGGATCAGCTTTATTACTTCGCCATGTTCTGTATCGGGTGTGGATGTTCTTTTGCTGTCTTCTCCGGGTGGTGAACCATGAGGATTATTTGTTCCATATTTCTCCTGCTTCTATTTTTTCTTCCTTCTGATGAAGCATTTTCAGCTTGGTCGTGCAACCAAGCTTCTGTATCTACCTATCCAAAAGAATGTGCAGCGGGTGCTGGGTCGGCTACTCCCGAAGCATTTATTGAGGCGGCTATGGTCGCTGCTCGCACAGCTAATACTAGCTCTAGGGCCACCGACTATGCAGTCGTCGGCTGCTCTGCTACTGCTGCGGCATCAATGTACAGTTGTAAGTATTCATACAAATATTTTGGCTCATTATTTGAAGTGGGTATTTTCATCGAGGGAGCTGCTGAGGCGTCTTGTCCTGAGACGCTTGAGTCACGCGGCTCTAATAGTTCAGTAACAAAAGCCGGAGGTAAATACTATGTTACGTGGTCTGTTCGCTCTGTTGATTCTGATATATGCCATAACTCTTGCTCTTATCTCGCGGCATCAGCCGCCGTTAGCAACTGTTACCTGGTTACAGGTTCTACAGATAGTGGCTTTTGTAACTACGTCGTGGGTCTTAATTCCGCGAGTCCTTCATGTGCTTCTGAGGCCGGATACACCGCCCCAGGGATTGGCGATTCTCTCTCCCCAAACGTTGATCCTGGCGACAGTGGCGGCGATGGCTCCGATGGCGGTGCAGGGGATGGAGGCAATACAGGCGGCGGCAACGGCGGTGGGTCTGGCAACTCCGGTTTTGATGGCGAGCTGTCTTTCTCTGCTCCTGGAGCACTAGACACTGACGGTGTAGTCAACAGTGAGCTTAATGCAGCTCACTACAAAACATTTGTAGTCGGCACGGAAGCTGACTTTAACGATTCTGGCATTGGCAAAGCTCTTACTAACTTCAGCAATAAAATTTCAGGGGCAGGGCAGCAAGGCTCTTGCCCAACGGCTCAAATTCAGTTGTTGGGAACAGTCGTCGCATTCGATGCTCACTGTGATTTGTTTTCCGGCATTTCGCCAATCCTCACAGTCGTTTTCATGGCAGCGTGGTCGTTGCTAGCTGTTCGTATTTTTCTCTCAGCTTGATTTTAGCGGCTAAAACATAGGGGTCTTCATGTCTGGTTTCGGCGAATGGCTACTCTCAGTTCTTCAACAAATAATTCAGTTCCTTGCTGATATCGTCATAGCTGTAGCTGATTGGCTTTGGCAGGCCATGTTGAGCCTTATAAGCTCCAATACTATTGTGGGATTGATAGAGGTTGCAGGAGGGCTTTTTGAATCTATTGACCCCTCGGTCTGGTATTTTATGTCCATGTTTCAAATCCCTTATGGCATTACTGTAGTGCTCAGCGCTTATGTGCTGCGTTTTCTCATTCGTCGGATTCCTTTCATTGGGTGATTTATGGCTATTCATGCTTATGTTGGAAAGCCAGGGCATGGCAAAAGTTATGGCGTTGTTGAACATGTCGTCATTCCTTCTCTTAAGCAGGATCGCCATGTCTTTACCAACATCCCGTTGGCCGCAGATGAACTCTTGGCTGCATTTGGTGGAAATATCACTCAGCTACCTGAGGACTGGCATAATTTAGAAGATCTTGGCGAGATCATTCCACCTGGTGCTGTTGCGATTATTGACGAATGCTGGAGACGCTGGCCTTCGGGGGAGACTATTAATCGTGCAAGGCTTTCAGATAAGTCTCTGCTTGCGGAGCATCGTCATCGTGTCGATGCAAAAAACAACTCCATGCGTGTTGTTCTTGTCACTCAAGACCTCTCGCAGATAGCTTCATGGGTACGCCAACTTGTTGAAACCACTTACCGCATCCGTAAGCTTGGAAAGAAGATCTACAAGGTAGACATTTACCAGGGTGCGGTTACTGGCGACTCACCACCCAAGTCAAAATTAGTTAGGACTGATGCCGGTACTTTTAAGAAGTCTGTTTATTGCTTTTACAAGTCGGCCACTCAATCTGCATCTGGCTCAGTTGGCGATGAGTCTGCTGCTGATGGTCGCTCAAGTATTTTTAGATCTTTCGGGCTATGGTCTTGCCTTGCGGCCTTTCTGATTTTTATCGTGCTTGGGTCATACGGCGTTAAGAGCTTCTTCTCCTCTAACTCTGATCATCCCTCTCCTACAGAACCGGCTCTTCACCAGGTTAAGCAAAAGCCTATTGAGTATCCGCTATCCACTACCTGGCGATTAGTTGGCTTTGTCCACCCATCTAAGCCTGATCCTAATTCAAGGTCTATCGCTGAACCGTTGGCTCTTGTGTCTGACTCTAGCGGCAACACTCGATACATATCATTTAATCACTGCCGCTACACGGATGATTTCACTGAGGTATTTTGCATCGTTGACGGTTCAAAAATTACTAGCTGGTCGCTTAAAAAACCTTTGCCTGTGATTGGAGGATTGATTGGGGGAGGGGGTTAGCGTAGCGCTGCCCCCTTCACCAATTAATCCATTTTCCCCGGACGATTCTCATGACTTCCTCTAATACTTTTTGCCGCTTCATCATTGCATTGTCCTTCTCGGCCTTTCTCTCGCAGGCTAATGCTGCTGAAACTACCCAGCCATTAACATTTGACTTCCAAACTATTCAGGTATCCGCTGCACTTCAGCTGCTGGCAGACTATCGTGGGCTTAATCTCGTCCTGGGCGAAGGCATTACCGGCTCGATGTCGATGCGTATGAAGGACGTTAGTTGGGACGATGCTATTGAATTTGTCACTGGTCCTCGCGGTCTTCTGTACACGGTCGATGGTAAGTTTCTTCGCGTCAGCGCATATCCGCAAACGGACGACGATTCCGGCGGTACTTTCGGGACTTTTACAGGTCCGTCTGGCTCGCTGTCTGGCCCAGCTACACCGTCGTATAAGGTCACCGTATTAAAGGTTCGAAACATCTCGTCGTCGGATGCCATCAAGGCGTTTCCGCTCGATCAGGGAGAAAGCTTGAACGCCGAGGAAGGCTCTTCAGTTGTTGTTGCACGTATGAGTGACGAACGCTTGGCCGATCTGCGTACATATCTGACAGCTGTTGATTACTCGCGTAAGCAGGTGCTGATCGAGGCCCGAATTGTTGAGGTTGACCGATCCTATTCTAAGAATCTTGGTGTCCAATGGTCTGGCTCTGTTGGTAGCGGTGCCGGTGCTTTGATCGGCAGCGTTCCACTTGGCCTGACACCAGCTGCTATCGCTGGGTTTGGCATTACATCTAGGTCCTTCAATTTGGATGCTGAGCTGAATGCCATGGAACAGGCGGGTAGGGGTCGTGTAATCTCCAGCCCGCGCGTGATCATGACTGATCGGCACCAGGCGAAGATCATCAAAGGTTCTCAGGTTCCATACCAACAGTCGGCCGGTGACGGGGCTACATCCGTCTCTTTTAAAGAGGCTGCGCTTTCGCTCGATGTCACTCCGCTTGTGAACGATACCGGGGTGCTCCTGGACGTGATCCTTTCAAAGGATGAACCTGATTACTCGAAAGCAATGAACGGGGTGCCACCGATCAACACCACGTCGCTGACGTCCCGGGTGTTTTCAGGCTTTGGCAAAACTGTGGCGTTGGGAGGCGTGTACTCTGATACGGATAGCACCGTTGTGCGCAGCGTGCCGGTTTTGGGACAGATCCCAGGGCTTAAATGGCTGTTCAACAGCAGCTCGACAGTGAAGACTGAAACCGAACTGGTTTTGTTTCTGACGCCGCGCTTGGTAGACGCCCCTATATAACTCAACTAAATGAATATTTAGTATAGTTATAACTTTTTACCATTCTTGATGGAGCAGGGCATTCCTACGGCACCTCATGCAGCGTGTCAACATTTCATAGAAATTGAGGTGACGGCGTGGCAGAAAAACCCAAAGAACAGATTGATTTTGTCGCCTTGGCTGAGGCTTTCGCTGAAAAAATCGCGCAATTTGTAAGTATTACGGTGCCTGTCATGGAAGCTGTGGCGAAGGTGATTCCTCAAGTTGCCCTTGAGATTGATGGGTACTTTGAAGCATACCTGAAGAAGCTGGACGCGCTTCCTGCGCAGTCGAAAGTTGCCATGGGCATTGCTGCTGATAAAGGGTGGTTTTTTGGCTGGGCTACCACCTTGGAAGACTTGATGCCGCTAATCGAGTCTATTACGAGCATCCCCGAAGAAAAAATTGATCAGTGCATGATCGACTATTATCGCTTCAATTTTGAGGATTTTTGTAAGCGATTGCAGGACAGCAATCCTTCTAGAGCCGCAGCGATTGCTGCTGCAGCGAGAGCTCATTCTGAACTCGGTGTCGATGGTTTTCTCCTCGCCATCCCGGTCTTCATTGCACAGGCTGATGGGTGGCTCTCCGAAATCATTGGCATTCAGATGCCGCTAGGCAGGAAGCGATACCCCAAAGGTAGGCCGAGCGAGCCCATTACAAACGCAGGCCATATGCTCAAGCAAAGGTTTGAATCTGACCCGGAGTCGCTGGATCTCTTGAATCCTGTTTTCACGCTTCATGATTCTGACTTCCTCAAAACCTCAGGAGCTCGCAACCAGTCTGGAGCTTTTACGGCACTGAATCGCCACCAGGTTATGCACGGCGAATGTTCTGACTACGGAACTGAAGTGAACAGCCTGAAAGCGTTCTCGTTTTTGGTTTTTGTGGGCCTGCATCTGCAATCGATCTGTTCGGATCAGGACCTGTTGAGGTGATCCAAGCTTCTAATCTGGCCACCCACACCCCGGCAGCTCCATACGAAGGTGCGCATAATGACAGGGCCTTATGTTGAGCGGCGTCCGGATAATGCCACCGGCTCCGGGCGTCGCTTAATATAGGGTCCATTATGCGCATCCAACTCTCGCTCTCTGATCGCGCCGTGCGCGATGCTAAGGCCTACATGGCCAACCCTGACCCTGAGCATGCCATCGAGTCGCTGATTGATTCGTATGGCGTCCTGGTGGCCGACATTCGCAAGCTGCGCTCCAGGGTTCGTCAGCTCGATGACGAATCCGCCGAGCTGGATGGCCTGGTTGAAAAGCTGAGATCTGTCGCCGCGCTGATCCAGGATCTCTAACAGTTGAGGGGCAAAACTCGACAGTTGAGGGGCAGCTTTGACATTTGAGGGGCCGGAGCTGAGTACCTGGTTGGGATCAGTCGCTCCGCGACCATCCCAGCCGGGGGCTCAGATGCGGCGGACAAGCGCAGCGCGTCAGTTTTCACGCCGTTTTGGCTGCTTTCCTTTGGTGTCCAACCGCTTTTGATCGACCTGCAGCGCCGTTTCCAGGGCAGATCTGATGATGACATTTGAGGGGCCGGCGTCCAGGTAGTTGGCCTGTTGGCCCGCCGAAGGCGGGTGGGGGTGCTGTTACACCCCCACTTTACCGCGGTTTCCCGCGATCTTTAGTCTCCGAGCACGCCTATTCGCTTGTTTCCTTCGTTGCGCTCACCATTCATGTACTCCTGCATTTCCAGGCCTTGGAGAATGGAACCGATGACATTGAGGGCTATAGGTTTGTGGGTTTCGTTCAAGCTTCCGAACCGTCGCAGCAGCCCCAACATCTGTATCTCTAACCCTCGCTCTGCATCGCTCAGCAAGATCTCATCGGTGGTACACCCGAAATACTTGGCCAGCGCTATGACCTTGTCAGGTGGCGGCAGGTTTTTGCCCTTTTCCCAGCTTGCGACCGTGTTTTCTGCCACGCCGATGGCCTCAGCCACGACTTTCTGCGACACCTTTTTGGTCGCCCGCTTGTTTCTGATGTTCTCACCGATGCTCATCGCCGTTTCATCTGAGTGCCCATGATTCATTGACTATATCTCCTGTGTTTTTGTACAGCTAATACGTGTATTAGGCTTAGCCACTACGTATTGCTTGCAAAAAGCCTAACACGTGACGTAGCCTTAGCTTCGTAGTGTATTGGGTTGACAGGGATTTGGGATGTTCATCGATTGGCTGACAATTTCGCAGGAGCACGACCATGATCTACCGATCGTGTGCGACGTTGTGACGTTGACGATCGACTCGAACACGAATGAGGTGCTGAGCACCAAGCAGCCTCGCTTCAAGCACGAAGCAAGCTATTCGACCTCCGTCACTGTTCATGTCCAAGGCCGAAAAATCCGAGTCGAGGGCAATCCCAGCAGAGTAGGGCGGCTGGACAACCTATTCGGCTTCACCACCATTGAGCAGTGCGTTGCCGTCTACAACGACCTTCTTCGCGAATACGGGCTGCCTGGCTTTACTCGTTGTACTCGGCTCGATATCCGTCAGGGCGCTTCGGGCGCAAATTCCGGCGACCGGATTGCCGACGGCGCAAAAATCGAACGTATCGACCTCACAACGAACGTTGCGTTGGGTGAAGGCAATGTTTTGGCTTACTTACGCGGTGTATCTAGCCAACGTATCGGCCACTCCATCGGTTTCTTGTATCCCAATGGTCGCACTGTTGCCTGGACTCCGAAAGGAAATGGCCAGGGTGGCCGCCTGCAATATAGAAAGGCTTATGACAAAGCCTTTGAAATGGATCAAAACTGCCTCCCAAAAATCAAGCGTATTTATGGTGAAGAATCGCCTGAATATCAGTATGTCCAGCGCGTTCGTGATTACTGCGCTACTGAAGGTGTAGTGCGCCTAGAGCAAGAGCTAAAAAGCGAATTTTTGCAGCGCGAAGCCCTTTGCTACTGGGGCCTATTTGATGAAGGGCGTTTAGCCCAGCTCCACTGTGAGTTTCTTAAAATTGATGAAAAGCTGAAGGTGACTGCGATGGATATCGTTAGCATTAGCGAGCAGCTGTTGGCAGAGAAAATTGTTGATACCACTCGCGCTGCAAATACAACTGCCCTTTATGCCATTCAATGGATGCATGGCCAGCGCTTCGATTTCAAGAAACGACAAGTACAAGACCATGCAGCTCGTCTTAATCGTATCGGCATCAACATTCGCAATGCATGCGATACCAGCCGATTCGCGCCAATTTTCGTCCGCCAGTGCCGCGAAGTCACCAAGTCTACTTTGGCTGTTCCGTCCTGGTATCAACGCCCTAATCACTTGAGGCAGGTTGCGGCATGAAAACTGTCAGCTTCCAGGGCGTACAGCTTACATCTGGTCAACGGCACAGGCTGGAACAACAGCGCCGGATTCAAAGCATGTTGAATCCAGTATTAGCCGATCAAGTTGCTCAGACCATTGCAGTACTTGAGGCTCGAAAAGAGCAAGGCATTCAACCTGAGAGGCAGTGGATGACTGTCAGCGATTCACGGGGAACAGTCTCCATTGCTGAGTGGATGGGTTACTAAATTAATTCCGCCCAAAAGGGCAAAACTTAGGTCAGCCATAAGATGCTGACTGCCGATAGGAGAGGGCTGCACCATGTCTAATGCAAATACCATCACCGTTGAAGTCACAGGCCAGTATCGTACCGGCACTGCGGCAAAAAGCGGCAAGCCTTACTGCATGTACACTGCATTTGTCCATCTGCCCAATATCCCGTATCCGCAGATGGCTGACTTTTACGCCGAACTCCCTAATCAGGTACCTCAACCCGGAACTTACGAGTGCGATGTTATTTCCAGCGTTCGTGATTCTCGACTGAGTTTTGAGGTCGATCCTCGTCAAGGTCGCCGTGTAAGTACTGCTCAGGCTAAAACTGCCTAATGTCTGGTTTATTGCATTGCCCTGGAGAGCTTGTAGTTCAGAGCGGTGCATCGCCCGTGTGCTCGGTTGATTGGGTGCTTGTTCCATACATTCAACCATTTGACCCTTCACAGCTTGATCCAGTTATTTTGGGGCAAGCATTTGGTGCCGGTTTTACTTTGGTCGGATCTTTCTTGGTCATGTCCATAGGTGTCCGGGCCTTATTAAATTTCATCAAGCAATCATGAGGATTCAAAGTATGTCGATCAAAAAACTGTTCGCTGCCGCTACCGTTACCGCAACTGTTGTTGCCGCGCCGGGTGTCTTCGCAGCGGAAGGAACCGGCTGGGATTATTCCCAGATGACCTCTGCTGTAGATTTCAGCACCATCACTACGGGTGTTTTGGCTGTCGCCGGTATTCTTGCAGGCGTTTATGCCGGTATCAAAGGCGCTCGCATCGTTCTCGGTTTCCTGCGCAGCTGAGGTTGTTTGGGATGATCTGGGCGTCTTCGGGCGCCCTTTTTTTTACTTTTTTCAGGGGGCATGTATGGATCAGCTTTATTACTTCGCCATGTTCTGTATCGGGTGTGGATGTTCTTTTGCTGTCTTCTCCGGGTGGTGAACCATGAGGATTATTTGTTCCATATTTCTCCTGCTTCTATTTTTTCTTCCTTCTGATGAAGCATTTTCAGCTTGGTCGTGCAACCAAGCTTCTGTATCTACCTATCCAAAAGAATGTGCAGCGGGTGCTGGGTCGGCTACTCCCGAAGCATTTATTGAGGCGGCTATGGTCGCTGCTCGCACAGCTAATACTAGCTCTAGGGCCACCGACTATGCAGTCGTCGGCTGCTCTGCTACTGCTGCGGCATCAATGTACAGTTGTAAGTATTCATACAAATATTTTGGCTCATTATTTGAAGTGGGTATTTTCATCGAGGGAGCTGCTGAGGCGTCTTGTCCTGAGACGCTTGAGTCACGCGGCTCTAATAGTTCAGTAACAAAAGCCGGAGGTAAATACTATGTTACGTGGTCTGTTCGCTCTGTTGATTCTGATATATGCCATAACTCTTGCTCTTATCTCGCGGCATCAGCCGCCGTTAGCAACTGTTACCTGGTTACAGGTTCTACAGATAGTGGCTTTTGTAACTACGTCGTGGGTCTTAATTCCGCGAGTCCTTCATGTGCTTCTGAGGCCGGATACACCGCCCCAGGGATTGGCGATTCTCTCTCCCCAAACGTTGATCCTGGCGACAGTGGCGGCGATGGCTCCGATGGCGGTGCAGGGGATGGAGGCAATACAGGCGGCGGCAACGGCGGTGGGTCTGGCAACTCCGGTTTTGATGGCGAGCTGTCTTTCTCTGCTCCTGGAGCACTAGACACTGACGGTGTAGTCAACAGTGAGCTTAATGCAGCTCACTACAAAACATTTGTAGTCGGCACGGAAGCTGACTTTAACGATTCTGGCATTGGCAAAGCTCTTACTAACTTCAGCAATAAAATTTCAGGGGCAGGGCAGCAAGGCTCTTGCCCAACGGCTCAAATTCAGTTGTTGGGAACAGTCGTCGCATTCGATGCTCACTGTGATTTGTTTTCCGGCATTTCGCCAATCCTCACAGTCGTTTTCATGGCAGCGTGGTCGTTGCTAGCTGTTCGTATTTTTCTCTCAGCTTGATTTTAGCGGCTAAAACATAGGGGTCTTCATGTCTGGTTTCGGCGAATGGCTACTCTCAGTTCTTCAACAAATAATTCAGTTCCTTGCTGATATCGTCATAGCTGTAGCTGATTGGCTTTGGCAGGCCATGTTGAGCCTTATAAGCTCCAATACTATTGTGGGATTGATAGAGGTTGCAGGAGGGCTTTTTGAATCTATTGACCCCTCGGTCTGGTATTTTATGTCCATGTTTCAAATCCCTTATGGCATTACTGTAGTGCTCAGCGCTTATGTGCTGCGTTTTCTCATTCGTCGGATTCCTTTCATTGGGTGATTTATGGCTATTCATGCTTATGTTGGAAAGCCAGGGCATGGCAAAAGTTATGGCGTTGTTGAACATGTCGTCATTCCTTCTCTTAAGCAGGATCGCCATGTCTTTACCAACATCCCGTTGGCCGCAGATGAACTCTTGGCTGCATTTGGTGGAAATATCACTCAGCTACCTGAGGACTGGCATAATTTAGAAGATCTTGGCGAGATCATTCCACCTGGTGCTGTTGCGATTATTGACGAATGCTGGAGACGCTGGCCTTCGGGGGAGACTATTAATCGTGCAAGGCTTTCAGATAAGTCTCTGCTTGCGGAGCATCGTCATCGTGTCGATGCAAAAAACAACTCCATGCGTGTTGTTCTTGTCACTCAAGACCTCTCGCAGATAGCTTCATGGGTACGCCAACTTGTTGAAACCACTTACCGCATCCGTAAGCTTGGAAAGAAGATCTACAAGGTAGACATTTACCAGGGTGCGGTTACTGGCGACTCACCACCCAAGTCAAAATTAGTTAGGACTGATGCCGGTACTTTTAAGAAGTCTGTTTATTGCTTTTACAAGTCGGCCACTCAATCTGCATCTGGCTCAGTTGGCGATGAGTCTGCTGCTGATGGTCGCTCAAGTATTTTTAGATCTTTCGGGCTATGGTCTTGCCTTGCGGCCTTTCTGATTTTTATCGTGCTTGGGTCATACGGCGTTAAGAGCTTCTTCTCCTCTAACTCTGATCATCCCTCTCCTACAGAACCGGCTCTTCACCAGGTTAAGCAAAAGCCTATTGAGTATCCGCTATCCACTACCTGGCGATTAGTTGGCTTTGTCCACCCATCTAAGCCTGATCCTAATTCAAGGTCTATCGCTGAACCGTTGGCTCTTGTGTCTGACTCTAGCGGCAACACTCGATACATATCATTTAATCACTGCCGCTACACGGATGATTTCACTGAGGTATTTTGCATCGTTGACGGTTCAAAAATTACTAGCTGGTCGCTTAAAAAACCTTTGCCTGTGATTGGAGGATTGATTGGGGGAGGGGGTTAGCGTAGCGCTGCCCCCTTCACCAATTAATCCATTTTCCCCGGACGATTCTCATGACTTCCTCTAATACTTTTTGCCGCTTCATCATTGCATTGTCCTTCTCGGCCTTTCTCTCGCAGGCTAATGCTGCTGAAACTACCCAGCCATTAACATTTGACTTCCAAACTATTCAGGTATCCGCTGCACTTCAGCTGCTGGCAGACTATCGTGGGCTTAATCTCGTCCTGGGCGAAGGCATTACCGGCTCGATGTCGATGCGTATGAAGGACGTTAGTTGGGACGATGCTATTGAATTTGTCACTGGTCCTCGCGGTCTTCTGTACACGGTCGATGGTAAGTTTCTTCGCGTCAGCGCATATCCGCAAACGGACGACGATTCCGGCGGTACTTTCGGGACTTTTACAGGTCCGTCTGGCTCGCTGTCTGGCCCAGCTACACCGTCGTATAAGGTCACCGTATTAAAGGTTCGAAACATCTCGTCGTCGGATGCCATCAAGGCGTTTCCGCTCGATCAGGGAGAAAGCTTGAACGCCGAGGAAGGCTCTTCAGTTGTTGTTGCACGTATGAGTGACGAACGCTTGGCCGATCTGCGTACATATCTGACAGCTGTTGATTACTCGCGTAAGCAGGTGCTGATCGAGGCCCGAATTGTTGAGGTTGACCGATCCTATTCTAAGAATCTTGGTGTCCAATGGTCTGGCTCTGTTGGTAGCGGTGCCGGTGCTTTGATCGGCAGCGTTCCACTTGGCCTGACACCAGCTGCTATCGCTGGGTTTGGCATTACATCTAGGTCCTTCAATTTGGATGCTGAGCTGAATGCCATGGAACAGGCGGGTAGGGGTCGTGTAATCTCCAGCCCGCGCGTGATCATGACTGATCGGCACCAGGCGAAGATCATCAAAGGTTCTCAGGTTCCATACCAACAGTCGGCCGGTGACGGGGCTACATCCGTCTCTTTTAAAGAGGCTGCGCTTTCGCTCGATGTCACTCCGCTTGTGAACGATACCGGGGTGCTCCTGGACGTGATCCTTTCAAAGGATGAACCTGATTACTCGAAAGCAATGAACGGGGTGCCACCGATCAACACCACGTCGCTGACGTCCCGGGTGTTTTCAGGCTTTGGCAAAACTGTGGCGTTGGGAGGCGTGTACTCTGATACGGATAGCACCGTTGTGCGCAGCGTGCCGGTTTTGGGACAGATCCCAGGGCTTAAATGGCTGTTCAACAGCAGCTCGACAGTGAAGACTGAAACCGAACTGGTTTTGTTTCTGACGCCGCGCTTGGTAGACGCCCCTATATAACTCAACTAAATGAATATTTAGTATAGTTATAACTTTTTACCATTCTTGATGGAGCAGGGCATTCCTACGGCACCTCATGCAGCGTGTCAACATTTCATAGAAATTGAGGTGACGGCGTGGCAGAAAAACCCAAAGAACAGATTGATTTTGTCGCCTTGGCTGAGGCTTTCGCTGAAAAAATCGCGCAATTTGTAAGTATTACGGTGCCTGTCATGGAAGCTGTGGCGAAGGTGATTCCTCAAGTTGCCCTTGAGATTGATGGGTACTTTGAAGCATACCTGAAGAAGCTGGACGCGCTTCCTGCGCAGTCGAAAGTTGCCATGGGCATTGCTGCTGATAAAGGGTGGTTTTTTGGCTGGGCTACCACCTTGGAAGACTTGATGCCGCTAATCGAGTCTATTACGAGCATCCCCGAAGAAAAAATTGATCAGTGCATGATCGACTATTATCGCTTCAATTTTGAGGATTTTTGTAAGCGATTGCAGGACAGCAATCCTTCTAGAGCCGCAGCGATTGCTGCTGCAGCGAGAGCTCATTCTGAACTCGGTGTCGATGGTTTTCTCCTCGCCATCCCGGTCTTCATTGCACAGGCTGATGGGTGGCTCTCCGAAATCATTGGCATTCAGATGCCGCTAGGCAGGAAGCGATACCCCAAAGGTAGGCCGAGCGAGCCCATTACAAACGCAGGCCATATGCTCAAGCAAAGGTTTGAATCTGACCCGGAGTCGCTGGATCTCTTGAATCCTGTTTTCACGCTTCATGATTCTGACTTCCTCAAAACCTCAGGAGCTCGCAACCAGTCTGGAGCTTTTACGGCACTGAATCGCCACCAGGTTATGCACGGCGAATGTTCTGACTACGGAACTGAAGTGAACAGCCTGAAAGCGTTCTCGTTTTTGGTTTTTGTGGGCCTGCATCTGCAATCGATCTGTTCGGATCAGGACCTGTTGAGGTGATCCAAGCTTCTAATCTGGCCACCCACACCCCGGCAGCTCCATACGAAGGTGCGCATAATGTATATTATGTTAAATGACGTATTATGGGAGGTGACCTCCTGAGTCGATCACCTGTGGTTTGTGCCTGCCATCACGCTTGAGCTGCCGGCGCCATCTCGACAACTGCACAGCGTCCCTTCGTGCGTACCTTCTGCACCAGTCGCGCCCTGTTGATGAACACATCGATCTGACAGCTGCCCGAGTGCTGCACGTCTTCCCAGTATTCCGTATGCACAATCTGCCCGTTCTGCGGCCCCGTGTAAGTGCCCGCGGCTTCACGCGTGACATACCTGAGCACGACCAGATCCTCCTCCGGGACCACCATGACCTGCCGTGGCACGCCGAAGAAATCGATCAGCTCGCCCACCGGGCGATCTTTCCAGGCGCTGCTGGCTTCCAGCGATGCGCAGCCACTGAGCAATGCAGCGATCTTACAGTCCCTTTTCAACCCATCACAATGACGGTTTACAGGTCAGCAGCATACGATCTCGCTGCTGACCTGTTCTGCCACTGCAAATTAGCCTTCGTGTGTACACAGGCGCGGCACAATTCGAAGCAACAGTGCTACACCCTGAATCGATAAGGGGCGCTGGTAATGCGACCTATCGAGTATCACTCTGCGATCCGCTTTATCGCTTTTTCGATACGCTGACGGCCCGCGTGGGCAAGCTTACCGACCCCGGCTTCCTTGGCTACTGCGTAAACCAGCCCCTCTCCTACGTGACCATGCTTAGTCATTTCATCTACTAAGGCACCTAGTTCGGGCAAGCAGATTTCAGCAAGTGGGCGAATGGCATCGTCATCACCGGGCCTACGAAAGACAACGTTCATATCCGACTCGAGATGAGTCGGCCAGTAGAATGTTCCTGCCTGCTCCTCTTCATGAGATCGGAATCGTGCCCGCGCTATTTGATCGACGCGATCACGAATGCGCGAGCCCGTTCTGACCCAGCCATGAGCACGCGCGATACGCCGCGCAAGCGCCATATCGAGCACAGGCCCCTCCTCTGCCACCACATGGGCAATCATCTGTTCCAAGGTAGCCGTGTAGCTCGCTTCGAAGAATCTGTCTGGATCAACCGCTTTCACAGCCTCGGCAGGGTCTGCTTCCTTGTAAACCAGGTGCTCTACTGGTACATAAGAAATCACGGTATCTTCTGCTGCTTGAGCCGCGGCAGCTCTGGCGTATTTCAACTCTGGCATTGCGCCAGACGGATCATTGGCTCCAGCAGCTGAAGTCGAAGCTACAACAGCAACCTGATCCACAACCTCAATGACTTCAGCCATGGCAGCATCGACTTTTAGGCGCTCAGCCTCATGGGCAGCATCGATGACCGCCTGCTTGGCCCTCGATTCGGCAAGCAGTTCGGTGAGACGTTGATGCACCTTTTCTGCGGTTCCCACGGCATCAACCCACCAGTCGGTCGACCAGATCCTAACGATCTCCCAGCCAAGTCCACGCAGCACAAACTCACGCAGCTTGTCGCGATCACGCGCAGTCGCACTGCGGTGATAGGTAGCCCCATCGCACTCGACACCGGCTAGGAAGCGCCCTGGAGCATCAGGGTGCACAACCCCCAAGTCTACTCGGAAGGAAGAGACACCAATCTGGGTATGGATCTGCCAACCCTTCTTGGCCAAGGCAGCAGCGACTGCCTCTTCAAATGGGCTATCGAATCCACCCACACTACCGAAATTAGCTTCAGCCAAGGCCTGCGGCCCACGTTCAGCAAATTCGAGGAAATGCTTCAGGTCACGCACCCCGACGGCTTGCGTCCGAGCAAGGTCAATGTGCTCTGGGCGGAGGGTCGAGAACAGCACCAGTTCTTGGCGAGCACGCGTAATTGCAACGTTCAGTCGGCGCTCGCCACCCGGACGGTTCATCGGGCCGAAGTTCATAGACATCACGCCGGCAGCGTCTTTTCCGTAGGTGGTCGAGAAATAGATGATGTCCCGCTCGTCGCCCTGGACACTTTCCAGGTTCTTCACGAACACAGGTTCGAGCTCAGACTCAGCGAAGTACGAGTCGAGCGACGGATCCCTCCGGCATGCCTCATCGAGCATGTCCATGATGAGCTTCTGCTGCTCACCGTTGAACGTGACCACTCCCACAGTACGACGGCTCTCACGGAAGGCCGGCGACTGAAGGCGAGCAACAAGGTCAGCAACTAGGGCTCTTGCTTCAATCAGGTTGGTACGTGAGCCGCCCTTGTCGTAAACACCAGCAACTGGACACAGCCGCACAGCCTTATCAGCCGTGAATGGCGAAGGGAACGTCACCAGCTTCGAGCCGTAGTAACGCTGGTTGGAGAACGCGATCAGGCTCTCGTGACGGCTGCGATAATGCCAGTTCAGGTTGCGCATCGGCAGGTTCGCGCTGATGCATTCATCCAGGATGCTCTCGAGATCCGCTTCGACATCCTCATCATCAGCAGTGGACTCAGCCCGGTCAAAGAACGAGGTCGGCGGCAGCTGTTTCGGGTCACCTACCATCACGACCTGCTTTCCTCGCGCCATCGCACCAATTGCATCCCAGACCGGAATCTGAGAGGCCTCATCGAAGATGACGAGGTCGAACGGGGTTGAGGCTGGCGGCAGGTATTGGGCAATCGAGAGCGGGCTCATCAGCAAGCAAGGCGTCAGCTTGGTGAGGGCTTCTGGTGCCCGGGTCATCAACTCACGCAATGGAATATGCTTGGTTTTCTTGCCCATCTCATGACGCAGCAAGCCCCACTCTGAAGAGCGGCTCACGCTGTCCTGACTTGGCAGGTCAGCACACAGCCGAGCACGGAGCCAGTCCTTCGTCAGCTCGGTGAACTTGTCATCCAGCGCTCGGAAATCGCGAATACGCTGTTCATGCTCAACGCTGACAAATGTCCGGATCACTTCCTCGTTATCGACAGTGGTATTCAGCCACCAGCGAGCATAATTCACCTCGAAGACGCGGCGGACTTTTCCGGAGGTGATGGCTCCGCTTTCCATGGCCTGGACAATTGGGGCGAGGCCAACGGCGAAGGCCTCATCGCGCACCTTCCTCCAGGCACACCATGCCTTGAGTCGCGCCTCGGACGAAACTACGGTTTCGCAATTTTTCTTGAGGTCATTCAACGAAAGGTGTGAGGTCTCATCAGCACCGGCCTCGGTGAAGTGACCGATCGAAGTCAGATGCGATGAACGCTCCTGCAACAACGCAAGCTTTTCACGCAGGCCAACGCCTGCGAGAGCTATCGCACCTTCAGGCTCTAGCAAAGCGTTGCCATCGCCCAAGAGCGTTTGAAGGGGAGCCTTGTAAGCTGCAATCTGCTCCGGGTTCAGCGCGAGCTTCGCAACAGCAGTTGCTACCTGCCCTTGGAACACCACAGCCTGACGTGCAATCTCAAGCTTGGTCTTCAGGTCACTCCACACCGGTACCAGTTCTCGCAGGTCAGCCAGGTCAGACAGATCACGTTCAACTGCTGCCCGCTCCTTCAACAGATCGAAGTCACCTTTCAGCAAGGCTCCACAGCGGCCCTCCTGCACTTCTGGGTGATCATCAACAAAGTGACCACGTTCTTCGATATCCCGACGCTCAGCCTGGAAGCGCAGCGCTGCAGTAAGGAGTTCAATGTTAGTGTCCTTGCCGCACCAAAGCTGCTGAGTGCTCGAGCCAAGGTCGGACAAGGCAGCCATATCGCTATCAAGGCGAGTCAGCGTGCGAAGCCGTTGCAGTTCTTCCTTCAATGCATCACCCAGCTGGCCTTGCTCGACCAACTGGAGCCCATCATCGATCCAGTCCGAGTCTGATTGCTGGAGCCGAATGACCTCTTGAAGTTTGATCGACGTCGAAAGCTTCTCAGCGTCAGACTTAGAACCTTGCCAAACGGCAACGCACTCGTGCCCTGGCTTAAGCTCATCAATAGCGCGGCGCACGGCACGTATTGCTGCCCAGGTGGCTAAATCCTTACCGTGATCGGCCTCGCCTGCAGTGGTTTGAGTCGGGGCTAGCAAACCTGCGATACGACGCTTACCGAACCAGGACTTTGGCCAGAACGATTCCTCAGCCTCCTTCCACTCTCTCAGCAACAGATCGATGTCGAGCGATTCGATCGTATCGCCATAGGTCGCACTGAGCTGCTGCTTGAGCTCTACTATTTGGCTAAGCAGTGCCACCGCCTGAGCAAGCACATCGGTGACACTTTCCGGCCAGGCCGGGCTGAGCTCACCGAAAATGGTGCGACGTTGCTGCAGCAGGTCAATACCCTGCTTAGCATCCGCCACAACGCGAGAAGTCCAGAGCGGCGAAAGCTTAGCGTTTAGCTCTCGATGTTGTTCAACCCACGCACAGCCATCGCTCAGCCGTTGAGAAATGGAGCGGGCTTCAGGCCGCAACGCGAAGCGCCAATCCTGTCCTGCTGCCGCGGGTAGTGCCTGGGAAAGGACTGACAGCCCCTCCAGTGCATCCGGGGTGTATTCCGAAGCTAGGAGCCCAGCCAACTCAACGAACCGATCAGCCGCACACTGGACATCCAAGACGGTAGGTAACACATCACGAGCCGCCTGCACGAACTGTTGTTGCCAATGAGGTGACCATTCCGCTTGGCCAACTGCGGACAACGCATTACCAGCAAGCAGGCTGTAGCCCACAGCCTGCGCGTTCACTTCGAGGCGATCGCCCAATTCACGAAGCTCAAGCATGGCCTTGTGGTCATGCGTCTCAGGTGACGCCCAGCCAACAGGGGCAACAGCTTCATCGACACCCGAAGTGACCGTGCCAATCGCATCGTAGATGGTGTAACCGTTGCGATGGCGCCGGTGCAGTCGCTCGACGTAAATATTCAGGCTGTCGCGCAGCGTTGCGAGACGCTGAGCCTCAACCTCCCATGCAGCGGAATCGACCTGCCCTTTTGCCTCCCAAGCGGACTGCAGCTGGGCCAGCACATCAGTTTTCCGAGCCTTGCTTGAGTGCAACTCGAGGCAAAACTCACCCAAGCCAATCTCACGCAAGCGACGGTACACGACATCCAGCGCGGCGATCTTCTCCGAGACGAACAGCACGCGACGCCCTTGGGCAATCGACTGGGCGATCATGTTGGAAATCGTCTGGCTCTTGCCAGTACCGGGTGGGCCGATGAGCACAAAGTCTTTGCCCTTGGCTGCAGCCATCACTGCAGCCAACTGAGATGAGTCAGACGGCAGCGGGCAGAAAACGTCTGTCGGGCCGTAGTCGCGATCCAGCGATTGCGCCTCTGGGAACGGTGTATCCGAAACGAACGAATCGCGTGGGGTATCCAGAAGGTGCTGAACGACTGGGCTCTGCCGCAGGTGCTCAGCGTTCTCGGCCAGATCCTTCCACATGAGGTATTTGGCAAACGAGAACATCGACAGCACGACGTCTTCTCTCAACTCCCAACCTGGGATGTCCTTGATGGCATGGCCAACCTTGTTCCAAATACCGGCGATATCAAGGCCAGAATCGTCCCGAGGCAATTCGTGCTCCAGCGACCCCAAGCCCAATTCGAAATCCTGTCGAAGCATCTCAATCAGGGTGGGGTTGAAGCGCGGCTCATCATCGTGAAGCACCATGGTGAATCCGGAGCGAGCGCTCTTGCGCTCCAGCGTAACCGGTATCAAAACCAATGGCGCCTTGTACTTCTGCCCTGCTCTGTCCTCGCGTGTCCAACTCAGGAAGCCAATGGCCAAGAAGAGCGTATTGGAGCCGCCTTCCTGCAGCGCTGTGCGAGCACCTCGGTACAGTTCGGTGAGTCGAACATCCATCTCGTTGGATGTCAGCGCAACAAACACCTCTCTGCGATTGAGGGCATCCTCGGCATGCCGGCGACGAACATCCTCACGCTCACGTTGCTCATACAGAGCGCGCTCCCGCGGATCAGCACCATCCATGAGGTCTGGGCGGGTGAGCAGCTTCAGCGACTGACCACTGGCCAATACGTCCTCGAGGGCTCCTGGATCTGGGGACTCCAGCTTCAGCGCCCGCTTGCCTGTCTTGAAGTTCAAGAGGTTGTTTCGAAGCGAGAGATCCAGCAGTTTGCGCTGCCACCGGCCAAGTCGGTCTGCTGGGTCGAGCTTGGAAAGGTCTTCGACCACTACCTCGTGGATCTCATCAGGGATTCCAGCCCCGTCCTCGACCAGGAGCGTCGGAGAGTCCACCGGAACCTCATCAGCAATCCGAGCGATCTGAGCCTCAGCACTTGCGAGTGGCTTGATCCGTTGCAGTCGAGCCCGGCGAATGTCGAGCAGCATTTCAAATTCGCTGTCCGCGTCTTCGGCAATCTGCTTCTCACCTCTCTCGACTGCGTAAGAGAAGGTTGGGACAGGATTCTGCGTACTGAGTGTCGTTTCAAATAGAACCAGTTCCCGCAGCTTCACCCGCTTGCGTACCGCCGTCACATCATCGACAAGGGCAGTAGTGAACTCCTCCGGCTTCATCCACAACCCCGCGAAAGCGTGACCGCGGGTGAACACGATGACTGGGTTCAGCCCGATTTGCTCCAGGGCAGCGCAGAATAGCAGGGTAAGATCCATGCAGGTTGCCAAACCAGTATCGGCAATCTGGCTTGGGCTTCGCACCTTTTGACCTGACTGTTCAAAACTTGCCGGCGGCAATGCATAGTCGAGCTTCATCCGTGCGACGGCGCTCCAGACCGCAGACGCCAGCTGCCAAGCTCGCTTCGCGCCACCCTCGTAACCATCCAGCGATGAGGACAGTTCACTTTGGCGAAGCAACTCAGCCGTCTGCTTCAAGAGTCGTTCAACTGCCGGATCATTCGGCTGCACGAAGGCAGCCGTCATGTCAGGAATATGCCGCAACCCACCCCACTGATTTCGGGGCAGAAGGTCTACGACTTGCTCAAAACGGGAGACCTCCTTTCTGCCGCTCTCGGCTTCCTTGTCGTCCGCCTCAAGCACGAAGGTGAATGTCGACAGCTCAGCTTCGGTCAGACGACTAAGCAACGGGCCGTCCAAGACCAGATCAAGACCAGGAATGATCCGGAAGCTATCTGCCCCAATCTCGTCGATTCGCCATACCTTGGCCTTGAACACCTCAGGTTCTGAGGTCAATGTCAGGGTCGCATTAACGAAACGGTCTTCGGTCTCGTTCGCTATACGAAGTTCGCGAATTACGGGAATGGCGTTCTGGAAGTCGGCAAGGTTCAGCTTCGCCACAAGGGTGGCAAGGATCTTAACTTCTTTGGGTGGGATTTCTTCTTGAGCAGCGGGGGGCTGAACGATGTCGTCCATGCGCAACCTTCCTTGTTGTGATGCTCAAGGGAGTGCCGGACTGACCGGCCGCGAAGGGATCCTCTTGAGCTGATGGCGGGATGATAGCGCTTCCTGCTTCAGACGTAATGATCCTTTGGTCGTTCGGTGATGCTTAATCTGTTCAGCTAAGCAGCGATCTGCAGCAAAGCGCAGATGCATCCTGACTTGCCACAGACCTATCAGCTCTATCGGGGGTAAAAAATTAGTATCAAAGGTTTTTCAAAAGTGGCACAAAACTGCAAAAAGCTACATCAAGACTGACTAGCTCAAGGAAAGTCCAGCCACCTAAAACATTCCAGCGAACTATAAGCTAGATGTATTGGACTCAATACCTATCAATCTCATCTCAATGTTGTTCAAGCCGTCATACACAACTTTTGCATAGGAATGTTCACCAACCCAGTTCAGCTCATTTTTTATTTCTGATAAATCATATTTTATATCATCTAGCTTTTGTGAAACCTCTTCATTGATAGCGACAAGCCGTTCCAGAAGCGTCTCAATATTTTCATTACTCATAAAAACTCCTTTTCAAAGCAGAGGAAACGGTCTGGTAAGTTCTGCGCAAAGTGGTTGGAGGCTGGCCTAGCTTGGCTGCAAATAGACATTTTGAGGCGCAGCTTGCACATCGAGCAGTGGCTCAGTGCCATCATTAGCATAAAAATGACCTCCTGTGGAAGACCTACGCTTCGTAGTACCGCTTCATCGCCTTAACAGCGTTAGTGCTCAAGGCCACCGCGGCGCTGTTCGATCAGGCTCAGTAGCGATTTTATAGCCACACTCTGCGGCTTGGTTAAATCGTGCTGGTGAAAAATTCTCCCCGATCAGCCAGGTTGCTGATCAAGGACTCGCCCTTCAATTTGAATGCATCAATCGGCGATACCGCGATACTTGCGGAACAGGTTCTGAATCGCCCTGAGCTTCGTATGCACCTCTTTGTCTTGCACTGAGGCCAATAAAGCTAGTTTTATAAACATCAATCGATGAACGGCCGCATTCGTTCCGAGGACTTTGAGTCAGTAATCTCCGGCCCGTGAGTGGCTTATGAACATTTGACATCGCCCACTTGTTAAATTGCGTATTATGAGAGGTGACCTTCTGAGTCGATCACCTGTGGTGTCAGCGTTGAGAATAAATCGGCCCACCCAACCAGACCCCGTCCGCCCCGGCCTCCAAGGGATCCTTCAACGTCAAGGGCCAGCCTCTGATCATGTCGCCGGATGTCGCGCTCGCAACGTTTCGCTCCATCGCCCTGGGCACGCTTTACATGGAAGGATTCATCGTATGGAAACCCTAACTCACATGGACCTGACCCGAGTGGTCGACGAAGTTCTGCACACGCTCGCCACTGCCAAGCAAGTCAGCCCGACATCGCCGCTGGACATGATCGTATTTGACTCTCTGGACCAGATGCGGCTGCTGGTCGCCATCGAAGACCGTGTGCAATTCGTCTTCGACGATGCCGCGCTGCAGCCATTTTGTCTGGACAGCCGCGAGGCGCTGGTCGACAGCGTGATCGCCATGATGAACCAAGCGGGATAATCGACATGTTTGCACTGCAGGATTTACAGGCTCGTCGCCTGCTCTCGGTTGTCGCTTCCGGCAATGGTCTGATCGGCTACCGTTTTTGCGACACCCTTCACCAGGCCTACGAGGCCTTGGACCAGGCACTGATCAACACCATGAGCCGTCATATCAGCGCCACGGCGCACTCTTGCACGACGCTGATCGAGCGACAGGCACTGGAGAAGATCGGTTTTTTCAACAAACTGCCCTGCATCCCGATGACCGCCAGCCCGCATGCGTGTAGCGATCACTCTGAAAAGGAGCACGAGGGCGACTGGATATTGAGCCCCTCGACCTGCTATCACACATTCACCCACCTGGCCGGCAGCACAGAGCGTTGGGATCTCAAGTGCTTCACGGCGCTGGGCCATTGCCACCGGTACGAGCCCGTCCTCGAGGAGCCGACACGCCTGGCCAGTTTCACAATGCGTGAATTCGTACTGCTGGGTCAGCAATCGCAAGTCGAACACATGTGTCAGGTGCTGTTCGACAGTGGCGTGGCATTGATCAGACGCCTGGTGCCTTCGACCTTCGTGAAGCGGGCCAGCGATGTCTTTTATGGTGAGTCGGCCCAGGTTACCCGCAAGGTTCAACTGGCGCTGGGCGTCAAGCTCGAAGCAGTGATTCCCTGGCGCCAGCGCCAGGTCAGCGTCGGATCGCGCAACCTGCACCGCGACCTGTTCACGCAGGCATTCAAGATCGGTCCGCAAGCCCCTGAGCCCGCCATGCACTCAGCCTGCGTAGCCTTCGGCATGGAACGCCTGCTGCTGTCGTTGCTCGCACAGATCGGCGACCCCGACCGCCTACTTGCTCACTTACACGAGGTACTCGGTGCCCCGCCTGCCGGCCAACAGGCAAAGGAGTTCGAGCATGCAGCGCTGGTTTGACGCCGCAGTGGCGAAACGTATCGCCGTTGTCTCGTTTCCGTTGATGGGGACGATGGTCGGTAACCTGCTGATGATGCTCGTCGACCGGTTATGCCTGGCGCATTACTCACCGGCTACGTTGGCGGCATCGGGGCCGGCGGTCTTTACCAGCATGGCAATCATAGCGTTCTTCTGCAGCACCGTCGGGGTTACACGCTCTTTCGTCGCCCAGGCAAACGGCCGCTCGGGACTCGAAGAAGCCCGGGGTGAAGGTGCATTGGGATTATTCCTCGGACTGGCCTGCGGTGCGCTGCTGTTCATGGCCGCCCCGCTGATTGCGTTGATTCCGCAGTTGAGCTCGCGTCCCGCGCAAATCGTCAGCCTTGAGTCGCAGTACATGCTCTGGGCAGCGATTTTCGGTGGCGTGATGGCGATCAATACGGCGTTGTCATCGTTCTTCAATGGCGTGGGACGCACCCGTGAAACACTGATGGTCGGCATTGTGGGTCAGGTGGTCGACTCGATCTTTACCGTGGGCCTGGTGTTCGGCAAGTTCGGGTTACCGGAAATGGGTATGGCCGGCGCGGCTATCGGGACCCTGATCGGAACGTTGTCCATGCTGGGCTGCTACGCGGTCATGCTGCCCCGCGAGGTCTGTCGCGAGCTCCTGAATATCTTCATCGCCCGCAGTGAACACCTGTGGAGTCGCCTGGCATTCCGTCTGCGCCGAGGCGTACCCAGCGGTTTGTCGGCAGGGGTGGATCAGCTCGGCAACACGGCGTTCATCTGGATCGTCGCGGTACTGGGCACCAGTGCGCTGGCGGCCAACAACGTCAACTTGACGATCAACTACCTGGGCATCATCCCGATCATAGGGCTGGGTATCGGCTGCAGCATCCTGTGCGCCACGGCGGCAGGAAAACAGCAATATGCCGAGCTGGCGACGATAGTGCGGGTAACCGTGGTCATAGAGTTGATCTACGTCCTGCTGGTGTCCACCGTCCAGGTGACGATGCCGCAAGTCTTGCTCAAGGCTTTTGGCGACCTGGGGCACAACCAGGAAATCATTGACCTGGCCATCGATACGCAGCGCGTCCTGTGGACGTTTTCCGGTGCATTTGCTTTTTCGATGACCGGTGCCGCCGTTCTCGAAAGCATCGGTATGGCCAGGTTTTCACTGGTCGTGCGGCTGCTGCTGATGTGGTTCATGAGCATCCCGCTGATCTATTACGTCGCCATGGGCAATCGTGATGACCCGTCGTCGCTGGTGACCTGTTGGATCATCGGTTCGGTATTCGAACTCGCCATCGGGCTCATTTACTTCTGGCGGATCGCCAAAGCCGTACGAGGTGCCGAAAACCGCCTGCAGGTCAACCATCGTCCCGCCACGGAGGACGCCCTGTGAACATGAATGAAATTGATGCCCAGACCAACCGACCGATGGAGGCGCCGTTATATCGACGGGTGCTGGGACGTCCACCGACAAAAGACTTCGCGACACAGGGCTTCTGCGAAGGCACATTGCTGTTCAGCATCAGAGAAGCGTTCTACAAAGCCATCTTCTCCTTTTGCCAACGCCACGTGTACGCGGCTGATCTGATCGTGGAGCTGTCGGCCGACCCGGGACACTGCGCAATCCACAGCCTGACGCCTGATCTGGAATCCTGCCTCGCCCCCTTCACTGTGGATGTTCGGTATACGTTTGATGAACAGCGCATCTACAGCGCCGTCTCTTTGCGCGAGCGCTGAAACAAGACCTAAAGGTTCCGACCTCAGGCTCAGCTAAGATTCACTGGATATCTTCTCTCCTGCGCACATTCAGCGCTGCTCAGGAGAGGCCATCCACCCATGAAACCCGCCATAGCCGACTGGCTCAACAAAGTGACAGCTTCAATTGTTGTTTCTTAGGGCTGGTCGCGCCCCTGGATTTTCCCGAGCTGAACCACAGGTCAATTTTCCGCCTCAGGCGCCCGAAATGCTTTGCTGTAGTAACCAGACGAGTCGAAACAGCAAACCGCCTTCTTACCGGCCGCAAGCATCTCGCAGGCATCCCCAATTCGCTTTTCACGCGTCTTGAGTTGCTTCGCAGAAGTAATCCAGTGGATCCAGTCCACCCGCGCTAGGGTCGTCGTACTGTTCCAAACCTTTTGAGCCTCAGGTGTGGCTGCCAGGGCTTTCTCGAAATCCGCTGGGATATCCGGCTCGGGCTCCTTCTTCACTGGGATCAGTTCGAGGGTAACGATATCGCCAAAGGCCACACCCGCCGCATCAAGTAACTCGCTACTGACCTTCAACCAATGGCTCAACTGCCCATCTGGCTCAAGGGTTGCCCGAAAAGGATGCCCATTGATCGTCCCGTCAACAGTCGCCCTTCCCCGCCTCGGAAGCCGTTCACTCGCGTCCCTCGGAAGCACTACGAACGCCCACGACCTGCCATCACCGGGCTTTGCCGGACGAAGAAGCTTGGCTTCGAATCGCGACCTTGCATCCGCTACTGTCATGGCAGGTTCTCCAACCTTGCGCTCAGTTAACCATCACCTCGTCCAGCGCCTGCTCAAGGGTGCTGACCGTGCGCTGAAGATTGTGCAGCTTTTCAAGCCCGAACAGGCCGATGCGGAAGGTCTGGAAGTCGGCCGGCTCGTCGCATTGCAACGGCACGCCGGCGGCAATCTGCAGGCCGTGGCTGGCAAACTTCTTACCACTCTTGATATCGGCGTCATCGGTGTAGCTCACCACCACGCCAGGGGCCTGGAAGCCTGCTGCGGCCACGCTCTTGATGCCTTTGCGGGTCATCATTGCGCGCACCCGATCACCCAGGGCCTGTTGTTCGTTGCAGACTTTGTCGAAACCGTAGGCCTGCGTCTCTTTCATTACTTCGTTGAATCGCGCCAGGGCATCGCTGGGCATGGTCGCATGGTAGGCGTGGCCGCCCTGCTCATAGGCCTGCATGATCTGCAGCCACTTCTTCAAGTCGCAGGCGAAGCTGGTGCTTTGCGTCGACTCGATGCGCTCGAGGGCGAACGCGCTGAGCATCACCAAGGCGCAGCAAGGTGAGGCGCTCCAGCCTTTCTGTGGTGCGCTGATCAGCAGGTCGACTGCGCATTTGTCCATATCAACCCAGATCGCGCCAGAGGCGATGCAGTCCAGCACGAACAGGCCACCCACCGCATGCACGGCGTCGCCCACGGCCCGCAGGTACTCATCGGGCAGGATGATCCCTGACGACGTTTCAACGTGGGGGGCGAAGACAATCTGCGGTTTCTGCGACTCAATGGCCGCCAACACTTCTTCCAGAGGGGCCGGGGCGTAGGCCGCCTGGCGGCCCGCTTCAACCGGGCGGGCTTTGAGCACCGTTGTGGCCGCCGGGATATTGCCCATCTCAAGGATCTGGCTCCAGCGATAACTGAACCAGCCGTTGCGTAGCACCAGGCATTGCTGGCCGGTGGCAAACTGCCGGGCTACCGCTTCCATGCCGAAAGTGCCACTGCCCGGGACCACCGCAACCGCCTGGGCGTTGTAGACCTGTTTCAGAGTGGTTGAAATGTTCTTCATCACACCTTGAAACGACTGGGACATGTGGTTGAGCGAGCGGTCCGTATAGACCACCGAATACTCGACCAGCCCCTCGGGATCGATACCGGGATATATCTTCGACATGGTGTGGCTCCTTTGGCAGAGATGTCCTTGGCATCGACCCTGCCCTAAGCTATTGCAAATGACAAGATGAAGCAGGCACTACAACATTCGTTGAATAGCTCACGCGGCTATCAGCAGAATTTCCCGCGCCTCGGTCGCATGCTGAAGCAGCCCAGGATGCTTCACTTCAAGCTCAATGAGATCAGCTTGGTAGGTCAGAGACGGCGTCATCCGTGTTCCGTCCTGCAGGAAGCGAGTCAGACCAGCGAATTGTTCATGAGTGATCATTGACGCAACACTGCGATCCTCGGACAAAGCCTTTACCCGAGAAGCATTGAGGCTGGCGATGTCGGTGGCAAGCTCCGTCAGGCTTTGCCGGCTGTACTTGTACGAACCAGCCTTCAACTGAACGTGGGACATTATCAAACCGAGGTTTACCAAGCGATTTTGCAGTAGTGATATTTGGTCGAGACATGCAACGTTGCTAGTAGCAATCCGCGAATGTCGATCCAGCAGAAGCTTGGTGAATTGATACTGCTCATTGAACGATCCAATCAATGCCTTGAGCTGCTGATCATCGTTTTCTTCGCAGAACTGCATTGCGGTGAGTAGCAGGCCTCGAAAACGAGCTTCATCAGCAAGCAGGTTGCGCTCGTGGGCCTCACTCACCAAATGCCAGGTATGTGTGATCGTTTTTGATTGTTCGTCTATTTTCTGGCTGATCTTGTCGAGTTTTTTGCAAACAATGACAAAGCCTGCGGTAGTTACCGCGAGGTTGAGCCCGCTCATTACGAGATTGGCCGACTGCAGGCCCTGGAGCACATTCATGCTTTGCTGAACTTGATCCATTCCGGTTTGGAGCGACCCCAGGCCACTGGATAGAGTGGATTGCAGGTTCTGTAGGCTCTCTTGGACATGCCTTGAGTCGCCCGGGAAAAGCAGGTGTCCAACGATCTGCCCGGCCTTCTCGGTTCCCTTTGAGTGCCGGACTACGCCACCCCAAAGCGTGTAGTCTCCGCTGTGCAGCTTGGCCAGGACATCTGGGATATCAGGCAAGGAGCGTACAAGCGCGTCAACGTTTACAAACATGCTTTCAGTTTCTCCGTGTAGGCTTGGAAGTCCTGGTCGTAACGTGTGCGACGCAGCTTGGCAATGTGCAGCACGGCAGGAATGGTGATCCGGAACGCCGGCGACGAAGCCTGGTAAATCGCAAGCCCTGCGGCTCCGATGGCAAGTGGAGCTGCGACCATTGAGAGCACCCGGCCGCCGATGGCGCTGGCAAGGCCCGCCCCGCCGCCGGTGGCAGCCATACCACCCAGGCTGCCGGCAGATAACATCAGCGTTTTCACCATTTCACTGATGTAGCCAGCGAGATTGCCGCCATTCAGATAGTCCTTGAGCGCTTCATCTCCCATGTACTTGTCCACGGCTTGGCGGATGATGATTTCCTCAATGGCGAAGATGTCATCTTGCGCGGAGGGTTTCCCGTCCAGCTTTTTGGCGACATCCATCGCAACCTGGAGGTAGCCGATGCTCTCCGATTTGATTGCGGAGGCAATGGTGTTGCTTCCGAACGCACAAATTTCCTTTTCAAGCAGGCCCGAAATAGATTGCAAGCGGCCCTGCACCTTTCGGGTCACGATGGTTGCCTTCACATCGCTGTCGAGAGCTATCCTGCCCTTGCCACTATCGGTAATCAGGTCGGCCAAAACTTCCAGATCCGCTGATGCGGCACGCGATAAGAGATCCGATATTGACCGGTCTCTGGGAACAACTGATTCCATGCATCCCCCTGTAAAAATTCCTAAAGTGGCCGATCATCAACGTAATGATTGCCTATGGCCAGTACGGGCGAGCTGATTTTAGCCACAAGACGCACGCGTGTCTTGCAGACCGTCGAACCTATTGGCACCAATCTAGGGCGGTTAAGCACGGCTGTGGTGACTTGTTTATGCGTACCGGGCCGCGAACGGCAGCCTAACGAGGCAATGTGATAGCATCTGCGCGCCCCTGGAGGGGCAATCTTTTGATATCCCGCAAGGAATACGCTTCGTGAAAGACTTCGTCATCAGCGTCAACAACATCGTCCTCTACGTCTCCCTGGCCGTTATCTGGCTGTTCGCCCTCATCACCCTGTTCACCGGCGGATTCCTGCCAGCCCTGGGTGTGTTCGTGGTCGGCAGCCTCGGCTGGTGCATCGTTTCCGGCTTCTGGTTCGTCCAGTCGGCCACCTACGAAGAGCTGCGCAAGCTCAACGCCAGCAAGGACTGACGCATCCGGGCGGCTCGGCACCTCGCCTCGCAGCCGCCCTACCCTTACCCCGCACAAGCATCGGCCGATACCTCGCCCTGCGCCGAGACAGGCACATCGAACACGCGGTCGAACGCCCACTGAAACACCAGCGCATAAAAGAAGAAAAACACGAACAACCCCAGGTCGGTCACCAGCGCCGCCCACCAGGAAATCTGCAGCCACCAGGCCACCAGTGGCACCAGCAACAGCACCAACCCACCTTCGAACCCCGCCGAGTGCAGCAAGCGCCTGCCGAAGGTGCGGACACGGTTCAGCTGACGGCGCTCCCAAAACTCGAACAGGTAGTTGTACACCACGTTCCAGGCCAGCGCGCTGGCGGACAGCATCAACGACAGCGCGCCGGCATGTGCCAGGCCGTTGTCGTAGACCAAGGCGATGACCGGTGACAGCACGGCGACGGCGATCGCTTCGTAAAGAACGGCCTGGACGATCTTGCGGGCGGGACCTTGCATGGCAATGCACCTGTAAGTGGTCAAAGCGAATGCCGCCACGTTAGCGCTCGGTGAGCGCCACGAAAAATGAGATAAATTGAGCGGGCATCAATCCAATTCATCCCACGAGGTGGTCGGTGTTCTCTTCGCTTCCGCTCAACGCGTTGCGCAGCTTCGAGGCCGCGGCGCGCCTCACCAGCTTCAAGGCCGCGGCCGAGGAGCTCTCGGTCACGCCGGCAGCCATTTCCCACCAGGTGAAGGTGCTGGAGACCCGGCTTGGCACTTTGCTGTTCGAGCGCAGCGCGCAGGGCGTGAGGCTCACCGAGCCAGGCGAGCAGCTCTATCGCCAGGTCCATGGCGCACTCCTGGATATCAGTCGTAGCCTGGAGTACTTCCTACCCGGCACCGCATCACAGTCCCTGACCCTGTCCACCACACCCGGGCTGGCCGCCGCCTGGTTGATTCCGAGGCTGGGCGATTTCTACCGTGCTTTCGAGGCGCTCAACCTGCGCATCGATACCGGCAACGAACTGGTCGACCTGCTGCGCGACTCCAGCATCGACCTGGCAATTCGAGCCGTCAGCCACACCGACCCGAAGCTGTTCAACCTGCCGTTGATGGAGGAGCGTTTCGCGGTCTATGCCGCGCCTGCGGTGCTCGCCGCCATGGCGGTTGAACAGCTCCAGTTGATCGACCTGCGCTGGCAGGTCCCGCAAGGCTGCTCGATCAGCTGGCAGCTTTGGTGTGAGGCGGCGGGCTGCCAAGACTGGCTGGAGCGTGCACGCATGCGCGAATTCGATGACGAGCATTTTGCCTTGAGCGCCGCCGTTGCAGGCCAAGGCCTGGTGCTCGCGAGCAATGTACTGGTGGCCGATAGCGTGCAGCGTGGCGAACTGGCGGCCTTCCGGCCCGACGTCAGCCTGCCGGGGCCGCGCTACATGGCGGTCTGCGTACCTGGCCGGGAACGGCAGCCACACATGAAGGCACTGTTGGCCTGGCTGGCCGAAGCGGCCGCCGCGACGATGACAGAGGCAAGTCAGGTGCCGTTCTCCTTGAGCAGCTGACCGACACTGACGAGAACCAGCGCCAAATGATCGACAGTTGGCTGTGCCGTACCATTCCGAACGGAGGTTACCGGTCAAGCAATCCTGCGCGCCTGAGAAGATCGAGGTTGGTCGGCTTCACCGATACATGCACGAGCTCAGTGGGAGTAAACCAATGACACTCGACAATTTCATCGTCAGCGATCGGTTGCGCTGAAGAAGCCACGGGCATTTTGTACAGATAATGCTCCTCTGCGGCATAGGTGTGATGGCCCAGATATTGAGCCTCCTCCAGAGGCAAGCTGGTTTCCTCTCTCAATTCCCGACGGGCCGCTTCAAGCGGTTGCTCACCGGTTTCGAGTTTCCCGCCTGGCAGGGACCACACCGGGGCCTCCTTGCGTACGAACAGGATCTTTCCTTCCTGCAAGCATATGACTGTTGAATGCCGCTCTCTTGAAAGGGGCATGACTTACTCCTGCGGAACCTTGTTCACCGATCAGACGCTGTCGCGCCCGTTGTTCAACCGGCAGCGGTCAGCCTTTCTTGCGCAACGCCTCGACCAGTTGCGCCTTGGTCATGCTCGAGCGCCCCTTGATATCCTTGCTGCGCGCCTCTTTCATCAGGCTTTCCTTGGTTTGTGTTTCCAGTGACGCACCTGACTCACGCGCGTGGCCCTGACGGGTTTTCGCAGCCCGCTTGGCCGAGTCGGAGCGTGCGGTCTTCTTCTCGCTCGACGACGTCTTGCTTCCCGATCCGCCGGCCTTGTCACCCCCGCCGGACTGCTTGTTGACGGTAGCCCAGGCACGGGACTCGGCTTCGTCCTTGGAAAGGCCCTTGTGCTCGTAGCTTTGCTCGATGTGTTCGGCCTTGCGCTTCTGTTTCTCGGTGTACTTGTCTTTGTCTCCACGGGGCATGTCGTTCACTCCTGAGTGGGTTTGGCTGAACGGTTGAAGCCATGGCCGCTAGCGAAGTGCGATCGGCTGGACGAATGGTCGGCACTGTCCAGGCAGCTACACAAGGTGATAATCCGCGCCGGCCACCGCCTTCACGAACGCCCGATCGGCAAGCCGGCGCAGGTCGCGCCACTCAGTCCAGTCGATCAATCGCAGCCGGTCCATCTCGTCCGCCTGGCGCAGGAGTTCATCGTGATAGGTACTTGGACAGTGCCGACGCAGGGCGTGGTTGTCGTAGGTGTCGAACCAGTGGTTGATCGCTGCCAGCCGGCATTGCGCCGGGGTCATCGGGTCGCTGAAGGCATTCATCTCGAGCCGCCCTGCTTTCTTTGACGGAAGATGCCTGTGCGTCGTACGAGGTTCCCTCCAGCCGTCTGGACGGTTGGCGCGACGCAAATGCCGCTGGTGATCTGCGCTTGAACTTTAACGCGCTCCCTGGCTTCCCCTGCATAGACCGTCCCCACAGCGTGCAGGAGATTCAACCCATGAGAGCTTCGATCTGTCGCGGTACCGGCGAAGTCCGTATCGAAATGCATGCGGATCCGCTCGTCCTGAGTAGGAACGGCCGTGTGTTCAGCGCTACAGACACACGGAGCGTGCTGCCATGATCGATCCCGCCACCGGTATGAAGCAGGGAGAACGCTATGCCGTGGAAAACCTCGAGCGGGTGCATCCGTTCACCGGCTTCTTTCTCGACGGCAAGTACTATCTGGGGCCGGAACTGCTGACCGCCGTGGGATGGCTGGAGGGGCGGCGATTTATCTATGACAACCTCGATGCCACGGGCGAGCCTGTGTTCGCCAACCGCATCGCGGGTGAGATCAAGGACCTGGTGCTGACCTTGGCCGATGGCACTTCCCTGGCAGTGTCGCGCCTGGAGCATTGGCCCCCTGACGAGGGTGCCGGTGAAGTCGAACAGCCCGGGCAGCAGCCATCGGCACCCGAAGTTCCAGCCTTTGCAGCGGTGCAGGGACGACGTCTGGTGGCGGGTGTCGAGCGCCTGCAACGCCACCCCGCAGGCATCCTGGCAGCCGCCCTGGCCCTCGGATTCGTAGCGGGCTGGGTGCTGGCGGCACTTGAACGCAGGCGTCGGTAAGCGTACCAGGCGTAGGTGCGCCCTACCCCGGTCTGCGCCTGTCGCTGACAGCCATGCCAGGCTTGAAGATCAGCGTAAAGCTGCCGGTCAGGCGCGCACGCAATTCCTTGGGCATGGTGTATCCGAAATGGATCAGCCATGCGCCGTCACCCAGCAGAAAGGTATCGCCCCGATAGCGCTTGACCTCGGTTTCGCTGATGCCGATTTCCATTGCCACTTCCAGATCGGTGGGGGTGGTCACCATTTTACAAAGGCCTCGGGCAAAATTTTTATTGGAAGGTAAACAGCGCGTGTTCGACTTGAATAAGGGCGCTTTACCCCTTGGGCGTTCAGACCAAGTCGCAAGTCTCGGACGAATGGCAGCTGCTGTAACACGGTGGCGCGCTGGCGGGGTCAAGACGTTCTCGAAAAGCGGCCGTGAAAATCCGATCGACCTCTGGCCGCACCTCGACGTCCGATGAAAGGACGCTGTACATCACCGAGGGCAACCAGGAGGCGAGCCACTCATGAATGACCGCATCATTGAACTGTTCACCGATACCACGCTATTCGGTATCTCCATCCTCAACCTGCTGCTGGCGTTGGGCGTCGCCACCCTGACCTTTGTCGCGGCGCGGGCGGCGATCAGCTTTGTGCAGCGGCGGGTACGCCGCTGGTCCGCACACGACGGCGCGTTCAGCCAGGTGCTGGCCAAGGTGCTCGACGGCACCAGCAATGCCTTGCTGCTGCTCGCCTCGCTGCTGGTGGGCCTGGGCATGCTCGATTTGCCCGAGCGTTGGCTGGCCCGGGTGGGCAGCCTGTGGTTCGTGGTGGCAGCGCTGCAAATCGGCCTGTGGGCCAACCGCGCCATCGCCTTGGGCCTGCGCCGCTATTTCGCCCGGCACGGCGGCGACGGGCTGAACCAGGGCAGCGCGCTGGCCACGCTGTCCGCCTGGGGCGCGCGGGTGCTGCTGTGGTCGGTGGTGGTGCTGGCCATGCTGTCCAACCTCGGGGTGAACATCACCGCCTTCGTCGCCAGCCTCGGGGTGGGTGGCATCGCCGTGGCGCTGGCGGTACAGAACATCCTCGGCGACCTGTTCGCCTCGCTGTCGATCGCCGTGGACAAGCCCTTCGAGGTGGGGGACTTCATCGTCGTCGGCCCCCTGGCCGGCACCGTGGAGCATGTCGGGCTGAAGACCACGCGCATCCGCAGCCTGGGCGGCGAACAGATCGTCATGGCCAACGCCAGCATGATCAGCAGCACCATCCAGAACTACAAGCGCCTGCAGGAGCGACGCATCGTGTTCGAGTTCGGCTTGTCCTATGACACCCCCACCGATGCCGTGAAGAAGGCACCCGGCATCATCGAAGAGGCAATCAAGGCACAGGGCCAGGCACGCTTCGACCGCGCCCACCTGCGTGGCTTCGGCAAGGAGGCGCTGGAGTTCGAGTGCGTGTATATCGTTAAGGACCCAGGCTACAACCTGTACATGGATATCCAGCAGGCCATCAATTTCCATCTGCTGGAGCGTTTCTCCAGGATCGGCGCCAAGTTTGCCGTGCCGGTGCGGGCGATCAAGGTCACCGCGTTACCCCAGGAAGACATGCTGCGCTTCAAAGAGGCCTGAACGCCGTTGGCCGATGATCAGCGCCATAGCGTCATCAGGGCGCCTCGTGCGCCGGTCACCGGATCTTGCGCTGGCCTGGGCACGGCGGCGATGCGCGCCAGCGCTTGGTCGTGCGCGCCGTCCTCGGGCCGCTGAATTTCGTACTTCTCCTGCCCCAGCGGATAAGCCCCCACCACCAGGAAGTCCTCGCTGTGCTCGACACAGCAATGGCCGGTGCCAGCCGGTAGGACCAAAACATTGCCCGCTTTCACGGTCAACGTCTGGCCGCCCTCGCCGCCCAGTGTCACCCGTGCCTGCCCGCAGGCCACCCCCAGCACCTCATGGGCATTGGGGTGGAAATGCTGATAGTCGAAGATGCCGTCGCGCCACAACGGCGTCCATTGGTGGGCGGCGAACAACGCCTCGAAGGCGCCGGCGTTGTCATCAGCCGGCGCAAGGTGCAGGCGGTAGAGCAACACGGCGAAGCGGCTGTTCGGCGTCGCGCCGTCATCGGCGAAATGCAGCGTCCTTTGCGGCTGGGTGGTGCTGTCGAGGGTAAACATGAGGGCCTCGCGATGAAGTCGGGCAATACCCTTGAGAATGCGCTGCCAGTGTCGAGGTTCCTGCCGGGCGACCAGGTACACCCAGTGAAACTTTCGCCTTCGCGATCCAGTCCAGACCCTATCCATCACTGACAGGGACACGACGATGACAACGACGGTAGGTGACTTCCTGGTCGAGCGTTTGTACCGGTGGGGCGTGCGGCGTATCTATGGTTACCCGGGCGACGGCATCAATGGTGTGTTCGGCGCGTTGAACCGGGCCAACGGTAAGATCGCGTTCATTCAGGCCCGCCATGAGGAAATGGCCGCGTTCATGGCTAGCGCCCACGCCAAGTTCACCGGTGAGCTAGGGGTATGCATCGCCACCTCGGGCCCCGGTGCCTCGCATCTGCTCACTGGGCTGTACGATGCGCGCATGGACCACCAGCCGGTGCTGGCCATCGTTGGCCAGCAGGCACGGGCGGCGCTGGGCGGGCACTATCAGCAGGAGTTGGATCTGCTGTCGATGTTCAAGGACGTGGCCGGGGCGTTCGTGCAGCAGGCGTCCACCCCTGCCCAGGTACGGCACCTGCTCGACCGCGCCGTGCGCACGGCCGTGGGCGAGCGCAGAGTAACCGCCATCATTCTGCCGAATGACTTGCAGGACCTGCCCTATGAAGCGCCCGCCAGGGCCCACGGCACCGTGCATTCTGGCGTCGGCTACAGCAAGCCGAGGGTGCTGCCCTACTCGGCTGACCTGCAGCAGGCCGCCGACGTGCTCAATGCCGGGCGCAAGGTGGCCATGCTGGTCGGTGCCGGCGCACTGCAGGCGAGCGAACAAGTGGAGGCGGTGGCCGAAAAGCTCGGGGCGGGCGTGGCCAAGGCGCTGCTGGGCAAGGCCGTGCTTCCGGACACCCTGCCCTGGGTCACCGGTTCCATCGGCCTGCTCGGCACCGAGCCGAGCTACAAGCTGATGACTGAATGCGACACCTTGCTGATGATCGGCTCCGGCTTTCCCTACTCCGAATTCCTGCCCAAGGAAGGCCAGGCCCGTGGCGTGCAGATCGACCTGCAGCCCGACATGCTCAGCCTGCGCTACCCGATGGAGGTCAACCTGGTCGGTGACGCCGGCGAAACCCTGCATGCGCTGTTGCCCTTGCTCGAACACAAGCCCGACCGGCGCTGGCGCAAGAAGATCGAAGGCTGGCGCGCGCGCTGGGACAAGACCCTGGAAAAACGCGCCCTGGCCAAGGCCGACCCGATCAACCCGCAGCGGGTGGTGCATGAGCTCTCCCCACGCCTGCCGGACGCGGCCATCGTCACCAGTGACTCCGGCTCCTGCGCCAACTGGTTCGCGCGTGACCTGATGATCCGCCAGGGCATGCAGTGTTCGTTGTCCGGCGGCCTGGCGTGCATGGGCGCCGCCGTGCCCTATGCGATCGCCGCCAAGTTCGCCTATCCGCAGCGCCCGGTGATCGCCCTGGTGGGCGACGGTGCGATGCAGATGAACAACCTGGCCGAGCTGATC
Source organism: Pseudomonas maumuensis (assembly GCF_019139675.1). Taxonomy (NCBI): domain Bacteria; kingdom Pseudomonadati; phylum Pseudomonadota; class Gammaproteobacteria; order Pseudomonadales; family Pseudomonadaceae; genus Pseudomonas; species Pseudomonas maumuensis. Next base: position 2,908,845 of record NZ_CP077077.1, read on the forward strand.
ACCGTGGCCAAGTACTGGCAGCAATGGGAAAACCCCAAGTGGATCTGCGCCGTGTTCAACAACGAAGACCTCAATCAGGTCACCTGGGAGCAGCGGGTCATGGAAGGCGACCCGAAGTTCGAGGCGTCCCAGTCCATACCCGACGTGCCTTACCACCTGTTTGCCATTTCCATCGGCCTGCAGGGCATCTTCGTCGAGCGCGAGGACGAGGTCGCCAGTGCCTGGGAACGGGCCCTGGCCGCCGACCGCCCGGTGCTGATCGAATTCAAGACCGACCCCAACGTGCCGCCGCTGCCCCCGCACATCAAGCTGGAACAGGCGAAGAAATTCGCCAGCACCCTGCTCAAGGGCGACCCTGACGAGGCCGGCGTGATCGTGCAGACGGCCAAGCAGGTGCTGGGTGCAGTGCTGCCTGGCAAGAAGTGATGCCAGCCTTCCGGGAATCCGTTGGAACTTCACGCCAGCCCCGGGGCCTGCCCTTTCAGACCTATCAAAAAAGGAGACACGACGATGAATGCACAACTGAATGGCAAGCGCGTGGCCTTTCTGGTCACCGACGGATTCGAACAGGTGGAGTTGACTGGCCCTCGTGAAGCCCTGGAAAAACATGGCGCGGTGGTCGATATCCTGAGCGAAAAGGAAGGGACCGTGCGCGGCTGGAATCACGACAAGCCCGCCGATGAATTTGCCGTGGATGCAACGTTCGAGGCTGCCCACCTCGATCTGTACGATGCCCTGGTGCTGCCCGGCGGCGTACAGAATTCCGACACGATCCGGCTGATACCTGGCGCGCAGAAGCTGGTGAAAAGCCATGATTCCGCGGGCAAGCCGCTGGCGGTGATCTGCCACGGCGGGTGGCTGCTGGTCTCGACCGGCCTGGCCAAGGGCAAGCGGATGACCAGCTACAAGACCTTGCAGGATGACATCCGCAACGCCGGCGGCAACTGGGTCGATGAACAGGTGGTGGTGGACGGCAACCTGATCACCAGTCGCCAGCCGGACGATATCCCGGCCTTCAACGAGCAGTTGATCGCAGCGCTGGGCCGCTGACATTGGCGCATGGCCCCCTCGTCCCAGGCCTGCATCGAGCCGGGGCCATGCTTTGGGTTGTTCATGCCAGCTGCCGCCCGAATCTCTCTTGCTCCACACGCAAAACTCCTTGTCCCGCCAACGGCTTTTTCCGCTTTCCACCTCCACCCAGAATCCGCCCCTGACATCCCTCCCCGTTCAGGAGCCCACAAATTGCACTATTTCAAACCCCTATTAGTCACCCTGGCCCTGGTCAGCACCGCCCAAACCACCCAGGCCACCGATTGGCAATCCTCCCCCTACGGCCCTAACGACGAAATCGGCGCCGCCAACCTCCTCAGCCCCGAGGTGGTCAAGCAAGCCATCAGCCTGGTCAAAACCGGCAAGACCTACCCCCTCGCAGTCCCCGTCAGCAAGGACTTGCCCGCCTTCCGCCACCGCAGCTTCCACCTCTACAACATCCAGCCCGGCGAACAGGCCGGCCAGACCCTGGGCAAGAACAAATTCAGCTTCAACGATGAACTGGTCAACGGCTGGACCGGCGTCGGTACCCAGCTCAACGGCATCGGCCATATCGGTATCGACAACGTCTACTACAACGGCAACAAGGCCGCCGACTTCGTCACCGTCGAAGGTGTGACCAAGCTTGGTGTGGAAAAAGTGCCGCCGATGGTCACCCGTGGCGTGGTGCTGGACATGACCGCGTACTATGGCAAGGCCATCGTGCCGGGCGGTACGTCGTTCACCGTCAACGACATCAAGACGGTACTGAAGCGACAAGGCATCACCCTGCGCAAGGGCGACGTGGTGCTGTTCAACACCGGCTGGCTGGAACTGATCGGCAAGGACAACCAGCAGTTCCTCGCCACCGAGCCGGGCATTGACCTGCCGGCGGCCGAGTGGCTGGCCGACCAGGGCATCGTCGCCTTCGGCGGTGACACCTGGGCCTCGGAGGTCTACCCGAACCCCACCGGCGAAGAGTTTCCGGTCAACCAGTACATGCTGGCCAAGCGCGGCATCTACAACCTGGAACTGATCGATACCCGGGCGCTGGTGCGCGACAAGGCCTTCGAGTTCCTGTTCGTACTGGGCCAGCCGCTGTACAAGGGGTCGACCCAGGTCAATATCAACCCGGTGGCCATCCACTGAGTGCGAGCCGTTGCACGCCCTGCCCGCTACCTGCCGCTGCCAATTACGCTGTGAAAGCCCGTTCTGCAAAAACAGCCATCAGCGCTCCAGGGTAGTAGTGACACCAGTCGCCCAGCACTTGCAGCAGCTGGCCGCGTTCCAGTTGCTCCTTGACCATGTCCTCGAAAACATCGACCAGGCCAAGGCCTTGCAGGGCGGGCGCCAGCATCAGGTTCAGGTCGCCGAGGAACCGCGCTTGTGAGGCCAGCGCCCTGCTGTTACAGGTCCAGGGCGCCCCTGAGCAAGGCGTTGAGCATCCCCGCCACATCATCCCCCTGCTCGTCCAGCATACGCAGCGGGATGCCCTGCAACGCCGCTTGCGAATCCGCCACCCCGGTGAGGGCCAGCGGGCAGGCAATCTCCATCTGCAACGCGCGCAGTCGCCTGGCCAGGCCGGCGCTCACCGGCCCCTGCACCGCGATCACCAGCGCCGCTGGCTGGGTCGCCGCGCACACCAGGGGAAGTTCCTCCAGCGGCTGCCCGCAGCCGAGCACGTCGACGCGCTGTTGCTCGCCGCTCAGCAGCAGGCCGGTACACAGCAACGGCAGTTCGGCATGCCCCTCGGTACCGGCCAGCAGCACCCTAGGCGCATCGGCCTGATTCATCTGCAGGCGCAGCAGCAGGCGGGCGCGCAGGAACGAGTCGAGGAACAACCATTGGCTGCGCTCCCCGAAAGCCCTGCCCGCCGCCATTTCCTGCCACACCGGCAGCAGCACTTCACGCAGCACGATGGCCTTGGGCAGAAGCGTGAACAGCTGGCCATGGACACCTTCCAGCGCCCATGCATCGAATGCCATCGCCGCCCGTTTCACGGCGGCGCGCCAATCGTGGAAGGCCGAGTCCTGCTGTACGGGAGCGTGGTGCTGGGCGGCGAGCATTTCGCCGACCTTGCTGATCGGCAGGCCGTTGGCTGTCCAGTGCAGGATGTCGCGGATGCGCTGTACGTCGCCAGGCGTGTACAGGCGATGGCCACCCTCGGTGCGTTGCGGGCGGATTAGCCCGTGGCGCCGCTCCCAGGCACGCAAGGTCACCGGATTGATGCCGGTCAGGCTGACCACGTCGCGCATAGGCAGTAAATCGGGTGAGGTGGCGTCGGTCATCGCGAGGGGTCGTCGGAGAGGTGACACATTCTAAACCCATTCGCTACTGCGGCGAGCACAGGTAGGCCATTATGTAGCGAATGGCGCTGGCGCTTCGCATTCGTTGCGACCGGTATACCGCTTAGGATTTTCCGTGGGTGGCCCCAATGATCAACGCAAAACTCCTGCAACTGATGGTCGAGCACTCCAACGATGGCATCGTCGTCGCCGAGCAGGAGGGCCACGACAGCATCCTGATCTACGCCAACCCCGCCTTCGAGCGCCTCACCGGCTACTGCGCGGACGATATCCTCTACCAGGACTGCCGCTTTCTCCAGGGCCAGGATCAGCAGCAGCCGGGCATCGCAGCGATCCGCGAGGCGATCCGCGCGGGCCAGCCCTGCCGTCAGGTGCTGCGCAACTATCGCCAGGACGGCAGCCTGTTCTGGAATGAATTGTCCATCACCCCGGTGCGTAACGAGGCAGACCAGCTGACCTACTACATCGGCATCCAGCACGACGTTTCGGCGCAGGTCGCCGCCGAGCAACGGGTGCGCGAGCTGGAAGCCGAGGTCGCTGACCTGCGTCGTCAACTGGAGGCGGCCGGGCGCTGAGCAAAATATCTGTACAAGGACGTTGACTTGTACAGATTTAATCGTAGGCTTCCAATATACCTGTACAAAAATACCAGGCTGTACAGGGTTGCCCGGAGCCGAGCATGTCAACGTACCTGCAGCAATTCGCCGAGCGCTTTGCCCAGCTCGATGGGGACCACCTCGATGCGCTGGAAAACCTGTACAGCGAAGACATCACTTTCCGCGACCCGCTGCATCGGATCGATGGGCTGAAGGACCTGCGGGCTTACTTCGCCCAGCTGTACGCCAACGCCCATGACATCCGCTATGTCTTCGCCGGTGCCGACGAGGTGATGCCCGGACAGGGCTACCTGCGCTGGACCCTGCAGTTTCGTCACCCGCGGCTGGCCGGCGGTCGCCCGGTTTCCCTGCAAGGCTGCAGCTACCTGCAATGGCGCGACCGGGTGCATTTCCACCAGGACTTCTTCGACGCCGGCGCCCTGCTCTACGAGCATATTCCGCTGATGGGCGGGGCGATTCGCTGGCTCAAGGGGCGGTTGGCATGAGCCGCTGCTGGTTGACCGGTGCCAGCAGCGGCATCGGCGCGGCGCTCGCGCAGTGCCTGCTGGAGCAAGGCCACCAGGTTGCCCTGGGCGGGCGCCGGACCGAGCAACTGGTGCCGTTCGCCGAGCGCTTTCCCGGGCAGGTGCTGCTGGCAAATGGTGACCTGGACGATCCCAAGCAGGTCGCGCACATAGCAGACCGCATCCGTCAGGCCTGGGGCGCCCTGGACCTGGCGATCTTCAACGCGGGTACCTGCGAGTATCTGGAGCCCGGCCGGTTCGACCCGGAGCTGGTCGAGCGCGTGATGCGCACCAACCTGCTGGGTCTCAGCCATTGCCTGGCGGCCGCCCTGCCCCTGCTGCGGGCCGGCGCACGTCCTCACCTGGTGGTGATGGGCAGCTCGGTAACCTGGCTGGCCCTGCCCCGGGCCGGCGCCTATGGCGCGTCCAAGGCCGCCGTGCGCTACCTGGTGGAATCGCAGCGCATCGACCTGGCGCAGCAAGGTATCGACGTCACACTGGTCAGCCCAGGCTTCGTCGACACACCGCTGACCCGGCGCAACGACTTCCCGATGCCGCAGCTGTGGTCGGCCCAGCGCGCCGCCCGGCATATCGCCAGGCGGCTGCCGCGCCGGCCGCTGGAAATCAATTTTCCGAGCCTGTTCACCTGGGGATTGCGCCTGCTCGGCGCGCTGCCGGCGCGGGCGCGCCTGGCATTGGGCCGGCGTCTGGCACGCCGAGAAGCGGACTGAGCAATCATGCGCATAGCCATCATCGGCAGCGGCATCGCAGGCCTGACCTGCGCTTACCTGCTGTCACGCAAGCACGAGGTGACGGTTTTCGAAGCCGCCGGCTGGATCGGTGGCCACACCCACACCATCGACGTGGTCTGGCGTGGCGAGCGCCATGCCATCGACACGGGGTTCATCGTCTTCAACGACTGGACCTATCCCCATTTCATCCGCTTGCTTGAACAACTCGGGGTTGCCTCGCAGCCGACGCAAATGAGTTTCTCCGTGCATGACCCGCGCAGTGGCCTGGAATACAACGGGCACGACCTGAACACATTGTTCGCCCAGCGCCGCAATCTCCTGTCGCCAGGCTTCTGGGGCATGCTGCGCGATATCCTGCGCTTCAACCGACAGGCCCTCGCCGACCTGGAACAACAGCGTATCGACGCCACCACCACCTTGGGCGCGTATCTTCACGAGCGCGGTTACGGCCTGCGGTTCATCGAGCATTACATCGTGCCCATGGGCTCGGCGATCTGGTCGATGTCCCGTGCCGACATGCACAGCTTCCCGCTGGCGTTCTTCGTGCGCTTCTGCCGCAACCATGGCTTGCTCTCGGTGAACCAGCGCCCGCAGTGGCGTGTGGTCGAGGGCGGCTCGCGCAGCTATGTCGCCCCGCTTTGCCGAACCTTCGCCGAGCGTATCCGCCTCGACTGCAGGGTGCAGCGGGTCGGTCGCGACGAAGGCGGTGTCACCCTGTCCAGCGACGCCGGCACCGAGCGCTTCGACAACGTGGTGTTCGCCTGCCACAGCGACCAGGCTCTGGCCCTGCTGGAAGCCCCGAGCGTGCAGGAGCGTGCGGTGCTGGGCGCCATCGGCTATGCCGACAACGACGTGGTGCTGCACACCGACACCCGCCTGCTGCCACGCCGCCGCAACGCCTGGGCCAGCTGGAACTACCGGCTGGGCGGCTCCGAGCAGGCGCCGGCCGCGGTGACCTACAACATGAACATCCTGCAGGGTCTCCAGGCAGCGACGACCTTCTGCGTCAGCCTGAACCAGACCGCGCTGATCGACCCTGCGCAGATCCTCGCCCGCTTCAGCTACGCCCACCCGCAGTACAGCCTGGCGGCATCCGCCGCGCAGGCCCGGCAAACACAACTGCAAGGCCAGCAGCACAGCTACTTCTGCGGCGCCTACTGGGGCAACGGCTTCCATGAGGATGGTGTCGTCAGTGCGTTGCAGGTGGCCAGGCACTTTGGAGAACAGCTGTGAACAGCGGCCTGTGCCTGGGCTGGCTCAGTCATCGGCGCCTGAGCCCAAGGCCTCATGCCTTCCGTTACCGGATCGGCCTGTTCTACCTGGATCTGGACGAGCAGGCCTGGCTGATGGGCCTGTCGCGCTGGTTGGGACGTTGGCGCCTGGCCCCGCTGTGCTGGCGCGAAACCGACTACCTGCCGACCCTCACCCGCCAAGGTCAGTCGCTGGCCCAGGCCGCACGCCTGCTGGTGAGCCAGGCCACGGGGCAAATGCCCGACGGGCCGGTACGCCTGCTGGCCCAGCTGCGCTGCTGGGGGCTGTCGTTCAATCCGGTGAGCTTCTATTTCTGCCATGACCGCGACGGGCACCTGGCGGCGATCCTGCTGGAGGTGCGCAATACCCCGTGGCGTCAGCGTTTCCACTACGTGCTGCCGACGCACGGCGATCAGGCGAAAACGTTCGCCATGGCCAAGCGCTTTCATGTGTCGCCGTTCATGCCCTTGGACATGGACTATCGCTTGCGCTTTCACCTGGACCCGGCGCAGGTACGCATCCACATGGAGAACTGGCAAGGCGGCCAGAAAGTGTTCGAGGCCGACCTGGCCCTGAAGCGCCGACCGCTGGATCGCAAAGCCGTGCATGGCTACATCCTGGCCTTTCCCTGGATGAGCCTGCGCACCGTTACGGCCATCTACTGGCAAGCCCTGTGCCTGTTCGTCAAACGCATGCCCATCCACGACCACACCGCCAGCCGGGACGACCTGGCGCTCGGCCACCCCTGCGAGGACCCCGATCATGTCCGATCCGACCCTGAGCGTTAGCAAGTCCACGGGCCTGGCGCCGTTGCTTGGCGGCTTGGCGCGCAACGCCGTGCTCGCCCAGCTGGGCAAGCTGCGCCATGGCCATTTGCGGCTGCTCTGCCATGGTCGGCAGTGGGCGTTCGGCGATCCCGGCAGCGCGCTGCAGGCCGAGGTGGAGATTCTCGAGGACGCCGCCTGGAGCCTGATCGCCGGCAATGGTTCGGTCGGTGCGGGCGAAGCCTACATCCATGGTTACTGGCGCAGCCCGGACCTGGCGTTGGTCACCCGCCTGTTCGTGGCCAACCTCGATGTGCTCGACGCCCTCGAGGGCGGCCTGGCGCGCCTGGGCCGCCCTGCCCTACGGCTGCTGCACCGGCTGAACCGCAACAACCGGCGCGGCGCCCGGCGCAACATCCTGGCCCATTACGACCTGGGCAATACCCTGTTCGAGCAACTGCTGGACCCGACCATGATGTATTCGGCCGCGCAGTTCGAGTACCCCGGGCAATCGTTGGAGCAGGCTCAGCGGCGCAAGCTGGAGCGGATCTGCCAGAAGCTCGAGCTCAGTGCGCAGGATCACCTGCTGGAGATCGGCTGCGGCTGGGGCAGCCTGGCGATCCACGCGGCCACCTGCTATGGCTGCCGGGTGACCACCACGACCCTGTCGCAGGCGCAGTACACCTACACCCTGCAACGGGTGAAGGCCCTTGGGCTGGAGCAGCGGGTAACGGTGTTGTGCGATGACTACCGCGACCTGACCGGGACTTTCGACAAGCTGGTCTCCATCGAGATGATCGAAGCCGTGGGCCACCGCTACCTGCCGGTGTACTTCCGCCAGTGCGCGTCACTGCTCAAGCCCGACGGGCTGATGCTGCTGCAGGCCATCACCATCCGTGACCAGCGCTACGCCCAGGCGCGGCGTTCGGTGGACTTTATCCAGCGCTACATCTTCCCCGGCGGCGCCTTGCCCTCGCTGAGCGTGCTGCTGGACACCGCCAGCCATCGCACCGCGCTCAACCTCGTACACTTGGAGGACTTCGGCGTCGACTATGCCCTGACCCTGCGACATTGGCGCGACAACCTGCGCCAGGCGCGCACCACACTGGCAGCGCTGGGTTATGACGAGGCTTTTCAGCGACTGTGGGAGTTTTACCTGTGCTACTGCCAGGGGGGGTTCGAAGAGCGGGCCATTGGCGTGGCGCAACTGCTGTGGGCGGCGCCCCAGGCGCGGCGGGCGCCGTTGCCCGGGCACTGACGATGCCCGCCCGCTGGCTGATCGCCAATGCGCTGTGGTTGCAGGTCGGCTGGTGGGCCTGCGTGCTGGGTGCAACGACCCCCTGGCTATTGCTGCTGGTGCCGCTGGGCCTGGCCATGCATTTGAAACTGTGCCCTGCCCGCAACACCGAAGTCAGAACACTGTTACGCGTGACCTTGGTCGGTTGCATGTTGGACGGCCTGCTGGGGGCGATAGGGTTGTTTCGTTTCGAGGCTTGGCCACTGCCCTTGTGGCTGGCGTTGCTGTGGCTGGTGCTGGCCAGCGGCTTGCGCCACAGCCTGGCCTGGGCGGGGCGGCCGTTCTGGCGCGGTGCGGCAGTTGGCGCGCTGGGTGGCCCGCTGGCGTACGTGGGCGGTGCCAGGCTGGCCGATGTCGCCTTGCCGCTGGGGCCTGTGGTGACAGGCTGGCTGCTGGTGCCGGTCTGGGCACTGGCACTGCCCTTGCTGGTACGCCTCGCGCTGCGACGTTGAAAGTATCCGGAATCAGGGCGTGCCCGCCGGCAGGCGGCGGAAAAACAGGGTGATCTGGCCGATCTCCACGCCCAGCTTGCTCATGCGCGAGCGGTTGATCAGGGTGTCGTCGTCCATCAGGTACATCCAGTCGTCCAGGTCTACCTGCCAGTGCCGCCCGTCGACAGGCAGGTCCAGTTGGTAACGCCAGCGCAGCGCATTGCCGGCCACTTCGCCACGGGCCTCGCCGATCACGTCGCCAGCGGTGCCACGCCAGCGATCAGGGCCCTCGGGGACCAGCGTCCAGGTGCGCTGCTGGCGGGTACCGTCGCTGTAGAGAAATTGCTCGTCGAGGATCAGTCGATCGCCGTCGCGGCGGCTGTCGATACGCACATGGAAACGCTTCACTACCTCCCCGGAACGCTTCTGGAACATGCCCCAGGCCTGCACCGGGCGCGAAAAGAAGGCCGCCAGGTCCAGCTTGGGTTGCTCGCCGGCGTAGTGCTCGACGCCGACGTTGCCGCAGCTGCCCAGCAACAGGCACCCGGCCAACAACAATGCTTTGTACATGTTCAGTGTCCTCGATCGTTGCCGGCCAGGCCGAGCAGGCGCTGACGCAGTTGCGGATCCCGAGCCCGCGGGTCCAGCCAGATGGCGAAGAAGGCCTGGGCAAAAGCCACGTCGGCCACTTCATGGCGCAGCCGGCCATCGATGTAGAAGCGGCAGCCCTTTTGCGGGAGATACACCCCCGTGATGCGCATACCGGGACGCACATCCACGAATGCCGCTTGCATCTCACGGGACCATGCGTCGAGCTGTTGCGCCGTGACGCTGCCGGCGCCAAGACGGCGCATCTCTTCCACGCTGGCCTTGACCAGCGTTTTACGGGACAACGACCGGTGGTAGGTCAGCTCCAGGGCGAATGGCCGACTCCAGTCCAGCACCGGTCCGTCGGCCCACAGACGGGCGCTGTACAGGCGCAGGCCGAACCAGGTGAACTCGCCTTCACCCAGCCGTTGCGCCGCCGGAAGCGTGGCTCGCCAGTCCGCGCTGACCGAGGTAAGCGACATCAGCAGCAGGCAGAGGCAGGTCAATCGTCCGGTGGAAACCATGACAAACCTGTACAGAAAACAAATTTTGTACAAGATTATGGTTTTGTACAGATAAATTCCAATGCTGTATAGAAATTAAGGGCAGCTCGATTCATACCAGGGAGCACCTCGGATGAGCCTCATCACCAACCTGCACAGCCCCGCAAACGTGCTGGTCTGCGGCGCCAGCCAAGGCATCGGCCTAGCCCTGTGCGAACAACTGCTGCCACGCGAAGACGTGGGCCTGCTGATCGCCGTGTCGCGCCAGGCAACCCGTAGCCCCCTGCTCGATACTCTGGCCCTGACACATGGCCACAGGTTGATGCGCATCGACTGCGATGCTCGGGATGAACAGGCATTGCAAGCACTGGCAGCGCAGGTCCAGGCCAGCTGTGCGCAGTTGAACCTGGTCATCAGTACTCTCGGCGTGCTCCACGAGCCTCCGGTACGCGCCGAGAAGTCGCTGGCGCAACTGGACATGGCAGGGTTGCAAGCCAGCTTCGTCAGCAACTGCTTCGCCCCTATCCTGCTGCTCAAGCACCTGCTGCCATTGCTGCGCCAGCAACCGGTCACCTTCGCCGCCCTGTCGGCCCGGGTCGGCTCGATCGGCGACAACCACCTTGGCGGCTGGTACAGCTACCGCGCCAGCAAGGCCGCGCTCAACCAGCTGTTGCGCACGGCCAGCATCGAACTCAAACGGCTCAATCCCGCGTCGACAGTCCTTGCCTTGCACCCCGGGACCACTGACACCCAGCTCTCGCGCCCCTTCCAGGGCAATGTGCCAATCGAAAAGCTGTTCTCGCCAGCGTTTGCCGCCCGTTGCATCCTCGAACTTGTCGGCCAGCACGGACCATCGCAGACCGGTACCTTCTGGGCCTGGGATGGCAGGCCGATTCCCTGGTGACTCGCAGGCTTGTCAGGGATGGGGCGCAACGACGCTGGACACTGGGTCAAGGAAGATCAGTTGCAACGGCTCCGCCAGCAGCCGGTCAGCCTGCTCGGCAAAACGTTGAAAGTGTTCGGTGGCCAGGTGGGTGTCCAGGGCCTGTTGATGGTCGAACGCTTCACGCATGTAAAACGTCCCGGGCTCATCGCTGCGCTCGAACAACATGTAATCACGGTTGCCGGGCTCGGCCCGGGTCGGCTCGATCAGGGCCAGCAAGGCCTCTTTCAGGGCTCCCGCCTGGCCTGGCTTGGCCTTGAGGATGGCAAGGGAAACGAGGGGATGGTCTTGTTTGTTCACATCAAGCTCCTGGTCAGTTGATTGCCAGCCAGTCTGGCGTGCCCGGCGCTTGGGAAAAACCGGCGATGCGCGTGAACACTTTCACCGATGGAGTGAAAATCAGGACAATCAAAGCAGGCGACGGATCTCAGATACCAACGCCCTTGTCGCCTCTTCAAGCGTTCCTTCGTTACGACACAAAACCCACCCTTGATCGGCAACCACTCGCTCGAACGCTTCGGTGCATGCGACATGCTCCTCCAGCGCGTGCATCACCGTGCTGCTCAACCCCCGCGACCGTGCTGCTGCCCTGTTCCACGAGACTTCAGGGTCGGTAACAACACCCACATGCAGGTCCGGCACCCGCACGTTGCGTTCGATGTTCAACCGCAGGATCTCGGCAAACGGCACCAGCCGGCGAAACGCCGCATCGGACGGGTACCAGCGATCGATCAGGATGATGCTGTCCGTCGGCTGCTTGGCCAGCACGTGCCGGGAAATCCAGGCACGGCTGTCCGCCAGGCGCTCACAAACCTTCAATTCCAGGTCTCGGCAGGGTTGCCTGACGAACTGGTTGACCAGGGCCATGGTTTCGCCCCGGTAGGGATCGCTTTTCTTCTCGCAGATGCGGATCACCTTCCTGTTGTCCGCCCTCAGCGCTTGGGTGACGGCTTCCAGCAGCGTGGTCTTGCCGGTGCCCTTGGGCCCATCCAGCGAAATGAACAACGAACGACTCATGCTTCACACAACGATTGAATTCCTTTACGAACAGTCAATGAACCGGGCTCGGTCACATCAGACAGTAGAACTCACTGACCTCTGCGACGATTTCCCGGGCGGCATTGTACAGCCTCGCCTCGGGTGTCAGGGCCATGGAGCGGGCTTCGAGCACGTAGCGCTGACCGGCCTGGAAATGGGCGTAGTCGAGGGTGAGGTAGCACTGGCGGACGGTGGTTCCACCCATCATGCTCATCCCGCCTCCGCCGTTCGTTTCGTAATCGAAGCGCACCACCAGTTCGTGGCTGCCGGGGCTGACCTGGAAGAAACGGCCCTCGGCCAGGCGCTGATTGTCCAGCCGTTCGGCCAGCAGGACGCGATCGTTGGGGAATGGCAGCGAGAGGTCGACCCAGGCCATCTGCGGGTTGGCGGCTGGCATAGGGGCTTGGCAGCCGGGGATGGCGGTGATCAGCAACAGCAGTATCAGCCGACGCATGATGGCGGCTCCTTCGGGGCATGGATCAAGGATAGCGCTGGGGCCTTCAGAGGGGTAAGCAGGTCGTCGTGTATGCGGGGGATAAAACTCAGGCCCGCCGGGTTGAACCCGGACAGGCCTGAGGAAGGGAAACTGTCGGCCGCCGAGCGGCTACAGACTTTCGTCGAGGAACTTGACCACGGTGCCCATGCATGCCACCCGCTCTTCCACATGCGGCATGTGACTGGAGTTCTCGAACAATGCCCAGCGGATGCCTGGGATCAGGTCCAGGTACGGCTTGACCACCAGCGGCGTCGCTTCGTCGTAGCGGCCCGAAATCAACAGGCTCGGCACATTGATGCGCGGCAGGCGGTCGACGATGGTCCAGTCCTTGGTGCTGCCGATGATGTGGAACTCGTTGGGCCCAGTCATGGCGTGGTACACGGTCGGGTCGGCCTCCACCTGGGCGAAGGTGCGCGCCACCTCTTCCGGCCAGGGCTTGAGCCGGCACACGTGGCGGTCGTAGAACACCTGGGTGGCGGCGATGTAGTCGGCCGCGGTGTAGTCGCCTACGGCCTCGTGGCGTAGCAGGGTTTCCTGGACATCCTTGGGCAGTTCCTCACGCAGGCGGTTGGCCTCGCGCACCCAGGTGCGCATGTCGGCCGGCGAATTGGCGATCACCAGGCAGCGCAGGCCCCTGGGCTGACGCACCGCGTGTTCACTGGCGAGCATGCCGCCCCAGGACTGGCCCAACAGCGCGTAGCGCTGGCTGATGCCCAGGTGCTCGAGGAGGTTGTCGAGCTCCTCGAGGAACAGCTTCACCGTCCAGAACGACGGCGGCATCTGCGGCAAGTGGGTCGAGCGACCGTTGCCCAGCTGGTCGTAGTGAATGACCGGATAGCCGCCCGCGGCGACATCCTTGTAGGCATCGACATAGTCGTAGGTGCAGCCCGGGCCGCCGTGCAGAATGACCAACGGTGTGCGGCCACAGGCCAGGTCGCCGGTGACGCGATACCAGGTCTGGTAGTCGCCAAAGGGGGCAAAACCTTCACGCGATTGGGTGAGTTCCATTTCATCCGGCTCCGTGCGAATCATGGAGCACACGATAGCCTTACGCTGGATCCGGCGTAACTAGAGAGTTCTCTAGGTTTTCGGCTTTTTTGCCACGTTATTGGTCGAGCAGGCGGTAATGCACCGCCCGGGCGACCGCCTGGACACGGTTCTTGGCCCCCAGCTTATGCATGGCCGAGGTCAGGTGCAGGGAAATCGTCGCCAGCGAGCGATTGAGTTTCTCGGCGATCTCCCCCGCCGTCAGGCCTTCGGCGGCCCAGCGCAGACACTCCACCTCGCGGCGGGTCAGGCGGATGATGCGAGGGGCCGACTCCTTGGCCAACAAAGGATGGGCGGCCTCCTGCAGGGCATGGGCGATCAAGCTGAAGTCGGCAAGGTGTTCCCGAGCGTCATCCAGGTCGCGCTGGCTGGCGTGGGGACGCAGGCCGGTCAGGGTCGCCAGGCCGCCGCGCGGCAGGTGAATGGGCACGGTTACCCCGCAGGTCAATTGCGCATCGTGCAGGTAGCCGACCACCGGGGCATGACGCCGATCGATCAGACGTTGCAAGACAGTTTCGCCCTTGGGCAGGTATGACCAGACAAAAGGCCCGATGGACGACACTGCCACCTGCTGCACCGGGTCGATCTGGTAGAAGCCCTCCGAACACCACAGGTCTTGCCAGTCCTTCGGCGTCTGCCGCAGGCGGACCACAGCGGGGGTGATCAGCTCGCCGGTGTGGTCCAACGGCACCGGGCTGTAGTCGTACACCAGGGCATCGAAGCCCAGCTGCGCCGCCAGGTCGGCGACGCTGTCCATCTGTTCGTCCAGGCTATCGTCCGACGCCAGACGGGAATTGAGTTCAGCCACCTTGGCCTGCATACCTGACACTCCCTGTGTTCCCTCGTGCATTTCCATCTCGAAGTCCGGCACGTAGAATGCCACGGCTTGGCGCGGGACTGCCAGACGAAACCTATAGGAAACACTAGCTTGTAGGCGACGAATTCTCCTGCGCTAGTTATAGCTGCAAGCCATGGCCAACAGGAGAGTAGCGATGTGGCGAGAGATGCAACCTGACCAGCAGTTCGATGTAGAGGTCGACGGCCACAATCTCGTGGTGTACAGCTTTGGCGCAGGGGACGAGGTGCTGCTGTGCCTCAATGGTGGGCCTGGGCTGCCCTGCGACTACCTGCGCGACGCCCATGCCTGGCTCAAGGACCAGGGCATCCGCGTGGTTGCCTTCGACCAGCTCGGCACCGGCGCCTCCGACCGCCCGGATGACGACAGCCTGTGGAACATCACCCGCTACGTGGCCGAGGTCGAGCAGGTGCGCCAGGCCCTGGACCTCGGTCGCGTGCATATGCTGGGGCATTCCTGGGGCGGCTGGCTGGCGATCGAGTACGCCATCCATCACCCGCAGTCGCTGAAAAGTCTGATTCTCGAGAATACTGTCGGCGACATCCCACACCTGATCACCGAGCTTGCACGCCTGCGCGGCGCCCTGGGCAGCGAAACCGTGGCGATGATGCAGCGCCACGAGGCCACGGGCAATCTCGACCACCCCCAGTACCAGGCCGCCATCACCCTGCTCAACTACCGTCACGTCTGTCGGCTGGATGAATGGCCGGCGCCGATCCAGCGCTCGCTGGGCGACTGGAACATGGGCCCCTACACCACCATGCAGGGCCCCAACGAGTTCCTTTATACCGGCAACCTCAAGGACTGGAACCGCCTCGAACAGATGGGCGAATTCCGCATGCCGGTGCTGATCACCACCGGTCAGCACGACGAACTGACGCCGGCCTGCGCCATGCGCATGAAGCTCGCCCTGCACGGCCGCGCCGAGCTGCATGTGTTCCCCAACAGCAGCCATATGCCGTTCTACGAAGAGCCCCAGGCCTATTTCCCGGTGTTGCTGGACTTCCTGCAACGCAACCGGGGTTGATCGATGAGCCTGGCCCGCTACCGGTTCGTCCTGATCCGTCCGTTGCAATTGCTCCCGGTGCTATTGGGCATCAGCATCATCACCTTCGTGCTGGTGCGCGCGATCCCGGGCGATCCGGCGCGGGTGCTGCTGGGGGCGCGCAGCACGCCGGACGCGATCGCGAAGATTCGCGCCCAGTTCGGCCTCGACGAGCCGATCTGGGTGCAGTACCTCTACTTCCTGAAGAACCTGCTCAACGGCGACCTGGGCAAATCGCTGCTGTACAAGGTCGATGCCCTGCCCCTGATCGCCGGCCGCATCGAGCCCACTTTGTTGCTGGTGCTGGGCAGCGTGCTGCTGGCGTTGCTGATCGCCGTGCCGCTGGCCACCCTCGCCGCGCGGCGCAAGGGCGGCTGGGCCGACAACCTGATCCGCCTATTTACCACCGCGGGCCTCGGCTTACCGGCTTTCTGGCTGGGGTTGATGCTGATCCTGCTGTTCAGCGTGCATTGGGGCCTGTTCCCGGTGTCCGGCTACGGCCGGACCTGGCCCGACAAGCTGCACCACCTGGTACTGCCGTGCCTGACCATCGCCCTGGCGCTCTCGGCGGTGCTGGTGCGCAACCTGCGCGCGAGCATCCTCCTGGAGCTGCAGGCCGACCACGTCACCGCAGCCCGCGCTCGGGGCCTGGGGGAAGGCGCGATTCTGCGCCGGCACATCCTGCCCAACGCCATGCTGCCCACCATCAACCTGCTGGCGGTCAACATCGGCTGGCTGATCAGCGGCACCGTGGTGATCGAGAGCCTGTTCTCGCTGCCCGGGGTCGGCCAGCTGCTGGTGCGCGGCATCTTCACCCGCGACTACATGGTGGTCCAGGGCGTGGCAATGGTGCTGGCCTGCGCCACGGTGGCGGTGAACTTCATTGCCGACGTGGTGACCACCGCCCTCGACCCGCGGGTACACATCCAATGAGCCAGAGCCCCGCACTGCCATTGCGCTGGCGCCTGGCCTGGCACCTGGGCAATGGCCGCCTGACGCTTTACTGCGGCCTGGCGATCGTCCTCGGCTGGTGCCTGCTGGCCCTGTGCGCGCCGTGGATCGCGCCGTTCGATCCGCTGGCGCAGAACGCCGACCTGCGTCTGGCCGCGCCCAGCCTTGGTCACCCGTTCGGTACCGACAACTTTGGCCGCGACATCCTTTCACGGGTGATCTGGGGCGCGCGCATCGATCTGCAGATGGCGCTGATCGGGGTGATTTTCCCGTTCCTGCTCGGCACCTGCATCGGCGCGGTTTCCGGCTATGTCGGCGGTTTGCTGGACAACGCCTGCATGCGCCTGGTCGATATCGTCCTGGCCTTCCCGTTCCTGGTGCTGATGCTAGCGATCATGGCCATCCTCGGCCCGGGCCTGGGCAGCTTCTACATCGCCATGGCCCTGGTCGGCTGGGTGTCCTATGCGCGGCTGATCCGCTCGCAGATCCTGGTACTCAAGCAAGGCGATTTCGCCCTGGCAGCCAGGAGCCTGGGCTTCAGCCACCGGCGCGTGCTGTTCGGCCACCTGCTGCCCAACGCCCTGTTCGGCTCGGTGGTGTTCTGCATGTCGGACGCCGTGCTGGTGCTGCTCAACGGCGCGGCCGTCAGCTACCTGGGCCTTGGCGTGCAGCCGCCCACCCCGGAGTGGGGCACCATGGTGGCCGAGGGGCAGAGTTTCATTACCAGCGCCTGGTGGATCTGCACCTTCCCGGGCCTGGCGGTGGTGACCCTGGCCATGGGCTTCAGCCTGCTGGCCGACGGCGTCGCCGAGCGTCTGGGAGACCGCACATGAGCCCTGCCCTGCTCCAGGTCCGCGAACTGAGCGTCATCGCCCGCGCCGGCCAACGTGATATCACCCTCGTCGATCGCCTGTCGTTCGACCTCGGTGAGGGTGAGATCCTCGGCCTGGTGGGTGAAAGCGGCTCGGGCAAGACCCTGGCCTGTCGCGGCCTGATGCGCCTGCTGCCGTCGCCCAACCTGCGCCTCGAAGGCCAGGCCGTGCGCCTGGCCGGCAACGACCTGCTGCGCCTGGACGAGGCCGGGATGCTCCGTATGCGCGGTCGCGAGCTGGGCATGATCTTCCAGAACCCCAGCAGCCACCTCGACCCGCTGATGCGCATCGGCGCGCAGATCGCCGAGGGCATCCGCCTGCACCAGGGCGCCTCGCGGCGCGAAGCGCGGGCCGAGGCCATCGAAGTGCTGCGCCAGGTCGGCATCCCCGATCCGAAAACCCGCGTCGACAGCTATCCCCATGAGTTCTCCGGCGGCATGCGCCAACGGGCGATGATCGCCGTGGCCCTGGGCTGCAACCCCAAGGTGCTGATCGCCGACGAGCCGACCACGGCGCTGGACGTCACCGTGCAGGCGCAGATCCTGCGCCTGCTGCTGGAGCTGCGCGACCGCCGCGGCCTGTCGATGATCCTGATCAGCCACGACCTCGGCGTGGTCGCGCAGACCTGCGACAGCATCGCCGTGATGTACGCCGGGCGCCTGTGTGAACACGGCGCCAAGCAGGCCCTGCTGAGCCAGCCGCGCCACCCCTACAGCGCCGGGCTGCTGGCCTGTCACCCTGCGGCGCGGCGGCATGCGGGGCTGATGAACACCATTGCCGGGCAACCGCCGCTGCTCGACGCCCTGCCCGCAGGATGCCGCTTCGAACCGCGCTGCCCCCAGGCCACGCCTGACTGCCGGGCACAATTGCCGGAACTGCGCGTCACCGGCCCCGGCCATCGCCTGGCCTGCCATACCCCGCTACTGGCCGGAGGCCTGTCATGACCACGCTGTTGCAGGTCAACGACCTGCATGTGCAGTTCCCCGCCCCGGGCGGCGGCCTGTTGAACCTGCGTCCACGCAAAGTCAATGCCGTCAACGGCGCTTCGCTGAACCTCTCCGCCGGTCAGGCCCTGGGCCTGGTGGGCGAGTCGGGTTGCGGCAAGAGCACCCTGGCCCGGGCCATCCTGCAACTGACCCCTTCCAGCAGCGGCCAGGTGCTGTTCGACGGCAGCGACATGCGCCAGGGCAACCGCGTGGATATCGAGCGTCTGCGCCGCGAGACCGCGATGATCTTCCAGGACCCGTACAGCGCGCTCAATCCACGCCAGCGCATCGGCCAGATCCTCGCCGAGGTGCTGCAGGTGCAGCGCAAGGTGCCCGCCGCGCAGATCCCCGCCCGGGTCGCCGAACTGCTCGGCCTGGTCGGCCTGCGCGCGGAACTTGCCGAGCGCAAGCCCGGTTCGCTCAGTGGCGGCCAGTGCCAGCGGGTCGGCATCGCCCGGGCGCTGGCCGTCGAGCCGAGGCTGATCGTCGCCGACGAGTGCGTTGCCGCCCTCGACGTGTCGATCCAGGGGCAGATCATCAACCTGCTGCTGGAACTACGCCAGCGCATGGGCCTGGCCCTGCTGTTCATCACCCACGACCTGGGCGTGGTACGCCACCTGTGCGACCGGGTAGCGGTGATGTACCTGGGGCGGATCGTCGAGGAAGGCCCGGTGGCCGAGGTCTTCGACGACCCGCGCCATCCCTACACCGCCGCGCTGGTGCAGTCCATCGCCGACATCGACCCGGCCCGGCGCCTGCCGCAGCAGCCGCTGGCCGGCGAGCCACCGAGCCCGCTGCAGCCACCGTCCGGCTGCGCCTTTCACCCACGTTGTCGCCACGCGTTGCCCCAGTGCGGCACAGGTATGCCCCCCAGCCACGCAGAAGGTGGCCGCTACCATGCCTGCGTCCACCCGCGACTGCCGTGCTGACACACCCTACATAACCATCAAATGGAGCTTGAGCATGAAACCCACCGCATTGAAGTTACTCACCGCCGCCGTGCTGGCCGCCAGCACCCTGGCCGGCGGCATGGCCCAGGCCGCCGGCGTGCTGACCATCGGCTGCCGCGAGGAGAGCACTACCTTCGACCCGATCAAGAGCGCGCAGAACCGTGACAGCTGGGTCTTCGCCAACGTCTACGACGTGCTGGTGCGCGTCGACAACAGCGGCACCAAGCTGCTGCCGGGCCTGGCCGAAAGCTGGAAGATTTCCGACGACGGCCTGACTTACACCTTCAAGGTCCGCGAAGCCAAGTTCTCCGATGGCTCGGCGCTGACTGCCAGTGATGCCGCGTTCTCCCTGCTGCGCATCCGCGACAACCCCGGCTCGCTGTGGTCCGACTCCTACAAGATCATCGACAAGGCCGAAGCGCCGGACGACCGCACCCTGGTGGTGACCCTGAAGAGCAAGTCGGTGCCGTTCCTCGCGCAACTGGCCACCGCCAACGTGTCGATCCTGTCGAAAAAGGCCATGGACGCCATCGGCGAGGAAGCCTACGCCCAGCAGCCGGTGACCTCCGGCGCGTTCAAGGTCAAGGAATGGCTACGCGGCGACCGCGTGATCCTGGAGAAGAACCCCTACTTCTGGGAGGCCGATAAAGTCAGCCTGGACGGCGTCGAGTGGATCTCTATCCCCGACGACAACACGCGGATGCTCAAGGTCCAGGCCGGTGAGCTGGACTCGGCGATCTTCGTGCCGTTCTCCCGCGTCGACGCGCTGCAGAAGGACAAGAGCCTGACCATCCATATCGACCCGTCGACCCGCGAGGACCACCTGCTCATCAACCATGAGAAAGGCCTGCTGGGCAAGGTCGAGGTACGCGAGGCCATCGACCTGGCAATCGACAAGAAGGCGCTGGTGGAAACCGTGACCTTCGGCCATGGCGAAACGGCCTATTCGTACATTCCCAAGGGCGCGCTGTACCACAATGCCAACAACCCGCAACGCCCGTTCGACCCGGCCAAGGCCCGTGAACTGCTGAAGAAGGCCGGTGCCGAGGGGCTGAAGGTCAACTACGTGGTCAACGCCGGCAACGAGGCCGACGAGCAGATCGCCGTGCTGGTGCAGAAGCAGCTGGCCGATGTCGGCATCACCGCCAATCTGCAGAAAGTCGACCCGACCCAGAGCTGGCAGATGCTGGTCGATGGCGACTACGACCTGTCGGTGATGTACTGGACCAACGACGTGCTCGACCCGGACCAGAAGACCACCTTCGTGCTTGGTCACGACACCAACCAGAACTACATGACCCGCTATCACAACGACAAGGTCAAAGACCTGGTGGCCGCGGCACGGGTGGAGACCGACCCGGTCAAACGCGGACAGATGTACCAGGACCTGCAGAAGCTGGCCAAGCAGGACGTGCATTGGATCGACCTGTACTACAGCCCGTACATCAACATCTCGCGCAGCAATATCCAGAACTTCCTGCAGAACCCGTTGGGGCGTTTCACGCTCGAGGAGACCGTGAAGCTGGAGGCCGGTCAGAAGACCGCGCAGAACTGAAGCCAGTGAGGCGGCTCCTGGCCGCCTTCTTGACTGTGTTGTGGCAGACAGGTGTTGGCGGTAGCCTCGTAGCGCGCTTGCGACCGAGCGCCGCCCGCGCGGCGCTTGGTCTAATAGGCGCTGCAACTCTCTCGTCATACACCTCGAGAAGCCAACGCCGCCCCCTTTTGTTTCACACCTTGGCCTTGCGCCGTCGCAACCACATCCAGGCAACCCCCGCCAACACCACCAACCCCACCGGTAGCGCCTGCGCCTTGTACGGCCGCAATGCCGCCCGCGCGGCATCCAGCTTCTCTGTCACGTAGCGTTTGTTGGCCTGATCGAACCTGGGCGCTTCGCACTGGTTGCCGAAATCCTCTGCCCACTGCACAAACGGCCCCTGCTGGACGTAACGCTTGTACAGCGCGCTTTCCTGTTCGGTGCCCGGCACCCAGCCCGCCGCCGTGCATAGCACCGCGGCGAAGGCCTGGCTGCTGCGCGGCAACTGGTCCGCAGCCTGGTTGGCCAGGTCGGCGGCGACATAGCGATAGTGGTAACGCTGGTCGGGCTTGGCCTCGGTCGCCAACTGGCGCTGCACCTCGCCGGCACCGATGAACGGCCCGGGCTGCAGGGTGGCGCTGCCCAGGCTGAAGCTGCCGCCCAGCCAGGCATAGTCCGGCGCCATTTCGTAGCCGAGGATCTCCATGCCGGCGCCGCGTGCCAAGGTGGCCGCGGCAAACAGCGCCTCGGCGCGGCCCGTGGGTGTCCAGCGCGAGACGGCCTCCTGGCGGTGCTGGCCGTAGGCCTTGGCATCGGCCTGCAACTGCGTCGTGGCGAAGTAGCCGGGCGCCTCATCGTAACGGCCCTCGCGCAGCAGGCGGCGGCCCAGCAGCTCGCGCAGTTGCGTCGCCACCGGGCGCGGTACATAGCCGCCCTCTTCCACCTTGGGTGCCGGTGGCGCCGGCACATGGGCGTCGACATAGCCCTTGAGCTCGTCCAGGGTCAGCACGCGGTCGGCCACGTTGGCCGTATCCTGCCAGTAGATCTCCTGGCTGCGGTACAGCAGGTCGAAGGCCTGCAGGTAGTCGCCGCGCTCAAGCGCCAGGATCGCGCCCTCGCCTTCGACCCGGCAGCCGGGCTTCACGCTTTCATAGTCCCAATCGGGTGTCTGTCTCGAGCCCCACGACTCTTCGCGGGGGAACGCAGCGGCGGCCTTGGCATAGGCAGCCGCGGCCTGGGCCTTGTCGCCGTCGCGCAAGGCCAGCTTGGCGCGCAGCCACCAGGCAAGGCCGGTATCGCCAGCCTGCTGCAGATAGCTCCTGGTCGCGGCATAGTTGCCTTGCTGGTAGGTCAACGCAGCCAGGCGGTCGGCGTCCTCCAACTGGTCGCCGACACTCGCCTGCAGCAACGCGGGCAGGCGCCGGGCCTGGGTTGGCGGCTGGCCGTCGTAGTCCCAACCGACATGGCTGAGCAGATAGGCGGTGAGCAGCTTGCGTGGCATCGGTTGTGCCAACTGTGTCTTCAGCTGCTCATCCGGCAGGCTCACCAGTTCGTTGGCAAGCAGCCTGAGCGAGCTGTAGCCGCTGCCCGAGCCCAGACGGCTCTGGCTGGCATACAAGCGGATGGCGCTGTTCCAGTCGCCGGCGAGCTTGGCCAGACGGGCCTCCTCGCCAAGGCTGGCAACCCCCAGCTCCAATGGGTCGCTGAAGCCTTCGGCGCTGAGCGCGCGGGCTTGCTGGAAAGCCTTGCGTGCCTGGGCCTGCAGGGCCTGCGGTGTCTGTTGCGGATCATCACTGGCCTCGAAGCTGCGGGCCATCAAGGCCCGCCCCAGCGAGTAGGCCGCCCAGGTGCTGCGCAGCTTGCGTTGTTCAGCTGGCAGGGCTAGCACCTTGGCGAAATAATCCGCGGCCAGGGCATGCTCGCCTGTGTCGAAAGCCACCGCGCCGGCAATGTACAGGCGCAGTTCATCCGGCAGTTCGGCGCCCTGCTCCAGCACTTGTTGCGGACCCGGCAGAGTACGCAGTTGCCCGACCTTCTCGCGCAGCGCTTCCGGTAGCTCGCTTGCCTCGATACGGCTGCGCTGCTCACGGTAAGGTCGGTCGTTGTCGTCACCGTCCCAGTAAGGGGTCAGGGTCGCATCGGTGGCGGGCTTGAGGCCTGCGATCTGCTCGCCGAGGCGATTCACCTCGAAGCCGAAATTGCCCTCCGGCAACTCGGCCAGGCTGTGCGCCCGGTCGCCGAGCAACTGCATCGGGAAGTCCGGGCCACAGGCCAGCGCCGGAACGGCCGGCACGCTCAGGGACAGGTACAGCAGGCGCCGGGGCCATTTACGGGTAGACATTCCATGCTCCTTGATCGATTCCATGGCAGCGCGCCCAGCCGAGGACGCGCCGGCCGCCAGCGGCGATGCGCACGCTGGACTGGCGGTTGAAGACGAGGTGTTGGGGGGATTGCTGCACGCGGTAGCCGTTGACTCCGTCGGCCACCTCGCAGGATTCGACGTTCAACGCCACCCGTGCAGGCACCGGCAGGTCGAGATTGCCGACGTTGACCAGGCTGATGTCGTAAAGTCCGGCCTGGCTGGACAGTTCGACCCGCCACGCGCTGGCAAGTGCATCGCCACGCGCCACCGCCTTCAACGTGGTCAGGCTCCAGGCGCGGCGGTCGCCAGGCAGCGGCAGGCGGAACCAGATCAAACCGGCCAGGTGCGCAGGCGGCTGGGTGCGCAGTTGCCGGCCCAGGTCCGAAAGTTGTTGTGGATCGGCCAGCAGTTCGCGGCGTTCGCCACCACGGTTCAAGGGCGTTTCGCTTTCCACAATCGGCGCGCCGCCGCTATCGGGCAGCAGCGCGACGCCATAGGCTGGCAAGGCCAGGTAGAACGGTTTTACGCTGACCCTGCCCCAGCGTTCGGCCCATTGCCTGGCCTGGGCAGGGTCGAACAGGCCGCGCCGCGGATCGCTCACCGCATGCACCTGCAGCACGCTGCTGTCCACCGCCTGCAACAGCGCCGGCAGGTGCGGGCTGTCAAGCCAGGCGGGCAACGCGGTGATGCTCAGCTTCAGGCCCGGCGGCAGTTGTGCGCGCAGTTTCAGGAGAAATTCGCCATAGCCCGCAAGGCGGGCGCTGCCGCTGTCATGGTCGATCTCCAGCCCGCTCAGGAGTACCCCCGCAGCCTGCCATTCCGCCAGCAGCAGCGCCACCTGGGTGCCTGCCTCCTGCAGGTCGAGCCCCGGGAGTTGGCCATCCAGGCGCACCACCGCGATCACCGATCGACCATCGGCCTTGAGCCGTGGCAGGTCGACCAGCGCCCTGCTCCACCCGGCCTTGGGCTGCGCTTGCAAGGCCAGTACGCGCAAGGTCGAAAAGTCGGCGCGGCTGTCCGCCAGGGCCTGCTCGTGGGCGGGTTGCCATTGGCGTTGCCAGATATAGAGCTGCTGGTCGAGCGGCGGTGCGGGCTCAGGCCGGCAGCCGGCGAGCGCTCCGAGCGCAACACAGAAGAACAGGTGACGCAGGGACGGGTTGGCGGGCATGCAATCCTTTGTCTGGCGCGTTGGGCTGCCGGTGGCGAGGTGGCGATATTACCTCAACTCAGCCTCGAGGCGGCGTCCTGCCAGCTGCGGAGTACAGATGTTCTCCCTGGGCGTATATGCCGGGATTACCGTTAGTGAGTAAAGCGCCTTCACTCAGCACGCGTCATTTTAAATAGCTGCGTACTAGTTAGAAGACTATCTAACTTTGACTTCAACTACGAACTTGCAAGCCGAAAAATAATAACCAAGTTAATTGATTATCATTTACTAGCCAAGCCATGCAAACATCAAGATTAATTATTTGTGCATAGTCACGATTAATAATTCGCAAGCATTCTAATGCGCGCATAAAAATCACGTGTTTCATCTAACTCTTCGCCCCACATTTACTTGCAAAAGCGAAGCGTCCGACTAGTTTTGTGTTTGTCTTCGCCAACATCATAAATACAACTCTCCCACCATTAAGTTCAGAGGAGTACATATTCTCGCGCCCATGGGGCGTAACGCTCGATTGCTGAAACGGAAATCATTCAAATAACAAGAGGGACGCTTGATGAAGCGCAGCCGCGGGTATCGTGCGCTCTTGCAAAGAGGGCCGGGTAAACATTTCTGGTTGTCAGTACTGTGCTTCTCAGGCCTGGTGATCGCCAGCTTTGTATTATTCGAACAACAGATCCAGAACTTCCTCTTCCACCTCGAACAGTTCCTGCCTTCGACCCCCGCCCAGATGCTTACCCTGGCGTTGCTGCTGATCGGCCTGCTGGCGCTGGACGTGGTACTACCCGTGCCGTCGAGCATGGTCGCGCTGCTTGCGGTGGCGACGCTTGGCAGCGTTGGCGGCTACCTGGTGATCTTCATCGGCCTGTGCCTGGGTGCCGGGCTGGGGTATGCGCTGGGGGCCGGGTATTTTCGCCTGCTATCCAGCCGCCTGGGCCTGCACCAGCGCCAGCCGGGGCAACTGGCGTATCGGCTGGGCACGCTGTCGTTGATCTGCCTGCGCGGCGTGCCGGTGCTGGCGGAAACCTCGGTGGTGGCGGCCGGCATGCAGCACTATCCGTTGCGCGCCTTCATCCTGGTCACCACCTTGGCCAATGCCGGCCTGGCACTGGCCTACAGCGCCATCGGCACCTTCCTGGTCGCGCAGAACGCGCTGCTGGTTACCCTGCTCGCCGGCATGGTCCTGCCCGCGTTGTTCATCGCCGGGTACAGCCTGTTCAAGGCCTTGCGCAAGGGTGAAGCACTGCGCGGGCGTTTCACGGTCAGTTACGACTACCCCGTGGTGTTCACCGAGCACCTGTTCGATCCGCTCAACACCTGCCTGCACCGCCAGCTCACCGCACAGCAGCGTGGTCGGGTAACGGTGCTGGTCTTCGCCGACGAACAGCTGCTGCGCTGCGCACCGCACCTGGCGGGCCAGATCGACGCCTACTTTGCCGCCCATGCCGCGGACCTGAACCTGAAAGCCGCGCCCATCGCCGTGCCGGCCGGTGAGCTGAGCAAGGACGCACAGGTATTGCAACAGCTGTACAGCGCCATGCTGAGCCATGGGCTGGACCGCCATTGCTTTGTCCTGGCCCTGGGCGGCGGCGCCGTGCTGGACACGGTCGGCTACGCCTGCGCCACCTTTCACCGGGGCATGCGCCTGATCCGCATCCCCAGCACGGTACTGGCACAGAACGACGCCGGCATCGGCGTGAAAAACGGCATCAACGCCTTCGGCCAGAAGAACCTGCTTGGCGCCTTCTACCCCGCCAGCGCGGTGATCAATGACTTCCAGCTGCTCACCACGCTGCCCCACCGCGACCGCATCGCCGGCCTGGCCGAGGCCGTCAAGGTGGCGCTGATCAAGGACCGCGCCTTCTTCGAGTGGATGGAGCGGGAGGCCGACGCCCTCGCCCACTTCGATCATCCGGCCAGCCGCTACGCCATCCGCCGTTGCGCCGAGCTGCACCTGGGGCACATCACCGGTGCCGGCGACCCCTTCGAGCGCGGCAACGGGCGGCCCCTGGACTACGGCCACTGGGCGGCGCACAAGCTGGAAAACCTCAGCCAGCACCGCCTGCGCCATGGTGAAGCGGTGGCGGTGGGCATGGCCCTCGACGGGCTCTATGCCAATGCCCTGGGTCTGTTGAGCGATGCCGACAGCGAGCGCGTCATCAGCCTGTTGCTCAGGCTTGGCTTCAACCTGTGCCCACCGGAGCTGAGCCTGAAAGATGCGCATGGGCGTTCGCGGGTATTGCTCGGGCTTGAGGAGTTCCGCCAGCACCTCGGAGGACAGCTTTCCATCCCCATGCTCAGCAGCATCGGTACATCGGTCGACCTGCACCAGATCGATGACGCTTTGATGGAACAGGCGCTGCTGCGGCTGGTCAGCCAGCGCGCGCCCCTCACCCTGGGCGAGGGCTACGCGCAATGAACCCGATCGCGCCGGGCCTGAAAACCTGGATGACCGTTGGCCGGGTCTCCAACCTGCCCACGGTGTGGACCAACACCCTGGCCGCCGCCCTGCTGGCCAGCAGCGCCGGCGCCCTGGCGCCACCCTCGTCGCTGGTGTGGCTCCTGCTGCTGGCCATGCTGTCGCTGCTGTACCTGGCCGGCATGCTGCTGAACGACCTGCTGGACGCCGATTGGGACCAACAGCACAGCAACGCCCGCCCCATCACCCTCGGGCTGGTCAGCCGGCGACAGGTGCGCCTGGCCATCTACGGGTTGCTGCTGCTGGCCGCGACCGCGGCGCTCGGCCTGAGCCGCCTGGTCGAACAGCCGCACTGGCTGCTGGGCAGCGTCACCCTGCTGGTTGGCTGCATTCTCGGCTACAACCTGCTGCACAAGAAGTACGCCCACAGCGTCTGGTTGATGGGGGCGTGCCGCTCGGCCCTGTACCTCACCGCAGCGGCCAGCCTGGCGGTGCCGGCGCAGCCCATCTGGCTGTGCGCGATCCTGCTTGGCGTGTACATCAGCGGGCTGACCTACCTGGCGCGCCTGGAGCACCTCAATCAGCTGCTCAGCCGCCTGCCCCTGCTGCTGATGCTCAGCCCGCTGGCCCTGGCGGCCTACGCCGAGACCCTGTGGTTCTGGCCGGTGTTGCTGCTGTGGCTGGGCTGGCTGGGCTGGCACTACTGGCTGCACCTCGCCGATCCGCGGCGCCGACAGGTACGCGCCTTCATCGGCGCGGGGCTGGCGGCCCTGCCGCTGTTCGATGCCCTGGTGCTGGCGGTGGCCGACCAGCCCCTGGGCAGCCTGCTGTGCGTCCTGGTGTTCTTCCTGCTTCCACACCTCCAACGCTGGATCAAACCGACATGAACAGTCATATCGCTTCGTCGCCAACGGCGGCGCTGGACATGCGCCACGACTGCCTGGCCGAACGGCAGCAGGCCTTGATCGCGCAACTCGATCAGGCCGAGTTGCAGTGGTGGCAACAGGCGCAGGAACGCCTCGGGCAGTCGCCGGACGCCAACACTGCCGCCCTGCTGAGCAGCCAGTGCAAGCGCCGGATCGGCGATCGGGCCATGCCCGACGATGAGGGCTGGAGCCAGTTGCAACTGGCACGCGCGCTGCTGCTGGCGCAGGTTCTCGACCAGCAACCCCAGGCCGGGCAGTTGCCTTTGCTGCGCCAGCTGTTTCTCTGGGGCGACGACCAGGAAAAGGTTGCCCTGCTCAAGGCCCTGGACTGGCTCGACAGCCGCGGCTCATGCGTGGATCTGGCTTTGCAGGCCGGGCGTACCAGCAACAGCCAGGTGTTCGCCGCCCTCGCCCTCGACACCCTCTACCCGTTCCGCCACTACCCGGAGCGGGCGTTCCACCAGCTGGTGCTCAAGGCGCTCGGCATGGGGCTGGACGTAAGCCGCCTGCGCGGCCTGAACGAGCGCCAGGGCGTCACCCTCAACCAACTGGCCCTTGATCTGCTGGATGAGCAACTGGCTGCCGCGCGCCCAGTCTCCGGCGGTCTGTACCTGGCGATTGCCTTCAACCTGCTCAGCCCGGCGCAGCACCAGCGTCTGCTCGGCCTCTGCCGCCAACAATGTCTGCCCCTCGGCTGGCATGAGCAGCTGGCCACCTGATACCCGACGATGCCTTCTCCCTGACGAGGATTCACCATGCCCAAATACTTCGACCCGCATATCCATATGGTCAGCCGCACCACCGACGACTACCAGAACATGGCTGCCGCCGGCATCACCGGGGTGATCGAGCCCGCGTTTTGGCAGGGCCAGGCCAGGACCAGCCTCGGCAGCTTCGTCGACTACTTCGACACCCTGCTGGGTTGGGAGCGCTTTCGTGCCAGCATGTTCGGTATCCATCATTTCTGCACCATCGGCCTGAACCCCAAGGAAGCCAACGATCTGTCGATCGCCAACGAGGTGCTGGAGATTCTGCCGCGCTACCTGGTCAAGGACGGCGTGGTGGCCGTGGGTGAAATCGGCTATGACGACATCACCCCCGAAGAAGACCGCTTTCTCGCCGCGCAGCTTGAATTGGCCAGGCAATTCAACCTACCGGTGCTGGTACACACGCCGCACCGCGACAAGATCGGCGGCACCAAACGCACCCTGGCGGTGATCCGCGAAGTCGGCATCGCCGAACACTTGGTGATCATCGACCACCTCAACGAGCTGACCTTGCCGCTGGTGCTCGACAGCGATTGCTGGCGCGGCCACTCCATCTACCCCAACACCAAGATGTCCGAGCAGCGCATGGTCGCGCTGCTCAAGGAGTACGGCACCGAGAAGATGGTGGTCAACAGCGCCGCCGACTGGGGCATCAGTGACCCGCTCAAGGTACCCAAGACCGGCCAGGCGATGCTCGCCGCAGGCTTCAGCGAAGCCCAGGTCGAACAGGTGCTGTTCCACAACCCGGTGGATTTCTTTGCCCAGAGTGGCCAGCTGGACAAGGCCCTGGTCAGCACCCCGCTGCCCATCGACCAGCGTCGCCAGTGGCAGGAAAACTCGGCCCTGCGCGGCCAGGATCCGGTGGTCAAATGAGCGCTGGCCGGGGTTGGACCGCCACGCAGCTCGGCTACTGCGGCAATGTGCATCCGGCCCCTGACCTGGCGGCGCTGCGTGATTCGATAGCACAGCACTTCCAAGGCGTACGCCGGCTGCGCGGCCTCGACGAGCAAGACAGCGGGCTGTGGATCAGCGCCCACGCCGCTTGCGAGTTGCGCGAAGCGCCGGCACGGCAGGCGTTTCTCGACCTGCTGCGCCGCAGCGGGCTACGCCTGACCTCGCTCAACGGCTTCCCTTATGGACAATTCCATGAGGGCGCGGTGAAGGCCGCCGTCTACCTGCCCAGTTGGGCCGAGCCGCAACGGCTGGCGTACAGCCTGGACCTGGCGCGGCTGCTGGCCGAGGCCCTGCCGCCGGAGTGCGGGCAAGGGGTGATTTCCAGCGTGCCGCTGGGCTACGCCGCCCACTGGAGCCCGACGCTGCAGCAGCGTGCCGAGGAACAGCTGCGCCAGCTCACCACGGCGCTGGCCCGGCTGCACCAGGAAACCGGCAAGAAGATCATGATCTGCCTGGAAATGGAGCCGGACTGCGTACTGCAGAGCACCGACCAGGCCATCGCCTTCTTCCACCACTGGCAAG
Source organism: Pseudomonas maumuensis (assembly GCF_019139675.1). Taxonomy (NCBI): domain Bacteria; kingdom Pseudomonadati; phylum Pseudomonadota; class Gammaproteobacteria; order Pseudomonadales; family Pseudomonadaceae; genus Pseudomonas; species Pseudomonas maumuensis. The sequence continues at coordinate 2,938,719 of NZ_CP077077.1, forward strand.
CCAGCGACCCTAACCATGAGTACCTGGCACTGTGCTACGACGTCTGCCACCAGGCGGTGATGTTCGAGGACTGCCGGCAGTCCCTGGAGAAACTGCGCCAGGCCGGCGTACACATCGGCAAGATCCAGCTGTCCAATGCGATGATCTGCCGCCTGCCGGCCCAGGACTTGCGCCGTTGCGCCCAGGTACTCGAGGTGCTCGGCGGCTTTGCCGAAGCCACCTATCTGCACCAGGTGCAGGCGCGCGACAGCCAAGGCCACCTGTGCGCCTGGGCGGACCTGCCGGCTGCGCTCGCGGCCTGCTTGGCGGAGCCCGGGCGCTACCGAGAATTGCGGGTTCACTTCCACATCCCGCTGTTCAGCGAACACCTGCTGCTGCCGGAGCTCGGCGCCAGCCAGGTCGCCCTGGCACAGACCTTCGACTTTCTCGCCGCGCACGAGGACATCCGCCCCGTGCTGGAAGTGGAAACCTACAGCTGGGGCGTTCTGCCTGCGCAACTGCGACCCACCACCGCCGCTGCCCAGCAACAGGGCATCAGCGACGAATTGCGTTGGGTCGAGGAGCAGTTGCGCCAGCGTCGCCTGCTGCAACCCCACGCACAGGAGGTGTGTGCCGATGCCGTCTGAACAACCCCGCCAACCGCTGCTGCTGATCAACGTGGTCGGGCTGACCCCGGCACTGCTCGGCGCGGCCACGCCGCACATCAACAAGCTGCTGCGCACAGCCAGAATGGCCAGCCTGCAACCGGTGTTCCCCGCCGTTACCTCCACGGTGCAGGCCTCGGTCCTCACCGGCCTGCCGCCGGCCGGGCACGGCATCGTCGGCAATGGCTGGTACTTCCGTGACCAGGCCGAAGTGCGCTTCTGGCTGCAACCCAACGCCCTGGTCCAGGGCGAGAAGGTCTGGCAGACGCTCAAGCGCGAACTGCCGGGCTTTCGCTGCAGCCAGTTGTTCTGGTGGTACAACATGTACGCCGACGTCGATGCCGCCATCACCCCGCGACCGCACTATCCAGCCGATGGCCGCAAGCTGTTCGGCCTGTACTCGTCCCCGGCAAACCTGCATGCGCGGATCGAAGAGCAGATCGGCGCGTTTCCGTTCCCGGCGTTCTGGGGGCCGGCCGCCGGCATCGCCTCCAGTCGCTGGATCGTCGATTGCGCCATCGCCGAGTTCCAGCTCGATCGCCCGGACCTGCAGCTGATCTACCTGCCTCACCTCGACTATTGCCTGCAACGGCTGGGGCCTGACCATCCATCGATCGCCGACGAGGTACGGGCCATCGACCACGAGGTCGGCCGCCTGCTGCGCTTCGCCGAGGTACAGGGCGCAGCGGTGATGCTGCTGTCGGAGTACGGCATCGAAGCGGTCAGCCAGTCGGTGTCGATCAATCGCCTGCTGCGCGCCGAAGGCCTGCTGCAGGTGCGCCAGTCACTGACCTGGGAGTTGCTCGACCCCGGCGCCAGCGAGGCCTTCGCCGTCGTCGACCACCAGATTGCCCATGTCTACGTCCGTCAAGCCCGCGACATCCCTCGGGTCAAAGCCCTGTTGCAAGGCCAGCCCGGCATCGAACGGGTACTGGACAAGGCCGAGCAGCAGGCCTGGCAGCTGGACCACGCGCGCAGTGGCGAACTGGTCGCCGTGGCCGCCGCCGATCACTGGTTCGACTATCACTACTGGCTCGACGAGCGCAAGGCACCGGACTTCGCCCGCACCGTGGACATCCACCGCAAGCCCGGCTACGACCCGCTGGAGCTGTTCATCGACCCCGCCATCCGTTTTCCCAAGCTGAAAGTGGCGCGGCGCCTGCTGCAGAAGAAGCTCGGCTTTCGCTACTACATGGACCTGATCCCGCTCGACACCTCGATGGTCCGTGGCAGCCACGGTCGCCTGCCCGCCAGCGCGCAGGTCGGCCCGCTACTCATCACCAATTGTGATCTGCCGTTGCCGGGCAACTTGCCGACGACAGCAGTGAAGCAACTGCTCCTGCAGCATTTTCTGGGGCACTCATACACCGACCTGGCCAAAGCCAAGGAGCTTACATGCGGCGAGCCATCTCAATAACCGTCCTCAGCGCACTGGCCGGACTGGCCCAGGCCGAGGGCACCACCCCCTTCGATTGCAACCAGTTCATGCAGTTTGGCGGCAACGTCGACCAGGCCCGGCAGACCTTCGCCCAAGGGCCGGAAAGCCTGAGCTGGAACTGGTTCGTCTGCCTGAACCAGCCGGTCGAGTCGAACAGCCCCAACCGGGTCTGGGAAACCCTCAAACCCTCGGACCAGGTCTACCTGAGCAATGGCGCCGCGCCGCTGCCCTGGGGCCAGAGCGAGCCGGTGCCGGCCGCGGTGTTGCAGGCGGCCCAGGCCCAGGGCCTGAACCCCGACCGCACGTTCCACAACCTCAACGCCGTGCAGCAGGTGGACGGCCTGATCCTGGAGATGGGCGGCGCGGTACCCACCGCGCAACAGGGGCAACCGGTGCGCTTCCAGCTGTTGATGGGCGAGGACACTTTCAACTACATCGTGCAAAAGCAGGTGTACAACGTGAACGGCCAGGCCGCCTTGACCAGCAACCTAGCCTTTCCCTCCACTGCCTGGGAGCTCAAGGCCGCCTGGCTATGGATCGGCAACGACCCGGATTATCAGCAGCAACTGCAAGGCGATGGCTACTACATCGCCCAGGCCTATTACCAGCAAGACAATGGCCAGTACCAAGTCGGCTACGCCGCGCTCAGTGGCCTGCACGTGGTCAACAAGCTGAACCCGAAATGGGTGTGGACCACCTTCGAGAATCGCAACAACGGAAAGTACACCGTGACCAACGCGATTCCCCCGACCCCGATGAGCAACAGCACCGGGCCGACGCCGGCAGCGCAGACCGCCAACGCCACCTTCCAGGCCATGTACCCGGCGCTGGCGCAATACGAGCTGATCGGCACCCAGTCCGAGACCAATCCGACGCTGCTGGCCAACTCCCAGCTCGAGTCGGCCTTCCAGAGCCAGTCTTCGTGCTTCGCCTGCCATGGCACGGCGGCCTACTCCAAGACCAAGGGCTATTTCAATTTCGCCCAGAAGCAGCAGGGCGGGATTGTCTATCCGACTGCCGAAGTGCCGGCGTCCGAGTTCGCCGGGTACAACAAACTGGACTTTGTCTGGTCGCTGAAACGCGCCCAGTGGCAACGCTAAGGAGCATGACATGAGCGTACTGAACTTCCCGCGCATCTATCTCGGCGGCCATATGTTCTGGAGCCCGCCGACCGCCAACAACAACGACATGTTCCCGCTCTACGACGCCTCGCAGATGCGCCTGAACTGGCGTTTCCTCGAGTACTACGGGATCAACCCGGCGAATGCCAGCAGCAAGTTGATGCCATGGGTCATCGCTCCGCAGGTGCTGCTCGAAGCGCCAACCTATGTGACCCAGGTGCCGGGCAACGTCTCGCAGAATCCCAGCGTGATGATCCCCGGCGAGTGGAACCTGTTCGGCGACAACGCCTGCGGCACCGTCAACTACACGCCGGCAGACCCCACGATCCCGGCGACCGCCTCGGTCATCACCGGCGGCGAGCTGCCCGGTGGCGGCTACGTCAGCCAGGATCCGCTGATCAACCAGACCTACAACCTGCTCGGCAACCCGTTCGGCAGTGACGCCCCCACCCCGGCGCGCTTCGTCGATGTCAGCCCCTGGCAGAACACCTTCACCGCGCTGTATTTCGACCGACTGGTACTCGGCGACGCCCAGTGCGGCCTGACGCTCAAGCGCGAGCACCGCATGCTCGACCGTTTCCTCAACTTCAACTGGGCGACCCTCGGTGGCCTGATCTATGTGACCACCACCTGGCAGACTTGCTTCCCCAAAGAGAACCTGAGCTGGGCCCTCGGCAACTCGCAACTGCTGCAGAACCTGCAGCAACAGATGGAGCAGCAGAAGGCCAAAGGGCTGATGTTCCGCTTCTCTACCTACCTGACCTGCTACGACATGAACGGCATCTTCAACGACCAACCTCCCATCGTCACCCACACCGTCGACCCGAAGATCCTGGCCGATGTGCAGGCGATGTACCAGAAAGGCCTGGACAATGTCGGCAGCATCTTCTTCAACCCCGCCTACAGCCGCAGCGCCGGCACCCTGGGCCTGTGGTTCGACGACGAGTTCCCCACGGCACCGGCCGGGCGGCGGCTGGTCCCTGCTAATCCGGTACAGTTGCAGAAGGACGGCGTGGACTTCAAGACCATGACATTGGGCGTGATCTCGGCGCAGGTGCATGACGACACCCTGTCACTGGATCTGCTCAACGGGTTCCCCAGCTATGCGCTCGACGAGAAAGCCAAGATTCCGCTGCCGGCGAAGTTCGACGCCGGCAGCTACCAGCTGGGGATACGCCAGGGCGAGCAGTTCACGCCGTTGGCCAGTTTCGGCTACGACGACTATCAGCAGGCGGCCTTCGACAAACGCTCGGGGATCCTCGACCTGCCGTTGAGCGCCGAGGCACAGAAACAGCTGCAAAGCGGAGCGCTGGAGCTGCAGCAGCAAGGCACCACGCCGGTGAAGGCGGCGACCCAGCAGATGTGGACCGCCGAAGTGGTCGAGAGCGCCAGTTTCATCGACGTCGGCGACAGCAAGACCTTGCAGATCATGGTGCAGTATGACGGCTTGCCCGCGCCGGCCGGCACCGTGCTGACGGTGGCCGAGTACAACAATGCCTACATGATGTGCACCACCGACTACTACCTGGCGTTCAGCAACCCGGCCGACTTCACGCTGTTCCTGGAAGACCCAGACAATCCTGCCAACAACACCCCCAATCTGCCGCAGTTCGTCGGTACCCCGTCGCTCACTCGCCAGCTGAGCGAAGGCACGGGCCGTAGGCTCACGGCGGTCCACCCCGCCGGCCCGACCACCGACATGAAAGCGGTGAGCTACCAGCAGTACCTGCCCACGCCAGGTTCGGTGGCCCTGAGCCCCAGCCTGGCATTCGCCAACCCCATCCAGGGCCAGGGCACACTGAAGGATGAGCCGAAGGGCAACGTGCAGTTCAGCACCACGCAGATCACCACCGACGCCAACGGGATTGCCCTGCTGACCGTCAAGGCCGTGGCGCCGGGCTTCCCGACCTTGCGCTTCTTCGTGCATGAGGACAAGCAGCCGCCGCAGGTCCCGTTCAGCTTCAAATTGATGCAAACCTACACCGACTTCCTCGCGCCGCTGCGCGTGTTGCCGCAGGAGCCGGAGATACAGCAGGCGTTCGTCGATGCCTGGAACCTGGTCTATAAGCAGCAGAACGCCGGCCAGTTGATCTGGGAAAGCTTCATCTACCCGTTCATCCTGCAGCCGTTCTTCTACATGTACCCGATCATGAACAAGTACATGCCGCTGAACTCCCTGGCACGCATAGAAGGCGCGGTCGACCAGCTCATCGTGCTGATCAGCAAGGAGTACCAGGAGGAAAGCACCCTGGCGATGCCCATCACCCGCGACATGCCGCAAAGCCGCCGGGCGGTGCTGGAGCTCTGGGCCCAGGCCCTGGTGAAACGCAACTACCCACCCATCGAGCTCAGCATGAGCGACTACCCGCAAGGCTGACCGGCAGGACTGCCGGGTGACGAGGCTGTCACCCGGCGCACTGCACAGGCGTGCTCGCCTGCAATGCTGGCGAGCATTGGCAACCGCCCTCGTCCAAGGAGAGACGTGCATGCACTTCCCCATTCATGTGTCACCGCACCCACGCCAAACGCTGTGCCCCAGCACAATCATCGCCGAGGGTCTGCTGAACCCACGCGGCGCCTGTCTGCAAGCCGATGGCAGTCTGCTGCTGGCCGAAGCAGGCTCGGGCCTGCCCGAGCGGCCTTTCAGCGGCCGAATCAGCCGACTGCGACCGGATCCGACCTCACCCGGCGCCTACCTGCCCCGGGAAACCCTGGCACAGGGCTTTCGCGCCATGAACATGCAAGCGCGCATGTTGCGCGACGAAATCATGGGGTTGTCGGACATCGCCTGCGGTGACGGCCGCTGCCTGGCCAGCCAGACCGACTATGTCGAGGGCTCAAGGTTGCTCGACCTGCAGTTCGACCCGCCCGAGCCGGTGTTCCACAGCCGCGGCAACCTCAACGCACTGTGCTTTCACCCAACCCGGCGCAGTTGGCTGGCGGTCAAGCCCGATAGCAACCAGTTGGTGGAGTTCGTCGATGGCCAGCAGGAGCGCGTGCTGGCGCAGTTGCCCGAACTGGAGCAAGGCCAGGAGGCCGTGCCCGTCACACTGGTGCATGAACCCAACACGGACGCGGTGCTGATCAGTCTGTTCTCCGGCGAGCTGCACGGTGACCCGCTGCGCAAGGGCATAGACTTTGCCGACAGGGCCGGACGGGTCATCCGGGTCTGGCCAGCCGATGGACGCATCGAGGTGGTTGTCCAGGGGTTGCAACTGCCCACCGGCCTGGCCCTGGACCGCAACGGCAACCTGCTGGTGCTGGAGCTCTGCGACAGCGTGCAGCAACCTTTGACGCCTGACTGGCAAGGCGAACCGCGGCATGGCGGCTTCACCCGTTTCTCAGGCAGGCTCCTGCACTGCAACCTGCAGACCGAGCAGGTGACGGTGCTTGCCCAAGGCCTGGATACGCCGTCCAACCTGTGCCTGGTACAGGATGGGGTGTTGGTCAGCGAAGGCATGGGGCTGCTGGGGCGGGCACTGCCCACGCCAGAGGGCGAGGTGGTGCCGTTGGCTGGCAGCGTGCGCTGGGTGGGGCTTCAAGACGGCATACAGCCAAAGCCTTGAACATTCCCGGCGTCCGGCGTAAAAAACTCCCTGCCCTCCCCAATCCCGCAAGGAGCACCGGATGCTGGAGCTGCACACCGAGCGCCTCTACCTGCGCCCCCTGAACGAAGCCGATTGGCCACTGTTCCTGAGGCTCCATCGCGAGCCTGACACCATGCGCCATGTATTCGACGAACTGCCGGAAAGCGAAGTGCGCCGTGGTTTCGAACACCGCCTGCCGCAGTGGTCGCCCGAAGCGGAACATTGGCTGTGCCTGGTGATGGTCGACAAGGCCAGTGGCTGCGACGTCGGCGTCACCGGCCTGCGCGTGCTGCGCCCCGGCCACGCCGAGGTCGGCTACCTGCTGCTGCCGCAATGGCACGGCAAGGGCCTGGGCAGCGAGTCGCTGCGGGCCATCCTGGCATTCGCTGCCGACAAAGGCCTGGGTTCGCTGGAGGCCACGGTCACCGACGGCAACGACGGCTCCTGCCGGCTCCTGGAAAAGTGCGGTTTCACCCTCGCCCGCCGTGTGCCCCAGGCCTACCTGCTGCGCAATACGTTGCACGACGACCTCATCTACACCCTCGACCTGCGCGGATAGCCCATGAACCCCTATCAATGCCTGCCGCCCCGCGCCTTCTGGCGCACGGCGATCGCCGAGCGGCCCGCCGAACAGGTCGGCGAGTTGTGGTCGCCCGCCTTCGGGATCGACGCCAAGGATGCCATCGTCACCGCCGGTTCCTGTTTTGCCCAGCACATCGGCCATGCACTGGTGGCCCGGGAAATGAACTGGCTGGATGCCGAGCCAGCCCCGGCCGACTTGCCCGAGGACCAGCGCAAGGCACGCCAGTACGGGGTGTTCTCGTTCCGCACGGGCAACCTCTATACCCCAGCCATGCTGCGCCAGTGGCTGCAATGGGCGCTGGACGATCAGCCCCAGCCTGGCGAGACCTGGGCGCATGACGGACGCTACTTCGACCCGTTCCGCCCCACCGTTGAGCCCGCCGGTTTCGCCAGCGAGCAGGCGTTGTTCGCCTCGCGCCAGGCAACCCTGGCGGCGATCCGCCTGGCGGTGCGCCGCGCCAAGGTGTTCGTCTTCACCCTGGGCCTGACCGAGGCCTGGGTCCACCGCGACACCGGCGTGGTCTATCCGCTGTGCCCCGGCACCGTGCGCGGCGAGTTCGACCCGCGGATCCACCAGTTCCGCAACTTCGGCTTCACCGACACCTGCCAGGCCATGACCGAGGCCATCGCGCTGATGCGCGCGGTGAACCCAAGCCTGCGCCTGTTGCTCACCGTCTCGCCGGTGCCGCTGACCGCCAGCGCCACCGGCGAGCACGTGCTCAGCGCCACAACCTATTCCAAGTCGGTGCTGCGCGCCGTGGCCGGCCAGTTGTGCCAGGACCTGCCCGAGGTGGACTACTTCCCGTCCTACGAGATCATCACCGGCACCCCATTCAAGGGCGCCTTCTACCAGCCCAACCAGCGCGAGGTGACGCCCGAGGGCGTAGCCTTCGTGATGCGCCAGTTCTTCGCCGGCCTGGCCGCCGAGGCCGCGCCCGCGGCAAGCGTCGCCACCCCGTCCGTAACCTGTGAGGACCTTGTCTGTGAAGACGCCAGGCTCGACTACTACGCCTAGTTTCCTGCTGCTGGGCGATTCCCATGTCGCGGTGGTCGGCCTGGCCGCCAAGGCGCGGGGGCTGGCGTTCGGTGGTGGGCCGCTAGGTGCCGGGCGCGATTTCGGCGTGGATTTCTTCAGCCTGGCGGCGGACGACGTGGCAATGCGCGACGCCGAGCTGGAGCAACTGTATCGCCAGGCCCTCTCCCAGCTCGACGCTCCCTGCCTTGGGCGGATCCCCGGCCCGCTGGTGTGCAGCATAGGCCTGAGCCTGCACTACCTGGCCACCACCCAGAACTGGCTGTGCTACCAGGGCCTGGATGGCGAGTTCGATCCCGGTTTCCTCGACGGGCCGCTGTTCGCCACGATCATCGACACCCTGTCGCGCCCCGCCCTGGCGTTCTACGAGCAGGCGCTGGCCCTGGGCGTCAAGGTGTACGCCGTGCTGCCACCGCAACGGGTGCCGCCGATGGCCGACCGCCGGGTGTTCATGGCCGCGCAGGCGCTGCTGATGGAGCGCCTGCGCGGGCTGGGCGTGGAGCTGGTCGATGTGCGCGCAGCCGCCAATGACGACCGGGGGCTGCAGCGGGTCGAGTTCTGTGAAGTCGATGATCCGCTGCATGGCAACCTGGCCTTTGGCGAGCTGGTGCTCGATCAGTTGTTGTGGCAGATGGCCTAGGCACTGGGGGTTCGCCGCTGCAAGGGCAACGACGGACACCTCCTACCCCCGCGGCCGCCCGCCAAGAATCGTCACCCGCTCGCCATAGCGTGAATGCGGGAAGTAATCCCACACCGCATGGTGCTGGGTGCAGCGGTTGTCCCAGAACACCAGGGTGCCCGGCGCCCAGCGCACCCGGCAACTGAGCACCGGCTCCCGGGCCACTAGGTCGAACAGCATGTTCAACAGCACCTGGCTCTCGCCGGCCGCCAGCTGCACGATATGCGAGGTGAAGCCCGAGTTGACGAACAGCGAAGGCCGCCCGGTCTCGGGATGGCGCACCACCACCGGGTGCTCGGTCTTGGGCAGGCCGGGCGGCGGCGTGTAGCCCTTCCACGGGATCTCGCCGTCATGGATGGCGGTCAGGCTGCCGAGAAATGCCTGCATGGCCGGCGACAGCATCTCCAGCGCCAGGTGCATGTTGGCGAACAGGGTGTCGCCGCCCGTGCCGATGGCCGGGGTTTCCTTCACGTACAGCATCGAGCCCATGGACGGCTCCAGGTCGGCGGTACCGTCGGTGTGCCAGGTCTCGCCCGCGACGAAGCGCGACTGCGCATTGGCGCGGATCACCACCAGCTCCGGGTCGTCGCCGTCGATGTCTTCCAGCGGCAAGGCGCGCAGTTCGCCGAACAGGCGGCCGAAGGCCTTGTGCTGCTCGACGCTGAGCTGCTGGTCGCGAAACACCAGCACGTGGTTTTCCAGGAACGCCCGGCGGATCTCCAGCAACTGCGCCGGCGGCAAGTCGCGCGACAAATCGACCCCTGCGATCTCGGCACCGATGATCGGCGTCAGCCGTTCCACGCTGATGCTGCGGTACGGCGTGCGCTGGGCGCCGGCAATCCGTTCGATGGCGTTCAATCCGTGTTGATCCATGCTTCCCTCCCTGATGCGTGTTGATGGGTTTGGCTCGCCAGGCGCTGCAGCCCCGCCGCCAGGTGCGTGGCCGGCGCCATGCGCTGTTCGGTCGAGGTCGCGCAGGCCCAGCTGCAGACCCGCGCCAAGGCGCCGACAACGCTGGCGCACGCTTGTTCGTCAGCGTTGGCATAGGCGCGGGCGGCGACCTCGCTGCTGGCCGCCGCATTGGCCGTGGCGAATGCGTGGGCATTGGCCTCGGTGCTCAATTGCGCGTAGTACCGGGCGAAACCCTCGGCGTCACCGAACTGGTCGGCGATCATCGCCTGGTTGCTCGGCGCCTGGCCGTAGTCCAGGGCGCTCTCGTAGGCCTGGGCGTAGGCCGCTTCGGCGTCGTAGGCCCGGCGAAACGCGGGCAACAGTACCGGCCTGAGGGCGGCGCGCCACTCACCGACACGCCCGCGCAGCCCCAGGCCGGCGCGTTGGTGCAGGCGTTGCAGCGTGAGCAGCGCCTGGACGTGCTCGGGCAGTGCCTCGGCGAGCAGCGGCAACACCACCTCGGCCTGCCAGCGGTGCAGCAGGCGCCAGTACGCCTGCCGTTCCAGCGGCAGTGGCAATGGCCCGCTCTGCAACACCCGCAGCAATGGGCTGAGCCACACCGGTGGCGTGGCCTGTTCAGCCTGCATGTGTACCCTCCCCCTGCGCGAGCAGGTCGGCATTGATCGCCTCGGCGATCTGCCGGGCCCAGGGGCCGGCGACGATGCCATAGTGATCGGTGTCCAGCGCCGCCCAGTCGCTCAGGCCCGGCAGCAATGCCTGCCAGGCCTGGCGCAGGTCCTGCGCCTGCCAGCCGCTGCCGATGCCGTAGGGGTTGGGCCGCGTGGCTATGAATAGCCGCCCGGGCGTGTCCGCCAGCATGGGCGGTACGTGCCCCAGCATGCTCGCCAGGTTGTTGCGACAGCAGGTCACCAGGCGTTCCAGATAGCGCGCGCCGTCCGCCTCGCCATTGCGCAGGGCGAACTCCCGTTCGAACACCTGCTGGATCTGCGCCTCGTCGATCTGTTGCAACTCGGTGCCGGCATCCGGCGCGGGTGGATCGACCAGGTACAGCGTCGGCGTCTCGCGCCCGGCTTCAACGGCCAGGGCGCACAGGGCCTGGGCCACCCAGGCGCCGAAGGACCAGCCCAGCAGGCTCCAGCGTGCACCGGCGGGCAGTTCGGCCTGAATCGCGTCCAGGTACAGCTGCGCACGGGCCTGCAGCGAGAGGTTGGGCAGCACCGGCTGGCTCAGCACCGGGTCGGCGATCACCCGCACGCAAAGGTCCGGGTGCAGCGCCGTGGCCAGCTCGCGGTAGGCCTGGACGTCGCCGCCGACCGGGTGGATCAGGTACAACCACTGACGGCCGTCCCCCTGCTGCCAGGGATCGATGCGCAGGGCCTGGCGCCATGGGTCGCCGTCACCCTTGGCCTGCCCCGGCTCGTCGGCAACCAGGGCCAGTACCTCGCCCAGGCTGACCTGCGGGCTGAACTGCGACAACTGCACGACCTGGCCGGTGGCGCCCTGCAATTCATCGATCAGGTCGAGCAGGGTCAGCGAATCAGCGCCCAGGTCGTACAGCGACGCATCGTCCGCTAGCGCGTCCACGCCCAGCCACTGGCACAGACAGCCACGCAGGCGCTCGGCCAGGTCGCTCCCGCTCGCCTGCACCACGCCTTGGGGTTGCGCCGGCGCCACGCCATGACGAACAGGATAGAAGCGCCGGGCGGTTTCCAGTGACGTGGTCGAGACCAGCAGCTGGGGCAGCTGCGCGGCCATGGCCCGCTCGAACACTTCGCAGCCTTCCGCCGCCGACAGCCCGACCTTGAGGTGCTGCTGGTGCGCCGCGTCGCTACCATGGGTGCGGGTGGCCATGCCGATGTCGCGCCAGATATCCCAGTTGATGCCCAGGCGCAGGCAGCCCTCGTCGGGCGTTGCGCGGTAATGGGCAAAACCGTCGAGCACGCCGCTGGCCGCGGCGTAGTCCAGGTGCCCCACGCCACCGAACAGTGCCGACATGGACGAGCAGTACAGCACGAAGCCGGGCGTCATCCGTGCGATCAGCGCCTCCACGGCGAGCAGGCCACGGGTCTTGGCGGCCATGGCGGCGGCCATCTCCTGGGCGTCGCGGTGCCGGATCAAACTGCCGGCACCAACCCCTGCGGCGTGGATCACCCCGTCGAAGTGCCCGTAGCGGCAGGCCAGGTCATCGAGCACCTGGGGCCAACGCGTCAGGTCGGCGAGGTCGGCCTGCACCCAGTCGATCCGCGGGTGATCCATGTCCACCGTCGGCGAACGCGACAGCAGCACCACGCGCCGCCCCTCGGCACGCAACAGGTGCTGGCACAGGGTACGACCGATGCCGCCAGCACCGAGGATCAGGTAGGTGCCAGTGTGCGCAAGGCTTGACGCCGGGGCCGCCGGCAGCGGGCTGGGCACCAGCCGTGGTTGCCACAGGTAGCCGTCGCGCAGGGCCAGGCGCCGGGGCAACGCCTCGGGCTCGCCCAGCAAGGTCGCCAGGGCGCCGGCGTGCTCGCCCAGCGCGGGGCTTGGGAGGTCCAGCCAATGGCAGCGCAGCGGGTATTCCTGGGGCGCTACTTCGGTCACTCCCGCCAGGGCCGCCAGCTCCGGCCGTGCCACCGCGCCCTGCACCGGGCACGCCTGCCAGGACAGCAGCCACAGGCGCAGGCAGGCGTCACGCGGCGCCTGGCCCCAGGCCTGCAGCAGGCTGCCGGGTGTATCCAGGCAGGCCCATTGCGCCGTCGCCAGGCTGCGCTCGTCGACCGCACCGCTCACCGACAGGGGCAAGGCGTGCAGCCAGTCCAGCGCCCCTGGCAGTGCGTCGAACAGGCGGCCCAGTGCCTGGGCGTCGCCCACGTCCAGTTCGAAACGGTCGGCAGCAAGCTGACGGAAACCCTTGCCCGCCCGCACATGCACGACCCGCTGGCAGGCTTGGGCCAATGTCGCGAGCACAGCTTCGTCGGCGTCATCATGCGCGCACACCACGAGCGTCCGCTCGCTCTTGTGCATGGCCGCAGAGCCCAGGCGCCGCACACGCTGCCATTGCCGCTGGTGGAACCAGTCGGCCAGCGGCTTGCGCTCAGGCGTCGTGTGCCCCTGGAAACGGTAGGTTTCCAGGTCGAAGGCGGATGGCGGCAGGTTCCAGGGCGGCGCCGCCGAACGGCTCGGCCACTGGATCTGCGCGCCCTCATACCAGGCTGCCAGCACGGCCTGGGGCGAATGCTCGCTGGCCAGCAGCCGCGCCGACGAGGGACTGACCTCGCGCACCGCCGCCAGCGACAGGGCATCGCCTGCCTGGTAGACCATGCCGAAACGCCAGCGACCCTGGCGCCGACCGCCCTGCAGGTGCCGCAGCAACACCTGCACATCACCGGGGTTGGCCCGCAGCCAGTCGCCGACAACGCTGATATCGCGCTCCAGGGCCGTGCGGCTGTGGGCAGACAGCAGCAACAGCGGCGCCACCGCTTCAGGCACAGGCGGCTCGGCCTGCAACGCGCCGACGATTACATGGGCATTGGTGCCGCCGATGCCGAAGCTGCTCACCCCGGCCATGCGTCGCTGCCCCTGCGGCCAGGGTTGCGCCGTGGTCGGGATATGGAACGGCGAGCGCGCCAGGTCGATCTGCGGGTTGACGGCGGAGAAACCCAGGTTGGGCGGGATCACTCCGTGGTACACCGCCAGCGTGGCGCGGATCAGCCCGACCACGCCTGCCGCCGCGCCCAGGTGGCCGATCTGGCTCTTTACCGAGGCCAGCGCGCAACCGCCCGTCGGCGCCTCGCCGAAAGCCTGGGTCAGCGCGGCGACCTCGACCGGGTCGCCGAGCAAGGTGCCGGTGCCATGGGCCTCGACGTAGCCGATGGCACCGCCACTCACCCCGGCCTTGTCCAGGGCCCGGGCGATCACCGCGCCCTGCCCGGCCACCGACGGCGCGGTGTAGCTCATCTTGGCGCGGCCATCGTTGTTCAACGCCGAGCCTTCCACCAGCGCGTAGATACGGTCGCCATCGGCGCGGGCGCGGGCCAGCGGCTTGAGCACCACCACCCCGTAGCCGCTGGCGCCGAGGGTGCCGCTGGCGTCTTCGCTGAAGGGCCTGCACAGCCCGTCGCGGGAGAAGATGTGCTGCGAACGGTGGCGGTAACCGTCGGCCAGGGTCGGGTCGATCAGCACGCCGGCCGCCAGCATCAGGTCGCTGTCGCCCTGGCGCAGCAGGTTGCAGGCCAGGTGCACGCCGATCAGCGAGCTGCCGCAGGCGGCCTGCACGCTCAGCGCCGGCCCGGTGAAGTCCAGGTGGTAGGCGGCCTTGGTGGCGAGGAAGTCCTTGTCGTGGTGCAGGGCCAGCTGGAAGCCGTCCGGCAACTCGCCGGCGCCCTGCTCGCGCAGCATCTGCTGGAAGTAGGTGGTCTCCCCGCAACTGGCCACCAGGCCGATGCGCGGGCCCTCGCTCGACGGCACGATACCGGCGTGCTGCAGGGCCTGCACGCAGGCCATCAGCAGGTGGCGTTGCTGCGGGTCCATCAGCCGCGCCTCCTGGCGGCTGATGCCGAAATACTCGGGATCGAAGTCGAGCATGCCGTGCAATTGGCTGCGGGCGCCGACCAGGCCGTCGGCAGCGGCGAAGTGCTCGATACCCAGCGCATTGTCCTGGACCATCGCCCAGAACTCGCCAAGGTCGCGGGCACCGGCGACGTTGACCGCCATGCCGATGATCGCCATCGGCTGCTCGCGGGTATCGCTGGCACGCGCACGCTGCGCTGGGGTGGCTGCGTCACGCGCCAGGTGCGCGGCCAGGCGGCGGATCGTCACGTGCTCGAACAGCTCGGCCATGCTCGGGGCACGGCTCAGCGCCTGGCTGTAGCGCGCCTGCAGACGCATCAGGCCGAGGCTGGTGGCGCCGGCCTCGAAGAACGTCTGCTGCGGCTCGATGGCGTGGCCGATCACCTCGCGGAACAGTGTCGCCAGTTCAAGCTCCAGTGGGCTCGACGCATCCGTTACCACGCGGCGCCGTTCCAGGGGCTCGCCCTGCCCGACCAGGGCCTTGCGCTCTATCTTGCCGCTGGGGGTGCGCGGCCAGTCGTCAATGCGTCGGTACTGGTCGATGCGCACATGGGCCGGTAGCTGCCGCGCCACCTGCTGATCGAGGGCCTGCACCGTCGGCGGCGTGCCAGCAAGCTGCAGCCAGGCGACCAGGCGCGCACTCTCGCCCTGTACCGTCACCACGGCGTTGGCCACGCCGCTCACCGCCATCAATGCCGCCTCGACCTGGCCCAGTTCCAGGCGATGGCCGCTGAGCTTGACCTGCTGGTCGTCACGGCCCACGTAGTGCAGGCAGCCCTCGGCATCGGCCCAGGCCAGGTCGCCGGTGCGGTAGTACAGGCAGCGGCCACCCTCGGCCTGGGGCAGTTCGACGAAACGCTCGGCGTTGAGCGCGGCATCGCCCAGATAGCAGCGGGCAACCATTGCCCCGGCCACCAGCAGGTAGCCCTGACTGCCGCTGGGCACCGGGCGGTCCAGGGCGTCGACCAGCAACAGCCGCGCATTGTCGACCGCCTGGCCGATGGGCGCGCGCAGCGGCCAGGCGCGCACATCCGGCGGCAGCCGGTAGGCGCTGACCACATGGGTTTCGGTGGGGCCATAGTGGTTGAACAGGCTGGCCTTGGGCAGACCTTCGAACCAGGCGCGCAGCGCCTCGCTGCACAGCAACTGTTCGCCGGCCGTCACCACCTCGCGCAGGGACGCAGGATAGATGCCCTTGGCCACGGCGGTCTGCGCCAGGTGCTGCAAGGCCACGCAGGGCAGGAACAGCCGCTCGATGCGCGCCTGTTGCAGATACCCCAGCAGCGCCTCGGCGTCCTGGCGCCAGTGCGGTTCGATCAGGTGGTAGCAACCCCCGCCGCACAAGGTGCCGAACAACTCCTGGAACGCCACGTCGAACGACAGCATGGAGAACTGCAAGGTCACCGAACGGGCCGGCAACTGCCCGGCATTGCGCTGCCAGTGCAACAGGTTGCACAGGGTGCGATCGGTCACCTGCACGCCCTTGGGCGTACCGGTCGAGCCCGATGTGAACAGGGTGTACAGCGGGCGCTCGCCGCGGTGCCGGGGCCGCGTCAGGCTTGCCGGCGCGGCGTCGAGGTGTACCCGCTGGCAGTGGCTGGCGTCGACATCCAGCGCCTGCAACGCCGCCTGCGTGGCCGTGCTGAACAGCACACAGCACGCTTGCGCCTGGGCCAGCACCTGGCGCTGTACCGTCAGCGGATAGCTCGGGTCCAGCGGCACGGCGGTGATGTTGAGCTTGGCCAGGGCGAGCAAGGCGACCACGTGCTCCACCGACGGGGCCAGCAGCAGCACCATGGTCAGCGGGCCTTCGCCTGCGTAGCGGCTGGCCAGGGTCGCCGCCAGGGTGTCGGCCAGCGCATCCAGTTCGGCGTAGTCCAGCTGTCGCGGTCCGGCCACCAACGCAGTGGCCTTGGGGGTTGCCTGCACCTGATGCTCGAACCAGTCGGCCAGGGTGACGAACGGCAGGCAGACATCGGCGCCTTCGCTGGCCGCTGGCAGGCGTTGCCGATAAGGCGCCACCAGGGTGTCGAGGGTCGCCCGGGGGTCTGCCAGCAACAGGTCCAGGCCCTGATGCAGCAACGTGTCCAGCGCGGCCACCTCCTCGGCCTGGAAATGGCTGCACTGGTATTCCCACCAGCACTCCAGCAGCCCGTCACCGCCCACCACCAGCAAGCTCAGCGGGCACTTGGCCTGCGGCGTCGCGTACGGCTCCAGGCTGGCCCGCAACGGGGCGGCGGCGAGCTTGGCGTAGTCGGTGTTTTCCAGCACGAACAGGTAATCGAACAGGCTTTGGCCCGAGGACAGCCGCAGGTCCTCGACCAGATCGGCCAAGGCCACGTCCTGCAAGGCCAGCACTTCACGCACGGTGGCGGTCTGTCGGCGCAGTTGCTCGCCGAGGGATTGCGTTGCACGTAGGTCGGTGGGGATCAGCACGGTGTTGGCGAACATGCCCACACAGGCCTCGAACTCGGCCAGCGGCCGATTGGCAACCGGGCTGGCGATCCGCGGGCGCTCGCAACCGACCACCGCGTGCAGGCTCCAGGCGAAGACACTGAACAGGACGTCGAAGCGGGTCAGGCGCTGCTCGGCGCAAAAGCGTTCGAGCGCGGCGCTGCGCCGTTCGCCCAGTGGCTGGCGATACAGGCGCCCCCGGGCATCGCCGGGATACCTGGCCGGGCGCGGCGAGGTCGCCTCGCCGTGGCGTGCGTGCAACGCCACCAAGGCTCGGCGCTGTTCACGGTAGGCCGGGCTGACGCTCCATTGCCGCTGCCACAGGGCAAAGTCCAGGGTGTCCAGGGCCGGCGCCGGTGCCTGGCTGTCGCGTCCCTGCAGGGTGTCCTGGTACAGGCTGGCCAGATCATCGAACAGCAGGTTCATCGACCAGCCATCGGTGATGCTGTGGTGCAGATTCAGCAGCAGGCGGCAACTGCCGTCGGCATGCGGCGCCACCCAGGCGCGCAGCAGGCTCGGGCTGGCCAGGTCGAAGGGGGCGTCGAACACCAGGCTGGCGAAGGCTGGCCAGATGTCCTCGGACAATTGGCCGGGAGCCAGGAGCCGACAGACTGCCGCCGACTCGGTGATCGCCTGCTGCGGACCGTCGGCACCTGCCACGAACGTGGTACGCAGCGCCGGATGGCGCGCCACCAGGCGGCGCAGCGCTTCAGCCAGGGCCTCGGGGTCCACACCCGGCGCCAGGTGCAGCACCATCGGCACGTTGTAGGCGGTCGATTCGGGCAAGCGTTGCTGTTCGAGCCACAGGCGGCGCTGTTCGCTGCTGGCCGGGCCGGCTTGGCTGCCATGCGGGGCCGGCGCGGGCGGATAGGCCGTGGCCCCGCCCTGCCCGTGCTCCAGGCGCTTGGCCAATGCGGCGAACGGCTCCTCGAGCAATGTGCCGATGGCGATTTCCTGGTGCCAGTGGCTGCGGATCGCCGAACGCAGGCGCATGGCCTTGAGTGAATCGCCGCCACTGCCGAGCCAGTCGTCCCCGGCGCCCAGGGCGGCCTGGCCAAGCAGTCCACGGGCCTGCTCCAGCAGCCAGTGCAGCTGCGGCGACTGCATGCCCGCCTCGGCTGGCGCGCGCCAAGGCCGGGTGGCCTGGGCCAGCAACTCGGCCTGGTCGATCTTGCCGTTGGCGGTCAGCGGCAGGCGCGGCACCTGGAACAGTTGCTGCGGGCGCATCCAGGGCGCCAGGTGCTTGCGCAGGTAAGACTCGAACTCGCGGTAATCCAAGGTCCCGCGTGGCACGAGGAAGGCCAGCAACTGGTGGTCCTCGGCGGCCTGCCGGCGGCTGCAGACGTACGCCTGCGCCACCTGGGGATGTTCGCGCAGGCGCTGCTCCACCTCGCCCGGCTCGATACGGAAGCCGCGGACCTTGACCTGCCGGTCTACCCGCCCCAGGCACTCGACCAGCCCTTGCGCGTTGATGCGCACCAGGTCGCCGGTGCGGTAGTGCTTCTGCAAGTTGCCATCCGCCGTGGGCAGCAGCACGAATCCGCGCGCGGTCTCCTCGGGGCGGTTGCGGTAGCCACGGGCCACGCCGCTGCCGCTGAGGTACAGCTCGCCGACCGCGCCCGGCGCCACCGGCTGCTGGTCTGCGTCGAGCACCTGGAGGCCGGTGTCCGGCAACGGCAGGCCGATGGGCACGCTGTCGCCGGCAAACTCCCGTGGGATTGCATGGCACAGGGCGAAGGTGGTGCATTCGGTGGGGCCGTACACGTTGAACAGGCGGCAGGCGCTCTGCGGATTGGCCTGGTACCAGGCGCGCAGTGCCACGGCGCCGACCTGCTCGCCGCCGGTCAGCACCTGGCGCAGGCTGGCGAAGCAGGCCGGGTACTCAGCGCTCAGGGTGTTGAATAGCGAAACCGTGATGAACAGAGTGTCGACCCGCTGCGCCTCGAGCACTTCGGCCAGGCGCCGGGCGTCGAGCAGGTCGTGGTCGGCGATCATCACGCAGCAGCCACCGTTGAGCAGCGGTGCCCACAGCTCGAAGCTGCAGGCATCGAAGGCCGGGTTGGACAGGCAGGCAAAACGGTCGCCGGGGCGGATCTCGATATAGCTGCCGGCCTGCGCCAGGCGCAGCAGGCCGCGCTCCCCCACTTCCACGCCCTTGGGCATGCCGGTGGTGCCGGAGGTGTAGAACAGGCACATCACCTCGGCGAAGGCCTGCGGCAACGGCTGCGCCGGTTGCTCGGGGTAGTCCAGCAGCGCCTCGACACTGGCCTCCCACGGCCCCGGCAGCCCTTGGGGCGCATCCGCCAGGCTCAGCACACCGACACAGTCGGCATCGGCCAGCATCGATGCCCGGCGCTCGCCGGGGCTGGCGCGGTCCAGCGGCATCACCACGGCGCCGGCCTTGAGCGCGCCGAGCAGCGCCGCCACCCCCTGCCAGCCACGCGGCAGGTAGAGCGCAAGCGCCTGGCCCGGCAGCACGCCGCGCGCCTGCAAGCCCCGGGCGATGCGTTCACTGGCGCCGGCCAGCTGCGCATAGCTCAGCCGCACCTGTTGATCGATCACCGCCAGGGCTTGCGGGGTGCGCTGTACCTGGGCGGCGAAGCGCGCAAGCACGGTGTCCTGGAGCACGCTCATCATTTGCCCTCCTGGGCGTCGAAACGTTGCAGTTCACGCTGGAGGGTGCGTGACACCCGATGGATCTCGGCGCTTTCGAGCATGTCCCAGTGGCCGCCCTGCACCAGCGTGGCCAGGTAGCCGTCGGCGGCGCGGCGCCGCCAGAACGCCCGCAGCCCGCGCAACTGCCCGCGGGCCATGTCTTCCCGCGCCTGCACCAGCACCACCCGCCCGGCCTGGGGTGGGCAGGCGTAGGCGGCCATGGCCAGGCGGTTATGGTTGTAGACGTGGAAGTAGCGCTCGACCTGGGCGTCCTCGATACCGGGGTACATGCCGTTGAAACGCACCAGCTTGTCGCGGAACTCGGCCATGTCGACGGTACCGATCTGCGCCCGGAAGGCCGGATCGTCCGAACCCTGAGTGTCGAGCAGGACCACGCTGACCTGCCCGTGTCCAGCCAGGCGCAGGCGCCGGGCCATCTCGTAGGCCACCAGGCCGCCGAACGACAGCCCGGTGAGCAGCAGCGGGCCGTGCGTCAAGGGCTCGATGAGGCGCAGGTAGGCACCGGCCATCGCCTCGACCGTGGGCTCGGTGGCTTCGCCGGGGTTGAGCCCCGGCGATTGCACGCCATGCACGCCAACCGCCTCGGGCAGCGCCTTGGCCAGCGACAGGTAGCAGAACGCGGTGCCGCCGGCCGGGTGGATACACACCACGTTGTGCCGCCCCTCGCCCTGGCGGAAGGTGATCAGGTTGCCGTTGTCCCCCTGGGTGGCGGCCCCGTTTCGCAACCAGCCGCCCAGGGCCTCGATGGTCGGGTGGCCGAGTACCACCCGCGCCGGGACCTCGATCTCGAAGGCCTGGCCGATCTGGTAGGCCATCTTGACCGCGGCGATGGAGGTACCGCCGACGGCGAAGAAGTTGTCGCGAATGCCGATCTGCGGGGCCAGCAGCAGGCCTTTCCAGATCTGGTAAAGGGTCAGTTCGATATGGTCGCGAGGGCTGCCGAGGTTGACCTGGCGCGCGGCCAGGTCGTGTTCGGCGCGCTCGGCCAGCGCCTGGCGATCGACCTTGCCGTTGGCGGTCAGCGGCATGGCGTCGAGCCACAGATAGCTGCTGGGCAGCACGGCGCTGGGCAAGGTGTCGGCCAGGTGTACGCGCACGGCCTGTTCGTCCGGCCTGGCGGGCGCCACGCAGCAAGCCACCAGGCGCTGGTGCTCGGCCTGCTCGCCGAGCATCAGTACCACGCTGGCCGTGATCCCGGGGAAGGCCTGCAGCCGCGCCTCGACCTCGCTCAGTTCCAGGCGCACGCCGCGCAGCTTGACCTGGAAGTCGTCGCGCCCCAGGAACTCCAGTTGCCCATCGGCGCGGTAGCGGGCCAGGTCGCCGCTGCGGTAAAGGCGATCACCGGGCACGAACGGGCTGTCGATGAAGCGTTCGGCGGTCAGCGCCGGCAACCCAAGGTAGCCGCGGGCCACGCCCACGCCGCCAATGTGCAGGTGGCCGGTGACACCGGGCGGCACCGGCGCATCGAAGTCGTCGAGCACATGGAAGCGGTTGTTGGCGATGGGCCGGCCGATCGGCAAGCGCAGGGCCGGCACCGCGTCATCCGGCGCCAGGGTCCAGATGCTGTTGATGACCGTGGTCTCGGTCGGCCCGTAGACGTTGTGCAGCCGCGCCTTGGGCAGGCGTGCCCGCAACAGGCGTGCCAGGGCCGGCGACAGCTCGCCGCCGCCGCAGAACACATCGCTCAGGCCGTGGCACAGGCTGGCCTCCTCCACCTCCAGGAACAGCTGCAGCATGGCCGGCACGAACACCATCGCGGTGACGCCCTGCTCGCGGACCAGCCGGGCCAGGTAGCCGGGTTCCAGATGCCCGCCGGGCCGGGCGATCACCAGGCGTCCGCCGGTGGCCAGCGGCCAGAAGGTTTCCCAGGCCGAGGCGTCGAAACCGAACGGGATCTTGTGCAGCATCGCCCCGGCCTCGCCGCATACGCCCAGGCACCACAGCAGCAGGTTGCCCAGCCCGCGATGCGCGACCATCACGCCCTTGGGCAGACCGGTGGTGCCCGAGGTGTAGATCACGTAGGCCAGGTGCTCGGGGGTTACGCCCACCTCATGGGCAGCGAGGTTTTCGGCGGCCAGCTGCGCCCAGCACGGGGCGTCGGCCAGCAGGTCGAGGACCGGCGCCTCCCAGCCCGAGGCCTGCATGGCCTGGCCGAGGGTGGCGCGGGCCGCGCCCAGGGTCAGCAGTACCGCCGGGGTGCTGTCGCCCAGCATGTGGGCGAGGCGCCCGATCGGGTAGTCCGGGTCCAGCGGCACATAGGCGCCACCGGCCTTGAGCACCGCCAGCAGCGCCACCGGCAATGCCGCGCAGCGCTCCACGCAGACCGCCACGCGCACATCCGGGCCGACGCCCAGGGTGCGCAGGTAGCGCGCCAGGCGGTTGGCCTGGGCATTGAGTTCGGCATAACTCAGCGCCTCGCCCTCGAACACCACCGCGCAGGCCTGCGGGTTGCGCGCCACCTGCGCCTCGACCAGGCGGTGCACGCAGTCGACCGGCGTCGGCAGCGGGGCTGGCCGGTTCCAGCCGTGCAGCACCTGCTCGCGCTCGGCCGTATCCAGCAACGACAGCTCGCGCAAGGGCCGCTTGGGATCGGCGGCCACCTGGGCGAGCAGATGGTGATAGTGGCCACTGAGGCGCTCGATGGTGCACCGGTCGAACAGGTCGGTGTTGTACTCGACCAGCAGGTGCAGGGCACCGTCGCGTTCGCTCCACTCGAATGCCAGGTCGAACTTGGCGGTGGCGCTGCCGGTGCCGTGAGGCGACAGTTCCAAGCCCGGCAACGTGATGGCGGCGCCCGGGGTGTTCTGCACCACCATCATCACCTGGAACAGCGGGGAATGACCGGGGTCGCGGGGTGGGTTGAGCGCCTCGACCACCAGGTCGAACGGCACGTCGTGGTGCGCGTGGATTTGCAGCATGTTGCCGCGCACTTCGCGCAGCAGTTCGGCGAAGGTCTGCGCCGGATCGAGTTGCTGGCGGATCACCAGGGTGTTGACGAAGTGCCCGACCAGGGGTTCGAGCTCGGCCCTGCCGCGGTTGGCGAATGGCGTGCCCACGCACAGGTCGCGCTGCCCGCTGTAGCGCCACAACAGCACGTCCAGGGCGGCGAGCAGCACATTGAAGCGCGTGCCCTGGGTATGCCGGGCCAAGGCGTCGAGCTCGGCCAGGGTGTCGGCGCCCAGTGTCGAGCTGAAGGTCGCGCCGACGAACCGCTGTACGGCTGGGCGCGGGCGGTCGCCGGGGACTTCCAGCAGGGTCGGCGCACCGGCCAGGGTACGCCGCCAGAAGTCCAACTGGCCCTGCAGCGCCGCGCCGTCCAGGCGTTGGCGCTGCCAGCAGGCGTAGTCGGCGTACTGTATCGGCAGCGGTGCCAGGCGCGCAGGCACGCCGCGCAGCAATTCGGCGTAAGCGTTGGCGACCTCGTGCAGGATCACCCCCATCGACCAGCCGTCGGCGACGATATGGTGCATGCTGTACAGCCAAACATGATCCTCATCGCCCAGGCGCAATAGCGTCGAGCGCAGCAGCGGGCCCTGGGCCAGGTCGAACGGCGCGCGGGCCTCGGCTTCGACGGCGGCGGCCAGGCGCTCCTGGCGCAGCGCTTCGGGCAACTGGCTCAAGTCCAGCACGGCCAGGGTCAGCGGCAGGCTCGCATGCACCACCTGGCGCGGCTCGCCATCGACGTTGGCGAAGGTGGTGCGCAACATGGCATGGCGCTCGACCAGCACGTTCAGCGCTCGCTCCAGCACGGCTGCCTCCAGCCGGCCCTTGAGCCGCAGCGCCGAGGGCACGTTGTAGAACGGGTTGCCCGGTGCCAGTTGGTCGAGGAACCACAACTGCTGCTGCGAGAAGGACAGCGGGCAATCGGCCTGCCCGTCCGCACGACGCGGAATCGGCGCACTGTCGTCCGGCGCTGCGAGCAAGGCGATCAACGCCTGTTTGTGGGTCTTCAGCGCCGCCATCAACGCGTCATCGAGAAACCCTTTGGGCGCCTTGCAGCGCAGCTTGTCGCCGTCCACTTCGAGGGCCACGCCATGGCGGTCGAACAACGCCAGCAATTGATGGGCGTTCATACTTCGAATTCCTCCATGTCGTTGTCGTCCTGCGCCGTCACGGCGAGTACCTCAGGCTGCGTGGGTGGCGCTGCATGGGCTGCGCGCAGGCCGCCCACCATCGAATAGACCAGCGCATGCTCGGCGCCCAGGTCGAACAACTCGGTCAGTTGGCGCGCCTCCACCGAACCGACGCCGCACAGGCCCAGCCCCAGGTCGGCCGCGGCCATGGTCAGCAACTGCGCCATGGCGCCGGCCTCGATCAGGCAGAATTCGCGGCTGCCGTCACCGTACAGCGGGCGGATCGCCGCCAGGTCGGCAACGAAGAACAGCGCGAACGCCGCGCCTTCGTAGACCGGCCGGTTGACGAAGTAGTCGTAGGTGTCGGCATCCAGCGCGCCCTCGCCCATGGCCACCAGGCGATGAGCGACCGGGTCGTGGTAGTAGGCGCCGCCATGCACCCCGTGTACCCGCCCCGGCTTGATGTACAGGTAGGTCTGCAGCGGATAGGCGCCGCCGGCCGAGGGGAACAGGTACTTCGCCTCGCCGTCGAGCTGCCCCTGGGCCAGCATCGCCAGCAGCCCGGCAAAGGCCTGCGTGGTGATCGGCTGCTCCAGGTAATGGCGCACCGAGCGGTAGTCGCGATAACGCTGGATAAAGGCCGGATCGTCCGGCACGCCCAGGGGCACCTGCCGGGCATCGTCGGCGAATCGCCGCCGTGCGCGTTGCTCGGCCTTGAAGCGTGTACGTTGCTGGGGATCCTCCAGCACCTCGTCGATCTGCGCCCTCGGCGCTTCTTGACGCTGGGGACGCTGGCGGTACAGCGCCAGCAGGTTGAGCAGGGTCGGCTGCGCCAGCAGGTGCGCCACATGGGGACGGAAGCCCAGTTCGCTGGACAGCGCGTTGCTGATACGCACGATGTCGATGGAGGTGGCGCCGAGGCTCAGCAGGTTGGCATCGGCGGCGATGGCCGGCTGGCCCAGTACCTGCTCGACGATTGCCACCAGACGCTGTTCCTGCGGGCCGTCGAGCAGCAGCTGCGGGCCGCTGGCCGGCGCTTGCTCGGGTTCGGGCAGGCGGCTCTTGTCGACCTTGCCGTTGGCCGACAGTGGCCAGGCGTCCACGAAGGTGAACGATGACGGCAGCATGTACGCCGGCAGCTTGTCGGCCAGGTAGCCGGCGAAGTCGCCGGCCTGCAGCGCCGGGTCGGCCTTGAGCACGTAGCCGGCCAGGCGTTTCTGCGCCTGGGCCTCGCCGAGGATGCGCACCACCGCGCTATGCACGCCCGGGTGGCGATTGAGCACGGCCTCGATCTCGCCCAGTTCGATGCGGTAGCCCTGGACCTTGACCTGGTTGTCGTCGCGGCCGAGGAACTCGATGTTGCCGTCGGGCAGCAGGCGCCCGAGATCGCCGGTGCGGTACAGGCGCTCGCCGGTCAGCGGGTGGTCGAAGAAGCTCCTGGCGCTCAGCGCCTCGTCACGCCAATAGCCCTTGGCAAGGCCAATGCCGCCGATGTATAGGTGGCCGGTGGCCCAGGTGGGGCGCACCTGCAGGGCTTCGTCCAGCACGTGGAAGCGCTGGTGATCCAGGGCCTTGCCGTAGGGAATGCTGCGCCACGCCGGATCGACCTGGGTGATCGGGTAGCCAATCGACCAGATCGACGCCTCGGTGGCCCCGCCCAGGCTCATCATCTGCAACCCCGGGCGCAGTACACGGGCGCGTTCGGGCAACGCCAGCGGGATCCAGTCGCCGGACAGCATGGCCAGGCGCAGGCTCGCCGGCAGCGCCCTGCCCTCGCCCTCCAGGTACTCGACCAGCATGCCCAGCAGCGCCGGCACCGAGTTCCACACACTGACCCGATGACCCTCGACCAGGGCGGCCCAGTGCGCCGGATCCAGGCTCAACTGCGGCTCGAGCATCACCACCGCCGCGCCCGCCGCCAGGGTGCCGAAGAAGTCGTACACCGACAGGTCGAAGCTCAGCGACGAAATGGCCAGCACGCGGTCCTGAGGGCCCACGGCGAAGCGCCGGTTGATATCGAGCAAGGTGTTGACCGCGCCCTGGTGGTCGATCACCACGCCCTTGGGCGTACCGGTGGAGCCGGAGGTGTAGATCACGTAGGCAAGATCGTCGGGGCGCACGTCCACTTCGCGCAGTGCTTCGACCGGGCTGTGCGCCTGCTCGCTGACCGTCAGCGCGGTGATCTGCGCCGGCCACGCCACCTGCTCCAGCAGGCTGGGTTGGGTCAGCGCCAGGGTGGCCTCGGCGCGTTCGAGAATGTGCTGCAAGCGCGCCTTGGGCAGGTTCGGATCGAGCGGCAGGTAGGCGCCGCCGGCATACAGGATCGCCAGCGTCGCCACCACCTGCTCCCAACCGCGCTGCATCACCACCGCGACCAGGCGATTGCGCTGCACGCCGCGCGCTTGCAGCTGCGCGGCCAGTTGCCGGGCCTCCTGGCGCAACTGGCCGTAGCTGAGCTCACGGGCGCCCAGCACCGCGACGGCCTGTGGCGTGGCCAGGGCCTGGCGCTCGAACAGCGCGTGCATCAACGGCAGGTTTCGTGGCGCCGCCGGCGCTTGCGGCAGGCGCGCCTGGGGCAGCAACTGCGGCGTGCTGGCGGCCCAGGCTTCAGGAGCGAGCAGGTGATCGAGCAGCGCGTTGTAGGCGGCGAACATCTGCCCGATCATGCCTTCGGGGAACAGTGCGTCGATGCTGTCCCAGTTGAACAGCAGGCGGCCTTCGAGCTCGAGCAGGGTATGGTCGAGCCACACGTGCGGGGTCTGGGTGATGCTGTGTTCCAGCGTCGCGCCCAGGGCGTCGGCCAAGTTGAACTCGGCCAGCTCCGGCGCGGCTTCCGACAGGGTGCTGTTGAACACGATCGGCATTGCCGTCTGCTGCACGCCGCGGGCCTGGGACAATTCGCGCAGCACGCGCACGCCGCTGACCACCGAGTGGTCGATGTCCTGCCACAGGCGTGCCTGCACGGCGCGGGCCTTGTCGGTGAAGCTGGCGCTGCCGTCAATGGCCACCTCCAGCAGCACCAGGGAGGTGAAATCACCGATGATCGCGTCCACCTGCGGGTGCAACGGCAGGCGGTTGAACAGCGGCAGGCTGAGGGTGAAGCGCGGTTGCCGGCTCCACAGCGCCAGCACCTCGCTGAACGCGGTCAGCAGCATCACCGACGGGGTGACGCCGAAGCGCCGGGCCAAGGCCTTGAGCTGGGCCCACTGCGCCGCCGGCATGTCGCGATCACGCCGGGTGAAGTGCGGGTTGGCGATGCTTTCCGGCTGGCATACCCGTGGCAGGTCCGGGGCCGGGGCCAGGTGCTCGATGCGCCCGCGCCAGTAGTCCAGGGCCTGCGCGTAGCGCTGGTCGGCGCGCAGCCGGCGCTCGGCCAGCACATAGTCGCGGAAGGTCACGCCCGGCTCGGGCAGCGCCCGCTCGGGGTGGTGATAGAACCCCATCAGCTCGCGGGCGAGGATCTGCGTGCTGGCGGCATCGACCACCAACGCGTCGAGGCTGATATGCAGGTGGCTGATGCCATGGTCGAGCAGCGACACGCTGAAGTCGAACAACGGCCATCGGCTGGCGTCGAGCACCTGGTGCGACTGACGCTCGCGGGTGGCCAGCAAGGCCTGGTTGGCCGCTTCTGCGCCCAGGCCACGCAGGTCGTGCAGGGTCATGCTGTAGCGCGGCACCTGCTCCAGCACCTGCTGGGTGCCATCGCCGAGGAACACCACCCGCAGCATGTCGTGGCGCAGGATCATGCGGTTGAGCGCGGCCTCGAAACGCGGCACATCGAACGCCGGGATGCGCAGTTCCTCGTAGCCGTGGGCGCTGACGCCGCCGAGGCTGACGCTGGCTTCGCGGCCGAACCAGTAGGCTTGCTGGATATCGGTGAGCGGGAATGGCGCGTGACGGCTTGCAGGATCGGGCTGCAGTGCCTGCCCCTCGGGCGCGGCCTGCCCGTGCGCCGTGGCTTTGGCCTGGGCGGCCAGGTCCATCAGCACGGGCGCCTGGAACAGGCTGCTCAGCGACAGCTGCGTGCCCAGGCGCTGGTTGATCGCGTAGACCAGGCGCGTGGCCAGCAGCGAATGCCCGCCCAGGTCGAAGAAGTTGTCATGGATGCCGACCCGCTCGCACTTGAGCACCTCGGCCCAGACCTGCGCCATGCGCCGCTCGGTGTCGTCGCGTGGTGCTTCGAAATGCGCCGCGCCGCCGCGCTCGGGCGCCGGCAACGCCTGGCGGTCGAGCTTGCCGTTGCGGGTCAGCGGCAGTTGCTCAAGGCTGACCCAGGCGCTGGGCAGCATGTGCTCGGGCAACTCGCGCTGCAACGCGGCGCGCAGGGTCTGCGGCGCCTGGCCGACCACGTAGGCCACCAGGCGTGGGTCGCCGGCGACGTCCTCGCGCAACAGCACGGCAGCGTCGCGCACGCCCGGTTGCTGGCGCAGCAGGCTGTCGATCTCGCCCAGTTCGATACGGAAACCGCGCAGCTTGACCTGCTGGTCCGCCCTGCCCAGGTATTCGAGGTTGCCGTCGGCCTGCCAGCGCGCCAGGTCGCCACTGCGGTACATGCGTGCGCCGGGCTCGGTGCCGAACGGGTCAGGCAGAAAGCGCTCGGCACTCGCTGCGCTGCGGTTGAGGTAGCCGCGGGCCAGGCAGGCGCCGGCAATGTACAGCTCGCCGGACACCCCCACCGGCAGCGGATTGAGGTCGCCGTCCAGCACGTAGAGCCGCGCATTGGCGATCGGCTTGCCGATCGGCGGCAGTTCCGGCCAGTGTTCAGCCTCGTCGCAGGCGAGGCTGAACTGGCTGACCACATGGGTCTCGGTGGGCCCGTACTGGTTGCGCAGGCGCGCGCCGCCTAGCCCGCGGACCAACGCGCGCAGCGCATCGTTGACCTGCAGCGCCTCGCCGGCGGTGACGATCTCGCACCCACCAGCCGGCCTAGGAGCGTCGGCCTCGGTCAGCGCGGCCAGCTGTTGCAGCACGGCGAACGGCAGGAAGGCGCGCCCCGCCTCCTGGGCCACCAGGGTCGGGCGCAGGGCGGCCAGGTCCTTGCGCCCGGCTTCGCTCATCAGCAGCAGGGTGCCGCCCTGGCACAGGGTGCTGCAGATCTCCTGGAACGACACGTCGAAGTTCAGCGAGGCGAACTGCAGCACCCGGCGCGGCGCCGGGTCGTCGTCCAGTTGCCAGCCGATCAGGTTGTCCAGGGCGCGGCGGCTATGGGCTACGCCCTTGGGCCGCCCGGTCGAGCCGGAGGTGTAGAGCACATAACCGAGGTTCGCCGGGCTGACCACTACCTGCGGATCGCTGGCCGTGCAGTCGGCCCAGCGCGCGGCGTCGCGGTCCAGGCACAGCAGCTCGACCGCCTGCGGCAGGCCCGGGCACAGCGAGGCCTGGGTCAACAGCAGGCTTGGCGCGGCGTCGGCGAGCATGAAGGCCAAGCGCTCGGCCGGATAGGCGGGATCGAACGGCACATAGGCCGCGCCCGCCTTGAGGATCGCCAGCAGGCCAATGACCATCTGCGCCGAGCGCTCCAGGCACAGGCCAACTCGCTGCTCGGGGCCGACACCTTGGGCGATCAGGTGGTGGGCCAGGCGGTTGGCGGCGCGGTTCAACTCGGCGTAGCTCAGGGACTGCCCGTCGGCGACCAGCGCCACGGCACCCGGCTCACGCCGGGCCATTGTCTCCAGGCGCGCCATGCAGCCCGGCTGGCTGGCGGTGTCGCGGGCCGTACGGTTGAAGGCGTCCAGAACCTGCCCGCGCTCAGCGCCGTCCACCAGCTCGAGCGTGGCGATCGACTGCGCGGGCTCATCGACCATGGCCTGCAACAGGCGGCGCAGGTATTCGCCGAAGCGCGCCACGGTAGCGGGCTCGAACAGCCCGCTGGCGTACTCCAGGCCACCGACGATCTCCCCATCGCGCTCGCTCAGCGCCAGTTGCAGGTCGAACTTGGCCACCCGCTGGCGCGCCGGCACGGTGCTGACTTCAAGGCCCGGCAAGGCCAGGGTCTGGCCCTGGTCCTGCTCCCAGGCGAACAGCACCTGGAACAACGGGCTGTAGGCCAGGCTGCGCGACGGGTTGAGCAGTTCCACCACCTGTTCGAAGGGCAGGTCCTGGTGGGCCTGGGCCTGCAACGTCAGCTGGCGGACCTGGCGCAGCCATTGCGTCAGCGAAGGGGCGCCGCTGCGGGTAACGCGCAAGGCCAGGGTGTTGACGAAGAAGCCGATCAGCCCGTCCAGCGCCGGGTCCGGGCGGTTGGCCGAAGGTACGCCGATGACCACGTCGTCCTGGCCGGACAGGCGCATCAGCAGCAGCGACCAGGCGCCCAGCAGGGCCATGAACAGCGTGGTGCCCTGGGCGGCGCACAGTGCCTTCAGGCGCGCGGTCAGGGCGCGATCCAGCACCAGCGGCACGTAACCGCCGCGATAGTCCTGCACGGCCGGGCGCGGGTGGTCGGTCGGCAGCGTCAACAGCGCCGGCGCGCCCTCCAGTGTCTGTTGCCAGTAGCGGCGTTGGCTGGCCAGGCGCTCGTCGGCGAGCCACTGCCGGTGCCAGGCGGCATAGTCCACGTACTGCACCGTCAGCGCAGGCAACAGGGCCTCATGTCCTTGCACGGCGGCGGCATACAGCGCCTCCAGGTCACGGGTCAGCACGCCTACCGACCAACCATCGGAGATGATGTGATGCTGGGTCAGCAGCAGCACATGCTCGTCCACCGCCAGGCGTACCAGGCAGGCACGCATCAGCGGCCCTTGGGCCAGGTCGAAGGGCCTTGCGCCCTCCTCTTCGATCAACGCCTCCAGGCGCGACTGCGCATCAGGCAGGCCGTGCAGGTCGACTTGGCTGAAAGCCATGCCCTGGTCCGCGGCACCGATGAGCTGGCGACCCTCGCCCTCGATGCTGACGAAGGTGGTGCGCAGTGCTTCGTGGCGGGCCACCAGGCGGTCCAGGCTCAGGGCCAATGCCGTCACCTGCAACGGGCCCTTGATACGCAGGTTCAGCGGCATGTGGTAGGCGCCATTGCCGCCCTCCAGCTGGGCCAGGAACCACAAGCGCTGCTGGGCGGACGACAACGTTTGCGCGCCGGATCGTTCGATCGCGATGATCGGCATGCGCGCCTCGTCCCGGCTGGCCTGGAGATGCTCGGCGAAGTCCTTGAGCCGCGGGTGTTCGAACAGCAGCGCCGGCGCCACTTCGCGGGCCAGCTCCTGGCGCACCCTGGCCAGGATGCGCATGACCAACAGCGAATGGCCGCCGAGGGCGAAGAAGTGGTCGTCGCGCCCGACCCGCGCCAGGCCCAGCACCTCGGCCCAGATGGCCGCCAGGGTGGTTTCCAGCGTGCCCTGCGGCGCCTGGTAGTTGGCTTGCTCGAAGTCACCGGCCTGCGGTGCGGGCAGGCCGCTGCGGTCGAACTTGCCATTGGCGGTCAGCGGCAAGGCCGGCATCATCACGTAGGCGCTCGGCAGCATGTAGTCCGGCAGATGCGCGCCCAGCTGTTCGCGCAGGGCAGCCGGGTTCAACCCGGCGCCCGGCTGCTCGGCGTAGTAGGCCACCAGGCGCGGCTCGCCCGGTGGGTCCTGGCGCAGCAGCACCAGGCTTTGCCGCACGCCGGGCACTTGCGCCAGGCGTGCCTCGATTTCACCCAGCTCCAGGCGTAGGCCACGCAGCTTGGCCTGCTGGTCGCCGCGACCAAGGAACTCGAGCTGGCCATCGGCGTTCAGGCGCGCCAGGTCGCCGGTGCGGTACAGGCGCTCACCTGCCACATAGGGGTTGTCGATGAAACGCTCGGCGGTCAGTTGTGGCAGGTTCAGATAGCCACGCGCGACCCCGACACCACCGAGGTACAACTCACCCTCCTCGCTCGCCTGCCCTTGCGCATCGAGCAGATAGACGCGGCAGTTCGCCAGCGGTCGACCGATGGGCAGCACAGCATCAGCCACCTCGTGCGCCGGCAGTTCGTGGCAGGTGCTGTCGATACTCGCCTCGGTGACTCCGTACGCCTGCACCAACTGCACCCGCTCGCCGCACAGGCGGCGCAACTGGCGGGCGCTGTGGGCGGTCCAGACGTCGGAGCCGCACACCACGGTGCGCAGGAACGCCAGGTCGCGACCGTTCGCCTCGGCCCAGTCCATCAGCGGGTTGAGCACTGCCGGCACGAAGTCGCCGAAGCCCACCTGCGCTTCGCTCAACAGGCGGTACAGCGCGGGCGGGTCCATCAGCGTGTCACGCGGACACAGCACCAGGGTGCCGCCAAAGCCCAGCGCGCGGATCAGGTCGGCGCTGAACACATCGAACGAAAAACCGGCCATTTGCAGATGATTGAGCGGCGCCTGCAAGGCATAGAAGCGGCCCCAGGCGGCACTCAACGCGACCAGGCCACGGTGCTCGACCATCACCCCCTTGGGGGTGCCGGTGGAGCCGGAGGTATAGATCACATACGCCAGGTGACGGGACGTGAGGCCGACCGCCTGCGGGTCGGGATCAAAGGCCGGCTGATCGGCCCAGGCGTGCTTCTCGTCCAGGTCGAGCACCACCGCCGCCAGCTCCAGGCCAGCGAGCAAAGCCAGTGCCCGGCCGTGGCCAAGCAGCACCGCCGGCGCGCTGTCGGCCAGCATCTGCGCCAGGCGTGCCCGCGGGTAGGCGGGGTCCAGCGGCACGTAGGCGCCCCCGGCCTTGAGCACCGCGAGCACGGCCACCAGCATGTCCAGCGATCGCTCGACGCACAGGCCGACCCGCACGTCCGGGCCGACACCCTGGGCGCGCAGGTGATGGGCCAGGCGGTTGGCCCTGGCATTGAGCTCGCCATAGCTCAGCGCATCCTCGCCATGGCGCGCGGCGATGGCTTGCGGCGCCCGCCGTGCCTGCGCTTCGAACAGGCCATGCACGCACTGGTCGCTGTCGAACGGTGCGTCGTGGTGCCAGTTATCGGGTAAAACAGCGGCTTGCGCGCCGGCCATGCCGCGCGTGGAGGGGGTGTCGAACATCGGGCTGCCATCCGTGAGTATTGTTTTTATTCGCTGCGCGCAGGACGACGGGCGTCCTGCCGGTCGGGTCGGTCATTCGGGGGAGATCAGGGGCCAGGCGCGGCGCGGGCGCGCGCAGCAGTGAGGCGCACAGCGTGCGGCCGGGGGATGGCGCACGTGAAGGGACATGTGGCGAGCACGGGCGCATGGCCCGTCATATCGACGATTCCAGACTGCGTGACCAATTGAAACCTCACCATCCTTATGGGGGCATGCAAGGGCCACGAGCGTTGAGCCTGGGTGGTCCCTTCGGCTGCGGTACCGATGACCTGTGGGCCGTCGGTTTTCCAGTTGCGCCGGGCTCCTGGCCCCGGGCGCTGGCGGATGATAACCATGAGGGTCCGCAGCTAGGCAACAAAAACTAAAAATTTAATGCTTGATTGTTTACCTGGCGGCCTTCTCCCCACTTACCGGTCAGGCCGCCAGGCCCCCTTCACTGCGCAGGCGCCACCGCCGGCGGTGGCTCGTTGGTCACCCGCAGGATCCCCCACAGCCCCGAGGCATTGCCGTACGCCGCATAGTCGCGGAACAGGTAGTCCCCCGGCACGGCGTTGGCGCCCCCGGCACTGGGCAGCATGAAGCTGAAGTGCGCCGCCGGCAGCACGCTTTCCTGCGCGCCCACGTACATCGCCATCGGGTTGTAGCCGTAGCGCACCGAGCCGATGCCCGGCAGGCCCATGGGGTAGCCCTGCACATCGCTCTTCTCGGCCTGGTAGTTGTGCAGCGGCCACAGGTGCCCATCGAGCTGGTAGGTGATGCCGCGGCTACCACCGCTGGGCATCAGTACGTGGCTGCGCGCCGGCTGGCCGGGCTTGGCCCAGAGCACCGGGGTCTGCGGATCGCCGCCGACCAGGGCATTGCTGTAGGCCATGTGGGCGTTGGGCACGTCGGCGAAGCCGAAGCCATCGGCATGGCCGAACGGCGCGTCCGGCGCCAGGCCGAAGCGCAGCCACAGCGGCTCGGTCTTGTAGTTCATCGCCATGTTGCCGTTGTCCTTCGGATCGCCGGGCACGCCGTTGCCCTCGGTGGCGATGCCCTCCACCGGCCGGCCATCGGCCCAGCGCATGTTCAGCGAGCGCTGCCACACGGTGACAAAGTCGCGGTAGTCGGGCTGGCCGCTGACCTTCACCGTGGCCTGGGCGCGGCTGGCAGTGTCCTCGGTCCAGGTCGCGCTTTGCGGCAACACACTCATGGCGCCCACCAGGCCTTTCTGCGGCTGCTTGATGACATCCGCCGGGGTCAGGTTGAGGCCGCCGAACTCGATGGCCGTGGTGTTGATGTTGTCCACGGTGCGGCCCAGTTGCAGCACCGGCTTGCCTTCACGCTCCAGGTGCCCGGCGTAGTACTGGTACACCCGGTTCGGGTAGGCGCCGCTGCTGCCGGTGCGCGGCGGCACGGTCTGCACCGGGTTGAGGCCGACGTTGACGCCGTCCGACTTGGTGATGTCGTAGGCCAGCAGTTGCGCATGCAGGCCGACGTGGCTGGACGGGCGCATCAGGTTGTTGTTGAACGCCGTGGAGCCCTCGCCGCCGGCGCGGTCGCGCTTGACCACGTTCTGCATCACCGCGCTGCTGGGCAGGTCGGGCATCATCAGCGGCAGGCGGTTCTCCAGGGTGATACTGATGCAGTCACCGGCGTTGGCGCGCAGCACCAGCGGCTCGACCGGCACGCCGGCCTTGAGCTTGCCGGTGCTCGCGTCGAGGTCGGCCTTGCGCACGTAGAGCACCGCGGTCGGGTCGTGCAGCGGCGAGCTGTGCCCGCCGACGGTGAAGGTCGCGCCATCCTCCTCGTCGGTGACCGTGGCCATGGGGATATCGACCTTGCGGCTGTTGAACACCAGGGTGCCGCCATTGGCCTTGAGCGCGCCACCGACGTGCTGGCCGATACCGGCCGGGTCGTTGATGCTGACCCCGTGGCGGTTCTCGAGAATGTCGTTGGCCAGGGCCGCGACGATCTCGTAGCTGCGCTTGACCGTCGGCCGCGTGCCGATGCCATTGGCGTTGGCCGTGGTCTTCGGGCAGATGCCGTCGAAATTGACGGTATTGCGCATGGCCACCGGCTGCGGATTGTTCGGCAGGGCGAACAGGTCGGCGCGTTGCGCAGTGTAGTTGCGCATGATGCCCCAGATGCCGTTCCAGTAGCCTTCCAGCGCTGCGTCCAGCGAGTACAGGTAGTCGCCGTTGGTGGCGGCGGAGCTGGAAATCATCGACACCGGCGCCATGAACCCGAGCTGCTCGGAGATGCCCACCATCTGCGACGACTTCCACCCCGAGTTGGAGCTGTTGCCGAAGCCTGAGCCGTTCTGCAGCCATTTCACGCCGTGCAGGGTGACGTTGTGTTCCTCCTCATGGCCGCCGGCATGCATGCGCAGGCGCACGTTGTCACCGGAATAGGTGCGCAGCAGCGGTGTGAACGGGTCACCCGGCTCGCTGCCCTTGTTGACATGCGGCGGGAACAGCGTGGTGCCGCCGGTGGGGCCGGTGGCCTGGGTGATCGCCGAAGGCGCCAGGTTCATCGCCGGGATGGCGCGGTCGGTGCGGCTCTGCATGGCGTAGGCCAGGTCACCGCCGAGGCCGTCGGCCTGCATGCCGCGCTTACCGTCCGGGGCGACCTTGTTCGGGTCGAACACGCGCAGGGCCAGCGGTTCGTTGCGGTAGTTGACGACGAACATGCCGGGGTCATCCACCGAGATCGCCTGCGGGCATGGCCGGGTCGGGCAGCCTGGGCTCAGCCCGCCCCGGGATTCGACCACCGATTCGAGCAGCGTCGAGGCCTTTTGCCGCACGGGCGGGTTGATGGCGTAGCGGAAGCTGTCGGCGGTGGCCGGATAGGCCTGGCCGTCCGGCACGCCATTGGGGCCGGCGCCGACATACACGCCGGCTTCATAGGCATGCTGGAAGTCGCTGTACTCGAGGAAGAACTCGCGGTAGCTGTCGTTCTTGCCATCGCCGTCGTGGTCGCCGGTCTGGATCACCGCCTGCCACGAGGTCGGGCCGCCATCCTGGCGGGTCGCCGGGTTGTACAGCTGTTCGCCGGTCTCGGCGTGGTACCAGGTAGAGCCTGCGGGCTCGGCCAGCACGGTGGCGTACAGCCCGAGCTGCTGGTGGGTCGATGGGCCGAGGTGGTCATGGGTGAAGATGGTGCCCAGGCCACGGTCGACGTTGTGCACGTTCACCAGGGGGTCGGCGAACCAGCGTTGCATCGCGCTGCGCGCGCCGAGCCAGTCGGCCCGGCCGAAGCGTCCGAAGTACGGATGCTGCTTGGCTTTCGGGCAGGCGGCGGTGCCGTCGCGGGTATCGCCTTCGGTGCAGTTGTTGAAGCTGCGGATGGCATGCACGCGCTCGACCACGCTGCCGGGCGAGAGGATGCCGTCTTCGTAGTTCCAGCCGTTGGCCGAGCCGTCGGCGGCGGTCAGGTCCCATTTGGGCAGGTGGATATGCTGGCCGATCACGTCGGTCGGGGTGCGTACCTGGTAGTCGTCCATCTCGTAGAACGACGGGATCAGGTTGGTATGCACGTACTGGGTGCAGTCGAAGGTGTTCATGCGCATCACCAAGGGCTCCGGCGGGCGCTGCTTGGTGATCACCGGCCAGGCGTCTTCCCACAGGGCGAGGATGCGCGCCTGCGGGAAGTGGTAGCCGACCTTGTTGTACACCGCGTCGAACTGGATATTGGCCGCCTTGTAGATGCGCGGGCGGTCGGCGGTGAAGGTGGACGAACCGCGGAAACTCATGCCGGTGAGGTTTTCGCCGCTGAAGAATTCGCCCACCCCGGAGCCTTGTGTCAGACGCTTGCCACGATCGTCCATGCACGGCTCGTAGTAAGGCGCGCCCGCTGTCGGCAAGGCGCCGTTGGTGCGGAAGGCCTTGGCCACCGGCGCGCTGCCGGGAATCAGGGCGAAGCTGGGATGCTCGGCCTTGGCGTGGAACTGCATGGCTGCCTGTTCGACCTCGGTGCCCTCTTCGGGCAGGTAGATCGGCTTGGCCTTGTGTACCACCTTGGAGAAGTCCAGCTTGGTGGTGGTGGTCACGGCGTCGCCACCGGCAGACACGCCGTCGAGGGTGTGCCGGCCAAGGCCGCCGTCCCAGCCGTCGACCTGGTTGGGGTCGAGGTTGGCCCACAGCGCCTTGCCACTGTCCTTGAGCTGCCGGGCCAGGGCCGGGTCGAGCATGTCCAGCGGCGGGGTCGGTGGACGCTGGCCGACGCTGCTTTCCATGCCGCCGATCCAGAACGGGTAGCCGGGGTTTTTCAGGCTGCCGTCGGCGTTGCGATTGGTCTCGCTGCGATCGACCAACGCGAGGGAGCCAACCGCACGCGGCGTGGCGGGCTCGTCGGGGTGATCGTCGCCCTCCTCTTCTTCTTCGTCATGTTCGGCGACCAGGGTTTCGGCCAGCTTGGGCACCACTGTGACCTTGCCCGGCATCGGCGCCATGGCCTTGCCCGGCAACGGCACGATGGCCGGGATCGGCGTGCCGGCGATGATCTCGCCGTCGGGCAGCGCCCGGGCGCCTGGGGCGGGCTTGCCATTGCGCAGGGCGAACGGTGTGGTGTGGAAGCCGTTCTCGCCCTTGCCGCTGACCTCAAGGCGGGTGCCCGGTTCGAACACATCGTGTACCCGCCACATGGCCCACATGCCCTGGGCGAAGTGCGGATAGAAATGACAGTGGTAGATGGCGTCGCCGGCTACGCGGTTGCGGTTGCCGGAACCGCCGTTGGCGATTTCGTAGGTGTAGCCCACGCCCGGGCCGATGCCCTGGGCGTCGATGTAGTCGGAGTTGTCATCGTTGGGGTTGAACAGCCACTGGTGCCCGTGCAGGTGGAAGATGTGCTGCTCGTGCCCATTGTGGGTGTTGCGGAACTTGGTGAAGTCACCGATGTAGCTGTGGTGCACGTTGGCCGGTTCCGCCGGATACAGGGCCATGCTCGCCTTGACCCCGGTGGCGCTGGCCGGCGGCGTTTCGCCCGGACGGATGTTCTCCAGCCCGACGTTGGCCGGGATATCCACCAGGGTGCCGATATCACCGACAGTGTGGGCACTGAGGAAAAATTCCTCGTAGGCGCACGACAGGCAGTCATGCATCGGCCCCACGCCAAGGCGGTTGGCCACCACCTCGGCGCCCATGCCGCCGGAGCCGTAGTTGATCATGAACGAGTCGCGGGTCGGCTCCAGCACGTGGCCCATGACCGGGTCGGCCCAGTAGCCGGGGAAGGCCTGGGTGGCGGCAACCTCGTCGGCGAACTGCGAGGCGAAGTCGCGGAAGGCTTCCAGGCGATTGGGCAGCGCCGGGTTGCGCTTGCCGACGCTTTCCAGCGGATAGGTGTTGGCCGGGAAGCTGCCGTCCGGGTTGGGGCCCATGACGATGGCGTCGGTCTCGCTGCTCTGGATCTCGTTGCCATCGACCATGGCGATGATCGGCTTGCCGGCCTTGCCCTCGGCGATCCACGGTTCGACGTTGGGGTAGCGCGCCTGGTAGTCGATCACCGGCTGACCGGTTGCGGTGCGGCCGGTGGTGGCCAGGCGCATCTCCTCTTCGGTCAGGGTGTTGCGGTAGGTACGCCCGGCCTTGGGCACCACCACCACCTGGCCGAACAGGCCGTTGGCGACGTTGCCGCCGCCACCCTGCCCGCCGAAGGTCGCACCCTGGCTGGTAACGGCGAAGGCGCCTTCACGCTCGGCGTACAAGGTGTAGCTGCGGGTGCCGCCCGGGGCGACCAGGAAGTTGCCGTTGCGCCCGGTGTTGGCGGCGATATCACCGATGCTGTTGACCGCCTGCAGGCCGTTGACCTGGAAGCCCACATGGCGGTCGGTGACCTGCTCGTCAGCGACGAAGTGCTCGTTGCCCTCGTTCTCGACCTCGGCGCCCTCTTCTTCCTCGCCTTCGACTTCGGTCTCGTCGTGATCGATGCCGTGCTTGTTGGGGTTGGCCTGGTAGGCCAGCAGGTTGCTCAGGTTGACTGTCAGGCAGTCCCCCGCCGCCACCCGCAGCACGATCGGCCGCGGGCGCTTGTCCGGGCGCAGGGTGACCTTGCCCGGCACCGCCGCACCGCCCTTGCTCAGGGGCACGCGATGCTCGTCCACCACGTCCTGGCGCAGGGCGAACATCATGCCGTTGGCGTTCTGCGCGCCGAGGCGGTTGAACATCAGTGGCTGATCCAGTGCCACCACGTTGGCCACCAGCGTGCGCTGGCACTGCACGGCGGCCTCGCTGGATACCTGCCAGCCCAGCAGGACCAGCAGGAAGGTGGACAGGACCGGGCCTTTGCGAGGAGTCGACATGGGGCACCTCCGGGGACACAGGGATACTGCGTGGAGGTCAGCAAGTGCCGTGCCAGTTAATTAACTGATGAATTTCAATTAGTTAAGCGATGGAGAGTGGGGAAACCGGGGGATATCACCCATTGATGACCCCGGATCAGGGCCTACCGCGCAAGGGCTACGCAGTTTTCCGGTGCCACGACAAGCTGACGCCTACAAGAAACAGGCAATCACTCCGATAGCATTTAGTGATTGAACGCCAACGCAAAGGTGCAGTAAGCTCGGTCGCAATCACTGGAGAGCAACATGTCGAAACAAACCCGCAACCACGCCAACCACACCGGTCGCTCCGCGCACCGCGTGCTGGCCGTTGCCGGTCGTAACGCCGTTGCCAGCTTTTATTTTGGGTATTGGTTTAGCCACTAGGCGCCGATTACCCATCCGGCGCCCACCTTCGAGGGGCCGCCGAACATGAGAATACTCAAACCCCCGGTCGGCTCCCCGACCGGGGGTTTTGCTTTTCCGGGCCCACGAAACATACCGATCACCTTGAGGACAGCGTCATGAACCACACCACCTACTACCGCACCTATGCATGGCGATTTAGCCAGTTCCGTTCGGGCCAGCCTGCCGCCTCCGTTCGGTCGATTTCCGGTGGCAATGCCGCACAGACACCCCATTTGACGATCAGTCGAACACCTCGATAGGGCCGACCGCGCGGGCCAGAACCCGCCGTCCGCCCAGGGAACAAACGCCATGCAAGCCTCGAACCTCGCCCTGCCCCTGACCCAGCCGCACGCTGCCAACACCAACGTCAGCCAGCGCCTGCCCAGCCCGCACCTGCTCAAGCAGCAGATGCCGCTGTCCAGCGAACTCACCCAGCAAGTCCACGCCCAACGCCAAGCGATCCGCGCCATTCTCGAAGGCCGCGACGAACGCCTGCTGGTGGTGGTCGGCCCCTGCTCGATCCATGACCCGCGCTCGGCCCTCGAGTACGCCGACCGCCTCGCCGCGCTCAGCCGCGAGGTCGACGACAAGCTGCTGCTGGTGATGCGCGCCTACGTGGAAAAACCGCGCACCACCGTGGGCTGGAAAGGCCTGGCCTACGATCCGCACCTCGATGGCAGCGACGACATGCACGCCGGCATCGCCCTGTCCCGTGGCCTGATGCTGGGCATGCTCGAACGCGGCCTGCCGATCGCCACCGAGCTGCTGCAGCCGATGGCCGCCGGCTACTTCGACGACCTGCTGGGCTGGGCCGCCATCGGCGCGCGCACCACCGAGTCGCAGATCCACCGCGAAATGGTCAGTGGCCTCGAGCTGCCGGTCGGCTTCAAGAACGGCACCGACGGCGGTATCGGCATCGCCTGCGACGCCATGCGCAGCGCCGCCCACTCGCACCGCCACTTCGGCATGGACGCGCAGGGCCACCCGGCGATCATCGAGACCCTGGGCAATCCCGACACCCACCTGGTGTTGCGCGGCGGACACAAGGGCCCGAACTACGACGCCCAGAGCATCGCCCTGGCGCGCCAGGGCCTGGCCAAGGCCGGTCTTGCGCCACGCATCATGGTCGACTGCAGCCATGCCAACAGCGGCAAGGATCCGGCGCGCCAGCCGGCGGTATTCGAGGACGTGCTGGCCCAGCGCCTGGCCGGTGACCGCTCGCTGGTCGGGGTGATGCTCGAGGGCCACCTGTTCGACGGCTGCCAGGCCCTCGGCAAGGGCGCGCTGAAGTACGGCGTGTCGATCACCGACGGCTGCCTGGGCTGGGACGCGACCGAAGCGATGCTGCGCAAGGCGGCTGAGTGCCTGTAGGAGCAATACGCAAGCCTTGCGAGACATGTCCCAGACAAGTGCGCTAGGCTTGCCCTTTTCCCCCCAAGGAGCAGTACCCATGGCCCGAGCCACCGCCCGCCACATCCTGGTTGCCAGCGAAGACAAGTGCAACGAACTCAAAGCGCAGATCGAAGCTGGCGCCGACTTCGCCGAAGTCGCCAAGGCCAACTCCACCTGCCCATCCAGCCGCCAGGGCGGCGACCTGGGCTCGTTCGGCCCAGGCCAGATGGTTCGCGAGTTCGACACCGTGGTCTTCAGCGCGCCGCTGAACGTCGTCCAGGGTCCGGTGAAGACCCAGTTCGGCTACCACCTGCTGGAAGTGACCAGCCGCCAGGACTGATCCGGCATTGCCGTGCTCGTTCCTGTAGGAGCGATCGTTGTGGGAGCGGGCTTGCCCCGCTCGCACAAAAGCCGTTTCGACATGATCATGCGCTGTGTGGCTGCAAGTTGCGTGTGCCTGATCCTGCCGTTTTCACTACAGGCCGCCCCCACCCACGCCATCACCGTCTACGGTGAAGCCCCCCGCTACCCCGCGAAATTCCACCACTTCGACTACGTCAACCCCGACGCCCCCAAGGGCGGTAGCCTACGCCGCTCGGCCATCGAGATCGGCCAGTTCGACCATATCCTGCCCTACATCGACAAAGGCATCGGCGTCAGCCAGGTCGATGGCTGGCTGTACGCGCCGCTGGCCGTGCGTTCGCTCGACGAGCCCTACACCGTCTACGGCCTGATCGCCCAGCGCCTGGAGCGCGGCCCCGACGACGCCTGGTTGCGCTTCTACCTCGACCCGCGCGCCACCTTTGCCGACGGCAAGCCGGTGCGCGCCGAGGACGTACGCTTCAGCTACGAGCGTCTGATGAGCCAAGGCAGCCTCAAGTACCGTACCCAGTTCGCCGAAGTGGCCGGGGTCACCGTCGAAGGCCCGCGCCAGGTGCGCTTCGACTTCAAGCAGCCCCATGGCCGCACCCTGCCGCTGGAGCTGGCCGGCCTGCCGGTGCTGCCCGAGCATGACTGGCGCCAGCGCGACTTCGCCAACGGCGCCGGCTTCGACAAGCCCGTGGGCAGCGGCCCCTATCGCATCGGCAGGATCGACAACGGCCGCAGCATCACCTTCGAGCGCGATGCGAACTGGTGGGCGCGGGACCTGCCGGTCGCCCGCGGGCTGTACAACTTCGCCCGCATCAGCGTCGAATTCTTCGGCGACACCGAAGTGGCCCGCCAGGTACTCAAGGGCGGTGGCTA
The DNA here is from genome assembly GCF_019139675.1 of Pseudomonas maumuensis. NCBI lineage: Bacteria > Pseudomonadati > Pseudomonadota > Gammaproteobacteria > Pseudomonadales > Pseudomonadaceae > Pseudomonas > Pseudomonas maumuensis. Next base: position 2,980,817 of record NZ_CP077077.1, read on the forward strand.
CGACTACAACCGCGAGTACTCCGCCACCGCCTACACCCTCGGCTACAACGGCGCGGCGCTGGATGACGGGCGCCTGCGCCGTGCCCACCTGGGCCCGGCCAAGCCGCAGATCGCCCAGGGCTTCGTGTTCAACCTGGACCAGCCGCAGTTCAAGGACCGCCGCGTGCGCCAGGCCCTGGGCATGCTCTGGGATTTCGAGTGGAGCAACCGGCAGATGATGCGCAACCTGTACATCCGCCAGCAGAGCCTGTACGCCAACACGCCACTGGCCGCCCGCGCCCTGCCCGACGCCGAGGAGCTCAAGCTGCTCGAGCCGTTGCGCGGCCAGGTGCCGGATGAAGTGTTCAGCCAGGTGTTCAGTGCGCCGGTCACCGATGGCTCCGGCATCATTCGCCAACAGCAACTGCAGGCCTTGGCCTTGCTGCAGGACGCCGGCTGGCATCCCCAGGGCGATCGGCTGGTCAACGCCCAGGGCCAGCCGCTGAGCTTCACCTTCCTCAATGGCCAGTCGGGCATGGAGCGCCTGCTGCTGCCGTGGAAGCGCAACCTGGCGCAGATCGGCGTCGAGCTGAACATCCGCAACGTCGACTCGGCCCAGTACGTCAATCGCGTGATGGCCCGCGACTACGACATGATCGTCACCGGCTACCCGGTGACCCTGTCGCCAGGCAGCGAGCAGTACAACTACTTCGGTTCCGCAGCGGCGAACGATCCCGGCTCGAACAACCTGATGGTGCTCAAGGATCCGGCAGTGGATCGCCTGCTCGACGGCCTGGTGCGCGCTTCAAGCCAGGCCGACATGCTGCGCCACGCCCGCGCCCTGGACCGGGTGCTGCAATGGAACTACTACTGGATCCCCAACTACTACCCGCCTGGCAGCTCGACGGTGTGGTGGAACCGCTTCGGCCTGCCCAAGGTACAGGCCACCTATGACGAAGGCCTGGACACCTGGTGGGAAGTCAGCCCACGGGCTCTGACCACCCAGCAGATGGCCGAGCGCCAGGGGAGCGCGCCATGACCACCTATATCCTGCGCCGCCTGCTGCTGATCATTCCGACCCTGCTGGCGATCCTGCTGGTCAACTTCGCCATCGTCCAAGCAGCCCCCGGCGGCCCGGTGGAACAGGCCGTGGCCCGCCTGCAGGGCATCGGTGGCGGCGCGCCGGGCGCACAGGTCGAGGCGGTGCAGGGCGAATCCCGCGCCACCCGTGGCCTGGACCCCAAGCTGATAGAAGAGATCAAGCGCCAGTACGGTTTCGACAAGTCCGCCCCGGAACGGCTGTGGCTGATGCTCGGCCAGTACGCCCGGCTGGACTTCGGCCAGAGCTTCTTCCGCGGCGCCAAGGTCACCGATTTGATCGTGGAAAAACTGCCGGTGACCCTGTCGCTGGGCTTCTGGGCCACGCTGATCACCTACCTGGTGTCGATCCCGCTGGGTATCCGCAAGGCGGTGCGTCATGGCAGCCGCTTCGATGCCTGGAGCAGCGCGCTGATCGTGATCGGCTACGCCCTGCCCTCGTTCCTGTTCGCCCTGCTGCTGATCGTGCTGTTCGCCGGCGGCACCTCGCTCAACTGGTTCCCGGTACGTGGCCTGGTCTCCGACGACTTCGAGCAGCTCAGCCTGCTGGGCAAGGTCGCCGACTACTTCTGGCACCTGGTGCTGCCGGTCGGCGCCCTGGTGATCGGCGGCTTCGCCACCCTGACCTTGTTGACCAAGAACGCCTTCCTCGACGAGATCGCCCGCCAGTACGTGGTCACTGCCCGCGCCAAGGGCCTGAGCGAACGTCGCGTGTTGTACGGCCATGTGCTGCGCAACGCCATGTTGCTGGTGGTGGCCGGCCTGCCCCAGGCGCTGATCACGGTGTTCTTCGCCGGCTCCCTGCTGATCGAGGTGATCTTCTCCCTCGACGGTCTGGGGCGCATGAGCTACGAGGCGGCGGTGTCGCGGGACTACCCGGTGGTGTTCGGCACCCTGTTCATCTTCACCCTGGCCGGGCTGCTGATCCGCCTGCTGGGCGACCTGTGCTACACGGTGCTCGACCCGCGCATCGACTTCGACGCGACGGGCCACTGATGTTCTCGCCCATCGCCCGGCGCCGCCTGCGCCGCTTTCGCGACAACCGCCGCGGCTGGGTTTCGCTATGGCTGTTCGCCGCGCTGTTGCTGCTGAGCCTGGGCGCGGAACTGGTGGCCAATGACAAACCCTTGCTGCTCGGCTACCAGGGCGAGCTGTACACCCCGGCGCTCAAGCGCTACACCGAGCAGCAGTTCGGCGGGCAACTGCCGTTCCAGCCCGACTACCGCAGCCAATACGTGCGCCAGCTGATCGAGGGCCAGGGCGGCTGGATGCTCTTCGCGCCGATCCCGTTCAGCGCCGACACGCCCAACTACGACCTGCAGGTGCCTACCCCCAGCCCGCCCAGCACGAGCAACTGGCTTGGTACCGACGACCAGGGCCGCGACGTGCTGGCGCGGGTGCTGTACGGCACGCGGGTGTCGCTGCTGTTCGCCTTCGCCCTGACCCTGCTCAGCGTGCTGATCGGCGTCACGGCCGGCGCCCTGCAGGGCTACCACGGCGGCTGGGTCGACCTGCTCGGCCAGCGCCTGCTGGAGGTGTGGTCGGGGTTGCCGGTGCTGTACCTGCTGATCATCCTGTCGGGGTTCGTCGAGCCGGATTTCTGGTGGTTGCTGGGGATCATGGCGCTGTTCTCCTGGCTGACCCTGGTGGATGTGGTGCGCGCCGAGTTCCTTCGTGGGCGCAACCTGGAATACGTCAAGGCCGCTCGCGCACTGGGGCTGTCCGACACTCAGGTGATGCTGCGGCATATCCTGCCCAACGCCCTCAACGCGACCCTGACCTACGTGCCGTTCATGCTCACCGGGGCGATCACCACCCTGACCGCGCTGGACTTCCTCGGCTTCGGCATGCCCGCTGGCAGCGCCTCGCTGGGCGAGCTGGTGACCCAGGGCAAGCAGCACCTCGAGGCGCCGTGGCTGGGCTTTACCGCGTTCTTTGCCCTGGCGCTGATCCTGTCGTTGCTGGTATTCATCGGCGATGCGCTGCGCGAGGCGTTCGACCCGCGCCGGTGATCGCTTGTACCGGCCTCATCGCCGGCAAGCCGGCTCCCACAGGGTTCGCGCTATCTCTGTGGGAGCCGGCTTGCCGGCGATGAGGCCTTCACGTCCAACCCAAGGCCAATGCATGCACGACAACCTCAAGGACTACCCCCAGGTCCGCCAACTGGCCATCCGCTCGCTGTTCGAGATCATCGAGCAGTCCAGCGAAGGCACGGTGATCGTCGACCGCCAGGCGCGCATCGTCTGGATGAACGAGCGCTATGCCCGCCGTTTCGGCCTGGAGGACGCCGCCAGCGCCATCGGCAAACCGTGCGAGACGGTGATCCCCGGCAGCCTGATGCGCGAGGTAGTGAGCAACGGCAAGCCGATCCTGCTGGACATGCTCGACACGCCGAACGAACCGCTGGTGGTGATGCGCCTGCCGATCCACGACGACCAGGGCGCACTGATCGGCGCCATCGGCTTCGCCCTGTTCGACGAGCTGCGCAGCCTGTCGCCTCTGCTCAAGCGCTACGCCAGCATGCAGCAGGAGCTGGCTTCGACCCGCTCGCAGCTGCGCGCGCGCCAGGCCCGCTACAGCTTCGCCCAGTTCGTCGGCAGCAGCCCCGCCTGCCTCGAGGCCAAGCGCCGCGCCCGGCGTGGGGCTGGTAGCGACTCGCCGGTGCTGCTGCTGGGCGAGACCGGCACCGGCAAGGAACTGCTGGCCCACGCCATCCATGCCGCCTCGGCCCGCGCGCACAAGGCCTTCGTCAGCATCAACAGCGCGGCGATCCCCGAGGCGTTGCTCGAAGCCGAGTTCTTCGGCACCGCCCCAGGGGCCTTCACCGGCGCCGACCGCAAGGGGCGCAGCGGCAAGCTGCAACTGGCCGAGGGCGGCACGCTGTTCCTCGACGAGATCGGCGACATGCCGCTGACCCTGCAAAGCAAGCTGCTGCGCGTGCTGCAGGAAAAGGAATACGAGCCGGTGGGCAGCAACCAGATGCTGCGCAGCGACGTACGGATCATCGCCGCCACCTCCATCGACCTGCAGGCGGCCATGGCCCGGGGTGCGTTCCGCGCCGACCTGTACTACCGGCTGAACGTGCTGCCGGTACAGGTGCCGCCGCTGCGCGAACGCCTGGAGGACCTCCCGGCGCTGTGCGAGGCGATCCTCGCCGAACTGGGCAGCCAGTACGAGCTGGAGGCCGAGGCCCAAGCGTTGTTGGGGCGCCATGCCTGGCCGGGGAACATCCGTGAGCTGCGCAACGTGCTGGAGCGGGCGACCTTGCTGGCGGACCAGCCGCGACTGGGCGTGCATGACCTGGCGAACGCGCTGGGGCCGTTGAGCCCGCTGGCATTGGCTGTACCAGCACTGGATTACCGCCAGGCATGCGCCCAGTTCGAGCGAGGACTGATTGTCGATGCCTTGGCGCGCAGTGCCGGAAACGTGCCGGAGGCGGCGCAGGCATTGGGCCTGGGACGGTCGACGCTGTACAAGAAGATGGCGATTCTGGGAATCGAGTCTCAATAAAGAGACGCACATCTCACTACCGAGATCATTGCGAGGGCTGCGCCCTCGATCGCCGGCAAGCCGGCTCCCACAGGGGCGTACCGCGATCAACTGTGGGAGCCGGCTTGCCGGCGATGGGCCGCAACGCGGCCCCACTCTCTCAAATTCGAGACACCAATTTTGATAGAAACAATAAAACTCAATAATTTCAATAGCTTAAGAAGTTGGCACAATTCCCGCTAATGGTATTCCAACCATAAAAACAACAGTTGGAGATCCCCTTAGGATGACCGTGCTCATCGCCCTGGCCGCCCTGGCCCTGCTGATGCTCGCTGCCTACCGCGGCTACAGCGTGATCCTCTTCGCCCCCATCGCCGCCCTCGGCGCGGTGCTGCTCACCGACCCCGCCGCCGTGGCCCCGGCCTTCACCGGGGTGTTCATGGAGAAAATGGTCGGCTTCATCAAGCTCTACTTCCCGGTGTTCCTGCTCGGCGCGGTGTTCGGCAAGCTGATCGAGCTGTCGGGCTTCTCGCGCTCGATCGTCGCCGCCGCCATCCGCCTGCTCGGCACCCGCCAGGCAATGCTGGTGATCGTGCTGGTCTGCGCCCTGCTCACCTATGGCGGCGTGTCGCTGTTCGTGGTGGTGTTCGCGGTGTATCCGTTTGCCGCCGAGATGTTCCGCCAGAGCGACATCCCCAAGCGACTGATCCCGGCGACCATCGCCCTGGGCGCGTTCTCCTTCACCATGGACGCCCTGCCCGGCACACCGCAGATCCAGAACATCATCCCCAGCACTTTCTTCAACACCACCGCCTGGGCCGCGCCCTGGCTGGGCCTGATCGGCACGTTGTTCGTGTTCAGCGCCGGCATGCTCTACCTGCAACGCCAGCGCAACAAGGCCCAGCGCAAGGGCGAAGGCTATGGCAGCAACCTGCGCAACGAACCGGAGACCGCCGACGACATCGCCCTGCCCAATCCCTGGCTGGCCCTGGCGCCGCTGCTTCTGGTAGGCGTGATGAACCTGCTGTTCACCCACTGGATCCCGCAGTGGTACGGCACCAGCCACACCCTGCAACTGCCGGGCATGGCCGCGCCGGTGCAGAGCGACGTGGCCAAGCTGACGGCGATCTGGGCGGTGCAGGCGGCATTGCTGGTGGGCATCCTGATGGTGCTGGTGTGCGCCTTCGGCACCATTCGCCAGCGCCTGGCCGAAGGCACCAAGAGCGCGGTGAGCGGCGCCTTGCTGGCAGCAATGAACACGGCCTCGGAATACGGCTTCGGCGCCGTGATCGCCTCGCTGCCTGGCTTCCTGGTGCTGGCCGACGCCCTGCGCGGCATCCCCAACCCGCTGGTCAACGAAGCCATCACCGTCACCCTGCTGGCCGGTATCACCGGCTCCGCCTCCGGCGGCATGAGCATCGCCCTGGCAGCCATGAGCGACAGTTTCATCGCCGCCGCCAACGCCGCCAACATCCCGCTGGAGGTACTGCACCGGGTCGCCGCCATGGCCAGCGGCGGCATGGACACCCTGCCGCACAACGGCGCGGTGATCACCTTGCTGGCGGTCACCGGGCTGACCCACCGCGAAGCCTACAAGGACATTTTCGGTATTACCCTGATCAAGACCCTGGCCGTGTTCGTGGTCATCGCCACGTTCTACGCCACCGGCATCGTATGAAGGAGAAAGGCATGACGCTCAAAGGCAAGACCGCACTGGTCACCGGTTCCACCAGCGGCATCGGCTTGGGAATCGCCCAGGTGCTGGCCGAGGCCGGCGCCGACATCCTGCTCAATGGTTTCGGCGACCCGGCCGCGGCCATCGCCGAAATCAAGCGGTACGGGGTCAAGGTCGCCCATCATCCCGCCGACCTGTCCGACGTGGCGCAGATCGAGCAGATGTTCGCCCTGGCCGAGCGCGAGTTCGGCGCGGTCGACATCCTCGTCAACAATGCCGGCATCCAGCATGTGGCGCCGGTCGAGCAGTTTCCGCTGGAGGCCTGGGACAAGATCATCGCCCTGAACCTCTCGGCGGTGTTCCATGGCAGCCGCCTGGTGTTGCCAGGCATGCGCACACGCGGCTGGGGGCGGATCGTCAATATCGCCTCGGTGCATGGCCTGGTGGGCTCCACCGGCAAAGCCGCCTACGTCGCCGCCAAGCATGGCGTGGTCGGTCTGACCAAGGTGATCGGCCTGGAGACCGCCACCAGCAACGTCACCTGCAACGCCATCTGCCCGGGGTGGGTACTGACCCCGCTGGTGCAGAAGCAGATCGATGACCGCGCCGCCAGCGGTGGCGATGCCCAGCAGGCGCAACACGACCTGCTGGCCGAGAAGCAGCCCTCGCTGGCCTTCGTCACCCCCCGCCACCTCGGCGAACTGGTGCTGTTCCTGTGCAGCGAGGCCGGTAGCCAGGTCCGTGGGGCCGCCTGGAACGTCGATGGCGGCTGGCTCGCCCAGTAAAGGCTAGAGTGGAACAAGACGAGCCCGCTTCTGTACAGGGGCGGGCTCGCACCGCGACAAGACTCTCCGCCCTGACCGAGACTCCCGGCATGAACGACGTACTCTGGCGCCCCACCGCCACCCAGATCGAAGCCAGCCGGATGGACGCCTTCCGTCGTCGCGTCAACCGGCGCTTCAACCTTCAGCTCGATGACTACGCCGCGCTGCACCGCTGGAGCATCGAGCAGCGCCCGCAATTCTGGCAAACCCTCGCCGAATACTTCCATGTGCAGTGGCACACGCCGCCGTCGAGCATCCTCGAGGAAGGCGAACACATGGCCGATGCGCGCTGGTTCCGCGGCGCCACCCTGAACTTCGCCGAACATCTGCTGCAGCGCCGCGACGACCGCCCGGCCGTGATAGCCGTGCGCGAGGACGGCAGCCGCCACAGCCTCACCCACAATCAACTGGCTGCGCAGGTCGCCGGCTTGCAGCAGGCCTTTCGTCAGGCCGGGATCGCGCCGGGCGATCGTATCGCTGCGGTCATGCCCAACACTTGGGAAACCCTGGTGGCCATGCTCGCCGCCACCAGCCTCGGCGCGGTCTGGTCCAGTTGCTCGCCGGAGTTCGGCAGCCACGGCATCATCGACCGCTTCGGCCAGATCGCCCCTCGGCTGCTGGTGGTTTGCGCCGGTTATCAATATGCCGGGAAGGTCATCGACCAGGTCGAGAAGATCAACCAGGTCGTGGCCCAGCTACCGAGCGTCGAGCAGTTGCTGGTGGTGCCGCATACCCGGCCGCAGACCCGCGCCGATGAGTTCACCGGCAAGCCGACGTCCCTGTGGGCCGATTACTTCACGCCCGGCGGGACGCCGACCTTCGCCGCGCTGCCCTTCGATCATCCGCTGTATATTCTGTATTCCAGCGGCACCACCGGCGTGCCCAAGTGCATCGTCCACCGCGCCGGTGGCGTGCTGCTGCAGCACCTCAAGGAGCACGGCCTGCACAACGACCTCAAGGCCGACGATGTGCTGTTCTACTACACCACCTGTGGCTGGATGATGTGGAACTGGCTGGCCAGCGGGCTGGCGGTCGGCGCTACCTTGGTGCTGTATGACGGCTCGCCGTTTCACCCCGGGCCCGAGCGTTTGCTCGACCTGATCGACGCCGAAGGCATCCGCGTCTTCGGCACCAGCCCCAAGTACCTCGCCGCCCTGGAGCAGGCCGCTGTGGAGCCGGCGAAAACCCATGGCCTGAGCAGCCTGCGCCTGATCCTTTGCACCGGCTCGCCGTTGTCGCCCCACAGCTACGACTATGTCTACGCCAAGGTAAAGGCCGACGTGTGCCTGGCCTCGATGTCCGGGGGCACCGATATCGTCGCCTGCTTCGTGGCCGGCAACCCGCTGCTGCCGGTGCGCCGTGGCGAAATCGCCGGCAAGGGCCTGGGCATGGCGGTGGAAGTCTGGGACGAACGGCGCCAGCCGATCAGCGGCGCGAAAGGCGAGCTGGTCTGCGTGCATCCCTTCCCCTCGATGCCGCTCGGCTTTTGGGGCGACACTGACGGCCAGCGTTACCATGACGCGTACTTCAGCCAGTTCCAAGGTGTCTGGTGCCAGGGCGACTACGCCGAGCAGGTGCCTGGCGGCGGGCTGGTCATCCATGGCCGCTCCGACGCCGTGCTCAATCCCGGCGGCGTGCGTATCGGCACCGCCGAGATCTACCGCCAGGTGGAAAAGGTCGAGGAGGTGCTGGAAAGCGTGGCCATCGGCCAGGACTGGCACGACGATGTGCGCGTGGTGCTGTTCGTGCGCCTGCGCGACGGCCTGCAGCTCGACGAGGCCCTCAGCCTGCGTATCCGCCAAGTGATTCGCCAATACACCACGCCGCGCCACGTGCCGGCGGTGATCGTCCAGGTCAGCGACATCCCGCGCACTCTCAGCGGCAAGCTGGTGGAGCTGGCGATCCGCGACGTGGTGCATGGCCGGCCGGTGAAGAACACCGATGCCCTGGGCAACCCCGAGGCGCTGCAGCAGTTCCGCGACCGCCCGGAGTTACGCTGAGGGCGACATCAGGCATAATGTCGCCCTTTTGCCCCGAAGCACAGGTAACCCCATGAAAGCCCAAGCCCGCCACATCCTGGTCAAGACCGCTGACGAAGCCGAGAAGCTCAAGCAGCGCATCGCCAACGGCGAGGCCTTCGACGTGCTGGCGAAGAAGTTCTCCACCTGCCCCTCCGGCAAGCGCGGCGGCGATCTGGGTGAAGTGCGGCCCGGCCAGATGGTCGGCGCCATCGACCAGGTGATCTTCAAGAAGCCCCTGCGCGTGGTCCACGGGCCGATCAAGAGCAAGTTCGGTTACCACCTGGTGCAGACGTTCTACCGCGACTGAGCCTCATCGGCGCGTCGCCTTTGCAGCAGCGCCGGCGACTGCTCGCCACTGGCGACCACGCGCTCCAAGCCTTCCTGCACGGCAAGGCTGGCGCTCTCCATATCAGCTACGGCCTTGAGCATCGCTGCGGCATCGCCGCTGACATAGGCATCGATGGCATCGAATGCGCAGCGGTGTACCGCGGCGTGGGGCGCGTCGATGTCCTTGTACCCCGCAAGATGCGCATAGTGCAGGGCCCCGTCCCCCTCGCGATACCACTTGCCCAGGCGGCAGCGGGTGTGGTCGGTGAAGTCCGCGCCGCGCTCCTGCGAGACCCCGAACAACACCTTGTAGACGCGAAACTTGTAGATCAGGTGATCGAGCTTGGCCAGCTCACAGAAACTGCGCAGCGCCGACACCGATGCCGAACCTTCGGCCACCGTCGACATGTCCAGCAACTGGCGCATGGTACTGGCCGCGGACTGACCGACTCCGCTGTACGATGACGAATGCTCGGCCAGGCTGGCGATATGCCCGCGGCTTTGCGCACTGTCGGCACGAATGGCCGAGACCAGCGTACCGATCTCGGCGGTGGCTTCCGCCGTGCGCCTGGCCAAGGTTCTGACCTCATCGGCCACCACGGCGAAACCGCGCCCTGCGTCCCCGGCCCGCGCCGCCTCGATGGCCGCGTTCAAAGCGAGCAGGTTGGTCTGGTCCGCCACCTCGCGGATAATCTCCAGCACACCGCCGACCTGCTGAGCCTGATGATCGAGCCTGCCGACCTTCTCCGACGCCTCGCCGGAGGCATCGGCCAATTGCTCGAGGTTGGTCGCGATCGCGTCGATGCTGGCCTGGTTGCTGCTAGCGATGCCCTGGATGCGGATGGCGTACTGCCTTTCCTGCTCCATGCTGTGGGCGAGGCTGGCGAACGAAGTCTGGGTCATTTCCAGGGAGTGCGAGAACGCCGAGAGGTTGCCGGCCAGGTGGGCGAGCACCTGGTTCTCCCGCGCCAGTTCCGTGGCCCTCGATTCCGCCTCGTTGGCGCGCTGCTCCGACGCCAGCAGCTGTGAGCGGGTACGCTCGAGGGCGAGATTCAGCTCGTTGATCTGCGGGTCTTGCCGACCTGCCTTGCTCCACCACTTCACACCACGCTCCCGGGACTCACCCACCGCTTGTCACCCGACCGAAGACATCCGGGCAGAAACACCTAACGTTCTCAGCAAGCCGAGGCCCGCACAAGGCTCAGTTGCACAGAAAAACTACGGATCAGCCGATTGCCCGGCACGGCGCTTTCCCTGGCTTGGCGTATCCGCCAGCGTCGACTAATCGATTGTTTGCTCCGAGAAATATGGCCGGCACGTGGCCACCTGACAGTTTTGCCAGTTGTCCTGAGTAGCGCGTTTCCCTACAAGTCGCATAGGGCCGGGCCAACTCTGGGGCACCGGGCTTCCCGACCGGAAATGGAGATCTGCCGATGCGCCGCACCTACCTGCTCACTCCTGCCTCCTTGCTGATGCTTGTCATGCCTTCGCACGCATTCTGCGCCTCACTGACGGTGGCCCCGGGCGATGTACTTGGCGCTGTCGTGCAAACCCCGGATATCGATACGTTCACCATGACCGGCGGTACGCTGCAATCGCTGAACCAAGGTCAGGGATACGACGAATTCACCATGTCCGACGGACGCATCATCGGTGCCTTCGAAGACGGCGACAGGGCGATCTTCAGTGGCGGTCGTATCGGCCGGGTCGACCTGAAGCTCGCCGACAACTACTTCGAAATGTCCCAGGACTCCGCGGTGCAGACCAGCATCGATGGCAACCTGGTGAGCGGCTTCGGTAAAGACACCATCATCCTGCGCGGCGGCACTATCGGCGGCAACATCAGCACCAGTGGCGGCGTGGACAACATCAGCATCAGCGGCGGCAACCTGCTCGGCAATGTTCTGACGAGCGCGGGAGACGACGTCTTCACCTGGTCCGGCGGCAGCATCGGCGGGCGAGTCGACATGGGCATCGGCAATGACCAAGCGACCATCGTCGGCCTGGGCCCGGCTAGCCTCACCGTCACCCTCGATGGCGGCGAGGGTAGCGACGCGCTGCGCTTCGGCGGCAGTCGGATCATCAATGGCGAGCGCTATGTCAACTGGGAAACCATCGAGCTCACCCGCGACAGCCGCCTCGCGCTGGACGACACCCTGACACTTGGCGATGCCGTCAGCGGCAGCGGTTCACTGGTTATCGACGCGACGAGCACGTTGTCCTCCCGACAGGGCAACGTCTCGGCATTCACTGCCGGGCAAAATGCCTCGCTGCGCAACGCTGGCACCCTCGATCTGGGCACTGGCAACGACGCCCAGGGCCGCTTGACGATCATCGGCAATTACCAGGGCGACAATGGCCTGTTGCGACTCAACAGTGTGCTGGCCGGCGACAACGCGCCCTCCGATCGTCTGGTGGTCAGCCAAGGCACCCTCACCGGCAACACACGCGTGGAAGTCAACAACCTCGGTGGCGCCGGTGCCGTCACCACGCAAGACGGCATCCAGGTGGTCGAGGCCCGCCAGGGTGCGACGAGCAGCGATACTGCCTTCGTGCAGACCCAGACATTGTCGGCCGGTGCCTATGACTATCGCCTGTTCAAGGGCGGCGTGACCGCCGGCTCGGAAAACAGCTGGTACCTGCGTTCCTCACTGGTCGCGCCACCTGCGCCGACTCCGGGAGAACCAGCCATTACACCGCCAGTGGCGGCTCCCGCGCCCGGTCAACCCGACCTTCCCACCCCGGTGGCCGGCGAAAATCTCCCCCTCTACCGCCCGGAAGTGCCGGTATATGCCGCAGCGCCAAGGGGCGCCGCGATCATCGCACGGCAAGCACTGGGCACCTTCCACCAACGCCAGGGCGATCAGCGTCTGCTCTCCAGCCAGGGCCCCCTGCCGGCCAGCTGGGGCCAGGCCTACGGCGGTGCGTTGCGCCAGCAGTGGAGCGGTACCGTCAGCCCAAGCCTGGATGGCGACCTGTATGGCTTCAAGGTGGGCCAGGACCTCTACGCCAAGGTCGCTGAGAACGGCTATCGCCAGCAAGCAGGCGTGTATGTCAGCCACAGTCGCCTCGATGCAGACGTCAAGGGCTTTGCCCTGGCCAAGCAGGATCGCAGCGTCGGTGACCTGAAGCTCGACGGCGACAGCGTCGGCGTCTACTGGACCCTTGTCGGCCCCCAGCGCTGGTACCTGGACACCGTATTGCAATACACCGACCTCGATGGCCGGGCCCGTTCGGACCGAGGCGACAAACTTGACCTCGACGGCCATGCCTGGACCGCCTCGGTGGAGTCCGGCTACCCCATCGCCCTGTCCGAGCGCTGGACACTGGAGCCGCAAGCGCAGCTGATTGCACAGAAAGTCGCGCTAGACAGCGCCGCCGACAGCGTCTCGCGCATCAGCCACGATGCCCAGGTGGAACTGACCGGACGCTTGGGTGTGCGCCTGGAGGGCGCCTTCAGCGGTGGCGGCACTCGACTTCTGCAACCGTACGCACAAATCAACCTTTGGCATGGCGACGGAGGCCGCGACACCCTGACCTTCGATGATGTGGACAAGATCAAGACCGACTACCGCTACACCTCGGTGCAGCTCGAAGGCGGCCTGGTTGCACAGGTCAACCAGTCATTGAGCCTGCATGGCGGCGTGCAGTACAGCAGCAACCTCGACAGCCGCCAGCAGGAGGCCAGCGGTGTCAACCTGGGCGTGCGCTGGCAGTACTAGCGACGCGCCGCGAGCAACCCGAGCCCGGCGCAACCGAGCAGCGAAGCACTGACCCGGTTGAACATACGCCGTGGTCCGGGCCGTTCGAACCAGCGCTGCAAGTACGCGCCAAGCCCGGCATAGATGGCGATGGCCGCCCACTCCAGCAACAGGAACAGCACGCCCAAGTGCAGGAACTGTTCACTGACCGGGGTAGCGCTGCCCACGGTGACGAACTGCGGCAGGAACGCGGTAAAGATCAGGATGGCCTTAGGATTGCCCGCCGCCACCCAGAACTCCTGGCGCGCCAGTTTCCAGGCGCCGCAAGGCTGCTCGCCGGCCACCGCCGTCTCGCCGACCGGTGCCCGCCACAGCTGCCAAGCGATATAGAACAGGTAACCCGCGCCCAGCACCTTTATCGCCAGGAACAGGTACTCGCTGGTATGCAGCACCACGGCCAGGCCCATCGCGGCGAGGGCGATCATGCCGCTGAAGGCGAGCAGGCGCCCGGCACCGGCCACGCAGGCGGTGCGCAGGCCATAACGGCTGGCATTGTGCAGGGACAGCAGGTTGTTGGGGCCCGGCGCCATGTTCAGGGCGAAACAGGCGGGGATGAACAGCAGTAGGCTCGACAGGTCCATTCTTGTTCTCCTTGCAGGAGCGGCCAGCCTCGCGGCTGCCTGCCCATCGCGTCAAGCACAGCCAGCAGGCAAATGGCCGGAACAGTGGCCAGCGGTTAGGCTGGCGCTTTGCGCACACCCACGCCGCCTGCCATGGCCGCGCCTGCTACAAGCCACACAGCCATCCGACCTTTTCCATCGGTGCAGTGGATGCCGGGGCGCACGCCTGCGAATGCCTCAGGCCTTGATGACGATGGTGTGCGCCAGCATGTCACCGAGACGCTTGCGTGAACCGAAAAAGATGAAGATCCAGTCGAGAATGCTGAGGAACGGCGTAGTGATATTGCGCACGAAAGACTGGGCGATGGTGCAATTCAGGTAGCTGCGCTCATCGACCACGCAGATCCCCAGCAGTTTCTTGCCCACGCTCTGCCCATTGGGCAAGGCATCGGAAAACAGGTAGTAGGCCAGCGGCGCGCCAAAGCTGATCCAGACGCTGATCTGCTCGGACAGCTGGAGGAACTCGACGACACTGAAGGTCACGAAGAAGATGGCATAGGTGACCAGCACATCGATCATCTGCCCGCCCCAGCGGCGTCCCAAGCCTGCGAGGTTGCTGGGTTTCCGGTAGGCAGCCGGGGTTTCGGTAGTGCTCATGAGTCCATTCCAGTGAAGTTGATGAGCCACTTTATCGGCGAGCCCCAACAGATGTTTAGCCCGCGAACTGCACCCTGCAATTTTCTCCAATACCACGACGAAAATCTGCTGGTAGCGCTGGCTATCGGTAACCGCCGGGTGCTGCGCCGCTTCGCCCATGCCCTGCCCTGGCTGAAACGGGCGACCGGGATGATGCTGATCCTGCTCGCCGCTGGCATGCTCACTCGTCTGGCGTGGGGTTGACCTGCGTCAGGCTGGCGAGGTCCAGCAGGCTGAAGCGACCACGGCTCCAGCCGCCGGTGTCCAGGTGCCAGACGTTACCCAGCACCTTAATCTCCAGCACCGGCGTATGGCCGACCAGCAAGGCGCGCAGGCCCTTTACCGGGCGGCTGTCGCCCTCCTTGAGGCGCCGGCGCGACCACTGGCAAACCTCGCGCACCTGCAGGTCATCCCCGGCCTGCAGGCTCGCGCACAGCTGCGCCCAGTCGTCGAACGGGCTGTCGGCATGCAACAGGCCGACCGGCCCGCCCGCCGTGTCGACCTGCAAGGCGATCGGCAGGCGTTCGAACACCTCGACGAAACGCACCTGCTCGGCCTTTGGCAAATCGAGGAACCATCCGCCACCGGCGGCCCGGTACATGTCCAGGTCGACCCGGCCGCCGCGCAGGTGATTGACCGCGAGCGACTCGTGGTTGCCCTGCACCGCATGGAACCAGGGCTCGGCCAGCCATTGCAGCGCCTGGGCGCTGCCCGGCCCGCGGTCGACCAGGTCGCCGACGCTGAACAGCCGATCGACCAGCGGATCGAAGCCGACGGCCTCCAGGCATTCGCGCAGGCGCTCGAAATGCCCATGGATATCGCCTACGGCCAGGTCACGGCCTCGGGTGTTGGCGGCGACCCGCCTGAACGCACTCATCGCATCATTCCTCTGCTTCTGCCCGGCACCGGCGTAAAATAGGCGGGCAAGCCGCCCGAACCCGGAGGTGCATCATGCGTACTACCCTGGCCAGTTGCCTGCTGATGGTGCTGGCACTAGACAGCATGGCACAGGGCACTTCGACCGCGCAGGTCGAGGTGCGTTTCGACCATCCCGAGAAGTTCCGCGATGCCAGCCTCGACAACCGCGCCTACCCGCGCGGCGCCGACCCGCAGGTGATGAAGGCCCTGGCCGAGCACCTGCAGGCACTCGGCCAACGCTACTTGCGGCCCGGTCAGCAACTGCTGATCGACATTCGCGACATCGACTTGGCCGGCCAGTTCGAGCCTTGGCACAGCCAGGCCTACGATGTGCGCTTTCTGCGCGAAGTGACCTGGCCCAGCATCGACCTCGACTACACCTTCGAGCAGCCCGGCCAGCCCACGCTCAAGGCCAAGGAGCGCCTGAGCGACAAAATGTACCTCAGTCGCCCCGGTCGCCTGGGCAACAATGATCGGCTGTATGCGGAAAAGGCCATGCTTGGCGACTGGTTCCGCCAGCGCTTTGCCCCGCCGTCCTCTTGAGCGTCAACCTGCCAGACGGCGCAGGGCGATGGGTGCGATCAGCCGATGGAACGGCGCTACCGGCAGCATGTACAGGCGGCCCAGCCAATTGTGCGTACGCACCACCGTGCTGACCAGCACCTCGCAACTGCCCTCGGCCAGCGGACGGCGCATCAGGGCGATGTACACGTCCAGGTGCTGGTCGCGGTCGACCAACAGCACCTCATCGACGGTGTTGCTCACCAGCGTGAAGATCCCCACCCGCTCACCGGGCTGGTAGTCATGCGGGGCGCGAGCCGGGTCGATGGCGGTCAAGCGCCCCAGATCCTTGAGGCCGAACAGGCCCACCAGGCGATTGCGCAGCACCATCAATCCGTCGATCCAGGCGGGCATGCTCGTCATCAGGCGCAGGAAATGCACCATGGCAGGCCGCCCGTCGTCCTTCAATTGGATCGCCCGGCAATGACGAAAGCCCGCCTGTCCGGCGTGGGCGGCGATCAGCGAGTCGGCGGGTATGGCTGCGGCGTGGGTCATTGCGGTTTCGTCCATGAAATCGACCTGTCGGTACTGGGAGTGAGCGTGCGGCGATTGTATCCTCGTCAGCCGACGACATGCCAAGGACGGATACCTCTTGAGGACTTGCACGCTACGACAGCTTTCACGGCCAGGCATTGGCCGGCAATGGCCTGCGGAGCTACCCGCATGAAGTATGTGCTGGTGATCCTGGCCAGCTACGCCAGCGTCTGGTACCTGGTCGGCACCCTGATTCGCGGGCGCCTCGCCGATATTGCCGAAGGCCTGAGACACCGCCCGGACGCGCCGCCTGCCGGGCAGTACCTGCGGGAAGTCGAAGCCCACGCCCGACGCGCCCACCGCCACTACAGCCTGTTCGCCGGCACCTTGCTGGCCGTGGTGTTGACGTTGTTCTGTAGCTGGCTCAGCTGAGGCCTAAAAATCCAACGCCAGGCTCTGGCGCCCCTCCAGCGCCAGCAGGTACTGCTTGGCCGGCAATCCACCGGCGAAACCAGTGAGGCTACCTGAGGCTCCAATCACCCGGTGGCATGGCGCGATTATCGAGATCGGGTTGCGCCCGTTGGCCGCGCCCACCGCGCGAACCGCATCGGGCTTGCCGATCTGCTGGGCGATCTGGCCGTAGCTGCGGGTTTCGCCGAAGGGAATGGTCAACAGCGCCGCCCACACCTCGCGCTGGAACGCGGTGCCGACAAAATCCAGGTCCAGCTCGAAGCGCTGACGTTCGCCGGCGAAGTATTCGCCCAGCTGGCAGGCGGTCTCACGTAACACGCCGTGCTGGTCGTCCCGGTGCAGCTCGCCCAGGCGCACCCGGTTTTCCCGCTCCTGCTCCCACAGCACGGCGGCCAGCCGCTCGCCCCGCGCCACCAGGGTAAGGGTGCCGACAGGCGATTGCATGAGGGTGAAGGCACAGGACATGGCAGGCTCCGGCAGGATGACGATCGTTGCACTGTACCCATCGCGGCGCGGCCACGCATCCGCTTTCTTGCCCAGCCATCGCCACTGGCCAGGCCAAGCCACCACCCCGTACACTGGGCCGCCACTCGTTTTTCAAAGGATGGAAACACAGTGAACGACGCCTCGCCCGACATCGTCATCGAGCGCTTTGCCGAGCAGCACCTGCACGGTATCACCGCGCTCTACAACGAGCCCGCCGTGTGCCGCAAGGTGCTGCAGATGCCCTATCAGTCCGTTGAAGTCTGGCGCGAACGCCTGGCCGCCTACCACGAGCGGCAGGTGCGCCTGGTGGCGGTGCAGCAAGGCCAGGTGATCGGCAATATCGGCCTCGACCAGAGCACGCGCATCCGCCAGGCACACCTGGGCGAGCTGCTGATGGGCGTTGCCCAGGCCTGGCAAGGCAAGGGCGTCGGCTCGCGGCTGATGACCGCCATCCTCGACATCGCCGACAACTGGATGAACCTGCACAGGGTCCAGCTCACCGTCTACGCCGACAACGAACCGGCACTGGCGCTGTACCGCAAGTTCGGCTTCGAAGTCGAAGGCCGGCTGCGCGACTACGGCGTGCGCGACGGTGCGTATGTCGATGCACTGTGCATGGCGCGCATGCGTCAGTCGAAGAACTCCATGCCCGCGTAGGGTTTGACCCGGCAGGCCGCCAGCCGCGAGTGCAGATCGCCGACATGCGCTTCGAGCTGGTGGCCGTCAGGGTCGAGGAAGTACAGCGAGTCGCCCTCGCTGCTGTCCTGTTTCCACAGGCCGACGCCATGCTCGCGCAAGCGTTGGGCGAATTCCGCGAAATCCGCTTGGCGAATCGAAAACGCATAGTGCGTGTAGTTGCGCTGCAAATCACCCGCCGCGACCTGATCGACCGACAGGCACAGCCACAAGTCGCCCAGGCTCAGGTAGGCACCCCGCGCCCAACGTGCATCGAGCTTGAAGCCCAATACCTGATGGTAGAACTCAATGCTTTCCGCCAGCCTGGATACGGCCAGGGTGAGATGGTTGAATCCGTTCAACATGAACAAGGCCCCAGAGTGAAGTACGACGCGGGGCGAGCCCCATCGAGGCAGGCTCGCCCCGCCATGTCGCGATCATACTCGCGAACACATCAGAGCGGCATCGAGCAGACGTCCCTTGTCATACCAGGCATCGCGCTGATAGGCGGAATACTGCTGCCGCCCAGGGGAACCCTGCACCTTCACCAGGCCGTCGGCCTTGTTCGGATCGGTGCTGGCGACAAACAACTCGAGAGCATCCTGGTTTTGCACGACGTAGGTCGTGGCGTTCGCGGGAAGCTCGGCCTTGACGCAGTTCAGGTAGTCAGGCGGGCTTTTCGCGGTCACACCGAAGGTGTTGTCGCGGCCCGCGCGGATATCGGGATCATGCGCGCAGCCGGCCAGCAGCAGGCTGGCGGCCAATGCCATCGTCAAGCGGCTCATACAGACTCCAACCACCCCAGCAGCAAGCCCTGGACAGGGTCAGGCAGCTACCACCCTTTTTAATAGTGTGCTTACGATCTAACAGACTAGCTGCGCATGACGGGCGCGGTATGCCGGTTCGCTATATCGCTTGGGCGGGCCTGTCGATCCGGTACAGCACGTGTGGTCGCAGCGGATCGCCTTCAGGCACCGTCAAATCGGGGAAGTCGTCCGCCGGGTCCGAATGCATCCCCAACCGTTGCATCAACGCCCTGGAAGGTGTGTTGATGGCGGAGGTGTAGCCGATGACCTGGCGTAACCCAAGCGTCGACCATGCGTACGCCAGGCAGGCGCTGGCCGCCTCGAATGCATAGCCTTGCCGCCAGTGACTGCGCCCGAGGATCCAGCCGATTTCGACGTGGGGGCCGCCCGGTATCTCATCTCCCGTCGAGGACAATCCCAGCCCGCCGATGAGCGCACCGTCGGCCCTGCGCTCGACCGCGACAAAGCCGAACCCTTGTGCCTGCAAGTGTCGATCGCAGTCGGCAAGCATCGACCGGGTTTCATCGGGCGTCAGTAGCGCCGGGTAGTAGTAGCGCCTGACTTCGGGGTCGGCATTGACGAGGGCGAAGGCTTCGATGTCCCGTTCGGCCCAGGGCCGCAGGACAAGACGTGGGGTCTCGATGAACATGGGTTAGGTGCAACTCCCTTCTACCAGGCATGACCGACATCGCCCTGCGATGCCTGCGAGGCACGGGAATCTAGCACAAGCGAATGCTCTTTGAACTCCGGCCTACAATCGACCGGAGCCCGGACAGGTCAATGCATAGCGATCAAGGTTTGCCGAAAACATAGAAGCTCAGGTTGGCCGAACTCTTGCCCGCAGCGAACAAACCACGCAGGTTGTTCATCGAGACGCTGCGAATGTTGAAAGTCTCCTGAGCGGAGTAGTTGTCATTGATGCTGACGTACTGCAGGTTCTTGTCGCTGCCACCGGAATAGTCCAGGCGAACCATGAAGGTGCCTGCACCGGCGGTGGTTCTGAGGATGAAGGATTTGTACTGCTGGATCTGCGCTTCGACGAAGTTCGCGCCCGCCCGCTCACCTTCCTTGCCCTTCACATCACAACGACCGCTACTCAGGTAGACATAACCTGGAGGCACTTGGACATCGGCGGCCAGTTCTTCTTTGAAAGCCTGTTGCTGTGTCATGACTCATGCTCCTTATGAGTAGGATTTGCTTACAGCACTGATGAGTCTACAAGCGCCCGGCAAGTCGGCATTACCGGCGGACAAGCGGAACACGCAAACGGATAATACGAGACGGGAGTTAAATTCAAATGAATTGATAAATTGTTTCAGCCACTACCCTGCCCCGCGAACGGCCTTCAGCGCCGCTTGTTGATCCGTACTGTCAGCGCGCTGAAGAACATGAGCATGGCGGCGACATACAGGAAGACCAGATCGACGCCTGGAAACACGCCAATCCCTACGCACCAGGCAACCAGGAATATCCCGCCGACAATGCAGCGTTGTCGGGCCGTGAATCGCTCACTCGCGGCCTTTATACGGTCTATCCATGCCATCGATGCACTCCACGAAGGGTCAAAACCTTGATGATGATCTCCTTGAAATCGAAAGCCGCCTGACGATTCCCTCAGTGCTTGCCTGCCGACGCTGGCGACCCGGCCCCCGTGAGGATGACGCTGGCAGCGATCACGAGATAGATCAGGTACTGCCCTGGGTGGACAAAAAGACCTACCGCCCAGACAGCGATCAATCCCCCGCCGATCCAACGCCTGCGCCGAGGTGTCAGCCACACCAGCAACGCTGCGTGTTTTTCACGCCAGCTCATCCCACACTCCCTGTCTGGTAAACGGCGAAGCATACCACCGTGAGCGCCCGTCAACGTCAACCGAACGACAATCCTGCGCCCGGGCCCGGTTCTGGGGACATCGCCCCAGAAGTGGGGATCAGACACTGGCCTGCAAGAACATGAAAACCGCCACCACATCCACGGCCAGCACGGCGGCCACGACGAAGCTCATGAAATGGAAGTCATCCTGGAACATGTCTGCTCTCCCGCTGGTGGGTTTGCTGGGCTCAAGCAACTCCCGTTCCAGCCTGCCCGCTACAGGATCATGTCCATTGGTCAGGCGCGGTGGGTCTGTCGCGCAAACGGGCGCTTACTGATCACTCCCTCCGACCCTGCGCAAGGATGCCAATCGAGGTGTGCCCGATGAGACGCATCCAGAAAATCATCCAGCAGCGCCGTCGGCAGTTGCATGTGCATCTGCCGCCCAGTGAATTGAAGGCGTTGAGCCGTGAAGATGGACCCAACATGGCGAAACCGCTAAAGGGGGCGCAGAGGCGCCAAACCACATGTGATGCTAGGCTCGGGCGAACCTGGCCATCCAAGGTAGTGGAAATGAGCTTCGACTGGCACGCTGGACCTATCACCCGCACCACTCTGCTCGACAAGAACTACCGCAATACGCAGAAGGTCCGGCAGTTTCTGCTCGGTGAATGCGGCGCGGCGTTCAAGTTCGATCGGACCTTCATGGCCTGGATCAAGAGCGGAGTCCCCTCCACCATGGGTGATGTCGCGGATGAATGGATGCGTACGCGCAGGTGACCGCCCGGCAGCTGTGTCTCAGGGTGGCGCTGCCAGCGACAAGTGCCGGAAAAAGAACCTGTTTCAGGTAGATCTTGTTATTTCCGCGTGCCGCCCCCTGGTTTGTCGCTCTCTACCCCTCTGACGGACGGGCAAGTAGGCCAAACACCGAGACCGGAAAAAGCCATCGAACTACTTGCTTTAAGTACTTCATAGTCTTAACTGCGTAACACAACAACCCACGCTGAAAAAGGCATGAACTCACTTATCCATCCATGAGCTAACCTAACTACTAATCATAAGTAGCAGTGGCAAGTCTGCACATTCCAAATAGGGAGCCGCCCCATGGAATCCACAACCCAAAGGGACTTAAACTATGAAACTCACGATCACCAATGGCGCAAGCACATCAGTTGACATTGCAGTGAGCACATGGCGTAACGACGGAAATGACAGTTACTACTCAATAGCTCAAGGGGAATCTGACAGCTGGGACCGCAGCGACGCAAGAGGGTACTTGATGGCGGTGAAAATGAAATCCCAAGTAAAAACCTACTACGTTTCCCAAACCAGCAAGATAGTTGTTGAAGATAACACCGTGAAAGATCATGGCCAAACTCTTAATCCGCTATACGCAGTAAATACCATGTAACACCAGCAGCCGTTGTCGACTGCAGAATGACTGGCATGCTGCACAGTGCTAGTCATTCTGCATGAGCGATTCTAATTACATGTATTCGACAAGCCTGCAGTGTAAACAGGCCTTGATCGTCGTCACCAGTGATAGCCGTAATTCGTAGTGCGGGTGCTGGGGCAAGTTTGGCTCTTGTCGCTGCAGGTTCTCGCAACCCGTAACCGTTTCGACCAGGTCCGCAGTCGGCAATGGTCTTGAGATAATGGCGAATTGCCGGTACTTTTAGCGGCTTTGTCAGTAAGGACACTCCCTTTCATGCGCTGCGTTAAAGCCATTCCTCTCGCCATCTCCGCTATCGCCATCTCACTTCTCGCGGGGTGCGCCATTACTCCCCCGGCAAACTGGACCGATAAAGGTACCGGCACCATAGCTACGCGAAAGGGATTTATTAACTGCTACACAGACGCCAACCTGATCGACGGCAAACGCACGGAAGGCACCCTCTGCGCGACTGCAGTCACAGGATTTTTAAGTGATGGAGAGCCTGGAGTGTTCGCAGGCGTGGGATACGGTCGGCCGTTCAAAATCGAGATCAGCAAAACTTTCCAAGGTTACAAGCTGCCTTTCGCTGACCAGACGGGGCTGCTCAAATGCGATCCGTTGAAAACCGAGCCAGGCAAGACTATCCCCGAATCCATCTGTACGCTGACCCTCAATGATCAGAAACTGGTGAGTGCCAGGATCATCTTCGATGGCATGAACTGAGCGCTTGGATTCGGCGATCGCCTGCTCGACGCCATAAGACAGGCGCGCCGTCTGGCCGACCAGAGACGTATGGCTTCAAAGTCGGCCTACCCCACCAGCCCATTTGTGCTCCAACCGAGCAAAGGTGGGCTGTGGATCAACGAACCAAGTGTTACAATCCGCCAATTCAAATCAGCGCTCAAGGCGCTGGACATCCGTGAACGCCGGCAGTACGACACCCGCCACACCTACGCAACCCTGTGCCTCATGGCTGGGATGAACCGAAGCGTTCATCGCGAACCAGCTCGGCCAAGGCGTCGAGATGTTGCCCTCTACCTACGCGAAATGGATCAGCTCCTCCTCGGACTGGAGGGAGCTGGAGAAGCTGCCGCCCCAAGTCGAATTGGCCCAAGACTGGCCCAAGACTGACGAGAGGGCCTAAATACACCTCTGGAACCCCCGCAGGACAAGCACTTGATTTCTACCGCCAACATCACCATGCAGTTCGGCTCCAAGCCCCTATTCGAAAACGTCTCGGTCAAATTCAACAACGGCAACCGCTACGGCCTGATCGGCGCCAACGGTTGCGGCAAGTCGACCTTCATGAAGATCCTCGGCGGTGACCTGGAGCCGTCCGGCGGCCAGGTGATGCTCGAGCCCAACACCCGCCTGGGCAAGCTGCGCCAGGACCAGTTCGCCTATGAAGAATTCACCGTGATCGACACCGTGATCATGGGCCACGAGCAGCTGTGGAAGGTCAAGGCCGAGCGCGATCGCATCTACTCGCTGCCGGAAATGACCGAGGAAGACGGCATGGCCGTCGCCGAGCTGGAGACCGAGTTCGCCGAGATGGACGGCTACACCGCCGAATCGCGCGCCGGCGAGCTGCTGCTGGGCCTGGGCATTCCCCTGGAACAGCACTTCGGCCCGATGAGTGAAGTGGCGCCAGGCTGGAAGCTGCGCGTGCTGCTGGCCCAGGCGCTGTTCTCCGACCCGGACGTACTGCTGCTCGACGAACCGACCAACCACCTGGACATCAACACCATCCGCTGGCTGGAAACGATCCTCACGGCGCGCAACAGCACCATGATCATCATTTCCCACGACCGTCACTTCCTCAACAGCGTCTGCACCCACATGGCCGACCTGGACTACGGCGAACTGCGCCTGTTCCCGGGCAACTATGACGAGTACATGACCGCGGCCACCCAGTCGCGCGAGCAACTGCTGTCGGACAACGCCAAGAAGAAAGCCCAGATCGCCGAGCTGCAGACCTTCGTCAGCCGCTTCTCGGCCAACGCCTCCAAGGCCAAGCAGGCCACCTCGCGCGCCAAGCAGATCGACAAGATCCAGCTGGCCGAGGTCAAGCCATCGAGCCGTGTCAGCCCGTTCATCCGCTTCGAGCAGACAAAAAAGCTGCACCGCCAGGCGGTGATCGTCGAGAAAATGGCCAAGGCCTTCGACGACAAGGTGCTGTTCAAGGACTTCAGTTTCACCATCGAAGCCGGCGAGCGCGTGGCGATCATTGGCCCCAACGGTATCGGCAAGACCACCCTGCTGCGCACCCTGGTCGGCGAAATGAAGCCGGACGCCGGCGCGGTGAAGTGGACCGATAGCGCCGAAGTGGGCTACTACGCCCAGGACCACGCCCACGATTTCGAGGACGACGTGACGCTGTTCGACTGGATGGGCCAGTGGACCAGCGGTGAGCAGGTGATCCGCGGTACCCTGGGGCGCATGCTGTTCTCCAACGACGAGATCCTCAAGTCGGTGAAGGTGATCTCCGGTGGTGAACAGGGCCGCATGCTGTTCGGCAAGCTGATCCTGCAAAAGCCCAACGTACTGGTGATGGACGAACCGACCAACCACCTGGACATGGAATCGATCGAGGCGCTGAACCTGGCGCTGGAAAACTACCCGGGCACCCTGCTGTTCGTCAGTCACGACCGTGAGTTCGTGTCGTCGCTGGCCACCCGCATCATCGAGCTGACGCCCGAAGGCGTGGTGGACTTCAGCGGCACCTATGACGACTACCTGCGCAGCCAGGGTGTAGTGGTCTGACCAAGCGCTGAGCAACCATCATCGCGGGGCAAGTCGCATCGGTACGCCGATACGCCTTGCCCCGCGATGCGTTTAATTAGTTAGCCTGCTTCCTTTTCCCTCGCGCGGCAGCCATGATGGGCACAGCCCACCGCCCGCCCGCGAACGAGCCCATGACCGCGCCACACGCCTCCAGCGTCACCCTGCAGATCCTCTCGATCGTCCTCTACACCTTCATCGCGTTCCTCTGCATCGGCCTGCCGATCGCGGTGCTGCCTGGCCACGTGCATGATCAGCTGGGCTTCGGTGCGGTAATCGCTGGCCTGACCATCGGCCTGCAATACCTGGCCACCCTGCTCAGCCGGCCCTTTGCGGGGCGGGTCGCGGACACCTTGGGCGGCAAGCGCGCCATCCGCTATGGTCTGTACGGCATTGCCGGCTGCGGCGTGCTCACCCTGCTGTCGGCCTGGACCCTCGCCCTGCCCTGGCTGAGCCTGGCGCTGCTGCTGGGCGGCAGACTGCTGCTGGGCATCGCCCAGGGGCTGATCGGTGTCGCAACCTTGAGCTGGGGGATCGGTCAGGTGGGGGCGGAGCATACCGCCCGGGTCATTTCCTGGAACGGCGTCGCCTCTTACGGCGCCATCGCAATCGGTGCGCCGGCCGGCGTGCTGCTGGTGGATGGTTTGAGCTTTGCCGTGCTCGGAGCGGCACTGTTGGTGCTGGCGCTATCGGCCCTTTTGGTGCTGCGCACGCGCCCTGAGGTCGTGATAGCCGGCGGTGAACGGTTGCCGTTCTGGTCGGCGTTTGGCCGCGTGGCACCCTGCGGCATGGGGCTGACCCTGGCGTCTATCGGCTACGGCACCCTGACCACCTTCGTCACCCTCTACTACCTCGAGCGCGGCTGGATTGGCGCAGCCTGGTGCCTGAGTGCCTTCGGTCTGTGCTTCATCCTCTCTCGGCTGCTGTTCGTCAACGCGGTCAACCGCTTCGGCGGCTACAACGTGGCCATCGCCTGCATGGCCACCGAGGTACTGGGCTTGAGCTTGCTGTGGCTGGCGCCCTCGCCTTTGTGGGCGATGCTCGGCGCCGGACTGACCGGCTTTGGCCTGTCGCTGGTGTATCCAGCCCTGGGTGTCGAGGCGATCCGCCAGGTGCCCAGCAGCAGCCGTGGCGCCGGCCTGGGCGCCTACGCGGTGTTCTTCGACCTGGCGCTGGCCATTGCCGGCCCGGTGATGGGCGCGGTGGCGGTACACCTGGGCTATGCCTCGATTTTCGCCGTCGCCGCCCTGCTCGCCTTGTCAGGGGTGGGCTTGATCCTGCTGCTGGCCCGCCGCGGCTGAACGTTCGGCGGGCTCCGGCGCGCCCAATGCCTGGCTGAAGAAGGCCGCAGTCTCGCTACGCAGCGAGCGATGGATATGCCGGCGGTCGACACCCTCGGCGTCCTTGCACAGCACCGGCATGCGCAGGTGTTGCTCGTCGTCGCAGGGGGCCATGAACACGAAGTGCCCGGCACCGGCCAACAGGCGGTAATCAGGCGTAACCGGCAGCTTGCGCGCCAGGGCGTCGGCGTTGTGCTCCAGGGCCAGCAACTGGTCGTTGTCGCCGCTGTAGATCAGCGCCGGCACCTGCACGCCGGCCAGGGCGTGGCGACCGAACATCAGGCTCAACGGTGCCATCAGCATCACCGCGCCTACCCTGGCGTCGGCGCGGGGCGCCAGTTCACTGTGGTCGGCGATCAGTACGCCATGGGTCTTGCAGGCGTCGGCGTCACCGGGGCGTTGCTCGCAGTAGCGGCGCAGGCGTTCGAGGTCGGGCCGCGCGCCAGAAAGGATCAGCGCGGTTTCGCCACCGGCGGAGTAGCCAATCACCCCGACCTTGCCATCATTCAGGTACGGCGCGAGCAGCCTGTCGTTTCGTGCCGCGGTAATCGCGGCGCTGATCTGCAGCGGCCGGCCATAGAGGTTGCTGAGGGTGCCCAGGCGGCTATGGTCGCGGTTGTTGTCGCCGGGATGGACCACCGCCACCACCACGAAGCCCTGTCGAGCCAGGCCGTTGGCCAGGTCATGCAGGGCCATTGGGCTGCCGGTGTTTCCATGGGAGATCACCAGCAGCGGGAACTGGCCCATGGCTACCGGTGCCTCTTCGGCGACACGGGTCTGGTAGCCCTCGATGCGCACCGGGTGCGCCTCGCCGCTGGAGGGGTAGAACGCCAGGGCCTGCATGGGCTTGGCGTCCACCGGGTCGACCAGGGTCAGCCGGTGCAATCCGGCCACCCACGGCGCTGCATCGGCGCGGGCCAACAGGCCGCCCAGCAGGAATAGCGCCATCAGCAGGCAGCTTCGCTTCATCGCAGGGCGCTCCCAGGTTCAAGGCACTGCGCGGTACACGGGTATGGATGCCAGCATAGAACCCGGCTCGCTGACGGCAGATGAAAACTGGATGAAAAAAGCCGGCTGGCGCACGAGGCGACAGCCGGCTTTGCGTCGATGGCAACGATCAGGCAGCGGCGAACAGCTCACCTGCAATCTGTGCCTGGGCGGCATCGATGGCCTTGGCGCGGTGCTCCGGGCCGTAGGCCAGGCCATGGGCGCGGACAATTTCCAGGTCGGTGATGCCGATGAAGCCGAGGAACACCTTGAGGAAGTCCTCATGGCCGACACCGGTCGGCTGGCCCTGGTGCAGGCCACCGGCGGTGGACACCAGGATCACTTTCTTGTCACCGCACAGGCCTTCCGGCCCGGCTTCGGTGTAGCGGAAGGTCTGGCCAGCTACCGCCACGCGGTCGATCCAGGCCTTGAGCTGGGTCGGCACGGTGAAGTTGTACATCGGCGCACCGATCACCACCGCGTCGGCGGCGAGGAATTCTGCCAGAGTCTCGGCACTGAGCTTGGCTTCATGGGCCTGGGCGGCATCGCGCATTTCCTCGGGGGTACCGGCAGCCACCAGGGTGGCGGCGGAGAAGTGGCTGATGGCGTCGCTGGCCAGGTCGCGGTAGACCACCTCGATGCTCGGGTCGGCGGCCTTCCAGGCCTCGACCACTTCGCGGCTCAGTTGGCGGGAGGCGGAATTGTCGCCCAGGATGCTCGAATCGATATGCAACAGTTTCATGGGACTCTCCTGTGAATGAAGACCGCGGCGGTGGGCGATCACGATGGAGAGAATCCTATCGGCACATCGAATAGCTGATAAGTCGGCAAAAATGCGTTAGTTTGTTCCACTGATGGAACAATGAGACTGCCAAATGCAAGACCTCAACGACCTCTTCTACTTCGCCCAAGTAGTCGAAGCCGGTGGCTTCGCTGCCGCCGGGCGCCAGCTGGGCATCCCCAAGTCGCGCCTGTCGCGGCGCATCGCCGAGCTGGAGGAACGCCTTGGCACGCGCCTGCTGCAGCGCACCACCCGGCAACTCAAGCTGACCGCCGTGGGCGAGCGCTACCTGAGCCATTGCCAGGCCATGCTGCTGGAGGCGGAGATGGCCGACGAAGTGGTGGCCAGCATGTCCAGCGAGCCTCGTGGCCGGCTGCGCGTATCTTGCCCCGTCGCCCTGGCCCATGCATTCCTGCCGGATATCATCAGCCGCTTCCTCGCCCAGTACCCCTTGGTGCAATTGGACATGGTGCTGCTCAACCGCCGGGTCGACCTGATCTCCGAAGGCATCGACGTGGCCCTGCGCGTGCGTGACCTGGGCGATGAAGATCCGGCCCTGGTCACCCGGCGCCTGCGCCAGGCGCAGATGCAACTGGTGGCCGCACCAGGGTTTGCCGACCATATCCGCGAGCCCGCGCAACTGGCGACCCTGCCGGTGTTGGGCGCGGCCGAGGCCGACCGGCTGGTGCATTTTCGCCTGCATGGCCCCAACGACCGGCAGGAGGAGGTCGCCCTGGAGCCGCGCCTGGCCATCGACGACTTCGTCGTGCGCAATGCCGCGGTACGCGCCGGCCTGGGTTTCACCGCCCTGCCGTCGATGTTCTGCGAGGAGGAACTGGCCCGTGGCGAACTGGTGCGCCTGCTGCCAGACTGGTCGCTGCCTGGAGGCTACCTGCAGGCGGTCTACCCGCATCGGCGCGGCCTGCTGCCGGCGGTACGGGCCTGGATTGATCATCTGGCGACCTCGTTCGAGGCCTGTGGAGAGCGTTATGTCTGAGAAAAGGATGTCCGAGGAGCAAGTGGCGGCGCTGTGCCTGGCCCTGCCGGGGGCACAGGAAGACTACAAGTGGGGCGGCATCCGGGTGTTCTCGGTGGCCGGCAACAAGATGTTCGCCGTGCAGGACCTGGGCGGCGCGGGCCTGTCGTTCAAAGTCGCCGACGAGCTGTTCCTGGGCTATTGCGACCGCCCTGGGGTACGCCCGGCACCCTACCTGGCGCGGGCGAAGTGGATCAGCATGCTGCCGCCCTATCCCATGGGCCGCGACGAGTTGAGCGATCTACTGCGCCGCTCGCACCAACTGGTGGTTCGCCGCCTGCCCAGGCGCCAGCAGGCCGGGTTGCTGCTTGGGTCGAGCGACGAATAAGTCTCAGCCGGGCAATGGCGGCCCCTTGAGCTCGACCCGGTTGCCGTCCGGGTCGAAGCAGTACAACGATAGCCCCTCGCCCTCGGCACCGTAACGTTTCTCGGCGGCTTCCACCCTGACACCGGCCTCGCGCAGCATTACGCCAAGCGCCTGCGCGTCGAACGGCTCGATGCGCAGACAGAAGTGATCCATGTTGTGGCCAGGCCCCTGGTCACCCTCGCGGCCCAGCGGTCCATTCACGGCCACCAGGTCGATAAGACCGTCGCCCGCGCCCAGGTGGATCATACCCAACGTGTCTCGGCGCTTGCGCACCGGACAGCCGAGCAGCTCGTGATAGAAGGCCAGGCTGCGCGTCAGATCACTGACACGCAGAACGATATGGTCGATATGCAAGATGGCGAAAGCTGGCATGGCGATGCTCCACGTTCAGGCTTTGCCTAGACCATAGCAGCGGCCCTAGAAAGTCGCCTTAGGCCATTGGCGTCAATCAACGACGGCGGGAGCGCCGCGGCTGTCGTGGGTCGGACGGCCGCTGGCACGTCAGCAATTGCCCCGTTCCCTGCACCAGCCATGGAGCGCATCGACCCTCGCCGGCAAGCGGCCCGCACCTTCGCCGATCAGATAGCTGCTCTATTGGCCCCGCAAGTCTTCGAAGAAGGCCTGACGCCCCTGCACCTGGCTCGACGCGCGAGGCTGCCCGGCGGCCTCGCCGCTGGCCTTTTCCACATGCCAGTAGCAATGCCGGATTGCCCGCGTCACCGCCACATAGGCCAGGCGCTGTACCTCTTCCTTCTGCGCTGTGTCGAACGCCTGAGCGTCGCCTGGCTTGCCGAGACCTGCGAGGCGGTAGACCTGGTTTTTGTAAGGCGAACTGGTCAGGTACTGGCAATCGCCGAGCATGAACACCGCATCGGCCTGCAGCCCCTTGGCACTGTGGTAGGTCAGCTGGCGCAGGCGGCGTTGGCCGGGCGGCAAGCTAGAATCCACTTTAACAATTGACTCTAAATACTTTTCAATCAATAACTTATCGCTTGTTTTTCGAAACAACATCATGACTGACTCGCCACGCTGATAGTGCTCGATCAACGTCTCGGCCAATGCCGACTCATCCCGGTCGAAGACCCTCACTGGCGACAGCGGCAGCTCAGCCGCCAGTCCGCTGGCCCTGGC
Organism: Pseudomonas maumuensis; assembly: GCF_019139675.1. Taxonomy (NCBI): domain Bacteria; kingdom Pseudomonadati; phylum Pseudomonadota; class Gammaproteobacteria; order Pseudomonadales; family Pseudomonadaceae; genus Pseudomonas; species Pseudomonas maumuensis. The sequence goes on from NZ_CP077077.1 coordinate 3,011,308, forward strand.
CTTCTTGCCGGTGATGGCCGGCGCGCTTTTTACCAGGTGCTCGGCGGCATCGATGATGTGCTGCTGGCTGCGGTAGTTTTCCACCAGCATCACCCGAGTGTTGGCCGGTGACGGGAAGGCCTTGGTGAACTCCATGAAGTATTTCGGTGAGCTGCCGCGCCAACCGTAGATCGACTGCCAGTCATCGCCAACGCACATCAGCGACGAATGCTGCGCCAGGCGCCCATTGTGCATGGCCGGCCCACGGCGGCGGATCTCGGCCAGGCAGGCGCGCAACCAACTGACGATCTGCGGCGAGACGTCCTGGAATTCGTCGATCATCAAGTGCGCCAGCGGGCGCAGCAAAGGATCGGGTAGCAACCTGAGGTTCTCCGGGTTGTTCTCACCGAACAGGGCGAACATGCGGTTATAGGTCATCACCGGCGGCGACTGGGCCAACAGGTGCGCTTCCAACGCCTTCCAGAACAGTGCCAAAGCCTCGAAGAACGCTGCATCGCTGTCGCCGGACGGGAAGCTCATGGCGGCGACGGCACTGTTGACGTCCAAGCCAAGGTTCTCGATGAAGCTCGCGGCGGTGACGAAGGCGTCGAGCAAGGGCGCCGAGGCCAATTCGCCTTTAACCTTGTACTCGAAGCCCGGGCCTGCCACGGCATTCCCCGCCAAGGACGTTGCAAGCCGCTTTGTAGAAGCATAGTTATCAAGCCATATCAGAGGCTTATCGCAGAAAGCTTGAAACAGAGTGCGCTTTACCGCCCACTCCGCGCGCACGGCCAGCTTGGCTCCCGGGCGCTGATACTGGGCACTTTCGGACGGATCGAAACCCAGTACCACCCAGGCGTCCAGCCCTTCCAGGCGGCCATGCACATGAAAACGGCTGCCGCGGATTTGTACCGTGTCGCGGCACGGCTCGATGCCCTTGATCGGCCAGGCACCGGCGGCGAACCACAGGTCCTCGATCACATCGCACAGTTCCTCGTCGCGCTGGGCGGCCAGCTGGGTTACCTGCACGCGCTTCTGCACATCCGGATGATCCGGATCCATCGGCTTGAGCAGCAGTGCTTCCTGGCGCAACGCACCGACCAATTGGGCAAAGCGGGGGTTCTGGCCCAGCAGGTCGCTGTAACACTGGTTGAGCTGCTGGCGCTGGGCATCGTTCAGGCGCAGGTCGAACGGGTTGCTGTCAGCGTTCGCCTCGCCGCCCGCGGGCATCTCATTGCCCAGGGTCTCGAACGCCCGTACCTGGGCAAAGCCCGGCAGGCTGCGCACCAGCGGCAGGATGCGTGAATGGAAGGTGCGCACCAGCTCACGCCCCTGTGCGGGCGACAGTTCGAGCTGCCACAGGGCGAACACCTGCAGCAGGCGCTGGATGAAATCACGGCGTGACTCGCGGGTGAAGGTCACAACGGTCAGCGCATCGAGCTCGAAACCCAGGTAGTGGCGCAGCAACAGGATGCGCAGCACCAGCGAGGTCGACTTGCCGGCACCGGCGCCAGCCACCACGCAGGTCGAGGGCGTGTCGCTGAAGATCAGCTTCCATTGCGCCGCGCTCGGCTGCGCCTCGGCCGGCAGGCGCTTGGCGACATCGGCCTTGAAGCGCTTTTTCAGCTCGGTGGTCAATGCCAGGCGCCAGTCGTCGAACAGGTTGTCGTCCTGCCCCGGCACACCGGCACTCTCCGGGCGGGTATCGCGGATCACCAGGACCTGGCGCCCGGCCTCGTAGCCATCGACCCGACCCCGCTCATAACCTTCACGCAGGCCATCGGCATGGCCGTTGCGTTGCCCCGTGGCATGGCCAAGGAACCAGGAGTCGCGATGCTGCGCCTGCAGACGCGATAGACCTCGTCCCAAGACGCGCGCCGCCAGGCGGCGCAGCCAAGGCAATTGGGCGGGTGGGGTCAGGTCGGCCGGGGCCTGGGGATGCTCGTGCGGCACGGTCACTCCATTGAAAATCAGAACAGCCGGCATGTTCGCCTCATCCGCGTAAAAGTGCCAGCGAATGCTTATGGATCATGGGATTAGGCGATGAACCGCATGCGGAATCGCACAAATAGATATCGAACAAGTTGATATTATCAAGCCGATATTTACGCTTTTTATCGATATTTAACCCGCGCATCATGCCCTCATTCCACCGAATCAGAGGAGCATCACCATGCTGCAACTGCGACCTTTCGAAGGCCTTGGCCACGCCAACCACGGTTGGCTGGACGCCCATCATCACTTCTCCTTCGCCGAGTACCATGACCCGGCACGCATGCACTGGGGCAACCTGCGTGTATGGAACGACGACCTGATCGCCGCCGGTGCAGGCTTCCCACCGCACCCGCACCGTGACATGGAAATCATCACCTATGTTCGCGAAGGCGCCATCACCCATCAGGACAGCCTGGGCAACAAGGGCCGGACCGAGGCCGGCGACGTACAGGTCATGAGCGCTGGCAGCGGTATCGTCCACAGCGAGTACAACCTGGAGAAGGTCGACACGCGGATTTTCCAGATCTGGATCGTCCCGGAGAATGTCGGCGACGCGCCATCCTGGGGTACCCGTCCCTTCCCCAAAGGTGAGCGCGGCGAGGGCTTCGTGACCCTGGCCAGTGGCCGCGAAGGCGATAAAGACAGCCTGCGCATCCGCACCGACGCCCGCCTGGTGGCCGCGACCCTGCGCGCCGGTGAAAGCGCCGAGTACCGTCTCGATGAGGGCCGCCGCGGCTACCTGGTACCGGCCAAGGGGCGGATCGAGGTGAACGGCTTGCAGGCCAAGGCCCGTGACGGGGTGGCAATCGAGCAGGAAACGCTGCTCAAAGTAACGGCGCTGGAAGACAGCGAAATCGTGCTGGTCGATGTGGCCTGATCGACCTCGCCCGGCTTGCCGGCGCAGGTCGACATCGCACTTTTTCGCGTTTGTGCGCTCTATGCATGGCCAGGTCCCGCCGATCCCCGGTGGGGCCGACTTTTCCAACCGGTGCCGATGGCCGTACGAAAACGCCTTCCGTTTCCTCGCCAACTGCTGATTGTCAGCAGCCTGGCCTGCCTGGTCGCATGCACCCAGCAGCAGGGCCGCGACATGCTCACCCAGTTCGGCAATGGCAAGCCCGACGAGCTGTTCCAGACCAGTGTCGACCGCATGGCCACCCTGGCCATGCGCGATAACCTGCAAAGCCTGTACCTGCTGATGAACAAGCTGTACCTGCGCAACCCCAACCAGTGGCGGCAATCGGGTTACCTCGACGCCACCACGGCGGCGCGGCAGATCCGCATTGCCATCGAGCAGCGCCAACCGCTGGCGCAACTGGGTGAGCGGCGTGACCTGGCCGCCTTGAGCTATGCCTTGAGCCCGGAGTTTCGCGGCGACCGGGTGGGCGCATTCATCTACGCCATCGGCAGCATGCTGGTCACCGCCCACGGCGGGCGCACCGAATTCTACATGACCGATACCCTCGACCCGCTGTTCATTTACAACGCAGCGCGCAATATCGAGAAGGCCACCTGGATGCTCGGTCAGCGCCAGGACGCCAATGGCGTGCTCCTGCTGTTTTCCAACGAGATCTCCGAGCAAGGCAGCAATCTGAGTTTCGCGGTGGAGTTCGGCAAAGTGGTCGCCCGCCTGGATCTGCTGACACAGATGCTCGACGAACGTTATCGGCGGATCGGCCTGAACTATGCGCAAAGCCTGCTATTGATGAACTTCCTGCCAGTGCAGTGACCCTCGCCCGCTAATCACCTGAGTGAGCGGCTGGTTGCACTGGCAAGTGCATACGACGCCTGTGACAGATCAGGAGCTTTCCCTCACCATCAGTTCGAACCCCAGGTCCTGCTGCCCGGCGGCCACCCGCTTGCCATCGAGCAACGCCAGCAGCGCCTGCGCTGCGCCACGGCCAACCGCCGCACGCGGGGTACGGATCGAAGTCAGGCGCGGGACCATGTGCGCCGAGGCCGGCAGGTCATTGAAGCCGACCATCGCCACCCTGCGTGGCACTTCGATGCCTTCGCGCAGAGCCTGCAGCACCGCGCCCTGGGCCAGGTCGTCGTTGCAGAAGAAGATGCCATCGACATCCGGCGCCCGGGCCAGCAGGCGGCTGAACAGTGTGCCGCCCAGGCCGATGGACGAGGGTTGCGGGTCGAGCACTTCAAGCTCGGCGGCTTGCAGACCAGCCTCGGCGAGGGCTTGGCGGAAGCCCTCGGCACGCTGCATCACCCGTGGGTCGAGCTGCGCGGCGATGAACCCCAGGCGTCGGCGGCCACGCTCGATCAGGTGCCGCGCCGCTGCGCGCCCGGCCGCGTGCTGGGAGAATCCCACCGACAAGGCATCGTCCTCGCCGCCTAGCTCCATCATGTGTACACAGGGCACCTGGCTGGCGGCGAGCATCTGCCGCGAGGCCTCGCTGCGCTCGAAGCCGGTGAGCAGCATGCCGCACGGCTGGTAGGCCAGGTAGTTGCGAATGAGGTTCTCTTCCTCGGCGATATCGTAGTGGTAGTTGCCGATCAGCACTTCCAGGCCACGGGGCCGCATCACCTCGTGGATGGCCTCGAGGGTATCGATGAACAGCTGGTTGGACAGCGAGGGGATCAACACCACCACCGACTGGCTGCGTGCCGACGCCAGGGCACGGGCCGCCGGGTTGGCGACATAGCCGAGGGTCGCCGCCGCGGCCATGACCTTCTGCGCCAGCTCCGGCGCGACCGTGCTGACGCCACGCAGGGCGCGGGAGGCGGTGATGGGGGAAACCCCGGAAAGCCTGGCGACTTCCGCCAGGGTGGGACGACCAGTGGTACGCGAGCCAGTGCGGGACATGAGTGTTGTAATTTTACCGCTTGCAGGAATGGGGAACGGTCACTAAGGTAGCGCTGTCTCTGAATGCAGGCAATGCAATCTTGGTAGCAGGCATGCGTTCAGCGTCCATACTGCCAAAGACAAGATCAATAACACCCGGGAGGGTGGCGCAATGGCTTCTGGTTCGTCCCGACCAAGACAGCGCTATCTCACCCAGCAGGAGGTACAGATGAACCCTTCCCTGTCCGCGATCGTGGTCATGGGCGTGGCCGGCTGCGGTAAAAGCAGCGTCGGCGCCGCCATTGCCACCCGCAGCGGCGGCCGCCTGATCGAAGGCGATGCCTTCCACCCCGCCGCCAACATCGCCAAGATGAGTGCCGGCATTCCCCTGAACGACGACGACCGTGCCGGCTGGCTGGTACGCCTTGGCCAGGAGCTGCAAGCCACCCTCGCCGCCGGCGAGCGCCCCATTCTCACCTGCTCGGCCCTTAAACGCCGGTATCGGGACACCCTGCGCCAGGCCGTGCCCGAGCTGTGCTTCGTGTTCCTCGAACTGACCCCGCAGGAAGCCGAGAAGCGCGTGCTGGCGCGCCCCGGCCACTTCATGCCGGCCAGTCTGATCGACAGCCAGTTCGCCGCGCTCGAGCCCCCACACGCAGAGCCGCTGACCCTGGCCCTGGACGCCACCCGCCCGCTGACCACGCTGGCCGAGGACGTACACCAATGGCTAAAGCCTTGCGGTGAGCGGGCGCTGGCGCGGACTGCCTGACCCGGCGGTTTATCCGGCTCACCAAAGACAGCGCTGTCTCCAGGCCCTGAAGGCTGAATGACGCAAGACACGCGACACCAAAACAACAACGAAAAGACCGAGGTTCACGAACCATGTTCGGACTGGCTACCGATACCTTCTTGTTGCTCGACGCACTGGTCACCATCGTCGGGCTCATCCTGCTGATCACCCATTTCAAAGTTCATCCCTTCGTCGCCCTCACCATAGCCGCGGGCTTTCTCGGCCTGACCTCCGGCATGCCGGTGGCCAAGGTGATGAAATCGTTCCAGGACGGCTTCGGTGGTGTACTGGGGTTCGTCGGCATCGTCCTGGCCCTGGGCACCATGCTCGGCAAGCTGATGGCCGATTCCGGCGGCGCCGACCAGATCGCCCAGACCCTGATCCGCGCCTTCGGCAAGCAGAAGGTGCATTGGGCGATGATGTTCGCCGCCTTCCTGGTGGGCATCCCGCTGTTCTTCGAGATCGGCTTCGTGCTGCTGATCCCGTTGGTGTTCATCGTCGCCCGCCGCTCCGGCGTGTCGCTGGTGAAAATAGGCATCCCGCTGCTGGCAGGCCTGTCGGTGGTACACGGCCTGGTGCCGCCGCACCCGGGGCCGCTGCTGGCGATCGGCATCTTCCACGCCGATATCGGCAAGACCATCTTCTATGGCCTGCTGGTGGCCCTGCCCACTGCGGTGATCGCCGGCCCCCTGTTCGGCAACTTCATCTCGCGCTACATCCCGGGTAACCCGTCCCAGGAGCTGATGGATCAGATCGCCCGCGAGTCGAACCAGCAGAACCTGCCAAGCTTCAGCGTGACCCTGATCACCGTGCTGCTGCCGGTGGTACTGATGCTGCTCAAGACCTTCGCCGACGTGGTACTGCCGGCCGAGCACATCGTGCGCCAGTGGATGGACCTGATCGGCCACCCGATCACCGCCCTGCTCGCCGCACTGCTGCTGGCCTTCTATACCTTCGGTTCGGCCCGTGGCTTCAACCGCCAGCAGATCATGAAGATGCTCGACCAGAGCCTGGCTCCCACCGCAGCCATCGTGCTGATCGTCGGCGCCGGCGGCGGCTTCAAGCAGATGCTGGTGGACACCGGCGTGGGCAACGTGATCGGGCAGATGGCGGTGCAGGCCGAGATCTCGCCGATCATGCTGGCCTGGCTGGTGGCGGCGGTGATCCGCATCGCCACCGGCTCGGCTACGGTGGCCACCATCACCGGCGCCGGCATCGTCGCCCCGGTGATCGACCTGGTGCCGGGGGTCAACCGCGAGCTGCTGGTGCTGGCCACCGGCGCCGGCTCGCTGATCCTGTCCCACGTCAACGATGCCGGTTTCTGGCTGGTCAAGCAGTACTTCAACATGACCGTGGCCGAGACCTTCAAGACCTGGAGCATGATGGAGACCATCCTTTCGGTGGTCGGCATCATCTTCATCATGCTGCTATCGATGGTGGTGTGACCGTTGGTCGCCGTAATGGCACCTTGCTGATGGGGCCATGGCCCATATGAGAACGAGGCCCTGCGCAGGCAGGGCCGACTTCTTGTCATCGCAAAGGAGCTTGCCCGTATGAAACGTTCCTTCCTGCTTGCCGCCCTGCTCGCCTCGCCCCTGGCCTTCGCCGCCGGCACCGGCGCCACCTACCCTGACGACCCGCACAACCCGGCGCCCAAGCCCGGCGTGGACAGCACCCTCAACCCGATCGAAAAGCCCATGCCACGGGATACCGACCCGCGGATCAAGGGCAATGACCCGGACAGTCCGCCAGCCGAGCAGAACGATGATCGTGATCTGCCGGGGATGGGTGGTAGTGGCTCGGAGGGGATGGGGCGTGAAGGCGCAGGCTCAGGCAACGGCGGCAAGCCCTGAGCTTTGTGAAAACGGGTTTTACTCAGCACAGCAAAAAAATCCCGCTGCCTGACGGCCTGTGAAGCCCATCGCCGGCAAGCCGGCTCCCACCCGACCGCGCCGCCCTCAAGCCAAGCGCTATCCCTGTGGGAGCCGGCTTGCCGGCGATGGGCTGCATGGCAGCCCCACAAACGCGAAACTGACAGGCAATCAGCCCGCCCGCTCACCATTGCCGTTTGTCCGGCCGGGTCAACCCAAGCTTCTCGATCTTGTAGCGCAGCATATCCCGCGACAGCCCCAACAACCGTGCCGACTTGGTGACGTTCCAGTCGGTGCGGTCGAGGGTGCGGCAGACCATGTCGCGCTCCATGTCCGGCAGGCTGGCAGCTGCCGGTGGCTCGTGGCGTGGCACCTCGAATGCCAGCACCTGCGCCGGCTGCGCCAGCGGCTCGTCGATCAGCGTCATGCACAGGTTCAACTGGTGGGCGCCGATCACCTCGCTGGGCGCCAGCAGCACCGTCTGCTCGAGCATGTTGCGCAGTTCGCGCACGTTGCCCGGCCAGCTGTAACCCAGCATCAGCGCCTCGGCCTCGGCCGAGAAGCGCAGGTTGGGCTTGCCGTAGCGCCGCCCGTGATGGGCCAGGAAGTGCCGCGCCAGGCGCAGGATGTCCTGGCCACGGGCAAACAGGCGCGGCACCTTGAGGGCAATGATGCGCAGGCGGAAGAACAGGTCGCGGCGGAACTTGCCCTGCTGGACCATCTGCTCCAGGTTGCAGTTGGTGGCGCTGATCACTCGCAGGTCGACCTTGCGCTCCTTGACCGCGCCGATACGGCGAATGGTGCGATCCTCCAGCAATTTCAGCAGCTTGGCCTGCAGCACCAGGTCCATCTCACCGATTTCGTCGAGGAACAGGGTGCCGCCATCGGCCGCTTCGACCAGGCCCACGCGGCGCTCCTTGGCATCGGTGAACGCGCCCTTCTCATGACCGAACAGCTCGGCCTCCAGCAGGTTGGCGGGGATCGAAGCGCAGTTGAACTCGATGAACGGGCCCTTGGCCCGACTGCCGTCGAAATGCAGGGCGCGCGCCACCAGCTCCTTGCCGGTGCCGGTCTCGCCCTCGACCAACACTGGCGGCAGGTCACCGCTGGCCATGCGCTGCTCGGCGTCGAGCAGTTGACGCAGGGTGTGCTTGAGCTCGAGCATGGCCGGCGACTCGCCGATCAAGGCCTGCAAGCCGGACTTCTGCGCCTCGCGCTCCTGGTAGAACGACAGCGTGCGCTCCATGCGCTCGGCGGCCAGGGCCTTTTCCAGCATCAGCTTGAGCTCGGCCAGCACCACCGGCTTGGTGAGGTAGTGGAACGCGCCCTCCTTCATGGCCAACACGGCGTCCTCGACGTTGCCGTAGCCGGTCATCATGATCACCTTGAGCTCCGGCGCCTGCGCCACCAGCGTGCGCAACAGATCGTGGCCGCTCATGCCGGGCAGTGAATTGTCGGTCAGCACGGCATCGGGCCGGGCGCGCTTGATCTGCTCCAGCGCCAGTTCCGCGCTGTGGCACACCGTGACCTCGAAACCCTTGAGGCTCAAGTAGGTGCGAATGTTGTCGGCAAGGATTTCATCATCCTCGACCACCAGGATGCTGTGCTCCATGGTCCCCTCCCGCTGCAATATTGAAAGTCAGGCTGACGCGGGTTCCTTCCTCTTCGCGGCTGGTCAGTTCGACCGCGCCGCCAAAGCGTTCCATGATCCTTTTGACCAGGGCCAGGCCAACACCCAGGCCGCCTTGCTTGGTGGTGAAGAACGGCTTGAACACCATGCGCCGCTGCTGCTCGCTCATGCCCTTGCCGGTGTCGCTGAGCTGCAGTTGCGCCTGCTGCCCCTCCAGCTGGCGCACCTCGGCGCGCAGCTCGCCACCTTGGGGCATGGCCTCCAGGGCGTTGGCAAACAGGCTGTTGAGGATCTGCGTCAGTTGCAACGGCTGGCTGGCCACCCATTGCGTCGCTGGCCCGTCGAAGGCGAAGCGCACGTTGTTGCGCTCGATCTGCGGAGCGAAGGCCTGCCGCGCATCCTCGACGGCCGCCACCAGGTCGACCGACTCGGCTTCGTCGCTGGTCGGGCGCAGCGACACCAGCAGGTCGCGGACCCAGCGCGACATGCGGTCGACCTGGGTGATGATGTCGCCGATGTTCTTCTGCGCCGCCGGGCTGGCGATGTCCTGGGCCAGTTCTGCGCTGGAACGGATATTGGCCAGCGGGTTGCGCAGGCTGTGTGCCACCGCCGAGGACATCTCGCCCAGGGCCACATAGGTTTCGCTGGCCACCAGGCGGTCTTGCTGGTGATGCAGCAGGCTGGCGGCACGGCGCACGATCCAGAACAGGCCAAAGTAGATCAGCGCCCCGCCGACCAGGGTGGAGGCCCAGATCAGCACGTAGCCACGGTGAATACGCCGTACCAGGTCCTGGGGCTCCTTGTAGATCTCGACCATGGCCAGCACTTGCTCGCCCTGGCTGTCGAACAGCGGGATGTAGTTTTCGATGAACAGGTGCCGGGGCTCGCGCTGGAACTTCTGTTCTTCGCGGTCTTCATCGGCCTGGTGGTAGCTGGCCGATACCGACTTGCGCGAGCGGAAGGCGTGTTCCAGGTCGTCATCTTCATCGATGCGCTTGCCGATCAAGTGCGGGTTGGTCGACCACACCACCGTGCGGTCACGGGCATAGACATTGGCCAGCAAAGTGTCGGGCAGATGCTCGACGTGGTCGAGGAACTCTACCCGGGTCGACTCGGCCAACTGCGGCGTGAACTGCAAGTGCTGCTGGTCGAGGCGCGGATCTAGCAACTCGCCCATGGTGATGCCCGGCGGCAGCTGCGAGTGCCGCACCTCGGCCTGCGCCATGGCCTGGATGAACTGCGCAGTGAGCATGGCATCGCGCTCGACGCTGTCCTGCACCACGAAACGCGTCGACACATACCCCAGCCCTCCGGCGACCGAGGCGATGATCAGCAGGCTGACCAGCGAGAACCAACGCAGCAGGTTGAACTCGCGCAGCGGCGTGGGCAGCCCGCTGACGGGAGGCACGGCCTTGTCGTGGGCATCGTTTTCGAGCGTCTGCATCACGTCGTTCCCACCTGGAAGGCCGATGAGGCTCATCGGCACGCTGCTGCTACCAGTGGTAGCAAAATGACTTCATGAAGCCTTGGCCCAAGGTGTCAGGCTAGGGCCAAGAGTGATGTAGCAAGAAGCCAGCCAGTCAATGTCACCAAAATAATTTATATTTAAAATCATATAGTTAAATCAATTTATTAAGACTGAGTCTTGGATAGTTCCCCAATTTTGGGTAAAGATCACCCAAAATATATTTTCTATAAAAATCAATAACTTAAAATGTATTTCTATAGTGATTTATAGAGGTTTGGCCACGCGAAAACTCAACAGCACCCGCGTCCCCACTCCTTCGCGACTGCTCAAGCGCACTGAGCCACCGAAGCGCTCCATGCTCCTCTTCACCAGCATCAGCCCCACGCCAACACCGCCTTGCTTGGTGGTAAAGAATGGCCGGAACGCCAAGCGCTGCTGTTGCTCGTTCATGCCCTTGCCAGTGTCCGAAAGCCGCAGGCTCAGGTTGCGTCGGTCGTGACGCACCACTTCAACGCGCAGCTCGCCACCGGCCTCCATCGACTCCAGGGCGTTGGCGATCAGGCTGCTGAAGATCTGCCCGAGCAGCGCCGGCTGCCCCAGCACCTTGACATTCGGCAGCTCAGGCAGCAGCAGACGCACGCCACCGCGCTCCAGCACCAGGGCAAACGCCTGCAAGCTGTCGCGCAGGCTCTGCGCCACATCCACCGGCACGGCCTCGTCGCTGAGCGGGCGCAGCGACTGCAACAGCTCGCGCACCCACTGCGACATGCGGTCGACCTGGCTGATGATGTCGTTGATGTTCTTCTGCGCCGGGCCATCGTCGAAGGCCTGGGCCAGCTCGGCGCTGGAGCGGATGCTGGCCAAGGGGTTGCGCAGGCTGTGGGCCACCGCCGACGACACCTCGCCCAGAGCCACGAAGGTTTCGTTGCCGATCAGCCGCTTCTGCTGCACCGCCATCAGCCTGGCAGCGCGGCGCATGATGCCGTACAAGCCGACATACACCAGCCCGACGCCCACGGCGATGGCCAGCCAGATCAGCAGCAGGCCGTGTTCGATGCGTACGATCAGGTCGTGGGGCTCCTTGTAGATCTCGACCATGGCCGTGACGTTCTCGCCGTCAGCGTCGAACAACGGGATGTAGTTCTCGATGAACAGCTGTTCGGGTGGGGTGACGAACTTCTGCTCGCTGCGCGCCTGCTCGAAGTCGTGGTAGCTGGCCGATACCCGCATCCTGTACTCGAAGGCCCGGTCGAGGTCATCGTCCGATTCGATCAGCTTGCCGATCAGCGCCGGGTTGCTCGACCAGATCACCGTGCGATCGGGGGCGTAGATATTGGCCAGGAGCATGTCCGGCAGGTGGGCGATATGGTCGAGGAACTCGCCTCGGGCCCGGCGCCGAGCCTCGGGGTCGACGTCGGGCAAGGCATGGTCGGTGCGTGGGTCGAGCAGCTCGCCCATGGTGCGCACGTTGGGGATCGACACATGGCGCACCTCGGCGTCGGCGATGGAGGTGATGAACTGGGCGGTGAGCAAAGCATCGCGCTCGACGCTCTCGTCGATGATGAAGCGGCTGGAGATCAGACCGAGGCCAACCCCCACCGACAAGATGATCGCCAGGCTGACCCAGGCGTACCAGCGCAGCAGGTTGAACGGCTTGCGCGCCTGGCCGGCTTCGGCGGGCAGCATTGTGTCGGGACGGGGGGCGAGGTCCATGGCGGGCTCCGCGGCAGGGCACCTCTAGAGGTTATAGCCCAAAGCTGGGGAAAGCATGGGTGAGGCGAGGCGATTGATCGCGTGAGGGCCGCCAGGTGCTCGCCGCAACCCTTGCAGCGCCTGTAAGATCGAGCGCCGCCCGCGCGGCGCATCGCTGGCAAGCCAGCTCCCACATTTATTTCGGGCCAGTTATGCCTGCGCCGCCGCGGCTGTACGCCTTGTGGGTACGACACGGTCTCAGCGTGGGCATTACTGGCGTCCGGCTTGTCTCAAGACATGCACCAGGGCGGACAGTGACAACTTCACAGGACAGACTTGCCCGAAACAGATGTGGGAGCAGGCTTGCCAGCGATGCGCCGCGCGGGCGGCGCTCGATTTCACAGGCGCTGCAAGAATCACGGTGAACACCTTGCCCCTCAAAGCGGCGCATCCCCAGCCAACCCGCGCAGCAGCCGGTAGTCACGCAACACATTCGGCACGTAGCGCTGGGTCTCGGCGAACGGCGGCACCACCCGCCCGCGGCTGAGTACCGCCTCGGGCCCCGCATTGTAGGCTGCCACCGCCAACGTGATGTCGTTATCGAACAGCTGGAGCATGCGCTTGAGGTAGCGTGCCCCGCCCTGCACGTTGGCTTGCGGGTCGAGCACATCCTTGACGCCCATCGCCTTCGCGGTGTCCGGCATCAGTTGCATCAACCCCGCCGCGCCCTTGGCCGAGCGAGCCTTGGGGTTATAGCCGGACTCGGCCTTGATCAACGCGTGCAGCAACGCCTGGGGCACTCCATGGGCCAGCGCGGCGGCCGCCACCAGGTCTGCATAGGGCCGTCCGGTGATCAGTTGCGCATCGATCGGCCCGCCTGCTGTCGCGCGTTCGCTGACCACGCGGTCGTAGTGCCGCCCTGGCCGATGCACATTGGACAGCACGAAGCCGCCCTTGCCATCACTGGAGATGTAGATGTCGGCCTGGGCGCCGAACACCATCAGGCCCGCCGCCAGCCCCACGATCAGTCCACGCATGTCGCTCGCCTCCGGCCCAAACACTCGAGAGTGGCCCCCGATGTGGGGGAAATGCCCCGCCAATCCGGGCTTTTCGACTACGACGCAAGCCGCGTGCCGCCCGCTGTGGCCCATGGCGCAAGGGCCCGACGCAGACGTGCATGGCTGTTGCATGGCAGGGACAAACGCAACGGAGGGTTTCACCATGCAGCGCAGCATCCGTAGCCAACGCGGCTTCACCCTGCTCGAATTGTTGGTGGTGTTGGTGGTGTTGGGCCTGTTGGCCGGCATCGTCGCGCCCAAGTACTTCAGCCAGCTCGGCCGTTCGGAGGCCAAGGTGGCACGGGCACAGATAGAGGGCTTGGGCAAGGCTCTGGACCTGTACCGCCTGGAAGTCGGCCACTACCCCAGCAGCGAACAGGGCCTGCAGGCCCTGGTGGTCGCCCCCGGCGGGGAGACACGCTGGTCGGGCCCTTACCTGCAGAAGGCCGTGCCACAAGACCCTTGGGGTCGCCCCTACATCTACAAACAGCCCGGCGAAAACGGCGGTGAGTACGACCTGCTGTCGATGGGCAAGGACGGCCAGCCCGGCGGTGACGGCGAAAACGCCGAGATCACCAGCTGGCAATAAGGAGCCCGACCATGCGCTATCAGCTCAAGGCCCTGGGAAGCCAGGGCGTAGTGCAATTGCAGGTGGAGGCCGAGGACCGCGACCAGGCCCGGCGCCAGGCCGAGGACCAGGGCTTGCGCGTGCTCAGCGTGCGCAGCCAGGGCCTGGCCTGGCGCCGGCGCGCGGCGACGTTCGACCTGATGTTGTTCAGCCAGGAACTGGTCACCTTGCTCGGCGCCGGGCTGCCGTTGATCGACGCCCTCGAAAGCCTGGCCGAGAAAGCCCCTGGCGGCGCCGCGCGCAAGACCCTGGAGCAACTGGTGCGCCAGCTCTATGAGGGGCGCTCGCTGTCCCAGGCCCTGGCCCAACAGCCTCGAGTGTTTCCGGCGTTGTACGTGGCGTTGGTGCAGTCCAGCGAACGCACCGGCGCCCTCGGCGACGCGCTCACCCGCTACATCGGCTATCGCCAGCGGCTGGACCTGGTCCGCCAGAAGCTGGTCGGCGCTTCGGTGTATCCGCTGCTGCTACTGCTGGTGGGTGGTGGCGTGGTGCTGTTCCTGCTGGGTTACGTGGTGCCGCGCTTCAGCCTGGTGTTCGAGGGCATGGGCACCGAGCTGCCATGGTTGTCGCGGGTACTGATGCGCATCGGCCTGTTCCTGCATGCCCAGCAACTGCCCCTGGGGCTGTGTACGCTTGCCAGTGTCGGCACCCTGGTTGTCCTACGCCGCCACCCAGCCGTGCGCCGTGGCGCCAGCCGCCTGCTACGCCGACTGCCCGCGCTGCACCAACGCCTGGTGATGTATGAGTTGGCGCGCTTCTACCGTTCGCTGGGGATTCTGCTGCAAGGCGGCATCCCCATCCTCACCGCGCTGGGCATGGCCCGCGGCCTGCTGGGCAACACCGCGGCCGAGGGCTTGGAGCAGGCTGGTCTACGGGTCGCCGAGGGCCTGCCGTTGTCCGATGCGCTGCAGGCCGGCCAACTGGTGACCCCGGTTTCGCTGCGCCTGCTGCGTGCCGGCGAGCAATCGGGCAACCTGGGCGAAATGCTCGAGCGTTGCGCGGATTTCCACGACCAGGAGATCGGTCGCTGGGTGGAATGGTTCGTCAAGCTGTTCGAGCCCTTGTTGATGACCTTTATCGGTCTGCTGATCGGGCTGATCGTGATCCTGATGTACATGCCGATCTTCGAGCTGGCATCGAGCATTCACTGAAGCCAAGCGATCCCCAGCACGCAACGGCTCAATAGTCGAACTGCTCCACCGCCCTGCGCCGCTCGTTGTCATCGCGCCGGTCATAGCTCGCGGTGGTCTGGATGTTGGCATGGTGCGCCAGCTTCTGCGCGATCGACAGGTCGTGCTCCTCGATCACCCGGGTGATGAACGCCCGGCGGAAATCATGGGGCATGATCTTCGCCCCCACCTGCGCCCCGCGCTGGCGGGCGATGTAGTAGATAGCATGCTTGGTGATGCGCGCGCGGGTAATGTGGCTGCCACGGCGGATACGGTTGAACAGAAAACTGTCGTCGCGCTCGCCAGCCACCAGGTGCTGGCGGCGCAGGTCGAGCCAGGCCTGCAGCTTGTCGAAGGCCCAGGCCGGGGCGTACTTCACCAGTTGACGATTACCCTTGGCCAGCACCTGCACGCTGCGCTCCTGAAAATCTACCTGATCCAGGTTCACGTCGACCGATTCGGACTTGCGCATCCCGGTGCCATAGAGCAACGCCAGGATCGCCGCGTCGCGCACGCCCTGCGGGCGCGGGTCGGCGGCGCACACGTCCATCAGCTCGCGGATCAGGCTGCGCCGCAGGTTGCGCCCCGGTGGCAGGCGGCTACCGCCGGCGGGCTTGACCTCGCGGATCAGCAACAACTGTTCGTGCTCGATCAAGCCCTGGCGCCAGGCCTCGTTCATCACCCCGCGCACGGCATTGACGTACAAGGACGACGTGTTGGGCGCATAACCATCGGCGCGCAGCGCCGCGACCAGGGCGATCACATGGCCAGGCTCCAGGCGGTGCCAGGGCACCTCGGCGATATCGCAGTCGGCAAACCCCAGGCGGTCGGCGGCGTCCTGCAGGATGTAGCGCATGGTCAACTGGCTGGATGGGGCCAGACGGGCGAGGTACTGCAGCAGCGGATTGCGCAGGAGATCGGTCACAACGGGGATCCTGTAGCAAGGCCGCCCTGACGCTAAAGGCGAGGCGGCGCAAAGCGAGTCATTTAAACCATGATTAAGGTCAAAAAGACTACAAAGATAAAGCGTCATAATGACTACAAACAGTGCCATCACCTTGATATTCAAAGGCTTTGAACGCTGGCACGGTTCGTGATGGTACCCCATTCAACCGTTTCAATCGAACCAAGGTCCTTGCCATGCTCGTCCAGCCGATCACCGCCCGCCCACGTCAGGCCATCTGGGCCCTGGGTTTCCGACCCTTTTTCCTCGGCGGCAGCCTGTTCGCGCTGATCGCCCTGCTGCTGTGGGCCGGCGTGCTCGTCGGTGCGTTCGAGCTCAACCCGGCCGGCGGCATGCTCGCCTGGCACCGCCATGAAATGCTGTTCGGCTTCGCGGTGGCCATCGTCGCCGGCTTTCTGCTCACGGCCGTGCAGAACTGGAGTGGTATCCCCGGCCTGAGCGGGCGACCGCTGCAGGGGCTGTTCCTGCTCTGGCTCCTGGGCCGAGCGGGTTGGTTCCTGCCCTTGCCCGCCTGGCTACTGGTGCTGATCGAAGGCGCCTTCCTGCCCCTGGTGGCGCTGACTCTGGCGCGACCGATCATCCAGCGCCGACTGCGCAACAACTACCCCATCGTCGGCCTGGTGCTGCTTATCGCAGCTTGCCAGTGGCTGACCTTGGCGGGCTGGCTGCAAGACAACCCCGTGTGGCAACAACGAGGTGTACTGGCCGGCCTGTGGCTGGTGGCGGCGATGATGAGCGTGATCGGCGGGCGGGTGATCCCGTTCTTCACCCGCCGTGGCCTGGGCAACATGCGCCCGGCACCGGCTCGACCCTGGCTGGACCGCGCCTGCCTGCTAGGCAGCGTGGCGCTGCCGCTGACCTATGCACTTGGGCTCAACGACGCGCCACAACCCCTGATGGCCGTGCTGTTCGCCGCCCTTGCGGTACTGCATGGTGTGCGCCTGGCGTTGTGGCATGACCGTGGCCTATGGCGGGTTCCGCTGTTGTGGTCGCTGCACTTGGCCTATGCCTGGCTGATTCCCGCCTGCCTGGGGCTGGCGCTATGGCATGTCGAAGTGGCGATCAACCCAAGCCTTGCCGCCCACGCCCTGACGGTCGGCGCCATGACAGGACTGATCGTGGCGATGATGGCACGGGTCAGTCTGGGGCATACCGGGCGACCGCTTCAGGTACCCCGCAGCGTGGGTTGGGCATTTGCGTTGATTCAGTTGGCGGCGTTAGCCCGCGTGGTGGTGGCAGCGTTCACCCCGCTGGGGCTGGGATTGTCGGTGTCGTTCGCCAGCGTGGCACTGCTGCTGTTCCTCTGGCATTACCTGCCGATCCTGCTGCGGCCGCGAGTGGACGGCATGCCGGGCTAACGGGCATGCCCCGCGCCAGGGCCGCATCTGGTCTACAGTTGAAGCCACGTTCACTGGCGAAGGGACCGCATGGCCTTCCACCACCTCACCCGCACCCACCCGCGCTTGAGCATCGCCACCCTGGCCGGCCTGCTCGGTGGCTGGCTGATCCCCTCCGGCGATGCCGTGCAGCATGTCCTTGTCGGCTGGAACCTCGGCGTCTGGCTCTATCTCGCCATGGTCCTGTGGCTGAGCCTGCGGGCCAATGCCGAGCGGGTACGCAAGGTCGCCCGCATCGAAGATGAAAACGCCGGCCTGGTGCTGATCACCGTGTGCGTTTCGGCCATCGCCAGCCTGGCGGCAGTCACCCTGCAACTGGTGTCCAGCCGCGGCCTGGAGGGCAGTACGCTGGGCTTGCACTACCTGTACACCGGGCTGACGGTGGCCGGCTCCTGGCTGCTGATCGGCTGCATCTTCAGCCTGCACTACGCCCGGCTGTTCTACACCGGCGACCGCCATGAACCACCGCTGCGCTTCGCCGACGGCGAGCGCAACCCGGACTACTGGGACTTCCACTACTTCTCGTTCACCATCAACGTCGCCGTACAGACCTCCGACATCGGCGTCGGCGGCCGGGCCATGCGTCGGGTGGTGCTGGCCCACTCACTGGTAGGCTTCGTGTTCAATACGGCGATCCTGGGCTTCACCATCAATATCGCTGCCGGGCTGCTCGGCCAAGGCGCGTGAAGCACAGTTGCGGATGCGCCGGCATACCTGTGCCAGCACCTGCGCCTCGAGCACCAATCCCAGCCGCACATGTCCCGCTGCGCTGGGTCCGAAACCATCGCCCGGTAGCAGAGCCACGCCCTCCTCGTCCAACAGACGTTGGGCGAATGCCTGGGCGCTGAGCCCGGTGCCACGGATATCGAGCATCACGAACATGCCTCCCACTGGCCGATGCGCATGGATGCCGGGGCAACCTTCGAGCAAGGTACACACCCGGTCGCGCCGCGCTCGGTACACCTCGCGCATTCGCCGTACCTCGCCTTGAGCCTGATCCAGGGCTACGCAAGCCGCCTGCATGACGAACTCCGGCAGGCCGAACAGCATGCTCATCACCAGGTTGCCGAGGTGTTGGGCAAACAACGGCGGACCGATCACCCAGCCGACACGCCAGCCACTCATGGCGTGGGACTTCGACAAACTGCCGATCGACACACAGCGCTGGGCCATGCCCGCCAGGCTCAGCGGGTTCGGTGCCTCGCCGTCGTAGAGCAGTGACTGGTAGACATCGTCGCAGATCAGCCACAGGTCGTGTTCCTGGCACAACCGCGCCAGACGCTTGAGGTCGGCCAGGTCGATGGCCGCCCCCGTGGGATTGTGCGGGCTGTTGAGCAACAACCCGCGACTGCGTGGCGTAATCGCCCGCGCCACCGCCGCCGGGTCCAGACGAAAGCCCTGCTCTGGGCGCACCGGCACCTGTACGGCGCGCGCGCCACAGGCACCGAACACGGTGTGATAGGTGACGTACATGGGCTCGGCGACGATCACCTCGTCGTCCGCTTCGAACAGGCACTGGAAGGT
This sequence comes from Pseudomonas maumuensis, assembly GCF_019139675.1. NCBI lineage: Bacteria > Pseudomonadati > Pseudomonadota > Gammaproteobacteria > Pseudomonadales > Pseudomonadaceae > Pseudomonas > Pseudomonas maumuensis. The sequence continues at coordinate 3,030,270 of NZ_CP077077.1, forward strand.
CGCGTACAGTCCGCACTGCGCCCCAGCGGTCACCACCACCCGCTCGGGGTCGAGGGCTACCTGGCTGTGTCGAGCGACGGCCTGGCGGAGTGCGAGGCTGCCGCGCACGTCGCTGTAGTGAGTTTCGCCGCGGCGCAAGCTGGCGATCGCGGCCTCGACCACCGGTAGTGGCGTGTCGAAATCCGGGTCACCTACCGACAATAGGAAGACTTCACGCCCCTGCCGACGCTGCTCCAAGGCCTGGTAATGGATATCCCAGGCCGCGATTGCGTGGCCGACGATGCGCTGGGTGAGCGTGGAATAACGCATGACTGTCTCCCTGTCTGCCAGCCGGCGCCGCTGGTCCGAAAAGCGCTGACGGTAAACATAGCAGAGCGCTGCTGGCTGCCAGGCGCCGACCCACGGGGAAAACGTTTGCCTGGCCCCTGCGCGCCCACCGTTCATCGTGACAGGACTGTGACCGCCGTCATGCATTAGTACATCTGCCATATTTTCCAGCGAATACTGCCATGGCAGGTGCTAAGGTTAGAGTCCTGACGGCCAGGACGGCCTAACCTGCTACCGCTTTGCAATCACCACGTTCACGAACAAGGAGGCTGGCATGAACAAGATGACGTTCCCCAACGCCTGCCAGGTGATGCGCTGGCATTTCCACCCGCTGGGTTTCGAGGCCAGCATGGATGCCCCGCGCAGCATGGTCGCCCGGCTGTTCGACCGCGCCACTGGCGAGACCTTGCTGGCGATTGCCGGCATCCCCTGCGCCACCGTCATGCCCGCCGCCGATGTCGAGCGGATCATCGAGGCCGTGGAAGCCGAGATGGAGACCTTCGATCTGCTGGCCAGCCCACTACGCAGCGCGGTTTAGCCCTCCTGGGCCTGGCGCGCCTTGAGCGCCTGCAATCCCTTCATGAACTGCTCCGGCGGCACCGGCTGGCCGAGCAGGTAGCCCTGCAGCGAATCGCAACCCAGCCGGGTCAGGAAGTCCTGCTGACGATCGGTTTCCACCCCCTCGGCGACGATGCGCAAGCCCAGCGCCTGGCCCAGGGCGACGATGGCCGAGACAATCGCTGCGTCATCGCTGTCTTGCTCCAGATCGCGCACGAAGCCACGGTCGATCTTCAGTTCGTTGGCCGGTAGGCGCTTGAGGTACATCAGGCTGGAATAGCCGGTGCCGAAATCGTCGATGGACAGGTCCACACCCATGTCCGACAGGCGCTGCAGCACATGCAGGCTGGCGTCGGCATCACGCATGGCGGTGGTTTCGGTGATTTCCAGGGTCAGGCGGTTGGGCGGCAGGCCATTTTCCTCCAGCGCGCGGGCCACGCTGTCGACCAGCCCGGCGTGGCAAAACTGGATGGCTGAGAGGTTGACCGCGATCCGCCATTCTTCATTGCCCTGTTCCAGCCACTGGCGCATCTGCCGGCAGGCTTCGCCCAGCACCCACTCGCCAATCGGGATGATCAAGCCGGTCTTTTCCGCCAGGCCGATGAAGCGGTCCGGCAGCATCAGGCCATGTAGCGGGTGTTCCCAGCGCAGCAATGCCTCGGCGCCAATGGGCTGGCGCTGCACGGCGTCGAACTTGGGCTGGTAGTGCAGGCGGAACTGGCCCTGGTCCAGGGCCGTACGCAGGTCCTGCAGCAGTTGCAGTTGCTGGCGCGCGTTGCTGTTCATCGAGGCATCGAAGAAGCTATAGCCGTTCTTGCCGGCGCTCTTGGCGTGGTACATGGCGGCGTCGGCGTTGCGCAGCAGTTCGTGCTGATCCAGGCCATTGCCTGGGTACAGCACGATGCCGAGGCTCGCCGACAACTGCAGGTCGTGCTCGACCACGCGGAACGGCCTGGCCATCAAGTTGACCTGCTTGACCGCGACGTTCATGGCATCGTCCGGCTCGTCCAGCTCCACCAGCAGCACGAACTCGTCGCCACCGATACGCGCCAAGGTGTCCTGGCTATGCAAATGGCCACGCAGACGCGCAGCGACTGCCTTGAGCAGCTGGTCGCCGACATGATGGCCGAAAGCATCGTTGACGGGCTTGAAACCATCCAGATCGATGAACATCAGGGCAAAGCACCCGCCCTGCTCCGCCACCCGGCCGATAGCCTGGTCGATGCGGTCGGCGAGTAACGTGCGGTTGGGCAGCCCGGTCAGGGTGTCGTGCAGTGCCAGTTGAGTCAGCTCTTGGTTGGCCAGGGTCAGCGAGCGCGCCAGTTCCGCAGTGCGCGCCTCCAGCCGGGCATCGAGCACCGAAGTCAGCAGCGCCACCGCCAGCACCGCCAAGGTGGTGATCAGCACCAGATAGTCCAGGCCGTCGCCCGCCAACCCCGTGGCCAGCGCGCCGCAGAAACTGCCGGCCGGGAAATTGGCCGCGGCCATGCCGGTGTAGTGCATACCGACGATGGCGATGCCCATCACCACCGCCGCCACGCCACGGATCTGCCGCACATAGGGTGTGTGCTGGCGCAGGCGGAAGGCGATCCACAGCGCTGCGGCCGAAGCGCCCACTGCGATGGCCAGCGAGGCGCCGAACAGCGTCGGGTCGTAGTCGATACCCGGCTGCATGCGCAGTGCGGCCATGCCCATGTAGTGCATGCAGGCGATGCCGGTGCCCATGATCAGGGCACCGAATGCCAATTGCAGCCACGGTAGTTTTGGCTGGCTCACCAACCACAGGGCGAAGCCCGAGGACGCCACCGCGATCAACAGTGACAGTGCTGTGAGGGCGGTGTCGTAACCTAGCTCGATGGGCAACCTGAACGCCAGCATGCCAATGAAGTGCATCGACCAGATGCCGATCCCCATGGCCAGCGCCCCACCTCCCATCCACAGGTACACCGCACGGCCCTTGGCCGTGGCGATGCGCCCAGTCAGATCCAAGGCCGTGTAGGAAGCAAGGATGGCCACGCACAGCGAGATCAACACCAGCGAGGAGGAGTAACTACCGATCAACATTCGCAGTTCCAGGATCGTACCGGGCAAGCCCGGGAAAAGCCGATGATTGTACTCAAGCTTTGCCGAAACGCACGGGGTTTTCGCGCCTCGCGATGGATCCAAAAACCGCTCGAAAGACCTACAGTGAAGGGGTTAGAGCGTTTGCGCGAACAACTGAAGGCATAATGCCACTTGTCGTTCGCTTCTGCTCATGGCGGTTCGCGGGCAAAGCCATCGATCTGGCACGCTCCTGCAGATCCCTGACTACGAGAAACACCGAGCCAAGCGAAGCGACTCCAGCTAAGCTCAGCACACCACCACGCCGTTCCCGGAGCCTGCAATGGCCACCCTGCCCAGGCATGCAGTGCCGCTCGCCCTGCTCGCCATCACCCTGTCGGTCACGACCGGTTGTTCGAACAAGCACCCCAGCGCCCGCTACGCCGCCCAAGGTTCCAACTGCTATGCCAAGGCCTTGCCCAGCAGCGGCGAAGGCGGCCTGGCGTTCGGCCCGACACTGGCCACGGCGAGCAGAAAGTCACTGGACAGCTGCATGCGCTACGCCGGCAGGTCCGGGGGCACGCCGCGCACCTGTCAGGTCGTCGTGGCCAAGTGCAAGAGCTGAACTAGCCCAACGCTTCTTCGATCAGCGCGGCGACCTCCCATGCACGTGAAGCCAGCGATGCATGGCTGGCATCCAGGGTGATGACCTTGCGTGCCCGCAAGCGTGCCGACATCATCTGCTGGTTGGCTGGGGCGATCATGTGGTCCTGGCTGGAAATCTGGTACCAGGAAGGTTTGTGCTTCCAGGCCGGGTCGCTGATGGCGTCACCGAAGGTGCTCGCCAGCGGCGCCTTCTGCGTCACCGCCATGACCCATGCCTCATCCGCCGACAGATCCTGGCAAAAGCTTTCGTGGAACTTGTCGGCGTTGATCCACAGGTAGCCATCGCTGTCCGGCGCAAGGTTCGCTGCCGCGACAGGCGGATGCTGCTGCGTCAGGCCGCCTGGGCTTTCGCCTGCGTCAGGGGCGAATGCCGCGATATAGACCAGCCCCTTCACGTTCGCGGCGTTGCCAGCCTCGGTGATCACCGCGCCACCGTAGGAGTGCCCCACCAGCAGCACCTCGCCTTGTACCTGGGCCACCATCTTGCGGGTACGCTCGGCATCGTCGGCCAAGGAGGTCAGTGGCAGCTCCACGGCGCGCACGTCTTTAATGCCCTTGCGCGCCAACTCGACGATCACCTTCCCCCAATGGGCGGCCCCGCCCCAGAAACCGTGTACCAGCACGACTGTAGGCTTGCTCATGAATGAGTACCTTCGTGAGAGAAACAAGGATTGATTCGCCACAACAGCATAGGCCCCTCAACGGTCGGCCTTAGATCAAAAGTGTCGTGCGAGACAGCGGCCATTGAAGCGAACGACTCACTGCCCCGCCTGCTGACGTTGCCAGCGTTCCAGGTTCTCGGTTACCAGCCGTTCGGGCAGCGGACCCGCCACCAGCTCTTTCATCTTGCGCGCCAGCTGTTCGCGCAGCGCCGGCTGGTTGCAACCCGACTTGTGCGATAGCGCCAGGTACAGCCCTTCGCTGGATACCGGCGGCTCAAGTACCTCCAGCTCCTTTTCCTTACCCAGCGTGCGCGCCAGGGCCATGCCGGGGTACTGCTCGAAGATCACGTAGTCGCTGCGCTTGAGCAGCAGCTTCTGGAAGGCCTGGGTAACGCTGGGCACCGCTTCGAGATTGAGCTGCGCCCGGGCGTAGTCGTCGAACGCCTGGCCATGGCTATTGTTGACCAGCGTCCCGCCACGTCGTCCTTTCAGGTCGGACCAGTCGCTGTAGACGAAGCCTTCACCCTTGCGCACCCAGACCACGCTGGAATTGAACAGGAATGGCGGGCTGATGAAGTCGGTCAGCAGTTCCCGGGCCTGGGTGCGGAAGTAGCCGGCCAGCATGTCGATGCGCCCGCTGTTCACTTCCTCCTGGGCCCTGGACCATGGCCCGACGTACACCACGTCCACCACCAGGCCGAGGTCCCTGGCCACCTGCTTCAGCAAGTCGGCATTGGCGCCGATCAGTTGCTCGGGATTGTGCGGGTCGCGCCAGAGATAAGGTGGGTACTCCGGGTTGCCGGTAGCGGTAAGGTACTGACAGTTGTCGGCGGCGAAACCGAGCTTCGGGACCATGGCCAGCAGGCACGACAACCCTACAGACAGGCCCAGACAACGTCCGCTCATGGCGCTCCTCGTGCAATGGATTACGCCACCGAAAACGTGGCCCTACACAGTTTGCACGAGAAATGAGCGAACGCCACATGCTGTATGACGATCTGTGATGCGGTGCAGCGTCACGGGCAAAGTCGTCGATAACAGGTCACTGCTCGGCCAACTCCGTCCGCGCGTCCCAGCCACCGCCGAGCGCCGCGATCAATTGCACGCTCGCCACCAACCGCCCCTGCAACAGCGTCAACACGCTGCGCTCGCTGCTCAGCGCGGTAGTTTGCACATTCACCACGTCCAGGTAGCCGATCAACCCGGCCTTGTACTGGTTCTCGGTCAAGCGCAACGACTCCCGCGCCGCCTCGAGCGCTTCCTGCCGGACAACGGCTTCGTCGCCATACACCTTGAGCTGCACCAGGTAGTTCTCCACCTCCTTGAACCCATCGAGCACCGTCTGCCGGTATTGCGCCACGGTCTGGTCGTACACCGCCACCGTGCGGTCCACCTCTGCGCTGCGCTTGCCGGCATCGAACAGCGTCAACGCCAACTGCGGGCCGACGGACCAATAGCGGTTGGGCAGCTCGATCCAGTTGTTGAAACTGCTGCTGGAATACCCGCCATTCATGCTCAGGGACAGGTCGGGGAAGTACGCCGCCCGGGAGACACCGATATTGGAGTTGGCCGCCATGACCTTGCGCTCGGCCGAGGCGATATCGGGCCTGCGCTCGAGCAACTGCGACGGCAGCGACACCGGCACCGGCGGCAACGCCGGAATGTCGCCGCTTGCGGCCAGGGCGAAGTCGGCCGGTGCCTTGCCCATCAGCACGGCGATGGCGTTCTCGTATTGTGCGCGCTGCCAGGCCAGATCGATCAGGTCGGCCTGGGTGCTCTTGAGCTGGGTACGCGCCTGGGCTACGGCATCCGGCCCGGCAACCCCGGCGCGGTACTGGTTCTCGTTCATCTTCAACGACCGCTCATAGGCCGCTACCGTTGCCTCGAGCAGGCGCTTCTGCGCATCGATCACCCGCAGTTGCAGGTAGTTCTGCACCAGTTCCGACTGCTGGCTCAGACGAATGGCCGCCATATCGGCCAGGCTGGCCTCGGCACTGGCCTCGTTGGCGTTCATGGCTTCACGCAGCTTGCCCCACAGGTCGATCTCCCAGCTCACGCCGAGTTGCGCGTTGTAGGTGTTGCGGATACCGCTGCTGTTGTTCGACAGGCTCGAGCTGGAACTCCCGGTGCCCTGGGCCGAACGGTTCTTGCCAGCGGTGAGGTTCAACGAGGGGAACAGCGCGGCGCGGCTGCTGCGCACCAGCGCCTGGGCCTGGCGGTACTGCGCTTCGTACTGCGCCACCGTCTGGTTGCTGCGGTTGAGCTCTTCCACCAGGGCATCGAGCTGCTTGTCGCCATACAGCTCCCACCATGCCCCGCGGGCGATGGCATCGGACGGGTTGGCCTGGGTCCAGCCCTCGGCCTGCTTGAACTGCGCCGGGGTGCTGATCTCCGGGCGGTGATAGTCCGGGCTCAAGGTACAGGCGCTGAGCATGGCCACGCACAACCCGGCGCTGACCAGGCGCGAGCCGCGCCCCTGGGTCAGCAGCCTGAGGGTGCGATGGATTCGGGTGTGGGCAAAGTTCATAGCGGGGTATCCAGGGCAGCATCGGTGCGCACGCCGCGCCAGCGGTTGAACCGGTGGCGCAGGCGATCGAGGTACAGGTAGACAACAGGCGTGGTGTAGAGGGTGAGAATCTGGCTGAACACCAGGCCGCCGATAATGGTCAGACCCAGCGGCTGGCGCATCTCGGCGCCCTCGGCGCGGCTGAGCAGCAGCGGCAGTGCGCCGAGGATCGCGGCCATGGTGGTCATCAGGATCGGCCGCAGGCGCAGCAGGCAGGCACGGCGGATCGACTCCTCCGGCGACAGGCCTTCGTGGCGCTCCAGCTGCAGGGCCAGGTCGATCATCAGGATGGCATTCTTCTTCACCACGCCGATCAGCAGGAACAGCCCCAGCAGCGAGATCAGGCTGAACTCGCCACCGGTCAGGTACAGCGCCAGCAAGGCGCCGACCCCGGCCGAGGGCAGTGTGGAGAGGATCGTCAGCGGGTGGATGTAGCTTTCGTAGAGAATGCCCAGCACCAGGTACACCAGCACCAGGGCGCCGAGGATCATCAGCGGCTGACCTTCGGTGGTCTTGGTAAAGGCGTCGGCGTCGCCGCCTAGCTTGGCGATCACCGATTCGGGCAGGCCAAGCTTGGCCACCGCCCGCTCCAGCGCGGCCAGGGCCTGATCGGGGCTGTAGCCTTCGGCGACATCGAACGAGATGTCCTCGGAGGCGAACTGCCCTTCGTGGCTGACGCGGTCGTTGGCCAGGCTGTTCTCGTAGCGGGCGAAGGTCGACAGCGGCACCCGGGCGCCGTCGGCGGTGATCACCTGCACCTGCTCCAGGGTGCTCGGGTCCCAGGCGTATTTCGGGTTGATCTCCAGCACTACCTGGTATTGGTTGAGGCTGTCGTAGATGGTCGAGATCTGCCGCTGGCTGTAGGCGTTGTTGAGCACCGCGGTGACCATGTCCATGTCGATGCCCAGGCGCTTGGCCTGGTCACGATCGACAACAAGAGTCACCTGCTGGGTGCCGGCGCCGTCGTGGGCGTCGATGGCGGTAAGCTCGGGCAGTTTACGCAGCTCGGCGGTGACCTTGGGGAACCACTCGCGCAGAGCCGCCAGGTCGCCGCTCTGCAGGGTATAGAGGTACTGCGAGGTGGTCTGGTCGCGACCGCCGCCACCGAGTTGCAGGTCTTGGTCAGCCATCAGATACAGGCGCCCGCCGGGGATCTTCGGCAGGTCCTTGCGCAGGCGGTCGATGACCTTCTGCGCATTCTCCTTGCGCTCGGCTATCGGTTTCAGGCGCACCAGCACGAAGGCGTTGTTGGTGCCGCTGTTGCCACCGATGAAACCGGCAACGCTCTCCACCGCCGGGTCCGCAAGCAGGGCGCGGCGGTAGATTTCCATCTTCGGTTGCATCACGGTGAACGACAGGCCGTCGTCGCCACGGATGAAGCCTTGCAGCTGGCCGGTGTCCTGCTGCGGCATCAGGGTCTTGGGCACCACCACGTACAACGCGATGTTGAGCACGATGGTGGCCAGCAGGCTGAGCAGGGTCAGGCGCCTGTGGCGCAGCGCCCAGCCCAGGCTCCGGTCGTAGCCGGCGACCATGCGTTGGTGGATGCGGTCGCTCCAGCGTTGCAGGCGGGTCTGCTGTTGCGGGCCATGGACCTTGAGCCAGCGCGAGCAGAGCATCGGCGTCAGGGTCAGCGATACCACCAGCGAGACGATGATCGCCGCCGCCAGGGTGATCGAGAATTCCTTGAACAACCCGCGCACGATACCGCCCATGAACAGGATGGAGATGAACACCGCCACCAGCGAGACGTTCATCGACAGCAGGGTGAAGCCAACCTCCTGGGCGCCCTTGTAGGCCGCGCGCATCGGGCTCTCGCCCTTCTCGATATGCCGGGAGATGTTCTCCAGCACCACGATGGCATCGTCCACCACCAGCCCGGTGGCGAGGATCAGCGCCATCAGCGACAGGTTGTTCAGCGAGAACCCGCACAGGTACATCACCGCGAAGGTGCCTACCAGCGACACCGGCACCGCCAGGCTGGGGATCAGCGAGGCGCGGAAGTTGCCGAGGAACAGGTACACCACCAGGATCACCAGCACCACGGCGATCAGCAAGGTGTGCTCGGCCTCCTTCAGGGTGGCCTTGATTACCGGCGAGCGATCCATGGCCACGTTGAGCTTGACGCTGGCCGGCAGCAGCGACTGCAACGCCGGCAGCTCGGCCTTGATCTGCTCGACGGTCTGGATGATGTTGGCGTTGGTCTGGCGGTTGACCACCAGCAGCACCGCGCTCTCGTCGTTGAAGAAGCCGCTGTTGTAGCGGTTCTCCACGCCATCGCTGACCTTGGCCACGTCCGACAGGCGCAGGATCGAGCCATTCTGCTGGCGGATGACGATGGGCTTGTAGTCCTCGGCCTTTTCCAGCTGGTCGTTGGCACGCACCTGCCAGTTGCGTTCTCTGTCCTCGACGAAACCCATGGGCCGGCGCTGGTTGGCGTTGGCCACGGCAGTACGCACATCGTCCAGGGACAGACCGTACTGGTTGAGCAACTGCGGCTCGAGCTCGATGCGCACCGCAGGCAGCGAACTGCCGCCGATCTGCACCTCCCCTACCCCACTGACCTGGGCCAGGCTCTGGGACAGGATGGTGTCGGCCAGGTCGTACAGCTTGCCCTTGGACAGCACCTGCGAGGTCAGCGACAGCACCATGATCGGTGCCTGGGACGGGTTGATCTTCTTGTAGGTGGGCATGCTGCGCATGCCACTGGGCAGCAGGTTGCGGGTGGCATTGATCGCCGCTTGTACCTCGCGTGCCGCGCCATCGATGTCGCGGCCCAGCTCGAAGCCGATGATCACTCGGGTCGAGCCCTGGTTGGAACTGCTGGTCAGGGTGGTGACGCCGGCAATGGCGCCGAGCTTGCGCTCCAGCGGCGTGGCCACGGTTGACGCCATGACCTCGGGACTGGCGCCGGGCAGGCTGGCCTGCACCACGATCACCGGGAAATCCATCTGCGGCAGCGGCGACACCGGCAGCAGGCCGAAGCTCACCCCACCCAGCAGCATGATCGCCAGGCTCAGCAGCATGGTGGCTACCGGCCGGCGAATGAACGGTGCGGACAGGTTCATGCTTCGGCCTGCCGCGCATCGTCAACCGGGCGCCAGCGACGTGCCAGGCGGTCGAAGTACAGGTAGATGACCGGTGTGGTGAACAGGGTCAGCACCTGACTCACCAGCAGGCCGCCGACCATCACCAGGCCCAGCGGCTGGCGCAGCTCGGCGCCGGAACCGGTGGCGAGCATCAGCGGCACCGCGCCGAACAGCGCAGCCAGGGTAGTCATCAGGATCGGCCGGAAGCGCAGCAGCGCCGCCTGGTAGATCGCATCACTCGGGCTCATGCCCTGATGGCGCTCGGCCTCGAGGGCGAAGTCGATCATCATGATCGCGTTCTTCTTGACGATGCCGATCAGCAGGATGATGCCGATAATGGCGATCATGCCCAGGTCGTTGCCGCTGAGCAGCAGCGCCAGCAAGGCCCCTACCGCCGCCGAGGGCAGCGTGGAAAGGATGGTCACCGGGTGGATGTAGCTCTCGTAGAGCACCCCGAGCACGATGTACATGGTCACCACGGCGGCGAGGATCAGCAGCAAGGTACTCGACAGCGAAGCCTGGAACGCCTCGGCGGCACCCTGGAAACGGGTCTGCACGCCGATCGGCATGCCGATGTCCTGCTGCACCTGTTCGATCACCTTGACCGCCTCGCCCAGCGACGCGCCGTGGGCCAGGTTGAACGACATCATCACCGCCGGGAACTGGCCGATGTGCGAGATGGCCAGCTGGGCCTGGCGCTGCTCGATGCGCGCGAGGGCCGACAGGCGCACCTGGCCGCCGTCGGCGGCCTTGACGTGGACCGCCTCCAGGGCCTGCGGGCCGAGGCTGGCCGCAGTCTGCGACTGCAGCACCACACGGTACTGGCTGGCCTGGGTGTAGATGGTCGAGATCTGCCGCTGGCCGAAGGCGTCGTACAGGGCGTTGGTGATCTGCGCCACGGTGATGCCGAGGCGGCTGGCCATGTCGCGGTCGATCACCAGGTACACCTGCAGGCCCTTGTCCTGCAGGTCGCTGGCCACGTCCTGCAGCTCCGGGCGGTCCTTCAGTGCCTGCACCAGCTTGCCGCTCCACTCGGCGAGCATGTCGGCATCCGGCGAGCTGAGGCTGAACTGGTACTGGGTGCGGCTGACCCGGTCCTCGATGCTCAGGTCCTGCACCGGCTGCATGAACAGGCGGATGCCGACCAGTTTGTCGAGCTGCGGCTGCAACCGGTTGATCACCTCGGATGCCGTCACGTCGCGCTCACCATGGGGCTTGAGGTTGATCAGCAGGCGGCCGCTGTTGAGGGTGGCGTTATCGCCATCCACACCGATGTAGGAAGACAGGCTCTGTACCGCCGGGTCCTGCAGGATCACCTCGGTCAGGGCCTGCTGGCGCTCGCTCATGGCGGCGAACGAGGTCGACTGCGGCGCTTCGGAAATACCCTGGATGACCCCGGTGTCCTGGGCCGGGAAGAAGCCCTTGGGCACCATCAGGTAGAGCACAACGGTCAATGCCAAGGTGGCCACGGCCACCAGCAAGGTCAACGGCTGGCGTTTGAGCACCCAGGTCAACGCCGTGCCGTAGTGCTTGATCAGCCAGTCGATCCAGGCGCCGCTGGCACGGTAGAAGCGGCCCTGCTCCTCCTCCTTGGGCTCGCGCTTGAGCAAGCGGGCGCACATCATCGGCGTCAAGGTCAGCGATACCACCAGGGAAATCAGGATGGCCACCGCCAGGGTGATGGCGAACTCGCGGAACAGGCGCCCGACCACATCGGCCATGAACAGCAGCGGGATCAATACCGCGATCAGCGAGAAGGTCAGCGATATCAAGGTAAAACCGATCTGTTTCGCGCCCTTGAGCGCGGCTTGCAGCGGTGTCTCGCCCTCTTCTATATGCCGGGAGATGTTCTCCAGCATGACGATGGCATCGTCCACCACGAAACCGGTGGCGATGGTCAGGGCCATCAGCGTGAGGTTATTGACCGAGAAGCCGGCCAGGTACATCACCCCGAAGGTGCCGATCAGCGACAGCGGCACGGCGATCGACGGGATGATCGTGGCCGAGACCCGACGCAGGAACAGGAAGGTCACCATCACCACCAGGGCAATGGCGAACAGCAACTCGTGCTGCACGTCGCGCACAGCGGCGCGGATGGTCTGGGTGCGGTCGGTGAGGACGCTGACGTCGAGGCCCGCCGGTAGGTTGTCGGTGATCGACGGCAGTAGCTCCTTGATCCGGTCGACCACCTCGATGACGTTGGCGCCGGGCTGGCGCTGGATGTTCAGCAGCACCGCCTCGTTCTGGTTGGCCCAGGCGGCCAGGCGCTCGTTCTCGGCGCCGTCGACGATCTCAGCGACGTCCTTCAGACGCAGCGGCGCGCCATTGTTGTACTTGAGGATGAGGTTGGCGTACTCGGCCGGCGAGCGTAGCTGGTCGTTGGCGTCGAGCATCGACACCCGGGTCGGGCCATCGAAGTTGCCCTTGGGCTGGTTGACGTTGGAAGCGCCGATCAGGGTGCGCACGTCGTCCAGGTTGAGGCCATTGGCCGCCAAGGCATCGACGTTGACCTTGATCCGCACCGCCTGGCGCTGGCCACCGGCGATGCTGACCATGCCGACGCCACTGATCTGGGCGATCTTCTGCGCCACGCGGGTGTCGACCAGGTCGTTGAGCTTGGGCAACGGCATGGTCTTGGAGGAGATGGCCAGGGTCAGCACCGGCGTGTCGGCCGGGTTGACCTTGTTGTACACCGGTGGCGCCGGCAGGTCGCTGGGCAGCAGGTTGCTGGCGGCGTTGATCGCGGCCTGTACCTGCTGCTCGGCGACATCCATGTTCATGTCGAGGTTGAAGCGTAGGGTCAGCACCGAGGCGCCGCCGGAGCTGGTCGAGGCCATCTGCTCGAGGCCCGGCATCTGGCCGAACTGGCGCTCCAGTGGCGCGGTGACGGCGCTGGTCATCACCTGGGGGCTGGCGCCGGGGTACAGGGTCATAACGCGGATGGTCGGGTAGTCGACCTGGGGCAAGGCCGCCACCGGCAGCAGCTTATAGGCGATCAGGCCGGCCAGGACGATGGCCAGCATGCTCAGCGTGGTGGCGACCGGCCGCAGGATGAACAGGCGCGAGAGGTTCATGCGCCCGCCTTGGAGCCTGGTTCACCGGTCTGCGCCGAGCCCTTGGCGCCCTGCCCCTGCAGGTGCTGGCCGGGGGTGGTCGGCACTTGCGAGCTGTCTTCGACCACCTCGACCTTGGAGCCTTCGCGCAGACGGTCGGTGCCTTCCAGCACCAGGCGGTCACCGGCGGCCAGGCCCTCGAGGATCACGCTGTTCTCACCATCGCTGGCACCGACCTTGAGCGGGCGGATGTTGATGGTGTTCTCGGCGTTGACCACATAGGCGAAGGTGCCGTCATTGCCGAACTGGATGGCCGCGGCCGGGGCCAGTACCACCTGCTTCAGGGTGTCGGCCAGCAGGCGCACATTGACGAACTGGTTGGGGAACAGCGCATGGTCGGTGTTCTGGAAGGTGCCCTTGAACTTCAGGGTACCGGTGGCGGTGTCGATCTGGTTGTCGAGGCTGCCCAGCACGCCGGTGGACTGCAGTTTCTGGTCGCCACGGTCCCAGGCCTCGACCGGTAGGCTCGCGCCAGTGCGGTAGCGGGCCAGCACGGTGTCGAGCTGAGTTTCCGGCAAGGTGAAGGCGACGCTGATCGGCTCGGTCTGGGTGATGATCACCAGCGCCGTGGTGTCGTTGGCGGCCACCAGGTTACCCAGGTCCAGCTGGCGCAGGCCCAGGCGACCGCTGATCGGCGCACGGATCTGGGTGAACTCCAGGTTCAGGCGTGCGTCGTTGACCTGCGCCTGGTTGGTCTTGACCAGCCCCTGGAACTGCCCGACCTGCGCCTCGGCGGTGTCCAGGGTCTGCTTGGCGATGCTGTCTTCGGCGTACAGGCCTTTATAACGGGCCAGGTCGACCTGGGCGTTCTTCAGTTGCGCCTGGTTCTGCGCCAGGGTGCCTTCGGCCTGCTGCAAGGCGATGCGGTAGCTGCGCGGGTCGATCTCGGCGAGCAGGTCGCCGGCCTTGACCTGCTGGCCTTCCTTGAAGTGGATCTTCACCAGCTCGCCGGCCACCCGGCTGCGCACGTTGACCGTGTTGGTCGCGGTCACGGTGCCAAGGGCCTTGTAATACAGCGGGAAGTCACCCACCCGCGCAGGCTCGACGCGCACCGGCACCGCTTCGGTGGAGGCGCCGAAACCCGGCCGCCCGCCCATGCCTTTACCCGGGCGATGCCCGCCACCCTCTGTATGGGCAGTCGTTGCGGGCCACAGCCACCAGGCCAACAGGGCCACCAGCAGCAGGATCAGCAGGCCGAACAGCCAGCGACGAGGGGAACGGGAATTGGAGGCTTGCATGGGTCGAACGAACCTTGTTCAGAGATAGACGGCATGGAGAGCGTGAACGATAAGCACTGGCATCGTTTTAGCAAAGGGGCTTTACCAGTGCTTTACCTTCGGCTGACGTTGGCAAAGGGGTGAACTTTAAATGAAAACGGCCTGGAACAGGGTCCAGGCCGTTACAGGGTGTAACCCGTGGGACTGCGCAGCAGCCCCAACATCACTTACTTCAGAGCAGCCAGCACCGCTTCATAGTTCGGCTCGTCGGCGATCTCGCCCACCAGCTCGGCGTGCAACACCTTGTCGTTTTCATCCAGTACCACTACGGCACGGGCGGCCAGGCCGGTCAGCGGGCCGTCGGCGATTGCCACGCCGTAGTTCTCCAGGAACTCGCGGCCACGCAGGGTCGACAGATTCTGCACGTTCTCCAGGCCTTCGGCGCCACAGAAGCGCGCCTGGGCGAACGGCAGGTCGGCGGAGATGCACAGCACCACGGTGTTGGCCAGGTCATTGGCCTGGGCGTTGAACTTGCGCACCGAGGTGGCGCAGGTCGGGGTGTCGACGCTTGGGAAGATGTTCAGCACCTTGCGCTTGCCGGCGAAGTCCTTGAGCGACGTGTCGGCCAGGTTGCCAGCCACCAGGGAGAAAGCAGGTGCCTGGGTACCCGCTTTCGGCAGTTCGCCTTTGACTTGAACCGGGTTGCCTTTGAGAGTCACTTGGGCCATGGCGGAAATCCTTATGTGGGTAGGGTTGAAAAGGATCCAGAGTTAAGCATGAAGCAGCACAAGTGCCTATGGGCAAAAATGAAATTGTCCTACGTTTGGGCAATTCCTGTAGACAAACGCCCGGGTGACTGGCGTCGACCCGGGCGTTTGTCCTACATGGAGGCCGTTCAGGCCAGCAGGCCGTACACCACCGAGGTCAAGGCCACCAGGCCGACCACCACCACGAACAGGTTGGACAGCGCACCACTGTACTTGCGCATCGACGGCACGCGGCGAATGGCGTACATCGGCATCAGGAACAGCAGCACCGCGATGATCGGGCCGCCGAAGGATTCGATCATGCCGAGGATGCTCGGGTTGAGGGTGGCGACGATCCAGCACACCACCAGCATCAGCGCGGCGACGATACGGTCCAGGGCCTTGGCGCCCGGGCGCATGCCGGACTTGACGATCATGCCCTTGAGGCCTTCGCTGGCACCGATGTAATGGCCCAGGAACGACTTGGCGATGGCGATGAAGGCGATCAGCGGCGCGGCGAAGGCGATGGCCGGCTGCTCGAAGTGGTTGGCCAGGTACGACAGGATCGACAGGTTCTGCGCCTTGGCTTCGGCCAGCTGGGCGCTGTTCAGGGTCAGCACGCAGCTGAACACGAAGAACAGCACCATCAGCACCATCAGCAGGTGGGCGCGGCGCAGGATCTGGCCACTGCGCTCGTCGGCGTGTTCGCCGTAGCGGCGCTTCTGGTCAACGGCAAAGGCCGAGATGATCGGCGAGTGGTTGAACGAGAACACCATCACCGGGATGGCCAGCCACACGGTGTGCAGGAAGGCCGAGCCGGACGGCACCTGGGTGGCGGTGTCGAGGATGCCGCCGGTCCAATGCGGCACCAGGTACAGGGCCAGCAACGCCAGGGCGACGATGAACGGATACACCAGCAGGCTCATGACCTTGACCGTGGCCTGTTCGCCGCAGCGCACGATGGCCAGCAAGCCGAGGATCAGCACGAACGACAGGATCGCCCGCGGCGGCGGCGCGATATGCAGCTGGTGCTCCATGAAGCTGCTGACGGTGTTGGTCAGCGCCACGCTATAGATCAGCAGGATCGGGAAGATGGCGAAGAAGTACAGGACGGTGATCAACGCGCCTGCGGTGATGCCGAAATGCTCCTCGACCACGTCGGTGATATCGCCGTCCTTGCTGCCCGAGAGCACGAAGCGGGTCAGCCCGCGGTGGGCGAAGTAGGTCATCGGGAAGGCCAGCAAGGCCAGGACCAGCAGCGGCCAGAAACCGCCAAGGCCGGCGTTGATGGGCAGGAACAGGGTTCCGGCGCCGATGGCCGTGCCGAACAGGCCCAGCATCCAGGTGGTGTCTTGACGCGACCAGCTGCCGAGGGTGGCGGGGGTCGATTCTACAAAGCGTTGTTCAACGCTTGGGGCCTGCTCATTCATTCCGGGTGAAGCTCCACTCGCAAGACTGCAACAGGCTGAGAATGGCGAAATAGACGATTCGCCCAACTCAACCGGGGAAGAGGGGCGCGATTGTGCATGCAAAGGTTGCACTTGTGGAAGCCCTACCCGAGGGACGGTTGCACTTGTCTTTACAAGCAGGTTGTGCTGTATGGGGCCGCACAGCGGCCCCAGGCAGGTTACCGCTGAACGGCGGCGAATGCCTCGGCCACCTGGCGCAGGTTGGCCGGACGCAGCCCGGACATGCACACCCGACCGCTGTCGATGAGATACACGCCGAACTCGTCACGCAGACGGCGCACCTGTTCGACGCTGAAGCCGGTGTAGCTGAACATGCCGCGCTGGCGCAGGAAGAACTGGAAGTCCTGGCCCGGCAGCAGTTCGCCGAGCAGGTCGACCAGGCCTTGGCGCATGTCGAGGATGCGCTTGCGCATCACCTCCACTTCCACCGCCCATTGGGCATTGAGCGCGGCATCGCCCAACACACCGGCCACCAGCTGGGCGCCGAACGCGGGCGGGCTGGAGTAGTTGCGGCGCACGGTGGCCTTGAGCTGGCCAAGCACGCTGGAGGCGGTGGCGGCATCGTCACAGACCACCGACAGCCCCCCTACCCGCTCGCCGTACAGCGAGAAGATCTTCGAGAACGAGTTGCTGACCAGGCACGGCACGCCGGCACGGGCCATCTCGCGGATGGCGTAGGCATCCTCCTCAAGGCCTGCGCCGAAGCCCTGGTAGGCGATATCGAGGAACGGAATCAGCTGGCGCGCCTTGACCACCTCGACCACCTGCTGCCACTGCTGCTGCTCCAGGTCGACCCCGGTGGGGTTGTGGCAGCAAGGGTGCAGCAGGACGATGCTGTTCGCCGGCAGGGTCTGCAGGGCCGCCAGCATGCCGGCAAAATCGACGCCGCGGGTGACGGTGTCGAAATAGGGGTAGCTGTGAACCTTGAAACCCGCACCTTCGAAGATTGCCCGGTGGTTGTCCCAGGTCGGGTTGCTCACCCACACCTCGGAGTCGGGGAAATATCGCTTGAGGAAGTCGGCGCCGACTTTCAGCGCGCCGGAGCCGCCGACGGTCTGCACGGTGGCCACGCGCCCATCGGCCACGGCCGGGTGGTCCGTGCCGAACAGCAGCGCCTGGATCGCCTGGCGATAGGCGGCCAGGCCTTCCATCGGCAGGTACAGTGAGGCTTCATGGGGCTGGTCGGCCAGGCGTTTCTCCACCTCGGCCACCGCCCCCAATTGCGGCACCACGCCGGCTTCGTCGTAGTACAGACCGATACTCAGGTTGACCTTGTCGGCGCGCGGGTCGGCCTTGAAGGTTTCCATCAGCGAGAGAATCGGGTCGCCGGCATAGGCATCGACATGTTTGAACACAGCGTGCAGCTCCTTGGAAATCAGGACAGTTCAGGAAAGGCTCAGGCGAGGATACCCGCAGTGGAGCGCGAGGAACATCACCGGTGTGCAAGGAGTCGATGCAGGGGTGCAAGCCACGAGCTGACGGCTCAGCCGGCCAGCGCCTCGAGCTCGGTCAGTTCCCGTTCGGTCAGCGCCACTCCTTCCCGTGCGGCCACTTCACGCTCGCGGTAACGCCGCTCACCGGGCATCCGCGCCAATCCGGCGGCCTGCATCTGCTCCACCAGTTCGCGGCTTCGCAGTGCAAAGCGCTCGCCCTCGGCCTTGCTCGGGTCGATCACGATGATCAACTGGCCGGTCCAGGGAGTCTTGGCTCCCGGGTGACCGGACCAGTCGAACTCCCAGGAGAAATTGCCTCCCGTCAGCGCCGCCGCCAGCAGCTCGACCATCATCGACAGCGCCGAACCCTTGTGTCCGCCGAACGGCAGCAAGGCGCCGCCCTCGAGAATCGCCTTGGGGTCGGTGGTTGGCTGGCCATCGGCATCCACACCCATGCCCGGCGGCAGCTGCTCACCCGCCCGCGCGGCGATCTGCACATCGCCATGGGCCATGGCGCTGGTGGCCATGTCGAAGACGATCGGGTCATGCCCCGCGCAAGGCGCGGCAAACGCGATGGGGTTGGTACCGAACAGCGGCTCGCGCGCACCATGGGGCACCACGCAGGTCATGCTGTTGACCACGCTCAGGGCCACCAGGCCTTCCTCGGCGAATGGCTCGACATCCGGCCACAGCGCGGCGAAATGGTGCGAGTTGTGAATCGCCAGCACCGCGATGCCTGCGCTGCGCGCCTTCTCCACCAGCAGCGGGCGGGCTGCGGCCAGTGCCGGTTGGGCAAAGCCGCCCTTGGCATCGACTCGCACATAGGCTGGTGCCAGGTCGGTTACCTGCGACTCGGCGCGGCCATCGACCCAGCCACTGGCCAGGGTCGAGACATAACCGGGAATACGGAACACCCCATGACTGTGGGCGCCGTCGCGCTGGGCGCTGGTGCAGTTGTGGGCGAGCACGGCGGCCACCGTCGCGCTGCAGCCATGACGCTCGAAGATCGACTGCAGCAATGCCTGCAGCTCGGTAAAAGGCACACGCACGACAGGGTCGGTGGAAGGTGAAGACATCTGGAGCTCCTTTCTTGGAATTGGAATCGCTACAGCGCAACTGCACAGACTTTCCCGCCAATGACAGCTATCTGTCAAATATTGACTTGATGACAGAAAACAGCCATTTTGGCTTCCACGCCAGAAATCAACCGGAACCGACCATGAGCCAATCGATCAAGCAACGCCTGGAAAGCAGCCTGCACACCGCTGCCGCTTCGGGCCGCCAGATCGCCAGCTACATGCTCGCCAACCTCCATGAGCTGCCCTTCCAGACCTCGGCCAGCATCGCCGCCAAGCTGGGCGTGAGCGAATCGAGCGTCGGCCGCTTCTGTCGCGCCCTGGGCTATGCCCACCTCAAGGCTCTCAAACAGGACCTGCAGAACGACCTGGGTGACGGCCCGTGGCTGGCCGGCGACCGCCTGCAGGCGTTTCGCCAGCAACCCGAGGACGACCAGCGCTCAGGCAGCCTGGAGCTGGAAATGGCCGCGCTGGTGCGCGTGCATGAATACAGCCGCGGCGAGACCTGGCAACAGGTCGCTCGGCGCCTGGCCGACAAACCGCGGGTATTCGTCGCTGGCTTTCAGACCGAGCGTGGCGTGGCCATGTGCATGAGCCACCTGCTGCAGTACCTGCGCGACGGCGTGCAGTTGGTCGATGGCAGCGCCGGGCATTTCGGCGAGGTACTGCTGGGGCAACCGCAGGACTGCGCGCTGGTGGTATTCGAAGCTCGCCGCTATTCGCGCCACGCCCAGCAGCTGTGCCACAAGGCGCGTGCGTTGGGCATCCCGGTAACCCTGGTCACCGACACCTTCTGTGACTGGGCCGATGCCAACGCCGACGAGGTGTTCCGCATCCCCACCGAATTCAACCTGTTCTGGGAATCCACCGCGACCATGCTGTCGTGGGTACACCTGATGGTCAACGAGGTCTGCAAGCAGCTCGGACCGGATGTTGAAAAACGCTTGGAAGCAACAGCCGCTCTACATAACGAGTTCGTCGGCTACACCTCGTGGCCGGCGGGCAAACAACAATAGCAAGAGTGCGATGACCGAGGTGCGAGATGAAAGGAACCATGGCTGTGGTGGGTGCGTGCGCCCTGCTGCTGGCGGGCCACGCCAGTGCCGAGACCCTGCGCTTTGCCACTGAAGGCGCATATCCCCCCTTCAATTACGTCGACGCCGACAACAAGCTGCACGGCTTCGACATCGACATCACCCATGCCCTGTGCGAACAGATGAAGGTCGAGTGCAGCCTGGTGGCCCAGGACTGGGAAGGCATCATTCCGGCGTTGATGGCGCGCAAGTACGACGCGGTGGTGGCCTCGATGATCGACACCGAGGAACGACGCCGCAAGATCGCCTTCACCGACCGCTACTACCGCACCCCGTTGACCGTGGCGGTCGCCAAGGACAGCAAGATCAGCGACGCGCAGACCGACTTCAAGGGCTACACGGTCGGCGCCCAGTCCGCCTCGACCCAGGCGATCTACGCCGAGGATGTGTACGGCAAGGCCGGTGCGGACGTGAAGCTGTACCCGACCCTGGACGAGGCCAACGCCGACCTTGCCGCCGGGCGCCTGGACGGGGTAATCGCCGACAAGTTCCCGCTGCACGAATGGCTGAACAAGAACGGCAAGGACTGCTGCAAGATCCTCGGCGACGTCGACGGCACCAAGGCCGATGCGGCGATTGCCGTGCGCAAGGACGACGACGCCCTGCGCGTGCGGCTGAACGAGGCACTGGCGGCGATCGTCGCCAATGGCACCTACCAGAAGATCGCGAGCAAGTATTTCGCCTTCGATATCTACCAGTAATCTCGTGGGAGCGGGCTTGCCCCGCGATGGCGTCCTTCGTCAACCAGGTGCTATCGCGGGGCAAGCCCACTCCCACGGGGTCGCATGTATCCTGGGGGTTAACCATGCTCGATCAACTCTCGCTGCTCTCCTTCGCCAGCGGCGGCTGGGGCCAGGCGCTGCTGGCCGGCGCGCTGGTGACCGTGTCGCTGGCCCTGGCCTGCCTGCCCATCGGCCTGCCACTGGGCCTGCTGGTGGCAATCGCCGCGCGCTCGCGCAAACGCCTGCCACGGGCCTGGGCCACCACCTTTTCCACGGTGTTCCGCGGCCTGCCCGAACTGCTCACCCTGCTGATCATCTATTACGGCTGCCAGATCGCCGCGCAGAAGATCCTCGCCGCACTGGGCTACGAGGGCGAGGTGCTGATCAACACCTTCCTCGCCGCGATGGTCGCCTTCAGCCTGGTGTTCGCCGCGTTCTCCAGCGAAATCTGGCTGATGGCCTTCAAGACCCTGCCCAAGGGCCAACTGGAGGCCTGCGCGGCCTTGGGCCTGGGCAAGCGCACCGGGTTCTTCAAGGTGGTGCTGCCGCAACTGACCCGCATCGCCCTGCCGGGCCTGTCGAACAACTGGCTGAGCCTGCTCAAGGACACCTCGCTGGTCTCGACCATCTCGCTGATCGACCTGATGCGCCAGACCAACCTCGCGGTCAGCGTGACCAAGGAGCCGATGCTGTTCTACGGCGTCGCCTGCCTGGTCTACCTGCTGTTCTCGGCGCTGTCGGGCAGGGTCTTCGCCCTGCTCGAGCGGCGCAGCAATCGCCACCTGCAAGGAGTCCGCCCATGAGCCTGGAGCAACTGCTGGCCTACGTGCTCGACCCGGACCTGCTGGACCGTTACGGCGCGCGTTTCGTCGATGGCCTGCTGGTCACTGCCAAGCTGGTGGCGATCTCGTTCACCCTCGGTGCGCTGCTGGGCATGCTCCTGGCGCTGGCGCCGATGTCACCGAGCCGCGTGCTGCGGCGCCTGGCGGCTGGCTACGGGTATTTCTTCCGCGGTTCACCGCTGCTGGCCCAGCTGTTCCTGCTGTACTACGGGCTGGGTTCGCTCAAGGGTTTCTGGCAGGAGCTGGGCCTCTGGTGGTTCTTCCGCGAGGCCTGGTACTGCGCCCTGCTCGCCTTCACCCTCAACACGGCGGCCTATCAGGCCGAGATCTTCCGCGCCAGCCTGATGGCGGTTGCGCCGGGCCAGTACG
Source organism: Pseudomonas maumuensis (assembly GCF_019139675.1). NCBI lineage: Bacteria > Pseudomonadati > Pseudomonadota > Gammaproteobacteria > Pseudomonadales > Pseudomonadaceae > Pseudomonas > Pseudomonas maumuensis. The sequence goes on from NZ_CP077077.1 coordinate 3,052,259, forward strand.
AGGCGGCCAAAGCCCTGAACCTCAAGCGCTCGACCACCTTCTTCAAGGTAGTTTTGCCACAGTCGCTGCTGGTGGCCATCGGCCCGCTGGGCAACGAGCTGATCATGATGATCAAGGCCAGCGCCATTGCCTCGCTGGTGACGATCTACGACCTGATGGGGGTGGCCAAGCTGGCCTTCTCACGCAGCTTCGACTTCCAGATCTACCTGTGGGCGGCGGTGCTCTACCTGCTGATCGTCGAGGTGGTCCGGCGCACCCTGAAACACCTGGAGGCCCGATTGGGCCGCCACCTGAACTGATTGAAGGAAACCTCCATGCATTGCCAGACCATCGTCCTGGGCGCCGGCATCGTCGGTGTCAGCACCGCCCTGCACCTGCAGGCCCGCGGACGCCAGGTAATCCTTATCGACCGCGACGAGCCCGGCAGCGGCACCAGCCATGGCAACGCCGGGCTGATCGAGCGTTCCAGCGTGATCCCCTATGCCTTCCCGCGCCAGCTTGGCGCCCTGCTGCGCTACGGCCTGAACCGCCAATCGGACGTGCGCTACAGCCTGTCGTATCTGCCCAAAGCTGCACCGTGGCTGCTCAGTTACTGGCGTCAGTCCGCCCCCGAACGCCTGGCCAAGGCCGCTGCCGACATGCTGCCGCTGGTGCAGCGCAGCGTCGAGGAACACGATGCGCTGATCGAGGCCGCCGGGCTGCAGGCGCTGGTAGAGGCCAAGGGCTGGATCGAGGTATACCGTGACGCCGCGCTGTTCGAACAGGCCAAGCACGATCTGAAGGGGTTGGCCCGCTACAGCCTGCGGTACGAGATCCTCGAACGCGAACAACTACAGGCCCGCGAACAGCAGCTGGACGGTGATGTGATCGGCGGCATTCACTGGCTCGACCCGAAGACGGTAAGCAACCCAGGAGGCCTGACCCGTGGCTACGCCGCGCTATTCGTCCAGCGTGGCGGGCAGTTCCTCCATGGCGATGCGCGCAGCCTGCGCCAAGTCGAGGCCGGCTGGCAGTTGGACAGCCGTCGCGGCAGGGTGACCGCCGACGAGGTGGTGGCCTGCCTCGGCCCGCAGTCGGCCGACCTCTACGAGCGGCTGGGCTACCGCTTTCCACTGGGCATCAAGCGCGGCTACCACATGCACTACGCGACCCGCGACGGCGCCGTCTTGGGCCACTCGATCTGCGATACCCAGGGCGGCTATGTCCTGGCACCGATGGCCCAAGGCGTGCGCCTTACCACCGGCATCGAGTTCGCCGCCAGCGACGCCCCGGCCAACGAGATTCAATTGCGCCGCTGCGAGGCCCTGGCGCGCAAGCTGTTCCCGGCGCTGGGAGAGCGTTTGGACGACACGCCCTGGCTAGGCCGCCGCCCCTGCCTGCCGGACATGCGTCCAGTGATTGGCCCAGCACCGCTGCACAGGAACCTGTGGTTCAACTTCGGCCATGCCCACCATGGCCTGACGCTGGGCCCGGTCAGCGGCCGCCTGCTGGCGGAGTTGATGACCGGCGAGCGTCCCTTCACCGACCCTGCGCCCTACAGCGCCGTACGCTTCACCTGAACCTTGAGCGGGAGAACAACAAGATGACCGCACCTTTGAGCCTTGCCAGCCTGCACCCTGCCCCCGATCCACGCCCGGAGCTGATCCGCATCGAAGGTCTGAACAAGCATTACGGCGCGTTCCATGTGCTGCACGATATCGACCTGTCGGTGCGCGAGGGCGAGCGGATCGTCCTTTGCGGCCCCTCGGGCTCGGGAAAATCGACACTGATCCGCTGCATCAACCGCCTGGAGATCGCCCAGCAAGGCAGCATCCGCGTGGCTGGCACCGACCTTGCCAGCACCGGCCGTGAGGCCGCCAAGGTGCGCAGCGAGATCGGCATGGTGTTCCAGCACTTCAACCTGTTCCCGCACATGAGCGTGCTCGACAATTGCCTGCTGGCACCGATGAGCGTGCGCGGCCTGTCACGCCGGGAGGCCGAGGAGCGGGCGCGGTCGTACCTGAGCAAGGTGGGTATCGAGAGCCAGGCGCACAAGTACCCCAGCCAGCTCTCGGGCGGCCAGCAGCAGCGAGTGGCAATCGCCCGGGCGCTGTGCATGAAGCCCAGGATCATGCTGTTCGACGAGCCGACCTCGGCGCTCGACCCGGAGATGGTGGCCGAGGTGCTGGATGTACTGGTGCAGTTGGCCGGCACCGGCATGACCATGCTCTGCGTGACCCATGAGATGGGCTTTGCTCGGCAGGTGGCGGAGCGGGTGTTGTTTCTCGAAGGTGGGCAGATCATCGAGGACTCTTCACCGGAGGTGTTCTTCGGCCAGCCCAGGACGGCGCGGGCACAGGCGTTTTTGAAGCAGATTCTGCATTAGCGGTTCGTGGTCCTATTCAGATATATGCAAGCCTGGCCGACTCTCCTGCAAGACAGCGATGCGATAGATGATGATCTTGATCTTGATCTTGATCTTGATCTTGATCTTGATCTTGATCTTGATCTTGATCGCAAGATTAACTGCGTAGTTACTAGCGACAGCTGCGCCAGCCCAGGCGCCGCCCGTAACTTCGCGACTTCAGGAGGCCGAACGCAGGTCTTGCGGAGGGAGGTGACGGGCATGGATGCCCGTCAAGCGCTGCGCCCCAGGATGGGGCGTTCAGCGCGGTCCTCCCGGGAGCAAGGCCGGAGTGAGGGAACCCGGAGCGAAGCGGAGGGCCGGATGAATGGAGCGCAGCGTTTTTTGGTTACTTTTTGTCGCGTTTGACAAAAAGTGACTCGCCGGGTGGCGAAAGGGTGAATATGCGTCAGTATAGCAAATGAATGCACTTACACCTGTTAAAACCCACACCAATCGCATTTGACTTTGACTTTGACTTTGACTTTGACTTTGACTTTGACTTTGACTTTGACTTTGACTTTGACTTACACAGCGTGTGTTTTAAAAGTTATATGCGCATTCATTCGCCATGTCGACGCACATGTGTCAGCGATGTCTCAAGTCCATACATCGTGGGAAAAGGAGGCAAAACCGTTCGGCTCCGTTCATACGGCCCCTACGCTGCGCTCCGGGGTCCCCTCACTCCGGGCTCGCTCCGGGAGGACGCGCCGACGGGCCATCCATGGCCTGATCGGCGCTTGACGGGCATCCATGCCCGTCACCTCCCTGCGCAAGCCCTCCGTTCGGCCTCCTGAAGTCGCAATTTGTGTCGCCTGAACTATCGCGCGCTTAGAAGCAAGAGCAAGAAGTATAAGTTTTTGCTTGGCACTTTAATATTAAAAATACTTCAGCCACCACACTAACTCAACACCACGCACACCTCACGCAAGTTAACTACATGATTCACCGCTTACGCGCACAAATACCGAAGGCGATATCGCCGATGTAGATGTCCTGCGACCGTAGCCGCTCGGCATCCAGGCGTGCCTGCAATGTGTCGATCCCCACCTGCCGCGCCGTGGCCACGCCATGGGCGATGATCCGCGGCAGGCAAGCGCGGATGATCTCACCCAGCGGGTAGGCGTCGTCGGGCGTCTGCACCAGGCATTCGGCACGCAGGTCCTCGACCATCAGCGCCGCCTCGCTGAACAGGCGATGCAGATTGAAGCCGATATTCAGGTCCGCCCCCTCATGGGCAAGCATGCGCCGCAACCATTGCTGGGCCTTGTGGTGCAAGGGGAATGACGCCTGGCTGGCCGGAGCCAGGCTGCCATCGTGCTCCTGGAAGATCATCAGCCCGCCTGGCAGCAGACACCGGGCCAACGCGCGCAACGCCTTGACCGGGTCCGCCTGGTACATCAGTACCCGTCGCCCGACAATGGCGTCGAACAACCCCAGGGGCGCGGGCAACGCGCACAGCTCGGCAGCCACGAACTCAGGTAGCGCCGCCCCTTTGCGGCTTTCACGCTGGCGCGCGACCTCCAGGGCGCCAGCCGCCCGGTCGATACCCACCACCGCGCCGTCCTCGCCTACCAGGCCGGCCAGCAGCCAGCTCACATCGCCACTGCCACAACCGACATCGAGCACGCGCATACCGGGGCCAATGCCCGCGTCGACCAGCAGGCGCGTGGTGAAATCCGCTTTCGCAAGTGCCATGCCATGCTCCTTCGCAAGGAGACCAGTGTGCAGAGCAAAAGGGCATGCGCACAAGACTGGCCTATGCTACAGCCACCCACCACCCTAGGCCCCGAGCATACCCATGGTTACCGACCCACTGCTGGACAGCTGGCGGCACAATGCCCAGGCCTGGATCGAGGCGGTACGCTCCGGCTCCATCGAATCCCGCCGCCAGGTCACCGACCAGGCGATACTCCTGGCCGTGCTCGGCCACCAGCCTAGTAGGGTGCTGGATCTGGGCTGCGGCGAGGGTTGGCTGCTCCGTGCCCTGGCCGCAAGGGGCATCGATACGGTCGGGGTGGATGGCGATGCGACCCTGGTCGCCGCCGCACGCGAAGCGGGTTCGGCGCAGGTCCACCTGGCCAGCTATGAACAAGTGATCGCAGGCGTGCCGGGCATCGGCCACGATCATGAGCTGATCTGCGCCAACTTCGCCCTGCTCCAGCAAGACATCATTCCCCTGCTTACGGCCATGCGAGATCTGCTGCAGCCCGACGGCACGCTGCTGATCCAAACCCTGCACCCCTGGACGGCAGCCGCCGGCAACTACCAGGATGGCTGGCGCGAGGAGTCATTCGTCGGGTTCACCGGCGACTGGCGCCCGATGCCATGGTACTTCCGCACCCTCGGCAGCTGGCTCAAGGCGCTGGAGCTGGCGGGCTTTGACCTGGTCGAACTGCAGGAGCCGCAACATCCGCAGAGCCAGGTGCCGCAATCCCTGCTGCTGGTCACGCGCAAAGCGGCCTGACCCCTGCGGCCTCTCGTCGCAGCCTTTTCCCTCTTGGCAAATCCTGTACAGGCCGTAAAATCCCGCCTCCTTTTCGCCCGTCGCCCCAACCGGTGGCAAGCCCCCGCAAAGACCGCGTCCGTGCCTCACACATCGCGCATGTGCCACAGGCTCAACCGCCCCGCCCGGCCTCCACCCAACAGGCCCCGCGGTTGACTCTTGCCAAGCTCGCATCCCGCCCCAGGCCGCACTGTACGTCGCTGTCCGCCACGTGCAGCCGAAAAGGTGCTTCTGAGCTCTTTTCAACCTTGAGGTAACTATGTCTGTGCGTTTGCTGGCGATGGCGCTGGCACCCCTGCTCGGCCTGTTCATCATTGCCCTGGGCAATGGCGTGCTGTCTTCCCTGACCACCCTGCGCCTGGGCGCCGCCGGCGAATCGGCGACCATGATCGGCGTAGTGTCCTCGGCCTACTTCATCGGCCTGACCCTGGGCGCGATCTTCAACGACCGGCTGATCCTGCGCATCGGTCATATCCGTGCCTACAGCAGCTTCGCCGCCTTGATCGGCGCCACCATCCTGCTGCAGGGCCTGTTCTACGACACCACCTGGTGGTTCGTGCTGCGGCTGGTCAACGGCTGGGCGGCGGTCGGCGTGTTCCTGGTGATCGAGAGCTGGCTGCTGCTGGCCGGTGACGCAAAGATCCGCGGGCGTCTGCTGGCGCTGTACATGATCGCCTTCTACGGTGCCGGGGTGATCGCCCAGGCCGCCTTGGGCGAGGTCACTGGCTGGGGCGAGACCGCGCCGTTCATGGTCGCCGGCATGCTCGCCACGCTGTCGGTGCTGCCGATCGTAATCCTGCCCCGGGTATCGCCACTGCTGGATCAGGTCGAGCCGCTCAAACCGCGGCAACTGCTGGGCGTGGCGCCGACCGGGCTGGTCGGCTGCTTCGGCTCGGGGGTCGCCATCGCCGGGATCTATGCCTTGCTGCCGCTGTACCTGCAACGCATCGGCCTGGACGTCGGCGAGACCGGCGACATGATGGCCTGGGTGATCCTCGGCGCCATGCTGCTGCAGTATCCGGTCGGGCGCTGGTCCGACCGCAAGGATCGCCAGGATGTGCTGATCGCCCTGGCCGCCCTGTGTACCGTGCTGTCGGTATTGATCGTGCTGCTGCCAGCCGACACCGTGCTGCTGCCGGCACTGCTGTTCCTGCTCGGCGGCGGCGTGTTCGCGTTGTATCCGGTGGCAGTCAGCAGCGCCGCCGACCGCGCTCCGGCCGACGCGCTGGTGCCGATGATCCAGGGGCTGCTGCTGATCAACTCGCTGGGCTCGGCCATGGCCCCGCTGGCCATTTCGCCGATGATGACCGCTTATGGCGAAGTCGGGCTGTTCTGGGCCTTCGCCGTGATCAACCTGGCCATGGTCGGGTTCTTCCTCTGGCGCCGCGGCAAGCGTCCGGCCCCTGAACATCCGGCGCCCTTCGCACCCACGGCGACCTTCTCGCCAACCGGCGCGGAACTGCGGGTGACCGAAGACCTGATGCACGCAGCGCAGGAGCACCCGACGCTGGAGGCGATGGATGCCACGCCCGGCCAACAGGCGCCTCGCCCTGACGCACACTGACGGCAGACGCCAAGGACCGCCCGTCGCTTGACGGGCACCTTGGCGCCGCCGTGATAGCCCAACCATGACAGTCATCCGACAGGAGATTCATCATGGTCAATCCACGTCCCCTCGCCTTGCTGCTGGCCCTGATGCTGGGCAGCACCGCCACCCTCGCCCTCGCAGCAACCGACATGAACGGCAGCGGCACGCACAAAGAGCACACGTCCGAGCAAGGCAAGACCGCCGGTGAAGGCAGCAGCGTAAACAGCCCCGGTGGCAAGGATAACGACAGCAGTGACACCGGTACCGACTCTGACGCCGCCGACGGTGCCGCTGGCGGCTCCAACAGTACCGGAGAAGCCACCGGCAGCGGCGCCGGGGCCTCTGGTGGCAGCGCCGAGGATCAGGACAGCCGGTGACGCACGGCCTTCACCGCCAGTATCGGGGCTCGTCCACCACGCGCTGGTGCTCGGCGAACAACAACGGCAGCTGCTCTTTGAGGAAGTCCAGCCAGGTACGCACCTTGGCATCCAGGTAATGCCGTGACGGATAAATCGCATAGATCTCACGCTGGCGCAGCCGATGCGGCGCCAGCAAGCGGCACAGGCGCCCCTCCTGCATGGCCTGGCTCGCCGAGTAATACGGCAGCAGGCCGACCCCCATGCCCAGCTCGGTGGCCTTGAGCATGGCGTCTGCGACGTTGGTGAGGAAGGTGTCCTGGGGCACGATCACGCAATTGTCGGGGTGGCCTTCGAACGACCAATCCTCCTCGAACAGCGGGTCGACGGTGCGCAGGCAGACGTGCCCGTGCAAGTCCTCGGGGCGCTCGGGTACGCCGTGACGGGCAAGGTAATCCGGGGATGCGCACAGGATGCTGTGGATGCTGCCCAGCGGTATGGCGATCAGTTGCGAGTCCGGCAGGCCCTGGCCGATGGTGATCACCACGTCATGCCCCTCGGCCAGCGGGTCGGGGTTGCGCTGCGAAAGGGTCAGCTCCATCACCACTTCCGGACAGGTCGCGTTGTAGCGCGCCACCAGCGGCATCATCAACAGCCCCAGGCCATGGGTGCAATGGAAGCGCAGGCGGCCACGGGGCGTGAGGTGGGCGCCGCGCGCCTCGTCCACCGCCTCCTCGGTGAGTAGCATGATCTGCCGGGTGCGCTCGAGAAAGCGCTCGCCCGCCTCGCTCATGCGCAGGCGCCGGGTGGTGCGGTGCAACAGGCGGGTCTGCAGCTGGTTCTCCAGCTCGGCGACGATCCGCGACACCTGCGCGGCAGAAATATCCAGGGCCTGGGCCGCCCCGGCGAAGCTGCCGCATTCCACTACCCGGGCGAAGGTTCGCATCGCATGCAGCATGTCCATGGGCAGGCACCCTCATTCATACATGAAAGGCAGGAATCTATCACGGGATAGCCCATTTATTGTGAAACACAAATGAATGGATCATTAGTTATCCGCAATAAATGAGGTACCTGTCATGAAACGTTCGATTGCCCTGCTCGCCCTCAGCGCCACCCTCGCCTCGTTCGGCGCCTTCGCCGACAACAGCCCCAGCACCTATGAGTACGGCATGCCGCTGGACATCGCCAAGGTCATTTCGATCACTCCGGCCAGCAACGACGCCGATTGCCAGGTCGGCACCGCGCACATGGTCTACGTCGACCACCAGGGCCAGACCCGCGAAGTCGACTACCGCCAGATGGGTAACTGCTCGCAGCTTTAACCCCGTGGCAAAAATACCAGCCATCTTGCTGAAAGTGCATTTGCCCGCCTGACACGGCGCCGCATGATCTGCCGGGACAACAACAAGAACGTCCCGGACCATGAATACGATCGATACCTCCACGGCCCTGTCCGTACGCGCCTGCGACGCTTCCCACGCCCGCATCACCTGGCGGCTGATGCCGCTGCTGCTGGTGTGCTACCTATTCGCCCACCTGGACCGCATCAACATCGGCTTCGCCAAGATGCAGATGAGCGCCGACCTGGGCTTTTCCGACACCGTCTACGGCCTGGGCGCCGGCCTGTTCTTCATCGCCTATGCGCTGTTCGGCGTGCCCAGCAACCTGGCCCTGGAGCGGGTCGGCCCGCGGCGCTGGATCGCCACGCTGATGGTGGTGTGGGGGTTGTTGTCCACCGGCATGATGTGGGTCCAGGACGCAGCTGGGTTTTACACACTGCGCTTTCTGCTTGGGGTGGCCGAGGCCGGTTTCTTCCCTGGCATTCTCGTGGTGCTCAACCGCTGGTATCCGGCCCGACGCCGCGCCCAGATCACGGCGTTGTTCGCCATCGCCGTGCCCTTGGCCGGGGTGGTCGGCGGGCCATTGTCCGGCGGCATCCTGCAGGCGTTCCACGATCAGGGCGGCATGAGGGGCTGGCAGTGGATGTTCCTGATCGAGGGGCTGCCGGTGGTATTGCTCGGGCTGGTGGTGCTCAAGGCCCTGCCGGACAGTTTCGAGCAGGTGGCTTGGCTCGACGCCGATCAGAAGCATGCATTGCGCGAGGAAATGGCCCGCGAGGAGCGGCACAAGCCGATTGACTCGATGCGCGGGCTGCTGGGCGACACCCAAGTCTGGTTGCTGGTGGCGATCTATTTCGCGGTGATGCTGGCAGTCAACACCCTGGCCTTCTGGATGCCCAGCCTGATCCATGGGGCCGGCATCGGCAGCGACGGCCAGGTCGGTTTGCTCAGCGCCATCCCTTATCTGGCCGGATGCCTGTTCATGCTCGGCTGCGGTCGCTCCTCCGACCGTCACCGCGAACGCCGCTGGCACCTGTGCGTGCCCTTGCTGATGGCCGCCGCCGGCATCGCCCTGGCCGGCTGGGCGCCGGGCAACGCCTGGCTGGTAATGGCCGGGCTGGTGGTCGCCGGCATGGGCGCCAGCGCCGCGCTGCCGATGTTCTGGCAACTGCCGCCGGCGTTCCTGGCGGGCGGCGCCAAGGCCGCCGGCATCGCCATGATCAGCTCGTTCGGCAGTATCGCCTCGTTCGCCGCGCCTTACCTGATCGGCTGGATGCGCGACAGCACCGCCAGCCCGGGCCTGGCCTTACAGGTACTGGGCGTGGCTATCGTGCTGGGTGCCGTGCTGGTGCTGAAGGTGCCTGCCAACGTGGTCAACCCAAAGTGAGGGGCTTCACGCCAGCAACTCGGCAATCCACTGCGCCTGACGGGTGATATCGCGCACCTTATCCTCCGGCACTGGCTGGCGCGCTCGGGCGAAGTTGGCAAGGGTCTGGTGTTTCTGGCGCAGCATGCGTTGCCACTTGAACAGGAACGCAGGGCTGCGCGCCTGCATCAGCAGCGGGCCGAAGTACAGCTGCTCGGCGCTGTAGCTGACCGACTCGGCACGTTCGGCGACGATGATTTCGTAGTCGAAACGGTTTTCCCGCAGCACTTCCTCACAGACGATCCGATAGCCGTTGTCCATCAGCCACTGGCGCAGCGCCTGTTCACCGCCGTTGGGTTGCAGGACCAACCGCTCATGTCCGCCCAGGTGCTGCTTGCCAGCCTCGAGGATGTCGCGAATGGTCTCGCCGCCCATGCCGCAGATACTGACTGCGGTGATGCCATCATTTGGCCCGATGGCCGCCAGGCCACTGGCATGGCGCACGGTGATGCGGTCTTCCAGGCCGTTCTCGCGCACGGTGCGCTGCGCGGCCTGGTAGGGCGTCAACGCCACCTCGCCGGCCACGGCCGCGACGATCGCGCCCCGACGCGCCAGCGCCACCGGCAGGTAGCCATGGTCCGAGCCGATATCGGCCAGTCGCGCGCCCGCCGGCACATGGGCGGCCACGCGTTCCAGGCGCATGGACAATGTGTGTTCGTTCAACGCAAGCCTCTTTTCACGACCAGGGCCCGGCGCCTGTGGCCGGGTGGGGCGCGATTCTGCCGGTCCCGGCCAGGTATTTCAAATGCCCACGACCGACCGCCCTGCCTCGACCGTTCCCGCCCGCTCGCGTAGGCTTGGCGGTTTCCTTCCGTTGCAAGGCGAAACCCCATGGCTAACAGCGACATCATCTACACCCCCGACCCGGACGCCGACTCGATCTCCTCGGACGTTGCCGAGTACAACGGCATCCTGGTCAGCACCCAGATTCCCGTGCAGGCCGATGGCAGCCTTGAGCTGGGCGACATCACCACCCAGTGCGAATGCACCCTGCAAGCTTTGAAAGTTGCCCTGGAGCGCGCCGGCAGCTCGATGGACCGGGTGTTGCACCTGACCATCTACCTGACCGACATGGCCGACCGGGCCGCGTTCAACGAGGTGTACCAGCGGTTCTTCAAAAAGCCATGGCCGGTGCGCGCGGCGGTGGGCGTGGCTTCGCTGGCGTTCGAAGGGATGCGTGTGGAAGTGACGGCGATGGCGGCCAAGGGCTGAGATCTGCTCATGGGCCGCCTACGGCGCGGCCCCATGACGATTGTTGCCTCTTCAAGCGTTACTATCTCCCGAGCGCAGCGTACTAGCAGCTTCCTCGACAACGTCAACTGCCACTTGAGTTATAGCTGACGATTGTGCTCGAACCCTATTCTCTTGGTACATATCGTTGATATCAACCTGCAACAACTTTGCCTTGGCGCCAAAATTGACCTCTTGGCTGGATGAGAGCATGTCAGAAATCTTGGAAATCGAAGCGGCACCGACGACCGCGCCAAGCAGGCCCAACTCCGTCGCCCAATGACCACCGCCCTTCTCCGTGGCGCCTAGATATAGGCCTGCCCCCCATCCAACAACAGCCGAAGTTGTACTAGTCAGTGCTCCAACAACATGGGTAGCCCTCTGCATGGATGTCACAGGTTGCCCCGCCAGCCCCTCACGCTTGTTGTGTATCAGTATTTGCCGATTTTCCGAGTAGACGGACATATCCCATAACTGTTTGAAATGATGTGGTGCCTCGTTCGCACCAGCCGTACCTACTGCCGAGGCCGCAGTGGCCAGGAGTGATCTGACAAAAGACCTGTCAGTACCCCGGGAATCATGGAAGTTGATTGGATCACCCTGGCAGTACGCAAAAGCATTGATTCCACCCGCCCCGAACGGACTCAACCGATCGGGCGAGTTGAACCGCATCAGCAATGGATTGAAGGTCCGATGCCCATTGCCCAGATGATAATGGCCCGTCAGCGAATCGTGGGGATGGCCACAGTAGGCCAACCGAGCATCACGCTTATCGGAAACGGCCCCATATGGCGCATAAGCCCTGGGCAGGCTGGAGCTTCCCAGCACTGATCGCTGCTGGTCGATCACGGCCAAACGACTGGAAGTCATCGCACAACCTTTTGCAGAAAGATATTGGACCCGACGCTACCACCACCGCGTCGCACGCATAACTGACAAAAATGCCAGGCCTTCTACCACCGTTTGGGCAAGTTCATCGGTTATGGATGCCCCCGCCCCGATTCACCGCTACAATGCCCGCCTTACCGTGACAGCCCGAACCTATAACGACATGTCCCTTCCAAAGCACCACCTGGAACTGCTCAGCCCTGCCCGTGACGTGAGCATCGCCCGCGAGGCGATCCTGCACGGCGCCGACGCCATCTACATCGGCGGCCCGAGCTTCGGCGCGCGCCACAACGCCTGCAACGAGGTCAGCGAAATCGCCGAGCTGGTCGAGTTCGCCCGGCGCTACCATGCCCGCGTGTTCACCACCATCAACACCATCCTCCACGACAACGAACTGGAGCCTGCGCGCAAGCTGATCCACCAGCTGTACGACGCCGGTGTCGATGCGCTGATCGTGCAGGACCTGGGGGTGATGGAGCTGGATATCCCGCCGATCGAGCTGCATGCCAGCACCCAGACCGATATCCGCACCCTGGAGCGGGCCAAGTTCCTCGACCAGGCCGGCTTCTCCCAGCTGGTACTGGCCCGCGAGCTGAACCTGCAGCAGATCCGCGCCATCGCCGCCGAGACCGACGCGGCCATCGAGTTCTTCATCCACGGCGCGCTGTGCGTGGCCTTCTCCGGCCAGTGCAACATCTCCCACGCCCAGACCGGACGCAGCGCCAACCGCGGCGACTGCTCCCAGGCCTGCCGCCTGCCGTACACCCTCAAGGACGACCAGGGTCGCGTGGTGGCCTTCGAGAAGCACCTGCTGTCGATGAAGGACAACAACCAGACCGCCAACCTACGCGACCTGGTCGATGCCGGCGTGCGCTCGTTCAAGATCGAGGGCCGCTACAAAGATGTGGCGTATGTGAAGAACATCACGGCCCACTACCGCAAAGAGCTGGACGCCATCCTCGAGGACCGCCCCGAGCTGGCTCGCGCCTCCAGTGGCCGCACCGAGCACTTCTTCGTGCCGGATCCGGACAAGACCTTCCACCGCGGCAGCACCGACTACTTCGTCAGCGACCGCAAGATCGACATCGGCGCCTTCGACTCTCCAACCTTCACTGGCCTGCCGGTGGGCGTGGTGGAGAAAGTCGGCAAGCGCGACCTGCTGGTGGCCACCGATGTACCACTGACCAACGGCGACGGCCTCAATGTGCTGGTCAAGCGTGAGGTCGTGGGTTTCCGCGCCAACATCGCCGAACTCAAAAGCGAATCCGAGGAAGACGGCCAGAAGCGCTACCGCTACCGCGTCGAGCCTAACGAGATGCCCGAGGGCCTTTACAAGCTACGCCCCAACCATCCGTTGTCGCGCAACCTCGACCACAACTGGCAACAGGCGCTGCAGCGCACGTCGTCCGAACGCCGGGTAGGTGTCGAATGGCATGCCGTGCTGCGTGAGCAGCGCCTGATGCTGACCCTTAGCAGCGAGGAAGGCATCAGCGTGCAGGTCGCCCTGGACGGCCCGTTCGGCGCCGCCAACAAGCCGGAACAGGCGCTCGAGCAACTGCACGACCTGCTCGGCCAGTTGGGTACCACGATGTACCACGCCGACGCTATCGAACTCGATGCGCCCCAAGCGTTCTTCATTCCCAACTCGCAGCTCAAGGCCCTGCGTCGCGAGGCCATCGAGGCACTGACCGAAGCGCGGGTCAAGGCCCACCCGCGTGGCGGGCGCAAGGCCGAGACCACGCCACCGCCGGTGTACCCCGAGTCGCACCTGTCATTCCTCGCCAACGTCTACAACCAGAAGGCCCGCGACTTCTACCATCGCCATGGTGTGCAACTCATCGATGCGGCGTACGAGGCCCATGAAGAGCACGGCGAAGTGCCGGTGATGATCACCAAGCACTGCCTGCGCTTCTCCTTCAACCTGTGCCCCAAGCAGGCCAAGGGTGTGACCGGCGTGCGCACCAAGGTGGCGCCGATGCAGCTGATCCAGGGCGATGAAGTGCTGACCCTGAAGTTCGACTGCAAACCCTGCGAGATGCATGTGATCGGCAAGATGAAGAGCCATATCATCGACCTGCCGACCCCAGGCAGCGCGGTGGCCCAGGTGGTCGGGCACATCAGCCCGGAAGACCTGCTCAAGACCATCCCGCGCGCGCCGCACTGAGGTATGACCCGTCGTCGCTCCAGCGGACTTCACCGGCGGCGGGTCTAGACTGAACAGGGGGCTGCCACACGTGGAGGTGTGAGATGAGCCAGTTCAAGCGATTGTTGGTCATGCTCGGCCCGCAGATGCGCCACACGCCTGCCCTGCAGCGCGCGGCGGCGTTGGCCGAATCCAGCGGGGCCCTGCTGGACCTCAATGTCTTCATCGATGATGTCGACACCTTCGGCCTAATGAGCGACAGCCGCGAGCGCGAGCGCCTACTCGACGACAACCGCCAGTGGCTGGCTGATGAAGCCGAGCAGCTGCGCAATGCTGGCCTGGATGTCTCTACCGAACTGCTGCTGACCCGTGATCCGCTGGGCAGCGTGCTGGAGCAGGTCGAGCGGCTGGGCTGCGACCTGATGGTCAAGGACGTGCAGCACGAACCCATCCTCAAGCGCCTGCTGGTCACCCCGCTGGACTGGCAACTGCTCAAGGACAGCCCGATAGCGGTGCATCTGGTCAGCGATATCCGCCTGCCCCTGCCCCGGCAGATCGCCGCCGCGGTCGACCTCAACAGCCATGGCGCCGGCGAGCACCTGGACGACGCGGTGATCCGCAGCGCCCATGCCCTGGCCCTGCAGTGCAACGCCGAGCTGCACCTGTTGCATGTGTGCGATGCGGCCAGGACCCATATCGCCGACTTCGGCGCCGGCACCGTGACCATGCCTGGCTTCGACGCCAACGTGCGCACGGCCCAGCACACGGCGTTCAATCGCCTGGGCGACCACTACCAGATCGACCTGGAGCGCCGTCACTTCCTCGAAGGGCCGGCGGTCAAGGCGCTCACCCAGTACATTGCCGCCCACCGGGTCGATGTGATCGTCATGGGCAACCATCGCCACGATGCGCTGCAGGCGTTTCTCGGCGGTACCACGGCGCATGTGCTGGAGCATCCGTTGTGTAATGTGCTGGCGATCAAGGCGGTACGCTGAAACCATCGCGGGGCGAACCCGTTTCCAACGCGTGGAAACGGGTTCGCCCCGCGATGAAGAGCAGTTACGGGGTCAGAACGCCTTGCTGTAGAACAGCGAGTAAGACTCGATCCCGTCGTTAGGCTGCTTCAGCCCGGCATTGGAATAGTGCATGGCGCGAATGCCGATCTTCTGCTCCGCCGGCAGCTTCAGGCCGAAACCGATCCGGTCCTCGAAGTTCACCGACGAGCCCAGGCGCTGGTCGCCCACGTCGGTCTTGGAGAACGCCGCCAGGCCGATACCCGCCTCGATGAACGGGGTGTAGGTAAAGCCACTGAATTCATAGACGAACACCGGGCTGATCGACAGCGAGTGAGCCCCACTGGCCTCGCCGCCTTCCCAGTAGGTGTAAGCCGCATCCCAGTATCCGGTCAGATGTCCGGTACTGCTCTCAAGCCATTTCTTGTCCCAGTCGAAGGACAGGCCGATGCGGTAGGTCATGTCGCCTTGGCCAGTAGCACCCACGGCAGCGGACACCTGCGCGGCCTGGGCCAGGTTGGCGCCGGCGAAAGCCAGCACGGCGGCGGCCAACATTGTGGCGAGACGGGTTTTCATCAATGACTTTCTCCTGATGGTCTTCACGGGCAGGGCCGCGAAATGCGCGTCCCTGCGTCAATGGAGGCTACGCCCCTCGTTTTTCCTGCATTGGCAACCCCAGACTGGCAAGGGTTACAAGCGGTAATACTTCTTTGATTATTGTCAGAATGTACTGATAGTGGGAAGTGATTTGCCACTATTGGCTAAAGGACATTGGGCGCTTGCCATTGGTTCAGTCGTATTCCGCTTCCCTTACCGCCAGTTGAGGTCAACCCGCGCCGGCGCCTTGCCATCCACCGTCACCTGTTGCTGCACCGTCTGGCCCTCGGCATTGCCGACCACGCGGTAGTGCCCGGGGGGCAATTGCACGAAGATCAACGGGCCGACGTCCTGCAACGTCAGTACCGAGTGGCCCTGGGCCGATTGGATATCCACTGCGGCGCCGCTCTGGAACTTGCCTTCGGCGCCGGTCGAGAGGGTGATGTGCAGGTCGTAGCCGGGGGTGCGGCGCAGGGCATCGGCTTCATCCTGGCCGATACCGCCCTGCAGGTAGCGGATGCCGTTCTGTTCCTGGGGCTGCAATTGCACGCCCTGCGGATCGATGGGAGTGTTCAGGTCGGTGGCTGCCGCGAGGCTCCAAGGCATGGCCAATGCCAGCAACAGCGCGGCGCAAAGACCGTAATGATGAGTGTGCATGATGCATTCCTCCCTGGGAGGGATGGTCTACACAATTTGGAGGGTTTTCCGGGGCTCGGGTTCGCCTGTCGACGCACCGTTAGTCTGCGTGGCGCTGCCCTTCAAGCCGAGGGCAGTTCACGACGCTCTTCCAGCAACTTGATGAACATGCTCAAGCTGCGCGACACCGTGCCCCGCCGCCACACCAGCCAGGTCTTCAGGTAGCGGAAGTCCTCGGCCATCGGCCAGGCGCTGACCGTGCTGCACCCCGGCATGTTGTCGAGCATGCTGCGCGGCATCATCGCCAGGCCTGCGCCTGCGCTGACGCAGGCGAGCATGCCGTGGTACGACTCCATCTCGTGGATCTTGCCCGGCACCGCCTGGTCATGGACGAACCAGCTTTCGAAATGGTGGCGGTACGAGCAGTTGGCGCGAAACGCGTAGATGCTCGAGCCGTTGACGTCACGGGCACGGGTCACGGGCGGGTGGTTGAGCGGCGCGATGACCATCATCTCCTCCTCGAACACCGGCATGCCTTCCAGCGTCGGGTGCAACACCGGTCCATCGACGAAAGCCGCCACCAGGCGCCCGGACAACACCCCTTCGAGCATGGTCCCCGACGGCCCGGTGGACAGGTCCAGGTCGACCTTCGGGTAGCGCTGGTTGTAGGCCGCCAGCAAGGCCGGGATGCGCACCGCTGCGGTGCTTTCCAGCGAACCCAGGGCGAAGGTGCCCTGCGGGTCTTCTCCCGCCACGGTCAGGCGTGCCTCATGAACCAGGTCGAGGATGCGCCGGGTGTACTCGAGGAAGTTCCAACCGGCTGGCGAGAGGCGCAGGCGGCTCTTCTCGCGGATGAACAGCTCGACCCCCAGATCCTCCTCCAGCTGCTTGATACGGGTGGTCAGGTTCGACGGCACCCGATGGATCTGCTGGGCGGCGGCGCTGATGCTGCCGTGCTCGGCCACGGCCTTGAACATCTCGAGTTGCACCAGGTCCACGGTCATTCTCCAAACGTGAATGTTTCGCTCATTATTATTCAGTTTTCATTAAAGCGCGCCACCACTAGTCTGCGCTCACCCCATCAGAACAATGAGAGTCCTGCCATGAGCGAGATCAGCAGCCTGACCCACGCCATCTCCGTCGACCCCTATAGCGGCGAACGGATCGGCCACTATGCCTTCGACACCGACGCCGCACTGGACGCGGCGCTGCAACGCGCCAAGGCAGGCTACAGCCAGTGGCGCAAAGTGTCGCTGGGTCAGCGCAGCGAGTACCTGGTCGCGCTCGGGCAGGCCCTGCAGGCCAACGCCGAGGCCTTCGCACAGATGATCGCCCGCGAGATCGGCAAGCCGGTCAGCCAGGCCCGTGGCGAGGTGAGCAAGTGCGTGGGCCTGTGCCAGTGGTACGCCGAACACGGCCCGGCCATGCTCGCGCCGGAGCCGACCCAGATCGAAAAGGCCCGTATCGAGTACCGCCCGCTGGGCCCGATCCTCGCCGTGATGCCGTGGAACTTCCCGGTCTGGCAGGTGCTGCGCGGCGCGGTGCCGGCGCTGCTGGCGGGCAACACCTACGTGCTCAAGCACGCGCCCAACGTGATGGGCAGCGCCTACCTGCTGGCCGACCTGTTCAAACGCGCCGGCCTGCCTGAGGGCGTGTTCGAGGTGCTCAATGTCACCCCGGACGGCGTCACCCGCGCCATCAACGACCCACGCATTGCCGCCATTACCCTGACCGGCAGCGTGCGCGCCGGCATGGCCATCGGCGCGCAAGCCGGCGCCGCGCTGAAGAAGTGCGTGCTCGAGCTGGGCGGCTCCGATCCGTTCATCGTACTGGCCGATGCCGACCTCGATGCCGCGGTGAAGGCCGCCGTGATCGGCCGCTACCAGAACACCGGCCAGGTCTGCGCCGCCGCCAAGCGCCTGATTGTCGAAGAAAGCATCGTCGAGGCGTTCACCCAGAAATTCGTCGAGGCCACCCGTGCGCTGACCGTCGGTAACCCGCTGGACGACGCCACCTACATCGGCCCGATGGCCCGCTACGACCTGCGCGATGAACTCGACGGCCAGGTCCAGGCGACCCTCGCCGAAGGCGCTACCCTGCTGCTGGGGGGTAAGAAGGTCGAAGGCGTGGCCAACTTCTACGAGCCGACTGTGTTCGCCAACGTCACCCCGGACATGACCGCGTTCAAGCAGGAACTGTTCGGGCCGGTGGCGGCGATCATCAGCGCCCGCGACGCCGACCACGCCGTGGCACTGGCCAACGACAGCGAATTCGGCCTGGCCGCGACCATCTACACCGCCGACTATGCCTTGGCCGAGCGCATGACCGCCGCGCTGGACACCGGCGGCGTGTTCATCAACGGCTACTGCGCATCCGACCCCCGTGTGGCGTTCGGTGGCGTGAAGAAGAGTGGCTTCGGGCGCGAACTGTCGCACTTCGGCGTGCGCGAGTTCACCAATGCCCAGACCGTATGGCTGGATCGCAACTGATCTGAACGAGCTGCTCGCCGGCCAGACCGGCTCCTGCGGGAGCCGACCTGGCCAGTGAGTACCTGCTGGTCTGCAAAATCGCCTGAGCCTGTACCTTGAGTCACTCGGCAAGCGGCGAATAATCGATCACCTCCCCTTTACCCGGAGGTACCGATGTCCACCCATGCCACGCCACTGCGCCTGAACAGCACCGACCTGACCACCCTCAAAGGCCGGCAGAAGATCGTCGCCCTCACCGCCTACAGCACCCCCATCGCCCGCCTGATCGACTCGCTGGTGGACCACGAAGACCACAACCATATTGAATTTAGCACCTCAATATAGCGATCGCACTAAATCACATGAAAGCCTAAACTTTACGTTCACCAGCATTAAAACCTTCGAAATACTCAGCAATTAACTTCTTATTAACGAAAAAGTCATCCAAAACAATAACCAAGAATAGCTCATCCTTAAATCTGTAATCAAACGGTATGCTGGCACCGTCAATCTTGAAACTTTTGACCTTGTGACCCCTCACAGAAACATCTGCCTCAGAAACCCTTTGCTCATACTGATCAAGACTGTAAAGTATTTGCTCATGATCAATATGAGTAATTAGATACCCACCCTCAGTACGCTCATATTCCAAATGCACCAACTGAGTAACCACCGAGTCACCCGCCAACTGGAAGTCATCATTTAGCTCTTCAAAAATCAAGCTTTGGGATTTCTGATCATGTATTACTGTTAGTTTGTCACCAAACCTTTCAACAGAATAAAACTCCGAAACAGCTGGCAACTCTGACACCTCGAGATCCAATATAGATCCGTAAGCTTTCTCCTCCATGGAGGGCCGTCCATCGGCAATGCATTTTATTCTGAATGCGAGCGTGCCCACCTTGCCATCCGAATACAACTGATAGATGGACTCAGCCAAAATTTGCGAAACCGGGATACTAAAAAATTTATTCAAACGCTTATCAACGACACCTCTAGCAAGATGATCACAATCGAACCTCATGTTCTCATTAAAGCTAAGAAGGCCGTACTTGGCAAACTGCCTGTCAACATCTTGCAGCCTCACATCAACACCTGAATACAAATCAATTAAGGACGCTGAAAGATCAAGCTCAATATCGTCCAAAACATACCTTGACCTCCGATACTCCTCGTAAAACAACAGCACCACCTTATACACGACATAATATTCGGCCACGAAAGCCTCTACTCCATCGCCATAGTGCCCCCTGGCACAGTTCGAAACACCTTCATAGCTAGCTTTTAAATTCTCACCATACAAACAAAGCACGCCATTGAAATCGGAAATCTCCAACTTCTCGAGCTCCATCTCCAACTCAATTTCTGCAAACTTTGGGTTTCGCCCAATCTTCATGGCTTCGTCTATTTCACCGCGGAGAACCTCAACCCTGAAGCCAGCCTCCCTCAAGAATAAATCATGAACCCTACTGCAAAACTCTGAGTCACTCAGAAGTGCTTTTAGCTGTTGAAGAGTTGCTTCTGACAACGGCGCCTGACGTCGACTCATCAAGCAAAGTATTTTGTGCTGATTACACTCACTACAATACGCAGACTCATGAATCTTTTCGACAATGTCCTTAATCATTAAAACCCTCTCAAACAATAAAATCAAAGATTCACAAACCTCAATATCCTCACGCGCGTTCGCAGCCTTGCTTTCGGCCAATCTCACCCGTCGCATGACAACAGTTCGACGCCTCAAATCTATGGCAGGGTAAGCTATCGTTTTTCAATCCTTTTTACCAGCTGACTGTGCGACTGAGCTCCACTACTGACCTGCGAAGTTACTGAGTACCGCTAAATTATTAACTAGCACTCAGAAGCAGATGTAGCCCAGGGATGCCATACTTCTGGTCTTTAACGTGCTTTACCGCCTGAACATGATGCTTTTGAATGCGATTTTCCCCCTCATCCTAGCCGAGAGAAATCACGGATTAGAAGAGGCCATACGAAAGCCTGCGAAAATCGTGGCTAATAATCTACCTCTCAGCAAGCGTGGCCTTACGTACGACATCGTCGAGCCCAGTTGAACGCAAGAGCCTATAACCCGCGCCCGCGCCTCAGCGTCTCGCTGGGCAACTCCTGGAACAACTGCCGGTAACTCTCGGAAAACCGCCCCAGGTGCCAGAACGACCAGCGCATCGCCACCTCGGCCACGGTTGCGTCACCCACCAGCAGGTCCCGCCGCGCGCCGTTCAGGCGACGCAGGCGCAACCAATGCGCCGGTGGCAGGTTGGTGAAACCTTTGAAGGCTTGCTGCAACTGACGCACGGAAACCCCGGCGACCTTGGCCAGCTGCAGCAGGTTGAGGGTTTCGTCAGGACAGTCGGCGGCCCACTCGCTGACCCGACGCATGATCGCCCGCTCCTCGTCGCGCCGCCCCAACGCATCCCCCTGCAGATGCTGCCCGGCGTTGTCGAGGATGAACAGGCAGTCTTCCAGCAACTGCTCGCGCAGCGCCCCGCCTTCCAGCGGGCAATCGGCCTGGCCCAGCTGGGTGAGCGTGGCGCTCAGCCAGTTGCCGAACAAGGCGTTCTGCTGGCAGGTCAACGGCACCATGAACAAGCCGCGCAGGCGTTCCAGGTCGAGGCCGTGGCTGGCCAAGAACGGCTGCTCGAATACCACCGCCACCTCCTGGTAGTTCTCCGGGGTGATCCAGATATTGCGGCTGTCTTCATTGAGCAGGTAGAGGCTGTTTTCGCTGCGGTCGAAACAGAACGCCAGGGCGCCGCTGGGGGCGCGAAAGAACTGCTCGACCCGGGTATTCAGGCGCTCTTCATACACCTCCACGCCATCAAGGCCCAGCCAGCGCAACTGACCGTTGAAATGCCCAGGGGACATCTGCCGGTATTGCTGCTGCCAGCCGGGGGTGGCGCGGGTCTGTTCGGTCACATCGGTGGTGCGGTAATCCTGGACCTGCAAGGCGGTTGGCGTTGTCACGCGCTGTCCTAGTTGCACTCTTTTGGTGCATTCATTGCCGAAGAAAGTGGATAGATCGCCCTGGGGGCAGCGACCAAGATAGTCCTCAGCGTCACCTGTGGGAAGTGCCCCTCGGCACTGAACGCCTTGCGTCCCACCACAACTACCCAACCAAGAGGTTTGTATGAACGCCCCCTTCGATCAGCTGTCCACCTGGCTGAAAGAACACCGGATCACCGAAGTCGAATGCGTGATCAGCGACCTGACCGGCATCGCCCGCGGCAAGATCGCCCCAACCGCCAAGTTCCTCCACGAGCGCGGCATGCGCCTACCCGAAAGCGTGCTGCTGCAGACCGTCACTGGCGACTATGTCGATGACGACATCTACTACAGCCTGCTCGACGCCGCCGACATCGACATGGTCTGCCGCCCCGACCCCACGGCGGTGTACCAGATCCCCTGGGCCATCGAACCGACCGCGATCGTCATCCACGACACCTTCGACAAGCAGGGCAACCCGATCGAGCTGTCGCCGCGCAACGTGCTGAAGAAAGTGCTCAAGTTATATGCCGACAAGGGCTGGCAGCCGATCGTCGCGCCGGAGATGGAGTTCTACCTGACCCAGCGCTGCGAGGACCCTGACCTACCGCTGCAAGTGCCGCTGGGTCGCTCGGGCCGCGCCGAAAGTGGCCGTCAGTCGTTTTCCATCGATGCCGCCAACGAATTCGACCCGCTGTTCGAGGACGTCTACGACTGGTGCGAAATCCAGGGCCTGGACCTCGACACGCTGATCCATGAAGACGGCCCGGCGCAGATGGAGATCAACTTCCGCCACGGCGACGCCCTGGACCTGGCCGACCAGATCACCGTGTTCAAGCGCACGATGCGCGAGGCGGCGCTCAAGCACAACGTCACCGCCACCTTCATGGCCAAGCCGATCACCGACGAGCCGGGCAGCGCCATGCACCTGCACCAGAGCGTGGTCGACATCGCCACCGGCAAGCCGATCTTCGCCAATGACGACGGCAGCATGAGCGAGCTGTTCCTGCACCATATCGGCGGCCTGCAGAAGTACATCCCCAAGCTGCTGCCGATGTTCGCGCCGAACGTCAACTCGTTCCGCCGCTTCCTGCCCGACACCTCGGCGCCGGTGAACGTCGAATGGGGTGAGGAAAACCGTACCGCCGGCCTGCGCGTGCCAACCTCGAGCCCCGAAGCGATGCGCGTGGAGAACCGCCTTCCGGGTGCCGACGCCAACCCGTACCTGGCCATTGCCGCGAGCCTGTTGTGCGGTTACATCGGCATGGTCGAGAAGCTCGAGCCCAGCGCCCCGGTACAGGGCCGCGCCTATGAGCGGCGCAACCTGCGCCTGCCGATCACCATCGAGGACGCGTTACAGCACATGGAAGACTGCGAAAAGGTGCAGCAGTACCTGGGCCAGCAGTTCGTCCAGGGCTACGTCGCGGTCAAGCGCGCCGAGCATGAAAACTTCAAGCGCGTGATCAGCTCGTGGGAGCGCGAGTTCCTGCTGTTGAGCGTGTGATCCGCTTTGGGGGTGCTATGCACCCCTTTCGCTGGCAAGCCAGCTCCCACAACAGCAGCACAACTCCTGTGGGAGCCGGCTTGCCGACGATGGGCTGAACATTAGCCCTTACACCAGCGAACTCCAAGAACAAGACCAACGAGGTGTCGACCATGCGTCATCGCAAAGCCCTGATCCCCGCAACCTTCGCCCTGCTGTTCGGCGCTGCCGTCCAGGCCCAGCCAACGGTGAGCGTTTACAACTGGACCGACTATATCGGTGACACCACCCTGGCCGACTTCCAGGCCAGCAGCGGGATCAAGGTGGTCTATGACGTGTTCGACTCCAACGAAACCCTGGAGGGCAAGCTGCTGGCCGGACGCACCGGCTATGACGTGGTCGTGCCCTCCAACCATTTCCTTGCGCGCCAGGCCCAGGCCGGCGCGTTCCTGCCGCTGGACCGCAGCAAACTGCCGAACTGGCGCCACCTGGACCCGAAACTGCTCAAGCAGCTGGAGCAGAACGACCCGGGCAACCAGTACGCCGTACCGTACCTCTGGGGCACCAACGGCATCGGCTACAACGTCGACAAGGTCAAGGCGGTGCTGGGCATCGACAGGATCGACTCCTGGGCCGTGCTGTTCGAAGCGGAGAACCTGAAGAAGCTCAAGCAGTGCGGCGTGGCGTTCATGGACTCGCCCGACGAGCTCTACCCCGCCATGCTCAACTACCTGGGCATGAACCCGCGCAGCGAGAAGGCCGATGACTACAAGAAGGCCGAGGCCCGCCTATTGGAGCTGCGCCCGTACATCACCTACTTCCATTCCTCCAAGTACGTATCGGACCTGGCCAATGGCGATGTCTGCATCGCCTTCGGCTACTCCGGCGACGTCCTGCAGGCCGCGCACCGCGCCGAGGAGGCCGGCAACGGCGTCAAGGTCGCCTACAGCATTCCCAAGGAAGGCAGCAACCTGTGGTTCGACCTACTGGCCATCCCCAAGGACGCCAAGAACCCCGAGCAGGCCCTGGCCTTCATCAACTACCTGCTCGACCCCAAGGTGATCGCCAAGGTCAGTGCCACGGTCGGCTATGCCAACGCCAACCCCGACGCCAAGGCCGACATGGACCCGGCGCTGGTCGACAATCCCGAGATCTACCCGCCCCAGGAGGTGCTGGACAAACTGTATGTCTCGAGCATGCAGAGCCCGCCGATCCTGCGGCAGATGACCCGCTCCTGGAGCAAGATCAAGTCCAACCGCTGAGCCGAGCACACCCATGCCTCACATGACTGAACACACTGCCTCCTACTACGCCGCCTCGGCGCGCCAGGCGGCGACCTACCCCGCGCTCGACCAGGACCTGCAGGCCGATGTCTGCGTGGTCGGCGGTGGCCTGACCGGGGTCAACGCGGCCCTGGAGCTGGCCGAACGCGGCCTCTCGGTGATCCTGCTGGAGGCCCGCCGCATCGGTTGGGGCGCCAGCGGGCGCAATGGCGGGCAACTGATCCGCGGCATCGGCCATGACGTCTCGGGCTTTGCCCGGCACGTCGGCCAGGACGGCGTGCGTTACCTCAAACAGGCCGGGATCGACTCGGTGGCTCTTGTCGCCCGCCGTATCGCGCAATATGGCATCGACTGCGACCTGCGCTGGGGGTTCTGCGAGCTGGCCAATACCCCTGCCCAGTTCGCCGCATTCGAGGACGAGCAGCGCGACCTCGCCGAACTGGGCTACCCGCACGAGACCCGCCTGGTCGGCCCCGAGCGCATGCACGAGATCGTCGCCAGCGACCTGTACGCCGGTGGTCTGGTCGACATGGGCTCGGGCCATCTGCACCCGCTCGACCTGGTCCAGGGCGAAGCCCGCGCCGCCCATGGCCTGGGGGTGCGCATCTTCGAGCAGAGCCCGGTACTGCGCATCGAACATGGCAGCACGGTGACCCTGCACACCGCACGCGGCAGGGTGCGGGCGCAGAGCCTGGTACTTGGCTGCAACGCCCACCTCGACGAACTGGAGCCACGCTTGAGTGGCAAGGTGCTGCCGGCCGGCAGCTACGTGGTAGCGACCGAGCCACTGCCCGAAGGCCTGGCGCGCACGCTGATCCCGCAGAACATGGCGCTGTGCGACCAGAAAGTGGGCCTGGACTACTACCGCCTGACCGCCGACAACCGCCTGCTGTTCGGTGGCGCCTGCCACTATTCCGGCCGCGACCCCAAGGACATCGGCGCGTACATGCGGCCCAAGGTGCTCAAGGTGTTCCCGCAACTGGCCGAGGTGCGCCTGGACTACCAGTGGGGCGGCATGATCGGCATCACCGCCAACCGCTTCCCCCAGGTCGGCCGGCTCAGCCAGCACCCCAACGTGTTCTATGCCCAGGGCTACTCCGGGCATGGCTTGAACGTCACCCACTGGACCGCGAAACTGCTCGCCGAGGCCATCGCCACCGAGCAAAGCCATGGCTTCGATGTGTTCCGCGCGGTGCCGCACCTGACCTTCCCCGGCGGCAAGGCACTGCGCTCGCCGCTGCTGGCGCTGGGAATGCTGTGGTACCGCTTGCGCGAGGCACTGGGCTGACGGCCCACCGTCAAAGGATGGCCTGCAGCCCCTTGTCGGCAATGATGTTCAGCAGCTTCAAGGCCGGCCCGGCCGGGCGTGTTTCGCCCTGTTCCCACTTGCGCACTGTCGACGCGCTGGTGTGCAGGTGCAGGGCGAACACCGGTTGGCTGAAGTTAAGGGCTTCACGCAGGTGGCGGATGTCCTGGGCAGTGAACGCTCGCACCGGAGCCGGGCAGATCGCCTCGAAGTCCCTTAGCGTGACCTTGCCGACAGCACCGGCCTGCTCCAGGGCCGACAGGTCGGCACGCAATGACTCAATGAGTTTGCTGGTCACAGTGGACCTCCATCAATACCCCACAGCCCAATGCCTTGGCCAGGGCGCGGGGTGACAATTCCAGAAAAACCTTGCCGGTAAACTGCAGGGCCTTTTGCTCGGCCGACGTGACATTGGCCTGGTCGCTTTTGGCGAATCCATGCAGGAACACATATCGATCTCCAATACGAGCCGACAGGAGCGTGCGATAACCACCTCGCTTGCCACTGCAAAGGCCCGCAATGCGCTTCTTGAACAGCAAACCGCCAAGACTCGCATCAACCAGCCCGCTGTGCATCTCCAGAACTGCCCGGCAGAGCAAGTGGTCCGGCAAGCACTCCCTGGCTTGCCAGCGGGCAAACTCCCTACGCTTGTAGACATCCATGATCGGCACCCGAAACATACCCGTAAAGGGCACACTTTTCCATCGCCGATGACGAATGGCTAGTCAGCCCAATCAGGTTGATCGGTGGGAAACGGCAACTCTCGAAGGCCCGGAAACTGGCCTTCGGCCCACCACCTGCTAGCGTTGTTCTGGCCCCTTCCCTCATGGACTCGTCATCATGAAGCACCTGCCTCGCACCACCCTGCTGTGCGCTGCTCTGCTGGCCCTGGTTGCCTGCTCCAGCAACCGTGTCGATCCCAAGGACTATTCCGGGTTTCTCAAGGACTACAGCCGCCTGAAGCCGGCCGAGAGCGTCTCCGGCGCGCCGGTGATGCGCTGGATCGACCCGGACGTGAAGGCCAGCCAGTACACCAAGGTGTTCATCGAACCGAGTCAGTTCTACCCCAAGCCGCAGCCGACCAACGTGATCTCGGCGCAGACCCTGCAAGAGATCACCCGCTACTTCAACGAAGCGATGCGCCGCGAGCTGGGCAGCGTGCTCACCCTGGTCAAGGAGCCTGGCCCGAACACCATCGTGGTGCGCCCGGCGATCACCGCGGTCTCTACCAGTACCGAAGGCCTCAAGCCCTATGAAGTGATCCCCATCGCCCTGGTCGCCGCGGCGGTCAACACCGCCGCCGGTGGCCGCGACCAGGCCGTGGACATCGCCGTGGAGGCGGCCTTCCTCGATGGCGCCAGCCAGAACGTGCTGGCCCAAGTGGTGCGCAAGGGCAGCGGCAAGGACCTGGAGAACGACACCACGCAGCTGACCCTGAACGACGTCAAACCGGTGCTCGATGGCTGGGCCAGCGACATGCGCCGCAGCTTCGTGGCCCTGCAGCAGAAAGCCAAGTAAGTGACCATCTGGTCAATGCGCGACCGCTCGTCGGACATGCTGTAAAAATGCCATCACTGCCTGGCCGGCCTGCTTAACTCAAGCGGGCTGCCAGGCAGGCGGCACCGCGTATCAGGGATGGCTGCACAAGCCGGCTGCCAACAGCCGCTCGCACCGGGCAAGCCTGTTCTCCCCGCCCGGTCTCCCACCTCCTCCGCCTCTTCGCCCGCCTGCGCCAGTCGTGGTTATCGGTATGTCATTCATCGAATGCAATGGAGGCAATCATGTCTGAATCGCTGCTCGCACCGTCGGAAGGCCTTTTCCCGGTGTCCTACCTCATTGGTACCAACGCGCCAGGTGCCCCGCGCCTGCAGCTCGACCTGCTGGTCTACACGCCAGACCGCAGCGTCAACGGCCACGCGCTGATCACCCAGACCACCAACCCACCGCTGGAGCTGGCGCTGGATGTCTGGGGCACCTACAGCTACCTCACCGTGCAACCGCCAAGCGAAGGCAAGATCCTGCTGACGGTACGTGGCAACCATGGCGGCCCACACGCCAACTCGCCGGAGCAGTTCGAGCTGCGTGCGCTGCTCGACCAGGACTGGCAGAAAGGCACGGCCAGCTACCGCTACTACAACGGCCAGCGCTGGATCGAGGTGGACAACGTACCCGTCGTGCTGGAGCTCAAGCGCATCCAGACGCTGGCGAACGTCGACCTGACGACCGAACTGCACAACGCCACCCTGGAGGCAGTGATCGCCACCGGTGATGTCGCGCAACTCAAGCACCTGGCCAGCGGTGCCGTGGGCAAAGCCCTGGACCAGGCCCTCGCCTCGACCAAAAGCCCGGCCGCCAAAGCCGCCAAGAAAGCCTGAGCAGACAAGGAGAATCAGCATGTCCTTCGGACTTTTTCATACCCGCCTGAACGTCAGCAACGGGCTGCTCGGCGCCCCGATCCTGACCCTCGACCTGCTGGTGAATACCGTGCAGAAGAAGGTCACCGGCAGGGCTTCGATCATCCAGACCACGCATCCGGTTCAGGTGTTCCACGCCAAGGTGTGGGGCGGTTACAGCGAGCTGCCGTTCGCGCCCGCGGGTAGCCCGTCGATCGTCCTGCACCTGGATGGCAGCCCAAGCGGCCCGCTCAGCCAGATTGCCCAGACCTTCCACCTGCAGGGTCTGCTCGACCAAGGCTGGAATGCCGGCACCGCCAGCTACCGCTACTTCATCAACGGCCATTGGGTCGATCAGCATGGCCGCGTGCGCAAGGCGCCGGACATCACCCACCAGGATCAACCGCGACCAGCGGAGCGCCTGAAGGCCGCGATCAGGCACCTGGAAAGCGTCTGACCCGAGCGGTCCGCGGGGCAAGTCCTCCCCCACGCTTTCACGTGGGAGCGGGCTTGCCCCGCGTTCTTAGGTCAGGCCATGAAGCTGTAGGCGATCGCCGACAGCGTGATCAAGCCGATCAGCACCACGAACACATTCGACAGCTTGCCCGAATACTGCCGCAACGCCGGTACCTTCTGTACCGCGTACATCGGCATCAGGAACAGCAGGCAGGCGATCACCGGCCCACCGAGGCTCTCGATCAGCCCGAGGATGCTCGGGTTCAGGGTCGCCACCGCCCAGCAGGTCACCAGCATGAACAATGCGGTAGCGCGCTCCAGGCGCTTGGCCGGCCAGGTCTTGCCGCGCCCGCGCAGGCTCTTGACGATCATGCCCTGGAAGCCTTCGCTGGCACCGATGTAGTGGCCGAGGAAAGACTTGGTGATTGCCACCAGCGCGATCAGTGGCGCGACGAAGGCGATCACCGGGGTCTGGAAGTGGTTGGCCAGGTACGACAGGATCGAGATGTTCTGCGCCTTGGCCGCGGCCAGGTCCGCCGGGCTCAGGGCCAGCACGCAACTGAAGCAGAAGAACATCACTGTCAGCACCATCATCACATGGGCCGTGGCCAGGGTCCGGCCACTCTTGCGGTCGGCATCATTGCCATAGCGGTGCTTCTGGTCGACGGCGAAGGCCGAGATGATCGGCGAATGGTTGAACGAGAACACCATCACCGGAATCGCCAGCCATAAGGTCAGCAGCAGCTTCGAGGCGCTGATGCCCTCGTTGGCCTGGGCGAAGAAGGCGCCGTTCCAGTTGGGGATCAGGCTCAACGCCAGCAGCAGCAAGGAGGCGACGAAGGGATACACCAGCACGCTCATGGCCTTGACGATGATCTGCTGGCCGCAGCGCACCACGATCATCAAGCCGCAAATCAGCAACAGCGCCAGCAGTGCCCGCGGCGGCGCACCGATATGCAACTGGTGCTCGAAGAAGCTGGTCAGGGTATTGGTCAATGCCACGCTGTAGACCAGCAGGATCGGGAAGATGGCGAAGAAGTACAGCAAGGTGATGAGCTTGCCGGCGCCTACGCCGAAGTGCTCCTCCACTACCTCGGTGATGTCCTCGTTGCCGCCTTTGCGCCCGGACAGCACGAAGCGCGTCAGGGCGCGGTGGGCGAAGAAGGTCATGGGGAAGGCCAGCAGCGCCAGGATCAGCAGCGGCCAGAAGCCCCCGACCCCGGCATTGATCGGCAGGAACAGGGTGCCGGCGCCGATCGCCGTGCCATACAGGCCCAGGGCCCAGGTGGTGTCGTGACGGTTCCAGGTGGTCGAGCCACTGGCCAAAGCCGGGGCAGCCGAATCCGCACGAACGCTCGTGGTGCTTTGTACATCAGTCATGGGTATCGCCTTGTAGTTGTTTTTGTCGCAGGTACAGCGGGTGTTGCAGGTTCAATCAGGTTTGTGCGGCACGTCGTGGCAGCGCGCCCGCTCCCACGACGTCAAAGGCTTGTTTTCAGCACTCGACGAACGCGACGGCCAGGCCGCCGCGGGAGGTTTCCTTGTAGTTGGCGTGCATGTCCGCGCCGGTATCGCGCATGGTGCGGATCACCCGGTCGAGGGAGATGAAGTGCTCGCCATCGCCACGCAAGGCCATCTGCACGGCGTTGATGGCCTTCACCGCGGCAATCGCATTGCGCTCGATGCACGGGATCTGCACCAGGCCACCCACCGGGTCGCAGGTCAGCCCGAGGTTGTGCTCCAGGGCGATCTCGGCGGCGTTTTCCAGCTGCGGCGGGGTCGCGCCAAGCACTTCGGCGAGCCCTGCGGCGGCCATCGAGCAGGCCGAGCCCACTTCACCCTGGCAACCGACTTCGGCGCCGGAAATCGAAGCGTTCTTCTTGCACAGGATGCCCACTGCGGCAGCGGCCAGGAGAAACGCCACCACATCGTCGTCACAGGCGCCGGGGTTGAACTTCATGTAGTAGTGCAGCACCGCCGGGATGATTCCCGCCGCGCCATTGGTGGGCGCGGTGACCATGCGCCCGCCGGCGGCGTTCTCTTCGTTGACCGCCAGGGCGAACAAGTTGACCCACTCCATGGCGCTGAGGGTCGAGCCGATCACGTTGGGCTTACCGACTTCCTGCAGGCTGCGGTGCAGGCGCGCCGCCCGGCGCTTGACCTTGAGCCCGCCGGGCAGGATGCCTTCGTTGCGCAGGCCGTTGTCGACGCACTCGCCCATCGCCGCCCAGATCTTCAACAGGCCTTCGCGAACCTCGCTTTCCGGACGCCAGGCGCACTCGTTGGCCAGCATCAGCTGGCTGACGCTGAGGTTGTGGGCCTTGCACAGGGCCAGCAGTTCGGCACCGCTAGAAAATTCGTAAGGCAGCTCGACCAGGCCCTCGTCGCTCGAAGGCGCATCGATTTCAGCTTGTTCGACGATGAAGCCGCCACCCACCGAAAAGTAGGTCTGGCTGAACAGGCTGCCCTGCCCGTCGAAGCTTTCCAGGGTCATCGCATTGGGATGGTAGGCCAGGCTCTCGTCCAGCAGGCGCATGTCGCGGCTGTACTGGAAGTCGATCGGATGACTGCCGTCGAGCATCAGGCATTGCTCCTGCATCAGCTGGTCGATGCGTGGCTCGATGCTGTGCGGGTCGATCCGATCAGGCCATTGGCCCATCAGCCCCAGCAGGCAGGCACGGTCGGTGGCATGCCCGACTCCGGTGGCCGACAGCGAGCCATAGAGGCGCACCTCGACCCGGCGCACCTGGGCCAGCAGGCCGCGCTCACGCAAGGCCTGGGCGAAGGTCGCCGCGGCGCGCATAGGGCCGACGGTGTGGGAGCTGGATGGGCCGATGCCAATCTTGAAAAGGTCGAAAACACTGATAGCCATGCTAATGCCTGACCGTGGCGGCGATCTGCGACACGCCACGGCTCTCCGGAAAATTTGAGCGGTATTGCCAAGTTGCGCGATACTGCCGCGCTCAGGCCAGCTTGACCAACGAAACTTCCTACACAAGCCTTTAGCAGGACTAAACAATGAAAGGCCCACTCAATGGCCAGGTGTTCGTCTGGCTGCACGTGTTCTCCTGTGCGGCGCGACACCTGTCGTTCACCCGCTGCGCCGAAGAGCTGCACATCACCCCCGGAGCGGTCAGCCAGCAGATGCGCCAACTAGAGGAGCGCCTGGGCTTTCGCCTGTTCCTGCGCCGCGCCCGCGGCGTCGAGTTGTCCGCCGAGGGCCAACGCCTGGCACAGACCGTGGCCGAAGCCTACGGCAGCATCGAAGCCGAGCTGCTGCGCCTGGACGCCGGCGAGATCCGCGGCACCCTGCGCCTGCGTTCGATCCCCTCGTTCCTGGCCAAGTGGCTGACCCCGCGCCTGCCGCGCTTCCAGCAACGCTATCCGGACATCGAGCTGCGCCTGGTGGCCGAGGACAGCAACCAGGCGCTGCACCCGGAAGACTTCGACCTGGCCATCGACCTCAACGACGGCAGCTATCCGGGCATGCTCTCCACGCCTCTGCTCGACGAGCAGATCTTCCCGGTGTGCTCGCCTGCCCTGCTGCGTGGTCGTCCGCCCCTGCACGGGCCAGCGGGCTTGGCCCACTACCCGCTGCTGCATGACATCACCGCCTGGCGCGGCAGTTCGGAATACGCCGAGTGGGAGTTCTACCTCGACGGCATCGGTGCCGGCGGACTGGACGTGCGCCGTGGGCACACCTTCAACCGCAACCACCTGACCATTGAGGCCGCCATCGCCGGCGTCGGCGTGGCCATCGCCCGGCGTACCCTGCTCAACGACGAACTGGAGCGCGGCGCGCTGATCGTGCCGTTCGGGGTACCGATCGCCAACCACAAGCGTTATGTGCTGCTGTATCCACCGGGCGGGCTGAGCCAGCCTGGGGCGCGGGCGGTGCATGACTGGCTGGTTGAAGAGGCGCAGAGCTTTCGCGCCATGCACCCATTGGCACTGCCGGCGACTTAAATCAATACCTCTTTAAATGCTAATGATTAGCATTGAGGATTTGCCTTTCTGATTCGGAATCCCTAGTGAATGCCTTCACTTACTTGCGAATCGAAAGGACTCCAGCATGTCGCAACAACGTGTCAGCCCGGCGCAGCAGCCGGCTGTGCCCCACTTCGACCTCAATCGCATTTTCACCGCCATGCACATGGCTTTGCTGCTCGGCCTGGGCGGCGCGTCCATGGGGGTGACTGCGGCGCAGACCGAGGAAGTGGAAAAGCCCCGCCACGGCCAGCCCACCGGCAGCCTGGAGCTGTCCGAAACCATGGTCGAAGGCAGCCGCGACGCCCCCA
The DNA here is from genome assembly GCF_019139675.1 of Pseudomonas maumuensis. Classification (NCBI taxonomy): domain Bacteria; kingdom Pseudomonadati; phylum Pseudomonadota; class Gammaproteobacteria; order Pseudomonadales; family Pseudomonadaceae; genus Pseudomonas; species Pseudomonas maumuensis. The sequence goes on from NZ_CP077077.1 coordinate 3,085,055, forward strand.
GTGCATTGCCGCCAGTCTACGCCGGTGGCCAGGTGGCCTCGGGCGGCCGGGTCGGGCTGCTGGGCAACAAGGACTTCATGGAGACGCCGTTCAGCACCATCAGCTACACCGAGAAATACATCGAGGACACCCAGGCCCAGACCATCACCGATGTCATCGCCGCCACCGACCCGTCGGTGTTCAGCAACGGCCTCAAGGGCACCTACAGCGAGAACTACTCGATCCGCGGCTTCAACTCCAACATCAACGACGTGAGCATCGGCGGCCTGTACGGCATGGCGCCCTACTACCGGATCTCGCCCGAGATGTTCGAGCGCGTCGAGGTGCTCAAGGGCCCGTCCGCCCTGCTCAACGGCATGCCGCCAGGCGGCTCGGTGGCCGGCAGCATCAACCTGGTGCCCAAGCGCGCGGGCGCCGAACCGCTGACGCGGATCACCGGCACCTACATGTCGGACGCGCAGTTCGGCGGGCACCTCGACGTCGGCCGTCGCTTCGGCGAGGAACAACAGTTCGGCGTGCGCTTCAACAGCGTCTACCGCGACGGCGATACCGCCACCGACCACCAGCGCATGAAGGCCGAGCTCAATGCCCTGGGCCTGGACTGGCGTGGCGAGCGTGCGCGGCTGTCCGCCGACCTGTACCAAAGCGAGGACCGGGTCAGGGGCCAGAACCGCGGCATTGGCCTGGCCGAGGGCGTACCGGTGCCCAGGCCGCCGAAGTCCGAGACTTTGCTCAACCCGGACTGGGGCTTCGTCCAGACCCGCGACAAGGGCGTGATCGTGCGCGGCGAGTACGACCTAAACGACAACCTCATGGCCTATGCCGCCGCCGGCACCAGCAAGACCGACTATGCCTACAGTGGCACCATGCTCGCCGAGGTGTTCAACACCGCCGGGGACATGGAGACACGCATGGGCCAGTTGAAGATCGACCTGAAGAAGACCTCGGGCGAAGCCGGCCTGCGCGGCCATTTCGACACCTTCGGCGTGGGTCATCAGTGGTCGCTCAACGCCACGCACTATTCGGATAAGCAACGCGACTATGGTCGGCGTGACATCCCGGGCGCGGAGTGGATCAACAATATCTACCACCCGGTCTGGGGTCCCGAGGCCGCCAGGAGCTACCCACCCATCTCCCACACCGAATCACGCCTGAGCAGCTACGGCCTGGCCGACACCCTGTCGTTCCTCGACGAACGCCTGCAACTCACCCTGGGCGTGCGTCGCCAGCAGGTGCTGACCGACAGCTTCGACGTCAGCAACGGCGCGCACACCACACGCTACAACGAGAGTGCCACGACCCCAGCGGCGGCAGTGCTGGTCAAGGTCACCGACGAGGTGTCGCTGTACGCCAACTACATCGAGGGCCTGAGCAAGGGCGCCATCGCGCCGTTCAATACGGCCAATCGCGGCGAGGTCTTCGCCCCCTACAAATCCAAGCAGAAGGAAGTCGGCGTCAAGCTCGACCTCGGCGACTTCGCCCACACCCTGAGCCTGTACCAGATAGAACGCCCCAGCAGCTTCACCGACCCGGTAACCAGAGTGTTCTCCTTCGGCGGCGAACAGCGCAACCGCGGGCTCGAATGGAGCTTCTTCGGCACACCGCTGACCGATGTGCGGCTGATGGGCGGCGTGGCCCGCCTCGATCCCAAAGTGACCAAGGCCGCAAGCGGCTCGGATGAAGGCAAGACCGCTACCGGCCAACCGAAACTGCAGGGCAAGCTCGGTGTGGAGTGGGACACCCCACTGCTCGATGGCCTGACCTTGACAGCCAACGCCAACGCCGTGTCGAAACAGTACATCAGCAGCGACAACAGCCAGTCGATTCCCGGCTACACCATCTACGACGTCGGTGCCCGCTATCGGCTGCAGGTCGCCGACCACCCGGTGACCTTGCGTGGCACGGTGGAGAACGTGACCAACAAGGCCTACTGGGGCATGCCGCTGCTCACCAGCCTGGGGCTGGGTGCGCCACGCACCGTGCAGCTGTCCGCCAGCATCGACTTCTGATCCTAGTCCGCCTTGCCCACCGGCATCGGTTGCCCCGCCAGGACACTGGCGGGCGTGACCACCTGCCCTAGGTCGATGTGGCGGAAATCCGGCTTGGCCCCGAGTCGCGCATTGAAGCGCACGTTGAAGGTGAACGGGTCGTCGGTCGGCATGTCCAGCGACCGCCCATAGAGCGCGCTGACCGCCTTGTCGTCGTAGCCCATCAGCTTGAGCATCGTGGGGAACAGGTTGTAATGGCTGGAGGCATTACGGTTCACCGCCAGGTTGCCTTCCCAATCCAGTGTCCTGAGGCCCTGCCCCTGGATCACTACCAGCGGTACCAGGCCCTCCTCTGGCACCGGGTCGCTGTCGCAATGAGTGTTCAGCCCTGGGTTGCCACGCTCATGCAGGTCCTGGCCATGGTCGGAGGTGTACAGCACCACGGCCTGGCTGAGGTCGGCCTCGGCGAACAAGCGGCGGAAGAACTCGCCGACGTTCCACAATACGGTGTTCTGGTAGGCATTGCGGTACAGCACCCAGTCCTGCGGGCGTCCGTCGAAACCGTCGCGGGTGCCGGTCTCGGCGATATCGACGTAGCGGCCCCGTGGCAAGGCCGGCTGGTATTTGAGGAAGTCGTCCGGATACTTGTCATGCACAGGGAAGTGGGCGCCGACCTTATTCACCACGATCAGCTGCGGCTTGCCATCCTTGAGCAGCGCCACCAACCGATCGAGCGCCGCCATGTCGCGCTGCACCACGGGGATGTCGTCGAACTGGATGAACTGGTCGATATCGCGCTTCTCGGTCAAGGTCATCAGGTTCTGCAGGTTGCCGCCAGTGCATTGCCCGTCGATATAGACCGTCTCCAGGCCCGCGCGCTTGGCGTACTGCCAGATCGACGGCTGGGTCGAGTTGATGCGCAGGTAGTCGTCGCGGGTGCCGCCATAGCGCAGGGTGACATTGGTGTCGACGCTGCAGTTGGCGATGGAGGCGGCGTAGCCGAAATTGACGATCTGCACGCCAGGCTGGGCCTGGGCCAGATGGCTGGTGACCCCGGCCGGGGTGTTCAGGTCCAGGTAGTTGCCCGAAATGCTCTCGTCGATCAGCAGCACGATATCCCGTGCCATCGTCGGCCCCGACTGCGCAAGGGTCACGGGCTGACGCGGCCCGACATGGTCGTGCAGGGTCTCGTAGGTGAACAGGCTCAGGTAGGCCAGCGGCGTGTACATCACCGGCAGCCCGCGGGCGCCCTCGCCGGCCCGCACGAACAGGATGGCGACCAGCGCCAGCAACCCAAGTACCGGTGCCAGCGGCGGTAGCCGGCGCGGCAGCTTCGGCGTCGGCCCCGGACGCAGGCCGATGCCCAGCAGCAACAGCAGCGCCCGCGCCGCAGCGAGGGTTATAGCGTAGTGATATTGCTGCAGCGCCTCCTGGACGAAACCGCCGGCGTAGACCATAGACACGAAGGCGCTATAGGTCAGGTAGGAATCGGTGATGCGGTTATAAGCGTCAAGAAAGATCGCGCTGATCGTGAAGGCCAGGGCCAGCACCCAACGCAGCCAGCCGGGGCGGGTGAACGCCGCCAGCACAAGGGCCACGGCCAGCATCGCGAACATGCCCAGGTACAGCACCAACGGCACGCCAATACCCAGGGCTTCTATACGCTCGCGGTAATAGGCGTGAAAGCTGGCCAGATAGACCAGCAGTAACAAAAACTTGATCCATCCGCGCATGTTTCAGCCACTCCGGTCATGGAATTCTTCTCAAACCGTAGCAGTTGTGAAACAAACCACAACGCAAAAAAGTCAAATTTCCGACGACATGCCGACACCGGAATCTGGCACCGCCCGCAAGCTGTTGTTGATTATCTCTATCGTCTGCAACCCGCTTGTTTCGCCGCATTGGACCGTTCATCGGTTCGTCGAACGGCCAATTGCCACTAGGTATGCTCGCTAACACACGGATTGGAAACGGGTTGGTGGCAGATGGCCCGTTTCGTTGGAGTCTGTAAATGCGACGAAACATGCCATTGCTTTGACGCAATTCCCCGGCACTGAGCTATACCCAATTCACACCACTGTTTCATCTCCCTTACTCATCCATTCGAGGCACCGCGCATGGACGTGAGCGTTTTTGGCACCGGTTATGTCGGACTGGTACAGGCAGCAGCCCTGGCGGACGTAGGTCATCGGGTTCTCTGCGTGGATGTCGATACCCACAAGATCAACCAGTTACGCCAGGGTGTACCGCCGATCAGCGAGCCGGGCCTGTCGGACCTGCTCGAGGACAACATCAAGGAAGGCCGCCTGCTGTTCAGCACCCAGGCCAGCGATGCGGTCAGCCATGCCGAGCTGATCTTCATCGCCGTCGGCACGCCGCCCGATGAGGATGGTTCAGCTGACCTGACCCACGTGCTCAACGTCACCCGGCAAATCGCCGCGCTGATGGAAACCGACCACACCTTGATCATCAAGTCCACCGTGCCGGTAGGCACCGCCGACCAGGTCATGGCGCTGGCCCGCGACGAATTGCAGCGCCTGGGCAAGGGCCAGTTGCAGGTACGCGTGGTGTCCAATCCCGAATTTCTCAAGGAAGGCAGCGCCCTGGCCGACTGCATGCGCCCGGACCGCATAATCGTCGGCACCCTCGACGAAGTGGCCCATGACCAGTTGGCCGAACTGTACGCGCCGTTCTGCCGCAATCACGAAAAGCTGATGTTCATGGACAACCGCAGCGCCGAGCTGACCAAGTACGCCGCCAACGCCATGCTCGCCACCCGCATCAGCTTCATGAACGAGCTGGCCAACCTCAGCGAACACCTGGGCGCCGACATCGAGGCGGTACGCCGGGGTATCGGCTCCGACCCGCGCATCGGCTACCACTTCATCTACCCCGGCTGCGGCTTCGGCGGCTCGTGCTTCCCCAAGGACATCAAGGCCCTGCTGCACACCGCCGCCCACAGTGGCATGCCGCTGCGCCTACTGCAGAGTGTCAGCGAGGTCAACGACCAGCAGCGGCGCATCCTCTTCGCCAAGCTCAAGCAGCGCCTCGGCGGTCTGGCGGGCAAGTCCATCGCCCTGTGGGGCCTGGCGTTCAAGCCCAACACCGACGACATGCGCGAAGCGCCCAGCCGCTACCTGATGGAAGCGTTGTGGGCCGAAGGCGCCACGGTGCGCGCCTATGACCCCGAAGCCATGGACGAATGCCGGCGCCTGTACGGCTATCGCGACGACCTGCAGCTGTGCGCCACCCGCGACGACACCTTGCAGGACGCCGACGCCCTGGTGATCTGCACCGAGTGGAAAAATTTCCGCGTGGTCGACTTCTCGATGCTCGCCAGCAAGCTGCGCGAGCGGGTGATCATCGATGGTCGCAACCTGTACAACCCGGAGCAGGTGGCCGCCCACGGCCTGCACTACAGTGGCATCGGCCTGCGCCAGGTCAGCCCGCAGGCGGATGCGCCATGAAAGTGCTGGTCACCGGCGCAGCCGGTTTCATCGGTGCCCACACCTGTCGCCAGCTGTTGCTCGAAGGGCACCAGGTGGTGGGGCTGGACAACTTCAACGACTACTACGAGCCGTCGCTCAAGCATGCCCGCGTGCACTGGGTACGCCAGACAGTAGGGGACTTTCCGCTGCACTGTCTGGACCTCGGCGACCGCGACGGCATGGCCAGGCTGTTCGCCAGCGAACGCCCGGAAGTGGTGGTACACCTTGCGGCCCAGGCTGGTGTGCGCTATTCGCTGCAGAACCCGCAGGCCTACCTGGAAAGCAACCTGGCCGGCTTCCTGAATGTGCTCGAGGGCTGCCGTCGGCACCCGGTCAAGCACCTGCTGTACGCCTCGTCCAGTTCGGTGTATGGCGCCAACCAGCAAACGCCATATCGCGTCGAAGACGCCGTTGACCACCCGCTGTCGCTGTATGCCGCCACCAAGAAGGCCAACGAGGCCATGGCCCACAGCTACAGCCACCTGTACGACATTCCTTGCAGCGGCCTGCGCTTCTTTACCGTGTACGGCCCGTGGGGCCGCCCGGACATGTCGCCGATGCAGTTCGCCAAGGCGATCAGCGAAGGCCGGCCGATCCAGCTGTTCAACTATGGCCGCCACCAGCGCGACTTCACCTACATCGACGACATCGTCGAGAGCCTGGTACGGCTGATTCCCCTGCCCCCGGTCGCCGACCCGCAGTGGGATGCGCTGAACCCGGATCCGGCCAGCAGCCATGCGCCGTGGCGGCTGTACAACATCGGCGGGCAGCGTCCGGTGGAGCTGCTCGACTACCTGGCCTTGCTCGAGAAACACCTGCAGCGCAACGCGGTGATCGAACTGCTGCCGCTGCAACCAGGCGATGTGCTGGCCACCTGTGCCGATGCTAGCGCCCTGGCCAGGGTCACCGGATTCACCCCACAGATAGGTCTCGATGAGGGGCTCAGGCGCTTCGTCGCCTGGTTCAAGAGCTACTACTCGCCCGCCGCCAGCGAAGCGGCGCCCACGGGCGAGCAGCCGAATCAACGGAGGGCGGTATGACAGGACAACCCAAGAGCGCGCAACTGCAGGCGCTGTACCAGGACAAACGCATGGACCCGGCGCACCGGCAGCGCATCGATGCCGCCATCCACATGCAGGGCCGCGGCTGGATCACGGGGCGCGCCGGTGGCCGTCCCTGGACACTGTCGCGTACCAACCGCGTGCTGTCGTGCCTGGCCGCGCTGACTCTGCTGTTACTGCTGTCGCCGCTGTTCCTGGTACTGGCGCTGCTGATCAAGCAGTCCAGCGCAGGCCCGGTGTTCTTCGTGCAAAAGCGCACCGGCTACCGTGGTCGCGCTTTCGGTATGTACAAGTTCCGCACCATGGTGGCCAACGCCGAGGCGCTCAAGGACTCGCTGCGCCACCTGAACAAGCACGGCGCCGAATCCATCGACTTCAAGATCGACAAAGACCCGCGCATCACCTCGATAGGCGGCTGGTTGCGCCGCAGCAGCCTGGACGAGCTGCCCAACCTGATCAACGTGGTCACCGGCGACATGCGCCTGGTCGGCCCGCGCCCCACTTCGTTCAACGCCTACCGCTACCACGACAACCACCTGGCGCGACTGTCGATCTACCCGGGCATGACCGGTCTGTGGCAGATCTCCGGGCGCAGCAACATCGATTTCGACCAACGTGTGGAGCTGGACCTGAGTTACATCAACGAACAGAGCCTGATGCTGGACCTGAAGATCCTGCTCAAGACCCCGTTCAAAGTCTTCACTGGCCACGGAGCAAGCTGAGATGGACGGTTCATCCTCGAGAAGCCTGACGATCGCTACCCCAAGCGAGACCAACCTGACCGCCACCGTGCTCGACCTCGACCAGCGCACCCTGCTGCTGACCGCGGCCAACACCGGCAGTGGCACCAGTACCAGCGCCCTGGCCTTCGCCAGCCAGCTGGCGCTCATGAGTGCCGGCAACGTGCTGCTGATCGACGCCAGCCTGGCACCTGGCGGCCTCAGCCAGCAACTGGGCCTGAGCAAACTGCGCGGCTACAGCGACCTGCTGTTCAACCAGGACACCCCGCCGCTGGCCCAGGACTGCATCGTGCGCCTGTCCGACCAGCCGTTCGACGTGCTGCCGGTGGGCACCTGGAAACGCGGCCGCGACCGCCTCGACCCCGAGCAATTGCGCGTGCTGCTGCACCAGTTGAGCAATCAGTACCGCTTCGTGGTGATCGACGGCGAGGCCATCTACGCCAGCGCCGACAGCCTGGTGATCGGCACCCTGGTCGACGGCGTGATCCTGGTGGTGTGCGCCGAGGAGACCCGCTGGGAAGTGGCCCAGGCCGCCAGCCAGCGCCTGACCCAGGCCGGCGCGCGATTGATCGGCAGCGTGTTCAACAAGCGCAAGTACTACATGCCCAAGTGGCTGTACGAAAATCTCTGAGAGGCCGCACAGGATGAACGCCATGAGATATCCCTCGATTGCCCTGTGCGTGCTGGCCCTGGCCGGCTGCGCCAGCCAGGAAAACCGCGAGATGCCGGTGCAGATCCTCACCGCGCCTCCCGCCGAAAGCCAGGCCACCGAAGTCGCCCGCCGCGAGCAGGTACTGCGCCCGCAGGACGTGCTGGAAGTGATCTTCCACGTCAGCAACCGCTCGGCCGGGGCCTACCGCATCCAGTCCGGCGACACCCTGGACCTGAACTTCATGGCCGCCAGCGGCCTGAACGGCAACCAGCTGGTGCAGCCCGACGGCACCATCACCCTGCCCAGCACCAATGCCGCCGTGCGCGTCGAAGGCATGACCCCTGGCGAAGCCGAAAGCGCCATCCGCCAGGCCTACCAGGACAAGCGGGTATTCAAGCCCAACCGTGACCAGGTCACCGTGCGCGTGATGAGCCCGATGACCGACGAGGTCAACCTGAAGAACGCCCTCAGCCACCCCGGCACCGGCATGAGCCGCGACATCACCGTGGGTAACGACGGCCGCGCCACCTTCCCGGAAATCGGCTCGGTGCCGCTGCAGGGCATGACCGTCAACCAGCTGCGCGACTACCTCAACGAACGCTACGCCACGTTGCCCGGGCGCATGAGCGTAGACGTACTGCTCAAGTCCACCGCCGCCAACGAGATCTACGTGCTCGGCGAAGTCGGCCAGCCCGGCGCCTTCCAGATCCGCCGCCCCGTCTCCGTGCTCGAGGCGCTGACCCTGGCCCGCGGCCCTACCCTCAAGGCCAAGCTCGGTTCGGTGGTGATCATGCGCCGCGAAGGCAACACCGTGCATGCGGTCAACTACGACGTCGACCAGGCGCTCTCCGGCGGTAGCCAGAAACTCGCCTACCTGCAGCCCGAAGACATGCTCTACGTGCCCAAGACCAAGCTTGCCAGCGCAGCCGAGCTGTCCCGGCAACTGGCCGACGTGGTGCTGTTCCAGGGCTTCGGCTTCAGCTTCAGCTACCGCGTCGACAATAAAGAAAGCGACGACTGACCGGGGGACGGACCATGACCACGCAACCGAAAGAAAACTACGTACATGAGTTCTTCCGCATCTTCTTCGCCAACCGCCAGTTGGTGAAACGGGTGTTCCTGGTGTTCGCGGTGATCGCCGTGCTGTTGCCGCTGGTGCTCAAGCAGAGCTACGACATCACCGCCGAAGTCATCGTGCAGTCCAAGAAGCTTTCGCAGAGCGACACCACCTCGGCGCTCAGCCAGCAGGCCGACCAGTTCATCCCGCCGTCGCTGGCCGACATGGAGACCGAGAGCAACATCCTGCGCTCGCCGACCCTGATCCGCCAGACCATCGGCGAGCTGCGCAAGGAAGGCCACTATCCGGACGAGCCCGGCCTGCTGCGGCGCACCGTGATCGACCCGCTGCGCCACGCGGTGATCGAGCCCCTGCACCGACTGTTCGGCAACAGCGTGGCGGACGATCGCGACACCCAGCTCGATACCCTCACCGACCAGGCGGTCAAGGACCTCAAGGTCGAGACCCTGCCCGGCTCCAACGTGATCTCCATCACCTACAGCGCCGACGATGCCAAGCTGGGCACGCTGTTCGTCAGCCGCCTGCTGGAGAACTTCCTGGCCAACCGCCAGGACCTGCAATCCAACGAACTGCCCGAGGCCTTCTACGAGCAGAAGAAGCTGCATTACCAGGCCCGCCTGGGCGACCTGGAAAGCCAGCGCCTGGGCCTGCTGACCGCCATCGGCTCGTCGGATCCCAAGGAGGAGATCACCTTCCGCCTCAACGCCATCAACACCGAAGAGCAGGCGCTCAACCTGCAACGTGACCGCCAGCTGCAGAACCAGAAGTGGCTGGACTACCTGCAGAGCAGCCTGGCCGCGGCCAACAAGGCGAAGATGGCCGACTACGCCTTCCCCTACACCTTCACCACCACGGTCGACAACGTCGCCTTCGAGGACCGCGAGATCAAGCAGCTCGGCGAGCAGCTGACCACCCAGCTGGCCCGTTACAACGGTGACGCCACGGTGTTCCAGCCAGGCTCCGACCAGATGGTGATGGCTCGCCAGCAGATCGCCCAGTTGCGCGCGCAGTTCCTCAAGATCGTCGAGAACCGCATCCGTGAACGCCAGCAGGACCTGGCCGTGACCCAGCAGGTGATCGAGCAGAAGACCCAGCGCATCGCCGACTACAGCAAGCGCATCCTTCAGTTGCGCGAGACCCAGAGCAAGACCCGCCAGCTGGACACCGAGATCGATGCCCTGCACAAGGCCTTCTCCACCTACGCCCAGCGCTACGAGGAAAGCCGTGGCCAGGGCCTGCTCGATGGCAGCCAGTCCAACGCGCGCATCCTCAGCGCACCCTACGAGCCCACCGCGGCGAGCTTCCCGAAACCCGGCCTGATCATTCCGTTCGGCCTGGTCACCGGCCTGCTGCTGGCGATTGCCGTGGTCTACGTCAGGGAGTTCTTCGACCACCGCTTCAAGCATCCGGCGCAGATCAGCCACGAACTGGGCCTGCCCGTACTGCTGGTGATCAACGACCAGTCCCCTGCGCTGCCCAACCCGCACAAGAGCTGGTCGCTGCCACGCCTGTGGCACTGGGTGCGCAATTGAACGCCGCGCTGCACGCCGGCCGGCCGATCCTGCACCTGCTGAGCAGCGGCGGGTTCTACGGCGCCGAGCGCATGCTCCTGGACCACTGCCAGGCGACCCCTGGGCGGCATCGGGTGCTGTTTCTCGATGCCCCGGCCGAACTGGTGGCGCGCTTTCGCGAGGCGGGTGTCGAGTGCGACACCTGCCGGGGCCTGGGGGCGGTGCTCAAGGTGCTCGGCGCGCAGCGCGGCCTACGCCCACTGGTCAACAGTCATAACTTCAAGGGCCAACTGTTCGGGTGGATCGGCGCCACGCTGTGGCGCCTGCCGATGGTCAGCACCCAGCATGGCTTTACCCCGCGCAGCCGCAAGCAACGCTTCTACACCTGGCTGAGCCTGCAGCTGTGCCGTACGCCGACGGTGGACACGGTGGTGTGCGTGGCCGAGAGCATCGCCCGCATCCACCGCGATGCCGGGGTGCCAGCGGCCAAGCTGCAGGTGATACCCAACGGGCTGCCCGAGATCTGTGAAGCGCAGGCAAAGGATGGCGTGGGAGCGCTACAGCCAGGCGGCGCCCCCTGGCTCGCCGCCTACGTCGGGCGGTTGTCCAGCGAAAAAGGCCCCGACCTGTTCCTCGATACGCTGATCCCGGTGTGTCAGCGCCAACCGCGGGTCCACGCCGTGATGCTTGGCGAAGGCCCTGAGCGCGAAGCCCTGCAACAACGCATAGATGCCGCCGGCCTCAGCGAGCGCATCACCCTGCCGGGCTTCCAGCGCGACATGCGTGGCTGGATGAAACGCCTGGATGCCCTGGTCATCAGCTCGCGCACCGAAGGCACGCCGATGATCCTGCTCGAGGCCATGCAGGATGGTGTGCCGGTGGTGGCCTTCGGTGTCGGCGGCATCCCCGACGTGATCGAGCACGGCCACAACGGCCTGCTCGCCCGTCCCTTGGCCACGGCTGAGCTGGGCGAGCATCTCGAAGCGCTGTTGCAAGACCCTGAGCAAGCCGACGAACTGGTTGCCCGGGCGCGCCAGACCCAACGTCAACGCTACCACCTGCCGACCCTGGCACAACGCTGGGCCCAGGTGTACCGGGGCACGGCCGAGGAGGTTGTCGCATGATCATTCCCCTGTCGCTGGTGGCCCTGGTGGCCTTGCTGAGCCTGGGTCTGCTGGCCAGCCCCTACCCGTTCCTGGCGCCCGGCGGGGTGATCGGCCTGGCCGGCGTGCTGGTGCTGTACCGCAAGCCGGCCTGGGGCCTGCTGGCAATCGCCACCCTGGTGCCGCTGGAGGGGCTGCTCAAGGACGGTCTAGTGTCCGGCGCCAAGCTGGTGGGCATCGGCCTGGTGCTGATCCTCAGCCTGCAACTGGCAGTGCGCCAAATCCCCGGCGAGCGCCTGCGCAGCAATCAATGGCGCCTGCTGCTGCCGTTCATGGCCCTGTACCTGCTGAGCCTGTGGGCCAGCGACGACCTGGCCCTGTCGGGCGGGCACCTGCGTGAGCTGCTGGTGGGCCTGGTGGTATTCGTCATTACCTTGCTGGTCGGTCGCGACCTCAACCTGCCGCTGCTGGCGCGGCTGGTCACCGTCAGCGTGTGCGTTACCTGCCTGTTCGCGATCTTCTCCACCAAATACCAGGAGCAGGGCCGCGCCTCGGCCATGCTCGACCCCAACGCCTTCGCCCTGCTGATTACCATCGCCATGCCCCTGGGACTGTGGCTGGCGATCAAGGCGCGGCAGATCCCGGTCAAGCTGTTCTGGGCCGGTTGCTGCCTGTTGCTGCTGGTGGGCATGACCAAGACCGAATCGCGCTCGGGGCTGGTGGTGCTGCTGATCAGCCTGGGCATCGTGCTCTATAACTACCGCGAACAGCTGACGCGCATCCGCCCGCGCCACCTGGGCTTCGCCATGCTCGGCCTGGCCATCGTCCTGCCCCTGGGCATCGCCTTGATGCCCGCCGGCTACGCCGAGCGCATCCAGTCGCTGATGCTGCTCAAGTCCGGGGTCAACGCGCACCAGGACGAGTCCCTGGGGCGGCGCGCCTCCTACCTGGTGGTGGGCAAGGAGATGATCAGCCACAGCCCGCTGCTCGGCACCGGGCCCGGCACTTTCCCGCTGCATTACGCCGATACTGGCTTCTCCAAAGCCTTCGCCCCGGTCAACAGCAAGACCACCGACCTCTACCGCCGCGCCCACAACACCTACCTGGAACTGTTCAGCGAAGTCGGCCTGCCGGCAGGGCTGCTGTTCGTCGGCATGATCGTGCTGGCCCTGCGCAATTTCTGGCGGGCGCGCGCCGCCTTCCGCGCGGCCGGCGACCCGGACCGCGCCGACCTGATGACCCACCTGACCATGAGCATGCTCGCCATCGGCCTGTTCCTGATGTTCCTCAGCGCCCCGAGCCACAAGTACCTGTGGCTGATGCTGGCGCTGTCCAGCGTGCTGCTCGGCCAGGCACGTGAGCAGCAGCCGGTGGAGGTGGCCCGATGAGCCGGGTGAGTATCGTCATCCCGATGTTCAACGAAGCCCGCCATATCGGCCGCACCCTCGACGCCGCCCGGCGCTCGGCAAGCGCGGCGGGTCTGGCCTGCGAGCTGATCGTGGTGGACAACGGCTCCAGCGACGACGGCCCGGCGATCGCCCGCGCTCACGGCGCCCAGGTGCTGAACGTGCCGGGCGTGGCCATCGGCGCCCTGCGCAATGCCGGCGTACACGCCAGCCAAGGCGACTGGCTGGCCTTCCTCGATGCCGACATCGAAGTCCCGGAACACTGGCTGGACCTGCTGCTGGACCTGCAGCGCCGTGGCGAAGGCGATGTCTTCGCCCTGGACTGCGACACCCCGCGCCACGCGCCGTGGTTCGCCCAGGCCTGGCAACGGCGCACCTTGCGCACCGGCCAGACAGTGCAGGACTGCACCTGGCTGCCCACCCCCAACCTGTTGATGCGGCGCAGCTGGTTCGAGCAGGTCGGCGGCTTCGACGAGCGCCTGCGCACCGGCGAGGACAAGGACTTCACCTTGCGCCTGCATGAAGCCGGTGCGCGCCTTCGCGTGCTGCGCGAACCGGCGGTGCTGCACTGGGGCTATGAAGCCAACTGGCGCGAATGGCTGGGCAAGGAGATGTGGCGCCAGGGCAGCCACCTGCAATTGCTGCGCAGCCATGGCGTGAGCCTGCGCCTGCTGCGGTTCCCGATGCTCTCGGTGGGCGCCTGGGTGCTGGACGCCATGGCCCTGTCGGCGCTGCTCGACGGTTTCCCGCATGTCGCCCTGTTCTTCCTGCTGGTCAGCGCCCTGCCCGCGCTGCTCCTGAGCCTGCGCCAGAGCCGCAGGCACCGCGACCCGCTGCTCACGCTGCAGCTCTGGGGCCTGCACTGGCTGCGCCTGCACCTGGCCGGCGCGGCCTTCATCCTCAGCCTGTTCAACCGCACCGCAAGGAGGCCCGCCCGTGGCTGAGTTCATTTTCTGGCTATGCCTGCTGCTGCCGCTATATGCCTGGGTCGGCTATCCCCTGCTGCTGACCCTGGCCGCGCCGTTCTTTGCCCGTCGCACGCATTCACCATTGCCGCCCCAGCGGGTGAGCGTGGTGATTGCCGCGCACAACGAAGAGCGCCATATCGAAGCCAAGCTTGCCAGCGTGCTCGGCCAGGACTACGCAGCCGCCGAGCTGCAGGTGGTGGTGGCCAGCGACGGCTCCAGCGACCGCACCGTGGCCTTGGCCCGCAGCCTGGGCGACCCACGGGTGCAGGTGCTGGACCTGCCACGCCTGGGCAAGGCAGGTGCGTTGAACAGTGCCGTGCAAGTATGCACGGGCGACCTGCTGGTGTTCACCGACGCCGACAACCAGTGGTCGACCGACACTCTCGGCCTGCTGCTGGCGCCCTTCGCCGATGCGCAGGTCGGCGGCACCGCCGGGCATATGATCATCCCCGACCCAGGCAAGGGCCTGAGCATCGGCGACAGCCTGTACCGCCACTACGAAGCCTGGGTGCGCAAGGTGGAGAACCGCACCGGCTGCATGGTCTCGGCCGATGGCGCCCTGCTGGCCCTGCGCCGGCCGCTGTACCAGCCGATCCCGAAACAGGTCAACGACGACTTCTTCATCAGCACCTGCGCGCCGGCCGCAGGCCTGCGCATCGTCTATGTGCCCGAGGCGGTAGTGCTCGACCAGGGTGTGGACGAGGCCGACAAGCAGTTCCGCCGCCGCCAGCGCGTCACCGTCGGCGGCCTGCTGAGCCTGGCCGCCCGCCGCGAGCTACTCAACCCGGCGCGCCACGGCCTGTACGCCATCGCCCTGATCAGCCACAAGCTGATCCGCCGCCTGGCCCCGGTGCTGCTGCTGCCGCTGCTGCTGGCCAACCTGTGGCTGGCCGCCGAGCCCGGTTTCTACCGCCTGACCCTGGCCCTGCAACTGCTCGGCTACGCCGCCGCCATCGCCGGCCTGCTCGACGCCCGTCGGCGCTTGCCGCGCCCGTTCCGCCTGGCCGCCTTCGTGCTGGTCACCCTCGCCGGCATGAGCGTGGGCCTGTGGCAGTTCCTGCGCGGGCACAGCTACAGCCAATGGAACCCCGACCAGAATCGATGAGCGACGGACATGCCGATCAAGACCCATATCAAGCAGGCCAGCGGCTGGTTCTATTTCAATTCGCCACGCGGACGCGCCGAGCTGCGTGGCGCCGGGGTGATCCTCATGCTGCACCGGGTGCTGGCCGATGACGCCAGCGCCGCGCTGCCCCACCGCAACGAACTGTGCGTTGGCCCCCGGGCCTTCGAAGGCTTGCTGCGCTGGCTGCCCCGGCATTTCGATTGCGTCAGCCTCATGGACCTGCTGCAGAGCCACGAGGAGCCCCGCGGCGACAGCCGCCCCAAGGTCGCCCTGACCTTCGACGACGGCTGGCGCGACAACGCCGTCAACGCCTTCCCCCTGCTGCAGCGCCACCAGGTGCCGGCGAGCATCTTCCTGTCCACCGACTACATCGGCAGCCGCCAGCGCTTCTGGTGGGAAAGCGTCGGCGAGACCTTGTGGGGCAGCCATGGCGAAGAGGCCCGGCGGCAACTGATCGAACGCCTGCGCAAACTAGGTCGGCCATTGCCGGCGGCCTACTTCATGCACGACCACAGCAAGGCCCGCAGCCTGGTGCTGGCGCGCTACCTGCAGACCCTCAAGAGCCTCAGCCCCCAGGCCCTGCACGTACTGACCGATGCCTGCCCGACGGAATCGCTGCCCCAGGCCATGGACTGGCAGCAGGTGCGCGCCCTGGAGGACTCCGGCCTGGTGCGCTTCGGCCCGCATGGCGCCAGCCATGCCCTGCTGCCCTACCTGGACGACCATCGCCTCAAAGAAGAACTGACCCGCAGCCATGCGGCACTCAACGAAGGCTGCCGCGCTCCGCTGCCGGTGTACTGCTACCCCAACGGCGACCACGACGAACGCGTGCGCACCCAGGTCGCCGCGCATCGTTATCCCTACGCCCTGAGCACCCGCCCGGGCATCTGCAAGGGCCACGACGACCCGCTGGCCCTGCCGCGCATCGGCGTCAGCCAGCGCAATGCCAGCCGGCCCTCGCTGCTGGCCTGGCGCATCAGTCGCGGAGACCGCTGATGAATCGCAACAGCTACCTGCGCCACCTGGCGCTGAGCATGGGCACCAAGCTTGCGATGATCGCCCTGCGCCTGCTGCGCAACGTACTGCTGGCGCGCATCCTCGGGCCCAGCGAGCGCGGCCTGTTCGCCCTGCTCAGCACCCTGCCCGACCTGATCAGCGCCGCCACCAGCGGCGGCCTCAACAGCGCGGTCGGCTACCAGGCGGCCAAGCAGCGCGACATGGGCCTGCTGCTGACCCAGGTGCTGGTCTACGGTTGCCTGCTGGCCGGCGTGCTGACCCTGGCCTGCGTGTTCCTGGTGCGCGAGTTCGGCGCCGACCTCGAGGTCACCGTGCAACTGGGCCTGCTGGCCTGGCTGTTGCTGCTGGCGGTGCCGATGACCGTGCTCAAGAGCGGCCTGCTGACCCTGCACAACGCCAGCGGCGGCGTCGGCGCCTTCAACGTCCTGCGCCTGACCGAGTCGCTGGCGCCGCTGCTGCTGTTCCTCGGGTTGTTCTGGATGTGGCGCGACGAAGCGCTGGAGGCGGCGCTGATCAGTTGGCTGTGCGGCATCGCCCTAGTCCTGGCGCTGGGCTTGTGGTGGCTGCGCCGCCAGCACCCGCTGGCCCTGCGCTGGGACCGTGGTGGCCAGCGCGAGCTGCTCAGCTACAGCGCCAAGAGCCACCCCGACCTGTTATTCCAGCAGTTGATCCTGCGCTCGGACTACCTGTTCATAGGCGCCCTGCTCGGCAGCACCGCCCTGGGCCACTACGCCATGGCCAGCGCCGCCGCCGAACTGCTGCTGATCGTCCCCGAGGCGGTGACCACGCCACTGATGAAACGCCTGCTGCAGCAGGATGCCGGCATGGAACGCATCACCCCCCTGGCCTTGCGCCTGACCGCCACGGTGATGCTCGGCGCCTGCCTGGGCATGGCGCTGATCGGCCACTGGCTGATCGTCACCCTGTTCGGCGCCGAGTATGCCGCGGCCTATCCGGCCCTGCTGGCGCTGCTGCCGGGCCTGCTGGGGCTTTGCTACGCCAGCATCCTGCGCCTGGACCTGCTGGGCAAGAATCGCCCCGGCACGGTGTCGCTGATGATGGGCGCCGGTGCTGCGCTGAACCTGGTGCTCAACATCTTGCTCATTCCGGCCTGGGGCATCGTCGGCGCGGCTGCGGCCTCGTCCATCGCCTACCTGGCGGTCACCGTGGCCATGCTGGTGCTGTACTGCCGCCTCAGCGGCGTGCCGCTGGGCCAGACCCTGGTCATCCTGCCCGCCGACCTGGCGCCGCTGCGCCAGATGCTGCAACGGCGGGCGGCATGAAGGCGGCCTTGTTGTGCGGCGCGCTCCTGGCCCAGGGCGCCTTCGCCGCGCCTGTGCAGTGGGGGGATATCCGCGATGGCAGCCTGTACCTGCTGCCGGCCCGCGCCGATGAACTGCGTATCCAGTGGCAACCCGCCTGGCAGGCCGATGCCAATGCCGAGCGCCTGTACCTGCTGGACGGCAACGGCCGCCTGGCCGGCGAACGGCGGATCGAAGCCGCGCAGGTGCGCGGCGAGCAACGCTGGCCGTTGGCAGCGGGCGGCGGTGCTTATCGCCTGGAGGTGCCCGGCTACAGCTTCCGAGACTATCGCGTCCAGCACGACGGCAGCACCCGTGCGCTGTTCGCCCCGGCCAAGGTGCATTTCAGCGCTGAAGTCGGGCCTGGTGTCACCCTGTATTTCCAGGTCAAGGCCGGCGAGCAGGCGGTATTGGCCGGCAAGCACCACGGCGGCGTGCATGGCCTGTTCGCCGAACGCCTCAGCGATGGCCGGCGCATCCAGCTGCCGCTCAAGCCCTACCGCGCCTACTGGCGCTTCGATCAACAGGCGCTGCCCGCCAGCAGCCGCGACGAGACCTGGCGCCTGGGCCTGCAGGGCAGCGGCAAGGCAGCGTTCTGGCTCGACGGCAGCGCCAACCTGTTCGCCCAACGCGCCGCAGACCTGGGCGAACTGCCGCAACTGCCGGGCCAGGTAACCCTTGCCGTGGCTGACAAGGTGCTTGGCCCCACGCCACGGCTGGGCGTGGCCCTGCCCTACGTGCTGCCACCGGCCTCGAGCTTCGCCGCGCTGGACGCCCTGCGCCCCCAGGCCGCCGGCTTCTACAGTTTCGTCGACGTCCTGCAACGCCAGCCGGACTTCGAGAACGCCTGGCGCAAGCTCTATCAGGAGCGCTTCGGCATTCTCCAGGACATCACCCTGCTGGCCGGCAGCGCCCGGGTCGCCGACCTCAGGAGCGACCGCACCAGCGCGGACGGGCTCGACGCCTGGCTCGAGGCGACCAAGGCGCTCGGCGGCAAAGGCACCCATTACCTGGCCTTCGCCGACGAACCGAATCTCAACTACCGCGACTACGCCAGCTACCGCGATTTCTTCCAGGCCATGGCCAAGCGCGTGCGCGACTACCCCGGCGCCCGCGAGGCCGGCGTGCGCATCGCCATGCCGGCCTCCTCGCGCCTGCTCGGCGGGCCTTTCAGCGACGATGGCAAGCAGCGCCGCGGCATCGACTGGGCGCGGCGCCTGCTGGCCGAGCAAGGCGCGCAGATCGACGCATTGGCCTGGCACGAATGGATGGTCCGCGACCTGCTCGCCACCCGCAGCTACCGCGACAGCGTGCGCCAGGCCGCCGAGCTGGTGGGCCTCGACGCTCAGGGCCGGCCACGCAAGGCATTGCTCCTGGACCAGACCAACCTGTCCAGCGGCTCGAGTCTCAGCCCCTACGAACAGAACACTCACTACGCCGGCCTGTGGTGGACCTCGGTGGTGATCAACGCCGCCAGCGACGGCCTGCTCGACATGCTCAACTGGTTCCACGTCGCCGACGAGCCCGAATGGCCCAAGGGCATGCTGCGCGATGCCGGCGGCCAGCGCTACGAACTCAAGCCGGTGGGCCTGGCCCAGCAGTTCATCCAGCGCCACTGGCTGGACCAGGTGCTGGCCCTGGACAACGACGCGTTCGAGGTCGATGCCCTGGCCATGGCCCGCCAGCGCCAGCGCAGCCTGCTGGGAGTGAACAAGGCCGAGCGCCTGCAGCAGGTGGCGCTGACGCTGGGCAACTGCCCCGTCGGCCAGCTCGAGCTGTTCGGCCCCGACAACCAGAGCCGCCACGCCAGCTTCAGTTGCACGGACGGCCAGATCCACTTTCAACTGCCAGGGCAGACCGTATTCGCCCTGACCTGGAGCGCGTCATGAGACGCACCTCGATCAGCCATGCCCAGGAGGCACCATGACTGCATTCACCAAGATCCAGGACCGCATCAAGCGCAAGGGACTGCGTGACACCTTCGGTAGCGCCTGGCGGCACTACGTCTTCTATCATTGGGAACTGCTGTGGATGGAACGCGACCTGGTCAGCCCGGTGCCGCCGCACCGCCTGAAGCCCTATGCCCCGTTGCGGGTGGAAACCATCACCGTACACAACGTGCAAGCCTTCGCCCGCCACTTCGGCGACCGGGTCGAGACCATGCGCGAACTGGCCGCCGAGGGCCATACCGGGCTGATGTTCGTCGACGACGCCAACGACGCCGTGGCGTTCATCTGGGGCAGCAGCCGCCATTACCACGACCGTCACTACTACGGTTGCTGGTTCCCGGTCGGGCCGGGGGAGTTCTTCGAGTTCGGCGGCGAGCTGATCCGCAAGTATTGGGGCACCGAGCTGTCGGTGGATCTGCAACTGGCACTGTGGAAGGCCATGGCCGCCCAAGGTTGTACCAAGGTGGTGGACGTCTGCGAACAGCACAACATCCCAGCGCTCAAGCTGCACCTGCGCATGGGCTATCAGGAGCAAGGACGGATCATGAACGTGTACTGCCTGTTTGGCCGCTGGAAGTTCTTCCGCGAAAGCCGCTACAGCGCCTCGCGTCTGGAGCCGTTACGCAAGCCTGAGGCTGCGGCCTCCTCGGCCACGGCGGGTTGAGCTCATGGGCCTGCAACTGAAGTGGTGCGCCTCGCTGCGCGCCGGCGACTTCCCCGCCGCCGACTACGAGGCGCTGCGCAAGCGCCTGCCCGGCAGCACGCCCTTCAACCACCTCGGCTGGCTGCGCGCCGCCGAGGCTGCCTTGCCGCCAGGCCAGCATCTACAGGTGCTGCTCGGTTACCAGGACGAGCGCCTGTGCCTGTGCCTGCCGCTGATACGCGCCCGCGAACCCTTCGGCCCGCTGTTCGCCCCGGTGGTGCGCCACCTGGGGTACCCGCTGAGCGACCGTATCGCCCTGCTCATCGATCTGCCGGCGCTGTATGCCGACCAGGTCCTGCAGGCCATCCGCAAGCGCTTGCCCCATGCCCTGCTGCAACTCAACGAAGTACCGGACAACGCCGAGCACGATGGCTGGCTGCGCCAGTGGGCCGGCGCCAGCTCCACCTGGCAGCAGCGCCTGACCTGCCGGGTGCCGGTACACCGCATCAACGAGCAGGACCGCCAGGAAGTCAGCGGCGACCCACGCTACAAGCTGCGCCGCGCGCGCAAACGCATCAAGGCCTGCGGTGCCAGCGTGCGCCGGGTCGTCGCCACTCCCGAGAACATGGGCGAACTGCTCGACGCCATCAGCGCCGTCGAGGCGGCCAGTTGGAAAGGCGACGACGAAGTCGGCATCTTCTCCGGCCCCCAGCGCCGTCCTTGGATGTACCAGGCCTTCACCGCCCTGGCCAGCGAAGGCCTGGTGTGCCTGGTGCTGCTGGAACTGGACGGGCGCTGCATCAGTTACCGCCTGGGCCTGCTGGAACGTGGCCGGATCTACGACTACAACCTCGCCTTCGTCCCCGAACACCGCGACCTGGGCAGCGGCCGCGTGTTGCTCGAGGAATGGATTCACTGGGGCCTGGACGAAGACTGGAAGTGGATCGACGCCTCGCGGGTCAGCCTGGACAACTCCAGCCACCAGTTGCACGAGCGCATGACTGGCCAGGTTGAACAGTGGCGCCTGAGCAGCTACAGCTGGCGCCCCGACGGCGTGCTGCTGGGGCTGGCGCTACGCTGCTGGCACTGGCTCAAGCCACGCCTGCGCAGGCGTTCGCCGCGCCAGGAAGCCGATATTGTCGCCCCCACCCCGCCACAGGAGCGCCCGGATGCCATCCCAGGTCATAGTCAACGCTGACGATTTCGGCCTCAGTGCCCACACCAACGCGGTCATCCTGCATGCCTTCCAGGCCGGGCTGATCAGCTCGGCCACGGCCATGGCCAACATGCCGGCTTTCGCCACCGCCTGCATGCTGGCCCAGCAACCGGCGCTCAAGGGACGGGTGGGGTTGCACTTCAACCTCACCTACGGCCGCCCACTGAGCCAAGCGATCCTCGCCGAGCCACGCTTCTGCACGCCCCATGGCGAGTTCGACCTGCGCCTGAAGCAACGCACCCTGCGCCTGTCGCGCCGCGAGCGAGCCGCGGTGGAGACGGAGCTGGAGGCGCAGTGGAAGCGTTGCCTGGACAACGGCCTGATGCCCAGCCACCTGGATTCGCACCAGCACGTGCATAACATCTGGCCGGTGGGCGTCATCGTCGCCCGCTTCGCCCGCACCCAGGGGGTGCCGATCCGCCTGGCGCGCAATGTGGGGCACAACATCGGGCCGGCCAAGCGGGTGTTCAAGACCTTGCTCAACCGCCGCCTGCGCCAGCTCGCCGGAAGCACCGCCGACTTCGTCTGCACCCCGGCCGATCTCAAGGCCGGGTTGGCCCCCGCACACGGCGTACTGGAGGTAGTAGCCCATCCCAGCGCGCTGGGCGGGCACGACTTCGGCGATGCCTACCTGGCCAGCGGCGAATCACTGCTGGCGTTGGTCGAGCAGCGCCTGGGGCAAGTGCCGCGGGTGGGGTATGCAAGCCTGGGGATGCAGGAGGAGATGAGTTGATGGCCGCTGGGTGTTCGACGTTAGAAGTGCTGCGCCTGTGAAACTGAGCGCCGCCCACGCGGCGCATCGCGGATAAATCCGCTCCTACATCTGTTGCAACGTGGCCATGCCTGATAGGCCATGGTTGTTAGCCTTGTTTGCACGACGCGGTTTTTCGGTGGGCATTGCTGGCGCCCCACCTTTCTCAAGCCCTGCGCCAAGGCTGGCAACCATGGCCTGACAGGTTCGGTACGTTGCAACGAATGTAGGAGCGGATTTATCCGCGATGCGCCGCGCGGGCGGCGCTCGATCTGATAGGCGCCAAACCTGTATCGACGGACATATCACTAACGCCCCGGCGGCCGATGCCGACGCTCGTGGTTCTCGGCCAGCCAGCCGCGCAACGCCTCGGCCGGCATCGGCCGCCCGAGCAGGAAGCCCTGCCCCTGGTCGCAACCGGCGTGGCGCAGGAAGTCGTACTGCTCCTGGGTCTCGATGCCTTCGGCGGTGATGCGAAACCCCAGGGCATGCCCGAGGTCGATGATCGCCCTGGCGATGGCCACCGCGTCGTCGTCGCCGGGCAAGTCCTTGATGAAGGCCCGGTCGATCTTCAAATGGTCGATCGGCAGCGCGCGCAGGTAGGCCAGTGACGAATAGCCGGTGCCGAAGTCGTCCACCGCCGTGGCCACGCCCATGGCCTGCAACTGCGCCAGCACCGCACAGGCCTGCTGCTGGCTCTCCATCAACAGGCTCTCGGTGATTTCCACTTCCAGCAGATTGGCTGGCAGGCCATGGCGCTCCAGCGCCGAGGCAAGGCTGGTCACGTAATCGCTGCGCTCGATCTGCAACGCCGCGACGTTGATCGCCAACGGCCCGGGCAGACCATCACAGGCACGCCATTCGGCCAACTGAGCGCAGGCAAGCTCCAGCACCCGCTCGCCGAGAGGGATGATCAGCCCGGTGCGCTCGGCCAGGGGAATGAATTCACCCGGCGACACCAAGCCATGCTCTGGGTCGCGCCAGCGCAGCAAAGCCTCGACGCCCTCCAGCTGCCCGCTGAACAGGTCGACCTTGGGCTGATACCAGAGCTCGAACTCGTTGTGCTCCAGTGCCCGACGCAGGTTGCGCTCCAGCTCCAGGCGCTGCTGCAGGCGCTCGGTCATGTCCGGGTGATAGGGCCGCCAGGCATCGCGCCCGGCCTCCTTGGCGGCATACATGGCGGTGTCGGCATGGCGCAGCAGGCTGTCGGCATCCTCGCCATGCTGCGGACACCAGGCCAGACCGATGCTGCCGGTGACCAGGGCGGCGTTGCCGTTGAGATCGAACGGCCGCTGCAGGCATCGCAACAAGGCACGGACTTGATGATTCACCTGCCCCTGCGCGCCCTGCAGCATGAACACGAACTCGTCGCCACCCAGGCGGCAGAGCCGGTCCTGGCTGTCCAGCTCCTGCAGGAAGCGTGCGGTTGCCTGCTGCAGCAACAGGTCGCCCATCGGGTGTCCCAGGCTGTCGTTGACCTGCTTGAAACCGTCGATGTCGAGCATCAGCACCGCCAGGCCATGGCCCTGTAGGATCGCAGCGCTCAGTTGCTGCTGGAACAGGATGCGATTGGGCAGCCCGGTGATGGTGTCATAGTGGGCCAGGCGCTCGAGCTGCGCCTGGTAGCGCTGCAGCTCGCGATTGCGTTGCTCGAGCAGGCGCTGCTTGCGATTGAGCTGTGCGACGAACAGGCTGAATACGCCCGTGCAGCTCAAGGCGAACAGGAACAGCGGCGAGCCGAACAGGTCCAGCCCCGACCAGCCACCGCGTGGCACGGCCACCAGTTGCCAGAGGCCACCCGGCACCTCCACGGTCATCTTCACCTGGGGCTCGTCGAACAGCCGTGGGTCGCCCCAGATCAGCGCGCCCTCGGCACCCTTGCCATCGCCGCCGCGCACGGCCAGCTCGAACTCGGTGTCCGGACGCAGCCCGGCCGTCAGCAGCAAGCGGTCGATATCGGCGACGATCGACACATTGCCCCAGTAGAACCGTACGCCGCGCTTGCCGGTGACGAACACCGGCCGCCGGTAGATCAGCGCCCGCCCGCCTTGATACAGCTGCAGCGGGCCGGCCAGCACCGGCTGGGCCTGCTCGCGCGCCGAGCGCAGCAGAGGAAACTGGTCCGGCAACTGGCGATAGTCCAGCCCGATGAGCTGTTCATTCCCGGCCATCGGGTAGACATCGCTGATCACATCCCCCGGTGCCAACGCGATATGGCGCATGTAGGGCACCGACTGCAAGGCATCGCGGGCCATGCCATGGAAGTGCGCGGGGCTGATGCCGCCGTCGGCACTGATCAGTTGGGCGATGCCTTCGGCCTCGCCGAATGCCGCGCCCAGTTGCGCTTCCAACGCACCACGCATCCCCGCCAGACGCGCCGCCAGGTTGCCCAGTTGCTCACTGCGCTCGCGCTGCGCATCGAGGTGTCCCAGAGCGACCGAAAGGCCGATACCCACCAAGGCAAGGCCGACTGGCAGCAGGCGACTCAGCGAGTGGCGCAACGTCCCGGACGGGGGGGATGTAGGTTCAGGAGAATGCTGGGGAATGATCATAGGCAGGTGATGATGGTCGACTCAGCAGTTATCGGCGCTGCGCGGCTAATATTGAGGCCTGTTTTGCCGACGCGCGACACGCCGGCGCCAGGCTGGCAATTTCCAGGCAGTCGGCGCATGCTCGCAAGCTGAAGCGTTTCATCATCCGGATTTGAGAGGTGCAGTACCCATGGACCGTCTGCTCGATTCGCTGTTTCCCACCCCCGAGGACATCCCGCAAGCCTGGCGCCTGGGCGCGCCCCTGGAGCAACGCGACTATCTGGTCAATGGTGAGCTCCGACATTGGGACGGCCCCCTGGCCACCGTGCGCAGCCCAGTCTGGCTCAAGGAAGGCGACAGCGAACGCCAGGTCATCCTCGGCAGCGCCCCGCTGCTTGACGCCGACACCGCGCTGACGGCCCTCGACGCTGCCGTCGCCGCCTACGACAAGGGCCGCGGTGCCTGGCCGAACATGCGCGTGGCCGAGCGTATCGGGCATGTCGAAGCCTTCCTGGCGCGCATGCGCGAGCAGCGCACGGCGGTGGTCAAGCTGTTGATGTGGGAGATCGGCAAGAACCTCAAGGACTCGGAGAAGGAGTTCGATCGTACCTGCGACTACATCGTCGACACTATCGAAGCACTCAAGGATCTCGACCGCCGCTCTAGCCGCTTCGAGCTCGAGCAGGGCACCCTCGGCCAGATCCGCCGGGCACCGTTGGGCGTGGCGCTGTGCATGGGCCCGTACAACTATCCGCTCAACGAGACTTTCACCACGCTGATCCCGGCGCTGATCATGGGCAACACCGTGGTGTTCAAGCCGGCCAAATTCGGTGTGCTGCTGATTCGCCCGCTGCTCGAAGCCTTCCGCGACAGCTTCCCGCCCGGGGTGATCAACGTGATCTACGGGCGTGGCCGTGAGACCGTCAGCGCGCTGATGGCCAGCGGCAAGGTCGACGTGTTCGCCTTCATCGGCACGCACAAGGCCGCCAGCGACCTGAAGAAGCTTCACCCACGCCCGCACCGCCTGCGCGCGGCGCTGGGCCTGGACGCCAAGAACCCCGGTATCGTCCTGCCCCAGGTCGACCTCGACAACGCCGTCGAGGAGGCCGTCACCGGCGCCCTGTCGTTCAACGGCCAGCGTTGCACCGCGTTGAAGATCCTGTTCGTCCACGAGGACGTGGTCGATGCATTCCTCGACAAGTTCCAGCGCAAGCTCGCCGCGCTCAAGCCCGGCATGCCCTGGGAGCCCGGCGTGGCGCTGACGCCGCTGCCGGAGCCTGGCAAGCTCGACTACCT
Organism: Pseudomonas maumuensis; assembly: GCF_019139675.1. Classification (NCBI taxonomy): domain Bacteria; kingdom Pseudomonadati; phylum Pseudomonadota; class Gammaproteobacteria; order Pseudomonadales; family Pseudomonadaceae; genus Pseudomonas; species Pseudomonas maumuensis. The sequence goes on from NZ_CP077077.1 coordinate 3,110,880, forward strand.
CGACGCCCTGGTGGCCGACGCCACTGCCAAGGGCGCCCGGGTGCTCAACGAGGGCGGTGGGCAGAGCCGCGGCTCGTTCTTCTACCCTGCGCTGCTCTACCCGGTCAGCCAGGACATGCGCGTCTATCACGAGGAACAGTTCGGCCCGCTGGTGCCGGTGGTGCCCTACCGCGACCTGCAGAGCGTGATCGACTACGTGCTCGATTCCGACTACGGCCAGCAGTTGAGCCTGTTCGGCAACGACCCGCAGACCATCGGCGCGCTGGTCGATACCTTCGCCAACCAGGTCGGCCGGATCAACCTCAACGCCCAGTGCCAGCGTGGGCCGGATACCTACCCGTTCAACGGCCGCAAGAACAGCGCCGAGGGGACCTTGTCGGTGCATGACGCATTGCGCGTGTTTTCCATTCGCACCTTGGTCGCGACCAAGTTCCAGGAAGCGAACAAGGAGTTGATCAGCGAGATCATCCGTAACCGGCAGTCGAGCTTCCTGACCACCGACTACATCTTCTGAACAATTCGCCTGATCAGGGCTGCTGCGCAGCCCATCGCCGCGGTTCGTCGCCACGACAAGCCGGCTCCCACACCGACCGCGCCGCCCTCAAGCCAAGCGCCATCCCTGTGGGAGCCGGCTTGCCGGCGATGGGGCGCAACGCGGCCCGTTGTTTTTATAGAGAATCGATATAAAGCAAGTGTCGATTTTCCAGGCTCATGAGCGACTCTAATCACCAAGGTGTTGCAACCCACCCCACGTGAAAGGAGATTACGCAAATGGCAGCCAAGCCCATCCCCGAAGGCCAGCACAGCCTGACCCCGTACCTCGGCATCAAGGACGCCGCCAAGGCCATCGAGTTCTACAAGAAGGCCTTTGGCGCCGTCGAGATGTTCCGCCTCGAAGGCCCTGACGGCAGCATCGGCCATGCCGAGTTGAAAATCGGCGACTCCTCGCTGATGCTCGGCTCGCCCTGCGACATGGAGGGCGGCCTCATACCCAGCGAGACCATCGAGACTCCGGCGGTCGGCCTGCACCTGTATGTCGAGGACTGCGACAAAGTCTATGCCCAGGCCTTGCGCGCTGGCGCGACAGCAATACGCGAAGTCCAGGACCAGTTCTACGGCGACCGCAGCGGCACCCTGAAGGATCCGTTCAACAACATGTGGTTCGTCTCTACCCACAAGGAAGACCTCAGCCCCGAGGAAATCCGCGCCCGCGCCGCCAAACTGTTCGGCGGCCAGTGAGCGGCAGGCTCCAGGCTGCAAGCTTCAAGTTGAAAGCCGCCGCGCTTTGCCTGAAGCTTGAGGCTTGTAGCTTGGAGCTGCCCCTCAATGCGAATCATCGAAAAATCCGGCGCCCTGGTGCGCAGCCTGACCCCGGCAGAGGACGAACTGCTGGTGGGCTTCGCCCGCGGCACCCTCACCGGCCCGCGCCTGTTGCAGGCCAACCAATGGCTGATGAAGATACGCAGCGCCAACCAATGGCTGGCCTGCGATTGCCGCAAGGACGCCCTGCCGGTGCTCAACGTCTCGTTGAACGGCAGCACCGGCACCCTGTTCCTGCGCAACAACCCCGACACTCCCGAGCACACCCCAGGCTGCCCGTTCAGCAAGGATGAGCGCGAGGCCGGCGAACGCGCCGAGGAAAGCGTCGCCCCCGCGGCCTGGCTGGCACCGGATGCACCACTGCGCCTGCTCGGCGACTATCGCCGTGCCGCTGACGGCGAAGCGCCGGCAACGCCACGCGAGCCTGGCGAACGCCGCGAACAGCAGCGCCTGCTGTCACTGCTGCTGACCTGGATCGAGGCCAGCGGCCTGAACGTCTACGCCACCCACCTGAAGAAAGATCTCACCGCGCAGTTCGCCGACCTGCGCACCGTTGCCGGCCGCTATCCCCTGCTGGAGCGGGTACCCGCCAGCAACTACCTGGAAACCCGCCTGGACATGAAGCACATGATGATGCTCAAGGCGCGCCTGCGCGAGGCCACGGTGTTCGGCAAGCATCGCCGGCACGGCCTGTTGCTCGACTGCGTCGACCAGGTCAAGGGGCGCAAGCTGTTCAACAACCGCAGCGAGGACGGTTTCGACTTCCAGGGTCACCACCAGTACTGGGGCGGCAACCGCGCCAGCGGGCCACTGCTGGCCCTGGCGCTGTATTCGCCGGCCACCGCTGGCAGCCATTTCTACGAGCTGATCCATGTTGCCAGCGTGCCGGTGCTGTCGCGCGGGCAACTGTTCCCGGTGTACCGCGACGAAGAGCGCGAGCCGCTCAAGGCGCTGGTGTCGCTGATCGACTGGATGGCCGGCAAGGGCGTCAAGGTGCTGATGCGCCGCCCGGTGATCGGCGGCCAGGTGATGGACGAACTGGTGCTGACCTCGGACCAGGACCGGGTGCTCTCGGTGTCGTTGCTGGAGCAGCCGATCGGGCCGGAGCCGGATGCCGAGAACTTCAAGCGCTATGCCGACTTCAAGAGCCTGGACACCTTCCGCAAGTATGTGGCCGGATTCTTCATGCGCGAACGCTGAACAGGCCTCACAAGGGCCGATTTGCACGGCCCTTGTGAGAGCGGGCTTGTCCCGCGATGACGCCGGGCTAGAACGCCGCCTTGAAGATCGCCTCGATCTCCACCTGGCTGGCCACCCGTGGATTGGTCAGCCCACAGGCATCCTTCAGCGCATTGGCCGCCAGCACCGGCACATCCTCGACCTTGGCTCCCAGTTCCGCGAGCCCTGCCGGAATGCCAATGGCCGCCCCCAGGTGCTCGATGGCCGAAATCGCGGCGCTGGCCCCCTGCTCGGCGTCCAGCCCGCACACCTTCACACCCATGGCCCTGGCCACGTCACGCAGCCGTGCGGCGCTGCCCTTGGCGTTGAAACGCTGCACATGGGGCAGCAGCACCGCGTTGCACACGCCATGGGGCAAGTCGTAGAAGCCACCCAACTGGTGGGCCATGGCATGCACGTAGCCGAGCGAGGCATTATTGAACGCCATACCCGCGAGGAACTGGGCGTAGGCCATGTTCTCCCGCGCCACCAGGTCACCGCCGTCGGCGACGGCCTGGCGCAGGTTGTCGCTGATCAAGCCGATGGCCTTGAGCGCACAGGCGTCGGTGATCGGCGTGGCGGCGGTGGATACGTAGGCCTCGATGGCATGGGTCAAGGCATCCATGCCCGTGGCGGCGGTGAGCCCCTTGGGCATGTCGACCATCAACGCAGGATCGTTCACCGAGAGGATCGGGGTGACGTTGCGATCGACGATGGCCATTTTCACGTGGCGCGCCTCGTCGGTGATAATGCAGAAACGGGTCATCTCGCTGGCGGTACCCGCCGTGGTGTTGATCGCGATCAGCGGCAGCTGTGGCTTGCTCGAACGATCCACGCCCTCGTAGTCGCTGATATGTCCACCGTTGGTGGCGCACAGCGCGATGCCCTTGGCGCAGTCATGGGGAGATCCACCGCCCAGGGAGATCACGCAGTCGCAGCCCTCGCCGCGCAGCATCGCCAGGCCCGCCTCGACGTTGGCGATGCTCGGGTTGGGCTTGGCGCCGTCGAACACCCGCGAATCGATGTCGCGCATGGCCAGCATGCCGGCGATGCGCTCGGCCACGCCAGCCTTGGCCAGCCCGACGTCGGTGACGATCAGCGCCTTGCGCAGGCCATAACCGGCGATCGTCGTCATCGCCTCCTCCAGGCAGTCGATGCCCATGATGTTTACGGCGGGGATGAAAAACGTGCTGCTCATGGCCGGGTCCTCTCAAGCTGACGGTAGTTTTCAGCATCCGCCGGAATGGCCAGAGGGGCATTGATCCAGCGCAAGCCGGCCTACCCCATGAACAATCGATAAGCCGGATTCTCCGTCTCGTCCCAGTAGTCGTAACCCATCTCGTCCAAGGCCCGTGGCAACCCGGCCAGCTCGTCCTCGGGCACCTCCAGCCCGGCGAACACCCGCGCCTGCGCCGCGCCATGGTTGCGATAGTGGAACAGGCTGATGTTCCAGCGCTTGCCCAGGCGTTCGAGGAAGCCCAGCAGCGCCCCCGGACGCTCGGGGAACTCGAAGCGCAGCACACGCTCGCCGGTACCGCGCGCCGCGTGACCGCCGACGGTGTGACGCACGTGCAGCTTGGCCAGTTCGTTGTCGGTCAGGTCGAGTACCTGGTAGCCCTGCTCGCCCAGGCTCGCCAGCAACTGTTGCCGCGGATCCTGCTGCGGGTGGGTCTGCACGCCGACGAACAACCGCGCCTCCTTGCCTGGGTAGTAGCGGTAGTTGAACTCGGTGATCTGGCGCTTGCCCAGGGCCAGGCAGAAGGCGCGGAAACTGCCGGGGCGCTCGGGGATGGTCACGGCGATGATCGCCTCGCGCTGCTCGCCCAGCTCGGCGCGCTCGGCCACGTGGCGCAGGCGGTCGAAGTTGACGTTGGCGCCCGAGTCGATGGCGACCAGGGTCTGCCCTTGCAGCCCTTCACGGGCCACGTAGCGCTTGATGCCCGCCACCGCCAGGGCCCCGGAAGGCTCGGTGATCGAGCGGGTGTCGTCGTAGATGTCCTTGATCGCGGCGCACAGTTCGTCGCTGCCGACCGTTACCACCTCATCGACGAAGTGGCGGCACAGTTCGAAACAGTGCGCACCGACCTGCGCCACCGCCACGCCGTCGGCGAAGGTTCCGACCTGAGGCAGGACCACCCGTTCGCCGGCTGCCAGGGCCGCCTGCAGGCAGTTGGAGTCCTCCGGTTCGACGCCGATCACCTTGACTTCCGGGCGCAGGTACTTGACGTAGGCGGCAATCCCGGCAATCAGGCCGCCGCCGCCGACCGGGACGAAGATCGCATGCAGCGGGCCTGGGTGCTGGCGCAGGATCTCCATGGCCACGGTGCCCTGCCCGGCGATGACGTCGGGGTCATCGAACGGCGGTACGAAGGTCGCGCCGTCGCGATCGGCCAGTTGCAGGGCATGGGCCAGGGCATGGGGGAAGCTTTCGCCATGCAGCACCACATGGCCACCGCGTGAGCCCACGCCCTCAACCTTGAGCGAGGGGGTGGTGGTGGGCATGACGATGGTGGTCTTGATGCCCAGGTGCGAGCCGGCCAGGGCCACGCCCTGGGCATGGTTGCCGGCCGACGCAGTGATGACCCCACGCTCGCGCTGGGCGGCGGTCAGCCGCGCCAGGCGGGTGTAGGCGCCGCGGATCTTGAAGGAGAACGTCGGTTGCAGGTCTTCGCGCTTGAGCAGGACCGGGTTGCCCAGGCTGGCCGACAGCGCTGGCGCAGCTTGCAAGGGGGTTTCGATGGCCAGGTCGTACACTGGGGCCGAGAGAATTCGGCGCACCTGCTCGGACAGCAGTTGCTGGGGCGTTGCCGGGGTGCGAGGGGTGACGCTGAGGCTGGTCATCGATGACTCCTGGTTTTGTTGTCGTGCCCAGGAGTCAGAGAGAAGAAACCCGCCTCCAGGGCGGGTTCAGTGCATGTGTGCGCTAGCCCGCCAATCTGATAATGGCGGTAATAATGCTGAGGGCACTACGCTGCGGGAATAGGTTCATGGGCAGGGAAACTAGCGTGCGGCGTAAGAAGAAGTCAAGGCTTGGCACTACCGCCCTTGTCGGCGCCATAGAGTACCTGCCCTGTCGCAGATGACACCCAACCGCAGATACGACGAAAAAACGCACAATTGATAGTCATTCGCCATTAACTCGTTCTCGCAGACCCCCGCTCGGGGGTAGAATGCCGCAAAACCGGGAGCCGCGATGAATCAGGACCGCCACATTCCAAGCGAAGACGATGCAATTACCGACGCCGCCGCGCATTGGTGCATGCGCCTGCACGCCGACGATTGCACGGTGGCCGAGCGCGAGGCGTTCGGCCAATGGCTGGCGACCGACCCACGGCATGCCGAGGAATACCAGGCGATGCTGGAAATCTGGGACACCGCCGACCTGCTGCCGCGCAACGCCCAGGTAATTCCGCTGCCCGTGCGGCGTCCGGCACCGGCGCGGCACTGGCGCCCCTTCGCCTCCGCCGCGGCCATCGCCCTCCTGGCCCTGCCGCTGGCCGGCTGGGTCGGTTGGGAACAGGGCTGGCTGCCCAACAGCTACCAGCATTTCGAAGCCACCGACCACCTGCGGCAGGTACGCCTGAGCGACGGCAGCAGCGTCGAGCTGAACCTCAACAGCGAACTGCGTTTCCTGAACTTCAAGGACGAACGCCGCGTCACCCTGATCGAGGGCGAGGCGTTCTTCAAGGTCACCCACGACAGCAGCCACCCGTTCATCGTCCACGCCGCCAACGGCCAGACCCGGGTCACCGGCACCCAGTTCAACGTGTGGAAGTATCAGGACCAGGTCAAGGTGACGCTGGTGGAAGGCTCGGTGCTGGTCAGCAGCGGCGGCAACTCCGGTGGCTACCGCCTTGGCCCGGGCATGCAGGCCAGCTACCACAAGGGTGACTTCGAACCCGAGCTGAACCAGAGCGACGACTACGCCAACAGTCTGGCCTGGCGCAGCGGCAGGCTGGTGCTGGACAACCTCAGCCTCGGCCAGGCGCTACCGGTGATCAACCGCTACCTGGACAAGCCACTCGTGCTGGCCGACGACAGCACGGCCAGCATCCGCATCAGTGGCATCTACAGCACCCGCGAGGTCGAACGCCTGGTCGACACGCTGCCCAAGGTGCTGCCGGTGTACCTGACCCGCAGCAAGGACGGCAGTACCGTCCTCAACCGCATCGTGCCGGCGCCGACTCGCGGCTGAATCCGCGATCTGGGGCCGCCCTGCGGCCCATCGCCGGCAAGCCGGCTCCCACAGGCGATCACATGCCCCTGTGGGAGCCAGCTCGTCGTGGCGACGAACCGCGGCGAAAGGGCTGCAAAGCAGCCCCGGCGGTATCAGCTCAAACCCTGATCAAAGCGTCATCGCCGCCAACCAGCCAAACGCCAGCAGCGGCAGGTTGTAGTGGAGGAACGTCGGCACCACGGTGTCCCAGATATGGTGGTGCTGGCCATCCACGTTCAGCCCGGAGGTCGGCCCCAGGGTCGAGTCCGAAGCCGGCGAACCGGCATCGCCCAGGGCACCGGCAGTACCGACGATGCATACGGTGGCCAGCGGATCGAAGCCCAGCTGCACGCACAGCGGCACGAAGATCGCCGCCAGGATCGGCACGGTGGAGAACGACGAGCCGATGCCCATGGTCACCAGCAACCCTACCAGCAGCATCAGCAAGGCGCCGATGCCCTTGCTGTGGTCGATCCACTGCGCCGACGTCTCCACCAGGCTCTTGACCTCGCCGGTGGCCTTCATCACTTCGGCGAACCCCGAGGCGGCGATCATGATGAAGCCGATCATCGCCATCATCTTCATGCCTTCGGTGAACAGGTCGTCGGTATCCTTCCAGCGCACGATGCCCGACAGCGAGAAGATCAGGAAGCCGACCATCGCGCCGATGATCATCGAGTCCAGCCACAGCTGGATGATGAACGCCGCGGCGATCGCCACCCCGGCCACCAGCAGGGTCACCGGGTTGTACTGCACGCTGACCTGCTCGACCTGCTCGATGCGCGCCAGGTCGTAGTCACGCTTCTTGCGGTAGCTGAAGAACACCGCCAGCAACAGGCCGGCGAGCATGCCCGCGGCGGGGATGGCCATGGCGTGGGTGACATTGACCCCGCTCACGTCGACGCCGGCGCGGGCGACGTTGGCCAGCAGGATCTCGTTGAGGAAGATGTTGCCGAAGCCCACCGGCAGGAACATGTACGGGGTGATCAGGCCGAAGGTGATCACACAGGCGATCAGCCGGCGGTCGATGCGCAGGCGGGTCAGCACGTACAGCAGCGGCGGCACCAGCAACGGGATGAAGGCGATGTGGATCGGCAGGATGTTCTGCGACGACACCGCTACCACCAGCATCAGGCCGACCAGCAGCCACTTGATCTTGCCGCCGTCGGCATGCCCCTGGCGATCGATCATCGCCAGCGCCCGGTCGGCCAGGGCATGGGCCAGGCCGGACTTGGCGATGGCCACCGCGAAGGCGCCAAGCAAGGCATAGGACAAAGCCACCGTGGCACCGCCCCCCAGGCCACCGTTGAAGGCCTTGAGCGTACCTTCGATACCCAGCCCACCGACCAGGCCTCCGGCCAGGGCGCCGATGATTAGGGCGATGACCACATGCACGCGGGACAGGCTCAGGATCAGCATGAGCCCGACCGCGGCAATCACTGCATTCATGGTGTGCAAACCTCGTTACGACAGACAAAAAGCGGGCATTCCGGCGACAGACTGCGCGCAGGCAGTGGCCGGACCAGGGGATGTTGTTATGAAGGGCGCACACTCTGAAGCACAGACCGGCAGAAGTCAAAAGCCTCTGCCTCGCGGCCCTTTGTGGGAAATAGACGAAAGTCGCAGGGTTTAATTGAACGTTTGAATAAAGAAAAATCCGAACACGCCGACACAGTCGGCAGCATCAAACCTATTACAAGGGATTTTCCCCATGCCTTTGCTGCGACAACTCTCCATCCAATGGAAGATCACCCTGCTGGCGGGCCTGTGCCTGGCGGCGATCGTCACCCTCCTCGTCGGCCTTTCGCTGTACCGCATGGACCACAGTTCGGACCTGGTCAAAGCCAGCAGCATGCGCATGCTTTCCGACTCGGCGCAGTCGCGCATCGAGTCCCAGGGCGAGGTCCAGGCACTGAACATCCGCCGTCAGTTCATGGACGCCTACCAGTACGGCGCCGGTTTCGCCCGTCAGGTGCTGTTCCTGCGCGAACAGGCGGAAAAACGCTTCCTCGACGCCTACGACCTGCGCCAGGACATGACCGCCCAGGTGCGTGCCGCGCTGCAGGCCAACCCCGACCTGCTCGGCCTGTCGCTGGTGTTCGAACCGGGCGCGCTGGATGGCAAGGACAAGCTGTTCGCCGGCCAGAGCGAACTGGGCAGCAACGAGACCGGGCGCTTCGCCCTGTACTGGTCGCAGCCGCGGGTCGGCCAGCTGACCTCGATGGCGCTGCCCGAGCACGACATGGCCAACACCGAGATCGGTCCCAGTGGCCAGCCGGCCAACACCTGGTGGGTGTGCCCGCGCAGCACTGGCACGGTGTGCGTGGTCGAGCCGTACTTCTATGACATCGACGGCCAGCGGGTGCTGATGACCAGCATCGTCTTCCCGCTCAAGGCCGGCGACAAGGTCATCGCCACCCTGTCCATCGACATCAACCTCAACAGCCTGCAGGCGTTGAGCCAGACCGCCAGCCGCAGCCTCTACGAGGGCCAGACCACGGTCGGCATCCTCAGCCCGGTGGGCCTGCTGGCCGGCTACAGCGCCGACGCCGGCAAGCTGGCCCAGCGCTTCGACCAGGTCGACCGGACCCAGGGCGCGGAACTGGTGCGCAAGCTCGCCGAAGGCAAATTGCAGATCCTCCACGATCAGCAGCGCCTGAAAGTGCTGGCCGCCTTCGAGCCGATCCCCGGCGGCAAGCCCTGGGGCGTGCTGCTGGACGTGCCGGAAAGTGCCCTGACCGGGCCGGCCGAGGCGCTCAAGGTTGAACTCGACGCCCTCAACACCAGCGGCACCCTGCTCGAACTGGGCCTGGGCCTGGCCGCCGCCATCGCCGGCCTGCTGCTGGTGTGGCTGATGGCTCGCGGCGTGACCCGGCCGATCCTTGGCGTGGCCACCATGCTCAAGGACATCGCCAGCGGCGAAGGCGACCTGACCCGCCGCCTGCAATACGACAAGCAGGACGAGCTGGGCGAGCTGGCCGGTTGGTTCAACCGCTTCCTCGACAAGCTGCAGCCGACCATCGCCGAGGTCAAGCGCTCGGTCCAGGCCGCCCGCGGCACCGCCGACCAGTCCGCGGCCATCGCCGCCGAAACCAGCGCCGGCATGGAGCAGCAGTACCGCCAGGTCGACCAGGTGGCCACCGCCTCCCACGAGATGAGCGCCACCGCCCAGGACGTCGCCCGCAGCGCGGCTCAGGCCGCCCAGGCCGCACGTGAAGCCGACCAGGCCACCCGCGAAGGTCTGGCGGTGATCGACCGCACCACCACCAGCATCGACACCCTAGCCGCCGACATGAGTGGTGCCATGGCCCAGGTCGAAGGCCTGGCGCGCAACAGCGAGAAGATCGGCTCGGTGCTCGAGGTGATCCGCTCCATCGCCGAGCAGACTAACCTGCTGGCGCTCAATGCCGCGATCGAAGCGGCCCGTGCCGGCGAGGCTGGCCGCGGCTTTGCCGTGGTCGCCGACGAAGTGCGCAACCTGGCGCGCCGCACCCAGGAGTCGGTGGAAGAAACCCGCCAGGTGATCGAGGCCCTGCAGGCCGGCACCCAGGAAGTGGTCGGCGCCATGGACAGCAGCCATCGCCAGGCCCAGGGTGGCGTCGAGCAGGTCGGCCAGGCCGTTACCGCGCTGCAGCGGATCGGCCAGGCGGTGACGGTGATCACCGACATGAACCTGCAGATCGCCAGTGCCGCCGAGGAACAGAGCGCGGTGGCCGAGGAGATCAACAGCAACGTCGCCACCATCCGTGATGTCACCGAGTCGCTGTCCGGCCAGGCCAACGAGTCGGCGCGGGTCAGCCAATCGCTCAACAGCCTGGCCAACCAGCAGCAAGGGTTGATGGACCAGTTCCGGGTGTAAGCCCCTGGCGGGCGCCGCGCCCGCCTCGGGTTCAGCCGGCGAGGCTGGCGAACCGCCCGCCGCCCAGGAGCCGATCGAGCATCGCCAAGGCGGCCTGCACGTTCGGCCTGGCGCCCATCGGCAACACATCGCTCAGCGCAAGGGTCGCATCCTGGTAGCCGCTGGCCATCACCAGCAGGTGCATCTGCTTGGCATCCAGGTACACATGGTGCCGTTCGATGGCGTAGGACTGGATCAGCCCCAAGGCCCCGGTGACCAGCGGCGTTGCGGAGGAAGTACCCGAGTAACTGTCGGTATAGTCGCGGTCGTTGCCGGACTTGTCCTGAAGGGCGCCATAGGACAGGGTCGTAACGCTATCGCCCCAGCTGTTCAGCATGCGGTAACGATAGCTGTGGTTGGAGTACTGGTGCGGCTTGCCGTCCCAAGAGTGGCAGGCACCCACCAGGATGGCATCGGCGTCGCCATGATCGCTGAAGTACCGCCACTGGGACAGGTCGAGACCATAGCCGGCGACAGTGCCCTCGGTCGCCAACGTGCTGCCGCTGCCGTTGCCTGCCGCCACCAGTACCACCGCGCCGCGGCGGCTCAACTGGTCGATGACCTCCCACCAGACCTTGTCATGCACTGCAGGCAGGACCGTGCTCGGGATATCGACATTCGCCGTCTGCCGGTTGATGCCGACGATGTCACCCGGTTGGACCTGACGCAACAGCGCCTTGAGCGTCTCCTCGCCCAACCCACCACCGGCCCGATTGTCGTAAAGGTAGAGCTCGCCGTCATGGCAGATGCCGGTGACGCCCAGGCCGTTGCGCAAGGCCAGCAGAATGCCGCTGGAGGCCGTGCCGTGGGCGGGATTGTCGTTGGGCTGCGCGGTGACCACCCGCAGGCGTGGGTTGCCGCGCAAGTCCTCATGGTTGGCATACAAGCCGCCATCGCTGAAGTGGATCCGCGCTCCCTTGCCAGTCACTTGCCGGTGCCAGGCCTCGCGGATGTTCATGCCTCGCCAGCGCGGTGGGCTCGGCGGATCGAGGTAGTTTTGCCTGGGCTCGAAATCCGGGGTCGGCTTGGCTTGCTCGTTCGCCCGGTTGCCGGCCACCACCGCAGCCCCCGTCAACAACGTCGCCAAAAGCGCCGACAGGCCGAAGATGACCACTCCTTCCTGACGCGGCTCACCGATGAACTGCAGGGACTCGACATACGCCAAAGCCGCCAGGGTCTGGAGCAGGGAGAGGTATGTCGCGTTGCGCATCTGTGCGGGTTGCTCGAGTTGGTAGAAGCGCCCGAGCACGGCCAGGCGCTGGTCGGTCTGCTCCTGCGCCGCCAGCAAGGGTTGCGGATCGATCATCGACCTCAGCTGCGGCCACTGGCGCACAAGCTCGGAACCACTCTGGGGTTGCAGGTCGGCGACGAACCGGTCGAAGCCGCCTGCCGCGAACTGGATCAGCAGCGTGGGGTAAGGCGTGCCCTCGGCCCGTGGGACAAAGGGTTCAAGCAGCTGGGCGTGAGGGTCGTCGACACACGGCATGGCGCTTGCGAATCGACCCTGCGCTTCGACCAACGCGCGGCGGCCACGCCGCCCAGCCGATGCCAAGGGCAGCTTGTCCAACACGCTTCTGTCCAGGTCGCCTTCGTCAACCCGAAGGGACAACGGCGCCATGTCGATCACCCCCGCCATGCCAATCGGACGCCCCATGGCAATGGCATGTACGTCCTGCAGTACGACGCGCGGCCTGATCTGATAGCGGCCCAGCGTTTCCCGGGTAACGAACGTGGCTGGACAACCGTGATCCTCCAGCTTTCCACTGTGGGCCTGGGCGTAAACCGAGATACCTTCGAGCGGTGTGACGCGCCCTTCATCGACGCGCTCCAGCTCATAGCGAATGCGATCGACCTTGCCCAGATCCTCGCCACTGCAACGCACATGGAATTTTCCGTCGAAGCGAAAGCTCCGGTAGTACACGAAATGCAGGTCCAGCGTCATGGCAGGCTCCTTTCAAGATGAACTGACCGCCTCCATGGCGGCCCGTCAGTCTTGCCTTTGGTAGCCGACACAGGCAGCCAGAACGCCTTCCAAGGGACGCCGGGGGACTCGTCTACACTGTCCCGGACCCACGGACCGGCAATCGAAGAGAACCCGATGAAGAAAATTCCTACCCTGCTGGCCGGGCTGCTCCTCGCCTTCGGCCTGGCCAGCACTGACTCCGCCGCTGCGCAACCATCATCCCCCATCCACTTCGGCGCCATCGGCTGGGAAAGCGGCGCACTGACCACCGAAATCCTGCGTCTGATCGTCGAACGCGGCTATGGCTACCCCACCGACACCCTCCCCGGCAGCACCGTGAGCATGGAGGTGGCTCTGGCGCGCAACGACCTGCAGGTGATCGCCGAGGAATGGGCCGGACGCAGCCCCGCCTGGGTCAAGGCCGAGCAGGCCGGCCAGGTGTTCGCCCTGGGCGATACGGTGAAGAACGCCGAGGAAGGCTGGTGGGTGCCGGCCTACGTGATCAAGGGCGATCCCGCACGCAACCTCAAGCCCTTGGCCCCAGACCTGCGCAGCGTCGACGATCTCAAGCGCTACCCCCAGGTATTCGACGACCCCGAGGTGCCCGGCAAGGGCCGCTTCCTCAACAGCCCCAGCGGCTGGACGTCCGAGACCGTCAACAGCCAGAAGCTCAAGGCCTATGGCCTGGACGGCCTGTACAACAACTTCCGCAGCGGCACCGGCGCGGCCCTCGACGCCGAGATCGCCGCCAAGATCAAACTCGGCAAGCCCGTGCTGTTCTACTACTGGAGCCCGACCCCGCTGATGGGCCGCTACGACCTGATACGCCTCGAAGAACCCCCGTTCGATGCGGCCGCCTGGGCCACCCTCACCGATGCCGCCAACCCCAGCCCCAAAGGCAGCCGTTCGTTGCCGGCCAAGCTCTCCATCGGGGTGTCGAAAGCGTTTCGTGACGCCCACCCGGAACTGGTCGCCGTGTTCGAGAAAGTCGACCTGCCCATCGATACCCTGAACAAGGCACTCGCCCACATGAGCGAAACCCGGCAAAAACCCCGCGACGCGGCGATCGCCTTCCTGCGTGACAACCCTGCACTGTGGAAGGCCTGGCTGCCCGCCGAAAACGCCGCCAAGGTCGAGGCCGGCCTGTGAGCGGTGGCTTCCCCGAAGCCCTGCAATTCTCCTTCGCCGCCTGGGTCAACCGCCTGGTCGACTGGCTGGTCCTGCACTATGGCGATCACCTGCGCAGCGTCTCCGAGCAGCTGCTGCAACTGCTGGTAGGCCTGGAAAACCTGCTGCGCCTGCTGCCCTGGTGGTTGCTGCTGGCGCTGGTTGGCCTGCTGGCCTGGCACGCCAGCCGCAGCCTGGGCCGGGCCCTGCTGTTGCCGCTGCTGCTGGCGCTGATCGGCATGCTCGGGTTGTGGGACAAGCTGCTGCAGACCCTCGCCCTGGTACTGGTGAGTACCGGCCTGTGCGTGCTGATCGGCGTGCCGCTGGGCATCCTGCTGGCCACCCGGCCCCTGGCCCGGCGCCTGATCCTGCCGGTGCTCGACGTGATGCAGACGCTGCCGGCATTCGTCTACCTGATTCCGGTGCTGATGCTGTTCGGCCTGGGCAAGGTGCCGGCGGTGTTCGCCACGCTGATCTACGCCCTGCCGCCGCTGGTGCGCCTGACCGAGCTGGGCCTGGCGCAGATCGACCCGTCGCTGCTGCAGGCCGCCCACGGCCTGGGTGCCAGCCGCTGGCAGCGGCTGCGACGCATCGCCCTGCCGCTGGCGCTGCCAAGCATCATGGCCGGGCTCAACCAGTCGGTGATGATGGCGTTGTCGATGGTGGTGGTGGCGTCGATGATCGGCGCCCGTGGACTGGGCGAGGATGTCCTGGCCGGCATCCAGACCCTGAACGTCGGCCAGGGCGTCGAGGCGGGCCTAGCGATCGTCGCGCTGGCGATGGTGATCGACCGCATCAGTCAGGCCTATGGCCGCCCTGGGCGCTGAGGCCCAGCTTCGCGTATCGTACCTGGGCCCTGACAGCCACGAACCGGAGCCTGCCCCGCGTGTCCCTCAAAGCCCTGCGCACCTTGGTCACCATCGCCCGCCATGGCACCTTCGCCCGCGCCGCCGACCTGCTGAGCCTGACCCCGTCGGCGGTGAGCCTGCACATCAAGACTCTGGAAGACGAGCTGCAAGTCGCCCTGTTCGACCGCAGCCGTCGCCAGGTGGTGCTGACCGAGGCCGGCCAACTGGCGGTGGCCCGTGCCGAAGGCATCCTGGCTGCCTACGACGAACTGGCCGATACCCTGGCCAATGGACCGAGCCTGCGCGGTCGTCTGCGCATCGGCGCGATCCACACCGTGCTCGCCCGACGCCTGCCCAAGGCACTGGTGTGGATCAAGACGCACCATCCGCAGCTGCACGTGAGCGTGGTATCGGGGATGTCGGCGGAACTCGCGCGCCGCATCGAGGACGGCGAGCTGGATGCGGCGATCACCACCGAGCCGGTCAGCCCCTACCCCCGGAGCCTGCAGTACACAGCGCTGTTCGAGGACCGCTTCTGGGCCATCGCCAGCCCGGAACTGGCTGGCCAGAGCCTGCCGACGCTGCTTGCCAGCCAGCCGTTCCTGCGTTTCGACAAACGTGCCTGGGCCGGCCGCCAGATCGAACAGGAGTTGCGCCGCCAGCGCCTGCAAGTCAATGAGCAAATGGAGCTGGACAGCCAGGAGGCCTTGGCACGCATGGCCGCCATGGGGCTGGGCGTGGCGGTCATTCCCATGAGCGACGACGATCTGCAGCGCCTGCCTGCCGCGACCATACTGCCCTTCGGCGAACCGCAGCTGACCCGCTGCGTGGTGCTGCTGGAACATGAGAAGAGCCAGCGGCGGCACCTCAGTGCGGTGTTGAAGACCGCACTCGAGGCTTGAACCGCACGGTTTGCGTAGACGCCCCAGACAATGCATTTTTTCTCAACGGTCAAACAAGAAAACAACGTTTTTTCTGCTTACTGCCCTCCGCTAGGCTGTGCCGGTACCCCACCATGGACCACCCGCCATGCTCCACCTACTGCTCACCACCCTCGTCCCGATCATCCTGCTCATCGCCCTGGGCACCTGGCTACGGGTGCGTGGTTTTCTTGCCGAAACCTTCTGGCCCGGTGCCGAGCGCCTGAGCTACTACGTGCTGCTGCCGTCGCTGTTCCTGCACGGCCTGGCCACGGCCAACCTCGACGGTGTGCCAGTGCTGGGCATGGTCGCCGTGCTGATGCTCTCGACCCTGCTCGGCGCCCTGCTGCTAGTGCTCTACCAGGGCATCGCCAGCCATGACGGCAGTGACTTCACTTCGGTGTTCCAGGGTGGCGTGCGCTTCAACAACTACATCGGCGCCACCCTCGCCGCTGGCCTCTACGGCACTGCCGGCATCGCCTTGGCGGCGGTGGCCAACGCAGCCATCGTGCCGCTGGTCAACCTGCTCTGCGTGCTGGTGTTCGCCCGTTTCAGCGCACGCCACAGCTCGCCAGCCACGGTGCTCAAGGCGATCTTCGCCAACCCGTTGATCATCGGCTGCGCCGGTGGCCTGTTGCTGCGGGTAACCGGCCTGGGCCTGCCGGCTGGCCTCGAGCCGACGGTCAAAGCCTTGGGCCAGGCGGCGCTGCCCCTGGGCCTGCTGTGCGTCGGCGCGGCGCTGGGCGGCGCGCGCCTGGGCCAGCAGGCCAGGCCGGTGATGGCCGCCTCGCTGTTCAAGTTCCTGGTCATGCCGGTGGCCACCTGGGGCCTGTGCCGGCTGCTCGGGCTGGGTGGACAGGCGGCGGTGGTGGCGGTGCTGTTCCAGGCCTTGCCCACCGCTTCGTCGTCCTATGTGATGGCTCGACAGATGGGCGGCAACGCCCCGCTGATGGCCACCATCATCGCCTTGCAGACCGTCGTCGCCGCCGCGACCCTGCCCCTGGTGCTGAGCTTGACACTGAATTGAAGCCAAGCGACTAGACTGTGGACAGTCCTCTCGCGGAGTCTCGATCATGCGCCTTGCGTGGATGCTGTTCGGCCTGTCCCTGACCCTGCTCGCAGGCCCACTCCCCGCCGCCGACAGCCAGAAGGCCGCCGTTGCCGAAGACAAGGCCCAAGTGCTCGAGGAGAAAGTGGTCGAAGATGCCCCACCGCCTAGAAAACAGGAGACCCTGACCCCCGGTGAAGTCCAGGCCGTCGACCCGGCAGGCCAGGCGCCGATGGACGACAGCATCACCTGTCTGGCCCGCACCATCTACTGGGAAGCCAAGGGCGCCGACGCCGAGGACATGAGCGCGGTGGCCAGCGTGGTGCTCAATCGCTTGGGCCACGAAGGCTTCCCCGACAGCATCTGCGCGGTGGTCAAGCAGGGGGTGGAGAGCAAGAGCTGCCAGTTCTCCTGGTGGTGCGACGGACGCCCCGACCAGGTGGAAGAAGCGGAGCGTTACTCGGTGGCCAAGGAAATCGCCCGCAAGGCACTCAACCAGCAGCTCAAGGACCCCACCGGCGGCGCCCTGTATTTCCATGACCGCAGCGTCCGCCCCGACTGGGCCAAGGCCTACCGCAAGACGGCGCAGACCACGCATTTCCTGTTCTACAAACCGAACCAGGCCTTGGCCCGCTAGACATTAGAAACCGACCGTCGCCGATACCAGCCAGGTCCGTGGTGTCGACAAGGTCAGGCCCGTGGCGGTACCTTCCGGCACGTTGGCCGAAGCCCAATAGGCCTTGTCCAGCACGTTCTCCACGCTGGCGCGCAAAGTGACGGCCTTGCCGCCCAGCTGCAGCGCGTAGCGCGCCCCCAGGTCATAGCGCTGCCAAGCTTCGATCTTCTGCTGGTTGGCCGCATCCAGGTATTGATTGCCGGTGTGGATCATCCGGGCGCTGAGCGTCAGCCCGGCCACCGCCGGCAGGTCCCACTCCGCGCCCAGGTTGGCGTTGACGATCGGCGCGCCGATGGCCCGGTTGCCGTCGTTACGCCCACCAGCGGTGCGGGTCTGCTCGGCGTCCAGCAGCATCGCGCCTCCGAGCAGGCGCACGCCAGGCAGAGGTTCGCCGAACAGGTTCACCTCGAGCCCTTGGTTGCGTTGCTCGCCATCGCCCCGCAGGTTGTTCTGCGCATCGGTGTAATAGGCTGGCCTGTCGATACGGAACAGGCTGAGGGTGGTGCTGAACCGACCGGCATCATACTTGGCGCCCACCTCCACCTGTTTGCTGCGATAGGGCGCGAACACCTTGCCGGCATTGTTCGCCGTCTCGGGCGCCACCTGCCCCTGGGTCAACCCCTCCATGTAGTTCAGGTACAACGACAGCTGTTCGCTGCTGCGCCACACCAGCCCCAGCGCCGGCGAGGTGGCGCGTTCGTCGTAACGCTGATCGGGTTCCCCAGGCTCGGAACTGTCGACCTCGACCCGTTGCAGGCGGGCGCCGAGGGTAAGCAGCAGGCGGTCGTCGGCCAGGCTAAGCGTATCGGCCAGGGCCAGGCTGGAAAGCAGCGTCTCGGTATGGGTCGGGTTGTCCAGGGCAGTGGGCGTACCAGGCTGCGCCAAGGCCACCGGGGCGAACAGGTTGCTTACGCCACCGGCATAGCGCGCGCCACTGTTGTCGAAAGTCATGTCGAAGCGATTGAGGCTGATGTCCAGGGTATGGCCAACCGCGCCGGTATCGAACCAGCCCCGCGCCGCGACGGTGCCGGTCACCACCTCCTCCTCGCGCTGGAACGCCCGAGGGCTGACGCTGAAACGCCCGGTATCGTTGGTCACCTGCACGGCGTGGCGCAGAAAGTCGTAGTCGCCCTTGCGCGCGCCCAGCGCGCCATGGACCATCCAGTTGCCGCTGACATCGTATTCACCGCGCACCGCGCCGAAGGTGTCCTTGGCCCGCGAGTAGCTCCACGGCTGGGCGAAATTGTGGTGGATGGCCTTGGCATTCGGCACCTTGACCCCAGCGTTCAGGCCGACCCGCTCCATCGGTGCGTCGACATCGCGCTGCTGGTGGCCGACATCCAGCGACAGACGCAGGCGCTCGCCGCGCACATCGAAGCCCAGCACCGAGGCTTCGCGTTCCAGGCGCTGATGATCCCACTCGGTATCGCCGCCCTGGCGCACCGCGTTAAGGCGCAGACCGAAGCGCTGCCCTTCACCGAAACGTCGGCCAATATCGACATGCCCACCGCCCTGGCCAGCCGAGGCGTAAAGCGCGGTGAACTCGGTCAGCGGCGTCTCGCCCGCGCGCTTGGGCTCGATATTGACCCCACCGCCGACGCTACCATTGGGGGCCAGCCCGCCCAGCAGGGCACCAGGCCCCTTGAGAATATCGACCCGCTCGACCATTTCCATGTCGATCGAGTAGGTCGGCAGCACGCCATACAGGCCGCCGTAGGCGACATCGCTGTTGTACAGGCTGAAGCCGCGCACCGAGAACTGCTCGAAGCGCCCGGCGGACGGGTTGGTGGTGCGTACCGACGGGTCGTTGGCCACGGCATCGGCCAGGGTCCGGGCCTGCTGGTTCTGCAACAGCTCGCTGGTGTAGGAGGTGATATTGAAGGGCGTGTCCATGTAGTCACGCTCGCCCAGCAACCCCTGGCTGCCGCGCCGCGACACCTGGCCACCGGCGTAGGTGTCGCTGGCCGAGCCGATGCCCTGGCCATTGATCGTGGTGCTGGGCAGCTCATGGGCGTTGTCGCCCGGCGCCATCTCGCGCACCAGGGTGTAGCCGCCCTGCCCGGTCGGCACCAGTTGCAGGCCCGAACCCCGCAGCAATGCCATGAAGCCCTCTTCGACAGCGTACTCACCGGCAAGCCCATTGCTGCCGTGCCCGGCCAGCAGCGCCGGGTCGACCGACAGGCTGACCCCGGCCTGGCCGGCAAAGCGGGTCAGCGCGACGGCCAGGCTGCCAGCCGGCACCTGGTAACTGCGCCGCGGCGCATCGTCAGCCCAGGTCATCCCCGGCAAACCCAGGGCGAGTAACAGCGCAGGCGTGGACAAGGGGCGAATCAGAGGGTTCAGGGACATCCGCAATGCTCTTGTTGGAGGGTGATGCCCTGAATGACCGGTGAGCGGGGAAAAAGGGACAGCCGTCAGGCAGTATTTTCGCGCGGCGTCAGCGACACCCAGTAACGCGTGCGGTAATGCACCGCCAACGGCAGGCTCGCGGCCAGCAATGCAAGGATGCGGTCGGTGTCGTCAAGCTGGAAGGTGCCGGTCACCGCCAGACGCTCCAGTGCCGGGTCCCAGCGCAGCAAGCCCGGGCGATAGCGGCGAAGCTCACGCAGCAACTCGCCCAGCGGCTGGCTGTCGGCCAGCAGCAAGCCCTGCTGCCAGCCTGGCAACTGCGCATCGAACGCCTGTGCGGCACCGATGCCGGTGGCACCGAGCAGCGCACGCTGTCCGGCAGCGAGCCGCGCGCCTGAACCGGACACCGGTTGTAGGTCGACCTGGCCACGGCTGACCGAGACGGCACACCCCCGCTCGCCCAGGCGCACGCAGAAGCTCGCCCCTTTGGCACGCAACAGGCCATGCGGGGTCTGCACCAGCAGCGCCCCGACGCTGTCCACGGCTATCTCGCCAGCGACCAGTTGCACCTGTTGGCGGTCGCTACTGAAATCCAGATTCACCGCGCTGGCCGTATTCAACTGCAGGCGGCTGCCATCAGGTAACGTCAGGCCGCGACGCTCGCCGGTGGCGGTGCGCAGGTCGGCGCGCCAGCTATCCACCGGCAATTGCCGGTATCCCATCCACCCCAATGGAGCCAGGGTACACAGGGCGAGCGCATGCCCCAGCAGGCGACGGCGCTGCGGATCGGGGCGGTCGAGGCAAGCCGCCGCCAACGGTGCCGGCACCTCGTTGAAGCGTCGGCGCAGCGCCTCGGCCTTCTGCCACAGCGCCTCATGGGCAGCGCTGCGCTCACGCCAGCGACTCAGGTCGTCACGCTGCTCGGCGCTCAGTCCTCCGGCATCCTGCAAGGCCAGCCATAGCGCCGCCTCGCGAGCCAGTCGCCGCGCGGCATCATCGGTGTACGCGCTCACAGATCCACCAACAGGCAATGCTCGTAGGCCCTGACCATGTAGCGCTTGACCGTACGCTCACTGACCCGCAGGCGGGTGGCGATACTGGCATAGTCCAGGCCCTCCAGTTGCGACCAGAGAAACGCCCGACGCACTGGGCGCGGCAGGCCATCGAGCAGTTCATCGAGAGCCTGCAAGGTTTCAAGCAGCAGCCAACGCTGCTCCGGGGAGGGTGCCAGCGCCTCGGGCAACTGGCGCAGAGCCTCGAGATAGGCGTGTTCCAGGGCGCGTCGCTGATAGTGATTGACCAGCAGTCGACGACCGACGGTGAGCAGATACGCCCTCGGCTCGCGCAAGCAGGGCAAAGTCTGCGCCTGCTGCGCGGCCAGCACGCGCAGGAAAGTGTCCTGGGTAAGGTCGGCCGCCGACCACGTATCGCCCAGGCGTCGCTGGAGCCAACCATGCAGCCAGCTGCGATGTTCCTGGTAGAGAGCACTGAGTGAGGCTTCGGGTGCCGCGGTGGACTCGGTCATCAATGGCACGCTGATGCAGATGTAAATGAGACCGATTCTAATTGACTTGAACTTGCTGGCCAATACCGGCTGCCTGCTGGCAATCCGATCTTTTTCATACCGTGTCCTTTCGATGAGCCCTGGTTTAAGAATGCAGGCAGAACGCTTCCTCCTGCAGTTCGAGAGACTCTATCCGTCATCCATGCCGCGGGGCTTAAGGAAAAGCCCATTGCGTTGTCGCGAGGTACTCCACTGGCATGTAGGAAATCAGGTAGAACTACGAGGTGATCAGGCAGTGCTGTCAAAACCCGGCGCCGCGTCGGCGGCGCCTGATCTCAGGACTATCGCCTGACCCCCAGCATCCCGCGCTCGACGATGAAATCGATCACCGCCTGCAGCCCCTCGCCCTTCTTCAGGTTGCTGAAGGTCCATGGCCGCTCTGGGCGCATGCGTCGGGTGTCACGCTCCATCACCTCCAGCGACGCTCCCACATAGGGCGCGAGGTCGGTCTTGTTGATCACCAGGAAGTCCGACTTGGTGATGCCCGGCCCGCCCTTGCGCGGGATCTTCTCGCCCTCGGCGACATCGATCACATAGATGGTCAGGTCGGCCAATTCCGGGCTGAAGGTGGCGCTGAGATTGTCACCGCCACTCTCGACGAAGATCACCTCGAGGTTGCCGAACTGGCGCGCCAGCGCCTCGACGGCGGCCAGGTTCATCGAGGCATCCTCGCGGATCGCCGTGTGCGGGCAGCCGCCGGTCTCGACGCCGACGATACGCTCAGGCTCCAGGGCCCCGGCTTCGGTGAGGATGCGCTGGTCTTCCTTGGTGTAGATGTCGTTGGTCACCACGGCGATCTGGTAGTGATCACGCATGGCCTTGCACAGGGCTTCGAGCAGCGCGGTCTTGCCGGAGCCGACCGGGCCGCCGACGCCGACACGCAGGGGTTGCTGGTAGTTTTGCATCGTGGCAGTCCTCAGGAACGGAACAAACGGGTGTATTGGGTTTCATGGCGCGACGAAGCGATGGCCAGCAGCGGCAGGCCGCCGCCGAGCTGTTCGTCGTTCAGGGCCAAGGCATGATCGAGCACGGCAGGCAGTGCCTCGCCCAGGTCGCGCAGCAGGGTCTGGGCGGCCTGCTGGCCGAACGGCACCAGCTTCACCCCCGCCATCACCGCGCCTTCGAGCCAGGCGAAGCCATGGCCCAGGGCGAGCTGGCGCAGCGGAATCGACCAGTGCGCCCCGAGCCAGGCCATGCCACCCAGCTGGCTGAGCTCGAGGCTGGCGCGCCAGGCCGGCTCCTGCCCCAGTTGCCAGCCATCGAGCAGACGCGCCAGGGCGCTGCCGCGCTGGCGTTCCTCCAGGCGCAGTTCGGCGGTCTCGCGGTTGGCCAAAAGAAACTGGCTCCAGTGCGCGAAGGCGTCGGCATCGTCCGCCTGACAGGCCTTGTACAGACGCGCCAGCAACGGCCAGTCGAGGTAGCCGAGGGTGTCGTGCAACTGCTCGCGCTGCCAGGCAGCGAAGCCGTTGGCGTCCTTCACCCAACCGGCTTCCACAGCCCATTCCAGACCTTGCGAGTAGGTGAAGCCGCCTACCGGCAAACCGGGGCTTGCCAGTTGCAGCAAGCGCAGCAGCGCCAGATCGCTGTGCATCAGCCGGCCAGCACCAGCGCGGCGCCCGCTAGCAGGCCGCCGCCGAAAGCCTTCTGCAGGCCGGCATGGCGCCGCAGCAGGCAACCGACGCCAAAGCCCGCCGCCAGCAACAGGCCGCTGACCGTGACGAAACCGGCACTGAACTGCCAGAACGCGCTGGGGGTGGCTTCCACGCCATGGGCCCAACCGTGGAACAGGGCGAACACCGGCATGATCAGCGACAGCAGCAACTGACGGCTCGGCAGCAGCATGGCGGCGGCGGCCACCAGCAGCGAGCCGAGGATCATTTGCTCCATGCCCACCACATCGCCGAACAGATGGCCACACACCGCGCCGCCGAACATCGCCGCCAAGGTCGCCAATGGCAAGGTCAGGTTGCGCCGCGTGAGGGCGGCGAGTACACCGGTGCCGAGCAGCATCAGCAAGTGATCGAGGCCGGTCAGCGGGTGCAGCAGGCCATCCTGC
The DNA here is from genome assembly GCF_019139675.1 of Pseudomonas maumuensis. Lineage (NCBI taxonomy): Bacteria > Pseudomonadati > Pseudomonadota > Gammaproteobacteria > Pseudomonadales > Pseudomonadaceae > Pseudomonas > Pseudomonas maumuensis. The sequence continues at coordinate 3,134,123 of NZ_CP077077.1, forward strand.
AACGGGTTGCTGTCGTGGCCGGGATGGGCGAAGGCCGGCAAGGCCACCATCAGCAGTACCAGGGCGAAAGTCTTTTTCATTGTGGGCTCCAGGGTAAGGTCAGGAATGGGCTGGCAGGCGCACGAACGGATGGTCGTGGCCGTGGGAATGGCTATGAGCGGCACTCTGGTAGGCACCGGCCTCGGGCTCGAACGGCGCCTGTTCGGCTACCACCTCCAACCCCAGGCCACGCAGCATGTCGTCGAGCACATGGTCGTGCTGGAAGCGCAGCAGGCCCGGCTCGATCTGCAGCGGCACATGGCGGTTGCCCAGGTGGTAGGCGGCGCGGGCCAGCAGGTGCGGGTCGGCGCAGCGCACGGTCGAGACCGCCTCGGGCGCGGCGAACACGCGAATGACCTGTTGGCCATCGGCATCGGCCAGCAGTTCGCCGCCGCGCAGCAGATGGCCGCGCTCGAGCATCAGCCCGGCTTCGCGGCCATCGTCGAGGGTGACGCGCAGGCGGCTCTTGATGCGGCTGTCGACATCGAGGGTGACGGTGCCGGTGATGGCTTCGGACTCAGTGATCCGGCGGGTCAGGACAATCATGTTCGCTCCTTCAAAACAGGAAATAACGCTGCGCCAGCGGCAACTCGTGCGCCGGCTCGCACACCAGCAGCTCGCCGTCGGCGCGTACCTGGTAGGTCTGCGCGTCGACTTCGATCAGCGGTTGCAGGGAGTTGAGGAGCATGTCGGCCTTGCGTACCCGCCGACAGCCGTGGGCCACGCCGATCAGGCTCTGCAGTTTCAGCTCCTCGGGCAGGCCGCGGTCCAGTGCAGCCTGGGGCAGGAAGGTCATGCGCGTGGCATGCCGGGCCGCGCCCAGGGCGCCGAACATCGCCCGGTAATGCACCGGTTGCGGGGTCGGGATCGAGCCATTGATATCGCCCATCGGCGCCGTGGCGATCATCCCGCCCTTGAGTACCAGCGCCGGCTTGACCGCGAAGAACGCCGGGGCCCACAGCACCAAGTCGGCCAGCTTGCCCACCTCCACCGAGCCGACCTCGTGGGCAATGCCGTGGGTCAGCGCCGGGTTGATGGTGTACTTGGCGATGTAGCGCTTGACCCGGAAGTTGTCGCTGTAGCTGCTGTCCGGGGCCAGCGGGCCACGGCGCAGCTTCATCTGGTGCGCCACCTGCCAGGTGCGCAGCACCACCTCGCCGACCCGGCCCATGGCCTGGGAGTCGGACGAGGTCATGGCGAAGGCGCCCATGTCGTGGAGGATGTCCTCGGCGGCGATGGTCTCGCGGCGGATGCGCGATTCGGCGAAGGCGACGTCCTCGGCGATACTCGGATCCAGGTGGTGGCAGACCATGAGCATGTCCAGGTGCTCGTCCACCGTGTTCACGGTGTAGGGCAGCGTCGGGTTGGTCGAGGACGGCAGCACGTTGGCCTGGCCCGCAGCGCGGATGATGTCCGGCGCGTGGCCGCCGCCCGCCCCTTCGGTGTGGAAGGTGTGGATGGTGCGCTCGCCGATGGCGGCCAGGGTGTCCTCGATGCAGCCCGACTCGTTGAGGGTGTCGGTATGGATCGCCACCTGGATGTCCATTTCCTCGGCCACGCCCAGGCAACAGTCGATGGCGGCCGGCGTCGAGCCCCAGTCCTCGTGCAGCTTGAGGCCCACGGCGCCAGCGGCGATCTGCTCGCGCAGGGCTTCGGGCCGCGAGGCATTGCCCTTGCCCAGCAGGCCGATGTTGATCGGCAGGCAGTCGGCGGCCTGGAGCATGCGCGCCAGGTACCAGGGCCCAGGGGTGCAGGTGGTGGCGTTGGTGCCGGTGGCCGGGCCGGTGCCGCCGCCGATGAAGGTGGTCACGCCGCTGGTCAGCGCCTCTTCCACCTGCTGCGGGCAGATGAAGTGGATATGCGAGTCGATGCCGCCGGCGGTGACGATCTTGCCTTCGGCGGCGATCACCTCGGTGCCCGGCCCCACCGGTACCGTGACACCGGGCTGCACATCGGGGTTGCCGGCCTTGCCGATGGCGGCGATACGGCCATGCTTGACGCCGATATCAGCCTTGACGATGCCCCAGTGGTCGATGATCAGCGCATTGGTCAGCACCAGGTCCATGGCCTCGGCGGCGAGCATCTGACCCTGGCCCATGCCATCGCGGATTACCTTGCCGCCACCGAACTTGACCTCCTCGCCGTAGATCGTGAAGTCCTTTTCCACCTCCACCCACAGTGCGGTGTCGGCCAGGCGCACGCGGTCACCGACGGTAGGCCCGAACATGTCGGCGTAGGCCTGGCGGGAAATGCGGCTCATGCCCTGCCCTCCAATACGCCCATCACCTTGCCCTGAAAGCCGTACACCTCGCGCTTGCCGGCGTAGGCCACCAGTTGCACGGTGCGCGCTTGTCCTGGCTCGAAGCGCACTGCGGTGCCGGCCGGGATGTCCAGGCGATAGCCGCGGGTCGGCTCGCGCTCGAACACCAGGGCGTCGTTGACTTCGTAAAAGTGGTAGTGCGAGCCCACTTGCACCGGGCGGTCACCATGGTTAGCCACGCTGACGCTGACGCTCTGGCGGCCGACATTGAGCTCGATGTCGCCTGCGGCGACCTGGACTTCTCCGGGGATCATGCCGGCCTCCTCAAACGATGGGTTCATGCACGGTCACCAGCTTGGTACCGTCGGGGAAGGTCGCTTCGACCTGGACGTCGTGCAGCATTTCCGGCACACCGGCCATCACCTGCTCGCGCACAAGCACCTCGCGGCCCAAGCTCATCAGCTCAGCCACCGTGCGGCCATCGCGGGCACCTTCGAGCACCGCGGCGCTGATCAGCGCCACCGCCTCCGGGTAGTTCAGTTTCAGGCCACGGGCCAGGCGCCGCTCGGCCAGCAAGGCGGCGGTGAACAGCAGCAGTTTGTCTTTCTCTCGCGGGGTCAGCTCCATGGCGGCTCTCTCAGGTGGCCCAGATGCGCGGCGGGCACGGCGCCAGGCCAAGCACGGCCGGGCGCAGCAGGTGCCAGAGGCGCTGCAGATTGCGTTGCAGGTGTTGGTTGTCGTGGTCGAGCAGGCGGATCACCAGCAGTGGGCCGAGCAGCGTCGCGCCGGCTGGAGTGTCGAGTTCGTCGAGAATCTGGCGCACCCGCTCCAGCACCGCCTGATCTGCGGGTACTGCGCAGAAGGTGGCGAGCAACGGGTGCTCGGCCACCTTGCCCAGTAGCCCGCCCTCGATGCGCAGGCGCTCGTGCAGGCCCGGTTCGCCGGGCAGTTCGATGCGCAGGCGGCTGTCCAGCGCGCCCTCCTCGAAGCGCTCGTTCATCACCGGACGGCCCAGGCACAGCGTCTCCCAGGCCAGCAGGCGCGCGCCGGGCTCGAGGCTGAAACGGCTGTCGAGGCAGGCCCGGGCGCCGTTGAAAAAGATGCTGTCCTGGGGCAGCCATTCCAGGGTGCTGCCGGCGGCGAGGTGAAAGCGCTGGGCGAGCCGCGCGGTGGGGCCGATGCTGCGGTAGAACTTGCTCGCGCCGGGCATGGTCAGCAAGGCATGGCTGCCGGGCTCGAGGTGGACATCCAGTTCGAGGCGGTCACCGGCGACGATGCCTCCAGGCGGGTGCAGCACATAGACATGGCATGGCGCCCCTTCCGGATAGAACGGTCGCTGCACCAAAAGAGGTCCGACATGACGCCGCGCACCAAGGCGGGTCACGCCCTCGCGCTGGACGAAGCGCAACTGCAGGTGGGCGCTCCAGCCCGGGTCTGCCTGCGGTGGGTCGATCTGCTGCGCCAACGACATCCTCAAACCCCTGAAATCCATGGCCTGACGGCCGTATGAGGGCCCTGCGCCGGGCGCTTGCAGGCGCGCCGGGCTGACCACTCGATCAATATTCGCTGGAGGGATATAGCAGGGAGCGGGCCAACTGCGCAGATGAACGATGATGAAACTTTCGGACCGTCAGTCATGTCGCGAGGCTGCGGGCCAGAGCGGTTGCTTCCCGACGCGCGATTCAAGTGCCTGCCGGCGTGGCGAAGTGCGCTAAAGTGACCGCCCTGCCCCTTTTCGAGCCAAGGACGCCCCCATGCAATTCGCCCCCGCCATTCCGATCCTGCGGATCTTCTCGGTCGACAAGGCCCGGGAGTTCTACCTTGATTTCCTGGGTTTCCAGCTCGACTGGGAACACCGCTTCGCCCCAGACCTGCCGCTGTACATGCAGATCCACCGCGACGGGCTGATCCTGCACCTGTCCGAGCATCACGGCGACGCCACGCCGGGCTCGGCGGTATTCGCCCGGGTCGAGGATCTCAAGGCGCTGGAGCGCGAACTACTGGCTAAGCGCTACGGCTACGCCCGCCCGCAGGCCGAGGCGGTCGACTGGGGCCTGGAGATGCAGGTGTCCGACCCGTTCGGCAACCGCCTGCGCTTCTGCCAGCAGATCGACAACGTCTGATGGCCAGCGGCAAGCGTGCCCTGGCGCGCCTGGAGCGGGAGATGGTCGCCTGCCTGACCGACGCCTGCGCCACCGCCCAGGGCGAGATCGTCGGTTTCGCCTGGCTCACCCACCAGGTGGACCTCGACGACTTCCCCGCCAGCCTGCGCATCACCTGGGTGTTCACCGACGATACCGACAAGGCCCGCGCGCTGGCCGGCGCGGACAAGGCGCGGATGATCGCGCTGACGGCCCAGGCACTGAGCGCCGCAGGCATCGCGCTGGACCATGTCGCTCGGCATGTGCGCTTCGACAGCGAAGAGGCTTGCTGGCGCGATCATGGCGGCGATTGGAATCGGCGCTTGCGCTGAAACGCGTGACCCACTCCTACAGATCTCCTGCACATCTCCTACAGTTCCCGATCCGCGCCGGATGTATTAAGGTGGCGGGGTGCGCATATAAAAGCAGCCCGCCGTGTTCGGGCAAGAGCAATGAGGGTGTCATGAGTAACGAAAGCATTAACTGGGACAAGCTGGGTTTCGACTACATCAAGACCGACAAGCGTTACCTGTCCGTATGGCGTAACGGCGAGTGGGACAAGGGCACCCTGACCGAAGACAACGTGCTGCACATCAGTGAAGGCTCCACTGCCCTGCACTATGGCCAGCAGTGCTTCGAAGGCCTGAAGGCCTACCGCTGCAAGGATGGCTCGATCAACCTGTTCCGCCCGGACCAGAACGCCGCGCGCATGCAGCGCAGCTGCGACCGCCTGCTGATGCCACGGGTTTCGACCGAACAGTTCATCGAGGCCTGCAAGCAGGTGGTCAAGGCCAACGAAAAGTTCGTTCCACCGCACGGCAAGGGCGCCCTGTACCTGCGTCCGTTCGTGATCGGTACCGGCGACAACATCGGCGTGCGCACCGCCCCCGAGTTCATCTTCTCGGTCTTCGCCATCCCGGTCGGCTCGTACTTCAAGGGCGGCATGACCCCGCACAAATTCCTCATCTCCGACTTCGACCGTGCCGCCCCGCAAGGCACCGGCGCGGCCAAGGTCGGCGGTAACTATGCGGCCAGCCTGCAGCCAGGCTACGAAGCCAAGAAAGCCGGCTTCGCCGACTGCATCTACCTCGACCCGCTGACCCACAAGAAAATCGAGGAAGTCGGTTCGGCCAACTTCTTCGGCATCACCGCCAACAACGAATTCGTCACGCCGAAGTCGGTCTCGGTACTGCCAGGCATCACCCGCCTGTCGCTGATGGAACTGGCCGAATCGCGCCTGGGCCTGAAGGTCATCGAAGGCGACGTGGAAATCGACAAGCTCGACCGTTTCGTCGAAGCCGGTGCCTGCGGCACCGCGGCGGTGATCACGCCGATCGGTGGCATCCAGTACAACGGCAAGCTGCATGTGTTCCACAGCGAGACCGAGGTAGGCCCTGTGACGCAAAAACTGTATGCCGAGCTGACCGGCATTCAGAGCGGTGACGTCGAGGCGCCAGCGGGCTGGATCGTCAAGGTCGTCTAAGCCTGTGCCGTCATGAGAAAGGGGCGTGCCAGCAATGGCGCGCCCCTTTTCTTTGCCGACACGCCATCGCCCGGTCGGCCACGGCGGTGTTGCGTAGATGAATTTTTCTTAAATCGCCGGTTGTCTATTCTTTGGCACAATCAAGTCTCCACTCGCCGCCCAGGAACCAGCATGCCACGCGTACTGACCATCGAAGACGACGCTGTCACCGCCCAGGAAATCGTCGCCGAACTGTCCAGCCACGGTCTGGAAGTCGACTGGGCCGACAATGGCCGTGAAGGCCTGGCCAAGGCCATCGCCGGCGGCTACGACCTGATCACCCTGGACCGCATGCTGCCCGAGGTCGACGGCCTGACCATCGTCACCACCCTGCGCAACCTGAAGATCGCCACGCCAATCCTGATGATCAGCGCCCTGTCGGACGTCGACGAGCGTGTGCGCGGCCTGCGCGCCGGCGGTGACGACTACCTGACCAAACCGTTCGCCTCCGACGAGATGGCCGCCCGGGTCGAGGTGCTGCTGCGCCGCAACAGCGTGCCGATGACCCAGACCCGCCTGCAGGTCGCCGACCTCGAGCTGGACCTGATCAGCCACGAAGCCCGCCGCGGCGAACAGGCGCTGAACCTGCTGCCCACCGAGTACAAGCTGCTCGAGTACCTGATGCGCCACTCCGGCCAGGTGATCACCCGGATGATGATCTTCGAGGAGGTCTGGGGTTACCACTTCGACCCCGGCACCAACCTGATCGACGTGCATATCGGCCGCCTGCGCAAGAAGATCGACTCGCCCGGCCAGAACCCGCTGATTCGCACCGTGCGGGGCTCCGGCTATGCCATTGCCGAACCCGTCTAAGGGCTGGAGCTCCTCAACCAGCCGTCTGCTGGCGCTGTACAGTTTCCTGTTCGTGGCCTGGAGCAGCATCCTCATGGGGGTGCTGTACTTCGAGGTCACCAGCTACCTGAACAAGCTCACCCGCCACTCGATGCTGCAACGCCAGCACCTGTTCGCTCACATGAGCGGCAAGCAGCTGGACGACGCGCTGGTGGCAAGCCAGGCCTTCGAGGAACGCAGCTTCGACGCCTACGGCCTGTTCGACGCCCAGCTCAACCCGATCGGCGGGCGCATCCGTGCGATACCCTCGGAGCTGGGCCTGGACGGCAAGGTCCATGAACTCAAGCGTTGCCTGGACGCCGACGATCCCCACCTGCCCCGCGATAGCTGCGATGCCGTGGCGATCAAGGTGCAGGATGGTCGCTGGTTGGTGCTGGTGCGCGACAACGGCTCGCTGTTCGTGGTGACGAGGATCATCCTCGACGCCCTGCTCTGGGGTATCTCGCTGACCTTGATCCCGGGCTTCGCCGGCTGGTACCTGCTGCGGCGCAGGCCGCTCAAGCGCATCCGTGCGATCCAGGCCCAGGCCGAGCTGATCGTCGCCGGCGACCTCACCCACCGCCTGCCCCTGTCGGCCCGGCGCGATGAACTGGACATGCTCGCCGCCATCGTCAACGCCATGCTCGATCGCATCGAGCGGCTGATGCACGAGGTCAAGGGCGTCTGTGACAATATCGCCCACGACCTGCGCACTCCGCTGACACGCCTGCGTGCCCAGCTCTACCGCATCCGCCAGCAAAGCGGCAGCGACTCCGCCGAAGGCGCGGCGCTGGACCAGGCGATCGGCGAGACCGACACGCTAATGGCACGCTTTCGCGGCCTGCTGCGCATCAGCGAACTGGAAGACCGCCAGCGCCGCGCCGGCTTTGTCCGGCTCGACCCGCAGGCGTTGCTGGTGGAGCTGCATGACTTCTACCTGCCGCTGGCCGAGGATGGCGGCATTCGCCTGCACCTGGAGCAGCCTGCGCAGCTGGCGGCGCTGCATGGCGACCGGGAGTTGCTGTTCGAGGCACTGGCCAACCTGGTGGGCAACGCGATCAAATTCACCCCCGAGGGCGGACAGGTACGTATCGTCGCCAGCGAGGACGAGGCCGGCGTGCATATTGCAGTCGAGGACAGTGGACCGGGGATTCCGGCGGATGAGCGCGAGGCAGTGTTGAAGCGCTTCTACCGCAGCGAGGAAGGCCATCGTCATGCGGGCTTCGGGCTGGGGCTGTCGATCGTCGCGGCGATCGTCGACCTGCACGGGTTCAGCTTGGAAGTGGGGGCCAGCGAGCTGGGTGGAGCGAGATTGGTGCTGCACTGCCCATTGGCTGGGGTTGCTCAATAAAGAGAGGGGCCGCTTTGCGGCCCTTTCGCCGGCAAGCCGGCTCCCACAGGGAAGGCGCATGGCCTGAGTGTAGGAGCCACCGCGACGAAAGGGCTGCGCAGCAGCCCCTCTGGCGATCAGTCAGCCAGGCGCCAGGTGGTGGTGCCCTTGCTGTCTTCCAGCACCACGCCCATGGCGGCCAGCTGGTCGCGGATGCGGTCGGACTCGGCCCAGTTCTTGTCGCTGCGCGCCTGCAGACGCGCCTGGATCAGCGCCTCCACTTCAGCGGCATCGACCTTGCCCTCGGCGCCGGCGCGCAGGAAGTCATCGGCTTCCAGCTGGAGCACACCCAGCACATCCCCCAGCTCTCGCAGACGACCCGCCAGGCCAGCGGCGGCCTCGGGGTCGCTGTCACGCAGGCGGTTGATCTCGCGCACCAGGTCGAACAACACGGCGCAGGCCTCAGGTGTGCCGAAGTCGTCGTTCATCGCCACGGTGAAACGCTCGACGAATGCCTCGCCACCCTGGGCAGCCACGCGCGGCAGGCCTCGCAGCGCATGGTAGAAGCGCTCGAGCGCGCCCTTGGCGTCGCGCAGGCTGTCCTCGGAGTAGTTGATCGCGCTACGGTAGTGGCTAGCCACCAGCAGGTAACGCACCACTTCCGGGTGGTACTTGTCGAGTACATCGCGGATGGTGAAGAAGTTGTTCAACGACTTGGACATCTTCTCGCCGTTGATGCGAATCATGCCGCAGTGCATCCAGGCGTTGGCGTATTGCTTGCCGGTGGCCGCCTCGCTCTGGGCGATCTCGTTCTCGTGGTGCGGGAACTCCAGGTCGCTGCCGCCACCGTGGATGTCGAAGCTCTCGCCCAGGCAGCAGGTGGACATCACCGAGCACTCGATGTGCCAGCCCGGGCGGCCCGGGCCCCACGGCGAGTCCCAGTAGGGCTCGCCGGGCTTGACGCCCTTCCACAGGACGAAGTCGAGCGGATCCTGCTTGGCCTCGTCGACTTCGATGCGCGCGCCGATGCGCAGGTCTTCGATCTTCTTGCGCGACAGCTTGCCGTAGCCGACGAACTTGCCGACCCGGTAGTACACGTCGCCATTACCCGGCGCGTAGGCGTAGCCCTTGTCGATCAGGGTCTGGATCATCGCGTGCATGCCGGGGATATGGTCGGTGGCACGCGGCTCCAGGTCCGGCTTGAGGATACTCAGGCGGCGCTCGTCCTCGTGCATCGCGTCGATCATGCGGGCGGTCAGCGCGTCGAACGACTCGCCGTTCTCGTTGGCCCGGTTGATGATCTTGTCGTCGATGTCGGTGATGTTGCGCACATAAGTCAGTTCATAGCCGCTCTTGCGCAGCCAGCGGGTGACCAGGTCGAAGGCCACCATGCTGCGGCCGTGGCCCAGGTGGCAGTAGTCGTATACGGTCATGCCGCACACGTACATGCGCACCTTGTTGCCGTCCAGCGGCTTGAAAACTTCCTTGGTCTTGCTCAGCGTGTTGTAGATGGTAAGCACGAAGGTTCCTCAGCTGCCCCACGAATCGCGCAGGGTCACGGTGCGGTTGAACACCGGGCGACCCGGCTGGGAGTCTTTCAGGTCGGCGCAGAAGTAGCCTTCGCGCTCGAACTGGAAGCGGTCTTCCGGTTGGGCCTGGCCCAGGGAAGGTTCCGCGCGACAACCACTGAGCACCTGCAGCGAATCGGGATTGATGTTGTCGAGGAACGTGCCGCCGTCTTCGGTCTTCTCCGGGTTGGCGGAGCGGAACAGGCGGTCGTACAGGCGCACTTCGCACTCGATGCTGCCTTCGGCCGGCACCCAGTGGATCACGCCCTTGACCTTGCGGCCTTCGGGGTTCTTGCCCAGGGTGTCCGGGTCGTACGAGCAGCGCAGCTCGACGATGTTGCCGTCAGTGTCCTTGATCGCCTCGTCGGCGCGGATCACGTAACTGCCGCGCAGGCGCACTTCACCGGCCGGCTCCAGGCGCTTGTAGCCCTTGGGCGGCTCTTCCATGAAGTCGTCGCGGTCGATGTACAGCTCGCGGGCGAAGGGCAGCACGCGCACGCCCATGTCTTCCTTCGGATGGCGCGGCAGTTCGAGCTGCTCGACCTGGCCCTCGGGATAGTTGGTGATCACCACCTTCAGCGGGCGCAGCACGCACATGGCGCGCGGCGCGGTGCGGTCGAGGTCGTCACGGATGCTGAACTCGAGCATCGCCATGTCGACCACGCCGTCGGAACGGTTGGTGCCGATCATCTCGCAGAAGTTGCGGATCGAGGCCGGGGTGTAGCCGCGGCGGCGGTAGCCCGACAGGGTCGACATGCGCGGATCGTCCCAGGCCTCGACGTGGCCTTCGTCCACCAGCTGCTTGAGCTTGCGCTTGGAGGTGATGGTGTAGTTCAGGTTCAGGCGGCTGAACTCGTACTGGCGCGGGTGCGCCGGCACCGGCAGCTTGTCGAGGAACCATTCGTACAGCGGACGGTGGCTTTCGAACTCCAGGGTGCAGATCGAGTGGGTGATGCCTTCGATGGCGTCCGACTGACCGTGGGTGAAGTCATAGTTGGGGTAGATGCACCACTTGTCACCGGTCTGGTGGTGGTGGGCATGGCGGATGCGGTACAGGATCGGGTCGCGCAGGTTCATGTTCGGCGAGGCCATGTCGATCTTGGCGCGCAGCACGCGCTCGCCGTCCTTGAACTCGCCAGCCTTCATGCGGGCGAACAGGTCCAGGTTTTCCTCGATGCTGCGCTCGCGGAACGGGCTGTTCTTGCCTGGCTCGGTCAGGCTGCCGCGGTATTCCTTGGCTTGCTCGGGGGTCAGGTCGCAGACGTAGGCGTTGCCCGACTTGATCAGCTCCACGGCCCAGGCGTGCAGCTGCTCGAAATAGTCCGAGGCATAGCGCACCGGGCCTGCCCATTCGAAGCCCAGCCACTTGACGTCACGCTGGATGGAGTCGATGTACTCCTGGTCTTCCTTGGCCGGGTTGGTATCGTCGAAACGCAGGTGGCAGACGCCGCCGAATTCCTTGGCCAGGCCGAAGTTGACGCAGATCGACTTGGCGTGGCCGATGTGCAGGTAGCCATTGGGCTCGGGCGGGAAACGGGTGACGATGCTCTGGTGCTTGCCCGCGTCCAGGTCGGCCTGGACGATCGGCCGCAGGAAGTTCACAGGGACGGCGGGGGCGCCTTTGGCAGCGGCGTTTGGCGCGTTGTCGGCAGTGGGCTTGCTCATAGTGTCCTTGAATGCAGGTAGCCGGCCGGGTAGGCCGATTGAATCAAAGGGCCTATCATAGCCGAAGCAGTCAAGCTGCTGACAGCCGGAGCACCGACAAAGTGGCGCGTTTTGTCGCCGCAGCGGTCCACAATCCGGCAGAATGGCGCCGCAGTGGCGTGTGCCGCGGCTGCCTGATCCTGCGTCAGGTTGTTCCGTGCGCACCGCGCACCCAATTTCCCGAATGCCTTGAAAGAGCGAATTTCAGCATGTCCAAAGTCAAACTGAGCACCAACCACGGCGATATCGTCCTGCAACTGAATGCCGAGAAAGCCCCGCTGACCACCGAAAACTTCGTTCAGTACGTCAAGGAAGGCCACTACGATGGCACCGTGTTCCACCGCGTGATCAAGGGCTTCATGATCCAGGGCGGCGGTTTCGAGGCTGGCATGAGCCAGAAGAAAACCCGCGCCAGCATCCAGAACGAAGCCGACAACGGCCTGAAGAACACCAAGTACAGCATCGCCATGGCGCGCACCATGGAGCCGCACTCGGCCTCCGCGCAGTTCTTCATCAACGCCTCCGACAACGACTTCCTCAACCACAGCGGCAAGAACGTCCAGGGCTGGGGCTACGCGGTGTTTGGTGAAGTGATCGAAGGCAAGGAAATCGTCGACGCCATCGAGAAGGTCGCCACCGGTTCCAAGGCCGGCCACCAGGACGTGCCGAAGGACGACGTGATCATCGAGAAAGCCGAGATCATTGAGTGATACTGCTGATCTCCGATCTGCACCTGCAAGAAGAACGCCCGGACATTACCCGGGCGTTTCTTGATCTGCTCGACGGTCGCGCCCGCCACGCCAAGGCGCTGTACATCCTCGGTGATTTCTTCGAGGCCTGGATCGGCGACGATGCCATGACGCCCTTCCAGCAGTCGATCTGCCAGGCCCTGCGCCGGTTGAGCGACAGCGGCACGGCCGTGTACCTGATGCACGGCAACCGTGACTTTCTCATTGGCCAGGCGTTCTGCGACGCCGCCGGCTGCACCCTGCTGGCCGACCCCAGCGTGGTCGAACTCGGTGGTGAGGCGGTGTTGCTGATGCACGGCGACACCCTGTGCACCCGTGACGTGGCCTACATGAAGCTGCGCCGCTACCTGCGCAACCCGCTGACCCTGTGGATCCTGCGGCACCTGCCGCTGGGCACGCGGCACAAGCTGGCGCGCAAGCTGCGCAGCGAAAGCAGCGCGCAGACACGCATGAAGAGCACCGAGATCGTCGATGTCACCCCCGAGGAAGTGCCCAAGGTGATGGCCGCCCACGGCGTGCGCACCCTGGTCCACGGCCATACCCATCGACCGGCGCTACACAAGCTGGTGGTTGACGGCCAGCCGGCACGGCGCATCGTGCTGGGCGACTGGGATCGGCGTGGCTGGGCGTTGCAGGTGGATGAACAGGGTTTCCAGCTAGCGCCGTTCGAGTTTTCCTGAACCCGGCACTTTGCATTGGGGCTGCCCTGCAGCCCATCGCCGGCAAGCCGGCTCCCACAGGACCGCGCACGCTTGGATTTGCGCTTTCCCTGTGGGGCCGGCTTGCCGGCGATGCGGTCAATCAAGTTATTGGGCGCTGACCACCCGTCCCTTGTCTCGCTCGCTGATCACGTACTGCCGATACTGCGGATCAGCCTTGATCTGCGCCTCGGTGAACGGAATCGGCGCCAGCTGCTTGGCCGCGAAGGCCCGTGTCTGGTCGGCGGCATGCGCCGAGGCCTTCTCGCTCGACAGCGAAAACGCCAGCAGCCCCTGGGCCTGGGGCCCCTGCTCGGTGAAGCTGACCACCTGCAGATAGCTCGAACCACTGACCACCAGGCGCTTGCCCGGCCCCACCGGCACACTGACCATCGCGTTGTAGACACCCAGCGCCTGTGGGCCGCCGGGCACCGGCGTGCCATCGGCGGCCTGCTGGATCTGCCCCCAACGCTGGTCGGCGGCGATGCCTGCTTCACCCACCTGTTGCAGCGACGCCAGCGCCGCCTCGCGCAGCAGCTTGCGCACCGCAGCCTGTTCTACCGCCAGGCCACGAGGCGTGTGCAACGGGTCGGCCGGGTCGAACGGCACGCGCCAGCTGTGCGGATGCTCGGCCAACGCGCCGGCGATGTTGATGAAATGAACCAGGCCGATACCGCTATCCTGGTCGGCCTTGCCGGTCCACGCCTGCAGGCTGGCGCACACCGACTGAATGTCCGCCTCCACGCCCTTGCACCATTGCAACAGGTCCGGCATCAGCAGGCTGGCCTGATACACCTCGTCATCGAACACCATGCGCTGCAGTTCGGCGACACCCAGCTTGCCCTTGCCTTGCAGGCGCTGCAGGGCAAAGCGGCTGCGCAGGCCCAGGGGCTGGTCGGCACGGCTGACCAAGGGCGAGAAGCCGGTCAACGGCTGGGCCGGATTGGCCATCCACGCCGAATCGTTGGCGTGCTGTACATAATCGCGCCGCTCCAGGCTCGGCAGCAGGTTGGCCGGGAAGATACCCGGCTGGGCCGCCTGCGCATCCACCTTCCACTGGCAGGCGCTGCGCGACCCGTCGAGGACCACCAGCGGGCCCGACGCGCCCGGGTTGCTGCACTGCTCCAGCATCCCTTGATCGACATAGGGCACCACCGACTGATTCAAGTACAAGGCCTGGCCCGCAGCATCCACCGCCAGGGTGTTGACCCAGGGGATACCCTGCAACTGCCCCACCGACGCCTTCAGCGCCTGCAGGCTGTCGGCGCGGTTGATCCGGTACCACTGCTGCAATACCCGAGTGTTGTCGAGGTTTGCGTCGCGCAGGCTGTAGGCAGCGTGATTGTCCCAGTCCAGACGGCCGGGCCATTGCACCACCGGGCCGAACTTCGACAGGTGGATCGTGCGCTCCACCTGGCTGAGCGTACCGTCCTCACCCTTCACCGTGACCTTCAGCAGCTTGCGCTCCAGCGCCAGCGACTGGCCGTCATACAGGTAGCGGGTGGCGTCCTTGGGGTCCAGTTGCAGACGGTAGAGGGTGAAATGCTTGGAGGTGTCGACCGTGTGGGTCCAGGCCAGGTGCCGGTTGAAACCGATATTGACCACCGGCAGGCCCGGCAACGCCGCCCCCATCACATCCAGCTGCCCGGGGATGGTCAACTGCATCTGATAGAAACGCAGCCCGCCAACCCACGGGAAGTGCGGATTGGCCAGCAGCAGCCCACGGCCATTGGCCGAACGCTCGGCGCCCACGGCCACGGCATTGCTGCCACGCTCGGCGGCGAACTGCGCCTGTCGCGCCAAGGCCACGCTGTAGTCGACCGCCGGGCGCTGCGCCGCCAGCTTGGGGGGCGTCGCGGCGACCACGGCCTCGACGAATTGCCCCACACCGCCCTCGGCCAGCAAGCGTCGGGTCAGCTTGACCAGGTCGCGGCTGGTGATCGGCCGTAGCCACTCCCCTGCCCCGCACTCGGCCGGCAGCCCCTCGGCCCGTCGCTCACCCAGGGCACGGTTGTAGCCGTTGGCATAACCATCAAGCAGGTCGCGCACCGCCACCGGCTGCGCCTTGAGGAAACTGTCTACCGCCGCAGGTTCGTTGAGCCAGGTAAAGAACAGGTCACTGGAGAGGTTGTCACGCTGCTCGATCGTCTTGCCATCGGCACCGAAATAACGGGAGCGCTCGCCATTGACCGTCAGCACCTCGCCGGCCAGCAGGCACAGGTTGTCCTGGGCATAGGCGTAGCCGATGCCGTAACCCAGGCCGCGCTCGTCCTTGGCCAGGATATGCGGCACGCCGAAGCTGGTGCGACGGATCTGCGCGGAAGCCTCGCCATCGACCTCCCGCGCCTGCAGGGTCAGGCTGGAAGCGACCAGGGCGGCGGCGAGGCCCAGGCGAAACAGGGGAAGAGAGATCACAGGCACTCCTCGTGCTATCGGGGTCATCCCGAACAGACGAATGGCCAGATGAAAATTTTACGTTCGACGGGGCGCTACAACGTTTCAACAGAACGTGTCAGATTTTTTTCATCGGGGGTTGCAGATTTGTCGCGCTCAAACGTCTTTAGATGTGAGGCACCCATGATTTCGGGACAGTCCACGAAAAGGAGCATTCACATGTACAACCCGCAACAGTTGCTAGCGGCGCAGCCTGCACCCAGCCAGGCCGCCGCCCCCCAGGAGGAACGCGTGGGCAACGAACAGATCCGCGAGCTGCTGCGCGCCTATGGCCTGCGCACCAGCCTGATCCGGCTGAAGGTCATCGACGCCCTGCACACCGCCGGCCGCAATGGCCGCAGCATCGGTGTGCGCGGCGTGCATGCGCAACTCGAGCAATTGGATATTCCGTTGTCCTTCCTGAGCGTGCGCGAAGTGCTCAAGCGCCTGTGCAGCGAGGGCGTGATCAGCCTGGGCAGCGACAAGTGCTACAGCCTGAACCCTGAGGCCCAGGCCGTACTCGAGCAACCTGCCTCGCGCTGAGCGCATGGCCGGCAAGGATATGCCGGCCGGCCCGCTTCAGGGTTTCACCTTGCGCCGCAGAATCCCGTTGATTACCACCACGACCACCGCAATGGCGATGGCGATGTACTGGAACGTCTGCTCGCTGATAGTGCCCTGCTTCTGCAGGTAACTTAGGCCGAGCATGATCCCCAGGACCACCAGGATAATCAGGATCGAATATTTCAGGCGCTGCACGTGTGTCATCGGAGGTTCCTTGCGACATCGGGGACATGAGGCTCCAGCGGAGCCGACGCAATGATACCTCGCCCGCCTTTCCCTCGCTGCAGTTCCGGCCAGCGTCTCACGCCGTAATACCCTCCTGACCGCCCCCTGCTCAACGACAGTGTCGAGCCGTGTCTTCGGTTACATATCTGGGTAACGCACCCAATAAGCCATCATGGAACCCCTTCTCTAGATAGTTTGGGGCCTGCAGCGCAAGGGCGAAGGAATTTCCTACTTCATGTCGCCCTATTACCCGCAAATAACAGACAAAGGCGGCTACAAGCCCCGGTCCGCTTCGCGCCTAGCGACCCTTTCCACCGCTGTTCGAAAATCCGCCTACGCCACTCGGGCCATCCCGTGGCAACCAGAGCCGCAGCCCATCGGGGCCTCGGCGTCTGCCAAACCCAATGACGGAAGGAACCATTTCGTGGAAATGCCAGACCTGAGCAACATCGACATCACTCAATTGCCTCAGTCGTTACAGGCGCTGATCGAATGCATCGGCCTGGACAGCGCCTACCGGCTGACCCGTGCCTTTGGCGGACGCCCCAAATACATCCCCAAGCATCGCCAACGCACCAAACTGGCCGATGTGTTGCCACCCGAAGCGCTCGATGCGCTGATCCAGCGCTACGCCGGCCTGGCCCTGGAGATCCCCAAGCCCGATCACTTCCAACGCCAGCTGCGTAACCAGCAGATCCAGAGGGAGAGCGCCAGCGGGCTTTCACGCAGCCTGCTCGCCGACAAGTATGGATTGAGCCTGCGACAGATCGGCAACATTCGTAGACAGGCATAGCTCGCGCCCGGCCAAGGGGTGACGCCGGAAGCAATCGATCGGGCGAAGATCGAGGCACGGATCAAGGCGATGCCACGGTGACCGCGAACTACTTTTCGCCGTCCTCGAGCGGTGTGCTCCACAGCACCAGCTCGAGCGCCGCGGCAATCTGGATGCGGTGGTCGGCAAATGGAATGGGCAGCAGGTCCTGGGCGCGCTCCAGGCGCCGCAGCAAGGTATTGCGATGCGTACCCAACGCTTCGGCGGTCTGGGTGATGTTGCAGCCATGGGCCAGGAATGCATGCAACGAATGCTGCAGCGCCATCGGCTCTGTGGCCAGGCGCCCCAGGGTACTCAAGACAAACTGCCTGGCCGCCCGGGCATCCTGAGTCATCAACGACACCATCCTTACCTGATCGATACTGGCCACAGGCGGCGCGCCCGCCAGGCGCCCCATCAGCCGCTGGGTGGTCAAAGCTTCCAGGTGGGAGCGACGGAAACCGTTGAGCCCCGCCGCCGGGGCGCCCAGTGCCGCACGAACGCCTGGGTACTGACGAACCACGTCTTGCAGCGCATTGAGGTCCAGAGACCTTGTCGCAGCACTCCAGCCCCATAAGGTCGCAGGCCCGGCGAACACCACCAGCGGCGCCCCCGCCCCCGTGAGGCTTGCCAGCGCGCGCGCCATGTCCTCCAGCGGACGAATGTGCGCTTCGGGCGTCTCGCTCCACACCAGAAAGGCCTGGTGCTTCTGCGCAAGGCTGTAGCCCAGGCGTCTGGCGAACTGCTCGGCATCGACATCGCGGCCGTCGAGCAGGCGACTGACCAGGCCGCGTTTGTCCACGTGATCGTCATGGGCCTGAGCGTGCTTTTCTTCCAGGATGATCCGGGTGATCACACGCATGTTGCTGTCGATGAATTCCGAGATCGAACGCGAGGACACATCGAGCAATTCCTCGAGCACCACAGGATCTTGCGTCAGGCCAAACGCCATCTTCATCCACAGTTCCCAGGCGGTGTTCTGTGTCGACCTTGCGACATTCATCAACATTTCGGACAGCCCCCTGTGCGCGAGCTCCCTCGCCGTATCCACCATGTCGGCAGACACATAGGGTTCCACCGGCTCTCCCGGGCGCTGCATGTTGGCGTTGGCCCAGTGCAGCAGCTCTGCCCTGTTGGCGCGCCGAAACGCAGCCAGGATGACCGGGTCTTCCAGCAACTTCGCATCTTGCGCTGAAGTGAAAAGCGCCTGGTTCAGCCGCTCGACCCACTCCGGCGGCAGCGCCTGAGCACGCTCGGCGCCCTTGCGAATAAGTTCACGCACGGCTTCCGAGGGGCGTGGCCAGGGGGAGAAAGAACCGGTCATATGGGTGCCTATCGCGCAGAACTCCGTGGAAAATGCTGTTGCTCGTACTTGCGGGTCTACCCCGGACTGCTCTTGTTCAGCATGCTCTTGGCAACAGCGCAACAGCAGCGCCATGAGCAACCGTCATTCCTGACGGGGCACGACACCGCGACGTGAAAACAGGATAGGCGCCCCTTCGGCATCGAGCAGCACCGCCGTCAGCGACAAGCCATCAGCCGACTGCTTTTCCTGGAAATGGCGCCCGCCATCGTCGCTCAGCATCATCAGCCCATCCAGCCCGACCACCAGCACCCGGGTACCCGCTACCGCCATGGCGGTGACGGAGCCTTTGCCGTGGGTGGGCAACCTGCGCAAGTCCTTCCCCTCGTTGGCACCCTGCAGCAACGTGCCGCGCTGGCCACCGAGCAACAGGCTGCCGTCGTTCAGCACAGCCCCGGACCACAAGGTGCCTGTGTAGCCGGTATCCAGGTAACCCCAGCTTTTGCCATGGTCCCCGGAGTGCAACAGCTGCCCATGCTCGGCGGTGGCGTACAGCGTGCCGTGGCTGTCGGCAAACAGCCCCATCAGGTTGAGGTCGGCCTTCTTGGCACCCGGCGGCGGCGGCAACGATTGCTCGGTCCAGGTCTTGCCACCATCCTCGGTGGTCAGCAGCAACGACCACAGCCCCACGGCAACGCCCTGTTGGGCGTTGAAGAAATGTACGGCGAACAGCGGCCGATCTTCGTCGCTGGACAAGCGCTGGATCTGCCACGACTCGCCACCGTCGGTGGTGGCCAGGATCGCGCCCCAATGGCCAACCGCCCAGCCACGCTGGGCGTCCACGAAGGACACCCCCGTCAATTGAGTGGATACCGGCACCGAACGCGCCTGACGGAAGCGCTTGCCCTGGTCGTCCGACAGCAAGACCACGCCGTGGTCGCCGACCGCGACCACGCGCTCCCCGGCCCAGACGGCATCCAGCATGGTCGCTTGCGTGGCATTGCTCGCCTGTACGGCAGGCACTGCCTGCAAGGGCTCGGCCCAGGCAGATAGCAACGGCAATGTCGCGGCGAGCACCGCCGCGATCAATGAACCCCTGAATCGCATGTTTCTCTCCTCAGTGCAGCAGCGCGCCGATCATGCGCACGGGGCGCTTGCGCGGGAATACCCGCTCCAGCCAGACCGCGAACGCCGGCAGTACGGTCATGGCCATGACCATGTTGACGATGAACATGAAGGCCAGCAGCTTGCCCATGTCCGCCTGGAACTTCAGGTCAGAGAAAGCCCAGGTGGCGACGCCCACCGCCAGGGTGATCGCGGTGAAGATCGTGGCCACGCCCACTTCGAGCAACGCGTACTCGACCGCCTTGGTGATCGACTGACCATGGGCCAGGTGCAGTTGCAGGCGGTTGTAGATGTAGAAGGCGTAGTCGACGCCGATGCCCACCGCCAGCACCATCACCGGCAAGGTGGCGATGGTCAGGCCGATCTGCAGCTCCTTCATGAACCAGTAGCCAATGAACGTACCGATGGTCAACGGCAGGCAGCACACAAGCACCGCGCGCAGGTCGCGATAGACCGCGAACACCAGCAACGCGATCGCGGCATAGACATACAGCAGCATGGGCGTCTCGCTCTTCTCCACCTCCTCGTTGATCGCCGCCAGGACACCGGCGTTACCCGAGGCGAGGCGGATCGCCAGGTCCGGTTGCGGATACTCGCTACGGAACGCCTTGACCGCCGCCACCACCCGGTTGATCGTCGTCGCCTTGTGGTCGGCCAGGTACAGGTGCACCGCGGACATGCTGCAGTCGGTACGCACCAGTCCAGGAGTGCGCGCCACCTCGGTGGCCAGCGCCGCGTAGTTCATCGGGTCGATGGGCACCACGGCCATCTTCGGGTTGCCTTCGTTGTAGCCCTCGTTGAACTGGCGCAGGTTGCTGGAGAACGACGCTACCGACAGCACGCCAGGCACGCCCTGCATGGCCCAGACGAAACGGTCCTGGTACTGGCCTGCGGCGACATCCTCGCACGCCGCCGGCACGCCTTCGCCAGCCTCCCCCGGCCTGGCTTCGAACACCACGCTGAGCCAGTCCAGGCCAATGTCATAGTTGTTGGCGATGGACACGGCGTCGCGGTTGAAGCGCGAATCCTCGCGCAACTCCGGGGCTCCGGCCTGCAACGAACCGACGACACGGTCATGGCTTTGCCAGATCGCCAGCAGAAAGATCACCAGCGCCACGCCCAGTACCCACTGCGCGTTGCGCCACTCGGCCAGCCGCGACAGGCCACGCAACCAGCGGCTGCGGCGCTGCCGGGAAACCTCCTGGGCCGCCGCGTACCTGTCGTCGACCCGCAGCATGGACGCCAGCAAGGGCAGCATCAGCAGGTTGGTGATGATCTTGTAGGCCACCCCGAGCGATGCGGTGATCGCCAGTTCCCGCACCATCGGGATCGGGATCAGCAGCAACGTCACGAAAGACACCAGAGCGGTCACCAGCGCCAACGTTCCGGGGATCAGCAAACCGGTGAAGCTCGAACGTGCCGCCGCTTCGGCACTCTTGCCGATGGCGATCTCGCGAACGATGAAGTTGATCTGCTGCACGCCATGGGAAACCCCGATGGCGAACACCAGGAACGGCACCAGCACCGCCAGCGGGTCGAGCCCGTAGCCGAGCAGGCGCAAGCTGCCGAATTGCCAGACCAGCGAGGCCAGCGAACAGACCAGCGCCAGCAGGGTGAAGCGCAGCGAATGGCAATACCAGTACACCGCCGCCGCGGTCAGCAGCAGCGCCAGCAAGCAGAACTCCAGCACCGCCGAAGCGCCGTCGGCGATGTCGCCGATCTGCTTGGCGAAGCCGATGATCTGCACTTCGAAATCGCCATCTTCGAACTGCTGGCGGAGCTCTTTTTCCAGGCGGTGATTGAACGCGACATAGTCCAGGTGCGTCCCGTCGGCCTCGTACTCGTTGAGCTCCGCGGTGATCATCGCGCTGCTCTGATCACGCGACACCAGGGTGCCGATGAAGCCCCCTTGCGCGGTGGAGTTGGCGATCGAGGCGATGACCTGGTCGTTCAGGTGCTCGGGCGAAACCGTGCCCGGCACCAGTGGATCGGCGCGAAAGCCTTCTTCGGTAATCTCGTTGACGAAGGCATTGGGCGTCCACAACGAGCGCACGCTACTGCGCGAGATACCGGGCAGGAAGCTGATTGCCTGGGTCACGTCATACAACCGCTTCAGCCCAGGGGCGCTCCAGATATCACCTTTGCGTGCCTTGACCACGATGGTCAGGCGGTTGGCACCCATCAGGTCGTTGCGGTACGTCTCGAAGGTCTGGATGTATTCATGGCCGACCGGCAACTGTTTTTCGAAGCCGGCGTCCATGCGCAACTGCACCGCGAACCAGGCCATGATCAGGGTGAACACGGCCAGGCCCGCCAGCACCAGCCGACGATGTCCAAACAAGACCCGCTCGACGCGTGGCAACACGCCACGCGCCTGGACCTCTGTCAGTTTTACAGAACCGTTCACAGGAGGCCTCACAAGGTACGGGAGATCGCGATGCCGACATAGTCGCGGTCACGATACAGCTGGTCGTAAGGGGTATCGCCGCCCATGAACTTGGCGTAGTTCAGGGACACCTGCCAACTGGCCGGGTTGCGCACGAAGTTCAGGTAGAAGTTCATGCTGCTCGCGTCCTTGGTGAAGGTGGCCGTGAGGTTCGGTGTGCGCCCGCTCAGCGAGCGTGCGTAGAACACTCCCGGGGTGACCTGCCAGCCCGGCAGCAAGGTGCCGTCGTAGGTCATGCTGAAGTCCAGGTTGATGCCCGACGAGGTCTTGTCGCCACGCGACTTCGGCGCGGTCGCAGGGTCCAGCTGCCAGGCATTGAGGCCGGCGGCGAGCGGCTCGCCGTTGACCTGGTCATGCAGCCCCGGGTACTTGATGACCACCAGTTCTGTGAGCAAGGTACCGGTGCTGGCGCCAGTGAAATCCAGCAGCGTCGGCGAGTTGGACGGCGTGAAGCTGTAAAGGCCGGTCAGGTGCCACTGGAACTTCTTTTCGTCCTTCCAGCATTTGCCGCCATTGCTCGAACACAGGTCGACGACCGGGTTGAGCATCACCGAATCCTTTGGCCGATAGGACAGCTCGGTACCGACGGCCCAGTCGCCGATCGGCATGTTGGCGCTCACGCCATACATCATCCGGTCTTCCTGGTAGCGCCAGGAGGGTGCGGCGGCAAAGGTGTCCGGGTCGAGAATATCCACGCGCAACGACGGCGTCTTGTCGTGGTAGCGCATCACGTAGAAGCCATAGTTGACGTCGCTGTCCTCCGGCTGCCAGCGCAGCGAAAGGCCCCACTGGCCGCTGTCCCGGGCTTTGTTCTCGGAGAACCCGTACTCGCCCCTGCCCTCGCCGAGCGCGTTGGTGGTGGACCAGTAGCTGCCCACCGGCGGCAGCTCGCTCTTGTTCCAGCGGAATTGATAATAGGCCTCGACGTTGACCCCGGAGCCCAGACCCGAGGCGACACTGAGCATCGGCGCCGGCAGCACGGCCTCCTTGAGCTGCACCCCCGGACGGGCCAGGGCTTGATAGTCGTAGGCGTTGGTATTGTTGATACCCCCGGCCACGAACAGGCTCTCGCCCCAGTTGATCACCTGGTTACCCAGGCGCGCCCGGACACGCTGCCCACCCACGTCGAAGCCTTTGCTCACCCACAGATCGAGCAGGCGCGCCTTGAAGGCGAGATCGTCGCGAGCATCTTTGCCAAGGCCGCTACTGCCGATGCTTTCAGGGGTGTTGAACGAGCGCGTGCCAGTGGTATCGGTGGCCGCGAAGTCACGGATCCAGGTACCGCGCGCCATGAAGGTGACGTCCTCGGGCATCTTCAGCAACAGCTCGTGGGTACCCTTGAGGTAGTTGGTGAACATGTCGCCGCGGTCGTAGTTCAGGTCGCCCTGGTCCGCCACGCCCGAGCTCTGCGCCAGGCAGCCGGACGGCACATTGTGCCCGGTCGGCCCTTGGTTGATCAGGTTGCAGCCGCGCGACTCCGTACGTACGCCCATGCCGGCGGTGATGGTGGAGTCGAACGAACCATTGAGGGTTTCGGTTTCGAAGGTGAACCCCATTGCCAGTGGGGTGGTGCATACGATGACAAGGCCTGATGCTTTGCTAATTATTCTTTTCATGCTGGCTCTCGATCTGACGTCGTTTTAGCGTTCGCTGATGGCTCGCAGGTTGTCGGAGGTGAAGAAATCGCGTTTCAGGCGTGGGCTGCTGCCGTCCTCGGTGAGCCAGCGGATATCGTTCTTGCCAACGCCGACCGACGTCATGTCGAACAGGTAGCGGCCATCGACCAGGTTGTACTGGACCTGGGCCTGCACATCGCAGGTGCCGGTCTCGTAGACGGGGATCGAGAAGCCTTCACGGACCTTCCAGATCTGCCCTTGTTTGTCGTAATCGACGGCCAGCAGCGGGTTCCAGCTGTCCTCGTCGATGTAGAACATGCGTTTTGGCGCCTGGTGTCGCATGCCCTGGCGGACATTGGCTTCGACCACCCAGACCCGATGCAGCTCGTAGCGGCGCGCTTGCGGCGCGATCGAATCGTTGCCGGCGAACGCTTCCACATTGGCGGCGGTGTCATAGGCACCGAAGGCGTTGTAAGGCACCAGCAGTTCCTGCTTGCCGACCAGTTTCCAGTCGAAGCGATCCATGGTGCCGAAGAAAACGTTCGCCTCATCGACGGTGTACTGGTTATCCAGGCCGATCTGCGGCGCGTCGTAGGAGTACGACGGCATGCGCCGTACGCGACGTTGGCCAGGGAAGTAGTAGAAAGTCGTGGCCTGCTCGCCGGCCACGGCCGTCTGCACCGCGGACTGGCCAGCCAGGGCGGCAGGCTCCAGGTAATTGAAGAAGGTGGCGTTTTCCAGACGGCCGACGGAGGAGAACAGGTTGTCGCCTTTCTTGCCCCAGGGGGTGAAGAAGAAGGTGTCGGTGGACTGACGCAGCCACTCCCCGCCTTTGCGCGGCGAGATGCCCGAAATGCTTTTCGGGATTTCGACGCCCACGCCGCGGTAACGCATCTTCATGTTCCACATCACCTCGGCGCCATTGCTCGGCATCGGGAACGGGGCACCCGGCAAATGCGCTTCCTCGAGGGCGACCCCGGTGGCGTCGAGCTTGGCGAAGCCCACGTTCTTGCGCGTGTTCTCAGCCACGAAGGCCGGTACATCGCAGGTCCGACGGGTCGGGTAGACCTCCATGCGGTAGCCCGGAATCTTCTTGAACAGTTCCAGCTGGGCGGGAGCAAGCTTGCTCGCGTACTGCGCCACGTTGCTCGCATCGATGCTGTACAGGGGCTTGTCGCCCTTGAACTTCCAGTGCTCCCCGCGTACCTGGCCGTAGTTCCAGCCCGTCCCTTGCGGCCCCGGGGCGTTCCAGGCCGGAATATCGCCGTTTGAGCTGGCGGCGACTTCACCACCCAGCGGCGTCAGCTTCGAGCCCAGCGCCTCGGCCCCCTGGGGCGCGGCCTGCACCGAACAGATCGCGGTCGACGCCGCCAGGGTAACCAGCAGCTGCCTGAAAATACGCCGGGCGGACAGTTCACCTTCCAGCCGTGCAGTGACTTCTTTCATGGGGGGATCCTCAAACAAATGGCTTTGACCGGCTGTTCGATCTTCCGGGTGGGAAAATCGGTGCCTGACGCATCTCGGTCACCCGACATGATCAATTGACCATGTCATATGATCAACACGCAAACCATATGCCAAAACGCCTTACAGGCGGTTTACATCAGATAAATCAGCTAGTTGGAATTGTTTATCGCTTTATAGGTGCCGAACATCTGCACACTGATGGGAAGTAAGGAAACATGTGTTACTAAAAGATGCTTGTTCTTGGTGCGCCGTATAAACACCTCGCCCCTGGCGAGGCTGGCACTACCGAACCGCTCTATACTTTCCGCTTATCCAGCCTAATTCTTGACGCGAATACGTCACCCATAAAAAAACCGCCCCGAGGGGCGGCAAAGAAGCAGGCCTTCGGCCCGCCATGGAGTAAATACCAGATATAACATCCTGAAAAAGGATGAAGCACGTAGATACTGTTGCGTCAATGCGAGTGCAGCATGCCCTGCGCACAAACTTTTCGGGAGCGCTGAAGTGCACCATAGGCATAGAACAACTGCGCCATCGAATAGGACCAGGTCACGAAGGCACAACTCATGAATATCATCTTCGTGTCATCCCCCGGGATCGGGAAAAAGTCATACCTTAGTGCAATCGTCAAGCCCGCTGCCGCCCCCAGGAATGTGGCCAACGCGTGCAGAATCTCGCCCGCACGCGCCAGTCGCCACGTGAAGTAGAGCAGGTACACCGTGGCGATCGACCACATCAGCACATAGAAATAAGGGAGCCATGGTTTGAATGCCGACGAGAGAAAGTAAATAGCCGCGGCAATGAAAGACAGCAAAAACAATATGAAATCTTTCGCCGGTGTCGGCTTGTAATTATGCGTCACGGCCATCAACCCGAGCGTTACAATAATCGGCACGCCGACACCGCGGGAAAACGCGTCGAGAAAAATGGCAATGTTGTAGTTGGTCTGCCAGCCGGTGGCGATGAACGTCGTGAAGTTCGTTGCGGATATACCCACGATCAGAAACTCGACACCGAGCAGATAATTTTTTTGCCTGATGAATGCCGCGCCATAACCTAAACCACATACCACCAGCAGCACGCATGCGACCAGCGCGAACACATCTATTAGTTCCACGATAACAGCCTCTTCAATAGGATCGCGGCGTTGTCCCGCAGCCCGTTGCACAGGACAACGACATCAACTGCAATCAGCCTTTGCTGGCATTGTGTTTACGCACTTTTCTATCGGTCCAGTCATCCAGTAACTTGGCCGCCGCGAACGCGGAATGGATAGCGCACCATTGCAAGGGCTCAGGCAGCATGGACGGCGTCTTGTGCTGCATGGCCGTCAACAGTTCTGGTGTCTTGCCATTGATTTGCGCGGCAAACAGCGACCCGACATATGACTGGGTGCCCAGCCCGTGGCCCGAGCAGCCGGTGGTGTAGAGAATGTTCTGCTGTTCGCCCATGGCACCGATCACCGGCAGGAAGTCATACGCGCCGCTGACATAGCCACTCCAACAATGCTGAATGCCCAGGCCGTGCAAGGCCGGATGGCGTTCGCGCAGTACCTGCGCCAGTGCCGCATAGGCGCCTTGATCCGGGATATTGGGCGTCTTCGATCCGTACGCATAACCCAGCTTCTTGACGGTCAGCACCATGGTGCCGTGTGCCGTCAGACGATGGCTTTCCATGGTGTAATGCGGCGTGATGATGCCTTCACGCCCGTGCCAGCCCACGGCAGCGAGCTGCTGCGGCGAGAGCGGTTGCGTTTCGATCGCCGACACCCGAATCGCCGCAACCTTGTTGCGCAACACCCCCAACTGCGGGGTATAGGCATTGGTGGCCAGTACCATCACCGGCGCGGCCGCACTGCCGTGGGCAGTCTTGCAGGTAATGACCGGCCCCTCGCTGAAGGAGAGCAACGGCGTGCGCTCATAGAGTTTCACGCCGGCCTCGATGGCCGCGCGACGCAGGCCGGCGACGTATTTCCCAGGGTTCAGGGTGCCGCCACACTGCTCGGCCGCGAACAGAAACGCCGGCGGGATCCCCCGCGCCCGCATCTCGGCGCCGTCCACGAACCGGGTCACGGCCCCCAGTTTTTGACCCAGCGCCATGTTTTCCCGCAAGCGTTTTTCCTGGCTGGCATGAACACCTGCGCGCAGCACGCCGGAGGGGTTGTAGTCACAGTCGATGCCCAAGGCCTTCATTCGGCCTTCCACGTAGGGCACGGCCTCGTCGTAGAACCTGACGAACTGTGTCGCCTGCTCTACCCCTAAACGCTTGACGAACATGTCGTACTCGATACCCATGCTGCCCAGCAGGTAACCGGCATTGCGGCCACTGGCGCCGAAGCCGGCGAACTCCTGCTCCAGCAGGATCACCTGCGCACCCAGCGCCCTCAGCTCCAGCGCGGTCGACAGCCCGGCAAAACCGGCGCCGACCACGATGACATCGGCCTTCACGTGCCCTTCGAGCGACGGCTGCAGATCGGCGGGGCGCTCCACCCATCCACCCAGGCTGCGAAACTTCAACGGTGCAGCGTCACCAGGGGCTGCTTTGTTCACTGCATTCATCTACATGACTCCCAGAATACCGGCCACTTCTTGCATCCGAAGCGGCCCAGGACTGTTCGGAACCGTCAGAACCCTTTTCCAGGCTCGGAGAATGCCGGCATGTTCAGGAGCTCTTGCGGGTCGCGCATCTGACCATCGATTTCCACCCAGCCGAGCAACGTGGAGCTGGCGCTCCAGCCCAACAGACGTTGCATTTCTGCCGGGAGCTGGCGAACGCGCTCGACGGGAATGGACAGGAAGTGGTTCTCTTCCAGACGCAGGAAGGCAAGGTCATAGGCCATGGTCAGGCCGGTACGCGGGGCTGCGGACGTATTGGCGCCACCACCGTGGTAAACCGAGCCCATCCACAGCAATGCGGAACCTGCCGGCATTTGCGCGGCGACGGTTTCTTCCTGGGTCGGCATGCGCTCGTCATCCCACAGATGGCTGCCAGGGATGACCCGGGTCGCTCCGTTCTCTTCGGTGAAATCGGAAATCGCCAGCATCATTTGCAGCCGCGCCTCACGCCCGTACTGGGGGTGGCGCCACAGCGAAGTGGCATCGTCACGGTGCAGGGGTTGCAGGCCTTGGCCCGGGCCGATCTGAATGGCCTGGGTGATGCTCAGCTGGATATCGGGCGCCATCTCGATGCGGTCACTGCCTACCCAGACGTGAGTAGGGGTTTGCAGGATCTGTCTGGCCACGCCGAGGAACAGCGGGTTCATCGCTACTTCGACAGCCGTGTCGCTGCGCCCGATGATCCGCGCGACACGCCGGGTCTGGGTGCCCGCGAAATAGGGGTCGACGCCGCAAGGGGTGACATTCAGGTAGCTGTCCAGTTCGTCGCGCAGGGCGTTCAGCGTGGCCGGCGAGACCAGGTCGGAAATGATGACCCCACCGTCACGCCGAATGATCTCCACCACCTGCTCGACCGATGCATCGCTGCCGAGCGTCGAGAGCGTTCGTGTATCCATCTGCTTTGTACCTGTCTGGTTTTGTCATTGTTCTGATCCAGCAAAGCTGGGCAACGTGGCTCAACCCGCCAGTGCCGACCACGGCCTCCCCCCTCTCCTGCCGTACTTGCGCAGTGCGGTGGTGCCTGGGTGTGAAAATCATCATTACCGAACATGGTCATTTGATCAAGTCGTTTGATTTAACTATTTTTCATGCTGTTTCATGTTCCTTTGCGCAGGCGTGCTTCGACGCATGGATCGAGGCACCACCTTGCGATAGCATTCGTCACCGTCGACGCCGGACCAAAAGGCCGGCGACAACATCGAAAAGGAGAACGCTCTATGGCTCGAATTGGCGCAGAAGAGCGCAGGCAGGATTTCATCGAGGCCACCGTGAAGGTGATCGCGGAACATGGGGTGGCCAACGCCACGACGCGGCGTATCGCAGCGGCGGCAGACTCTCCGCTGGCTTCGTTGCACTATGTCTTCCACACCAAGGACGAGTTGTTCTATGCCGTCTACGAGTCCTTGATCAACCTGCCGCAGCAATCGCTGCAGCACGTGCCGGCGGGTGCCACGGCAGCTGAATCGGTGGGTGAAATGTTGCGCCAGCTGGTCAACTGGTTCACCGCCCACCCGGAAATGGCCACTACGCAGTTCGAACTGTTTTGCTGGAACCTGCGCAACAACCCGGAGATGGCAGCCAAGATCTACGCCGTGTCCATCGACGCGGCCCAGCAGGCCATCGCCAAAGTCACCGGTTCGGCGCTGGACCAAGCCGCAGTGGCCACCGTCAGCCGCTTGCTGATCAACCTGTTCGACGGCCTGATGCTGGCCTGGTCCGCCCACGGCGACCGTGCGCGCCTCGAAAGCGAAACCGAGACCGCCTGCCAGGCGGTCAAGCTGCTGGTGGCCAGCTACTGAAACGCCATTCGGATTGCCGGGCTGCGCCACCGCACGGTAATCCGCATTTCCCAGGTGGACGCCCCTCGCCCACTTCTCCCCGCCGCCTAAGCTTGTCCGTCAACCCGTGTACTGATCGACGGACCGACAAGGTGCAAACCATCCCAAAACGATGACGATCCGGTGCATTTTGCACCTTGCTCCGCACAATCGGCCGCCCTATTCTGGTCAAATGATCAAGTCAAAAGATCAGTCTCTATAACACTAAAATAGGAGGCGACATGTCCTCGCACACTGCTCTTCCGGTTGAGCCGCTCGACATTTTGATCATGGGAGCCGGTGTGTCTGGCATCGGCGCGGCGGCCTACCTGCGACGTCATCAACCCAACAAGACCTTCGCGATTCTCGAGTCCCGCGAACGCATGGGCGGCACCTGGGACCTGTTCCGTTATCCCGGCATCCGCTCCGACTCGGACCTCTACACCTTCGGTTTCGACTTCAAGCCCTGGACCAAGGCGAAATCCCTGGCGGACGCCGCGGATATTCTCGAGTACCTGCGCGAAGCCATCGACGAGTACCAGCTCGAACCGTTCATCCAGTACCAGCAGAAAGTCGTCTCGGCCAACTGGCAAAGCGACAGGGGCCTGTGGGCAGTGCGCATCGAGGAGGGCCAGACGGCCCAGGTGCGTACGCTCGAATGCCGCTGGCTGTTC
Source organism: Pseudomonas maumuensis (assembly GCF_019139675.1). Classification (NCBI taxonomy): domain Bacteria; kingdom Pseudomonadati; phylum Pseudomonadota; class Gammaproteobacteria; order Pseudomonadales; family Pseudomonadaceae; genus Pseudomonas; species Pseudomonas maumuensis. The sequence continues at coordinate 3,164,061 of NZ_CP077077.1, forward strand.
AGTGCGGGTGGCTACTATCGCTATGACCAGGGCTTCACCCCCCGCTTCGAGGGCACCGAGCAGTTCAAAGGACAGATCGTTCACCCGCAACACTGGCCGGAGAACCTCGACTATGCGGGCAAGCGCGTGGTCGTCATCGGCAGTGGCGCGACCGCGGTGACGCTGATTCCGGCCATGGCGGACAAGGTCGCCAGCATCACCATGCTGCAGCGCACGCCTTCCTACATCATCAATCAGCCGGCCAATGACGGGGTTGCCGCGTTCCTGCGCAAGGTCCTGCCGGCGCAAACCGCCTACTCCCTGACGCGCTACAAGAACGCCAAGATCACCCTGGCGTTCTGGGGCTTCTGCCAGCGCTTCCCCAAGCTTTCGAAAAAACTGCTGCTGTGGCTGACCCGCAAGGAGTTGCCGAAAGACTACCCGGTCGACGTGCACTTCAACCCACCCTACAACCCGTGGGACCAGCGTCTGTGTTCGGTGCCCGAGGGCGACCTGTTCAAAGCCATCAGTGCCGGCAAAGCCGACATCGTCACCGACCATATCGAGCGCTTCACCGAGTCCGGCGTATTGCTCAAATCGGGCAGGACGCTGGAGGCCGACATCATCGTCACGGCCACCGGGCTCAACGTACAAATGTTCGGTGGCATCACTCTGCACAAGGACGGCAAGCCGGTGGTACTCAGCGAGACCCTGTCCTACAAAGGCATGATGCTCTCCGGCGTGCCCAACTTCGCTTTCGCGGTGGGCTACACCAACTCGTCCTGGACCTTGAAGGTCTGCCTGCTGTGCGACCACTTCTGCCGCCTGCTCGGTTTCATGGCGCGCGAAGGCTACAACGTCTGCGAGCCGAAGGCGCCGGCCGGGATCGAAACCCGCCCTCTGCTGGACTTCGGGGCCGGCTATGTGCAGCGCGCGCTCGACAGCATGCCGCGCCAGGGGCCGTGTGAACCCTGGGTGATGTCGATGGACTACTTCCGCGATATCAAACTGCTGCGCCGCGGCACAGTGGCGGAAAAGTGCCTCAGCTTCAGCAGCGTGCCGAACGTGCCGGTGCATGCCGGCGTCGAACTGCAGCAGCCAGGTAGCCGCCGATGAGCCGTGATCGCTTCTGCGAGCTACCGGGCAAAGGCAAGCTCTGCTACCGCAGCTACGGTGTCGAGGGTGCCCCGGCGGTCCTGCTCATCGTCGGCCTCGGGCTGCAGCTGACCTACTGGCCGCAAGCGCTCATCGCCGGGCTGGTCGCACAAGGGTTGCGGGTCATCACGCTGGACAACCGTGACTCGGGCAGATCGTTCTTTACCGACGTGGCGCCCCCAACGACGCTGCAGCAGTTCCTGCGCAAGCGCACCCCAGGCTATGACCTGGGCGACATGGCCAACGACGTCATCGGCTTGATGGACGACTTGCAGCTGCAAGCAGCGCATGTCGTGGGAATGTCGATGGGCGGCATGATCGCCCAGACCCTCGCCGCGCGTTACCCGCAGCGAATCAGGACCCTCACGTCGATCTTTTCCACCACGGGTTCCCTGCGCGTCGGCCAGCCGGCGCTCAAGGCCCTCCTGCAGCTGCTGCGCCGCCCGCCGCGCAGCGAGAAGGAAAGCGTTCGCGACTACGTGGACATCATGCGTCTGATCGGCTCCACCCTCGAGTGGAACGAGCCCGTCTTGCGTGAGTATGCCCAGCTGGCTTGGCAGCGAGGCGGTGGCGAGGCCAGCAACCTCGGTACCGCCAGGCAGATCGGCGCGATCATCAACTCCGCCGACCGCACCGAGGAGCTGCAGCGGATTCGTTGCCGCACCCTGGTCATCCATGGGGAAAAAGACCTCATGGTCGCCACCAGCGGCGGCTACGCCACGGCGGCGGCGATCCGTGGTTCCAATCTGGTGTTGCTGCCCGGGATGGGGCATGACTTTCCGGCGCGCCTGTCCACCACGCTGCTGTCCCTGCTGACGGGGCACCTGCGTTAACAACAATTTTCTTTAGGGGCGTGCAGCTTGGCCGCCCCTCTTTTTATTCCACTGGAGACCTTTGGCGGCACGTTGCAACACAACCCAAAACAACAACATACCGGCTTGCGCCAAAGCGCCAGGCCACACATCACACGCCTGAGCGGCCGACCGCGACCAGGCGCGGGTGCTCCTCCACTGCCCTTTCGACAATGACAACAATTGAGCAAGAGGTACGTATGGAATTCAAGTTCTTACTCCCCAGCAAGATCGTGATGGAACCTGGCCTGCGCGAGCGCACCGGTGAACATCTCCAGGGCCTCGGCCTGGCACGGGTGCTGATCGTGACCGATGCCGGGGTCAAGGCCGCCGGCCTGCTGGACAGCGTCTATGCCAGCCTGGACAAGGCAGGTATCGCCTACGAGGAAGTCACGGACATCAAGGCCAACCCGCGCAGCGAAGACATCAACCGCACCGCGCAGCAGTATCGTGGCAAAGGCATCGACGGCCTGCTGGCCGTGGGCGGCGGCAGCGCGATGGACGCGGCCAAGGCCATCAGCCTGCTGCTCACCCACGAGGGGCGGATCGAGGACTATGAAGGGTCGTTCACCCTCAAGCACGCCATACCGCCGATCGTCGCCATCCCGACCACCTCAGGCACCGGCAGCGAAGTGACCTGCTTCTCGGTGATCACCGACACTGCCCGTCATTTCAAGATGAACGTGCTGGATTATCGCATTGGCCCGGTACTGGCACTGCTCGACTCGCACATCACCGACACGCTGCCCGCGTCAATCGCCGCCGCCACCGGCATGGATGCCCTGACCCACGCCATCGAGGCCTACACCTGCCGCGTGGCGAACCCGATCAGCGACGGCCTGGCGCTGCATGCCATCCGCCTGATCAGCCAGCACCTCAAGGCGGCGGTGCAGGAGCCGGACAATCAGCAGGCCCGGGAGCAGATGCTGGTGGCCAGCCTGATCGCCGGCATGGCATTCGGCAACGCCGACGTCGGCAGCGTGCACTGCATCTCCGAAGCGATCGGCGGCATGTACGACACGCCCCATGGCGTCGGCAACGCGATCTTCCTACCCTTCGTCTTCGGCCACAACCGCGATGCCGACATCCTGCGTCACGCCCAGGTGGCCTACGCCCTGGGGATCGACCCGACGCTGGCGCCGGTGGACGCCGCCGAGGCGGCCGTGGGCCATCTGTTCCAGATGAGCAAGGACCTGGGCATTCCTTGCTTCGCCGAGGTCAAGGGCGTGCGCGAGGAAGACTTCCAGGCCATCGCCGAAAAATCCAAGCTGAACTTCTCGGACGCCAGCAATGCCAAGGCGATGTCCGTCGAGGCCTATCACGCCATCATCACCACCGCTTACCACTTCGTCGCGTAGGAGGGCTGCGTCATGAGTGATTCAACCTCCAGCGCCTCGTTGCGGCGCACCTTGGGGCCGTTCTCGGTGCTGCTGTTCGGCCTGGCGTTCCTTGCCCCGCTGATCGTTTTCGGCACCTACGGCGTGATCACCCAGGCCAGCGGCAACACCACGGCGATGGCCTACCTGATCGCGGCGACCGGGGTGGTGTTCACCGCGTTGAGCTACGGGCGGCTGGTCAGGGTATTTCCGGTAGCCGGCTCGGCCTACACCTATACCCGCAAGATGCTCAATGCCAATCTCGGGTTCATGGTGGGCTGGGCTGCCCTGCTCGATTACTTCTTCATCCCGATGCTGATCTGGCTGCTCGGTGCCAGCTACCTCAACATGGCCTTTGCAGACGTTCCGCAGTGGGTGTGGATCAGCGGTTTCATCGTCACCACTTCAGTGCTCAATGTCCTCGGCATCCAGGTCGCCAACCGCTTCAACGTGCTGTTGATGGTCGCGCAACTGGCGATCATCGTCGTGTTCCTTGGCCTGTGCGTGCATTACATCGTGGCAGCCAACGGCCCTGGCGGGCTGCTGTCGGCCAAGCCGTTCTTCAGTCAGGACGTGCCCTTCGCCACCAGCATGGCCGGCGCCGCCATTGCCGCCTACTCGTTCCTGGGCTTCGATGCGCTGTCCACGCTGAGCGAGGAAACCCGAGATCCGGGCCGGACGCTGCCACGCGCCATCCTGCTGGTCGCGTTGATCGGCGGTTCGGTCTACGTGGGCTCCTCGTACTTCATGTACCTGGCACACCCCTCCCCCAGCTTCGAGCAAGTGGACGGGGCCGCCTTCGAGATCGCCCGGATGATCGGCGGCGATGTGTTCTTCGCCGTGGTGCTGGCGGGGATCATCATCGCCCACTTCGCCGCCGGCATGTCGTTCCAGGCCAGCGTGGGGCGGCTGCTCTACGCCCTCGGCCGGGACAACCAGCTGCCGCGCAAGGTGTTCGGTGTCCTGCATCCGCGCTTCAAGACCCCGGCCTTCAACATCCTGCTCTGCGGCGTTTTCGGCACGGCCGGTTTTGCCTTGACCATCGCCACCGCGACGTCGCTGGTCAACTTCGGCGCGTTTGTCGCCTTCACCGCCGTCAACCTGTGTGCATTGCGGCTCACCTTCGATGCCCGCGTCAAGGATGGCGCCGGCCTGCTGCGCGGCGTGCTGTTCCCGCTCATCGGCCTGGTCACGGCCGGATGGATGCTGATCAGCCTGGATAAAGACGCGCTGATCATGGGCAGTTGCTGGCTCGGCCTGGGGCTGGTCTACCTCGCCTGCCGCACCAGCTTCTTCCGCAGCCCCGTCCCTGAGGCATTGGTATAGCGACCCCGTTTCAATCGAATGCTCTGACGACAATCACAAGGCCGGCCATTGGCCGCGCCGTTAAATGGCGAGAATCGACATGCAAAGCAAACTTCTGATCAATGGTGCCCTGGTAGCCGGCGAAGGCGACGAGCTGGCCGTGTACAACCCCTCCCTGGGCAGCGTCCTGGTGCAAACCACCGAGGCCAGCCAAGCCCAGGTCGAGGCCGCGGTGCAAGGCGCCGATGCAGCCTTCGAAGCCTGGTCGCAAACCCCGCCCAAGGACCGCGCGGCGCTGCTGCTCAAGCTCGCCGACAGCATCGATGCCCAGGCAGCGGTGTTCGCGCGCCTGGAAGCCGACAACTGCGGCAAGCCCTACACCGCCGTGCTGCAGGACGAGCTGCCGGCGGTGTCGGACGTATTCCGCTTCTTCGCCGGCGCCGTGCGCTGCCTGCAAGGCTCGGCCGGGGGCGAGTACATCCCGGGGCACACCTCGATGATTCGTCGCGATGCGGTCGGCGTGGTCGCCTCTATCGCGCCGTGGAACTACCCCTTGCTGATGGCGGCCTGGAAACTCGGCCCGGCCTTGGCCGGCGGCAACACCGTGGTGCTGAAACCCTCGGAACACACGCCGATGACCACCCTGAAACTGGGTGAACTGCTGGCCGAGATCTTCCCTGCCGGCGTGGTCAACATCGTCCATGGTCGGGGGGCTACGGTTGGTGAGCCGCTGACCAGCCACGCCAAGGTGCGCATGGTGTCGCTGACCGGCTCCGTGCGCACCGGCAGCCGGATCATCGAGGGCACCGCCGACAGCGTCAAACGCATGCACATGGAATTGGGCGGCAAGGCCCCCGTGTTGATCTTCGACGATGCCGATATCGACGCGGCCGTCGAAGGCATTCGTGCCTTTGGCTTCTACAACGCAGGCCAGGACTGTACCGCCGCCTGCCGTCTGTATGTGCAGCAGTCGGTCTACCCGGAGTTCGTGCGCAAGCTCGGCGAAGCCGTGGCCAGCATCAAGTGCGGGCTGCAGGATGATCCCTCGACCGAGATGGGGCCGCTGATCACCGAAGAGCACCTGGGCCGTGTCGAGGGCTTCGTCAAGCGTGCCCGCGAAGTGCCTCATATCGAAGTCATCACCGGTGGCAAGCGCGCTGCTGGTGGCGGGTTCTTCTTCGAACCGACGGTCCTGGCCGGTGCCCGCCAGGACGACGAGGTGGTCTGCCGGGAGATCTTCGGCCCGGTGGTGACGGTCTCGTCGTTCGAGGACGAGGCCCAGGCGCTGGCCTGGGCCAATGACTCCGACTACGGCCTGGCCTCTTCGGTGTGGACCGCCGATGTCGGCCGCGCCCATCGCCTGGCCGCGCGCCTGCAATACGGCTGCACCTGGGTCAATACCCATTTCATGCTGGTGAGCGAGATGCCTCATGGCGGCGTGAAGCTGTCCGGCTATGGCAAGGACCTGTCCATGTATGGCCTGGAAGACTACACCGTGGTGCGCCACGTGATGTTCAAGCACTGATAGCGCCAAGCAAACGTTGCCCGATCACTTCAAGAGGTTATGCATGAACAACATCGAGACATTCGAACGGCTCGAGTCCAACGTGCGGATGTATTGCCGCGACCTGCCCCTGGTCTTCGATACCGCCCAGGGCAGCAAGATCCGCGGCGAGGATGGCCGCGAGTACCTGGACTTCTTCGCCGGCGCCGGTGCCCTGAACTACGGCCACAACGACCCGCGCATGCGCGATGCGCTGATCGCGTATCTGTACGCCAACGGCGTGACCCATGCCCTGGACCTGCACACCACCACCAAGCGCCGGTTCCTCGAGGCGCTGGAACGCGACTTGCTCAAGCCGCGCGGCTGGGACTACAAGGTGCAGTTCACCGGCCCGACCGGCGCCGATGCCGTCGAGGCGGCATTGAAGCTGGCGCGCAAAGCGACCGGGCGGAGCAAGATCGTGTCGTTCTATGGTGCCTACCACGGCATGACGGCCGGTGCGCTGGCCGTTACCGGCAACCGCACCCGGCGTGGCCCGGGGCTGTCCACCGACGTGGTGTTCGTGCCCTACGAAGACAGCCCTTACGGTGAGTTCGACAGCATCGGCTTCCTCGAGCGCCTGGCCAACGACCAGGGCAGCGGCTCGGAATTGCCAGCGGCGGTGATCGTCGAATCCGTGCAGATCCAGGCCGGCGTGTACGTCGCTTCCAACCAATGGTTGCAGCGCCTGCGCCAGTGGACCCGGGCGCACGGGGTATTGCTGATCTGCGACGAGATCCAGGCTGGCTGCGGCCGCACCGGTGACTTCTTCGGTTTCGAGCGCTCCGGGGTGGTCCCTGACCTGATCACCTGCGCCAAATCGATCGGTGGCTATGGCCTGCCCATGGCCATCGTGTTGATCGGCGCCGGGCTGGATGTCTGGGAGCCGGGCGATCATATCGGCACCTTCCGCGGCAACCAACTGGCGTTCCTCACCGCCCAGATCGCCCTCGGCTATTGGCGCGACGAGCAGTTCCTGAAGTTGCTGGCCGCCAACTGCGCGGCCATGGAGCGCGCGGTCGCCGGCTACGCCGAGATTCCAGGGGTCGCCTCCGCGCGCTGCCGCGGCATGATCGCCGGCATCGATTTCGGCCGCGGCAACGTGGCCTTGGCCAAGGATGCCCAGCAGCGCGTGCTGCAGGCGGGCGTGCTGGTCGACCGCTGCGGGCCGAACGGCGAAATCATCAAGCTGATGCCACCGGTGAATACCCCGACCGAGCAGCTCGAACAGGGCCTCAAGGCGTTCGGCGAAGCGGTCGCGGCAGCGCTTGGTCAGTAACCGCAGGATCCTGCCGTGCGCCCCGTGGCGATCCACGGGGCGCAGGCAACCTGCTCACTTGCGGGCGTTCGCTGCCTGCGACAGGAACATGAACCAATGAACACGCTTACTGCAACCGCGCGCAACGATCTGGCAGCACTCATTCACCCCAACACCAACCTGGCCCAACATCAGGAAATCGGGCCGTTGGTCATCAGCGCAGGCGACGGCGTGCGGGTCTTCGACGAACAGGGCAATGCCTATATCGAAGCCATGTCGGGCCTGTGGAGCGTTGCCCTGGGCTTCAGCGAACAGCGCCTGGTCGACGCCGCCGTCGAGCAGCTCAGGCAACTGCCCTACTACCACAGCTTCAGCCACAAGACCAACGCCCCGGCCGCGGCGCTCGCCGCCAAGCTGGCGGAGCTTGCGCCCGGCGATCTGAACCATGTGTTTTTCACCAACTCAGGGTCCGAGGCCAACGACTCGGTGGTGAAGATGGTCTGGTACGTACACAACGCACTGGGCAAGCCCGCCAAGAAGAAGTTCATCTCCCGCCAGCAGGCCTATCACGGCGCTACCGTCGCCTGCGCAAGCTTGAGCGGCATCCCGTCGATGCACCGTGATTTCGACTTGCCGGCCATCCCGGTGCATCACCTGACCTGTCCGAACTTCTATCGATTCGCCCGGCCAGGCGAGACCGAGGAAGCCTTTTCGGCGCGCCTGGCGGACGAGCTGGAGCACTACATCCTCGACGAGGGCCCGGAAACCATCGCGGCGTTCATCGGCGAACCGGTGATGGCCGCAGGCGGTGTGGTTCCTCCTCCCCAAGGCTACTGGGCGGCGATCCAGGCGGTGTGCAGACGCTACGACATCCTCGTGGTGATCGACGAGATCATCACCGGCTTCGGCAGGCTCGGGACGATGTTCGGCTCTGAGCTGTACGGGATCCAGCCCGATATCATGGTGCTGTCCAAGCAGCTCACCTCGTCCTATCAGCCCCTGGCCGCCGTGCTGGTGTCCGATGCCGTCCATGACGTCCTGCTCAGCCAGAGCCAGCGTTTGGGAGCCTTCGCCCATGGCCTGACCTGCACCGGCCATCCCGTCGCCACCGCGGTGGCGCTGGAAAATATCCGCATCATCGAGGAGCGCGACCTGGTGGGCCAGGTCCAGCGCCTGGCCCCTGAATTCCAGCGCCGTCTGCGCGCATTCGCCGACCATCCGCTGGTGGGCGATGTGCGCGGTGTCGGGCTGGTGGGCGCCATAGAACTGGTGGCGAACAAGGCCACCGGCCAACCGTTCGCCCAGCCCGGCACCTTGGGTGGCTATGTGTTCAAACAGGCACACAAGCACGGGCTGATCATTCGCGCCATCTACGACACGATCGCCTTCTGTCCGCCGTTGATCTGCACCCAAGCCGATATCGAGGCGATCTTCAGCGCCTTCGAACGCACGCTGGCCGACGCGACTGAATGGGCCCGCGCACAGAACCTGTTGTAGACGACGCACCACACTAGACACCTAAAACAAAAATCATGAGGGTTGCAATGTGAGCACACAAAATGACCAGCGCTTCGACTTCGATGTATCGGTAGTCGGGCTCGGCGCCATGGGCACGATCATGGCCCATGCATTTCTCAAGCAAGGCAAGCGCGTGGCTGTGTGGAACCGATCACCTGGCAAAGCGGCGGCGCTGGTCGCCGCTGGTGCTCAGCTGTGCGACTCGGCTCACGCCGCGCTCAGCGCAAGCCCGGTCACGGTCTTCGTGCTGCTGGACGACCAGGCGACCCATGGCGTGCTCGGCATGCCGGGGGTGATGGCGGCGCTCGCAGGTCGCACAGTGGTCGATTACACCACCAACGGCCGCGACGAGGGCCTGGCGCTCCAGGCGCTGGTCAACGCCGCTGGCGGCCTGTACGTCAAAGGGATGATCGTGGCCTACCCGCGCAACGTCGGTCATCGCCAGAGCCACACCCTGCATACCGGCGATCGTGAGGGTTTCGAGCAGCATCGGACGCTGCTCGAAGCGCTGGCCGGGCAAACGATGTTCCTGCCATGGGACGAAGCACTGGCCTTTGCCACCGTGCTCCACGCCCAGGCATTCGCCACGATGGTGGCGTTCTTCGAGGCCGTGGGCGCGAGCGAGCGCTTCGGCCTGCCGGTGGCGGAGACGGCCCGGCTGCTGCTCGACACGTCACGGTTTTTCATCAGCGATGCGCTCGAGGAAGCGGTACGCCGACTCGAAGCGCAGGACTTCGCAGGCGATCAGGCCAGGCTCGATGTGCATGCCGGCGCCTTCGCCCACATCGCCCAGGCGCTGCACGCACAAGGGGCCTGGACGCCGGTCTTCGACGCCGTATGCGGGGTCGTGCAACGGGCTGAATCCATGGGCTACGGCGATCAGGACATCGTGGCGGCCACCCAGGTGTTCGCAGCGACCAACCCTCCCGAAACGGCCGCACAAAGGACCATTTAATGGCGCGCTTTATCAGGCTTTAGCCAACGCCACGGACCAGACTCGACGGTAATTACAAAAACAAAGCTGGAGGTTCCCATGCGTCTTTTTGCCTTACTAGTTGCCAGCGTGACACTTGCCCTGTTCCTGACGGCGGTCTACACCCCACGGTCTGCCATGGCCAATCGATCGGGAGCGCACGCGGCGCACCCGATCGCGAGCATTGGCGATATCTTCCGGGGTTACTAGGGCCATCCCTTTCAAGGTCTTTGAGTGCGAGGGCTATTAAGTGCCCGCCGCATCTCTTGCAGCGCCTATGAGATCGAGCGCCGCCCGCGCGGCGCATCGCTGGCAAGCCAGCTCCCACATCTGTTTCGGGCCAGTTATGCCTGCGCCGCCGCGGCTGTACGCCTTGTGGGTACGACACGGTCTCAGCGTGGGCACCACTGGCGTCCCACTTGTCTCAAGACATGCACCAAGGCGGACAGCGACAACTTCACAGGACAGACTGGCCCGAAACAGATGTGGGAGCTGGCTTGCCAGCGATGCGCCGCGCGGGCGGCGCTCGATCTGCCAGGCGCTGCAGAACTTGCGGCGGACACCTGGTGGCCCTATCACACAGGGCTGCGCAAGCAGCGATGACTCGAATACCAGGGCTCACCCTTCCGGTCGATCGCTGGCTGCAGCGGCCGCTTGCCGAGCCCATTCGCGCAGGACGAATTTCTGGATCTTGCCGGTGGCCGTCTTGGGCAACGCCACCAACGACACATGCCGCGGCGCCTTGAAGTGCGCCAGGCGCTCGCGACACCAGCGGATCAGCTCTTCGCCGGTGATACCCGCCTGTGCCTCGGCACACAGGGTGACGAAGGCATGCGGGGTTTCGCCCCAGCGCGAATCGGGCCGCGCCACCACGGCGGCCTCGAGCACCTCGGGATGCTGGTAGAGCACCTCCTCGATCTCCAGCGAACTGATGTTCTCGCCGCCCGAAATGATGATGTCCTTGGCCCGGTCCTTGATCTCCACATAGCCATCGGGATGCAGCACGGCGAGGTCGCCCGTGTGCAGCCAGCCGCCAGCCAGGGCGCTGCGGGTGGCTTCGGGGTTGTGCAGGTAGCCTTTCATCACCGTGTTGCCGCGCACCACCAGCTCGCCCAGGGTCGCGCCGTCGGCGGGCACCGGCTGGCCGGTTTCGCTATCCAGCACCGTGGCTTCCTCGAGCATCGGATGGGCCACGCCCTGGCGGCTCATGAACCGCGCGCGAGCCTCCAGCGGCAGCTCATCGACGCCTGGCTGCCACAGGCACAAGGTACTGGGGCCATAGCTTTCGGTCATGCCATAGGCGTGGGTGATGCTGAAACCGCGCGCCTCCATGGCGGCGATCACCGCGCTGGGCGGTGCGGCGCCGCCGGTGATCACCGACACCGCCTGGGACGGCGCGGCGCCTGCCGGAGCATGGATCAGCATCGACATCACCACCGGCGCGGCGCTCAGGTGGGTCACGCCATGCGCGGCGATGGCGGCGTGAATCGCCTCGGGCTGCACCTTGCGCAGGCACACATGGCAGCCGCCCGACAGGGTCACTGCCCAGGTATGGCTCCAGCCGTTGCAGTGGAACATCGGCAGAGTCCACAGGTAGACGCTGCGCGGGCCGAGCTGGAAGATCAGCGCTCCGGCGCAGGCATTGAGGTAGGCGCCGCGGTGATGCAGCACCACGCCCTTGGGATCGCCGGTGGTGCCGGAGGTGTAGTTGATGGCGATCGACTGCCATTCGTTGTGCGGCGCGCTCAACGGCCGGTTGCCATCGCCCTGGGCCAGGAAACTTTCGTAGTCCAGGTTCGGCGCCAGGTCGGTGCCCTCGGCCTGGGCATCATCGATGCCAACCAGCAGCGGCGGCGTGTCCAGCATCGCCAGCGCCTGGTGGACCACCGCGCCGAATTCGCGATCGCACAACAGTACCCTGGCCGCGCAATGGCGCAGGATGAACGCGATGCTGCGCGCCTCCAGGCGGATATTGATGCACACCAGCACGGCACCCGCGCCGGGCACGCCATAGTGCGCCTCGAGCATCTCGGGGATGTTCGGCGCCAGGATCGCCACGCGCTCGCCCGGCTGCACGCCAACCCGCTCCAGGGCGCTGGCCAGGGCCCGGCTGCGCTGGTGCAACTGCTGGTAGGTGTAGCGACGGTTGCCGTACACCACTGCGTCGCGCTGCGGATAGACCTGCGCGGCGCGCTTGAGGAACGACAGTGGCGACAGCGGCACGTGGTTGGCCGCATTCGGGGCCAGTTCGTGTTCCAGGGTCGGGTTCATCATGACGGGTCCCTCGTCCATGGGCAGTTCAACGGTTGCACGCACATAACTACCTCTGTTTCTTGTTGTTCTTGACCGGCACAGCCGGTGCCATTCATCGCGGGATTTGCAAGGCTGGGCGGTGTGTCTACAGGCTGCTGCACAGGTGGCCGCCATCGACCACGATCTCGCTGCCGCTCATGCCGCGGCCGGCGTCACTGGCGAGCAGCAGCAAGGCGCCGTCCAGATCCGCCGGCTGGCTGAAGCGCCGGCTCGGAATACGCGCGCGCAATTTCTGCCCCGCGTCGCTGGCCAGGAACGCCTCGTTCAGGTCGGTCATCACGTATCCCGGCGCCAGGGCGTTCACGCGGATGCCATGGCGCGCCAGCTCCAGGGCCATGGCGCGGGTCAGGTGCGCCAGGCCGGCCTTGGCCGCCAGATAAGGGCCGACGGCGCCGGCCACCCGGCTGGCGAGGATCGAGGTGACGTTGATCAGGCTACCGCCCTGCCCTGCGGCGACCATGCGCCGCGCACTTTCCTGGGCCACCGTCCAGGCGCCCTTGAGGTTGGTGTCGAGCACGCGGTCCCAACTGCCATCGTCGCAGTCGAGCAGCGCCTGGCTGTCGCTCACCCCGGCATTGTTGACCAGTACATCCAGCGGGCCGGCGGCATCGAGCACCCGGCAGACATCGTCGCGGCTGGTCACATCGAGGGCAAAGGCGCGGGCACGGCCGCCGCTGGCCTGGATGGTCTCGACCAGGGCCAGCAACGGCGCCTCGCGCCGGGCGGTGACCAGCACCTCGGCGCCGGCGGCCGCCAGGGTCTGGGCAAAGTGCCGGCCCAGGCCACTGGAGGCCCCGGTCACCAGGGCGCGACGGCCATCGAGAGAGAACAGTCGAGCAAGCTGCGGCTGCATCAGTGACCTCCCGGGCGCTGGTCGAGAAGTTTTTTCGCCAGGCTCATGCGGTGCACTTCGCTCGGACCGTCATAGATGCGGAACGGCCGGATATCGCGGAAGATCCGCTCCACCACCGTGTCCCCGGTCACACCGCGCCCGCCCAGCACCTGCATCGAGCGATCGACCACCCGCCACAGCGCCTCGGAGCTGATCACCTTGGCCATGCTCGAGTCGACATTGCCCCGCTCGCCCTGGTCGAGTACCCAGGCGCAGTGCCATACCGCCAGGCGCACCACATGCAGGTCCATCTGGTTGTCGGCGAGCATGAAACCGACACCCTGGTGCTCGCCCAGCGATTTGCCGAAGGCGTCGCGGGTGCGCGCATGGTCGCAGGCAATGTCGTGGGCGCGACGCGCGGCGCCGAGCCAGCGCATGCAGTGGGTCAGCCGTGCCGGTGCCAGACGCACCTGGGCATAGCGGAAGCCCTTGCCGATCTCGCCGAGCACATCGCTCGCCGGGATGCGCAGGTTGTCGAAACGCAGTTGCCCGTGGCCACCGGTGAAGCAGCTGTCCAGCGAGTCCAGCTGCCGTTCGTGGACGATGCCCTCACGCCGCATGTCGCTCAGGAACATGGTCGCCGTGCCGTCTTCCATGCGCGCCATGATGATCGCGAAATCGGCGCCGTCAGCGCCGGTTATCAACCACTTGCGGCCGTTGATCAGGTAATCGTCGCCATCGCGGGTGGCGGTGGTGCGCAGCATCGACGGATCCGAGCCCGAGCCCGGCGCAGGCTCGGTCATGGCGAAGCACGAGCGCGCCCGGCCCTGGACCAGCGGGCGCAGCCAGCGGTCCTTCTGCGCCTCGGTGGCGACCACGTCCATCAGGTGGATATTGCCTTCGTCGGGTGCGTGGATGTTCAGCGCCACCGGCCCCAAGGGCGAATAGCCGGCCTCTTCGAAGACGATCGCCTTGGCCACATGGCTCAGGCCCATGCCGCCCATCTCGGGGCTGGCATGCGGGGTCAGCAGCCCGGCGATGCGGGCTTTTTCCAGCAGGTCCTGACGCAAGTCGTCGCTGGGGCCGTGGCGGTCCTGGCGCGGGTCTTTCTCGAACGGAATCACGTAGTTGGCGATGAAGTCTCGCGTTTTCGCCTGCAAGGCCAGCAGGTCGTCCGACAGGGTGAAGTTCATGGTTGTCCTTCTATGCGTTTTCAGTCTTGAAAATCGGGCAGTGGCTACCGGCGTTCAAGGCATGGCCTTGGGGTTGCTGATAGACAGGCGGGCAAGCGTCGTCTGGCGCAGCGCCTCGACCAGGGTGCGACGGGCCTGCGGCGCGTCGTAGCTACCTTCGCGGATGGCCTGGGCCAGCTGCTGTCGCGTGCCGGCCAGGGTCGCTGGCGGCGCCTCGAGCAAGGCGCCCAGACGGGCGTGCTCCTGGGCGTCCAGCTCGCCTTGCAGGCGGCTTTCACGCGCGGCGACGGCCATGGCGTTGGCGATCATCAGCGCCGGGTAGCGCAGCTCGCCGGACAGCGCGGGCAACACCTGCTCCAGCAAGGTCTGGCGGGCGATGTCGAGCAGTTGCGCGGCATTGGGTTGGGTCATGGCGCCTCGGCTCCGGTCATGTTCAGGATGTCGAGCTCCAGCTCCGGCAGCAGGCGCGCGGTCAGAGCCAGTTCGAGGGAGGGTTCTTCGCCGGACAGGTGGCGTTGCCCTTGTTGCAGGGCGATCACCGCCCAGCGCAGGGTGGCCATGACCTGCCAGTAGTGCAGTTGGCTGGGTTCGATGGCCAGGGTGGACACTTCGTGATAACCGCGCAGAAAGTCCGCGAGCAGGCCGATGCCGCCCGCTTCCAGGTCGGGGCGGGTGAAGCGCCAGCAACGGGCGCTGAACCAGCCGAGGTCCTCGCAGGGGTCGCCCCAGCCACTGAATTCCCAGTCGAGCACCGCCTCCAGCCCCTGTTCGCTGGCCAGGTAGTTGCCGGTGCGGTAGTCGCGGTGCAGCAGGCACAGGGCCTGACTGCGCGGCGCATGCAGCTCGCACCAGCGCAGGCCCCACTCCAGGGCCGGGTAGGCCTGGTCGAGGGTGTCGAGGTAGCGCCGGTAGGCCCTGAGGGTGGCCAGGGCGGGTGAGCCCTGGGGTATCGGCAAAAAATCCAGCGCCGCGCACGGGGGGCGCACCTGATGCAGGCGCGCCAGGTTGGCGCCCAACTGCGCCGCCAGCCCGCCCTGCCCTTGCGCACCAGCCTGGGCGCTGAGCAGGCGCCCGGCGGCGATGCCCGGCACGTACTCCATGAGGAAGAACACCCGCCCATGCACCCGCGTGTCACGGCATAGCCAGAGCGGTCGCGGTACCTTGACCCCGGCCTGGTAGACCACCTGCAGCACGGCGAACTCCTGTTCGCGACCGAGGCTGGCCGGCAGCGCCGACAGTGCGTCACTGCGCAGGACCCAGCGCCGGTTACCGGCCCAGGGACCACCCTCGATCAACAGGTCGAGCCGCCAGTTTTCCTGGATGGCGCCACCGCTCAAGCGCTTGCGCGCGGTGATGTGTACCCGCTCGGCGGCGGCGCGTTCGCGGATGAAGTCGACCAGCTGCTGGTCGTTGCCGCTGGCCGCGATCGGATCGCTGGCCAGGGACGTCGTGGAGGAGCTGCTCATGGGTCGATGGGCCCTGCCTTCGCTGTTGAATTGGCAACAGGGCCAGAGCAAAGCCTGGGCCAAGTGTCGACCATCCACCTGCGAGCCCCATGACGCCTGGGTTTGGGCATGTCCTGGCAGTGTCCGGTTGGACAATCTTCATTTCACTTGTGCAATGCGTTCATTCACTATTGAAACATTGCAACCATGAACAGGGTCCGCCATGCATTCCTCCGACTCCAAGGTCGTCGTGCTGATCAGCCACCTGCAACGCCCTCGGCAGCGCAGCCGTCTCGCCCAGGTCGTGAGCGGACTCACGGCGGATTACCCCGACACCCGTATCGAGGTGCTCGACACCTCGGTAGCCGAAGCGCTGCAGACCGCCCGCGAGCTGGAGCAGCGCGGCGAAGTCGATGTGTTCGTCTGCGCAGGGGCCACCGCCGCCTACCTGCGCAAGCACCTGGCCCGGCCGGTACTGGCAATGCGCGTCGGCGGCGGCGACTTGCTGCGCGCCCTGGGGCAGGCCAAGGCCCACGGCCGGCAAGTGGCCGTGCTCAGCTATGACCATATCAACCAGGACCTGCAGGCATTGGCAGCGCTGTTCACCGTGCAGATGCACCAGGCCGCCTACACCTCGCTGGAGCAAGCCCGCCAGGCCGTCGATCACGCCGCCCGGCTGGGCTGTGGCAGCATCATCGGCTCGTCTACCGTGGTGGAGCTGGCCGAACAGGCCGGGCTGCAGGGCGTGCTGTCGCTGAGCGAGGACACCGTGCGCAAGGCACTCGAAGAGGCCCTGGGCATCCTCGACAGCCAGCGCATCGAAATTGCCAAGCGCCGCCACCTCGATGCCGTGCTGCAACATATCCCCACCGGGGTCGCGGCCGTCGACAACCAAGGCCTGGTGCAGTCGCTCAACCCGGCCCTGGCACAGTTGCTGGGGTTGCCGGCCAGCGCGGCGCTCGGCCGCCCGTTGCAGGCCCTGTGCCCCGAGCTGGACCTGCAGCAGGCCTTGCAGGACGGCACGGGCGAGGACAACCGCGTCATCCGCCTGGGCGCGCAAGCCGTGGTCAGCAACCTGCTGCCGATCCTGGAGAGCGGCGAGCGCACCGGCCTGGTGCTGACCTGCCAGGACATCAGCGCCGTGCAGCGGGCCGACCAGCGCATCCGCGTCAGCCGTCGCCCCGGCGCCTTCACCGCGCGCTACCGACTGGAACAACTGAGCGGCAACAGCAGGGCCAACCGCGAGATGCTGCAGCTGGCCGAGCGCTTCGCCGCCAGCCACTCGACCATCCTGATCACCGGCGAGAGCGGTACCGGCAAGGAACTGCTGGCCCAGGGCATCCACAATGCAAGCCCGCGCCGGCAAGGCCCTTTCGTCGCCATCAACTGCGCGGCATTTCCCGAAACACTGCTGGAGAGTGAACTGTTCGGCTACGAGGAAGGCGCCTTCAGCGGTTCGCGCAAGGGCGGCAAGCCCGGTCTGTTCGAGGCCGCGCACCGCGGCACGCTGTTCCTCGATGAGATCGGTGACATGCCGGTGTCGTTGCAGACCCGCCTGCTGCGGGTGCTGCAGGAGCGCGAAGTGCTGCGCCTGGGCAGCACCGAACCGATCGCCATCGACGTGCGGATCATCGCCGCGACCCACCAGGACCTGGGCACGGCCATCGACCAAGGCAGGTTCCGCACCGACTTGTACTACCGGCTGAACATCCTCCGGCTGCAGACCACGCCCCTGCGCGAACGCCCCGAGGACATCGCCCTGATCTGCCGGAGCATCGGCCAGCGTCTGCTGGTCCAGGGGCAGCCACCAGGCGCCGCACAGGTGGTGACGGCGCTGCTGCCCTACCTGGTGCGCCATGCCTGGCCGGGCAATGTTCGTGAACTGGAGAACGTGATCGAGCGGGCGATGCTGTCGGCCCGCGAACTGCTGCGCGACGAGGGGCTGGACGAGCAGTACCTGGCGCGGGTGCTGCCCGAGCTGTGCCAGGAGGGCCAGTTGCCATCCCGGCGCGCCAAGGCGCCGCAAGCGTCCGACCTGCAAACGGTGGGCAAGGCCGCGCAACTGCGCCACGTGCGGGAAACCCTGGACAGTTGCCAGGGCGACCTCGACGAAGCCGCGCGCCGCCTCGGCATCAGCCGCACCACCTTGTGGCGGCGCCTGCGGGCTGCGCGTTGAGCCTCGCCATCCGCCACCGGCCAGCGCTGGCCGGGGCGGATAAGGGACAGATCAGAAATCGCGCTTGTAGAAGATATCCAGCGAACTGGCCAGGCCGCTGGCGGCCTCCAGGTAGACCTTCTTGCTGAGCTTGTAGCGCAAGGCGATGGTGTTGGCCGGCTCGAACACGCCCACGCCATAGCGCAGGCTCAGGCGCTCGGTGAGGTTGCCGCTGGCCACCACGCTGGTCTTGTTGCCCGTGCCCTGGGTGTCGAGCTGGAAATCGTCGATGCCCAGGTTCGAGGCCAGGCCGCCAGTCAGGCCGGCGCTGCCCATCAAGCCCAGCCCCAGCGCCGCCTCGGCGAGCATGTTGTTGTCCTCGCCGGAGCTATTCAGCGGCCGGCCCAGCACCAGGTAGGACAGAGCCTGCTCCTGGCTCATCGCCGGCTCCGAGAACACCTTGGTGGTCGGCTGTTCGGCGCTGCCGCTCAGGCGGATGCCGGCGATCACGTCGTCGACCTTGCGGATCGCCTCGATGTCCAGGTACGGCTGGTCGATGGGCCCGGCGAACAGCAGCCGCGCGCGGCGAATGGTCAGATTCTGCCCATACTGCCGATAGCGTCCGTCGGCCAGGCTGAGCTCGCCACGGGTGTCGAGGTTGTTGCCGATATGCACGTGGCCTAACAGGTTGGCGGTCAGGCCGAAGCCCTTGAACGACAGTTTTTCGCTGCCGACATCGACATCGATGTCCATCGCCACGGCCATCGGCGGCTTGCCCTGCTCGGTCTGGTGGCCGACGATCACCGTGTCGTCCGAGACCTTGACCGTCGACGGCGGCAGCTCGCGCACGGTGATCTTGCCCTTGGGCACCTGCACCTTGCCGGTCACCGCCAGTTTATCGTCCAGCAGGCGAATGCTCAGGTCGGGCGCCACTTCCAGCGCCGCGTAGGGCTCGACGTTGACCGGCAACTGCTGGCCTTGCAGGCGCAGGTCCATGCCCAGCGCCTGGCCCCAGGTCATGTGCCCGCTCAGTTGCCCACGCCCTGCCGCGCCACTGCGCCAGTTGCCGTTCAGTTGCACCTGTTCACCGGCGATCAGCGCCTGCAGCGACAGGTCCTCCAGGCTCACCGGCAACTCCGCGCCGCTGACCTCGCCACCGCTCAAGGCCAGGCTGCCATTGACCTGGGGCGCAATCAGGCTGCCGGACAGACGCCCGCTGCCGTTGAGCTGGCCAGCCAGGCGCTCGACCATCGGCAGGAACGGCCGGATGACCGAAAGCTCAAGCCCGGCCAGGCGGAAATCACCGGACAACGGCTTGTTGCGGCCCAGCGGATCAAGGCGGGTGTTCACATTCAACTCGCCCAGGCGCTCGCCCCGGAAGTCCAGGCGGGTATCGACCCGACGTGGCGCCAGGGTGCTGTCCAGGCGCAGCACCTGATAGGGAAAGTCGACCCAGCGGTCCTTGTCGCGTACCCGCAAGGTGCCGCCGCCGGCATCGACGCGGATGCTGCCCTTGGGGCCGCTGGCCGGGATGTCGAGGTTGATGTCGGCGTTGAGCAGGCCCTGCCAGGCGAAGTCCTTGGGCAACCACTGCGCCAGGCTGTCCAGCGGGAACTGCTTGAGGTGGTAGCGCAGACGCGGCTCTGGTGCCAAGCGCTGGTCCTCGCCGCACAGGCTGGCCTGGCCGGAACGCCAGCAATGGGCGCCGAAATCCAGCTGGCCGCTGGCCAGGCGCTGCAGGCGCGCCGGCGCCTGCAACTGCCAGTCCTGCCCGCCGGCCTGGATACGCCCGCTGGCCAGGCGACCGCGCCAGTCGCCCTTGGCCAAGGCGCCATCCAGCGCCAGGTCGAGCTTGAGTTGCGGGCCATCGAGGGCCAGGGTGGCAGCCTGCTGGCGAAGATCGCCCTTGCCTTGCACATCAAGGCTGCCCAGGGCGGTATCACCGACACGGATACCGCCGGCCTTGAGCGTCACCTGGCCGCGCTGGGCATTGTCCAGCCGGGCATCCAGGTCCAGCCGCTGCACGCGGTTGTCGGCCTGGCCCAGCTGTTGCCCCTGCAGGGTCAGGGTGCCTTGCGGCGCGGCCAGGGTGCCGGCCAGGTCCAAGCGCCCCTTGACCTGCCCTTGCAACTGCGGCCAGAGCTGGCCCAGGCGCGGCAGGTCGAGGTCGACACGCCCGGCCAGGCGCTGCTGCACGCTGGCGCTGCCATTGATGCGGTTGTCGCCCAGCTGCACCGCCAGGCTGCCCAGGGTCCAACGCTCGCCCGCGCCTTCGGCGTCGACCTTGACCAGCGCCGGCTGGCCGCGCAGGCGCCCTTTGAGGTCCAACTGAGCCTTGAGCGTCAGCTGCTCGTGCTTCAATTCGCCCTGGCTGCGCAGCGGGCCGGCCAGGGTGCCGGGCAGCTCCGCCAGCCAGTAGGCCGGGTCCAGGGCCGACAGTTGCAGGTCGACATCCCAGGCCAGGGTGTCGGCAAAACGCAGGGCGACACTACCGGCGGCCTTGCCCTGCCCGGCGTTGAGCACCAGCTGCGGCAGGCGTACCTGGCCGAGGTCGCCGTCGAACGGGCTGGCCAGGCTGAAGGCGCCGGCCGGGCCGTCCAGATCGCCGTTGAACACCCCTTTGTAGCTGCCGTCGCGGTACTGCACCTGGGCGTTGAAGCGCTTGAGCGTGACCTGCGGTGCCGTCTCCAGCGGGTACAGACGCAACCAGGGGAAGTCCAGCCAGTCGAGGCTGGCATCGGCGCTCAGACCCTGCTGCCAGTCGGCGTTGGCCTGCAGCTTGAGGCGCTGCTGGTCGCTGGCGTTCAGGTCCAGGGCGTCGAGCCGGGCGCCCTTGGCATCGACCTTGCCGGCCAGCACCAGGCCGATCGGCCCTTGTTCGGCGGGCAGCGTGGCCGAGCCGGACAGTTGATAACCCTTGAGCAAGTCACCCTGGGCATCGAGCCGCAGCTGGTCGAGTTGCAGGGTGTCGGGCAGCTCGGCGGCGGGTTTGAAGCTGTCCGCGCGAATGCTCAGATGGGCCGGCAGGTGCTCGGCCAGGGCCTGCAGCTCGCCGCTCAGGCGTGCGTCCAGGTAGCCACTGCTGGTGGCGTCGATGGCAAGCGACTTCTGTAACTCGCCCTTGGCGCTCAAGGCCAGCTGCCAGGGCTTGCCATCGACCGCGGGCAGTTGCAGCGTGCCTTGCAGCTGCAGCGGCCAGTCGCCCTGGGGCGTCAGGTCGCCCTGCACGTCCAGGTGCAGGTCGTCACGGCGCAGTTGCAGGCTGTCCACGCGCAGGCCGCTCGCGGTCCAGTGCGCGGCCAAGCTAAGGTCGCCCAGCAGGTCGCTGCCATCCAGGCGCAGTTGACCCAGCTTGACCTCGCCCAGCTCGATGGCCAACGGCAGATTCAGCGCCGGCAGTTGCAGCGGGCCGCTATCGGGCTTGTCCTCGCCCGGGGCGAAGGCCATGTCGATACGCTCGGCCTGCAGACGCTCGACGCACAAGGTGGCGCGCAGCAGGCAGGTTGGCGACCAGTCCAGTTGCGGGGCCTGCACCTCGACACGGTCTTCGCCCGCCGTCCAGCGCAGTTGACTGGCCTGCCAACTGCCGCCAAGTCGCCCGCTGAAATCGCTGACTTGCAGCCCCGGCACCAGGCCTAGCACCCAGCGGCTGCCGCCCTGGGTACCCAGCACCAGGCCCAGCGCCAGGACGATCAGCAACAGCAGGCCCAGCAGTGCCAGCAGGATGGGTTTGACTACACGCGTCACAGCTCAGGCCCCATGGAGAAGTGCAAACGAAAACCACCGTCGTCATCCAGGGCGCGGGCCAGGTCCAGGCGCAGCGGCCCCACCGGCGACACCCAGCGCACGCCGATGCCGACGCCGGTCTTGAGGCTAGGCAGTTCCAGCGAGTTGAACGAATTGCCCTGGTCGATAAAGGTCGCCAGGCGCCATTTTTCGGCAACCGAGTACTGGTACTCGGCGCTGCCGGCCACCAGGTAACGCCCACCGATGCGGTCGCCCTGGTTGTTCTTCGGCGACAGCGACTGGTAGTCGTAGCCGCGCACGCTCTGGTCGCCACCGGCAAAGAAGCGCAGTGACGGTGGGATGTTCTGCTGGTAGCCATTGGTGGCACTGCCGCCGAACTGCACGCGGCCAAGGAAGCGATGGTTCTGGCCCAGGGTGGTCAGGCCCTTGAGCAGCACGTTGCCGTGGATCAGGTTGGTGTCCGAGCCCAGGCCTTCCTTGGCCGCCTGCAGGTCGAACTGCAGACGGTAGCCATTGTGCGGGTCGATGCGGTTGTCGCTGCGCAGGTAGGAGAAGCTGACGCCCGGCATCAGCAGGTTGCTCAGCCCCGAGTCATCACCCAGGCGATACTCCTCGCGCTGGTACTTGAGCGAGATCACCCGCTGCCAGCCGCTGGGCAGCTTGCTGTGCCACTCCGGGCCGACGGTGAGCAGCTTACTCAAGGTATCGGTGCCGGAAATCTCCTCGTTCTGGTAGCCACCGGCGAAGCGCAGCTTATCGGTGAGCGGCGGATCCAGCGGGATGTCATACCACAAGCCGACGTTCTGCCGGGGTGCCGACAGCTCGGTTTCCCAGCCGTAGCTGTGCCCTTGCGGGTTGACCCAGTGGCGGGTCCAGTTGGCCTTGCCGCGCGCGCCGACGTCGGTGGAGAAACCCAGACCCAGGCCAAGGGTACGTGGCTTGCGGGTGTCGAGGTGGACGTCCACCGGGATGTCCTCGCCCACTGCGGCGGTGGGCGCGGCGTCCACGCGCACGCTGTCGAAGTAGCCGCTGGACTGCAGGTCGTTGTTAAGTTCGGCGATCAGTTCCGAGTCGTACGGGGTGCCGGGCTTGAACCCCACCATGCGCTGCAGCAGGTCGTTGTCCAGCGGCGCATCGCCACCGAAGCTCACCGCGCCAAGGCGGTAGCGCGGGCCACTCTGGTAGACCAGTTCGATGTCGGCCACACCGGCCTGCGGATCGACCGCCAGGCGCTGGCGCTCGAAGCGCCCGGCGAAGAAGCCGTAGCGCGAGGCCTGGTTCTGGATCAGCCGCTTGGCATCCTCGTAGGTGCCATGGTTGAGCTGCTCGCCCGGGCGCAGGGCCTTGCTGTCGGGAATGCGAAACAACCTGAGCTCGCTGGCCGGCCCCTCGATACGCACGGTCACGTTGCGCAGCCGCACCGGCTCGCCGGGCTCGACCTGGATGATCAGTTGCGGTGGTTTGTCTTTATCGGCCGGCGCCTTGACCTCGGTCTCGACCCGCGCCTGGTAATAGCCCAGGGCCTGGGCCGCCTTGCGCGCCTGCTCCTCGGCGCCCCGGCTGAAGCGCAGCAAGGCCTCTTCGTCGCGATCGCCCAGGCTGCCGATATACCCTTCGATATTGGACTTGAGCGCCTTGTTGGCGGGTTTGACCCGCACCAGCAATTCGCTCTGCGCCCATGCCATGGAGCTGGCGGCCAGCAACAGCAGGCCCCAGCCAAGTCTTCCTGAATACGTCATGGGCGGCATGCTACCAGAGCGCAAAGGTCAAGAGTGCTGCGAGTGAACACCTGTCACAGGTTCGCTACCCTCGACGAGCGCGGGTTGGGGTGGAAGAACACCCGCTCACGGATCGGCCCCACGGCGATCTCACCGATCTCTTCATAACCCTGGCGCTGGTAGAACGCCAGGTAGTGCGCATTACCGGTGTCCAGCACGACGCCCTCGGTGCCGGCGTCCTCGGCGCACCAGTCATGCACGGCCTGCAGCAATTGCTCGCCGTAGTGCTGCCCCTGGAACTGCGGATGCACACCCAACAGCGGCAGCACATGCACCTTGTCCCCCGGCAGGCACCCGGCCAGCGCGGCCTGGTAATCCAGGTAGCGGCGGGTGCAGCGCAGGCCGGTACCGAGGATCATGCGCAGACGCCAGGCCCAGCTGTCGGCCACGCCAAGCCGGCGCAACGGCGGCACGATCAGCGCCAGGCCGATCAGGCGATCCTCCAGCAACAGGCCGATCGCCGGCAGTTGCAGGTAGAAGTGCTGGCGTACCCACTCACGCACCATCACTCGCAGGCGGCGCTCATAGCCCGGGCGCTGGGCCTCGAACAGCCAGGCGAAGGTAGGCTCGTGGCGGTAGGCATGGTAGAGCAGCGAACGCGCCTCGCGGGCGTAGCCGGCGTCGAGCAGGCAGATCCGGGCCGGGGCGATGATGTCATCGGGCATTGCGGGCAGTCCTCCTGGAATGGGCGTACAGGGCCTTGGAACCAGATTCCGGCGCTGGGTTCACCTCCTCCAGCACGTTAGCAGCGCCCGTCACGCGGCGCCATGCTGGCCGTGGCCGGCGATGTCGGCTAGCATCCGTGGCTTTTACCAGGATCGTCTTTCCATGAAGATCGTCTCGTTCAACATCAACGGCCTGCGCGCCCGCCCGCACCAGCTGGCGGCGCTGATCGACAAACACCAGCCGGACGTGATCGGCCTGCAGGAAACCAAGGTCAGCGACGATCAGTTCCCGTTGGCCGACGTCGAGGCACTCGGCTACCACGTGCACTACCACGGCCAGAAGGGCCACTATGGCGTCGCCCTGCTCTCGCGACAAAAACCGCTGTCGCTGTCCAAGGGCTTCGCCAGTGACGAGGAAGACGCCCAGCGCCGCTTCATCTGGGGCACCTTCGCCGATGCCGACGGCACGCCGATCACCATCATGAACGGCTACTTCCCCCAAGGCGAAAGCCGCGACCACCCCACCAAGTTCCCGGCCAAGCAGCGCTTCTACAGCGACCTGCAGACCCTGCTCGAAGGGCAGTTCAAGAACGACCAGCCTGTGGTGGTGATGGGCGACCTGAACATCTCGCCCCAGGACTGCGATATCGGCATCGGCCCGGACAACGCCAAGCGCTGGCTGAAGACCGGCAAGTGCAGCTTCCTGCCCGAAGAGCGCGAGTGGATGGAGCGTCTCAAGGGCTGGGGCCTGGTCGACAGCTTCCGCCACCTGTACCCGGACGTGGCCGACCGCTTCAGCTGGTTCGACTACCGCAGCCGCGGTTTCGAGGACGAGCCCAAGCGCGGCCTGCGCATCGACCTGATTATGGCCTCCCATGGGCTGCTGCCGCGAGTCAAGGCTGCCGGGGTCGACTATGACCTGCGCGGGATGGAAAAGCCTTCGGATCATGCGCCGATCTGGCTTGAGTTGAGCTGATTGCGGGCGGGCTGCGCGATCACAGGCGCAGCCCTTGCCACACCCGGACACAAATCCCCTCTTAAACATCGCCTCGTTCAGTTCGTTCAACAGCACGAACTCCCGCTGTCTGCCCAGCAACCCTGAACAAGGCTTCCCCATGACCGCACCCCTGAATCGCCTCACCCTGGCCGCCCTGCTGGTCGCCTGCAGCCTGCCGGCCCTGGCCGCGGCGCCCGCGCACAAACCTGGCAGCGTGTTCCGCGACTGCGCCAAGACCTGCCCGGAAATGGTGGTGCTGCCCGCCGGCAGCTTCATGATGGGCACCCCGGAGGACGAAAAGGGCCGCCAGGACGATGAAGGCCCGCTGCACCAGGTCACCTTCAAAAATGCCTTTGCCGTCAGCCAATACCAGATCACCAATGGGGAGTGGAAGGC
Organism: Pseudomonas maumuensis; assembly: GCF_019139675.1. Lineage (NCBI taxonomy): Bacteria > Pseudomonadati > Pseudomonadota > Gammaproteobacteria > Pseudomonadales > Pseudomonadaceae > Pseudomonas > Pseudomonas maumuensis. The sequence continues at coordinate 3,189,540 of NZ_CP077077.1, forward strand.
CTACCTCAAGGCCACCGGCTACAAGGTTCCCAACGGCGATACCCGCCCGGGCCGTGAGTGCATCGCTGGCGTGCCGCGCTACCAGCAAGGCGACCGCCAGCCCGCCGTGTGCCTGAACTTCCACGAAGCCGAGGCCTATGCCGGCTGGCTGTCGAAGAAGACCGGCAAGGTCTACAAGGTGCTCAGCGAATCCCAGCGCGAGTACGCCGTACGCGGCGGCAGCACCGGACCGTTCCCCTTCCCGCTCGATGACAACGACGAGCAGAAGTACCAGATCTCCAAGCACGCCAATACCTACGGTCCTACCGACGGTTTCTCCTTCACCTCGCCGGTCGGCAGCTTCCCGCCCAACGCCTTCGGCGTCTACGACGGCCACGGCAACGTCTACGAATGGACCCGCGACTGCTACGTCGACAGCTACGCCACCGCCCCAACCGACGGCAGCCCGCAGACCAACAGCAGCGAATGCGAGGATCGCCGGGTGATTCGCGGCAACGACTACACCGAGGCGCCGATCTTCTCGCGCTCGGGCAACCGCAACGAGCGCAGCTCCACCCTGCGCGGCGACTGGATCGGTTTCCGCGTCGCCCGCGAGCTGTAAGCCCTGCCCCGCCCCGGCGCCCTCGGCGCCGGGCGACTAAATCCGCGCAAAACCCTCTCGTCTACCAAGATCAGGACCTGCTCCTGCCCGGCGCCAACGAATACTCACGAGATGCCCCCATGACGCTCAAGACACCCAGCCTCGCCCAGGAAACCCTGCGCATACTCAAGCCGTTCTGGATGCTGGTCGCGCTTTCGGCGGCCCTTGGCGTGGTCAGCGGCCTGAGCGTCACCGCCCTGCTGGCCACCATCAACAGTGCGATGAATGCCGCCGGCGGGCCGGACACCCATACCGCCCTGCTTTTCGGCGGCCTATGCGTGCTGACCCTGGCCTGCTCCACCGGCTCGAACCTGCTGACCAACTACGTGGGCCAGAAGGTGGTGGCGCGGCTGCGCCGCGAATTGTCCGCCAAAGTGCTGGTGGCACCGATCGCGCAACTTGAGCGCTACCGTGCCCACCGCCTGATCCCGGTGCTGCTCAACGATGTCAGCACCATCAGCGCCTTCGCCCTGTCCGTGGCGCCGATGGTCATCGCCTTTACCGTCACCTTGGGCTGCCTCGCCTACCTGGCGCTGCTGTCCTGGCAGATCCTGCTGATTACCGCCCTGACCGTGGTGATCGGCACTGGCGCGCAGTTCCTCGCCCACCGCTTCGGCATGAAGAACATCCTCACCGCCCGCAACGGCGAAGACGAGTTGCAGAAGCACTACCAGGCCCTCTCCGGCGGCGCCAAGGAGCTGCGTATCCAGCGCAAGCGCCGCCAGCACATGCATGACCAGCTGATCCACGGTGCCACCGAGCGCATCTGCAAGGCCAACATCCGCGCGGCGAACATCTTTGTCAGCGCCGAGACCTTCGGTTCGATGCTGTTCTTCGCCGTCATCGGCGTGGCCATCGCCTTCCAGGCGCTGTGGCCGAGCACCGACCGCACCGTGCTCGGTGGTTTCGTGCTGGTGATGCTGTACATGAAGGGGCCGCTGGAGCAGTTGATCACCAACCTGCCGAGCATCAGCCGCGCGCAGATCGCCCTGCGCCGCATCGCCGAGCTGTCGGCGCGCTTCTCGTCGCCCGAGCCGCACCTGCTGGTGAGCGACCGCGCCCCGGCCGTGTCCAGCGTCGAGTCCATCGAGCTGCGCCAGCTGCGCTATGACTACCCGCAGGTCGAGGGCAGCCAGCCGTTCCACCTGGGGCCGGTGAACCTGAGCATCCGCCAGGGCGACATCGTCTTCATCGTCGGCGAGAACGGCTGCGGCAAGACCACCCTGATCAAGCTGCTGCTGGGCCTGTACAGCCCGCAACAGGGCGAAGTGCGGCTCAATGGCGAAACGGTCACCCCAGAGCGCCTGGACGACTACCGCCAGCTGTTCACCACCATCTTCGCCGACTACTACCTGTTCGACGAGCCGCTGCCCGGCCAGGCCGAACTGCCGCCCGAGGCCGGCAAGTACCTCGAACGCCTGGACATCGCCCACAAAGTGAGCATCCGCGACGGCAGCTTCACCACCACCGACCTGTCCACCGGCCAGCGCAAGCGCCTGGCGCTGATCAATGCCTGGCTCGACCAGCGCCCGGTGCTGGTGTTCGACGAGTGGGCCGCCGACCAGGACCCGGCCTTCCGCCGCGTGTTCTACACCGAACTGCTGCCGGAGCTGAAACAGCAGGGCAAGACCATCATCGTCATATCCCACGACGACCGCTACTTCCCGGTGGCCGACCAACTGGTGCGCATGCACGGCGGCCAGATCGTCGTCGAGCGCAACCAGGAACCCGCCCTGCCCGCCTGACCCCGCCTCACGGGCGGTGGCTCCGCGCCACCGCCCGCACTTGGTAAATTCCCCGCCGCATCGCTCGTTCCCCTATTGCCGCACGCTGAATCAACCCTGCCCACAGGGAAGTCGCAGGTCAGGCCTCTGCCAACCGAAAATATTTTTCCGGTTTTGGCATGCGCATGCGTCCTACTCGCAACGGAATAATTTTCATTTACTTTGCGTACCTTGAGCCAGAGCATAAAAATGCCAATACCAGCCAACACACTGACCCCTTTGAGCAAGGCGCTGATGCTGCGCCGGATGCTGCGTTCCTCGCCGGCCATGGCCACCCTCGGCTTCGCCCTGTCCCTGCCGCTCGCCGCCCAAGTGCAAGCCCAGGAGCAGGATTTCGACATCCCGGCACAATCGCTGAGCAGCGCGCTGCAAGAGCTGGGTCGCCAGGGCAACCTGCAGGTGCTGTTCAGCCCCGAGACCGTACAGGGCCTGCGCAGCAGCCCGGTCAAGGGTCGCTTCTCGCCAAGCCAGGCAGCTGGGGAGCTGCTGAAGAACAGCGGGATTCGCTACAGCGTGCAGGACAACACCCTGATCATCAGCGGCGCGGCTGAATCCGGCTCAGCCATGACCCTGGACGCCACCACCATCAATGGCCAGGTACTGGGTGCCACCACCGAGGGCAGCAACTCCTACACCACTGGCGCGGTGACCATCGGCAAGACCGCGCAATCGCTGCGTGAGACCCCACAGTCGGTCACCGTGGTCACCCGCAAGCTGATGGACGACAAGAACCTGGTCTCGCTGGACCAGGTGATGGCCCAGACCACCGGTATCACCCGCGCCAACCGCGGCTACGGCAACCACCACTTCAGCTCCCGTGGCTTCGACCTCACCGACGAAAGCTACATGGTCGACGGCGTGCCCGGTCAAGCCTACGCCTACACCGGCTGGATGACCCCGGACATGGCGATCTTCGACCGCGTCGAAGTGCTGCGCGGCGCCTCCGGCCTGCTGGTGGGCGCGGGCAACCCGGGCGGCGCGGTGAACCTGGTGCGCAAGCGCCCGACCGCCGACCCGCGTTTCTCCGTCATCACCCGCGCCGGCTCCTGGGACAACTACCGCCTGGACCTGGATGCCAGCGGCCGCCTCAACCCCCAGGGCACCCTGCGCGGACGCATGGTCGCCTCCTATGAAGACCGTGGCTACTTCACCGACGTCACCAAGTCCAAGCGGCCGCTGCTGTACGGCATCGTCGAAGCCGACCTCAACGATGCCACCACCGTCGCTGTCGGCCTGCGCCGCCAGACCTCGCGCATCGACGGCTACAGCGTGCTGGGTATCCCCAACAACCCCGACGGCAGCAACCCGCACCTGAAGCGCTCGACCTACCTCGGGCAGGACTGGACCAAGCTGCAGACCAACATGGACGAGGTGTTCGCCGACCTCACCCACCGCTTCAACGACAACTGGACCGGCAAGCTGGCGCTGTCTCACTCCGAAGGCGGCTACAACCGTAGCGCCATCGAGTGGGGCGTGGATTTCAGAAATAATCCCACGCTGGAATACGGCGCCCCAGGTGGCCCCAGAGTCAACACTGTCAGCTATCACAAGTTTGACGTTACCTCCGACGCCGTCGACGGCCACTTGGACGGCACCTTCGAGGCATTCGGCCTGACCCATCAGGTCACGCTCGGTGCCAACTGGTCCAAGCGCAAAATGAACGACAAGGACAACACCATAGATCTACCTAAATCTATTCCGCTTAATGTATTTGATCCCAACCATAGCAATATCCCTGAGTTGCAGCGTGACGGCTGGAAGTCCATGGATGACACCATCGACACCCGATATGGCACCTACGTGAGCACACGTCTGCACGCAACCGAAGACCTGAGCTTCGTCCTCGGTGGTCGCCTGAGCTGGTACAAGAACGAAGCCTGGAACGGCCCGAAGGTGACGACCAGCCGGCAGGACGAGGAATTCACACCCTTCGTCGGTGCGATCTACGACCTGAACGACCAGTGGTCCTGGTACGCCAGCTATGCCGACATCTTCCTACCGCAGTCCAACTACCGCACCGTCAGCGGCAGCGTGCTGGATCCATCAGTCGGTTCGAACTACGAAACCGGTATAAAGGGTGAGCTTTTCGACAAACGTCTAAACGTGTCCTTCGCAGTGTTCTACATCGAGCAGGAGGACGTAGCCAAGCAAGATCCTGATCCCGCAAACCGTGGCAAGTGCCCAACGGACTCTGCCGGCCGCTGCTGGGTCAACGGCGACGGCATCAACCGCAGCAAGGGCTTCGAAGCCGAGGCCACCGGCGAACTGCTGCCGGGCCTGCAAGTGGCGGCTGGCTACACCTACAACACCACAAGCTCCTCCGAAGGTGGCCCGATCTCGGCGCAGACCCCGAAACACATGGTGCGCGTGAACACCAACTACACCTTCCCGGGCGAGTGGAACCGTCTGAGCGTCGGTGGTGGCGTTTCGGCGCAGAACTCCTACGTCGATGCCTACAACGAGGCGTACAACAGCGGCCGGGCGATCTTCGACGCGCGTGCCGCCTACAAGCTCGACGAGCACTGGACCGTGGGCGTGGACGTCGAGAACCTGTTCGACCGCAAGTACTTCGACTCGATGGGCTACTGGACCCGCGGCACCACCTACGGTACTCCGCGTAGCTACATGTTCACCCTGCGCGGCGACTTCTAAGTCCCGCCTGGCAACAACCGGCGCCCCCTCTCGAGGGGGCGCTGTGTTTTCAGCGACATCCAACGCCCTGTTGTCTTTCCCCCCGCCCCACCGCACACTCGACCCCGCCAGCCAGGAAGCGGAGTCCGCAGTGCCCACGCCACGTCAGTTCAGCAAAAAGACCAGCACCAGCAACATGCTGCGGCTCAAGTCCGGCGACGCCGGCAACCAGCGCCCCTATCGCGTCGACTTCGTCCTGCTCGAGCACTTCTCCATGGCCAGCTTCACCGTGGCGATGGACGTGCTGGTCACCGCCAACCTGCTGCGCGCCGACAGCTTCACCTCCACCCCGCTGTCGCTGGGCGGCGATCGCGTGCTCAGCGACCTGGGCCTGGAACTGATCGCCAGCCCGCTCGATCCCCGCAGCCTGCAAGACCTCGACCTGCTGGTGGTGTGCGGCGGCCTGCGCACGCCATTGAAATACCCCGACCTCGACCGCCTGCTGGGCGACTGCGCCAACCACGGCATGACCCTCGGCGGGCTGTGGAACGGCGCCTGGTTCCTCGGCCGCGCCGGGGTGCTCGACGACTACGGCTGCAGCGTACATCCCGAGCAGCGCGCCAGCCTGGCCGAGATCAGCCCGCAGACGCGCATCACCCCAGCCAGCTTCACCCTCGACCGTGACCGTCTGAGCGCCGCCAGCCCCAATGGCGCCATGGAGCTGATGCTTGGGCTGGTGCGGCGCCTGTACGGCGATGCCCTGGCCGAAGGCGTCGAGGAGATTTTGTCGTTCTCCGGCGCGCGCTATCGCCAGGTCGGGCCTGGGGCGAAGAAGTCCATGAGCCTGCACCTGCGCACCATCGTCGAGCTGATGGAAAACAACCTCGAGGAAACCCTCAGCCTCGACCAGCTGGCCGCCTACTCCGGGCGCTCGCGCCGGCAGATAGATCGCTTGTTCCAGGCCCAGTTGGGCACCTCGCCCAGGCGCTACTACATGGAGCTGCGCATCACCAAGAGCCGGCGGCTATTGCAGTATTCAGACCTGTCGGTGATGGAGGTAGCGGTGGCCTGCGGCTTCGTTTCGGTATCGCATTTCAGCAAGTGCTATGCGGCGTACTTCGGCTATCCGCCGTCGCGGGAGCAGCGGCTAGGCGAATGATGCTGCCTGGGCTTGCCCCGCGATAGGGCCGGAGCGGTCAACGGGTCAGCCCTGCTCATCGAGCAATGCCTGGATCACCCGCTCCTGCCCTGCATAATCGCCTTCGCCAAAGTGCACATGGCGCACCTGCCCCTTGCGGTCGACGAAGTAGTGCGCCGGCCAGAACTGGTTGCCCCAGGCGTTCCAGATCCGGTAGCCGTTATCGACCGCCACCGGATAGGCAATGCCCAACTGCTGCACCTGCGCCCGCACACTGCCGATGTCATGCTCGTAGTCGTACTCCGGCGTATGCACCCCGACCACCACCAACCCCTGCTCGCCGTAGCGCCGCGCCCAGTCGTTGACATGCGGCAGGCTGCGCCGGCAGTTGATGCAGTCGTAGGTCCAGAAATCCACCAGCACCACCTTGCCCTTGAGGGCCGGGCCGTCCAGCGGCGGCGAGTTGAGCCACTGCTCGGCGCCGGCCAGCGAAGGCATGGGGCCATAGCTGTCACGGGCCAGCAGGTGGCCGGCCAGGCCCAGCCCGAGCAGGGCCAGGGCCACGCCGCCGGCCTTGAGCAGGCGGCGCTTGCCGCGCGCCTCAGTTGTCATGGCAGCCACTGGTGGCGTAGGAACGGTACTCGACGCTCTGCGGCTTGCCCTGGGAGTCGAGGTAGTCCATGCGGGTGTTGACCACGCCACAGGTGTTGCTGCGGTCATCCTTCACCGACAACACCTTCTTTACATCCAGCTTGTCGCCGTAGCGGTACTGCATCACGCTGGCGTCGTTGAGCGAGGTGCTGCTGGCCTGGGCGGTGATGGCGCCGAGGCCGAGAGCGGCGAACAGGGCGGCGCTGGCGAGGGTCTTGAAAGTCATGATGGTTCTCCTGATGCGAGGTCTTGGCTTGGGGAGACGTTGCTCCCCGGTCGAGAGCCATTTCACCCCTGCCAGGTATCGCGCTTGTGTCCACCCAGGCTGTGACGTGCTTCCTCCTGTATCCACGGCGGTGCCAGATACACTGCAATACAAAGCGTGGCAGGCAAGCCCGGATTCGCTCGGTACACTGCGCCCAACCCTCACCTACAAGGACACCCCGATGGAGCATGTCGATCACATCCTGGTCGTCGACGACGACCGCGAAATCCGCGAACTGGTCGGCAACTACCTGAAGAAGAACGGCCTGCGCACCAGCATCGTCGCCGATGGCCGGCAGATGCGCGCCTTCCTGGAAAACAACATGGTCGACCTGATCGTCCTCGACATCATGATGCCCGGCGACGACGGCCTGCTGCTGTGCCGCGAATTGCGCGCCGGGAAGCACCGCAACACGCCGGTGCTGATGCTGACCGCGCGCAACGACGAGACCGACCGCATCATCGGCCTGGAAATGGGCGCCGACGACTACCTGACCAAGCCGTTCTCCGCCCGTGAACTGCTGGCACGGATCAACGCCGTGCTACGCCGCACGCGCATGCTGCCGCCCAATCTGACCATCAGCGAAAGCGGGCGCCTGATCGCCTTCGGCCCCTGGCGCCTGGACACCACCGCGCGCCACCTGCTCGACAGCGAGGGCACCCTGGTGGCGCTGTCCGGCGCCGAGTACCGCCTGCTGCGGGTATTCCTCGACCATCCGCAGCGGGTACTCAGCCGTGAACAGCTGCTCAACCTCACCCAGGGCCGCGAGGCGGACATCTTCGACCGCTCCATCGACCTGCTGGTCAGCCGCCTGCGCCAGCGCCTGGGCGACGATGCCCGCGAACCCACCTGCATCAAGACCGTGCGCAGCGAGGGCTATGTATTCTCGCTGCCGGTGCAATTGCTGGAGTCGCCGGCATGAAGTGGCCGCGCACCCTGGCTTCACGCCTGGCGCTGATCTTCTTCACGGGATTGGTGCTGGCCTACGGCCTGTCGTTCAGCCTGCAGGCGTACGAGCGCTATGTCAGCAGCCGCTCGATGATGCTCAGCAACCTGGAGCTGGACGTGTCGACCTCTGTCGCCATCCTCGACCGCCTGCCCGCCGCCGAGCGCCCGGCCTGGCTGTCGCGCCTGGAGCGGCGCACCTACCGCTACCGGCTGGACGAGGGGCTGTCCGGCGAAGCCATGCCGAGCGAGAACCCGCCGATGGCCGCCGACTCGATCGTCAAGGCTATCGGCGACCGCTACCGTCTGACCTTCCAGGAAATTCCCGGCCCTAACGCGCATTTCCAGGCCCACCTGCGCCTCGCTGACGGCGCGCCGCTGACCATCGACGTCACCCCGGCCTCTATGCCTGTGGCTACCTGGCTGCCAGTGGTGCTGCTGATCCAATTGGCGGTGCTGCTGGCCTGCACCTGGCTCGCCGTGCGCCTGGCCATCGGCCCGCTGACCCGGCTGGTCCAGGCCGTGGACGACCTTGACCCGAACAGCCCCGGCCCGCTGCTCGACGAAAGCGGCCCACGCGAGGTGCGCTACGCCGCCGTGGCCTTCAATGCGCTGCAGGCGCGCATCGCTGCCTACCTCAAGGAACGCATGCAGTTGCTGGCCGCCATCTCCCACGACCTGCAAACGCCGATCACACGCATGAAGCTGCGCGTCGAGCAGATGGACGACGGGCTGGAGAAGGACAAGCTGTGGCACGACCTCGACGCCATGGAGCACCTGGTGCGCGAGGGCGTGGCCTATGCCCGCAGCATGGACAGCGGCACCGAGGCGCCGTGCCGGGTCAACCTCGACGCCTTCCTCGACAGCCTGGTGTTCGACTACCAGGACAGCGGCGCGCAGGTGAATCGCAGCGGCAGCGCCCAGACCACCTTGGAAACCCGCCCCCACGCCTTGCGCCGGGTGCTGGTGAACCTGGTGGACAATGCGCTGAAGTTCTCCGGTGCCGCGCAGCTGGAGGTCGGCTGCGAGCACGGCGTGACGCTGATCCGCGTGCTCGACGATGGCCCCGGGATCCCCGAGGCGGAGCTCGACGACGTGCTCAAGCCGTTCTACCGGGTCGAAAGCTCGCGCAACCGCAGCACCGGCGGCACCGGGCTGGGGCTGGCTATCGCCCAGCAGCTGACCCAGGCCATGGGCGGCAGTCTGACCTTGCACAACCGCGCCGAAGGCGGACTGTGCGCGCAGGTCGAGTTGCGTTGAATCGACAACCGCCGGGGCTGCCGTGCAGCCCTTTCGCCGGCACGGGCGGCAACGAAAGCAAGATCGTTCAAGCCACCTTCTGACCTGTCTGGCATGCTTGTCTGCCCTGTCGATTCGTTGCCGCTTCCATGCCCAGCCCACCCCTCGCCCGCCAAGCGTTCCTCCACGGCGCCATCGCCATCCTGCCGCTGTCCGTGGCCGTTGCCCCCTGGGGCCTGCTCGCAGGCAGCATGGCCATCGAGGCCAACCTCAGCGCCTGGCAAGGCCAGGGCCTGTCGGCCATCGTCTTCGCCGGCGCCGCGCAACTGGTGGCCATCGGCATGCTCAAGGGCGGTGCCAACCTGTTCTCGATCCTGCTCACCACCCTGCTGCTGACCTCACAGCACCTGCTCTACGGGCTGTCGATGCGCCCGGTGCTGTCGGGGCTGCCGACCCGCTGGCGGTTGGGCCTGGGCTTCCTGCTCACCGACGAGTTCTTCGCCCTCACCAGCCATCACGACCAGCAGCAGTTCAACCGCTGGTACGCCTTGGGCGTGGGCCTGACCTTCTACGTGGCGTGGAACCTGTTCACCCTGGCCGGCATCGTTCTCGGCCAGAACATCCCGCACCTGGACCAACTGGGCCTGGACTTCTCCATCGTCGCCACCTTCGTCGCACTGATCGCGCCGCTGGTGCGCAACCTGCCGACCGTGGTGTGCGTGGCGGTATCGCTGTTCTGCTCGGTGCTGTTCAGCTACTGGCACTGGGAAACCGCCTTGGTGGCTGCGGGCCTGCTGGGCATGGCCGCCGGCTTTATCTGCCAGAAATTCTCCGGGAGTCGCTCATGATCTGGCTGCTGATCTTCGCCATGGGCGCGGTGGTGTTCCTCAACCGCTACGCCTTCCTCGAACCGCGCCTGCCCCTGCGCCTTAGCTCCAACGCGCGACAGTTCCTCGGCTTTGCCGTGCCCGGCATGCTCACGGCGATCTGCGGGCCGATCATCTTCCTGCCCGAGCACCAGCTCGACCTAAGCCCGCTGAACCCCTACCTGCTCGGTTCGCTGGTGGCCATCGCCCTGGTGCTGTTGACCCGCAGCGTATTGCTGAGCATGCTGGCGAGCATGCTGATCTTCTTCCTCCTGCGCAGCTGGCTGGCATGACCACGCCCCTGCGCGAACAGGCCCACCTGTGGCAGGCGCCCGCCCTGGGCGACGTCGAGATGCTGCACGCCCGCTATATCCAGCAGCGCTTCGCCCCGCACGTTCACGAAGGCTATGTGTTCACCGTGATCGAGTCCGGCGCCCAGCGCTTCTGGCACCGAGGCAGCGAGCACCTGGCGCCGGTGGGCAGCATGGTGCTGATCAACCCCGACGAGCTGCACACCGGCGCCACCGCCCACGAGGCCGGCTGGCGCTACCGCGGCTTCTACCCTGAGCATGAACGGGTCACCGGCGTGCTCGACGAGCTGGAACTGGGCCGCCATGGCCTGCCCCGGTTCAAGGACAGCGTGATCCAAGACCCGGCCCTGGCCGCCTCGTTCAGCCACCTGCACCGGCTTTCGGAGTCCTGCGCCAGCGCCCTTGAGCAACAGACCGCCTGGCGCCAGGCGGTGCTGGCCCTGGTGCAGCGCCATGGTCATTGCGCCGAGCCCGTCGCCCCCGGCAACGAACCGCTGGCCGTGGCCCGCGCCCGCGAGCTGCTGGAGAGCCAGCTGGCCGATCCGCCATCGCTGGAGGCCTTGGCGGCTGCAGTAAACCTTTCGCCGTTCCATTTCGCCCGGGTCTTTCGCCAGGCCACCGGCCTGCCGCCCCATGCCTGGCTCAAGCAGCGCCGCCTGGCCCGCGCCCGGGAACTGCTCAAACGCGGTCAATCCGTCCTCGAAGTCGCCTTTACCCTGGGTTTTGCCGACCAGAGCCATCTGAGCCGGCAGTTCAAGCAGGCCTATGGTGTGCCCCCGGGCGCCTACCGCCAGGCCTGTCTCAACCTGGCGTAGCGGCGCGACTCCAGGCGCCCGGCGTCAGACCGGTCATGCCACGGAAAAACGCGATGAAGGCGCTGTCGCTGGCAAAGCCCAGCTCATCGGCTATCTCGCCCAGCGGCACGTTCAGCGCCAGGCGCTCGACCGCCCGCAGCAATCGCCACTGCTGGCGCCATTGCTGGTAGCTCATCCCGGTGTCGCGACGCAGCAGGCGGCCAATGGTCTTTTCACTGGCCCCGGCTTGTCGTGCCAATTCGCCCAGTACTGGCGGCAAGCGATCGAGGCCGTCCACCAGACGCGCCAGGCGTCGGTCGCGCGGCAGTGGGAGCAGCATCGGCTGGCGCTGCGCGCTTTGCAGTTCGGCGCGACACAAGCCCAGCAAATGATGATTGGCTCCATGTCGCCAGTCGCTGTCGAACGGTGCCTGGGCAATCCGCTCGAGCAGTTCGCGCAGCAATGGGTTGACGTCGAGGATGGTCACCTGCTCCGGCAGCCCCGCCGCCACCGTCGCATCCAGGTACACCGAGCGGTAATCCACCGTCTCGCGCATCCGCGCACGGTGCGCCAGGCCGCCCGGTATCCAGGCCGCGCGGCTCGGCGGCAACAGGCACAGCACACCGGGCGAGTCGATGCGCACACAGCCCTGGCGGGTGAACAGCACCTGGCCTCGGATATGCCAGTGGTTGCCGGAGTCATGGTCGCCCAGGGCCGAGCAGATGCCGATCACCGGTGCAGGGTAGGCGTCCGGGTCAAACGCGCTATCGGGTGCGAGCCATGCCATTGCAGCTTGTCCTGTTTCATTGGTTTTCTGGCCTGATCGCGATAATGGATCACGGCTGGCCAACCCTACCATGGGCCTCCAATAAACTGCAGAGGACAAGCCCATGCAAAATCGTTATTGGCTGGCTTTCGCCACTGCCATGCTCATGTTCCCGCAGATAGCCGAAACCCTGTACAGCCCGGCTCTGGTATCGCTGGCCGAAGGCTTCGCGGTTTCCGCTGCGCACGCTTCGTTGACCCTGTCGTTGTACTTCGTCGCATTCGCGGTCGGCGTGCTGTTCTGGGGTCGGTTGTGCGATATCAAAGGCCGGCGACCGACCATGCTCTTGGGCCTTGCCCTGTATACGCTAGCGGCACTGGCAGCACTACTGGCCAGCGACTTCAGCCAGTTGCTGGCGGCTCGGATGCTCGCCGCCTTCGCCGCCGCGGTCGGTTCGGTGGTGACCCAGACCGCATTGCGCGACCGCTACACCGGCGCGGAACTGGCCCGGGTGTTCTCGCTGATCGGCGCCTGCCTGGCCATCAGCCCCGCACTGGGCATGCTCGGTGGCGGCTGGCTGGACCAGGCATTCGGTTATCGCGGCGTGCTGGCCGCACAGCTGATCCTGGCCTCGATACTGCTGGCCTGGGGCTGGCAGGCGATGCCCGAGACCCAGGCCGCCGCGCCCACACTGACACCGTTGTGGCGGGTGCTGGCGCGCCTGCTGGCGGACCGCCGGGTGCTGCTGGCCAGTGCGCTGGTGGCCTTGTTCAATATCGCCGTGTTCGCCTGGTACGGCCTGGCACCGTTCGTCTTCGAACGCCTGGGGCAGGCACAGTGGATGGGCTATTCGGGTGTGGCACTGGCCTTCGGCTCGCTGGCTGGCGCCAGGCTCAACGCCCTGCTGCTCGGGCGCGCAGTCGCGGCCTCCACCCTGATGAAGGTTGCCACGCTGCTGCTCGTGCTCGGCGCGCTGGGCATGATGGCAATCGGTGAATCACCGTGGTTCGTCGCGCCAATGGCCTTGGTGATGGTCGCGTTCGCCATGGCCATCCCCTTGCTGCTCGGCTCGGCACTGGTGGCATACGCCGATTGCCGGGGTACGGCAGCAGCCTTGTTCGGCCTGTTGTATTACCTGCAGATCGGCGTGGGGCTGCTGCTGGTCGGCATGCTGCAGATGCTGGCGCCAGCGTTGCTGCTGATCGCGCTCGCCATCTGCGTGCTGAGCCTGGGCTATTTGCGCTATCTGCGCGGCTGACACCGTCGGGTGCAGGCGCTGCTACACTCACAAGGCTGAACGGAGGAACCCGCCATGTCCGAACGAGAAATCACCACGCTCCTGTCGCTGATGAGCCAGCGTCAGGCCTGCCTGAGCAGCGCCTGCAAGGAGATCGCCGACTGGATCGATCGCCAGGGCGACGTGCCCGCCGCCGGCAAGATCCGCGCCAGCCTCAAGGCACTCGAGGCCGAAGACGCCCAGGTGCGCAAGACGCTGACCTCGCTGAACATCGAACGGCCACTGCCACGTTTTCGTAGCTGATCGCCGAAAACCATCGCGGGCTTGCACCCGCGATGGGTGCTGTATCAGTGATTCATGTGCATGTGATCGTGGCCTGCGCCGGCCTCGGCATTGAGCGCACGCACCGGTGCCTGCACCTGCAGGGTTTCCTTGGCGCCCTTGGCATCCTCGATGGTCAGGGTCAGCGGTACCTGCTCACCCTCCTTCACCTGCTGGTTCAGACCCATCAGCATCACGTGGAAGCCGTTCGGGTCCAGCTTCACCGCCTTGCCGGCCGGCAACTCGACCGCCTTCACTTCGCGCATGCCCATCACGTCGCCGTTCATGGTCATCTCATGTACCTGCACGGTCTTGGCCACGGGCGAGGCGACGCTGACCAGCTTGCTGTCGCTGCTGGCGGTCAGGGTCATGAAGGCGCCGGTAGCGTGCTGTTGTGGCACGCTGGCGCGTACCCAAGCATCGCTTACGGTGGTCTGGGCCAGGGCTGGCAGGGCCAGGCTCATCAGCGCCAGGGCGGCCAGGCCGCGCTTGATCGGTTGCATCGACATTCAGCAAATCTCCATCAGGGTGACCAGGTCTTCGGCGCATTCCTGGGCGTTCAAGGAATGGCCCAGGCTCAGGCGCAGGGTGCCACGGGTATCGTAGACGTAGCTGGTGGACGAGTGAGAGATGGTGTAGGTATCGCCGGCCGGGACCTTCTCGTAGAACACCTTGAATTCACGGGCCACCGCGTCGATTTCCTCGGGGGTGCCGGTAAGGGCGACGATCGACGGGTCGAAGGCCTTGACGTAGGCGTCGAGCACCTCGGGGGTGTCGCGCTCCGGGTCCAGGGTGATGAACACCGGCTGGAACAGGTCGCGGTCACGGCCACGCAGGATCTTGCGGATCTGCGCCACACGCGCCATGGCAGTCGGACAGACAGCCGGGCACTGGGTAAAGCCGAAGAAGATCATCGGCATCGAGCCGTAGAAGCTCGACAAGGTGCGCTCGTTGCCTTGCGGATCCTTGAGCTTGAATTTGCGCCCGAGGATCTCGTTGCTCATGTTCTTGCCGTACTTGAAGTCCAGGCCCCGGGCCGGGCTGCAGCCCGCCAGCAGGCCAAGCCCCAGTACGCCCATCCCGGCGACAACCGCGCGCCGGGTCAACAGATCATTCATGGAACCGTCCTTTACAGGGAAGGTGCCGACCCCTGGGATGGGCCGGCCAGAAAACCGGGGCATTCTGTCACGCCACCCCCACCCCATCCACCCGACATCCGGCTGATCGGGCTGCAGCCCTTTGTTTACGGGGCGCGACCTGTTGTCGCAGGGGTTGAATTGGTAACAGTTTATTGCTACACGCCGATTCAGTTCTGCACTCTGTCCATGCGCCTGGCAATCGTGGGGCAGCCGTTGATGTCGACGGCCTTCTGCCAGAACTCCCGACGCAGCGGGCTGCGGCGATCAGCGGCAAAACCAAGCAGCCGGTAGAGTTCGGCCTGGTAGGACTGCGCGTCCCCCCGTTGCAACTGGATATCTTTGGGGTCCTGCTTTACACACTCCAGGGTCACCGACGGCTGCGGATAGTAGCCAGTGAACTGGGAAAAATCGGCAAGCGCCTTGCTCAACGCTGGCGCGTAGGCAGGCCCATCGACATAGCCAATGCATTGGTTGGCGATACGCAAAGCGGCTGGCGCGAAGCCTTGCTCCAGGCTCTTGACCAACAGCGTGCATTGGTCCGGGTCGTCGAGCACAGGCGCATCCGGCTGATAGGCGAACCGGTAGAGCGCCATTCGATACTGGGCCACGGCATGGCCTGCATCGACTGCGCGCTGCAACTGTTGCAGCGCCGGGCTCCATTCACCGCGCAATTGGCTCAGGCGGGGCTCCAGGTCCTGGGCGGCGGTGCCTTCGGCCAACTGTTGGATCATCCGCATCAGCTGTGGCTCGACCGCATCGAGACTGGCCACGGCCTGGCGGTAGTCGGCCTCGCTGTTGCCTGGGGGCTGGTAGGCCCCCAGGACGTGGGTCGAGAGCATCAGGGCAAACAGCGTGATACAGGAGCGGTTCATACCGAGCGTCCTTGTTCAGTCGAATGAAAGTAACCCAACGCATCGCGGGGCAAGCCCGCTCCCACATCTGGGCAGCAGCTGCATCCAGGCGTGGGAGCGGGCTTGCCCCGCGATGGCGTCACCACTGGCGATCAGTAGTACGCGTTTTCCTTCTGGCTGTGGTCGGTCACGTCACGCACGCCCTTGAGCTCGGGAATACGCTCGAGCAGGGTGCGCTCGATGCCTTCCTTCAGGGTCACGTCGGCCTGGCCGCAGCCCTGGCAGCCGCCGCCGAACTGCAGCACGGCGATGCCGTCGTCGACCACGTCCACCAGGCTCACGGCGCCGCCGTGGCTGGCCAGGCCCGGGTTGATCTCGGTCTGCAGGTAGTAGTTGATGCGCTCGTTGATCGGGCTGTCTTCGTTGACCATCGGCACCTTGGCGTTCGGCGCCTTGATGGTCAGCTGGCCGCCCATGCGGTCGGTGGCGTAGTCGACCAGCGCGTCCTCGAGGAACGGCACGCTGACCGCATCGAGGTAGGCGGTGAAGCTCTTCAGGCCCACCGGCTGGTCGTCGGGCTTTTCCTCGCCCGGCTTGCAGTAGGCAATGCAGGTCTCGGCGTAGGTAGTGCCCGGCTGGGTAATGAAAATACGGATGCCGATGCCAGGCGTGTTCTGCTTGGAGAGCAGATCGGCCAGGTAATCATGGGCGGCGTCGGTAATGGTTATAGCGCTCATGGAAGTTCCTCACAGACTTGCCGGCAGTGTACGCCAACCCGGCCGGGTAACAAAGTCCTAGCATTTGACTCGGGATAGCGCCAACGCCGGTTCCCGCGCCGCACCGGCGGCCAACCAGCCCTTGAGCCGCCAATACAGGCCACGTTCCAGCCATTGAAAGCTGAGCCACGACATTAGTCCGATTGACGGCACGCACAAGGCGAACACCAGGTAAGGGTTCAGGCGCAACCGTTCGCTGATGAACAGGCCGGCGTACAGCACCAGCACGTGTACCAGGTACACCGAATAGGAGCAGTCACCGAGTGCCTTGAGCACCTGGTTGCCCTTGAAGTACGGCTCCAGGGCAATGAACGCCAGCACCACCAGCGCGCTCGGCAGGCCCCAGTGCAACAGGCGCTGCGATGCGTCGAGGTGATAGAGCGCAAACCCTGCCAGGACGAGCAACCCCAGCGGCAACCACAGGCCTTCGCGGATCAGCCCGCGACGATAGAGCACGCCCAGGCCGATGCCCAGCAGGAACTCGTAGACGATGTCGTTGTTGTAGAAGCGGCTGAGCACACCCAGGCGCCCCAGCACTTCGCTCACCAGCAGCAATGCCGCCGTCACCAGCAACAGGTGATGTCGCTGGCGCACCAGGAAGGCCAGGCCGAACAGCAGGTAGAAGAACATCTCGAAATTCAGCGTCCAGCCGACGTTGAGCGTTGGATACAGCCCATAGCCACCGGGGTTTTCCGCCGGGATGAACAACAGCGACAGCAGCAGGTGCTGCCATTCGAACACCTGGTGCGGCATCCAGCGGCTGGCCGCCAGCATCAGCACTGCCATCAGCAGGGTGTAGAACCAATAGGCGGGCACGATGCGCAAGGCACGGTTGAGCAGGAACTGCCCTGGGGCGATGGTCTTGTCGCGGGTCGACAGGTAGATCACCAGGCCACTGATGACGAAGAAGATGTCCACCCCCACCGCGCCGCGATCAGCGAGCAGTTGGCCGATGGGGCCGGTGGCGTGGAAGTCGAAGAAGATCTGCCGGAAGTGGTGGCAGACCACCAGCCAGGCGGCGAATGCCCGGAGAGCCTGAAGCGAATACAGCATGAAATACCCTGTGATCGGCGGTGCATTGAGGCCCGGCGAGCCGGCTCCCACAGGGTTCGCGCACTTCTGTGGGAGCCGGCTTGCCGGCGATGGGCTGCAGAGCAGCCCAGGGCCTACCTACCGATTCCGACCGCAGGATGGCGGGAAAGTCCCAGCCAACCGATCAGAGGTTCTCGTAGCGGTTCATGTCCAGCACCCCGGCCTCCACCGGCTGGGTCTCCTTGATGTAGCTGTTCAGGTCATGGAAGTAGCGCCAGAACTCAGGATGGCTGCGGCGCACGCCCCAGCGCATGACGATGCGCTCGAACTTGTCGGTGTCGTCACGCGCCGCCTCCATGTCCTCGACGAACTCCGGCACATCGGCCGTCGGGATATTGAAGATGAAGTTGGGGTAGCTGCTGAGCACGCCCGGATACAAGGTCAGGGTGTCCAGCCCCGGCTGGTAGCGGTAGGCCTCGCCAAGCAGGAACGCCACGTTGCTGTGCGCACGGTTGCGCAGCAGGCTGTAGACCTGGCGCTGGCCGCCCTGCCCTTCGATGCGCAGCATGCTCGCCTCGGGCAGTTGGCCGATCACCTTAAGCCCCGCCGCCGGGCGCGACACCAGGCGGCTCAGCGACTGCTCGGCATCACGGAACTCTGCGGACAGGCCGGGCCGCGAGCAATAGGCGCCCTGGCAGCGGTTGATCGGGTCCGGCGCGGCGTTCAGGCTGCCGGTGCGTTGCAGCAGCTTGAGGCCGAAGTCACGCTTGGGGTCGTGCTTGTCCAGTTTCAGCGCGCTCGGAGTGCTGGTGTCGATGTCCTCGTAGTCCATCCACATCTTCACCTTGCCGCTGTTCTGGTACCAGTCGCCGAGGATCTCGCCACGCTTGCCCGCAGGCATCAGGCGCAGGAAGTTGACCTCGGCGCCATTGCGGATCAGGTCGAAGTACAGGCGCGTCTGCAACTGGTGCGAGACGTTGCCGAACACGTCGAAGTTCACCGCCAGCTGGTAGTAGGTGCGCTCGAACAGCGGGTAGTCGAACAGCCACATGGTCAGCGGCACGTCGCCAATCAGGCCCTTGGTTACCGAAGCGCTGTCGAAGTGGCGGAAGATGCTCAGCAACGCGTTGTCGTTGCCCGCCCACAGCGTCGACCAGCTCGGCGCCGGCTGTTCGGCATAGGCTTCACGGCGCAGCGCTTCGTACTCGTTGCGCTTGTCGCGGTAGGCGTGCCACAGGCTCAGCACGCTGCCCACGTCGTCGATCTGCCCCGGCATGGCCAGCA
This sequence comes from Pseudomonas maumuensis, assembly GCF_019139675.1. Lineage (NCBI taxonomy): Bacteria > Pseudomonadati > Pseudomonadota > Gammaproteobacteria > Pseudomonadales > Pseudomonadaceae > Pseudomonas > Pseudomonas maumuensis. The sequence continues at coordinate 3,208,210 of NZ_CP077077.1, forward strand.
GCGGCGTGGCCTCACCCCGGTACTGGACATCGGTGATGTACAGGTCGTGAGCCGGCTCCTGGAACAGCGCCCAGAAGTTATCGCGGATCACGTCGGTGGCGATCTGCCCGCGGCACACCGGGCCACGGATGAAGGTACGGACGAAGTACTCGGCGTTGTCCAGCATGAACTGGTAGCGGGCCACCGCAGGGATCGCCTCGAAGGTCTCGAACGGGTTGGACCGGTGCCGCGGCCCATAGCCCGGCAATGCGCTGGCGTGCCAGTCGCCGCTGTAGAACAGCTGCTTGACCCGCTTGAGCTTCTGCGGCCCCATCGGGTAGGTGATGTGGGTCTTGTGCACGATCACGCCCTGCACCGGGATCAACCGATAGTAGAAGTCGGTGCCCGGCGGGTCGTTGGGGCGGCGGGTGGCGATCAGGTCCACCGGCTGGCCACTCGGGGTGCGCGAGCGCACCCACTGGAAGAAGTGGCCCTGCTCGCCGCCGACGAAATGGATGTGCGCCAGGAACAGGTGCTCGTACAGCCAACGGCCAACCAGTGCCTCGGTCGAACCGGGGCGATTGAGCAGTTCTTCCCAGTCGCCGATCTGCTTCACCTCTGCCGCGCTGGGCTGGATCGGGGTCTTCTCCACCGGCGCGCCAGCGGCCAGCCAGCGCTGCAGGGTCTGGTACTCCTGGTCGGTCAGCCCGGTGACCGCCAGCGGCATGCCCTCCTTGGGATGGGCGCCGGCATAGGCGTCGAATTCGTGCGGCAACGGGCACATGTTGTTGCGGTTGAGCCCCAGCACGATCTCTTCGGGCAGCTTGGCATTGGGCGTGAGCGGAGTCTTGTGGCCCAGCTCAAGCATGCGCGCCATCAGCGCCGCCTGGCTGCCCTGCTTGTCCAGCACCGAATAGAAGCCCTGCTTGCGCCAGCCCGCTTCGTCGCGGGCATCGTAGAACAGCCGTGTGGTGGGCACCGCCTGGCTGCGTTCGCCCTGGTAGACCGGCACCTTCGAGGCGCCGCGCTCGGCGCCCTCGGCGCTGCCCAGGTTGAGCTGGCAGGCAGCGTCGTTGCAGGCGTGGCAGGCCACGCACTTCTCGGTGAAGATCGGTTGGATATCCCGGGTGTATGAGATCGTCGGGCTCGATTGGGGGGCCTGCCCGAACGCCGCGCCACTGATGAGCAAGGCGAAGGCGCTGGCAAGTATGCGATGCAGCATGTGCCGAATGTCCTGGTTACTTGAAGCCATCACGATGTGCCTGGCGGGTCCTGAGGTGTTGGGGGCGCCGCACCAACATGAGGGAAATTCATGCAAATGGGCAGTACGCCTAAAATCCATGCAGCTTTGTTATTATTCGGCACCTTCTGATATTTGCCCGACCAGGTAGTTCCTATGTCCGACCGCAGCGCTCGTTACCAAGCACTCCAGAACGCACTCAAAGAGCGCATCCTGATCCTCGACGGCGGCATGGGTACTATGATCCAGAGTTACCGCCTCGAGGAACACGACTATCGTGGCACGCGCTTTGCCGATTGGCCAAGCGATGTCAAAGGCAACAACGATCTTTTGCTGCTCAGCCGCCCCGATGTAATCGCCGCGATCGAGAAAGCCTACCTGGACGCCGGCGCCGACATCCTCGAGACCAACACCTTCAACGCCACGCAGATTTCCCAGGCCGACTATGGCATGGAGGCACTGGTCTACGAGCTCAACGTCGAGGGCGCGCGCATCGCCCGCCAGGTGGCCGACGCCAAGACCCTGGAGACCCCGGACAAGCCGCGCTTCGTCGCCGGCGTGCTCGGCCCTACCAGTCGCACCTGCTCGATCTCCCCGGACGTCAACGACCCTGGCTACCGCAACGTCACCTTCGACGAGCTGGTGGAAAACTACATCGAGGCCACCCGCGGCCTGATCGAGGGCGGCGCCGACCTGATCCTGATCGAGACCATCTTCGACACCCTCAACGCCAAGGCGGCGATCTTCGCCGTGCAGCAGGTGTTCGAGGACGACGGCATCGAACTGCCGATCATGATCTCCGGCACCATCACCGACGCCTCCGGCCGCACCCTGTCGGGCCAGACCACCGAAGCGTTCTGGAACTCGGTACGCCACGCCAACCCGATTTCCGTGGGCCTGAACTGTGCCCTCGGCGCCAAGGACCTGCGCCCGTACCTGGAAGAGCTGTCGACCAAGGCCGACACCCACGTGTCCGCCCACCCCAACGCCGGCCTGCCCAACGCCTTCGGCGAATACGACGAGACCCCGGCCGAGATGGCCGCGGTGGTCGAGGAGTTCGCTGCCAGCGGCTTCCTCAACATCATCGGCGGCTGCTGCGGCACTACCCCGCCGCACATCCAGGCCATCGCCGAGGCCGTGGCCAAGTACAAGCCTCGGGCGATCCCGGACATCCCCAAGGCCTGCCGCCTGTCGGGCCTCGAGCCGTTCACCATCGATCGCCAGTCGCTGTTCGTCAACGTCGGCGAACGCACCAACATCACCGGTTCCGCCAAGTTCGCCCGGCTGATCCGCGAGGAAAACTACACCGAGGCGCTGGAAGTCGCCCTGCAGCAGGTCGAGGCCGGTGCCCAGGTGATCGACATCAACATGGACGAAGGGATGCTCGACTCCCAGGCCGCCATGGTCCGTTTCCTCAACCTGATCGCCGGCGAGCCGGACATCTCCCGGGTGCCGATCATGATCGACTCCTCCAAGTGGGAGGTGATCGAGGCGGGCCTGAAGTGCATCCAGGGCAAGGGCATCGTCAACTCCATCTCCATGAAGGAAGGCGTCGAGCCGTTCAAGCACCACGCCCGCCTGTGCAAGCGCTACGGCGCCGCCGTGGTGGTGATGGCCTTCGACGAGGTCGGCCAGGCCGATACCGCCGCGCGCAAGCGCGAGATCTGCCAGCGTAGCTACGACATCCTGGTCAACGAAGTCGGCTTCCCGCCGGAAGACATCATCTTTGACCCGAACATCTTCGCCGTCGCCACCGGCATCGAGGAGCACAACAACTACGCCGTCGACTTCATCGAGGCCTGCGCCTATATCCGCGACCACCTGCCCTACGCCCTGACCTCGGGCGGGGTGTCCAACGTGTCGTTCTCGTTCCGCGGCAACAACCCGGTACGCGAGGCGATCCACTCGGTGTTCCTCTACCACGCGATCAAGAACGGCCTGACCATGGGTATCGTCAACGCCGGCCAGCTGGAGATCTACGACGAGATCCCCGCCGCCCTGCGCGAAAAGGTCGAGGACGTGGTGCTCAACCGTACCCCGCATGGCACCGACGCCCTGCTGGCCATCGCCGATGACTACAAGGGCGGCGGCGCCACCAAGGAAGTCGAGAACGAAGAGTGGCGCTCGATGCCGGTCGACAAGCGCCTCGAGCATGCGCTGGTCAAGGGCATCACCGCCTACATCGTCGAAGACACCGAAGAGTGCCGCCAGCAGTCGGCGCGCCCCATCGAAGTCATCGAAGGCCCGCTGATGAGCGGCATGAACGTGGTCGGCGACCTGTTCGGCGCCGGCAAGATGTTCCTGCCCCAGGTGGTGAAGTCCGCCCGCGTGATGAAACAGGCCGTGGCCCACCTGATCCCGTTCATCGAGGCCGAGAAAGGCGACAAGCCCGAGGCCAAGGGCAAGATCCTCATGGCCACGGTCAAGGGCGACGTGCACGACATCGGCAAGAACATCGTCGGCGTGGTGCTCGGTTGCAACGGCTACGACATCGTCGACATGGGCGTGATGGTCCCGGCCGAAAAGATCCTACAGACCGCCCGTGAGCAGAAGTGCGACATCATCGGCCTGTCCGGGCTGATCACCCCATCGCTGGACGAAATGGTCCATGTCGCCCGCGAGATGCAGCGCCAGGACTTCCACCTGCCGCTGATGATCGGCGGCGCGACCACCTCCAAGGCGCACACGGCGGTGAAGATCGAACCCAAGTACTCCAACGATGCGGTGATCTACGTCACCGACGCCTCGCGCGCGGTGGGCGTGGCCACGCAGCTGCTGTCCAAGGAACTCAAGAGCGGTTTCGTCGAGAAGACCCGCCAGGAGTACGTCGAGGTGCGCGAGCGCACCGCCAACCGCAGCGCCCGCACCGAGCGCCTGAGCTACGCCCAGGCCATCGCCGCCAAGCCGCAGTACGACTGGGCCGCCTACCAGGCCGCGGTGCCCGCCTTCACCGGCGTCAAAGTGCTGGAGAACATCGACCTGCGCACCCTGGCCGAGTACATCGACTGGACGCCGTTCTTCATCTCCTGGGACCTGGCCGGCAAGTTCCCGCGCATCCTCACCGACGAAGTGGTCGGCGAGGCCGCCACGGCGCTGTACAAGGACGCCCGCGAGATGCTCGACAAGCTGATCGACGAGCAACTGATCAGCGCCCGCGCGGTGTTCGGCTTCTGGCCGGCCAACCAGGTGGCCGATGACGATATCGAGGTGTACGGCGACGCCGGCGAAACCCTGGCCACCCTGCACCACCTGCGCCAGCAGACCATCAAGCCCGACGGCAAGCCGAACTGGTCGCTGGCCGACTTCGTCGCGCCCAAGGCCAGCGGCGTGACCGACTATGTCGGCGGCTTCATCACCACCGCCGGCATCGGCGCCGAGGAAGTGGCCAAGGCCTACCAGGACAAGGGCGACGACTACAGCTCGATCATGGTCAAGGCCCTGGCCGACCGCCTGGCCGAGGCCTGCGCCGAGTGGCTGCACGAACAGGTGCGCAAGGAGCACTGGGGCTATGCCAAGGACGAGCACCTGGACAACGAGGCGCTGATCAAGGAGCAGTACAGCGGCATCCGCCCGGCGCCTGGCTACCCGGCGTGCCCGGACCACACCGAGAAGAAAACCCTGTTCCGCCTGCTCGACGGCACCGCGATCGGCGAGACCGGCCCCAGCGGCGTGTTCCTCACCGAGCACTTCGCCATGTTCCCGGCGGCGGCGGTCAGCGGTTGGTACTTCGCCCACCCCCAGGCGCAGTACTTCGCCGTGGGCAAGGTCGACAAGGACCAGATCGAGCAGTACAGCGCGCGCAAGGGCCAGGACATTGCCGTGAGCGAGCGCTGGCTGGCGCCGAACCTCGGCTACGACGCCTGACCCCACCGGGGCTGCCTTGCAGCCCATCGCCGCGGTTCGTCGCCACGACAAGCCGGCTCCCACAGGGTGACGACTGCACAGCACCTGTGGGAGCCGGCTTGCCGGCGATGGGCCGCAGAGCGGCCCCGCGTTCCCCCGACACATGCACAAGGACCCCAGCATGTCTCCCCGAATCCTGGTGATCGGCGCCTACGGCAACTTCGGCCGTATCATCTGCCGTCACCTGAGCCAGATGCCCGCCGTGCAACTGGTAATCGCCGGCCGCAATGCCGACAGCCTCGCGCAACTGGCCACCCAATTGAGCGGCAGCGAAAGCTGGTGCGGCGATGCGCTGGCCACAGGCTTTGCCGATGCCCTGCGTGCGCTGCGCATCGACTGGGTGATCCACACCGGCGGCCCGTTCCAGGGCCAGCCCTACCGCGTGGCCGAGGCCTGCATCGAAGCCGGCGTACACTACTGCGACCTGTCCGACTGCCGGCTGTTCGTCAATGGCATCGCCCAACTCGACGAGCGCGCCCGCCAGGCCCAGGTCACCCTGCTCAGTGGCTGCAGTTCGGTGCCGAGCCTGTCGTCGGCGATTCTCGACGAGCAGCGCCATCACTTCGGCCGTATCGACCGCATCGAGCACGGCATTTCTTCCTCGGCGAAGATGCCCGGCCTGTCCACCATCGAAGGCGTGCTGGCCTATGCCGGCAGGCCGATCCGTCAGTGGCGCGACGGCCGTCCGTACAGCGTGGACGGCTGGCTCGGCCTGCAGCTGCGCCATCTGCCCGGGCTCGGCTGGCGCTTGCTGAACAACGTCGACGTGCCGGACATGGACATCTTCGCCGAGCGCTACGGCGCCCGTGACCTGGCGTTCAAGGCCGGCTCCGGGCTGATGCTCGGCGGCCTGGCCAATGCGGCACTGGCGCGGTTGGTCAAGTTGGGCCTGGTGCGCGACCCGCTGCCCTGGGCGCGACGCCTGCATCGGCTGGGCAGCCGTTGCGAACGCTGGGGCGATGGCAAGAGCGCGATGTACCTCGACGTTCGCGGCCTGGACCCGCAAGGCCAGCCACTGCGCCTGCAGGCCCTGGTCAGCGCCAGCGACGACAAGGGCCCGGAGATCCCCAGCTGCGCGGCGGTGGCGCTGATGGCCAGGGTTGTCGAAGGTTACCGCCCTGCCCCGGGCGCCCGCCCCTGCGTCGGCGAGATCAGCGTCGAACAGTACCTGGCGGCCATCGGCGAGCCGGACAAGGTGAACTACAGCGTCGATTTAAGGTACGGGCGAGGCTGAGATGAGCTACCTGCTGCTCAAGTACCTGCACATCATCGCCGCGGTGTTTCTCTTCGGCTTCGGCATGGGCTCGTACCTGTACCTGATTGCCGCCAATCGCAGCCGCGACCCACGGGTAATCGCCGCGGTGGCGCGGATGGTGGTGCGCTTCGACGCCTGGATCACCACGCCGGCGGGGGTGCTGCAGCTGCTGACCGGCTACGCCATGGTCAGCATGGCCGGCATGCCGTGGTCCGCCGACTGGCTACGTGCCGCGCTGCTGATCTTTGTCGCGGTCGGCGCCTTGTGGCTGCCAGTGCTGCTGTTGCAAAAACGCCTGCACAGCCTCGCCGCCCACGCAGCCGAGAGCGGCACGGCGCTGGGGCAGGCCTACCAGCGGCTGTATCGCCCATGGTTGTGGATGGGAGTGGCGGGGTTCGCCGGGATGTTCCTGATCGTGCTGGTGATGGTCACCAAGCAGGCGCCGTGGCAGTGGTTCTGATCCATCGGGAAAATATTTCTACCTCTACGCACTTTATGCGTAGGATTTTTTTCCGCATTCCCGACAGATCGCGAAAAAGGGAAAACATTCATGTCGGCAGTTCCCTAGGATGATCTCCATGGATGCCGACAGGCGGCATCCACGCACGGACCCGCCCTCGATCATGCCCAGCACCCCGCTCTACTTCGACTACGCCGCCACTACCCCGGTCGATGACCAGGTCATCGCCGCCATGCTCACCTGCCTGGGCCGCGAGGCGAACTTCGGCAACCCGGCCTCCAGCGGCCATGCCCACGGCCAGGCGGCCCGCGAAGCCGTCGAGCAGGCCCGTTGCCAGGTGGCCGAACAAGTCGGCGCGCAGCCCGGCGACCTGGTCTGGACCTCCGGCGCCACCGAATCCAACAACCTCGCGCTCAAGGGCATCGCCCAAGGCTGCGCGCAGCCGGGGCATGTGATTACCAGTCAGCTCGAGCACAAGGCCATCCTCGACACCGCCACCGAACTGGAGCGCCTGGGCTGGGCGGTGACCCGCCTGGCCCCGGATGCCCAAGGGTTGATCCAGCCCGAAGCGGTCAGGGCCGCACTGCGCCCCGATACGCGCCTGGTGTCGCTGATGGCGGTGAACAACGAACTGGGCACGGTGACCGACTTTGCCGCTATCGGTGACATCGTCCGCGAGCACGGTGCGCTTCTGCACGTGGACGCGGCGCAGGCAGTGGGCAAGGTTCGGATCGACCTGGCGCAGCAGGCGGTCGACCTGATGTCGTTCTCGGCGCACAAGGTCTACGGCCCCAAGGGTATCGGTGCCCTCTACGTCGGTTCGCGCGCGCGCCCGGCGATGCGTGCGCAGATGCACGGCGGCGGCCATGAGCGCGGCCTGCGCTCTGGCACCCTGGCCACCCACCAGATCGTCGGCATGGGCAGCGCCTTCGCCCTGGCCGGCCAGCCCGGCGCGGCGGAGTATCAACGCCTGGAGCAACTCGCCTGGCGCTTGCGCGACGGCCTGCTGGCAATGCCCGGGGTCACGCTCAACGGCTGTGCGGTGCAGCGCATTCCTCACACCCTCAACCTGTGTATCGACGCCAAGGGCTTCAACAGCCTGGCCTTGGCCGGCGAGCTGGCGTTGTCCACCACTTCGGCATGCAACTCGGCGAGCAACGCCGCGTCCCACGTGCTGCTGGCCCTCGGCCTCGACGAGCGCCAGGCGCGCAACAGCGTGCGCCTGAGCATCGGGCGCTACACCAGCGAAGCGGACGTGGATACGGCGCTGGCGGTGTTTGGTCGGGTGATCGGCGCGGCGGCAGTAGCGCTCTGGTAGGGCAGCACTTTCGCAGGCGGGAACGGCGCCGCTGACGCGCCGCATCGCCGGCAAGCCGGCTCCCACAGATCTATGCATTCCCCTGTGGGAGCCGGCTTGCCGGCGATGAGGCCCGCACAGCCGACACACGTACCGTCTAGACCTCAGAAATCAATGCTCCCCGAGAACTTCACCAGCCTCGGGTCGCCTTGGGTCAAATACCCCCCATTGGCCGACGCCCAGTAGTTCTTGTCCGTCAGGTTCTCCACATTGACCCGCAGGGTCACCGCCTTTTCCTGCACCTTGAAGCGATAGCGCGCACCAACGTCGAAACGGTTCCAGGTCGGCAGGCTCAGGGTATTGGCCGGGTTGGCGTACTGCCCGCCGGTGCGCAGCATGCGCGCATTGAGCGCCACGCCTTCCAGCCCCGGCACATCCCAGTCGACACTGGCATTGAGCTGGAAGGTCGGCACGCCTACCGCGTGGTTGCCATCGGCCGTGCCGCCCTGGGTGTTCTTCAGCTCGGTGTCCATGCGCGTGCCACCGGCCATCAACCGCAGCCCCGGCAGCGGCTCGCCGAACACACTGAGCTCAAGCCCCTTGTTGACCTGCTCGCCATCCTGGACGAACACATTGCCGTCGACGAAGCCATCGGTAGGCCGTTCGATACGGAACACCGCCAGGTTGGCGCCGAAGGTCTGGTAATCGAGCTTGACCCCCGCCTCCACCTGCTTGGTCTTGGCCGGCGGGAACACTTCGCCGACGTTGATCACCTGCCCCGACGCCGTGGCGCCCTGGGCCAGGCCTTCGATACGGTTGGCATACAACGAGACCGATGGGTTTAGCTTGTAGACGATGCCGTACACCGGTGTGGTGACCGCTTCGTCATAGAAAGCGTTGCGCCCCAGGTCCGGGCCCGGCCCGTCGTAGGCATAGCCTTCCACCCGCAGTTGCTGGCGCCGCACACCCACGGTGAGTAGCAGGGTGTCATCGAACAGGCCCACGGTGTCGGACAGCGCGATGCTGCGGTTGCGAGTCTTGCCGGTCACGCCGGGGTCGTCCAGCTTGCCGCCGACGAAGGTCGGCGTGGTCGGCTTGGGCAACGGGTCGGTGCGGTAGATATTGGTGGCCTGCGAGTTGTAGAAGACGAAGGCGTTTTCCTGCTGGGTCCAGATGCTCGCCGCGCCGATGTTCAGCTGATGGCTGACCGGCCCGGTCTGGAAGCGGCCATTGATGCCGCCCATGAAGGTGGTGTTGTCTTCGTTGTGGGGGATTTTCGAGCCGCCGATGGTGGCGTCGCCGCTGGCCGCGTCGGTGAGGATCGGCGTGCCGTAGAAGCCGTTCTCGTGGGTGTGCTTGACGCCCCCGGCCAGGTAGCCGCTCCAGTTGTCGTTGAAGTCGTAGTCGCCGCGGAGCATGCCGAAGGTATCCTCGGTCTCGGTCCAGGCCCAGTCCTGGCCGTAGTTGTGGTCGGCGTCCGGCGCATGAGGGATATCGGTCAGGCCGGCACCCAGGCGCACTGAGTTGCGCATATGGTTGACCCTCTGCTTCTGGTAGCCAAAATCGCCCGACACCCGGAAGTTGTCGCCACGGTAGTCGAGCCCGGCGACGAACAGCTTGCTGCGCTGGTCCTGGTCGTCGACCGCCGTCTCGCCCTCGCGCTGCGAGAGGTTCAGGCGCACGCCGAAGCGATTGTCCGCGCCGAAGCGCTGGCCAATGTCCAGGTGCTCGCCAATGCGCCCGTCACTGCTGATGTCCTGGGTGTAGCGGCGGGTAGGTGTGTCGCCAGCGCGCTTGGGTTGCAGGTTGACGTTGCCGCCCAGGCCGGTGCCGGTCGGGCTGGCGCCGTTGAGAAAGGCATTGGGCCCCTTGAACACCTCGACCCGCTCCACCGCATCGGTGGAAATCATCTGCCGCGGCAGCACGCCGTACAGGCCATTGAACGCCACGTCGTCGCCATTGAGCGGCAGGCCACGGATGACGAAGACCTGGGACTGGTTGCCAAAACCGAACGACTGGCGCACCGACGGGTCATTGAGCAGCACATCGCCGATGTCCTCGGCCTGCTGCTCCTCGATCAGCTGCGCGGTATAGCTGGTCATGGTGAACGGCACGTCCATCATGTCCTGGTTGCCCAGCACGCCCATCTGCCCGCCACGGGCCACCTGGCCGCCGGCATAGGGTTCGGGCAGTTCGCCGGCAGGCGCCTTGAGCGCCTCGGCATTGATGGCGGTGGCATCCAACTCGATGGCGCCATCTGCGCCATGGGCGCTGACGGCAACGGAACAGCACAGCGCAAGGAGGGTCGATTGATACGGGCAGGCACGTGTCATGGAGGGCTCCCGGGGAGGATCAGGGCCGTCCTGGCGGATGAGAAACTTGAGGTGACTGAGTAGTGTTTCTAGCCGATAGTGCGAATTATTACCAAACAACCGCACTTTTTTACCGACCAGCGGTCTACCTCCTCTTTTGCCGACTGCAAGCGATTGCCAAGGCTTGGTTTTCATAGCGCACAGGGCCGGGCCAAAAGCCTTGCGCTTGTGTAGGATGGGCAGCGCAGATCCAGACGCTGCCAGTTACAGGGAGATCCACATGCGCGTCCCATCCGTTGCCTGCCTCGGCCTGACGCTGGGCCTGCTTGCCGCCACCGGCAGCCAGGCGTATGCCGGCGAAGAAGCGCAACTGATCGATACGATCAACGTCTACCGCAGCCAGGCCCAGCGCTGCGGTGGCGAGGCTTCGCTGGAGCTGCCGCCGCTCAACAGCGACACCCGCCTGGCGCTGTCGCCGGAGGGCACCCGCGATCTGCAGCAGGCCATGACCCGCGCGGCCTACCCGATGGTCAACGTGCAGGCCATCAGCCTGTCCGGCCCACGGGATGCCAAGTCGGCGATGAAAGCCATCGAAGAGAGCTTCTGCCAGGTGGTGCTCGACCCGCAGTTCGTCGATATCGGTGTCAGCCAGGAGGGTCGCGACTGGCGCATCGTCCTGGCCCGCCCGCTGCTCAGCGGGCGCCTGGGCGACTGGCAGGCCGAAGGGCAGAAGCTGTTGCAGGAGATCAACGCCGCGCGCAACCTGCCGCGCCAGTGCGGCGGCCAGCCCTACCCCGCCGCACCGGCGCTGGCCTGGAGCGCGACCCTGGCCGGCGTCGCCGCCAACCACACCCGGGCCATGGCCAACCAGAACTTCTTCGACCATATCGACCGCGATGGCCGCACCCCAGGCGACCGTGCGGAGCTGGCCGGCTACCTGTATCGGCAGATCGGCGAGAACATCGCCGCCGGGCGCGACACCGCGCGCAAGGTGGTCGATGGCTGGCTGGCCAGCCCTGGACACTGCGCCACACTGATGAACGCGGATTTCCGCGAGCTGGGGGCGGCGTATGCGGTGGACCCGAAGAGCGACGCGGGGATCTACTGGACGGGGTTGTTCGGTACGCCACAGTAGAGCGCTTCAGGCGGGCTACTGCCCTGCAGGAACAACTTACTTGTATTGGGGCCGCGCTGCGGCCCATCGCTGGCAAGCCAGCTCCCACAGGTACAGCGCAAGGCTTGAGGTCTGCGCGGCCCCGCGATCTCACGATCTGCGCAGCGCCAGCGCCGTGCAGCCAAACCGCCGCCGCACCCACTTGCCCAGGTAACTGGCATCGCCCATGCCCACTTCATCGGCGATCTGCGCCAGGCTGTGGCTGGAGTTGAGCAGCCGCCAACGCGCCTGCTGCAGGCGCAGCTCCTGCCACCAGGCCTTGGCGCTCATGCCATGGCAGGCCTGGAACTGACGGTCGAGCTGGCGCCGGCTGATCCCCAGCTCCGCTGCCAGCGCCTCCACCGGCAGCCGCGCCGCCAGGTGATGGCGCATCAGCGCCGTGGCCCGTTGCACCTGGCGCCCCTCCCCGGCGCCGGCCTCCAGCGAACGCAAGGCGTGGCGACTGTCGCGACTTTCGTCCACCAGCATGTCGGCCAGGCCCTTGAGCGCCCGGGCGCGGCCGCTGGCGCGGGCGATCAGCTCCACCGCCAGGTCGATGGCCGCCGTGCCACCGGCGCAGGTCACCCGGCTGCCGTCGAAGCAATACAACTGGCCGGTCAGCAGCCGCACACGGGGAAACGCCACACGAAACTCGGCCTCATGGCGCCAGTGCACCACCACCTGATGACCGTCCAGCAGGCCACAGGCCGCCAGCAGGAAGGCCGCATTGTCGACACAGACCAGCTTCACCCCCGCCTTGGCCGCCTGTTTCAGCAAGGCCCGGTAGCGCGGCGCCAAGGCCGCCGTGGCGCTGGCATTGCGCCCGCCGAACAGCACCAGATGGTCGTAGGCGCTCCAGTCGACCTGCGCGGGCGTCGCCTCCACCTGCACCATGGCCCCGCTGCTCGACGGCACAGGCGCCAGGTCCAGGCCGATCACGGTCCAGCGGCAGTAGCGCTGGCGACTGTAGTCCTCGTCGTCGGCGGAAAAGCGCAACTTGTCGAGGAAGGCGCCGAAGGGCAGCAAGGCGAATTCCGGCAGCGGCAGGATCAGCAGGCGCAGGTCGGGTGTCATGGCAATGTCCGGATATGACCATCGTTTGTCCGAATACTACCCTGTATTCCCACCACCCTGCCCTACACTGGCGCCCTCACCACCGACAAGGCACTTCCATGGCACTCGACACCTGGCTCATCTACCTGCTCGCGAGCATCGGCCTGTCGCTGACCCCAGGCCCCAACAGCCTGCTGGCCCTGACCCATGGCGCGCTGTACGGCGCCCGGCGCACGCTGTTCACCATTTGCGGCGGGGTGTTCGGTTTCTGCGCCCTGATCGCCCTGACCATGTTCGGCCTGAGCGCCCTGCTGCAGGCCTCGGCCTCGGTGCTGACGGTGCTCAAGTGGGTCGGCGGGGCCTATCTGGTCTGGCTGGGGATCCAGCTGTGGCGCACCCCGGCGCTGCATCTCGAGTTGCCCCGCGGCAGTACCGCGCTGAGCAATGCCGGGCTGTTCCGCCAGGGCTGCCTGTCGGCGCTGGCCAACCCTAAGGTGCTGTTGTTCTATGGCGCGTTCCTGCCGCAATTCATCGACCCACAGCGCGGCCTGCTGCTGCAGTTCGTGGTGATGGCGGCGACCTTCGCCAGTGTCGAGTGCCTGGTGGAATACCTGCTGGCGCGCCTGGCATTTCGCATACGGCCATGGCTGGCCAAGGGTGGCCGGGGGTTCAACCGCGCCTGTGGCGGCCTGTTCGCGCTGATCGGCGTGGCCCTGCCGTGGGGGCGATAAGCGAATCCACGGCAGCGGCCTTGCACCAGGCGCCAACACCTCGATCGCCGCAGCTTGTCGATCGCAGGTTCGCCTGGGGCAAGGCCGGGCACCTGCCTACAATGTCTCTGTGCAACCATCTGCCTGCGAGAACCTCATGCTCGACAACCTGTTCTCCGCCCTGCCCGCCTTGAACCCTCAAGCCGACGAGCAATTCGACGACCTGTTGCGCCGCCCCGGCCTGCGAATCGAGCGCATCGTCTCCAGCGGCCAGGCCAGTGCTCCAGGTTTCTGGTACGACCAGGCCGAAGGCGAATGGATAGTGCTGCTGGCCGGCAGCGCCGACGTGCGTCTGGAGCACGAGGCCCAGGCGCGTCGGCTCGCCGCCGGCGATTGCCTCGACATTGCGCCGCACTGCCGACACCGCGTCGAATGGACCGCCGCCGACGAGCCAACCATCTGGCTTGCCGTGTTCTATGACGCCGGGGCAACTACGACGCGCGACTGAAGCGAACGCACCGACACAACCATGGACCTGGCAATTCTGCCAGTTGCCCAGGCCTGCGCCGTTCGTCGAGAGTGCTGGTCAGCCTCCGAACAGCTACGGACAGCCCCAGATGAACCTTGTTCGCCATAGCCCACTCATCATCGCCGCGGTCGCGCTGGCAGGCTGCGCGACCGACAACGCCGATCATTCCGCCGCCGCCAGTACGCCACCGGCACAATTGAACATCGTCCAGCAACGCCTCGGGCCCTCGACGCTGCCCGCTAACCTGGGCACCCGCGGCCCTGAAGCCGCGCGCCAGCTCAAGGCCTGGTACGACGCCACCCCCAGCGACTGCGGCGGCGCCGACAAACCTTCACATATGTGCAGCGGCATCATGCTGCGCGGCACCGCGAGCAGGCCGGACTATCCCTCCTGGGATCCCAGCGAAAGTGCCATCGAACTGGGCGGCGTGTCGTTCTCGTGGTTGCGCCGCGACCACACCTTCGACAGCATCTGGGAGAATCGCAACGGACTGATCTTCTACCCCCACCAGCAGATTCCCGCCGGCAAGCTGCGCAACGTCCAGGTGCTGTGCTCGTTCCCGAGCAACGCCGACAGCTGGCGCCGTCCCACCCAGCAAGGGTGCGGGCCGATCGAGCACGACAGCCCGCTGACCGATCCCTGCGAGACTCAGGGTATCGTCAGCGCCGATGCCTGGCTGGACAAGTACACCGACCTGGTCACCACCAACCGCATCTGTGGCTGGAACCAACGCCCAGGCAGCGGCGCCGTCGCCGACTGGTTCGCTACGTCTGTCGATGCGCACCAACGGCTGCCCACCGTACGCTGGAGGATCTTCGACGAGCTGCTGCTGTCCGCCTGGCAACGTGGCCAGGGCGCCATCCTGCCAATCCAGTCGTTCTTCTATCCCGCCGACCAGCTGGAGTCGCGAGCCAAGGCTCAGCGCGACCAGACGACCTACTACGCGCAATACGGCCAGCTTCTGCCGCTGATTCGCCTGGCGTTGCCGAAAAGCAAGGATCATCCAGCGGTGATCAGTTACCTGGAGGGCGATCAGGCGGTAGGCCCTGGGGTGCCCAACTACCACGTCGGCTTCGAAGACCTGCCAACCGGGCCGCTGATCGATCTGGTTTCCGCTGGCCTGGGCTTCAATGTGCGCCATTCCACGCTCAAGGAAATCCGCGACAAGCCTGACAGCGATCACTTCACCGGCCGCTACCTGGCGGTGAACCTGCAGGCGGAGTTCCCGGTGGACGTCGCCGCCAATGCCCGACAGCCCCGCCGCGTGACATTGTCCTGGGGCTGCAATACCTATTGCATGGTTCGCCAGGCCAACAGCGGCGAGGTGATCGAGCTGGTCAGCGACGATGGCATCGGCCCGATGCGCCACGGGCGGTTGACACTCCAGGTACAGGCCCCGGAGGTGATCCAGCTGAATACAACGGGCGAAGACGGCTCACTGCTGTTGCTGGACAACCTGGACATCGACTGAGCACGCCCCTGGCGCAACGCGCTGCGGACGCTGCAGCCGGTAGAAGCGCCAGGGCAGCAACACCGCCGCCACCGCCAGGCCGCTGGCAAAGCCGACCCATACCCCCACCGCGCCCAGTGGCGAGTGGAAGGCCAGCCAGTAGCTCAGCGGCAAAGCCAGCAGCCAATAGCTGACCAAGGTCACCCCAACCGGCCAGCGGTAGTCCTGCAGACCACGCAAGGCGCCCAGCGCGGTGGACTGCAGGCCGTCGGCCACCTGCATCGCCGCGACCACCACGAACATCGGCACGGCGATGGCGATCACCTGCGGGTCGTCGCTCATGGCTTCGGCTATGCGCTGCCCGAACAGCGCCAGCAGCACGGTGGCCACCAGCATCCAGGCGGTAACGCTGGCGAAGGTGGCGCTACCGATGGCGCGGATGCGCGCCGTCTCGCCGCGGCCCTGGGCCTGGCTGATGCGAATGCTCACCGCCGCGGCCATGCCCAGCGGCAGCATGTACAGCAGCGCGCCGATCGACTGCACCACCTGGTTGGCCGCCAATGCGGCGTTGCCCAGCCAGCCGAGCATCCACGCCGCGACTACCACCGCGCCGGCCTCGGCCAGGTAGCCAAGACCCAGCGGCCACCCCTCGCCCAGCAGCGTGCGCCACCCCAACCGCCGCCCCTGTGGCGCCTGGCGATAGCGCGCCAAGGACGGCGCCATCCGCCAATAGGCCAGGGCCAGCACCACCGCCAGCGACTCGGCGATCACCCCAGCAACGCCCGCCCCCAGCAGGCCCAGCGCCGGCAAGCCGAAATGCCCATGGATCAGGCCGTAGGTCAGCGGCAGGTTGAACAGCACCGCGCTCATCACCAGCAGCACGGCCACCCAGGGCCGGCCGATGGCCTCCAGCACGTCCTTGAACACCACCGCCAGGCAGTACGGAATCAGAAACACCGCCATGGTCTGCCAGTACGGCGTCAACAGGGCCACGTCCGGCAGCGGCACGCCCAGCCATTGCACCAGCGGCAGCGTGGCAAGCATGGCCAGACAGCCGAGGATACCGACCAGCAGCCCATAGCCCAGGCCACCACGCAGCGTGCGCGCCACTTCGCCCGGATCGTCGGCGCCGAAGGCATGGCCGACGCGCACGCTGAGGGTGGCGAGCATGCCGTACAGCCCGGCATGGAAAATCAGCCCGGCGCTGCTGGTCAGCGCGACACAGGCCAGCACCAGCGTCCCCAACGATGCCAGCAGCATGGTGTCGGTCAGGCTGATCAGCCCGGCCGCCGACAGGCCCAACACCAGCGGCAGCGCCAGGCGCAGCAAGCCCGGCAGCTCGCCCAGCCAGGCAGTGGGTTTACGCGAAACGAGGGCAGACACGGTGACAATCTCCAATTGACATACGCTGCGTATGCTAATGCCATTTATTGACATACGCAACGTATGCTAATTTGCGCCCATCGTCTTTTTTCATCGGAGCCTCAATGCCCACCCCTCGCCGCAGCCGCGCCGCCATGAGCGCGGACACCACCGAACGGCTCATCGCTGTCGCCCGCCGCCAATTCGCCGAAAAAGGTTTTGCCGCCGTGGTGATGGACGAATTGTGCGCCGCAGCCGACCTCACCCGCGGTGCCCTGCACCACCACTTCGGCGGCAAGGCCGGGTTGTTCACTGCCGTGGTGCAACACCTGCTCGACGAGATCAACCAGGCCATCGACGCCCGCTACGCCACCCACACCGATCCGTGGGAGGGCTATATCGACACCTGCCTGCACTACTACGACCTGCTGCATGAACCGGCGCTGCGGCGCATCCTGCTGCAGGACGCCCCCGCGGTGCTCGGCCCGCGCCTGCGCGAGCTGGAAGAGGCCAGCTACATCGGTCCCATGGCCCAGGGCCTGGTCGAGCTGCAGCAGGCCGGCAGGTTGCGCGCGTTCGATGCCGTGGCCATGGCCCACCTGCTCAACGGCGCGATGGGCGACAGCGGGATCTGGGTGATTGCCCAGGACGATCCGCAGGCGGCCGCCGAGCGCGTGAAGGGTGCGTTGCGCTGCCTGTTGGAGGGGTTGCAGGCCTGAGTCCATTTTGTCGCGTGGCTGCGGATGGTTAATCACTTTCTGGACCTGCGACAGTCGGTCCCGATTTAAAATGTACTAACTTGTTAATTAGCTTGCTAAGGGACTAAACTGCCGGCATTCCACCTGCGAGATCCCTGGCATGAAAGACTCACCCCGCGCCTCTGGCGCCTCAACCTTCATCCTGGTCGGCCTGGGCGTTGTCATCGCCCTGCTCGGTCTGCTCCTGGCCGCCGGCGGCCTCAAGCTGGCCGGCCTGGGCGGTTCCTGGTACTTCCTGACCGGCGGCCTGGCCATGGCCCTCGCCGGCGTGCTCATCGCCCGAGGCAAACCCCTCGGCGCCTGGCTGTACGCCCTGTTCCTCGCCGGCACCGCGATCTGGGCCGTGGCCGACGCCGGGCTGGTGTTCTGGCCGCTGTTCTCGCGCCTGTTCATGTTCGCCGCCATCGGCCTGGTGGTCGCGCTGGTTTACCCGCAACTGGTACGCCGCAAGGCGCGTGGCGCCTATGGCATCGCCGGCTTGCTGGCCGTGGCCCTGGCCATTGCCGCCGGCAACATGTTCGTCGCCCACCCCAGCGTCGCCCCCACCGGCAACGGCCCGGGCCTGACCCCGGTCGAGCCAAGCCAGCAGCAGAAAGACTGGGCCCACTACGGCAACACCGAAGGCGGCAGCCGTTTCGCCGCCCTGGACCAGATCAACCGTGGCAACGTCGACAAGCTCAAGGTCGCCTGGACCTACCACACCGGCGACGTCGCCCTCAGCGACGGCAATGGCGCCGAAGACCAGCTCACCCCGCTGCAGGTCGGCGACAAGGTGTTCATCTGCACCCCGCACAACAACCTGATCGCGCTGGACGCCGACACCGGCAAGCAGCTGTGGAAGAACGCCATCAACGCCCAGTCCAAGGTCTGGCAGCGTTGCCGTGGCATGGCCTACTTCGACGCTACCACGCCAATCGCCCAGCCGAGCCAGCCGAACAGTTCACCGATCACCCTGGCCAGCGTGCCGGCCGGCGCCAACTGCCAGCGCCGCCTGCTGACCAACACCATCGATGGCCGCCTGATCGCCGTCGACGCCGACACCGGCGCGTTCTGCCAGGGCTTCGGTGACAATGGCCAGGTCGACCTGAAAGCCGGCCTGGGCGCTGTGCCCGACTCGTACTACCAGCTGTCCTCGGCACCGCTGATGGCCGGTACCACCGTGGTGGTCGGTGGCCGCGTGGCCGACAACGTGCAGACCGACATGCCCGGCGGTGTCATCCGTGGCTTCGACGTGATCAGCGGGGCCCAGCGCTGGGCCTTCGACCCCGGCAACCCAGAAGACCGCGCCGCCCCCCAAGGCGACGGCACCTACGTGCGCAGCACCCCGAACAGCTGGGCGCCGATGTCGTACGATCCGGCGATGAACACCGTGTTCCTGCCGATGGGTTCCTCGTCCACCGATATCTACGGCGTGGAGCGCAACAAGCTCGACCACACCTACGGCGCCTCGGTGCTGGCCCTGGACGCCACCACGGGCAATCAGAAGTGGGTCTACCAGACCGTGCATAACGACCTCTGGGACTTCGACCTGCCGATGCAGCCGAGCCTGATCGACTTCATCAAGGACGACGGCAGCAGCGTGCCAGCCGTGGTGATCGGCACCAAGGCCGGGCAGATCTACGTGCTCGACCGCGCCACCGGCAAGCCGCTCACGCAAGTCGATGAAGTGCCGGTCAAGCCAAGCAATATCCCCAACGAACCCTACTCGCCGACCCAGCCGAAATCGGTGGGCATGCCGCAGATCGGCGCGCAGACCCTGACCGAGTCGGACATGTGGGGCGCCACGCCCTATGACCAGCTGCTGTGCCGCATCGACTTCAAGAAGATGCGCTACGACGGCCTGTACACCGCACCCGGCACCGACCTGTCGCTGAGCTTCCCGGGCTCGCTGGGCGGGATGAACTGGGGCAGCATTTCCACCGACCCGGTACATGGTTTCATCTTCGTCAACGACATGCGCCTGGGCCTGTGGATCCAGATGATCCCGTCGCAGAACAAGGGTGATGCCGCCGCCGGTGGCGAAGCACTGAACACCGGCATGGGCGCGGTGCCGCTCAAGGGCACCCCGTATGCGGTGAACAAGAACCGCTTCCTGTCGGTGGCCGGCATCCCGTGCCAGGCGCCGCCGTTCGGCACCCTGACCGCCATCGACATGAAGACCCGCCAGGTCGCCTGGCAGGTGCCGGTCGGCACCGTCGAGGACACCGGCCCCCTGGGCATCCGCATGCACCTGCCAATCAAGATCGGCCTGCCGACCCTCGGCGGCACCCTGTCCACCCAGGGCGGCCTGGTGTTCATCGCCGGCACCCAGGACTTCTACCTGCGCGCCTACGACAGCAGCAACGGCAGCGAGATCTGGAAAGCCCGCCTGCCGGTCGGCAGCCAGGGCGGCCCGATGACCTATGTGTCGCCCAGGACCGGCAAGCAGTACGTGGTGATCACCGCCGGCGGTGCGCGCCAGTCGACCGACCGCGGTGACTATGTGATGGCGTACGCACTGCCATAAATCGCGTCGCCTGTATCGCCGGCAAGCCGGCTCCCACAGGGTCCGTGCCCTCACTGTGGGAGCCGGCTTGCCGGCGATGGGGCCCTTTCAGACCACCCGAGACTTCGCAATGTCATCCGTTTCACGCCTTACCCCCACCCTGTTTCTTGCCCTTGCCAGCACCACTGCATTCGCCGCCGACAACACCCTGACCGGTGACTGGGGCGGCCTGCGCCAGCAACTCGCGGCAGACGGCATCACCTTCACCGGCGACTACAGCGGCGAGACCGCCTATAACGCCCACGGCGGCCTGCACCGTTCGGCCCGCTACTCGCAGAACCTCAAGCTGGGCGCGCAGTTCGACCTGTCGAAACTGTACGGCCTCGACAACGGTGGCAAGGTCCAGCTGACCATCAACGACCGCCGCGGCAACAGCGCCTCGGAGGACCTGGTGGGCAACCGCCTGCCGATCCAGGAAAACTACGGCGGCCTCTACACCCGCCTCACCGAACTGAGCTACGAGCGCAACCTGTCGCCTGCGCTGAACCTCAAGCTCGGCTACATGGCCATGGGCAACGACCTCGGCGGGCTGGACAGCGGCATCCTGTGCAACTTCATGAACGCCGGCTTCTGCGGCCACCCGTTGAACATGTCCGGCGGCAGCGGCTGGACCAACTACCCCAACGCACACCTAGGTGCGCGGCTCAAGTACGACCTGGCGCCGGACTGGCAACTGCGCGTGGCGGCGTTCAACGTCGACCCCGAGAGCAACGGCAACTCCAGCCGTGCCTGGCACCTGGGGCCCAAGCACAGCACCGGCACCGTGCTCCCGCTGGAGCTGGTGTACAAGCTGCGTGGCGAGCTGCCGGGCGAGTACAAGGTCGGTTACTACTACGACAGCTCGAACGTGAAACGCATCGGCAGCAGCGAGGAAGTCGCCGGTCGCGGTGGCCATTACCTGCTGGTAGACCAGGCCGTGTGGAACGACCCGGCATTGCCGGGGCGCAGCCTGCACGCCTTCGGCCAGTACTCGGCGTCGAGAAAGGCCGCCTCGCCATTCACCAGGTGGTACGGTGCCGGCGTGGTGCTGTACCAGCCGTTCGCGAGCCGGCCTCGGGACACCGTGGCGCTGGGTTACGGGCGCGCAGTGCCGAACCCGCGCAGCCGCGACGTGCTCGAGGCTGCCGCATTCGATGCCGGCCAGCCATTCCCCGACATCGACAGCGCCGAGCAACTGATCGAGCTGAGCTACGGCTACCAGGCCACGCCGTGGCTGAACCTGCGCCCGGACGTGCAGTACATCGTCGAGCCAGGGGCGTTCTCCGGGAAGGATATCGACAACGCGCTGGTGCTTGGATTGCAGGTCAAGGCGACGTTCTGAAGCCCTGGGGCTGCGTGACAGCCCCAGTGTCGCTAACGGCTACGCATCAAGGTTAACCGCGCTTCTTTTTCACCCCACCCTGCCTTGCCTTGAAGCGCGGATTGGACTTGCAGATCACATAGATCCGGCCGCGGCGCTTGACCACCTGGCAATCACGATGACGGCGCTTGGCCTGCTTGAGTGAGGACAGTACTTGCATGAGAACCTCCAGATACGTAATAACATAACGTTAACGCAAATCATTCCCATCGCGCAACCGCCCCACCGCAGCTTCTTCTAGCGATGACTGGAACGATAATGTAATGTTATTACATATTTAACGGAGATCCCCCTTGAACCCTCGCGCTCCCCTTCTGGCCGGCCTTACCCTGGGCTTGTTCGGCCAACCGTTCGCTGCCGCCCAACCCCTGGTGCTGGACGAAACCTCGATCACCGACGCCTACCTCGAAGAGCGCGCCGACGGCCCGGTCCAGGGTTATCGAGCCACCCGCTCGGCCACCGCCACGCGCACCGACAGCGATATCCGCGACACCCCGCAGAGCATCGAAGTGGTGCCGGCCCAGGTACTCAAGGACCTCAACAGCACCCGCATCGACCGCGCCCTGGACTTTGCCGGCGGCGTGTCGCGGCAGAACAACTTCGGCGGCCTGACCTTTCTCAACTACAGCGTGCGCGGCTTCACCACGGGGGAGCTGTACAAGAACGGCTTCGCCGTCAACCGCGGCAGCTACAGCGCGCCCGACACCTCCAGCATCGAGCGCATCGAGGTGCTCAAGGGCCCGGCCGCGAGCCTCTATGGCCGCGGCGATCCCGGCGGCCTGGTCAACATCGTCAGCAAGCGACCCCAGGCCGAGACGTTCAGCACCGTGAACCTGAGCGCCGGCAGCTGGGACCGCTACCGCGGCACGCTGGACGCCAACGCGCCGCTGGACAGCCAAGGCAACCTGCTGGGCCGGGTCAACCTGGCGGTGGAGGACAACGGCAGCTTCCGCGATCACGTCAACAGCGAGCGACGGATCGTCAGCCCGTCGCTGAGCTGGCAGCTGTCGCCCGACACCCGCCTGCTGCTGGACACCGAGTTCTCTCGCACCGAATCGGTGTTCGACCGTGGCATCCCCGCGGTCAATGGCCAGATGGGCTCGGTGCAGCGCTCGGCGTTCATGGGCGAGCCCAACGACGGCAAGATCCGCAACGACAACCAGACCGTCGACCTGGCCCTGGAGCACTTCCTCGACGACAACTGGAAGCTGCGCCTGGCCACCCACTACACCCAGGGCACACTGAAGGGCAACAGCTCCGAGCCCCAGGCCCTGGTCGGCAACACCCTCACGCGCTTCTACCGCGAGCGCGACTTCGAGTGGAACGACAACATCACCCAAGCCGAACTGCACGGCCAGTTCGAGCTGCTTGGCTGGCAGCACCAGAGCCTGATCGGCCTGGAATACGAGAACTACCGCAACAGCCAGAAGTACCCGCAGAGCGCGACCCTGGCCAGCTACGGCCTGGACATCCGCAACCCGGTATACGGCAAGCCCAAGCCGGCCCTCACCCGCGCCAATGACTTCTTCGAACGCACCGAAAGCCATGCCCTCAACCTGCAGGACCAGATCGCCTTCAGCGAACGCCTGCGCGGCCTGCTCGGGGTACGCCTGGAGCGCATCGAGCAGACCTCGCAGAACCGCAGCAGCGGCATCAGCAACAGCCAGGCCAAGGATGTCGCCACGCCCCGCGTCGGCCTGCTGTACCAGCTGACGCCACAGGTCGGCGTGTTCGCCAACGCCTCGACCTCGTTCAAGCCCAACACCATCGGCACCCAGGGGCAGGTGTACAAGCCCGAGAAAGGCATCGGCTACGAGACCGGCCTGAAGCTCGACCTGTTCGACAGCCGCCTGGGCGCCACGATGGCGCTGTTCCATATCGACAAGGAAAACGTCATCACCACCGATGCCCTGGGCGAGAGCATCGCGGCCGGCAAGGCGCGCAGCCAGGGCCTGGACCTGCAGTTCAGCGGCCAGCTCAGCGAGGCGGTGCGGGTGATCGGCGCCTATGCCTACATCGATGCCGAGGTCACCAAGGGCGATGCCAGCCTGCCCAAGGGCAGCGACCTGCTGGGCATTGCCCGTAACAGCGGCAGCGTGATGGGCGTGTATGAGTTCCAGAATGGCGCCCTGCGCGGTTCGGACCTGGGCGCGGCGTTCAACTATGTCGGCGAGCGCTCCGGCCAGGCCGGCAGCGCCTTCACCCTGCCCTCGTACAGCACGGTCGACCTGCTGGCGCACTACAAGGCCAGCGAGCAGGTCACCGTGGGCCTGAACCTCAACAACCTGTTCGATCGCAAGTACTACGAGCGTTCATACAACAGTTCATGGGTGCTGCCGGGCGAGCCGCGCAATGTCAGTGTCAGCCTGACGCTCAGTCTCTGAGGCCAACGCAGTGGCGCGCGATGCCCCACGCACCGGGGCATCGCGATACACTGTGCGGACACCACCCAAGCAGCCCCTGGCATGATCCAGTCCGATCTCGATCTGTTCGACGCACACCCCCAGCAGCTGGCCGCGCACACCACGCTGCTGCCAGGTTTCGCCCTGGCGGAGCTCGAGCCCCTGCTCGATGCCTTGCGCCCGGTGCTCCGCGCGGCGCCGTTTCGCCATATGCAGACCCCCGGTGGCCTGCGCATGGCCGTGGCGCTGAGCAATTGCGGCGCGCTGGGTTGGGTCAGCGACGCAAGCGGCTATCGTTACTCCGCCACCGACCCGGTCAGTGGCAAGCCCTGGCCCGCCCTGCCCCGGGTGCTGGTCGAGCTGGCCTCACGCGCCGCCGCCCAGGCCGGTTTCGACGGCTTCGTGGCGGATGCCTGCCTGATCAACCACTACCTGCCGGGTACCCGCCTGAGCCTGCATCAGGACCGCGACGAGCAGGACTACGCCCATCCGATCGTCTCGATCTCGCTGGGCCTGCCCGCGGTGTTCCTGTTCGGCGGGCTGCAGCGCTCGGACCGTACCCGGCGCATCCCGCTGAACCACGGCGACGTGCTGGTGTGGGGCGGCGAGGACCGTCTGCGCTTCCATGGCGTGCTGCCGATCAAGCCTGGCGTGCATCCGCGCATGGGCGAGCGGCGGATCAATCTGACGCTACGCAAGGCCGGGTGATCGGTTAACGGCTGATAAACCATTCGCGGCGTTCCTCGAACGCGGCCCGGATCGCCCCCACCATCACCTGCACCAACGGATCGGCTTCGGTGCGCCCATCGACCGCCAGCCACACGCGCCGGCGCATCGGCTCGCGGAACAACCCCGGCAAGGCCAGCAGGCCACGATCCAGATGCGCTGCGTAGTGCGGCAGCAAACCGACACTGGCGCTGCACTTGATCAACTGGCAGTACATCTCGTAGTCCTGGATCTGCGTCACGCCGGCCGAGCGGGAGTTCAACAGCGCCTGCCAGGGCGTCAACGCCTGCACGCCAACCTCGCCTTGCCATTGCACCAGCATGTAGTCCTGCAGGTGCGCCAGGCTGGTCGGGCGGTTGGCCTCGCGGGCATAGCGCTTGGCGATATGCGGCAAGTACTCGAGGGTGGCCAGGGCTTCGGCGGTGCTGTCGGCAAAGCTGCCAACGCGGGCACCCTGGTCAAGGTCGCCCAGCCATAGCGCCACATCCGCGGCCTGCTCGGGTACCTGGCGACCATCGAGCGTGGCCACCTCCAAGCGCATGCCGGCATGCTGGCGCACGAAGTTGATCAGGTTGCGGCCCAGCAGGTCCTGCAACAGTGGTTCGGCCACGGCCAGGCGCACACTGGCGCTGGCTTCCCGCGGCGCTGGCACCACTGGTTCGCGGGCCTGGAGCACCTGCTGCAGGCGCTCGCCCTGCTGGCTGAGCACCGGGTTGTTGTTGCGGTTGACGAACAGGCTGTAGCCCAGGCGTGCCTCCAGCGCCGCCAGGCGCTTGCGCAAGGCTACCGGCTTGAGGTTGAGCCGCCGCGCCGCCTGCATGAAACAACCGCAGCGCGCGGTGACCAGAAAACAGTTCAGGGTCTGTTCGTCCAGGGCCAGCGGCACCTGGGGGCGAACGACGTGTACGCTGGTATCCGGGACTCGCCCCCGGGACAGATCGATAGGCATCCCTCGCCTCCTGCGGGCCTGACTGGGCAGGCCCGCTTCTTCCATGGTTGTTGGCGACTAGCGGCTGCTTTCCAGCACCTGGTTGAGCGCCGCGCCGTCGATGCTCAAGGTGGCAGTGTCGAACATGCCCTCGACATAGGCCTTGGCCACCTGCTCCTGGCGCTGGGCGCGCAGCACCTGGCGCAGGCGCGGGGCCACCTCGTCGAAGGTCGCCGCCCGGGCCGGCTGCTGTTCCACCAGCTTGATGATGTGATAGCCCGCCGCGCTCTGCACCGGTTCGCTGACGCTGCCCACCTTGAGTTTCGGCACCACCCCGCGCACCTCCGGCAACAGTTGCGCCAAGGCCTGCAGGCCGGTATCCCCGCCGTTGGCGGCGGTGCCGGCATCCTGCGAATGCTCGCGGGCCAATGCGCCAAAGTCCGCATCCGCGGCCTGGGCCTGCTTGGACAGGGCCGCGGCCTGCTTGCGCACGGCCTCGTCATCCTTGGGATTCTCCACCCGCAGGAATATCTGGCTCAGGCGATAGCGTGCCGGCAGTTGCAAACCAGCCTTGCCTGCCTCGTAGGCCTGCTTGAGCTCGGCATCAGTGGGGTAGTCATCGGGCACCTTGCTCACCGAGTCGAGGTAGTCGCGCAGGACGATCTGCTCGGTGGCTGCGCGGGTCTGCACCTGGATCTCCGGACGCTGCAGCCAGCCTTGGGCCTCGGCCTGCTGGTACAGGGCCTTTTCCGCCAAGCGGGCGCGGATCCAGGCCTCCAGTGCTGGCCGGTCGCCGCGCAGGCTGGCGCGGGACTCTTCGGGCAACTGGGCGAACAGCGCCTTGAGTTCGCCACTGCCCACCTGTTGCTCGCCCAGGCGCGCCAGCACCGGGCCGTTATCGGTGGCCACCAGGGTGGCGGGCGAAGCCGGGCGCGCCGCCGCCACCGGCTCGTCGCCCGGGCGCAAGGCCAGGGCGACCGCCACTGCGACAACGGCCAACGCGCCAGCGCCGGCCCACAGGGTTCGCGCCGTCACGAGGCGCTTACCGCATCGCTGCCGACTTGTTCGGGCGCGGTTTCGGCGACATTGCGGCTGTAGTCGCGCAGGTAGACGATGAACTCCTGCAGCAGGCGGTCCCACAACAACAGGCTGCCAAGCAGGTGTTTCTCGCTGACGCCGTCGGCAACCACCACGTCCTTTTCCATCACCAGGAACTCGCCCTGCACCGACAGGCGGGCGAAACGCCGCGTGGCATTCCAGCGCTCGGCCAGGCCCGCGGGCAGCTCGCCCTGGATACGCAGCGCGCAACTGAAGGTGAAATCGAGGAACTCGCCTTCCTGGTTCAGCGCCCGGTTACCGAAACGTACGGCGTAACCCACGCCCTGGCTGGCGCTGAGCAACTGCACCACGGCATTCTGCTCGGTGCGATTGACCCGGCAGCCGGCATCCTGCAGCAGCTTGGTCAGGGAGTCGGCGCTAACGGTTTCGATCAGGGTGACTTCGGTCATGTGCTTACTTCCTTGCGTTGAGAAAACGTCACTGGGTCACGCCCGTGGGGGCGTCGAACTGGCTTTCGTAGAGTCTGTCGCCATAGGCCTGGGCCAGCTCCTCGAAGCGGACCCGGGCCGAGCCGGCAAAGGGCTGGCGCATCTTCATCACATCGGCGATATCGACCTTCTCGTAGGCGGCCAGCATCTCCTTGGCCACCCCGTACATCTGCTGGTTGCGCGCCTGGCACTGCTGCACCTGGCCATCGCGCTCGGCCAGTTGTGCCTGCAGGCCGGCACGCTCGCTTTCCTTGGCGCGCGCCATGCCCAGCATTTCGTCATAGGCCTGCCTGTACTTGTGCAGTTGTTCGTTGCTGCTGGCCACCAGCGCCTGGGCCTGGCTATGCACGGCCTGCTGCTGGCCGGCGAGCTGTTCGCTCTGGCCGCGCGCCTTGGCCAGTTGCGCGGTCAGCTCGCGCACCTGGCCCAGGGCCGCGTCACGTTGCTGTTCCGCCGCCTGGCGGGCGGCGCTGGCCTGGGCCTGCTCGCTCTGCAGGGCCTGCAGCTGTTGGGTGGTGCTGCGCAGTTGGGTGCGCAGGCGCTCTTCGAGGGTTTCGGCCGACGCCGAGGCGGCCAGGCTTGCGCCCAGCGCCAGCATCAACCAGGCGCAACGCTGGCGATAGACTCCCTTGTTCATGCCCGTGCTCCTTCCCTAGAACCGCGTGTTGACTTCAAGTTGTAGCACATCGATGTCAAACGGCGCGCCGTAGACTGCCTCGCTGCTCAACCAACGGGCTGTAGCGTAGACGTTGTCGGCCAGGCCGTAGTTGCCACCGAGGAAATAGCCCTTGGCGTTGGTGCCGCCGAGGTGGAAGCTCGAGTCGTTGAAGCCGTCCGGCAGTGCGTCAGGCTCGATGCGCTTGTAACCGGCGAACAGGTTCCAGTCGCCGGCCTTGCGCATGTCCAGGGCGTTGCCCAGGGTGAACTGCAACATCCAGGCGTCGGCGCCGCTCTTGATGTTGCCGTTCTCGTCGATGTTGTTGGCCAACTGGCCGGCCGAACGCTTGCGCATGTCGCCCTCGTCGTAGGCCAGGTTGTGGATGTAGTTGGCCTGGCTGCGCAGCTTGAAGTCATGGGGCAGGTCGGCGTCCCATACCAGGTTCAGGTCGAGCAGCTCGAACTCCGAGGCGATGCCGACGAACTGCGGCTGCGGCGTCGCCGCCGGGTTGGCCGGATTGGGCGTGATATCGCGCAGCAGGAACACCGTGTTGCCCTTCTGCATGAAGGTCGGCCGGGTTTCGTCGCTGTCACAGGCCGGCTGGCCATCCCAGGGCGCGCAGGGGCTGGAGCGCTCGCCGGCGATGTCGTCGAAGCGGTAGTAGGCCATCGCGCCCTTGAGGCGGTGATGGTCGTTGAGCGCCCATTTCGCGCCCAGCTGCGCGCCGTACAGCCACTTGTTGTCGCTGTCCTCCTTGTCCAGGCCATTGCTGCTGGCGCTGTCGTCGCTGTACTGCACAGGGAACGCGCCAACGGTGCCGAACAGGCTGAGGTCGCGGTTCAGCGGCTGGTCGAAGATCGCCGCCACGCCATCGAAGTTGAGGTCATGGGAATAGAGGATATCGGTGGACATGAACGGATTGGCGATGCGCCCGCCGGTCAACGTCAGTCGCTCGCTGGGCGTCCAGGTGACATAGCCCTGGTCGAGCCAGATGTCCTTCTTGCCGAAGCCGCCACCGAGGTTCTGGGTGGTCGACACCGGATTGTTGTTGGAGCCGGTGGCGACGCGGATGCCGGCCACCCAGTTGTCCGCCAGCTGGGCCTTGAGGCCGAAGCGCGCGCGCAGGCGCAGGAGGCTGTCGCGGTCCTCGCGGGTGTTGAGCAGCGGCGGCAGGCTCGAGCCGCTGTTGGCGTTGACGTCGTACGGGCCCTTGTCGTTGAGCTTGGCGAAGTCGACGATCTCGTTGCTGTTGCCGTCGGCGTAGCCGCGCGATTCGTAGCGCAGGCGCAGGTCGCCGTCGAAGCTGATGCGCGAGGCCCAGTCGGGGAAGGTGTTGGGCGCGGCCCAGTTTTCCTGCTTGGCGGTGTTCATCACCTCGGCCTTGATTTCGTCGCGGATCTGCTGGCGGACGATGGCCGGCACATACTGCACGCGCACTTCACCGTTGGCCGCGGGGGCCTGAGCGACGATCGGCGCGGCGCTGCCAGCCCGCGCCTGCTGGGCCTCGCGCTCGGCCTGGGCGATCAGCGCGTCGGCCTTGTCCTGCTTGAGCACGCCCTGTTCCACCAGCAGGCGGATCAGGTTGACGGTCGCGTTCTCCGACGGCGCGGCGTGGGCGACGGCCGGACCGACCGCGGTGGCGGCGGCCAGCAGGCCGAGCGCCAGGGTCAATCGGTTGACTGGGCACTTCATGGGTTTGCAGCTCCTGTGGGTCAGTCGTGCTTCGTTGTTCATGGCCGGCGCCCCTGCAGGGCGATCTTCACCGGCAAGGTCAGGTTGGCCGGGGGGCGCTGGTCGAGGGCGCGGGCGCCGCGCAGGGCGGCGAGCACCTGGGCGTCCACCTCCGGCTCGCCGCTGCCGCGCAGCAGCTCGACCCGGGTGATCTCGCCGGCGGCGCTGAGCCAGATCTCGGCCTGCAGGTTGAACACCAGGTTGCGCAGCTCGGGGTTGTCGCGCAGCAGGCGCTGGAAGGCATAGGCCAGGTACTGGCTGTAGGTGCCGCTGCCCAGGCCGCCACCGCCGCCACCGGCCATGCCGCCGCCCTTGCCGGCCCCGACGTTGAAGCTGTCGCCGCCCGCTTGGGCGTCGCCGTCCATCTGCATGGGGTCGGCCAGGTCCTGGGCTGGGTCCGGCGCGTCCTCGGCGGGCTTGACCTCCTCGGCCTCGGGTACCGGCTGCGGCTCGACGATCTTTTCCTCGACCGGCGGTTCGGGCTCCTTGGGCGGCTCGGGCGGAGGCGGTGGTGGAGGCGGCGGCAGCGGGATGATCGCCGGCACCTTGGGCGCCTCGCGGCGCACCCCGGCCATGTCGTTGGCCCACTGCCACAGCAGCCAGGCCAGGCCCGCGCCAGCGACGGCGAGCACGGCCCAGGTCAGCAGGCGGCGCAAGTTGGCTTTAGGTTCCATGCCTGCCCTCACCCCTGGTTCGGCTTGCCGGTGACCAGCCCGACCTGGGCCAGTTCGAGACGGCGCAGCAGGTCGAGCACCTCGACCACCTTCTGGTACTGCACGCCCGCGTCACCGCGCACGATCAACGGGAAATCCGGGCTGCGCGCCTTTTCGCTGCGCAGGCGGTCCTCCAGCTCCTGCAGCGTCACCGGGTAGGCATCGAGGAATACCTGGCCGGCATCGTTGATCGAGATCGCCTTGGTCTTGGGCTGGGCCAGCGACACCGTGGCGCTGGCCTTGGGCAGTTGCACCTGGATCCCGGAGACCTGCGCGGTGGCGGTGAGGATGAACATCACCAGCACCACCATCAGCACATCCACCAGCGGGGTGATGTTGATGCTGTCGACTGCGGCGTCGGCGTCGTCGTCTTGGGCGTTGTTCACGGATGCCATGGCTGCGCCCTCACGCCGGAACCGATGGGTTGACAGTGCGCCCGGCAGTGCGGTGCGCCGCTTCACCGGCCTGGCCCTCGCCGTGCAGCTCGGCCAGGCGGGTGATGAACTCGTCGACGAACACCCGCATGTCGGCGCTGACTTCGCGGTTGCGCGTGGTCAGGCGGTTGTAGCCGAACAACGCGGGGATGGCGACGAACAGGCCCATGGCGGTGGCCAGCAGCGCCGCGGCCATGCCCGGGGCGATGGCATTGATGTTGACGTCGCCGGCCATGGCGGTGCCGAGGAACACCACCATGATCCCCAGCACCGTGCCCAGCAGGCCGATGTAGGGGCCGCCGGCGATGGCGTTGGACAGGGTCGACAGTTTCGCCGACAGCGCCTGGTTCTCGCGGGTACGCACGCCGTCCATGGAGCAGCGGATGGCTTCGATGGTGGCCGCGGACACTTCACTGGTGTCGGCGCCCTGGGCGCGGCGGGTGCGGATTTCCTGCACCGCCACCAGGTACAGACGCCACAGCGAGGAGTCGGTCAGCCGCTGATGCAGAACCTGATCATCGGCGAACTGCTCCAGGCGTGTACCGACCGTGGCGAAGTGCTCGCGGAACTGGGTGTTGGCGGCGGTGACGCGGTTGAGGGTGCGCTGCTTGCGCAGCATGATCACCCACGACTGCACCATCATCAGCACCAGGATGGCGATGATCACCCAGGCGTCCACCGGCACCGCCTTGAGCAGGAAGCCCAGGCCACCGAAGCCGAAGCCGGATTGTTCCTCGTCGACGCCATAGACCACCAGCCGCGACTCGGCACCCTGGGCCAGCACGTCGGCCTGCAGGCTGGCCTGGCTGCGGGCGACGCGGGAAACACGCAGCTCGTCCAGGGCACCGACAAAGGTCGCGTAGTGGCCGGCAGCCTCGCCCTCGCCCGCGGGAAGGTCGCCACCGATGCCGATGGCGCCGCTGAAAGCCGCCAGGCTCGCGGCCAGTCGCGCGACCGGCTGGCCTTCGACCAGCAGCGTGAGGTTGCCGCCCTCGCCCACCAGCGCCAGGTGCTGCCATTGGCCGGCGCCGAGCGCCTGATTGGCGCCGGCGCGCTGGCCGTCCACCTCGATGAAGGGCACGCCTTCGGCCAGGCCGAGCAGCAGGCTGTGGCCGGCCTCGCGGCGCGCCAGCAGCAGTTGCTCACCCACCGCCTGGTCCTGGCGCAGCCAGGTGCTGAAGCTGAACGCCGCGCCCGCCGGCAGTTGCAGCGAGGCGCTGGCGGGCAGTTGCAAGGCTTGGCCACCGATCTGGATGGCCCGGCCAATCACACCATCGACGCTGACCGTCGGCCCTTGCAGCTGGTTGCCATAAGGGCTGGCGTCGCGGGCGGTGGCACCGTCGAAGTGGTAGAGCGCGGTGTAGTCGGCATCGAAGCTCGGCTGCCCGGCAGGTGCCTGGGCCTTGGGGTTGCCGTAGTACATCCACAGGTCCTGGCGCTGGCCCGCTTCTATACGGGGTACGTCGACCCAGATCAGCGCCATGCCCATCAGTGGATCGAACTGCTCGACATGGTGGTTGAGCACCGTCTTGTCGTCGGCAGCGACGAAGCGGATATCCGCGCCGGTTTCGCTGACGCCGTCGAAGCTGAAGTTGCCGGTGTGCAGACGCACCAGCAGCGCGGTGCGGCCCAGGGCCTGGGTCAGGCCGGCGCCCTGGGGCGTGGTGTCCACGGCGATCTGCTTGCGGTACATCCAGTCGTCCTGCCACCAGGCACTGGCGCTGCCCGGCAGGGCGAAGCCCAGGCACAGCAGCAAGGTCAATATCAGGCGTTGCATGAGAGGTCTCCAGGCCGATGCCGGTCAGTAGGTCAATCGTTCAGAAAGTCGCCTGCACGCTGAAGTGCACGCGGGAAGCGTTCTTGTCGGTGTTGGGGCCGTCCTTGAGCGGCACGGCCCAGTCGAGGCTGCCGGACAACCAGTCGTTGAGCGTGGCGCGGGTACCGACGCCGACGCTGGCCAGGCTGTAGCTGTCGTCCTGTTCGGGCAGTGCGTCCTGCAGGCGCAACTGGGCGCCCTCGGCGAACAGGTAGAAGCGCCAGTCGCTGATGTAGCTGCCGACGTAGCGGCCAATGGAGGGGGTGCGCAGTTCCTGGGAGAACAGCAGGCCGTCGTCCCCGGTGCGTTCGGCGGCGAGATAGCCGCGTACCGAGGTGGCGCCACCGGCGGCGAACTGCTCGTTCGACACCAGCGGCCCCGAGGCCAGTTGGAAGGCCAATTTGGAAGCGCTCTGCCAGGCGCCGGCGAAGTCGAAGGTGTAGCTGCCGTCGCCCTTGAGCGCGGCGAAGCTGGAGTCGGCGCGGTAGCGCTTGTAATCGAACTCGGTATCGTCGCTGCCATAGCCCAGCAGGCTGCGCGTTCCGGCCACCAGGCTCAGGCCGAGGCTCAACTGGTCCTGTTCGGTAAAGCGGTAGCCGGTATAGCCCAGGGTGATCGGGGCGTACTTGAGCGGGACTTTGTCGCTACTGCCGCCCAGGCCGACCTGCTCGTCGAAGTCCTTGAAGTCCACGCCGATCGACAGGGCGTTGGCCCAGGCGCCGACGCCCGGCAGGTTGTAGATCGCCGAAACGCCGTAGGAATGGCCCTTGCCCAGCACATTGGTGCCGCCCACCGTGGCGACATTGCTGTCGGAGTGGTAGCCGGAGAACTGCACGGTCCAGCGCTCGTTCAGCGGCGCGGCGTAGGACCCGGACCAGACCTCGGCGTTGTCACGGTCCTGGGGCGCGGTGAACCAGGTCAGCGAGACGCTGTGGCCGGCCTGCCAGAGGTTGTTGTAGCCCAGGCTGACGACACTGCGCAGCTTCTCGGTGTCGGCGCTGTGGTCGTTGTTCAGGCCCAGGCTCAGGTTCCAGGGCTGCTTGTCCTCGACCTGCAGGTCGACGTCCATGGTGCCCGGGCGCTGGCCTTCGCGCACCAGCGGCATGACCTGTCGCCCTGGGGCACGGTTGAGGGTGGCCAGCTCGTTCTGTACCTGGGCGAAATCGGGCACCTTGCCCTCCTCCAGGGCCGGCACCTGTTCGCGGATCTCCAGTGGCGAATAGTGTTTGGCGCCGACCACGCGTACACGTCCGACCTTGGTTTCGCTGACTTGCAGGTAGACCACGCCACCTTCGACCTTCTGTTCGGGCAGCTCGACGAATACCGATTGGTAGCCACGGGCCTGATAGCTTTTCTGCAATGCCTCGCGGGCGCCTTCGAGGTCGGCCAGGGTCTTGTCCGGCCCCAGGTAGGGATAGACCGCCTCTTCGATGGCCTGGGCATCGAGCACGGTGTTGCCGCGCACCACGTACTCGTTGATCTCGACCCGGCGCTGCGCCTCGTCCGCGGCCACCTCGACCGCCAGCAGGCACAGCAGCGCCCCTGCGCCCATGCCGCATCGCTTGAAGAAAAAATGCTCCACACCGCCCCCTTGAGCGCCAGGAATTCGTTGGTTTGCTAGTGGTTGTCGCTGGTTGCGGGCTGGCCTTGGTGGCGGGCCAGCCAGCTGTGCAACAGGGCCAGGTTGAGGCTGAACTCGGGCATGGCCTGCAGGCTTGCGCCGAGTACCTCGTCGACCATGCGCTGCAACAGCGAAACGGCCATGGCGCTGCTCAGCAGGACGCCGAGGTCATGGCTGAACAGGCTGAAGTTCCACACCCGCGATTTCAGTTCGAGGCCTGCGAACCAGCGGAACAGCAGGTTGTAGTTGAGCTGCTCGTAGAGCTGCTTCTCGCTGGGCACCGAATACAGCAGCTGTAGCAGCAGCACGTGCATCAGCGTGCATGGGGCGATGATCATGCCCTGCTGCTCGGCCAGCAGCGCCAGGGCTGGCTGGTGCGCTTCCAGCAATGCCTCGATGCGCGGCTTGAGCAGCGCCAGCGAATGGCCGGGCGGCACGCAGCTGGCCACCTCGCGCAGGGCGCCCTGCCAGTCGTCCTGGGAGACGATCCATACCCAGGGGGCGCCGTAGCGGTAGACCGAGACGGGCTGCTTGCGCGCGGCCTCGACGATCTTGGCCAGACGCTGGTCGAGCTCCTGCATTCCCACTTTCGTGTAGCGTTCCATAGTGCCCATTGCCCCGCTCCCAGGCCGGTTCTCAAGGCTTGATTGGCCTGATGGCCAGGTGCCTTGTTGGTGTCCTTGGCTTTGACGGGGGTGGCGGATTGCTACCGAAGTTTTGTCATGAAAGGTTCATCAGGAGGGGGGTTCGAGGGGGCGGAGTCGGAGTGGGAGTCGGAAGTGATTGTTTGGATTTTTGTTTGCGCATTCGCAGAAGATGTCGACATTTAGTCACCCTTTCGCCCTTACGGCGACCTACTTTTGTCTTGACAAAAGTAGGCAAAACCGTTCGGCTCCGTTCATACGGCCCCTGCGCTTCGCTCCGGGGTTCCCTCGCTCCGGGCTTGCTCCGGGAGGACGCGCCGACGGGCCATCCATGGCCTGATCGGCGCTTGACGGGCATCCATGCCCGTCACCTCCCTGCGCAAGCCCTGCGCTCGGCCTCCTGAAGTCGCAATTTGTGTCGCCTGAACTATCGCGCACTTAGAAGCAAGAGCAAGAGCAAGAGCAAGAGCAAGAGCAAGAGCAAGAGCAGATATTTTGGTTTGGCATTGGGTGAATTATTGTTCTTCATTACACCATCGCGGGACAAGCCCGTTCCCAAGATGGTTTGACTACATGATCCAACATGGAAGCGGACTTGCCCGCGATGTTGATCTAGAGCTCCCACGATGGCAACTAGCGACTAGCTGCGTTAGTGCAGGCGCCGCCCGTAACTTCGCGACTTCAGGAGGCCGAACGCAGGTCTTGCGGAGGGAGGTGACGGGCATGGATGCCCGTCAAGCGCTGCGCCCCAGGATGGGGCGTTCAGCGCGGTCCTCCCGGGAGCAAGGCCGGAGTGAGGGAACCCGGAGCGAAGCGGAGGGCCGGATGAATGGAGCGCAACGGCTTTGGTTACTTTGGCCAAGATGTATGGACTTGAGACATCGCTGACACATGTGCGGGGACATGGTGGACACATTATCGCTTACCGTCGGGGTTGTTGAAGTCGATGGTTCGCAGCTTGTGCTGGCAGAAGTAAACATCAAAATGGTCAGGCCCTTGATCGCTGCGGCGGAGCGCCAACACATAGCCTGCTAGCGCCTTGGCTATCCGAAATGAGCGTTTCTTGAAGCGGAACTGACTGCTGTAGGGTTTCACCAAAATATCATCGGGACCGTATTCAACGGGCGGTAGACGGCTTGGGAAAGCCCGCCTGCTCATCTGGTAGCGATCTGCCGGTACTTTGTAGCCCAACTGCTGATGAGGACGCTTGTAGTTGTAAATGCCCCGCCAGAGGTCGAAAGCTTCTTGCGCTTCTCGCAGATCCCGAAAACTGCGCCCGGTTAGTACCTCGGCCTTGAGCGTCCGGTGGAATCGCTCATCCTTGCCATTGGTTTGTGGGTGGCCTGGCCTGCTGAAAGTCAGTCGAATTCCCAGACGAACCAGCCAGATACCTAGCGGTGTGAGTTCTCCGGGATTTCTTGGCGCCCCCCAGGGCGAGCCATTATCCGCGTTGATCTGCACGGGCAGTCCATACCGGCTGAACAGATCGGTCAGGTGCTCCATGACCAACCCTGTGCGCTGATGTGTGCAGGCCTGTATCACAAGGTTAAAGCGTGAGTGGTCATCAATCAGCGTCAGCGGATAACAAGGTCCCTGAGCCGTTTGGAAGAAACCTTTAAAATCGATCTGCCACAGATCATTCGGGGCTTCGCGCTCAAAGCGTGTCCATGGTTTAGCCGCCTCGGAGGCCTCCGCGGTGATCAATCCATGCCGATGCAGGACATTGGTTACGGTACTGGCACAGATGCGCTGATCAAGCAGGTGACTGATCTTTCGGCCACCCCACGTGGAGTGCTCCTTACGGATGGCAATCACTTCCTCTTCTAGCCCAGGCTGAGTCTTGCGAGGGCTGACGGCTGGCTTTCGAGAGCGCTCCTTCAAGCCGAGCAAGCCCTCCTGTCGAAATCGATTGAGCCATTTGTAACCCGTCTGAGGGCTAATGCCGAACCGGCGGCATAGCTCCCTCATATTGGCGCCCGGGTGATTGGCCAGGCTAACGAACTCTTCTCTTAAGCTCATGGCATCTCTCGCGTTCCAAGGCATGGTCGTATTCCCGGCAGATTGCTTGCCGAAAAGTGTCAACCATGTCTCCGCACACGTGTCCACCATGTGTCCGGTCCATACACCAAGACCAAAGTAACCCGCCGTAAGGGCGGAAAGGTGAATAAGCGTCGCCATCGCAAATGAATGCGCATACAACTTTCAAAACCACCCAACAACAACAACAACAACAACAACAACAACAACAACAACAACAAACATCACAAACTTTCAAATTTCTGACAACTTAGACGCCATCGCAAAACGAATCCACACACGCACAGACAAAACCACAAGATTCGCAAGAAAAGAACGGGGGAACCTAACGCCCCACCCGCTCTCCCCCGACCTCAATCCTTGTCAGCAAGCCTCCCCACCAGCCCCTCGATAAACGCACCGGCATTGATAACCCCCTCATGCCCATCGGCAATCACCGTCGAACTGCCCAGCCCATTGACCGAAGCCTGCGCCAGCAACCCCGCCTCCCCCACGCGTACACGCTCGGCACTGCGGCTTTCACTGGCCCACCAGCAATCCACCTGGACCACCAGCGGCCGCAGGCGAAACGCCTGGCTCAGCTCGGCGTTGCGGTCGAGCACGGCGAAGCCATCGACGATCTCCCGCTGCAGATGTACATCCTCGTGGATGCTGCGCAGGCGTTCGGCGCTGACATTACCCGCGGCGGCCACCTGTTCGATGACCCACTCGGTCCTGTCGACCCCGGCCGGCAGACGCTCGGCCTCGTCGATGAAACCTGCGATCCGCACCTCGCCGACGCCCGGCGCAAAGGCCAGCAGGCCACGCAGCAGGCTCTCGTCCGCCCGCGCCACCTGCACCACCTCGGCGGGCTCGGCGTCGAGGCCAGACACATCACGCGGCAGCAGGGTGTCGACCAGGCCAACGAAACCAACCTCCTGGCCGGCCTGCTCGAGGGCGTGGGCCACTTCCAGCGCCAGGGCGCCGCCCATGGACCAGCCCAGCAGATGGTACGGGCCGCTGGCCTGGGTACGGCGGATCTGCTCGACGTAATAGCCGACCATCGCCTCCCAGGATGCGTCCACCCAGCCCGGCTCGGCGTAGCACCGGTTGACCAGGCCATATACCGGACGCTCATCGGCCAGGCGGCTGGCCAGCGGGTAGTAGGCGTAGGCAGCGCCGCCACCCGGCGGCAGGCAGAACAGCGCCGGGCGCTGGCGCTGGCAACCGTTGAGATTGATCACCGGCGATTTCAGGCGATCCTTGCCGCCACCGATGAAGTTGGCCAGCTCCTCGAAGCTGGCCATCAGCATGAACTCATGCAGGCTGATGTTGATGGCGAAGGCTTCACGCACCTTGTTTACCAGGGTGATCACCAGCAGCGAGTGGCCGCCGAGCTCGAAGAAGTTGTCGTGCAGACCCACCTGCTCGACCTTCAGCACCTCGGACCAGATCGCCGCCAGTTGCTGTTCGAGTTCCGTACGTGGAGCTACGTAGCCCTGTTGCAGCTGGCTGGCATCCGGTTTTGGCAGGGCCTTGCGGTCCAGCTTGCCGTTGGCGGTCAGTGGCCACTGATCCAAGACCAGGAAGTGCGTCGGCACCATGTAGTCCGGCAGGTTGGCTTTCAGGTGTTGTTTCAGCGCGTCACGCAGGGTTGCGTGGTCTGCTGATGGATCTTGAGCGATCAGGTAGGCCGCCAATTGCTTGCCCCCTGCCCCGTCGATATCCAGCACCAGCACTTCGCGCACCGCCGCATGTTCTTGCAAGCGGGCTTCAATCTCGCCCAGTTCGATACGGAACCCGCGGATCTTCACCTGATGGTCGATCCGGCCCACGTACTCGATCACGCCCTGTTCGCGGTAACGCGCCAGGTCGCCAGTGCGGTACAAGCGTCCGCCTTCGCTGGAGAATGGATCCGGCACAAAGCGTTCGGCGGTCAGCGAGGCGCGGTTGTGGTAACCCCGCGCCAGGCCGGCGTGGCCGACATGCAGTTCACCCGTGCAGCCCTTGGCCACCGGATTGAAATCGGCGTCCAGCACGTACATCGACAGGTCCGGAATCGCCGCACCGATCGGGCTGCCCGACTGCTGGGTATCAGCGAAGCGGATCGGCCGGTAGGTCACGTGGACCGTGGTCTCGGTGATGCCGTACATGTTGATCAGGTTGTTGCACTCTTCGCCGAAGCGCTCGAACCATGGCTGCAGTGCAGCTACGTCCAGCGCTTCGCCGCCGAAGATCACGTAGCGCAGCGCAAGGTCGGAAGCACTGTCACAGGCCACGCGCATCAGCGGCTTGAACGCCGATGGAGTCTGGTTGAGCACAGTGACGCCCTGCTCCACCAGCAACTGGTGGAAATCTTCCGGCGAGCGCGTGGTTTCACGCGGCACGATCACCAGGCGGCCACCGTGCAGCAGCGCGCCGAAGATCTCCCATACCGAGAAGTCGAAGGCGTACGAGTGGAACAGCGTCCAGACATCCTGCGGGCCGAAGCCAAACCAGGCGTCCGTCGCCTTGAACAGGCGCAGCAGGTTGTGGTGCGGCAGCAGCGTACCTTTCGGCTTGCCGGTGGAACCGGAGGTGTAGATCACATAGGCCAGGTTGTCCGGCTGGGTCAGGTGCTCGGGGTTTTCGTCACTGTAATCAGCCAGATCATCTTCGAGAGACAGGCTGCGCACATGCGCCGGCACCGGCAAGGCCAGCAAATGGCCTTGCGTCAGCAGCAGTTGAATGCCGCTGTCTTCCATCATGTAGCTCAGGCGGTCCTGCGGGTATTCCGGATCCAGCGGCACATAGGCGCCACCGGCCTTGAGGATCGCCAGCAGGCCGACGATCATCTCGAAACCACGCTCCACCGCGATACCCACCAGCACATCCGGCCCCACGCCCTGCGCACGCAGCTTGTGCGCCAGGCGGTTGGCGCGGCGGTTGAGCTGGTCATAGCTCAACGCCTGCCCGGCGAAGGTCACGGCGATCGCTTCAGGCGTGCGCGCCGCTTGCTGCTCGATCAGCGCGTGCGCGCAGGCCATGCTCGGATAGCTGTCGATCACTTGTAGCGGCGCGGTGCTCAGCACCAGTTCACCCAAAGCCCGCTGCGACGAGTCCGCCAACCCTTCCAACAGTTCGACGAAATGTGCCGCGATCTGCCCAACAGCCGATTCGGCATAGCTGGCGCGGTCGAACTTGAAGTTGGCCAACAGTTTTTCGCCCACCTGGGCCACCAGCGTCAGCGGATAGTTGGTCTGCTCCTGGCTGGCCACCTCACCGAAGACCAGCCCCTGTGGTGCGTCTGCCTGCAACGCCTCCGAAACCGGGTAGTTCTCGAACACCAGGATATTGTCGAACAGCGCCTCGCCGCTCCAACCGGCCCAACGCTGGATCTCGTACAGCGGTGTGTGCTCGTGCTCGCGCAGGGCCAGGTTCAACCCTTGCACGTGCTGTACCCAGTCGCCCACGGTCTGCTCGGGGCGCGGGCTGGCGACCACCGGCAAGGTGTTGATGAACAGCCCCAGCTGCTCCTCGACGCCCGGCAGCTCGGCCGGGCGGCCTGCCACGGTGGCGCCGAAGGTCACGCTGGCCTGCCCGGTGTAGCGCTGCAACAGCAACAGCCACGCGGCCTGAACCAGTGTATTGAGGGTGATCCGCTGCTCCCGGGCAAACTCGCCCAGGCGCTGGGTCCGTTGCCAATCGAGCAGCACTGGGTATTCAGCCTGGCCCTCACCGTTCGCCTCAGACCTGAAGGCCTGGGCCAACCGCGTAGGCTCGTCCAGTTCCGCCGTACGCTCGCGCCAGAAGCGCTCGCTGGCGGCCTGGTCCTGGCGTTGCAGCCACTGGATATAGTCGCGATAACGGCTGTTCTTGCCTGCCGGGGTGACACCGGCGTAACGCTGCAGCACCTCGCCGAACAGGCGCGAGCTGCTCCAGCCGTCGAGCAGGATATGGTGGTTGGTCAGCACCAGCTGGTGCTGCTGTTCGGCGCTGCGGATCACCGCCAGGCGCAGCAGCGGACCGCTGGCCAGGTCGAAACCGGCACGCAGGTCGGCCTCGGTCCAGGCTTGCAACGCCCTCGGCAAATCGGCCTGGTCACGCCAGTCCAGCTCGACCAGCGGCAGCCGCGCCTGGCGCTGCACCACTTGCAGTGACTGGTCGTAGCCACTGAAGAAACTGCTGCGCAGCACTTCGTGGTTGTCCACGGTGGCCTGCAAGGCCGCGATGAAGCGCGGTACGTCCAGCCCCTGCACTTCGACGCGTGTCTGGTTGATGTAGTTGCCCGCTTCCTGCTGATACAGGCTGTGGAACAGCATGCCCTGCTGCATCGGCGACAGCGGGTAGATGTCTTCGATGTTGCCCGCCGCCACCGGCAGTGCCGCCAGCTGGTGCTGGTCGAGGCTGGCCAGCGGGAAGTCCGAAGGCGTCACCCCCGCCACGCCCGGAGTAGTGCAGTGGCCGATCAACAGGCGCAGCTCCTCGGCGTACTCGTCGGCCAGGCGCTGGATCTGCCCACGTTCGAACACGGCGCTGCTGAAGCTCCAGTCCAGCGCCAGTTCACCGGCGTAGACCTGGCCATCGATGCTGAGCAGGCTGCCCAGCGGCGCCTCCGGGCTTTGTCCCTGCCCCGCGCCTTCCGGCGCCGGGGTGAACAGCCCTTGCTCGCTGTCGAAGCTGCCGTCGAACTGCCCCAGGTAGTTGAACACGATGCTGCCCTGGGCCAGGGCGCCGAGGGTTTCGCGGGCCTGCTCATCGCCCAGGTAACGCAGCACACCGTAGCCGATGCCCTTGGCCGGCACGGCGCGCAGCTGCTCCTTGACCGCCATGAGCGACGCGCCCAGGTCATCGGCGGGGGTCAGCTTCAACGGGTACAGGCTGCTGAACCAGCCGACCGTGCGGGT
This sequence comes from Pseudomonas maumuensis, assembly GCF_019139675.1. Taxonomy (NCBI): domain Bacteria; kingdom Pseudomonadati; phylum Pseudomonadota; class Gammaproteobacteria; order Pseudomonadales; family Pseudomonadaceae; genus Pseudomonas; species Pseudomonas maumuensis. Next base: position 3,249,698 of record NZ_CP077077.1, read on the forward strand.
GATGTCGAGGTCATCGAACAGGTCTTCGCGGCCATGACCTTCCAGGCGGATCAGCGCGTGCGCCTCGCCGGTCCAGCGGCGGATGACCCGCGCCAGCGCCGTCAGCAGCAAATCATTGACCTGCGTGCGGTAGGCAGCCGGTGCCTCCTGCAGCAGTTGCCGGGTCAGTTCGGCGTTCAGGTGGGTGCGCACCGAAATTTCATGCTTGCGCTGCTGGCCACCCTGCGGGTTCGCCCCAGGCAAGACGTCGCTGACGCCCTGCAACTGCGCCTGCCAGTAGGCCAGCTCGGCCACCAGCGCGGGGCTGCGGGCGTGCTCGCGCAGGTGCTCGGCCCATGCCTTGAGCGAACTGCTCTTGGCCGGCAGCACCGGCGCCTTGCCGGCCAGCAGTGCCTGGCAGGCCAGCTGCAGGTCTTCGAGCAGGACGCGCCAGGACACGCCGTCGACCACCAGGTGGTGGATCACCACCAGCAGGCGCTGTTGCCCCGCGGGCAGGTCGATCAGCACCACGCGCAGCAGCGGGCCATTTTTCAGGTCCAGGCTGCGCTGGGCCTCATCGGCCAGCTCCGGCAGGCGCGCGGCATCGTCCAACTGATGTGCCCACAGCAACTGCTGCGCGTCGACCGGCGCGAACTGGCCTTGCCACTGGCCCTGCTCTTCGCTGAAACGCAGGCGCAGGGCGTCGTGCTGTTCCAGCAGCAGCTTGAGCGCAGGTTGCAGCAAGGCCACCGTCAACGGTTGGCGCGGGGTCAGCAGCACCGCCTGGTTCCAGTGGTGACGCTGGGGAATAGCGGTTTCGAAGAAACGCGCCTGGATTGGCAGCAACGGCAGGTTGCCGCTGACCGGCTCGACCACTTCGGCCGCCGGCTTCTTCTCGATCAGCTTGGCCACCGCCGCCAGTTGGCCGATGGTCTGTTTCTCGAAAAGCTGCTTAGGGCTGAGCTTGATGCCCTGGCGCTTGGCGCGGGCAATGATCTGCAGGCTGAGGATCGAGTCGCCGCCCAGTTCGAAGAAGTTGTCGGTGCTGCCCACTTGCTCACGCTTGAGCACCTCGCACCAGATCGCCGCGAGTTTCTCCTCGATTTCACCCACCGGCGCGACAAAGCGCTGCTTGGCCACCACCCCAGGCCTGGGCAGGGCACGCTTGTCCAGCTTGCCGTTGGCGGTCAGCGGCAGGCGCTCGAGCAGCAGCACCTGCGCCGGCACCAGGTACTCTGGCAGGCGCTCCAGCAAGGCCTGGCGCAGGGCCTCGGCTTGCAGCTCGACACCCGCCGTCGGCACGGCCCAGGCCACCAGCTGCAGGCGCGTGGGGTCGCTGTCCAGAGGGAGTGCCAGCACCACGGCCTCGGCCACGCCGGGCAGGCCTTGCAGCACCTGGCCGACTTCGCCCGGCTCGACCCGGTAACCGCGGATCTTCACCTGGTCGTCGCCACGGCCCAGGTATTCCAGCACGCCCTGGTCCAGGCGCGCGCGGTCACCGGCACGGTACAGCCGCTGGCCGTTGTCACCGAACGGATCGGGGACGAAGCGCTCGGCGGTCAGGCCCGGCTGGCCGACATAACCCTGGGCCAGGCCCTGGCCGCCCAGGTACAGCTCGCCGGCCACGCGCTCGGGCAGCGGATTGAGGTAGGCGTCCAGCACCCGCGCCTGGCCGTTGTCCAGCGGCCGGCCAACCGGCACGCTGCGCCAGCCGGGCAGGCGCGCGCCGACTTCGTGGGTGAGGATGCCCACGGTGGTCTCGGTCGGGCCGTAGTGGTTGATGATCCGGCAGCCGGGCTTCAGGCGGCGGATCTGCTCGATCAGCGCCCAGGAACTGGCCTCGCCACCGAGGATCAGCAATTGCTCGGGCAGCACCCGCTCCGGCTGCGCGGCCTGCAACAGGCCCTGCAGGTGGCTCGGCACGATCTTCAGCACGTCGACGCGGTGCTCGGCCATGTAGCTGGCGAAGGCATCAGGGTCGAAGCCCTGGTCGTGGCCCAGCAGGTGCAGCAGCCGGCCCGAGGCCAGCGCGCCGAACAGCACGGTATGGCCAAGGTCGGCGGCCACGGTGGAGACCATCGCCAGGCTTGCGCCGGGCTGCAGGTCGAGGCGTTGCAGCACGCCCTGCAGGTAGTTGGCCAGCGCCCCGTGGCTGACCACCACACCCTTGGGCTGCCCGGTGGAGCCCGAGGTGTAGATGATGTAGGCCGCCTGCTGCGGCAAGAGACGCACCGCCGGTGGCTGCTCATCGCAGTCGCCATACAGTGAAGCGTCATAGGCCACGGCGCGGCACACGCCCAGCCCCGCCGCCTGGGCATCGCCCTGGGCATGCACCAAAATCTGCGCAGAGCTGGCCTGCAGCAACTGCTGCAGGCGCTCGGCAGGCTGGCGGCTGTCCAGCGGCAGGTACACCGCGCCCAGCTTGAGCACCGCCAACAGGCTGGTCACCCACTCGATGGAGCGCTCCTGGCACAGCGCCACGGTCATGCCCGGGGCGATGCCCTGCGCCTTGAGGTAATGTGCGAAACGGTTGGCCTGTTGCTCCAGCTCGGCGTAGGTGAGCGTGCGATCCCCCGCGCGCAATGCCGGCTGCGCGGCACCGGCTTGCAGGCCCTGACGCCACAGGGCGAGGAAGTCTTGCTGCGGCCAGTCTTGGGCAGCGGTTTCGACCTGCTCAGCCTGGGCGTCCGGGTGATCGAGCAACGCCGCGTCGGGATGCTCGACAAGCGTACGCAACACGGCCTGGAACGAAGCGGCCATGCGCTCGATGGTCGCGGCTTCGAACAGGTCGGTGCTGTAGGTAAAGTAGCCTTGCAGGCCGTCGGGGGTCTCGGTGAAGTCGTAGGCCAGGTCGAAGCGCGCATCGCTGCCCTCGACCGCGAACCCGCTGACACTCAGCTCACCCAGCGTCTGCCGGGCCTGGGCGCCGGCCTCGGTATCGGCCATGTTCTGGTTGATCTTCACCTGGAACAGCGGGTTGTGGCCCAGGTTGCGCTCCGGCGCGAGGGCGTCGACCAGGTGCTCGAACGGCAGTTCCTGGTGCGACTGCGCGCCACTGACCACCTGCTTCACCTGTTCCAGCAGCGCCGCGCCGCTGTGGCGCTCGTCCACCTGCACCCGCAGCACCTGGGTGTTGATGAAGAAGCCGATCAGGCCTTCGACTTCCTTGCGGTTACGCCCGGCGTTGGGCGCGCCGATGCGGATGTCGGCCTGGCCGCTGTAGCGCGCCAGAGTCACGGCCAGCGCCGCCAGGGTCAGCATGAACACGGTCTGGCCCTGGCTGCGCGCCTGGGCCTTGAGCTGCGCCGACAGCGCCGCCGGCACATCGCTGCGCAGGGTCGCGCCGCGGAAGCTGGGGTGCGCCGGGCGCTCGTGGTCCAACGGTAAATCCAGCACCGGGTGTTCGTCGCCCAGTTGCTGCTTCCAGTACTGCAACTGGCGCTCGCCCTCGCCAGCCTCGAGCCACGCACGTTGCCAGATCGCGTAGTCGGCGTACTGCACCTCCAGCGGCGGCAGGTTGGCGTCTCGGCCTTGCGACAGTGCTTCGTACAGGTGGACGAACTCCTGCACCATCAGCTCGCCCGACCAGCCGTCGGAGACGATATGGTGCATGCACACCGTCAGCACGTGCTCGGTCGGTGCCAGGCGCAACAGCCGGACCCGCAGCAACGGGCCTTCGAGCAGGTCGAATGGCGCATCCAGCGCCTCGCGCACCGCAGTACGCAGGCACTGCTCGATATCCTCGCCCGGCCCGGCCTGCACCTCGCGCACCTCCAGGCCGACGCCCGGCTGTTCGAGGATCTGCTGGTGGAACTCGCCCTGCTCGGAGACAAAGCGCGTGCGCAGGCTCTCATGACGCTGCACCAGCGCGTCCAGGGCCTGGGCCAACGCCTGTTGGTTCAGCGAACCGCTCAGGCGCACCGCCATCGGCACGTTGTAGAAGCTGCTGTGCGGCTCCAGCTGCCAGAGGAACAGCATGCGCTGCTGGGCATAGGACAGCGGGATGCGCGGGCTGTCGTGACGGGTCACGGCGATGGGCAGCAAGCGGAAGCTCTGCCCGGTTTCGCGCATCTTGTCGAGGATCTGCCGACGCTGCTCCAGGGCAAGGCCGACAAAGCGCTTGGCGATACGTTCTGCTGTGCTCTTGTCCATCTCAGACGCCCGCCATTTCATTCATCATTCTTTCGATATCGGACAAGCCGTCCTCGCTCAACGACAAGCCGGTGCTGGCACAGGCCTGGGCAAAATCATTCAATTGCGGTTTCTCGAATAGCAGGCGCAGGGGGATGTCGATGCCCAGGCCAGAGTTGATCTTGGAAATCAGCTGGGCCGCCAGCAGCGAGTGCCCGCCCAGCTCGAAGAAGTCATCGCCCAGGCCCACCCGCTCGACCTGCAGCACCTCGGCCCACAGTGCCGCCAGCTGCTGCTCCAGTTCACTGACCGGGGCCACATAGGCCGGCTGCGACTGGCGGGTATCGGGGGTCGGCAGTGCCTTGCGGTCGAGCTTGCCGTTGGGCAGCAGCGGCATACGCTCAAGCAGCACCAGGTACATCGGCACCATGTAGTCCGGCAGGCTGGCGCCCAGGTGCGCCTTCAGCTCGGCGCGCAGGCCGTCCTCGGCCTCGGGCATGGCGTTTGGCACCAGGTAGGCCGCCAGTTGCTTGCCGCCCGGGCCATCGATATCGACCACCAGCACCTCGCGCACCGCCGGGTGCTCGCGCAGGCGCGCCTCGATCTCGCCCAGCTCGATACGGAAGCCGCGGATCTTCACCTGATGGTCGATACGCCCGGCGTACTCGACCACGCCGTGCTCGCGATAGCGTGCCAGGTCGCCGGTGCGGTACAGGCGCCCGCCCGGCGTCGTCGCGAACGGGTCGGGGATAAAGCGTTCGGCGGTCAGCCCCGGACGATTGTGATAGCCGCGGGCGAGCAGCTCGCCACCGACCAGCAGTTCACCGATGGCGCCCGGCAGGGCCAGGTCGGCATCGGCATCCACCAGGTGAATCGAACGCCCACCCAGGGCCTTGCCGATCGGGATCTGCACCGGCAGGGGTTGCTCGCCGGTGACATAGGCGCTGCAGTCGTGGCTCATGACGCTGACGGTGGCCTCGGTCGGCCCATAGGTATTGAGCAGGCGCACATGGCCGAGCCCGGCCTGTTGCCAAGCCAGCACGCCATCGGCGGCCATGGCCTCGCCCCCCATGTGGATGCGCCGCAGCGAACCATAGTCGCGCGGCCCCTTGGCCGCGAAGTCCTTGGCCAGCAGGTACCAGTAGGCGGTCGGCAGGTCGGCGAAGGTGATGCCCTGGGTCACCACTTCACGGTAGAAGGTTTCGCTGTCCCACAGCGTCGGGCCGCGCAGCACCACGCTGGCGCCGCAGATCAGCGCCGGGTACAGCTGCTCGACGAAGGCGTCGAAGTTGAAGGTGGAGAACTGCAGCACCCGGTCGGCCGCCGACAGTTCGCAGAAGCCCTGGGCGACATGGGCGTGCCGGCTCAGGGCCGCGGCGCTGATGCCGACGCCCTTGGGGCGCCCGGTGGAGCCGGAGGTATACATGATGTACGCCAGGTTGTCGGGGTCGCCCAGCGCTGGCAGAGCATGGCTCGGCCAGGCATCGAGCGGCTCGCTGTCCAGGCACAGGCTGCGCACCTGCGGCGCCACGGCCAGGTCTTGCAGCTGGGCGCTGTGGCCGAGCAACAGGGCGATGCCACTGTCCTCCATCATGTAGGCCAGGCGCTCGTGCGGGTAGTCGGGGTCCAGCGGCACATAGGCGCCGCCGGCCTTGAGCACGCCCAGCAGGCCGACCACCATGTCCAGGCTGCGCGGCAGGGCGATGCCCACGCGCACGTCCGGACCGATGCCCAGGTCGCGCAGGCGGTGGGCCAGCTGGTTGGCGCGCAGGTCCAACGCTTGGTAGCTGAGCTGCTGCCCTTCGCAGATCAGCGCCGTGGCGTGCGGGGTACGCGCGGCCTGGTCGGCGATCAGCTGCTGCACGGTGCGCTGGTCAGGGTAGATCGCCTCGTGGCGGCTCCACTGCCCGAGGATGACCTGGCGCTGTGCCTCATCCAGCAGCGGCAGCTCGACGATCCGCTGGGCCGGCTGGGTGCTGACTGCCTGCAACAGGTTGAGCCAGTGCGCGGCCATGCGCTCGATGGTGGCGTGCTCGAACAGGTCGCTGACGTAGGTCAGGGTCGCGCCGAGGCCGTGTTCGCTTTCGAAAGTATCCAGGGCCAGGTCGAGGTGCGCCGTAGGGTTGCCCCAGCTCAGGCCTTCGATGCTCAGCCCAGGCAGTTCGCGTCCCTGGTCCGGGCGCTGGGCCTGGTGGTTGAACATCACCTGGAACAGCGGGTTGTGGCTCAGGCTGCGCTCCGGCTGCAGCGCTTCGACCAGTTGCTCGAACGGCAGATCCTGGTGCGCCTGGGCCTGCAAGGCGGCGTGCTTGACCTGTTGCAGTAGCTCGCTGAAGGTCGTGTGCAGCTCGAACTGCGCCTTGAGCACCTGGGTGTTGACGAAGAAGCCGATCAAGCCTTCGGTCTCGGCCCGGGTGCGGTTGGCGATCGGCACGCCGACACGGATGTCGGCCTGGCCAGTCTGGCGATGCAGCAGGCTCTGGAACGAAGCCAGCAGCAGCATGAACAGCGTCACCCCTTGCTGGCGCGCCTGCGCCTTCAAAGCCTGAACCAGCGGTGCCGGCACCTCGATGGCGAGGCTGCGACCGGCGTGGCTTTGCACAGTGGGCCGTGGATGATCGGTGGGCAGTTGCAGCACATAGTGCTCGCCGCCCAGCTGCGCCAGCCAGTAGTCCAGCTGGCGGGCCTGCTCGCCGGCCTCCATCCACTGGCGCTGCCAGACGGCATAGTCGGCGTACTGCACCGGCAAGGCCGGCTGCTCGGGTTGCCGGCCCTGGCTCAAGGCCAGGTAGGCGTCGACCACTTCATCGACCATGATCGGCATCGACCAGCCATCGGCGACGATGTGATGCAGGGTCAGCACCAGCACGTGATCGTCCTCGGCCAGACGCAGCAGGCGCACCCGCAGCAGCGGCCCCTGGGTCAGGTCGAACGGGCGCTGGATCTCACGTGCCACACGCTCGCGGACCGCCTCGGTGGAGGTGTCCTGCAGCGATTCCATGACCAGGGTGAACGTCGCGGGCGCGTGGATACGCTGCTGCGCCTCGCCACCTTGCTGATCGAAGGTGGTGCGCAGGCTCTCATGGCGAGCGATCAGGGTCTCGAAGGCCTGACGCAACGCCTCCGGGTTCAGTCGCCCCTTCAGTTGCAAGGCTGCAGGGATGTGGTAGGCGGCGCTATCCGGCTCCAGTTGCCAGAGGAACCACTGGCGCTGCTGGGCGTACGACAGCACCAGCGGCTGGTTACGGTCCGCCACGGTAATGGCGGGGGCCTGGCTGGCCGCACCCTCGCCTGCGGCCTGGGCGAAGGCCTGCAGGTCGGCGGATTCGAACAGGCTGCGCAGCGACACTTCCACATTCAGGCGCTGGCGGATCCGCGAAGTCACCTGGGTGGCCAGCAACGAGTGGCCGCCGAGTTCGAAGAAGTTGTCGTGCAAGCCGACTTGCTCGACCTTCAGCACCTCGCTCCAGATCGCCGCCAGTTGCTGCTCCAGCGCCGTGCGCGGGGCCACGTAGCCCTGCTGCAGCTGGCTGGCGTCCGGCTTGGGCAGGGCCTTGCGGTCCAGCTTGCCGTTGGCGGTCAATGGCCACTGCTCCAAGACCAGGAAGTGCGTCGGCACCATGTAGTCCGGCAGGTTGGCTTTGAGGTGCTGTTTCAGCGTATCGCGCAGGCTTGCATGGTCGACAGCTGGATCATTTGCGATCAGGTAGGCCGCCAGTTGCTTACCCCCTGCCCCATCGATATCCAGCACCAGCACTTCGCGCACCGCCGCATGCTCTTGCAGGCGCGCTTCGATCTCGCCCAGCTCAATACGGAAACCGCGGATCTTCACCTGATGGTCGATCCGGCCCACGTACTCGATCACGCCCTGTTCGCGGTAACGCGCCAGGTCGCCGGTGCGGTACAGGCGTCCGCCTTCGCTGGAGAATGGATCCGGCACAAAGCGTTCGGCGGTCAGCGAGGCGCGGTTGTGGTAACCCCGCGCCAGGCCGGCGTGGCCGACATGCAGTTCACCCGTGCAGCCCTTGGCCACCGGATTGAAATCGGCGTCCAGCACGTACATCGACAGGTCCGGAATCGCCGCACCGATCGGGCTGCCCGGCTGCTGGGTATCAGCGAAGCGGATCGGCCGGTAGGTCACGTGGACCGTGGTCTCGGTGATGCCGTACATGTTGATCAGGTTGTCGCAGTCTTCACCGAAGCGCTCGAACCACGGCTGCAATGCGGCCACATCCAGGGCTTCGCCACCGAAGATCACGTAGCGCAGCGAGAGGTCGGATGCACTGTCACAGGCCACGCGCATCAGCGGCTTGAACGCCGATGGGGTCTGGTTGAGCACAGTGACGCCCTGCTCCACCAGCAACTGGTGGAAGTCTTCCGGCGAACGCGTGGTTTCACGCGGCACGATCACCAAACGACCGCCGTGCAGCAGCGCACCGAAGATCTCCCACACCGAGAAATCGAAGGCGTACGAGTGGAACAGCGTCCAGGCATCCTGCGGGCCGAAGCCAAACCAGGCGTCCGTCGCCTTGAACAGGCGCAGCAGGTTGTGGTGCGGCAGCAGCGTACCTTTCGGTTTGCCGGTCGAGCCCGAGGTGTAGATCACATAGGCCAGGTTGTCCGGCTGGGTCAGGTGCTCGGGGTTTTCGTCGCTGTAGCCGGCCAGATCATCTTCCAGCTTCAGACTACGCACCTGCGCAGGCACCGGTAGGCCGGCCAGCAAATGGCCTTGTGTCAGCAGCAGTTGAATGCCGCTGTCTTCCATCATGTAGCTCAGGCGGTCCTGCGGGTATTCCGGGTCCAGCGGCACATAGGCGCCACCGGCCTTGAGGATCGCCAGCAGGCCGACAATCATCTCGAACCCACGCTCCACCGCGATGCCCACCAGCACATCTGGCCCCACGCCCTGCGCGCGCAGTTTATGCGCCAAGCGGTTGGCACGGCGGTTGAGCTGGTCATAGCTCAACGCCTGCCCGGCGAAGGTCACGGCGATCGCTTCAGGCGTGCGCGCCGCCTGCTGCTCGATCAGCGCGTGAGCGCATTCGGAGCTTGGGTAACGTTGTACATGCGCTTGCCACTCATCCAACTCGAGCGCATCGAGCAATGGCAACTGCGCCACGCGTTGAGCGCTGTCCTGGCAGATGCCCTGCAACAGATTGCGCCAGTACCTGCCCAGACGCTCGGCAGTGGCCGGATCGAACAATGCAGTGGCGTAGGTCAGGATGGCGCTCAACCCCGCGTCGTGCTCGACCGTGTTCAGGACCAGGTCGAACTGGGTGCTGCGGTCTTCCCATCCCAGCCCCTCGATCCGCAGCCCGGCCAGTTCCTGGGCCATGCCGGAATTTTCCGCCTTGTGGTTGAACAGCACCTGGAACAGTGGGCTGTGGCTCATGCTGCGCTCGGGCTGCAGCGCCTCGACCAGTTGCTCGAACGGCAGGTCCTGGTGCGCCTGGGCCTGCACGGCGGTGTGCCGGACCTGTTGCAGCAACCCGGCGAAGGTGGTTTGCGGCGCGAACTCAGCCTTGAGCACCTGGGTGTTGACGAAGAAGCCGATCAGGCCTTCGGTCTCGGCCCGGTTGCGGTTGGCGACCGGAACGCCGACGCGCACCTGCGATTGACCACTTAGGCGGTGCAGCAGCACCTGGAATGAGGCCAGCAACAGCATGAACAGGGTCACGCCCTGTTGCCGTGCGGTGGCTTTCAACGCCTCGGCGAGTTCCGGCTCCAGGTGGATATCCAGGCGTGCCCCGGCATGACTTAGCTGCAACGGGCGTGGGCGGTCGGCAGGCAACTCCAGCAGCGGTTGCTCGTCGCCCAGTTGCTGGCGCCAGTAGTCGAGCTGGCGAGCTTGTTCGCCCGCCGCCATCCACTGGCGCTGCCAGGCGGCGTAATCGGCGTACTGGAACGCCAGGGTCGGCAGCTGCGCCTCGGCGCCCTGACGGTACCCGGCATACAGACGCACCACTTCATCGACCATGATCGGCATCGACCAACCATCGGCGACGATATGGTGCAAGGTCAGCACCAGCACATGCTCGTCGGCGGCCAGGCGCAGCAGCCGAGCGCGCAGCAACGGACCGTGCTCCAGGTCGAACGGCTGCGCGATCTCTTGCGCGACCCGCGCCTGAAGCGCCTCGCTTGTTACCGGTTCGACAGGCAGGTCGAAGTCACCTGCAGCATGGATGCGTTGCCAGGCCTGTTCACCTTCCTGATGGAAGGTAGTACGCAGGGTTTCGTGACGGGCGATCAGCGCGGCGAAGCTGCTACGCAGTGCATCGATGTCCAGCTCGCCCTGCAGGCGCAGGGCCGAAGGGATGTTGTAGGCGGCACTGGCCGGCTCCAGTTGCCAGAGGAACCACTGGCGTTGCTGGGCGTAGGACAAGGCCAGCGGCTGGTTGCGGTCCACGACGCTGAACGCCGGAGCCTGGCTGGCCGCACCTTGGCCGGCGGCCTGGGCGAAGGCTTGCAGGTCGGCGGACTCGAACAGGCTGCGCAGCGACACTTCCACATTCAGGCGCTGGCGGATGCGCGAGGTGACCTGGGTGGCCAGCAACGAGTGGCCGCCGAGCTCGAAGAAGTTGTCGTGCAGGCCCACCTGCTCGACCTTCAGCACCTCGGCCCAGATCGCCGCCAGTTGCTGCTCCAGTTCCGTGCGTGGCGCCACGTAGCCTTGTTGCAGCTGGCTGGCGTCCGGCTTGGGCAGGGCCTTGCGGTCCAGCTTGCCGTTGGCGGTCAATGGCCACTGCTCCAAGACCAGGAAGTGCGTCGGCACCATGTAGTCCGGCAGGTTGGCTTTGAGGTGCTGTTTCAGCGTATCGCGCAAGGTTGCGTGATCTACATTCGCGTCCTGGGCAATCAGGTAGGCGGCCAGTTGCTTGCCCCCTGCCCCGTCGATATCCAGCACCAGCACTTCACGCACGGCGGCGTGCTCTTGCAGGCGCGCTTCGATCTCGCCCAGCTCGATACGGAAACCGCGGATCTTCACCTGGTGATCGATCCGGCCCACGTACTCGATCACGTCCTGTTCGCGGTAACGCGCCAGGTCGCCAGTGCGGTACAGGCGCCCGCCTTCGCTGGAGAACGGGTCCGGTACGAAGCGTTCGGCGGTCAGCGAGGCGCGGTTGTGGTAACCCCGTGCCAGGCCGGCGTGGCCGACATGCAGTTCACCCGTGCAGCCCTTGGCCACCGGATTGAAATCTGCGTCCAGCACGTACATCGACAGGTCCGGAATCGCTGCACCGATTGGGCTGCCCGCTTGTTGCGTGTCGGAGAAGCGGATCGGCCGGTAGGTCACGTGGACCGTGGTCTCGGTGATGCCGTACATGTTGATCAGGTTGTCGCAGTCTTCACCGAAGCGCTCGAACCACGGCTGCAATGCGGCCACATCCAGGGCTTCGCCACCGAAGATCACGTAGCGCAGCGAGAGGTCGGATGCACTGTCACAGGCCACGCGCATCAGCGGTTTGAACGCCGACGGGGTCTGGTTCAACACGGTCACGCCCTGCTCCACCAGCAACTGGTGGAAGTCTTCCGGCGAACGCGTGGTTTCACGCGGCACGATCACCAGGCGGCCACCGTGCAGCAGCGCACCGAAGATCTCCCATACCGAGAAGTCGAAGGCGTACGAGTGGAACAGCGTCCACACATCCTGCGGGCCGAAGCCGAACCAGGCGTCGGTGGCCTTGAACAGGCGCAGCAGGTTGTGGTGCGGCAGCAGCGTACCTTTCGGCTTGCCGGTCGAGCCCGAGGTGTAGATCACATAGGCCAGGTTATCCGGCTGGGTCAGGTGCTCCGGATTCGCGTCGCTGTAGCCAGCCAGATCATCTTCGAGAGACAGGCTGCGCACATGCGCCGGTACCGGCAGGCCGGCCAGCAAATGGCCTTGTGTCAGCAGCAGTTGAATGCCGCTGTCTTCCATCATGTAGCTCAGGCGGTCCTGCGGGTACTCCGGATCCAGCGGCACATAGGCGCCCCCAGCCTTGAGGATCGCCAACAGGCCGACGATCATCTCGAACCCGCGCTCCACCGCGATGCCCACCAGCACATCTGGCCCCACGCCCTGCGCACGCAACTTGTGCGCCAGGCGGTTGGCGCGGCGGTTGAGCTGGTCGTAGCTCAGCGCCTGCCCGGCGAAGGTCACGGCGATCGCTTCAGGCGTGCGTGCCGCCTGCTGCTCGATCAGCGCGTGGGCGCACTCGGTGCTCGGGTAGCGCTGCACATCAGCCGTCCACGCCCCCAGCTCAGCCGCATCGAGCAACGGCAACTGCGCCACGCGCTGGGCGTAATCCGCGCAGATGCCCTGCAACAGGTTGCGCCAATGCCGGCCAATGCGCTCGACCGTGGCCGCATCGAACAGCGAGGTGGCGTAGGTAAACGCCGCAATCAGCCCACCCTCGTGCTCGGCCGTGTTGAGGATCAGGTCGAACTGGGTGGTCTGCCCTTCCCAGCTCAAGCCCTCGACCTGCAGCCCGCCCAGCTCACGGACCATGCCCGGGCTTTCGGCCTGGTGGTTGAACAGCACCTGGAACAACGGGTTGTGGCTCATGCTGCGTTCGGGCTGCAGCGCCTCGACCAGTTGCTCGAACGGCAGATCCTGGTGCGCCTGGGCCTGCAGCGAGGCTTCACGCACCTGCTGCAGCAACGCGGCGAAGGTGGTCTGCGGCGCGAACTCGGCCTTGAGCACCTGGGTGTTGACGAAGAAGCCGATCAGCCCCTGGGTTTCGGCGCGGGTACGGTTGGCCACCGGTACACCGACACGGATGTCGGCCTGCCCACTGTAGCGGTGCAGCAGGGTCTGGAAGGAGGCCAGCAATAGCATGAACAGGGTCACCCCCTGCTGGCGCGCCAGGGCCTTGAGCCCCTGCGCCAGGGAGGCATCGATATCGATGGCCAGGCGTGCGCCCTCGAAGGTCTGCACCGACGGCCGCGGGCGGTCGACAGGCAGCTCCAGCAGTGGCTGCTCGCCCGCCAGCTGCTCGCGCCAGTAACCGAGCTGGCGCTCCTGCTCGCCCGCCTCCATCCAGTCGCGCTGCCACAGGGCGTAGTCGGCGTACTGAATCGGCAGCTCGGCCAGGGTCACCGGCGCGCCGAGGCGCAAGCCCTCGTACAGGCGGATCAGCTCGTCCACCAGGATCGGCGTGGACCAGCCATCGGAAACGATATGGTGCACGGTCAGGATCAGCACATGCTCTTCAGGCCCCAGCACCAACAGCCTGACCCGCAGCAACGGCCCATGCTCCAGGTCGAACGGCTGCTGCACCTCGGCCTCCACCCGCGCGCGGATGGCTGCCTGCAGGTCCGTCGAATCCGCAGGCACGAAGGGCTCCACCGCCAGCGCCACGGGCATTGGCGGATGGACGATCTGCACCGCCCCGTCACCCTCCTGGCGGAAGGTGGTGCGCAGGGTTTCGTGGCGCGCCACCAGGCTGTCGAAGCTGCGCTGCAACGCCTCGACATCCAGCGTGCCCTTGAGCCGCAGCGCCGCCGGGATGTTGTAGGCGGCGCTGTGCGGGTCGAGCTGCCAGAGGAACCACTGGCGCTGCTGTGCATAGGAAAGCGCTGCCCCGTCCGCCGAGTCCCTTCTGAAGATCGGGGTGACCCCGTAGAGGTTGACACCCTGGCGCTTGAGCAAGGCTGCCAATGCCTTGCGCTCCCTGGTGGACAGCGACTTTACGGAGTCGAGCAGCTCTTGCACTTTGAATGTCTCCCGCTAAGCGATCAGATTATCTATTTCCTGTGCAGTAAGACGTTTCAAGGCCTCCAAGGATTTAGTCAGCTCGTCATGGGCGTTGGCGACGTGCCCCTTCTTGCGCTCCACCACCTGGCTGAAGTCGCCCAGCGTGGCCTGTTCGAACAGCTCGTTGAGGCTCAGGTCGACGCCCAGTTGCTCGCGCACCCGGCCGATCACCTGGACGATCAGCAGCGAATGCCCGCCGAGGTCGAAGAAGTTGTCCTGCAGGCCCACCCGCTCGACCTGCAGCACCTCGGCCCAGATCGCCGCCAGCTTGCGCTCCAGCTCCGTGACCGGTGCCACGTGGGCTGCCTGCAGCTGGCTCGCGTCCGGCAGCGGCAGGGCCTTGCGGTCGAGCTTGCCGTTGGGGGTCTGCGGCATGCGCGCCAGGCCGACCAGATGGCTCGGCACCATGTAGTCCGGCAGGCCGGCCTTCAAGTGCGCACGCAGCTCGCCGCGCAGCGCTTCCACGCTTTGCTGCGCATCGTGCAGCACCAGGTAGGCCGCCAATTGCTTGCCGGCGGGGCCGTCGATATCGATCACCGCTGCCTCGCGGATCGCCGGATGCAGCAGCAGGCGTTCCTCGATTTCGCCCAGTTCGATACGGAAGCCACGGATCTTCACCTGATGGTCCAGGCGCCCGACGTACTCGATCACCCCGTCCTCGCGGTAGCGGGTCAGGTCGCCGGTGCGATACAGGCGCGCGCCCGGCTCGCTGGCGAACGGATCCGGCACGAAACGCTCGGCGGTCAAGCCCGGGCGGTTGTGGTAGCCCCGCGCCAGGCCGTCGCCGCCGATCAGCAACTCGCCGCGCGCGCCTTGCGGCAGCACGTCGAGCTCGTCGCTGACCACGTGCAGGCGGGTGTTGGCCAATGGCCGTCCCAGCCACACGTCATCGCTGTCGGTCAGGTAATGGCAGGCCGACCAGATGGTGGTCTCGGTCGGGCCATAGACGTTCCACACATGCCCGGCCTGGGCGATCAGGCGCTGGGCCAGCTCGGCGCTCAGCGCCTCGCCGCCGCACAGTACCTTCTTGCCGGCAAAGGCTCCGGGCGCCGCGGCGTCCAGCAGCATGCGCCAGGTCGACGGGGTGGCCTGAACGACGCTGACCGCCTGGGCCTGGATCACCGCCAGCAACGCCTGCGGGTCCTTGTTCACCTGTTCGCCCAGCAGCACCACGCAGGCACCGCGCAGCAACGGCAGGTACAGCTCGAGGCCGGCGATATCGAACGACAGCGAGGTCAGCGACAGCACCTTGTCATGAGCATCGATACCCGGCTGGCGCGCCATGCTGCAGAGGAAGTTGACCAGCGCGTCGTGGCGGATGGTCACGCCCTTGGGCTTGCCGGTGGAACCGGAGGTGTAGATCACATAGGCAAGGTTTTCCGGCTGTGCCAGCGGGCGCGGGTTGTCCTGGCTGTACTCGCCTGGCAGCGCCTGGTCGAGGCACAGGCTGCGCACCTGCGGCGGGATCGGCAGGCGTTGCACCAGGCTGGACTGAGTCAGCAGCAGGGCGATGCCGCTGTCCTCCATCATGTAGGCCAGGCGATCCTCGGGGAACTGCGGGTCCAGCGGCACGTAGGCGCCACCGGCCTTGAGCACCGCCAGCAGGCCGACGAGCATGTCCAGGCTGCGCTCCACCGCGATCCCCACCAGCACATCGGGGCCGACGCCCAGGCTGCGCAGGTGGTGGGCCAAGGCGTTGGCGCGCTGGTTCAGTTGCGCGTAGCTCAGCGACTGCTCGCCCAGCACTGCGGCGACGGCTTGCGGCGTGCGGGCAGCCTGAGCCTCGATCAGTTGCTGGACGGTCTGCCCGCGCGGGTAGTCGGCGGCGCTGTCGTTCCAGGCGTACAGGGTGCGCTCGCGCTCCTCGCGGCTCAGCAGCGGCAGTTCGGCGACGCGCTGCCCGGCGTCCTGGCAGATGCCCTGCAACAGGTTGCGCCAGTGCTCGGCCATGCGCGCCACGGTCGCCGGCTCGAACAGGCTGGTGGCGTAGGTCAGGGTCGCGCTCAGGCCGCCTTCGTGCTCGGCGGTGTCCAGGGTCAGGTCGAACTGTGCGGTTTGCTTGTCCGACACCAGCCCCTGCAGGCTGAGGCCCGCAAGTACGCGGGATTCACCCAGCACCTGGGTCTGGTGGTTGAACATCACCTGGAACAGCGGGCTGTGGCTCAGGCTGCGCTCGGGTTGCAGGGCTTCGACCAGTTGCTCGAACGGCAGCTCCTGGTGCGCCTGGGCGCCCAGGGCGGTGTGCTTGACCTGTTGCAGCAGTTCGTCGAAACGAATCTGCGGCTGGAAGCGCGCATCCAGCACCTGGGTGTTGACGAAGAAGCCGATCAGGCCTTCGGTCTCGGCCCGGGTGCGGTTGGCCACCGGCACGCCGACGCGGATGTCCGACTGGCCGCTGTGGCGATGCAGCAAGGCCTGGAACGAGGCCAGCAGGAGCATGAACAGGGTCACGTCATGCTGCCCGGCCAGCGTCTTGAGCTGGGCAACCAGGCTTGGCTCGAGGTCCACCGGCAGCCGCGCGCCCTCATACTGCTGCACCACAGGGCGCGGGCGATCGGTGGCCAGTTCGAGGATCGGCTGGGTGCTGCCCAGGCGTGCCTGCCAGTAATCGAGCTGACGCTGTTGCTCGCCAGCTTCCATCCAATGGCGCTGCCAGGCCGCGTAGTCGGCGTACTGGAAGGCCAGCGCCGGCAGTTGCAGGGCCTGGCCTTGCAGATGGCTTTCATAACCGCGCACCAGTTCATCGACCATGATCGGCATCGACCAGCCGTCGGCAACGATATGGTGCAGCACCAGTACCAGCACATGCTCGTCGGCGGCCAGGCGCAGCAAGCGGGCGCGCAGCAGCGGGCCGTGTTCCAGGTCGAACGGCTGGCGCACCTGGGTCTCGACCCAGGCCTGCACGCCGGCTTCGTCCAAGCCTGCCGTGGTGATGTCCAGCGGCGTTTCCAGCCGCGCATGCAGCACCTGCTCGGCACTGTCGCCCTGCTGGCGGAAGGTGGTACGCAGGGTTTCGTGACGGGCGATCAGCGCGGCGAAGCTGCTGCGCAGCGCCTCGATATCCAGCTCGCCCTGCAGGCGCAGGGCCGACGGGATGTTGTAGGCGGCACTGGCCGGCTCCAGCTGCCAGAGGAACCACTGGCGCTGCTGGGCGTAGGACAAGGCCAGCGGCTGGTTGCGGTCCACGACGCTGAACGCCGGCGCCTGGCTGGCCGCGCCTTGGCCGGCGGCCTGGGCGAAGGTTTGCAGGTCGGCGGATTCGAACAGGCTGCGCAGCGACACTTCCACATTCAGGCGCTGGCGGATCCGCGAAGTCACCTGGGTGGCCAGCAACGAGTGGCCGCCGAGCTCGAAGAAGTTGTCGTGCAGGCCCACCTGCTCGACCTTCAGCACCTCGGCCCAGATCGCCGCCAGTTGCTGCTCCAGTTCCGTGCGTGGCGCCACGTAGCCTTGTTGCAGCTGGCTGGCGTCCGGCTTCGGCAGGGCCTTGCGGTCCAGCTTGCCGTTGGCGGTCAATGGCCACTGCTCCAAGACCAGGAAGTGCGTCGGCACCATGTAGTCCGGCAGGTTGGCTTTGAGGTGCTGTTTCAGCGTATCGCGCAAGGTTGCGTGATCTACATTCGCGTCCTGGGCAATCAGGTAGGCGGCCAGTTGCTTGCCCCCTGCCCCGTCGATATCCAGCACCAGCACTTCACGCACGGTCGCATGCTCTTGCAGGCGTGCTTCGATCTCGCCCAGCTCGATACGGAAACCACGGATCTTCACCTGATGGTCGATCCGGCCCACGTACTCGATCACGCCCTGTTCGCGGTAACGCGCCAGGTCGCCAGTGCGGTACAGGCGCCCGCCTTCGCTGGAGAATGGATCCGGCACAAAGCGTTCGGCGGTCAGCGAGGCGCGGTTGTGGTAACCCCGCGCCAGGCCGGCGTGTCCGACATGCAGCTCGCCGGTGCAGCCCTTGGCCACCGGATTGAAATCGGCGTCCAGCACGTACATCGACAGGTCCGGAATCGCCGCACCGATCGGGCTGCCCGACTGCTGGGTATCAGCGAAGCGGATCGGCCGGTAGGTCACGTGGACCGTGGTCTCGGTGATGCCGTACATGTTGATCAGGTTGTCGCAGTCTTCACCGAAGCGCTCGAACCACGGCTGCAACGCGGCCACATCCAGGGCTTCGCCACCGAAGATCACGTAGCGCAGCGAGAGATCAGCAGTGCTGTCACAGGCCACGCGCATCAGCGGTTTGAACGCCGACGGGGTCTGGTTCAACACGGTCACGCCCTGCTCCACCAGCAACTGGTGGAAGTCTTCCGGCGAACGCGTGGTTTCACGCGGCACGATCACCAGGCGGCCACCGTGCAGCAGCGCACCGAAGATCTCCCATACCGAGAAGTCGAAGGCGTACGAGTGGAACAGCGTCCACACATCCTGCGGGCCGAAGCCAAACCAGGCGTCCGTCGCCTTGAACAGGCGCAGCAGGTTGTGGTGCGGCAGCAGCGTACCTTTCGGTTTGCCGGTCGAGCCCGAGGTGTAGATCACATAGGCCAGGTTGTCCGGCTGGGTCAGGTGCTCGGGGTTTTCGTCGCTGTAGCCGGCCAGATCATCTTCCAGTTTCAGACTACGCACATGCGCCGGTACCGGCAGGCCGGCCAGCAAATGGTCTTGCGTCAGCAGCAACTGAATGCCGCTGTCTTCCATCATGTAGCTCAGGCGATCCTGCGGGTATTCCGGGTCCAGCGGCACATAGGCGCCACCGGCCTTGAGGATCGCCAGCAGGCCGACGATCATCTCGAAACCACGCTCCACCGCGATACCCACCAGCACATCCGGCCCCACGCCCTGCGCACGCAGCTTGTGCGCCAGGCGGTTGGCGCGGCGGTTGAGCTGGTCATAGCTCAACGCCTGCCCGGCGAAGGTTACGGCGATCGCTTCAGGCGTGCGCGCCGCCTGCGCTTCGATCAGCTCCTGGGTACAAGCCATGCTTGGATAGCTGGCAACCACCTGCTGGTCTTCCACCGGCAGGCTGAGCGCACCCAGCGCACGCTGACCATCAGCCGCCAACTGCGCGAGCAGGTGCTGGAAGTGTCCCGCCAACTGGTCGATGGCCAGCTCGCTGAAGCACTGGCGATCGAAACTGAAGCTCGCCTCCAGGCGCTCGCCCACCTGCACCACCAGGGTCAACGGGTAGTTGGTCTGCTCTTGGTTCTGCACCTCGCCGAACTGCAGGCCTTGCGGCGCGCCCTGTTGCAGCGCCTCGGCGACCGGGTAGTTCTCGAACACCAGAATGTTGTCGAACAGCGCTTCGCCGCTCCAACCGGCCCAGCGCTGGATCTCGTACAGCGGTGTGTGCTCGTGCTCGCGCAGGGCCAGGTTCAACCCTTGCACGTGCTGCACCCAGTCGCCCACGGTCTGCTCGGGGCGCGGGCTGGCGACCACCGGCAAGGTGTTGATGAACAGCCCCAGCTGCTCCTCGACGCCCACCAGCTCCGCCGGGCGGCCGGCCACGGTGGCGCCGAAGGTCACGCTGGCCTGGCCGGTGTAGCGTTGCAACAGCAACAGCCACGCGGCCTGGACCAAGGTGTTGAGGGTGACCCGCTGTTCCCGGGCGAAGTCCGCCAATTGCTGGGTCTGCTGCGGCTCGAAGCGCAGCGCCAGGCTGCCATGGCCTCGCCCCTGGGTCGAGGACTTGAACGCCTGTACCAGTCGCGTTGGCTCGTCCAGCTCGGCCACCTGGGCGCGCCAGAAGGTTTCGCTGGCCTGCTGGTCCTGGCCCTGCAGCCACTGGATATAGTCGCGGTAGCGGCTGGTCCTGGCGCTCGGGGCGACGCCGCTGTAACGCTGCAGCACCTCGCCGAGCAGGCGCGAGCTGCTCCAGCCGTCCATCAGGATATGGTGGCTGGTGTAGATCAGGTGATGGCCGCCGTCAGCCGTGCGGATCAATGTCAGGCGCAGCAGCGGGCCGCTGGCCAGGTCGAAGCCGGCCTGGCGCTCGGCCTGGGCCACGGCGTCCGGATCCTGGGCCTGGTCGAGTTCGACAAACGGCACCTGCACCTGGCGCCGCACTACTTGCACGGGCAACGGCAGATCCTGCGGGAAGCAGCTGCGCAGCACTTCGTGATTGTCCACCACCGCCTGCCAGGCCGCGCGGAAGCGCGCCACGTCCAGGCCCCGCACATTCACGCGCAGTTGGTTGATGTAGTTGCCCGCCTCCTGCTCATAGAGGCTATGGAACAACATGCCCTGCTGCATCGGCGACAGCGGATAGAGGTCTTCGATGTCCCCCGCAGCCAGCGGCAGGCTGTCCAGTTGCGCCTGGGTCAGCTCGGCCAGCGGGAAGTCCGATGGCGTGACGCCCTGGTGCGGCGCCTGGGCGCAGTGTTCGATCAGCTCGGCCAGCACCTGCTCGTAACGGCGCGCCAGGGCCTCGATGGTCTCTGGATGGAACACCTCGCGGCTGAAGCTCCAGTCCAGCTCCAGCTCGCCCTGGTAGACCTGGCCGTTGATACCGAGCCAGTTGCCCAATGGGCTGTCCAGGTCCTGGGTGGTGCCGCTGCCCTCGCTGGCCGGGGTGAACAGGGCACCCTCGGCCTCGGCGAAGCTGCCGTCGAACTGGCCGAGGTAGTTGAAGGTGACCCGTGGCTGCGGCAATGCCGCCAGACGCTCACGCATGTCGGGCTCGCCAAGGTAGCGCAGCACACCATAGCCGATGCCTTTGTTCGGCACCGCACGCAGTTGTTCCTTGATCGCGCACAGCCCCGCGCCAAGCCCTTGGGCCGGCGTCAGGCGTACCGGGAACAGGCTGCTGAACCAGCCCAGGGTGCGGCTGAGGTCCAGCTCCGGGAACAGATCCTCGCGGCCATGGCCTTCGAGCTGGATCAGTACCGAATCCGCTCGGGCCCAGTCGCACAGTACCCGTGCCAGGGCCGCCAGCAGCAGGTCGTTGACCTGGGTACGGTAGGCGGCGGGTGCCACTTGCAGTAGTTTGCGGGTCAGCGTGGCGTCCAGGCGTGACGAGGCATGGGCGACATGACGATTGGTCTGGGCACCCGCCGGGTTATCGCGGGGCAACTCGCCGTCAGCGGTTTCGAGGCCGTGCAGCCAGTGGTCGGCCTCGGCCAGCAGCTCCGGGCTGCGGGCATAGGCGCCAAGGCGCTCGGCCCAGGCCTTGAGCGAGCTGCTCTTGGCTGCCAGTGTCACGGCCTTGCCGGCGGCCAGGGCCGTGTAGGCCAGTTGCAGGTCTTCCAGCAGTACCCGCCAGGACACGCCGTCGACCACCAGGTGGTGGATCACCAGCAGCAAGCGCTGCTGGCCTTCGGGTAGTTCTACCAGCAGCGCCCGCAGCAGCGGTCCCTGGGCCAGGTCGAGGCTGCGCTGGGCCTGCTCGGCCAACGCCGGCAGCTCGGCCAGGTCGCTCAGTTGACGAACCCAGAGGATATCGTCGGCCTTGGCAGGCTGGAATTCGGCCTGCCAGGCCTCGCCCTGGGTGAAGCGCAGGCGCAAGGCGTCGTGCTGAGCGACCAGCGCCTGCAATGCGCCTTGCAAGTGGTTAGCGCCAAGGGCCTGGGTCGGCTTGAGCAGCAGGGCCTGGTTCCAGTGCTGGCGCTCGGGGATAGCGGTTTCGAAGAAGCGTGCCTGGATCGGCAGCAATGGCATCAAGCCACTGACCTGCTCGGCCGCCACGGCCTTTTTCTCGATGCGCTTGGCCACCGCCGCCAGCTGGCCGATGGTCTGTTTCTCGAACAGCTGCTTGGGGCTGAGCTTGATGCCCTGGCGCTTGGCCCGGGCGATGATCTGCAGGCTGAGGATCGAGTCGCCGCCCAGCTCGAAGAAGTTGTCGGTGCTGCCGACCTGGTCGAGCTTGAGCACCTCGGCCCAGATGGCGGCCAGGGCCTGTTCGATCTCGCCGACCGGCGCGGTGTACTGGCGCCGGGCGACACCCGGTGCCGGCAGGGCGCGCTTGTCCAGCTTGCCGTTGGCAGTCAGCGGCAGGCGGTCCAGGACCAGGACCTGCGCCGGCACCATGTAGTCCGGCAGCATATCCTGCAGTTGCTGGCGCAAGGCTTCACCCTGCAGCCCCTGCCCTACGCACCAGCCGACCAGCTGCAGACGGCTTTCGTCGCCTTCCACCGGCTGCGCCAGGACCACCGCTTCGGCGACCCCGTCCAGCCCCCGCAGCACCCGCGCCACCTCGGCCGGCTCGACGCGATAACCGCGCACCTTGACCTGGTCGTCGGCGCGACCGATGAATTCCACTTGGCCCGAACGATTGCGCCGCACCCGGTCGCCGCTGCGGTACAGGCGCTGGCCAGGCCGCGTCGGGTCCGGCAGGAAGCGTTCGGCGGTCAGGCCTGGCTGGCCCAGGTAGCCCTGGGCCACGCTGGCGCCACCGATGTACAGCTCACCGGCGACCTGGTCGGCTACCGGGTTGAGCACATCGTCGAGCAGCAGCACATGGGCGCCCGGCAAGGGCTCGCCCACCGGCACGGCGCGGGCGCCCTCGGCGAGCGCGGCCACTTCATGGGTCAGCACGCCGACCGTGGTCTCGCTCGGGCCATAGTGGTTGATCAGGCGGCAGCCCGGCTTGAGCCGGCGTACCTGCTCCACCAGGGCTGGCGTGCAGGCCTCGCCACCGACGATCAGTGCATGCTGGGGCAGCACATCGGCGGGGTTCCCGGCTTGCAGCAACGCCGCCAGGTGCCCGGGGACGATCTTCAGCACGCCGACCTGGTGTTCGGCCACGTAGCGGGCGAAGGCGTCCGGATCGAAGCCCAGCGCCTCGGGCAATACATGCAGCAGGCGCCCGGCACACAGGGCACCGAACAGCACGGTGTGGCCGAGGTCGGCGGCGATGGTCGAGACCAGCGCCATGCTCGCCCCCGGCGCAGGCGCCAGGCGTTCGAGCAGGCCGGCGACATAGCTGGCCAGGGCGCCATGGCTGACCAGCACGCCCTTGGGCTGGCCGGTGGAGCCGGAGGTGTGGATCACGTAGGCCGGCGATTCGGCCCACAGCGTGATGGCCGGTGCGTTGGCCGGCAGGTCCTGCCATTGCTCGGGGTCATAGGCCAAGGGCAGGCGATCGGCGGCGGCCAGGCTGGCCAGTCGTGCATCGCCAGCGGCACACAGCAGCACCTTGGCTTGCGCGGCGTCGAGCATCTGCCGCAGGCGCGTTTCAGGCGCCTTGGTGTCCAGCGGCATGTACACGGCGCCAGCCTTGAGGATACCGAGCATGCAGGTCAGCCAGTCCAGCGAACGCTCCATCAGCACCGCAACCGGTTGGCCGCTGACCACACCCTGCTGTTGCAGGTGATGGGCCAGGCGGTTGGCGGCCTGGTCCAGAGCGGCGAAGCTCAGGCTGTGCCCAAGACTGCAAGCGGCAAGCGCCTCGGGCTGCCGATGTACCTGCTGCTGCCACTGCTCCAGCACCAGCGCCGGCACTTCACGCTGCGGCGCCTGCTCGCTGCGCAGCGGCGCGGCCAGGCGGTGCAGCGGCAGCTGCGGGGCGTCGAGCAGTTGACCCAGCAGCTCGATGAAGGCCGGGATGAAGGCTTCGACGGTCGAACGCTGATAGAGGTCGCTGGCGAAGGTCATCTCGCCATGGATCAGTTGGCCGTCGTCGGTGATGTCCAACGCCAGGTCGAAGTGGGTGCCGACCTTGTCCAGCGGGTACTCGGCGACACTCAGGCCCGGCAAGGCCAGCGAGCGCTGGCGCTGCATACCGACGTTCTGGTTGAACTTGACCTGGAACAGCGGGTTGTGACCGAGGTTGCGCTCCGGCACCAGTGCGTCAACCAGTTGCTCGAACGGCAGCTCCTGGTGCGCCTGGGCGCCGAGCACCGCTTCGCGCACCTGGGCCAGCAGGTCATCGAAGCTCAGCCGCTCGTCCACCTGGCAGCGCAGCACCTGGGTGTTGACGAAGAAGCCGATCAGCCCCTCGACCTCGGCACGGCCACGGTTGGCGTTGGGCACGCCGATGCGGATATCGCGTTGCCCGGCCTGGCGCGACAGGAACAGCGAGAAACCGGTCAGCACCAGCATGAACAGGGTCATGCCCTGGGCGCGGGCGTAGCCGCCCAGGCGTCGGGACAGCTCGACGCCGAAGTCGAAGACCAGGGTCTGGCCGTCGAAACTCTGGGTCAGTGGCCGCGGGTAGTCTGCGGCGACCTCGAGCAGCGGTTGCTCATCGCCCAACTGCTGGCGCCAGTAGTCGAGCTGGCGCGCGCCCTCGCCGGCCTCCAGCCAGCTGCGCTGCCAGATGGCGTAGTCGGCGTACTGCACCGCCAACGCCGGCAACTGCGGCGCCTGGCCCTGGGTGAACGCCTGGTAGCTGTGCACGAACTCCTTGACCATCACGTCCATCGACCAGCCGTCGGAGACGATGTGGTGCATGCATACCAGCAGCACATAGTCCTCGGCCGCCAGCCGGTACAGGGTGGCGCGCAGCAGCGGGCCGTGCAGCAGGTCGAACGGCTGGTGACTGGCCTCGCGCACCCGCGTGGCCAGCTCGGCCTCACGCTGGTCGCTGGCGATGGCAGTGAGGTCGACCTGTTCCAGGGGCACGGCCAGATGATCGAGGATCACCTGGCGCGGCTGTTCACCCTCGACCTGGAACACCGTGCGCAGCGCCTCGTGGCGCATCGCCAGGTAGTCGAATGAGCGCTGCAGCGCCGACACATCGAGCCGACCGTTCAGGCGCAGGCCAGCAGCCATGTTGTAGGCCGCGCTGTGCGGCTCCAGCTGCCAGAGAAACAGCAGGCGCTGTTGGGCGAAGGACAAGGGGATGCTGGCGAAGTCGTGCCGCGACTCGACCACCGGCAACAGGCTGAAGTCCTTGCCGTCGTCATGCAGCTTGGCGAGAAACTGCCGGCGCTGCTCCAGGGGCAGGCTGACGAACCGTTTCGCAATGCGTACCGCCATGTTGCCACTCATGCCTCAACCCCTTCCAAGGAACCCAGGAACGCGTCCATATCCGACCAGTCGTCATCCGTATCGCCGCCCTGCAGCCGGGCCAGCTCGGCGGCCAGGTCACCCAGCGCCGGTTGTTCGAACAGGCTGCGCAATGGCAGCACCAGGCCCAGCTGATCCTTGATCCGCGCCAGCACCTGGGCGGCCAGCAACGAGTGCCCGCCGAGTTCGAAGAAGTGATCGTCCAGGCCGACCTTCGGCACGTTCAGCACCTGCATCCAGATCTGCGCCAGTTGTTGCTCGACGGCGCTCTGCGGCGCCCGGTACTCGGCCTGCAAAGCACTCGGGTCCGGCGCCGGCAGGGCCTTGCGGTCGAGCTTGCCGCTGGGTGTGAGGGGCAGGCGTGGCAACAGCAGCAGGTGGCCGGGCACCATGTACTCGGGCAGGCGCGCCTTGAGCAGGCTGCGTATCTGCTGGCGCAAGCGCGCCTGTTCGGCGGCATCCTGCTCGGCGGCGTCAGGCACCACATAGGCCACCAGTTGCAGGCCACCGGCCATCGGCAGGGCCAGCACCACTGCCTCGCGAACCCCTGGGCACTGTTGCAGGCGCGCCTCGATCTCGCCGAGCTCGATGCGGAAACCGCGCACCTTGACCTGGTGATCGACGCGACCGATGTATTCGATGGCGCCATCGGCGCCCAGGCGCGCGCGGTCACCGGTGCGGTACAGGCGTTCGCCCTGGGCGAACGGATCGGCGACGAAACGCTGGGCAGTCAGTGATGGCTGGCCGTGGTAGCCACGGGCCAGGCCCGGGCCGCCGATGTACAGCTCGCCCACCGCGCCCTGGGGCAGCAGTTCGAGGTCATCGTCGAGGATGTACAGGCGGCGCTGCGCCAGGCCCTGGCCAATGGGGATGCCACGCCAGGACACTGCCTCATGGCCAAGCCCGGTGCAGTCGTGAATGGTCGAGACCACCGTGGCCTCGGTCGGACCATAGGTGTTGAGCAGGCGCACATGGCCGAGCCCGGCCAGTTGCCACAGGCGCAGCCCGTCCACCGCCATCGCCTCGCCGCCGACGTGGATCTGGCGCAGCGCGCCGTAGCTGGCCGGCGGACGCGCGGCGAAGTCCTGCACCAGCCAGTACCAGTAGGCGGCCGGCAGGTCGGCGAGGGTCACACCGTGCTCTATCAGCACTTCGTGCAGCGCGGCGCTGTCCCACAGGCGGGTATCGCGCAGCACCACGCAGGCGCCATGGCACAGCGGCGGGAAGAACTGCTCGACGAAACCATCGAAGCTGCTGGTAGCAAACTGCAGCACCCGATCGCCTTCGCGCAGGTCGCTGTAGTCGATGGCGCGGGCGATGAACTCGCTCAGGGCGCCGTGGCTGATCGCCACGCCCTTGGGCCGGCCGGTGGAGCCGGAGGTGTAGATCACATAGGCCAGGTTGTCGGGCACGACGGTCAGCGGCAGGTCACTGGCCGGCTCGTCCGCCAGTGGCAGCTGGTCCAGGCACAGGCAGCGCACTGCCTCCCGCGCCGGCAGGCCGGGCAACTGCGCGGAGGTGGTCAACAGCCATTGCAGGCCGCTGTCCTCGAGCACATGGCCCAGGCGCTCGGATGGGGCCTGCAGGTCCAGTGGCACATAGGCGCCACCAGCCTTGAGCACGGCCAGCAGGGCCACGGCGAGGTCCAGCGAACGATCCAGGGCCACGCCGACCAGGCTGTCGGGGCCAACGCCCTGGCGGCGCAGGTAATGGGCCAGGCGATTGCTCCGGGCGTTGAGCTCGGCATAGCGCATCGACGGCGCCTCGGCGCCATTGGCCAGGATCAGCGCCAGCGCCTCGCCGCTGCGCGCGGCCTGGGTTTCGAACAGGCGCTGCACCGGCTCCCACGGCGCCACATCGGCCACCGGGCACAGCAACGCCTGGCGCTCGGCCTCGGCCAGCATCGGCAGCTCGCCCAGGCGCTGGCGCGGATCGTTGCACACCGCGCGCAGCAGGTTGCGCCAGTGCCCGGCCAGCGCACTGATGGTGGCTTCATCGAAGATATCGGTGGCATAGGTGAAGGCGGCGAACACCTGCTCGCCCTCCTCCCGGGTATCGAGCATCAGGTCGCTGGTGGCGGCATGCTGGCGGCGGCTGCCGGCCAGTTGCTCGGCACTCAGGTAGCCCACGCGCAGGCCGCAGTCCAGGCGCACGTCCTTGAGGTCGGTGACCAGCGGCTGGTGGTTGAACATCACCTGGAACAGCGGCGTGTGGCTCTGGCTGCGCTGGGGCTGCAAGGCTTCGATCAGCGCGTCGAACGGCAGGTCCTGGTGCGCCTGGGCGCCGACCGAGGCCTGGTGCAGGCTACGCAGCAGGTCGCTGAACGGCGTCTGCGCACTGAACTGGCTGCGCAGCACCTGGGTGTTGACGAAGAAACCGACCAGCCCCTCGGTTTCACTGCGGTTGCGATTGGCGATCAGGCCGCCGACGCGGATGTCGGCCTGCCCGCTGTAGCGGTGCAGCAAGGTCTTGAACACCGCCAACAGCACCGTGGACAGGGTCACGCCGTGCTGCTGGGCCAGTTGCTTGAGATCTTCGCGCAGACCACTGTCCAGCACCAGTTCCAGGCGCTCGCCCAGATGACTGGGCTGGGCCGGATAAGGACGGTCGGTCGGCAGCTCCAGCAACGGATGCTCGTCGCCCAGCTGTTCGCGCCAGTAGTCCAGCTGGCGCTCGCGCTCACCGGCCTCCAGCCAGCTGCGCTGCCACAGTGCGTAGTCGCGGTAATGCACCTTGATTTCCGCCAGCGCAGGCTCGCGCCCCGCCACCAGAGCGTCGTAGCTGCGCATGAATTCGTCGATCAGGACGTTCATCGACCAGCCGTCGGCGATGATGTGATGCAGGGTCAGCAGCAGCACATGCTCCTGGGGCGCCAGACGCAGCAGGGCAATGCCGAACAGCGGCCCACGCTCAAGATCGAAGGCCTGGGTGGCCTGGGCCGCCATTTGCTGGTGGGCGCGCTCCCAGCGCGTGGCCTCGGGCAGGTCGGCCAGGTCGAACAGTTGGATGCCTACCTGCGTTGGCTCGGCCACCCGCTGCACGGCGCGCTCGCCGTCCTGGGCGAAGGTGGTGCGCAGGCATTCGTGGCGAGCGACCAGCACGGTGAAGGCCTGCTCCAGCGCCTGCACTTGCAGCTCGCCTTCCAGACGCACGGCCATCGGCAGGTTGTAGGCGGCGCTTTGCGGCTCCAGCTGCCAGAGGAACCACATGCGCTGCTGGGCGTAGGACAGGCCGTCGCGCTCGCTCAGGCCAACACAGGACGACATGGGCAACTGCGCGAAATCGATACCCTCGCGTCGCATCCCTTCAAGGAACAAGCGACGCTTGTCCTGGGGCAACTCGATGAAACGGCGGGAAAGTTTCTGGGCGTCTGCGGCATTCATGTGTGGGGTCCTTGCTGATCGGCGGCGCGACCGGATGGTCCGGGCGCATCAACAAGAACGAATGGGCGGGGGGATGATTTAGCGGGTATCGAGCCTGAAAAGCCTGGGGCTGCGCGGCAGCCCCAGCCTCGACAGGTCAGGCCTGGTCCAGCGAGTGCCCCTCGGCCATCGCCACGATCACCTTGCGCGGGCCCTCGAACGGCGCGCGGGCATGGGCGGCAAGCATGTTGTCGAGCATCATCACGTCGCCTTCCTGCCAGAGGAAGCTGATCTTGCAGTCCTCGAGCACCGCACGGATCTCGTCGAGCACTTCATCCTCGATGGGCGAACCATCACCGTAGTAGACGTTACGCGGCAGGTCTTCCTCGTCGACGATGTCCAGCAGGCTTTCCCGCACCTCGGGCGGCAGGTTGGAAATATGGAACAGGTGCGCCTGGTTGAACCAGACCTTGTCGCCCGTGACCGGGTGCTCGGCCACCGCCTGGCATACCTGGCGGGTGCGCAGCTCACCGTCATCCTTCCATTCACAGGTGATGCCGTGGGCCTTGCAGTAGGCTTCCACCTCCTGCGGGTCCTCGGTATTGAATACATCCTCCCACGACACATCCAGGCCGTTGCCGAAGTTGCGCACGTACATCAGGCCCTTGCTGACGAAACGCTCGCGAATATGCGCCGGCACCTTGCGGTAAACCTCGCGACTGTCGGCAATCGGCGTCTGCCCACCGGATTTCGCGGCGATCATGCTGTAGAACCAGATTTTCATCGGCCAGTCGCGGGAGTAGGCCTGCTCGTTGTGCAACGGAATGTGCTGGTGCGCCGGGTACTCGGTGGAGGTGTAGACCCCCTGGGTGACGTTGGTGCGCGGCGTCGAGCCAAACTCATAGTTGAGCAGCGGATGGCCGAAACTGGCGGCGAACTGACGGAACTGCTCGGCGCCCTGCAGGCGGAAACCGCGGAACAGGATGCCGCCATCGCGCAGCAGGTGCTCGTCCACCAGCGCCTTGAGCTCATCGAACACGTCCAGCAGGCTGGTGTCGTCGTCACCTGCCTCCACCAACAATGGCAAACGTCCCTGCTCCGGCAATAGCGGACGCACTGTAAATCCCACAGCAACACCCATGACGGGCCTCCTGTACACACCTAAGGAAAAGGGAGCGACGGCCCAGGGGCACGCTCGCATCCGGTGATAGGGGGACGTTTCGGGAAGCAGGCAAATTAGTCCCTGCGCAGGAACCCGCAGCAACCGGCAGGGCAACCTGGAAACACTTGCTTGCAATTGATCCATCAGGTTTTGCCCTGCTCATGCGTCTCTTTCTGATACGGCCGGGCAGTCCGCCCCTGAATTCGCCATTGACACTGCGTACCCCATGTCGAAAAAGTCCCGCTCGAAAATCTGGTTCCTCGTGCATAGCTGGCTGGCGCTGCCCATCTGGTTCTTCGTGCTTATCGTCTGCGTCACCGGCACCCTGGCGGTGATCAGCAAAGAGATCGTCTGGCTGGCCAACCCGGAAACCCGCGCCAATCCGCCTTCGGATGACGCCCGGCGGTTGTCCTATGACGAGCTGCTGGTGGCCATGCAACGCGACGAGCCCGGTATCGCCGTGGCCAGCCTGATGACCCTGAGCGAGTCGCACTTCGCCATGCTGTCGGATGTCACCTACCCTGACGGCCGTACGCTGAGGGTCTACGTCAACCCCTACACCGGGCATATCCAGGGCGTCCCTCCGCAGTTCAACTTCGAGGAGTTCACCCGCGCCCTGCACGGCTGGTGGTTGGTGCCGCACACCAATGGCTACAGCTGGGGCTGGTACCTGGTGTCACTGCTCGGGCTGCCGATGCTGGCTTCGCTGATCACCGGGCTGGTGATCTACAAACGTTTCTGGAAGGGCTTTTTCAAGCCGACCCTGCGCTTCAACCAGGGCGCGCGGATCTTCTGGGGCGATTTCCACCGCCTGAGCGGCATCTGGTCGATCTGGTTCATCGCGGTGATCTCCATCACCGGCACCTGGTTCCTAATCAAGGCCCTGCTCGCCGACAACCATATCGCCATCTCCAGCCAGCCCATCGTGCCAGTGGTGGCACGGGAGACGGTGCCGCTGACCGCCGACGGCAGCCCGACGCCGATGATCAGCCCGGACGAGGCCGTCAGGATCACCCAGCGCGAAATCCCGGGCTTCACCGTCGACTACGTCGGTTTCCCCAGCAACGCCTATGCCCATCTGAGCATCGGCGGCATGAGTTGGTATCCACTGGTGTACCAGAAAGCCGAGATCAACCCCTATACCGGCAAGATGGAGGCCAGCCGCCTGCTGGGCGATCGCAAGGCGGTTGAAATCGTCACCGAGTCCATGCGCCCGTTGCACACCGGCGAGTTCGCCGGCCTGACCACCAAGCTGATCTGGTTCTTCTTCGGCCTGCTGCTGAGCATGATGGTGCTCAGCGGCCTGCTGATCTGGAGCAAACGTACCGCACTGGCTACCGCCAACGCCCTGAAGCGCAGCAAGAAGCAGGCGCGCACGGGGAAGGTGTCGGTTGCATCGGAGGCCACCCCCTAATCTTGAAACATTTTCTTTCATTTGCGCTGGCAGCTTTCTGATTCTCATTCGTCCTTACTTATGCAGCCCTCCCGGTTGAGCACAGACTCGACCGTTTTTTTATATGCAGAAGACCGACCGATGGCCCGACAATCGAGAAAGAAATCCACTTCCAAGCTGTGGTTCCTGGTCCACAGCTGGCTTGCCCTGCCGATCTGGTTCTTCGTCCTGATCGTCTGCTTCACCGGCATGCTCGCGGTGGTCAGCCAGGAAATCGTCTGGCTGGCCAATGCCGATGTGCGCGCCAGCAAGCCCGACGACGACAGCCAGCGCCTGAGCTACCAGCAGGTGCTCGACGCCATGCACAAGGCCGAACCGGACCTGGCGGTGCGTTTCTTCAGCCAGCCGGACGGTTCGCACTTCGCCCTGCAGGCCTCGGTGACCCGCGCCGACGGCACCAACGCGCTGCTCTACGTCAACCCGTACAGCGGGGCCATCCAGGGGCAGCGCCCAGACTTCGACTTCGAGGCCTTCACCCGCGCCCTGCACGGCTGGTGGCTGGTGCCCTTCACCAACGGCTACAGCTGGGGCTGGTACCTGGTGTCGCTGCTCGGGTTGCCGATGCTCGCCTCGCTGGTCACTGGGCTGGTGGTATACAAGAAGTTCTGGCGCGGCTTCTTCAAGCCCGTGCGCACCGGCCATGGCCGGCGGATCTTCTGGGGCGACCTGCACCGCCTGGCCGGGGTGTGGTCGATCTGGTTCATCGCAGTGATCTCCATCACCGGCACCTGGTTCCTGATCCAGGCGATCCTCGGCGACAACCACGTGACCATTTCCAGCGAGCCCGTCACCCCGGTGATCGCCCGCCAGCAAGTCCCGCAAACCCCCGATGGCAGCCCGGCACCCCGCATCGACCTGGACGAGGCGGCGCGCATCGCCACCCAGTCGGTCCCGGGCCTGGACGTCAGCTTCATCTCGCTGCCCGCCACCGCCTACAGCCACTACAGCATGGGCGGCCGCGGCTGGTACCCGCTGATGTTCCAGACCGCCGAGGTCAACCCCTACACGCGCAACGTCGACGCCCAGTTCCTGCTCGGCGACCGCTCGGCCCTGGAGTTCGTCACCGAATCCATGCGCCCGCTGCACACCGGTGACTTCGGTGGCCTGGCGATCAAGCTGATCTGGTTCTTCTTCGGCCTGGTGCTGACCCTGATGGTATTCAGCGGCCTGCTGATCTGGACCAAACGCACCGCCCAGGCCACCCGCGCTACCCTCAAGCGCGGCAAACGCCCGGCGCGCCCAATCACCCTGGAGGCCCACTCTTGAGCCAGACCGACACCCTGCCGCCCAGCGGCCTGAAGCAGCTGTGGCTGAAATGGCGCTTCCACCTGAACATCCTGCTGATCCTCGTGCCGCTGGGCTTCATGCCCAAGTATTTCGCCGACGCCAGCCTGTTCCGCGGCGACAGCGGCCTGGGCGCCAACATCATCCAGGGCGTCCAGGTCGGGCGCTGGACTTTGGACCTGGCCGAACTGCGCGACGAAGCCCCGCGCGCCGAGGGCCCGGCCGGCTACTTCAAGGCTTTCAATGCCGCCTGCGGTAACTGCAACGACGGCGCCAAGGCCATCTACCTGCGGGTGGGCAAGCCGCGCAGCCTGCGCGCCGCCGGCACGATCTTCTTCGGCGCGCCGGCGCGCATGGGCACCTCGCTGCCGATCCCGCCACGCACCCGCCCCGACGCCGACATCTGGATCACCATCGAAGGCTGGGACGGCAAGATGTACCAGGCCTCGGTGCCGCTGGCCAAGGCATCCCCCGCCACCGCGGCCTGGCTTGAAAAACAAGGAGGCAACAAATGAAACAGCTGATGCGCAGGCTGGCCCTGCCCCTCTTGGCCCTGGCCGCCACCCCGGCGCTGGCGCACAACCCCATGTGCGAATGCACCGAGCATGGCGAGCAGATCACCTGCAAGGGCGGTTTCTCCGACGGCAGCGGCGCACCGGGGGTGACCCTGGACGTGATCGGCTACGACGAACAGGTGCTGGTGGCGAGCAAGCTCGGCGACGATTCGACCCTGACCTTCAAGCGCCCCGACGGCGAGTTCTACGTGCTGTTCGACGCCGGCCCCGGCCACGTGGTGGAAGTCGACCACGCCGACATTGGTGCGCCATGAGCCGCGCCCAGTTGGTGCGCCCGGCCGGCGCCGGGCACGAGACGCTCTACGTGCTGCTGGCCGCCGTGCTGATCGTGGTGCTGGCCGCAAGCGTGGTGGCCGTGCGCGGCGAACGCGAGGATGAACAGGCCATCGCCGCCCACCAGCTCGATGCCCGCCGCGACCTCAATGCCGCCGAACAGGGCATCCACACCGACCTGTGGGTGGCCGTCGAGGAGATCCGCGCACTGCGCGAGGACAATGGCGTCGCCCCGGATGCCCAGGCCCTGGCCGACGAGGGGCTGCCCCCCTTCGTCAGCGACGCCAGCAGCCAGAGCCGCGGCAGCCACCAGTGGTCGTTGCTGGCCAACGGCGCCTACCTGGGACGCAGCCAGGACGCCCAGGTGGCTGGCAGCTTCCTGGTGATCCTGCCCGTCGCCAGCGATGCCCAGCCGGATGTCTGGCTGCGCCGCGACAGCACCGCCCTGCCGCCGGACGCGCTGGACAGCGATGCGCTGATCGCCGCCGGCTGGCAGCAGATCGTCACCCACTACGACGCCGGGGTCACCCGCCAACACCGTCACTAAGGACCTGCCCATGCTCCGCTTCGCCCGCCGCACCCTGGCGCTGCTCCTGGCCTGCGCCCTGCCCGCCCTGGCCCTCGCCGACAACGGCAAGCCCCTGCGCATCGGCATCACCCTGCACCCCTACTACAGCTACGTGAGCAACATCGTCGGCGACAAGGCCGAAGTGGTGCCGCTGATCCCGGCCGGCTTCAACCCGCATGCCTACGAGCCGCGCGCCGAGGACATCAAGCGCATCGGCAGCCTCGACGTGATCGTGCTCAACGGCGTCGGCCACGACGACTTCGCCGACCGCATGATCGCCGCCAGCGAAAAGCCCGATATCAGAACCATCGAGTCCAACGCCAACGTGCCGCTGCTGGCGGCCACCGGCATCGCCGCCCGCGGCGCTGGCAAGGTGGTCAACCCGCACACCTTCCTGTCGATCAGCGCCACCATCGCCCAGGTCAACAACATCGCCCGCGAACTGGGCAAGCTCGACCCGGACAACGCCAAGTTCTACACGCAGAATGCCCGTGCCTATGCCAAGCGCCTGCGTGGCTTGCGTGCCGAGGCCCTGGCCAAGGTCACCCAGGCGCCGGACGCGACCTTCCGCGTGGCCACCATCCACGCCGCCTACGACTACCTGGTGCGCGACTTCGGCCTGGAGGTCACCGCCGTGGTGGAGCCTGCCCATGGCATCGAGCCGAGCCCGGCACAGCTGAAGAAGACCATCGACCAGCTCAAGGCGCTGGACGTGAAGGTGATCTTCTCGGAGATGGACTTCCCCTCGGCCTATGTCGACACCATCCACCGCGAGTCCGGCGTGCGCATCTACCCGCTCACGCACATTTCCTACGGCGACTACACCAAGGAGAAGTACGAGGTGGAGATGAAGCGCAACCTCGACACCGTGGTCCAGGCCATCCAGGAAAACCGCACATGACCGCCGCCGCCAACCTTACCGCCGCGTCCGGGCCACGCATCGAGTTCGACGGCATCGACCTCACCCTCGGCCGCACGCGCATCCTCGAGAACGTGCGTTTCAGTGTCGCCCCGGGCAGCGTGCATGCCATCGTCGGCCCCAATGGCGGCGGCAAGAGCTCGTTGATCAAGACCCTGCTCGGGCAGATGCCGCACCAGGGCCAGCTGACCCTGCACTGGCCCGCCGAGCGCGAGGTGATCGGCTACGTGCCCCAGGCCCTGGAGTTCGACCGCGGCCTGCCGATGACCGTGGACGACTTCATGGCCGCCATGTGCCAGCGCCGCCCGGCGTTCCTCGGCCTGTCGCGGCGCGTGCGCCCGCAAATCGACGCGGCGCTGCAACGGGTGGGCATGCTCGACAAGCGCAAGCGGCGCATGGGCGCCCTCTCCGGTGGTGAGCGCCAGCGCGTGCTGCTGGCCCAGGGGCTGATCCCCGAACCGCAGTTGCTGGTGCTGGACGAACCGATGTCGGCCCTCGACGAGGCTGGCATCCAGGTGTTCGAGCAACTGCTGCACGGCTGGCGCCAGGCCGGCACCACCGTGCTGTGGATCGAGCACGACCTCGAAGCGGTGCTGCGCCTGGCCGACCGCGTCACCGGGCTGAGCCGCCAGGTGCTGTTCGACGCCCCGCCGGCCCAGGCCTTGACTCCCGAGCGCCTGCTCGGGCTGTTCTCCGTTCACCCGCGCAGCGAGAGCCTTGCCTGATGAGTTTCGAAACCTTGCGCCAGCTGGTCCAGGACTGGGCCACGGCTGGCTATCTGCCGGAGGCACTGGCCTACGGCTTCGTGGTCAACGCCCTGCTGGCGGGCCTGATGATCGGCCCGGTGCTCGGCGGCCTGGGCACCCTGGTGGTGGTCAAGCGCTTTGCCTTCTTCTCCGAGGCGGTCGGCCATGCGGCGCTCACCGGGGTGGCCATCGGCATCCTGCTCGGCGAGCCCTACACCGGCCCGTACGGCAGCCTGTTCGGCTATTGCCTGCTGTTCGGCATCCTGCTCAACTTCCTGCGCAACCGCACCGGCCTGTCGCCGGACACCCTGATCGGCGTGTTCCTCTCGGTGTCGCTGGCCCTGGGCGCGAGCCTGTTGCTGATGCTGGCCGGCAAGATCAACGTACACATCCTCGAGAACGTGCTGTTCGGCTCGGTGCTCACCGTCAGCGCCCACGACCTGCTGGTGCTGGGCATCGTCGCGGTGCTGGTGCTGGCCCTGGCCCTGCCGTTGTACAACCGCATCATGCTGGCCAGTTTCAACCCGCAACTGGCGGCGGTGCGCGGGGTGGCGGTGAAGACCCTCGACTACCTGTTCGTGGTGCTGGTGACCCTGGTCACCGTGGCCTCGGTCAAGGTGATCGGCGCGATCCTGGTCGGCGCCCTGCTGGTGATCCCGGCGGCGGCGGCGCGGCTGGTCAGCCAGTCGCTCAAGGGCTTCTTCTTCGTCTCGGTGATCATCGCCACCCTGAGCACGTTGCTCGGCATCCTGCTGCCGATCGTCTTCGACCTGCCGGTGCCCTCGGGCGCGGCGATCATCCTGGTCGCCGGGATCTGCTTCGCCCTCGCCGCCCTGGCCCGCGCCCTCGTCCCACGCCTGCAAGGAAACCCGGCATGACCCTGAACAAACTGCCCCTGGTCCTGGCTCTGAGCGGCCTGCCGCTACTGGCCAATGCCACCGAAGTGCTGACCACCCTGCCGGTGACCCACAGCCTGGCCAGCGCCTTGCTCGACGGCACCTCGGTGCAGCTCAAGCGCGCCGCGCCGGCAAACCTGCCGGCCAGCCGCCAACCTTCGTATTTCAGTGGCCGTGGCGGCGCCAGCCTGCACAAGGTGGCGCAACAGGCCGACGCGGTGATCGGCGTGCGCTCGATCTGGCGCGACGACCCGCTCTACCCCATGGCCCGGCGCAGCAACATCCGCATCGTCGAGATCGACGCCGCGCGCCCGGTGGACGGCGCCCTGCCCGGTATCGCGGTCAAGGGCGACGAAGCCTTCGCCGCCTACCCCTGGCTCAACCCGACCAACCTGGGGCGCATGGCCGACGTGGTGGCCAATGACCTCGAGCGCCTCTCGCCAGCGGACAAAGCGAAGATCCAGGCCAACCTGGCCGGCATCAAGCGGCAGATGCTGGAACTGACCGCCAACAGCCAGACGCGCCTGGCCGAGGTCGACAACCTGACCGTGGTCAGCCTGTCCGAACGCCTGGGCTACCTGGCCAGCGGGCTGAACCTGGACGTGGTCGAGCAGGCGCTGCCGGCCGACGACAAGTGGGACGAGGCGGCGCTCAAGGCGCTGGGGGACAACCTCAAGGCCCAGGACGTGGCGTTGGTGCTGCACCATCGCCAGCCGGATGCCAAGGTGGCTGAAACAATCGCTGGCTCGGGCGCCAAGCTGCTGGTGCTAGAGAGCGACGCCGACGATACCGTGGCCGGGCTCAAGGCCAGTGTCGAACAGGTGGTCAAGGCGCTCGGCGACAGCTGAAGCTTTTGCAGGAGCGGCGCTGCCGCTCCTGCATGAACCACGTCAACGCTTCATGCAACGCTGATAACGCTCATCCACCCTGCCGGCAAACCAGGCCGTAGTCAGCTTGCGGGTAATTTTCGGGCTCTTCAGCTCGATCCCCGGCAGCACCGCCCTTGGCAAGGGCTTGCCGGCCTTTGCTTCGGCCAGGGCGAAGACCTTGCGGTAAAGCTCGGTCTCCTCCAGCGCCAGGTCGTTCTCTTTCTCCAACTGCGCCCTGATCTGCGGATTGCGCAGCCCCAGCTTCGCCCCCAGCTTGCGCGCCGCCTGCTCGGTGGTGCCGGGCATGATCGCGCCGGGGGCGATCAGGTCGCCGTCGAGCGCCAGCGGCGCCCCACTGGCCCGGCTCAGCGCCGCCTGGAACGCGGCGTTGCGGCTGGCGTACCAACCGGCGTTGAAGTCGGCGAAGCGATACAGCTGGCGCTGGTAATGGGTGGGGTAGCCCAGCAGATGGGCTATACCGAAGTACATCCCGCCACGGCGGCTGAACACCTCCTGGCGAATGCTGCCCGGATGGTCGTAGGGATAGCCCTTGGCGTGCTGCTCGGCGAAATCCACGCTGACCTGCATCGGCCCGCCGGTGCGTACCGGATTCAGCCCACCCAGCAGCGAACGCCCCAGCGGCAGGCCGCCGATCACCTCGTCGTACAGGGCGCTGAGTTGCTTTTCACTGCGCACGGCGAGCAGCCGTTGCTGGTAGGTCTTGCCGTTGGCCGAAGGCGTGCTCAGGGCGCCGTCGACCAGCAGCCGGGGCACATGCAGCCGCGCCGCCCTACGGTCGATCTCTTCCCGGGCGATGCGCCCCAGGTTTGGCACTTGAGGGTCGGCATTGAAGGTGGACTCCTGCTCGGTCACTGCCAGCACGGCGCACAGGTTGCTCTTGCTCGGGCTGATGCCCTGGGCCTGGAACGCCACCTGAATATCCTCGGCCCAGCCCTGACGGTCCTTGACCTGGGCCGGTAGCAGGCGCATGAGCTGGGCGCGGACCTTGGCCGGGTCGGCCTCCGGCGCCTCATCGCGGCGCCCGGCGCAGCCCTGCAGCAGGCCCAGCCCCAGCAGCCCGAAGGCCAACAGCCGCCCGTTCAGGGTTGCTCCCCCACCAGGTAGGTCTTGCTGATCTGGCGGAACAGCGGATGGCTGGAACTGCCCAGCAATTCGAACAGCACCATCTCGCGGGTGACCACCTGCGCCCCGGCATCGCGCATGCGCGCCAGGCCCGCCGCCTTGCTGGCCGGGGTGCGGCTGTCGCAGGCATCCTCGACCACGAACACCTGCTTGCCCAAGGCCAGCAGGCCAAGCACGGTCTGCAGCACGCAGACATGGGTTTCCATGCCACAGACGATGACCTGCTCGCGCGCCATCAGGCTGGGCGGCAGGCATTCGGCAGCGACACAGGAGAAATGCATTTTCTCGACAATCTCGGCGGCTGGCGCCGCGGCCTTGAGGCCGGCCAGCGTGTGGCCCAGACCCTTGGGGTACTGCTCGGAGATCACGGTGGGCAACTCGAGTTCGGCGGTTGCCGCCAGCAGCCAGCGGGCGCGGGCCACGGTGCCCTCGGGATCGCTCATGGCGCCGATGAGCTTTTCCTGGATATCGACGACCAGCAGCGTGGCCTTGCGAGGATCGATCAGCATTGTCAGCCTCATGCCTGGGAAAAGGCTAGCCTTGCCCAGGCGCGGGATGGAGTCAATCAGAGCAGCGCCTGGGAACGTTGCCGATCATGATTCCGGCCCAGGAGCCGCCCGTACCTTCGCGACTTCAAAGCCAAATCCAACACGACAACGAGAACATTCAGCTCAAACCACCCCAACGCCCCGCCAGGAACAGATAGTCAACCCAGAAAAGCTGGTGCGCCAAGACGATCCCCCAACACACCACCTGGTAGGAAACCTTGCGGGTCTTGTGCCGAAACAACTGCTGAGCCAGCAAAGCCCCCGGCCAGCCCCCCAGCAGCTCGCTGGCATGCAACACCTTTTCCGGCGTGCGCCTGGCCTCGCTCCGCGCCTGCTGTTTGTCCTGCCAGTACAACAACAGGCTGACCAGGCTCACCAGCGGATACATCGCCAGTGGCAACCAATTCCCGCCGCTCAACCCCATTCTCAGGCCACCGAGCACCGGCAACAGGCACAGCACCACCAGCACCAACGCTTTCAGGCGTGCATTGCGCATGTCAGCCGTGCGCCGTCGACCAGTCGACCCAACCGAACTCCCAGGTCGCCAGGATCAGCAGGCCAAAGGCGATCCGGTACCAGGCGAACACCGCATAGCTATGGTTGGCGATGAACTTGAGCAGACCGCGCACGGCAATCATGGCGAAGATGAACGAGACCACGAAGCCGATGGCGAACACTGGCAGGTCACCCGGCTGGAACAGATCACGGTACTTGTACCCCGAATACACCGCCGCACCGACCATGGTAGGCATGGCCAGGAAGAACGAAAACTCGGTCGCCGCCTTGCGCGAGAGGCCGAACAGCAAGCCGCCGATAATGGTCGAGCCGGAACGCGAGGTGCCCGGAATCATCGCCAGGCACTGCACCAGGCCGATCTTCAGCGCATGAGTCCAACGCATGTCGTCGACATGGTCGACCTCCACCCGGTGCTGGCGACGCTCGGCCCACAGCATGATCACCCCGCCCACCACCAACGCGGCGGCAACGGTGATGGGGTTGAACAGATACTCGTGGATCAGGTCGGCGAACAGCACGCCCAGGATCACCGCCGGGATGAAGGCGATCAGCAGGTTGGCAGTGAAGCGTCGTGCCGGTACCTGCGTAGGCAAGCCCAGTACCACGTCGAAGATCTTGCGCCGGAATTCCCACACCACCGCCAGGATGGCACCCAGCTGAATGATGATGTTGAACGCCATGGCGCGTTCGCCGCCGAAGTCGATCAGGTCAGCGACGATAATCTGGTGCCCGGTGCTCGAAATGGGCAGGAACTCCGTCAGCCCCTCGATCACGCCCAGGATGATCGCCTGAAAGGCACTCCACAAATCCATCTTTCCCCCAAGTGCGACGCTGCGCGTGGCAGGCCGCTTGTTTTGATTGAGCTAATTGATACCGCACGCGGCGCGTGCTTTTTACAGCGACAGGTGCCCCCAAAGCCAGCTGAAAAGCCCAGCTGCCTAAAGGTTTCATCTGGCGCGGCCGAAATCCTAGCAGAGCCTTTGTTTCAAGGCTTGCGTTACCTGCAACTGAGGATGTCAAGAACGACGCATTAGCCGTTGGTCGAGTGGGGGCCTGCGACAAAGCATGCTTGGATGCCCTGGATAAAAAGAACAAGACTGGAGTAACGCATCATGAAGACCCTGAGGTCGATGTCGATCAGCCGCCGCCTGTGGCTGATCCTGCTGGTGGCCGTGGCCATGCTGCTGGTGCTGGGCCTGCTGATGCTGCGCCAGATCCATGACGGCCTGTACCAGGCCAAGGCCGAGAAAACCCGTCACGTGGTGCAGACCGCCGCCGGCGTGCTGGCCCATTACCAAGGCCTGGAGGCCGCCGGCACGCTGACCCGCGAGGCCGCACAGCAGCAGGCCCTGCAAGTGGTGCGCGGGCTGCGCTACGACCAGAACGACTATTTCTGGATTAACGACCTGCAACCGAAGATGATCATGCACCCGGCCAACCCCAAGCTCGATGGCCAGGATCTCTCGGCCATCCGCGACCCGGACGGCTTTGCCGTGTTCAACGAGATGGTCGCCCTGGCCCGCAGCCAGGGCGCGGGGCCCGTGGACTATCGCTGGCCCAAGCCCGGCGCCAGCGAGCCGGTGGCGAAAACCTCGTACATCCAGCTGTTCAAGCCCTGGGGCTGGATCATCGGCTCGGGCGT
The DNA here is from genome assembly GCF_019139675.1 of Pseudomonas maumuensis. Taxonomy (NCBI): domain Bacteria; kingdom Pseudomonadati; phylum Pseudomonadota; class Gammaproteobacteria; order Pseudomonadales; family Pseudomonadaceae; genus Pseudomonas; species Pseudomonas maumuensis. The sequence goes on from NZ_CP077077.1 coordinate 3,290,444, forward strand.
TTACATCGACGACGTGCAGGCCGAATTCGCCCGACAAGTGCGCGACGCGTCGCTGGTGGGCCTGGGCATCGCCCTGCTGATGGCCCTGCTGGTGATGCTGATCGCCCGCAGCATCGCCCGGCCACTGCGCGAGGCCGTGCAGGCCATGGGCAACATCGCCAGCGGCGAAAGTGACCTGACCCGGCGCCTGGACACCCATGGCCGCGACGAGATCACCCAACTGGGTGAACACTTCAACCGCTTCAACGGTAAGTTGCAAGGCGTGATCGGCCAATTGCAGGGCGCGGCCCATGCCCTGGCCGAGTCAGCCAGCCATGTCGGTGACAACGCTGGCTCCGCCCAAGCCCGCAGCGCCCAGCAATCACTGCAGATGGACCAGGTAGCCACCGCCATCAACGAGGTCTCCTACGCTGTGCATGACGTGGCCAAGCACGCCGAACAGGCCTCCAGCGAGATGCACAGCGCCCAGACGCAGGTCGGCCACGGCCAACAGGCGATCCATGGCAGCCTGCAGCAGATCGACCGGCTCTCGGCGACCATCGATCAGGCGGTACAGGTGATCCGCGAACTGGCCAGCCACAGCACCAAGATCGGCGGCGTGCTCGAGGTCATCCGCTCCATCGCCGAGCAGACCAACCTACTCGCCCTCAACGCCGCCATCGAGGCCGCCCGAGCCGGCGAACAGGGACGCGGCTTCGCCGTGGTCGCCGACGAAGTGCGCCTGCTGGCCCAGCGCTCCGCGCAGTCGACCGCCGAAATCCAGACCATGATCGAGCACCTTCAGGGGCAATCCGAAGCGGCGGTGCGGGCCATCGACACCAGCAGCGAAGCCTCGCGCCAGACCGTCGAGCAGGCCCGCGAGGCCGGCAGCAGCCTGGACGCCATCAACCAGGCGCTGGGCAACCTGGGAGCGCTGAACGCCTCGATCGCCAGCGCCACCCTGCAGCAGTCGCATGTGGTCGAGGAAATCAACCGCAATGTCACCGAAACCGCGGACCTGTCGCAGCAGACCGCCGAGGCCGCCCGCCAGTCAAGCGACGCCGGAGTGGCGTTGGCACGCTTGAGCGAGGAACTGGAACAACTGCTGCGCCAGTTCAGGGTATAGCCGCGCCAAGCGGCGGGCAGGTCCGATGCTGCTCGCCGCTTGAAGCCGGTCGCTCGAAGCGGTTAGCATCGCGCCCTTTCCCCGCCCAAGGATCGCCGATGTCCGGCCTCGAACTGTTCGCCGCCGCGCTCGGCGTCATCGCCGTCTGGCTCACCGTCAAGCAGAACCCCTGGTGCTGGCCGATCGGGTTGGTGATGGTGGTGCTGTACAGCTGGATTTTCTACGAGGTGAAGCTGTACTCGGACATGCTCCTGCAACTGGTCTACGCCGTGCTGCAGCTGTACGGCTGGTGGCAATGGACCCGCCCGGACCGGGTCGAGGACGCCCGCCAGGTAACCAGCCTGGCCCCCGTGACGATGCTCAAGGGCCTGGCGATCGGCCTGCTGGGAAGCCTGCTGCTGGGCGCCGCCATGGCCCACTGGACCGACGCCGCCCAGCCCTGGCTCGACGCCGCGCTTACCGGTTTCAGCCTGGTGGCCCAGCTGTGGATGGCACAGAAGCGCCTGCAATGCTGGGCGCTGTGGGTGGTGCTGGATGTGGTCTTCGTCGGCCTGTTCCTCTACAAGGGCCTTTACCTCACCGCCGCGTTGTATGCCCTGTTCACCCTGATCGCCGTGCGCGGCTGGCTGGAGTGGCGCCGCGACCCGGCGCTGGCCGGCGCATGAAAGTCTTGGTGCTGTGCGGCCCGGAGTCCAGCGGCAAGAGCTGGCTGAGCGGCGAGATCCAGGCGCATTTCGGTGGCGTGCTGGTCGGCGAGTATGTCCGCCACTTCATGGAACGCGAGCAGCGCGATACCTGCTACGCCGATATCCCCACCATCGCTCGTGGCCAGTTGGCCTGGGAGGACCAGGGCCGGGCGCAGGCACCGGAGTTGCTGATCCTCGACACCCACCTGCTCAGCAACATCCTGTGGAGCCGAGCGCTGTTCGGCGATTGCCCGGCGTGGCTCGAGCAGGCCATCCAGGCGCGCCATTACGACCTGCACCTGCTGCTGCGCCCCGAGGGCGTCGAATGGATCGGTGACGGGCTGCGCTGCCAGCCCCGGCTGCAAGAGCGCCAGGTGTTCTTCGATGACAGCCTGGCTTGGTTGCAACGCCACCAACACAACGTGCAGGTGATCGACGGCGATTGGTCACAACGCAGTGCCAAAGTGTTGAGCGTTGTACAGCGTCTGCTGGACGGAAAATCCCCCACCTGCCCCACCGAATGTTAAGCCGCTGATACACACTGCCGGGCCATGGCCCCCGGATTTGCGCGTACAACGCCAGATCCGGGGGTAGTGTCACAGCCATGAAACACCCTCGACGAAAACCCGTCAGCGCCCGTCTTCAATGGGCCCGGCACCTCATGGGTCGAGCCTGTGTCTCAACACTGATACAACAATCCGTTGACGCACCAGCGCTAATGCCACAACTAACTGATTCGAAAGCAATAACAAAAACCGGCACAGCTTCTGCTCTTCTTCTGGCAACGCGGCCCAGGCCCAACACGCCGAAGAAGGAATTGCCATCGTGGGGAAACTTGATAAAGGCAACGTCTGTCGTCTCCTGCTGATCGGATGCGCACTGGGTTCCAGCTTTAGCCTGCCAGCCCAGGCCGATAACGGGCTCGTCATCATTACCCGTGATGTGCAACCGCGCATTGCCACCCGCGCCCCGATTGTGCCCGATCCCAATCCTGTCACCGTCAATACCAACCCGTCCGCGCACATACTCAAGCAGACCAACGAGCTGAGCGACGGCGACTTCGCCAACATCAGCAGCGGCGCAGGCATCAACACGCTGATCACCCAACAGACCAACAACATCGGGGCCAACATCGGCACCCAGACACAACTGCCGAACATTGCCGGTGGACGAGCCTCGGGCTCGGGCAATGGCATCGCCAACATGGTCAATTCGAACGTCCAGCAAGGTCTGGGCGCCTTGAAGATCCTCAGCGGGGGTCAGTGACATGAAGCATACGCTGCTGATTCTGGCCACGTTGTGCAGTGCATCGGCCTTCGCGCAATCCCCCGTGATCAACAACGCCACCATCGACAGTTCAGGCGCACAGTACCAAGGCAACCTGGGCGTCAACCAGGCTGCCGGCGACCAACAGCAGCAGGTCAACGCCCGGGCTATCGCCATCGGCCATGACGCCAACGCCAGCACCCAGATCCGCCAACGCTTGCGCACGCATGTCGATCCTTCACTGGATGCTCAGTCCAGCATCCAGGGCAACGCCTTCAGCCATGGCAGCGGCGTTTTAGGCGTCAACCAGAGCGCCGGCGCCAGCAACCAGCAAGCCAACGCACTGCGCATCAGCGTCAGTACACAACCGCAAAGCATCGACGACAGCGTCCTTCTGCAACAGAACGTGGCGCTGATCAACAACTCCGATCCAACCGCCCAGACACCCGGCCATCGCCAGGTCAGCACCAGCGACCAGGCATTCACCGGTAGCCGTGGCGTGGTGCAGTTGAATCAGAGTGCAGGGGTGGGAAACCGCACGGCCAACACCCTGAGCATCCGGGTCGCAGATTGACCCAAACAGGTAACAACAACACTTAACCTAAAACAAAGTACGGAGAACCACCATGAAACCCTCGATGGCACTCAAGCCTCTGGTTTTCGCAATTGCTGCGATCATGGCTGTGGCTGTACAAGCTGGGCAGAATGATCCACGTGGCGGCCACAACAATGGCCATAACAACGGCCACAACAACGGTCATCACACCCCTCCTCCTACCAAGATCCCGGTATATGCAACCGCCAATGCCTGGGACAAGCAAAGCAGCACCAACAACCGCATCAACAATGAAGGCACGGTGAACGAAGCCGAAATGAGCAGCTCGGCCTCCGGCACCAGCGGCAACGTCGGTGTCAACGTCGCGGCCGGCGCCGGCAACCAGCAGGACAACGCCGCCGCCATCGCCAACGCCGGCGCCGATTCGAGCCTGGACAACAGCTTCGTGTTCGGCTCCGCCTCGGCCACCGCCGACGTACGTCAGTACAGCAACAACAACAAGGTCAACAACTACGGCACCACCAACTCCGGCATCATGAGCGGCTCGGGCAACAACGGCAGCGGCAACATGGGCATCAACATTGCCGGTGGCGACCTGAACCAACAGAAAAACACCATGGCCATTGCCAACTCCAATGCGCCACTGGGTAATGCCACCGCCACCGCCTCTGCCGACCAGAACGGCCCAGGCCTGGTCGTGAACAACAGCGCCGACCGCACCTACCGGGTCGATACGCTGACCTTCACCACCACGAAAAGTGGCAGTGCTTCGTACGACAAGGACTCCAGCTACAGCAAGGACAGCAGCGCCTCGTCGAGCTGGGACGCCGCCGGCTCCAACAGCTGGAACGCCAGTGGCTCCAACAGCTCCAGCGCCAGTGGTTCGCGTAGCCATGATTCGAGCTCCTCGGCAAGCGGTTCTCTGAACGCTTCGCTGGATGCCTCGGCAAGCGGCAGCGTGACCCAGACCCAGGACTTCGGCCGCCACGAGCGCAGCCGCACCGACTCGTTCGATGCATCGCTGACCGCCTCGATCGACGCGTCGTATGACAAATCGCATGAGAAGTCTTCCAGCTCCTCGTACGAGAAAGCACGCGACTCTGCGTTCGAGAAAGCCTACGACTCCTCCTATGAGAAGTCGGGCAGCGCCTCCAACGAATCGTCGAAGTCCGGCTCGAAGAGCTACAGCGAGTCCAGCTCGTACGACCTGAGCAACACAGTGTCGTTCCAGGTGCTGACCCCTACCGGTTGGGCTAACCCTGTGACCAACACCGCAACCCTCAGTGGCTCGGTGAACGGTGGCAGCGGCAACCTCGGCGTCAACGTCGCAGCCGGTGTGGGCAACCAGCAGAGCAACTCGCTGGCCATCTCCAACACCTCGTTCTAAGCGCTGTAGCCGTAAGGCCCCCTTCGGGGGGCCTTTCTTCAACAGGACCAGGGGGCAAGACCATGCGAATGATCGCCTTGGCGTTTTTGCTGTGCATGGCCAGTTACAGCGAAGCGGCGCAGATGCCGCTTTCGGTTTTGCCGGGGGGCGCGGTGATCTACAAGCCCATCCAGAGCATCCGTGAGCGCAAGTTCGCCGACCTGGTGCAACAGAAGACCGATTTCAGTTGCGGCGCCGCGGCGCTGGCAACCATCCTGCGCCAGGCCTACTGGCTGGACGTGGACGAACAACACATCATCGAAGGCATGCTGGCCCACGCCGACCAGGACCTGGTGCGGGTGCAGGGCTTCTCCATGCTCGACATGAAACGCTACGTGGAAAGCCTGGGCATGCGTGCCCGCGGCTACCGGGTCGCGGCCGACACCCTCACCAGCGTGCGCATTCCCGTGGTGGTACTGATGGACATCCGTGGCTACAAGCACTTCGTGGTCATGCAGCGCGTCGACAAGGGCTGGGTGTACATCGGCGATCCAGTGCTCGGCCACAAGCGCTACAAGGTCGAAGATTTCCTCAAAGGCTGGAACGGCATCATCTTCGCCGTGATCGGCCAGGGTTACGACAAGAACAATGCCTTGCTCGACCCACCTCTGCCGCTGAGCGCCAAGGGCCGCATAAACAATTTCACCCCGGTCAAAGACGCCGAACTGATGGACTTCGGTTTCATCCGCAGCGACTTCTTCTAATGACAATTGAGCAAGACGCTCCGGGAGCATCCCATGAAGACCCCAGCATGGCTCACCCTGATCTGCCTCGCCGCCGCACTGCCGGCCCAGGCAGAGACGTTCAAACCCATTGAACTGAAGGACCAGGAGTTGGCGAACTTGCGCGGCCGCTATGTGCTGCCGGGGCGGATCATCAGTTTCGGCGTGGTCATGACCAGCACCTGGCAGAACGCCAACGGCGATGTGATCGGGGCCAAGACCTCGATGCAGGTCCAGCAGTCGACCATCAAGCCGCAGTTCTATGTCTCCATGATCGACGAGAAAGGCACGGGCTCGAGCGGCGCCAAAGGTGGGACGGGCAGCGTCACCGGTGGTGGTGGCCTGGACAGCACTGTCGGCGTAACTCAGGTCGTGCGTGCCGCTGGCGACAACAACACGGCCTACAACAACGTCGACATCAACGTCACCAAGGCCAACCAGGCGCCCGACGTGCCGCAACAGGGCCAGGCACTCGCCACAGGCTCGACACTGGTCGGCAGCAACGCCGCAGGGTCCATGAGCGTCTCCGCGAATGGTACCGGCGTGCAACTGAATGTCATGGCCAACAACAACCAGGGCAGTACCCTGCAGCAGATCGCCCAGGGCGGGCTGATGCAGAACGCCACCTTGCTGGGCAACGGCAACCAGGTCAGCAACCTGACCTCCCTCAACGTCGTGCTGCGCGACAACGTGCCTGCTGCGGCCCTTAACGGCAATCTTGACCAGCTCAAAGGTCTTCGCGCGCTCGGATACTGATCTACGCTGACTCTCATCGTATGTAGTCTGAAGGGACGGCTAACTCATGCAACGATCGTTGACGCTCAAAGCTATAGTCTGTCTGAGTACCTTGACCCCGGCCACAATGCTGTATGCAGCTCCGGACCCTCAGGTCGAGGCGCTGAAGCAGGAGCTGCGGGAGCTGAAACAACGCTATGAAGCCCAGCAGAACGCCTTGATGGTACTCGAGCAGCGTGTGCGTCAAGTCGAGGAAACCCCTGCCGCGCCGCCTCCCAAACGGCTGACCAAGTCACCTTCGACACCGGCCAAGGGCGCCCAGACCGTGGCCTCCGGCGCACCGGGCAGCAGCGGCAGCTCCTACGGCCAGTCGCTCAAGGACGATTCGGAGCCGGCGCAAAGCGTTTCCAACCTGTATGACGAAGCCAGCGGATTCTTCGGTGGCGGCAAGTTCAGCATCGAGACCGGCCTGACCTATACGCACTACGATACCCGTGCGCTGACCCTCAACGGCTTCCTCGCGCTCGATTCGATCTTCCTCGGCAATATCAACCTGGACCGTATCAAGGCGGACAACTGGACCTTGGACCTGACCGCCCGTTACAACATGGACCAACGATGGCAGTTCGATATAAACGTGCCAATCGTTTATCGCGAATCGACCTATTCTTCCGGTGGTGCGGGCGGTGCCGGGCCGGTCACCTCCGACGCCACCGTCACCCGCGACCCCGCCATTGGCGATGTCAACGTCGGGATCGCCTACAAGTTCCTCGACGAATCGGAAAACCTTCCCGACGCCGTGGTCACCCTGCGGGTGAAAGCCCCCACCGGCAAGGATCCGTACGGCATCAAGCTGGTCGAGGATCCGACGAACAACAACCTTTCGGTACCCGAGAGCCTCCCTACCGGCAACGGTGTCTGGGCGATCACGCCGGGGATCTCGCTGGTCAAGACATTCGACCCTGCCGTGCTGTTCGCCAGCCTGTCCTACACCTACAACATGCAGGACTCGTTCAGCGACATCAGCCCGCAGGTCAACTCCAAGGTCAAAGGAGACGTCAAACTGGGCGACTCTTGGCAGATCGGCGGCGGCATTGCCTTCGCCCTGAACGAACGGATGAGTATGTCGTTCTCGGTCACCGACCAGTTCGCCAGCAAAAGCAAGATCAAGCCCGACGGCGGCGACTGGCAGTCGATCACCAACAGCGACTACAACGCCGCCAACTTCAACGTCGGCCTGACCTTCGCTGCCACCGACAACCTGACCATCGTGCCCAACCTGTCCATCGGTCTCACCGAAGACGCGCCAGACTTCTCGTTCAGCCTGAAATTCCCCTACTACTTCTGACCGCACCGGGCCCGCGCACGGGCCCGGCATTTGGTTACCGGTTTTGTAGCGCCCGACTTTCCCGGCACCAGCCTGTTATCATCCGGCACAATTTTGTGACGGTTTAATGGCATTAAGGAAAGTTTCGTGAACAACCTGCTCGGTCACCCTCGCGCCCGCCTTGCCAGCCTGGCAATCCTGGTGCTGGTGATACCACTGACCGCGCGCGCGCTGCTGGGCTGGTCCAACCCCTTCGGCTACCTGTCCGATCTCGCCATTGGCAGCCTGTTGCTCCTGCTCCTGCAGCGGCGCCCCTGGTGGCTGGCCCTGCCGTTGCTGTTGGCCTGGGGCGGCCTGTGGGTGGCGTCCGCCGAGCTGGTCAGCGCCGTTGGCCGGCTGCCCACGGTCGACGACCTGACCTACCTGATCGACCCGCAGTTCATGGAGAACTCCACCGGCGGCGGACTGGCCCACGCCTGGCTCCCCGCCCTGCTGGTCGCCGGCATTGGCGCCTGGCTGACGAGCGTATGGCGATCGCCAGCCAGCGAGCCGTTGCCACGGCGACTCTGGGCCGTGCCCCTGGCGCTGTTCGGCCTGCACTGGGGCGGCCAGCAGCTGGCCCCTTCGGACGCAGACCAATGGCGCCAATACGGCCTCACCCACCAGGTGCTGTCGACGGCGGTGGGCAAGGTCCAGCATCAGGCCTTGAGCCGTATGGGCCGGGTGCCGGCAGTCACGGCGCTGTCCAGCGCCGGCCTGACCCAGTCCGACCTCAATGGCGTCAAGCTGCTCGACGCCCCGGGCAAGGCGCGCAACCTGCTGATCATCACCGTCGAGGGCATCCCCGGCGCTTACCTGCGCCCCAACCGCGAGGCACTGGGCAGCCACTACCAGCAGGACCTGATGCCCCGTCTCAGCCAGTGGGCCGAGCGCGGCATGAACACCCCCGACTATGTCTTGCACACACATCAGACCATTCGCGGCCTGTACGCGATGCTCTGCGGCGACTACGACAAGCTGGCCAACGGCACCCCCAAGGGCGTGGAGCTGCTGACCCAGCAGCAACGCAACCAGGCCTGCCTGCCGGCCCAGCTGCGCGAGGCCGGCTTCGCCACCCATTATCTGCAAGGCGCCGGGCTGCGCTTCATGGCCAAGGACCGGATCATGCCGCACATCGGCTTCGACACGGTGCATGGGCTGGAGTGGTTCGCCAACGACAACTACCTGGAATTCCCCTGGGGCAAGGACGACCGCGCGTTCTTCGAGGGTGCGCTTGACTATGTCGGTGAGCTGCGCAAGCAGCCGCAACCCTGGATGCTCACCCTGCTCACGGTCGGCACCCATCAGCCCTATTCGGCGCCAGAGGCCTATCTGCAACGCTTCGATACGCCCAAGCAGGCTGCGGTGGCCTACCTCGACGATGCCCTTGGCAGCTTCCTCGACGGCCTCGAGCGCCAGGGCGTGCTGCAAGACACCCTGGTGATCATCACCTCCGACGAGTCCCACGGCATCGATGGCGTGCGCCTGGCCTCGGCCTGGGGCTTCAACCTCACGCTCGCACCGGAGCAGGCCCAACTGCCCAGGCTCAAGCAGGGCACCTACGGCCACGTCGACCTGAGCACCTCCCTGCTCGATTATTTCGCCCTGCCAATCCCTGCGGCGTTGGCCGGCCGCTCGCTGTACCGCGACTACGACAGTGGCCGCGAGATGATTTCCTACACCAACGGCATGCTGCGCTACCACGATGGCCAGGGCACCCTCAGCGAGTGCGATTTCCAGCAACGCTGCCGGCGCTATGCCAGCCCCGGTTTCATTGCCGACCAGGCAAAATTCGTCGGTCGCGGGGACGACAGCCTTGGGGCGCAGATCGGCCTGCTGGCCACCGGCCTCGACCAGTCGTTGCTGCAGACTCCGCTCAACCTGCGCTACCAGTTCGGCGGTCCCTCCCCCATCGCCCTGGCTGAGCGCATCAAGGATGACTGGGCCGACAACCTGATCGGAGCGCAATACCTGGAGATGCCCGAAGGCACCCGCACCCGGGTACGTCTCAAGATACGAGCGCTGGACCCGCGCCACGCCGCGTACATCCGGCTCAAGGCCAAGGAGCTTGAGCAGGATGTGCAGCTTGGCTTGCCCGAAGAGATTCGGGTAACGGCCGACGAGCCCCTGGAAATGCAGTTCGACTTCGACAACCCCACCGTGCGCAAGGCGTTTTCTTTCCACTTGCTGGGGTACGGCGGCGGCGAGGTAGAGGTCAGCGACTTCAGTGTGATCACCGCGCTGCCCGACGAGCCGGAGACGGTGGAGGAATTGGCAGACGGGCATCTTGCCCAGTCGAGCTGAGGCCCCGTGGGACAGTGGTCGATCAGCGAATCTGGTGCTTGTGCAACAACCGATAGAACGTCGGCCGCGACACTCCCAACACCTTGGCCGCGATGCTCAGGTTGTCACTGTGCCGGTTGAGCACATCACACAATGCCTGGCGCTCGGCGCGGTGCTTATAGTCCTCGAGCGTCCCCAGCGGCTGGTCCTGCTCCTGCAGTTCCTGTAGCCCCAGGTCCTGGGCCTCGATCTGCCGCCCTTCGGCCAGCACCAGGCCTCGCCTTACCCGGTTGGCCAGTTCGCGCACATTACCCGGCCATTCATGCCGCCCCATGGCCGCCAAGGCACCGTCGCTGAACGACCGCGGCCGCCTGCCCGTCTCCGCGCTGTAGAACTGCGAGAAATGGCTGGCCAGCATCGACAGGTCGCCATGCCGGTCGCGCAGTGGCGCGGTTACCACTTGCAGAACATTGAGGCGGTAGTACAGGTCTTCGCGAAACCGCGCCAACGCAATGGCCTTTTCCAGGTCCACATGGGTCGCCGCCAGAACCCTGACGTCAACCGCAATGGGCTGGTTGCCGCCCACCCGCTCGATATGTTTTTCCTGGAGAAAGCGCAGCAGATTGGCCTGCAGCTCTAACGGCAGATCGCCGATCTCGTCGAGAAACAGAGTACCGCCGTTGGCCGCTTCGATTCGCCCCACCTTGCGCTGGTGCGCACCCGTGAAGGCGCCCTTTTCATGGCCGAACAGCTCGGACTGGATCAGGTGTTCCGGGATGGCCCCGCAGTTGATGGCAATGAACGGTTTGTCCCGGCGCTGCGACTGCCGGTGCAAGGTACGCGCCACCAGCTCCTTGCCGGTGCCACTTTCGCCACGGATCAGCACTGGCGACTCGGTGGGCGCCAGCTTGCCCAGCAACTTGCGCAGCTCGCGGATCGGTCGGCTTTCGCCCAGGAGTTCGTGTTCGGGCTCATCCACCCGCACCGCACCCTTGCCGCGCAGGCGTGCCATGCCAAAGGCACGGCCCAGGGTTACCTGCACCCGCGAGACATCGAACGGCAGCGTATGGAAGTCAAAAAACCACTCGCAGACGAAATCACCGACATTCTGCAGACGCAGTTCCTCGGCGCTGAGCACGGCGATCCACTCGGTATTGCTGCGTTTGATCAGATCCTTGAGCGCTTCGGGATGCAGCAGGTGCGAGGCTTGCAAGCGCACCAGGCCAACGTCGCAGGGCTGCTCCAGCGCGGCCTCGAGCGTGCAACTTCGTACATCCCAGCCGACACTGCGCAAGCCTGGCAACAGGCGGTGGCAATCGTCGCAGGGGTCGACGATCAGCAGGCGGCGGTGGGATGCAGGTTCAAGCATGACCTTTCCTTGGCGCCAGTTATTGGTTTTTTACCTATAAACAGTCAGTTGCGACGCCCGAATTAACAGTAGCAATGAACTTGACGCCCCCCACTACCGTTGGTCAGCCCGCCACTGTCGCTGCTGCCCAGGCCAGGAATTTTCCCAGTCAAAACTCGTCTTAGGCGCGAAGGGAATGCATAAAAAAATGCCGTCGATTTAAAAAAATTCAACGTCCCTGTGACTTGACCACTGACTTGGAGCATCAGTACGGATAACCCCGCGCTGTAACGTATTCGGAAATAACACCGCGGAACATTATTTCGCTGTTTGGGACCATGAGAGAGACCGAACCATGAACGCCCCGCTCCGTGTCAACGAAGCACTGCTGATCGCCGACCACGCCTTCGAACCCTTCCAGTGCGTAGCCTGGGATGCACCCAACGGTACTGGTGAACTGAGCCTGGCAGTGATCGACCGGACCAGCACTCGTATCGGCAGTAAACAAGTGTCCTCGCGCGTCTATTCCGACCCTGCGCAATGGGCCAGCCTGATCGAGGAAGTGCGCGCCGAACTGTCCGGCAAAGGTTACGACCTGCAACCCTGGTCGATGCCGAAGTAAGCGAGATTGCCTATTGCAAGTGCGTGGCCGCCACGCACTTGGGCAACTTTCCCCGAAGACGGGTAGAACTTTTTCAATTGCGACATCTTGTCGCAGCCACATGCTTAATTCGTCACTGCGAACTGCTCGATATGCCGATAATCGGCATGCAGTTGTTCGGCAAGTTGCCGTGCGCGGCCCACACGTACCGCTGCCGTTTCCATATCCACCAACAGTGTGCTGCACGGCAATGGCTGCAAGTGCTCCCTGTGTTGCAGGCGACCATCGGTCAGCACCAGGCAGCGCTGGGTTTCCTGGGGAAAGCGCTTACCCCGCACCAGCAGCCAGTGGCGCGCCTCCTCCAACGCCGCCAGCAGCGGCGTGCCGCCGCCGGCCCCCAGCGCCTGCAACCAAGGCTGCAACGCCGCCGAGGCCTTCAGGCCATGCCGTTGCCATTGCGGCTTGTCGCCACTGGCCGTGAGCAAGGCCAGACGTGCGCGCTGCCGGTAGGCCTCATCGAACAATCCAGCCAGCAGGCCCTTGGCCTGGGCCAGCGCCTGGTTGCGTCGGGTGGACGCCGATGCGTCGACGATCACCAGCCAAAGCTCCGGCGCCTGGGCCTGACGCAATTGCCAGCACAGCTCGCGACGCAGGCGCGGACGCCCCTTGAGCAAGGTCGGCAGCCAGGCGATACGGCCAGTCTCGGCCGCACGCGGACGACCCCGGATACTACCTGTCAAATTGCCGGCACGGGGTTTGGCATCCGCCGCCTGGGCATGGCGCGAGCGGATGCTCAGGGCTTTTTTGCCCAGTTCGGTACCTCGCGGCGTACGCCCGTCGCCACTGGCTGAGGCGGCAACGCGCCCCAGTCGCCCTGCCCACCTTGCGCTTGCGGCAGTTGAGGTGGCTCACCCGCCGCCGCCTGCGGTTGCGGCGCCTGGGTGCGACGGCGATGGCGCAAGGCGAACTCGGCGACCGCCTCCACATCCGCCTCTTCGATCACCGCGTTACCGCGCCAAGCGGCGTGGGCCCGCGCCGCACGCAGCCAGACCAGGTCGGCACGCATACCGTCCACCCCGGCGGCAAAGCAACGCTCGGTGATCCAGGCCAGAGCCTGGTCGTCCAGGGCGATCGACGCCAACTGCTCACGCGCGGCCTGGCAACGCTGGCGCAGCGCGGCCTGCTGAGGCGCCCACTGGGTACAGAACGTCTGCGGGTCACTGTCGAACGCCAGCCGGCGGCGGATGATCTGCTGGCGCGCTTCAGGCGCGGGCAGGCCCTCGAGGGCCACGTTCAGGCCAAAGCGATCGAGCAGTTGCGGACGCAGTTCACCCTCTTCCGGATTCATGGTGCCGATCAGTACGAAACGGGCGGCATGGCGATGGGAAATGCCATCGCGCTCGATACGGTTGGTGCCGCTGGCAGCCACGTCCAGCAGCAGGTCCACCAAGGGGTCAGGCAGCAGGTTGACTTCGTCCACGTACAGTACGCCGCCATCGGCATGGGCCAGCACACCCGGCGAGAACCGCGCCTGGCCCTGGCCCAGAGCGGCATCCAGGTCGAGGGTGCCGACCAGGCGCTCTTCGGTCGCCCCAAGGGGCAGGGTCACGAATGGACCGCCGCCCAGCAGGTCGGCCAGCCCCCGCGCCAGGGTGCTCTTGGCCATGCCCCGCGGGCCCTCGATCAGCACGCCGCCGATCTTCGGATCGATTGCCGTCAGGCACAGGGCCAGCTTGAGGTCGTCGGCGCCGACCACGGCAGCCAGGGGGAATTGTACGGGTTCGCTCATGTTCAGCTGTCTTCCTCGCCGGCGAGCAACTGCTGCTCGAGGCTCTCGCGATAGTCGCCCGGCTCCTGCCACAACCCGCGCTGCTGGGCTTCCAGCAAACGCTCGGTAAGGTCGCGCAGGGCTTCGGGGTTGTGCTCGCGCATGAAATCACGGGTGGCCGGGTCGAGCACATAGGCGTCGGCCAGGCCCTGGTAATGATGGTCGTCGATCAGGTGGGTGGTGGCGTCGAAGGCGAACAGATTGTCGACCGTCGCCGCCAGCTCGAATGCACCTTTATAGCCATGGCGCTTGGCGCCGTCGATCCATTTCGGATTGAGCGCGCGGGCACGAATCACTCGGTTGAGCTCTTCCTTCAGGGTCCGCACCCGCGGCCGGTCGGCCTGGCTGTGATCGCCGTGGTAGCTGGCCCGCGCGGTGCCGGCCAGGGTTTCGGCTGCCGCCAGCATGCCGCCCTGGAACTGGTAGTAGTCGTTGGAGTCGAGCAGGTCGTGCTCGTGGTTGTCCTGGTTCTGCAGCACGGCCTGCACCTGCGCCAGGCGCTGGGCGAACGCGGCGCGGGCCGGCGTGCCTTCGTCGCTGGCGCCGTAGGCGTAGCCACCGTGGTTGAGGTAGACCTCGGCCAGGTCGTCACGGCTGTGCCACAGGCGCCCGTCGATGGCGTTCTGCACGCCGGCGCCATACGCCCCCGGCTTGGCCCCGAACACCCGCCAGCCGGCCTGCCGCGCCGCCTGCTCCAGCTCCATGCCGGCGCCGAGCAACGCTTCACGGTCGGCGCGCACCCGAGCGGCCAGGGGGTTCAGGTCGTCCGGCTCGTCCAGCGCGGCCACCGCCTGCACGGCGGCGTCGAACAGGCGGATCAGGTTGCCGAAGGCGTCGCGGAAGAAACCCGACACGCGCAGCGTCACATCCACTCGCGGCCGGTCGAGCAGGCTCAATGGCAGGATCTCGAAGTCGTCGACCCGCTGGCTGCCGGTGGCCCACACCGGGCGCACACCCATCAGCGCCAGGGCCTGGGCGATGTCGTCGCCGCCGGTGCGCATGGTCGCCGTGCCCCACACCGACAGGCCCAGCTGACGCAAGTGGTCGCCGTGGTCCTGCAGGTGGCGCTCGAGGATCAGGTTGGCCGAGGCAAACCCCAGGCGCCACGCCGTGGTGGTCGGCAGGTTGCGCACATCGACGGTGTAGAAGTTGCGCCCGGTGGGCAGTACGTCCAGGCGGCCACGGCTGGGGGCGCCACTGGGCCCGGCCGGGACGAAATGCCCGGCCAGTGCGGCCAGCAGGCCGTCGATCTCGGCGGCGCCACAGGCGTCCAGGTCCGGTGCGATCCGTTCGACCAGCGCCTGCAAGACCTCGCGCACCGGTGCCCAGCCGTCTTCATCCGGCAACGCCGCAGCCCCTTGCAATACCTGCTCGATCAATGTCAGCGCGAGGCACTCCAGACGCTCACGGGTATCACCACAGGTACGCCATGCGCTGTTGTCGAGCTGCAGCAGCAGGTCCGGTCGCGGCCCGTCCCAGGCCTGCCCCAGGTCGCAGTCCAACGGATCGAAGCCCAACGCCAAGGCCTTGGCCAGCACGCGAATCAGGCTGGCGTTACCGCCCTTGCCATCTCCCCGCGCCACCCGCACCAGGGCCAGCAGCGTGTCGCTGCGCAGACGCCCCTGGGGCGACTGGCCGAATACGTGCAAGCCATCACGGATCTGCGACTCCTTGAGGTCGCACAGATAGGTGTCCAGGCGCGGCAACCACACTGCGGCGTCCTCCAACTGCCCCTCAAGCTGCAGTTCACGGTCGATGTGGTTGGCCTTGACCAGTGCGAGGATGTCGCGCTGCAACTCGTTGGCGCGACGTGGATCGAGCAGCTGCGCTTCGTAGTACTCGTCGGCCAGCTGTTCCAGGTGGCGCAGCGGGCCGTAGGTCTCGGCGCGGGTCAAGGGCGGCATCAGGTGGTCGATGATCACCGCCTGGGTGCGGCGCTTGGCCTGGGCGCCCTCGCCCGGATCGTTGACGATGAACGGATAGATGTTGGGCAACGGCCCGAGCAACGCGTCCGGCCAGCATTCGGCGGACAACCCCACGCCCTTGCCCGGCAGCCATTCCAGGTTGCCGTGCTTGCCGACATGGATCAACGCATCGGCGGCGTAGCCGTTGCGCAACCAGAAGTGAAACGCCAGGTAGCCGTGCGGCGGCACCAGGTCCGGGTCGTGATACACGGCGCTGTGGTCCACCTGGTAGCCCCGCGCCGGCTGGATGCCGACGAAGGTCAGGCCGTAGCGCAGGCCAGCGACCATCATGCGCCCACTGCGAAACATCGGATCCTGCTCGGGCGGCCCCCAACGCTCCAGCACGGCGCGCTGGTTGGCCTCGGGCAACGCGGCGAAGGCGCTGTGGTAGTCGGCCAGAGCCAGGCTCTGGGCGCAAGGGCGCTGGTCAAGGTGATCGAGGTCGTTGGTAACACCGCCGAGCAACTGGTGGATCAACTCGGTGCCGCTGTCGGGCAGGCCGGCTACCGGGTAACCCTGCGCCTGCAGGGCCTTGAGGATGTTCAACGCCGCGCCTGGGGTGTCGAGGCCGACACCATTGCCGATGCGCCCGTCACGGGTCGGGTAGTTGGCCAGCACCAGGGCCACGCGCTTCTCCTGGTTGTCCAGGCGCGCCAGTGTCACCCAGCGCCGCGCCAGTTCAGCGACGAAATCCATGCGTTCGGGGTGAGCGCGGTAGCAGACCACGTCGGACTGGCTGCGCTCGCTGCGCCAGGCCAGGTCCTTGAAGCTCACCGGTCGGGTGATGATGCGCCCGTCCAGCTCGGGCAAGGCGATGTGCATCGCCAGGTCGCGGGCGCCGAGGCCCTGCTCGCTCTGCTCCCAGCCGGGCTGGTTGTCCTGGGCGCAGATCGCCTGCAACACCGGCACGTCGCGACGCAGCGGACGCAGATTGGGCTGTTCGGGGCTGGACAGGGCGAAGCCGGTGGTGTTGATCACCACCTCCGCCTGCACTTCGTCGAGCCAAGCCTCGACCTGGTCCAGGCAGGCGCGCTCCTTGAGGCTGGCCACGGCGATCGGTAAC
The DNA here is from genome assembly GCF_019139675.1 of Pseudomonas maumuensis. Classification (NCBI taxonomy): domain Bacteria; kingdom Pseudomonadati; phylum Pseudomonadota; class Gammaproteobacteria; order Pseudomonadales; family Pseudomonadaceae; genus Pseudomonas; species Pseudomonas maumuensis. The sequence goes on from NZ_CP077077.1 coordinate 3,307,393, forward strand.
GGATTCAAGCCGCAAGCCTGCAGGCGCTGGCAGAACACATCGATGAACGCGGTGTTGGCTGCCTGCAGGTGGGAGCGGTAGAACAACAGCGGCGCCACCGGATACTCCGGATGCCACTCGGCGTACCAGTCCTCGAGCCGTGCGCTGGCCTTGGCCGGGTGATAGACCACCGTGCGCGGCAATGGCTGCGGCTCGTCCCAGGGGTAGGCGCGCCCCAGCCACTGGCTGGCCAGGCAGTTGAACAGGTTCAGTGCATTGGCCTTGCCGCCCTGGCGCAGGTAATGCCAGAGGCGCTCGGCCTGTTCGCCGCGTACCGTGCCCAGCCCGGTCAGCTCCGGGTCGGGGCGGTCGTCGCCGGGCACCAGGATCAGTTGCACGCCCCGTGCCGCCAGCTCGACCAGTTGTTCGACACCGTAGCGCCAATAACCGACGCCGCCATGCAGCGACACCAGGATCACCTTGGCATGGCGCAGCACCTGGTCGACATACAGGTCGACCGAGGCGTGGTTCTGCACCTGCATCGGGTTGGCCAGGCGTACGCTGGGAAAATCCGCCGGCAACTGCTCGGCGGTTTCGGCGAGCAGCGCCAGGTGTGAATCACCGCTGCAGAGGATCACCAGCTCGGCAGGAGTCTGGCCGAGGTCGGCGATGCTGTCGTCCGGCACGAAGCCGCCGGGCTGGGTCCGCAGCAGGTGCATGGGTCAGGCGCCCAGGGCCTGGCGCAGGCGCGCCTCCAGCTGGGTCGCGTCCAGGTCCTGGCCGATCAGCACCAGGCGGGTGATCCGTGGCTCCTCGCTGCGCCATGCACGGTCGAAATGCTTGTCGAAGCGGGTGCCCACACCCTGGATCAGCAGGCGCATCGGCTTGCCGGGAATAGCGGCGAAGCCCTTGGCGCGCAGGATGCCGAACTCGGTGACCAGTTGCGTCAAGGCATCGAGCAGCAGGCTCTCGTCAGCCTCGGGCAGGTCGATGGAGATCGAGTCGAAGGCGTCGTGGTCATGGTCGTCATGATCGTCGCCGTCGTGATGGCTGTCGTGGTGGGTGCGGCGACCATCGATATGCGCCTCGGACTCGGCGCCCACGCCCAGCAGCACCTCCAGCGGCAGGCGACCACTGCTGGCCTCGATCACCTTGACCGCCGGCGGCAGTTCCTCGGCCACTTCGGCACGGACCTTGGCCAGGCCCTCGGCATCGATCAGGTCAGCTTTGTTCAGTACCACCAGGTCGGCGCTGGCCAACTGGTCGGCGAACAGTTCGTGCAGCGGCGACTCGTGATCGAGGTTGGGATCGAGCTTGCGCTGGGCATCGACCTGGTCTGGGTAGGCGGCAAAGGTGCCAGTGGCCACGGCCGGGCTGTCGACCACGGTAATCACCGCGTCGACGGTGCAGGCGTTGCGGATCTCCGGCCACTGGAAAGCCTGCACCAAGGGTTTGGGCAGTGCCAGGCCGCTGGTTTCGATAAGGATATGGTCGAGGTCGCCACGGCGGGCCACCAGTTCGCGCATCACCGGGAAAAACTCTTCCTGCACGGTGCAGCACAGGCAGCCATTGGCCAGCTCGTAGACGCGACCGTTGGCCTCCTCCTCGGTGCAGCCGATGCTGCACTGCTTGAGGATTTCGCCATCGATGCCCAGCTCGCCGAATTCGTTGACGATCACCGCGATGCGGCGGCCCTGGGCATTGTCGAGCATATGGCGCAGCAAGGTGGTCTTGCCCGAGCCGAGGAAGCCGGTAACGATGGTGACGGGAAGCTTGGCCAGTGTTTTCATGTCGCGATGCCCTTGGCAGCAATGGCGCGGGCATGCAGGACGACAGCCACGGCCCGTGTCGGCCTGGCTGTTTCGCCACCGGATCACCCCGCCCGGTTGAAAGTCGAAAACGTTGCGAGGCAGGTCTCCTGGCTTGCACCGCCGGCCATCAAAGCCAGTGGGATGGCGCCTTCCCGCGCGTGCGCAGTGGCTGTGCCGAACCCTTCAGTGCCTACAGTTGCGGGGGCAGCCGCGGCTTGTACCGCGTTCCCGTCTTAGCCCGGGACAACGCCCGGGAACCTCGAACCGGCAAGGCTACGCAGTGCCTGCCTGGCGGTCAACCGCCGCGGCGATTGACGCAGCACCGGCCCCGTGATTTGCTAGCGCATTGCATTCAGGTGCCCCCAATGGGGGTGAAACGGGAAACCGGTGCGTCGCGCCTCCTTCACAGGGCCGACAAGGCCGGTGCTGCCCCCGCAACGGTAAGCGAGAGAAGCGTCCAGACCACTGTGCCCGTCGTGCGGCATGGGAAGGTGACGTTTGATCGATGGAGCCCCACTCCACCTCGCCAGCCCGGAGACCGGCCTGACATGCTTGCAGAACACCCCGCGGTGGGCGGGCGCTGTCGTATCACCTGGGTCAGTCGTGCCCGGGACGTCGCGCCTGCCCGTTGCCACAACAAAAGCAGCAGAGGAACGCGTCATGCCCATCACCCATGCCAAACCCAGTATCGCCACTCCCGTAAGCCTCAGCCAGCGACTGATCGTCGCGGTCGGCGCCAGCCTGCTGGGCCTGTGCCTGGTGTACTTCGCCGGTTTCTCGCACATCGAGGCGGTACACAACGCCGCCCACGACACCCGCCACAGCGCCGCCTTCCCTTGCCACTGAGTACCCCCGCATGATCACGCGCATCGCTCGCACCGCTGGCTTCAGCGGCCTGCTCGCCGCTCTGCTGCTGACCCTGCTGCAAAGCTTCTGGGTCGCACCGCTGATTCTCCAGGCGGAAACCTATGAAACCGCCGCCCCCGCCGCCGAACACCACGAACATGGCGAGGCCGCCGCGCCTCATGAACACAGCGCCGAAGCCTGGGCGCCCGAAGATGGCTGGCAACGCATCCTGTCGACCACGGGCGGCAACCTGGTGGTCGCCGTCGGTTTCGCCTTGATCCTCGCCGCCTTGTACAGCCTGCGCGAACCTGGTCGCGTTAGCACCGGCGCACTGTGGGGCCTGGCGGGCTTCGCCGTGTTCTGCCTGGCGCCGACCCTGGGCCTGCCCCCGGAACTGCCTGGCACCGCCGCCGCCGACCTCGGCCAGCGCCAGACCTGGTGGATCGGCACCGCCGCCGCCACCGCCACCGGCCTGGCGCTGCTGGTATTCGCCCAGCACTGGCTGTTCAAGGTGCTGGGTGTCGCCCTGCTGGTGATCCCGCATCTGATCGGCGCACCACAGCCAGCGGTTCATGAAAGCCTGGCCCCCGAAGCGCTGGAGACCCAGTTCAAGATCGCTTCGTGGCTGACCAACGCCGCGTTCTGGCTGGCCTTGGGCCTGCTCAGCGCCTGGTTGTTCCGCCGCTCCAGCCAGCACTGATGCGCGACCTCGCTCCCCAGCCGGCGTTGTATGCCGGCTTTGGTTGCCGCCGTGGCTGCCCGGTCGAAACGCTCGCGGTGCTGCTGCGCCAGACCCTGACCCACCACGCCCTGCCTCTGTCGGCACTGAAGGCCATCGCCAGCATCGAACCCAAGGCGCGCGAACCGGGCCTGCTAGCGCTGGCCGAGCGGCTCGGGCTGCCATTCATCTGCTTCGACAGCAGCCACTTGTCGAGCTTCGAGGCCCTGCTCAGCCAGCGCTCGGCGACCGTATACGCGCAGACGGGCTGCTGGGGCGTCGCCGAAAGCGCGGCCCTGGCCCTGGCCGGGCGCACAGGCGCCACGCCGCGCCTGCATGTACCAAGGCAAGGGCTCGGCGGCGCTACCCTGGCCCTGGCCATGGGTGGATAATCCGCCCCTTTACCTGCAAGGAACCCCCATGACGGTCTATTTCATCGGTGCCGGCCCCGGCGATCCGGAGCTGATCACGGTCAAAGGCCAGCGCCTGATCCACCAATGCCCGGTGATCATCTACGCAGGCTCGCTGGTACCGGCTGCGGTGCTCGAGGGTCATCAGGCGCATACCGTGATCAACAGCGCTGAGCTGCACCTGGAGCAGATCATCGAGGCCATGCGCCAGGCCCATGCCAACGGCCAGAACGTCGCCCGTGTACACAGCGGCGACCCCAGTCTGTATGGCGCCATCGGCGAACAGATCCGCCATCTGCGTGAGCTGGCCATCGATTACCAGATCATCCCCGGCGTGACCGCCACCGCCGCCAGCGCCGCGCTGCTGGGTTGCGAGCTGACACTGCCCGACGTGGCGCAGACAGTGATTCTCACCCGCTACGGTGACAGCTCGCCGATGCCAGCCGGTGAGCAACTGGCCGACCTGGCCCGCCATGGCAGCACCCTGGCTATCCACCTGGGCGTGCGTCATCTGCCGCGGATTGTCGAGCAGCTGTTGCCGCATTATGGCGCCGACTGCCCGGTCGCCGTGGTCCATCGCGCCACCTGGCCAGACCAGGACTGGGTCAAGGGCACCCTGGCGGACATCGCCGAGCGCGCAGCTGCCAAGGGCTTCCGGCGTACCGCGCTGATCCTCGTCGGCCATGTCCTGGGCGATGCCCCCTTCGCCGATTCGGCCCTGTACCGCGCCGGCCACGCCCACCTCTATCGCCCCGGCCCATGAAGCGATTGCCGAGCGGGTGACGGCGGAGCACACTGGGCCTTCCAACTGGATGGAAACCCCGACCATGCTCGACCTGCGCCCCAACTGCGAATGCTGCGACACCGACCTGCCTCCCGAAAGCACGGACGCGCTGATCTGCTCGTTCGAATGCACCTTCTGCCGTGCCTGCAACGTGCGCCACTTTCATGACCGCTGCCCGAACTGCGGCGGTCAACTGGTGACGCGCCCCACTCGCGTCGGCAAGGTGCTGGCGAACAACCCGGCCTCCACGCAGCGGGTAATCAAACCCCACGCTCCCTGCGCCTGAATCCGACTTGTAGGAATTTTCTACATATTGGTACTGGATTTTCAACACACCTATACTCGCCTATTACCAAGGATCCTGAATGTCCGTAAGGTGCGCGCTGCCCAGCAAGTCCGCAGCCCAGTACCTTGAATGCAAGGCTGAAAACGGGCTGCACTTTGACAGGAGTTACCTGAATGACATCCGTGCTGTTGGTCGATGACCACCACATTGTGCGACTCGCCGTACGCATGCTGCTCGAACGCGAACGCTTCACCGTCGTAGGGGAAACCGGTAAAGGCAAAGAGGCCGCCCGCCTGGCCGAGCAGACCAAGGCAGACGTAGTCATCCTCGACATCGGCCTGCCTGACCTCGACGGCATGGAGGTGATCAAGCGCCTCAAACTGATCGAGCCTCCTCCGCGGATCATGGCCCTCACCGGGCAGCCCGCCGACCTTTACGTGCGCCGCTGCATGGACGCCGGCATCTCGGCGTTCGTCAACAAGGACGAAGACCTCGATGCCCTGCTCTTCGCCCTCAAGGCACTGGTCAAAGGCTACTCGACGTTTCCGCAGATGGCAGTCAACAGCAACACCCTGGAAAGCGAGACCGAACGCCTGGCACTGCTGTCCAACCGCGAAATGGAAGTGCTGCGCCGGCTCAGTGCCGGCCAGAGCAACAAGCTGATCGGTGAGCAGATGAACCTCAGTGCCAAGACCATCAGCACCTATCGCGGCCGGATCATGGAAAAGCTCAAGGTCGAGTCGTTGGTGGAAATGGTCGACCTGGCCAAACGCAACCACGTGGCATGAATCATGATCAAAGGCACCCTGCTGTGCATGCTGCTGGCCATGCTGCCGGCATTGCCCGCGCAGGGTGGAATGCCCAGCGAGCATCGCCACCTGCTGGCCCGCGCGCTGAGCGCGGCGCCACCCCTGACGCTGGCCGCGACCGACCGACAGTGGCTCGATGAACGCAAGCACCTGGTATTGGGCAGCTCGCGCCCCGACTATCCCCCCTTCGACATCAACAACAGCCAGTCCGACTACGAAGGCCTGAGCGCGGACTACGCCGGCCTGATCGGCGAGCAGTTGGGCGTGCCGGTCGAGGTGCGCCGCTATGCAAGCCGCGAGCAGGCCCTGAATGCGCTGCGCGCTGGCGAAGTCGACCTGCTGGGCAGCTCCAATGCCTTCGAGGCCAACGATGCACAACTGGCCCTCAGCCTGCCCTATGCCGACGACCTGCCGGTGATCGTCTCGCGCAAGGACCAGGCCTTGCGCGACGGTGACGACCTGGCAGAGCTGCGCCTGGCCATGGTCGATCACTACCTGCCCCTGCAGGCGGTGCAACACCTCTACCCGCATGCCCAACTGAGCCTTTATCGCTCGACTCTCGCCGGAGTCGCCGCAGTGGCCCTGGGGCAGGCCGATGCCTACCTGGGTGACGCCATCAGTACCGACTATGCGATCGCCAAAGGCTTTCAGGAAACTGTCAAGGTCGATCACTTCGTCAAGACCCCGGCCAGCAGCTTCGCCTTCGCCCTGACCCAGAACAACCAACGCCTGCTGCAGTTGGTCGACCTGGCCCTGGGGCGCATCGCCGACAGCGAGCGGTTGAACATCCTGCGGCGCTGGGCTGGCGGCGGCACCAGCCTGTTGCTCGATCGCCGCCTCGATGCCTTGACCCAGGAGGAACGCGACTGGATCGCGCAACACCGGCAGGTCAGCGTAATGATCAACACCACGCTGGCGCCGCTGAGCTTCACCGATGCCCAGCAGCAAACGCGAGGCATCGCCCTGAATCTGCTGGAGCGAATCGGGCTGCGCACCGGCTTGCGCTTCGAGGTGGTCCAGTCGGAGTCGTTCGAGGACATGGTCGAGCAGGTCGCCCAGGGCAAGGCCGACATGATCGGCGCCATCGGCTACGGCGAGCACCGCGCCCAACGCCTGCGTTACACCCGCCCCTACATGATCAGCCCGCGGGTAATGGTCACCCGCCGGGATGCGGCGGCCCTCGATCCGAAGCATCCGCTAAAAGGACTGCGCGTGGCGTTGCTGAGGGGATCGCCCCTGCGCGAAGGCCTTGAACGGCAATATGGCGACCTGCAGACCGTCGAGGTGGAAAACCCCCTGCAACTGATGGAAGCGGTGGCCAACCGTGATGCCGATGTCGCCCTCGGCTCGCACATCAACGCCAGCTACTTCATCAATCAGGTCTTCAAGGACCGTCTGCGCATCGCCGGCCTGCACGGTGACGAGCCGGCGCTGGCGACCTTCGCCGTGGGCCCCGCGCAGCCGCAACTGCAGGCGATCCTGGACAAGGCCCTACTGAGCATTGCCCCGGACGAGCTGGAACAACTGGTCAATCAGTGGCGGACCAATACCGCGGTCAGCGACAGCCCCTGGCGCAACTACCGCACGCTGGCGCTGCAGGTACTGGTGCTGGCCGCCCTGCTGCTGGCTGGCGTGGTGTTCTGGAACACCTACCTGCGCAAGCTGATCCACCAGCGCAGCGAAGCACAGCGCGCGCTGCAGGAACAACTGGCGCTCAGCCGCGGATTGCTCGAACAGCTGCGCCAGGCCAAGGACGATGCCGAACGGGCCAGCCGGGCGAAAAGCACCTTCCTGGCGGTCATGAGCCACGAGATCCGCACACCGATGAACGCCGTGATCGGCCTACTCGAGATGGCGCTGGAGGAAAGCCATCACGGCCATAGCGACAGCCAGGCGCTGGAGGCGGCGCATGGCTCGGCGATCGGCCTGCTCGATTTGATTGGCGATGTGCTCGACATCTCGCGTATCGAGTCCGGTCACATGACGCTGCAACCGGTGGCCTGCAACCTCGTCGAGCTGGTCCGCGCGACCCTGCGGGTCTTCGAAGGCAGCGCACGCCTCAAAGGGCTCGCATTGGCTGCGTTGCTGCCCGCCTCGCCCACTTGGCTGCTGGTCGACCCGCTGCGCTTCAAGCAGGTGCTGTCGAACCTGCTGAGCAACGCGATCAAGTTCACCGATCAAGGTCAGGTCGACGTGTCGCTGGCAATCGCCCCGATCGATGCCAGCCTGTTTCGGGTCACCCTGCAAATCAAGGACAGCGGCGTGGGTATCAGCAGTATTGACCAGACACGCCTGTTCACCACCTTTTCCCAAGTCGATGGCCGACAGGCACGCCAGGGCGCAGGCCTGGGCCTGGTAATCAGCCGCGAGCTATGCGAGCTGATGGGAGGTGAGTTGAACCTCAACAGCATCGAGGGCCTGGGAACCCAGGTCGAAGTGCATCTGAGCCTGCCCGGCGCCGCCCCTCCCGCCAGCGAGACCGTCGACAAGGCCCTGATCGATACCGTCGCAGGCCCCCTGCAGATCCTGGTGGTCGATGACTACCCTGCCAATCTGTTGTTGCTCGACAAGCAACTGCGTTCTCTGGGCCACCAAGTGACGCTTGCCGACCAGGGCGAGGCCGCGCTGACGCTCTGGCTGGACGGTCATTTCGACGTGGTCATCACCGACTGCAGCATGCCGGTCATGGATGGCCACGAGTTGGCCCGCCAGATTCGTATACGGGAGCGCGATGACGATCTGCCCGTGGTTCGTATCATCGGCGTGACCGCCAATGCCCAGGCTGAGGAGCGCCAACGCTGCCTGGACAGCGGCATGGACGAATGCCTGTTCAAACCGATCGGTCTGCAGGCACTCAAGGCCTGCCTGCCGCTAGCCGCCGAAACGCAACGCAGCAGCGGCTTCGACCTGATGCAACTGCGCCACCTCACCCAAGACGACAACCGTCTGGTCAAACGCCTGCTGGAGCAGCTGGCGCAAAGCAGTGCCGAGGACCTGCAGGCACTGCACGCGCTCGGTGCTAATCCACCAGCCAAGGCCCTTGCCCCGGTGGTCCACCGGGTCAAAGGCGGGGCCCGGATGCTCAAGGTCAGGGGGGTGAGGCACGATTGCGAGGCTCTGGAGCAGGCCATCGCCCAGGGGCAGCCAATTGAGCAGTTGCTCGCCCAGCTGCGGGCGAGCCTGCATACCCTGGAGCTCGAGTTACGCCAGAGCCTCAGTGCAATTGAAGGGTCGAATTGATCTGGCTGATGGCGTCCACCACATGCCGCGAGCCTTGCTGGATCTCCATGATCACCGTGCCGGCTTCGTTGGCCAGCTCGACGCCCAGACCGGTACGGGTCAGGCTCGACTGCATGCTCGCCACCGCGGTCAGCGACAGGTCATGGTTTTGCCGCACCACTTCGACGATCTCCAGGGTCGCCTTGCTGGTCCGCGCCGCCAGATTGCGCACCTCGTCGGCGACCACGGCGAAACCACGGCCATGCTCGCCGGCCCGGGCCGCCTCGATGGCCGCGTTCAGCGCCAACAGGTTGGTCTGATCGGCGATACCGCGTATGGTCAGGACGATCTGCCCGATCACCTCGGACTGCTTGCTCACCGCGTCGATGGTGCGGGCGGCGTCATTGAGTTCGCAGGAGATCTGCTCGATCACCTCGACCGCCTGCTGCACCACCTGGGTACCCTTGCGCGCGCAGGCATCGGTCTGCATCGAGCTGGCATGGGCGGCGTCGGCGGCGGTCTGCTGGGTGCTGACCTGATGGGTGATGTCACTGGCGAACTTCACCACCTTGTACAGGCGCCCCTTGTTGTCGAAGATCGGGTTGTACGACGCCTCTAGGTAGACGGTCTGGCCCTGTTTATTGACCCGCTCGAAGCGATGCGAGTGGTACTCGCCGCGGTTGAGTGACGCCCAGAAATCGCGGTATTGGGCAGACTCGCGCTCGTGGGGCAGACAGAACAGCCCATGGTGACGCCCCACCACCTCCTCGAGGCGATAGCCCATGGTGTCGAGGAAATTCTGGTTGGCCTTGATCACCCGCCCGGCCGGGGTGAACTCGATTACCGCCATCGAACGGCCGATCGCTTTGAGCAAGCTTTCGCTCTCGTGCTCCTCGATCACATGGCGGGTGATGTCGGAGGCCACCTTGATCACGCTGGTCACCTGCTGGCGCTCGTCGATTACTGGCATGTAGCTGGCCTCCAGCCACACTTCGCGCCCCGCTTTGTCCAGGCGCTCGAACGTACCGCTGATGGCCTTGCCCTGGCCGAGTTCGCGCCAGAGCTGCTGGTACTCGGCGCTCTTGGCATAGGTGGGGTCGCAGAACAGCCGATGGTGCTTGCCACGGATCTCGTCGGCGCTGTAGCCCATGGTCTTGCAGAAGTTCTCGTTCACCTCGAGGATCGTGCCATCCGGCGCGAACTCGATCATCGCCATGGAACGGCTGATCGCCGCCAGCTTCGCCTCCATGCCCGCCAACGCCTGCCGGCTGCGCTGTATCTCGATCAAGTCGGACTTGCGATGGTACTCGAACATGGACCGGGCCTCCTGTGCTCACGGAATGTCCTGAGCATAGATCGGCGTCACCACCGTGCAAGCGTTCTGATATCACTTTCGCATTAGGCATTTGTGCCGTCTGTCCGGTCGTGGCATTGCTTCGAAACATAACGCGCCATTGCCGGTACGCATGACAGCCGCCAATGCCACCCGTGCATCCAGAACGGTATGTCGTGGGGCAGCATGACAACCTGTAGAATCCTCAGCACCTCAAGCTACAAGCCATTCAACAGGTATCGCATGGTCTTCAACGAGTGCTCTCTCATCGAATCGGTGATCAACACCCTTGATCAAGCAAGAAAAGCAGAGAATGCCTGCGACAGGGCCATCCGGCAGCCACTAACCGACGCCATTGGGCTGAATGAATCGTACTTTGCCGCCTCTCAGGAGCTGCAAACTCATTTGCAGGCTGCATTCAGAGAGATCTGCCTGCTGGCCGAGAAGCTTGGAGTACCACAGGGCCTATCTACATTCCAACGCGACTTTGAAAAGGCTTTCGGAACGAGCGAGCTCGAGCCTTGCCTGGAGGAGGGACGTGCTTTCTCACCAGCACTCACGGTGCTCGAAGTATTTTTCAACTCGCTCCAGCTAATCTCCGGGCACACGCACACTACCGCGAACCAGGCGTTTGAACACATTCTGCGCAGTACGCCGAAGATGTTCGAAGACCTCTTCGAGCCTCCCACCAACGAGGCTGAAGTTCGAAACGCCGTATTGAAGGTCGCCCAGTTCGCCTTTCCCGATATCCAACGGGAAGCCGTGATCCCGGTTCATTGAAACTGCATCGTACCGACCTTGCCGTGCCCTCCTTGCGAACCGTGGTCGAATTCAAGTTTGCCCGAACCCTGACAACCGCCAAGTCCTGTGTCGACGAGTTCTACTCCGATATGAAGGCGTATACGCAGACCCATCAATGGGCGCATTTCTATGCAGTGCTCTATATCCGCGGAAACTTCATGACCCAAGTCAATTTGGACCAGGCCTTCAAGGAAAAGAACGCAGATCGTAACTGGACACCGATCCTGCTCACGGGCCCAGTAAAAGGGAACTGATGCCGTGCCTGGAGCCCGGCAACCTGCCACATTCAAGGCAAGGCCTCGCAAAACGTTCTCCTATACTCAGGAGGCGCCGACATAGCGACGGCGCCTTACCGGAGGGGTACGCATGAAGATCGTAGTCACCAGCATCCTCGTTGACGATCAGGCCAAGGCCCATGCCTTCTACCACCATGTCCTGGGCTTCGAGCCCAGGCACGATATCCCCATGGGCAAGTATCGCTGGCTCACCCTCACCTCCCCCAACGATCCCAATGGCGTCGAGTTGTTGCTCGAGCCCGATGCCCATCCAGCGGCGAAGACCTACAAGGCCGCGCTCAAGCAGGACGGCATTCCCGCCACCTCGTTCGGCGTTCGCGATATCCAGGCCGAGTATGAACGACTGTGCAAGGCCGGCGTGCAGTTCACCCAAGCGCCCACGGCCATGGGCCCTGTCACCGTGGCTGTGTTCGACGACACCTGCGGCAACCTGATCCAGATCGCCCAGCGGCATTAGCCGCCTTCGCGCAGCCCGCGAGGTTTTCCCCGCAGGCTGCTACATTGCTGACTTCCCACAGCGCAGCCAGAACAAGGACACCCCATGCGCTACGAATTCAGCGAAGTGCTCAACGACCTGGTCGACTATTTCCTGCTGGGCGATATCCAGTTGCTCGAACAGTTCAAGGAAGACCAAGACCTGCCCGACGACCTGGCGCGGGCCTTCACCCGCGGCGACAGTGGCGACCTGGCAGTGCAGCAAGGCGTAATCCTGCCGCTGGCCGGCATCGACAACCTGCCCTACCGCATCCTGTTCACCCTCGACGAACGCACCCCGGCACTGCTCGAGCCCGGCAGCCGCCTCAAGCACCGCCGCCCGGGCCATGTGCTACGGGTCGAACACGGCGCCGTGATGCTCTTCACCTGGCGCATCCTGCAGCACTTCACCAACAAGACCCTGGGTGATCTGCTGGCGCGCTACCAGGAGCCGGGGCGGCCAATCATCGAGCTGGACAACGGCTGGTATTCGGTTGAAGTACTCGCGGGCGCCGTGGTGCGCGACGGTTTGTACGAACCGGCGTTCGAATTCGTCATGAAAAAGGCCTATGCGCGACCACAGGCCTCGGAGGTGGATGTCGGCTACCGATACACGTTGCGCGGCTACTTCGACTGACCGGGGCCGCTCCTGCAGTGCCGGCATGAACCGAGCCATTGCTGCAGGAGCGGACCTTCATCCTTCAGGTGTGATGGATATCCCGATCCTTGGTCTCAGGCAGGAAGAAGATGCCCAGCACCGCGGTCATCACCGCAATGACGATCGGGTACCACAGCCCGTAGTAGATGTCCCCGGTCGCCGCCACCATGGCGAAGGCCACCGTCGGCAGGAAGCCACCGAACCAGCCGTTGCCGATGTGGTACGGCAGCGACATCGAGGTGTAGCGGATCCGCGCCGGGAACAGCTCCACCAGCCAGGCGGCGATCGGCCCGTAGACCATGGTCACGTAGATCACCAGGATGGTCAGCAGCAGCAACACCATCGGGTAATGGATCTTCGCAGGGTCGGCCTTCTCGGGATAACCGGCCTCTTTCAGGGCACCGGTCAGGGTGGCGGTGAAGGCGTCGGCCTGCGTCTTCAGTTCAGCCGCGGCCAGGCCGGTCCCCTCGAAACTCGGGATCACGCGCTCGCCGATACGGATCTGCGCCACGCTGCCAGGCTCGGCCTTTTCGTTCTCGTACGGGATCGCCCGCTTGGCCAGCAGGCTCTTGGCGATGTCGCAGGAACTGGTGAAGCGGGCCTTGCCCACCGGGTCGAACTGGAAGGCGCACTGCCCGGGATCGGCCACCACCACGACCGGGTTTTGCTCCTGGGCGACGAACACATCCGGGTTGCCGTACTCGGTCAGCGCCTTGAAGATCGGGAAATAGGTCAGCGCGGCAATGATGCAACCGGCCATGATGATCTTCTTGCGCCCGATGCGGTCCGACAGGCTGCCGAAGACGATGAAGAACGGTGTGCCGATCAGCAGGGAACCTGCGATCAGCAAGTTGGCGGTCTGCGGGTCGATCTTCAGTGTCTGCAGCAGGAAGAACAGCGCGTAGAACTGCCCGGTGTACCACACCACCGCCTGGCCGGCGGTGCCGCCGAGCAGTGCCATGATCACCACCTTGAGGTTGTCCCAACGGGCGAACGATTCGGTCAGCGGCGCCTTCGACGCCTTGCCCTCGGCCTTCATCTTCATGAACACCGGCGACTCGTTGAGCTGCAGGCGGATGTACACCGAAATCGCCAGCAGCAGGATCGACAGCAGGAACGGTATCCGCCAGCCCCAATCCTCGAACGCCTCGGTGCCCATGGCGGTACGGCAGGCCAGGATCACCAGCAGCGACAGGAACAGCCCGAGGGTGGCGGTGGTCTGGATCCACGCGGTGAAGAACCCGCGCTTGCCCTTGGGCGCATGCTCGGCCACATAGGTGGCAGCGCCGCCGTACTCCCCGCCCAATGCCAGCCCCTGCAACAGTCGCAGGGTGATGAGGATCACTGGCGCGGCCACGCCGATCGTCGCATAGCTGGGCAGCAACCCGACCACCGCGGTGGACACGCCCATGATCACGATGGTGATGAGGAAGGTGTGCTTGCGCCCGATCATGTCGCCCAGGCGGCCGAACACGATGGCGCCGAACGGCCGCACGGCAAAGCCGGCAGCGAAGGCCAGCAGGGCGAAGATGAACGAAGTGGTTTCGTTGACCCCGGCAAAAAAGTGCTTGGCGATGATTGCCGCCAGCGAGCCGTACAGGTAGAAGTCGTACCACTCGAACACGGTGCCCAGCGAAGAGGCGAAGATGACCTTGCGCTCCTCCCGGGAAATGCCACGTTGGGGCGCGCTACTGCCCGTGGATGCGCTGTCAAGGACCGCCATGGGTCGCCTCCGTCTGGTTGTGGTAGACCGGAGTGCTCCATCAGGTAGCCAAAGCACGCACCCAGGCCCAAAGGCATTGCAGGCTGCGCGAAGCACGACGAGGCACGGCCTCGAATCGCGGCAAGTCACTTCAAGCATAATCGGCCTTTGCACGATAGCCACTCGCCTGAGTGATCGAGCGCCGAAACGGATAGGGAACCCGCAATGAGCGAAGCACAGCACAGCGCCTGGCGAGGTCGGCTCTCGCTGGCCGATGATCACGGCCTGCTGCTCGGCACGGCGGGCCACACCGGTGTCCATGCCCACTATGCCCACCAGGTAGTGCTCGCCCTCGAGGGCCAAGCCTGCCTGCAGGTCAATGGCGAAGAGCACCGCGGCGACATGCTGGCCATCGCCTCGTTGCAGCCCCACGCCATTCTCGCGCCCGGCGCCACCTGCATCACCCTGTTCGCCGAGCCCCTGGCGTTTTCCCTGGAGACCTTGCTCGACGTCTGCCGGCAAGCCCCCCGCGATATCTCAAGCCTCGCCCAGGCGTTGCGCCAGGCACCACGCCGCCCGTTGGATCCGCGCCTGGCGCGGGTCCTGGCACGGATTCGCGCGGTGGACGAGCAGCGCCTGCCGGCCACGGAGCTGGCACAGGCAGCGGCGCTGTCGGTCAGCCAGCTCGAGCGCCTGTTCAGTGGCCGCCTGGGCCTGTCAGTGCGGCGCATGGTGCTGTGGCAACGCCTGCGCGTGGCCCTGGGCGAGGCGCTGTCCGGTGCCAGCCTGACCGAGGCGGCCATGACCGCCGGCTTCGCCGACTCGGCGCACCTGAGCCGCAGCCTGCGCCAGCAATTCGGCATCCGTGCCAGCGAAGCCCTGCGCCATCTGCGCTCAGACGTGCTCTAGCGCCTGACGCAGGCTGTCCGGCACGGCTGCCGGCGGCTGCGCCTTGGCCGCTGGACGAAACGGCTCACGCAGTTGCGCAAGGTACGTTTGCGGGTAGTCCGGACGGTCGCCGATGCCCATGTCCTCATCGCCCACCCCATAGCCCGGCAGGTGAAGGGCAGTGCCGAGCAAGCGATCCCAGACCGGGAAGAACAGCGCAAAATTGACGTCGCCCAGGGTGCCGTACTTCAGGTGGTGCAGCCGGTGTACGGGGGCCCAGGCAAAGAGATGGCGCAGAACGCCGATGCGCATGTCGACATTGCTGTGCTGCAACAGCAGCTGGACGGCGATGCAGAACGCCAGCAACGCCGCCACATCCTGCGGCAAACCCAGTAGCAGCAAAGGCAGCACGCCGCCCAACCCCTCGGCCATCTGGTGCAGCGGGTGCTTCATCAAGCCATTGAAACCGTACAGCCGGGTCACGCTGTGATGCACCGCGTGCAGGCGCCAGAGCAACGCGCTGCGATGGCTGGCGTAATGCACCAGGGTGATGCCCAGGTCGGCCAGGGGCAGCGCCAGCAACAGTTGCCCGAGCACGGGCCAGTGGCTGGGCCACAGGCTTGTGGCCGGCAGCCAGCCGGCGAACAGCGGGATGGCGGCGATGCTGGCGATATTGAGGATTTCGTTGACCAGCGCGTGCAGACCATCGCGCCCGCCCTCGCCTGCTGCCTCGCTCCAGGCAGGTTTGTAGGGGTACAGCGCTTCGCAGGTGAACGACAGCAGGATCGCCACGCCGAGCAGAGGCAGCAGCCAGAGGATGTCGGCGCCAAGATCGATCAGCCACACGGCGGTGGCGATGAATCCGAAGAAGAAACACGGTGCGTAGAGGATGCGCATGGAAGGCTCCAGTCATGGTTGGAGCCACCAGTGTTGCCCGGTGCTTGCCCTGCACGATTGAACGAACGGCGCATGCGGCGCAGCGCTGTACCTACAGGGTCGGTGAGTCTGCGGCCCGGGCAGCCAACTGCCGACGCATCTCGTCGTTGGCGCCCTGGGCCTGGGCCAGGATGGCGCGAAGCCCCTGCACCTGCGCGTCTCGTTGCTGCAGCTGCTCGTCCAGCAGCTTACCTTGGGCCGTGGCCTGGCGATGCTCGGCGAGCAGGCGCTCGTTGTCGCGATGCAGTCGGGTCAGCTCGTCCTGACGCGCCAGCGTACCCTGCTGCAAGGTCTGCAGTTGGCCTTGCAACTGGCGCACCTGAGTCTCGTTGCGGCGTTGATCCTGCTGGCGCTGCTCGAGGCTGGCGCGCAGTTGCCCATCCTTGTCGGCCAGGCGCGCCTGCAGTTCGCCCTGTGCCTGGCTGAGACTGGCACTGCGCAACTGTTCGGTCTGCAGGCTGGCCTGGGCTGTCGTGAATCGTTGGGTTTCGGCGTGCAACGCGGCGGTCAGGGCCTCGACCTGGCGCAACGCGCCGGCCAGGTCGCGCTGGCTCAGTTGCAGCTCGGCCTGCATAGCCGCACAACGTGCCTGCGCCGCCTGCTCGGCGGCGGCGATCCGGGCCTGCCCTTCCTCGTGCAGCTGGCTGGCCAGTTGCTCGACCAATCGCGCCAACGGTTCACTCAAGGCGCCTTGGCTACCGAGCAACTCCAGCGGTTGTCGGTCGAGCTCCTTGAGATAGCGATGGATGGTGGTCTTCGAGCCGGTGTTGCCCAATTCGATACGTACCGCATCGATACTGGGGTTTTCCCCCCGGGCCATCAGCGCCTGCCGTGCCTGCTGTACTGAAGCCTTGTCGATACCATTGCGGGCCATTGCTCACTCCACCTATTCGTACCATGGCATGTACCATGTAATTCGACGCAATACTGCACGGCCCTGACCCTCGATTCAAGCGTGCGAGTGAAATGTCATTCACCGCACAGCGGCCACAGGCTGCTCGCCCGGATTGAGCGTGGCCACCAGAAACATCGCGCTACGGGTAGTCGGTCTGTCGACAGCCTACGACTCGATCTCGGCGCGGCTGAACAACTGCATCTCATAGATGCGCTCTATCAACTCATCCAGCCTATCGATTTGACCGCGTCAAATTGCCTCAGATAACGTGCCGCCCGCTTCGAAGTTGCCTGTTCCCTCCACCACGAGCCGAACCGCGCTGGCCTCGTCCCATCGTTACCAGATCCGCCCAATGGTACCGCCGTTATCCTTGCGTTCGAGTTGTTGAAATGTCTGTGAATACCCCCTCCCGGATCACCGAGCTGGTCATCGAAGCCGGCACCCGCAAAGCCCACCTGCCCACCCGCGCCACCTTGATCCTCGGCTTCCTGGCCGGCGCGTTCATTTCCCTGGGCTTTCTGCTGGCGATCCACGTCAGCACCATGATTCCCCCGCAGTGGGCCTCGTTCGGCACGCTGCTCGGCGCCGCGGTGTTTCCCATCGGCCTGATCCTGGTGATCCTGGCCGGTGGCGAACTGCTCACCGGCAACATGATGAGCCTACCCTTGGCAATGTTCGCCGGGCGCATCCGCCTGCGGGCGGTGGCGCGCAACTGGACCCTGGTGACCCTCGCCAACCTGCTGGGCGCGCTGTTCGTCGCCTACTGCTTCGGCCATCTGCTGGGGCTGACCGAAGGCGCGTATCTGGGCAAGACCCTGGCTGGCGCCACCAGCAAGGTCAGCGCCGATTTCCTGCACGCGTTCGTCTCCGGTATCGGCTGCAACTGGCTGGTATGCCTGGCGGTATGGCTGTCCTACGCCAGCCGCGAGATGAGCGGCAAGATCCTCGGCATCTGGTTCCCGATCATGGCCTTCGTCGCCATCGGCTTCCAGCACGTGGTGGCCAACATGTTCCTGATCCCGGCGGCGATCTTCGCCGGCTACCTGAGCTGGGGGCAGTTGGCGGAGAACCTGGTGGCGGTGTTCCTGGGCAACGCCGTGGGTGGGGCGATCTTTGTCGGCCTGGCCTACTACGTGTCGTTCGGCGTGCCTGCGCAGGAACAAGGCGCATTGCACTGATACCACCCCACCGAAGCGGTGGGGTATTTTTCGGCGATGTCCTGGTTGCGTGCGAACTCAGCTGTCCTTGCCCAGCACATAGCGGTCGAAGTGCTGGATATGCTCGTCGAGGTTGTCCTCAAGCATCATTCGGTACTGCTCGCTGAAATACTTCAACAACTCCTCGCGCGCCGCGGCCATTTCCGCCGCGGACTTGAAACTGCGCGCCGCCATCCAGGCATTGAAGCGGCTGGCGGCGAAGGTCATCGAAGCGCTGACCTTGCCGAGGTCTTCGAGCTTTTCGATCTGCTGGTTGGCCAGTTCCACATGCGCATCGGCGCGGTCGTAGAAGGCTTGGTCGGTGGCTTGTGCCATGGGAGTCTACCTATCGGAAACGTTGGTTCAGGCGGTCTTGGCCTGAACGGTGAACAGGCTGGCCCCCAGCGTCATGAACGACACGCCGAACAGGCGATTCATCAGGCGAGCGCGGCTCGGTGCCGCCAGCTTGCACTTCAGGACCTGGGCCAGGGTGACATAGAAGGCATGGGACAGGACCGAGCACAGGGCGAAGGTGCCTACCAGCAGGCCGAGCTGGCCATGGGCACCGCTGCCCGTGCCCATGAACTGCGGCAGGAAAGCGGCGAAGAACAGGATGGCTTTCGGGTTGGTCAACGCCACCGTCACGCCGTTGAGCATCAGCCGGCGGTTGCTGACCAGGGCCTTGACCGGTTGCTCTAGCTGGTCAAAGGCGCTGCTGCGGCTTTTCCACTGTTTGACGCCGAGGTAGATCAGGTAGCTCGCGCCCACCACCTTGAGCAGCAGGAAAGCGCTGGCCGAAGTCTGCAGCAATACCCCGAGGCCCGCACTGGTGGCGGTGGACACCACCAGCAGCCCGAGCGCGTTGCCCAGCGAGCCGAGCATCGCCCGCCGCGGCCCGTGCGACAGCGAGTTGGACAACGCCATGATGACACCCGGGCCTGGCGACAAGGTCACCACCATCGAGACAACGACAAATCCGAACCAATCGTGCAGCGACATCCTTGTACATCCTCGGGCCGATTACATGAGGCGGCGACTGTAACAGAATGCCGCCCCGCTCCGGAATTGGCGCTGCGCCTGATAGCCCCCCTGCTACATCACGCCTGAGAATCCGCCAGCGCCGTCCCCACCGGCCGTTCTTGCGTCGGTGCATGGTTGCAGGCCACGAAATCCTCCTGGCGCAGCACCACCAGCGCCACCAGTGACGCCACGCCGGTGCCCACGTAGAAGTACCAAGGCGCGGTGATATCCCCGGTCACCTTGATCAGCCAGGTGGAGATCAGCGGCGCGCTGCCGCCGAATACCGCCACCGGAATGTTGTAGGCCATGGCGATGCCGGTGGAGCGGATGCGCGTCGGCAGCAGCTCGCTCATCAGCGCGTAGGTCGACGACGCATACAACCCGAACAGGATCGCCACCGCCATCAGCGGCCAGAACAGGGTGGCCGGTGTGGCGCCCGGCGCGGTCTTGAAGAACCAGTACATGGCCAGGGTCGCCAACGTGCCGATCACCATCAGGAACGGCTTGCGCCCGTAGCGATCGGTGAAGGCGCCGCCAAACGGCATCACCAGCGCCGCCGACAGGCTGGCGACGAACACATAGAGCAAGGTGGTGCCGCTGTCGAACTTCAGCGTGTTGGACATGTAGGTCGAGGCGAAGGTCAGCACCAGGTAGAAGATCGAGCTGTGCAGGGTGATGATGAAGAACACCAGGGCGATCGAACGCTTCCACTGCCACACCTCGCGCAGCGGCGCCTTGGAGGTCTGCCCGGCTTCCACCAGGGCGAGGAACTCCGGGCTGTCCTCGAGCTTCAGGCGAATGTACAGCGAGATGAAGCCCAGAGGGCCGGCAATCAGGAACGGAATCCGCCAGCCCCAGTCCTGCATCAGCTCGGCGCCCAGGGCCCAGGTCATGCCATTGGCCACCGCGCCGCCCAACAGCAGCCCGAGCACCGCCGTGACCATCAGCCAGCAGGTGGCGAAGCCTCGGCGGCCGGGGCCGGCGTATTCGGAGATGAAGCTGGTGATGGTGCCGATCTCGCCCCCGGCGGAGAAACCCTGCACACAGCGGATCAGCACCAGCAGCACCGGCGCGGCGATGCCGATGCTGGCGTAGGTCGGCAGCAGGCCGAGCAGAAAGGTGGAGCCGGCCATCATCACCAGCACCGTGATCAGCGTGCGGCGGCGGCCGATCTTGTCCGCCAGCGGGCCGAAGAACAGCCCGCCCAGGGGGCGGATGAAGAAGCTCAGGGCAAAGGCCGCGAAGCTCGCCAGCAGGCTGCTGGTAGGGTCGTCAGAGACAAAGAAGGCCTTGCCGATATACAAGGCCAGGAAGCCGTAGACGCCGTAGTCGTACCACTCGATCAGGTGACCAGTGGTGGCGCCGATGAAAGCCCGGCGCCGTTGGCGCTGGGTGTTGGCGGGTGACATGCCCATGCGGGTAACTCCTGTCGTGTCGCTTTCCATGAAATGTCGCGGCTCAAGCGCTGCCGAGCGACCCGTCCGGGTCTTGCAGCCATTGGCGCAACTGGGTCTTGAGAATCTTGCCATAGCTGTTTTTCGGCAGCTCGGCGCAGAACAGGTACTTCTTCGGTTTTTTGAACGAGGCCATGCGCGCCAGGAACCACTGATTGAGTGCCTGGGAGTCGAGGCTGCCTGCCGTGCGCGGCACGACGAAGGCCACCACCGACTCGCCCCACTCGGCGTCGGCTTCACCCACCACGCAGGCTTCGAACACTTCGGGGTGCTGGATCAGCACTTCCTCGACCTCGCGGGGGTAGATGTTGCTGCCCCCGGAAATGATCACGTCCTTGCTGCGGTCGGTCAGCGACAAGTAGCCCTGGCCGTCGAGAAAGCCGATATCGCCGGTGTGCAGCCAGCCATCCACCAGGGCCGCCGCGGTGGCCTGGGGATTGTCCCAGTAACCCTGCATCACCACTGGGCCGCGCACGACGATCTCTCCTGCCTCGCCGGTCGCCGTCTCCCGGCCCGTGCCATCGACCACGCGCACCTCCACGCAGGCCTGGGCCCGGCCAACGGAAGCGGCGATGGCCGGCCAGCCAGGGTTGCCACGGTCGGCGATGGCCTCGCGGGACAATGCACTGATGGTCATCGGGCATTCGCCCTGGCCATAGATCTGCACCAGGCGCGGGCCGAAGGTATCCAAGGCATCCACCAGGTCCGCCAGGTACATCGGGCCGCCGCCATAGACGATGGTCTTGATGCCTTCGCCGGCATAGCCCTGCTGACGCGCATGCTCGACCATGCGCTTGACCATGGTCGGCGCGGCGAACAGGCTGACCTGCCCCAGCGATCGCGCCAGGGTGAACAGCTCCGCCGCCTGGAAACCACGGGACAGGGGCATCACGTGCCGGGCGCCGCAGCGCACGTGGATGAAGTTGTACAGCCCCGCGCCGTGGGACATCGGCGCGGCATAGACCACGGCGTCATCGGCGGCTACCGGGTCGACGTCCAGCGGATAGCACAGCGACATGGCAATCAGGTTGCCATGGGACAGCATCACGCCCTTGGAACGCCCGGTGGTGCCGGAGGTGTAGAACAGCCAGGCCAGGTCGCTGTCCAGGCGTGGGTGCGGCGCCTGCAGCTCATCGCTGGCCGGCAACCCCGGCATGCGCTGGACAGGCGTGGCCAGCTCGCGACAACCGTTCGGCAATGCCAGGTCGGCGAACAGCTGGCCCTCGTCGGTGAAGATCAGCCGCGCCCCGGCATTGCCGGCGATCCACGCGGCTTCCAGGGCGTGTAGTTTGTGGTTGATCGGCACCGCCACCGCACCGCACCACCAGATCGCATAGAGCAGTTGCAGGTAGTCGCAGCTGTTCTTCATCAACAGCGCCACCCGCTCACCCGGCTCGATGCCATGCACGTGACGCAGCTCCAGCGCCCGTGCCCGCACCTGGGTGGCAAACATCCGGTAGTCGGCGATCTGCCGCATCCCCTCGAACAACGCCGGCCGCCCAGGCCAACGCTGGGCCGCATCCTGCAACCAATGGGCGATGTTCATGGCTCAGACCCTGACGGCTTGCAGCACGCTGGCGTAGTTGGCCACCGCCATCCCGCCCATGTTGAACAACAGGCCGAACTCGGCGTTGGGCACGCCTAGGCCGATGGGCTTGCCGGTCAGCTGGGCGAAGCCCAGGGCATGCATCGACACCCCGGTTGCCCCCACCGGATGCCCCTTGGCCTTGAGCCCGCCGGACAGGTTCACCGGCAAGCGCCCACCCTGGCGCACGATGCCGTCGTCCAGGGCGCGGTGCCCCTCGCCACGCGGCGCCAGGCCCATGGCTTCGTAGATCAGCAGTTCGGCGATGGTGAAGCAGTCGTGCACCTCGGCGAAACTCAGGTCGTTGAGGGTCACCCCCGCCTCGCGCAGCGCCCCGTGGATGGCCCGCTGCGGCCCCTCGAAGGCCAGCATGTCGCGACGCGACAGCGGCAGGAAGTCATTGACCTGGACCATCGAGCGGATCGCCACCTGGCGCCGCATCGAACGGGCGCGGGCGGGCGAAGCCAGGATGATCGCCGCAGCACCGTCGCTGATCAGCGAGCAGTCGGTCAGGCGCAGGGGCGCCGCGATCAGCGGGTTGCTCGGCGACACCTGGTTGCAGTGCTCGAAGTCCATCACCCGGTGCATCTGCGCCAGCGGGTTGGCCATGGCGTTGGCGTGGTTCTTCACCGCGATCGCCGCCATCGATGCCAGTGGGCTGTGGTAGCGCTCGGTGTATTGCTGGGCAACCTGGCCGAACAGCTGGGCAAAACTCAGGCCGGCCTCCTGCAAGGCGTTCTGGTAACCGGCACCGGCCAGTGCCCGGGTGACCTCGACCGTGCTGTTGCCAGTCATCTTCTCCGCGCCGACTACCAGCACCAGCTCGGCGGCGCCGCTGCGGATCGCGTTGATCCCGGCCTGGATCGCCGCCGAGCCCGAGGCGCAGGCGTTCTCGCAGCGGGTGGCGGGCTTGAAGCGCAGTTGCGGGTCGGCCTGCAGCATCAGCGAGGCGGGGAAGCCGTCGGCCACCAGGCCCGAGTTGAAATGGCCGAGAAACAGCGCGTCGATCTCGGCGGCGTCGATGCCTGCATCCTGCAAGGCATCACGGGTAACCTGGACGATCAGGTCTTCGAGGTTCAGGCCATCCAAACGACCGAAAGGGCTGTGCGCGGCGGCGACGATGGCGACGGAATCGTGGAACATGGTGTTTTCTTCTGTCCTTGAAGCGGGTATTGCATACAATGTGTCAGCACCCGAATCCCACGCTAGTTGGGGCAACTACGTACACGAGTAAGTAGTGAGCCTTACGGGGCATGACCATAAGCACCGAGGCAGGAAGCCTGATGACCGTACCCACCCACGCCTCCCCGGACCTCGAGCGCCTGGCGTTCCAGGTGTCACCCGCACCCCAATTGATCACCGGGCATCGGCGCATGCTCGACTGCAACGAGGCCTTTGCCCGGCTGTTCGGCTACACCCGCGAGGAACTGCGCGGGCACCTGACCTTGCTGCTCTACCCTTCCCAGGCCGACTACCAGAGCATCGGCGAGCGCAGCGAGCACTGTTTGCGCAACGGGCTGGGCGCCTTCTACTCAGACGAGCGCTTCATGCAGCACCGCAATGGCGAGGTGTTCTGGGCCCGGGCCCAGGGCTTCACGCTGACCACGGACGATCCGTTCAAGCTGATGGTCTGGCATTTCGAACGGCTCGACCGGCAGCCGGCGCCCGCGGTGCAACTGACGCCGCGGGAGCGGCAGATTTCATCGCATATCGTCAACGGGCTGACCTGCAAGGAAGTGGCGCGGCAGCTGGGGATATCGCACCGGACGGTGGAGGTGCATCGGGCGCGGCTGATGAAGAAGTTGCAGGCCAAGAACAGCGCGGAGCTGGTATCGAGGATAATTTTCATCAGTTGAGCTGGGTGCGACAGACCAGCCGGACCTTGCAATCCCCCCGCCACCCCGAGACAATGCGAGCAATTACCATTTACATCCTGGATCCCGCTCTATGTCGACGCTCGACCGCTCGGCGCTTCACCAGCTGTACTGCGAAAACAACAGCTGGCTGAAAAGCTGGCTGCGCGCACGCCTGGGCAATGCCGCCGATGCGTCCGACCTGGCCCACGACACCTTCCTGCGGGTGATGACTGCCCGCAACCCGGGCCCCATTCGCGAGGCGCGCAGCTACCTCAGCGCCATTGCCCGCGCACTGTTGATCGACAAAGTCAGGCGCCGCGCCATCGAGCAGGCCTACCTGCAGGCCCTGGCCTTGCGCCCGGAGCCGGTCGAAGTGTCGCCGGAGACGCGCCTGTCGATCATCGAAATGCTGGTAGCGGTCGATGCACTGCTCGACGAGCTGGGCCCCAGGACCCGTGACATCTTCCTTGCGGTGCAACTGGAAGGCCTGACCTACGCGGCGGTCGCCGAACGCTTCGATGTATCGATCACTACAGTGAAGAACCACCTGATCCGGGCCATGACCCGCTGCCTGCTGGTGGTCGACAATTGAGGGCCGGCCAGTGGACCTGAAGACCCTCGAGGCAGCCGCCACCTGGTACGTGCAACTCAATGACGGTGATGCCGACACAGCACGGACCCAGGCCTGGCGCGATTGGCTGGCCGCGAGCCCCGCGCATGCCGAAGCCTGGGCGCGGGTGGAGAAACTTCAACGCCAGTGGTCAGCTCTGCCGCGCCAAGCCGCGCTGTCGGGCCTGGGCGCGGCCCAAGCGCAGCGCCGCGAGGTGCTCAAGGTGCTGGGCCTGCTACTGGCAGTCGGTGGCGGTACCTGGTTGGCCAGCGAGCAGGTGCCCTATCGCGCCCTGCTCGCCCAGCAGCGCACCGGCAGCGGTGAACGGCGCTCGCTGCACCTGGACGACGGTTCACAGCTGGAGCTGAACGTCGACACCGCACTCGACGTACGCTTCGACGCCCAGGTGCGGGCGATCCAGTTGTATCGCGGCGAGATCCTGATCAGCACCGCCAGCGATGCCACCCACCGCCCGTTCATCGTGCATACCGACAACGGCAGCGTGCGTGCGCTGGGCACGCGGTTCAGTGTGCGCCAAACAACGCAGCAGACGCAGGCCGGCGTGTTGCAGTCAGCCGTCGAGATACGCCCGCTACGCCACCTCGACCAGGTGTTGCGCCTGGACGCCGGCCAGCAGGCCGGCTTTGACCGCGACGCGATCGGCCACGCCCAGGCCCTGCCTGCCGATTCCGCGGCCTGGGTCCAGGGCATGCTCAGCGTGAACGACTGGCGCCTGGGGGATTTCATCGCCGAACTGGGCCGCTACCGCCCCGGCGTACTGCGTTGCGCGCCTTCCATCCAGGGCATGCGCATTTCCGGCTCATTCGCCATCGATGACACCGATATCGCCCTGGCGAACCTGCCGAAATCCCTGCCAGTGAAGGTGTACTACCTGAGCCGCTACTGGGTGAGCGTCGAGCCTGCCTGAACCCGATGCAAAAAAAGTTTTTCGCAATCTTGCTGATTTCGATTCTCGTCCGTCCATGACACAAGCCGCGACGACAGCGACTTTCCGCCATGACACGCAAGGATCACCCAATGCCCCTGCTCCAGCCCAGCACCCGCCTGCGCCACGCCATCCACCGGTTCACCCTCGGCCTGTCCCTCGCCACCGCGCCTGGCCTGATGTTCGCGCCGATCGACGCCCTGGCCATCAGCCAGACCGCCTACCACATCGCAGCCGGCCCCCTGGGCAACGCCATCACCCAGTTCGGCGTGCAGGCGGGGGTGACCATTTCGTTCGACACCGAGCAGACCCGCCATCTCTCCACCCCTGGGCTCGACGGCAGCTACAGCGTTGAGGAAGGCCTGCTGCGCCTGCTCGGCAGCAGCGGGCTGCAAGCCCAGCGCCAGGGCAATGGCGGCTATGTGCTGGTCCCGGCTGACAATGGCCCCGCGATGGAGCTGGGGCCGTTGACCATCGACGCCAACCGCCTCGATGCCACCAGCGAGGGCACCCAGTCCTATGCAGCGCGGGCGGTGACCATCGGCAAAGGCGTGCATACGCTCAAGGAGACACCGCAGTCGGTCACGGTCATGACCCGCAAGATGCTCGACGACCAGAACCTCAACACCCTGGAGCAGGTGCTCGACAAGACCCCCGGCATCACCGTCTACGACTCGCCCATGGGCGGCAAGTACTTCTACTCCCGTGGCTTCAACCTCGACGGCCAGTACCAGTACGACGGCGTGCCGCTGGACGTGGGCGGCAACTACGTGCAGGCCAACAGCTTCTCCAGCGACATGGCCTTCTACGACCGGGTCGAGATCCTCAAGGGCGCGGCCGGCATGATGAAAGGTTCCGGCTCATCGGCAGGTGGCGTCAACTTCGTGCGCAAGCGCGGCCAGGACAAAGCCCAGACCACGCTGACCCTTTCCGCCGGCACCTGGGACAATTACCGTGGCCAGGTCGACGTGGGCGGCCCGCTGAACGAGTCGGGCACCGTGCGCGGCCGCGCCGTGGCTACCCTGCAGGACCGCCAGTACTTCTACGACAATGCCAAGCGCCAGGATCAGGTGCTGTACGGCGCCCTCGACTGGGATGTTACGCCCGACACCACCCTGGGCGTCGGCCTGGCCTATGAGGACGTCGATGCCTCGCCCTGCTACCACGGCCTGCCCCGCTACGCCGACGGCAGCGACCTGAAGTTGTCGCGTTCCACCTGCCTGGGCGCCAGCTGGAACGACCAGCAAAGCCAGCGCACCACCGGTTTCGCCGACCTCAAGCACCGCTTCAACGACGACTGGAGTCTGAACTTCGCCTCGGTCTATACCCACAACAACCAGAACATCGAGTACGGCTACGCCGAGGGCGCGGTGCCGGTCGGTGCCGGCAGCGCCGCTATCCGCCGCTACGCCGGGCGGTTCGACTATGACCAGGACGACTACGGCTTCGATAGCTACCTCGACGGCAAGTTCGAGGCGTTCGGTCTGCAGCACGAACTGATCGTCGGCGCCAACGCCAGCCGCCAGCAGACCCACGACTACTTCGCGCTGATGGGCCTGAGCGGCACCCAGAATCCGTTCGACCCGTCGCCGGCCTTCCCGCACCCGTCCAAGGACGCATTCCTGACCGCCCCCAGCCGCGGCGGCAGCGTTCCCACCGACTCCACCACCACCCAGTACGGCACCTACGCCACCCTGCGCCTGAAGCTGGCCGAGCCGCTGACCCTGGTGCTCGGCTCACGAGTGAGCTGGTACCGCAACAAAAGCGATTCCTATACCCAGGCCTGGGACTACTGGGTGCATAACCGCAGCCAGGAAAACGGCCAGGTCACGCCCTTCGCCGCGGTGCTCTATGACCTCAACGATGAATGGACCGCCTACGCCAGCTACGCCGATATCTTCCAGCCGCAGAGCAACCTGGTGAATGCCCAGGGCCAGGCCCTGCAACCGAAAACCGGCGCCAACTACGAGCTGGGCATCAAGGGTGAACTGTTCGGCGGCGCGCTCAACACCGCCTTCAACCTGTTCCGCACCATCGAGGAGCACCGCGCCGAAACCGACTTCGTCGACACCTGCAAGGGCTCGGGCGACCAGTACTGCTACACCGACAGCGGCAAGGTGCGCGCCCAGGGCTTCGAGGCCGAGGTCAGCGGCTCGCCCATCGAGCGCCTGCAACTGCTGGCAGGCTACACCTACACCCAGACCAAGTACCTGAACACCATCAACCAGACCGACCCGACCGAGCTCACCTTCACCTCCAGCTTCATCCCGCGGCACATGCTCAAAGTCTGGGGCGACTACCAGCTTGCCGGCGCGCTCGAGCGCTGGACCGTAGGGGCCGGGGTATCCAGCCAGAGCGAGAACTTCCGCCGCCAGGGCAACCTGAGCATCGAGCAAGCGGGCTACACGCTGTGGAGCGGTCGCGTACAGTACCGCCTGGACGAACACTGGAGCCTGGCACTGAACGGCAACAACCTGCTGGACAAGCGCTATTACTCGACCGTGGGGGCCACTGGCTGGGGTAACTACTACGGCGAGCCGCGCAACTTCATGCTGACGCTCAAAGGCAGTTTCTGACCGGTGCAAGACGGGGCGGCCCTGCGCGCGCCGCCCCTGGCGTTTTCACACCTTCTTCTGAGCTTGCGCCGCCTGATCAGGCAGCGTTCCTATGCTCGCGAGAAAGTCCCCGCAAGCAGTTGCTAGTAAGTAGCGGAAAGCCAAAGTGAGCTCAACAGCGCAGCTTACCTACTGATGTTGTTGGCTTAGTGAACAGTCCGCCAGCAAGTGCTGGTTGGCAGCGTACTTAAGCTAAATCAGTGTGTTGCGCACTAGGCCGAATGGCAAGTTCATGGGGTCTGCCGCCGTCGAAACAGGGCATGATAACAGGCCGAGTTACGCACCTTGCACACGCCGCGGTCGCGCTCTAACCATCCAGCAATTTACTCCGGCGCCCCTGCAGTTCAAGGTTGCAAGCACGGCCTGCGCTGCTGTTAGGTTACTTGCCATTTTGGTTCATCGTATTTGACATCGCTCCTGTCTCTGCCATCCTATTGGCATAGTGCCACCATGACAGGGGTTTTTATGCAATCTCTCCTGCAGGTCGAACCCCACAAAGTCATTCTCTGAAAGCTTTCGTGGATTGTAACAACCTGATTAAGCATGACCATGCTTACATTAATCCTTCATCGCCTGGTGTTTCACTGCCATATCGTCAAGTTATATAACTTTGCCCGGATCCTGATATTGATCGACTTTATAGGAGTAGGGACATATGAAAGCCATTGCGGCAAGTGTCATGTCACTGCTTTTCGCGGCAGGATGCGCGACGAATAAAAACGACTCCGCGATTGATGATGTGAACTCGCAAACAAACACTATCTATATAGATAAAAATGGAGAGTTGCTAAATCCTGAAACCGGAAAAAAAGTGTCAGAATCAAAAGATTTTCTGGAAGTTGATAGAGCCGAAAGGAAATATATCTCAGGGATAATTAGTGGATTTAAGTCAGCAAACGAAAAGGCGAAAGGCCAATCAAAAACACTGCGCCTCACTTTATTTGTGCATGGTGGCTTGAATGTTTTTGATGGCGCTACTGAGCGAGCGAGAAAATTTTCCAGGGATATGATCAAAGACGGGCAGTATCCGGTATTCATATGCTGGGATAGTGGCCCATTCACCAATTACTTCGATCATCTATTCAGGATAAGAAAGGGGCTTAGCCGTCCTGTTTTAGGCGGAGTGAGCTCTCCTTTTGTATTTGTGGAAGACGCCGCTCGGTCTGTATCTAGAATTCCGGCAGCAACATACAAAGAAATTGCTGACACTGTAATTGTCGCCAAGGGCGTGGAAACAGTCGATGAAAGAAATTACAAATTGCGAGCAGCGGAACTTGATCATCAGCACTTTTCAGTACACAGCAGGGAGCCTTACACCGGTGTTGGAAACGCATACTGGACTGTTTGGAACCCGGTGAAATTTTTAACTGCCCCTTTCCTAGATGGCCTGGGAACAGGAGCATGGGATTCGATGTTACGTCGCGCCGACCTTGTTCTTACAAAAAAACAGGCATATGAAGGTGAGCTTCCAGCATCTAAGTCTTCCGACGGCGACGATAAGCAGGATGTGCCTCGGTATGCGGATACTGCAGCCACCAAGTTGCTAGCGGAATGGGCTCGAGATAGCAGCCTAAAAGACGTAAAAATAAATATTATTGGCCACAGCATGGGCGCTATAGTTTCTACCGACATTCTTGTGAGGCACCCTAGACTAAATGTAGATAATATTGTTTTCATGGGCGCAGCGGCGCGAATCAAAGATGTTGAGAATGTAATTGTTCCATGGATGCAGAGCGCAAATCATAAAGAAGCCAGGTTTTATAACTTGAGCCTGGACCCTTATCGCGAAATTGGAGAAAATGTATACTATGATTTTTTACCAAGGGGGAGCTTGCTAAACTGGATAGATTTTATATTCGGCTCTGTCAATTCGTACAAAGACCGTACAGCAGGCTCTTGGTGGAATATAGTTAGGACTGCAGAGGATATTTTTCCTGGCGGCGACCCTCAACTTAGACAGCGCGTCCATTTGACTAGATTCCCCATCGGGGGGCCGGAGATGGGCCCGCAAACACATGGCGGGTTTGGGGAGTATTGCTTCTGGCGGTCTAGCTTCTGGAAAAACACTGGTCGCCAACTCAAGCATCCACAGTGTGCAGGCCGCCCAGAATAAAGGGCTGAACATTCCTCAGGAGGCCTCCGTGCTGAATTTTCAGGCAGCAAAGCCGTACCAGCAAAGGTGCGGTGGATAGCCGCAGGCATCTGCATGCCTGCACTCCACGCCCCGAAATACAAGGCCTCAACAAACCAACCCATCATCTGATATGGTTTTTATCTCGATACCTGGACCTGTGCTGAAAACAGATCGCGGGCCATAGTGCCCTGGCCTGATCGAGGCCTGATGAGCGACGAACCATGAGCGACAGAATCCCCTTCCGAGTCATCGAGATTGCCCCCACCACCCACAAGAGCAAAAGCCAGGTGGCCGGTGGCATTCATACACGCAGCTTCACCGGCTTCTACCGCAACCTGCGGATCGCCTTCGCCGGCTTGCTGTTCGTGCTGTTCTTCGGCACCGCCTGGTTGCAATGGGGCGACCGCCAGGCCGTGCTCTGGGATCTGGCCGACAGCAAGTTCCATATCTTCGGCGCGACCTTCTGGCCGCAGGACTTCATTCTGCTGTCGGCGCTGCTGATCATCTGCGCCTTCGGCCTGTTCGCCATCACCGTGTTCGCCGGACGCGTCTGGTGCGGCTACAGCT
This sequence comes from Pseudomonas maumuensis, assembly GCF_019139675.1. NCBI lineage: Bacteria > Pseudomonadati > Pseudomonadota > Gammaproteobacteria > Pseudomonadales > Pseudomonadaceae > Pseudomonas > Pseudomonas maumuensis. Next base: position 3,338,221 of record NZ_CP077077.1, read on the forward strand.
GCCCGCAAAGCACCTGGACCTGGCTGTTCATGTGGTGCGAGAAAATCGCCGAGGGCGACCGCAACCAGCGCATTAAGCTGGCCGCCGCACCGTGGGGCGTGGAGAAGATCGCCCGGCGTAGCCTCAAGCATGGTCTGTGGCTGGCCATTGGCGTGCTCACCGGGCTGACCTTCGTCGGCTACTTCACGCCGATCCGCCCGCTGGCCGCCGAACTGCTCACCTTCGAGCTGGGTGGCGTGGCCTTGTTCTGGGTGCTGTTCTTCACCGCCGCCACCTACCTCAACGCCGGCTGGCTGCGCGAGGCGGTGTGCATGCATATGTGCCCCTATGCACGGTTCCAGAGCGTGATGTTCGACAAGGACACCCTGGCGGTGGCCTACGACCCCAGCCGCGGCGAAGCCCGTGGCCCGCGCAAGAAAGGCAGCGATGCGCGCAGCCAGGGCCTGGGCGACTGCATCGACTGCACCCTGTGCGTGCAGGTATGCCCCACCGGCATCGATATCCGCGAAGGCCTGCAGATGGCCTGCATCGGCTGCGCCGCCTGCATCGACGCCTGCGACGGGGTGATGGACAAGATGGGCTATGCCCGTGGCCTGATCGGCTACAAGTCCGAACACAATCTGCAAGGCGGCAAGACCCACTGGCTGCGCCCTCGCCTGCTCGGCTACGCCGCCGCGCTGACGGTGATGATCGGCGCCCTGGTGCTCGCCCTGCAGATGCGCCCGATGGTGTCGATGGACGTGATCAAGGACCGTGGCCTGTTCCGCGAGAACGCCTTGGGGCAGATCGAGAACATTTACCTGCTCAAGATCATCAACAAGACTCAGGAACCGCAGCACTATCGCCTGCGCCTGGTGGACGCCGACGGTTTCGAGCTGCATGGCCGTACCGAGTTCACCCTCGCCTCGGGCGAGATGAGCGAATTGCCGGTGTCGGTGGCGATGCTTGCCGACCGGCCGACCAGCAGTTCCCAGGAGCTGACCTTCGAAATCCAGGACAGCGACCAGCCGGGGATCCGCAGCACCGCACGCAGCCGTTTCGTCGCGCCGATGAATCGCTGATCCCTTACACTGACCTTCACCTTGCCTGCCAAAACCATAATGAAACGCTACGAACGATTCGCCGACGACATTGCCGAACTGATCCGCTCCGGGGTGCTAGGCCCCGGCCAGCGGGTGCCTTCGGTACGCTACGCCAGCCAGACCCACGGGGTCAGCCCGTCCACCGTGTTCCAGGCCTACTACCTGCTGGAACGCCGCGGCCTGATTCGCGCCCGGCCACGCTCGGGCTACTTCGTCAACGCCCACGCACCGCGGCCGTTCTGTGAGCCGCAGCCCCAGGCGCCGGCCAGCGAGTCCACCGATGTCGATGTGAGCGGCCTGGTGTTCTCGATCCTCGACTCGATCAAAGACCCACACACCGTGCCGTTCGGCTCGGCCTTCCCCAGCCCGACCCTGTTCCCGCTGCAGCGCCTGTCACGCTCGCTGGCCAGCGCCAGCCGGGCCATGGACCCGCGCATGGTGGTCACCGACCTGTCGCCGGGCAACCCGCAACTGCGCCGGCAGATCGCCCTGCGCTACATGGTGGGTGGGCTGATGCTGCCGATGGAGGAGCTGCTGATCACCAACGGCGCGCTGGAAGCGTTGAACCTGTGCCTGCAGGCAGTGACCCAACCCGGCGACCTGGTAGCCATCGAAGCGCCGGCCTTCTACGCCTGCCTGCAGGTGCTCGAGCGCCTCAAGCTCAAGGCGGTGGAAATCCCGGTGCATCCGCGCGAGGGCATGGACCTCGGCGTGCTGGCCCAGACCCTGGACAAACACCCGGTCAAGGCCGTGTGGTGCATGACCAACTTCCAGAACCCGGTGGGCGCGAGCATGCCGGAGGCCAAGAAGCAGGAACTGGTCGAGCTGTTGCGCCGCCACCAGGTGCCACTGATCGAGGACGATGTCTACGCCGAGCTGTATTACTCGCAGCAGGCGCCGAAACCGGCCAAGGCCTTCGACACCGAAGGGCTGGTGATGCATTGCGGCTCGTTCGCCAAGAGCCTGGCCCCCGGCTACCGCATCGGCTGGGTCGCCGCCGGGCGCTTCGCGCAGAAGATCGAGCGGCTCAAGCTGATGACCTCGCTGTGCGCCTCGATGCCGGCCCAGGCGGCGATCGCCGACTACCTGCAGCACGGCGGTTACGATCGCCACCTGCGCAAGCTGCGCTACGCGCTGGAAGGCCAGCAAGCCAACATGCTCGCCGCCATCGCCCGTCACTTCCCGGCGCAGACCCGGGTCAGCCAGCCTTCCGGCGGCTACTTCCTGTGGCTGGAGCTGCCCGAGCAGATGGACGCGCTGAAGCTGTTCCACATGGCGCTGGCCCAGGGCATCAGCATCGCCCCGGGGCCGATCTTCTCGCCCACCCGGCGCTTCGGCAACTGCATCCGCCTCAACTACGGCAGCCCTTGGGGCGACGGCGCGGAGCAAGCCATGGAAACCCTGGGGCGCATCGTGCGCTCGTTCTGACCTTTGGCAGGCACCGCCCAGGCGGCTATAGTGGCACCACTTCCCGACGGGTGCCTGTCCATGTCCGATGCCCCTTCCCGCGAACACTTGCTTGCGCGCATCGCCGAACTCGAAGCCCAAGTTGCCCAGCATCAGTTCGAGCGCGCCTGTTTCGCCTTGCTGCGCAGCCACATGACCGAGGGCTTTTGCGTCCTGGAAATGCTCGACGGTCCCGAGGGTGCCCTCAGTGACTACCGCTACATTCTGAACAATGCTGCCTGCGTGCATCACACCGCGCACCCCAAACACATGGGGCAGACCGTCCGCGAACTCATCCCGGACGAAGCCGATTCCTGGGTGCTGCGCTTCGCCGAGGTGGTGCGTACCGGGCAGCCGGCCCACTTCGAACAACGACTGGTCGCCACCGACCGGCATCTTTCCATTGCCGCCTACCCCCTTGGCCCACCCTGTGATCGACGGGTGGCGGTACTGTTCACCGGCATCCCAGCCAGCGACCAGATCACCAACACCCTGCTCGCAAGCGCGAGAAAACGCGCTGACGAAGCCACGACCAACAACAAGCTGCTGGGCGAGCTCGTCGACCATAGCCTGGCCAACGTGTTCGCCGCCGATCGCGACCTGCGTCTGATCGCCATCAACCGAACGGCCCGCGAGACGTTCGAGCGGCTGCACGACTTCACGCCCAAGGTAGGCGATCACATTCCCAAGATCATGGCCATGCAGCCGGAAATCATGCGCAGCCTCGAGCCGGTTTGGCCGCGCGTACTGGCAGGCGAGGCCTTCGCCCAGACCATCAGCGTCGGTACTCCCGGGACTCAGCGCCATTACGACATGCGCTACAACCCATTGATCGACGCAGAAGGACAGATCCAGGGCGGTTACCTGTTCGCCTACGACATCACGGCCCGGATCCAAGAGCAGGAACAACTGCGCCAGACCGAGGAAGCCTTGCGCCAATCGCAAAAGATGGAAGCGATCGGCCAGCTGACAGGCGGGATCGCCCATGACTTCAACAACCTTCTGGGCGGCATTCTGGGCGCGCTGGAACTGGCGGAGAAACGCCTGAATGAAGGTCGCGCCGAGGCCTGCAGACACATGCTGGGCATTGTCCAGCAGAACGCCTCGCGTGCAAGCTCGCTGGTCCAGCGCCTGCTGGCGTTCGCCCGCCAGCAGGCGCTGATGCCGCAGGCGGTGGACGTACACCACCTGGTGGCCGGCATGCATGACCTGATCCACAGTTCGATCGACAGCAACATCCTCTTCGTCGATGCGACGCTGCCCGGGCAATGGCTGGTGCGCGTCGATCCCCCGCAGCTGGAAAGCGCCCTGCTCAACCTGTGCATCAACGCCCGTGATGCCATGCTCAAAGGCGGCATGCTGCGCATTGGCTGCCAGAATTGCGCACTCGATGCGATCCAGGCCGCCAGCTTGCAGCTCGAGCCCGGCGACTACTTGAAGATCGTGGTGGAGGACACCGGCTGCGGCATGCCCGAGAACATCACCACCCGGGCCATCGAGCCGTTCTTCACCACCAAGCCGCTAGGCCAGGGCACCGGCCTGGGTCTGTCCATGGCCTATGGGCTGATACGCCAGTCCGGCGGACACCTGGATATCGACAGCACGCCGCAAGGCGGCACGCGCATCAACCTCTACCTGCCACGCAACGACAGCGCGGAACTGCTGGGTGCTTCCAGCGCTTACCCGACCGTCTCCCCAAGCCCATCCAACACCAACCGCTGCATCGTTTTGGTCGAAGACCAGCCGACGCTACGCATGGTCATCCGCGAAGTCCTCGAGGAGCGCGGGTATCGTGTGCAAACCTATGCCGAGGGTACCCGTGCCGTACAGGCGCTCAGCCAGGGGCTGCGTCCGGCCTTGATAATTGCCGATATAGGGCTGCCGGGCGCTGTCGATGGCTACCAAGTGGCCAATGCTTATCGGGAGTACGACGATGAACTGCCGGTGTTGTTCATTACCGGTTACGGCAATGACCTGGAGATCGACAGGCTCAATACCGCCACGCGGACCGCCCTGCTGCACAAGCCTTTCGAGCTGACACTCCTGACCTCACAAGTAGATCAGCTGCTCAGCGCAGCTCGCCATGGACCTGCCACGGTTTGACGCTAAACACCAGCCCGCCACTCGATCGCCACGGGGCCAGTCGAGCGATGGCAAACGAAGTTTTGCGCCAGGAGAGGAATGCAGTACCGGGGGTGCTGCCCAAACCTTTCGCGTTCGAGCAATACTCGAACACATGAAGCAACTCACACTGACAAGGAGTCCCGTCGATGTCGCTTCGCTCCCACAGCGAGAGCCATGACCAGCTGCATACCCTGCGTGAGGCGCTCGATCAGGAACGCGACCGCAATGCCTGCCTTACGCGCGAGCTTGGGCAACTACGCGAGCAAGTTCGCGAGGCCGAGCGCTATCGTTTCCTGTTCGAGACCATGGAAGAAGGCTTCTGCATCATTCAGTTCATCGCCGGCGCGGATGGCCGATGGGTCGACTACCACCACCTGATGGCCAACCCTGCCTATTGCCGTCATGCCGGCCTGCCCGATGTGGTCGGACGCACACTGCGCGAAGTCATTCCCGATGAAGCCGACATCTGGCTGGAACGCTTCGGCCATGTGGCGCGCACCGGTGAGCCGATCTACTTCGAGCACGAACTGTATGCCACCAACCGCTACCTAGGGCTGGCGGCGATTCGTGTCGAACCCGCCGAGCATCATCAGGTAGCGGTCATCTTTCGCGACGTGACTGCGCGCAAGCGCGCCGAAATGGCCTTACAAGTGCTCAATACGCAACTGGAACAACGCATCGAACAGGCGCTGGCCGAACGCAAGGTATTCGCCGACCTGATCGACGCCAGTGTCGCGTGTGTGCAGGTGGTGGACAGGCAGATGCGCTGGCAGGCCATCAATGCCGCCACCCGCGTCGAGTTCCAGCGCATCTTCGCCTTTCAGCCCGAAATCGTCGCACCATTGTCGGTTGAGTTCGCTGCCGCCACGGACGATTGCCAACGCTCATTGGCGCTGTGGCGCAGGGCACTGGCCGGGGAAGCCTTCATGACCATCGAAGCGTTCGGTCAAGGCGATGGACGGCGACACTACGAAATGCGCTTCGCCCCCTTGCTCGGTAGCGGCGACGATCCCCTTGGCGCCTATCTGTTCGCCTACGACGTCACGGAACGAATCGAGGAGCAACAACGTCTGGCGCACGCCGAGCACGCCTTGCGCCAAGCGCAGAAGATGGAAGCCGTGGGGCAGCTCACCGGCGGTGTCGCCCATGACTTCAACAACCTGCTCGGCGGCATACTCGGCGCGCTTGACCTGGCCGGGCAACGCCTGCAGCAGCAACGTCACGACGCTGTGCCCCCGCTGCTGGGCAATGCCCAGGACGCGGCGCAACGTGCCGCCTCGCTGGTACATCGTCTGCTGGCATTTTCCCGGCAACAGACCTTGCTGCCCGAGCCAACGGCGGTAACTGCGCTGGTCGACGGCATGCGTGATCTGATTGCCCGTAGTGTCGGGCCGCATATCGAGGTGTATTGCCAAAGCGACGATGACCTCTGGACGGTGCGCATCGACCCACCGCAGCTGGAAAGCGCGCTGCTCAATCTATGCATCAACGCCCGCGACGCCATCGTCGCCAGTGGCACGGTCAGCATCACCTGCCACAATGTGGCGCTCGACGAACACCAGGCCGCGCCCCTGGACCTGAGCCCCGGGCAGTACGTGCGAATCAGTGTGAGCGACACTGGGCGCGGTATGGACCCTCAGGTGCTGGCCAGGGCGGTGGATCCGTTCTTCACCACCAAACCGCTTGGCCAGGGGACCGGTCTTGGTCTCTCGATGATCTTCGGTTTCGTGCGCCAGTCCGGGGGGCAGATAAAGATCGATTCGATACTTGGGCAAGGCACATGCGTGAACCTCTACCTGCCACGTCATCACAGCGCGGCGCCGCGCATGCCTGCGCCGATTGACGCGGCTATACCCGTGCCGAGCGCTCAGGCCGCACGGCACGTTGTGGTGGTCGAGGACGAGGTGGCCATGCGGGTGGTGATCGGGGAGGTCCTGGAGGACCTGGGTCATCAGGCACAGATGTACGAAAACGGCCCCCAGGTGCTGGCGGCGCTCCAGGCGAGCACCGCACCAGACCTGCTGATCAGTGACGTTGGCTTGCCGGGCGGCCTCAATGGCCGGCAAGTGGCCGGTGCATTGCGCCTGCGCTACCCAGGTTTGAAGGTGCTGTTCGTCACCGGCTACGACGAAACGGCCGCCCTGCGCGATGGCGCCCTCGAGGAAGGCATGAGCGTGCTCACCAAACCGTTTTCCTTGAAGCAACTGGCGACGCGGGTTAACCGGATGCTGCAGGACTGAGGCATGCGAGTGTCCTGTCTCGGTACTACGTGTTCTTCTGGCGAGCGGTGTTCGGCCAAGGCGCCGCCAAAAGTGAGCAGCTTAGTTGCGAGACAGACCCCTAGCGGCCGCCACCCAGGTCGATGAAGCTGCCGGTCGAGTAGGATGCTTTGTCCGAAAGCAGCCATAGGATCGCTTCGGCCACTTCCTCAGGCTGGCCGCCACGCCCCATCGGCAGGCCAGGCTCGAGCTTGCCGACCCGATCCGGATCGCCGCTCAGGGCGTGGAACCCGGTGTGGATGTACCCAGGCCGCACGCCATTGACACGTACCCCCTCGCCCGCCACTTCCTTGGCCAGGCCGAGGGTGAAGGTATCCAGCGCGCCCTTGGACGCGGCGTAGTCGACATACTCGTTGGGCGAACCCAAACGCGCGGCCACCGACGACACATTGACGATCGCCCCGCCCTGCCCGCCATGCCGTCGGGCCATGCGCAGCAAGGCATGCTTGGCGCACAGCATCGGCCCGACCACGTTGGTCTTCATCACCTTGAGCAGGCGAAACTCGGACATCTCCTCGACCCGGCTCTGCTGGCCGATGGTGCCGGCATTGTTGACCAGCGCGGTGACTGGCCCGAGCTCCTGGTCGACGCACTGGAACAGCCGCACCACTTCGTCCTCGACGCTGGCGTCGGCGCGCACCGCGATGGCCTCGGCCCCCAGCGCGCGGACCTGCGCCAGCATCGCCTCGGCGGCCTGGTCATCAGCGTGGTAGTTGATGCAGATGCGGTAACCCTGTTGCGCCGCCAGCAACGCGGTGGCGGCGCCGATGCCCCGGCTGGCGCCGGTAATGACGATGACCTTGTCCATGAGCCTGCCAAGTAGTCTGGAAAAGACCTTCAAGACTAGGGGAAATACCATCATTTGAAAACCTGGCTTGGCCTCATCGCTGGCAAGCCAGCTCCCACAGAAAAGCAGCAGGCATGCACAATCGCTGTGGGAGCCGGCTTGCCGGCGATGCGCTGACTAGCGCCGGGATCAATGCCCCGCCGACGCCGGCCCAGCCTTGGCCGTGAACGGTGGTTTGGCCAGCCACACCAACAGGATCAACCCGGCGAACACCCAGGTCAGCAAGGTGAAGTAGTCCACCGTCGACATCATGTACGCCTGGCTGTTGAGGATCTGCTCCAGCTTCGCGTAGTTCTGCGGGCTGGCTCCGCCCAGTTGTTCCAGGGTCTGGCGGGTGGCCGGCTCGAAGGTGCTGATGTGCTCGCTCAGATAAGCATGGTGCTGGTCGGCCCGACGGATCCAGATCCAGGTGGTCAGCGACGCGGCGAAACTGCCACCCAGGGTGCGCAGGAACGTCGCCAGCCCCGAGCCGTCGGCGATCTGGTGCGGTGGCAGGTCCGACAGCAGGATGCTCAGGGTCGGCATGAAGAACAGCGCCACGCCGATGCCCATGAACAGCTGCACCAAAGCGATATGCAGGAAGTCCACCTCGTTGGTGAAACCGGCGCGCATGTAGCAGCTGGTGCCGATTGCCAGAAAGGCGATACCGGCCAGCAGGCGCAGGTCGAAACGGTGCGCGTACTTGCCCACGAACGGCGACATCAGCACCGGCAACAGGCCGATCGGCGCCACCGCCAGGCCCGCCCAGGTGGCGGTGTAGCCCATCTGGGTCTGCAGCCATTGCGGCAGGATCAGGTTGATGCCGAAGAACCCCGCGTAGCCGCCCACCAGCACCAGGGTGCCGATGCGGAAGTTGCGGTGCACGAACAGGCGCAGGTTGACCACCGGGTGGCGGTCGGTCAGCTCCCAGATGACGAACACCGCCAGGAACACCACCGAGATCAGCGTGCCGATGACGATGAACGACGACTCGAACCAGTCCAGGTCGTTGCCCTTGTCGAGCACCACCTGCAAGGCGCCGACACCGACGATCAGGGTCAGCAGGCCGATGTAGTCCATGGGCTGGCGGCTGGTGACCACCGGTCGCGTGCGCATCTGCTGGCGCACCACGGCGGCGGCGAACAGGCCGATCGGCACGTTGATGAAGAAGATCCACGGCCAACTGTAGCTGTCGGTGATCCAGCCGCCGAGGATCGGCCCGGCAATCGGCGCGACCACCGTGACCATCGCCAGCAACGCCAGGGCCATCCCCCGTTTCGCTGGAGGGTACACGGCAATCAGCAGGGTCTGGGTCATCGGGTACAACGGGCCGGCTACTACGCCCTGGAGCACACGGAAGAACACCAGCTCGGGCATCGACTGGGCGATACCGCAGAGGAACGACGCCAGTACGAACAGCAGCGTGGCCCAGATGAACAGCTTCACTTCGCCGAAGCGCCGGCTCAGCCAGCCGGTCAGTGGCAGGGCGATGGCGTTGCTCACCGCGAACGAGGTGATCACCCAGGTGCCCTGCTCCGAGCTCACCCCGAGGTTGCCGGAAATGGTCGGCAACGCCACGTTGGCGATGGTGGTGTCGAGCACCTGCATGAACGTCGCCAGGGACAGCCCGATCGTGGTCAGCAGCAGGCTCGGCGGGGTGAACTGCGCGGGGGCCGCCTGGCTCATCGCTGGGCCGTCTTGCCGGTGGCGCTGTTCTCGTGGATCAGCCGGGCGATCAGGTCATCGGCCTCGACCAGCTGGCGGTCGTACACCTCGGTGGTATAGCTGGCCTGCTGCGGCGGTTGCTGGGCCAGCGCCGGACCGCTCTGGTCGTGCAGGTCGACTTCGGCGACGGTGGACAGGCCGATGCGCAGCGGGTGGGTCTTCAACTGTTCGGGGGCCAGATGGATACGTACCGGTACTCGCTGGACGATCTTGATCCAGTTGCCGGTGGCGTTCTGCGCCGGCAACAGGGCAAAGGCGCTGCCGGTGCCGGCGCCGAGGCTGTCGACGGTGCCGGAGTAGGTCACTTCGCTGCCGTACAGGTCGGCGGTGATTTCCACCGGCTGGCCGATGCGCATGTCGCGCAGCTGGGTTTCCTTGAAGTTGGCGTCGACCCACACCTCGTCCAGCGGAATCACCGCCATGGTCGCGGTGCCCGGCTGCAGGCGCTGGCCCAGTTGCACGGTGCGCTTGGCGACATAGCCGGTGACCGGCGCCACCAGCGTGGTGCGGGCATGGTCCAGGTAGGCCTGGCGCAGGTCGGCGGCGGCGGCCATCACTTCCGGGTGCGACGAGACCACCGTGTCGTCGACCAGCGCGGTGCTGGTGTTGAGTTGCTGGCGGGCACTGTTGACGGCGGCCTGGGCCACGGTCAGGTCATCGCGGGAGTGGGCGACTTCCTCGGCGGCGATGGCACCGCTGTCGGCCAACACCTTGCGTCGGTTGTAGTCCTGCTGGGCCTTCTGCAGCTCGGCCTGGCGGGTCTGCAATTGCGCCTTGAGCGAATCGACATTGCTGTACAGCCCGCGCACCTGGCGCACGGTACGCGCCAGCTTGGCCTCGGCGGCCTGCAGGGCAACTTCGCTGTCGGCTGGATCGAAACGCAGCAGCACCTGGCCGGCATGCACCAGGTCGCCGTCGTCGGCGCCGATGCTGGTGACGGTGCCAGTGACCAGCGGGGTGATTTCCACGACGTTGCCATTGACGTAGGCGTCATCGGTGCTTTCGTGCCAGCGCCCGACCAGGCTGTACCAGGCCCAGGTGCCGGCACCGGCGAGGATCAGGATCAGCAACAGGGCCAGCAGCCAGGCCTTGCGCTTGCCCGAGTTGTCAGGCTCAGGGGCCGGGGTGGAGGTGTCAGCGGGAGTGGCCATGACAATACCTTGGAAAATACGTGACTGGGATCAACGGTCGCCGAAACGGCGGATCGTCAGGGGGTCGCCGGCGCTGAGCAGGACTTTGGCGAGCAGTTGCTCGAGGGTCTTGAGTTCCTCGGGCTGCAGCACGCCGACCAATTCGTTCATTGCCGCCGCGCCGACCTGGGGCAGGCGGTCGGCCAGGCGCTGGCCGTCGGCGGTCAGCGCCAGGCGCACCTGGCGGCGGTCGTCGGGGCAGCGGTTGCGCAGGATCAAGCCCTTCTGCTCGAGGCGGTCGAGCATGCGGGTCATCGAACCGCTGTCCAGGCCCAGGTAACGGCACAGTTCGGCCGGGGTATCGACCTGGTACTGGGTGACGATGATCAGCACCTTGAACTGGGCGGCCGTGACGCCATCGGCTTCGAGGTGCCAGTCGAGGATGCGGTCCTTGAGCAGCGCGGCGCGGCCAAGCAGCATGCCGATGGCACAGGTCTGGAAATTTTCCGGGGTGAAATGGGACATCGGCGGCCTGCTCGGGTAATTGTGTGGAAATATTACTGCTTAGGCAGTGAATGTCAAAGCCTTGATTAGGAGGCTAAATAAATATTTATCGGGAGGGGGTGGAAGCGTCAGCGCTTGCTGTGTGGAGTCGGGCTGTTGCGTATTCATGAAAGGAGCGCCGCCTGAGGCGGGATGCTCGACGTTAGAGTTGCAGTGCCTGTCAGATCGAGCGCCGCCCGCGCGGCGCATCGCGGATGAATCCGCTCCTACACTTGTTGCAACGTACCGAACCTGTCAGGCCATGGTTGCCAGCCTTGGCGCAAGGCTTGAGACAGGTGGGGCAGCAGCAATGCCCACCGAAAAATCGCGTCGAGCAACAAGGCTATCAACCATGGCCTATCAGGCATGGCCACGTTGCAAAAGATGTAGGAGCGGATTCATCCGCGATGCGCCGCGCGGGCGGCGCTCGATCTGACAGGCGCTGCAAGCGTTGAGACGAACACCCGAAGCCGTCAGCCTTGGCGCGCCAATTGCCACAACCGCGCCACATCCGCGGCCCGCGCCTTGAGCAACGCCCCCGCCTCGGCACAGGCCTGCTCCAAACTCATCGGCCCGCTGGCCAGAGCGAAGGCCGCATCGATGCCCTGCCCATACAGTTGCTCGTAGCCCGCACCGAGCGTGCCCGCCAGCACCACCACCGGCACGCCGTGACGCTTGGCCACCCGCGCCACCCCGAGGGGCGTCTTGCCGCGCAGGGTCTGGGCGTCGAAGCGCCCTTCGCCGGTAATCACCAGATCCGCGCCCTGCACCAGGGCGTCGAGCCCGGCCAGCTCGGCGACCACCTCGACCCCCGGGCGGAACTGCGCGCCCATGAACGCCTTGGCCGCGAACCCCATCCCGCCGGCCGCACCGCTGCCAGGCTCGTCACGCACATCCTTGCCCAGCACACCCGCGCAATGATCGGCGAAGTGCGCCAGGGCCTGGTCCAGGGCCTGAACCTGCTCGGGGTTGGCACCCTTCTGCGGGCCGAAGATCGCCGAGGCGCCATTGGCGCCGCACAGTGGATTATCGACATCTGCGGCAACATCCACCCGCACCTGCGCCAGGCGTGGGTCAAGGCTGCTGGCGTCGATGCGCGCCAGTTGCGCCAGGGCTAGCCCGCCCTCGGCCAATGGCTCGCCCCCGACATCCAGCAGGCGCAGGCCCAACGCACGCAGCATGCCGCTGCCGCCGTCGTTGGTGGCGCTGCCGCCGATGGCCAGCACAATCCGCGAAGCGCCGGCCGCCAGCGCCGCGGCGATCAACTCGCCGGTGCCCCAGGTGCTGCTACGGCACGCGTCGCGCCGCCCGTTAGGTACCAGCTGGATGCCACTGGCCTGGGCCATCTCGATCACCGCCGTGCGGCTCTCGGCCAGCCATCCCCACGCGGCCTCGACGGGCTCGCCCAGCGGGCCACGTACCACCTGACGGCGCAGTTCGCCCTGGCTGGCGGCGACGATCGCCTCCATGGTGCCTTCACCGCCATCGGCCATCGGGCATTCGATGCGCTCGCAGGCCGGCCACACCTCGGCCAGGCCGGTGGCGATGGCGCGGGCGACACCGGCTGCGTCGAGGCTGTCCTTGAACGAATCGGGGGCGATGACGATTTTCATGGGATTCTCCTGTCCTGTTCCGCGCATGCTGACAGGTGCGCGGTGCACTGGCCTCGGTCGGATGCACAAAACCCAGGGGCGGTTGTTTGGGCGAATGCCTTTGCCAGCCGTCAGTCCGCCGGCAACAGCTGCAACCCCAGGTACAAGCTCAGCATCCCCTCCATGCGCAACGGATCCACCTCCCCCACCTCGGCAATGCGCTCCAGCCGGTAGCGCAAACTGTTGCGGTGTATTCCCAGCGCCTCGGCGCAGGCCTGGCTCTGCCCGTCATGGGCGCACCAGGCGCGCAGGGTGAGCAGCAACTGCCCGCTGGCGTCCTTGGCGCGAATGCGCTGCAAGGGTTCGAGCAGCTCGTCCAGCGCATCGTCGTTGCGGTGGCGCCACAGCAGCGCCGGCAGGCGATAGCGGGCCAGGCTCAGCAGGCGCTCGTCGGGCAGCACCTCACGACCGTAGGCCAAGAGGTCGCGCACCCGCCGGTAACTGCGGCGCAGTTGCTCCAGGCTCTGCGCCGGGCTGCCCAAGGCCAGGCGCTCGACGTCCCAATCATGGCGTTGCAGGCGTTCGAGCAGGCGCGGCTCGTCCAGCGGCACGCCAGCTGGCCGGCACCATAGCAGCGACTGCCGCGCAGGGCTGACACACCAGCTGTCCGGGTAGCGGCTCATCAGCCAGGCCGAGAGCGCCTCGGCAGGCGGGCCGCCGCGCAACTCGAACAGGCAGGCAATGCGTGGCAGGTTCGGTTTGAGCCCCAGTTGCCGGGCTTCATCGACCAGCCGCGGCGAGTCACCGCTGCCGCCCAGCAACAGTGCCAGCAGGTCGTCGCAGCGCTGGCGCCGCCACTGCTGCTCCACCTGCAGGTGGCGCTGGGCCAGGAGCATCTCGGCGGTCATGCGCACCAGCTCGGCGTAGGTGCGCAGTTGCTGAGGATCGCCGGTGAGGCCGAGCACGCCGATCAGCCGGCCATCGAGCATCAATGGCAAATTGACGCCGGGCTGCACGCCCTTGAGGCACTTGGCCGCCTCCACGTCCAGCTCGACGATGCGCCCGTTGGCCAGCACCAGCTGCGCGCCTTCGTGGCGGGTATTGATGCGCTCGGCCTCGCCACTGCCCAGGATCAGCCCCTGGCTGTCCATCACGTTGACGTTGCACGGCAGGATGGCCATCGCCCGGTCGACGATGTCCTGGGCCAGGTCGTGGTCCAGCTCGAACATTTAAGAATCCTTCGGCTTTGGTCGGGGGCACAGCAGTCCCTACCTGAAGCTGTGCAAAAGCACAAAGACAGCCGCGCTACACTGCCCGAGACTTTTCCAGGCGAGCGCCGGCACAGGCGACGCGGTGACAACCATAACAACAGAGAACCCGATCATGGCACACAGCCCCGCCCCTGACCAAGGCAACGAGATCACCCGCAATGCGCTCTACCGGCGCATCACCCTGCGGCTGATCCCGTTCATTTTCATCTGCTACCTGTTCAACTACCTCGACCGCGTCAATGTCGGCTTCGCCAAGCTGCAGATGCTCGATGCACTGAAATTCAGCGAAACCGTGTACGGCCTCGGCGCCGGCATCTTCTTCATCGGCTACGTGCTCTGCGGCCTGCCCAGCAACCTGGCGCTCAACCGCTTCGGGCCGCGACGCTGGATCGCGCTGATGATGATCGCCTGGGGCAGCCTGTCCACCTGCCTGCTGTTCGTCACCACCCCCACCGAGTTCTACACCCTGCGCCTGTTGACCGGCGCCGCCGAAGCGGGCTTCTTTCCGGGCGTGGTGCTTTACCTCTCGCGCTGGTTCCCGGCGGACCGTCGCGGCCGCATCATGGCCTTGTTCATGTCGGCGATCCCGGTGTCCGGGCTGCTGGGCGGGCCGTTCTCCGGCTGGATCCTCGACCACTTCGCCGCCGGCCAGCACGGCCTGGCCGGCTGGCAGTGGATGTTCCTGATCCAGGGCTTGCCCACCGTCGCGCTGGGCGCGCTGGCCATCGTGCTGCTCAGCGACGGCTACCAGAGCGCCCGCTGGCTGAGCCCGGCTGAACGCCAGCTGATCGAGGCGGACCTGAAAGCCGACGCCGCCGGCAAGCCGGCCACCCGCGGCGACAGCGTGCTGTCGGTGCTGGGCAACCCGCTGATCTGGACTTTCGGTTTCGTCTACTTCTGCATCCAGAGCGGTGTCTATGCCATCAACTTCTGGCTGCCGTCGATCATCAAGAACATGGGCTTCGACAGCCCCCTGCTGATCGGCTGGCTCAGCGCCATCCCGTACCTGCTGGCCGGTGTGTTCATGATTGTCGTCGGCCGCTCGGCGGACCTGCGCAACGAACGCCGCTGGCACCTCGTGGTACCGATGCTGATGGGGGCGCTGGGCCTGCTGATCGCGGTGAACTTCGCCGCCCACCCGAGCATCGCCATCCTCGGCCTGTCCATCGCCACCATGGGTGCGCTGACCGGCCTGCCGATGTTCTGGCCGATGCCGACCGCGCTGCTCACCGCCGGCACCGCCGTGGCGGGCCTGGCGATCATCAACTCGGTGGGGCAGATGGCCGGCTTCCTCAGCCCCTACCTGGTGGGTTTCATCAAGGACCAGACCGGCTCGACCGATGCGGCGTTGTATGCGCTGGCCGGGCTGATCGTGGTCGGTAGCCTGGTGGCCTTGCGCGTTTCGCGCAGCACCAGCAGCGCCCTGGCAGGCGTTCGCCAGTAAGTGCCGACGAGGCCATCGCGGGCCAGCCCCGCGATGGCCTTAGCTGCGCGGTTTCCAGCCAGCTTCATGCAATGCCGTCAGCAAGGTATCCCCATCCAGCGCCGGCACCACCACCCCTCCCTTGCCCTGCATCGTACGCCCCGCCAGCAAGGCATTGACGATTGCCTCCTCCACCGCTTCCGCCGCCGCCATGAACAACGCCGAAATATGGTCGTTGTTGAGCATGCGCAACTCGGTGCATTGTTCCAGCCCTTTGCGTGCGTAGTCCGCCGGCGGCAGATTCTGGTTACCGGTGGAGAACGCCAGGAAGATATCGCCGCTGGAGTCCTCGGTGCCGCCACCGGTGCGGGCGATGCCGATCGACGCGCGCTGGGCCAGGCGCTGGCACTGGTGTGGCAGCAGCGGCGCGTCGGTGGCGATCACCACCACGATCGAGCCCATGCCCGGGGTGCCGGTCACAGGCTCGGCGAAAGGCGACGGCAAATGCCCCAGTTGGCGCCCGACCGGGTAACCGTCCACCCGTAGCTCGCGCCGCTGGCCATGGTTGGCCTGGACCAGCGCGCCGACGGTCCAGCCGCCCTGCCCGTCCTCCAGGCGCCGCGAGGCCGTGCCGATGCCGCCCTTGAACTCGTGGCAGATCATCCCCGTGCCACCGCCCACCGGTCCTTCCTGCACCGGCCCCGAGATGGCCGCCTCCTGTGCCTGGCGCACCTGCGCCGGGGTCACGTGCTGGCCCCAGATGTCATTGAGCAAGCCATCGTAGGTCTCCATGACCACCGGCATGCACCAGTACACCGCTTCGTCCGGCAGGCGCTCGCGCTCGGCGGCGATCAGCGCATCGCGCACCACGCCGACACTGTGGGTATTGGTGATGGCGATCGGCGTGGTCAGCAGGCCGGCCTCGCGGATCCACTCCAGGCCCGTGGCGTCGCCGTTGCCGTTGAGCACGTGACAGCCGGCGAAACAGGGTTGCTGGCGGGCCGCGCCTGCGCGGGGCTCGATCAGCGTCACTCCGGTGCGGATCGGCGCCGCGCGTTGTTCGTCGATCAGGGTGCTGTGGCCGACCCGCACCCCTGGTACGTCGGTAATGGCATTGAACGGGCCCGGGGTGCCGTGGCCGAGGGTGATGCCCAGTTGACGCGCACGCATGTGTACTCCTTGGATACTCACAATTTCTGGAAGGTCGGGCTGAGCCGACCGTGGGTGCTGTACAGCGTCACCGACACGGCCAGCAGCCCGAGGATGATCAACAGGTCGCGCAGGGACGCCTCGCGCAGCAGGGTCACCAGCAGCCAGCCGGCACCGCTGACTGCCAGCAGCGCCGGCAAAGGCCACAGCGGCATGCGGTACGGATGCTCGCGGTCGCGGCGCAGTACCCGGCTGCACAGGGCGCATGCGGCCACCACCAGGTAGATCAGCAGCAACAGCAGCACGGTGAACGAGGTCAGCTCCTCCAGGCTGCCGGACAGGCTCAGCAAGGCCGACGGCACGGCGAGGAACAGCGTGGCCAGCCACGGCGACTCCCAGCGCGGGTGGATCAGGGTGAAGGCGCGGTTGAGCGTGGGCGTCCAGATCGCATCGCGCCCGCTGCTGTACACCACCCGACCGACCTGGATGACGATGGCCACGATGGCGTTGAACACCGAGAGGAAGATCCCCGCGCTGACCAGCCGCGCCAGGGTCTCGTTGCCATGGGCAGTCAGCAGGTAGCCGATCGGATCGCCGCTGGCCAGCATCGCCTGCAGCGACGGCGCGCCGATCAACAGCGCGGCCAACGGGATCACCTCGATCGCCACCACCACCGCCAGCGACCACAGCACCGCCCGATGCACGGTGCGCCCACGGTCCTTCATGTCTTCGGCCAGCAGCACCGCGCCACCATAACCATTGAAGGCGAACAGCGCCATGCCCACCGCGCCCAGCACCAGTGCCCAGGGCGCCGCCGTCAGCCCTCCTTGCTCGAGCATCTGCGGCTGCAACAGGCTCGCCGCTGGTTGGCTGGCATTGCCGAACCCCAGGATCACGATCACCAGCAGTGCGGCGACCTCGCAGAACAGGAACACCCCTGTGATCCAGGCATTCAGGCGGATATTGAGGATACCCAGGGCATAGCTCGACACCACGATCACCAAGGCCACGGTCTGGGTATCGAAACGCGTGCCCAGGGCATTGTTCAGGTAGGTGGCGGCGCCACCTGCGAGCACCGGCGGAATGAACAGCATCGAGGCCAGCACGGTGAGGAAAGTGGCATAGCCCGCCAGCCCGCCGAACACGCGCTTGGCGTACACATACTCGCCGCCGGCGGAGCTGTGGGCGCGCCCCAGTTCGGCGTAGCACCAGGCGAACATCAACGCCAGCGCACCGGCCATGATGAACGACAGGAACGCACCACTGCCGGCCTGCTGGATGGCGAACGGGGCAATGACGAACACGGAACTGGCCGGGGTCACCGCGGAAACGGTGATGGCGACCACGTCGAACACACCCAGGCGCTGCTTGAGCGCGCTTGCGGGCTCTTCGCTGGAGCTCATGGCGTTTTTCCTCTGATTGTTATTGGTTGTGAGGGGAAAACCGGTCGCGCGGCCGCTGGACCTGGGCCGGACTGTAGGCCTGGGCAAGCCTTTGGCCAATTACCCTTAGGGGGTACGCCCCTTGACGGGGCGGTGCAAAGCTCTGAACACTGCGGGCCTACCACCAGCCGCGGCGGGCACCATGCACCATCTATTCACCGAAGCCAGCGCCCATGCCGGCCTTGCCCGCACCGTCGAGCAGATCGGCCAGCCGCGCTTCTGGCGCCAATTGATCCTGCTGCTGCAGCAGTGGCTGGCGTTCGACAACGCCCTGGCGATGTTCTACCCCCGCGCCGGGCTGCCGCGGGCACTGGAAATTTTCGACGCGCGGGGTGAAGGCAACCCCGAGGCCATGGCCCTGTACCTGAGTGGCCTGTATCAGCTCGACCCGTTCTACCAGGCCTGCCAGGAGCGTATCGGCGATGGCCTGCACCGCCTGGAAGAAGTGGCGCCGGACCAGTTCCGCCAGAGCGAGTACTACCTCAAGTACTTTCACGACCATGTCCTCGAAGACGAGGTGCAGTTCATCGTCCAGCTCGGCGACAGCGGCGCCCTGTCCCTGTCGCTGGGCCGCCGCGAACGCTTCGACAGCGCCAGCCACGGCCTGCTGGCGCTGGTCTGTCCGTGGGTGGTCGCGCTGATGTCCCAGCACTGGCTGCAGCAGAGCCTGCGCCCCACGCCAGTGGCGGGCATGGCCCACCAGGTGCGCGACGCCATGAGCCTGTTCGGCGCCAAGGTGCTGTCTGAGCGCGAGCTGGAGATTGCCCGGCTTATCCTGCGCGGTTATTCATCGAAAGCCATGGCCGAGCGCCTGGCCATCTCACCGGAGACCATCAAGGTGCATCGCCGGCACCTGTACGCCAAGCTGGACATCTCGTCGCAGCCGGAGCTGTTCTCATTGTTTCTGCAATCGCTGGGGCATGATCCGCAAGACCCTTGAACAAGTTACTGGCGCAACCGCCCCAGTGCCTCCAGCACATGCCCGGTTGCCCGCTCCACTTCGCCTTCACGACAGGCAATCCCTAGCTGGCGCCACAAGCCAGGCCGCAATGGCCGTTGGGCGATGCGCGCCTGTGGCTGGCGCACCTCGCCTTCCTGCGGCAGCAAGGTGGCCCCGTAACCGGCGGCCACCAGGCTCTTGATCGCATCGTTGTAGTTCAGCTCGATGCGCGGTTCGGGGTACAACCCCGCTGCGGCAAACCATTCCGAGGTCACCCGCGACAGCTGGGTGGTGCTGTCGTTGAGGATCAACGCCCGGCTGGCCAGCCAGGCCGGGGTTACCCGCGCCGGCGGCTGCCAGTCGACGGGCACGTAGGCCATGATCGGATCGCGCCGCCACGGCGTGATCCTCAAGCCCTTGCCCGCCACCTGCGGCAGCGCCACCAGGCCGATGTCCAAGGTGCCTTCACGCAGACGCGCCAGGGAGGCCTGGGAGGTGAGCACCTGCACCTGCACGTCGATCCCCGGATGATCCACCCGCAGGGTTTCCAGGGCCTGGGGCAACAGGTGGGCGATGGCGCCGGTCGAGGCGCCGAGGCGCACCCGGCCGGTCAGGCCCTCGACCTGGCGGCGCACCTCGTCCAGCGCCTGGTCGGCATCGGCCAGCAGGCGCCGGGCGCGGGCCAGCAGCGTCGCGCCGATGGCCGTGGGGCGAACCTGGCCGCGTGTGCGGGTGAGCAATGGCGCACCGATGCGGGCCTCCAGTTCGGCCACATGCAAGCTTATGGTCGGTGGCGCCAGGTTGAGTTGGCGGGCGGCCTGCGCGAAGGAAGCGCAGTCGGCGATCACTACCAGGGTGCGCAGGCGGTCGAGGCTGATTTCTCGCATGGGATCTCTACAGGAGCGGCAATCAATTCAGAATTTCTGAACGTGGCCATCATTATATTCAAATTTTCTTTCGTCCAGCGAGCGGCGAGGATTAGCCATCACTCTCTTCACCGGACAATCGACATGCACCTCCCCCTCGTCTTCATCGATGGCGACCAAGGCACCACCGGCCTGCAGATCCACGCCCGCCTGCAAGGCCGCGACGACCTGCGCCTGCTAACCCTGCCCGAGGCCGAGCGCAAAGACCCGGCACGCCGCAGCGAGGCGATCAACAGCGCCGACATCGCCCTGCTCTGCCTGCCCGACGACGCCGCCCGCGAGGCCGTGGCCACCCTGCGCAATCCGGCGGTGCGGGTGATCGACGCCAGCTCCGCGCACCGTACCGCGCCGGGCTGGGTCTATGGCCTGCCAGAGCTCAATGCAGAGCAGGCCGAGCGCATTGCCAAGGCCACCCGGGTCAGCAACCCCGGTTGCTACCCTACCGGCGCCATCGCCCTGCTACATCCGCTGGTCAAGGCCGGCCTGCTGCCCGCCGATTACCCGCTGAGCATCCATGCCATTTCCGGCTACTCCGGGGGTGGCCGGGCCGCGGTCGAGCGCCATGAACGGCGCAGCGACGATTACCTGCCGACGCTGCAGCTGTACGGCCTGGAACTGGCCCACAAGCATGTGCCGGAAATCCAGCGCCACGCCGGGCTCAGCGCACGACCAGTGTTCGTCCCCGGCTATGGCGACTACCGCCAGGGCATCGTGCTGAGCATCCCCCTGCAGCTGCGCCTGCTGCCCGGGGTCAGCGCCGAGCAGCTGCAGGCCTGCCTGGAACAACACTACCAAGGTGCCCGGCACGTGCAGGTAATGCCCCTGCACCAGCACGGCGCGGCGGCGGCGCTCGACCCGCAGGCGCTGAACGACAGCAATGACCTGCGCCTGGCCCTGTACGCCAACCCCGAGCACGGCCAGGTGCTGCTGACCGCGGTGTTCGACAACCTGGGCAAGGGCGCTTCGGGCGCTGCCGTGCAGAACCTCGACCTGATGCTGGCTGGGCTGCGCTAACCGGGTAGAATGGACACCCGCCTCGCCCGGGGCGGGTGTTTCAATCCTGCCGGAGCCCAACCCGCGATGTTCATCCTCCGCCGCCTCGACGGTGTGCCGCCCGAATCCTTCCAGAACCAGATCCGCCAGCTGGTGATCGACCATGTCGGCCAGCTCAGCAGCGTTGCCATCAGCCGGGACAACCCGCTGTACCCGCTGTACCAGTACGGTGTCGGCCTGGAGGTACACCAGTATTTGATGGCGCTGGACGGTACCCGCGGCTTGCGGGTCGAACTGACCCTGGCCCTGGATGCCGACGCACCAGACCAGTTGCTCGGCTTTGCCCTGGTACTGCCGGCCCAGGACAATCCGCAAGCCTGCGCCCTGGCATACCTCGCCGTCGACGCCAGCCACCGCCGTCAAGGCATCGCCCGTGGCCTGCTGGATGCCGTGCGGGAGCGCTATGCCTGTGTAGAACTCAACGCATTCCCCCAGCAGGTGCCCTGGTTCGAGAACATGAGCCTGCAGGTGGTCGCCAGCGCCGGGCCACAAGTGCTGATGAGCAGCACCGGCAAGGCCAGCGGCGCACTGATCGGGCGGCTGGACATCGCGCCGATCTACCAGACCGTAGAGGTGCGGCAGATCCACGCCTACCTGCTCAAGCAGCAGGGCGAGGCGGCGATGGTCGAGGCCGAACGGCTACGCGATGCGAACCTGGACGCGCTGACGGAGCAGGCGCGGGCCTGCGTCAAGGAACGCAAGCGGGTACATTGAGGCCACCCGCCCTCGCCCTCAACCCTTGATGGCTTTCTCGATGGCGGCGATATCGATCCTGCCCATCTGCAGCATCGCCTCGAACGCCCGCTTCGCCACGGTGCGGTCGGGGCTGGCGACAGCCTCGGTCAGTATTCGCGGGCTGATCTGCCAGGACAGCCCCCATTTGTCCTTGCACCAGCCGCAGACACTTTCACTGCCGCCATTGCCGACGATGGCGTCCCAGTAGCGGTCGGTCTCTGCCTGGCTGTCGGTCGCCACCTGGAACGAGAACGCCTCGTTGTGGCTGAACGCTTTGCCGCCGTTCAGGCCGATGCAGGGAACCCCCATCACGCTGAACTCGACAGTGATCACGTCGCCCGCCTTGCCCGAGGGATAGTCGGCAGGTGCCCTGTGGACAGCGGTCACTCGGCTGTCGGGAAAGGTGCGGGCGTAGAAGTTCGCCGCCTCCTCCGCGTCGTTGTCGTACCACAGGCAAACAGTATTCTTGGCGGTCATGGGTACTCTCCAAGGGCTGGGCTCACTGCCGTCGAGTCTAGCCCTCGGATCCACCCGCCCCAGGCAAGCGCGATCAACGGCTGGCCCGTCAGCTCCCCCTGGCTCAGGAGGCGACGCGTTCGGCTTGCACGGCCTCAATGTGGCGCTGGCTGAATGCCAGGTAGTAGCCGTTGCAGTCGCGCACGCCGAACTCGCACGAGCCATAGGTCGTGTCCTGCAATGGCCAGGCGATGTCCGCCTGCTCACGGACTTTGGCGTAGTAACCCTCGACGTCCTCGATCACCAGGTAGAAGGTGCCGGCATAGGTCCTGCTCGGTGAAGAGCAGGCCTCCAGGTGCCCGCCGCAACCCTTACAACGCCTGTAAGATCGAGCGCCGCCCGCGCGGCGCATCGCTGGCAAGCCAGCTCCCACATTTATTTCGGGCCAGTTATGCCTGCGCCGCTGCGGCTGTACGCCTTGTGGGTACGACACGGTCTCAGCGTGGGCACCACTGGCGTCCCACTCGTCTCAAGTCATGCACCAGGGCGGACAGTGACAACTTCACAGGACAGACTGGCCCGAAACAGATGTGGGAGCTGGCTTGCCAGCGATGCGCCGCGTGGGCGGCGCTCGATTTCATAGGCGCAGAAGCCCTCGTGGCGAACACTTTGAAATAAACACAGACAGCAACGAAGGTGCTGTATCCCGGGTTTGCTCGCCATCTGTATCTAACGGCAATTGTCCGCCACGCCTAGGATCGAAGCCTGTAACCAAGGGAGCTGCCATGAACGAACTGCCAACCACCAGCGACTTTCCCGGGCTGGTCCTGCGCCGCTTGCTGCCGGGCGACCAGACCATGGTCTGCGCCCATCGCGAGGCCATGTTCCTGGAGGCCGGTGGCGACCCTCTGCGCCTGCAAACCATGACCGAACACTTCCGGCCCTGGCTGCAACCGCGCCTGGCCGATGGGCGCTACTACGGTTTCGTGCTGCTGGAAGACGAGCAGCCGGTGGCGGCCATCGGCCTGATGTCGATCGACTGGCCGCCACACCCGGCGCATCCCACTCACGACCAGCGCGGCTATGTGCTCAATGTCTATGTGGAGCCTTCCCATCGCCGCCGGGGACTGGCTTCGAAACTGATGCGCCTGGCCGAGGCCGAGTTCACCCGGCGCGGCCTGGGCTTTGCCGTCCTGCATGCCACCGAGGTGGGCCGCCCGGTCTATGCCGGCCTAGGCTGGGCGCCGACCGCGGAAATGGCCAAGCACCTCGACTGAGCGCTCAAGTCAGCCACGCGCACGCCGATACCCCTCGTGCATCCACCCCGGATGCACGATTGTGCGGCTACTCAAGAAAGATTCATGTTGCGTCACAACCTACCGGCCCTGCTGGTACTGTCACTGTTCCTGTCACTCACCGGCTGCAATGGCCTGCCACGCTCGAGCGCCACCGACGCTCCGCCACTCGGCCCGATCCTCCCGGATAGCGCAGCACGCACGGCCTGGATTACGCAGATCCTTGCCCAGGACCCGCTGGCCAGTCAGGACCGACAACCACCACCCCGGCAGAGCAACGCAGAGGTCGTCGCCAAGCTGCGCCAGAAGCGCGACATCCCGTTGCCGGATGCCTACTGGGCGCAGTGGCAACACAACCTGGATGCCTTCGATGCCGATACTGCGCGTCACAAAGAGGCCGAGCGTGCACGCTACATCGCCACCTTCACCGACCAACTCAAGCGCGTCGACGACCCTACCCTGCTGCGCCTCGCCACCGCGCCCGACAGCCTGGATGCGGCCGACAGCGATGCCTGGAAACAACGCCTGATCGAGCGCTACAGCCGCTACATCATCGACAGCGAAGTCAGCCGCGAGATGATCGACGCCCATCTGCGGCGCATGGCGCTGATGGACCGGCAGTACGGCGTCTGCGCCCTGGACAGCGACTGCTGGGACCACGCACCCAGACCGTGACATTTGACGCACGGCAGCGCAGCGTTCAAGGTCGTCGCACACAATCGATCCGGAGACCGATATGCATTTCGACCTGATCCAGTCCCTGAGCCTGGCCGGCAAGACCGATGTGCCCAATGACGACCGTGTCGGCAGTGCCGACCGCCACGCCTGGGTCATCGACGGCGCCACCGACCTCGGCGCCCCCGGCCTGCTCGGTGAGCGCGGTGGCGCCGCCTGGCTCTCGGCCACGGCCCAGCGTGCCTTCGCCATGGCGTCGGGGCCGCTGCGGCAGGTCTGCGAATCAGTCTTCGACTCGATCGCCCAGGCCTATCTACAAGACCGCCAGCGCGAGCCCGTGGCCACCTGGGAACTGCCGCGCGCCGCCTTCGCCGCCGTGGCGCTGGAGGGCGAAGAGCTGGTCTGCGCGCACCTGGCCGATTGCGTGGTGCTACACCGCAGCGCACAAGGCATCCATTTCCTCACCCCCGAGCCCGACCGCGAGGCCGAACGCGCCGAGGCTACGGCACTCGGCCCCGGCACCGGCGCCCACGGCGTGCGCACCCCAGCCGTGCTGGCGGACCGCCGGGTAGCCCGTGAACGGCCTCGGGCCGTGCTCGGCATCGACGCCCAGCTGTCAAGGGAAGGAACGCTCTACAGCCGCGCGCCAGTGGCCCGAGGCGACGATATCCTGTTGATGAGCGATGGTTTCGCGGCGCTGTTCGACACCTACCGGGCCTATGACCCGGCCGGTTTCATCGAACGCCTGCTGG
The DNA here is from genome assembly GCF_019139675.1 of Pseudomonas maumuensis. Taxonomy (NCBI): domain Bacteria; kingdom Pseudomonadati; phylum Pseudomonadota; class Gammaproteobacteria; order Pseudomonadales; family Pseudomonadaceae; genus Pseudomonas; species Pseudomonas maumuensis. The sequence continues at coordinate 3,363,085 of NZ_CP077077.1, forward strand.
CTCACGGCCTCGATGACCTGGCGCGCACGTTGCGTGGCATCGAGCACGACGATGCGGCATGCCTGCGCTATCCGCGCTTCAAGATGAGCGACGACGCTTCGGCGATCTGGTTGCGGGTTGGTTAAGTCCCCACTAGCTAGGCCAAGCGCTTGTGCAGAAAATAGCGGGTATGCCCGGGCGGGAAATCGGCAATTTCGCCAAAGACTTCGAACCCCAACCTGCGGTAGAAGTCCGGCGCCTGGAAACTGAAGGTGTCCAGCCAGATCCCGCCACAACCCTTCTCCCGTGCCAGCGCCTCGGCCCTGGCCATCAGCTCGCGCCCCGTGCCCTGCCCGCGCATCTGCTCGGGCACCACCAGCAGCTCGATGAACATCCAGCCCCCACCGAGCCTGGCGTAGAGGCCTCCGACGATTTCATCGTTGGCAGGATCGCGTAGTGTCCAGGCGACGGTGGCCGCTCCAGGCGAGCCGATCACGCCATCGTTGAATACACGCAAGGGTTTGAGGATCGCATCGTGATGCAGGCCGGTGGCCTGGTCAGTGAAATCGATACTGAGTGTCATGGTAGGTCGTCCAGTGACCAATAAGGAAGGAGGCGCGAAACGCACCGGATTAAATTTACTTGACGTTGCGGCCTTTGGATACAAGGCTCACAATCCGACTACGGTGAATTCGTCAAGGTAGTATAGGCTGTCCGTCATCGTGCATCGTTTTATGCATCTGCATAACTTACCGTTCCATGGCAACCAATGCGCTCGGCGCCTCGTGACATTGAAAGGAAGCCCAAATAAATTTACCTAAAAACTGTAATCCAGCCGTAGTTAAACGTTAGAACATTCGAATCAATGCGCATCAGACTGCGCATCAGACTGCGCATAAGTCAGATCACTAGCAAAATCAAGAGGCCGCACAAGGAAATTTCCAATTTTCGCCGGAATGTAATCCACCTGCCCATAATTGGCCCTTATATATACATCAACGGCTGCTACAAGCCCAGCATCTAAGGCTTGTTGATTATAATAAAGCATGCCCTCAGTTGGGCTATACGCCAAGTTAAAAAATTGACCAACGATCAACGGCCTAGCACCTGTCTCCTGCCACCCTCTGCTTTGTGCGTTGACAGGATAAACATTGGCGTAATCCGGTGCAGAGATCAGCTCAGCAACACTAAGGCGACGACCGTTTGAGCTTTCATAGGCCACATTGTAATCGGGGTCTTGAATCTCCCACGCTCCGGTCTCAGGATTCATAATCTCAAGAAAAACATGTCCCATTAAAGATCCAGAGTAACGAGAGAATAAGTATATCGTACGCGAGCGAATTCCAAAGTTATGGAGAAGCGCCTGCATGGCCTGTGCACGGTGCCCGCAAAGTAGCTCTGGGCGAATCGCGGACTTGTCGCCAACGGCAGTCCGATACAAGTGATCAATTACATAGGCATAATCATTACCATGCACTTGACTCCACTCCCCCTCACCGTGATCAGAGTTCCTGTAAACGTATTCTCTAGTGGCGTCTGCCAGCGCCAAGTCAAGGGATACTGCATACCCTTTAATCAAAGCACTGGACATGTCCGCCCTGCTCGCCACCGAAAACAAAGAAAACTGCACAAAAACCAACAACAACAACAATAATTTCATTGCTTACCATCAAAAAATGTGCATTACTGACTAGTTATGAGGTGCTCCCCGCACGCAATTTTACAATCTCCGTTCGTGCCACGCCAGTTCAATCGCACTGAAAGCCCCACCTCCGTTGCCCCCGCCACTGCGCCGCCAAAAGCACTCGATAGGTTGCGACTTAGTAAACCATTCGACCTGCACAGCTGAACATGAACTGGCACATTTTACCGGAAGTAGCTTGGGTGCTTTGCACACGGATACGAAGGGTAAGCGCTCTGCCCCTTCACACTGAAGGCGCAGTTAAGCGCGTCGGAAAATTTGACCGACGCACGCCATTCTCCAAGGGCTTATCGCGTCGTTCAGACGATCCGGTCTAGGGCAGTATCAGGCGCGCCTCAATCCACGGTCACTCCTCGCATGCCACAGCGCACCCGAATCTCTGAAGCCTCCACAGTCAGAAAGCCGAGCAGCATCTACAATCGCAACTTGCCCAGCGGTGGCAACACCATTTTGAAGCCCTACCTCACACCGCCCCAGGTCCGCTTTAAGGAACTGTTTAGCTCGCTCAGCCAGACCTGCACTCGCTAGGAGCGTATTCTGGCGAAAGACGAAAGAGGCCAAGGCCGGCATTGAAGAGCTGCGGATAGAGGCAGGTGTTGGCATCCGCCAGGCCCTGGCCGAGATCGTGAATGGGCCGAGGTCGAGGAGAACGGCGAGGCTATGACCCTCCTTATCCACCGCATCCATGAATTAGGGCCTGAAGCGGCCCGCCACTTCCTCAGTGCGCCGGGCCACTAAATCGTGACTTCAAAAATCGTGGAGCGCCAGCTAGATCAGTTCCGGATCAGCCGCCAAATGCGCGAGCCTGACTTGATGCTCGGTGGCAACCCGGACGATATCGGACCGATGATTCCGGAAGAGATCTACTGAGACGATCGGCGCTATGGCTTGAAGAAGAGCACCTGCATGAGCTCAGGCGCTATGCGGGAGATCGCAACGCAGCCTCCCATCCCTCAATGAACTCAACTACTTCACTCTGAATTCTGTTCATCGAATCCGTCGCAAAACGGTAATTGATGTGCAAGTCGTCATGAGTGAGCTCAAGTTCCTTATAAATAAACTGCTGGCATCGAATCAGAGCCGTTTGAATACGGTGAAGTTCGGCATACAGTTTCTTGATCGCTTCAGTTTGCTCGACCCGCTCAAGTTTATCTAAAACACGCCCTACCTCATCAACTTTTTCGCGAACCGCGATCCTCCCTATGTATTCGCTGTGAAGGTCATAGATACGCGTCCATTGATGATCCACCGTTGCTCTACTCATTATTCCTCCGAAATCAGCCAGACCAGGCTGACCGAACAGTCAAAATACTCCATTTGGATCGGCGCCATTATCGGCAACCATCCTCTTAACTCATTCATTCAGAAAATACCACCATGCCTCCACCAGCACGGAGGGCGGCGCATGCATGGAGAAAGCCATAAGCAACTACAACTGTGACTACGTCCGCCGCCACTACGGTGTGCCCGCCGAGGTCGGTCGCCGCGTGATCGTCAACGGTGAGCCGGGCGTCATCATAGCCGACCGCGGTCAGCACATTGGCAAGGGCGATCGCCGACACCAGGAAGCGCAACGACAGACGGGTCTCAAGTGAATCTCCATTCGTCTTCCAGCCAGCCGGAAGGTCGTCCCACATGAACCGAGCGAGGCCGCAGGCACACCGATGCCACGATGTGCCTCATGTCAGGGATGAATCCCGCCTTCATCGCCGGGCAACTGGGACACTCTGTTCAGGTGCTGCTCACCACCTACGCCAAGTGGTTGAATTCGGCCTATGACTGGTCCGAGCTTACCAAGCTGGAATAGGCAGTAATTGGTACGGAAGTGGTACCGGATTAAATTTCGTTCACGTTACGCCCTTTGGATATAAGGCATTCGACAGCCGTTCGACCATACTCCAGAATGCAACGGTTTTTTGGGGGAAACCCTTGAACAGCCAACGACATACCAACATTTAGTGAGCCTCAACGTGAAAACTTCCCTGTCCATCCTCAGCCTGCTGCTGTTGCTCACAGGAACCGCGACCCTACCGTCGACCGCTGCTGCACAACCCCCGGCCCAGGTCCAGCGTGACCCGAGCAAGCTGCACCTGGCGTCCGGCAGCGCCCTGTTGATCGACCTGAACACCAACAAGGAGCTGTATTCCAGCCACGCCGATCGCGTGCGCCCCATCGCCTCGGTCACCAAGTTGATGACCGCGATGGTCGTGCTCGACGCCAAGCTGCCCATGGACGAGATGCTCAGCATGACCATCGCCAACAACCCGGAAATGAAAGGCGTGTATTCCCGGGTACGGCTGGGCAGCGAGCTGAACCGTCGCGAGACGTTGCTGATCACCCTGATGTCGTCGGAAAACCGTGCGGCCAACTCCCTGGCCAACCACTACCCCGGTGGCTACAGCGCGTTCATCAAGGCAATGAACGCCAAGGCCCGCAGCCTGGGCATGAGCCACACCCGCTACGTCGAGCCGACCGGCCTGTCGACCTTGAACGTCTCCACCGCCCAGGACCTGGCCAAGCTGCTGATGGCCTCGCGCAAGTACCCGATGCTCAGCGAGTTGTCGGTCACCCGCGAAAAGACCGTGGCGTTCCGCAAGCCCAACTACACCCTGGGCTTCCGTAACACCGACCATTTGGTGAACAAGAGCAACTGGGACATCAAGCTGACCAAGACCGGCTTCACCAACGAAGCGGGGCATTGCCTGGTGCTGCTGACGAAAATGGACAACCGTCCGGTGGCCATGGTGATCCTCGATGCCTTCGGCAAGTACACCCACTTCGCCGACGCCAGCCGCATGCGCCAATGGTTGGAAACCGGCGCGGCCAAGCCGGCACCGGCGGTGGCCATGCAGTACAAGAGCGAGCGGCAGAACCGCGCCCGCGTGGCCGTGGACTGAGGGCCTGACCATGGGGCTGCAAAGCAGCCCCATGGCGCTTTGAACGGCAGGCTTCAGGCGCGGGTGTTGACCGAGCCGCCGGCACTGCTGCCTCCGGCCTGCTGCAGCGCTGCGAGCAATTGCGCGGTAGCGGCCAGGATCAGGCCGGTGAGGGTGGCGATACTGGCCTGCTTGGCCGTGACCGCCGCCATCTTGGACGGGTCGCCCTTGGCTTGCTCCATCAACTGGGCCAGTTGCTTCTGCTCTTCGGCCAACTGCTTCTGCAGGCGCTTGATCTGCTCGCGCTGCTCCTTGATGCTCGGCTCCTCGTCACCTTCGATGCTGCTTTCGATCTGTGCGGCCTTGGTCTCGCTCTTGAATGCGTCGCCCTTGAATACCAGACCGCCCCGCTCGTCTACCGACGGCGTGCCGGGCGAGACATTCGAGGTGGCCGCAGGCGTGGCGCCGGCAATGCTGGGGATGTTGAGATTGGCTGCGGTTATTCCAACCATTTCTTACCTTCCTTGAGGTGGATTCTTACATGGCAGGTTATCGGCCAACCCTTCCCGTTCTTGAATCGGCAATCGCTGGCACTTAGCCTCGCCTGCACGGTTAAATTTGCCCACCACTCGTTCGTCCACCTGATACCCAGGCCCTGCCCAGCCGGCAGGCCGACCCGATCAGCCCCGCAACGAGATGGCAATGACCAAGACCCGCTCCCGCAAAGCCTTGTACATCGGCCTGCCCCTGGCCCTGGTGGCCGCCCTGGGCGGAGCCGCCGGCTACTACTTCTGGAAACAGGACGGCGGCTACCCCCGTGCGATCGTGCAACAGGCCAACGACCTGCATGAGCATATGCTCTCCTTCGACAGCCATGTCACCGTGCCATTGGGCTACGGCAGCACCGGTTACGAAGCAGACAAGGACGGCCGTGGCCAGTTCGACCTGGCCAAAGCGGCCAAGGGCCGGTTGTCCGGCGCGGCGCTGACCGTCTTCGGCTGGCCGGAGCTGTGGAACGGCCCGAACGCGCCGCACCGTCCCACGCCAGGCTTCATCGACGAGGCCCGCAACCAGCAGGAAGTGCGCTACAAGATCATCAGCGGCATCGTGCGCGACTTCCCCAACCAGGTCGGTATCGCCTACACCCCTGAAGACTTCCGGCGCCTGAACGGCGAAGGCAAGTTCGCCATCTTCATCAGCATGCTCAACGCCTACCCGCTGGGCAGCGACCTGTCGCAGCTCGATTTGTGGACCAAGCGCGGCATGCGTATGTTCGGCTTCAGCTACACCGGCAACAACGCCTGGGCCGATTCCTCGCGGCCGTTACCATTCTTCAACGACACTCCCGATGCCTTCGGCGGCCTGTCGCCGCTGGGCGAGCAGGCGGTCAAGCGGCTCAACGACCTGGGCGTGATCATCGATGTGTCGCAGATGTCCACCCTGGCCCTGGAAGACGTCGCCCGCCTGAGCCGCGCGCCGTTCGTGGCCTCGCATTCGGCGCCACGGGCGCTGGTAGACATTCCGCGCAACCTGTCCGACAAAGAGATGCAGCTGATCAAGGACAGCGGCGGCGTGCTTCAGGTGGTGGCCTTCACCACTTACCTCAAGCCCCTGAGCAAGCCGACCCTGGAGAAGCTCGAAGCCCTGCGCGCACGCTTCGACCTGCAACCGTTGCAAGGCCTGACCAATGCACTGATGCCGGGCGACCCGATCATCGCCATCTGGCCAGAGGCGCGCTTCGGCGAGTACGCCAGCAGCCTGTACGCCATCGTCGACGAAGAGCCCCGCGCCGGCCTCAAGGAGTATGTCGACGCCATCGACTACGCCGTGAAGAAGATGGGCATCGATCATGTCGGCATCAGCTCCGACTTCAACGATGGTGGCGGCGTCACCGGTTTCATGAACGTCGGCGAGATCCGCAACGTGACCGCCGAACTGCTGACCCGCGGCTATTCCGAAACCGATATTGCCAAGCTCTGGGCAGGCAACTTCCTGCGCGTCTGGGGGCAGGTGCAGAAAGCCGCCAACCCCGTGGCCCAGCTCGCCAACAGCAGCCAGGAAACCCGCCATGACTGATCGGCGCGCCTTCCTCAAGCAGGCCGCCGCCCTAGCGGCCAGCCTGCCGTTGCTGCCAAGCGCCCTGGCCGCCACCGCCACCCCGCCGTCATTGCAGGGCCCGGACAAATGGCGCCAGTTGCGCCAGCTGTTTCCCCTGGCACCGGATGTCGCGCACTTCGCCAACTTCCTGATCACCGCCCACCCACGGCCGGTACAGGATGCGATCGACCGCCACCGCGCCACCCTCGACCACAACCCTGCGGTATGCATGGACTGGGAGAGCCAGTACGAGTGGCAACGCGAGGATGAAGTCCGCGAATGGGCAGGCCGCTATCTGGACGTGCGCCCCCGCCAGATCGCCCTCACCGGCAGCACCACCGAGGGCCTGGGCATGATCTACGGCGGCCTGCACGTGGCGCCGCACCAGGAGATCCTGACCACCGAGCACGAGCACTACTCGACCCACAACTGCCTGGCCTTCCGTCAGCGCCAGCATGGCACCCAGGTGCGCAAGCTGCGCCTGTTCGACAAACCGGGCGACGTGTCCACCGACCGGGTGCTGAGCGTGATCGACCGCAGCATTCGCCCTGAAACCCGGGTGCTGGGCATGACCTGGGTGCATTCGGGCAGCGGTGTCAAGCTGCCGGTGGGCGCCATCGGCGAGCTGGTGCGCCAGCACAACCGCAACCGCGACGAGGCCGAGCGCATCATCTATGTGGTCGATGGCGTACATGGCTTTGGTGTTGAGGACGTGCGCTTCGCCGATTTCAACTGCGACTACTTCATCGCCGGCACCCACAAGTGGATGTTCGGCCCGCGTGGCACGGGGATCATCTGTGCGGCGTCCGAGCAGATGCAGCACCTGACGCCGACCTTCGCCACCTTCTCGCGCAACGAGGACTTCGGCACCATCATGACCCCGGGCGGCTACCACGCCTTCGAGCACCGCTGGGCGCTGGGCGAGGCCTTCAAGCTGCACCTGAGCCTGGGCAAGACCGATGTCCAGGCACGGATCCACCAGCTCAACGACTACCTCAAGGCGCGGCTGGCCGAGCACCGCGCCGTGGAGCTGGTGACGCCGGTCAGCCGCGAGTTCTCCGCGGGGTTCACTTTCTTCCGGATCAAGGATCGCGACCCCGATGCCGTGGCCACTTATCTGAATGCCAACAAGGTCATGGTCGATGCCGTCGACCGCGATGCCGGGCCAGTGATCCGCTTCGCGCCGAGCCTGCTCAACGACGAGCAGCAGATCGACCGGGCCATGACCCTGCTGCGCACGCAGATCGGTTGAGGTAACGCCATCCATACCGGGGCTGCTACGCAGCCCTTTCGCCGGCGAGCCGGCTCCCACCCCGACCGCGCCGCCCTCGAGCCAAGCGCGGTCGCTGTAGGAGCTGCGGTTCGCCGCCGCGACTTGCCAGCAATGAGGCTTAGCGCAGCGACGCCTGGATCTGCTCGTGCAGGGTATCCAGGTCGAACGGTTTGGCCAGGATCGGCGCCTTGCGCGCGATCGGGCTGCCCGACTCGAGGATTTCCGCCGGATAGCCGCTGATGAAGATCACCTTCAGGTCAGGTCGCAGCTTCACCGCGGGCTCGGCGATCTCCACCCCGGAAATCCCGCCCGGCAGGCGGAAATCGGTGACCATCAGGTCCAGGTGCGGCTTGCTGGCCAAAATCGCGAACGCCTGCTCGCCATCCTCGGCCACCAGCACGTGGTAGCCCTCGCCCGCCAGGTAATCACGCAGGATCATGCGGATCGCCGGCTCGTCCTCGACCACCAGTACCACGTCTTGTGCATCTTCACTCATGACAACGCCTTCGAATTCAATAAGTTGGCTATCAGACCGCGGCTTTACGCAGAGGTTGCCCGGGTCTGGTCACAGGCGTGCGGCAGCACCGATAGCGGTAGCTGGACGGTAAACGTCGACCCCGCTCCAACCTGGCTGTGGACCTGGATCCGCCCGCCGTGGGCGAGGATGATCTGCTCGGAAATGTACAGCCCCAGGCCCAGGCCGCCACTGGCCTGCTGCGCGGCGACGCGCTCGAACTGCTGGAAGATCCGCTGCTGGTTCTGCGCATCGATGCCGATACCCTGGTCCTGCACCTGCACGCAGGCCATGGCGTGCTCTTCGAACACCCGCACCTGCACAGGCTTGCGATTGCCGTAGCGCAAGGCATTGGACAACAGGTTGGCCACCACCTGTTCAATCCGGAACTCGTCCCACTCGCCCTGCAAGGCATCGCAGCGCTGCAGCTCGATGACGGTGTCCACGGCGCTGGCCTGAGCGGCAAAATTTTCCACCAGCCCCCGCACCAGCTGGCCAAGGTCGAAGGTCCGGGGCCGGATCGACAGCTTGCCGGTGCGGATCCGCGAAACGTCGAGCATATCCTCGACCAGGCGGATCAGGCTGTTGATCTGGCGTTCGTCACGCTCGACCATGGCCTTGAGCTTGTCTTCGCTGAACGCGGCGAGGTTGCCGCGGGACAGGTGCATGCGGCGCAACTGGGTTTCCAGGATCAGTCCGTTGAGTGGCGTGCGCACCTCGTGGGAGACGATCGACATGAAGTCGTCGCGCATGCGCACCGCGCGCTCCAGTTCGCCACGGGCCAGCTGTAGTTGGTTGAGCAACAGCTCCTGCTCCTGGCGGCCCTGCTCCAGGGCCTGCAGTTGGCGGTCCAGGGCCTTGCGCTGGCGGAACAGGTCGACGAACACCGATACCTTGCTCTTCACCGCCAAGGTTTCCAGGGGTTTGTGCAGAAAATCCACCGCCCCGCTCTCGTAACCTTTGAAGGCATAGTTCATCTCGCGGCCGGCGGCGCTGACGAAGACGATGGGGATGTTGCGGGTCTTCTCCATGCCGCGCATCAGCTCGGCCAGCTCGAAGCCGTTCATGCCCGGCATCTGCACATCGAGAATGGCCAGGGCGAACTCGTGCTCGAGCAGGAGCGACAACGCCTCGTCGGCGGACTGTGCCTGGTACACCTCGCGGTCATCGCCGTGGATCAGGGCGTCCAGGGCCAGCAGGTTTTCCGGCAGATCGTCGACGATCAGCAGTTTCGCGGTGATGTGGCTTAGCATGCGCTGGGTTCCAGGGTAGCGAGCAACTGCCCGATACCACTCAGGGAAAGAATATGGTCCGGGTCGTGCAAGGCCAAAGCGGCCTCCGGCATCAACGCGACCTGTGCTTCACGGGGGTCCTGAACGACCGTCCGGCCACCGCTTTGTTTGATGCGCAAAAGCCCGCGGGCGCCGTCTTCATTGGCACCGGTGAGCAGTACGCCGAGCAGCTCCGGGCCATAGGCGTCGGCAGCCGACTCGAAGAGAAAATCGATTGCCGGTCGCGAAAAATGCACCGGCTCCTCCTGGCTCAGCGACAGGGTGAAATCACCCTCCACCGAGAGGTGATAGCCCGGCCCCGCCACATAGATCAGCCCCGGCTCTATCCGCGCCTTGTCGAGGGCCTCGCGAACCGGGCGGCGCAGGCGGCGCTGCAGCACCTCGGCCAGTTGGCTGTGGCGATCGTCGGGCAAGTGCAGCACGCACAGCACCGGGATGGCGAAATCGTCGGGCAGCGCGCCGAGCACGCTGAACAGTGCCGAAACGCCGCCCGCCGAGGCGCCAATGACAATCGCGCGCACGCTGTTCATGTCTTGCGGTAGATCCGCTCGGGCCGCACCAGCGGCTCGAAACGTTCGCCGTAGGCCGAGAAGTCCACCGACTCCTTGCTGCCCAGCACCAGGAAGCCGCGGTGGCACAGCGACTCGTGGAACAGCCCCAGGGCACGGTCCTGCAGGCCCTTGTTGAAGTAGATCAGCACATTGCGGCACGACACCAGTTGCGTCTCGGAGAACACGCTGTCGGTGGCCAGGCTGTGATCGGCGAAGGTCACGTTGTCGCGCAGGCTGGCGTCCATGATGGCGTTGCCGTAGGCGCTGGTGTAGTACTCGGAAAAGTCCCGCCGGCCACCGGCCTTGCGGTAGTTCTCTTCGTACTCGCGCATGCTCTGCATCGAGTAGATGCCCTGCTTGGCCCGCTCCAGCGAATGCGGGTTGATGTCGGTGGCATAGATGATGGTGCGTTCGAGCAGGCCTTCCTCGCGCAGCAGGATGGCCATGGAATACACCTCCTCGCCGGTGCTGCAGCCGGCGATCCAGATCTTCAGCGACGGCCAGGTGCGCAGCAGCGGCACCACCTCGTTGCGCAGTGCCAGGAAGTGCCCGGGGTCGCGGAACATCTCGCTGACCGGGATCGTCAGGTACTGCAGCAGCTCGAGGAACATGCCCGGGTCGTGCAGCACCCGCTCCTGCAGCGCCGATACCGTGCGGCAGTCGAACTGGCGCACGGCGTGGAGGATCCGGCGCTTGATCGAGGCGCCGGAGTAATCGCGAAAGTCATAGCTGTACTTGAGGTAGATCGCCTCGATCAGCAGCCGGATCTCGATATCGGTATTGCGTTCACTGGTCAAGATTTCAGATTCGCTCCAATTGCGGCAGCCAGACCCGGATCAGCGAGAACAGGCGGTCCAGCTCGATCGGTTTGGCCAAATAGTCGTTGGCCCCGGCCTGCAGGCAACGCTGCTGGTCGTCCTTCATCGCCTTGGCGGTCACGGCGATGATCGGCAGCTTGCGCCAGCGCGGTTGCTGGCGGATCAGCCGGGTCGCCTCGTAGCCGTCCATCTCCGGCATCATCACGTCCATCAGCACCAGGTCGATGTCGTCGTTGGCTTCCAGGCATTCGATGGCCTCGCGCCCATTGCGGCCGATTTCGACGATGGCACCCTTGTGTTCCAGGGCGCTGGTCAGGGCGAAGATATTGCGCACATCGTCGTCCACCAGCAGGATCTTGCGCCCCTCGAACACCTTGTCGCGGCTGCGCGCGGTCTTGAGCATGCGCTGGCGTTCGTTGGACAGCTGCGACTCGACCTTATGCAGGAACAGCGTCACCTCGTCGAGCAGGCGCTCGGGCGAACGCGCGCCCTTGATGATGATCGAGCGCGAGTACTTGAGCAGGTCGGCCTCTTCCTCGCGGGTGAGGTTGCGCCCGGTGTAGACGATCACCGGCGGGAAGCTGCGGATGTCTTCGGCGGTCATGCGCTTGAGCAGCTCGTTGCCAAGCATGTCGGGCAACTTGAGGTCGATGATCATGCAGTCGTAGATGTTCTCGCGCAGCAGCGCCAGGGCGTCCTGGGCCATGGCCACGGCAGTGATCTCGATATCGTCGTCGCCGATCAGGCGGGCGATGCTCTCGCGCTGCAGGTCGTCGTCCTCCACCAGCAGGATGTGCTTGAGCTTCTGCGTGAGCTTGGCCTCCAGGCGGCCGAACACCGCCTTGAGTTCCTCGCGGCTGGTGGGCTTGACCGCGTAGCCCACCGCGCCCATGTGCATGGCAGCCTCGACGCGGTCCTCCACCGAAATGATATGCACCGGAATGTGCCGGGTGCCGGCTTGCTCCTTGAGACGCTGCAGCACGGTGAGCCCGGAGTGATCGGGCAGGCGCATGTCCAGCAGGATGGCGTCGGGCAAATACTGGGCCGCCAGCTCGAAGCCCTCGTCGGCGGCATGGGCGACCAGGCAGCTGTAGCCCAGTTCGTGGGCGAGGTCGAAGAGAATGCGGGCGAAATTCGGCTCATCCTCGATCACCAGGATGCAGCGGTTGGCGAACGGCGCTTGGCCGCGGTCGTCGGCGAAGGCCGGGGTCGGGCGCTCGCTGCGAACGGGCGCAGGCACCGGCGGTGCCGGCGGCAGTTCGTCGACCGCCGGGCGCAGGCTATGCACCTCGACCTGCTGCGCCGAGGGTTCGAAGTGCTCGGGCAGGATCAGGCTGAACACGCTGCCCTGCCCTGGGCTGCTGTCGACATTGATCTGCCCGCCAAGCAGGTGGGCCAGGTCACGGGAGATGGACAGCCCCAGACCGGTGCCGCCATAGCGGCGGTTGCTGGTGCCATCGACCTGGTGGAAGGCGCCAAAGATCGCCTGCTGCTGGTCGGCGGCGATGCCGATGCCGGTGTCGCGCACCGCGAAGACGATGCCCAGGCCCGCCTGGTGGCTGATGCGCAGGCTCACCTGGCCACGCTCGGTGAACTTGATGGCGTTGGACAGCAGGTTCTTGAGAATCTGCTCCAGGCGCTGCCGGTCGGTGAACAGCGACGCCGGCAACGGCTGCTCGAGCTGCACGGCGAAGGACAGGCCCTTGTCCTGCGCCAACGGCTGGAACATGCCCTGCAGGCCTTCGACCAGGCGCTCCAGCGGCGTACTTTCGGCGCGCACTTCCAGCTTGCCGGCCTCGACCTTGGCGATGTCAAGAATATCGTTGATCAGGTTGAGCAAGTCGTTGCCAGCCGAATAGATCGACTCGGCGAACTTCACCTGCTCGTCGCTGAGGTTGCCTTCGGCGTTCTCGGCCAGCAACTTGGCCAGGATCAGCGAGCTGTTGAGCGGCGTGCGCAGCTCATGGGACATGTTGGCGAGGAACTCGGACTTGTACTTGCTCGAGCGCTGCAGGTCGTCGGCGCGAGCCTGCAGCTCGACCTGGGCCTGGTTCAGCTCGCTGTTCTTGCGGTCCAGGGCCTCGGTGCGCTCGGCCAGTTGCTCGTTGGTCTGCTCCAACTCCGCCTGCTGGGTCTCGAGGTGGGCCTGGGACTCCTTGAGCACCCGCGACTGTTCTTCGAGCTCTTCGTTGGCGGTCTTGAGCTCCTCCTGCTGCACCTGCAGTTCTTCGTTGAGCTGCTGGGTCTCGGCCAGCACTTCCTGCAGGCGCTGGCGGTAGCGGGCACTTTCGATGGAGATGCCTAGGTTTTCGGCGACTCTTTGCAGCAATTCCACATCGCGCTCTTGCAGCGGACGCAGGAATCCCAGCTCCAGCACGCCGTTGACCCGCCCATCGTCCTGCGCCGGCACCAGCAGGCCACTGCGCGGCAGGCCACGGCCCAGGCCCGAGCTCAGGCGGTAGTAGTCCTCCGGCAGCTCGTCGAGGCGCAACAGCCGCCCCTGGGCCACGGCCTCGCCCAGCAGACCGGCATGATCGCCCACGCGTGGTTCGCTGCCCTGCTGTTCGGCGTCCAGGCCGTAGGTGGCGACCCGCACCAGCTGGCCATGCTCGTCGCGCACATACAGCGCACCGACCACACTGCCCAGGTAACCGGCGAAGAAGCGCAGGATATTGTCGCCGAGCATTGACAGCGTCAGTTGGCCGAGCACCTGCTCGGCCAACTGGGTCTGCCCGGCGCGCAACCAGGCCTGCTGCTCCAGGCGCTCGGCGGCGCGTTGCTGGGCCTCCAGGTTGTCGACATAGCTCGAGGACAAGGCCAGCAGGTCACGCCGCCCCAGGTAGGCGAGCAGCGCGCTCAAAGCGACGATGAACAGCACGAACGCCGAGATCGCGGTCATGGTGACCGTGCTGACCGTCTCGTTGCGCGCCGTGCGCAGTTGTTGCTCGGTGTTGATGAAGGTGTCGAATTCCTTGCGGATCTCGTCGGTCAGGCGCTTGCCGCGGCCACGGCCAATCGACGACGCCACATCACCCTGCTGGCTACGCCGCTGGCTGATGACTTCGTTGCCGAAGGTGTTCCACTCGCGCTGCAAGGCCGCGATGCGGTCGATGCGGTCAACTTGCTGGGGGTTGTCGGCCACCATTCCCCGCAGGCTGTCCAGGCTGCCGAAGATGCGCGGCTTTGCTACCTCGTAGGGGTCGAGGAAACGCTCTTCGCCGGTCAGCAGGTAGCCGCGCATACCGGTTTCCATGTCGATCGACAGCTTGATCGTCTCGTTGGCATTGCCGATCACCCGATCGGTGTGCTCGACCCACTGCATGGCCGAAAGCAGGTAGTTGATCACCGCGACAAAGGCCACGGCGCCCAGTAGCCCCACTCCCAGGGGCAGGCCGACGTTGCGGCTCAGCAGTTTGCGAAAACTGCGTTGGTCCATCGAGGCTGCTTGAATCATGTGAAAGTGCCCGAGCGAAAAAAGTCCATTGAACAGACCGGCGTCTACGTCGTGTAAGTGTTGCCCTGCGCCAGACCGACCGCGAATACAGCGAGTCTAACCAGCTTTCGCGGAACTGGCAGGGCATTTAGCCAGTATTTGAAGGCGGGCTGCGCCAATCGTTCCATCTATTTGCCCATGCCGTTAAGCTTGGGAACTTCTGCCATGGCCAAGCGCACAGAGTAGAGACAATCCATCGAAACAGGATCCACACAATGCACCTTCTGGTAGTCGAAGACGACGACATCGTTCGCATGCTGATAGTCGAAGTGCTCGACGAACTGGGTTATGCCGCCCTCGAGGCCGACAGCGCTGCCGCGGCCCTGAAGATCATCGAGGATCCCACGCAACCGCTGGCGCTGTTGATGACTGACGTGGGGCTGCCGGACCTGCGCGGCGAGGAATTGGCGGCCAAGGCTCGGGAAAGCCGGCCGAACCTGCCGGTGCTGTTCGCCAGTGGCTACGCCGAGAGCTTCAACGTGCCCCCAGGCATGCACCTGATCGGCAAGCCGTTCAGCATCGACCAGCTGCGCGACAAAGTGCTGGAGATTCTGGGCGCACCGTGAATCCTGAAGGCTTGCGGTAAATCGCCGGCAGGCCGGCTCCCACAGGAACCGTGCAATGCCAGTGGCCAGCTGAAATAATTTGAACGTCTCGCGCCTTTAGGCTTCAAACCTTCGAGGTATGCCTCTCTCGTCGGAAAGCCGCCATGAAGATGCCCTGTCGTGCCCCTTGCGCTTGCCTGGAACTGGATTTCGTCCGCGACACCCTGTTCGGCCCGGTGGCCCAGCGTGCCATGTGCCAGGTCCAGTTGGCCGCCCTCAGCCTGCAGGGCCGTCCGGCGCTGCGCCTGCATATCGAACCACCGTTACCCGGCAAGGTGGAGAAGGCGCACAGCGTCGCCTTCGCCTGGGAGGGGCGCAACTATCGGGGCGTGGTCCGTGAACACGTCAAATGCGGCGACGGCGGCATCAACCTGCTGCTCGAGTTGCAATGACCTCAGGCAATCGCTTTGCGGGCCCCCGGCGGGGCATCACGTTGTGCCTTGACCCGACTTACAAGGCCCAGCAGGTCGTGGCAGGTATTGAGGCTGGCAATCGGCACGCCCGTCACGGTTAGGCAATCGTCCAGGCTCGAACCCTGGCCCAGGCGAATGGTGAGGTGCTCGCCGTCTGCACAACTCACCTCGCAGCGGTCGGGCAGGCAGGCCTGTTCGATCATCTGCCGCATCTCAAGCATCGAAACGCCAATCAACGACATGGTACGACCCTCTCTTGAACTGGATGGCCTGTTGGGTGTGGTACGCCCTCGACGGGCAGGATGCCAATTGAGAATGCCCATGAGGGGGCGCAGGTCCATTCGCCCCGGCGATGACAACGGCTCGATGCCTCTAGCACCTTAGTGGAAGAAACCGCTGGCCGGGCAACGTTCGGTCGTCTTTGCCAGATGGGCGACGGGCGGTCAGCACCTACATCCGTGCCAGTTCCTCACGGCAGAATTCCACGAACAGCTGCGCCGGCTTGGTCAGTTGCACACGCTTGAGGTGCGCCGCCGCCAACCCCGACAGCGTCACTGGCTCGGCAATCGCCAGCGTCACCAGGCGCTGCCCGTCATAGGTAAATTCCGAATGCGGCCGGGTGACCAGCAGCGAGAAACCGAAGCCCTGCCCCACCATGCCCCGGACCATCTCGATTGACGGGGAGCTGAAGACGATGTTCGGCGTCAGCCCCAGTTCATTGAACAGGCTGACGAAGTAGGTGCGGCTGGGGGCCACGTCGAGCAGGATCATCGGCTCGGGGCACAGGTCACGCAGCGACACCTGGGCTTGGCCGGCGAAACGGTGCTTTTCCGGCAGCAGCACGTAGGGCTTCTGTGGCGGCATCAGCGGTTGGGTCTCGATGGTGCCGTCCAGGTCGTGATCGTAGAGAAACGCCAGGTCGAAGGTACCCGCCGTCAGGCCCTGGATCAGGTCCTGTTGCTCGCCGTCGCGCAGGCGGATGTCCACTCCAGGATAGCGCTCACGAAAACCCGCGATCAGCCGTGGCAGGTACAGCGGCGCCACGGTCTCGAAACAGCCGATGTCGATCTGCCCGGCCACCGTGTCGTTGTCGGCCAGGGCGTTCTGCTCGAACTCATGGGCCATCTGCAGCAGGGCCCGGGTCTTGGCGTAGAAGCGCTTGCCGCTGGGCGTCAGCGACACGCCCTGGGCGTGATGGCGAATGAACAGCTGCACGCCGAAGCTCTCTTCCAGGCTCTTGATCGCCGTGGAGATCGACGGCTGGGCGATGTACAACTGGCGCGAGGCTTCGGCGACGCTGCCGGCCTCCACGGTGGTGACGAAGTACTTAAGTTGGCGCAAGGTGTAGGAAGCCACGCTGACCTCTCTGGCGCCGTGGGCGGCGCGCGGGATTTTCCTGTCAGCTTACCTCGGCTCGAGGCGCGCAGGCGGATCACCCAGGCAAGGATTTACCTGGGGGTTGAGCAGCATTTTCCGTGGTGGCCCGGGCAATGCCCGGTCAGACCGTCTGCAACGGAATATCGCCAGCGCTGCCTTTGCCGTCGCGTCGCTCGCTCATCCAGTCATTGACCTTCTGCCCGAACTCTGCCGGCGCCTTGCGCCCGAACCGCCGCGCCAGGTCGAGGATGGTCTGTTGGGCCAGCGCCTCCTCCATGCGCTTCTGCGCCCCCAGCATCACCGCGTGGATCGCGCAGGTACCCTCGGTCGCCCAGCCCGGCGCCGAACCCTCGAACACCGCGCAGCGCTCGCGGATTTCCCGGCAATCGAAGAGCTTCTTCGGTCCGTCGATGGCCGTGACGATATCCAGCACGGTGATTTCGTCCGACGGCCGCGCCAGGCGAAAACCGCCGCGCACGCCTTCGGTCGCGGCCACCAGCCCGGCCCGGGCGAGCTTGGTGAAAACCTTGGCCAGGTATTCCTGGGGCACTCCCTGCAGCTCGGCCAGGTCGCGCACGCTGGACTCGCGGCTATCGCCACGCTCGTCCACCAGGAACAGCAGGCAGTGGATGCCGTACTCGACGCCGGCACTATAGAGGGACATATGAATCTCCGACTTACTTTGTCGCAAATAGTACGCCCCTCAGTGCTGGCAAGCAAAGCAGGACGTAGCCGTCCGTCGACGGACGGGCCGATCAAGACTCCGCTTAACGCCAATGAACACGCGGCATTCGAGGGTTTTATGGCGATTAGCGAGTAGCCCAGTGTGGAAAAAACACTTGCCGAATTAAACTACGACCAATAAAGTCGTAGTTATTCGACAGGCAGTACATGCTTCGTCGAAGCCCTTTCCTACCTTGCGGAGCACCTTCATGACCTCTCGTATCCTGATCATCGGTGCCGGCTTTGCCGGTGTCTGGAGCGCCCTGAGCGCCGCCCGCCTGCTCGACCAGGCCCAGCGCGGCGACGTGCGTATCAGTGTGCTGGCCCCGCAGCCGCAACTGCGTATCCGCCCACGCTTCTACGAGGCCGACGTGCAGAGCTTGCAGGCGCCGTTGGAGGCGCTGTTCGATGTGGTGGGCGTGGAGTTCATCCATGGCAGCGCCGACACCATCGACAGCGAAGCCCGCCAGGTCGGCTATCGCGATGCCGACGGCCGCCAGCACCAGCTCGGCTACGACCGCCTGATCCTCGCCGCCGGCAGCCAGGTGGCCCGCCCCGCCGTGCCAGGCCTGGCCGAACATACCTTCGATGTCGACCAGATGGAGTCGGCCACTCGCCTGGAACAGCACCTGCACAGCCTGGCCAGCCTGCCCGCCTCCCCGGCGCGCAACACCGTGGTGGTGTGCGGCGGTGGCTTCACCGGTATCGAAACGGCCACCGAGCTGCCACCCCGACTGCGCGCCATCCTCGGCGAAGGCCAGGCCCGAGTGGTGCTGATCGACCGTGGTGCCAGCATCGGCGCCGCCCTCGGTGCCGGGATCACTCCGGCCATCGTCAGCGCCAGCGAGCAGGCTGGGGTGCAATGGCTGACCGGCACTTCGGTGGTGGCGGTGGATGCGGGCGGCGTGACCCTGGACAACGGCGAATACATCGCCAGCAAGACCGTGATCTGGACCGTGGGGGTCAAGGCCAGCCCTTTGACCGCGCAGGTCGCAGGCGAGCGTGACGGCTTGGGCCGCCTGAAAGTCGACGGACACCTGAAAGTGCTTGGCCAAGACTGCATCTACGCCACCGGCGACGTTGCCTACGCCGCTGTCGACGACCACGGCAACCACGCGCTGATGACCTGCCAGCACGCCATTCCCATGGGCCGCCATTCGGGCAACAACGCCATGGCCGACCTGCTGGGTATGGAGCCGGTGGTCTATCGCCAGCCCAAATACGTCACCTGCCTGGACCTGGGAGATTGGGGCGCGGCCTACAGCGAAGGCTGGGAACGCGAACTGCACCTGCAAGGGCAGGAAGGCAAGAACCTCAAGCGCCAGATCAACACAGTGTGGATCTACCCCCCGGCAGCTGATCGCGCCCAGGCGCTGGCGGCTGCCGACCCGTCCATCCCGATCGTCGCATGATCATAAAAAGGGCCGCTACGCGGCCCTTCTTGCGACGAAATAAAGACCGACAGTCAACAAGTGACGACATACCTGGGGAATCGAACTTTCATTGAACGGCTGGTCAATAATAGTGGCACTGTGGCATCATTCAGAAAAAACAACATGAACCGTGAGGATATAACCCCTTTCGCAGTGCATCGAGAGCCCTACCAGCCGAGCCCGGTCCGTCCGCGCTCTTGACGCCTGCAGCCACCGTCAAGGAGCGTCGCATGCAGTTACGGAACGTTAAGATCGGCATTCGGGCAGCAGGAATGTTCACCCTGCTCGGTATTCTGGTCCTGGCCATGGGCCTGGTCGCCCTCTACGAAACCCGCAGGATGGACAGCGCCACCGACGAAATCCGCATCACCTGGATGCCCGCGGTACTGGCCCTGGGCGAGGTCAGCAGTAACCTGGGGCGAGCCCGTGCCCTGACCCTGCGCAGTGTTCTGGAGGACAGCAGCAACGCTCGCCACGCCACCCTGGACAAGATCGTCCAGGTCAACCAGCAGCTCGAAAGCGACCTCAAGGCCTACGAGCGCACCATCATCGAAGCCGACGACCGCGCCCTGTTCGATGCCTTCATAGGCCTGAGCGAGCGTTATCACGGCCTGCAGAAAGCCATCCGCAGCGCCGCCGGCAACGACCAGCTGGACGAGGCCCGCCGCCTGGTCAACGGCCCGCTCGCCGAGTACGCCGACAGCATGATGAAGGCCTTGGCCGAGCTGATCGCCTACAACACCCAAGGTGCCGAGCAAGCCTCCCGGCGCAGCAGCGCGGCATCGGACGAAGCCTTCACCCTGATCATTGCCGCCCTCGCCACGATCCTGCTGGCGCTGGTCGGCATCGCCACCCTTCTCACCCGCAGCATCGTCGTCCCGCTGGCCGACGCCGTCGCCGTGGCCGAGCGCGTCGCCACCGGCGACCTGACGCGCGAGATCAGCGTGCTTGGCCGCGACGAGCCGGCCTTGCTGCTGCGCGCCCTAAGCCGCATGCAGCACAGCCTGCGCGACACCCTGCGGCGGATCGCCGCCTCCTCCGACCAGTTGGCATCTGCCTCCGAGGAGCTGCACACGGTCACCGAGGACACCAGCCGCGGCCTGCACCAGCAGAGCGCCGAGATCGACCAGGCCGCCACCGCGGTCAACCAGATGACCGCCGCCGTCGAGGAAGTGGCCAGCAACGCCGTGAGCACCGCCGATGCCTCCCAGGGCGCCGACCGCACCACTCGCGATGGCCGCGACCAGGTCAACCAGGCGCTCGCCTCGATCCAGCACCTGGTCGATGACGTGACCGGCACCTCCGAGGAAATCGAACAGTTGGCCAGCCACGCCAACCAGATCAGCCAGGTGCTCGACGTGATCGGCTCGATCGCCGGGCAGACCAACCTGCTGGCCCTCAACGCCGCCATCGAGGCCGCCCGTGCCGGCGAGGCGGGCCGTGGTTTTGCCGTGGTCGCCGACGAAGTGCGCGCCCTGGCCCACCGTACCCAGCAGTCTACGGCAGAGATCGAGCAGATGATCGGCGGCATCCAGACCGGCACCGAGCGCGCGGTCAACGCCATGCACAGCAGTCAAGGCCGCGCCGGCGGCACCCTGGAAGTGGCGCAATCGGCCGGCCAGGCCCTGGAGCTGATCGCCGAGGCGATCGCCACGATCAACCAGCGCAACCTGGTGATCGCCACGGCCTCTGAGCAGCAGGCCCAGGTGGCGCGGGAAGTGGACCGCAACCTGGTGAATATCCGCGACCTGGCGATGCAGACCTCGGCAGGCGCCAACCAGACCAGCGCGGCGGCCCAGGACCTGTCGCGCCTGGCGGTTGAGCTGAATGGGATGGTGGCGCAGTTCAAAGTCTGAGTTGCCAGGAACGCTATCGCGGGGCGACCCCATCCCTACTCATCAGCGGTAAGGTTGCTGTAGGAGCAGGCTTGCCCCGCGCTCGCATTTCGGCCCTGATGAATAGGAAAAACCGCTGTAGCGCGTCGGACCTAGCTACTACTTCCTCTCTATCTCCCGGCCCATGCTCTTGACGTTTGCATTCACACGTCAAGGAACACCCATGCTGTTGAGAAACATGAAGATCGGCAAACGGGCGACCAGCCTGTTCACCCTCCTGGCGGCCCTGGTCCTGGCCATGGGCCTGGTGGCCCTGTACGAAACCCGGCAGATGAACGATGCCACCGACGAAATCCGCGGTAATTGGCTGCCAGCGGTGATCGCCCTCAACGAAATCACCGGCACGCTTGCCCAGGAACGCGCAGCGACATTACGTGCGGCGTTGGAGCAGGACAGTGACGACAATGCCAGCATCAGCTTGCTCAACAGCATCGAAGAAGCGGTGCAGCAGGACCTGAAGGACTACGAAAAGACCATTGCCGAGGCCCAGGACCGCAGCCTGTTCAGTGCTTTCGCGGCGGCGCGCCAACAATACACCCAGCAGCAACACGAGGTGCTGCAGCACATCAGCGCCGGGCGCATGACAGAAGCCAGGCGCCTGATCAATGGCCCTCTGATCCAACGCGCCGACCGCATGATGGACACGCTGGCGACACTGGTGGCCTACAACTACAAGGGGGCGCAAACCGCCTCGCAGCGCAGCGACGCGGTCAGCGACCAGGCGTTCATGGTGATCATCACCGCACTGGTACTGATCGTATTGGCGCTGGTGTGCATCGCCACCTTGTTCACGCGGAGCATCGTCGCGCCGCTGACCGAGGCCGTCGCGGTGGCCGAACGCGTCGCCACCGGCGACCTCACCCGCGAGATCGCCGTGGTCGGCCTCGATGAACCGGCGTTGCTCCTGCACGCCCTGCGCCGCATGCAGCTGAGCCTGCGCGACACCATCGGCAAGATCGCCACGTCGTCCGACCGTCTGGCTTCGGCCTCGGAGGAGTTGCATGCCGTCACTGAGGACACCAGCCGCGGCCTGCAGCAGCAGAGCACGGAAATCGACCAGGCCGCTACGGCGGTCAACCAGATGACCAGTGCCGTCGAGGAAGTCGCGAGCAACGCCGTGAGCACTGCCGAGGCTTCCCAGGGCGCCGACCAGACCACCCGCGACGGCCGCGATCAGGTCAATCAGGCACTCGCTTCGATCCAGCACCTGGTCGACGACGTCACCGGGACCGCTGGGGAAATCGAACAGCTGGCGGCCAGCGCCAACGAGATCACGCGGGTGCTGGATGTGATCGGCGCGATCGCCGGCCAGACCAACCTGCTGGCACTCAATGCCGCCATCGAAGCGGCCCGCGCCGGAGAAGCGGGCCGTGGCTTTGCCGTGGTCGCCGACGAAGTGCGCGCCCTGGCCCACCGTACCCAGCAATCCACCGCGGAGATCGAGCAGATGATCGGCGGTATCCAGAACGGCACCGAACGGGCAGTCAGCGCTATGCACAACAGCCAGGGCCACGCCAGTGGCACCCTGGAGGTGGCGCAATCGGCCGGCCAGGCCCTGGAACTGATCGCCCGCACCATCGCCTCGATCAACCAGCGCAATCTGGTGATCGCCAGCGCCACCGAGCAGCAGGCGCAGGTGGCGCGGGAAGTGGACCGTAACCTGGTGAACATCCGCGCCCTGGCGGTGCAGACGACCACCGGGGCCAACCAAACCAGCGCATCGGCCCAGGACCTGTCGCAACTTGCGCTGGAGCTCAATGGGCTGATAGCGCAATTCAAGGTTTGAACGGCCCGAACACCATCGCGGTATACGCCCGCGATGGTGTTGAAGTGAATCTCAGGACCTGATGCCAAACACCCGCCCCGCCTTTTCCGGCTGGGCCCGTGTCGCCAGGCAGTAATACAGCGGCACCGTCACCAGCAACCCGAACAGCCACGACAGATCGGCCCCTTCGACGATATTCGAGTACGGCCCGACATACAGCGACGTATTGGCGAACGGCAACTGCACCAGGATGCCGCAGGCGTAGGCGATGATCGCGTGGTGGTTGAAGCGCCCGTAGATGCCACCGTCGGCGCGGAAGATCGAGGCGATGTCGTACTCGCCGCGCTTGATCAGGTAGAAGTCCACCAGGTTGATCGACGCCCACGGCACCAGCACCAGCAACAGCGCCAGGATCAGCCCGATGAACTGGCCGATGAAGTCCGCCGAAGCGTTCAACGCCACCAGGGCGCAGCCCACCAGGATCACTCCCGCCAACACCACGCGCAGCCTGATGCTCGGCGTCCAGTGGGCGGCAAAGGTCTGGATCGCGGTGACGATCGACAGCACCGCGCCATACAGGTTGAGCGCGTTGTGGCTGATGATGTTGAGCAGGAACAGCACCATCAGCACCGGGCCCAGCCAACCGGTGGCCTGCTTGACCGCCACCATGGCATCGGTGCCTTCAGGCACGCACAGCACCGCCACCGCACCGAAGCTGAAGCACAGGATGGTGCCCAGGGTGGCCCCGAGGTAGGTGGCCCAGAACGGCTTGGCGATGCCGACTTCACGGGGCAGGTAGCGCGAGTAGTCCGAGGTGTAGGGCGAGAAGCTGATCTGCCAGATGATGCCCAGCGATATCGTGGCGACGAAGCCGGACAAGTTGAACGCACCGCGGCTGAAGAAATCGCCCGGCAGTTCCTGGGCGAACATCATGATGAAGCCGGCCAGCAGCGCCGAGCCCATCACCCAGGTGCCGACGCGGTTCAGCGTGTGGATGAAGCGGTAGCCGATCACCCCGATGGCGGTGGCGCTCAGGGCGCCGATGACGATGGCGCCGGGCATCGGCACGCCGGGGGCGATGCCGTGGATCGACTTGCCGGCCAGGACGATGTTGGAAATGAAGAAACCGACGTAGATCAATGCGGTGAAGAACACGATCAGCAGCGCGCCATAGCGGCCGAACTGGCCGCGGCTCTGCACCATCTGCGGAATGCCCAGCTGCGGCCCCTGCGCCGAGGCCAGGGCGATCACCACCCCGCCCAGCAGATGCCCCAGCACGATGGCCAACAGCCCCCACAGCAAGTTCAGATGGAACACCTGGACCACCATGGCACCGGTGACGATCGGCAGCGGCGCGATGTTGGTGCTGAACCACAGGGTGAAAAGGTCGCGCGCCTTCCCATGGCGCTCGGACGGTGGCACGTAATCGACCGTGTGTTGCTCGACGAGATGGTGTTGCGACGACGGTTGGGACATAGGATTCAGCTCGAAAGGTCGTTTTTATCGTTGTATGGAAACCGCTCGGGGCGGCCTCTCAGCTGAAGACCATATTATGGTATTCCAACAGTTTGACAACACTGAACCGCTCATTTTCAGCGCACCTGATCCGCTCCATGCGCCATCGCGCAGCACAAATGATTACACCAAGGCCAGTGATTACGGGGCTTGCACCGTTTATCGCGAAATCCAGGCCACGGAAAATTCCGCTTGCAATGTAGGTATTACGGTATACCATCAGACACATCAACGATAAAAACCGCGGACCACCGCAGCCTTTCAGAGGTACACGAGATGATCGACGCAACCGTCTACAAGCACGTCCTGGGCTCCTTCCCCTCCGGCGTGACCGTCATCACCACTTTGGACGACGACGGCTCGATCGTCGGCCTCACCGCCAGCGCCTTCTCCTCCCTGTCGATGGACCCGCCGCTGGTGCTGTTTTGCCCCAACTACAGCTCCGACTCCTACCCTGTACTGATGAAGAACAAGCGCTTCGCCATTCACCTGCTCTCCGGTGAACAGCAGGCCGAGGCGTATGCGTTCGCGAAAAAAGGCAAGGACAAGGCCGTCGGCATCGAGTGGACCCTGAGCGAACTGGGCAACCCGATCCTGGCCGGCGCCACCGCCGTGATCGAATGCGAACTGTGGCGTGAATATGAAGGCGGCGACCACGCCATCATGGTCGGCAAGGTACACAACCTGATCGTCCCGCAGGAGGCGCCCCGCCCGATGGTCTATTGCCGCGGCAAGATGGCCAGCCTGCCGGCCTTCGCCTGAACCCTGACGACCGATTCCACTTAGAGCGCCTGCCCCGGCGGGCGACAACAACAAAGCTCCGAGGAAAGCCCCATGAAATTTTCGCTGTTCGTGCACATGGAACGTTGGGATGAGCAGGTCAGCCACCGCCAGCTGTTCGAAGACCTCACCGAATTGACCCTGATGGCCGAAGACGGCGGTTTCAGCACCGTGTGGATCGGCGAACACCACGCCATGGAGTACACCATCTCGCCGAGCCCGATGCCGCTGCTGGCCTACCTCGCAGCGCGCACCGAGAAAATCCGCCTGGGCGCCGGCACCATCATCGCGCCCTTCTGGAATCCGATCCGCGTGGCGGGCGAATGCGCCCTGCTCGACGTCATCAGCAATGGCCGCATGGAAGTGGGCCTGGCCCGTGGCGCCTACCAGTTCGAATTCGACCGCATGGCCGGCGGCATGCCGGCCACCGATGGCGGCAAGGCCCTGCGCGAGATGGTCCCGGCGGTGCGCAAGCTGTGGCAAGGCGACTATGCCCACGAAGGCGAGATCTACAACTTCCCCACCTCCACCAGCGTGCCCAAGCCGGTACAGCAGGGCATGCCGCCGATGTGGATCGCCGCCCGCGACCCGGACTCGCACAACTTCGCCGTGGCCAACGGCTGCAACGTCATGGTCACCCCGCTGATGAAGGGCGACGAAGAGGTGCTGGACCTGAAGAACAAGTTCCAGGCCGCCCTGGACAACAACCCCGACGTGCCGCGCCCGCAGCTGATGGTGCTGCGCCACACCCACGTGCATAGCCCGGCCGAGCCGGACGGTTGGAAAGTCGGCGCCCAGGCCATTTCACGCTTCTACCGCACCTTCGATGCCTGGTTCGGCAACAAGACCGTGCCGGCGAACGGTTTCCTCGAACCGAGCCCGGAGTCGAAGTTCGCCGAGGTGCCGGCCTTCGCGCTGGAGAATATCCGCAAGAACACCATGATCGGCACCCCTGAAGAAATCATTGCGCGCATCAAGTACTACCAGGAGCTCGGCGTCGACGAGTTCAGCTTCTGGTGCGACAACAGCCTGCCCCATGCCGAGAAACGCAAGTCGCTGGAACTGTTCATCAAGGAAGTGGTGCCGGCGTTCGCCTGAATTCCCTTTGCCTGAATGATTGCGGGAACCAGCCCGCTCGCGTGGGCCCCCGTGGCCGGCGCGAGCGGGCTTTTTTTGCGGGTCGCCTTGAAATGTTCGTCGGAGCAGGTTCTGCGCCTGTGAGATCGAGCGCCGCCCGCGCGGCGCGCGATAGATGCATCGCCTCCAAACCCAAGCCAGGCACACAGCCTTTCGTCCTCCGTTGAGAGAAATTTTCGACCGTCTCTTGCACATCAAATATTATGGTATACCATCAGACAACAAGAGCTGATAACCCTAACCAGGAGCCCCCCATGAGTTTCGAAATCCGCAAGATCGTCACCTACTCCGAAGAGACCCGCATCGAAGGCGGCAAGGCCACCGACAAGCCGGTGACCATGGTCGGCCTGGCCGTGGTGATCAAGAACCCATGGGCTGGTCGCGGCTTCGTCGAAGACCTCAAGCCGGAGATCCGCGCCAACTGCTCCGCACTGGGTGCGCTGATGGTCGAGCGCCTGACCGCCGCCATCGGCGGAGCCGACAAGATCGAGGCCTACGGCAAGGCCGCCGTGGTCGGCGCCGACGGCGAGATCGAGCACGCCTCGGCGGTGATCCACACCCTGCGCTTCGGCAATCACTACCGCGAAGCCGTGCAGGCCAAGAGCTACCTGAGCTTCACCAACAAGCGCGGCGGCCCCGGCACCTCGATCCAGATCCCGATGATGCAGAAGGACGACGAAGGTCTGCGCTCGCACTACATCACCCTGGAAATGCAGATCGAAGATGCCCCGCGTGCCGACGAGATCGTCGTGGTGCTGGGCGCCGCCGACGGTGGCCGCCTGCACCCACGCATCGGCAATCGCTACATCGACCTGGAAGAACTGGCTGCCGAAAAGGCCAACGCTCAATAACAACAACCAAGACGGGCCGGGGCGTGGCGTGCATACCCGCCGCGCCCGACCTTCAAGGAGCGCCCTCCATGATTCAGCCTGTCGCTGAACGTACACCGGCCGGGACCAGTTACCTGGACCTGGGCCAGGGCCAGCCCGTGGTACTGATCCACGGCGTGGGCCTGAACAAGGAAATGTGGGGCGGGCAGATCGTCGGCCTGGCCAACGACTACCGCGTCATCGCCTACGACATGCTCGGCCATGGCCAGAGCCGCGTGCCCAGCGCCGATACGCCGCTGGAGGGCTATGCCGAGCAGCTCGCCGAACTGCTCGACCACCTGCAGGTCGCCCAGGCCTGCGTGATCGGTTTTTCCATGGGCGGCCTGGTGGCCCGCGCCTTCGCCCTCAACTACCCGCAACGCCTGGCCGCGCTGGTGGTACTCAACAGCGTTTTCAACCGTACCCCCGAGCAGAGCGCCGGGGTGATCGCACGCGCCGCGCAAGCCTTCGAACAAGGCCCCGACGCCAACGTCGATGCCGCCCTCGAGCGCTGGTTCAGCCGCGAGTACAAGGCCGCCAACCCGGCCCAAGTCGCCGCCATCCGCCAGATCCTGGCGAGCAACGACCCGCAGGGCTACCACACCACCTACTCGCTGTTCGCCACCCAGGACATGTACCGCGAAACCGACCTGGGCAGTATCCAGGTGCCGACACTGGTGGCCACCGGCGAACTCGATGCCGGTTCCACCCCGGCCATGGCCCGTCAGCTGGCCACGCGTATTCCCGGCGCCCAGTGCGTGGTCCTTGCCGAGCAACGGCATATGATGCCGGTGGAAGCACCGCGCGAAGTCAACAAGATGCTGCTGGACTTCCTCAGGCAGGCCCGCACCCTCACCGAATCCGCCAAGGGGATAGTCGCATGACCCTCGTTCGTTTCCAGATGTGCATCGACGGCCAATGGCGCGATGCCCAGAGCGGCAAGACCTTCGACAGCCTCGACCCGGCCACCGCCAAGGCCTGGGCGCAGCTGCCCGATGCCGGCGAAGCCGATGTCGAGCTTGCCGTGCAGGCCGCCCAGCGCGCCTTCGAAGGCAAGGCCTGGCGCGGCCTCACTGCCACCGCCCGGGGCAAGCTGCTGCGCCGTCTCGGCGACCTGATTGCCGAGAACAAAGAACACCTGGCCCAACTGGAAAGCCGCGACAACGGCAAGCTGATCCGCGAAACCCGCGGCCAGGTCGGCTACCTGCCGGAGTTCTTCCACTACACCGCGGGCCTGGCCGACAAACTCGAAGGCGGCACCCTGCCGCTGGACAAGCCCGACCTCTTTGCCTACACCGTGCATGAGCCGATCGGCGTGGTCGCCGGGATCATCCCGTGGAACAGCCCGCTGTACCTCACCGCGATCAAGCTGGCCCCGGCCCTGGCCGCCGGCAACACCATCGTGCTCAAACCCTCGGAACACGCCTCCGCCACTCTCCTCGAGCTGGCCCGCCTGGCCCTGGAAGCCGGCTTCCCGGCGGGCGTGG
Source organism: Pseudomonas maumuensis (assembly GCF_019139675.1). Taxonomy (NCBI): domain Bacteria; kingdom Pseudomonadati; phylum Pseudomonadota; class Gammaproteobacteria; order Pseudomonadales; family Pseudomonadaceae; genus Pseudomonas; species Pseudomonas maumuensis. The sequence continues at coordinate 3,391,679 of NZ_CP077077.1, forward strand.
TCAACGTGGTCACCGGCTACGGTCCAAGCACTGGAGCGGCGCTGACCCGCCACCCGCTGGTGCGCAAGATCGCCTTCACCGGCGGCGCCGCCACCGCCCGCCACGTGGTGCGCAGCAGCGCCGAGAACTTCGCCAAGCTGTCGCTGGAGCTGGGCGGCAAGTCGCCGAACATCATCTTCGCCGACGCCGACCTGGACAGCGCCATCAACGGCGCCGTGGCCGGCATCTATGCCGCCTCCGGGCAAAGCTGCGTGGCCGGTTCGCGCCTGCTGGTGCAGGACGAGATCTTCGACGAGTTCGTCGAACGCCTGATCGCCCGCGCCAAAGGCATCCGCATCGGCAACCCGCAGGACGACCGCAGCGAGATGGGGCCGATCGCCACCGCCCAGCAACTGGCGGTGATCGAAGGCCTGGTGGCCGCGGCCAAGGCCGAGGGCGCCACCCTGCGCATGGGTGGCAAGCGCGCCGAGGTCGAAGGTGATGGCTGGTTCTACGAGCCGACCCTGTTCGAGTGCGACAGCAACTCGATGACCATCATGCAGGAAGAGGTGTTCGGCCCGGTCGCCGCGGTGATCCGCTTCAAGACCGAGGAACAGGCCCTGGCGATGGCCAACGACTCGCAGTTCGGCCTGGCCGCCGGTATCTGGACCCGCGACCTGGGCCGCGCCCACCGCCTGGCCCGTGACGTGCGCTCGGGGATCATCTGGGTCAACACCTACCGCGCCGTATCGGCCATGGCCCCCATCGGCGGTTTCAAGAACAGTGGCTATGGCCGCGAGAGCGGCATCGACTCGGTGCTGGCCTACACCGAGCTGAAGACGGTGTGGATCAACCTGTCCACCGCGCCCATGCCCGACCCCTTCGTGATGCGCTAGGAGAACGCCACCATGATCGAACCTGGCATCTACAAAGACGTGATGGGCTCGTTCCCGTCCGGCGTCACCGTGGTCACCACCCTGGACGCCGACGGCGGCATCGTCGGCATCACCGCCAGCGCGTTCAGCGCGCTGTCGATCGAGCCGGCGCTGGTGCTGTTCTGCCCCAACTACGCCTCCGACACCTACCCGATCCTGCGTGACAGCAAGCAGTTCGCCATCCATCTGCTGTCCGCCGACCAGACCGCCGAGGCCTATGCCTTCGCCGGCAAGGGCAAGGACAAGGCCAAGGGCATCGACTGGCAGTTGAGCGAGCTGGGCAACCCGCTGCTGACCAAGGCCACGGCGATCATCGAGTGCGAATTGTGGCGCGAGTACGACGGCGGCGACCACGCGATCATCGTCGGCCAGGTGAAGAACCTGGTGCTGCCCGAGCAACCGGTCACCCCGATGGTCTATCACAAGGGCAAGCTCGGCGCGCTGCCGCCGCTGGGCTGACATCCCGGGAGCGCGGCGCGCCCCTATCGCTGGCAAGTCGCAGCGGCGAACCGCAGCACCCACAGGACGGCGTTTTTTCTGTGGGAGCCGGCTTGCCGGCGAAAGGGCTGCGAAGCAGCCCCAACAGTTTCCGGGGGCCGCGCATACCCCCTCACCTTCGGTTGCGGCCCCCATTTTTATTCAACGTTCAAGGACTTCGGCAGATGAGCAACGAAAAGTACGAGAAAGGCCTGCAGATCCGCACCCAGGTGCTCGGCGAGGACTACGTCAACCGCTCGATCCAGAACGCCGACGATTTCACCCAGCCACTCCAGGAGCTGGTCACCGAGTACTGCTGGGGCCACGTCTGGGGCCGCGATGGCTTGTCGCTCAAAGAGCGCAGCATGATAAACTTGGCGATGATTTCCGCGCTCAACCGGCCCCACGAACTCAAGCTGCACATCCGCGGCGCCTTGCGTAATGGCCTGAGCCGCGAACAGATTCGCGAGATCCTGCTTCAAGTCGGCATTTACTGCGGCGTACCCGCGGCGGTGGACAGTTTCCGCCTGGCCCGCGAGGCGTTCGCCGAAGCCGACGCGCAGGCAACCCGTTAACAGCGGGCTGTGTGAACCACTGCAAGGAATGCCCCGGTTCAAGGCATTCCGCGATGTTGGCGCAACAGCCGCATAGAAGAGCGCCCCTGATGAAACGCCAGCCCCTCGACGACAGCTTCAAGGTCAACCGCAACCCCGTCACCCTTCGTGAAATCGTGCTCGACAAGCTGCGCGGCGCGATCATGAACTTCCATCTGCTGCCGGGCGACCGCCTGGTCGAACGCGATCTCTGCGAGCGCTTGGGCGTCAGCCGCACCTCGGTACGCGAGGCCCTGCGCCACCTGGAGTCCGAAGGCCTGGTGGAGTTCGCCGACGCCAAGGGCCCGCGGGTGGCGATCATCACCCTGGAAGACGCCCGCGACATCTACGAGCTGCGCTGCGTGCTCGAAGGCCTGATCGTGCAACTGTTCACCCTCAACGCCAAGGCCAAGGACATCCGCGCCCTGGAGCGCGCCCTGGAGGTCAACCGCGAGGCCCTGGAGGACGGCGAGCTGCAGCAGGTGCTCGACTCGGTGCAAGGCTTCTACGAGGTGCTGCTCGAAGGCTCGGGCAACCAGGTCGCCGCCCAGCAGCTGCGCCAGCTGCAGGCGCGCATCAGCTACCTGCGCGCCACCTCGGTGTCCCAGGAAAACCGCCGGGGCGCGAGCAACCAGGAGATGGAAAAGATCGTCGCGGCGATCAAGAGCGGCGACCCCCAGGCCGCCCACCAGGCCTCGGTCGACCATGTGCGCGCCGCCGCCAAGGTCGCCCTGGACTACCTGCGCCAGAAGCAGGACGACAACGCCAAGGTCCGCGATATCGTCGCCCCCCTGCCCCTCAAGGACCCTCGCATAGGCCGCTGACCATGCCCAACGCCCCGCGCTACTGCCCGCACTGCACCACGGAACTGGCCCGGGGCGTCCCCAACGGCGACACCCACGAACGTCTGCACTGCGCCGGTTGCGGCTACATCCACTACATCAACCCGAAGATCATCGCCGGCTGCATCATCGAGCGCGACGGCAAGTACCTGCTGTGCCAGCGCGCCATCCCGCCGCGCCCCGGGACCTGGACCCTGCCGGCCGGTTTCATGGAGGCCGGCGAGACCACCGAGCAGGCGGCGCTGCGCGAGGTGTGGGAAGAGAGCGGCGTGCGCGCCGACATCGTCTCGCCCTACTCGATCTTCAGCGTGCCGAAGATCAGCGAGGTGTACATCATCTTCCGCGCCGTGGTCACCGAGGAGACCGGCCAGTACGGGCCCGAGACCCTGGACTACCGCTTCTTCGAACCGGACCAGATCCCCTGGGACGAGATCTACTACCCGGCGATCCGGCAGATTCTCGAGCGCTACATCCTCGAGCGCCAGGCCGGCGTGTACGGGATCTACATGGGCAACGACGATACCGGCAAGGTGCATTTCATCCGCTGATCCGCCTTGCCGGCGCTGAAGCCACGCCAGCCCATACAAATCCCTCGCCAAGCGCCGCGTCTCGGTGCAACCTGATGGCTTCACGCAAAAGGACCGGCAACCTTCATGGCGAAATGGCTAGACGGCGGCGGACTCATGGCCGCACGCATCCGCAACCACGACTGGGCATCCACCCCCCTCGGCCCCCTGGAAAACTGGCCCGGCGTGCTCAAGACCAGCGTTGCCCTGTGCCTGGCCTCGCGCTTTCCCCAAGCCGTGCTCTGGGGCGATGCGCTGATCACCCTGCACAACGATGCCTTCAGCGAGATTCTCGGCAGCAAGCCCACAGCCCTGGGCCGGCCCTTCAGCGACGTCTGGCAGGAGGCCTGGAGCAATATCCGTCACCTGGCCCAGCGCGCGCTCGACGGCGAGGCGGTGTACATCGAGGACTTCCCGCTGACGATCGAGCGCCATGGCAGCCCGGAGCGCGCCTACTTCACCTTCTGCTACAGCCCCGTGCGCGACCACGACGGCACCGTGGTGGGCATGCTCGACACGGTCACCGAGACCACCGCCAGCGTGGTCGCCAACCGCCGCCTGAACTTCCTCGACAGCCTCGGTCGGGCCGCCGCCAACGCCACCGATCCGGAACGGATCATGGCCACCACCACCCGCCTGCTTGGCGAGCACCTGCAGCTGTCGAGCTGCGCCTATGCCGTGATGGAGCCCGACGAGGACGCTTTCACCATTTGCGGTGACTGGGTCGCGCCCGGCTCGCCACGGCTGATCGGCCAGTACCGCCTGGCCGACTTCGGCGTGCTGGCGGTCAGCCGCCTGCGCGCAGGCCTGGCGCTGGTCATAGATGACAACCTCAGCCAGTTGCCGGCCCGCGAATCGGCGACCTTCCAGGCCATCGGCATCACCGCGACCATCTGCATGCCCTTGATCAAAGAAGGCCGCCTGACGGCGCTGATGGCCATCCACGACAAGCACCCCAGGGTCTGGACTGACTACGAACAGACCTTGATCGGCGAAGTGACCGAACGCTGCTGGGCACATATCCAGCGGGTCCAGGCCAACGCCGAGGTGCGCGAGGCCTTGACCGCCCTGGAGGCACTCAATGCCACCCTCGAACAGCGCGTGGAGCAACGCACCAGCCAGTTGCTGCACACCGAAGCCGTGCTGCGCCAGACCCAGAAACTCGAGGCCATCGGCCAGCTGACCGGTGGCGTGGCCCATGACTTCAACAATTTGCTGACCATCATCCGCTCCTCCATCCACTTCCTGCAGCGCCCTGACCTCGACGAGAACCGGCGCAGCCGCTACTTGAAGACCGTATCCGATACCGTCGACCGGGGCGCCAAGCTGACCGGGCAACTGCTGGCCTTCGCCCGCCGCCAGGCGCTCAGCCCACAGGTCTTCGAGGCCGGCCCAAGGCTCGAGGCGATGGCCGACATGCTCGGCACCGCCGCCGGCGCGCGGATCCAGGTGCGTCTGGCGTTGCCCGAGGCGCCCTGCCATGTACATGCCGACCTTGGCCAACTGGAAACCGCGGTCATCAACCTGATGATCAACGGTCGCGACGCCATGGCCGGCGCGGGCACCTTGCACCTGCGCCTGGAGGCCGACCAGAGCATGCCGGCGCTGCGCGGCCAGCCACCACAGGCCGGGCCATTCGCGGCAATTTCGGTGATCGATGGCGGCGTGGGCATCGCCCCACACCTGCTGGAACGCATCTTCGATCCGTTCTTCACCACCAAGGCCGCCGGCCAAGGCACCGGGCTCGGCCTGTCACAAGTGTTCGGCTTCGCCAAGCAGTCGGGGGGCGATGTGCAGGTCAGCAGCATCGAAGGCCAGGGCACCACTTTTACCCTGTACCTGCCCCAGGTGTCGCCGCCCGATGTCGAAGCGAGCAGCGCAGCTCCCTCGCCGGCCCCCGGCGGCGAGCGTCGGCACATCCTGGTGGTAGAAGACAACCCGGATGTCGGCAGTTTCACCGCGCAGATCCTGCGCGACCATGGCTATCGGATCAGTTGGGCGATCTCGGCCGAGGATGCGCTGATGCAGATCGCCGCGGAGCAAGATGGGTTCGACGCAGTGTTTTCCGACGTGGTGATGCCCGGCATGGGCGGCCTGGCCCTGGCCCGGGAGCTGCGCCGCAGCCAGCCGCGCCTGCCGGTGATCCTGACCTCCGGCTACAGCGAGGCGATTGCCGAAGGTGGCCACCAGGGCTTCGCCTTTTTGGCCAAGCCCTATTCGGCAGAGCAGGTGTGCCGAATGCTGGGGGACGTGCTGGACACGCCATGAGCGCGGTCGCGGTAGGAACGGCTTCAGCCACGCGCTGCCAGCAAGCGCGCCAGGCTGCGCCCCAGTTCGTCCTGGCGGAACGGCTTGCGCAGCACGCCGAAGCCATGCAATTCGCGCGGCGAAAGGTTGGTGTACCCCGTGATGACCAGCACCGGCAGCGCCGCCAGGCGCTCGCGTACCTGCTGGGCGAAGCGCACACCGGTCATTTCGACCATGACATGGTCGGTCAACAGCACATCGGGCACCAGGCCCCTTTCCAGCAGGTCCAGAGCCTGCACAGGCCCATCGGCTTCGGTCACTTCGTACCCCAGGGCCTGCAGTTGCAACAACGTGGCCTGGCGTACCAAGGGTTCATCATCCACCAGCAACACCCGCGTCGGCCGTTGCGCACGGTGCGGCGCCGCCGGTTCGACAGCACGCTCGACCATGTCGCCCTCACTGATTGGCAGCCACAAGGTCGCCTCGGTACCCTGGCCAATCGATGAGCGAATACCGAAGCCGCCGCCGGACTGCAACGCCAGGCCCTGCACCATCGGCAGACCGAGGCCAGTACCTCGGCCCACACCTTTGGTCGAGTAAAACGGCTCGATGCAATGCGCCAGCACCTCCTCGCTCATGCCATAGCCGGTGTCACTGACCTGCAGCCATACCTGTGGGCCGCCCTGCAAACCGGGCGGCCTTGGCACGCTCCCTTCTTCGGCGCCGGCGCGCACGGTCAGCCGACCGCCCTCGCTCATGGCGTCCCGGGCATTGACCACCAGGTTCAGCAGGGCGAGCTCCAATTGGTGCGGGTCCACCAGCACACCCGGCAACGCCGTATCGATGTCGACCTGCAACACAATGGTCGGCCCCAAGGAGCGCGCCATCAGTTCGTGCATGCCCTCCACCAGGACCGCCAGCGACACCGTGACCGGCTTGAGGGTCTGCCGCCGAGCGAAGCTGAGCAGGCGCCCGACCAGGTTGCGCGCCCGCTCCGCCGCCTGCAGGCCGCCGTCGATCAGGCGTTCGGCCCGCTCCGGCTGGGGATGCCGGCGTAGCAGTTCCAGGGAAGCGATGATCGGCGTGAGCATGTTGTTGAGGTCGTGGGCGATGCCCCCGGTCAGTTGGCCGATCATCTCCATCTTGCGTGCCTCATGCAGCTGCACCAGTGAAGCCTCGCGCTGGGCGAGCATGTTCGCGACCCGCTCTTCGAGGCTTTCGTTGAGCGCATGCAGGGCCCGCTCGGCCCGGGCATGGGTGATCGCCGTCCACACCTGGCTGGCGGCCTCCTCGACCAGCCGGCATTCGCTGGCGGTCCATGCATGGGGCGTGTGGAAATGCACCGCGAGCATCGCCTCCAGGCGCTCGGCACGTAGCACGGGGGCATGCAGCGTCGCGCACAAGCCCTCGAAGCCAGCTGGCGGCCGTTCGTTCGCCGCGTAGTTACGCTGTACCACTTGGCCGGCGAGCAACGCCTCGCGCAGTGTCGGGTCCAAGGCCGCGTACTGATTGAGGCCGGCAATCGACGGCACCTGCGCGGCCCACTCCTGGCCAACCCGATAGCGGCCATCGCCCAGGTCTTCCCCGAAACACACCCGGGCCGCGCCCAGCTCCTGAGCCAGGCGCCGCACCGCATGGGCTTCGATGCGCTCGGCCTGGCCCAGGCCGGGCAAAGCCTGGCGCAATTCCTGAAGAAACGCCTGACGATGCTGGAAATGCACGCGCTCGGACGTCTCGCTGACGATGCACAGCACGCCGCCTACCGCGCCATCAGCCTCGCGCACGGCGGAGTAGGAGACATCGAAGTAGGCCGTTTCACCTGGGCCGTGGCGTTCGATGTAGAACGGCCGGTCCTTGGCGGAGAAGGTCACGCCGGTTTCGCGCACGCCGCGCAACAACGGTTCCAGGTCGTCCCAGAGCTCGCTCCAGTACGCCTGGGCGGGCTGGCCCAGCGCCCTGGGGTGCTTGTCGCCGATGCTCGGCCAGTAGGCGTCGTTGTACAGCGCGGCGTACTGCGGCCCCCAGAACAGCACGATCTGCGCCTGGGCGCTGAGGAGCATGGCCACCACGCCCTGCAATGCCGCTGACCAGCTGTCTGGTGGGCCCAGTGGCGAGTGCTCCCAGTCCATCGCCTGCAACAGGCAGCTGACTTCGCCACCGCCACGCATGAAACCCGGCAATGGTTGCAGGTTGACCGACTTGCTCTCCTGGCGGGCTTTCATGTCGCGGTAATCCCGGGCACGTTGTCTTTCCTCTGAGGGTAAGAAATCGCCCGGTGGCAAAACGTTCCATCGATTCGAGGCCGACGATCAGCGGCGCCCTTCGGCCAGCATGCGCACGGCCAGGGCGGCCAGCACCGTGCCCATCAGCCAGCGCTGCACCTGCTGCCACACCGGCCGACCGGCCAGGAACACGGCGATCGACCCCGCCATGACCGCGATCAGCGCGTTGACCGTGACGCTGATGGCGATCTGCGTGCCGCCCAGTACCAGCGACTGCAGTAACACGCTGCCATGGCCCGGCTCGATGAACTGCGGCATCAGCGACAGGTACATGACCGCGATCTTGGGGTTCAGCAGGTTGGTCACAAAACCCATCATGAACAATCGCCTGGGGCTGTCCGCCGGCAGCTCGCGCACCTGGAACGGCGAACGCCCGCCCGGGCGCAGCGCCTGCCAGGCCAGGTACAGCAGGTACAGCGCACCGCCGATGCGCAGGGCGTCGTAGGCGAACGGCACGGCCATGACCAGCGCGGTGATCCCCAGCGCTGCGCAGAGCATGTAGAAGACGAAGCCCAGGGCCACCCCGGCCAGCGAGATCAGGCCGGCGCCGCGCCCCTGGCAGATGGAGCGGGAGATCAGGTAGATCATGTTCGGGCCTGGGGTCAGCACCATGCCCAGGCTGATCAGGGCGAAGGCCAACAGGTTGGAGGGTTCGGGCATATCAAGTCCTATTTGGGTAGTGCCATACCTGGCATTTTTGCCAGTTTCACCTGGCCAGGTGCGCACGTTAACGTGGAACGATCATGTCTGAACAGTACGCGCCCCCATGAGCAAATCCTCGACTGCTTTGTTGGCGAGCGACCTGGCACGCTCGGTGTTACGAGGGTCAAGCCGTGTGTTTGCCTATTCGGCCTATGGATACGATCCAACTCGTGACGCGACTTGTTCACAACTGGGATTCAATGGCGTGATTCGAGACCCGTGGTCAGGCTGCTACCCGCTGGGCAACGGATATCGCATCTATAACCCGGTACTGATGAGGTTTTGCTCACCGGACAGACTGAGTCCTTTTGCTGACGGGGGCATCAATAGCTATGGATATTGTTCCGCAGACCCAATAAATCATGCCGATCCTCGAGGAACCTTTAAACAGGTTCACCAACGCCGCGCTGTTGACTTAGGTCAGCTCAGTGACCTGCCCAAGGCAATTCAAGCCGAGCGTGTCGGATCCGTTCATCACACTGATATAGACACACTTAAATTACGCTACCCAGGCCATTCGGACCTCATCAGTAAGGTCACCACGCAGAACGCACTGTTCGCCGCCCGTGCCCTACCCAATCCTGATCGCATCGCAGGTAATAGCGCCAGTTTCAATCTACCTGATCTTGGTATCACTTCCGGTAATCGTGATCTCTTGGAAGACATCATCCGGCAGGGCCAAAGAGCCGTCGCTGCGAGAATTAGCTATGCCGCCGCTCCTGTTGTGGCAAACGCAGCGGCTATGCAAGAACATATCGACGACTACTCCAAAGGCAGGGAAGCACTCGTAAACTATCTCGTACAAACGATGGCTCAACTTCGGAATACCAGTTGGCCAGATCAAACGACGTCAGTAAATCCATCACTTGCTTACATTTCCATCCTTGAAACCCCCGACCTGCCCCGGTAACCTTTGCGCGCTGCTGTAAGTCCAGCAGCCGGGTTTGGTAGCCCGCGATCAATCAAGGCGCACAAGCGCCCCCATCGCGATAGAGTCGGCGCTTTTTTTGTGCCCGCTGTTTCGTTTTATGGCGGCTGTGCGTAGGGCGCACTCGTGCGCGCCGGTTTCCTTGATTCCCGGTCTACCAACCTGCGTACAGCCGTCACCACTTCGTTTGGTAGCGATCTGTGGCGGCTCCATTGAATCAAGGAGCGACACAATGACAAAAGGCTTACCTGATCCCCCTTCCCGCGCCACCACGGCGCACTCCAGCTTCGGCAACTGCGAATGCAGCCACCCATCCCTGTTCGCCGTGCGCGAAGGCGTGGACTTCGAGGACGCGCTGGTGCATCTGTCCACCCTGCTCAAGGGCGCGTTCGCCACCAACCTCAAGGCCATGGAACTGGCGACCGGCACCTGCCACGACCTGCTGCTGGGCAACGATCACGGGCTGGATGCGGCCAAGGCAGTGGTCGAGGCGTTGCTCGACGGCGTGGAAATGCAGCAAGTGGAAAAAGCGCGCCTGCGCACGGTCTGAAACCGTGCAGGTCGATACGCCTGCCTCGACCTGTCTACAGGCTGACCCCCAGCGCCCGGCGCAACGACTCGCCGCGCGCGTCATCCGCCGCGCTGACCAGGGCGAAGTTGTAGTCCCCATGGGACCAGTAGCGGGCCTGCAACTGGCCGTCGGTGCGCTGGCCACTGGGCATGCGGTCGAAATGCTCGCCGGGCGAGCGCAGGAACAGGCTGACGCGCTGTCCCTGGCGGTCCTGGAACACCAGCAGCGCCGCCGGCCCCGCCTCGTTGCTCAGCAAGCGTGCGCCGACCGGCTGCAGGCCATAGCCGGACAGGTCTGGCAGCTGGCCGACGCGGTTGAAGTGACGCCCCAGCCATTCCTGCAGCCGCCGCGGATCGCTGGCCTGGATATCCAGCACGGCCGCATCGGCGAACAGCCGGTGGGCCTCTACCGCATCGGCCATGGGCAGCATGCCGGCGAACAGCGTCGCCTCGCGCGCCTGCCAGCCGCCCAGCCCGCCCAAGCCCACCGCCAGCATCAGCACCGCCGCTGCCGCCAGACGGCGCTGCCGGCGTTGCCGCAAGCGGCGACGCAGCGGCGCCAGCTCAAGGTGCGGATCGCTCGGCCGCTCGCCAAAGCCGGCCAACGCCGCCCGCAGGCGCCGGGCATCGACACGCCAGGCCTCGATGCGCAAGGCCTCCTGCGGATTGGCGGCCAGCCAGGCCTCCACCTCGGCCCGGCGCGCCGGCTCCAGGCGCTCGTCGACATAGGCGTGCAACTCGTGCTCGGTGGGGATCAGGCGTGTCATTTGAGTCTCCGCAGGGCCGAGGGCGTAGGGCTGCCCTCGGTCAGTTCACGCAGGGCGGCACGGGCACGCGACAGGCGCGACATCACGGTGCCGATGGGGATGCCAAGCGTCTCGGCCGCCTCCTTGTAGCTCAGGCCCTCGACACTGACCAGCAACAGCAATGCCCGTTGCTCAGGCGACAAGCGGGCGAAAGCCTGCAGGTCAGCCTGGGCCAGCACGATGCTCTCGATCTCGCCGCCCGCCGGTTCCTCGGCCTGGCCCCGACCGAACCAGGCCAGCCAGCGCGCATGCAGGCGCTCGCGGCGCTTGCCGTCGAGAAACAGCCGGTAAAGGATGGTGAACAGCCAGGGGCGCAGGCTGTCGGCGTCACGCTGCTGGCCGCGCCGGCTCAAGGCGCGCTCGACCGTGGCCTGGACCAGGTCGTCGGCGGTACCGGGCTCGCGGGTCAGCCACAGGGCGAAGCGGCGCAGGCGCTGCAACAGCTCGCGCCATTGTTGATCGTCCAAGTCGTGCATGGTCGGGTTCCGGGGCCCTGCGGGCTGTCAGTGTACAAGGCAGACGCGCGGGTACGGAATCTATTCCCCCGCCGGGAATAAATCGTTTACCCCTGCGTCGTACCGGTTCATTCCACCTGACCGGACCGTTCCCATGACAACTCCCTTGCACGGCCCCGCCAAGGCCCTGCGCCTGGCCGCCATCGCTGCCACATTGGCCGCCCTGGGCGCAGGTTTCGCCTACGCCGCCGGCTGGATCGGCGCGCCAAGGCTGACCCCGCAACGCATCATCGACACCTTCGAAGCCCAGGCCGGCCACCACCCCGGCTACCGGAAGAACCATGCCAAGGGCCTGTGTGTCAGCGGTTACTTCCAGGCCAGCGGCCAGGCCGCCTCGCTGTCCAGCGCCCGGGTATTCAGCCAGCAGAAGGTGCCGGTGATCGGCCGCTTCGCCATCGGCGGCGCCAATCCGTTCGCGCCGGACACCGCCATACCGGTGCGCAGTCTGGCGGTGCAGTTGACCAGCGACGACGGCCAGGTCTGGCGCACCGGCATGAACAATCCGCCGGTGCTGGCCGTGAGCACGGTCGAAGGTTTCTATGAACAAGTCCTGGCCGGCACCCCGGACCCGGCCACCGGCAAACCCGACCCGTCCAGGCTGCAAGCCTTCTTCGCCGACCACCCGGAGAGCGCGGCGTTTCGCCAATGGGCGGCCAGCTACAAGCCCAGCGACAGTTTCGCCAACACCGCCTACAACAGCATCAACGCCTTCCGCCTGATCGATGCCCAAGGCCAGGCGCACCCCGTGCGCTGGGCACTGGAGCCGCAGGCGGCCTACGCCGCCTTGCCCGCTCAGGTCGATGACAAGCAGTTCCTGCAGCACGACCTGCAGCAACGTCTGGCGCAGGGCCCGCTGCGCTGGACCCTGCGCCTGACCCTGGCCGAGCCCGGCGACCCGGTAGACGACCCGGCCCGCCCCTGGCCCGCCGAACGCCGCAGCCTCGATGCCGGCACCCTGGTCCTGGAACGGGTCGACGGCCCCGAGCAAGGCGCCTGCCGCGACCTGAACTTCGACCCGCTGATCCTGCCCCACGGCATCGAACCTTCCGCCGACCCGATCCTCGCCGCCCGCTCGGCCGCCTATTCGGTGTCGTTCAACCGCCGCAGCCACGAGTCGCTGACCGAAGGAGCCCGCCCATGAGCGCCACTGCCTTTCACCCCCTGGCCCGGCTGCTGCACTGGCTGATGGCCGTGCTGATCCTGGCCATGCTGTTCATCGGCGTGAGCATGGTCGCCGACCTGTCGCCACGCCACCCGTGGCTGGTCGAGCTGCACAAGGCCACCGGCCTGGCCCTGCTGGTGCTGGTGATCCTGCGCATCGTCCTGCGCCTGAGCCTGGCGCACCCGCCGCTGCCTCGCGACTTGCCCGCCCTGCAGCGCCTGGCAGCCGGCGCCTCGCACCTGCTGTTGTATGGGCTGATGCTGGCGATGCCGCTGCTCGGCTGGGCGATGCTCTCGGCAGGCGGCTACCCCCGCCCGTTGCAACTGCCCGCCATCGCTCCCCACGACCTGCAGCTCTACGCAGTGCTGCGCCAGGCCCACGGCTGGGCCGGCTACCTGCTGTTCGCCACGGTGCTCGCGCACCTGGGCGCAGCCTTGGTGCATGGCCTGGTGCGCCGCGACGGCGTCTTGCGTAGCATGTGGCCAGGCCCGTTGCGTCGCGGTGAGTGAGCTCCGCCAGGGCTCGACAATTGTAAATAATAATTACTAACATCGGCGCTCATTTCGTCGAACTGCCCTGGATTGCCTTATGAACGTTGCAAAGGACCCTGCCACGCTTGCCCCGGTGAGCAGCCCGCCCAGCACCCTGGACCTGCGCCCGCTGATGCTGGCCAACATGGCTTGCACCATGTCGATGATGGCCTTCGTCGCCCTGATCGGCCCGATCGCCCGCTTGCTGGGCATGGCCACCTGGCAGGCCGGCGCGGCGGTGACCGTGGCCGGCGTGGTCTGGGTGCTGCTGGCCCGGCCCTGGGGGCGCCTGGCCGATCGGCTTGGCCGGCGCCGGGTGCTGCTGCTGGGCAGCGGCGGCTTCACCCTGGCCTATTGGGTGCTGTGCCTGTTCATCGACGGCGCGTTGCGCTGGCTGCCGGGCGCGACCCTGGCCTTCTTCGGCCTGATGCTGGCGCGGGGCATGATCGGCGCCTTCTATGCCGCGCTGCCGGTGGGCGGCAACGCGCTGATCGCCGATCACGTCGAGCCGCAACGCCGGGCGCGGGCCATGGCCTCGCTGGGTGCGGCCAACGCGGTCGGCCTGGTGCTGGGCCCGGCCCTGGCCGCGCTGCTGTCGCGCTACAGCCTGAGCATGCCGTTCTATGTGCTGTCGCTGCTGCCGGCCACGGCGTTCGTCGTGCTGCTGTTCAAGCTCAAGCCACAGCCGTTGGCCCAGACCCATGCACCCAACCCGGTGCGACTGTCCGACCCGCGCCTGCGCAGGCCTTTGCTGGTGGCCTTCAGCGCCATGCTGAGCATCACCGTGTCGCAGATCGCCGTCGGCTTCTTCGCCCTCGACCGCCTGCAGCTCGAGGCCGGCGCCGCGGCCCAGGCCGCGGGCATCGCCTTGACCAGCGTGGGCGTGGCGCTGATGCTGGCCCAGGTGTTCCTGCGCCAGTTGGAATGGCCACCTCTGAAGATGATCAAGGTCGGCGCCTGCGTATCCGGGCTTGGTTTCGCCGCCGCGGCCCTGGCCACCAGCGCGCCGTGGCTGTGGGGCGCATTCTTCGTCGCCGCGTTCGGCATGGGCTTCGTGTTCCCGGCCTTCTCGGCCCTGGCGGCCAATGCCATGCACGCCAGCGAACAGGGTGCGACGGCCGGCTCGATCGGCGCCGCCCAAGGCATGGGCGCGGTAATCGGACCGCTGGCCGGCGCCCTGGTCTATGCCCTCGATCCGCGCCTGCCGTTCCTGGCCGTGGGCGCCCTGCTGCTGCTGGTCGGGCTGTGGCCGGCAGCGTCTGACCAGCGCCACTGATGCGCACAGCGCGCAAGCGTGCAGAGTGTGTTTTAATGCCTCGCCCATTATTTTTGACACCTCTGCAAACAAGGCGGCTATGGACACGGGGACACGACTCAAACTGGTGCGTGAACGCAACAACCTCTCCCAACGGGAGCTGGCCCGCCGCAGCGGCCTGACCAACTCGACCATCTCGCAGATCGAGCAGAACCGGGTCAGCCCTTCGGTCAGCTCCCTGAAGAAACTGCTCGAAGGGATCCCCATGTCCCTGGCCGAGTTCTTCAGTTTCGATGAGCCGGTGCGCGAGGAGCGCTATGTGTTCCGTGGCGGCGAACAGCCCGACCTGGGCCGCAACGGCCTGCGCATGCTGCTGGTCGGCGCCAGCGTCGAAGGTCGGCAGATGCGCATGCTGCGTGAGCTGTACGCACCGGGCGCCGACTCCGGCGAGCCGATCGTACATGCCGAAGGCGAGGAATGCGGCCTGGTCACCCGTGGCACCCTGGAACTGTGGGTCGATGGCCAGGTGAGCATTCTCAATGCCGGCGACGGCTACTACATCCCCACCACCCTGCCCCACAGCTTCAAGAACATCGGCCCCGACGAGGCCGAAATCATCAGCGCCAACACCCCGGCGAACTTCTGATTCGCCAAAAGGGTTTCAGCGCCTGTGAGATCGAGCGCCGCCCGCGCGGCGCATCGCTGGCAAGCCAGCTCCCACATCTGTTTCGGGCCAATCTGTCCTGTGAAGTCGTCGCTGTCCGCCTTGGTGCAGGTCTTGAGACTGGTAGAGCGGCAGTCATGCCCACGCTGAAACCGCGTCGTACCGACAAGGCGTACAGCCGCGGCGGCGCAGACATAACTGGCCCGAAATAAATGTGGGAGCTGGCTTGCCAGCGATGCGCCGCGCGGGCGGCGCTCGATCTCACAAGCGCTACAAGCCTGACGACATACACCTGACAGCCATCAGTCAATAGCACCCAAGGCCTTTAAAAGCGCTGCCTGCAAGAACGTGGTTGTACTTCATGCCTGCCTGACCAAGGCCTGCTCGACGAAATCCAGGCGGTCCTGACCGAAGAACATCTGCCCGTCGACAAAGAAGGTCGGCGCCCCGAACACGCCGCGCTCGACCGCCTCCTCGGTGGCTTTGCGCAAGGCGTCCTTGACCTCGGGCCGGGCGGCCAGTTCATGGAACATCTCGGCCTCGAAGCCGCCGGCGGCCAGGGTTTCGCCCAGTACCGCGGGATCTGCCAGATTGCGCCCGTGCACGAACAGCCCTTCGAACAACACCTTCAACAGCGCCTCGAAACGTTCTTCGGCAAACAACTGGACGCCAATCAGCCCGCGCATCAGGTTCAGGGTGTTGACCGGAAACCCCGGTGGCAGGGTCAGCGGCACGCCATAGCGATCGGCATAGCGCTTTAGGTCGATGCGCATATAGCGCCCCTTGGCCGGCACCATCACTGGCGAGGCATTGCCGGTGGCCTGGAACACCCCACCCAATAGAATCGGCTTGTACACCAACCGCGCCCCGTGACGCGCGCACAGGGCGGGTAGCTGGGTCGAGGCCAGGTAAGTAGCCGGGCTGCCCAGGTCCAGGAAGAACTCGACGGTCTTGCTCATGATTCAATCCTTGTATGAGGGTGGGATTTACCAGCGCTCCATCCACGGGCGCAGGTCCAGTTCAAAGGTCCAGGCATCACGTGGTTGCGCGTGCAGGAACCAGTAACTGTCGGCGATGTGTGCAGGATCGAGGATGCCGTCCTGGTCCTTGAGCGCATAACGTTCAGGGAAGCTGTCGCGGATGAAGGCGGTGTCGATGGCACCATCGACCACCACGTGGCCGACATGGATGTTTCGCGGCCCCAGTTCCCGCGCCATGCTTTGGGCCAGGGCGCGCAGGCCATGCTTGGCGCCGGCGAAGGCGGCGAAACCGGCCGCGCCGCGGGTGCCGGCGGTGGCGCCAGTGAAGAGGATAGTGCCGCGCTCGCGGGTCACCATGCGCCGGGCGACCGCCTGGGCGGTGAGAAAGCCAGCGAAGCAGGCCATCTCCCAGATCTTGAAATACTTGCGCGGGGTCTCCTCGAGGATGCTGCACGGCACATTGGCGCCGATGTTGAAGACGAACGCCTCGATCGGGCCGATATCGCGCTCGATGGTCTCCACCAGCTCGGCCACCTCCTCCTCCTTACGCGCATCGGAACCGAAGCCATGGGCCTGACCACCGGCGGCGCGGATCTCATCGACCAGCGGCTGCAGTTTTTGCGCCTCGCGCCGGGTCACGCAAGCGACATACCCCTCACGGGCGAAACGCTTGGCAATCTCGCCGCCAGTGGCGTCACCCGCCCCGATCACCAGCACGACCTTTTGTTGTTCTGCCATGGACCGCTCCATTGATGAATGATCGTTTAGTAAACGAACGCTATGCTACGATCTGCTCATCGTCAAGCCCACACCACGAGGTTGCGCGCATGCGCTATGCCACCGACCACAAGCAACAGACCCGCGAAAAACTGCTGGTCAGCAGCGGCGCCCTGGCCAAGCGCGGCGGTTTCGCCGCCACTGGCGTGGCCGGGCTGATGAAGGCCATCGGCCTGACCGGCGGCGCCTTCTACAACCACTTCCCGTCCAAGGATGATCTGTTCAGCGAGATCGTCCGCCGCGAGCTGGCCAACAGCCCGCTGGCGCGCCTGGTTGAACGTGGCACCGACCGTGCGCGGCTCAAGCGCCTACTCGACCAGTACCTGAGCCTGGCGCACCTGCACAATGCCGAAGGCGGATGCCCGTTGCCGCCACTGGGAGTGGAGATCGCGCGTGCCGAACGGCCGGTGCGCGAACAGGCCGAACACTGGCTGCTGGAATTGCACCAGGCCTGGAGCGAAACCCTGGATGATCCCGACCTGGCCTGGGCTTTGCTCAGCCAGTGTGTCGGCGCGCTGGTGGTGGGGCGCATGCTGGCCAGTGAACCGGTGCAGGCACAGGTGCTGGACGCCAGCCGCAAGCTGGTCGAGCAGGTCTTCGATGAAGTTCGCTAGCACGCTGCTGGGGTTGCTGATGACCCTGCCCGCCTTCGCCCAGGACAGCTGCCCGGCCGGGCAGTACCAGGTCTGCCTGGTGGTGTGTTTCTGCGCGCCCATCGACCCCAACCAAGGAGGCCAGGTGCTGCAGGATGTCGAGCGCATGGCCACCGGCAGCCTGGTGTTCGCCCTGCGCCAGGCCCGCGACGAAGCCACTGCCAACGGCACGCAGCCGATTCCCCTGCATATCCGTGCCCAGCTCGAACCCTGGTACGACTTCGCCGTGCTCGACGCGGCACGTTACCGGGTCGGCAACGAACAGCAGATCAGCGCCGCCAACGCACTACTGCAGAACCCGGACGTCAACGCCGTGACCCTGATCGACACGGTCATTTTCCGCCGCCCCGCCGATGCCGAGGACAACGTGGCATTGTGGGCCCATGAGCTCAAGCACGTGCAGCAGTATCAGGAGCTGGGCGTCGAGGCCTTCGCCCAGCAATACACCCGTGACTACCAGGCGCTGGAAGGGCCCGCCTACGAAATCGAGGCCAAGGTGGCCAAGGCGTTGCGTGAAAAGTCCGCTGGCGGGCCGCGCTGACAGCGCAATTTTGATGGGCGCCCATGCGTCATGATCGATGATGGCACCGGTCATATCATTGCCCGTGATAATAACCTTCGCTTCATTTGATTCGTGCGTCACGCGCAAGACACTCAAACTCCGCCCACTACTAATATCTCGGCGGAGTTCTCCATGGATCACTCACTCAAACCCTTGCGCTTCCCCCTCGCTGCCCTGGCAGTGGTGGTGCTCAGCGCTTGCGGTCGCACCCCCGACGCCGTGCAGGCTCCCGCCGCGCCAAAAGTCAGCGTCGCCAAGGTGATCGAACAACCGATCAACGAATGGGACGAGTTCACCGGCCGCCTCGAAGCGCCGGAGACCGTCGAGGTACGTCCGCGGGTGTCCGGCCAGGTCGACCTGGTGGCCTTCACCGAAGGCGCCCAGGTGAAGAAAGGCGACCTGCTGTTCCAGATCGACCCGCGCCCGTTCCAGGCCGAAGTGCGCCGCCTCGAAGCCCAGCTGCAACAAGCCAAGGCCACCGCCATCCGCAGTGCCAACGAAGCCCGCCGTGGCGAGCGCCTGCGTGACAGCAACGCCATCTCCGCGGAATTGGCCGAGTCGCGCACCAGCGCCGCCGCCGAAGCCCGCGCCGGGGTCGACGCGATCCAGGCCCAGCTCGACCTGGCCCGCCTGAACCTGAGCTTCACCCGCGTCACCGCGCCGATCAGCGGCCGGGTCAGCCGCGCCCAGTTCACCGCCGGCAACATCGTCACCGCCGATGTCACCCCGCTGACCAGCGTGGTCTCCACCGACAAGGTCTACGCCTACTTCGACGCCGACGAGCGCGTGTACCTCAAGTACAGCCAGCTGGCCCGCGACGGCCAGCGCGGCCAGAGCACCCCGGTGTACCTGGGCCTGACCAACGAGACCGGCAACCCGCACCTGGGTCAGATGAACTTCGTCGACAACCAGGTCAACCCGCGCACCGGCACCATCCGTGGCCGCGCCGTGTTCGACAACCGCGACGGCCAGTTCACACCCGGCCTGTACGCGCGTCTGAAGCTGGTCGGCAGCGCCCAGTACGACGCCGTGCTGATCAACGACGAAGCGGTCGGCACCGACCTGGGCAAGAAGTTCGTGCTGGTCATGGACAAGGACAACAAGGCCGCCTACCGCGCCGTGGAACTGGGGCCCAAGCTCGAAGGCCTGCGTATCGTGCGCAGCGGCCTGGGCAAGGACGACCGCATCGTGGTCAAGGGCCTGCAGCGCGTGCGCCCTGGCTCGCAGGTTTCCCCGCAGGAAACGCCGATGGCCAGCGAGCAGACTCTCGCCGCCCTCGCCCAGCAGCGCCAAGCCCTGGAAGCCAGCAACCCGGCACCGAAGGTTGCCGGCGCCAATGTCAAAGTCGCCAGCGCCCAAGCGCCGCGCGGTTAAGGGACAACACCGATGAACTTCTCGAAATTCTTCATTACCCGGCCGATCTTCGCCGCGGTGCTGTCGCTGGTGCTGCTGATCGCGGGTTCGATCTCGCTGTTCCAGCTGCCGATCAGCGAATACCCCGAAGTGGTGCCGCCCACCGTGGTGGTGCGCGCCAACTTCCCCGGCGCCAACCCCAAGGTGATCGGCGAGACCGTCGCCGCGCCGCTTGAGCAAGCCATCACCGGTGTCGAGAACATGCTGTACATGTCCTCGCAGTCCACCGCCGACGGCAAGCTGACCCTGACCATCACCTTCGCCCTGGGCACCGACCTGGACAACGCCCAGGTGCAGGTGCAGAACCGCGTCACCCGCACCCAGCCCAAGCTGCCGGAAGAAGTGACCCGTATCGGTATCACCGTCGATAAGGCCTCGCCCGACCTGACCATGGTCGTGCACCTGACCTCGCCGGACAACCGCTACGACATGCTCTACCTGTCCAACTACGCCATCCTCAACATCAAGGATGAGCTGGCGCGCCTGGGCGGCGTGGGCGACGTGCAGCTGTTCGGCATGGGCGACTATTCGCTGCGCGTGTGGCTCGATCCGAACAAGACCGCCTCGCGCAACCTGACCGCCAGCGACGTGGTGGCCGCGATCCGCGAGCAGAACCGCCAGGTTGCCGCCGGCCAACTGGGCGCCCCGCCTGCCCCCGGCTCGACCAGCTTCCAGCTGTCGATCAACACCCAGGGCCGCTTGGTCAACGAGGAAGAGTTCGAGAACATCATCATCCGTGCCGGCGCCAACGGCGAGATCACCCGTCTGAAGGACATCGCCCGGGTCGAACTCGGCTCCAGCCAGTACGCCCTGCGCTCGCTGCTGAACAACCAGCCGGCGGTGGCCATCCCGATCTTCCAGCGCCCAGGCTCCAACGCCATCGAGATCTCCGACGAAGTGCGGGCGAAGATGGCCGAGCTGAAGAAGGACTTCCCCGAAGGCATGGACTACAGCATCGTCTATGACCCGACGGTGTTCGTCCGTGGCTCCATCGAGGCGGTGGTACATACCCTGTTCGAAGCACTGGTCCTGGTGGTGCTGGTCGTCATCCTGTTCCTGCAGACCTGGCGCGCCTCGATCATCCCATTGATGGCCGTGCCGGTGTCGCTGATCGGTACCTTTGCGGTCATGCACCTGTTCGGCTTCTCGCTCAACGCACTATCGCTGTTCGGCCTGGTGCTGGCCATCGGTATCGTGGTGGACGACGCCATCGTCGTGGTGGAGAACGTCGAACGCAATATCGGCCTGGGCCTGAAACCGCTCGAGGCCACGCAAAAGGCCATGAGCGAAGTGACCGGGCCGATCATCGCCACGGCGCTGGTGCTGTGCGCCGTGTTCGTGCCGGCGGCGTTCATCTCGGGCCTTACCGGGCAGTTCTACAAACAGTTCGCCCTGACCATCGCCATCTCCACCGTGATCTCGGCGTTCAACTCGCTGACCCTGTCGCCGGCCCTGGCCGCCGTACTGCTCAAGGACCACCACGCGCCCAAGGACCGCTTCTCGCGGTTCCTGGAAAAACTGCTGGGCAGCTGGCTGTTCGCCCCGTTCAACCGCTTCTTCGACCGCGCCAGCCATGGCTACGTCGGTGGCGTGCGCCGGGTCATCCGTTCCAGCGGTATCGCCCTGTTCGTGTATGCCGGCCTGATGGGCCTGACCTACCTGGGCTTCTCGTCCACCCCGACCGGCTTCGTGCCGGCCCAGGACAAGCAGTACCTGGTGGCCTTCGCCCAGTTGCCTGACGCCGCCAGCCTCGACCGTACCGAGGCGGTGATCAAGAAGATGAGCGAGATCGCCCTCAAGCAACCGGGCGTGGCCGATTCGGTGGCCTTCCCGGGCCTGTCGATCAACGGTTTCACCAACAGCCCGAACAGCGGCATCGTGTTCACCCCGCTCAAGCCGTTCGACGAGCGCAAGGACCCGAGCCAGTCGGCGGCAGCCATCGCGGCCGCGCTGAACGCCCAGTTCGCCGATATCCAGGACGCCTACATCGCGATCTTCCCGCCTCCGCCGGTACAAGGCCTGGGCACCATCGGCGGCTTCCGCCTGCAGATCGAGGACCGCGGTAACCTGGGCTACGAAGCGCTGTACAAGGAAACCCAGAACATCATCGCCAAGAGCCACAACGTGCCGGAACTGGCGGGTCTGTTCACCAGCTACCAGGTCAACGTGCCGCAGGTCGATGCCGCCATCGACCGGGAAAAGGCCAAGACCCATGGCGTGGCGATCAACGACATCTTCGACACTCTGCAGGTCTACCTGGGCTCGCTGTACACCAACGACTTCAACCGCTTTGGCCGTACCTACCAGGTCAACGTCCAGGCCGAGCAGCAGTTCCGCCTCGACGCCGAACAGATCGGCCAGCTGAAGGTGCGCAACAACCTGGGCGAGATGATCCCGCTGGCGACCTTCCTCAAGGTCAGCGACACCTCGGGGCCTGACCGCGTGATGCACTACAACGGCTTCATCACCGCCGAGATCAACGGTGCCGCAGCCCCCGGCTACAGCTCCGGCCAGGCCGAGGCTGCGATCGAGAAGCTGCTCAAAGAAGAGCTGCCCAACGGCATGACCTTCGAATGGACCGACCTGACCTACCAGCAGATCCTCTCGGGCAACACTGCTCTGTTCGTGTTCCCGCTGTGCGTGCTGCTGGCCTTCCTGGTGCTGGCCGCCCAGTACGAAAGCTGGAGCCTGCCGCTGGCGGTGATCCTGATCGTGCCGATGACCCTGCTGTCGGCCATCACTGGGGTGATCATCTCCGGTGGCGACAACAACATCTTCACCCAGATCGGCCTGATCGTACTGGTGGGCCTGGCGTGCAAGAACGCGATCCTGATCGTCGAGTTCGCCAAGGATGAACAGGCCAAGGGCCTCGACCCGCTGGCTGCGGTACTGGAAGCCTGCCGTCTGCGTCTGCGGCCGATCCTGATGACCTCGATCGCCTTCATCATGGGTGTGGTGCCGTTGGTGTTCAGCTCCGGTGCCGGCTCGGAAATGCGTCACGCCATGGGTGTGGCGGTGTTCTCGGGGATGATCGGGGTGACCGTGTTCGGCCTGTTCCTGACCCCGGTGTTCTTCTTCCTGATCCGCCGTTTCGTCGAGCGTCGCCAGGCCCGCAAGGCCGAGCATAGCGTCGCGCTGGAGAACCACGCATGAAGTTGCTCAAACCCCTGACCCCGAGCCTGCTGGCACTGGCCCTGGCGGCCTGCGCGGTGGGCCCGGACTACCAGGCCCCGCTGACCGAACCGGCCAAGCTGGACGCCGGCCTTGAAGCCAAAGCCTATGACCGCAGCCGCTTCGAGAGCGTGTGGTGGAAACAGTTCGACGACCCGGTGCTGAACCAGCTGGTGCAGGCATCGCTGGACGGCAACCGCGACCTGCGCGTGGCCTTCGCCCGCCTGAAAGCGGCGCGGTCGATTCGCGAGGACGTGTCCAACGACCAGATCCCCGTGGTCACCAGCCGCGCCAGCAGCGACCTGGGCAAGGGCCAGGTCCCTGGCCAGACCGAGCGCCGGGTCAACAGCGAACGCTATGACCTGGGCCTGGACATGGCCTGGGAGCTTGACCTGTTCGGCCGCATCCAGCGCCAGATCGAGGCCAGCGAAGCCCAGGAAGCGGCGGCCGAGGCCGACCTGCAGCAACTACAGGTCAGCCTGATTGCCGAGCTGGTCGACGCCTACGGTCAATTGCGCGGCGCGCAACTGCGCGAGCAGATCGCCGTGGCCAACCTGAAGACCCAGCAGCAGTCGCGGGACATCACCGTGACCCTGCGCGACACCGGGGTCGGCAACGAGCTCGACGTGGTCCGCGCCGACGCCCGCCTGGCGGGTGTCGAAGCCACCGTGCCGCAATTGCAGGCCGAACAGGTGCGGGCCAAGAACCGCATCGCCACCCTGCTCGGCCAGCGTCCGGACGCGATGGCCGTGGACTTGTCGCCCAAGGCCCTGCCGGCCATCGCCAAGGCCTTGCCGGTGGGCGACCCCGGCGAGCTGCTGCGCCGCCGCCCGGACATCCGCAGCGCCGAGCGCCAGCTGGCCGCGGCCACGGCCAACGTCGGCGTGGCCACCGCCGACCTGTTCCCGCGGGTCAGCCTCAGTGGTTTCCTCGGTTTCACCGCCGCCCGCGGTTCGCAGATCGGCTCCTCGGCGGCCAACGCCTGGGCGCTGGGCCCGAGCATCACTTGGGCGGCGTTCGACCTGGGCAGCGTGCGCGCCCGCCTGCGCGGCGCCAAGGCCGACGCCGAGGGCGCGCTGGCCAACTACGAGCAGCAGGTGCTGCTGGCTCTGGAAGAGTCCTCCAACGCCTTCAGCGACTACGGCAAGCGCCAGCAGCGCCTGCTGGCGCTGATGCGCCAGAGCGACGCCAGCCGCAAGGCGGCGGACCTGGCCTCGGTGCGCTACCGCGAAGGCACGGTGGATTACCTGGTGCTGCTCGACGCCGAGCGCGAGCGCCTGAGCGCCGAAGACGCCCAGGCCCAGGGCGAGGTCGAGCTGTACAGCGGCATCGTCGCGATCTACAAGGCGCTTGGCGGCGGCTGGCAACCCGATGTGGTGGCCAGCTCGCGCTGACCGCCCCCTGATGTGAAGGCTCCTTTGGTTGGTTCCTCCCCCAACCGTTTGCCCCGAAGGCCTTGGTCTTCGGGGCTTTTTTATGCGCCGCTGGTGCCTAGGCGTATCCCCTGGATCGGCCTTTCAAGGTGTTCGGCGTTGGAATTGCAGCGTTCTTGAGATCGAGCGCCGCCCGCGCGGCGCATCGCTGGCAAGCCAGCTCCCACATCTATTTCGGGCCAGTCTGTCCTGTGAAGTTGTCGCTGTCCGCCTTGGTGCATGTCTTGAGACAAGTGGGACGTCAGTGATGCCCACGCTGAGACCGTGTCGTACCCACAAGGCGTACAGCCGCGGCGGCGCAGGCATAACTGGCCCGAAACAGATGTGGGAGCTGGCTTGCCAGCGATGCGCCGCGCGGGCGGCGCTCGATCTGATAGGCGCAGAAAGGCTTGCGGTGAACACCTGGAGGCCCTCACTAGTCTAGGGCGCAAAGACCCAGGATCGGCCTCACGCTCTTGACCGCCAGCAATACCTCCCTGTGCCGTCATGGCTTTGCAACTGCCGCAATTAAGGGCATATATCGTGATCTGCCCTCCCAACACCCCCAGGAGAATCCCCATGCTCGGCGTGACCGACTACGGCGCTTTCGTGATCGCGTTCCTCATCCTCCTGGCGATCCCCGGCCCCGGCAACTTCGCCCTGATCACCGCCACCGGCAAGGGCGGCATCAAGGGTGGGCTGGCCGCCACCTTCGGGGTGATCCTCGGCGACCAGGTGCTGATGTGGCTGGCGGTGGCCGGCGTGGCCACCTTGCTGGCCACCTACCCCACCGCCTTCCACGTGGTGCAGTGGGCCGGCGCCGCCTACCTGGCCTGGCTCGGCCTGCGCATGGTGCTGAGCAAGCCCGGCGGCGCCCCGCGCGAGAGCCGCATGGCCAGCGGCCGCTACCTGCGCCAGACCATGATGATCACCCTGCTCAACCCCAAGGCGATCATGTTCTACATGGCGTTCTTCCCGTTGTTCATCGACCCGGTGCGCCACCAGGGCGTGGTCACCTTCGCCTTCATGGCGTTGACCGTGGCCGGGCTGACCCTGCTCTACGGCCTGATCGCGGTGTTCCTTACCCACCGTCTGGCCGAGCGCATGCGCGCCAGCCCGCGCATCGCCAACCTGCTCGAACGCCTGGCCGGCGCCTGCCTGGTCGGCTTCGGCATCAAGCTGGCGGCGATGCGCTGAGGCTCAGGCGTCGCGCAGCAGGTCGTGGGCGTCGAGCAGACGGAAGGCCACTTGCGGGTTGCGCTCGAGCCCACGGCGGATCGCCGCGGGGATGGCTTGGCGAGTCTTGCGGCACAGGCCCAACTGCGCCTCCAGCTCGATGACGATACCGCGCATGGTGCGCACTTCGTTGAAGCCCGGGGCGATATGCACGCGGATGCCGAGCTGCTCGTAGAGGCGTGACTGCAGGCGCTGCAGGTCTTCAAGATCCCTGAGGTTCTCCAGGCGCTCGACCAGGCGCTTCTCCTCCTCGCGGGTGAGCCACAGGATGCGCCGCTCGGGGCCGTCGGCCAGGCGTTCGCGGCCACAGTCGCAGGCGCCCGGCGGGCATGGGTGGCGTTGGGGAAGAGGACTCGTCATGGCTGCAAGGATAGTCGCTGCACATCCCTTGTGCAGCCTGTGCCGGCCCATCGTCGGCAAGCCGGCGATGGGCCCCACGGCGACCCGTCACAGCAACAGGTTGCCCCGCTCCTCCTCGGTCAGTTGCGCCTTCGCCCGCTCGTCCAGCGCCCCCGCGCCCAGCACCTGCACCGGGCTCTGACGGTTGTACTGCGGATTGAGGCTCGCCCCATCCTGCCCCGGCACCAGCCGCTCGCCACCGAAGCCCAGCACCTGCACGGTGATCACCGACGGCTGGCGCTGGCGCGACGCGGCCTGTTGCTGGCGCCCCGCCTCCTCGGCCGCCTGGCTCGCCGACGACGCCGCGGCGCTGGCCGAAGCGATCGCCCCGGTATTCACCGCGGCCACCACCGGCATGCCCTTGGCATCGCCCTGCACCTGGATGTTCGCCGCGTTGACCACCTGCAGCGCGGCGATGTTGACGTTGCCCGACACGCGGATCCCCGCCTCGCCGGCATCGATGGTGCCCAACGGTGCGATCAGGTCGATATCCCCCGGCGCCACCTCGGCGATCGGGTTGAGCGTGGCGATGCCGGCGCCGGTGCTCGGCACGCTCGGCGCCAGGCCGACGTTGCCCCACAGGTCGTAGGTGCGCTTGGGCGGCGTGTACACCACGGTGGTCTTCGAGCCGCGACCGGCGTTGATGTCGCCCTGGGCCGACCAGCCGAGGATCGAGCCGCCGAAGGTGGTCATGATCCGGCTCTGGCCGAGCAGGATGCTGCCCTGGGAGTACAGCTGGATATCGCCGCTACCCTGGGTGATCACCCCGGCGGTGGACGGCGGCGCTTCGCCCTCGATGCCGAACACCTGCTGGCCACCCGGGGTCAGCACCTGGATGCCACCGCCGAAATCGGTGTGGATGCCCGCGCCGCCGTAGAAGGTGGCGCTGCCGTCGTAGCGGATCGGGTTGCCGGCCACGTCCTTGTCCGGGAACAGCGCGGCGATCGCCTGGCGACCGCGCAGGTAGCTGCCGGTACGCGGGCCGTTGACGTCGTTGTACTCGCGCCCGCCTTCGCGCAGCTCACTGAAGTAGACCTGCCGGGCGAAGATGCGCTGCTGCTCGGCGGGCAAGGCGGCAAAGAAGGCGCGGCTATCGGCGCGGTCGCCGCTGAAGCCGAAGCGCTCGCGCAGCCAGGCCAGCAGTTCCTGATCGTAGACCTTGAAGGCCTGGTCCGCCTGGCCCGGCTCGGCGGCCTGCCCAGCCCCAAGGTAGCGCTCGAGCAGGCGGTTGTAGTCCGGGCCGTTCTTGCCGGCGCCGACGACGATGGCGATAGCTGCGCCATCGTTGCCGCCAGCACTGCCATCGACCCGGCCGATACTGTTGATCGCCGCCTCCTGGTAAGCCGAGCCCACACCCTGGCCGGACTGGAACAGGTTGCGCCCGGCGACCACCTCCAATTGGCCGGGGCCGGCGACATTGAAGTTGCTCAGGCGAATGTCGCGCCCGGCGCTGATCAGCGAGACATCCAGGGCATCGCCATGGATGACCAGGTTGCCCGAGGAATAGACGTTGCCCTGGTCCCCCGCCACCATGCCCGGCGCGCCGAAGCGCTCGACACCCAGCGCCTTGCCGGCGTTGACGATGTCACGCCCGGCCATCACCCGCACCGGCCCCGCGCCCTGGTACAGCTTGAGCCCGGTCTGCTGGTACTCGATGATCTCGCCGGTGTTCAAGCCGACGATATCCCCGGCCAGGGCATAGAAGCGCGCAGGCGCCTGCAGCCGCGGCCCGGCCTTGTAGGTGTTCAAGCCATAGGCGAACAGCGGCGATGCATCCAGGCTCGCGGCGATATCCCCGCTCAGGTTGCTGGCGCGGTACACGTACGAGAAATCCTGGCCGAGCGTTGCCGGCCGTTGCGGCGTGGCGATGGCCGAGGTGTCGCTGCCCGCCTGGCTGATCACATAGCCGCCGGCATAGATCGACTCACCGGCGATCAACTGCAGGGCGCTGCGCGCCGAAGGTGCGGTCATCAGCGAATAGGCGGAGGTGGCGATGCCACGCTCGCTGGCCGAACTGCCGTAGTACAGGCTGCCGTTGGCCGCCGTCACCCGCAATGCCGTGGGGTAGAACAGGCGCCCACCGTAAAGCGGCAGGTTGCGGCCCGCACGCAGCTCATCGAAGCTCACCGGCGTGACATTGCCGCCCAGGGCGAGCATGTCCACGGCGGTGGTCTCGCGCCACAACGAGAACCAGCTGTTGCCCTGCCCGGCGTAGCGCACACCGTTGTCGCCGAGGAAGCCGGTCATGTTGAACTGCGGCACCCGGCCCGGGTCACCGACACCCTGCACGACCAGGTCGCCGCGGCTGTCCAGGCGCACGGCGGCATCGCCGGGCATGAGCGTCAGGCCCCCCAGCGCCGCAGCCTTGGTCGAGGTATACGGATCGTAGGCACGCGACTCGTTGCTGTCGTTGAAAGCGAAGCTGCTGCCATACACCTGTCTTACCACCCCAACGCTGCCCGCCTGGACATTCAGGGCACCGCGCAGGTTGACCAGCGTACCGCCCAGGTCGGGGGTGACCCGCGCCATCTCCAGGGCCGCGGACGCCGGGTTGATGCCACCAGCCACCCGCAGGTTCAGGTCGCCGCCGCCGGTCTGCACCAGGCGACCATCCTCGGCGATCCGGCCGCTGCCGCCGACCACCAGGTTCAGGCCCTGGCTGCGCTCGGCCTCGACGCCCGCGGTGTTGCTGGCCTGCAACAGGCCCGCCGAACCACCCACGCCGACGTCCAGGTTGCCACCCCCCAGGGTGCCGATGCCGGTGAAGCCCACCAGCCAAGGTTCGGCCACCAAGGCCTGGGGCTGCTGGGCGAAGGTGCCGAAGTTGACCCACCACGCCGCCGGGGTATCGGCACTGGTCTGCCCCTGGCGCCACAGCCAGTTGCCCACCGCGGCCGATGCTACTTGCGGCCTGGACAGGGCGCTGCCGGTCTTGCTCGCCACCAGGTTGCCGGTAAGGTCGCCCCCGGCCGTGATCCGCAGGTTGCCACCCTGCTCCGGATACCAGGCGCGGTACAGGCTGTCGGTCAGCGCCTCATAGGGCGCGCCGGCGCTGCCGAGCAAGCTGCCATCGGCCAGCCGGCCACGGGCGACCTGGTAAGGATCGCTGCCGCCACGCAGCAACGACGGCGCCTGGGTGCCGGCGGTGTAGACGCCGAACAGCGAGTCCATGCGCCAGTCCCCGGCACTGAGCAGGTCCAGATCGCCGGTGCCGGTACGTAGCACGCTGAACATCAAGGTCTGCGGCGTGACCTCGATACGCTCGGGTTCGGTTGGCGCGTCGATCTCCAGGCACCAGCCGGGGATGCTGCAGAATTCCATGTCGGCCTCGGCCACGGGGGTGCCGGGCTCCATGCCATAGGTGTTGTCCGGCCCCCAGACCCAGATTTTCTTGCCCCCCAGCGTCTGGTCCACGCACCAGCCGGCGATGTCGCACATCACCAGGTCCTCGGGCGCCACCGGCGTGCCCGGTTCCATGCCGTAGGTGTTGTCGGGGCCCCACACTTTGATGGTCTTCACCGCAGGCTCGCACCAACCGGCGATATCGCACAGCGCCAGATCCTCGGGGGCTACCGGGGTACCGGGCTCCATGCCGTAGGTGTTGTCCGGCCCCCAGACCATGCCGGTGCCGCCAGCTCCGCCACCGCTGCGCTTCTGCTGCGCGATGTAGTGCAGGTCGGCCAGGCGCAGCACGCCGGCATCGGTGTCGGCGCGGGTGATGCGGCTGTCGGCGGCGTCCAGGTCGGCGCCGGCCACCAGGCGCATCGACCAGGATTGCGAACCTTGCGGCAGCATCTGCGCCAGCGCCCAGTTGCGCCCCTGCTGGCCATTGCTTGCGGGGCGCAGCTCGATCAGATCTACGCCTGCGGCGAGCTTGACATCGGTGCCCGCCGGCAGCCGCGAGCCCACGGCCAGGGTAAGCGCGCTGCCTTGGGTGAGGCCACCACTGGGCAGGGCGATGCCCTTGCTCCAGATACCGCCCTGCACAGCCACGCTGACTGGCAGGCGGCTGCCGGCATCCAGGCGCGTGCCCGAACCCAGGGTGAGCGCCTCGCGCAGCAGCGTGCCGGCGGCGTACAACAGGTTGCCGCCAGCGTCGCGTACCGCGGCCTCGAGTACCGTGCCCGCGGGCAGGGTCAGCGGCGCCGACAGGCTCATGGCGCTGGGCAGGCGCAGGTTGGCCGGCAAGGTGGTGGCGGCGAACGGCAGGTCGAAGTTGAGCAGGCTGCCTTCGGGGAACTGCGTGCCCTCGGCAAGCTCGACGCCGCTGCGCGGGATCACCAGGTCGCTGTCGAACGGCTGCTTGCCGGGCAGCAGCAACCAGCCCTTGCCGTCCGTGCGTGTGTCGTCGGTGGCCAGGTCCACCGGCATGAAGCCGTCGCTGATGCTGCCATACACCTCCAGGTTGCCGCCGGCGCGCAGCACCAGGTTGCCCACCTCGCCCGAACCGTAAACGGCAGTCTTCGGCGTCAGCGGGTTGAGGCTGGCGTAGCGATGGCCGGACAGGTCCAGGTCGCCCTGCACCACCAGGTCGGTGGCGGCATCGACCGTGGCGATCTCCACCCCCGGGCGCAGGTGCAGGGCCTGGGCGTAGCGGGCGTTGTTCAGCCCGGCCAGGCGCACGTCGAGCAGGTCGCGGTTGCGCAGCAGGTTGTCGATGAACAGCACACTGAGGTCGTGCTTGCGGGTCAAGTAGTCCTGGTCGATGACCTGGATCGGCCGGCCACTGGCCGAGGTGCCGCCCGGCGCCGCGTCGGTGTAGCGCTGGTTGCCGATCACGGCGATGGAGCGCGCGCCGAGAATGTCCACCGGACCACGCACGTCGATGGCGATGTCGCCCGCCGTATCGCCGCCCAGGCGTGGGGCGATCAGCTCCAGGGTGCCGCGCTGGCGGCCATCGCCCTGCCCGGAGGCGGTGCCGTGGCGCAGGTCGATGCGTGCGCCGCTGGCCAGGGTCAACTGGCCCTGGCCGCTGTTGAGCTCGACCACGGCGCGGTTCGGCGCATCGATGATCGCGCCGTAGCTGTCGACCCGCAGCACACTGCCATGGGCGTCAAGCAAGGCCCCGGCGCCCAGGGTCAGGCCTCGATTGGCGGCCAGGCGGATGCTGCCGACCTGCTCGCCACTGGCATCGACGTGACCGTTGACCGTGAGCTGCCCGTTGTCCAGCGACACGTTGATCTGCTGGGCCTTGAGCTCATCGCCGATCACCAGGTCGCCCTGCTTGATCTGGAAGCTGCGCGCACCGAACACCTGGTCGCGGTTCAGGCGCTGGTTGAGGCCGGCAAAGTCGTCCAACTGCCGGGCGCGGATATCGACCACCCCGCCCGCGTACGGGACCTGCGTGCCGGCGGCGTCGTAACGGCCACTGGCCGCGCCGAGGATCTGGCCAAGCAGCTCGATGCGCCCGCCCTGCTCGCCCAGGGCGATGGCCGTCAGGCGCCCGGCGCGATTGCCGCGGGCACTGAGGTCGATCAGCGCGCCAGCGGCTTGGTGAATGTTGCCGAACTGGCTGCCCAGCACCAGCTCGCCGCCCCAGCTGTACTGAGTCACGTCGTTGAGGCTCAAGGTACGCCCGGCCAGGTCCAGCCGCGCGGCATCGCCCAGACGCAGGTCGTCCCGCGCCTGCAGGGTCAGGCGGCCGCTGGGCAGGCTGAAGGTGCCATCGACCAGCAGTTGCCGCGCCTTCAGGCTCAGCTCGGCGCCCAGGGCCTGACGACCGCTGGCAAGCAAGCCACCGCCGCCCTGTACGCGCAGGGTGCCACCGGCCTCGATACGATTGAGCGAGCCGGCGCTGCCGGTCCACAGCGGTGTGTCCACCAGCAGGTCACCGCCGCTGTAGGCGAAGCTGCCGTCGGCCTGGTAGTCGCCGCGGCGGTGGTGGACCAGCAGGCTGCCCTTGTGGTTGGCGCTCAGCTGATGGCTGGCGTGCAGTTCCACGCGGCTGAAGCCCAGGGTCTGGCGCGCCATGTCGGCGCTGCCATCGGGCTGGCTGTTGGCGCCGTAACCGAACTCCAGGTCCTTGACACGGATCGCCAGCACACCATCGCCACTGCCGGCCCCACCCGCGATCGGCGCGCCCGCGGCGTTGCGCGCACCGCTCCAGATCAGCCGTTCGGTGCGGATGGTCGCCTGGTCGCCCGCCTGGCCATGGCCATAAATGGCCGGCACGCCGAGCACCAGCGCCTGCAGGCGGTTCTTGCCGGTGACCGGGTCGTAGGTGTCGAGCGCCGTGGTGCCGAAGAAGTTCAGCGAGTCGGACGCCGCCAGGGTCAGGGTCTCCAGTGCCGGTACAGCCTCGGCCGGGCTGCCCTGCAGCAGGCGGTCGAGCACCTGCTGGTTGAGGGTCAGGCCCTGGCCCAGCACGCCGTCCGCCTGGGCGCGAGCCAGCGCCTGGGCGCTGCCGACGTTGATCCGCCCGACCGCCAGGCCCAGATGCCGGGTACCGAAGGCTACCCCGTCATCGAGGCTGAAGGTCTTGTCGGTGGCGGCGAACAACGAGCCGTCCGAGTACAGCCGGGTGGTGCCCTGGCAGCCGCCGGCGCTGCAACCGCCAATGAGGATGGAGCCTGGCGACCAGCTGCTGGTGAACTGCGACGACACCACATCCAGCCGGCCGTTGGACACCGCCAGCAAGGCACGGCCATTGCTGTTGATGAAGTAGCCGTCATCGGCATCGAACGGCACCGCGCCTCGACCAAGGGTGACGATCCCGGCCCCCTGCTCGACGACGATGCTGCCACGCGGGTCGTTGTTGGTCAGGAACACTTCACCGGCCTGCAGCACCGCCCCCGAACGCAGCCAGATATCACTGGTGCCTTCGAGGAAGGTCATCTGATTGCCGCCCTGGCCGTAGACCACATTGGCGCGACCGCCCAAGGTCAGCCGGGGTGCCTGCAGTGCATTGAGCTCGCGGGCCGACAGCACCGCGATGTTCTCGCCAATGGCCTGGCCGGCGCCACCATCGGCCACCACTTCAAGGCCACGGGCGCCGAACACCGCCGCGCTGCCGGCATGACCGCCTTCGGCGGCGGCGAAGTTCACCCGACCGGCGACGCGCAAGGTACTGGCGGCCTCGTTGTTACCCTGCACCCGCAGGTTCAGCCACTTGCCATCGGCCTCGACCGCCGCGCGCGGCACGCCTTTGGCCACGGCATCGGCACGGGCGAAGGCGGCGTAGGAGGTTTCGTTGTACTGCGAATAGCGCCGCAGCACGTCGCCCGAGGTCAGGATCACCTGGCTCGACAGCGGCTGGCGGATACCGGTGTTGGCCACCGACAGGCTGCCGGTGGTAGTCCAGGAGCCGTTGCGCATCGCCAGGCTGGTAGCGCTGCCCCCGGCCATGGCCAGGCCATTGAGCTCGACCCGGAACGCCCCCGGCAGCAGCGCAAAGCTGGCCGGCAGCAAGGTGTAGGTGCCCGCCGCCAGGCCGGGAACGCTGCCATCCAGGGTGATCTGCTGGCCGATCCCCGGCGCCGTCACGCCGGCCTCGCCGGTCACCGGCGCGTAAGAGCCGGTGAAGCTCGGCACAATGGCGTAGACCGGGTTGCTGCCCAGCGTGGGCAGGACCAGGCGGCCCTCGCCATCGAGTTGCATCAGCGGATGGTAGCGGGCGTCGGTGGAGCCACCACGCCCGGAGACGAAGCCGGCGCCGGTCAGCGTGCCGCCTCCGGACAGGTCGATCAGCGCGTCCTGGCGGATGTCGATGGACTTGCCGTTGAGCGATACCCCGTACAGGCTGTCGCCCGCCGCGCCCAGCAGCTTCACCGCCTGGCCACCGAACAGGTAGCTCAGGCCATCCACCGTCCCGCCGTAGGGCATGACCAGCCCTGCCGCGCTGACCGAGGTGATGCTGCCCGGCAGCAGGGTGACGGACTGGGTGCCACCCGTTTCCTGCCCCAGCGACAGCCCGCCCAGGGGCGCGCGCAGCACACCGCCCTGCTCGACCTTGCCGGCGACCAGCGCCAGCCGGCCGAACACCGAGAACGGCTGGTCGGGTGTGCCTTGCCCGGCCCTGCCGATGCGCAAGATGGCATCGCTGCCCGTCTCGATCTGGCCGAAGGCACCGGTGGTCGGGTAGATCTGCGCGGCGATCAGCTCCAGGTCGCGACTACTGCGCAACAGCGTACGGTCGATAGCATCGTTGACCTTGCCCAGCACTCGCAGGTCACCCTCGCTGCGCAGGCTGCCCAGGGCGAAACTACGGCGGTCAAAGTCCAGCGTGCGCCCCGCGCTCAAGGCCAGGCTGCCATGAGCGCCCAGGGTCAGCGCATCGCGCAGATCCAGCAGATGAGCATCGACCTGGAGCTGCGCCGAACTGTCCTGCGTGGACAGCCCGCCCTTGATTGTCGGCCGGGTCGCGGCATCCGTGTTGTGATGGTTGCTGCCGGCAAGCCGCACATAGGGCGCCTGCAGGTGGACGCGGGCATCGCCGGCGCTCCCCTGGGCCAGCACCAGCGAGCCGGTGTACAGCTGCAGGCTGCGGGCCATGCGCAGCTCGAGGTCGCCGTCGAACGCCACCACGCCGTCGCTGAGCAGCGAGAGGCTGTCGAAGCCGCCTGCGTTGATCCTGGCGACGTCGAGCCTTCCCTGGCCATAGCGCAGCGTGCCGGCGTCGACATTGCCCGCGCCTTGGGCAAGGATCAGCTCGCGGGGTGCCTTGACCCCGTCGACCAGGCTGCCGTTGAGGTAGAGACCGCTATCCAGCGCCACCTCCAGGCTGCCGCCCGCTGCACCAAGACCACCGGAAGCGGCGCTGAAGCTGCCGTTCAGGCGCAGCCCGTGGCTCGACGCCAGGCTGATGCGCCCGCCGTTGCTGGCCACGGCCAGCGGCCCCTGGCCACGGATATCCAGCGTGGCCTGGGCACCATCGGCGCGCAGGCGGGCACCTTCGGCCATGTCCAGGAACAGGTAGGCGCCGTTGCTGGTGCCCTGGTCATGGTCGATCTGCCCACCGATAACGATGCTGCCGCCAGCGTCGACCCGACCATAACGGCGGCCTTGCGCATCCAGGGCGGTGACCGCCCGCCCGGACACATCGATCAGGGCCTGCTCACCCAGGCGGATCGAGCGCTGGTGCGCCCCTTCCGTCACCCCGGAGTCCATGGTCGGCAACCATTGCTGCAGCAGGCTGACACTGCCGCCCCAGGCATTGAGGGTACCGTTCAGGTTCAACTGCGCGGTGCTGGTCAGGCTGATGGACTGCAAGGGGTCGACGCTGATCGTCGCGCCGCGCCCGACCTCGAGCACCGCCGCCTCACGGCTCGCCTGGTCGAAGCGGCTATCGCCCGCCGCCAGGGCCAGGCTGGCGCCAGCGCGCGGCTCCAGCTTGCCGGCCACCGCGTTCTGCGCCAACAGCGGCGCCAACACGATCAGCGCCGGATCGCCGAGCGGCCGGCTGGAGTCGAGCTGCTCCACTGGCCGGGTGACGTCGATACGGCTGCCGGCGGCCACGCTCAGGCCATGGTTGCCGGTGATGGCGTAATGCGCGAAACCACGGTTGAAGAAATCCTCGGCCAGATGCACGCCGGTCTCGCCCTGCGCGCTGCCCCCCAGGCTCACTCGGTCGGCGGCCACGGTCAGGGTGCCCGCACCGCTGCTGCCGTAGCCGCGCAGCTCACCGTCGAGGCGCATCCTGCCGGTCCCGGCGCTGTTCAACGCGCTGCTCTGCAAGGTCAGGTTGCCGCCACTGCCACCGAGCAGGCGGTTGGCTTCGCGGCGTATCACACCGCCGGACACGTCCAGCACGCTGGCGCTGTCCAGCAGCACATCGCCGCTGCTGCGCAGGCTCAGGCTGCCACCGTTGCGCCAGGCGCGTTCGCCAGGGTCCGTGCCTTCGCTGCGCAGACCGCTGACATCCAGGCGCACCCCGGCGCCCACGCCGACCTGCGCGCGCAGCCCTGCCGGGGTGGCCAGCGCCTGGTCCTGCAGGCTGGCGAGAACACGCTGGCGGAGCACATCGCCCAGGACCATCTGCCCGCCCCTGGCGGTCAGGTCGGCATTGACCTGGACCTGCGAGGCATAGAGGGTCAGGCTGCCGCCATCGGCCAGGCGCACGGCATCATCGACCTCGATGCGCCGCTGGGCGGCAACGCTCAAACCACCCAGCTCCAGACCGTTGAGCCAGTCGCTGTCGAGTGCCAGCTGGCCACGGCGCCGCTCGTCCAACGGTGCCTGCAGGCCGACGTCGGCGCTCTGCCCCCCGGCGCCCTGGCGTATCAACACCTGCTGCATGACCGGGGTCAGGCTGAAGCCGAGCTCCTTGGCGTCGCTGAGGTAGCCGGGCAGCTGTTGGCCGATAACCAGCTGCGCGCCCTGGGCCCGGGCGCTGTGTACCTGGGTATAGCCGTCGCGCCCGCGTACTGGTGCCTGCACCTGGCGCTCGTCCTGCCAGGTCTGGCCGATCAGCTGGCCGTCGAGCAGCGCGCTCTGGGTCGCCACCACCAGGCTGCCGGCGTCACGGCCCACGGTATAACCCTGCTCGTAGCGCTGGCCGGGGGCAATCAGCGGGTTGTAGAAGGTGCGGGTCTGGTCCCAGCGCGCGCTATGCGCCTCGTAGCCGTTGTACAGGCCGGTGTAGAGCAAATCGCCCGGGGCCTTCGACAACTCGTAAAGTCGGCCGTCCGCACCGCGCAGCCAGCTCTGGCGGATGTAGCCGTCCTGTACCGCCAAGGTGCCGCCGGACAGGTTGATCTCGGCGCCGGCGCGGGTCACCAGGTCCTGGCCGGTGAAGGTCACCGTGCCACCCTGGGCCATCCACTCGCCGACGCTGTGGTTGCGCGTGCCCAGGTAACCGCCCACCTCGAGCAGGCCACCGGCGGTGTACCAACGCTCGCTGGCATAGCCGTTGATGCCTTTCTCGACATGCACCAGCTCACGCACGTCCACCCACACATCGCGGTTGATCAGGCCGCCCTTGTCGCGGTTGCCGGCCGCATCGCGCTGCTCGTTGCCCTGCACGTTGATCTTGATGACATTGCTTTCCATCGCCACCTTGACCCCAAGGGCCCCGGCCACGTCGATGCGCGCGCCATCGTCCACCAGGCTGCGCAGCCCGGCGCTGACGGCCACCTGGCCGCCGGTGGCCAGGGTCAGGGCGCCTTCCTGAAAATGCACGGTGCCGCCACTGACCACCTCCACCCGCGACTGCTCGGGGCGGTCGATGACCTTGCTCAGGTTGTCGAAGCGGCCCGTGGCGTTGTTGCCGCTGACCCCATCCACACTCTGCCGCGAGGCCTCGCGCTGGCTGTCCAGGGCCTGACTGTCGTCGAGCAGTACGGCGGTGACGCTGCCCTTGCCGAAACTGACCGTGCCGCTGGAATCGCTGGCCGAGTTGAGCAGGTGGATGCTGCCGCGCCGGTCCACCGCTGTGCTGGCAAGGGCCACGCCATCCTGGCGCACGGCATGGCCGGTCAGGGTGATATCACCGCCCGCCGCCTGGATCAGTCCGTTGTTGACCACGCTGCCGGAGCTGCTGCCGGGCTTCAGGCTGCTGGCGACCTCATTGCCGCGGGTGGTGGAGTATGCGTTGGCCTGGGTGCCCCTGCCCCGGCGGATGTAGAAGTCGTCGCCGGCGGCAAGCGTGGCTTGGCCCTGGGGGGTGATGATCTGGCCTGCGTTGTTCACCTCGCTGCCCAACAGCAGCACATAGCCGCCGCCCTCGGTGGAGGTGGCTGGGGCGCGGGTCTGCACTTGCGCCCCCCGTTCGACCACGACCTTGCCGCCGGCCTGGGTAAAGGTGGCCTGGCTGCCATTGTTGTCGACATACAGCCCACGCTCACGGAACTGCTCGTCGCTGACCTGCGCCGCCGCCGCCACCAGGTTGCGCACGTTGACCTGGCTGCTGCCGTTGAACACCACGCCGTTGCGGTTGACCAGCATCACCGTGCCCTGGGCCTCGATCTGGCCGTGGATCTGGCTCGGCCGGGCGTTGGGGTCGTTGACCCGGTTGAGCACCGCCCACTGGGCTTGCTGGTCGAACTTGACCGTGGTGTCGCGGCCAACGTTGAAGGTCTCCCAGTTGAGGATCGCCTTGTCGGCGGTCTGCTCGATCAGCACCTGGGTCTTGCCGCCCACCTGACTTTGCTGTGGCGCCTTGGCGTTCTGCCAGCCCTTGGTCAGCGGGTTCTCGTCGACCTTCAGGCCGCCCTCGCCCAGGCCGTTGGGTACGGTTTGCGGCTGCACCTGCGCCAGGGTGCGGCCGGCGGCCTGCGCCGCCTGCTGCGCGGCGATGGCGGCCACGGTGTTGTCGAGGTTGCCCAGCGAACGTTGGAACCGTTGCTGCAGGCGCTGCTGCTGGGCCAGCGGTGGCGGCGTACCGGGCAGTTGCACCTGGCCCCCTCCCGCGCCGCCACCGGTTGCGGGCGCGGCACCCTTGGCCGCGAACCAGGCCGAACTGAACGGCTGCGCGGCCTGGGCCGTACCCGCCAGCATCAACAGCGCGACGGCCTGGGCCAACGGCTTGAGCAGCAACGGCGCATGCCCCTCAGGCTGGTGGCGGCGCTGGGAGACGGTGGCTGGCAGGGGTGGCTGGTACTGGCCGCGCGACATCGCAGGGTTCCTTGTGCTGGGTCTTGGAGGTCTAGTCGGTGCGGCTGTGATGCCGCTTTGCCATAAGGCAGCTGGCCCGGGTTCGGACCGAAGCTTTGTCACGCAAAGTTCATCTGCCTGGGATACGCGCACACGCGAAAACCGACGGTGCCGTGCCGGCCACCGTCGGTTGTCAGCCCGTTGCGGGCCTGGCGTTTCGCGTGACGCTTACAGACGGCCGATACCGTTGCAGACCGAAGCGTTGGCGATGTTGGTGCCTTCGTTGTAGCCGTTGTCCAGGAACACCTTCTTGATCTCGGCGGCGTAGGCGGCCGGCAGGCTGACGAAGGAGTGCTGGGCGATGGTGGCGGCCTTGGTACCGGTGTACAGGTCGTTCAGGAAGCTGCGGATGGCGGTGGCATCGGCGGCGGTCTGGTAGCACTGGCCGACCAGCAGGTTGGTGTAGCCGACGATTGGGTAGCCCGAAGTCGGTACCACGCCACCGGCGTTGAAGATCGGTACCCACTTGCTTGGGTCGGCGCGGTCGGCGGCGGTGCTCGGGGCGACAGCGGTACCCAGGGCAGTGCGGGCGTTGGCGGCGGTCGGCAGCGGCGCGGTGCCGGCGGCCATGGCGTTCTTGCTGACGCGGGCGACCACGGCGTTGTTGGCGGTGGCGACATAGTCAGGGCTGACGTAGCCGATGGTGCCATCGGTGGCGTTGACCGCGTTGACCACGTCGGCGCTGCCGGCGACGGCTTGCCAGGTGGCCGGTTCGCTGCCCACGTTGGCGGTGGTGAAGGTGCTGCTGACCACGAAGGACGATGGGCAGGAA
Source organism: Pseudomonas maumuensis (assembly GCF_019139675.1). NCBI lineage: Bacteria > Pseudomonadati > Pseudomonadota > Gammaproteobacteria > Pseudomonadales > Pseudomonadaceae > Pseudomonas > Pseudomonas maumuensis. The sequence continues at coordinate 3,430,695 of NZ_CP077077.1, forward strand.
TCAGCCAGGAAACGCGACAGCAGCTCGGTGGTGCCGCTGCTGCCGGAACGGTAGATGACCTTGATCGGCGTGGTGTCGGCGGTGCCCAGCAGCTGACCCCAGGTGGTGGTGGTGCCGGAGAACACGCCGCACAGCTGGGCGCCGGTCAGTTGCAGGTTGGTCACGCCCGACTTCTTGTAGGGAATGGCAACGGAGGTGCCCACCGATGGGATCTGCACCAGCTTGCCCCAGGTGGCGGCCTTGCTGCTGTTGTAGGTCGACAGCTCCGAGGCGCTCAGAACCGAGTCGCTGCCGGCGAAGTCGACGTTGGTGCCGGCTGGCTGGTTGATCGAGGCCGCTGCGTTGGTCAGGAACGCCGTCTTGCCGCCACCGCTGCCGACACCGGTGTAGCTGAAGTCGGCCGGCAGCAGGCGTGGCAGGCTCGAGGTGCCGTTGTAGAGGTTTTCCGGCAGGGTGGCGCCGCCACCGACAACAGCAGCCATGGATTGGGCCGAAGCCAGGGTAGCAGCCACCAGGGAGGCGGCGATCACAGTACGCTTAAACATGAAGCAATCTCCTATCGTCGTGTTCATACGTTGAGTGGGTCGCGCATTGCTATGGCCACAGGCCGTATACCCTGATCCAGAGGGGCTGAAGGCCTGTCGACGAAAGCCACATTCGCAGCTTGTGGTGACAGGCAAAGGAAAAAACATCGGGAGTTCGACGGGGAAAAGCTCGGGGGTCGCGGGGCGTTACTTCAGCATTACGCACTGGCGCTGGAAGCAGGGCCAGGCAGTACGGGCAGGAGCAGTCTGGAGGATGGACATCGACGCACTCGGGTGTTTGCAGCGAGGGCGAAAAAAGATCTGGCCGAGGTCGGTAGGCCACCTTTTCTGGCGATGCGCCGCCGACGCAACGCATCGCCAGGCCGGCTCCCACAGCGACCGCGCCGGCCTCAGGCCGTGCGCCATCCTGGTGGGAGCTGGCTGCGCGGAGGTATCGTGCGTCAGAACGCGTAGCGCGTGGTCAGCATGAAGTTGCGTGGGTCACCGTAGTAACCGCCGTTGTAGAAGCCCAGGTTGTTGAAGTACTTCTTGTCGGTGAGGTTGTTGCCGTTGAGGGTCACCGACAACTGCTCGGTCACCTGGTAGCGCGCCAGCGCATCGAGGGTCAGGTAGTTCGACTGGGTGTAGCGAATGGTCTCGCCCGCCGCCACCGGGCTGTCCAGGTCCTTCCAGATCTTGCTCTGCCAGTTGGCCGAGCCGCCCACGGTAAGCTTGTTCCACACCCCCGGCAGGCGGTAGGTGGTGGACAGGCGCAGCAGGTTCTCCGGCTCGATGGTGGAGATCTTGTCGCCCTCGCCATCGCGGGTGATGCGGTGGGTAAAGCCACCCTGCACATGCCAGTCCGGGGTCAGCTCGCCCGCCACTTCCAGCTCGAAGCCACGGGTCTTGGCGCCCTGGATCGCCCGGTAGATGCCACGGTTGGTGGCCGGGTCGGTGCGGTCGAGCTCAGCGAGGTTGTCCTGGCGAACCTCGAACAGCGCCAGGCTGGCGTTGAGACGCCCGTCGTAGAACTCGCCCTTCAGGCCCAGCTCATAGGCGTCGCCCTCCTCCGGCTCGATCATCTTGCCGTTGGCGTCCCGCTCGGTCTCGTGCGGTTTGAAGATGCTGGTATAGCTGCCATACACCGACCAGTTGTCGTCCAGGTCATAGACCACGCCGGCATAGGGTACGACCACGCCGTTCTCTTCCAGGTCCTGGGTCTTGCTGCGCTGGCCGCTGGTGGTGTCCAGGCGGGTGCTGTCGAGCTGCCAATTGGACAGGCGCCCACCGAGGATCACCGACAGTTTGTCGGTGGGCTTGAAGCGGCCGGTCAGATAGGCCGCGTCTTCCTGCACGCGGGTGTCGACCTTCGACAGCGGACGCCCCCAGTCGGGCTCGCTGAACTCGCCGCGCCACTGGTAGATGTTGGCGCCGCCGAACAGGAACGGCCAGTTGCTTTCGTGGGCGCGCACATCGCGGTGGGAAACACCCGCTACCAATTCGTGCTCACGCCCCAGCAACTGGAACGGGCCACTGGCATACAGGTCGTAGGCGTTCTGCTCGGTCTGGTAGCGGTAGCGCCCCAGCCACACGCCCATGCCGGCCCCGGTGGCGGCATCGGGGTAGCCGTTGGCCGCCGAGCCCAGGCGCATCGGCGCATCGGTCTCGCTGCGCGTGGCCGAGGCCTTGAGCGTCCAGTCGTTGGCCAGGCGCTGCTCGAGGGTGACGAACAGGTTGTCGGCGGTATTGTCCCAGGCACTCCATTTGGCCCCGGGGTTGAACGAGCGCGACATGCCAAAGCGGTTGCCCTGGCTGTCCAGCAAAGGTGTCGACGGCCCCCAGGACGAACCTTCCGGGCGGTTGCTCTGGCGGCTCAGGCCGACGCTGAGCAAGGTGTCATCGCTGAGGTCGGCCTCGACGATGCCGTACATCACCTGCTTCTTCTCGGACAGGTTGTCCATGAACGACTGGCCGTCCTCGTAGGCCGTGACCAGGCGCCCGCGCACGTTGCCGTCCGGCGTCAACGCGCCGCCGATGTCGAACTCGCCACGGTAAGTGTCCCAGCTGCCGGCACCGAGCGATACATAGCCGGACAACTCGCGGGTCGGCCGCTTGCGTACCAGGTTGACGGTCGCCGACGGGCTGCCGAAACCGCTGAGCAGGCCGGTGGCGCCACGCAGCACCTCGACCCGGTCGTAGATCACCAGGTCGGTCTGGTCGATGCCATTGCCGAAGCGGAAGGCCGCCGGAATGCCATCGACCTGGAAGTTGTCGATGTCGAAGCCACGGGCCTTGAAACTGGCGCGGTTGCTGTCGAGCTTGGTGACGGTGACGCCAGGCGTCTTGCCCAGCACATCGCTGATGCTGGTGAGGTTCTGGTCATCCATCTGCTGGCGGGTGATGACCGTGACCGACTGCGGCGTTTGCCGTGGCGACAAGGCCATGCGCGTGGCGGTACGGCTCGCGCCAGTGGTGTAAGACCCGCTGTCTTCGGTGGTCTCGCCCAGCGCGGTGTCGGTGATGGCGGTGGCGCCCAGCTCCAGGGTGCCCTTGCCGCTGGCGGTTTCGGCCCAGGCCGGGCCGGCCGGCGCGACAAGGCTTGCCGCGAGGATGGCCAGTGCCAGCGGATGACGCTGGCGGACGGTGGTGGCGTTCCCTGCCCTTTGAACCGTGTTCAGAGAGTGCTGTCGTTGCACGCTTGTCGACCCCTAGTTGTTGTGTCTGCTCGATGCAGGTGGGGCTAATCACTGGCGATTGTTGTGGTTGTGCGCACGTTCTGCGACGGCTGCGGCGCATGCTAGAGTTTTTACGATTTTTTTACAATTGTGAATAATTCGCAATAATTGGATCCAGGCAAAGAAATGTAACAGCCCGCCATTCGGCAACCCCGGCGAACGCGACTAGGCTCAACCGCATGTGATGCCGGGCCCCTCTGACGGTTTGCGCCGCCATGTCGGAATCACTGTTGCCATGCAACGTCGACAATCAAGGAGGGGCTCATGACAGCTCTGCACACATTCCTCTTTACACCTTTTCTCGGCACCAGCACCTGGTTGTGGCTGGTCTTCATCACCATCGTCATCGCCTTGCTGGTCCTCGACCTCGGCGTGCTGCACCGCCAGGACCGCGAGATCGAGATGCGCGAAAGCCTGCTGCTGTATTCGGGTTATTTCAGCGTCGGCGTGCTGTTCGGCGTATGGGTCTGGTATGAGCTCGGGGCACAGCCGGCGCTGGAGTTCTATACGGGTTTCCTGGTCGAGCAGTCGTTGTCGATGGACAACGTGTTCGTCATGGCGATGATCTTCAGCTTCTTCGCCATCCCCCGCCGCTATCAGCACCGCGTGCTGTTCTGGGGCATCCTCGGGGTGGTGGTGCTGCGGGCGATCATGATCGGCGTGGGCGCCGCGCTGGTGCAGCACTTCGCCTGGGTGCTGTATATCTTCGGCGCCTTCCTGCTGTTCACCGGGGTGAAGATGGCCCTGTCCAAGGACGACGCCCACCCGGACCTGGCCAACAACCCGGTGCTGCGCTTCGTGCGTCGGCACATGCGGGTAACCGACCAGCTGCATGGCCGGCACTTCTTCGTCCATCTCACGCCGCCCGGAACCGACCGCGCCATCCGCTATGCCACGCCGCTGTTCCTGGCCCTGGTGCTGATCGAGCTGGCCGACCTGGTGTTCGCCGTCGACAGCGTGCCGGCGATCTTCGCCATCACCCAGGATCCGTTCATCGTCTACACCTCGAACATCTTCGCCATCCTCGGCCTGCGCTCGCTGTACTTCGCCCTGGCGGCGCTGATGCACCGCTTCGTCTACCTCAAGTACGCGCTGGCGTTGGTGCTGATCTTCATCGGCTGCAAGATCTTCTGGCACGGGCTGGTGGGCAAGGTACCGGCCGGGATTTCGCTGGGGGTCACGTTCGGGCTGTTGCTCGGCGGCGTGCTGCTGTCGTTGCTGCGCACGCGCAATCAGCCGCAACCCGACGCCCCGCAGCAAGCGCAGGACGCACCAGTGCCTACAGGGGACACGCCGACCTCCATCCCCACCGACAAGAATCCCGAAAAGAAAGGCCCGCACCTGCGGGTCTGATCAGGGCGCGAGCCCCTCGACGATGATCACCTGCGCCATCGCCGCGCCCTGGCGATGGCGGCAGGCCTCCTGGTACAGGTCCGAGCGATAGCAGGCCACGGCCTGCTCATAGGAATCGAATTCGATCACCACGCTGCGCTGCGGCGTCGCCCGCCCCTCCAGCGCCTCGCTGCGGCCGCCCCGGGCCAGGAATCGCCCGCCAAAGGCGACGAACGCCGCCGGCGCGCGCTGGGTGTATTGCAGGTATTGCTCGGGGTCGGTGACATCCACGTGGGCGATCCAGTAGGCCTTCATTCGTCGCGCTCCTGTTGCATGGTCATTTTCGTATTATGGTATACCATAAAACTTTCTTGACCAGCATGAGCGTGCAACATGGCCTTCAACAACATCGAAGAACTTCTCGAGGACTATCGCCAGGGCCGGATGGTCCTGCTGGTGGACGACGAGGACCGGGAAAACGAAGGCGACCTGCTGATCGCCGCCGAGCGCTGCGACGCCCAGGCCATCAACTTCATGGCCCGCGAGGCGCGTGGCCTGATCTGCCTGACGCTGACCGACGAGCACTGTCAGCGCTTGGGCCTGGAACAGATGGTCCCGACCAACGGCAGCGTGTTCAGCACCGCCTTCACCGTATCGATCGAGGCCGCCAGTGGCGTGACCACCGGCATCTCCGCCGCCGACCGGGCGCGCACCGTCGCCGCGGCCATGGCCGCCGACGCCCGCCCCGAAGACCTGGTACAGCCAGGCCACATCTTCCCCCTGCGCGCCCGCGAAGGCGGCGTGCTGACCCGCGCCGGGCACACCGAGGCCGGTTGCGACCTGGCCCGCCTGGCAGGCTTCAGCCCGGCATCGGTGATTGTCGAAGTGCTCAACGACGACGGCAGCATGGCCCGCCGGCCGGACCTGGAAGTGTTCGCTGCCCGCCACGGCATCAAGATCGGCACCATCGCCGACCTGATCCACTACCGGCTGAGCACCGAGCAGACCATCAAGCGCATCGGTGAACGCGCATTGCCCACGGTGCATGGCACGTTCCGCCTGGTCACCTACGAAGACCGCATTGAAGGCGGCGTGCACATGGCCATGGTCATGGGCGAGATCCGCCGCGAGCAGCCCACCCTGGTGCGCGTGCATGTGATCGACCCGCTGCGCGACCTGGTCGGTGCCGAATACGCAGGCCCGGCCAACTGGACGCTGTGGGCGGCGCTGCAGAAGGTCGCCGAGGAAGGTGCCGGGGTGGTGGTAATCCTAGCCAACCACGAGTCCTCCCAGGCCTTGCTCGAACGCGTGCCGCAACTGACGCAACCGGCTCGGCCCTACCAGCGTGGCCAGTCGAAGGTCTACTCGGAGGTCGGCACCGGGGCGCAGATTCTGCAAGACCTGGGCGTGGGCAAGCTACGTCACTTAGGGCCGCCGCTCAAATACGCCGGGCTTTCCGGGTATGAGCTGGAGGTGGTGCAAAGCATCCCGTTCGAGGGCAATTGATTTCACGTGGCTGCAAGCTCTGTCTGTCAGCTGGCTCCCACAGGGACCTCGCAATCCTAAGACCCGCGCCGTATCTGTGGGAGCCGGCTTGCCGGCGATGGGCCGCAAAGCGGCCCCTATCGCCACGCGGAGTGATGGCCGGTCAACGCCGACCTCTTGCGAAAAGCTTGGAATACCATAATATGACATTCCGTAGACCTTGATTCTGCCGGCCGCACCTACACTGTCATGACGGCCACGCTCCACCCGTTTGACGCTGCTCCCCGAACATGATTGGCGGGCGACAGAAGCCCGCCTCGAATAACAAAAGCAACGAGGGCGTAACCATGCTGTTGAGCAAACGAGTAACCGCAGTGCTGTCCGCCAGCCTGCTGACCCTGGCCTGCCAGGCCACCCAGGCGGCCGACAGCCTGAACTTCGTCAGCTGGGGCGGGACCACCCAGGATGCGCAGAAGGCCGCATGGGCCGAACCCTTCAGCAAGGCGTCCGGGATCAAGGTGGTGCAGGACGGCCCCACCGACTACGGCAAGCTCAAGGCCATGGTCGAAAGCGGCAACGTGCAGTGGGACGTGGTCGATGTCGAAGCCGACTTCGCCCTGCGCGCCGCCAGCGAAGGCCTGCTCGAACCCCTCGACTTCAAGCAGATCCAGCGCGACAAGATCGACCCGCGCTTCGTCTCCGACCATGGTGTCGGCTCGTTCTTCTTCTCCTTCGTGCTCGGCTACAACGAGGGCAAGCTCGGCGCCAACAAGCCGGTGGACTGGTCCGCCCTGTTCGACACCAAGACCTACCCCGGCAAGCGCGCCCTGTACAAGTGGCCCAGCCCCGGCGTGCTCGAACTGGCCCTGCTGGCCGACGGCGTGGCGCCAGACAAGCTCTACCCACTGGACCTGGACCGCGCCTTCAAGAAGCTCGACACCATCAAGAAAGACATTGTCTGGTGGGGCGGCGGCGCCCAGTCGCAGCAACTGCTGGCCTCGGGTGAAGCCGCGCTCGGGCAGTTCTGGAACGGCCGCGTGTATGCCTTGCAGCAAGACGGCGCGCCGGTCGGCGTGAGCTGGAAGCAGAACCTGGTCATGGCCGATTTCCTGGTCATCCCCAAGGGCGCGAAGAACAAGGACGCAGCCATGAAGTTCCTGGCCAACGCCAGCAGCGCCGAAGGCCAGGCCGAGTTCGCCAACAAGACCGCCTACGCCCCGGTCAACGTCGACAGCGTGGCCAAGCTCGACAAAGACCTGGCGCCGAACCTGCCGACCGCCTACGCCCAGGACCAGGTGACCCTGGACTTCGCCTACTGGGCGAAGAACGGCCAGGCCATCGCCGCCCGCTGGAATGAGTGGCTGGTCAAATGAAAGTCGCCATCAATGCCCTGCACAACGCGCAAGGTGCCCCCAGCGGCACCGGCGCTCCCGGGGCGGCCGAGCGTCGCCCGCCCATCAGCCAACGCTGGCGCGGCAGCCGCAACCTGCTGCCGGCGCTGCTGTTCCTCGGCCTGTTCTTCTTCGCCCCGCTGGTCGGCCTGCTGCTGCGCGGGGTGCTGGAGCCCGAGCCGGGCCTTGGCAACTATGCGCAACTGTTCGCCAACTCGGCCTATGCCCGGGTACTGTTCAACACCTTCTCGGTGGCCGGCCTGGTCACCCTGATCAGCGTGCTGCTGGGCTTCCCGCTGGCCTGGGCAATCACCTTGGTGCCCAAGGGCTGGGGCCGCTGGCTGCTGAACATCGTGCTGCTGTCGATGTGGACCAGCCTGCTGGCGCGCACCTACTCGTGGCTGGTGCTGCTGCAGAGTTCGGGGGTGATCAACAAGGTGTTGATGGCGCTGGGCATCATCGATGCGCCGCTGGAGATGGTGCACAACCTCACCGGCGTGGTGATCGGCATGAGCTACATCATGATCCCGTTCATCGTCCTGCCGCTGCAGGCGACCATGCATGCCATCGACCCGATGGTGCTGCAGGCCGGCTCGATCTGCGGCGCCAGCCCCTGGACCAACTTCTGGAAGGTGTTCCTGCCGCTGTGCCGCTCGGGGCTGTTCTCCGGCGCGCTGATGGTGTTCGTGATGTCGCTCGGTTACTACGTCACCCCGGCCCTGCTCGGCGGCGCGCAGAACATGATGCTGCCCGAGTTCATCATCCAGCAGGTGCAGTCGTTCCTCAACTGGGGCCTGGCCAGCGCCGCCGCCGCGCTGCTGGTGGTGATCACCCTGGTGCTCTTCTACCTGTACCTGAAGCTGCAGCCGGAGTCCCCGGTCGGCAACGCGAGGTAAACCGCCATGCTGCTTTCCCCCAATGCCATGGGTCGCCCGCTGCGCACCGGGCTGTACCTGACCACCGGGCTGATCGCCGCCTTCCTGCTGCTGCCGGTGGTGTTCATCATCCTGCTGTCGTTCGGCTCGTCACAGTGGCTGGTGTTCCCGCCACCGGGCTGGACCTTCAAGTGGTACGCGCAGTTCTTCGCCAACCCCGAGTGGATGGACGCGGCGCTGGCCAGCCTCAAGGTGGCGCTGCTCACCACCTTCGCCGCCGTGGCACTCGGCCTGCCCACCGCCTTTGCCCTGGTGCGCGGTCGCTTCCCGGGCCGCGAGCTGCTGTACGGGCTGTTCACCATGCCGATGATCGTGCCCCTGGTGATCATCGCCGTGGCGGTGTACGCGCTGTTCCTCAAGCTGGGCTACACCGGCACCTTGTTCGCCTTCGTGGTGAGCCACGTGATCGTCGCCCTGCCCTTCACCATCATCTCGATCATCAACTCGCTCAAGCTGTTCGACCAGTCCATCGAGGACGCCGCGGTGATCTGTGGTGCCTCGCGCCTGCAGGCGATCGTCAAGGTGACCTTCCCGGCGATCCGCCCGGGGATGATCGCCGGCGGCCTGTTCGCCTTCCTGGTGTCGTGGGACGAGGTGGTGCTGAGCGTGATGATGGCCAGCCCCGACCTGCAGACCCTGCCGGTGAAGATGTGGACCACCCTGCGCCAGGACCTGAGCCCGGTGATCGCGGTGGCCTCGACGCTGCTGATCGGCCTGTCCCTGCTTGTGATGTTCATTGCCGCCGCCCTGCGCCGGCGCGCCGAAAACGCCTGACTGCCCGGAGACAATGACAATGAGTGCAGTGATCAAAGACGATACGCGCAACCAGACCCTGGTCAGCCTGCGCGGCCTGAACAAGCACTACGGCGACTTCACCGCCGTGGACAACCTCGACCTGGAAATCCAGGACGGCGAGTTCCTCACCTTCCTCGGCTCCAGCGGCTCGGGCAAGTCCACTACCCTGTCGATGCTGGCCGGCTTCGAGACGCCCAGCAGCGGCGAGATCCTGGTCGACGGCCAGTCGCTGGTCAACGTGCCGCCGCACAAGCGCGACATCGGCATGGTGTTCCAGCGCTACTCGCTGTTCCCGCACCTGAACGTGCGCGACAACATCGGCTTCCCCCTGGCCATCCGCAAGCTCGGCGCCGACGAGACCCGCAAGCGCGTGGAGGCGATGCTCAAGCTGGTACGCCTGGAACCCTTCGCCCACCGCAAGCCCTCGCAGATGTCCGGTGGCCAGCAGCAGCGCGTGGCGATCGCCAGGGCGCTAGTGTACGAGCCGCGCATCCTGCTTATGGACGAGCCGCTCGGCGCGCTGGACAAGAAACTGCGCGAAGACCTGCAGGACGAATTGCGCCAACTGCACCGACGCCTGGGCATCACCATCGTCTACGTGACCCACGACCAGGAGGAGGCGATGCGCCTGTCCCAGCGCATCGCCATCTTCAGCCATGGCCGCATCGTCGGCCTGGGCACCGGCTACGACCTCTACCAGAACCCGCCGAATGCCTTCGTCGCCTCGTTCCTGGGCAACTCCAACTTCTTGCGCTTCACTGCCAGCGGCAACGGCGCCGGGCACTTCGAGGGCCAGCCGGTGGCGGTGCGCCTGACCCCGGGCCTGGCCAACGGCCAGGAAGCGCTGATCATGGTGCGCCCGGAGAAGGCCCTGGCGCTGACCGTCGAGCAAGCGGCGCGCGAACCCTTGCCGGCAGGCTGGAACGAAGTCACCGCCACGGTCGCCGAGCTGCTGTTCCTCGGCGAAAGCCAGACCTGCCACGTGGTCACCCAGGGCGGCACGGCGCTGACGGTCAAGGCGCTGTCCGCCGCCGGCATGCCCATGCGTCCAGGCGACCCGGTCAAGGTGCGCTGGGCGGTGGCGGATGCGTGCATCTACACCGAATGGGCCGAGAGCGACCTGAGCAAGGGCGCTGGGGCACATTGAGCAAAGTGGGGGCTGCTGCGCAGCCCTTTCACCGGTGTACCCGCGGTAGGCCGCCTGGCTTATCCGCCTGCCAGCAAGCTGCGATCGAACATGAATGCCCCGCCGCCCTGCGGGGTATGCAGGTATAGCTGCTGGGGCCGCCCAAGCCTGGGCTGGATCTTCTCTCCGGTGTCTTGCACCCAGCCTTCGCTCTTCATGCGCTCCAGCCGTTTGCGCAGCGAGGTGTTGTTGACCGCCTGCCCCACGCATGCCTCTACCGCTGCCAGGGCATCCAGCACGGTGAACCGCTCCGGTGTCAGGTAAAACGGCAGATTGCTGTACACGGACTTGGCTTCGAGCCGTTGATGGGCCCGCTCGACGAGCAGGCGATGATCGAACGGCAGCGACAGCTCATTGCTCAGCACGCTTCGCAGGTCGAAGAACGCAACCTGCGAGCCCTCGAGCTCCAGTTCGACCGCCGGATCGAGCAACGCCAGATAGTAGGTACTCAAGGTCCAACCGCGCGGATCGCGAACGGCATTGCCCTCGGTGCCAACCTGCTCCAGGTGGCGCGGACGCACCCTGGCCTTCTCCGCCAGGGCCCGACCGGCGGCGGCATCGAGGTTGTTATCCACGGTACGGCCATTGACGACGACACCCGGCAAGGCCCATTGGCCCTTGTAGGGCTCGCGCTCGCGCAGGTGCAGCAACACCTCCAGACGCTGGCTGTGAGGCGACAGGCGCAGGGCGACGATATCCACGCTGGCCAATACTTCTGCGGTACTCACGGTACGGCTCCTCTTGTAAATGCCGCCATATTCCACCAGAGCAACTAAGTCTTTCAAGCACTGATTAGCAATTGAAGTCAGCCTTGACATACTTATAGCACCAGGTGAAATATATAGGCATTCCCAGCCGAAGAGGTCCGCCCATGATCATCGCCAGCTTCGACGTCGACGCGCAGAACGGCTTTACCGACAATGCACCCCAGGAGTTGCCGGTGCCCGGCGGCCACCTGATCGCCCCCGCGCTCAATGCCATGGCTCAACGCGCCACGCTACGCCTGGGCAGCAAGGACGCCCACCCGGCAAACGCCGCCTGGGTGGTCGCCGAAGCCGCCCAGATGCTGCAACCGCTGGCCCTGGCCAACGCCGACCTGACCTGGGTCAGCCACTGCGTGCCCGGCACCCGAGGTTTCGAGCTGCTGCCAGGCCTGCCCGCCCCCATCGACTACGACTATTTCGTCTGGAAAGGCGTCGAACCCGACCTTCACCCCTACGGCGCCTGCTACCACGACCTGGCCGAACGCCGCTCCACCGGTGTCATTGAGTTCCTCAAGGTGCAACAGGTACAGGCGATCATCGTCGGCGGCCTGGCACTGGACTACTGCGTGCGCACCACCGCCCTGCAACTGCGCCGCGCCGGTTTCGAGGTGTTGCTGTACCTGCCGGCCTGCCGCGCACTGAGCGTCGAGGGCGCACAGGCTGCCTGCACTGCAATGGCCAATGCCGGCATCCACTTGTGCGGCGACGAACAGGCCCTCGACGACCAGCTCACCGCTCTCAAGGAGGCTCGCCCATGAGCGACAGCGTTTTCGGCCCCCGGATCATCCAGAATCTGCTGGACACCGACTTCTACAAGATCACCATGATGCAGGCGGTGCTGCACAACTACCCCAACGCCGAGGTGGAATGGGAATTCCGCTGCCGCAACAACGAGGACCTGGCGCCCTACCTCGCCGAGATCCGCTACCAGGTCGAGCAGTTGGCCGATGTGTCGATCACCCACGACCAGTTGGCCTACCTGGAGAAGATCCCGTTCATCAAGCCGGACTTCATCCGCTTCCTCAGCCTGTTCCGCTTCAACCTGCGTTATGTGCAGGTGGGCCTGGACGACGCCGGGCAGCTGGCGATCCGCTTGCGCGGCCCCTGGTTGCACGTGATCCTGTTCGAGATCCCGCTGCTGGCGATTGTCAGTGAAGTGCGCAACCGCTATCGCTACCGCGAGGTGATGATCGAACAGGTCGGCGAGCGCCTCTACCAGAAGCTCGACTGGCTCAAGGCCGAAGCCAGCGGCGACGAGCTGGCCGGCCTGCAACTGGCCGATTTCGGCACCCGCCGGCGTTTCTCCTACCGGGTGCAGGAAGAGGTGGTACACATCCTCAAGCGCGACTTCCCCGGACGCTTCGTCGGCACCAGCAACGTACATCTGGCCCGCGAGTACCAGGTCAAGCCCATCGGCACCATGGCCCACGAATGGTTCATGGCCCACCAGCAGCTCGGCCCGCGTCTGGTGGACAGCCAGGCCGCCGCCCTCGAGTGTTGGGTGCGCGAGTACCGCGGCCAACTGGGCATCGCCCTGACCGACTGCATCGGCATGGACGCGTTCATGAAGGACTTCGACCTGTACTTCGCCAAGCTCTTCGATGGCCTGCGCCATGACTCGGGCGAACCGCTGGCCTGGGCCGAGAAAGCCATCGCCCACTATGAGCGGCTGGGTATGGACCCAAAGGGCAAGACCCTGATCTTCTCCGACGGACTGGACTTCGAGAAGATGCTGACCCTCTACCGCGCCCTGCACGGGCGGATCAACGTCAGCTTCGGTATCGGCACCAACCTGACCTGCGACATTCCCGGGGTCACGCCGATGAACATGGTGATCAAGATGACCGCCTGCAACGGTGCGCCGGTGGCGAAGATTTCCGACAGCCCGGGTAAGACCCAGTGCCGGGACGAGAACTTCGTGGCGTACCTGCGGCATGTGTTTAACGTCCAATAACCCCGGGGCTGCCATGCAGCCCTGTCGCCGGCAAGCCGGCTCCCACAGGGTAGGCACTGCGGTCCAAGGTTTTTCACCAAGGCCCTCGTTGCCACGCACATTTGCTTGTATGGTGTTGTCAAAGAAGGATGTTTTACCCGCACAGGAAAGACCAGATGCCCCAACGCAATGTCATCAACGCCTCCGTCAGCCCCAAGGGCAGCCTGGAGACGCTGTCGCAACGTGAAGTCCAGCAACTGAGCGAAGTCGGTACCGGCAGCCTCTATACCCTGTTCCGCCAGTGCGCCCTGGCCATCCTCAACACCGGCGCCCATGTCGACAATGCCAAGACCATCCTCGAGGCCTACAAGGACTTCGAGGTGCGTATCCACCAGCAGGACCGCGGCGTGCGCCTGGAACTGCTCAACGCTCCAGCCGACGCCTTCGTCGATGGCGAGATGATCGCCAGTACCCGCGAGATGCTGTTCAGCGCCCTGCGCGACATCGTCTACACCGAGAGCGAACTGGCCAGCCAGCGCATCGACCTGGAAAGCTCGCAAGGCATCACCGACTACGTCTTCCACCTGCTGCGCAACGCCCGCACCCTGCGCCCTGGTGTCGAGCCGAAGATGGTGGTGTGCTGGGGCGGCCACTCGATCAGCACCGAGGAATACCAGTACACCAAGAAGGTCGGCCACGAACTGGGTCTGCGCAAGCTGGACGTCTGCACCGGCTGCGGTCCGGGCGTGATGAAGGGCCCGATGAAGGGCGCCACCATCGCCCATGCCAAGCAGCGCATGCATGGCAGCCGCTACCTGGGCCTGACCGAGCCGGGCATCATCGCCGCCGAGGCGCCCAACCCGATCGTCAACGAGCTGGTGATCCTGCCGGACATCGAGAAGCGTCTCGAAGCCTTCGTGCGTGTCGGCCACGGCATCATCATCTTCCCCGGCGGCGCCGGTACCGCCGAGGAGTTCCTCTACCTGCTCGGCATCCTCATGCACCCGGACAACCAGGGCCTGCCGTTCCCGGTGGTGCTCACCGGGCCGCGCAGCGCCGAGCCGTTCCTGCTGCAGTTGCATGCCTTCGTCGGCGCCACCCTTGGCGAGGAGGCGCAGCGCCACTACCAGATCATCATCGACGACCCGGCCGAAGTGGCGCGGCAGATGGTCGAGGGGCTCAAGGCAGTCAAGCAGTTCCGCCGCGAGCGCAACGACGCCTTCCACTTCAACTGGCTGCTGAAGATCGACGAAGGCTTCCAGCGCCCGTTCGACCCGACCCACGAGAACATGGCCAACCTGGCCCTGCGCCGTGACCTGCCGCCACACGAGCTGGCAGCCAACCTGCGCCGGGCGTTCTCGGGCGTGGTTGCCGGCAACGTCAAGGACAAGGGCATCCGCCTGATCGAGGAGCACGGGCCTTACCAGATCCGCGGCGATGCGGCGATCCTCGACCCGCTCGGGCGCCTGTTGCAGGCGTTCGTCGACCAGCACCGCATGAAGTTGCCCGGTGGGGCGGCGTATGTGCCGTGCTATGAGGTGGTGGCCTAAGGCCCTTGGGGCCGCTTTGCGGCCCTTTCGCCGGCAAGCCGGCTCCCACAGGGGCAGGTAAGTCCTGGTTTTTCGCAATATTTTGCGGATATTTGCTACGCCAGGTGGTGAACCTGCCTACAAAAAAACGGTCTTTCGCTGACGGTCAATCCACCCGACCGGATCGCCGGCCCAGTCATCGGGCCTTCATTCGTCCTGTTTCAGCGAAGACCAGCATGCCAGACATTCAGCCCGCTTCCCCTGCCCTCACCGCCCTGCGCGGTGGCCTGATCGCCGCCCTGATCGCCCTCGCCGCTCCGGCCCACGCCGAAGAGCCGGCCACTGATGCGCGTTGGGTCAGTGACAGCCTGAACACTTACGTACGCAGCGGCCCCACCGACGGCCACCGCATCGTCGGCACGCTCAAGTCCGGGCAGAAGGTCTCCCTGGTCACCAACCAGGGCAACTACAGCCAGGTACGCGGGCAGAGCGGCGACCTGGTGTGGATCCTCACCAGCGACCTGCAGGCGGTGCCCGGCCAGAGCGAGCGCCTGCCGCAGCTCGACGCCCAAGTGGCCGAGCTGTCCGGCCAGCTCAAGACCATCGACGACAGCTGGAAGAACCGCGTGCAGGGCATGCAGGAAACCCTGGATTCGCGCAAGGCGCTGATCGACGAGCTGGAAACCCGCAACAAGGCACTCAACGAGCAGCTCGAGCAGAGCCAGTCGAGCCTGCGCGACACCCAGGCGCGCCTGGGGGACGAGAACAAGCAGGTGATGATGCGCTACATGGTGTATGGCGGCAGCATTGCCGGCGCCGGACTGCTGGCGGGGCTGATCCTGCCGGCGCTGACCCGTGGGCGCAAACGCAACGATCGCTGGTTCTGACCAGCATGGCCGCTGCATTTTCAAGAAAATGCTGAAACTGTTCCTGTGATTGCGATGTTTTTGCGATAAATCTTGCAGGCTAAGGTTGCCCTACCTACCACTCAGGGACCCTGATGCCATGAAAGCCATCGTCTTCACCCAACACGGCCTGCCACTGACCGACCCGGCCTCGCTCTACGACAGCGACCTGCCCGCGCCTGCCCCCGGTCCACGCGATTTGCTGGTGGAAGTCCGCGCCATCGCGGTCAATCCGGTCGACACCAAGGTCCGCGCCGGCAGCGGCAGCAGCGGCCAACCCAAGGTGCTGGGCTGGGACGCGGTCGGCGTGGTGCGCGCCACAGGCGAACAGGTGACCCTGTTCCAGCCCGGCGACGAGGTCTTCTATGCCGGTGCCATCGACCGCCCCGGCAGCTACAGCGAACTGCACCTGGTCGATGAACGTATCGTCGGCCACAAGCCGCGCAGCCTGGACAATGCCAGCGCCGCCGCCCTGCCGCTGACCTCGATCACCGCCTGGGAGCTGCTGTTCGACCGTCTGGGCGTGCATGAAGGCGGTGGCGAAGGGCAAAGCCTGCTGATCGTCGGCGCTGGCGGTGGCGTGGGTTCGATCCTCACCCAACTCGCGCGCCAGCTCACCAACCTCACCGTGATCGGCACCGCCTCGCGCCCTGAGACCCAAGCCTGGGTGCGGCAACTCGGCGCCCACCAGGTGATCGATCACAACCAGCCGCTGGCACCCCAGCTGGAGGCCTTGGGTATTGGCCAGGTGGACTTGGTGATCAGCCTGACCCACACCGACCGCCACTTCGCGCAGTTGGTCGAGGTGCTGCGCCCACAAGGCCGCCTGGCACTGATCGACGACCCAGCCAGCCTCGATGTGGTGCCGCTCAAGCGCAAGTCGCTGTCGTTGCACTGGGAGCTGATGTTCACCCGTTCGCTGTACCAGACCGCCGACATGATCAAGCAGCACGAACTGCTGGAGCGAATCGCCGGGCTGGTCGATGAAGGCGTGATCAAGACCACGCTGGGCGAGCATTTCGGCGCGATCAACGCGGCCAACCTGCGCCGGGCCCATGAGCTCGTCGAAAGTGGCAAGGCCAAGGGCAAAGTGGTACTGGAAGGGTTCTAGACCGCCACGGGCCCTGCAGGCGCGAGGACGCGCCGTGCCTGCAGGGCCCGCCTACCCTAGCTCGGCAAACTTGTCCTGGAGGAAGCCCCGCAACCGCTGAATCGCTGGCGACACTGCCTGGCGATGCACACACACCAATTGCAGCGGTGCCGCCTGGCCGCATTCCGATGGGAACAGCTCCACCAGCCGCCCGGCCCGCACATCGGCCAGCACATCCAGCCGCGACTTGTAGACGATCCCCAACCCCGCCACCGCCCAGCGGCGGACCACATCGGCGTCGTCACTGGTGCGATCGCCCAAGACGCTCACCGTCCTGACCCCATCCGGCAGGTGGAAGCCCCAACGCTCGTGGGTCTGCTCGCCCATCACATAGCGCAGGCAGTTGTGCCCGGCCAGCTCCTCCGGTGTGCGCGGTGTGCCATGGCGGGCGATATAGCTCGGCGCGGCGCACAGCGTGCGGCGGTTGTCCGGGGCCAGAGGCAGCGCCACCAGGCCCGAATCGGCCAACTGGCCATAGCGGATACTGGCATCCAGGCGATCCCCCACCATGTCCGCCACCTGGTCGCTCAGGCGCAGTTGCAGGCTGATGCCCGGGTGCTGCAACTGAAACTCGTCGAGCCAGGGCAGCAGCACATTGCGCCCCAGGTCCGAGGGCATCGACAGGCGCAGCACCCCGCCGATCTCCTCGCGCCCTTGCTCCAGGGCCATTTCGCCCTCCACCAGTGCCTCGAGCACCTGCCGCGCATGGGGCAGGTAGCGCAGGCCTTCGTCGGACAGGCGCAGGCGCCGGGTGGAACGCACCAGCAGACGGAACCCCAAACTGCGCTCCAGGCGCTGGACCGCGCCGCTGGCCAGGGCCGGCGAGATGTCCAGCTGCCGCGCCGCCGCGGAAAAGCTGCCGCTTTCCACGGTGCTGACGAACACCTGCAGATCGTCCATACGCACGAGCTTCTTCATGCCGGCACCTCGTTGTCCAGGCGCCGCGCATCGCGGCGCACGGCCTGCGGCGGGATGCCGAAGCCGCGCAAGAACGCCTCGCGCAGATGCCGACGATCGCGGAAACCGGTCTCGCGGGCGACCACATCAAGGCTGTGGCGGCTCTGTTCGATCAACAGCCGCGCCGCCTCCAGGCGCAGGCGCTCGATGGCCTTGGCCGGCGATTCGCCAGTCTCGGCGCTGAACACGCGACTGAACTGGCGCGGGCTCAGGTGCGCCACCTCGGCCAGCGTCTCGACGGTCAGGGGCTGCCCCAGGTGCCCGCGCACATGCTCCAGCACCGCCTGGATGCGGTCCGAGCGCGGCGTCATGGCCAACAGCTGCGAATGTTGCGATTGCCCGCCCGAGCGGCGTTGGTGCATCACCAGGCGATGGGCCACGCCCCTGGCGATCTCGGCGCCCAGGTCCTGCTCGACCATACCCAGGGCCATGTCGATGCACGCGGTCATGCCAGCCGAGGTCCACAGGTTGCCATCGGCGATGAAGATGCGGTCCTCCTCGAGCTGGATGCGCGGGAACATCTCGCGGAACTCACGGGCAAAGGCCCAGTGGGTGGTGGCGCGGCGCCCGTCGAGCAAGCCGGCCTGCGCCAGTATGAAAGCCCCGGTGCAGATACCCGCCGTGCGCCGGGCCTGGCCGCCGAGGCGCCGCACCAGCGCAACCGACTCGGGTGTAGGCGGTAAATCGACCGGCGACAAGGTGCCCGCCACCAGCCAGGTATCGGCATGGCTCGGCGACCCCACCGCCTGGGTGTCGAGCACCAGGCCCAGGGACGAACGCAGCGGGCCGCCAGCGACACTGAAGTTGCCCAAGGCGTAGACCGGCCGCCCGGCCAGCAGGTTGGCGAACTCGAACACCGACTGCGAAGCCAGCGCCATCACCTGGAACCCTTCGCACAACAGATAACCGACCCGATGCATGGAATGTACTCCAGGACATGTCTTAAATACGTACTATATGCGTCATTTGCGCCAGCAGCAAAGCCCAGCATCATGGCCTCACCCCAACCCACGGAGTCACAACCATGAGCTCGAAAGGCACCGCACTCATCACTGGCGCATCCACCGGCATCGGCGCTGTGTACGCCGAACAGCTGGCCCACCGTGGCCACGACCTGATCCTGGTGGCGCGTAACCGCGAACGTCTCAACGCGCAAGCTGAGCGCCTCACCACCCTGACCGGCCGCAGCGTCGAGGTGTTGCCGGCGGACCTGGCCGATACCCAGGACCTGGCACGCATCGAGGCGCGCCTGCGCGAGGACGCCAGCATCGATCTGCTGGTGAACAACGCCGGGATCGGCACCCACACTCCGCTGCTGGACAGCGACGTGGAGCAGATGACCCGGATGATCGCCCTCAACGTCACCGCCCTCACCCGCCTGACTTACGCGGCAGTACCCGGTTTCGTCGCCCGTGGGCGCGGCGCGGTGATCAACATCTCGTCGGTGGTGAGCCTGGCCCCCGAACTGCTCAATGGCGTGTATGGCGCGAGCAAGGCCTATGTCACCGCCTTCAGCCAGTCGCTGCACAAGGAACTGGCCGGCAGCGGCGTGCAGGTCCAGGCCGTGCTGCCCGGCGCCACCGCCACGGACTTCTGGGCCATCGGTGGGCTGCCGGTGGAAAACCTCGACCCGGCGATCGTGATGACGGCGCGGGACCTGGTGGTGGCGGCGCTGCAGGACTTCGATACGGGACAGTTGATCTCGATCCCGTCGCTGCATGAGCACGAGCGCTACGTGGCTTTTGAAGCCGCCCGCCAGGGGCTGGCCGGGCAACTGTCCAATCAGCGCCTGGCGCCGCGGTATGGGTGAACGTGGTTCAGACAGATACGTGCCACGTTCACACGCTTGATCACGCCTGACGACAAGGACGTCACCATGACTGCGATTTCGACCTCCAGGCCTGACGCCCGGGGCGCAGCGCACCCCACGACCACCTGGCATTTCTATCAGTTGTCGCTGTTCCCACCGCTCGCCATCATCCCGGTTGCACGTTCGGCTCCTCTGGCCTCGCCGGCACGAACAACCCCCATGGACGAACCTCATGAACAGAAGCCGCCTCAATCATCCATTCCTGCCCTTTTCCTTGGCGATGACATTACTGGTGCTGCTGCTCACCGGCCTGTCCTCAGGCTTCGCCCAGGCGGATGAAACGTACGATGTGCTGACCAACAAGAGCGCCTTCGAACAAGGCGCTAGCAGACAGTGCCTGCGAGCCTCTGCATCTGGCCAGGAAGTCGACCTTGGCCCCTGTGAAACCGAGGGTGAGGCAGCCGAACTGACGCAATGGACGGTTCGCCAGCAGGACGGAGGCCTGCTGTTGGTGAACCGCCGTACGGCGGCCGATGGCACACAGCGCTGCCTGGTCAACGTCGCCTGGGCACCGGCCATGGGCCCTTGCGACAGCTCACGGGACGAGAATCGCTGGATCGTGCGCGATGGCTCGCCCAACTACGTAAGCTTGCAGAATGCCTATTCCACCGAGCAACGTTGCCTGGAGGTTAGCGACACGGCCGTTAAGCTGGTGACTTGCGCGCGCCTGCTCAGCGATACCGCGCTGTGGTCGGATACCCATATGCCCCGCGACCCGGTTTATCACCAGGACCATCCCGAAGAGTTCCCGCAGCCGCGCACGCTGGATATCGCCGCCTTGCCCAGCGCCGAATCCGAACGTGCCCGCGCGCGACAATCCCTGCTGTGGGCTGACTGGCAACCCACCGGTTTCCATCTCAACCCCTACACGGAACTGTCGGTCGACGTGGCAGGCGACCCCGGCGCTGCCGTGCTCGAGCTGGTTATCGGCACGCCTGCGCTGGTACACCCCTGGAACATCGCAAGCAGTGAGTCAGAGCCGCTTGTCCGAACACTGCAACCAGGTCAGAACCGAGTCTATTCGGTGCGAGGCGGCCTGATTTCGGTGCGCTACGTCACCGACAGCATCGATACCTCGGCCCCCAACGTCACCGTGACCCTCGGTGAACAGGCCGAGCCGGTGCCCTACTTCGAGCCAGGCAAAACCAGCCTCGAACAATGGAAAAGCATGCTCAAAGTCTCCAAAGTGCCCGTGGCACTGTTGCACAGCAAACGGGTGATCGTCGCCAGCTCGCTGCAAAGCATGCAACGCTCTGACCAGAATGCCGAAGCCTTGCTGCAGGTCATGGATCAGGGCATCCAGGCACAAGACCAGCTTGCGGGGCAGGCTGGCTCCGACCCACGGGACCGACCCAGCCCACTGCGGCGTTACGTGGTGGAAACGCAAACGGGCGTCAACCCGAACGCCAGTACATACCGCGCGGCGATCCCCGTCCCCTACGTGCTTGATGCACTTTCCGCGGACAAGGCGAAGTCCAACTGGATGCTCTGGCATGAACTGGGCCACTTGCGGCAGTCATCGATCTGGACCTGGAACCCAGGGCTACTCACCGAGGTGACCGTCAACGTGTATACCCTGGCCTCCCTGCGCCGCTTCTACGGGGAAATCGTACCTGCGCCCCCTGGTGGCCCTAGCCCGGCGCATTGGGACAAGGCGCAGATCTACCTGGCAGCACCGGAGAAAGACCGCGAGTTCGAGAACCTGAAAAAAACCGAAAACCTGCACATGGGCGTGATGTTCGAACAACTGCGCGTGGCCTTCGGCGAGACTTTCTATCCCACACTTGAACGCGCGGTGCGCGCTAGCCCGGACCCTGGCAACCGGCGTGGACGCAAGCAGTTGTTCATGGTCGAGGCCAGCAGGGCGGCAAAGCACGACCTTTCCGACTACTTCATCCATTGGGGCCTGGCACCCGATTCACAGACCCTCGCGGCAATCAAGGCCCTGGGGCTGGAAAAGCCGCAGGACGACCCTACCGCCAAGCCGGTGTACGGAGGCTCGGCCGCCAACCGCATGCTGGACCTGTGGGGCTTCTGGGGGCCCGACGCAAAGTCTGCGAACCCCGAAAAGACCAAGATGGCCCCCAGAAATCTGCAGCTCGAAGGCCATGCATTCGCGGCGCAGGGCACGCACATCGAGGTGCTGCACAGCAACGGCGAATGGCGCGCTGTCGGTGATGTGGGCAAGTACCTGGCATTCAGCAATGCAAAACTGGACGAAACCTGGATGGGCAAGGATGGAACAGTCAAGGCACGACTCAAGGGCAGTACCGACAGTTCGACATTCACCGTGACTCAGCGTCCGCTGATCACCAAACTCACTGCCCTGCGCACCCCTGACGGGCTCATCAAGGTCACCGGGCGCGGCCAGCCGCAAGGGGCCTCCATTGACGTCGGCAGGCAGGATGGCTCCTGGCCCGGCATCGGCTCGATCAATGCCGATGGGACGTTCCAGCATGCGGCGCTGAACAATGGTTTCTTGATCGATGGCCGTACCACGCTGCATGCACGCATGGACTACCTTGGCCGCAAGTTCAAGGAGGACTACCTGGTACCCGTTGCCCAGGTGCTCGAACTTAGCGGTAAATGGGTCGGCAACAAACTGGAGGCCAAGGGCAAGGCAGCCCCGGTCGGGGCCACTGTCGAAGCACTGAACAGCCAACGCCAATGGGTAGGCATCGCATCGGTCAAGGCCGACGGCACATTCGCAAACCTGGGCCTGGACAGCCGCTACCTGAGCGACGGCAAGCAGATCCTGGAGGTCCATATCACGCTCGCCGACGGTAGCGTGACGCAGTCCAAGGTGGTCGATACCGGCGGCCAACGCTAAGCGCTTCGCGCTTGCCCTAGGAACACATCCAAGCCCCAGGAGAATGGGCAGGGTCTACGCTGAACGGTTCATGACAAGCATTCATCATGGATCGAGGCCCTGCCCATGCGTTCGCAACTGATCTTTCTCTGCTTTACCCTCGCCTGCGCCGCCGCCCAGGCCGCCGAGCCCACGCCCCAGGAGCTGTTCCAGCAAGCCAAGGCCGAGCAGGCGCATTACCTGGAAACCCTCAAGGCCCTGGTTTCGGTGGATACCGGCACCGGGACCGAGGCGGGCCTGGAACAAGTCGGCGCCGAGCTGGTGAAACGCCTTGAGGCCTTGGGCGCCAAGGTCACCACCCAGCCGGCCACGCCCTCGGTGGGCGACAACATCGTCGGCACATTCAAGGGTACCGGCGACAAAGACTTCCTGCTGATGGTCCACTACGACACGGTGTTCGGCCCGGGTACCGTGGCCAAGCGCCCGTTCCGTATCGAAGGCGAGCGCGCCTATGGCCCTGGCGTGGCCGATGCCAAGGGCGGCGTGGCGATGATCCTGCATGCCCTGAAGCTGTTGCAGAACCAGCAGTACAAGGGCTATCGCACCCTCACCGTGCTGTTCAACCCGGATGAGGAAATGGGCTCGGCAGGCTCCAGGCAGCTAATCGCCGAGCTGGCGCGCCAGCACGACTTCGTCTTTTCCTACGAGCCACCGGACAAGGACGCGGTGACCGTCGCCACCAACGGCATCAACCGCCTGAAACTCACGGTGAACGGCCGCGCTTCCCACGCCGGCTCCGCGCCGGAGGCCGGGCGCAACGCGCTGATCGAGCTGGCGCACCAGTTGCTGCAATTGAATGCCCTCGGCGACAAGGACAAGGGTACCACCGTCAACTGGACCCTGGCCAAGGCCGGAGAGAAGGCCAACATCATCCCTGCCCTGGCCAGCGCCGAGGCCGACATGCGTTATTCCGACCTGAGCGAGACCGAGCGGGTACAGGAGGATGCCTTGCGGATCATCAAGAAGCAGTTGGTCGCCGATACCCAGGTCGAGCTGGTCATGGAAAAAGGCCGTCCGCCTCTGGCGAAGAACGACGCCTCCACACAGCTTGCACAAACTGCGCGGCAGCTCTACAGCAAGATCGACCGGCAACTGCAGCCCATCGCCATGCGCTTCGGCACCGACGCCGGCTATGCCTACGTGCCTGACAGCGACAAGCCCGCGGTGCTGGAGACCCTGGGTGTGGTCGGTGCCGGCCTGCATGGCGACGACGAGTACATGGAGATCGCCAGCGTGGCGCCGCGCCTGTACCTGACGGTGGCGATGATCAGGCAACTGGCGCAATAGGCCGCCGATGAACATCCTCTACGACGAACGTGTCGACGGCCCGCTGCCGCTCGTGGACAAGCCGGCGCTGCTGGCCGCCCTGCGCGAGACCCTGCCCGACCTGGACATCCTGCACCGCAGCGAAGACCTCAAGCCCTATGAATGCGACGGCCTCTCGGCCTACCGCACGCTGCCCCTGCTGGTGGCACTGCCCGAGCGGCTGGAGCAGGTGCAGGCGCTGCTGCGGCTCTGCCACCAGCGCGGCGTGCCGGTGGTCGCGCGCGGTGCCGGCACCGGCCTGTCGGGCGGCGCGTTGCCGCTGAGGCAGGGCGTCCTGCTGGTGATGGCGCGCTTCAACCGCATCCTCGAAGTCAATCCACAGGGCCGCTTCGCCAGGGTCCAGCCCGGCGTGCGCAACCTGGCGATTTCCCAGGCGGCGGCGCCCCACGGTTTGTACTACGCGCCGGATCCCTCCTCGCAGATCGCCTGCTCGATCGGCGGCAATGTCGCCGAGAACGCCGGCGGCGTGCATTGCCTGAAGTACGGGCTGACCGTGCACAACCTCCTGAAAGTGGAGATCCTCACCGTCGAGGGCGAGCGCCTGACCCTTGGCAGCGATGCCCTGGACAGCCCCGGCTTCGACCTGCTGGCACTGTTCACCGGCTCCGAGGGCATGCTCGGCATCGTCACCGAGGTCACCGTCAAGCTGCTGCCCAGGCCACAGGTAGCGCGGGTACTGCTGGCCAGCTTCGCCAGCGTCGAGGACGCCGGGCGCGCGGTGGCCGATATCATCGCCGCCGGGATCATCCCGGCAGGCCTGGAGATGATGGACAACCTGGCGATCCGCGCCGCCGAGGCCTTCATCCACGCCGGCTACCCGGTGGACGCGGCGGCGATCCTGCTGTGCGAACTGGACGGGGTCGAGGCCGATGTGCATGACGACTGCGCCCGCGTCGATGCCCTGTTGCGCCAGGCCGGTGCCCGCGAGGTGCGCCTGGCCTGCGACGAAGCCGAGCGCGTGCGCTTCTGGGCCGGGCGCAAGAACGCCTTCCCGGCGGTGGGGCGCATTTCGCCGGACTACTACTGCATGGACGGCACCATCCCGCGGCGCGAGCTGCCGCGCGTGCTCGCGGGCATCCGCCAACTATCCGAGAGCTACGGCCTGCGGGTCGCCAATGTGTTCCATGCCGGCGACGGCAACATGCACCCACTGATCCTGTTCGACGCCAACCAACCCGGCGAGCTGGAACGCGCCGAAGCCCTCGGTGGCCGGATCCTCGAACTGTGCGTGGCGGTGGGCGGCAGCATCACCGGCGAGCACGGCGTGGGCCGAGAGAAGATCAACCAGATGTGTGCCCAATTCAACGCCGACGAGATCACCGTGTTCCACGCGCTCAAGGCCGCCTTCGACCCACGGGGCCTGCTCAACCCGGGCAAGAACATCCCCACCCTGCAGCGCTGCGCCGAGTTCGGTGCATTGCATGTGCATCATGGGCAGTTGCCCTTCCCCGACCTGGAGCGCTTCTGATGTGTACGGATATCAGCCAGCAGTTGCTGGAGCAGGTCAACCAGGCGTTGCGCCAGGACACCGCACTGCGTATCCAGGGCGGCAACAGCAAGGCCATGCTTGGCCGCCCGGTGGCCGGCGAGCTCGTCGACACCCGTGGGCACAGCGGTATCGTCAGCTACGACCCCACCGAACTGGTGCTCACCGCCCGCGCCGGCACGCCCCTGCGCGAGATCGAGGCAACGCTGCACGAGGCCGGGCAGATGCTGGCCTGCGAACCACCCCACCTAGGGCCCGAGGCGACACTGGGCGGCATGGTCGCGGCGGGGCTGTCGGGGCCGCGCCGGCCCTGGGCAGGCGCAGTGCGCGACTATGTGCTCGGCACCCGGCTGATCACTGGCCACGGCAAGCACCTGCGCTTTGGCGGCGAGGTGATGAAGAACGTCGCCGGCTACGACGTGTCGCGGCTGATGGCGGGCAGCTTTGGTTGCCTGGGCCTGCTCACCGAGGTTTCGTTGAAGGTGTTGCCGCGTCCACGCCAGTGCCTGGGCCTGCGCCTGGAGATGGACGCCTACCAGTCGCTGGCCAGACTAGCCGAGTGGGGCCGACAGCCGCTGCCGATCAGCGCCGCCTGCCACGACGGCGAGGCCTTGCACCTGCGCCTGGAAGGCGGCGAAGGCTCGGTGCGCGCGGCCCGCGAGCGCCTGGGCGGCGAGATACTCGACCCACTGTACTGGAGCGACCTGCGCGAGCAACGCCTGGCGTTCTTCGCCGCGCCTGCCACGTTGTGGCGGCTGTCCCTGCCCATCACCTGCGGCATGCTCGACCTGCCCGGGCAGCAGCTGATCGACTGGGGCGGCGCCCAGCGCTGGCTCAAGTCAGAAGCGCCGGCAGCGACCCTGCGCGCCCTGATGGCCGAGGTCGGCGGCCATGCCACCGCCTACGCGCCCGGCGACGACAGCAGCGCGCCACTGGAGCCGATGACGCTGCGTTACCACCAGGCGCTGAAGCGCCAACTCGACCCCCAGGGCATCTTCAACCCTGGCCGCCTGTATGCACACCTGTGAGGCCGCGGCATGCAAACCCAACTGAGTGACTCCGCCCGCCGCCTGGCCCGTGCCGACGAGGCCGAGCAGATCCTGCGATCCTGCGTGCATTGCGGCTTCTGCACCGCCACCTGCCCCACCTACCAGTTGCTCGGCGACGAGCTGGACGGCCCACGTGGGCGCATCTACCTGATCAAGCAGGTGCTTGAAGGCGAACCAGTCAGCGCCAGCACCCAGACGCACCTGGACCGTTGTCTGAGCTGTCGCAATTGCGAGACCAGCTGCCCCTCCGGGGTGCAGTACCACAACCTGCTCGACATCGGCCGCGCCGTGGTCGACCGCCAGGTGCCGCGGCCTTTGGCCCAGCGCCTGCTGCGCAGTGGCTTGCGGGCGGTAGTGCCGAGGCCGGCGCTGTTCCGGGCCCTGCTGCTCTGCGGCCTTGCCCTGCGCCCCCTGCTCCCGGCCAACCTCAAGGCCAAGCTGGCGCCGCGGATCGCCGCCGCTGGCCAGCGCCCATCAGCGGCGTACACCCGCCGCGTATTGCTGCTTGAAGGTTGCGTGCAGCAGGCGCTCTCGCCCAATACCAACGCCGCCACCGCACGCCTGCTCGACCGCCTCGGTATCGGTGTTGAACCGATCGCCGAGGCCGGTTGCTGCGGGGCCGTGGACTACCACCTGGATGCCCAGGCGCGCGGCCTGGAGCGTGCCCGACGCAACATCGATGCCTGGTGGCCAGCCATCGAAGCCGGCGCCGAAGCTATCGTGCAGACCGCCAGCGGCTGCGGCGCCTTCGTGCGCGATTATGGCCACTTGCTCGAAAGCGACCCACACTACGCCGCCAAGGCCGCCAAAGTCAGCGCGCTGTCCCGTGACCTGGTGCAGGTGCTGCAGGCCGAGCCGTTGGAGCAGCTGGGGTTGTGCGCCGAGCAGCGCCTGGCCTTCCACTGCCCCTGCACGCTGCAGCACGCCCTCAAGCTAGGCGGCGCGGTCGAAGAGTTGCTGACGCGGCTGGGCTTTCACCTCACGCCGGTTCCGGACGGGCACTCGTGCTGTGGCTCAGCCGGCACCTATTCACTGACCCAGCCGCTGCTGGCGCGGCAGTTGCGCGACGATCGTCTCAATGCGCTGGAAAGCGGCAACCCGCAGGTGATCGTCACGGCCAACATCGGTTGCCAGTTGCACCTCGGCAGTGCCGGGCGGACACCGGTACGCCACTGGATCGAGGTCGTCGAGGCGGCGCTCGATGCCAAAAGCGCTGCAACGCTTTAGCCCTGCTGGCCACGGGGCATGAAAATGCCTCGGCAATCCGCGATGGACATGCCATGGACCTGACGCGGATCAAGGCGACGTTCAACCTCCTGCCTGTAATTTCAGAACCCTCCTACCACAAGCACGGACGCTGCTTGATTGTTGCCACCCCCTCGGCAAAACATCATCCGACCTGGAGAAGTTACGGCCGCCCCGGCGCGGCCAACCCCATCCAGATGAGGCCATGCCATGCCCACACACGACCGCCCTACCCGCGAACTGCGCCATACCCTGCGCCAATTGCTGGCTCATGAGGTCAGCAACCCCGACGACAACCCGCACCTCTCGGGTGTGCGCTTCTTCTGCGCCACCGACGAACACACCCGCCAACTGATCGAACGCGTCGAACTGCTCGCCAGCGAGGCCTTTTTCGACGCCAAGGGCCGCGCCATCCATGCCCGCATGCGCGAGGCCACGGTGGATGGCGTATGCATCAAGCAGAAGCGCAAGGCCTGCGACGACGAAACGGTGATCCGCATCGCGCTGCCCGAAAAAGGCTACATCACCATCAGTACCGCCCGCCTTTGATCGCCTGTATGCGCCTCATCGCTGGCAAGCCAGCTCCCACAAGGAAGGCACCGGGCTCGAGGTCGGCGCGGTCGGTGTGGGAGCCGGCTTGTCGGCGATGGGCCGCAAAGCTGCCCTACTTGCAGCCACCGCAATAAACCCCGAAGCTTCTACATCCCTGCGCTTCGGACCCTTCCCACGATGGAATTGCACATCCGCCTCGAAGGCCGCAAAGGCCTTGCCGAGCAGCTCTACCGGCAACTGCGCGCCGGCATCGACAGCGGCCACCTCGCCGCCGGCACGCAACTGCCGCCCACGCGCCTGCTGGCCGAGCAGTTGGGCGTCTCGCGCAAGACCGTGGCCGAAGCCTATTCCCGCCTGACCTACGACAACCTGCTCAGCGGCGTGGTCGGCCGTGGCACGTTCATCACCCCGCGCCACAGCTTGCGCCAGCGCGACAACGAGCACATCCCGCTGGCCGCCGCCGACACGCTGGAGCGCTGGCGCCAGCGCGCCACGATACTTGGCCACCGCGCGCTGGACGCCCCCTCTCGCTACGACTTCATCGGCGGCGCCTCGAGCAAGTCGCAGTTTCCCTACGATCAATGGCGCAGTTGCATGAACTACGCCCTGCGCCGCAGCCAGCGGCACCCCGAGCGCCAGTTTTCCGCCCAGGGCCTGCCCGAACTGCGCGAGGCCATCACCCATCACATCGCCTTCACCCGCGGCATCCAGTGCGCACCCAGCGATGTGCTGGTGTGCAACGGCGCCCAGCAGGCCCTGGACCTGATCGCCCGGGTGCTGGTCGAGCCCGGCTGCAAGGTGGCCATGGAAGACCCGGGCTATCCACCGGCCCGGCAGTTGTTCCAGGCCTTGGGCGCGCGCCTGCAGTCGGTGCCGGTGGACGACCAGGGATTGTGCGTGGAGCAGATCGAGGATGGCACCCGGCTGATCTACGTGACCCCCTCGCACCAGTTCCCGCTGGGCATGCCCATGGCCGCGCCACGGCGCGAGGCGCTGCTGGCGCGGGCCGCCGAACTTGGCGCGCTGATCATCGAGGATGACTACGACTGCGAGTTCCGCTACCAGGGGCCTGCCGCCGAGGCCCTGCAACGCATGGACCGGCATGGCCTGGTGGCGTATGTCGGGACGTTCTCCAAGACCCTGCTGTCCGAACTGCGCCTGGGCTACGCGGTGCTGCCGCCCGCCGTGCTGCAGGCCGCCTGCGTGGCCAAGCACCTGAGCGACTGGCACAGCCCGACCCTGCAGCAGTGGGCGCTGGCGCGGTTCCTTGGCGAAGGCCACCTGAACAAGCACATCCGCCGTTGCCACGAGGTGTACAGCGCACGGCGCGAGCGGATCCTGGCACGGCTCGGCGGCGACCTGGCGTCCTGGTTCGACGCGGTACCGACCAGCGCCGGCTTCCACCTGAGCGCGCTGGCCAAGCCGGGGGTGGATGTCGAGTTGCTGATCAGCCTGGCGCGCAAGGTGGAGGTGGGCCTCTATTCCCTGGCACCGTTCTTCAGCGAGGCCCCGGTAAGGCCGGGGCTGCTGCTGGGCTTTGGCGCCATCGAGCTGCTGGACATCGACCCGGCGCTGGACCGCGTCGCCGACACCCTGCAGCGCCTCAGTTGACCAGCGCTTCAGCGGGCTGCTGGCCACGGGCAATCGCCCTGGCGTAGCCCTTCGGCGCAAAGCACGCGGTCACCAGCAACATCGCCAGTACGGTGCAGGCCAGCAGGCTCCAGGAGGCCTGAAAGTCTCCGCTGACATCGCGCAACCAGCCGGTGATGTACGGCACGATGCCGGTGACGATGAAGCCCACGCCCTGGACGAACGCCGCCAGGCTGCCGGCTTCGCCGGGGCTGCGCAGGTGCTCCAGGGTCAGCGTCAGGCTGAGGCTGAAACAGGCACCCAGGCCCAGGCCGATCATCGCCACCCACAGGCCCATGGCGCTGGCCGGCGCCAGCAGCAGGCCGAGGAAGCCCCCGAGCTGGATCAGCAAGGCCAGCCACAGGCCGGGCCGGCGATCGACCAGGCGCCGCAGCAGCAATGGCACGCCCAGGGCACCGCAGACCTGGAAGATGGTCATCAGGCCGACCAGCTCGCCGCCCCCCTGGGCCGTGCCGCCATGCTCCAGGTGATAGGCCGGCAGCCACGCCACCATGCTGGTATAGCCGCCATTGATCAGCCCGAAGTACAACGCCAGCAGCCAGGCGCGGCGGTTGCCGAACCAGTGCCCGCCACCGCCGGCGGCCTGGCTTGGCGTGTGCTGGCGCGGACGCAGGGCCACCCAGGCCGCCATCGCCAGCAGCGCCGGCAGCGCCCAAAGGCCCAGGCCGAACTGCCAATGGCCGAAGTGTGCGGCAATCGCAGGGCCGAGCACCGCGGCCAAACCACCACCGCTCATCAACGCCGCCGAATACAGCCCCATGCTCGCCGCCAGGCGGCTGGGGAACCAGCGGTTGACCAGCCCCGGCATCATGCCCTGCACCACGGCAACGCCCAAGCCGGCAACCACGGCGCTGGCGATCAACGCCCAGGCGCTGTCCAATTGCAGGCGCCACAGGCAGGCCAGGGCAATGGCCGCAAGCCCGGCGAGCATGCCGCCATGCTCGCTCAGCCAGCGCCGCAGCCAGGGTTGCAACAACGGGATCAGGCCCATGCACAGCACCGGCAGCGCCGTCAGCAACGCCGCCTGCTGGTAACCCAGGCCGGTGCCCTGGCGCATGGGTTCGAGCAAAGGGCCGATGCTGGTGAGGATCGGCCGCAGGTTCAGGGCCAGCAGCACCACCAGCAACAGGTTCAGCGCGCCCCTCATCCTTGGCTGGCCTGCTGCCATTCACGGTACAGGCCGCTCTCCCCCGTGGGTTTCAGCGGGCGTAGGGGCAGGCTCTGCTGCTGCGGCGGGCGGGCCATCTGCGCATACACCCCGGCGGTGGACAGGCCATAGGGCTCGCCTTCGTCGTTGTCGTAGGCGAACCAGGCTCGCTCGATGCCACACAGGTGCATGGCTGCCAGGCACATCGGGCACGGGTGGCCGCTGGCATAGATCTCGGCACCCTCCAGGCGCGGCTGGCCAAGGGTCTGGGCGGCCTGGCGGATGGCCTGCATCTCGGCGTGGCTGGTCGGGTCCTGGGTGCTGTGGATTTCGTTGACGGCGCGGGCGATCACCTGCCCCTGGTAGACCAGCACGGCCCCAAACGGGCGGCCGCCGGCCTGGATATTGCCGCGGGCCAGCTCGAGGGCTTCGCGCATGTATCGATCTGCGGACATGAAACGGTTCTCCGGTGTTGACCCGCGCATTATCCCGGCTGCGACGCCCCGACAGAAATGAAGAGATTGGATGCCTGTCAGTGGCCATCCAAATGCGCGATTGGCCTCCTGGCAAAGCGCGGGATTGGCTATTCGGCACGGCACGGCTGGGGGCTAAGGTAGTGCCACTTGTCACCTGTACATTCTTTGGAGCCTCACCATGCATGACCGTATCGAATGGGCCAAGCACTCGCCGGAAGCCTACAAAGCCATGATCGGCCTCGAACAGGCGCTGGTCGCCTCGGGCCTGGAACACTCGCTGCTGGAGCTGATCCGCCTGCGCGCCTCGCAGGTCAATGGCTGCGCCTACTGCGTCAACATGCATGCCAACGATGCGCGCAAGGCCGGTGAAACCGAGGCGCGCCTGCAGACCCTGAGCGTCTGGCGCGAGACCCGCTACTTCACCCCACGCGAACGTGCCGCCCTGGCCTGGGTGGAGAGCCTCACGCGCCTGCCCGAGCGCGGCGCGCCGCAGGACGAGTACCAGGCGCTGCTCGAACACTTCGACGCCAAGGAAATCGCCAACCTGACCCTGGCCATCGCCACCATCAATGCCTGGAACCGCTTCGGCGTGGGCTTTGCGATGGTGCCGGCCTAAGTCATCACCTTCCCCGCCCCTACTGGGGCGGGCTTGCCCCGTGATCCCTCACGCCTGCGCCAGGTACTCGACCAACCGCCGCAGCATCGCATCGCAGCCACGCAATTGCTCGACACTGACGAACTCGTCAGGCTTGTGCCCCTGCTCCATGCTCCCCGGCCCGCAAACCACGGTGGCAATCCCCGCCTGGTCGAACAACCCGCCCTCGGTGCCGAACGCCACCGTGCCGAAGTCATCCGAGCCACTGAGCAACGCCACCAGTTGCGCAGCCTCACTGGCCGCAGGCGTGGCCAGCCCTGGGTAGGCGCTCAACGGCCGCAAGCGAATCGCACTGGCCGCATTGACGGCGCGCATGCGTGGCAGCAGCTCGGCCTCGGCGTAGGTTTGCAGCCGGTCGGCCACCGCTTGGGCCTCGAAGCCCGGCAAGGCACGTACTTCGAAGTCGAATTCGCATTCCTCGGGGACGATGTTCAGCGCTCTGCCACCGTTGATCACCCCGGTCTGCACCGTGGAGAACGGCGGGTCGAAGCGCCCGTCGTGATGCTCGGGACGGGCCAGCTCGTCACCGATGTCGCCCAGCTTGCCGATCAGCCGCGCCGCGTATTCTATGGCATTGACCCCATAGGGGGCATAGGCCGAATGGCAGGCGGCGCCCTGCACCTGGCAGCGCATGGCCAGTTTGCCCTTGTGGCCGAGCACCGGTTTGAGCTCGGTGGGCTCGCCGATCAGGCACAGGCGCGGCTTGTGCGGGCGTTGCGCCAACGCCGCCAACATCGAACGCACGCCCAGGCAGCCGACTTCCTCGTCGTAGGAGAACGCCAGGTGTACCGGCATCCTCAACGGCTGGGCGAGAAACGCCGGTACCGCCGCCAGCACCGAGGCGATGAAACCCTTCATGTCGGCCGTGCCACGGCCATACAGGCGCCCATCGCGCTCGCTCAGGCGAAACGGCTCGACGCTCCAGGCCTGGCCGTCGACCGGCACCACGTCGGTGTGCCCGGACAGCACCACGCCGCCTCGGTCGACAGGGCCTATCGTGGCGAACAGGTTGGCCTTGGTGCCTTCGTCGTTGTGGAACAGCTCGCTGTGAACGCCAAACCCGGCCAAGTAGTCGCGAATGAACGCGATCAGCTCCAGGTTGGAGTCGCGGCTCACGGTGGCAAAACCGACCAATCGCTCCAGCAGCGCGCGGCTGTCGACCTCACTCATCCCCAGGCACTCCGTAGCTGGGCGCGGCGGTAGGATTCAGTGCCCGGGTCACATAGTCCTGCATCTGCGGGCGATAGGCTTGCCACAGGGTGTCCAGTTCAGCGATCGGGTCCTGCTCGGTCCAGTCCACCCGCAGGTCAACCAAAGGCCAGGTCAGCTCGCCGGCGATCTTCAGCGCCGCCGAGTGGACCGGCCCGGCCTCGCCCCCGGCGGCCATCGCCGCGTGCATTGCCGCCAGCAGGCGGTCGGCCAGGTGGCCGCCGGCCTGCTCGAATGCCGTAACCATGGCCGCGATCACTGCCTGCGACGACAGCAGGTTGCCCGCCGCCGCGCATTGCTCGCCCGCCACCGCATTGTGCGTGCCCAGCGCCTCCTTGCCGGTGAATAGCGCCACCTGTCCGTGGCTGTCGATCACCGTGACCTGGCGGTACTCGCTCCAGCCATTGGCGCTCAGCACCCGGTCCAGCGCCGCGGCGGGCGGCAGCTGGCCTTGCTCCAGGGCATCGAGGATCTGCGGGCCGAGGGCTGGCAAGGTGATGTTCTGCGTGGCCACGGCACCGACCCCGGCACGTACCCACGGGCAACGGGCGCCGACGGCGATGCTCGATGAACTGATGGCGATGCCGACCTGGCCGGTTTCCTGGCAGCGGCCGATGATGGAGAAGGTCATGGTGCAGCTCCTGTGTTGAGTTACCGGCATTCTCGGCGGGCCAAGGCAACGGCGAAACCAACATTTTCCTCGGCACAGGGCAGGAAAAAACTATGGCGGCTCGGCGCGCAGCGGCGCTCATCCACCCTTCGCGAATTTATCGGCAAGCCCCAGCTAAATACTATTTTCGCGATTGCCCACCCATCCCTAGTCTGGCCCCAGGCAAAGGCGGTCCCCACCGACCTGAACAAGAACGCCGCTGAAGAAGAAGGGCTGGGACATGACACTGAACAACATCGAAATCGACACCCTCGTAGTCGGCGCCGGCCAGGCCGGCGTGGCCATGAGCGAACACCTGAGCAAGCTCGGCGTGCCGCACCTGGTGCTGGAGCGCAAGCGCATCGCCGAGGCCTGGCGCACCGGGCGCTGGGATTCGCTGGTGGCCAACGGGCCGGCCTGGCACGACCGCTTCCCGGGCCTTGAATTCGACCTCGACGCCGACGCCTTCGCCGGCAAGGACCAGGTCGCCGACTACTTCGAGCAGTACGTGCGCAAGTACAACCTGCCGGTGCGCACCGGTGTCGAGGTCAGGCAAGTGGTGCGCAACGCCGACCGTCCGGGCTTCACCATCGAAACCAACCAGGGCGTGATCCGCGCCAACCGCGTGGTGGCCGCCACCGGCCCGTTCCAGCGCCCGGTGATCCCGGCTATCGCGCCGAAAGACGACGGCCTGCACCAGATCCACTCCGCCGCCTACTACAACCCCGAGCAACTGCCTGCAGGCGCGGTGCTGGTGGTGGGCGCCGGCTCCTCTGGTGTGCAGATCGCCGAAGAGCTGATGCGCGCCGGGCGCCAGGTGTACCTGTCGGTAGGCGCCCACGACCGCCCGCCACGCAGCTACCGCAACCGTGACTTCTGCTGGTGGCTGGGCGTGCTCGGCGAATGGGATGCCGAGATCGCCAAGCCTGGCCGCGAGCACGTGACCATCGCCGTGTCCGGTGCCCGTGGCGGCCATACCGTGGACTTCCGCGCCCTCGCCCACCAGGGCATGACCCTGGTCGGCCTGACCCAGTCGTTCGAGGGCGGCGTGGCGCGCTTCCAGGACAACCTGGCCGAGAACATCAACCGTGGCGACGAGAACTACCTGGCCCTGCTGGACGCCGCCGACGCCTATGTCGAACGCAACGGCCTGGACCTGCCGCCGGAGCCCGAAGCGCGCAAGCGCCTGCCCGACCCGGCCTGCGTCAGCGACCCGCTGCGCGAGCTGGACCTGGCCCAGGCCAACGTCACCACCATCATCTGGGCCACCGGCTACGGCGTGGACTTCAGCTGGCTGCAGGTGGACGCCTTCGACGCCAACGGCAAGCCGCAGCACCAGCGTGGCGTGTCGAAAGAGCCAGGCGTGTACTTCCTCGGCCTGCCCTGGCTGTCGCGCCGCGGCTCGTCGTTCATCTGGGGCGTGTGGCACGACGCCAAGCACGTCGCCGGTCACATCGCCACCCAGCGCACCTACCTGGCCTACCGCGACCGCGAACAGCGCACGGCGGATGAGCAGCAACCCTCGATCAGCAACGTCAGCACCTTCGGAGCCCACTGATGCCTACTCATACTCGCATCCGCATGTTCAACACCAAGGCCACCTACCCCAACCAGACCCTGGACAACGACCTGTGCCAGGCGGTGCGCGCCGGCAACACCATCTACGTGCGCGGGCAGGTCGGCACCGATTTCGAGGGCCGCCTGGTCGGCCTGGGCGACCCGCAGGCGCAGGCCGAACAGGCGATGAAGAACGTCAAGCAGTTGCTTGAAGAGGCAGGCTCGGACCTGTCGCATATCGTCAAGACCACCACCTACATCACCGATCCGCGCTTCCGCGAACCGGTGTACAAGGAAGTGGGCAAGTGGCTCAAGGGCGTGTTCCCGATTTCCACCGGGCTGGTGGTGGCAGGGTTGGCGCAGGCCGAGTGGCTGATGGAGATCGATGTGATCGCGGTGGTGCCGGATCAGCTGTGATCGTCTGAAAAAGCAATCGCCGGCAAGCCGGCTCCCACAGGGATAGCACAGATCCTGTGGGAGCCGGCTTGCCGGCGATTGGAGTCAACGCTTTGTCATTGTCGGACGCCGCGCTCGGTACCTCCCATCTGCCCAAACCGCCCGGCCTGGAAATCATCGAACGATTCGGCGATCTCGGCCTGGCTGTTCATCACGAACGGGCCATACCCGACGATGGGCTCGTCGATCGGCTCGCCGCTGAGCAGCAGCACGCTGACGTCATCCAGCGCCTCGAGGCGCACACCGTCGCCGTCGCGCTCCAGCAATACCAGGCTGGCCGCACCGGCTTCGCGCTCATCGTTGACCCGCAGCGTGCCGCGCAGCACCACCAGCGCGGCATTGCGCCCGGCGGCCACCGGCAGTTGCAGCGTGGCACCCGCCTTCAGGCGCAGATCCCAGACGTCCATCTCGGTAAAGGTGCGTGCCGGCCCCTGCTGGTCAAGGTAACGCCCAGCGATCACCCGCAGGCTGCCCGCCTCGCCTTCCAGCGTCACCACAGGAATGTCGTTGGCCAACAGCGTCTGGTAGCCCGCTGCGGCGCGCTTGTCCCTGGCCGGCAGGTTGACCCACAGCTGCACCATCTCCAGCGTGCCGCCGCTACGGGCAAAGGCCGGGGAATGGAACTCCTCGTGGATGATGCCGCCCGCGGCGGTCATCCATTGCACGTCGCCCGGGCCGATCAGGCCGCCCGCGCCGGTGGAGTCGCGGTGCTCCAGTTCGCCCTGGTAGACGATGGTGACGGTCTCGAAACCGCGGTGCGGGTGCTGGCCGACGCCACGCCGGGCAGTGGTCGGAGCGAAGTCATGCGGGCCGGCATAATCCAGCAGCAGAAACGGGCTGATATGCCGCGCCAGATGGTCGTAGGTGAACAGGCTGCGCACCGGGAAGCCGTCGCCCACCCAGTGGGCGTTGGGGCTGCGGTGGATACCCTGGATCTTTTTCATGAGAAGCCTCCTGTTGATGGGTTACACCTTACAGATGAGGCCAATACTGCGGTAGATAGCTGAAATGGCATGGATCGTTCCACTTGTGGAACAGTGAAACGTATCGCGGGGGCAGGCCGCATCGGTATGCCGATGCAGCTTGCCCCCGCGATTGACGCCAGCGTCGATCAGGCGATCGCCGCGTCCACCAGCACTTGGGCTTCGGCCACCAGGCGCTTGAGGTGCGCCTCGTCGATAAAGCTTTCGGCGTAGATCTTGTAGATATCCTCGGTACCGGACGGCCGCGCGGCGAACCAGCCGTTCGCGGTCATCACCTTCAGGCCGCCGATGGCCTGGTTGTTACCCGGAGCATGGCTGAGGATCTGCTGGATCGGCTCGCCGGCAAGCTCGGTGGACTTGACCTGCTCCGGCGCCAGCTTGCTCAGCAGCGCCTTCTGCCGCGCGTCGGCCTTGGCCTCGACGCGAGTGGCGTACGGCTTGCCCAGTTTGGCGGTCAGGTCGGCGTAGATCTGACTCGGGTTGCGCCCGGTGCGGGCGGTCATCTCGGCCGCCAGCAGCGCCGGAATCAGGCCGTCCTTGTCGGTGGCCCAGACCGAGCCGTCCTTGCGCAGGAACGAGGCGCCGGCGCTTTCTTCGCCACCGAAGCCCAGCGAGCCGTCGAACAGACCCTGGGCGAAGAACTTGAAGCCCACCGGCACTTCATACAGCTCACGGCCCAGGCCCGCGGTGACGCGGTCGATCAGGCCGCTGGAAACCACGGTCTTGCCCACGGCGGCATCACTGCGCCATTGCGGGCGGTTGCGGTACAGGTAGTCGATGGCCACGGCGAGGTAGTTGTTCGGCTGCAGCAGGCCGTCGGCGGTGACGATACCGTGACGGTCGTGGTCCGGGTCGCAGGCGAAGGCCACGTCGAAGCGCTCGCGCAGGCCGATCAGGCCCTGCATGGCGTAAGGCGAGGATGGGTCCATGCGGATCTGCCCGTCCCAGTCGACGGTCATGAAGCGGAAGGTCGGATCGACCTCGGTGTTCACCACTTCCAGGTTCAGCTGGTAGCGCTCGGCGATGGCCGACCAGTAGCGCACGCCAGCGCCGCCCAGCGGGTCGACGCCCAGGCGCAGGTTGGCGCTGCGGATCACCTCGAAGTCGATGACGTTTTCCAGGTCGGCGACATAGCTGCTCACGTAGTCGTGGCGCTGGGTGGTCGGCGCCGCCAGCGCCTGCTGGTAGTCCATGCGCTTGACGCCAGCCAGGTTCGCCGCCAGCAGATCGTTGGCCTTGGCCTCGATCCACTTGGTCACGTCGCTGTCGGCCGGGCCACCGTTGGGCGGGTTGTACTTGAAGCCGCCGCTCTGCGGTGGGTTGTGCGACGGGGTGATGACGATACCGTCGGCCAGGCCCTGCTGGCGGCCACGGTTGTAGCAGAGAATGGCATGGGACACCGCCGGGGTCGGGGTGTACTCGTCGTCCTTGCTCAGCATCACCTGCACGCCATTGGCGGCCAGCACTTCCAGGGCGCTGGCGGCGGCCGGGGCGGACAACGCGTGGGTGTCGGCACCAATGAACAACGGGCCGTCGATGCCTTTCTCCTGGCGGTACAGGCAAATGGCCTGGGTGATCGCCAGCACGTGGTATTCGTTGAAGCTCAGTTCGAACGAAGTGCCGCGGTGGCCCGAGGTGCCGAAGGCCACGCGCTGGGCCGCCACCGCGGCGTCGGGACGGCCGGTGTAGTAAGCGGTCAACAGGCGGGGGATATCGACCAGCACGCTGGCCGGAGCCGGCTTGCCTGCCAAAGGACTGAGCGTCATGCGGAACCTCGAAATCAACGGATGTTGGTGTTGGAACGCGCAGTGTACTGGGAGTTTCGGCGCCAGGCGATGGGGCGTTCACGCAAGCTGCCACCAGCCGGGGAACATCTGCCGCACCCGCGGTTCGGCAAAGCGCTCGTCGATCAGCACCAGCACGCCGCGGTCGTGGTCGCCGCGGATCACCCGGCCGGCGGCCTGGATCACCTTGCGCACCCCCGGATAGAGATACGCATAGTCGAAACCGGCACCGAACTGCCGGCCCAGGCGCTGCTTGAACTGCTCGTTGACCGGATTGACCTGGGGCAGGCCGAGGGTGGCGACGAAGGCGCCGATCAGGCGGGTGCCCGGCAGGTCGACGCCCTCGCCGAAGGCGCCACCGAGCACGGCGAAGCCCACCCCCTGCCCGTGCTCCACGAAGCGCGCAAGGAAGGCCTCGCGGCTAGCCTCGTCCATCCCGGGGGACTGGCACCAGATGGGTAGCGCCGGATAGCGTTCGGCCAGCAGCCGCGCCACCTGCTCGAGGTACTCGAAGCTGCTGAAGAAGGCCAGGTAGTTGCCCGGCTGGCCGGCGAACTGGGCGGCGATCAGCTCGACGATCGGCGCCAGTGAGGCCTGGCGCTGCTGGTAGCGGGTGGATACCTCGCTGACGATGCGCACCTGCAACTGCTCGGCGCGAAACGGCGCGGCGACCTCCAGCCAGGCAGTATCGGCCGGCATGCCCAGCAGGTCGCTGTAGAAGTGCCGAGGATTGAGCGTGGCGGAAAACAGCGTGACGCTGCGCGCCGCGCTCATGCGCGGGCCCAGCAGCCGGGCAGGCACCACGTTGCGCAGGCACAACGTGGCCAGGCGCCGCCCACGGGGGCCGTTGCGCGGGCTGATATCGAACAGGAAGTGCTCGTCGAACAACTCGGCGATACGGCTGAACTGCAAGGCCTGGAAGTAGAACTCCAGCACCTTGGGCTCGACCTCGGCGGGCGCCTGGTTCATGCGTTCCTGGATCAGCCCGATGCATTGCTGCAGGGCACGCAGGAAAGCATCGGGCAACTGCTCGCTGGCCTGGTACGGTGCGACCTGCGCCTTGTACAACGCATTCCATTGTCGATTCAGCCGGTCGAGGGCGCTGCCGAGCCCGGCCGGCTTGCCCTGGCGCAGCGCCAGCAACTGGCCCTGGTCGAGGCTGGCGCTGTACATCTGCCGCCCGCGCTCGACCAGGTTGTGCGCCTCGTCCACCAGCACCGCCGTGCGCCACTGGTTGGCCTGGGCCAGGCCGAACAGCAGCGCATGGGCGTCGAAGTAGTAGTTGTAGTCGGCCACCAGCAGGTCGACCCAGCGCGCCATCTCCTGCCCCAGGTAATAGGGGCAGACCTGGTGCGCCAGCGCTACCTCGCGCAAGCTGGCACGGTCGAGCAGCGGCACCTGCGCAGCGGCCTCACGGGCGGCGGGCAAACGGTCGTAGAAACCTCGCGCCAAGGGGCAGGACTCGCCATGGCAGGCGTTTTGCGGATACTCGCAGGCCTTGTCGCGGGCGATCAGCTCGAGGCTGCGCAAGGCCGGTTGCGGCGACGCCTGGGTGATCTGGCGCAGCGCATCGAGGGCCAGGGCACGCCCCGGGGTCTTGGCCGTGAGGAAGTAGAGTTTGTCCAACTGCTGCGGCACCACGGCCTTGAGCAGCGGAAACAGCGTGCCGAGGGTCTTGCCGATGCCGGTGCTGGCCTGGGCCATCAGGCAACGGCCGGTGCTCACCGCCTTGTACAGGGTCTCGGCCAGTTGCCGCTGGCCTTGACGGAACGCAGGGTAAGGAAAGGTCAGGGCCTGCAGCCCCCGGTCACGTTCGGTCAGGCGTTGCTCCTGCGCCTGCGCCCAGGCCAGGAAGCGTTGGCATTGGGCCTCGAAAAAGCGCCTGAGGTCGTCGGCGTCGTAATGCTCACTGATCACGGTCTGGCCGTCGCTGTCGACGTCCAGATAGACCAGCGCCACGTCGATCGCCGGCAATTGCCGCGCCTGGCACAGCAGCCAGGCGTAGACCTTGGCCTGGGCCCAGTGCAGTTGGCGGTGATTGTCAGGCTGGCGGGCGAGGTCGCCGCGGTGGGTCTTGATCTCTTCCAGCCGGTTGCGTGCCGGGTCGTAGCCATCGGCACGGCCGCGCACCCTCAGGCCTTGGTATTCACCCTCCAGCACCACCTCCGACTCATAGCCGGCGCCGCGCTTGGCCACCACCCGGCGGTGCCCGGCAATACCTTCCTGGGCACTGGGCGACGGCGTGAAGCGCAGGTCGAGGTCGCCGACCTTGGCGCTGAATTCGCACAGGGCGCGCACGGCCACGGTGTAGCTCATGCCGGCGTGGCCTGCCAGCGCACGTGGCAGACCGCCACCGGCAGCCCGTGGACGTGGCAGAACTCGAGCCAGCGCAGCTGGTTGTCCTGCAGGCGGTCGCCCGGCGCCTTGACCTCGACCATGCGATAGCCGCCCTGCCCCGGCCAGAACTGGATAAGGTCGGGCATGCCGGCGCGGTTGGCGCGGATGTCCTGCAGCAAACGCAGGAAGCAGGCTTTCAAATGTTCGGGCGGCAAGTGCTCGAGTGCCTGTTCGAGCAGTGGCTCGTCGAGCATCTGCCAGAACACGAACGGCGACTGCAGACCTTGCTTGGCCGCATGGCAGTCGCGGATGGCCTGGCGGTAGCTGCCATCGTCCAGGCGCCCCAGGCAGGTGTCGAACAGTACGCCGCGACGCTGCTGGAAATCGCTGTCGTGCAGGTCTTGCGGCCCGGCCTGGAATGGATTGAAGAAAGCGCCTGGTATCGGTGCGAAGATCGCCTCCCAGCACAGCAGGCCGAACAGGCTGTTGAACAAGGTGTTCTCGACGTAGTGGACAACGCCGCCGTCCTGTTCCAGATGCTGGCGCACCGCCTCCTCCACCCCCAGTGCCGCCATCGCGGCGGGCAGTTCCAGCTCGATGAGCGTGACCGCGCTCGTGCGCCGACGCGGTTGTGGCGGGCCACCGAGCTTGCGCGCCAGGCGTGGCAGCATGCGCTCCAGTGCCTGGCGCTCCAACGCGTTGGCAGGCGCCTGGGCCATGGCCTGGGCCAATCCGAGTGCCGGCTGCCACTGCTCGCTGCGCTCGTATACCCGGACCTGACGGATGCGCGCCTCGGGGTGGGCACAGTCGGCATAGACCTGCAACGCCAGCTCCCAGTCGCCAGCGCGCTCGCATTGCTGGCCGATACTGAACAGCAGCCGCGCCCGACGTCGGACCAGCCAGGGGTTGCTGTGGTCCAGGCCCGCGAGTGCCGCAAGCAGTTCGGCGGGCGCGGCGCCCTGCTCGAGGCGCTCGGCGCACTGGTGCAGGGCCATGGCCAGGTCAACCTCGCTACGCTGGCGCAAGGCTCGCGAATCGGCGCTGAACGCCACCTGTTCGTAACGGAACACGCCCAGGTCGGCGAGCACGAAGTCGGACCAGCTCTGGTACAGGTTGCCAAAGAACAACAGGCGCAAGCGGTCGCATAACGGCTGTCGGCTCCAGTGCAGGATCAGCGTCGGGAAATCGGGGCACCACTGGGCCAGGGGCCTGGGCTCCAGTTCGAGAGCCTGCAACTGTTCCAGCAAGTCGGCTTTGCTGGCCCTGGGCCGGGGAACTGTCCCGGTGAAAAGCCCGGCCAGCTCGTCCTTACGCAACAACGCCCACAGTTGCTCGACGGCCAACGGTGCGTCAGCTGTCACCCAGCCCAATACCAGCAACGGCGCCAGGGCCGCGTCGGTATCGCCGATCTCGGCGTAGTCGAGCTTGTCACGGCGAAACCACTCGCCCTTGCGCATGACCATGCGCACCAGCAACGCCTGCGCGGGCACCGGCAGCTCGCTGAACACCCGGATGAAACTGTGCTCGTCATGGTCCAACAGGTCGGCGTAGCGTCGCCCGACCCAGCTCAGGACCTGACGGAAGTTAAACAGGTAGTACAAAGGGTCGTCGACGGAATGGGCGATCACGGTGCGGGTCGGATGCGGGGAACGTGTACTGGTTATACATACAGACAACCTGCGAGGGCAAGCGTGCTGGATCAACGGTCACGCCATCACCAACGCTGGTCTCGTTACGCTGTGAAAGTCGACGTAGCAGGCTGGACGGCCCGGGACCACGTTGAATTCTGGCAGCGTTGATTATTTGGCAGCCTGCAATCGTAGGTAACCGCCGTACGGGCTGGCTGGCAGAGGTCGCAGCCACAGGTCGCGCTGCCCCAGTAAACGGAACAGCCGCCGCGCCTGGCTGCCGAGCGTGCCAGCATACAGCGCCCGCAATTGCGTAAGCTGCAGCCCGCTGGTGTCCACCAGCCACTGACTGACAGGTTCCGGACAGGGCCGGCCCTGCAAGGCGCGATGCAAGTAGGGCAACGCCACGCGCATGCCGGGGTGGCAGCGCAGTACGAAGGTCTCGAGGTTATGCCCCTGCGCGTCGAACGGGGTGAACAGTTGGCAGACCAGCTGCGCTTCGCTCACGCCATAGGCCGCAAGCAACCGAGCCTGCGCCTCGTCACGCAAGACTCGACCGTGGGGCCAGGGCACCGAAGGCTGGCGCAAGCGCTGGTAGAACGCCTGCGCGCCCTCGCGGTAGGTACGCTGTTCGAGGTGCTGGGTCTTGAGTCCGTGCAGGTGGGCCAGTGGCAGGGGGTCGAATAACCCTGCCGGACCTTGGGCCTGACAGGCCTGCATCTCCAGCCGCCCGAGCATGCGGTCGAGGCTCCCGCTGTCATCGGGGTGGCGCAGCAGGTCCTCCACCGTCATCAGGTGCGGGTCGCCACAGGGTGGCTGGTGCATGGGCGGTACAGGCGGTTGCCAAGGGTCGGCCAGCACCTTGCCCAGTTGTTCAAGGCCGGCGACCAGGACGTTGTGGGGTGTCAGGGAATGCGCGACCTCCCCGGTTTGCCGCAGGCAACGCCGTCCCCAGGCCAGCAGGCGGTGGCGCTGGGCGAGCGGCACGGCACTGATCAGTATCTGCTCCCCGGCTTGCCCACCCAGCACTTGCGCAAGACTGGTTCCCATATCCAGATACCCCCTGGCCCCGAGCAAAGCGTCCGGCTGCCCCCCGACGAGGTGTCCGAACAACAGCCAGGCGTTACCCGCGGCGCTCAACTGTTCGGCCGAACAGGCCTGGCGGGCGCCGAACGGCCCAAGCTGACCACCATCGGCACGCAACAGCTCCACCCGCGGGTCGTCATGCAGGAACAGGGCACTGAAGCAACGATCGTGAAGGGCCAGAGCGGCGTCATCAAGGGTGGGCAATCGGGCCGCCAGCACCCGCAGGTGGAAGGTGGTGGCATGGCGAATGGCGATACTCAGTTGCGCGGCCCGCAGGCAGGCCAGCAAATGCGCGCTGCGCCGGTCCACGCCGTGCAGGGCCAAGACCCGCACGTTGCCGATGTGCTCCTGGCCACCGGCGATGACCAACAGGCGCTGGACCAGCAACTGCACTGAGGCGCGCTGGGCCTGGGTCATGTGCTCCAACAGACGCTGCAAGACCTGCTGGTAGATATAGTGCATCGCTTGGTCGTGGGTCTCGGTCATGCTATCGCTCCATCTCCCTGACGGCTTCGAAATGAAGTCCGATTCTGGCAGATGAATAACTGACCGAGCTTGAAGGAAGCTTCCCAAAGGGTGGTAGGACGATTAGCTATGTCTAGCTGGGAAGGTAAATACCCAAGTCCGCCCCTGCAGACCGGACGTCATGCCGAATCTGCAGAGGCGGCTTTACCCCGGCTGGCGTCGGTAACGTCAGCCCTGGCTGCCCATATCCAGTACCACCCGTCCACCGCAAGGGCAGGCGTCCATATGCCGGTGTGCCTCGACCACTTGCTCGAACGGATACACCTTGATGATCTGCGGCGTCAGCAGCTGGTCAGCGGTGAACTGGTTGATATCGCGCAAAGCCCGCTGCAAGGCCACCTGGTCCTGGGTGATGCCCAACTCTGGCTTACCAGTGAAGTTACCGATGCAATGCACATGAAATTGGATGTTCTTCTGGAACGCCGCGCAGGCCGGGAACGGTGTCTGGTTGCCGCCTTGCAGGCCATACAGCACCAGGCTGCCGCGCGGAGCCAGGACATCGCCGAGCAGCGACATCTGCGGGCCGCCCATGCCGTCGAGGACCATGTCAACG
The DNA here is from genome assembly GCF_019139675.1 of Pseudomonas maumuensis. Classification (NCBI taxonomy): domain Bacteria; kingdom Pseudomonadati; phylum Pseudomonadota; class Gammaproteobacteria; order Pseudomonadales; family Pseudomonadaceae; genus Pseudomonas; species Pseudomonas maumuensis. Next base: position 3,475,408 of record NZ_CP077077.1, read on the forward strand.
CCACGGCCATCGGTGTACTTGCCGATCTGCATCAGCAGATCCTGCTCCTCGGTGACGATCACCTTATCCGCACCCAGGCCCAGCAGGTATTCACGCTGCTCCGGCTCCTTGGTGGCGGCGAACACTCTCAGCCCCAGGGCCTTGCCCAACTGCACGAAGGCCGGCCCGGCGCAGTGGCTGGCGTCGGTGACCAGCGCGGTCTGCCCGGCCTTTGCCCGGGCCAGATCGACATAGGCGAAGTAGGCGATCAGCAGCGGGGTGTAATGCACGCTGGCCTCGATCGGGGTCAGCACATCCGGGTAGCGAGTGATGGCGCTGCGCGGCAGCACGATCACGTCGCCGTACACCGGGTGGTCGTTGGGGCTGGTGGCTGGGAAGCTGGCGACCCGGTCGCCCACCGCAATATCGTCCACACCCTCGCCGACCGCGATGACCACGCCGGCCATTTCATGGCCGATGCCCGCCGGCAACCGCGCCTGAGAGGGCGCCAGGTTCTGCCGCCAGAGCACGTCGTACCAACTGATGCCGATCGCCTCAACGCGAATCTGCACTTCGCCGGTAGCCGGAGACGGTTCGGCCTGCTCCTCGCAGCGGAGCACATCGGCCTGGCCGAACTTGTGGAAACGGATCATGCGGGACATCGCATACCTCGCCTTTGTGAATCTCGTATTACCACGGACTTTATCCGGGCTTTCACGGTTGGGCCATCAGTGGCTGTTAATAGTCGACATGCCTGTCATTGATTGGGCCCCTGACAAATCTGTGCATTGGCACCCGGAAATCGGTGCAGGGTACCAGCCTTTGGCCTTAAGATTCACCCCTGCCCCACTTCTGGCGAGCCGCATCGAATGAATCGTAACGACTTGCGTCGCGTAGACCTCAACCTGCTGATCGTGTTCGAAACGCTCATGCACGAACGCAGCGTGACCCGCGCCGCCGAGAAACTGTTCCTCGGCCAGCCGGCGATCAGCGCCGCGCTGTCGCGCCTGCGCAACCTGTTCGACGATCCGCTGTTCGTGCGTACCGGCCGCAGCATGGAGCCGTCGGCGCGCGCCCACGAGATCTTCGCCTTGCTGTCACCAGCGCTGGACTCGATCTCCACCGCCGTCAGCCGCGCCGCCGAGTTCGACCCGGCTACCAGTAACGCGGTGTTCCGCATTGGTCTGTCGGACGATGCCGAGTTCGCCCTGCTGCCCCAGCTGCTCAAGCGCATCCGCGCCGAGGCGCCCGGCATCGTGCTGGTGGTGCGCCGGGTCAACTACCTGCTGATGCCCACCCTGCTGGCCTCGGGCGAAATCTCGGTGGGCGTTAGCTACACCAGCGACCTGCCGGCCAACGCCAAGCGCAAGGTACTGCGCCGCAGCATGCCCAAGCTGCTGCGCGCCGACAGCATGCCCGGCAACATTACCCTGGACGACTTCTGCGCCCGGCCCCATGCACTGGTGTCGTTTGCAGGCGACTTGTCAGGCTTCATCGACGAGGCGCTGGAGGAGATCGGCCGCAAGCGCCATGTGGTGCTGGCCGTGCCGCAGTTCAACGGCTTGGGAAGCTTGCTGGCGGGGACCGATATCGTCGCCACCGTGCCGGACTACACCGCCGATGCGCTCACGGCGGCAGGCGGCCTGCGGGCCGAGGACCTGCCGCTGCAGGTGCGCAGCTTCGAGCTGCACATGGCTTGGCGCGGGGCGCAAGACAACGATCCGGCAGAGCGGTGGTTGAGGTCGCGGATACAGATGTTCTTCGGGGATCCCGATAGTCTGTGACCCCTGCCCCACTGAGTAACGGCTTTGCCTTGAGAGCTGCCGACGCGCAGCGGCCTACGGCTAGTGGGCAAAGCGCTGCCGACTGAAGGCCGGAACTTGTACTTGCAGCGACTGGCCTGCTATTGCTCGGGCCAGACAACCGCCCAATGCAGGTGCGAACTTGAAGCCATGCCCAGAACAGGCCGAGACATAGAACACACCTGGAAGCTCCTTTGATTCGCCTAATATGAACGCTTCGTCCGGTGTCAGGGTGTACACGCACTTGCGGGACGCATAGGGATGAGCGATGAGATCGGGGAAGATGCGATCCACGCACGCTGACATTTCAGCGATCTGCACGTCGCTAACCGGCTCCAATTGTGTGCCCAGGTCCAGTGCTGATTGCTGATGATTGTGGAACCCAATCTTGATGCCCGGCTCGGCATTGTCGATTTGCGGTGTGCCGTACAGCAGGCGACCGTCCTCGAGCTCATAGAGAAACGCTGGGAAGTTCGAAAATCGGTGCTCCACCCCCGGTTTGAATGCACACCAGTAAATCGGCACGCTGCGAGGTTGCAACAACCCGACAAGGTCGGGAATCAGAGCGTCTGCCAAACTGGCGCCAGTCGCCAACACCAGCTTTTGCGTGCGCACTTGTTGACCATCGGCCAGGCGTAGTACGAGCCCGTCCGAAACCAGGGTAATTTCCTGTACGGTGCTACCGAAGCGAATTTCAGCACCATGAGCCACTGCCTGGTTCAGCATTTGCAGCCGAGCATCGTCTGCAGCGATGGTGAATGCGCCTTTCTCGAACACCGCCTCCATGTGCTCATCGGCACGAAAGACTGGAAACCTGGCCTCAACCTCAGCTGCGGTCAGACACTGATGCGCAATGTTGCCGGCCTTCGCGGTCGCTACGCTGCCTGAAATCACCCCTGAACGAATCGGTCCGACGAACAGCCCTCCACTACGGTGCAACAAAGGCCGGTGGCAACTCGCTTGCAGCTCACGCCAGCCGAGGTCTGCTTCTGCCAGCAACGGCAGGTAGTCGGAACCCTCCCAGTAAGCCTGACGAAAAATCCGCGAACCACCGTAGGAACTGCCATACAGGTTGATTGGCGCTCTGGCCTCGAGCCCTAGGACACCTTGCTGCTGCTGAGCCAGGCGCCACAACGTGGCGCTACCCACAACTCCCAGGCCGACGACCACGGCACTATAGGTTTTAAGCATCTTCGACAACTCCTTTTGCCTTGAAGAAAACGGTATTGAGTAACGGTTCGAGTATTACCAGGAGCATGGCCAAGGCGATAAATGCAAACGCCAGTAATGCGCCATGGGAAGGCATCTGCTTATAGAAGATCAGCGCAACGAAGAATTGAGTCAGCGGTAGCACGAACTGCATCAACCCCATGATGCTCAGGGGCAGACGCCGAGCGGCGAACGAAAACAGGGCCAGCGGCAACAGTGATACTGCACCGCAAAGCAACAGGAGCCCTTTGTCACCAGTGTCCAAGGCTGCGATATCTGCCAGCGGGGTGCTCATCCATATGATGAACGGCACCAGTAACAAGCCCAGCACAAGTGATTCGAGAAACAGTCCCGACCACGGCGGCAAACGGGCCAGCTTCTTGAGCCAGGTGTAGCCGCCCCACGTCATCCCAATAACCAAGAACACCCGGCTATCCAGCCCACCGGTTTCGAAAAGCAAATAGATAACGCTGCCTATTACCAATGCTAATGACAATCCGCGTGGCAGGGACATTCGTTCACGATACAGCAGCAAGCCCAGCGAGATCCCCAGAACCGGCGCGATCAGGTAGCCCAGGCCGCTTTCCAGCACGTGCCCATGGATTGAAGCCCATATGAACGTCCCCCAGTTAGCGGCAACCAGCAGCGCTGCCCCACCGTGCAGGAGAATGTCGCGTCGAGTCAGGCCGCACAGCAGAGGTACGAACTCTTTACGCGCAGCAAGTAGCAGCGTGACACAGAGCAATGAGATCAACACCCTACAGCCGAGCAACGTCAGCGCCGGTAAGGTTGCGAGAGCCTTCCAGTAAAGGGACGACAGCCCAAGCAGGCAGTTCGACGCCAGCGCAGCAGACAATCCCGCTGCCGCGGCAAAGGGTTTTCCGGCCATGGTGGTCACTCGCCTATTGGCGTGAAAGAGAACTCAATGATCTCGTAGGACCAGAACAACATGCCGGAGTCGTCGAATCGGCAATGCGCCCGACCCTGGTCGGTCCAGCGTTCGATCTCGTCATGCAACATGCCTTGGAGAGCACGCCATTGCTCCGTGTACAGCACAAGCGGGATCTCGTGACGCTCCAGCAATGACCAATCGATCTTGAAACGCTCCCCATGGGTACCATAGAGGTCACGCATGACACCGGCAATGTCGACCAACGAATTGAGGCCGATGAGCAGCTTGCCTCCAGGCTTCAGGTAGGCCGGCACCCTTTCGAAGAATCTGCGCAAGGTCTGTTCGCCATAGAACATGGCTTCCAACGACAGACCTCGTGCAGCCTCAACGGACTGCAATGCCGCGAGGAACGCATCCGAGGGCGTCTGCCACCCTGGTGGATTGAACAGAATCACATCGAATCCGCCGTCTGCGCTGGGGACAGCGTCGAACAGATCACCATGCACGAACTCGATGCATGATTCGCCCAGGTTAACCAGTTCATTTGCCCGAGCCGCTTGAACAGCCTCTAGAGAAATATCGCTGGCAGTGATGTTGCGCATGCCTAACTGACGCAGCAGCAACGCATGCACGCCACTCCCGGTCCCCAGATCGAGAAAACGGGCATCCCTGTCGCGCCCGCCAAAACGCCTCGCGATCAATGCCCCGAACGCTTCTCCTGCAGGACTCACTCTAAACACCTTGGGGTCGTCGATCAGCGTAATCCGCTGGCCCATGCCGAAATACAGGTTATAGGCCGCAATGTCTGAATGGATGCTCCCCGGAGCGGTCAGAATAGTCATGTTTCATCCTCCTGAATCATTCACCCAATTGCGCGGAGCGCCTGGCTGCAGCATCAAGCGCAGCATTGACCAGTTCTTTGAAGCCTGCTGCGTCCAAGGCACCGATAGCGCGTTCGGTGGTGCCACCGACAGTTTGCACTTCGCGGCAAATCTGACTGGATGGCTTACCGCTCGCTCGGATCAACTCGGCAGTGCCGGCAAGCAACTGTAGGGCAACCACCGCTGCTTCTTCCTGGTCCAGCCCCGTGCGAAGCCCGTAATCCTGTAGTGCATCGGCGAAGTGAGCGACCAATGCCGGTCCACCGCCAGCCAAGGCAGTCCCCGTGTCGATCTGCCATTCCTCTCTGACCCTCAGAGATATTCCGATAACGTCGAAGATCTGCCGCGCGCAGTCGATCAGATCCGTGCTGGCATGCGCGGGTGCGTAGTACATCGTGACCCCCTGGGCTACTTCTGAAGGGGTATTGGGGATGGCTCGCACAACCGAGTCGTGGCCCAGCAGGCGTACTAGCGTTGCATGGGTGATACCCGCCATCACTGAAATCACGGGACCTTGATGACGGGAAAGTATCGGATTGCCAGCGAGCGCGCTTGCAAACTGTTGCGGAGGAACGGCCAACACCACGCAGTCGTGTGGCGCCAGCGTTTGAATCTGCGTGGCGGTATCAAACCCTTGTTCTCGCCAATAGCCCATACGCTGTGCATCTACTTCAACAACATGCAAGTTAGCAGTGCTTTTCAAGTGCCCCTTCAAACCACGAAGGATTGCCCCGCCCATATGACCTGCACCGACCATGTAGATGTTCTTCATGTAAATCCCTTTATGAAATCAACGAAAGACAACACAGCGCTACAACGGGCGCCAGGATTGGATCCAACGCGATCCGCCACTGAACATAATCGCTATCCAAAAACCCTGTCAACGCATATCAGGTACGAATAGGGCAACTAGTATCTGATATCACCAGGCCGCAAACCCAATGCAAGTCTCGCTCAGGCTTGGCGGTCATCAGTATTGAACTGCTGTCACCGCCTGCGTGCGCCACATGACGAAAAATCAAACTATCAAGAAATCCAAATAGTGAGCGACTGCCAGATATCGAGCAAACGTCACGTCGCACCCAACATCTGCACAGTCAACATTATCGCCTCGCAATAGTTCGGGTCACGCACCAAAGAAACAGCCTTAAGCGGACGCTCTCACATAATCCGAAGGTGCCTCGTGAAGTCCGGATTGGTATTGCATCGATAACGCGTTTGAAGTGCTACGTATGCATTCCACGAGGTGGTCGACGATTAGGGAAGCGCCACGCTGCAGCGGCCGTACCAAGCTGACACTGAAGGGCACCGAAACCGTGAGGCGCCTGATGATCAGGCCTTGGTTAGCGTAAATGTTGGCGACCAATGGGTTGATGATCGATACACCAATGCCGCTCAACACCATTTGGCAAATGGTGACGGCATTGTCGACTTCGATAATGTTGTTACGCGAAACACCCAACTGGGCAAAAACACTATCGAGATGGTGCCGGTAAGGGTCATTCGGCGCCAAGTGAATGAAGGGATACTGGCTGAGTTGCAGTGGGTCTATTTGCGGAAACACGGACAACGGATGACCAGGTGGCAGGACGCACACTTCATCCACATCCGTCAGGTGTTCAGTCGTGGTTCCCAAGGGTGCGCTCACCCCCTCGATCAAGCCGATATCGTAAGCTTGGCTGGATATCAACGGTTCGATATCGGGCGAGTCGTGAGTCGTGACACTCAGGTTGATATCCGGATAACGCTCGATGAATCTAGCAAGGCTGGTCGGCAAAATGGTTTGCGATAGTACGGGCAGGCTGACGATACTGATTTTTTCTCTCAACCCGAGCTTGATGCTTTGCGCCGCTGCGCTTACTCGAGCCAGACCGTCATACGCTTTAAGAATCTCGGAGTGAAGGGCCATACCCTCAGCCGTGGGTTTCAGGCGTCCTTTGTAGCGCTCGAACAGACGCATGCCGATGCTGCTTTCGAAATTCGAAAGCTCTCGACTTATCGTTGGCTGGGACGTCTCAAGTATCTGGGCGGCACCGGTGACAGTCCCGGTGATCATGATGGCCTTAAAGATCTCTATATGTCGAAATTTTAGGTGCATATTCACTCCTTGAATAACGCGAGCGTACTGTTTTCGAAGTACCTTGCTTTTTCTTGTGTGGCCCATCGCCCTCGTACACACCCCATCTTACTCAAAACCCTTCCCCTGTGCGTTTCAAACGTAACGGGTTGATCGTGCAGTCCTTGGCGCCGGGAAGGCCCGAGTCAAGCCGTCGAACTCATGTGCGGAGCCCTGGCAGCCGCTGCGGCTGAACCCGTCAATGCCGCTAAAAACCTTCTGCCATGCTGATGGGCAGATCTTTTCGACAAGCTTGCGACGCGAGCCAGGCTTGTTGCCAATCTCAGCACCTGCGCCTGAAAACCCGCCCCATTGCTAACCATGAGGGGAGAAAAACCCGTCAATCGTAAAGTGTCTTCACGACGTGGCCTGTTCGTCGCTCTGGCACTGTTCGTACACGGTGTGACGCACGGGGAAGCGCACCCCCAAAACAGCAACTTTATAGTTCAGCTGAATGACCATGAATGCCGACTGAATACTTGCATAAAGTCGCAACACCAAACAACAAAAAATTTAAATCCCCGACCCACCAAACACAAGACGAGCCCACGCCTTTAATGACAGGCACATATGTAAAAACAATACTAATTTGACACCCGAATATCAACTTTTTAATGAGCAATACATTTTTGATATAGATTGACAGCCATTCCATCAATCATTGAGCATCGCTGCCGACGGCACTCTTTGCCGACCATACCCAGGGACCTTGGGTTGAAATAATTCACGATGGAGGTCGCGTGCACGCCATGGCTGACAACTCGAATTTCAATGATGTTCTGGATGCGGCGATGACGCGAATGAACCATTGTTATCAACAAGTGCCGACACACTTCTGGGCAGATCGCACAGCCTTCACACACCGCTTCGATAACTTGCGTCAAATGGCAGGTCGCAGCGTCTCTCCACCGTTGACGCCCGCGCAAGCGCAACAGGCCGTGGTCCATGAGCTATCCACTGCTAAACGCACGGCACTGTACCTTGGCGTACCCTGGTGTATTCAAACCTGTTCATTCTGCGACCTCGCTTACTCGCGCAGCCCGCGAGCAGAGGAGAAACGCGAGTACATCGAGGTCATCCTCCAGGAACTGGATACCTACAATGCTGCAGGGCTCGCCTCGACGCCTGCAGGGAGTATCTACTTCGGTGGTGGCACCCCCTCGATACTCGACAATGATCTGCTCGCAGCCTTCGTCGATGGCACCTTGCAACGTAGCCACCTGGCAGACAACGCGGTGATCACACTGGAAGCAAGCCCGGCGACGTTGACGGACTCGAAATTGAAGCTGCTTTCCTCTCGGATCAATCGCATGAGTCTGGGGGTGCAATCCACCGACACTGCGTTGAGACAACGTGAAGGGCGGATCCTGCCACGGGAAAAGCTCCTGGCCCGGGTGGCTACCACGCTGGAGTACTTCGACCTGGTCAATACCGATGTTCTGTATGGTATGCCTGGTCAATCACTCGAGTCGGTATTCCTCACCCTGAAAGACCTGGTGGACCTGGGTGTGCCCTCCATCACCTTCTATCGCAACGAACTATTTCCTGGCACCAAGAGTTTCCAGTTGGCTCGCCAGCAACCCTGGGCAACGGTCTCCGAACACAAAGCCAGAGAAATGTACTTCCTTGGCAAGACCTACCTCGAATCGTGCGACTACCACGAAAGTCCATTGGGCTGGTTTGTTAAACATAAAAAAACAGAAGCCATCACGTCATGGGAAACGATGATTGAGCGCTGGAGTACGGTCGTCCCCTACTTTGGTTTGGGCATGGGCGCCTTTTCCACTGCCGCTAATTATTGGGTACAGAACAATGAATCGCTCAGTGGTTGGATGGAGCGTGTGCGTGGTGGTCAGTTGCCATTGGCCAGTGGTTCACTGTTCGATGATAAAGAACGGTTCATGGTCACGCTCATGCGTTATATCCGCGTGTTCAGTCGGGTGAAGCGTGATTACTTGCTGACACAGAGTGGAAGTACCCGCTTTGCCGTTGAACGTCTAATACATACCTGGTTAGAAATGGGCCTGGCCATGCACGAAGATGAGTGGCTGGTGTTCACCGAAGCGGGTTGTTCACTCATCCATTGGCTGATCGATGACTTGGCCCATGCGTTCGTCGACGGCGCGGTCAATACGGAAATCAAAATCGCTGCGCTAAATATCTGACAACATCACAGGGAGTGATTTATCCAATGAAAATCATTGATGCAATCGAAATAATCCTGGCTGACTGGATCGATACGTCGACATTCGACCGCAATGACGACTTGTTCGACCAGGGCATCAATTCGTTGCAGATGGCGATTCTTATTGATGAGATCAATAAGCGCTTCAACCTCTCCGCCAGCCTCGAGGTCCTCGCCGAAGGGGCTTCGATGACTGCCCTGGCTTCAACGTTGAGCCGGAAATTCTCTTCTCAGAACATCGGTTAAGGAGCAACCGTGATGACCAACGACCTGCATGAACCACTCAGTGACGAACAAGTGGCGTTCTTTCAGAAAGAGGGCTACCTCGGCCCCTTCCCGGCTTACTCCGAGGGCGAGATCGACGACATTTGGCGACGAGCCCGCCTGAAAACCTTCGATCACTCCAAATCGGTTTTCGGCAAAGCCGAGAACACCAAGGATCCGATATCCAGCTACGACCGCCACCTGGACATAGATGAACTTGCGGACCATGTCTGCCATCCGGCCATTGTCTCCAAGCTACAACGACTGATTGGGCGTGATGTGGCCTGCTGGCGCTCCGAGTTTTTCCCCAAGTATCCGGGCGATGAAGGGACCGACTGGCACCAAGGCGATACGTTCGCAGGTCTCAACGGCGGCAAGGACGCGCTTCGGTGGCCCGAAGGTTCTCAGGAAGGGGGAACTGTCACCGTCTGGACGGCGCTCTCGGATGTGACCCTTGACATGGGGCCAATGGGCATCATTCCAGGCACCCAGCACTCCCGGTTCTATGACGAATCCAAGGCGGCCTCTTACTCGCAAGACAAGCATGGACTGGTCAAGAACGGAGTGGCCCGCGGCTTCTACGGATACGACTACCGCGAATTGCAGGTTGATCCGAACTGGACGCCAGATGAATCGAAAGCCATTTACTTCACCATGAAGAAGGGTGAATTCATCATTTTCTGGTCCACCCTCCTGCATGGTTCGCTGCCTCACCTGGGTGAGACGAGCACGCCACGTCTGGGCTACGTATCTCGCTACGTGCCTACCTCCGTCAAGGTCTACCCGGATGCAGATACCCTCACCGAGTTCGGCAGAACGGTAACCCTCGAACAATACGGCACAGTCATCGCCGGTGGGGAAGATGCATATGGCCACAACCGTGTGCGCTCATGCACCACGCGCGGAAAGCCATTCAATCGAATTGCGTAATGGCGTCACTTGCCGTTCGGTTGCGCGCTCCGTCCTGTTTGTGAAAGGAAGATCTTCGATGACCCTCAGCATTCCCTTCGGGGACAACGCCTTGGCATTGTCCTTTGCCGGCTCACGTCACAAATTCCTCAGTGCCACTTGTACACCTGATGCATTCAGCGATTGCCTGCTGCAGTTGGTGGCTGCATCCAGCAGCGAGCCGGTACCACTCGGTGTACTGCGCCTGGTGGTGGCAGTCAGCGACCAAGACCAGCTTCACGGCATTCTCGAGCAACTGACGAAGGATTTCCCGGCGCTGCTTTGCCGGGCCGAGGTCGTTGTTCAGCCGCCCTTCTCAGGACAGCTGCAGCTCAGCGCCTGGCTGGTGGATCAGGCGGCCATTGCCAATGAGGCCTCCTCGAACAGCTCCTCTGCTGCGTTGCAATGGCTGTTCTCGGCCAGCAACGAGCTTGTGCCGAGCAATGCGCAAGTGGCCTCTGTGTTCAGCCGGCAGTTCTACGACGGCATGACGTTTGGCCATGCCCAAGGGCATACGCCCGATGACCTGCTGCGCGCCTGGATTTACATCGGCAACATCACCCAGGGGCGACACGATGAGACCCCCTATCAACAGGTCAATGCGGCTCGGCGAGACGTTTTCCAGGAGGTAGGGATCGGTAAAGGAACGGTCGGCTCTCCCTTCCCGGCAAGTACCGGCATAGGTACGCAAGGGCCTTCACTCACCCTTGGACTGCTCTCGTGCAGGACTCGCCCTGGAATGCGTCTCGTCGCCCTGGAGAATCGACGCCAGACCAGTGCGTTTCATTACCCGAAGGAGGAGAGCCTGATCGCGCCCTTGTTTTCACGCGCGGTGGCCATCCTTGGTGGTGCGCAAGCGATGGTGTTCGTATCCGGAACGGCCAGTATCGTCGGTGCGAAGAGCGTGCATCTCGGTGATATCGAGCAGCAAACGAGGCAGACCCTTGAAAACATAGGCAACCTGCTATGCGCCAGGCTGCTGTCGGATTACGACTGCTATCCAGCGGTATCCGGTCTTGAAAGCATTGTCAGCTATACGGTGTACATCAAACACCGCAAAGACTTTGCACTGGTACGCGCGGTATGCGCTGCACTGCTGCCGGACCGGGCAGTGGCGTCGTTCGTCGAGGCTGATGTCTGCCGAACCGAGTTGCTGGTGGAGATCGAAGCCATTGCCGTGATGCCGGAATAAGCACCATGCCGATCACTGACAGCGCTCACTTCGACGAAAGGCCTTTTCCCTCTGACTGGCAGCTACCGGATGACTTGACCGGCCGTATCTTCATCGGTGGCCTCAGGGAAAACCGAGAATGTTACTACCTCATCGATTTTGCTCAGAAACTTATCAAAAGCTGCATCGTGCAGGTCGACGGTTACGTTTCGGCATTCTCCGGATACATAGAAAAGCATCTGGCCCCTGACCAGTACCCTTACGCCTGCGGCTCCAGCAACGCCGTAGCGTATTGTTTCGTTCAACCGCATGAGGCGCTTGAACTTGAAGATGGTCGCGTTGTAGTTGGCATGCACAACTGCAGCTATGCCCGAGAAATCGAGTTTTCCCAGCGACATGTAGGCCATGTCTCTGAACATGATGAATTCGTGCCACGCATGATGTCCGCGCAAAACTCGCTTGATCGCGGCACAGGTGAATACCTGTACACCATGACCGATATGCAGCAGCGCTTGCGGGCCTATGGTGCAGGGCCGCAGGAGCTGGATACCGAGCTATATGCGCTTGATACAAGCTGGCAAAGCCCGCGCAAGCTGGCCTCGTTGCGCACGCTTGAGGCGTTGCACGAGGTCAAGCAGAGCCCGGACCCGCGTTACCTGGTACTGACCGAATTTTGCCTGGCTGCGAACGTTCGTCCTCCTTGCCCTGAAGGAGATCCCTTTGCCGACCCGATGCACTGGCAGGCATATCAGGCTGGAGGGCTGCAGGCCAATCGAATCTACCTGGTGGACAAGTCGACCGGGCAGTCCCAGGCACAGCTCGTTGCTGCAGGCACCCCTGGGCATATCGAGTTCTCGCGGACGGACCCTTCACGCTTCTACTTGTCTTGCCACAACCTGTCCAAAGCACACGGCAAGTTGATATTGCACGGCCAGGCGACACTGATCGCGGGCACGATCCGAGAGGGCGTGCTCAACCTCGAAGATAAGTATCAGCCCAAGGGGCTGTACCGGCTGACATCCCACAAATTGTTCATCTACCAGGGCGAGCACTACATCGTGCTCAGTGCCTATCCCAATCGTTTTCACATTGTGCGTGAACGTACGCTGCAACGAATCAGGGACGAGCAACTCTTCGAGCACGAATCCATCGCGACCCAGGGGCTGCACTTCTGCACCTTGCTCGGACACATGCCGCTATGGATAGAGACTTCCGATAATGGCCGCTACGTGTTGCTGGTTTCGAATGAGCTCATCTACGTCTACGACATGCAGCATCGCACCCTGCGTCATGTCCGCGGCTACAGCCATCACGGCGCCTTCTCAGGCACTGCGCACCTGAGCAACTTCAACGACGAGCACTATTGACCCTTCGATCGAGCGTGAACATGCAAGCGACAGTCTTCAATACCTTCTTTCGCGAGACCAAGCTGGCCCCCGACAGCGACGACTTCTTCAGTTGGGTCCGTACGCTCAAGGCCTCGTCAACTGGACAACCACTCCTCGACTTCGGCGTCGCGGACGCCTTCATGCCACCCGCTGACGAACTTTCCGAGGCGTTGAGTGCATTGGCCGCGCGTCGTGAGCTACATGGCTATGTCTACCATCATTCGGCTTACGAGGCGGCGTGCCTACGGCACGCAACCCAGGGTATCAGGTCGTCGTCCGCGCTGGCCGTTCTACCCACCAGTGGCGCAAAGTCCGCGCTCAATCTGCTGTGTCTGGCCCTGATAGACGCGGGCGACGTTGTTCTTGTGACGACGCCGGCATACCCTATTTTTTCGACCATGGCACAGCGCCTGGGCGCGACCGTGGTAGAACTGCCCCTGCTGGAGGAAAACGACTTCCTGCCGAATCTGCAGCAGTTGTCGGCAGAAGTGCTCGCGCGTGCCAAGTTGCTGGTGGTGAACTACCCGAACAACCCGACTGGAAAAGTGCCAAGCCAAGCGGAATGTGATCGTCTGCTGGCTCTTTGCAAGCTCCACGACATCTTGATGATCAACGACGCGGCCTATGCGGACTTGCTGCCTGCTGATCAACCCCGTGGACGTTTCCTGTATGCAGATGGCGCATCGAGCCACTGCATCGAAGTGCATTCGCTCTCCAAGTCATTGCAGATTCCCGGCTGGCGACTTGGCTTCATCCTTGCCGCACCCGCGTTTATCCAGGCGCTTGGCAAGCTCAGTCTGTTGCACGAAAGTGGGCAGCCGCGCATTTTACTGGATGCGGTTACCACCGTCCTCGACGATCGCGCTTTTGCCGAACAGCTTTGCCAGTGCATAGCCAAGCGGCGCACCGTGCTGGTCGATATCCTCCAGGCAAATGGCCTGACGGTGTTCAATCCTGACGGCGCGTTCTTTGTCTACGCACAATGTCCCCCCGGTTTGATCAATGGCAGGACGTTCGACACTGCCTACGACTTCTCGCACTACCTGGCCAGTGAACTGGGGATCCTGACGATCCCCTACCAAGTGGCTGGACGGAGCCAGGTGCGCTTTTCCGTGGCCTTCGGTGGCGACGACGAAACAGTGTTCTCTCGCTTGCGGCAGCAATTATCCCAGGTGAAGTTCAGGCATTCCGGGAAGGTGTCGAGATGACAATCCATCTTCGCAATGTCGCCGGCGTGCTTGGCGAACAACAGTTTTCCTATCTCGAAGTCGAGGACTTCGACCGTAAGCGGCGAGAGTATGGGCTACCCGATGCCCCGGAAATAATGGGTTGGCACCGACTCAGTCGAACGCAGGGAGATGCCTTCGACCTGGCCCAGCGTGTTATCGAGCAAGTTCTGGCCAAATCGGCGCGGCAGCAACCTATCGACCACCTGATTCTTTGCAGCAGCCGATTTTCTCTCGGTTTCCTGCAAGGTAACGACCGCCTCGACACGCTTTTACATACCTGCGGCCTCGACCATGTGCCGGTGACCGGAATGACACTCACCGGTTGCAACAGTCTGTTCAATGGCTTGCACCTGGCCGATGCCTTGATCAGCTCAAGCAAGTGCGAAAACGTGTTGTTGGTCACGACTGATTCGTCCGTCAGTGAAGCGCATCGTTTTGATCGCAATTGCATGTTCAGCGATGCGGCTGGCGGTGTGATCCTGAGCAGCACTGAAAGGTCATCACTGGCGCTGATTGACAGCGCCTGTAGCTTCGGTCGCGCTCACGAGGCAGGCGCGTTCTTCCGTGGCGATCTCAATGCCCTGGACGCGCTGGTCACGCGCTTGCTCGGGCGTCATGGGCTGCAGCGCTCAGATATCGCCAAGGTGGTGCTACCCAACTTCTACCTGCCGGTGGTCAACATGCTGCTGAACCGCCTCGGCTTTTCGGCACCGCAGCGTTTCTCAGGCAATGCCACACAGATGGCTCACTGCTTTGCAAGCGATTACCTGATGGCGCTCGCCGAACTCTCGCAGCAAGCGGTAGCCGCCGAAGAGCTCTACCTGCTAATCGGATATGCGGACCTTCATCAGGGAATCGGGCTCGTACGCAACACCGCAAGGAGTGCAGCATGAACGGAGCATTACCGACAGTAACCGGTGGGCCTGCCTATCCAGTGGACTTCTCGCTGGTCGAACACATCGAAGCCATCATTCAGCGTCAGCCATCGAACGTAGCGGCCTTCGACTCCGAGCAGCGCTTGACCTACAGCGACATCCGGACCGCACTGCTCACCTTGCATGCTCGCCTCCATGAGCTAGGGCTGCGTAGCGGTGATGTGGTCGCAGTGAATGCAACGGTGCAGTTACGCTATCCCGTCCTGGTTCTGGGGTTGCTGCTTGCAGGCCTGGTCTACTTGCCAATTGCCGCTGCCCTGCCCCCCGAGCGCAAACGCTTGATCTGTGAACAGGCCCGGCCCGCCATAATCATCACGGATACGGCAATGCCTGATGAATCAATACGAACCTGCTCTCTCTCCACGCTCTTTTCAGGTAAACCTGCGGGAGCAGTCTTCGACCAGTACCCGGAACCCTCCCCCGAGGCCACCGCCTATGTGATCTTCACCTCAGGCTCGACCGGCGTGCCCAAGGGCGTGAGTATCCCCCGTAAAGGTTTGCTGAATCGGCTGCAGTGGGCACGCGATTACTACACGCTCGGTAGCGAAGATGTGACGGCCCTGAAAACCCAGGCATCGTTTGACCCATCGATACAGGAAGCCGTGCTGCCCTTTTTCTCCGCGGGTGCTGTGTTCGTGCCCGACCAAACTCGCGTCAACTTCCCCAACTACCTGTCTGGCTGCATCCGTGAGCACGGTGTGACCATGCTTATCATGGTGCCCAGCCATTTGCAGCATTTGCTCGCGAGCCCGGCAATCGAGGCTTGCCAACACCTCCGGCATATCGTCTGCTGCGGTGAGCCTTGGGGTGTCGAGCTGATCAGTGCGCTTCATGCGCGGCTGCCAGGTTGCCGGATCTACAACGGCTATGGGCCGACCGAAGCCACGATCGGAACCCTGGTGTTCAATCCGCCACGCGGTTATGCCAGCGAAATCATCCCGATTGGTAAACCCATTGCGGGAACACATGTAGCGATCATTGACGACGATCTGCGCCCCGTGCCATCGGGTGAAGCGGGCGAGCTGATCATTGGGGGTATCTGCGTGGGCAATGGCTACCTGAACAATCCTCAACTGACTGAGCGGCAGTTCCGCACCTTGCCGGTTGAAGGCACGGGCGAGGTGAGATTCTATTTCAGCGGCGACATGGCTCGTGCTTTGCCGAACGGCGACATCGTGTTCCTGGGACGCAAAGATAACCAGGTGAAGATCAACGGTGTCCGCATCGAGCTCGAAGAGGTCGAACTTGCCCTGCGCAACTGCCCCGGCGTAAGCGATGCCATCGTGGTCAAGCGAGAAGGTAAGGTGAGTGATGAGCTCCATGCTTTCCTGATCGCTCAAGCACCTTTGGACACGGAGGCGATTGCAACCTCATGCGTCAGGCGGCTCGGCCAGGCGACGACACCTTCGCGTTTCTTCCAGGTCGACGCCTTTCCACTGAACCAGAACGGCAAGGTCGACCGGCAAGCCTTGGCGGCAAAGCAGATGACTGAGAGGAGCCTGCCGTGAGCACATCGTCGATAAGCAATACCCAGGTTGCCGAGCTGTTGAGCCGGCTGTTTCCAGATCTGCCTGACCCGGTCGACCCTAAGATCACGCTGCACGCACAAGGCGTCAACTCGATGGGCATGATTGTGTTGATTACACATCTCCAGGATGAGTTCGGCATCGTCTTCGACACTGCCGCCTTTGCCAAACTTCACGCCCTCACGCTGGAGTCGCTCCAGGGTTTGTGCATCGATCACCGCTAGGGTCTGAACGGGGAGAGAAAGCGCAGTGTACTGGGGTACATGAGCCTTCCGAGCCCCGTTTCAACGCCGTATGGGCGAGTGCAAATACATTTCGTACCGAGCCTAGGCTGTACCCATCATCCTCATTGGAGCCTGATGTCCTCCATGCATTCCTTCTCGCCGTTGCGGTCCTCCTCCGCCCTGCCTACCCTCTTGCTGGGCTCCCTGCTGCACGACCTGGGCAAAGGTATAGCCAGTCCATTGATGGTTCTTTTGCTGACTACCAGCTTTGCCTTGAACAGCTGGCAAGCAGGGGGGCTGCTCAGCATTGCCATGCTGCTGGCAACGTTGTTGTCATTGCCGGCAGGACTGCTTTTTGATTGGTTCGATCGACGGCACCTTGCCACTGCCGCATTGCTGCTCATGGCGTTGGCTGTGGCGCTGCTGCCATTTGCCCAGATCATTCTGCTCGTCAGCCTGCTGCTGGTGTTCATGGAGTTCGCCGCAGCACTGTTCAGCATCGGCTTGAAGGCACTCTTGGCCGATTTTGTGAAAGAGCAGCAACGCGTCCAGGCATTCTCCTATCGCTACATCCTGACCAATGTAGCGTTTGCCATAGGCCCTATCCTCGGCGTTCGGCTGGCGGAGGCTTCCCTGACGTTGGCTCTTCTGGTGGCAGCGGGTGCCAGCTGTCTGGCGATGGTCGTCATCATGTGTCTAAGCAAGGAGCAAAACCCATCTCGTACTTCGCCGACAAGCGGACAGCTATCGTTGGCCGAGGTACCGAGGGCCTTGGGCAAAGACCGAAATCTGGTCTTTTATACCTTGGGTTCATTCTTTAACACTGTCGTTCACGGTCGCTTCACGTTCTTTCTGTCGCTGTTGCTGCTCTATAAGTATCCTGCCACCCAAGGCATGGAGACACTTTCCTTGTTACTGTTGACCAACGCCGCTACGGTCATTCTTCTGCAACGCGTCGTCAGCCGTTGCATCACCCTGGAAAGCTTGAACAGTCGGGTACTGATGGGCGCCGTGTTGTTTTCCGCCGGCCTGCTCGGTTTTTCCGTCTCCGAACAACTTTCAGCCTGGTGTCTGTCGATGTTGATTTTCACCCTCGGCGAGCTTCTGATTCAGCCAGCCGAGTATCTCTATATCGACTCGATCAGCCCGCCCCACCTTAAAGGCAGCTATTTTGCCGCACACAATCTGGCAAGCCTGGGGGCCGCGATCAGCCCGGCGTGGTGTGGATTCATGCTTTCGCTGGCTGGCCCCAATGGCCTGTGCTATTCATTGATCGCGTGTGTACTGACGGGCAGCAGCCTGTGTGCCATGCGACCTCGCCTGCTGCCAACCAACTTGGCATCGAGGTAAACTTCGATGCCCCAGCATTATCGTTGATAGCCGATTTTCAACTTCAATCCTCTGATAACTTTGGTGCCCTAGCTAATGCAGTTTTTCAAATACCATGCGGCTGGAAATGACTACCTTGTCTACCGCGACAGCGCACCGTTTGATTATTCCAGACAGGTCATTTCCCTAATTTGCGACCGGCACCGTGGACTGGGCAGTGACGGCATTCTGGTACCGCTGATCAAAGAAGGTGAGATGTTGTCGGTGCAGATTTACAACACCGACGGTTCGCAGGCGGAGAAAAGTGGCAATGGCCTGCGGATTCTCTGCCGCTATCTGTGGGACCAGGGCATCGTCGGCGATGCACCTTTTGAAATTTCCACCAAAGGGGGCGTGGTGACCTGCCAGGTGCTCGACAAGGGGCAGCGGATCTCGATCGCCATGGGCCGAGCCACTTTTTCGGAGACGACGGAATTCACTGTTGCCGTTGACGGCACGCCACTACAATTGAATCCCGTGTCCATGGGAAACCCCCATTGCGTGGTATTCGTCAATCAACCAACCGAAACGCTGGCACGACAGCTGGGGCCGATTATCGAGCAGTTGTCGATCTTCCCCGACCGTACCAACGTTCAGTTCGTACGGGTCATTGATCAACACACGCTCGAAGTACAGATTTGGGAGCGCGGGGTAGGTTATACGTTGTCCTCGGGCACTAGCAGCTGCGCTGCGGCAGCCGTTTCACGTCGGCTTGGCCTGGTCGGGTCGCAGGTGGAGGTGAAGATGGCAGGTGGCGTCATCATGATCGAGCTGGACAACGACTACAACGTATTGATGCAAGGCCCGGTGTGCCGAGTCGGTCTGTATTCGCTGGATAGCGAGTGCCTTGCCCAAGTGATTTGAATACACGCAGGGCTTTGTTCGAAAAGTGCCTGCGCAACGATCATGCTGCGTTGAAAACAGGCTGGTGCGCCCTCGCCTGTTTTCACCTTGCCACGCCTTACCGTTGATCAGCCAACCCGACCTACCCCGCGTCCTCGACCTTGGGAATCAAAGCACTGGCATCCAGGTCGCGCATCAGCTCGGTAAGCATCTGCCGTTGGTTTTCGGTGATCGGCGGCGGCACATACCAGGTGCCCACGCTCATGCCCTCACGCTTGTAGCTGAAGGTGCGCAGCAACTCGCCGTCCTTGTAGACCTTGCCGGTAAGGTTATGCACGTAGCTGTAGGGCATCGGGAACGTCAGCAGCGTCAGGGCGTTGAGCGCGACCAGAAAACCAGCCCCTTCCCCTGGCGGTTGGCTGATGACCAGGGCGTAACCCTTGCGCGGTAGCCCGTGGTCGACGAAAGAGAACGCGCCGGACGACCTGACTGCGCTGGTCAGCTCGTCACGCTCCTGGACGTCGAAGCGGGTGTAGCCATCCGGCAGCACAAACAGGCTCATCGGCACGTAGGGCTTTTGCGCGTGATAGCCCAACGGCTTCATCGACGGGTTACAGCCACCGAGCAATGCCAGCCCGGCCGCCATCAGCGCCGCCTTGACCAGGTTGTTCATCGCTGCGCCTCCAGCGGCTTGCTGGCCTGGTTGGCGGCCTGCATGTCACGGGCGAAAGCACGGGCGACCCGACGGATGTTTTCCTCGCGCTCAGGAATACCGAGGTCGAGCAGCCAGGCGTACTTGGCCATGTAGTTCTCATAGTGATAGCGCTTGAGCACCTTGCCATCACGCATCACGGTGAAGTCGGCCTTGGTGTCCAGGTCACTCTGCAAGGGCAACAGGAACAGAGTGGCGGCACTGAGGAACAGCAACGGTGCAGGCGCAACCTTGCGCTGGGCATCCAGCTTGACCATCACCTGGGTCTGCCCTTCGCCTGCGGCACCGTTCTCGACCTTGCTGAACACGCCGCTCTCGCGCAGGTAATTGCGCAGCTCGGTGCCGTGTTCGAGCGAATCGACCATTACTGCGATCGGCGGCAGGTAATCCTGGCCTGCCTCGATGCGCGGATCGGGCAAGGTCTGGGTACCTGCGCAGCCGGCCAGCAGCAGGCTGGCGCTGAGGAACAGAGTCTTTTTCATTGCTGGGTTTCCTGGGTACGGGTCACTTCGCCGGCTGGGCGGCTTGGGGCAGCGGCATGACGAAGGGGAATGCCGGCGCCATGTTCAAGTTCAGGGCCTGCAGGGGTGGCAACCCGGGGGTGTAGCGCCGGGCGATCACTTCATCGCGCGGCTGTTGGTCGCCATGAAAGAACAGGCACGCGGAAAGCCCGAGGCAACGCGAACGGAATTCGCCGATGTAGTACGCCTTGCCTGCTTCCAGGTGCATGGGCACAAGAAACTGTTCCCGTGCCCGGATGGAGCTGTAGCCACCGTTGTAGCCGTTCCAGAAGAACTGGAAGTCATAGAACTCGTAGTCGCCGGGCTTGAGGGGCATGACGAACACGCTGGCCTCGCCGGGCAACGCCTGCTTGTCGGGGCCGCGCACCTCTTCGATGTCTTTCGGGGTGTGGGCCACCTCGGCGAAACCCCACCATGCCGCCGCGCCGTCCTGCGCGCCACGTTTGCGCAGGAGGATGCGTTGGTTGGTGTAGGCACTATCGCGGCCAAGGGGGCCGATGCTGCCTACCAGGTACGTTACTGGACCACCAGCGGCAGGTTGCAGGGCCTCGCTGACCAGGGCGGGGGATTTGGCGGCGCAGCCGGTAAGTAGGGCAAGCGGTAACAGACGTGCGAACGCACGGAGCAATCCAGGCATGAAAAATCCTTGGGGCGGGTCTCGATCCATCGGCAGCTGCAATCAGCGAGCAAGCACCTCAGCTGCGGGGGCGCAATGATATAGCGGGGCAAGGGATCAGGCGAGCAGGAATACGGCCTTTTGCCACCAACCTTGCGCAGGCGCTATCGCCCTCCCTCAATCCGAGCATCGACAACGCATTGAGCCGAACGCCCCATTGGTCAGGCGGTCATGGCGGATCGCCTTCAGGGGGCTATCGTTGCTTGTCTGGGCGACCACGACCGACGAGGGCGGTGCCATGAATACCAGTGATCTACTCGAACAGCTGCTGCGGGCCGGACAAGCTTCGCAGATGCAACAAGGGAGCGGCGGCAGGTCATCGCAAGACAGCCTGGGTGGCTTGGGTGGTTTGCTTGGCGGCCTGCTTGGCGGCGGCGGTACGACGGCTGGTGGTGGCCTTGGTGGTTTGCTGGGCGGTCTGTTGGGCGGCGGTGGCAGCAACACTGGCGGCTCTACCCAGGGGCGTTCCGCGGGCGGCGTCAATTACGCGGCCCTGGCGTCACTGGGGATGATGGCATTCAAGGCCTATCAGAACTGGCAGCGCAGCCAGGCGGCAGCCCCGCAGCAGGCGGTCCGCACGGTGGATCAACTGTCCGGCTCCGAGGCCGAGGATCACAGCCATGCGATCCTGCGCGCGCTGATTGCGGCGGCCAAGGCCGATGGGCGCATCGACCAGCAGGAAGAACAGTTGATCTACGCCGAAATCAAACGCCAGACCAGCGACCCGCAACTGCAGCAATGGCTGGATGAAGAAGTCAGCAAGCCACTCGATGCTGCCGAGGTGGCGCAGTCGGCGCGGGACCCGGCCATGGCCGCGGAAATGTACCTGGCCAGCGTGATGCTGGTGGATGACCAGCAGGAAGCAGAGCGGGCCTACCTGGATGAGCTGGCCGGCGCACTGCAACTCGATCCGGCATTGCAGGTGCATCTGGAGCAACAGGCCAAGGGCGTCGCCTGACTTGGATGCGATGCCTGCGCTCGCCATTGATCCGCGGCCAGAGTGGGCAAGGCTTTCGCGACGACGGCCTTGGGGCGATCGCTACCATCTGCGAGTGATCGCTTACGACTCAAAATACTCGCCCCAACCTGTCGGACCGGACAACCGTTCCCAGACAAAGCGGAGCGTTAACTCCTACTTTGACTTCCCAGACTCAAGTAGAGGAATGCCATGCTCAATGAAACAAACGATAACCGCCCTGTCTATCAAGCAGCCTGCCATTGTGGGACGGTGCAATTCTCATTGCGCTTGACCGACGGCACGCATACAGCGCGTAGGTGCAACTGCTCTCTCTGCCGTATGCGTGGTGCCGTGGCGGTATCAGCTAACCTGGGCGACATCACTGTTACCAAAGGGGAAGAGGCGCTGACTCTTTATCAGTTCAACACACGCGAAGCAAAGCACTACTTCTGCTCGAAGTGTGGCATCTACACCTTCCACCAGCGCCGTTCTGCGCCTGATCAGTATGGAGTCAATGTGGCCTGCATTGAGGGCATGAGCCCATTTGACTTCCCAGAGGTGCCTGTCAGTGAAGGTCGGATTCACCCCAAAGACCGTGTAGTCGCAGGTTCCGAGGTTGCAGGATGGGTGCGATACGAAAGCACCGCAGAGTGACTGCACAGCCTGCCTGGAGACCGTGCTGCGAGGGCGTGTGGCTCTCGCTGCGAAGAGCACGTCCATCGACCCAAAGCCGCCTGTCACGGTCCTGTTGATCAGGATAGGCTTGGCCGGGAGCCCGGCCAAGCAGGTTGACACATCACAGCCGGGGATCGTTTTCCCACGTGGTGCCGTAGTAGTCGTGGATACCTCTGCCCCAAGTCGGATCACTCATGTTTGGCCAGTTGTCCTTATCGAAGCCTGGGGCGTTCTTCAGGCGGTCCTTGTCGGCATCAAGGACGAAGCGCTTGTTCACCGTATCCAGGCGCAAAGCCCCCCACGGCACGGCGAACAGCTTTTCACCCATCCCAAGGAAACCGCCGAACGACAGTACAGCGTACGCAACCTTGCCGCTGGCGGTGTCCAACATGATTTCCTTGATGTCACCCAAGTCTTCGTCTTGCGTGTTATACACGTCGTTGCCGATGAGGGTATCCGCCCCCATCAGCCGCGGCCCCGGTCCGCGGTCTCCCTCGACAGTGAAATCGGTCCGTCCCTTGTACATACCGTACTTGTCGCGTTCTTCGAAGTTCATAGTGCGCTCCTGGCCGGAGGCCATAGGCAGTGAGCATCTCGACGCTTGGTTCAAGGCTGCTCGGGTGACGCCGGCGGAGATGCCCGGCGTGATCAGACATTTTTTAACCGCACGGTATCTTTCCTGCGTCAGCAAGGCTGGTAGGAGAGGCGGGCGGGACAGCGAGCGACGGGCTAGGACACTAAGCTTCGAGGGCCTGGATCCGTTGCTGCGGTGCTCAGAATAGGAGAGTGATGAGCATCATCAGCCGTTCGCTATTTGCGACCAGCGGTGGGACGTGGAGACGACTGAAGCGGCATCGTCTCAGATCGAGCGCTGGTTCACACGGGCAGAGAGTTGCTCGGCGTTTTCCTTGCGTTCCGAATAGCGATCCACCAAGAACGCCTGGCGGTCGCGCAACAGAACGGTGAACTTCACCAGTTCTTCCATGACGTCCACCACACGATCGTAGTACGGCGAGGGTTTCATACGCCCGGCGTCATCAAACTCAAGGTAGGCTTTGGGCAGCGAAGACTGGTTGGGAATGGTGAACATGCGCATCCAGCGGCCAAGCACGCGCAACTGGTTGACCACGTTGAATGACTGCGAGCCGCCACACACCTGCATGACCGCCAGGGTCTTGCCTTGAGTGGGGCGAACCGCACCCAGTGCCAGAGGAATCCAGTCGATCTGCGCCTTGAACACTGCTGACATTGCACCGTGGCGCTCTGGCGAGCACCAGACCTGGCCTTCCGACCACTGCACCAGATCACGCAGCTCCTGCACCTTGGGGTGCTCGACAGGCACATCGTCAGGTAGCGGCAGGCCCGAAGGATTGAAGACCCTGGTCTCGGCACCGAAGTGCTCCAGCAGGCGTGCAGCTTCCTCCACCAGCAGGCGACTGAAGGATCGTTCGCGGGTCGATCCATACAGCAACAGGATGCGCGGTTTGTGCTCGCTGGAGCGGGTTGCCGCTGGCGGTAGATCGAACAGCGAGAGATCGAGATTAGGCAGTTGCTCGGACATGTTTCCTCCTGCTGTATGGACCGGACACATGGTGGACACGTGTGCGGAGACATGGTTGACACTTTTCGGCAAGCAATCTGCCGGGAATACGACCATGCCTTGGAACGCGAGAGATGCCATGAGCTTAAGAGAAGAGTTCGTTAGCCTGGCCAATCACCCGGGCGCCAATATGAGGGAGCTATGCCGCCGGTTCGGCATTAGCCCTCAGACGGGTTACAAATGGCTCAATCGATTTCGACAGGAGGGCTTGCTCGGCTTGAAGGAGCGCTCTCGAAAGCCAGCCGTCAGCCCTCGCAAGACTCAGCCTGGGCTAGAAGAGGAAGTGATTGCCATCCGTAAGGAGCACTCCACGTGGGGTGGCCGAAAGATCAGTCACCTGCTTGATCAGCGCATCTGTGCCAGTACCGTAACCAATGTCCTGCATCGGCATGGATTGATCACCGCGGAGGCCTCCGAGGCGGCTAAACCATGGACACGCTTTGAGCGCGAAGCCCCGAATGATCTGTGGCAGATCGATTTTAAAGGTTTCTTCCAAACGGCTCAGGGACCTTGTTATCCGCTGACGCTGATTGATGACCACTCACGCTTTAACCTTGTGATACAGGCCTGCACACATCAGCGCACAGGGTTGGTCATGGAGCACCTGACCGATCTGTTCAGCCGGTATGGACTGCCCGTGCAGATCAACGCGGATAATGGCTCGCCCTGGGGGGCGCCAAGAAATCCCGGAGAACTCACACCGCTAGGTATCTGGCTGGTTCGTCTGGGAATTCGACTGACTTTCAGCAGGCCAGGCCACCCACAAACCAATGGCAAGGATGAGCGATTCCACCGGACGCTCAAGGCCGAGGTACTAACCGGGCGCAGTTTTCGGGATCTGCGAGAAGCGCAAGAAGCTTTCGACCTCTGGCGGGGCATTTACAACTACAAGCGTCCTCATCAGCAGTTGGGCTACAAAGTACCGGCAGATCGCTACCAGATGAGCAGGCGGGCTTTCCCAAGCCGTCTACCGCCCGTTGAATACGGTCCCGATGATATTTTGGTGAAACCCTACAGCAGTCAGTTCCGCTTCAAGAAACGCTCATTTCGGATAGCCAAGGCGCTAGCAGGCTATGTGTTGGCGCTCCGCCGCAGCGATCAAGGGCCTGACCATTTTGATGTTTACTTCTGCCAGCACAAGCTGCGAACCATCGACTTCAACAACCCCGACGGTAAGCGATAATGTGTCCACCATGTCCCCGCACATGTGTCAGCGATGTCTCAAGTCCATACATCCTGCTCAAAGCGTAGCGATGCGATCCAGCTCGTTTTTGAGCTGCTCACGGTCGAGATTTTCGAATGGCAGGGCGAAGAAGGCCTGGCAGCGAGACTGGATCCGGGCCAGCGTGGCGCGGAATGCAGCATCGACCGACGCTTCGTCAGCCACGACAGCGGACGGATCCTCCAGCCCCCAGTGCGTCTTCAGCGCAGGGCTGAAATACACCGGGCAGGCTTCGCCGGCAGCGTTGTCGCAAACGGTGATGACGATGTCAGGAGGGCAACGCTCGAACGCGTCATTGCCCTTGCTGCTCAGACCCTCGATCGAGATGCCGGCATGCTGCAAGGTGGTCAGGCTGCGAGGCAACACTTGGCCTTTCGGGAAACTGCCGGAACTGACGGCTTCAAATCCGTGAGGCGCCAGGTGATTGAACATGGCCTCGGAAAGGATGCTGCGGCAGCTGTTGGCCGTACACATGAATAGGACTCGCATGAAAGCTCCTGCGCTTCGTGGCGGGTTTCAGAGGCTAAGGCGCAATGCCAGAGCCGAAAGGGTGATCAGTAGAACTGGCAGCGTCAGCAGGATGCCGACTTTGAAGTAGTAACCCCAGGTGATGCGCATGCCTTTGCGCTCCAGCACGTGCAGCCAGAGCAGCGTGGCGAGGCTGCCGATGGGGGTGATTTTCGGGCCGAGGTCGCAGCCGATGATGTTGGCGTAGATCATCGCCTCGCGTACCAGCCCTTGCGCCTCGCTGGCCTGGATCGACAAAGCGCCGATCAGCACGCTGGGCATGTTGTTCATGACCGAGGACAGCAATGCAGCGATCAGCCCGGTGCCGATGGCGGCACTCCACAGCCCTTGCTGCGCAAGGCGGTCGAACAGGTGGGTGAGCATGTCGGTAAGGCCGGCGTTCTTCAGCCCGTATACCACCAGGTACATACCGAGGGAAAAGATCACCACCTGCCAGGGTGCCTCGCGCAGCACACGCCGGGTCGAGATGCGATGGCCACGGGCGGCGACGGCAAGCAGGATCGCTGCACAAGTTGCTGCTACCGCACTGATCGGGATACCCAGTGGCTCCAGGGCGAACAGGCCGATCAGCAACACCAGCAGCACCCAGCCACCAACCTTGAAGGTTGCGCGGTCATGGATTGCCTCGTTTGGCATCTTCAGGGCCGCGACCGCGTACTGTCTCGGGATATCACGGCGGAAGAACAGGAACAGCACCAGCAGGGTTGCCGACACGCTGGCGAAATTCACTGGCACCATCACCGCAGCGTATTCGCTGAAGCCCAACCTGAAGTAGTCGGCCGAGACGATGTTCACCAGGTTGGAGACCACCAACGGCAGGCTCGCCGTGTCGGCGATGAAGCCGGCGGCCATGACGAAGGCCAGTGTCGCGGCGGGCGAGAAACGCAGCGCGAGCAGCATCGACATGACGATAGGTGTGAGGATCAGCGCCGCACCATCGTTGGCGAACAGCGCCGACATGGCGGCGCCGAGCAGCACACAGAAGGCGAACAGGCGATAGCCGCTGCCGTTTGCCCAGCGCGCCACGTGCAGCGCGGCCCACTCGAAGAAACCGGCCTCATCCAGCAGCAGGCTGATGATGATGACGGCGATGAAGGTGACGGTGGCGTTCCAGACGATGGCCCACACAGTCGGGATGTCGTGCAGCGAAACGGCGCCTGCCGCCAGGGCGATGAGGGCACCGAGCGCTGCGCTCCAGCCAACGCCAAGCCCCTTCGGCTGCCAGATGACCAGGATGAGGGTGAAAACGAAGACTGCAATCGCTACCAGCATGATGACCTCGTACAGTGATGATCAGCAGCAGGCAGCGTCACGAACGGGGCGACCGTCCATGTTCTGCAGGCGCAGGGTGTTCTCTGCCAACCATTGCGTGTTGGCCTGCAGTGTCGCCTGCAAGATCTCGTGTACCCAGGAGGGCAGATCCGGGTTGAGGCGGTAATACACCCATTGCCCTTGGCGGCGGTCCAGCAGCATGCCACTGCTGCGCAGCTGCGCCAGGTGGCGACTGATCTTCGGCTGGCTGTCGTTCAGCGCGCACATCAGCTCGCAGACACACAGCTCACCGAGACTGGCGATCAGCAAGCTGGCGCGAGCACGGGTTTCGTCAGACAGGCTCTTGAACACATCGGGCGGGGTTATCATGGCTGCACCAATACATATGGAGATACGAATATACGGATTTCCATATGTATATTGCAAGCGGGTTCAGGCGTGCCAGGGGTGGTCAGTTTTCGCGGTACAACAATCGATCACACTGATGATTACTATCGAGCGCCCCGTCTGTCGGCTCGGCAAATCCGTCTCTTATAATCGCCAACCATTTTTCCCGCTCCCCGGTCCGCCCCAGGCGGCATCCCCCATGGAATCCAACACCATGTCCAGCGTCACTCCGCCGTCTCACGGCCGCCCCGAACACAGTCAACAAAGCGTCAGCCAACAGTGGCTGGCGATTCTCTCGGTCGCCGTGGGCGCCTTCGCCCTGGTCACCAGTGAGTTTCTCCCGGTGGGCGTACTCAACGATGTCGCCAGCGACCTGGGCATCAGCGCCGGGCAGGCTGGCCTGATGGTCACCCTGCCCGGCATCATGGCCGCCCTCGCCGCGCCCTTGCTGTCGGTGGGCATCGGCGCCCTGGACCGTCGTTACCTGCTGATCGGCCTGACGCTGATCATGATCCTCGCCAACGCCGTCGTGGCCTACGCCAGCGACTTCAGCCTGCTGCTGTTCGGCCGCGTGCTGCTGGGCATCAGCATCGGCGGTTTCTGGGCGACCGCCATTGCCCTCAGTGGCCGGCTGGCACCCAAGGGCGTGGGCGTGGCCCAGGCCACCTCGATCATCATGGTCGGCGTGACCCTGGCCACCGTGCTGGGGGTGCCGGTCGGCACCTGGCTGAGTGGCCTGATGGGCTGGCGCATGACCTTCCTGGCCACCGCGCTGGTAGGCGTGCCGGTGCTGCTGGCGCAGATCTTCCTGCTGCCGCGGCTCACCCCTGACAAAGCCATTCGCATCAGCGACCTGCCGGCGCTGTTCGTCAATCCGCAAGCGCGGGTCGGGTTGATCGCGGTACTGCTGATCGGCCTGGCGCACTTTGCCGCCTATACCTATGTCGCACCGTTCTTCAAGCAGAGCGCCGGTTTCGATGGGCCGACCATTGGTTCGCTGCTGTTGCTGTATGGCGTGGCCGGGGTGATCGGCAACGTCTTCGCCGGTTTCGCCGCCAACCGCAGCGTGCGCCACACCCTGTTGCTGGTCGCCCTGATGATCGGCATCAGCACCGCCCTGTTCCCCTACTTCGCCACCGGCATGACCGGCGCCGCGATGCTGATCGCGCTGTGGGGCTTCGCCTTCGGCGCATTCCCGGCCTGCGCCAGTATCTGGATGTTCGTGGTGGCGCCCAAGGACGTCGAACGCGGCATGCCGCTGTTCGTCGCCATGTTCCAGGTGATCATCGCCTTGGGCTCGTTCTTCGGCGGGCGCATCGTCGACCAGCTGGGCAGCGCGGTGCTGTTGAGCTTGGCCACGGCCCTGGTGGGCTGCGGTTTTGTCGCGGTACTGGTACTCGGGCGCAACGTCTCCAATCGGATGGCGGCGCAGCCTTGCTGACCGATTGCGCTGGATAACACTGGGCAGCAGCTGGCCTCAGGAGGACACGAGCGGCAAGGCGAACACCTCGATGTGCGGTATGGTTGCACCATCGCTACGGCGTTGCTTATCAACGCCGCGCCCCTCCGGAGACCAGCATGCTGCGTGTTTTTGAACGATGGCTCGACCCTTTCCCACCTGATGAGATTCCACCGCCACCGCTAGGCCTGCTGCGCTTCTTGTGGGCCTGCACGCGGGGCGCGCGCGGGTACATCCTGGCCCTCGCGCTGTTCAGTGCTGGCGTGTCGATCTATGAAGCCTGGCTGTTTTCCTTCCTTGGCCAGGTGGTCGACCTGCTTCCCGCCTGGCAGGCGGGCGGCGCAAGCGAACAGGAAAGCCGCGTGCTCTGGAGCATCGGCGGCGTGCTGCTGGGCAGTATCGTGCTGGTGGCCCTGCGCACCCTGATGCAGCACCAGGTGCTGGCGATCAACCTGCCGCTGCGCCTGCGCTGGGATTTCCATCGGCTGATGCTGCGCCAGAGCCTGTCGTTCTTCTCCGACGAGTTTTCCGGCCGGGTCACCACCAAGGTGATGCAGACCGCGCTGGCCGTGCGCGAGGTGCTGTTCACCCTGATCGAGGTCCTGCCCGGCATCGGCGTGTACTTCATCGCCATCATCGCCCTGGCCGGCGGTTTCGCCCTGCAACTGATGCTGCCGTTCCTGGCCTGGGGCGCCCTGTTCGGGCTGGCCATGCTGTACTTCGTGCCGCGCCTGGGCAAGGTCGGCCAGGAGCAGGCCCATGCGCGGTCATCGATGACCGGGCGCATCTCCGACGCCTACACCAACATCACCACGGTAAAACTCTTCTCTCATTCCAAACGCGAAGCGCACTTTGCGCGGGCGGCGATGGAAGACTTCAAGCTCACCGGATTTCGCCAGATGCGCCTGGTCAGCCAGTTCGAGATCGTCAACCAGGCGCTGGTGGTCGGCTTGATCCTGGACGCCGGCGGCTATGCCCTGTGGCTCTGGCACCAGGGCCAGGTCGGCGCGGGCGCCGTGGCGGCGGTCACGGCCATGGCCCTGCGGATCAACGGCATGTCGCACTGGATCATGTGGCAGATGACCTCCCTGTTCGAAAACATCGGTACCGTGCAGGACGGCATGGCCACCCTGACCCGCGGCCCCAAGGTGCAGGATGCGCCCGACGCCGGCACGCTGGTGACCCGCGGTGGCGCGGTGACCTTCGACAAGGTGAGCTTCAACTACAACGGCGAACGCCAGGTGCTCGATGATCTGACCCTGCACATCCGCCCCGGCGAAAAAGTCGGCCTGGTGGGCCGCTCCGGCGCCGGCAAGTCCACGTTGATCAACCTGCTGCTGCGCTTCTACGACGTCAACAGCGGCGAGATCCGCATCGACGGGCAGAACATCGCCCAGGTCACCCAGGACAGCCTGCGCAGCGCCATCGGCATGGTCACCCAGGACACGTCGTTGCTGCACCGTACCATCCGCGACAACATCGCCTATGGCCGCCCCGAAGCGACCGAGGCACAGATCCGCAGCGCCGCGGCCAACGCCCAGGCCGATGGTTTCATCAGCCAGCTGAGCGATCGGCAAGGCCACAGCGGTTACGACACCCTGGTGGGCGAGCGTGGCATCAAGCTGTCCGGTGGCCAGCGCCAGCGCATTGCCATTGCCCGGGTAATGCTCAAGAACGCGCCGATCCTGTTGCTCGACGAAGCCACCAGCGCCCTGGATTCGGAGGTCGAAGTCGCGATCCAGGAAAGCCTCGACGACATGATGCAGGGCAAGACCGTCATCGCCATCGCCCACCGCTTGTCCACGATCGCCGCCATGGACCGGCTCATTGTCATGGACGAGGGGCGCATCATCGAACAAGGCAGCCATGCCGAACTACTCGAAAAAAACGGCACCTATGCACGCCTGTGGCGGCATCAGAGCGGGGGTTTCCTGGGCGAGGACCAGGGGCTGGTCGAGGCTGTGGAGTAGCGCTCGGCATTGCACGTCGATCCTGGAACAGTACACCGCGGCGAATATTCTTGCGCGGCGTGCATCCAGATCGGCGGCTGGCGGGTACTGGTAATGGGCGGTCCGTGAGCGCCCAGCCAAATGACCTTTCAGGAGCACTGCCCCATGAACATCGAATCCTCCGCCTGCCTGCTCGCCTGCAGCCTCGCCCTGGTGCTGCAGAGCGCCAACGCCCAGTCCATGCTGCCGGATGCCGTCAAGGTTCCCGATGGCCACAATGTCATGCTCGAAACCGTCGGCGTCGGCGAGATCACCTATGAGTGCCGCGACAAGGCCAACACCCCCGGCCAGACCGAATGGACCTTCGTCGGCCCCAAGGCGGTGCTCAACGACCGCTCCGGCAAACCCGTGGGGGACTACTTCGGCCCACCAGCCACCTGGCAGGCCAAGGACGGCTCGAAAGTCACCGGCACCCAGCTGGCGGTGGCCCCAGCGGCCAAGGGCGACCTGCCCTATCAGTTGGTCAAGGCCAATCCAGCCGAAGGCCAAGGTGCCATGCAGGGGGTCAGCTACATCCAGCGCCTGGCCACCCGCGGCGGCGTGGCGCCGGCGAGCGACTGCACGGCGCAGAACAAAGGCACGCAGCAGATCGTCAAGTATCAGGCCGACTACGTGTTCTGGACCGCCAAGTGAAAGTTGACTGAGAGGACGCCCTGCAATCGATCATCTACGCTCGTTGGCAAGCCCCCGGCCACATGGCCGGGGTAACCTGCGTGACACAAGGAAGCCGCACACGTTGAACTCACCCGCCGCCACCTTCGATTTCGACCACTGCCTCACGGCCTGTGCGCAGGGTGACCGGCGAGCCTTGCAAGCGCTCTACGATCATGAAGGAGCGCGCTTGCTGGGCGTTGCCCGGCGCATAGCGCGTGACGACGCCACGGCACAGGACATTGTCCACGATGCCTTCATTCGTATCTGGACACGCGCCTCCAGCTTCGACCCCGCGCGCGGATCGGCGCGGGGCTGGGTCTACTGCATTACCCGCCACCTGGCGCTGAATGCCATACGCGACACCCGCCGTGAAACCGTGCTGGACGAAGCCGATATCGATATTGCGCCTCCGGCAAGCGGGGGGCTGGATGATGTTGAACTCTGGTCAGGCTCGGCAAAGATCTACCGTTGCCTTGAACAACTGCAGGCCGCACCGCGGCGCTGCATCCTGCACGCCTATGTGGATGGTTGCAGCCACGCCGAGATCGCCGTGCTGCTGGGCGCGCCACTGGGCACCGTCAAGGCCTGGATCAAGCGCAGCCTCAAGGCGCTGCGGGAGTGCCTGGAATGAAACCTGAAGTTGATAGCGAGCTGGACGCCCTCGCCGGGGAGTACGTGCTGGGGACACTGTCGCCCGAACAACACGCCGCGGTCGCCGAACGCCTGGGCACGGATCCCTCTTTGCGCGCCGCCGTGGATGCCTGGGAGGCCCGCCTGCTGGAGCTGACCACGCTGGCTGCCCCGCTGCCGCCGAGCGCCCGCCTGTGGGGCCGTATCCAGCGCAGCCTTGACGAATGTAGCGCACCTGCCACTGAGCAGCGTGCCCGCGGGTGGCAACGCCTCGGGCTGTGGCAAGGGCTGAGTGCCGCGGGGTTGGCCGCAAGCGTGCTGCTGGCCGTTCTCCTGCTCACTGCGCCACCGCCCACCACCCAGTACCTGGTGGTGTTGGTGGCGCCGAGCAGCCAGGCCCCGGGCTGGGTGGTGCAGGCCAGCGACAACCGCATGATCGAGCTGATTCCGCTTGGGCAGGACGAAGTCCCCGACGGCATGGCCCTGCAGTTCTGGACCAAAGGCGAGCGCTGGCGCACACCGGTCTCGCTGGGCCTGGTGCAGCCAGGCAAACCCTATCGCGTCCCACTGCAGAGCCTGCCGCCGCTGGAGGCCAACCAGTTGTTCGAGCTGACCCTGGAGAAAGCCGGTGGCTCGCCCACTGGGCTGCCGACAGGGCCCATCAAGTTCATCGGGCGTGCGGTCAAGGTGATTTGACCCCTTGCAAAACCAGGGTGACTGGCAGTGTGTGGCTGCCTCGCCACAA
This sequence comes from Pseudomonas maumuensis, assembly GCF_019139675.1. Lineage (NCBI taxonomy): Bacteria > Pseudomonadati > Pseudomonadota > Gammaproteobacteria > Pseudomonadales > Pseudomonadaceae > Pseudomonas > Pseudomonas maumuensis. The sequence continues at coordinate 3,508,416 of NZ_CP077077.1, forward strand.
TTTATAATAACGATCGTTGCGTTATTATCATCTGCTTGCTAGCCTCAAGTTCACCTGTGTAAACCCACCAGGAGAACAGTCATGCAAAACGCGCTGAAAAAGGCTTATCACGAAGACGGAGCGGTGTTGATCAAGGGGCTTCTGAACCCGAAGCAACTGTCGCGCTGCCGCGAAGCCTACGACTGGGCCGTGCTCAACCACGGCCCGCATGCCACCCGGATGTTCGCCGGGACGGTCCAGCAATCCCACGTCGACAATGCCAACCCACTGGCCAAGGAGCGCCTCGAGGCGCTCGTGGCGGAGCTGCCACTGGGGTCGTTGTTCGCAAATCTCTGGGGCTCGCGGAATGTCTGGTACTTCGCCGAGGAGGTCTTTCTCAAGGCCGGCGGCCAGGGCGCCCGGACGCTGTGGCATCAGGACACCTCCTACCTGCCCTGGGCCGGCCAGCACTGGGGCAACGCCTGGATCAGCTTCGATGCCGTGCCCAAGCGCAACGCCCTGGAAATCATCCGTGGCTCCCATCGTGGGCCGCGCTATGACGGCACGACCTTCACCAACCCGGATGACCCGACCCAGCCGTTGCACGGCAATGGCGCCCTGCCCCGCCTGCCGGATATCGAGGCGCAACGCCGGGAAAACCCGCAGGCCTACGACATCCTGTCCTGGGCCACGGAGCCTGGCGATGTGGTGCTGCTGCACCCGGGCTCCTTGCATGGCGGCGCGCCAGTGGACGAGAACTTCCCAAGCCGACGGACATTCGTGTTCCGTTTCTTCGGCGACGACGCCACCTTCAGCCCACTCCCGGCCCACAGCGATGCCGGTTACCCCCCGCAAGGCGTGCTGTTCAGAAAAGAGCTCGAACACCTGGTCGCGGGCGCCCCGTTCCGCCACCCCACCTTCCGCCAAGTGGTCTGACAGGAGTTCCTCGATGAATGCGAAACCGCTCAAGCGTCAGTCCATCAATCCACCTGCGACCCAGGCTTACTACGACAACTTGCACTTTTCCCAGGCCACCCGCGTGGGTGACCTGATCTGGGTCTCGGGCCAGGTGGGCGTCGACGCGGCCATGCAACCTGCGCAGGGTATCGTCGAGCAGTCGCACCTGGCCTTCCAATCGCTGAAGCTGGTCCTCGAGACAGCCGGTGCCAGCCTGGCGGACGTGGTCGAGCTGACGACGTTTCACACCCACCTGCAAGCCGACATGGCCGCGTTTGCCCAGGTGAAGGATGTGTACTTTCCGGCGCGCTATCCGTCATGGACGGCGGTGGGCATCAGCCAACTGGCACTGGCGCCGTTGAGGGTCGAGATTCGCGCCGTGGCCGTCGCGGGGTGTGGCGACGCCTGAGCGGGGCATGCGCAGGTGGCAAGGCTGCGCCGGGGCGGGATGTTTTATTCACGCAGTTTCTCTATGCTGGGGCCTTTGCACCCGCATCGACACCCGTGCCCGCCCCTTCAACCGACCTCGACAGTTCTGAGCGCCCATGCCTGAGACCAAAGCCCGCCCCACAGCCGCCCCTTCACGCGCAGACGGCAGCGCGCCGGAACCCGTTGCCCGACGCGGCAGGCCTGTCGGCGACCGCGACGCAAAGCGTGCGGAACTGCTGGAGGCCGCGATCACCGTGATCGCCCAGGAAGGCTATGCCGGGGCCTCGATGCGCAAGGTCGCCAAGCAGGCCGGCTGTACCACGGGCGCGGTGACCTATTACTTCGCCAACAAGGAAGACATGATCGGCGAGGTCGCGCAGAGCCTGTTCGACCAGGTCGACCTGCTGCTGGCCACCAACCAGGCCACTCTCGACATCGCCTCGCTGCTTCGCCAATGGCTGCAATGGGTCAACTTCGACGAATCGACCATGTGGCTCTCGTGGTTGCAGTTGCTCGCCCACGCCCGGCATGAACCGGTGTTCGCCGACATCATCAGGCAGCGCTACGCGAAGTTCCGCCAGGTGTTCACCGTGGTGATCGAACAAGGGCAGGCCCAGGGCAAGATCCGCGACGATATTCCGGCCGATGTGCTGGCCGACCAGATCAGCACCATCTGCGACGGCTGGCTGATGATGATGCCCATCGAGCCAGAGCGGTTCAGTGCCAAGCGTGGCCAGGCGCTGCTCGACGCGCTGATCCTGCTCATCTCCCCGCCTAAGGCAGTGGCTAAGGGCCGAGCCAAAGCCCAGTAATCCATCGTGCGGTGGCAACAAGCTGCCTGACGATAACTTCGCAGCGCTCGATCCCAAGGGCGCTGCCACGCTCCCAGCGAATCTCATCCACCGACTCCAGCAAACCTGACCAAGCGCCGTCCAGGGGGTATTCCCTTTGCCGAAAGAGCGCAGTAGTATTTTACATAACTAAGGTTATCTAAATACAAGAACAGGTTGGCCGAGGTGCAGATGGATCAGGAAAACACAGAACTGTCATTGTCGGCGCGGCAGCGGCGCTTGCTCGTGCAAGCACTCGCCAGCGCCACTTTGATCGGCGGTGCCGCCCTCAGCGGACGGGCCATGGCGCAAGCCTTGCGAGCAGAACCCGAACAGGTGCTGGACGTGGTGATCATTGGTGCCGGGCTGGCCGGGCTGACTGCGGCCCGTGACCTGCATCGCGCCGGATGCACGTCATTCGCCGTGCTGGAAGCGCGCGACCGTGTGGGCGGACGCACCTACAACCACCCGCTTGGCAATGGCGTGATCTCCGAAGCCGGCGGGGAATGGATCGGGCCGGGCCAAACCGCGATCTTCGACCTGGCACGCGAGCTCGATGTCGAAACCTTCCCCACCTACTACCAAGGGCGCAATGTCTACCTGGTCGGTGAAGCCCGCTACGAGGAAGACTTGAGCAGCGGCCAGGGCACCCATCACCCGGTGACCGAAAAGCTCAACCAGCTGTCGCGCCGGGTACCCGGCAAGGAGCCCTGGACCGCGGCGGACGCCGAGGCGCTCGACAAGCTGTCGGTGGGCCAATGGCTGGCGAGCCAGGGCATCGACAACGCCAGCCGGCTGACCTTCGACACTTCCATCGGCCTGACCACCGGCACGCCACCCTCCAGCCTGTCCCTGCTGCACTACCTCTCCCTCATCAACTCCGCCGACTGCAGCATGGCAAAGCTCGAGGGCTTCAAGGGCGGCGCCCAGGAGACCCGCTTCGTAGGTGGCTCACAGGTGCTATGCACACGCATGGCGCAGGCGCTGGGCGATCGGGTGAAACTGTCCAGCCCGGTGCGGCGGATCGTCGGCTGGGACCAGGAGATCGTCGAGATCCACACCGACCAGGGGCTTATCCGCGCACGCCAGGTCATCGCCGCCCTGCATCCGGCGTTGTGCAACCAGATCGTCTTCGACCCGCCACTGCCCGATGGCCGCGCCCAGTTGCAACGCCTGTGGCCGTCCTCGGCGCCCATGCGCAAGACCGTGCATGTCTATGCGCGCCCCTTCTGGCGGGACCAAGGGCTCAACGGCCAAGTCATACAGGCCGACGGGCCGCTGATTCTGTCCTGCGACAACTCACCGCCAGACCGCAGTGTCGGCATATTAATGGGCTTCGTGCGCAGCGCGCAGCTCAGTGATGAACCCGGGCAGGCCGCACGCACCCTCGCGAACATCTACGCCAAGGCCTTGGGCGAGGAAGCCCTCGACGTCACACAGTTCCACGATCACGACTGGGCCAAGGTCGACCCCTGGACCTTGACCTGCGTCGGCTCCATTCCCCCCGGTTTCCTGACCCGCTGGGGCCGCTATCTCAAGCCTGCTGTCGGCCGCTTGATCTGGTCGGGCACCGAGACTGCGGACTTGTGGGCCAGCAGCATGGACGGCGCGGTACGCGCCGGTCACCGCGCGGCGCTCGAAGCCCTGCAGGCACTTGCCGGCACCCGGAGGCACGCATGAAAAGGCGCACCCTGCTGCTGGGCAGTGCAATGCTTGCCGCAGGCTTGCTTGGGGTCACGGCCTTCCATGGCCCGGAGCTGCTCGCGGGATACAGGTTCATGAACGCCCTCGATCAGCATTACGCCAGCTATGAGACCAATGGCGGCGCCTGGCCGCAACCCCAGGATGCCTGCTCGCTTTGCCATGGCGTTCGCGGGCAACCGCATAACAGCCTCTACCCCGCACTCGCTGGGCAGTCGGCAGCGTACATCCAGGCGCAGCTTCAGGCGTTTGCCCAGGGCACGCGACACAGCGCGCAGATGCAGCCGCTGGCGGCAGCCCTGAGCGATGAACGGATCAAGGCCTTGGCCGAATACTTCGCCCGCCAGGTTCCCCGGGTGACCGACGCACCGCCCCCCGATGACGCCTTGCGGGCCCGCGGCCAGGCCAGTGCCGCCGCCCGAGGCTGCACCGCCTGCCATGGCGAAACGCTATCCGGTGGCCCGGTCGGGCCGCGCCTGGCAGGACAAGGGCAGGCCTACCTGCTGGAGCAGCTTGCGGCGTTCAAACGTGGCCAGCGCAGCGACCCCAGCGGCGCCATGAACGCTACCACCGCCAGCCTTTCCGAGGAGGAGCTCCAGGCCCTGGCGCACTACATCGCAGGGCTCGCGCCGAGCACTCGATAAACCGAGAGCTGCCGGTCTCGAACAGGGCCACCGTCGCGACACGCTGCCCGTGAGCAGTTGTGCCACGGCGACCGTCGGGTCTGTGCGGTGTAGATCCGACACTAAACATAACAACTGTTGCGTTAATGTATTCCGCGCTCTACAGTCCGCCATAACAACAAGTACAAGCCTGGGCCGCCAGGCCCGGAGACCTCATGAACCATCAGCATTTCGACACCTTGATCATCGGCGCTGGCCTGTCGGGCATCGGTACCGCGTGCCAGCTGGCGCAGGAGTTTCCTCAGCGCAGCCTGGCGATACTCGAGCGGCGCGCCTGCATGGGCGGCACCTGGGATCTGTTCCGCTACCCGGGTATACGGTCCGACTCGGACATGCTCAGCTACGGCTACAAATTCCGCTTGTGGCGCAGCCCCAAGGTGCTCGCCGACGGCGCCTCGATCCGCCAGTACATCCAGGACACGGCCAGGCAGCATGGCCTGGACAAGAAGATCCATTACGGCGTGAAGATCACCGGCGCCAACTGGTGCAGCCAGCAACGCCTGTGGCAGGTCAGCGCCGTGCATGAGGCCAGCGCAACGGTGCGGCAATACAGCTGCAAGTTCCTGCTGTGCTGCACTGGCTACTACAACCACGACGAAGGTTTCCTGCCGAGCTTTCCCGGCGAGGAGGCGTTCAAAGGGGTGCGGGTCCACCCGCAGCACTGGCCCGAAGACCTGGACTACACCGGCAAGCACGTCGTGGTGATCGGCAGCGGTGCCACCGCAGCCACGCTGATCCCGGCCATGGCCGACAAGACTGCGCATATCACCATGCTGCAGCGCTCCCCGTCCTATATCTACTCGCTGCCTTCCACCGACACTCTCACCGCCGCGCTCTCGCGCATCATGCCCACCCGCTGGGCCTATGGCCTGGCGCGCAAGCGCAATATCGTGCTGTATCGGGCGGCCTATATCGCCTGCCGGCAATGGCCGCGGCTGATGCGCAGGATCATCCTTTCGCACGTCCGTCGCCAAGTCGGCCCCGATGCCGACATGCGCCACTTCACCCCCCATTACATGCCGTGGGACGAGCGCCTGTGCGCGGTGCCCGATGGCGACCTGTTCAAGGCCATCCGCAGTGGCCGGGCCTCGGTCGAAACCGATCACATCGAGCGCTTCAGCGAAAACGGCATTGTGCTCAAGTCCGGCAAGCACTTGCCGGCCGACATCATCATCGCGGCGACCGGTCTCAGGCTTCAGGTGCTGGGCGGGATGGCCGTGTCGGTGGACGGCACTCCCTACCCGATCGGCGAGCAGATGACCTACAAGGGCGTGCTCCTGGAAAACCTGCCGAACCTGGCCTGGATCTTCGGCTACACCAACGTTTCCTGGACGCTCAAGGTCGGCCTGGCGGCCAAGTACCTGTGCCGGCTTTTCCACTACATGGACCAGCAGGGCTTCGATGTCGTGACCCCTCGCGACGATGCCGGCAACGCATTGGACGACGGGATCATGAATTCGATGAAGTCCGGCTATATCCAGCGCGACCAGCAGTTTCTTCCGCGCCAAGGCAAGGCCTACCCGTGGTTCGTCTTCATGCACTACGGCCGCGACAAGAAGATGCTGCTCAAGGATCCCGTTGAAGATCCGCGCCTCGCCTTCCTACAGAGCACACGGGAAATCCCTGCCCCACGACCTTCCCGCGTCACCGGTTGACCACACCCTGTTCCCGTTCACCTGGCTACGGCCAGCGTGGCCGGGGCATGACAACAAGAAAGGTAGAACCCGATGCAAGGCCAAATGATGACGCTGCCGCTGACCACCCCTTCGCTGCTCGAACATGCCGAGCGCTATCACGGCGACACGGAAATAGTCTCCTGCACCCTTGAAGGTCCCGTTCATCGCTACACCTACGCCGATGCGCACCGGCGGGCCAGGCAGGCCGCCCACGCGCTGGTCCGCCTCGGCACCGGGCCCGGCAGTCGCGTGGGTACCCTGGCCTGGAATGGCTACCGGCATTTCGAGCTGTACTACGCGATATCGGGCACTGGCGCGATCACCCATACCATCAACCCCCGGCTGTTCCCCGAACAGGTGGCCTGGATCATCAATGACGCCAAGGACGAGGTCGTGTGCTTCGACCTGAGTTTCGCCGCACTGGTCGAGGCCATCGCCGCCGATTGCCCGGGCGTCAGGCACTGGGTGGCGATGACCGACCGTGCGCATATGCCAGCCCTGCGGATCGCCAACCTGCTGTGCTACGAGGAGCTCTTGGCGGCCGAGTCGGCGGACTTCGCCTGGCCTGCGCTGGATGAGCATTCGGCGGCGGCGCTGTGCTACACCTCGGGAACCACCGGCAACCCCAAAGGGGTGCTCTACTCGCACCGCGCCACCTTGTTGCATGCGCTGGCCAGCGCGCTGCCGGACGCGCTGGCGCTGTCTGCGTGCGACGTCGTCGCCCCGGTGGTGCCGATGTTCCACGTCAACGCGTGGGGGCTGCCTTACTCCGCGCCACTGGTGGGCGCCAAACTGGTGTTTCCGGGCGCCTGCCTGGACGGCGAGAGCATCTTTTCGCTCTTCGAGCGCGAACGCGTCACCTTCTCGGCCGGCGTGCCCACCGTGTGGCTGAGCCTGCAGCAGCATATGCGCCAGCACGCGAGCCGCCTTCCCCACTTGCGGCGCATGATCGTCGGCGGCGCCGCCTGCCCGCCGGCGATGATGCGCAGCTACGAGCAAGAGTTCGGTATCCAACTACAACACGCCTGGGGCATGACCGAGCTGTCGCCGATGGGCACGGTGAACACACTCAAGGCCTCGCACCTTGGCCTGGATGACGAGGCGCGCTTCGCCATCGGCGTCAAGCAGGGACGCCCGCCGTTCGGCATGGACCTGAAAACCGTGGACGACCATGGCAACGAGCTGCCGCGTGACGGCAAGACCGCGGGCGCCCTGTTGGTGCGTGGCCACTGGGTGGTCGAGCAGTACTTTGGCAGCGAGGCAAGCCCGCTGGTGGATGGCTGGTTCCCCACCGGGGATGTCGCCACCCTCGACCCCGACGGTTTCATGCAGATCACCGACCGCGCCAAGGATGTGATCAAGTCCGGTGGCGAGTGGATCAGCTCGATCGACCTGGAAAACATCGCCATGGCTCACCCTGCGGTCGCCGAAGCCGCCGCGCTGGGGATCGCCCACCCGAAGTGGGATGAGCGCCCGTTGCTGGTAGTGGTGCTCAAACCAGGCCAGGCCGTGAGCCGCGAAGCGTTGCTGGCCCATTACGCCGGCAAGGTCGCGCGGTTCTGTTATCCCGACGATGTGGTGTTCATCGAGGCATTGCCGCACACCGCCACCGGCAAGGTCAGCAAGGTGCTGCTGCGCGAACAGTTACGCGACTACCGCTGGCCGACCCCCAGCCAGCGCGAGGTGACGTCATGAAGGCGCAGCTGCATACCCGTGAAATCGACCCGGCAGAGGGCCGCTGGAAAAGCCGGCTGCTCAACCTGCTGCTGCGCCTGCTGGTGAAGTCCGGGCATGGCCGACGCATCGACATCCGCAAGCTGCGCAAGCAGTTCGAACGGCTCGATGGCCAGGCGCCCAAGACATTCCCGACCGATGTACACCGCTCCGACGTGAACTGCAACGGCGTCGCCGCCCAATGGCTGACGCCGGCCCATTGCCGACCTGAACGGGTATTGCTGTACATCCATGGCGGCGCCTTCGTTGCCTATACCCCCGAGGTCTACGCCGCGATGGTCGCGAGCTGGTGCCGGCCACTCAAGACGCGGGCCTTGATGCTGGACTACCGCCTGGCCCCCGAGCATCCGTTCCCAACCGCACTGCACGAAGCGCTGGACGCATACCGCTGGTTGCTTGGACAGGGCTTCAAGGCCAGCGACATCGTCGTCGCCGGCGACTCCGCCGGCGGCAACCTGGCGCTTGCGCTGCTGCAACGGCTACGTGACGAAGACGCGCCCCTGCCGAGCTGCGCCGTGCTGCTCTCGCCATTTCTCGACTTCACCCTCAGCGGCGCGAGTGCCTTGGACAATGCGCGCCATGACCCGATCTTCACCCCGGCCTTCGCCATCGGCATTCGCGGTTTCTATGCCCCCGCCGAATCCCACGGGCAGCCGGCGGTATCGCCGCTGTTCGGCCGCTTCGATGGCCTGCCGCCGCTGCTGTTCCAGGTAGGCAGCACCGAGATGCTGCTGGATGACTCGGTGCGCGCCGCCGCCAAGGCCTCGGCGGCCGGCGTGCCGGTTCACCTGGAGATCTGGAAGCGCCTGCCCCATGTGTTCCAGATGATTGCCGCCCTGCCCCAGGCCCAGGCGGCGCAACGCAACATCACCCGTTTCGTCAACCAGTACACCGCCTGGGACGGCTAGCCCGCCCGCTCGCCTCCTCTACCTCGCCACCCACTCGAGAACAACAAGATGGAATTCGACTACCTGATCGTCGGCGCAGGCTCCGCCGGCTGCGTCCTTGCCAATCGCCTGAGCGCCGACCCCGGCGTCACCGTGGGCCTGATCGAAGCGGGCCCCGAAGACCGCTCGCCGCTGATCCACACCCCCGTCGGCGTGGCCGCGATCCTGCCGACACGGCATGTCAACTGGGCGTTCAAGACCACTGCGCAGCGGGGTCTGGGCGGCCGCCATGGCTACCAGCCTCGCGGCAAGGTGCTCGGCGGCAGCAGCTCGATCAATGGCATGGTCTATATCCGCGGCCATCACGACGATTACAACGACTGGCACGCGCTGGGCAACGAAGGCTGGTCGTTCGACGATGTGCTGCCCTACTTTCGCAAGAGCGAGATGCACCATGGCGGTGACAACGACTACCACGGCGGCGAAGGCGAGCTTTACGTCGGCCCCGCGCATCGCCATGTCGTCACCGAGGCCTTCGTTGAAGCAGCCCTGCGTGCCGGACACGGCTTCAACGAAGACTTCAACGGTGCCCGGCAAGAGGGTGTCGGCTATTACGACGTGACCATCCGCGATGGCCGGCGCTGGAGCACGGCCACCGCATTCCTGAAACCGGTGCGCCAGCGCCGTAACCTCACGGTGCTGACCAACACCCATGTCGAAAGCATCGTGCTCCAGAGCGACCGAGCCACTGGCGTGCAGGCACTGGTCAAGGGCACACGAGTCCACCTGAAGGCGCGCAAGGAAGTGCTGCTGGCGGCGGGAACCTTCGGCAGCCCGCATCTGTTGATGCTCTCGGGCATCGGCCCACGGGCCGAGCTCGAACCCCAGGGTATCGCCATCAAGCATGAGCTGCCGGGGGTTGGCCAGAACCTGCGCGATCACCCCGATGTGGTGCTGTGCTACAAGAGCAGCGATACCTCGCTGCTGGGCGTGTCCCTGGCGGGCAGCCTGAAGATGGGCAAGGCGACCTATGATTACCTGCGCCACCGTCGCGGCCCTTTGTCCAGCAACTGCGCCGAGGCCGGTGCATTCCTGAAGACCGACGCGGCCCTCGCCCGACCGGATATCCAGCTGCATTCAGTAATCGGCACGGTCGATGACCACAACCGCAAGCTGCACTGGGGCCACGGCTTCAGCTGTCATGTCTGCGTGTTGCGCCCCAAGAGCATCGGCAACGTGGGCCTGGCCTCGCCGGACGCGCGTGTCGCCCCGCGCATCGACCCGAACCTGCTCGCCCACGACGACGACGTCGAGACCCTGCTCAAGGGTTACCGCATGACCCGCGAGATCATCGCCCAGACACCGATGGCCAGCTTCGGCCTGCGCGACTTCTACAGCGCCGGCCTGCACAGCGATGAACAGCTGGTCGAGTTGTTGCGCAAACGCACCGACACCATCTACCACCCGGTCGGCACCTGCAAGATGGGCCAGGACGACATGGCCGTGGTCGACAGCCAGCTACGCGTTCACGGCATCGAGGGCTTGCGAGTGATCGATGCTTCGATCATGCCGACGCTGGTCGGCGGCAATACCAACGCCGCCACGATCATGATCGCCGAGCGCGGCGCCGAGTGGGTCGCCCAGGGCTGATATCGTTCAACCACCCATCCACATCGCCACCGCCCAACGAGCAATCCGGCGGTGGCGTCCTGTGTGAAAGCTCCACCAGCCTGCCCCTGACGCAGCACCCCGGAAAAAAAGGCGCCCCGAAGGGTAATGCCAGTCAGTTAAGCGATAGGGGCCGCTTTGCGGCCCATCGCCGGCAAGCCGGCTCCCACAAATACAGCGCAGGCCTCACTAAATGCGCGGTCCCTGTGGGAGCCGGCTTGCCGGCGATGGGTTGTGTAGCAGCCCCAGTGACGCTAACTGACAGGTATTACCCCGAAGGGCGCCCAAAAGGGCATGACGATCACGGGAGCAGCGTCAACTCGGAGCGACTTCGTCATGCCCGCCCAGCACACCGAGCCTCAGCGCAGCATCAGACGCAGCAGCGCCTGGGTGAGGCGACCGTAGGGCGGTTTGAGCAGGAAGCTGCCGTTGCGCTTGGCTTGATAGAAAATCGGCCGCATCTTGCTGAATGTCTGGAAACCCTCTTCGGCGTGATAGTGGCCCAGCCCCGAGTGGCCGACCCCACCGAATGGCAGGTTCTCCTGCAGCACGTGCAGCATCACGCTGTTGACCGAGACACCGCCGGAGATCGTCTGTCGCAGCAGCGTCTCGACACGCCCCTGGTCCTCATCGAACAGGTACAAGGCCAGTGGTCGTTCGTGGGCGTTGATGTAGTCCACCGCCTCTTCCAGCCGGCGATAACCGAGCACCGGCAGCACGGGCCCGAAGATCTCCTCCTGCATGATGAGCATGTCGTCGCGCACGTCGAACACCAGATGCGGCGCCAGCTTGCCGACCCGGCGGGCGCCTTCGGCGTCGGCCAGGGCGACGACCCGCGCGCCCTTGTCGCGGGCATCGGCCAGCAGGGCTTCGACCCGTGCCATCTGGCGCGGGTTGATCATGCAGGTGTAGTCCGGGTTGTCGGCCAGCGGTACCGGGTAATGACGGCTGACCGCCGCGCTCGCATGCTCGATGAACGCCTCTTCGCTGCCGGCCGCAGGAACAGATAGTCCGGGGCGACGCAGGTCTGCCCGGCATTGAGGCACTTGCCCCAGAGGATGGTGTCGGCGGCTTTGCGCAAGGGGTAATCGGGGGCCACCAGTGTCGGGGACTTGCCACCGAGTTCGAGGGTCACGGGGGTGAGGTTCTCGCTGCAGTTGCGCATGACCTGCCGGCCTACCGCAGGCGAGCCGGTGAAGATCAAATGATCGAACGGCAAACGCGAGAAGCCGTCGTTGATACCGGGACCTGGCTGGATGACCGCTACCAGGTCCTCGGCAAAGCGCCTGCCCAGCAGCTCGGCCAGCAGCCGCCCGAAGTGGCTCGAATCGCTGGCGACCTTGATCATCGCGCGATTGCCGGCGGCCAGGGCGCCGCACAGCGGCCCCAAGGTCAGGTAGAGGGGGTAGTTCCAGGGCGCGGCAATGCCGATCACCCCGAGCGGCTGGGCGAGCACGGCCGCACGCCCGGGCTGGAACCAGAGACCGACTCCGCGCTGGCGCGGTTTCATCCAGCGTTTCAGGCTTTTGATCGCATGATTGATTTCGCTGACCAAGCCAAAGATGTCCAGCAGTTTGGTCTCGTGTACCGAACGGTGGCCGAAGTCGCTGGAAATGGCCGCCGCGATCGCATCTGCGTGCTCCAGTACCAGCGCCTTGAGCGCTTGAAGGTTGGCTCGACGTGATACGTACGAGGGATAGCGTGCTTCGGCAAACGCCTGGCGCTGGAGGGTAAATACCTCGCGCATGCGCTCGACCGCCGGCGCGACTTGTTCAATGGACATGGGATGTACTCCGGGGTGGATTGCAAGGCTGCGCAGAGCCCGCGAACGGCTGCATCAACGCGCGCAGGCCTTGGCGCGCTCCAGGGCGAAGAAGGCGTAGTACAGCTGGATCATCATGTACGACCAGGTGACCAGGGCGATGGACAGGAAAATCGCCTTGGTGTCGTCGCCTGGGATCGGGTAGAAGTCGTAGATGCATGCCACGATCAATCCCGATATCGCCGCGACGGTCACGCCCAGCGCATGCAGGTGCTCACCCGCGCGGGCCAGCCTGGCGATGAAGTACGCCAGGTAGGCCGAATAGGCGCACCACATGACGACATAGAAGTAAGGCAATGGCTTGGCCATGAAGTCGCTCTTGATCATGACCAGCGTGCTGGCGAAGGTGATCGCGAAGATCGCCGCGTCCTTGAGCTTCGAAGGCTTGTAGTTGTGGGTCACCGCCATCAGGCCGAGCACCGTGACGATGGGGATGCCGAAGCCTCGGGAGAAGGCATCGCAGAAGAACGAGATGCCATAGGAGATCTGCGATTGGGTCAGCAGGAAGATCAACAGGTTGCTGCCGGAAAACGCGACGATCAACCACTCCATCCCCAGCAGGAAATTGCCCTTGCGCAGAAACTTGATGCCATAGATGCCCCCGGACGCGATCAGGAGCACACAGGTGAGCAAGGCGAAAACATCTTTGGTTTCCATAGCGAAATTCTCTTTTCTATAGGATTCGGAACGTCATTTCGGCGCAGCGGCGAGCGAGGCAAGGTAATGGGCGAGCGCCTTGCGATCCGCCGGTGACAAGGTTGCGCTGATCGCCTTCATCGACCCGCTCGGATCGGTCCGCCGCCCCTCGGCAAAGGCATCCAGTTGTGCCAGGAGGTAGTCGGCGCCCTGCCCGGCCAGGCGGGGGAATGGCCCCTGCCCCAGCAGATGCTCACCATGGCAGGCCATGCAAGCGCCCGCCGCCGCCAGCTTGCCGCCTTGCGCGCGCAGGGCTGGATCGGAGTCGAACCCGTGGTTGTCGAGCGCCGGCTGACGCGCGTAGTAATCGCTCAGTTCGAGGATCTGCTTTTCGGTCAGGCTCATGGCCAACGGCTGCATGTTCGGGTTCATGCGCTGGCCACTGGCAAAGTTGTGCAGTTGTGCCTTCAGGTACTCGGCGGGTTGCCCCGCCAGGCTCGGGTAACGCTGGTGCAGGGAGCTGCCTTGTTTACCATGGCAACCCAGGCAGGCATCCGCCGTGTGTGGCCAGGGCCCCTCTGCCTCGTAGGCCTGGGTGGTGGTGTCGAGATAGTCCAGCAGCCGGTACAGCCCAAGCAGGTCGCGCCCGAACAGGGCCAGCAGTACCACCAACGCTGCGCCGGTAGCCAACAACAGTTTCTTTTTCATGACCACTCCTCAAGCCTGACGCAGCGAAGCGAGTGCCTGCAGCGCGCCCTGATGACCCGAACGCACCGCGCCATCCATGTAGCCCGCCCAGATTTCGGCGGTTTCGGTCCCCGACCAGATCAGGTTGCCGCAGGCCGGACGCAGGGACTCGCCATGCTGGCTCCAGAAGCCGGGCGGGATTGCCGATACGCAGGTGATGCTCCATGGGTCGGCCTGCCCCCAGTCATGGTCGTGATAGCCGATGGGCTTCAGCGCTTCGTCACCCAGGGACCGTGCGTAGATTTGCGCCAACGCACGCTGCGCCGCGGCAGGTTCGGACGGCACCATGGCGTTGACGATAAAAGCGTTGATCACGCCGATTTCGCCATTGGGCGGCGAGTTGTCCCACGCCCACAGCACCTGCCCCTTCACCTCTACGGTGTGGCCATTGAGCCCCTTGTCGCGCCAGAACGGCCGCTTGTAGACCATGGCGGTCTTGCGTGCCGGGCTGTGGGCGGGCCAGGCACGTTGCAGCGCGGCCCGGCCTTCGGGGAGTGCGGGCTGAAAGCGTACCTGGTTGCACAGCGCAGGATGGATCGCCACGATGACCCGGCGTGCGCGGACCTCGCCCTGGTCGGTGACCAGCCTCACCACCTCACGGTCCCAGTCGGCGATCTCGCGCACCGGGCAGGCCAGGCGCAGCTTGTCACCCAGCGCCTCGGCCATGCGCGTGCACAACAGCTGCGAGCCGCCGACGAAGCGTGTGCCCTGCGCACTGTCCTTGATCGAGTCGAGCTTCATGTAGTCGCAGCTCGCCGAATTGATCATCGACAGGAAATGCAACAACCCCATCCTGGCCGGTGGCACGCCGCCGGTGAGGGTCAGACTGGTGTCCCACCCCGATCGCTCTTCGGGCTTGATGCCTTGCCGGGCCAGCCACTCGCCCACCGAGAGCTTGTCCAGCTCCGCAACCCTTGGCGAAGTCCAGGGGGCGCCAGAGGGCACGACCTTGGACAGTTCGCTGAGCTTGGCGCCGATGCGCTCGTCCGTGCCGAAGGTGCCGTGCAGGTCGACCTCGAGCCGCCCTTCCCCGCCAAGCACCACGGTCTTGCCCTGGTAGTAGGTCGGAAAAGTGTCTATCTGGAGTTCACGCGCCAGGTCGGCCACCGCAGTTTGCCCAGGCCCGATCCACTGGCCGCCGGCTTCGGAGATCTGGCCCCCGCCCAAGTCATGGTTCAGCACCCGGCCGCCGACACGATTGCGTGCCTCCAGCACCACGAATGACTGGCAACCTGCATTCTGCAGGTCGCGTGCGGCGGTCAGCCCGGCCATGCCGGCACCGATGATCGCGACGTCGAGCACGCCATCGTCGCTGTCGCGAACGCGGGCCGTGCCTTCGGCGGCGCTCGCCGGCAACGCGTGCAGGCCCAGGCCACCGACGGCCGCCGTGGCGCCGGCGAACTTCAGCAATTGCCGACGCTTGAGATCGAATGAATTGGAGGGGGGCTTTTCAGCCATTTCGGGAGCCTCGCACGGTTGTAGTTTGAGTACGCGCCCTCTTCGGGGGGCGTGTGGAACGGCTGACCAACCTGCGGTTCACGCGCCAAGCGCAAGGCGCAGCGAGCGTCGGCGCAACTGCACGCCGAACAGCACCATCCAGAACGGGAAGATCAGCACCACGATGACCAGCAGGGCATTGGTCAGGGCATCGAGCTGCGGGAAAAACCCCGCGATGAAGTACAGGCCGAAGCACCAGCCGACGATCTTCAGCGGCAACAGGATCGAAGCCCCCCAACCGGCCTGCTTCAACTGGCTGCCGACCACCAGCCCCCAGAACAGCACGACCGGCCCCTCGCACCACCACAGCCCGCGTTGGCTGCCCACCGCGATGCTGGTCCAGGTGACTTCGGCGGCGGCCTGCACCGCCGGTGAGCCGCCCTGGTGAAGCGCCGCGAGGGGGTTGAGCACCGACAGCTGCAAGCCGGCGCCGACCACGCCCAGCACCACGTAAGTGGTAATGGCCAGGGCGGCCACGTCACCCAATGCGCCGGCCTGGTCACGGAACGCCCGCCAGAGGTAGCCGCCGATCACCAGCAACGGCAGGTAGAAACCCAGCAGGTCGGCGAACATCGACAGCCTGAAGTACTGCCGCAGCTGCGCTGGCAAACTCAGCATCTGCGCGCCATCCAGGGTCACCGTCATGTCGCCGTGGGTCACCATCAGCATGAAGCCGACGTTCAGGTAGGCAAACAGACCGCCCAGGATCGCGGCCCAGGCCGTTATCCGGACGGCATCGTTCGTATTGCTGTTCATGATTGCTCCAAGTTTGCGAGCGCGAGTCGGCCTCAGGCGGCCGGCCTGCGCTGTCGAGGGGTTACTGGGCCTGGGCGGCCCGGACTTTGCGATTCAGATGGCGGTCGAGCCCATTCACACCCGCCAGGGCGGCCTGCATGGCGCACCACTGCAACGGTTCGGGCAAGGTCGAAGGCGTCTTGTGGCGCAGCGCCGCCAGCAGCGGATGCTCGATCCCGCCGATGCGTTCGGCCAACAGGTGGCCAACCAGCGACTGGGTACCGACGCCATGCCCGGAGCAACCGGCGCTGTAGAGGATGTTGTGCCGGGCACCCGTGGCGCCGACCACGGGCAAGGCGTCGTAAGCCAGGCTGATGTAACCGCTCCAGCAAGCACGGATCGGCGTACCGCGAAGCGTCGGGAAGCGCTCGCCCAAGGCTTGTTGCAAAGCCTTGTAGGCGGACAGGTCCGGCTGGTTGGGCGTGGCCGAGCCGTAGGCATAGCCAAGCTGCTTGGTGGTGACCAGCAAGGTGTCACGCGCCGTCAGGCGATGACTCTCCATGGTCCAGTGCGGGGTGACGATCCCTTCCCTGCCCTGCCATCCCAAGGTCTGTAGCTGCGCCTTGGACAATGGGGTGGTCTCGATCGCCGAAACTCGCAGCGGCACCACCTTGTCGCGCAGCAGCCCCAACTGCGGCGTATAGGCATTGGTGGCCAAAACCATGAACGGCGCGCTGGCACTGCCGCGCTCGCTGCGGCAGATGACGGTTGCGCCTTCCTGATAGGACAGCAGCCGGGTCTGCTCGAACAGCCGCACCCCGGCCCGCAGGGCGGCGCGGCGCAGGCCCATGACGTACTTGCCGGGATCGAGCGTGCCACCGTGCTGCGTACAGCCGAACAAAAACGCTGGCGGGATACCGCGCGCGCGCATTTCATCGGGCTCGACGAAGCGTGTGACAGAGCCCAGTTGCTGCCCGAGCGCCATGCCATGGCGCAGCTTCTTCTCCTGGGACGGATGCACAGCGGCGCGAATGATGCCGGAGGGGTTGTAGTCGCAGTCGATGGCCAGTTCACGCAGGCGCCGTTCCACGTAGCTGACGCCTTCATCGTAGAACGCGACGATTTTCCGCGCCTGCTCAACGCCCACCCGTTTGTGGAACAGCTCGAATTCCACACCCATGCTGCCGGCCAGGTACCCGGCGTTGCGCCCACTGGCGCCGAAGCCTGCGAAGTCCTGCTCCAGAACCACCACGCTGGCACCCAGCGCAGTCAGCTCCAGTGCCGTGGACAGGCCGGCAAAACCTGCGCCGATGATGACCACGTCGGCGCTGACATCGCCTTCCAGGGCGGGTTGCACATCGTCCGGGCGTTCGACCCAGCCGCCTAGCAGGCGGAACTGCTGCGAACCGGGGTTTGGCTGCGGTGTGTCGCTGAAAGTGTTCATGCACGCGCTCCAGGCAGCGGTGGAACCGCTGGGCGGCTGACGCTTGAGAAGCGGCTGGCACACATGGCGATCCTCCTGCGGCTTGTTGTTGTTTTTTTGACTCTACTGCGCTGATCGATTTAACGCAACTAGTGTTATGTATTTAAATCAAGAGCGTCCTTGGCGAGGCTCGCGAGGGGTACGTACAGGGTCAGGACGATGTGCCTGTGACGCTCGCTGCCACAGGCGGCACACACTTCAAGGCAAAGCTTTCCCCGGTCCGCGCCGGGAAAACAGCAACGGTCCATCCTCGCCACCGGCCAGCACGGCGGTCAGCGACACACCATCCTCGCGGCGTGACAGCGTGAACGTCCGCCCAACATCCTCGCTGCGCGCCTGCAGGCCATCGAGCCCCACCGCTACCACTTGCTGGCCGTCCACAGCGATGGAGGTGATCGAACTGCGGCTGTCCAGCGCAATGCGCTGCCACGACGCGCCGTCAGGCGTCCCGCGCAACAAGGTGCCACGCTGGCCCCCCACCAACAGTCCGCCATCGGGCAACACGGCGCCCGTCCAGAGCGTGCCGTCGTAGCCGGTGTCCAGGTATCGCCAGGTCTGCCCCCGGTCGTCGGAGCGCAACAGCTGCCCGCGTTCGGCCGTGGCATAGAGCGTCTGCTGACGACCATCGACGAACAGGCTCATCAGGTTGAGGTCCGCGCGGCCTGCGCCTGCCGGCGCCGGCAAATCGCGCTCGGTCCAGGTCGCCCCGCCATCGTCGGTGGTCAGCACCAGCGACCACAGCCCCACCGCCACGCCCCGCAGGTTGTCGAAGAAGTGAACGGCGAACAGCGGCCTGTCCTGGTCAGGGGTCAGGCGCTGAACCTGCCAATGCTCGCCGCCATCGTCGCTGGCAACAATCGCCCCCCAATGGCCCACCGCCCAGCCATGCCTGGCATCGGCGAAGCTGACGCCGGTCAGGCTGCTGGACACGGGCACGGCGCGGGCCTGGCGGTAGCTGCGCCCGTGGTCATCGGAAAGCAGCACGATGCCGTGGTCGCCCACCGCGACCACCCGCTTCTGCGCCCAGGCAGCCCCCAACAGCATGGCCTGGGCAGCGTGCGCGACAGGCGCCGCCGACACCGCTTCGAGGGCACCGGCCATAGCGGACACGCCCAATAAAATGACGCCCAACAGTGTTTTCAGGTATCCCATACCGCTCTCCTCAATGCGCCAGCGCGCCGATCCTGCGCACCGGGCGCTTGCGCGGGAAGACCCGCTCCAGCCAGACCGCGAACGCCGGCAATACGGTCATGGCCATCACCATGTTGACCATGAACATGAAGGCCAGCAGCTTGCCCATGTCCGCCTGGAACTTGAGCGCGGAAAACGCCCAGGTGGCCACGCCGACCGCCAGGGTGATGGCGGTGAAGATGGTCGCCATGCCCACCTCGCGCAGCGACAGCGCCACCGCGACTTCGATCGGCTGGCCATCGGCCTGGTGCAACTGGATGCGGTTGTAGATGTAGAAGGCGTAATCCACCCCGATGCCCACGGCCAGCACCATCACCGGCAGCGTGGCGATGGTCAGGCCGATCTGCAGCTCTTTCATGAACCAGTAGCCGATGAAGGTGCCAATGGTCAGCGGCAGGCAGCACACCAGCACGGCGCGCCAGTCGCGATACACCACCAGCACCAGCAAGGCGATGGCGGCGTAGACATACAGCAGCATCGGCGTCTCGCTCTTCTCCACCTCCTCGTTGATGGCGGCGATCACCCCGGCGTTGCCGGCGGCCAGGCGCACGGCAACGCCGGGCAACGGCTGCTCGGCGCGGAACGTCTTGGCCGCCTCGATCACCCGGCCGATGGTGGTGGCCTTGTGGTCCGCCAGGTACAGATGCACCGCGGTCATGCTGCAATCGTTGCGCATCAGGCCTGGGCTGCGCGCCACTTCGGCGGCCAGCGACGAATAGTTCAGCGCATCGATCGGCACCGCGCTCATCTTTGGGTTGCCCTCGTTGTAGCCTTCGTTGAACTGACGCATGGCCGAGGAGAACGATGCCACCGAAAGCACCCCCGGCACCCCTTCCATCGCCCACGCGAAGCGGTCCTGGTATTGCCCCAGCTCGACGTCCTCGCAGGCGTTGCCACCTGCGTCACCCAGCCGCTCGGGCTGCACTTCGAAGACCACGCTGAGCCAGTCGAGGCCGATGTCGTAGTGGCTGGCGATGGCCAGCGCGTCGCGGTTGAAGCGCGCGTCCTCGCGCAGCTCCGGTGCCCCGGCCTGCAGCGAACCGACCACGCGGTCGTGGCTCTGCCAGACGGCCGTGGCGAACACCAGCAAGGCCGCCAGCATGACCCAGCGCGCATTGCGCCATTCGGCCAGCGCGGCCAGCCACGCCAGGCGTGCGGCGCGACGCTCGCGGGCGGACTCCTCGCGGGCCGCGTAACGGCCATCGACCTTGAGCATCGAGGCTACCAGCGGCAACATGACCAGGTTGGTGACAATCTTGAAGGCCACACCGAGCGCCGCGGTGATCGCCAGCTCGCGCACCATGGGGATGGGGATCAGCAACAGGGTGACGAACGACACGAAGGCCGTCACCAACGCCAAGGTGCCCGGCACCAGCAACCCGCGGAAGCTCGAGCGCGCCGCCACCGCGACCGTGCTGCCGGCGGCGATCTCGCGGACGATGTAGTTGATCTGCTGTACCCCATGGGAGACACCGATGGCGAACACCAGGAACGGCACCAGCACCGCCAGCGGATCGAGCCCGTAGCCCAGCAAGCGCAGGCTGCCGAACTGCCAGACCAACGAGGTCAGCGAACAGCCCAGCGCCAGCAAGGTGAAGCGCAGCGAATGGCAGTACCAGTACACCGCCACCGCAGTCAGCAACAGCGCCAGCAGGCAGAACTCCAGCACCGCCGCCGCGCCATCGGCGATATCGCCGATCTGCTTGGCGAAGCCGATGATCTGCACCTCGAACTGCGCATCCTCGAACCGTTGGCGGATCTGCTCCTCCAGCACTCGGTTATAGGCCACGTAATCCAGGCGCTCACCGTTGGCATCACGCTCGTTGAGCTCGGCGGTAATCATCGCGCTGCGCTGGTCACGGGAAACCAGGGTGCCGATGAAGCCGCCCTGGGCGGTCGAGTCGGCGATCCGGGCGATGATGGCGCTGTCCAGCCGCTCGGGCGTCACCGTCCCGGGCACCAGCGGGTCGGCCCGGAACCCCTCCTCGGTGATCTCGTTGACGAACGCGTTGGGCGTCCACAGCGAGCGCACGCTGCTGCGCGAGATGCCGGGCAGGAACGTCACCGCCTGGGTCACATCGTACAGACGACGCAGGCCCGCCTCGCTCCAGATGCTGCCTTCGCGGGCCCTGACCACCAGGGTCAGACGGTTCGCACCCAACAAGTCGCCACGGTACTGCCTAAAGGTTTCCACGTACTCGTGGCCGATCGGCAGCTGTTTCTCGAACCCGGCATCCATGCGCAACTGCACCGCGAACCAGGCCATCACCGCGGTGAACAAGGCCAGGATAAGCAGGACCACACGCCGGTGCCCGAACAGACCGGCCTCGATGCGCGGCAGGACGCCGCGCAGCGATTGCTTCGATACATCGATAGACATGTTCACGGCAGGCCTCACAGAGTGCGCGACAGAACCACGCCGACATAGTCGCGGTCACGCAGCAGTTGGTCGTAGGCCGTGTCACCGCCCATGAACTTGGCGTAGTTGAACGACACCTGCCAACTGGCGGGGTTGCGCACGAAGTTGAGGTACAGGTTCAGGCTGCTGGCGTCCTCGGTGAAGGTCGCCGCCAGGTTGGGCGTGCGCCCGCCCAGCGAGCGCGCATAGAAGATGCCCGGGGTCACCTGCCAGCCGGGCAGCAGGGTGCCGTCGTAGGTCAGGCTGAAGTCCAGGTTTATCCCCGAGGAGGTCTTGTCGCCGTGGCCTTTCGGCGCGCTGGCCGGGTCCAGTTGCCAGGTGTTGGCCCCGGCGGCGATCACCTCGCCGTCGTAGCTGTCGTGCAGCCCCGGGTACTTGATGACCACCAGCTCGGTCAGCAGGGTGCCGGTGCTTGCCCCGGTCAGGTCCAGCAGCCGCGGCGAATTGGAAGGCGTCATGCTGTACAGCCCGGTGAGGTGCCACTGGAACTTCTTCTCGTCCTTCCAGCACTTGCCCCCGTTGTTCGCGCACAGGTCGAGCACCGGGTTCAGGGCGACGGCATCCTTGGGCCGGTAGGACAGCTCGGTGCCCACCGCCCAGTCGCCAAGCGGCAGGTTGGCACTGATGCCATACATCATCCGGTCTTCGGGATAGACCCATTTCTGCGACACGGCGAAGGTGTCCGGATCGAGCAGCCGGGTGGTCAGCGAAGGCAGCTTGTCGTGGTAGCGCATCACGTACACGCCCAGGTTGAGGTCGCTGTCCTGCGGCTGCCAGCGCAGCGAAAGCCCCCACTGGCCACTGTCGCGGGCGTTCTTGTCGTCGAAACCGTACGACTTCATGCCCTTGCCGAGCGCGGCGGTGTACGACCAGTAGCTGCCCACCGGCGGCAGTTCGCTCTTGTTCCAGGCGAACTGGTAATAGGCCTCGACATTGACCCCAGCCCCAAGGCCAGAGGCGACGCTGAGCATCGGCGCCGGCAGCACGGCTTCCTTGAGCTGCACGCCCGGGCGCGACAAGGCCTGCACATCGTAGGCGTTGGTGTTGTTGATGCCACCCTGCACGAACAGGCTTTCGCCCCAGTTGATCACCTGGTTGCCCAGCCGTGTACGCACGCGCTGATCGCCCACGTCGAAGCCCTTGCTCACCCAAAGGTCGAGCAGGCGCGCCTTGAATGCGAGGTCATCACGCGCCGAACGGGTCAGCCCGTCGCTGCCCACATCCGCCGGTGTGTTGAAGGACAACGCGCCCGTCGTGTCGCTGGCGGCGAAGTCGCGAATCCAGCTGCCCCGGGCCATGAAGGTGAAATCCTCGGGCATCTTTAGCAGCAGCTCGTGGGTGCCCTTGAGGTAGTGGGTGAACAGGTCGCCCTTGTCGTAGTTGAGATCGCCCTGGTCGCCGATACCGGAAGTCTGGGCCAGGCACCCCGCGGGAGGGTGATGGCCCGTTGCGCCCTGGTTGATCAGGTTGCAACCCTGCGACTCGGTGCGCACGCCCATGCCATAGGAGATCGTCGAGTCGAAAGACCCCCTGACGGATTCGGTTTCAAAGGTGAACCCCATTGCCAAGGGGGTCATGCACGCAATAGCAAGGCCTGAAACTTTTGTGATTGTTGTTTTCATGACGGCGCTCTAGAGGTGAAGGTTCAACGTTCGCTGATGGCCCGCAGGTTGTCGGAGGTGTAGAAGTCGCGCTTCAGGCGCGGGTTGCCGGCATCCTCGGTGAGCCAGCGGTGATCCTTCTTGCCAACGCCGATGGAGGTCATGTCGTAGAGGTAGCGGCCATCGACCAGGTTGTACTGGGCCTGGGCCTCCATGTCGCAGGTGCCGGTCTCGTAGACCGGGATGGTGTAGCCCTCGCGGACCTTCCAGATCTGCCCCTGTTTGTCGTAGTCGACCGCCATCAGGCCGTTCCAACTGTCCTCGTCGATGTAGAACACCCGCTTGGGCGCCTGGTGGCGCATGCCCTGGCGCACGTTGGCCTCCACCACCCAGACCCGGTGCAGCTCGTAGCGGCGGGCCTGGGGCGCGATGGCGCTCTGCTGCGCGACATCCTCGATGCGCGCCGAACCGTCATAGGCCCCGAACGCGTTGTACGGCACCAGCAGTTCCTGCTTGCCGACCAGCTTCCAGTCGAAGCGGTCCATGGGGCCGAAGAAGATGTTCGACTCGTCGATGGTGTACTGGTTGTCCAGGCCGATCTGCGGTGCATCGTAGGAGTACGACGGCATGCGCCGTACCCGTCGCTGCCCGGGGAAGTAGTAGAAGGTGCTGGCCTGCTCCCCGGCCTTGGTGGTGACCACCCCCGCCTGGCCCGCCAGGGCGGCCGGTTCGTAGTAGTTGAAGTAGGTGGCCACTTCCAGGCGGTCGAACGAGGAGAACAGCGCACTGCCCTTCTGCCCCCAAGGGGTGTACATGAACCAGTCGGTGGAAGTGCGCAGCCAGCTCCCGCCGGCCTCGCGCGGCGACAAACCGGAGACCGTCTTGGACATGTCGAAGCCGACCCCGCGGTAGCGCATCTTCATGTTCCACATGACCTCGGCCCCCGTCGTGGGCAGGGGGAACGGAATGCCGGGAACATGGGCCTCCTTCAACGCCAGGCCCTCGCCGTCGAGGGTGGCGAAGCCGACGTTCTTGCGCGTGTTGTCGACCACGAAGTCCGGGGCGCCGCAGCTGCGCCGCGTCGGGTAGACGTCCATGCGATAACCCGGGATCTTCTTGAACAGCTCGAGCTGGCCTGGCGACAGTTGCTGGGCATGTTGCGCCACATTGCCGGCGTCGATGCTGAACAATGGCTTGTCGTCCTTGAACTTCCAGTACTGGCCGCGCACCTGGCCGTAGCTCCACCCCGAGTCCTGTTTGCCGGGGACCACCCAGGCCGGGATCGAGCCGTCTGCGTTGGCCGCCACCTCGCCGCCCAGGGGGGTCAGCTTGCCGCCCAACTGCCCGGCATCAGTCCCGGCAGCCTGGGCCGAGCCGAAGACGGCCAGGGCCGCGAGCGCCACCACCAACGGCCGGGCTACTGCGCAGCAGGCATGGCCGACATCACGGTGCTGAATCACATCTTTCATTGGAAGGTCCTCATAGGCTCTGAGCTGTCGTCGAACATTCCTGATGCCAGGAGTGGGGACGACAGGGTCTGTTCGACACCCCGGGCGCGTGCCCGGACAGAAAGCCTTGGAGCAAACCACATGCCAATTTCGTAACAGATGTTTTCTACATATTTTTCAATCGGTTATTATTTTTATAACACTTGCTATGTGATACCTGACAACCCATCCATGCACGTTGCCGGAACAGTGCCCGCACCAAAAGCGTGAATTTACGAAACATTCGTTACTTTAAAATGTTGCCGCCCCAGGTCGGCATCAAGGTGATGCGACGATGGATTTGAGCACCTGTGAGCCCGAACCCCTGCCCTCTAGTCTTCGGCAAGCTGCCCGCCCAGCCAGTCGATGAACGTCCGCACCGGCGGTCGTTCGAGCTTCTCCCTGCGGGCGACCACGTAGTAGGCGAAACGCGACGGCCAGGGCCGGTCCAAGGCCACCACCAACCGACCCTCGCGCAGGTCTTCCTCGGCATGCTGCGCCTGCACCAGCGCGATGCCCTGGCCACCGACGGCCGCACGCAACAGCAGCAAGTCCTCGTCAAAGCTCGGCCCGCGCCTGCTGCGGCTGTCCGCCACCACGCCATGGGCCTGCAACCACAGCGCCCAGTCGGCGCGCTCGGCCTCCTGCAGCAGCGGGTATTGCAGGCAGTCCTGCGGCTCGCGCAGCAGCGGCCCGCCGGCGAGCAGGGCCGGGCTGCAGACGGGCAGCAGCACCGGTGCCAGGAAGGGGATCGATTCAAGCCCCGGATAGTCGCCCAAGCCATGGCGCAATGCGATATCGACACGCCCGCGCTGCAGGTCGACCAGTTGCGCGGTAGCCTCCACGCGCACCTCGATATGCGGATGCAGCGCATTGAAAGCGGCCAGGCGCGGCACCAGCCAGCTGGAGGCGAACGAGGGCTGGGTACTGATGGTCAAGGTGCTGGCGCCCACCAACGCGTCCAGGTCCAGCAACGCGTTCTCGATCTCGCCGAAGCCACGCAAGAGGCCAGGGTACAGCGCCGCTCCCGCCTCGGTGAGCTGCACACCATGGCGGCTGCGGGTCAGCAAGCTGACGCCAAGGCGGTCCTCCAGCTGGCGGATCTGCTGGCTGATCGCCCCCGGCGTCACCCCCATGCGCTCGGCAGCGGCCTTCAGGCTGCCCAGGCGAGTGGTTTCGGTAAAAGCGCGCAAGGCGAGCAATGGCAGGACAGCGCCCATAGGGATTCCTTGATTTAGAAAATCTAATTCTGGTGGCAGAAGCTATCGTTTTAAATACGTACACAGCATGCATAGGATAGCGCTCAGGCCAAACAACTTACGTTAGTTTCCCTGAGGTTATCCAGCATGCAAGCCCCCTCCCTTGTTCTCTACACCGACAGCTCCCCCAACGGCTTCAAAATCACCATCGCACTGGAAGAAATGGGCCTGGCCTATCGCCTGGAGCATGTCCGCATCGAGCACGGCGAGCACATGCAACCAGACTTTCTCGCGCTCAACCCGGCAGGCCGCATACCCGTGCTGGTCGACCGTGATGCCGACATCGTGCTGTTCGAGTCCGCCGCCATCCTGCTTTACCTGGCTCAGCTCAGCGGCCAGTTGCTCGATCAGGCAGCGCAGCCCCGCTGGGCCGCGATCACCTGGCTGATGTACCACAGCGCCAGCATGGGGCCCCTGCTCGGCCAGCGCGTGCATTTCGAGTGCTTCGAGGCCGTGCCCAACCCGGCGGCGCTGCAGCGCTACCGCAGCCTGACCGAAAGCACCTTCGAGACGCTCGACCAGCACCTGGCCAGCCGCTCGTGGCTGGCTGGGGACGCTTATTCGATTGCCGACATCGCCACCTTCGCCTGGCTGCATATCGCAGCCCTGGTGGGCTTTGATTTCAGCGCCTACCGCCACCTGGTGCGCTGGTACCGGCAGGTCGAACGGCGCCCGGCCGTGCAACGCGGTATCTGCCTACCCGCCCCGGCCACCGGGCCGTGAACACGCTGACCCAAGGAGCAGTTATGAACACCACCCCGAGCACCTGTGGCGCCAACGCCGACGCCTTCCGCGAGCATCCTGGCTACCGGCGCATGTTCGCCCCCGACACGCTGACGCTGGGCATCTTCATGCCGCTGCGCTTCTATGACGGCGATATGCGTGTGCTGTCCGGCCAGGCGCGCCTGGTCAGCAAGATCGACCAGTTGGGTTTCGCGGCGGTCTGGGTGCGTGACGTGCCGTTGTTCGACCCGCACTTTGGCGATGCCGGGCAGGTCTTCGACCCATTTGCCTACCTCGCCTATCTGGCCGCCCATACCGAACACATCGCCCTGGTGACCGGCAGTACCGTCTTCCCCCTGCGCCACCCCATCGACCTGGCCAAGGCCGCGGCCACCCTCGACAACCTGTCGGGCGGGCGCCTGGTGCTGGGCATCGCTTCGGGGGACCGGCCCGTGGAGTTCCCGGCCTACGGCCTGGACCACGATAACCGTGGCGAGCGCTTTGCCCAGGGCGTGGACTACTTCCGTCGGCTGCTGGCCCAGCAACCTGGGCCGATCGACTCACCGCTGGGGCAACTGCACGGCGCCCGCCTGCTGCCCGCGCCTGTCTGCGGGCGCATCCCGCTGGTGATGACCGGCTCGTCGCGGCAAAGCCTGCAATGGCTCGGCGAGCATGCCGACGGCTGGCTCACCTACCCGCACGCCACCCACGACAGGCACGGGCCGCTGCGCCTGGCGGCAAAAGTCCGCGCCTGGCGCGAGGCGATACCGGGTGGTGGTTTTCGCCCGCACATGACCAATGAATGGATCGACCTGGACGACGACCCGCACTTTCCCCGAACACCCATGCAGGGCGGTTATGTGCTGCGCACAGGGCGCCATGGGCTGGTCGAGCTGCTGGAGGAATGGCGCGAGGCCGGGGTGAACCACGCCGCGCTGGGATTGCAGATGGCCAGGCGTCCGGCGCAGGACATCATCCAGGAGCTGGCCGAGGAGGTGTTGCCGTTGTTTCCGACGCTGCCAGGGCCGCAGCCTCATTCACAAAGCTGGTAGCACCAGGCAGCCGCAGAGCCTGTCCATCGCGGTATGTCGGGTGGCCCCGGCCATGGGCGCCACCCGGCCTGCCCGACGTGAATCAGAATGCGTAGACCAACGTTGCCGTGGCACTGCGCGGGGTGCCGTACCACCCGCGCCCACCGATCGCGGAGTAGTACTTCTCATCCAGCACGTTGTTGAGGTTCAAGGCGACGCTGGTCTGCGGCGTGAACGCGTACTGCGCCATCAGGTCGACCACACTGTAGGCGCCCTGGGTGAACGTCTCCTTGTTCGGGCCGGCGTTCTTCTTGTACTCCATGCCCTGCCAGCGCACGCCGCCACCAATCTTCAACTGTGGCAAGGACTGCAGTTGATAACTGGTGAACAGCTTGAAGGTATCGCGCGGCACCTCAGTGAGCAGGCGCTTGCCATCGGAATCTTCGGCCTGGGCATAGGTGTAGCTGGCGGAAACCTGCCAATCAGGCAGGATCTGCCCCGCCATTTCCATCTCGAAACCACGGGTCTTGGTGCCGGATTCGGCGCGGTAGGCCTGGTCGCCGTTCGGTGCCAGCTTGTCGCCGTCAGCCACGGCCAGGTTGTCCTGCTGCACCTCGAAGACACTGAAGGCGGTGGTCAGGCGCTTGTCCCAGAACTCGCTCTTGATACCCAACTCGTAGTTCACCCCCTCCAGCGGCTCGATGTAGCCGCCAGTGGCATCCTGCCTGCTCTGCGGCTTGAAGATCGCGGTATAGCTGGCGTAGGCCGACCAGTTCTCGGCGAAGTCGTAGACCAGCCCCACGTAAGGCGTGACAACCCCGGTTTCGCTGCGCGAGGTGTGCTTGGTCTTGCCGGTCGCCAGGGTGGTGGCGCTTTCGTCGCGCTTCCAGTCGATCACCCGCGCGCCGGTAATCAACGACAGCTCATCGGCCAGGCTCCAGCGTACCGAGGCCACCAGGCCATCCTGGGTTTCATCCAGCGCATCTTCCGAAGACTTGGTGTGGATGGCATCCGGGATCGCCAGCGAACCGTCCCAGGTATGGATGTTGTCAATGGACTGGATCGTCCACAACGGGTAACCGTTGTTGCGGTAGTAGGCCCGGTAGTGACTGGCGCCGAGGTACGCTTGATGCTCGCGGGAAAGCAGCTCGAACGGGCCGCTGGCGGACAGGTCGAACGACGTCTGCCGGGGCTCGCCCGCCCAACGCCCGGTCCAGGTACTGATGCCGCTGCCATCGGGTTTGACGCTACCGGCGGCGGCAGTGGCGAAGGTGTCGTCATAGCTGCGGCGACTGTGCTCGGCATTCAGTTTCAACTGCCAGCCGTTGTCCAGCTGGTGTTCCAGCGTGGTGAACAGCGTTTTCGCGCGGCGCTTGTGGTAGCTCCAGTCCGAAGCCGAGTTGAACGAACGCGACGGATTGAAGTGGCTGCCATCGGAGTTGTACATCGGGAAGCCGTGGTTACCCGCGCCGTCGTTGTCCATCTCCTGGTACTCGGCGCCCACGGTCAGCATCGTGCTGTCGGTAACGTCCCACTCCACCACGCCGTAGGCGACCTGGCGCTCCAGCGACTGCCGGTCGACATGGCTCTGGCTGTCGGTGGTCGAGGCGACGAAACGCCCACGTACATGGCCGCTCTCCGACAGCTTGCCGGACAGGTCCAGCTCGGTGCGGTAGCTGTCCCAGGAGCCGGCCTTTAGGGTCAGCTTGCGCTGCGTCTCGAGGGTCGGCTTCTTGCGCACCAGGTTGATGGTGGCGCCGGGGTCGCCGGTCCCCGACATCAGGCCTGTGGCGCCGCGTACCACCTCGACCCGGTCGTACGACACCATGTCGGCCAGGTCGTCGCGAAAGCCGAAGGTATCGGGGCGGTTGACGCCATCGACCTGGATGTTGCCGACCTGGAAGCCGCGCACATAGATATGGTTGGCGTCGCTGCCGGCCGGCCCCATGCTGTCGACGACCACGCCCGGCGTCTGCTCGAGCACCTGGGTGACGTCTGTCAGGTTCTGGTCCTCGATCTGCTGACGGGTCACCACGCTGACCGACTGCGGCGTCTCGCGTGCTGACAGGCGCAGGCCGGTAGCGGTGCTGGCCGAGCCGGTGGTGTAGCTGCCGGTGCCTTCGGTGGTGCTGCCCAGGCCCAGGGCGTCGACGCTGGTCGCGCCAAGCTCGACGGCGCCGTCGTTGTAAACCTTGCTCAGCACGTAGCGCTTGTCGCCCACCTGCTGCACGCGCAGCCCCGATCCCTGCAGCAACGCGGAGAAACCTTGCTCCAGCTCGAAGCTGCCGTGCAGCCCCGAGGAATGCAGCCCGCTGGTTTCGTCATTACTGAAGCTGATGGTCACGCCGCTGGCGGCGGCGAACTGGCTAATCGCGGAGGCCAGGCTGCCGGCCGGGATATCGTAGCGCTGCGCGGCGGCCCAGGCGGTCGAGGTCGCCAGCGCGGCGCCGCAAAGGCTCAGTGCGAGGGTCGCCTGGCGAATACTGCAGGCTAGCGAGGTACGGCGTGCGGACATGAAAAGGGGTTCCTGTTTCGGGTTGGCTTGGGCACGCTTGATGCGCGCGCCCTCAAGAGCCGAAGCAGCGAAGGAAATCTGCTACCCCAAATGCGAAAAATTCTCGAATGTTTGAAAGCGGATGAGATTTCACCCCCCTTTGCCTGGCTCGGGCCTCCACGATTGTGGGCCCCTACCCCTTGCCAATGGGCTCCAGGCGCACCCAGTAGCGCGTCATGCGCCGTGCGCGAACTGGCAACGCGTCTTCCAGGCTGGCCAGGGCGACGTCGGTGTCGTCCAGGTTGAATGCGCCAGACAGGCGCAAGCCCGCGACCTCCCCGGCGCAGCCGAGATAACCGGGGCGGTAGCGCGCCAGCTCGTGGACCACCTCGTCCAGGCGCCAGTCGACGCTGACCAGCATGCCCTCGGCCCAGGCCTGGCCACCTGGGGCCAAGGGTTGCAGGGGGCCGATGTGGTCGGCGGTAAAACTCAGGCTGTACCCGCTGTCGATACGCACCACCTGCGACGCCCGGCTGGGCCGCACCTCCACGGCATGGGCGGCCACCGCCACATGGCTCACGTCGTTGTCCTGACGCACGCTGAAGCGGGTACCCAGGGCCAGGATGTCGCCTGCCACGGTGCGCACGCTAAGTGGCCGCGCATCCTTGGCGGTTTCCACCAGGATCTCGCCGCGCTGCAGCTGGATCAGGCGTTGGCCCGCGTCGTAGCGAACATCGACACGGCTGTCGGTGTTGAGGTCCAGACGCGTGCCATCGGCCAGGGTCAGTCGGCGGCGCTCGCCGATCCGTGTCGCATAGTCGGCACTCCAGGGCGAAGCCCGGTACCCCTGCCAACCAACGGCCCCGACGCCGAGCAACAGCGCCAGTGCCTTCACGGCATGGCGCCGGTCACGCCTGGCGTTTTCCAGGGTCTGCACGGCGCCGCGGGGAGCGCTGCCCAGGCGGCCTTGCAGTTGCTCCAGGCGCGCCCAAGCTGCGGCGTGGCGAGGGTCGGCCATGCACCAGGCTTGCCACGCGGCGCGGGTGGCGTCATCGACACTGCTGTCATGCAGGCGCACGTACCAGTCCACCGCCGCGCTGAGAATGGCCTTCATGCGTCCTCGACCAGCAGGCAATGCATCAGCGCGCGGGCCAGGTGCTTGCGCACGGTGCTTACCGAAACACCCAGGCGTTCGCCGGTCTTCTCGTAGCTCAGGCCATCCAGTTGCACGGCGAGAAACACAGCCCGCGTGCGCGAGCCCAGCCCATCGAGCATACGGTCGATGGCCATCAGGGTATCGAGGACGGCGGCGTGGGTTTCGGCAGAGGGTGCGTAGCGCTCCGGCTGCAGCGCCAGGGTTTCGAGGTAGGCATTTTCCAGGCTGCGGCGACGGTACAGGTCGATGGTCAGCCCACGCGCGATGGTCGCCAGGTAGTGCCGCGGCTCCTTGAGCGTGGCCGCGCTGCGTGCCAGCAGCACCCGGATGAAGGTGTCCTGGGCCAGGTCCGCGGCATCGGCGGAATTGCTCAGGCGCTGACGCAACCAACCGTGCAACCAGCCGCTGTGTTCGCGATACAGCGTTTCCAGGCCCGTGTGCGCAGCGCCGTCGGGAACAACGGTGGACATCACGTCCTCCCTAAAAAGATTACCAGCTGCAAATAGGAATTTGTCTCAAGT
This sequence comes from Pseudomonas maumuensis, assembly GCF_019139675.1. NCBI lineage: Bacteria > Pseudomonadati > Pseudomonadota > Gammaproteobacteria > Pseudomonadales > Pseudomonadaceae > Pseudomonas > Pseudomonas maumuensis. The sequence goes on from NZ_CP077077.1 coordinate 3,539,762, forward strand.
GTACTCAGTGAGGGAGGGATTGGGAATGCTGGCATGTGAAAGGAGTCGCAGGGATTGAAGTCCGCCATATGCCCTGATGGGGCCTGGGCATAGCTGGGTGTTTGGGCGAGCGCAAAGCGAGGCGAAGAGGACTTTGCTAGTGGTCCCTTTCGACTCAAAGCTGCCCCTCGCGGAGGGCAGCTAACGGCCAAATAGCTGCCGGTTAGGACGGGCAGTTACCGGCCAATGGGGGCGTCGGGCTAGCTTATTCGAAGCTCCCAGTACGCTCGCGCTCCTCTTCGTCCTCTCGAAGCTCTTCCGCTGCGATTCTTCGTTCGAGGCTCGCTCTAGCTGTCGCCAATACTGGCTTCAGTTGTTCATCGTTACCGAGACTCAGAGCATCGAGAAGCGGAATCCGCTTCTTCAGGATTTCGGCCAAAGACCCGGACCAGCCTGAAGGCGTAAATCGCTTCAAATAGGCTTCGATTACAGCTTTCTTATCAGGAGCATTAGCGAGCACAGCCAGCGCGGCATCCGAAATAACCAACTCAGAATCGTCCACAGAGTCGATATTGGTATGCTCTTCACTTACTTGACTTCGGGTGTCGAATAGCTTGCAGCTCCGCGCCGCGAACACGTAACGATCAGACGGGGAGGCATTACACCAATCGATCAACATGTCCACTGGGACTACGCTGAGTGCTGTCTCTTTCCGATCACTGTAAGCGCGCCCAATCACCGGCGACACCTGACGGTAGTAAGCTTCTTCACCGGGAACATAAATCGCGTCGAGCGCTCGTCGCGGCATGTGCCTGAGGAACGGCGAGATAGCGTTTTTGATGACGTCCCTATTGAAATAACTACATTCCTTCGTGCGCGCAAAGGCAACTAGACCGTTCAATACCTCCAGCGCTGCTTCGGAAGAAGCTAATCGCTTCAATGAAAACTCCAATATGCTCTCAAGGCGGTAAGCACTATTGGCACGATCTCCAAGAACCTTTCCCCATTCGGCTGAGCCCAGAAGATTGAGGCAGGTTGCCGCCAGTGACTCCTTATACGCATCATCGTGATCTGATGCGCAGTGGACGACCATGGCAAAGACGTCGAGAAACACGACACCACCATCTGGCAGCAGTGCTATCGCAGAAAGCAGCTCGCCAATCTCTGCAACAGAGAATGAGTCAGTTTGTCTGCCCATCCCGAGATAGGAGTATTGCCAGGCAGGAGTATTTCCAGCCTTGATTGATTGGTGGATTCGAGCGTAAGCCGCTTGGTTCATCGGTATGCTGCAATGCAGGTCCATGATCCATTTGGCCCAAATTGCATCACTCACCGCGCTGTCGAGAAACTCCTCGGCAGAAGCGGGAGATGCGTGATGCCAGCCGTTAAGCAAGCCGCGGAGGAACAAGACACCGATGGTTCCGGGCATGGCAGTGGCGATATGTTCTTTTGCCGCATCCAAAATCCAGCTCGGGTCCGCAATCTGTTTTCCAACCCCAACCCCCAAATGAAATGCACTGGCTCCTGACTTGGTTGAGAACAATTGCGGGAGTAACTCCAAGAGAAGGCCCTCAATGGTGGCAGCAGCCTCCCCAAGCTCCTCCAAGGCCTGGTTTGATCTGCGGATGCGCTCACCAGTCGTTTCAGCTCTCTGATCTGCATCATCGTCATCAAGATCTAGGTCGAATTGATTCGATTCTAGAAGTCGAGCTCGAATCATGTCGGGTATAGCCTTCGGCTTGAGAAGTTTCTCCAGATCGCGCAGCTCGTTTTGAACCGACTCATCGAGTTGACCCGAGTCAAAGCGGAGAATGCTTTTGACCCCAAACCAACCCTGAGGCCAGCTCGCGACTGAAGCCAGTTCTTCTATTGCTGCACACACTTCTGGCCTCAGATTCGTGTCAACCCAAAGTCCTCTCAAGCGGCGTCCCAAAATAGATCTGCAACTTTCAGAAAGCTCGGACGTCTGCTTACCAATGTCTAGTGCCATGCGAATGAATGGCATGTACCACGCATTAACATCTGAGCTGGATGCAGGAGCCCATCCCTCGCTCCGCTTTCGAGCTCCGAAATCGAATCTGCTCACGGAGGTAAAATACCCTGTCTCAAGCGCCGTATCGAGCGCCAAAATCCCCAACTGCTCCCGCTTGGAGTCCCCGGATTCAAGCAGTTCTCTGACGAATTTTGCCCTTTGATTGGGTGGGGCATTCGTCCCGGATAGCACGCAGAAAAACAGAGACGTCAGGATTCCTACAATGGATTCGTGCCCCCCATTTTCCTGGGGCTCCGCCAAGGCGAACCGGACAAGAATATCGGCGGCGATATCGAAGTCTTCGTCTTCGAACGCGATGGCTTTCAACGTGTGCGCATACTGAGCACGTTGTCTGTTTTCGTCCGAAAGAAAGCTAGGGATATTGGCAGCCCGTCCAATTGCCGCTAAAGCGACCTTTGGAGATACAGGCGCAATGTTGTGAAAGATCTCATGGCCAATATCATTGAGAGCCGTTAGATCGCCCAAGCGCCCGGATGGCGAGAGCCAGTCCCGTACAAGCTCGGCGGCTTTTGTGCTTTCATGTAGGTAACCAAGTCGCCGCGAGAACGACCGGGCAACACGGTCGTTCGCGTTATCGACAAAGATATTCACGATCTGCGATTTGGGTATCGCTTCTAGTGCCTGGGCTGCGAGTCGATTAGCAATCGCGTGTGGCAAAACAGCACGCCATTTACCGCGCACCTGTACGAGACCTCTTCGCTGTAAATCAACCACTTTTCGCTGTAGGGTGATCAATGAAACGTCAGCAACAGCGGCAATTTTGTTGAGCTCTGAGTCAGGGCCATCGTCTTCGCCGTCGAACGAGTACAAAATACTGGCCGCTTCCGCGCAGCTGAGGAGATCTTCATTCTCGGCGGACTTCTGATGAAACAGGCGCTTGAACAAGTCGGAGTCTCGCAACCGCGCCAGCTCACCAGTCGTCGTAACCGTCGCTGCCAACGCAAACGCGAGGCGAGCGTTACCGTCGGAGAATGCGGTGATGGTATCGACATCACTGAACGATAGGACTGGATAACGCCGCTGAAGAAGTTGCTTGATTACGTCATCGGAGGAGCCTTCGAGACGGTAGCACTTCGTGGCGTCTGGTAAGTCGTCTCGAACGTCGTACTCAACAGTAACCAAGCCTATCTTGCTGCCAGACTTTTTCAGCAGCTCGGTGAGCCTCTGATGAGTGTCAGCTCCGCAGTTGTCCACGACGAGAACACACTGACTTCCGTCTTCAATCAGCGCTTCGAGCATCGCTGAAGGTTGAGGTGAAGGTCCATCTGAAAGGTCCGTGTACAGCACGTCGTCAGCACTCAGCGCAGCCTGATGTGCCCTCACGCGCGGATCGAAGAGCGCCTGTACCAGTCTCGTTTTGCCGACGCCAGATAAGCCGACAATGCGTACGCTTGCCCCCTTCGACAGGTCGATACGCAGGCGATCAATGGCGGCCGAAACATTAATGCCCTTCTCTGCGTCAGGCGTGAACACATTGACTCGATCATCGATCAGATATTCGGAGTCGACGGTCGTCTCTTGGTAGGCCCATCCCGAGTATGGGCGCCAACCCACAAGTGGCTTGCCTAGCTGGTGTTTTACCCAGGCGACGATCGCTGGGTGTTGCTCGACCCAGTCTGCAATCTTTCTCGCGTCATAGAAGGCAATATGCGGCGAGGAGCCGAGGCCGTTGGCCGACAAGCAATCTCTCATCGCATTGAGTCGAAGATCGAGAGCGGATTCGGAGGTATCGTCTCGCGTCGCGGCGATGACGTAACTTCCTTTGGTCGTAGCGAGGTCGCGTATTGCTTGCCTTAACACTCCCTTGGGCGCCATTTCCCCAGGTATCTTGCCGGGGGGGAACACCTCGGCCTTTACCTGAAAGGCTGTGTTGTCATTGGGTAGATAGCCAGATATCCCCAGTGGCGGATTTATCTCTACCCTGACGTCCACCCCTCCATCTTTTGCTCTTTGATCGCCACCCCAGGTGACGGCCGACTCGGAGCCACCGTGCTTGCGAATCTCAGCCCGACACAATCTTGCGATCAGTGCGCGCGCTTGCTCGTCGTTCAGGGATTTTATGTCCGCTGCGTCTACGTGAAATAGTGTGTGCATTTTAGGGGGACGTCAGGCTGACTAAGGCCTTAGCTTATAGCCTGAAGGCCTTTTGATACAGCAAGGACTGGCAAGACGGAATAGTTGAGGGTTGGTTCCATCCGGCTAGCATGGCTGCAAACCAAACTGGGAACTCCAGAGTCCTCCGGGTATTCATCTCTGGCCGGTAGAACCCTCCACGTGGTAAGGCTGGTTGCCTTCGGTGCCACTGCTTGGAAACCTGGATGACTGCTTCTGGCCGCTCTCTGCCAGTCACCACAGGCAGGTGTCGACCCAAAGCGGCCGTCCGCGGCGGGCGGCTACCGGCCAGAAGCAACCGTACATGAACGACCGATTCCGACCCATAGCCGTCATCGGGCCGTGAGCAAAAATCGACCAGACGCGCCTGCAGGCACTGCTGTCACCGTCGAGTAAGATTCCTTCGCTGCCGGGCTGAGCTCGAGCTGGTGCCATCCCGGGCGCTCCTGGCCAATACAGTCGCAATACGGCCGTGTGGCGGCAGCTGAAATACTCACTGAGGTGGCCCGGCCTACGTGACCAGGGCCGGAACCCTTGATGTACTCAACTGGCTTTCTTGTCAGAAATGGTTTTGAAGATCAGCTCAACCGGGCTGGAGAACGGGATCTCGTCCATGGTGCCCGACTTGGTTGATCTGAACAGACTCTCCAACACCAGCTTGCGGTCTTCCTCGGACTTCAGCTTGCCTTCGTTCAGCAAGGCCAAGTATGTCTTGGTGAACGTAATCCGCTCCTCGGCTTCCAACGTCAGGTGTGAGTGGGTATTGAACTGGCGAAGCGTAATTCTGATGAGAATTCCCAGAAGTGTGATCAGCAATGCAACCCCGGCCAAATCCGCGATCGCCGTAGCCACTTCAGATCGAGCAGCGCCTGGCACCACAGCATGGGGCGGTGTTGTGGTCACTGCGGATCCGGTATCTGCAGGCTCCGTTTGAGCTGAGTGTTGAACAGGGTCGCCAGCCTCAGCAGAAACGGCCGCAGGCAACAGTGCTGCAACGAGTCCCACAGAAGAGCCGTTGCCGTCCGCGCTTTGCTGACGGTACTGACCGAACGCGCTTGAGAGCCCCGCAGCCCCACCAACCCCGTAATAGCCCATTACCGAAACGAACATGACGGCCATGCTCATGAGCACCGCAAAAAACCAGACGACCTTGAACACTGAGTGATTCCGTTTGCGCACCATCCAATATTGCACAGACGCATTCAGGTCTACTTGATCGTGGTACGCAGTTTTCGCGGATTCAAAAGAATCTACAGCGTCGGTAAATGCCGTGCGGGCTGAATTTCGCGCGTTGAGCAGATAGGCAGAGTAGCGTTTGCGACGTCGGATGTACGCGTTCTTCAACGAGTCGCCCAAGCTGTCGAGGTCTCGCTTCGCCGACTGGGTGGACTCGCTGATGTCGGTTACGTAGGTATTCACTGCATCCGTTGCCAAGTCAGCATGCGAAACGAATCGATCTAACGTTTCCAACATCAACGCAGAGCGGGCATCAGCCCCTATGGATGAAAAACCTTGAAGCGAAATGGCAATTTGAATCGCAACCGAACGCTCAAAGGTGAGCCGATCGCTGATTGCAAATTCGCTAATCCTTTCGTCACGAGCGACCAAGCTCCTGGTGTATTTACTCAAATATAGGATTGCCAAGGCAGCCGTGACATCATCGTACTCCCGCCTCGTTTTGGCGATGAGGTAACCGGCATCACTGTCATTGAGTAAAAATACGGACGTCTCGCTTCCCAGCTTATAGACAGATATCTTGCTATCTTCCATCTCCTGCCTAATCACAGAGATCGGATCGTAAAAATAGACCCGAAAAATGGCTTTACCGACCTCCTGATAGGCGCCCGTCATGTTTATAAGCCACTCCCACCCCCGGCAAATGGATTGCAAATAATCTTTGAGCTCATCCCTGGATTTGAACCTTAACACGTCGCCGTTTAGACGTAAGACTACACCCGTGCTTTTTGACATCAACATCTTCCCCTGACAAATGAGCGAGCACGGATTGTTTCATAAGTGAGAGCTCGAGCTGTGGGCTAACCGCGCCTACTTCAGATTCTCCACCCTGTGCGCTTTACGCCCTTTCTGAATCGCCCTTGGTTTTGTAGACACATCGAACGGCTGCTTCGGGTCGATTTCTGCCCGTCGTGAAGGGCAGCTTTGGGTCGATAGCTGTCACTCGCGAGTGAGCACAATCGACCCAAAGCGGCCAACTGCGTGAGCTAAACTTTCCAGGTCAACGAGGCAGCTCACAATCCAAAGCGCCGCGTAGGGCCGCAATAACGTCATCAACACAGGGGCCTTGAACCGGTGGAGGCACAGGGCGTTCACAAAATTCCCGCCAGACAAACAACATCAGTTCTGCGCCATCTGTTTGCAGCAGCGCGCTGTCGATTGAGCCGAAGGTTTGCAGCAGCCTGTACCTTTCGTCGAGCCAGAACAAGGCTTCCACCCAGTCATACACTGGGATGAAGTGGAAGTGAATGGAGTAACCGGCATCATGCCCAAAGCGACCGATATACAAGCGTTTGGGCCGGAGATCCGCTTCGATCGCGTGCTGAATTCGCGCCTGCAACTTACCCAACTCTGCCTGCGCTTCGAGCGGCAGTGCTGCCAGGGAATTGGTCATCTGCTTGGCACTGAGCATCAGGTAGCCTGGCAACGCACTGTCCATGCGCTGATTGAGAATCCAGTACCTGGATTCATGGATGATGAAGCGAGTCGGTATATCCATGGGGCGGCCTTGAGTGGGTCGGTCGCAGGGTAGCATTGCAGCAGATCTATGTCCGATTTTGGCTGATTGCGGGCCTTATCCACTGGCCGCTTTGGGTCGAAAGCAGCCGGTCGTGACTGACCCAATCGACCCATAGCAGCCGGTCGCATCAGGCAGAAACCGGCCAAAAGCAGTCGCTCAGGCAGGACTGCTTTTGACTCACAATTGCCGTTGGATTCACCCATCATTCAGGAGCTGTTCCCCTGCTGGGAGGTGGTTCGCTACCGCGTCCGGTCATGCAGGTTCCCAAAGCGGCTGCCAACGACGCATCTCGCAACGAGGGGCGGCGTTGGCTTGCTTTCTTGGCTTTACCCGCGCAGTGCGGCGGGCAGATCAGCAAGGGAACAGCTTGCTCAGACAGCTGAGTTTTTTCTTGTAGGAACGTCGGGCTTGCAGCGCCTCTTCCAGTGTCACCGCGACAAAGCGGGCCTTCTGGTTGGGTTGCATCTGGCCGACCAGGTCGAGGTCGGCGCTGATCACCGTGCCAATCATCGCATAGCCGCCACCGGACACTGCATCGCGGTGCAGAATGATGGGCTCGAGCCCTGCCGGCACCTGGATAGAGCCTATCGGGTAGCAGCTGTCGACGATGTTCGAAGGATCGGAGCCGGCGCCGAACGGCTGCTCGCGAGGCTGGAAGCTCAGCGGGCTGCCACCCTTGAAGCGATAGCCAATGCGATCTGCCTCCGAGCCGACGGTCCAGGCTTCGGCGAAAAAGCTGTCCGCCGCCGCCAAGGTCAAGCGATCGTAGTACAGCCCCGGCACCACCCGCAGGGTGACCTCCCCTCCCAGCGACTGTCGCAACGCCATGGGCAGACTCGCCCCGACGCGCCCCTTGCCGCTGGCGGCGCCTATCGGCAGTTCATCGCCGATCACCAGCCTACGCCCCTGAAAACCACCCAGCGCCCCCAGCGCGTAGGTGGAACGACTGCCGAGCACCACCGGTACATCGATACCGCCGGCCACCGCCAGATAAGCCCGTGCGCCAGCCTTGGGAAAATCGAAACGCAGCACTTGTCCGGCCTTCACTTCGAAGGCGGTGTCCAAGTGCATGTCCACGCCATCGACTTTCGGCGTCATCTGCGCACCACATACCGCCACCAGGGCGTCCTGCTGAAACTCCAGCTCCGGTCCCAGCAACGTGCATTCCAGCGCCGCCGAATTGGCCGGATTGCCCACCAACTGGTTGGCCGCGCTCAGGGCGTACTGATCCAGCGCCCCGGAAGGTGGTATCCCCAGATGGTAGTAGCCCTCGCGGCCGAGGTCCTGCACTGAGGTGGCCAGACCGGGTTTGAGTACCTTGATCATGCCAGCACCTCCTGCAGCGACTTGGGATAGCCGATCGGGTCGGCGAGGAACGCATCGAGCGAGAACGCAACTGGACGGATGCGCAGATCGAAGCGTCCGGCTTCGACCTCGGCCACGGCGTGGTCGTAGGCATCGCGGTCCATCGACTTGAACTGCACGATGTCGCCTGGACGGAAGAACACCATGTGTTCCTTTAGGTACGCCAGGTTCTGCTGCGGGTCGTAGATCGGTGCCGGAGTGACGCCAAACATCTGGTAGCCACCGGCGCCACGTACCGAGTAGATGCAACCGAAGCAGCCGCCATGGCCCAGGGTCAATTTCGGCGTGTCGGTACGGGGTCGCAGGTACTTGGGCACCTGCAACTGACGTTCGCGCTCGACCATCTGGAACATGAACGGCAGGCCCGCCACGAAGCCCACCATCGAAACGAACCACGGCGCGCCACTGTGGGCGGCGATGAACGCCTCGACGTCGGCCAAGCCGTTGATGCGCGCGGCGTACTCCAGGTCCGTGGCGTTCGGGTCCTGGTGGCGGTCGCGAAAACGCATCAGGGTTTCGTGGGTCCACGGATCGTTGTAGAGCACCGGGATCTCGATGATCCGGGTATGCAGGGTGCGCTCGGCCACGGCCTCGGCTTCGGCGCCCTTCACCGCTTCGAGCAGATCGGCCGGGGCGATGCGGTCCGGGTCGAAACGGATCTGGAACGAGGCGTTGGCCAGGCACACGTCGAGCACGCCATCGAGGGCCAGGCGCTCCACCGCACGGGTTACCGCCATACCCTTGAAGAAGGCTTCAAGGGACATGCTGTCGCTGACTTCGGCAAACAGGTGTTCGTCGGCGCCAAAGCTGTAGCGAATCGAACTGCTCATGCTGCACCTCCGCTGCGGCGCTCGGCCAGCCAGGTTTCCAAAGTGCCGGTGTGGAAGTCGGCGGTGTGCAGCCAGGGTTGCTCCAGCAACTCGCCGTGCAGAGACAAGGTGCTGGCCATGCCCGTGAGCGTGGTCTGCTCCACGGCCAGTCGCGCGCGGGCCAGGGCCTCGGCGCGATCGCTGCCATGGACGATCAGCTTGGCCAGCAGCGAGTCATAGTATGGCGGTACCCGGTAGCCTTCATACAGATGGCTGTCGACGCGCACGCCCTCGCCTTCCGGCCAGTTCAGCGCTTGCACAAGACCCGGGCTTGGGAAGAAATCCCGCGCCGGGTCTTCGGCGTTCAGGCGCATTTGCAGGGCCGCGCCGTTGAGCCGGATATCGCTTTGCTTGAGGCCCAGCGGTTCGCCGCCGGCGATGCGCAACATGGCTTGGACCAGATCGATGCCGGTGATCAGCTCGCTGACCGGGTGCTCCACCTGGATCCGCGTGTTCATCTCGATGAAGAAAAACTCGCCGGTGGCGTCGTCGTACAGATACTCAAGGGTGCCCGCGCCCTGATAGCCCAGGGCCTCGGTCAGGCGCACGGCACTCGCGCAGAGGGTCTCGCGCTGCTGCGCATCGAGGACCGGCGACGGCGCTTCTTCGAAGATCTTCTGCCGGCGGCGTTGCAGCGAACACTCGCGTTCGAACAGATGCACCGCATGCTTGCCATCGCCCAGCACCTGCACTTCGATATGCCGGGCCTTGCCGATGAAGCGCTCCAGATACACCGCGCCGTTGCCGAAGGCGGCCTGGGCTTCGCGCTGGGAACGGGGGAATTCTTCGCTCAGTTGCTGCGGGTTTTCCGCCAGGCGAATGCCACGCCCACCGCCACCGGCCGAGGCCTTGATCAGCAGCGGGAAGCCGACGGATTCGGCGGCTTTGAGCGCCGACTCCACATCGAACAGTTCATCCGGGGAGCCGGGCACCACCGGCACACCCGCGGCTTGCGCAGTGCGCCGGGCTTCGGCCTTGTCGCCCATGCGCCGGATGGTCTCGGGGCTTGGGCCGACGAAAATCGCCCCGGCGGCTTGCACCGCTTCGGCAAATTCGGCGTTCTCCGAGAGAAAGCCGTAGCCTGGATGCACCGCGTTGGCGCCGGTGGTCTTCAGGGCACCGAGCAGCGCTTCAACATTGAGGTAGCTCTTGTCAGCGCGGGCCGGGCCGAGGATGTGCACTTCGTCGGCCATGCGCGCGGCCAGGGAATCGACGTCTGCTTCGCTGCACGCCGCCACGGTTGGAATCCCGAGCGCTTGCGCGGCGCGGATGATCCGCACGGCAATCTCGCCGCGGTTGGCGATCAGCAATTTACCAATGCCTTGAGTCATGGTCGTGCCCTCACGCGTCTTCGAGTGTAGCGATGACCTGACCCGGCTCCACCGGATCACCGTCTTCGACCAGAAACGCATCCAGACGCCCTGCCGTACCCGCGGTCAGTTCGGAAAACTGCTTCATTACCTCGATCAGGCCAATCACTGTGTCGGCGCTGACGTTGGCACCGGCCTCGACGTAGTTCGGCGATTCCGGGGTGGCCTTGCGGTAGAAAGTCCCCGGCAACGGGGTGATGACTGTGTGCTGCGCCATGTCTGTTCCTCTTGGAATAGTTGTAGAAAGGCAGGCAAAAAATCTGTGTGTCGAGTAAGCCCTGGCGTCTGCGTGCCAGGTTTATTGGGGTGCGTTATCGCGGTGCGCGCACCTGGATCCCCGCGCAATCGAGCGCATTACGGGTAGCCTCGACCAGGGCCAGGGCACCGGGTGTATCGCTGTGCAAGCAAATGGAGTCGAATTCGATCGTCAGGTCTTCACCCTCCACCGTGCGCACCACGCCTTCCTGACAGGCACGCAGTACCCGCGCAGCTACTTGCGCGGGGTCGTAGGCACGCACGTTGCGGGTGAAGACGATGGAGCCGCTGAGGTCGTATTCGCGGTCGGCGTAGAACTCGCGGATCACCGGTTGGCCGAGCTCCGTGGCGATACGCCAGATGGTCGAGTCAGGCATGCAATACAGCAGCAGTTCAGGCTCGAGGCGCTGCAGGTTTTCCACCAGCAAACGCGCCGCTTCCTCGTCCCGGGCCAGGTGCATGTACAGCGCGCCGTGGGGTTTGATGTGTTGCAGGCCTACGCCTTGAACCCGGGCGAGTTCACGCAGGGCGCCCAGCTGATACAACATGTCGTCCACCAGCTCCTGGGCCGGTGCATTGATGTGACGGCGGCCGAAACCGACCAGGTCGCGAAAGCCCGGATGGGCACCGACGGCCACGCCCAGGCGCTTGGCCTGCTCGACAGTGCGACGCATGGTGCCGGGGTCGCCGGCATGGAAACCGGTGGCGATGTTGGCCGAGCTGATGAAGCCCATCAGTTCGTTGTCGACTCCGTCGCCGATAGTCCACGGACCGAAGCCTTCGCCCATGTCCGAATTGAAATCTACTGCCTGCATGACACTCGCTCCTGACCCTTGTGACTTCATGCAGAGCACGTTAAATTCCAGCCACCCCCTTGGGAAGATCTATTATCAGAGGGGATATCTTCTGAAAATCAGATACCTCATCAAGCGGAGTGTTCATGTCACTGACCCTGCGCCAGGTTCGCTATTTCGTCGCCACGGCCGAGATCGGGCAAATCTCCCAAGCTGCGATTCATTTGAATATTTCCCAGTCGGCGGTGACCACAGCGATCAAGGAGCTGGAGGGCATGCTCGGCACGCTGCTGTTCCAGCGCTCGGCCCAGGGCATGAGCCTGACCGATGCCGGACGGCACTTTCTCAATCGGGCCTACGTGATCTTGCGCAGCGTCGACGACGCCCTTAACAGCCCACTGCCGGACGTTCGCGCCACCGGCCTGTTGCGGGTAGCGGCCAGTTACACGGTGATCGGCTACTTCCTGCCGCACCATCTGCAACGCCTGGAACACTGGCACCCGGACGTGGCCATCGAAGTGCATGAACGGGAGCGCCAGGCCATCGAGCAAGGCCTGCTGGAAGGCGAATTCGACATGGCGGTGGTGCTGACCTCGAACCTGACCCACCCGGACATCGTCTCGAAAACCCTGTTCAATTCCGAGCGCCGGCTGTGGCTGCCCAGCCATCACCCGCTGTGCGGACACTCGGCCGTGAGCCTTGCCGACGTCACACACGAGCCCTTCATCCTGCTTACCGTCGACGAAGCCGAACAAAGCGCCATGCGCTACTGGGAACATGCCCGACAGCAGCCCAACGTGCGAATCCGCACCAGCTCCGTGGAAGCGGTGCGCAGCATGGTGGCCAACGGCAGCGGCGTGGCGATCCTCTCCGACCTGGTACACCGCCCCTGGTCGCTGGAGGGTAAACGCATCGAAACCGTGACCATCACCGACAAGGTCACCCCCATGAGCGTCGGCCTGGCCTGGCATCGCGAGCGGGAATTCAGCCCGGCGATGCACGCGTTCCACAATTACTTCCACGACGCATTCCTGGCGCCGCAGCAACTTTCCGCACGGCGCTGAAAGCAACGAAAGCCTATCCGACGGATGGACTGGCCAACAGCAATTAGTCCACCAATCTGCTCAGCAGCCGGTGCCCGTCAACTGTAACCTCCACCATCGCCGACAGCATGACGCTGTCTGCACCATCCTGTGTGTGGACAGTCCAAAAATCAGGCGGCTGGAAGCGCACCCCGAATGCGCCTGCCTTCGCAATCACATAAACGTTCAGCACCTGTCCTGGTTGCATGAGGGTGTTATCGTTTGTGTAGCCCTTGTAACCCAGCACCTGCGGTTCCTGTACCCGTGACTGCCCCATCGCATAGCCCGCGAGTTCATGAATCGCAACCGCCTGGTTGGCATCAAGCACCTCTTGAATGGCCTGGCCCACGTTGAACAGCGGCTCGCCACCACGAACCTGATCAATGCCACTACGCAACGCGCTGCGGGCTGTTGCCAACAACTGACGCTGCTGTTCGGTGGCGTTGGCGGTGGCAAATGTCCAAACCTGGGCGACATGGGCCTGGGTCGACGCGGCCACCAACTCAACTTTAACCAAGGCTGCGTTCGGGAATGGGGTATCAATAGGCGGTGCGTTACCCACTTGGCTATTCACCGACACCGGCACGGCTGCCGTATAGCCTTTGTAGCCCACCAGCATTGGTAGCCAGCCGTAGCGTTCGAACTGCGTCAATACGTAACGTTGAATCGCCGCACCGCTGCCGCCCTCGCGGATCATCGGCTTGACCTTGAGTAACAGGTCACTGGCCAACGGTGCGAGCCGAGCCTCCTCGGCAAGAATTGTCGAGCTATCTAGTTGAGTGATGCCAAGCGCACGGGCGCGATTAGCTTCGGCATAATTCTCGAGCGACGACTCTGTGGCGAAAATATTCACGCAATAGAGCAACAACAATATCCCTATGCTTCTCAAAACTTAACTCCTTGACTACCACCCACAGCGGCAGCTTTGGTTCGGAAACAGCCGGACACGCGCGACTGAGTCGCCTTACAGATAATAATCACCAGGTCTGATGCCGCCCTCACACAGCGCCGTGACGATGAACGGCCCCTTCCTCGCCAGATACTCAGCCATACCGCCGGTATTGGTGGCCTCCAGCTCGAGTTTGAGGTCTTGATATCGCTGCCGGAGGGAGGCATTTTTCCTGAGCAGATCCCTGAACGTCAGCATCTGGATCAAACGAGAACAGGCCTCTAATGACCTCGCACCACCTGATCAGGCAATGCGCCCAGGCTTGCGAGAAAAACTTCGGTATCTCGATTGCACCGCAGGCAGACCACGCGACAACCCGACGGGGCGGTCGCCACGAATCGCCTCATCGCCTCCCGGGACGAGTTCTTCGTCCGCCACATGAACCTGAAAAACTCCGGCAGGTTGGCCAGCAGCTCCGGACAGTCGTCCGGCAAGTCAGGCCGAGATCGACCGTGGCTCAGCATCGTTCTGAAGAACACACGCCAGAATCGAAGCGGCGCCGAGCGATCGATCCATATCAACGTGTCAGCGCGGGCCAGCCGGTTTTGCCATGTCGTCGAGTGCCCGCCTTCGAAGATCCAACGCTCCCGGGCCTCGACCTCATGGCAAAGACGCGTCTTCTCGTCACGGCTGCGCTCGACCCACCCTGGCTGCCAGTGAATCGTGTCGATATGCACGACCGGTAAGCCTGTGCGCTGGCCAAGCTTGCGCGCCAGGGCACTTTTCCCAGAGCCTGGCTGACCAATGATCATCACCCGTTGCATTGGAGCTCCCTCTCGCCATGCCTGCTGATTTTGGGGGGCGCGATTGTACGGCAATGATCGATTCGGTCAACTGCAAGCGGACTCATACTCTGAACGTCCGCTGCTAGTTGCAAAACACCAATCACTGCGGGCCCTTGCGCACTACAGCCAAACTAGAGTTCAGGCGTGTATTTCACACTGAACATGACGTTACGTGGGTCGCCGTAGTAGTTGTTGTAGTCGATGGTGTTGTAGGCCGGCTGGTAGTACTTCTTGTCCAGCAGGTTGTTGAGGTTCGCCGCCACGGTCACCTCGTCGCTGACCTTGTACGCGACCCGAGCATCCCAGATGGCATAACCGGGCAGGTCGAAGACGTGGTCGTAGGAAGTGGTGCCAGTGACCGCTGTGGTGCCCAACCCCACCGAGGTACGGCTCCAGTTACCCGGCAAGGTGTAGTCGGCCCACAGTTTGAACTGATGCTTGGGCGTCCAGGTGCTGTAGACCTTGTCCTTGTAGTTGGCGTCTTCCAGGTAGCGCGTGGTGTTGTAGACGTAGCCGGCCATCACTTGCAGGCCACTGAGGACTTCACCGCTGACCTGCGCCTCCAGGCCCTGGCTGCGCACCTTGCCTGAGGCCTTCGAGCAGTACCAGCCATTGCAGTCCATCGGCCCGCTGCGGTCGAGCACCGCGTGATGCTCCTGGTCGTAGCGGAACAGCGCGACCGAGGTGTTCAGCGCCCCGTCGAACAACTCACCCTTGAGCCCCAGTTCGTAGTTGCTGCCAATGATCGGCTCGACCACCGAACCGCTGCTGGTGCGTGCGCTCTGCGGCTGGAAGACGTCGGTGTAGCTGGTGTAGACCGACCACTGTTTGTTCAGCGCATACACCAGGCCCGCATAGGGCGAAACCTTGCCGTTGCTGCTGGTTGTCGATTCGCTGTAGCCGGTGCGGGCGAAGGACTGGGAGGCGTAGCTGTAGTCGTACCAGCTGGTGCGGGCACCGACGATCAGCTTCAGCGGCTCGGTCAGGTTGACCGACCAGCGCGAATACAAGCCCTTCTGGGTGATCTGGTACTCGGTCAACTCGCCACGACCCCGGCTTGCCAGGCCGTAGATGTCCGGCATCGGGCGGTGGTGGTCGACGTTACTGGAGTCTGCGCCGAAAGTGGGAGCCCTGGCCCAGCGGTCATCGGTATTGATGCGCGAGTAGTTGGCACCGAGCAGGAAGGTCTGCTCGAAACCGAAGCCGGTGAACTGGCCGTCCAGGTACAGGTCCAGGCCCTTGCTGTGGGTGGTGAAATCGGTGCTCCAGTCGATGTAGGTGTTGTTGGTGGAGCCGTTGGCCGGGAGGGCATCCCACAATGCCTGGTAGGTCGCGCCGTTGTGTTCGCTCATGTACACGCCGGCAGCCTTCAGCCGCCAGTCGTCGTTGAGCCGGTAGCTGGCGTCGAGGAACACGCTGGTCTGGTCGTTGTTGGCGCGGTTCCAGTCCGCGCCGACATAGGTCGAGCGCGACCAGTCGGGGTTGCCGCCGTCGGCATAGCGCGGCAGGCCGAGCATGGCCGGGCGGGCTTGGCCCTTCTGGTTGGCAACGCCAAGGCCCATCGTGAAGTCCGGGGTGAAGTCATAGTCCACGGCAGCGTAGACGGTCTGGTTCCAACCACGCACATAGTCGATGAACGAGCCGTTGTCGTTCTGGCTGACCACCGTGCGTGTACGCAGGGTGCCCTCGGCATTCAGCGGGCCGCCAGCGTCCAGTTGCAGGCCATAGCGGTCCCAGGAACCGGCCTTGCCGGTCAGGCTGACCACCGCCTTGTCCTGCCCGCGCTTGCGTACCAGGTTCATCGCCCCGCCCGGGCTGTCACCGCCTTGCAGCAGCGCGGCCGGGCCACGCAGCACTTCGACACGGTCATAGAAGCTCAGGTCTTCGGTGAGGTAGCTGCCGAGCGAGTAGGTATTGCGCGGGATCGGCACGCCATCGTACTGCAGCGTGTCGATGCTGAAACCGCGCGAGTAGATGAACAGCCCCGACCCCGGCGAACGGCTGGCGGTGAGGCCGGGCGTGCGGTTGACCAGGTCGCTGATGGTCTGGGTGTTCTGGTCGTCCATCTGCTGGCGGGTCATCACCGTGACCGACTGCGGGATGTCCTTGAGGGTCTGTACGCCCTTGCCCAGGGTGACCGCGCCGGAGGTGTAGGAATGGCTGCCCTCAGTGGTGGTGACCGGCTGGCGGCCGATGACGCTGGAGGCGTCCAGTTCCAGCGCACCGTTGCTGGGTTCGCTGGGCAGCGCGATCAGATACTGGCCATCGGCTGCCTGGGTGAGGCTCAGGTGGCTGCCGGCGAGCAAATGGCGCAGCGCCTGTTCGACGCTCAGTTGCTGGTGCAGTGTCGGCGCTTGTACCGCGTGCGCGGCGTCAGTGTTGAACAGAATGCGGCTACCGGTCTGGCGGGCAAGGGCATTGATCGACTGATCCAGCGGTTGGGCCGGCAGGTCGATGCGGTAGTGCGTCTGTTCGGCCTGCACAGGCCCGGCAAGCAGAAATCCGAATGTCGCCAGGCCCATGGCCTGACGCAGCGGGTGGATAAAGAGCGTCATGGAATCCCCATCAAAGCAAGTGAGAATGCGTTTCATAGGGATTGGCGTTTGTGCTGACCCGCACATTGATGCAGCGCTGAAAATTTTTTTCAGCGCTGCACGTCCACCTGCACAGCACCGCTCTTGTCGCGGCTGACTGTTACCGGCGCCAGCTGCGGCAGGCTGTCGAGCAACTGTTCGACATTGCCGGTGGGGAATTCTCCGCTGAGCCGGTGTTGCCTGGCGGTCGCGCCCTGCAGGCGAATCGGTGCGTCGCGATGGCGGCGCAGTTGCGCCAGGACCGACTCGAGCGGGGTGCCGTCGAAATGGAACAGGTCATGCCGCCAGGCGTCTCGTTCGCCGGGCTTGCTGTCATGCACCGGCCCCAGGCGCTGAGGGTTGGCAAACAGTTGCTGGTTGGCCGTCAGCCGTTGACGCGCCTTGCCGTTGTCCACTTCCACCTCGCCCTCCAGAACAGCCACCCGCACGCCGTCCAGGTCGCTGCGTACATCGAACACCGTGCCGATATCGCGCACAGCCACGCCCTGGCTGCGCACGATGAAAGGCTTGGCTTGATGAGCCACGCTGAACAAGCCTTCGCCATCGAGCAGCTCGAACTGCCGACTGCGCAGGCGATACTCGATGCGCAGCACACTGCCGGCGTCCAGTTCGACCACGCTGCCGTCGTCCAGGTGCAACGTTTCGCGACCGCTGCTGGCCACCTCGACCTGGCGGTAGCCCAGCGCCGGGTCGGCCAGCCAGGCCCAACCGGCCAGGGCCAGCAGCAAGGCCGTGCCGGCAGCCTTGCGCCGACGATTGGCGTTGCGTGCGCTCTGCGCCTTGGCTTCCTGCAAAAGCGCCTCACGGCTGGGCACCAGCGCGCGCAAGGATTCAGCGTAAGGCTCGAGGGCATCGCGCGCGCCCGGCGCGGTACGGCGTTGCATCGATCAGGCCTCCGGCTGCCAGCGTTGTGCGAGGGTGCGCATGGCCCGCATGAAATGCTGGGCAACCATGTTCACGGAAATCTCCAGCTCCTGCGCGATGTCCTTTTGCGGCATGCCGTGGATGCGGTGGAGCAGGAACACCTGGCGCTGGCGCGCCGGCAATGCGTCTATCACCGCCAGCAAGGCACGCAGGCGTTGTTCGAATTCGAGCGCCATCGCACCGTCCAGCTGGTCGCAGTGCTGCTCGACCACGGCGATCTGGCTCTGCGCGTACAGCGTGCGGGTGCTTTCCGCACGGCGCCGGTCGATTGCGCGGTTGAGCGTGGCACGCCGCAAAAAGGCCATGGGCACGCTGATGGCGTTGAGCGGCGGTTTTTCCAGGATCTGCACGCACACATCATGCACCACGTCGCGGGCAAAATGCTGATTGGAAAAACGTCGGCGAATGTGCTCGACCAAATCGTCGTAGTGCAAGGCCAGGGCTTGCAGGAGATCGTTGTCGGTCGAAGCCATGACGGCAACCAATTGATAGTGAATCTCATTTATATCATGGGGTTTTCGCGTTGAGCAACATCGGGGATCGCCCGAACACCCACGCGACGGTTGGAGTACATGAGCATTCCGAGCCCCGTTTCAACGCAGCATGGGCGAGTGCAGATACATTTCGTACAGAGCCTAGGCGCCGGTCATGGCGCTTGATCAGCGCCATGCCGCCTGCTCAGACTATGCCCAGTGCCACCGCCAACAAGAAGCGCGCCATGACCGACATCCCTCAGATCCCCTCTCCGTCCGTGCATGCCCTCGACCAGCCGCGCACCTTGCTGTTCCTTGCCTACCCGCAGATGGGCCTGCTCGACCTCAGCGGCGCGCAGACGGTGTTCTGGGCCGCGACCAAGGCCCGCGCCGCGCGCGGCCTACCCGGCTACCGGGTGGTCACCGCCAGTCTCGAAGGGGGCCTGGTGGCCACCGCCGAGGGCCTGGCCGTCGCCACCGAGCCACTGGCGCCCTGGCTGCACGAGCCCTTCGACACGCTGGTCGTGCCCGGCGCCCCGGAGATCGTCCGCACCCTCCCCGATCACGCCGAGTTGATCGCCTGGCTGGCCCAGGCCGCCCAACGCGCCCGACGTACCGCTTCGGTATGCAGCGGCACCTTCCTGCTGGCCGCCGCCGGCCTGCTCGATGGCCGCCGGGCCGCCACCCACTGGGCGATGTGCGATGCCCTGCACCGACGCTTCCCGGCCATCGAGGTGGATGCCGAATCGATCTTCGTGCAGCAGGATCAGGTATGGACTTCGGCCGGCGTCAGCGCCGGCATCGACCTGGCGCTGGCCCTGGTCGAGGCCGACTGCGGCCGCGAGGTGGCCATGCAGGTGGCCCGCGAATTGGTGGTGTTCCTCAAGCGCCCCGGCGGGCAGGCACAGTTCAGCGAACTGCTCAAGGCCCAGGGCGAGGACAGCGACGCCTTCGAGACCCTGCACCTATGGCTCAGCGAGCACCTGGGCGACCCGCGGCTGACGGTCGAGCGGCTGGCCGAGCAGGCGCGCATGAGCCTGCGCAACTTCACCCGGGTGTACAAGCACAAGACCGGCCGTACCCCGGCCAAGGCCATCGAGGTGTTCCGCCTGGAGGCGGCGCGCCGCTTGCTGGAAAACTCGGGCCAACATATCGAGCAGGTCGCCCGCCAATGCGGATTCGGCAGCGAGGAACGCATGCGCCTGGCGTTCCAGCGTCACCTGGCGGTGACCCCGCGGGACTATCGAGCGCGCTTCGCCCGCAGCGTGCCGCTGGCCGAAATCCAGGGTTCTTTGGCCTAGGGGCAAATCTAAGGGGGCGCTTAGCATCTGCAGCACGCCTGTCGGGCCGTCATCCAGGCTCACTCACTAGGCGTACCCTTTTTCCACTGCCGCAGCGACAACATCGATAATCGCGGCACCCAGGAGCCCCTCATGAAACAGATCCTGATCATTGGCGCAGGCTTCGCCGGGCTGTGGAGCGCCCTCGGCGCCGCCCGCCTGCTCGACCTGCACAAACGCGACGACGTGCTGATCACCGTGCTCGCGCCCCAGGCGGAGCTGCACATCCGCCCACGCTTCTACGAACCCGACGTACACACCATGGCCGCCCCCTTGCAGGCGGTGTTCGACGCGGTCAACGTGCGCTTCGTCAAAGGCACGGCCTACCACATCGACCAGGCCAGCCAGCAGGTGGCCTATCGTCAAGCGGGTGGTATCGAGGCCAAGCTGGGTTACGACCGCCTGATCCTGGCCTGCGGCAGCCTGCTCAACCGCCCGGCGCTGGAAGGCTTCGACCAGCACGCCTTCGATGTCGACAAGATCGACTCGGCCACCCGCCTGGAAGAACACCTCAAGTCCCTGGCCGCCCGCCCCGACAGCCCCGCACGCAATACCGTGGTGGTGGCCGGTGGCGGCTTCACCGGCATCGAGACCGCCACCGAGCTGCCCAGCCGGCTGCGAGCGATCCTGGGCGACAAGGTCAAGCCGCGCATCGTCGTGGTCGACCGCGGCGCGAAGATCGGCGCCGCCCTGGGCGACGGCATTCGCCCGGCCATCGAACAGGCATCGGCGGCGCTGGGGATCGAGTGGATCTGCGGCGCCACGGTGGCCTCGGTGGATGGCGGCGGCGTGCTGCTGGACAATGGTGAACGCATCGCCGCCAACACCGTTGTCTGGACCGTGGGCTTCAAGGCCAACCCGCTGACCGAGCAGATCAGCGGCGAACGCGACCGCCAGGGCCGCCTGCATGTGGACGGCCACCTCAAGGTCATCGGCAACCCGGCGGTGTATGCCGCGGGCGACGTGGCCTACGCTGCCTGTGACGAGGCCGGCAATTACGCGGTGATGTCCTGCCAGCATGCCATCCCGCTGGGCCGCTACGCCGGCAACAATGCCGCCGCCGAGCTGATCGGCGTGGCGCCGATGACCTACAGCCAGCCCAAGTACGTCACCTGCCTGGACTTGGGCGCCTGGGGCGCGGTGTATACCGAAGGCTGGGAGCGCACCGTTTCGCCGCCGACGGACAAGGCCGAGGCCAAGCAGCTCAAGCAGCAGATCAATTCGGTGTGGATCTATCCGCCGGCGGCCGACCGCGCGGCAGCGCTGGCGGCAGCCGATCCGTTGATCCCGGTGGCCTGACGGTACATCTGCGCGCGCCTACAGGGCATCTCGAGTACCGACGATGATGCCCTGCTCACGCAACTGTCGCAGCATTTGCAGCCCCTGCTGCAGGTGCTGATCCCCCAGCGCCCGCAAGCGCTCGCGCCCGGTGCCGGGCAAGCCCACCAGCAGTTGCCAGGCCAAAGGCGCCAACCGGGCGAAGCGCACCTGCAGGTCGGCGTCGCGGTACACCAGCAACAAGGTGGGCTGCTCGGGCGCCTCGTCGGGCTGATACTCGGGGCCGATGCGCTCCACCGGCCAGCGGTAGGCCAGCACCCGGGCCACGCACGATAGCAGCGGCTCGCCGGCCAGCAGGTCGCCGTCCGGATCATGCGGCGGATCCTCGGCGTCGCTCAGGTACAACTGCGCTTCGATCCATTCGTAGTGCGCCAGCTCCAACTGCCAGGGGGCGTCCGGCGCGACGCCCTGCAGGTAGTCGATGAAGGCTTCGGCTACTTCGGTGAACAGCGGCGTCTGGCTACGGTAATGGGCGTAGAAGTCACGCACCCGGGCATGCCAGCGCTGATCGCCAAGGGTCCGGCGCATCACCGGAAAACTGCCGGCCGACAGCCCTTCGATGGCGCCGTAGAACAGTTCGCGGTAGACCTTCAGGCGTCGCACCTCGATACCGGGCGGCGGCGGGTTGCCGACCGGGTCGCGCAGGTGGCGGGCCAGGGTGAACTGCTGGTGGCGCAGGGTTTCGGTCATGGTCTTACGCTCCATGGGCACGTTGCACGTCGCGGATGCGCGCCGTCTCGGCCAGCAACTCGGCCAGCGGCGGGTAGTTGAAGTCGCGCTCGAGCACGGTGGGTTGCGCGCCGAAGCGCTGGCAGGCGTCGGCGAACAAGGCCCAGACATCCTCCTTGACCGGCGCACCGTGGGTGTCGACCTTCAGGTCCGGCGCCTCGTCATAGTGACCGGCCACATGCATGCCCACCACCCGCTCGCAGGGAAGGCCGGCGAGGAAGGCCCGGGCGTCGTACCGGTGGTTGCAGGCGTTGACGAAGACGTTGTTGACGTCCAGCAGCAGGTCGCAGTCGGCCTCGTCGAGCACGGCGCGGACAAAATCCAGCTCGGCCATCGCCTGGTACGGCGCGGCGTAGTAGCTGATGTTCTCCACGGCGATGCGCCGGCCAAGGATGTCCTGGGCCTGGCGGATGCGGGCGGCCACATGGTGGACGGCCTCGTCGGTGAACGGAATCGGCATCAGGTCATAGAGGTGACCATCGTCGCTGCAGTAGCTCAGGTGCTCGCTGTACATCCGCACCTGATGGTGGTCGAGGAACTGCCGGGTGCGCTGGAGGAAGCCGATATCCAGCGGCGCGGTCCCACCCAAGGACAGCGACAGGCCGTGGCAGGCAATGGCAAAGCGCTCGGCCAGGCGCGCCAGGCCCTGGCCGAAGGCGCCGCCGACACCGATCCAGTTTTCCGGGGCGCACTCGAGGAAGTCCACCGCGCCTGCTTCCATGGTCAGCAGGTCGGGCAGCAGGCCACGGCGCAGGCCGAGGCCGGTTTGCAGGTTATGTTGGGGCATGGTCTGGAGGCTCCGCAGGGCGTTGAGCGGGATCGCGGGGCCAACCCGCTCCCACTGTGCATGCGTGGGCGCGGGCTGGCTGCGCGATAGGCGTCAGGATTTGCCGGTCAGATGGCTGAACAGCCCATCGGGCATGGCCTTGCCATTGGCCTTGTAGATGGCCGCCAGGTGATCGTGGGCCTCCTGCTCGGAGATGAAACCATCGTGGTTGCGGTCGATCTTGTCGAAATCGGCCGCCCGGTCCTTGGCCACCGCCAGGAACTCCTCGCGGGAGACCTTGCCATCGTGGTTGCTGTCGGTGCGGGCAAAGGAGGCGTCGCCGCACTTGCCCTCACCGCACTTGCCCTCGGCGCCGGCCTTGGCGCTGGCACCGCACTTGCCCTCGCCACATTTGCCTTCGCTTTGCGTGGACTTGCCGCTGGCGCCGCACTTGCCCTCACCGCACTTGCCTTCGCCGGGGGTCTTGGCGGCAGCCAGCTGGTAGCCCTGGGCCAACGGTTCTACGGCGAAGGCGCTGTTGCCCAGGACCATGCCGCCGAGCAGGGTGGCGCCGAGCAGGCCGAGGGTTTGACGGGTCGTTTTCATGGTGTCGCTCCACTGTGGTTGGAAAGTGGAGCCATTGAGCCGCAGCGGTGTGTCGCCGATGTATCGAGTGGGGTGACGTTTTGTATGGCAGTAGGTCGGTGCCAGGCGCAGATACACAGTGATACAAGAACGGCCCGCTGCTGGTGAGCAGGCCGTGACAGCGGGTTCAGTCTTCCAGCGGCTTGGGCGGCGCGGCGGGTTTGGCGGGTTTGCTTGGCTTGGCCTTGCTGTCCTTGGCCTTGGGTTCTGCTGGCGCTGCCGCGACGGGCTCCGGCGCCGTCACCGCCTGCTCACTGGCCGGCAGCTCGTCGACCGCCTTGAAGATCACCTGCGGGTCGAGCTTCTCGCCGCTATCGTCGTCCTTGAGCACATGGCGTTCGCCATCCTTGCCCACCAGGATCACCTTGGTGCCCTTGCTGGCGCCCAGCTTGAGCTCACGGATCAGCGCCATGGTGGTCTGCTGCTCGAGATTCTTGTCCTCGCGCTTGCCCATCATGTTGGCCACGCTGTACAGCACCAGCCCGCGCTCGGTGAAACCGGCCTTGGTGGCCGGGTCCTCCAGGGCCTGGTTCAGCGCTCGCAGGGTCGGATCGGCGCTGCTGGGCGCGATCACCACCAACGGCCTTGCCTTACCCAGTTCCTTGGCCAGTGGTGCGTCGCTGTCGGCGGCATGCAGCGGGGCTGCCAGGGCGAGCAAGGTGGCGAGGGTCAGTGACCGGACGAGCATGCGTATCTCCTTGTTTTCTCGATAAACCTAAAGACTACGGATCAGGGAGAAAGATCCGGCATGGGAATCTAAACCAACGGACACCCTCACCGCGCAGGACAACAGTAACCAGTCATGTCCCCATGCCTGAGCTGAGCATAGCCCAGCTCTGCCCCCTCTACATCAGGGCGCATTCCCCCCTGTTGCCGCGGATTCGGCCTCGAGCGCTTCGCGGGTCAGGTCCCGGAGCAAGGCGCGCCGCCCGGCTTCCCACTCGTCACGCAAGGCATCATGTCGAGTCAGGTAATCGCTCTCAGCCATGGTCTGGGCCGAATCCATCAGCGTGTTGGAGCGCTCCTGGAAGGGGTCATTGAAGGTCGCCAGGCGCTCGGCATGGGCGCGCGCCAGATGTTCCTGCCAAAAATCCCGCTGCACCAGCGCGTCGGACAGGCGCTCAGGTGTCTCGAGCTCCAGGACCCGCGCACGTGCTTGGCTTAGACGTTGCGCATCGAGCCCGGCAATTTCACCGAACAACATGTCGCCGGGTTGCGCGGGCAACTCGAGCTCATCGCGCAGCCCCACGCGATAGGCCAGTCCCACCTCGATCTCATCCGGGTCGGCACCCTGCGCCCGACGGGCCTGGATGTCCTCCCGGGCGATGCGATCGACCTCATCCAGGCGCCAAAGGCGCCGGCCCAGCCGCAACAACGCTTGCTCCTGGTCGCCGGCCACGGCGTCCACCCGTGCCCGCCACACCAGCATGCGCAGTTCGAGGTTGCTGAAGCGCAGGGTGGCGCTGTCCTGGCAAGTCAGCCCTTCGGTGGCATGGGTGAACAGCTCCGCGGTCAGCGAAGGGTAATCACGCATGTTGATCAGCATGGTGAACACTCGCGTAGCCAAGGCCTGACGCCGCCGCTGGAAATCGGCAGTCTCCTCCAGCCGATGCAGCAAGTGGAAAAAGTCGTTCGAGCCCTGCTCGCTTTCCAGTTCATCCCAGGCCGAGGACTGCTCCGGACGCAAGGCACTGTCGGCGGCGTCCAACCAGCGTTGACGCAACGATAGCGATGAAGCGACGGCAGGTGCCTCTGGCAGGATATCGTGAGCTTGCTGGAACACCTGTAAACGCACCGCAGCTTCAACGGAGAGTGGGTTTCCAGCCAGCAGGACATTGCTGCTGATCCACACGGGCGAGCGATGAAAACGCGACGGCAGTTCGCTGATCTGATTGTCCCGCAGGTCGGCGATCACCAGCTCCAGGCGGTCCAGCAGGGCGGGTGGGAACTCCGTGATCCCGGTACTGCGCAGATGCAATCGGCCCAGGCTGTCCAGTCGATACAACGGGAACGTGCGCCCCAGCGGGTTGTATGACAGGTTGATGTACTCGAGCCGCGTGCAGTTGCCAAGGGTCATTGCCTGGGAGGCATCGAGCACGATGGCGTTGCCGTACAGATCCAACTCACGCAACTGGCTCAGGTTCGCCAGTTCGGCGGGGATCTGTGTCAGCGCGTTGCTGGACAGTTCCAGCGCGCGCAGATGCGAGAACGCGCGCAGGAATCCCGGCGGCATCTCGCGTAACCCCAGCCCCATCAGCGACAGCTCATGCACATGGGCGAAACTGACCTGCTCAGGCAAGTCGGGCAGCGTTTCCAGGGTCACCGACCAGATACTCAGGCGATAGCCCGTGGGCAGCGCGTCCTGTCCAGCGCTCCTGGCCGACCTGCGCTGCCAGCAATTGACCAGGGTCTCCCTGAAGTAACGGCGCTCCGCACGCTGCTGAGAAGAGGACGCCATGCGTATCCAACCATGCAGGTGGCTGTCCAGCGCCTCCAACTGGCGTGAGAGACGGGCCAGTTCGTCATCCACCCGCCTTCCGTTGCGATGCACGTCGTTCAGCCAGGCAACGACTTCGGCATCGGTGAACGACGGATAGATCGCGCGCAGCGCGGCATACAACCCCTGGGATCTGCCACGTTGCAAGCTACCTGGGCTGCGACCACTGAGCGGATACCCCAGACGCCCATCGGCAAGCCGCCGCGGTGGGCGGAACCAGCCCGTCGGCCCACCCTGCCCCAAGGCGCGCTCCAGCAGCGCTGGCTGTCGGAGCGCCAGGCGTCTGATCAGTACCCTGAGGTTGTGGCCGAACGGCTCGCCCACGCCCAACGCCTGCAGCCGGGCATCGTCATAGGCGCCAGCGATCACCCCGAACAGCTCACCTGCGTCGCCTATCGCCGCTCCCCGTCGGTCCAGCAACTGGTACCGCCCACTGAAATGCACCAGGTCGAAGTCAGCGGGCTGCGCATCGCCGTATAGACGGGTGCCATCGGCCCCCCCGTCGAACAGGCGCCAGCGCAGGGGCTGCCCCTGGCCGGGCAGATGCTCCAATAGAGCCAGCACCACCTTGGCCAGGTTGGTGTCCTGTGGTGTGTCGAGGTACAGGCTCTCATGCAGCCTTACCTGGCGAGACTCCAGCAATGCAGCCCGCGCCGCCGTGGCCAGTCGCAGTGACACCCGTCCGCTGTCCAGCAGTCGGCGGCGGTCCGCTGGGCTTGCATTCGCGACAGCTTCCTCGGCCAGCGCGGACGACAGTCCCGGAAATTGCCGGCGCAACGCCGAGGTTTCCGGCGCCTCGTTGCCCTGCATGGCCAGGTACAGCCGTTCGAACAGCACGCGTCGCGAGCGCCAGACCAGCTCCGCCAGTTGCGGGTCGCCAAGACCGCTCGCCCCTGGCAGTAACCGGGCGTGATCGAGCACGGTCAGGTCATCGCTGGCCCGTCCTTCACGCAACTGCGCGACCAGTGCCCGGATACGCTGATCCAGGCGCGAGCGCCGCACGCTGTCGCGCAACCCTGCGCCAGGGGCTTGGCCTTGCACGTGCAAGGCGCGCAACCTGGCGCTGTCCAGTGCGTGAGCCGTGAGCAGCGTGTCGATACGTTCGTCGTCGAGCTTGGCGAACTCTGCACCCAGGCGTCTGAACAGGTAACGCTTGTCGTCCCAGCAGGCCGGTTGCTCGGACCACAATCGCCAGGCGCCAGCACCATTGTGGGCCAGCCGAGGCGCATATCCAGCCTGGGCTCGGAGGCACCAGTTGCCTTGGTTGGCCTGCTGGATGACCGGATAAAAATGCCCGTCCATCTCGATCCAGGCCTGGCCCTCGAAATGATGAATGCCCTCGGCATCAGGCCTTGCGGCCGATGGCGGCGGTCCGCTGCGAAAAGGCCGCAGGTCCTGGTTCCACAGGCGAACGGTTCCATCCTCCAGGCGGGCCGGCACCAGGCCGTCGACTACCGTGGCACGCGTCCAGGCTGCCCGCGCCGCGCCAATGCCCGCGGCGGTGAGTGCCATCATGGCCAGATCACCTGCCACGTTGATCACATGGTCGAGCGCTTCGCTGGCATCGCCGTCGCGCCAGGCCTCGACGCCATGGAACACCTCGCCCAACAGCTCCCAGGCGGTAACTGCCAGCAGCCCGGCGCCGATCACCGGCACGAACAACCCGGCCAGGTTGAGCAAGGCCCAACCTTCGGCCCGCAGGCGCTGTTCATGCGCCTGGCGAACCTGCGCATCGAGCCTGGCAGTGGGAATGGCGATCATCGCCGCGTCGTCCTTGATCTGCTCGATTCGCAGTGTGCCAAGGCTTTCGAAGACAGGGCCCGGCCACGGCTTCAGGTGTTCGTCGAGGCTGATGTTGGCCAGGTCCGAAACGCCCGTGTAACCGGTGATCACGGCAAGGAAGAAGCGCTGGCTATCGCGCCGACGAACGAAGCGGCTGAAAAAGCGCTGGTAACTGGCGGTACGCAGGTGCTTACCCAGCGCATTGGCGCAATGCCGCAGGTCGCTGAACGCCCGCCAGGCACCGTTGCCGTCACCCGGTATGTAGACCAGCAACCTGGAGGTAACGCTGTACACCGGCATCATGCTTTCATCGCGCACATCGAGCACGACGATCTGCTCGAGCGTCACGCCCAGCAAGCTCAGGCGCTTGACCTGCACGGGCTTACCGTTGAAACGTAGCGGCTGATGCAGCCCGCACAGATCCACCAACAATTGATGCTCATCCCGGTCGACGTCGCCCTTGATCCAGGCGACATGGGCGTCGACCAGCATCGCATAGCGCTGCGCGCGGGCGATCAACGAGGCCGCCTGGCCCTCCTGGGTTTCCAACACCGCAGCCAAATGGCGTTGATAGTGTTGGCCGATATCGAGCCTGCGGCATGCAGCGGCGAATACCGCCGCCGAGGGCAATGCCAACCCGCTGGCAGGCGCCGCTTCCAGACGGTTGCCGAGCGGTTGGCCGCCCGCGACGGTTTCCTCCAAAGTGAAGTTGCGCAATGCCACGGTCAGCGCTGGCACCTGCTCGTAGACCACCGTCGTCAGGTGCGCGCCCAGCGGTTGCGTGTTGATCACCGGTTCGCGCCGGCCTTTGCGAAAACGCAGCGCGGCGACATCGACGCCAGGACCTGTCAGCGAGGCCAATGCCTGCTGGAGCAAGGGCAAGGCGAACCGGTCGATGTTGTCGATTTTCGCCAGCATGGCGTTCACCCGCTGACGAAAGTACAGACACAAGGTCAAGGCCTCGCCCAAGGCCTGCAACTGCCTCTGCTCGGCGCCGCGCAACCAGCCGGGCAGGCGCTGGGCGATGATCGCGTCGACAAAGGCGCCTTGCGCTGCCACGGGGGGCTCGGGTTCGATACTGTTCATGGTGCATGTCTCCTGAAAATGGCGACATGCAAGCCTACACACCGGCCCGGCTAGCAACCGTTAGATAGATAGTGCCTGCTGGCGGGTCAAGGCAGCGGCGCTTCATCGGAGCCGGCTTGCACCTCCAGCGCTTCGCGGGTGAGCTCCAGCATCAGCAGGCGCTCGGCGGCGTCGCGCTCGGCCTGGATCAATTGCGTGGCCTCCAGGCTGGCCTGATCCTGGGCCAGGGTATCCGTAAAGACACGCTCCAGGCGTTCATGGAAAGGCGCATCGAGCGCGGTGAAACGCTGGGCATGGGCGTTGCGCAGATGCGTGCGCCAGAATTCTCGATCGACCAATGAAGCGGCCAGGCGCTCACCGGTCTCTGCTTCGAGCACCTGCGCTCGCGCGCGCTCGATGCGCTGCCGATCCACGCCCGATACTTCACGAAACAACATGCCGTGGGTCTCCATGGGCAGGTCCAGGTCACCACGCAAGGCCACCCGATAGGCCAACGCAACCTCGATCTGGTCAGGGTTGCCGCCATCGGCCCGCCTGGCCTGGATGTCCGCCAGCGCGATGTCGTCGACAGCCTCCAGGCGCCAGAGTCGACGCCCCAGACGCAACAACGCCCGCTCCTGATCGCCCTGCTGGGCGGTCTCCTGCGCACGCGCCAGGAGCAGGCGCACCTCCAGGTCGCTGAAACGCAGGGCCACGCTGTCCTGGCAGGTCAACTGACTGGAGTTGGCGAAGATTTCCTGACGCAGGGCATCCGACTCGCCCATCGCCTTCATCAGCGCCAGCACCCGCAGAGCCAGATTCCGGGCCGAATCGTGGAATTGGCAGTCATGGGTCTGCAGGAGGCCTTCGAGCAGGTCGAAGAATGCCTCGCAGCCCGGCTTGGCCTGCAGCGTCTCCCAGCACGCGCTGAGCTGCGCGCGGGCCTCGAGGCCAATCGTGTCCATCCAGCGCAGTCGTACCGCTGTCCGGCTTCTCGCCACGCCGCTTGGCAACGACGCCAACAGCGCCTGGTGCAGACGGTTGGTCTCCGCTGTCGTGAGCGGATTCCCGCGCAACTGCACTTCGCCCTCGGTCCATAACCGCGAGGCATAAAAGTGCTCCGGCAGGCTGGTGAACCTGTTGTCCCGCAGATCGAGCGTGCGGATGGAGGCGTTCTCCATCACCATGTACGGCAGGCAGTCGATACCCGTCCCAGCCAAGTACAAGGCTCGCAGGTGCGGCAAACCACTGACCGAGAACACGCGGCCGAGCGGGTTGCGCGACAGGTTGAGGCGCACCAGCGCAGAGCAACTGGCCAGAATCGTCGACTGCGCGGCATCCAGGACGATCTGGTTGCCCTCCAGGTTCAGGCTTTGCAGGCGCCGCATTTGCAGCAGGGCCTGAGGCACCCGTGTCAGCCGGTTGCCAGGCAGATCGATGAAGCGCAGGTTTGGAAAGGCCTGCAGGAAACTCTCTGGCAGGTTCTCCAGTTGCATCCCACTCAGGGACAACGAGTTGACATGGCTGAAACGGACTTGGGCGGGCAACTCTGGAAACGTGTTGGTACGGGCACCCACCAGATCCCAGTGATAGACCGCGCTCAAGTCCTCGCCATGCTCACCCTCGGCCAGAATGTGTTGCCAACAGCTGCGCAGCGCCCTTCGGACCCGACGTCGATTGCTCCGTTCCTGGGCACTCGCGCCCTCCTGCACCCAGTCGCGCAACCGCCTATTGAGGGCCGCGAACTCCTGCTCGGCCGATCGCAGGCGCCGTTCCAGGCCGCTGCCTGTTCGGCGCGCGGCGGCAATCCAGGCATCGACCTGGCCATCGGTGAACGTCGGGAACAAATAGCGCAGACGCCGCCGATAAGGTTCGGGGCCCGGGCTGGATTGGCCGCGCCCACTCAACGGATAGCCGATTCTGCCATCGGGCAGGCGGTCCGGCAGCCTGAACCACCCCGTGCGCCCCGGATCACCGAGCAACCGCCGAACATCGGCCCTGCGCTCGAGCGCCAGTTGTCCGATACGGGCACGCAGGTTCCCGGCGAAGGGCTCGCCCAGCTGCAGCGAGGCACGCTGATTTTCGTCGTAGGCGTTGGCCAACACCTCGAACAGGCTCCCCGAATCACCGATCTGTTCGCCATCGGCGTTCAGCAGCCTGAAACATCCATGGTCATGCTCCAGCGTGTAGGCGTGCTCACCTGATGCACAGGCAAGCGCAGGCGCAGGCTGGTCCGAGCCTTCCAGGATTCGCCAGCGCACGCCGGCTGCGGAACCCGGCAGCTGGCGCAGCAGGCCGGTCACGACCCGGGCAAGATCGCGGTCTTCCGGCATATCCAGATGCAGAGCCTCAAGCACCCGGGCGACACGCACTTGCATGCTCATGTCCCGGGCCGCCTCGGCAAGGGACAGCGGTACCCGTCCGGACTGCAGCAAGCGCTCCCGCTCCACTGCGCTGGCGCGCTCCAGCAAGGCGGCAGCCGCACGCCGATGCAACGTGGGAAACACCCGCCGCAATGCCACCACGTCAGGGCTGTCGGTTGGCGATTGTGCTTCATAAAGTTGTTCCAGCAGCTGACGCCGACGGCTCCAGACCCGCTCCGCCAACGCCTCCCCGGAAAGCCCCCGTGCGCCTTCAAGACCGCGTGCCTGGGTCAGCGCGAGTGCGTCATCGATCCGCTCGCCGCCACGCAGACGTTGGACCAATGCACGAACGCGCAGGTCAAGTACCACGCGCACCGTGGTATCGACCATGCCCGCCCCAGGTGGGCAGTTGCGCACATGCAACGCCCGCAAATGAGCACTGTCCAGATCATGAATACGCATCACCTGTTCAGCCTGTGCATCCGTGAGTGCCGCCATGGGGCCGCCGAGGCGACGGAACAGATAGCCAGCGTCACGCCAGCGCGCGGGTTGCTCGTACCACAGGCGCCAGGCGCCAGCGCCGTTGTTCAGCAGCAGGGGCCCGTGCCCCTGCCGTGGTACCAGTTGCCAGTGATCGTCGACGACGCGGCGCATGACCGGGTAATGATGGCCGTCCATTTCTATCCATGCCTGGCCGCCCTGTCGCCAGATGCCTTGATCGTCGGCCAGCACGCCGGCCGGCGGCGCACCACGAAACGCTGCCAAGTCACCATCCCATAAGCGTTGTGAACCGTCTTCGAGGTTCGCCTGGAGCAGGCGGTCGACCAGCGGCGAGCGCGTCCAGGCTCGACGGACCGCGGTGATCGCGGCAGCGGTGACAGCCATCGTCGCAAGATCGATGGCGACATGGCCAACGTGCTCCAGTGCCTGGCGCATGTCCCCCTCCCGCCAGGCCTCGAAGGCCTGGAACACCTCGCCCAATAGCTCCCAGGCGGTCACCGCCAGCAAGGTGAGGCCAATGGCCGGGACGAACAGGCCAGCCAGGACGAGCAAGCTCCAACCCTCGACGGCCAGGCGCCGCTCATGGGCCTCCTGAACTTGCCGATCCAGCAGCGCCGTCGGCGTGGCAAGCAATGTCGCATCATCCTTGAACTGGTACATACGCCATTGCGCCAGGGCATCGAACAGCGGTGTTGGAAGCGTGAGCATCTTTTCGTCCAGATCGATGTTCGCCCAGGCCGGCAGGTCGTGGTAACCCTCCATGACCTGGGAAAAGAACGCCTGGCTATCCCGCCGTCGCACAAAGCGGGCGAAGAAACGCAGGTACGCCTCATCGCGCAGCCGTTGGCCCAGCCTTTCGCGGACAAAGCGCAACAAGCTCGCGTGACCGCTCCAGGCACCATGAGGATCACCCGGGATGTACACCAGCACCCGGCGGGTCGAGGTGAAAATGGGCGCGAAGGTCTCGTCACGTTCATCGAGGACCAGGATCTGCTGCATCGAGTAACCCAATACCACCAGGCGTTTGGCGATCACCGCTTCATCGTCCAGACGAGGTACCCAGCCGTCACGCCACAGGCCAATCACTACATTCAGCTCCGCCCCGCTCAGTACCCCGGCATGGCGCGCCTTGAACGCATCCAGCAGCATGCTGTGACGGTAGCTGTCGGCCAGCAATGCCTTCATGTCCGCCACAGCGAACTGACGATCCAGATACTCCTGATAACACCGCCCCAGATCCAGCTGACGGACCAATTTGGCGAAAGCCGTCGAGTCCGGCGTGATGACCTCATCGCCGCTGGCGTCGCGCAAACCGGTGCCGGGTGCCTGACCACCGGGCACGCTCTGCTCGGCGGTGAAGTTGCGCAACGCGGCCTCCAGCAACGGCACCTGATAGTAGACGCGCTCGCTCAACGGCACGCGCAGGGGCGCATAGGTGGACAGCGGCCTGGAAGAGGCGTGGCGATACCACAACCGATCGACATCGACCCCCACCCCATGCAGGGCCGACAGCTGGTTCTGTAGTAGCGACCGCGCATGCGCATCAGGCCCCTGGATAGCGGCCAGCCTGGCCGCCAGGCGTTGCCGACAGTCCAGGCTGGCGTTCAACGCCACGCTCAAACAGCCAGCGTCGCTGGCTGAAACCGAGGTTATCCAGGCAGGCAAGCGAGCGCCGATGATGTGGTCCTGACCCGCCTGCTCGAGCGCCTCGTGCGATTGTGCGATACCCATGAAACAGCACCTCTGCGTAGTGAAACGCACGAGGCTAGGGGCAGAACGCGATGCCGCGGCTCTAGCCGGCTAACACCTGCCGCGGTTCAGAAGTCGAATGCCAACTGGCCGAGGTTGCGCAGGTCGAGGGTGCGCGACAACACGAACGGCAAGATCGCATCCGCCACCGGCTGCAGTTGCTTGCCCAGATAGTGGTCGTAGTCGATCGGCGAACACAGGCTCTCCATAGGCTCGGGCCCGGACGTGGTCATCACGTAGCTGATCCAGCCACCGTTCTGGTACTGGACGGGTCGACCGAGGCGGCGGTTGTAGTCGTCCGCCATACGCGCAGCACGCACATGCGGCGGCACGTTGCGCGTATAGTCCGCCAGCGGCCGGCGCAGACGTTTGCGATAGACCAGCAACTCATCCTGTTTGCCGGCCAAGGTCCGCTGCACATAGCCCTGCAGGTATTCGCGATAAGGCTGCCCACGAAACACGCGTCCGTAGAGCTCCTGCTGGAACTGCCGGGCCAGCGGCGACCAGTCGGTGCGCACCGATTCCAGCCCCTTGAAGACCATGTCATCACCACCATCGGCACGCTGCACCAGGCCGGCATAGCGCTTCTTGCTGCCTTCATCGGTGCCGCGGATGGTGGGCATCAGAAAGCGCCGGTAATGGGTTTCGAACTGCAGCTCAAGGGCGCTTTCCAGGCCCATGGTTTCCAGCAGGTGGCGGCGCCACCACTGGTTGACCTCGGCCACCAGCGCGTGGCCGATGCGCGCCGCCGCCGCCTCGTCGTGGGCGCCCTTGAGCCAGACGAAGGTGGAGTCGGTGTCGCCGTAGATCACATCGAAACCACGGGCTTCGATCAGCGCCCGGGTCTGGCGCATGATCTGGTGTCCACGCAGGGTGATCGACGAGGCCAGGCGCGGGTCGAAGAAGCGGCAGCCGCTGGAACCGAGCACACCGTAGAAGGCATTCATGATGATCTTCAGCGCCTGCGATAGCGGCGCGTTGCCGTCACGCTTGGCTGCCTCGCGGCCCTGCCACACCCGTTCGACGATCGCCGGCAGGCAATGCTGGCTGCGCGAGAAACGCCCGCCGCGAAAGCCCTCCACCGAATGTGTGTCGTCCGGTTGACGCAGGCCTTCGACCAGACCCACCGGGTCGATCAGGAAGGTGCGGATGATCGAGGGATACAGGCTCTTGTAGTCGAGCACCAGCACCGAATCGTACAGGCCGGGCCGCGAATCCATGACGAAACCGCCCGGGCTGGCTTCGCCCTCGACACTGCCCAGGTTGGGCGCGACATAACCCAAGCGATGCATGTGCGGGATGTACAGGTGACAGAACGCGGCCACCGAACCGCCGCTGCGGTCCACGGCAAGGCCGGTGACCGATGCGCGTTCGAGCAGGAACTCGAGCAGCCGGGTATGGGCGAAGATCCGCGTGACCAGTTCGCAATCCTTGAGGTTGTAGCGGGCCAGGGCCGGCTTGTCCTCGGCGAACCGGCGGTTGATCTCGTCCATGCGCTGATACGGCGTATCGATGGCCTTGCCCTCGCCGAGCAACTGTTGCGCGACGCTTTCCAGGCTGAACGAGGGGAAACTCCAGGTCGCCGAACGCAAGGCTTCGATACCGTCGATCAACAACCGTCCGGGTGCCTCGGCGAAGAAATGGCTGCGGCTGCCGTGCTCGCGCAGTTGCATCGGCGCGCCGTCGCGGCCCAGGCACAGCGGCACCTTAAGACGCTGGGCATGTTCGTGCAGCAGGCGCAGATCGAACTGCACCAGGTTCCAACCGATGATCGCATCGGGGTCGTGGCGGGCCAGCCACTGGTTTAGGCAAGTGATCAGTTCGGCGCGGTCGCCGCAGTAATGCAGGTCGAAATCCAGATCGCCGGCCTCGCCGTTGGCCGGGCCCAGCATATAGACCTGACGCTGACCGCAGCCTTCCAGGGCAATGCTGTACAGCTCGCCACGCTCGCTGGTCTCGATATCCAGCGACACCAAGCGTAAAGCCGGGCGGTAGTCGGGGTCGGGCTTGAGCTGGGCATCGAGCAAGGTGCCTTGGTCGTCGGCGCGGCCATCGAAACGCACTGGTGCGGTGATGAAGCGCTCCATCAGGTAGCGCTCCGGCGGGCGGATATCGGCTTCGAACACCTCGACGCCGGCGCCGCGCAGGCGCTTTTCCAAAGCGATCGACTGACGGTGCTGACGGCAGTACAGGCCCATCACCGGGCGCAGATCGAAGTCGCGCAGTTGCAGCGGCTTGAGTTCGACCCCCTGCTCCTCGGCCAGCAGCAACCTGGCGTGTTCGGCCTGGGCGGCGGGCAGGAAAGCCACCGAGGGCTGCGGCGCCAGGCGCACGCGCCGGGGCCCCTGGTCGGTGGCTAGCCAGAACTCCACGCAGGTGCCTTCGGGCGTGTCATGCCAGTGGCGGGTCAGGACGAAGCCTTGTTGCAATTGCACTGCGGGGGAACCTCGGATCGCTGCTTTGTTCGCACCCGCTGATTGTAACTGTCCTGCCGTCAGAAATGCTGCTTCGCGGATACGGACGTCGGGCTAACGGGCGCCAGCGGCGAACCCGGCTCGGCGTCCGCCCAGCACCAGCAACCATGCCAACCCCACCAGTGCCAGCACTACCGCGCCAAACGCCCCGACCCCGACGCCCACCAGCAACAGCCCGCCGATGATGCCACCCAGGGCGATGGCGCTGTTCCACACGGTCACCAGCATCGACTGCGCCACGTCGCCGCCCTCGCCCGCCGCATCGGCGCAGGCCGTTTGCAGCAGCGTCGGCGCGCCGCCGTAGGTCAGCCCCCACAACGCCACGCTGACATGCACCAACCAGGGTGCGCCTTGCACCTGCCCCAGCGCCAGGGTCGCCAGGGCGAAGCCGGCCAGGCACAACAGCACCAATCCGCGCAGATGCCGATCGATCCCCAGGCCGACCAGGGCAATGCCGGCCAGCGAGGCCAGGCCGAAGGTCATCAGCACCTGGCCCACCGCGTCGGCCATGCCCACCGCGGCGAGCAACGGCACGATGTAGGTGTAGAGAATGTTATGGCCAAGTATCCACGCCAGGATCACCAGCAGCACCCGCGCCACGCCCGGGGTGCGCAGCACCGTCAGCGCCGCGGGCCGCCTGCCGGCGGCCTGGCCGGGAAAATCCGGCACCGCCCGCAGCACCCAACCGGCCAGCAGCAATGCGGCCAGGGTCACCATCGCGAAGGTTGCCCGCCATCCCATCAATGCCCCCAGCCAGGTACCGATAGGCAAGCCCAGCGACAAGGCGATGGGCTGCCCCAGCATCGCCACTGCCATGGCCTTGCCCTGCTGGGCCGGCGCCACCATACGCCGCGCATGGCCGGCGATCAGGCCCCAGGCCAGGCCGGCGGCGGCACCGGTGCAAAAGCGCAGGAGCAAGGAGAGCATGTTGTCCGAGGACACCGCGGTCAGCCCGTTGAACAGGATGAAGCCGCCAATGGCCAGCAGCAGTGCCCGACGGCGCCACCAGCCTTGGGTCAGGGTCACCAGCGGGATGGCCGTGAGCAACGAACCCAAGGCGTAGGCCGTGACCCATTGCCCGGCCATGGCCTGGCTGATCTGCATGCCGTCGGCGATCTGGTCGAGCAGGCCGGCCGGCAGGGTTTCGCTGAGGATGGCGATGAAGCCGGTCAGGGCCAGCGCCAGCAAGCCGCTCAGGGGCAGGCGCGTGGCGCTGGCGGGGGATGCGCCGGCGCAGGCTGCCGGGGAAGGTGAATGCATGATGGTCTCCGGTTTGTCGAACAGGCAGGCATCTTGCGCCGCTGGGGGATTGCGGAAAAAGCCGGGTACAATTCCACTCAGTCAGGACATCAATGTCCGCAATCGGAGCGCAGCATGGACAGCCTCAGTGGCTTCATGGTCTTCATCCGGGTCGCCGAAGCTCGCAGCTTCGTCGCCGCCGGCCAATCGTTGGGGATCAGCGCGTCAGCCGTGGGCAAGCGCGTGGCCCGGCTGGAGGAGCGACTGGGGGTGCGCCTGTTCCACCGCAGCACGCGCAGCATCACCCTGACCGCCGAGGGCACGCTGTTCCTCGAGCGCAGCCGGCGCATCCTGGCCGAGATCGAAGCCACGGAGCAGGCGCTGTCCCATGCCAGCACAGCGCCGCGCGGGCGCCTGCGGGTGAGCCTGCCGCAGGTGACCGGGCTGGTGATGCCGGCGCTGGCCGAGTTCATGGCGCGCTACCCGGAAATCGAACTGGACCTGGACTTCAGCGACCGCATGGTGGATATCGTCGGCGAAGGTTTCGATGTGGTGATGCGCGGCGGCCAGCCGCTGGATTCACGGCTGAACGCCAAGTTCCTTGGGCACTTCCAGCATCGCCTGGTGGCCTCCCCCGAGTACCTGCGCGAACGTGGCACGCCGCAACATCCCCGCGAGCTGGTGGGACACAGTTGCCTGCACTACCGCTTCCCCAGCAGCGGCAAGCTGGAAACCTGGCCGCTACGCCGGGAACATCCCGAACAGGATTACGCCATCCCGATCTCGATGGTCTGCAACCATGTCGAGACACGCATCTGTTTCGCCCTCAACCACCGCGGCATCACCTGCCTGCCGGATTTCAGCGTGCGCAAGGAGCTGGCGGCCGGCAATCTGGCCAGTGTGCTCGACAGTTTCATGGAGCGGCGCGGCAGCTTCTACCTGCTGTGGCCCTCGGGGCGGCAGATGCCGCCCAAGCTGCGGGTGTTCATCGACTTCATGCTCGAACGGGTGCTACCGGCCACCGACCTCAGCCGTACAGGTAGCTGATGTCCTTGTGCGAAAGCGGCGGAACCTGCGCCACCAGGTAGTCGCGCAGCTTATGCATCTGGTGGGCCTTGGGGCTGGCCTTGAGCCAGGTCATGTAATAGCCGTCGCCGGTGGCCACGGCATGGGGGAAGGGTGTGACCAGATTGCCGGCGGCGAGATCGGCGCTGGCCAGCACCAGGTCGACCACCGAGATACCCAGCCCTTGCTGGGCGGCAGAAATGCCCTGGTCGAGGGTGTCGAACACCTGGCCCTGGTCGATGCTGATGTCCAACGCGTCCATGCGCGCCAGCCAACGCCGCCAGTCGCGGCGGTCCGGCGAGGGGTGGAGGAATTCGCAACTGGAGAGCACCGACAGCTCCGGCCGGGCCTGCTCGAGGTAGTTCGGGTGGCACACCGGGATCAGCCATTCATCGAACAGCTTGAGGCTCTCCACATCTGCCGGGAAGCGCCCGTTGCCCAACAGAATGGCGCAGTCGTAGGGCTCGGAATAGAAGTCCACGGCATCGATATCCATCCACACGCTGGACAGTTGCACCGAATAGCTGTTGTCGACCTTCTTGAAGCCGTCCAGGGCCCTGAGCAGCCAGCGTACGGTGAGTGTGGACGGCGACTTGAGCCGCACACCGTAACGGTCCTGGCGCAGTAGCGCACAAGCGTTCTCGATGATCTTGAAGCCGACCTTGAGCTCCTGGGCCAGCAGACGGCCGTGCTCGGTCAGGCGCAACTTGGGGCCGCGGCGCTCGAACAAGTCGCAGCCAAACAGGGCTTCAAGGGTCTTGATGTGGTGGCTGACCGCGCCTTGGGTGAGGGCCAATTCCTGGGCCGCGCGGGTGAAAGAGCCATAGCGCGAGGCCACTTCGAAGGCCCGCAGGGCGTGCAAGGCTTGAATCCGTTCCGACATGGCGCCTTCCAGAGCATGAGTGAAGCTAATAGTAGGTCATAGAACCAGGCGTTTTACAACGCATGACCCATCTTCGAAAATGCCGGTAAATAACAATTATATATAACCAACCCGCATGGATATGACGGAAAAGTTCTATTAACGCTGCATTCGGATCTACCTGGGGAAATCATGTTTACGGGTTATGGAATCTGCTATCGCCTGGATGCGCTAGAGCTTGCCGATGAACATGTCCAGAACCGACACCACTGGACACACAAGACCATAGAACACTTCAAGGAAACCCTGGCCAACCCTGACTTCCCGTGTCTGTTCGGACGCAAGGCGGTCACGGCGCGTACCTGCCATATCGTCTTCGCCCGCGCCGCGCAATTGGCCGACGATATCGCCCGC
Source organism: Pseudomonas maumuensis (assembly GCF_019139675.1). Taxonomy (NCBI): domain Bacteria; kingdom Pseudomonadati; phylum Pseudomonadota; class Gammaproteobacteria; order Pseudomonadales; family Pseudomonadaceae; genus Pseudomonas; species Pseudomonas maumuensis. The sequence goes on from NZ_CP077077.1 coordinate 3,578,950, forward strand.
GGCCTGGCGGACTACATCGCCACCATCGGACCGATCCCGCTCAAGCAGCGTATCGGCAACCCGCTGCTGGTGTTTCTCGAAACGGCTTCCGATAGCTCGCTCGAGGCGCAGCAGGCGTTGGCCTGGGAGGTGCTGCGCGAGGTCCATGCCCGCGATCCGCTGCCGTGGCCCGAGGACGTCCCGCAGGATCCGCACGACGCACGCTGGTCGTTCTGCTTCGCCGGCATGCCGCTGTTCATCAACATGAGCTTCCCAGCCCATCGCCTGATGAAAAGCCGCAACCTGGGCAAGCACATCGCCTTCGTCATCAACCCGCGGGAGAGCTTCGACGAGGTGGCCAGCGCCAACACCGAAAGCGGCCAGCGCATCCGCGCACGCATTCGCGAACGAGTCCGCCACTACAACGACGGGGTGATGCCCGAGACCCTGGGCTTCTTCGGCCAGGACGACAACTTCGAATGGAAGCAGTACCAACTGCAGGAGCCCGGTACGCCGGGCCCGGCGCGCTGCCCGTTCCATGCCCACGCAACCGCTGCAACCCTCACCGAGAACTGATCGTGAATACCGCACTGACCGCCACCTACGCCCTCACCGTCCTGCTGCTGATCGCCACCCCCGGCCCGGTGGTGGCCCTGATCGTCAACACCGCCGCCGCTTCGGGCTCGCGCAAGGCCCTGTTCACCGCCGTCGGCACCAACTGGGCGTCACTGGTGCTGATCGGCGCGGCCGCCTGGATCATCCTGACCAGCGCGGCGATCGACAAGACCTGGCTCAGCGCCATGAGCCTGCTGGGCTGCCTGTTCATTGGCTACATCGCCCTGGGCACCCTGCGCGAGGTGCTGCAGACCCCGGCCGAGGACGCCACCCAGGCCGCAACCGGCGTACAGCCGGGCCGTGGCGGCCTGCTGCAGGGTTTCATGGTCGGCATCTCCAATCCGAAGGACATCATCTTCTTCATCGCCTTCTTCCCGCAGTTCATCCAGATCACCGAGTCGTTCGGCAAAAGCATGGTGGTGCTGTCGCTGCTATGGATCGCCATCGATTTCGCCGTGCTCAGCCTTTACATCTTCGCCATCGGCAAGATCGCCTCGCCGCGCAGCAACCGCCTGATCAGCCTGGCCTCGGGCGTTGCCCTGCTGCTGATCGCCGCCGTCGGCCTGGCCTACAACCTCAAGGAGCTGGCCGCCTGAGCCTGCTCTCACAAGAAGGAGCGCCCATGACACCGATCGACAGCGACACCCCCGGCAGCATGGGCGCCCCCGACCCTCTGGCAGAGGATTACCAGCGTTTCCTGCAACTGGGCAGCCGCAGAGCCCCGCACACGCTTTACGTGCATGAGCGCGGCTACCGTTCCGGCACCATCAACACCGACGCCCTGGGCATGCGCTACAGCCACTGCGCGGGCAAGCGTTTCTCGGTGGCCGAGCGCGGCGGCGCCGCGCGAGTCAACCTGCTGGTGGGCGGCTCCACCGCCATGGGCATCGGCGCCAGCTCCGACGAGCACACCGTGGCCTCGTACCTGTCGATGCTGACCGGCGAGATCTGGCTGAGTCTCGCCGGTTGCGGGCTCAATGCCACCCAGGAGCTGCTGATGTTCCTCACCCACCAGCATCGTTTCGGCCAGATCGGCCATGTGGTGGTGCTAAGCGGCCTCAACTCTCTGGCCCAGGAGGCCCTGGCCGAGGTTCTGGCCGGCGCCCAGGACCCGCACCGGGCGCAGGCCTACCAGGACTTTCTCAACCGGTTCAACGAAGGGGTGCAAGCCACCGGCGAGGCACGCCGCGAATCGCTCTGGCAGCGCCTGGGCCAAGTCCTGGTTCCCGCCCGGGCGCCGCGCTGGCCGGATATCGAGCCGCTGTCCAGCCCCGACAAGCGCTTGATCCGCGCCGCCGATTGCGTCGGCCGCACCCTGCGCCAATGGGACCGCCTGCTGGCCGACGGCCACACCACCCTCACCTTCATCCTCCAGCCGCTGCTGCCCTGGTGCCGCGAGGTCGTGCCCAGCGCCGAACAGGCCATGCTCGGCGAGCTCGAGCGCCAGCCGTCGAATTTCGATCGCCTGCTCGGCGACACCTTCGACAGCCAACTGCATATGGCTTTCTTCCGCCGTATCAAGAACCAGGCCGAGCCGGTGCCGTGCTATGACATGAACAGCATGCTCAGCAGCTCGCCGGTCTTCAGCGAACACCTGTTCGTCGACCGCCTGCACTTCAACGACCTGGGCAACAACGCACTGGCCAAGGTGATCACCGCCAAGCTGGGGCTGGCCCAGGAAAGACAGGCCCTGCGCAAGGTCGCGCCGATCAAGCTGGTCTGATGGCCGTACGCCGGGCTTTCGGGGAAGGGGTGCGGATGGATAGAATACGCTGTCGTCGCTCCTGATTTGCCCGAGGCAACCGCGTAACTGCCATGACCATCCCAGCCGTCCCTTCGTTTCCGGCCCGCCGTCAGGGCCGCAGCCATCGCGCCAGCCTGGCCGTGGCGATGCCGTTGCTGCTGGCCGCCGTCGGTGCCCAGGCCCTGGAAGTGAACATCGATCCCCATGCCGACCTGCTGTACCGCCAGGCACTGCCCCTGCTGGAACAGGCCGACAACCAGGACGACAGCGCCAGCCCGCTGCGCACCGCCGTTGGCGACCCCGAGCTCAGCCGCCAGGGCCAGGCCATGGCGCACACACTGCCCACGGCCGTGGCGCTGCTGAAGAAATCCGTCGCCCTCGGCCACCCGGTGGCCCAGTACCGCCTGGCGCTGTACTACACCACCTATTTGCCAGCCAACCAGATCGCCGAGGCCGCCTGCCCATTGCTCGAAGCCAGCCTCAAGCAAGGCTTCGCTCCCCCCGCGTTGGCCATCGCCCACTGGTGCATACCCTACAATGCCAGCCCTGCCTACCGTCAGGCCCTGGAGGCAGTACCCAGCATGGCCACGCTGTATGCCGCCTACTATCCGCAGCCGGCCACGCGCCTGGCCTGCAACCGCAGCAGGCCACAAGGCCTGCAGCTGCAGTGGGGGCGCCAGCGCGACTATCAAGCCGAGATCTACCGGCTGCTGGGCGAGCTCGACCCTCGCCAGCGCCAGGCCTTTCTGCAGAAGGCAGTGGAGATCAACGGCTGCGCGACTGCGCAGCAACGCCTGACCAGTAATCGCTAAGCACCGCTACACAGCGATACATAACCCCGCCTCCCTCGACACACTGTCGATACCCAGCCAGCACAGACTTGCCGCCAGCACAGCGCGACGGCAACCCGCCGTCGCCAAGTACGCCGGGAACCCTGCTGATGAAAGCTTTGCCACTGCCCGCTGGCTGGAAGCTGTTCCACACCCTCGCGGCCCTGATCCTGTTGATGACCGCCCTGGTCCTCGCCACTCATCCGCTGGGTGTCGACGGCCTGCGCAGCGCCATCCGCGCCACAGCGCGCAGCTCCTTCGCGCTGTTCCTGCTGACCTTCCTTGCCTCGACGCTGGTCACCCTACTGCCCGGCCCGCCCAGCCGCCAGTTGCTCCGAGAGCGGCGCTACCTGGGCTTGGCCTTCGCCTTCTCGCATACGGTCCATGGCGTGCTGATCTACCTGTATGCGCAGCGCTACCCGGAGCTGTTCTGGGCCGGACGCAGCACGCTGGCGAACATTCCGGGCTCGGTGGGCTACCTGTTCATCCTGCTGCTGAGCCTGACTTCGTTCAAGGCACCGATGCGCCTGCTCGGCCCACGCCTGTGGAAGGGCCTGCACAGCACCGGGACCTGGGTGCTGGCAGCAGTGTTCTGCCTGTCGTTCTACAAGCGCATCCCCATGGGCGGTTGGTATCCCCTGGCGTTCGCCCTGATAGTCGCCGCCATCGCCCTCAAACTCATCGCCAAGCAGGTCCAACGTGCGCGCCGGGCCGCGCCTGCGCTGTCGCACTGACCACAAGGAGTTCATCATGTTGACGACCACTCTGACCCGCCCCTTCCTGGCCCTCGACCGTGCCGGAAGCTGGAGCGCCGACCTGCCGTTGCGCCTGTTCCTGGCCTGGGAGTTCTTCGAATCAGGCCTGGAGAAATTCAACGGCAGCAACTGGTTCGCCGATCTGCAAGGCAGTTTCCCCTTCCCATTCGACCTGCTGCCGGCAGGCCTGAACTGGCAACTGTCGATGTGGGCTGAGCTGCTCTGCCCGCTGCTCCTGCTGCTCGGCCTCGGCACCCGCCTGGCCTCGGCGGTGCTGATGGTGGTGACCGTGGTGGCGATCGCGGCGGTGCATTGGCCAAGCCAGTGGTCGAGCCTGGCGGAACTGGGGCGGGGGTATGCGATCAGCGACCAGGGGTTCGGCAATTTCAAACTGCCGCTGATCTATCTGGTGGCGTTGCTGCCGCTATTGCTGAAGGGCGCTGGAAGGTTGAGCCTGGATCACTGGCTGTGGCGTCGGCGTTAAAAGCATCGCGGGGCAAGCCCGCTCCCACGCAGGCATTCACCTCGTAGGAGCGGGCTTGCCCCGCGATAGGGGGTCACACGGTCTCGGCCTCATCGCGCCGGTGCGCCCACTGATACAACGCCGGTAGCACCAGCAAGGTCAGCGCCGTCGACGACAGGATCCCGCCGATCACCACCGTCGCCAGCGGCCGCTGCACCTCGGCACCGGTACCGGTGGCCAAGGCCATCGGGATGAAGCCCAGCGACGCCACCAGTGCAGTCATCAACACCGGCCGCAGGCGGGTCAACGCGCCCTCCTCCACTGCGGCACGCAACCCCCGGCCCTCCTCGCGCAGGTTGCGGATGAAGGCGATCATCACCAGGCCGTTGAGCACCGCCACGCCGGACAACGCGATAAAGCCCACGCCCGCCGAAATCGACAGCGGGATATCCCGCAGCCACAGCGCCAGCACGCCACCGGTCAGGGCGAAAGGAATCCCGGTGAACACCAGCAGACCGTCCTTGAGGTTGTTGAACATCATCAGCAACAAGGCCATGACCAGCAGCAACGACACCGGCACCACCACGCGCAGGCGCTCGGCCGCCGATTGCAACTGCTCGAACTGGCCGCCCCAGCGGGTCCAGTAGCCCGGTGGAATTTGCACCTGCTCGATCAGCGCCTGCGATGCGTCGTCGACGAACGACCCCAAGTCCCGCCCGCGCACGTTGGCACTGACCACCACCACGCGCTTGCCGTCCTCGCGGCTGATCTGGTTGGGCCCCAGTTGCAGGTTCAGCGTGGCCACCTGGGACAGCGGGATGAAGCCGATCTGCGTGGCGCCGGCAGCGGCACTGGCGGGCACCGGGATGAGCAAGCTCGACAAGCCGTCGACATCGGTGCGCAGTGCCTCGGACAGGCGCACCACCATGTCGAAGCGGCGATCGCCTTCGTACAGGGTGCCGGCGGTACGGCCTCCCACGGCGATGGCGATGGCATCCTGCACATCGCCTACGTTCAGGCCGTGGCGGGCGGCCTTGTCGCGGTCGATGTCGATGGTCAGCACCGGTAGGCCAGTAGTCTGTTCGACCTTCACCTCGGACGCCCCCGGCACTTGCAGCAGGCTAGCGGCGATCTGCGCGGCGGTGCGGTTGAGCACTTCCATGTCATCGCCGAAGACCTTCACCGCCACATCGCTGCGCACTCCGGAAATCAGCTCGTTGAAGCGCAGCTGAATCGGCTGCGACAGCTCGTAGTTGCTGCCCGGCACGCTCGCCGCCGCCTGCTGTACCTCGGCGATCAGCGCATCGCGGGACTTGCTCTGATCGGGCCACTGTTCGCGCGGTTTGAGCATCACGTAGGCGTCGGAAATGTTCGGCGGCATCGGGTCGGAGGCGATTTCGGCGGTGCCGGTGCGGGCGAACACTCGCTCGACTTCTGGCACCCGCTCGATGATGGTCTTCTCCAGGCGCTGCTGCATGTCCACCGACTGCGACAAGCTGGTGCCCGGCACGCGCAGGGCCTGCAGGGCGAAGTCGCCTTCACTGAGGCTGGGGATGAACTCGCTGCCCATGCGGCTGGCCAGCACGCCAGACAGCAGCACCAGGGTGGCGGCACCGGCGAAGGCCAGGTTGCGCCGGCCCAGCACCCACTCCAGCACCGGGGCATAACGGCGGCGGGCGGTACGCATGACCACGCCCTCCTCTTCCTTCACCTTGCCGGTAACGAACAGCGCTAGGGCCGCCGGGACGAAGGTCACCGAGAGGATCATCGCCCCCAGCAACGCCATCACCACGGTGAAGGCCATGGGGTGGAACATCTTGCCCTCGACCCCGGTCAGGGCAAAGATCGGCAGGTACACCACCATGATGATCAACTGACCGTAGATCAACGGCCGGCGCGCCTCGCGGGCGGCGGCGAACACTTCGTGGAAGCGCTCGGAACGGGTCAGCATGCGGCCATGATGCTGCTGGGCATGGGCCAGGCGGCGGATGGCGTTCTCGACGATCACCACCGCGCCGTCGACGATGATGCCGAAGTCCAGTGCGCCCAGGCTCATCAGGTTGGCACTGACCTTGTTGCTGAACATGCCGGTAAAGGTGAACAACATCGACAGCGGAATGACCATGGCGGTAATCAACGCCGCGCGGATGTTACCCAAGAACAGGAACAGCACGGCGATGACCAGAATCGCGCCTTCGACAAGGTTCTTCTTCACCGTGGCGATGGCCTTCTCGACCAGGTTGGTGCGGTCGTACACGGTGATCGCCACCACACCCTTGGGCAGGCTGCGGTTGATCTCCTCAAGCTTGGCCGCCACCGCCTGGGACACCGTGCGGCTGTTCTCGCCAATCAGCATGAATACCGTGCCCAGCACCACTTCCCGACCGTTCTCGGTGGCGGCTCCGGAGCGCAGCTCCTGGCCCAGGCCCACCTGGGCCACATGGCTGACGCGGATCGGCGTGCCGTCGACACTGGAGATGACGATGCTGGCAATGTCTTCGGCCGAAGCCACCTGGCCCGGGGCGCGGATCAGCAATTGCTCGCCGTTGCGTTCGATATAGCCGGCGCCGACGTTGGCGTTGTTGCGCTCCAGGGCGGCGATTAGGTCGTTGAGGGTCAGCTTGTAGGCTGCCAGGCGCTTGGGATCCGGGGCGATCAGGTACTGCTTGGCGTGGCCGCCGATGCTGTTGACCTCGGCCACGCCCGGCACGTTGCGCAACTGCGGCTTGATGATCCAGTCCTGGATCACCCGCAGGTCGGTCGCGGTGTAGGGCGTGCCATCGTCCTTCAAGGCGCCCTCCTTGGCCTCGACCGTCCACAGGAAGATCTCGCCAAGGCCAGTGGAGATCGGCCCCATGGTCGCCTCGATGCCCTCGGGCAACTGCTCGCGGGCTACCTGTAGGCGCTCGTTGACCAGTTGCCGGGCGAAGAAGATATCGGTGCCGTCATCGAAAATCACGGTCACCTGCGACAATCCCGAACGCGACAGCGAACGGGTCTGCTTCAAGCCCGGCAACCCGGCCATGGAGGTCTCGATGGCGAAGGTGATGCGCTGCTCGGTCTCCAGGGGCGAGTAGCCGGGTGCCGCGGTGTTGATCTGCACCTGCACGTTGGTGATGTCGGGCACGGCGTCGATGGGCAGCTTCTGGTAGCTGTGGATGCCCACGGCGGCCATCAGCACCACGGCGAGCATCACCACCAGGCGCTGCTCGATGGCGAATTGAATCAGACGTTCGAACATGGAAGGCGTCCCCGGTCAGTGGCTGTGTTCGGCCGAGCCTTTGCCCAGCTCGGACTTGAGGACGAAGCTACCGGCGGCAGCCACCTCGGTGCCCGCGGCCAAGCCTTCACGGATCTCCACCTGGCCGGCGTCACGCCGGCCGGGCTTGACTGGGCGGGCCTCGAACCCCTCATCGGTGCGGGCGAACACCACGGTCTGCTCCTCCCAGGTCTGCAGGGCGCTTTCCGGCACCACCACGGCGGCGTCGAAGCGCTCGACGGTCACCGCGATGTTGACGAACAACCCGGGGCGCCAGGCGCCATTGGGGTTGCTCAGGGTCGCGCGCACGGTGGCGGCGCGGTTCTGCTCGCCGAGCAGACTGCCGACGTAGTTGACCTTGCCCTCCACCTGAGCGCCGAGGTCCGGCGCGCTGACGGTGACGCCACGGCCACTGACCACTTTGTCCAGGTCGCGCGGTGCAACGGCGAAGGTGGCCCAGACCCTACTCAGGTCAGAGAGCGTGAAGGCATTGCTGGTCTCGTCCACCACCTCGCCCACGGTCAGGTGCTTTTCCACCACCACCGCGTCAAATGGCGCGCGCAGCTCGTAGCGGTTGCCCTTGCCGGCCGGCGCCACCGCAGAGACCTTCTGCCCTGCGTTGGCGGCGGCGATCTCGGCTTCCTGCAGCGCCTGACGGGCCAGCTGGTAGTCCTGCTCGGCGCTGATGCGCTCCTGCCATAACTGCTTTTCGCGTTCGAAAGTCAGCCGCGCCAGCTCCAGGCGCCGCTGCGCGGCCTGCTGCTCGCTGCGCAGCTCGGATATCTGCTGGCTGGCGATCACTGCCAGCACCTGGCCGCGCTTGACCGCCTGGCCCAGCTCGGCCTGCACCGACTCGACCACGCCGGGAACCCTTGGTACCACGTGGGCGGTGCGGTCCTCGTCGAATCGGATCTCGCCGGGGAAGCTGATGGCAGCGCCCAGGGTGCGCGGGCCGGCGGTGGTCAGTTGCACGCCGGCGGCCTGGATCTGCTCGGCGGTCAGGTGCAGTTGGCCTTCCTCCTCTGCATGACCTGCTTCATTTTCTTCGGTGTGGGCATGGTCATCTTCGCCATGCTCGTCGTGCTGGGCCTGACTGTTGGCAGCCTTGCCGAGGGTGCCGGTCCAGGCGGCGCCGCCAAGGCCGAGAACGGCCAGGGCAGCGGCGAGGATGGCGAGCTTGCGTGGGTTGGTCATTGTGGCTCCTGCTTGAAATGTCGTCTGTCAGATCGCCGGCTGCGCGGCAGCCCTCGTTCAGAGCCCCGTCGGAAGCTCGCCGTAGATGCGTTCCACCTGCGCCCGCGCATCGGTCGCCAGGGCCAACGCTTGGAGATACAGGCCCCGCGCCTCGATCAGGGTGCGCTGCGCATCGAGCACATCGAGGAAGGCGAACTTGCCCATCTCGAAACCTCGGGTGGCGGTTTCCACCGCCTGCTGAGCGGCAGGCAGGATGGTGCGGTCATAGGCCTGCACCTCGCCCATGGCCGTGCCCCACTGGTCCAGGGCGCTGCGGGTTTCGCTGCGCAAGCGCAGCTCGACGGCATTGCGCAGATCGCGGGCCTGGTCGGCGCGGCGAGCGGCGGCCAGCACGTTGCCCTGATTGCGATCGAACAGCGGCAGCGGCATGGACAGCCCCACCACATTCACCCGCTCACGTTCCTCGCGGCTGTACTGGCTGCCCAGGCTTACGGTCAGGTTGGGGATGCGCTGGGCCTTCTCGGAACCGAGGCTGGCGTCGCCGCGCTCTATCTGTGCCACCGCCAGGCGCCATTCGGCGGTCTGCTCGACCGAGGCCAGCAGGCGTTCGGCCTGAGGTGCGGGGCCTGGCGAGAGTGAGGTGGCGTCGAGCCGGTCAAAACGGGTCTCGGCGCTGCCCGTCAGCCGCGCCAGGGATTGGTTGGCCACCGTACGCTCGGTCCGCGTCCGGCGCACCGCCGCCTCGGCCTGGGCCAACTGAATCTGGGCGCGCGTGGCCTCCACCGGCGAGGATTGGCCTGCACGCACCCGCCCTTCCACCACCCGAAGGCCACGTTCGGTCAGCGCCTGCGATTGCTGCGCCAGCTCCAGCGCAGTCTGCGCCCGCAAGGCGGCGTGGAAGGCCTGGATGACGTCGGCGCGCAGGCTGTTGCGTTGACGCTCGAGCTCCAGGCGGGCGATCGCCTGGCCAGCCTCGGCGACCTCGATCCGTGCGCCGCGCTTGCCGCCCAGCTCCAGGGCCTGGCTAAGGGTCACGGTGGTGGTGCTGGTGTCGCGGCGTGTGTCCTCGACCTCCCAGGACAACTCAGGATTGGGGATCAGCCCGGCCTGACGGCGCTCGCCTTCGGCGATGCCGATTTCGCGACCGATGGCGGCGAAGTCCGGGTTCTGGGCAAAGGCGGCGTCGAGCGCCTGGTCCAGGCTCAGGCCCTCGGCGCCGGCAGGGCCGGCCAGCAACAGGCAGAGCAAGGCGATCTTACGGGGGATGGGCACGGCGGAAGTCCTCGTCGAAAAGCGGCGGAAAGCGTTGGCGAGGGACTTTAGGAAGCTTTGGTTATCTGGGGGGTGGCGTGAAGATTACAATTCTGTAATCAAGGGAAAGCCACTCGAGGAGTTCGCCGGTAGAGTTTCAGCGCCTGTCAGATCGAGCGCCGCCCGCGCGGCGCATCGCGGATGAATCCGCTCCTACGTTTGTTGCAACGTACCGAACCTGTCAGGCCATGGTTGCCAGCCTTGGCGCAGGTCTTGAGACAGGTGGGGCAGCAGTAATGCCCACCGAAACATCGCGGCGAGCGCGAAAGGCTTACAACCATGGCCTATCAGGCATGGCCACGTTGCAACAAATGTAGGAGCGGATTCATCCGCGATGCGCCGCGCGGGCGGCGCTCGATCTCCTAGGCGCTGCAACTCTTTCGCCAGGCACTTCGCGCCATCACGCAATCACAACCAACCGCAAAGACTTGCCAGCAGACCAATCCCGAAATACTGTATGAATATTCAGTATTCAGCGGACCACCCCATGCAACTCATCGCCAAACTCGGCATCCTCGCCGACGCCGCCAAGTACGACGCGTCCTGCGCCAGCAGCGGCGCGCCCAAGCGTAGCTCGCGCGGCCGCGACGGCCTCGGCGCCACCGATGGCATGGGCATCTGCCACAGCTACACCCCCGATGGCCGCTGCGTGTCGCTGCTCAAGGTGCTGCTCACCAACTTCTGTCTGTACGATTGCCAATACTGCGTCAACCGCCGCTCGAGCAACGTGCCCCGAGCACGCTTCAGCCCCGAAGAGGTGGTGCGCCTGACCCTGGACTTCTACCGGCGCAACTGCATCAGCGGCCTGTTCCTCAGCTCAGGCATCATCCGCTCAGCCGACTACACCATGGAGCAACTGATCCGGGTGGCGCGCCTGCTGCGCGAAGAACACGCCTTTCGTGGCTATATCCACCTCAAGACCATTCCCGACGCCGACCCGCTGCTGATCGAGGAAGCCGGGCGCCTGGCCGACCGGTTGAGCGTGAACATCGAACTGCCCACCGACGCCAGCCTTCAGCGCCTGGCCCCAGAAAAGCGCGCCAGCACCATCCGCCAGGCCATGGGCGTGATCCACCACGGCCAGCAGGCGGTCGCCGGCGAGCCGCGGGCGCCACGCTTCACCCCCGCCGGGCAGAGCACCCAGGTGATCGTCGGCGCCGACGCCACCGACGACAGTACCTTGCTGCGCAACGCCGAGTCGCTGTACCAAGGCTATGGGCTCAAACGTGTCTATTACTCCGCCTTCAGCCCGATCCCCGACAGCCCCTCCAGCGTGCCCCTGGCCGCCCCGCCGCTGCTGCGCGAACACCGCCTGTACCAGGCTGACTTCCTGCTGCGCGGCTACGGCTACAAGGCCGGCGAACTGCTGGGCGAGGCCGGCAACCTGGCCCTGGACATCGACCCCAAGCTGGCCTGGGCGCTGGCCAACCGCGAGGTCTTCCCGCTCGACGTCAACCGCGCCGAACCGGCGTTGCTAGCGCGCATACCCGGTATCGGTCTGCGCAGCGTGCAGCGCCTGGTCGCCCTACGCCGGGAGCGGCGCATCCGCTACGACGACCTGATCCAGTTGCGTTGCGTGCTGGAGAAGGCACGCCCGTTCATCGTCACCAGTGACTACCGCCCGGCCCAGGCCGAGCTGCGCAGCGGCCTGCTGCGCGCCCGCCTGCGTGAACCCCAGGCGCCCGTGCAGATGGGGCTGTGGGGATGATCGCGCTGGATTGCGGCGATGACTTCGCCACCTGGCGCGACCAGGCCCGGCAACTGCTCGGCCACGGCATCGACCCGGCCACGGTGACCTGGGGCCAGACCTGGATGGATGACTTGCTGGCCGTGCCCACGCCCCTGCCCGCAGGCCCCGGCCCGTTCCACGCCCGCGTGCCGGCGGCGCTGCTGGCCCAGCTGGAACAGGCTGGGCGCTACCGCGGCGAGCAGCGCTGGAACCTGTTGTACGAGGTGCTGTGGCGCGTCGCCCATGGCGATCGCACCGCGATGCTGGCCGGCGACCGCCTGGGCAGTGAACTGCAACGGCGCATCCGTCAGGTCGGCCGCGAGGCTCATCACCTGCATGCCTTCGTGCGCTTCGTGCCACTGCCCGAGGCGCTGGCCAAGCAGTTGCAACTGGACTTGGTGGCCTACCACGAACCCGCGCATGACATCCTCGACAGCGCCAGCGCGCACTTCGCCGAACGCTTGGGCCGCCAGCGCTGGCTGATAGCGACGCCCCACGACGGCATCCGCTACGACGGCGCGCAACTGGACTATCGCCGCCAGTGCCCGGAAGACTGGCGGCAATGGGCGCGCAACGCCGACGACCCCGGGGCCGAACTATGGCTGGCCTACTACCGGCACACCTTCAACCCCGCGCGATTGAACCCCGGCGCGCTACGCCAGCATCTGCCCGGACGCTTCTGGCGTCATCTGCCCGAGGGACCGCTGATCCCCGAGCTGGTGGGCCAAGCACGGCACGGCAAACAACGCGACGGCCAGGCGCTGGAAATTGGGCAAAAACAAGGTAAACGGATTGGCGCAGGTGGCACCGACCGATAGGTACGGCTGTGGGCGAAACAATCCATTCGAATAGAAAATGTGAAAATTTCATCATTTTCAATGCATGCGGCCTGTTCTTGATCAGGCAATCCCGACATACTTATTGCTAATCGTTCTCATAAGCACTAGTAATAAGGATAAAGCTCGGCATGTCATCGCTCCCCTCGCCCCACCGTTTCGCGCCCACCCGCAACCTGCTGGCCATGGCCATCTGCATGGCGACCCTCACCCCCGCGCTGGCAGCCGAACAGGCCCCCGCCGTGATCGAGCTGGGCGCCACGGCCATCGACGACAGCAGCCTGGGCAGCACCACCGAGGGGTCGAAGTCGTACACCACCGGCGCCATGTCCACCGCCACCAAGCTGCCGCTGACCATGCGCGAGACGCCCCAGGCGGTGACGGTGATCACCCGCCAGCGCATGGACGACCAGGGCATGACCAGCATCAACGACGTCGCCAGGTACACCCCGGGCCTGTTCCTCAACCAGTCCAACGGCCCGGGCCGGCAGACCTACAAGGCCCGTGGCTTCGACGTCGACAACATCATGTACGACGGCATCCCCAGCGCCTACACCGGCTGGGTGGTCGGCGCCCAACCGAACCTGGCGATGTTCGACCGGGTGGAAGTGGTGCGCGGCGCCACCGGCCTGGTCACTGGCTCCGGCACGCCCTCGGCGGCGATCAACCTGGTACGCAAGCGCCCACTGGCAGAGCAGAAAGTCACCCTCACCGGCGCCGCCGGCAGCTGGGACAACTACCGCGGCGAACTGGACGCCTCCAGCCCGCTCAACGACAGCGGCACCCTGCGTGGCCGCGTGGTGGCCTCATATCGGGATGCCAACGGCTTCCGTGACGGCCAGCAGGAAGACCACGGGCTGTTCTACGCGGTGACCGAGGCCGATCTGGGCGAGGACACCACCCTCACCCTCGGCCTCTCCCACCAGAAGGACAAGACCAATGTGTTCTGGGGCTCGATCCCCAGCGCCCTCGACGGCCATCACCTGGACCTGCCGCGCTCCTACAACCCGGCCACCGACTGGGAAGTCAAGGACCAGGAGATCAATACCCTGTTCGCCGAGGTGCGCCAGCGCCTGGCCAATGACTGGAAGCTGCAGGTCAACGCCACCTACAGCGAGCAGAACGCGCTGTTCCGCGGCTCCTACCAATCGCGCTGGGACCTGACCCAGCCGCTGAGCCGGACGGTCTACCAGTCGGCCCACGACGAGAACCAGCTGGGCCTGGACACCTTCGCCAGCGGCCCGTTCGAGGCCTTCGGCCGCACCCACGAGCTGGTGGTAGGCGCCAGCAAGCGCATCTACGACATGAGCGAGCGCAACTACAGCCCCTACGACATGGACTACCCCATCGACGGCGGCAAGCCCAACTTCCTGCACACCAGCAGCAGTCGCTACCTGATCAACCAGGAAGGCGTGTACACCACCACCCGCCTGAGCCTGGCCGATCCGCTCAAGCTGATCCTCGGCGGGCGCCTGGACTGGTACGACTACGACCAGCGCGGCAGCAACGAAGGCGACTACAAAGTGACCCGCAACGTCACCCGCTATGCCGGCCTGATCTACGAACTGGACGAACACCACTCGGTCTACACCAGCTATACCGACATCTTCCAGCCACAGGACAGCCAGGACAGCAGCGGCACGCCGGTGCGGCCGATCGAAGGCAAGAACTACGAGGTAGGCATCAAGGGTGAATACTTCGATGGCGCGCTCAATGCCAGCCTTGCCGTGTTCCGCATCGACCAGGAAAACCGCGCGGTCGAGGTGGCCGACAAAAGCGTCTGCCGAGCGGGCCAGTTCACCTGCTACGAAGCCTCCGGCGAAGTGCGCAGCCAGGGTATCGACTTCGAGGTGCAAGGTGCGCTGACCGAGCAATGGCAGATCGGCGCCGGCTATACCTACGCCCGCGTACACACCACCAAGGACGCCAAGAATCCTGCCAAGGTCAACAAGCCACTATCGTCCGACACCCCCGAGCACCAGCTCAAGCTGTTCACCACCTACCGCTTCCAGGGCCCGCTGGAAAAACTGCGCGTCGGTGGCGGCATCACCTGGCAGAGCCGCATGTACAACGATTTCAGCGTGGCCGACGGCAGCCGCTACCGCCTCGAGCAAGGTGCCTACGCGGTGACCGACCTGATGGCCGGCTACGCGGTCAACCAGCACCTGGACCTGCAGCTCAATGCCAACAACGTGTTCGACAGGAAGTACTACTCGTCGATTTCCAGCTCGGTGAACTACGGGGGCGACACCTTTGGCGATCCGCGCAACCTGATGCTGACCGCCAAGTACAGCTTCTGACCCGCTCAGGCGCAGGGATGCGCTTGATACCGCGATTGAACACGGGTCTTGTGGGCGCCAGGGGTCGCTAGGCGCGCCCTCCTCCTTCAGGCATGCACCCAGCGTCGATGCAGCGCCCGCGCCAAGGCATCGAGCATGAACCCCAGTGCGCCGATCAGCAGCACCATCGCCATCAGCTCCGAATAGGCCAGCCGGTCGCGGGTGTCGAGGATGAAATAGCCAAGCCCGGCACTCACCCCGAGCATTTCGCACGGCACCAGCACGATCCACAGGATGCCGATGGCCAGGCGCACGCCGGTCAGCACATGGCCGATCACCCCGGGGATGATCACCTTGCACAACGTCTCCCAGCGCGTGGCGCTGAGGCTGCGGCTCAACTGCAGCCAGCGCGGGTCGAGCTGGCGCACCCCGGCGGCGGTGTTGAGCAGGATCGGCCACAGCGCGGCGAAGGCCAGCAGGAAGTAGATCGGCTGGTCGCCCACGCCCATCAGCATCACCACCACCGGCATCCACGACAGCGGCGAGATCATGCGCAGGAACTGGAACGCCGGCGTGGTCGCCGCCTCCAGGTGGCGATAGCTGCCCACCAGCAGGCCCAGCGGCACACCGATCAGCAGCGCCAGCAGCAGGCCGACGAGGATGCGCTCGAGGCTCACCCAGATATGCCCGTAGACCTCGCCCTGCCCCAGCAGCTCGATCAGGCTTTGCAGCGTGGCCTGAGGCGCGAAGCGCGCCGACAGGCCATCGGCGGCGCCGAACAGGCGCACCCCCGCCCACCACAGCAACAGCAGCGCCGCCAGGCCCGCCAGGCCCAGGGCGCCATGCATGAAATGCCTGCGCATCAGACCGCGAACTCCTCGCTACGCTGGAAGTTCTCGGCGATGCCGAACGCCGCCGGGCCACCCACCGCGGCAATGGCGTTGCGCACGAAGCGATCGTCCACCAGGTCGCGCGCGGTCTGAGCCGGGTCGAGGGCGGCAAGGAAATCGCTCTCGCCGACGATCAGGGTGTTCTTCAGGCGCTTGACCAGTTCCTCGGTGTAGCTGGGGAACGGGTAAGGCTGGAAGTCGATGCGCTTCTCGTCCCACTGCTGGTGCTGGATCGCGCCGCTGGCAATGTAACCAGCACGGTCATCGACCGATGGCGCCAGCACCTTGGTCAGCACCGCAGGTTCGTGCGGGGTGTACTTGTTAGGGCCGGCCTTGGACAGCAACGCCGCGGCCTCGGCACGGTGCTCACGGGTCCAGTGCTGGGCCTTGACGATGGCGTTGACCACCTTCTGCGACCACTCCGGGCGATTGTTCAGATCATGCTCGTGCATGAACACCACGCAGCAGGCGTGGTTGCGCCAGACGTCACCGGTGAAGCGCTGCACGCGGCCGACCTTGAGGTTCTCGGCCAGGGCGTTGAACGGTTCGGCGACGATGTAGCCGGCGATGCGCTTGCTGGCCAGGGCCGGCGGCATGTCCGAAGGCGGCAGCACCAGCAGGTTGACTTCGTTGTCCGCCAGCTGCGCGGTGGCGGGCTTGGACACGGGCTTGAGGCCGTTGTCGGTGAGCATCTGCTGCAGCACCACGTTGTGGATCGAGTACCAGAACGGAATGGCCACGGTCTTGCCGCCGAGCTGCTTCATGTCGGTGATGTCCGGGGCCACGGTCAGGCCCGAGCCGCCGACGTGGTTCCAGGCCACGACCTTGGCTGGCACCTTGCTGCCGTAGCGCGCCCACACGGTCATCGGCGACAGCAGGTGGATGACGTTGACCTGCCCGGAGATGAACGCCTCGATCACCTGGGCCCAACTGCGCAGCAGCACCGGGCGCTCGGCCTTGATGCCCTCGGCCTCGAACAGGCCGTTGTTGTGCGCCACCAGCAGTGGCGTGGCATCGGTGATCGGCAGGTAGCCGATGCGTACCGGCGCGTCCGGCTCGGCGGCGGCGCGCGCCTGCAGGCTCGACAGCAAGGGCACGGCGCCGGCGGCGGTGAGCATGGCGCTGAGTTTGAGAAAATCGCGACGGGACGTGGTGGAACAGCAGTCATCCATGCACATGGACAGCCTCCGAGGGCAAGGGGGATGGGGTGGTTTCGGCTGTGCGGCTTGCCCGCCGAAGGGTCTTGAGGATTTCGATACGCAGCGCGCCCAGCTCCTCGACCCGATGCGCGCGGGGCTGCGGCAGGTCGATGTGCCACTGGCCGAGGGTGCGCGCCGGGTGGTTGCCCAGTAGCAGCACGCGATCGGACAGCAGCAAGGCTTCGTCGATATCGTGGGTGATCAGCACGGCGGCAGTATTGTGGGTGGCGATCAGTTGCAGCAGCAGTTGCTGCATGTCGGCGCGGGTCACCTCGTCCAGCGCGCCGAACGGCTCGTCCAGCAACAGCACCTCGGGCTGGCGCGCCAGGCAGCGGGCCAGCGCGGTGCGCTGGGCCATGCCGCCGGACAACTGCGCCGGGTACTGCCCGCGGGCATGGGCCAGGCCCACCGCGTCGATGGCGTGGTCGATGCGTGTGCGCCGCTCGGCCGCCGCCAGCTTGGGCTGGCGGGCAAAGTCGAGGCCGAAGGCGACGTTCTTCTCCAGGCTCAGCCAGGGCAGCAGGCTCGGGTCCTGGAACGCCACCGCCAGGCGCGGGTGCGGCCCCTGCAGCGGCTCGCCGCGCAGCTGCACGCTGCCGCCACGGGGCTGCTGCAGCCCGGCCAGCACGCGCAACAGGCTGGACTTGCCGACCCCGCTGGGGCCAAGGATGGTCACCACCTCGCCCGGCGCCAGCGCCAGGTCGAACTGCTCCAGCACCGCCTGCCAGCCACCGTCGCGCGGGTAGCCCAGGCTGATGTCACGGGCTTCGAGCAGCACCTCGGTCATGCGCTGGCCGCCTGGCGTTGCAGTTCGGCGCGCAGCTGCACCAGGCTCGGGGTGACGATCGGCACGAACGCCGACTCGCGCCATCGCCGGGCGAAACCTTCGCCATAGGCCGTGAGATAAGCCTTGCCACCGCTGGCCTGAAGCTCCAGTTGCACAGCGTCGGCGGCGCATTCGGCGAGGGTGATGCGCAACTTGAACAAGGCGGCCGGTTGGCCCTGGAAGCGCCCGTCGAGCAGGCCCTGCTTGAGCTCGCCGACGGTATTCTCCAGGCGCTCCTTGAGCACCTGGCGAGCCTCTTCGAGGAACGAGCCACGGCCTTGCAGATGCTCCTGCACTTCATCCAACGCTCGCCGGGCCAGACCGATGGCCATGCCGCACTGCAGCGCCAGGAACGCCGGGCGCACCTTGGGCAGGAACTCGCGGGCGTTGTCATGCAGCAGCCAGTCGCGGGCCAGCGGCACCTGGTGGAACGCCAGCGCCGCAGTATTGCTCGACTGTAGGCCCATCAGTTGCAAGTCCTCGGAGCGCTCCAGGCCCGCTGCATTCGAGGGAATGGCGACCACGAACGGTGCGCCGCCAACGTCATCCTCGATGGCCGCCGCCACCACGAAGCCGCACTTGCGCAGATTGGTGACCCAATGCAGACGGCCTTCCAGGCTCCAGCCGTCGACCGCAGGGCGACCACGCACCTGCAAGGCTTCGATGCCGGAAAGGAACTTCATGGCGTTGGACAGGCCAGTAGCACCGGCCAGCTCGCCCTTGAGCAGGTCGGGCATCAGCCGCTCGCACAGTGCCCGGTTGGGGCTTTGCAGCAGGTATTCGATGAAGGCGCGCTGGCCCCAGCAGACGAACGCCGCGGCCAGCGAACGGCTGGCGATGGCGGCGATGGCCTCGACCGCCTCGCTGACGTCGCCGCCCGTGCCGCCCAGGGCCGGGTCGACGCCGATGCGCAGCAACTGCGACTCGGCGATCTGCGCAAGCACCAGGTGCGGATCGCACTGGCCCTGGTCGATGGCCTCGGCATTGGCATCCAGCCATTGTCGAAATGCATGGTCAAGCATGTCCCTAACTCCTTGTGAAACGCCGGACGCGCCGGCATCGGGCCTCGGTCAGGCCGAAGGCTGCCAGCGGTATTTGCCGAGCTCGTCGTTGAGCGGCGTCTGGGCGAACACATTAGCAAAGTTGCACAGGGTTGCGAGGCTGATACCGAGAATCACTTCCAGCGCGTTGCCTTCGCTGAAACCGGCGTCACGGAAGGCCTGGTAGGTGGCGTCGCCGACGTTGCCGCGGGTGGCGATCACTTCACGGGCGAAGGCGGCCAGGGTCTCGTAGCGAGCGTCGGGCAACTCGCCGCGGGCGCGCAGGGCATCGACCACTTCCTGGGGCAGCTTGGCCTTGTTCAGCGCCACCGCAGTGTGGCCGGCGACGCAGAAATCGCAGCCGTGCTGGGTGGCGGCGATCAGCTGCACCACTTCGCGCTCGGCCAGGGTCAGCTCGGACTTGCCGTTGAGCGCCGAGACGGTGACGTAGGTTTCCAGCGCCGCCGGGGCATTGGCCAGGATGCCCAGCAGGTTGGGAATGAAGCCTGAGTTCTTCTGTGCGTTCTCGAGGAACGGGCGGGCGGCTTCCGGAGCGGTCTGCAGGCTGTGTAGAGTGATGCGCGCGGACATGGAGTGGTCTCCTTTGATGTAGGTCGCTACAGTCTGTTGGTTATAAGAAGTAGCATCCATATTCATCAGTCGCCTTTCCTTGCTCCAGAGTCCTTGCATTAGATGATTTCTTCCAGCCCCCTCGTCGATTGGTTATTAGAGAGCCTGGAGCTCGACGCCAGCCTGTTCCATGTGGGCCGCTACTGCGGCGGCTGGCACGCCAGCACCCAAGGCCTGGGCCGGGCCAGTTTCCACCTGGTGGTGCAGGGCCACTGCTGGCTGCACATCGACGGCCAGGCGCAGCCTGTGCGCCTGGAGAGCGGCGATGCGGTGTTCCTCTTGCGTGACCTGACCTATCGATTGTCCGGCGACGAGGATGCCGCCGATGCCTGTGCCCAGCCGCGCCGGAGCATGCAGGCGCTGGACCTCGAAGCCAGCGATGGCGTGGGGCTGGTGTGCGGGTTCTTCCATTTCCAGTCCGGGTTGTCGTCGCTGATCGTCGACGGCCTGGCGGACTGGATCCTGCTGCGCGCGAGCGATCCTGCCGGCAGCGCGGCGCGGGCACTGTTCGGGCTGATCCTCGAGGAGTGCCGGCGCCCGCAGCCGTCCCAAGCGCTGCTCGAACGCCTGACCCACCTGTTGTTCCTCTATGTGCTGCGCCAGCAGGTGCATGACGGCCAGTCGTGGGGCGGGCTGATCGCCCTCGCCCGGCAACCGGCCTTCGCCGGCTTGCTCGAACGCTTGATCGAGGAGCCTGGCCAGGCCTGGACTCTGGAGGCCATGGCGGCCTGCGCGGGGTTGTCGCGCTCGGCGTTCTTCAAGCGCTTCAACGAGCTGGCCGGACAATCCCCCGGGCAGGTGCTGCTGGCGCTGCGCATGCGCCATGCCTGCCAGTTGCTCAAGGCCGGCAATACCGTCGAGCAGGTAGGCGCGCAGGCCGGGTATCAGTCGGTGGCGGCATTCACCCGAGCCTTCGCCAAGGCCGTCGGGGTGCAGCCAGGGGCGTACCGCAAGCAGCACGAAGGGCGCGCTGGGTAACGGCCTTTCAACGCCGCCGCTGCATCCAGGCAGCCCCCAGCCCGCTGAGGCAGATCACCGCGATACCGACCAGGCTGGTACTGTCCGGCACCTGCGCGAACACCACCAGGCCCAGCAACCCGGCGAACACGATCTGGCAATAGCTGAACGGCGCCAGCAACGCCGGCGCGGCATGGCGGAACGCCTGGGTCAGCAGCAAGTGCGCGGTCATCCCGCAGCCGCCCAGCGCCAGCATCAGCGGTACATGCGGCCACTGCGGCGTCTGCCAGAAGAACGGCACCAGCGCCGTCATGATCAGGGTGTTGCACACGCCCGCGTAGAAGTTGCTGGTGGTCGGGCTGTCATGGGCCGCCAGCTTGCGCGTCAGCAACTGACTAGAAGCAAAAACCCAAGGCCGAACCGAAGGGGAACAGGATCGCCGGGGTGAACATCGCCCCACCCGGATGCACCACCACCAGTACCCCGATGAAGCCCATCACCACCGCCAGCCACTGCCCCAGGGTCACCCGCTCCTTGAGCAGCGGCACCGACAATGCGGTGACCAGCACCGGGGCGAGGAAGTTGACCGAGGTCGCCTCCGCCAGCGGCAGGTACTGCAGCCCGGCGGTGAACAGCAGGCTGGTGCTGAGCAGGCTCAGCGCCCGCAAGGTCTGCAGCAATGGCCGGCGGGTGCGCAAAACCGCCAGTCCAGCCTTGGGCAGGAAGATCCCGGCCATCAGCAAGGTATGCACCAGGTAACGGACCCACACCACCATGACGACCGGGTAGATCCCGCCGAGGAATTTCGACAAACCGTCGTGGCTGGCGAACAGGAAGGTGGCCACCACCACCAGGGCGATGCCGCGCAGCGGCTGGTTGACTCCGGACAGCGGTGTACTGGAACTCATGGGGCTCTCGGGCGATTGCCCCGGCATGGCGCCCGGGCATGGGCGGATTCTAGAAGAGAACCTTCGGGAGGAACAAAGCATTGTGGTCCAACCGGTACATTCCGTTCGCTGATCGAACCGATTTCCCCAGGCACCGCGCCCAAAAGCCACAGCTTTCAGTGCCGCTGCGAGGTCACCAGGAAGTTACGCAACGCCGGCTCGTCATCCAGGGCGATCTCCCGTACCGGTCGTGGCAGGTCGGCCAGCACCGCCTGGCAGAACGCCAGGGCCGGAACATCCCCGCCGTAGCACCGCACCAACCAGTCGCCTTGTCCCTCGCACAGCGTGCGCCGCGCTACCGCCAGGCCCACGCCCTGGCGGCGATATTTCTTGAGCACGAACAGGTCGGCCAGCTCCCAGGCGTCGATGCCGGGTAGTTCACTGCGCTCGATGAGCATGAAGCCGGCGATGAAACCGTCCACCAGTATCAGGCTGGCGCTCCAGCCCGGGGTTTGCCAATAGCGGGTGAAGTGCGGCTCGTGGAGGTAGAAGCGCCCATCCGCCTCGACATCTTCCTGCTCCCAGTCAGAGGACTCGTAGGCGTAGAACTGGTAGAGGTTGCGTACCAGGTCGGCATGCTCGGGGCCGGTCTGCAGCAATTCGACAGGGAGGGTCATGGAACAGGCTCGATGAATGCGGGAGCGCGAGTCTACCTGGGCGCTCAGGCGTTTGCAGCGGGGCGGCGATGCATCCATCCTCGCGGCTCGTCGCCACGACGATGGATGCGGGTTTTGTCACGCCTGCGGCAGGGCTGCCACCGCGTCCACTTCCACCAGCATGCCGTCCAGCGCCAGGCGCGGTACCGGGATCAAGGTGCAGGTCGGGGTCATTCTGCCGCCCCAGGCACGCTCGGCCTCGGCCACCCACTGGCGCAGCCGCGCCTCGGAATGGTCGACCACCAGCAGGGTGAGCTTGCACACATGCTCCAGCGTTGCCCCACGGGAGGCCAGGGCGATCTTCAGGTTCATCAAGGCTTGGCGCGCCTGTTCGTCGAAGCGTGCCGACAGCTTGCCTTGCAAGTCCTCGCCGCCCTGACCGGCGATATACAGCAGGCGGCTGCCGGCGCGGACCTCGGCGACATGGGAATAGGCATTGCCACTGGGATCGTAGAGGCCTTCGGGGTTGCTCAGGGCAAAGGCGGCTGGCTGGGTCATGGTATCGCTCCATCGATGGAAAGAGCGGCCAAGTATCAAACCTCAGGTTAGGTCGAGGTCAAGCCCCGCCTGCCACGCCTTGGGCGGCACCTATTTTTCCTGCAACACCGCCCTGCCCTTCACTGCCCGCGGCCCGCGCCAGGCCCAGAACAACAAGCCCGGAATCGGCGCATAGACGACGAACACCACCCACAGCATCTTGCGTTCGGCGCGCCGGTCGCTGCCGATGATGTGCCAGATGGCCCAGATTTCCAGGAGGATGACGACGAGCGCGACAACGAACCAGATTGTTCCGATTTCCATGAGTCTTCTCCTATTGGCTGTACTGGCTTGGGTTGTCGCACGCGCCGAGGGTTCACTCGGATCTTGTCCGGCCCGCGACCCGCTGGCACAGTGGCCAACCACCCTGCACCGCCCCCGGGAGCCCTCATGCCATTCGATCCGACCCTGCTCGCCCAGGCGCGCCACGTGGTGGTGTTCACCGGTGCCGGGGTGTCCGCGGAAAGTGGCATCGCCACGTTTCGCGACAAGCTGACCGGCCTGTGGGCGCGCTTCGACCCGGCGCAACTGGCCAGCGCCGAGGGTTTTCGCGCCGACCCGGCGCTGGTCTGGGGCTGGTACCAGATGCGCCGCGCCGGGATCGCCAAGGCCACGCCCAACCCTGGCCACCTGGCGATCGCCGCGCTGGCGGCGCATGTGCCGCAGTTGACCCTGATAACGCAGAACGTCGACGACCTGCACGAACGCGCCGGCAGCCACGCCGTGCTGCACCTGCATGGCCGGCTGGACGCCTTTCGCTGCCTGGACTGCGCGCGCCCGGCGGATGAGCCCGTGGCACTGCCCGAGGCGGCCGCTCACGGCTGCCGTATCGAACCACCGCGCTGCGCTTGCTGCGCCGGGCCGCTGCGCCCCGGTGTGGTGTGGTTTGGCGAGATGTTGCCCGAGGCGGTGCTGGAGCAGGCATTCGCCGCCGCGCGGCAGTGCGATGTACTGCTGTCGGTAGGCACCTCAGGCCTGGTACAGCCGGCGGCCTCGATACCTCGCATGGCACTGGCGGCGGGGGCGACGGTGGTGCATGTCAATCCGCAGCCGGTGCCCTGCGAGCACCCACGGGCGTTCATGCTGGCCGGCAAGGCGGGTGAAGTGCTGCCGCAACTGCTGCGTCAGGCCTTCGCCTGAGCTAGCGGCCAGCCTGGTCCAAGGCGGTTTTCAGGGCATCGGCATCGGCATAGCTGTTGCGCGCTACCACCACGCCATGCTCCAGCGCCAGCCACAGCACCTTGCCTTCGTCCCCGGCATAGCGACTGGCGACCCGGCCTTCGCGGTCGAGCAGTACCCGGTAGCTGTAGTCGCGCATGGCCGGGATGGCGAACAGCTTGCTGATCAGCGCCGGCATGCGCTGGATATCCGCGACGAACACGGCATGCCGCGCCTCCAGGTAGCCTTTGGACTGCTCGCCCAGGGCCGCCTTGACCAGCTTGGCGCCGTCCATGTCGCGGGCGACCAACAGAATCCGGGTATCGGCCCCCAGGCTGTAGGGCTGGTCGTACTGATCGAGCAGTGTCCAGGGCGCGAGGGTTTCGCCGGGCTGCGCGGCGTGGGCCACGAGCGCAAGCAGGCTGAGCAGAAGTGCAGCGGCGTATTTCATGAGATGCAGGTCCGAATCGTGAGGGTCGCCAGCATAGCCCAAGCCACCGCCCTTGACAGGCTCAACGCAACTGCCCGGCAATCAGCCCCACGGCAATCAGGATCATCACCCCGCCGGACAAGCGCCCCACGGCCTGCGCCGCGGCAGGCCGGGTGCGCAGCACGGCCTTGGCGCCGTAGCCGACCATCAGGTAGATCACCAGCGAACTGCCCAGGTGCATCAACCCCAGCAGCAGGATCTGCAGCGGCAACGGCCAGTTCGACTGCGGGTCGGTGAACTGCGGCAGCAAGGCCAGGAACAGCAGGAACACCTTGGGGTTGAGACCGCTGACGCACAGGCCCTTGAATGCCCAACGCGACCCAGAGTCCTGCCCACCGCCCGCTCCCGCCTCGGGCACGGCCGGGCTCAGCAGCAGGTTGGCGCCCAGCCACAACAGGTACACGCACCCCGCCAGGGTCAGCAAGGTCAACGCCAACGGGTGCCCGGCAATCAGGCTGCCGACTCCGGCAGCGACCACCAGGGTGACGAGCAGATGCCCCGACAACATGCCCACCACCGCCGGCACGACCCAGCGCCCGCGCATGCCGGCCGAGATGGCGTAGGCCCAATCGGCCCCGGGGGTGATCACGAACAGCAGGGAAACGGCCCAGAACGCCGTCAGTACACTCATGGCCATTTCGAGCCTTCCTTTCACACAGGTTTCGGTGAAAGAAAGACTACGGATATCGCCCAGGGATTTTCTTTCGTATATTCCCCGGAACAAGCCAAACAATGGAAGAATCTTCCCCGTGGACCGAACCGATCGAAAGATCCTTGCCGAGCTGCAAAAAGACGGTCGCCTATCGGTGACCGAACTGGCCGAGCGCGTGGGCTTGAGCCTGTCGCCCTGTCACCGGCGCCTCAAGGCGCTGGAGGACGCAGGCGCCATTCTCGGTTATCACGCCCGCCTGGCCCCGGCGGCCCTGGGCCTGAACTTCGCCGCGCTGGTGTTCGTGACCTTGCGTGAGGTGACCCGCCAGCCAGTAGCAGACTTCGAGGCGGCGCTGGCGGAGATCCCGCAGATCGTCGAGGCCCAGCGCCTGTTCGGCGACCCCGACTACCTGCTGCACGTGGTGGCCAAGGATTTGCCGGCCTTCCAGAAGCTGTACGACGAGCAACTGACCAGCATTCCCAATGTGAAGCGCCTCAGTTCGACGCTGGTGATGAAGGAAGTGATTCAGGACCGGCTGCTACCGATGTGACCCTGGGCCACTGTCCGGACGCGCCCTACAGGCAGGTGGCGGCTGCCGCGCGCCGGCGCAGGGCCATGCCGTCGTTCTTCTGCGCGTAGTAGTCCACCCGCGTGCCGCCGGCCTGGGCGTAGACGTCGACGAACGACTCGGCTTCACGGGTATAAACCGTGAAACCGCCTTGCTTACGGGCCTCCAGGTAGCCGCTGGCGTCGACCCCGAAGGTGTTCTCTTCCTGCCAGCTGAACTGAATGCACTGGGCCACCAGATCCGGTGTCTTGTGCGAATCCAACTGCGCGGTGGGTGCGCCGCCGCGCGCCGCTTCCATGGTCGACGATGCACAGCCCGCCAGCAGCAGCGCCACGGTGATCGGCAGAATTGCTCGCATGTTCCATCCTCGGGACAAAAAAAAGAAGGTGACTCTAGCATTGCCCAGGCACCAGGTGAATCGCCGTCGCCGTTCATCGCCGCCGCAATAAAATCTTGCGCGACAAAGAACCAAATCGATCGCCTCGTGTCTCAGGAGGTACCGCGTAAACCCTTGCGGATCAAGGACCTATAACGTGATGAAACGCCTTGCAAGCCTTTCCATGGTCGCCACCCTGCTGCTGCTCGGCGGCTGCTACAGCAACCATTACCACGACGATGACGATGGCTGGCGCGACCGTGATCGTGGCCACCGTCACCACCATCGCCATGACCGCGACGATGACGACCGCCAGTACCGTGACCGCTACTACCGCTGAAGCGTCCTTGCAACCCTGACTCGCCGCGAACGCGCGGCAATCTACCCCTGATGACTCCCCTGAGGTTCATAACATGCGTCTGACTCTGCCTTCCCTCGCCCTCGGCCTGCTGCTCTGCCAGGGTGCTTTCGCCGGTGACGGCACCGCGGCCATCGGCGGCGGCCTGGGTGGCGCCCTCGGCAATGTCGTGGGCAAACAGATCGGCGGCAGCACCGGTGCGGCCATCGGCGCCGGCCTCGGTGGCGCGGCCGGTAGCGCGGTGGGCGCGCGCAAGGGCAACCGTACCGAAGCGGCCATCGGCGGCGGCCTGGGCTCGGCAGGCGGTTCGCTGATCGGCGGCAAGCTCGGCGGCTCCAACGGTTCGACCATCGGTGCTGGCCTGGGCGGCGCGGCCGGTGGCGCCATCGGCAACCACATGGGCGACAACAACCGCAAGCACAAGCGTCGTCACTGATTCCCCCGTGCTCCCGTAACAGCGGGCTTGCCCCGCGATAGTGCCCGAACAGGTGCCTTGCACACCTGAGCCGACGCCATCGCGGGGCAAGCCCGTTGTGCGTATTGTCCGACGCCTCCCGGCAAAACATTGCAGCACGTCAACGACGCCATCGCGTCAAGCTGCCACACTAGGGCCATCGCCTTTCGTGCCCCTGATGTGAAGGAACACCCCCTCCCCATGAACCATGAGCTGCTCTGGGTCCTTGGCCTGCTCGCCGTCGTCGTCGTCCTGTTCATCCTCAATCGCCCGCGTATGGACGTGGTCGCCCTGCTGGTGATCGTCGCCCTGCCGCTGTCGGGCATCCTCACCGTGGAGCAGGCCATGGCCGGCTTCAGCGACCCCAACGTGGTACTGATCGCCGCCCTGTTCGTGATCGGCGAAGGGCTGGTGCGCACCGGTATCGCCTATCGCATCGGCGAATGGATGAGCGAACGCGCCGGCAACAGCGAAGCGCGCCTGCTGGTGCTGCTGATGGTGGCCGTGGCCGGCCTGGGCTCGGTGATGAGTTCCACCGGTGTGGTGGCGATTTTCATCCCGGTGGTGTTGAGTATTGCCACGCGCCTGCAGCTTTCGCCCAGCCGGCTGATGATGCCGTTGAGCTTCGCCGGCCTGATCAGCGGCATGCTGAGCCTGGTAGCGACACCGCCGAATGTGGTGGTGCATAGCGAACTGGTGCGCCACGGCGAGAGCGGCTTCGGCTTCTTCAGTTTCACCCCCTTCGGCCTGGTGGTGCTGGTGCTCGGCATCGGCTACATGCTGCTGACCCGCCACTGGCTCAACGGCGAGGTGCGCAAGGATGGTCGGATCGAGAGCCGCCGCACCTTGCTCGACCTGGTGCTGGACTACAAACTCAATGGCCGCGAGCGGCGCTTGCGCATCCGTCCCCATTCGCCACTGATCGGTCACACCCTTGGCGAGCTGGAGCTGCGCACCCGCCACGGCGCCAACGTGATCGGCATCGAGCGTCAACACAAGTTCACCACCCGAGTGATCGGCGCCGACTCGGGTACCCTGCTGCTGCAGGGCGACGTGCTGTTGCTCGATCTGTTCGCCAACCGCGACGACCTGCGCAGTCTTTGCCAGGCCATGCTGCTCGAACCTCTGCACTTCAAGGCCGCCTACTTCATCGACCAGTCCCAGGAGCTGGGCATGGCGGAAATTTCGCTGCCCCCCGGTTCGCAGCTGATCGGCAAGAGCATCCTCGAACTGGCCTTCCGTACCCGCTACGACCTCAACGTGGTCGGCCTGCGCCGTGACCAGCAAGGCATCGAGGGGCAACTGGTGGAAGAAAAACTGCGCCTGGGCGACACCCTGCTGGTGGTCGGACCGTGGAAGGCGGTGCGCCAGTTGCAAAGCAAGCCGCGCGACTTCCTGGTGCTGAGCCTGCCGGCGGAAGTCGACCAGGTGGCGCCGGCGCGGGCCCGGGCACCTTACGCGCTGATCAGCCTGGCGGTGATGGTCGGGCTGATGGTCAGCGGCCTGGTCCCCAACGTCATCGCCGCGCTGATCGGCTGCCTGTTGATGGGTGCAGGACGCTGCATCGACATGAACAGCGCCTACCGCGCGATCCACTGGCAGAGCCTGGTGCTGATCGTCGGCATGCTGCCCTTTGCCCTGGCCCTGCAAAAGACCGGCGGCATCGACCTGGCCGTCGCTGCGCTGGTCGGTGCGCTCGGCGACGCCGGCCCCAGGGTGATCCTCGGCTGCCTGTTCGCCGTCACGGCACTGATCGGGCTGTTCATCTCCAATACCGCGACCGCGGTGCTGATGGCCCCGGTGGCGGTGAGCACCGCGCAGCAGCTGGGCATGTCGCCCTACCCGTTCGCCATGACCGTGGCCCTGGCGGCGTCGGCGGCGTTCATGACGCCGGTGTCGTCGCCGGTCAACACCCTGGTGCTGGGGCCCGGTCAGTACCGCTTCGCCGACTTCGTCAAAATCGGCGTGCCGTTCACCTTGCTGGTGATGCTGGTGACCGTGCTGATGGTGCCGTGGGTGTTCGGGCTGTAGTCGTCGGCACGATCCGGGCGGTTCGCAGCGAATTGACATCAATTGACCACTTGAAAGACACTGACACGACATCGTCCCAGGTGCCCACAGCCGTTTTCCTGGATTCTGTTTTCGCTTGCCGGTCGAGCCCATGGTGTCTCCAGTCCCGTCGCGCCTGCTGCCCCCCCTGATCCTGTTCGGCTTGACCCTGGCGCTGACCCTGGGCGGCATTCTCGCCCGCCCGATCGAATCACTGTCGCTGTTCTGGCCGGTGAACGCGGTGCTCGCCGGCGTACTGCTGCGCAACCCACGCCAGGCCACCCCTGGCGGCTTCGCCCTGGTCTACCTGGCCATGATCGGCGCCGACCTGGCCTGTGGCAGCGCCTGGCGCCCGGCCTTGTGGTTCAACCTGTGCAACCTCGGCGCCATCGTCACCATCTGGTACCTGATGGCCCGGCTGCCGCGCGTGCATCGTCGCCTGCGCACCCCGCACGGCACCCTGTGCCTGTTCGGCGCCTGCGCCGTCGGCGCGATGGTCGCCGCAAGCCTGGCCTGCGTGATGGCCGCGCCCTGGTTCGAACAATCACTGCGCGCCACCTGGCTGGCCTGGTTCAGCGAACAGTTCTCCACCAGCGTGTTGGTCCTGCCGGTGCTGCTCACCGCGCCCTCGCCCCGGGCCCTGACCCGCCCCGGTAGTGCCAGCCAGCCAGTACGCCTGGCGCCGCTGCTGGTGCTGCTGGCTTCGTTGAGCGTCAGCATCCTCTTCGGTGGGCCCGGCGCCATCGCCTTCCCGATTGCCGCGCTGCTGTGGTGCGCGCTCAGCTACTCGCCCTTTCTCGTCTCGCTGCTGGCCCTCTGCGCGGGCAGCACGTTGATCGTCGCGGTGGCGCAGAACCTGATGCACTTCAACATCCCGCAGAGCGAATCAGGGGTCACCACCTTGATGTCGGCGCGCCTGGGCATCGCCATGCTGGTGCTCGGCCCGCTGGTGCTGGCCTGCGTCAGCAGCGCCAACCGCAGCCTGATGGCGCGCCTGGCGCACCAGGCGACCATCGACCACCTGACCGGCACCCTCAGCCGCAGCGCGTTCATCCGCCGCGCCCACGCCTTGCTCGACAACCGCCAGCAAGCGCCGCTGACCTTGATGATGCTCGACATCGACCACTTCAAGACCATCAACGACCAGCATGGCCACGCGATCGGCGACCAGGTGCTGCGCCAATTCGCCATGACCCTGCAGGATCAGTTGCACGACGGTGAGCTGTTCGCCCGCCTGGGTGGCGAGGAGTTCGTCATCGTCGTGCCGGGGTTGGCGCCGGAGCTGGCCAGGTTCACCGCAGAACGCCTGCGCCGGGCGGTGCAGGACCAACACATCGCGCAGGCCGGGCAGCCGCTGCGGATCACCGTGAGCATCGGCGTCAGCGGCTGCGCCGCCGACACCCCGGCGCCCAGCCTCGACGAGCTGCTGGCCAGCGCCGACCAGGCGCTCTACCGGGCCAAGGCCCAGGGCCGCAACCGCGTCGAACAGGCCGAGGGGCAGCGCCAGGTCATGTGAGTCAAGTGGCCAGCAGGTCCCAGCTCAGCTTGGCGATCAGCACACACAGCAACACCAGGAACAGCCCCCGCACGAAACCCACGCCCTTGCGCACCGCCAGCCAGGTGCCGGTCAGCGCGCCGAGAATGTTGAACAGCGCCATCGGCAGCGCGATGGCCCACAGCACATTGCCCGACGGGATGAAGAACACCAGTGCGGCCAGGTTGGTGGCGATGTTGACCAGCTTCGCCGAGGCCGAGGCATGCAGGAAGTCCAGGGCGAAGAAGCGGATGAACAGGAAGATCAGGAAACTCCCGGTGCCCGGCCCGAACAGCCCATCATAGAAGCCGATGGCGCCACCGATCAGCACCGCCAGGCACTGCTCCTTGCGGCCAATGCCCCGCGGTTTGTGCATGGTGCCGAAGTCCTTCTTGCAGAAGGTGTAGACGGCCATCAGCACGATCAGCACCAGCACCAACGGGCGCATCACGCTCGCCGGCACCAACGACACGGTGGCCGCGCCGAAAAACGACATCACGAAGGCGCTCAGCGCCGCCGGCACGATCAACCCCCAGTCCAGCTTGACCTTGCGAATGAATGAACGCGCCGCGAACGTGGTGCCGCACACCGAGGCCAGCTTGTTGCTACCCAGCAGCGCCGCCGGCTGGGCATTGGGCAGCACATTGAACAGCGCCGGAATCTGGATCAGCCCGCCGCCGCCCACGGCAGCGTCGATCAGGCCAGCGGCGAAGGCAAACAGCGAAAGCAGGGCAATATCCATCATCTCGAGGGTCCAGGCGGCACAAAACAGGCTGTCAGACTAATCAAAGCGACGCGCTTGTGTTGAAATGCCATATTGCAAAAACTGCAACGAGGAGTCCCTCGCATGGCCTTGGACATGCTGCGTGAAATTCAGGCGTTCGTCAGCGTTGCGCACAAGCGCAGCTTCGTCAGCGCCGCCCGTTCACTGGGTCGTTCGCCCAGCGCTGTGACACGTGCCGTGCAGGCTTTGGAAGATAACAGCGGCGCCAAGCTGTTCAACCGCAGCGCCAACGCCGTGTCATTGACCGAGGCCGGGGAGCGCCTGCTACCCCACGCCGAACGCTTGCTGGATGTGCAACGCGACGCTGCCGATGAGTTAGCCGCGCTGACTGGCGACGCCCAGGGCTGGATACGCCTAGCCGCGCCCGAGGTGCTGGCCCAGCAGGTGCTGCCGGGGGTACTGGCAGCCTTCTCCCAGCGCCACCCCCGCGTCACCCTCGACGTGCAGTACAGCGACCAGGCCGTGGATCCGTTGCAGGGCAAACTGGATTTCGTGATCCGCGGTGCCTTCCCGCAGTCCAGCGAACTGATCGGCTACCCGCTGTGGCGTTATCGCCGTCACCTGTACGCCAGCCCCCAGTACCTGGCGCAGGCCGGCATGCCCCAGGAGCTGGAGGACCTGGAACGGCATGCGCTGATCCTGCACACGGCGCCGCGCATTCTCAAGGCCTGGCATTTCAGCAAGGACGGGCGCATCTCCAGCCTGCGCCCACGCCCGCGCCTACGGCTGGGTTCTGGGGTGGCGGTACTGCAAAGCACCTTGGCGGGCGCGGGCATCGCGCGGTTGGCCGATTGGCTCGGGGAACCGCAGGTGCGTGCCGGGCACCTGGTGCGGGTGTGCCCCGATTACCACCTGACATCCAGCAACGGGCACGACCCGCAAATGCATGCCGTCTACCCCGCCGGCGACCTGCCAGCAAGGGCTCGCGAGCTGCTGCAGGCCCTGCGCGAAGCCCGTCCGCACCCAGGGGAGCAGCCCTGAGCAGGGCTGCTCAATTTATGCTCAATCTGGCAGAGAACCCATCAATACTGGCCTGTAGCGTTTTATCCACAGACCTACCCACGTTTTTTGTGGACAGTTTCCGCAAGCCTTGAAGGAAAAATTACAACCGCAGCAAGGCCACGTTGGCCAGCTTGACCAACTCGATCCATTCGCTTGCGCTGATCACACCGGAACGCTCCAACTCTTCGGCACGGCGCAGTGCCTGATCGTAGTCCTCTTCGTGGAGGATGCCCTCGCCGAGAAAACGACCGCGCCACTCCAGCATTGCTGCAGTGCCTTTCTTGCATTCCATAGTGTGTATTGTCTCCAAGGCAAGTGAATGGCCCGTGTGCCCGGGCCCTGGGATTGGGGGCGCGAGATTACACGAGCGACTTGCACTTGAGAACGACTTGCAGCTACCGCTTGTCTAGACGACCGCGGCGTGGGGCGGGAAAACCTGAAGGGACGGGTCTGGCCCGCCATTGCGCCAGACGGGCCGAAACAGGCAAAAGAGGCGGCTCAGCTTGGCGGAATGGTGCCCAGCAGGCCAATCATGATAGTCAGCAGCAGAAAACCACCCAGAAACAGCGCGAGCTTGCCCATCGGAACCTCTACAGTGTGATGACATAACGGCGGGGCCGGCCGCTGCGGTCGTGCAGCGGGGCAGCCTGCCCAGCGCACCCCGAATTGGAAGGCTGGGCCTGGGCTTATTGTCCGGCGGCGGCTGATACGGTTACAGATGCAGGTTCGTGGAAAAAAAGCGGATCAGATGGGCCCGCAAGCCCGAGAACGTTGCGCTACGCCAGCACGCGCAGCTTGGCCAGCGGCACCCAGCCGAGCTCGCCATTGCTCACCCGACGGCACCAGACCCAACCGTTCAAGGGACGCAAGCTATCGAGTTGCTGGCCGGGATCGACGTCCAGTTCATGGGCCGAGTAGGCCTCCAGCGCCCGGCCCCGCCCCACCCCGAGGCGCTCGATGAACTGGGCAGGCACCCAACCCGGCTCTTGGCCCTGGCAACTGCACAAGTACCAATCCTGCCATTGCTCGTCGCCCTCATAGCGCTGGCCGATGTCCAACGGCGTGCCTCGGGCGAAGGTAATGGGCGCAGGGTATTCGCTGCGGTGTGTCTCGATCACGACGTACTTCACATGCCTCTCCCTGGCTGCGAAAAGCGTCGATGCTAGTCGAAGGTCGCCTACAGCACCATGACCATTTCATGCCAGGCCATGCCGCCATGGTCGGAAGCCGACGGGCGCACGTAGGCGTAGCCCATCTTCGCGTACAGCGCGACATGGCGCTCCTTGCACATCAGGTGGATGGTCGCCTTGCCGCGCTCGCGCATCTGCTCGACGAAACGCGCCATCAACCGGCTGGCATGGCCCAGGCCCTGATACGCAGGGTCGAGCACCACCGACATGATCACCACGTTGGGCGCATGTGGATCATGCCCGACCAACTCCTTGAAGGCCTCGTCCGACATCACCACGTCGTCGGCACAGCCACTGTTGATGAAGCCGATCACCTGGCTGTCGACCTCCAGCACCAGGAACCCCTCCGGGTACTGGGCGATGCGCGTAGCGATCTTCTCTCGGGTGGCGGCTTCGTCGCCTTCGTAGGCGCAGGTTTCGATCTGATAGCAGCGGTCTACGTCGCTGGACGTGGCCTGACGGAATATCGGTGTGCTCATGGGGTGGATCCGGATAGCGGGAACAGGGGCGCCATACTAGTGTGGCGTTTCACAAAACACGACCACGATTCGCAGCGGTTCGCGCCCCTGCCCTCACTCAGACCGAACGGGTAATGCCGCCATCGACACGCAGGTTCTGCCCGGTGATGTAACCCGCTCCCTCGGAGGCGAGGAAGCTGACAGTGGCCGCGATCTCCTCGGCCTTGCCATACCGCTGCATGGGAATCCGGCTACGGAACTCCTCCTTCTCCGGCAAGCTGTCGATGAAGCCCGGCAGCACGTTGTTCATGCGGATGTTATCGGCGGCATAACGGTCGGCGAACAACTTGGTGAAGGCTGCCAGCCCGGCGCGGAACACGCCGGAGGTCGGGAACGCCGGGTCCGGCTCGAAGGTGGCGAAGGTCGAGATATTGATGATGGCGCCGCTGTTCTGCCGCTGCATGATCGGCGTCACCAGGCGGGTCGGGCGCACCACATTGAGAAAGTACACCTCCATGCCCCGGTGCCAGTCCTCGTCGCTAATCTCGAGGACCGGCGCACGCGGGCCATGTCCGGCGCTGTTGACCAGCACATCGACACGCCCCCACCGCTGCATCACGGTATCGACCAGACGCTGCAGGTCTTCTACCGACTGGTTGGAGCCCGTCACACCGATGCCGCCGAGCTCGGCCGCCAAAGCCTCGCCCTTGCCGGACGACGACAGGATCGCCACCCTGAAACCATCGGCAGCCAGCCGCCGCGCGGCCTGCGCCCCCATGCCACTGCCACCTGCGGTGATGATTGCGACTTTCTGAGAAGACATCTGCTGCTCCTTACGGGAGTTGATCAAGTCAGCCCATGAAGCCAGAATCCGCCTGCCCGCACCAATCACAAATACTGCCATCAGCCTGCAGGAAATCTACTGGATGAGCGCGCCCAAGCGACGCAACGCCCCCGCTATCATCAACCACCTGGTGGCCTTCGAGGCCGCTGCCCGCCTGGGCAGCTTCCGCGCCGCCGCCGATGAACTGCACGTCACCCCGGGCGCGGTCGCCCAACAGGTGCGCACCCTCGAGAGCAAGCTCGGCCGCTCGTTGTTCGAGCGGCTGGCACGAGGACTACGGCCCAACCGGGATGGCGCCGATTACCTGGCCCGCGTGCGCCTGGCCCTGGACATCGTCGAGGACGCCACCTGCGAACTGCTGGAGCGCGACAACCCGCGCGACACCCAACAGGTCCTGCTCAGCACCACCCCCGCCTTCGCCAGCCGCTGGCTGATCCCGCGCCTGGGGCAACTGGCGCAGGCGCATCCACAACTGGCCGTGATGATCGATGCGTCCGACAGCACCCGCCCCCTTAGCGGTAAAGGCGCGGTGGAC
The DNA here is from genome assembly GCF_019139675.1 of Pseudomonas maumuensis. Taxonomy (NCBI): domain Bacteria; kingdom Pseudomonadati; phylum Pseudomonadota; class Gammaproteobacteria; order Pseudomonadales; family Pseudomonadaceae; genus Pseudomonas; species Pseudomonas maumuensis. Next base: position 3,614,078 of record NZ_CP077077.1, read on the forward strand.
CTCGCCGTGCGCTGGGGCGTACCGCCCTTCGCCGAGGCCTACGCCCGCCCCTTGCTGCCCGGCATCGCCGTGCCGGTGTGCGCACCGGCGCTGCGCGGCGAGCAGCCTTGGCGGCGCGCCACCGACCTGGCCCAGCAGCCACTGATCTCCGACAGCCACAACAACTGGAAGCGCTGGTTCGATCACTACGCCCTGCCGGGCACGCGCTTCAATGGCCCGGTGTTCTCCCAGACCATTCTCGCCATCGAGGCCGCCGAGCAAGGCATGGGCATCGCCCTGGTACCACGCCTGCTGGTGGACAACGCGCTGAAGGCCGGCACCCTGGTGCTGGCCCTGGATGGCCATGAACTGCGTAGCGATGCCGGCTTCCACCTGCTCGCCAGCCAGGCGCCGCAGGCTGGATCAGTGGTTGAACAGGTCATCGACTGGTTGCAATCGCAGGCACGTGAGTAGCGGCATTTGCAACAAATCGTTTCAGCGAAGCGGGGTGGGTGCTGGGGGGCTGGCTGACTGTTCGCTGCGGGTGTTTTCTCGGCAGGCGTTGCGCGACAAGGCTTGTCGAGAAAATCTCGGAAGAATGCAGAAACATTAACCGAGAACATCTTGTAAGCAGCATCCTTTGTTGCTGTAGGACGTTTCGACGGTACTGACTTCCAGTGTATGAATAATCAGTATTGAAGGGCAGATTGAGCTGATACCGTCGAGCCTTCCTACAACGGCAAGGATGCCCACGGCCTGTGAGAACGACATGGACAACTACGACAGCTCGGCGCTTGGATTGCAGAAATGCCTGCTCAACCTGCGCCGAGATCATGCGCGGATGAAGGCGGCGGGAGACCTGGAACGAGCGGCGGTACTGGCGCAGCTGATCGAACGGATGGAACAAGGGCTGCAGAAGGCTTCCCAAGGGAGGCCGCCGCAAACGCTGCAATGACGTGTTCTCGCGGTTACCCGTTGCTTGTTCACGGTGTCCGAATCCCTACTGAACGAACCAAGCCCCGTACGCGATACCGCCATGGCCACACTGGCCTGCTGGCGGCCGATCCGAAAGCATTCCCACACAACCTGAAGCTCAAGCCGAACCACGCCAAGGCAAGGCTTGGCCATCAGCAGCCCTTGGGCACTTCCTGCGCCGAGACCGGCACATCGAAGACCTTGTCGAAGCCCCACTGGAACACGAACGCGTAGACGAAGAAGAACACGAACAACGCCAGGTTGGTCACCAGCGCCGCCCACAGACCGATATCCAGCCAGTAAGCCACCAGCGGCAGCAGGATCAGCACCAGCCCACCCTCGAAACCCAAGGCATGCAGCAGGCGCCGCAGGAAGGTGCGGCTGCGCTGGTGCTGACGCGCCTCCCAGCGCTCGAACGCCCAGTTGTAGGCCATGTTCCAGCTCATGGCGATGCCGGACATGAGGATCGACAGCACCGTCGACTGGGCCATGCCCGCGCCAAACGCCAGCTCCAGTGCCGGTGCCACGCAGGCCACGGCGATGGCCTCGTAAAGGATGGCCTGGACGACCTTGCGCGCCTTGCCTTGCATGTTCAACTCCCTGAAGAAAAGACCTGCAAAGCTACAAGAAGAAAGCTGCAAGCAAAAGTCAGAAATACTTTATTGACTGACCGTTCAATCAAGAAAAGTTAGCATAAACGTTTCCGCACCACCCCTCCCTGGCGCTCGGCAGCCCCTTCACGCCGACACGACCCCCTCTCCGTGGCACTTCAGCAAAGGCCTGCACCGCACCGTCCGGGGCGCGCCGCGCAGTGGACAACCCCACGATCGGCTGCTTGTATCTATGACTGCAAGCGGCGACAAGTCGTACAACTTCGTCCAGGGAATCGAACGAGGAACTACACGATGGCTTACACCGTGATGATGGTTTTCGGTACCCGCCCCGAAGCGATCAAGATGGCCCCGTTGGCCCGCGTCCTGCGCGACTGGCCCGAGGTCGACCTGCAGATCTGCTCCACCGGCCAGCACCGCGAAATGCTCGAACAAGTTCTCACCGCCTTTGGCCTCGAGGTCGACCAGGACCTGCAGGTGATGACCCAGAACCAGACCCTCAACGGCCTGGCCCGCGACCTGCTGGACAAGCTCGACCAAGCCTATGAACAGGTCAAGCCCGATATCGTCCTGGTCCACGGCGACACCACCACCAGCTTCATCGCCTCGCTGGCCGCCTTCCACCGCCACATTCCCATCGGCCACGTCGAGGCCGGCCTGCGCACCGGCAACCTGCAGCAGCCCTGGCCCGAGGAGGCCAACCGGCGCTTGACCGGCGTACTCGCCGACTTGCACTTCACCCCCACCCGCGACTCCGACGCCAACCTGATCCGCGAAGGCGTGCCGCCCGAGCACATCGAGGTCACCGGCAACACGGTGATCGACGCCCTGTTGTGGATGCGCGACAAGCTGAACAAGGACAACTGGCGTCCCGCCGCCGATTCCCCGCTCAATGTGCTGCGCGACGACCAGCGCATGGTGCTGATCACCGGCCACCGCCGAGAGAACTTCGGTAGTGGCTTCGAACGCATCTGCCTGGCCCTGGCCGAGCTGGCCCTGCGCTACCCGGACGTGCAGTTCCTCTACCCGGTGCATCTCAACCCACAGGTCCAGCACGCGGTGTACAGCGTGCTCTCGGGCCGCGACAACATCCACCTGGTCGCGCCCCAGGACTACCCGCACTTCGTCTGGCTGATGAACCGCGCCCACATCATCCTCACCGACTCCGGTGGCGTGCAGGAAGAGGCCCCGGCGCTGGGCAAGCCGGTGCTGGTGCTGCGCAAGGTCACCGAGCGCCCCGCGGTGCTCAAGGGCGGCACGGTCAAGCTGGTCGGCACGCTCACCGAGCGCATCGTCCAGGAGACCAGCCAGCTGCTCGATGACCCGGTTGCCTATGAGCGCATGGCCCAGGTCTACACCCCCTTCGGCGACGGCCACGCCAGCGAGCGCATTGCCGAACGCCTGAGCCGCTGGTTCGCCGAGCAATCCGCCGCACGGGACAACGCATGAGCCTGGCCTTCATCGATTTCCTCACTTACGTCCTGTTCGGCCTGAAGATCCTTGCCATCGTCCTGGCGACCTTGATGTTCCTGCTGGGCCTGGACGATCTGTTCATCGACCTGTGCTACTGGGGCCGCAAGCTGATCCGACGTTTCCGCATCTACGACAAGTTCGACAAGGCCGACGAAAAGCGCCTGTTCGAAGTGCCGGAAAAGCCCCTGGCAATCATGGTGCCGGCCTGGAACGAGGTCGGCGTGGTCGGCGAGATGGCGCGCCTGGCCGCCTCGACCATCGACTACGAGAACTACCAGATATTCGTCGGCACCTACCCCAACGACCCGCAGACCCAGGCTGACGTCGACGCCGTGTGCCTGCACTACCCCAACGTGCATAAGGTGGTCTGCGCCCGCCCCGGACCCACCAGCAAGGCCGACTGCCTGAACAACATCATCGATGCCATCCTGCGCTTCCAACAGGACGCGCGTATCGAGTTCGCCGGGTTCATCCTGCATGACGCCGAAGACGTCATCTCGCCCATGGAATTGCGCCTGTTCAACTACCTGCTGCCGAACAAGGACATGATCCAGATCCCGGTGTATCCCTATGCACCGGAGTGGAAGGGCTTCACCGCCGGCCACTATGTCGACGAGTTCGCCGAGAACCACGGCAAGGACGTCATCGTCCGCGAGGCGCTCACCGGCCAGGTGCCCAGCGCCGGGGTCGGCACCTGCTTCAGCCGCCGGGCGATCAGCGCGCTGCTGGAGGACGGCGACGGCATCGCCTTCGATGTACAGAGCCTCACCGAGGACTACGACATCGGCTTCCGCCTCAAGCAGAAAGGCATGAAGTGCATCTTCGCCCGCTATTCCATCACCGATCCTGCGCTGGCCCTCAAGCAGGAGTGGCGCCCCGGCATGAGCCGCGAGTTCGCCCAGGTGATCTGCGTACGCGAGCATTTCCCCCGTGACTGGCAGCACGCCATCCGCCAGAAATCGCGGTGGATCGTCGGCATCGTGTTCCAGGGCACCAGCAACCTCGGCTGGAGCCGCAAAGGCGCGCTCAACTACTTCCTCTGGCGCGACCGCCGCGGGCTGTTCGCCTATCTGTTGAGCTTCCTGGTCAACCTGTTGCTGCTGGTACTGCTGGCCATGTGGCTGGTCACGGTGATCGCGCCGGAGTCGTGGCGGTTCATGTCGATCCTAAGCGACAGCACGCTGCTCAGCACCTTGCTGTGGCTCAACGGCCTGCTACTGTTCAACCGCCTGTTCCAGCGGTTCTGGTTCGTCACCCGCTACTACGGCGTCTTCGAAGGCCTGCTCTCGGCACCACGGATGATGTGGAGCAACTTCGTCAACTTCTTCGCCAACCTGCGCGCCCTGCGTCAGGTGATGGAGATGGGCGATTCGCGGCGGGTGGCCTGGGACAAGACCACCCACGAGTTCCCTGCCCTCGCCGCGCCGGCACGCACCCCGCTGGGCCATCGCCTGGTGGACAAAGGCCTGATCAGCGAAGAACAGCTGGAGCAGGCCATCACCAGCCCGGTAAGGCGGCGCCTCGGGCGCGAGCTGCTGCTGCGCGGCTGGCTCACCAGCGAACAGCTGGTCGAGACCCTGGCCGAGCAACTGGACCTGCCCTGGGCACCGCTCAATCCGTTCAAGATCGCCCCGGCGCTGATCGCCAAGCTGCCGCGCAAGCTCGCCACCCACTACGGCGTGCTGCCGGTGGACGAAGACGGCGACACCCTGGTGCTGGCCAGCGAAAGCCCGGTCAGCCAGGTCTCGCTGGGGGTCATCAGCCGCCAGCTCAAACGCCCGGTGCGTACACGCCTGGCGCCGCAGGGGCGCGTGACCCTGGGCCTGCGCTACCACTACCCGAGCCCTTGGCAGAAACCCGAAACCCGCGAAATGCTCGAGGTACTCGAACGCCACCAGGACGATGCCGCGCTGCTGGAGAGCGTCGGCACCCACCAGGTGATGCTTGGTTCGCTGCTGCAGGTGCGCGGCATGGTACCGGTGGCCCTGTTCAACCAGGCCCTGATCGACTTCAACCCTGAGCAGCAGAGCCTGGGCGAGCACCTGATCGCCCGCGGCATCATCACCGAGGAGGTGTTGCAGCAAGCCCTCGCCGAGCAGGCCAGCGAACAGCAGGCCGCCTACGACCTGACCCGGGAGGTGGCATGACGCCCCGTCTTTCCCTGACCATCGTCAGCCTGTTGCTGTGTTCTTCCGCCCTGGCCGCGCCGACCAAGCCGATGACCGACTTCCAGCGCTTCACCAGCTACCCCTTCATGGAGCGTGGCTATCGGGAAGCGCAGAAGGACAACTGGGCCGAGGTCGAGCGCCTGACCCGCCATGTGCTGGGGCGCGTACCGAACAACAACGAGGCCCGCGCCCTGCTGGCCGAAGCCCTGGCCCATCAACGGCGCTACAAGGAAGCCCAGGCCATCGCCGAAGACCTCGACGACAATCCCGAACACGCCGACGCCCTGCTGGAACTGCGCCTGACCTGGATCGAACACGACCCGCCGGCCGCAAGCCAAGTGGAGGCCTGGCTCGCCGACAGCCAGGGCCAGCAGCGCGTACGCCTGTGGCAGGCCTACAGCGTCAGCCTGGCCAAGTTCGGTGGCGCGGCCAAGGCCCTGGAATGGCTCAACCAGTTGCCGGTACGCGACGATGGCATGGTGCTGCGCATGACCCGCGCCAACTTCGCCGAGCGACTACGCAACTGGGGAGAGACCATCGACCAGCTGCAACCCCTGGCCGAGAAGGGCCAACTGCCACCCGAGGATTGGCAGCGCCTGGCCAATGCCTATATTCAGCAGGTCGATGAAAAGGGCCTGAACAAACTCCTGGCCAGCGCACCGTCCCAGGAAGCGGCGACCCACGCCCGCCTGGCCATGGCCAACCGCGCCATCGCCATGGGCCACAACCAGCAGGCCGAGCGTTGGCTGCAGAGCCTGCCCGCCGGGCAACTGCAGCATCCCGAACAGCGCCAGCAACTGTGGGAACTGGCCCGTGAAGGCGATGACGCACCGCTGGTGCGCCAGCTGAGCAACGAACTGCATCGCCCCTGCTTGGAGACCGTCGACTGGCTGTCCCACAAGGACCTGAAGCTGGCCCGCGAACAGCTCGGCCAGTGCCAGGCCAGCGAAAATCCGCGCAGCTATGCCATCCTCAGGCAGCGCCTGTACGGCGAGCCCGCTCAGCCACCGCAGCCACGCACGGCGGCGCAGTGGGAGCAACGCTACCGACAGACCGGCGATCTTACCGCCCTGGAACAAGCCAGCTTCATGCTGCTCGAAAGCGGCCAGAGCGAGCGCGCCCGGCAGCTGCTCGACAACGCCTACGACCGTCGCCAAGGCAGGCTGACGCCTTCGCTGCTGCAACGCCTGGGCAACCTCTATGCGCGCAACGACGGTCCGCTGGACGGTCCACGCATGCTTGCCCTGGTGCCACGGGTCGATGCCGCCACCCGTGGCCAGCTACTGGCCCGCCTGGCCGAAGCCGGCCAATGCGAGGCCGTGCGCAAGGCCATCCCGGCCACCCCGGTCGAAGCCGGGCAGTATCGCGCCCTGGGGCGCTGCGCCACGCCTGATCAGCCAGGCGAAGCGGTGGTCTACTACCAAGCCGCCGAACGCCTGAGCGATAGCGGCAGTCGCCTGCCTTTGGCCTACGCCCTGGAAGCCTCCGGCGACTCCCAGGCGGCGCTGCCGATCTGGAACAGCCTGCCGGCCAGCGCCTGGACCGACAATGCGCGCCTGACCGCCGCCCGTGGCGCGCTGAACGCCGGTGACGCCAACGCCGCCCGCCGCCACTGGGATGCGGCAGCGCACCAGAGTGCCGACGACTGGGCGCTGGGCGCCGCCATTGCCCAGCGCCAGGGCGACCCGCAGCAGGCCCTGGCTTTCCAGCGCGAAGCGCTGCGTCATGCCCCGCGCGCCGATCACTACTACGCAGCCGCCGGCACCGCCCAGCAGGCCGGCGACAGCGCCCAGAGCAGCGCCTGGCTGGCCGAGGCCGTGCGCCTGGCGCCGGACCAGCCGCGTTACCGCGCCGACTATGGCATGCGCCTGGCGGGTTCGGCGGACAAGCAGCAACGCCGCCAGTCCATACCCTACCTGGAGCGCGCCACCCGCGACTTCCCCGAGGACTACCGCCTGGGCGAGACCCTGGCCCTGCGCTACGACGAGGTCGAGGACAGTGCCTCGGCCCGCCGCGAGCTGCGCCGGGTCCTAGACGTGGAGCGCAACCTGGTCGACGGCGACGACGAGTACGGCAGCCTGGAGGCGCGCAAGTACCGCCAGCGCCGCGCCCATGAAGCCCTGTCGCGCCGCGACAGCATCACCCTGGCCAGCACCTGGTCGCCCGCCGGCACCTCGACCAACGACAAATTCCTCGACAACGGCGAACGCAGCGGCAGCTCGCGCCGCGCCCGCTCGCAGAACGTGCAGCTGGCGATGTGGGACCACGCCCTGGGCGAGGAGCCCAGCCGCAATGGCAGCACCCTGTCGGTCTACGGCCGCGTGCTGTTCGGTGGCCAGAGCCGCACCGACTACGCGCAGAGCATGGGCACCGGTGTAGGCCTGCGCTACAAGCCGCTCGGCCAGGCCAACCTCAACCTGTACGCCGAGCTGTACCACCAGCGCCAGATCGACAGCACGCACTACAGCGGCCTGAGCCTGGGCGAGCTGCTCAGCCCGGCCAAGGTCGGCGGCAACTGGGGCGACCTGCGTCACAACGCCGAATCGAGCAACGACCTGCTGCTGCGCGCCACTGCTTCGTTCCTGGATCAGGGCAAGTACCGCAACGACTGGCGTATCGACGAGGACGACTGGGACGAGCGCTTCCTCTACCTCGACGCCGCCTGGTGGACCCGTGCCGGCGACCATGCCTGGCTGTCGCGCTTCCAGCAGGGCCATGCGTGGAAACTGCCCAGCCAGTCGCCGCAGACGATCATGCCCTACGGCTTCCTCGAGTTTTCCAGCCAGGACCCGAGCAACGACTGGCGCCAGGACGCCCGCGCCGGGGTCGGCGTGCGCTGGCAGTGGTGGTTCGACGACGACCGCTACAACGCCTACCGCGGCTCGCTGAAAGTACGCGCCGAGTACCAGCAGGCACTGGGCGGCAACCTCTACGAACGCGGCAACGGCGTGCTGCTGGGTGTGGAGATGAACTTCTGATGCGTAGCTTCCTGGCGCTCTGCCTGCTGGTCCTGTGGCTACCCGCCCAGGCCGACCAGCGCCTGTTCTACCAGCCGCTCAACCGTGACGCGAACGTCACCCCGGCGCAGTGGCAAAACCTGTGGCGAGCCACCGTGGCCCAGGGCGGCAAGACCCTGATCGTGCAGTGGAGCGCCTACGGCGACAGCGACTTCGGCGGCGCCCGGGGCTGGCTCGCCGACAGCCTGCGCGAGGCGCGGGCCCAAGGTCTGGAACTGGTGCTGGGCCTGTACATGGATCCGGCCTACTACCAGCGCCTCGAACAGCTCGACGGCGAAGGCCTGAACAGTTATTTCAAGGCGCAACTGGGGCGCTCGCTCACCCAGTACCAACAGCTCAAGGCCGAATGGGCGCTGCCGGTGGCCGGCTGGTACCTGCCCATGGAACTGGACGACCTGCACTTTCGCGACCCGGCCAGGCGCGATGCGCTGCACACGCAACTGCAGGCTTTCAACCGGCAACTGGACAAACCCCTGCATATCAGCGCGTTCAGCGCCGGCCAGCTGTCGCCGCGGGTCAATGGTGCGTGGCTGGAGCAGTTGGCCAGCCTTGGCCTGAACGTCTGGTGGCAGGACGGCGCCGGCACGGGCCGCCTGACGCCGCTGGTACGCCAAGGCTATGAACAGGCCCTGCCCTGCCGGGTGGGTATCGTGCGCGAAGCATTTCGCCAGGTCAGCAAGCCTGGCCAACCGTTCCGCGCCGAACCTGCGCAGCCAGCGCTGAGCGGAGGCTGCCACGCCGAAGCCGTGTTCGCCCTGCGCTATCGGCCCTGGGCCAGAGGGACGCTTTCCAGGGATTGAAACCAGCCGCCTGAACGAATCCCATCGTGGGGCAAGCCCGCGCCCATGAATACCAGCACCCAACCCTTTTGGGAGCGGGCTTGCCCCGCGATAGGGCCGGCAAAAACAGCACAATCGCCGAGGGCATCCTCCAGCATGTACAAAACCCTCGAAGCCCACATCCGCCAACAGGACGTCCCCGCCGCCCTGCGCGCCGAGTTCCGCCAGCACGAATTCGAGGCCATGCGCCGCTTCTGCCTGCTGATCTTCTGCATCGGCATCGCCATCTGGCTGGTCTTCGACCTGATCGTCAGCTACCTCGGCGGCCAGGGCTTCACCTGGCTATCCGGGGTGTTCATCGCCCTGCTGTGCAGCCTCACCGTGGTCCTCGGCTTCACCCGCAGGAGCCAGCATTTCGACGTGCTCAACCTGCTGTTCGTGGCGGTGATCACCCTGGCCATGCGCCTGGTGATCGAGGGCATCCCCATCGCCCTGCGCCCGGTATGGCTGGTGCTCGGGGTCTCCACCGTGCTGTACAGCGTGTCGGTGCTGCCGGTACGGCGCTGGTCGTTCTTCTGCGCCATGGGCGTCACCTGGATCATGCTCAATCCCTTCTTCCACACTCGTATCGAAGCCCTCGAGCTCGAAGGCGCGATGCTGATCAGCTACGCGGTATGCCTCAGCGGCCTGGTGATCTACAGCTACCTGCGCATCCGCCAGGCCAAGATGCACAACTTCTACCTGACCAAGGTGCTGCTGGAGCAGGCCTATATCGACGCGCTGACCGACATCCCTAACCGTCGCTCGTTCATGGCCAAGGCCGAACAGCAGCTGCAACAGGCCGGCGAGCAGTACCTGGCGATGATCGACATCGACAACTTCAAGCAGGTCAACGACCGCTTCGGCCATGACATCGGCGACGAGGTACTCAAGCGCGTGGCGGCGCACATCAAGGCGGCGATGATCGGCTACGAGATCGCCCGGCTGGGCGGCGAGGAGTTCGCGATCTTCTTCCAGGGGCTGGACGAGGCCGGCGCCGAACAACAGGTAGCGGCGCTGTGCCGGCGAGTGCGCGAGGACCTCGGGGCGCACCCGGTGACCATCAGCATCGGCCTGGCCCGGGTCGACTGCGGCGATACCTTGAGCATGGCGCTGATCCGGGCGGACCAGGCGCTGTACGAGGCCAAGCACACGGGCAAGGACCGTTTCGTCCGGTGGACTAACCGGCTGGCAAGCGAATCCTGAACTGCGCCCCACCCAACGCCGATTGCGCCACCGTCAGAGTGCCGCCTTGCCCTTCGATGGCCCGCCGGCTGATCGCCAGCCCCAGCCCGAACCCGCCGGTATTGCGATCACGGCTGCGATCCAGGCGGTAGAACGGCTGGAAGATCCGCTCACGCTCCTCGGCCGGGATGCCAATGCCGTCGTCCTCGACCGTCACCAGGCAGGCGCCGTCTTCTTCCAGGCGCAAGCGCAACAGCAAGCTTTCGTCGCAGTAGCGCATGGCATTGCGCACCAGGTTCTGCACCGCACGCGCGGTCAGCCGCGGATCGAGGACAAAACGCGGCAAGTCTGTCTCGCAGCGCACTTCCCACTGGATGCCACGGTCGTCGAGTTCTTCGGCGAAACCACCGAGCACGCTGTCCACCAGCTCGAGCAACGACACCTCGACGCGCTCGCGGGCCTGGTCGGCGCTTTCCAGGCGGCTGTAGGACAGCAGCTCGAGCACCAGCTCGTCCAGCTCGCGCACATGGCCCACCAGCCCCAGCAGGCGTTTGCGGCTGGCCGGCGGCACCTCGTCGAACAGCAGCACCAGGCCGAAGTCCAGGCGGGTCAACGGCGTGCGCAGCTCGTGGGACACCGCGTTGAGCAGCTCGCGCTGCTGGTTGACGTGGCGCTCCAGGTCGCTGGCCATGGTGTCGAACACTCCGGCCAGCTCGCCGATGTTCGAGCGCGGCGAGATATGCGTGCGCTCGGACATCTCGCCGCGCCCCAGGCGCCGGGCAGTGTCCTTCAGGCGCTCGAGGTCGCGCCAGTGCGGCCATACCCACAGCAGCAGGCAGCCGAGCATGGCCGCGCCGATCAGCACGGTCACGCCCCAGGACAGCACGTTGATGTCCAGCGGATCGTCCGGCGAGTGCAGGCGTACCAGCCAGTCCTGGCCCAGCGGCGCCAGCGCCGTTTCGTAATAGCCCCAGTCGGCCATGCGCACCACATACAGGCCATGCTCGAGCCGGGCCTTTTCCTCGCTGCTCAGCTCGGCGTCGTCCATGCGCAGCAAGCGCACCTCCAACGGCTTGAACGCCGCGGCCAGCTCCTTCTCCACCGTCGGCCACTGCTCCCGCGGCGCCTGCTGGAACTGGCGCACGATCAGGGTCTGCACACCCTTGGCCTGGTCGAGGTTGTAGGCCATGAAGCGATCGTGAAACAAGCCGACGATGGTGTCGGGAATCAGCGCGATCGCCCCGGCGTAGGCGACGATGATCACCAGGTACAACCGCACCAGGATCTTCAGCATGGCGTATCAGTACTCCCACTCGACGCGGCTGAACAGGTAGCCCTTGCCCCACACGGTCTTGATCTTGCGCGCTTCGCCGGCGCTGTCGTCGAAACGTCGGCGCAGCTTGGAGATGGCCACGTCCACCGAGCGGTCGGTGCCGTTGAACTCGATGCCGCGCAGTTGCTGCAAGATACGGTCGCGGCTCATCACCTCGCCGGCGTTGCGTGCCAGCACCACCAGCAGGTTGTATTCGCCGCTGGACAGCTCCACCTCTTCGCCACGCCAGTTGACGGTGCGCTCGGCCAGGTTGATGCGCAACCCGCCGACCTGGATCAGGTCGCTATCCAGGCGCGGCTCGTTGACGCTGCTGCGGCGCAGCAGCGTGCGTACCCTGGCCAGCAGCACGCGGGGCTCGCACGGCTTGGTGACGTAGTCGTCGGCGCCCATCTCCAGCCCCAGCACCTGGTCGTGGCTGTCGTCGCGGGCGGTCAGCATGAGGATCGGCAGGCTCTGGGTCTCTTGGCGGAGTTGGCGGCATACCTGCAGGCCGTCCAGGCCCGGCAGCATCAGGTCGAGGATCACCAGGTCGGGTTTCTGCCGGCGGAATTCGTCCAGCACATGGTCGCCACGGGCAATCACCCGGACATGGAAATCGTTGCGTTGCAGGTAGCTGGCGATCAGTTCGGACAACGCGCTGTCGTCTTCGACCAGGAGAATGTTCGGCATAAGGGGATTTGACGAAAGATTGAAGTAAGGCAGGATATAGAATCCCGGGCGGGCCACCGCCGATTGTTCACACTTTTTCACACACGCCCAACACAGCTTAACAGCCGCCACCCGAACGGCTGCTTTAGCATACGCTGGATCAAACTTGGAAGATCCGTATGTCCACGCTCCGTGCTTTGCGCCTGCGCCCTCTGGCGCTGTTGGCGCTGATGACCCTTTCCCTGGCCGCTTGCAACGACGCCGCCGAACCGGAAGAAAAGGCCCCACCTTCGCAGGTGCGGGTCGAAACCCTCGCCGTGCAGCCGCTGGCCATCAGCACCGAGCTCAGCGGCCGCATCCTCGCTCCGCGTACCGCCGAGGTGCGTGCCCGGGTGGCCGGGGTGGTGCTCAAGCGGGTATACCGCGAAGGCAGCGACGTGAAACAGGGCGATGTGCTGTTCCTGATCGATCCGGCGCCGTTCAAGGCCGACTTCGACAGCGCCCGCGCCACCCTGGCCAAGGCCGAGGCGACGCTGTACCAGGCCCGCCTGCAGGAGCAGCGCTACCGCGAACTGGTCGACGACAAGGCCGTCAGCCGCCAGGAGTACGACAACGCCCGCGCCGCCTTCCTCCAGGCTGACGCGGCGGTCGGCGAAGCCAAGGCGGCGCTGGAACGCGCGCGCCTGAACCTGGGCTATGCCACCGTCACCGCACCGATCTCCGGACGCATCGGCCGCGCCCTGGTGACCGAGGGCGCGCTGGTCGGCCAGAGCGAGACCACGCCGCTGGCCACCATCCAGCAGTTGAACCCGATCCACGCCGACGTCACCCAGTCGACCCGCGAACTCAACGCCCTGCGCCGCTCGCTGCGTGCCGGCGAGCTGCAGCAGGTGGGCCGCGACCAGGTCAAGGCCACGCTGATCCAGGACGATGGCAGCGCCTACCCGCTGGCCGGCAAGCTGTTGTTCTCCGATATCAGCGTCGACCCGAGCACCAACCAGATCACCCTGCGCAGCGAGTTCCCCAACCCGGACCTCGACCTGCTGCCCGGCAGCTATGTGCGCGTGCGCCTGGACCAGGCCGTGCAACCCCAGGGCATCAGCGTGCCGCAACGCGCCATCCTGCGTGACAGCGCCGGTGTGCCCAAGGTGCTGCTGGTCGACCACCAGGACCGCATCAGCGAACGCCAGGTGACCCTGGGCAGCGCCCAGGGCGACCGCTGGATCGTCAGCGAGGGCCTGGCCCCGGGTGACCGCGTGGTGGTCGAGGGCCTGCAACACGTCAAGGCCGGCGACCAGGTGCAAGTCGACGAACAACCAGGCGCCACCGCAGTCGCCCAACACAACGGCCAATGAGGGCCTGATCCATGCCGCAGTTCTTCATCGACCGCCCGGTGTTCGCCTGGGTGGTCGCCCTGTTCATCCTCCTGGTCGGCGCCCTGGCCATCCCGCAACTGCCAGTGGCCCAGTATCCCGACGTGGCTCCGCCGCAGGTGGAAATCTACGCCGTCTACCCCGGCGCCTCGGCGGCGACCATGGACGAAAGCGTGGTCAGCATCATCGAGCAGGAGCTCAACGGTGCCGACAACCTGCTGTATTTCGAATCGCAGAGCAGCCTGGGCAGCGCCACCATCACCGCCAGCTTCCAGCCCGGCACCAACCCGGACATGGCCCAGGTGGACGTGCAGAACCGCCTCAAGGTGATCGAGTCGCGCCTGCCGCGCCCGGTCACACAGCAAGGTCTGCAGGTGGAGAAGGTGTCCACCGGTTTCCTGTTGCTGGCCACCCTCACCTCCGAGGACGGCAGCCTCGACGAGATCGCCCTGTCGGACATCCTCGCGCGCAACGTGATGAACGAGATCCGTCGCCTCAAGGGCGTCGGCAAGGCGCAGCTGTATGGCTCCGAACGGGCCATGCGCATCTGGATCGACCCGGCCAAGCTGGTCGGCTTCAACCTCACGCCCAACGACGTGACCGAGGCCATCGCCGCGCAGAACGCCCAGGTCGCCCCCGGCAGCATCGGCGACCTGCCGAGCCGACCGACCCAGGAGATCACCGCCAACGTGGTGGTCAAGGGCCAGCTGAGCACCCCCGAGGAGTTCGCCGCCATCGTCCTGCGCGCCAACACCGACGGCTCCACGGTCACTGTCGGTGACGTGGCCCGGGTCGAGATCGGCGCCCAGGAATACCAGTACGGCACCCGCCTCAATGGCAAGGCCACCAGCGCCTTCAGTGTCAAGCTGTCGCCCGGCGCCAACGCCATGGAAACCGCGACCCTGGTCAAGCAGAAGCTCGACGAGCTGGCGCGCTACTTCCCGGCCGGGGTGAAGTACGACATCCCCTACGACACCTCGCCCTTCGTCAAGGTCTCGATCAAGCAGGTGATCAACACCTTGCTCGAGGCCATGGTGCTGGTGTTCGCGGTGATGTTCCTGTTCCTGCAGAACTTCCGTTACACGCTGATTCCGACCCTGGTGGTGCCAGTGGCGTTGATGGGCACCTTCGCGGTGATGAACGTGCTGGGTTTCTCGGTCAACGTACTGACCCTGTTCGGCATGGTGCTGGCCATCGGCATCCTGGTGGACGACGCCATCGTCGTGGTGGAAAACGTCGAGCGGATCATGGCCGAGGAAGGCCTGCCGCCCAAGGAAGCCACGCGCAAGGCCATGGGCCAGATCAGCGGCGCCATCGTCGGCATCACTCTGGTGCTGGTGGCGGTATTCCTGCCGATGGCCTTCATGCAAGGTTCGGTGGGGGTGATCTACCAGCAGTTCTCGGTGTCGATGGCGGTGTCGATCCTGTTCTCGGCGTTCCTCGCCCTGAGCCTGACCCCGGCCCTGTGCGCCACCCTGCTCAAGCCGCTGGAGAAAGGCGAGCATCATGAGCGCAAGGGCTTCTTCGGCTGGTTCAACCGCCGCTTCGAAGGCATGAGCAACGGCTACCAGCGCTGGGTGACCCACGCCCTGGCCCGCAGCGGTCGCTACCTGCTGGTGTACGCCGCGCTGGTCGGCGTGCTGGTATACGGCTTCAGCCAACTGCCCACCGCCTTCCTGCCCACCGAGGACCAGGGCTACACCATCACCGACATCCAGCTGCCGCCGGGCGCCAGCCAGGCACGCACCATCGAGGTCGGGCAGCAGATCGAGGCGCACAACGCCGAAGAGCCCGGCGTGGCCAACACCACGCTGATCCTCGGTTTCAGCTTCTCCGGCAGCGGGCAGAACGCGGCGCTGGCCTTCACCACGCTCAAGGACTGGTCCGAGCGCGGTGGCGACGACAGCGCGCAGTCGATCGCCGAGCGCGCCACCATGGCCTTCACCCAGCTCAAGGACGCCATCGCCTACGCGGTGCTGCCGCCGCCGGTGGACGGCCTGGGCGAGTCGACCGGTTTCGAGTTCCGCCTGCAGGACCGCGGCGGCATGGGCCACGCGGGGCTGATGGAAGCCCGCGACCAACTGCTGGACGCGGCGCGCAAGAGCAAGGTGCTGGTCAACGTGCGCGAAGCCTCGCTGGCGGAGAGCCCGCAGGTCGAGCTGGAAGTGGACCGCCGCCAGGCCAACGCCCTGGGCGTGTCGTTTGCCGATATCGGCGCGGTGCTCGACACCGCGGTGGGCTCGAACTACGTCAACGACTTCCCCAACCAGGGCCGCATGCAGCGGGTGGTGGTGCAGGCCGAAGGCGACCAGCGTAGCCAGGTCGAAGACCTGCTGAAGATCCATGTGCGCAACAGCAGCGGCAAGATGGTGCCCCTGGGCGCCTTCGTCAGCGCCCGCTGGCAGTCCGGCCCGGTGCAGCTGACCCGCTACAACGGCTACCCGGCGGTGTCGATTTCCGGCGAGCCGGCGGCCGGCTACAGTTCGGGCGAGGCCATGGCCGAGATCGAGCGCCTGGTGGCGCAGCTGCCGGCAGGTGCCGGCCTGGAGTGGACCGGCCTGTCGCTGCAGGAACGCCTGTCCGGTAGCCAGGCGCCACTGCTGATGGCGCTGTCGCTGCTGGTGGTGTTCCTGTGCCTGGCCGCGCTGTACGAAAGCTGGTCGATCCCCACCGCGGTGCTGCTGGTGGTACCGCTGGGCGTGCTCGGCGCGGTGCTCGCGGTGACCCTGCGCGGCCTGCCCAACGACGTGTTCTTCAAGGTCGGCCTGATCACCCTGATCGGCCTGTCGGCGAAGAACGCCATCCTCATCATCGAGTTCGCCAAGGATCTGGTGGACCAGGGCGTCGATGCGGCGGACGCGGCGATCCAGGCCGCGCGTCTGCGCCTGCGCCCAATCGTGATGACCTCGCTGGCGTTCATCCTCGGCGTGGTGCCGCTGGCCATCGCCAGCGGCGCCAGCTCGGCCAGCCAGCAAGCCATCGGCACCGGGGTGATCGGCGGCATGCTCAGCGCCACCTTCGCCGTGGTGTTCGTGCCGGTGTTCTTCGTGGTGGTGATGCGCCTGGCCGGGCGTGGCAAGGCCAAGGCAGCGCAGGTGGCCACCCACCAGGCCTGACTGGACAAGCCCTGCGGTAAATGGGAGGGTTCCCGGCATCGACTGCCCGGAACCCTTTTTCATGCCCGACGTTCTTCCCCCCTGCTCCATCCTTATTCTTGCCGGCGGCCGTGGCCAGCGCATGGGCGGGCGCGACAAGGGGCTGCTGCCCTGGCGCGGCGAGCCGTTGGTGGCGCATGTGCAACGCGCCGTGCGGGCGCTGAGCGATGACCTGGTGATCTCCTGCAACCGCAACCAGGCGGCCTACGCGACCTACGCCGACCAGCTCGTCACGGACGCCGAGGCGGACTTTCCCGGCCCGCTGGCTGGCGTGATCAGCGGACTCAAGGTGGCGCAACACGACTGGGTGGTGCTGCTGGCCTGCGATGCGCCGCGTATCGACCGGGCGCTGGTCGAGGACCTGCTGCGGCTGGCGGTGGCGCATGACAGCGCGGCCATGGTACGCCAGGGGGGATATTGGCAACCGATGTTCAGCGTCCTGCCCCGGCGTGTGCTGCCCCTGCTGGAACAGGCCTGGCAGGCGGGCGAGCGGAGTTTGCAGAAGGCCTTGCTGCAGGCGAATGTGCAGGGGTTGGCGTGTGCCGAGAACGATGCGCGGTTGAGCAACTTCAACAGCCCGGACTTGCTATCGGGTTGAATTTTATCGCGGGTCCGAGCCAGGCAATGCATATCGACTGTAGGCGAAAAATCAGTTTTCGCACAAAAAACAAATGCTGGAAAGCACTTCAACCAAGCTCATGCATGCTATGACCTGGTAATTCTGCTAGTTGCGCATTGGATGCGATCGGTTTTACATCAAATCTCCACAACTGGAGTACAGCCGATGTCGAACCCATCAAAGCAACTCTATGAGTTCCCCCAGAGAGAAAATAATCAATCACTTCGTGATCGCCTTACTTCCAAGGAGTGGCAGTTCTATATCGAGCGATTCCCTGAGCTTGCCGCAGGCGATACGCATGTCATCAAGGTCAATGCCGACATCGTCTCTGCGCACACCCAGGAAATTTTCCTCTCGCTACCGGACAGAAAAGTCCTAACGTTCGGACTGGACCGTTTTTCTCAAAAGCCAGGAGGCCGACCTTACTGGCATGGATCCATGCGGCCGGATCGTACCTCCGGCTTAACCTCACCCAAGGAACTAGCACTAGCCTCCCTCAACAATATTTTTCTAAGCCGATATGAAAACCGACTTAGAGGCGAGATCTATGTAGCGGGCCAGCTATATCGTCTGGAATTTCTTGGAAACGATACTCAAGTATTGTTCAGCGTCAGCAATCCCGCCAAAATAGGGTGTACACCTATTGAAGACCCTGCACCTGCGGAGGCGGAGGCGGTGCCAAAGCAATACCCCTCTCATGCTGACAGTAGTAAAATCGGGGTTCTCCACCTAATTGCACCGTCTATATGGCAAAACTATGAGAGTGATTTCGTCGACGAGTTAGACGAGGCATTCAAGGATAGCCTGGAGAGAAGCAACGGGGTTTTAGGAGTCAGCAAGATCGATATGACCTATGAGTACGCCGGCGTCCGTAAATTTACGTTCACAGAGGACTATAAAAATACCGACCTGCTAAAGCGCCTCACAGACACCACAACAGCCATCGGCAGACAGATAGATGACGCGCGCTATGACCTAAGCGCTCATTTAGTGCTTGTCTCACGATGGCAAACCCCCCTGGAGGACCCACCGCATAGGCCCTTCCAAGACGCCAGACAGTCGACCGCCTTTGCAGTTGTCGGCTTCTCACCTGACTCCATAACCGTGAACCACCAACTTGGCCACCTAATGGGGGCACGGCATGAGTGGAAGCCGGGGCCAGTACTGGAGCCAGGTTATCAATTCGCCTATGAATTTGATTTCATGGGAGAAAATCTTATAACGTTAATGGGAAAAATTGTTGCGGACGAGGATCGCCCCACATACTTCGTTATCTATTTTTCCAACCCCAGGTTGGATATTTTCGGCACCCCAGTGGGAACTGTCGAGCACCACGATGTCGCTCGCCGTTTCAATGAGCGAAGATTTGAGGTGGAAGCCTGGTATCCAAGGAAGAAGTGATAACGCTCCGCGCTCAAACGCGCCGCCACGGTAGATGAAGAAAAAAATGGCCTCGGAGCACACGCCTCCGAGGCCAAGCGGTTGGACTTCCCAACCAAAGGAGGCATTTCAACCTTGGGCCGGCCAGCCACCGCCCAAGGCACGGAACAGATCGACCAGGGCCAGCTGGCGCTGGGTGCTGGCCTCGATGAACGCCGCTTCATTGACATAACCGTTGCGCTGCGCATCCAGGTAACGCAGGTGGTTGTCCACCCCGCCCTCATAGCGCGCCTTGGCCAGCGCCACGGTCGCCCGGCTGGTGTCGGCCAGGGCACGCCGCGCGGCTTCCTCGCGGCGCAAGGTATCGGTGGCGGCCAGGGCGTCGGCCACTTCGCGGAAGGCGCTCTGGATCGTGCCTTCGTAAGCGGCCACCGCCGAATCCTTGCGCGCCTCGGCCAGGCTCAGCCCGGCCTTGTTGCGCCCGGCGTCGAACAGCGGCAGCGACAGTTGCGGCATGAACGTCCAGCTACGCGAGCCGCCGTCGAACAACCCGGACATCTGCGCGCTGGAGGTGCCGAAACTGCCGGTCAGGCTGATCCGCGGGAAGAACGCCGCCCGCGCCGCGCCGATATCGGCATTGCGCGCCCGCAGCCGGTGCTCGGCGGCGAGGATGTCCGGGCGGCGCTCGATCAGCGCCGACGGCGCGCCTGGGGCGATGTCCTGCAGGACCATCGGCGCCTCTGCCCGTTCGGCCGGAATCGACTTGGCCGCCTCGGCACTGCCCAGCAGCAGCACCAGGGCGTTGTAGGCCTGGCGCTGCTCGCGCACGATGCCTTCCAGCTCGGCCCGTGACTGCTCGACCAGCCCCAGCGCTTCCTGATGGTCCAGCGCCGTGGCCGTGCCGGCGCCTCGCCGCTGGCCGACCAGGGCCAGCGAGTCCTCGCGGCTGGCCAGGGTCTGGCGAGTCAGCGTCAGGCGCCGTTCAGCACCGTCCAGGGTCAGGTAGGCCTGGCTGACATCAGCGATCAGCGCGATGCGCGCGGCACGGCCGACTTCCTCGGTGGACAGGTACTGCTCCAGCGCCGCATCGCTCAGGCTCTTGACCCGACCGAACAGGTCCACTTCGTACTCTGGCAGCGACAGCCCCACCTGGTAACTGCTGCTGACCCCTTCCCTGCCGCTGTTCGACAGGTCCGCCGGCAGGTGCTGGCGGTTACCAGAGGCACCGGCGTTCAGGCCTGGTACCCGATCGGCCCGCTGGATACGGTATTGCGCTCGGGCCTGCTCGATATCGAGCAGGGTCTGACGCAGGGACCGGTTGTTGTTCAGTGCCGTGGTGACCAGCTGGCGCAAGGCCGGATCGACGATGAAGGCCTGCCAGTCCAGCTGCTCCACCGACTTGCCATGATGGCCGGCGGCATCGCCCCAGGCAGCCGCCACCGGCGCCTCCGGGCGCTGGTAGGTCGGTGCCAGGGAGCAGCCGACCAGGGTAACGGCCAGCGCGAACGGGAGTACACATTTACCCATGACCATCACTTCGCCACCTCGACAGCGTGTTGCACAGGGGCCGGCTTGCGCTTTAGCAGCTTCAGCACCCAGACGAAACAGATCGGCACGAACACCACGCCCAACAGGGTGGCGCTGAGCATGCCGCCAATCACCCCGGTACCGATGGCGCGCTGGCTCGCCGCGCCGGCGCCGGTGGCGATGGCCAGGGGCACCACGCCGAGGATGAAGGCCATGGAGGTCATCACGATCGGGCGGAAGCGCAGGCGCGCGGCCTCGATGGCGGCGTCGCTCAAGCTGTAACCCTTCTCCCACAGTTCCTTGGCGAACTCGACGATCAGGATGGCGTTCTTCGCCGCCAGGCCAATGATGGTGATCAGGCCGACCTTGAAGTACACATCGTTGGGCATGCCGGTGAGCAGCACCGCCCAGACCGCGCCCAAGGCGCCGATCGGCACGATCAGCATCACTGTCAGCGGAATGGCCCAGCTTTCATACAGCGCCACCAGCAGCAGGAACACCACCAGGATGGCCAGGGCGAACAGACCGGCGGCCTGGCCGCTGGAGACCTTCTCCTGGTAGGACAGGCCGGTCCAGGCATAGCCGATCCCCGGTGGCAGCTCGCTGACCAGACGCTCCATCTCGGCCATCGCCTGGCCGGTGCTGTAGCCGGGCGCGGCGTCACCGGCGATGCGAATCGACGGGTAGCCGTTGTAGCGCACCAGTTGCACCGGGCCCTCTTCCCACCGGGTGGTGACGAAGGCACTGAACGGTACCTGCTCGCCCTGGGCGTTCGGCGCATAGAGGCGCAGCACGCTTTCCGGGGTCATGCGCTCGCCCTGCTCGGCCTGCACCACCACGCGCTGCTGGCGCCCGGCATTGGTGAAGTCGTTGATCACCGCCGAACCGAAGGCGGTGGCCAGGGTGCTGTTGATGGTCTCGAAACTCACGCCCAGGGCGCGGGCTTTCTCGCGGTCGATCTGCACGCGCAGCTGCGGCGCCTCGGCCAGGCCCTCCATCATCGCGTAGAGGATCACCGGGTTGCCGTTGGCACGGGCCAGCAGTTGGTCACGGGCAGCCAGCAGCGCCTCACGCCCCAGGCCGCCACGGTCCATCAAGCGCAGGGCGAAACCGCCGGAGTTGCCCAGGCCGTCGATCGGTGGCGGCATGACCGCGGTGATGGTGCCGTCGCCATTGGCCGCGAACTGGGCGTTGATGGCTGCGGTTTCCGCCTCTGCCGACTGCTCCTTGCCGCGCACGGACCAGTCCTTGTAGGTGGGGAACGCCAGCGCGGCGTTGTCGCCCTGGCCCGAGAAGCTGAAGCCGCTGACGATGAACGAGCTGGCCAACGCGTCGCGCGACATCAGGTACTTTTCCAGTGCCTCGGCGGTGTGGTCGGTGCGTACCCGGCTGGCGCCGGGCGGCAGCTGCACGTCGACGATGCTGTAGCCCAGGTCTTCCGCTGGCACGAAGGCCTCCGGCAGGCGCAGGTAGGAGTAGCCAAGCACCACCAGGATACCGACGTAGGCGAGCATCCAGCGCCCGGCACGGGCCACCAGGGCGCTGTTCATCACCGAGTAGCGCTCGGTGACGCGGGCAAAGGCGCGGTTGAAGGCACCGAAAAAGCCGCCCTTTTCATGGTGGCCATGGGGCACCGGCTTGAGCAGGGTGGCGCACAGTGCCGGGGTGAAGGTCAGGGCGAGGAAGCCGGAGAACAGGATCGACACCGCCAGCGATACGGAAAACTGCTGATAGATCACCCCGACCGATCCGGACATGAATGCCAACGGCAGGAACACCGCCGCCAGCACCAATGTGATGCCGATGATCGCCCCGGACACCTGCCCCATCGCCTTGATGGTGGCCTCCACTGGCGACAAGCCTTCCTCGGCCATCAACCGCTCGACGTTCTCCACCACCACGATGGCGTCGTCCACCAGGATACCGATGGCCAGCACCATGCCGAACATGGTCATCATGTTCACCGAAAAACCGAGCAGCTTCATGACCATCAGCGTACCCAGCAGGCACACCGGCACCACGATCGACGGGATCAGGGTGTAGCGCACGTTCTGCAGGAACAGGAACATCACCAGGAACACCAGCACCATGGCTTCGATCAAGGTGTGGATGACCTTCTCGATGGCCACATCGACGAAGCGCGAGGTGTCGTATGGCACCGAATATTCAACACCTTCCGGGAAGAACTGCGACAGCTCGGCCAGGCGTTCCTTGACCAGCGTCGCGGTCTGGATGGCATTGGCGCCAGGTGCCAGCTGCACGGCGCCGGCCACGGCCGGTTTGCCATCCAGGCGCGAGGACAGGTTGTAGTTCTCGCTACCGATGGCCATGCGCGCCACATCGCCCAGGCGTACGCTGGAGCCGTCCGGGTTGGCGCGCAGGACGATGGCGGCGAACGCCTCCGGCGTTTCCAGGGTGCCTTGCACAGCCAGCGTCGCGGTCAGTTCCTGCTCGCTGGCCCCCGGCGTGCTGCCGAAGCTGCCGGCAGGCACCTGGACGTTCTGGCCACGGATGGCGTTGTTGATGTCGTCGATGGACAGGCCGTAGCCCACCAGTTTCTGCGGGTCGACCCAGACCCGCATGGCCGCTTCCGAAGAGAAGAACTGCAGCTTGCCCACACCCGGTACGCGCAACAGCTCGTTGTTGATGTTGCGTGCGGCATAGTCGGCCAAGGCCGTGGTATCACCGCGATCACCGGCCTTGCTGGTCAAGGCGTAGATCAGCAGGAAGCCGGAGCTGGCCTGCTCGACCTTGAGCCCCTGGGTCAGCACCGCCTGGGGCATGCGCGCCTCGGCCTTCTTCAGGCGGTTCTGCACATCGACCTGGGCCATGTCCGGCTGGGTGCCGGGCTCGAACGTCACCAGCACCTCGGCCACGCCGTTGGAGTTGTTGGTGGACTCGTAGTACAGCAGGCCCTTGGCGCCGTTGAGCGACTCCTCGATGATGCTGGTCACCGACTCCACCAGCACCTTGGCCGAGGCGCCCGGGTAGGAGGCGGTGATGGAGATCTGTGGCGGCGCCACGCTGGGGTACTGGGCCACCGGCAGCGCCGGGATCACCAGCAGGCCGGCCAGGGAAATGAACAACGCCACGACCCAGGCGAAGTTCGGCCGATTGATGAAGAACTTGGACATCTCGCTACCCTCGCCTTAACGCGCTGCGGCTTGTTGAGCCTGCGCCGGTACCACCGGCATGCCAGGGGCAAGGCCGGCGGGGCTGCCGACGATGACCTGGTCACCGGCGCGCAACCCTTCGGTGATCTGCCAGCGCGAGCCGTGCATCCCGCCGGTGCGCACGCTACGCGCCTCGGCCAGGTTGCCGGTGCCGACCACCAGCACCCGCGCCTCGCCGTCGCTACCGCGCTGCACCGCGCGCTGCGGCACCAGGATCGCCTGCTGGTCGGTGCCCTGCGGGGTGCGCACGCGCACGTACATGCCCGGCAGCAGGATGCCGTCGGCATTGTCAAAGCGACCGCGCAAGGTGACCTGGCCGGTGCCACGGTCGACCGCCACGTCGGTGAACATCAGCGCGCCCTGGCGCTGGTAGTCGGTGCCTTCCACCTGGGCCGTCAGCGCCTTGTCGTCGCCAGCGCCGAGCGCGCCGTCCTTGAGGGCCTGACGCAGACGCAGGGCTTCGGCGGCGGACTGGGTGAAGTCGACGTAGATCGGATCGAGCTGCTGGATGCGCGCCATCAAGGTGGCGTCGCCCTGCCCGACCAAGGCGCCTTCGGTGGCCAGGGCGCGGCCGATGCGGCCAGAGATCGGCGCGGTGACCGTGGCATAGCCCAGGTTCAGGCGCGCGGTCTGCACGTCGGCCTGGGCCGAGCGCACGGCCGCCTGGGCGCTGCGCAACTCGGCGCTGGCTGTGTCGAAGTCCTGCTGGCTGACCGCCTCGATCTTGACCAGCGGCTCATAGCGCTTGACCCGTGCCTGGGCCTCCTGCTGCACCGCCTGGGCCCGCGCAAGGTCGGCCTCGACGCGCGCCAGGGCGGCCTTGAACGGTGCCGGGTCGATCTGGAACAGCACATCGCCGGCCTTGACGTCGGCGCCTTCCTCGAAACGCTTGTGCAGGACAATGCCGGCCACCCGGGCACGCACCTCGGCCACCCGCATCGGCTCGACCCGGCCCGGCAGGGTCGAGGCCAGGGCCAGTTGCTCACTGGCCAGCGTCACGGTCTCCACCGGAAATGCCATTTCAGTCGCGGCCTGCTGTTCTTCAGCCGCTCCGCAGCCGGCCAGTGCCACCGCCACTGCCAGCCAGCTGGCCATCCCTATTGCACGCAAATTGCTCATGAACTCACCCGAGCCGTTAACTAAAATTGGCGCGAATGGTACTTACACATTTGATTTGAGTCAATTTAGTCTCATTTGAAGTTTTTGTGAAAAGTTGTAATCAGCACCTCCGATCGTCGGCTGACCGCAGCCCGGGCCCATGGTGGGCGTCAAATGAACACATCCCCTGAGGAGTTCCCCATGACCTTCCATGCCGTGGCCAGCCTCGACCAACTCGAAGAACACCGTCCCCTGCGCGTCCAGGCCGGCACCGAAGACATCGTCCTGGTGCGCCAGGGTGAGCGGGTGCGTGCCTACCAGGCCAACTGCCCGCATGAGGGCGCACCACTGGAACAAGGCGCGGTCTGTGGTGGATTGCTGATCTGCCCCTGGCACAAGGCCGCCTTTGCCGTGGACGAGGGCGCCGTGTGCGAGCCCCCGGCGCTGACCGGCCTGCGCCGGCATGCCGTGGAGGTCAGGGACGGCCAGGTATGGGTAGACGACCAGCCACTGCCCGAGGCCGATGCGCCGCGCCACCGCGACGCACGCACCTTCGTCGTGGTGGGCGCCGGCGCCGCCGGGGCGGCCGCCATCGCCACCTTGCTCGACCATGGTTTTGCCGGCCGCCTGTTGTGGATCGACCAGGAACAGCCGAACGCCTACGATCGCACCGCCCTGAGCAAGTTCGTCATCGCCGGGCAGATGCCGGTGGACGAAGTAGCCTCACTGCTCGCGCCAGTCGACCTGCGCCGAGGCCAACTGCAGCGCATTCACGGCAAGGTACGCGCGCTGGATGCCGGCAAGCGCCTGATCAGCCTGGCCGACGGCCAGCAGTTGAAGTACGACGCCGCCCTGCTGGCCACCGGCGGCAAGCCCAGCCGCCCCCAGCTTCCCGGCGTGCAATTGCCCGGCATCTGCGTGCTGCGCTCGCGCACCGATGCCGCCCAGTTGCTCGACCTGGCCGAGCCAGGCCAGCCGGTGGTGATCGTCGGTGACGGTTTCATCGGCCTGGAGGCCGCCAGCGCCCTGCGCAAGTACGGCTTGCAGGTGCATGTAGTCACACGCCGTGCCATCCCGCTGGCCCGGCAATTGGGCGAGCGCATCGGCCAGGCCCTGCGCGAGCTGCATGAGTGCAAGGGTGTGCAGTTCCACGGGCCGACCGAGGTGCTCGGCTTCGACGGTCATGAGCGCGTCGAGGCCGTGCTGCTGGCCAACGGCGAGCGCCTGGAAACCGCGCTGGTGCTGCTGGGCACCGGCGTCACCCCGGCCACCCGCTTCGTCCTGGGCCTGCCCCTGGCCGAAGACCACTCGCTCACGGTGGACGCGCACCTGCAGGCCGCCGACGGCCTGTGGGCAGCCGGCGATATCGCCACCTTCCCCCTGGCCGGTCGCCCGGTGCGCATCGAGCATTGGCGCCTGGCCCAACAGCACGGCGTGATCGCCGCCGCCAACATGCTCGGCGAGCGGCGCCGCTACGACGATGTGCCGTTCTTCTGGACCTACCACCACGGGTACACCTATGAAGTGCTCGGGCATGCCAGCGGCTGGAACCGCATCGAGTACGTCGGCACGCCGGAACAGGGCGACTTCATCGCCCTGCAATGCCTGGACGATCAGGTCGAAGCGGTGGTCGCCAAGGGCTATTCACGGGCCATGGCCGTGCTGTCGCAGCGCATGAAGCGGCCGCTGTCGAGCCGCGAGGCGCGTGAGCTGATCGATGCATGGCCGGAGCGATGAGCCATTCGCCAGCCCCTGGAAACGGCACCTGGCCCGCACTTTCAAAGCAGGGCGGAACTGTGTAAAAGAGGGGAACCCCTCTCGCGGCACCAGAAAAGGATTATCTGCAATGATCTACCGCCCCCTCGGCCATTCTGGCCTGCAAGTCTCGGCACTCACCCTCGGCAGCATGATGTTCGGGGAACAGACCAGTACCGAAGACTCGCTGCGGATCATCGACAAGGCCTGGGACCAGGGCATCAACTTCGTCGACACCGCCGATGTCTACAATGGCGGGCGCTCCGAGGAGATCGTCGGCGAGGCGGTGGCGCGCAACCGTCACGAGTGGATCATCGCCTCCAAGGCCGGCTATGGCCCGGTCGATGGCCTGCCGAACCGCAGCGGCCTGTCGCGCAAGCATCTGTTCAATGCCATCGAGGCCACCCTCACGCGCATGGGCACCGACTACCTGGACATCTACTACCTGCACCGCGAGGACCATTCGGTACCGCTGGAAGAGACGGTGCGCGCCATCGGCGACCTGCTGGCACAAGGCAAGATCCGCTACTGGGGCGTGTCCAACTTCCGCGGCTGGCGCATCGCCGAGATCTGCAACGTGGCGCAAAGGCTCGGCGTGGCCAAGCCGGTGGTCAGCCAGCCGCTGTACAACATCGTCAACCGCCAGGCCGAGCCCGAGCAACTGACCGCCGCCGCCTACCATGGCCTGGGCGTGGTGCCGTTCAGCCCGTTGGCCCGTGGCGTGCTCAGCGGTAAGTACGCGCCAGGCTCCACTCCCGACGAAGGCAGCCGTGCTGGGCGCCAGGACAAGCGCATCATGGAGGTGGAATGGCGCCAGGAATCGCTGACCATCGCCCAGAAGATCCATGCCTATACCGAGGCCAAGGGCGTGGGCATCGTCGAGTTCGCCATCGCCTGGGTGCTGAACAACCGCCTGGTCAGCTCGGCCATCGTCGGGCCGCGCACCGAGGCGCAGTGGGACACCTATGCCGGCGCGCTGGAGGTGAAGGTCACGGCGGAGGACGAAGCTTTCATCGATTCGCTGGTGACGCCGGGCCATGCCTCGACCCCAGGCTTCAACGATGTCGCCCACTTCGTCAGCGGGCGCCTGGCGCGCTGAACGGGCTTCGGGAGCGGGCAAGCCCGCTCCCTCAGCTGTGCCCATGGTGGCCCGCCCCGATTACTGGCATTGTGTGTCTTTCCCAGCGCAAAGGACGCGCTCCATGGCCCTGCACCTCTGGTTGACCTTTTCCTTCGCCTACCTGCTCACCTCGCTGATCCCCGGCCCAAATGTGCTGCTCACCGTACGCAATGCATTGCGCTACGGCCCTTCCGGCATGGGCATGACCCTGTTCGGCAACCTCACCGCGCAACTGCTGACGATCACCGCCGTGGCCATGGGCGTGGGCGCCCTGCTGATCTCGCTGCCCACGGCGTTCCTGGTGCTGAAGCTGGCCGGCGCCGCTTACCTGATCTACCTCGGCCTGCGCCAGTTGCTGGGTAAAGGAGCCCCCATCGCCCCAACGGCGCAGCTGGCCGCGACGCCGCCCCAGACGCAATGGCGGATCGCCGTGGAAGCCTTCCTGGTCTCGGCGAGCAACCCCAAGACCCTGGTGTTCTTCTGCGCCTTCCTGCCACAGTTCCTCGAGCCCGGGCGGCCGATCTTCGGCCAGTTCGCGGCCATGTACCTGAGCGGCTCGCTGATCGTCTGCCTGGTGCATTCCTTCTACTGCTTCACCGCCTGGCGCTTCGGCCTGCGCCTGAAGGCTTCGCCCCTGGCGGCCTGGTTCAAGCGAGCCAGCGGCGCGCTGTTCATCGGCCTGGGCGTGCGTCTGCTCAACACCCGGGCGGTGTAGGCCTCACTCGCTCGCCAGCATGGCCAGGGTGGCGATCATCGCCAGCACGGCGAACCCGCAGGCTACGTAGCCCAGGGCCCCCAGACCCAGCGCCTGGATTGCCACGCCGCCCAACGCCGCACCAGCGGCGATACCGGCGTTGGCCGCCGAAACGTTCAAGGTTCCGGCCAGGGCCTGGGCCTTGGCGCCGGCCTGCATCACCCGCACCTGGCAGACCGGGAACAGCGCCGTGTAGGCGATGCCCCATAGCACTAGCGCGCCACCCAACAGCCACGCCGTGTCGATCAACGGGGTGACCGCGCCCATGCCCAGCGCCAGCATCGCCAACAGCAGCAGGGTTGCCCGCAGCGGGCTGCGATCGACGATGCGCCCGGCCAGGCCGTTGCCGAGCATACCGACCACGCCGAAGCCCATCAGCCACCAACCCACTTCGCCGGTCGGCACGGCGGCCAGCTGTTCGAGCGTCTCGGCCAGGTAGGTGTAGGCAGTGAACATGGCAGTGAACACCAGCGCCGAGAGCAGCACATGGGCGATGAAACGGCGGTCCTTGAGGATCACCGTCTGCCGCTCCCCCGGCGCACGGGCGGGTGCCGCCGGCACAGTCGGCAGCCACGCCCACATCAACAGCGCCACCAGCAGGCACAGCCCGGCGAGCAAGGCGAAACTGCCACGCCAGCCGACCAGCCCGGCAGCCAGCGTGCCCAATGGGATGCCGAAGACAAATGCGGCGGTGATGCCCAGGTACACCCGAGACACCGCCCAGCCCTCGCGCCCCGCCCCGGCCAATTGCCCGGCGCTTTCGCTGGCGGTGCCCCAATACACCGGCAAGGCCAGCGCGGCGATGAAGCGTGCCAATGCCAGCACCCAGATGTTCGTCGCCAGCGCCGACAGCGCGTTGGACGCGGCGAACACCAGCAGGATGGCGATGAACAGTCCCTTGCGCGGCATCGCCGACAGCCAGGCGGTGAGCGGCGGCCCGAACAGCATCACGGTCACGGCGAACAGCGTGACCAACTGGCCCGCGCCCGCGACGGACAGGCCAAGGTCGCGGGCCAGCGCCGGCAGCAGGCCGAGAATCAGAAATTCGGTGGTCAGTACCGCGAAGCCGCCGATGGCGAACAGTCCAATGGACAGCCCCGTACGCGGCGTCGGGCGCGTGAGGGTGGCGTGGGTCAAGCTGGGGGTGGACATCGACTGCGATCCTTGATGAATGGCAGGCCAGCTTAATCTGGAATATGGCTCCGATTACTGGTACTTATTCCCTTATCAAGTGAATCTAGTTCAGCAATCGAAGGCCTTGCCATGTCTGCCTCGGAACGCCTCAAGGACATCGACTTCTTCGTCAGCGTGGCCAACGCTGGCAGCTTCATCGCCGCCGCCGAACGCATGAACCTCACCAGCTCCGCCGTGAGCAAGGGCATCGCGCGCCTGGAGAAGCGCCTGCAGGTGCGCCTGTTCGAACGCACCACCCGGCGCCTGGCCCTGACCGACAGCGGCGCCGACTACTACCGCACCTGCACCCGCGTGCTGGCGGACATCGAGGAAGCCGAACTGGCCCTCAACGATGAACACAAGACGCCCTGCGGCAAGCTGCGCATCGACCTGCCGGCCACCTTCGGCCGTCTGCACGGGCTCCCCGCCGTACTGGACTTCGCCGCGCGGCATCCACGGCTGCAACCGCACATCACCCTCTCCGACCGCTTCGTCGATCTGGTCGAGGACGGCATCGACATCGTCGTGCGCATCGGCGGACCGCAGGCCTGGCAGCCGGGCATCGAGCACCGTTACCTGGGCAGCCAGCGCCTGGTGTTCTGCGCCGCCCCCGCCTACCTGGCCCGCCACGGCACGCCCCATGACCTGCAGCAACTGCAGGCCCAGGGCTGCGTACTCTATGCCTGCGCAGACGGCAGCACGCCGGCCCTGCACTTTGCCGGCGCCCGCCCGGGCCTGACGCAGCTGCGCGGCATGCCCGGGCGCCTGGCCATCGGCGATGCCGAAGGGCAAGCGCTGGCGGTCAGCGCCGGGCACGGCATCGCCCAGTTGCCGACCTGGCTGGTCCAGCGCCAGCTCGATGAAGGGACGCTGCAGCAGGTACTACCGGCGTACGCGATGGAAGGATTGCCGATAAACCTGGCCTGGCGCCGCAACCGCGGACACCTACCCAAGGTGAGCGCGATGGTCCAGGCCCTGGCCGAGCGCCTGGGGCCGCTGATTCAGGGCTGACCCAGCTCAAGCGCCACTGCCGATACTCACAGGAAGGTAAATACCTGCCCCGCCGCCAACCGCGACTTGCTCAGCCCGGCGTTGAAATCCTCCTCGCTGCGGTAGCCCAGGCTGAGCAGCACCACGCTGGTGTAGCCCTGCTCGCGCAGGCCCAGTTCGGCATCCAGGGCCTTGGCATCGAAGCCTTCGATCGGCGTGGCGTCCAGGCCGTGGGCGGCGGCGCCGAGCAGCGCGGTGCCCAGGGCCAGGTAGACCTGCTTCTCCATCCAGTGCTGCAAGTCCTTGAAGTCATGGCGGTGCAGGTCGACATAACCGCGGCGGGTCTGGTCCTGGACATCGCGGGCCTGCTCAGTGCGGAAGCGGCCATCGGCGGCCTCTTGCGCCAGCACCGCCTGCAGATGGGCTTCGGTGATGTTGGTACGGGCGGCGAACACGATCACATGGGAGGCATCGCGCAGCTTCGGGCTGTTGTAGGCGAATCGCGCATCGGTGGCCTTGGCCAGGCGCGCCTTGCCTTCGGCGCTGTCGGCCACGACGAAGTGCCAGGGCTGCGAATTGACCGAGGACGGGCTGTGGCGCAACTGCTCGAGCAACGCGTCGATGGTGGCCTGGGGGATTTTGCGGCTGGCGTCGTAGGCCTTGGTGGTGTAACGGCGTTTGGCGAGGGCAACGGTGTCCATCTAGGGCAATTCCTCAAGGGTTCGTGAATGAATGGCATCTTATCTTCCCGACCGCAAAGAAAAACCAGCACAATGCAGCAACACTTTCATCCCCGGAGTGAAAATGCTGCGCATCAACGACCTCGAACTGTTCGCCCGTGCCAGCGCCTTGGGCAGCTTCACAGCCGCGGCCCACGAGGCCGACCTGCTGCCCGGCCAGGTGGCCGCGGCGATCAAGCGCCTGGAGCGCGAGCTCGATGTGCGGCTGTTCGCCCGCACCACCCGCAGCCTGCGCCTGACCGCCGAAGGCGAGCTGTACCTACCCACCGCCCAGCGCGTGATCGATGCCCTGCGCCAGGGCCGCGAGGACCTGCATGGCAGCCACAGCTGCCTGCGCGGTGTGTTGCAAGTGGCGGCGCCCTCGGACATGGGCCGCAACCTGCTGCGGCCCTGGCTCAGTGCATTTCGCCGCGAGCACCCGGGGCTGGGCCTGCGCTTCTTCCTCTCCGACCAGTTGGCCGACCTGTACCGCGACCCGGTGGATGTCGCCATCCGCTACGGCCAGAACGAGGACGCCAACTACATCGCCCTGCCCCTGGCGCCATGGAATCGCCGGGTGCTGGCGGCCTCTCCGGACTACCTGGCGCGCCATGGCCGCCCGCTGACCCCCGAGGACCTGCAGCAACACGACTGCCTGCTGTACCTGCAGCAAAGCCGGGTGTACGACAAATGGCGCCTGGGCAACCGCACCGTGCAGGTGCGCGGGCCGTTGTTCAGTGACGATGCCGACGTGGTGCGACGCTGGGCGCTGGAAGGCGAAGGCATCGTCTACAAGTCGTGGCTGGATGTCAGCGCCGATGTCGCCGCCGGCGAGCTGGAGCTGCTGCTGCCCGAATACCCCGGCGAGCTGACCCCAGTGACCCTGGTGTGCCCGCACCGCAAGCAGCTCACCCCCGCCGTTGCCCAGTTGCACCTGTGGCTGCGCGAACGTTTCGCCGCACTGCGCCCGGACGACATGTTGCAGCCGGTGTCGCCGGGCGTATAGTGCATCCACCCCCGACCGCAAGGAGCTGTCATTCATGCCGAGCCTGGAATTTCTCGTCACCGCGCTGATCATCGTGCTGATCCCCGGCAGCGGAGTCATCCTCACCGTATCGAGCGCCCTGGTGGCCGGGCGACGCGCCTGCCTGTGGACCGCCACCGGCTGCACCCTGGGCATCGTCCCACACCTGCTGGCCTCGGTGCTGGGGCTCTCGGCGCTGCTGCACACCAGCGCCCTGGCCTTCCAAGGCCTCAAGTTCGCCGGCGTCGCCTACCTGCTGTACCTGGCCTACGCCACCTGGCGCGACCGTGCGGCCTTCGCCGTGGACGCGCACGCCACCCCCGCCGCCGCCAGCCAACTGGTGATCAAAGCCTGCCTGCTGAATATCCTCAACCCCAAGCTGACGCTGTTCTTCCTCGCCTTCCTGCCGCAGTTCATCGTCCCGCAGGCCGGCTCCGCGACCGTGCAGATGCTCAGCCTCAGCGCTGTGTTCATGGCCATGACCTTCGTCGTCTTCGTCCTCTATGGCCTGCTCGCCCACCTGTTCCGCCGCGCCGTGATCGACTCGCCGAAGGTGCAGGCCTGGTTGCGCCGCGGCTTCGCCGCCTCATTCGCCGGGCTTGGCCTCAACCTGGCACTGGCGCAGCGCTGAAGGCTGCACAATCGTTCTAAACGCCCGGGCCGTTTGTGCGTTAAGGTCATCCATCGACCACCCACACGGCCCGCCCCCATGAGCAACTGGATCGACCTCAGACAGGACGCCGACACCGGCATCGAGTCGGTCCGCGCCCATTTCACCGGCCACGCCTACGACCCGCACTGGCACGACAGCTTCCTGGTCGGGGTGACCGAACAGGGTGTGCAGCAGTTCAACTGCCGCCGCGAGCGCCACTGCAGCACGCCCGGCCAGGTGTTCGTGCTCGAGCCAGGCGACCTGCATGACGGCCATGCGCCGACCGTGGAAGGCTTTACCTATTCGACCCTGTACCTGGACGCCAACTGGCTGGAAACCGAGCTGCGCGCCCTGTTCGAGCACGCCCCCTCAGGCGCCCTGCCCAGCTTCGGCACCCTGCTGCACCAGGATCCGCGCCTGGCCGGCGCCACCGCCCGGGCCTTCGAGGCGGTGCATCACGGCGACCTGCGCATCGTCCGCCAGACCGCCCTGGACGACCTGCTGGCCGGCCTCACCGGCCATCTGCACTGGCGCAAACGCCTGGACCCCGATCCACGCCTGCCGCTCAGTGCGCAACTGGCCCGCGACTACCTGCACGCGCACCTGGACCAGGACATCGGCCTGGCCGAACTGGCACAGGTCTGCGGCGTCGATCGCTTCCGCCTGACCCGGGCGTTCAAGGCAGCCTTCGGCCTGGCGCCGCATGCCTATCTGATCCAGCTGCGCCTGGCCCGCGCGCGGCGGCTGCTGGCCCTGGGCGAAACGCCGGCCAGCGTCGCCACCGCCCTGGGCTTCGCCGACCAGAGCCACCTGGGCCGCTGGTTCCGCCGCGCCTACCGGCTGACCCCGGCGGACTACCGCAAGCGCTGCTCAAACCTTCCAGACTGAACACGCGCTGGCCGCGACCATGGTGCTTCGATCACACGGAGCCATGACCATGTCGCACTCGCTGTTGCCCTTCATCCTGTTTGCCCTGGCCGCCAGCATCAGCCCCGGCCCGACCAACCTGTTGATCCTCGCCCACGGTGCCCGGCGCGGCTTGCGCGCCAGCCTGGCACCGATAGTGGCGGCCTGCTGCGCGGCGGCGGCGGTGGTGTGGCTGGTGGGAATGGGGCTGGGCTCATTGCTGCTGCGCTACCCCTTGGCGCAAATGGCCATGAGCTGGGCCGGCGCCCTGTGGCTCAGCTGGCTGGCCTGGAAGATGCTGCGCAGCGCCGGTGCGCCTTTGCTGGCGGGCAGCAAGGGCGGCCTCGATCCGTTGAGCGCCGCCACCCTGCAGGTGGTCAACCCCAAGGTTTGGGTGACGGCGGTGGCGATGGTCGGGCTGTTCGCCACCCCGGCACTGCCGATGGGCTGGCTGGCCCTGGTGTTCCTGCTGGTTGCCCTGCCCAGCATGACCGCCTGGGCATTGATGGGCATCGGCAGTACACGCTGGTTGCGCTCGCCGCGGGCCTTGCGCCTGTTCAACCAGGCTCTGGCGGGGTTGCTGCTGGTGTCGGCCTGGTCGGCCTTGCTGGTATGAGCGCCGCTCAGGTGCGCCCGGCGCTGGCGGTGCGCAGGCGTATCCCCAGGCGCGGGCCGAACACGTTGATCAACAGGCCCAGCATCACCAGCAGCGCGCCCCAGCCTTGCGCCTCGCTCAGGCGCTCGCCCAGCAACAGCGCCGCGGAGCTCAGGCCCACCACCGGCACCAGCAGCGAGAACGGCGCCACCTTGCCCGCCGGGTGGCGCGACAACAGTTTGCTCCACAGGCTGTAGCCGACCATGGTGGCGACGAACGCCAGGTACGCCAGGGCCAGCACCGAACTCCAGCCGATGTTGGCCAGGGCATGGCCAATGCGCTCGGGGCCTTCCAGCCACCACGACAGTGCCAGGAACGGCAGCGGCGGAATCAGCCCGCCCCAGATCACCAGGGCGACCAGGTCCACCTGGCCGAAACGCCGGGTGATGATGTTGCCCATGCCCCACATGGCGCCACCGCACAGGGTCAGCAGCAGCGCGACCAGCGGCACGTGGCCGCTGTCTTCGCTGCCGATCACCGCCAGGCCGCTGGCGGCCACCAGCAGGCCGAGCACACTGGCCAGGCGCAGCCGCTCGCCAAGAAACATGGCGGCGAAGCCCAGGGTGAAGAACGCCTGAGACTGCAGTACCAGCGAGGCCAGCCCAGGCGGCATGCCACTGGCCATGGCCTGGAAAAGGAAGGCGAACTGGCCCAGGGAAATGGTTGCGCCATAGGCGATCAGCCAGCGCCACGGCAGGTTCGGGCGCTTGATCAGGAACACCGCCGGGAAGGCCACCAGGAGGAAACGCAGGGCTCCAAGCAGCATCGGCGGCAGGCCGTCAAGCCCCACCTTGATGACCACGAAGTTGACGCCCCAGGCGATGATCACCACCAGGGCGATCAGCAGGTCCTTGAGTGGCATTGCAGGCATTCCTTCTTCAAGCTTGTTATAGACATATTTGGTTACAGCATACGGGCATCACGTCGCCGCGGACCAGCACAGTTGCGTACCAGCCTTGTGTAACAGTCGGCTGTGATGGCCGGCGAACGCCCGGAGAACCCTGCGCAAGCTTCACTTGACCAGACTTGTATATACATGCTCATATCGGGCTTCGGCCATCCGCCCTGCGTCCCGCCGATGGCCGCCGCCTTTCACAAAAACAACGAAGCGGAGCCTCCCCGATGTCCAGCAAACCCGTGATCGAGCGCCGCTCGATCGACTACATCCCCGAGTCTGAGCGCCATGGACGCGTCTACAGCCAATTCACCCTGTGGCTGGGAGCCAACCTGCAGATTACCGCGATCGTCACCGGCGCCCTGGCCGTGGTGCTGGGCGGCGACGTGTTCTGGTCGTTGATCGGCCTTTTGCTCGGGCAACTGGTCGGCGGCGCGGTGATGGCCCTGCATGCCGCCCAAGGTCCGCGTCTGGGGCTGCCGCAGATGATTTCCAGCCGCGTGCAGTTCGGCGTGTACGGCGCGGCCATCCCCATGGCCCTGGTGTGCCTGATGTACCTGGGCTTTACCGCCACCGGCACGGTGCTGTCCGGCCAGGCCATCGGCCAGTTGCTGAGCATCAGCGACAGCGCCGGCATCCTCATCTTCGCCGGGGTGATCGTGCTGGCGACCCTGGCCGGCTACCGGGTGATCCACTGGATCGGCCGGGTGGCC
Source organism: Pseudomonas maumuensis (assembly GCF_019139675.1). NCBI lineage: Bacteria > Pseudomonadati > Pseudomonadota > Gammaproteobacteria > Pseudomonadales > Pseudomonadaceae > Pseudomonas > Pseudomonas maumuensis. Next base: position 3,649,966 of record NZ_CP077077.1, read on the forward strand.
AGCGTGCTGGGGATCATCGCCTTCGTCTACCTGTTCAGCCGCATCCTGATGCTGGCCGATATCGGCCAGTTGCTCGACAACCGCCACTTCAGCTGGGCCAGCTTCCTGCTCGCGGTGTCGCTGGCCGCCTCCTGGCAGATCGCCTTCGGCCCTTATGTGGCCGACTACTCGCGCTACCTGCCCAGCCACACCTCGCCACTCAAGACCTTCCTCGCCGCCGGCCTGGGTTCGGTGCTCGGCGCCCAGGCCTCGATGATCCTCGGCGTGTTCGCCGCGGCCATCGCCGGTGGCCAGTTCTCCGGCCGCGAGGTGGCCTATATCGTCGGCCTGGGCGGTGCCGGTACCACGGCGGCGCTGCTGTACTTCTGCATCGCCTTCGGCAAGGTGACCATCTCGACCCTAAACAGCTACGGCAGCTTCATGTGCATCGCCACGATCATCAGCGGCTTCCGTGGCCACCTGCAGATCAGCCGCGTGCAGCGCCTGGTGTTCGTGCTCGGCATCGTCGGCGCGGCGACCCTGGTCGCGCTGCTCGGGCAGCACTCGTTCCTCAGCGCGTTCAAGTCGTTCATCCTGTTCCTGCTGACCTTCTTCGTGCCCTGGAGCGCGGTGAACCTGGTGGACTACTACTTCATCACCAAGGAACGCTATGACATTCCGGCACTGGCCGACCCGGATGGCCGCTACGGACGCTGGAACTGGCCAGGCATCGGCGTGTACACCTTCGGCGTGCTGGTGCAGATGCCGTTCATCGACACCAAGCTGTACACCGGGCCCATGGTCGCGCACCTGGGCGGCGTGGACGTGTCGTGGCTGATCGGCCTGGTGGTACCCAGCGTGCTGTATTACTGCGTGGCGCGCCGTCGGGCGGCCCAGGCACCGGCAAGCATCATCGTGCCGCAGACCCATTGAGCTGAACACCCTCAAGCCTGGGAGCGGCGCAGCACCGCTCCCAGGCTGCATCAGGCCAAAACAGCGCTGTCATCTTTCAGTCAGATCTCTGTCGTAATCTGCGGTGCAACTCTGTGCCACAGGTCTCCGGCATGCCTCGCCTGCTTCCCCTACTGCTGTGCCTGCTTGCAAGCCTGGCTTGCGCCGAGCCCGCGCAACTGCGTATCCAGGGCTCCAACACCATCGGCGCGGCGCTTGGCCCAGCCTTGGTGCGGGGTCTGTTGCAAGCGCAGGGCGCGAGCGCCATCGAACGCCAGCCTGGTACCTCCGCCAACGAGACCACGCTTCACGCTGTTGATCGCAACGGCCTGCCCTTGCGCATCGACATCGCCGCCCACGGCACCAGCACCGGCTTCGCCGCGTTGGCCCGGGGCGAAGCGGACCTGGCCGCGGCCTCGCGACCGATCAGTGACAGCGAGGTGCAACAGTTGCAGGCCCTGGGCAACCTGCGCGGCGCGGGCTCGGAGCAGGTCATCGCCCTGGATGGCGTGGCGGTGATCACCCATCCGGACAACCCCCTCGCGCAACTGACCACCGCGCAATTGGCGCAGGTGTTTGCCGGGCAGTTGCAGCGCTGGGAACAGCTGGGCGTGCCGGGCGGGGCGATCCACCTGTATGCCCGCGATGACCGCTCCGGCACCTTCGAGACCTTCAAGGCCCTGGTGCTTGCCCCGCACAACCAGGCGCTGGCCCCACAGGCACGCCGCTTCGAGTCCGCCGATGCGCTGGCCGCCCAGGTCATGGCCGACCGCCAGGCCATCGGCTTCAGTGGCCTGGGCACGGTCCACCAGGCCAAGGTGCTGGCGGTGGCCGAGGGTGACGCGCCTGCCCTGCTCCCCAGCCGCGCCTTGGTGGCCAGCGAAGACTACCCGCTGTCGCGTCGCCTGTTCTTCTACCTGCCCGCCCACGCCACGCCCCAGGCCAAGGCCCTGGCGGAGTTCGCCCAAAGTCCCGCCGGACAGGCGATCGTCGCCGACCAGGGGTTCGTCTCCCAGCAGATCAAGCCACAGCCGGTAGCGGCCCAGGCCGACATGCCGCCGCGCTACCGGGCACTGGCCAACGAAGCGCAACGCCTGAGCGTCAACTTCCGCTTTCAGGAAGGCAGCGCCAGCCTCGACAACAAGGCCCTGCGCGATGTGCAACGGGTCGGCGACTACCTGCGCCAGGCCGGCAAGCTGCAGGGCAAAGTGGTGCTGGTGGGTTTCGGCGACCCCAAGGAGACGCCGGGGCGCGCCGCCCTGCTGTCGCGGCTGCGGGCCATGGCAGTGCGTCGCGAACTGGCCCGGGCCGGGGTGCAGGCCAAGGACGTGACGGGCATGGGCGACGAACTGCCAGTGGCCGACAACGACCAGGAACAGGGACGTCTGCGCAACCGCCGGGTCGAGGTCTGGGTGTACTGACCCGCTCAACGCCCGTCGGGCAATTCGACCCGAGCCACCAGTCCGCCGCCGTTGCGATTGCGCAGGGTCAGCTCGCCGCCTTGTTCGCGCACGCTGGCACGGGCCGCCGAGAGCCCGAGGCCAACGCCGCCGGTGTCGCGGTTGCGCGACCCCTCCAGCCGGTAGAACGGGTCGAACACCCGCAGCAGAGCCTCTTCGGGAATGCCCGGCCCGCGGTCGCAGACTTCGATGACGATCAGGTGCGCGGTATGGCTCAGGGTGATATGCGGGTCACGGGCATACTTCATGGCATTTTCCAGCAGGTTGACGATCACCCGCTTGGTCGCCAGCGGGCGGCCGTCATGCACCAGGTGCGCCGGCCCCTTGAAGGTGACGGCGAGCTGCTGGTCGCGGTAGTCGTCGACCAGGGTCTGCAACAGCTCCGACAGGTCGTAGGCCGTGCGCTGCTCAAGCTGCGTGCCTTCGCGGAAGAACGCCAGGGCCTCGTTGATCATGCTCTGCATCTCTTCCACATCGCGGATCAGCTTGTGCTTGTGGTCCAGGTCCGCCATGAACTCGCTGCGCAGGCGCAGGCGTGTCAGCGGGGCGCGCAGATCGTGGGAGATGGCCGCCAGCATGTGGGTACGCTCGCGAATGAAGTGCTGGATCTGCGCCTGCATGGTGTTGAAGGCGATGATCGCCTGGCGGATCTCCTCGGGCCCTTCGATGTCGATGGGAGGGGCCTGCAGGTCGCCACCGAAACGTCGCGCCGCGCTGGCAAAACGCTGCAAGGGCGCGGCCAGCTGGCGGGTGGCGAGCCAGGCCACCAACAAGGTCGCCACCAGCCCCAGGCCGATGACCACCGCTAGGCGCGCCGTTACGCTCAGGCCCCAGCTGCGCTCCGGCGGCACGAACAACAACCAGCTGTCATCAGCCAGGGCGACCAGCGCCACGTAGTGGGCCTCGGGGCTGCCCTTGGGCCAGTCGTCGGGGTTGTAGACCTCGATGACGCGTGCCGGCCCCAGCAACTGCCCCATCGCCGGCACCTGGCCGGAGGTAAGCTGCACGCCAGGACCGGGCAGGCCGAAATCGCTGCGCTGGGTGCTCCAGGTCACCTCCAGGGTCGGCGTGCTCGCTGCCTGGGCCAGTTGGCTGCGCAGCGCCGGCGGTGCGCGCTCGATCACCCGCGTGGTCACGGCGATCTGCTCGAGCAGCCCGGTGCGGTCGATGGGTGGGCGCGCCCAGCTACCCGCCAGTTGGACGAACAAGGCGTTGAACGCCAGCGAAGCCAGCAACGCGACGAAGATGGTCAGGGCGATCCGTTTGCGCAAGGTATCGCGGCCCAGCAGGCGACGAATCATGAGCGAGTGACCTTGGCGCTGAACAGGTAACCGCCATTGCGCACGGTGCGGATCAGGTCCGGGCGCTTGCTGTCGGGCTCGATCTTGCGCCGCAGCCGGCTGACCTGCACATCGATGCTGCGGTCGTAGGCGTCATGGCCCTGGCCACGGGTCAGGTCGATCAATTGCTCGCGGGTGAGGATGCGCTGGGGATGTTCGAGAAACACCACCAGCAGGTCGAACTCGGCGCCGGACAGCGGGATCATCACCTGCTCGGGCGAACGCAGCTCGCGGCAGGTGACGTCCAGGTGCCAGCCGGCGAAACCGATCACCGGCCTGGCCGCCTCGCCGCGCGGGGCCTGCTCGCCGGCGCGACGTTGCACGGCACGCAGGCGGGCCAGCAGTTCGCGCGGGTCGAAAGGCTTGGTCAGGTAGTCGTCGGCGCCCAGTTCCAGGCCGATGATGCGGTCGCTCAGCTCGGCCATGGCGGTAAGCATGATGACCGGCACCCCGACCTGCGCACGCAGTTTCTGGCACAGGCTCAGGCCGCCTTCGCCCGGCAGCATCAGGTCAAGGATGATCGCGTCCGGGCACTGGCGCTCGATGGCCGCCCACATCGCCTGGCCTTCGGCGGCCAGGTCCACCTCGTAGCCCTGCTGGACGAAGAACTGCTTCAGCAGGGCGAGGATTTCCACATCGTCATCGACGATCAGCAGTCTGCTCACGGTGGTACAGGTCCGGAAAAAAGGCGTATCTAAAACCATTGCGCCGCCCGGGTCATTTATTTCAATCGAGCAACATTTCGTCACGCCCGACACGATTCGGACATCACCTGGCAAACATTGCCCTGCACCCTGCGGGCCTTCCACTCGCCGAGGGCTCCCCATGAAGATAGCCGACAGCCGCAACAGTACCGATATTCAAGAAGGTTCCGCCCCCCTGATTCTCAGCCAGCGCCACACCAGCCGCGGCCAGACCGGCTCACTGATCGTGCAGCAGGAGAGCCTGGGCCTGGCGGACGACCTGGGCTACATCACCCTGCGGCGCTACTTCGAGCATTACGACCCGGGCTGTGGCGAATGGGTCGAATACAGCCATACCGTGCCCATCCGTGAGCTGATCCACTGGCTGATGGCGCATGGCAAGTTGCAGATCCAGGCCTCGCAGGACGCGCCCCCGACCCAGGCCTGGCAGGCCGCCGCGCAAGAGGAGCGCCGCCCATGAGTCGCCGGCATCTGCTGACGGTCATGCTGACCACCACCCTGAGCCTGTCGGCATGCAGCAGCAACAAGCCGGCACAGGCCGGGTTTCTCAAGGACTACGGCCTGCTCACCCCGCACCAGGCGCCGTCTGGCGGTACCGTGCTGAGCTGGGCCGACCCCAAGTGGCCACGGGGGCGCTATATCGAGGTCTACCTGGCGCCGAGCCGCTTCTACCCGGCACCCGAGCCGAGCCCGCGCATTCCCCAGGCTACTCTCGCCTCGATCACCCACTATTACGACGCGGTACTGCGCAAGGAAATCGGCAAGGTGATGAAGGTGGTGGACACCCCCGGCCCGAACACGCTGGTGGTCAGGCCGGCCATCACCCACATCAGCGCCGACGCACAACCCTTGCGGTTCTACGAATGGCTGCCGATCACCCTGGTCGCGGCTGGAGTGAGCAGTGCCGTGGGGCTGCGCGACCGGGACAGTGAGATCGCCACCGAATTGTCGTTCGAAGCCGGCACAGGCGGGCGAGTGGTGGGCGAGGCGATGCTCGCAGGCACTGGCGTGCCGCTTGAGAACGACCGCCAGGTGATGACGGCCGCCAACGTCAAGGCCGTGCTCGATGGTTGGGGCGTCGACCTGCGCCAGGCGTATGCGGCGCCCCTCAGATAATGTGCCGTGCCGGTGTGTGGGCAGACTGCCTTCAAAGACCTCATCGCTGGCAAGCCAGCTCCCACAGGAATAGCGCAAGACTCAAGAACTGCGCGGGCGAGGTGGGAGCTGGCTTGCCAGCGATGCGCCGCGTCAGCGGCGCGCTGTCGACTCAGGCCTTCAAGGTGGCCATGTCGATGACGAAGCGGTACTTCACATCGCCGGCGATCATCCGCTCGTAGGCCTGGTTGATGTTGCGGATGTCGAGCATCTCGATATCGCAGCTGATCCCGTGCTCGGCGCAGAAGTCGAGCACCTCCTGGGTTTCGGCGATACCGCCGATCAGCGAGCCGGCCAGCACCCGGCGCTTCATCACCAGGTTGGCCGCATGCAGCGGCGGGTCGACCGGCTCGATCAAGCCGACCAGGATATGCACACCGTCGAACCTTAACGTCTCGAGGTAGGGATTGAGGTCGTGCTGAACCGGGATGGTGTCGAGCAGGAAGTCGAACCGACCGGCTGCGGCGCGCATCTGTTCGGCGTCGGTGGACACGATCACTTCATCGGCACCCTGGCGCCGGGCCTCCTCGGCCTTGGCAGCGGAGCGGGTGAACAGCGTGACATGCGCCCCCAGGGCCTTGGCGAACTTGATGCCCATGTGGCCCAGCCCACCCATGCCCAGCACGCCGACCTTGTGCCCCGGGCCGACGCCATGGTGCTTGAGCGGCGAGTAGGTGGTGATGCCGGCGCAGAGGATCGGCGCCGCGCTGGCCAGATCGAGGCCTTGAGGCATGCGCAGGACGAAATCCTCGCTGACCACGATGCTGCTCGAGTAGCCGCCCATGGTATTGCTGCCATCGACCCGGTCGGGGGTGGCGTAGGTCATGGTCGGGCCTTCCAGGCAGTATTGCTCGACGCCCTGGCGGCAGGCTTCGCAGTGACGGCAGGCATCGACCATGCAGCCGACACCGACCAGATCGCCCACCTGGTAGCGGCTGACCTGCGCGCCGACCGCGGTGACCCGACCGACGATCTCGTGACCCGGCATCAGCGGGTAGACGGCGATGCCCCACTCGTTGCGGGCCTGATGGATATCGGAATGGCACACGCCACAGTAGAGGATCTCGATGGCGACATCGTCGGCCCGCGGGCTGCGGCGCTGGAAGCTCATGGGGGCCAGGGGGCTGGTGGGGGACTGGGCGGCGTAGCCGATAGCGGTGTACATATGGGCCTCTCTTGCAAGTGAAACGGTTCAGGCGGCGCATTTTCCGCAGCCTGATCCAGGCCCGCCACGGCCGATTCTCCGGCATGCATGCCCGATTCTCCGGACCTGGCTGCCAACCCCTGGCGCAAGCTATCGAATCTGCGAAGATGCCAATGTCCGATTCTCTGCCCGGGTTCACCATGCACCTGACCTGCCACGTGGATGCCAATGCCACGCTTTGCTCACTGATCCGCACCCTCGCCACGCGCCCGGGGTTCGTGCCCACTGCCCTGCCCCAGGTCCAGGTGCTGACCTGGGACCATTACGTCGCCAGCAGCCCGCAGATCTACGAACCCAGCCTGATCATCGTCGCCCAGGGCAGCAAGCTGGCGCGCCTGGGCCCGCGCACCCTGGAGTACGGCGCCGGGCATTACCTGGTGCAGGCGCTGTCGGTGCCCTTCCTCTGCGAGACCTTCGCCACCCCCCAGGCGCCCCTGCTGGGTGTGGCGGTGGACATCGACCGCGCCATGCTCGGCGAGCTGGTGCAGGCCATGAACCTGGGGCCGGATGTGGCGGTCCAGGCACAGACGCCGCAGTCGATGGCCTCGGCGGCGCTGGACACGGCCATGCGCGAAAGCGTCGAACGCTTGCTGCAGTGCCTGCAGGATCCCCTGGACGCCAGGGTGCTGGGGCCGGCGCGGGTACGCGAGGTGCTCTACACCGCGCTGCGCGGCCCCCAGGCCGGCGTGCTGCGGGCGCTGGTCGAACAACAGGGGCACTTCGCCCGGATCGCCTCGGCCCTGGCCTACCTGCGCGAGCACTACGCCGAGCCGCTGGGCGTAGATGAACTGGCCAGCCGGGCGAACATGAGCGTGTCGACCTTCCATGAGCACTTCAAGCGCTGCACCGACCTTGCACCGATGCAGTACCTCAAGCGCCTGCGCCTGCTCAAGGCACAACAGATGCTGATCGGCGAAGGCCTGGGCGTGGCTCAGGTGGCGCATCGGGTCGGCTACCAGAGCACCTCGCAATTCAGCCGCGAGTACAAGCGCCAGTTCGCCCGCAGCCCGGGCGAGGAGCAGACGTACCAGAGCCTGCCGGCTTGATCGCCGGTCTACCCCGCGTCGGCAGCTACTGACGCAGGACCATCGCCACGATGGTCGCCTGCAATTCCAGCTTGGCGGCCTCGGCGGCCAATTCACCGGCCGCCGCCGCCAGGGACAGCGCATCCGCCGCCCCCACCAGCACCCACAGGCCGGCCACGCCGATATCACCGCCCGGCGCGAACGGCGCCAAGGCCTCCCGACATTTGTCCATGAAGGGCCCGTCATAGCCGCGCTTGAGCGCCTCGAGCTCCGGCGAACCGGCCAATGCCGCGCTGACACCGGGGATCTCGCGTCCTTGGGTCGCCACACAGTCCACATAGGCCTCGGCGATCACCCAGGCCCGCCCCGGCAGGTCCACCGGGCATCCGGCCAGGGCCGTGTCGAGCATCGCCGTCTGGCGCGCGTCGTACTCCTGGTACAGCGCCAGCAACAAGCCATTGCGGGTTTCGAAGTGGTCATACACCACCGGCTTGGTCACCCCGGCTTGCTCGGCCAGGCGCCCCAGGCTAAGGGCATCGGTGCCTTCCTCACGCACCAACCGCCAGGCCACATCCAACAGTTGCCGGCGACGCTCCTCGCGGGACAGGCGTTTGCGCGGCGCGGTCTTTTCCTCGCTTGACATCGATTACCTACCAAAAGTAACTTACCAATCGTAACTTACTGGGAGTATATAGCGCTCCCGAGGCCCTCGCATCCCGATTCTGGAGATTCTGCCATGCATGCCCTGATCGTCATCGGTCACCACGACACCGAGTCCCTTACCCATGCCCTTGCCCAACAGGTTGCCGAAGGGTTGCGCGCGGCCGGTCACACCAGCGAGTTCGCCGACCTGGCCCGGGAAGGTTTCGACCCCCGTTTCAGCCTGGCCGACCACGCCGTACACCGTCGCCTGGCGCCGCCGCCGGCCGATGTGCTGGCCGAGCAGGCGCGTATCGAACGCGCCGACACCGTGGTGCTGGTCTATCCCATCTACTGGTGGTCGCTCCCGGCCCTGCTCAAGGGCTGGGTCGAACGTGTATTCAGCAACGGCTGGGCGTTCTACCAGGCTGCGGACGGCAGCACCACCAAGCGCCTGCACGGCTTGACCGCGCACCTGATCGGCGTTGCCGGGGCCGATGCCGGCACCTTCGAGCGCCACGGCTACGGCGAGGCCATGCGCGTGCAGATCGAGCACGGCATCTTCGATTACTGCGGCGCTCAAGTGTTGAGTTCGACGTTGCTGGACGACAGCGAAGGACAGGATCCGGCACGGCATCTGCGCGCCGCACGCGCCTTGGGGGAGGGGTTGTTCACTCGCGAGGAACGGCGCGAGCCGGCAAGCGTGGAATGAGGGCGGGAAGGCGCGGGCCAACCCGCGCCAGGTGACAGCGTGCGGGCAATCAGCCGCAGTTGACGCGGGTCACCACACCCTTGTCATCGACATTCAGGTTCAACCGCTCGGAGCGGTATTCCAGGGTGATCACATCGTGCGGCTTGAGGATGCGTGCCATCTGCGAGCCGCTGGCCTTGCGCGCCTGCTCGAGCAGCTCGGCGCTGGCCGGCTTGCCGATGGCAAAATCGGCGCCACTGGCTTCGCAGCGGCCATCGTTGCCGGCCGCGGCGGCGGGGGCACTGTTGCTGCCCGAAGAGCCACCGGTGCTGCAACCTGCGAGGACGGTAGCCACCAGCAGGGTCGCCAGGGAAGCGCGGGTACGGAACATGAATCCTCCTAAATCGATCCGGGAACTGCCTAATGCGACAGTTCCGCCAACGGTTTGTTGCAAAACCGCAAGATTCTGCCTGACTCGGCCAGGGGATGTGAAACGCAATCGTCACCGGATTTTGCACCGAACCGCAGGTTCGGCCAAACGCAGGGCTTATGCCTAAGTCGCAGATCCGGTTGCGCAAAGGCATGATTTACTGCAAGAAGTGGAGCATGAAACACCTCCCCTTCGAACGCCAGGACGCGGTATTCGACCTATCACCCAGGCCCAAGCGAGAACCGCCCCATGAGCAGCCACAGCATCGACGCCGATATCAAGGTCAAGTGGGACGAAGGCCAGAGCGCCTACAGCCCGGGAACCCCCGAGGAGCTATTGCTGATCGCCATCGACCTGCTGGTACGCGATCGTGGCAGCGAGGCGGCGCGTAGCTTCATCGACCAGGTGTTCGAGCGCTACGCGCACCACGACACTATTTCAATCGGGCCAGGCGGGCGCTGAGCAGGTCGAAGAAGCCCTGGGCATCGCCCTCCTCGATCCACAGCACATTGGCCGGCTGCTTGAGCACGCCGTACCAGTCGGCAATGGTCTGGCCGAAGGTCGGGCCTTCGCGGCTGTCGACCACCATGTGTACCTGGCGCCCCTTGAACAGCTCGGGCTTGAGCAGGTAGGCGATGACGCTGGCATCGTGTACCGGGCCGCCGGGCATGCCGTAATTGTCCATGTCGAACTTGATGTAGGCGTTGAGAATGTCCACCACCAGCTTGCTGGCGTTGTTGTTGACCGCGGCGAGCTGCTTGAGGCGCGCGTCACTGGTGAGCACCTTGTGGGTGACGTCCAGCGGCAGGTAGGTGAGCTTCACGCCACTGGCCAGCACCACCTCTGCGGCGTGGGGGTCGGCGAACAGGTTGAACTCCGCCGCCGGGGTGATGTTGCCGCCGTTGAAGTGGGCGCCGCCCATCACCACCACTTCCTTGATACCGTTGACGATCTCCGGCTTCTGGATCAATGCCAGGGCCAGGTTGGTCTGCGGGCCGAGCATGGCGACGGTGATGCTGTGAGGCTCGGCGGTGCTCAGGGTGTCGATCAGGTACTGCACGGCGTTGCCCTGGGCCAGCGGCTTTTTCGGCTCGTGGACCTGGACGCCGGTCAGGCCTTCCTCGCCGTGGACGTTGGCGGCGTAGATCGGCGTGCGCACCATCGGCCGCCCTGCCCCGGCGTACACCGGGATCTCTTCGCGGCCAGCCCACTCACGGGCCAGGCGGGCGTTGCGCGAGGTCTTCTCCAGGCGCACGTTGCCGGCCACGGTGGTGATGGCGCGGATCTTCAGTTCCTCGGGCGAGGCCATGGCCAGCAGCAGGGCGACGACGTCGTCGGCGCCGGGGTCGGTGTCGATGATCAGGTCGCGGGGCGCGGCCATGAGGGAAGTCGCGGCCAGCGCGGACATGAGGACGGCTCCTTGGAGCAGGTTCTTGAGGGACATTCAGCACTCCTTGTTGCTAGGGGGATGGATTCACAAGGGGCCGCTTCGCGGCCCTTTCGCCGGCCAGCCGGCTCCCACAGAGGCGGCCCGAGGCCGCGCCCAACCTGTGGATCGAGGGCGCAAGCCCTCGCATTCGGTCTAGAAAGTCACGCCTGCCACCAGGGCAATATTGCTGTAGGGCTTGCACTCCCCCGTGCGCACCACGGCCCGGGCCTGGTGACACAGGGTCTTGAAGTCGGCGTGGCTCAGCACCTGGCGCTGGCCCAGCTCACCGCCCGCATGCAAGCGCTCGACCTCGGCCAACGCCGGCGGCTGGGCCTTGAACACTTCATCAGCCAGCACATGCCGCTCCACCTGCATCTCGCTCAGCACCACACGCAGCACACTGGCGAAATCCGGGATGCCGGGCGTCAGCGCCAGGTCGATCAGTTCCACCCCCGGCGGCACCGGCAGACCGGCGTCACCAATCACCAGGATGTCGCCATGGCCAAGCCCGGCAATGCTGCGCGACAGGGCGATATTCAGCAGCGCCGTCTTTTTCATGGCGCCAACTCCTTCAACAGGGGGATCGAAGGCTGCGCGCCCACACGGGTTACCGACACAGCGGCGGCGCGCTGACCGAAGGCGATCGCCTCGTCCTCCGACAAGCCCCGCGCCAGGCCGGCGGCAAAACCGCCGACAAAGGTATCGCCGGCCGCCGTGGTATCCACCGGCTGCACCCGCGGGGCCGGGAAATGCCGGCTACCGGCGGCATCGACCAGCAATGCACCGTCGCCGCCAAGGGTGACGATCACCTTCCCCGCCCCCAGCTGGCGCAAGCGCTCGGCCGCTCGACGGGCACTGTCCTGGTCGTTGACCCGCACCCCGGCCAGGGCCTCGGCCTCGCTTTCGTTGGGAATCAGGTAGTCGATGAAGGCATACCACTCCGCCGGCAGCGGCCCGCTGGCCGGCGCCGGGTTGAGGATCACCGTGCGGCCCAGCTCGCGGCCACGGGCCAGGGTCCAGGCCACGGTGGCGCTCGGCACTTCCAGTTGGCAGATGATCACTTCGGCGCGCTGCAGCAGCGTATCGAAACGGCTCACCGACTCTGGGCTGAGCAGGCCGTTGCCACCGGGGATGACGACGATGGCGTTCTGACTGGCGGCATCCACCACGATCAGCGCCACGCCGCTGGACACGCCCGGGCACACGCCCACACCCTGGCAATCGATGCCCTCGGTCAGCAGCGCCTGGCGCAGTTGCTGACCGTAGGCGTCGTCGCCGACGTTGCCGACCATCGCCACGCTGGCGCCCAGCCGGGCCACGGCCACGGCCTGGTTGGCGCCCTTGCCGCCGGGCGCGGTGAAGAAGCTGTCGCCGCTCAGGGTCTCGCCTCCCCGGGGCAGGCGTTGGGCGCGGGCCACCAGGTCCATGTTGAGGCTGCCGACCACTACCACCTTGGCATCCATGGGTATTCCTTAACGGTAATCGTTGAACAGGTCCGGGCGTGGCCCGGTGGATTCGCGCAGCACGATGCGCGGGGCGACGATGCGCTGTTCGGCGGCGCCGTCGCGGCGCGGCGTGACGATGCGCGACAGCAGCAGGCCGGCGGCGCTCTCGCCGAGCTCGCGGATCGACTGGCCGACCGTGGTCAGCGCCGGGTACACGTAGCGGCTCAGCTCGATGTCGTCGAAGCCGATCACCGACAGCTCGCCGGGCACGTCGATATTGCGTTCGGCGGCGGCGCGCAACACGCCGAAGCCGATCATGTCGTTGCCGGCGAAGATCGCCGTGGGCCGCTCGCCGTCGAGCAGGCGCGCCGCGGCGGCGTGGCCACCGGGGCTGGTGAAGTCGCTGTGCAGCACATGACCCGGAGCAATGCGCACGCCGCCCTCGGCCATCGCCCGACGGAACCCGGCCAGGCGCAACTGGCTGACCCCGGTGTCCACCGGGCCGCCGATGGTGGCGATCTCGCGGTGCCCCAGCTCGAGCAGATGACGGGTGGCCAGGTAGGCGCCCTGTTCATGGTCGATGCGCACCAGGTCGGCCTCGACGCCTTCCAGGGCTCGGTCGACGATGACCATCGGCGTACGCACACCGCTGAGGCTGTCGAGCAGGTCGCGATCCTCGCCCACCGAAGCGACGATCAGGCCGTCGATACGCTTTTCCAGCAGCACGCGCAGGTAACTGCGCTGCTTCTGCGGGTTGTCGTCGGAGTTGCACAGGATCACGCAGTAACCGTTGCGCTCGCAGGCGTCCTCGATACCCCGGGCCAGCTCGGCGAAGTACGGGTTGACGCTGTTGGGCACCAGCAAGCCGATGGTGGCGGTGCTGCGCGCCTTCAGCGAGCGGGCCACGGCGCTGGGCACGTAGTCGAGCTCGGCGATCGCCGCCTCGACCTTGAGGCGCACGTGTTCGCTGACCGGACGGGTCTTGTTCAATACATGGGACACGGTGGTGTAGGAAATACCCGCAAGTGCCGCGACGTCTTTGATGGTTGCCATGGTTTCAGTTCCGCCGGTTCGCACGCCGGCTGCGATAAGTGTCGAGTACCACGGCGATGACGATGACCGCCCCGGTGATGATGCGTTTGGTCGGTTCCGAGGCGCCGATCTGGGCCAGGCCTGCGGCCAGCACCGAGATGATCAGCACGCCGAAAAAGGTGCTGATGACCGAACCGCGCCCGCCCATCAGGCTGGTGCCGCCGATCACCACGGCGGCGATCACCTGCAGCTCCATGCCCGAGCCGGCATTGGGGTCGGCGGCCTCCAGGCGCGAGATCTGGAACAGCGCGGCGAGGCCCGCGAGTACGCCCATCAGGGCGAATACCAGGATCTTGTAGGGGCGCGGGTCGATGCCGGCCAGGCGTACGGCCTCTTCATTGGTGCCGATACCGATCAGGTAGCGGCCGAACACGGTACGGGTCAGCACCAGCTGGGCCAGCACGATCACCAGCAAGGCGATGATGAAGGCCGGCGAGATGCCGAAGGCGATCGGGTTGGAGAACCAGGCGAAGGCATCGCCGATGTACGCGGTGCGCGAATCGGTGAACTGATAGGCCAGGCCCCGGGCCATCTCCAGCACACCCAGCGAGACGATGAACGAAGGGATGCGCCAGGCCACGGTGATGCTGCCGGTGACAGTGCCGGCCAGGGCCGCCACGGCCATGCCCAGCAGCGCGGCGGGCAGCACGCTCCAGCCCCAGCCGAGGATGGCGACGCTGACCGTCGAAGCGGCCAAGGCCAGCACCGAGCCCACCGACAGGTCGATGCCGCCGATGATCAGCACGAAGGTCATGCCCACCGCCAGCACCATCAAGTCGGGGATCTGGTTGGCCAGGGTGCTGAAGGTGGCGTAAGACAGGAAATGGCTGCTCAGCAGCGAGAACAGCACGATCATCGCCAGCAAGGCGCCGGCCAGGCCCAGGTAGGTGCCCAGGCCGAAATAGGTGCCGCTGCGGCGCACGGGCGCGGCGCCCGAGGTGTTTGTTGTGGTTTTCATGCGTCCATCCTGGGAGCTGCTTCGTGCAGCAGGGCATCACGTTTCTGGTAGCCAGCGAAGGCGGCGGCAAGCAGTTGGTCCTGGGTCCAATGCTCGCGGTCGAAGGTGTCGATCAGGCGACCGGCGCTGAGCACGGCGATGCGGTCGCAGATCAGCATCAGCTCGCGCAGGTCGCTGGACACCACGACGATGGCCTTGCCCTGGCGGGCGAGTTCGGCGAGCAGGCCATAGATGTCGAACTTGGCGCCGACGTCGATGCCGCGGGTGGGCTCGTCGAACAGCAGCACCTGGCAATCGCGCTCCAGCCAGCGGCCAATCACCACCTTCTGCTGGTTACCGCCGGACAGCTCGCCCACGGCCTGGGCGGGGCTGGCGCTGCGGATGCGCATGGCGCCGATCTGGCGCTCGGCCAGCTCACGCTCGGCGTCCGCATCGAGCACGCCGGCGCGGGACACGGCACCGAGGTTGCCCAGGGCAATATTGGCGCTGATCGACTGGCTCAGCAGCAGGCCTTCGCCCTTGCGGTCCTCGGTGATCAGGGCGATACCGGCCTTGACCGCGGCCTTGGGCGAATCGATGGTCACCACCACCGGCGGCTGGCCGAGGGCGACCTGGCCGCTGTCGGCGCGGTCGGCGCCGTAGATCAGGCGCAGCAGCTCGGTGCGCCCGGCACCGATCAGGCCTGAGATACCGAAGATCTCCCCTGCCCTGACCTCGAACGACACCTCGCGGACCTTGTCGCCACGGCTGAGCTTGTCGACCTTGAGCAGCGGCGCGCCGATCGTGCGCTGGCCGAGGTCGATATGCTCGCCCAGCTCGCGCCCCACCATCAGGTTGACCAGTTGCTCGCTGCTGTAGCGCTGGATCGGCTCGGCGCACACCAGCTTGCCGTCGCGCAGCACGGCGATGCGCTGCGCCACTTGCTGCAACTCTTCGAGGCGGTGGGAGATATACACGATGGCCACGCCGCGCTGGCGCAGGCGCTCGATCTGGGTGAACAGCAGCTCCACCTCGCGGGCGGTGAGCATGGCCGTGGGTTCGTCGAAGATCAGCACATGGCAGTCGCCGATCAGGTTGCGGGCGATCTCGACCATTTGCTGGTGGCCGATGCCCAGCTCGCCGACGGGGGTGTCCGGGTCGATGGCATCCAGGCCGACCTGGGCCATGGCTGCGGTGGCCAACTGGCGCAGGCGCTTCTGGCTGATCCAGCCAAGGCGGCTGGGCAGGTTGTCGAGGAACAGGTTCTCGGCCACGGTCAGCGTCGGCAGCAGGTTGAGTTCCTGCATCACCATGCGCACGCCGAGACGCTCGGCCTCGGCACGGCTGCCGGGGGCGTAGGGCTGGCCGCGATAGAGCATCTGCCCAGTGGTGGGGATCTCCAGGCCGCTGATCAGCTTGGACAGGGTCGACTTGCCCGCGCCGTTCTCGCCGGTCAGGGCCAGCACCTCGCCGCCGCGCAGCTCGAGGGTGACATCGCCGAGCACAGGCTGGGCGTAGGTCTTGCCCAGGCCGCTGACGGCTAGCACGGTTTCATTGGCCGGTACTGACATGGCCATTCTCCTAAATAGACATACCCCCCTGTAGGAGCGGCTTCAGCCGCGATCACCCGCGAAGCGGGTGCCAGGCACCGCAGTGCCTGCATCGCGGCTGAAGCCGCTCCTACAGAGATCACTTTGTCACTTGGTAATCAGCTCGACCGGGGTCTGGATGACATTGTCGGCATCGACGCCTGGCTGCTCGCCCTTGAGCATCTTCAGCGCCGCCTGGATGCCGTACACCGCCTGCTGGCTGGCCGCCTGGTCGAGGGTGGCGAGCACGCGGCCATCCTTGAGCATCGGCTCGATGGCCTTGATGTTGTCGTAGCCGACCACCTGCACCTGGCCGGTCTTGCCGGCGGCGCGCACGGCCGAGACGGCGCCCAGGGCCATGCTGTCGTTGCCGGCCAGCAGCGCCTTCAAGTCGGGGTATTCGTTGAGCATCGAGGCGGCCACGGCGTTGCCCTTGTCGATCTCCCAGTTGCCGGATTGCACCGAGACGATCTTCATCTGCGCGGCTTGCATGGCGTCCTTGAAGCCGGCGGTGCGTTGCTGGGCATTGGTAGTGGTCGGCACGCCTTCGATGATGCCGACCTGGTCACCGGCCTTGAGCTTCTGCTGGGCCAGGTAGTCGCCGACCAGGCGCGCGCCCTTGCGGTTGTCCGGGCCAACGAACGGCACGCTGATGCCCTTGCTCTTGAGGGTTTCGGGGTCGAGGCGATTGTCGATGTTGATCACGATCACGCCCTTGTCCATGGCCTTCTTCACCGCCGACACCAGTGCCTTGGAGTCGGCCGGGGCGATCACCAGGGCCTTGGCGCCCGCGTTGACCATCTGCTCGACGATACGGATCTGCTCGCCGGTGTCGGTTTCGTTCTTGATGCCGTTGGCCACCAGGCTGAAATCGTCAGGGTGCTCTTTCTGGTAGGTCTTGGCGCCGTCTTCCATGGTGCGGAAGAACTCGTTGGCCAGCGACTTCATCACCAAAGCGACCTTGGGCGCTTCCTCGGCGTGGGCGGTGGACAGAGAGAAAAGCAGCGACGAGAAAACGGCGAGGGCCAGCGGACGGCCGGGAAACGGCAGCTTCATGGAAATGACTCCGAATTTTGTGGTTTTTATCGGATCGCAAACGTTTGCGGTAAGCAACTATGGAAACAGCTGTAGGGTTTGTCAAATCCATTGCGTAGGCAGCCAACACTACGCGAGTCGGATTATCCGCAATTTGTCCGAAAAACCGAACACATTTCCTACGCCTGTTCGGCCATCCGAACAGCTGGAAGTTACCTGACCTCTTGGTCTTTTCGAGTACCCCCAGTCATCACAGGGGTTCCAAGATGAAATACGACGAACGGTAGTTGATGGTACGAAATCTGCCTTACAGCAGTGCGACATAACGCACATCTCACCCAGGAAGAGAGAAGCAGAAACGATGAAAACCGCTATCAAGACCTTCGCACCGAGCGCCCTGGCGCTGCTGCTGGTACTGCCGACCACTGTTTCCGCCAAGGAAGCCGCGCAACAACAGAAACTCGCCAACGTGGTCATCCTCGCCACCGGCGGCACCATCGCCGGCGCTGGCGCCAGCGCCGCCAACAGCGCCACCTACCAGGCCGCCAAGGTAGGCATCGACAAGCTGATCGCCGGCGTGCCAGAGCTGAAGGACCTGGCCAACGTGCGCGGCGAGCAAGTGATGCAGGTCGCCTCGGAAAGCATCGGCAACGACGATCTGCTCAAGCTCGGCAAGCGCGTCGCCGAACTGGCCGACAGCAAGGACGTCGATGGCATCGTCATCACCCACGGCACCGACACCCTCGAAGAAACCGCCTACTTCCTCAACCTGGTGGAGAAGACCGACAAGCCGATCATCGTGGTCGGCTCGATGCGCCCGGGCACCGCGATGTCCGCCGACGGCATGCTCAACCTGTACAACGCCGTGGCCGTGGCCAGCAGCAAGGACGCCCGCGGCAAGGGCGTGCTGGTGACCATGAACGACGAGATCCAGTCCGGCCGTGACGTGAGCAAGGCGGTCAATATCAAGACCGAAGCCTTCAAGAGCCAGTGGGGCCCGCTGGGCATGGTGGTCGAGGGCAAGTCGTACTTCTTCCGCCTGCCGGCCAAGCGCCACACCGTCAATTCCGAGTTCGACATCAAGACCATCAGCAAGCTGCCGGCCGTGGACATCGCCTACGGCTACGGCAACGTGACCGACACCGCCTACAAGGCGCTGGCCCAGGGTGGCGCCAAGGCGATCATCCACGCCGGTACCGGCAATGGTTCGGTATCGTCGCGCGTAGTGCCGGCGCTGCAGGAGCTGCGCAAGGACGGCGTGCAGATCATCCGTTCGTCCCACGTCAACCAGGGCGGCTTCGTGCTGCGCAACGCCGAACAGCCTGACGACAAGAACGACTGGGTCGTGGCCCATGACCTGAACCCGCAGAAGGCGCGGATCCTGGCAATGGTCGCAATGACCAAGACCCAGGACAGCAAAGAGCTGCAGCGGATCTTCTGGGAATACTGATCGGCATGCACCTCGGGCTGGTGTGTTGAACATACCGGCCCATCGCGGGGCCAGCCCACCCCACAAAGTCGCCGCAGACTTGTGGGAGCGGGCTGGCCCCGTGCTGCCTTCGATGGAACCAATCCCTCTACTACGGTCTTATACGGCTTTCATCCTACCTGCTGTTGCGAAACGGCTTACAGTGAAATACTGTATGCACATACAGCAAAACAAGGAACAGCCCCGTGGCCAAACCCGCCCCAGCGTCGCCAAGCAGTTATGAACTACTGGGTCAGCGCATCCAGAAGATCATCAACAGCCCCACCGCCCAGCGCAGCCGCGCCGCCCTGATCTTCCGCCTGGAGCACGAATCGCCCGACGACTGGGCCACGCTGCTCGAGGAAATCGCCGAGAACGACAACGTCACCCTCGCCCACCGCGACGATGGCGGCGTGCAGGTGTTCTGGACCGTGCCGAAGGAAGACTGATCGCACATGAGAGTTTCGCTTTTCGCTACCTGCCTGCTGCTGCTCACCCCCCTCGCCCACGCCGACGCCCCGCGCACCTTCCAGGAGGCCAAGAAGGTCGCCTGGAAGCTGTATGCGCCGCAGTCCACCGAGTTTTATTGCGGCTGCAAGTACCAGGGCAACAAGGTCGACCTGGCGTCCTGCGGCTATACGCCGCGCAAGAACCTCAACCGTGCCTCGCGCATCGAGTGGGAGCACATTGTCCCGGCCTGGCAGATCGGCCATCAGCGCCAGTGCTGGCAGGACGGCGGGCGCAAGAACTGCTCGCGCAACGACAAGGTCTACCAGCGCGCCGAGGCCGACCTGCACAACCTGGTGCCAAGCATCGGCGAGGTCAACGGTGACCGCAGCAACTTCAGCTTTGGCTGGTTGCCCGAGCAGCATGGCCAATACGGCAGTTGCCTGACCCAGGTCGACTTCAAGGCCAAGAAGGTCATGCCACGCCCGTCGATCCGCGGGATGATCGCGCGCACCTACTTCTACATGAGCAAGCAATACGACCTGCGCCTGTCCAAACAAGACCGCCAGTTGTTCGAGGCCTGGAACAAGACCTACCCACCGCAGGCCTGGGAGCTGCAGCGCAACCAGCAGGTGGCATGCGTGATGGGACGCGGCAACACCTTCGTCGGCCCGGTCAACCTCAAGGCCTGCGGCTGAAGGCCCTCAGGCCAGCGCTTGCAGATAGGCGCTGGCCTGCTGATACCGGCACAGCCGGGCCACATCGGCCGGGCCTGGGCAAGGGATGCGCGAAAGGTCGCTGTTGTCTGCCAGGTCCGCCAGTTTCACCTGGCGCGCCAAGGGGTCCACACCCAGGCGAATGACGAACGCCTCGTAGCTCTCGCCTTCGCGCCGGCTCAGCGCCAGCAGCGCGGCGAGGATCTTCAGCGGGAAGCCTTCTCGGGCGAGGTCGGCCAGGGTCAATGGCGTGTCTTCCAGCACATCGTGCAACACCGCGACGATGCGCTGTTCGGGGGTGATCACCCGCTCCATCACCCGCAATGGGTGGAGAATGTAAGCCGCCCCGCCTTTGTCGAACTGCCCTTCGTGTGCCTTGATGGCCATCGCGATGGCCCGCTCCAGCGTCGCCATGAGGCGCTCCCCCACTCAACCCGCGCACTAGACAGCATAGCCGCTGCATCATGGGCATGTTTCCTTCGACGTCAAAGCAGCATGGCGGCGTGCTTGCCGCCATCCCCGCTCAAGCTTTTGCCAGCCTTAGGTTTTTTAAGGCTCATGAGTACAAATTTACTAATTTCTCGATCCCCGCCCGCGCCGCATCATCGCGCCAACAAGAACGCGTCGCCCCTTGCCGGCACGCACCCGGGCAGCACCCGATGCCCCACCTTGCCTTGGAGTCAGTCATGACCAGTGCAGCCAATTCGGCACCCCTCATCGAGAAACACACGATCGGCTACGTGCCGCCGCAAGACCGCCATGGAAAGGTAAGGGATCTGTTCACACTGTGGTTCGGCGGCAACATCGCGCCGCTGCCCATCGTCACCGGCGCACTCGGCGTGCAGCTGTTCCACCTCAACCTGGTCTGGGGCATCGTCGCGATCCTCGTCGGCCACCTGCTCGGCGGCGTGCTCATGGCCCTGCATTCGGCCCAGGGCCCGCAGATGGGCATCCCGCAGATGATCCAGAGCCGCGCCCAGTTCGGTTCGCTTGGCGCCCTGCTGGTGGTGGTGATCGCCGGGGTGATGTACATCGGCTTCTTCGCCTCCAACATCGTCCTGGCCGGCAAGTCGTTGCATGGCGTGGTCGAGACGGTGCCGGTGTCCGTGGGCATCGTCATCGGTGCATTGGGCTCGGGCATCATCGGCATCATCGGCTACCGCTTCATCCACGTGCTCAACCGCATCGGTACCTGGGTGCTGGGCATCGGCATCGTGGTCGGCTTCGGCTACATCTTCAGCCATGTGCAGAGCGACGACTTCCTCACCCGTGGCGGCTTCAACCTGGCCGGCTGGCTGGCCACCGTTTCGCTGGCGGCGCTGTGGCAAATCGCCTTCGCGCCCTACGTATCGGACTACTCGCGCTACCTGCCGGCCGACGTGAAGGTCTCCTCGACTTTCTGGACCACCTACCTGGGCTCGGCCCTGGGCTCGAGCCTGTCGTTCATCTTCGGCGCGGTGGCGGTGCTGGCGATCCCTGCCGGGATGGACACCATGGACGCGGTCAAGCTCGCCACCGGCACCCTCGGCCCGCTGATGCTGGTGCTGTTCCTGCTCAGCGTGATCAGCCACAACGCCCTCAACCTATACGGCGCGGTGCTGTCGATCATCACCCTGGTACAGACCTTCGCCTATCGCTGGATCCCCACTGCCAAGAGCCGCGCCGTGCTGTCGCTGCTCGTGCTGGCGGCCTGCTGCGTGGTGGCGGTGTTCGCCTCGGCGGACTTCATCGGCCACTTCGTCGACATGGTGCTGGTGTTGCTGGTGGTGCTGGTGCCATGGACGGCGATCAACCTGATCGACTTCTATGTCATCCACAAGGGCGACTACGACATCGACTCGATCTTCAAGGTCGACGGCGGCATCTACGGTCGCTACAACCCCCAGGCACTGATCGCCTACGCGGTGGGTATCGCGGTGCAGATCCCGTTCATGAACACGCCGCTGTATGTCGGGCCGGTGTCCGCACACATCAACGGCGCCGACCTGTCGTGGCTGGTGGGGCTGGCGATCACCTCGCCGCTGTACTGGTGGCTGGCCAGCCGCGACAGCGCGTATCGTCGTCGGCAGGTGGGTGCGAAGCTGGCAGCGGGGGTTTGATCCTACCGGGCCCAATGCCAATCAGAAGACCCGCCTAGGCGGGTCTTCTGTCGTCAATGTCAGCCGCCACGACTCAGGCGCAAAGCCCTAGCGCTCACTACGGAGCATCTCCTTCGGCACATACTTGCCAATCTCATACTTGCCGATCGCCGCCCGATGTACCTCATCCGGCCCGTCGGCCAAGCGCAGGGTACGCTGCATCGCGTACATGTAGGCCAGCGGGAAATCACCGCTCACCCCTGCCCCGCCATGGATCTGGATGGCCCGGTCGATCACCTTCAGCGCCACGTTCGGCGCCACCACCTTGATCTGGGCGATCTCGCTGCGCGCCACCTTGTTGCCGACGGTGTCCATCATGTAGGCGGCCTTCAGGGTCAGCAGCCGGGCCATGTCGATCTCCATCCGCGAGTCGGCGATCTTGTCGACATTGCCACCCAGCCGCGCCAGTGGCCGACCAAAGGCGGTGCGCTCGACCGAGCGCTTGCACATCAGCTCCAGGGCGCGTTCGGCCATGCCGATCGAACGCATGCAATGATGGATGCGCCCAGGCCCGAGGCGGCCCTGGGCGATCTCGAAGCCACGGCCCTCGCCGAGAAGCACGTTCTCGTAAGGCACCCGCACGTTCTCGAACAACACTTCGGCATGGCCGTGTGGCGCGTCGTCGTAGCCGAACACCGGCAGTGGGCGGACGATCTTCACGCCGGCTGCGTCGGTGGGCACCAGGATCATCGAGTGCTGTTGGTGACGCTGGCCGTCGGGGTTGGACAGGCCCATGAAGATCATCACCTTGCAGCGCGGATCGCAGGCGCCGGAGGTCCACCATTTGCGGCCATTGATCACCCACTCGTCACCGTCGCGGACGGCCGTGGCGGCCATGTTGGTGGCATCCGAAGAGGCCACGTCCGGCTCGGTCATGGCGAACGCCGAACGGATCTCGCCACGCAGCAGCGGCTCGAGCCACTGGCGCTTCTGCGCCTCGCTGCCGTAGCGCACCAGCACTTCCATGTTGCCAGTGTCCGGCGCCGAGCAGTTGAACGGCTCGGGCCCCAGCAGCGAGCGCCCCATGATCTCGGCCAACGGCGCGTACTCAAGGTTGCTCAGCCCTGCGCCATATTCGGATTCGGGCAGGAACAGGTTCCACAGCCCTTCCTCGCGGGCCTTGGCCTTGAGCTCCTCCATGATCGCGGTAGGCTGCCAGCGGTCGCCCTCGGCAACCTGGCGCTCGAACACCGGCTCGGCCGGGTAGACGTATGCATCCATGAATGCGCTGACGCGCTCGCGCAATGCCTGGACCTTGGGCGAATAGGCGAAATCCATCGGGGCTACCTTCCGTCAATGAAGAACATGGCCCTGAGCCTAGAACAGCGACCCTTCATCCACCTAGTCTATTTTCTATGTGTATAAACATTCATAAGCAATATATGATCGCCCCAATAACTCCAACAAAGAGCGGCGCCCATGAACCTCAGCAAGGTCGACCTCAACCTGTTCATCGTCTTCGACGCGATCTACACCGAAGCCAACCTGACTCGCGCCGGGCAGATCGTCGGCATCACCCAGCCGGCTGTGTCCAATGCTCTGTCACGTCTGCGCGAGACGTTCAATGACCCGCTGTTCGTGCGCACTGCCCAGGGCATGGTGCCCACGCCCATGGCGCAGAACATCATCGGCCCGGTGCGCAATGCGCTGTCGCTGCTGCGCACCTCGGTGCAGGAAAGCCGCATCTTCACTCCGCTGCAGGCGAGCAAGACCTTCCGCATCAGCATGACCGACCTTACCGAGGCGGTGATCCTGCCGCCGCTGTTCCAGCGCCTGCGCCGGCTCGCCCCGGCGCTGGTGATCGAGAGTTTCCTGTGCAAGCGCCGCGAGACCACCAAGGAACTGGCCGCCGGGCGCCTGGACTTCGCCGTCGACGCGCCGCTGAACACCGACCCGCAGGTGCGTCACGTCAAGCTCATGCAAGACCGCTATGTCTGCGCCATGCGCCCCGGCCACCCCCAGGCCGACGGCAAGCTGACCCTGGACAGCTACCTGGCCATGACCCACATCCATATCTCCAGCCGCCGCAACGGTCTGGGCTATGTGGACCTGGCCCTGGGCAAGATGGGCGTGCAGCGCCGTGTCGCCCTGCGTTCGCAGCACTACCTGATGGCCTCCCAGGTGTTGCAGCAGACCGACATGGTCATGACCGTGCCCGAGCGTTTCGCCCGCCGCCACCAGTTGCGCCACCAGCCACTGCCGGTGGAGGTACCGGCGCTGGAGACTCACCTGTACTGGCACGAAAGCACCGACCAGGACCCGGCCAACCGCTGGATGCGCGAGCAGATCATCGAGCTGTGCGAGCGGGTGGCGGCCCAGGACGACCAGGAGCAGCCAAGCCCGGCAATCGCATCGGCCTGAGTCGCCTACACTGTCGGTGATTGCCTCTGAACCCAGGAGCCACTCATGGACGACAGCCAACATGGCAAGCCACCGACCTTCTGGCAGATGCTGCAAAGCATCCTCGCCGCGGCGTTTGGCGTGCAAAGCGGCAAGAACCGCGCCCGCGACTTCACCTATGGCAAGGCCAGCCATTTCATCGTGATGGGGACGGTGTTTACGCTGATCTTCATCTTCGTGCTGATCGGCCTGGTGCAACTGGCGATGCACCTGACGGCGCGCTAGTCGCGCCGGGCATTACAGCCTGCCAAAACGCAATCCGCCCGCGGATGTCCCTTCCGCGGGCGGTTCAGGTGTTTCTCACGGTCTTGAGTGGTTGTCCGCTATTGATGGCTGACCCAGTACACCGCGGTGACCACCACCAGCACGATCAGACAGAGGATCGCCCAGGCATCGACACTGCTGTCAGCTTTGCGGACTTTGCTAGAGTTTCCCATTGCATTGCCTCTTGTAGTGTTTATGGGAATGCACTTCACAAGCAGCAGTTAAGTCCAGCAATGCCCTTCGCTCAAGCAGGGTCTTTCAATACTCGACGGGTGACGTGAGAAACGGGTAGCGGAAATCCGCTGGCCGCCCTTCGGCACTGAAACGGTGGAAGTCGATACCGTGGCCATCCTGCTCCAGCAGCTTGAGCCAGCGCCGCGCCTTGGCCGGGTCGATCAGTTGCAGGGCCGGCGCGCTGTGCTCGCGCTGGCCGTCGCGGTCCACCGCCAGCCCTTGGGCATCGTCATGCAACATGACCATGGCCCAGCCGCCCAAGGTGAAATGCCCGCCCATGAGCACGCTCAAACGCCCGTCGATCCGCGCGCGCAGGGCCTCGGGCGAGCTGTTGACCGCACTGAACAGCGCATCGCGCCCCGGCACCTTGCCCAGCGCTTCGAAGGCCTGCATGGCGCCGAAGGCCATCTGGTCGTTGGCCGACCACACCAGGCGGGTGCCAGGGTAACGCTCAAGCAGCATCTGCGCCTGTTCGAAGGCACGCTCGCGGCTCCAGCCGCCATACACCACCTGGCGCAAACGCACCTGGGGAAACTCGGCCAGCGCCCGACGCATGCCCTGCACGCGTAACTGCGAGGCCGGCGTGGTCTTGACCCCGGCAAAGGCCAGCAGGTCTACCGGCCCGGCATCGACAGGCAGTTGCGCAGCCAGCGCCTTGAGCATCTGGTAACCGGCATCCTCGTCGTTGCTGACTAGCGTGCCGAGCACTTCGGGGTACTTGTCCGGCTGCGCCTGGACGCTACGCGCCTGGCTGTCGGTGAGCCCGTTGTTGACCAGGAACAGCTTGACCCCGGTCCCCCGCGACAGGCGGATGATCTCGGGGGCGACATACAGTTCGTTGACCAGCACCAGGTAGTCCGGGCGCTGCGCTCCTTGCAGCACCTCCCGGGCCTGGGTCAGCGCGAGGTCGGCGCGGCGCTCGCTGTACTGCACGCGCAACGTCATGCCCAGGTCGCTGGCGGCGGCCTGCATGAAGCGTGAATAGTCGACCCAGAACGTTTCGTTGGAGTAGCCCGGATTGAGGAACACCACCGACGCGGCCTGTGCGCTCGCTGCCAGTGGCAGGCTCAGGCACAGGCTCTGGCACAAGGCCTTGAGCATGCTGTTACATCCCTGCGAAGCAAACCCCGGATTATAGCCCTGCGATGTACCGCTGCGGACAAATGCCAGTCAGTCTCACTTAGTCCAAATGGTTCTTTTCATATGCAAAAACATCACTTTAGCGCATAAACCCACTCTGCTATCGTTCCCCCGCTCCGCCCCGGAGTGCGCGGCCGTGCGCGCGATTAGCTGCATGCAGCCTGAGACAGGACTTATATGTACGTATACGACGAGTACGATCAGCGGATCATCGAGGACCGCGTCAAGCAGTTCCGTGATCAGACCCGCCGCTACCTGGCCGGTGAGCTGAGCGAAGAAGAATTCCGCCCTCTGCGCCTGCAGAACGGCCTGTATATCCAACGTTTCGCGCCGATGTTGCGAGTCGCCGTGCCCTATGGCCAGCTGAACGCACGCCAGACCCGCATGCTGGCGAAGATCGCCCGCGACTACGACAAGGGCTACGCGCACATCAGCACGCGCCAGAACGTGCAGTACAACTGGCCGGCGCTCGAAGACATCCCCGAGATCCTCGCCGAGCTGGCCACCGTGCAGATGCACGCGATCCAGACCAGCGGCAACTGCCTGCGCAACGTCACCACCGACCAGTTCGCCGGTGTCGCCGCCGACGAGCTGGTCGACCCGCGCCCGTGGTGCGAGATCGTCCGCCAGTGGACCACCTTCCACCCGGAATTCGCCTACCTGCCGCGCAAGTTCAAGATTGCCGTCAACGGCTCGAGCGACGACCGCGCCGCCATCGAAGTACACGACATCGGCCTGGAGCCGGTGCGCAACGCAGCCGGTGAACTGGGCTTCCGCGTGCTGGTCGGCGGCGGCCTGGGCCGTACCCCGGTGATCGGTTCGTTCATCAACGAGTTCCTGCCCTGGCAGGACCTGCTCAGCTACCTGGACGCCATCCTGCGCGTGTACAACCGTTACGGCCGCCGTGACAACAAGTACAAGGCGCGGATCAAGATCCTGGTCAAGGCCCTCACCCCGGAAGTGTTTGCCGAGAAGGTCGAGGCCGAGATGGCCCACCTGCGCGGCGGCAGCACCACCTTGACCGAAGCGGAAGTCGAGCGCGTGGCGCGCCATTTCATCGACCCCGACTACCTGGCCCTGGACAACGTCGACTACAGCGCGCAGGACCAGGAACATCCAGGCTTCGCCCGCTGGCGTTCGCGCAACACCCGCGCGCACAAGAAGCCGGGCTACGTCGCCGTGACCCTGTCGCTCAAGCCCACCGGCGTCGCCCCGGGCGATCTGACCGATAAGCAGCTCGACGCCGTCGCGGACTTCGCCGAGCGCTACAGCTTCGGCTACCTGCGCACCTCCCACGAGCAGAACATCATCCTCGCCGACGTCGAGCAGCGTCAGCTGCACGCGCTGTGGCTGGAGCTGCGCGAGCAAGGCTTCGCCACCCCGAACATCGGCCTGCTGACCGACATCATCTGCTGCCCGGGCGGTGACTTCTGCTCGCTGGCCAACGCCAAGTCGATCCCGATCGCCGAATCCATCCAGCGCCGCTTCGACGACCTGGACTATCTGTTCGACATCGGCGAACTCGACCTGAACATCTCCGGCTGCATGAACGCCTGCGGCCACCACCACGTCGGCCACATCGGCATCCTTGGCGTGGACAAGAAGGGCGAGGAGTTCTACCAGGTCTCGCTGGGCGGCAATGCCGCGCGCGACGCGAGCCTGGGCAAGATCCTCGGCCCCTCCTTCGCCCAGGACGCCATGGCTGACGTGATCGAGAAACTGATCAGCGTGTATGTCGAGCAGCGCACCGAAGACGAGCGCTTCATCGACACCTACCAGCGGATCGGCATCGACCCCTTCAAGGAACGCGTCTATGCAGCGAATCATTAAGAACAACCAGATCGTCGACGAAACCTGGCACCTGCTGCCCAAGGACGTCTCGATCGACGAGCTGACCAACTGCGACGACTACATCGTGCCGCTGCAGCTGTGGCGCGACCATCCGAGCCTGCTCAAGGCCCGCGACGGCGGCCTGGGCATCTGGCTGGACAGCGACGAGGAAGCCGAGGAAATCGGTGAGGACGTCGAGCACTTCCAGGTCATCGCCCTGAACTTCCCGGCCTTCACCGACGGGCGTAACTACTCCAACGCGCGCCTGCTGCGTGACCGCTACAAGTTCAAGGGCGAGCTGCGCGCCATTGGCGATGTGCTGCGCGACCAGCTGTTCTACATGGCCCGCTGCGGTTTCGACGCCTTCGCCATCCGTGCCGACAAAGACCCGGAAGACGCGCTGCAGAGCCTGAAGGACTTCTCGGTGACCTACCAGGGTGCCACCGACGAGCCGCTGCCGCTGTTCCGCCGCCGCTGATCGTCGCCCCGCCCTTACGAAACAACCCGCCATTCGGCGGGTTGTTTCGTTTCAGCAGCCCATTAGCGCAGCGGAACGTAGATATCGGTCTGCCACTGCTCCAACGGTGTGTGCGGATAGATGCTCAGGTAATGGAAGAACAACGGGTGATCGCGCAGTTCCTCGCCACTGCCCGGCAACCAGTCGCGGTAGAGCGGGTAAATGGTCTCACCGATGTGGTCCGGGGAGCCGACATGCCGTACCACCGCACAGCGCCCGGCTGGCAGGCTAGACTCCCGCACACCTTGGTCGTTCGGCGCCACGGCCTCATGGATTTCCCCGCAAACGGCAAAGCGGAAGTCTTCCGGCGCGGTCGTGTCCGGATTGTTGTAGGGGATGCCGAAGCTGCGGCTGCTGGCCACGGGCGATTGCCCGCTGCTCATGCGCCAGTCGATGAACCGGCGCACGGTTTCGCTGACCTGGCTCGGCGGCCCCCGATGTTCGAGCGCGGCAAGGCGCACGGCGGCGAAATCGACGATTCGTACCTGCATGGTGATGCTCCTGGAAAAATGAGGAATGGCAAACACCGTATTCCATACCTGCCAGTCAGGCCGGCGGCGAAACGCGCTGGGCGCATGCCCGAAGGCCCGCCTGAACGCCCTGCTGAATGCCTCGGGGCTTTCGAACCCCGCCGCCAGTGCCGCGTCCAGCACCGAGTGTTCGGGCTGGCCAAGCAACCGATGCGCGGCACGGCGCAGGCGCATCAGTTGCACATAACGAGCAACCGGGACGCCCACATAGGCACTGAACTGACGGTGAAAATGAAACACCGAAAAATGTGCCACGGCGCTCAAGGTTTCCACCGACAGGTCACCTTCGAGGTTGTCCTCGATATAGGCAAGCACGGTCTCGAACCGCTGCTGGTAAAGGGCATTGACTGACAACTCAGGTTGCTCCTGGAGATACGGCAGGCCACAGCTTCGTCGATCCAGCCATGGTCCCGCCTAGCCGCACTTGCTCAATCACAACATCCATCCTCCGGTAGCGCTATCACCGCCCGCCGACGCCGCATTATTGTCACGCCCCGATCACAACCCAACCCCGCATTCATGACTCCAGCTCAAAGGACCTTGGTTTGCCGAGGCCTTAATCAATCCCGTTGAACCGCGCACACTGCACGCATTCACTCGACAGGAGCAGATCCATGAGCATTCCATCCTTTGGCCTGGGCACCTTCCGCCTCACCGGCCAGGCCGTCATCGACTCGGTCAAGTCGGCGCTGGAGCTGGGCTACCGCGCCATCGACACCGCGCAGATCTACAAGAACGAAGCCGAGGTCGGCCAGGCCATCGCCGAAAGCGGCGTGCCGCGCGACGAATTGTTCATCACCACCAAGATCTGGGTCGACAACTATGCCGCCGACAAGCTGATCCCCAGTCTGCGCGAAAGCCTGGCCAAGCTGCGCACCGAGCATGTCGACCTGCTGCTGATCCACTGGCCGGCGCCGGGCAACGGCGTCGAGCTGCACGAGTACATGCAGGCCCTGGCCGAAGCCAAGCGCCTGGGCCTGACCCGCCAGATCGGTATCTCCAACTTCAACGTCGAGCTGACCCGCCAGGCCATCGCCGCGGTCGGCCAGGGCGAGATCGCCACCAACCAGATCGAGCTCAGCCCATATCTGCAAAACCGCAAGCTGGCTGCCTTCCTTGCCGAGCAAGGCATCACCACCACCTCCTACATGACCTTGGCCTATGGCAAGGTTCTGAAGGATCCGCTGCTGGCGCAAATCGCCGCCAAGCACAAAGCCACCGTGGCCCAGGTGGCCTTGGCCTGGGCATTGCAACTGGGCTATGCGGTGATCCCTTCATCGACCAAGCGCGAGAACCTGGCCAGCAACCTGCTCGCCCAGAGCCTGCGCCTGGACGCAGACGACATGGCCCGCATCGCCACCTTGGAACGCAATGGCCGCGAAGTCAGCCCGGATGGCCTGGCGCCGGTCTGGGACTGAGCTTCGCCGGGCATGGAAGCCCACCGCCCCGCTCTCAACCGCTTTTTCGGAGCTCCCAATGAGCACGCTTTCCCCCAAACGAGTGCTGTTCGCCCTGGCCATTGGCGCCTTCGGCATCGGCACCACAGAGTTCACGCCCATGGGCCTGCTGCCGGTGATCGCCGACGGCGTTGGCGCCAGCATTCCCAGCGCCGGCATGCTGATCACCGCCTATGCCATCGGCGTGATGGTCGGCGCGCCAATCATGACCTTGCTGTTCAGCCGCTTCGGCAAGCGCGCCGCACTGATGATGCTGATGGGCATATTCACCCTCGGCAACCTGCTCTCGGCCCTGTCGCCGGACTACTACACCCTGCTCCTCTCGCGTCTGATCACCAGCCTCAACCACGGCGCCTTCTTCGGCCTGGGCGCTGTGGTCGCCGCCAGCGTGGTGCCCCGAGACAAGCAGGCCAGCGCCGTGGCCACCATGTTCATGGGCCTGACCATCGCCAACATCGGCGGCGTGCCGGCCGCCACCTGGCTTGGGCAACAGGTCGGCTGGCGCATGGCCTTCGCCGGCACCGCGGTGCTCGGCCTGTTGGCGATCGCGGCGCTGTGGTACGCCCTGCCCAAGGGCGAGCGCGGCAGTGTGCCCCATGTACGCAGGGAACTGGCGGTGATCGCCCGTCCCAACGTGCTGCTGGCAATGGCTACCACGGTGCTTGGCGCTGGTGCGATGTTCACCCTGTACACCTATGTCGCCCCGGTGCTTGCCGAACTGACCGGCGCCTCCGACAGCTTCGTCACCCTGGGCCTGGTGCTGATTGGCGTCGGCTTTACCCTGGGCAACAGCCTGGGCGGCAAGCTGGCCGACTGGTCGTTGGACGGCGCCGCGCGGATCTTCCTCGGCGTGCTGGCGGCGATCATGCTACTGATGCCACTGGTGCTGGGCAGCCATATCGGCGCCGCGCTGGCGTTGCTGGTGTGGGGCGTGTTCACCTTCGCCGTGGTGCCGCCGCTGCAGATGCGGGTGATGACCGCCGCCGCCGAGGCGCCGGGGCTGGCGTCCTCAATCAACGTGGGCGCGTTCAACCTGGGCAATGCCGTCGGTGCAGCCCTGGGTGGCGCGGTGATCAGCCTGGACCTGGGCTACGCGGCAGTGCCGATGGCCGGAGGCTTGCTGGCAGCAACCGGGTTACTGCTGGTGTGGCTGGGCGGGCGTGGCAAGGCCAGCGATGAGCCCTTGGGCAACCCAGCCTGACCCCGCCATAACCCCACTACGAAAACGCCGCCATCCCCGAGGGAATGGCGGCGTTTTTGCGTCGTAACCGCAGGCGGTCAGGCTGGTGCCGAGGTGCGGATCAGGTGATCGAAAGCGGCCAGCGAAGCCTTGGCGCCCTCGCCCACGGCGATGACGATCTGCTTGTACGGCACCGTGGTCACGTCACCCGCGGCGAACACACCGGGGATGCTGGTCTGGCCCTTGGCATCGACGATGATCTCGCCACGCGGCGACAGCTCGACCGTGCCCTTGAGCCAGTCGGTGTTAGGCAGCAGACCGATCTGTACGAAGATACCTTCCAGCGCCAGGTCATGCAGCGCCTCGGTGCTGCGGTCCTTGTAGCGCAGGCCGGTGACCTTCTCGCCATCGCCGATCACTTCGGTGGTCAGCGCGCTGGTGATCACCTTGACGTTCGGCAGGCTGTGCAGCTTGCGCTGCAGCACGGCATCGGCGCGCAGCTGGCTGTCGAACTCGATCAGGGTCACCTGGGCGACAACGCCGGCCAGGTCGATGGCCGCTTCCACGCCCGAGTTGCCACCGCCGATCACCGCCACGCGCTTACCCTTGAACAGCGGGCCGTCGCAGTGCGGGCAGTAGGCCACGCCGCGGGCGCGGTATTGCTGCTCGCCCGGCACGTTCATTTCACGCCAGCGGGCACCGGTGGCCAGAATCACCGTCTTGGCCTTGAGTGAGGCGCCGCCGGCCAGGCGTACTTCGTGCAGGCCGCCGTCGGTGGACGGGATCAACGCTTCGCCGCGCTGCAGGTTCATGATGTCGACGTCGTACTGCTTGACGTGCTCTTCCAGGGCCGTGGCCAGCTTCGGCCCTTCGGTTTCCTGCACCGAGATGAAGTTCTCGATGGCCAGGGTGTCGAGCACCTGGCCGCCGAAACGCTCGGCCGCAACACCGGTGCGGATGCCTTTACGCGCGGCGTAGATGGCCGCCGCGGCACCGGCCGGGCCACCGCCGACCACCAGCACGTCGAAAGCGTCCTTGGCGTTGATCTTCTCGGCCTGGCGGGCGCCGGCATTGGTGTCGATCTTGCCGAGGATCTCCTCCAGGCCCATGCGGCCCTGGCCGAACACTTCGCCGTTCAGGTAGATGCTCGGCACCGCCATGACCTTGCGGGCTTCGACTTCATCCTGGAACAGCGCGCCGTCGATGGCGACGTGGCGCACATTGGGGTTGAGCACCGCCATCAGGTTCAGCGCCTGGACCACGTCCGGACAGTTCTGGCACGACAGCGAGAAGTAGGTCTCGAAGGTGAACTCGCCTTCCAGCGCCTGGATCTGCTCGATCACTTCGGCACTGGCCTTGGAGGGGTGGCCACCGACTTGCAGCAGCGCCAGCACCAGGGAGGTGAATTCGTGGCCCATGGGGATGCCGGCGAAGCGCAGGCTGATATCAGCCCCTGGGCGATTGAGCGAGAACGAAGGACGACGGGCGTCGTTGCCGTCCGCGCTGAAGGTAATCAGGTTCGACAGGCCGGCGATCTCCACCAGCAGGTCGTGCAATTCGCGGGACTTCGCGCCGTCGTCGAGGGAGGCAACGATCTCGATCGGCTGGGTGACCCGCTCCAGGTAGGTTTTCAGTTGCGATTTAAGCGTGGCGTCCAACATACGGGCGATTCCTTTTTCAAAACTCGGATACAAAAACGCCCAGGCGAGGTCGCCCGGGCGTTTTTACGGGGCGGTAACTGCTTCAGCTTTGGCGGCTGGCTACCGCCCGCGGGGTGTACATCGACTTAGATCTTGCCGACCAGGTCCAGCGACGGTGCCAGGGTGGCTTCGCCTTCTTTCCACTTGGCCGGGCAGACTTCGCCTGGGTGGGCGGCAACGTACTGGGCAGCCTTCACTTTACGCAGCAGCTCGGCAGCATCGCGGCCTACACCACCGTCGTTCAGTTCGACGATCTTGATCTGGCCTTCCGGGTTGATCACGAAGGTGCCGCGATCGGCCAGGCCGGCTTCTTCGATCAGCACGTCGAAGTTGCGCGAAATGACGTGGGTCGGGTCACCGATCAGCGGGTACTTGATCTTGCCGATGGTGTCCGAGGTGTCGTGCCAGGCTTTGTGGGTGAAGTGGGTGTCGGTGGACACGCCGTAGATTTCCACGCCCAGCTTCTGGAACTCGGCATAGTTGTCGGCCAGGTCGCCCAGCTCGGTCGGGCAGACGAAGGTGAAGTCGGCTGGGTAGAAGAACACGACGGACCACTTGCCTTTCAGGTCGGCTTCGCTGACCTGGACGAACTCGCCGTTGTGGTAGGCGGTGGCGTTGAACGGTTTGACCTGGCTGTTGATGATAGGCATGAGAGACGCTCCTTCATGGATTGAATTTCAATGGGTTGAAATCAGTTGACGGAGAGAATCCTAACCGCTGGTCCCGTTAAAGGCTCATTGGCAAAGCTCATGCTGGCGATTGGTTTTGGCTATAAGGCGGAATTATTAATAGAAGGGATTGGGCTGAGCAAAGGATTGCGCGGGGTCAAAAGCATCGCGGGGCAAGCCCGCTCCCACGTCCGGTGATACCTGGCGTGGGAGCGGGCTTGCCCCGCGATCGAGGAAGCGCGGATCAGCGCGTCACGGTACGCATGGTCACGAATTCTTCGGCGGCGGTCGGGTGTACGCCGATGGTCTCGTCGAACTGCTGCTTGGTCGCCCCGGCCTTCAGGGCGATGCCCAGCCCCTGGATGATTTCGCCGGCATCCGGTCCGACCATGTGGCAGCCCAGGACCTTGTCGGTCTCGGCGTCGACCACCAGCTTCATCAGGGTCTTTTCCTGAATGTCGGTAAGGGTCAGCTTCATCGCCCGGAAGCGGCTTTCGAAGATCTGCACCTTGTGCCCGGCGGCCAGCGCCTGCTCCTCGGTCAGGCCTACGGTGCCGATCGGTGGCTGGCTGAACACCGCAGTCGGGATGTTCTGGTAATCGACAGGGCGATACTGCTCGGGCTTGAACAGACGCCGAGCCACGGCCATGCCTTCGGCCAGAGCCACCGGCGTCAGTTGCACCCGGCCAATCACGTCACCAATGGCCAGGATCGAAGGCTCGGTGGTCTGGAACTGCTCATCGACTCGGATGAAACCACGCGGATCCAGCTCCACCCCGGTGTTTTCCAGGCCCAGGTTGTCCAGCATCGGCCGCCGACCGGTGGCGTAGAAGATGCAGTCTGCGACCAGCTCGCGCCCATCCTTGAGGGTGGCCTTGAGGCTGCCGTCATCGAGTTTGTCGATGCGCTGGATATCGGCGTTGAACTGAAGGTCCATACCGCGCTTTTCCAGTTCTTCCTTCAGGTGCGTGCGCACCGAGCCGTCGAAGCCGCGCAGGAACAGGTCGCCGCGATACAGCAACGTGGTATCGGCGCCCAGGCCCTGGAAGATGCCGGCGAATTCCACGGCTATGTAGCCACCACCCACCACCAGTACACGGCGTGGCAATGCCTTGAGGTAGAAGGCCTCGTTGGAGGTGATCGCCAGCTCCTTGCCGGGGATGTCGGGCACCTGTGGCCAGCCACCGGTGGCGATCAGAATGGTGGCCGCCGTGTAACGCTGGCCCTCGACCTCCACTTCATTGGCGCCGGTGATCCGGGCATGTCCCTGCAGCAGGGTGACGCCACTGTTGACCAGCAAGTTGCGATAGATGCCGTTGAGACGCTCGATCTCGCGGTTCTTGTTGGCGATCAGCGTACCCCAGTCGAAATGGCCCTCCTCGAGGGTCCAGCCGAAGCCCGCGGCCTGCTCCAGCTCGTCGGCCACATGGGCGCCGTATACCAGCAGTTTCTTCGGCACGCAGCCGACGTTGACGCAGGTGCCCCCCAGGTAACGGCTCTCGGCCACCGCCACTTTGGCACCAAAGCCCGCAGCGAATCGCGCCGCGCGCACACCGCCGGACCCGGCACCAATCACGAACAGATCAAAATCGTAGGCCATGCATTCAGTCTCCTAGGCAGGCGCCCAGCATAGCGCCGTTGGCCGCCGCAAACAAAAAAGCCACCCGAAGGTGGCTTTTTCAGACATCAAGAACGACTCAGTAAGCCTTGCCGGTCTTGTAGAAGTTCTCGAAGCAGAAGTTGGTCGCTTCGATGTAGCCTTCGGCGCCACCGCAATCGAAACGCTTGCCCTTGAACTTGTAGGCGATCACACAGCCGTCCTGGGCCTGCTTCATCAGTGCGTCGGTGATCTGGATTTCACCGCCCTTGCCCGGTTCGGTTTCTTCGATCAGCTTGAAAATGTCCGGGGTCATGATGTAGCGACCGATGATCGCCAGGTTCGACGGTGCATCTTCCGGCTTGGGTTTCTCGACCATGTTGCGTACACGGTACAGGTCGTCACCAATCAGATCACCGGCGATAACGCCGTACTTGCTGGTTTCCTGTGGGTCGACTTCCATGATCGCAACGATGGTGCAGCGGTACTGCTTGTACAGCTTGACCATCTGCTTGAGTACGCCGTCACCCTCGAGGTTGACGCACAGGTCGTCCGCCAGCACCACGGCGAACGGCTCGTCGCCGATCAGCGGGCGGCCGGTCAGGATCGCGTGGCCCAGGCCTTTCATTTCGGTCTGGCGGGTGTAGGAGAACGAGCACTCGTCGAGCAGGCGACGGATGCCGACCAGGTATTTTTCCTTGTCGGTGCCTTTGATCTGGTTTTCCAGCTCGTAGCTGATGTCGAAGTGGTCTTCCAGGGCGCGCTTGCCACGGCCGGTAACGATGGAGATTTCGTTGAGGCCGGCGTCCAGCGCTTCTTCAACGCCATACTGGATCAGTGGCTTGTTGACCACCGGCAGCATTTCCTTGGGCATGGCTTTGGTAGCGGGCAGGAAGCGGGTGCCGTAACCGGCTGCCGGGAACAAGCATTTCTTGATCATATACGTCCTTAACAAGGGCTTTGCGTACGAAATTCGGCGCAGTCTAATCAGGCGGAGGTCACCTTACAATGCCCCCCGCGTCGGCCGATGCCATCATAGAGATATTCCAGTGTAGATAGTTCCGAAATGGCGTGAACATTAAGCGCCCAACGGGTAGTCGCAGGGCCGGCCCGCAGCCACGAAAGCACCGTGGCTGCGGGCTTGGCCTTTCATCGGAACAGCTCAGCCGCCGATGCCCTGGCCGATGAGTACGCCATCGACCTTTTGCCCATACAGGTTGACCCCGTCATTGGCATGGAACTTCAACCGGGTCTTCTCGATCGAGCCCTGGACCAGGCGTGGATCCTGCGGCCGTTCTTGGCGGTTGATCCAGGCCGCGACGTCCCAGGCTTGCTGATCGCTCAGGCTGCCGGGCTTGCCCAGGGGCATGTTGTACTTGATGAACGACGCCGCGGTGTTGATCCGGTGCATGCCTGCACCCCAGTTGTACGAGTCCCTACCCCACAACGGTGGCATCACGTACTCCCCGGCCACCTTCTGCCCTTCGCCGTTGCCGCCGTGGCAGATCGCGCATTGCTCGTCATACACCTGCTTGCCGCGCTTGAAGTCGTAGCCGTCCTTGGGCTTCGGTACTTCCGGGTAGCCGCGCCCGGCGATCTCCACGCCCGTCGGCGCCTGGGTCGACAGCCAGTAGGCATAGACGCTCAGCGCAGTCATCTGCGGGCTATCGGCCGCCGGCGGCCTGCCGTTCATGCTGAAGCTGAAACAGCCCTGGATGCGCTCGGCGAAGGTGTTGACCTTGTCGTTTTTCTTACGGTAGGCCGGATACATCGGGTATGCGCCCCACAGTGGCGCGGAATGCGGCATGCGTCCCTGGTCGAGGTGGCAATTGCTGCAATTCATGCCATTGCCCACCGCGTCCGGCATCAGCCGGCGGGTGTCGACGAACAGCGCATGGCCTTCACGGATCATCTTGCCGAAGGCATTGTCGGGGATCGCGCTTTCCGCGGGCGGCACGAATTGCGGGGTGACCTGTGTGCCCGGGACCTTGAGCTGGGACTGGTCTTCCATGGCGATGGGGGCGGCCTGGGCAGAGCCCATGGCCAACAGCAACAAAGCTGGCATCAGGGTTTTCATGGCTTGGCCTCCTGGCTGGCGGGTTGGGCGAAGTAGTCGGCAAGCGCCTTGACCTCGGCATCGGTCATCGCCTTGGCCACGTTGACCATGAGCTGGTTGGGGTCGTTGCTGCGGCTGCCGTCGCGCCAGGCATTGAGCTGCGCGACCAGGTAACCGGCAGGCTGCCCGGCCAACGGCGGGAAGTGCTCGCCGACACCGCTGCCTCCCGGGCCGTGGCACTGCACGCAACCGGGAATCTGCCGGCTCCAGTCGCCATAGACCGCCAAGCGGGTCACCGGGTCGGTGGCGATCTGCTGGCGGCGCGTGTCAGGGGCGGCATCGGCCGGCAGCTTGGCCAGGTAGGCGCTGACCGCTTCGATTTCCGCATCGTCCAGGGCCTTGGCCAGCGGTTCCATCACCGCCTGCTTACGGCTGCCACTGCGAAAGTCGTGCAGTTGCTTGCTCAGATAGCCGGCGGGCAAGCCGGCCAGGCGGGGAAAACCGGCGGCAGCGATGCCTTTGCCGTCCGCACCATGGCAGCCTAGGCAGGCCATGGCGGCGGGGTTC
This sequence comes from Pseudomonas maumuensis, assembly GCF_019139675.1. Classification (NCBI taxonomy): domain Bacteria; kingdom Pseudomonadati; phylum Pseudomonadota; class Gammaproteobacteria; order Pseudomonadales; family Pseudomonadaceae; genus Pseudomonas; species Pseudomonas maumuensis. The sequence continues at coordinate 3,687,980 of NZ_CP077077.1, forward strand.
TGCCCGCCCTGGTTGAAGATTTTCTGGCCGTCGGCGGCGTGCGCCGAGGGCCAGGCCAAGATCAGCAGGCTGCCGATCACGACATGGCTCAGGGGTTTCATCACGGAGGCTCCATTTCCTTGTTATAAGCTTAGGCTCAAACGATATAAGCCCAGAAATACTAGGCCTATTCCCCGGGCTGCGACAACGTGCCGCCGGGCAGGAAAATGGCAATACGCCAGCTATTTGCCGATTAACTGAGCTGGATCAAGAACCGGAGATGCACTGGGTTGCGGAGGTACGCACATCGCCCAGGCGTAGCGGGAAGTTGTTCAAGCGCTCGTAGACTTTGATTGCACTACCGCTGCCACGCTTGTCGATGTCGAACAGCGCCGCCGGGCCCACGCCGGCGGAAAGCTTCTGCGGCACGGTCAGGCGCAGGCCATCGCCGCGTACCTCCTCCTGCAACGGATCACGCGTTTCGGCCAGCTTGCTCTTCACGCAGTCGGCATACTCGCGCGGCGTCTTGCCGGAAATCACATCCAAGGTGGCGTGGGACTGCTCGAGTTCCGTCACGCTGACGCAGCCCCCCAATGTCAACAGCGCTGCCACTACTGCCCATTTCATGTACACACTCTCCAACTTCAAAGTCATCCTCTGACCACGTCCAGGCGTTTTTGCTCCCACGTCTGGCGGAAATCTCCTTGGCTTGGCCAGCCCGGACGCAAGTGTAACCTCACATCGTGATATCTTTCGCGTTTGCAGAAACAATCCTTGCGGAGCCCCCCATGAAATTCGTACACCAGCGCGAGCACCTGAACGAGGACGACATCGTCGTCATCGAGTGCTCCCAGCGCTGCAACATCCGCCTGATGAACGACGCCAATTTCCGCAGTTTCAAGAATGGCGGCCGACATACCTACCACGGCGGCCACTTCGAGAAGTTCCCGGCAAAGATCACCGTTCCCAGCACCGGTTTCTGGAACATCACCATCGACACCGTGACCACCCGCCCGATCTCCGTGACGCGCAAGCCAACCCTGACCCACAAGATCAAGATCATTCGTCGCTCGTCGTCGAAACTCGGATGAAGCCAGCATGACCCAGACCATCAAGTACGTGATCAAGTACAAGCTCGACGGCGAACGCCGCTGGGACTTCGCCCAGATGCCCGACGCCTCCCTCGAGCAGGCGCAGGAAGCCCTGCGCAAGATCCATGGCGACGACGCCGAGAAGATCAGCGACATCCAGGTCAGCAAGGCCTTGTAGCTACGCCTGATCCCACCGCACTCAAGGAGTCGCCCATGAGCACCTGGCAAGACCGCCGCATCCTCGATCTGCTGGGCATCGAGTTGCCCATTCTCCAGGCCCCCATGGCCGGCGCCACCGGCGCTGCCATGGCCATCGCCGTGGGCAATGCCGGAGGGCTGGGTGCCCTGCCCTGTGCCATGCTCACCGCCGAGCAGGTGCGTGGCGAAATCGAGACATTCCGCGCAGCCTGCCAGGGCCCGCTCAACCTGAACTTCTTCTGCCACCAACCGCCAGCGCCCGACCTTGACCGTGATGCCCGCTGGAAGCAGGCGCTCAAGCCCTTCTACGAGGAGGTCGGCGCGGACTTCGAGGCGCCGACGCCGGTGTCCAATCGCGCGCCCTTTGATGAACAGAGCTGCCAGCTGGTGGAGGAACTGCGCCCGGAAGTGGTCAGTTTCCACTTCGGCCTGCCGGCGCCCGATCTGCTACGGCGAGTCAAGGCAACCGGGGCCATAGTGTTGTCCAGCGCCACCACGGTGGAAGAGGCGGTATGGCTGGAACGGCACGGATGCGATGCGATCATCGCGATGGGTTATGAAGCCGGCGGCCACCGTGGCATGTTCCTCAGCGACGACATCACCAGCCAGATTGGCACCTTCGCGCTGGTGCCGCAGATCGTCGATGCGGTGCGCGTCCCAGTGATCGCGGCCGGTGGGGTGGCTGATCATCGCGGCCTGGTCGCCGCCCTGGCCCTGGGCGCCTCGGCGGTACAGATCGGCACCGCCTACCTGTTCTGCCCCGAGGCCAAGGTGTCTGCGGCTCATCGCCGCGCCCTGGACAGCGCGCCCGCCAGCGACACCGCACTGACCAACCTGTTCACCGGCCGTCCGGCACGCGGCATCAACAACCGTCTCATGCGCGAGCTGGGGCCGATGAGCGCCCTCGCCCCACGCTTCCCCCTGGCAGGCGGCGCGCTGATGCCGCTACGGGCGATCACCGACCCGCAAGGCGACACCGCCTTCAGCAACCTCTGGTCGGGGCAAGCCCTGCGGTTGGGTCGGCACATGGCGGCAGGCGAGCTGACCCGCGCCATCGCCGAGCAAGCTCTGAAAAAGCTGACTCACTGATCAAGAATTTGCCCGACCCCCTCTTTCCGACGGATGGCTTATCGCTATATAGTTGCCAACATAACGATAACCCGCCGTCCTCAGGAGCCGTTCGCATGCGTATTCGCCTGTCCCACCTGGCCATCAGCACCCTGGCCACCCTTATCTCGATCAACAGCGCCCTGGCCGATGAAGTCCAGGTTGCCGTGGCGGCCAACTTCACAGCGCCCATCCAGGCCATCGCCAAGGACTTCGAGAAGGACACCGGCCACAAGCTGGTCGCTGCCTACGGCGCCACCGGCCAGTTCTACGCACAGATCAAGAACGGCGCGCCGTTCGAGGTGTTCCTCGCCGCCGACGACAGCACCCCGGCCAAGCTGGAACAGGAGAAGGAAATCGTTGCAGGCTCGCGCTTCACCTATGCCATCGGCACCCTGGCGCTGTGGTCGGCCAAGCCGGGCTACGTCGACGCCAAGGGCGAGGTGCTGAAGAAGAACGAGTACAAGCACCTGTCCATCGCCAACCCCAAGGCCGCGCCCTATGGCCTGGCAGCCACCCAGGTGCTGGACAAGCTGAAGCTGACCGAAGCGACCAAGGCCAAGATCGTCGAAGGCCAGAACATCACCCAGGCCTTCCAGTTCGTCTCCACTGGCAACGCCGAGCTGGGCTTCGTCGCCCTGTCGCAAGTCTACAAAGACGGCAAGATCAGCGAAGGCTCGGCGTGGATCGTGCCGTCCGAGCTGCACGACCCGATTCGCCAGGATGCGGTGATCCTCAACAAAGGCAAGGACAACCCGGCCGCCAAGGCCCTGGTCGACTACCTCAAAGGCCCGAAGGCCGCCGCGGTGATCAAGTCCTACGGCTATGAAATCTGATGCCCCTCGACGCCAGTGACCTGGGTGCCATCTGGCTGACCATCAAGCTGGCCAGCCTGACCACCGCCATTCTCCTGGTACTGGGCACGCCCATCGCCTGGTGGCTGGCGCGCACCCGCTCCTGGCTGCGCGGGCCGATCGGCGCGGTGGTGGCCCTGCCCCTGGTGCTGCCGCCGACGGTAATCGGCTTCTATCTGCTACTGGCCCTCGGTCCCCATGGCTGGATCGGCCAGACTACCCAGGCCCTGGGCCTGGGCAGCGTGGTGTTCAGCTTCACCGGGTTGGTGATCGGTTCGGTGGTGTATTCGATGCCCTTCGTGGTGCAGCCACTGCAGAACGCCTTCGGCGCCATCGGCCAGCGCCCGCTGGAAGTGGCCGCGACGCTGCGCGCCAGCCCCTGGGACACCTTCGTTCACGTGGTGCTGCCCCTGGCTCGCCCCGGTTTCATTACCGCCAGCATCCTCGGCTTTGCCCATACCGTCGGCGAGTTCGGCGTGGTGCTGATGATCGGTGGCAACATTCCCGACAAGACCCGCGTGGTCTCGGTGCAGATCTTCGATCACGTCGAGGCCATGGAATACAGCCAGGCGCATTGGCTGGCCGGGGCCATGCTGGTGTTCTCGTTCCTGGTGCTGCTGATGCTCTATGCCGGCCGCCGTGGCAAGGCAGGCTGGAGCTGAAATGAGCGCATCGATACGCGCGCGCCTGAAACTGGCGCGCGACGACTTCACCCTGGACATCGACCTTGACCTGCCCGGTCGCGGCATCAGCGCCCTGTTCGGCCACTCCGGCTCGGGCAAGACCTCGTGCCTACGCTGCCTGGCCGGCCTGGAACGGGCGGCCAGCGCCTATATCGAAGTCAACGGCGAGGTCTGGGAGGACAGCGCCCGCAGGTACTTCATCCCACCGCACCGGCGCCCGGTCGGCTACGTGTTCCAAGAGGCCAGCCTGTTCCCGCACCTGTCGGTGCGCGGCAACCTCGAGTTCGGCTGGCGCCGTATCGCCCCGGAGGCCCGCAAGATCAGCCAGGACCAGGCCTGCCAACTACTGGGCATCGGCCACCTGCTGGCGCGCAAGCCGGCAACGTTGTCCGGTGGCGAGGCACAACGGGTCGGCATCGCGCGAGCCCTGCTCAGCAGCCCACGGCTCTTGCTGATGGACGAACCCCTGGCTGCGCTCGACAACGCACGCAAGCGGGAAATCCTGCCATACCTTGAGCGCCTGCATGACGAACTGGATATCCCGCTGATCTACGTCAGCCATGCCCAGGACGAAGTGGCGCGCCTGGCCGACCACCTGGTCCTGCTCGAACAGGGCAAGGCGGTGGCCAGCGGGCCGATCGGCCAGACCCTGGCCCGCCTCGACCTGCCGTTGGCCCAGGGCGAGGATGCCGGGGTGGTGCTCGAGGGCGTGGTGGTGGGACACGACCCGCATTATGAGTTGTTTGACCTGCGCCTACCCGGCACGGAGGGGCAATTGCTGCGCATCGCCCACCCCGCCTTGAATGTGGGCAGCACCCTGCGCCTCAAGGTCCAGGCCCGGGACGTCAGCCTGGCATTGGCCGCCGACGGTGCGTCGAGCATCCTCAACCGCCTGCCGGTGCGGGTTCGCGAATGTCGCCCGGCGGACAACCCTGCCCATGTGCTGGTCAGCCTGGATGCCTCCGGTAGCGCCCTGCTGGCACGCATCACACGCTATTCGGCGGACCAGCTCGAGGTACGCCCGGGCCAGTTGCTGTGGGCGCAGATCAAGTCGGTGGCGCTGTTGGGCTGAGCAATGACGCGGCGGCTGCTGTCCATTGCAGCAAGAGTGCCCTCGATGGACTGCGCCGATGCCCGACTGCCCGTTGCCTGCCGCCCTGCATTATGTCGATGACACCCAGCCCGGCCTTACCCGCCGGCGCTGGCGCGACCGCTTCCACTATTTCGACGCCAGCAACCAGCGGGTACGCGATGAAGATACTCTGGCGCGCATCGCCGCTCTGGTGATCCCGCCGGCCTACACCGACGTATGGATCTGCGCCGACCCGCGAGGGCACCTGCAGGCCACCGGGCGCGATGCCCGTGGGCGCAAGCAGTACCGTTACCACGCCCAATGGCGCGAGTCCCGCGACCAGTACAAGTACGCCCGCCTGCTGGCCTTCGCCGAAGCGCTGCCGAGGCTGCGCAAGCAATTGGACGCGCACCTGGCCTGCCCGGGCCTTGGCCGTGAGAAGGTCTTGGCGCTGGTGATCAGCCTGCTCGACACCACACTGATCCGCATCGGCAACCGTCAGTACCTGCGCGACAATCGCTCCTACGGCCTGACCACCCTCGACACCCGCCATGTGCAGGTCAAGGGCAGTCGTATCCGCTTCCAGTTCCGCGGCAAGCGCGGCGTCGAACACAACGTCACCCTGACCGACCGGCGCCTGGCCGGCCTGGTCAAGCGCTGCATGGAGTTGCCCGGCCAGACGTTGTTCCAGTACCTGGACGATCAGGGACAACGCCATGGCATCGGCTCGACCGAGGTCAACCAGTTCCTCCAGCAGTTGACCGGTGCCGACTTCACCGCCAAGGACTACCGCACCTGGGCCGGCAGCAGCCTGGCGCTGAAGCTGCTCCGACCGCTGGCCTGGGAACCCGACAGCGAGGCCCGCCGCCAAGTCGCCGCCATCGTTCGCCAGGTGGCCGCGCGCCTCGGCAACACACCGGCGGTCTGCCGGCGCTGCTACATCCACCCCGCGGTCCTCGAGTACTTCCACCTTGGGCGCCTGACAGGCCTGCCCCGCGCTCGCCCGCGCAAGGGGCTGGAGACCGAGGAAGTGGCATTGCTGCGATTCCTGCAAATCCTGGAGCAACAAGACGATCATTGACGCCCACTATTTACTTCATCGAACAGAGAAATTTCCCATATCGCGTCAAGCACCCTATCCTTGCCACCGAGCACCTTGCCGGGGGGCTGCATCACCACCCAACCGGCGCCTGCAACTAAAGATCGACAACAGAATTTATCTGTCGGGGAATTACTATCCGCCGAAAGCGTCTTTAATGAGAAGGAAGAGGGACAGGCTCCCACCGCAGACCACCTGGCTCGGCGGTTTTCTACATCACCAAGGAGAATTACATGCTGATACTCACCCGCAAGGTTGGCGAAAGCATCGTCATCGACGATGACATCAAAGTCACCATTCTGGGCGTCAAGGGGATGCAAGTGAGGATCGGTATCGATGCACCGAAAGATGTCCAGGTGCATCGTGAAGAGATCTACAAGCGAATCCAGGCGGGCAGCCCTGCCCCCGAGAAAAGCAACGACGAGTAACCCGCAAGCCAACCGCATCATGCCGCACGGATGCGCCTGATCGATTGCCCGCCCATGCGGGGAGCCTCTCCTGAACCTCAGGTGCCGATCAGTTCGCGCACCGTGGCGATCATCCGGTCCATGTCGAATGGCTTGTCGAACACCGCCGCGAATCTTCCGGGGCAGGCCCGGCCTTGGCTGGCCTGGGCGCCGCTCATGAGAATGACCGGCAGGTCCGTCAATTGCAGCTCGTCACGTATCGCCTGCAGCAGTTCCTCGCCGTTAAGCATCGGCATCATGTAGTCGGTGATCACCAGGTCGACCCGCTTTTCCTTCAAGGCCTCCAGAGCCTTGCGCCCGTTGCTGGCCTTTTCGACCAGATAGCCTTCGTCCTCCAGGGCAAAACCGAGGATATCGGCAATCAGGTACTCGTCATCGACGATCAGGATGCTATTCATCCCATCAGCGATCTCCCGGCGGGGTCGCCGAACCACTGAGCACGCCACTGGCACCGTCGAACGCTCGCGCCAGGCTGATGCCATGGGGTCCGAGGTTCAATGCCTGCAAGGCCGGGTCGTGGTCGCTGTCGCGCACCTTGATGACCGACAGGGCGCGGTGCAGCTGCGCCTCGAGCTCGGCGAAACGCATCAGTATCAGGTTGTCGACGATGCTCGACAGATCGGGGGCCGGCGCAGTGATCTCCGCGCCGAAGATGTCGCGCATCTCCCAGGTGAGCAGCACCGTTACGCCACGGGCACGCAACTCGCCGGTCAGTGCGCGGAAGAAAGCGTTCAGGCGGGCAGGCTCCAGCGCCAGGCGCCCGAACGCCCCTAGGCTGTCGATCACCACACGCCTGGCGCCCAGCGCCTCGACTTGCGCCAACAGCCGCGCACCGAGTTGATCGAGCAGGCCTTCGGTGGTCGGTTGCCAGCTCAATTGCACGGCGCCCTCACGCTCCAGCGCCTGCAGGTCGAACCCCAGCGCGCAAGCCTTCAACCGCAAGCGCTCGGGCATCTCGTAGAAGCCGAAATGCAGGCCCGGCTCAGCCTTCGTCGAAGCAGCCAGGAAGGCGATGCCCAGGGCTGTCTTGCCCACGCCCGACGGCCCCATCAACAGGCTAACCGAAGCCTCGGCCAACCCGCCGCCGAGCATGGCATCCAGGTCGGCAACCCCCGTGGCGACCCGGCTCAAGGTTTGCGCCCCTGCCTGGCTGGGACGACTGAAAAGCGACTCCAGCCGTGGGTAGACCTGCAACCCCGCCTCCGTGATCAGGCACTCGTGGCGCCCAGACAACGCGCCGCTGCCACGCGTCTTGCGCAGCTGGACATGGCGCACTGCAGTGCTGCCGACCAGGTGCTCGCCCAATTCGATCACGCCATCGACCATGGTGTGCTCGGGGCTACCCTCATCCAGCCGCGCACTGGTCAGCAGCAGTACCGTGCAACCGGCGAACGCCGCATGCCCGTGCAGCTCGGAGACGAACTTCTTGGTATCCAGGCTGGTTTCCGCCCTTGAGCGAGCGTTCAGCAGCCCGTCGACGATCAACAAGGTGGCCTGTTGTCGGGCTATTTCCTGACGCAACAACCGGACCACCGCGTCCAGGCCGTCCTGCTCCAAGGTGTCGAACGCGCTGACGAATTGAATGGTGTCGCCGACCACCGTCGGGTCGAAGAAGCTCAAGGTCGACAGGTACTGGAACAACCGCTCATGGGACTCGCTGAGCAAGGTTGCCACCAGGACCCGCCCGCCCTCGCGCACATGATTGCAGGCCAACTGGTTGGCCAGAATGGTCTTGCCCGAGCCGGGATGCCCCTGAACGATGTATGAGGCGCCGACCACCAACCCCCCTTTGAGTAGCGCATCAAGCCCCTCGATGCCCGTGGCCAGTCGCTTCAATTGCTCTACCATGGCTGCTCATTCCTCGCCCGAAGGCATATGAGAACCCGCCTGAGCAGGCAGGTACAGGCTCATGCAGGTGCCTTCCCCGAGCCGGCTGGACACCTCGATCGCGCCATTGCTCTGCCGGACGAAACCATAGGCCTGGCTCAGGCCAAGGCCGGTGCCCTTGCCAAAAGCCTTGGTCGTGAAGAACGGCTCGAAGATGCGCGGCAGCACTTGCGGGTCGATGCCCTGCCCGTCATCACGCACATCGAAGCGCACGAAGTGCCCGTGCAACCCCTCGACCTCGCCGGTCAACTGGACGCTTTCGACTACCAGGCGGATTTGCCCGGTGGCCGCGATGGCGTCACGGGCATTGAACACGAGGTTGAGCAGGACCATCTGCAACTGCCCGGCATCGACCTCGATCGGCGGCAGATCGGGTTCCACCTCGGGTAGCAGTTCGATCTCGCGGGGCAATGCGTGCTCGGCCAAAGCGCAAATGATATCGATCGCCTGGGCTGGCGTGATGCGGGTGATGCTCAGTTGCCGATGCCGGGCAAAACTGAGCAGTTGCTGGGTCAGTTGGGTGCCACGCTGGCCGGCATCGAGGATATGCTCGAGCAAGCGCCTGACACGTGCCGCATCCTGGCTGGCGCTGGCCAACCGGGCAGAGCTGAGGATGATGGTCAACAGGTTGTTGAAGTCATGGGCCAGGCCCCCGGTGAGCTGCCCAAGGGCCTCGAGCTTTTGCGCCTGGAACAGTTGCGCACGCATGGCATCGAGCTGCAGGGCCGACTCGCGGCGGTCGGTGATGTCGCGGGTGACCTTGGCCAAGCCAATGATTTCGCCCTGGGCGTCACGGATCACATCCAGCGCCGCCAGCGCCCAGAACTGCGTGCCATCCTTGCGCACACGCCAGCCTTCATCCTGCGCCTTGCCCTCCTCCATGGCTTGACGCAACAGACGCTGAGGGCGGCCATCGGCGCAGTCCTGGGCAGTGAAGAACAGCGAGAAATGCCGGCCTATCACTTCGTCGGCCCGATAGCCCTTGATCCGTTGCGCACCCGCGTTCCAAGACACCACATGCCCGGTCGGGTCGAGCATATAGATGGCGTAGTCCACCACTGCCTGGACCAACTGCTCGTAGCGTGCCTCGGGCATCACCGAATGGGGGGGGCGGTCTGTCGAAACCATGCGCGCTCCACAAGCACCGCGAAAGGACATATTGAGCGTAGTCAAAAGTCCAGCCTGCACCGAACCTTATACGACGATCGTCAGCGCTGGCGCTCCACCACGGTCGGCACCAGCCGACGCGGCATCGCCACCTTGAGCAGCCACGCCGCCACCAGCAGGATCAGCACCCCGCCCGCAAGCGCCAGGTAACGTTGAGGTTCAGGGTGCTCACCGTCGAGCCCCAGCATCAACAAGTAACCGCCCAGGCTGATGAAGCCCACGTACAGAAAAGCTGCCAGCAGGCAGACAAGCAGGAGCAATAGACGCCAGAACAACTTCGGGCGGACACGCCGCGTTGCGTCCGGGCCAGGGAAAAGCGATGACATGGCGACAGGCCTGGTTGGATCCAATGCGCGACAGTGGCGCAATGGCAGCACCCTGTCAATTGAACTATAGTGCTCGCGCCCAGGATTCCACAGGAAGCGCCATGACCTCCAACCTTCGTATGCAAGGGCTGCAGGACGACCTGATGCGCAGCGCCAACGAACTCGATGAACTGAGCCAGGCACTGGACGGCCATGTCCGGTTCCTGCGCCATTCGATCCACCAGGCCGATGCGCACATCATGGGCGAGCACGTCGATGATCTGCGCCACAGTGCCAGCGAGATGCGCGACATCGCCCGCACCATCGAGCCCTGAACCCTAGGCTGGTTGACGCTTCTATAACAATGGGTTATAAAGCGCGCCTGATTGCCCGAGCCTTCTTAGTCATGAAGTGATCAGCAATCGTGCGAGTGTGGTGGAATTGGTATACACAGCAGACTTAAAATCTGTCGGCGTGAGCCTTGCGGGTTCGAGTCCCGCCACTCGCACCATCTTCTGTCGATGAAGGCGCCCTTGCGGCGCCTTTTTCATGCACGCCGGAAATCCGCCGCGCAGCTGCTAGAGTGGAACCTGTCACTGTCCACTGGAGCGCCGCCATGCGCTATAGCCTGCTCGACGGTCAACGCGACGTCATTCTGCTGCTCGCCCGCATCCTGCTGATGATCCTGTTCGTGCTCTCCGGCTGGAGCAAGCTGACCGGATTCGAAGGCACGGTCGGCTACATGACCTCCCTGGGCGCCCCCGCCCCGCTACTGGCTGCGGCAGTCGCGGTGATCATGGAACTGCTGGTCGGCATCCTGTTGATCCTGGGCTTCTACACCCGCCCTCTGGCCTTGCTGTTCGCCCTGTTCGTGCTCGGCACCGCGCTGCTCGGGCATCCGTTCTGGAACATGGTCGAACCCGAGCGCAGCGCCAACATGACTCAGTTCCTGAAGAACCTCGCCATCGTCGGCGGCTTGCTGCTGCTGGCCCTCAGCGGTGCCGGGCGCTTCTCCCTCGACCGCCGCTGAACGATCCCGACAACCTCAATCGTCGCAGTCGTCATGCCAGGCCGGATGGTCCTCATCGTCATCGAAGTCGTCGAGCGATTCCTCATCTTCCTCGACTTCGTCAAGGGCCCCGTAGGCATCCGCCTCGGGATCGTAGCCCTCTTGGAATTCGGGGTCGAGCAGATGGTCGTGCTCAGGTTCGGGAAGATCGTCTTCGTCGTGCATCACAGGCTCCGGTAACAACGGCAGGCCTGTATAGGCGCATCGACGCATGGGGTCAATCCTTCAGCCGCTTAACCCCGGCTTAACCGACAACGCGCACAGTACAGGCTCTCCCTTCAAAAACGCTCTTTGCCCGCCTCCCTGGCGGGCTTTTTTTTGCCTGGACCTCCTTCGCCCAGTGAACCGCATGCCCTTTCAGGGCTCGCATGCGGTGCAGGATCTCTATCATCAAGGAGGTAACCACCATGACCGTGAACATCGACAACCTGATCATCACCACCCCGGTTGCGAAGTCGTCCAGCAACCCAGTGGCGCTGGAGTTGACCGGCGCCCAGGCCCTCGCCACCCTACCCCAGGTGGTCAGCCGCCTGGACACTGGCGCCGTGCGCATGAACGCGCCGACCAAAGGGGCGGCGAGCAAGAGTACCCACCGCACCCGCTGCGAGTGGAAGGAAGCGGTCTACTGGGCGTTGTCCAGCGCCGGCAGACATCTCAATCAGCAACGCATGGTGCTGGAGCGCGTCAACTCGGCACAGAAGGTGGTGGTCGCGCAAATGCATGTGAAAGATGACGACAGCCCGGCGATCAAGGTGTTCTGGAACAAAGGGAAGATCACCCTCGGTTTTCGCCAGGACTTCAACCAGGTGACGCCAACCAGCAGCACCATACTGGCCAATGTTCCCCTGGGCGTGCCTTTCGACATCACCATCGAGGTCACTGCGACGGGCGCCGCGACGGTGTCGGCCGCCTGCGCCGGCCGCACCGGCAACAGCGGGGTACTGAAAATGGCTGCGAGCTGGAATGGTCGTACGTTCAACTTCCACGGCGGTGTCTACAACCAGGTGGACTTCAGTGACAGCACGCCCCCCGAGGATGCTTCAACCTGTGTGATCAGCCAGCTCGATTTACTTCACCGCTAGGCCGAATCATTCATCCGAATGCAACAAATCAAGGCATAGTGCCATCACATCAGGTAGGATTTCGCCGCCTTGCCTTGGACTGCGAGGTAAATCACTGAAACACCTAGGAATCCGTAATGCAATTTGCTCGTCCCCTGATCGCCGCCACCTTTATCGCCTTAACCACCGGGTGCGCTAGTGGCCTGAATTCCGTGCAGGAACAGGAACTTGGCTACTACCGTGCACAGAACCTCGAAGTAAGGGAAAAAAGCCCTGGGGCCGCGGCGGCCCTCGGCCTGCTGCCCGGTGGCGGTTCTTTCTATGGTCGCGCCTACGGTTACGGCGTCACCAACCTGCTGCTGTGGCCCTTCTCGATCTTCTGGGATCCGGTCAGTGGTTACAACGCCGCCGAGTCGATCAACTACCAGGCCACCCGTGGCCATGTCTCGCGCATGAAAAAAAGCCAGATGGATGCGCTCGACAACAAATTGATCTCGGAAGAAATCGATCCCAAGCAGTATGCGATGGAGAAGCGCAAGATCGATGAAAAGTTTAGTAACGGTTACTAAAACCCTACCTGCTGTGGCCTTCACGAAATTCTGACATTCATGTAGGCAGACTGGCATGGCTTCGATACGTTCTGTTCAACCCGCCTATTTGGCGGGTTTTCTTTTTGCCACCCCGATCACCAAAAAGCAGCGGCAATTGACAACATTTTCACGTCGGCCCTGCCAAGCTAGTGACTCATCCGTGAAACACTTGGCCCGCCCTCCCCAGCGGGCCTTTTCTTTGCCCGCGGCGCTAGTCGAAGGCGCCGCTGAGCACCTCGTAAATCACCCCCGTGGCAACCGCCACCAGAATCAGGTCGACACCCGCCTGCATCCATTCATAACCGTCATAACTCGGCAGTTGGCCCAACAACCGGCCATCAAGCTGCTTGGCAATGCCGGGCGGCAGCGCCTTACCGCGCGCCAGGTTTTTCTGGATGCCTGGAGGCAGCGCCGGCCCTGGACGCCAGTAGTCACGGTGCCCACCCAGGATGCCCAGCACATCGCCCTGGTCGATCACGGGACCGCCATGCCCGCCATCGAGCTTGCCCACCCCTGGGTCGCCATGCTTCTGCTGGGCTTGCCCCTTGCCGTGCCCCTTGCCATTACCCGGGTCGGCAGAAGACACGCAAGGCCCCATCACCAATGCCATGGATGTCAGTGCGGCAATCACAGTACGGCGCTTGCTCATCGCTACTTGCCTTTACAGATTAGGGTCTGTGCAATCCTAGCCCAGTACAACGCCATGGGACTTCGCCACGGGTGTATGGACCGGACACATGGTGGACACGTGTGCGGAGACATGGTTGACACTTTTCGGCAAGCAATCTGCCGGGAATACGACCATGCCTTGGAACGCGAGAGATGCCATGAGCTTAAGAGAAGAGTTCGTTAGCCTGGCCAATCACCCGGGCGCCAATATGAGGGAGCTATGCCGCCGGTTCGGCATTAGCCCTCAGACGGGTTACAAATGGCTCAATCGATTTCGACAGGAGGGCTTGCTCGGCTTGAAGGAGCGCTCTCGAAAGCCAGCCGTCAGCCCTCGCAAGACTCAGCCTGGGCTAGAAGAGGAAGTGATTGCCATCCGTAAGGAGCACTCCACGTGGGGTGGCCGAAAGATCAGTCACCTGCTTGATCAGCGCATCTGTGCCAGTACCGTAACCAATGTCCTGCATCGGCATGGATTGATCACCGCGGAGGCCTCCGAGGCGGCTAAACCATGGACACGCTTTGAGCGCGAAGCCCCGAATGATCTGTGGCAGATCGATTTTAAAGGTTTCTTCCAAACGGCTCAGGGACCTTGTTATCCGCTGACGCTGATTGATGACCACTCACGCTTTAACCTTGTGATACAGGCCTGCACACATCAGCGCACAGGGTTGGTCATGGAGCACCTGACCGATCTGTTCAGCCGGTATGGACTGCCCGTGCAGATCAACGCGGATAATGGCTCGCCCTGGGGGGCGCCAAGAAATCCCGGAGAACTCACACCGCTAGGTATCTGGCTGGTTCGTCTGGGAATTCGACTGACTTTCAGCAGGCCAGGCCACCCACAAACCAATGGCAAGGATGAGCGATTCCACCGGACGCTCAAGGCCGAGGTACTAACCGGGCGCAGTTTTCGGGATCTGCGAGAAGCGCAAGAAGCTTTCGACCTCTGGCGGGGCATTTACAACTACAAGCGTCCTCATCAGCAGTTGGGCTACAAAGTACCGGCAGATCGCTACCAGATGAGCAGGCGGGCTTTCCCAAGCCGTCTACCGCCCGTTGAATACGGTCCCGATGATATTTTGGTGAAACCCTACAGCAGTCAGTTCCGCTTCAAGAAACGCTCATTTCGGATAGCCAAGGCGCTAGCAGGCTATGTGTTGGCGCTCCGCCGCAGCGATCAAGGGCCTGACCATTTTGATGTTTACTTCTGCCAGCACAAGCTGCGAACCATCGACTTCAACAACCCCGACGGTAAGCGATAATGTGTCCACCATGTCCCCGCACATGTGTCAGCGATGTCTCAAGTCCATACACACGGGCAAAAGCGCCCAGACTATATGCAGAGCCTTGGCGTCGGGAGCGAGACGATCATCCGGTCGAAAGCCGCCAGCGCGAATCGCCTGTCGAACGGCTCCATCACCGGCATTTGTGCCGGCAAACCAATGTGGACCCTGCCGGGCAACACCTTTTCCAACGCCGAATACCAGCTTAAAAGGGCCTGCTGCAGCCTCACGTGCAGCTCGAAATTGCTTCGGCGCCGGGTCGTATCCGCTTTGGCACGCTCACGCGCAAGTTCTGGGGCAATGCTGACAACCAGATAGCGGTCAGCAAAGCCGATACGGCCCTGGGCGATGGTGTCTCTCGTGGCTTGCAGCTCCGACAGCCAGTCCCGCTCGCTGGCCTCGCCGATCTGCCAGAGTGTCCAGATGTAATGCAGCTTGAGCGGATCGCTGTCACACACCGCCCAGCCAGCTTGCTGCTCCATGGCCCGCGCGGCCTGCCAGCGATCAACGTTGCGCTCAGCCCAGAATGCGGCTGCCGCTGCCGGGTCTTTGATGCGGTCGGGCACGCTTGTAAAACGCCCGTGTTCAGGTACGACATGTCCATCACCATGCTGGTTACACCAAGTGGTTTTCCCACTGGCGCTGATGCCTTCCACTACCAGAATCATTGCTGCGACTACTCCATTGGTTGCGCCATTCATGCGAGGCACCGACACCACCGCGAGCGCGTGAATCAGTCTTTTGACCACTTGCTCCAATTGCCCCTCACACAGAGCCGTGACCACCGCGCAAGATTTCGTAACATTTAGGGCTGGCTCGGGTTGTGAACCCAGGCCGGGTCGATGCTGTCCGATTGCCATCGGTTGCCGCCGAGGTCGCCAGGCCCGGTCGTAGATCATACCTGCACCGACCTCGATACTTCGGCTTACCGGCGCGCGCTTCCCGCTTGCAAGGAAGGTGCCCTCATTTTTCAAGGCTGAAAGAGCGAACCATGAAACAGAACATTCTCCTCGTCGCCGTTTGTGCTGCCCTGCTCCAAGCCTGCACTTCGGCTTCCACTTCCCATGAAGGATCGCCTTCCATGCCGACTACCACCTCGCCTGCCGCGGCCCAGGCTGAGCTTTCGGCCTACCACTGGAACCTGGCATCGGCCACCGATGCTTCCGGCAAACCCATCGCCGATCTGACGACAGGCATCGAGCGCAAGTTGCGCCTGAACTTCGGTGACCAGCAGCTGAACATCAGCGGCGGTTGCAACAACCAGTTCGGTGGCTATCGCTACCAAGAAGGCGTCCTGAAAGTGCAGCAACTGGCCTCGACCATGATGGCCTGCGACAAGCGCCTGATGGATATGGATACCCAAATCGGACGTCTGCTCAAAGGTGACCTGCGCGCTGTCGTCACCGGCGCTACCGAGGCGCCCGTGCTGCAATTGACCACTCAGGACGGCTCGGTGTTGAAGCTGCAAGGCGAAGCCACCCCCGAGACCCGTTACGGCAGCAAGGGCCAGACCAGGTTCCTGGAGGTTGCCGCCAAAACCGTCAAGTGCAGTCATCCGCTGATCCCCAACTACCAGTGTCTACAGGTGCGCGAGCGCCATTACGACGATGCTGGCCTGCAACTGCCGCCCCAGGACGCCTGGCACCCGCTTTATCAGTCGATCGAAGGTTACGAGCATCGTGACGGCGTGCGTACCGTACTGCGGGTGAAACAGTACGACTGGAAGAACCCGCCAGCCGACGCCCCTTCGCAAGTCTATGTGCTGGATCTTGTGGTCGAGCAGGATGCTTCGGGCAAGAACCCGTAATCCCAATTAAGAAGCCCAGCTCGAGGCTGGGCTTCTTGTGATGGCAACTTCTACTTATTCACGCGGGATATCGATCTGATCAGGATTTTCTCGCTGCTGACCCATCCCTTTTCCTTCCTCATCCATGAGCAAACCAGGGAGTAGAATCAGCTCAGTACGTCGTAGGTAGCGAAAAATCTGGAGTTAGAGTTGCCCGGCGCATACCAAAGCCCCATGCCCGCTGGAATGACAATCTCATAAGGGATCATCCCATCCGCTACCCAGATGGTCGGTACATTATTCAGTGTTGGCTGAGTCGGAATGACAGAGCCAGTGAGCAAACGCCCGCCGTAGATGTAGCAAGTGCGGATAACGATGCCGGTTGGATTGTTTGAAGGCAACACAATCGGGCGAACATAGTCATCAAAACCGGGCAGGTTAATGAATTTTTGGCCAGCTTTAAGTTGATTCATAGCTATCTACCTTTAATCGAATGATTTAGCGAAAAATTTCGCTTTCATGTCGCTCAGTGGCGATAACCAGAGGCTCGCGACCTTCGAGAGCTCGTAGCTCTTGAGAGAGGGCCCACCGCTTGACGGCAGGGCAAGAGCAATAATGCCACTCAAATACTGTATATGCAACCAGTATTTTTTGGGGTTTTCGCTTCTGTCAGATAAAGGACTGTACGGCGATTAGTTCCATGATTGGCCCACTCGAAAGAGGGAATCACCGAGCGCGTTTACCGTCGAGCCGGCGCGATCGCCAAGCCTTCCAAGTGATCCAGTTTTAGGACTGCGTGTAATTTGTTTTGGGACTTCGGAGGTTTCCTGCGCACAAAGAAAAACCCCGCAGACCTAGATCTGCGGGGCTTTCGAATAGTGGAGGCCGAGGTCGGAATCGAACCGGCGTAGACGGATTTGCAATCCGGAGCATAACCACTTTGCTACTCGGCCTCAAATTCGGAGCCAGCTTTCGCTATCTCCTTGAAACTGCTTAACTTTTTCAAGCAAGCTGCGTTTCGATGGACGCCATTATGTCGGCATTCTATGGACCTTGCAACCCCCTTGAAGAAAAAAATCTTCAAGGGGTTCAAGGTGTTAGCGCAGGCGCCCGAGTTTGCTCCACAAGCCGACCAAGGTGTTCTCGACCGCGCCACTGGCAGCCATGCCGATACGCTCCTGTAAGCTCTTGCGCTCGGCGAAACGCAGGTGGAACACATTAGCTTCGCGGGCGCTGCGGCTCAGGTACTCGTCGCTGGTGCCCAGTTCGTCGACCAATTGGCGATTGAGCGCGGCAATGCCGAGCCAGACCTCGCCGGTCGCCACCTCGTCGATGTGCAACTGTGGGCGGTAACGGGCGACGAAGTCCTTGAACAGCTGGTGAGTGATGTCCAGGTCTTCCTGGAACTTCTCCCGGCCCTTGTCGGTGTTCTCGCCGAACACGGTCAGGGTGCGCTTGTACTCACCGGCTGTGAGCACCTCAAAATCGATGTCGTGCTTCTTCAGCAGGCGGTTGATATTGGGCATCTGCGCCACCACGCCGATCGACCCCAGCACGGCGAACGGTGCACTGACGATCTTCTCGCCAATGCAGGCCATCATGTAGCCGCCGCTGGCGGCGACCTTGTCGATGCAGATGGTCAGCGGGATTCCCGCCTCACGGATACGCGCCAGTTGCGAGGCCGCCAGGCCGTAGCTATGCACCAGGCCGCCGCCGCTCTCCAAGCGCAATACCACCTCGTCACGCGGGGTGGCGAGGGTCAGCAGCGCGGTGATTTCGTTGCGCAGGCTCTCGGTGGCCGAGGCCTTGATGTCGCCGTCGAAATCGAGGACGAACACCCGGCGCTTGTCCTCAGGCTTTTTCTTCTGCTGTTTTTCCGCCTTGGCCTGCTGCTTGCGCACAGCCTTGAGTTGGGCCTTGTCGAGCAGGCCCGACTCCAGGCGCTCGCGCAGTTCCTTGTAGAACTCGTTGAGGCGGGTGACCTGCAGTTGCCCGCCCGGCTTGCGCCGCCCTTTGCCACGCAGGCCGGCGATGGCCGACAGCACCACCAGGATGGCGATCACCAGGGTGGCGGTTTTGGCGAGAAAGCTTGCGTATTCGGCAAGAAACTCCACATTGACTCCTTGATAAACCAGCGCCGCAACGGCGCGAACTGGATGCAAGCATACCGGGGCGCCAGAGCCGCTGCCAGCGGGTGAAAATGCTGGCAACACAGTTCAAACGACCTTTTCAAACGCTTGTATGTTTTTTCGTTGACAGCCCGCCTGGGGCAACCTAACCTCGCAGCAACCTCCAACCGGGCCGGACTTCAACGTGGGCAATCTCTACCTGATCCGACATGGCCAAGCCTCCTTCGGCGCCGCCGACTACGACGTGCTGTCGCCTGTGGGCGAACGTCAGAGCCAGGCACTGGGTGAACACCTCGCCCAACTGGGTCTGCGCCTGGACCGCTGCGTGGCCGGCACTTTGCGTCGCCAGCAGGACACCGCCCGCCTGGCCCTGGACGCGCTGCATGCCCATGGCAACCCCGTCCCGGCCATTGAGACCGATGCGGCCTTCAACGAGTTCGACGCCGACGGCGTGATCCGCGCCCTGCTCCCGCGCCTGCTGCCTGAAGAACCTGAAGCCCTGCATGTGCTGCGCAACGGTGCCCAGCACCGTAGCGAGTTCCAGCGCCTGTTCGCGCTAATGGTGCAGCGCTGGCACGACGGCGACCACGACCACGACGACCGCCTGGAAACCTGGCAGTCCTTCACTGGCCGAGTCGGCGATGGCCTGGAGCGCCTGCTCGACAGCGCCGCCAGCGGCGACAACATCGCCCTGTTCACCTCCGGCGGCACCATCGCCGCCCTGCTCCACCTGGTAAGCGGAATCACGCCGGCTCAGGCGTTCACCCTGAACTGGCAGATCATCAACACGTCGCTCAGCCACCTGAAATTCCGTGGCCGCGACGTCACCTTGGCTTCCTTCAACAGCCAAGCCCATGTGCGGCTGTTGCGGTTGCCGGAGCTCGTCACCTACCGATGAGCCCGGTCTGTTGTGTCCTTGCGGACGCGAATATCACTTAACAAGGAATACACCATGAGCGATGTAGCTAAAGCCGTCGAGGCAATGAAGGCAAAATTCAACCCTGCAGCTGCCGCCGGCCTGGACCTGGTGTTCGGCTTCAACATCACCGACGAAGACAAGCACTACGCCCTGCTGGTCAAGGACGGTACCTGCGAGATCCAGGAAGGCGAGAACGCCGACGCCAACTGCACCCTGGTAATGGACAGCGAAACCCTCAAGGGCATCGTCAGCGGTGACACCGACGGCATGCAGGCCTTCATGGGCGGCAAGCTGCGCGTCGAAGGCGACATGATGCTGTCGATGAAGCTCAGCGAGCTGTTCCCGGCCTGACTGGCGCGGTAGATCGCGAATGAAAAAAACCGAAGCCTGATGCGCTTCGGTTTTTTTTCGCCCGCGCAAAGCCCGTTCATCAGGGCCATTGATCGACCGGCAACACCCAGGCCAATAAGTGTCTGGCACGCTTGTACCAGCTTTGACAGGAAATTAGATTAGCCAATAGTCCTTGCTATCGATCATAAGGAAATCGCATGACGCTCACCGACCAGTCCACCCAGGTACGCCCCGGCGAAGAACTCGACGCGGCCGTCATCGATCCGTACCTCAAGGGTCATATACCTGGCCTGCAGGGCAGCCCGACCATCAGCCAGTTTCCCGGTGGCGCCTCGAACCTGACCTACCTGGTGGCCTACCCGGATAGGGAATTCGTCCTGCGCCGCCCGCCATTCGGCCACAAGGCCAAGTCGGCCCACGACATGGGCCGCGAGTTCCGCATTCTCAATCAGCTCAATGCCGGTTTCCCCTATTGCCCCAAGGCCTTCGTGCATTGCACCGATGAAGCGCTGATCGGCGGCGAGTTCTACGTGATGGAGCGGGTCAACGGCATCATCCTGCGCTCGGACATCCCCGCCGAACTCGACCTGGACGCCGGCCGCACCGAGGCGCTGTGCAAAAGCTTCATCGATCGCCTGGTCGAGCTGCACCAGGTGGACTACCAGGCATGCGGTCTGGCAGACCTGGGCAAGCCGGAAGGTTATGTGCAGCGCCAGATCGAAGGCTGGGCCAGCCGCTATGAAAAAGCCCTGACCCCCGACGCACCGCGCTGGGAACAGGTGATCGCCTGGCTGCGCGAGAAGATGCCCGCTGACCACCCGCGTCCGGGCATCGTGCATAACGACTACCGTTTCGACAATGTCATCCTCGACAGCGCCAACCCGATGCGCATCATCGGCGTGCTGGACTGGGAAATGGCCACCATCGGCGATCCGCTGATGGACCTGGGCAACAGCCTGGCCTACTGGATCGAAGCCAGCGACCCTGCGCCAGTACAGCTGATGCGTCGCCAGCCGAGCAATGCTCCGGGCATGCTGACCCGCCAGCAGTTTGTCGACTACTACGCCGAACGCGCCGGCATTCGCATCGACAATTTCGACTTCTATTACTGCTACGGCCTGTTCCGCCTGGCCGGCATCGTCCAGCAGATCTACTACCGCTTCTTCCACGGCCAGACCCAGGACAAACGCTTCGCCCAGTTCATCCACATGAACAAGCTGCTGGAGCACATGAGCTTGCAACTGATCGGCAAATCCAGCCTGTAACCCGGCCCACAATAAGGAATACCCGAATGTCCAAGACCCACCTGTTCGACCTCGACGGCAAGATCGCCTTCGTTTCCGGTGCCAGCCGTGGCATCGGTGAAGCCATCGCCCACCTGCTGGCCCAGCAGGGCGCCCATGTGATCGTCTCCAGCCGCAAACTTGACGGCTGCCAGCAGGTGGCCGAGGCGATCGTAGCCGCCGGCGGCAAGGCCACCGCGGTGGCCTGCCATATCGGTGAGATGGAGCAGATCCAACAGGTGTTCGCCGGCATCCGCGAGCAGTTCGGGCGCCTCGACATCCTGGTCAACAATGCCGCCACCAACCCGCAGTTCTGCAACGTGCTGGATACCGACCTGGGCGCTTTCCAGAAGACCGTCGACGTCAATATCCGCGGTTACTTCTTCATGTCGGTGGAAGCCGGCAAGCTGATGCGCGAGAACGGTGGCGGCAGCATCATCAACGTGGCCTCGATCAACGGTGTCTCGCCAGGGCTGTTCCAGGGCATCTACTCGGTGACCAAGGCGGCCGTGATCAACATGACCAAGGTGTTTGCCAAGGAGTGCGCGCAGTTCGGCATCCGCTGCAACGCCCTGCTGCCGGGCCTGACCGACACCAAGTTCGCCTCGGCGCTGGTGAAGAACGACAGCATCCGCAATGCCGCGTTGCAGCAGATCCCGCTCAAGCGCGTGGCCGACCCGAGCGAGATGGCCGGGGCGGTGCTGTACCTGGCCAGCGACGCCTCCAGCTATACCACCGGCACCGCGCTCAATGTGGACGGCGGGTTCCTGTCGTGACGGTACACCAGGCCTGACTGGCATGCGGGAGCGGGCGCGCTCCCACAAAGCCTGCTGTCTAGACCTTTATCGCCTGCAACGTGTAGCTCAACGGCAATCGCCAGGGCGCCTCGATCAGGCGCCACTCGCCGTCATCACCCAACGCCATCTGCCCAGGCAACGCCTCCCAGGGGATGCTCTGGTGCTCTTCCAGGCCGGTGATGCGCAGGCCGTTGCGCAACAGCGCGGTGATCACCTCGCCGAGGCCATGGTTCCACTCATGGGTTTCGGTCTGCGTCAGGGCCTGCTCGGTGTCGACGTAGGTCTGGTCGCTGATCCACACGGTCGGCGCCTCGCGCTCGAAGTACGGATACTCCAGTTGCAAACGGTCCTCGTAATCTTCGTTGACCGCCATCAGCATCGGGTGGCCATCGCGTAGGAACAGACGCCCGCCCGGTTTGAGCAATGCCGCCACCGCCTGCGCCCAGCGCTCGATGCTCGGCAGCCAGCACAACGCGCCGATGCCGGTGTAGACCAGATCGAAACTACCGACAGGCAGCACCTGTGCTGCCTGGTAGACGTCCGCTTCGACATAGGCGATACCAGCGCCGCAACGTTCGGCCAGGTCACGCGCCTGGGCCAGCGAGGCGGCAGAGAAGTCCAGGCCGCAAACATCCGCGCCCAGGCGCGCCAGCGACAAGGTGTCGGTACCGATATGGCATTGCAGGTGCGCAGCGCGCAGGCCATGGATATCGCCCAGGCGCGGCAGGTCGAAACGCACTACCTCGGACAGATGGCCGGATTCGGCGACAAAGCGTTCGACCTCGTAGTCCTTCGAAGCGGCGTGCAGCGGCGCCCGCTCATCCCAACTGGCGCGATTGAGTTCCAGTGATCGGCTCATGCTGTGCATCCCTGTCCTTTATGGCTCAGGCGCCACGTTAACCGGCGCCGTCGGTTGCGGCAACCGCGCTGTCAACCTGAAGTTGACAGCTCAGGTATACTGACCGCCTCGTCCACGCCCAAGGATCCAGCACCCATGACGGAAAACAGCTTCGCCTTTCGCCTCAAGGAACTGCTCGAACACCACAAGCTGACCCTGCAGGCGGTGGGCACGGCCTTGGGGATCTCGCGCACGGCGGTACACAAATGGACCCGCGGTGGCGAGATCGACTACGCCAACCTGCGCAAGCTGGCCGACCTGCTCAAGGTTAACTGGATCTGGCTGCGCTATGGCGAAGAGGCCCTGCACAGCGTGCAGCAGGCCGAGGTAGTCGAGCTGCCGATGACCGACGTGCGTCGCCGCTACACCGCCGAGATCATGGAGAGCGAGACGCGCATGAAGCTAGCCCAGGAGGGTGCGCGCATCGTCACCTGGGAATGGAACCTGGTCACCGACGAAGTGACTTACTCGCCCAACGTCGAGGCGGTGTATGGCTGGCCACTACGGCGCAACGAGGACTTCTGGGAACACATCCACCCCGAGGACGCCAGCCATATGCAGGGCATGTATGCCCAGGCCGTGGCCGACGGCACCGGCTGCGAGTGCGACTTTCGCATCACCCGCCCCGACGGCGACCAACGCTGGATCGCCTCACGCGCCACGGTGCTCAGCGACAGTGCCGGGCGCCCGGTGAAGATGGTCGGCATCAGCATGGACAACACTGAGCGCAAGGTGGCCGAAGAGGAGTTGCGCCAGAGCGAGGCGCGCTTTCGCACCATCTTCGAACTGGCCTGGGGGGCGCTCGCCTACATCGACCCGGATGGCAGCTGGCAGCGGGTCAACGGCAGCCTTTGCGAACTGCTGGGTTACCGAGAGGACGAGCTGTACGGCACGACGTTCCAGCAACTCACCCACCCCGACGACCTGCCGGACAACCTGGCGCTACTGCGACGCATGCTGGCCGGCGAAATCGAGCGATACGAGGTGCAGAAACGTGTGCGCCACAAGGACGGGCACTACCTCTGGGTGCGGGCACGCACCTCGCTGGAGCGCCGCGCCGATGGGCAACCCGAACATCTGATCAGCGTGTTCGAGGACATCGGTTCCGAACGCGAGGCAAGCCCGCGCGCCACCTGATACCTGCCCAGGCTCGAAGCTGGGCAGGCGCGCATGAGAGTCAGCGCTTGACGCCGTGTTGGATGACGATCGAGTCGGTGCCCAGCTTGGCCATCACCTCGGCCTTGCGCGCATCGGCATCGGCCTTGACCGGGAACGGCCCCATCAGCACCACCGGCTTGCCGTCGCGGTACTCGACCCAGGATGGGATGCCCTTTTCGATCAGGCGTGCGGTCATGTCGGTCAGGGCGCCCATGTTCGGCCCTTGGATCACCTCGACATCCCAGCCTTCCGGCGCCGGCTGGTCGGCCAGCGCCTCGGCGCGGCGCTGTAGGTCGGCGCCACCGCAGACTTCGCGGATACGCAGGTTGTTGCCGGTTTCGTCGATGAGGATCTCGTACTGACCGTCGTGCTTGATCGCCACGTAGCTGCGATAAGCCTCGTACTGACCGGCGTCATCCTTGCCGCGCACCTGGCCGCAGATGGAGCCCTGGGTATCGAAGCGCACGTTGGCGAACTTGGCCGTCTTGGGGTTGTTCAGGTGTTCGGCCACCTGCTTATGCACGCCTTCGACCTCGTTGTTACAGCCCGCCAGGGCCAACACCGCCATTACCACCGCCAGTTTGCGCACGCCTGTACCTCCAGATTCGAAGGGGCGGATTCTAGCATGAGCGAACCGCTCGACCGCAGGGATGAGGCGAAGGTGGAAAGTTGCAACGTGTGTCGGCGGCCATGGAACGGCGGAAAGCAAAAAGGGCGATCCTTACGGATCGCCCTCTTCTGATTTGGTAGGCACAATTGGACTCGAACCAACGACCCCCACCATGTCAAGGTGGTGCTCTAACCAACTGAGCTATGTGCCTGTCGTGTGGGGCGCATATTAGTGATCAACTGCGCACCTGTAAAGCGTTTTTTTCAAAAAAATCAAAAACTTTGCGAAATTCATCGGAGCCATCCCGGCGACCTGCGGACAAGGCCTTCACCGGCCGATCTCGCATGCGGCTCGCCCGCTGGAAGCGACCAAAAGCAAAAAGGGCGATCCTTGCGGATCGCCCTCTTCTGATTTGGTAGGCACAATTGGACTCGAACCAACGACCCCCACCATGTCAAGGTGGTGCTCTAACCAACTGAGCTATGTGCCTGTCGTGTGGGGCGCATTCTACGCGATCCAGATACCCTGTCAACTGTTTTTTTCACGCTAAGCTACTGAATCTTAAACTATTTATAGAAAGGCCGAGGTCCAGGGGGGCGTAAAGGATTTTCACCGGACGACTAGCGGGTGTTTATTATTATTGATAGCATCGGTACATTCGTTAAAAATATAAAACACGAGGTTCCTCGAGCATGGCAAACACCCCCTACCCCCAGTCCTACTACGCCGCCTCGGCCAACCCGGTGCCGCCACGTCCGGCGCTGCAGGGTGAGGTGGAAACCGATGTATGCATCATCGGTGCCGGCTACACCGGCCTGTCCAGCGCCCTGTTCCTGCTGGAGAACGGCTTCAAGGTGAGCATCGTCGAGGCCGCCAAGGTCGGTTTCGGCGCCTCGGGCCGCAACGGTGGTCAGATCGTCAACAGCTATAGCCGTGACATCGATGTCATCGAGCGCACCGTCGGCCCCAAGCAGGCGCAACTGCTCGGCCAGATGGCCTTCGAGGGCGGGCGCATCATCCGTGAGCGCGTGGCCAAGTACGACATCCAGTGCGACCTGAAGGACGGCGGCGTGTTCGCAGCGCTGACCAGCAAGCAGATGGGCCACCTGGAATCGCAAAAACGCCTGTGGGAACGCTTCGGCCACAACCAGCTGGAGCTGATGGACCAGAAGCGCATCCGTGAAGTGGTGGCCTGCGACAGCTATATAGGCGGCATGCTCGACATGAGCGGCGGCCATATCCACCCGCTGAACCTGGCCCTAGGCGAAGCCGCCGCGGTCGAGTCGCTGGGCGGCATCATTTATGAGCAAACCCCGGCCGTACGCATCGAACGTGGCGCCAACCCGGTGGTACATACCCCGCAAGGCAAGGTGCGCGCCAAGTTCATCATCGTCGCCGGCAATGCCTATCTGGGCAACCTGGTACCGGAGTTGGCTGCCAAGTCGATGCCCTGCGGCACCCAGGTGATCACCACCGAGCCGCTGGGCGAGGAACTGGCCCGCACCCTGCTGCCGCAGGACTACTGCGTCGAGGACTGCAACTACCTGCTCGACTATTACCGCCTGACCAGCGACAAGCGCCTGATCTTCGGCGGTGGCGTGGTATACGGTGCGCGTGATCCGGCGAACATCGAGGCGATCATCCGTCCGAAGATGCTCAAGGCCTTCCCGCAGCTCAAGGACGTCAAGATCGACTACGCCTGGACCGGCAACTTCCTGCTGACCCTGTCGCGCCTGCCGCAGGTCGGCCGCATCGGCGACAACATCTACTACTCGCAGGGTTGCTCGGGCCACGGCGTCACCTACACCCACCTGGCGGGCAAGGTGCTGGCCGAAGCCCTGCGCGGCCAGGCCGAACGCTTCGACGCGTTCGCCGGCCTGCCGCACTACCCGTTCCCGGGCGGCCAGATGCTGCGTGTGCCGTTCAGCGCCATCGGTGCCTGGTACTACAGCCTGCGCGATCGCCTGGGCTTCTGATGTAAAGCCATCGCGGGGCAAGCCCGCTCCCACAAGGCCAATCTTGTGGGAGCGGGCTTGCCCCGCGATCATTTCAGCCTCAGCGCCCCAAGCTGGTGACAGCCTGCTTCGCCGCGATCTCCTGCCCCGAACGGGCCAGTTCATCCGCCGCCTGCAGCCAGCGCTGGCGATCCACCTGGGCCGGAAGTTGCCGTGGCGATTGCAGCAACACCGCCCAGTTCCCCTCCTTGGCCCACGCCGACTCGAAATCATCGAAGGCCATCAACTGGCGCCGATGCATGCCCGAGCGCAGCAATACCCGCTGCTTGTAGCGGTCATAGCCGATCAGCACCGCATAGCGCGGCTCGCTCCACCACGCCGAACCTTCCTGATAACGCAGCAGCACCGGGTAACCGGCCGCCACTTGGGCGAGCAAGGCATCCAAATGTTTGTCCAGCGGGTAGACGACTCTGCCGTATTCACGGGCAACCCGAGGAATGCCGGTTTCCAGGGATTCGGCGGCGGCAGGCAGGCCCAACGGCTTGTCGAGCAGGCCAGGCGTGATCGGTGCGCCCTGCTGCGACAACACGGCGGCCAGGGCCATCGCGCCACTGTGGTTGGCTTTACCGCCGTAGAAAGGAACGCTGCTGATCTCGACCCGCTGTGGCAGGCCCTTGAGCGCGGCCGGTGGCGCGCTGGCGCAACCCGACAACGTAGCCGCCACCAGGCAGGCGGCCAGCAGGCGACGTGGGCCAAGGGCCCGGGACGTGATGAGTTTCTGCAACATGGACACTCGCATGATCCAGCGCCAGGCAGGCGGTGCCCGGCCATGAGTGCCGATCATAGGGCGCGGGCGGCTTCGGGTATAGCCCGATGCGGGCTTGGAACGAAACAACCCAAGTACTAGACCTTCGGTCAATGGAACGTCACAGGCTACAGGCTAGACTAAAGCAGTGTCTGGATGGCGAGCCTGGCTCGCCGGAGAGAAGGAGGCACACATGAGCCTGACAATGGCAATTCTAATGCTGGTCGGCATGTGGCTGAGCGTCGCGGCCGCCATGCTCTGGGGTGTACTGCGCATCGTGCGCCGGCATGCACACCCACATCACCTGCCCCCTCAAGCCTTGGTCAAACCGCAACCTGTGCGCCGTGCGCGTCGGCATGCCGGAGCACATTGAGCTGAAGCTTTCCTGAAACGCATCGCGGGGCAAGCCCGCTCCCACAAGACATGTTCTTTGTGGGAGCGGGCTTGCCCCGCGATGGTTTCACGCCAGGTCAGCCCTCGGCAGCCTCACGCTTCAAACGCGCCCGACGCGCCAGGATATTGAGAATCTCGATCGCAGTCGAGAACGCCATGGCGGCGTACACGTAGCCTTTCGGCACATGGGCACCAAAGCCTTCGGCGATCAGGGTCATGCCGATCATGATCAGGAAGCCCAGGGCCAGCATCACCACGGTCGGGTTGTCGTTGATGAACTTGGCCAGCGGGTCGGCGGCCACCAGCATCACGATGACGGCGCTGATCACGGCGATGATCATGATCGGCAGGTGCTCGGTCATGCCCACGGCGGTGATGATGCTGTCGATCGAGAAGACGATGTCCAGCAGCAGGATCTGGAAGATCGCCGCGGTGAAGCCGATGGTCACGGCGTTGCCGGCCTTGGACTCTTCCTTGGCGCCATGTGGGTCGACGCTTTCATGAATCTCCTTGGTCGCCTTCCACAGCAGGAACAGACCACCGGCGATGAGGATCATGTCCTTCCACGAGAACGTGTGGCCGAACACCTCGACCACAGGCTCGGTCAGCTGGACGATCCAGGCCACGGTGCTGAGCAGCGCCAGGCGCATGATCAAAGCCATGCTGATACCGATGCGCCGCGCCTTGGAACGATAGGCTTCGGGCAGCTTGTTGGTGAGGATGGAGATGAAGATCAGGTTGTCGATGCCCAGCACGACTTCCATAGCTACCAGGGTGGCGAGGGCAACCCAGGCGGTGGGGCTTGCGGCGAGTTCCAGCAAATATTCCATTGGTCAGTCCTGCTCTCAGATGTCCTGGGTGTCTTTCTTGTCGTCTTCGGCCTTGGCTTTCTCGCCATCGCTGCCGATGGCGTCGCTCAAGGCCTGCTGGGCGGCGTCGTTGGTCTTGTCGATGGCCTGCTTGGCGGTCTCGGCGGCTTGGTCGAGCATCTGCTGAGCGGATTTCTCGGCCTGGTCGCAACCGGACATGGCGAACAGGGCCAGTACCAACACCAGCGGTGTGCCAATGGATTTGAGTTGTAGCATGAGGTCCTCGCTTGTCGAATTCCGGGCGGCGCGCCATGCGCCTGATGGGGTGGCATTCTAGAGAGGCTGAAACATCCGGAAAATTCGTATTTTCAGCGTGTATACTTCGGTTTTTCCGAATCGAGACAGGCATGCTCAACTATCGCCAGCTCCACTATTTCTGGGCGGTGGCCAAGACTGGCAGCATCGCCCGCGCCAGCGAACAGCTCAACCTCACCCCGCAAACCATCAGCGGCCAGATCAGCCTGTTCGAGCAGACCTGGAACCTGGAACTGTTCCAACGCGTAGGACGCCAGCTGGAACTGACCGAGACCGGGCGCCAGGCCCTGGCCTACGCCGAGCAGATGTTCCAGATCGGCGGCGAACTGGAGGCCATGCTGCGCGCGGGGCCGCAAGAGCAGATCCTGTTTCGCGTGGGCGTGGCCGACGTGGTGCCCAAGTCCATCGTCTACCGCCTGCTGGCGCCGACCATGGAGCTGGACGAGGTACTGCGCATCAGCTGCCGCGAGGACAAACTCGAACGCTTGCTGGCGGATCTGGCAATCCAGCGCCTGGACCTGGTGATCTCCGACAGCCCCATGCCCAACCACTTGGACATCAAGGGCTACAGCCAGAAACTCGGCGAATGCGGCCTGAGCTTCTTTGCCACACCCTCCCTGGCCGAACGCCTGAAGCAGCCCTTTCCCGCCTGCCTGGACGACGCGCCGCTGTTGATCCCCGGCCAGGAAACCGTGCTGCGCAGCCGTCTGCTGCGCTGGCTGGCCGAGCAGCAGGTGCAGCCGCGCATCGTCGGCGAATTCGACGACAGCGCATTGATGCAGGCCTTCGGCCAGTCGGGCAGCGGCATCTTCGTCGCCCCCAGCGTGATCGCCGAGGAAGTCTGCCGCCAGTACAGCGTGCGCCTGATCGGCCAGACCGAGGCGGTGAACGAGTCGTTCTACGCCATTTCGGTGGAGCGCAAGGTCAAGCACCCGGGGATCCTGGCGATCACCGAGGGTGCGCGGCGGGAGTTGTTCCACTGGTAACCCTGCGCCTACAGGGGCCAGCAAGGACTGTGATAAAGTCGCGCCCTTTCACGTAACTGGATTGCGCTGCACATGACCCCCATCCTTCGCCTCATCAATCGCACCGGCCTGGTGACGCAGATCTGCATCGGCCTGGTGGCCGGCATCGCCCTGGCCTTGCTCGCCCCCTCCGTGGCCCGCGACCTGGGGTTCCTCGGCAAGGTCTTCGTCAGCGCCCTGAAGGCCGTGGCACCGATCCTGGTGTTCATCCTGGTGATGGCTTCGATCGCCAACCACCGCCATGGCCAGGAAACCCACATCCGCCCGATCCTCTGGCTGTACCTGCTGGGCACCTTCGCCGCGGCAGTGGTGGCTGTGGTGGCGAGCATGCTGTTCCCGTCCAACCTGGCACTGACCACGGGCGAGGCCGCACTCAGCGCTCCTGGCGGCATCGCCGAAGTGATGCAGAACCTGCTGCTCAGCGCCGTGGACAACCCAGTCAACGCACTGCTCAACGCCAACTTCATCGGCGTGCTGACCTGGGCCATCGGCCTGGGCGTGGCCCTGCGCCATGCCAATGACACCACCCGCACCGTGGTCGAGGACCTGTCCAACGGCGTGACCCTGATCGTGCGCGTGGTGATCCGCTTCGCCCCGCTGGGCATCTTCGGCCTGGTCAGCGCCACCCTGGCGCAGTCGGGCCTGGACGCGCTGCTCGGCTACCTGCACCTGCTGGGCGTGCTGATCGGCTGCATGCTGTTCGTGGCGCTGGTGATGAACCCGCTGATCGTGTTCTGGAAGATCCGCCGCAACCCGTACCCGCTGACCCTGCTGTGCCTGCGAGAAAGCGGCATTACCGCGTTCTTCACCCGCAGCTCGGCGGCCAACATCCCGGTCAACCTGGCGCTGTCGGAAAAACTCGGCCTGCATGAGGACACCTATTCGGTATCGATCCCACTGGGCGCGACCATCAACATGGCCGGCGCGGCGATCACCATCACTGTGCTCACCCTGGCCGCCGTCCACACTTTGGGTATCCCGGTGGACCTGCCGACCGCGGTGCTGCTCAGTGTGGTGGCGGCGGTCTGCGCCTGCGGTGCCTCGGGCGTGGCCGGTGGCTCGCTGCTGCTGATCCCGCTGGCCTGCAGCCTGTTCGGCATCCCCAGCGAAATCGCCATGCAGGTGGTGGCGGTCGGCTTCATCATCGGCGTGCTGCAGGATTCGGCCGAGACCGCCCTGAACTCCTCGACCGACGTGCTGTTCACCGCCGCGGCCTGCCAGGCCATGGAGCGGCGCAGCGCCTGAAGCCCCGTCGCGGCTCAAGCCTGCCCCACACCCGGTGGGAGCCGGCTTGAGCCGCGATAGATTGCTTAAGCCCGGCGCTTTACCTAGGCTAGTGGCCTTTTCCTCGCAATGAGACAGGGCCATGTCAGAACACGAAAGCACCCGCGAAGGCCGTTTCAACAGCATCGAGATCCGCGTGCTCGGCTCGCTGATCGAGAAACAGGCCACCAGCCCGGAAACCTACCCTCTGACCCTCAATGCCCTGGTCCTGGCCTGCAACCAGAAGACCAGCCGTGAACCCGTCATGAACCTCTCCCCCGGCCAGGTCGGGCAGGCCCTGCGCGCCCTGGAGAACCAGGAGATGGCCCGCCTGCAGATGGGCAGCCGCGCCGACCGCTGGGAACAGCGGGTGGACAAGGGCCTGGAGCTGGTACCGGCGCAGTTGGTGCTGATGGGCTTGATGTTCCTGCGTGGCCCACAGACCCTCAGCGAACTGCTGACCCGCAGCAACCGCCTGCATGAATTCGAGGATGTCGATCAGGTCCAGCACCAGCTCGAGCGCCTGGTCTCGCGTGGCCTGGCCTTGCACCTGCCGCGCCAGGCCGGCCAGCGCGAAGACCGCTACACCCACGCTTTGGGCGACCCGGCCGAGATCGAGGCGATTCTCGCAGCCCGCCAGCAAGAAGGCGGCACGCGCGCCAGCGCGGCGGACGAGCGCATCGAGGCACTGGAAGCACGGGTGGCGGCGCTGGAGACGCGCCTGGCGCAGCTCGAAGGTTGACTCAGGGCTTTTCGGCGTCGGGGAAGTTACGGCAGCTCTTGCGTTCGGCCAGCTCCCGCTCACTGGGGCGCTGGTCGACGAACACGGTGCGGCCGTCGGCGTAGATTTCCAGGTAGCCCCAGTGCAGGTCCTGCTCGGTCTGTCCGGGCTTGGGCGGGACGAGCCACCAGGGTTCGCGGCTGATCAGGGTCATGGCGGGCTCCAGCAAATGTCTGGGGTAACTATAGACAGCCGGGCCAGGCGGGGGATTGTTCCTCAAATAGTAATTATGAAGTGCCGAGAGCACCGATTCTCCCCGCCAACCGAACGGACTAATCTCGATCCTGCGAACCAAGCCCACCGAACTTGAGGATTGACCACGATGTCCCGCCCCCCACTGCCGCCGTTCACCCGTGAAACCGCCATCGAGAAAGTCCGTCTTGCCGAAGACGGCTGGAACAGCCGCGACGCGGCCAAGGTGGCCCTGGCATACACCACCGACACCCGCTGGCGCAATCGCGCTGAATTCTGCAACAGCCGCGAGGAGGCCCAGGCCTTCCTCACCCGCAAGTGGAACCGCGAGCTCGAATACCGCCTGATCAAGGAGCTCTGGGCCTTCACCGACAACCGCATCGCCGTGCGCTACGCCTATGAGTACCGCGACGACAGCGGCCAGTGGTACCGCGCCTATGGCAACGAGAACTGGGAGTTCGCCGAGGACGGCCTGATGCGCAATCGCCACGCCAGCATCAACGAACAACCCATCAGCGAAGCCGAGCGCAAGTTCCGCTGGCCACTGGGACGCCGTCCGGACGATCACCCGGGCCTGAGCGACTTCGGCTTCTGAAGACCAACACCGGATCTGCGGGGCCGCTCGACGGCCCCGTTTCAGGTTTGGGAAACCGCCGACTTCATCCGCCAACGTCTGCTGGAAGCAAAGCAGAGTTTCACCCTCGAAAGTACAACGATGTCGGCGGGCAAGGCGGATTGCTTCGTCGAGCAGTACGCCCTCCTCACCGCAGCGCTTGCCGGCCAGCGCTGCAACTCCTCCCATAGGCTGGCGTAGCGCGCCTGTACCGCAGGCGGGCAGGCCAAGGTGAACTCGGCGTTATCCAGCACCGCCTGGGGGATATTCAGTTCGGGCGCTGTCTTCAGGTGCTCGGGCAGAAAAGCATCGGCGCCTTCGATGCCTGTGGCATAGCCGTGAAACGTCGAATTGAGCGCGGCATTGCGCGGCTCGAGCACGAAGTCCATGAACAACCGCGCATTCTCCACATTGCGCGCCTGAGCCAGCAGCACCAGGCTATCGCTGAACACCTGTGTCCCCTCGCGCGGCAGGCCAAAATGGATGTGGGCATTGGCCAGGCGCTGGCGCAGGGCCGCGCCGTTCCAGTCGATACTCGCCTGGAAATGCCCGCTGGCCATCATTGCCACGCTGCCATAGTCCAGCGCCTTCCAGGCTGGCCTCGCCTTGAGCAAGGTCGTCCGCACCTTGGCCATCAGCGCGGGATCGGCCTCGCACATGCGCCCGCCATGCAAGCGCACCGCGGCGTAGATCACCTCGTTGAGATCGGCACCGATATTGATGGTGCCGACTAGGGCTGCGGGTGGATCCAGGACCACTGACCAGGTATCGATATCGCCGCTGTAGCGGTCGCCATGCACCGTCACACCCACCACACCCCATGCCCATGGCAGCGAATGCTCGCGCCGTGGGTCGAATGGCGGATCGGCCCAGGCGGCCTGGACATGCCGGAAGTTGCCCAGGCTGGCCGCCCCGCTCGGCCGCAACAGGTGCGCCTCGCGCCAGGCGGGCAGAAAGTTGCTGGCGACCACCGCCAGGTCCGCCTCTATCTTGCCCTCGCGCAACTCGGCCAGCGCCGCTTCACTGGTGCGGTACTCGATCAGCCGCACCTTGATGCCGTGGGCCTGCTCGAACCTGGCCAGCAGCTCGGGGCTGGTGTAACTCTCCCAGTTGTACAGGGTCAGGTTACCGGCGGCACTGACCAGTCCGGTCAGCAGCAGGTTGCACACACCAGCCAGCAGGCCAGTGAACAGCGTCTTGAACATGGTGCGCTTCCTTAGCGGGGTTCATGGGTCAGGCCATGGGTAGCAGGATGCGGCCCAGCGCCACCTGCTCGGCGCGCTCGTCGGTCCCGTCCAGCGTGGAGTAGGCGATCGAGGCAGAAAACAGCATGAGCATCACCGAGGCTGTGCGCAGGAAAGTGCCAGCATGCATAGACCAGGCGCTGCGCAAGGTCAGCAGGTGGCCTAGGCAGGTCCACAGGCTACCGATCGGGACCAGCACCAGCAGGAACACGCCCATGAACCAGGCGAACTGCTGCACCGACTGGAACGCCGACAGCGGAAAGACGCTACTGGCGAACAGGAAGGCCTTGGGGTTGAGCAAGGTCGCCAGGAACACCTCGAAACGCCCCGTGCTGCGTCGCTCCGCCACCAGGCGTGCCGCGCCACAACGCCATAGCTTGATCGCCAGCCACAGCAGGTACAGCGCGCACAGCCATTTCATGCCACTCAGCAGCCAGGGCCGATCGGCCGCAACCACCAACAGGACACTGCCCCAGGCCAGTATCGACAGGCCATAGCCTGCGGCCTCCGCACCGACCAGGGGCAAGGCGCGACGCAGGCCGACCTGCAGGCCAGCCGAGAACAGCAAGGTATTGGTAGGCCCCGGCACCACCAGGATCAGCGCGGCAAGCAGCGCCATGGGTAACAGTTGTTCGAGCGTCGGCATCGCAAGTCCTCGCTGAACGGGCCTAGGGTGCGGTGAACGGTAGTGAGGTGCGCAGCGGCTCGACGCTGTCCAGCCCCAACCCCATGCGACACAAGCGCTCGATCCCGACGCCGAAACCGGCGCTGCGCGGCGGTACGCTGCCGTCGCGCATCAAGGCGCACATGATCGCGTCCTCAGGGCCGAAACTCGCCAGGTGACGGGCCTGGGCCTCGAAGCGGTCCGGGTCGTCCTCGTCGGTATAGCCATGGACCACTTCCACGCAATCGATGAGGATCTCGAAACGCTCGACGATCGCGCCAGCGCCGTCACGCCGCCTGGCGCGTACCTCTGGCAGCAGCGGGAAATCGGTCACCACCATGCAGCAACCACGCGACAAAGGCTCGATCTGCTCGGTGATGTAGCGGTCGATCAACCACAGCGGCGAGATATCCGGCTCGTCATACAGCTGGCGGAAAGCTCGCACCAGCGCATCACCTGCCGCCGGGTCGGCGAACAGGTCGATGCCCAGGTCGTCACGCAGGTGGCTGGCGAACGACAGCACCTGGATCGGACCCGGATAGAAGGCTTGCACCAGCCGGCAAGCCAGGTCCAGCATTTCACCAAGGCTGGCATCCTGGCGATAGAGATCGAGCATGGTGAACTCGGGCAGGTGGGTGGCATCCAGCGCGTCTGGCCGGAAGCACGCCGCCAGTTCGTAGACCGCCGGCGCGTATTGCAGGTTGCAACGCAAGGCAAAGGCCGAGGACTCACGCAGCCAGCGGCCATCGCTCAACTGCAGGCGAGGCCGGTCGGCATCACCGGGATAGCGGCGCAGGATGGGGGTCATGATCTCGAGGTAGCCTGCGCTGTCGAGCATCTGGCGGATACGCCGCAGCATCAGCGCCTTGTAGAGCACCGGATGGGTGTCGGGGGACATGCACACTCCTTGTGGCGGGCCGCGCGCGGCCCGCAGTCAGCTCAGGGTTGGGGGTCGATCTTCCACCAGCGTGGACGGGACGATGTGAACGAGTGGGAGGTCGGGCGCAGCGCCTTGTCGCCCTTGGCGTCGAAGCAACCCAGCAACAGCCCCACGGTGGGCGCGTCGTCGATGGCACCGATGCTGCTGCCGCAGGTGGGGCAGAATGCCCGGCTCGAGTGCTCCGAAGAGCGGTACAGGGCCGGCATGCCGCCCTCGCCCACCCACTCCACGGCGTCCTTGTCATATTCCACCCAGCACAGCGTCAAGCTGCCAGAGTGGCGTTGGCACATGCTGCACGAACAGGTATGCGGAAAACGCGGCACGCCAGTCGCGACGAAACGGATGCGACCGCACAGGCAGCCGCCTTTGTAGACGGTGGTTTTCATCGGGCTACCGGCTCCTTGCCATCGCGAGCCGCGTCGACCATGGCACTGAGCTCCACCCACTGATCGACGAAGGGGTTGAGCATCTGCAGGAAACCGTCGATCACCTGCGGCTGGAGGAAGCCAAACAGCGGAGCCTGGCGAATGAAATGGGCTATGCCGTCCTGATGCCCCTGCTCCACCGCTACCTTGCCGTTGGCGGCGGCATGCTCTTCATCCAGGTGCATGCGGTAGTAATCGTGTAACCGGGGAAGATCGGCGCCGCAGCCACGCCCCAGCACTTCCCCGAGCCGGTCGGTGATGGCCTGCAGCAGGCGGGTCTCGGCGATAGCCACTGCCTCTGTGGCGTAGTACATGCCAAGGATGGTCGAAGGGCAGTGCGACCACGCCAGCACGTCGATCAACGACACCAGGCTGCGGGTGGAGGCCGCCCTGGGCATCCAGCCGTTGACACGCAGACCGAGATCGGCGATCAACGCGCCACTGAACACCACATAGTGTGCCGGCAGCTTGCCGCGTTCGCCGCCCTCCTCGAGGTAGTTGCGCGTCAGCTCCTGGGCCAGCTCCGGACAGAAGCCGCGCACCGTGTCGGCCGCCCGCAATAGCAAGGTCGAATTGTAGCGAGCGAACACCGACAGTTCGCCGATGTACAGGCGCGCCTCGTCCGCACTCAGTTGCAACGGCTCGACCCGCTGCCAGATCTGCTGGTAGACACGGGCAATCAATGGGTCGAAATTGTTCGCTGATAAGGCTGTGGCCGGTGATGACAGCGTGGCCCTGGCCAATCGCTTGCTCGAACACCTGGCGGGTGGCGCTTGCCTGATCGAGGTCATCATCCACCAGGCTGGGAAAATTTCGGTACATGCTCAACGCTCCTTGGTTCGGTTCAGAACACTTCCAGGCAACCTGTGCGCGAGAGCGCCTGGCCGACCGTTCGCTGCTGCTCGGTAAGCACCTGCAAGGCGTCATGGTTGTTCAGTTGCTCCAGCCACGCGGCATGGCTACCGTCTGGATCATCGAGCACCACGCTACGCGCGGCAGCGAAGACCCGCCGCTGTCCAACGGCACAGTCCAACGCCGCCTGCTGGCTGATGCGGAACGGCGCGCGCAAGCGAATACGTTGCCCTATCGCGAGTGCCAGCGGCTCGTGCAACGGGCGTTCCTCGCGCACCTGGGCCGAGATGGCGCGCGGCAGTTCCCAACCACCATTGCTGACCAGGCGGTGCCAGTGATAACCGAGGTACTCCGGCAGCGCAGCATCGCTCCAGCGCCGCAATGTATCGTCGAGCAGTTGCCCGAGCGGTAACAGCAGGGGGTTGCGGCTACCGAATGGCTGCAGTGCCGAAATGCCTTCCTGATCGAACGGCAGGCTTTGCTCACTGAGGTCGGGGATCACCCGGCGAGCGAGAAACCGGGTCAGCGGATAGGTATAGAACGGCAGCGCCACCGACACGGAATACTGGTCCTGCCGGCCAATGTGGTAGACCGAGGCAGGCAGATACAACACGTCGCCGGGCTTGAGCACGAACAGCTTGCCGGTCTTGAGCAACGCCTCGTAGGCGCCGGCATCGGCAAAGGTCGGGGCACGCCCGCCGGCGAGGGCCAGGTACTCTTCACGGGTCCAGCAATAGAAATCCTTCACTCCCGGGCCGAGGTGGCACAGGAAGGCATGCTCGAAACCTTCATGGATGCCGAAGGCCGTGCCGGCATAGTTGCCACAGAACGCGGCCTGTTCCACGCCGCCAATCGGCATGCCGCGGAACTCGAAGAACGAGCGGATGAAGCGACCGAAGTCTGCCGCCAATTGCGGGCTGACCTGCTCGAGATTGTTGATCACCAGACTGAAACGTTGTTTGCCAGTGAGGCGCTGCATGAAGGCGACCAGCGATTCGTTATCGAGACGAGGCTGTTCATACGCCTGGTCGATAAGTTCATCCCGGCGCGCCTCGCCATCATATACCCGAATACGGCAGTCGGTACTTTCGCGCAGCGTCTGCTCGGCCAGGGCATAAAACGCCTGCTCTACTGTTTGCGGCCCGGCAAAGCCTTCATTCAATGGCAAGATCGACTCAAACAAGTAAGGCGCCCGCCCGTTCGCGGTCTTCTGGTCAAAGCCGTCCCACAACTTTACGTCAAACATAGACAGACATTCCCTTGCGCCAATGAATAACCACATCACGGTTGTAGTGACCGATCACCGGCCGTTCCCGGTGATCGGCGCTTGCAGCAATCAGGCGTCAGGACGCACGCCTGCCTTCATCGCGTCTGGCCGTACACCCGCCTTCATGGCATCCGGCCGTTCCCCGGCCTTGAGCGCATCCGGACGAACACCGGTTTTCAGGGCATCAGGGCGTACACCAGCTTTCATCATGTCCATTTCGAAAGTCATCATGCATGTTCCTTCTTGATGATTGGCAAACTAAGGTTGCCCGCACACACAGGCACGACAATGGCCCCGGCAAAACTTGGAAGTTGCATCCAGCTCCACCACGACAACTTGATCAGGCCATTTTCTTTTGTACTTGCTAGTACAGACAGTGGTTTCAAACACGCCGTCGAAGGGGGTTCGGCGGCGTCGGAGAAAAACTACCTTTTGCGTAGGAAATTACCAGAGCGGAAAGTGTTTCGACTTGTTTTAAAGTGCTCAACACATTGATTCAGCATTGAAAAACGTCAAAAAAAGCTAAGAATCAGCAGGGCATCGGCAACTGTTTAAGATGGGCGTTACAAACCGGTTCCAGGCTTTGCAAACAAGCATTCGACCGGGCTGGCGCACCAGCCTGTTTTCCACGCAGCATGCGCGACGCGCCGTCCTTAGGACGCGAGGATGAAGTCCGCCGCCGTCACACTGGCCGCATCCGCCACCCCGACCAGACGAATGGAGTCGGGCCCACCGAAACTGACCAGCGTATCGTCGCCCACATCGGCAATGCTGACATTGACGGCAAAGCTCGCCGCGGTAATGTTCAGCGCCGTGATATCCAGGCGGTCCTGGCCGCCTGCCGGGGCGGCGTCGCTGGGCAGCCTGGGGGAATGACGATATCGACCAGATCAACCGCTACCTGGGGCCGGAGTTGTTGGTCAACAAACTAGGTCGATTCACAGCCCCACGACATCCGCCCACGGATTGGCGATACTACGCGGCCCTCATCCATGAAAAGGACTTCGCTGATGAAGCGACTGCTTGCCCTCACCCTTCTCACCCTGGCCATCGCCGGCTGCGACAAGGCCGACCAGGCCACCGCAGTGTCCGGCCAATGCGCCAAGGACATCGACTGCAAAGGTGAGCGCATCTGTGAAAGCGGCCAGTGCGTCAACCCGCAGCCCCAGGCCGCGATACTGGCCAAGCCTGCCGTCACCGCGCCGCTGGCGCCGAGCATCGCCTATGAACCGTTGCCGATCAGCGACGAAGGCGCCGGTCCGTTCCGCGTCCAGAGCATGGAACTGGGCACCGCTTTGAACTACCAGTCTCGGGCAGGCGTGATGAACGTCATGGAGTCCATCGTCGCCGACACCGAAGGCACTGGCTACGTCGCCATCGAAAAAGCCTACGCCTTCGGCCCGAGCCGATATGTGCTGGTAGTGTCCACGGGCGAAGGCGGCAATGCCTGCCCGGCGTCCACCTATGTCTTCAGCTTCGACACCAGCGGTGAGTACGTGGACGGCAAGGCCGAAGTGGACGGCTGTTCGGAAATGGTCGAAAGCCTGGCCGAAGGCAACAAGCTGACCATCAAGAAGGATGGCGCCGCGACCGTGGTGTACAACGGCCAGGTGAAGTAAGTGACCGGCGCGTTGCAGGTCACGGCCACACGCTGTCCAGCCGCTGAAACAGACGGACTCAGGCCGGCACCACGTTGACCCAGAACCCCAGCACCCGCTGGACCCGGACCGGCAGCACTTCGCTCAGCAGCGTCAGGCTGTCGTCCGGCTGGTCGAGGGACAACGATCTGCTGACCCGCAATCCCGCGATCCGTGGGTCGCACCTGAGCACGCCGGGGCGATAGTTGTCGAGCTCCTCCAGCACCTCGGCCAGGGGCATGCTCTCGGCCACCAGGTGTCCGTGGGTCCAGGCTCCGGCCCCATCCGGCAGTGCAACGCTCGGGGTGCTGCCCTTGTCGCCGAACAGCTGCTGCCAACCGCCTTCAAGTGCCACCGACGCTGTCGAACCACACGCGACCGACGCCACGCCATCGAGCATCTGCACCAGGGTGGCGCCGGCCTGTTGCTGAACGATGAAGCGTGCCGCCTGCCCCGGCAGAATGCGTACCTGCGCAGTTCGCAGGCTGACTCCAGTGCCCTGCGTCACCTCCAGCAGCACCCGTCCACGTTGCAAGGTCACGGCGCGGCCAACGCTGTCCAGCGCGCTGCGACTGTCCAGTAGCACTGAAAGGCCCGACGCCAGCCGCCAGCCACGTCGCTGCCCCGTACCAGTGGCGCAATCGCTGAGCAGGGTTGGCAGCGCGCCGCACTGGCTCAGGCCATAACCACTGGCGAGGAGCGCAGCGCTCGCGGTCAGGCCGCCGAGCAATGCACGCCGCGATACCTTTACCCGGCCACCCCAGGTCCCCAGCGGCTCGGCGTCAGTGTTCTGGATCAGGTCCAGTGCCGGCTCGCGGTTGCTTGAAGACATACGACGACTCTCTGGGGAGGGCGAAAGACGCTTATGATAATTCTTATCATTTACTTTCTACCAGTTGCTTCATCCCACTCCAAGGGCAGGCCTTTCAAGATACTCGCCACAGCGCCTGCAGCGCACGCCTGGAGGACAAGCCGCGGTGTACGCGCCCTGCAGAACTTTTTCCATTTTCCCGGTCTATTGGGTGAGTGCGTTCCACGGCTGTTCCAACAGCTAGCGAACACACGTTCATTGCCAATCAGAGGTTGTCTTCACTCATGAAAATCCCTGCCCCATGCATGCTGCTCGTTGGCCTGTTCGTACTCGCGGCCGCAGGCTCGGCAACCGCCGCAGCGATGAAGACTTCGATACCTCCCTCCCATACCCTCGACCTGGCGCACCGAAAGGCCACTGAAAACCCCTGGCCAAGCCTGGCAAGCGGGCCATCGGCGCCATTGCTGGCCCATGACGACCGCTATCGCCACGACGAGCGCTGGCATGACCACCGCGACGACTGGCGCCGGGAGCAGTGGCGCCGGGAGCAGTGGCGCCGCGAACAATGGCGCCGGGAGCAGCACCGCCGGGCAATGGAGCGGCAACGCTACTGGGACCGCCACCATGATCGCGCCCTGCACCATCGCTATGACGACGACCGCCGCTACTATCGCCGCTGATCAGCAGCCCCGAGTATCCCGACCCGTGCTGAAGTTCCACAGGAGGCCGGAGGCCACCGCAATGCTTCCTGGAACATCTTGAAAAATCGTGCAGGCCCGACCGGTTGAATGGCAATCTAGGGCGCGCAGCAATCCCTCTTCAGGATATTCAACGGAGTCATGCACTCATGGCAGCAATGGATCGCGTTTTTCATGACCTTCACCAGCAAGGGCTGTTGCTCCTGGCCAACGTGGCGGACGCCGGCGGCGCACGCCTGGTCGAGCGCCAGGGCAGCAAGGCGGTCGCCACCAGCAGCGCCGCCGTGGCCTGGTCCCATGGTTATCAGGATGGCGACAAGCTGCCCCTGGCGCTGCTGGCCGGCACCGTCGAGTCGATGGCAAGGGTACTCAACGTACCGCTGACCGTGGATATCGAAGGCGGCTACTCGGACGTTCCCGAACAGGTCGCCAAGGTCGTGGGCAGCGTCATCGACGCAGGCGCGGTGGGCATCAATCTCGAGGATGGCACGCAGTCCCCCGAACAGCTCCTGCGCAAACTCGACGCCGCCAGAAACGCCGCCAGCCAGCGCGGGGTCGACCTGTTCATCAATGTGCGCAGCGATGTCTACCTGAAGAACCTGCTGCCCGCCGAGCAGCGCCTCGAAGAGCTCCTGCGGCGTGCCAGGCAGTATGCCGCAGGTGGCGCGAACGGGCTGTTCGCCGCCGGCGTGGTCGAACCCGGCGAGATCGCCACGCTGTGCCGTGAAGTGACGCTGCCGGTCAACCTGCTCTGGCGCGCAGGCTTGCCCGGCCCTGCCGAACTGCAACGGCTTGGCGTTCGCCGCCTGAGCGCCGGTTCGAGCATCGCCGAGTTTCTATACGGTGCCATGAGCGGCCTCACCCAGCGCTTCCTGCAAAGTGGGCAGCTCGACACCGGTGGGTTGAAGGCCCACAGCTATGCAGAACTCAACGCTCTGATG
Source organism: Pseudomonas maumuensis (assembly GCF_019139675.1). Classification (NCBI taxonomy): domain Bacteria; kingdom Pseudomonadati; phylum Pseudomonadota; class Gammaproteobacteria; order Pseudomonadales; family Pseudomonadaceae; genus Pseudomonas; species Pseudomonas maumuensis. The sequence goes on from NZ_CP077077.1 coordinate 3,730,122, forward strand.
GCCACCCAGGCTGATCGTACCTGAGCGCGATTGGGGCGACAGGTGATCCAGCGCTGCTGCACGCGCCTGTACGACAGTAGCGTCGTACAGGCGCCTCTCTTCAACCTCCGCGCCATCGCATTCGCGAGAACCATGCCATGCAAGTGATCGCCGCCCCCTCGAACCTCGGCCTCAGCCCACTGAGGCCCGGCCACCAACCCGGTACCTGGCGAGCCCCGTCAGCCCTGCTTGCAGCTGGCCTGCTACGGGCGATCAAGGCCAGCACCGTGAGGCATCTGCCGCGCCCGGCCTATTCAGCCGAGGCGCAGCCCGGCACCCGCCTGCGCAATGGCCACGCCCTGCGCGCGTTCAACCTCGCCCTGGCGGACATGGTGCGCGCCGCCACGCTGCAGGATGAATTCGCATTGGTCCTCGGCGGAGACTGCTCCATCCTGCTCGGCGCACTGGCCGGTGCGCGTCATGCAGGCCCGCTGTCGCTTCTCCACATCGACGGGCACAGCGACTTCCGCCACCCCGGCAACTACGACCCGGCACAGAGCCTCGGCGCCGTCGCAGGCATGGACCTGGCCCTGGCAACCGGCCGTGGCGAGGCGCTGGCGACCGACTGGCCCGGCATAACCAGCCCGCTCGTCGCCGATGCCCAGGTTATCCAGCTGGGCGAGCGCGAGAACCGTGACCATGACTTCGCCTGGCCCGACATAAACCATACGGCCATCAACCGGATCGACGTGTTCGAGGCGCTTGCCATCGGCCCGGACGCGGTCATCGCACGGGTCAGGGAAACGCTCGCTCAGGTGCCTGACCAGGGGCTCTGGATACACCTCGACGTCGATGTGCTGGACCAGGCGATCATGCCCGCGGTCGACAGCCCCGGCTCACCGGGCATCGCGCCCGACGACCTGGTGAAGATCCTCACCCCGTTCGTGGCGGATCGACGCTGCCGGGGCATGACGGTGACCGTCTTCGACCCTGACCTGGACCCCGACGGGCGCTGCGCGGCGACGATCATCGAGCTGCTGGGGCGATTGCCATTTCCACCGAGCAAGACCGATTGAAGCAGCCGCCATTTTACTTGCGTACCGGTAGTGCCCCGCCCCCGACCCTGTGTATGCTGCTCGGGCGCGGCGAGCGGCCCACGGCGGCTTGCAGGACATCGCGCGGCCGCCCTGCGTGATCGGACCATGACCGGGCTACCCGTATCGGACACCCCCGCCCTATGCCCGTCGACCTGCAAGCGCTCTACCCCAGGCTGATCCACCTGATGCTGGACACCGTGTTCGTGGTCGACCGGGACGACACCATCGTGTTCGTGAGCGATGCCTGCGAGGCCTTGCTCGGCTACCGCGCCGAAGAGCTCACCGGCACCCCGATCACCTGTTACATGCACCCGGACGACCTGGAGGCCACCCGCGCCTCGATCGTGCGGGTGATGAACGGCAACGCCCACTGCGACTTTCGCAACCGCTATGTGCGCAAGGATGGCGAGATCGTGCATATCCTCTGGGCGGCCTCGTGGTCCGACGAAGTGGGCGCGCGAATCGGTGTCGCCCGCAACATCACCGCCCTCACCCAGGCCGAGCAGGAACTGCGCTTCCTGGCCCATCACGACCCGCTGACCAAACTGACCAACCGCTCGCTGTTCAACGACCGCCTCGCCGTAGCCCTAGGCACGGCGCGCCAGCAGCGCCGGCGGCTGGCCTTGCTGTTTCTCGACGTCAACGATTTCAAGGGTATCAACGATGTGCATGGCCATGCCGCCGGCGACCGCGTGCTGTGCGCCATCGCCCGGAGGTTGCAGGACAGCGTGCAGGCGGCGGATACCGTGGCGCGGATCGGCGGTGACGAGTTCATCGTGCTGCTGACCGATGTGCCGTCCGAGGATGCCGTTTACGAAGTGGTCGAGCAGATTGCCATGATCATGGAGGAGCCGCTCGGCGCCGAGTTCGGCGAAGTCAGGATGCCCTCCTGCAGTATTGGCGTGGCCTGCTACCCCAGCGATGGCGAGGATGCCGACACCTTGCTCAGCCATGCCGATGGCGAGATGTACCGCAAGAAGCGGCGGCGGGTACGAGTGGGGTGATCCCCGCTCGCACCTCGACGTTGGCAAAGATCAATCGCTACCGCTCAGCCCTTCCAGGCCTCCACCACCACCCGCGTGGCCGCCGCGATCGTCTCGCTGTTCCAGGGCGCATCCGGCTTGACGCCACGGCTGAACACCACGAGGATCCACGGCGCCCGGCCTTTTGGCCAGATGACCGCGACATCGTTGGCCACGCCATAGTCGCCCGACCCGGTCTTGTCGCCCACCAGCCAATCCTTCGGCACGCCGGCGCGGATGCGGGCATCGCCCGTGGTGTTGCCCTTGAGCCAGGCCTGCAGCTGTTGGCGCTCGGCAGCAGCCAGGCCATCGCCCAGCAACAGGCGCTGCAGGGTCACCCCCATGGCCAGGGGCGTGGTGGTATCACGCGGATCGCCCGGCAAGGCGGTATTGAGCGTCGGTTCGTTGCGGTCGAGGCGGAACGTCGGGTCACCCAGGCTGCGGGCGAACGCCGTCAGGCCCGGCGGGCCACCGACCAGCTCGAGCAACAGGTTGCCGGCGGTGTTGTCGCTGTACTGCACCGCGGCGGCGCAGAGCTCGGCCACGGTCATACCGGGGCCTACGTGCTTTTCGGTGACAGGGGAATACACCACCAGTTGTTCGCTGCCGTAGGCGATACGCCGCTCCAGCAAGCCTGGCTCGGCCTGGCTGCGGTGCAGGATGGCGCCGGCGAGGACGGCCTTGAAGGTACTGCAGAACGCGAAGCGCTCCTCGGCGCGCCAGGCCAGTTGCTGGCCGCTGCCCGTGTCCAGGGCCCACAGGCCGATCGTGCTGCCGCTGGCGGCCTCCAGTTGCTGCATCGGCTTGCGCATTGGGTCATCTGCCCAGGTTGGCAGGGTCAGCAGGGCCGAACAGCCGAGCGCGCCCTGAAGCACGCGACGGCGGCTGAGGGTGGGAGTCATGCAGGTATTCCTTACGGCAATGAGCAAAAAGCGAAGGCTAGAACGTTTTAGCCTGTGCGCCAAGCCGATGATACGCCCAAGACCTGCTTGCACGGCGCAGGGTACGGGCTTCTCCTGTGGTCGAGGCTGAGACCGCGCCAGCGGCATTCTTTTCGCGCCACCGCCCTGGCCACCCTTGCGTTGACTGGCAAAAGGCAGGACAGTAACCGGGTGTTCCCGCAATGAAACGGAGATTCGCCTTGACTACCGATCGCCTGAGCCTGCTCCAGTTCGAGCACCTCAGCCTGAAACCCGCCGCCGCCAGCCAGTTCGCCCTTTCGTTGAAGGAGCTTGAACAGCTGACCCTTCCCGAGCGCTACGCCTTCCGCGCAGCCCACTACCTGGGCGACCTGGCCGAAGCGGAGAACAGCCAGCAACTGGCGGTCGCCAAGGACCAGGGCATCGGCTTCACCCAGGGCCTGCTCACCGCCGCGGCAATCGAAGACGCACTGGCGAAAAGACTGATCGAGGTCTTCAATAACGCCAGCGAACGCGCCCACAAGCTATTGCCTCAGTAATGCCTTCAACAGCCCGGCGCCATGCCGGGCTCGCTCTGCCCCGATCTTGCCCTACCAGCTTCTGCGTCTCGCCTGGCACAGCCCAAGGAGTCCACATGCCCCTGGTACGCATCGATATCAAGCGCCACCCCGACCCGACCCACCTGCGCACACTCGGCCAGATCGTCTACGCCTGCCTGCGGCGCACGATCAATGTCCCCGAGCACGACAACTTCCAGGTCCTGACCGAGCACGACGGTGATCGCCTGGTGTTCGACCCTGAGTACCTGGGCATCCAGCGCTCTGACGGCCAGGTGTTCATCCAGATCACCCTCAGCGAAGGCCGCACGCTTGAACAGAAGAAGGCGCTGTACCAGGCCATTGCCGAAGGCTTCGAACGCGAGGCTGGAGTCCGCCCGCAGGACGTGTTCATCAACCTGGTCGAAGTACGCAAGGAAAACTGGTCGTTCGGCAACGGCATCGCCCAGTACGCCCTCTGATCCTCAGCGCTGAACGATGGAGTCCCTCGATGGCCAACGCGCCATTCTTACCTTTGCAGCCACTGGCGGACGAACTGCTGCCCTGCTTGCCCGCCGCCTGCACCGACGGCTCCCACGACCGCGCCCATATCCAGCGGGTATGGAGCAATGCCCGGCGCATCCAGGCCAAGGAAGGCGGCGACCTTGAGATACTGCTCGCCGCCACCGTGCTGCACGACTGCGTGGCGGTGGAGAAGAACTCGCCGCTACGTGATCGGGCCTCGACGCTCTCGGCCCAGCGGGCCGCCGCGATCCTCACCGGCATGGGGTGGCCAGCGGCACGCATCGAACAGGTGGCGCATGCGGTGCAGACCCACAGCTACTCGGCAGGCATTGCGCCGCTGAGCCTGGAGGCGAAGATCCTCCAGGACAGCGATCGTCTCGATGCCATCGGCGCAATGGGCGTTGCCCGCTGCTTCTATGTCGCAGGCCGCATGGGCTCATCGCTGTACGACGTCAAGAACCCGATGGCCGAAGGACGGGACTACCGCGACAACCAGTTCGCCATCGAGCATTTCCACACCAAGCTGCTCAAGCTCGCCTCGGGCTTCCAGACCGCGGAAGGGGCCCGCCTGGCCACGCTCCGTCATGAACGGCTGGCATCGTTCCTCGACGATTTCATGGATGAGATCGGCACGGCCTGAGATCGACTCAGGTCACGGGCACCTGCAACCCCGTCTTCACATTGCTCATCGCCACCAATGTCTTGAAGCGCTTCACATTGTTGCTCTGGAAGAACAGCTCCCGCGTCAGCTGAGTGTATTGCGCCATGTCCCGCACCAACATGATCAGCACGAAATCGCACTCCCCCGCCACGTAATAGCACTGCTGTACCTGCGGACAGGCCATGAAGGCGCGCTTCATGGCGTCGAGCAGGTCGAGCCGCTCGTTTTCCACCTCCACTTCGGCAATCACGGTCAGTGCATAGCCCAGCGCCACCGGGTCCACTTGGGCCACCGTGCGCTGGATCACGCCGTCGTGGGTGAGCTTCTTCAGGCGGCGGTTGACCGCCGCCGAAGACAGGTTCACCTGCGCGCCAAGGTCGATCTGGGAAGTGCTGGCGTCACGCTGCACGGCGTCGAGCAACGCGCGGTCGAAGGGGTCAAGGTTCATGGATGTAACTCCTGTAAAGCACTGTGCAGATGCAATGAAATTACGCATTTAATCAAAAAATCAATATTTAAGCTCAATGCAAGCAAATAAAATTTCACCACACCCCATGAACGATGCCTTGGAGAAGCGCATGAATGAGCTGCACCTCAATGGCTGGAAACTGCTGGAGCAGATCCACGCCCTGGGCGAGATCGGTGCCGACGCGCAGCACGGCGGCCGCACCCGCATCGCCCTCACCGAGGCCGACAAGGCTGGCCGCGACCAGTTGCTGGCCTGGATGCACGAACTTGGGCTGGAGGTCGCCATCGATCGCATCGGCAATATTTTCGGCACCCTGCGCGTACCCGGCGATGCCGCGCCACTGATGATCGGCTCGCATATCGACAGCGTCACCAATGCCGGCGCCCTGGACGGATGCTACGGTGTACTGGCCGGGCTGGCGGTACAGCGGGCCTACCGCGAGGCCGGCGTGACGCCCGCACGCTCGATTACCGTGGCGGCCTTCAGCAACGAGGAAGGCGTGCGCTACCAGCCGGACATGATGGGCTCGCTGGTGCATGCCGGCGGGCTCGCGCTGCAGGCGGCGCTGGACACCCTCGGCACCGATGGCACACGCCTGGGTGACGAGCTGCAACGCATCGGCTACGCCGGCAACATGGAGCCTGGCGCCATCATGCCCCACGAATACCTCGAGCTGCATATCGAACAGGGGCCGCTACTGGAAGCCGAGCAAACGCAGATCGGGGTGGTCGAGAACCTGCAAGGGATCTCCTGGCAGCAGGTGACGGTAACAGGCAACGCCAACCACGCCGGCACCACCCCGACCCGGTTGCGCCACGACGCAGGCTTCGTCGCCTGCGCCGCGGTCACCGAGCTGCGGCGCCTGGCCCGGGACAGCGGCACGACACTGGCCACCACCGGCTGCATGCGTTTCGAGCCCGACGTGATCAACGTGATCCCACGCCGCGCCACCTTTACTGTCGACCTGCGCGACCCGGACGAACAGCGCCTGCAACAGGCCGAGGCGCACCTGGCGCAGATACTCCGGGCGCTCGCCGAAGCCGAAGGGGTCACCCTCGAAGCCGAGCAGTTGGTGCGTTTCCAGCCGGTGACATTCGACGCCGCGCTGGCCAACGCCATCGAGGCCAGCGCCAGGCGCCTGGGCTTGAGCCATCGGCGCATGACCTCCGGCGCCGGGCACGACGCGCAGATGATCTCGCGTATCGCCCCGGCGGCGATGATCTTCGTGCCGAGCCGTGGCGGCATCAGCCACAACCCCCGTGAGCATACCGACGACACCCAGTTGCTCGACGGCGCGCGGGTGCTGCTGGACGTGGTCGCTCAGCGACTGAACGCCACGCCGTGATCCAGCCCTATCGCTTTGCCAATCGGAGCATCCCATGCTGTTCGCCAACCCCAACGCTACCCGCCAGCCCTACCCCCGCGCCCTGCAGGCACTGATGAGCATCCGCCAGGCGCACGAAAGCCGCCAATGGCTGACGCACTGGCCGCAACTGCGTGCCACGGGCACACCACTCTACGACCTGCCTGACCTGGCCGCCGAACTGGGTGTCGGGCAGGTGCGGATCAAGGATGAATCGGTGCGCTCACCTCTGGGCAGTTTCAAGGCGTTGGGGGCGCCCATCGCCCTGGTGCGCCTGATCCTGCGCACCTTCCCCGGACACGGTTTCACCGCCGCCGACCTGTTCGCCGGCCGCCACGCCAGCCAGCTGGCCGGCTTCAGCGTGGTCAGCGCCACCGACGGCAACCATGGCCGCGCCCTGGCCGCCGCAGCGCAGAGCGTGGGATGCCGCTGCATCATCGTCCTGCATGCCCACGTCAGCGTAGAGCGCGAACTGGCCATAGCCGCCTACGGCGCGCAGATCGTACGGGTCGAGGGCAACTACGACGCCTCGGTGGCGCATGCCGCGGCCTTGGCCCAGGCCCATGGCTGGCAGGTGCTTTCAGACACCTCCTACGAGGGCTACGAACAGATTCCCGGCGACGTGATGCAGGGTTACGGCACCCTCGCCGCCGAGCTGGTCGAGGCCGCTGGGCCAGATCCAGCCTTCACCCATGTGTTCCTGCAGGGCGGCGTGGGTGGCTTGGCGGCGGGCATCGTCAGCTACCTCTGGGAGCTGATGGGTACACAGCGCCCGACCTTCGTCGTGGTCGAACCCGAAGAGGCCGACTGCCTGCTGCAAAGCGCCATGGCCGGCCAGCCGCGTGCCGCCAGCGGCTCGGTGGACTCGGTGATGGCCGGGCTGGCCTGCGGGGAAACCTCGCCGCTGGCATGGCGATTCCTGCAGCCAAGCGTCGATTTCTTCATGACCCTGGATGACAGCGAAGCCATCGCGGCGATGCGCCGCCTGGCGCAAGGCAGTGCCCGGGATATTCCGTTGCTGGCGGGTGAGTCGGCGGTGGCCGGGCTGGCAGGGTTGGCGCGGTTGATGGCGGCGCCTGCGCTGGCGGCCCAGGTGGGCCTCGGACGCGATTCGAGGGTACTGCTGATCAGCACCGAAGGGGCTACCGCTCCAGGCCTGTATACCGAGTTGGTGGGTGAAACACCGGCATCGGTAATGGCCAGGCAACAGGCGTGGCGCTGAATCAAGACACCTGCTGTGGAAATTCGCTTTACCTGTCCATAACTTCAGGGTTCATCATCGCCCCACTGCATGAGGGGAAGACAGGTGTATCGCATTTCCGAACTGGCGGCGAAGGTGGGCCTCAGCCGTTCCACGCTGCTCTACTACGAAAAACTCGGGCTGGTCACCTCACGGCGCCAGGCCAATGGTTATCGCCTCTACCATGAGCAGGACCTGCAGCAGTTGCGCCTGCTGCAGCAACTGCAGGCCGGCGGCCTGAGCCTGAAGGAGTGCCAGGCGTGTCTGGAGGCGCGACTCGACCGGCCGGCCCTGCTCGAACGCCTGCGCAGCCTCGACGAGGAGATCGCCGCCCGCCAGCGCTCGCGTGAACTGCTCGCGGCCATGCTTGGGTTGTCGTCCATGCGCCCCTGGCACCAGGCCCTCGAGCAGCAGGCGCCCGGCGCCCACCTGGCGTGGCTGCGCCGGCAAGGTTTCAGTGAAAAACAGGCCCTGCGCCTGAAATGGCTATCGCGCGACATGAACCAGCACGAACACTACATGGCCGACTTCGAACGCATTGTCGAAGGCCTGAAGCACCTTGGGCCAGGCTCGGCGCAGGATTCGCTGAAAGCGTTGCGCGCCCTGCCCCGCCCGCCCGCGACATTGCTGGACATCGGCTGCGGCCGTGGCGCCACCAGCGTGCTGTTGGCCGAACACAGTGCGGCGCAGATCACCGCGCTGGACAACGACGAACACAGCCTCGGCTGCCTGCGGGAAACCCTGGCCGCCAGAAGCCTGCAGGAGCGCGTCACGCCGCTGTGCGCAAGCATGACCCACCTGCCATTCGCCCCCCAGCGCTTCGACACGATCTGGGCCGAGGGCTGTGCCTACATCATGGGCTTCGACAACGCCCTGGCGTACTGGCGCACCTTCATCAAACCCCAGGGTTGCCTGGTGGTCAGCGACCTGGTGCGAGTGGCCGACAGGCTAGCGCCATCGGCCGAGGCCTTCTGGCAAGCCGCCTACCCGGACCTGCAAAGCGTCGACACCCGCCTGGCCGCCATCACCCGCCAAGGCTATCGCTGCCTGCTGCACTTCCCTCTGAGCGCGCAGGCCTGGGCCAACTATCTGGAGCCGCTGCGCGAGCGCGTGGCCGCCCTGGCAAACGACACGTTCGCCTCCCAGGCCTTGGCCGACATCCGGCGCGAACTCGAGATCCACCAAAACCACCTGGGCGAGTACGGGTATCATCTGTTCATCATGCAGACACGCTGAACCCGCCCCAGGACATGGAGTCACCATGAACATCGAAAAACTGCAGAACCGCCTGGACTTCCTGCGCCAGGCCGAACAACTCAAGAGCGTGCTGCGCAGCGCCCATACCTCCAGCGGTCGTGCTGAAAGCACCGCAGAGCACACCTGGCGGCTGTGCCTGATGGCCATCACCTTCGCCGACGAACTGGGCGACCTCGACCTGCTCAAAGTGCTGAAGATGTGCCTGGTCCACGACCTCGGCGAAGCCATCAGCGGCGACGTGCCCGTCGTCAGCAAGCAGGGCTTCCCCGACAAGAGCCAGCAGGAGCGTGATGACCTGCTGCAACTGATGGCGAGCTTGGATGCGCCCCTGCGCGAGGAAATCATGGGGCTATGGGAAGACTACGAAGCCGCGACGTCCGCCGAAGCCCAGGCGGTCAAGGCCCTCGACAAGCTGGAGACCCTGCTGCAGCACAACCAGGGCCGTAACCCACCGGGCTTCGACTATGCCTTCAACCTGGATTACGGCAAGCGCTACACCGCCGCCACACCGCTGTTCGAGGCCCTGCGCGGCCTGATCGACGCCGACACGCGCAGACACCTGGACAATGGCATCGCCCTGCGCGACGAACGCCCCGAGGACATCGACGCCATCGGCCAATTGACCGAAGCCGCCTTCGCCGACGCCGAGCACAGCAGCCACACCGAGCAGTTCATCGTTACGGCGCTGCGTCGGGCCGGACAGTTGACAGTTTCGCTGGTGGCCGTGGAAGCCGGCACCGTCGTCGGCCATGTGGCGATTTCCCCGGTCACCCTGGCGTCGGGCGCCAGCGGCTGGTTCGGCCTCGGGCCGGTCTCGGTGTCGCCGGCGCGCCAGGGCCAAGGCATCGGCTCGGCGCTGATCAATGCCGCGCTGGCCCGGCTGCATGGGCTGGGCGGCCAGGGCTGCGTGGTGCTGGGCGACCCGCGCTACTATGCCCGCTTCGGCTTCAAGGCCCAGCCGGGCCTGACCTTGCCGGGCGTGCCTGCCGAGTACTTCCAGGCCCTGGCCTTCGCTGGGGACGTACCGCAAGGCGACGTGCAGTACCACGCCGCGTTCGGGGCCAGCGAATAGGCCTGACCGCTTCACGGCCAAACCGTGGGCCTGGCCCCGTTGCCAGGCCCACGGCAAATCCACAATAATGCGACAAATTCCCATTTAAGAATTCATCCATGTCGGCCGAGTCCCCTGCCCTGCCCAATGCTGTCGGTACCCTCTACGCCCAGCACAGCGCTTGGCTGCGCGGCTGGCTGCGCAAGCGCATGGGCAACCATTGCGATGCCGCCGACCTGGCGCAGGACACCTTCGTCAAGCTGATCAAGGCCCGCACCGCGCTGGAGATCCGCGAGCCGCGCCAATACCTGAGCACCGTGGCCAAGGGGCTGATGATCGACCTGCTGCGCCGGCGCTCGCTGGAGCAGGCCTACCTCGACACCCTGGCCAGCCTGCCCGAAGCCCAGGCCCCCAGCGCCGAGACCCAGGCCATCCTGTTCGAAACCCTGGTGGAACTCGACCGGCTGTTGCTGGGGCTGGGCGCACGGGTGCGCCAGGTCTTCATCCTGTCCCAGCTCGAAGGCCTCACCTATGCCCAGATTGCCGAGCAGTTGGGGGTTTCCCTGCGCACGGTGAACGGCCACATGGCCAAGGCCATGGAACATATCTGCCTGCTGCAATGGGACGCCAGCGAGTGACGCCGACACCTGCCCAACGCGAGGCGATTCGCGCCGCCGCACGCTGGTACGCACGGCTGGCGTCAGGCACGGCGGACGCGCACGAACAGGCGCGCTGGCAGCAATGGCACGACAGCGATCCCTTGCATCAACTGGCCTGGCAGCGCATGCAGGCAGTCAGCGACAGCCTTGGCCGCGTGCCAGGCCAACTGGCCGCCACGACCCTATTGGCGGCTGGGCAATCGCGACGTCAGGTGCTCTACGGGCTGGCCTGCCTGCTGGGTGGAGGGACGCTGGCGACCCTGGGTTGGCGCAGCGACCTGGGCCTGGCCCTGAGGGCCAGCCACCACACGGCCGTGGGCGAGCGCCGCACCTTCACCCTGCCTGACGGCAGCCAGTTGACCCTCGACACCGACAGCGCGGTCGACGTGCGCTTCGACAAGCGCCAGCGCCTGCTGGTGCTGCATCACGGCCAGCTGGCCGTCAGCACCGGCAGCGACCCGGCCGCTCGCCCCTTCCTGGTCGATACCCGTTTCGGCCAGGTGCTGGCATTGGGCACCCGCTTCACCGTCAGCGCGCTCGACCAGGGCAGTGAAGTGGCGGTACTGGAAAAGGCGGTTCAGGTCTCGGCAGGCACCAGTCGGCCGCTACGCCTGGAAGCCGGCCAGCGGGTCGCCTTCGGCGCGACGGGCATCGGCCAGGTACGCGACAACGATGCCTCGGTCGGTGCCTGGCAGGATGGCAGCCTGATTGCCATCGAGCAGCCGCTGGGCGAGTTGATCGCCCAACTGTCGCGCTACCGCCCCGGTGTGCTGCAGTGCGATCCGGCGGTGGCTGACCTGAAGATCTCCGGCGCTTTTCCGATCAGCGATACCGACCTGGCCCTCGCAGCCCTGCAAAGCGCCTTCGCCGTCGATGTGCGGCGACGCACCCGGTACTGGGTGACGGTGACCGCGCGCGGTTGATTTTTTTGCCAACGCTTGCACTTTCCTGCGCGCTCGTTCGGCCCTTCCTTCCATCTGACACACTCAAGCATCTGGGGAAGGTAAGCATGAGCACGCGGTACACGGCACACTCGGCATTGGCCCTGGCCATCCACTTGTCACTGGGCACGGCGCTCGCCTTGCCTGGCATCGCCCTGGCCGCATCGGCCAACAGTACCCAGGCCCGGGCATACGCCATTGCACCGGGCAGCCTGAACGAAACCCTGAGCCGCTTTGCCAGCCAGGCCGGCGTGGCGCTGTCGTTCGATGGCGCACTTACCCGGGCCCTGCGCTCGCCCGGGCTGCAAGGCAGTTACAGCATCGACCAGGGCTTTGCCGTGCTGCTGGCCGGCAGCGGCCTGCAGGCGGTGCGCCAGGCCAATGGCGTGTATCTGCTGATCGCCCTGCCGAACGATGGCGCCGTGCAACTCGGCGCCACGCAGATCGACAGCCAGAGCCTGCAGGCCGATGCCGACAGCTACACCGCCTCCAGCGCCACGGTGGGCAGCAAAGTGGCCACCTCGCTGCGTGAGGTACCGCATTCGGTATCGCTGATCACCCGCAAGCGTATCGAAGACCAGAACCTCAACAGCCTGACCGACGTGATGGGCAAGATGACCGGGGTCTCGGTGCAGAAAGGCGGGATCTCCCAGGCAGCCATGGGCAACGAGAGCAATTTCTTCTCCCGCGGCTTCGCGGTGTCCAACACCACCCTCGACGGTGGCGCGCCACTGACCAGCTCGATCGCCGGCTACGGCTCGCTCAGCCAGCTGGACATGGCCCAGTACGAACGTGTCGAGTTCCTGCGCGGTGTCGATGGCCTGTATTCCAGCACCGGTGACCCTGGCGGCACCATCAACCTGGTGCGCAAGCGCGCCCTGCGCGAACAGCGCCTGAGCTTCGCCGCCTCGGCCGGCAGCTGGGACAACTACCGCAGCGAGCTGGATGTCACCGGGCCGCTGGTCGACAGTGGCGCCCTGCGCGGCCGCCTTGGCCTGGCCTATCAGGACAGCAAGTCGTTCCTCGACTACGTCGACACCCAGAACTCGCTGACCTACGGCGCGCTCGAGCTCGACCTGACGCCAGATACCGTGCTCACCGTCGGCGGCAGCTTCCAGGACAACGATGGCGTGCCCTACTTCGCCGGGCTGCCACGCTACAGCGACGGCGCCGACCTGAAGCTGCCACGCCACACTGCCTTCACCTCGAACTGGAACACCGTGCGGGAAAAGACCTCCCAGCTGTACACCCGGCTGGAACACAACTTCACCAGCGACTGGTCGCTGACCATCGACCTGACCTACGTCGACATCGACCGCGACTCCACTGGCCTGTACTACTTTGGCGGCGTCGACCCGCAGAGCGGCACCGGGCCGACCTGGCACCAGTACCCGAACAAGGGCGGCAGCGTGCGCAAGACGGTGAACAGCTACCTCAAGGGCGGCTTCGATGCCTTCGACCGCCACCATGACGTACTGCTCGGAGTGGACTACACCAACACCGTGGGTTCGGTGATCCAGCGCACCGGCCTGATTTCCGGCATCCCCGTGGACCTCGGCGGACGCAACCCGCCGCAGGACCTGGGCAGCACGCCCAACAAGAAGCAGTTGCTGCCCGAGATCCGCCGCTCCGCCTACGGGATGACGCGCCTGGCCCTCAGCGACGACCTCAAGTTCATCCTTGGCGGTCGCCTGACCGACTACAGCTACCAGAACAAACAGGACTTCTACGACGGTGTGACGCCACCGTCGCGCCCAGCCACACAGCACAAGCGGGGCGTGTTCACCCCCTACGCCGGCCTTACCTACGACCTCAACGCCCAATGGACCGCGTACACCAGCTACGCCGAGACCTTCACCCCCCAGGCCGGCAACACCGACACCAGCGGCGCCCAGATCGCGCCAGCCACCTCGAAGAACTACGAGATCGGCCTCAAGGGCCAGTGGTTCGACGGTCGCCTCAACAGCTCGTTCGCGGTGTACCGCATCGAGCAACAGGACACCGCCGTCTACGATGAAAACGGCAGCGGCCCGGTCGGCAGCGAAGCCACCTGCTGCTACTTCAATGCAGGCCAGGTCACCAGCAAGGGCTTCGACGCAGAAATCAGCGGTGAGCTTGCTCGTGGCCTGCAACTGATGGCCGGCTACACCTACAACCGCCTCGAGGCCAAGGACGCCAACGACGGGCGCGGCAGCTTCGAAGGGGTCACGCCAAAACACCTGCTCAAGGTCTGGGGCACCTGGCAGTTGCCCGGTGAACTGCAGGACTGGAAAGTCGGCCTGGGCGCGATCAGCCAGAGCGGCACTTCCAAGCGCGGCACGGTCAGCCCGTTCAACCCGGCCAGCGGCCGCTTCGACGGCGACCCGGTCGACTACAAGTTCCTGCAATCGGGCTACACGATCTGGAGCGCCAGCCTGGATTACCGGATAGACCAACACTGGTCGGCAACCCTCAACGCCAACAACCTGTTCGACAAGAAGTACTACGCGACGGTGGGTAACTCGGCCTACAACAACTTCTATGGCGAACCACGCAACCTCATGCTGACCGTGCGCAGCACATTCTGATACCACGCCTCGGCGGCAGGCCGGGACTCCCCGGTGCGAGAGAAAGGCTGGCGGCGTCAGTGCAATCGATGTGCTCCGCAGCCAGCGACCATCGTCTACCTGAACGTTTTCGACCGCGTCTTTCCTCCGCACCAGGTTTTCCGATGCAAGCACTCCTGCAAGAGATCCTCGACCACGTCCGCCCCCTGCTCGTCCAGGGCCAGGTGGCGCAGTACATTCCCGCCCTCGCCCAGGTCGACCCCAACCAGCTGGGCATCGCCGTGCAGAGCCTGGACGGTCAGCTGCACTGCGCCGGGGACGCGCGCACGCCGTTCTCGATCCAGAGCATCTCCAAGGTGTTCAGCCTGGTGCAGGCGATCAATCACAGCGGCGAGGACATCTGGTCGCGGCTGGGCTACGAGCCTTCGGGGCAGGCGTTCAACTCGCTGGTGCAGCTGGAGGTGGAAAAGGGCCGCCCGCGCAACCCGTTCATCAATGCCGGGGCGCTGGTGATCTGCGACATCAACCAATCGCGCTATGCCACGCCTACCCTGTCGATGCGCGATTTCGTCCGCCGCCTGGCGGCCAACCCGCGTATCGTCAGCGACACGGTGGTGGCCGAGTCGGAGTACCAGCACCGCGCTCGCAATGCGGCCATGGCCTACCTGATGCAGGCCTTCGGCAACTTCCACAACGATGTCGACGCGGTGCTGCGCAGCTATTTCCACCACTGCGCGCTGTCGATGAGCTGCGCCGACGTCGCCCGTGGCTTCGCCTTCCTGGCCAACAGCGGCTACTGCCCGCACAGCGGTGAGCAGGTGCTCAGCCCACGCCAGGCACAGCAGGTGAACGCGATCATGGCCACCAGCGGGCTGTATGACGAGGCCGGCAATTTCGCCTACCGGGTCGGCCTGCCGGGCAAGAGCGGCGTGGGCGGCGGCATCGTCGCGGTGGTGCCGGGGCGCTACAGCATCTGTGTGTGGTCGCCGGCGCTGAACGCCTCGGGCAACTCGCTGGCGGGGTTGCGGGTTCTGGAGCTGTTGAGCGAGCGGATTACCGGGTCGGTGTTTTCGGCGGTCTGAGCGAAGTCGTCGCCTAAGGAGGGCTTTCGCGCCAGGCCGACGGGCTCACGCCGGTCCAGCGTTTGAACGCCCGGCGAAAACCGCGCACATCGCTGTAGCCCAGCGTCTCGGCGATGCGCTCGATGGCCATCCGCGGGTTGCCCAGCAGGCTCATCGCCCGCGCCTGGCGCACCTGCTCCTGCAAGCCGTCAAAGGTCATGCCGTGCTCGTTCAGATGCCGGCGCAGGGTGCGGCTGCTCATGTTCAGGTCAGCGGCGACGCTATCGATACGGCAGCCCTGGGGCAAGTCGCGGGCGATGGCGCGCTCCACGGTCTGCAGCAGGCTGGCCTTGTGCTGCAGCGGCGCGCATTCCATCTCCAGCAGGGTGAGTGCCTGGCGCAAGGCCACGGGCTGATGGCCCGGCAAGGGCTGGTCCAGCCAGTGGCTGGCGATCACCATGCGGTTGTGCAGGCAACCGAACGCCACCTCAGGGCCCAACAGGCTAGCGTAGGCCTCCAGGTAGACCGGCGCGGCATGGGTGAACTCGAAGCGCAGCGGCGCGAAGCCGGTGCCGATCAGCGCCCGGCTGTAGACCATCAGGCTGGCGAAGAACTCTTCCACCGCGAACACCTGGATATCGGCATAGGGCAACCGGCATTCGACCTCGACGAAGGTCTCCCGCTCGCCCTCATGCAGGCTGTATACCGCGATGCCGCCGCTGGTGTGCTGATAGCGCGCGCCCACCTCGAAGGCATCGCGCAGGGTCCGGCACAGCGACAGCACATGCCCCAGCAGGCCCAAGGTACCCAGCACATTGCGATGCCCGACCCATAACCCCAGCCCCTGCCCGGGCAGGGCCTCCAGGGTGCGACGGATCAGCGTCACCGCCTGACGGCAGGCGATGCGCTGGGCCGGGTCCTGCAGCTCACCGGGGGTGAAACCCAGGCCGCGACACAGCCGCTCGCCGTCAAGGCCACGATCGCTGGCGAGCTGGATCAGCGTCTGCAACATGAAAGGCGAGGCCAGCGCCTGGTCCAGCTGCGGGTCGAGGGGGGTATGGGGCATGGCGACGACTCCCGAACCGAGACGCCTGGATTCTTGTTGTCGGGGCTGCGCTCGGCGCCGTCATCATATCGCGCAGGAGAAGGCCCTGGCGGCGAGAGTAACAAAATATTGCAGAGTGTCCGGCAAAGCCCCCCTGCCTGGCCGGTACGGCCCTGCATCCCCGGGCGGCCAGCGCTTATTTGTATAGGGCAGCCGACGCCGCTCGCCCACAACAACAAGAACGAGCCCGACCATGACCCCGACCCGCCGCCCCTGGCTGCCCCCGGCAGCCGCCTGCATGCTCAGCGCCAGCCTCGCACTCCCAGCCCACGCCACCGAGAACGGTGTCGACAACATCGGCCCCGGCACCGACGGTTTCTTCGTCCTGCCGCTGAACGTCGACCAACTGCCGGAGCACATGTTCGCCTTCAACCTGTACTACAACCACTACCAGGCGCGGAAGCTGGATATCAGCTCGCTCGGTGGCAAGGTGCCGCAGGTGAAGATCACCTCCGACGCGATCATCCCGCGGCTGGACTATCTCAGCCCGCTGCGCGTGTTCGGCGGTCGCCTCGGCGGCTACGTGGCACAGCCCTACATGCGCCAGCAAGTGGCGATGTTCGGCCAGCGCAGCCGCCACGAAAGCCAGGGCGACGTTACGGTCGCACCAATCATCCTCTGGGACCTCGGCCCACGCCTGACCCTGGGCGCGGCGCTGGAGATCACCCTGCCCACCGGCGACTACGAGGCCACGCGCCTGGCCAACACCAGCAACAACTTCTACACCTACAAGCCTCTGTTGTCGGCGACCTGGCTGCCCAGCGAACGCAGCGAGCTGTCGGTCAAGGCTACCTACAGCTTCAATGAAGAGAATCACGACACCGACTACCGCTCGGGTCAGCTGTTCCATTTCGACTATTCAGCCAGCTACCGGGTGACCGACAACCTGCGCCTGGGGGTCAATGGCTACTACGTGAAGCAGACCACCGACGACAAGCAGTTCGGTCGAACCGTGAGTTTCATGGGCGAGGATGTCGATGACGGTGTGCGTGGCCAGGTGTTCGCCATCGGCCCGGCGCTGCATTACACCTTCCTCGAGTACGCCAGCATCGAGGCGCGCTGGGCCAAGGAGTTCGCGGTGCAGAACAGGCCGGAGGGCGAGATGCTGTGGGTCAAGCTGAGCTTGCCGTTCAGTTTGTGATGCTCGCTTCTGAAGCTATCAATGACCCTTTATTGAACGTGACCCTGTGGGAGCGACGGTCTTGTGTTGTTTGTAAGGGCCTCATCGCTGGCAAGCCAGCTCCCACAGGGACGACGCTTGGCTCGAGGGCCGCGCGGTCGGTGTGGGAGCCGGCTTGCCGGCGATCACCGGCAACGCCGGTGCCCGACAACGCGGTGCCTGCATCGCCGGCAAGCCGGCTCCCACAGGAATGACTATTCATACAGCAACAGCACAGCCTGAGCGATCCCCCTGGCGCTCACGCATACACCGGCCATCTCTCTACGATCCGCCCCTCGCGCACCGCCAGCAGGTCGCCGAACTGCAGCAGTATCGCCTCGGACTGGGTAGGTCGCAGGAACACCTGGTCGTCGACCTGCAACCCGACCGCGGCCGAGCCATTGAGCATTTCCTGGTTGGAGCTGCGCCCGTACAGGCCGTTGAAACGCAGGCCCCGGGGCGACTCCGGCTCGGCCAGCCAGTTGCCGCCATAAATGAAGAAGGTTTCGCGCTGATTGGGATCCCACCAGGCAAACAACGCCGACTTGCCGTCCAGCGCCGGGATCTGCACAGCCCCCGTGCGCTTGATCACCGGCGTGGCGATGTAGGCCGCAGGCATGTGGTCCTGCAGCGACGGCAGGTCATAGTGGCTGGGCTTGAGCAATGCCGAGCCCACCGACACCTCGCTGCTGGTGCGCTCGTGTTCGTGCATGCGATAGCTCGGGCTGCCGGCAGTGTTGAGCGTCAGGTCCGTGCGCCACAGCCCGGGATAACGGCTACGGGCATGCTCGACGAAACCGTCGTACGCCCCCATGACCTTGGCGAACAGCGCCTCGGGTGAACCCAGGATGCCCGGCACACCCATGCCGACAAAGGGGTCGTAGCCCATGAAGCCGGCGAAGGTCAGGTGCTGGGGGTTGGCGGCGATGATGGCGAGCATCCGCTCCAGCTCCGCCACATCCTTTACCCCGCCACGGTGCAGGCCGACATCCAGCTCGATATTGATCCGCAGACGTGTGCCCAGCCCCTGGGCCAACGCCAGGTACTGTTGCAGGCGCTCGGGGGTGTCGAGCAGCCATTGCAACTGCCTGGCCGGATCGAAAGCGCCGCGGTGCGCTTCGTAGAACAGCTGCGCCGAACGCACCGGCAACGGTTTGCCGAGCAGGATATCGGCCTCGGCAAAGCGCACGGCGTCAAGGTTGAGGAACGGCTGGTGGAAGGACATCAAGCGGCCGGTGCCGGCGCGCCGGGCGATGTAGTCGAGCAACTGCGGCGAAGGCAGCGACTTTTCCACCAGGCGCAGGTGCTTGCCGGCGCGACGCACCGACTGGGTCACCACGTCGATGTTGTGGTCCAGGCGGTCGAGGTCGATCAGCATCACCGGGCGCATCGGCCCGTGCTCGCGCAGTTCGCGCTGCAGCCTGGCGAAATAGTCGCTGTGCGGCGCGCCTTGTGCGCCGGGGCGCAGCCAGGCGCCGGCGGCGGCCAGCAGCACGCCGGCACCGGCGGCGCCAACCAGGAATCTGCGTCTGTTCATCTACACCTCCTAGTGGGCCACGCCCAGGATCGAGGCCAGGTGGGCATTGAGGAACTTGCCGGTCGGGTCCAACGCCTGGCGTACCTCGGTAAAGTCTTTCCAGCGCGGATACAACGGTTGCAGGGTGCGCGCATTGAGGGTGTGCAGCTTGCCCCAGTGCGGGCGCCCGGCGTACTTCCAGAAGATCGGCTCGATGGCGGCGAAGAAGTTGTGGTGGTCCATGCTGTAGTGCTGATGCACCGAGATCGAGCAGCTGTCGCGCCCTTCGAACATGCTCAGCGGGATATCGTCGGCCTTGACGTAGCGGTACTCGATGGGGAACCAGGTGCGCAGGTCGCGCTCGCGGATCAGCGCGAGGATCTCCCGCAGGCAGGCAGGCCCCTGCTCGGCGGGCACCGAGTACTCCATCTCGTTGAAGCGCACGTTGCGCACATTGGCGAAGATCGCGTACGAGTCATCGACCCGCTCGTCGAAGCTGGCGACATGCCGCAGGCTGTTGAGCAACGCCCGCCGCGCGGCGGGAAAGTCACTGCCGTACTTGTCGAGCTTCTCGATCAGGCTGACGAACTCATTGCCGCCTTCACTCGCCGGGTCCCGGGCGGCGGTCGGTGCATCCTCGGTTTCGTTGAGGGCGATGGACAACGCGTAGTCGGAGTGGGTGATCACCAGCATTTCCCAGTGCTGGTTTTCGCGGGTGTTCTTTTCCACTTCCTCGAGCAATTCGTCGGTACGGGCGATCCACTGCCGCTCGCGCAGGCGGAAGGCCTCGCGGTTCTGCAGGCGGATGCGCGTGGCCACGCCCAATGCGCCGAGCGACACCCGCGCCGCGGCGAACACTTCAGGGTGCCTGCGGCTGTCGCAGTCGAGCACTTCACCGCTGGCCGTGACCAGTTGCAGGCCGCTGACCCGTGAAGAATACGAACCGAAGCCGACGCCGGTGCCATGGGTCGAGGTGGCGATCGCGCCAGCCAGGGTCTGGTAATCGATGTCGGCCATGTTCGGCAGCGCCTGGCCCACCGCCTTGAGCGCCGCGCCCATCGACGCCATCGGCGTGCCGGCGGCGAACTCGGCCTGCAGCGTGGCCGGGTCGTGATCGAGCAGGCCGCTGAAGTGACCGAGCGACACCAGGGTGCCATCGGTTGGCACCAGGGCGCTGAAGGAATGCGCCGAGCCGACCGGGCGTACTTTGCCGGTGGCCTGGCCGATGACCTGGACCAACTCGTCCAGGCTCTGCGGCGCCAGCCGCGCTTCGGGCAGGCAGCTCTGCGCGCCGGACCAGTTGCGCCAGGGAATCAGCCGTGGCGCGCGCAACAGCTGCGCCAGCGCCGGGTTGCCGGACAGCGCCAGCAAGGCGCAGGCCGCGCCCGCCTGTTGCAGCCAGCGGCGTCGAGAGAGGTGGATCGCCATGGGGATACCTTGCGTTCAGTGGAGGGGCTGGCCGGCCATGTAGCCGATCAGGGCCAGGAACTGTGCCTCGGAGCACTGCATGCACAGGCCCATGGGCGGCATGCCCTGGTAGCCGTTGATGCTGTGATCGAGCAGGCGCTCCGTACCCTGGGCAAGGCGTGGCGCCCAGGCCGCCGTGTCGCCGGCCAGGGGGGCACCGGAAGCCGGGTTGGCGTGGCAGGTCTTGCAGGTGCTGGCATAGAGCGCGGCCAACGCCGGGTCGGTGGGGGCGGCCCGGGTGGCAGCAGGTTCGCTGTCGTCCCGGCAACCGCCGAGCAGCAAGGCCAGGGTGGTCAGGGCGGCTGCGCGCAGCAGCGGTGGAAAAAGCGGCATGGTGCTCCCCTCTTCTACCGTGCGTGGGCACGGCGTTTTCTTGTGGTGGGTAGGGGCAACAGTAAGGCGGGAACAGGCTGGCGGTTCAGGGCATTGGCGGCCAGCGAGGGGGGTGGGATCGGACAATCCTGCAAGGCCCCTTCAGCGCAGGCCTTTGAAGATCCTCGGACGTGGTAGGGATCACATCAGGGTTGCCAGGTGCTCGTCGCAACCCTTGCGGCGCCTAGCAGACCGAGCGCCGCCCGCGCGGCGCATCGCGGATGAATCCGCTCCTACATTCGTTGCAACGTACCGAACCTGTCAGGCCATGGCTGCCAGCCTTGGCGCAAGGCTTGAGACAGGTGGGGCGGCAGCAATGCCCACCGAAAAATCGCGTCAAGCACACAAGGCTAACAACCATGGCCTATCAGGCATGGCCACGTTGCAACAAATGTAGGAGCGGATTCATCCGCGATGCGCCGCGCGGGCGGCGCTCGATCTCACAGGCGCGGCAACTCTAACGTCGAACACCTTGAAAAGCCTTGCCCCGCGATAGACCGCAGGGCGTGCCCCGTCAGCCCTTGTTGGTCAGGCCATCAAGCTGACCTTCGACCGTCACCGGCCCGACCTTCAACTTGCCGTCATCCAGCGACACGCTGGGCAGGCCGGCTTCAGGCAGCTTGGGCAGGTCGAGGGTGGCCTTGACCTGATATCCGAGCGGCTTCACCTCGGCCCCGACCATATTCCCACCCTGCTCCACGCTTTTGACCTGCAGCCCCAGCTCGCGCTGCGCCGTAATACCCGACGCCTCACCGACCCCGGCCTTGCGCACGAACTCCCCCTGGGCATTGAACGACGGCGTGTAGCCGAAGGCGGGCTTGGCTTCGCCCTCCTTGGCCTCGCCCGGTTTGCCGACAAGGCCGGCGCCCAGGTCGAGACGTACCGAGGTGGTGGTGTCCTGACGCTCCTGGATGCTGAGCCCGCCGTCGAACTTGCCGCCGATGTGCTGGCCTTCGACACGCGCGCCGCTCAGTTGCGCCGCGCCCGTGCTGTTCAACGCCACCGTGTCGGCGGCGATCCGGCTGTTCTGCTGGGTGGTGCCCTGCAGATGATCCACATGCACCTTGCCGCCGAGGTCGAAGTCATGGGACGCAGTGGCCTGCTGATCGGCGTCGGCCGGGGTATTGCGGCTCAGGTTGCCGCCGGCCTTCAGCTCGACGCCCCAGTTGTTGCGGCTCTGGGTGGACTGCGCCGACTCCAGCGCCAGGCCACCCTCGCCTGCGCTGACGTTGACGCCCGCAGCTGCGACCTGCGTGCCCTGCAGATGCACCGACTGGCCGGCCAGGTCCACATTGGCGCGGCTGTTCAGCTGGCCGCCGCTCAGGGTCTGCGAGCGTTCGTTGGTCTGGCCCACATTGAAGTTACCGCCCAGCTTGCCGCTCAGGTCGCGGCCCTGTTCACCGGTGGCTGCCTTGCCGCCGAGGTTGAGACCACCGCCCAGGTGGCTGCCGCTGACGGTCCGGGTGTCGCTGGCGGCCTGCAGGTCGAGAGCGCCACCGGCCTTGAGTTCGACCGGGCCCGCCACGTCGATGCGCGTACCTTGCAAGGTCTGGTCGCCACCGCTGCCCAACCGCACCGGGCCGCTGCCGCTGATGCTCGCCACCTGGGCCTTGCTGTCGGTACTGTGTTCGCCGGCATGGTCGAGTTGCAACCCTGCGCCCAGGTCGACCTTGTCGCCCACCGGCAAGGTGCCCACGGTCAGCGAAGCGCTGCCAGCGAGGCTGCCGGTGTCGCGACGCTCATGGTTGCTGGCCTGCTCCAGGGCCAGCTTGCCGCCGGTGTTGACGGCCACCGCGCCCTGGCCACCGTCGAGGCGGCTGCCTTCGAAGCGGGCATCGCCGTCGACCTGGATGTTCAGGCCCTGATTGCCAGTAAAGGTGCCGACCACGGCAGTGGAGCTGTCCTCAGTGAAGGATTTGCTGCCCCCCGAGCCATTGGCGGTGACGTTCAGGTCTTCGCCGGTCTTGGTGTAGACCCGGGCGGATACATCGGCATTCACCTGCTGCTCGCTGCGGCTGTGGGTGTTGCTGGCCGCATCGGCCTGCAACGTGCCGGCCTTGACGTTCAGCGCGCCGCCGTTGGCGTTGTACTGGGTGCCCTGGTCCTTCAGCGCACCGGCTACGTCCAACCGGACGCCCTGGCCGTTGAACTGGCTCACCACCGCGGTGCCGGTCTGCTCGCCCTGCTGC
Source organism: Pseudomonas maumuensis (assembly GCF_019139675.1). Lineage (NCBI taxonomy): Bacteria > Pseudomonadati > Pseudomonadota > Gammaproteobacteria > Pseudomonadales > Pseudomonadaceae > Pseudomonas > Pseudomonas maumuensis. The sequence goes on from NZ_CP077077.1 coordinate 3,753,257, forward strand.
TGGCTGGTATGGCCCACGGCCAGGTCGACGCCCAGGTTCGGCGTGCCGAGCTTGCCCAGGGCGTCGGTCAGCGAGGTCTTGCCGGCAAGCACGTCCTTGACATCGCCCAGCGGCAACTTGCCGTCGAGCGCGTCCTTCACCGACACCTTGCCGTCCACCACATCCTTGACCACCCCGGCGATCGGCCGGGCGATGTCCTTGTACTCGACATTGACGCCGACATCCGCCGTCCAGCTGCTTTGCTGGTGGCTGTTGCTGCTGGTGTCGCGAGCCGCGCGGTTGTCCACCTGGTTGGCGCTGACGCTCAGGGTGCCGGCGCTGTTGGCCTGCGCGCCTTCGCTGGCCAGGGTGTCGGCCTTGATGGTCAAGTTGCCGGCGCTGTCGATGCCGGTGGTCTTGGCAGTGCTGCTGCTCGCGGCGTCCTGCTGGGTGGCATGGGCGAAGTCGACGCCGGCGCCGGCACGGTCGAGGCCGGCGGTGAGGTAGACGCCACCCCCGGTGTGGCTGCTGTCGCGAGACTCGCTGCGGCTGTCCTGCTCAGCCAGCAACGACACCTGCTTGCCGGCCAGGGTGGTGTCGCCTGCGGTGGACTTCACCGCTGCGCCCTTGACGGTCAGGTCACCGCCAGCCGTCAGCTGAACTTCGCTGCCGCTGAGGCTGGAACCCTGCTGGCTGACCTGGCTGCCAGTGGCGCTGTGGCGATCGCTCGCATAGCCGACACCGGCGCGATACTGCCCCGAGCCCGGCGCGGTTTCCTTGGTCGAGGCCACGAAACCACGGCTGCTGCTGGCGCTGCCGTGCTCACGGGTGTCCTGGGCCGAAGCGACCTTCAGGTCGCCCGCCGCGTCGGCGCTCAACGCGCCGGTGGCCTTGACCGTGGAGCCGACCACCTCGATGCCCTCGGCGCTGTTCAGGCCGACACTGCCACCGGCCACCAGCTCGCTGCGCACGGCGGTGCTTTCCCGGCTGTTCTGCTTGGCTTCGTTGTGGCTGACGCCGAAGAACTTGCTCTGCTGGTTCTGGCTGTCGCGCTGGTCGGTGCGCGAGGCGTTGCTGATCTGCACCTGCTTGCCGGCGATGCGGATGTCCTGGCCGCTGGTCAGCTGGGCACCTTCGGCCAGCACCGAGGCCTTGGCCCGCAGTTCGATATCGCCGCCCTTGAGCTGGCTGGTGACGCTGCGCTGGGTTTCGCTGCGGTTGTCCCAGTCGGCTTTCCAGAAGCCCTTGGTGTGCTTGCCCTGGTCGCTGTTGACCTGGCGTTCGGTGGCAGCGCTCAGGCGCAGATCGCCACCACTGTTCAGGCTCAGTTGGCCGGGCGCCTCGATGCTGCCGGCATTGACGGCGAGATCCTGCCCGGCATTCGCCCGAGCATCACGCTGGGCCACGACCTGCACCCCATGCTCGCGGGTATCGCTGTCGATCTGGGTGCGCTGGTAGGTTTCCCAATCGATGCCCAGTGCGCCGCTGCGCCAGTTCTCGCGTTTCTCCTGGAGCTTGCGGCTTTGCACGGTGCTCAGGGTGAGGTTGCGCCCGGCGTCGAGCTTGACGTCGCGCCCGGCCACGTCGGCGGCGGCCAGGGTCAGGTCCTGGGCACCCCGCAATTGCACATCGCCCTGGCTGCTGCGCACGCCCGCGCGGGTCGCTTGCAGCGAGTCGGCCACGGCGGCGCCGCTGATGTTCAGGTCACCCGCCGAGTCGATGCGCACGCCGTCGCGGCCTTCGATCTGCCCCGGCCCGACCCGCACCCCGGCACCCTGCGCGGTGCTGACGATATTGATGCGCCCGGCCTGCATCGCGCCGAACAGGCTGGCGTCGATACGCTGCTCGCCGCTGGCCGCGCCGCCATCGAGCACCTTGACCTGGCCGCTGGCGTAATCCAACTGGTTGCGGCCCACGCTGAGGTTGAGCTGGTCGCGGGCATCCAGGCGGCCCTGGCTGTCGATGCGCGGGGCGATCAGGTTGACCGAACCGCCGTCGTTGCGCAGGCCGGCGCCCTGCACCTGCAACTGGCCGCTGGCATCCTGGGTGCCCAGGGCCTTGAGCCTGCCGGCGTCCAGCTCGGGCCGGCCCACCACCAGGCTGGCGTTGGGCGCGTTGATGAAGCTGGCGCCGTTGACCGAGATGCCGTTGGGGTTGGCCAGCACGTAGTCGGCGGCACGGCCGAAGATTTCCTGGGCGCCATTGATGGCCGAGGCGTTGCGGCTGACCACTTCATTGAGGATCACGCTCGCCGCCTGGCCCTGGAACTGCGGGTTGGCCGCCAGCTCGCCGGCCAGCTGCGAGTGCCCGGCCTGCAGGGCGTTGTTCAGCACCAGGCCCTGGCGGTCGACGTTGTAGTCGAGGAACTGGTTATGCGACAGGCCCGCGCCGTTGGGGGCGACGATATTGACGATGGGCACGCCGCCCTGGGTCTGCAGTTGCGCTGTGCCCCCGGGCCCGGGGGCGACCACCACGCCGCCGGCCAGCGCTTGGGGCAGGCTGGTGGCCAGCAGCAGGCTGGCGATCGCCCAGCGCAGTTTGCCTTGCGGGGACAAATTGAAGGTAAAGGGGGTCTTGGGCATTGGTCACTCTCCATGTAGGTACTGCTAAATCGGTGCGCTCAAATCTGCACGGCGGCGCGCAACAGCCAGACTTCGGGCTCGCGCTGGTAACCACGGGGAGTGGTGAGGCTGCGCTGGTAGTCGAGGTCCAGCTGCAGCGCCTTCCAGCCCAGGTTCAAGCCCAGACTCGCGCCGCTCAGGCGCTGGCTGGAGGCGCCGTGGTCGGCCTTTATCCAGCCGTGATCCAGCCCCAGCCGTGGGGTGATGGTCAGCGGTCCCTGGGGGTGCAGCGGCAGGCGCAGGGTGTTGCGCCACACCGCCCCGCTGGCACCGGACAGGCTGCTGATGCGGTAGCCGCGCACGGCCGAGTCGTCGGTGCCGAGCAACTGCTCGATGGCCGGCAGCGGGTCCGGGCTGTACTGCAGGTTGAGCTGGCTCTGCCACTGCCAGGCCTGGCCCAGCAGCTGGCCATTGCGCCACTGGCTGAGCCCGGCGCGGTACTTGTGAAACTGCGCCATGGGCAGGTCGGGCACCCGCCGATCGGCATCGTCGTCGGCGCCAAACCAATGCAGCCCCTGGGCGTAGTTGAGGTCCAGATTCCACACCGCGCGGTCGAGCCAGAACAGGTTGAGGCCGGCCTCGGCCACGGTCAGCGTCGGGCTCTGCACGTCCAGGCGCACCTTGGCGAACTCGCTGTCGACATCCTTGTGCGCCAGTTGCAGGCTGGCGCTCAGTTGATGGCGCTGGTCGCGCCACAGCACGCGCTCGCCGCGCAGGCTGAGCTGATCGGTAATGCCGCGGCTATGCAGGGTCAGGGTGCTGAGCTTGACCGGCGAGCGATACTCGGCATGGCTGGCGAACAGGCTGAAGGTCCAGTAGCCATAGGGGATCGCGTAGTACAGGCTGGCGTTGCGGCTGTAACGGTCGCCCTGGTTGAGGGTATCGCTGGCCGACAGGCTGAGCAGGTCGTTGAGTGCCAGCGGGTTGTCCAGGCCCAGGCTGAGCACGCGACGGTCGCGCCCGGTGCTGGCGCTGCCGAGGTTGTCCAGGCCCAGGCCCACGGCCACCCGTGGCTGGCCGGCGCTGCGCGGGCGCAGAATGATCCGCGAGGCGCCCGGCTGGCTGCCGGGGGCGATATCGGCGGTCAAGTCGACCGAGCGCAGGCGGTTGAGCTGGTCCAGGCCCTGCTCCAAGTCACGCAGGTTGAGCGGCTCGCCGAGCATGCCGGGAAAGGCCCCGGCCAGCGACACCGGCAGGCGCTGGTCGGCCAGTTCGATGGCCTCCAGGTAGCCCTCGTCCACCAGGATGTCCAGCGACTGCCCGGCTGCCGGGGCGCTGCTCAGGTAGGGCCGGCTGGCGATATAGCCCTTTTCCAGGTACAGCGCGGTGATACTCGCCAGCAGCTGGTTGATCTGCCCCACACCCATGCACGCCGCCACCAGCGGGTCGATGCGCGCATCGAGGGTGGCACGCTCGATCAGGGTGACGCCACCCACACGCACCCCGGCCAGCGGCCAGCAGCGTGCATCCGGAGTCGCGGCCTGGGGGACCTGCGCAGAAGTATCCGGCCCCGTGAACGCACCGCGCTGCAGTTGGCGGCGACGTTGTTCCAGTTGCAGTTGCTGCAGATCATGTTGTTGCTGTTGCTGTTGGCGCAACACTTCCTGGCCGGGCACGAACGTCTCGGCACGCAGGTTGTCCAGGGACAGGCAGGCCAATACGACGCACAGCGATACGCGACGGCAATCAATAGCAGACAGGTACGACATACAACACCCATTCGCAGGCAAAGGCACAGCGAGAATCGCAGTACTTGGAACTTCCCGGCACGGTCACCGAGAGTTATCGGCACACGTGCAATAACTTTAGAAAGTTGAGCGTTAATCACTGTAACGCTCGCGGAAAAGTTAATGACTGCCAATTACCAGCCAAAGCCCGGCATGACCACCTGGTCGCCCGACACCCCATGCTGCAGAGGCTAAGGGGGTTGACGCGACAGATTGTCCAACAATCAAACTTGCCGACTGTTTGAACCAACGGTACTTCTAGACACGAGCGGGAGACACCGGACTTTAGTCGAATGCCGTCTGCCCACAGCAACTTGGAAACACACAAGAGGACTCTACTTCGGTGAAACGCATCGAAACTAAGCCGAACAACTGGCCCGCACAGCGACGATTCGTGCTGAACTTTCAACTCTATTGAAGCGACTGTCCTCGAATGTACTTGCAACTCGAATACGCGTTAGATCCCTGGTGTATGCTCGCGACATCACAGCCCACCGTACTGAAATGCCCCTCGACAAGGACAACAGCATGCCCCGCCTGGACTGGCTTGAACACCATATGGCCCACAGCGCTACCCTCGCCCAGTGGCTGCACCAACAGTTCCACTACGAGTACGCGGACGTGCCGCTTAGCGACTGGCAACGCGAGTTCGCCGAAGGTCAGCGCAACGGCCAATGGCGATGCCTGGTCGCCCTCGACGGCGACCGCCTGCTGGGCAGCGCCGCCCTGGCCAGCGACGACCTGCCCGGGCGCAGCGATCTTGGTCCGTGGCTGGCCTGCGTGTTCGTCACCCCGCAAGCACGAGGGCAAGGCCTGGCGGAACGAATGATCGAAGGCATCTGCGACCATGCACGCAGCAGCGGGGTCTCCACGCTCTATCTGCACACCCATGACCAGAGCGCCTACTACGCCAAGCGTGGCTGGGCACCGCTGGAGCCATTCGAGGCCTGGGGGCAGCAGCACTGGCTGATGTCACGCACGCTTTGATCGCGTGCCGATGGCCGCTCTTTCAAGGTCTTTGGGTACGAGGCTATTGATCGAGTGAGGGCCTCTACGTGTTCGCCGCAAACCTTGCAGCGCCTATGAGATCGAGCGCCGCCCGCGCGGCGCTCGATCTCATAGGCGCAGAAGCCTTCGCGACGAACACCTTGAATGACCTGACTGTAAAGCCCGCCCCCCGTGCCGCACACAAACGATCCAGCAGGGAATTATTTAGCGCGCCGTTGTATCTGACCCTAGGTACAAGGCTGGCCAAACCATGGCCATGCCCCCAAGCCTCGAAGGACAACGGCCCATGAAATCACGCAGAAAACCCGTCAAGCCCATCGGCTTGAAGGACATCACCATCGTCGACGACGCCAAGATGCGCAAGGCCATCACCGCCGCCGCCCTGGGCAACGCGATGGAATGGTTCGACTTTGGCGTCTACGGCTTCGTCGCCTATGCCTTGGGTAAGGTGTTCTTCCCCAACGCCAGCCCCGGCGTGCAGATGATCGCGGCGCTGGCCACCTTCTCCGTGCCCTTCCTGATCCGCCCGCTGGGCGGGCTGTTCTTCGGCGCCCTGGGCGACCGCTACGGGCGCCAGAAAGTGCTGGCCGCGACCATCGTGATCATGTCCCTGAGCACCTTCGCCATCGGCCTGATCCCCTCCTATGCCAGCATCGGCATCTGGGCGCCGATCCTGCTGTTGCTGGCGAAGATGGCCCAGGGCTTCTCGGTGGGCGGTGAATACACCGGCGCCTCGATCTTCGTCGCCGAGTACGCCCCGGACCGCAAGCGCGGCTTCCTCGGCAGCTGGCTGGACTTCGGCTCGATCGCCGGCTTCGTCCTCGGCGCCGGCGTGGTGGTGCTGATCTCGACGCTCCTCGGCGAGGAACAGTTCCTCGAATGGGGCTGGCGCCTGCCGTTCTTCCTGGCCCTGCCGCTGGGCCTGATCGGCCTGTACCTGCGCCACGCGCTGGAAGAAACCCCGGCCTTCCAGCAACACGTCGAAAAGCTCGAGCAAGGTGACCGCGAAGGCCTGGCCAGCGGCCCGAAAGTGTCGTTCAAGGAGGTGGCGACCCAGCACTGGCGCAGCCTGCTGACCTGCATCGGCGTGGTGATCGCCACCAACGTCACCTACTACATGCTGCTCACCTACATGCCCAGCTACCTCTCGCACAACCTGCACTACAGCGAAGACCACGGCGTGCTGATCATCATCGCGATCATGGTCGGCATGCTGTTCGTGCAGCCGATCATCGGTCTGCTCAGCGACAAGTGGGGGCGCAAGCCATTCATCATCATCGGCAGCGTCGGCCTGTTCGCCCTGGCGATCCCGGCGTTCATGCTGATCACCAGCGGCAAGCTGGCGGTGATCTTCGCCGGCCTGTTGATCCTCGCCGTGCTGCTGAACTTCTTCATCGGCGTGATGGCCTCGACCCTGCCGGCGATGTTCCCCACGCATATCCGCTACAGCGCCCTGGCCAGCGCCTTCAACATCTCGGTGCTGATCGCCGGCCTGACCCCGACCCTCGCCGCCTGGCTGGTGGAAACCACCGACAACCTGTACATGCCGGCCTATTACCTGATGGTGATCGCCGTGATCGGCCTGCTCACCGGCCTGACCATGAAGGAGACCGCCAACCGTCCGTTGCGCGGCGCCGCCCCGGCCGCCTCGGATATCGACGAAGCCCGCGAACTGCTGCAGGAGCACCACGACAACATCGAACAGAAGATCGAGGACATCGACGCGCAGATCGCCGAGCTGGAGGCCAAGCGCAAGACCCTGGCCCAGCAGCACCCACGCATCGATTGAGCAGGCTTGCGCATTCCGCCGGATTGCTTGCCTGATCCTCTGAACATGCGGGGTGCATCGATTGCGCAACAGGGCCATGTGCTAGCGTTTCTGGATTGGGGAACAGCGTATTCCCCGCTTCCAGAACCGATGATCAGCAGGTGAGCCCATGGAACTAAGAATCAACCAGCAGACCTACCAGGTCGAGGCTGACGCCGACACGCCCTTGCTCTGGGTGATCCGTGACGACCTCGGCCTGACCGGCACCAAGTACGGTTGCGGCCTGGCCCAATGCGGCGCCTGCTCGGTGCTGGTGGACGGCAACGTGGTGCGCGCCTGCGTCACCCCGGTGGCCGGCGTGGTCGGTCGTGAAGTCACCACCATCGAGGCCATCGAAGCCGACGCCGTGGGCAAGCGCGTGGTCGCCGCCTGGGTCGAGCACCAGGTGGCCCAGTGCGGCTACTGCCAGTCCGGCCAGGTGATGGCGGCCACCGCGCTACTCAAGCACACCCCCAAGCCCAGCACCGAACAGATCGACGCAGCCATGGTCAACCTGTGCCGCTGCGGCACCTACAACGCCATCCATGCCGCCGTCCACGAACTGGCCCAAGGGGAGAACGCCTGATGAATGCGCGTATCGACACTCCTGACGACCTGGCACGGCTGCGCAGCGGCGAAACGGTCAACCTGTCGCGCCGGCGCTTTCTTGCCGGCAGCGCCATCGGCGCCCTGGTGCTCGGCTTCGGCCTGCCGCTGGGCTCGGCGCGGGTGCAGGCCGCCGCCGTAACTACCGAGCGCGGCACCCAGGTGCCGGCCTTCCTGGAGATCCGCGCGGACGGCAGCGTGCATCTGCTCAGCCCGTTCATGGAGGGCGGGCAAGGCGTCAACACGGCCATGGCGCAGATCATCGGCGAGGAACTGGACGCCGACCCGGCCACCTTCGTGGTCGAAAGCGCGCCAGCGGGCGAGGCCTACGTGGTGATGGAGAACGGCCTGCGCATCACCGGCGGCAGCATGTCGGTGCGCATGAGCTACCCGACCATGCGCCGCCTCGGCGCCCTGGCCCGATTGATGCTGCTGCAGGCCGGTGCCGAACAGCTGGGGGTGCCGGTCGCTGAACTGAGCACCGAGCCTGGCAAGGTGGTGCATGCCGCGTCGGGCCGCGCGCTGGGCTACGGCGAACTGGCCGCCAAGGCCATGGACCTGCCGGTGCCCGACCCTGCCAGCGTCAAGCTGCGCGACCCCAGCCAGTTCCGCTGGATCGGCAAGCCGGTGCAGCGCCTCGACGCCTACGACAAGTCCACCGGCAAGGCCGTCTACAGCATCGACGTCAAGGTCGACGGTATGCTCCACGCCGCCGTGCAGCATGCGCCGCGCCTGGGCATGACCGTCGGCAGCCTGCGCAACGAGGACCAAGTCAAGGCCATGAAGGGCGTGCATTCGGTACATCAATTGCCCGGCGCGGTCGCCGTGGTCGCCGAACGTTGGTGGCACGCCAAGCGTGCGGTGGAAGCGCTGCAGGTGGACTGGAAGGAAGTGGCCGCCGACAGCCAGGTGCGGCCAATGCCTGCCGATTTTTCCAGCGACGGCTGGCGCGAACACCTGGCCGCCCAGACCGGGCCGAGCCGCGACGAGGAAAACCACGGCGATGTCGCCGGCGCCCTGGCCGCGGCCAAGACCAAGGTCGAGGCCACCTACCACAACCAGTTCCTCAACCACGCGCAGTTGGAACCGCCCTCCGCCACCGCCCGTTTCAACCCCGACGGCTCGCTGGAAGTGTGGCTGCCCAACCAGGCCCAGGACATGTTCCGCGACGACATCGCCAAGCGCACCGGCCTGGACCCGGCGCGGATCACCCTGCATTCGCCACTGCTCGGCGGTTTCTTCGGTCGGCACTTCCTGTACGACTCGGCCAACCCCTACCCGCAGGCCATCGCCCTGGCCCAGGCGGTCGGCAGACCGGTGAAACTGATCTGGAGCCGCGAGGAAGAGTTCCTGCGCGATGCCATGCGCCCCATGGCCGTGGTCAAGTTCCGCGCCGCGCTGGACGAGAAAGGTCTGCCGGTGGCCATCGAGGCGATCAGCGCCACCGAAGGCCCGACCGAGGCGATTGCCGGCAAGCAGGGCGACACGGTCGACCCCACCGCCCTCGAAGGGTTGTCGGGCAAGGCCTACGCCATCGCCAACAAGCGCATCGCGCAGATCTATGTCAAAGGCCCGGCCATGCTCGGCTACTGGCGCTCGGTGGGCAATTCGCTGAACGACTTCTTCTACGAGTCGTTCCTCGACGAGTTGGCCGACAAGGGCGGCCATGACCCCTATGAACTGCGCCTGCACCTGCTACAGGGCAACCCACGCCTGACCACCCTGCTGCAGGCGGTGGGCGAGCTGTCCGGCGGCTGGAAGCGCGGCCCGTTCATCGCCGAGGACGGCAGCAAGCGCGCCCGTGGCGTGGCCATGGCCTCGCCGTTCGGCTCCGAGGCAGCGGTGATCGCCGAGGTGTCGCTGGAGGGCGGCCAGGTCAAGGTGCATGACATCTGGCAGGCCATCGACCCGGGCAGCATCGTCAACCCGGCGATCATCGAGGCCCAGGTCAACGGCGCGGTATCCCTGGGCCTGTCCCAGGTGCTGCTGGAAGAATCGGTGTGGCTGAACGGCATGCCACGGGCGCGCAACTACGACCTGTACCCAGTGCTGCCGCCGTCGCGCATGGCCCGGGTGCATGTGCGCATCGTCGAGAGCGGGGCGAAGATGGGCGGCATCGGTGAACCGCCGCTGCCGGCGGTGGCGCCCGCGGTGGCCAACGCCGTGGCGCAGCTCACCGGCCAGCGCGTGCGCAGCATGCCCCTGAGCCGCCATACCTTCAGCTGACACGACAAGGACAGCCCATGAACAACAGCCGATTGGCAAGAACCGCAGGCTGGCTGGCCTTGCCGTGCCTGGTCGCGGCAGGCCTGCTGGCCTGGTACGTCACCCGCGAGCCCGCCTCGCCCTTCGGCGCCTCGGACAGCGCCGACGCCGCCCTGGTCAGCCGCGGTGAATACGTCGCCCGCCTCAGCGACTGCGTGGCCTGCCACAGCCTGCCGGGCAAGGCGCCCTTTGCCGGAGGCCTGGAAATGGCCACGCCGCTGGGGGCGATCCATGCCACCAACATCACCGCGGACCGCGAGCACGGCATTGGCGCCTACAGCCTGGCCGACTTCGACCGCGCCGTGCGCCAGGGCGTGGCGCCGGGGGGGCGACGGCTGTACCCGGCCATGCCCTACCCGTCCTATGCCAAGCTCAGCGACGACGATGTGCGCGCGCTCTACGCGTTCTTCATGAAGGGCGTGCAACCGGCAGCCGAAGCCAATATTCCCAGCAGCATTCCCTGGCCATTGAACCTGCGCTGGCCCATCGCCCTGTGGAACGGCCTCTTCGCGCCGACCACCGCCTATGCGCAGAAACCCGACCAGGATCCGCTGTGGAATCGTGGCGCCTACATCGTCCAGGGCCCCGGCCACTGCGGCAGTTGCCATACGCCTCGGGGCCTGGCTTTCAACGAGAAAGCCCTGGACGAAAGCGGCGCGCCGTTTCTCGCCGGGGCCCTGCTCGATGGCTGGTACGCGCCGAGCCTGCGCCAGGACCACAACACCGGGCTCGGGCGCTGGAGCGAAGCCGAGATCGTGCAGTTCCTCAAGACCGGGCGCAATCGCCATGCAGTGGTGTACGGCTCGATGACCGAGGCCTTCAACAACTCCACGCAGTTCATGAGCGACGACGACCTGGGCGCGATCGCCCGCTACCTCAAGGCATTGCCCGGCGACCCTCGGCGTGATGGTGCGCCCTGGCAGTACCAGGCGATGGCCGCCGCGCCTGATGCGCCCGGCGCGCACACCTACGCGACCCGTTGCGCCAGCTGCCATGGCGCGGATGGCAAGGGCCAGGCCGAGTGGATGCCGCCGCTGGCGGGGGCCACCTCGATGCTGGCCGCAGAGAATGCCTCGGCGATCAACATCACCCTCAACGGCTCGCAGCGCATCGTCGCCGCCGGAGTGCCGGACGCCTACCGCATGCCGGCGTTCCGTGAGCAGTTGTCGGACCGAGAGATCGCCGAGGTGCTGAGTTTTACCCGCAGTGCCTGGGGCAATCATGGTGGCGCGGTGCAGGCCAAGGCGGTGGGCGAGCTGCGCGGGCATACCGACCCTGCCAGCAGTAGCCCGATCATTCTGCATATGCGCTGATACCGCCATCGCCGCGCAGCGCCCCGATCACAGTCAACTGAAATACCGAGGACACCATGGAAAGCATCGACCTGCTGGTCCTGCGCACCACCCACGACTGGCTCCAGGCCGGGCACCGCGTGCTGCTCGCCACTGTCGCCCGCACCTGGGGTTCCTCCCCTCGCCCGGTCGGCTCGATGATGGCGCTGCGCAACGATGGCCGGGTGGTCGGCAGCGTGTCCGGCGGCTGCATCGAGGACGACCTGATCCATCGCTACACCAGCGCCTATGGCGGCCCCGGCCTGCCCCTGGGCAGGCCCGAGGTGATCCGCTATGGCGTAAGCGCCGACGAGGCCCACCGCTTCGGCCTACCCTGTGGCGGCACCCTGGAACTGATCCTGGAATTCGAACCGGCAGTGCTGCCGCTGCAACAACTGCTGGAGCACCTCGACCAGGGCCGGCTAATGCGCCGCCGACTGGCCCTGCAAAGCGGCGCGGTGAGCCTGGCCGCCACCGCCACCCCCGAGCAGTTCAGCTTCGATGGCCAGCACATGGTCAACACCCTCGGCCCCGGCTACCGCATGCTGCTGATCGGCGCCGGGGCGCTGGCCGAGTACCTGGCGACCATGGCCTTGTTCAACGGCTTCCGGGTGGCGGTGTGCGACCCTCGCCCCGAACACATGGCCACCTGGGCGGTGGCCGGCGTCGAGCACCTCAAGGGCATGCCGGACGATGCGGTGCGCGCCTTCAACGCAGACCTGCGCACCTGCATCATCGCCGTCAGCCATGATCCCAAGCTCGACGACCTGGCGCTGCTCGAGGCCCTGCACAGCCCGGCGTTCTACATCGGCGCCATCGGCTCGCGGCGCAACAGCCAGCTGCGCCGCGAGCGCTTGATCGAGCACTTCGGCGAAACCGAGCAGTCCCTCGAACGCCTGCATGGTCCCATCGGCATCTACATCGGCAGCAAGACCCCGGCGGAGATCGCGGTGAGCGTGATGGCCGAAGTGCTGGCCGCCAAGAATGCCGTGACGCTGCCCGGGGCAGTCAGCGTGTCCGGCGCGAAGGCCCTGGAGCAGCCAGCCTTGTGAGCGGGCCACACACCGGCCAACTACTGTCTATGCTTGCTCAACGCGAACTACCCATCGGTATCGACCACAAGGAAGACAGGCCAATGAACTCGACCCTCGTCCGCGCCATCGCTTTCACCTCGCTCATCGGCGCGACCAGCCTCGCCGCCCACGCCGCCGAACTGCCCATCGCCAGCGAGGCGCTGGAAAGCCATATCACCACCGAAGTGACCAAGATCGACCTGCCCAACCGCCAGGTCACGGTCAAAGGGCCCCACGACAAGGACGTGACCTTCCAGCTCACCGAACAGGCCAAGGCCCTGCCCAACCTCAAGGTCGGCGATCAGGTCGACATCAAAGTCACCCGTGCCATCGCCTATGTACTGAACACCAATGTCGGCGGCGCGCCCAAGGCCTCCGAGGAATCGGGCACCATCCGCGCCACCGCGGCCAACCCCAACCCAGGTGGCGAGGCTTTCCGCCAGGTCAAGGTCACCTCGCAGATCAAGAAGATCGACCTCAACACCCATGAAGTCACCCTGCTGCCGCCCGAAGGCAAACTGCAGGTGGTCAAGGTCGAGAATCCCGAGCTGCAGGCACGCATGAAAAACCTCAAGGTCGACCAGACCGTCGAAGCCATCTTTACCGAAGTACTGAGCGTGGAAACTTCCCGCCCAGCCCAGTAAAACCTTTGGCCGGCCCGCGCATCGAAAGCCATGTGAGCCTTTCCCCCCTTCAGGAGGTTTCCCATGGCGATGCGCCTGGCCGTGCCGTTTTGCTGCTGCCTCACCCTCGCACTCTTGGGCTGCACCAGCGCCCGTGACGAGCAGCCACCGCCCACCACGCAACAAGTCGAACTCCAGCGCTACCAGGGCACCTGGTACGAACTGGCGCGCCTGCCGATGTTCTTCCAGCGCAACTGCGTGCAGTCCGAGGCCCGTTACGGCCTGCGCGAGGACGGGCGCATCGACGTCACCAACCGCTGCCTGGAAAACGACGGCCAATGGAACCAGGCCAATGGCATCGCCGAGGCACAAGTGCCCGGCCGCACCGACAAGCTCTGGGTACGCTTCGACAACTGGTTCAGCCGCCTGGCACCGGACCTGACCAAGGGCGAGTACTGGGTGCTGTACCACGATACCGACTACCGCGTGGCACTGGTCGGCCACCCGAACCGCGAATACCTGTGGCTGCTGTCGCGCACTCCCACCGTCAGTGACCAGACCCGTGACCAGCTACTGGCGCTGGCGCGCAAGCAGGGTTACCCCACCGAGCAACTGATCTGGCGCCAGGCCAAGCCCTAGCTGTCCCCGCCCACGCCCTGTAAGGTGAGCCACCCGGCTCACCCAAAGGATTGCGTGCAATGATCACCTGCCACCTCAAGTACATCATCGACCCCTACCAGATCCCCGCCTTCGAAGCCTACGGCAAGCTGTGGATCGGCCTGGTCAACCGCATGGGCGGCAGCCACCATGGCTACTTCCTCCCCAGCGAAGGCGCCAACAATGTCGCCTACGCGCTGTTCAGCTTCCCCAGCCTGGCGGACTACGAGCAGTACCGCAAAGCCTCGGAAACCGACCCGGAGTGCATCGCCGCCTTCGCCCTGGCCACCGAGCAGCGTTTCATCCTCAGCTATGAACGCAGCTTCCTGCGGCCCGTACTCGACTGACCTTCCCAGGCACGGCCCCGGATTCTTGCAGGGGCCGGCGACACCAACGGCAAACTCCACTGAACTATTGCGCCTCGATCACGATCCTCACCTAAGCACCCTCGACCCAGGATCGTCGATCGACAAGGAGCCTAGCCAGTGACCACCACCACCCTCCCCCATTGCACCCCAGGGCCGCTGCACGCGACCCTGCTCGCCGGCAGCGTGCCGCTGTTTCTCGGCGCCCTGCTCAGCGACATCGCCTACTACCAGAGCTACCAGATCCAGTGGAGTAACTTCGCCGCCTGGCTGATCGCCGGGGCCTTGCTGTCCAGCGGCTTGGCGCTGCTGTTCGCCCTGGCCAACCTGATCCGCGCGCCACGCAAGGCCGGGCGCCCGCTGCTGTACGTGCTGTTGCTGCTGGCCACCTGGGTACTGGGCCTGGTCAACGCCTTCGAACACGCCAAGGACGCCTGGGCCGTGATGCCCGCAGGCCTGGTGCTGTCAGTGGTGGTCACGGTGCTGGCCATGATCGCCACCTGGGCCGGCCTGACCCGCCTGCGCACGGAGGGCGAAGCATGAAACACGTATTGAGCGCCCTGAGCATGGCTCTGCTGCTCAGCGCCTGTGGCGGCGACGGCGAGAAGACCCAGGCCCATGGCCCGGACCCGAAATTGCCGGCCCCCGAACGCGGGCTGCTGCCAAGCATGAAGATCGCCCAGCCGGCCGCCTGGGGTGAGCAAACACCCCAAGTGCCTCAGGGCTACCGCATCAGCGCCATCGCCACCGACCTGAAGATCCCGCGCCAGACCCTGGTGCTGCCCAATGGCGATATCCTCGTTGCCGAGGGGCGTGGCGGCAACGCCACCAAGCTCAAGCCCAAGGACGTGATCGCCAGCCAGATCAAGGCCAAGGGCAACACCCAGGTCAAGGGCGGCAACCGCCTTACCCTGCTGCGCGACGCCGACGGCGATGGCCGCTACGAACTGCAGACGGTGTTCGCCGAACACCTCAATGCGCCCTATGGCCTGGCCTATGCCGACGGCAAGCTGTACGTGGCCAACCAGGACGCGCTGGTGCGCTTCGCTTACCAGGACGGCCAGACCCAGGCCGGTGGCCCGCCGACCAAGGTCACCGACCTGCCCGCCGAGATCAACCACCACTGGACCAAGTCGCTGGCCATCAGCCCCGACGGCCGCCACCTGTACGTCGGCATCGGCTCCAACAGCAACATCACCGAGCGTGGCATGGAGGCAGAGGTCGACCGCGCGATGGTCTGGCAGGTCGATGCCGTGAGCGGCGCCCACCGGCCTTATGCCACCGGCCTGCGCAACCCGACCGCGTTGGCCATCCAACCGGGCGACGGCCAACTATGGGCAGTGGTCAACGAGCGCGACGAACTGGGCCCGGACCTGGTCCCGGACTACCTGACCTCGGTGCGCGAAGGTGCGTTCTATGGCTGGCCGTACAGCTACTGGGGGCAGAACGTCGATGAGCGCGTGCGCCCGCAGAACCCGGACAAAGTGAAAGCCGCGATCAAGCCCGACTACAGCCTCGGCTCGCATGTGGCGGCGCTGGGCGTG
Organism: Pseudomonas maumuensis; assembly: GCF_019139675.1. Taxonomy (NCBI): domain Bacteria; kingdom Pseudomonadati; phylum Pseudomonadota; class Gammaproteobacteria; order Pseudomonadales; family Pseudomonadaceae; genus Pseudomonas; species Pseudomonas maumuensis. Next base: position 3,768,863 of record NZ_CP077077.1, read on the forward strand.
GCCTTCTCCAACCCGGCGATGGGCGAAACCTTCGCCGATGGTGTGTTCGTGGGTGAACATGGCAGTTGGAACCGGCCCAACCCGGTGGGCTACAAGGTGATCTTCGTCCCGTTCAGCGATGGCAAGCCGGCCGGCGAGCCGGTGGATTTCGCCACCGGTTTCCTCGGTGAGGACGGCAAGACCCGTGGGCGCCCGGTGGGGGTGACGGTCGATCCAAAAGGCGCGCTGATCATCGCCGACGACCTGGCCAATACGGTTTGGCGGGTTACACGCAATCAGTAAGCCCCTGACGCTGAACAACCCCTCTTGCGCGCAAGTCGCGCGGGAGAGGGCTCGGCTGCGGATAGCCCTGGCCAAGGTTCACAAAACAACAGTATTTCCCAGCGGAACCGGTATTTTTTCTGTAACGAAAATGTAAAATTCGTTTTCGCATACCTATAACAAGCTGGGAGCTTCACATGTTTGCCTTCTTCCGCCCTGCCGCGCACCAGGCGCCGCTGCCCGACGAGCGCGTCGACAGCACCTATCGCCGCCTGCGCTGGCAAATCTTCGCCGGGATCTTCTTCGGCTATGCCGGCTACTACCTGCTGCGCAAGAACTTCTCCCTGGCCATGCCCTACCTCATCGACGAAGAGGGCTACACCCGCGGCCAGCTGGGCCTGGCGATCTCCGCCATCGCCATCGCCTACGGTTTGTCCAAGTTCCTCATGGGTCTGGTCTCGGACCGCTCCAACCCACGCTACTTCCTGCCCTTCGGCCTGCTGATCTCGGCCGGGGTGATGTTCATTTTCGGTTTCGCGCATTGGGCCACGTCCAGCGTGACGATCATGTTCGTGCTGCTGTTCATCAACGGCTGGGCCCAGGGCATGGGCTGGCCGCCAAGCGGGCGGACCATGGTGCATTGGTGGTCGCAGAAAGAGCGCGGCGGCGTGGTGTCGGTATGGAACGTCGCCCATAACGTCGGCGGCGGCCTGATCGGCCCGCTGTTCCTGCTGGGCCTGGCCTGGACCAACGACTGGCACGCGGCCTTCTATGTGCCCGCCACGGTTGCCGTGCTGGTGGCCGTGTTCGCCTTCGCCACCATGCGCGACACCCCGCAATCGGTCGGCCTGCCGCCGGTCGAGCAGTACAAGAACGACTACCCCGAAGGCTACGATGAGAGCCACGAGCAGGAGTTCAGCGCCAAGCAGATCTTCGTCCAGTACGTGCTGTGCAACAAACTGCTGTGGTACATCGCCCTGGCCAACGTGTTCGTCTACCTGCTGCGCTACGGCGTGCTGGACTGGGCGCCGACCTACCTGAAGGAAGCCAAGCACTTCAGCGTCGACACCACCTCGTGGGCCTACTTCTTCTACGAGTGGGCCGGCATCCCCGGCACCCTGCTGTGCGGCTGGATGTCCGACAAGATCTTCCGCGGCAACCGTGGCCTGACCGGCATCGTGTTCATGGCCCTGGTGACCGTGGCCACCCTGGTGTACTGGCTCAACCCGCCGGGCAACCCGACCATCGACATGATCGCGTTGTTCGCCATCGGCTTCCTGATCTACGGTCCAGTGATGCTGATCGGCCTGCAGGCGCTGGAACTGGCGCCGAAGAAAGCCGCCGGTACCGCCGCCGGTTTCACCGGCCTGTTCGGTTACCTGGGCGGCTCGGTCGCGGCCAGCGCGGCGATGGGCTACACCGTCGACCACTTCGGCTGGGACGGTGGCTTCGTGATGCTGGTCAGTGCGTGTGTGCTGGCGATTGCGTTCCTGATTCCGACCTTGCGTCATACCAAGGTCGCCAGCAACGGGCGTGAAGCTCTGGCCTGACGCGCAAGGCAGATGTAAATGACAAAGCCCGGGGTTGCGCCCCGGGCTTTGTGTTTTCAGGCAGTCTGCAACAGCTGCGTGATGTTGATGCCGCAAAGAATTGATCAGCCTGTGGAATCCCTCATAATCGCCTGCCATTTCATGGCCCCGAGAAGGACCTCTCTTGCGACGACTCAGCCTGAGCAACAAGAAACTGCGCAACATCCCTCGCCATCTGCGGGCCCTGGAGTATTGGGCATCAACCTTCGAGGGCGAATTCCATCCTCGCCCTGGTGTGCAGCGCTACTGGAACTGGAAGATCCCGGTGATCGACTCGCTGGTTCAGGGCCCTCAGGCGCGTGTCGAAGTACAGGCCCTGTGCGTGCAGCAACTACTGGAGGCGGCGCGCCACCTGGCCGAGGCGGCCGACCGCAGTCACGGCTACTACCGTGTCGCCTGCCTGCTGGTCTGGCCATGGCTGCACCAGAGCGAAGTGACGGTCTTCTACGACCGTGATTACTACCTGTCTTTCCTCGGCCAGCACAACGCCCTGGCCCCATTGCGCCTGAGCGACACCCTCGCATTGGCCGTGCCCGACGGTTTCATCGAGCATGGGCACCCGGTCATTGACGACGAAGGCGAGACACAGCACTGGTGGTGCATCGCAGAGCCGGCCTGAACGCTCATGGTTGTTGCAGGCCGACCAGCGACTTGCACATGAACACCCGAGCGAAACCATCCTCAACCGCACGGTGAGTCTCGTGGTAACCGCGCGTACGGTAGATCTCGATGTTCTCTGTCATACGCTCGTGGGTGTACAACCTGATCGCCGCACACCCGAGCGCACGGGCATGGGCCTCGGCGAAGTCGAGCATGTGCCGCCCTACACCCTGCCCCTTGCAGGCAGTGCGCACGGCAACGTTTTCCAATAGCAGGTCGCCCCTGTCACGGCGCAGCACAAGCACACCGGCAATGCCGTTACCCAACTGGGCCACGAACACCTCGTCGTCACGCACGACTCGCGTGTAGTCAGCCAGCATGGGGGCTGGCTTACGGCCTATTCTCGCGATGTAGGGGGTATACGCCTCAGCAACCAGCGCGGCAATCTCACTCGCCTCCTCGACCCTGGCCGGGCGCAGAGCGATGTCCATTTCCATGATGTCAGCTCCGGGTGGCGGTACCGTGAACGGGCCACAATACCGCTTGTGCGGCCACCACATGCCCCTTGCTGTTGTCGAAGGTCACGCTGGGCGAACCATGAAGCTGATAGCCCAAGGCCAGGATCTCGGAAATGCGTTGGCAGAAGCTGGCGTCGTCCTTACCGGTGATCAGGCGATAGACCGGCAGGCCGTTGGGTGGGGACGAGGGCATTCAAGTGCTCCTTTTGAGGCAGGCGCCAATCGCGTGCGAGGTAGGGCATCATGCCATAGCCGCTGCGCCGTTCGCCTCGACGTGTCTGATGCAGCTCCCCAACGGTATAAACATCCTGCTTGCCATCTGGAGGAGCGGACTTGCGCGCAATGGCGCCAACAGTGATACAGAAATGGCCTACACCAAACACAGCCATTCTGACGTTCAGATCAACTGCTGGCTCATCGATTCGCATCTACAGTCAGGTCCGATGCTGCAAGTGCGCAAAAAACACTTCGGTAAAAACACTGCCAGCTTGCAAGCCATCATCGAACGCCAAGTCATGCCACATGGACGCACCACGACCATGAACCTAAAATGCCAGACACGACAAGGATGCACCGATGACCTTTCCTGACGGGCTACCCGACAACTGCCCGCTGCCAGCCGCTGTGAGCTGCTCCGGTATGATCTATATGGTTTCACTCAACAACCCCGTACATGAACAGGATTGCCTCTCGCAAGCGGAGCGTGGCCGGGCTATTGACGCAACCGGTGATAACGCCTGCATTCGCCATGGTTTGTCCGTGTTTCCCGATTTTGCCAGCTGCAGCCATCAACAATCATTGTTCCCAAGACTTGGGAAGTACATCGCTATCGCCAGGCTCGACCCACGCCACGGAAAAATTCTGCAGACACCGGCAAAGTGCAACCCTCTCCATATGACCTGGTGGCCATGCAAGGACGTCGAGCGCAACCTTCTGTTCTCGATGGCGGAGGTCTGAGCATGCTGTGGCCCATTATCTCTAACCCCATCAGCCCCCAGCCCTTTGAGGCGCTGCATATCGCGGAGGTCCTTTACGAGTTCGACGGCCCCAAGATATTCACTACCGTGGGCTGCGATTCCCTCCTGCGTTTCTGGTACGAAAGCGCGGAAGACCGCGAAGAGAAGTTGATTCGCTATCTGGTTACCCCTACCAGCCCCTCGCTGATCCAACAGTTGAAAGCTGGGCACAAAACTGTTCATGACCTGCTCAAACAGAGTTGGCTCTGGGTGGTCGATATGCACTACGACATGTCCCCCGCCATGGCCTGGAGCCTGGAAAGCCTGGATGACGTACCCCTGCAGTTCAAGCCAGAACCCCATGCCACTCTTTGCCCAGAGCACATGCCGCTGCTTTCCTATCGCCTCATAGGGCCGGGCCTGAGGGAAGGCGCCGTACCCGCCAGCGTGATTGCGCGAGCGGTCAACAGCCCGGCAAGCGCGCTCAAGAAAATCCTCGAAGTTGTCACGCAAAGCGTCTCCCAAGGCAGGCCGGAAGAAAGCTTCAGGAAATCATACGACCTGCCGGCAACGCGCTTTGCCTATAACAGTTTTGAAGTTTCGTTCAGCAGCCCCAGCTCCGATCAACTGGATCTGCAGACCTCTCCCATAGATGCCTACGCCCAAAGCGCACGCGTGCTCGAGTCGGGGTTGAACTGGCTTGTCGAGCGCTCAGGCAACGAGCCTGAGATTTCCATACTGGAAGCACTGAGGGACCTGACACCACCGACTCACGGCCAGGTGGAGTCTGCCGAAATTCGCGGGCAGCTGATCAAGAACAGTCAAGTCATCCGTCTGAACCGCAACCACCGCAAGTTCATCAGTGAAACGCTAGCCCGGCACCTGACGCAAAAACATCAACTCATGAAGACCAGCGGTCAGATCCGTGAGTTGGATAAGGACAACCTGACTTTCATCCTCCGCGGCCGTCCCAACCACGAAACCGAACTCAAATGCGCGTTCAGTGACAGCCTGTACGATGATGTAGTCGAATGTTTTGCCAGCGAGGTAACGATCAACGTCACCGGTAGGCTCAAGCCAACTAAGTCAGTGCTTGAAATCAGCGATATCGAAGCCAGTCCGGATGATCAGCCTTGAAATAGTACGAGACTGGTTGTTTCGCCTCACGCGTCTACGATGGTGTTATCACCCAGAAGGTAAGGGAGCAATTCGGCCTGCTGACTCGCAAGGCTGCATCTCAGTTTCTGAATGACCAAATCAATGATCGTTTAAAGTCAGCCATGAGCGGTGTTTCTTACCCAACCCCGGCGGAGAAGCTCGTAACAGAAACGCAGAGCGAGCCCTCCGATAGCGCAGAGGATCGCATTCAAACCACGATGGATGAGTTGGAAGGGTTCCACATTGTAAAAGCCATTGTTCGCACCACGGTGGACGCCAAGCGCGTCATCCACAGAGACACGCAAAGTTATTTCGGAATCCTGCTTGACGACAACAACCGAAAACCGATTACTCGGCTCCACTTCAACCGCTCACAAAAATACATCGGTATTTTCGACAAAGATAAGAATGAGACACGCCACCCCATTAGTTCTTTGGACGACATCTACGAGTTCGCTGACCAATTAAGGGACACCGTGGGTTACTACGAGTAAAGGAAAGACGCCCTTGCCTCTGGCGTGTACCCAAGGCGAAGGCAACCACACTTGCTCACTATCAACTGCACTTCGCCCGATCCCGCACCGGACACTGCGCCCGGTGCAGGTTCAACGCCGTATTGATGATGCCGATATGGCTGAACGCCTGCGGAAAATTCCCCAGCATCCGTTTGCCCACCGGGTCGTACTGCTCGGCGAGCAATCCCACGTCATTGCACAAGGCCGTGAGCCGCTCATAAAGCGCCTGCGCCTCCTCCTGCCGACCTAGCAGCACGTAGACATCCGCCAACCAGAACGAACACACCAGGAACGTTCCCTCCCCTGGCGTCAGGCCGTCGCTGCAACTGTCGCTGTCGTAGCGCAGCAGCAGGCCGTTGCGCAGCAGGCGGGTTTCGATCTGTTCGAGAGTGCGCAGGAAACGTGGATCGTCGGCCGGCAGAAAGCCGGTCAGGGCGATCTGCAGCAGGCTCGCGTCCAGCTCGGTCGAACCGTAGGCCTGGACGAAGTGACGACCGTCGGCATCCAGCCCTCGGCGGCAGACCTCGTCACGGATTTGGTCCGCCACCTGGCGGTAATGTCGCCCCCGTTCACGCCCTTCCTCGGTGGTGTCGGCCAGGCTCGCCGATCGATCGAAGGCAACCCAGGCCATCACCTTGGAATGCACGAAGTGCTGGCGACCGCCGCGCACCTCCCACAGCCCCTCGTCCGGCTCACGCCAGATGCTTTCGAGGTACGGCAGGATCGAGCGGGCGATGGCGGCGCTGCGCGGATGACGCGGCAGCCCGCCCTTGATGGCCTGGGTCATGGCGTCGGCCAGTTCGCCGTAGATATCCAGCTGCAACTGCTCGGACGCGGCATTGCCGACCCGCACTGGCTGCGAATGCTCGTAACCGGGCAGCCAGGGCAGGCTGAACTCCGGCAGGTCGCGCTCGCCCGCCAGCCCATACATGATCTGCATCTGCTCGGGGTTGCCCGCCACCGAGCGCAGCAGCCACTCGCGCCAGGCCTGGGCCTCGTCGAAATAGCCAAGGTTCATCAGCGCCAGCAAGGTCATGGTGGCGTCGCGCAACCAGCAATAGCGGTAGTCCCAGTTGCGCTCGCCACCGACGCGCTCGGGCAGCGAGGTGGTGACGGCGGCGACCATGCCCCCGGTGGGCGCGTAGGTCATGGCCTTGAGGGTCAGCAGCGAACGGCGTACCCGCTCGGTGTATGGGCCGACGTCGGGGCAGCGGGCGGCGAAGGCCTGCCATTGGTCGATGGTCTGCTCGAGGTCGTGGTCGACATCGCAACCGGGCTGCACAGGCAGGTGCGAGGGCTGGTGGCAGAGACTGAACACCTGGCGCTCACCGGCGCGCACGCGAAACCGGGCAACGCTGTGATGGTCTCGGCCATGGGTCTCGGTACTGCTGCGCAGGATCAGGCGATCGGGGCCGGCAACCGCGCTCAGGGTCAGCGGGTCGAGCTTCTCCACCCAGGGCACGCTGCGGCCATAGTCGAAGCGCAGCACCAGGTCCATCTCGAACGCCGTCTCGCCAGCCAGGCCCTCGACAATGCGCAGCACTGCGTTGGCCTCGCCGAGGGGCATGCAGTCGAGCACGCGGGCGCGGCCGCTGGCAGTGGTCCAGGTGGTTTCCAGTATCAGGGTGTCGTCGAGGTAGCGGCGCGCGCTGTGCTCGACCGGGTCGCTGGGGGCGATGCGCCAACGGCCGTTTTCCTCGTTGCCCAGCAACGCGGCGAACACCGCGGGGGCGTCGAAGCGTGGCAGGCACAGCCAGTCGAGGGCGCCGTCGCGGTTGATCAGGGCGGCGCTGCGGCAGTTGCCGATGAGGGCGTAGTCTTCGATCAGGGCAGGCATCTCGAATCCTCAGGCGGTGGGCGTGAGTTTGGATGCCGAAGCGCGATTGCCGGTTCCGTTGAGATGCACCCGGCGCAGCTTATCGAGGTGCTTGAATCGATGCGCAGGAACATTGATCCACGGCACTGATTCACTAATGCGCTGTGTTAGAAATACCGGGCCAGTGGTTGCTTATCAGGATGAATAAGCTTCTGCCCGTGCGCAACCATTGCGCTGATTCACTACTTTCAACAAGGACGTTATATGAAGATTGTCGGTTTATCCGGAATACTGCCCTCACGCTGCGTCAGCAACCAGGACGTTATCAACCTGGTGGAAGAACACTCCCGCAACACCTTCCAGGAAGACTTGCCGAAAACCCTGAAGACCATCGGCAAGTTGCTGGAAAAAAGCGGCAGCGACACCCGCCATTGGCTGGCGGCTGACGAGACGCCGATGCAATTGATGGAAGCGGCGTTCGACGCGGCGCTGGCCCAGGCCAACATCAGCAAGGCCGACCTCGACCTGCTGATCTACCCCAACGTCACCCGTGGCTTCATCGAGCCGGCCAACAGTACCTTCATCGCCAAGGCACTGGGCCTGAACTGCCGCAACTTCGACGTGGTCGACGCCTGCAACGGCTGGGTGACGGCCATGGACGTCATCAACAGCAAGATGCAAGCGGGTGAAATCCGCTACGCCGCCATCGTCAACATGGAGTTCGGCATGTCGGCGGGCGGCCCGGTGATGCCCAAGAACTTCTCGCTGCAGTCGCCGGCCGAACTGGCCTACAAGTTCCCGAGCTTTACCATCGGTGAAGCCGCCGTTGTCACCATCCTCAGTAACGAGGCAAAGGACAACTTCAAGTTCTCGTACATCAACCGACCCGACCTGAGTGACTTGTCGACGATCTCGTTGCCGGACTGGAAACTGTTCTGCAACGAGGCGGATATCGCCAAGATCGAACCCACCGGTGGCCAGTATCAATTCAACTCCTATGCCGCCGCCCTGCACGAAGATGGTCGCAACGAAGCGATAAAAGTCTTCAACCTGCAAAAACTCACAGCGGACGACGTGCATAAAGTGTTCATCCATACCGGCTCGCCGAAGATGTGGGAACATATTGGCCAGATGATCGGCGTCGATCACAAGTTGCATCACGTCGGGCACAAGACCGGCAACATCATTACCGCGTCGATTCCCTTCGGCATCTTTGATGCGATGAGCCGGGGCGAAGCCGAGCACGGTCAGTTCTGCATGGGCTGGGCGGGCAGTGGCGGGATGGTGTTCTCGGCCCTGTCGTTCACCTTGTAGGGCACACCTGCGCACCTACCGCCAACGGCGGTAGGTCGCCGCAAGCTCACCCCAGCGTATGCCACTCGCGCTTGTCCCGCGCCAGCAGCTCGTCGCCGGCCTCGGGGCCATCCTCTCCCGCCGCATACTCATGCACCTCGCCACCCTCGGCCGCCCAGGCATCGAGGAACGGCTGCACGGCACGCCAACCGTTCTCGATATTGTCGGCGCGCTGGAACAAGGTCTGGTCACCGGTAAGGCAGTCGTAGATCAACGTCTCGTAGCCGGTCGCCGGGGTCATCTTGAAGAAGTCCTTGTAGGCGAAACCCAGCTCGACGTTCTCCATCACCAGCTCCGGCCCCGGGCGCTTGGCCTGCAGGTCGAACCACATGCCTTCGTTGGGCTGGATCTGGATCTTCAGGTAGTTGGGCTTGGGCCGCTCCAGTTCGCTTTCGCGGAACTGCGCGTAGGGCGCCGGCTTGAAGCAGATGGCGATCTCGGTGTCGCGCACGCTCATGCGCTTGCCGGTGCGCAGGTAGAACGGCACCCCCGCCCAGCGCCAGTTGTCGATCATCACCTTGAGGGCGACATAGGTCTCGGTCTGGCTGTGCGGGGCGACATTGGCCTCCTCGCGGTAGCCGGGCAGCTTCTTGCGGCCCTGCTTGCCGGCGCTGTACTGGCCACGCACGGAATTGCGCAGGGCCATCTTCTGCGACCAGGGGCGAATGGCGCCGATCACCTTGGCCTTTTCACCGCGCACCGCATCGGCGCCGAAGGCCGCCGGCGGCTCCATGGCGACCATCGCCAGCAGCTGGAACAGGTGGTTGGGCACCATGTCGCGCAGGGCGCCGGTGTTGTCGTAGAACGCCCCGCGCGTCTCGACGCCGACGGTTTCGGCGGCGGTGATCTGCACGTGGTCGATGTAATGATTGTTCCAGAACGATTCGAACAGGCCGTTGGAGAAACGGCTGACCAGGATGTTCTGCACGGTTTCCTTGCCCAGGTAATGGTCGATGCGATAGATCTGCCGCTCGTTCATCACCTTGAGCAGGCGGGCGTTGAGCGCCTCGGCGCTGGCCAGGTCAGTGCCGAAGGGTTTCTCCACCACCACCCGACGAAAGCCGCCGCCCGACTCGTCGAGCAGGCCGGCGTCGCCCAGGCGCTGGGCCACCTCGGGGAAGAAGCGTGGCGAGGTGGCCAGGTAGAAGATGGCATTGCCGTGGCTGGTCTTGTCGATACGCCGCGCCAGGGCCTGGTAGGTCTGGGGATCGAGGAAATCGCCAGTCTGGTAGTCCAGGCGCTTGGCCAGGCGTGCCCACAGTTTCTCGTCCAGGCACTTGCCGACTTCGCGCTCGGCCATGAAGGCATGCAGGCGCTCGGCGAACTCGGCAGCCGTGGCGGCGTTGTGGTCGACCCCGACGATACGCAGGTTGCGGTCGAGCAGGCCGTCACGGCTGAGGTTGTACAGCGCCGGCATCAGCAGGCGCTTGACCAGGTCGCCGTTGGCGCCGAACAGGAACAAGGTGCATGGCGGCGCCGCGGGGATGGTCGGTTTAGTCATTTAGTCCTTCTTTTTCTCGACGTGGCCGCCGAAGCCCAGGCGCATGGCGGAGAGGATCTTGTCACCGTAGGTGCCCTGCTGCTGGCGCGAGCGGAAACGGGCGAACAGCGCGCTGGACAGCACCGGCACCGGCACGGCCTGTTCGACGGCGGCGTCGATGGTCCAGCGCCCTTCGCCGCTGTCGGACACCGAGCCGCTGAATTCGGTCAGTTGCGGGTCGGCGACCAGCGCGTCGGCGGTCAGGTCCAGCAGCCAGGAAGTGACCACGCTGCCACGCCGCCATACTTCGGCGATCTCGGCCACATTGAGGTCGAAGCGCTGCTCTTCCGGCAACTCCGGGCCACCCTTGCTGCGCAGCAGGTCGAAGCCTTCGGCGTAGGCCTGCATCAGGCCGTACTCGATGCCGTTGTGCACCATCTTCACGTAGTGACCGGCGCCGGGCGGGCCGGCGTGGATGTAGCCATGCTCGGCGCGCTCGTGCTCGCCGCTGCGGCCCTGGGTGCGCGGAATGTCGCCGACGCCTGGGGCAAGGGCCTTGAACAACGGTTCCAGGCGCTCGAACACCGCCTTCTCGCCGCCGATCATCATGCAGTAGCCACGGTCCAGGCCCCACACGCCGCCGGAGGTGCCGACGTCGAGGTAGTGCAGGCCACGCTTGCCCAGCTCGGCGGCGCGGCGCACATCGTCCTTGTAGAAGGTGTTGCCACCATCGATGATGGCGTCGCCCGGCTCGAGCAGGTCGGCCAGTTGCGCGATGGTCTGCTCGGTGATTTCGCCGGCGGGCAGCATGACCCACACCGCGCGCGGCGCCTTGAGTTTCTGCACCAGCGCCCCGAGGTCGTGGGCGCCGACGGCCCCCTCGCCTTCCAGGGTGGTGATGGCTTCGCGGTTGCGATCGTGGACCACAGTGCTGTGACCTGCGCGCATCAGGCGCCTTGCGATATTGCCGCCCATGCGGCCAAGCCCGATGATTCCCAGTTGCATGTGCCGACGCTCCCGTTGGTTTTGCTTTACAACAATTGAAGATTTCAGATTAGTCCAGCGTTCTGGCGTAGGGTTCACCGACGAACGGGGCGACAACGATAAACAAAAAAGTTCCCAAGGGCCTGCAAAGAATTCAGAATGCGCGCCGCGTGAAGCGTCTACGCTTCAAAATGTCACCAGCCATGCGAGGTGTGCCCATGGGAACCCTGATGCCTGCCACTCCCACCCAGACCCTCTATGTCACCGTGCGCCGCGACGAGCTGCGCCAGTTGAAGGATGAGCGCGATCACCTGCGCCAGCAGGTCGCCCAGCTGAACCTGCTGCTCGAACAGGCCCGTGTGCAAGGCAAGGCCGCCGGCCTCTGATTCACCGCCCCTCTGCGTGGGAGCTGCCAGGCTCCCACCTCGTCACAGCTTCCCTTCCTGATTGCGTTGTGCCGCGTCTGTCGCCAATCCGCTGCGCCTACGCTGGCTAGCCTCATATTTTGCAACAACTCGCCAACGTTTGCGCGGGTAAACCGTCGCGACAAAAATGACCAACGGGTCACTTTCATGCCGCTTCGTCTCCTACACTCCAGATTCGGCCCGCGTTTTGCTCGGAAAAAGTGACGTAAAAAAGTCGAACTTTCCAAAACACGGGCAGGTCAGGACTTAAGTAGGGCCGACGCAAAAGGACTGCCTCACGCCAGGCCCGCACACCCCAACCAGTCCATACGTCTTTCGGCGGGAATGCCGAGCGTGCCGTGCCTGCGCGCACGAATCTGGGGCAAGGAACGCACTACGAAGATGCAACAACGATCAGAGAGCAGAACCACGAGCCAACGCCAAGCAAACAGAACAAGGGACGGAGAGAAGTATGATCAGTGCCGCTGTCGAACCTCACGTAGAGTCATTCAACCCGGATAACCGCGAGCCGCTGCCTGCGTCCCTCGCCCCGACAGTCAAGGCACCCGGCGCGCAGCGCCAGCACAACCCGAACAAGCGCAAGATCCTGTTCGTCACCTCGGAGATTGCCGACCTGGTCAAGACCGGCGGTCTGGGCGACGTGTCCGCTGCCCTGCCCCGTGCCCTGGCGCACCTGCACGATGTACGCGTGCTGATCCCCGGCTACCGCCAGGTGGTCGAGAGCGACAACCCCATTCACATCGTCGGTGAGCTGGGCGGCCACGCCGCGCTGCCGCCGTGCAAGATCGGCCGCATGGACCTGGCCGACGGCCTGGTGATCTACGTGCTGATCTGCCCCGAGCTGTACCAGCGCGACGGCACGCCCTACGGCGCCAACAACGGTCGCGACTGGCCCGACAATCATATCCGCTTCGCTCGCCTGGGCCTGGCCGCCGCAGAAATTGCCGCCGGCGAAGGCATGGCCCACTGGCGCCCCGACCTGGTGCATGCCCACGACTGGCCGGCCGGGCTGGCCCCGGCCTACATGCACTGGCGCGGCCTGAGCACCCCGACCCTGTTCACCATCCACAACCTGGCCTACCAGGGCGTGTACAGCCGCGGCTGCAGCCCGGAACTGGCGATCCCCGACCATGCCATGCAGCAGGAAGGCATGGAGTTCTACGGCAAGCTGTCGTTCCTCAAGGCGGGGCTGGCCTACGCCAGCCACATCACCACGGTCAGCGCCACCTACGCCCGGGAAATCACCACCCCCGAGTTCGGCTGCGGCCTGGACGGTTTCCTCGCCAGCAAGGCCCAGCAAGGGCTGCTCGGTGGCATCCCCAACGGTATCGACGAAAGCTGGGACTCGGCCACCGACCAGCACCTGGACCACAATTTCAGCATCAACGACTGGGACGGCAAGGCACGCAATGCCGACCAGGTGCGCGCGCTGTTCGGCCTGCAAGCGAGCGACGGGCCGCTGTTCGCCGTGGTCTCGCGGCTGGTCTACCAGAAAGGCCTGGACCTGACCCTGGGCGTGGCCGACTACATCGTCGAACAAGGCGGCCAGATCGCCATCATCGGCCGTGGCGAACCCGAGGAAGAGCAGGCCATGCGCGAACTGGCCCTGCGTCACCCTGGCCGCATCGGCGTGCGCATCGGCTTCAACGAGACCGACGCCCGGCGCATGTTCGCAGGCAGCGACTTCCTGCTGATGCCGTCGCGCTACGAGCCCTGCGGCCTGAGCCAGATGTACGCCCAGCGCTTCGGCTCGCTGCCGGTGGCGCGCAACACCGGCGGGCTGGCCGACACCATCGAGAACGGCGTGACCGGTTTCCTGTTCGACGACTCCACCGTAGACAGCTACCGCGAAGCCCTGGGCCGCGCTTTCTATGTGTACGGCAAGAAGCACCTGCTCAATGCCATGCGCTGCCTGTCGATGACCCAGCCGTTCAACTGGTGCCAGGCGGTGGAACCCTACGCGCGCCTGTACGAAGACCTGGTGAAGCAGACGCAGCACGCCCATTACTGAGCGGAGAGCCGACGATGCACAAGCATGGCGCACAGTTGCTGGACGCCACGTCGGCGCGCTTCGCCCTGTGGGCGCCAGATGCGCGCAGCGTGAGCGTGGCGATCGGCCAGCAGCCGCCCGTGGCACTGCTGCCCGACGACGATGGCTGGTACACCGGCGTCGCCCCCTGCCAGGTGGGCGAGCGCTATCAGTTCGTGATCGACGATGAACTGCGCGTGGCCGACCCGGCCTCGCGCTGCCAGCCCGAGGGCGTGCAGGGCCCCAGCGAGCTGGTCGACCTGGGCGGCTACCCGTGGCGCCATCCCTGGCAGGGGCGGCCCTGGCACGAGGCAGTGATCCAGGAGCTGCACGTCGGCCTGCTCGACGGCTACGCGGGCGTTGCCAAGGTGCTGCCGCGCCTGGCCGAACTGGGGGTCAGCGCCATCGAGCTGATGCCGCTGGGGCAGTTCCCCGGCGCGCGCAACTGGGGCTACGACGGCGTGCTGCCATTCGCCCCGCAGCACAGCTATGGTCGCCCGCAGGACCTGTGCGCGCTGGTCGACGCCGCCCATGGCCAGCGCTTGATGGTGCTGGTGGACGTGGTCTACAACCACTTCGGCCCGGACGGCAACTACCTGCACCGCTACGCCAGCCCGTTCTTCCGTGAAGACCGCCAGACACCGTGGGGCGCGGCCATCGACTTCCGCCGCGCCGAGGTGCGCGAGTTCTTCATCCAGAACGCCCTGATGTGGCTGTGCGACTACCGTTGCGACGGCCTGCGCCTGGACGCGGTGCATGCCATCGACCAGCCGGACTTTCTCGTCGAACTGGCGCAGCGGGTACGCGCCACGGTCGAGCCCGGGCGGCAGGTCTGGCTGGTGCTGGAGAACGAGCACAACCAGGCCACGCTGCTCGAGCAAGGCTTCGATGCGCAGTGGAACGACGACGGCCACAACGCCCTGCACGTACTGCTGACCGGCGAAACCGAAGGCTACTACGCCGATTACAAGGACCGGCCAATCGAGCAGTTGGCGCGCTGCCTGGCCGAGGGCTTCGTGTTCCAGGGCCAGCCCGACCGCCACGGCAGGCCGCGCGGCGAGCCCAGCGGCCACCTGCCGCCCAGCGCTTTCGTGCTGTTCCTGCAGAACCACGATCAGGTCGGCAACCGCGCCCTGGGCGAACGGCTGTCCCGGCTCTGCCCGCCGCCGGCCCTGAAGGCGGCCACCACCCTGCTGCTGCTGGCACCGATGATCCCGCTGCTGTTCATGGGCGACGACGACGGCAGCCGCAAGCCGTTCCTGTTCTTCACCGACTTCCACGACGCGCTGGCCGATGCCGTGCGTGAAGGCCGGCGTGGCGAGTTCGCTCATTTCGAAGCCTTCGCCGACCCGCAGAAGCGCGAGCAGATACCCGACCCCAACGCCGAGGCCACCTTCGAAACCTCCAAACCTCGGCAACAAGAGGTGCTGGCCGGCTGGCACGGCCTGTACCAGCAGTTGCTCGAATTGCGCAGGCGCCATGTCATCCCGCACCTGCCCGGCACCCGCGCCGAGGGCTGCGAGGTACTCGGCGCCAAGGCGCTGACCGCCCGCTGGCGCCTGGGCGACGGCCAGCAGCTGCGCATCGACCTGAACCTCGATGCCCAGCCCCAGCCGGTCACCCTGCCGGCCCTGCCCCGCCGCCTGTTCGACAGCAGCGACAACGCCCACCCCGACTCGACGCTCGCCGCGCACAGCTGCGTGGTGAGCCTGCTGCCCCCCGACCAGGAGACGCCATGAGCGCAGAGCCCCTTCACCGCCTGGCCGCCCGGGTGGGCCTGGCCCGCGACTGGATCGACGCCAACAACCGCCCGCAGCAGGTCAGCGATGACGTGCTGCGCCAGGTGCTCGCCGGCCTTGGCCACCCGGCAGGCAACGCTGCCGAGATCGACGCCAGCCTGCGCGCCGTCGAGCAGGCCGAAGACAGCGAGCACCTGCCACCGTTGCTGACCGTGGACATCGACCAGCCCCTAGACCTGCAGCGTTACTTCAGCGCCGCCAGCCAGGTGCATTGCAGCCTGGAAGACGGCAGCCAGCGCAGCCTGACCCTGGACGCCCAGGCGCGCCTACCGGCCGGCTTGCCCCTGGGCTATCACCGCCTGGATATCGATGGCCGGACCTGCACCGTGGCCGTGGCACCGGTGCGTTGCCATGCCCTGCAAGACTGCGTGGAGCAGCCCCCGCCCCGTTGCTGGGGCCTCGCCGTGCAGCTGTACAGCCTGCGACGCCCCGGCGATGGCGGCTTTGGCGACTGCCTGGCGCTGGAACAACTGGCGCGCCACGCAGCCGAGCGCGGCGCCGATGCCCTGGCGATCAGCCCGATCCACACCCTGTCGGCCTTCGACCAACATCACTACAGCCCCTATTCGCCGTCCAGCCGCCTGCTGCTGAATGTGCTCTATGCCAGCCCCGGCGTGGTCTTCGGCGAACGCGAAGTGCGCATGGCCACCGAGGCCTGTGGCCTGCAGGCCACCCTCGAAGCGCTGGAGCAGCAGACGCTGGTGGACTGGCCCCGGGCCGCCGAGGCCCGACTGCGCCTGCTCGAAGCGCTCTACCGGCACTTCAGCCAGGGCGAGCACCCCTTGCGCGCGGACTTCGATAGCTTTCGCGCCAACGCCGGCGAGCAACTGGAACACCACTGCCGCTTCGAAGTGCTGCAGGCCGAGGCGGTGAGCAGCGGCCTGGGCGCGGACTGGCGCAACTGGCCCAAGGCCTGGCACGACCCCTACGACCCCGAGGTCGAGGCCTTCGCCAACGCCTACCCGGCGCGGGTCGAGTTCCATGCCTTCTGTCAGTGGCTGGCCGAGCGCAGCCTGCAACGGGCCCAGGATGCGGCGCGCGGCAACGGCATGGCCGTGGGCCTGATCGCCGACCTGGCGGTGGGCGCCGACGGTGCCGGCAGCCAGGCCTGGAGCCGCCAGGACGAACTGCTGGCCGAACTCAACGTCGGCGCCCCGCCCGATATCCTCAACCGCGCCGGGCAAGACTGGGGCATCTGCGCATTCTCCCCTGAAGGCCTGCGGCGCAATGGCTACCGCGCCTTCATCGAAATGCTGCGGGCCAACCTGGCCCATGCCGGCGGCCTGCGCATCGACCATGTGATGGGCCTGCGCCGCCTGTGGCTGATCCCCCGTGGCGCCAAGCCCAGCGAAGGCGCCTACCTGGAGTACCCGCTGGACGACCTGCTGCGCCTGCTGGCGCTGGAGTCGGTGCGACACCAGGCGATCATCCTCGGCGAGGACCTGGGCACCGTGCCCGAGGGCCTGCGCGAGCGCCTGGCCGACAAGGCCGTGCTGGGCATGCGCGTGCTGCCGTTCGAGCAGCAACCGCCAGGCCGGTTCACCCCGATCCTCGACTGGCCGGACAACGCCCTGGCCACCACCGGCACCCATGACCTGGCGCCGCTCGCCGGCTGGCTGGCCAGCCGTGACATCGACTGGAGCCATCGCCTGCAATTGATCGACGCCGCCACCGAACTGCACTGGCGCCACACCCGGGCCCTGGAGCGCGATGGACTGCGCCGTACCTTGGAGCAGAACTACGGGCCACTGCGCGACGATTCGGCGCTGATCGACGCGGCGATCCGCTACGTCGGCCATACCCGCGCACCGCTGGTGCTGGTGCCGCTGGAAGACCTGCTGGGCAGCGACGAGCAACCCAACCTGCCCGGCACCACCAGCGGCCATCCCAACTGGCGGCGCCGCTTCAAGGCGCCGGTACGCGAGCTGCTCGACGACGAGGACGCCGCCCGGCGCCTGGAGCTGCTGGCCCAGGCCCGCGAACAAGCCTGGGAGCGTGACCGATGAAACCCTTGACCGCGACCCTGCGCCTGCAACTGCACAGCGACTTCACCCTCGACCACGCGGTACCGCTGGTGCCCTATTTCGCCCGGCTGGGTATCAGCCACCTGTACGCCTCGCCGATCCTCACCGCCCGCGCAGGCTCGCGCCATGGCTATGACGTGGTCGACCCGACCCGGGTCAATCCCGAACTCGGCGGCGAGGCGGCGCTCGAACGCCTGGTGGCCGCCTTGCGCCAGCATGGCATGGGGCTGATCGTCGACACCGTGTCCAACCACATGGCCGTGGGCGGCGCCGACAACCCCTGGTGGCAGAGCCTGCTGGCCTGGGGCCGGCGCAGCCCCTACGCGGAATTCTTCGATATCCAGTGGCATTCCAGCGACCCGTTGCTGGCCGGCCAGCTGTTGCTGCCGTTCCTCGGCAGCGACTATGGCGCCGCCCTGCACAACGGCGAGATCCCGCTGACCTTCGACGCACAACACGGGCGCTTCGAAATCGCCCACCATGAGCACCGTTTCCCGATCTGCCCATTAGACTATCCACGCATCCTCGGCCAGGCCGAGGACCCGCGCCTGCAGGCGCTGGCCGCGCATTTCAGCGCCCTCGGCGAGGCGGCCGATCCTCTGGCCGAGGCCCAGCCGCTACACCGCGAACTGGCGCGTGTGGCTGCCGCCGGCGCGGATCCGCAAGCGGCCCTCGCCGCCTTCGACAGCCGCGAAGAAGCAGGCTTCAAGCGCCTGCATTTGCTGCTCGAACGCCAGACCTATCGCCTGGCCAGCTGGCGCACCGCCGCCGACGACATCAACTGGCGGCGCTTCTTCGACATCAACGAACTCGGCGGCCTGCGCGTGGAGCGTGCCGTGGTGTTCGAGGCCACCCACGCCAAGCTGTTCGAGCTGATCGAGCGCGGCCTGGTCGATGGCCTGCGCATCGACCACATCGACGGCCTCGCGGATCCGCGCCGCTACTGCCGCAACCTGCGCCGCCGGGTCGATTCGCTGCTGGCGCGACGTCCCGTCGCTGCCGCGCTGGCACACTTCCCGATCTACGTGGAAAAGATCCTCGGCACGGGCGAACACCTGCACCGCGACTGGCTCACCGACGGCACCACCGGCTACGAGTTCATGAACCAGGTGTCGCTGCTACAGCACGACCCTGTGGGCGAGCCCACCCTGGACGAACTATGGCGCAGCACCAGCGAGCGTCCCGAGTTCCCCGAGGAGGTGCGCATCGCCCGCCACCTGGTGCTCAACGCCAGCCTGGCCGGCGACTGCGAGTCGGTGGCCCAGGCCCTGCTGCAGGTGGCCCGCGACGACCTGATGACCCGTGACCTCACCCTCGGCGCGATTCGCCGGGCGCTGCAGGCGCTGGTCGAGCACTACCCGGTGTACCGCACCTATATCAACGCCTGCGGCCGGCCCGCCGAGGACGAGGCGTTCTTCCAGCAGGCGCTCACCGGCGCGCGCCAGTCGCTGGGGGAAGCCGACTGGCCGCTGCTCGAACAGCTCGAACGCTGGCTTGGCGGCCAACCCTGGCGGCACCTGCCGCCAGGCCGCCCGCGCAAGCACCTGCGCCACGCCTGCGTGCGCTTCCAGCAACTGACCGCCCCCAGCGCTGCCAAGGCCGTGGAGGACACCGCCTTCTATCGATCCGCCCGGCTGCTGTCGCGCAACGACGTGGGCTTCGATGCCGAGCGTTTCAGCGCCGATGCGGCCTGGTTCCACAACGAAGCCCAGCGCCGCCTGCGCGACTTTCCCGACAACCTGCTGGCCACCGCCACCCACGACCACAAGCGCGGCGAAGACTGCCGCGCGCGGCTGGCCGTGCTCAGCGAACGCGCGCCCTGGCTGGCCAGCCGTGTCGAGCACTGGCGCGAGCTGGCCGCGCCGTTGCGCGAAGCACTGGACGATGGGCAGGCGCCAAGCCCCGGCGACGAGCTGCTGCTATTGCAGACGCTGCTCGGCAGCTGGCCACTGGACCTCGACCTGCATGACCGGCAAGCCCTGAACGGCTACGCCGAACGCCTTCGCCAATGGCAATCCAAGGCCCTGCGCGAAGCCAAGCTGCGCAGCAGCTGGGCCGCGCCCAACGAACGCTACGAGGCGGCTTGCGCGGCCTATGTCGACGGCCTGCTGCTGGACGAGGAAAACCAGCAGCTGCGCCAGTCCCTGCACGAGGCCGCGCAGCGCCTGGCCTGCCCCGGCGCCTTGAACGGCCTGGTGCAGTGCCTGCTGCGCATGACCACCCCCGGCGTGCCGGACCTGTACCAGGGCAACGAGTACTGGGACCTCTCGCTGGTCGACCCGGACAACCGCCGCCCGGTGGACTACCCGGCCAGGCGCGCCAGCCTCGACGACGGCACGCCCCTGGCCGAGCTGCTCGCCCACTGGCGCGATGGCCGCATCAAGCAGGCCCTGGTGGCCCGCGTGCTGGATGCCCGCCAGGCCCATCCCGAGCTGTTCCAGCGCGGCGCCTACCTGCCGCTGAGCGTGCAGGGCCGCCACGCCGACCAGGTGCTGGCCTTTGTCCGCCTAGGCCAGGGCGAGCGCGCCATCATTGTCGTGCCACGGCTGGCCAGCGTCCTGCTGGGCGCTGCCGCCACCCCGTTGATCCCGGCTCAGAACTGGGACGATACCCGGCTTGTACTGCCGTTTGCCTTGTCGCCTGCCAACTGTTCGGGACTTTTCGGCGGCGGTGCTGTCACCCCTTCAAGGGAGCTGATGTTGAGCACCGTGCTGGCAGAGTTTCCGGTCAATGTGTTGATTGAGCATGCCTAACTGTATTCAGGAGCGTCGTGATGAGTGTCGATGAAAAACGTATTCGCGAGTTCGCCTATCAGATCTGGGAGTCGGAGGGTAAGCCCGAGGGGCGCGAGGAGGAACATTGGGACAAGGCGCGCAAGCTGGCCGAAGCCGAGGCGCTGGCCCCCAAGGCGCCGCCACGCAAGAAGGCAGCGGCCAAGCCCAAGCCACCGGCAGAGCCCAAGGTGGCGGCGTTGCCGGGCGTGAAGCCGGCTGCGGCGGCTAAAAAACCGCGAGCGGCGAAGAAACCTGCCTCTGGCTGAGCCTTTTGCAAGCCTGTACCGCCCTCATCGCGGGGCCAGCCCGCTCCCACGCCTCAGTCACTGAGTGCTCGTGCGTGTGAGCGGGCTTGCCCCGCGATGGCCCCCTCTCCCCGGACCATGAGGACCGCCATGAGCCCCCGCACCCCAAAGAAAACCCGCTCCGTCGCCCCATCGCGCATTCGCGAAGGCCTGCCCTTCCCCCTCGGCGCCACCTGGGACGGCCTTGGGGTCAACTTCGCCCTGTTCTCGGCCAACGCCACCAAGGTCGAGCTGTGCCTGTTCGACGCCACGGGCGAAACCGAAATCGAGCGCATCGAGCTGCCCGAGTACACCGACGAGATCTACCACGGCTACCTGCCCGACGCCCACCCGGGCCTGGTCTACGGCTACCGGGTGCATGGCCCCTACGAGCCCGAGAACGGCCACCGTTTCAACCCCAACAAGCTGCTGATCGACCCCTATGCCAAGCAATTGGTGGGCACGCTGAAATGGTCCGAGGCGCTGTTCGGCTACACCATCGGCCACCCCGACGGCGACCTGTCGTTCGACGAGCGCGACAGCGCGGCGTTCGTACCCAAGTGCAAGGTCATCGACCCGGCCTTCACCTGGGGCCGCGACCAGCGCGTGTCGATCCCGTGGGAGCGCACCATCATCTACGAGGCCCACACCCGCGGCATCAGCATGCGCCACCCGGCGGTGCCCGAGCACCTGCGCGGCACCTTCGCGGGCCTGGCCAACGACGAGCTGCTGGGCCATATCAAAGAGCTGGGCGTGTCGAGCATCGAGCTGCTGCCGATCCACGCCTTCGTCAACGACCAGCACCTGCTGGACAAGGGCCTGAACAATTACTGGGGCTACAACAGCATCGCCTTCTTCGCCCCCCACCCGCGCTACCTGGCCAGCGGCAAGATCGCCGAGTTCAAGGAGATGGTCGCCCACCTGCACGACGCAGGCCTGGAGGTGATCCTCGACGTGGTCTACAACCACACCGCCGAAGGCAACGAACGCGGCCCGACCCTGTCGATGCGCGGTATCGACAACGCCTCGTACTACCGCCTGATGCCCGACGACCGGCGCTTCTACATCAACGATTCCGGCACCGGCAACACCCTCGACATGAGCCATCCACGGGTGCTGCAACTGGTCACCGATTCGCTGCGCTACTGGGCCGGCGAGATGCACGTGGATGGTTTTCGCTTCGACCTGGCGACCATCCTCGGCCGCTATCACGATGGCTACAGCGAGCGCCACGGCTTCCTCGTCGCCTGTCGCCAGGACCCTATGCTCAGCCAGACCAAGCTGATCGCCGAGCCCTGGGACTGCGGCCCAGGCGGCTACCAAGTGGGCAACTTCGCCCCGGGCTGGGCGGAATGGAACGACCGTTTTCGCGACACCGTGCGCAGCTTCTGGAAAGGCGACGAAGGCATGCTCGCCGACTTTGCCGCGCGCATCACCGCCTCGGGCGACCTGTTCAACAACCGCGGCCGGCGCCCCTACGCCTCGGTCAACTTCGTCACCGCCCACGACGGTTTCACCTTGCGCGACCTGGTGTCGTACAACGACAAGCACAACGAGGACAACGACGAGAACAACCAGGACGGCACCGACAACAACCTGTCGTGGAACTGCGGCGTCGAAGGCCCCACCGACGACCCGGCGATCAATGCCCTGCGCATGCGCCAGATGCGCAACTACTTCGCTACCCTGCTGCTGGCCCAGGGCACGCCGATGATCGTTGCCGGCGACGAGTTCAGCCGCACCCAGCACGGCAACAACAACGCCTACTGCCAGGACAGCGAGATCGGCTGGGTGAACTGGGACCTGGACGAGGACGGCCAGGCGCTGATGGCCTTCGTCAAGCGCCTGACCCGGCTGCGCCTGGCCTATCCGATCTTGCGCCGCTCGCGTTTCCTGGTCGGCGACTACAACGAGGCGATCGGCGTCAAGGACGTCACTTGGCTGGCTCCGGACGCCAGCGAGATGACCGTCGAGCAGTGGGAAGATCCGCATGGGCGTTGCCTGGGCATGCTGATGGATGGCCGCGCCCAGGTCAGCGGCATCGCCCGGCCAGGCGCCGAGGCGACCATGCTGCTGATCGTCAACGCTTACCACGACGTGGTGCCTTTCACCCTACCGGCAGTGCCGGAGGGCGACTACTGGAGCTGCCTGGTCGACACCGACCGGCCCGAGCTGCGCAAGGCGCAGCACCTGGCGTTCGACACCGTGTTCGAGGTCAAGGGGCGGTCGTTGCTGCTGATGGTGTTGCAGCGGGAGGAGGACTGAACCCGAAACAGGAAGTCCTGTCCTAGACTGTGTCGAGCCAGTTGAACCAGGGGATGTTGCGGTTCGTCGCCACGACAAGCCGGCTCCCACAAGCCCAGCGCCGAGCAGCAACTGGCTTGTGTAGCTTGTAATGGCCTCATCGCTGGCAAGCCAGCTCCCACAGGGATGGCACTTGGCTTGAGGGCGGCGCGGTCGGGGTGGGAGCCGGCTTGCCGGCGATGGGCCGCAAGGCGGCCCCCATAGAACAGGAGTGACCGTGAACCTCGAAGCCGGCAGTCCAGGTTTCGCCAGCGTCAGCCAGGCCCCGGCCGTGCATCGGGTCAAGGTGCTGACGGTCAACACCCACAAGGGCTTCACCGCCTTCAACCGACGCTTCATCCTGCCGGAGCTGCGCGAGGCGGTGCGCAGCACCGGGGCTGACATCGTGTTCCTGCAGGAGGTGCTCGGCAGCCACGACCGCCACGCCGCGCGCTACCCCGGTTGGCCCCAGACCTCACAGTACGAATTCCTCGCCGACAGCATGTGGAGCGACTTCGCCTATGGCCGCAACGCGGTCTACCCCGACGGCCACCACGGCAACGCGCTGCTGTCCAAGTACCCGATCATCGAGCACCGCAACCTCGACGTGTCGATCACCGGCCCCGAGCGCCGCGGCCTGTTGCACTGCGTGCTGGACGTGCCCGGCCAGCGCCAGGTGCATGCGATCTGCGTACACCTGTCATTGCTCGAGCGGCACCGGCAAAAACAGTTGCAGCTGCTGCGCCGTTTGCTCGATGCGCTACCCGCCGACGCCCCGGTGATCATCGCTGGCGACTTCAACGACTGGCAACTGCGCGGCAATCGCACCCTGCGCCTGCACCGCGGCCTGCACGAGGCCTTCGAGCGCCATCATGGCTTGCTGGCCCGCACCTACCCCGCCCGTCTGCCCCTGCTGCGCCTGGACCGTGTATACCTGCGCAATGCCGAGAGCCACGCGCCAAGAATCCTTGGCAACAAGCCCTGGACTCACCTCTCCGACCACCTGCCACTGGCGGTGGAGGTGCGCTTGTAGCAACGATTCGGCATAGCGGCGTGGCGGCAAATCACCATTATCGATATGCATCTTTGAAAATCACATACATTCAATAAGTTATGCCTTCAAACAGGCATTTTGAGAGCATTTCACGCTTTCTTGACGCAAGCGCGGTCCTCTCCTTAGCTGAACAGTAATCACCAGATGGAAAATCTCGTGCCGGGCCTCTAGCTCGCGCCCTCGTGCGCGCTCCAAGAAGCTGGCGCGCTGGTTTGGGTCGCCCCTGTTCTTGTCGTACAGCTCGTGACATCAGGCCAGGTATCGGGCTGTTCACTTCACTCATCAACAGGAGATCCGCCATGAAAAGCACCTCGAATTCCTTGCGCTTCGACGCTTTTTTCTGTGCGGTTTCCACGTCGCTGCTCTTGGCAACCCCGGTGGAAACCTTCGCGTTCGAACTGCAGGAGGGCGAGCCCTTCGCCCCCTTCCTGGCGCAACCCGAGGTGCCGCGACTATCGCTCGATCCGGTCAGCGCCAGCGGCCTTAGCCAGGGCATGCTGAACGCCTTTTCCGAACGCATGGGCGAGCGCCACGGCCAACTCGACAACGAACACATTGCCAGCCAGTGGGCGCAGTTCTTCCCCGGCACGCCGCGCCAGGGCGCCCAGCCACCGGCACAGGTGGAGGCACCCAGCCAGCAGATGGTGATCGGCCCGGACCTGTTCGTGCGTGAAACCAATGCGGGCAATGTGCATCGCGCGGGCATCTTCGTCGGCCACAACAACCTGCAGAGCACCTTCAACGGTATGCGCCCGCTGCTTGGCGACAAGCAACGCAACGCGGTCAACCTCAGTGGCGAAAGCCTCGGCGTGTACTGGAGCATGACCCACGAGCAGGGCTGGCACGTGGACGCCGTGGCCATGGGCACACGCATCGACGTCAATGGCCGCTCCCAGGCCGGCCAGCGCCTCGACGACAGCGGCCACGCGATGACCTTCTCGGTGGAGGGTGGCTACCCCATCGGCCTGGGCGCAGGCTGGGTCATCGAGCCGCAGGCGCAGTTGATCAACCAGCAGTTCTTCCCTGGCAGCCAGGTGCAGGAAGAGACCCTGCAAGCCTTCGACAGCCAACCCAGCTGGAGTGGCCGGGTCGGCGCCAAACTGTCGGCGCGCTATGAAGTACGTGGCATGCCCATCGAACCCTATGTGCGCACCAACGTCTGGTACGACTTCAGCAACGCCGACCCGGTGAAGCTGGATCAGGTCGACAAGATCTCCAGCTCGCGCAGCGCCGCCACGGTGGAACTGGGATTGGGCCTGGTGGCCCGGGTAACGCCGAACGTGGCGCTGTTCGTCAGCGCCGACTACAGCTCCGATGTGGATGACAATGACCTGAATGGCTTGATTGGCAGCCTGGGAGTGCGGATGCGCTGGTAAGCGCTAGCCGGATGCTTGTCTCCCTTACTTGACACACAGCAGCAGGAAGCTCATGCGCGGGTCGTGATCGCGCCGAGAGTCGCCGACACGGTGAGTCTGCACCTTCACCTGTTGCCTGTCCGGAGTACCGCCAAGCTGGGCCTTGCCGTAGAAGATGTCGTCGTAATCGCTGCGGTCGGTGGCGGCGACCGAACAATAGCCTGGCTGGCGGGCAAAGACATCGGCTTTGAAGGCAATGGTGTATTCAGCGAAATAGCCGGGCTGCCCGCTGACTTCAACCTTGTCGAGCCAGTTGGATGACTGGCGCAGCACTTTCCCGGTACTACTGATCGCCGCTGTGTACTGTCGCTGCTCGGCCAGCGCATCCTGACAAAGGGCAAGCAGCGCAAGCAGGCCGGCGCACGTCGCAGAGGCTATTGGAGAGTTCATGGGTTGGTTTCCTTGTGCTCGATGAGTGAAATGCCCGATGGGCAGCGGACCATCTGCGCACCCCGGGTTCGGGCATGCAATGGCATCGCGCAAACAAGGAAAAGCCTGTAACGACGATGGCTAGCGACCTACGACAGCGGCCAGCCGTTCACGCACGTTTACCCGAATAGATCCACGAACGGCACGTGACATGCGACCTTACTGGCCCTTCACCGAGGGTCTCGGCAGAGGGCCAATGCGCTTCAGGCCGGCTTCATCACCAACACCCCCAGCGGCGGCAAGTTCAACGCCAGCGACAACGGCTGGCCATGGCTGGCGACCTCATTGGCCACCACTGCCCCGAGATTGCCGACATTCGACCCGGCATACAGCTCGGCGTCGCTGTTGAGCAGCTCCACCCAGTGCTCGCCGAACGGCACGCCGATACGGTAGCCCTCGCGCGGCACCGGGGTGAAGTTGGCCACCACCAGCAGCGGCTCGCCCTCGCTGCTCCAGCGCAACCAGGCATACACACTGTTGTGCGCGTCGTCGCCGATCAGCCACTGGAAGCCCTGGGGTTGGCAGTCCTGCTCATGCAGCGCGGGCAGGTCGCGGTACAGGCGGTTGAGGTCGGCCACCAGCTTCTGCACGCCCTGGTGCTCGGAGTACTGCAGCAGGTACCAGTCCAGCTGCTGGTCGTGGTTCCACTCGCGCCACTGGCCGAACTCGCAGCCCATGAACAGCAGTTTCTTGCCTGGGTGGGTCCACATGAACGCCAAATAGGCGCGCAGGTTGGCGAACTTCTGCCAGCGGTCGCCGGGCATCTTGTCGATCAGCGAATGCTTGCCGTGGACCACCTCGTCGTGGGAGATGGGCAGGATGAAATGCTCGGAGTAGGCGTAGATCAGCCCGAAGCTCATCTCGTTATGGTGGAAGGTGCGGTGTACCGGGTCGTTCTGGATGTAGTGCAGGGTGTCGTGCATCCAGCCCATGTTCCACTTGTAGGCGAAGCCTAGCCCGCCCTGCTGCACCGGCTGGCTGACGCCGGGCCAGGCGGTGGATTCCTCGGCGATGATCAGCGCGCCCGGCGCCTCGACGGCGGCAACGCTGTTGAGGTGGCGGATGAAGTCGATGGCCTCGAGGTTCTCGCGCCCGCCGTGGCGGTTGGGCACCCATTCGCCGGCCTTGCGCGAATAGTCGCGGTAGAGCATCGAGGCCACCGCGTCCACGCGCAGGCCGTCGATATGGAAGTGCTTGAGCCAGTGCAGCGCCGAGGCCAGCATGAAACCACGCACCTCGTTACGCCCGAGGTTGTAGATCAGCGTGTTCCAGTCCTGGTGAAAGCCTTCCAGCGGGTTGTCGTATTCGTACAGGGCGGTGCCGTCGAAGCGCGCCAGGCCATGCTCGTCGGTGGGGAAATGCGCCGGCACCCAGTCGAGGATCACGCCGATGCCGCCCTGGTGGCAGGCGTCGACGAAGAAGGCGAAATCCTCGGCGCTGCCATAGCGCGAGGTCGGCGCGAACAGCGACAGCGGCTGGTAGCCCCAGGAGCCGCCGAAGGGGTGCTCCATGATCGGCATCAGCTCGATATGGGTAAAGCCCAGTTCCTGCACATAAGGCACCAGGCGCTCGGCCAGTTCACGCCAGTTGTAGTAGCGGGCTACCTCGCCGGCGTCGTCCAGCTCGCAGCGCCAGGAGCCGGCGTGCAGCTCGTAGATCGACAGCGGCGCACTGTAGGCGTGGCGCTGGGCCCGGTGTTCCAGCCACTGACCATCGCGCCATTCGTGGGCCAGGGCGCCGGCCACCTTGGAGGCGGTGCTCGGCGGTAATTCGGTAGCGCGCGCCAGGGGGTCGGCTTTGAGCGGCAGCACACCGTCGTGGCCGAGCACCTCGAACTTGTAGGTCTCACCCACGCCGAGCCGGGGCACGAACAACTCCCACACCCCGGCGCCATGACGTAGGCGCATGGGGTGGCGACGGCCATCCCAGTTGTTGAAGTCGCCCACCACCGATACCCGCCGGGCGTTGGGCGCCCAGACCGAAAAGCACACGCCCTCGACGCCGTCGACCGCGGTAGGCTGCGCGCCAAAGCGTCCGGACAGGTCGCGGTGGTTGCCCTCGGCGAACAGGTACATGTCCATCTCGCCCAACTGCGGGCCGAAGCTGTAGGGATCCTCGGTGACCTGCTCGCCACCGGCCCAGCCGATCTGCAGGAGGTAGGGATGCGCCTGCTCCAGGTGCGCGGTAAAGAGCCCGGGCACACCACCCTGGCGCATCTCGGCGAGCTCGCGGTGGTCGTCGCGCGCCAGCACGCGCACGCTCCACGCGCTGGGCAGGAAGGCGCGAATGAACTGGCCGCCCGCACCATCGGGGTGCGGGCCGAGTACGGCGAACGGGTCGGCGTGCTCGGCGCGGGCCAGGGCATCGAGGTCCCGTTGCCGAAGGCCGCCGTTGTCACGCGTGGTTGCATTCATCTATGACTCTCCCCAGGTACTGATCAGTCCATGCAGGCCATGCAAAGGCACGGCCAGCCAACTTGGCCGGTTCTCGGCTTCATAGGTAATTTCGTAGGCGGCCTTCTCCAGGCAGAACAGCTCCAGCGCGGCGCGCTCGCCCTCGGCCTGTTGCCAGGCGTGGGGCATGGCGGCGGTGGCCAACCCATAGGCTTCGACGAAGGCATGGCGCGACTGGTGCAGGTACTGCCGGGCGACTCGCTGCCGGGCCTGGCGCGCCGCCTCGGAGAGGTCTACCGCCGAGGCGCTGCGCAGGATCATCGCAGCAGCATAGTCGAAGGAACGCAGCACACCGCTGACATCCTTGTACGGGCTGTGCTTGGCCCGGCGTTCGTCCAGTGGCCGCGCCGGCTCGCCCTCGAAATCGATCAGGTAGGCGTCGCCCTGCACCACCAGCACCTGGCCCAGGTGCAGGTCGCCGTGTACCCGCATCAGCAGCCCGCCATGGGCCTGGCGGGCGAGGCTGTCGACATGCTGTCGCAGGCCTGCGCGCTGTTGCTGCAGGTCGTCGACCAGAGCCTGGCTGTCGCTGTCCAGGCTGTCACGGTGCTGGGCGAGCAGATCGAGGGCATGGCTCAGTTCGGCGCTGATCTGGTGGCTCCAACGCTCGCTGTCGCGGGCATCGCTCGGGCGTGAACGGAACGCTTCGTCGTCGCTCGGCGCGGCCAGCAGCAGGTGCATTTCGCCCAGGCGCTGGCCGAGCAAGGCGGCAAAACCGGTCAGCTCGGCCAGGGCATCGGTGTGCGCCTCCTGCTCAACGCTGGCGGGCTCCATCTGGTCGCGGATCGCCCGTTCCAGGGTGTTCTGCGTCCAGTCCCAGGCGTCGCCCTGGTTGCTCAGGTAGCCCTGGGCGATCATCAGCAGGTGCGGCTGCTCGCTGTCGTCCACGCGGCTGACCCAGGCCAGCAACGGGGAGATATTGGCAAAGCCGGCGGCTGTCAGATAGGCGCTCATCTCCAGCTCCGGGTGGATGCCCGGATTGACCCGCCGGATCAACTTGAGCACCAGGCTGCCACCGACCACCACCGAGCTGTTGGACTGCTCGGCGCTCAGGTAGCGCACCTCGCTGTGCTCATCGAGCTGCAGCGCGGCCAACTGCTCGGTGCTGTGGAAGTGCAACTCGCCCAGGCCTTCGCCACAGGCCAGTCGCAGGCCGTCCTGGCAGCTCTGGAGCACGGCGCGAATGAAGGGTTCGAGCACGAAGGCGTCGGTGATCAACCCCACCTGACGGCCACGGCGTACCCGCGACAGCGCCAGCTGCTGGGGCAGCGCGGCGTTGATCTGTTCTTCCGGGAGCAGGCCGAACGGCAGCTGGTAATGGGTGACCACGCCCTCGCTATGCACCTCCAGCTCGCCAAGCAGCACCGGCAACGCCGGGGTGGCCATGCGCACGCCATAGCGCAGGCGGACCTGATCGATCGGCCCTTCCTTGCCGGCGAACCAGCGGCGCTTGGGCAGGTACTGCGGCAGGATCGCGTCCTGCAACGTCTCGCGCGCCGGTGCTTCGAGCAGTTCTTCCATGCGCTTGCGCAGCACCAGGGTGGTCAGCTCGGGCAAGCCTTCGCTGGGCTGGATGTGCCAGCTGGGCATGCGGTCGTGGCTGGCCAGCAGGAACCAGTAGAAGCCGTAGGGCGGCAACGTCAGCAGGAACGGCAGTTGGCCGATGGGCGGGAAGGCGCTACCGCCAAGCATCTCCACCGGCACCTTGTCGGCGTACTGCGACAGCTCCAGCTCGGCGGCCTGGGCGGCCCGCGAGACGTTGGCCACGCACAGCACGATCTCGACGTTGCCCTCGGCATCGGTGTATTCGCGGATATAGGCCAGCACCCGCCGGTTGCTCGGCGTGAGCATCTTCAGGCTGCCGCGGCCGAAGGCCTTCTGCTGCTTGCGCACCGCCAGCAGCCGGCGATTCCAGTTGAGCAGCGAATGCGGGTCGTGGGCCTGGGCCTCGACGTTGATCGTCTGGTAGCCGTACAGCGGGTCCATGATCGGCGGCAGCACCAGGCGCTGGGGGTCGGCGCGAGAGAAGCCGCCATTGCGGTCCGGCGACCACTGCATGGGAGTGCGCACGCCATCGCGGTCGCCCAGGTAGATGTTGTCGCCCATGCCCAGTTCGTCGCCGTAGTACAGCGTTGGCGTGCCGGGCATCGACAGCAGCAGGCTGGTGAGCAGCTCGATACGCCGCCGGTCGCGCTGCAGCAGCGGCGCCAGGCGCCGGCGAATCCCCAGGTTGATGCGGGCGCGGCGGTCCTCGGCGTAGTAGTTCCACAGGTAGTCGCGCTCGCGGTCGGTGACCATCTCCAGGGTCAGCTCATCGTGGTTGCGCAGGAAGATCGCCCACTGGCAGTTGGCCGGGATCTCCGGGGTCTGGCGCAGGATGTCGGTGATCGGGAAGCGGTCTTCCATGGCCAGGGCCATGTACATGCGCGGCATCAGCGGGAAGTGGAAGGCCATGTGGCATTCGTCGCCGTCGCCCTCGCCGAAGTACGGGCGGGTGTCCTCGGGCCACTGGTTGGCCTCGGCCAGGAGCATGCGGTCGGGGTAGTTGGCGTCGATTTCGGCGCGGATCGCCTTGAGCACCACATGGGTCTCGGGGAGGTTCTCGTTGTTGGTGCCGTCGCGCTCGATCAGGTAGGGGATGGCGTCCAGGCGCAGGCCGTCGACGCCGATGTCGAGCCAGAAGCGCATCACCCCGATCACTGCCTTGAGCACTTGCGGGTTGTCGAAGTTGAGGTCCGGCTGGTGCGAGTAGAAGCGGTGCCAGAAGTATTGACCGGCCACCGGGTCCCAGGTCCAGTTGGATTTCTCGGTGTCGAGGAAGATGATCCGCGTGCCGTCGTACTTCTGGTCATCGTCCGACCACACGTAGAAGTCCCGGGCCTTGCTGCCACGCTTGGCATGCCGGGCGCGCTGGAACCAGGGGTGCTGGTCGGAGGTGTGGTTGATGACCAGCTCGGTGATCACCCGCAGGCCACGCTTGTGCGCCTCGGCGATGAAGCGCCTGGCGTCGGCCATGCTGCCGTAGTCCGGATGCACGGCTTTGTACTCGGCGATGTCGTAGCCGTCGTCGCGCCGTGGCGAGGGGTAGAACGGCAGCAACCAGAGGGTGTTGACGCCCAGTTCGGCGATGTAGTCGAGCTTGCCGATCAGGCCTGCGAAATCGCCGATGCCGTCGTTGTTCGCGTCGAAGAACGATTTCACGTGCAGTTGGTAGATCACCGCGTCCTTGTACCACAGCGGATCGTCGATGAAGGCTGCCGGGCGGGAACGCTTGGCCATTGGGGACTCCTTTCAGTGCTGCGGGACCGTGTCGCCTGGACGGGGGCTGCTGCGCAGCCCATCGCTGCGGTTCGTCGCCACGACAAGCCAGCTCCCACAGGTCATGTGCAAATTTCACTGCCAGCGCCGCCCCCTGTGGGAGCCGGCTTGCCGGCGATGGCCGCAAAGCGGCCCTTCATGTAGCCCTTTCGATGCGCCAGATACCGAACGGCTGGTGCCACGGCTCGATGCGCATCCACTGGGTCTTGCCATGCCAGGTCCAGCGTTGGCCGTTCATCAGATCCTCGCCCTGGGTGTCGGCGCTGTCGTCCAGCCCCAGCTCCCATAGCGGCAACTCGAAGCTGGCCTCCTGGGCGTTGTGCGGGTCGAGGCTGATGGCCACGAGAATGAAGTTGTCGCGCTCGGGGGTGCGCTTGGCGAAGTAGAGAATGTTGTCGTTCCAACAGTTGAGGAACACCACCCCCAGGTGGGTCTGCAGGGCGCGGTTCTGCCGGCGGATGCGGTTGAGCTGGGCGATCTCGGCAACGATGTTGCCGGGCTGGGTGAAGTCCCGGGGGCGGATTTCGTATTTCTCCGAGTCCAGGTACTCCTCCTTGCCCGGCAACGGCGTGCCTTCGCACAGCTCGAAGCCCGAGTACATGCCCCACAATCCCGAACCCATGGTCGCCAGCGCCGCACGGATCAGAAAGCCCGCCCGCCCGGAGGTCTGCAGGAAGTACGGGTTGATATCCGGCGTGTTGACGAAGAAGTTAGGCCGGTAGCACTGGCTCCAGGGCGGCTGGTTGAGCTCTTCGAAGTAGTCGCGCAGCTCTTGCTTGCTGTTGCGCCAGGTGAAGTAGGTGTAGCTCTGCGCGTAGCCGACCTTACCCAGGCGCGCCATCATCGCCGGGCGGGTGAAGGCCTCGGCGAGGAAGATCACCTCGGGGTGCTGGCTGCGCACATTGGCGATCAGCCATTGCCAGAACGGCAGCGGCTTGGTGTGCGGGTTGTCGACGCGGAAGGTCTTCACCCCCTCCTCGACCCAGCCGACCACCACGTCGCGTAGTGCCAGCCACAGGCTCGGCACCGCCTCGGGGGCGTAGAAGTCGACGTTGACGATGTCCTGGTATTTCTTCGGCGGGTTTTCCGCATAGCGGATGGTGCCGTCGGGGCGCCAGCTGAACCAACCGGGGTGCTCCTTGAGCCAGGGGTGATCCTGGGAGCACTGGATGGCGAAGTCCAGAGCGATCTCCAGGCCGTGCTCGGCGGCAGCGGCGACCAGCCGGCGGAAGTCCTCGCGGCTGCCCAGCTGCGGGTGGATGGCGTCGTGCCCACCTTCGGGGCTGCCGATGGCGTAGGGGCTGCCGGGATCGCCGGGCTCGGCCTGCAAGGCGTTGTTGCGGCCCTTGCGGTGCTTCATGCCGATGGGGTGAATGGGCGGGAAGTACAGCACGTCGAAGCCCATGTCGCGGATCATCGGCAGGCGTTGGTGTACGTCGTCGAAAGTGCCATGGCGTTCGGGGTCGTCGGTGACCGAACGCGGAAACAGCTCGTACCAGCTGGCGAACTGGGCCGCCTCGCGGTCCACGTCCAGCGGGAGTTCGCCGCTGCGGGTCAGGTAGCTGCGATGCTCCGCCTCCCCCATCAGGCGTGCGGCGTCGGGGTGCAGCAACGCTTTCACCTGTTCATCCACCGGCAACCCCGGCAAGCGCTGCTGCAACTGCGCCAGTTGCTCGCGCAGCAAGCCGTCGCTGCGCTCGATGCCCTTGCCCAGCAGCAAGCGGCCCTCCTCCAGCTCCAGCTTGACCTCCACGCCGGCGGCGTACTTCTTCTCCAGGTCGTGGCAGTAGGTGGCCCAGGGGTCGATCCAGGCCTCGATGCTGAACAGGTGCAGCCCCAGTTCGGTGGGCGTGAACTCGGCCAGCCACAGGTCGTTGCCCGGTGAGTGCATGGCCACGCAGTGCCAGCGCCGACTGTGGGCCTGGCGCCAATGCAGAGTCACCGCCAGGCGGTCGTGGCCGTCGGTGTAGACCTTGGCGCCCACCCCGACCGAGTGTCCACGCACGGCCTTGGCGGCAAAGGTACCGCCGTCGAGCACCGGGCTTGCGTCCTCGATCACGATACGCGGCGCCAGCAGCGCCTGGGACAGGCTGATCGCCTGGTCCGGATGATCGCCCGCCATGGGCACGCTTTCGAACGGCTCGTTACCAGACATCGACCTTGCTCCCCTGGGCTGGTGGCGGTAAGGGTTCAGAGCCGTGGTCGGGCGCAGGGGTTCAAAAAAAATGAGCGCGCGGTGCAGACCTGGGTCAAAGCCTGCGACACCCCTTCATTCATCCCACGAGGCCAGGCCCATGAACATTCCCATTCCACCGGAGACACCCGACCCGAACATCGACGACCCAAGCTTGCCGCCGCCGGTGCCCGAGCAGGAGCCGGACGAACTGCCGATCAAGCCGACCGTGCCGCCGACCGTGGGCGACCCGCCGAGCCAGGAGCCGCCGGTGAAAGCTTGAGGATAGACAAGGCTGCGCAAATCTGACCGTCTTGGCCGGCCTCGTCGCGGGGCCGGCATATACAGCACAAACCTGGCTCAACCGCACCTGACATTTCTACCAGTAGCACCTGCCCGCAAAGCCACGTACAGAGAAGACTCACTCTCTGACGATCCTTCCGGCATGCACTCACGCCTCTACATCGCCTTCCACGTGCAATGGATCCTCGCAAGCTTCCTGGAACAGAGCCTGCACCGGATCCGCCCCGACATCACCCTGGACGAGCTGGGCGCCGACAGCTTCGACCTGGTGGAGCTGCAGGCGATCATGGAGGAAACCTTCGGCATCTTCATCGCCGAGCCCCTGCGGGCCTACGTCACCTTCGCCGAACTGGTCGAACTGATCTACAAGACCATGGCTAACCCCCCAGCTCCTCCACACTGATCTCGCGCATGCGAAACTTCTGCACCTTCCCTGTCACCGTCATCGGGAATTCTTCGACAAAGCGGAAATGCCGCGGTGTCTTGAAATGCGCCAGTCGCGCCTTGCACCACTGCTGCAGTTCCTCCGCCGTGGCACTGTGCCCAGGGTGCAGGCGAATCCACGCAACCACCTCCTCGCCGTACTTGCTGCACGGAATCCCCACTATCTGTGCCTCGGCCACCGCCGGGTGGGTATGGAAGAACTCCTCCAGCTCGCGCGGATAGATGTTC
This sequence comes from Pseudomonas maumuensis, assembly GCF_019139675.1. Classification (NCBI taxonomy): domain Bacteria; kingdom Pseudomonadati; phylum Pseudomonadota; class Gammaproteobacteria; order Pseudomonadales; family Pseudomonadaceae; genus Pseudomonas; species Pseudomonas maumuensis. The sequence continues at coordinate 3,803,528 of NZ_CP077077.1, forward strand.
TCGCCGCCACGAATGATCATGTCCTTGTTGCGCCCGACGATACGGACATAGCCCTCCTCGTCCATCACCGCCAGGTCGCCGCTGTGCATCCAGCCGGCCGGGTCGATGGCGTCATGGGTGGCCTGCAGGTTGTCCCAGTAGCCGAGCATCACGCTGTAGCCGCGGGTACAGAGTTCACCGATCTCGCCCCGTGGGACGATGCGCCCGTCGGCGTCCACCAGCTTGGTCTCCAGGTGCGGCTGGGTACGGCCCACGGTGGTCACGCGCAGTTCCAGGCCATCGTCGGGGCCGGTCTGCAACGACACCGGGCTGGTCTCGGTCATGCCGTAGGCGATCTGCACTTCGGCCATGTGCATCTGGTCGATCACCTTGCGCATCACCTCGATCGGGCAGGTGGCGCCGGCCATGATGCCGCTGCGCAGGCTGGAAAGGTCCATGGCCTGGCGTGACGGATGGTCGAGCATGGCGATGAACATGGTCGGCACGCCATAGAGGATGCTGGCACGCTCCTCGGCCACGGCGCGCAGGGTCAGCTCCGGGTCGAAGGCATCGTTGGGGTAGACCATGGTGCTGCCGTGGGTGATGCAGCCGAGGTTGGCCATGACCATGCCGAAGCAGTGGTACAGCGGCACCGGGATCACCATACGGTCGCGCTCGGTCAGGCCCAGGCTCTGGCCGACCATATAGCCGTTGTTGAGGATGTTGTAGTGGCTCAGGGTCGCGCCCTTGGGCGCGCCTGTGGTGCCAGAGGTGTACTGAATGTTCACCGGTTGATCGAACTGCAGGCCGGCCTGGCGGGCCACATACTCGGCCTCGCTCACCTGCCCTGCCCACCCGGCCAGCGCGGCCCAGGGCAGGAAGCCCGAAGGCGGCTCGGCGGCCAGGCTGATCACCCCGCGCAGGTCGGGCAGGCGTTCGCTGGCCAGCTCGCCCAACCCATGGCTGGCCAGTTCAGGCACCAGTTCCTGCACCATCGCGTGGTAGTCGGAGGTCTTGAAGGCACCGGCGCACACCAGCCAGCGGCAGCCGGACTGGCGCAGCACGTATTCCAGCTCACCCACCCGGTAGGCTGGGTTGATGTTGACCAGAATCGCACCGACCTTGGCGGTGGCCAGCTGCAGGATGCACCACTGGGCGCAGTTGGGCGCCCAGATACCGACCCGCTCGCCCCCCGCCACCCCAAGCGCCATCAGCGCCCGAGCCTGCACATCGACCTCGGCGGCCAACTCGCGCCAGTTGTAGCGCAGGCCCTGGTGGCGCACCACCAACGCCTCGCGCTCGCCGTGGCGGGCGACGGTGGCATCGAAGGCCTGGCCGATGGTCAGGGTCAGCAAGGGGTGGTCCTGTCGGCCGCGGGTATAGCTTGGTTGAGGCATGGTGATCCCTTCTTGTGGTTGTTCTGGGCATGACTGAAGCAGGCGGCAAATACTCTGGCGCAGATTTACGTTTACGTAAAGGTGATGATCCGATTGACAGCCCCTGAAGCCAGGTTTACGTTAACGTCAACCACGAGCACCGACCCTGTGGGAGCGGGCTTGCCCGCGATGAGGCCGGACCAGACAACATCGCTGGCCGTTCTGACGGGCATCGCGGGCAAGCCCGCTCCCACAGGGTCGGTGCAGTACCTCGAATTTCAAGAACAACAAGGTGCCCCGATATGCATTACCCCAGCCTGAACTTCGCCCTGGGCGAGACCATCGACATGCTCCGCGACCAGGTGCGCACCTTCGTTGCCGCCGAACTGGCGCCGCGAGCCGCGCAGATCGACCACGACAACCTGTTCCCTGCCGACATGTGGCGCAAGTTCGGCGACATGGGCCTGCTGGGCATCACCGTGCCGGAGGAATATGGCGGCGCCGGCCTGGGCTACCTGGCCCACGTGGTGTCGATGGAAGAAATCAGCCGGGGTTCGGCGTCGGTGGCCCTGTCCTACGGCGCCCACTCCAACCTGTGCGTCAACCAGATCAACCGCAACGGCACTCACGAGCAGAAACTCAAGTACCTGCCCAAGCTGATCAGCGGCGAGCACATCGGCGCCCTGGCCATGAGCGAGCCCAACGCCGGCTCCGACGTGGTGTCGATGAAACTGCGCGCCGAAAAACGCGGCGACCACTATGTGCTCAACGGCAGCAAGACCTGGATCACCAACGGCCCCGACGCCAACACCTACGTGATCTACGCCAAGACCGACCTGGACAAGGGCCCCCACGGCATCACCGCGTTCATCGTCGAGCGCGACTGGAAAGGCTTCAGCCGCAGCAACAAGTTCGACAAGCTCGGCATGCGCGGCTCCAACACCTGCGAGCTGTTCTTCGATGACGTCGAAGTGCCGCAAGAAAACATCCTCGGCCAGCTCAACGGCGGCGTGCGCGTGCTGATGAGCGGCCTGGACTACGAGCGCGTGGTGCTGTCAGGCGGCCCGACCGGCATCATGCAGAGCTGCATGGACTTGGTCGTCCCCTACATCCACGACCGCAAGCAGTTCGGCCAGAGCATCGGCGAGTTCCAGCTGATCCAGGGCAAGATCGCCGACATGTACACCCAGCTCAATGCCAGCCGCGCCTACCTGTACGCCGTGGCCCAGGCCTGCGACCGTGCCGAGACCACGCGCAAGGACGCCGCCGGGGTCATCCTCTACACCGCCGAACGCGCCACGCAGATGGCCCTGGAAGCGATCCAGATCCTCGGCGGCAACGGCTACATCAATGAATTCCCGGCTGGCCGCCTGTTGCGCGACGCCAAGCTGTACGAGATTGGCGCCGGCACCAGCGAGATCCGCCGGATGCTGATCGGCCGCGAACTGTTCAACGAAACTCGCTGAGCATAAGGAACGGGCGCACATGGCTACCCTGCACACCCAGATCAACCCGCGTTCGGCGGAATTCGCCGCCAACAGCGCGGCCATGCTCGAACAGGTCCAGGCCCTGCGCGGCCTGCTCGCCCAGGTCAGTCAGGGCGGCGGGCCGAAGGCCCAGGAGCGGCATACCTCGCGGGGCAAGCTGCTGCCTCGCGAGCGTATCGACCGCCTGCTCGACCCGGGCTCGGCGTTCCTAGAGATCGGCCAGCTGGCCGCCCATGAGGTGTACGGCGAAGACGTGCCGGCCGCCGGCGTGATCGCCGGCATCGGCCGCGTCGAAGGCGTGGAATGCATGATCGTGGCCAACGACGCCACGGTCAAAGGCGGCTCCTACTACCCGCTGACCGTGAAGAAACACCTGCGCGCCCAGACCATCGCCCTGCAGAACCGCCTGCCATGCATCTACCTGGTGGACTCCGGCGGCGCCAACCTGCCGCGCCAGGACGAGGTGTTCCCCGACCGCGAGCACTTCGGGCGGATCTTCTTCAACCAGGCCAACATGAGTGCCCTGGGCATCCCGCAGATCGCCGTGGTGATGGGCTCGTGCACCGCCGGTGGTGCCTACGTGCCGGCCATGGCCGACGAAGCGATCATGGTGCGCCAGCAGGCGACCATCTTCCTCGCAGGCCCGCCCCTGGTGAAGGCCGCAACCGGTGAAGTGGTCAGCGCCGAGGACCTCGGCGGCGCCGACGTGCATTGCCGCACCAGCGGCGTGGCCGACCACTATGCCGACAACGACGAGCATGCCCTGGCCATCGCCCGGCGCAGCGTCGCCAACCTCAACTGGCACAAGCAGGGCAAGCTGCAATGCCAGGCGCCGATTGCACCGTTGTATGGCGCAGAAGAGCTGTACGGCGTGGTTCCGGCAGACGCCAAGCAGCCGTTCGACGTGCGTGAGGTGATCGCCCGCCTGGTCGATGGCTCGGTTTTCGATGAGTTCAAGGCGCTGTTCGGCACCACCCTGGTGTGCGGCTTCGCCCACCTGCACGGCTACCCGGTGGCAATCCTGGCCAACAACGGCATCCTCTTCGCCGAAGCCGCGCAAAAAGGCGCGCACTTCATCGAACTGGCCTGCCAGCGCGGCATCCCGCTGCTGTTCCTGCAGAACATCACCGGCTTCATGGTCGGCAAGAAGTACGAGGAAGGCGGCATCGCCAAGCACGGCGCCAAACTGGTGACCGCGGTGGCCTGCGCCCAGGTGCCGAAGTTCACGGTGATCATCGGCGGCAGCTTCGGCGCCGGCAACTACGGCATGTGCGGCCGCGCCTACGACCCGCGCTTCCTGTGGATGTGGCCCAACGCGCGCATCGGCGTGATGGGCGCCGAGCAGGCCGCTGGCGTGCTGGCCCAGGTCAAGCGCGAGCAGAGCGAACGCAGTGGCGAAACCTTTAGCGCCGACGACGAGAAGAAGCTCAAGCAGCCGATCCTCGACCAGTACGAGCGCCAGGGCCACCCCTACTACTCCAGCGCCCGGCTGTGGGACGACGGTGTCATCGACCCGGCGCAGACCCGCGACGTGCTCGGCCTGGCGTTGTCCGCCGCGCTGAACGCCCCGATCGAACAGAGCCGCTTCGGCATTTTCCGGATGTGACCCATGAGCGAATTCGCCACCCTTGAACTGGTCAAGGACCCTCGCGGCTTCGCCACCCTGTGGCTGAGCCGGGAAGAAAAGAACAACGCGTTCAACGCGCAGATGATCCGCGAGCTGATCGTCGCCATCGACCAGCTGGCCGAGGACGCCAGCCTGCGCTTCGTGGTGTTGCGCGGCCGTGGCCGGCACTTCAGCGCCGGCGCCGACCTTGCCTGGATGCAGCAGTCGGCGCAGCTGGACTTCAACACCAACCTGGACGACGCCCATGAGCTGGGCGAGCTGATGTACGCCCTGCACCGCCTCAAGGCGCCGACCCTGGCCGTGGTCCAGGGCGCGGCCTTTGGCGGCGCGCTGGGGCTGATCAGTTGCTGCGACATGGCCATCGGTGCCGAAGACGCGCAGCTGTGCCTGTCGGAGGTGCGCATCGGCCTGGCGCCGGCGGTGATCAGCCCGTTCGTGGTCAAGGCCATCGGCGAGCGCGCCGCCCGCCGCTACGCCCTCACCGCCGAGCGTTTCAGCGGCGTGCGCGCCCGCGACCTGGGCCTGCTCGCCGAGGTGTACCCGGCCGCCGAACTGGACACCCAGGTCGAGGCCTGGGTCGACAACCTGCTGCAGAACAGCCCGCAGGCGCTGCGCGCCACCAAGGACCTGCTGCGCGAAGTGGATGACGGCGAGCTGAGCCCGGCCCTGCGCCGCTACTGCGAGAACACCATCGCCCGCATCCGCGTCAGCGCCGAAGGCCAGGAGGGCCTGCGCGCCTTCCTGGAAAAACGCCGCCCTGCCTGGCAAGACAACAAGGAACCGCGCCCATGAGCCGACCCACGCTGACCACCCTGCTGGTCGCCAACCGCGGCGAGATCGCCTGCCGGGTGATGCGCACCGCCAAGGCCATGGGCCTGACCACCGTGGCCGTGCACAGCGCCACCGACCGCGACGCGCGCCACAGCCGCGAGGCCGATATCCGCGTCGACCTCGGCGGCAGCAAGGCCGCCGACAGCTACCTGGTGATCGACAAGCTGCTCGCCGCCGCCAAGGCCAGCGGCGCCCAGGCCATCCACCCGGGCTATGGCTTCCTCTCGGAGAACGCCGGTTTTGCCCGCGCCATCGAACAAGCCGGGCTGATCTTCCTTGGCCCACCGGCCAGCGCCATCGATGCCATGGGCAGCAAGTCGGCGGCCAAGGCGCTGATGGAGGCCGCCGGGGTGCCGTTGGTACCGGGCTACCATGGTGAAGCCCAGGACCTGGAGACCTTCCGCGCCGCCGCCGAGCGCATCGGCTACCCGGTGCTGCTCAAGGCCAGCGCCGGCGGTGGCGGCAAGGGCATGAAGGTGGTCGAGGAGGAAAGCCAGCTGGCCGACGCCCTCGCCTCGGCGCAACGTGAAGCGCAGTCGTCGTTCGGCGATGCGCGGATGTTGGTCGAGAAGTACGTGCTCAAGCCGCGCCATGTGGAGATCCAGGTATTCGCCGACCAGCACGGCCACTGCCTGTACCTCAACGAGCGTGACTGCTCGATCCAGCGCCGCCACCAGAAAGTAGTCGAGGAAGCCCCGGCGCCGGGCCTCTCCCCCGCTCTGCGCCAGGCCATGGGCGAGGCCGCGGTGCGTGCCGCCCAAGCTATCGGCTACGTCGGCGCCGGCACCGTGGAATTCCTGCTCGATGCCCGTGGCGAGTTCTTCTTCATGGAGATGAACACCCGCCTGCAAGTGGAACACCCGGTCACCGAGGCCATCACCGGGCTCGACCTGGTGGCCTGGCAGATCCGCGTGGCCTGCGGCGAGCCGCTGCCTCTGACTCAAGAGCAGGTGCCGCTGATCGGCCATGCCATCGAGGTGCGGCTGTACGCGGAGGATCCGGCCAACGAATTCCTGCCGGCCACCGGCACCCTGGGGCTGTACCGCGAGTCGGCGCCGGGCGAAGGCCGCCGGGTGGACAGCGGCGTCAGCGAGGGCGACGTGGTATCGCCGTTCTACGACCCGATGCTGGGCAAGCTGATCGCCTGGGGCCAGGACCGCGAACAGGCGCGCCTGCGACTGCTGGCGATGCTCGATGAGTTCGCCATTGGCGGATTGAAGACCAACATTGCCTTCCTGCGCCGCATCCTGGCGCACCCAGCGTTTGCCGAGGCGGAGCTGGACACTGGCTTCATCCCGCGCCATCAGGACGTGCTGCTGCCCCCGCCACAAGCGCTGCCGGTGCAATTCTGGGAGGCCGCCGCCGAAGCCTGGCTGCAAAGTGAGCCAGCGCAACTGCGCCAGGACGACCCTACCTCGCCCTGGACCTTGCGCGATGGCCTGCGCCCGGGGCTGCCGGCACGCAGCAGCCTGCACCTGCAATGCGACGGAGATGAGCAGGCGGTGGCGCTGGAGCGTAGTGCGCCTTCGACTTATCGCCTGGAGGGTGAGCAACTGTGCCACGACCAGGGCGGCCTGCGCCGTCGTTACCTGGCGGTTCGCCGGGGCGGCACGCTGTACTTGCAGTGGCAGGGCGAGTTGCACGCCGTCAGTGCCCACGATCCGATCGCTGCGGCCGAAGCCAGCCACAGCCACCAGGGCGGGCTGGGGGCGCCGATGAACGGCAGTATCGTGCGGGTGCTGGTGGAGCCGGGGCAGGTGGTCGAGGCCGGCACCGCGCTGGTGGTGCTGGAGGCGATGAAGATGGAGCACAGCATCCGGGCGCCCCATGATGGGACGGTGAAGGCGCTGTTCTGTCAGGAGGGCGATATGGTCAGCGAGGGGACAGTGCTGGTCGAGCTGGAGGAGGCGTAACGGCGGCAATGTGTTCGCCGAAAGGGTTGTTTCGCCTATGAAATCGAGCGCCGCCCGCGCGGCGCATCGCTGGCAAGCCAGCTCCCACATCTGTTTCGGGCCAATCAATCCTGTGAGGTTATCACTGTCCGCCTTGGCGCTTGTCTTGAGACAGGTGGGGCGCCAGTGGCGCCCAAGCTGAAACCGCGTCGTACCCACAAGGCGTACAGCCGCGGCGGCGCAGGCATAACTGGCCCGAAACAGATGTGGGAGCTGGCTTGCCAGCGATGCGCCGCGCGGGCGGCGCTCGATCTAGAGAGCGCTGCAAGACCCCCGCCTGGCACCTCGCAACCTCAACACGGTCTACGCGCGAACCTAGAGCACCCCGTGCATTCGCACCACAACACCAAGAAACTCGCACCCCTCCTCGCACAACACCGTCGGATACAAGGTATTGAGCGGCCTGAGCATGCGCTGCCCACCCTCCTCGATCAACTCACGCAGCACCGCCGGCTTACCGGGCTGCCGCGCCACCACCAGCCTGCCCGGCGTCACCTCGATCCCCGCATCCAACAACACCCGCATACCCTGCGGCACGCTCCTGCCGCTGGCGGCATTCATCGAATCATTCTCGACCGGCAGCCAGAACGCATTGCCCGCGGGCATGTAGTCGGTCAACTCGTGGATTTCACAGGATTGCGGCAAAGGCCCGTCCAGGTCGGCCCAGCTCAGCACTGGAAAGCGAAAGCTGGCATGGCGCAAGGCATTGACCGAAAGCGGTCGCTCTGCGGCGTAGGCGCCCCTGGTCTCGCGAACCGTGGCGTCACGCTCGACCACCATTACCCGCGCTTCGAGGTACACCAGCCCAAGCTTTTCCAGCTTCTCGTTGACCGTTGCAAGGGTGGGCCTGCGCGTGCCACGCAGCCAATGTCCGACACCGCCTTGGGTCATCCCCAGACGCTCGGCCAATTGATGCTGCTTGAGGTTGTGCTCGCGCTGGTAGCGCGACAGAAATTCGATCCAGTTTTCCATGGCTGTGAACGATACGGACTGGATGAACGGCATCAATACACATCCTGAATTATCTCAGAATGAAAAAATAATACAAATTGACCTAACATCAATGCTCATTGTCCTCGAAGGGATTTCATAGGAGCAGTCATGAGCAAAGTGACAAAAGAAGAAACAGATCTCGACGAAGAAGCCGCTCGTCGCGCCCTCGATTTCTACCTCAACCCTACCCCCACGCCCCGCGACCTGGAGCGTTCGCTGTGGACCTTGCGCGAAGGCATCGACAACGCCGAGGCCAGCGAGCACGCCATGGCCCTGCTGCGCTGCGCCTCGGCCACGGCACAGGAAACCGGCAACCATCTGCAGGGCACGACACGAGAAGTGGTGTTTGCGCTGATGCACATGATCAACATGGCCCGCGCCCTGCTGGAGCAGTGCCACGCCACGGAAAAGGCATCGATCTGAAGGGAGAACGTGATAGCCGACGAACGGCAAAAGCCCCGATTGCCGGGGACGAGGAGTGCGTCAGGAATATTTTTTTAGCCAATCGCTGAAAAATCATTTGACTGGCAAATGATAACGATTATTATTGCACTCAGCAGGTCGCGAGACCCGCTGGATAACCTGCAACGTCCTCAGGTCGGACGCTCAGATTATCTCCTCATCAGGCTAATCACGGTTTTTGACCCGGCTTTTTGCCGGGTCATTTTTTTTGGCTCTTCAGGCTAATGAAGATCGTTTAATGGCCGCGATGATAGCAAAAGTGTGTCAGCACGTGAATGCTCATTACAAATCTTTGCGGAATCAGCACTTGAGAATCAATCTCGTTTAGCCTAAGCTGGCTCCGCATCAAGGAAGATGCCCCCACCCCTTTCCTTATGAGCAAGGAGCTGTCCATGACCCGCCTGCTGCTGCCTCTCGAGCACGACCCGCGCCCTGCCGAACTGCACGCTGAAGACGCGCTGCTGCATGCACTCAAGCGCCTGCCGCGCCGGGTCCAGCAAGTCTTCCTGCTCAACCGCCTCGACCAGCAGGGCTTCGCCGCCATCGCCGAGCGCCTGGACCTGCCACTGATCAGCATCGAGCGCCACATGAACCAGGCCCTGCAGACCGCCCGCGCGCCCGGCGACGCGCTGGCCAGCATCGCCGGCCAATGGTACGTGCGCCTGCAAAGCCCGCAGGTGACCGCCAGCGAACGCATCGATTTCCGCCGCTGGCTGGATGCCGACCCCGACCACCTGCGCGCCTTCCACGAAACCGAACTGCGCTGGCGCAGCCTGCTCGCCCCGGCGCGGCAATTGGGCCATGACGGCTGGTACCGGCAAGGGCGCGCGGCGCTGTCGCTTGGTGGCTGTTCGATTGCCGTCGGGCTTGGTGTTGCTGCGCTTGTGGCGCTGGGGCTGCTGACCTGATTCACAGGGGTGGACTGATCCACGACTGCGTCAATTAACCTGCGCACCCGCACCACCAGGCGGTGTAGAGTACGGTCACAACAACGCCAACAGGAGGCTGGCAATGACCGTGACGCTCTCCCCGCTGCACATCGACTGCGATTTCGACTCCGGCAACATCCTGGTCCTGGACGCCAGCGACCCTGCCCACGTCCACCTGAACATCCGCAAGGACAGCCACAGCGACCACTTCCAATGGTTCCATTTCAAGGCCAGCGGCCTGACCCCGGGCCAGGTTCATCGCTTCAGCCTGGATAACGCCCACCAGTCCTCCTACAAGAACGCCTGGACCGGCTATCACGCCGTGGCCTCGTACGACCAGCAGACCTGGTTCCGCGTGCCCAGCCAGTTCGACGGCAAGGCCCTGAGCTTCGACTTCAAGGCCGAACAGCCACAAGCCTGGTTCGCCTACTTCGAGCCCTACCCCCGCGCCCGCCACAACCAGCTGATCGAGCGCGCCAAGCATATCCCCGGCGTCGAGCTGCTGGCCAGCGGGCGCAGCGTGCAAGGCCGGGATATCCCGCTGCTGCGCGCAGGCGACGGCGCGACCGGCAAGCGCAAGCTGTGGATCATCGCCCAGCAGCACCCGGGCGAGCACATGGCCGAGTGGTTCATGGAAGGTGTGATCGACGCCCTCGAAGCCAACGGCCCGGTCATCCAGCAACTGCTGGCCAAGGCCGACCTGTACCTGATCCCCAACATGAACCCGGATGGTGCCTTCCTCGGCCACCTGCGCACCAACTTCAAGGGCAAGGATCTCAACCGCGCCTGGCAGGACGCCAGCGTCGAACTGAGCCCCGAGGTGTTCTTCGCCCAGAGCCAGATGAAGCTGCATGGCGTGGACGCGTTCATCGATGCCCATGGCGACGAGGAGATCCCCCATGTGTTCACCGCGGCCTGCGAGGGCAACCCAGGCTACACGCCGCGCATCGCCGAGCTGGAAGAGCAGTTCCGCAGCACCCTGTGCAGCCTGACCCCAGACTTCCAGACCAAGTACGGCTACACCCGCGACGAGCCGGGCCAGGCCAACATGACCCTGGCCTGCAATGCCGTGGGCCAGGCCCATGATTGCCTGGCGCTGACCTTGGAGATGCCGTTCAAGGACCACGACGATGCGCCGAACCCGCAGACCGGCTGGTCGGGTGAGCGCTCCAAGGCGCTGGCCGGGGCGGTGCTTGAGACGTTGCTGAAGATGGTCGGCGATCTGCGCTGAACAACGCCGTCACTCAAAACTGCACATCCAGAATCACGCTGTCGGTATAGGTCGCCGCCGGCGGCGTGGCCTGGTCGGTGTAGACCTTGGCGTTGTAGTTGAACACCTGGCTGCCCGTGCCGGTCCCGGCCCCGGGGTTCACCTCGGCATCGCTGCTCGACCGCCGCGCCGCGCCCACCGAGCCCCAGCGCACCACGCCGGCACTCTTGAAGATGTCGTAGGCCAGGTAGTTGTTGGCAGTGGACTTCATCCGCCGCCGCCCGCCCGACACATTCTGTCCGTCGTCCAGCCCCACCGTGTAGTTGCTGCCCTTGGTGCATGACACGCTCAGGCTCTGGTTCACCGTGCCGAACCCGGCCACCACCGGTGCGCTGGCGAAGCTGATATTGGGCGTGGTGATCTGACAGTCGTTGCTTACCGTCAGGCTGACGTTCAGGGTCTTGCTGCCACTGCCGATATCTCGCCCCAGGCAGATATTGCCGATGCCGATGCCCGAGCAGTAGTTCCAGCTCCAGGCGACGGTCAGCGTCTCCTGGTACAAGCCCGCGGCGACGTTGCTGCCGATCTGGGTGCGCAGGTAGATCGGTACCGCCTTGGGCGTAGGACCATTGAGCAGGCCGAGCAGGTCGAGGATGCCATTGCGGGCAAAGTCGAAGGCAACGCCCCGGGTGATCGGGTAATTGACGCTGTTGTCGGCGTACAGGGTGTAGTTGATGACATCGCCGGTCGGGCCGACCAGGCCACCGGAGGCGGGCGTAATGGTTGCGTAGAAGTGGTCATTGCTGGACAGCAGGCTGAGCAGCGAGCCGGTGCATTGCAAGCCGGAATTGCTGCTCGAAGCGGCCTGCACGGTGGTACGTACCAGCGTCGAGTTGACGGTGCCGAACGCCGCCGGCGTGGTGGCCACCGACGAACACAGCGCCCAGGCCGGGCATGGCGCCAGCAACAGGCCAAACAGCAGGCCGTACCGTCGAACATTCACTGGCACACCAGCGGACCGATCAACGGGATCGGCCCCTCCCCTTCAGGCAGGTCGAACGCCACCTGGCACTGCCCGCCGTCGGCCTTGTCCACCAGCAGGCGATTGTGCGGCGCCAGGTTTTCCAGGTAGACCAGCCCATCCCAGCCCACCACCGCCTCGCTGCCGCTTTCGACGTGGCGTACCCGGCTGCCCAGCTTGAGCTCCTGCTGATTGCCGTCGACCAGCACCAGGCTCGCCGCCAGCACACGCTTGAGCGGGAACTCCAGCAGATAGCCACTGCCACGACGCACCGCTACACGCTGCTCCACTTGCGGCGCCAGCACATCGGCAGGCAGGTCCATGGGGTCGATCTCGTATTTGCCGCGGTAGTAACCGCTGCTGTAGGGCACCAGCAAGTGGCCGTTGCGGTCGGTGCGGCCGATCTGCTGGTTCTCGTAGCGCACCGGCACGTCGGCGTAGCCGCTGGTGCTGACCACCACAAAGGCGTCGTCGATGCGGTTGGCGGCGAACAGCCCCGCATCCATCAGCACCAGCGAACCGCTGGCGTCGGCCCAGCGGGTCATCTCGCCGCTGCTGCCGTAGGCGCCCACCTGCAGCTGCACCGACTGCAGGCGCCAGGTCAGGTCGGCCTGGCGGTAGTCGTCACGGTTGCCGCCGGTGGCGTAGCCCAGGTTGTAGCCCACACCACCGCCCACCGGCACCGCCTGGCTGTAGTTGACCCGCTGCAGGTCCTGGCCGTCCTTGCTGCGCTCGGCGCTGAAGGCCAGGGTGCCGCGCAGGTCGAAGGGGATCACCAGTTGCGCCTGCACCGCCCACTGGCTGTCACCAACCTCACGGTTGGCCGACAGGTACAGGCTGCTGTTACGCCACAGCGGCTTGCTCCAGCTGAGGTTGATCAGCCGCGTGCGCGTGCCGTCACCAGCGCGCACATCGAAGTAGCCGGCACCTAGACTGCCGTAACTGTCCAGGTTCAGGCTCAGGGTCGCCTGCTCGCTGCGCTGGCTGAGGCGCGTGTAAGGGCTGTCGACCCGCGAGAGGTCGGCGTAATCGCCATGGCGCTGCACACGCTGGTAGTTGAAGCCGATGCGCCGGCTGTTGTACTGGTAGCCCAGCGCCAGCTGCTGGCCTGTATCGCCTTCGAAGCGGCTCTGGGTCACGGCCGCGTTGAGCACGCCGAAGGTTGCCAGACGCAGGTTGCCACCCAGGCCGCCGAGCATCAGCGACTCGGCGCTCTCGGCATGGGTTTCAATGGTGAAGTAGTCGGATACACCATGGCGCAGGGTCGCCGAGGCCACACCCGGGCCATAGGCGAAATCGCGCACGGCGTAGTCGCGGCGCAGGCTGCCGGCGGCCACCGAGAAGTCCGACAGGCCCTTGGCCAACAGGCTGCTGGTGACATAGAACGGCAAGGTGGTCGACACCTGCCGGCCCAGGGCATCGGTGGTGACCACCACCGCTTCGCCGGCGCCGTTGATGAACGGCACGTTGGTCAGGGTGTAGGGGCCGGGTTGCAATTCGGTACTGCTGCTCTTGTAGCCGTTGATGAACAGGTCCAGCGAGGTCGGCACGGCGGCTTCGCCGGCAAAGGCCGGCAGCGGATAAGTGACCAGGTCGGGACGGGCGCCGAAGTCGCGGGACAGTTGCAGGCCGCCCACGCGCACCGAAGTGGTCCAGGGCAGCGCGCCGGTCACCAGGTCGCCGGCCTCATAGGTCAGCAGGCGCTGCTCGTCGGTGTAGCGGAACGTGGTGTCGTAGCGCAGGAAGCCCTGGCGGCCCTGGGCCTGGGCGCCATTGAACGACTGGCGCCACTGCCCGGTGGTGGAGAAGGTGCCCCAGTCGTCGAACAGACGCAGTTCGTTCCAGGCGGCCAGGTAACTGCCGCCCTCATCGGTGTCGTTGAGGTAGGCGTCGTAGTTGAGCAAGGCGCCGAAGCTGCTGCGCGCATCGCTGGCCGGGTACAGGTTGCGCTCACCGACCTGCTGGTCGGGCAGCCATGCCGGCGGCACCTGCAACAGCAGGCGCTGGTTCTGGCTGTCGTAATCACTGTGCAGGCCGGAGATGTCGTCCAGGGCCACCTCGCCCTGAGGTGTACCCGGCAGCCTGACACCCGCCTCGCGCAACACCTCGCTGGCCAGATACAGCCGCCCGGCGCGCTGCTGCACCGGCACCAGCTCAGCCTTGGCCACCTGGTTCACCAGCAGGTCGAGGTACAGCGTGGCGTCGGCGATGGCGGCATGTTCCGAGGGCGGCGGCGGCAAGTCGTCGGCCACGCCCAGACCGGGCCCCAGCACCGCCAGGCCCAGCCACAACCGGTGCGTTGCCACCCGCACCCAGCTCACACACGATTTCCAACCATTGCCGGGTCCTCCCTGGCCCCTGAGATCCGTTCAAGCGTGGGTCATTGCCCCTGTTTGATGGCCTGCGCCACCTCCTGGCCGTTGACCCGCCCTTTCAGCACGCTGGCAGCACCCGGCGTGGCCGGTGCCGGCCAGCGCATGCTGGCGCCGGGCAGCACGTAACCGAGCAGCCCTTCGACCAATGGCCGATCCTGCCCAGCCTGCTGTAGCACCACGTCGGTCAGCCGCGCATGCACCGGCCCGGTATTGCGCAGCTCGACATAGGGTTTGCCCTGTACCGTCACCGCGCGCCAGCTCAACTGCGGCTTGCCCACGCCTTCGGCACTGCGCTTGCCCTCCGGGTCGGGCTTGCCCCACAGCCCCTCGCCGTAGACGAACAGTGGTACCGAGTAGCGCATCTGCAGACGGATCGCTGCCTTCGGTCCTTCACTGGCGGCATCGGTCGGCAGCGGTGACGGGATCTCATCGATGATGATGCGGTACGCCTGTTCCTGACCTGCGGGCGAACCACCCGTGCGAGTCAGGCGGATCAGTTGCTTCTGCCCTGGCGCAATGTTGGCCACCGGTGGGCTGCCGATGATCTCGCGCTGGGCCTGGAACTGCTCCTGGTACTCGCCCTGACGCCAGGCGAACACCCGTACCTGCAAGCTGGTCGGCGCCGTGCCGCGATTTTCCAGCCACAGCGCGCCAGCCTTCTGGTCGGCCTCCAGCACCGGGTCGATCGGCCAGATCAGCACCGAGGTGGCCGCGAAGGCCGGTACGCTGGCCAACAGCAGCAGCCCGATGATTCCCCGCGCCCATTTAACGCCTGCCCCCATGCCCCTCTCCTTCTGTTTTATTCGCAGTGGCCTTTCACCAGGTCACCGTCACTTGCACGACATCGGTGTAGGTTCCCGCCGGCAAGGTGCCGGACAGGGTGGTACGGCCATAGACCGGCAGCTTGATCGCGGTCGGATCGCTGTAGCTCACCGCCACGCTGCTACCGATGCCCAGGCTCTGGCTGAAGCCGGCGTCGCGATAAAGCTGGTAGGCCAGCAGTTGCGTGCCCCCCGAACGCTTGAGATTGCGCGTGCCGCTGGCGCTGTTCTGGCCACCGTCCAGGCTCATGCTCAGGGCCACCCCGGGGGTACACTGGAAGGTCACCGTGCTACCGCCGAGCGAGGTGCTCAAAGTGGCCGTGGACAGCGCCGAACTGGTGCCGAAATCGAGCACGCCATAAGCCGTCACACCGCCGACCACCAGGCAGCCGGCGACGATCTGCGCCGTCACCTGGAAGGTACTGGTGGTGACCGCGTGGGCGCCCGGCGACAACATCAGGCACACCCCGACGGCCAGTAGCCGCGCAGTGCCTGGCATGGCTCAGAAACTCAGCTCGACCGCCACCGTGTCGGTGTACACCCCGGCCGGCAGGCCAGCCTTGCCACGGGCCTGGCCGTACAGGTTGACGGTCTGTGCCACGCCGGTGCTGGTCGGCAGGGTGATGGTGCCGTCGATCGCCAGCAGCTGGGTGTGCCCGGCGTCGGTGTAGAAGTCATAGGGCACGAAATTGCCCGAGCCATCGGCCAAGGCCCGGGTCCCCCCGGCGGACTGCGAGTCATGGGCGCCGGCACGCACCTTGATCGTCGGCACCGTGCCTGCCGAGCAGAGAATGCTCATGGCCCCGCCACCACCGCCGAGCACCTGGCCATTGGCGGTGGTGAACAGCGAATCCTGGGTGCCGAAGTTGAGGCTGCCGAAATTCAGCCCGGAGGTGCCGCCGCTGCCATTGACCTGGCAGGCGGCGGTCAGGGTCAGGGTCGAGCTGATGGTGCCGGTCACGGTGGCGGCCTGGGCCTGGGCCACCAAGGCGAGGCCAAGGCCGGTGAGGATGCAGCGGGTGAGGTGCTTGGGCATTGCAATCTCCTTGCGTGTTACCAGTCCAGGGTCACCCTGAGGGTGTCGCGATACAGCCCGGCGGGCAGCGCGCGCGGTTGCGCGACCACCACGCCGTAGATGGGCACGGGTACTTGCTGAGTACTGCTGATGGTGAAGGTACGCGCCTGGCCGATGCCGTAGCGGCTGTTGCCGCTGGGGTCGATGGCCAGCTGGTAGGGAATGAGTTCGCGACCGTTGCTCAGGCGGCGCACGCCGTCGCTGCCATTTTGCCCGCCGTTGATGCGCACGCTGAAGGCACGTACCTGGGGCGAGCAGCTGATCTGCAGGCTGCCCTCGCCGCCGGCCTCGTCGACCCGACTGGTCAGGGGCTGGTCCCACGTCGGCCCGCGCGCGCCGAAGTCCATCAATCCTGGGTTACCCAGGGTGGCCGGTTGCTGGTCGCTGTTGATCTGGCAGGCGGCGCTGATCACCAGGCGCGCCTGGATGAAACCGGTGGTGGTGCCATGGGCCGCGCCACTGGGCAACAGCAGCGGGCCAAGGGTGAGCAGCAGGAGCGAACCACGGTGCAGTGCGTCCATGAGCATGAAGCCTCCCTACCAGGTGACCGTGACTTTGAGCAGATCGGCATACAGGCCGGCGCGGGGCACCCAGGCCAGCTTGTCGATCCGTGCGTAGAGGGGCAGCTCCACCGAGCCGCTGTCCGGCACCCGCGCCGATTGCGCGACGTCCACTGCCAGCGGCTGGCGCCAGGCGGCATCGCGGTACAACCGGTAGGGAATCGGTCGAGCCTGGGCATCGTGGCTTGCCAGGTAGCGCAACTCGCCGACACCGCCGTGCTGGCCGCCATCGACACGCACCTGGTATGGCGTGTCGGGATTGCATTCCAGACGCGGCGGGCGCTGGGCGAGCAACACACCACCCACTGGCGCTCCCGGGCCATCCAGCCGCGCCACGCTGCCCAGGTCGATAAGCCCCAACGCCTGTGGGCCGGCATCGCGCTGCTGATTGATCAGCATGCAGCCACGTTGCACGCGAACCTGCACCTCGACGAGAAAATCCGCCGCCATGGCGTTGCCACTCAACCACAGGCCCAACAGCATGGCCATCCAGCGCTCCGTCACCTGTCGATCCTTCGTCGGTATAGATTGAGTTTGAGCGTAGCAGCGCGGCTGGATGAGAGCCGGGGTAGGCCACCCCTCTTTGGCATTAATGAAAAGGCGGAGGTTGGCATTCACCGGAAAGGGAATCACTCCAGGTGGTCGTTCACTGGGAAATTTCCCGGCCAGGGAACGAAACCCCTGCGCATGGCGTCGTTCAAATAAGCAGATTCCGGCAAAGCAGCCGGCATTCTGATACCGTTCACCCACAAATATCCTGTGCAAGCGCATGCGTGGACGGACCCTACAGGAGAGTCTCGTGACGACCGACCAGACCTCGCTCGACCAGGCCATCGAGCGCTGTGCCCAAGAACCGATCCAGGTTCCGGGCAGCATTCAGCCCCACGGTTTCCTGTTGGTGCTGGACGAGACCGACCTGCGTATTCTCCAGGCCAGCGAGAATGCCGAACACTGGTTGGGCGTGCCCGCCCGCGCGCTGGCGGGGCAGGCTTTCGCCGAGCTGACCAGCGACAGCTTCGACCTGCGTAAGCGCCTGGCGAGCCTGCCCGACGACGAAATTTTCCCCTTTCACATCGGCGACACGCACCTGCATCAGGGGGCTCCCTGGCACGCTCCACTGCGGGTGCTGGCCCATCGTCACGACCAGGTGCTGATCCTGGAATTCGAACCCCATCGCATCGCACCGGGGACCACTGCAGAGGACAACTACTACCCACTGGTCCGGGCATTCGTGAGTACCCTGCACCAGGTCTCCAGTATCGACGAGCTGTTGCAGCATTCGGTGCGCCAGATCAAGCGCATCACCCGCTTTGGTCGCGTCAAGGCCTACCGTTTCGACGACGAAGGTAACGGCACGGTCCTGGCCGAGGATGCCGACGCCGGCTACCCGAGCTACCTGGGGCTATGTTTCCCAGCCTCGGACATCCCGCGCCAGGCCCGCGAACTGTACCGGATCAACCGTATCCGCCTGATCGAGGACGCCGATTATCAACCCTCACCCCTGGTACCGGCCAACAACCCGCGCACCGGCAAGGCGCTGGACATGAGCTTCGCCGCATTGCGCAGCGTCTCGCCGGTACACCTGCAATACATGCGTAACATGGGCACCCTGGCGTCGATGTCTCTGTCCATCGTGGTCGACGACAAACTCTGGGGGCTGGTGTCCTGCCACCATGACCAGCCGCGGCCGGTGGGGTTCCAGACCCGAACCGCCTGCGAGCTGCTGGCCAACGTGCTGTCGTTGCAGATCGAGGCCATCGAAAAGCACGACAGCACGCGCCAGTTGCTCGACCTGCGTCAGCACATCGTGCGCATGCTCGGTTCGATGGCCGACCACGACAGTGTCAGCGATGGCCTGCTCGCGCAGCCCGAGGTGCTACTGCAGTTCGCCAGCGCCTCGGGCGCGGCGATCATCAGCGCCGAGCGCTGCGAGCTGATCGGCGTCACCCCACCAGAGGCGCAGGTCATTGCCCTCGCGCATTGGCTGGAACGGCGTGGCGATGACACGGTGTTCCACACCGACAACGTGCAACGCGACATCGATGAGTTGCCCGAGCTGGCCCGACACACCGGCGGGGTGCTGGCCGTCGCCATCTCGCAGCTCCATTCGCACTACCTGCTGTGGTTCCGCGCGGAACGAGCGCACACGGTGGACTGGGCTGGCCGTCCGGAAAAGTCCGTCGGCCCGCAGGGCAATCTCGCCCCACGGCTCAGTTTCGAACGCTGGCGGCAAGAGGTCCGCGGGTTCAGCGCGCCGTGGCAACCGCTGCTCGTCGAAGCCGTGATGGAGTTGCGCGGCGCGGTACTCGGCATCGTCTTGCGCAAGGCCGAAGAGCTGGCGCAACTGGCCGGCGAGCTGAAGCGCTCGAACAAGGAGCTCGAGGCATTCTCCTACAGCGTGTCCCACGATCTGCGCGCGCCCCTGCGGCACATCGCCGGCTACAGCGAGTTGCTCGGTGAGATCGAGGGGGAACAGTTGTCCGAGCGCGGCAAGCGCTTCCTAGGCCATATCGAGGACGCCGCGCAGTTCGCCGGCACCCTGGTGGACAACCTGCTCAACTTCTCGCAGATGGGCCGTTCGGCGCTGCACCGCTCCGACGTCGACCTCAACACTCTGGTCGATACCATTCGCACCGAGTTGGCACCGGACTATGCCGGCCGCGCCATTGCTTGGGAAATCGCCAAGCTACCCAAGGTGATCGCCGATCCGGCTTTCATCAACATGGTCCTGCACAACCTGATCGCCAACGCCATCAAGTACACCCGTGGTCGCGACCCGGCACGTATCGAGATCGGAGCACTACACCACCGGCATGAGGTCGAATTCTATGTGCGCGACAATGGCGTGGGCTTCGACATGGCCTATGTCGACAAGCTGTTCGGGGTGTTCCAACGCCTTCATCGCATGGAAGATTTCGAGGGCACCGGCATCGGCCTGGCCAGTGTGCGGCGGATCATCGAGCGCCACGATGGCCGGGTCTGGGCCGAGGGCCGTATCGACCAGGGCGCAAGCTTCCATTTCACTCTGCCCCTTCACCCCCTGTCTACCTGAGTCCTGACACCATGCTCAAACCCATCCTGCTGGTCGAAGACAACCCCCGGGACCTCGAACTGACGCTGCTCGCTCTGGAGCGCAGCCAGCTGGCCAACGAAGTGATCATCGTGCGCGACGGCGCCGATGCGCTCGACTATCTGTTACGACGCAACGTCTACGCCGAGCGCGACGACGGCAATCCGGCCGTGATGCTACTGGATCTGAAGCTGCCCAAGGTCGATGGCCTGGAAGTGCTCAAGGTGGTGCGCGAAACCACCGAGCTGCGCAGCATCCCCATCGTCATGCTGACCTCCTCGCGGGAGGAGCCCGACCTGAGCAGGGCGTATGAACTTGGGGTCAACGCCTACGTGGTCAAACCGGTGGAGTTCAAGGAGTTCGTCACCGCCATCTCCGAGCTCGGCATGTTCTGGGCAGTGCTCAACGAACCGCCACCCGGTTCGCTGCGCCTGAATCGCCGCGGCAGCAACTGAGGCGGATGCGATGCAACACACCCCGCTGAAACTGTTGATGGTCGAAGACAGCGCCATGGATGCCGAGTTGATCCTGACCCGCCTGGAACGCAGCGGATTGCAGGTGCAATCACGGCTGGTGTTCGACCATGTCGGTGCCGAACATGCCCTGCGCGAGTCCTCGTACGACCTGATCCTGTGCGACTGCGTGCTTCCGGGCTCCTCTGGCGCCGATGTGCTGGCCGCCGCCCAACGCCTGGCCCCGCATATCCCATTCATCTTTCTCTCCGGTATCTACGGCGAGGAGCACGCGGTCGAGATGATCCGCCTCGGCGCCACCGACTATGTCCTGAAGAAGAATTTGCCGTTGCTGCCCAAGGCCGTGCGCCGGGCGTTGACCGAGGTGCAGGAGCGCCAGCGTCGCCGCCGCGCCGAAGAGGCGCTGGCCGATGCCGAAGCCCGCGCGCGTATTGCCATCGATGCCGCCGGCATGGGTACTTGGGACTACCGTCCGCAGGATGGACAGATGGTGTGGGATGATCGCTGCAAGATGTTGTTTGGCATCCCCAATGACACGCCGATGAACATCGAGGTTTTCTACGCCGGCATCCACCCCGACGACCTGCCTCGTGTGCGCAACGCCGTCGAGCAGGCCATGCGGCCGGACAGCGACGGTCTCTACCGGGCCGAGTTTCGTATCACCCAACCAGGCGCGCTGGAGCCTCGCTGGTTGCTCTCCACCGGCCAGACGCAGTTCGTCGACGGCCTGTGCGAGCGCTTTTCCGGCGTGTTGCAGGACATCCACCAGCAGCGCCAGGCCACCCGGGCGCTGGAGCAGCTCAACACGATGCTGGGCGAACGGGTCGAGCGCCGTACCCGCGAACGCGACCGCGCCTGGGAACTGTCCCAGGACCTGTTGGCGGTGCTCAACAAGGATCTGACGCCAGTGGCCTTGAATCCGGCCTGGGAAACCACGCTCGGCTTTCCCCGCGAACAGCTGGGGCGCAATTCCCTGCTGCAGCTGCTGCCGGAAGCCGATCAGGAAACCTTCCTCACCGAACTCGCCGCACTCTCCCAAGGGCGCACCAGCGCCCGCTTCGTCGGCCGCATCCTGCATGCCGAAGGCCAGCAGCGCTGGCTGTCTTGGGTGGTGGTGCCAGACGACAATCTGCTGCATGTGGTCGCCCGCGACATTTCCAGCGAACGCGAGGCAGTGCTGGACCTGGCCGAGGCCAACGAGCGCTTGCGCGAACAGATTGCCGAGCGTGAACGGATCGAGGCCGCGCTTCAGCAGATGCAGCGCCTGGAAGCGGTCGGCCAGCTCACCGCCGGAGTGGCGCACGACTTCAACAATCTGCTGACGGTGATTCTCACCGGTGCCAGTTTCTTGCGTAACGACCTGGACAAAGGCCTTCTGGACAAGGCCCATAAGCGCCTGCAACACATCCGCGAAGCGGGCGAGCGCGGCGCCAAACTGACCGCCCAATTACTGGCGTTCTCACGCAAGCAACGGCTGGAGCCGGTGCCACTGAACCTCAATCGCACCCTGGCGGGCTTGGAGGAACTGCTGCGCCGTACCCTGGGTGGCAGCATCGCCGTACGCCTACAGCTGGACGCCGGTCTCTGGCAGGCCCTGACCGACCCGACCCAGACCGAGATGATCATCCTCAACCTGGCCATCAACGCCCGCGACGCCATGCCCGAGGGAGGCCAACTTACCCTGGCCACGCGCAATACCCGCGTCAGCAACCGCCCGCAGCGCCCGGAGGAGCCCGAGCCCGGCGACTACGTGGTATTGAGCATTCGCGACAGCGGCTGCGGCATGAGCGAAGAGGTACTGGCCAAGGCGTTCGAGCCGTTCTTTACCACCAAGGACATCGGCAAGGGTTCGGGTTTGGGGCTGGCGCAGGTATTCGGCTTCGCCAAACAGACCGGGGGTGGCGTGCGCATTGATACCACGCCAGGCCGCGGCACCCTGGTGAGCGTCTACCTGCCCGCGGTAAAAAACCGCGCCGACATCCTCACTGCAGCAGAGGACGATGCGCGTCCTGTGGCCGCTCAGCGGACCGAGCGGCACATCCTGCTGGTGGACGACGACCACTTGGTGCGCGAGATGATCGGCGATCTGCTCCAGCGCCAAGGCTACGAGGTCCACCAGGCACACAATGGCGCACAGGCCATGGCCCTGCTCAATGAACGCATAGACCTGCTGCTCACCGACTTCGCCATGCCTGAGTTCAATGGCGCCCAACTGGCCCTGGCGGCCCGCGAGCGTTTCCCACGCTTGCCCGTGGTTTTCCTCACAGGCTACGCCCAGCTGCAAGGGCTGGAGCTGCCAGGATGCCAGGTCGTGCAGAAACCGGTGCATGAACACGTGCTCGCCCAGGTGTTGGCCGAGTCGCTGGAAAACAGGTAGGCAGAAACGAAAAAATCGCCGAAAGGCGATTGAGGAGAGGATACATCTTGAAAATGGCAGGGGCGGCTGGATTCGAACCAACGCATGGCAGGATCAAAACCTGCTGCCTTACCGCTTGGCGACGCCCCTGTATCGGATCTGGCGGATTACTGCTCACCGCCTCACTGACAACCCCCTCACAGCTCCGTGTGTTACTGCTCGGGAATGGCCGGCACTTTAACAACCTTTTTTCCAGGTGGGAAGCTTTTTTTTAAAAAAACTGCAGAAAAACAGCAAGTTAGTTGAATCAGTCCGGTTGAGAAGTATTTCTTCCCGCCCCGCCACAGCACTCACGACAACCACTCGTCGTAATTCCACCGTCTCGCTTCAACACAATCGCATTCCCCCCTTCCAATCAAATAAGCCCCATCGGCGCATCACAAGGAGGACGCCATGCCCGTTTCCCATGACCTCTATCAGGACCTCCACTACCCTCGCGAGATAGTCCAGCAGCGGCGTCAACAGGATCCGCAACTCGATCGCCTTTTAGACGAATACATGGACATCGATAACCAGGTGCTGGCTGCCGAGTCGATCTCGGCAGGCAACTTCGAGGACGAAGACCTGCGCCATCTCAAGGAGCGCCGCCTGGCGGTCAAGTACATGATCGAGCGCCAACTCGAGCAAAAGGTCTGACCTATCGCGTTTCAAGATCGTTGCCCGGCACATTCTCGATTGCTCAAAATGCCCGGCATCGCGCGAGGGGCGCCAGGTAATGTTCGGCTTCGACGACTTGTGCGAACGGCCCACCGCGGTGATCGATTATCTGGTCTTGGTCGAGCGCTATGACCGCTGGATCATCGACGGCCTGGATGATCTGGCCATGTGTTCGCTGGCGGCGCAACAGCGCTTCGCCAACCTGGTGGATGTGCTGTATGACCAGGACCGCGAGGTGCTGGTGATCGGTCGCCAGGCACTGGAGTCGAGCCTGGACGGCGCCCACCCCGATCTGATGCGCACGCGCAGCCGTTTAGGGCAACTGCATCAGGTTGGGCCTGGCGATCTCCGGGCCTTGCTGTAGGAGCGACTTCAGCCGCGACGCAGACTCCGCGGTGAGCGGAGCCCGCTTCGCAGGTGATCATTCTACTGCGCGAGGGCGTCAGCCCGCCTTGGGCAAGTCCGCCAACACGCCTTCGATTTCCCCAAGCACCGCGGGGTCGTCCAGGGTGGAAGGCGGCACGTAGTCCTGTCCATCGGCGATCTTGCGCAGCACAGCCCGCAAAATCTTGCCCGAGCGAGTTTTGGGCAAACGTTTCACCAGGCGCACACGATTGAAGCAGGCCAATGCGCCGATCTGCTCACGCACGTTGGCCACCAACTCGCCCTGCAACTGCGCCTCGCCAATAGCCTGCCCATCCTTGAGCACCACCAGCGCCAACGGCACCTGGCCCTTGATTTCGTCGTGGACGCCGATCACCGCGCACTCGGCCACCGCCGGATGGCGCGCCACCAAGTCCTCCATTTCCCCGGTCGACAGGCGATGCCCGGAAACGTTTATCACATCGTCGGTGCGCCCCATGATGTAGACGAAACCGTCTTCGTCCAGGTACCCGCCGTCGCCAGTGTGGTAGTAGCCGGGATAGCTGCGAAGATAAGCTTGCAGGTAACGCTCATGATCGCCCCAGAGCGTCTGGCTGCAACCCGGAGGCAACGGCAACGCGATCACGATGGCGCCTTGCTGGTTCGGCCCCAGCGGTCGACCTTCATCATCCAGAACCTGCACGTGGTACCCCGGCACCGCGCGGTTGCTCGACCCCGGGCGCGCCACGCTGCCTTCGAGCCCGACACAAGGCGCCGTCACCGGCCAGCCGGTTTCGGTCTGCCACCAATGGTCATGCACCGGTTTGCCGCTGACCCGCTCGAGCCATTCATGGGTGCTGGAGTCGAGCTTCTCACCTGCCAGGAACAACTGACGCAACGAGCCGAGATCGTGAGCGCGGAGCAACTCGCCTTCTGGGTCCTCCTTGCGAATGGCACGCATGGCGGTGGGCGCGCAGAACAAGCCATTGACCTGGTATTGCTCCACCACCCGCCAATAGGCCGAGGCGTCCGGTGTGCGGATCGGCTTGCCCTCGTAGAACACTGTGGTGCATCCGCTCATCAGCGGCCCGTACACGATCAGCGAATGCCCCACCACCCAGCCAACGTCCGAGATCCCCCACCAGACATCCCCTGCCTGCATGCCGTAGACGTGACGCATGGCATAACACAACGCGACTGCATTGCCACCGTTTTCCCGGACGATGCCCTTGGGTTTTCCCGTGGTGCCAGAGGTATACATGATGTACAGCGGATCGCCCGCGTCCAGTTCCACGGGAGCTACTGGCTGGGCACCGACCAACGCTTGCTGCCAGTCCAGGTCCCGTCCGGGCTGCAGGTCTGCGCACACCTGCGGACGCTGCAACACCAAAACATGCCGAAGTTGATGATGAGCCAATTGCAGAGCGCGATCGACCAGCGGTTTGTATTCGATCAGACGATCGAACTCCAGGCCGCAGGAAGCCGTCAACAGCAGCTTGGGCCGGGCATCATCGATGCGCAGCGCCAGTTCGTTCGCGGCAAAGCCACCGAACACCACCGAATGCACCGCACCAATGCGGGCGCAGGCGAGCATGGCCATGGCCGCCTGCGGCACCATCGGCATGTAGATGACCACTCCATCGCCCTTGGTCACGCCCAGCGAACGCAACAACCCTGCCAACCGCGCCACCTCGTCACACAGTTGGAGGTAGGTAAAGGTCTGCTGCACGCCGGTCACCGGCGAATCGTAGATCAATGCCAGTTGTTCCCCGCGTCCCTGCTCGATCTGGTGGTCAAGGGCCAGGTAGCAGCTATTGAGGCGGCCATCAGCGAACCAGCGGTGGGTACCATCGGCGTTCTGCTGCAAGGTGACGGTCGGCTTGCGCTGCCAGCCGAGCTGCTCGGCCTGGGCTTGCCAGAAGGTGACGGGGTCGGAGATGGAATGGGCGTAGCTCTGCTGATAGGTCATTGGTTCGCAACCCGGTACTTGTTGTTATTGAAGGGCGAACCTTGAGTATGGACGGGTACCAGCCACCCGCCATCGGACTTAAGTCGCAACCCATATGCAGATTTGCCGCACCTGAGCGCCGAATGAGTGCAGATAGGATAGATGAGAGAGCGAGACAAGCAGGGAGAATGCCGCTACGCAGCGTATCTCCGGCAAGCGGGAATCCGTCGAGCATTTTATCGGCCACAAAGACAAAACCCCTACCTGCTCGCGCAGATAGGGGTTTTGCGAAATGAATCTTGACGATGACCTACTCTCACATGGGGAAACCCCACACTACCATCGGCGATGCATCGTTTCACTGCTGAGTTCGGGATGGGATCAGGTGGTTCCAATGCTCTATGGTCGTCAAGAAATTCGGTTGCCAGTACGTCCTTGCAGACATGCCAGCCAATTCGGATATGCGATATTTGTGGTCTTACGAATCTTCGGTTGCTTCGTCTTCACCACCACAATTCGGCTTACGCGCAAATTGCTTGGGTGTTATATGGTCAAGCCTCACGGGCAATTAGTATTGGTTAGCTCAACGCCTCACAGCGCTTACACACCCAACCTATCAACGTCGTAGTCTTCGACGGCCCTTCAGGGAGCTCAAGGCTCCAGTGAGATCTCATCTTGAGGCAAGTTTCCCGCTTAGATGCTTTCAGCGGTTATCTCTTCCGAACATAGCTACCCGGCAATGCCACTGGCGTGACAACCGGAACACCAGAGGTTCGTCCACTCCGGTCCTCTCGTACTAGGAGCAGCCCCTCTCAAATCTCAAACGTCCACGGCAGATAGGGACCGAACTGTCTCACGACGTTCTAAACCCAGCTCGCGTACCACTTTAAATGGCGAACAGCCATACCCTTGGGACCGGCTTCAGCCCCAGGATGTGATGAGCCGACATCGAGGTGCCAAACACCGCCGTCGATATGAACTCTTGGGCGGTATCAGCCTGTTATCCCCGGAGTACCTTTTATCCGTTGAGCGATGGCCCTTCCATACAGAACCACCGGATCACTAAGACCTACTTTCGTACCTGCTCGACGTGTGTGTCTCGCAGTCAAGCGCGCTTTTGCCTTTATACTCTACGACCGATTTCCGACCGGTCTGAGCGCACCTTCGTACTCCTCCGTTACTCTTTGGGAGGAGACCGCCCCAGTCAAACTACCCACCATACACTGTCCTCGATCCGGATAACGGACCTGAGTTAGAACCTCAAGGTTGCCAGGGTGGTATTTCAAGGATGGCTCCATGAGAACTGGCGTCCCCACTTCAAAGCCTCCCACCTATCCTACACAAGCAAGCTCAAAGTCCAGTGCAAAGCTATAGTAAAGGTTCACGGGGTCTTTCCGTCTAGCCGCGGATACACTGCATCTTCACAGCGATTTCAATTTCACTGAGTCTCGGGTGGAGACAGCGCCGCCATCGTTACGCCATTCGTGCAGGTCGGAACTTACCCGACAAGGAATTTCGCTACCTTAGGACCGTTATAGTTACGGCCGCCGTTTACCGGGGCTTCGATCAAGAGCTTCGCTTGCGCTAACCCCATCAATTAACCTTCCGGCACCGGGCAGGCGTCACACCCTATACGTCCACTTTCGTGTTTGCAGAGTGCTGTGTTTTTAATAAACAGTCGCAGCGGCCTGGTATCTTCGACCGGCGTGGGCTTACGCAGCAAGTGCTTCACCCTCACCGGCGCACCTTCTCCCGAAGTTACGGTGCCATTTTGCCTAGTTCCTTCACCCGAGTTCTCTCAAGCGCCTTGGTATTCTCTACCTAACCACCTGTGTCGGTTTGGGGTACGGTTCCCAGTTATCTGAAGCTTAGGAGCTTTTCTTGGAAGCATGGCATCAACCACTTCGCGCTCTAAAGAGCACTCGTCATCAGCTCTCGGCCTTAAGATCCCGGATTTGCCTAAGATCTCAGCCTACCACCTTAAACTTGGACAACCAACGCCAAGCTGGCCTAGCCTTCTCCGTCCCTCCATCGCAATAACTGGAAGTACAGGAATATTAACCTGTTTTCCATCGACTACGCTTTTCAGCCTCGCCTTAGGGACCGACTAACCCTGCGTCGATTAACGTTGCGCAGGAAACCTTGGTCTTTCGGCGTGCGAGTTTTTCACTCGCATTGTCGTTACTCATGTCAGCATTCGCACTTCTGATACCTCCAGCAAGCTTCTCAACTCACCTTCACAGGCTTACAGAACGCTCCTCTACCGCATCACCAAAGGTGATACCCGTAGCTTCGGTGCATGGTTTGAGCCCCGTTACATCTTCCGCGCAGGCCGACTCGACTAGTGAGCTATTACGCTTTCTTTAAAGGGTGGCTGCTTCTAAGCCAACCTCCTAGCTGTCTAAGCCTTCCCACATCGTTTCCCACTTAACCATGACTTTGGGACCTTAGCTGACGGTCTGGGTTGTTTCCCTTTTCACGACGGACGTTAGCACCCGCCGTGTGTCTCCCATGCTCGGCACTTGTAGGTATTCGGAGTTTGCATCGGTTTGGTAAGTCGGGATGACCCCCTAGCCGAAACAGTGCTCTACCCCCTACAGTGATACATGAGGCGCTACCTAAATAGCTTTCGAGGAGAACCAGCTATCTCCGAGCTTGATTAGCCTTTCACTCCGATCCACAGGTCATCCGCTAACTTTTCAACGGTAGTCGGTTCGGTCCTCCAGTCAGTGTTACCTAACCTTCAACCTGCCCATGGATAGATCGCCCGGTTTCGGGTCTATACCCAGCGACTAAAGCGCCCTATTAAGACTCGCTTTCGCTACGCCTCCCCTATTCGGTTAAGCTCGCCACTGAATATAAGTCGCTGACCCATTATACAAAAGGTACGCAGTCACCTAACAAAGTAGGCTCCCACTGCTTGTACGCATACGGTTTCAGGTTCTATTTCACTCCCCTCTCCGGGGTTCTTTTCGCCTTTCCCTCACGGTACTGGTTCACTATCGGTCAGTCAGTAGTATTTAGCCTTGGAGGATGGTCCCCCCATGTTCAGACAAAGTTTCTCGTGCTCCGTCCTACTCGATTTCACTGGCAAGAGATTTTCGTGTACGGGGCTATCACCCACTATGGCCGCACTTTCCAGAGCGTTCCACTAATCTCAAACCAGCTTAAGGGCTGGTCCCCGTTCGCTCGCCACTACTAAGGGAATCTCGGTTGATTTCTTTTCCTCAGGGTACTTAGATGTTTCAGTTCCCCTGGTTCGCCTCTTGCACCTATGTATTCAGTACAAGATACTCAGCTTATGCTGAGTGGGTTCCCCCATTCAGAGATCTCTGGATCACAGTCTGTTTGCCGACTCCCCAAAGCTTATCGCAGGCTACCACGTCTTTCATCGCCTCTGACTGCCAAGGCATCCACCGTATGCGCTTCTTCACTTGACCATATAACCCCAAGCAATCTGGTTATACTGTGAAGACGACATTCGCCGAAAATTCGTACGTCGCGCTTTCGCGCAGAACTCACAAATTTTACCTTAGCCTGATCCACCAGCAGTGAAACTGGTGTTCAGTCTATTTCTATCACATATCCGAATTTTTAAAGAACGATCTGACAAAAGTCAGAAATCAACATTCATCACCGAATGTTCATTTCTAAGTTCTGAGCAGTGCTGCGAAACCTGAAAGAGTGGTGGAGCCAAGCGGGATCGAACCGCTGACCTCCTGCGTGCAAGGCAGGCGCTCTCCCAGCTGAGCTATGGCCCCATTGACCAGCCGCACCAAGTAATTGGTAGGTCTGGGCAGATTTGAACTGCCGACCTCACCCTTATCAGGGGTGCGCTCTAACCAACTGAGCTACAGACCTATAACAGGGTCGCGTTACAGCATCGTCTTTACACAATGAATCAAGCAATTCGTGTGGGAGCTCATCAGCAGGCTGATGTCTTCGATTAAGGAGGTGATCCAGCCGCAGGTTCCCCTACGGCTACCTTGTTACGACTTCACCCCAGTCATGAATCACACCGTGGTAACCGTCCTCCCGAAGGTTAGACTAGCTACTTCTGGTGCAACCCACTCCCATGGTGTGACGGGCGGTGTGTACAAGGCCCGGGAACGTATTCACCGCAACATTCTGATTTGCGATTACTAGCGATTCCGACTTCACGCAGTCGAGTTGCAGACTGCGATCCGGACTACGATCGGTTTTGTGAGATTAGCTCCACCTCGCGGCTTGGCAACCCTCTGTACCGACCATTGTAGCACGTGTGTAGCCCAGGCCGTAAGGGCCATGATGACTTGACGTCATCCCCACCTTCCTCCGGTTTGTCACCGGCAGTCTCCTTAGAGTGCCCACCATAACGTGCTGGTAACTAAGGACAAGGGTTGCGCTCGTTACGGGACTTAACCCAACATCTCACGACACGAGCTGACGACAGCCATGCAGCACCTGTGTCAGAGTTCCCGAAGGCACCAATCCATCTCTGGAAAGTTCTCTGCATGTCAAGGCCTGGTAAGGTTCTTCGCGTTGCTTCGAATTAAACCACATGCTCCACCGCTTGTGCGGGCCCCCGTCAATTCATTTGAGTTTTAACCTTGCGGCCGTACTCCCCAGGCGGTCAACTTAATGCGTTAGCTGCGCCACTAAAATCTCAAGGATTCCAACGGCTAGTTGACATCGTTTACGGCGTGGACTACCAGGGTATCTAATCCTGTTTGCTCCCCACGCTTTCGCACCTCAGTGTCAGTATCAGTCCAGGTGGTCGCCTTCGCCACTGGTGTTCCTTCCTATATCTACGCATTTCACCGCTACACAGGAAATTCCACCACCCTCTACCATACTCTAGCTCGCCAGTTTTGGATGCAGTTCCCAGGTTGAGCCCGGGGCTTTCACATCCAACTTAACGAACCACCTACGCGCGCTTTACGCCCAGTAATTCCGATTAACGCTTGCACCCTCTGTATTACCGCGGCTGCTGGCACAGAGTTAGCCGGTGCTTATTCTGTCGGTAACGTCAAAATTGCACGGTATTAACGTACAACCCTTCCTCCCAACTTAAAGTGCTTTACAATCCGAAGACCTTCTTCACACACGCGGCATGGCTGGATCAGGCTTTCGCCCATTGTCCAATATTCCCCACTGCTGCCTCCCGTAGGAGTCTGGACCGTGTCTCAGTTCCAGTGTGACTGATCATCCTCTCAGACCAGTTACGGATCGTCGCCTAGGTGAGCCATTACCTCACCTACTAGCTAATCCGACCTAGGCTCATCTGATAGCGCAAGGCCCGAAGGTCCCCTGCTTTCTCCCGTAGGACGTATGCGGTATTAGCGTTCCTTTCGAAACGTTGTCCCCCACTACCAGGCAGATTCCTAGGCATTACTCACCCGTCCGCCGCTGAATCAAGGAGCAAGCTCCCGTCATCCGCTCGACTTGCATGTGTTAGGCCTGCCGCCAGCGTTCAATCTGAGCCATGATCAAACTCTTCAGTTCAATACTGCTTGGGTTTTTAAGAAACCCTAAACTTGGCTCAGCAATCTCAAATGACTATGTGATTTCTCGCATGGCCACTTGTGATGCTGATAATCTTGGCGACTATCAGTCCGTACTCACAAGCACCCACACGAATTGCTTGATTCAATTTGTTAAAGAGCGGTTGGTTAAGAATCTTTCGTCTCAACCGAGGCGCGCATTCTACGCTTTCCTCATTTGCTGTCAAGCGTTTATTTCGAAGTATTTTGCGAGAAACCCGTTCAACTTCAAACACTTGACTCGCTGCGATCTCTCGTAGCGGGAGGCGAATCATACAGCGTTACAACCTGCTGTCAACTGCCTTTTTCACCGCTGCCGATCTGACGACCGAAGCACCTCCGCAACCCTCTTGATCGATCAACTCGTTGATATTCAAGGAGTTTTTCGTTCCGATGTCGCTGGAAGTGGGGCGCATTATAAGGGGATCTGAAAGCCCGTCAACCTTTTATTTCAGAAATATGACGCGGAAGCGCATGGCAGCTGCCATGCGCTCCATAGTCTCAGCCGCGCTTACCGAAACAACACCCGACCTTGCCAACACACATTCCGCTGCGCACTATATTGCGCACCCTTGCGCTTACAACAACGGAACCCAACATGAATTCCCCCCAACGCAGCCTGGCCACCACGCTGTTCCCCATCGGCCTGCTGCTGATCGCCATGGCTTCCATCCAGTCCGGAGCCTCGCTGGCCAAAAGCATGTTCCCTGTTGTTGGCGCCCAAGGCACCACAGCGCTGCGCCTGATCTTCGCCAGCATCATCATGCTGCTTATATTGAGGCCCTGGCGCGCGCGCCTGGACGCCAGCACCCTGCGCAGCGTGATCATCTACGGCATGGCCCTGGGCGGCATGAACTTCCTCTTCTATATGTCCCTGCGCAGCGTGCCTCTTGGTATCGCCGTGGCGCTCGAATTCACCGGGCCGCTCGCAGTGGCGCTGTGGGCCTCGCGACGAGCGCTGGATTTCCTGTGGATCGCCCTGGCAGTCGCCGGGCTGTTGCTGCTGATACCCGTAGGCCAGACGGGGGCCAGCCTCGACCCGATCGGCGCCGCCTACGCCCTGGGCGCCGGTGTATGCTGGGCGCTGTACATTCTCTATGGGCAAAAAGCCGGAGCCGAGAACGGCATCCAGACCGCCGCCCTGGGCGTGGTAATCGCCGCACTGTTCGTCGCCCCCATCGGTATCGCCCATGCCGGAGCCGCACTGCTCACCCCTGCCCTGCTGCCGGTGGCCCTGGGCGTGGCCATCCTGTCGACGGCCCTGCCCTACAGCCTGGAAATGGTCGCGCTGACCCGCATGCCAGCGCGCACCTTCGGCACGCTCATGAGCATCGAGCCGGCCTTTGGCGCCTTGTCCGGACTGCTGTTCCTCGGCGAACAACTCACCCTCTGGCAATGGCTGGCGATCCTCGCCATCATCACCGCCTCAGTGGGCGCCACCCTCTCCATGAAACGGGAAACAGCGCCACCGGTGGCCGCCGACTGATTTGAGAAATATTTGCATTTAGCCACCCTGCAGACTTGTACCGACCGACATCGCTGATTAAGCTGTCGCCAGATCATAATCTTGACGCTATCTACTGAGTGGTACATGGACGCCGGGGCAATCAGGGAAGAAGCACAGCGCAGACATCAGGTCCGTCCATGTAGTCGGGCCATATAAAGGACAGGAATGAAACGTATTTTGCTCATCCTGGGCATCCTGGCCATCGCTGGATGTGCCGCGACCGCCAACACCGAAGTGAAGCGAGGAAAGAAAGGGCTGCATATCAATTGCTCGGGACTCTCCTCGTCATGGGAGAAGTGCTACAGCAAAGCTGCGAGCTCCTGCAGCAGCAAAGGTTACAAAGTCATCGCCCGTTCCGGTGACACCGACGAGGAGCCCGGCGACTACGTCTTCGGTATCAATCCCGCCGGCTACACCAGCCGCAGCATGATCGTGATCTGCAAGTAACGAATATAAAAGGGCAGCCAATGGCTGCCCTTGTCATTTTCAGAGAGGTGCGGTGCGCTGCTCCAGCCAGACCAGCGCCTCGCCTTCGAGCAGTGGGGCAAGACGCTCCCTCACGATCTGGTGATAGTTGTTCAACCAGGCGATGTCCTCGCTGCCCAGCGCCTCGACCAACAGGCAGCGCGTGTCGATCGGGCACAGGGTCAAGGTTTCGAACGCCAGGAACTCGCCAAACTCGCTGGTACCGACCTCGCGATTGACCACCAGGTTCTCGATACGCACCCCCCACTGCCCCGGCCGGTAGGTCCCAGGCTCGATCGAGCTGATCATCCCCGGCTGCATGGCTGTCTGCGGCGTGGCGGCCGCCTGGTAGGCGATCACCTGCGGGCCTTCATGCACATTCATGAAGTAGCCGACACCGTGGCCGGTGCCATGCCCGTAATCGACCTGATCAGCCCAGATCGGCGCGCGGGCGATGGCATCGAGCAGCGGCGAGAGGATCCCACGCGGAAACCTGGCCCTGGACAGCGCGATCATGCCCTTGAGCACCCGCGAGCAATCCGCCTTCTGTTCGCGGCTCGGCTCGCCGATCGGCACCATTCGGGTGATATCGGTGGTTCCCCCTAGATACTGCCCACCTGAGTCGATCAACAGCAGGCCATTGCCCTCGATCACGGCATGGGACTGCTCGGTGGCGCGGTAGTGCGGCATGGCGCCATTGCCGTTGTAGGCCGCGATGGTGGAAAAACTCAGCGACACGAAACCCGGACGGCGGGCACGGGCCGCGCTGAGCTGATCGTCGATGGTCAGCTCGGTAATGCGTTGGGTCCCCAGATTCGTCTCAAGCCAGGCGAAGAATTCGCACAGTGCCGCGCCGTCCTGCTCCATAGCCTGACGGATATGGGCGAGATCCCCTTCACCCTTGCGCGACTTGCTCAAGGTCGTCGGATTGATGCCCTCGACCAGCCGCACCTGCTCATGCAGGTTATCCAGCAGCCCACGGGTGACCCGTGCCGGATCCAACAGCAGACTGGCCGTGGCCGGAATCGCCGACAGCGCGTCGCCGACCGCTACGTAGTCACGGACCTCGATACCATCGGCCGCCAATACCTGGCGCAGGTGCCCATCGACCTTGTCGCGCCCGACGAACAGGTACGCCTTGTCCTGGCTGACCAACGCGAAAGAGACGAACACGGGATTGTAGGAAACGTCGCTGCCACGCAGATTGAACAGCCAGGCGATATCGTCGAGCGTGGCGATGAAATGCCAGTCGGCGCCATTTTCCTGCAGGGTGCCCCGCAGCTCGGCAAGCTTTTGCGCACGATTGACGGTCGCATGGGGCGGCAGGTGCTGGTAAACCGGATTGCCCGGCAACGATGGCCGGTCGCTCCAGACCTCGGTCAGCAGATCGATATCCGTACGCAGCTTTGCGCCCCGCGCCTGCAGACGTTCGCTTAACTGACGGGCAGCGGCCACTGCCATGACCGCACCATCCACCGCCACGGTACCGTCGACCTCCGTACCCAACCACTCCAACGCGCCTGGCTGCCCGGGCCGCAGCTTCATGAGTTCGATGCCACTGCCGGCCAGCTCCTTGTTCGCCTGCTCCCAATAGCGGCTGTCAGCCCACAGCCCAGCGAAATCCGCCGTGACCACCAGCGTGCCCACCGACCCCTCGAAACCGGACAACCATTGCCGCCCCTGCCAATAACCAGGCAGGTACTCGGACAGATGCGGGTCGGCCGAGGGCACCAGCAGGGCAGCAACGCCCTCCCTGGCCATGGCCTCGCGCACGCGGGCAAGCCGCGCCGGTACGGATTCGTGAAGCGGGGACTGACTGTTCATGCGCACTCCTGCGGATAGGTGTCGACGGGTCCAGGCCGTCGATAATGAAACAGCTGGCGGGCGCCCGCAATCACCACGACCGTAACAAGGCATGCATTGCCCCAAGTGCCCTGCCGACCGTCGATCCTTCCTCCTGAACTAAACAGCCTGCGCGCCTTCACACCCCTTACACCCCCTGCGAACGCGAGGTTGGCCATGCCCCACTCCCGCGAACCGAAAAGCGCTGTCGTACTGCTCGATACCCGCGAGCACACACCCGAACACGAGCGGGCGACCCAACTGAGGATCGCCGAGTACCTGGCACGCCTGTTGGGCATCGAGCGCGTCGAGCCAACGCCTCTGCCCGACGCCGAAGCATGCTGTTACTACGTGCCGAGCGAAACCATAGTCGATCCGACGCGTCAGGCAATGCTCGGCATCCAGGACGAGAACGACCTTTTTGGCGGAGCCGTCAGTCATCCGCACCTCGCTACCAAGGCCATCTCCCACCCAGTGCCTGCCGACGCCAGCTTCCCGCCCGGCTGGACCGATGCGTTTGCACAGCAAGCCTGCGATGCCCTGCTCCGTGGCTATACGGTGTTTTCCAAGGGCGACGCCCGCCGGGCGGCCGAGCTGCTGCTGCGCGAGGGGCCGGTACGCATCAAGCCGGTGCTGGCCTGCGCCGGTCGGGGCCAGCAGGTCATCAGTGACGCCCAGGCCCTGGAACCGTTGCTGGAGGGCATGGACGAACAGACGTTGGCACTGTGGGGCCTGGTCCTGGAAGAAGACCTCGACGACGTCGAGACCTTCAGTGTCGGCCAAGTACGTGTGGCAGGGCTGACCCTGAGCTACCACGGTACCCAGCACCTGACCCGCGATCACGCAGGCAGCGAAGTGTACGGCGGCTCCGATCTGGTGCTCGTGCGTGGCGACTACCAGCAATTGCTGCAATTGCCGCTCGCGGATCACCTACGTCTGGCCATCACCCAGGCCATGGCCTACGAACAGGCCGCCGAACGTTACTTCCCCGGATTTATCGCTTCACGCCGCAACTACGACATCGCCCGTGGCCGCGACAGCCACGGCCATCTGCGCAGTGGCGTGCTCGAACAATCCTGGCGCCTGGGTGGCGCCAGTCCGGCCGAGGCCCTGGCATTGACGGCCTTTGCCGAGGATCCGGCGCTGCAGCGGCTATGCGCATCGACCCACGAGGTATTCGGCCGGGCGCGACTGCCCGCCGACGCCACACTGTTCTATCAGGGGCACGACAGTGAACTCGGACAACTCAGCAAATATGCACGGATACGCGACCATGACCATCGAGAGTGAAACCGTGGAACTGCACGTCGAAGGGGAAAGCATCGTCGGCACCCTGGTCAGCCCCGGCAGCCGCATGCCAGGGATCCTCTTCGTCCATGGCTGGGGCGGCAGCCAGCAGCGTGACCTGGCCCGCGCCCGGCAGATCACCGGGCTGGGCTGCGTGTGCATGACCTTCGACCTGCGCGGCCACGAAAAGACCGAGAGCCAGCGCCTAACCGTCACCCGCGAACAGAACCTGGCCGACCTGCTCGCCGCCTACGACCGGCTGGCCAGCCACCCGGCCGTCGACCCCGGCGCCATCGCCGTGATCGGTAGCAGCTACGGCGGCTACCTGGCCACCCTGCTCACCCCGCACCGCCCGGTGAAGTGGCTGGCGTTGAGGGTGCCGGCCCTGTACTGGGACGATGAATGGAACGCACCGAAGCAGGCCCTGGATCGCCAACGCCTGAACGCCTACCGTCTGCGCAGCCTCGGCCCGGCCGACAACCGCGCCCTGGCGGCCTGCGCCGAGTTCGGCGGCGACGTGCTGCTGGTGGAGTCCGAGCAAGATGACTACGTCCCCCACAGCACACTGATGAGCTACCGCTCGGCGTTCGTCAGTGCCCATTCGATGACCCACCGTCGGGTCGACGGCGCCGACCATGCGCTGTCCAGCGAGGAAAGCCAGAAGGCCTACAGCGCGATTCTCACAGCCTGGATCAGCGAGATGGTCATCGGCGCCCGCCTCGACCGCTACCCTCACTACGCACCCTGGTACGCCTGAGTGCTGCCCAGCTGGCAGTGCAGGCCGCCATCGGCCCCGCGCACCAGGCTGCGCAAGGTCTGATACGCAGCGAAGTTCACCCCGCGCGCCTGGTGCTCGCCCAGCAGGTCGAGGAAGGGTTCCTCGATGAAGCAGCCCGCGGCGGCTGCCCAAGCCTGACGTGACTGCCAGCGCAGGTGCTGCAGCACCCGGCGGCCATCGTCGCTGACCTGGATGCTGACGCTGAGCAAGCCGTCGCAGCGTTGTGCCAGGTGCTCGCTGCGCGTCACCAGCGCCTCGGCCAGCGCATCCTGGCGCAGCGGTGGCACGTCGTACTCGATCATCTGGGTGAACCACAGGGAATGGGTGTTGACCGCCATGACGCATCTCCTCGTTTCGGGCTCTTGCAGCAGATGGTCGTGGAGGGTAAAACCTCTAGCTAAGTCAAGGTCAAGGATTTTGTTGCCGATGAAGCCACCCTCCTCCCAGGAACGCCTGCTCAGCGTCGGCCAACTGGCCGCCCGCAGTGGGGTAGCCGTGACCGCCCTGCATTTCTACGAGACCAAGGGCCTGATCCACAGCACGCGCAACGCCGGCAATCAGCGGCGTTACCCGCGAGCCGTGCTACGGCGCGTGGCGGTAATCAAGATGGCCCAGCGCCTGGGCATTCCCCTGGCCGACATCGCCAGCGCCCTGGATACCCTGCCTTGCGACCACACGCCCACCGCCGACGACTGGCAGCGCCTCTCGGCGCGCTGGCGCGACGACCTGAGCCGGCGCATCGACGAGCTGGCGATGTTGCGTGACCAGCTCGATGGCTGCATCGGCTGTGGCTGCATGTCACTCAAGGAATGCCCGCTACGCAACCATCATGACCGCCTGGCCGATGAAGGGCCCGGGCCGCATCCGCCCAGCCACGCCTGAGGGTCAGCCGCCGATGGTCGAAAACCGCCGCCGGTAGTCGCTGGGGGTCATCCCGGTCAGGCGCTGGAACACTTTGCGAAAGGCACCAGGATCCTGGTAACCGACACCCCAAGCGATCTGATCGACGCTGCGCCGGGTGAACTCCAGCAACCGGCAGGCCCGCCCGACCCGCACCTGCTGCGCGTACTCGGTGGGGCGCAGGCCAGTGGCGGCGCGAAAGCGGCGCAGGAAGGTGCGTGGTTCCAACCCTGCGCAGCGTGCCATATCGGCCAGGCTGGCAGCCCGGGCCTCCTCCCCTTGCAACCAGTGCTGGACCCTCAACACTGCCTCGTCGCCATGCTCCAGGCGCGGCTGGAACAACGCTCCAGGCAAGGGCGTCGACGCGGGTTCGACCGACAGGTAGCGCGCAGTCTCATGCGCCAGGCCATGGCCGAGAAAACGCTCGATCAGGTGCAGGCCCAAGTCGGTCCAGGCCATCAGTCCGGCGGAAGTGACGATATCGCCGTCATCAAGCAACGGTTGGCTGCCTTGCACCCGCACCTTGGGGAAACGCTCGGTAAGGGCCTGGGCATAGTTCCAGTGGGTGCAGGCCGCCCGACCATCCAGCAGGCCACTACCGGCGACGAGAAACACACCGATACACACCGAGGCCAGCACGGTGCCCTGGCCGTGCATCTGGCAAAGCACGGCGCTATGCGCTTGGAGCACCTCGGCAGAAGGGGTCGCCGAAAGGCTCGGAGGAATCATCAGGGCCCGCAGCGCGTGGCCGCCCTGCGGCTGGCTGTCATGCACCACTTGCAGCAGCCCTGCCGCATCGAGCTGCCAATGCGTGACCCGCAGCACCGGCATTTCGTGGGCGCCCAATTGCGCCGCGACCCGGTTGGCCACCGCGAAGAGGTCGGTCAGGCCATGTATCGCCGCCGACTGCGCGCCGGGATAGATCAGCACGCCAATTTCCAGGCTGTCAGTTTTTGCCGTCATTGTGTCGCTCGCGCCCATCCTCAAGCCAATCGCCCAAGCCTATAACTATCGACAGTTCATCACTACTGCCGCAGGAGGCACCATGAGCAAGCGCGCCCTGATCATCATCGATATCCAGAACGACTACTTCCCCGGTGGCAAATGGGCCCTGGACGGTGCCGACGCGGCCGCCGACAACGCCGCCCGGCTATTGGCTGCGGCCCGCAAGCGTGGCGACCTGGTGGTGCATGTGCGCCATGAGTTCGAGAGCAGCGACGCGCCCTTCTTCGTACCAGGTTCTGCTGGCGCGCAGATTCACCCCAAGGTCGCACCGACAGCCAACGAAGCGGTGGTGCTCAAGCATCAGGTCAACAGTTTTCGCGGCACCGACCTCAAGGCCCTGCTCGATCGCCACGCCATCGAAGCGCTCACCCTCGCCGGCAGCATGAGCCACATGTGCATCGATGCCGCAACCCGCGCCGCCGCCGACCATGGCTACGCGGTCAGCGTGGCCCACGACGCCTGCGCCACCCTGGCGCTGGAGTTCGACGGCAAGCTGGTTCCAGCGGCCGATGTGCATGCCTCGGCGATGGCGGCACTGGCGTTCGCCTACGCCAACGTGGCCAGCACCGACGAGCTGCTGGCACGCTGAACGTTCAGATCACCACATTGCGCACGAAGCGCACTGGCTCCTCGCCGTCATTGCGATAGGCATAGCGGCGATCGCTAGGGAAGACGAAGAACTCGCCCTTGCCCAGTTGCCGTTCGCTTTCTTCGATGATCAGCGTCAGGCGCCCTTCGGCCACATAGATCTGCTCGCTCCAGCCTGCGGCATCCGCTTCGCTGGCGTAGCACTCGCCGGGCGCCAGCGTCCACTCCCACAATTCGACCTCTCGCCGCGCCGGGCTGCTGCCAAGCAGCACGGCGCGGCTGCCTGGGTGCTCACCGGCCCAGGCCAGCTCCTCGATGCGACTAGGGTCGCGCCGCTCCGGCGCCTGAATCAGGGTGCTGAACGCTACCCCGAGCGCTTCGGCGATCAGGTCCAGCGTGGTGAGGCTGACATTCTTCTCGCCGGCCTCGATGGCCACCAGCATCCGCCGGCTGACCCCGGAACGCTCGGCCAGGGCGGCCTGGCTCAGGCCGGCGTCACCGCGTAGGCGGCGAACGTTCTGGCTGACATGCTGCAACACCGAAGCCCGGTGCTCGGAATCTTTGTGCACTATATTGCTCACTGGTAGGGAGTGCGCAGTATACTGCCCACTTTGCGGCGAATTGTGCGCCGCCCCTTCCGAGTGCGCAAGACCATGAGCCAGGCCTTTCCCAGCAAGCCCGCCGTCACCTTCCGCCTGAGCAAGGCCGAACTGGTGCTGGTGTTCATCACCATGCTCTGGGGCGGCACCTTCCTTATCGTGCATAACGTCATGACCGTCAGTGGGCCGATGTTCTTCGTCGGCCTGCGCTTCGCCGCCGCGGCGCTGTTCGTCGGCCTGGTGGCGGCCCGCTCGCTGTCGGGGCTTACCTTCACCGAGCTGAAGGCCGGCGTGCTCATCGGCGTATCGATCATGCTCGGCTACGGCTTGCAGACCATGGGCCTGCAGACCATCAGCAGCAGCCAGTCGGCGTTCATCACGGCGCTATACGTACCCTTCGTGCCTCTGCTGCAATGGCTGGTGCTCGGCCGCCGTCCCGGCCTGATGCCCAGCATCGGCATCTGCCTTGCGTTCATCGGCCTGATGCTGCTGGCCGGCCCCGAGGGGGGCGCGCTGCACTTCAGCGAAGGCGAGGTGGTGACGCTGATCAGCGCGGTGGCAATCGCTGGCGAGATCATTCTCATCAGCCGTTACGCCGGCAAGGTGGATGTGCGACGGGTCACCGTGGTGCAGTTGGCCACCGCCTCGGCACTGTCGTTCCTGATGATCGTGCCGACCCAAGAGCAGCTCCCCGATTTTTCCTGGCTGCTGCTGGCCAGCGCGGTGGGCCTGGGGGCCATGAGCGCGGTAATTCAGGTGGCGATGAACTGGGCGCAGCAGTCGGTCTCGCCGACTCGCGCCACGCTGATCTACGCGGGCGAACCGGTGTGGGCCGGCATTGTTGGGCGAATTGCCGGCGAGCGCTTGCCTGGTGTGGCGTTGATCGGCGGGGCGCTGATCGTGCTGGCGGTGGTGGTGAGTGAGCTGAAGATTCGTCGCCGGGATGAGGCCGACGCCTTGCAGGAAGATGAGGCGCGTCAGCGCGAGGCTGGGTTGTAGCCCCCCTGCACCACATCAGGGCCGCGTTGCGGCCCCACAGGCACACAATCAGCCGCTATGCTCTGAAAGAAACTGTTATAAAAAAACAGCTTGTCACAGCACATTTGTAGGATCCTGCAACCGCTTGCGTGTTGGTGATCAACCGTCCGGCACGTATGATCCTTGGCAAACTTCTCAGAACAGAACGCTATGTCATTGATTGTGCTATTGCTTCTGCCCTTCCTGGGTAGTTGCCTGGCGGCTGTACTGCCGCACAACGCACGCAACGCCGAGTCCATTCTTGCCGGGCTCGTGGCCCTGGTCGGCACCGTCCAGGTGGCGTTGCTGTACCCCCAGATCGCCGATGGCGGGGTCATCCGCGAAGAATTCCTGTGGCTGCCCAGCCTAGGCCTGAATCTGGTCCTGCGCATGGACGGCTTCGCCTGGCTGTTCAGCTTGCTGGTGCTGGGCATCGGCACCCTGGTGTCGCTATACGCCCGCTACTACATGTCGCCGCAGGACCCGGTACCGCGCTTCTTCGCGTTCTTCCTGGCGTTCATGGGCGCCATGCTCGGCCTGGTGATCTCCGGCAACCTGCTCCAGCTGGTGTTCTTCTGGGAGTTGACCAGCCTGTTCTCATTCCTGCTGATCGGCTACTGGCACCACCGCGCCGACGCCCGCCGCGGCGCCTACATGGCGTTGATGGTCACGGGGGCCGGCGGTTTGTGCCTGCTGGTCGGGGCCTTGCTGCTCGGCCATGTGGTCGGCAGCTATGACCTGGACAAGGTCCTGGCTGCCGGCGACATCATCCGCCAGCATGCGCTGTACCCGGTGCTGCTGCCCCTCATCCTGATCGGCGCCCTGACCAAGAGCGCGCAATTCCCCTTCCAGTTCTGGCTGCCCCATGCCATGGCGGCGCCCACCCCCGTATCGGCTTATCTGCACTCGGCGACCATGGTCAAGGCCGGGGTGTTCCTGCTCGCCCGGCTATGGCCGGTGCTGTCGGGCAGCGAGGAGTGGTTCTGGATCGTCGGCGGCGCCGGTGCCGCCACCCTGCTGCTCGGCGCCTTTGCCGCGATGTTCCAGAACGACCTCAAGGGCCTGCTGGCCTACTCGACCATCAGCCACCTGGGCCTGATCACCCTGCTGCTGGGCCTGAACAGCCCCTTGGCAGCGGTCGCCGCGGTGTTCCACATTCTCAACCACGCCACCTTCAAGGCCTCGCTGTTCATGGCCGCGGGGATCATCGACCACGA
This sequence comes from Pseudomonas maumuensis, assembly GCF_019139675.1. Lineage (NCBI taxonomy): Bacteria > Pseudomonadati > Pseudomonadota > Gammaproteobacteria > Pseudomonadales > Pseudomonadaceae > Pseudomonas > Pseudomonas maumuensis. Next base: position 3,845,880 of record NZ_CP077077.1, read on the forward strand.
GAGCGGTACCCGCGACATCCGTCGCCTCAGCGGCCTGTTCCGCCTGGTGCCGTTCACCGCCACCCTGGCCATGGTCGCCAGCGCCTCGATGGCCGGCGTGCCGCTGATGAACGGCTTCCTGTCCAAGGAGATGTTCTTCGCCGAGACCGTGTTCATCAGCTCGACCGCCTGGGTCGAGGCCGCACTGCCAGTGATCGCCACCCTGGCCGGGACCTTCAGCGTCGCCTACGCGCTGCGCTTCACCGTCGATGTATTCTTCGGGCCTACGGCCCAGGATCTGCCGCACACGCCGCACGAGCCCCCACGCTGGATGCGTGCGCCGGTCGAGCTGCTGGTGCTCACCTGCCTGGTGGTCGGCATCTTCCCAGCACAATCGGTCGGCCCGCTGCTGGCCGCTGCCGCGCTGCCAGTGGTGGGCGGCACCCTGCCGGAGTACAGCCTGGCCATCTGGCACGGCTGGAACGCCCCGCTGATCATGAGCCTGATCGCCATGAGCGGCGGCATCGTCCTCTACCTGCTGCTACGCAAGCAGCTGCAGCGCGGTCGTTTCCCTCACCCGCCGTTGATCGAGCGCTTCAACGGCAAGCGCCTGTTCGAACATGGCCTGGTCCGGCTGATGCTGCTGGCTCGGCATCTCGAACGCCTGCTGACCACCCGCCGCCTGCAGACGCAGTTGTTCATGTTGGTGCTGGCCGCCTTCATCGCGGGCTTGACGCCATTGCTGTACAGCGGCCTGAGCTGGGGCGAGCGGCCGAAGATCCCCGGCTCCGGGGTGTTCGTCGCGCTGTGGCTGATCGCTATCGCCTGCGCCATCGGCGCCGCCTACCAGGCCAAGTACCACCGTCTCGCGGCGCTGATCATGGTCGGCGTCTGCGGCCTGATGACCTGCATCACCTTCGTCTGGTTCTCCGCGCCCGACCTGGCCCTGACCCAGCTGGCGGTCGAAGTGGTGACCACCGTGCTGATCCTTCTCGGCCTGCGCTGGCTGCCACGGCGTATCGAAGGCGTATCGCCGCTGCCCGGCAGCCAGGACCGCGCCCGCCTGCGTCGCTTGCGCGACCTGCTGCTGGCGGTGCTGGTCGGCGGCGGCATGGCCCTGCTGTCCTACGCCATGCTCACCCGCCCGACGCCCAACGATATTTCCTCGTTCTTCCTCAGCCGCGCCCTGCCGGAAGGCGGCGGCACCAATGTGGTCAACGTGATGCTGGTGGACTTCCGTGGCTTCGACACCCTCGGTGAAGTCACCGTGCTGGTGGCCGTGGCGCTGACCGTGTTCGCCCTGCTGCGCCGTTTCCGTCCGCCCAAGGAGAGCATGCAACTGCCGGCCCAGCAGCGCCAGCTGGCCCCGGACGTGGTCACCGACCTGGTCAACCCGCGCCATGCCACCGACACTGCGCTGGGCTTCATGATGGTGCCGGCCGCCCTGGTGCGCCTGCTGCTGCCGATCGCCCTGCTGGTGTCGATGTACCTGTTCATGCGTGGCCACAACCAGCCGGGTGGCGGCTTCGTCGCCGGCCTGGTGATGTCGGTGGCGTTCATCCTGCAGTACATGGTCGCCGGCACCCAGTGGGTCGAGGCGCAGATGAGCCTGCGCCCGCTGCGTTGGATGGGCACCGGCCTGCTCTGCGCCACCCTTACCGGTGCCGGGGCGATGCTGCTCGGCTACCCGTTCCTCACCACCCACACCGCCCACCTGCACCTGCCGCTGCTGGGTGACGTGCATGTGGCCAGCGCGCTGTTCTTCGACATCGGCGTGTACACCGTGGTGGTCGGCTCGACCCTGCTGATCCTCACCGCGCTGGCCCACCAGTCGGTGCGTGCCTACCGCCCCGCCAAGTCCAGCCAAGCAGGAGCCGCCTGATGGAAGAAGTCATTGCAGTCGCCATCGGTGTCCTCGCCGCCTCGGGGGTCTGGCTGATCCTGCGCCCGCGTACCTACCAGGTGATCATGGGCCTGTGCCTGCTGTCCTACGGCGTCAACCTGTTCATCTTCAGCATGGGCAGCCTGTTCATCGGCAAGGAGCCGATCATCAAGGACGGCGTGCCCCACGATTTGCTGCACTACACCGACCCGCTGCCCCAGGCACTGGTGCTGACCGCCATCGTCATCAGCTTCGCCATGACCGCGTTGTTCCTGGTGGTGCTACTGGCTTCGCGCGGCCTGACCGGCACCGACCACGTCGATGGCCGGGAGCGTGACGAATGAGCGGGATGAACCAACTGATCATCGCGCCGATCCTGTTGCCGCTGCTCACCGCGGCGCTGATGCTGCTGATCGGCGAAAAGCACCGCTGGCTGAAAGCGCGCCTGAACCTGCTGTCCACCGCCCTCGGCCTGGGCATCGCCGTGACCCTGCTGATGTGGGTGCGTACCCAGGGCCAGGCCGAGTCCATCGGCGTCTACCTGCCGGGCAACTGGCCGGCGCCGTTCGGCATCGCCCTGGTGGTCGACCATCTGTCGGCGCTGCTGCTCACACTGACCGGCATCGTCGGCTTGAGCGCCCTGCTGTTCGCCCGGGCCCGCTGGGACGGCGCCGGTGCCAGCTTCCACGCGCTGTTCCAGATCCAGCTGATGGGGCTGTACGGAGCCTTCCTCACCGCCGACCTGTTCAACCTGTTCGTGTTCTTCGAGGTGCTGCTGGCGGCCTCTTACGGCCTGCTGCTGCATGGCTCGGGGCGGGCACGGGTCAAGGCGGGGCTGCACTACATCGCCATCAACCTGTTCGCCTCGTCACTGTTCCTGGTAGGCGCGGCCATGCTCTACGGCGTGACCGGCACCCTGAACATGGCCGACCTGGCGTTGAAAGTACCACTGGTGCCGGAAGCCGATCGCGGCCTGCTGCATGCCGGCGCGGCGATCCTGGCCGTCGCTTTCCTGGCCAAGGCCGGAGTCTGGCCGTTGAACTTCTGGCTGGTGCCGGCCTATTCGTCGGCCAGCGCGCCGGTGGCCGCGCTGTTCGCGATCATGACCAAGGTCGGGCTGTACGCCATCCTGCGCCTGTGGACGCTGCTGTTCTCCGGGCAAGCTGGCGCCTCGGCGTTCTTCGGCGGGGACTGGCTGGTGTATGGCGGTCTGGCGACCCTGGCTGTGGCGGCGATGTCGATCCTCGCGGCGCAACGCCTGGAGCGCCTGGCAGCCCTGAGCATCCTGGTGTCCGCCGGCACGCTGCTGGCCGCCGTCGGCTTCGGCCAGCCGATCCTCACCGGCGCCGCGCTGTTCTATCTGGCCAGCTCGACCCTGGCGTTGTGTACGCTGTTCCTGCTGGCCGAACTGGTGGAGCGCTCGCGCTCGGCCAACGAGGCGCCGCTGGACGACGAAGAGGACGCGATGCCCTCGCCGCTGGAGTCGCTGCACCCGCCCAAAGGCATCAACCTGGACGACGAGCAGCAGGTGGTGATCGGCCAGATCATCCCCTGGACCATGGCCTTCCTGGGCCTGAGCTTTATCGCTTGCGCCCTGCTGATCATCGGCATGCCGCCACTGTCGGGCTTCATCGGCAAACTCAACCTGATCAGCGCACTGTTCAACCCGCAGGGCATGGGGGTCACCCCGGAGCAGCCACTGGGTGCCACGGGCTGGACCCTGGTCACTCTGTTGGTGCTGTCCGGCATGGCCTCGCTGATCGCCTTCGGCCGAGTGGGCATCCAGCGTTTCTGGAAGCCCGAGGAACGCCCCTCGCCAGTACTGCGTCGCTATGAATGCGTGCCCATCGTCATTCTCCTGGGCCTGTGCATCTTCCTCAGCCTCAAGGCCGAGCCGCTGCTGCGCTACACCCAGGACACCGCCGCGAGCCTGAGTACGCCTGAGACCTACGTCAAGGCGGTCATGGCCACCCGACCGCTGCCAGGCCCCACCACCCTGAGCGTGGAGGCGCAGCCATGAGCCGACTTTTCCCTGCGCCGCTACTCTCCATCGCACTGTTCGTACTGTGGCTGCTGCTCAATCTTTCGCTCAGCCCGGGCAACCTGCTGCTGGGTGCCGCGCTGGGCATCCTTGCGCCGATCCTGATGGCGCCGCTGCGCCCGCAGCATGCCCACGTGCGTCGGCCCTGGGTCATCGCCAAGCTGATCGGTCGCGTGGGCCTCGACGTGATCCACTCCAACCTACAGGTCGCACGTGGCGTGCTGCGCGCTGGCAGCACACCACCCCGCTCGGCATTCGTGCATATCCCGCTGGACCTGCGCGACGCCCACGGTCTGGCAGCACTGTCGATGATTACCACCGTGGTGCCGGGCACCATCTGGTCGGAGCTGGCCCTGGATCGCAGCGTACTGTTGCTGCATGTGTTCGACCTGGAAGACGAAGCGGCCTTTATCGAACACTTCAAGCACACCTATGAACGCCCGCTGATGGAGATTTTCGAATGAGCGGCCTGCTTGCCTATGCCGTCCTCGCCAGCCTGTTCATCTTCGCCATCGCCATGGCCCTGGCTTTGATTCGGGTAATGCGCGGCCCTTCCGCCCAGGACCGCGTACTGGCACTGGACTACCTGTATATCCTGGGCATGCTGACGATGCTGGTGCTGGGTATTCGCTACGCCAGCGATACCTACTTCGAGGGCGCACTGCTGATCGCCCTGTTCGGCTTCGTCGGCTCGTTCGCGCTGGCCAAGTTCCTGCTGCGTGGCGAGGTGATCGAATGAACGAGGCCATCGAATTGCCGTTCTGGCTGGAACTGCTGGTGTCCGCCCTGCTGCTGCTGGGCAGCCTGTTCGCCCTGATCGGCGCCATCGGCCTGGTCCGCCTGAAGGACTTCTTCCAGCGCATGCACCCGCCCGCACTGGCTTCGACCATCGGCGCGTGGTGCGTGGCGGCGGCCTCGATTCTGTACTTCTCGGTGCTCAAGCAGAGCCCGGTGCTGCACGCATGGCTGATCCCGATCCTGCTGTCGATCACCGTGCCGGTGACGACGTTGCTGCTGGCCAGGGCCGCGCTGTTTCGCAAGCGCACCTCAGGCGAAAACGTACCGGAAGAAGTCAGCAGCGGTCGCGACCGTGGCAATTGAGGCTCAGGCGTGGTTCAAACGCTGCAGTTCACGGCGCACCATGGCGACGAAGGGCGGCGGGCTCATCCGGTAGAGCTCGCCAGCCACCCAGGCCAGCCAAGCAGCATGCAGTTCATCTCGACGCGCCAGTAATCGTTCGGCCTCTGCCAGCGCACGGGCCTGGTGCTGGCGGTGGAAGTCGGCCCGCGAGCCCAAGGAGGCCTCTTCGCTCATTCGCTGGCCTTGAACGTGGTCAGCTCGCCCTTGCGCCATTTGGCGACCTTGCCGGTCACCGCCTTGAGCAACTTGCCCAGGCCTTCCTGCACCTGTTGCTGCGCCGCGAACACCAGCATCACGCCATGCCCGTCGCGGAACACGATACCGTCGCCTTCCGGTACCGAGACGAAGGCGTAGTCGCCCTGGCCATAGACGTTCAGCTTGATCTCGCGAAAGCGCAGCTCCAGCTTGCCGCCTTCGCGGCTGGGCAACACCGCGGCACGGAAGTGGTCACCCACTTTCAACTCGAGGCGCTGCTTGTCATCGACCACCATGGCGTTTTCGGTGTCGATTTCGGCCATGTACAGGCCTTCGGGATTCTGCTCGGTGACATAGATGAAACGCCCATGGAACAGCTTGACCAGTTGGGCGCGCAAGTCGCCCAGGGCGAACAAGGCATGGGTATCCAGAGTACTGACTGCCAATGAAAGGCTCCTCACATCGATTGCAACGGCCACGCCACGGACACCGGTGGCGTCAGGTGGCGGGCACTGTCTAGTCATGGTCCGCAGGACCGTGGAAACAAGCATCACAGCGTCCTCGCGCAACGGCGCAGGGGCAACCAGGAAGTGATTCACCCAGCCACCGCCCGGCGACGCGAAGTAAGCTCCGGCTCGATTGCGCAAAGGAAACGTAATGTCCGGCAGCAAAAATGCCGGAAAGGATGCGACAAACAACGCCAGTTCTTTCGCCAGAAAGGAATGCTGGTCTTCGGTCGCGCATTACAGGAGAGCGAATATGCACGAAAACACTGAAACCCGTCGAGAGGCACGTAATATTTCTGGCCGGGAACTGCCTCGCTATATCGTCATTCCCGCAGGCATCGCCTTCTACCACATTGCCGAACGCGAGACCGGGCTCGTCAGGGGTTTTCGCCAGTGCCACGAACAGGCCTGCGCACTGGCCCGGCACTTCGAGCGTTGAACCTTTCAGGCCGCGCTGCACCTGCCCAGCTGGGCCAGCCAGGCGGCCTGGCACTCCAGCGCTTCGGCACGGCTGGCGAACGCCGTGCCACGCCGCTCGCCATCGACCAGCACCACCCAGCACACCCGATTGCCCGAGGCCTGCATTGATTGCGGCACGCCGGTCCCGATCATGACGGCCACATCGACTCGGCTATTCATCATTCCCTCCGGAATTTAATTAGCAACCTAACGATGTGCGCATGATACGCCGTGCCCGCGCCGCGAAAAAGCGCCGCCAGGTACAGCTGTATTGCAATTACGGCAACAAATCCGCTCAATCCAACCCAGGTTCGGGTCGGTAGCCCAAGCGCAGCCCGCCCCAGTGCCGGCCCTGGACGAAGATCGGCACCGACAGGTCGTGCATCAGTTCGCCAGTATCACGGGTGTAGGTCTGCAACAGCACCCGCTGCTGGTGATTGCCGCAGCGGCTGCCGGTACGGTCGTCGAACATGCGTTTGCTGCGATTGTGCGCGGTGTCATGCGCCGGATCGCCGGTCAGTGGCTGATTGAAGGCGCTGTTGTGGGTAGGCACATACCCTTGCTGGGTGCAGGCGATTGCGTACACCAAGCCATCATGGCGCAACAGCGGTTCCTGGATCTGCGGCAACACGCTGTCGGTGTAAGGATCGAAACGAGTGTTGAAGCGCGGTGGCTGCATGCCGGCAATCGGCCGGTACTGGCGGTCGAACAAATCGTCCAGGGTGATCCGCCCCTGCTCGACATCCGCCTCGAAACGCTCACCGATCTGCCGCGCACCGGCCTGGGCCAGTTCGAAGACCCGTTGGTGATAGGCATCCAGCCCCACCTCGGCCAGGCGCTCGCTGAGGTTCTCGACCTGCCCTTCCATCCGCACCGCCGCCTCGGCCAGACGTCGGGTCTGCTGGTCACTGACCTGCAAGTCGCCACGTACCTGGGCCACCGCCTGGAACAGGGTATCAAGCTGGGCCTGATTGGTTTGCGTGCCCTCGGCAATCTCGCTGACCTGACATTCGACGCTGGTCGCCAGACCGGTGATCTGCGCCAGTTGCCCACCGGTTTGTTCGACCTGTTCGACCCCACTACCCAGCTCATCGGCCAACGCACGGATCTGCGCCACCACCTGGGCAGTGCGCACCTGGATATCCGCCACCATCTGCCCGACTTCCTCGGTAGCGCTGGCGGTACGCCCGGCCAGGCCGCGCACCTCATCGGCCACCACCGCGAAGCCACGGCCGTGCTCGCCGGCCCGCGCCGCCTCGATGGCCGCGTTGAGCGCCAGCAGATTGGTCTGGCTGGCAATCGCCTGGATCACCAAGGTGACCCGGGCGATATCCTCGCTACGCTGGTGCAGCGCCTCGATCAGCTCACGGCTGGCGCTAGCCCGTCCGCTCAGGTCACGCATACGCTGTATCGACTCGGCTAGCACGGCATTGCCCGCCACGCTGCTGTCACGGGCCGAGCGTGCCGCTACCAGGGCCTGCTGGCTGAGCTGGGCGGCGGCTTGCTCGGTGGTGATCATGATCTCGGCGCTGCCGACGATTTCCTGGGCCGCGCCCAGCTGCGACTGCACGCGCGCCGCCAGTTGCTGCACCGAATGGGCCACCGCGGCGGCCGACAGGGCGTTGTGGCTGGTGCCTCGCGCCAGCTCCTGCAGCAGTCCGTCGTCGTGCGCGGCGGCCACCACCACGGGCTCTGGCGCACGCCGCTGGTGTGGTAGCCACAGCACCAGCAGCACCAGGGGCACGGCCAGGTACAACGCCAGGTCGGCATACGCCATGCCCACCAGCACCGCGCACATGGCCACCCCCTGCAACAGGCCGACGGTGATAGCCGATCGGGCAGGCACAGGCCGAGGCGTTTCACCGGTCGACAGAGATCCTTCTCGCATCATCTTCGTGATCCATCCACATGTCGTTATTGTGAGGTCATTAAACGCCACTATAACGCCATTATCCAAGCTTCCTTGGAAGACAAGGCGGTCACGCTTGACGCATGGCAAGAAAACACGAAGGCCCCAGGGATCGCTCCGTGGGGCCTTGCGCAAGGCGTTGGCTCAGATCTGCCGCTGGTGGCGGTCGAGCTGCTCGTGACGCTCCTGGGCTTCGATGCAGTACTTGGTGGTCGGGCTGATCAGCAGGCGCTTCAGGCCGATCGGCTCGCCGCTGTCGTCACACCAGCCGAAGCTTTCCTCGGTGATGCGGTCCAGGGCCATCTCCAACTGCGGCAGCAGACGCTGGTCGCGGTCGATGGCGTTGACCAACCAGGTACGTTCTTCCTCGACCGACGCCACGTCAGCGGGATCCGACGGGGTATCCAGGCTTTCGATGGCGGTGCGGCTGAGTTCGATGCGCTCGTGGGTTTCGACTTTCATCGCCTGCAGCAGCGCGGTGAAGTACGCGAGCTGCTCGGCGTTCATGTAGTCATCGGCCGACATGGCCAGCAACTGTTCCTTGGTCATCGATTTCTCTATGAAAAATGTGCATATGGGCGATTCGGGTGCCGCCGACGCTGCTGCGTCGGCGGCGGAATTCTTCAAGCGCCAACCGGCACTCTTTTACAGGGGGCGGAAGTCTAAGGTGCCAAGCGACACTGGGCAACAGAAATGACGGAGGAATTGACCGAAATGGGCAGGAATCCGCCCATTGGTGTCGTATCGGACGCTACAGACACGTGGATCTGGCGCTGCCAGGCAATATGCCGCAACAAATGCCTTGCCGCGAGCGTAACGGCGACGCTTCACCCGATCGGCAGAACACCGTCCGGGCGCAGCCTAGCTGCGCCCTTATCCATCAACGGTCCTTGAATTGCGCTTCGCGCTTGGCGATGAAGGCTGCCATGCCTTCTTTCTGATCTTCGGTGGCGAACGCTGCGTGGAACACCCGACGCTCGAAGCGCACGCCTTCGCTCAAGGTCACTTCGAAGGCACGGTTGACGCTCTCCTTGACCATCATGCTCACCGGGATCGACTTGCTGGCGATCGTCGCGGCCACCTTCAGTGCCTCCTCCACCAGCTCGGCCTGCGGCACGATGCGCGCTACCAGGCCGGCGCGCTCGGCTTCCTCGGCGCCCATCAGGCGGCCGGTCAGGCACAGCTCCATGGCCTTGGCCTTGCCCACCGCGCGGGTCAGGCGCTGGGTGCCGCCCATGCCCGGCAGCACGCCGAGATTGATTTCCGGCTGGCCGAACTTGGCGTTGTCGGCGGCGAGGATGAAATCGCACATCATCGCCAGTTCACAGCCGCCACCCAAGGCGAAACCGGACACCGCGGCGATGATCGGTTTACGCCGATTGGCGATGCGGTCGGCGTCGCTGAACAGATCCTCGACGTAGATCTGCGGGTAGCGCAGCTCGGCCATTTCCTTGATGTCGGCGCCAGCGGCAAAGGCCTTGGCCGAGCCAGTGAGTACCACGCAGCCGATGTTCGGGTCACGCTCCAGCTGGTCCAGGGCCTGGTTGATCTCGCCGACGATCTGCGCGTTCAGCGCATTGAGCGCCTGGGGGCGGTTGAGGGTGATCAGGCCGACCTTGCCGTGGATGTCCAACAGGATGGTTTCGAATGCCATGCAGTCTGCTCCTTCAAAGATTGCGCGCAATAACCATGCGCTGAATGTCGCTGGTGCCTTCGTAGATCTGGCAGACCCGCACGTCGCGGTAGATCCGCTCCAGCGGGAAGTCGCTCAGATAGCCATAACCGCCGAGGGTCTGCAAGGCGTCCGAACAGACCTTTTCGGCCATTTCCGAGGCGAAAAGCTTGGCCATCGAGGCTTCCACCAGCGCCGGGCGCCCGGCATCGCGCAGCGCGGCGGCGTGCAACACCATCTGCCGGGCTACGGCCACCTTGGTCGCCATGTCGGCCAGGCGGAAGGCCACGGCCTGGTGCTGGATCAGCGGCTTGCCAAAGCTCTGGCGCTCGTTGGCGTAGTCGCGGGCCACCTCGAAGGCGGCGCGGGCCATACCCACCGATTGCGAGGCGATGCCAATGCGCCCGCCTTCGAGGTTGGCCAGGGCGATCTTGTAGCCCTCACCTTCCTCGCCCAGGCGGTTTTCCACCGGCACGCGCACATTGTCGAAGACGATCTGGCAGGTATCGGAGGCGTGCTGGCCGAGCTTGTCCTCGACCCGCGCCACCTGGTAGCCCGGCAGGTCGGTGGGCACGATGAAAGCCGTGATGCCGCGCTTGCCGGCGTCCGGATCGGTGACGGCGAAGACGATCACCACCCCGGCGTTCTGCCCGGAGGTAATGAACTGCTTGCTGCCGTTGAGCACGTAGTGGTCGCCATCCAGGCGGGCGCGGGTCTTCAGACTGCTGGCGTCGGAGCCGGCCTGGGGCTCGGTCAGGGCGAACGCGCCGAGCATCGAACCGCTGGCCAGCGGCGCGAGGAACTGCTGCTTCTGCGCCTCGCTGCCGAACTTGAGGATCGGCACGCAACCCACCGAGTTATGCACGCTCATGATGGTCGAGCAGGCGCCGTCGCCGGCGGCGATCTCTTCCAGGGCCATGGCGTAGGCCACATATCCTGTGTCGCTGCCACCGTACTGCTCCGGCACCAGCATGCCGAACAAGCCAAGCTCGGCCATTTCCTCAATGGCCTCCTTCGGAAAGCGGTGCTCCTTGTCCCACTGTTCGGCGAATGGCTTCAGCCGCTCCTGGGCGAATGCCCGCACCGCGTCGGCGATCTGTTGTTGCTCATCAGTTACCAGCATGGTTCACCTCAATACAGGCATTCGACGGCCATGGCCGTGGCCTCGCCACCACCGATGCAGATGGCCGCCACGCCCCGGCGCAGGTTGTTCTGGCGCAAGGCAGACAGCAAGGTCACCAGGATACGGGCGCCCGAGGCACCAATCGGGTGGCCCAGGGCGCAGGCACCGCCATGGATGTTGACCTTGTCGTGGGGCAGGTCGAGATGCTTCATGGCCGCCAGGGTGACCACGGCGAAGGCCTCGTTGATCTCGAACAGGTCGACCTCGGAAAGGTTCCAGCCGGTGCGTTTCAGCAGCTTGTCGATGGCACCGATGGGGGCTGTCGGGAACAGCGCCGGGGTGTCGGCGAAAGCCGCATGACCATGGATCACCGCCAGAGGTTTCAGGCCACGCTTCTCGGCTTCGGAGCGACGCATCAGCACCAGCGCCGCAGCACCGTCGGAGATCGAACTGGAGTTGGCCGCAGTCACGGTACCGCCTTCACGGAACGCCGGCTTGAGCTGCGGGATCTTGTCCAGGCGCGCTTTCGGCGGCTGTTCGTCATCCTTGATAACACGCTTTTCCCTACCCTCGGTGACTTCCACCGGGACGATCTCGGCAGCGAAGCGGCCATTCTTGATGGCGTCCTGCGCCCGGGTCAGCGAGGCGATGGCGAAGTTGTCCTGGGCTTCGCGGCTGAATGCGCCGCTCTGCGCGCAGTCCTCGGCGAAGGTGCCCATCAGCCGGCCTTTGTCGTAGGCGTCTTCCAGGCCGTCCATGAACATATGGTCGATGATCTTGCCGTGGCCCATGCGGTAGCCGCCACGGGCCTTGTCCAGCAGGTAGGGGGCGTTGGTCATGCTCTCCATGCCGCCAGCGACGATCACCTCGGCACTGCCGGCCAGCAACTGGTCGTGGGCCAGAATAGCGGCCTGCATGCCCGAGCCGCACATCTTGTTCAGCGTGGTGCAGGTGGTGTGCTTGTCCAGCCCGGCGCCGAGTGCCGCCTGGCGTGCCGGAGCCTGGCCCTGGCCAGCTGGCAGCACGCAGCCGAACAATACTTCCTGGACGCTGGCGGCATCGATACCGGCGCGCTCGACGGCGGCACGGATCGCCGCGCTGCCCAGCTGCGCGGCGGTCAGGCTCTTGAGGTCGCCCTGCAGGCCGCCCATGGGCGTGCGCACGGCGCTGACGATAACGATCGGATCATTGGCGAGGGTCATGTTCGTTGCTCCTTACTTGGCAGCCATGCGCAGCGCGCCGTCGAGGCGAATCACCTCGCCGTTGAGCATGCTGTTCTCGATAATGTGACGGGCCAGCGCCGCGTATTCCTGCGGGCGACCCAGGCGCGGCGGAAACGGCACCCCGGCAGCCAGCGAGGCACGTACTTCCTCGGTCATGCCGGCCATCATGGGGGTTTCGAAAATGCCCGGGGCGATGGTCATCACGCGAATGCCGAAGCGCGCCAGCTCACGGGCAGCCGGCAGCGTCAGGCTGGCGATGGCACCCTTGGAGGCGGCATAGGCGGCCTGGCCGATCTGACCGTCATAGGCGGCAATGGACGCAGTGTTGATGATCACCCCGCGCTCACCCTGCTCGTCCGCCGGCCCTTCGGCCATGGCTGCGGCAGCCAGGCGCAGCAGGTTGAAGCTGCCGATCAGGTTGACGTTGATCACCTTGGCGAAACTGCCCAGGGCATGCGGACCGTTCTTGCCCAGGACCTTCTCGGCGCCGACGATACCGGCGCAGTTGACCAGCCCGTGCAGGCTACCGAAGGCACTGACGGCGGCGTCGACGGCGGCCTGCGCGGCATGCTCGTCGCTGATGTCAGCCACCGCGAAGCGGGCTTGGTCACCCAACTCACGCGCCTTGGCTTCGACCGCGGCGGCATTGAGGTCGACCAGCATGACCTTGGCGCCAGCCTCGATCAGCATCTGCGCGGTAGCGGCGCCCAGGCCTGAGGCCGCACCGCTGACGATGAAGTGTTTGTTCTTGATATGCATAACGTTCTTCCTTCAGGCGCCCGCAGCGATCGGCTGCGCGGCTTGTTGTCGGGCGATTTCCTGGTTGCGCAGGATGAAGCGTTGCAGCTTGCCGCTCGGGGTCTTGGGCAGCTCGCCGACGAATTCGATTTCACGCGGGTAGGCGTGGGCATACAAGCGCTGGCGCACATGCTGGCGCAGCGCCTCTTCCAGCTCGGGGCTGTCCTCGTAGCCCTGGGCGAGCACCACGAAGGCCTTGATCAGTTCGGTGCGCTCCGGGTCGGGTTTGCCGATCACCGCCGCCTCGACCACCGCCGGGTGCTCGATCAACGCGCTCTCCACGTCGAAGGGGCCGACCCGATAGCCAGAGGTGGTGATCACATCGTCGCTGCGACCGACGAAACTGATGCTGCCGTCCGAGTTCAGCTCGACGGTGTCGCCGCTGAGGTAATACCTGCCGACGAACGCCTTGGTCGGCAGCCCGTGATAGCCACCGAACCAGCATAGCGGCGACTGCTCGCGGTCCACCGCGAGAATCCCCGGCTGGCCGGCGGGCAGCTCATTGCCCTGCTCATCCACCACCACGATACGGTGGCCGGGAATGGCGAAGCCCGCTGACCCCATATGGACGGGATGTTCCAACTCATGGTGGTTGCACAGCACCATGCCCAGTTCGGTCTGGCCGTAATGGTCATGGATGGTCACTCCCAGTTCGTCGGCGAACCAGCGGATCACTTCTGGGTTCAGTGGCTCGCCGGCGCTGCTGACCACCCGCAGTCGGCCCTGGATCGGCGCCGAGAAGGCGCTGCCTGCGGCAATCAGCAGGCGGTAGGCCGTGGGCGAACCCGCCAGGTTGGTGATGCCGAGCTTGTCGATGACCCGCGCGCAGCTCTCCACGCTGAACGGCCCGTCATAGAAAGTGGTGGCGTGGCCAAGGGACAGCGGCCCGGTGACGGCGTAGTACAAACCGTAGGCCCAGCCTGGGTCGGCCAGGTTCCAAAAGCGGTCTTCAGGGCGCAGGCCAATGGCATCGCGCATGTAGCCCTGGAAAGCCACGATGGCACGCAGCGGCACCTCCAGCGGCTTGGCGGGGCCGGTGGTACCGGAGGTGAACATCAGCAGAAAAGGATCGTCGCCCCGCCGCATCACGGGTTCGCAAACGCTGTCCGCAGCCTCCAACGCCTGATGGAAATCCAGTTCGCCGCTGCTGGCACCGACCGTGACGATGAACGGGCAGCCCGCCACGTCATCGAGCTTGGGCCGGTTATTGCGATCGGTGACCACCACCTTGGCATGGGATTGTTCGAGCCGGTGCTCGATCGCCCTGGGCCCGAAGGCGGTGAACAATGGCTGGTACACAGCGCCCAGGCGCCAGGTGGCAAGAATGGTCACCAACAGCTCGAGGGTGCGCGGCATCAGCCCCGCGACCCGATCACCGGCCTCGACCCCGTGGTCCTTGAGCACATTGGCGAAGCGCGTCGCCATGCCCTGCAACTGGTCGAAGGTGTAGAGGCCGCCGTTGCCGTCACGGTCCTCCCAGATCAGCGCGGGCTTGTCGCTGCCGGTGTGCCGGTCGCAGCACTCGACACAGGCGTTGAGGGCCTCGAGGTTACCTTGCAGCGCCGCACTGGCGGCTTGGGCGAGGTCGAATGCACGAGCGGCCTCGGCGTAATCACGCATCGTCGAACTCCTGATTTGTTGTTTTTGGAGTGGAACCATCGGTTCGACGATGTTCGCGCCGCTCAACCACGGCGACAATGGTCAAAGCTGTCAATCTGGATGACCGGTTTGGCCGCAGCAAGCCTCAACCGGGCTGCACGGCATCAGCTTCCAGGGCGTCCAGGGTGAGCTGCAGCATCAGCGCCTGGAGCGCGGATTCCCGCTCATTGCGCAAATCCTCCCAGCGCTGGGTGTAGACCTGGCTGGTGAGCGTATTCATCCCCTCGTCCAGGGCATCCCCCCGCGCCGCGAACTCGTTGCCAATGGCCGTGAAGGCCTGCGCATGCGAGAGGTTGAGCCAGTCGCGCCAGAAATCCCTTTGGCTCAAGTCATCGGCAAGCGCCGCTGGTGTCTCGGCTGCACGCACGGCGGCTCTTGCAGCCTCCAACTCGGCGGGCCCGACACGGGCAACATCGCCATAGCGCATGCTCCGCGGCTGGAATGGCAAGTCGAACTCCTGCGCCAGGTGGATGCGGTAGAAAAGACTGACCTCGATCTCGTCGACCCCGCGCCCCTGTGCGGAGCGACCAAGCATGTCCTGGCGAGCGAAACGTTCCAGACGATCCAGACGGAACAGACGACGCCCCAGCCTCAGAAGATCGGCCCTGCGCGTTTCGCCGTCGGCCTGACGGCTGACGGTGCTTACCAACAGCTGCACCTGAATATCGCTGAAACGCTCGGCGACACTGTCTTCGCAGGTTCGTGGCTGGTTGGCCCGGGCGAAGATGCGCTCGCGCAAACCGGCATTGCCGTCGGGCTCGCCATCCACTTGCAAACTCGCGAGCAAATTCCAGACCTGTTCGGACAGATAAGCGCGCGCCCTGGAAATCGGCGGTGCGCCGCAACTCCTCCAGCAGCTGGAACAGCCCATGACTTTCCGCCATTGCACTTACCACGTTCCATTGCTGGCCGCGTGCGGCCCTGTCGGCGGCAGCCAGCGTATTGAGCCAGGCATCACGGCTCAACACCTGCTCGGTCGACGATGTCACCGTGGCGTTGTGCGCGACATGTTGCTCGACACTGTACAGAGTGGAAAGATCCGCCACCGGCAAGGGGTTGCGGTCGACGACGAAACTCATGCGAAATCTCAAGGGCATGCGCTGAATATCCAGTGGCAAGCTGGCGATGTTGTTGTCGCGCAGATCCACGTACTCGAGCAACCCGCACAAATCCAGCCCGCCCGGCCAGTCATGCAGTCGGCAATGCCGTAGGCGCAGCGTGGCAAGCCGGGACAATTGGTTGAAACGCAGGGTCAGGGTGCTCAGCGGGTTGTAGCTCAGGTCCAGATGCCTCAGTTCGGGGAGCGAGGCCAGCGCGGTGATACCGGCCTGATCCAGGCGCAAACGGTTATGGGCCAGGCGCAACTCCCGCAGTTCGAGCAGATAGGGCAAGGCCTCAGGCATTCGGTGCAGCCGGTTGCTTCCGAGGTTCAGGCGGGTCAGCGAGCCGAAGCGGCGCAAGAAGCCGACGGGCACCTGCGTAAGGTCCATGTTCGCCATCGACAGGACGGTGACATGGCTGAAGTCCACTTCCTCCGGCAATTCGGGCAAGTCCTGCACCCTGATACCACTGAGGTCCAGGCGCATGCCCTCCGGCTGCCCGGCGGTATCATTGACGACCTCGCCCTGCAATCGCCAGGCTCCGCGCAAGCTCGCCGCCAAGCGCTGCCTGAGCGCTCGCCTGGACGCCTGCGCCTGTGAACTCTCCCAGCGCGCCAACGTTTGTTCCAACTGCGCATAGTTGCGTTCTTGAGCCAGCATCACCTCGAAAGGCGAAGCCGATGAGCACAGAAGGATATGCAGATAATCCTCCACCTGCGTCTCGGTGAACCCCCAGTACAGGGCACGAATACGATCGCGCAGGACATCCCAACTGTTCCGTTGCCCTTGGCCACGACCGCTGAGCGGATACCCTACCCTGCCATCGGCGAGGCGGCGCCCTGGGTTGAACCAGGGCGCCGCCTGTCGCCAGCCAAGCAACCGCAGCAGCGACACCCGCGATTGCGGAAGCTGGGCCAGCAGCAACTGACGCAGTTGCTCGCCCTGGTTCTCACCGACGATGCCCAGGCCGTTCAACCGCTCAGGGTTGAGCAACGCGACCAGCGTCTGGAAAAGCCCGGCAGGCTCGTCGACATCGACCTGGAGCACGCGCCCCCGATTGTCGTACAGGTGGAAGCGTCCCTCCCTGCGGACCAGCACCGCCGCAGCGCCAGATTGTGCCGGGGTGCCACTCCTGGCCAGCAGCAGCCCTGTAGCTGAATTGGCGCGCAACTCAAGGCAAAGCGAAACCGGCCAACCCGGTATCTGCGAAAGCAAGGAGAACACCAGCTTTCCCGTTTCCTGGCTGTAGCTGTTGCGCAGGAACACCCCCTCCAACGCCCGATTGAGGCGAGCGACTTGCAACAAGGCACGTACCCGGCCAGCCACGGTCGCGGGAACACGTGCCTCACGCGCGACCAGCAGGCGCTCGCCTTCGTTCACGGTTTGCGCCAGCTCGAGGACATACGCATCGGGAAGCGTCGGAAAATCACGTTTGATCAGCGCCAGCAAGGTGTCCTCGCCAAGGGTGACCCTCGTCAAGTACTCCATGAGTCGTTCGCGCAACAGCGGCGCCTGGGCCAGCAAGCGCTCGCGCAGGGCGGCGGCGTCGAGGCCGCTCATCCCGGATTGCTCCAGGCACCACTCCTGGATCTGCCGGTCTTGCATCTCCCCTTCCGGGTGCTCCAGGTTGCCGAAAAATGCATCGATACGGGCATCGGCCGCAAAACGCCGCAGCGTATCCCGCAAGTTGGCCGGCAGGGGACGGTTCTCGCCGATAACCGCCCGCAGTTCGTCCTTGTCCATGCCCGCCACCCGTAGGATCGAATCGGCGCGCTGCGAGTCCAGCGCTGGATGCTGCGGCCATACACTGTCGAGCATCCGCCCGCTGTCATTCCACGTCCGCGCCTGGTCGCTGCGCAGATGCCAACCGCGCTCACCATTGCCATCGACAATCGGCCCGAAGCCCTCTTCACGCCGAGGATGCAACAAACGCCACGGTCCGTCGGCCTCGGGGCGATGAATCCGGTAGTAACGCGCCTCGAGGCGCAACCAGCGCCGCTCGCCCTGGTGATACAACCCGTCCTCGCCCAGCGCCGCATCCTCCGGGGAGACTTCATACGCTTGCAAGTCATTGGCCCACAGGCGTTCGCCCCGTTCGCCGACACTAACCGGCTCCAACCCCTCGACAAAACCACTGCGCAGGAAGCCGCGCGCAACCATGCTCGCGCCACCGGCGACGGCAGCGCTAACCGCGAGGGTCTCAGCCACTCCCAGCATATGCTCCAGCGCCTCGTGCTGATGCCCCTGTGCCCAGTCGACGACGCCTTCGTAGACCTCATGAAGGGTCTGCAGCAGCAGTTGGCCCAACAGCACCATACCCACCACGGGAATGAAGAACCCTGCCAGATTGACCAGCGCCCATCCCGCCGATGTCCATGCCTCCAGCCGTGCTCGGCTGGCACGCAGATCAGCTTCGGCGCTGGGCACCAGCAGCAGACGGGCGTCTTGCTGCAGCCGCCGCAGCTGTTGCTCGACGAGGGCATCGAACAGCGGCCCGTCCGGCTCATCGGGGGCCACTTGGAGATCGGGCCGGTCGTCCTTGAGCCGCAATGCCAGGGTCTGGACAAACTGGGTACGCTGGCCCAGTTCTATCAGCTGCACGAAGAACCGCTCAAAGGCACTACTGCCCAGGCGCTCGGCCAGCGTGTCATTCATCGCGCTCAGCGACTCGAACCGAGACAGAGCCTGGGCCGGATCGCCGGGCAAATACAGAATCCAGCCGTTGTCAGCCTGCTGCTCATCGCGTAACTGGATGGCCAGCGCACCGGCCACCGACTGGCCAAGCAACGTCAGCAATTGTGGATGGGCCGTCATCCTGGAAGTCGCGGACTCGTCCGCGAGCAGACCGTTCAGCGCTTGTTGCTGGTGCGCGGTGATTTCGCTGCGCAATGCGGCCACTTCGATCGCCAGTCCGAACCCCGCGCGTTTGTCGGTGGCCAACAGCGCTTTGTTGTCAGCCGTGAAGGTGTCCCGCAGCAATTGCTGGTAGCGCCCTCCAGCATCCAAGACGCGGCAGGCTTGCGCCAACGTCGCCACGTCACCCGATAACACCGTCTCGCCATCCGCGGCCACCAGGCCACTGCCATCGAGTGGCGTAGCGCCCTCGCCGAAATTCTGCATCAAGCGCCACAAGGCCGGTTCATGGCGGTACTGGGTATCGATGTACGACCAGTTGGAGCCCATCGACCGGCCCACATCCAATTGCGCGGTTTGCCAGCGTAGTCCTGCCAGCTCGACGCCTTGCGGCAGACGCCCCGCCAGCAATGTCGCGAACTGCGCCTGGGCAAACTGCAACAGGTCTAACGGTTCCAGCATGGCTTTGACCGGCTCCTGACTCGATCGATAAGCCGTGAAGCGGTCACGCAGTCGGTTGATCTGCCCGGCGGAGGCCCGAGCCAGCCAGCCAGGCAGACGCCTGCCTATGAAATCATCGGTAATCGTGGCGCTGCTTGCCGGAACAGGAACGGGAGAGGTGTTGGACGACATGTCGACTCCAGGGGTTGGGTGGAGTCGCCATGTTCCGCGCAGCGTTGCTAGGCTGGCAGCGGGAAGCGCTTCAATTCTGCAGCCCAGATTGCTTGAAATCCCGGCCAGGCCCTGCGGCTGACCGGGACGGTTTCAATCGCCCGGGCTGGATACCTCGATCAACGCCTCCTGGGTCAGGCACAACACCAGTGCCTCGACCGCGTCCTGACGCTCGACCGCCAATTGATTGGACAGGATGAGATATTGACTGCTGTCCAAGCGCAAATTGTCGAGCGCCTCCAGGCGAGCCCAGAAAGGCGCCTCGACCTCGCTGAAACGCTCGCCATGCCAGCTACGCAAACCCTCTATCCAGAAATCACGCTGGCTGATGTAACGCGGCAGTGCTTCGCCCGCCTCGGCCTGGCGCACTGCCGCGAGCGCCGCATCCAGGTCGCTTTGGGCGACTCCGGCGATGGTTTCGAAGTGCATGGTGCGCGGTTGGCCCGGCAAATCAAGTCGGCTGGCCAGGCCAGTACGGTACGCCAGGCTTACCTCGATTTCATCCACGTGCTGGCCCAGGGAGATGCGAGTACGAATATCCTCGCGGGCGATTGCTTCGACCTGATCAAGACGAAACAGTCGCCTGGCCAAGCGCAAGCGCGCGGCACGGGCTGTGAGCGGATTGGCTTCGCGCAGGGTCTGTGCCATGTACAAACGGACCTCCAGGCTGCTGAAGCAAGACGCGACGCTGTCCGCGCACGTGCGCGCATTGCCGGCGAGGGTGAACAGCTCGTCACGCAAGGCGGTATCTTCGGCTGCAGCCTCCAGCATGGCCCATACCCTGCGGCGCAAGTCGACGGGCACTTGCTGGAAATCACGGGTAGCGCTCAGTTCCGCCAACAGCTGGAAAAAGTTGCCACTGCCCGCCTCGGCATGCAGCGTATCCCAGATATCGCCACGGGACTGAAGCTGCGGCGCGGCCTCGCCTTCCAGCCACGCAGCCCGAACCGCGGCCAACGCCGATGGTCCATCGGCGCCCTGTACCGCGATGGCCGAGGCTATCCCCAGACGCTGCCTGATCGCCTCGGGCAGCGGATTACCCGTCAGCAGCAATGCCCGACGCCATGCCTGCGGGGCATCGAGCACCGCCTGCGGCATGCTTGCCAGATGGTTGTCGCGCAAGTCGGCGATCTCCAGCTGGCCACACCACTGCAGGTCGGCGGGCACGGTCAGCAGGTTGGTGCTGCGCAGGTTGAGTTCACGTAGCCTGGTCAATGGGCGAAGGTGCAGGCTGATCGCGCCCAGTGGATTGAAGCTCAAGTCCAGCGACTGCAGGCGCGTCAAGCGGCCCAGTGCCTGCGCCCCGTTCATGCCCATGATGATCCGGTTCTCGGCCATGCGCAGGTTACGCAGCTGGCTCAGGTGGCCAATGTCGACCGGCACACTGGCCAAGGCGTTGTTGCCCAGGTTCAACCAGCGCAACTGTGCGAAGCAGCGCAAAAAACCATCAGGGATCTGTTCGAGGCTCAAACCGGTCAGGGTCAGCTCGGCCACATGGCCGAAATCGATACTGGCAGGAAGGTGTGGCAGGCTGCGCAGGACAGTGTTGTTCAAGCTCAGGCTCATGCCCAGGGGTACATCCCACTGGTCGACGATGCGCTCACCTATCAGTTGCCAGCAACGCCGCAGTTGCCGCCCCGCACGCCGGCGCAAGGCCATGGCATCCGAGCCCCTCGCCCGGCCGACCCACAAGGCCAGCACCCGTTTGAGGAGTTGATACTGTTGCTCCTGCTGCAACAGGTTGCGAAACGCCGAGCCTGGGCGCGCCAGCAGGATGTCCAGAAAAACCCTGGTTTCAAGCTGATTGAAACCGGGGTACAGGCTGCGGATACGCGCCATCAGCAAGGTGTGACTGGCGTGGTCACCCGACATGCGCCCGCTCAGCAGATAGCCCACGCGACCATCGGCCAGACGCTGCGGCGGATTGTGGGACGAGCCTATGTCACGCATCCCGAGCAGTTGCAACAGTGCCTCCCGGTCGCTCGGCAACCAGTTCTGCAGGTCTCTGCGCAACTGCCGCGCCGCATCGGCCTCTCCCCAGCCGAACCACATACGATCCTTTTGATCCAGACAGGCCAGCAGCGCTTCGGGCAAGCCGGCGGGCTCGGCCACGAGAACTTGGCTACCGTCGCCCTCATAAACGCTGAAGACACCGTTCGAGTTGACCAGCACCTTGGCCTGTCCCGGGGCAGACGGTGCGCCCAGGCTGGCCAGCACGCGTCCTGTGGGTGAGCCATCGCGCAACTCCAATGCCACCGAGGCCGGCCAGCGTACCTCCTGGCCAAGCAGGGCGAAGGCCAGCTTGACCAGGTCGGGCCGATAGCTGGCCCGCAGGTAGAACCCCTCGCACAGACGTGTCAACTTGGCCACCTGCAACAGTTCGCGCGCCTGTTGAGCCAGCGCCAGCGGAATGCGTGAACCCGTGCGCATCGCAGTGCGCTGCTCGACGCTGATACGCGTGAGCAAATGTACGGCATAGGCCTTGGGCAAGCTGGGGAAATCCCTGTTCAGCAGCGCCAGTTGCGGATCATCGAGCAGATAGGCCTCGGAAAAATACTCGAACAGCCGGCCACGCAGGGATTCGGCCTGCAAGCTGAGGGTATCTCTTTGCGCTGGCAACTCGAGGTCCTGGACGCCCAGTTCTTTCAAGCACCACTGCCAAAGTTCAGTATCGGAATCTGGGTTGGCGAGAAATGCGTCTACCCGGGTATCCACGGCAAAGCGCTCCAGCGTATCGCGCAACACTAACGGCAACCGCCGGCCCTCCACCAGCAGGCCACGCAAATATGCCTCGTCGACACCCGCTACCTTGAGCACCTGCGTGACCCGCTGGATGCTGAAATCCTCCGCCGGCGGCCACAGGCGCCCAAGCAACTGCCCTGACCCTTGCCATTCCAGCGGCCGCTCGTGCGTCATGCGCCAGGCGCGCTCGCCATTGAACTCCAGGGCCGGGCCATAGCCCTGTGGCCGCCTGCCATCGAGCAACCGCCAGGGACCGTTGGCGCTGGTGGCGCGTACCCGGTAATGCACACCCTGGTGGCGCCACCACAGACCTTTGCCATCGCTGAGCAGGCCATTGTCGAGCTCGCTCAGTTGCGCGGGCGGGCTTGCATCCTGGTAAGGCGTCAGGTCATTGCGCCAGAGGCGATGCTCACCGGCGTCATTGACCACAGGCTCCAGGCCATCCACCCAAACGCTGCGGGTGAAGACCGTGGTCACCACCTTGGCCCCAGCCATCACCGTTGCATTCACCGCCACAGATTCGGCGACCCCAAGAAGATGTTCGAACGCCTCGTGCTGATGCCCCTGGGCCCAATCGGCGACGCCCTCACACACCTGCGACACGGTTTCCCGCACCATGTTCGCCAGCAACAGACTGCCCAGCCCAGGCACGAACAACCCAGCCAGGTTGAGCATTGCCAGGCCCACCGAGGCCATCAACGCCAAACGCTCGGACGATTGGCGTTGATCCACTTGCGTATTGGGAACCAACAGAAAGCGCGCGTCGTCACGGATACGTCGGATCCGGCGCTCGGCCAGCTTAGTGAACAGATCCCCCACCAGGGCGTCGACCTCGGGGGCCAGATCGGGCTCATCATCCTGCAGGCGCTGGCCCAGTGTCTGGAGAAATTCCGCCCGGTCCTGCAGGGCGACTCGTTGCAGCAGCAGAGCACGCTTTTGCGGAACGTTCAGCCATTCCAGCAGTGTCGTGTTGACCGCTTCCCAGGTGGCCAAAAAGCGCACTGGGTTGCTCGGATCATCTGGCATGTACAGCAACACGCCGCTGATCCGTCGGCGCTTGACGGTACCGCTCAGGCCGGGCAGCCACGTGCCGGCCAACTCAACCACCAACATGCCGGACAAAACGCAGCCGAGCACTTGCAGCTCACCCCGCTGGATGTTCGGACATTGGGGATACACAACGGATCGCCCTGCCGCCAGATCGCGCAGCACCTGCAGCTCCCTGGGTGGCATCAGGCGCCGCGTGGCGGCGATTTCGGCCATGAACGCCGATGCCAGGCGCATATCCTCGCCAAGGTCATCTACGAAGTCCTTGGAGAACAACTGGTCCAGGCGCTCCTGATATTGCTTGCCGGCGTCGACGTCACGGGTCAGCTGGACCAGTTGCTGCGAAGCCGTGGTCAGCAAGCGCTCCTCGGCCCCAGTAGCCGCATTGGCCGGGTACACCAAGGCTGTTCCGCTGTAGAACGATTCGCCTTGCTTGAAGTTCTGCATCAGCTTTTGCAAGGCGGGAGCCGAAACGAAATACGAGTCGCTTTTGGGTAGCTGGCCTGGCTTGACGGTGAATGTACGCCGCTCCTCCCGCCAGCACGCCCGGGCAAGATCGACCGTCAACCCCGTTCTCCTGGTCAACTCGGTCTGAAGCAGGCCTTGGGCGAAGGCATCCACCGGTAAAAGACGCCCGAATACAGCCGCAACCTTGTGCTGGCTGGCCTTGTACGCGCTGTATGCTTCGCGCAGCTGCGCGATCTCAGCCGCCGGGGCTGTCTTGAGCCAAGTTGGCAACAACTCGCCAATGAATTGATCGGTCGCGTGCTCGACCTTCGGTGTCAGTGTGAACGCAGACATTACCAGTACCCCTCGGATGGAAACCATCGACACTGGGCTATCTCGATGTCGCACGGCAGGGGGAATCAGTGACCGGGTTGCCTGGCCTGGCTCAATGCACGGTAATGCCCTGGATTACAGCCGAACCATTTGCGAAACGCCTTGTAGAAGGAGCTGCTGTCAGCAAAGCCCAGGCGCTCGACGATCTCTCCCATGGTCAGTTCAGGCGTGGCCAACCAGGCGATGGCCAGCTCACGTCTTACGCTGTCCTTGAGCCCTTGATAGGTTTGCCCTTCTTCGGCCAGGCGCCTGCGCAGGGTGGACACCGACAGGCATAGACACTGCGCCAAGCGCTCGGCATCCGGCCAGAGGCTGGGCGGCTGGCGCAGCAGGTCGTTGCGAATGCGCCGCCCAAGGCTCGCGGGGTCGCGGTACTTGACCAGGATGTTGGCCGGTGCCTCGGCCAGGAAGCGTTGCAGCTCCTCCTCGCTGCGCCGCAGCGGCAAGTCCAGGCAGTCGGCAGCGATGATCATGCGGCTACGCGGGCGCTCGAACTGCAGGTTCTCGGAGAACATCACCCGGTAGTCGTCGCAAAAGGGCGGTTCGCCACAGCGCAGCTCGATGGCCAGGATCGGGATGCGTCGGCCCGCCAACCAGCACGCCACGCCATGCACGATCATCCAGAAGGTGAAGTAGGTAAAGGCTCGCCGTGGCTCGTCACGTGGTTCGTTGATTACGATCTCGGCCAGGCTTTGCTGGCGCACCAGGCCCGGTTGCATATCATCGAGCATCAGCGAAAGGAACGCCAAGGCAGTTTCCAGGCCCGCGCCGAGGGTCGGCTGCGCCATGCTCGCCCGGCACAGGAACGCCAGGCTGCCACTGCGCAGCCCACGCGGATCCATGGCGAAGAACTCGTCATTGCAGCGCCGCGCCAACAGGCGCCAAAGCCGGGCATAGGACTCGGCGCTGACCCGCGCCTCGGGCTCGCGCAACTGCTCGACGGCGATACCGGCGCGAGCCAGCAAACCGGCATCGGGCTCACCGTGTGGGCAAGTCTGCAACAGCGCCTCGCGCACCAGTTGCATGGAGATGGTGTCTTTTTCGCTCATCGACGGTCCTGTCGGCTCAATGCCGGCCATCTTAGGCCGCGCCACTGAAAACAGCCATCACAGGCCAGCCGCCAGCCCCAGGAATGCCTGGATCAGGCGCAGCTCCCGACGTCGCTCCAGGCAGCCGACCAGATGCTGGTTGACCAGCCCGGCACCGTTCAATGGCCGCGCCACGACCCTTGGGTCGTGGGCCACCTCGGTGGACGACACCACACCGATACCCAACTGCGCCGCCACCGCCTCGGTCACCGCCTCGCGGCTATCCAGCTCCAGCAGCACTCGCGGCTGCACCGAGGCATCGGCGCAAGCCTTATCGAAGGTACGGCGGGTGGTCGAGCTGGGCTCGCGCAGCACCATGATCTGCTTGTCCAGCTCGGCCAATGGCAAGTCGTCGGTGGCCGAGGCCCAGGCGTGCCCCACCGGCAGCAAGGCACACAGTCGCGACTCGCACAGGCTTTGCAGGTGCAGCCCTTTGCGCGGCTCGATCTCGGTCAGCACCGCCACATCGGCATGTTCGGACAACAGGGCCGCCAAGGTTTCCTGGGCATTGCCCAGGCGCAGGTTGACGGTGATCCCGGGGTAACGCTCGCGCAGTTGCGCCAGCATCGGCATGACTCGGTGCGGTCCGTCGGCGGCGACCTCCAGGCGGCCGGTAAGCAGTTGCCGATTGGCCTCGAGCATGGCCTGGGCCTCCTCGGCCAGGCCGAACATCGCCCGGGTGATGGCCGCCAGCCGTGTGCCCTCCTCGGTCAGCTCGACTCGTCGTGCGGTACGCCGCAACAAGGTGATCTGGTAGTGCTCCTCCAGCGCCTTCACGTGCCCGGTCACCGCCGGCTGGCTGATGAACAGGCGCTCGGCGGCACGAGTGAAGCTGCCCTCGCGGGCGACGGCATCGAAGGCACGGAGCTGGAACAGGTTCATATCTATCGGCCTGACTTATGGCTGGCATATCTACAAACAATTTGATTGATGACTCGGCGAATTGCAACCTAGCCCCACTAGTTTCCAGCCCACCGCAAGTGAGGAACCACGGAATGAGCAACGCCCCGATCCTGCTGACCCCCGGTCCTTTGACCACATCGCTGCGCACCCGCCAGGCCATGCTTGTGGACTGGGGCTCCTGGGACCGCGACTTCAACCAGCTGACCGCCAGCGTGTGCGAGCAGTTGCTGGCGATCCTCGACGGCGCCGCCAGCCACCACTGCGTGCCACTGCAAGGCAGCGGCACCTTCGCCGTGGAGGCGGCCATCGGCACCCTGGTGCCGCGCGACGGCAAGGTGCTGGTGCTGATCAACGGCGCCTACGGCCAGCGCCTGGCGAAGATCTGCAAGGTACTGGGCCGCGCCTACAGCAGCTTCGAGACCGCCGAGGACCAACCGACCACCGCCGCCGACGTCGACCGCCTGCTCGCCGCCGACCCCGCCATTACCCACGTGGCGCTGATCCACTGCGAGACCAGCACCGGCATCCTCAATCCGCTGGCCGAGATCGCCCAGGTGGTCCAGCGCCACGGCAAACGCCTGATCATCGACGCCATGAGCTCGTTCGGCGCGCTGCCGATCGATGCCCGCCAGGTGCCTTTCGAAGCGCTGATCGCTGCCTCGGGCAAATGCCTGGAAGGCGTGCCGGGCATGGGCTTCGTCTTCGCCGAAAAAGCCGCCCTGGCCGCCGCCGAAGGCAATGCCCATTCCCTGGCCATGGACCTGCACGACCAGCACGCCTACATGGCCAAGACCGGCCAGTGGCGCTTCACCCCGCCGACCCACGTGGTCGCTGCCCTGCACGAAGCGTTGCAACAGTACAACGAGGAAGGCGGCCTCACTGCCCGCCACCAGCGTTACGCCGACAACTGCAAGACCCTGCTCGACGGCATGGCACGGATTGGCCTGCGCAGCTTCCTCCCGGCCGAAATCCAGGCGCCGATCATCGTCACCTTCCACGCCCCGAACGATGCTCGCTACCAGTTCAAGGACTTCTACGAGCGGGTCAAGGCCAAGGGCTTCATCCTCTACCCCGGCAAACTGACCCAGGTCGAGACCTTCCGCGTCGGTTGCATCGGCGTGGTCGGCGCCGGGGGCATGCAGGCCGCCGTGAACGCCGTGGCCGAGGTGCTGCGGGAAATGGAAGTACTGGACATCTGACCTTCTGCCTACCCAATTCAAGGAAACAGCGCACATGAACTACAGCAACCCTACCCAGCTGCAAGCCGCCATCCTCGACTGGGCCGGCACCGTGGTCGACTTCGGCTCCTTCGCCCCCACGCAGATCTTCGTCGAGGCTTTCGCCGAGTTCGACGTTCAGGTGTCCATCGAAGAGGCCCGTGGGCCGATGGGCATGGGCAAATGGGACCATATCCGCACCCTGTGCGACGTGCCGGAGATCGCCGAGCGCTACCACAAGGTGTTTGGCCGCACGCCGAGCGACGATGACGTCACCGCCATCTACGAACGCTTCATGCCGCTGCAGATCGAGAAAATCGCCTTGCACTCGGCGCTGATCCCCGGCGCGCTGGACACCCTTACCGGCCTGCGCAAGGACGGCTTGAAGATCGGCTCCTGCTCGGGCTACCCGAAAGTGGTGATGGACAAGGTGGTGGAGCTGGCGGCGCAGAACGGCTACGTCGCCGACCACGTGGTGGCCACCGACGAAACCCCGAACGGCCGCCCATGGCCGGCCCAGGCCCTGGCCAACGTGATCGCCCTGGGGATCGACGATGTGGCGGCCTGCGTGAAGGTCGACGACACCGTGCCGGGCATTCTCGAAGGCCGCCGCGCCGGGATGTGGACCGTGGCGCTGGTGTGCTCGGGCAATGCCCTGGGCCTGACCTGGGAAGGTTACCAGGCCTTGAGCGCGGAAAAGCTGGAGAGCGAGCGCAAGCGTATTCACGCGATGTTTGCCGGGTCGCGCCCGCACTACCTGATCGACACCATCAACGAGCTGCCCGAGGTGATCGCCGATATCAACCGCCGGCTGGCCAAGGGGGAGATGCCGCAGGCTTGCTGATCGTCCGCGTGATGGCCATCGCCGGCAAGCCTGCTCCCACAGGAGCCGGCTTGCCGGCGATGAGGCATCTTCAGACCGCCCGGTTCAGCTTCACCCACGAGGCAAACTTGTCGATGAACCCCTGCAGGAACGGCCGGGTCTTGTCATTCAGCTTGCCACTGTCATCGAACAGCGTCGCAGCCCCGCCGATATAGGCCTCGGGCATCTGCATGCACGGCATGTCGAGAAACACCAGCGACTGACGCACGGCATGATTGGCACCAAAGCCGCCGATCGCCCCCGGCGAGACGCTGGCCACCGCCGCCGGCTTGCCGCCCCATACGCTCTGCCCGTAAGGCCGCGACCCCACATCGATGGCATTCTTCAACCCGCCCGGCACCGAACGGTTGTACTCCGGAGTGACGAACAACACCGCGTCGCTGCGGCGGATCTCATCGCGAAAATGTTTCCACGCCTCGGGAGCGCCCTCGGCCTCGACATCCTCGTTGTACAACGGCAGGTCGCCGATCTCGACGATCCGCAGGGCAAGGCTGGACGGCGCCAGCTCAGACAGCGCGCGGGCCACCTTGCGGTTGTAGGACTCCTTGCGCAAGCTGCCGACGACAACCGCTACCGAATAGACCTGGCTCATGGCGTTTTGCAACCTCTGCTCTGGGAATGGGACCAGTTAGTTATAGATGACCGTTCCTCGGCTTCCCGGTTTTTTTCCATTCGGCTGAAAACTTCCCAGGCGGTTCGCTGGTCTATGCCTACAGACATTTCCTACACGATTCAGAGGTTTCCACCTAAATGGCAGCAGTAATGGTCGGCCAGTTCCACGCCCGCGACGCAGAAGGCCGTATCTACCCGGTCCACGAGTTCCAGGAGTCCACCCTCCAGGCCGACGGCAGCACCCTCGGCGCGCCGGTTACCAGCTATCGCCTGGCTATCGGCGACCGCGTCAACCACCTGGGCGACGATCGTTTCGAGCTGGCCCAGACCGGCGTCGAGATCATTCGCATTCCTTGACGCAGTCCACCGTATACAACTGACCTTCCCGCTGCAGGCCATGCACGTCGGCGACGAAGCCCGGGAAACCCTGGTCGAAGGCCCGGGCGCAGTCCAGGTAGACCAGGATCGAGCGGGTCGCCTCGGTGAAGCGCTCGCCCGGCATGATCAACGGGATCCCTGGTGGATAGGGCACCAGCATCACCGCCGCGACCCGGCCCAGCAGATGCTCGATAGGCACCGCCTCCACCTCCCCGCGCACCATCCGGTCATAGGCCTCGGCCGGAGTCATCGCCACCTCCGGCAAACGGGTGAACAGCAGCTTGAGCTGCCTGGACGTGGCATTGCCACGGTAGAAACCGTGCAGTTGCTGGCACAGGTCGCGCAGCCCCAGCCCTTGGTAGCGTGACGGCTGCTCCACCATCACGCTGGGCAGGCAGTCGGCCAGGGCGGTATTGGCGTCGTAGTGGCGCTTGAATTCCAGCAGTTCGGTGAGCAGCGTGCTCCACTTGCCCTTGGTGATCCCCATCGAAAACAGCACCAGGAAGCTGTACAGCCCGGTCTTTTCCACCACCAGCCCACGCTCCCAGAGAAACTTGCCCACCACTGCGGCGGGAATTCCATGGCCCTCCGCTGCGCCAGCGGCGCCCGGCATCACCAAGGTGACCTTGAGCGGGTCGAGCAAGACATAGTCGTCGCCCAGCCCGCCGAAGCCATGCCACTCGGCCCCCGGCTGCAGCAGCCAGTCCGCCGCCGCCTGCAGCTCGCCGGCCTGCGCCGTCGGCGGCTGCCAGATGCTGAACCACCAGTCATCGGCGGCGAGGTGCTCGCGCAGGTTGGCCAGCGCCCGGCGAAAGCTCAGGGCCTCATCGAACATCTCCTGCAACAGCGAACGCCCCGCCGGGCCTTCCATCATCGCCGAGGCCACGTCCAGCGAGGCGAGGATGCTGTACTGCGGCGAGGTGGAGATATGCATCATGAACGCTTCGTTGAAACGGTCACGGTCCAACTGGCGGCTGGCACCGTCCTGCACATGGATCATCGAGGCCTGGCTGAAGGCCGCCAGCAGCTTGTGGGTGGAATGGGTGCTGAACAGCAGCGGCCCGTCGTCGCCACGCGGCGTACCCATGGCATAGCGGCCGACGAAGAATTCATGGAAGGCGGCATAGGCGAACCAGGCCTCGTCGAAGTGCAGCACCTCGGCGCTGGCACCCAGGGCCTGCTTGATCATCCCGGCGTGGTAGCACAGGCCGTCGTAGGTGGAGTTGGTGACCACGGCCAGCTTGATCTTCGCCGGCTTTCCCTGGGCCAGAGGATGGGCCTGGATCTTCGCCTGGATAGACGCCGGGCTGAACTCGCTGAGCGGGATCGGCCCGATGATGCCCAGCTCGTTGCGCTCCGGGCACAGGTAGATGGGGATGGCGCCGGTCATGATGATCGCATGCACCACCGACTTGTGGCAGTTGCGGTCCACCAGCACCAGGTCCCCGCGCCCGACCATGGCGTGCCAGACGATCTTGTTGGCGGTGGAGGTGCCATTGATGACGAAGAAGGTATGGTCGGCGCCGAAGTTGCGTGCCGCTCGTGCCTCGGCGGCCGCCAGCGGGCCAGTATGGTCGAGCAGCGAGCCCAGCTCCGGCACCGAGACCGACAGGTCCGAGCGCAGAGTGTTTTCACCGAAGAACTGATGGAAGGCCTGCCCCACCGGGCTCTTGCGGTAGGCCACGCCACCGCCGTGGCCCGGTGTGTGCCAGGAGTAGTTCGATTGCGCGGTGTGCTGCACCAGGGCCTTGAAGAACGGCGGCAGCAGGCCGTCGAGGTAGTTGTGCGCGGCCCGCGCCACTTGGCGGGCGAGAAACGGCACGGTGTCTTCGAACAGGTAGAGGATGCCGCGCAGCTGGTTCAGCTCGCCCATGGCCTCGGCCGGGGCATTCTCCAGGGTCACCTGCTCGCCCAGGGCGAAGATCGGCAGGTTGGGCGCCCGCAGCCGGGCCAGGCGGATCAGCTCGGCCATGTTCTGCAGCAGGCGGCTGTTGTCGCCGACGCCCTCGGCGGCGATCAGCATGCAGGCTAGGCCGTGATGGGTGGCAGCCACCAGCCGCGCTTCGGCCTGGTCGGCGGCGGCGAGGATGGCGAAGCCGTCCCGTGCCAGTTCATCGGCGATGCCGCGCACCCGCTCGCCGGCGACGCTGTCGGCCTTGATGGCCCGGTGGACGATGAGGATCGGGAACTGCAGGTCCTTGTACATCGGGCGGCTACCTCTGCGGGTAATTTCCCTCAGGGTAGTCGAGTGTGATGCTGTCATCGCCAGGCCGGCTCACAAGGTGCAGCGCTGGATCCGGTCCCTGTGGGAGCTGGCTTGCCAGCGATGGGCCGGGCCTGCCTTCAAGTCAGCTGGCGGCTGGCTCGGTCAATGCCTGCCACATCGACGGCCCACCCGCCGACTTGGCGATAGCCGCCAAACGCTCGGCATGGGCGTCGAGCTCTTCCGCGCTGGCCAGGATCACCCGCCCCGGCGCACGCCCGACGATTCGGCGGATCTCGCTGCCGGTACCGCCCTGCCCCTCCTCGTCGCCCGCCCCTTCGCCCGCCAGCGACAAGCTGGTCTGGCCACCGGTCATCGCCAGGTAGACGTCGGCCAGCAGTTCCGAGTCGAGCAGTGCGCCGTGCAGCTCACGGCCGGAGTTGTCGATGCCGTAGCGTTTGCACAGGGCATCGAGGCTGTTGCGCTGCCCCGGGTGGCGCGAGCGCGCCATCATCAGGGTGTCGAGGATCGGGCAATGCTGCGAGATGTCGGCGCGATCCTGCTGGCCGATCCGCGCAAACTCGTTGTTGATAAAGCCAACGTCGAACGCGGCGTTGTGGATGACCAGGGTGGCGCCCTGGATGAACTCGAAGAACTCCTCGGCCACATCGCCGAAACGCGGCTTGCCGACCAGGAAGGCATCGGTGATGCCGTGGACGTTGATCGCGCCCTCGTCACTCTCGCGGTCGGGCTGCAGGTAGACATGGAAGTGCCGCCCGGTCAGGCGCCGGCCCACGACCTCGACGCAACCGATCTCGATGATGCGGTGGCCTTCGGCCACCGGCATGCCGGTGGTCTCGGTGTCGAGGATGACGAACCGTTTGTCTTGCTGCTGCTCCACGCGGGGACTCCAACTGGCGGTGCTTGAATTCGGGGTGGGAGTATAACGAAATCGGGGCCGCTTTGCGGCCCATCGCGGCTGAAGCCGCTCCTACAGGAAGCACGCGGATCGGGGTAGGAGCGGCTTCAGCCGCGATGGGCTGCACAGCAGCCCCAATCGGATCAACGCTGAGCGCGAACCTCATCAACCCCACGATTGGCAAGCTGGTCGGCCCGCTCGTTGCCCGGATGGCCGATATGCCCACGGACCCACTTCCAGGTCACCTTGTGCCGGTTGACCTGTTCATCGAGCTGCATCCACAGGTCGGCGTTCTTCACCGGCTCTTTCGCGGCGGTCTTCCAGCCACGCTTCTTCCAGTTGACCATCCACTCGTTGATGCCCTTCATGACGTACTGCGAATCGGTGGTCAGCACCACCTCGCACTCACGCTTGAGCGCCTTCAAGCCCTCGATCGCCGCCATCAGCTCCATGCGGTTGTTGGTGGTCTCGCGCTCGCCACCCCACAGTTCCTTCTCGACGCCCTTGAAAACCATCAGCACGCCCCAGCCGCCCGGGCCAGGGTTGCCCTTGCAGGCACCATCGGTGTAGATCTCGACGCTATCGCTCATGTACCACTCGTGTTCAGTGCTTTTCGGATTCGGGATGGGTGGCACTGCGGTTGACCTTGGCCAGCGGCAGCGGCAGCAGTTTGCCCATCGGCTCGCGGCGCTCCAGGCGCAGCGGCCGCAAGCCCACCACCATCTTGCGCGCCACCAGCAGGTAGACACCGCCGCCGGCGGTTTGCCAGCCTCCGGCTACGCGCTCCCAGCCAGCCATACGCTGTTGCCAGGCCGGCGAGGCAAGCGGCGGACGATAACACCCGAAGCGGCGTTTCTCCAGCGCGAAGCCCAGCAGGTTGAGCCAGTCGCCAACCCGCGACGGCGAGATGCATCGGGCCTTGCGCAAGGCCCCGTTGCTAAAGAAATGGCGTATGCCCCAACTGCTCCACGGGTTGATCCCGATGATCAGCAGGTGGCCACCAGGGCGCACGGAACTGGCGGCCTCGCGTAACAGGCCATGGGGGGACAGGCTGAAGTCCAGGCCATGCTGCAGCACCACCACGTCGGCGGCATGCTCCGACAACGGCCAGGCCTGCTCCTCGCAGACGATCTCCACCCCCGGCAGCGGCGCGCCCAGGCGCACGTTGCGCTGCACCTGCGGGGCGTTGGGCGGGGATTCGGCGCAGGGGCCGTAATGCACAAGGTAGCCACCGAAGAAGCGCCGCAGCTCTTCTTCGAGCAACTTTTCCTCCTCCTTGAGCATCAACTGCCCAAGAGGCCCATCGAACCAGTCGCGGGCCAGGCGGATCAGTTCGACCCAGTCGGGGTCGGCCTGGGCGAAGGCTTGGTCGGTCATTGCGTTCTCCCTCGAAGGTTCTCCGCTCGCGCCATCGCGGCTAAGATGCCCTCAATGTCCAGGCTTGGCGATACGGATCCGCACATGATACAGATCGATGCCCTACCCGCTTTCAACGACAACTACATCTGGTTGTTACAGGATACTGCCAATCGCCGCTGCGCAGTGGTCGACCCCGGTGACGCCGGGCCGGTGCGCGCATGGCTGGAGCAGCACCCGGACTGGGCATTGGAGGCAATCCTCGTCACCCACCACCACCATGACCATGTCGGCGGCGTCGAAGCCTTGAAACAGGCCACCGGCGCCCAGGTGTACGGCCCGGCCAGCGAACGTATTCCGGGCCGCGATATCGCCCTGGAAGACGGTGCATGCATCGAGGTACTGGGCCTGGCCTTCGAGGTCCTGGCCATGCCCGGCCACACCCTGGGGCACATCGCCTATTACACTGCGCAATCGCCCACACCGCTACTGTTCAGTGGCGACACCCTGTTCGCCGCCGGCTGCGGCCGCTTGTTCGAAGGCACGCCTGAGCAGATGCACCACTCGCTGCAACGCCTGGCGGCGCTGCCTGCCGCGACCGAAGTGTACTGCGCCCACGAATACACCCTGAGCAACCTGCGCTTCGCCCGTGCCGTGGAACCCGACAACGAACACGTTCGCCAACGGTTCGAGGACGTTACCCGGTTGCGCGCCGACAATCGCATCACCTTGCCTTCCAACATCGGTTTGGAGCGCCTGACCAATCCGTTTTTGCGCACCGCTGAAACATTCGTTAAACAAAAAGCAGACGAATGGAAGGGACATTCCAACCCCACCCAAGCCACTGTTTTTGCTGCCTTGAGGTCTTGGAAGGACGTGTTCTGATAACCCCAAGATATATCGCATCATAGGCCCGATGGTTGACCCGGCCGGGAGCGGTTTCTAGAATCGCCCAACTTTTTTGCCCGGATAACCGTCCCCGCCGATGTCTTCCCGTAGCCGCAGAACCTCTCATTCGGTCGCCCTGACGCGACTGGCCCAGATCAGTGCATTGGCGCTGGCCGCCACCCTGGTCGGCTGCCAGAGCACCCGTCAGCTCGACGAAGCCGACAGCGTTCGCGCGCACAACTACCAGGCGCGGATCAAGCACAAACCGGCGCCGCTGGTGGTCAAGCCCAAGGAGCAGGCACCGCCGCAGGACGTCTGGGAGCGCATGCGCCAGGGCTTCGCCCTGCAGGACGGCATGGACGTCAACCCGCGCATCGAACAGCAGCGCCTGTGGTTCGCCAGCAACCCGTCGTTCCTCGAGAACGCCGGCGAGCGCGGCAGCCTCTACCTGCACTACATCGTCGAGCGCCTCGAAGAACGCGACATGCCGCTGGAGCTGGCCCTGCTGCCGGCCATCGAGAGCGCCTACAACCCGATGGCCTACTCCCGCGCGCACGCCGCCGGCATGTGGCAGTTCATCCCGTCCACCGGGCGCCACTTCAACCTGCGTCAGACCAACTTCTACGATGGCCGTCGCGACGTCACCGCCTCGACCAACGCCGCGCTGGACTACCTGAACCGCCTGCACGACATGTTCAACGGCGACTGGCTGCTGGCCCTGGCGGCCTACAACGCCGGTGAAGGCACCGTCAGCCGCGCC
This sequence comes from Pseudomonas maumuensis, assembly GCF_019139675.1. Lineage (NCBI taxonomy): Bacteria > Pseudomonadati > Pseudomonadota > Gammaproteobacteria > Pseudomonadales > Pseudomonadaceae > Pseudomonas > Pseudomonas maumuensis. The sequence continues at coordinate 3,880,927 of NZ_CP077077.1, forward strand.
ATCGAGCGCAACGAGCGCCTGGGCCTGCCGACCGACTACTGGAACCTGCCGCTGCCGCAGGAAACCCGCGACTACGTGCCCAAGCTGCTGGCCCTGTCGCAGGTGGTCAACACCCCGGCCGCCTACGGGGTCAACCTGAACCCGATCGCCAACGAGCCGTACTTCGAAGCCGTCGCCATCAACGACCGCCTCGACCTGTCCCGCGTGGCCGCCTTCGCCGACATCGACGAAGACGAACTGATCCAGCTCAACCCCGCTTTCAAGAAGCGCATGACCGTGGACGGTCCGCAGCAACTGCTGGTGCCAACCGCCAAGGCGCAACTGCTGAGCGACCGCATGTCCAACCTCAAGCCCGAGGAACTGGTCAGCCTGCAACCGAACAAGGCCGTGTTCCAGGCCGCCCTGGCCGAGGCCAAGGCGCCTGCGGCGCGCAGCTACCGGGTCAAGCGTGGCGACAACCTGGGCAGCATCGCCAAGGCTAACCGGGTGTCGGTCAAGCAGCTGCAAAGCTGGAACCGCATCCGTGGCAACAACCTCAAGGTCGGCCAGGTCCTGGCCCTGCGTGGCGGCAGCGCGCCGAGCGCGGCGGCCAACCGCGTGGCCGACTCGAAACAGCGCTCCACCCAGTACAAGGTGCGCAAGGGTGACTCGTACTACCTGGTGGCCAAGCGTTTCAACGTCGAGATGAAGCACCTCAAGCGCTGGAATCCACGCACCGGGCATGCGCTAAAGCCAGGCCAGACTCTGACCGTCTACCTGGCGCGCTGATACCTCGCTCGCGGGGCCAGCTCTCCTCCCACGCCAGTCACGATCGGCGTGGGAGCGGGCTGGCCCCGCGATGCTTTGAAGGCTGAAGCAAAGCCCCGCGCCCTACCCTTTTTCCATTCCAGACAAGCTGTTACTGTACCCCGAACCAAGCCCAACGCCCTCTGGATCGGATGCCGACTTGATACGTCCCCTCCTGCTGTCACTCAGCCTGGCCTTGAGCTTCCCCGCCGTCGCGATGGTGAGCGAAAGCCACGGATACGCACAGTTCGGCACGCTCAAGTACCCGGCCAGCTTCACCCACTTCGACTGGGTCAACCCGCAAGCCCCTAAAGGCGGCACGTTGCGGGCCATGGCCTTCGGCACCTTCGACACGCTCAACCCCTACACCTTCAAGGGCTCGAGCCCGGTCACCACGCCCAACTTCCTGCAGTACGGCATCAACGAGCTCAACGAGCCGCTGATGGTCGGCACCGGCATGTACGACCCCTCGGGCGACGAGCCCACCTCCAGCTATGGCCTGATCGCCCGCTCAGTCGAGTACAGCGAGGACCGCAGCTGGGTGGTGTTCAACCTGCGCCCCGAGGCGCGCTTCCACGATGGCGTGCCGATCACCGCGCAGGACGTGGCGTTTTCCTACCGCACCCTGCTCAAGGACGGCCACCCGATCTACCGCACCAACCTGCAGGAAGTGGCCCGGGTCGATATCCTCGGGCCGCTGCGCATCCGCTTCGTGTTCAAACGCGCCGGCAACCCGCTGCTGATCCTGCGCCTGGGCGAGATGCCGGTGCTGCCCAAGCACTACTGGGCCAAGCGCGACTTCAAGGCCACCACCTTCGAACCGCCGCTGGGCAGCGGCCCCTACCGCATCAGCGAAGTGCAACCCGGTCGCCGGCTGGTGTTCGAACGGGTGAAGGACTACTGGGGCAAGGACCTGGCGGTTAACCGCGGCAAGTACAACTTCAAGCGCGTCGAATACGAGTTCTACCGCGACGCCACCGTGGCCTTCGAGGCGTTCAAGGCCGGTGAATTCGACATCTACATCGAGCACCAGGCGAAGAACTGGGCCAACGGCTACAACTTCCCCGCCGTGCGCCGTGGCGAAGTGATCAAGGCGCAGATCCCGCACAAGATCCCCACCCAGACCCAAGGCCTGTTCATGAACAGCCGCCGCGCCGCGTTCAGCGACCCACGGGTGCGCCAGGCGCTGGGCCTGATGCTCGACTTCGAGTGGACCAACCGCGCCCTGTTCAGCAGCGCCTACCGCCGCTCGACCAGCTACTACCCCAACAGCGACTTCACCGCCAGCGGCCTGCCCACCGGCAAGGAATGGCTGTTGCTCAAGCCATTCCGCGACCAGCTGCCGGACAAGCTGTTCACCGAGCCCTACCAGGTCAGCCACACCGACGGCAGCGGCATCAGCCGCCCGGCCCTGCGCCAGGCCCTGGCATTGCTCGCCCAGGCCGGCTGGAAGCTCAACGGCCAGCGCCTGGTGGACAGCACAGGCCAACCGTTCAGGCTGGAGTTGCTGCTGGTGAACCCCAACCTCGAACGCATCCTGCAACCTTATGTCGAAAATCTGGCCAGCATCGGCATCGATGCGCGCTTGCGCACCGTGGACCGGGCCCAGTACAAACAACGGCTCGACCAGTTCGATTTCGACATGATCCTGATGACCCTGAACCAGACCCTGAGCCCGGGCCTCGAGCAGTGGCTGTATTTCCACTCAAGCCAGGCCGCCACCAAGGGCAGCAAGAACTATGCTGGCGTGAAGGACCCGGTGGTCGACCACCTGCTCGACACCTTGCTCGCCGCCCGCAGCCGCGATGACCAGATCGCCGCCGCGCGCGCCCTGGACCGCGTGCTCTCATGGCAGTACTACATGATCCCCAACTGGTACCTCGACAATCACCGCCTGGCCTACCGCAACCGGTTCGCCTTCGTCACCACTCCGCCCTACACCCTCGGGCTGAACAGCTGGTGGATCAAGAAGACTTCGGAGAAAGCCAAATGACGCCGACCCTGCGCCGCCTGGCCGCCAGCCTGCTGCTGACCTGCCTCACGCTCCCGGCCGTGGCCGCCCCGCAACACGCCCTGACCCTGTACGACGAGGCACCGAAATACCCGGCCAACTTCAAGCACTTCGAGTACGTCAACCCCGACGCACCGAAGGGCGGCACCTTCCGCCAGTCCAGCTTCGGCGGCTTCGACAGCCTCAACCCGTTCATCAACAAGGGCGTACCCGCCGACAACGTCGGCGCAATCTACGACACCCTGATGCGCCAGAGCCTGGACGAACCCTTCACCGAGTACGGCCTGGTGGCCGGCAAGATCGAAAAGGCCCCCGACAACAGCTGGGTGCGCTTCTACCTGCGCCCCGAGGCACGCTTCCACGACGGCCACCCGATGCGCGCCGAGGACGTGGTGTTCACCTTCAATGCCCTGATCAAGGATGGTGCGCCGCTGTACCGCCAGTACTACGGCGATGTCGCCGAAGTAGTCGCCGAAGCGCCGCTCAAGGTGCTGTTCAAGTTCAAGCACAACAACAACCGCGAGCTGCCGCTGATCCTCGGCCAGTTGCCTGTGCTGCCCAAGCACTGGTACCAAGGCCGCGACTTCGACCGCGGCAACCTGGAGATCCCGCTCGGCAGCGGCCCGTACAAGGTCGCCGAGGTGAAGGCCGGCCGCTCGATCCGCTACGAGCGGGTCAAGGACTACTGGGCCAAGGACCTGCCGATCAACCGCGGCTTCTACAATTTCGACGTGATGACCTTCGACTCCTACCGCGACAACACCGTCGCCCTAGAGGCGCTCAAGGCCGGCCAGTTCGACTACGGCCTGGAGGTGAGCGCGAAGAACTGGGCCACCGCCTACGACGTGCCCGCCGTGCGCGACGGCCGGCTGATCAAGGAAGAACTGCCCAACGGTACCCCGGTGGGCATGCAGGGCTTCATCTTCAACCTGCGCAAGCCGATGTTCCAGGACATCCGCGTGCGCCACGCCATCAGCCTGCTGCTGGACTTCGAGTGGACCAACAAGCAGCTGTTCAATGGCGCCTACACCCGCACCGGCAGCTACTTCGAGAACTCCGAAATGGCCGCCAGCGGCCTGCCCAGCCCCGCCGAGCTGAAGATCCTCGAGCCGCTGCGCGGCAAGGTGCCGGACGAAGTGTTCAACGGCGCCTTCCACAACCCGGTCACCGACGGCAGCGGCATGATCCGCGACCAGCAGCGCCAGGCCTACAAGCTGCTGCAGGAGGCCGGCTGGAAGGTCGTCGACGACAAGATGGTCGATAAAGACGGCAAGCCGATGACCATCGAGTTCCTGCTGGCCCAGACCCAGTTCGAGCGCGTGCTGCTGCCGTTCAAGCGCAACCTCGCGGACCTCGGCATCAACCTCGAGATCCGCCGCGTGGACGTTTCGCAGTACATCACCCGCCTGCGCTCGCGTGACTACGACATGATCGTCGGCGGCTTCGCGCAATCCAACTCGCCCGGCAACGAGCAACGCGAGTACTGGAACAGCGCCGCCGCCGACAACCCCGGCAGCCGCAACTTCATCGGCCTGCGCGACCCTGGCATCGACCAGCTGGTGGAGCAGTTGATCAACGCCGACTCACGGCAGAGCCTGATCGAGCACTGCCGCGCCCTGGACCGCGTGCTGCAATGGGGTTACTACGTGATCCCCAACTGGCACATCAAGACCTGGCGCGTGGCCTACTGGAACCATATCGGCCACCCCGCCGTATCGCCCAAGTACGACATCGGCATCGACACCTGGTGGATCAAGCCCGACGTCACGCCCGCGGTAAGCGAAGCCGCCGCACCGGATGAGGCCAACTGACATGCTGGCCTATATCCTGCGGCGCCTGCTGCTGATCATCCCCACCCTGTTCGGCATCCTCATCATCAACTTCATCATCGTCCAGGCCGCCCCCGGCGGCCCGGTGGAGCAGATGATCGCCAAGCTCGAAGGCTTCGAAGGCGCCACCAGCCGCATCGCCGGCGGCGGCGCCGAAGTCTCGGTGGCCGGCTCCAACTACCGTGGCGCGCAAGGCCTGGACCCGGCGCTGATCGCCGAGATCGAGCGCATGTACGGCTTCGACAAGTCCGCGCCCGAGCGGCTGTGGATCATGGTCAAGAACTATGCCCAGCTGGACTTCGGAAACAGTTTCTTCCGCGACGCCAAGGTCATCGACCTGATCGCCGAGAAGATGCCCGTGTCCATCTCGCTGGGGCTGTGGAGCACGCTGATCATGTACCTGGTGTCGATCCCGCTGGGGATCGCCAAGGCGGTGCGCCACGGCAGCCACTTCGACGTGTGGACCAGCTCGGCGATCATCGTCGGCTACGCCATCCCGGCGTTCCTGTTCGCCATCCTGCTGATCGTGCTGTTCGCCGGCGGCAGCTACTTCGACTGGTTCCCGCTGCGCGGGCTCACCTCCAACAACTTCGACGAACTCAGCACCACCGGCAAGGTCCTCGACTACTTCTGGCACCTGGTGCTGCCCATCACCGCCCTGGTGATCGGCAACTTCGCCACCATGACCCTGCTGACCAAGAACAGCTTCCTCGACGAGATCAACAAGCAGTACGTGGTCACCGCCAAGGCCAAGGGCCTGAGCCGCACCCGCGTGCTCTACGGCCATGTGTTCCGCAACGCCATGCTGCTGGTGATCGCCGGCTTCCCCTCGGCGTTCATCGGCATCTTCTTCACCGGCTCCCTGCTGATCGAGGTGATCTTCAGCCTCGACGGCCTGGGCCTGATGAGTTTCGAAGCGGCGATCAACCGCGACTACCCGGTGGTGTTCGGCACCTTGTTCATCTTCACCCTGCTGGGTCTTGTGGTGAAGCTGATCGGCGACCTCACCTACACCCTGGTCGATCCGCGCATCGACTTCGCCAGCCGGGAGCACTGACATGGCCCTCTCCCCCCTCAATCGCCGGCGCTTCGAGCGCTTCAAGGCCAACCGCCGCGGCTGGTGGTCGCTGTGGATCTTCCTGGTGCTGTTCGTGCTCAGCCTGGGCGCCGAGTTCATCGCCAACGACAAGCCCATCGCCGTGCGCTACGACGGCGAGTGGTACTTCCCCGCCTTCAAGCGCTACCCGGAGACCACCTTCGGCGGCGAGTTCCCGCTGGAGGCCAACTACAAAAGCCCGTACATCCGTGAGTTGCTGGCCAAGAAAGACGCCTTCGTGTTGTGGGCGCCGATCCCCTACAGCTACCAGAGCATCAACTACGACCTGAAAGTGCCCGCCCCCGCGCCGCCCTCCACCGACAACCTGCTGGGCACCGACGACCAGGGCCGCGACGTGCTGGCCCGGGTGATCTACGGCTTCCGCATCTCGGTGCTGTTCGCCCTGACGCTGACCATCGCCAGCTCGATCATCGGCGTGATCGCCGGCGCCCTGCAGGGCTTCTACGGCGGCTGGGTCGACCTGGCCGGCCAGCGCTTCTTGGAGATCTGGTCCGGCCTGCCGGTGCTGTACCTGCTGATCATCCTCGCCAGTTTCGTGCAGCCCAACTTCTGGTGGTTGCTGGGCATCATGCTGTTGTTCTCGTGGATGAGCCTGGTGGACGTGGTGCGCGCCGAGTTCCTGCGCGGGCGCAACCTGGAATACGTGCGCGCCGCCCGCGCCCTGGGCATGCGCAACGGCCCGATCATGTACCGGCATATCCTGCCCAACGCGATGATCTCGACCATGACCTTCATGCCGTTCATCCTCACTGGCGCCATAGGCACCCTCACCGCCCTGGACTTCCTCGGCTTCGGCCTGCCCGCCGGCTCCCCCTCGCTGGGCGAGCTGGTGGCCCAGGGCAAGTCCAACCTGCAAGCCCCGTGGCTGGGCATCAGCGCCTTCGCCGTGCTGGCGGTGATGCTGAGCCTGCTGGTATTCATCGGCGAATCCGCCCGCGACGCCTTCGACCCGAGGAAATGACATGAGCCAAGACACCCTGATCGAAGTCCGCGACCTGGCGGTGGAGTTCGTCACTGGCGAGCAGGTCAACCGCGTGGTCGACGGCATCAGCTTCGACATCCGCAAGGGCGAGACCCTGGCCCTGGTCGGCGAAAGCGGCTCGGGCAAGTCGGTGACCGCCCACTCGATCCTGCGCCTGCTGCCCTACCCGCTGGCGCGGCATCCTTCTGGCACCATCCATTACCAAGGCAAGGACTTGCTGCACCTGGGCGAAAAGCCCATGCAGCGCATTCGCGGCAACCGCATCGCGATGATCTTCCAGGAGCCGATGACCTCCCTGAACCCGCTGCACAGCATCGAGAAGCAGATCAACGAGATCCTCTTGCTGCACAAGGGCCTCACCGGCAAGGCCGCCACGGCGCGCACCCTGGAGCTGCTGGAGCTGGTCGGCATTCCCGAGCCGCAGAAGCGCCTGAAAGCCCTGCCCCACGAGCTGTCCGGTGGCCAGCGCCAGCGGGTGATGATCGCCATGGCCCTGGCCAACGAGCCCGAACTGCTGATCGCCGACGAGCCCACCACGGCGCTCGACGTGACCGTGCAGTTGAAGATCCTCGACCTGCTCAAGTCGTTGCAGGCGCGCCTAGGCATGGCCCTGCTGCTGATCAGCCACGACCTCAACCTGGTACGCCGCATCGCCCACCGCGTGTGCGTGATGCAGTGCGGCAAGATCGTCGAGCAGGCCGATTGCGCCACGCTGTTCAGCAAGCCGCAGCATCCGTATACGCAGATGCTGATCAACGCCGAGCCCAGCGGCGCACCGGCTGCGAATGCCGAAGGCGCGCCGTTGCTGGAGGTGAAGGACTTGAAGGTGTGGTTCCCGATCAAGAAGGGGCTGCTGCGCCGTACCGTGGACCATGTGAAGGCCGTGGACGGGGTGAACTTCAGCCTGCCCCAGGGGCAGACCCTGGGCATCGTTGGCGAGAGTGGCTCGGGCAAGTCCACCTTGGGGCTGGCCATCTTGCGGTTGATTTCCAGCCAGGGCGGGATTCGCTTCCACGGGCAGAATCTTGAGGGGCTGAACCAGAAGGAAGTGCGGCCGCTGCGGCGGGAGATGCAGGTGGTGTTTCAGGATCCCTTCGGCAGCCTGAGCCCGCGCATGTGCGTGGCGGATATCGTTGGCGAAGGGTTACGGATTCACAAGATCGGCACACCGGCTGAGCAGGAAGCGGCGATTATTGCGGCGTTGGAGGAAGTGGGGTTGGATCCGCGGACGCGGCATCGGTATCCCCATGAGTTTTCCGGCGGGCAGCGGCAGCGGATTGCGATTGCGCGGGCCTTGGTGTTGAAGCCCGCGTTGATTCTGCTGGATGAGCCGACCTCGGCGCTGGATCGGACGGTGCAGAGGCAGGTGGTTGAGCTTTTGCGGAATTTGCAGGTTAAGTACAACCTGACTTATCTGTTCATCAGCCACGACCTGGCGGTGGTCAAGGCGTTGAGTCACCAGTTGATGGTGATCAAGCATGGGCAGGTGGTGGAACAGGGGGATGCGGGGGCTATATTTCATGAGCCGCGGCATGGGTATACTAGACAGCTATTGGAAGCTGCATTTTTGCAATCGTAGCCAACTACAATAAAGTTCCCCCTATTGGAAGCACGAGCGCCAATGCATTCCACGCTCCTCATCAAGTACACAACACTCGAAATCAACAACAAAACCTAAAATTGCAACAAAAAGACTAACGAAAAAAAATAGCATAAAGATCAAAACAATGGACAGCAAAAAACCCGAATTACCGACCGCTCTGCAACTAGCGAACGAACTAAATACAACCCCTCAGGTGATACTGGATCATTTGAGAGCATCCGGAATCACCAAGACAACTGAAACCGAAATAATTACACACGAAGAACAAAGCATTATTAAAGATCGGTTACTCTCATCTAGCCAACCAACTCAATCCAAAAAAATAAAACTGGAAAGAAAAACAACCTCCACCCTAAGAATTGCCGGTTCAAAATCCATATCAGTAGAAATCAGAAAGAAAAAAGTATATATCCAACGAGCCCCTCACGATACGAAAGAAGAACCGTTGACCGAGGCCGAAAAAATAATTTCCTTTAGCAACGACCGAGGAGATGATAGTGCAAAAGCTGACCGCTGGATAAAGCCAACCTCAATAGAGGTTGAAAACTTCAAAGCCATTAAAAAGCTAAACCTACCTCTTGCTGATGTCACAATCCTAGTTGGCCCCAATGGCTCCGGAAAATCATCAATTCTTCAAGCAGTTCACTGGGCTGCTCGAGCGGCCAGCTATATAGAGCCAAAAAAACAGTCAGAAGTGGTATCTTTTGATCGATTAGACTACGCTCCGTCCAGCGAACCGCTGAAAACAGCACATAAAGCTGAGCTTTCGTCCGCTCGAGATACACCTTCTACAATTGTTAGTTTCATCATCTCCAATGAAACTGACGAAAACCCAACTATTGCAAGTATTAAAATTTGGGCCGCGCGAAACAAGAGTGGCATTTCGGTACACATAGAGGGCGGTTCCGCAGTCACCCCATTCAAACAGCGAACTGAACTTATAACTGCCTACATCCCTGGACTGGCTGGACTTTCTGAAAAAGAAACAATCTTGGTACAACCCCTACTACGAAGGCAAGCTGCGAGCGGCGATGCCGGGGGAGTTTTACGAAACATCCTATTTAACCTATGGAACAGACAACCTGGCGAGATAGACGATACCAGTGCAACAATGCGGAAGGAGAGCCTTGATCGCTTTATACAAATGATACACCCAGGTGTTTCAGTCAAAGTAACATTTGACGAACGTGAAGACTTCCATATAAACGTCACATTTGACGACGAACGCCTAAAAGGTGAAAGTCGACCATTAGAAAGTGCAGCAACTGGAATATTGCAGGTTATTCAAATCTTTGCATACCTTGTGCTATTTCGCCCAAAGCTTCTACTCATTGACGAACCGGATGCTCACCTCCATCCAGATAAACAAGAGAAGCTGATAGAGGCACTAGAGCTGGCTGCAAGAGAGTTTAACACTCAAGCCATTATTACAACTCACAGTCCTCACATAGTCCGTGGAGCCTCCCATACCTCAAAAATCTTATGGGTCAGAGATGGCCAAATAGTGAGTGAAGATGACAATCTAATAAAAAATCTACTTGGCTGGGGCGGTCTGAACAAAAAAATACTATTTTTCGTGGAAGATGAAAACGCAGAGCCTATCAAAGCAATACTAAAACAATGGCCAGAACTAGCCAAGAACATTGCCATATGTCGTTGCTTTGGCGTGGACAACCTTCCTCGCAACCCTTTACTAAAGGGATTAATTGGCGACAACAATCTAAACATAAAAGTTCTAATACACAGAGATCGCGACTTTATGACAGAACAAGATACTTTACTCTGGGGCGAAAGGTACAGCACCCCAGGCGTATACACCTGGATTACTGACCATGTTGATGCAGAGGCCTACTTTTGCCAACCTGAGTATTTATCCAACCTATACAATATCAGCCTAGAGCTTTCAAGCAAGATAGTAAGCCTCGCGATTTCCGACTGCAAAAACACACAAAAAATATTTTTTGAAAAGCGTAAAACAATCAACAGATCGCTCTATGAAGATGGAGGCTCCGAAAGCTCAGAAAAACTATGGAACTTGCTGAATAAAGAATCCATCGAAACAACGGTAGGCAAAACACTACATCGAACATTAAAACAGCATCTAAAAAACCACAACCTAGATGAAAAAGAAATCAATCGTTTTGCGACACCACAAAACCACGCAATAGCCATCTCCCTAAAAAATAAAATCGAAAAAATCCTTGAATCTTTCTAGCAGCCTACAACTTGCAAAAAACCATCACGCACAGCTCAGTACATATAAACATACTGAGCCAGCGAGAAACCACACAACACACTTTAAATTAAACTACTAAATCACTCTAAGTTCAGAAAAACAAAATCCGCAGAGCAATAGCCTATCATCACTAAAATTTTCTAGCCATCGCACAAGACGTTGTCGCAGGCACCTCTACCGAAGCCCTAGATTATGAAAAATAATCAGAATTATCTCCTTTCGTGTAGTCCGTTTCCCAAATATTCTTCTACCGCCTTTTTTCCGTTGCAGCCTCACTGGGAGCACCCTAGTCTCAGCCAGTCGCTATCTTCAGCGATCGACTTTGACAGGTCGCAACGGTATTAAGCATACGGCTAGCCCTCAATGGTAGCTGTACGTGCGGGCACGCTTGCGTGCGCCGGAACTTTGCTTATTCCGCCGGTCTGTCAACCCACGTACAGCTGCCACCCTTCTGTTTGACAGCAGAAAGGTGGCAGTCCCCAGAAGGAATAAGAAGATGCTAAAGATCGTCCCCGACCCACCCCACAACCACCACTCCCTCGAAGACACCATCATCCAGGCCACGGAGTACGCCCTGTGCGCACAGACCGTGGTGCATCAGGCTGTTCTGCTGCATCCCAGGTCGCCCGTGTCGATTCTGGTCATGGCCGCGATGCATGAAATGGAGGCGCTGCTCGAGTCAGCGTTGATTCAGGTGCAGATGCCGCAGGTGGAGCCTCGCACACTGCACTAGGCCGTTAGCCATGGGTTGCCTGGGCTGGCCTCATCGCCGGCAAGCCGGCTCCCACAGGGGATCGGCGTGGCCGCGCGGCAGATGCTGTGTAGCTGATAGCGGATCTAAATGCGAGAGCTCGCCCAGGCACCGATCATTTCAGGGAGATTGAGCAATAAGCACAGACGACACCACGCCCCACACCACGGTGGGCAAGACCAAGTTCTACCAGGGTGAAGGGCATACCGACCCGCTGTTCTGCATCGAACCCGGCATCCCTTGCCAGCACGCACGGGAACAGGCTTCGGAGTTGATGGGCTGCGTGTGCGACCTGACCATCACCGGGATCATGGAGGAAAAACCTCAGCTGATCTGGGCATCGTATTACCTGAGCGCGCTGGCCAAGGCGCTGATGGATGATGCGGAGCTGGGGATGAAGCACTGAGGTCACAGATGCACAGGGCCGCTTTGCGGCCCTTTCGTAATACAAGGACGCTCGACACGGGTTAGGCTTTGGAGACATCAGTTCGGGATACGTCCATGGAATGTCATATCCGTCGCGCTAAGCGCGAAGACGCACAAGCCATTAGTCGCCTCGTGATCGCGGCACTGCACGAATCCAACTCGCAGGATTACCCGGCAGAGGTGATCGCCCAGGTAGAACAAAGTTTTTCACCTACGGCGGTCAGTGCCTTGCTCGATAGCCGGTTGATATTCGTGGCGGTCAAGCAGCACGATCTGCTGGGGACGGCAAGTCTCGATGGTGATGTCGTCAGGACAGTGTTTGTCGCGCCGATCCATCATGGGGCAGGTATTGGCAGGCAACTGATGAGGGCTATCCACACAGCGGCGATCAAGGCCGGCGTCACAGCATTGCGCGTTCCTTCATCCATCACAGCCCAAGGCTTCTACGCGCGGCTGGGATATCGGAAACTTCGTGATGAATTCCATGGTGCAGAACGCACCATCGTCATGGAAAAGTCTACTCTGACCATTTCGGAAGCGGCACGCGCGCTCAACGCTTCTTGCGAGTGTCTGGCAAAGCAGTTGGACGAGGGGGCAATCCCTCATACCTGCGTCGACGGTGAGCGGGGTATCACGTTCCTCGACCTGATTGCCTACAAGGACAGGCATGACGCGATCAACCAGACCTGACATTGGCATCGTCAGGCGTTTCCTGTATTACGACCGCTTCGCACCTCGCTTCAAGGACGCCCCATGCACCATCGCCTCACCGCCCTCTGCCACCAAGCCAGCTGTTCGCGCAGTGCCTGTGCCTGGCTGGCCATCGATGATGTACCCATCGAGGTATGGCTGGCCAAGCACCTGGACCAACCCGATCTGGAACGCAGCGGCCTGTCCTTAATGTGGTTGCTGGACGAGGAAGAAGACGCCCTAGCCAACCGGCGCATCATCCCCGCCGAGGATGGCACCTCCACCCTGGTACCGCTGCTGGTATGCAGCGACGACATGAACTTCGACTGCTTCGCCTTGATGACCGAGCAGGTGATCGACGGTGATACCGTGCAGTGGCGGCGGTTCGGGCACAGCGCCACTGGCGGCCTGGAAGTGGGTGCTTCCACGCACTGGTATCCCGACAGCAAGCCGATGAGTTTCAACCTCGGCGACTTCAACCAGGCGTTGAGCGAGCATCGTCGGCTGATCAAGGCATGTGTCGGCCTATAGTCGCAGGTACCTTGGCGCAACGACCACAGCACGATGCACAATGCTCGCGCCCATAGCCAAGGAAGCCGAATGGACACCTCCCTGCTGAACAATTGGCACGCCCTGGTCGACGGTCGGGCCGATTTCGACAAGTGCCAGTTCATCACGCTGTTCAAGGAACATGGCCAACCCCACAAGGTGGCCGTCACCTGGCGATGGCGCCTGGGTGGCGCCTACCTGCACCTTGGAGAAAAACGCCGGGTCGCCCAGCGGTTCGAAGCACTGACCGAGGGTAACGTAATTGAGCCTTGATCTGTTCCTGGAAGCTGACGCTGCGCTTGACCCAGCGGCACTGGCAAACGCCCTGCAAGAAGCCGGCGCGATCGAAGTCACGCGTACAAACGACAGTCTGCAAGCCTACTTCGCGTCATGGCTGACGCTGACCGCCGACCTCGTCATCACCGACCACACCCTCTATGCAGAGGAAACCAAAGCGCTCGATTTCAGGGTCGCCACACGTTGCAGCATCAGGATCAAAGGGCCCGGACCGCAGGAGCATTCACCCATGGCGGACCTGGACAGGATTGCCAATGCCATTGCGCGGACAGGTTCACGCTTCGTGATCAGCTTCCAATTCGAGCGAACCCTGTATTGGCAAGACGCCGAAGGATTGCATCGGCACGTTTAACCGGCCCCATGCATCAACTGCACTTCAATGCCTCCCCCGACACCACATCAAAACGGTAGACGGTGTCGTAGAAATCCACGACTTCCACATAGTCAGGCGCCAGCTGAAAGCGTCCGGTAAAGATGTCGGCGCCCATGGCCTTCCAAATGATGTCGCCCTCAAGAGAAACACCTGTGATTTCCAGCTCGCCGTGCGAAATCAGGACACGCTGCTGCGCTGCCCAATAAAGACCGAAACACGTCGCCAGGTCCACCTTGCGCGACCAAAGCAGATCATTGGGAACGATCAGCGACACGCAGGCGATCTGGTTGCCCACGGCCAGTAGCAGCTTGTCGTCGATAACCAGCGCCGAATGTGCGTGTACGCCTGTCCCACCCCCACCGGCACGGACCACCAACATGCTGGCTTCGTCCAGCATCACACCATGAACCGATGACGGATCGTCGTCATCCAGGGTGATTTCCCGCGCATAACGCCGAGTATTGTCTATGGAGTCGAACGTGTAAGTGGGTTCGTCAACGACGGTAATCACGCCATACCGAGAGTCGATGTTCATCGGCGTGTCCAAACGGGCAGGGAATCGTCAGCCATGGGTTTAATCGTAATTATGGGATGCCAACAATTATCGGCCTGGAATACTTTCGGATAAAGCTGCCGTGGCCGGAATGAGCCTAACGGCAACACAGGCACCCACCGACCCGCGGCTGATCGGGGTCGTTCCCGAGAAACGAGACCATCACCTCCGTGCCCATTTGCAAAGGCGTAACAGCACAAGGCCAATCGGAGGCCACCGTCAGCCAGCAACAGCTCTTGTCATCAAACCTGTCCTCGGGGTCCCACGGGAATTTGACCTGAATCCTGGCAAGCCGGCGCTCACACGGGCTCTCGCCTGCCTCCACGGCGATGACGACGGCAGTCTGGCTCCCCGGCACCTGGGGTTTGGCATGCACCAGGGGCGGACGATAGAGCACGCCCCACGGCAACACCGTCTGACCATCGGTGAACACCAGCACATGGCCTTGGATACCGTGCTGAAAGTGAAAGCGAATACCCTCCTCTTCACACAAGCGCTGGACGAAGTGCAGATCCGTTTCGCCGTACTGGGTGCAGTAATCGCGCTCGGGATAGCTCGAACTCAGCTCGAAACGATAAGCGTCCCCCACGATCCCATGCTCTTCCAGGATCAAGGCCACGATCCTGGGCACCGAGAACTGTTGAAAGATTCTCTGGTTGATGCGATGGCGCAAGTAGGACAAATGCGGCACGAGGGTCAGCCTGTAGCGGATCGAACACGAGCCCTGCCCCAACTGCGCGATATGGTAGATCCGCCCATGGATACCATTGCCGTGCATGTCAAAGGCGAAGAACGCCTCAAGGTCGAGAAAGCGCTCGAGATCCAGAACAGGCCATTCGCTGGCAAGTTCCACGTTGCAGAAGTAAGGCCGGTTGGCCACCACTTCCCCGGTATAGCCGAGCACTTGAAAATCGTGCTCTACACCTTCGATTGTCAAACTCAGGTGCGTCTTATGGGCTGGGCTGAACATCCGCTGTTCTCCTCCGGCATAAGATGGGGATGAAGCACGCGAAAGCATCGCCCCGCCCAACTGGGCGCCATCAGACGATGTTTCACAAGTCACTTGAATCAGTAGGCCGCAAACGTGCTGCCCGATACCCACCGGCACAGGGCAGCTGGCGACACATCAACTCAGCTCAGACGCCACTCTTCACCTTGGTCCAGACCCGCGTACGGATCCGCTCCAGCTTCAACGGCAATGGCTCGAGCGGAATCAGCGTGGCGACCGTTTTCTTGTCGGGGTAGATCCACGGGTTGTCCCGCAACGCCTGCTCGACGAACTGGGTGGCATCCTTGTTAGCGTTGGGGTATAGGGTGTGGTTCGAAGTCTTGGCGATCACTTCCGGGCGCATCATGTAGTTGATGAACGCCATGCCCTCCTTGGGATGGGGCGCATCCTTGAGCAGCACCAGGTTTTCCGACCACACCAACGCACCTTCACGCGGCAGGCTGTAGCTGATCCTGCGCCCGGTGTTGTTTTTCTCGTTGAGCGCCTGCGCGGCCAGGGCGCCGTTGGCCCAGCCGACCACCGCACAGATATTGCCGTCGGCCATGTCGGTGTCGATGCGCGACGAGTCGAAGTACAGCACGTAGGGGCGGATTTTCATCAGCAGGTCTTGCGCCTTCTGGTAATCCGCCGGGTTAGTGCTGTTACTGGGCAGGCCCAGGTAGTTCAGGGCAATCGAGATGATCTCGCTGGGCGAGTCGAGCATCGCCACGCCGCAGCCCTTGAGCTTGCTGATGTTCTCTTCCTTGAAGATCAAATCCCAGCTGTCCACCGGTGCCTCGTCGCCCAGCGCGGCCTTGACCTTGTCGACGTCGTAGCCGATGCCGGTGGTGCCCCACAGGTAGGGCACGGCGTAGCGGTTGCCAGGGTCATTGACCGCCAGTTGGGCGAGGATATCGGGGTCGATGTGCGACAGGTTGCCCAGTTGCGCTCGGTCCAGCGGCTGCAGCACGCCCGCCGCGATCAGGCTGGGCAGCACGTTGGAGGTCGCCACTACCACGTCGTAGCCGGTGCGCCCGGCCATGACCTTGCTCTGCATGATGTCGGCGCTGTCGAAGGCATCCATATGCACGCGGGTGCCGGTTTCCCGCTCGAAGGCCTTGGGGGTTTCCGGCGCAAGCAGCCCGAACCAGTTGTACAAGTGCATTCCGGGCTCGGCGGCGAGCACCGAGGTGCTGATCCCGGCGCAGAGCAGCGACGCCGCAAAAAGGGTTCGCAAACGTGATCTTCTCATGCAACATCCTTATCGAATCGATGTATCTTCACGGCCATCCCAGGCCCAGTGAGCGACTATACCGGGCAAGGCCGGAGAGTAAATACCTCCGAGTACTTACCTGCGACCCACACCTGCCTAACCCAAAAGGGGTAGAAAATGCCGCTCGACCTCCAAAACCTGGCCTGGCATCGATCGATCGGCAAATTGATCATGCAGCTGGATCGCCCGGACTTCTGGAGTTCGCTGGTGCGGGTCTTGAATGAGTACGTGCAGGTCGACAACTGGGTGGTGTTGATCTTCGCCAGCCAGCAAGTGGAAGTGGTGAGCCTGCCCGAAGTGGCGGATGCCGAAGAAGTCGATGCGTTCATTCATCGTTATGTAAAGGGGCTCTACTTGCTGGACCCGTTCTACATCGCCAACCGGGAACACCCGCAGAGCGGTTTCTTTCATCTGCTGGATATCGCCCCGGAATACTTTCTGCACACCGAGTACTACGACCAGTATTTCGCCCAGTACATTTGCACAGACGAGGCGCAATACAACGTCCAGCTCGACCCGGACCGCACGCTGTGCATCTCCATTGGCAGCAAGATGCGTTTCAGCCAGGAGCAGATCACCATGCTCGATCTGATCAAACCCTGGGTCACCGCGCTCATGCTCCAGCGCATGAACTTTGAAATCGACCTCGAGAAGAACCTTAGCGAACCACCGCCCTGGCAGGAGACGATCGCCCAGCTCGGCACACAGATCACCACCCGCGAAAGCGATGTACTGCGGTTGTTGCTCAGCGGGTTTTCCAACAAGGAAATAGCCGGCAAGCTGGCACTGTCGACGGAAACGATCAAAGTTCACCGTCGCAACCTCTACGCCAAACTGAACATCAAGTCGCAATCGGAGTTGTTTGCCCGTTTCTTCATGCCGAAACAGGAAGCCCACCCGGCCAGTTGACGTCAGCGCTTGCCCAGCAAGGCCTGGCGCTCGCGCCAGATCTCCTGCACGAACGGATCGGTCACGCCATACAGGCCATGCCCACGGCGAATGATGAGGTTGGCGGCCAGCAGGTCATTGGCCACCGGCTGGACCTCCTCCACGCGCACCTCGCGCCCGACGAACTTCGAATACTCCCCCGCCGCCTCGCTGGAGAACACTCCGCGGGTCTCGCCGTCCACCGAGGCGATGCGGGCGAAAATGGCCTGGGCCAGCACGCCCAGTTCCTCGACTTTCATCAGTTCCAGGTCTGCCGCCGCCGAACGCAGGGTGGCCGCGATCACCGGCAGTACCACGTCCGCGCCGGTACTGAGGCTTGGCGAATGGACCAGCTGCCGCAGGGCACGGATGAACTCCTCAGGCCGGCTGCCCAGGGTAGCGAACGCCTCGCTCGCCACCGCCAGCGACGGCAGGTTATCCAGGCCCTCGGCCGCAAGCCGGTCGAGCCAGAACGCGACATAGTCCTCGCCCAGCACCGGGTAGGCCACGTTGGTCGCGCCGGCGAACGCCTGGTTACGGCGGGCAGTCAGCTCGTTGACCATCGCTCGGTGCGAGCCGGTGCCGATGAACAGGAAATGCCCGGCAGGGGAGGGCCGCGGGTTGATGGCGTCGCGCGCGGCCTTCAACGCCAGCATCATCTGCTGGCCGTCCTCGGTGGTGATGGCGTGCTGCACTTCGTCGACGATCAACACCACATTGGCCTTGGCCTGATCCACCACTTCGCTCAGGGCCTGGGCCAGCGTCACGCCGCCCGCCTCGCCCAGGGTGTCGAGGTTGAAGCCAAACTTGAAGCCGGCCAGCTCCACCTCGGCGCCGCGCAGGGCCCGCAGCCGTTGCATGAACGACGAGGCTGGGGTCTGCAGCTCGTGCAAGGCCTTGCGCACGGCGGCGAGTACCAGCTTCACCGGGCTGGTCTGGGTGTCGCTCCACAGGTCGACGTAGATGACCAGCGCGCCCTTGGCTTCCAGCGCGGGGATCAGGTCGTTCTTGAGGAAGGTGGTCTTGCCCGTGCGCCGCAGGCCAGACAGGAACAACCCGGAGCGCAGGCCGATATCCAGCGCGGACGGCTCGAGCAACTGCTTGGCCATGTCGGCGGCCAGTTCAGGGCGCAGGAAGATGTCGGCCATGGGTTTATCCTGAATTATGCAATGGCAATAATTATTGGCTTTGAATAATTCAATGTAAAGGCGCCAACGCGCCCGTCGCTGCTGATATCGGCCACGGCCTCGATGACCAAGGCCGCCAACCCGATCAAACAGACTACCCCCAAGGCGTAACTCACCGTCCTCCACGGTTGAATGCTCGCCAGGTAGGTCGCCGTGTGCAGTATCCGTGCGACGGTGAATAGCCCCATCAGCCAGGCGCTCGGGGTCAACGGTGTTTCAAGCGCTACTGCCAGCCCAGACAACGCGAGGAACAGCGGAATGTTCTCCAGATCATTCCGCCAGGCCTGCGTGGCCCGCGTAACCTGCGGCAGTTCCGCGGGCCACGCCGAGCGTCTGAACACCGCCGCATCCTCACTATTGGTGAAGGCCAGGAAGCGCAGGCGGAAGTAACCCTGGTAGCAGGAAATCGCCAGCATCTTGAAGAACAGCACCACCACGCAGCAGGCATAGATCGTCAGGCCACTCATGCCTCACGCCTCTGCGCAAAGCCCCTGACCACGATGTACAGCAGCGGCCCCATGGAAACAAACACCGCCGTCAGCAACAGATAGGGCAACACGCCGAGCAACGACCCACCTCTCTGGTACTGGTCGCGTGCCATCCACACACAGCCCAGACCGGCCATCACATACAGGTCGATGACAACCTGGGCCGTATCTGGCCGAGACATCAGTTCAAGGCCAAAGGCGATGAGCGACTGATCCGCGACTATCAAGGTCCAGCCGGTGTACAGGGTGAACAACAGCAATACGGGCAGCGCGATCCATTCAGCTTTCATTGTTCGATTCCTTGGCAGGGACCTATAGGAGGATGTTGCCGTCACGGTAGTGATAGAGTCGTTTCCGCCTCAATGACCTCACAGGTCATGGACGCATCCGCCAAGGACAGCCAGAGTCGAAGCATGAGCCCCTCTCCCTTTCACCCCACGCGAACGCCTGCCGTCACTGAAGCGGGAGAGCACCTGCGGCGCCTGCGACGCCAGGCCGGGCTCAGCCAGCTGGACCTGGCGTTGCTCGCTGGCGTTTCGCAACGCCACCTGAGCTGCGTGGAAACCGGCCGCGCCAAGGCCAGCCCCGCCACCCTGCACGCTTTGCTCGGCGCGTTGAGCGTCCCGCTCGAGCACTGCAACGAAGTCTTCCTCGCCGCCGGCTACGCACCGCGCTACGCCGCTTCGGCGCCAGACGCCCCGGCCTTGAAGATGGTGCATGACGCGCTCGAACACATCCTGCTGGCCAACAACCCCGCGCCGGCCATCGTCATCGCCAGCAACTGGGACATCATCGCGGCCAATGCCAGCGTCGGCTTGCTGTTCGCCATGGCCGGCGTACCGACAAGCAGCGCTACGCGCCTCAACCTGCTGGACACACTGCTGCGTCCAGGCGGGCTGGGGGATCATCTGGTCAATGCCGACGAGATACGCGCAATCGCCTGGCAGCGGGCGGCGCGGGAAGCGCTGGGCAACCCTGACCTGGCGCAGCGGCTGCAAGGCTTGCCTGCCCCACCTGCGCTGGCGCCCGACACCCCGCTCGCACCGGTGGTGCTGACCCGGGTGCGCACTGCCGAGGGTGAGCTGAGGTTCCTGTCCACCTTCACCACCTTCGGCATGCCGCAGGACATCACGGTGGCATCGCTGCGCATAGAACACCTGGTACCGGCCGACGATGAATCATGGCAAGCCATGGCGACAGCCTATCAACGGGTAATCCGCAACGCCGAGATTTGAGTAACAGCCTCGGCGTTAACCTCAGTGACAACCTTCACGACGACGACAAGCAAGTACTGATAAACCAAGCTATCCGCTTAATCACCCGCACTGCCCATCAGTATCCAGCGCTGCCCCTGGGTTCGAATGTCGCAGGCAAAATCCCACCACAGATACGCGTGGACTCAAGCCTGTACTGCCTGCCCCGTCACCGCTGCGCCTTCCAGCACCATCCCCTCGCGCATCCGCTGCGCATCCCGGCTGAAACACCTCGAAGCCGCCAGTAGGAACACCATGGTCAGCATCAGCGCCACGGGTATCAGGTACATCGCGTCATGCAGCCCCTGGGCCTTGAACGCCTCGCTCATCACGCCCTCGCCCGCCGCCGTCATCGCCGCCACGGCGAAGTGGTCCGACAGCCCGCCGACCACTACCGGCCCCAGACCGCCGCCAAGCAGGTACAGCCCGGCGAAGAACAGCGCCATGGCGGTGGCCCGCAAACGCGGTTGCACCACGTCCTGGATGGCGGTGTACACGCAGGTGTAGAAGTTGTACGAGAACAGCCAGCCGATCCCGAAGACCGCCACGAACACGCCCAGCTCGATGCGCCCGGCATGCAGTGCCCAAGCGGTACACAAGGTTGCGACCAGCATGCTCAGCGCGGCGAACACCAGGCGGCCATTGGTGAAGCGCTGATGCACCTTGTCGGCCACCCAGCCGCCGAGGGTCAGGCCCACCAGGCCGCTGAGCCCGACGATCAGCCCGGTAGCCACGGCGGCGTCGTGCAGCGGTAGTGCGAAGTAGCGCTGCAGCATCGGCACCATGAACGAGTTGCAGGCGTAGGTGGCGAAGTTGAAGGTCAGCCCCGCCAGCACCAGCCAGGCGAAGGTGGGCACGCTCAGTACCCGGCGCAGCGGGCGGTCCAGCGGGGTCTGGGCGATGGCCACAGACTCCGCCGCACCGCGCGCGGGTTCGCGGATCATGAAGATGAACAGCGCCAGCAACACGCCGGGCACGGCGGCAATGAAGAACGGTGCGCGCCAGCTGCCGAAGGCCTCGACCATCGCGCCGATGCTGAAGAACGCCAGCAACAGGCCAAGCGGCAGGCCGAGCATGAAGATGCCCATCGCCCTTGCCCGCCGCCCGGCGGGGAACAGGTCGCCGATCAGCGAGTTGGCCGCCGGCGCATAGCTGGCCTCGCCGATGCCCACGCCCATGCGCACCAGCAGGAAGCTCCAGAAGCTGCCGACCATGCCGTTGACCGCCGTCAGCCCGCTCCAGGCCAACAGGCCCCAACCCATGAGCTTGCTGCGTGAACCGGTGTCGGCGATACGTGCCAGCGGCAGGCCGGCGATGGCGTACACCAGGGTGAAGGCGGTGCCGATGATGCCGATCTGGAAGTCGCTCAGGTGCCACTCCAGGCGGATCGGCTCGATGACGATGGCGGGTATGGTGCGATCGAAGAAGTTGAACAGGTTGGCCAAGAACAGCAGGAACAGGATGCGCCAGGCGTTGGACGCTTGGGGGGCGGTGGGCATAGTCGGGTCCCTCGTTATTGTTGTTCGGGGCTTCCAGCACGCCACACGAAATCTAGAGAGAGACCGTGGAAACGTCTGCCAACATTGACCGCATTGATGACGGTAAATGCTTGGCGGCGATCATTACCAAGCCGCTGCGACTGCGGATTGCAGCAACATAAGACTGAAAAGTCAGACTCACTTGCCCCTACCGCTCTCCCTTCGGCAGGGAAAATGCTTGCAGTTATCACCGACCACTTCTGAGCAACAACAAAAAATCACACTACTCCCTTCCAGACATTTAATCCTAGCTGTTGATCAAGCGCATGCTATGACATTTCGAAATTCTCCCTTCGCAAAACCGAACAAACTACAAATATTCACGCTCGTCGTACGAAAACCCACGCCAGCCATACAGCACCTATAGTTTAAATACGCGTGACAACTGACTAACACCCCCTACGCCTGCCAGCATAAAGCAGCTCAATTGAACCAAGGGGACACACGAATGAACAGACACTGTGCCTATCGCACCTCTAAAAGCATGTTAAAGCTAGTAATTTTTTGCACTTTCACATTGGGCGCAGTGGGTTGCTTGAGTCGCCATCTCCCCCCAGACAACGACCAGATAAAGTGCGAGCACGGTGGCGGATTCGACCCATTCACCAATTCGTCGTTTGATCCAGGTAGCAAAGCGCGACTCGACGCAAACCCTCTACTGAGGGTTGTCGAATTCACGGACGATGGCGAATTTGTAAACCGCTGCCAGTTGAGCGATGTTATCTATGCCGTCAGAGGCACCCCTCGCGCCACTGGCACGCAGATACCACCCGTAAAGGTGCGGACCCCTAAGCTTGTCGTGATTTACATACACGGTTGGAAACACGACGCGGACACCCAGGACAATGACGTCCTTCAATTCCAGACGTTATTGAAGCAGCTCAAGACCCTGGAGTCGCACCGCGATAAGCCACGTGATGTTGTGGGTATCTTCATCGGCTGGCCTGGCAGAGCATTAGATGTTCCAATTCTGGATAACTTGAGTTTCTGGGGGCGTAAGGGCGGGGCAGATCGTGTGGCAGCAGCAGGCAATGTAGCGAAACTTTTGAGTTCGATCAGGAGTGTTAGCTGCCTGGAAGAGGCCTCTGAAGACTTCATTGTAGGTATCGGCCACAGCTTTGGTGGACGAGTACTCTACACTGCAACAGCGCCCATGTTTATCAATGCGCTGGCGATGAGTCACCCTGGCAATAAAAACATGCACTATGAGCAAATTTCCGGAGTTATCGACCTGACCATATTACTGAACCCTGCATTCGAAGCATCGCGATATACAGCTCTGGCAGCCAGCAGGAGATACCAAGAGACCTTAGGCAATTCACAGCAGCCGGTACTACTCACCGTGTCAACCGATAATGACCTGGCGACTCGCTATGCGTTTCCAACCGGACAAATACTGGGAACTCGCTGGAGAGAACGTGAGCGCACCACGCTAGGAAACCACCAACCTTACCAAACACACACACTAAGTTCGAGTGAAGGCCTGCCAGCATCAGGCGAAAACTTTTGGTACGACAGTTTTTGCCAAAGCAACATTTGCCTAAAGAATAAAGACACCATTTCAGGCTATCCATTTATAGTAGCCAGCACCGACGCTACTGTACTGAATGGTCACAACGGCATATGGTCGGAAGATTTCAAATCCTGGCTCTCCAACTTCATTGAAGTCAGTAGCGCCAAACAGGGCGATGCCGCGGGTTCAGGACTTAAATGCCCGACACGATCCAAAGCCACTGTCCAGGCCAAGCGTTAGGACTATTACAATCCAGCGCGCGAGTTTCATCTACAGGGAACCCGCTTGCTCCCAAAGGGATATCATTTTCTGTATGACAGCACTTCCTGCGAAACGATAGGAATTAGTTTTCCGTGCTAACGGCCCCGGCCGCCCGAAGGCGGCCGGGCTCCAGCTTAGAAAGGCTTGGTCGGCAAGTACTTGCCATCCAGGGTGATCACCGCGCGGGAACCGCCTTCCGGGTCGTCGACCTTCTTCACGTCGAGCTTGAAGTTGATGGCGCTGATGATGCCGTCGCCGAACTTCTCGTGGACCAGTGCCTTCAAAGTCGTGCCGTACACCTGCAGCATCTCGTAGAAGCGGTAGATGGTCGGGTCGGTCGGCACGCCGCCTTGGATGCTGCCGCGCAGCGGCACGGTCTGCAGCAGGGCGATACCGTCGGCGTCCAGGCCGAGCTTGTCGCCCACCACCTGGGCAGCGCTGGCCGGCAGCGGGTGCTGGCCCAGCAGCGCGGCAGTGACGAAGGCTTCGGACAGGCCGGTGCCGTCGGTGATCTGGGCGAACGACAGGTCCTTGCGGGCCTTGGCCAGGAGGATGACTTCGCTCAGGGCAAGGCGGGCGTTCTGGCTGATTTGCGACTGGATCATGGTGTGTCTCCTTGGGTTTGAAAGGGGTTCAGGCAACGTGCCTGGAGGGGTGGGAAACGGCGTTGACGTCGGGGTTCTGCGCCAGGGCGACGAACTGGCCGGTACGTCCGTCGAAGGCATCGATGCGGCCGCTTTCGATGTCGTAGATCCAGCCATGCAGGCGCACGCGGCCCTCTTCCAGGGCCAGGCGTACCGAGGGGTGGGTCTGGATATTGGCCAGTTGGGCGATCACGTTCTCGCGCACCATAGCCTCGACCTTGGCCTGCGGGCTGTGATGCTGGCGCGCCTCGTTGACCACCCGGGCGGAGTCGGCGTAGCGCAGCCAGCCGGCCACGGCGGGCATGTGGTCCAGGCACTTGCAAGTGGCGATGGCGGTCATGGCGCCGCAGTCGGAATGGCCGCAGATGACGATGTCGGCCACCTGCAGGGCGGCGACGGCATATTCGACCGAGGCCGATACGCCGCCAGGCTCAGGGCCGTAGGACGGCACGATGTTGCCGGCATTGCGGATGACGAACAGGTCGCCCGGCTCGCGCTGGGTGACCAACTCGGGCACCAGGCGGCTGTCGGAGCAGGAGATGAACAGCGCCCGCGGGCTTTGCTGGGTGGCCAGGTCCTTGAACAGCTTGACCCGCTCGGGGAAGGCGTCGCGCTGGAACTTCAGAAAACCGTCGATGATGTCTTTCATGGCTGCTTGCCTCAATGTCGCGGTGTGTTGAGGCAAAGGTTACGCAGCGCATTACATAAGGTAAAAGTCTCATTTATGATGAAGCACATCAGATTATCTTATGGGAACAGCCATGCTTGCCCGGCACCTCCAGTACTTTCTCGCAGTGGCGCAACACCACAGCTTCACCCGCGCCGCAGCGGCGCTGCATGTCTCCCAGCCGGCGCTGTCACAGCAGGTCAGGCAACTGGAAGAAAGCCTCGGCGCGCAGTTGTTCGACCGTTCCGGGCGCGCCACACGCCTGACCGATGCCGGGGAGGTCTACCTGCGCTATGCCAAGCGGGCGGAACAGGAACTGCTGGAGGCCAGGCGCGCCATCCATGACGTGGGCGACCTCAGCCGGGGATCGCTGCGGGTGGCGGTGACACCGACCTTCACCACCTACCTGATCGGCCCGCTGGTCGAGGCCTTCCATGCGCGTTATCCGCACATCACCCTGAACCTGCGCGAGATCGCCCAGGAGCGCATGGAGGAGCTGTTGCAGGCCGATGAACTGGATGTCGGCATCGCCTTCGATGAGGTCCACAGCCAGGACATCGACAGCCGCCCGCTGTTGGTGGAAACCCTGGCGCTGGTGGTCGGCCGCGCGCATCCGCTGGCCACTGCCCGCAGCATTGGCCCGCAGGCGCTCAACGACGAGTCGCTGATCTTGCTTAGCGCCGAGTTCGCCACGCGCGAGCAGATCGAGCGCTATTGCCGCCAGCACGGCATCCAGCCCAAGGTGCGCATGGAGGCCAACGCGATTGGCGCGGTGACCGAAGTGGTGCGCCGCACAACCCTGTCGACCCTGCTGCCTGCCACCCTGGCCCAGGCCCATGACGACCTGACCGCCATTGCCCTGGACCCACTGCGCCTGCAGCGCACCGCAGTTTTGATGCAGCGCAGGGGCGCCTACCAGAGCGCGGCGGCGCAGGCGTTCATCGAAGTGGCCACGGCAGTGGCGGCACGCCTGGAAACGGGCGACAGCGCAGCCGAAATTCAGCTCAGCTGAGCGATCAACACCGCATTGGTGTAGATCAGGCTGCCATCGCTGGCCCGGTGCCCGACCAGGTGGAACTGGCCACGCTCGTCGTCGCTCAGGTAGACGCGCAGGCGGCAGTCCGACAACGGGCCGTAGCCCTCGGGCAGCACCAAGTTCAGGCTATCCATGTCGACATCCACCATCGCCTCGGGCTCGTGGCTCTGTTGCAGGCGTTCTTCGGCCTGCTCCAACTTGCGGTGGTTCACGCCCTGGATGTCGAAGTGAATATCACCCACCGGGGTGGATCTGCGATCACCCTCAGCTTTGAACCAGCCTTCGATCGTCAGCGTACTCATGGCAACTCCTCATGCTGTGGAGCATTTTCGATCACTGCTGATGGGGTTGACCCTGGCGTGGTTCGGAACGTTCCACTCGGTCGCCCGGCCGCTCAGGCGCCTTGCGCCAAGGCCGCCTCCATTGCCCTGGCCTGCTCCCGCAGTGCCTGGCAGAACGGCTCCAGCACCGCCGATGCGGGCCGCAGCTCGGGCCGGATCAGCATCACCTGGTACGGCACCGACAGGCTCAGGCGGCGAATCGCCAGCCCAGCCTGCCCCGCTTCCAGCCCGCTCAACGGGTTGATGATCGCCACCCCCAGGCCCTGCCGGACCATGGCGCACACCGAGGCGGCGCTGGTGGTCTCGATGATCGTGCGGCGGTTCACGCCGGCCTCGCGGAAATGCCGGTCGAGTTGCTGGCGGTAACTGTCCAGGCTGGCCAGGTTGATAAAGTCGACCTCGTGGAAGTCCTGCAACTGGAGTACCGGCTTGGCCAGCAAGGGGTGCTGCGCGGGCAACACGCAGACCATGTCGGCACTGAACAACAGTTCGCCGACCGCGCCCCGCGGCACCTGCGCGGTCTCGGTCAGGCCGAGGTCGTGCTGCTGGGCGACCAGCGACTCCTCCAGCAACGGCGACTCCTGCGCGGTAATGCTCAGGCTGACACCGGAGTGCTGCTGGTGAAACGCCTTGCAGGCCTTGGGCAACAAGGTTTGCGAGAACAATGGCAGGCAGGTGATGGCCAGCCGGCCTTGCTCAAAGTTGCGGATGGCCTGGGCGAAGCGGTCGATGCGCTCGAGGCCGACGAAGGCACGCTCGACTTCCTCGATCAGCAGCAAGGCTTGGGCGCTGGGCACCAAGCGCCCGCCTTCGCGTTCGAACAGGTTCAGGCCGGTGACCTGCTCCATACGCGCCAGCTCGCGGCTGACCGTGGGCTGTGAGGTAAACAACAGCCGCGCGGCGCCGGTGACACTGCCAGCGGCCATGATGGCGCGGAACACTTCGATGTGGCGGATGGAGAGTTTCATGGCATGCCCGGAGGTATGGGAATAAGCGGGGAAGCGAATTTGGTCAGAATGGATATCAAATGTGAATGGCCATCAGAAAAATAGCTATTTTTCTGAATCGATCAAATACCCCACCATCGGTGCATCCAAAACAAGGAACGCCACCATGACCACCACCCTCCTGGCCGACGCCGTCCGCCAGCACGGCTCGCCGCTGTGGGCCTACGACGCCCAGACCATCCACCAGCGCATCGACCAGCTCAAGCAGCACTTCGATACCGTGCGCTTCGCGCAGAAGGCTAACCCTAACCTGCACGTGCTGCGCCTGATCCGCGAACGCGGCCTGGTGCTCGACGCGGTGTCCCTGGGCGAAATGGAACGCGCCTTCGCCGCCGGCACCTCGGTGGGCGGCGAGCCAGCCGGTGTGGTGCTGACCTGCGACGTGCTAGACCAGCCGACCCTGGCGCGGGTGGTGGAGACCGGTATCGAGGTCAACGCCGGTTCCATCGACATGCTCCGCCAGCTCGGCGAGCGCTCCCCCGGCCACCGAGTGTGGCTGCGCATCAACCCCGGCTTCGGCCATGGCCACAGCCGCAAGACCAATACCGGCGGCGAGAACAGCAAGCACGGCATCTGGCACGAACAACTGCCCGAGGCGCTGGCCTGCGTGAAACAGCACGGCCTGCACCTGGTGGGCGTACACATGCACATCGGCTCGGGGGTGGACTACCAGCACCTGGAGCAGGTGGCCAGCGCGATGGTCGGGCTGATCGGCCGCCTGGGGATGGACATCGAGGCCTTCTCCATCGGCGGCGGCCTGTCCACGCCCTACCGCGACGGCGACCAGCCGGTGGACCTGCAGCGCTACGCCCGCACCTGGGCGATGGCGCGCTCGGAGATCGAGGCGATGCTCGGCCACCCTGTACGCATGGAGATCGAGCCGGGGCGCTTCCTGGTGGCCGAGTGCGGCTACCTGGTGGCCGAGGTGCGCGCCGTCAAGCAGATGGGCGAGCGCCACTACATCCTGGTCGACGCCGGTTTCAACGACCTGATGCGCCCGGCGATGTACGGCGCCTATCACCGCATGAGCCTGTTCGACGCCGTGGGCCGGCCGGTGAGCCGCCCGCTGCAGCCGACCGTGGTGGCCGGGCCGCTGTGCGAGTCGGGTGATGTGTTCACGCAGAACGACGAGGAGCTGACCCCGCAGCACCTGCCAGAGGCCAAGGTGGGCGACCTGCTGGTGATTCACGATGCGGGGGCCTACGGGGCTTCGATGTCGTCGAACTACAACAGTCGCCCCCTGCTGCCCGAGTTTCTGATCGAACAGGGCAACCTGCGGATGATCCGCCGGCGCCAGACCGTGCAGGAGCTCTTGGCGCTGGAATTGGTCGTGTAAACCCAGCTCCACTGTGGGGTATCGCGGGCCAAGCTTGCTCCTACAGGGCCGGCGTCACCAACCGATAGCCCACACCCGCCTCGGTGACGATGAACCGCGGCGCCGTGGGATCGTCCCCCAACTTCTGGCGCAGATGCCCCACCACGATGCGCAGGTAGTGAGTATCGTCGACGTGGGTCGGCCCCCAGATATCCTTGAGCAGTTGCTGCTGGGTAATCACCCGTCCGGGGTGCCCGGCCAACTGCGCCAGCAGCGCGTACTCCTTGCGCGTCAGTGCCACCTCGACACCGTCCAGGGTCACCTTGCGAAAGGCGAAGTCCACCACCAGCGGGCCGAAGCTCGCTGCCGAGGCCACGTTACCCACCTGGGGCGCCTGGCGCAGCAACGCCCGCACCCGGGCGAGGAATTCCTGGATACCGAAGGGCTTGGTCACGTAGTCGTTGGCCCCGCCATCGAGCGCATCGACCTTCTGCACTTCGCTGGCACGCACCGACAGCACCATCACCGGCACCGTGCTCCACTCGCGCAGCTCGCGCAGCACCTGCTGGCCGTCCATGTCCGGTAGGCCGAGGTCGAGCACCACCAGGTCGGGTTTGTTCAAGGCGGCCTGGGCCAGGCCGTCGGAGCCGGTGCCGGCCTCGATCACCTTGTAGCCCTGGGACGCCAGGCTGATGCGCAGGAACTTGCGAATCTGCGGCTCGTCGTCGATGACCAGCAGGGTGGCGGCTTGGCTCATGGGGCTTCACTTTCGGTGGCAGGTTGGGTCGGCAGCGGCAAGCATAGAGTGATGCGGGTGCCGTGGCCATCGATGCCATCGTCGACCAGGATGCGCCCGCCATGGGCACCGATCATGCCCTGGCAGATCGCCAGGCCCAGGCCGGTGCCCTGCCCGCCTCGATCGCCGCGGGCGGCGGTGTAGAACATGTCGAAGATCTTCTCGCGCTCGTCCGGGGGGATGCCGGGGCCTTCGTCGGCGACGGCGAAGCACAGTTGCTCGTCGCGCACCGAGACCTGTAGTTCCAGTCGGCCATTGGCCGGGGAAAAGCGCGCGGCGTTTTCCAGCACGTTGATCAGCGCCTGCTCGATCAACGCCGCATGCACGAACAGCAGCGGCAGCTCGGGCGGGACTTCGGTATGTATGCGCAGGGGCGCCAGCACCACGCGCAAGCGGTTTAGGGCGCTGCCGACGATATCGGCCGGGGCCACCCAGTCGCGGGCCAGCTTGAGCGTGCCGTGACCCAGACGGGTCATGTCCAGCAGGTTCTGGATGTAGCGGTCAAGGCGCTCGGCTTCGTTGCGAGTGCCTTCCAGCAACTCGCGGCGGTCGTCCGGAGGGATGGCATCGCCCAGGGCCAGCAGACTATCGATGCTGCCGCGCATCGACGTCAGCGGCGTGCGCAGGTCGTGAGACACCGAGGCAAGCAAGGCGCTGCGCAGTTGCTCGGTTTCGCCGTGCAGACGCGCGGCTTCCAGTTGCTCGCCCAGGCGGGCGCGGGCCAGGGCCTGGGCCAAGGGCTGTGCCAGGGCCATCAACAGCCGGCGGCGCGGGTCACTCAGTGGTTCGCCGTCGCGTGGGCGGATGCCGAGCAGGGCCAGCGGCTGTTCCTCCACGGCCAGCGGCCACCACCACCAGCGACCGTGGGGCAAGGTGTCACTGCCAAAGCCCGCAGCCTGGCCATGTTGCCAGGCCCATTCGGCGGCAGCGCGTTCATTGTCGGTGAAAGCTGGCGAGCCACCACTGGCTACCTGCAGCAAGCCGTCGGCGCTGCGTTCGAGCAGACACACCTGCACCCCCTGCCAGCCATCCATATGCTGGCCGGCAGCGCTGAACACCGCCTGGCGGTCGGTGGCCACGGTCAGGCGACGCGACAGGTCGAGCAACTGGCGAGTCTCTGCCTGGGTCTCGCGCAGCGCCTGCAACTGGCGGCGCTGGCGCGCGGCGAGGTTGCCGGTAAGCGCGGCCATCAGCAGGAAGAACACCAGGGTCAGCACGTCCTCTTCGCGCTGGATGGCGAAGGAGAAGTTCGGCGGGATGAACAGGAAATCGTAGGTGAGGAACGACAGCGCCGCGCACGCCAGCGCCGGCCCCAGGCTGCTGCGCACTGCCACCAGCAGCACGGCGGCGAGGAACACCAGGGAGATGTTGGGCAGCGCCAGCACGCTCGACACGGCCCAGGCCAGGCCTGCGGCCAGCAGCGTGGCGAGCAGCGCCAGCACATAATGGCGCCACACCCATACGCGCTTTACCGCCGTGCGCGCCGCTGGCGGCTGGGCGTCGCGGTCGAGCACGTTGATCTCCAGGCCGTGGCTCTCACGCAGCAGGCGCGCCGCAACACCGGCGCCGAAAAGGCGCCGACGCAACAGGTCACGGGACTGGCCCACCAGCACCAGGCTGGCGCGGCGCTCGGCGGCGTGCTGGATCAGCGTGCGCGCCACTTCACCGGCGCGCAGCAGCACCACTTCGCCGCCAAGGCGCTCGGCCAGTTGCTGGGCGGCCTGCAGGCGATGGCGGGCGGTCTCGTCGCGCAGGCGGCCGTTGTCGACGTGGACCACGCTCCATGGCAGATGGCGACGCTGGGCGACGCGGCAGGCATGGCGCACCAGGCGTTCGGCCTGCTCGTCGCCATCGATGCCCACCAGCAGCCGGCCGCGCAGGGTCGGCGCTTCCTGGCCGCGCTGGCGGTAGCCGCTGGCCAGGTCCGCGTCCACCTGTGCCGCAGCGGTCTGCATGGCCAGCTCGCGCAGGGCGGTGAGGTTGGTCTGGGAGAAATAGGCCTCGATAGCCGCCCGAGCCTGTTCGGGCACGTAGACCTTGCCCTCGCGCAGGCGCTCGAGCAGCTCGCGCGGCGGCAGGTCGATCAGCACCAGTTCGAAGGCTTCCTGCAGCACCCAGTCGGGCAATGTCTCGCGCACCTGCACGCCGGTGATATCGCGGACCTTGTCGTTGAGGCTTTCCAGGTGCTGGACGTTGACCGTGGTGTATACGTCGATGCCGGCGGCGAGCAGTTCCTGCACGTCCTGCCAGCGCTTGGCGTGGCGGCTGCCGGGGGCGTTGGTGTGCGCCAGTTCGTCGACCAGCACCAGCGGTGGCGCGGCCTTGAGCAGGCCGTCGAGGTCCATTTCCTCGAGCACCACGCCGCGGTACTCGCTGCGCAGCAGGGGTTGTTGGGTCAGCCCGCCGAGCAGGGCCTCGGTCTCGGCGCGGCCGTGGGTTTCGACCACTCCGGCCACCACTTGCACGCCCTGGCGCTGCTGAGCGTGGGCGGCCTGGAGCATGGCAAAGGTCTTGCCGACCCCGGGCGCGGCGCCGAGGAACACCTTGAGCCTGCCGCGGCCTTCGCGGGGCAGGCCGGCCAACAGCGCGTCGGCGCGGGTGGGGTTGCTCATGCTTCATCCTTCAAAATGTAACGAATGAGGGCCTGCTGCGCAGGCCCCGGCTTCAGTGGCTTGGAGCAAGGCGCTCAAGCGCCTGGTTCAACGCCAGCACATTGACCACCGGCGGCCCGACCAATGGCCGCAGGGTGGCCCCATTCACCAACGCTTGCAAGCGCTCCTCAGAGACCTGCCGCGCCGCCGCCACCCGCGGCAGCTGGTAGGCGATGGCCTCGGGCGGCAGGTGCGGGTCCAGCCCGCTGCCGGAGGTGGTCAACAGCGCCTGGGGCACCGGCCCCTGCTGCGCCTGGTACTGCTGGGAGGCGTCAGTCTTGACCCGTTCGGCCAGCGCCGGGTTGCTCGGCGCCAGGTTGCTCGCGCCGCTGGCCACGGTGGCATAGGCCCCCGCCGAAGGCCGCGACTGGAACCAGGCGTCGCCCTTGAACTCCTGGGCGATCAGCGCCGAGCCGCGCACCTGGCCACGGTCATCGCGCACCAGGCTACCGTTGGCCTGCTCAGGGAAGGCGACCTGGGCGATGCCGGTCACTGCCAGGGGATACAGCGCGCCGGTGACCACGGTCATCAGCAGGACCAGGCTCAAGGCCGGGCGTACATAAGCGGTCATGTCAGTCTCTCCTCAGACCAAGTGCAGCGCAGTGAGCAGCATGTCGATCAGCTTGATCCCGGCGAACGGCACGACAATGCCGCCCAGGCCGTAGATCAGCAGGTTGCGCCGCAGCAAATGGGCGGCGCTGGCGGCCTGCACCCGCACCCCGCGCAGCGCCAGGGGGATCAGCACGATGATGATCAGCGCGTTGAACACGATGGCCGAGAGGATCGCGCTCTGCGGGCTGGCCAGGTGCATCAGGTTGAGCACGCCCAACTGCGGGTAGATGGCGGCGAACAGCGCCGGCAGGATGGCGAAATACTTGGCCACGTCGTTGGCGATGGAGAAGGTGGTCAGCGCACCACGGGTGACCAGCAGCTCCTTGCCCACCTGCACCACGTCCAGCAGCTTGGTCGGGTCGCTGTCCAGGTCGACCATGTTGGCGGCCTCGCGGGCCGCCTGGGTGCCGTCGTTCATGGCCATGCCGACATCGGCCTGGGCCAGGGCCGGCGCGTCGTTGGCGCCGTCGCCGCACATGGCCACCAGGCGACCGTCGTTCTGCTCCTGGCGGATCCGCGCCAGCTTCTTCTCCGGCGTGGCCTCGGCGAGCACGTCGTCGACGCCCGCCTCGGCGGCGATGGCGGCGGCGGTCAGCGGGTTGTCGCCGGTGACCATCACGGTGCGGATGCCGAGCTTGCGCAGTTCGGCGAAGCGCTCGCGGATACCGGGCTTGACCACGTCCTTGAGGTGGATCACGCCGAGCAGGTGCTTGTCGACGCACACCAGCAGCGGGGTACCGCCGCTCTGGGCGATGCGCTCCACTTCACGGGCCAGGGCCGTGGGCAGCTCCAGGCGCTGCATGCCACAGAAGGCCAATACCGCGTCGACGGCGCCCTTGCGGTAGCGGCGCTGCTGGAAGTCGATGCCCGACAGGCGCGTCTCGGCGCTGAAGGCGATGGCTTCGTACTGGTTGCTCGCAGGTTCCGCGAAGTCGTGCAATTGGCGCAGGTACTCCACGATCGACTTGCCTTCGGCAGTGTCATCGGCCAGCGAGGCGAGCAAGGCGCCCTCCCCCAGCTCCTTGGCGGTCACCCCGGAGGCTGCGTGCAGCGCGCTGCAACGGCGGTTGCCAAAAGTGATGGTGCCGGTCTTGTCGAGCATCAGCGTGTGCACATCGCCTGCCGCTTCCACGGCGCGGCCCGAGCGGGCGATCACGTTCAGGCGCACCAGGCGGTCCATGCCGGCGATGCCAATGGCCGACAGCAGGCCGCCGATGGTGGTGGGGATCAGCGTCACCAGCAGCGCGGCGAGGAAGATCAGCGGCAGCTCGCCGCCGGCAAAACGGGCGAACGGCTGCAGGGTCACCACCACGATCAGGAAGATCAGGGTCAGGCCGATCAACAGGATGTCCAGGGCGATCTCGTTGGGCGTCTTCTGCCGCTTGGCGCCTTCGACCAGGGCGATCATGCGGTCCAGGGTCGACTCGCCAGGGTTGCTGGTGATGCGGATCAGCAGCCAGTCGGAGACCAGGCGGGTGTTGCCGGTAACGGCCGAACGGTCGCCGCCGGACTCGCGGATCACCGGCGCGGACTCGCCGGTGATGGCCGCCTCGTTGACTGCGGCAATGCCTTCGAGCACCTCGCCGTCGCCGGGGATCAGCTCACCGGCCACCACGCGCACCACGTCGTCCTTGCGCAACTGGGTGGCGGCGACGGTCTCGAACGTACCGTCGCTCTTGCGACGCTTGGCGGCCAGGCCCTGGCTGCCGGCCTTGAGGCTGTCGGCGCGGGCCTTGCCGCGGCCTTCGGCGAGGGCTTCGGCGAAGTTGGCGAACAGCACGGTGAACCATAGCCACACGGTGATCTGCACGGCCACTGAAGTGCTCACGCCACTTTCAGGGGCAAAGCAAAGCACGGTGGTCAGCATGGCGGTGAGGGCCACCACCAGCATCACCGGGGCGCGCCTGAGCTGGCGCGGGTCGAGCTTGACGAAGGCCTGCACCAGCGCCGGGCGCCACAGGGCGGCGAAACGGGTCTGGTCCTTGGCGCTATGACGCGCCTTCACTTCGGGAATGGGCATGTTCATGGTGTGTTCCTCAGAAACCCAGGCTCAGGTGTTCGGCAATCGGCCCCAGGGCCAGGGTCGGCAGGAAGGTCAGGCCACCGACCAGCAGGATGGTCACCAGCAGCAGCGTGGTGAACAGCGGGCCGTGGGTGGGGAAGCTGTTCAGGCCTTGCGGCGCGCTCTTCTTGGCCGCCAGGCTGCCGGCCAGGGCCAGCACCGGCAGGATGTAGCCGAAGCGGCCGATCAGCATGGCCAGGCCGATCATCACGTTGTGGAACGGGGTGTTGGCGCCGAAGCCGGCGAAGGCCGAACCATTGTTGGCGGTACCCGAGGTGTAGGCGTACAGCAGTTGGCTGAAGCCATGGGCGCCGGGATTGGTCACCGCGCCGGCAGGCCCAGGCAGGCTGGCGGCGATGGCGCCGAGCACCAGCACGCCCACCGGCATCACCAGCAGGGTCGCCACCAGCAGTTGCACCTCACGGGCCTGCAGCTTCTTGCCCAGGTACTCCGGAGTCCGTCCGATCATCAGGCCGGCCAGGAACACGGCGATCAGCACGAACAGCAGCATGCCGTAGAGGCCCGCGCCGACACCGCCGAAGATCACCTCGCCTAGCATCATGTTGACCATTGCCACCATGCCGGTCAGCGGGTTGAGGCTGTCGTGCATGGCGTTGACCGAACCGTTGGAGGCCGAGGTGGTGGTCACCGTCCACAGCACCGAACCTGTGGTGCCAAAGCGGCTTTCCTTGCCTTCCAGCGGCGCGCTCTGCTGCACCTGAGCGCTTTCCAGGGCTGGGTTGGGCTGGTGCTCCGACCACAGCGCGGTGCTGCCGCCGATCAGGAACAGCGCCAGCATGCAGGCGATGATCGCGCGGCTCTGGCGCAGGTCCTTCACGTAGTGGCCAAAGGTGAATACCAGGGCCACCGGGATCAGGATGATCGAGGCCACTTCGAACAGGTTGCTCCAGGCCGTGGGGTTCTCGAACGGATGCGCCGAGTTGACGCCGAAGAAGCCACCGCCGTTGGTGCCCAACTGCTTGATGGCGATCTGGCTGGCGGCCGGGCCCAGCGGGATGGTCTGGTCGGTGCCTTGCAGGGTCACGGCGTGGACATAGTCGGCAAAGGTCTGCGGCACGCCCTGCCAGACCAGCAGCAGCGCCAGCACCAGGCACAGCGGCAGCAGGCCGTAGAGGGTGGCGCGGGTCAGGTCGACCCAGAAGTTGCCCAAGGTATTGGCCGAGCGACGGGCGATACCCCGGCACAGGGCGACCAGCACGGCAAGGCCGGTGGCGGCGCTGACGAAGTTCTGCACGGTCAGGCCGATCATTTGCGTCAGGTAGCTGACCGAGGCTTCACCACTGTAGGCCTGCCAGTTGGTGTTGGTCATGAAGCTGACAGCGGTGTTGAACGCCAGCGACCATTCCTGGCCCGGCAGGTGCTGCGGGTTCAGTGGCAGCGAGCCTTGCAGCAGCAGCACGGCGAACAACAGCAGGAAGCCTGCGAGGTTGAATGCCAGCAGCGCCAGGGTGTACTGCTTCCAGCCCTGCTCCTGTTCGGCGTTCACTCCGGCCAGGCGATAGCAACCCCGCTCCACCGGGCCGAGGACGGGGGACAGCCAGGTGCGCTGGCCCTCCATGACCTTGAAGTAGAAGCGTCCGAGCCAGGGCGCCGGCAACAGCACGATGGCGAAGAACGCCAGCAGCAGCAGGTAATCGTAACTGTGCATGGTCGCCCCTTAGCCGCGATCGGCGCGCAGCAGCGCCACCAGCAGGTAAACCGCCAACGCCACCGCCAGAAGCAGTGACAGCCCGTCGAGCATGTACATGTGTGGATCTCCCCTTGGTGCGACGTGAAAGCCGCTATGGGGAAATTGTCCGAGGGAGGGGCGTAAAGGCGCGAGAGTGGGGGTATGGCCGAGGCATAAAGAAAGCGTAAAGAGTCAGTTGTTGTGGTGTCCGGCTGCCCCTTCAGCCAACACGATGGGCGCTCGATAGCGTTGCGCTGTCGATGGTCAGGTGGCCAAACAGGCACGCAAGCCGGACTTCGCGGCGTTCGCCAGGTCCATGGCCATGCGGATGCCCATCGCCTCGAGGGTGTGCCGTCATCCGCCGGCCAACGCCCCAGACCTCTTTCACCTCAGTGTTGCGCAGTACCCAGTCGCGCTTGAAGTCATCACGGCGGCGCTGGAGACGGATGAAGGTCATCAACAATCAGATTTTCGCCCTTCCTTGTAGTCCATTTCCCAAACATACTTCTGCCGCCTGTTTGCCGTTGCGGCTGCTCTGTGGGCGCTCTAGTCTCGGCCTGTCGTTGCACATCAACGACACAGCTTTGACAGGCTGTGACGGTAGAATCACGCTGGCAGTCCCAGTTGATGGTGGCTGTACGTGTGGGCACGCTTGCGTGCGCCGGAACTTTTGCGTGATTTACCGCCGGTCTGTCAACCCACGTACAGCTGCCGCCTTTCTGTTTGACAGCAGGCTGGTGGTGGCACCGTCAACGGTAAATCACCATGCTAAAGATCGTCCCCGACCCACCCCACAACAACCACTCTCTCGAAGACACCCTTATCCAGGCCACCGAGTACGCCCTGTGCGCGCAGAGCGTGGCGCATCAGGCTGTTCTGCTGCAGCCCAAGTCACCCGCCTCGATTCTGATGCTGGCTTCCATGCATGAGATGGAGGCACTGCGCGTGCTGCTGGAGTCGGCATTGATCCAGGTACAGATGCCGAACACGCAGTCGCGTCCATTGCACTAGACCACAGGTATGTGACGACTGAACTGACGTCATCGCGGGGCAAGCCCGCTTCCACGCCCATTGCGTTCCAACGTGGGAGCGGGCTTGCCCCGCGACAGCGCCAGACCAGGCAGCGGAACACTTCAGGGAGATTCAACGATGACCACAGCTACCACCCCGCCCCAGACCACCGTGGGCAAGACCAAGTTCTACCAGGGCGAAGGCCAGACCGACCCACTGTTCTGCATCGAACCCGGCATCCCTTGCCAGCATGCGCGGGATCAGGCTTCGGAATTGATGGGCTGCGTGCGTGACCTGACCATCACCGGCATCATGGAGGAAAAGCCGCAGCTGCTCTGGGCGTCGTATTACCTGAGCGCACTGGCCAAGGCATTGATGGACGATGCGGAGTTGGGGATGAGCCGCTAGGCAAAACGGCTGATCGGCCGGTGCCAAAAGCCGAGGCACCGGCTTCTCTGAGTTCGTGCCCCACACTTATGCGTTCTCCAGCCGCTAGCCCCGCCGCCCTGCGCCCCGAGCGGTCCCGCCGCTTCTCCGTGGCGCCGATGATGGATTGGAGTGATATTTCCTGAATCCCTTATAGTACTAGGCATTCAGCGGTAGTGCCTTGGTCGCGTACCAATTTTGTACCACTCATGTAACCATTGATCTTTTTCTAGCTACCAAATTCAGCGCGAATGATATCGTAGTGCCACTCACGGATCGTGATGCTAGGAGGGAGCTATGAGCCACGAAGTGGATGTCCTGCGACAGCTTATTAACAACGGCAGTCTTGACGAGCAAGAAGCCATGGTGAGGGGTATCGCTCAGCTGGCTGTGGACCAAGGTTTTGAGAACCTCTCTGATCGCCAACAGGCCGTACTTCAACCCCACCTGACTCAAGCATGTGCAGGGGTCGAAGATCCTGGTGGCTATCACAACGACTGCAACGTGATTCTTGAAGGCAGGGCACTAGCAGTAGCACTGGAACAGGAAGGGTACTACGGGGCAGTTCTTTGCGAGGATTGTGTCAACGAGACCGAGCAATACGCACAAGAGTGGGAACGCATTAAACGCGAATAGTCCTATGCACACCCCGATTGTGCTGCAGCATTGATGTAAAAAACGCGCAACCCCTATGACTAAAGGGCTTGGGCGTTTTTTATGCCTGCCGAATGAACGCCTGCAGGGCGTGGGCTGGCATGGAATGGCGCTCGGCTTGCCCCATTTTTGACCCGCTCCAGTGCTCTATCTAGGCTCGACGACACGTGCCGCTCTCAAAAAAATCTTCCCTAGGGTGCTTTACCTATGCGTCTCGTGCCAGAATAGCAAATTGCCACCAGGACCACGGATTGACCTATGCACATTATAATTGAAAATCACATCGAAGGACTCCAAAAGGACTTCCAATTCCCTAAAAAAACCCCAGAGTCTAAACTGTTCGAGTACTTTTCAAACTACTGTATAACCTCCAAGCATTACCTGGGACGATTCAATCCAAAAGATATTACAACTGACGAAGACGATGCATCTATCGACGGGATCTCGATAATAATTGATGGCGACCTAATAACCACCGTAGACGACGCCACCAATATTTTTGCAAAACACAAAAACAATTTGAGCGCCGATATAATTTTCACGCAATGCAAGAGCGGTGAAGCGTTCAAAAAAGCCGAGATCAATAATTTTAGCGTCGGAGTAGAAGACTTCCTCAGCTTGAAGCCTCAATACCCTCAAGGCAAACTCAACGCCATTTCATTGAAAATATTTAATATAATTCTTAAGAATTTAAAAAAAGTAAAAAATCGCCTGCCAAATTTCCACGCCTACTATTGCACGAGTGGGAACTACAAAGCAGCAAAAGAAATTTCAGCGTCATTCAGGGCGCTAAAAAGCAAAGTCGAAGGTACAGAACTATTTCATGAAGTACATATTACCCCTATGGGGCGCGCGGAACTACTGAAGCTTTACGCAACTGCTACCGAAACCAATGAAGCGACGTTAAAGCTCATCGATTACTTCGGAATGCCAAAAATTGCTCACATCCCGCAATCTTATATTGGAATTGCCAATGCTTTGGACTTTGTGAGAAATGTGATTTCTGACAGCGAAGGCAACCTCAATCATCGAGTTTTTGATGAGAACGTTCGCTCATTCCTCGGGGCCAACAACAGTGTTAATGGAAAAATTCAAGCAACGCTAAAAGACGCCACTAAGAAAGATCTATTCTCGGTGCTTAACAACGGCATTACCATTGTAGCTCCCGAGCTAACACTTACACCAAACACAAAAGAAATAAATTTAACTAATTATCAGATCATCAACGGCTGCCAAACGAGCAATACACTTTTCTTGAACAAGCACTTGCTTGACCCCTCCGTGAATCTGGTAATTAAGTTTATAGAGTCCGCAAACAGCGATGTATCTGACGATATAATCGCAGCAACCAACAACCAGACCGAAGTACAAACCGAGTCATTCCATGGTCTCAAAAACAAAGCAAAGCTTGTCCAAAAGTACTTTGATGCCAAAAACACTAAAAACCCGTCTGACAGTAAAATTTACTTCGAGCGAAGAGAAAAAGAATACGGATCTTCCGGCTTTCAAAATACTAGGATTTTTGATGTCCGCGAGCTAGCACGCGCTTATGCCGCAATGTTCTTGAACCAACCTCACAATTCCGCACGTTATGTAAAAGAAATTTTTTCATCAAGCGGCGAGGACTTGTTTTGCGACACCGACCATGAATCACTCTACTACGCATCAGCCCTAGCCCTTTACAAGTACAACACACTTGTAAATGGTCGAAAAAATGGCGCGCACAACTTCATAAAATTACGCTGGCATGTTATCCAAGTGTACAAATGGGTTGTACACGGCAAAACTGAAATGCCCTCCCCGTCCTCAAATGCGGCGGAGGCATATGCTAACAAAATAATAGCATCACTTTTATCTGAAGACCGAGCCTACATGGAAAAATTCATTGTCTGCCAAGATATCATTAAAGAGGCAGGGAAGCCCTCAGCCGACGCCTTGAAAAGAGGAAAATTTACCGCTGACCTTCTCCAAAAAGCCAATGAATATTTTGCACGAAAAAAATAACTAGCAACTTTTACTTTGGTCGATTTGATCACAGCATCCCTGCCCCCAGTCGTTGGGGCGGGGCATTAAATATACAGTTCCACACACTTGAGTTGCTCATAGGATGTGGAGTCTATAGCCGCCATTATCGCCGCTATCTCGCATACACCTTCCACAGTTGGTCAAACCGCGTCGTGTAGGATTGACTCATCAGGTCCCGTCGCATGCCCCAATCCGGGCTGTTGGGTACGCTACCAGCCCGCACCATTCCCCTACCATACCGATCGTTGATTTCATCCAGCACTGACATCAAACGATCACATGCCACAGGTTGTGAGACCGCAAACAAGTCGTCGGTAAACTCGCCATGCTGACGCAGATCCATCAGCAGAACCTCGGCCTTGCTATAGCGGAAGCCCGATCGGTAGACCTGCCCCACCGCTTCGGTGGCGGCCCTGGTGAGCAGCAGTGTGTCATTGGTTGGGTATGGCAACTCGACCATGGCGCCCTTGGCATACTTGGCTTCGTCCGGATTGAACATCCCAGTACGGATGCTGACCCGCATGCGCTTGCATACCGATCCCTGAGCGCGCAGCTTCTCCGCCGCTCGCGCCGTGTAGGTGGCCACCGCCTGCTTGATCGGTGCCAGCTCCGTCAGCCGCTTGCCAAACATCCGACTGCAGCAGATCTCCTGCTTCGGCGGGTCCGCCTCATCCAACTCGAGGCAGGGCGTGCCGGCGAGCTCGCGCGCGGTCTTCTCCACCACCACGCTGAATTTGTCGCGCAGCATCCGCGGGTCTGCTTTCGCCAGGTCCATGGCCGTGCGGAAGCCCATGGCTTCGAGGTGCGCCGTCATTCGCCGGCCGATGCCCCACACCTCTTTCACCTCGGTGTTGCGCAGCACCCAATCGCGCTTAAAGTCATCGGTGATATCGACCACCCCACCCGTATGCGCCTGCAGGCGCTTAGCCGTGTGATTGGCGAGCTTTGCCAGGGTCTTGGTACGGGCGATCCCCACACCCACAGGGATGCCGGTACAGCGCAGCACCTTGGCACGCACCTCCCGGCCGAACTGGGTCAGGCTCCCCTGCACGCCAGTCAGGTCAGCGAAGCATTCATCGATCGAATAGACCTCTGCCGCCGGCACCATCGACTCGATCAGCGACATGACCCGCTCGCTCATGTCGCCATACAGCGCATAGTTGGACGAGAACGCCACGATGCCATGCTGCCGCAGCTTCTCCTTGGCCTGGAAATAGGGCTCGCCCATCTTCACGTAGGGCTTAGCGTCGTATGACCGGGCGATCACACAGCCGTCGTTGTTGCTCAGCACCACGATGGGCGTCTTGGCCAGATCCGGGCGAAACACACGCTCGCAGCTCGCATAGAACGAGTTGCAGTCGATCAGCGCGAACACCTGGTCACTGGGCATGATCGCGCACGCTGTAGCGAACCACACCCCAGATGACCAGGTCGTCGCCTTCCATGACATGCCGCGGCGGGTAGGCGGGGTTCTCCGACTGCAAGACCAGCACGCCGTCGCGCCGATACAGGCGCTTGCAGACGGGCTCGGCGTTGATCGCGGCGATCACGATGTCGCCGTGCTCGGCCTCCTTGCTGCGGTCTACGATGAGAAGATCGCCCGAGAAGATCCCGGCGCCCTGCATGCTGTCGCCCTCCACCTGCACCAGGTACACGTGCGGAGCACGCAGGTCGAACAGCTCATCGAGGGAGATATGCCGCTCCAAGTGATCCGCCGCCGGCGAAGGGAATCCGGCCGGCACACGGAACGAATACACCGGCAGCAGCGCGGGGCCGCCCGTCGGCGCGCCCAGGAAGGTGATGCTCATGGCAGATCAACTCAAATGAATAGCTGTATATTCATACAGTAAACTGTCAGACCGTTCCTACGTCAATGCGCGGACGCGAGGCAGCCGACAAACGAGCGAGGTGTGGTATGTGCGGGAGGTATTCGATCTACGAGAGCATGGACGACTACCTGCGGCAGTTGGCTCTCGATCTGGAGGTCATCAACGGGTACGACCATGAGCGGATCAACCGGTACAACGTGGCGCCCTCTACCCGTGTAGAGCTGATAAGGCCAGCACCTGGAGGGTTGAGCGTCGATCGAGTGAAGTGGGGATGGTCGCCATTCTGGGCGAAGGGGAAGCGGCCCGACCCGATCAATGCGCGGGCCGAGACGGTGATGACGGGGAAGTTCTTCAAATCGCTTTGGCCGAATGGCCGAGCCTTGGCGCCGGCCAATGGCTGGTTCGAGTGGATACCCGATCCTGCGGAGCCGAAGCGCAAGCAACCCTACTACATCCAGGCTGCGGACGAGGCCCCGCTGTTCTTCGCGGCGCTGGCTGAAGTCCACCCAGGCATCGAGCCAGACGAGCGCGACGGTTTCGTGATCATCACAGCGGCAGCTGACCAAGGTCTCGTCGACATCCACGACCGTAAGCCGTTGGTCCTCAGCCCTGCGTTGGCGCGCGAATGGATCGACCCTGCCACCTCGGAGGAACGCGCCGCCGAAATCGTCCAGGCGGGTTGCCGCCCGGCACGCGACTTCAAGTGGCACCCCGTGGACAAGCAGGTGGGCAACGTACGAAACGAAGGCGAGGCATTGATCCACAGCGTGGGGCCGAAAACGCAGTGAGTGTGCCGGATGAAGATCAAAAGCCCAGCACAAAGCTGGGCTCGGCCTGACAACCCGCTCACTCAGGCATACGCGTCGGGTCATCCGGATTGCGCTGCTGCCCCATGCCGTCGCCTTCCTCTTCCTCTTCCATGAGCGGATCGTCTTCCACTGGATCAAGCGTCGTGGGATCGTCTGGGTTGGTGCCGCCCTGCTCTCTCGGATCGGTGCTCATCGCTGCATACCTCGGAAGGAATTGCTGGATACCACACCTGATTTGAGAAAGAGGCTCACGGGCTCGTTCGATTTTCCGTCGCGCCGCCGGTCGCCTTGGCATTGGGCCCCAGCGTCGCGTGTGATGCTCCGAGATCGCGTGCCAAGGCGACGCCCCAGAGCATCGCGGTGGTCATGGATTGACCGGGCCTCGCCTTGTGCGCTTCCTCATGGAGGCAAGCGCCGTCCGGCCCATAAACACCGATGAACATTTGAGTGGCACCCACACGGGAAAGTCGGACCTGAACATCAATGGTCAACCCGGACTCGAGCACTTCGGTATGTGTACGACTGTGCAGCTGGGCATCCGCCCAATCCCAGTAGGTCTGGCCTCTCGATCTCATCGCGTCCTCCGTCAGCAGGAGATCTAAGTAAGGCACAGATAGCGAAGCGGCTCTATGCCGGCTATCCAGTTGTTGGGAAAACCT
Organism: Pseudomonas maumuensis; assembly: GCF_019139675.1. Classification (NCBI taxonomy): domain Bacteria; kingdom Pseudomonadati; phylum Pseudomonadota; class Gammaproteobacteria; order Pseudomonadales; family Pseudomonadaceae; genus Pseudomonas; species Pseudomonas maumuensis. The sequence continues at coordinate 3,924,792 of NZ_CP077077.1, forward strand.
GACACATTCGACGAATTCACTCCGCAAAAACCCGCATGGCCTGCTGAAGCTCATTGATCGTGGCGCCAACGTGCGCTTCATCGATCCACTTCCATCGAGCACCGGTAAGCAGCCCTCCAATGGCATGAAGGCACCGGCCAGCACCTGATCGCCGATCAAACCGGACGAATCCCGCCATGCTTGGTAAACTGGCAGCCATTCATACTTAATATTGCCTGCCAGCGCACCCCGCCGCCTGGCTTCGCTGAGTTCGTGCCCCTCACTTATGCATTCTCAAGCCGCTACCTCCACTGCACCGCGCCCCGAGCCATCCCGCCGCTTCTCCGTGGCACCGATGATGGACTGGACAGACCGCCACTGTCGCTTCTTCCTGCGCCTGCTCTCCCAGCACGCCCTGCTCTACACCGAAATGGTCACCACCGGGGCCCTGCTGCACAACGACGCCCAGCGTTTCCTGCGCCATGACGACTCCGAGCACCCGCTGGCCCTGCAACTGGGCGGCAGCGTGCCGGCGGACCTGGCCGCCTGCGCGCGCCTGGCCGAGGACGCCGGCTACGACGAGGTCAACCTCAACGTCGGCTGCCCCAGCGACCGGGTGCAGAACAACATGATCGGCGCCTGCCTGATGGGCCACCCGGCGCTGGTGGCCGATTGCGTCAAGGCCATGCAGGACGCGGTCAGCATTCCGGTCACGGTCAAGCACCGCATTGGCATCAATGGCCGCGACAGCTACGCCGAGCTGTGCGACTTCGTCGGCCAGGTGCGCGACGCCGGGTGCCGCAGCTTCACCGTGCATGCGCGCATCGCCATCCTCGAAGGCCTGTCGCCCAAGGAAAACCGCGAAATCCCGCCGCTGCGCTATGACGTGGCGGCGCAACTGAAGGCCGACTTCCCGGACCTGGAGCTGGTGCTCAATGGCGGCATCAAGACCCTCGACGAATGCCGCACCCACCTGCAGACCTTCGATGGCGTGATGCTGGGACGCGAGGCGTACCACAACCCGTACCTGCTGGCCGAGGTCGACCAGCAACTGTTCGGCAGCACGGCACCGGTGGTCAGCCGGGCCGAGGCCATTGAAAAGCTGCGCCCGTACATCGTCGCGCATATGCAAAGCGGCGGTGCGATGCACCATATCACCCGGCATATCCTCGGGCTGGGCCAGGGCTTCCCGGGGGCGCGGCGCTTCCGCCAGTTGCTGTCGGCGGACATTCACAAGGCCAGCGAGCCGCTGAAGGTGCTGGACCAGGCCGCCGAGCTGCTGCAAGGGCGCTGAGGGAACCTGCGGCGGGGTTGGCACTCGAAGGCAATGCCTTTTGCTGCAGGCCCGGCATGAGCCGGGGCTGCTTTGCAACCCGACGCGGGCAAGCGCGCGCCTACAGAAGGATCGCGTTGCCTGCGAAGGCTTTCCCCATATGCCTGCGACGGACCTTGAGTGGCTGTCGGGGCTCGGGTAATGTCGAGCCATTGCACAGGACAGAGCACGCCCATGACCTCCAAGCTGGAACAACTCAAGCAGTTCACCACCGTGGTCGCCGACACCGGCGACCTGGACGCCATCACCCGCCTCAAGCCGGTCGACGCCACCACCAACCCGTCGCTGCTGCTCAAGGCCGCGGCCATCCCGGGCTATGCCGACCTGCTCAAGCAGGTCAAGGCCGACGCCAAGGGCAATGTCGACCTGGCCTGCGACAAGTTCGCCGTGTCGGTGGGCTCGGGCATTCTCAAGGTCATTCCGGGGCGCATCTCCACCGAGGTGGACGCGCGGCTGTCGTTCGACGAGCCGGCGCTGCTGAAAAAAGCCCGTCAGCTGATCGAACTGTACGAAGCGGCCGGTGTGCCGAAAGACCGCGTGCTGATCAAGCTGGCTTCCACCTGGGAAGGCATCCGCGCCGCCGAGAAGCTGGAGAAGGAAGGCATCCAGACCAACCTCACCTTGCTGTTCTCCTTCGCCCAGGCCCAGGCCTGCGCCGATGCCGGGGTGTTCCTGATCTCGCCGTTCGTGGGGCGCATCTACGACTGGTACAAGAAGAGCACCGGCAAGGAATACGTCGGCGCCGAGGATCCGGGTGTGGTATCGGTCACGCGCATCTACGACTACTACAAGACCAATGGCTACGACACCGTGGTCATGGGCGCGAGCTTCCGCAATATCGGCCAGATCGAACAGCTGGCCGGCTGCGATCGCCTGACCATCAGCCCTGAGCTGCTGCAGCAGCTGTCGGACGACCAAGGCGATCTGCCGCGCATCCTCAAGCCGGGCAATGCCGGCGAGGCCAAGCAGCAGTTGAATGAGAGCCAGTTCCGCTGGGCAATGAACGAGGACGCCATGGCCACCGAGAAGCTGGCCGAAGGCATCCGCCAGTTCGCCCGCGACCAGGAGAAGCTGGAAGCGCTGATGGCTGGCTGACAAAGCCTGATACATTTTCGGCTTGATCGACGGGCGGTTAATGCAGAGCATTTCCGCCCGTTTTCGTTGGGGCCGCATTCCCCATAACCTGTGGGAGCGGGCTTGCCCCGCGATAGCGTCATAGCAGACAAAGCCGAGCCTTAGATGATCCCCAGCACCACCCTCCCCCTCGTCCTTGCCGGCCCGGTACTGCGCCGCCTGGAGCCGCAACGCCTGGCGATCTGGCTGGTCGGTTCGCAACCGCTGCAAGCCGAATTTGTCCTGGAACAGGCCGGCATCAGCGCCACTGCGCATTGCGAGGTGATCGCGGTCGGTACGCACGCCTTCATCCACCTGCTGGATATCCACTTCGAGCAGCCGCTACCCAGCGACGTGGCGCTCGAATACGACCTGCGCCTGGCCAACGGCCAGGGCATCGCCGACTGGGCCCCGCACCTGCTCTATCCCGGCGCCAGCCGCCCCAGCTTCGTGCTGCGCGAACGCCTCGACCAGGTGCTCCACGGTTCGTGCCGCAAGCCCCATCATCCGGCTGCCGACGGCCTGCTGTGCGCCGACCGCTTGCTGGCCGCCGGCCCGCGCCCCGAGGAGCGCCCCGCCGTGTTGCTGATGAGTGGCGACCAGGTCTATGCCGACGATGTCGCCGGCCCCATGCTGCGCGCCATTCACGGGTTGATCGAGCGCCTGGGCCTGTTCGACGAGGCATTGGACGGTGCCCTGGTCGACAGCGGCGCCGCGCTCTACCAGCACCCGGCCTGCTATTACCACCGCGCCGACCTGCTGCCGGCCCAGGAAGGCAACGAGACCCTGCGTGAGCGCTTCTTCGGCGGCAAGCGCAAGCCGATCTTTTCCTCCAGCAACGCCGACAACCACCTGGTGACCTTCGCCGAAGTCATGGCCATGTACCTGTTGGTCTGGTCGCCGCTGCCCTGGTCGCTGGTGGGCATGCAGATGCCATCCGGCCTCACCGACAAGCGCCAGGCCCGCTACCGCCACGAACTGCCGCTGATCGAGGCCTTCCGCGACAGCCTCGGCCAGGTGGCGCGGGTCATGGCCCACCTGCCCTGCCTGATGATCTTCGACGACCACGACATCACCGACGACTGGAACCTGTCGGCGCAGTGGGAACAGACCGCCTACGGCCATCCGTTCTCGCGGCGGATCATCGGCAACGCGCTGCTCGGCTACCTGCTGTGCCAGGGCTGGGGCAACGACCCGGACGGCTGCGCGGCGCTGGTCCGGCAATGCCGCCAGTTGCACGAGGCGCGGGATGAACTGATCGGTGAACTGCTGCGCTTCCAGGGCTGGCAATATGCGCTGCCGAGCAACCCGCCGCTGCTGGTGCTGGACACCCGCACCCGGCGCTGGCGCAGCGAAAGCAACCTGGCCAAGCCTTCGGGCCTGCTCGACTGGGAGGCGCTGAGTGAACTGCAGCAGGCGCTGCTCGATCACCCCTCGGCGATCATCGTGTCGCCGGCGCCGATCTTCGGGGTCAAGCTGATCGAGACCGTGCAACGGGTGTTCAGCGCCCTGGGCTACCCGTTGCTGGTCGATGCCGAGAACTGGATGGCGCACCGCGGCGCGGCGCAGGTGGTGCTCAATATCTTCCGCCACTCGCGCACGCCGGGGCATTACGTGGTGCTGTCGGGCGACGTGCACTACTCATTCGTCTACGAAGTACTGATCCGCCATCGCCAGCGCAGCCCGCACTTGTGGCAGGTGACCAGCAGCGGGATCAAGAACGAGTTCCCCCGGCGCCTGCTGGATGTGCTCGACCGGCTCAACCGCTGGCTGTACTCGCCGCGCTCGCCGCTCAACTGGTTCACCAAGCGTCGGCAGATGGAAGTGGTGCCGCGCACGCCCAGCCGGAGCAAGGCCGGCGAGCGGCTGTGGAACAGCGCGGGGCTGGGGCAGGTGTTCTTCGATGACCAGGGGCGGCCGGCGCGGGTGTATCAGTTGAATGCCGATGGCTCGCCAGCTACGGCGTTCATCAAGGACTGAAGCCATCGCGGGGCAAGTCGCATCGGCGCACCGCCGCTCGCACAAAGCCCCCTCGCACTGCTTGTTGGTGGGCTGAGTGTAAGCGGGCTTGCCCCGCGATAGGTCAGGATCTTTCCAGCGCGCTCACCAGGTCATGGAACGCCTCGCGGTTGGAGTCGTTCAAGCCCATGAGGATCTTGTGCGCCTCCAGCACCTTGGAGCGCACCACGCTTTCGTCCTGGTCCTGGGACGGCAGGTCGGTCAGGCATTCCGGGCACGGCACCGGGCGGTCGACGATGTTGAATACCTGGTCGAAGCCCATGGACTGCAGCAGCCGGGAAATGTCCGGGTTGGTGGTGACCACGGTCGGCAGCAGGCCGACCTTTTGCCGGGACAGGATCGACAGCTTGGCCAGCAGGCCGAGGGTGGTGCTGTCGATGCTTTCGGTTTCGGTCAGGTCGATGACGATGGCCGAGAAGTTCAGCGCGGTGAAGATCTTCTCGATCGTCGCATCCAGTGCCGAACACAGGGTCAGGCGCACTTCACCGACAAATTTCAGAACGAAGGTCCCGTTTTGTTCGGCGAACTGGATTCTACCAGTACTCATTCAAGGTTCCTGCTCAACACCAATAGGGCGATATCATCCGGCATCTCCCCAAGCGTAGCCAATTCGAATCGTTGGCGCAGCCCCTCCAGGCTGCCACCCGCCGCCTTGACGATTTCCGGCAAGGCAGCTTCCTTATCTTTGAGTGTGTCCCCGGGCAAAAGGTCCAGAATGCCATCGGACATCAGGGTGAGGCTGAACTGCTCGGGCAGCTCCAGCACCAGGTCCTGGTAGCTGGCCTCGTCGAACAACCCCACCGGCAGGCCGCGGCCTTCGAGGTAGCGGGCTTGCCCGGGGGTATACAGCACCGGCAGCGGCAAGTGGCCGCCAACGCTGTAGGTGAGCAGGCCGGTGTCCTCGTCGATGACGCCACCGACCATGGTCACATGCTTGCCCAGCTTGCAGTTGATCAGGCCACGGTTGATGTGGCTGAGCACCTGCGAAGGCTTGAACTCGCGCATCTTGCCGCCACGCTTGAATTCGAACAGCAGGCGCGTGGTCATGAACTTGAGCAGCACCGTCACGAATGCCGACGAGGCGCCGTGACCGGACACGTCCGCCAGGTAGAAGGCGATACGCCGCTCATCCACACGGAAGTAGTCGGCAAAATCCCCCGACAGGTACAGCGACGGGATGATCTGGTGCTCGAACGCGAACGCCCCAGCCGTCCAGGGATTTTCCGGGAGCATGTTCATCTGCACCTGGCGCCCGGCGGTCTGGTCTTCCTGCAACAGGTGCAGGCTGGCCTCCAGTTCGCGGTTGGCGGCTTCGAGCTTTTCGCGGTAGCGCTGGTTCTCCAGCACCAGGCGCGAACGGTCGAGCGCGCGGCGCACCGAGTGCTCAAGCACGGCCAGGTCTTCCAGGGGCTTGATCAGGTAGTCCGCCGCGCCCAGGCGCAAGGCTTCGACCGCGTCGCTCATCACGCCGGCACCGGACACCACAATCACCGGCAATTGCGGCGCACGCTCGCTGATCCGGCGGATCAGTTCGAGGCCGCCCATCTGCGGCATGCGCAGATCGCAGATAACGAGGTCGGGCTGGTGTGCTTCGAAGACCTGGAGGCCCTGCTGGCCGTTACCGGCCTGGAGGACGCTGAAGCCGCTGTCTTCCAGATAAGCGGCGAGGCTGGCACGGACCACCTCGTCGTCATCGATGATCAGCAGCGTTGCACTGGGTTTCTGCATGTGGGCGAACGGCGCCAGATTTGGGTTGGCGTAGCGACTGTGTAGAACCGACAGACGGCTACTGGGATGCTCTCTAGCCACTCTCTACTTGAGTTGTAGGACAAGAAGACTGGTCCGGCAAATAGTGAGGTGCCCTGTAAGGCGCTGACGGTACTCCCATCCGCCTGGCGTTTCAAGCATGGGCAGGTAGACTTCCCCGCACTTTACAGGGCAAATCACCCGGCGTTATAAGAATGTGGAGCAGCGCAACCTGACGAAAGGATGCAAGCATGTCCCAGCCCCCCGTGGATTACAGCGAAAAACGTGATTTCATCCGCATGCGTATTGATGCCGAGGTCCAGCTACTGCAGGCCGACCAGGTGATCAGCGCTGTGTGCATCGACCTCTCCAGCACCGGCATGCAGGTGCAGGCACCGCAGCGTTTCCAGGTGGGTGACCGCCTCGAGGTACGCATCGACTCCGACCACACGGCCCTCGCCGGGCTGCATGCCAGCACCGAAGTGGTGTGGATCGCCGACCAGCCAGGCGGCGCGCAGCGCTTCGGCTTGCGCATCCTGGCGATGCATTGAACTGTTACGAAAAAGGCGACCCGAAGGTCGCCTTTTGCGTAAGCCGGCAGATCAGAAGTCGTCTTCGACCTGGCCGTCCTTGACCTTGAACTCGCGGTTCTGCAAGTAGGCGTTGCGCAGGAAGATGTACTTGTCGCCCTGGATCAGCTTTTCTGCCGACAGCAGGCTGGCGCGGGTATCGATCACGTCCAGGGCGAAGATCGAATTGCGCGTCGGTACATGGTCGATGTAGCGGTAGGGTTCGGTGTAGGTGTCCGGGTACTTGGCCAAGCCGTCGCGCACGGTGCTTGGGCCAAGGAACGGGATGACCACGTACGGCCCGCTGGGCACGCCCCAGTAACCGAGAGTCTGGCCGAAGTCTTCGTCGTTGCGCTGCAGGCCCATCTTGGTGCCGACGTCGAAGAAGCCACCCAGGCCGAAGGTGGTGTTGACGATCAGCCGCGCCGTGTCGACGCCCGCCGCACGGGGCTTGAGCTGCAACACGTTGTTGGCCAGGTTGGTGACGTCGCCCAGGTTGCGGAAGACGTTGTGGATGCCATCTTCGAGGAACTGCGGGGTGACGAACTGATAACCCTGTGCCAACGGCTTGAGGGCATAGGTGTCGAGGACGTCGTTGAACCGGAAGATCGGCCGGTTCACCGCCTCCCAGGGATCCTCCTCGGTGGCCGCCTGGGTGGCCGCCACGGGCGCCAGCAGCAAGCTGGCGCAGACACAGGCCTGGGTGACTCGCTCGATCACTCCGGCACCGATCCTACGCATAGATGTTTCTCCATCGGATTTCACGGCGGCAACGGCCTTTGGCACGCTGCTCGATAGGGCGCAAGTATACTGGCTTGCTGGCTGAACGATAGTTTTACATATCTCTGTCAAGATTTTGTGAACAACTGTTGCCGTCATCCGCTGGTAACAATCGCCGACTAGCCTGCGGGCTATTTAGGGACGTTGCCATGCAAGACGCACCCGCCTTCACCGCTGTGCTGTTCGGCCTGCGCGGCTGCCTGGTCCAGGCGAGCGCCGACGGCGCCCTACCCGCTTCCGGCGCCCTCGACTCCCTTCACCGCCTGCGCGCGCAACAGGTGCCATGCATCTGGCTCGACGACGTCAGCGCAGCACAAGGCAAGCGCCTGAGCGGCGTACTGCCCGACTGGCTGCCGGGCCATTGCGTCAACGGCAGCAAATGGCCGACCCCCAACGCTTGCTGGCAGGCGTTGATGAGTTTGCAAAGCCGCTGCCTGGAGGGCTGCGTGCTGGTCAGTGGCGAACCGCTGTTGTTGCAGTCGGGGCTCAATGCCGGCCTGTGGACGGTGGGGCTGGCGGCCTGCGATCAGGGCTCGGCGCAATGGCAGGCGCTGACCCGACAGGAACAGGAACGGGCCCGCGGCACGGCCACCCTGGCCCTGTTCGGCCTGGGCGTTCACTCGGTGATTGACCACCTCGAATCCCTCGATGCCTGTCTCACGGACATCGCCCAGCGTCGGCACAAGGGCGAGAAACCCTGATACATCCCCGTTGATACGGGTCATGCAAAGCGCCGGCAGGTGGATTACGCTAGAAGACAGGCCCGAACCTTTGCCGCTTCGCTGAGGTCCATGCCTTGCCAAGTCATTGATGGAGTAAGAACAATGCCTGCCCGCGAACTGCAAGAGCGCCTGAATAGCCTGCGCGAGCAACTGGATCGCAATGTGCCGCTTTCGGAGGAGGAACTGGCCAGCCTGCATGAAGAAGCCAGGCAGATCGAAGCCCAGCTGAAGCTTGAGGAAGCCACCCCGGACAACAACCTCGTCGATGGCGTGAACCTCGCCATCGAACGCTTCGAGGCCGAACATCCCGACCTTACCGCCACCCTGCGCAGCATTGCCAACTCGCTGCACAGCATGGGGATCTGAACCCAACGGGGCTGCGCTGCAGCCCATCGCCGGCAAGCCGGCTCCCACAGGGATTGCGCCAATCTGCTCTCTGTGGGAGCCGGCTTGCCGACGATGGGTCGCTTCGCGGCCCCGTTACATTACTGCCGCACCAAGCGCAGGTTCCGCGGGCTGATCGCCCCGGTGCTGCGATACGGGTTGATATCCAACCCGCCCCGGCGCACATAGCGGGCATACACCGTCAGGTGCTCAGGCTTGAGCAGGTTCTTCAGGTCCAGATAGATCCGCTCCACGCACTGCTCGTGGAAGTCGGCATGCTGGCGGAAGCTGATCAGGTAGGTCAGCAGGCTGGCATGGTCCAGCGCCCGCCCCTTGTATTCCACCACCACGCTGCCCCAGTCCGGCTGGCCGGTGACTGGGCAATTGGATTTGAGCAGGTGGCTGTGTACGGTCTCTTGCACCACACGATCCGCCGCGCAGCGCAGCAACTCAGGCTGCGGTTGCTCGTAGTTGCTGATGGTCACGTCCAGCGCATCGATGCACTGGCCCGGCGAGGCAGTCACGCCTTGGCCTTCGACCTCGGCCAGGGTGCTGACCTTGACCGCGACCGGCTTGCCCGCGGCAGCAGACAAGTCGTTCACCAGGCAAGCTTGCAACTCGGCCATCGAGGCGAACACAGTCTGGTTCAGCGAGTTGAGGTACAACTTGAAGGACTTGGACTCGATGATGTTCGGCGAGTCGCAAGGGATGGCGAACTCGCCGATGGCCACCACCGGCTTGCCCGAGGGCAGCAGCCAGGACAGCTCGAAGCAGTTCCAGAAATCCACGCCCTGCCACGGCAGCGCATCGCCACTGACACCCAGCTCGGCCCACTTGGCCAGGCGCGGAATGGGGAACAGCAGCGAGGGGGTGTAGGTGGAGATGTATTCGCTGGACTTGCCCAGCGGGGAATGTTCGGCGGCGGGGTGCATGGAAACTGACCTGAAGGTTCGAAATTGCCCCTAGTCTACCGGTTTTGCACCCCGCCTTGGAGCCGATGTCACTCGATGGTCAACGGCCCGACCATGCCGGCCTGGTAATGGCCCGGCACGTTGCAGGCGAACTCGATGGGTGCCGACTTGCGGAAGGTCCAGGTCAGCTCCGCGCGCTGGCCAGGCTGCACCAGCACGGTGTTGCCGGTGTCGTGGCCATGGCCGCCGCCCATCATCTGGCTATGATCCATGCCTTCGTGATTCATGCCGGCGGTAAATATCTTGCCCTGCATGGCGACCATTTCCTTTTGATGCTCGGCGTGCATGGCTTTGTCGCCCAGGTTGAACTCGTGGGGCAGCTTGCCTTCGTTGACCAGCACGAAACGTACGGTTTCGCCGGCCTTGACCTTGATGCTCTTGGGTTCGAAGGCGATGTCCTTGAGCACCACCTCGACAGTGCGGGTGGCCTTGGCTGCCGGCGCCGGCTCGCCGAAGGCGAAGGGCTTGGCTTCGCCAGCGAAGGTGGGCAGGCTGGTCAGGGCAAGCGCGGCGGTGAGGAACAGGTGTTTCATGGGTGACTCCAGATCAATGCAGCGAAGATGGCGCCATTGTCGAAAAAGCTGGCTGGCAGCTGGCTGACGGGAAGATTACAACTTTGTCAGCTTGGGCAGGCCGCCAGATCGTCACGTATCATTTCGGCATCACGTTGGCCCGAACCGTTGGTAAACACATGAAACTGCTGATCGTCGAAGACCAGGCCAAGACCGGCCAGTACCTGAGCCAGGGCCTGAGCGAGGCCGGCTTCGCCACCGAACTGGCCAGCGACGGCGACACCGGCCAGCACCTGGCCCTGAACGGCGACCACGACCTGCTGATCCTCGATGTGATGCTGCCGGGGCGCAACGGCTGGCAGATCCTCCAGGCGGTGCGCCAGGCCGGGCTGGACACCCCGGTGCTGTTCCTCACCGCCTGCGACGCCGTCGAGGACCGCGTGCATGGCCTGGAGCTGGGCGCCGACGACTACCTGGTCAAACCCTTCGCCTTCTCCGAACTGCTGGCCCGCGTGCGCAGCCTGCTGCGCCGTGGCGCCAGTGCCAGCCAGGATACCTGCCTGGCCCTGGCCGACCTGCGCCTGGACCTGATCCGCCGCCGCGCAGAGCGCGCCGGCGAGCGCATCGACCTGACCGCCAAGGAATTCGCCCTGCTCGAACTGCTGCTGCGCCGCCAGGGTGAAGTGCTGCCCAAGTCGCTGATCGCCTCGCAGGTGTGGGACATGAATTTCGACAGCGATACCAACGTCATCGAAGTGGCCATCCGCCGCCTGCGCCTGAAGATCGACGACAGCCATGCCACCAAGCTGATCCACACCGTGCGCGGCATGGGCTATGTGCTCGAAGAGCGCCAGGACTGATGCGCCGCCTATCGCTCGGCAGCCGCCTGGCCCTGCTGTTCGCCGCCTGCACCGCCAGCGTTTCGCTGGGCGCCGGACTGCTGTTCGGTCGCGCCAGCGAGCAGCACTTCGTCGAACTCGACCAACAGTTGCTCAGTGGCCGGCTTTCATTGATGAGCAGCCTGCTCGCCGGCGTCACCACCCAGGAGCAACTGGCCACGCGGCTACCGGCACTGCTCAACGAACTGAGCCACCAGTCCGACCTGGCCTTGCGCGTGCGCGGCGCCGACGGCACGCCCTGGTTCGCCAGCCGCGGCGAGCTACCGCAGGCCCCCGCCCCTACCGGCCTGGCCACACTGCACAGCCACGGGGTCGATTACCGCAGTCTGAGCGCGCCCCTGGTCGACGGTCAGCCCGCTTCGCCGCAACTGACTCTATTCCTCGATATCACCCATCACCAGCACTTCCTGCAAGGCATGCAGCGCCTGATCTGGCTCACCGTCGGCCTCAGCGCGCTGGTCACCGCGCTGCTCGGCGCCTGGGCCGCCCGCAGCGGCTTGAAGCCGCTGCGGCAGATGGGCAAGGTCGCCGCCAGCGTCAACGCCGGTTCGCTGACCACGCGTTTGCCGGCCGCCGAGATGCCCGAAGAGCTGGCCGAGCTGGCCGGCACCGTCAACGCCATGCTGCAGCGCCTGGACGATGCCTTCCAGCGCCTGTCGGCGTTCTCCGCCGACATCGCCCACGAGCTGCGCACGCCGCTGTCCAACCTGCTGACCCACACCCAGGTCACCCTCACCCGTCCGCGCAGCCTCGAGGAGTATCGCGAGGCCCTGCACGGCAACCTCGAGGAGCTGCAATGGATGGCCCAGCTGGTCAACGACATGCTCTACCTGGCGAAGGCCGACCACGGCTTGTTGATGCCCAGCCGCCAGCCGCTGGACCTGGCGACGGAGGTCGATGCGTTGCTGGAGTATTACGCGACACTGGCCGAGGACGCCGAGGTGCGCTTGCTGCGCGAGGGCCAGGCCCGTACCGAAGGCGACCGACACATGCTGCGCCGGGCGCTATCCAACTTGCTGGACAACGCCCTGCGCTTCACCCCCGCCGGGGGCGAGATACAGGTAAGCCTGGAGCCTGGGCTGCGCATCGTGGTGGCCAACACCGGGCCGGCGATTGCGCCGCAACTGCTTGAGCGATTGTTCGACCGCTTCTACCGGGCGGATCCGGCGCGCCAGGAAGGCAGCAGCGAGCATGCGGGGTTGGGACTGGCGATCACCCGCTCGATCGTGCAGGCACACGGTGGGAAAATTCGGGCGGAGTGTGAAGATGGATGGACGCGGTTCGTGATCGAGTTGCCCGCGTAGGGGCTGCTATGCAGCCCATCGCTGGCAAGCCAGCTCCCACCCCGACCGCGCCGCCCTCAAGCCAAGCGCTATACCTGTGGGAGCCGGCTTGTCGTGGCGACGAACCGCGGCGAAAGGCGCGCAAAGCGCCTCCCGGTACTGCCATGCCTTACTCGTAACGCAACGCCATGGCCGGCTCGATCTGCGAGGCGCGATAGGCCGGGTAGATCGTCGCCAGGAAGCTCATCACCAGCCCCGCCACGCAGATGATCGCCACATCGCCCCATTGCAGCTCCGACGGCAGGCTGCTGATGAAGTAGATGTCGGAGGTGAAGATATGCTGGCCGCTGACTCGCTCGAGCCAACCGACCACCGCGCTGACGTTCAGCGCCAGGATCACCCCCAGCACCCCGCCAAGCAAGGTGCCGACGATACCGATCAAGCTGCCCTGGACCATGAAGGTGCCCATGATCTGCGCCGGTGTGGCGCCAATGGTGCGCAGGATGGCGATGTCCGCGCCCTTGTCGTTCACCACCATCACCAGGGTGGCGATGATGTTGAACGCGGCCACGGCGATGATCATCATCAGCAGCAGGCCGATCATGGTCTTTTCCATCTTCATCGCGCTGAACAGGCTGCCCTGGGTATGCGACCAGTCATCGGCGCGGTAGCCTTCGCCCAGGCCCGCGGCGATGGCCTTGGACACTTGCGGCGCGGCATACAGGTCATGCAGCTTCAGACGCACGCCCTGCACCTGGCCCGGGGCCCAGCGCTGCATCTCGCCGGCATCGGCGACGTGGATGTAGGCTTGCGAACCATCCAGCTCGGCACCGACCTTGAAGATACCGACCACAGTCAGGCGCTGCATGCGCGGGGTAATGCCGCCCGGCTCCTTGCTGATCTCCGGCACGATCAACGTCAGCTTGTCACCGGTGTTCAGGCGAAAACGCCGTGCCGTCAACTCACCGATGACCACGCCGTACTCACCTGGCACCAATGCCTGCAAGCTGCCCTGGACAATATGCTGGGTGACGATGGAGACCTTGCCTTCCTCGGCCGGGTCGATGCCGGCAACCTGGATCGGCTGCATCGCCCCCTTGTACGAGAGCATGCCTTCCATCTCGGTGATCGGCGCGGCAGCCATCACCGCCGGATTGCCTTCGGCGGCGTTGGCCACCGTACGCCAGTCGTCCAGCGGCTGCGCGCCGAGGATCGCAGCGTGCGGCACCAGGCCAAGCACCCGCGAACTCATCTCGCGCTGGAAGCCGTTCATCACCGACAACACCGTGATCATCGCCAGCACGCCGAGCGACAGGCCGATCATCGAGGTCATCGAGATGAACGAGATGAAATGGTTGCGGCGCTTGGCACGGGTGTAGCGAGCACCGATGAACAAGGACAAGGGTCTGAACATGAACGGGAACACCCAAGTAGAAAAAGAACCGGGGCCGCCTCACGGGGCCCCGCGCAAGCGACTCAGATCGCCACCAGGTGCCCGTCTTCGAGGCTCAGCACGCGGTCCATCTGGCGCGCCAGGTTGAGGTCGTGGGTCACCACCAGGAAGGCGGTCTGCGAGTGGGTAGACAACTCGCGCATCAGCTCCTGGATGCCCTGGGCGGTATGGTGGTCGAGGTTGCCGGTGGGCTCGTCGAGCATCACCAGGCCCGGGCGGTTGACCAGGGCTCGGGCAATCGCCACGCGCTGGCGCTCACCACCGGACAGCTCGGCCGGCTTGTGATTGAGGCGGTGGCCCAGGCCGACGCGCTTGAGCAGCGCCTCGGCGCGCTCGCGGGCCTCGCTGATCGGGGTCTTGCCGATCAGCAGCGGCATGCAGGCGTTCTCCAGGGCGGTGAACTCTGCCAACAGGTGGTGGAACTGGTAGACGAAGCCCAGCGCGCGATTGCGCAGCAGGCCGCGGGCCCGCTCGCCCAGTGCCGACAGCTCTTCGCCGGCCAGCCAGACACTGCCCTGCGTCGGCGTGTCGAGGCCGCCCAGCAGGTTGAGCAGGGTACTCTTGCCCGAACCCGAGCTGCCGACGATGGCCACCCGCTCGCCCGGGTGCAGCTCGAGGTTCAACCCCGACAACACCTGCACCGACTCCGGGCCTTCCTCGTAGCTCTTGCCCAGGTTGCGGCAGCTCAACACGGCTTTATCACTCATGCGCGACTCACTCATAACGTAGCGCCTCTGCAGGCTGGGTGCGCGAGGCGCGCCAGGCCGGGTACAGGGTGGCGAAGAAACTCAGGACCAGCGCCGCACCGCAGACCATGTACACGTCCTGGGCCTGGATCTGCGACGGCAGGTAATCGATGAAGTACACGTCGGCATTGAGGAACTTGTGCCCGATCAGGGCTTCGATGCCGGCGATGGCCGCGCTCACGTTGAGCGCGCCAAGGATGCCCAGCACCGCGCCGATCAGCGTGCCGACCACGCCGATCACCGTGCCCTGGACCATGAAGATGGCCATGATCTGCCCGGGCGTGGCGCCCAGGGTGCGCAGGATGGCGATGTCGCCGCGCTTGTCGTTGACCACCATCACCAGGGTGGAAATGATGTTGAACGCCGCCACCGCGACGATCAGCAGCAGCAGCAGGCCGATCATGGATTTCTCCATGCGGATCGCCTGGTACAGGTTGCCGTGGGTGCGGGTCCAGTCCCGCGGGTAGTACTCCTGCTCGCCCAGCTGCTGGGCGATGGCCCAGGTGGCGCGCGGCGCCTGGAACAGGTCGTCGAACTTCAGGCGCACGCCCTGGACCTGATCGGCCTTCCAGCGATGCAGGCGCGACAGGTCGGCGATGTTGGTCAGGCCCAGGTAGCCGTCGATCTCGCCGGCGCCGACATGGAAGGTGCCGACCACGGTGAAGCGCTTCATGCGCGGGAACATGCCCGCCGGGGTGACGCTGACCTCGGGGGCGACGAAGGTCAGCTTGTCGCCAATGGCCACACCCAGCTTCTGCGCGGCCTTGTCGCCGATCATGATGCCCCACTCGCCCGGCGCCAGCTTGTCGAGGCTGCCGTCGAGGACGAACTTGTCGATGATCGACACCTCGCGCTCGCGGGCCGGGTCGATGCCGTTGAGCAGCACCTTCTGCACCTTGCCCTCATGGGTCAGCAGGCCCTGCATCTGGGTGAAGGGCGCGACCGCCAGCACCTGCGGATTCTGCTTTACTTTAGAGGCGAGGGCTTGCCAGTCGTTGATCGGCTGGCCGGTCTCCAGCGTGGCATGGGGGATCATCCCCAGCACGCGGGTACGCATCTCGTGGTCGAACCCGTTCATCACCGACAGCACCACGATCATCACCACCACGCCCAGGGCGAGGCCGATCATCGAGGTGAGCGAAATGAACGAGACGAAGTGATTGCGGCGCTTGGCACGGGTGTAGCGCGTACCAATGAATACGAATAGAGGTCTGAACATGTCGGGGCTTGTTCGGATGAAAGGGAACGTCCTTGTGGCGAGGCGCCTACGGCGGCTTTACACTCGGACCACCGCCGTAACCTTGGGTTCGCCATGACGACATTAGACGAAGAAGATCGCCGCGAATACTACCGCATCGAAGATCGGATCGCACTTCAAATCAGCCCCCTCAGCGCGGCCGAAGCCCTTGAGACAGAACTGTTGCAGGATGATTCGGAGCTGTTCAACCTGCTCAGCGAACTGCACCTGTCCGACTTCGAGTCGCAACACCTGCTGCGCCAACTGAGCGAGAAGGACCGTACCCTGGCCGCCTTCCTGCGCGCCCAGAACAAACGCCTCGACCTGCTCAGCGCCGTGGTCGCACAAACCCTGATCGGCGAAATCGGCCAGCCGATGCCGGTGATCATTTCCGAAGGCGGCATCGAGTTCGCCCAGGCGCAGAAGATCGCGCCCGGCACCCGGGTCAAGGTGAAGATGGTGCTGATGCCCCGTGCCCATGGCCTGCTGCTGCGCGGCCGGGTCACCCATTGCGACCCGCGCCCGGACGGCGACTTCGAGGTCGGCACCGAATTCATCGACATGACCGACGCCCAGCGCCAGCTCCTGGCCCGCTACATCCTGCAGCGCCAGCAACAGCAACGGCGCCAGGCGCTGGAGCAGAACCAGCCGGACGCATAAGCCCTTTTTCCCTGATTTGAAGGAACGAACGTGACCCTGATCTATGGCCACCGCGGCGCCAAGGGCGAAGCACCCGAGAACACCCTGCAGAGTTTCCGTCAGTGTCTGTCCCATGGCGTGGACCGCTGCGAACTCGACTTGCACCTGTCGGCCGACAACGAGCTGATGGTGATCCACGACCCGACCCTCAAGCGCACCACCGGCCGGCGCGGCAAGGTGGTCGAGCACACCGCCGCCGAGCTGGTGACTTACGATGCCCGCAAAGGCGGGCCGGGCCATGTGCAGCCCTGCCCCATCCCACGGCTCGAGGAGCTGTTCGCGAAGTGCCCGTTCGAGCATTGGCAACTGGAGGTCAAGAGCGCCTCGCGCACCCGCGCCGCCAGCACGGTGCTGGCGATCCGCGAACTGGCCCTGCAGCACGGCCTGCTGGACAAGGTGACCATCACCTCGAGCTCACGGGAAGTGCTCGGCGCCGCCCAGGAGCTGGTGCCGGATGTGAAGCGCGGGCTGGTCGCCGAGTATGCCTGGCTCGACCCGTTGAAGGTCGCGCAGAACTACGGCTGCGAGATGCTGGCGTTGAACTGGACGCTATGCACCCCCGAGCGCCTGATCAAGGCGCAGCGCCAGGGTTTGCACGTGTCGGTGTGGACGGTCAACGAACCGGCACTGATGCGCCGGCTCGCTGACTTTGGCGTGGACAGCCTGATTACAGACTTTCCCGGTTTGGCCAGGACCACCCTCGGGTAGGGCTGAAATCGGTCTCCCCGACCGGCTCAGGCCACCGGTCGGAGCCGCTCAAAAAAGCCGGTTCAGACCATCATAGGCGGCTACCCGATAGGCCTCGGCCATGGTCGGGTAGTTGAAGGTGGTGTTGACGAAGTATTTCAGGTTGTTCTGCTCGCCCGGCTGGTTCATCACCGCCTGGCCGATGTGGACGATCTCCGAGGCCTGGTAGCCGAAGCAGTGCACGCCCAGGACCTCCAAGGTCTCGCGGTGGAACAGGATCTTCAGCATGCCTTGCGGCTCGCCAGCGATCTGCGCGCGGGCCATGCTCTTGAAGAAGGCCTTGCCCACTTCGTAGGGCACCTTGGCCTGGGTCAGTTCCTGCTCGTTCTTGCCGATCGAGCTGATCTCCGGAATGGTGTAGATGCCGGTCGGCACGTCGTTGACGAAGCGCCAGCTGCCGTTGTCGACGATGCTGCCGGCCGCCGAGCGGCCCTGGTCGTGGGCGGCGCTGGCCAGGCTCGGCCAGCCGATCACGTCACCGGCACCGTAGATGTTCGGCACGCTGGTGCGGTAGGTCTCGTCGACCTCGATCTGGCCACGGCTGTTGACCTTGATACCGATGTTCTCCAGGCCCAGCTTGTCGGTGTTGCCGGTACGCCCGTTGCACCACAGCAAGGCGTCGGCCTTGATCTTCTTGCCCGACTTCAGGTGCAGGATCACCCCGTTGTCCAGGCCTTCGACACGGTCGTACTCCTCGTTGTGGCGCACGGTGATGTTGTTGTTGCTGAAGTGGTAGCTCAGCGCCTGGGAAATCTCCGAATCCAGGAAGCTCAGCAGCTGGCCGCGGTTGTCGACCAGCTCCACCAGCACACCCAGGCCGCTGAAGATCGAGGCGTATTCGCAACCGATCACCCCGGCGCCGTAGACGATCAGCTTGCGCGGGGTATGGCTGAGGCTGAGGATGGTGTCGCTGTCATAGACGCGCGGGTGGTGGAAGTCGATGTCGGCCGGACGGTACGGGCGCGAGCCGGTGGCGATGATGATGTGCTTGGCGTTGAGCTTCTCGACCACGCCGTTGGGGCAGACCACTTCGACGGTCTGCTCGTCGGCGAAGCTGCCGGTGCCGACGAACACATCGACGCGGTTGCGCGCGTAGTAGCCGGTGCGCGAGGCGACCTGCTTGCTGATGACCTTCTCGGCGCTCTTGAGCACGTCGGGGAAGGAGAACCAGCGCGGCTCGCCGATGGCGCGGAACATCGGGTTGGTGTTGAACTGCATGATCTGCCGCACGGAGTGACGCAGTGCCTTGGACGGGATGGTGCCCAGGTGGGTGCAGTTGCCACCGACCTGGCGACGGCTGTCGACCATGGCCACCTTGCGCCCTGCTTTGGCGGCGTTCATTGCCGCGCCCTCACCGGCCGGGCCGGAACCCAGCACCACTACGTCGTAGTTGTAGACAGCCATGCGTACTCCTTCAGAACTGGCCCGCCGGCCGGGTGGCCGCGGGGCGCGATCATGTCGCCGGGGCGCCATGAGAAAATTCGGGTGCAGTCTAATCAAGCGTGAACGCCGCGCACATTAACCCTTGGTCGCGTCGTAGGCCATTATTGCCTGCACTACATGTCGTTTCACCGTTTCCCTGGCTTCGATCATCCGTGGCTTGCCTTTCACTCGCCTTTCACTCGCCTTTCACTCGCCGCTCGAAGGCCGGCGTGGAACGGGAGACGAAACCACCCTCGACCCGGGTCACCAGCACCGCGGCGATACCGTGGGCGATGGCGAAATCCCAGCCTTGCTGCGGCCCGAGGATCAACAACAGGGTCGAGTAGCCGTCGGCCTGCAACGCCGAGGCATCGAGCACCGTCACCGCCGCCAGGTCGTGGGCGACCGGGCGCCCGAGGCGGGCATCGAAGGTGTGCGAATAGCGCCGGCCATTGTCCTCGAAATAATGCCGATAGTCACCCGAGGTCGACACGGCCAGGTCCTGCACGTCGATGACCTGGCGGGCGATCTGGCGATTCTCGCGCGGCAGCTCCAGCGCCACTCGCCAGGCACTGCCGTCGGGCTTGCGGCCCACGGCCTTGAGCTCACCGGTGGCCTCGGCGAGGAAGTTGTCGATGCCCATGGCGCGCAGGCGTTGGGCGATCAGGTCGACGGAGTGGCCGGCGGCGATGCTGTTGAAATCCAGCTCGATGGCGGCGTCCTTGCACAGGGCCTCACCCTCGAGGCGTAGGTGGCGGTAACCCACGCGCAGGCGCGCCCTGGCCAGCGCCTGCGGCTCCGGCACCTGCATTTCGCGGGCTTGCGGGCCGAAGCCCCAGAGGTCGAGTAGCGGTTCGACGGTAAGGTCGAAGGCACCCTGGCTCTGTTCGGCCAGGTGCTGGCCGAAAGTAACCAGCTCCAGCATGTCGGCATCGATGGGCAGGCACTGGTTGGCCGGCAACTGGTTGAAACGGCTGACGATGGAGTCGCCGCGGTAGGTGGAGTAATGCGCGTCGATGGCCTGCAGGACGCTTTCGACCGCCGCCTGCACCTGCTCCGGCGCCGGGCCGCCTGGCTGGCGCACGTACTGGATGCTGTAGCTGCTGCCCATGGTCGGGCCGCCGAAGCGCTCGAGGGTCGGGGTTGGCTTGCAGGCTGAAAGCAGCGTAAGGATGGACAACAGTAGTATCGCGCGCAAACGAGAGCTCTCAGGAGACTGCACTGGCCTCATCGCCGGCAAGCCGGCTCCCACAAAAGGCTCGGCGCCAGCGCCTCTGTGGGAGCAGGCTTGCCGGCGATGAGGCCGGTACAGGCACAGCAGTTATCAGGCAAAAAAAAACGGGAACCCGAAGGTTCCCGTTTTCTCAACGCATTACAAGCGGATCAGCGTGGAAACGCTGGCGGGTTCACACCGGCCATGTCTTCCATCACGCGCACCACCTGGCAGCTGTAACCGAATTCGTTGTCGTACCAGACGTACAGGACAACACGGTTGTCGTTGCAGATGGTCGCCTCGGCGTCGACCACACCGGCGTGGCGCGAACCGACGAAGTCGGTCGATACCACTTCCTGGGAGCTGACGTAGTCGATCTGCTTGTGCAGCTCGGAGTGCATGGCGGTCTGGCGCAGGTACTCGTTCAGCTCTTCGCGGTTGGTGGCCTTCTCGAGGTTCAGGTTGAGAATGGCCATCGACACGTTCGGCGTCGGAACACGGATCGCGTTACCGGTCAGCTTGCCCTTGAGCACTGGCAGCGCCTTGGCGGCGGCAGTGGCGGCACCAGTCTCGGTGATGACCATGTTCAGCGGCGCGGCGCGGCCACGGCGGCTGCCCTTGTGGAAGTTGTCGATCAGGTTCTGGTCGTTGGTGAACGAGTGAACGGTTTCGACGTGGCCGTTGACGATGCCGTACTGGTCGTTGATGGCCTTGAGCACCGGCACGATGGCGTTGGTGGTGCAGGACGCCGCCGAGATGATCTTGTCGTCGGCGCTGATGTCGCCGTGGTTGATGCCGTGCACGATGTTCTTCAGCGCGCCCTTGCCAGGCGCGGTGAGGATCACGCGGGCGGCGCCCGGGCAGGCCAGGTGCTGGCCGAGGCCGTCGGCGTCACGCCAGACACCGGTGTTGTCGACGATCAGTGCATCGTTGATGCCGTACTGGGTGTAGTCGACTTCGCTCGGGCTCTTGGCGTAGATCACCTGAATCAGGTTGCCGTTGGCGGTGATGGTGTTGTTGGCTTCATCGATGACGATGGTGCCGTCGAACGGACCGTGTACCGAGTCGCGGCGCAGCAGGCTGGCGCGCTTGACCAGGTCGTTCTCGGCGCCCTTGCGCACGACGATGGCGCGCAGGCGCAGGCCGTCGCCGCCACCGGTCTTCTCGATCAGGATGCGCGCCAGCAGGCGGCCGATGCGGCCGAAGCCGTACAGCACGACGTCGGTGCCCTTGCGTGCGGAAGCGTTCTGCTGACCCACGACGTCGGCCAGTTCGTCACGGACGAACTGCTCGGCGCTGCGGCCATTGCCTTCGGCCTTGAACTTGTTGGCCAGCTTGCCCAGGTCCACCGAGGCGGCGCCCAGCTTCAGCTCGCTCATGGCCTTGAGCAGGGGGAATGTCTCGTGGACGGACAGCTCGGTCTCGTCGGTCTGACGGTGACGGGCAAAGCGGTGGGCTTTGAGGATCGAGATAACCGAACGGTTGATCAGGCTGCGGCCATAGATCGAGCTCACCACGTTGTTGTTGCGGTAGAGCTGACCGATAAGCGGGATCATCGCTTCAGCCAGGGCTTCACGATCGATCCACTCACCAAGACACTGGTCGGGCTTCTGAGTCACGGTAACCTTCCACATGTAGGGGAACAAAAAAGGGGCTACATTATGACGCCCCGCGGCGTATCGGGCAATGAGCGCCTGTCGCCGGCGCCAACCCCCGTCGCCAAGCCCTTTCGAACCTGACAGCGCGCCTCGTCACCGGTACAATCGACCTCTTTGCCGCAACGCTTGGAGTCCGATCTCCCGTGTCAGTTCTGCGCCTACCGCAAATGTCGGCCACGGCCGGCAAACAAACCTGGGGCAACCTGCCCGGCGCGGCCTTGAGCCTGGCCGTCGCCGAGGCTGCCAGTACCGCCGGTCGCTTCACCTTGCTGCTGACCGCCGACAGCCAGGCGGCCGACCGCCTGGAGCAGGAACTGCGCTTCTTCGCGCCGGATCTGCCGGTGCTGCCTTTCCCCGACTGGGAAACCCTGCCCTACGATCTGTTCTCGCCGCACCAGGACATCATCTCCCAGCGTATCGCCAGCCTCTACCGGCTGCCGGAGCTGGACCACGGCATCCTGGTCGTGCCGATCACCACCGCCCTGCACCGCCTTGCGCCCACGCGCTTCCTGCTGGGTAGCAGCCTGGTGCTGGACGTGGGCCAGAAGATCGACGTCGAGCAGATGCGCGCGCGCCTGGAGGCCAGCGGCTATCGCTGCGTCGACACGGTCTACGAGCACGGCGAGTTCGCCGTGCGCGGCGCGCTGATCGACCTGTTCCCCATGGGCAGCAAGCAGCCGTACCGCATCGACCTGTTCGACGACGAGATCGAGACCCTGCGCACCTTCGACCCGGAGAGCCAGCGCTCGATCGACAAGGTCGACTCGATCCGCCTTTTGCCGGCGCGCGAGTTCCCCATGCAGAAGGACGAGGTGACGCGCTTCAAGGCGCGCTTCCGCGAACGCTTCGACGTCGACTTCCGCCGCAGCGCGATCTTCCAGGACCTTACCAGCGGCATCATCCCCGCCGGCATCGAGTACTACCTGCCGCTGTTCTTCGAAGAAACCGCCACCCTGTTCGACTACCTGCCGGCCGACACCCAGGTGTTCTCGCTGCCGGGCGTGGAACAGGCCGCCGAACACTTCTGGAACGATGTGCGCGGGCGCTATGAAGAGCGCCGCGGCGACATGACCCGGCCACTGCTGCCGCCGGCGGAACTGTTCCTGCCCGTGGAGGATTGCTTCGCCCGCCTCAAGCAATGGCCACGGGTGGTGGTCAGCGCCGAAGACCTCGACCCCGGCGCAGGCCGCGAGCGCTTCCCCGCCCGCGCCCTGCCCAACCTGGCCATCGAGGCCAAGGCCCACCAGCCGCTGGCGGAACTGGCCAACTTCCTCGACCAGTTCAGCGGCCGCGTGCTGTTCACCGCGGAGTCCGCAGGCCGGCGCGAGGTACTGCTGGAGCTGCTCGAACGCCTCAAGCTGCGCCCGCAGACCGTCGACGGCTGGGCCGACTTCATCACCGGCGGCGAGCGCCTGGCGATCACCATCGCCCCCTTGGACGACGGCCTGCTGCTGGACGACCCGGCCATTGCCCTGGTAGCGGAAAGCCCGCTGTTCGGCCAGCGCGTGATGCAGCGCAGGCGCCGCGAGAAACGCGGCGAGGCGGCCAACGACGCGGTGATCAAGAACCTCACCGAGCTGCGCGAAGGCGCGCCGGTGGTACACATCGACCATGGCGTGGGCCGCTACCTGGGCCTGGCCACCCTGGAAATCGACGGCCAGGCCGCCGAGTTCCTCACCCTCGAATACGCCGAGGGCGCCAAGCTCTACGTGCCAGTGGCCAACCTGCACCTGATCGCCCGCTACACCGGCAGCGACGACGCCCTGGCCCCGCTGCACCGGCTGGGCTCCGAAGCCTGGCAGAAAGCCAAGCGCAAGGCCGCCGAGCAGGTGCGCGACGTCGCCGCCGAGCTGCTCGACATCTACGCCCGCCGCGCCGCGCGCAAAGGCTACGCTTTCGCCGATCCCGCCGCCGACTACGCCACCTTCAGCGCCGGCTTCCCGTTCGAGGAAACCCCCGACCAGCAGACCGCCATCGAAGCCGTGCGTGCCGACATGCTCGCCGGCCAGCCCATGGACCGCCTGGTGTGCGGCGACGTCGGCTTCGGCAAGACCGAGGTAGCCATGCGCGCCGCCTTCATCGCCGTGCATAGCGGCCGCCAGGTGGCGGTGCTGGTGCCCACCACCCTACTCGCCCAGCAGCACTACAACAGCTTCCGCGACCGCTTCGCCGACTGGCCGGTGAAGGTCGAGGTGATGAGCCGCTTCAAGTCGGCCAAGGAAGTCGCCAGCGCCGCGGCGGAGCTGGCCGAAGGCAAGATCGACATCCTCATCGGCACCCACAAGCTGCTGCAGGACGATGTGCGCTTCAAGGACCTGGGCCTGGCCATCATCGACGAGGAACACCGCTTCGGCGTGCGCCAGAAGGAACAGCTCAAGGCGCTGCGCAGCGAGGTGGACATCCTCACCCTGACCGCCACGCCGATTCCACGCACGCTGAACATGGCGGTGTCGGGCATGCGCGACCTGTCGATCATCGCCACGCCCCCGGCGCGGCGCCTGTCGGTGCGCACCTTCGTCATGGAGCAGAACAAGAGCACGGTGAAGGAAGCGCTGCTGCGCGAACTGCTGCGCGGCGGCCAGGTGTACTACCTGCACAACGATGTGAAGAGCATCGAGAAGTGCGCCGCCGAGCTGGCCGAGCTGGTGCCCGAGGCGCGCATCGGCATCGGCCACGGGCAGATGCGCGAACGCGAGCTCGAGCAGGTGATGAGCGACTTCTACCACAAGCGCTTCAACGTGCTGATCGCCTCGACCATCATCGAGACCGGCATCGACGTGCCGAGCGCCAACACCATCGTCATCGAGCGCGCCGACAAGTTCGGCCTGGCGCAATTGCACCAGTTGCGCGGCCGGGTCGGGCGCAGCCACCACCAGGCCTATGCCTACCTGCTGACGCCACCGCGCCAGCAGATCAGCGCCGACGCCGAGAAGCGCCTGGAGGCCATCGCCAATACCCAGGACCTGGGCGCGGGCTTCGTCCTGGCCACCAACGACCTGGAGATCCGCGGCGCCGGCGAACTGCTCGGCGAAGGCCAGAGTGGGCAGATCCAGGCGGTCGGCTTCACCCTGTACATGGAGATGCTCGAACGCGCGGTCAAGGCCATCCGCAAGGGCACCCAACCTAACCTCGAACAGCCGCTGGGCGGCGGCCCGGAGATCAACCTGCGCCTGCCAGCGCTGATCCCCGAGGACTACCTGCCCGACGTGCATGCGCGCCTGATCCTCTACAAGCGCATCGCCTCGGCGGCCGACGAAGAGGGCCTCAAGGACCTGCAGGTGGAGATGATCGACCGCTTCGGCCTGCTGCCGGAGCCGAGCAAGAACCTGATGCGCCTGACCCTGCTCAAGCTGCAGGCGGAAAAGCTCGGCATCAAGAAAGTCGATGCCGGCCCCAACGGCGGCAAGCTCGAGTTCGAGGCCGAGACACCGGTCGACCCGCTGACCCTGATCAAGCTGATCCAGGGCCAGCCCAAACGCTACAAGTTCGAAGGCGCGACCCAGTTCCGCTTCCTGGTGCCGATGGAACGCCCCGAAGAACGTTTCAACACCCTGGAGGCGCTGTTCGAGCGCCTTACCCCACAAAATCCATAAGGAAGCTTCATGCGTGCCATCCGTTGCCTGACCCTGCTGCTGACGCTGATCGCACCAGCCGCCTTCGCCGCAGGCCCCTACCAGGTGGAAATGATCCTGGTGCGGCAGAACGCCGTGCCGGCGATCACCAGCCCGTTCGCCCCGGAAGACTGGAGCGCCGGCGCGCCGCGCCTGGACAAGGGCGCCGAGCGCCCGACCGGCCT
The DNA here is from genome assembly GCF_019139675.1 of Pseudomonas maumuensis. Taxonomy (NCBI): domain Bacteria; kingdom Pseudomonadati; phylum Pseudomonadota; class Gammaproteobacteria; order Pseudomonadales; family Pseudomonadaceae; genus Pseudomonas; species Pseudomonas maumuensis. The sequence goes on from NZ_CP077077.1 coordinate 3,950,073, forward strand.
GGGTGACGAAGTCACCCGCCTGCAGGCCACCGCCGACTACACCGTGCTGCTGCACAAGGCCTGGCAGCAGGATGGCGAAACCGTTGCCCTGAGTGCCGGTGACGAACAGTTCGGTCACTTCCCGATCGAAGGCAACCTGAGCATCCAGGAAAGCCGCTTCATCGCCGTCGACGCCAACCTTTGGGTCAACCAGCTCGACAGCAATGGCAGCGTGCTGCGCAGCGAGCAGTTCAAGCAGAGCAACAGCAACATGAAGGCCGGCCAACTGACCTTCCTCGATGGCGGGCACCTGGCCGTGCTGCTCAAGGTTTCACCGGCCGGCATGCGCAAGATGCCGCTGCCCGATCCGGAAATGATGGAGCAGTGAAACCGTGAACGCCGACGTGCAGAAGCTGGCAGCCGAGAATCCGAGCTGGAAGCACGATTTTTCTGCGGCCACCCTGCAACGTGGCGAGCGCTACGCCGAACAGGGCCTGGTACAAATCCAGTCCCACGGCGATTCGCGCATCGAGTCCACCTGCCGCGGCAGCGGCAGCAATGTCTACCGCCAGCGGATCATCATCACCGCGGGGCCATCCGGGCAATGCCACGTGCGCGGCAACTGCTCCTGCCCGGTCGGCGAGAACTGCAAGCACTGCGCCGCCGCGCTCTACACCCTGGCCAGCAGCTACGGGCGCGGTGCGGCCAGCGGCGAGCAACTGCCTCATCACCTGCAGCATTGGCTGCAGGGCCTGGAGCAGCCCACACCCAGGCAAGACAGCACTGAAGACCGGCGCGGGCGCATGGTCTGCTACCAACTCATGCTCAAGGACGACCAGAGCTGCGCCTTGCGCGTGCGCAAAGGCACCCGCGAAGAGCATGGTATTCGCTACAGCCGCATTCATTCGCTGTACGAACTGCTCTACGAGCCGCCGAAGTACGTCAAGGAAGAGGACCTGCGCATCCTGCGCCAACTGTCGGCGCAGAACGCGCCCTTCGGCCAGGAGCGCGGTTTCGCGCTGAAAGGGCACGAGGGCGGCGAACTGCTGCAGCGGGCGCTGGACACCGGGCGCCTGATGTTCATCGAAGACTTGCCCTTGATGGTTCAGGGCGCCCCGCGCCAGGCGCAATTTCGCTGGGTACGCCTGAACAGCGGCGACTATCGGGGCATGTGGTACAACGGCGAGGAACCGCTCAATTGTGTGCTGCCGCTGATGCCGCTGTTCTATTTCGATGTCGACAGCAAAGAAGTCGGCACCGTCACCCACACCCTCGACCCGCACACCGCCCTGCAGCTGTCCCTTGCCCCCGATGTACCGGAACACCTTATCGTGCCCCTCAGCCACAAACTCAACGCCCTCAATCATCACCTGCCGACGCCCACCACCGTGCAGCAGGAACAGGTTGAGGGCATCGAGCCGACGCCCCACCTAACCCTGGGCAGCCTCGAATTCAGCGCCTATACGCCCAAGACCGGACGCATGCAACGGCAGATGCAGCACCGCGCGGCACTGGCGTTCGATTACGACGGCCTGCGCGCCAGCGGCGCCGACGACAAGCCGCTGAACCGCCTGGTCGGCAGCACCAGCCAACGCATCCGCCGTCAGCCCCAGGCCGAACAGGCCCTGCGCAAGGTGCTTCGCGACTATGGCTTCAAGCCTGCCACCCGCCAGAGCAAGGCCCTACCCGACAGCGCCGGCGAGATGCTCCAGTTACCCGATGACGAAGCCTGGCTGCGTTTTGCCCGCGAGGGCCTGCCACGCCTGCGCGAAGCCGGCTGGGCCATCGAAATACACCGCGACTTCGCCTTCAACCTGCATGAGGTCGACGACTGGTACGCCAACATCGACGAAGCGCCTGGCCACGAGTGGTTCGACCTGGAGCTGGGCATCGTCGTCGACGGCCAGCGCCACAGCCTGCTGCCCATCGTCCTGCAACTGCTGCGCGCAAACCCGGAACTGCTGCGGCCCAGCGAACTGGCGCGGCGCAACGACGACGAGCACCTGCTGATCGACCTCAACCGCACCCGCCATGACAGCCCGGCGTTGCGGGTCGCCCTGCCCTACGGGCGCATCAAGGCGGTGATGGGCACCCTGGGCGAACTGTACCTGCACGAGGACACCGTGGGCCCGAGCCTGCGCCTGGACCGCACCGATGCCGCACGCCTGAACGACATCGAGCACCTGCCACTGCGATGGGAAGGTGGCAACCATGTGCGCGACCTGGGCCGACGCCTGCGTGACGCCCGCGACCTGCAGGTGGCGCCACCCAAAGGCTTGAACGCCACATTGCGCCCCTATCAGCAACAAGGCCTGAACTGGCTGCAAGCCCTGCGCGACATGAGCACCGGCGGTATCCTCGGCGACGACATGGGCCTGGGCAAGACCCTGCAGACCCTGGCCCACCTGCTGCTGGAAAAGGAAAGCGGGCGACTGGTCCACCCTGCACTGGCGGTAATGCCCACCAGCCTGGTGCCCAACTGGCTCGACGAAGCCCGGCGCTTCGCCCCCGATCTGCGCGTCCTGGCCCTGCACGGCCCTGGCCGCAACAAGCACTTCGCCCACCTGGCCGACTACGACCTGGTGCTGACCACCTATGCGCTGGTACCGCGCGACCTCGAACACCTCAAGGCCCTGCCCTGGCACCTGCTGGTGCTGGACGAGGCGCAGAACATCAAGAGCAGCACCAGCAAGGCCGCCCAGGCCGTGCGCGAGCTGCAGGCCAGCCAGCGGCTGTGCCTGACCGGCACGCCGATGGAGAACAACCTCGGCGAGCTGTGGTCGATCTTCCACTTCCTGATGCCCGGCTGGCTGGGCGACAGCAAGCGCTTCACCCAGGACTACCGCACCCCGATCGAGCGCCACGGCGACGCTGAGCGCATGGCCCACCTGGCCAGCCGCATCCGCCCATTCCTGCTGCGCCGCACCAAGGAGCAGGTGGCCACCGAACTGCCGGCCAAGACCGAGATGATCCACTGGGTCGAGCTCAGCGACGCCCAACGCGACACCTACGAGGCGTTGCGGGTGGCGATGGACAAGAAGGTCCGCGACGAGATCGCCCGCAACGGCGCCGCCCGCAGCCAGATCGTCATCCTCGATGCGCTGCTCAAGTTGCGCCAGGTGTGCTGCGACCTGCGCCTGGTCAAGGGCACCGAGGCCAAGGGCACGTTCGCCGACAAGGGCAAGCTGGGCAGTCTGCTGGAGATGCTCGAAGAGCTGCTCAGCGAGGGGCGCAAGGTGCTGCTGTTCTCGCAGTTCACCTCGATGCTCGCGCTGATCGAGTTCGAGCTGGAGAAGCGCGGCATCCGCTACAGTCTGCTGACCGGCGACACCCGCGACCGTCGCGCCCCCGTGCAGCAGTTCCAGAATGGCGACAGCGAGGTGTTCCTGATCAGCCTCAAGGCCGGCGGCACCGGACTTAACCTGACTGCCGCCGACACCGTGATCCACTACGACCCATGGTGGAACCCGGCCAGCGAGAACCAGGCCACCGACCGCGCCTATCGCATCGGCCAGGACAAGCCGGTGTTCGTGTTCAAGCTGATTACCCGAGGCACGGTGGAGGAAAAGATCCAGCAGTTGCAGCAGGAGAAGGCGGCGCTGGCGGCCGGGTTGCTCGATGGCGGGCAGGCCGGGCAATGGCGGTTGGGGGATGAAGAGATCGAGGCGCTGTTCGCGCCGCTGCCGGGCAAACGAAGTAAGTAAAAGCCCGCTGCCACGAACCCTTAGGGCTTCGTGGCAGCGGGCTTGCTCCGCGACAAGGCCAGCGAGGTCAATCGACCAACTGGGCTTCCTTCAACGCTCCCAGCGCCTCCAGCCAACGCGGCTGCTGGCGGTAATCGGTACGCGCAAAGCCCTGCCCGCGCATCCGTGCAATCCGCGGCGACGGCTTGACCTTCATGCGCTGCGCCGCACTCAGCGCCAGCTCGGCCGAAGCCCGGTCATTGCACACCAGGCCCATGTCGCAGCCCGCGCTCAATGCGGCCTCTATGCGGCTGGCGGCATCGCCCACCACATGGGCGCCGGCCATGGACAAGTCGTCACTGAAGATCACCCCGTCGAAACCCAGCTCGCCGCGCAGGATGTCCTGCAGCCAACGCCGAGAGAAGCCAGCCGGCTGGTTGTCGACTTGCGGATAGATCACGTGGGCCGGCATCACCGCAGCCAACTGGCCGCTCAGACGGGTGAACGGCACCAGGTCGGCCGCGCGCAGCTGTTCCAGGCTGCGCTCATCGACCGGGATCGCCACATGTGAGTCGGCCTCGGCCCAGCCGTGACCGGGGAAATGCTTGCCACAGGCGGCCATGCCCGCGGCATTCATGCCACGAATGAAGGCGCCGGCCAGTTCGGTAGCCCGCTGCGGATTGCCTTCGAAGGCGCGGCTGCCGACCACGGCACTGCGCTGATGGTCGAGGTCCAGCACCGGGGCGAAGCTCAGGTCCAGGCCTACCGCCAGCACCTCGGTGGCCATCAGCCAGCCGCATTGTTCGGCCAGGTACTCGGCGTTGGCATTATCGGCGATCGCACGCATGGCCGGCAGGCGCACGAAGCCCTGGCGCAGGCGCTGGACCCGCCCGCCCTCCTGATCCACGGCGAGGATCAGCTCGGGGCGAATGGCGCGGATCGAGGCGCACAACTCGCGCACCTGACGCGGGCTGTCAATGTTGCGGGCAAAGATGATCAGGCCGGCCACTTCGGGCTGGCGCAGCAGATGGCGGTCTTCGGCGGTCAGCCATTTACCGGCGATATCCACCATCAGGGAGCCTTGCAGGCTGGCAGTCATAGGGAATCCTTCATTGGAGATCCAGTCGCATAGACGCACGCGAGCATCGGACAACTTAGTATCCGATGGTTCAATGGCGAAGCTGCCGTGCTGACGGGAGTTGCGGCGGGGGCGAGTTCAGGCATGGGCGCTAGCTTAGCGCAAGCGCCCTGCCCCGCCCAGCAATCAAGCCTTGGCGGGCGCGGCGGACTTACTGCGCGGGCGCAACTGCGCCGCGGCCATCGCCGCGTCGGTGACACCACTATCGGCACGCATGCCCGCGGCCAGGAACGGCACCATCAGGCGCATGACCTGCTCGATCGAGGTGTTGATGCCGAAGTCGGTTTCAGCGATGGCGCGCAGGGCCTTGATGCCCGACATGCTGAACGCCGCGGCGCCGAGCATGAAATGCACGCGCCAGAACAACTCCAGCGGCGGGATGCGCGGCGCGGCCTCGTTGACCAGCAGCATGTAGCGGCGGAACACCTTGCCGTACATGTCCTCCAGGTAACGACGCAGGTGCCCCTGGCTCTGACTGAAGGCCAGGCCCAGCAGACGCATGAAGATCGACAGGTCGTTGTTGCTGCGCGGCTGCACGACCAAGGCCTGCTCCACCAGCATTTCCAGCAATTCCTCGAGCGAGGCCTTCTGCTCAGGACGCGCCTGATGGCGGTCGAGTTCACGCTCGAGGCTCGCGCAAAACGGCCCCAGGAAGCGAGAAAAGACCGCCTGGATCAGGGCTTTCTTCGAACCGAAATGGTAGTTCACCGCCGCCAGGTTGACCCCGGCCTTGCTGGTGATCAGCCGCAATGAGGTTTCCGCGAACCCGCGCTCCGCGAACAGCTGTTCCGCCGCATCGAGGATGCGCTCAACGGTTTCCGATTGGGCCATGACTACTCCGCCTGACAAACAGTTGTTTGAAACATACGTTTCAGTGCTGCCCATGTCAAGGCTGAGTGACCGGTCGGTCGCCATTTAAAAGCGCCAAGTCACAAGCTGCAAGCGACAAGATGCGCCCGACGCGCGCTATTTCTTGCGGTTAGTAGCTTGCAGCTGGCTCGGCACTGTATATAATCCCAGTCACTGTATATAAAGACAGAGCCCTCGCCCATGCTGAAACTGACGCCACGCCAAGCCGAGATTCTGGCTTTCATCAAACGCTGCCTCGAAGACAACGGCTTCCCGCCGACCCGTGCCGAGATCGCGCAGGAGCTGGGCTTCAAGTCGCCCAACGCTGCCGAGGAGCACCTGAAAGCCCTGGCCCGCAAGGGCGCCATCGAGATGACCCCTGGCGCCTCCCGCGGTATCCGCATCCCCGGCCTCGAGCCCAAGCAAGAGGATAGCGGCCTGCCCATCATCGGTCGCGTCGCCGCCGGTGCACCGATCCTCGCCGAGCAGCACATCGAGGATTCCTGCAGCATCAACCCAGCCTTCTTCCATCCCCGCGCCGATTACCTGCTACGCGTCCACGGCATGAGCATGAAGGACATCGGCATCTTCGATGGCGACCTGCTCGCTGTGCATACCACCCGCGAAGCCCGCAACGGCCAGGTCGTGGTAGCCCGTATCGGCGACGAAGTGACCGTCAAGCGCTTCAAGCGCGAAGGCAGCAAGGTCTGGCTGATCGCCGAAAACCCCGAATTCGCCCCCATCGAAGTCGACCTGAAGGAACAGGAACTGGTGATCGAGGGCTTGAGCGTCGGCGTCCTGCGCCGCTGAACCAGGAGGCGTCATGCAGCCGTTCACCCATGCACCCCAGCAAGCCCAGTTGCCGCTGTTCGAGGCCTTCCTGGCCCAGCCGGTGCTGCCAGGCCTCAAGCCCAGCGAGGCGCCGCGCAAGAGCAGCCAGCCAGAACTGTTCAGCGAACTGGCCCTGCGCGGTGCGCCAGGGCACTGCCAGAGCTTGCTGGCACCGGTCCTGCGCGAACTCAGCGAAGAAGACGACAGCCGCTGGCTGACGCTCATCGCCCCGCCCGGCAGCCTCACCCAGGCCTGGCTGCGCGATGCCGGCCTGAACCGTGAACGCATTCTGCTGCTACAACCCGGCGGCAGACAGACTGCCCTGCAACTGGCCTGTGAGGCCTTGCGCCTTGGGCACAGCCATACCGTGGTCAGCTGGCTGGGTACCATCAACAGCAATGCCCGCCAACAACTGCAGCGCGCAGCGGCCAGTGGAAACGCACAAAGCCTGAACATCCGCCTCGGCTGATGTTCAGGCTTTGCCTGTCAAATGCTTGAAACCCTGGGCCGCTACCGTGGCTCAATGAAGGACGCGCGGCCCCTCTTCACGCTCGAAGTCGCCCTCAACCAGGCGACCGGCCATTTGCACGCCAACGCTGAGCATGGCCTTGGCCACTTCCACATGCTGTCCTTGCAGGAATGCCTTGGCATCCTCGGAGAAATCCAGGGTCACCAGGGAGCCTTCATCTTCGGCGCGGCGCAGCTCGATCCGGCCATCAGGCAACTCGACAATTTCTAGAAAGGACGTTGACATAAAGGGCCTGCTTTTCACGAAAGGCCAGTAGTGTACCAGCCATGACGGCGGTCAGCACTCACTCAGCGCTTCGCGGAAACGTCTCACCAGGCTTTTCAGGTTCTGCCGCCAGGCTTCGAGCTCCTCGCGGGAAAGCTCGGCCGGCTCGGGCTCGTCCAGATTGACGGCCTGGATCAGCGGTTGGGTGACGTCGCCCTTCGCAGCTTTCTTGGCGACCGGCGGTCGGAACAAATCGGCATAAGCGGTCAGCAGACGCGCTAGCCAGGTTTCCGGCTGGCGGGCCAGCTCCAGCAGCTCGGCCATTTCCGGGATCGCAACGCTCTGCAGTACCTCATCACTGAACAGCAGCTCGGCCCGTGGCGCAGAAGCCTGGGGCAAGCGGTAGAAGCCAGCGATCTCGTGGCACAGCCCCAGCAGCGCACCATACAGGTGGAACAGCGCCGATTCGCGCTCGGCCTGGAGCAGGCCCTGGGCGTTCATGGCCTGGCTATCGGCGGCCTTGGCCATGGATTCCAGGGCAAGGCCGGCGAAAAACAGTTTCTGGTTGGTGCGGGTGTAGAGTTCCTGGGCCATTTCGGCTGACTCCTGAAGGCTGCAAGGCGATTGCCTGCAGTTTCAGGGATTGTGCTTTGCTTGTCATCAAATGACTGGGGCCGCTTCGCGGCCCCAGTCACAACTTCAGATCAGCGCTTGTCTTCGACCTTCCACGCCTTGCCGTCGTAGAACGCCTTCCAACCAGTCGGCTTGCCGTCAACCTCGGACTGCACATACTGCTCCTTGGTCTTGCGGCTGTAGCGGATCACCGCCGGGCGCCCGTCTGGATCCTTCTGCGGAGCTTCGCAGAGGAAGTGATACTTCGGATCGATCTCGTGCTTGTGCGGGACGATCTCCAGCACCAGCGGCGCGCGGGTTTCGCGGTTTTTCGGGAACTGGCTGGCGGCCAGGAACAGACCCGAGGCACCGTCGCGCAGCACGTAGGTGTCGTCGACCTTCTCGCACTTGAGCTCTGGCATATCCACCTTGTCCATCTTCGGTGGCGCCGCCTCGCCGCTCTTGAGCAGCTTACGGGTGTTCTTGCAGGCTGGGTTGGTGCAACCGAAGAACTTGCCGAAACGGCCGGTCTTGAGCTGCATCTCGCTGCCGCACTTGTCGCACTCCAGGCTCGGACCTTCGTAGCCCTTGATGCGGTAGTTGCCCTCTTCGATCTCGTAACCAACGCAGTCCGGGTTGTTACCGCAGATGTGCAGCTTACGCTTCTCGTCGAGCAGGTAGGCGTCCATTGCCGTCGAGCAGATCGGGCAGCGGTGCTTGCCACGCAGCACCAGGGACTCGGATTCACCCTCGTCATCGGCGGCAATCTCGTCGCCCGGCACCAGGTTGACCGTCGCCTTGCAACGCTCCTTCGGCGGCAGGCTGTAACCCGAGCAGCCGAGGAACACGCCGGTGGAGGCTGTACGGATCATCATCGGCCGTCCACATTCCTTGCACGGAATGTTGGTCAGGGTCGGCTGGTTGGCACGCATGCCGTGCTCGCTGGACTCGGCGGTCTGCAACTTCTTGTTGAAGTCGCCATAGAATTCGTCGAGGACGTTCTTCCAGTCACGCTCGCCCTGGGCCACGTCGTCGAGGTTCTCCTCCATGCCGGCGGTGAAGCCGTAGTCCATCAGGTTGGCGAAGCTCTCGGACAGGCGCTCGGTGACGATGTCGCCCATCTTCTCGGAATAGAAGCGGCGGTTATGCAGCGTGACGTAGCCGCGATCCTGGATGGTGGAAATGATCGCCGCATAGGTGGATGGGCGGCCAATGCCACGTTTTTCCATTTCCTTGACCAGGCTGGCTTCGGTGAAGCGCGCCGGCGGCTTGGTAAAGTGCTGGCTGGGATCGAGCTGGATCAGTTTCAGCGCCTCGCCCTGGGCCATTTCCGGCAGCACGTCGTCTTCGCCCGGCTTGCTCTGCTGCGGCAGGACACGGGTGTAACCATCGAACTTGAGGATGCGACCCTTGGCGCGCAGCTCGAACTCGCCCGCCACCACGGTGACGCTGGTGGACAGGTACTGCGCCGGCGGCATCTGGCAAGCCAGGAACTGGCGCCAGATCAGTTCGTACAGGCGCTCGGCGTCACGCTCCATGCCACTGAGCTTGGTGGGGTGGGTGCTGACGTCGGACGGGCGGATCGCCTCGTGCGCCTCCTGGGCCCCTTCCTTGCTGCCATAGACGATGGGCGCGGCAGGCAGATACTGCTTGCCGAACTCCTTCTCGATGTAGCTGCGGGCCATCTCGACGGCGTCGGTCGACAGGTTGGTCGAGTCGGTACGCATGTAAGTGATGTAGCCGGCTTCGTACAGACGCTGGGCCATCATCATGGTCTTCTTCACCCCAAAGCCCAGGCGATTGCTTGCGGCCTGCTGCAGGGTGGAGGTAATGAACGGCGCCGAAGGCTTGCTGCTGGTCGGCCGGTCCTCGCGCTTGCTCACGCTGTAGCTGGAGGCCTTGAGCTTCTCCAGTGCGGCCATGGCCTGGGCTTCGTTGAGCGGCTTGAAGGCCTCGCCCTTCTCACGGGCTACCTCGAAACGCACCTTGGCGTTCTTGGCGGTGCCCAGGTCGGCATGGACCTCCCAGTACTCTTCCGGGTTGAACGCGCGGATTTCGCGCTCACGCTCGACCACCAGCTTCACCGCCACCGACTGTACGCGGCCGGCGGACAGGCCACGGGCGATCTTCGCCCACAGCAGCGGCGAGACCATGTAGCCGACCACGCGGTCAAGGAAACGCCGCGCCTGCTGGGCATTGACCCGATCGATATCGAGCTCGCCCGGCTGGGAGAAGGCTTCCTGGATGGCTTTCTTGGTGATTTCGTTGAACACCACGCGCTTGTAGCGGCTGTCGTCGCCGCCGATGGCTTCGCGCAGGTGCCAGGCGATGGCTTCCCCCTCGCGATCCAAGTCGGTTGCGAGATAGATGGTGTCGGCATCCTTGGCCAGGCGGCGCAGTTCCTCGATGACCTTCTCCTTGCCGGGAAGGATCTCGTACTTGGCCTTCCAGCCCGCCTCGGGGTCGACGCCCATGCGTGCGACCAGAGTACGGCGCGCCTTCTCCTTCGGCGACAAGGCCGGAGCCTCGGCCGCGGCCTTGCCGCGCTTGGCCGCCGGTTCCTTGCTCGCACTGGCGGAACCGCTGGTGGGAAGGTCACGGATGTGGCCGATACTCGACTTCACCACGTACTGGCTGCCCAGGTACTTGTTGATGGTCTTGGCCTTGGCCGGGGATTCCACAATGACCAGCGATTTGCCCATGGATCGGAGTATTCCTGAATCTGAAGATGAAAAACGCGTCAGGTGCCGGACGCGGCACCGCTATATATAGTGGCAAAAGAGTGAGGTCAAGCGCGGTCTATCACTCGTGCGCCTTGCCCAGCCGCTCGCCGAGGCCCTCTTCGGCCTTGACCAAAGCAAAGCGTGGCACCTGCTCGCCGTCAACCTCGACGGACTCCTGGAACATCGAAAGTGGCCTGACCCAGAAGCTGTAATCACCATACAGGCACTGGTAAAACACCATCCACTCCTCGCTCTCGGAGTGTCGCGCAGCGCTGAAAACACGGTACTCAGGGCCTTTGTAATGCCGGTACACACCAGGTTGTATCTGCATGTCGCTCGCCCTCTTGAACAAATCCTGTAAAAAACAAAAGCCGGGGCACATGGCCCCGGCTGCTGTCCTACGACGCGATCAGACGCGTTCGAAGACAGTGGTGATGCCTTGGCCCAGGCCGACACACATGGTAGCGACGCCCAGGGTACCGCCGTTCTGCTTCATGACGTTGAGCAGGGTGCCGGAAATCCGCGCCCCCGAGCAACCGAACGGGTGGCCCAGGGCGATGGCGCCGCCGTGCAGGTTAACCTTCTCATTCATCTTGTCGAGCACTTTCAGATCTTTCAGCACCGGCAGGGCCTGTGCGGCGAAAGCTTCGTTGAGCTCGAAGAAGTCGATGTCGGCGATGGTCAGACCAGCGCGCTTGAGCGCTTTCTGCGTCGACGGAACCGGGCCGTAGCCCATGATCGCCGGGTCCACGCCGGCGACCGCCATCGAACGGATGACCGCCAGTGGCTGGATCCCCAGGTCCATGGCGCGCTGGCCGGACATGACGATCATGCACGAGGCGCCGTCGGTGATTTGCGACGAGGTGCCCGCGGTGACGGTGCCACCTTTAGGGTTGAATGCTGGCTTGAGCGACGCCAGACCTTCGAGGGTGGTTTCCGGGCGAATGGTCTCGTCGTAGTCGAAGACCTTCAGGAAGCCATTCTCGTCGTAACCCTGCATCGGGATGATCTCGTCCTTGAACTTGCCCTCGACCGTCGCCTTGTGGGCGAGCTGGTGCGAACGCAGGCCGAACAGATCCTGTTGCTCACGGGTGATGCCATGCATCTTGCCGAGCATCTCGGCAGTCAGACCCATCATTCCGGAAGCCTTGGCAGCGTGCAAGGACAGGTGCGGGTTGGGGTCGACGCCATGCATCATGCTGACGTGGCCCATGTGCTCGACACCACCGACGACGAACACGTCGCCGTTGCCGGTCATGATTGCTTGGGCGGCGGTGTGCAGCGCGCTCATCGACGAGCCGCACAGGCGGCTGACGGTTTGCGCCGCGGAGGTGTGCGGGATCTGGGTCATCAGCGACGCCATGCGGGCGATGTTCCAGCCCTGTTCCAGGGTCTGGTTGACGCAGCCCCAGATCACGTCCTCGACTTCTTTCGGATCGACCTTGTCGTTGCGCTCCAGCAGCTTGCTGATCAGGTGCGCGGACATGTCTTCGGCACGGGTATTGCGGTGCATGCCACCCTTGGAGCGGCCCATCGGCGTGCGACCGAAGTCGACAATCACCACGTCTCTTGGATTCAGGCTCATATCAATATTCTCGCTCTAGCTCGTGGGCGCTCAGTTGAAGAAGCGCTGGCCGTTCTTGGCCATTTCGCGCAGCTTCGCAGTGGGGTGGTACAGCGGCCCCAGGTCGGCGTATTTGTCAGCCAGCGCGACGAACTCGGCGACCCCGATCGAATCGATGTAGCGCAGCGCGCCACCGCGGAAGGGAGGGAAACCGATGCCGTAGACCAGGCCCATGTCGGCTTCGGCGGCGGTGGCGACGATGCCGTCTTCCAGGCAACGCACGGTTTCCAGGCACAGCGGCACCATCATCCAGTTGATGATGTCTTCGTCGGTGACTTCACGCTGCTCGAAGATGACCGGCTTGAGCACGTCGAGCACAGTGGCATCGGCGACTTTCTTCGGCTTGCCGCGCTTGTCGGTCTCATAGGCGTAGAAGCCCTTGCCGTTCTTCTGGCCCAGGCGGTTGGCTTCGTACAACGCGTCGACGGCCGAGCGGCGCTCGTCCTTCATGCGATCCGGGAAGCCTTCGGCCATTACGTCGCGGCCGTGGTGGCCGGTGTCGATGCCGACCACGTCCATCAGGTAGGCCGGGCCCATCGGCCAGCCGAACTTCTCCATCACCTTGTCGATGCGTACGAAGTCGACGCCTGCGCTGACCAGCTTGGCGAAGCCGCCGAAGTACGGGAACAGCACGCGGTTGACCAGGAAGCCCGGGCAGTCGTTGACCACGATCGGGTTCTTGCCCATCTTCTTGGCGTAGGCCACGGTGGTGGCGACTGCCACATCACTGGACTTCTCGCCACGGATGACTTCGACCAGCGGCATCATATGCACCGGGTTGAAGAAATGCATGCCGACGAAGTTTTCCGGACGCTTGAGCGCCTTGGCCAGCAGGTTGATGGAGATGGTCGAGGTGTTGGAGGCGAGAATCGCATCCTCTTTCACCTGGCCTTCCACTTCAGCCAGCACAGCCTGCTTGACCTTCGGGTTCTCGACCACGGCCTCGACGATGATGTCGACGTTGCCGAAGTCACCGTAGGACAGGGTCGGGCGAATGGCGTTGAGGGCCTCGGCCATCTTCGCCGGGGTCAGGCGCCCCTTCTCGACGCGCTTGCCGAGCAGCTTGGAGGCCTCGTTCAGGCCCAGCTGGATGGCTTCCTCGCGGATATCCTTCATCAGGATCGGAGTACCCTTGACCGCCGACTGATAGGCGATGCCGCCACCCATGATACCGGCGCCGAGCACGGCAGCCTGTTTCACGTCGTGAGCGATCTCGTCGTGGGCCTTGGCCTTGCGCTTGAGCTCCTGGTCGTTCAGGAACAGGCCGATCAGGCTCTCGGCGACCGAGGTCTTGGCCAGTTTGGCGAAGCCTGCGGCCTCGACCTCGAGGGCCTTGTCACGCCCGAAGTTGGCGGCCTTCTGGATGGTCTTGATTGCCTCGACCGGTGCAGGGTAGTTCGGGCCGGCCTGGCCGGCGACGAAGCCCTTGGCGGTCTCGAACGCCATCATCTGCTCGATGGCGTTGAGCTTGAGCTTCTCCAGCTTAGGCTGGCGCTTGACCTTGTAGTCCAGCTCGCCGCTGATGGCGCGCTTGATCAGGTCCAGGGCTCCGGCCTGCAGCAACTCGGGAGCGACCACTGCGTCGACGGCGCCGACCTTCAGGGCGTCCTCGGCGCGGTTTTCCTTGCCCGAGGCGATCCATTCGACGGCGTTGTCCGAGCCGATAAGGCGCGGCAGGCGCACGGTACCGCCGAAGCCTGGGTAGATGCCCAGTTTGACTTCCGGCAGGCCGATCTTGGCGCTGCTGGACATGACCCGGTAGTCGGCAGCCAGGCACATCTCCAGACCGCCACCCAGGGCGATGCCGTTGATGGCGACGACGGTCGGCACCTGCAGGTCTTCGAAGTCACTGAAAATGCGGTTGGCTTCCAGGTTGCCGGCGACCAGTTCGGCCTCGGGCAGCTTGAAATTGTCGACGAACTCGGTGATGTCGGCGCCGACGATGAACACGTCCTTGCCACTGCTGACGATCACGCCCTTGACCGAGGCATCGGCCTTGATCACGTCCACGGCCTGACGCAGCTCGTTCAGAGTGAGACGGTTGAACTTGTTGACGGACTCACCCTTGAGGTCGAACTTCAGTTCGACGATGCCGCTTTCAAGAGCCTTAACCGTGATGGCTTTACCTTCGTAAATCATCAACTGATCTCCACGATATGGAAGCTGAACAGTACACGTCGATCGCTGGCAGCGAGAGCCGGTCTACCGGTCCCTCACCCCAGGCACACCCGTCGACGCGCTAATCGGGATTCTGTAAGAGCCGTCTGACATACAAACGCTCAATTCATACGCCCGTTTGACTTGGGTGTGCACACATTCCCCGAAAAGAACCGCGTTGTCAAATACTCGCGAAAGCCGTGAAAACGCGACTTTCCAGTCATCTTCCACCCTCCGGGTACGAAACATGATGACAGTGATCGCCCTCCATTCATGTCAGCGATAGACCACCACCGACGGCACACGCGCTTTTTTTCTAAACGCATCCAGTCAGGATGGCTACACTGCGACTGATTGAAAGTATTTCCGGCCTGCCTGGCCCTGTGCTTGCACGCACAAACGCAAAACGGCGCACAAGAGCATGTCTGCTCCTGTGCGCCGTTTTGCGTCACACGGGCTCAGGCGAGGGTTTCGAGGGTCTGGGCAATATCCTGCAAAACAGATTTGTCGCCGCGCTCACTCCAGTACAGAGCAATCATGCGACTGTCGGCCTTGACCTTGTAGACCGTTGCCGGCAGGCGGCCGAAGGCCTCGGCCAGACGCTGATCCTCACAGGGCTCGCGCCACTGGTTCCACCACACGCCCGGAGTGATCTGCCAGTAACACCAGCTGTCTTCGTGCCCCTTGCGCCGCGCCCGGTGGTACTGCGGGCAGGGGCTGGGCGGTTCGTTTACCAGCCAGTGCGGCCACTGTTGCGGTGCCAGTTGCATGGCCAACCCCATGCGGCGCCCCTCCAGTCGCAGGCTCATCTGCTCGCTCTGTTTGCGCGAGGGGCGCAACCAGGCGAGCGGGCTGAGAATCAGCGCAAGGATTGACACCACCAGCCATACCGTCATATCTGTAGACCTTATAAAGCGTTGCAAATGAGCGGGTTAGTCAGGTTTCACGGAAGATCCGCGCGAAAGCGACCATACTTCTACTATCGCGATTGTCAGGAGTACTGCACATGTCCTATGAACATCTTCTGGTCGCTGTCGACCTGACCGAAGAATGCGACCCGGTGATCAAGCGGGCCAAGGCCATCGCCCTGGCCAGCGGCGCCAAGGTCTCCCTGGTGCATATCGTCGAGCCCATGGCCATGGCCTTCGGCGGCGACGTGCCGATGGACCTGTCGCAGTTGCAGCAGCAACAGTTCGACCAGGCCAAGGAACGCATGGAGCGCCTGTACAACAAGTACCCGGATATCAATCGCGGCGACTCGCACCTGGTCTACGGCCAGCCGCGCCAGGAAATCCACCAGCTGGCCAAGGATCAAAAGTGCGACCTGATCGTGGTCGGCAGCCATGGCCGCCACGGCCTGGCACTGCTGCTGGGCTCCACCGCCAACGACGTGCTGCACGGCGCGCCGTGTGATGTATTGGCGGTGCGGTTGCAGAAGAAGGCCGAGTAATACTTTCATCGCGGGGCAAGCCCGCTCCCACAAAGCCCGTCAAACAGGGCTGCGCGGGAGCAGGCTTGCCCCGTGATGGCTTCAGCCTTCCAGCTCGGCCCAGCGCTCTACCAGTACGTCCAGCTCGCCCTGCAGCTTCTCGATCTTGGCCAGCACCGCCGCAGTCTCGGCAATCGGCCGCTGATAGAAGCCCGCCGCACTCACTTCTTCCTGCGCCTCGGCCATCCGCTGCTCCAGCGCATCGATCTGCCCCGGCAGCATCTCCAGCTCACGCTGCAGCTTGTAGCTGAGCTTCTTCTTGCTGGCATCGGCCGCAGGCGCAGCGGCGGCAACAGGCGCCACCTCCTCCACCGGCGCCTGCACCACGGCGCTGTTGAGCTCGGACTTGCCGCCCTTGCTTTCGGTCACGCCGAGCAGCTTCGGCGAACCACCCTGGCGGATCCAGTCCTCGTAGCCGCCGACGTACTCGCGCACGCGCCCTTCACCTTCGAACACCAAGGTGCTGGTCACCACGTTGTCGAGGAAAGCCCGGTCGTGGCTGACCATCAGCACCGTGCCTTTGTAGTTGGACAGCACCTCTTCGAGCAACTCGAGGGTCTCGACGTCTAGGTCGTTGGTCGGTTCGTCCAGCACCAGCAGGTTGGCCGGTTTGCTGAACAGCTTGGCCAGCAGCAGGCGCGCGCGCTCGCCCCCGGACAGCGCCTTGACCGGCGTGCGCGCACGCTGCGGGCTGAACAGGAAGTCGCCGAGGTAGCTGAGCACATGGCGGTTCTGACCATCGATCTCGATGAAATCGCGGCCTTCGGCCAGGTTGTCGATGACGGTCTTCTCCAGGTCCAGCTGATGGCGCATCTGGTCGAAGTAGGCCACCTCCAGCTTGGTGCCACGCTCGACCTTGCCACTGGTGGGCTCCAGGTCGCCCAGCATCAGCTTGAGCAGGGTCGTCTTGCCGGTGCCGTTGGCACCCAGCAGGCCGATACGGTCCTGGCGCTGCAGCACCATGGAGAAGTCCTTGACCAGCTTCGGTCCATTCTGGTGGGCGAAGCTGACGTCCTCCAGCACCATCACCTGCTTGCCGGACTTGTCGGCCACTTCAATCTGGATATTGGCTTTACCCTGGCGTTCGCGGCGCTCGCCGCGCTCCACGCGCAGCGCCTTGAGCGCACGCACG
The DNA here is from genome assembly GCF_019139675.1 of Pseudomonas maumuensis. Lineage (NCBI taxonomy): Bacteria > Pseudomonadati > Pseudomonadota > Gammaproteobacteria > Pseudomonadales > Pseudomonadaceae > Pseudomonas > Pseudomonas maumuensis. Next base: position 3,967,023 of record NZ_CP077077.1, read on the forward strand.
CGGCCTTCGTTGCGGGTGCGTCGGGCCTTGATGCCCTGGCGGATCCACACTTCCTCCTGGGCCAGGCGCTTGTCGAACAGTGCGTTGGCAGTGGCCTCGGCGGCCAGCTCGGCCTCTTTATGCACCAGGAAGCTGGCGTAGTCGCCATTCCAGTCGATCAGCCCACCGCGGTCCAGCTCGAGGATGCGCGTGGCCAGATTCTGCAGGAAGGAACGGTCGTGGGTGATGAACAGCACCGCGCCACCGAAGCCTTTGAGCGCCTCTTCCAGCCAGGCGATAGCGCCGATGTCCAGGTGGTTGGTCGGTTCGTCCAGCAGCAGCAGGTCGGGCTCGGAGACCAGTGCCTGGGCCAGCAACACGCGCCGGCGCCAGCCACCGGAAAGCTCGGCGAGGGTCTTGTCGGCCGGCAACTGCAGGCGGCTCAGGGTGCTTTCGACCACCTGCTGCAGGCGCCAGCCATCACGGGCTTCGAGCTCGTGCTGGACATGCATGAGCTTTTCCAGATCCTCGTCGCCGTGGATGTTCTGGCTCAGGTGATGGAACTGCGCCAGCAGCTCGCCGACGCCGTCAAGGCCGGCGGCTACCACATCGAATACGCTACGCTCGTCGGCCACCGGTAGTTCCTGCGGCAGTTCGCCAATCTTCAGGCCCGGGGCGCGCCAGATATCACCGTCATCGCCCTTCTGCTCGCCCTTGACCAGGCGCAGCATGCTCGACTTACCCGTGCCGTTGCGGCCGATGATGCACACCCGCTCGCCACGGGCGATCTGCCAGGACACTTTGTCCAACAGCGGCATGGCGCCGAACGCGAGGGACACATCGCTGAATTTGAGCAGGGTCATGATCATCTCCAAAAACCGGGCGCGCATTCTACCTGACTTACCCCTTCAGGGCATCAAAAGCCCGTTGCCGCGACAGGGCGTCGGATAACAACTCGATACAAGCACAGTGCTTTCGCCGGCCACCGGCAAACGGCTAAGCTAAGCAGTAATACCCAACAGTGCTGGCTCCGCCGTCACTTTCCATGGTTCCACTGCCCGGACGTATCATGCGCAGCCGCCTGTTACAAATTGCTTCCTGCCTGTTGCTGACCACCCTCGCCGCGAGCGTCGCACAGGCCGCCGACATCACCCAGCAACGTCAATACTACGACGAGGCCAAGCGCGCGCTGGCCAAGGGCGACAAGGGCCCCTACCTGCGCTACGCCCAGGCGCTGCGCGATTACCCGCTCACGCCCTACCTCACCTACGACGAGCTGACTGCCCGCCTCAAGAGCGCCAGCAACGAAGAGATCGAGGGCTTCCTCAAGGCCCATGGCGACCTGCCCCAGGCCAACTGGATGAAACTGCGCTGGTTGCGCTGGCTGGCCGAGCGCGGTGAATGGAACACCTTCACCCGCTATTACGACCCCAAGCTGAACTTCACCGAACTGGACTGCCTCAACGGCCAGTACCAGCTCTCCCACGGCCAGCGCGCCGAAGGCTTCGCCAACGCCGAAAAATTGTGGAACGTCGGCAAATCCCAGCCCACGGCCTGCGACACCCTGTTCGCCATGTGGGCCGCCGAAGGCCAGCTGACCGAGGCCAAGCGCTGGCAGCGCGCGAAGCTTGCGGCACAGGCGCGCAACTACGGCCTGGCCAACAACCTGGTGAAAACCCTCACCACCCTCGCCCCCCAGGGCAAGCTGCTGATCGACGTGGCGCAGAAGCCCGAGCTGCTCAACCAGCCTTCGCGCTTCACACCGGTCAACGAGGCCATGTCCGACGTGGTCAGCCTGGGGCTTCGCCGCCTGGCCCGGCAAAATCCGGAGCAGGCCATGGCGTTGCTCGACGATTATGCCCAGCGCATGCACTTCTCCCGCGACGAGAAGGTCGCCATCGCCCGCGAGATCGGCCTGACCCTGGCTCGCCGCTACGACCCGCGCGCCCTCGACCTGATGACCCGCTACGACCCGGAACTGCGCGACAACACCGTCAGTGAATGGCGCCTGCGCCTGCTGCTGCGCCTAGCCCGTTGGGAAGAAGCCTACGAACTGACCAAGCGCCTGCCCCAGGACCTGGCCAGCAGCAACCGCTGGAAGTACTGGCAGGCGCGTAGCCTGGAGCTGGCCCAGCCGAACAACCCGCAGGTCCCGCTGCTGTACAAGACCGTCGCCCGCGAGCGTGATTTCTATGGCTTCCTCGCCGCCGACCGGGCGCAGACGCCCTATCAGCTGAACAACAAGCCGCTGGCGCTGAGCCAGGCGCTGACCAACAAGGTCCGCAACACCCCCGGCATCCGTCGCGCACTGGAATTCCACGCCCGTGGCCAGATCGTCGAAGGGCGCCGCGAGTGGTACCACGTCAGCCGCCACTTCAACCGTGACGAGATGGTCGCCCAGGCCCGCCTGGCCTACGACATGCGCTGGTACTTCCCGGCCATCCGCACCATCAGCCAGGCCCAGTACTGGGACGACCTGGATATCCGCTTCCCGATGGCCCACCGCGATACCCTGGTGCGCGAGGCCAAAGTGCGCGGCCTGCATTCGAGCTGGGTGTTCGCCATCACCCGCCAGGAGAGCGCCTTCATGGAAGACGCCCGCTCCAGCGTCGGCGCCAGCGGCCTGATGCAGCTGATGCCGGGCACCGCCAAGGAAACCGCGCGCAAGTTCAGCATCCCGCTGGCGTCACCGGCCCAGGTCTTCAACCCGGACAAGAACATCCAGCTCGGCGCCGCCTACCTGAGCCAGGTACACAGCCAGTTCAATGGTAACCGCGTGCTGGCCTCGGCCGCCTACAACGCAGGCCCCGGGCGTGTACGTCAGTGGCTCAAGGGCGCCAAGCACCTGAGCTTCGATGTGTGGGTCGAATCGATTCCGTTCGACGAGACGCGCCAGTACGTGCAGAACGTCCTGTCGTATTCGGTCATCTATGGGCAGAAGCTCAATTCACCGCAGCCGCTGGTGGATTGGCATGAGCGGTATTTCGACGATATGTGATCGTTCGCCGAGGGCGCTGCAGCGCCTATGAGATCAAGCGCCGCGCGAGCGGCGCTCGATCTATCGCCCAGCACCTTGCCTTACTCAATAACCTCAACCGCCATCCCCACCTTCAGTTCCCCCTCGCCATCCACCGCCAGGTTCTGACCAAACAGCACATCCCCTTCTTTCTCGCGGAACGTCTTGAGCGTGGTCAACGGCTCACGGTCCGGGCTGCGTTCGCCCGTGGCGGGATCGAGAGTGGTGAGGATGCAGCGCACGCTCGGCTTGAGCACACGGAAGGTCATGTCGCCAATACGAATGCGCTTCCAACGGTCTTCGGCAAAGGCCTCGGCCCCCTCGACCACAAGGTTCGGGCGAAAGCGCAACATCTCCATGGGGCGCCCCACACGGCTGCTCAACTCATCCAGCGAGGCTTGGCCGATCAACAGCAGTGGAAAACCATCGGGAAAGGCTGCCCGGTCACTGTTGAGGCCGTAGCCGCTTGGCAGGTAGCGGGCCCGCTGCTCGGGGCAGTACACCAGCCTTACCGCCTTGCCCAGAAGCTCGCTGAGCCAGGCCGCGGCGGCATCGCCGGCATCGGGCACGCGCAAGGTGTCGCGCCAGATGGTCACGCCACGCAGGGAATTGTCAGCGTGCGGTACCGGCACCTCCAAGGGCGCTTGCCCCGGCGCCTGGAGCAGCAGTTGGCCCTGCTCGCCATAACTGGCACTGATCTGCCCCAGCCGGGGCCAAGCGCGCTGGGTCAGAAAGCGGCCATTCTCTTGCTCCACCACCAGCCAGCGCCGGTCACCGTCAAGGCCCAGATTGCCGACCATGGACGCCTGCAGGCGCTGGGCCTGGGCCGATTTCACCGGGTACCGATACAACGCACTCAGAAACATCCCTGCCACCTTGCGCCAGTCAAAATACCAAGCTTATACCGGACCGGTGCCGCCGTTACACCGTGGCGTGGTCCAAGCTCAGGCGTTGACGCACCACATCCACCAGGCGATCGGGCTGGAACTTGGAAAGGAAGTTGTCGCAACCGACCTTCTTGACCATGGACTCGTTGAAACTGCCCGACAGCGAAGTGTGCAGCACCACATAGAGACCACGCAGGCGCGGGTCGTTGCGGATTTCGGTGGTCAGCCGGTAACCATCCATCTCGGGCATCTCGGCATCGGTGAAGACCATCAGCAACTTCTCGCAGACGTTCTCCCCGGCGTCCGCCCAGCCCTTGAGCAGGCGCAGGGCCTTGAGGCCGTCGCTGGCCACGTGCAGCTTCACCCCCAATTGCGACAGCGTGTCGCGCAACTGCGCCAGGGCCACGGTGGAGTCGTCCACCAACAGCACCTCACGGCCACGGGCGCGGGCCAGCACCGGGTCTTCGAGCTTGTCGCGGGAGACCTTGGCATTGTAGGGCACGATCTCGGCCAGCACTTTTTCCACATCGATGACTTCCACCAACTGCTCGTCGACCTTGGTGATCGCCGTGAGGTAGTGCTGGCGACCGGCGCTGGCCGGCGGTGGCATGATGGCTTCCCAGTTCATATTGACGATACGATCCACCCCCCCCACCAGGAACGCCTGCACCGAACGGTTGTATTCGGTGACGATGATGGTGCTGTTCGGCCCCGGCTGCAGTGGACGCATGCCGATCGCTTGGGACAGGTCGATGACCGGCAGCGTTTGGCCGCGCAGGTTGACCACGCCGCAAACGAAGGAATGGCGCTGCGGCATAAGGGTCAGCTTGGGCAGTTGCAGCACCTCCTGGACCTTGAACACGTTGATGGCGAACAACTGTCGGCCAGCCAGGCGGAACATGAGGATTTCCAGGCGGTTCTCACCCACCAGTTGCGTGCGTTGGTCTACCGTGTCGAGAATGCCAGCCATTGGAAGCCCCCAGGCGTGAGTCGGGAAAAAGTGAATGCATCCCCCTGTATCGGCGGACACGGACGCAGCTTGACCCCTGATGGAAAAAGCCATGCAGGGTGATTGATATCACTTTACCATCATGCTTTACTGCTGCCACATCCCGCCACGCCCATCGCTCGCAACGAACGACCCGCCTGAAACCGCATCAGGGAAACCCCTAGTAGCAATCGGGTGCAACCTGATGTTCGCAATATCCATTAGCCATTAATGTGACGCCATTCTCACTGCATGAACGGAGTCAGGCTTTTGCGAGCGATCATCTTGGTACGGCCAATCCCTGACGACGGGGCGCCATGATGGATAGCACTCCACTGCACAACGCCGCCGTGGCGGCTTTTCTGCAGGACGCACAGGTCCTGCTGGCCAGGTCCCAGGAATGCCTGCAGCACTTGGAACTCATCACCAACGATCCGGATGCCTGCCACAGCCTCAACGCGGCGCTCGACACCCTCGCCCGGCGAGCAATCGCGCTCGGCCTGCATGAGGTGGCCCACCATACCCTGGCCCTGCAACGTCTCATCGCACCCGCTTGCGCCCAGCAGCACCTGCACGGCGACAGCCTGTCCGCGCTTGCTGCCTGCCTGACCCTGCTGGACTGGCAATTGGAACTGCTAGACCCGCAAACCGGCCGCCTGGACATGGACACCGAGGAACAACGACACCTGCTGACAGAGCTCGCCATCACCCTGGGCCAACCCGCTTCGCAACTGTGTGCCGACTGCCAGGAAAGCGGCGTGTCATGCGCCCACCCTCACGCCCAAGGCGCATCAGTGGAGCAAAGCCACGCCGCAGCCGACCGCCAACATTAACCCGACTAATTGCGCGGCAACTAAGCCCACCCAGCGTGCAACTTGCAAAGTTCGGAAAGTTTTTCCCGGATGTTTTTGGCGGATGGCTTTTAGTTACTCAATGTGAGCTGGGAAACATCTTTTAATAATGGCACTATGCTAGTCAGCGCCTCGCCCGCCAGGTCCGCCACAGCCCGGAAAACCCGAGGCTTCAAGCAGTTATCCCCCCGCGACCAAATTCAATCAAAGTGATAACATGCGCACACTCGAACATGCGCGCCCTGAATATCGGGCGATTGGATGCGTGCCCAATGCTTGATTGAACGCGCGGCACCAGAACCTCTGGCCAGGCATGTGCAATGCCCTCAACTGCAATAACTCAGTGGCTTCCCTATCTATGCTCCCACGCTTGAAGTTTCTCCAGCGTTGCCGCTCCAGAGTTGCCCTGCTCCGCTGGACGACCACGCTGCTGTGCTTGGCATCACTGGCAGCGAACCTGGTGGTGTACCTGCGTACCCTGCCATTGTCAGCCAGCCTGCTGATGCTCCAGTTGCTGGCGATGATCGGCGTGGGCTGGCACCTTCGCCATTGGGCGCGCTCGATCAGCCTGCGCCCAGCGGAACTGGCAACGCGCATGCTCAAGGTGCAGGAAAGTGAGCGCCAACGCCTGAGTCGTGAACTGCATGACGATATCGGCCAGCTGCTGACCGCCGCCAAGCTTCAGGTCGACTGGCTGCAACGCCGCGTGCCGGCCGAACTGCAGGAGCACTGCGCTACCTTGCGCAGCACCCTGGACCACACCCTGGGCAACGTGCGTGACGTTTCGACCATTCTCAACCCTCGGCAACTGGCCAGCCTGGGCCTGGAGGCGAGCCTGCGCGCGCATTTGCTGCGCACTTTGGAAAACACCGACGTACATTGGAGCCTGGAGTGCAACCAACGCCTGGGCGGCATCAGCGAAGAGGTGGCCATGGCGGCGTTTCGCATCACCCAGGAGGCGGTTACCAACATGCTCCGCCACGCACACGCACGCAACCTGGTGGTCCGCCTGCAGCGGACCTCGGCCGGCCTTGCCTTGTCGATCCAGGATGACGGTGGCGGCTTCGTGCCGGCCCAGGCGCCTGCGCAGAGTGGCCTGCGCGGCATGGCCGGCATGCAGGAGCGAGTGACCGCCCTGCAGGGCAGCTTGACCATCACCAGCCAGCCCGGTCAGGGCACCCGGATCGACGCCCTCTTCCCATGGCCACCCCGCAACCAAGAACGCGCCAGGACCCCTGCTTCCGATGACCTGTAATCTATTGCTGGTGGACGACCACTCCCTGATTCGTGCAGGTGTCAGGGCACTGGTATCGGACATTCCCGGCTACACCGTGATTGGCGAAGCCGACGATGGCGGCCAACTGCTGGAACACGTCCTGCGCCTCGCGCCGGACATCGTCCTGCTGGACATTTCCATGCGCTCGACCAGCGGCCTGGATGCCCTGACGCAATTGCGTGCAAACGGCTGCCTCTGCAAAGTCCTGATCCTGTCGATGCACACCGACCCTGAGATGATCATGCGCGCCCTGGAAAGCGGCGCCCATGGCTACCTGCTCAAGGACACCACGGCTACCGAGCTGGAACAAGCGTTGACCGCCCTGCGCAACGAAGAGCGCTATCTCAGCCCGGCCATCGCCCACACGGTGATCAACCAGGCGTTGTTGCGCGCCCAGAGTGGCCGTCAGCCAAGCAACGATGGCCATAACCTGACCGCCCGCCAACTGGAAATCCTGCGTCTGATCGTGCGCGGCAAATCGACCCGGGAAATCGCGAGCGGCCTGGGCCTGTCGATCAAAACCGTGGAAACCCATCGTTCGCAGATCATGAAGCGCCTGCAGATCTACGACGTGGCGGGCCTGGTGCTGTTCGCCGTGCGCGAGAAGATCATCAGCCTGGACGACTGAGCAACGGCGAGTTCGCCGGTAAATGCACGCGCAACGCCCTGGGTACCGCCTCGAAGCGCAGGCTGGTCGCTTGCAGGGGCTCACCGTCGAGGTTCATGTCCAGTCCCTGGGCGCCCTTGATCTCCACCCACGGCAAGCGGGCGCGCACGAACAACCCTTCACCGGCCAGCAGATCACGCAGGGCCCCCGCCATCTCCTGGGGTGCCGGCAGGATACCAACGTCCAACAGGCCATCGTCCACACTCGCCTCCGGGCACAACACGTGCCCGCCACCGGCCTGGCGACCATTGCCGATCCCCAGCGCCAGCAACTCGCCCTGCCACTGGAAGTCTGGGCCCAGCAGCTCGACCGAGGCGGCCTGCAGCTCGCTGAAACGCGACAAACCGGTGAACAGGTAGGCCGCCGCGCCGAGTACCTTCTTCAGGTCTTCGGAGGTATTGGCGGTGACCTGGCTTCCGAATCCGCCAGTGGCCATGTTCAGGAACAGCTGGTCACCCACCCGGCCCAGGTCGATCGACCGCGCCGGCACCTCTAGCAGCGCCAGGGCCGCTTGCGGCTCAAGAGGCACACCGGCCGCCTTGGCGAAGTCGTTGGCCGTGCCCAGCGGCAGCAGCGCCAGGCTGGCCTGGGTAGCCGCCAGCCCCATGGCTTCGGCCACATCCCGCAGCGTGCCATCACCACCCCCGGCCACCACGTGCCCATAGCCCGCCGCCAGCGCTTCGCCGACCAGGCGCCGAGCATCACCGCCTTCCCAGGTCAGGCGCACATCCAACGTCCAGCCACGCTCACGCAATTGGCCCACCGCGGCGCGTACGTCTTCGTTGACGGCCTGCTTGCCATGCAGGATCAGCAATGCCTTGCGTTCGCTCATATCACCCTCCCCGAAAATACCCAGAAATGCCCTACAGCAATCTCGACCGCCCGCGCGCGCAGATTGCTGCATGCGCCGTCCAAAAACCGCCACTCCTGACAATCACCATTGAAAGCCGATCGGTTCAGGCGCATCATTCGACAATTATTTGGCCTTCACGGAAGATGACGCCAGGAAAAGTCATTTTATTGACTTTGTGCCGCCAGACGCCTGACAGGTCGTGATTCCCTTGCATTGCGCTGCCCACAGCGCCCCGATCCGAGGTTGTGACTATGAGCGTTCTGATCCCCTGCATCATCGCTGGCGGCGCCGGCACTCGATTGTGGCCGGTCTCACGCGAGGCCATGCCCAAGCCGTTCATGCGCCTGCCCGATGGCATGAGCCTGCTGCAGAAGACCTTCAGCCGCGCCAGCAGCCTGCCTGGGGTCGAGCGGGTGCTTACGGTGACCAACCGTGAAGTGGTGTTCCGCACCCAGGACGAGTATCGCCAGGTCAGCACCCAGCACGTAGCCCTCGATTTCATTCTCGAACCCCTGGGCCGCAACACCGCCCCCGCCATTGCCGCCGCAGCACTGCACTGCGCCCGCCTGCACGGTGAGGACAGCCTGCTGCTGGTACTGCCCGCCGACCACCTGATTCAGGACCTGGGCGCTTTCGAGGCAGCCGTCCAGCAGGCCATGGCGCTGGCCGGGCAAGGTTGGCTGACTACCTTTGGCCTGCAGCCGAGCCGCGCCGAGACCGGTTTCGGCTACATCGAGCAAGGCCAGCCGATCGCTGCTGGTGGCTACCAGGTCGCCCGCTTCGTCGAAAAACCCGACGCCGACACCGCCCAGGCCTACCTCGACGGTGGCCGGCACCTGTGGAACGCCGGCATGTTCTGCCTGCGCGTCGGCACCGTGCTGCAGGAACTACAGGCGCATGCCCCGGAAGTCCTGCACAGCGTGACCCACTGCCTGGAGCAAAGCCAGGTCAAGGAGGGTCCAGGGGGCCTGCAGGTGGAGCTCGACCCCGAGCGCTTCGCCCTGGCCCCCGATATCTCCATCGACTACGCCCTCATGGAAGCGTCCGCCAAGGTGGCCGTGGTGCCGTGCGACCTCGGCTGGAGCGACATCGGCTGCTGGGAAGCGGTACGTGAACTGCGCCCGGCCGATGGGCAGGGCAACCACTGCAATGGCGAAACCGTGCTGCTAGACGTGCGCAACTGCTACATCGACTCGCCACGGCGCCTGGTCGGCGCGGTCGGCCTGGACAACCTGATCGTCATCGACACCCCCGACGCCCTGCTGATCGCCGATGCCGCGCGCAGCCAGGAGGTCAAGGTGATCGCCCAGCAGCTCAAGCGCCAGGGCCATGACGCCTACCGCCTGCACCGCACCGTGACCCGCCCCTGGGGCCTGTACACCGTGCTCGAGGAAGGGCCACGGTTCAAGATCAAGCGCATCATGGTGCGCCCTGGCGAATCGCTGTCGCTGCAGATGCATCATCACCGCAGCGAACATTGGATCGTGGTCAGCGGCATGGCCTGCGTGACCAATGGCCAGGAAGAGTTCCTGCTCGACACCAACGAGTCCACCTTCATCAAGCCTGGGCGCAGCCACCGCCTGACCAATCCCGGGGTCATCGACCTGGTGATGATCGAAGTACAGAGCGGCGAATACCTGGGCGAAGACGACATCGTACGCTTTACTGATATCTATGGACGCGCCCCGGCAGCAGCACCTGCTTGACTGCCAGAGGGCGCGTTTTGCCATCCAGGGCCGACACCCGGCCAACCGCGAGGATTCGGGCTCATGCGCATACTCTGGACCCTGCCCTACCTGCCCTGGCCCACCACCAGTGGCAGCAAGACCCGGCAATACCACCTGCTGCGCGCCCTGGCGCAGCATGGCCACCGGATCACCTTGCTGGTGCAGTCGAAGGTCCCCTTGAGCGACACCGCGCGCGAAGCCCTGGAGCCCCTGGTGGAGCGCCTGATCGTACTGCCCAGGCGAGCACTGAACAGCCCGCTCAACCTGCTCGCCTCACCTATCATCGACTATCCCATGCGGGCCATCATCAATGGCCTGGCGCCTTGCCTGCGGCATCGCTTCGAGCAACTGCTGGACGAACCCTGGGATGTGATCCAGATCGAGCACAGCTACAGCTTCCAGCCATTCGAGAGGGCCCTGCAGGCCCGCGGCCTGCCCTACATGCTCAGCGAGCATTACCTGGAATCCGTGATGGGTGCCGCCTGCCACGATCGCCTGCCGCTGTGGCTGCGGCCACTGAACGCCTTCGACCGCTGGCGCTATCGGCGCTGGGAACAACGGGTACTGCGCCAACCCAGCGAAGTGGTGGCGGTCAGCGCTCACGATGCCGACCTGATCGGCCGGATCAGCGGTCGCCCGGTGAATGTGGTGGTCAATGGCGTGGACTGCGACCACTACCAGGACGTGCGTCCTACCCCACACAGTCAGCGCCTGCTGTTCGTCGGCAACTTCGAGTACGGCGCCAACCTGGAGGCCATCGAGTGGGCGCTGGAGGAAATCCTGCCACAGGTGTGGATGAGCAATCCGGCGGTGCGCCTGGCCATCGCCGGGCACGCGCTGCCGGCCAGCTGGAAACTGCACTGGAACGACCCGCGCATCGAGTGGGTGGGTTATCGCCCCGACCTGCGCGAGCTGCAACGGCGCTCGGCGCTATTCTTCGCGCCGCTGCGCCATGCCGGCGGCTCCAAGGTGAAGATCCTTGAGGCCATGGCCGCCGGGCTTCCGGTAATCACCACCAGCAACGGCGCCTCGGGCCTGGCCATGAACAATGGCGAACACTACCTGGGCAGCGACGACAGCGGCCAGCTGGCGCTGCTGGTCAACCAATTGCTCAACCAGCCGTGGCGCATGTGCCAGCTCAGCGAAGCCGGGCGCCAGTTCGCCCGCCAGCGCCATGACTGGAGCGTCGCCGCCCAGCAACTGGAGAACGTGCATATGCGCCTGACCCAGCTGGCCCCGGCAGGCGCAGGCGCCAGCGGCGGTGTGCTAGCCAAGTAGCTCGCTGAACGGGATGAACCTGACCGCATCGCCCTGCCTTGGTGTGCTGCCCTCCAGCACCTCCACCACTCCGTCGGCCCAGGCCGCGCTGCGCAGCACACCGGAACTCTGGTTCTTGTAGATGCGCACCCGGCCCTCCTCGATGCGCGCACGCAGGTACTCGCGACGGGTTCCGGCCTTGGGCCAGTCGAATCCCGCCGGCACACTGAAACTCAGGGGTGCGACATTGCCCACACCCAGCCGGCGCAGCAGGTAAGGCCGAGTCAACAGGCCGAAGGTGACCAGGGTCGACGCCGGATTGCCCGGCAAACCGATTACCGGCACGCCCTGGTAATGGCCGAAGGTCAGCGGCTTGCCCGGTTTGATCGCCAGCTTCCACAGCGCCAGCTCGCCCGCTTCACGCAGGGCCAGGCCTAGAAAATCTGCCTCGCCCACCGACACACCGCCCGTGGACAGGATCAGGTCGACATCACCCAGCCCACCCAGGCACTGGCGAGTGCGCTCGAGGTCATCCGGGAGGATGCCGGCATCGACCACCCTGCAGCCCAGGCGTTGCAGCCAACTGACCAGCAGGCGCCGGTTGCTGTTGTAGATCTGCCCGGGGCCCAGTGGCAAACCCGGTTCGACCAGTTCATCACCAGTCGACAGCACCGCCACCCGTGGTTGGCGCCGCACTTCAAGGGTGCCGAACCCCAGGGTCGCAGCCAGGCCGAGCTGGATCGGGCCCAGCCGCGTGCCGGCGCTCATCACCGATTCGCCGACGCGGGTTTCCTGGCCCTTGGGGCGAACGTTCTGTGACAGCGCCAAAGGCTCGAGGAACCGCACCCGGCCATCCGCGAGCACCTCGGTATTTTCCTGCATCTCGACGCAATCGGCGCCTTCGGGCAGCGGCGCACCAGTGAAGATCCGGGCGCAGGTGCCAGGCTCCAGGGGCTGTGGCGCGTGGCCGGCAAAGATGCGCTGGGTTACCCGCAGCGGTTCGCCCTGCCAGTCGGCCAGGCACAGGGCGTAGCCGTCCATGGCGCTGTTGGGCCACGGCGGCAGGTCGAGGCCGGCCACCAGCTCATGGGCCAGGACCCGCCCTTCGGCCTCGGCCAGCGCGACGTGTTCGGTCTCGGTGATCGGCGCCTTTTCGGCCAGCGCCAGCAGGCGCTCCAAGGCCTCTTCCACCGGCATCAACGGCCGGGCCAACTCAGCCACGGCTGTCACAGGCCGCTGCCTGCTTCAGGTGTGGCACGAAGTTGCATGGGCGATGGCGGGCATCGAGCTGCTCGGCGAGGATGCCGTCCCAGCCCGTGCGCACGGCGTTGGTCGAGCCCGGCAGGCAGCAGACCAGGGTGCCGTTAGCCAGCCCCGCCAGGGCGCGAGACTGCACGGTGGAGGTGCCGATGTCGGCCACCGAGATCTGCCGGAACAGCTCGCCAAAACCTTCGACTTGCTTGTCCAGCAGGCACGCCACGGCCTCCGGGGTGCTGTCGCGCCCGGTAAAACCGGTGCCACCGGTGATCAGCACCACCTGCACCTGGTCATCGGCGATCCAGGTCGCGACCTGGGCGCGGATCTTGTACAGGTCGTCCTTGAGCAGCACGCGCTCGGCCAGGCGGTGGCCGGCGGCGCTCAGGCGATCGACGAACAGCTGGCCGGAGGTGTCGGTGTCGAAGGTACGGGTATCGCTGACCGTCAGCACGGCGATGTTCAGCGCTACGAAAGGGGTATCTGCCTTGGCTTTCATGGGAGTCCGTCGCAGGGGAATACAGGGTGTGCGCTGTTATATCACACGCCGCCGTGGCCCGAGCCCGACGTTGTTCTTGGTCAATGCCGGCGCGATGGCGCTATGCTGCACTGTGCAAGGAACTTGCGTGGACGCCCTGCGTCTTAATGACATCTAGCACCATCGCACTGGAGAAACACGATGATCCAACGGACCCTTCCCGCCTTTCTGCTTGCCCTGGGCCTGGGCGCCCTCGCCGGCTGCGCCTCGCCAACCGTCATCACCTTGAACGACGGCCGCGAGATCCAGGCGGTGGACACCCCGTCGTATGACGACGACTCCGGCTTCTACGAATTCGAACAGCTCGACGGCAAGCGCACGCGCATCAACAAAGACCAGATCCGTACCGTCAAGGAGCTGTGATCCAGCCCTGCTTTTTTCGCGCAACTCCTTTTTGCAACAAGGGGTTGCGTTGAAAAAATCGATGCAGTAGCATTTCGGCCATCGGAGTGTAGCGCAGCCAGGTAGCGCGTCTCGTTCGGGACGAGAAGGCCGCAGGTTCGAATCCTGTCTCTCCGACCAGATCCTGCAAAAAACCCGCCTTGCGCGGGTTTTTTGTTGCCTGCGAAAAGGCAAGCCACCGATGGGTGCGGGACAAGCCCGCTCCCACGCTTGCGCGATTACTCCGGCAACACCGGCACATGCAGCAGTTGCAGGCGCGCACTGCTCCATTCACGAGTCTTGTTGGTCAACTCGAGGTCGTTGTTCAGCTTCTGGCCGTAGGTCGGCACGATTTCCTTGAGCTTGGCCTGCCATTCGCTGGACTTGATACGGTCCTTGAAGGTCTTCTCCAGCACGGTCAGCATGATCGGCGCGGCAGTCGAGGCGCCGGGCGAGGCACCCAGCAACGCGGCGATGCTGCCATCCTCGGCAGCCACCACTTCGGTACCGAACTGCAGGACGCCACCGTGCTCTGGATCCTTCTTGATCACCTGCACGCGCTGACCGGCCTGGAGCAACTGCCAGTCTTCGTTCTTGGCGTTGGGGAAGTACTCGCGCAGGGCCGCCATGCGATCATCGAAACTGAGCATCAGTTGGCCCATCAGGTAGGTGCTCAGATCGATGTTGTCGATGCCGGCATGCATCATCGGGCTGATGTTGTGGGTGGTCAGCGAACTGAACATGTCCAGCAACGAACCATGCTTGAGGTACTTGGTGGAGAAGGTCGCGAACGGGCCGAACAGCAGCACCTCCTTGCCATCAATTACCCGGGTGTCCAGGTGCGGTACCGACATCGGCGGCGCGCCGACCGAAGCCTTGCCGTACAGCTTGGCCTTGTGGCGGGCGACCAGGTCGGCGTTGTCGGTCATCAGGAACTGGCCACCGACCGGGAAGCCGGCATAGCCCTCGGCTTCCGGGATGCCGGACTTCTGCAGCAGCTTGAGCGCGCCGCCACCAGCGCCGATGAAGACGAACTTGGCCTTGACCGTAGACGCCTTGCCACCCTGGGCCAGATCGGCCACCACCACGTTCCAGCTGCCGTCGTCGTTACGCACGATGTCGCGCACTTCGTGGCCCAGGTGCAGTTGCACATTCGGGTTGCGGGTCATGGCGGCGAACAGCTGGCGGGTAATCTCGCCGAAGTTCACGTCGGTACCGATGGCCATGCGGGTCGCGGCCACCTTCTGCTCGGGGTCGCGCCCTTCCATCACCAGCGGCACCCACTGGCGGATCTGCTCGTGGTCCTCGGTGATCTGCATGCCGCGGAACAGCGAGCTGTGCTGCAGGGCCTCGACGCGCTTGTGCAGGAACGCGACGTTCTCCTCACCCCAGACGAAGCTCATATGCGCCACGTTGTTGATGAACGAAGGCGGGTTGCTCAGCACGCCCTGCTCGACCTGGTAGGCCCAGAACTGCTTGGACACCTCGAACTGTTCGTTGACGTTGACCGCCTTGCTGATGTCGATGCTGCCGTCCTTGCCGACGCTGGTGTAGTTCAGCTCGCAGAACGCCGAATGGCCGGTGCCGGCGTTGTTCCAGGCATTGGAACTCTCTTCGGCGACCTGGTCCATGCGCTCGTAGACGTCGATTTTCCAGTTCGGTTCCAGTTCGGTGAGGTAGGTCCCCAGGCTCGCACTCATGATGCCGCCGCCGATCAGCAGCACATCGACGGACTTTTGTGGCTCCGCGGGCTTGGAGCAACCGATGACGCCCAGGCACAGGAACGTCAGCAGGATTTTTTTCATTAGCTCAATCCAATTGAAGTGAAGGATTGGCAGTCGGTGCCCCCGGTATGCACGCCCGGTTGTTGTTGTGGTTGGCAGGAGTTTCGCGAAATCGGGGCACGATCGCCTCGGGCCTTGGCCCGGGGCGCCGTAAAGCAGGGAGTGTGCCAGATTGCTCTGGGCCAGTGGTTCAGGGTTGTCGCAGCGGGATTTGCCGGGTTGGTGGCGGCAATCCGCCAACTAAACAGGCGTTTTACCTGGCTGGGTGGCGGAATTCCCCCAAAGGGCCGCTTCGCGCCCCATCGCCGGCAAGCCGGCTCCCACAGACGATCTCTATTCCCTGTGGGAGCCGGCTTGCCGGCGATGGGGCGCGAAGCGGCCCCGCACTACCGTCAGGCGGTCAGGCGGGAAGTGACTTCGCCCAGTTGCCCCGACAAGCCATGCAGGCGCTGCCCGGCCTGCTCGGTGTGCTGTACCGCCTGCTGGTTGGCGGTGGCAATGCGGGTGATCTCCACCAGGTTGCGCGAAATATCCTCGGCGACGCTGGTCTGCTCCTCGGCAGCGGTGGCGATCTGCCGGTTCATGTCGCGGATCGCCTCCACCGCCGTGGTGATGCGCTGCAGCATCTGCCCGGCCTGCTGCACCTGCTCGGCGCCCTCCTCGCTGCGTTGCTGGCCGCTCTCGATGGCCTTGACCGCCTCCACCGCGCCCGACTGCACCGCCTCGATGATCTGGTGAATCTCGGCGATCGATGCCGCAGTACGCTGGGCCAGGCTGCGCACCTCATCGGCCACCACCGCGAAACCACGCCCAGCCTCGCCGGCACGGGCAGCCTCGATGGCGGCATTGAGCGCCAACAGGTTGGTTTGCTCGGCGATGCCGCGAATCACTTCGAGCACCTTGCCGATGCGCGTGCTGTCGTTTTCCAGGTGGCGAATCACCGCTGCGGTGCCGGCGATCTCGCGGTTGACCACGGCAATGGTGTCGATGGTGCGCTGCATGACCTGCTCGCCCGCCTGGGCGCTGTGGTCGGCCTCGTCCGCCGCGAGGGCGGCATCGGCGGCATGGCGCGCGACCTCCTGGGCGGTGGCGGACATTTCGTGCATCGCCGTGGCGACCTGGTCGGTGCGCTGGAACTGATCATGGGTGCCGTGGGCCATGTCGCCGGCGATACGGCTGAGCTGGCCGCTGGCATTTTCCAACTCTTCGGCGTTGTCCTTGAGCCGCCCGACAGTGTCGGCAAGAAAATCACGCAAAGTGTTGGCAGCCAGCGCCAGGCGCCCAAGTTCATCCTCGCGACGGCTGTCGACCCGGGCGGCGAAACGCCCCTGGCTGAGCTGGGCGACGTAGTCGATCAACTGGCGGATCGGCTCGACCAGGCTGCGGTTGACCAGCCACAGACTGAACAACCCGACCAGCACCGCCGAAGCCAGCATCACCAGCACACCCAACCACACCGTGCGCTCGGCGTTGGCGCTGATGGCGCCGGCACGCCCGTGGGCGTCGGCGCGCAGTTGCTCCACCAATGCACTCATCTGGTCGCTGGTGGCGCGATCCACGCCCTTGACCGCCTGGTCGCCGGCCACCGGGTCGCCACCGGCGGCCAGGAATGCCTGACGACCTTGCTGGTAGGCCGAACCCAGCTGTCGGTGGCTGGTCTTGAGCTGCTCCAGGCGCGCCTTGAGGGCTGGATCGCTGCTATCGATCAATTGCCCCAACAATTGCTGCACCTGCTGCTCGCGGGCCTGGAACTGCTGCCAATACTTGTCCAGCTCCGCCGGCTGGCGACCACGCAGCAGCACGTTCTTCCATTCCTGCACCTGGATCTTGAACTGCAGGTTGGCTTCGTCGATCAGCTGCGAGGCACGCAACGGCCCGTCCACCAGCTCGGCGTAGCCGCGCACGCTGGACGACAGGAACTGGAAGCACACCAGGGCGATCAACAGGATCGCCACCAGGCTGCCACCGAGCAGGGAGAGAATTTGCACTCTGAGGGATTTACGCAAGATTGCGGATCTCGGAACAAGGAAGAGGGAAACGGCGCACGCCGGCACCGCCAAAAGAGGCGTCCTTGTCCTCGTTCGCTGCCCCATCAGCGCCGCCATCGGACGATGGCAACCAGGGCAGGCACCTGCGCAACAGCCGAAGCAGATAGTCTCAGGCAATTGCTACAGATTTGTTACAAAACAGCGACAGCAAGACACTCAGCCCGAGCTGAATTGCAGCGCTGCCAGGCGCGCGTAGAGTGGGCTTTGCTCGATCAATTGTCGATGGCTGCCAACTGCCGTCAGTCGGCCTTTGTCGATCACCGCGATGCGGTCGGCATGCTGCACCGTCGCCAGACGGTGGGCGATGACCAGTGTGGTGCGCCCGGCCATCAGTTGTGGCAACGCTTGCTGGATAAGGTGCTCGCTCTGCGCGTCCAGGGCGCTGGTGGCCTCGTCCAGTAGCAGAATCGGTGCATCCACCAGCAGCGCCCGGGCAATCGCCAGGCGCTGGCGCTGGCCGCCGGACAAGCCCACGCCACCCTCGCCCAAGGGTGTCTGGTAGCCCTGGGGCAGCTGGACGATGAACTCATGGGCATGGGCACCGCGCGCCGCCGCCTCGACCTCGGCCAGGCTGGCCTCGGGCCGACCGTAGCGGATATTGGCCTCGACCGTGCCGCGGAACAACGCCGGCTGCTGGGCCACCAGGGCAAACTGACGACGCAGGTCGGCAGGCGTCAGCCCGGTGATCGGCTGGCCATCGAGCAGAATCGCGCCACCTTGCGGGTCGTAGAACCGCAGCAGCAGGTCGAACAAGGTCGACTTGCCGGCTCCCGACGGTCCGACCAGGGCCACCGTCTCGCCAGGACGAATATGCAGGCTCAGACCATCGATGGCCTGGGCCGAAGGGCGTGACGGGTAGGCGAAGCGCACTTCGCGCAGTTCGATGTCGCCACTGGCGCGCCCGTTCGCCAACTCCGCCGGCCGTGTCGGTGCCAGGATTGCCGTCTGCGCCGCCAGCAGCTCGGCGATGCGCTCGGCCGCGCCAGCCGCCCGCTGCAGTTCGCCGAGCACCTCGCTCAGGGTGCCGAAGGCGCTGCCGACGATCAGGCTATAGAACACGAACGCAGCGAGCTCGCCGCCGGAGATGCGCCCGGCGATCACATCCATGCCGCCGACCCAGAGCATCACCCCCACTGCGCCAAGCACCAGCACGATCACCAGGGTAATCAGCCAGGCACGCTGGGCGATGCGCCGCCGCGCCACCTCGAACGCCGCCTCCACGGTATCGCCGAACAGCGCCTGGTCACGCGCCTGGTGGTTGTAGGCCTGCACCGTCTTGATCTGGCCAAGGGTCTCGGCGACATAGCTGCCCACATCGGCCACCCGGTCCTGGCTCTGCCGCGACAGGCTGCGCACGCGCCGGCCGAACAGCAGGATCGGCGCCAGCACCAGGGGCAGGGCCAGCACCACGATGCTGGTCAGCTTGGGGTTGGTGACGAACAGCAGGATCACCCCGCCGACCACCATCAGCGCATTGCGCAGGAACATCGACAGCGACGAGCCGATCACCGACTGTAACAAGGTGGTATCGGCGGTCAGCCGCGACTGGATCTCCGAACTGCGATTGTCCTCGAAGAAGCCTGGGTGCAGGCCGACCAAGTGATCGAACACCGCTCGCCGAATATCGGCCACACAGCGCTCGCCGATCCACGACACCAGGTAGAAACGGGCGAACGTCCCCACTGCCAGTGCCACCACCAGCAGCAAGAACAGGCCGATGGTCTGGTTGAGCTGGTGCGCCGAACCCGTCATGAAACCCTGGTCGACCAACAGGCGGATGCCCTGCCCCATGGACAGGGTGATGGCAGCGGTGACCACCAGCGCCAACAAGGCCAGCAGGGCCTGGCGACGATACGGGCGCACGAACCGCCACCCCAGGTGCAGGGCCCGGCGCTGGCGAGGAGAGATCGGATCAGGCATGGCAAGGTCTTTCGGCTGGAAGATGGCACAAGACTACCACTCGTCGATCCTGTGCAACCCCTGGGAATGCGACGCCGTCCCATGATCGGACGGGGCATCAGTGGCTATGCCCATTCGTTCTAACCACGGACTGGAGCTTTAACGCGCTTTCTGTTGGACTGATCCGGCACAACGCCGAACAAGCTGTCACAGACCAGTCACGGCAAAGCACTACCTTGAGCTTGAACCTGATAGAGGAGACAGGACATGAGCTTGCAGCACACCGATACGGCCAACAAGCAGACGCACCCGCAACCTCAGGTCTGCGGCTCGATCATCGATGCCCAGGGCCGCGAAGTTCCGATCACCGAACAAATGATCCAGAAGGCTTGCAAGGATCTGGAAGACAGTCGGGTAGAGAAAGTCCGCAAGGGCTGACCCCTGAATTGCGTGCAACCCGGCGCCTGCGCCGGGTTTTTCTTTGTGCGCGAACCTCTTCTCAGCCGTGGAAGCGGGCTGGCTCCGCAACGGCCATCAAACCAGAACCGCCCCCAGCGCACTGACCACCTGCGCCAGTTGCGGTGAATCCCCCCGCACCCGCACTGCCACCCCCTCGATCTCGCGGCGTATCGGATAATGCTTGCGCAGTAGGTCGAACGCCGTGCGCTGCTCGGCTGGGTCGTCGCTGAGGCTACGACGAAAATCCGCATCATCGCGACGTGGGTCGTATACCGCACGGCACAGGGTGGCTAAGGCCCATGCCGGGTCCGCGCCGGCATCGAACTCGATCTGCGCCAAGCCCGTCGCCGGCAACAGGTCGGCCAGACGCACCTGCTCGGGCAAGCCTTGCCAGCGGCAGAACGCCTGGTAGATCTGCGCCGTGCCACGTTGCTTGCCATCCAGGCTGTAACCGGCGATATGCGGCGTGGCCAGGGTACACAGGTCGGCCAGCGCCAGGTCCACCTGCGGCTCGCCCTCCCAGACGTCGAGCACCGCATGCACGTCCTCTCGGTCGAGCAGCAGTTCGCGCAGGGCCGCGTTATCCACTACCGGTCCGCGGCTGGCGTTGATCAGCCAGGCGCCGGCACGCAGGCGCGCCAGGCTAGGCTGGTCGAGCAGGTGCCAGGTCGAGTGCTCGCCGCCGCGTTGCAGCGGCGTGTGCAGGCTGATCACGTCGCATTGTTCGAGGATCGTCTCGAGATCGACAAAGTCGCCGCCCTCGCTGGCCTGGCGCACCGGGTCGCACACCAGCACCTTCCAGCCGAGCCCGCGCAGCACGCGCACCAGACGCCCACCGACTTCACCTGCGCCGACCACGCCATAGACGCGCTTGGCCAGGTCGGCGCCTTCGAGCTCGGCCAGGGTCAGCAGGCTGCCCAGCACGTAGTCCACCACGCCACGGGCGTTGCAGCCCGGCGCGCTGCTCCAGTGGATACCGGCTTCGGCGAAATGCTCGAGGTCGAGGTGGTCGGTGCCGATGGTGCAGGTGCCGACGAAGCGTACCCGACTGCCCTCGAGCAGTTGCCGATCCACGCGAGTCACCGAGCGTACCAGCAGCACGTCGGCATCCTTGACACAGGCGGCGTCGATGGCGCGACCGGGATAACGGCGGATTTCACCGAAATCGGCAAAGAAGGCATCGAGTAGCGGGATGTTCTCGTCGGCAACTATCAGCATGGCGCTCTCCTGTCAGGGGAGCGCAGTGTAGCGCGATCGCGGCGGGCTCAGTCGGCCTTCTTGCGGATCCAGTACAGGTAGGTTCCGGCGTCTTCTTGCTGACCGAGCAACTCGTGGCCGAGGAAGATGCAGAACTTGGGGATGTCACGGCGGGTCGACGGGTCGGTGGCGATGACCTTGAGCACGCCGCCGGAAACCAGCTCGCGCACGTGCTTGTGCAGCATCATCACCGGCTCCGGGCAGTTCAGGCCGGTGGCGTCGAGGATCGCGTCGTGGGTGAAATCGGTCATGGAAGGCTCCGCAAAATGATCGTCATTGTGGCGCATGAAGCGGGGCTGTCACAGCCCCGCGATGGCCTCAGCGCGGCTTGAGATCCAGCCGACGCAGGTGGCAGGTCACTTCCTCACGGTCGTGATACAGCTGCTTGCAGGCGATCGACACCTTTACCTTGCGTGCCTTGAACCCGGCCTCGATACGCTCCAGCAGCTTGCGAACCTCGGCATGGCGTTGCTTCATCGGCAGCTTCAGGTTGACCACCGCTTCGCGGCACAGCCCTTCGCCCAGCCAGGTCTCGATCAGCGAAGCGGTGCGCGCCGGCTTCTCGACGATATCGCAGACCATCCAGTCCACCGTCTGCTTCGGCTGCCAGGCGAAACCGTCGGCCATCAGATGGGTGACCAGGCCGGTGTCCATCAGGCTCTCGGCCATCGGCCCGTTGTCGATGGCGGTGACCAGCATGCCACGCTTGACCAGCTGGTAGGTCCAGCCGCCGGGCGAGGCGCCCAGGTCGACACCGCTCATGTCGTCGTTCAGGCGCGCATCCCATTGCTCGCGCGGGATGAACTGGTGCCAGGCTTCCTCGAGCTTGAGGGTCGAGCGGCTCGGGGCCTCGCGGGGGAACTTCAGGCGTGGGATGCCCATGGGCCACAGCGCCGAGTTGTCGGCCTCGGCCAGGCCGAGGAACACCCGGCGGCCGCTGATGAAGGTCAGCAGCAGGCGCGGACGGCGGGCGTCATCGACCAGGCGGCCGGCCTTCTCCAGGGCCTTGCGCAGCGGCACCTCGAACTTGCGGCAGAAGGTCGACAGCTCTTTACCATCGTTACTGTCGAGCACTTCCAGCCACAGGCTGCCGCACACCGGCAGCGCGGCCAGGTGCTCGAGCAGCACGCTGATGCGGTCGGTTTCCGGCAGCTCGACGTACGTGCCGCGGGCCCACTGACGCGGGAAGATCAACTGCGCGAAGCGCAGCGCCTGCATCATGCGTTCGGCGCCGCCGGGCTCGGTGCAGACGAACTCGGCGCAGGCACTCTGCGGCTTGCCCTTGGCATAGCCGGGCACGCCCAGATGGGCGGCGTGTTCGCTGATTTCGGCGCAGACCTCGCCCTCGAAGCCGGGCCGGCAATGCATGAACAGGGTATTCATTTCTCACTCCACATCACTGGCGCAGACGGCGCCAGGGCGGCGAATGATAAAGGAAGTCGGGAACCAGCGACACGCCCCATCGGTCCAGAAAAGGGTCGGGGCCGGCAAACCGGTCTAACCTGACTGTTCAGCCAGGTCCGTGCCGTGCGGACTGGTCCAGAGCGGTGACACCGGCGAGCGACCCGCAGTCGCCGGGCACCGGAGCACAAGGAGTTGTAAATGCCCTCGCTCGATAGCCTGAAAACCCTCAAGACTCTCCAGGTGGCCGACCGCGCCTACCACTATTTCAGCTTGCCCGACGCCGCCCGCCAGCTCGGCGACCTGCAGCGCCTGCCCATGTCGCTCAAGGTACTGCTGGAGAACCTGCTGCGCTGGGAAGACGGCAAGACCGTCACCGGCGACGACCTCAAGGCCCTGGCCGCCTGGCTGCAGGAGCGCCGCTCCGACCGCGAGATCCAGTACCGCCCGGCGCGTGTGCTGATGCAGGACTTCACCGGCGTGCCGGCGGTGGTCGACCTGGCCGCCATGCGGGCGGCCATGGCCAAGGCCGGCGGCGACCCGCAGCGGATCAACCCGCTGTCGCCGGTGGACCTGGTGATCGACCACTCGGTAATGGTCGACCGTTATGCCACCCCGGCCGCGTTCGCCCAGAACGTCGACATCGAAATGCAGCGCAACGGCGAACGCTACGCCTTCCTGCGCTGGGGCCAGAGCGCCTTCGACAACTTCCGGGTGGTGCCGCCGGGCACCGGTATCTGCCACCAGGTCAACCTCGAGTACCTGGGCCGCACGGTATGGACCCGCGAGGAGCAAGGCCGCACCTATGCCTTCCCCGACACTCTGGTCGGCACCGATTCGCACACCACCATGATCAATGGCCTCGGCGTGCTCGGCTGGGGCGTGGGTGGCATCGAAGCCGAGGCGGCCATGCTCGGCCAGCCGGTATCGATGCTGATCCCCGAGGTGATCGGCTTCAAGCTCACCGGCAAACTGCGCGAAGGCATCACCGCCACCGACCTGGTCCTGACGGTCACGCAGATGCTGCGCAAGAAGGGCGTGGTGGGCAAGTTCGTCGAGTTCTATGGCGACGGCCTGGCCGACCTGCCGCTGGCCGATCGCGCCACCATCGCCAACATGGCCCCCGAGTATGGCGCCACCTGTGGCTTCTTCCCGGTCGACCAGGTGACCCTCGACTACCTGCGCTTGTCCGGCCGCCCCGAGGCGACCGTGCAACTGGTCGAGGCCTACTGCAAGGCCCAGGGCCTGTGGCGCCTACCCGGCCAGGAGCCGCTGTTCAGCGACACCCTGGCGCTGGACATGAATGATGTGGAAGCCAGCCTGGCCGGGCCAAAGCGCCCGCAGGACCGCGTCGCCCTGGGCCAGGTGCGCCAGGCCTTCGACCACTTCATCGAGTTGCAACCCAAACCGCTGGCCAAGGAAGTCGGCCGGCTGGAAAGCGAAGGCGGCGGTGGCGTGGCGGTGGGCAACGCCGACCAGGCTGGCGAGATCGACTACACCCACGAAAACCAGACCCACACCCTGCGCGACGGCGCGGTGGTGATCGCCGCCATCACCTCCTGCACCAACACCTCCAACCCCAGCGTGATGATGGCCGCCGGGCTGGTGGCGAAGAAAGCCGTGGAGAAAGGCCTGCAACGCAAGCCCTGGGTGAAGAGTTCGCTCGCCCCCGGCTCCAAGGTGGTCACCGACTACTACAAGGCCGCAGGCCTGACCCCCTACCTCGATCAGCTCGGTTTCGACCTGGTCGGCTATGGCTGCACCACCTGTATCGGCAACTCGGGCCCTCTGGACGAGGCGATCGAGAAGGCCATCGGCAGCGCCGACCTCACCGTCGCCTCGGTGCTGTCGGGCAACCGCAACTTCGAAGGCCGGGTACACCCGCTGGTCAAGACCAACTGGCTGGCTTCGCCGCCGCTGGTCGTGGCCTACGCCCTGGCCGGCAGCGTGCGCGTCGACCTCAGCCAGGACCCGCTCGGTACCGGCAAGGACGGCAAGCCCGTGTACCTGCGCGACATCTGGCCAAGCCAGCAGGAAATCGCCGAGGCGGTCAGCAATGTCGACACCCGCATGTTCCACAAGGAATATGCCGAGGTGTTCGCCGGTGACGCCCAATGGCAGGCGATCGAGGTGCCCCAGGCCGCAACCTATGTCTGGCAGGACGACTCCACCTATATCCAGCACCCACCCTTCTTCGATGACATCGGCGGCCCGCTGCCGGAGATCGGTGATGTGCGCAACGCACGCATCCTCGCCCTGCTCGGCGACTCGGTGACCACCGACCACATCTCCCCGGCCGGCAACATCAAGGCCGACAGCCCCGCCGGGCGCTACTTGCGCGGCAAGGGCGTGGAACCGCGCGACTTCAACTCCTACGGCTCACGGCGCGGTAACCATGAGGTGATGATGCGCGGCACCTTCGCCAACATCCGCATCCGCAACGAAATGCTCGGTGGCGAGGAAGGCGGCAACACCTTGTATGTACCCACGGGCGAGAAACTGTCGATCTACGACGCCGCCATGCGCTACCAGCAGGATGGCACGCCGCTGGTGGTGATCGCCGGGCAGGAATACGGCACCGGCTCCAGCCGCGACTGGGCGGCCAAGGGCACCAATCTGCTGGGGGTCAAGGCGGTGCTGGCGGAGAGTTTCGAACGCATCCACCGCTCCAACCTGGTGGGCATGGGCGTGCTGCCGCTGCAGTTCAAGGCCGGGGACGACCGCAAGCGCCTGGGGCTGACCGGCAGCGAGCGCATCGATGTGCTGGGGCTGACCGATGCGCAGATCCGCCCGGGCATGAGCCTACCGCTGCGCATTACCCGCGAGGATGGGCGCCAGGAGCAGATCGAGGTGCTGTGCCGGATCGATACGCTCAATGAGGTGGAGTACTTCAAATCGGGGGGGATCCTGCATTATGTGCTGCGGCAATTGATCGCAGGCTAAGGCCCCATCGCGGGGCAAGCCCGCTCCCACGCGATGTGGGGGCTTGCCCCGCACGGGTGGTTTCAGGTGTCCTGAAGGCCAAACGAGGAGTCCTACCCTCCTCGGATTCACCGGCACTAAGGAAACGTCATGCCCCCTCTCCACTGGATCGCCCTGCTCCTGCTCGGCCTCGGCTACACCCTCGCACTGATCCACGGCAGTATCGACCTGGTCGCCCTGCCCGCCTTGCTCGCACTGCTGTGCAGCGCATTGCTCGCCCGACGCCCGGTACGCTGGCAACAAAGCCTCGGCCATCTACTGTTCATCGTTCTCGCCGTCGCCCTGGCGCTGCACTGGCTGCCCGGTTTCCATGGCGCTCGCGTCATCGACAAGGCCGTCCTGAGCGAAGGCGCGGTGCCCTTCTCGATGTATCTGAACCTCGACAAACCGCTGATCGGCCTGTGGCTGCTGCTGGCCTGCCCTTGGCTGGTAATGCTGCGCGGTCGCGGCCTGGCCATAAGCCTGGCGCTGATCCTGCCGCTTACCCTGCTCGCCTGCCTGGGCGGCGCCTGGGTCTTGGGGATGGTGGCCTGGGCACCGAAATGGCCGGACCAGGCCTGGCTGTGGCTGGCCAACAACCTGCTGCTGGTGAGCCTGACCGAGGAATTGCTGTTCCGGGGCTACATCCAGGGCAGCCTGCAACGTCTGTTCAAACATGAGGGGCTGGCGCTGCTGGTGGCCGCGCTGTTGTTCGGCCTCGCGCACCTGGGCGGTGGCTGGCAGTGGTTCTACCTGGCCACGCTGGCCGGGGTGGGATATGGTCTGGCCTATCGCCATGGCGGGTTGGCAGCGGCGGTCGTGTGCCATACCTGCGTCAACCTGGCGCACTTCGCCCTGTTCAGCTACCCGATGCTGGCTCCAAGTTGAACAATCGGTCATGATCAGACCTATTCGTCATCATTTATAAAGAAAACTGCAATATTGAAGGCAATGGTTGCGATCAGGTCGGCTGCGATAGCTCAACCGAACTGATGGCACATTGCCCCAGATCAAGGCAGTCAAATATTCATTCAATAAAACCAGAGGCTTGCCGATACTCGTCGAAAGCCTTGCGGATTGAACAGCCAATGCGTAACAACCAGCCGATTACCCAGAGAGAACGGACTTTCCCTGCCCAGCAGCGGTTGATCTCCACCACCAACGCCAAGGGCGTGATCACTTACTGCAACGATGCCTTCATCGAGATCAGCGGTTTTTCCCGCGATGAGCTGATGGGCGCACCGCACAACCTTGTGCGCCACCCCGACGTACCACCAGCCGTGTTCGCCCATATGTGGCAAACCCTGAAGCAGGGCCTGCCGTGGATGGGCATCGTCAAGAACCGCTGCAAGTCGGGCGACCACTACTGGGTCAATGCCTACGTCACGCCGATCTTCGACAGCAACCAGGTAGTCGGCTACGAGTCGGTGCGGGTCAAGCCCACCGCCGAGCAGATTCGCCGCGCCGAGGCGCTGTACCAGCGCATCAACCAGGGCAAGTCGGCCATCCCGAAACGTGACAAATGGCTGCCCGTGCTGCAGGACTGGCTGCCGTTCATCCTGATCAGCCAGGTCGGTTTCCTGATCGGCAACTGGCTGGGCCACTCCTGGGGCTTCGCCCTGGCCGCCGGCCTGTCGGTGCCGCTCGGCCTGCTTGGACTGAGCTGGCAGCAACGTGGCCTCAAGCGCCTGCTGCGCCTGGCAGAACAGACCACCTCCGACCCGCTGATCGCGCAAATGTATACCGACAGCCGCGGCGTCCAGGCACGCCTGGAAATGGCCATGCTCAGCCAGGACGCACGGATGAAGACCTGCCTGACCCGCCTGCAGGACAGCGCCGAGCAGCTCAGCGACCAGGCCCGCCAGTCCGACACCCTGGCCCACCAGAGCTCGTCGGGCCTGGAGCGCCAGCGCGTGGAAACCGAGCAGGTCGCCGCCGCCGTCAACCAGATGGCCGCCACCACCCAGGAAGTGGCCAACCATGTCCAGCGCACCGCCGACGCGACGCAGGAGGCCAATCGCCTGACCAGCCAGGGTCGCGATATCGCTGGTGAAACCCGTGACGCCATCGAGCGACTGTCGGCCGCGGTGGGCGAGACCGGGCTGACCGTCACCCAGCTGGCCAAGGACAGCGACGAGATTGGCGGCGTGGTCGATGTGATCAAGGGCATCGCCGACCAGACCAACCTGCTGGCGCTCAACGCAGCCATCGAAGCGGCGCGTGCCGGTGAGATGGG
Source organism: Pseudomonas maumuensis (assembly GCF_019139675.1). Classification (NCBI taxonomy): domain Bacteria; kingdom Pseudomonadati; phylum Pseudomonadota; class Gammaproteobacteria; order Pseudomonadales; family Pseudomonadaceae; genus Pseudomonas; species Pseudomonas maumuensis. The sequence continues at coordinate 3,994,742 of NZ_CP077077.1, forward strand.
CCGCGGCTTCGCCGTGGTGGCCGACGAGGTTCGCCAGTTGGCCCAGCGCACCGCCGAGTCCACCGGGCAGATCCACACCCTGATCGCCAAGCTGCAGCAGACCGCCAACAACGCGGTGCAGACCATGGAGACCGGCCATCGCCAGGCCCAGGAAGGCGTCGAGCGGGTCATGCAGGCCGACCAGGCATTGGTGGGTATCAGCGAAGCCGTGGCCAACATCACCGACATGGCGACGCAAATCGCCGCCGCCACCGAAGAGCAGAGCGCGGTGGCCGAGGAGATCAGCCGTAACATCAGCACCATCGCCGACCTCGCCGACCAGACCGCCGGCCAAGCCCAGCGTTCGGCGCTGCTCAGCGAAGAGCTGACCAGCACGGCGGGTACCCAGTACTCGCTGGTGGAACGCTTCAACCGCTGAAGGCAAAAGGCGCCGCTCAAGCGGCGCATCGCCGGCAAGCCGGCTCCCACACTGATCGCGCCGCCCTCAGGCCAAGCGCCATCTCTGTGGTAGCCGACTTGCCGGCGATGTTTTTACCAGTCGAGCTTCAGCCGGCTCTCGAAGTAACGCACCTCACCCGTCAACGGATCCTCGAAACGCAGGCTATGGGCCAGCAGCTTGAGTGGCCGTGCGTAATCATCCTGCTCGTTGACCAGCTGCGGATAGAACGGATCGTTGCAGATCCCCGCGCCCAGCGCCGCCATATGCACGCGCAACTGGTGGGTCTTGCCGGTGACCGGTGACAGGCCATAGCGCCACAGATCGCCATTTTTCTCCAGCACACAGGCGTGGGTTTCACTGTTGTCGACCCCTTCCACCTCATGCATGCGGAAGAACGGCTCGCCATGTACCAGGCGGCTGCGATGCACCAGAGGGTAATCATGCTGCGGCATCGCCGCGGCGATGGCCTGGTAGTGCTTGTCGATGCGCCGCTCGGGGAACAGGCGCTGATAGGCGCTACGGCTTTGCTGGTTGGCGGAAAACAGCACCAGCCCGGCGGTGTGCCGGTCAATGCGGTGCAGCGGCACCAGGTGCGGGTTGCCCAGGCGCCGGATCAGCCGGCGCAGCAGCGTCTGCTCGACGTACTCGCCGGTGGGCGTCACAGGCAGGAAGTGCGGCTTGTCCGCCACCACAAGGTGCTCGTCGACATGCAGGATTTCTTCCTGCACCGGGATCACCTTCTCGTTGGGCACTTCACGGAAGTAGTGCAAGCGCATGCCCCGCCGATAGAGCGTATCCGCCGCAATAGGCTGGCCGTCGGCATTCAGCACCCGGCCCCGGGCGAAGCGGTCAAGCCATTGCTCACGCGCGATGCCCTTGAAATGATCGCACAGGCAGTCGAGCACGTTTGCCCAGGGCCCCGGAGGCAGGCATACGGTACTGGCTTGCTGGCGGGCGGGGTCGAAAGGCGTGGTCATCATCGGGCTCGGTTCTGCGTGGGCGGACATTATCTCCTACCCCCCGCCCCTCAACCAGCCTCGCTGGCCGGCTCGCAACGCGCCTTGAGCCAGCGCAGCACCTGCACCGCGTCCCAGCGCCCCGGATCGTAGAGGGCGTAGATCAGGCCCTGGTAGCCCACCACGTCCAGCGGACGGTGGAAGCCGGCGCGTTGGAACAGCGCCTCGATCTCGGCGAAGCAGGTGTTGAAATGCACCTTGCCGAACGGTGTGCGCTCGTCGGTGACGATGCCGTCGAGGCGTAGTTCCAGCACGGCCTCGCACACACGCTCGGGAGCCATGTGATTGATGCTGTACTTGAGTTGCTCGACATTGAGCATGGATTCACCTCGGATACTGTATTTATATACAGCATACGGAGCGAGCCAGCTGCTCGTCAATGCGCGACTCAGCCGAGGAAGGCCACCACCTGCTCGGCATCGAACGGCCAGCCTAGCTCGGCGCCGGTGTCGCAACGGCGCAGCACCGGGATGCTCAGCCCATAGCGTTCGAACAGCGCCTCGCTGTCGGCGATATCGACCAGCTCGACCAGCAAGCCGTGCTCGACGAAGGGCATCAGCACAGCTTCGGCCACTTCGCACAGATGGCACCCGAGGGTGCCGAACAATTGGGTTTCAGGCAGCATGCGTAAATCCGCAAGATCGCAGGAAGGGATGCTTATTCTAGGTCCGTCCCAGCCCGCGCGCACCTGACCTGCCTCAATCCTGACTGGTGGCGCCAATCCGATGCACAGACAAGTCGGCGCCCTGGAACTCCTGCTCATGACTCAGACGCAAGCCATGCAACGCCTTGATCGCCCCGTAAACGACAAAGCCACCGACCAGCGCCACCAGCACACCCGACAGGCTGCCCAACAGCTGGCTGACTAGGCTGACACCGCCCAAACCACCCAGAGCCACCTGCCCGAACACGCCGCAGGCGATGCCGCCCCACACACCGCATAGGCCGTGCAACGGCCACACACCCAGCACGTCGTCGATCTTCCAGCGGTTCTGCGCCGCAGTGAAGCACCAGACGAACAGCCCGCCTGCCACCAGGCCGGTGACCAGCGCCCCCACCGGATGCATCAGGTCGGAACCCGCGCACACCGCCACCAGGCCGGCCAGCGGGCCGTTGTGCAGGAAGCCGGGGTCGTTGCGCCCGGCCAGCAGGGCCGACAGGGTGCCACCGACCATGGCCATCAGCGAGTTGATCGCCACCAGCCCGCTCACCCCTTGCAAGGTCTGCGCGCTCATGACGTTGAAGCCGAACCAGCCGACGATCAGGATCCACGACCCCAGCGCCAGGAACGGAATGCTCGAGGGCGCGAACGCCACCAGCCGGCCATCGCGATAGCGGCCGCGGCGCGCGCCCAGCAGCAGCACCGCCGCCAGCGCCAGCCAGCCTCCCATGGCATGCACCACCACGGAGCCGGCAAAGTCGTGGAACGGCGCACCGAAGCGCGCTTGCAACCAGGCCTGCAAGCCGAAGTTGCCGTTCCACACGATGCCTTCGAAAAACGGGTAGATGAACGCCACGATCAACGCCGTTGCGCACAGTTGCGGCGCAAAGCGTGCCCGTTCGGCGATGCCGCCGGAAATGATTGCCGGAATCGCCGCGGCGAAGGTCAGCAGGAAGAAACATTTGACCAGCGCGTAGCCATGGTCGCCGGCCAGCACCGCCGCCGGCTGCAGGAAGCTCACGCCATAGGCGATCCAGTAGCCGACGAAGAAGTACACCAGCGCCGAGATGGCGAAATCGCTGAGGATCTTCGACAAGGCGTTGACCTGATTCTTGTACCGCACCGTGCCGACCTCGAGAAAGGCGAACCCCGCATGCATGGCCAGAACCAGGATCGCGCCCATGAGGATGAACAAAGTGTTGGAGCCGTGGACCAGGGAGTCCATCGCGCTGTGGGTGTTTTCCATGTAGTGGCAGACCTGCAAAAAGGCACCAGGACAGTTCAAGAACCGGCATCCATGCACCGCATCGGTGCCAGGCCCCCGCCCCGTTTCGGTGACCCGGGGGTGCCTGCGTGGTTTTTTCTTGGGTTTGTCGTGGATTGGGTTAAGGTTTAGGGGTCTCCGCATCAAGCGCGCATGATTTCGGCGCAGGCCTCGGCGGACACGCACCGCTTTTTAGCAAGCGCTGTACCAACACATCCCGCTGAACCTTCCGCGCCACCGATCACTCGAAATAGCCACACACATCCACAGGGAGAGGCCCACTCATGGCCAGCAAATCGGCAAAGACTGCACAAGACATACTGATGGCTGACTTCCAGGCTCTGGTCCGCGACACCGAAAAGCTGCTGGCCGACACGGCCAACCTGGCAGGCGACCAGGCCGATGAACTGCGCGAGCAGATCCACGATCGCCTGGTCCAGGCTCGTGAAACCCTGCAACTGACCCAGGACTCGGTGCGCGCCCGTGGCCAGGCGGCCCTGGGCAGCGCCGAGCAGTACGTGCAGGAGAATCCGTGGCAGGCCATCGGCATCGCCGCCGGCGTCGGCCTGCTGATCGGTCTGCTGGCCAAGCGCTGAGGAACCTTCATGGACAACGAAGCCATCGGCACGGGCGCCTCCGGCAGGCGCCTGGGCGCAGCTGTGCTGGGCTTGCTGCACAGCCATATCGAGCTGTTCGGTATCGAGTTGCAGGAGCAGAAGGCTCGAACCTTGAGCCTGCTGTTGTTCGCCGGTCTGGCGCTGGTGTTCGCCCTGCTGCTGCTGACCGCCCTGTCGGGCCTGGTGCTGGTGCTGCTGTGGGACAGCTACCGCCTGGCCGGAATCATCGGCCTGTGCGTGTTCTACGGGATCGCCGCGCTGTATTGCGGCCTGCGCCTGAAGGCCGCGGTGTTCGACGAGTCCTCGCCCTTCAACGCCACCCTCGAGGAGTTGGCCAAGGATCGGGAGCGCCTGCTGCCATGAGCCTGCCAGAACTACCCAACACCCGTAACCCGCGGGAGTTGCGCAAGGCGCTGCTGCGCCTGCGCATGGAAATGCACCGCCAGGAAATCCGCCACGAATCCGGGCAGTTGCTCGAACCGGTCCGTCGCCTGCGCGGTATGGGCAGCTCCTTCGGTGAAGGCCTCGGGGTCAAGCACGGCTCGCTGTGGGGCATTGGCGCCGTGGTTGCCCTGGGCTTTCTCACCGGCAAGGGGGTGCGCAGCGGCAACCTGACACGCCTGGTCCGCCTGGGTACCGGCCTGGTGCCCCTGATCCGCCTGTTCCTCGCCAGCCGTCGTCCCTGATGCCGAAGCGCGCCCGGCCCTTGCGCGGGCGCGCCGGACACAGGAAGCTATCCCGACTCTACGATCGGAGAACACGCCTTGGACTGGCAAACCCTGCTGACCCGCGAACGACTGGGCAAGGCCCTCTACAGCCCCGAGGAGCTTGGCCGCAGCCCCTTTCACAAGGACCACGACCGTATCATCTTCTCCGGGGCCTTCCGCCGCCTGGGACGCAAGACCCAGGTGCATCCGGTCTCGAGCAACGACCATATTCACACCCGCCTCACCCATTCTCTCGAAGTCAGCTGCGTAGGACGCTCGCTGGGCATGCGTGTCGGCGAGACCCTACGCGGCCAACTGCCGGACTGGTGCGAGCCCAGCGACCTGGGAATGATCGTGCAGTCGGCCTGCCTGGCCCACGATATCGGCAACCCGCCGTTCGGCCACTCCGGCGAGGACGCCATCCGCCACTGGTTCCAGCAGGCCGCCGGACGCGGCTGGCTTGACGACATGAGCGACGACCAGCGTGCCGACTTCCTCAATTTCGAAGGCAATGCCCAGGGCTTTCGCGTGCTTACGCAGCTCGAGTACCACCAGTTCGACGGTGGCATGCGCCTGACGTACGCCACGCTCGGCGCCTACCTCAAGTACCCTTGGGCAGCGCGCCACGCCGATGCCCTGGGCTATAAGAAGCACAAGTTCGGCTGCTACCAGAGCGAACTGGTACTGCTCGAACAGATCGCCGGCAAGCTTGGCCTGCCCCAGCTCGAGCACCAGCGCTGGGCGCGCCATCCTCTGGTGTACCTGATGGAGGCTGCGGACGACATCTGCTACGCCTTGATCGACCTGGAGGACGGGCTGGAGATGGACCTGCTGCAATATGCCGAAGTCGAGGCGCTGCTGCTCGACCTGGTGGGTGACGATCTGCCGGAAACCTACCGCCTGCTGGGTCCGGGCGAGTCACGCCGGCGCAAGCTGGCGATCCTGCGCGGCAAGGCTATCGAGCATTTGACCAACGCCGCAGCCCAGGCCTTCGTCGAACAACAAGGCGCTCTGCTCGCCGGCCGGCTGAGCGGCGATCTGGTCGAACACATGCATGGCCCGGCACAACGCTGCGTGCTCCAGGCCAAGGATATGGCGCGTAAAAAAATCTTCCAGGACAAACGCAAGACCCTGCACGAGATCGGTGCTTACACGACCTTGGAGATCCTGCTCAACACCTTCTGTGGCGCCGCCCTGGAACAGCACGGTGGACGCACGCCATCGTTCAAGAGCCGGCGTGTGCTGGACCTGATCGGCAACAATGCCCCCGACCCACATGGCTCATTGCATGGTGCGTTCCTGCGCATGATCGATTTCATCGCTGGCATGACCGACAGCTATGCCAGCGAAATGGCACTGGAAATGACCGGACGCTCCAGTCCGAAGTAAGGGTAAGCCGGGTGGTAGGCGAGCGTTTGCCACCCACGTTTAATTTGTATGAAAAATCCTATACTGGAAACTTGAAATTAAACTCTCCAATCACCAAGCCCTAGAAAAGTTATCAACTCCTGACAAATACCTACCAATATCTACATCGCCCGTAGCAAAGTTTTGCCTGCGCTGTAAGTTAATTCCTATATCCCGGATTTGCCACCCACTTCCCTGCCCGTCGACATTCAACTGAGCTAATGTGCCGGCTGCCTTCACCCGCAGCCTGGAATGTTGAATATGCACTCAGTCTTTATCGTTGATGACCATCCCGTAATACGCCTGGCGATTCGGATGTTGCTGGAAAACCAGGGATACCGGGTGGTCGGTGAATCGGATAATGGCGTGGACGCCATGCAGTTGATCCGCGAAACCCCACCGGACCTGGTCATTCTGGACATCAGCATCCCCAAGCTCGATGGCCTGGAAATGCTCTCGCGCCTGCAGGCCATGGCCATCCCGCTGAAGGTCCTGGTGCTGACCGCGCAATCACCTGCACTGTTCGCGATCCGCTGCATGCACTCCGGTGCGGCCGGGTATGTGTGCAAGCAGGAAGATCTCAGCGAACTGCTCAGTGCCATCAAAGCCGTACTGTCCGGCTACAACTATTTCCCTAGCCAGGCACTCAATCCACCACCGACTGGCAGCAACCAGGAGCTGGAACTGTTCCGCCAGGTCAACGACAGGGAGTTGATGGTCCTGCAGCTCTTTGCCCAGGGCCGTAGCAACAAGGAAATTGCCAAGGGCATGTTTCTCAGCAACAAGACCGTCAGCACCTACAAGAAACGCCTCATGCACAAGTTGCGTGCCAGCACATTGGTGGAGTTGATCGACGTCGCCAAACGCAACGCATTGGTCTGACATGATGACGTGGAGGTACATCGCTGTTTTACTGCTCTGCCTGGGCACGCCGCTACAAGGTGGCGGCGTGACGGTCGATATGGGCCGCACCTACACGCTGCTCAGCCGCTCCGCACCGACATCGGTCCGGCCGACCCTGACAGTGGCGCAACGCGCCTGGATCGCATCGCGCAAGGAGCTGGTGCTCGGCACCTCGGCACCCGACTACCCGCCCTTTGACATCGCCACGGGCGGGCGCGAGTACCAAGGGCTGACCGCCGACTACGCCGGCTTGATCGGCAGTGCCTTGGGCCTGCCTGTACGCGTGCAACGTTTTCCCAGTCGACCGGCGGCGGTCGCGGCGCTCAAGAGCGGCCACATCGATCTGCTGGGCAGCGCCAACGGCTATGAGGCCGTCACCCAGGGCCTGGCACTGTCACGCCCCTATGCCATCGATCAACCCGTACTGGTGACCCGCGAGGACGAGAGCCGCGCGTTGGACACCGGCCTGGCAGGCATGCGCCTGAGCATGCTGTATCACTACCTGCCGCCCGGAGAAATCCACGCCAACTACCCCAAGGCCGAGCTGCTGACCTTCGAGTCGTCCACCCAAGCCCTGAATGCGGTGGCCTTCGAGCAGGCCGACGTGTTCATCGGTGACACCATCTCCACGCACTACCTGATCAGCCAAGGTCACCTACCGCATGTGCGCATGGCCAACTTCGGCAAACATGAAGCCGTGGGCTTCAGCTTCGCCATGCGCGAGGGCGCCCATACCCTCCAGTCGCTGGTGGATGCAGCACTCGACGCCCAGTCCAGCGCCACCCGCAACGATATCTTCAAACGTTGGAGCGCCAGCAGCGGCAGTTTGTTGACCGATCGCAAGCTGCAGTTATCGACACGCGAGGAACAGTGGCTGAGCCAGCACCCGATCATGCGCGTGGCGGTCAACGACACCGCCGCGCCATTGACGTTCTTCGACAGCAATGAACGCCTACGAGGGGTCGTCGCCGACCTGCTCGAACTTATTCGCCTGCGTACCGGTCTGCGCTTCGAGATCCGCCGTGCCAGTGGCGATGGCGACATGATCAACCAGCTCGAGTCCGGGCGCGCCGACATCATCGCCAGCCTGTCCACCGATGCCCGCCGGGGCAGCCCGCTACAGGTCAGCCGCCCCTACCTTGAGAGCGCCTACGTGCTGGTCAGCCATACCGGCACAGATCAGCCAAGCAGCCTCAAGCAACTCGCGGGCAAGCGGGTCGCCGTTCCCCGCGACAGCACCGTGGCCGCCCTGCTTGCGACACGCCACCCACGGATCCGCCAGGTCGCCACCGAAAGCACCTACTACTCCATGGTACTGCTCGGCAGCGGTGCGGTGGATGCGGCGATTGCCACCCTCATCGATGCCAACCATATGCTCGCCACCAGCAACAACCTGGTCATCCGCAGCACGGTGGGCACGGAACCCGCAGCCTTTTCCATGGCGACGGCACCCGACGCCAGCGAGCTGGGCTCGATTCTCGACAAAGCACTACTGAGTATTTCGCCGGAGGAGCTGGGGGTGATCAACAGCCGCTGGCGGGACCATGGCCTGCGTGACGACGCCTACTGGCGCAGCTACCGCCGAGTATTCCTGCAAGTGGTGGGGGTGATCGCGGTCCTACTGGTGCTCGCACTGGTATGGAATGCCCGGCTGCGCCGTCAGATCAAGCAACGCCAGCGGGCTGAACGGGCACTCAACGACCAGTTGGAATTCATGGGGGCCCTGCTCAATGGTACGCCCCACCCCATGTATGTGCGTGATCGCGAGGGGTGCCTGCAAAGCTGTAACGACAGCTATTTGCAAGCCGTCGGCGCCAGCCTCGAGCAAGTCCTTGGCAAACGCCTGGAAGATGCCCCTTATAGCGACTGCGACTACACCCGCCAGATCCAGGACGACTACCAGCGAGTGATGGCGCTGGGTAAACCCTTGATCCTCGATCGCCCTTTGCGCCTGAAGGACCGCGACCTGACCATCTACCACTGGATCCTGCCATATCGCGATTCGGTGGGAGAGATGCAAGGCATCATCGGTGGCTGGATCGACATCAGCGAACGCCGCGCCCTGGTCCAGGACCTGCGCCTGGCCAAGCAGCAGGCCGATGATGCCAACCGGGCCAAGAGCACGTTCCTGGCCACCATCAGCCATGAGATCCGCACGCCGATGAACGCGCTGATCGGCATGCTGGAACTGGCCTTGAAACGCGCCGAGCAGGGTAAGCTGGATCGACCCGCGCTGGAGGTCGCCCATCATTCGGCCAGCGATCTGCTGGGGTTGATCGGTGACATCCTGGATATCGCCCGGATCGAGTCCGGGCAAATGTCCCTTGTACCAGAACCCGTCGACCTCGCGGCGTTGGTCGAGTCGGTCGGACGCGTGTTCGACGGCTTGGCCCGCCACAAAGGCCTGGTGCTGGATGTCGTGATAGCCCGCGAAGCCCGCTGTCATGCAATGCTCGACCCGCTGCGCTTCAAGCAAGTCCTGTCGAACCTGGTGAGCAATGCGATCAAGTTCACCGAACAGGGGCAAGTGCGTATTACCGTCAAGATACGCAAAGATGGCGATTCGGCATTGCCGACACTCGACCTGGAGGTCCGTGACAGCGGGATCGGAATCCACGAGCAAGACCTACAGCGCCTGTTCTCGCCCTTCGTACAGGCCAACCCCTACAGTGACGGCGCCCGGGCCGGTACCGGGCTGGGGCTGGTCATCAGCCGTGACCTGTGCGCCATGATGGGCGGCGAACTTACCCTGCAGAGTTTGCAAGGTGTCGGCACCCGTGTACGCCTGGTGATGCAGTTGCAATGCGTCGAGCCGGTCGCGGCCCTGCCGCGCCCCATCGAGCAGATCCTGCCGCCGGACGAGCAACTGAGCATCTTGGTGATCGACGACCACCCGGCCAACTTGCTGTTGATGGCTCAGCAGCTGGACTACCTGGGCCTGAATCAGGAAAGCGCCGAGGAGGGCAGCGAAGGTCTGCGCAAGTGGCGTGAGGGCTGTTTCGATGTGCTGATCGTCGACTGCAACATGCCCCAGATGAATGGCTACGCGCTGGCCAGGACCGTGCGCACGGAGGAGCGCCTGCAAAACCGGCCGCGCTGCACCATTCTTGGCTACACCGCCAACGCCCAGCCCGAGGTACGCCAGCAGTGCATCGATGCCGGCATGGACGACTGCCTGCTCAAACCCATCGGCCTGCAGGTGCTGGGGCAACGCCTGAGGGCCATCACACGGATCGACCGGCAGCGCGATGATGCCCTTGGGTCCACACCGCACTTCGACCTCAAAGGCTTGTCCACGATCGTCGGCGACAACCTCGCCGACCGCGACCGCATCCTCGAAACCTTGCTCCTGAGCCTGCGTCAAGACCTGCAGATCCTGATGGCCCTCGATCCTTGCAACGAGGGCGACGAGCTGGCATTACAGGCGCACAAAATCCTCAGCGCAGGAAGGATGCTGGATGCGAAGTCTTTGATCGAGGCTTGCGAAGCACTGGAGGAAACGAACTTGCCCCAGAGCGAACTGAAAAAACGCCGTCAGGCGCTGGCACGGCACATGCGCCGCCTGGAGAAAGCCCTGGCCAGGCAACTGCAGCGCGTGGCCGAGGCGGGATAAGGGCGGTACAGGGCGTACCGCCGAAATCGATCAGGAAGCCGGGTTGATCGGCTTTTCCGGATACCAGGCATCCAGCAGCGGGCTGACTTCAATGCTGGTCAGTTCGCTACGGCCCTTGAGCCAGGCTTCGACCGCGGCACGCTGCTCTTCGCTGACCGAGCCACGCTTGACGGAGCAGACCAGACCGAAGTCATCGCCGCCGACATAGTCCAGGCCGTTGGCATCCATGGCATCAGCCAGGAAAGCATCGAGGAAGGCATCGATGGCTTCATCGGACAGGTCTTCCTTGAAGCCCAGGTTCAGTTCGAAACCCAGCTCCTGGAATTCATCCACGCACAGTTTCTTGCGCAGGCGACGGGAACGGTTGGTAGCCATGAAACAATCCTCTCAATTAATTACGCGCGGCACTTTACCAGTTTCCGGCGCACAACGGCGCTTTTCCGTCGAATGAGGCCCATGCCGAGCACGCTTGGGGCATAATGCGCACTATATTCGTACTGGGGCCATCATTTCCTACAGCCTCATTGTCTTTTCCCCTCGCCTGCAGGGTTTATCCATTTATGATCAAGACGCTTCGCCCACTATTGTTCGCCGGCCTGTTCCTGCCCTTGTCGCTGTCCATCCAGGCCGCCACCGTCAACACCAATCTGCCCCCGAAAGTGCAACAGGCGCTCAAGACCAACAAACTGCAGGACTCGGCCCTGTCACTGGTCATGCTGCCATTGGACGGCCCGGGCACACCGACGGTGTTCAACGCAGACGTTTCGGTCAACCCTGCCTCGACCATGAAGCTGGTCACCACCTATGCCGCACTCGAGCTGCTGGGCCCTACGTTCCAGTGGAAAACCGAGTTCTACACCGACGGCACCCTGAGCAACGGCGTGCTCAATGGCAACCTGTACCTCAAGGGCGGCGGCGACCCCAAGCTGAACATGGAAAAGCTCTGGTTGCTGATGCGCGACCTGCGGGCCAATGGTGTGCGTACCGTGACCGGCGATCTGGTGCTGGATCGCAGCCACTTCGTGCAGCCCAACCTGCCACAGTTCAACGATGACGGCGGTGACGACAACAAACCGTTCCTGGTCAAGCCGGACTCGCTGCTGGTCAACCTCAAGGCATTGCGCTTCGTAGCCCGTAACGACGGTGGCAAGGTCAACGTGTCGGTCGAACCACCGATCGCCAGCATCCGCATCGACAACCAGGTCAAGGCCGTGGCGGGCAAGCAATGCACCGGCGAAGTGCGCTACAACCCGGTAATGCAGCCCGACGGTGTCAGCGTGACGGTCAGCGGCCAGCTCGCCGACGGCTGCAACTCACAGACTTACCTGGCGCTGCTGGATCACCCGACCTATGCCGCCGGGGCCGTACGGGCCATCTGGAACGAACTGGGCGGCAGCATCCAAGGCCGCGACCGCATCGAGAACGTACCCAAGAGCGCACGCCTGCTGGCTCGGGCCTTCTCGCCAGACCTGGTGGAAGTGATCCGCGACATCAACAAGTACAGCAACAACACCATGGCCCAGCAGTTGTTCCTCAGCCTTGGCGCACAGTTCCGCACCGACGCCGACGGCGACGACGCCCGTGCCGCCCAACGTGTCGTACGTCAGTGGATGGCGAAGAAAGGCATCACCGCGCCCCACCTGGTGATGGAGAATGGTTCAGGCCTGTCCCGAGCGGAGCGGGTCAGTACCCGTGAGATGGCTGCTCTGTTGCAGGCAGCCTGGAAGAGCCCATATGCGGCCGAGTTCATCAGCTCGATGCCGCTGGTGGGGATGGACGGCACCATGCGCAAGCGGCTCAAGCGCACCGCCATGAGTGGCGAAGGGCACATCAAGACCGGCACTCTGAATACCGTGCGGGCGATCGCCGGGTTCAGCCGGGACAGTAACGGGCATACCTGGGCGGTGGCGGCCATTCTCAATGACCCAAAACCTTGGGGAGCTTCGCAGGTGCTGGACCAGGTGTTGCTGGATCTTTATCGGCAGCCCAGGGCCGGGAATGGAACGGTTGGCGTGATGCCCTAATTTGAGGGGGCTTGGCCTTTCCAAGGGTTGGTTTGATGGTTGTAAGTGCCTTCATTGGCGATGGTAGCTATGCGTCCACATGAATGCACTTACACCCCCATCAAATCATCGACTGAAAGATCAATCCCACGTCAAGACAACTCCCCCTCCACCCTATCCCTACCTCCCTGCTTGGCCACATAAACCCCAGCATCTGCCCGCAACAGCAGCGCATCCGCGCCTTCCCCAACCCGCCACCCCGCCACCCCAAAACTCGCCGTCACCCGCCCGACCCCCTCCACCGGCACACTGCGCACCCCTTGCCACAGCTCCTGCGCCAGCATCCGTGCCTGCTCGGCATCGCTCCCCGGGCACAGCACCATGAACTCCTCGCCGCCCAGCCGGCAGAACACATCGGTGCGCCGCAGCCGATGCCCGATCCGCTGGCACAGGCTGCGCAGCACATGGTCTCCGACCGCGTGCCCGAACTGATCGTTGATCCGCTTGAAGTGGTCGATATCGAGCATGATCACCGCCAGGTCCAGCCCCTCACGCTGCGCCCGATCCAGTTCGTTGCGCAACCGCTCCTGGAAATAGCGCCGGTTGTAGATTCCGGTCAAGGCGTCGGTCACCGACAGTGCCCGCAACTCCTCCTCGACCCGCTTGAGATCCGAAATATCCGTCAGGTAACCATGCCAGAGCGTGCTGCCATGCTCACCGATCTCCGGCGTCGCCTCCCCCCGCACCCAGCGCAGCCCCGCTTGCGGCAGGCACACCCGGTACTCCTCGCGCCATGGCGCGAGGTACTCGGCGGAGTAACGCACCGAGCGGCGCACGCGCTCGAGATCATCCGGATGGATACGCTCGAACACCGCCGCGGCATCCTCACGCAGCACCGCCAGGTCCACCTCGTAGATGTCGTGCAGCCCCTGGCTGGCGTAGGGGAAACAGGAATGGCCATCGGCATCCAGGCGGTACTGGTAGATCCCGCCCGGCACCTCGGCACTGAGCTTCTCCAATAGACGGTCGCGGGCCGCCAGGGCTTCGTGTACCCGACGCCGCTCGGTGACGTCGATGCAGATCGCCAGGTAACCCACCCACAAGCCCTGCTCGTCCAGCACCGCGGTCACCAGCATGTTGGCCAGCAGATGGCTGCCGTCCTTGCGCACCAGCGTCCAGTCCGCCGGTTCCACGCCCCCCTCCTGTACCGTCTCGGCGAACATCGCCTGGCCCGCGCCCACCTCACGGCCAAAGCGCACGCTCAAGGCATGGGCGCGCTGGTGCAGCTCATCGGGCAACACCAGATCTTCGAGCCGCAGCTGGCCCAGCGCCTCACCGGCCGAATAGCCCAACATGCGCTCGGCGCCAGCGTTGAACGTACCGATCACACCGCGCAAGCTGGTAGCGATGATCGCGACCTGGGTCGCGGCATCAAGCACGCTGCGCAACTGGTTATGCGTCTCGCGCAGCGACTGCTCGCTGATGCGCAACTCAGCGGTACGCCGGGCCACCAGGCCCAAGGCTCGCTGGCGCTGACTGAACAGGCTGTAGAGCAGCAGCGCCAGCAGCACACTGAGCAAGCCGCCGAGCAATGCCACCACAGGTACCGCCGAGGACCGATTGGCGGCAAGAAAGCCCAGGCTGGGGCGGATATCGAGCTGGTAATGATGATCGGCCAAGTGCAACAGGTGGCTGCTGGCAAAGCCCATGCGCGCCGGCGGCAGGCCCGAGTCGAACAGCACCTCATGGCCACTTTCGGTGGACAGATCGAGGATGCGCACGACCAGATTGTCATCGGCCACCGTCGGCAGACTTTCGGCGATCAACTGATGCACACTCAGCAAGGCCATGACATAGCCTTGCGGCAACTGATCCGCCGGCGCCACGTCAGCGAACACGGGAGCGACTATCAACAGGCCGCGGGTGTAGGCCGGCTCGACGTTGATCATGTCCAGTGGCGCGGACACCGCCATGCTGCCAGGGCTCGACGCCCGGGCCAGGGTCGCGGCGCGCGAGGCCTGCCCGCCCAAGTCGAAGCCATAGGGCTGGGTCTGCCGGCTCACCGCCTGGGTGTACAGGACCGGGTAATAGTGATCGCGCACCGCCGCCGCCTGCCACCTCCCTTGGGCATCCAGGTCGCGGATCTGGTAAGGCTGCCCAAGCAAGGCGCTGGCACGCTGCTCGAAGGCCGCGCGCTGCCCGGACGCTACCCGCGGCGCCCAGGAATAGGCCTGGGTACGATGCAGCAACGGGCCGGCATAGCCATCGAATTCGCGGGGGGTGATTTCGCTGGAGTAGGCGAAGAAGCGGCGCAGGCCATCGAGGCGCTGCTCCTGCTCCTCGAAACGCTCGGCGATGCGGCTGTAGCGCTCACTGGCCAGCAGCTCGAAGCGCTGGCGCAGTTGTTGTTTGAAGAATGTCTGCGTGGCAATGGCCAGCGCGGCCGTGAGCAGCGCCCCGGCGACCAGCGCCGCCAGGGCCACGCCCCAGGCCGACAGCTCGTCACCGAACAGGCCAAGCGGCTTCGCAGGTACGCCTGGGTTCGACATAGAGGACTCTCAGCAACGTCAGCGTCCTGCGTATTGTCCCGCCCTGTCCTGCTTTATAGCCGCTGGCCAGTGGCCACGCCATGTACCTCGTCGGTTCAGCGCAAACGCAGCTGCCAGGCGCGATGGATGCGGTTGTTGCGGGCGAAGTCCGGATCCAGGGTCTGGGCGCTGATTTCCTCCACCGCATACCGCGTCGCCAGGTGCTCGTCGAGCTGGAACTTGCGGAAGTTGTTGGAGAAGTACAGCACACCACCCGGCGCCAGGCGCGCCATGGCCAGGTCGAGCAGCTGCACATGGTCGCGCTGCACGTCGAACACCCCTTCCATGCGCTTGGAGTTGGAGAAGGTCGGCGGGTCGATGAAGATCAGGTCGTAGCTGTCCTGGGCGTTCTCCAGCCAGGCCATGACGTCGCCCTGCTCCAGGCGGTTGCGCTCGGAGAAACCGTTGAGCGACAGGTTGCGCCGCGCCCAGTCCAGGTAGGTCTTCGACAGGTCGACGCTGGTAGTGCTGCGCGCGCCGCCCTTGGCTGCATGCACGCTGGCCGTGGCGGTGTAGCAGAACAGGTTGAGGAAGCGCTTGCCCGCCGCCTCACGCTGGATACGCAGGCGCATCGGGCGGTGGTCGAGGAACAGGCCGGTGTCGAGGTAGTCGGTGAGGTTGACCAGCAGCTTGACGCCGCCTTCGCTGACTTCCTGGAAGCGTCCTTCGGTGGCCTGGCGCTCGTACTGACGGGTGCCGCTCTGGCGTTCCCGACGCTTGAGCACCACGCGCTGCGGATCGACGCCGAGGGCTTGGGGAATCGCGCTCAACGCGTCGAGCAGGCGCGCCTGGGCCTTGTCCGGATCGATCGAACGGGGCGCGGCGTACTCCTGCACGTGTACCCAGTCGTGATACAGGTCGACAGCCAGGGCGTACTCCGGCATGTCGGCATCGTACACGCGGTAGCAATCGACCTTCTCGCGACGAGCCCACTTACCCAGCTGCTTGAAGTTTTTCTGCAAGCGGTTGGCGAACATCTGCGCACCTTCCGACAGGCGCGCCGGCTCGCTGGCCACCGGGGCCTGGCGGCGCGGCTCGTTCTCGCCCGCCTCGGACTGGGCCTGGCGACGATCGCCGGTGACGAACTGGTCCGGCTGGACCTTGAACAGCAGCAGCTTGCACGGCAATGCGCCGTTCCAGAAAGCGTATTGCTTGTGGCTGCGGATGCCCATGCGCTTGCCCAGCTCCGGCGCACCAGTGAACACCGCCGCGTCCCAGCCCATGCACGCCTGGCGCAGGCGCTCGCCGAGGTTCTGGTAGAGGTACAGCAGGCTGGCCTCATCGCCCAGGCGCTCGCCATAGGGTGGGTTGCTGATCACCAGGCCCTTCTGGTTCTGGTCCGGGCGCGGTTCGAAGCTGGCGACCTCACCCTGGTAGATCTTCACCCAGTCGCCCAGGCCTGCGCGCTCGACGTTATTGCGCCCCGGCTGGATCAGCCGCGGATCGGCCTCGTAGCCACGGATCCACAGCGGTGGCTTGGCCAGGCCTGCCTGAGCACGGGCCTGGGCCTCGTCGTGCAGCTTGCGCCACAGCGCCGGCACATGGCCGAGCCAGGCGCTGAAGCCCCAGCGCTCGCGCTTGAGATTGGGGGCGATGTCGGCGGCGATCATCGCCGCCTCGACCAGGAAGGTGCCCACACCGCACATCGGGTCAGCCAGGGCGCCGCCCTCGGCCGCAATGCGTGGCCAGCCCGCGCGGATCAGCACCGCCGCCGCCAGGTTTTCCTTCAATGGCGCAGCACCTTGCTGCAGGCGATAGCCGCGCTGGTGCAGGCTGTGACCGGACAGGTCGAGGGACAGGATTGCCTCGCCACGGTCCAGGCGCAGGTGTACGCGCACATCCGGGTCGACCTTCTCCACCGACGGGCGCAGGCCTTCACGGTTACGCAGCTT
The DNA here is from genome assembly GCF_019139675.1 of Pseudomonas maumuensis. NCBI lineage: Bacteria > Pseudomonadati > Pseudomonadota > Gammaproteobacteria > Pseudomonadales > Pseudomonadaceae > Pseudomonas > Pseudomonas maumuensis. The sequence goes on from NZ_CP077077.1 coordinate 4,011,852, forward strand.
GTCGACGATGGCGTCCTTCACTTTCAGGGCGCCGAAGTGGGTGTTGTCGATACCCGAACCATGGCCGCTGAACTCCACCGCCAGCGTACCGTCGGCCGCCAGGTGGTCGGCCCAGTCCAGGGCATGAACACCGTCATAGAGGTCATCGGCGTTTTTCATGGAAAACCGCTTGAGCACCAGCAGCACCCGGTTGGCCAGGCGCGACCACAGGCACAGGCGATAGGCGGTTTCCATATCGGCGTCGCCGCGAATGGCCGAGGTGTGTTCACGCACCTCGCTCAGGCCCAATTGGCGGGCCTCCTCGGCGAGCAGGCCTTCAAGACCCTTGGGGCAGGTGAGATAAAGTTCGAAACGGTCCGACATGTGCAATCCAGAGCCTTTGGCTAGGTAATTGGCGAGCCGACGCATCGGCTGCCGCTGTTTGCCCGCACGCCTTTCCTGCAGGCGTTCGGGTGGCCCGGCGAAACACTCGCCAGACCTGGCCACCCGTTCGATCATGCCTTTGCCGGATGGCGTAAATGGCTTGGATCGTCGGGCAGTATGAAAATTTCGTGGAGCCAGGGTTCAGATGTGACCCTTCGTCGCATTACAAATTATTACTGTCATCATCGGGCAACGCTGGCCAATTGACGTCAACGTTGACTAAACCCTGATCATAGCGGGCTCAACGGCAAACAAGGTTGATTCGCATTTATTTACTTATCCCCTCACCCTTGGAAAGGTTACGTCCTTATGACAAATCGATCATTCACACTGTGACTCGCATTCGTTAGAACTGATCTCAGGCCGCACCGCAACGGGGCGGCACTTTCAGCCCGCGACGCCGGCAGCGGGCGCAAACCGGCAGAACGATTCTGCCCGGCCTCGGAGAGGCCGACGGGACATTACAGTCAACAAGTGAGGGCAACACCCTATGAGAAGACTTAAGCGTGATCCGTTGGAAAGAGCATATTCACGTGGCTACCAGTATGGAGTCACCGGCAAATCCCGCGAACTTTGCCCCTTCAATCTACCCTCTGTACGCCAAGCCTGGATCAACGGCTGGCGCGAAGGTCGCGGCGATAACTGGGATGGCATGACCGGCACCGCTGGCATTCATAGACTCAACGAAAATCACGCCGTTGGCTGAACGAGGACACTGAATTCGAGTCACCATGCGCGCCCTATCCGGGCGGCGGGCTGCGGCCCAGGGGCCCCTTTGAAGGGGCCCTTTTTTATGCACCTTACTTTCTCGCCACATCTTCTATACAACGTGAGAACGGCTCACTTCATGGTTTCGGCATCGCCGCAATCGCATCCACCGCTTCACGAATCAACGCCGGGCCTTTATAGATGAAGCCCGAATAGATTTGCACCAGGCTAGCCCCAGCGGCGATCTTCTCAGCCACGTGACGCCCCTCGGTAATGCCGCCAGCGGCGATGATCGGCAGCTTGCCGCCCAGCTCGCCCGCCAGCACCTTCACCGTGTGCGTGCTCTTCTGCAGCACCGGCGCGCCCGACAGGCCGCCCGCCTCGCCACCGAACGGCAGCCCTTCGACGCCTTCGCGGCCCAGGGTGGTGTTGGTGGCGATCACCGCATCCATGCCCGACTCGCGCAGCGCCGCGGCCACCAGCGCGGTCTCTTCGTCGCTCATGTCCGGTGCGATCTTGATCGCCAATGGCACGCGCTTGCCGTTGGCCGTGGCTAGCTGTTCGCGGCGCTCGGCCAGGGCATCGAGCAGTTGCTTGAGCGAGTCGCCGAACTGCAGCGAACGCAGGCCCGGGGTATTCGGCGAGCTGACGTTGACGGTGATATAGCTTGCGTCGTTGTAGACCTTTTCCAGGCAGATCAGGTAGTCGTCCTGGGCCCGCTCGACCGGGGTGTCGAAGTTCTTGCCGATGTTGATGCCCAGCACACCGGTATACTTCGAGGCGCGCACACGTGCCAACAGGTGGTCGACACCCAGGTTGTTGAAGCCCATGCGGTTGATGATGGCCGTGGCCTCAGGCAAGCGGAACAGCCGTGGCTTGGGGTTGCCCGGCTGCGGGCGCGGCGTCACGGTGCCGATTTCGACGAAGCCGAAGCCCAGCTGGGCGAAACCGTCGATGGCCGCGCCGTTTTTATCCAGGCCTGCGGCCAGGCCGACCGGGTTGGCGAAGTTCAAGCCCATCACCGTCACCGGCAACGCCGCCGGCTGCTTGCACAGCAGGCCGTTGAGTCCGAGGCGGCCACCGGCGCCGATCAGGTCCAGCGAGAGGTCGTGGGAGGTTTCCGGGGAGAGCTTGAACAGCAGCTGGCGGGCCAGGGTATACATGGGCGGGCGGACTCGCGGTGTGTGAGGGGGCGATTATAGCCAGCGCGCCGCCAGGGCGACAGGGCCATGGCACATGGGTTGCTATGTCTGCTGCATGCAGCCATCCGCGAATGCCCGAGGATTCTCGTGAACACACCTCTCCCGACAACGCCCCTGGCCTGGGTCAACGGCAGCGACGCGCCGGAAAAACCCAGCCTGGACATCGGTTTCATGGCCCTGACCGACTGCGCCTCGGTGGTGGTCGCCGCCACCCAGGGCTTCGCCCAGCCATTCGGCCTGACCCTCAACCTGCACCGCCAGGCCTCCTGGGCCGGGCTGCGCGACAAGCTGGTCAGCGGCGAACTCGACGCCGCCCACTGCCTGTATGGGCTGGTATACGCCGTACACCTCGGCATCGGCGGCGTACCCGCCAGCCCCCTGGCCGTGCTCATGGGCCTGAACCAGAACGCCCAGGCCATCAACCTCTCTCCCACGCTGCAGCGCAAAGGCGTGACCAACCCCGAGGCACTGGCGCGGCTGGTGCACCAGCAAGGCGCACGGCTGACCTTCGCCCAGACCTTTCCCACCGGCACCCATGCCCTGTGGCTGTATTACTGGCTGGCCAGCCACGGTATCCACCCATTGCGTGACGTCAGCAGCGTGGTGGTGCCCCCGGCACAGATGGCCGCCCACCTGCAGGCCGGGCGCATCGACGGCTTCTGCGTCGGCGAACCCTGGTCGGCGGACGCGCTCGCCAAGGGCCAGGGCTTTACCCTGGCCACCAGCCAGTCGATCTGGCCCGACCATCCGGAAAAAGTCCTGGCCAGCGCTCGCGGTTTCGTCGAACAGTACCCCAACAGCGCACGGGCGCTGATCCAGTCGGTGCTCGCCGCAGCGCGCTTCATCGAGCAGAGCCAGGAAAACCGCCGCAGCACCGCACAACTACTCAGCGGCAGCGCCTACCTGGACACCCCTGCCGGCAGCATCGAGCCGCGCCTGCTCGGCGACTATCAGGATGGCCTCGGCCATCGCTGGCACGACCCCCATGGCCTGCGCCTGTTCGACCAGGGCCGGGCCAACCTGCCCTACCTGTCCGACGGCATGTGGTTCATGACCCAGTTCCGCCGCTGGGGCCTGCTGCGTGACGACCCGGACTACCTCGGGGTCGCCCGCCAGGTGCAACAGCTGGCCCTGTACCGTGAAGCCGCCTCGGCACTGGGCGTGCCCTGCGCCGACCCACCCATGCGCAGCAACCTCCTGCTCGACGGCCGCCGCTGGGACGGCAGCGATCCCCATGGCTATGCGCGCAGCTTCCCCCTGCACGCCCTGGACGCGGCACCTGATGCCCGCGCCAGTCATTGAGGGGACGAGCATGCTGCGTATCCTGCTGATCGACGACACCGAAAAGAAAGTCGGTCGTCTCAAGGTGGCCCTGATCGAGGCCGGCTTCGAAGTGATCGAGGCCGGCAACCTGAGCATCGACCTGCCCGCCTGTGTCGAAACGGTGCATCCGGATGTGGTGCTGATCGATACCGAGTCACCTGGCCGCGATGTGATGGAGCAGGTGGTGCTGGTCAGCCGCGATCGCCCCCATCCGATCGTGCTGTTCACCGACGAGCACGACCCCGACGTGATGCGCCAGGCGATCCAGGCTGGAGTCAGCGCCTACATCGTCGAGGGTATCCAGGCCACGCGCCTGCAGCCGATCCTCGACGTAGCCATGGCCCGTTTCGAGAGCGACCAGGCGCTGAAGGCGCAATTGCTGGCCCGCGACCAGCAACTGGCCGAGCGCAAGCGCATCGAGCAAGCCAAGGGGCTGCTGATGAAAATGAAGGACTGCAACGAGGAAGCGGCCTACACCCTGATGCGCCGCCAGGCCATGAGCCGCCAGCAGAAGCTGATCCAAGTAGCGGAACAGATCATCGCCATGTCGGAGATGCTGGGCTAGACCGGAAGACCTTGGCCCGCCTCTTGCTCATGCAACCCCGGGTAGCCAACGGCGGTTGCCCCCAGACCCCGACAAAGACGTCGCTTCCCCGCCACTCATCCGTGGACCGGGCAGCGGCGTCTTTTCGTTTCCGCCCTGTGTTGTGCGCCCCACGAGGTGTTCGATGAATACGAGCTTCTGGAAATCCGGGCATGTGCCCACCCTGTTCGCCGCCTTCCTGTATTTCGACCTGAGTTTCATGGTCTGGTACCTGCTCGGGCCGATGGCAGTGCAGATTGCCGCCGACCTGCACCTGACCGCACAGCAACGCGGCCTGATGGTGGCCACGCCGATCCTGGCCGGTGCGTTGCTGCGCTTTGCCATGGGCGTACTGGTCGATCGCCTGTCGCCCAAGACCGCCGGGCTGATCGGCCAGGTGGTGGTGATCGTCGCCCTGGCCTGTGCCTGGCAGCTGGGCGTGCGCAGCTACGAACAAGCCTTGCTGCTGGGTGTGTTCCTTGGTTTTGCCGGGGCCTCGTTCGCCGTGTCTCTGCCGCTGGCCTCGCAGTGGTACCCGCCACAGCACCAGGGCAAGGCCATGGGCATCGCCGGGGCCGGCAACTCCGGCACGGTGTTCGCCGCCCTGCTGGCGCCAGCGTTGGCCGCCGCCTTCGGCTGGAACAATGTGTTCGGCTTTGCCCTGCTGCCGCTGCTGCTGACCCTGGTGCTGTTCGCCTGGCTGGCCCGCAATGCCCCGCAACGGCCCAAGCCCAAGGCCATGGCCGACTACCTCAAGGCCCTCGGCGACCGCGACAGCTGGTGGTTCATGTTCTTCTACAGTGTCACCTTCGGCGGCTTCATCGGCCTGGCCAGCGCCCTGCCTGGCTATTTCAGCGACCAGTACGGCCTGAGCCCGGTGACCGCCGGCTACTACACCGCCGCCTGTGTGTTCGCCGGCAGCCTGATGCGCCCGCTCGGCGGAGCCCTGGCCGATCGCTTCGGCGGCATCCGCACCCTGCTGGCGATGTACAGCGTCGCCGCCGTGTGCATCGCGGCGGTGGGCTTCAACCTGCCCAGCGCGGCGGCGGCACTGGTACTGTTCGTCAGCGCCATGCTCGGGCTGGGTGCGGGCAATGGCGCGGTGTTCCAGCTGGTGCCGCAGCGCTTCCGCCAGGAGATAGGGGTGATGACCGGGCTGATCGGCATGGCCGGCGGTATCGGCGGTTTCCTGCTCGCCGCGGGCCTTGGCACTATCAAGCAGCACACCGGCGACTACCAGCTCGGCCTATGGCTGTTCGCCAGCCTGGGCCTATTGGCTTGGTTCGGCCTGCATGGCGTCAAGCAGCGCTGGCGCACGACCTGGGGCTCGGCCGCGGTCACCGCGGCACGGGTCTGAGGCCGCGCGATGAGCCTGCAACTGAGCTTCGCTCATGCCAGCGCCACCGGGCCGCGCACGGAAAACCAGGATGCCCTGCGCCTGGTCACCCCGGCAGCGGAGCTCGCGGCCAGCAAGGGCTACCTGTGCGCACTGGCCGACGGCGTCAGCCAGTGCGCCGACGGCGGCCTGGCGGCGCGAGCCAGCTTGCAGGCCCTGGCCCTGGACTACTACGCCACGCCCGCCACCTGGAGCGTGGCCCAGGCCCTGGACCGCCTGCTCATGGCGCAGAACCGCTGGCTGCGCGCCCAAGGCAACGGCCAGCCGCTGCTCACCACCCTCAGTGCCCTGGTGCTACGCGGACGACGCTTCACCCTCGCCCATGTCGGTGACTGCCGGGTGTATCGCTGGCAGGCCGGGAAACTGCAGTGCCTGAGCGAAGACCACGTCTGGGACCAGCCCGGCATGCAGCACGTGCTCAAGCGGGCACTGGGGCTGGACCAGCAGTTACTGGTGGACTACCTGGAGGGCGACTTGTGCGAAGGCGAGTGCTTCGTACTGCTCAGCGACGGCGTGTGGGCCAGCCTCGACGAGGCACATATCCAGTCGATCCTGCGCGAGCAAACCGACTTGCAGGAAGCCGCCGACACGCTGGTGGCCAGCGCCCATCACCGCGGCAGCCAGGACAATGCCAGCGCCCTGTTGGTGCGGGTCGACCGGTTGGGCGCGAACAACCTGGGCGACACTCTGGCCCAGCTCAAGCAGTGGCCGCTGCCAGGTGCGCTGCGTGGCGGTCAGTCGATCGATGGCTGGCAGGTCGACGCTTTGCTGGCTCAGAGTCGGCAATCGCTGCTCTACCGGGTCCGCGACCCGCATGGCCAGCCTTGGCTGCTCAAGACCCTGCCGCAGTCGCGAGACCAGGAGCCAGGAGCGGCCCAGGCCCTTCTGCTGGAGGAGTGGTTCCTACGCCGGGTCGCTGGCCGCCACTTCCCAGAGGTGCATCCAGCCAGCCAACGCCAGCATCTGTATTACCTGATGCGTGAATACCCCGGCACGACACTGGCCGGGCAGTCTCTGCTACCGCTGGCGCAATGGCTGGAGGTCGCCCGCCAGCTGCTACAGACTGTCGGCGCGCTGCATCGACGCAACCTGCTGCACCGCGACATCAAGCCAGAAAACCTGCATCACGGCAGCGACGGCCAACTGCGCCTGCTGGACTTCGGGCTGGCGTATTGCCCTGGGCTTTCCGAGGATCCGCCCCATGCCTTGCCGGGCACGCCCTCGTTCCTTGCCCCGGAAGCCTTCGACGGCCTGCCACCCACGCCGCGTCAGGATCTGTATGCCGTGGGCGTGACGCTTTATCTCCTGCTCACCGGCCACTACCCCTACGGTGAGGTCGAGGCATTCCAGCGGCCACGCTTCGGTACGCCAGTGAACCCGGCGCGCTACCGCCCGGATGTGCCGGAGTGGTTGCAGCACAACCTGTTGCAGGCGGTGGCGGCAGACCCGGCGCAGCGGTTCGAGACCGCCGAGCAATGGTTGCTGTTGCTGGAACGGGGAGATCGCCAGGAACTGGACGCGCGGCCACGGCCGCTGCTGGAGCGCGAGCCTTTGAAGGTATGGCGCACGATTGGCCTGCTGTCGATGTTGTTGAACATGGTGCTGTTGCTGGTACTGCTCAAGCACTGAGCACGCAGGGGCATCACACGCCATACGCCCCCCAGAAATCGCGGACAAAGAAAAACCCGGCCGAGGCCGGGTTTTTCGTGAAGCATCAAACCAATTACTTGGCCTGGGCTTCTACCTGAGCTTCTACGCGACGGTTGACGGCGCGGCCAGCTTCGGTGGCGTTGTCGGCGACCGGACGGGTCTCGCCGTAGCCAACCGAGTCAACACGGCTCGATTCAACACCGTACTGCTGGGTCAGGACTTGCTTGACAGCGTTGGCACGACGCTCGGACAGCTTCTGGTTGTAAGCGTCTGGGCCGACGGAGTCAGTGTGACCTTCCACGGTGGTGGTGGTCTGTGGGTACTGCTTCATGAAGTCAGCCAGGTTCTTGATGTCGCCGTAGCTGTTTGGCTTGACGACCGACTTGTCGAAGTCGAACTTGACGTCCAGCTCAACGCGAACGACTTCGGCAACAGCCGGGCAGCCATCAGCGTCAACGGTAACGTTGGCTGGGGTGTCAGGGCACTTGTCGACGTTGTCGCAGACGCCGTCGTTGTCGCTGTCGGAGCAGACTTCGGCAACTGGAGCCGGCGCAGGAGCGGCTTTCTGGCCACCGCTGCCACCGAAGTTCAGACCCAGACCAACGGTCGGACCCCACTCGGTGTTGCCGTTGTCGATGTTGTACATGGCTTCTACGCCGGCACGGGCGAAGAACATGTCGGTGATGTACCACTTGGCGCCAGCGCCAACGTTGGCGAAGGTGGAGTGGTCACGGCCGCTACGGGTAGCCTGGCCCAGGCTCTCGTGAGCGAAGCCGGCGGAAACGTACGGACGCAGTGCGTCGCCTACGGTACCGAAGTGGTAGGTGGCGTCGAGCTTGGTCTTGGAGCCTTTGATGTCTTTGTTGAAGACTTCACCACGAGCGTTGTGGGTCTCGTTGTAGCCCAGGTCCAGGGAGACGTCGTCGGTCAGGAAGTAGCCGAGGCGAACACCAGGGTTGGTGCCGTCGTTCTTGAAGTTACGCTCGCTGTCGTAGAACTGCTTGGTAACGTTACCTTCGATTTCGACCGCGCCTTGGCCTTGAGCCAGAGCGCCGAGCGAAGTCACGGCTACGAGAGAGCCAATGGCCAAGCCCAAGGTGTTTTTCAATTTCATCCGTTAAATCCCCATCTGGTGATAGTTAAGCAGTCCCACCAACATCCGGGGGACAACTCGACGGCAAGTCTAGCAGAACTTGCCGGTTGGTTAGAGGTATTTGCAGGCCACTAAGTTTCAGCCACGCCTGCAAATTTCTCTCTAAGCTTGTCGAGCGCACGCTTGTAGCGCATTTTCGTGGCGCTCAGGCCCATGTGCATGATGTCCGCGATTTCCTGGAATTCCAGCTCCGCGACAAAGCGCAGCACCAGGATTTCCCGGTCGATCGGGTTCACATGCACCAGCCATTTGTCCAGCCCGCCTTTTTCTTCCGGCTTCGGTGCCTTGTCCTCGGACGCCTCTTCGACAGGGTCCAGGCTCAGCGCATCCATTAGCCGGCGTTTGCGACGCTCCTTGCGGTACTGGGTGATGCATTCGTTGTAGGTGATGCTGTAGAGCCAAGTCTTGAACTTGGATTTGCCCTCGAAGTTCTTCAACCCGTAGAGCACCTTGAGCATCACCTCCTGACAGACATCGTCGGCATCCCGATCGTTCCCCAGGTAGCGCGCACAGACATTGAACAGCGTGCGCTGGTAGCGCCGCATGAGTTCCTCATAGGCGCGGGTGACGTGAAACAGCTCCTCATGCGAACGCGCCACCAACTCCTCGTCGGTGAGCTCGCGGGGGTCATAGCGCATGGGCGGCGAATGAACTTTATTCAAAACGGATCTGGCCGACAGTCAGGTCAATGTCGCCGCACAGCCCCGTGGGCCGATTTTTGCGGCGGCATACATTAACAGCTTTTGTGCGGTTAGCGGCTATTCACGCGCTGCTCGAGCAGCTCGCGATTAGACAACGACACCAGTTCGCCATCATCGGTCAGCACGGTCGTCTTGACCGTGCCGATCTCCTCGATGTGCCCTTCGACCTCGCCAATCCGCACCTGCTGGCCAACCTGGTAGAGCTCACGCACGTAGATCCCGGCCAGGATCTGTCCGGCGATTTCGCGGCTGCCCAGGCCCATCGCCAGGGCAATTGCCAGACCAACGGTAATCAGCCCGATGACGATCACGTGGTTGAGCAGGTCGGTCTTGACCTCCAGCTGGCTGATGGCCACCGAAATACTGATGATGATCACCAGGCCCTGGACGATACGCCCGACGCCAGCGGCGTACTCCAGGCCGATGCCCTCGGCGGCGCCGCGCACAAGGCCGTTGGCCAGTTGCGCCAACAGCACGCCGGCCAGCAATACCAACGCTGCGCCGAACACCTTGGGCAGGTACAGCGCCAGCATGTCCAGGGTTGCCGAGACCCGCTCCAGGCCCAGCGATTCAGCCGCCGAAACCAGGAAGATCAACAGCACGAACCAATAGACGATCTTGCCGATCAGCGTCGAAATCGGTACCTGGATACCAATCCGGGCGAGCATCTTGGTCAGGCCGGTACCGCTCATCAGACGGTCCAGGCCGAACTTGGCCAGCACTTTCGACAGCAAGGTGTCGAGTAGCTTGGCCACGACGAAACCAAGCAGCACCACGACCAGCGCGCCGAACAGGTTGGGGATGAAGTTCGCCACCTTGGTCCAAAGGGCAGTCATGGCGGTGACCAGGCTCTGGGTCCAGAGATCGAGTTCCATATTCAATCGGCCTTATCTGCAGGGCTGCCTGCGGCAGGGTTGCGGGTAGAGTTGCGGCGCACCGGCGCGACATGCGCCGAGCCATTGTTCACGGCGATCAGCAGCGCCTGGCTCCAGCGGCCAAGCAGGCTGAACAGATCGCCCGCGCCGACCTGGCGGTTGGCGGTCTTGAGCACACGACCCAGACACGCGGCGTCGTCACGGTCCTGGCCGGACGGCGACGCCTTGAGCAGGTCGCGCAGGGATTCTTCAAACGGATCGTGCATGGGCACCTCGCGCAATGTCAGTCAAAGACGTGGGTGCCGGGCGATGGGTCACACCCGCCCCTGGGACGAATGTTTCAAATTGCCTCATTTCAGACCCAGCGCAGTCGACGGAGCAACCACCACTGCCCCGCCGCCAGCCCCAGCACGACGATGCAGGCGAACAGGAAACCATAAGGGTTTTCCGCCCCGGGAATACCGCCGACATTGATGCCCAGCAATCCGGTGATAAAGCTCATGGGCAGGAAGATGCAGGTGATGATGCCGAAACGGTACATGGTCCGGTTCATCCGCTCGCTGCGCCGCCGATCCTCGCTTTCCAGCACCAGCGCGGCTCGCTCGCGGGCCAGTTCCAGCTCCTCGAGGTAGCGGATCAGGCTGTTGTTCAGCTCGTTCCAGTAATCCCCGTCTGCCTCGGCGAACCAGCTGCATTTATTGCGCGAAAGCTGGGCATAGATATCGCGCTGGGGGGCGAGGAAACGGCGCAGGCCGGCGGCACGACGGCGAATCTGCTGCAGGCTGCCCTGGGCCGGGGAATACCGTTCGTCGGATTCTGCCTTTTCCTCTTCCAGATCGACCGCTTCGGACAAGTCGCTGACCAGCGCTTGGACCTTTTCGGTCAGCAGTTCGCCCATCAGCAACAACAGTTCGGAAGCCGTTTTCGGCCCCCTGCCCTCGTCCAATTGCTGGAGCACCTCATCACTCGCGCGCAACGGCCGTAACCGCAGAGAGATGACCCGCCGCGCCTCGGCGAAGATGCGCACAGAGACCATGTCCTCGGGTTCGGCGCCCGGGTTGAGATTGACCCCGCGCAGGAACAGCAGCATTTGCTCGTCGGCCATCTGCAACAGACGCGGACGGGTGTTCTCCTCAAGCAACAGTTCGCAAGCGAACTCGCTCAGACCGCTGTCGTGCAGCAGCCAGGTGCGGGTCTGCGGATGGCTACGGTCCCAGTGCAGCCACAGGCTCTCCTGGGGCTGCAACTGCAGGTCGTCCAGCTCGGTGCGGGCGATCGAACGCGCGCCACCCTTGCCATCGAGCACCAGGGCATGCACCAGGCCCCATTGCGCGTTGTCTTCCTCGAACATCAAAGCTCCATGGGTGTGCGGCGAATCACTCGGGCATCTTCAGCGGGCTTGGCGAGACCAGCACGCCATTGTTGTCGGCGTACACGTATTCGCCCGGGCGGAAGGTCACGCCGGCAAAGGTCACCGCGACGTTGAGGTCGCCAATGCCGCGCTTGTCGGTCTTCATCGGGTGGCTGGCCAGGGCCTGGATACCGACATCGGTCTGCGCCAGCACGTCCACGTCACGCACGCAGCCGTAGATCAGCAGGCCTTCCCAGCCATTCTTCGCGGCCTTCTCGGCGAGCATGTCGCCCAGCAGCGCCCGGCGCAGCGAGCCGCCGCCATCGACCACCAGGACCTTGCCCTTGCCATCGAGCTCGACTTGCTCCTTGACCAGGGAGTTGTCTTCGAAGCACTTGATGGTGACGATCTGGCCGCCGAACGAGTCGTGGCCGCCAAAGTTGCTGAACATGGGTTCGAGCACCTGGACCAGGTCCGGATAGGCGTCGCACAGGTCGGGCGTTACGTAATGCTGCATGGGAAACTCCTGTCAGTCACAACGAAAGCGGGTGTCGGCCAAGGCTACACCTTGGAAGGGCCGGCAGTCATCCGGGACCGAGCAGTCAGTTGAACCATCGCCGCACCGGCCGATGTTTCAACTGGCAGCCACAGGCTCCATCACCACCGTCGAGGCATGCACCGGTACCAGGGGGTCGCGCAGCCAGCGCTCCACCAAGGGCCATACCTGGGTCTGCGCCGCCTTGCTGACCAGCATGTCGACATGCCCGAACGCCTCGAAGCCCTCCTCCCGACCCAGGCGCAGGAACTGCCTGGCATCACCGCCAAACTGCTCGAACAGCTTGCGGCAGGCCCACACCGGATCCTGGAAGTCACCAGCCCCGGCCACCGCCAGCAGCGGCACCTCGACTTCGGCCAGCCCCGCCCACCAGTCCTTCTCCTTGTCGCCGAAGCGGCCGAACAGGCCATTCCAGCGCAGGCTCTCCAGGGCCAGGCCGATGGGTTCGTCTTCCGGACCACGCTTGAGGCGCGAACCGGAAATCTGTGCAAAGCGCTTGAGCAGCACGCGCGCGCCCCACTCCACCGGTGGCACTTTCAATGGCCAGTAGACCCGGCTGACCTGGGTGCCGAACAGCGCCGCACTGGCCACCAGCCCGGCGTCCAGGTAACCGCTGCCCAGCGCCGCCGCCAACGTGGTGCCGCCCAGCGAGTGGCCAATCCAGCACGGCGCCTGCCCTGCCATTTCATGAACGAAGGCGCCGATCACCGGCAGATCGTAGCGCGCATAGTCGGCCACGCGGTTCTGCCGCCAGTCGCGGTTGCGCGGCGACAGGCCGTGGCCGCGCATCTCCGGGATCCACACATCGAAACCGGCGCGTGCCAGGTAGGCGCCCAGGCCGATGCCCTTGGGCGAATACCAGAAACGCCGGTTGGAGAAGCTACCGTGCAGGAGGATGACCGGCACGCCCTGGACGCGGTCCTGATCGGCCAGGCCCAGGCGGGTGACGGCCAGCTCTACGCTCACATCCGGGCTGTTGCCGGCCTTGATCCGGTAGACGTCTTCGCTTAGGTCGCCGCGGCGCTCGGCACTGAGCAACGCGACGGGAAATTGGGTGCTGCTGCTTTGCATGGGTCACAAACTTCTAGGAGATAAAAACGTCGGAGCGGGCTTGCCCCGCGATGGCATCAGGCCAGGTGACACTAGTGTCAGCGCTGACGCCATCGCGGGGCAAGCCCGCTCCCACGATTCGATACAGGGGCCCGGCACGCGCCCCTGATCAGTACATCAGGCCGCGCCCTGGCCTTCGGCCAGGAAGAACCAGGTCTCGAGCACCGAGTCCGGGTTCAGCGACACGCTTTCGATGCCCTGTTCCATCAGCCATTTGGCCAGGTCCGGGTGGTCCGACGGGCCCTGGCCGCAGATGCCGATGTACTTCCCGGCCTTGTTGCACGCGGCGATGGCGTTGGCCAGCAGCTTCTTCACCGCAGGATTTCGCTCATCGAACAGGTGGGCGATGATGCCGGAGTCACGGTCCAGGCCCAAGGTCAGCTGGGTCAGGTCGTTAGAGCCGATGGAGAAGCCGTCGAAGTACTCGAGGAACTCTTCGGCCAGGATGGCGTTGGACGGCAGCTCGCACATCATGATCACGCGCAGGCCGTTGTCGCCGCGGGCCAGACCGTTCTCGGCGAGCAAGTCGACGACCTGGCTGGCCTCGCCCAGGGTACGCACGAACGGCACCATGATCTCGACGTTGGTCAGGCCCATCTCGTTGCGCACGCGCTTCAGCGCACGGCACTCGAGCTCGAAGCAGTCACGGAACGACTCGCTGATGTAGCGCGAGGCGCCACGGAAGCCCAGCATCGGGTTTTCTTCTTCCGGCTCGTAGAGCTTGCCGCCGATCAGGTTGGCGTATTCGTTGGACTTGAAGTCCGACAGGCGCACGATGACCTTTTTCGGGTAGAAGGCCGCTGCCAGGGTGCTGATGCCCTCGACCAGCTTCTCGACATAGAAGCCGACCGGGTCGTTGTAGCCGGCAATGCGCTTGTCGACGCTCTCTTTCAGCTCCGGTGGCAGGCCGGCGTAGTTGAGCAGCGCCTTGGGATGCACGCCGATCATGCGGTTGATGATGAACTCCAGGCGCGCCAGGCCGACACCGGCATTGGGCAACTGGGCGAAGTCGAAGGCGCGGTCCGGGTTGCCGACGTTCATCATGATCTTGAACGGCAGCTCCGGCATGGCATCGACCGAGTTCTGCTTGATGTCGAAGCCCAGTTCACCTTCGAAGATGAAGCCGGTATCGCCTTCGGCGCAGGAAACGGTGACGCCCTGGCCATCTTTCAGGACCTGGGTGGCGTTGCCGCAGCCGACGACGGCCGGGATGCCCAGTTCACGGGCGATGATCGCCGCATGGCAGGTACGCCCGCCACGGTTGGTGACGATGGCACTGGCGCGCTTCATCACCGGCTCCCAGTCCGGATCGGTCATGTCCGAGACCAGCACATCGCCTGGCTGGACCTTGTCCATCTCGGACACGTCGTTGATCACGCGGACCTTGCCGGCGCCGATGCGCTGGCCGATGGCACGGCCCTCGACCAGCACGGTGCCCTTCTCTTTCAGCAGGTAGCGCTCCATGACATTGGCGCTGGCGCGGCTCTTCACGGTCTCGGGACGGGCCTGGACGATGTACAGCTTGCCGTCGTCACCGTCCTTGGCCCACTCGATGTCCATCGGGCGCTGGTAGTGCTGCTCGATGATCATGGCCTGCTTGGCCAGTTCGTTGACTTCGGCGTCGCTCAGGCAGAAGCGCGCACGCTCGGCGCGGTCGACCTCGACGGTCTTGACCGAACGACCGGCCTTGGCCTCGTCGCCATAGACCATCTTGATCGCCTTGCTGCCCAGGTTGCGGCGCAGGATCGCCGGGCGACCGGCCTGCAAGGTGTTCTTATGCACGTAAAACTCGTCCGGGTTGACCGCACCCTGGACCACGGTTTCACCCAGGCCATAGGCACCGGTGATGAACACCACGTCGCGGAAGCCCGACTCGGTGTCCAGGGTGAACATCACGCCGGCGGTGCCGGTCTCGGAGCGGACCATGCGCTGCACGCCGGCGGACAGGGCGACCAGCTTGTGGTCGAAGCCCTGATGCACGCGGTAGGAAATGGCGCGATCGTTGAACAGCGAGGCGAACACTTCCTTGGCCGCGCGGATCACGTTGTCGACGCCACGGATGTTGAGGAAGGTCTCCTGCTGGCCGGCGAAGGAGGCGTCCGGCAGGTCTTCGGCGGTGGCCGAGGAGCGCACGGCCACGGCCATGTTGTCATTGCCTTGGGACATTTCGGCGAAGGCGGTTCGGATTTCCGAATCGAGACGCGCCGGGAAATCGGCTTCCATCACCCACTGGCGGATCTGCGCGCCGGTCTTGGCCAGGGCGTTGACATCGTCGACATCCAGCGCGTCGAGCGCCGCATGGATGCGGTCGTTGAGGCCACTTTGCTCGAGAAAATCGCGGTACGCCTGAGCCGTAGTGGCAAAGCCGCCCGGCACCGAGACACCGGCACCTGCGAGGTTACTGATCATCTCGCCCAGGGATGCGTTCTTGCCCCCCACATGCTCCACATCATGGACGCCGAGCTTATCGAGGGAAACTACGTACTCTACCAAGGTGATCTCTCCACTAACTGTATTGGAAAAGCTCAAGGGCGCCCGCCTGCCTGACTGACTGGGCCGGACGCTTGTGGCCTGGACCTGGAAAATAAGTGAGAATGCCGTGCAACCGCGTTCGGCAAACCGAACCTATCATATCCAGAAATCTTCGGCAGCTTAAGGCCCCCAGGTGCAAATGAAACGAACCGCGTTCTTCATCTCCGACGGTACCGGCATCACTGCAGAAACGCTGGGCCAGAGCCTGCTCGCACAATTCGAGAGCATTCCGTTCAATAAATTCACGCGCCCCTACATCGATACGCTGGAAAAGGCCCGGGCCATGGTCCAGCAAATCAACGCCGCGGCCGAGCGCGACGGGGTGCGTCCGATCATTTTCGACACCATCGTCAACCAGGACATCCGTGAGGTCATGGCCACGTCCAATGGCTTCATGATCGACATCTTCTCGACGTTTTTATCCCCGCTCGAGCAGGAATTGACTGCCCATTCGTCGTATTCCGTGGGTAAGTCCCACTCGATCGGTGGCAATTCCAACTACATGGAGCGTATCGAGGCGGTCAACTTCGCCCTGGACAACGACGATGGCGCGCGTACCCACTACTACGACAAGGCCGACCTGATCCTGGTGGGCGTGTCGCGTTGCGGCAAAACTCCGACCTGCCTGTACATGGCCATGCAGTTCGGCATCCGCGCCGCCAACTACCCGCTGACCGAGGACGACATGGAACGCCTGCAGCTGCCGGCGGTGCTGAAGAAGCACCACAACAAGCTGTTCGGCCTGACCATCGACCCTGACCGCCTGACCGCGATCCGCCACGAACGCAAGCCCAACAGCCGCTATTCGAGCTTCGCCCAGTGCGAGTTCGAGGTGCGTGAGGTGGAGAACCTGTTCCGTCGGGAGAACATTCCCAATATCAACTCCACGCATTTTTCGGTGGAAGAGATTTCGGCGAAGATCCTGGTGGAGAAAGGGGTGGAGCGGCGCTTCAAGTAGGCCTGCCAGGGCCTCAGGCAATGAGGCCGGAAAGCCAGTGCAAAACCCAAAGAAAAGCCCCGGCATCACTGCCGGGGCTTTTCTTCAGCTCAACGCAAGGCTCAGGACGGAATCACCACCGCCTGCCCGCTCATCGCCAGGTCGACCAGCTCGCGGTTGGCCACCGCGTACATCGCATAGTCGGTGCCGGTGGCGTTGCGCAGATCGTCGAGCATGGCGCGCCAGCGCTCGACCATCACCCGGTGCTGCTCGCACCACAGGGCCACGCGGGCGTCCATGTCGTCCGGCGCATCGGCCATCTGCAAGACCGAGATGGTGATCGCCCGCTGCTGCAGGTCGATGTCGTCGCGGAACGCCTCGCGGGCCAGGGCCTGCCAGTTGTTCTCCACCGGCAGGTTGCTGATCTCCTGCAGGTACCAGGTCAGGTCCAGCGAGCTGCCCACGGCGAAGAACGCCTTGGCCACCTGCGCCGGATCGTGCCCGGTGACGTCCGAAGCTTCGATGATCGGCAACAGGGTGTACAGGTGGGTGGTACCGGCGACCATGCGCGCCAGCAACTCCGGCACACCGGCGTCGACGAAGCCCTGGTAGCGATTCATCCAGCGCTCGCGGGTCGGGCCTTCCAGCAGTTCGTCGAGCTTGAGCCCCAACTGCGCGAGCACCGGCCCGAAGTGAGCGACATCACGACCAGCGTCCTGCTCGTTGCGACGGCTGCGCAGGAACCAGCGGGTGGCGCGGCGGCCCAGGCGCATCAGCTCGTCCATCAGGGTCAGCTGGATCTCGGCCGGGACCTGGTAGTCCAGGGCCTCGATCTGGCGGAACCAATGCGGCAGGTGGAAGATGTCGCGCACGATCACGTAGGCGCCCGCCACGTTGGCAGGGCTCATGCCGGTGGACTCCTTCAGGCGCTGCACGAAGGTGATGCCCATGTTGTTGACCAGGTCGTTGGCGATCTGGGTGCTGACGATCTCGCGCTTCAAGCGGTGGCGGCGCATGGAGTCGGCGAACTTGCTGACCAGCGACGGCGGGAACGCGGTCTCCATGTCGCGGGTCAGGTAGTCGTCGTCCGGCACCAGCGACTTGAGCAGCTGCTCCTTGAGGTCGATCTTGCTGTACGAGATCAGCACCGACAGCTCGGCGCGGGTCAGACCCTGCCCCGCCGCCAGGCGTTCGGCCAACTGCTCCTCGCTGGGCAGGAACTCGATGGCGCGGTCCAGCTTGCCACGTGCCTCCAGGTCGGCCATCAGGCGCTTGTACTCGGCGATGCGCTCACGGGCACGGCGGGCCGCCAGCGACAGCGCTTGCGTCTGCTTGTAGTTGTTGCCCAGCACCAGCCCGGCGACTTCGTCGGTCATGCTGCCCAGCAGCTGGTTGCGCTGCTTCTCGGTCATGTCGCCACCCTGCACCACTTCATTGAGCAGGATCTTGATGTTGACCTCGTGGTCGGAGCAGTCGACGCCACCGGCGTTGTCGATGAAGTCGGTGTTGGTGGCGCCGCCGTTCAGGCCGAACTCGACACGGCCGAGCTGGGTCATGCCCAGGTTGCCGCCCTCGCCCACCACCTTGCAGCGCAGCTCGTTGCCGTTGACGCGCAGGGCATCGTTGGCCTTGTCGCCGACATCGGCGTGGCTTTCGCTGCTGGCCTTGACGTAGGTGCCGATACCACCGTTCCACAGCAGGTCCACCGGGGCTTGCAGCAGGGCATGCAGCAGTTCGGTCGGGGTCAGGCGGTCGGCCTCGATGGCGAAGCGTTCCTTCATCTGCGGGCTGATAGCGATGCTCTTGGCGCTACGCGGGAAGATCCCGCCGCCTTCGGACATGATGCCGGTGTCGTAGTCGCTCCAGGCCGAGCGCGGCAGGTCGAACAGGCGCTTGCGCTCGGCAAAGCTGGTGGCCGGGTCCGGATTCGGGTCGATGAAGATGTGCAGGTGGTTGAATGCCGCCACCAGTTGCAGCTTGTCGGACATCAGCAGGCCGTTGCCGAACACGTCGCCGGCCATGTCGCCGACACCGACCACGGTGATCGGGTCTTCCTGCACGTTGATGCCGCGCTCGCGGAAGTGGCGCTGCACGCCCACCCACGCGCCGCGGGCGGTGATGCCCATCTTCTTGTGGTCATAGCCGGCCGAGCCGCCCGAGGCGAACGCATCGCCCAGCCAGAAGCCGTAGTCGATGGCGATGCCGTTGGCGATGTCGGAGAAGGTCGCAGTGCCTTTGTCGGCCGCCACCACCAGGTACGGATCGTCGTCATCGTGACGCACCACGTTGGCCGGCGGCACCACGCCACCGTCCTTGAGGTTGTCGGTGATGTCGAGCAGGCCGGAAATGAAGATGCGGTAGCACGCCACGCCTTCGGCGGCGATCTCGTCACGGCTGCCGCCCAGTGGCAGGCGGCGCGGCAGGAAGCCGCCCTTGGCGCCCACCGGTACGATCACCGAGTTCTTCACCTGCTGGGCCTTGACCAGGCCGAGCACCTCGGTGCGGAAGTCTTCCTCGCGGTCCGACCAGCGCAGGCCGCCGCGGGCGACGTTGCCGAAACGCAGGTGTACGCCTTCGACCCGGGGCGAATAGACGAAGATCTCGAACTTCGGCACCGGCTTGGGCAGCTCGGGGATCAGCTTGGGATTGAACTTGAAGCTGAAGTACGACTTGTTCTGGCCGTTGGCGTCCGGTTGGTAGAAGTTGGTGCGCAGGGTGGCCTTTATCAGGTCCAGGTAGCGGCGCAGGATGCGGTCCTCGTTGAGCACCTGAACTTCGTCCAGGGCGCTGAGGATCGCCTGCTCCAGGCGCTGCTGCTTGTCGTCCAGGTCCTCCTGGGTCAGCTTGCGCGCCAGGTAGAAGCGGGTCTTGAACAACCGGGTCAGCTCACGAGCGATGTCGGTGTGGTTGTTCAGGGTGCTGGCGATGTAGCCCAGGTCGAAGCCCAGGCGGATCTGCTTGAGGTAGCGGGCGTAGGCACGCAGCAGCGCGACGTCGCGCCATGGCAGGCCGGCGGTCAGCACCAGACGGTTGAACGCATCGTTCTCGGCGTCGCCCTTGACGATATGGACGAAGGCGTCCTGGAAGGTGTCGTTGAGTTGCTGGATGTCGAGGTTGAGGCCTTCGCTGTAGGTGAAGGCGAAGTCGTGGATCCAGAACTCACGGCCACTGGCGTGGCGCAGGCGGTAGGGGAACTCGCCGAGCACGCGCAGGCCGAGGTTTTCCAGGATCGGCAGCACGTCCGACAGCGCCAGCGGCGTATCGGCGTGGTACAGCTTGCAGTGCAGCGTGCGCTCACCGAGCTGGGTGAGCGGCTGATAGAAGCTCATGGCCAGCGGCTTGGCCTCGGACAGGTTGAGCACATGCTGCATGTCGACCACCGCCGAATGCGCGGCGAAGCGCTCGCGGTAGCCGGCCGGGAAGCCTTTCGGGAAGTCGGCGAGGATGTTGGTGCCGTGGGCCTCGCCGAAGTTCTCCACCACCAGCGCCGAGAAGTCGTCCTGCCACGAACGGCAGGCCTGGATCACTTCCTTTTCCAACTGCTGCGGGTCGATATCGATGCGGTTCTTCGGGTCGACCCGCAGGATCAGTTGCACACGGGCCAGCACCGACTCGGAGAAGAAGGTCCAGAACTCGCAGTCGGTGGCCTTCAGGCGCTCCATCAACACCTGCTGGATCTTCTGCCGCACCTCGGTGGAGTAGATCTCGCGCGGCACGTAGGCCAGGCAGTAGCAGAAGCGACCGTACGGATCCTTGCGCAAGAACACGCGGATCTTGTTGCGCTCCTGGATCTGCACGATCGACATGGCGGTGCTGAACAGCTCGTCCACCGGGGTCTGGAACAGGTCGTCGCGGGGCAGCACTTCCAGGACCTGGGCCAATTCCTTGCCCAGGTGCGCCTTCGGGTCGAAGTGCGAGCGGCGCTCGACTTCGGCGACCTTGCCGCGAATGTAGGGGATGGTATGCACGCTCTCGCCGTACACCGACGAAGTGTACAGGCCCATGAAGCGGCATTCCTTGATGACCTTGCCGTCCGCATCGATCTGGCGGATCGACACGTAGTCGGGGTAAGCCGGGCGGTGTACGCGGCTTGGCTGCGAGGCCTTGGCGAACGATAGCAGGCGCGGTTCGCGCAGGTAGGCGACGGCGTAGTCCTCGATGCGCAGGTCATCGGCGCCCAGGCCTGCACGCAGCAGGCGGGCCAGGCCGAGGAACGAAGCCTCGTCATAGACCAGGTGACCGCCGTCGGCGTCGGACTCGACGGTGAACTCCTCGTAGCCGAGGAAGGTGAAATGGTTGTCCAGCAGCCACGACAGGAAGCTCTTCACCTCGGCCTTGTCGTTCTGCGCGGGGCCGAAGGCGTTCTGCTCCACCAGGTCCAGCAGCTCGCGAATCTTGGCTTTCATCGGCTCGAAGTCGGCGACCACGCCGCGCACCTCGGCCAGCACCTGTTCCAGCTCCATGCTCAGGGTGTTGAGCTCGGCGGTGCTGGAGCAGCGGTCGATTTCCAGGTACATCAGCGACTCATGGCTGACGCCCTCGCCGAGGGTACCCTTGGGCAGCAGCTCGACCAGTTCGCCCTTGGCGCCGCGGCGCACGCTGAGCACGGTGGTCTGCAAGGTGTGAATGCTGTAGCCGCGACGGTTGAGCTCGGTGCGTACCGAGTCGACCAGGAACGGCAGGTCGTGATGCAGCACCTCGACCACGGTGTGCGTGGACTGCCAGCCGTGGCGTTCGTAATCGGGGTTGTAGACCCGTACCTGCGGGTGCTCGGCGTCGAAGCGCTCGATGATGCGCCAGGCGGACAGCGTGCAGCCGGCCAGGTCGGACAGCCTGCGCTGAGTGAGTTCGTCCAGAGAGATGATGCCGAAGAACTGTTCGGCGAACAGCGCCACTTGTGGCAGGGACTGTTCGCTGATGTGCTGCGCCAGGGCCGCTTGCAGTTGATGCTGGAAGTCGGCTTTGCTGGCTGCGGTGAAGAACGCCATCTGTGGTACTCCGCTTGGGCTTTGTTATAGGTGAAGCGTCACGTACATGCGCCTTGTACGGATCAACCATAGCCAACCCGTGGCAAGACAGAAGCGTTGGGTGCCTGCAAAAGCGACTGCCAGGTGGCTGTGCCTTTACGGGAACCCATCAACTGGGCAGCTTAACGACTGAACGGTCACTTGGGCTTGCAGCGCTGCGACAATTTCGGTCAATGCGCGGTAACTTTACGTTTATCAGTGTGCGTAAGGCTGTCAGAATTCCTTCTCATTTCCATTGATCCGAGTGCGCCATGCAATTGAAAACCGCCCTGCTCTTCGCCACCCCCTGCGACGACGAGGAAGACAACATGGCGACCCTGTGCTGCCACAGCGACAAGGGCCAGATGTTCCTGCTGACCCGCTACCCGGACGAGGACACCGTTGACCTGACCCTGGACGACGAGCCGTCGACGCTGGACGGGCTGAAGGTGACCTTGAGCGCCAGCCGCCTGCTGATCGAGGTGGCAGCCGGGGATCGCGATGCGCTGAAGGGCGACGAGGAACTGGAGATCATCCTGACCAGCGCCGGCACCGACCTGGACGAAGTGAAGGAAACCCTGCGCAACATCCTCGACGGTACCGGGACGTTCGTATCCGAGATCTAAGAGGGTCATTCGGGCCTCCTCGCGGGGCTCGAGTCTTCCGCGGTGAAGGCACAACACCATTGACAGCCGAAGGCGCGAGCAGGCATTGTCTGACAACCTGACCAATAGGCATCCGCACGTCCATGCTAGAGCTCCAGCGCCCCGACACCCTCGTTGAACGCGTCGTCAGCGCCATCCGCGCCGAGATCGATGCCGGCCGCCTGGCCGCCGAGTCGCGCCTGCCCACCGAACAGCAACTGGCCGAACAGCTCAATGTCAGTCGCTCGGTGGTGCGCGAGGCGGTGGCGCAGCTCAAGGCCGACGGCGTGCTGATCGCTCGCCGCGGGCTCGGTTCCTATATCTCGCAGACCCCCAACGGCACGGTGTTCCGCTTCCCCGGCAGCAACGGGCGCAAGCCGGACCTGGTGCAGATGTTCGAGATGCGCCTGTGGATCGAGACCCAGGCCGCCGCCATCGCCGCCCGCCGCCGCGACGGCGATGACCTGAATCGCATGGCTTTCGCCCTGGGCACCATGGAGAACCCGCGCAGCGACTTCGCCACCGCCGCTGCCGCCGACGTGGCCTTCCACCGAGCTATCGCCGAAGCCAGTAAGAACGACTATTTCGTCGCCTTCCACGATTTCCTCGGTGGCCAGCTGGCCGCCGCGCGCCGCACCGCCTGGGAAAACTCCGCCACCCCGGCGGTGGGCGGCTCGGCCGACGCCCTGCGCGAACATCGGGCGCTGTACCAGGCTATCTTCGACGGTGATCGCCATGCGGCCGCCGCTTGCGCCGAAGCCCACCTGCGCGCCTCGGCCAAGCGCCTTAAACTCGACCTCCCCGACCTCGACTGACCCCGGAGAACCCTATCGCGACCTGGCGAGGTTTTTACGCGCATTACTTAGTCTGACAACCTGATAAGCAGATTCACCGACAAGAATTCCAAGGTACCCTGCATGACCTACGACTACTGCATCATCGGCGGCGGCATCGTCGGCCTCGCCACTGCGATGGCCCTGCTCACCCGCCGCCCCGGCGCCTCATTGCTGATCCTGGAAAAGGAGGCCAGCCTCGGTCGCCACCAGACCGGCCACAACAGCGGCGTGATCCATGCCGGCATCTATTACGCTCCCGGCAGCCTCAAGGCCGACCTGTGCAAGCGCGGCGCCCAGGCCACCAAGGACTTCTGCACCGAGCACGGCATCGCCTTCGAGGTCTGCGGCAAGCTGCTGGTGGCCTCCAACGACCTCGAGGTGCAGCGCATGCAGGCGCTGTACGAGCGTTCGCAACAGAACGGACTGAAGGTCGAGCGCCTGGACGCAAGCGCCCTGCGTGAGCGGGAGCCGAACATCGTCGGCAAGGGCGCGCTGTTCCTCGATGCCACCGGTATCGTCGACTACCAGCAGGTATGCGACGCCATGGCCAAGGTGATTCGCCAGGCCGGTGGCGAGGTGCGCCTGTCCACCGCCGTGCGCGCCATCCAAGAGCATGCCGACCACGTCGCGGTCAGCGCCGACGGCAACACCTGGCGAGCACGCCAGCTGGTGGCCTGCGCCGGCCTGCAGTCCGACCGCCTGGCGCGCCTGGCCGGGGTAAGGATCGACCACCAGATCATCCCCTTCCGCGGCGAGTACTACCGCCTGCCGGCGAGCAAGAACCAGATCGTCAACCACCTGATCTACCCGATCCCCGATCCGGAGCTGCCATTCCTTGGCGTGCACCTGACGCGGATGATCGACGGCAGCGTCACTGTCGGTCCCAACGCGGTACTTGGTTTCGGTCGGGAGAACTACCGCAAGTTCTCGGTGAACTGGCGCGATGTCGCCGAGTACGCACGCTTCCCCGGCTTCTGGAAAACCGTCTGGACCAACCTCGGCTCCGGCACCGCCGAGATGAAGAACTCGCTGTTCAAGCGCGGCTACCTGGAGCAGTGCCGCAAGTATTGTCCGTCCCTCGAAGTCGAGGACCTGCTGCCCTATGAGGCCGGCATCCGCGCCCAGGCGGTGATGCGCGACGGCACCCTGGTGCATGACTTCCTGTTCGCCGAGACGCCGCGCATGGTGCATGTGTGCAACGCACCGTCGCCGGCCGCCACCTCGGCCATCCCCATCGGCCAGATGATCGCCGAAAAGATCCTCGAGGCCCGCTGAAACACCTGCTGCATCCACAACTACAAAGACAACAAGGAAACCTCAGATGTCGGTATACGAGGCGGCCTCGGCCGCGCCCGAAACCCCCGAACAGCAACGCAAGCGCCTGCGCAAGGTGGCGGCGGCGACCATCTTCGGCTCGATGTTGGAGTGGTATGACTTCTACCTGTACGCGACCATGGCGGCGATCGTCTTCTCGAAGATCTTCTTCGACCCGAGCAACCCAGCGGTGGCCTCGCTGCTGGCATTTTCCACCTTCGCCATCGGCTTCATCGCCCGCCCGTTCGGCGGCGTGCTGTTCGGCTACCTGGGCGACCGTTTCGGGCGCAAGCATGTGCTGGTGATCACCTTTTGCATGATGGGCTTATGCACCATGCTGATCGGCCTGATTCCCGGCTATGCCACGATCGGCATCTGGGCGCCGATCCTGCTGGTGATCATCCGCATCATCCAAGGCTTGGGCGCCGGTGCCGAGCTGTCCGGCGCGGCAGTGACCTCCTACGAGCACGCCAGCGAAGGCAAGCGCGGCAGCCAGGGTGCCTGGCCGGCGCTGGGGTTGAACCTGGGCCTGCTGCTGTCGTCGCTGACCGTGTACCTGCTGACCATGAACGGCAACGAGTTCCTGTTGGCCGGCGGCTGGCGCATCCCGTTCATCGCCAGTATCGCCCTGGTGGCGGTGGGCCTGTGGGTGCGCAAGAGCATCCCCGAGACCCCGGACTTCAAGGAGCTGGACAAGGCCGACGACAAGCCGCAGGTGTCGCCGCTGAAGCTGCTGTTCAGGAACGACCTCAAGGGCCTGGCCGTGGTGTTCTTCGTGGCGGTGGGCTACAACGCCCTGAGCTACATCTTCAAGACCTTCTCGCTGGCCTACCTGACCCAGTTCAAAGGCGTCGAGGCGCATGTCACCTCGCTGTCGGTGACCCTTGCCAGCCTGGTGGCGATCTTCGCCGTGCCGTTCTTTGGCTGGCTGTGCGACAAGTGGAGCAGCAAGACCGTGCTGATGCTCGGTGGCGTGCTGTCGGCGCTGTTCGCCTACCCGTTCCTGCAGTTGCTTTCCACTGGCGAGCCGATGCTGATCTACGTGGCCATCGCCATCGGCACCGGCATTCTGGCGCCGATGATGTTTGCCCCGCAGGGGTCGTTCCTCAGCCGGCAGTTCCCCACGCAGACGCGCTCGTCCGGGTTCGGCACCGGGCGAGAGGTCGGTACCGCGGTGGCCGGTGGCCTGGCGCCGCTGGGCGGGCTGGCGCTGGTGGCAGGTTCCGCGACTCATTCCACCGATGGCGTGGCGATGATTCTGGCGGTGGCTGGGGTGCTGGTGGTGTTGTTTGCGTTCTTTGACCAAGGGTGGCGGCATTCGAAGGCGAAGAACTAAACAAAGCCACGATCCGATCTTGATCTTGATCTTGATCTTGATCTTGATCGCAAGATTAACTGCGTAGTCCCTAGCGACAGCTGCGTTAGTTCAGGCGCCGCCCGTAACTTCGCGACTTCAGGAGGCCGAACGGAGGTCTTGCGGAGGGAGGTGACGGGCATGGATGCCCGTCAAGCGCTGCGCCCCAGGATGGGGCGTTCAGCGCGGTCCTCCCGGGAGCAAGGCCGGAGTGAGGGGACCCGGAGCGAAGCGGAGGGCCGAATGAAGTCGCAATTTGTGTCGCCTGAACTATCGCGCGCTTAGAAGCAAGAGCAAGGCAACGGCAAGAGCGGGATCGGGATCGGGATCGGGATCGGGACAGTCTTCCTCCAACCAACCCATCCTTTACACGTTTTTTGCAAACCCCCATTGGTCCCCGCCCCCCCGGATGGATTAAAGTATCCCCCCTCGCCCGGCATCCGCTCCCAGCGCGCCAGGGCCCATCCCCAGGAACCGTCAACGATGGAACACCGTGAGGCGCTGATCGCGCTGCGCACCTTTCTCTCTTCCCAGATCCTCGGCCAGGAAAAGTTGGTCGAGCGCCTGCTGATCGTGCTCCTGGCCGACGGCCACATGCTGGTCGAAGGCGCCCCAGGCCTGGCCAAGACCAAGGCCATCAAGGAGCTCGCCGAGGGTATCGAGGCCCAGTTCCATCGTATCCAGTTCACCCCCGACCTGCTGCCCGCCGACATCACCGGCACCGAGATCTACCGCCCGGAAACCGGCAGCTTCGTGTTCCAGCAAGGCCCGATCTTCCACAACCTGGTGCTGGCTGACGAAATCAACCGCGCCCCCGCCAAGGTGCAGTCGGCCCTGCTCGAGGCCATGGCCGAGCGCCAGGTCAGCGTCGGGCGCAGTACCTACGAACTGTCGCCGCTGTTCCTGGTGATGGCCACGCAGAACCCGATCGAGCAGGAAGGCACCTACCCGCTGCCCGAGGCCCAGCTCGACCGTTTCCTGATGCACGTGAAGATCGGTTTCCCCGATGCCGCCGTCGAGCGGCGCATCCTCCTGCAAGCGCGGGGCGAGGCCCTGGGCGGCGAGGTGAAGCCCGAGCGGCGGGTCAGCCAGCAGGCGATCTTCGCCGCGCGCAAGGAAATCCTCGGCCTGTACATGGCCGATGCCGTGGAGGAGTACCTGGTGCAACTGGTGATGGCCACCCGCACCCCGGCCAAGTTCGACAGCGAACTGGCCGACTGGATCGCCTACGGCGCCAGCCCCCGTGGCTCGATCGCCCTCGACCGCTGCGCCCGCGCCCACGCCTGGCTGGCCGGGCGCGACTTCGTCAGCCCCGAGGATATCCAGGCGGTGCTGTTCGACGTGCTGCGCCACCGCATCATCCTGTCGTTCGAGGCCGAGGCGGCGGGGGTCGACCAGGACCGCGTGGTCCAGCGCATCCTCGACGTCGTCGCCGTCGCCTGACCCCATGCCCACCACGCAGCTGGCCGAACCCGGCATCCGCATCGGCCTGGCCGACCTGATCGACATGCGCCATCGTGTGCGCGAGATCCAGCTGTTCTCCCGGCCCGGCCAGCGCAGCCCATTGGTGGGCCTGCACCACTCGAAACTGCGTGGCCGCGGGGTGGACTTCGACCAGGTGCGGGTCTACCAGGCCGGCGACGATGTGCGCAACATCGACTGGCGTGTCACCGCCCGTACCCAGGAGCCGCACACCAAGCTGTTCCATGAAGAGCGCGAACGGCCGATCTTCATCATGGTCGAGCAGAGCCAGCGGCTGTTCTTCGGCTCCGGGCTGATGTTCAAGTCGGTCCTGGCCGCCCAGGCCGCCGCTCTGTTCGGCTGGGCCGCGCTGGGCCACAACGACCGTATCGGCGGGCTGGTGTTCGGCGACAACGAGCACCATGAGGTCAAGCCCAGGCGCAGCAAGCAGAGCCTGCTGCAACTGCTCAACCGCCTGGCCAAGATCAACCAGGCCCTGCACACCGAAGCCCAACCCCAGGCCGACAGCCTCGGCCTTGCCCTGCGCCGGGCACGGGAGGTATTGCGCCCGGGCAGCCTGGCCATCGTCATCTGCGACGAACGCGCCCTCAGCGCCAGCGTCGAGCAGCACCTGGCCATGCTCTCGCGGCACTGCGACGTACTGTTGATGCCGGTCAGCGACCCGCTCGATCACGCCCTGCCCGCCGCCGGCCTGTTGCGCTTCGCCCAACGCGGCGCGCAACTGGAACTCGACACCCTCGATGCCAACCTGCGCCAGGCCTACCGCCAGCAAGCCGAGGCACGCATCGAGCGCTGGGAGCTGCTGGCGCAGAAACTGCGCGTGGTGCTGATGCCGCTGAGCACCCAGAGCGAGATGATCGAGCAGTTGCGTGAATACTTGAATGCACAGCGCCCTGGAGGCGTGAAATGAACCCGCTGGACCAGCTGCAGCCGCTGATCGCGCCCCCCGCCATCGGCCTGTGGCCGCCCGCGCCCGGCTGGTGGCTGCTGCTGGCCATGCTGCCCCTGCTCGGCTGGGGCGCCTGGCGCCTGCGCCACTGGCGCCCGGGCAAACGCAAGGTGGTGCGCGCCGAACTGCCGCTGGACCCGATCCGCGTCGAGGCCCTGGCCGAACTTGCGCGCCTGCCGCGTCCCTATGACGGCGCGCCCGCCGGGGCCTGGCTGCAGCAGATCAACGCCCTGCTCAAACGCCTGTGCCGTAATCACTACCCAGGGGCCAACAGCCATACCCTCAATGGCCGCCAGTGGCTGGCGTTTCTCGACAACCGCTGCCCGGCCGCCGGCCTGACCCGCTGGATGGTGCTGGTCGAAGGCGCCTACAAGCCCGAGTGCAAGCTCGATGACAAGGCCATCGCCGGGCTCGCCCAGGCGGTCGAAACCTGGATCCGCAAGCATGTTTGAACTGGCCTGGCCGTGGATCTTCCTGCTGCTGCCGCTGCCCTGGCTGGCGCGCCTGCTGCTGCCGGCCGCCGACAGCGGCGAACCGGTGCTCAAGGTCGGCTTCCTTGACGAACTCGAGGGCCTGGCCGGGCGCCGTGCCCGCCTGAACCTGCCGACCTGGCGCCAGCAGGCACCGTTCATCCTGATCTGGCTACTGCTGTTGCTGGCCGCCGCCCGCCCGCAGTGGCTGGGCGATCCGCTGCCGGTCTCGGCAAGTGGCCGCGACCTGCTGGTGGCGGTGGACGTATCGGGCTCCATGGACTTCCCCGACATGCAGTGGAAGGACGACGAGATCAGCCGCCTGGACCTGGTCAAGGCACTGATGGGCGACTTCCTCCAGGACCGCCAGGGCGACCGCGTCGGCCTGATCCTGTTCGGCAGCCAGGCCTACCTGCAGGCGCCGCTGACCTTCGACCGGCGCACCGTGCGCACCTTCCTCGACGAGGCGCAGATCGGCATCGCCGGCAAGAACACCGCCATCGGCGACGCCATTGGCCTGGCCGTCAAACGCCTGCGCCAGCGCCCGGCGCAGAGCCGGGTGCTGATCCTGATCACCGACGGCGCCAACAACGGCGGGCAGATCCACCCGCTGACCGCCGCGCGCCTGGCCGCCCAGGAAGGCGTGCGCATCTACACCATCGGCATCGGCGCCAACCCCGAGGCCAGCGGCACGCCGGGGCTGCTGGGCCTGAATCCGAGCCTGGACCTGGACGAGGCCGCGCTCAAGGAGATCGCCGAAATCACCCATGGCAGCTACTTCCGCGCCCACGACGGCGCCGAACTGGACGCCATCGGCGACACCCTCGACCAACTGGAACCGGTGGCCCAGCAGCCGACCCAGGCGCGCACCGCCCATGCGCTGTACGCCTGGCCACTGGCACTGGCGCTGCTGCTCAGCGTGCTGCTGGTGGTGGCCGTGCAGTGGCCGGACAACCTGCTGCAACGCCTGCTGCGCAAACCGCGCTTCCTGCAGCCCCACCCGGAATGGCGCCAGCGCCTCAAGCGCCTGCGCCTGAGGAGGCGGCGATGATCGAACTCTGGCCGCAATGGCTGCGCCCGCTCTGGCTGCTGGTACTGCCGCTGCTTGGCTGGCTGCTGTTCAAGCTCTGGCACCGGCGCAAGCGCGCCGGACGCTGGCAGTTGATCCTGCCGCAGCCGTTCCATGCGGTACTGCTCGGCGGCGGCAGCGGCAGCACCAGCAAGTTGCCGTGGATTGCCCTGGGCCTGGCCTGGATGCTGATCGTCCTGGCACTGCTCGGCCCCAGCTGGCAACGCCTCGAGGAAACCCGCCAGCGCCCGGCCGACCCGCTGGTGATCCTGCTCGAGCTGACGCCGCAGATGCTCGCCGAGGACAGCGCACCGAACCGCCTGGAGCAGGCCCGACGCAAGGTGCTCGACCTGCTCGAGCATCGTCGCGACAGCCAGACCGCACTGATCGTCTATGCCGGCAGCGCCCACACCCTGGTGCCGTTGTCGGATGACCTGGGCACCACGCGCAACCTGCTCGAGGCCGTCGATCCATCGATCATGCCGCAGCCCGGCCAGCGCGCCGACCTGGCCGTGCGCAAGGGCCTGGCGCTGCTGGCGCAGAGCGGCCTGGGCCAGGGTCGCCTGCTGTTGATCGGTTCGTCGCTGAGCGAGCTTGAACGCGAAGGCATACGCCAGGCCCTGGGCCGTCAGGGCCCGAGCCTGCTGATGCTGGGTGTCGGCAGCGCCGAGGGCGCGCCGGTGCGCCAGGCCAATGGCGAGTACCTCAAGGACGACCAGGGTGGCATCCTCCTGCCACGCCTGGACAGCGCCTCGCTGAAGACCTTCATCGGCTCGACCGGCGGCCGCTATCGCCATGCCCGCATCGACGACCTCGACCTGCGTGGCCTGGGCCTGTTCGACAACCCGCGCCTGCTGCACAACGATGGCCAGACCCTGCAACTGGACAGCTGGGCCGACCAGGGCTATTGGCTGCTGCTGCCCCTGCTGCTGCTCGCCGCCTGCGCCGGCCGGCGTGGCTGGCTGTTCTGCCTGCCCCTGCTGCTGGCCCTGCCGCAGCCGAGCCAGGCCTTCGAGTTCAACGACCTGTGGCTGCGCCCCGACCAGCAGGGCCAGCGCCTGCTGGAACGGCAACGCCCCGCCGAGGCCGCCCGGCACTTCGCCGACAGCCAGTGGCGCGGCATGGCCCTGTACCAGGCCGGCGACTTCGAAGGCGCCGCCGCCGCGTTCGCCCAGGCCGGCACGGCTGCCGCCCACTACAATCGTGGTAACGCCCTGGCCCGCGCCGGCGAACTGGAAGCGGCGCTGGACGCCTACGAACAGGCACTGGAGCGCCAACCCGACCTGAAAGCCGCACTGGACAACCAGGCCCTGGTCCAGCAGCTGTTGCAACAGCGCCAGGCCAAGGCCGAGGAACAGCCGAACAACGCCGATGCCCAGGACACGCCCGGCAACGACAACGAAGGCAACAGCAGCTCGACCAGCAGCCAGGCCCAGGGCACGCCGGACAGCGACAACCCGGCACAAGGCCAGCAGAACGGTGACAGCCAGGGCAACTCCCAGGCCCCGTCCGGCACTGCCGGAGGCGATGACGACAGCATCACCCAGCCGCCCCAGCGGCCACTCTCCACCAACCTCGACGCCGAGCAGCGCCAGGCCCTGGAACAGTGGCTGCGGGAGATCCCCGACAATCCGGCGGAACTGCTGCGGCGCAAATTCTGGTATGAACAGCAATTGCATCAGGAAACCCCACGATGAGTCGCCTCGGCGTCTTTCTCCTAGGCCTGCTGTGGAGCCTCGCGGCCCAGGCCGAACCGACCCTGCAGGCCAGCGTCGACCGCACGCGCCTCGAGGCTGGCGAAACCCTGGAGCTCACCCTCGAGAGCCAGGACGTGACCCAGTTCGGCAAGCCCGACCTGCGCACCCTCGAGCCCGACTTCGAGGTCCGCGGCACGCGCCAGCTCAACAGCCTGCACACCCTCGACGGCGAGACCCGCGCCAGCACCCGCTGGATCATCACCCTGCTGCCGCGGCGCAGCGGCAGCTTGCGCATCCCCGAGCTGCAACTGGGCCAGTCGCGCAGCCAGGCCATCGAGCTGCAGGTGCAGCAGGCCGACAGCCAGCGTCCGGACGCAGCCTCGCAAGTGTTCGTCGAGGCTACCCTGGACAGCAGCGCAGTCTATGTCCAGGCCCAGGCCGTGCTGACCCTGCGCATCTACCATTCGGTGGCGCTGTATGACGACAGCAACCTCAGCCCGCTGCAACTGGAGAACGCCAAGGTCGACCCGCTGGGCGAGTCGCGCACCTACGAGAAAGAAATCAACGGCGTGCGCCATGGGGTGATCGAGACCCGCTACGCGATCTATCCGCAGCAAAGCGGTAGCCTTGAAGTGCCACCGCTGCGCTTTACCGCTACCGCCGCCGACAATGGCGAACAACCCGCCGGCACGCCACGGGTCGGCCGCCAGGTGCAAGTCAGTTCGTTGCCCCTGCGCCTGACCGTCAAGCCGATCCCGGCCGGCTACCCCGCCGACCGCCCCTGGCTGCCGGCACGTAGCCTGACCCTGGAAGAGCACTGGAACCCCGACCCGGACAGCCAGCAGACACAGATCGGCGACTCGCTGACGCGCAACATCAGCGTGCGCGCCGAGGGCCTTTCGAGCACCCAGCTGCCGCCGCTGCCGGCCACCGAGGCCGTCGGCTTGCGCCGTTACCCCGACCAGCCGTTGCTGCGCAACGAGATCGGCGAGCGCGGCATGGTCGCCAACCGTGAGGAGCGCGAGGCGCTGGTGCCGACCCACGCCGGCGAGCTGGCCCTGCCGGCGCTGGAGGTGACCTGGTGGAACACCCGCGAGGACCACCTCGAGCACAGCAGCCTGCCGGCACGCACCCTGAACGTGCAGGACAATCCGGCGCTCAGCGCCGACACCCCGGTCGGCGACAGCAACATGGCCCCCAGCCTGCTCTGGCCCTGGCAGCTGGCTACGCTGGTGCTGGCGCTGACCACCCTGCTCGGTTTCACCCTGTGGTGGCGGGCCCGTTCGCAACCGGCGGTACTGCGCGCGGCACAGACTGGCCCGAGCCCGCGCACGCTACTCGACGACCTCAAGCGCGCCTGCCAGGCCAACGATCCGCAGGCCACCCGCCAGGCGCTGGACGCCTGGGCGCGGCAGCAGCCGGAAACCCTGGCCGAGATGGCGGCGCGCTTCGTGCCGTTGTCCGATGCGCTGGATGGGTTGAACGGCGCGTTGTACAGCGAGAGCGGCCAATACTGGCATGGCGACGAGCTGTGGCGGGCGATCGGCGCCATACCGCCGGCCGAGCAAGTGCTGGCGCCGACGGGCGAGGCCAGTAGCCTGCCACCGCTGTATCCCAAGTAGTCAAGCATGCCTTGAGCCTTGAAGCGTTTTCGAGATCGAGCGCCGCCCGCGCGGCGCATCGCGGATGAATCCGCTCCTACATCTGTTGCAACGTGGCCAAGCCTGATAGGCCATGGTTGTAAACCTTGTGCGCTCGACGCGATTTTTCGATGGGCATTGCCGGCGCCCCACCTGTCTTGCGCCCTGCGCCAAGGCTGGCAACCATGGCCTGACAGGTTCGGTACGTTGCAACGAATGTAGGAGCGGATTCATCCGCGATGCGCCGCGCGGGCGGCGCTCGATCTCACAGGCGCTGCAACTCTTTCGCCAGACCCAGGTGGGACGACACTCGGTGCTTACCTCGCGATGAGTTACCATACCGCCCAAATCCAAACGCCCCCTGCCGCTCACCCTACGGATCTTCCATGCGTCTGTTTCACACCTCCGACTGGCACCTGGGCCAGAGCCTGCATGGCCAGGAACGCGACTTCGAACACGCCTGCTTCCTCGACTGGCTGCTCGGCCAACTGCGCCTGCGCCAGCCCGATGCGCTGCTGATCGCCGGCGACATCTTCGACACCGTCAATCCGCCGGTCAAAGCCCAGGAGCGCCTCTACGACTTCATCGTCCAGGCCCACGAGCAACAGCCCAAGCTGGACATCGTGATGATCGCCGGCAACCACGACTCCGGCTCGCGCATCGAGCTGCCGGCGCCATTGATGCGCCGCCTGCGCACCCACGCCCTGGGCCGCGTACATTGGCTCGACGAGGGCCAGCTGGACGCCGAACGCCTGCTGATCCCGCTGACCAACACCCGCGGCAAGGTCGCCGCCTGGTGCCTGGCGCTGCCCTTCCTGCGTCCCGCCGAAGTCACCGGGCCGGCGCTGGGTGACGACTACCTGCAGGGCATCACCCAGGTCCACGAGCAGTTGATCGCGGCGGCACAGAAGAAACGCAAGAAGGACCAGGCGCTGGTCGCCATCAGCCATGCGCACATGGCCGGCGGCAGCATCTCGGAAGACTCCGAACGCAGCCTGATCATCGGCAATGCCGAGGCGCTGCCGGCGCGGCTGTTCGACAAGGCCATCGGCTATGTCGCCCTGGGCCATCTGCACAAGCCGCAGAAGGTCAACCGCGAGGATCGCATCCGCTACAGCGGCGCGCCGATCCCGCTGTCCTTCGCTGAAATCAACTACCCGCACCAGGTGCTGGAAGTGGAGCTGGAGGGCGCCGAACTGGTCAGCGTCGAGCCGCGCCCGGTGCCGCGTGCCGTGGCCCTGCAGCGGGTCGGCCCGGCACCGCTGGGCGAGTTGCTCGAACAACTGGGCCAGTTGCCGGTGATCGACCTGCTCGAAGACCCCAACCGCCAACCCTGGCTGGAGGTGCGGGTGCGCCTGGACGAGCCGCAGCCCGACCTGCGCCAGCAGATCGAGACCGCCCTGCAAGGCAAGGCTGTGCGCCTGGTGCGCATCAGCGCCGAGTATGCCGGCGCCGGGCGCCAGGAGGAGGATGAACAAGCCTTTGTCGAACTGGCGCAACTGACCCCGCAGGACCTGTTCGGCCGTGCCTGGCAGCAACAGTACGGCAACCCCGCCGACGAACAGGCCCTGGCCGACTTTGCCGAGCTGCTGCAGGACGTGCTGCAAGAAGAGGAACGACCATGAAGATTCTCGCCATCCGCCTGAAGAACCTGGCCTCCCTTGCCGGCCCCATCGACATCGACTTCACCGCCGAGCCCCTGGCCAGCGCCGGCCTGTTCGCCATCACCGGGCCGACCGGGGCCGGCAAGAGCACGCTGCTCGACGCCTTGTGCCTGGCCCTGTTCGGCAGCGTGCCACGCCTGAACGATATCGCCCGGGAAGCCAAGGTGCCGGATGCCGACGGCGAGATCCCCACCTCCGACCCACGCAACCTACTGCGCCGTGGCACTGGCAGTGGTTTCGCCGAAGTGGACTTCGTCGGCATCGACGGCTGCCGCTACCGTGCCCGCTGGGAAGCCAACCGCGCCCGCGAAAAAGCCACCGGTAAGCTGCAGAACAGCCGCCAGAGTCTCTACGACCTGGACAGCGAACAACTGCTCGGCAGCGGCAAGAACGAGTACAAGCAACTGGTCGAGGCCCGCCTCGGCCTGAACTTCGAGCAGTTCACCCGCGCGGTGATGCTGGCCCAGAGCGAGTTCGGCGCCTTCCTCAAGGCCGACGACCGTGAGCGCAGCGAGTTGCTGGAAAAGCTCACCAACACGGCGATCTACACCCGCCTCGGCCAGCGTGCGTTCAGCAAGGCTCGGGAAACCGGCGAGGCTCACAACGACCTGAAGAAACAGGCCGAGCACCTGCTACCGATGGACGCCGAAACCCGCGCCGCCCTCGACCAGGAACTGGAACTGGCCCAGCAACAGCTCAAGGCCGACCAGTCGCGCCAGCGCCTGCTCGAACAACAGCACACCTGGTTCGAAGAACAGCAGCGCCTGCAGGCCCAGCACCATGAGGCCGGCGCTGCCCTGCAAGCTGCCGAGCAGGCGTGGCAGCAACTGGCCGAGCAGCGCGTCGACCTGCAACGCCTGGAGCGCCTGGCGCCCCAGCGCCACCAATTCCATCGCCAACAGCACCTGGCCGCGCAACTGGCCCCGGTGCAGGCGGATATCGACCAGCAACAACGCCAACAAAGCGATCTGCAGCAACATATCGATGCCCTGCAGCAGTCCCTCGAGGCCGCCCGCCAGCATCTGGGCCAGCAGCAGGCCCTGCAAGGCGAAAACGCTCCACGCCTGCGCCAGGCCTTCGCCGCTCAAGGCGACATCGCACGCCTGGACAAGGACCTGGCCGAACAACGCGAAGCCTGTAACCAGGCCGAGCAGGAGGCCAGCGCGAGCCAGCAGCAGCTGCAACAGCTGGAAGACCATCAACAACGCAGCCAACAGCAGCTGTCGCAGATCGATGCCGCTCTGGCCGAAAGCCAGCACCTGGGCGGCCTCGCCGACGCCTGGCAGGCCTATCTGCCACAACTCAAGCAGGTCATGCTGATCGGCGGCCGCCTGGCCAAGGGCCGCGAAGAGCTGCCCGGGCTGCAGGCCCAGGCCAGCCAGGCCAACGCCCAACTGCAAGGGCAACGCGAGCATTTCGAGCTGCTGTTCCGCGAGGCCGGTGCCGAACCCCATGCGTTGGCCGAGCAGGTCGATCTGCTCGGCGCCATGCTTCAGGACAACCGCAAGCAACAGCGCGCCGTCGAAGAGCTGAGCCGCCTGCATGGTCGCGAGCAGGAACTGCGCCAGGCCCTCGCCGCCCTGCGAGAACGCCAGCAGCAAGCCATGCAGCGGCGCCAGCAACTGATCGGCGAAGGCACCGCGGCCAAGGCCGAGCTGGAAAGCGCCGAGCAAGCGCTGACCCTCACCCGTCAATTGCTCGAGCGCCAGCGCCTGGCGCGCAACACCAGCGTCGAGGAGCTGCGCGCGCAACTGCGCGACGGCGAGCCTTGCCCGGTCTGCGGTAGCGCCGAACACCCGTTCCACCAGCCCGAAGCGTTGCTGCACAGCCTTGGTCGGCACGACCAGGCCGAGGAAGCGGCGGCGCACAAGCAAGTCGAACAGCTCAATGGCAAGCTGGTGGAACTGCGCACCGAACTGGGCGTGGTCAATGCCCAGCTCAAGGATTACCAGCAACAACAGCAGCAGCTCGGCGAGCAGTTGCAGCCTGTGACCGAACAGCTCCAGGCCCATGCCCTGTGGCCGGCGCTTGCCCCGCAGGACGACGCGGCCCGCGGCAAGTGGCTCGACGGCCAGTTACGCCGCCTCGGCGAGGAGATCGACCGCGACGAGAAGCGCCAAAGCGCCCTGCTCACCCTACAGAAGGATGCCGCTCGCCTTACCCAGCAATTGCAGGCCGCGGGCGAAGCCCAGCAACAGGCGCAGCGTCACCTCGAGCAGCAGCACCAGGCCCTGGCCGCCGACGCCCAGCAACTGCAGCAAAGCCTCGACGACCTGGGCAGCGTGCTGCCCCAGGACATTCTCCAGGCCCTGCGCGACGACCCGGCCAACGCCTTCCTCGGCCTCGACCAGCAGATCGCCCAGCGCCGCCAACAACTCGACCTGCGCAAGGACGAGCAGGAAGAGCAACAGGCCCGCCAAGTCCAGCTCGACAAGCTGCGCGACCAGCAACAGACACGCCTGCAAGGGCAGCAGCAACTGCAACAGAAACTCGCCGCGCTCGACGAGCAACACCAGCAGGCCCGCGCCACCCTGAGCGAGCTGCTCGGTGAACAGCCCAGCGCCGAAGCCTGGCAACAGCACATGGACACCCAGCTGGAACAGGCGCGTAGCGCCGAAGCCGACTGCGTCCAGAAGCTGCAAGCGCTGCACACCCAAAGCGTGCAGCTGGCCGCCGACCTCAAGGCCAACCAGCAGCGCCAACAGGCCCTGGAACAGGAGCATCAGCAGTTGCAGGGCGAGATCGCCCACTGGCGCAGCGCGCACCCTGAGCTGGACGATGCCGGCCTTGACCGACTGCTGGCCGTCGATGATGCCCAGCTCGGTGAATTGCGTCAGCGCCTGCAAAGCGCGGAGAAGGCCATCGAACAGGGCCGCGTGCTGCTTCAGGAACGTGAACAACGCCTGCAGCAACATGCCAGCCAGGCCCACGGCGAATTGCCGGCGGAAGAACTGGAACAAGCACTCAGCGAGCTCCAGCAGCAGCTGGCCGCTCAAGAACAAGGCTGCGCCGAACTACGCGCGCGCCAGGCCGACGACCAGCGCCGTCAGCAGGCCAGCCAGGCCCTGGCCGAGCAGATCGAGCAGGCCTACCAGCAATGGCAGCGCTGGGCGCGCCTGAATGCGCTGATCGGCTCGGCCTCGGGCGATGTGTTCCGCAAGATCGCCCAGGGCTACAACCTCGACCTGCTGCTGCACCACGCCAACAGCCAGTTGCGCCAGTTGGCCAAACGCTACCGCCTCAAGCGTGGCGGCAGCGCGCTGGGCCTGCTGGTGCTGGACACCGAGATGGGCGACGAGCTGCGCTCGGTGCACTCGCTGTCGGGCGGCGAAACCTTCCTGGTCTCCCTGGCACTGGCCCTGGGCCTGGCGTCGATGGCCTCCAGCACCCTGCGCATCGAGTCGCTGTTCATCGACGAAGGCTTCGGCAGCCTCGACCCCGAGTCGCTGCAACTGGCCATGGACGCCCTCGACGGCCTGCAGGCCCAGGGCCGCAAGGTGGCGGTGATCTCCCACGTGCAGGAGATGCACGAACGCATCCCGGTGCAGATCCAGGTGCGCCGCCAGGGCAATGGCCTGAGCGATGTCGAGGTGTGCGGGTGATCCTCTACTCGTTCCGCCGCTGCCCCTGGGCCATGCGCGCACGCCTGGCGCTGCGCTACGCCGGGTGCGAGGTGCGAGTGGTCGAGGTGAAGATGAAGGAGAAACCGGCCGAGCTGCTGGCACTGTCGCCCAAGGGCACGGTGCCGGTGCTGGATACCGGGAATGGCGTGCTGGAGGAAAGCCTCGACATCATGCGCTGGGCGCTCGACCGGCACGACCCCGAGGACTGGCGCCTGCTGGCCGACCCGGCGGCGGCGCGCCAGGCCGCCGCGCTGATAGCCCGCAACGACAGCACATTCAAGGCGCAGGTGAATCTGTACAAGTATGCCGAGCGCTATCCGGAGCATTCCCGGGCCCACTACCGCGCCCAGGCCGAGCCCTGGCTGGCCGAACTGGAAAGCCTGCTCGAAGGCCGGCCTTGGCTATTGGCCGACCACCCGAGTCTGGCCGACGCCGCCGTGCTGCCCTTGATGCGCCAGTTTGCCGGGGTCGAACCCGAATGGTTCGCCGAGGCGGCTTATCCGCGGCTGCGGAGCTGGTTGCAGGGCTGGCTGGAATCGGCGCTGTTCAAGGCCGTGATGGCCAAGTGAGACAGCGTGTCGCTCAGAGCGCCAGAATCGGCGCGGACATCAACAACAGCACTACCGCCGTGATACGCCACATCATGCTCTGCCCCTTTGGCGAGTCAAAAATTTAGCGTCAAATTAAATCACATGGCTTTGTGCTATTACCAATGCCTTTACACACTCAATTGGAGTGCTTGCTCAAGGCGGCATGAAAATGCGCGCTCTGTTGCAGGTATTTCTGGGTGTAGCTGTGGGTGCTCGACGGCTTGGCGCCCTGCTCTGCCTGGGCGTGGGCGGGCAGTACGACGGAGGCGGAGATGGCGGAGGCGGCGATGAGTGGGAAGAGATTGAAATTCATGCTGGCAGACCTCGACTTCGGTGGTTGACGTTGGCCCGTCGGGGGCCTTGGGTCAAAACTTACGCCGTTGGGTCCGCCTGTAAAAATTCATTGCGGCAGTAGCGATTATCACGGCCATCGATAATCGAGGCGTGAGGACAGCAACGCGGGAGCGGACAAGTCCGCTCCCGCGCCTGAGGCTTCAGCCACTGGCATCATTCGAGGAACTTAAGGTCCGACGGCGCTGGCTGCTCGTGTTTCTGCACCGTGTCGCCCAATGTTCCCTTACGCGGATCGCGGCGCATGACCACGATCTGGTTGCTCTTCTGGTTCGCCACCAGCAGGTAGTTGCCACTGGGGTCGAGGGCGAACTCGCGGGGATGGTCGCCCTCTACCGAGCGGCGCTGCAGCAGTTTCAGCTGGCCGTCATCCTTGCCGACCGCATACACCACGATCTCGTTGGCGGTACCGCGATTGCTGACATAGAGGAAGCGGCCATCGGCCGACAGGTGCAGCCCGCCCGCGGCCTTGGCCGCCGCGTCCTTGCTGTCGGTCAGCGGCAAGCGCTGGCGCTCGGTCAGGCCAGCGTCTTGCACATCGAACACCACCACCTCGGCGCTCATCTCCAGCGTCAGGTAGGCATGCCGGCCCTTGGCGTCGAACAGCAGGTGGCGTGGTCCGCTACCCGGCGGCAACGCCACCGACGGCGGGATCGCCGGGCTCAACGGATGCTCGGGGCTGGCGCCGTCGTAGCGGTAGATGAACACCTTGTCCGCGCCCAGGTCGCTGGCATACAGGTGGCGGCCATCGGGCGACAGCACCAGCGAATGCACATGGGCACCGGCCTGGCGCTCGGGGTTGACCTTGCTTGGCGTGTGCCGGGCCTGCTGTACCACCGGCTTGAGCTTGCCGTCCCGGGCTACTGGGATCACCACCAGGCTGCCACCGGGATCGGGAGCGACGGCGTAGTTGGCGACGAACAGGTAGCGCTGGTCATGGCTCAGGCTGGCGTGGGTCGGCTCGTCGCCCTGGCTGGACACCTGGTTCAGCAGCTTGATCTCGCCCTTGCTGCTCAGCGAGAAGCTGCTGACATTGCCCTTGGGCGTTTCATTGACCGCGAACAGCTGGCGCTGGTCGGCAGACAGCACCAGCCACGAAGGGCTGACGCTCTTGACCACTTGCCGGGGTTTGGCGTCGATCTGACCAGTGCGAGCGTTGAACTCGTAGCGGTAGATCCCTTCGCTGCCGTTGTCGGTGTAGCTGCCCACCAGCAACGTGGCGGCCTGGGCGTGAACTGACACAGCCATGAGGCTAGCGGTTAGCAGGTGTGTCCATTTCCTGTTCATCGTCTTCTTCATCCGGGGCACGAAAAGCACTCATACAGACTAGACGATGCTCGCCTTCATCAGTGTTCAGGCTCCAGTCGTCGCCCGCGCCGGTGGCGGCAGCGATCTGCTCGGGGGTGAAGGACCAGCGGCGCAGTTGGCGGCCGTCCATGCATTCGATGGTGAGGCCGGATTCGTCGAGGGTGAAGTCGAAGGCGTGCAGGCCGTCGATCAGGAGCATGTCGCAGGCTGCGAGGGCGGTGGCGAGGGTCATGGGGACATCCGGAAAATTGGGTGGCCATTATAGCCATGGGGCTGCTCCGCAGCCCAATCGCCGGCAAGCCGGCTCCCACAGGTATGCGCTGGCCTTGAAGCTGGCGCGATCTCTGTGGGAGCCGCGGTTCGCCGCTGCGACTTGCCGGCGATTGGGCCGCGCAGCGGCCCCTTGCTGAGGATCAATGGGCGAAGATCGAGCCGCCCTCCTTGCCCGCCAATTTCTCTGGCTTGATCAGAAAGCGCGCCAGTGCCGGCAGCAGCCACAGGGCGCCGAACATGTTCCACAGCAGCATGAAGGTCAGCATCAGGCCCATGTCGGCCTGGAACTTGATCGCCGAGAAGATCCAGGTGCATACGCCGATGGCCAGGCACAGGCCGGTGAACAGCACCGCCTTGCCGGTGGAGCGCAGGGTCTCGTAGTAGGCCTCCTGCAACGGCAGGCCGGCGCGCAGGAAGCTTTCCAGGCGGCTGTAGATGTAGATGCCGTAATCCACGCCAATACCCACGCCCAGCGCCACCACCGGCAGCGTAGCGACCTTGACGCCGATACCCATGAAAGCCATCAGCGCGTTGCCCAGTACCGAGGTCAGCACCAGCGGTAGGACGATGCACAGGGTCGCGGCGAAGGAGCGGAAGGTGATCATGCACATCACCGCCACGCAGATGTAGACCAGGATGAGGATGGTCAGCTCCGCCGACTTGATCACCTCGTTGGTGGCCGCCTCGATGCCGGCATTACCCGCCGCCAGGAGGAACTGCAGGCCTTCCTTGTTGTGGCTGTCGGCGAAGGCTTTAGCCGCGGCGGTGACCCGCTCCAGCGTCTCGGCCTTGTGGTCGTTGAGGAACACCAGCACCGGAGCCAGCGAACAGTCGGCGTTGTACAGGCCGTCGGCACGGGCGATGGAGTTGTTGAGGATGTCCGGGTTGCGCGACAGCGTCTCCCACTTCAGGCTGCCCTCGTTCATGCCCTTGATGACCTGCTTGGACACGGTCACCAGGGAGATGGTCGACTGCACCCCGGGGGTGTTGTCCATGGTCCACATCAGCTCGTCGATCGGCGCCATGGTCGAGTGGATCGAGCAGCTCTCGGCCGGAGTCTTGACCATGATCACCAGCACATCGGAACTGGTC
Organism: Pseudomonas maumuensis; assembly: GCF_019139675.1. Classification (NCBI taxonomy): domain Bacteria; kingdom Pseudomonadati; phylum Pseudomonadota; class Gammaproteobacteria; order Pseudomonadales; family Pseudomonadaceae; genus Pseudomonas; species Pseudomonas maumuensis. Next base: position 4,053,714 of record NZ_CP077077.1, read on the forward strand.
GAGTAATTGCTGATGATGAAGCTGTTGTCCTGGTTGTAGCGCGAGTCCGGGCGCAGCTCCGGCGCGCCCTGGTCGAGGTCGCCGATCTTCAGGTTCTGGCTGTACCAGAGGCCGCCGCCGAAGGCCAGCAGCGCCAGCACCACCGATACCGGCGCCACCTTGGGGCTGGCGAAGTTGGACAGCAGGCGCCAGAACGGATGCTCGCGGGTCGCATCCTTCTTGCTGCGGGCGATGGCCTTCTGGCTGATGCCGACGTAGCTGATCGCCACCGGCAGCAGGATCAAGTTGGTGAACACGATCACCGCCACACCGATCGAGGCGCCGATGGCCAGCTCGCGGATTACGCCGATGTCGATGATCAGCAGGGTGATGAAGCCCACGGCATCGGCGAGGATGGCGATCATCCCCGGCAGGAACAGCTGGCGGAAGGTGCGCCGGGCCGCGGTCAGGGCGTTGTCGGCGTCACTGGATTGCAGGGCGATGCCGTTGATCTTCTGCACCCCGTGGGAAATGCCGATGGCGAAGATCAGGAACGGCACCAGCATCGAGTACGGGTCCAGGCCGAAGCCCACCGCATGCATCAGCCCGAGCTGCCAAACCACCGCCACCAGCGTGGTGATGAGCACGGCGATGGTGCTACGGATGCACCAGGTGAACCAGTACAGCAGCGCCCAGGTGATCACCAGCGCCACGCCGAAGAACATCGCCACCATCACCAGGCCATCGATCAGATCACCGACCTTCTTGGCGAAGCCGACGATGTGGATCTTCACGTTGGGGTTCTGCGCCTGGAACTTGTCGCGGATCTTCTCCTCCAGCTGGTGGGAGAACTGCTGGTAGTCGAGCTTGACCTGGCGCCCCGGATCCTGCGGGTCGGGATGGTTCTCCAGCAACGGGATGTCGATGATGCTGGACTTGAAGTTGTTGGCCACCAGGCGCCCCACCTGGCCTGACTTGAGCACGTTGTCGCGCAGGGTGTCGAGGCTGTCCTGGGAGCCATTGTAGGTATTGGGGATCACTTCGCCGCCGGAGAAGCCCTCTTCGGTGACCTCGCTCCAGCGCACGCTCGGGCTCCACAGCGATTTCAGCCCGGCGCGGTCGACGCCGGGGATGTAGAACACCTCGTCATGGATCTGACGCAGCGTCTCCATGTAGTCCTTGTCGAAGATGTCGCCGTTGACCGCCTCCACCGAGACGCGCACGGTGTTGCCGAGGTTGGCCAGGTCGTTGCGGTGCTCCATCATCTGCTCGATGAACGGATGCTGCAGCGGGATCATCTTTTCGAAACTGGTGGATGGGCGGATCTGCGTGGCTTGCCAGAACAGGAACACGCTCACCAGCAGGCAGATGGCGATGACCATGGGGCGGTTGTTGAAGATCAGGCGTTCCAGCAGGGTAGCCTTGTCCTTGTGCTGCATGTCGAAGCTCTCCCGACTGGTCATGGACGCACCTCCTGGGTACCGTCGGCCGAGGCCAGATGCACGCCCCCTTGCCCGACCAGCAACAGGCCGCCACCGCCCAGGCCGCTGACACCCGACAGGGCGATGCGGTCGGCACGGTTGCGCACGCTGAAGGTCTGCCCGTCGTCATGGCTGCGCAGCACGCTGCCGCCATTGCCAACCAGCACCAGGCTGCCGTCCTCGAGAAGCGTAGCGCTTGCCAGGCCGAATTCGAGCGGGCCACGTTCGGCCTTGAGCTCGATGGGCTGCCAGCTGTCGCCGAAATCGGTGGAGCGGAACAGGTTGCCGCGCAGGCCGTAGGCCAGCAGGGTATTGGGCTGGGCGGTGCCGATCACACCGAACAGCGAGCCCTCGTAGGGGCCCTGCACCGTCGTCCAGCTCTGGCCGGCATCGCTGGAGCGGAACATGCTGCCCTGCTCGCCGACGATGAACAGGCCGGCGTCCTTCACCTGGGTGATGGCGTTGAGGTGGAGCTGGTCGGGGTTGTCCAGGCGCTCGGCGACGTCCTGCCAGTGCTGGCCGCCATCGGTGGTCTCCAGCAGCGCGCCATAGGCGCCGACGGCAAAGCCATGTTGAGCATCGACGAAACGCACGTCGAGCAAAGGAGCTTCGCGGGACAGGTCTTCGAACTGCTTGCTCCAGGTCGCGCCGCCGTCGTTGCTGGCGAGGATCTGGGCGTCATGGCCGACCGCCCAGCCGCGCTTGTCGTCGAGGAAGAACACCGCGGTAAGCAGTTGCCGGGTGGGCACCCGGGCCTGGGTCCAGGTCTTGCCCTGGTCGTCGGAGAACAGGATATGGCCGCGATCGCCGACCACCACCAGACGCTGGCCGGCGTGGGTAGCGCCGATCAACAGGCTCTGGCTGGCCTTGGCCGACTCCACCGAGTATTCCTCGGCGGCCACCGCCGCCTCGGCATTGCCGGCGCCGATGCCCAGCACCAGTGCCAGCATCGCGCCTGCCGCCAGCCTGCGGCGTGGCGTAATCCGCTCTCTCATGACTGCCCCCTGTTGTGTTCTTGTGGTGGGTCAATCTATTGCCAGGTGCCGAGAAACCCTGTTCCAGAGCCCTGGAATAGCTTTGGGCAATCCTATCGGGGTCATCCGACAGAAAACAACGAGCGGGACGTTATGTTTTGTTAACCACTGAAAATGACTGGGGCCGCTTTGCGGCCCCAAACTTCGCCCGACTTACGCCAGGCTCTTGCTCACCACCTCGTACACATCGCTGGACAGCGCCCCAGACGCAAGAATCCGCTCCAGCTCGCCCTTCATCAGCGCCTGACGCTGGTCGTCATACTTGCGCCAGCGGGTCAGAGGCGCCAATTGGCGCGAGGCGATCTGCGGGTTCAGCGCATTGAGCTCGATCACCAGGTCCGCCAGGAAGCGATACCCCGAACCGTCAGCGGCATGGAAGTTGACCAGGTTCTGCCCGGCGAAACCACCGATCAGCGCACGCACCTTGTTCGGGTTCTTCAGGGTGAAGGCCGGGTGCTGCATCAATGCCTTGACCCGCGCCAGGCCGCCCGGCAGGGTGCTGGCCGCCTGCACGCTGAACCACTGGTCCATGACCAGCGGGTTGTCCTTGAAGTGCTCGGCGAAGGCTTCCAGGGCCTTGGCGCGCTCGGCCTCGAACGGCGAGTTGACCAGCACTGCCAGGGCGGTGAGACGCTCGGTCATGTTGTCGCAGTGCTCGTACTGCTCCAGGGTCGCCTCGAGCACCTGCGGCTTGCCGCTGAGCATCAGGTACGACAAGGCGATGTTCTGCAGGCCCCGGCGGGCGAAGTGCTCGGCCGAGGCCACGTAGGCGGTCTTGCGCGAGACCTCGCGGTTGGCCTGGTAACGCGCCCACAGGGCATCGAACAGCTGCTCGGCGATCTGCCGGCGGGCGAACTCGCGGGCGGCGTGGATAGCGTCCACATCGGCCACCTGGCTGATCTCGGTGAGGTAGGCCTCACCCGGCAGCGAGAGCATCTCGGCGACCATGGCCGGGTCCAGCGACTCATTGCCAACCACAGTGCCCAGTGCGGTGATCAGCCGCTGGTCGAGGGACAGTGCTTCGCCATGCTGGTGCTGGCCGATCAGCTCCTGGAGCACCTGCACGGCCAACTGCTGCCCCGCTTCCCAGCGGTTGAAGCCGTCGCTGTCGTGCTGCATGAGGAACATCAGTTGGTCGCGGTCGTAGGGGAAGCTCAGCTTGACCGGTGCGCTGAAGCCGCGCAGCAGCGACGGCAGGGGCTGGCTGGCAATACCTTCGAAGGTGAAGGTCTGCTCGGCTTCGGTCACCGACAGCACGCGGCTGGTGCCAGCGGCGGCGCTTTCGCCGGCCAGGCGCAACGGCAGGTCGTTGCCTTGGGCGTCCAGCAGGCCCAGCGCCACCGGGATCACGAACGGCAGTTTCTCAACCTGCCCCGGTGTCGGCGGGCAGCTCTGGCGGAAGGTCAGGCTGTAGCGCTGCGCGGCAGCGTCATAGGCCTCGCTGACCTCCAGGCGCGGGGTGCCGGCCTGGCTGTACCAGCGCTTGAACTGGGTCAGGTCGACGCCGTTGGCGTCTTCCATGGCCTTGATGAAGTCGTCGGTGGTAACCGCCTGGCCATCATGGCGCTCGAAGTACAGGTCGCTACCCTTGCGGAAGCCCTCCGCCCCGAGCAGGGTGTGGACCATGCCGACCACCTCGGCACCCTTCTCGTATACCGTCAGGGTGTAGAAGTTGGAGATCTCGATGAAGCTGTCCGGGCGGATCGGGTGGGCCATGGGGCCGGCGTCTTCGGCGAACTGGTGGGTACGCAGGTAGGCGACATCCTCGATGCGCTTGACCGTGCGCGAGTTCATGTCGGCGCTGAACTCGGCATCGCGGAACACCGTGAAGCCTTCCTTGAGCGACAGCTGGAACCAGTCGCGGCAGGTCACGCGGTTGCCCGACCAGTTGTGGAAGTACTCGTGGGCCACCACGCCCTCGACCCGCTGGTGGGCGGCGTCGGTGGCGGTCTCGGCGCGGGCCAGCACGCAGCTCGAGTTGAAGATGTTCAGGCCCTTGTTTTCCATGGCGCCCATGTTGAAGTCGTTGACCGCGACGATCATGAAGATGTCCAGGTCATATTCACGACCGTAGACTTCCTCGTCCCAGCGCATGGACTTCTTCAGGCTGACCATGGCGTGGTCGCACTTGTCGAGGTTTTCTTCCTCGACATAGATACGCAGGGTCACGTCGCGGCCGGACTGGCGGGTGAACTCGCTCTCGACGCACCACAGGTCACCGGCTACCAGGGCAAACAGGTAGGCCGGCTTCTTGAACGGGTCTTCCCAGGTCGCCCAGTGCCGGCCATCATCCGCCGGGCCGCTGCCCGTGGGGTTGCCGTTGGACAGCAGCACCGGATAGCGGTGCTGCTCGGCGATCACCGTGGTGGTGAACGTGCTCATCACGTCCGGGCGGTCGAGGTAGTAGGTGATCTTGCGGAAGCCCTCGGCCTCGCACTGGGTGCAGAACATCTTGCCGGACTTGTACAGGCCTTCCAGCGCGGTGTTGCTTTCCGGGTGGATCTTCACGCTGGTATCCAGGGTGAAGCGTTCGGCCTTGGGATGCACGGTGAGGCTGTCGTCATCGAGCTGGTAGTCGCCGGCGGCCAGCGCCTGGTCGTCCAGTTGCACGCTGAGCAGCTCCAGGTGCTGGCCATCGAGCACCAGCGGCGGCAGGCCGGCGCCGCGCTCGGGGTTGCGGCGCATGACCAGCTGCGCATGGACCAGGCTGTGGTCCTCGAACAGTTCGAAGGTCAGGTGGGTCTCGTCGATCAGGTACTCGGGGGCCTGATAGTCCTTGAGGTAGATCACTTGCGGTTGTTCGGTACGCATGGTGACGATCCTTTTACTGGAGCACGGCCAGCTGGTAGGCCGTGTACTTGCGAATGTTGATCACGCCGGTGTCGAAGATCAGGTACTGGCCCTTGATGCCCAGCAGCGTGCCTTCCACGACGGGATCCTTGTCGAGGTTGAAGCTGACGATCTTTTTCGGATAGGCCTCGACCGGGTAGCGCATCTGCACCACCTCGGCGTCGGGCAACGGCTGGATGGCCTGCAGGCCGAAGCGCTCCTGCAAGGCGCGGATGCCGTCGGCGCAGGCGTCGAAGATCTGTTCGCGGATGGCCGGCAGGTCGAGCACCTCGGCGTCGCCCTTGAGCAGCGCGCGCCAGTTGGTGCGGTCCGGTACCTGGCTGCGCAGCACGTCTTCGACCAGCCCGGATTGCTGGCGGGTGGCCACGCGCATGATCGGCAGCGCCTGGCTGGCGCCCTGGTCGAGCCAGCGGGTGGGCAGCTGGGTGGCGCGGGTGATGCCGACCTTGATGCCCGACGAGTTGGCCAGGTACACCACGTGGTCGGTCATGCAGAACTGCTCGCCCCACGACGGCTCGCGGCAGGTACCGGCGTCGTAGTGGCAGCGTTCCGGGGCCATGATGCACACATCGCACTGGGCCAGCTTGGTCATGCACGGGTAGCAGTAACCCTGGCTGAAGCTGGTCTTGGTGCGTTTGCCGCAATGGCTGCAGTGGATCGCGCCGAGGTACTCGAGGCGGATCGACTGGCCGATCAGCGGGTTTACCGGCACCTCGGCGTCATCCAGGCGGAAACTGTATTGAACGACCGGTGCGTCCAGGCGCACCGCCATCTTGCTCAGAGAGCCACGAGCGAGTTCGATCAATGTACCGAGTCCGACTTGAACAGAATGTTGGCGATCGGCGCCGACTTCGAGGCGCATTCCTGCGGCCCCATGTAGCCGGTGCGCTGCTCTTCGGGGAGGTTCTTGATCTCCCAGGCGATCACCGCCTGCAGCGACAGCTCCTTCTGTTCGGCGGTCAGCTTGCGGCCGTCGGACCATTTGCCGATTTCAACGGCCGTCTTCAGGCTCTCGTAGATCTCGGGGGTGATATTTTCGATCATTTGCGCGAATGTGGACATGCTGTCTCCTCAGTCAGGCCGTCAGTTTACGCCTCGCCAGCGCGCCACCCAAGAGCCCCGTCAGGCATCCGATGAGCAACCCACCGACATGGGCGGCGTTGGCGATCTGGCCGAAGCCGAGCTGGCCGACCACGCCGCTCAGGCAGATCACCAGCCAGATCAGCATCATCACCAACACGCCCTTGGGCAGGTTGAACTGCGGGTTCGGCGCCAGCCACTGGTAAAGCCAGACATGCCCGAGCAAGCCGTAGAGCACGCCGGACAGCCCGCCGAACAGGCTCGGGCCGCTGGTGAAATGCTGGGCCAGGTTGGACACCAGGCTGAACAACAGCGTCAGCCCCAGCAACATCCACGGGCCCTGGCGCAGCTCGATGCGCTTGCCCAGCTCCCAATACCACAGGCCGTTCATGGCCAGGTGCAATACGCCGAAGTGCAGCAGCATCGGCGAAACCAGCCGCCACCACTGGCCTTCGGCGAGGCCCTGGAGCAAGGGGGTGAAGTACAGGTAGTCGCCCTGCACCTTGAACGACAGGAAGGTGAACCAGCCGATGGTCGAGAGATTGTCACCCAGGCCGGTCACCCCGGCGACCACCAGGCTCAGGAGCAGTACCGCGGCGGTGACCTTGCAGGCCCTGGCCTGCTCCTTCAGCGAAGGCGCCGCCGGGGCGGTCGGCATGCCAGCGTCCACAGGTTCGGGCATCGCTTCAAGGTCGGCATTGCCCTCAGGGAAGCGCCGATAGAGTTCCAGTACTTCGTGGGCCATGGCCGGCGGCGCCCAGAGCACCTGTTCCTCGCCCTCCTCCACCACCCGGTGCGGCACCTGCAGACGGCGCAGCAGGGCGACGAAACCGCTGAGATCGACCGCCAGCGGCAGGCGCAGCACCTCGATCACGTTCATTGGCTGGCCTGCGGGCGGTCGACATCGACCCAGACGAACTTGTGCGGGTCGATGCGGGTCTCGTCGTCCAGGCGGTAGGCCGCGAGCTTGCCATAGAGCACGGCGCTGTAGTCCAGACAGGCCAGGTTGTCGCGGATCGGTGCCGGCCGGCCACTGCGCCAGTAATGGCCGACGAACAGCAACGGTTCGTCCTCGGCATAGCGCAGCAGGGCGTTCTTCTGGCTGTGACTGAGCGGCGTGCGGGCCACTTCGTCGGGCAGCGCGTCGGGCTGGAAGACGATGTCGCCGTAGGTCTGCGGATCCTCCTCCCAGAACTTGGTGCGGAAGAAGGCGCGGGTCAGGCCGTCGCCGCCGGTCAGGGTCAGACCGTCCGGCAGGCGCATGTCGGTGCCGCGCAGCAGGCGGTTGCACACTGTCGAGGCGAAGCTGCCAGACACTGCCGAGGCCTGCACGAAGTGCTCGTCGATGCAGCCCGTGGGGTATTGCTGGCGCAACGGCTCGATCAGCCGTGGGTCCCAGCAGGCATGCACCAGGCGGAAGCGCCTGGCGTCGATGAACAACGGCAGCTGGTAGAACCACTGGATGAAATCGTGCCAGTCGCCGGGGTGCTGGGCGAACTGGGTGAGGGTCTCGTCGATCAGCCGGGCATGGCGTGGGGTGTGCTCGCGCACATGGGCCTTGCCACTGCCCGGCAACGCCGGGGTGACCCAGCCCAGGGCGTTGTATTCATGGTTGCCCATGATGCAGAACGCCTGGCCGGCCTCGACCATGTCATGAACGATGTGCAGCGCCTCGCGGATGCGCGGGCCGCGGTCGACGATGTCGCCCAGGAACAACGCCTGGCGCCGCGGATGCCGCCACACCCCGCCGATGCGCTTGTAGCCGAGGGCGTCGAGCAAGCGTTCGAGGGTGAGCGCGCAACCATGCACGTCACCGATGATGTCGAAACTGCGCGCCGGATCGAGCATCAGTCGTCCCTGCCGCCCAGGCGGCTGCCCCAGCCGAGCTTGGTGCGGCAGACCTCGTAGTAGTTATGATCCAGCGGATGGATCAGGCGCAGTTTCTGCGGCTTCTTGCTCACCGTGATGGTGTCGCCTGGGGCGCAGGTGAAATGGTTCTGGCCGTCGCAGGAGACCTGCGGGTAGATCTGCAGGTCCTTGGATACGACGATCTTCAGCTCGCTGTTGCCGTCTACCACGATCGGCCGGCCGGACAAGGTATGCGGGTACATCGGCACGATGACGATGGCGTCCAGCTTGGGATGCATGATCGGGCCGCCAGCGGACAGCGCGTAGGCGGTGGAGCCGGTCGGGGTGGCGACGATCAGGCCGTCGGCCTTCTGGCTGCAGACGAACTGGCCGTCGATGTAGATCTCGAACTCGATCATCCGCGTCGACTTGCCCGGGTGCAGCACCACGTCGTTGAGCGCATCGCCCTGGCCGATAGCCTCGTTGTGACGGCGCACCTCGGCCTGCAGCAGGAAGCGGTTCTCCACCAGGTAATGGCCGTCGAGCACCTCGGCGACCTTCTCCTCCAGCTCGTCAGGGCGGATATCGGTGAGGAAACCCAGGTTGCCGCGGTTGATCCCCAGCACCGGGATGTTGTGCCGGGCCAGGGCGCGGGCGGCGCCGAGCAGGCTGCCGTCGCCACCGACCACTATGACCAGGTCGCAGACCTCGCCCAGCAGTTTGCGTGTCGAGGTCTGCAGGCCGTGGCCCGGCAGGACTTCGGCGATGGTGTCCTCGAGGATCACGTGCAGGTGGCGCTCGAGGAGGAATTTTTTCAGTCGGCGAATGGTGTCGAGCACCTGGGAGCTGCCAAGGCGTCCGATGATACCGATATTGCGAAATTGCTCCATGGTGCTCCTGCAAGGCTCTGCGGCGGGGTGACAATGCCGGGATTATGGGCGAAAGGACCGGCCAGCGGCAAACCGGCTATGCTCGCAGGATGATGCCCTTCGCCGAACTCGAGCACCTGCCCCGCCAGCTGCGTCACCCCGCCGTGCGCGACCTGGCCTGGGCGCTGCTGTCACCGCCGCTGCTGGCCCAGGCCGGCTGCCCTCAGCGTCATCCGCTGCAGGGTAGCGCCTGGGTCGATGACCCACAGCGCCTGGGCCACTGGCTGGCAACGCTCGACCAGGCGCCCGCGCCGCTATCGAGCTGGCTGGCACGCCTGAACAGCCGACGGCTGGGCCTGTACTACGAAAGCCTGTGGCAGTTCGCCCTGCACCAGGCACCGGGCGTCGAGCTACTGGCGGCCAACCTGGCGATCCGCGACGGCGGACGCACTCTGGGCGAGCTGGACATCCTGCTGCGCGACCGCGAAGGCGATCATCACCTGGAGCTGGCGATCAAACTCTACCTCGGCCCGCCTGCCGGCAACGGGCAGGATCCGGCGCAATGGCTCGGCCCCGGCTGCCATGACCGCCTCGGGACCAAGTTGGCGCACCTGGCCGGACATCAGCTGACCATCTCCGGCCAGCCCCATAGCCGCGTTGCGCTGGCCGGCCTGGGAATCGCCGAAGTCGAGGCACAGCTATGGCTCGGCGGATATCTGTTCTACCCATGGCCCGGGCATGCCGAAGCGCCTGCCGGCGCCCATCCGGCGCATTTACGCGGGCACTGGCTGCATCGACGGGACTGGGTGGATTACCTCGAGCACTGCCCACCCGGGCGCTGGCAGCCGCTGCCCCGGCATGGGTGGCTGGCCCCGGCGCGGGTCCAAGCAGGCGGTAGCTGGACGGTTGAACAGTTCGACAGCTGGTTGCAAGCACTGGATGAGGTTGCCCCGGCGCAGTTGCTGGTCAGGCTTGAAGAGGATGAGGACGGCGCCTGGCAGGAAGCCGAGCGGGTGTTTCTGGTGGCAGACAGCTGGCCGCAGCTTCCGGGGGGATGACGGAGCAGACCAGCCTGCACGGGACGTTCTTGCCTGCCCATATCAACACAATTTTTACAGCGCACCCTTACGATCACAGCCAGGCGCCAGCAAGAGCGCCCTTTCCGACCTGATGACGAGGATCCACCATGGTTTCATCCACTCCCGCGGCCCACTATGCGCGGCTGTCGATCGCCCTGCACTGGCTGATGCTGGTACTGCTGGCCGCCGTCTACGCCTGCATCGAACTGCGCGGCATGTTCCCCAAGGGCAGCGCCGAGCGTGACCTGATGAAAGACCTGCACTTCATGCTCGGGCTGACGGTGTTCGTGCTGGTCTGGCTGCGCCTGGCCATGCGCCTGTCGCGCCCCACTCCGCCGATCGTCCCCAGGCCACCGGCCTGGCAGACGGGCCTGGCACACCTGGTACACCTGCTGCTGTACCTGATGATGATCGGCCTACCGCTGGCCGGCTGGGCGATCCTCAGCGCCGCCGACAAGCCGATCCCGTTCTATGGCCTGGAGCTGCCGGCCATCGTCGCCCCCGACCCGGACCTGAGCAAGTTCATCAAGGGCTGGCATGAACGTATCGGCAGCTGGGGGTACTGGCTGATCGGCCTGCACGCGCTGGCCGGGCTTTATCACCACTATGTGCGGCGCGACAACACGCTGTTGCGCATGCTGCCCTACAAGTAACCGCGTCGTCCCTGCAGGCCTCCGGTGTGCAGGAATACCAGCCGGGTGCCGGGGGCAAAACACCCGGCCTCGACCTGGTCGCGCAGGGCCAGCAGGGCCTTACCGGTGTAGAGCGCCTCCAGCGGCATGCCGGTTTGCCGTTCGGTGTCGGCGATAAACGCCAGCAGTGTGTCGTCGATACGGGCAAAGCCGCCACGGCTGGCGTCGTGCAGCTGATAGCCGTGCGCACCCGCCAGCGCCGTGACGGTTTCCGGTACACCGTGGTCGAGGGGCACGGCCAGGGCGCCATGGACCACATGCCTGCCCGCCTCCTCTAGCACCATTCCGGCCAAGGTCGTGCCGGTGCCTGCCGCCAGCCACCAGGCGTCGTAGTCCGTCCAGCCGAGCGTTGCCAATTGCGCTCGGCATTGCGCGACGATCAAACCGCAGCCCTGCGCGCCAGCATGGCCGCCACCGCCTTCAGGGATGCAGTGCCAACCTGGGTAGCGGGCCTGCCAGGGCTCCCAGAAGCCGGGCTCATGGCGGTTGCGGTAGCCGCCGAAACCGAGCCAGTGCAGGTCCATGCCCAGGGCTCGCAGATCCTGTACCGTCGGTGTTTCCTGGGGGTGGCCACGCAATAGCCCGGCGGTAGCAAAGCCGAAGCGCTTGCCGGCGGCGGCCAGGGCGTGGAGATGGTTGGAATGGTTGCCGCCTAGGCTGATCAGGCCCGGGGCATCGGCCTTGCGGGCCTGGAGCAGGTGATGGCGCAGCTTGAACCATTTGTTGCCGCTGATCAGCGGGTCGATCAGGTCCAGGCGCAGGACCGCAGCTTCGATTCCCGCGTGGCGTAACCAAGATAGGTCGAGGCGTTGCAGGGGGGCTTGGGGAAGAGAAAAATCAGACATGGAGGCAGTTTATCTGATTGCCCAGATGCGGATGTGTTGCTCGTTGCCGTGACAGATTCAAGAGTCTAGTGCCATACCCAGCTAGCGATAGCTGCGTCAGCCCAGGCGCCGCCCGTAACTTCAGGACTTCAGGAGGCTGGAGAACGGAGCGCATGTAAGTGAGGCGTACCACCATCCCTTTCAAGATCTTTGGGTGGGAGGCCATTGACCGAGTGAAGGCCTCCAGGTGTCCACCGCTCCACTTGCAGCGCCTATCAGATCGAGCGCCGCCCGCGCGGCGCATCGCGGATGAATCCGCTCCTACAATCTGTTGCAACGTGGCCATGCCTGATAGGCCATGGTTGTAAGCCTCGTCCGCTCGACGCGATGTTTCGACGGGCATTGCCGCCGTCTCACCTGTCTTGAGCCCTGCGCCAGGGCTGGCAACCATGGCCTGACAGGTTCGGTACGTTGCAACAAATGTAGGAGCGGATTCATCCGCGATGCGCCGCGCGGGCGGCGCTCGATCCCACGGGCACTGCAACTCTAAAGTCAAACGCGCTTCAAACAATCACAGCTCCGCCGCCAATCTCGACCCTTGGTTAATCGCCCGCTTGGCATCAAGCTCAGCCGCCACGTCAGCGCCACCGATCAAATGCACCGATTGCCCGGCAGCTACCAGGCCGTCATGCAACTCGCGCAGCGGCTCCTGCCCCGCGCAGACAACGATGTTGTCCACCGCCAGCACCTGCGGCTCGCCCTCGCCGATACGCACATGCAGGCCGGCATCGTCCACGCCGAGGTACTCGACGCTGTTGAGCATCTGCACCTGCTTGTTCTTCAGCCCCGTGCGATGAATCCAGCCGGTGGTCTTGCCCAGGCCGTCGCCAACCTTGGTCTTCTTGCGCTGCAGCAGGTACACCTGGCGCGCCGGCGCATGAGGCTCTGCCTTGACCCCGGCCACACCACCACGGGCCTCCAGCTGCGTATCGATGCCCCACTCCTTCCAGAACGCCTCACGGTCCTGGCTGGTGGCCACGCCCTTATGCACCAGGTACTCGGACACATCGAAACCGATACCACCGGCACCGATCACCGCCACCCGCTCGCCCACCGGCTTGCGCTCGAGCAGTACGTCCAGGTAGTTCAGCACCTTGGCATTGTCGATGCCGGGAATGGCCGGCGTACGCGGCGCGATACCGGTGGCCAGGATGACTTCGTCGTATTCGCCGGCCACCAGTGCGGCTACGTCGACACGGGTATTCAGACGCAGTTCGACCCCCGTGGACTTCACCTTGTTACGGAAGTAGCGCAGGGTCTCGTAGAACTCCTCCTTGCCCGGCACCCGCTTGGCCACATTGAATTGCCCGCCGATCTCGCCGGCAGCATCGAACAGCGTCACTGCATGGCCGCGCTCGGCAGCCACGGTGGCGGCCGCCAGGCCCGCCGGTCCGGCGCCGACCACGGCGATGCGCTTGACCGCCTGCACAGGCAGGTAGTTGAGCTCCGTCTCGTGGCAGGCACGCGGGTTGACCAGGCAACTGGTCAGCTTGCCGCCGAAAGTGTGATCCAGGCATGCCTGGTTGCAGCCGATACAGGTGTTGATCTCGTCGCCACGGCCTTCGGCGGCCTTGTTGACGAAATCGGGGTCGGCCAGGAACGGCCGGGCCATGGAGACCATGTCGGCATCGCCCTCGGCCAGCACCGCCTCGGCCACTTCCGGGGTATTGATGCGGTTGGTGGTGATCAACGGGATCTTCACCACGCCACGCAGCTTGGCGGTAACCTTGCTGAACGCCGCGCGCGGCACCTTGGTGGCGATGGTCGGGATGCGCGCCTCGTGCCAACCGATACCAGTGTTGATCAGCGTGGCGCCGGCCTGCTCGATGGCCTTGGCCAGCAGCTCGATCTCGTCCCAAGTGCTGCCGCCCTCGACCAGGTCGAGCATCGACAGGCGGAAGATGATGATGAAGTTCGGCCCCACCGCCTCGCGCACCCGCTGCACGATTTCCACGGCCAGGCGCATGCGGTTCTCATAGCTGCCACCCCAGCGGTCGGTGCGGTGGTTGGTGTGGGCGGCGAGGAACTGGTTGATGAAGTAGCCTTCCGAACCCATGATCTCGACGCCGTCATAGCCGGCGCACTGGGCCAGGCTTGCGCAGGTGACGAAGTCGCGGATCTGCTTCTCGATGCCTTCCTCGTCCAACTCCTTGGGCTTGAACGGGTTGATCGGTGCCTGGATGGCGCTGGGCGCCACTTGCTTCGGGCTGTAGGCATAGCGCCCGGCGTGGAGGATCTGCAGGCAGATCTTGCCACCGGCGGCATGCACCGCCTCGGTGACGACCCGGTGCTTGGCGGCCTCTTCCTCGGTGCTGAGCTTGGCCGCGCCGGAGTACACGCCGCCTTCGTCGTTGGGCGCGATGCCACCGGTGACCATCAGGCCGACGCCACCACGGGCACGCTCGGCGAAGTATGCGGCCATGCGTTCGAAGCCGCCGGGGCGCTCTTCGAGGCCTGTGTGCATCGAACCCATCAGGGTGCGGTTGCGCAAGGTGGTGAAGCCCAGGTCGAGGGGGGCCAGCAGGTGCGGGTAACGGTCGGTAGCCATGGATGGACTCCACAGTTGGCATGATCACGGAATGCGGGCGCCTCTGCCGCTGGCTACACCAGCTCGCGGGGCCCGTCGGTTATCTGAGGCCGACATTAAACAGGCGTTTGAACACGCTCAATGATCGAAACTGACAACTTATTGATCCTGCTGCACAGCAGGTCTACCCTAAGGCACCTCTACCGCACAACGCTGGACCGTTCCATGCGCAAATTGCTAGCCGGCGCCCTGGCGCTGGTCACTCTCGCCGCCCTCTGTGGCTACGGCTTCTGGACCCTGCAGCGTCCGGAAGGCCATTACCTGTCCGACCTGCGCATCGAGCTGGCCCTCAACCAGGGCGTGCCAGGCGAGCACGGCAACCTGCTGGGGGTCGAGCCGCTGTTGTATCCGGGCGACTACCAGAACCTGACGCGCCTGCACCGCAAGCTCTCGGCCTACCTGGAGCAGGCCCGTGCCCAGGGGTTGGTCAACTCGCGCACCGTGGTGGTACTGCCCGAGCATATCGGCACCTGGCTGTGGGCCCGTGGCGAAAAGCGCGAGCTGTACCAGGTGACCCAGCGCAGCGAGGCCTGGCAGTGGCTGGAGTTGAGCAACCCGCTGCGCTACGGCTTGGCGATGCTCGCTGCCAGCGGCGACGACCGCCGCTCGGACGCCCACCTGCGCATGAAGGCCGCACAGATGGCCGCCGACTACCAGCAGCTGTTCGGCAACCTGGCCCGCGAGTTCGGCGTCACCCTGGTCGCGGGCTCCATCGTCCTGCCCGCGCCCTACGTCGAGAACGGCGTACTGCGCACCGGCAACGGCCCGCTTTACAACAGCAGCCTGGTGTTCGCCAGCGACGGCTCGGTGCTCGGCCAGCCTCAGCACCAGCAGTACCCCGACAGCGAAAGCCGGCGCTACATCCAGGGCGGCCAGCAACACCCCCTGCAAGTGCTGGAGACCCCCGCCGGGCGCCTGGGCGTACTGATCGGCAGCGACAGCTGGTACCCGGCCAACCACCGGCAACTGGCCGCGCAGTCGGTGCAGCTGATTGCCAACCCGGTGTTCCTCAGCGGCAAACAGAGCTGGCAGGCGCCCTGGCGCGGCAACCGCCATCAGGCACAGGCCGCCGACCTGCCGCTGCAACGCGGCGAGGTCAGTGAGCAGCGTGCCTGGCAGCAACTACCCTTGGCCGCCAATGACAGCACCCCGAGCATAAGCGTGTTCATGCGTGGCCAGTTCTGGGAGCTGGGCAGCGACGGCCAGGGCTTTGCCAGCCAAAGCGGCACACTGTGGGTCGGCAACGACAGCCACGGTGCGCGCCTGCTCAACCTTTGGCTGTGACGCCATGCCCCGCCCCCGCGTGCGCCTGGGTGATCTGTCGGTAGGTTTCGTCCAGCCCCTGGCCGAAGCACTGAGCATGCTCGGCCACGATCCGCATCCGCTGCTGCTGCGCTACGGCCTCGACGCCAGGCGCCTGGCCGAACCAGGCGCGCGTCTGTCGATTCCGCGCTACATGCACCTGGGCCATGCGGCGATTGCCTTGTCCGCCGAACCGGCCCTGGGCCTGCACATGGGGCGCCTGAGCCGCCTGGCACAGGCCGGGCTGGCCGGGGTGACTGCTGCCCAGGCACCCACTCTCGGCGAAGCTGCCCGCACCCTGCTGCGCTTCGAACCGTTGTATGCCGCCAACTACCGGGGCCGGTCGAGTTTCCACGAAGACACCCAGGGCGCTTGGTTGAGGTTCTATTCCATCAGCCCCTACAACAGCTACAACCATTTCGTGGTCGACTCGATGCTCGCGGGCTGGCTGGCGCAGCTCGGCGCCCTCAGCGCCAGGCCGGTACATGCCGAACGTATCGAGATCGAATTCGACACTCCCGCTTACGCTGCGCAATACCAAGGCCTGTGTACGGGCACCGTGCATTTCGCTGCTGCGGCCAACCAGCTGCGCCTGAGCCGGGCCACCCTGGACCTGCCGAACCTGCAGCACTGCCCCAGTACCTGGCAGCACCTGCTGCAGCTATGCGAAGCGGAACTGGCCCAGCGCACCCGTGTACGCAGCCTGGGCGAGCGCATCACCCACCTGCTGGGCCCACTGCTCAATGGCGGGCACGAACCGGACCTGGAGGAAGTGGCGCGGCACCTGCAACTGCCGACCTGGACGTTGCGCCGCAAGCTGGCCGAGGAAGGCACGCGGTTTCGCAACCTGCTCAACGACACACGGCGCGACCTGGCCGAGACCTATATCCGTGATACGGAACTGGCCTTCGGCGAGATCGCCTATCTGCTGGGATTCGCCTCGGCAGAGGCGTTCCAGCGCGCGTTCAAGCGCTGGACGGGGCTGACCCCGGGGGAATTTCGCCGCCATCAGCGGCAAGTCGGTTAGAGCTCGGTGGCGTCGTCGGCCGGCTCCGGCAGGTCCAGTTCATAGGCCTGGAACTCGAGCAGTTCTTCCTGGTAATCGTCCATCTTCACGCCCCTCATTCGTCGTTCTTCTGTCATTGCGCCAACCTAAGCCAGCGTAATGACAGAATGATTACAGCCCTATGAACGATAAACGTAGCAGGCGCCCAGGAAGTTATCGACGAGTCAGAGTGGCGCAGGCGCCTGCTCGGCCGCCGGGGCTTCCTGCTGGACCTGGATCGGCGCTGGCTCCACAGGCGGCGCGATGGGTTGCGAGCCCTTGCTGTCATCCACCACCGGCGCGGCTGGGGCCTCGCTGGACGGCACGGGAGGCGCTGGAGTGGCAACGGGCGCAGGCGCTGCGGCAGGGGCGGCAGCAACCGGTGTCGATAGCGGGGCCGGTGTCTCTGCCACGCTTTCGGCTACCGGCATGGCCGGCTGCGGTACGGGCGCTAGGGCTGCGGGCGCAGGCTCCGGCAGGCCCAGGTCGGCGGCAGGTTTTTCCACCTTCGGCTCGGCGGCAGGCTCGGACTTCTCCGGCTTCTTCGGTTTCGGCAGGTAGCTTTCCACCAGGGCGAAGTAACGATCGTAGAACTGCGCAGCGGTGACCGTCTCGCTGGCCACCTTGACCATGGAGTCGTCGGTGGAGCCGATCGGCATCGACACCGAGCCCAGCACGCCCACGCCGAGGCTGGCGGAAGTGTTGGACTTTTTCAGGGCATAGCGGTCCTGCAGGGCGTTGGCGAACATGGTCGAGCGATGCTTGTCGCTCATGTCCGAAACGCAGGTGATGTTGAAGCTGATCTGCAGGTGGTTCTCGGCGTTCTGCTGGAAGCTCTTGTTGCCGGCGACCTGGTTGGCATCGCTGCTGGTGATGATGTAGCCCTGGCTGAGCAGCGCACGACGCGCCGCCTCGCAGGAGCCCGCCTCGCTGGTGGCGAAGGTGCGGGAAAAGGTGCCCGAGTCATCGAAGTTCTCATGCTCGTAGACGGCGGCCTTTTTCGAGGAACAGCCGGACACGCCCGCCAGCACGAGGGCCAGCCCGAGCGCGCCATAGACGGTTGATCTAGACATTGCCAATTCCGGGAAGAAACGAATGGGGCGTATTGTGCATCACATCGATCAGCGGCTGAAACCTTTGATCGGTGAAGAGTCTGTCAGCATTGTTGGAAATCCTTGCCCATGGCCGGGCAAGTTGCTGAAACGAAAAAAGCGACCCTAAGGTCGCTTTTCCGTTGCCTCGAGGTGTTCAAAGGGCCTCGAGGCGAAGATGGCGCAGCGGACGGGACTCGAACCCGCGACCCCCGGCGTGACAGGCCGGTATTCTAACCGACTGAACTACCGCTGCGTATCGTTCGGGCTTGCACCCGATTGAAACTGGGATCTGAGCTTTCAAGCGCTACAGCGCGAAAGCCAGGAACAAAAAAGGCGACTTATAATCGCCTTTTCTGCTTGCCTTGAGCGTTCATGGGGCTCTTGGCGAAAGATGGCGCAGCGGACGGGACTCGAACCCGCGACCCCCGGCGTGACAGGCCGGTATTCTAACCGACTGAACTACCGCTGCGTATCGTTCAGGCTTGCGCCTGATTGAAACTGGGATCTGGCCTTTCGGCCTCAGACCGGTGCAAGCACCCATCTGGAATAAAATGGCGCGGCGGACGGGACTCGAACCCGCGACCCCCGGCGTGACAGGCCGGTATTCTAACCGACTGAACTACCGCCGCGCAGTGCTGGACTTGCGTCCTGTTTCTCTCTGCCAGAGCGCTTCTTGCAAAGCACCTTGGACCAGAAACGTTCTCAGGAAGTGGTGGGTGATGACGGGATCGAACCGCCGACCCTCTGCTTGTAAGGCAGATGCTCTCCCGGCTGAGCTAATCACCCCCGCGATGTTGCTTGTTGCGTTTGCTTCGCTGAGGCCGCGAAATTTACGCAGGTACCGATGCTAAGTCAATACCCCCATTGAAGTTTTTTTCAAAAAGGGGAAAAAGAAGCTGCAAGCTTGAAGCTGCCCTCACTACTGTATTCGACCCAGATAACGACAAAGGGGACCTCACGGTCCCCTCTTGCAGCTTGAGGCTGATAGCTTGCCGCTCAGGTGTAGATCATCTTGCGGGTCATCCCGCCATCGACCACGAATTCCTGGCCGGTGACGAACCCCGCCTGACGCGACAGCAGCCACGCGACCAGTGCGGCCACATCCTCCACCGTCCCTACCCTGCCCGTCGGATGCTGGGCATGATCAGCCTCGGACAAGGGCTCGGCACGCCGCTGTGAAGGGTCGCGGGCATCGATCCAGCCCGGGCTGACCGCATTGACGCGGATCTCCGGCCCCAGGCTCATGGCCAGGGCGTGGGTCAAGGCGACCAGCCCGCCCTTGCTGGCGGCATAGGCCTCGGTATCCGGCTCGGACTGCCGGGCGCGGGTCGAGGTAAGGTTGACGATCGCACCACCATGGGCGCGCAGGTAAGGTGCGCAGTGCTTGGCCAGCAGCATCGGGCCATTGAGGTTGACCGCCAGCACCCGGTTCCACTGCGACAGGGACAAACTCTCCAACGTCTGGTTGTGCGGATTGGCGATCGCCGCGTTGCATACCAGCGCGTCCAGCCGGCCAAACTGCCCGAGCACCTCGGAGACCCCGGCACTGACCTGGGCCTCGTCGGCGACATCCATGGTGATGAACAAGGCATTGTCGCCCAGGGCCTTGGCGACCTTGGCGCCACGCGCGCGGTCCAGGTCGCCGAGCACCACCTGCCAGCCCTCGCAGATCAACCAGGCGGCGATGCCCAGGCCGATGCCGCGGGCGGCACCGGTCACCAGGGCCACCCGACCATTATGGCCAGGCTCGCCACCCTTCCAGTCGATCACAGCGCCGCCAGGCCGCGGGCCAGGTCGGCTTGCAGGTCGGCCACGTCTTCCAGACCGACCGCCACGCGCACCAGGCTGTCGCGGATACCCGCCGCTTCACGCTCCTGCGGCGTCAGACGGCCGTGGGAGGTGGTCGCCGGGTGTGCGATGGTGGTCTTGCTGTCACCGAGGTTGGTAGTGATCGAGATCACCCGGGTGGCGTCGATGAAGCGCCAGGCGCCTTCCTTGCCGCCCTTCACCTCGAAGCTCACCACCGCGCCGAAGCCGCTCATCTGGCGCTTGGCCAGTTCATGCTGCGGATGGCTCGACAGGCCGGCGTAGTGGACCTTCTCGATACCTTCCTGCTGCTCGAGCCACTCGGCCAGCGCCTGGGCGCTCTCGCAGTGGGCGCGCATGCGCAGCTTGAGGGTCTCCAGGCCCTTGGTGAAGACCCAGGCGTTGAACGGGCTGAGGGTCGGGCCGGCAGTGCGCAGGAAGCCCACGACTTCCTTCATCTGCTCGCTACGACCGGCCACCACGCCGCCCATGCAACGGCCCTGGCCGTCGATGAACTTGGTCGCCGAATGGAACACGATGTCGGCGCCGAGCTTGAGCGGTTGCTGCAAGGCCGGGGTGCTGAAGCAGTTATCCACCACCAGCAGCGCGCCACGGGCGTGGGCGATTTCGGCCAGGGCGCTGATATCGACCAGCTCGGCCAGCGGGTTGGAAGGCGACTCGACGACCAGCAGCTTGGTGTTGGCCTTGATGGCCTTTTCCCAGCCGCCCAGGTCGACCAGTGGCACGTAGTCCACCTGCACGCCGAACCGCTTGAAATACTTCTCGAACAGGCTGATGGTCGAGCCGAACACGCTCTGCGACACCAGCACATGGTCGCCGGCACTGCACAGCGACATGACCACGGCGAGGATCGCCGCCATGCCGGTGGAGGTGGCCACGGCCTGCTCGGCGCCTTCCATGGCCGCCAGGCGCTCCTCGAAGGCGCGCACGGTGGGGTTGGTGTAGCGCGAATAGACGTTGCCCGGCGTTTCGCCGGCAAAGCGCGCGGCAGCGTCGGCGGCCGTGCGGAAGACATAGCTGGAGGTCAGGAACAGCGCTTCGCTGTGCTCGGCCTCCGGTGTACGGTTCTGACCGGCGCGCACCGCCAGGGTGTCGAAACCGACACCCTCGAGGTCACTGTCCAGTCGACCGGCATCCCATTGTTCGGTCATGCCGTCGCTCCCAAATCAGTTGTTGTACAGGTCGATGATCGCGCTGACAGCCTGGGTCTTCACCTTGGCCAGGTCATTACGGGCCTGCTCGATGCGGTCGAGGTAGGCTTCGTCGATATCGCCGGTGACATACTCACCGTTGAACACCGCGCAATCGAAATGCTCGATCTTGATCTTGCCGCCACCGACCGATTCGATCAGGTCCGGCAGGTCCTGATAGATCAGCCAGTCGGCGCCGATCAACTCGGCCACCTGTTCGGTGGTACGGTTGTGGGCGATCAGTTCGTGAGCGCTCGGCATGTCGATGCCGTAGACGTTGGGGTAGCGTACCGCAGGGGCCGCAGAGCAGAAGTAGACGTTCTTGGCGCCGGCTTCGCGGGCCATCTGGATGATCTGCTTGCAGGTGGTGCCGCGCACGATCGAGTCGTCCACCAGCATCACGTTCTTGCCGCGGAATTCCAGCTCGATGGCGTTGAGCTTCTGGCGCACCGACTTCTTGCGCGCGGCCTGGCCGGGCATGATGAAGGTACGGCCGATGTAGCGGTTCTTGACGAAGCCTTCGCGGAACTTGACGCCCAGGTGGTTGGCCAGTTCCAGCGCCGCGGTGCGGCTGGTGTCGGGGATCGGGATGACCACGTCGATGTCGTGGTCCGGGCGCTCGCGCTGGATCTTCTCGGCCAGCTTCTCGCCCATGCGCAGGCGCGCCTTGTACACCGAGACACCGTCGATGATCGAGTCCGGACGGGCCAGGTAGACGTGCTCGAAGATGCATGGCTGGAGTTTCGGGTTTTCGGCACACTGCTTGGTGAACATCTGGCCGCCTTCGGTGATGTACACCGCCTCGCCCGGCGCCAGGTCGCGGATCAGGGTGAAGCCGAGCACATCCAGGGCCACGCTTTCCGAGGCGATCATGTATTCGACGCCTTCGTCGGTGTGGCGCTGGCCGAACACCACCGGGCGGATGCCGTTGGGGTCGCGGAAACCGACGATACCGTAGCCGGTGATCATCGCCACCACCGCGTAGCCACCGACGCAGCGGCTGTGCACGTGGGAAACGGCGGCGAACACGTCTTCCTCGGTCGGCTGCAGCTTGCCGCGCACGGCCAGCTCGTGGGCGAACACGTTCAGCAGCACTTCGGAGTCGGAGTTGGTGTTGACGTGGCGCAGGTCGGACTCGTAGATCTCCTTGGCCAACTGCTCGACGTTGGTCAGGTTGCCGTTGTGCGCCAGGGTGATGCCGTACGGCGAGTTGACGTAGAACGGCTGGGCCTCGGCCGAGGTAGAGCTGCCGGCGGTCGGGTAACGCACGTGGCCGATGCCGATGCTGCCCACCAGGCGCTGCATGTGGCGCTGCTGGAAGACGTCGCGCACCAGGCCGTTATCCTTGCGCAGGAACAACCGGCCGTCGTGGCTGGTCACGATACCGGCAGCGTCCTGGCCGCGGTGCTGAAGCACGGTTAGCGCATCATACAGCGCCTGATTGACGTTCGACTTACCGACGATACCGACGATGCCACACATGCGACGCAACCCCTACTTTGATGAAACTTGAGTGAAGCGCGCTCAGGGCTTGGTCGGCCCGAGCAACTGCTCCTTGAACGGAAGGTCAACGGGTGCGCTGACCCCACTGGACATCCACTGGCCGCTGAACCCGAGTATGAGGTTCTTCGACCAATCGGCTACCAATAGAAATTGTGGTATCAGGCGCGATTCCTGCCACCACGGATCCTGTTGCACCGGCCCCAGGCTCAACAGCCCGACCGCTACCACTACCAGCAGCCCCCCGCGCGCGGCGCCGAAGGCCATGCCGAGGAAACGATCGGTGCCGGACAGCCCGGTCACGCGAATCAGCTCGCCGATGAGGAAATTGAGCATCGCCCCGACCAGCAGCGTGGCGACGAAAAGAATGGCGCAGCCGGCAATGACCCGTGCGGACGGCATCTGGATATAGCTTTCAAGATACTGCGCAAGCGAGCCGCCGAACATCCAGGCCACCGCACCGGCGACAATCCAGATGAGCAGGGACAAGGCTTCCTTGACGAAGCCGCGCTTGAGACTGATCAGTGAGGAAATGGCGATGATCGCGATGATCGCCCAATCAACCCAGGTAAATGCCACGGTGTTGCCTGCCGACGTTTGAGGCGGCGCATTTTACCAGAGCAAGGGGGCTTGAGGTAAGCGGAATGTCAGGTGTTTGAAGGGCTGCAGGCTGACTCTGGGGACAGCTTTACAGGCTTGAAACCATCGCGGTGCAAGCCCACGCCCACGCGGCAGGCGGGAGCCGGTTTGCCCCCGCAATGGATGTCAACCACGCTCCGGCTGGAAACGCACGACGATACCTTTCAGGTTCTGCTGACGATTGATCACGTCACGCAGGCGCTCGGCTTCTGCCCGCTCGATCAACGGCCCGACGAATACCCGGTTCAGGCCGTCCGCCGAACGGATATAGGCGTTGTAGCCCTGACTGCGCAGAGTCTTCTGCAGATTTTCGGCACCGGCCCGATTGGACAAGCTGGCCAACTGGATCGACCAGCTCACCGGCAGACCGTTGACGTCGATCTTCGAAGGCGCAGCGGGCTTGGCCGCAGCAGCGGCAGGCGCCACGCTCGGTGCAGGCGCCGGACGGGGATCGACCTTGGCAACCGGCGGAGCAGGCACAGGGGTTTGCGGTTTGGGCTGAGGCTGCGCCGCAGGTGCCGGGGTGATCGGCTGGCTCGGCGTAGCCACCGGTGCCGTGGACTCGTCGACCACCACTACAGGCTGGTCGTTCTGCTCCGGCAACGGTTGTGGCTCCGGCACCTGCACAGGCTCCACCTGCACCTGAGGCAGATTGGGCATGGCTGGCGCTTCCGGCGCCTCGACACGCACCTGGCGCATCTCGTCCTCGCGGGTGAACAGCATCGGCAGGAAGATCACCGCCAGCGCCACCAGCACCAGCGCACCGACCATGCGCTGCTTCATCCCTTTATCCAGCACTGCCATCTACTCCATCCTCGGAAACCTGCCGTTCAAGCCAGGCCAGGGCCTCGCCGACGCAGAAAAACGAACCGAACAGCAGGATCTGGTCATCCGCCGTCACCCGGGCGCACTGCCCTTCGAGGGCAGCCGCAACACTGGCGTAAGACTTCACCGTCGCACCGAGGTTCGTCAAGGCATCCGCCAGCTCCGCGGCCGGGCGGCTGCGCGGTGTGTCCAGGGGCGCCACCGCCCAGTCGTCGACCAGCGCCCGCAACGGGGCAATAACACCATCGAGGTCCTTGTCGGCGAGCAAGCCGAATATCGCCAGGCGCCGGCCTTTCACCGGGCGAGCCAACAGGCGGCGGGCCAGGTATTCGGCAGCGTGTGGATTGTGGCCGACATCCAGCAACAGCTCCACACGCTTGCCCTGGAATGACAGCCCACGCCGGTCGAGACGACCGGTGATACGCGTGTCCAGCAAGGCCTGACGAACCGTGCCGGCATCCCACGGCAGACCCATCAGCAGGAAGGCCTGCAACGCCAGCGCGGCGTTTTCCATGGGCAGGTCGAGCAACGGCAGGCCACCAAGCTCAACGGATGAACCGTCAAGTTGGCGACCGCGCCAGTGCCAATGTTCGGCGCCGCTCGTAAGGTCGAAATCACGCCCGCGCAGGAAGAACGGGCAATCCAGCTCGCGCACCTTGTCCAGCAAAGGCTGCGGCGGATCCAGGTCACCGCACAGCGCCGGCTTGCCTCGACGGAAGATCCCCGCCTTCTCATAGGCCACCGACTCGCGGCTATCGCCCAGGTAGTCGACGTGGTCGACACCGATACTGGTGACCAGCGCAATGTCGGCATCCACCAGGTTGACCGCGTCCAGCCGGCCACCCAGGCCGACCTCGAGCACCACCGCGTCCAGCGCGGACTGCTTGAACAGCCAGAACGCCGCCAGGGTGCCCATTTCGAAATAGGTCAGCGAGATCTCGCCGCGCGCTGCTTCCACGGCGGCAAACGCCTCGCACAGGCGCTCATCGCTGGCCTCGCAACCTTCGATCAGCACCCGCTCGTTGTAGCGCAGCAGATGCGGCGAACTGTACACCCCGACCTTGAGCCCCTGGGCGCGCAGCAATGCGGCCACGAAGGCGCAGGTCGAGCCTTTGCCGTTGGTGCCGGTCACCGTGACCACACGGGGCGCCAGCGTGCCCAGCCCCAGGCGCGTCAGCACCTGTTGCGAGCGCTCCAGGCCCATGTCGATGGCCGAAGGGTGCAACTGTTCGAGGTAGGCGAGCCAGTCGCCCAGGCTGCGCTGGTTCATCACGCGACCGCGGCGACCTCTTTGGCCGCTTCCGGGGTCGGCTGGCCAGTCATCTGCGCCAGCAGACGGGCCAGGCGCGGACGCAGCTCGTCGCGGGAGATGATCAGGTCGATGGCGCCGTGCTCCAGCAGGAACTCGCTGCGCTGGAAGCCTTCCGGCAATTTCTCGCGCACGGTCTGCTCGATCACCCGCGGACCGGCAAAGCCGATCAGCGCCTTCGGTTCGCCGACAATCACGTCGCCAAGCATCGCCAGGCTGGCGGAAACGCCGCCGTAGACCGGGTCGGTCAGCACCGAGATGAACGGAATGCCTTCTTCGCGCAGGCGCGCCAGCACGGCGGAGGTCTTGGCCATCTGCATCAGCGAGATCAGCGCTTCCTGCATGCGTGCGCCGCCGGAAGCGGAGAAGCAGACCATCGGGCAGCGATTTTCCAGGGCGTAGTTGGCGGCGCGCACGAAGCGCTCGCCGACGATGGCGCCCATCGAGCCACCCATGAAGGAGAACTCGAAGGCGCTGACCACGATCGGCATGCCCATCAGGGTGCCGCTCATGGAGATCAGCGCATCCTTCTCGCCGGTCTGCTTCTGCGCGGCGGTCAGGCGGTCCTTGTACTTCTTGCCGTCACGGAACTTCAGGCGGTCGACCGGTTCCAGGTCGGCACCCAGTTCGGCACGACCTTCTGGATCGAGGAAGATATCGATGCGCGCGCGGGCGCCAATACGCATGTGGTGGTTGCACTTAGGGCAGACGTCGAGGGTCTTTTCCAGCTCCGGGCGATACAGCACGGCTTCGCAGGACGGGCACTTGTGCCACAGCCCTTCCGGTACCGAGCTCTTCTTCACCTCGGAACGCATGATCGAAGGGATCAGTTTGTCTACCAACCAGTTGCTCATGCTTGCTTTCTCCAGTATTGGCCGGGGAGACCTTTGCGGCCCCGCCCTGCCCTTGAGCTCAAATTCTTTTGTAAAGCGACGATGGACCGACCTCGGGCCGCCCCACCTCCAATTCTTCCCCGGCATGCCCCGCGCTCTGGCGCGGCCTGGCAGCACCGGGCTGCGAAAGCTATGGACGATGGCGCGCGGCCAGCCGTCACATCCGCGTTCACGCGTGCTTGACCGCCTGCATGAAGGCTTCGATCTTTGCCCCATCCTTGATGCCCTTGGCCTGCTCCACTCCGCCGCTGACATCCACCGCATACGGGCGCACCTGGCGAATGGCCTCGGCAACGTTGTCGGCCGACAGGCCACCGGCAAGGATGATCGGCTTGCTCAGGCGTTGCGGAATCAGTGACCAGTCGAACGCTTCGCCGGTTCCTCCCGGCACGCCTGGTACATAGGCATCCAGCAGGATGCCGCGAGCGCCAGCGTAGTGCCGGCAGGCAGCCTCCAGGTCATCCCCCGGGCGCACCCGCAGGGCCTTGATCCAGGGGCGGTGGTAGCCCTCGCAATCGGCTGGGGTTTCATCGCCGTGGAACTGTAGCAGGTCCAGGGAAACCACTTCGAGGATCTCGTTGAGCTCGCAGCGCGAAGCGTTGACGAACAGCCCCACGGTGGTGACGAACGGCGGCAGCGCGTCGATGATCGCCCGCGCCTGGCGCACGTCCACCGCCCGCGGGCTTTTCGCATAAAAGACGAAACCGAGGGCGTCGGCGCCGGCCTCGACCGCAGCCAGGGCATCCTCGATGCGGGTAATCCCGCAGATCTTGCTGCGAACATTGCTCATGGACAGCGAACCTTGAGTGATCGGGAAAGCGCCGATGGTAGCAAATGACCTGTGCCCCGTCAGTCCGCCAGCGCCTCGTAACCGCTGAGAAAGTGTGGGCCGATGTAACGCTGCGGCAACGCGTACTCTTGCGGGTATTCCACCTGTACCAGGTACAGGCCGTACGGGTGCGCAGTCACCCCGCCCTCGCGGCGATTGCGCCCTTCCAGCACTTCGCGGGCCCACTCCACCGGACGCTCGCCGGCACCGATGGTCATCAGCACGCCGGCAATGTTGCGCACCATGTGGTGCAGGAACGCGGTGGCACGCACATCCAGCACGATCATCCGGCCATGCCGGGTCACACGCAGGTGGTGGATATGCTTGATCGGCGACTTGGCCTGACACTGGCTTGCGCGGAAGGCACTGAAGTCATGGGTGCCCAGCAGGTACTGCGCGGCCTCGGCCATGCGCTCGACGTCCAGCGGGCGGTGGTTCCAGGTGACCTCCTCGGCCAGGTGCGCCGGGCGGATCGGATCGTTGTAGATCACATAGCGATAGCGCCGCGCGGTGGCCTTGAAGCGGGCATGGAAATGCGCCGGCATGGGCGCCGACCAGACCACGCTGATGTCGTGGGGCAGGTTGAAGTTGGTGCCCAGGGTCCAGGCGCGCTCGTCGCGCACGGCGCGGGTGTCGAAATGCACGATCTGCCCGCAGCCATGGACGCCGGCATCGGTGCGCCCGGCGCAGATCACCGAGATAGGTTCGTTGGCCACCGTCGACAGCGCCTGTTCCAGAGCCTGCTGGACACTCGGCACGCCGCTGGCCTGGCGTTGCCAGCCGCGATAGCGCGAGCCTTTGTATTCAACGCCCAGAGCGATGCGGGTGTAGCCTTCGGCAGCCGATTCGGCGGCGGCGGTGTCGATGATGTCCAAGAGCGGCAAACCTGATGATGAAACGAAAGGCGGGAGTATACCGGCAAACCGTGCAGGGGCCGAAATGATCGCGGGGCAAGCCCGCCCCCACGGCTTGCGTGAAGGCAGGCTTGCCCCGCGATGTACAGCTTTGCCTCAGACCAGGCGCGAGAGCATCTCGTTGGCTTCCTGGCGCTGGCTGTCGTCGCCGTCCTTGACCACTTCGTCGAGGATGTCACGGGCGCCCTGATGGTCGCCCATGTCGATGTAGGCGCGGGCCAGGTCGAGCTTGGTGGCCACCTCGTCGGCACCGGAGAAGAAGTCGAAATCCAGATCGTCCAGTGGCTCAGGTTCCAGCGCCGCGTCCTCGGCGGTGAACTGCGGCTCGGGTTGTGCTGCCGGGACATCGAGGTTCTGCGACAGTTTGTCGAGCTCGGCGTTGACGTCGTCCAGCTCCGAGGCGAAGTTCTTCGCCGCCGGTGAATCGTCGTCCAGCGACAGCGACAGGTCGAAGTCCTCGGGCAGTTCCAGCTCGGAAATCGGATCGAACTCCGGAATGGCCTCGAAGGCCGCCAGTTCGGCCGCCACGTCCACCGGGGCTTCCTCGCTGCCAGTCGGAGCCACCGGCTCTTCGGCAACATCCAGGTCGAATTCGGCCAAGTCGTCGACATTTTGCGGTGTCGCCTGCGCCTGGGCGAGCAATGCCTCGAAGTCGTCGTCGGCATCGGTTTCGGCAACGGCGGGCGCAGCTTCGGCCTCGGGCGCCTCGACAACCAGGTCCTCGAGACCGGCCAGGTCGAGGTGGTCATCTACCGGCAGGTCATCGCCCAGACTCAGGTCGAAGGCGCTGTCCAGGTCGGCCTCTTCGACCACAGGCTCAGGCTCCGGCTCGGTCGCCACGACCGGCTCCACGACGAGCTCCGGCGCGCTTTCGCCCAGTTCCAGCTCCTTGTCCTGCAGCAGGTCCTGGACATACTGCTCATCCAGCTCGGCGGCCAGGGCCGCGGCCCCGGCAGCGCCTGCCGCCACCGCCGCGACACCCAGCATGGCCGGGAAGCGCTCCTTGAGCGCGGCGACCTCGGCCTGGTTCGCGTCGTTGACCGCCAGCTTGCGCTCCTGGCCAGCGAACGCGTCCTGGTCGCCCTGACGTGCGTAGACTTCCATCAGTTTCAAGCGCAGATCGCTGCGCTGCGGCTCGGAAGCCACCGCCGCTTCGAGCAGGTCGGCGGCATGGTTGAGGCGACCACGGGCCAGGCTTTCATCCACCTCGGCCAGCAACGCCGCGCGCGGATCAGCCGCTGGGGCGACGACCTCGGCGGGTGCCGCAGGCTTTTCCGCCGCAACGGCCGCAGCGGCCGAAGCCGCCACTACCGCAGGCGACAGAGTGACGCTTGGCGCCGACACATCCAGGCCTTCAAAACTGCTCGGCGGCAGGTCCAGGTCCGGGCCACGCTCACCATCCTCGGCCAAGGCACGGGCCATGCGCAGGTGTTTTTCAGCTTCCTGCTGAGCCTTGCGCTTGCGGGCCAGAAGCAGCAGCAACAGCAGCAGCACCAGGAACGCGGACCCGGCAATCAAACCGAGCAACAACGGGTTGCCTAGCAGTTGGTCGAACATGCCGGGCTCTTCGCTGGCCGGCGCCTCGGCTGCCGCGTCCTGTGGTGCGGTGTCGGCCGCGGCAGGCGCCGGGGTGACCACCGGCTCGGCAGGGGTCAGCTGCGCGTTCACGGCAGGTTGCGCCGGCGCCGGCTCGCCCGGCAGCGCCGCTGCCGGTGGCTGCGGCACCGCAGCGCCCTGGGCCTCCAGACGCGCCAATTGGTCGTTCTTCAGTTCGATCAGGCGCTGCAGCTTGTCCAGCTGGCTCTGCAGGTCGACCATCCGGCTCTTGAGTTCTTCGTTGTCGCGGCGGCTGGTGTCGAGGCTTTCCTGGGCCACGGCCAGCTTGTCGCCCAATGCCTTGGCCTCACCGGCCGCGCCCTTGGCGCCCGGCGTCACCAGACGCAGATTGTCGCCCTGGGCGATGCGCGCGGGTGCCGCGCCAGCTTCGCCACGGCGGGTGGCATCCAGCTGCCGCGCCCGCGGCCCAAGGCGACGGCCTTCACGCCAGGCGGCGTATTGCTCGGCGACTTCACGGTTGGCCTGGGCCTGGGGAATGCTCTGCACCTGCTGCTGATCGGGCAGGCGCAGCACCTGGCCGGTCTTGAGCTGGTTGATGTTGTTGCCGATGAAGGCATCCGGGTTCAGTGCCTGGATGGCCAGCA
This sequence comes from Pseudomonas maumuensis, assembly GCF_019139675.1. Lineage (NCBI taxonomy): Bacteria > Pseudomonadati > Pseudomonadota > Gammaproteobacteria > Pseudomonadales > Pseudomonadaceae > Pseudomonas > Pseudomonas maumuensis. The sequence goes on from NZ_CP077077.1 coordinate 4,083,665, forward strand.
TGGTCTGCTGGATCGAACCGCCGTTGGTGTTGCGCGCGGCGATCTGCCAAAGGGTGTCGCGGCGCTTGGTGGTGTAGCTGCCCGCACTGACCGCCGGGTTGATACCAGCCTGAGTCGGCTGGCTGCCCTGGGCCTGAGCCTGGTCGAGCAGCACACTGTAGTCGCGCAGCAGACGGCCCTGGGGCCACATGACCTGCACCAGGAACTTGACCACCGGCTCCGGCAGCGCCTTGCTGGAGGTAACCCGCAGCACGCTCTTGCCGTTGGGGTTGATCACCGGCGTGAAGGTGAGGTCTTCGAGATAAGACGGGAAGGCCACCCCGGCCTTGGCGAACTCTTCCGGCGACGCCAGGCTTGGCGCCATTTCCGCCGCGGTGAGGTCGCGCACGTCGAGCAGTTCGATCTCGGCATCCAGCGGCTGGTTCTGCGCCGACTTGAGGGTCAGCTCGCCCAACCCCAGTGCGTTCGCCACGCCGGACGACAGCGCCGAGGCTGCCGCGATGGCCAGAACCAGTTTGCGAATTCGAAGCATGAACTCTTCCCTTGTATGAAACGTCCCGAAAACCCTGGTGTGGTGCAGGACAAAATAGCTCGCAGTATCTTTTACGCCATGTGTTTTATCAACAATTGTGCCGCCTGCACGGCGTTCAGCGCCGCGCCCTTGCGCACATTGTCGGTGGTCAGCCACAGATTGAGCTGCTGGTCTTCATCGACACCATGGCGTACACGTCCAACATAGACCACGTCCTGACCCACCGCGTCACCCACGGGCGTCGGATAGTCACCCGGCTCGACCAGCTCGATGCCGTCTGCGGCCTCCAGCGCGGCGTTGATGGCCGCCAGGTCGACCGAGCGACGGCTCTGCACCGCCACACTGAAGCTATCGCCGAAAAACACCGGGACTTGAATGCAGGTCACGGAAATCTTCAATTGCGGCAGGTCCAGCACCTGGCGCAGTTCGCTGACCAGACGGCGCTCCACACTCGTGTGACCCTGCTCATCGGGCATACCGACCTGGGGCAACAGGTTGAAGGCTACCTGACGATCGAAGAAACGCGGCTCCAGCGGACGTGCGTTAAGCAGTTCGGCGGTCTGCCGGGCGAGCTCGCTGACCGCCTCCCTGCCTTGTTCCGAAACCGCCAGGCAGGCGTTGACCTGTACGCGCTCGATATCGAGCAGCCCCCTGAGTGGCGCCAGCGCCACGGCCAGTGCCACCGCGCCGGCGCTCGGGCTGGTGATCAGCGCGGGTTGCGCCAGCTCGCCGATGCGCTCGCCATTGGCTTCCGGAACCAGCGCGGTGGCACCGTCCAGGGCGCCAGACAGGTCGATCACTGTGCAACCGGCAGCAGTCGCCTTGGGCGCGAAGCTGAGACTGACGGCCGGGCTGGCGGCGAAGAACACCAGCTGGACCTGGGTGAAGTCGAAACTGTCCACTTCGCGGACTTTCAGCTTCTTGCCCGCGAACATGACGCTGCTGCCAGCGGATTCCATGCTGGCCAGCAGATGCAGGGTGGAGACCGGGAAGGCCACTTCCTCGAGAATCTGGACGAGGGATTCACCGACGGTGCCGGTGGCGCCAACTACGGCAATGTCTAGGGCGGTGGTGGTCATGAGATCGGTTCCTTCTGCGGGGGTACGGCGAGGGAGCGGCACTTTACTTGGATTGCCAAGAGGGAGATAGCTTCAGGCTCGGTGCAATCAAACAAAAATCGTCCCTCGCAAGTAAAGCGCCCCCCGCCCGCTGATGATCACCCGCCCATTCCCGGGCAAATCGCACTGCAACTGCCCCTTGCGCGCCCCACCCTGCTCACAGCGCAAACTGCGCTTGCCCAGGCGCTGCGCCCAATAAGGCACCAACGAGGTATGCGCCGACCCGGTTACCGGGTCTTCATTCACGCCAACCCTGGGTCCGAACCACCGCGTGACGAAATCGAACCCGCGCCCAGCCGCGGTCACGGCAATCCCACGCACATCGAACGCCGACAACGCCACGAAGTCCGGCTTGAGCCCTTCAATCAGCGAGGCATCGTCGATGACCAACACGTAATCGTCCGTCCGGTACAACGCCCGGGCTTCGCGCAACCCGAGCGCCTCGAGCAACCCTTGCGGAATTTCGACGGCAACCGGTTGCTTGGCCGGGAAATCCATTGCCAGAAGACCATCGGCATTGCGCCAAACCCGAAGTTCCCCGCTGCGGGTATTGAAGCGCAGAACCTCGGCCTGTTCGCCCAGTTGCTCGAACAGCACCCAGGCCGCGGCCAATGTCGCATGCCCACACAGGTCGACCTCCACCGCCGGGGTGAACCAGCGCAAGTCGAACGCTTCGCCGTTACGCACGAAGTACGCTGTTTCGGACAGGTTGTTCTCTTCGGCGATGCGCTGCAGAACGTCGTCGGGCAGCCACTTCTGCAGGGGAATCACCGCCGCAGGATTGCCGCCGAACGGCACGGACGAAAAGGCATCGACCTGGAAGATCTCTAGTTGCATGCAAAGGCTCCTCAAGCCCGGCGCAGTGCCGGGTGGACTCGAAAAAGATTCAACCACGAACCGGGGTCAGCACCGGCTCGCCGGCAAAGAACGCCTGCAGGTTGCGCAACACCAGGCTCACGGTGTCGCGCGCCGCTTCCGGCGACTGCCCGGCTACATGCGGGGTCAGCACCGTGTTGCCCAGCGCCTTCAGCGCAGCGGGCACGGCCGGTTCGTCATCGAACACGTCCAGCGCCGCCCCCGCGATCACGCCCTGCTCCAGTGCCGCGACCAACGCCGTGGTGTCCACGACGCTGGCCCGAGCGATATTGACCAGGTAGCCCTCGGCACCCAGTGCCTCCAGCACCGGGGCATCGACCAGATGCCGGGTAGCAGCGCCGCCGGGCGTGGCGACCACCAGGATGTCCACGGCATCGGCCAGATGCAACGGGCTGTCGTACCAGGTGTACGCTTGGTCCCGGCGAGGTGTGCGGCTGTGGTAACTGACATTCATGTCGAAGCCCTGGCTAGCACGACGGGCGATGGCCTGGCCGACCGCACCCAGGCCGATGATGCCCAGACGCTTACCGCTGATCGAGGGGCTGATCACCCGGTTCCATTCGCCGCGCCGGGTACTGGCATCGGCACGCGGGATATCGCGCAACAGCGCCAGCAGCAACGCCATGGCGTGGTCGGCGACGGGACCGGCGTTTGCCCCAGCGCCATTGGTAACGGTAATACCGCGCGCTGCGGCAGCCTCGAGGTCGACCTGCTCGTAGCCGGCGCCGATCACGCAGATGATCTGGAGTTGGGTCAAAGTGGCAATTTCGTCGGCCGTGAGGCCCAGCGGACCGCGGGTGAGCACGGCGTCGATCTCGCCGGCATGCCGGACAATGGCGTCGGCGCGCATTTGTGGCGAAGGTGCGCGGATCAGCCGGTAGCCGGCTTGCTCCAGCAGCGGTAGGTAGTCATCGACGGTTTCCACCAGCACCAGGACTGTCTTGCTCATGCCACCCTCCGGTTGTATGCGAAGGGGGATTATGCCAGCCCGCCAGACAATCGCTACTGCGCGAACGCCCGACCCAAGCCGCCTGGCACGCCACTGCTGTCGGTGTCCTGCCAGGGCCCGTTAGGGCTCAGCGACCAGCTCCAGCCGTTGTTCCAGCGGTAATAGGTACGCTGGCGATAGAAGGTATTGGGTTGCTTTTCCAGCACATAGACCCCCAGCTTCGGGTCCCAGTGGCTGGCGCCACCGGGCGGCGGCGCGAAGCTGGCGGAGGTGCGTGGCATGGGCTTGGGAATCGCCGCCGGCTTGCTCGGCTGGGTACCGGGCTGGCCACCCGGCAGTGGCTTGACCACCGGCCCCTGGTGCGGCGGCGGCGTGGTCTCGATCGGCGGCAGCGGTTCACGCTCGCCCGGCTGGTGCACCGTACACGCGGAAAGACCCAGGGCCAGGGTGATCAGGGTCAAGCGGACGGTGCAGTTCATGACGGTTGCTCTCTTACGAATCGGGGCTGTCGATGGTCAGGTGCTGGGTGGCCTGGGTGGTGGTGGCCAGTGGCGCACTCTGGCCCTTCCACTCGCCACGGGTCGGCACGCCGGCGCGCGAGACGCGGGCAACCAGTTGGACTTCGGTGAAGTCCGACAGTTTCATCTGCGGCATCATCGCATCGGCATCGGACAGCTCCACTTCGATCGGCAATTGCGCCACCGTCACCCGCTTGGCTGCCAGCGGCATGGGCGGGCCGTTGCTGGCACGGGCGAAGATGAACACGGTGTCGTCCGGGCGCACCTTGTCCTTGAGCGCCGCGGCCAGCTCGACCCGTACTTTCAGGCGAGCGGCCTCGGCGACCTTGCCGCCGCCGGCCTTGAGCTTGTCGGCGGCACGATCGATACCACCCTGCAGCGCGGCACGGGAGGCATCGCCCTGCGGCAGTTGCGCCAACAGGCGCTGCCAGTAGTCGATGGCTTCCTGGAAGCGCTCGCCCTCGAATGCAGCGATGCCACGCAGGCCCAGGCTGGTGACTTCCCGTGGGTCGGCCTTCAGCGCTTCATCGGTGAGCGCCTGCAGTTGCGCCGACCATTGTTTGTCGGCGGCGAAATACAGCGCCTGAGCCCATTGCCCAAGTAGCTCGGGCTGGCGTCCGGCCAAGGCCACGGCACGCTCGAAAGCCTTGGCCGCATCCACCGGCCGCTGCTCGGCCATGTAGGCCCGACCGAGGAAGTAAAGGCCTTCGGCCGAGTCCGGCTGGGCCTGCACCGCGCGCTCCAGGCGCGTGGTCATTTCGCTCATCGACTGCGGCGCGCTGGCGAACTCCTGGGTCAACTCGACCTTGTCGGCTGCGCCGAAGTGCAGGTAGAGCCCCAGGGCCATCACCGGCACCAGCACCGCCGCCAGCAGCGGGATGGCCTTGCCCAGGCGGCCCTGGCGCGCTGCCTCGTCGCGTTCGGTGTCGGCCAGCAGCTCGCGAGCGGCTTCGTCACGCCCCGTGGCCAATTGCCGGTCGTCGAGCACGCCGGCCGCCTGCTGGGCGGACAGTTCGGCGACGCGCTCCTCGTAGAGCGCCACATTGAGTGCGGTACGGTCTTGTTCGGCCTGCTGGCGGCGGTGGCCACGCAGGATCGGCAGCAGCAGAAAAGCCAGGGCGGCGAGCAGTAGCAGGCCCGCGCTAAGCCAGAATTCAGTCATGGGTACGTTCTTTATCCAGCAGTTTGGCCAGACGCTCGCGTTCGTCGGCGGACAGTTCGGTGTTGCCGGCCAGGGCCTGGCCGCGGCGGCGGCGGACGATCACCGCCAACACCACGAAACCACCGGCCAGGAGGATCCCCGGGCCGAACCAGAGCAGCCAGGTGCGCCCGCTGAGCGCAGGCTTGTAGCGCACGAAGTCGCCGTAGCGATCGACCATGAAATCAACGATCTGCTGGTTGTTCTTGCCTTCACCCAGCATGCGGAAGATCTCGCGGCGCAGGTCGGCGGCGATCGGTGCGTTGGAATCAGCGATGTCCTGGTTCTGGCACTTGGGGCAGCGCAGTTCCTTGGTCAGTTGCTGGTAGCGCTCGCGCTCGGCTTCGTCGCGGAACTGGTAGGTGTCGATGGCGGCCTTGGCCACCCCGGCCAGGCTCAGGCCGAGCACGGCAGCGGTAAGCCAGCGCCTCATGGCCTGGCCTCGTCGACCAGGCCCTGGTACAGCGGCGCCAGTTGCTCGCGCCACACCGTGGCATCGACCACACCGACATGCTTGTAGCGGATGATGCCCTTGGCGTCGATCAGGAAGGTTTCCGGCGCGCCATACACGCCCAGGTCCAGGCCCAGTGTGCCTTGCTGGTCGGCGATGTTCAGCTGGTAAGGGTTGTGGAACTCGGCCAGCCACTTCAGCGCGGCGGCGTTGTCGTCCTTGTAGTTGACCCCGTGGATCACCACGCCCTGCTCGGCCAGCTGGTTCAGGTACGGGTGCTCGACCTTGCACGACGGGCACCAGGTGCCCCACACGTTGACCAGCGCCGGGCGCCCGGCCAGGTCGGCCTGGGTAAGCGTACGATCGCCCTGCACCGCCGCCAGCGAGAACGCCGGGAAGGGCTTGCCGATCATCGCCGAAGGCAGTTCGTCGGGCTTGAGGAACAACCCCTTGTAGAGAAAGACCGCCACCAGCAGGAACACCGCCAGGGGCACCACCATGATCCAACGCTTCATGCAGTTGCTCCAGACACGCCCAGGGCCTCACGCACCCGGGTCTTGACCTTGACACGGTAGCGTCGGTCGAGGGCCGCCAGCAAGCCGCCCAGGCCGGTCAGCAGACCGCCCAGCCAGATCCAGCGGACATAAGGTTTGATATGTACCCGCACCGCCCAGGCGCCGTTTTCCAGCGGTTCGCCCAAGGCAACGTACAGATCGCGGGTGAAACCGGCATCGATGCCGGCCTCGGTCATCATCGACTGCTGCACGGTGTACAGGCGTTTTTCCGGGTGCAGCACGGACACTTCGCGGCCATCGCGCGAAACGCGGATAGTGCCCTTGTCGGAGATGAAGTTCGGGCCCTCAAAGTGTTTGGCGCCCTCGAACAGGAAGTGGTAACCGCCCAGCTCGACGGTCTCGCCCGGCGCCATGCGCAGGTCGCGCTCAGCACTGTTGTTGCTCGACAGCACCACGCCCAGGGCACAGACCACCAGGCCAAGGTGCGCCAGGTGCATGCCCCAATAGCTGCGGTTGAGCCCAGCCAGGCCTTTGACCAGGCCCTTGTGACGAGTCTTGTCGAGGATGTCGCGCACGCCAGCGAGCACCACCCAGGCAGCCAGGGCGAACACGCTGAGGGCCGGCCAATCGAAATCGTCGACGATCAGCCCGGCGACCGGTGCCAGCACCGCGCTACCGACCAGCACCGGGGTCAGCATGCCGGCCAGCCACTTGCCGGGGGTGTCCTTCCAACGCACCACCACACCGATACCCAGCACCACCATCAGCAGCGCCATCAGCGGCAGGAACAAGGCGTCGAAATACGGCGGGCCGACCGACAGCTTGGCCCCGGTCAGGGCGTCTAGCACCAGCGGATAGAGGGTGCCGAGCAGGATCATCGAGGCCGCCACCACCAGCACCAGGTTGTTGGCCAGAAGCAAGGTTTCACGGGACCACAGGGCAAAGCCCACCTGGCTCTTGACCACCGGGGCGCGCAGGGCGAACAGGGTCAGCGAGCCGCCGACCACGAACAGCAGGAAGAACAGGATGAAGATGCCGCGCGAAGGATCGGCGGCGAACGCGTGCACCGAGGTCAGTACACCGGAACGCACCAGGAATGTACCCAGCAGGCTCAGGGAGAACGCGGCGATGGCCAGCAGCACGGTCCAGCTCTTGAACACCCCGCGCTTTTCGGTGACCGCCAGCGAGTGGATCAGCGCCGTACCGACCAGCCAGGGCATGAACGAGGCGTTTTCGACCGGATCCCAGAACCACCAGCCGCCCCAGCCCAGTTCGTAGTAGGCCCACCACGAGCCGAGGGTGATGCCGACGCCGAGGAAGGCCCAGGCGACGATGGTCCAGGGCCGCGACCAGCGCGCCCAGGCCGCGTCCAGGCGCCCGCCGAGCAAGGCGGCGATGGCGAAGGCGAAAGCCACCGAGAAGCCCACGTAGCCCATGTACAGCATCGGTGGGTGGACGATCAGGCCGAAGTCCTGCAGCAGCGGGTTGAGGTCGCGTCCGTCGCCCGGCACCTGCGGCAGCAGGCGCTGGAACGGATTGGAAGTGATGATCAGGAAACTCAGGAAACCCACGCTGATCATGCCCATCACCGCCAGCACCCGGGCCAGCATCACCTGGGGCAACTGCCGCGAGAAGACCGACACGGCGAAGGTCCAGCCGCCGAGGATCAACGCCCACAGCAGCAGCGAGCCTTCGTGCGCGCCCCAGACGGCACTGAACTTGTAGTACCAGGGCAAGGCGCTGTTGGAGTTGCTGGCCACATAGGCGACCGAGAAGTTGTCGGTCATGAAGGCGTGGGTAAGGCAGGCAAAGGCGAAGGCCAGGAAGGCGAACTGCCCCCAGGCCGCCGGCCGCGCCAGGCCCATCCACAGGCTGTCGCCGCGCCAAGCGCCGAGCAGCGGCACGCTGGCCTGCACGGCGGCGAAGCAGATGGCCAGGATCATCGCCAATTGGCCCAGTTCGGGGATCACCAGAGCCGCGTTCATGGCTTGGCCCCCGCATCGCTGGCGGCCTGGCCGCTTTCCTTCAGGGCCTTGGTGACTTCCGGCGGCATGTATTTCTCGTCGTGCTTGGCCAATACCTCGTCGGCCACCACCACGCCGTCAGCGTTGAGTTTGCCGAGGGCGACGATGCCCTGCCCTTCGCGGAACAGGTCGGGGAGAATGCCACGGTAGGTGATCGGCACCGATTTGCTGTAGTCGGTGACCACGAAGCGTACGTCGAGCGAGTCGGCCGAGCGCTGCACCGAGCCCTTCTCGACCATGCCGCCGGCGCGGATGCGGGTGTCCAGGGGCGCCTCGCCGTTGGCGATCTGCGTCGGGGTGTAGAACAGGTTGATGTTCTGCTGCAGCGCACTCAGGGCAAAGCCCACGGCGACGCCGACACCGGCCAACAGGCCGAGGATGATGAACAGGCGTTTCTTGCGCTGCGGATTCACGGTTTGTTCTCCCGGCGCAGACGACGCGCCTCTTCTTGCAGGTAGCGACGGCGGGCCAGCAGCGGCGCGGCGACATTCAGCGCCAGCACCGCCAGGCAAATGCCATAGGCCGACCAGACGTACAGGCCATGATGGCCCATGGCGAGAAAATCAGCGAAGGAGGCAAAACTCATCGTGCCGCCTCCCGGCCAAGCTGGCTCAGCACTTCATCCTTGACCCAGCTGGCCCGCGCTTCGCGCTTGAGCACTTCCAGACGCATGCGCAGCAGCAGCACGGCGCCGAAGAAGCAATAGAAGCCCAACGCGGTGATCAGCAGCGGCGCCCACATTTCCACCGGCATTGCCGGCTTTTCGGTGAGGGTGAAGGTGGCGCCCTGGTGCAGGGTGTTCCACCACTCCACCGAGTATTTGATGATCGGGATGTTGATCACGCCGACGATCGCCAGTACCGCGCAGGCCTTGGCCGCGCTGTCGCGATTGCTGATGGCCTGGCCCAGGGCGATGATGCCGAAGTACAGGAACAGCAGGATGAGCATGGAGGTCAGGCGCGCATCCCAGACCCACCAACTGCCCCAGGTGGGCTTGCCCCAGATCGCCCCGGTGACCAGCGCCACCGCGGTCATCCAGGCACCGATCGGCGCCGCGCACTGCAGCGCGACATCGGCCAGTTTCATCTTCCACACCAGCCCCACCACGCCCGCCACGGCGAGCATCACATAGCACGACTGCGCCAGCATGGCGGTCGGCACATGGATATAGATGATGCGGAAACTGTTGCCCTGCTGGTAGTCCTGGGGGGCGAAGGCCAGCCCCCAGGTGATGCCGACCAGCAACAGCACGATGGCGCAAACGGTCAGCCACGGCAGCATGCGGCCGCTGATGGCATAGAACCATTTTGGGGAGCCTAGCTTGTGGAACCACGTCCAGCTTATTTTCATCAGGGTACATCCAGGGTGTTGGCCGGGCTGCAATGCCCGGCACTCGTTATTCGCCGACGCTGATCTTCAGCCCGGCCGCGATCGCAAAGGGTGCCAGTGTCACCGCCAGCGCCGTCAGGCTGGCGAGCCAGAGCAGATGACCGGTGGCGGGCATATTCTGCAACGCCGCCTGCAACGCACCACTGCCCAGGATCAATACAGGGATATACAACGGCAGAATCAGCAATGCCAGCAGCAGACCACCGCGCTTGAGACCGACCGTCAGCGCCGCCCCCACCGCGCCCAGCAGGCTCAGCACCGGGGTGCCCAACAGCAGGGAGGCGAGCAGCACCGGCAGGCAACTGGGCGGCAAACCCAGCATCAGCGCCAGCAGTGGTGCCAACAATACCAGCGCCAACCCGGAAAAGATCCAGTGCGCCAGCACCTTGGCCAGCACCAGCATGGCCAGCGGGTGCGGCGAAAGCACCCACTGCTCGAGCGAGCCGTCCTCGAAATCACTGCGGAACAACCCGTCCAGCGACAACAGTACCGCCAGCAAGGCCGCGACCCAGACCAGTCCTGGCGACAAGGTTTGCAACAATTGCGTCTCTGGCCCTACCGCCAGGGGGAACAGGGCGACGACGATGGCGAAGAACACCAGCGGGTTGGCCAGCTCCGCCGGGCGGCGGAACAACAGACGCGCCTCGCGGCGCAACAGAAGAAGGAATACGCTCATGCCGCCCATTGTCCCAGGTTCAGCTCGCGATAGCCGGATGGCTTGCGTTCGAGCGTATGGTGGGTGGTCAGCACCACGGTACCACCCTGCTCGCAGTGCGCTGCAAGGTGCGCTTCCAGTTGCGCCACGCCCTGCTTGTCGAGGGCGGTGAAAGGTTCGTCGAGGATCCACAGCGGCGGGCTGTCGAGGTACAACCGAGCCAGGGCCACCCGGCGCTGCTGGCCGGCGGACAGGGTATGGCAGGGCACATCCTCGAAACCGCGCAGGCCGACGGCCTCCAGCGCCTTCCAGATCGCCTCGCGGTTGGCCGGGCGATGCAATGCGCAGAGCCAGGCAAGGTTCTCTTCGGCGGTGAGCAAGTCCTTGATCCCGGCGGCGTGGCCGATCCACAGCAGGATGCTGGCCAGGGCATGGCGTTGCTCGGCCAACGGCTCGCCCCCCAGCAGGATCTGCCCGGCGGTGGGTTGCATGAGCCCTGCCAGCAGGCGCAGCAGGCTAGTCTTGCCGCTGCCGTTGGGGCCGGCGACCTGCAGCATGTCGCCAGGGTGCAGCTCGAAGTGCAGGTGCTCGAACAGCAGCCGCCAGTCGCGCTCGCAGGCCAGGCCCGCGGCTTGGAGGTGAAGGGTCACGGTATCGCCTTATGCAGTCTGTGTCTCAAGTCGCTTCAACCCTTGCCGTTATACTGGCAATGGCGAGCGAGCGGCATTATTGCACGCGCCACCGCGCTGCCAAGAGGGCTGGTTCGACAGGTTGTATACAATCATGACTGAAATCAATAGTCTCAGCACACAAACCGCGGTAAGCGCCCAAGCGACAAGGGCCGCGATGTCCGGCGAACTGCTGCGCCTGCTGCAAGCCCAGCCCGGTCTGCTGCCGCCTGGAGAGACCGCCGAAGCCGAGGTCGTCACCCTGCGCCAGATCGGTCAGGAATTCCAGATGCTGCTGCGGCTCACCCAGGCCAATGGCAACCAGATCCAGGTATTGACCACCGCCAGCCAGCCGATGCCCCCCGGCAGTTTGATCACCGTCACCCAGCCCGAGAGCAGCCGCCTGGCGGTGATGGTGCAGCAGGCCATTGCCGGCAACATCGCCACCTTGACTCAACTGGATACCCGGCAGCTCCCGGTCGGCACCTTGCTGCAGGCCAAGGTGCTGACCAGCCAGGCCCTGCCGCAAAGCCCTGGCTCAGCCGTCACCTTCCGCTCGCTGGTGAGCCTGCTAAACAGCAGCCAGGCCGGTGCCACCCTGGCCATCGACAGCCCGCGCAGGCTCCCCGTGGGCAGCCTGCTCAGCGCGCTGGTGCAGGGCGAGCAGGCGTTGCGCTTCGTGCCCCTGAGCGGTCGCCAGGACCAGTTGGCCGTCACCCAGCATCTGTCGACCCAACAGAGCCTCCAGGCCTCGCTGCCGGGCGTACTCGACAACCTGCAGCGGATCACCAGCAACCCCGATGCCGCCCCCGAGCTGCGTGCCAGTGCCGAACGCCTGCTCGCCAGCCTGCCGGATGCACGGCAAATGGGGGATGCCAAGGGGCTGGCGCAGGCGCTCAATAATAGCGGCACGTTCTTCGAGTCCAAACTACTCGGCGGGCTGGCCAGCGGTATAGCGCCCGACCTGAAGGCGCAGCTGGTCAAGCTGGTCGCCCAGGCACTGCCCAATGTTCCCGGACACCCGCCGCTGGCCCCCGCGCTGGCGACTGGCACCCTCGCCCAGGCCCTGCCCGGCCTGGCCCGCAGTGCCCTGGGCATGCTTGGCCAGGTCAGCCCTCGGCCATTGCCCAGTGCATTCCCCCTGCCCTCGCGCCTGCTGCAGAAGCTGGAAAGCGAAGGCGATTTGCAACAATTGCTGCGCCTGGCCGCTGCCGCCATTTCCCGCTTGCAAAGCCACTCGCTGTCCAGCCTGCAACAAAGCGGCACGCTCGAGAACGGCAACCAGCAGACCACCTGGCAGACCGAAGTGCCGGTACGCCATGGCCAGGAATTCATCCCCCTGCAGGTCAAGCTGCAACGCGAGGAGACCCCGAAACAGCAAACCGAACGGGAGCGCGAACAGCATGATCCGCTGCAGGCCCTATGGCGTATAGAGCTGGCCTTCGACCTGGTGCCACTGGGCCCGCTGCAGGTACAGGCACAATTGATCCAGGGCCGACTGTCAGGCCAGCTGTGGGCGGAACAGGAACGTACCGCGCGCTTGATCGACAGTCAGCTTGGCACCCTGCGCGAGCGCCTGCTGGCCCGTGGGCTGGATGTCGGCGACCTGGAGTGCCACCCCGGCACGCCCCCGCAGGGCCCGCGCACACGCCTCGAGCAACGTTGGGTGGATGAAACCGCATGAAGCACAAACAGCCACGCCAGGCCATCGCCCTGAGCTACGACGGCCAACAGGCCCCGACCCTGAGCGCCAAGGGCGACGACGAACTGGCCGAAGCCATCCTCGCCCTGGCCCGTGAGCACGAAGTGCCAATCTACGAGAACGCCGAACTGGTGCGCCTGCTGGCACGCCTAGAGTTGGGCGAGCAGATTCCCGAAGCGCTGTACCTGACCATCGCCGAAATCATCGCCTTCGCCTGGCAACTGCGCGGCAAGGTGCCGGTAGGCTTCGCCGACGAACCGCCAAGTGAACGCGACATCACGCCAACATTGCTGCACCTGCCGCCATCCGCTCAGGGATAAGTCAGCCGAGCAGGCAAACCGAGCTCACGACGTAGCGCGTTTTCGTTGAATGGATCAGGGTTGGTGCTTACCGCCGGAGTGGCGGCGTCATCATCGAAGTCAAAGGGCGGCTGACCGCTGTCGAGGCCGACGGCCTGCATTTCACCGTTACCCAGAATGCTGCCGGTCGCGAAGTTCCAAGCATGGCAAAGCTCATGATATAGGATCACCAGCGAAGGAAAACCGGGCATGTGGACAAGAGGATTATAGGAAACCACCATTTCTTGGATCCGAGCCCCTCGGCTACCGTTCACCACGCCTGCCCCTCCTTGGGCCCTGTCGTAGCCGGCCGTGGCATTGTCAAGCATGTCGCTATGCTCGATCTTCACTTTCACATTTCTAGCCACCAGATCTTCGAGCAGCACCGACGCCGTCGGGCTCGCCCTGAGTACGTTCAAGTGACGGATAACGTGTTGGATGTACTCAGGCGAGCCTTGGATATCGAACGTCTGAGTGTAGGCTTGAGGGAGCGAAGCATCATCCAGCGAGTGCATCAGCGGGGCATCGAAACCATCGACCGGGGTAACATTTCCGACCCTACCGTACACCCGATCATCGAGTGCGCCAGTGGTCAAGCGGTTATCGCCAGTGAGCGCTTCGATGATCGCCCGCCCGCCCTCGACGTAAACCCTGTCATCGCCGGGCCCACAGTGCAACATGCCAAGGTCGGCATCGCTGACGATCAAGTCGTTGCCGGAGCCGCCCTCGATCTCGACATCGGCCTGGCCCTTGGCAATGACTCGATCCGCGCCAGGCCCAGCACCGACCACGACGCTGCCCCCTGTCTGCGCCGACCCCATGCGCTGCAGATGGACTTCATCATCACCCTCCCCTGTTTCTATCACCGCGAGGGTGCTGGCATCGGTCAACATGAGCACCTTGTCATTGCCCTTGCCGGTCTTGATATGCAGCAGTTGTCCAGGTGCCGGTTCCACCTCGTAGACAACGTCCCACACGTGTATGGAGATACCGCTCAGTCGTGGTTCCACACGTAGCTCAACGGCCTTAATCAGCACTTCGATACGCAGTGCCGTACCCTCCTGAAAAATTGCCAACTGACGATCACGAAAAGGCAAAGGTTCGTGCCGAGGCGGATCCACGGGCGTATTCACAACGACATGATTCAAGCTCATAGCATGGTCTTCCAGAAAATGACTGAGCCTGGATCCTAGCGACGTCCACAACGGCGAGTGCGCTGCACAGGCTAACACCTGCATCCCATCCGAATGTGCCGGCCCCACCTGCGCTGACCAAGGGCCGTAGTAACTAACGCTTCAGCGCTGCATGAACTTGGCGCTAGCAGGGATTGAGCAGTCATTCAGGCTCAAATATGCACCGCAGTTGGCAAAAGCTTATGGCCAACCATGCAGGCTCCCCCCACCACCAGGCCTGGATCATGCTTAAGCTCAACATCAACGCCAGCGGCGTGCAGTTCGTCCGCGATCACCTCAAAAGCTTCCCCCGCCCCGACCGGGCAGCGGCCAACGCCATCCGCACCTGGAGCGCCGGGCGCGGCCAGCCGCTGGATCCGGACCGGGTCGCGGTTGTCACCTTCCACTACCAGCCACAAGGGGCGCAGGGCTACCTCGCCACGGTCATCGAACGCATGACTCTGACCCAGGCGGTACTGAGCAACTGGCAAGGTGAAACCAACAACAACCTGGCCGGCGCGCTGTTCGCCAGCCCCTGGGCCGGCACTTTCCCCGATGGCCCCGTCACTTTCGTCGACGCCCTGCCCACGCCCAGCCAATGGCAAACCGGCGCCAGCTATCAGGTCTACAACGGCCTATTCCGTATCGAACAACCCGAGCGTATCGATGCCAGCAGCCATGTACTGGTCGCGGCCGAGGCGTTCCAGTCGTTCATCTGGGATCTGGACCTGCACACTGCCTACGCGACTATGCTGGACAACTATTGGGAAGCGTCCTTCGCCAGCCATCGATTGACGGCCAAGCTTGCCTTCATCACCGCCTGCAACAAACAGGTACAGGAAGGCAGCCTCAGCGATGCGGCGCGCAAGCTCGCCTGGCAAGCCGCCGGCCTGAGTGAGGAGGCCCCAGGCCTGCAGGCCTGCACGCTGAACATCTATGGCTACGCCAGTACCGACGCACTGCTGCTAAGCACCACTGATGCCTCGCTGGTCGTGCTCTACTTGCCCGGCAACAGCTCGCCCTTGCACCAATTCGCCAATCTGGACGCCCTGCGCGACTGGGTCGGCGTGCAATGCCGGGACGGGCAAAAGCGTGCCGCGCTGAAGCGCTACTTCGCCCAAGCCGACGGGCCGGATGGCCTGGATTTCAGCGGCCTGGACGAAGCCCTGATCGGCCTTGGGACCTACCCTGCCATACACCACCGCTCGCCGCAGCGCGCCGGTTTCACCACGGACGGGCCCTGGTCTGCGCGCCAGTACGTGCATTACCGGCCAGAACATTACAGCGCGCCGCTGACCGGCGACCTGTTCCAGGCACTGGCCGAACGCCAGAAAGCCCGAACCTATGCCGACGCCGATTTCATCATCACCAGCGATTACGACGTGAGCAAAGCCCGCTGGCGCGGCTACCTGAATTCGGCCATGAACCTGCTGGCGCCGCTGGCGCTGGTGGTGCCCGAACTGTTGGTGATCGTTGCCGCCGGCGGCATTGCCCAATTCGGCCTGGGGCTGGACCAGGCCATCAACGGCAAGGACGCACAACGACAGGCCGAAGGTGTCCAGACCCTCACCTACGGCCTGCTCAACGCAACGGTCCTGCCAGTCGCGCTCGAACACCTCGGCCAGTTGTTCCGGGTCAAGAGCGAAGGCTTCGTCATTCTTCCCAGCCGGATCAACGAGCAATGGGGCTACCCGCTTAGCCCACTGGACGCCCCGCGGCTCCCTGAAATGGAAGTGGCCCGCTACTTCAACATTCCCGACAATATCGCGCCCCTGGCTGGAGCCGACGAGGCCACCGCCGGCGCGGTGATCAGGAGCCCCAGGTACGATGGCCGACCGGACATGCTCTCGACCTGTATCGATACCTACAATGAAGAAGTGGTGTACGACATGGAGCAGGACGCGTTCATCATCGAACGCGACACCAACCAAGTCAGTCCTCGACTCTACGCGGCCCGCGCGGGCTCCAGGGAGTTGCGTTTCGTGGAGCGCGGACGCCCGATCACCGACCTGATGCGCAGCGTCACCTTGCGAGCGCTGGGCGTGGACCTGCCCCTGCCCCTCGAACTTCCTCTCGCCCCCGCCCTTGGCAGCGCCCCCATTGCAAAGACCATCTCCTGTCTGTGGGTGGGCGACAGAGCCATCGGCGCCGACTTGATCGACAACCTGGGCCACAACGCCACCCAACTGAAGAACAGCACCTACACCTACCGCCTGTACCTGTCGAACGCCAACACGGCCGCGTACGAGCAAAATCTGCGCCTGCTCGCCGAAGGAGCGCCCGATTTGCAGGTGTTACCCCTGGAGGAGCAGCCGTTCTACAAGGCGTTCAAGCAGAGCCCCTACCATCGGCAATATCAGGCGGCGCTGGACGGCAATGGCGGGGTAGCGACCAACTTCGCCTCGGCATCGGACACCTTGCGTTACTACATGCTCGACCAGCAAGGCGGCTTATACATGGATGTGGACGACAGCTTCCTGGCAGCCGGCGAGTATCCCTACGTGGTCGACGGGCAAGGCCTTGGCCAGCCCGGCGAGCCTATCGACCGAGTGCCTTTGCTGGCAACCCCTGACGGCCTGGTGCTGCCGCCACCGATGTCCAACGAGAAGATGGGTATGACCTGCCTGTACAACACCAGCATGATCGGCAGCCATGCCAACAACCCGACGCTCAAGGCCATCCTCGAGGAGATGCACGCGCGGTTCCAGGCCAGCCCGGCGTTCTACGACAGCAAGCCGGACCTGGCCAGCGACCCAGCGGGATTCTATCGTTATGCCAGCGAACTGAGCCGGTTGACAGGGCCACGCCTGCTCACCGATGTGCTCGATCGAGAGCTGGCGAGCCTCTACCGCCTGCGACAGGTGTTCAATCTGAGTTGCCTGCCCAAGGTAAATGCCTGGCAGTACGTGAACCCGGACGCGGTGGCGCAAGCCACGCACGCCCTCTTGCCTTTGAATCGGATTGCCAAGGTCGGCGGTAACCACTCCTGGGCCAGGACCTGATGCAACGGCAAGGATCCGAATGAGCGGTAGCTACAACACCAAGCTGGGCAACCGTGATCACTCGCCGCGGTGCAGCTTGCTCATCAACTGCGCCTCGGCCTGGGTCAAGCCGCAGGTCTGGGTGAGCTCCTCGACGCTGGCGCCCATCCCCACCAGCTTGGCGGCCTGGGCGAAGGTCACGCTGTTGGGGTCGCGCTGCTCGAGTTGCTGCAGCTTCTCAGGCAACGGCGCCAGCACCGCGCGCAACTCATGGATCGCTTCGCCCATGCGCACGGTGCCGTTCTGGTAGTCGTCCAGACGCTTGGCGAGGTCTTTGATGCGCTGGTCACGCAGCGCATCGCCCTGGGCCTGCTGGGCGGCCAGCTCGCGCTGGCGCTTGCTGTAGTTGAGGAAGAACCACAGGCTCAGGGCCCACAGCAGCGCCAGGAAGATGACAGCAACCTCGAAGATCAACTCAGATGTTCTCCAGCTCGGACCACTCTTCCTCGGTCATCATCTTGTCCAGCTCGACCAGGATCAGCAGCTCGCCGTTCTTGTTGCACACGCCCTGGATGAACTTGGCCGATTCTTCGTTGCCGACGTTCGGCGCGGTCTCGATCTCCGACTGACGCAGGTACACCACTTCAGCAACGCTGTCGACGAGGATACCGACCACCTGCTTGTCCGCCTCGATGATGACGATGCGGGTGTTGTCGGTGACTTCGCTCGACATCAGGCCGAAGCGCTGGCGGGTGTCGATCACCGTCACCACGTTGCCGCGCAGGTTGATGATGCCCAGCACATAGCTGGGGGCGCCCGGTACCGGGGCGATCTCGGTATAGCGCAGGACTTCCTGCACCTGCATGACATTGATGCCGTAGGACTCGTTGTCCAGACGGAAGGTTACCCACTGCAGGATCGGATCTTCGGAACCTTGTGCAGACGACTTTTTCATTCCCCTAGCCCTCAAAATCCGCCATTGGCGGTGTGCTCTGTATTACCGCGGCAGTAGCGGCGTTGATTCAGTTGTGTTTGGTGTTCATTTTCTTGACCGCACCACTGGCGATCAGCTCGGCCAATTCGGCGACATCGAGCAGCGCGCACATGTGTTCGATCACCGTGCCGGCCAGCCACGGGCGTTGGCCACGCTGGCTACGCCACTTGATCTCGTTCGGGTCCAGACGCAACGAGCGGCTGACCTGATGTACGGCCAATCCCCACTCGTAGCCCTGGACCGAAATAACGTACTGCAGGCCCTGACGGAAGTCGTCGCGGTAACGGTCCGGCATCACCCAGCGCGCCGTGTCGAGCACCTTTAGGTTGCCCGCCTGGCACGTGAGGATACCGAGGAACCAGTCCGGCTGGCCGAACAGCGGCGTCAGCTCCTGACCGGCCAGGGTATAGATCGACCCCAGGCACACCAGCGGTACCGCCAAGGTCAACCCGGCGACATCGAACAGCAGGCACTCGAACGGCTCAGCGGCCCATTCCGGGCGCCCATCGACCGTGGTCGGCGGTGTCGGCGCGCCAGGTGAAGCCGACACATGCAGCTCCACCAGCGGCATCGCGGGCGCGATGGCCGGGGTATCGGTCAGCACCGGGATGCTGGCCTCAGCCACCACCTCGTGCTCGACCACGGCGACCACCGGCTCCATCACTGGCGCGGCGGGTGGCAGCACGGTCGGCAGGATCTTGGCCTGCGGCTCGGCGAAAGGCCGGGGCGCAGGCATGACCGGCGCTACCTGGCGCTGGGCATCGCGGGCCTGTTCCTCGCGTACCGCCGCCTCGAACTCATCGCCGGGAGCCTGTTCCACGGGCTGCGCGCCTGGCGCGTCTTGCTCGTGCGGCAACTCGAGCGGCTCGGTGGCCTCCTGCAGCAACCCATCAAGGTAGGACTGCAAGGCCATCTGAGGCTTGGTGGTGATGTGCGGGGCCTGGTTCATCAGGCCACCTGCAACGCGGAGCGGTAAGTGAGCAGGTGCTTGAGCAGCGCCCGGTAAGCGACCACGCCACGGCTCTTGCCATCGAACTGCGAAGGCGTGACGCCGTTGCGGCTGGCATCACGCAAGCGCGTATCCACCGGAATGTAACCTTGCCAGACCTGGTCGCCATAAGTGTCGCGCAGCACCTTCAGGGTACCCAGCGAAGCCTGGGTGCGGCGGTCGAACAGGGTCGGCACGATCTGGTACGGCAACGCCTGCTTGCGTGAACGGTTGATCATCCCCAGCGTGCCGACCATGCGCTCCAGGCCCTTGACCGCGAGAAACTCGGTCTGCACCGGGATCACCAACTGCTGGCTGGCGGCCAGGGCGTTGACCATCAGCACGCCCAGCAAGGGTGGGCTGTCGATCAGGGCGAAGTCGAAATCCTGCCACAGCTGCGCCAGACTCTTGGCGATCACCAGGCCCAGGCCACTCTGCCCCGGCGACTGGCGCTCCAGCACCGCCAATGCAGTGCTCGACGGCAGCAGCGAGATGCGTTCGTCACTGGTGGGCAGCAGCAATTGGCCCGGCAGCCCTTCGGGCACCGTGCCCTTGTGCAGGAACAGGTCGTAGCAGCTGTGCTCCAGCGCATCGGGGTTGTGCCCGAAGTAGCTGGTCATCGAACCGTGCGGGTCAAGGTCGACCACGACCACGCGCTTACCCGCCTCGGCCAGCAGGCCGGCCAGGGCGATGGTGGTGGTGGTCTTGCCGACGCCACCTTTTTGATTGGCTACTGCCCAGACTCTCATCGTGCGTTGCTTCCTCCCGGGATGGCCGCCTGCCCTGCCGGGAACGGTGTGAAATTCAGTGACGGGGAATTGACGAAATCAGCCCCCGCCCCCCGCTGCTGGCGAGGCTGGTGCACTTTGTGTGCCAGCCCGGCGCATCGCCGCATCCGGGGTGGCATTGGCGCTGCCACTGCCGGTCAGGCTGCGACGCACCTCGAGGTTGCGCGAGATCACCAGTACCACGCGCCGATTGCGCGCACGGCCTTCGGCGCTGTCGTTGCTCGCTACCGGCTGGTACTCGCCATACCCCACCGAGGCCATGCGAGCCGGGCTGATACCCTCCATGGCCAGCAGGCGCACGATGCTCGCCGCCCGCGCCGACGACAGCTCCCAGTTGGTCGGATACTGCGCAGTGCGGATCGGCAGGTTATCGGTGAAGCCTTCCACATGCACCGGGTTGGCGAACGGTTTGAGGATCCGGGCCACCTTCTCGATGATCTCGAAGGCGACATCGCTGGGCATGGCGTCGGCACTGGCGAACAGCAGCGAGGAGTTGAGCTCGATCTCCACCCACAGTTCGTTGCCGCGCACGGTCATCTGGTCGGACTTGATCAGGTCACCGAAAGCGTCACGCACATCGTCGGTGATGGTCTTGAGCGGATCGGCGCTGGTCTGGGCCAGGCCGGCGTCGGTCTGCTCGCTATCCTTGATCAACGGCTCGGCCGGCTTGACGCTCAACGGCCGCTCATCGCCGATGGGGATCGGTTTCATGCTGCGCTCGGGGTCGTTGAACACCCCGATCAGCGCCTGGGATATCTGCTTGTACTTGCCCTCGTTGATCGACGAGATCGAGTACATGACCACGAAGAAAGCGAACAGCAGGGTAATGAAGTCGGCATACGAGACCAGCCAACGCTCGTGGTTCTCGTGCTCTTCGATCTTGCGACGGCGGGCCATGGCTTACTCCATGAAGCCTTGCAGCTTCAGCTCGATCGAGCGTGGGTTCTCGCCTTCGGCGATCGACAGCAGGCCTTCGAGCAGCATCTCGCGGTAACGCGATTGGCGCAGGGTGATGGCCTTCAGCTTGTTGGCGACCGGCAGCAGGATCAGGTTGGCACTGGCCACGCCATAGATGGTGGCGACGAACGCCACGGCGATGCCGTTGCCCAGCTGCGACGGGTCGGCCAGGTTGCCCATCACATGGATCAGGCCCATGACCGCGCCGATGATACCGATGGTCGGCGCGTAGCCGCCCATGCTCTCGAATACCTTGGCGGCCTGGATGTCACGGGACTCCTGGGTCAGGAAGTCGACTTCGAGGATGCTGCGAATGGCTTCCGGCTCGGCGCCGTCGACCAGCAGTTGCAGGCCTTTGCGCGCATAGGGATCTGGCTCGGAGTCAGCCACGCCTTCCAGGCCCAGCAGACCCTCCTTGCGCGCCGTCAGGCTCCAGTTCACCACCCGGTCGATGCCCCCGGCCAGATCGACCCGTGGCGGGAAGAAGATCCAGCGGACGATCTGCAAGGCACGCTTGAACGATGACAACGGCGACTGCAGCAATGCCGCCGCCAGGGTACCGCCCAGCACGATCAGCGCCGCCGGGCCGTTGATCAGCGCACCGACGTGGCCGCCCTCCATGAAATTACCGCCGACGATGGCGACAAAGGCGAGGATCAGGCCGATCAGGCTCAACACATCCATCAGACGCAAGCCTCGACCAGGTGCTTGCCGATCTCGTCCAGGCTGTAGACGGCGTCGGCGAGGTTGGCCTTGACGATGGCCATGGGCATGCCATAGATCACGCAGCTGGCTTCATCCTGCGCCCACACGGTGCTGCCACCCTGCTTGAGCAGGCGCGCGCCTTCGCGGCCATCGGCGCCCATGCCGGTGAGAACCACCGAGAGCACCTTGTCGCCGTAGGATTTTGCGGCGGAGCCGAAGGTGATATCCACGCAAGGCTTGTAGTTCAAACGTTCGTCGCCCGGCAGGATCTTCACCGTGCCACGGCCGTCGACCATCATCTGCTTGCCACCCGGAGCCAGCAGGGCCAGGCCAGGGCGCAACACGTCACCGTCCTCGGCCTCCTTGACGCTGATCTTGCACAATTTGTCCAAGCGTTCGGCAAAGGCCTTGGTGAAGGCAGCCGGCATGTGCTGGATCAGCACGATCGGCGCCGGGAAACCGGCGGGCAGCTGGGTCAGCACCCGCTGCAGCGCCACCGGGCCACCCGTGGAGGTGCCGATGGCGACCAGTTTGTATGGCTTGCGCTTGGGTGCCGGCGAATGCGCGGCAGCCGGTGCCGCGGCACGGGCCGGGGCGGCAGTGCGCGCAGGCGCGGTGCCAGCGAAGCTGCTGGCTGGGGCGTGGCTGCTGGCCGGCGTCGGCGCTGCTGCCGGTGCCGGGCTGGAATAGGCACTGAAGCGGCGATTGCTGCGCGAGATGGTGTGGACCTTCTCGCACAGCATCTGCTTGACCTTTTCCGGGTTGCGCGAGATGTCTTCGAAATTCTTCGGCAGGTAGTCGACCGCACCGGCATCCAGGGCATCGAGGGTGACGCGGGCGCCTTCGTGGGTCAACGAGGAGAACATCAATACCGGCGTCGGGCAGCGCTGCATGATGTGGCGCACTGCGGTGATGCCGTCCATCATGGGCATTTCATAGTCCATGGTGATGACATCGGGTTTGAGCGCCAGCGCCTGGTCGATCGCTTCCTTGCCGTTGGTCGCGGTACCCACGACCTGGATCGTCGGGTCCGCAGAGAGAATTTCCGAGACGCGGCGGCGGAAGAAACCGGAATCATCCACCACCAGGACCTTGACTGCCATAAACACTCCGTTAGGCGGCGCACCCGCCTGGGCGCGCCACCGAAATCAAATACGCCGGGCGGCGTAACGCTTGAGCATGCTCGGGACGTCGAGGATCAGCGCGATACGGCCGTCACCGGTGATGGTCGCGCCGGACATGCCCGGGGTGCCCTGCAGCATCTTGCCCAGCGGCTTGATCACCACCTCTTCCTGGCCGACCAACTGATCGACGACGAAACCGATGCGCTGGGTGCCAACCGAGAGGATCACCACGTGACCTTCGTGCTGCTCCTCGTGCTCCTGGTCCTGGACCAGCCAACGCTTGAGGTAGAACAGCGGTAGCGCCTTGTCGCGCACGATCACCACTTCCTGGCCGTCGACCACGTTGGTGCGCGACAGGTCGAGGTGGAAGATCTCGTTGACGTTGACCAGCGGGAAGGCGAAGGCCTGGTTGCCCAGCATCACCATCAGCGTCGGCATGATCGCCAGGGTCAGCGGCACCTTGATGACGATCTTCGAACCCTGGCCTTTGGCCGAGAAGATGTTGATCGAGCCGTTGAGCTGGGAAATCTTGGTCTTCACCACGTCCATGCCGACGCCGCGGCCGGATACGTCGGAAATCTCGGTCTTGGTCGAGAAGCCCGGGGCGAAGATCAGGTTGTAGCAGTCCGACTCGCTCAGGCGATCGGCCGCATCCTTGTCCATCAGGCCCTTTTCCACGGCCTTGGCGCGCAGGATGCTCGGGTCCATGCCCTTGCCGTCGTCGGAGATCGACAGCAGGATGTGGTCGCCCTCCTGCTCGGCGGACAGCACCACCCGGCCCATGCGCGACTTGCCAGAAGCCTCGCGCTCGTCGGGCATTTCGACGCCATGGTCGACGGCGTTGCGCACCAAGTGCACCAACGGGTCGGCCAGGGCCTCGACCAGGTTCTTGTCGAGGTCGGTCTCTTCGCCGACCAGTTCCAGGTTGATCTCTTTCTTCAACTGGCGGGCCAGGTCGCGAACCAGGCGCGGGAAGCGGCCGAAGACTTTCTTGATCGGCTGCATGCGGGTCTTCATGACCGCGGTCTGCAGGTCGGCGGTGACCACATCGAGGTTGGACACGGCCTTGGACATCGCCTCGTCGCCGCTGTTGAGCCCCAGGCGCACCAGGCGGTTACGCACCAGCACCAGTTCGCCGACCATATTCATGATCTCGTCCAGACGCGCGGTGTCGACCCGTACGGTGGTCTCCGCCTCGCTGGCGCCGTGCTTTTCGGCAGCCGGCGCCGGCGCGCGGGCCGGGGCAGCAGGCTTGGCAGCGGCTGGCGCAGGTGCCGGCGCAGGCTTGGCAACCGGCTTGGCTTCGGCCTTGGCCGCGACCGGGGCGGCTGCGACGGCGGCGGCAGGCGCCGCGGCAACAGCTGCTTCGCCAGAAAACTTGCCCTTGCCGTGCAACTGGTCGAGCAACGCCTCGAATTCGTGTTCGGTAATGCTCTCGTCAGCCGCCGCGGGTGCGGCGCTGGCTACAGGCGCAGCGACGCCAGGCAATGCGTCGACGGCGAAGGTGCCTTTGCCATGCAACTGATCGAGCAGCGACTCGAACTCGTCGTCGGTGATCTCGTCGCTGGCCGGGGCCGCAGGCACACTGGCAGCGGCATCGGGCGAAAACTGGCCCTTGCCGTGCAGTTGGTCGAGCAACGACTCGAATTCGGCGTCGGTAATCTCGTCACCGCCAGCGCTGAGCTGTTCACCCTGCAGCTGCTCATGAACCTGAGCTTCGGCCTTGACCGCATCGAGCGAATCGAGCAGTTGCTCGAACTCGGTGTCGGTGATGTCGGGCTCGGCGGCCGGGGCCTCGTCGACCGAGGCGACCTCTTCCACCGGGGCAGCCACTTCGGCACCACCGGGTTCGGCCAGACGCGACAGCGCAGCCAGCAGTTCCGGCGTGGCCGGCGTGATGTCGGTGCGCTCACGCACCTGACCGAACATGCTGTTGACCGTGTCGAGTGCTTCGAGCACCACGTCCATCAGCTCCGCGTCGACCCGGCGCTCACCCTTGCGCAGAATGTCGAACACGTTCTCGGCAATGTGGCAGCACTCCACCAACTCGTTGAGCTGAAGGAAGCCGGCGCCCCCTTTTACAGTGTGGAAACCGCGGAAAATCGCATTGAGCAGGTCCGCATCATCGGGTCGGCTTTCCAGCTCGACCAATTGCTCGGACAGTTGCTCGAGGATTTCGCCGGCTTCTACCAGGAAATCCTGGAGGATTTCTTCATCGGCGCCGAAGCTCATTAAACGTGCTCCTTAAAAACCCAGGCTGGACAACAGATCGTCGACATCGTCCTGGCTGGACACGACGTCTTCACGCTTATCGGCATGAATCTGCGGACCTTCACCCCGAGTCGGATGTTTTTCTTGATCTTTTTCAGCGCGCAGCTGCTGGTGGTCATGTTCGATACCGGCAAAACGGTCGACCTGGCTTGCCATCAGCACGAGCTTGAGCAGATTGCTTTCGACTTCGGTAACCAAGGTGGTCACCCGCTTGATCACCTGGCCGGTGAGATCCTGATAATCCTGGGCCAGGACGATATCGTTGATATGGCCCGCGACCTTCTGATTACCCTCGGCGCTATGCGTCAGGAAACTGTCCACGCGCTTGACCAGCTCACGGAATTCCGGCGCCGCCACCTCGCGGCGCATGAAACGCTGCCAGTCGGCGGAAAGGTTCTGGGCCTCGCTGGCAAGGTCGTTGAGCACCGGGGTGCATGCCTCCGCCAGGTCCATGGTGCGGTTGGCCGCACCTTCGGTGAGGCGAACCACGTAGGAGAGGCGCTCGGCGGCATCGGTAATCTGCGACACTTCCTCGGCCTGCGGCATGGCCGGGTCGATCTGGAAGTTGACGATCGCACTGTGCAGCTCGCGGGTGAGCTTGCCGACTTCCTGGTACAGCCCGCGGTCGCGGGTCTGGTTCAGTTGGTGGATCAGCTGCACCGCCTCACCGAAGCGGCCGCGCTCGAGGCTCTCGACCAGCTCCTGGGCATGCTTCTTCAGGGTTGATTCGAACTCACCCAAAGAGTTGTTGGTTGACTCCATTGCGCCCCCCAGACGTGACTCAGCCGTTGACGCGTTCGAAGATCTTTTCGATCTTTTCTTTCAGCGCCAGAGCAGTGAAAGGCTTGACCACATAGCCGTTGACGCCGGCCTGGGCCGCTTCGATGATCTGCTCACGCTTGGCTTCTGCGGTGACCATCAACACCGGCAGGTGCTTGAGACGCTCGTCGGCGCGAACGGCGCGCAGCAGGTCGATACCGGTCATGCCCGGCATGTTCCAGTCGGTTACCAGGAAGTCAAAAGGCTCGCTGTTGAGCATCGGCAGTGCCGTGTTGCCGTCATCAGCTTCCTTGACGTTGGTGAACCCCAGGTCACGCAACAGGTTCTTGATGATCCGCCGCATCGTCGAAAAGTCGTCAACGATGAGGATTTTCATGTCTTTGTTCAATTAGACCTCCAAGCAGTCTTTAACGCGCTCGGCGCCGAGCGCGCGCTCAATCAATTCGGCACTACAAAAAAACGACTGCACTGAACCTGGGTTCAACGTGCCCGCCACTCCCCAAGGCGGCTACGCAAACGCGCGGCGCACTGGCTGTGCAACTGGCTGACACGGGATTCGCTGACCCCCAGCACCTCACCGATTTCCTTGAGGTTCAACTCTTCGTCGTAGTACAGCGCCAGGACCAGGCGTTCGCGCTCCGGCAGGTTGGCGATCGCATCGGCCAGCGCAGCCTGGAAGCGCTCGTCTTCCAGATCACGCGCCGGCTCCAACTGGCCGCTGGCTCCGTCCTCGTGCAGCCCTTCATGCTCGCCGTCCTGCAAAAGGTCGTCGAAACTGAACAGGCGGCTGCCCAAGGTGTCATTCAGAATCCCGTAGTAATCATCGAGACTCAATTGGAGTTCGGCAGCAACCTCGTGATCTTTAGCGTCACGGCCCGTCTTTGCTTCGACACAGCGGATCGCGTCACTGACCATGCGCGTGTTGCGATGCACCGAGCGTGGTGCCCAATCACCCTTGCGCACCTCGTCGAGCATGGCGCCGCGGATGCGGATACCGGCGTAGGTCTCGAAACTGGCACCCTTGCTGGCATCGTATTTATTGGCCACTTCCAGCAGGCCGATCATCCCGGCCTGGATCAGATCCTCG
Organism: Pseudomonas maumuensis; assembly: GCF_019139675.1. NCBI lineage: Bacteria > Pseudomonadati > Pseudomonadota > Gammaproteobacteria > Pseudomonadales > Pseudomonadaceae > Pseudomonas > Pseudomonas maumuensis. The sequence goes on from NZ_CP077077.1 coordinate 4,110,445, forward strand.
ACCTGGACATTGGCCGGCAGGCGCGCCAGCAGGTGGTAGGCGATACGCTTGACCAACGGCGCGTAGCGCTCGATCAGCTCGTACTGCGCGTCCTTGGCGGCCTTGCTGTACATCTTGAAACCGCTCGCGTTCATAGCACCGGCCCTGCACTGGTGGGTTGCACCAGGCGCTCGACAAAGAATTCCAGATGCCCACGCGGGTTGGCAGGCAGCGGCCAGCTATCGACCTTCTGCGCGATGGCCTTGAACGCCAGCGCACACTTGGACCGAGGGAAGGCCTCATAGACCGCCCGCTGCTTCTGCACGGCCTTGCGCACGCATTCGTCGTAAGGCACGGCACCGACATATTGTAGGGCGACGTCGAGGAAGCGGTCCGTGACCTTGGTCAACTTGGCGAAAAGGTTGCGGCCTTCCTGCGGGCTCTGGGCCATGTTGGCCAGCACACGGAATCGATTCATCCCGTAATCACGGTTGAGCAGCTTGATCAGCGCATAGGCGTCGGTGATCGAGGTCGGCTCGTCGCACACCACCAGCAACACTTCCTGGGCGGCGCGAACAAAGCTGACCACCGAGTCACCGATACCCGCAGCCGTGTCGATCACCAGCACATCGAGATTGTCGCCGATATCGCTGAAGGCCTGAATCAGGCCGGCGTGCTGCGCGGGCGCCAGATGCACCATGCTTTGCGTGCCGGAGGCCGCCGGGACGATGCGCACACCGCCAGGCCCCTGCAACAGTACGTCACGCAACTCGCAGCGGCCTTCGATCACGTCGGCGAGGGTGCGCTTGGGCGTGAGCCCCAGCAGAACGTCGACATTGGCCAGGCCCAGGTCGGCGTCCAGCAACATCACCCGGCGGCCGAGCTCGGCCAGCGCCAGGGACAGGTTCACTGAAACGTTAGTCTTGCCGACGCCACCTTTGCCACCGGTCACGGCGATCACCTGTACGGGATGCATGCTACCCATGTCTGTTCTTTACCTTGTCTCGCTTGGACCCAGGCCACATGAGGGGCTGAACATTCAAGGCCACGGTCCGGCCGGGCAACCCCATGATGTAGGTACTTTGCACAGTATTCACCCTCAACCCGCGCGCTTGCCAGGGCTGTGGTACAGATCAGCGAACATGTCGGCCATGGCCTCGTCGCTGGGCTCTTCCTGCAATTGCACACTGACAGCGCGGCTTACCAACTGGTGCTTGCGCGGTAGCTGCAGGTCGTCGGGAATGCGCGGCCCATCGGTCAGATAGGCCACCGGCAACTCATGACTGATAGCCAGGCTCAGCACTTCACCGAGACAGGCCGTTTCGTCGAGTTTGGTCAGGATGCAACCGGCCAGCCCACAGCGTTTGTAGCTGTGGTAGGCGGCGGTGAGCACCTGCTTCTGGCTGGTGGTCGCCAGCACCAGGTAATTCTTCGCGGCGATGCCGCGCCCGGCCAGGGTCTCGAGCTGCATGCGCAGCGCCGGGTCGCTGGCCTGCAGGCCGGCGGTGTCGATCAGCACCACACGCTTGCGCAGCAGCGGCTCCAGGGCCTGGGCCAGCGACTCGCCCGGGTCGACATAGGTGACCGGCACGTTGAGGATACGCCCCAGCGTCTTGAGCTGCTCCTGGGCACCGATGCGGAAGCTGTCCATGCTCACCAGCGCCAGGTTGTTCGCGCCGTACTTGAGCACGTAGCGCGCGGCCAGCTTGGCCAGCGTGGTGGTCTTGCCCATGCCGGCCGGGCCGACCATGGCGATCACCCCGCCCTCTTCGATCGGTTCGATCTCGGGCACGTCGATCATCCGCGCCAGGTGCGCCAGGACCATGCGCCAGGCATGACGTGGTTCTTCGATGCCGGCGGTGAGGTCGAGCAGCTCGCGGGCCAAGCCACCGGAAAGGCCAAGGCGCTGCAGCCGGCGCCAGAGGTTGGCCTGCTGCGGCTTGCTGCCTTGCAGCTGGCTCCAGGCGAGCGAACCGAGCTGGACTTCCAGCAACTCGCGCAAGCCGGTCAACTCAAAACGCATGGCATCGAACAGGCGTGGATCAACAGGTGCCGACGCAGGCGCGACAACCGGCGCGGGCTCATCGACATGCGGCTCGATCAACGGCTCCGAGGCGGTCAGCGGTTGCCCGGCGAACAATTGCCGGTTACCGCCTTCGCTGGCTTCGCCACGCCCGCTCAGCTCGGCCTGGGCGTTGACGATGCGCGACTGCGTCTTGCGCAGCTCGTCTTCGAGCTCAGCGTTGGGCACGCGCGGGGCCAGGGCGGACAGCTTGTAGTCCAGCGCAGCCGTCAGCTCGACACCGCCGGCGATGCGCCGGTTGCCGATGATGGCGGCGTCGGAGCCGAGCTCATCACGGACCAGCTTCATGGCCTGACGCATATCGGCGGCAAAAAAACGCTTAACTTGCATAACCCACTACCTCAGCCGTTGGGGCCCACGGTGGCAACGATGGTGACTTGCTTGTTGTCAGGTATTTCCTGATACGCCAAAACATGCAAATTCGGTACAGCCAGGCGGCCGAAGCGCGACAGCATGGCACGGATCGGGCCGGCAACCAGAAGTATGGCCGGCTGGCCCTGCATTTCCTGGCGCTGGGCTGCCTCGATCAACGAACGCTGAAGCTTTTCGGCCATGCTCGGCTCAAGAAGAACACCATCTTCCTGACCTTGCCCGGCCCTTTGCAGACTATTGAGCAAGATTTGTTCCAACCTTGGCTCAAGGGTGATCACAGGCAGCTCCGACTCAACGCCGACAATGCTTTGCACGATGGCGCGGGACAATCCGACGCGCACCAGCGCCACCAGCGCGGCGGTATCTTGACTCTTCGCCGCATTGTTGGCGATGGCTTCGGCAATACTGCGAATGTCGCGCACCGGCACCTGTTCGGCGAGCAATGCCTGTAGAACTTTAAGCAGACCCGACAAGGAAATGACACCCGGCACCACCTCTTCGGCCAGTTTCGGCGAAACCTTGGCCAGCACCTGCAGCAATTGCACCACCTCCTCGTGCCCGATCAGCTCGTGGCAGTGCTTCTGCAGTATCTGGTTCAGGTGGGTGGCGACCACGGTACTGGCGTCCACCACCGTATAGCCCAGCGATTGCGCCTGGGCGCGCTGGCCGACATCGATCCATACCGCCTCCAGGCCAAACGCCGGGTCTCGCGAGGCAATGCCGTTGAGCGTGCCGAACACCTGGCCGGGGTTGATCGCCAGCTCCCGGTCGGGGTAGATCTCGGCTTCGGCCAGGATCACGCCCATCAGCGTCAGGCGATAGGCGCTGGGCTGCAGGTCAAGGTTGTCGCGAATATGCACGGTGGGCATGAGGAAGCCCAGGTCTTGGGAAAGCTTTTTGCGCACGCCCTTGATCCGCGCCAGCAACTGCCCACCCTGGTTGCGGTCGACCAGCGGAATCAGCCGGTAGCCGACTTCCAGGCCGATCATGTCGATGGGAGTGACGTCGTCCCAGCCCAGCTCCTTGGTTTCCATGGCGCGCTGCGGTGACGGCAGCAGGTCCTGCTGACGCTGCACCTCCTGCAAGGCGACGACCTTGGCCTTCTGCTGTTTCTTCCAGACCAGATAGGCGCCGCCACCGGCGAGGGCGCCGAGGCTGAGGAAGGCGACATGAGGCATGCCCGGCACCAACCCCATGACGATCATCAGACCGGCAGAGACGGCCAGGGCCTTGGGCGAATCGAACATCTGCCGATTGATCAGCTTGCCCATGTCCTCGGAGCCCGAGGCGCGGGTAACCATGATCGCAGCGGCGGTGGACAGCAACAGCGATGGCAACTGCGCCACCAAACCGTCACCGATGGTCAACAGGGCATAGACCTTGCCGGCATCGGCGAAGGTCATGTTGTGCTGCAGCATACCGATGAGCATGCCGCCGATGAGGTTGATGAACAGAATCAGCAAACCGGCAATGGCGTCGCCGCGCACGAACTTGCTGGCACCGTCCATGGAACCGTAGAACTCGGCCTCCTGGGCGACCTCGGCACGGCGGGCCTTGGCCTGGACCTGGTCGATCAGGCCGGCGTTGAGGTCGGCATCGATGGCCATCTGCTTGCCGGGCATGGCGTCGAGGGTGAAGCGTGCGCTCACCTCGGAAATGCGCCCGGCGCCCTTGGTAACCACCACGAAGTTGATGATCATGAGGATGGCGAACACTACCGCACCGACGACGTAGTTGCCGCCGATCACCACTTCACCGAAGGCCTGGATCACCTTGCCCGCAGCGCCGTGGCCTTCCTGGCCGTGAAGCATGACCACGCGGGTGGAAGCGACGTTGAGCGCCAGGCGCAGCAAGGTCGCCACCAGCAGAATGGTCGGGAAGGCAGCGAAATCCAGCGGACGCAAGGCATACACGCAGACCAGCAGGACCACGATCGACAGGGCGATGTTGAAGGTGAAGAACACGTCGAGCAGGAACGGCGGGATCGGCAACATCATCATTGCCAGCATCACCAGCAGGAGCAGCGGCACACCGAGATTGCCCCGACCGAGACCGGCCAGGTTGTTACGGGCACTGCTGATTAACTGAGTGCGATCCACCGCGATTCCTCTTCAAGCAAAACTTTGACGCCTGCGTGGCGACTGGCGCTGCCTTTGCAAGAAGCTTTCCAACTTTTCTGAGAACAGGCATTTTTGAGGGGCTCGGATTCCGCATACCCCAAAAAACAACAAACCTGGCGCGAACAAAAAACCCGCATCACTCTCGCGATGCGGGTTCTTGGACAGCCCGGCTCAACCCAGACCTATCACCGCTCCAGCAGAATCCGCAGCATACGCCGCAACGGCTCGGCAGCCCCCCACAGCAGCTGGTCACCGACGGTGAAGGCACCCAGGTACTGCGATCCCATGTTCAACTTGCGCAGCCGCCCAACCGGTACGTTCAGGGTTCCGGTGACCTGTGTCGGGCTCAGCTCCTGCATGCTGATCTCACGCTGGTTCGGCACCAGCTTCACCCAAGGGTTGTGCTGGCTGATCATGCCTTCGATATCCGCCAGTGGCACGTCCTTGTTCAACTTGATGGTCAGCGCCTGGCTGTGGCAGCGCATGGCGCCGATACGCACGCAGATGCCGTCGACCGGGATCGGGCTCTTGAAGCGACCGAGGATCTTGTTGGTCTCGGCCTGGGCTTTCCACTCTTCGCGGCTCTGGCCGTTCGGCAGTTCCTTGTCGATCCACGGGATCAGGCTGCCGGCCAGCGGCACGCCGAAGTTGTCGGTCGGGAAGCCTTCGCCACGCATGGCCTCGGCCACCTTGCGGTCGATGTCGAGGATGGCGCTGGCCGGGTTGGCCAGATCGTCGGCGACCGCCGCGTGAATACCGCCCATCTGCTTGATCAGCTCACGCATGTTCTGCGCGCCGGCACCCGACGCCGCCTGGTAGGTCATGGCGCTCATCCACTCGACCAGACCGGCTTCGAACAGGCCGCCCAGGCCCATCAGCATCAGACTGACAGTGCAGTTGCCGCCGATGTAGTTCTTGGTGCCCGCATCCAGCTGCTGGTCGATGACCTTGCGGTTGACCGGGTCGAGGATGATCACCGCGTCGTCCTGCATGCGCAGGGACGAGGCGGCGTCGATCCAGTAGCCCTGCCAGCCGGCTTCGCGCAGCTTGGGGAACACTTCGTTGGTGTAGTCGCCACCCTGGCAGGTCAGGATAACGTCGAGGGTCTTGAGCTCTTCGATGTTGTAGGCATCCTTGAGCGGCGCAATGTCCTTGCCCACCGCAGGGCCCTGACCACCGACATTGGAGGTGGTGAAGAACACCGGCTCGATCAGGTCGAAGTCCTGCTCTTCGAGCATCCGCTGCATGAGCACCGAACCGACCATTCCACGCCAACCGATCAGACCTACACGTTTCATCGCAACTACACCTTTGCTAAAAGTGGGCCGCCACCGGGAGTTTTGGGTGGCGGGCCAGAGAGATTACAGATTCCGCAGCGCTGCGACTACTGCATCGCCCATTTCCTGCGTACCGACCTTGCGGCAACCTTCGGAGAAGATGTCACCAGTACGCAGGCCCTGGTCCAGCACCAGGCTCACGGCCTGCTCGATGGCCTCGGCGGCGACCGTCTGGTTGAAGCTGTAGCGCAGCATCATCGACACCGAGAGGATGGTCGCCAGCGGGTTGGCGATGCCCTGCCCGGCGATGTCCGGCGCCGAACCGTGGCACGGCTCGTACATGCCCTTGTTAGCCGCATCCAACGACGCCGATGGCAACATGCCGATGGAACCGGTGAGCATGGAAGCCTCATCCGACAAAATGTCGCCGAACATGTTGTCGGTCACCACCACGTCGAACTGCTTGGGCGCACGCACCAGCTGCATGGCGGCGTTGTCCACGTACATGTGGCTCAGCTCGACGTCCGGGTAGTCCTTGGCCACTTCCTCGACCACTTCGCGCCACAGCTGGCTGGAGGCCAGGACGTTGGCCTTGTCCACCGAGCACAGCTTCTTGCCGCGCACACGGGCCATGTCGAAGCCGACGCGGGCGATGCGGCGCACTTCGCTTTCGCTGTATGGCAGGGTGTCGTAAGCCTGGCGCTCGCCGCCTTCCAGCTCACGCTGGCCGCGTGGCGCGCCGAAGTAGATGCCGCCGGTCAGCTCGCGGACGATGAGGATGTTCAGGCCGGCGACGATCTCTGGCTTGAGCGACGAGGCGTCGGCCAGTTGCGGATAGAGGATGGCCGGCCGCAGGTTGGCGAACAGGCCCAGTTGCGAACGGATCTTCAGCAAGCCGCGCTCCGGGCGGATGTCACGCTCGATCTTGTCCCACTTCGGGCCACCCACGGCGCCCAGCAGCACGGCATCGGCCTGGCGCGCGCGCTCCAGGGTCTCGTCTGCCAGCGGCACGCCGTGCTTGTCGATGGCCGCGCCACCGATCACGTCGTGGGTGAGGCTGAAGCCGAGCTGGAACTTGTCGTTGGCCAGCTCCAGCACCTTGACCGCCTCGGCCATGATTTCCGGACCGATGCCATCACCTGGGAGAATCAGAATCTGCTTGCTCATGCTTTCCTCTATCCAATCAAGCGGCGCGCCCTGTCGGCGCGCCGATAAACTCAGTGTCCAACGGGCCTCATCGCGGGGCAAGCCCGCTTCCACGCGTGGTGATGAGGCCTTCGATCAATCGCGGAACAACCACGGCTGGCTGGCGCGGTGCTTGCCCTCGAACACCTTGATCGCGTCGCTGTCCTGCAGGGTCAGGCCGATATCGTCCAGGCCGTTGAGCAGGCAGTGCTTGCGGAACGCGTCGATCTCGAACTTCAGCACTTTGCCGTCAGGGCGGGTCACGGCCTGGGCGTCGAGGTCGATGGTCAACTGGTAGCCCGGGCTGGCCTCGACCTGTTTGAACAGCTCGTCGACCTCAGCGGCGTCGAGAATGATCGGCAACAGGCCATTCTTGAAGCTGTTGTTGAAGAAGATGTCGGCGAAGCTCGGCGCAATCACGCTGCGGAAACCGTACTCATCAAGTGCCCACGGCGCATGCTCGCGGCTCGAGCCGCAACCGAAGTTCTCCCGCGCCAGCAACACGCTGGCACCTTGGTAGCGCGCGTGGTTGAGCACGAAGTCCTGGTTCAACGGGCGCTTGCTGTTGTCCTGGTAAGGCTGGCCGACGTCGAGGTAGCGCCACTCGTCGAACAGGTTGGGGCCAAAGCCGGTGCGCTTGATCGACTTGAGGAACTGCTTGGGAATGATCTGGTCGGTGTCGACGTTGGCACGATCCAATGGCGCGACGAGGCCGGTGTGCTGGGTAAAGGCTTTCATGCTGCGCTCCCTTGGATCAACTCGCGGACATCGATGAAGTGGCCGGTCACCGCGGCGGCGGCGGCCATGGCCGGGCTGACCAGGTGGGTACGGCCACCGGCGCCCTGGCGACCCTCGAAGTTGCGATTGGAGGTGGACGCGCAGTGCTCGCCGCTTTCCAGGCGGTCCGGGTTCATCGCCAGGCACATCGAGCAACCCGGTTCACGCCACTCGAAGCCGGCCTCGAGGAAAATCTTGTCCAACCCTTCGCGCTCGGCCTGGGCCTTGACCAGGCCCGAACCCGGCACCACCAGCGCCTGCTTGACGTTGGCGGCGACCTTGCGGCCCTTGGCGATCTCGGCGGCGGCGCGCAGGTCTTCGATGCGCGAGTTGGTGCATGAGCCGATGAACACGCGGTCGAGCTGGATGTCGGTGATCGCCTGGTTGGCGGCCAGGCCCATGTACTTGAGGGCGCGCTCGATCGAGCCGCGCTTGATCAGGTCGGGTTCGGCGGCCGGGTCGGGCACGCGCTGGTCGACGGCAAGGACCATCTCAGGCGAGGTACCCCAGCTGACCTGCGGCTTGATCTGGGCGGCGTCGAGCTCGACCACGGTGTCGAAAACCGCGTCGGCATCGGAGACCAGGCCTTTCCAGGCCTCGACGGCCTGCGTCCACTGCGCACCCTTCGGTGCGTAGGGACGACCCTCGACATAGCCGACGGTGGTGTCGTCGACCGCCACCAACCCAACACGGGCGCCAGCCTCGATGGACATGTTGCAGATGGTCATGCGGCCTTCCATCGACAAGTCGCGGATGGCGCTCCCGGCGAACTCCATGGCATGGCCGTTGCCGCCGGCGGTGCCGATCTTGCCGATCACGGCGAGAACGATGTCCTTGGCGGTGACGCCCGCAGGCAACCGACCTTCAACGCGAACCAGCATGTTCTTCATCTTCTTGGCCACCAGGCACTGGGTGGCGAGCACGTGCTCCACCTCGGAAGTGCCGATGCCATGGGCCAGGGCGCCGAATGCGCCATGGGTGGAGGTGTGCGAGTCGCCGCAGACCACGGTCATGCCCGGCAAGGTCGCGCCCTGCTCCGGGCTGATGACATGCACGATACCCTGACGCTCGTCATTCATCTTGAATTCGACGATGCCATATTCGTCACAGTTCTCATCGAGGGTCTGCACCTGAAGGCGCGACACTTGGTCGACGATGGCCTCGATACCACCCTTGCGCTCGGGGGTGGTCGGTACGTTGTGGTCAGGGGTAGCGATGTTGGCATCGATGCGCCAGGGTTTGCGGCTGGCCAGGCGCAGGCCTTCGAAAGCCTGGGGCGAAGTCACTTCGTGGATGATGTGGCGGTCGATGTAGATCAAGGACGAGCCGTCATCGCGGCGCTTGACCTCATGAGCTTCCCAGAGTTTGTCGTAGAGCGTTTTGCCAGCCATCAGACTGTTCCTCATCAGCGTCTTTCTATGCCAAAGACCCCTTGGCTTGTACGGACGATGCTATGGCGATAGATTGAATAACTCAAATTCATAATTTTCATGCTTTGCATAACTATCAGGAATCCGAAAAGTGGACCTGGCCAACTTGAGCGCTTTTATCGCGATTGCCGAAACCGGTAGTTTTTCCGGCGCCGGCGAACGCTTGCACCTGACACAACCCGCCATCAGCAAACGCATCGCCGGCCTGGAGCAACAATTGAATGTGCGCCTTTTCGATCGCCTGGGTCGCGAAGTGAATCTCACCGAAGCCGGTCGCGCCTTGTTACCGCGGGCCTATCAGATTCTCAACGTGCTCGATGATACGCGACGGGCACTTACCAATCTGACCGGTGAAGTGGGAGGTCAGCTCACCCTGGCCACTAGCCACCACATCGGCTTGCATCGACTCCCCCCGGTATTGCGGGCTTTCACCCGGCGACACCCCGAAGTAGCACTGGATATTCAGTTCATGGATTCAGAAGCCGCCTACGACGAAATTCTCCATGGCCGCGCCGAAATTGCCGTTATTACCCTCGCCCCAGAACCTCACCACCTGATCAAGGCGACACAGGTCTGGAACGACGCCCTGGACTTCGTCGCCGCGCCTGAGCACCCGCTGGCCAGCAACGGCACGGTCAGCCTGGCAGACGTGGCGCGTCATCCAGCGGTATTCCCCGGCGGTAACACATTCACCCACCACATCGTCCAGCGCCTGTTCGAAAGCCAGGGCCTGGTGCCGAATATCGCCATGAGCACCAACTACCTCGAAACCATCAAGATGATGGTGTCGATCGGCCTGGCCTGGAGTGTGCTGCCACGTACTATGCTCGATGAGCAGGTGGCGCCCATCGCCCTGCCCGGCATACAGCTGTCACGCCAGCTAGGCTACATATTGCACACGGAGCGCACGCTATCGAATGCGGCCAGGGCCTTCATGGCGCTGCTCGACAGCCACGCCGGAGCTGTCTGACCGGTCGCAAGCACGGCATTTCTCTCCACAAGGACGCGTTTTCCGCCAAAGGTCTGGTATCGATGCCCAAATCAGCAAACCGCTTTCCGCGCCTGCCCCGTATTCCCGCGGCCGACCCCCAGGAGTCGGAACAGGCCTGGCAGAACGCTCCCCAGTTGCTGGCCGCGCTCAACGCCGCGCGTCTGGGCGCCTGGCTCTGGGACATCGAGAGTGGCCGGGTGAGCTGGTCGCGGGGCACCCAGGCGCTGTTCGGCTTCGACCCGCAACGCCCGCTGCCCAACGACGTCGACTACCTCGACCTGCTGCCCGAAGAAGACCGCGCCCGTACGCGCCAGGCGTTCCAGGCCGTGGTCAACGGTGAACCGGTCGAGCAAGCCATGCGCCATCGCATCCGCTGGCCCGATGGCAGCGTGCATTGGCTGGAGATCAACGGCAGCCTGACCCACGACCCCCATGGTCGCCCGCAGATGATCGGGGTGATCCGCGAGATCACCCGCCAGCGCGAGCGCGAAACCGCGCTGATCAATTCGGAGAAGCGCTTCGCCACCCTGTTCCACCTCAGCCCCAACGCTATCCTCCTGACGCGGCGCCACGACGGCCTGATCATCGAGGTCAACCAGCACTTCGAGCACATGTTCGGCTGGCCGGGCGCCCAGGTGGTCGGCAAGACCAGCGTGGAACTGGGCTTGTGGGTCAACCCCGAGCAACGTCACCAAGTGCTGGAGGCCACCCGCGCCGGCAGCGGTCCGTTGACCCTCGAGGTGCAGTTCCGCGCCACCAACGGCAAGGTTCACGATGGCATTCTCTGCACCCAGGGCATCGAACTCGAAGGCGTCACCTACCTGATCAGCACCTTCGTCGACACCACCGAGCGCAAACGCGCCGAACAGGCGCTCAAGGACAGCCAGGAGCGTCTCGACCTGGCCCTGGACTCGGCACAACTGGGCACCTGGGACTGGCACATCCCCAGCGGCATGCTCTACGGCTCGGCCCGCGCGGCACAACTGCACGGGCTGGACCCGGTGCCCTTCCACGAATCGTTCGAGGCCTTTTTCGAAGGCGTCCCCGAGCACGAACGCAGCGTCATGCGCCAGGCCTACCGCAGCCTGCGCGAAGGACCGGCCGGCAATTACCAGATCACCTACCGCGTACAGCTCGACAACGGTAGCTCGCGCTATATCGAAAGCCGCGCCCGCCTGTACCGCGACGACCAGGGCAACCCGCTGCGCATGGCCGGCACCCTGCTCGACATCACCGACCAGGTGGAGCGTGAACAGCGCCTGACGGCCTCGGAGGAAAAATTCGCCAGCCTGTTCCAGGTCAGCCCCGACCCGATCTGCGTGACCCGCCAGGACAGCGGCCAGTTCATCGAGATCAACCCGGCCTTCAGCCAGACCTTCGGCTGGGCCCCCGAGCAGATTCTCGGCCACACCGCCGAGGAAATCGGCCTGTGGGCCGAGTCGGCCGAACGCGCCCAGCGCATCGAACGGGTGATCCGCGACCAGGCCCTGAGCAATGTGGCGGTGGTGGTCAATCACCGCAACGGCACGCCGCTGACCTGCGTGATCTCCAGCCGCCTGATCAGCGTCGACAGCCAGCCGTGCAGCGTCACCACCCTGCGCGACATCACCCAGCAGCAACGCGCCGAGGCAGCGCTCAAGGCCAGCGAGGAGAAGTTCGCCAAGGCGTTCCATTCCAGCCCCGACGCCATCACCATCACCGAGCGCCACAGCGGGCGCTACGTGGAGGTCAACGACGGTTTCAGCCGGCTGACCGGCTACAGCCCCGAGGAAGTAGTGGGCCGCACGGTCTACGAAATCGGTATCTGGGCCGACGAGAAGCAGCGCGCCGCCCTACTCAACGAGCTGCGCGAGCGCGGCCGGGTGCATCACCGGGAGATGCTCGGGCGCAACAAGCGCGGCGATATCCTGACCGTGGAAGTGTCGGTGGAGCCGATCAATCTCAACGAGACCGATTGCCTGCTGATCAACGCCCGCGACGTCAGCCTGCTGAAGAACGCCCAGGCGCAGATCCGCCACCTGGCCTACCACGACCCACTGACCAACCTGCCCAACCGCGCCCTGCTGATGGACCGCCTGAGCCAGCAGATCGCCCTGCTCAAGCGCCACAACCTGCGCGGTGCCCTGCTGTTCCTCGACCTCGACCACTTCAAACACATCAACGACTCCCTCGGCCACCCGGTGGGCGACACGGTGCTGAAGATCATCACCGCCCGCCTCGAGGCCAGCGTGCGTCTGGAAGACACCGTGGCCCGCCTGGGCGGCGACGAATTCGTGGTGCTGCTCAGCGGCCTGGAAGGCAGCCGCGAACAGGTGGAAAACAAGGTGCGCGAACTGGCTGACACCCTGCGCGAGCTGCTGGCCGAACCGATGTCGCTGGACGGCCAGCGCCTGCAGGTCACGCCGAGCATCGGCGTGGCGCTGATCCCCGACCATGGCGCCACCCCCGCCGACCTGCTCAAGCGTGCCGACATCGCCCTGTACCGCGCCAAGGACTCCGGGCGCAATACCACGCAGTTGTTCCACACCACCATGCAGAAGGCCGCCAGCGAGCGCCTGCGCATGGAGAGCGACCTGCGTCTGGCCCTGGCCCGCGGTGAACTGGCCCTGCACTTCCAGCCCCAGGTCGATGCCCGCGACAACCGTATCGTCGGCGCCGAAGTGCTGCTGCGCTGGCACCACCCGCAACTGGGCCAGCAGCCTCCGGCGCAGTTCATCCAGGTTCTCGAAGAAAGCGGCTTGATCCTCGAGGTTGGCAGCTGGATTCTCGACGAAGCCTGCGACGCCTGCGCGCGCATGCTCGCCGACGGCCTGATCGACGCCGACGATTTCAGCCTGTGCGTCAACATCAGCCCACGGCAGTTCCGCCAGAACGATTTCGTCGAGCGGGTGCTGCGCAGCCTCGACGACTACCGCCTGCCCCGGCGCATGCTCACGCTGGAGATCACAGAAGGCATCGTCATCCAGAACCTGGAGGACACCATCAGCAAGATGCGCGAACTCAAGCACCATGGCGTGAGCTTCGCCATGGACGACTTTGGCACGGGCTATTCGTCGCTGACCTACCTCAAGCGTCTGCCGGTGGATGCCTTGAAGATCGACCAGACCTTCGTACGCGACGCGCCGGTCGATCCCAACGACGCCGAGATCGTCCGCGCGATCGTCGCCATGGCTCGCAGCCTGGAGCTCGCGGTGATTGCCGAGGGGGTGGAACTGACCGAGCAGCTGGAGTTCCTCGAGCGCCAGGGCTGCCATCTGTACCAGGGCTACCTGCACAGCCGACCACTGCCACTGCCGGAGTTTCGCCAGATCCTGCTGGAGGCACCGGCGGATTACTGAGGGCTGGATACGCCGCAGGACGCAAAAAGGGCACCCGAAGGTTAATGCCTGTCAGTTAGCGTCACTGGGGCTGCTACGCAGCCCATCGCCGGCAAGCCGGCTCCCACAGGGACCGCGCAATTAGTGAGGCCTGCGCTGTATTTGTGGGAGCCGGCTTGCCGGCGATGGGCCGCAAAGCGGCCCCTATCGCTTAACTGACTGGCATTAACCCGAAGGTGCCCTTTCTTCCCTGCGCTGCAATCAGTTCAGCGCCGGCTTGTCGCCGTTGATCGGGATACGCTTGGCTTTGGCTTCTTCCGGCACGATGCGCAGCAGTTCGATGCTGAGCAGGCCGTTGGCCAGGCCCGCGCCCTTGACCTCGATGTGGTCGGCGAGGCGGAACGACAGCTTGAAGGCGCGCTGGGCGATGCCCTGATGCAGGAAGGTGACGCCTTCGCTGGCATTGTCGCGCTTGCCACCGGTTACGGTCAGGACGCCTTTTTCGACCTGCAGGTCGAGGTCCTGCTCCTGGAAGCCAGCTGCGGCGACCACGATGCGGTAGTGGTCATCGCCATGCTTTTCCACGTTGTAGGGTGGGTAGCTGCTACCCGCCTCGTTGCGGGCGGCGGCTTCGAACAGGTCGTTGAAGCGGTCGAAACCGACGGAGTTGCGGAAAAGTGGTGCGAGAGAGAAAGCGGTAGTCATGGTCATGAACTCCTGAGATTCAGCAAGTTAAGTCACTACGCGACCCGACTTCGGCATCGCGTACTCAAGAGATATGTCCGGGCGAAATGCTTTCAAGGGCTGGCATGAAAAAATTTGCGCTGCGGTGGGCCTCATCGCGGGGCCAGCTCAGGCGACACAGGCCTCCACGGCCTGCGACTGCATCCCCAGCAAGCCGCTGATGCGCTGACAGTCATCCTCCCGACGCAACTCGGCGAACAATGCCACCGCCTCGGGATAACCGCGGGTCAGCATCGCCAGCCACTGCTTCATCCGCCCCGGGGCGTAGCGTGGCGACAGCTTGTCCTGGGCCTGGCGCCAGAACTCGCGCAGCAGCGGCATCAGCTCTTCCCAGCTCATCGGCTGGTACTCGACGCCATCGCGGGCTGCAGCGATCTGCAGGGCCAGGTCCGGGCGCGACACCAGCCCGCGCCCCAGCATGATGTCCTTCGCTCCGCTGACCTCGCGGCAACGCCGCCAGTCATCCACCGTCCAGATCTCGCCATTGGCGAACACCGGCACCTTGACCACATCCTGCACCCGCGCCACCCATTCCCAATGGGCCGGCGGCTTGTAGCCCTCGACCTTGGTCCGCGCATGCACCACCAGGTGCGCCGAGCCGCCCTCGGCCAGCGCCGTGGCGCAGTCCAGGGCACCGTCGGGGCTGTCGTAGCCCAGGCGCATCTTCGCGGTCACCGGGATATGTGCCGGCACCGCCCGGCGCACTTCACGGACGATGGCATGCAACAGCTCCGGCTCCTTGAGCAGCACCGCCCCGCCGCGCGACTTGTTGACGGTCTTGGCCGGGCAACCGAAATTCAGGTCGATCACCGGCGCGCCCAGCTCGCAAGCCAGCGCCGCGTTCTCGGCCAGGCATACCGGGTCGGAGCCGAGCAATTGCACACGCATCGGCACGCCAGCGGCGGTACGGGCGCCCTGGCGCAGCTCCGGCGCCAGCTTGTCGAACGAAGAGGCCGGCAGCAGGCGGTCGCAGACGCGGATGAACTCGGTGACGCACCAATCGATACCGCCCACACGGGTCAGGACGTCGCGCAGGATGTTGTCGACCAGCCCCTCCATGGGGGCCAGGGCAATTTGCATTTCAGGGTCTCGCCACGAAAAAGGCGGCAGTCTAGCAAACTTCCGCCAGCCGTCAGCTGCCGGTCAGCGCCGGGCCGTAGCCGTCGATGAATTCCGCCGGCATGCGCCTGGGCTTGCCGCTGGACAGCTCGATGCAGGCGAAGGTGGTCTGTGCCCGCAGCAAGGTAACGCCGTCGCTCGGGCGCTTGAGCTGGAAG
The DNA here is from genome assembly GCF_019139675.1 of Pseudomonas maumuensis. Lineage (NCBI taxonomy): Bacteria > Pseudomonadati > Pseudomonadota > Gammaproteobacteria > Pseudomonadales > Pseudomonadaceae > Pseudomonas > Pseudomonas maumuensis. The sequence continues at coordinate 4,125,997 of NZ_CP077077.1, forward strand.
CGCCGGGTCATGCGCAGGCGCTGGTCCCAATCGATGATCCAGGTGGCCAGTTGCAGCTCGTCGTCCTCATAGGCGGCGGCGAGGTAGTCGATTTCATGGCGGACCACCGCCATGGCCCGGTCCAGCCGACGATACTCGGCCAGGTCCAGCCCCAGACGCTGGGAATGGCGCCAGGCGCAGCGCTCCAGCCAGGTGACGTAGACGGCGTTGTTGGCGTGGCCGAGGCCGTCGATATCCTCGCTGCCGACGCGAAGGTCGATGATGAATGGTGCCGCCAGATCCCAGCTCATGCCCGCTCCTGGTTTTCAGTGAACGGGCAGAGTGTACCGGATGCTCAGGCGCTTTGCCGCGCCCGCTCGGTGGAGCGTGCGAGCAGCTCGATCACCGCCTGGCCTAGGCGCGGATCGGCCAGCACCCGCTGATGACCGCCCTCCTCCAGCAGCAGCAGGCGGCTGTCAAACCAGGCCTGGTGAATCAGCGGCGCCTCGCTGGCGGCCACCACGGGATCGTCCTCGGCATGTACTACCAGCCCCGGCACATCCAGTTGATAGGCACTGACATCCAGGCGCGCCACCTGGACGCCGACATCGCGCTCCACCTGGCGGATGAACGCGGCCCTGGCCCGGGCCGGCAAGCCCAGTCGCCGGGCAAAGCCCCGCAGCACGCCGAGCAAGCGGGCCGGGGCGGCGATGCTTACCGCCGCATCGGTGCGCAGCCCCCACTGCAGCGCCAGCAACAGGCTGGCGCCGCCCATCGAGTGTCCGATCACCGCGCGCAACGGCGGCAGTTCGGCGGCGGCCTCGAGCAACGCGCGGGCAAACGCCACCACATGCGCCTGCTCGCCGGGCGAGCGCCCGTGTGCCGGCCCTTCCAGCGACACCACGGTATGGCCGCTGTCCACCAGCCGCTCGATCAATGCCGCGAACTGGGTGGGGCGCCCTTCCCAACCATGCATCAGCAATACCGTCGGCCCCTGCCCCCAGCGCAACGCCGACAAACCGAAGCGCAAGGTGATGCGCTCGGCCCTGGCCAGCAGCGGCAGCTCCCACGGTTTGGGCGGCAGGTTGCGCGGGGTCATGAAGGCGCGGCGCATCTTGCCGGCGATATGTTCAGGGGCCAGGTGGCCGAGGGTGCCATTGACGCCACGAATCCAGCTCAGGGTAGTCATCGCCTTGCTCCAGGGTCAGGTTGCTCAGATCACCGCCGACTTGGCGGCACGCAGTATCCGGTCGGACAACTCGCCGTCGCCCAGGGCGCGGGCCACGGCGAGGCCGCCAACCATCAGGGCGAAATCGGCGAGCGCCTTGTCGATGTCCTCGGGGCGGTCGACCATTTGCGCGGTCATCAGCTCGATGTGCTCGGCCAGCACGTCACGGAAGGCGTCGGGCAGGCGCTGCATTTCGCTCAGCGCATTGGGAATCGGGCAGGCCTGCACTTCGGTATCGCGGTGCTTGCGCGACAGGTAGAAGGCCGCGACCAAGGCCCGGCGCTCGGTACCGTCAAGGGCTGGATCGAGCTGGGCGAGCAAGGCACGGCGTTCGGCGAGCAGCTGGCTGAAGGCTTCGAGCATGAGCTCGTCCTTGCTGTCGAAGTGGGCATAGAAGCCGCCGACCGTCAGCCCCGCGGCGCCCATGACCTGGCTGACGCTCGGATCGGCCGGCCCCTGCTGGACCAGTGCGCTGCGCGCCGCATCGAGGATGCGTTGGCGGGTCTTGCTCTTCTTGTCGCTCATGGCTCACCTCTAAATATTATGATCGACATATTATGCTCATAATATTTTCTGGCAAGCGGAATCTGCGGCCATTGATCGGCACAGCTGGGTTTTTTGGAAGGCAGAAAAAACAAAAGGCCCATTCAATAAGCGAATGAGCCTTATAAGTCCTGCAAAACGCAGGTAAAAAATTGGCGTCCCCTAGGGGACTCGAACCCCTGTTACCGCCGTGAAAGGGCGGTGTCCTAGGCCACTAGACGAAGGGGACTTAAACCTTCGTGCCGACCCGCTGTTGCGAATCGTGGCGAATTGGTGGAGCTAAGCGGGATCGAACCGCTGACCTCCTGCATGCCATGCAGGCGCTCTCCCAGCTGAGCTATAGCCCCGAGTAAAACAAAAGACTCATCGATCTGGATGATGAGCCTTTCAACTCCCGCAAAACGCGGGTAAAAGTGGCGTCCCCTAGGGGACTCGAACCCCTGTTACCGCCGTGAAAGGGCGGTGTCCTAGGCCACTAGACGAAGGGGACGTAACCTTCGTGCCGACCCGCTTTCGCGAATCGCGGCAAAATTGGTGGAGCTAAGCGGGATCGAACCGCTGACCTCCTGCATGCCATGCAGGCGCTCTCCCAGCTGAGCTATAGCCCCGGATTTCTAGCCTCTCGGCCCAGCGACATGTAAAACATCGCTTGTGCAAAACTGGCGTCCCCTAGGGGACTCGAACCCCTGTTACCGCCGTGAAAGGGCGGTGTCCTAGGCCACTAGACGAAGGGGACGAACCTTCTTACCTTCAAGACCCGTTCGCTGGAACCGGTCTTGCCTGACGACCTTGGCCATCAAGCGGAATTTGGTGGAGCTAAGCGGGATCGAACCGCTGACCTCCTGCATGCCATGCAGGCGCTCTCCCAGCTGAGCTATAGCCCCACAATGTCGCTTTGAACCGAAGCGCTGGCTGGGTGCCTGGCGTTTCGTTTTCGTTCATCGCTGTGGACGGGGCGCATATTAAGATCGGATTGCAGGGCTGTCAAACGAATTTTCGAAAATATTCAAAAATTTTTTCACAGATAACAATCACTTACCGCCCTGCCCTGCCCCTCTGCGAGGAGTGCGGCCCATGGGAGCGGGCTTGTCCAGCGATGGCGGTCATTAATCCGACATCGCAATCGCCGGGCAAGCTCGCTCCCACATGGCTGGAAAAGCCTGGATCAGGCGATGTTCGCCAGCAGCTTTTCCCACTCCTTGTTTTCCTTCTTCGACACGCCGCCGAGCAGGTCGATGGCCTGGCGCAGACGGTAGCGTGTCAGGTCGGGGCCGAGGATTTCCATGGCATCGAGCACCGACACCGAGCTGGCCTGACCGGTGATGGCGGCGAACATCAGCGGCATGGCGTCGCGCAACTTGAGCTCAAGCGACTCGACCACGGCCTGGATGCAGGCGGTGATGCGGTCCTTTTCCCACTGGCGCAGGCTTTCCAGCTTCCACAGGATCAACTGCATCACCTGGCGCACCTGGTCGGCCGACAGTTTCTTGCTCTCGAACAGCTTGGCGTCGAGCTTCAGCGCGCCTTCGAAGAAGAAGCCACCCAGCGGGGCGACCTGGCTGAAGGTCTCGACCCGGCCCTGAACGTGCGGGGCGATCTTCATCATGTAGTCGCTGTTGAACGCCCACTTCTGCACGCGCGCGGCGAACTCTTCCACCGGCAGTTCACGCAGCCACTGGCCGTTGAGCCACGACAGCTTCTCGATGTCGAAAATCGGCCCGCCCAGGGAGATGCGCGACAGGTCGAAGTGTTCGACCATCTCGGCCAGCGAGAACTTCTCGCGCTCATCCGGCATCGACCAGCCCATGCGGCCCAGGTAGTTGAGCATGGCTTCGGGCATGAAGCCCATGCGCTCGTAGAAGGTCACCGAGGTCGGGTTCTTGCGCTTGGACAGCTTGCTCTTGTCCGGGTTGCGCAGCAGCGGCATGTAGCACAGCTTGGGCTGCTCCCAGCCGAAGTACTCGTACAGCTTGATCAGCTTGGGCGCCGATGGCAGCCACTCTTCACCACGCAGCACATGGGTGATGCCCATCAGGTGGTCGTCGACCACGTTGGCCAGGAAGTACGTCGGCAGGCCATCGTTCTTCATCAGCACCTGCATGTCCATGCGATCCCATGGGATCTCGACATCGCCACGCAGCATGTCCGGGACCACGCAGATGCCTTCGCTCGGCACCTTCATGCGGATCACGTGGGGCTCGCCAGCGGCCAGGCGGCGTTGCACTTCCTCATCGCTCAGCAGCAGGGCGCGGCCGTCATAGCGCGGGGTTTCGCCGCGGGCCATCTGCTCGGCACGCATCTGCTCCAGCTCTTCGGCGGTGCAGAAGCAGTAGAAGGCGTGGCCTGCATCGACCAGCTCCTTGGCATATTTGGCGTAGATCTCGCCGCGCTCGCTCTGCCGGTACGGGCCATGCGGGCCGCCGACGTCCGGGCCTTCGTTCCATTCGATGCCGAGCCAGCGCAGGGCGTCGAAGATCTGCTGCTCCGACTCGCGGGTGGAGCGCAACTGGTCGGTGTCTTCGATACGCAGGATGAACTCACCGCCGTGCTGCTTGGCGAAGCAGTAGTTGAACAGGGCGATGTAGGCGGTGCCGACATGGGGGTCGCCAGTGGGCGATGGCGCAATACGCGTGCGAACGGTGGTCATGGTGAGTCTCGAACGAAGAATGAAACAAAGGCCGGATGTTAGCAGGGAGCGGGCATCGGGCTCCAGCAATGGCGCTATCGTCACTTGTGACCTTGCTACCGGCAGCTGTTAAATTTACTTACAATTTCGCAACGAATACCCCCATGCCTACCCCACTCAAACGCCGCTTACTGGTCTTCATCACCCTGGTGCTGCTGGTCGGCCTCGCCTTCCTGGCCCACTGGTATTTCAAGGGGCGCTTCTACGAGAGCACAGACAACGCCTATGTGCAGGGCGAAATCACACGTATCTCCAGCCAGTTGGGTGCGCGTATCGACGAGGTGCGTGTCGAGGACAACCAGCACGTGAGCAAAGGCGACGTGCTGGTGCGCCTGGAGGCCGCCGACTTCGAGCTGGCCGCCGAGCGTGCCCGCGCCGCCCTGGCCAGCCGTGAGGCCGAACTCGCCCAGGCACGCAGCCGCCTGACCCAGCAAGGCAGCCTGATCGCAGCGGGCCAGGCCCAAGTTGCCGCCAACCAGGCCACCCTCGACCGCTCACAATTGGACCTCAACCGCGCCCAGGCCCTGCGCAAACCTGGGTTCGTCTCCGAAGAGCGAGTGACAACCCTGTCGGCCGAAAGCCATGTCGCCCGCTCCCAGGTGGACAAGGCCCAGGCCGACCTCAAGGGCCAGCGCCAGCAGGTCGACGCCCTGGCCGCCGAACTCAAGCGCCTCGACGCACAGATCGCCAATGCCCACGCCGACCTGGCCCAGGCCGAGCTGAACCTGACCCGCTGCGAGATCCACGCGCCGATCAGCGGCACCATCGGCCAGCGCAACGCACGCAACGGCCAGGTGGTGCAGGCCGGCGCCTACCTGCTATCGATCGTCCCCGATGAGGACATCTGGGTACAAGCCAACTTCAAGGAAACCCAGATCGGCAGGATGCACCCCGGCCAACGCGCCGAGCTGGTGTTCGACAGCTACCCCGACACCCCGATCGAAGGCCGGGTCGACAGCCTGTTCGCCGCCTCCGGAGCACAGTTCAGCCTGCTGCCGCCGGACAACGCCACCGGCAACTTCACCAAGGTGGTGCAGCGCCTCCCGGTCAAGCTGACCTTCGCCGCGGACAACCCGCTGCACGGTCGCATCCGCCCAGGCATGTCGGTTACCGTCACCGTCGACCTGCGTGGCGAAGACGACGACCAGCATGGCCGGTGACACGCTCCTGCGCCCCACCGCCGAGCCAACCCGACGCGACTGGATCGCGGTGATGAGCGTGATGCTCGGCGCCTTCATGGCGGTGCTGGACATCCAGATCACCAACTCCTCGCTAAAGGACATCCAGGGCGCGCTGTCGGCGACCCTGGAGGAAGGCTCGTGGATCTCCACCTCCTACCTGGTGGCCGAGATCATCATGATCCCGCTGACCGCCTGGCTGGTGCAGCTGCTCTCGGCCCGACGCCTGGCGGTGTGGGTGTCGCTGGGCTTCCTGCTGTCGTCGCTGTTGTGCTCGATGGCCTGGAACCTCGAGAGCATGATCGTGTTCCGCGCCCTGCAGGGCTTCACCGGCGGCGCGCTGATCCCGCTGGCCTTCACCCTGACGCTCATCAAGCTACCCGAGCATCACCGCGCCAAGGGCATGGCCATGTTTGCCATGACCGCCACCTTCGCCCCGTCCATCGGCCCGGCCCTGGGCGGCTGGCTGACCGAGAACTGGGGCTGGGAATACATCTTCTACATCAACATCCCGCCGGGGCTGCTGATGATCGCCGGGCTGCTCTACGGGCTGGAGAAGAAGGAAGCGCACTGGGAACTGCTCAAGAGCACCGACTACGCCGGCATCGTCACCCTCGGCCTGGGCCTGGGTTGCCTGCAGGTGTTTCTCGAGGAAGGCCATCGCAAGGACTGGCTGGAGTCGAGCCTGATCGTCAGCCTGGGCACCGTCGCCCTGCTCGCCCTGATCCTGTTCGTGATCCTGCAGTTCTCCCGGCCGCACCCGTTGATCAACCTGCGCATCCTCGGCAACCGCAACTTCGGCCTGTCGAGCGTCGCCAGCCTGGGCATGGGCGTCGGCCTGTATGGTTCGATCTACCTGCTGCCGCTCTATCTGGCGCAGGTGCAGGGCTACAACGCCCTGCAGATCGGCAAGGTGATCATGTGGATGGGCGTACCGCAGCTGTTCCTGATCCCGCTGGTGCCGCAACTGATGAAGGTGATCCCGCCCAAGGTGCTGTGCGCCCTGGGCTTCTGCCTGTTCGGCGCGGCCAGTTTCGGCTCCGGCGTGCTCAACCCGGATTTTGCCGGCCCGCAGTTCAACCAGATCCAGGTAATCCGCGCCCTCGGCCAGCCGATGATCATGGTGACCATCTCGCTGATCGCCACGGCTTACATCCAGCCGCAGGATGCGGGGTCGGCTTCAAGCCTGTTCAACATCCTGCGCAACCTGGGTGGCGCCATCGGCATCGCCCTGCTGGCGACGCTGCTGGATGCACGGACCAAAGTGTATTTCGACTATTTGCGCGAGGCGGTGGTGCCGAACAATCCGCAGGTCGCCGAACGCCTGGCGCAACTGGCCGAACGCCTGGGCAGCGACAATGCGGCACTGGGCAAGCTGTCGGAAATCACCCACCAGCAGGCCCTGATCATGGCCTACAACGATGCCTTCCACTTCGTCGGCACCGGCCTGGTGGTGAGCATGCTGGCGGTGCTGTTGACGCGTAAGCTGCCGCAGGGGTTGAAAGCCGGAGAAGCACATTGAGGGGGTGCTACCCGCCCCATCGCCGGCAAGCCGGCTCCCACACCGACCGCGTCGATTTCAAGGTATTTACCCAAACTTGCGCAAACCCTGTGGGAGCCGGCTTGCCGGCGAATGGGCTGCGAAGCAGCTCCTGTCTCCCACAGAGGTAACACCCTGATCCATCAACTGGCCAGCAAGCGCTCGCGCAACTGTCCGATCTCGTCGCGCAACTGCGCCGCCGCCTCGAACTCCAGGTCGCGGGCGAACTGGAACATCTTCTCTTCCAGTTGCTTGATGCGCTTGGTGATCTGCGCCGGGGTCTGCAGCTCGACCTCGTAGCGCCCGGCCTCCTCCGCCGCCTTGGCCATGCCCTTGCGCTTCTTGCTGCGGGCTCCAGGCACGGTGGCGCCTTCGAGGATGTCGGTGATGTCCTTGACCACGCCCTTGGGCACGATGCCGTTGGCTTGGTTGAAGGCGACCTGCTTCTCGCGGCGCCGCTCGGTCTCGTCGATGGCGCGCTGCATGGAGCCGGTGATGTTGTCGGCGTAGAGAATCGCCCTGCCGTTGAGGTTACGCGCGGCGCGGCCGATGGTCTGGATCAGCGAACGCTCCGAACGCAGGAAACCCTCCTTGTCGGCGTCGAGGATCGCCACTAGCGACACCTCGGGCATGTCCAGGCCCTCGCGCAGCAGGTTGATCCCCACCAGCACGTCGAAGGTACCCAGGCGCAGGTCGCGGATGATCTCCACGCGCTCGACGGTGTCGATGTCCGAGTGCAGGTAGCGCACCCGTACATCGTGGTCGGCCAGGTAGTCGGTGAGGTCCTCGGCCATGCGCTTGGTCAGCGTGGTGGCCAGCACCCGCTCGCCCAGGGCGACGCGCTTGCCGATCTCCGAGAGCAGGTCGTCGACCTGGGTCAGCGCCGGCCGCACCTCGACCTGCGGGTCGACCAGGCCGGTGGGCCGCACCACCTGCTCCACCACCCGCCCGGCGTGCTCGGCCTCGTAGGGGCCGGGGGTGGCCGAGACGAAGATGGTCTGCGGGCTGACCGCCTCCCATTCATCGAAACGCATGGGCCGGTTGTCCAGTGCCGACGGCAGGCGGAAGCCGTACTCCACCAGGGTTTCCTTGCGCGAACGGTCGCCCTTGTACATGGCGCCGACCTGCGGAACGCTGACGTGGGATTCGTCGATCACCAGCAGCGCGTCATCCGGCAGGTAGTCGTAGAGCGTGGGCGGCGGCGCGCCGGCCGGGCGGCCGGAGAGGTAGCGCGAGTAGTTCTCGATGCCGTTGCAGTAGCCCAGCTCGAGGATCATCTCCAGGTCGAAACGGGTACGCTGCTCCAGGCGCTGCGCCTCGACCAGCTTGTTGCTCGCGTTCAGGTACTCGAGGCGCTGCTTGAGCTCCTCCTTGATGCCGTCCACTGCCTCGACCAGGGTTTCCCGCGGGGTCACGTAGTGGCTCTTGGGGTAGAAGGTGAACCTTGGCAGCTTGCGGATGACCTCGCCAGTGAGCGGGTCGAAGGCGGCGATGTTCTCCACTTCGTCGTCGAACAGCTCGATGCGGATGGCCTCGAGGTCCGATTCGGCCGGGAAGATGTCGATCACGTCGCCGCGCACGCGGAAGGTGGCGCGGGCGAAGTCCATCTCGTTACGGGTGTATTGCAGGTCGGCCAGGCGGCGCAACAGGGCGCGCTGGTCGAGCTTGTCGCCACGGTCGACGTGCAGGACCATCTTCAGGTACGTCTCGGGGCTGCCCAGGCCGTAGATGCACGACACGGTGGTGACGATGATCGCGTCGCGCCGCTCCAGCAGCGCCTTGGTCGCCGACAGGCGCATCTGTTCGATATGGTCGTTGATCGAGGCGTCCTTCTCGATGAACGTATCCGACGACGGCACGTAGGCTTCCGGCTGGTAGTAGTCGTAATAGGAGACGAAATATTCGACGGCGTTGTTCGGGAAGAATGCCTTGAACTCGCCGTACAGCTGGGCGGCCAGGGTCTTGTTCGGCGCCAGCACCATGGTCGGGCGCTGCACCTGCTGGATTACGTTGGCGATACTGAAGGTCTTGCCCGAGCCGGTCACCCCGAGCAGGGTCTGGTGCGAAAGGCCGGCGTCGATGCCCTCGACCATCTGGCGAATGGCCTCGGGCTGATCGCCGGCCGGCTGGAAGCGGGTGACGAGCTGGAACTCGGACATGACGGACCTCGTGGATGTCGCGGCAACTGTAAATTTAGCCAGTAGTCTATACCCAAATGCGCCCTCGGGGCGCCAGATTCAAGTGCGGCCTTCGCCCCTTCAAGGCAATGGACCGGGCAATTCGACCAATGGTCGAAAAATATTTGCGCAAACAGCCGGAAAAGCTGCGCCAGACTGTCGCAGTGACCGGTGGGTATCACTATACTGACTCCCCGTTTGCGCACCGCTTCAGTGCCTTCGGCTGGAGCGTGGCGACCCTATCACTCTCCTATCAGAGCCAAGGTAACAATGAGCCTGTTTTCCGCTGTCGAGCTGGCACCCCGCGACCCTATCCTGGGCCTCAACGAAGCATTCAACGCCGACCCACGCACCGACAAGGTGAACCTGGGCGTGGGCGTCTACTGCAATGAGGAAGGCCGCATCCCGCTGCTGCGCGCGGTGATCGCAGCCGAGACCGCCCGTGCCGCCCAGCACGCCTCCCGCGGCTACCTGCCGATCGACGGCATCGCCCAGTACGACCAGGCCGTGCAGAAGCTGATCTTCGGCGCCGAATCGCCGTTGCTGGCCGCAGGCCGCGTGGTCACCGTGCAGGCCGTCGGCGGTACCGGCGCGCTGAAGATCGGCGCCGATTTCCTCAAGCGCCTGCAGCCGGGCGCCGTGGTCGCCATCAGCGACCCAAGCTGGGAAAACCACCGCGCCCTGTTCGAGAGCGCCGGTTTCCCGGTACAGACCTACCGCTACTACGATGCCGCGAGCCAGGACGTCAACCGCGCCGGCATGCTCGAAGACCTGAACAGCCTGCCATCGGGCTCGGTCATCGTGCTGCACGCCTGCTGCCACAACCCGACCGGCGTCGACCTGTCGCTGGACGACTGGAAGAACGTGCTGGAAGTGGTCAAGGCCAAAGGCCACATCCCGTTCCTCGACATGGCCTACCAAGGCTTCGGTGCCGGCATCGACGAAGACGCCTTCGCCGTGCGCCTGTTCGCCGAATCGGGCCTGGAGTTCTTCGTCTCCAGCTCGTTCTCCAAGTCGTTCTCGCTGTACGGCGAGCGGGTCGGCGCATTGTCGATCGTCACCGCCTCGAAGGACGAGAGCACCCGCGTGCTGTCGCAGGTCAAGCGGGTTATCCGCACCACCTACTCCAACCCGCCGACCCACGGCGCCAGCATCGTCGCCGCGGTGCTCAACAGCCCTGAGCTGCGCCAGATGTGGGAAACCGAACTGGCCGAAATGCGCGAGCGTATCCACGGCATGCGCAAGCAGATGGTCGAGCTGCTGGCCGAGTACGGCGCCAAGCGTGACTTCAGTTTCGTCGGCCGCCAGTGCGGCATGTTCTCCTACTCGGGCCTGACCGTTGAGCAAGTGGCACGCCTGAAGAACGAGTTCGGCATCTACGCGCTGGACACCGGCCGCATTGCGGTCGCCGCGCTGAACCAGAGCAACATCCACGTGGTCACCAAGGCCATCGTAGAAGTGCTGTAACTGCTTGATTGTCTAGGGGAAGCTTGACTTCCCCCAGACACGCAGTAAGATACGCGCAGATTCCGCGATAGCTCAGTCGGTAGAGCAAATGACTGTTAATCATTGGGTCCCTGGTTCGAGTCCAGGTCGCGGAGCCAAATACTGAAAACCTCCAGATGCGCAAGCACTGGAGGTTTTTTCTTTTCCGGACTCCGCGCTTGTTTTCCGACTGCCCTGGACTATCGTCTGCCTGCGCACCCCGCGCAGCAACGACAGGGAGTCAACATGGACACCGTTCGCAATGCCCAGCAAGCCGTGGAAGTGGTCGCCGATCAATCCATCCTCGCCGCACTGCAGAAGACGTTCGCGGTAGGCGGCTGCATCGTCGAAAATGCCACCGGCAAGGTGTTGAAGGCCATGCACAACAATGTGCTGATGCCCTACCCCGAAAGCACCGCGCAACCGCCGTTCCTGCCCCATGACCCGACAGCCCACGGCGAACGCCAACTGGTGCAGTGGTACTACGACAATCGCCAGGTCCTGAACCTGCCGCCGCCCAGCGCGCTCACCGTGGTGACCACCCTGGACCCTTGCGCGATGTGCGCGGGCTCGCTGCTGACCGCCGGCTTCAACGTAGCGGTCAGCGCCATCGACACCTATGCCGGGGTCAATTACAACAGCCAGTTCGATTTCCCGACTCTGCCGCCGGACGTACGCCAAAAAGCCCAGCAGACCTGGGGCTACTACGCGGTAGACACGCCTATTGATCGATCGTATCAAGGTTCGACAGGCCCCATTTTCGCGAAGGAAACCATCGACGCGCGAGTATTCAGCCTGACCGGTTCGATCTTCGACGCCAGCGTCAACACGGTACGCGATGCGAGCAACAATAGCGGCCTACCGCCTGACGAGCTGAAGAACCCGGCATCGCTGCCGGCCAACAGCGCGGTGCGCAAGGCATTGACCGAACTCAGCCCATGGGCATTGACGGTCAAGTTCGACGATCCACGCATGCCGGGCGCGGCCTTGGCCAAGCCACTGACGGAAACCGCTCACCATGCCGACACGATGAATGCCGTAGCTTTGCTGGATCCGTTCGGCAACCTGCTGGCCTGCCTTGGCGGCCAGGAAAAGCAGTCGCCCATTCGCACGGCGTTCATGGAAACCACACGCCGCTATGCCCTGATGCGCTGGCAGTTGATGAACAGCAACGACCCACTGGTCCGCGCGGAGGCGCAGCAGTACCTCACCCATCCCAAGTACGGTACGTTCGTCTTCCTGTACATTCCCGATCCGCGCACCAGTGAAGCAGTGATGACCTTCGGTGCGTATGGCTCGACCATGGAGGGGCCTGTGCCACAGTCGTTCCCGTCCAACCTGCAGTACGTGCTGCTGCACCCCGGGGTGACACCACAGGCCGTGGCGCAGCTGGCGCAGAAGCTACCGCCCTTCTACACCCAGAGCGTTCAAGTCGCCCCTAGCCAGGTGCTGGACGACGCCTTGATCCAGGCCGCGAAGAGCGCGCTGTAATCCCCTCGGCCACTCATTGGGACAGGGGTTCGGTCACTGGCCGCCCCTCGTCCACCAGGCTCCAGACCAGCAACTTTGCCGACTCGGTCTTGCTCGCATTGCGCGAAACACTGTGGATGGTGCCTGGGGCCTCGTACCAGAACTCGCCGGTCTTGTAGGTCTTCTCAGGCTCGTCGTTGAGTTTGGAGGTTACCGCCCCTTCCAGCACATAGGCCATGACCGCTCCTGGATGCTGATGGGCGGGCGACGCCTGGCCGGGGCCATAACTGACCGTGAGCATCACGGCTTTCTTACCGGGAGCATTGGTGGGGAGCTGCTCTTGGAGAATCCTGACCTGGTCGGGCTTCTCGCCGTGGGCCCAGGTGGGCGACAACGGGGCGAGCAGGCCTAATGTCAGTAGGGCAATAGGTAGATGGATGGATCGCATCGGGTTTCTCCTGAGGGGTATCTGCCTGCAGGTTAAGCCCAGGGTTGTGCGGGGCAAATGGCCAATTCGCGGAAAAAACGGGAGGCCGATTGCCGGTTTATCGCTCGTTGCCGATATGAGTTGATTGCTGGTGTTTTGTTTCTGTAATGATACGGGTATCAGCCATTACGCCCAATTGGATAAAACTCACCCCGACTCCAAACCCCAAGCCACAACTCACCATCGATCTCCCGCGCCACCGCCAATTCCACCAACTGATAGAACACATTGCGATGGATCAACGCCTCGAGATTCGCGCGCATCAGCACATACGGAGAAGGCTCTTGGGTAACCGGATCGAGCTCAACTCGCAGCGGATTAGCAGGCCCTGCCTCGATCTGGTCGTCGACATTACTGGTAAACCGCAGCACTTGCTGCTCCCCACTACCCTCGACATCCAGCAGTACGGCAACAAACGGCGCGTCATCGACCCGGATCCCGACCCTCTCCACAGGCGTAACCAGGAAGTAGTCATCCCCGTCACGCCGAATGATGGTAGAGAACAACCGCACCATCGGCTTGCGCCCAATCGGCGTGCCCAGGTAGTACCAGGTACCGTCACGCGCGATTCGCATGTCGATGTCGCCGCAGAAATCCGGGTTCCACAGATGTACCGGGGGCAACCCCTTGTGCGCGGGGATCTGCGCCAGCAGATCGTTGGCCTTGCCGGAATCGCTCATGACACGCTCGCTCAGTTGCTCATGCCCAGAAGGCTACGAGCGTACTCGCGCATCGGCGCGGCAAGCAAATCCTGCGGAGTGTTGTCGTGGAACGTCAACAAACCGCCGCGGCTCTTGATCCGCGCCGTGTCGATCAGGTAACGGGTGCTGGTCTCGATCAGCATCATCTGCACCACGCCACGGTCCCAGCCCAGGCGGTCGACGGCCTGCTCGTCATACCATTCGTCACCGTTGCCGATACGGTCGTCGGTGCGGGCGAAACGGGTGTACAGCACGTAATCGGCGCCGACCGAACGGGCTTCGGCGATCGCGTCCTCCAGCCCCAGGGGGCCTTGTGCACGGCGCACCAGCGGGAAGTACTCGACGAAACTCTTGAAGGCCTCCTCGGCCACTGCGTTCTGCCGTGGTACCGGCCCCTTGCCCGGTGGCACGAAGGCACCCTGGCCGATGAAGATGAACGAGTCCGGCTGCAAGCGGATCGACAGGGTACGGGTGGTGTCGCTGTGATCCAGCAGGCCCGCATCACTCATGTGGTAACGGACGCCCTCGCCCATATCGCTGACATTCATGCAACCGCCCAACGCCATCAGCGTCAGCAGCAAGACCAGGCTACGCATCTTTCCTCCAGAAACCGGTGACGAAAAACCGGCGAATAGCCGCGGGATGCAGCTTTTGCGCCAGAGTCAGCCGCCGATCACCTTCATCACCATCACATCGCCGGAAAATGCCACATCCTGCTTGTCCGCCAGGGCCTTCACCAGTAGCCGCTGCAATGCCGGAAGCGCTTGATGACGGGGCTTATCGAGCAGGTCACCGACAAAGTGACGGTTACTCGACGACAGGCAACCATGCAGCCAGCCAGTGGACGACAGACGCAGGCGCGAACAACTGCGGCAGAATGGCACGCTCTCGTTGGCGATCACCCCGAAATGACCCTTGCCAGGAATGCGATAGCGCAAGGCCGTGGCATCCAACGGGCGTGGCGCCTGTTCATAGGCATGGGACTGCCCGATCAGCGCCAGCAGTTGCTCCAGGCCTACGAACTGCTGCAGGAAAGCGTTGCCATCACGCGCCAGGTGGCCCATGCGCATCAGCTCGATGAAACGCAGCTCGTAGCCGCGCTCGAGGCAGTAATCGAGCAGCGGCAGCACCTGGTCGAGGTTCTGCCCGCGCATGGGCACCATGTTGACCTTGATCGCCATCCCCGCGTCACTGGCCTGGGCCATGCCCGCCAGCACGCTGGCCAGGTCGCCGCCGCGGGCGATGCGGCGAAAGGCCGTGGCATCGAGAGTGTCGAGCGAGACGTTGAGCCGGCGGATACCGGCGTCGCGCAGCAGCGGCAGCTTGCGAGCGAGCAACTGGCCGTTGGTGGTCAGGCTGATGTCCCCGAGCCCCAGTCCCGCCACCGCGCCGAGGAAGGCCTCCAGGCGTGGGCTCACCAGCGGCTCGCCACCGGTGATGCGCAACCGCTCCACCCCGGCCGCCTCGACCAGGTACGCCACGCCGCGGGCCAGGGCATCCGCCGTGAGCTCGTCCTGCGCCGCCACCAGGCGCTTGCCGTCAGGCACGCAGTAGGTGCAGGCATAGTTGCAGGCAGCAGTCAGGCTGACGCGCAGGTTGCGAAAGCGCCTGCCTTGACGATCGACGATCATGGATGACTCCGGCATGGATGAATCGGGCCGGCAAAACCTGACTCAAAAATCAGGTTTTTGCAAGCCTTCCTGTCGAAGCCTTGAAGCGAGGATGCCTGGCGAAGGTCGACAGGCATCTTGCGAGGGCTTTAGTTCGCGCCTTCCGGATCGCGCTTGCGCTTGTTGCCCATGCGCACGCCGATGTCCATGAGGAACTGGAAGAAGCCCTCCTGGTCCTCGAGCACGTTGCTCCAGAACGGCGAGTGATACAGCGCCACGGCGCCATGGACCAGGGCCCAGGCCGCGCAATAATGGAAGTATGGCGGCACGTCCTCGAGCTTGCCCTCGCTGATGCGCCCCTTGATCAATTGTGTGAGGCGGTCGAAGTTGGAGGCACGGATGCTGTGCAACTGCTCGACCATTTCCGGCACCTGGTTGCCCTTGACTACCTTTTCTTCCAGGCGGTCGAACAGCCGGTAACGCTGCGGGTCGCGCATGCGGAACTCGAAGTAGGCGCGCGACAGGGCTTCCTTGTCGCGGTCGACGTCAGCCGAGTGCAGCAGCGCATTCAGGTCGCGCTCGTAGTCGAGCATCAGGCGCAGGTAGATCTCCGCCTTGGACTTGAAGTGCTTGTAGATCGTGCCTTTGCCGATGCCCACGGCGTCGGCGATCATCTCGACGGTGACGCTGTCTTCACCTTGTTCGAGAAACAGCTTGAGCGCCGTGTCGAGGATCTCTTGTTCGCGACGGCGAAACTCACGGACCTTGCGAGGTTCTTTCTGCATAAGAAGGACTGGGATGACAATCGAAGCGGATTATTATGCCTAACTGGCGGCAAAATGCACGGATCTTCCAACCATGTCTGTGTTTCTTGATGAGTTCGAGCAGGCCCCGGGCCTGTGTTACCTGAACCACGCGGCAATCGGCCCCTGGCCACGCCGGGCCGCCGAGGCCGTGGCAAGCTTCGCCCGTGACAATGTGCGCCTGGGTGCCAGCGGTTATCCGGCCTGGCTGGCCACCGAGCGACGCCTGCGCGAACGCCTGGCACGCCTGCTCAATGCCCCCACCAGCGGCGATATCGCCCTGGTGGGCAACACCTCCCAGGCGCTGTCGCTGGTGGCCTTCGGCCTGGACTGGCAGCCCGGCGACCAAGTCATCATCAGCGACGAGGAGTTCCCCTCCAACCGCGTGGTCTGGCAAGCGCTGGCCAACCATGGCGTCGAGGTGGTCGAGGCGAGCCTGGCCGGCGCCGACCCGGAAGCGGCGTTGCTCGCCGCCTGCGGTCCCCGGGCGCGACTGCTCTCGGTCAGCGCCGTGCAGTTCGCCAGCGGCCTGCGCCTGGACCTGGCACGCCTCGGCGTCGCCTGCCGCCGGCGCGGCGTGCTGTTGTGCATCGACGCCATCCAGCAGATGGGCGCCCTGCCCTTCGATGTACAGCGTTATCAGTGCGACTTCGCCATGGCCGACGGCCACAAGTGGATGCTCGGTCCAGAAGGGCTGGGCGTGTTCTATTGCCGTAGCGAACTGCGCAGGCAGTTGAAACTGCACGCCTACGGCTGGCACATGCTGGAACACCTCGGCGACTTCGAGCGCCGCGAGTGGCAACCGGCACGCAGTGCGCGGCGCTTCGAATGCGGCAGCCCGAACATGCTCGGCGCCTGCGCGCTGGAAGCGAGCCTGTCGCTGCTGGAAGATGTGGGCATGGCGGTGGTCGCCGAACAGTTGGGGCTGCGGGTCGAGCAACTGCATCAAGGTTTACTGGCGATCCCCGGCGTGCAGATGCACAGCCCTGCTGATTCTTCACGGCGGGCAGGGATCGTCAGCTTCAGCATCGATGGCCACGCCAACGCCGACATTTATCGAGCCTTGGGCAGCAAGGGGGTCATTTGCGCCCTGCGCGGCCCGGGCGTGCGGTTTTCCCCACATTTCTATACCGACCAGCGCCTGATCGACGAAGTACTGCGCCAGGTTCGCCAATTGGCAATGCATTGATCGCGCAAGGGGCTGCGCACGTATTCCAAATCTGTTTAAAAAACGATCAACAGCCGCTGGCAGCGCGCCAATCCTGGCCAATACTTCAAGTGTTGGCGCGGCACATCCCCCCCAAGTGGTGCGCCAATAAAGGTGCCCAGGGACCGTGTACCTTTGTTTTACTCCTAATGGTCTTAACCCGGATTCCCCCCCCAGAACCCGGGTTTTTTTTGTCCGGGCCTCAAGCTTTGGAGGGTGGAATACTCAGGCCACCCGCGCCAGCGGGAACAAGCGCTTGAAGTTCTCGGTGGTCTGCCCGGCCAGTTGCTCATAGCTCACTCCGCGCAACGACGCCACGTACTCGGCCACTTCCCGCACGTATTGCGGCAGGTTCGGCTTGCCGCGGTGCGGGATCGGTGCCAGGTACGGCGAGTCGGTCTCCACCAGCAGGCGGTCCACCGGCACCTGCCGGGCCACCTCGCGCAGGGCATCGGCATTACGGAAGGTGACGATGCCGGACAACGAGATGTAATAACCCAGGTCCAGCGCGGCCTTGGCCATCGGCCAGTCCTCGGTGAAGCAATGCAGCACACCGGCCTGGGGCAGGCTGGCCTCGCGCAGCAGCGCCAGGGTGTCCTCGCGGGCCGCACGGGTGTGGACGATGACCGGCTTGCCGGTCTGCCGAGAGGCTTCCAGGTGCAGGCGGAACGAAGCCTGCTGCAACTCGGCGGCTTCCGGCTCGTAGTGGTAGTCCAGGCCCGTTTCGCCAATGGCCACCACGTGCGGGTGGGCCAGTTCACGCAACAGCCACTCCAGGGCCGGCGTCTCACCGGGCGCCAGGTCGAGCGGATGCACGCCTACCGAGCAGTCGACATCGGCGTAACGCTCGCTCAACGCCTTGACCGCCCCGGCATTCTCGGCACTGACGCCAATGCACAGGAAATGCCCCACCCCACGCTCGCGGGCCGCCTGCAGGGCGGCGTCGAGGGAACCCTGGTGGGCACTGAGATCGAGACGGTCGAGGTGGCAATGGGAATCTACGAGCATGGGAACACGACACACATATAGGAAACGGTGGAAATCAACGCATGCCCGGCAGCTGCACCCAGTGGGCGAGCAACGCTTCGAGCAGCAATGCACGATTGAGGTTGGCCTTGCCCAGCACCTTCTGGCGCTGCTCGAGAATCCACGCCTGGACCTCGAGCACCTTGGCCTGCCGGCTTTTCTGCGCCAGGTACTGCAACACCTTGCGCATGTCGGGCAAGCCTAAACCCTCTTCGTCCTGGGTCAACTGATAACGCAGGATCAAGTGCGACCAGTCGCAGAACCAGTCGAACAGCAACAACAGGGGCACCGTGTTCCAGGCTTCGGCCAGCTGGGTAGGCGACTGCTGCTGCTTGAGCAGCTTCTTCACCCCTTCGGTAACCAGCGCCCGCTGCTCACGCACGCCCTGGGCCTGCAGACTGACCGCCATCAGCGGCGAACCCGCGGCCAGGGTCAGCAGCTCTTCGCGCTCCTGTTCGTCGCTGCCTTCGAGCGCGCTGGCCAGCCAGGCACGGCTCTGCTCCAGGCTTGGCTGCGGGCAGACCACCTGCTGGCAGCGACTCTTGATGGTCGGCAACAGACGGCTGGGCTGGTGACTGACCAGCAACAGCACGGTGTCGCCGGAAGGCTCCTCCAGGCTTTTGAGCAAGGCGTTGGAGGCATTGATGTTCATCGCCTCCACCGGCTCGATCAGCACCACCTTGCGTCCACCCTGCTGGGCGGTCTGCACCACGAACGACACCAGTTCACGCACCTGGTCGATCTTGATCGGCTTGTCGGCCTCCTCCGGCTCCAGCACGAAGTTGTCCGGGTGGCTGCCGGCCTTGAGCAACAGGCACGACTTGCACTGGCCGCAGGCATCCAGGCCCTGCGGCTGCTGGCACAACAGCCGCGCCATCAGGCGTTCGGCCAGGGCCCGCTTGCCGATGCCCTGGGGGCCGTGCAGCAGGTAGGCGTGGGCGTGTTGGGCACGCCCGGCCAGTTGCTGCCAGAGCGCCTGCTGCCAGGGGTAGGCCTCAGCCACGGCAACGCTCCAGGATGCCCGGCACCAAGGCGTCGATGGCCTGTTGCACCGCGCTCAAGGGCTGCGCGGCGTCAAGCAGGCGATAGCGCTGTGGCTGCTGGCCTGCGCGCTGCAGGTAAGCCTGGCGCACCGCCTCGAAGAAGGCCTGGCCTTCCTGCTCGAAACGGTCCAGCCGGCCACGGGCCGCAGCGCGGGCCAGGCCGACCTCCACGGGCAGGTCGAAGACCAAGGTGAGGTCGGGGCGTAGCTCGCCCTGTACAAAGCTCTCCAGGATGGCGATACGCTCTACCGAAAGACCGCGCCCGCCGCCCTGGTAGGCGTAGGTGGCGTCGGTGAACCGATCGCACAGCACCACGGCGCCACGGGCCAGCGCCGGGCGGATCACTTCGGCCAGGTGCTGTGCGCGGGCGGCGAACATCAGCAGCAGCTCGGTATCGACCGCCATGACCTCCTCGCTCGGGTCGAGCAGCAGTTCGCGAATGCGCTCGGCCAGCGGCGTGCCGCCAGGCTCACGGGTCATGACCACGTCGACGCCCTGTTCGCGCAAGCGCGCCGCCAGATACTCTCGATTGGTGCTCTTGCCCGCGCCTTCGGGGCCTTCCAGGGTGATAAACAAGCCGCTCACGAGCGTTCCTTAGGGTCTTCTGGCACCGGGGCGTTGGCCGGCGCGGATTCATCGGTGGGGGCCGGCGCGTCGCTTTCAGGTGCGGGCGCAGGGGCCGCTTCAGGAGTCGCCTGCGGTTCGGGCGTCGTCGGCTCGGCCTGCGGCGCAGGGCTCGAACGATAATCCGCCCGCCGCTTGATCTGGAACTCGCGCACCGCGCTGTTGTGATCGTCCAGGTCATCGGAGAACACATGGCTGCCGTCGCCACGGGCGACGAAGTACAAGCTCGAGCCATCGCTTGGGTTCAGCGCGGCGTGGATTGCCTCGCGCCCAACCATGGCGATCGGCGTCGGCGGCAGGCCGGTCATGGTGTAGGTGTTGTAGGGCGTCGGCTCACGCAGGTCGGCGCGGGTGATCTTGCCGTTGTAGCGCTCGCCCATGCCGTAGATTACGGTCGGGTCGGTCTGCAGCATCATGCCCAGGCGCATGCGCCGCACGAACACGCCGGCGATCTGCCCGCGTTCCTGGGGAATGCCGGTTTCCTTCTCCACCAGCGAGGCCATGATCAACGCCTGGTACGGGTCGCGATACGGCAGATCGGTGCTGCGCTCGGCCCACTCCTTGGCCAGCACTTCGTCCAGGCGCATGTAGGCCTGCTGCAACAACTCGACATCGCTCATGCCGCGCACGAAGCGATAGGTGTCGGGGAAGAAACGCCCCTCGGGGAACACGCCGGTATGACCAAGCTTGTCCATCACCTCGGTATCGGACAGGCCTTCGAGGGTGTGCTTGAGCTTTTCATGTTTCGCCACTGCGGCGCGCACCTGGCGGAAGGTCCAGCCCTCGACCAGGGTGAGGTTGTACTGCACCACATCGCCACGCTTCCAGGCATCGAACAACTGCCCCACGGTCATGCCCGGGGTCAGGCGGTATTCACCGGTGTGCAACGCCGTGCCGGCCATGTTGAAGCGCCAGTACAGGCGAAGCCACAGCGGGTCATCGAGCAGGCCTTCGCTCTGCATCCGATAGAACATACGATTGGGCGTCGTGCCATTGGGCACATCGAGCATGCGCTCCTGTGCCACTTGCAGCGGCTGCTCCAGGACCGAGTTGACCTTCCAGGCGGCCCAGCCCAGTGCCAGGCCGGCGAGGATCAAGCTCATTTCCAGCAGCAGCAGGAATTTGCGTCTCACGAATCAGGTATCCAGTAACGTACGGGCAACGGCCTGCAGTTTACGGGTGAGCGGCCCTGCCGGCCAGTTCAGCGCGGCGAATTCACGCACGGGCCAGATGCCGTAGACACTGTTGCAGACGAATACCTCATCGGCCTGCTCCAGCGCCTCCATCGGCAAGTCCCGCACCTGCGTGGGGATACCCAGCAGCGCAGCCTGTTCCAGCAATGCCGCGCGCATCACCCCAGCCACGCCGCAACGGCTCAGGTCGGCGGTGACCAATACCCCGTCCCGCACCAGGAACAGGTTGCTGTACACCCCTTCGATCACCCGCCCTTGGCCGTCACGCATCAAGCCTTCGGCAAACGCGCTGTCCTGCCATTCGGCACGGGCCAGCACCTGCTCGAGGCGGTTGAGGTGTTTGAGCCCAGCCAGCAGCGGTTGTTCCGCAAGGCGCGTCTCACAGGGAAACAGCCGCACGCCGAACTCGGCATGCTGCGCCGGGTAGGCCGGCAAGGGGCCGCCTTGCAGGATACGCCGTGCCTGCGCGCCGGCCAGCGGGGCATAGCCGCGCTGGCTGTCGCCGCGGGTCAGGATCAGCTTGGCGACGCCTTCGCCCTGTTGCCGGGCGAATTGCAACAGTTCATTGCGAACCAGCGTCAAGTCGGCTTCGATCGCCAGGCGCTGGCACCCCAGCGCCAGGCGGTCGAAATGCTGTGCGAGCAGGCTGGGCCTGCCGCCGCGCACCGCGATGGTCTCGAACAGGCCATCGCCGTAGGCCAGGCCACGGTTCTGCAGATTGACCGCAGCCGCGTCCTGGCCATCGATCCAGCTGAGCATCAGCCGGCGAACCGGCGGAACACCAGCGAACCGTTGGTCCCGCCAAAGCCGAAGGAGTTGGACAGCACCACGTCGATCGGCATGCTACGCGCCTGGTGCGGCACGAAGTCCAGGTCGCAGCCTTCGTCCGGCTCATCCAGGTTGATGGTCGGCGGCGCCATCTGGCTGTTGATCGCCAGGACGCTGAAGATCGCCTCCACCGCACCGGCGGCGCCGAGCAGGTGGCCGGTCATCGACTTGGTCGAGCTGACAGCCAGCTTGTAGGCGTGCTCGCCGAACACGCGCTTGATCGCGGCAACTTCCGCTACGTCACCGGCCGGCGTCGAGGTGCCGTGGGCGTTGATGTAGCTGACGTCCTCAGGCTGGATGCCAGCATCGCGCAGAGCGTTGGCCATGCAGCGGGCGGCACCCTCGCCGGAATCGGGCGGCGAGGTCATGTGGTAGGCGTCGCCGCTCATGCCAAAACCGACCAGCTCGGCATAGATGGTGGCACCGCGGGCCTTGGCATGCTCCAACTCCTCGAGCACCAGGGCGCCGGCGCCATCGGACAGCACGAAACCATCACGCCCCTTATCCCACGGACGGCTGGCACGGGCCGGCTCGTCGTTGCGAGTCGACAGCGCACGAGATGCGCCGAAACCACCCATGCCCAGGCCGCAGGCAGCCATCTCGGCACCGCCGGCGATCATCACGTCGGCTTCGCCGTAGGCGATGTTGCGCGCGGCCATGCCGATGCAGTGGGTGCCCGTGGTGCAGGCAGTGGCGATTGCATAGTTCGGACCCTGCAGACCCAGGTGGATCGACAGGAAGCCAGAGATCATGTTGATGATCGAGCCTGGCACGAAGAACGGCGAGATTCGGCGTGGCCCTTGCTCGTGCAGGGTCTTGCTCGTCTCTTCGATGTTGGTCAGGCCACCGATACCCGAGCCCATCGCCACGCCGATGCGCTCGCGGTTGGCGTCGGTGATCTCCAGACCGGCGTTACGCACCGCCTGGAAGCCGGCCGCCAGGCCGTACTGAATGAACAGGTCGAGTTTGCGGGCCTCTTTGGCCGACAGGTACTGCTCGACTTCGAAGCCCTTTACCGAGCCGCCAAAACGGGTGGAGTAGGCAGACAGATCCGTATGTTCGATCGGACCGATGCCACTGCGGCCAGCCAGAATGCCCTGCCAGGTGCTCGGTACATCGGTACCCAGTGGCGACAGCATACCCATACCAGTGACCACGACGCGTCTACGCGACACAGTACTCTCCTCATTTCCAAATAACAGAGTCTCTTGCCAGGGCACTGACGACGCCAATGGCCTAGCAACAGACTCCGGTGATTATTCCATCGCTTGCAAAGAAAAAACCGCACGCCGGCGACGGCAGTGCGGTTTTTCTCGACAAGAAACGTCGACTACTGCGTCTTAGCCCTGGTGAGAGTTGACGTAGTCGATAGCCGCTTGGACGGTAGTGATCTTCTCGGCTTCTTCGTCAGGAATTTCGGTCTCGAATTCCTCTTCCAGAGCCATCACCAGCTCAACGGTGTCAAGCGAATCGGCACCCAGGTCCTCAACGAAGGAAGATTCGTTCTTCACTTCCTCTTCCTTGACGCCCAGTTGCTCGGCGACGATTTTCTTGACGCGTTCTTCGATGGTGCTCATACCTAGTTTTCACTCCTAATGGACATATGTCAGGCAGCTGGCCGGTGACCAAGTTTATAGGAAGGCGCCTGCTTTTCAAGCGTAACGCACCTTCCACCAAGCCACCGGGCCCTCTGCCCGGAATCTGGTTGCAGCTTTATAACGGATTTTAGGCTCGGTGTATGACTCTTTTTTGAAGCTATCCGTCACATTGAGTTGCGGTGTTTACATGTACATCCCGCCGTTCACCGGCACGGTGGCGCCAGTTACATAGGCTGCGCCGTCGGAGGCCAGGAAGGAAACCACTTTCGCGATCTCTTCGGCCTGGCCCAGGCGACCCAGCGGAATTTCCTTCTGCAATGCCTCGCGCTGCGCTTCTGGCAGCTCACGGGTCATGTCAGTGTCGATGAAGCCTGGGGTCACCGAGTTGACGGTGATGCCACGCGAGCCCACTTCACGAGCCAAGGCACGGCTGAAGCCCTCCAGGCCGGCCTTGGCGGCAGCATAGTTGGCCTGACCGGCGTTGCCCATAGCGCCCACCACCGAGCCGATGCTGATGATACGACCCCAGCGAGCCTTGGTCATGCCGCGCAGCACGCCCTTGGACAGACGGTAGAGGCTGTTGAGGTTGGTATCGATCACGTCGAACCACTCGTCATCCTTCATGCGCAGCATGAGGTTGTCGCGGGTGATGCCGGCGTTATTGACCAGGATGGCCGGTGCGCCGAACTGCTCGCCGATGGCGCCCAGCACCGCGTCCACGGACTCGGCACTGGTGACGTTCAGCTCAAGGCCAGTACCCGCAATACCGTGCTCTTTCAGGGTGGCGGCGATACGCTCGGCACCGGAAGCAGTGGTGGCGGTACCGATCACGGTCGCGCCCTGGCGGCCCAGCTCGAGGGCGATAGCCTGGCCGATACCACGGCTGGCGCCGGTGACCAGTGCAACTTTACCTTGCAGGCTCATGCAAGCTTCTCCGAATTCAGGCCAGCGCCGCACGGGTGGCGGCGACAGCGTCTGGGGTGTTGAGGTTGTAGGTGGTCACGCCTTCGGCGCAACGCTTGTTCAGGCCAGCCAGGACCTTGCCCGGGCCGCATTCGACCAGGTTCACCGCACCGCGCTCGGCCAAGGCCTGCACGCACTCGACCCAGCGTACCGGCTGGTACAACTGCGCCAGCAGATCCTGCTTGAGGGCATCGAGGTCGGCGGCGATGGCCGCGGTGACGTTCTGCACCACCGGGATCTGCGGCGCTTTCCATTCGATGGCGTTGACCGACTCGGCGAAACGCTCGGCAGCCGGCTTCATCAGGGCGCAGTGCGACGGCACGCTGACCGCCAGCGGCAGGGCGCGCTTGGCACCTTTGGCTTTGCACAGCTCGATGGCACGATCCACGGCAGCCTTGTTGCCGGCGATGACCACCTGACCCGGCGAGTTGAAGTTCACCGCGCTGACCACTTCGTCTTCGGCGGCTTCGGCGCAAATCTCGACCACAACGGCGTCGTCCAGGCCAAGGATGGCGGCCATGGCACCATGGCCGGCAGGCACAGCCTCCTGCATCAGCTGGCCACGGCGCTCGACCAGGCGTACGGCATCTTTCAGCGATAGGCTGCCAGCGGCGACCAGGGCGCTGTATTCACCCAGGCTGTGCCCGGCGACGAAGGCCGGCTGCGCGCCACCCTCTTCCAGCCACAGACGCCACAAGGCGATGGAGGCAGTCAGAATGGCCGGCTGGGTCTTGTCGGTCTGGTTGAGTTGTTCTTCCGGGCCTTCCTGGACCAGTTTCCACAGGTCGTAGCCCAGGGCCTCGGACGCTTCCTTGAAGGTCTCGACGATTACCGGTTTTTCGGCGCCCAGCTCTGCGAGCATGCCCAGCGACTGGGAACCTTGACCAGGAAAGACGAATGCGAGGGATGCAGACATTGAACAAGCCCTTATGATCTTGTCGTCGGATAGGGTGCGCCGGGCCGCGGGCCAGACGCGCAATCTGAAAGCTTGGATGGAACGGCGGACCAAGCGGTCACATTTAAGCACTTCATCGCGGATATGCCTAAGACCTGTTTTGGCCGCATCACGGCAACAGGTCTTCGAGACGCCCGTGCAAACGCTGCGGCAGGTTCTCCTGGATCTCGATCAGCGCCCGCTGGATCGCGCTCTGCAAACCCTGCACACCCGCCGAGCCGTGACTCTTGATGACGATACCCTGCAGCCCCAGAAAACTCGCACCATTGTGTCGCGCCGGCGCCAGGTCGGCCTGCAGGCGCTTGAGCAACGGCATGGCCATGGCCCCAGCCGCCCGCGCCAACAGCCCGCCACGGAACAACGCCTCGATGCGCGCACCGATCATGGTCGCCAGGCCTTCGCTGGACTTGAGCAGGATATTGCCGACGAAACCGTCGCATACCACCACGTCCGCCTCGCCTCGATACAAACCATCACCCTCGACGAAGCCGATGTAGTTTAGCCCCCGAGCACTCTGCAACAGGCTGGCGGCCAGCTTGACCTGCTGATTGCCCTTGATGTCCTCGGTACCGATATTGAGCAGCGCCACCCGCGGCCGATGCACGCCCAAGGCCTGAGCGGCCACCGAGCCCATCACGGCGAACTGGTAGAGGTTTTCCGCGCTGCAGTCGACGTTGGCGCCAAGGTCAAGCAGCTGGCAGTAGCCGGCCTGGGTCGGGATCGCCGCCACCATCGCCGGGCGATCGATACCGGGCAAGGTCTTGAGCACGAAACGCGACAAGGCCATGAGCGCGCCGGTATTGCCGGCACTCACGCAGGCCTGGGCCTTGCCGTCCCGCACCAGCTCGAGGGCGATGCGCATCGACGAGTCCGGCTTGCCCCGCAACGCTTGCGATGGCCGCTCGTCCATGCCGATCACTTCGCTGGCCGCGACAATCTGCAGGCGCGCGCGATCCGCAGCCGCGAGGCCGCCGACAAGATCTTCAAGGAGGGAGGGTTGACCGACGAGGGTCAGGTGCAGCGAGGGGGTAGCCGATAGGCAGGCAATGCTAGCCTGGACAATGCTGCGGGGACCGAAGTCCCCGCCCATTGCGTCGATCGCGATGATCTGAGCGGACAAGGATTACTCGTCAGCGCCCTTGTCGATCACTTTGCGACCACGGTATACGCCTTCTGGCGAAACGTGGTGACGCAGGTGTACTTCACCGGTGCTCTTCTCTACGGACAGGGCGTTTTCCGACAGGGCGTCGTGCGAACGGCGCATGTCACGGGCAGAGCGGGATTTTTTGTTCTGCTGAACAGCCATAATTGATTAACTCCTAAACGTTTGGGTCACGCTTTAACTGCGCCAATACACTGAACGGGTTGGACCGCGATACCTCGTCCTTGCTCGGCTCGGGCTCATCGAGTCCCGCCGGCTGCTGGCATTCTTCCGGATGATGAGCAGGCACGATCGGCAGGGCAAGCAACAGCTCTTCCTCGACCAACGCCTGCAGATCCAAAGGATCTTCGCCCAGTTCCAGCACGTCATAGCCTTTCGGCAACGACTGGGTATTCGCACCCTCCTTCACCACGGCGTACGTACATTCGCTGTGGATCGGCAGGGTGACCAGCTCAAGACAACGCTGGCAAACCATCTTGACCTCGACGTCCAGCGCGCTGTGGATAACCACCACATGCTGTTCATCTCGTTCAAAATCGAACTTCGCCTGCACCGTACCGACATTGTCGGAAAGCGGGTCGCAGAGTCTTTCCAAATCAGCGAGTTGCAGCGAACCTTCGAGGGTTACGCCACGATCAGCCAATTTGCGCGGGTCAACGTGAGGTGGAATCGGGTCATTCAACATAGGCGCAGCATTCTAGGGATGCACCCCCTCCCTGTCAAAGGAAATTAGGTGCCATCTCGCATGTTAGAATTCGGGGCAATTGCCCAGGAGTCTACCATGCTTCCCTTGTTACTGGCTTCCAGCTCGCCCTATCGTCGCGAACTGCTCACCCGCCTGCGCCTGCCCTTCACCTGGGCGAGCCCCGACCTTGACGAACGGCGCCTCGATGGCGAGCCCGCCGTCGAGCTGGTCCGTCGCCTGGCCCGACAGAAGGCCGAGGCCCTGGCCGCCAGCCACCCCGAGCACCTGATCATCGGCTCCGACCAGGTGGCGGTGCTGGGCGAGCAGATCCTCGGCAAGCCCCACACCTTCGAACGCGCCTGCGAGCAGTTGCTGGAGGCCAGCCGGCAGCAGGTCACCTTCCTCACCGGGCTGGCACTGCTGAACAGCGCCACCGGCCACTGCCAGGTGGATTGCGTGCCGTTTACCGTGACGATGCGCGAGCTGGATCGAGAGCGCGTGGAACGCTACGTGACGGCCGAGCAGCCACTGGACTGCGCCGGCAGCTTCAAGGCGGAGGGATTGGGGGTCAGCTTGTTCCAGAGCACCCATGGCTGCGATGCCACGAGCCTGATCGGGCTGCCACTGATTAGGCTGGTGGACATGCTGCACATGGAAGGCGTGCAGGTGCCCTGAAAGACTGGGGCCGCGAAGCGACCCTCTCGCCGGCAAGCCGGCTCCCACAGGGTGCGCCGTAATTTGTGGGAGCCGGCTTGCCGGCGAAAGGGCCGTGAAGCGGCCCCAATCGACTTCAGATCAACGCAGCGAAGGCCCCTGGAAGCCCATATACAGCGCAATGCGCTCCGCCACGCTGGCACCGATGCGCTTGGAGAAACGATCGAACGGCGACTCCTGCACGGTGAAGTCCACAAGATCCTTCTCACCCACGATTTCGCGGGCAACATAGCTGGCACTGCCCAGACCATCGACCAGACCCAGATCCTTGGCCTGCTCGCCCGACCAGATCAGCCCGCTGAACAACTCAGGGTGATCCTTGTCTTTCAAGCGCTCGCCACGCCCCTGCTTGACCATGGCGATGAACTGGCGATGCGTGGTATCCAGCACACCCTGCCAGAACGCGGTCTCTTCCGGCTTCTGTGGCGAGAACGGATCCAGGAAGGCCTTGTGCTCGCCCGCCGTGTAGGTGCGCCGCTCCACGCCCAGCTTGTCCATGGCGCCGACAAAGCCGTAGCCCGCCGCGGTGACGCCAATGGAGCCGACCAGGCTGGCCTTGTCGGCATAGATCTCGTCGGCCGCGCTGGCAATGTAGTAGGCGCCGGAGGCACCCAGGTCGGCGATCACCGCGTACAGCTTGATGGCCGGATATTCGGCGCGCAGACGGCGGATCTCGTCGTACACATAGCCCGCCTGCACCGGGCTGCCGCCCGGGCTGTTGACGCGCATGACCACAGCCTTGGTCTTCGGATCCTTGAACGCCTCGCGCAGGCTCTTGACGATATTGTCGGCGCTGGCAGGTTCCTGATCGGCAATCACCCCACGCACCTCGACCAACGCGGTATGGCTGCCGCTGCGCGAGGCAGCCTTGTCCACATCCATCAATGGCGTGAACAGGAACAGGATGCCGAACAGGTAAACGAAGGTCAGCAGCTTGAAGAAGATGCCCCAGCGCCGCGCCCGACGCTGCTCCTGGACACCCGCCAGCAAGGTCTTCTCCAGCAGCTTCCAGCTCTTGCGCTCTTCGCCAGCCTCGTCGGCCTCGGGCGCCTTCCACTCGTCAGTCATGCTCACCTACCTTGGAAATTGATCTGCGCAGGCTCGGCCAGCCATTCGCGCAACTGGGAAAAATGCTCGATGCACACCTGCGGGCCAAATTCGGCCAGGACCTGCAGCGACATGGCGCCATAGCCCACAGCGACCGAATGCATGCCGGCATTGCTGGCCATCTGCAGGTCGAACGCCGAATCTCCGACCATCAGCGCCCGCCCGGGTTCGACCTGGCAGTGAGCGAGAATCTCCTCGAGCATCAGCGGATGCGGTTTGCCGCGGGTTTCGTCGGCCGCCCGGGTAATGTCGAAGTAGGTATCCCAGCCATTGGCCTTGAGCACCCGATCCAGGCCGCGCCGCGCCTTGCCAGTGGCCACCGCCAGACGATACCCCTCGGCGCGGAATGCTTCCAGCGACTCGACCACACCGTCGAACAGCGGCGACGGCTGTTGATCCAGCGCCATATAGACATCGGCGTAATGCTGACGGAAAGCCTCGACCTGCTGCGCATCGAGGTGCGGGTACAGGGTGGCAATCGCCTCCCCCAGCGCCAGGCCAATGATGCCCTTGATCGCCTCGTCGCTGCTGGCGGCCTCCCCGGCACGCCCGGCGGCCACGTTCATGGCCTCGACAATGCGCCCGATGGAATCGGCCAGCGTGCCATCCCAGTCGAAGATCAGCAGGTCATAACTTTTATTCATGGCTCAGGACGCCAACCGCTCGATGGTCTTGGCCCACATCTCGTCCACCGGCGCCTCGAGCTTGAGCTCGCCGCCGTCGGGCAGCGGCACGGTCAACTGGTAGGCGTGCAGGAACAGGCGCTTGCCGCCCAGGTCGCGAATCTCGCGGCTGAAGTCCTCATCGCCGTACTTGCTGTCGCCGGCGATCATGTGCCCGGCATGCAGGGTGTGTACGCGGATCTGGTGGGTACGACCGGTGATCGGCCGCGCCTCGACGATGGTGGCGAACTCGCCGAAGCGGCGCAGCACGCGAAACATTGTCAAGGCCTCCTTGCCTTCGTCATTGACTTCGACCATGCGTTCGCCGGAGCGCAGATTGCTCTTCTGCAGCGGCGCATTGACCTGTTTCTTCGAGGTCGGCCAGTGGCCACGCACCAGCGCCATGTAGCGCTTGTCCACACCATCGCCGCGCAGCGCGGCATGCAGGTGGCGCAGCATGCTGCGCTTCTTGGCGATCATCAACAGGCCCGAGGTGTCGCGGTCCAGGCGGTGCACCAGCTCCAGCTCCTTGGCGTCGGGGCGCAACTGGCGCAGCGCCTCGATCACCCCGAAGCTCAGGCCGCTGCCGCCATGCACGGCGATGCCGGCCGGCTTGTTCATCACGATCAGCGCCTTGTCTTCATAGACGATGGCAGCCTCCAGGCGCTGCAACAGCCCCTGGGCCACGGGCGCGGGCTCGTCACGCTCGGGCAGGCGCACCGGCGGCACCCGCACGATATCGCCAGCCTGCAGCTTGTACTCAGGCTTGATCCGGCCCTTGTTGACCCGCACCTCGCCCTTGCGCAGGATGCGGTAGACCAGCGTCTTGGGCACGCCCTTGAGCGCGGTGATGAGGAAATTGTCGATGCGTTGGCCGGCAAGCTCCGGCGCGACTTCGATCAGCTGAACGCCGGAAGTCGGAGGGGTATTGGTCGTCATGGCGGGATCATAACAATTTTTTATGGAATTGAAGCACTTAATCATAACTGCTATAGTCGCGAACGCCGCCAAAAGCGGCAGGCCAGCGGCATCAGGCTCTACGCCGGCCCTGACCATCGCAATTCCGAGGACGCGAGGCCGTCCTACGGAGCGTTTGCCAGTTTAACTAAATGCCTGGAATCGCCACCAGCGCTGTGTAGAGAAGACCGAAAAAAAACGACAAGTGCGGTGTTTCACCTGCTTACCCGCTTCTTTTCGCCGTACCTCTGCCCGCCACCGTCGTTTCCGCGCATTCGGGCGAATGCTTCGGAAATACCTGCCTTGGATATGTCATGGCGCCAGCCCGGAACCGGGCTGGCGAAAAATGCAACCCGTTGCGGATTCAGCGCGCGGCAGCACCGAATTTTCAGGGATACGTGCAGGGTGGAGATGCACAGCCTTCGGACCGTGTGGCACCGAACCCGACCCAGCGCCCCACTCAACGGGCGATGAGCGGGCAAGGTCCTGAACAGACGCCCTAGTGGCATCCACGGACGACCGGTTGATTCCTCCTCCTGACTGAGTGCACCAGGCCCGCTCGATTGATTCGGATAACCTTCGAAAAGCTCGACAGGTCTTTTGGCACCGCAAAACAGGACGCGTCGTCGCGACAACGGCAGGCTGGGCAACCGGCTGGTGCCGAACGTCGTCAGACACGGGGGTGGTTCGCCACCCTTTGCGCACCTTGGCACCGATCATGAAAAGTCGTGTGTGCCGAACGCCGTTTCCGGCAGCCCGGAAACCGACGGTACAACATGAAAAGAATGCTGATTAACGCAACTCAACCCGAAGAGTTGCGTGTAGCCCTGGTGGACGGCCAACGCCTCTACGACCTGGACATCGAGTCCGGTGCCCGTGAGCAGAAAAAGGCCAACATCTACAAAGGCAAGATCACCCGGATCGAGCCCAGCCTTGAAGCCGCCTTCGTCGACTTCGGCTCCGAACGTCACGGCTTCCTGCCGCTGAAGGAAATCTCCCGCGAATACTTCAAGAAAGCCCCTGAAGGCCGGGTCAACATCAAGGAAGTCCTGAGCGAAGGCCAGGAAGTCATCGTCCAGGTCGAGAAGGAAGAGCGCGGCAACAAAGGCGCTGCCCTGACTACCTTCATCAGCCTGGCCGGCCGCTACCTGGTGCTGATG
This sequence comes from Pseudomonas maumuensis, assembly GCF_019139675.1. Lineage (NCBI taxonomy): Bacteria > Pseudomonadati > Pseudomonadota > Gammaproteobacteria > Pseudomonadales > Pseudomonadaceae > Pseudomonas > Pseudomonas maumuensis. Next base: position 4,157,768 of record NZ_CP077077.1, read on the forward strand.
CCCAACAACCCGCGCGCCGGCGGCATCTCCCGCCGCATCGAAGGCGAAGAGCGCAACGAGCTGCGTGAAGCACTGAACGGCCTGACCGTTCCGGGCGACATGGGCCTGATCGTGCGCACCGCGGGCCTTGGCCGCAGCAGCGAAGAAATGCAGTGGGACCTCGACTACCTGCTGCAGCTGTGGACCGCCATCAAGGAAGCCTCGCTGGACCGTACCGCGCCGTTCCTGATCTACCAGGAAAGCAATGTCATCATCCGCGCCATCCGCGACTACCTGCGCCAGGACATCGGCGAAGTACTGATCGACAGCATCGACGCCCAGGAAGAAGCCCTGACCTTCATCCGCCAGGTGATGCCGCAGTACGCCAGCAAGGTCAAGCTGTACGAAGACAGCGTGCCGCTGTTCAACCGTTTCCAGATCGAAAGCCAAATCGAGACCGCCTTCCAGCGCGTCGTCGACCTGCCGTCCGGCGGCTCGATCGTGATCGACCCGACCGAAGCCCTGGTTTCCATCGACATCAACTCGGCGCGCGCCACCAAGGGCAGCGACATCGAGGAAACCGCCCTGCAGACCAACCTGGAAGCGGCCGAAGAGATCGCCCGCCAGCTGCGCCTGCGTGACATCGGCGGCCTGATCGTCATCGACTTCATCGACATGACCCCGGCGAAGAACCAGCGCGCCGTCGAAGAACGCGTGCGCGAATGCCTCGAGGCCGACCGCGCCCGTGTGCAGGTCGGCCGCATCTCGCGCTTCGGCCTGCTGGAAATGTCCCGCCAGCGCCTGCGCCCATCGCTGGGCGAGAGCAGCGGCATCGTCTGCCCGCGCTGCTCGGGTACCGGCATCATCCGTGACGTCGAGTCGCTGTCGCTGGCGATCCTGCGCCTGATCGAGGAAGAAGCCCTGAAGGACCGCACCGCCGAGGTGCGCGCCCAGGTACCGATCCCGGTGGCCGCCTTCCTGCTCAACGAGAAACGCAACTCGATCACCAAGATCGAACTGCGCACTCGCGCGCGCATCATCATCCTGCCGAACGACCACCTGGAAACCCCGCACTTCGAAGTCCAGCGCCTGCGCGACGACAACCCGGACGTGCTGAACAACCAGTCCAGCTACGAAATCGCCTCGGCCGAGACCGAAGAAGCGTCGCTGCCGACCGCCACCCGCACCCTGGTACGCCAGGAAGCCGCGGTGAAGACCGCACCGGCCCGCGCCAACGCTCCGGTACCTGCTGCTGCCGAAGAACAGCCTGCCGCACCGGCAACCGCCGCGCCGAGCGTACCGGAGCCAAGCCTGTTCAAGGGCCTGGTCAAGTCGCTGGTCAGCCTGTTCGCCGGCAAGGAAGAGCCTGCCGCCGCACCGGCCGTCACCACCGAAAAACCGGCCACCGAGCGTTCGCCACGCAACGAAGAGCGCCGCAACGGTCGCCAGCAGAGCCGCAACCGCAATGGCCGCCGCGAGGAAGACCGCAAGCCGCGTGAAGAACGCAGCGAGCGCGCCCCGCGTGAAGAGCGCCAGCCACGCGAAGAGCGTGCACCACGTGAAGAACGCGCCCCACGCGAAGAACGCCAGCGTCAGCCACGCGAAGACCGCCGTGGTAACCGTGAAGAGCGCGTGCGCGAACTGCGTGAGCCTCTGGATGCCGCACCGGCCCCGGCCGCCCGCGAAGAACGCGCCCCGCGTGAAGAGCGTGCGCCACGTGAGGAACGTGTAGCCCGTGAAGAGCGCGCACCGCGTGAAGAACGTGCCCCTCGCGAAGAGCGCGCGCCACGTGAAGAACGCGCCCCACGCGAAGAGCGTGCACCGCGTGAAGAACGCGCACCACGTGAAGAGCGTGCACCGCGTGAAGAACGCGCCCCTCGTGAAGAGCGTGCGCCACGTGAAGAGCGCGCTCCGCGTGAAGAGCGCCAGCTGCGCCCTGAGGCGCAGGCCGTCGAACAGGCCGCCGAGCTCGCCGAAGAGCAACTGCCGAACGACGAACTGCTGCAGGACGAGCAGGAAGGCACCGATGGCGAGCGTCCGCGCCGCCGCTCCCGTGGCCAGCGTCGTCGCAGCAACCGTCGTGAGCGCCAGCGCAACGCCAATGGCGAGCTGATCGAAGGTGATGAAGACGCCGGCGAAGAGCAGCAGCCACAACAGCACCAGGCCACCGAGCTGGGCGCTGAACTGGCCGCGGGCACTGCCGTCATCGCCGCCGTGGCCACCAGCAACATCAGCGCCGATGCCGAAGCCCAAGCCAACCAGCAGGCCGAGCGCGCCAGCGCCGCTGTCGCCGAAACCCAGGTGGAAATCACCGAGGTCGTGGCCGAGCAGGTCGCCATCGCCCCGGTGGTCGAGCAACCGGTCAGCGAGCCAGTGGTCGCCGTCGAGCCGAGCATCGAACCGGTGGTCGAAGTAGCGCCGCAGCCAGTGGTCGAAGAAGCCCCTGCCGAGCAGCCTGCAGTCGTCGCCGAGGCGGTGCAAGCCCCTGCCGTGGAAGCCGGTGAAATCGAGCAGCCGCAGGTAGTCGAAGCCACCGTGGTCGAAACCCCGGTAGCCGAGCAGCCTGTAGCGGTCGTCGAGCCAGTGGTCGAGGCCCAGCCGGAAGTGGCTGAAGCACCTGCCGCCGAGCCTGCGCCGATCGTTGCCGAGCAGGCGCCCGAGGAAGCACCGGCCCCGGTCGAGGCGCCTTCGGCGATGCTGGCCAACGGCCGCGCCCCGAACGACCCACGTGAAGTGCGTCGCCGCAAACGCGAAGCCGAAGCTGCAGCCGCCGCTGCCGCCCAGGCCGCTGCCGAAGCCGCCCCTGCGCAAGCGCTGGAAACCGCCGATGAGCACAAGCCTCATCACGGTTGATAGCCTCGGCTGAATGAAAAAGCCCCGCCAGTGCGAACTGGCGGGGCTTTTTCTTTGCCGGGATGGTAACGGCTCTACTGGTGATCCGGGCTTGCCCCGCGATAGAGTCAGTACAAGTTCGGCTCCATCTCCAGCTCGACCCCAAAGCGCTCAAGGATATCCGCCTGGATCCGCCGAGCCAGCCCATGCAACTGCGCCCCGCTCGCCTGGCCGTAATTCACCAGCACCAGCGACTGCAAACGATGTACACCGGCATCGCCATCGCGATAGCCCTTCCACCCCGCCTGCTCGATCAACCAGCCCGCAGCCAGCTTCACCTGGCCGTCGGCTTGCGGATACGCCACCACACCTGGATGCTCGGCACGAATGCACTCGGCCAGCGCAGCAGGCACCACAGGATTCTTGAAGAAGCTCCCGGCGTTACCCAGCTCAGCCGGATCCGGCAATTTTTCCCGACGGATACTGCAGATCGCATCGCTGATCGCCTGCGCGGTCGGCTGCTCGATCCCCTGCTCCGCCAGGCGCTGACGCACCGGGCCGTAGTCCAGGTGCGCCTGCAACGACCGGCTCAGCGCAAAGCGCACGCGCAGGATCAGCCAGCGGCCCGGATTGCGCTTGAACAGGCTGTCGCGATAACCGAAACCGCACGCCGCCAGCGAGAAGTCACGCAGCTCGCCGGTCTGGCGGTCCAGCGCGGTCAAGCCGGCGAACACATCCTTGATTTCCACGCCATAGGCGCCGACGTTCTGCATCGGCGCAGCGCCGACGGTGCCGGGGATCAGGCTGAGGTTCTCCAGCCCGCACAGCCCCTGGTCGAGGCTCCACTGCACGAACGGATGCCAAGGCTCGCCGGCCTCGGCCTCGACCACCACGTGCTCGCCGTCGTCGCTGAGCAGGCGCCGCCCACGGCTGGCCATATGCAGCACCAGGGCGTCGACATCGCGGGACAGCAGCAGGTTGCTGCCACCGCCAATGACCAGCACCGGCACCTGCCGTGCAGCGGCCTGGGCCAGTGCCTGGCGGGCCTCGTCGTCGTCATGGGCCTGGGTGAAATAACGGGCGCTGACGTCGATGCCGAAAGTGTTGTAGGGCTTGAGCGATACCCGCTCCTGCCAGTTCGCCGTCATAACCGCCCCTTGATTTCCACGACCAGCTCGCGGCACGCCGCCTCGATCAGGTCCAGGACCTGCTCGAAGCCCTCAGCGCCGCCGTAATAGGGGTCGGGTACTTCGTCCAGGGCCGCGCCGTAACGACGCAGGAACAGGTCGAGCTCGCCCGTGGCGTTGTGCGGGCGCAGGGCCTGCAGGTTGCCGAGGTTGCTCTTGTCCATGGCCAGGACCAGGTCGTACTCGGCAAAATGCGCCGCCTTGACCTGCTGGGCGCGCTGGCGCGACAGGTCGTAGCCGCGGGCCAGCGCGGCCTTGCAGGTACGGCTGTCGGGCGCCTTGCCGACATGCCAATCGCCGGTACCGGCGGAGGCCACATGCACCACGTCACCGAGGCCTGCGGCCTCGAGCTGATGGCGCAGCACGCCTTCGGCGGTCGGCGAGCGGCAGATATTGCCGAGGCAGACGAATAGAACGCGCATCAGGCCTCCAGCAAGCGCCGCACGCGCTCCAGGTCTTCAGGGGTGTCCACGCCCACGGCCGGGGCCTCGATGGCATCGGCAACGTGGATGCGCACGCCGTGCCACAGGGCACGCAACTGCTCCAGCGACTCGGTCTGCTCCAGCCAGCATGGGCCCCAGGCGACGAAGTCCTGAAGGAAACCCACGCGGTAGGCATACATGCCGATATGGCGGCGGTACGGCACACCTTCGGGCATGCGCTCACGGTCCTTGGCAAACGCGTCGCGGGCCCAGGGCAGTGGCGCGCGGCTGAAGGTCAGGGCCAGGCCGTTCTTGTCGCTGACCACTTTCACTGCGTTGGGGTTGAAGATGGTTTCCGGCGCGTGGATCGGCTCGGCCAGGGTGGCGATGCCGGCCTCGGGGTGCGCGGCGAGGTTGGCCGCCACCTGGTCGATGATCACCGGCGGAATCAGCGGCTCGTCGCCCTGCACGTTGACCACGATGGCATCGGCGGCCAGGCCCAGCTGGGCGGCGACCTCGGCCAGGCGGTCGGTGCCCGACTCATGGTCGGCGCGGGTCAGCAGCACTTCGGCGCCGAACGCCTGGCAGGCCTCGACGATGCTGGCATCGTCGGTGGCGATGACCACGCGGCTGGCGCCGCTCTTGCGCGCCTGCTCCCACACATGCTGGACCATCGGCTTGCCGGCGATCGCCAGCAGCGGCTTGCCCGGCAGGCGCGTGGAGCGCAGCCGGGCGGGGATCACCACGGTGAAGTCCAGGCTCATTTGTCCAGGCGCTCGTCGTCGGTCAGGGTGCGCGCCTCGCTTTCCAGCATCACCGGGATGCCATCGCGAATCGGATAGGCCAGGCCCGCGCCCTTGCTGATCAGCTCGGTCTTGTCGGCGCTGAGCTTGAGCGGGCCCTTGGTGATCGGGCAGGCCAGGATATCGAGCAGTTTGGTGTCCATGGGAGCTTCCTTGAAACGGAAATTGAAAAAGGCTCAGGGCCGGGGGCGGCCAGGCAGCAGGCGATCGAGCTCGGTGTCGAACCAGGCGACGAACGCCTGCGAGGGTACGGCGTCGACCGCCAGGTACCACCAGTCGTCGGCAGCGAACGGCCGGCATTTCACCGCATCCTTCTCGGTCATCACCAACGGCAGCGGCGGGCTGAACGACAGCACTTCGCGGCTGTACGGCGCATGGTCGGCAAAGGGGTGCGGCACCGGCTGCCAGTTTAGCCCCAGCAGGGTGTTGAAGAAACGTTGCGGGTTGCCAATGCCGGCCACGGCGTGCAGCGCCTGGCCAGCGGGAAACAGGTCGAGCTCGCGGCGCTCGCCGCTGCGCAGGTTGATCAGTGCCGACGGCTGCAGGCGGAAGGCAAAGCCGCCGTCGCGGTCAGCCTCGGCGCCATTGAACAACACCGCGTCGGCCTCGGCCAGGCGCTCGGCGGGCTCGCGCAATGGGCCGGCCGGCAGGCAGCGGCGATTGCCCAGGCCCCGGGCAGCGTCGATCAGCACCAGCTCCAGGTCGCGGGCCAGGCGGTAATGCTGCATGCCGTCATCGCACAGGATCAGGTCCGGCGCGTCGCTGGCCAGCAGCGCCTGCACGGCACGGGAGCGGTCGGGGTCGATCACCAGCGGCACGCCGGTGCGCTGGACGATCAGCAAAGGCTCGTCGCCGGCCTGATCGGCGAGCTGGTCGGCGGCGACACGCCAGGGATACTGCGGCGGCTTGGCGCCGTAGCCACGGCTGACAACGCCGACCTTCAGCCCCTGCTGGCGGCAGCGCTCGATCAGCCAGAGGATCATCGGTGTCTTGCCGGTGCCGCCCACGGTGATATTGCCCACCACGATCACGGGCACCGGGGCACGGTAGCTGCGGCTGATGCCGCTGAGAAAGCGCGCACGATTGCGCGTCACCACACGACGATACAGCGCCTCCAGCGGGCGCAGCAGGGCCAGCGCCGGGTGCCCGGCATACCAGGCGGCGAGCAGACGGTCGGCGAAGGCCATCAGGGATTGCCCTGCGCGGCCTCGACGGTGGTCATGCGCAACTTGCTGAAGCCGAGCTTGCCGGCCGCATCCATTGCGGTGATCACAGCCTGGTGCGGGGTCTTGCCATCGGCGCTGATCGCCAGCGGCAGGGTGATGTCACCGCCGGACTCCTTCTCGATGGCTTCGGTCAGGGTGGCCAGGTCGCTCTTGGGCAGCAGGTGGTTGTTGACCGAATACACGCCGTCGGCACTGATGGTGACTTCGATCAGCTTGCCATCATCGGGCTGCGCGGGCGCGGCACTGCTTGCTTCGGGCAGCTCGACACGCAGCTGGGTCTCGCGGGTGAAGGTGGTGGTAACCACGAAGAACAGCAGCAGCACGAACACCACGTCGATCAACGACGCCAGGTTGATGTCGACGTTCTCGCGCTGGCGATTGCGCCGGAACTTCACGCCTTGCCTCCGGCAACTTCCACTTCGCGGTCGCCCTGCAGCACCTCGACCAGCTTGATCGCCTCCTGCTCCATGCCCACCACCAGCTCATCGATGCGGCGCAGCAGGAAGCGGTGGAAGAACACCGCCGGGATACCGACCATCAGGCCGGCCGCGGTAGTGACCAAGGCCTTGGAGATACCGCCGGCCAGTACCGCGGCGTTGGCGGTCATCTGCGAGCCCATGAAGGCGCTGAAGATGTCGATCATGCCCAGCACGGTGCCCAGCAGGCCCAGCAACGGGGCCATGGCGGCGATGGTGCCGAGGGTGCTGATGTAGCGCTCCAGCTCGTGGATGACCCGCGAGGCGGCCTCTTCGATGCACTCTTTCATGATCTCGCGACCATGGCGCGAGTTGGCCAGGCCGGCGGCAAGGATCTCGCCCAGCGGCGAATCGGCGCGCAGGGCCTTGAGTTTGTCACTGGTGAGCTGCTTGTCCTTGATCCACATCCATACCTGGCCCAGCAGGTGCGGCGGGGTGACACGGCTGGCGCGCAGGGTCCACAGGCGCTCGACGACGATCGCCATGGCAGCGATGGAGCTCAGGATGATCGGTAGCATCATCCAGCCACCGGACTTGACCAATTCCCACACAGTAAGCATCCCCTCGGAAAAAGGTCGCCACTCTACCATAGGACCGCCTGGGGCTCATCTGCCGGAGGTCAGGGAAATCGCCCATCGCCAGGCAAGCCGCATAGCTGTCGTGGGAGCGGGCTTGCCCCGCGATGGCGTCATTCGCCCTCCCGCCAGAACCTGCGCTCCGCGCGCCCCCCGACCACTGCACCCTGACTCCCCAGGCGCAACCGCAACGCCCCCTCCACCGCCGTGTCATGAATGCTGATCCCATGCCGTCGATAGCGCTCGATCACCTGCGCATGCGGATGCCCGAAACCGTTACTCCGCCCCCGCGAAATCATCACCCCGCGAGGCGCCAGTGCCTTGATGAACGGTTCGGTGGACGACGTGCGGCTGCCGTGGTGCGGCGCCTGCAACCAGTCGACGCGCGGATCCTCGCTGGCCGCCAGCCAAGCCTGCTCCGCCGCGGCCTCCATGTCGCCGGCCAGCAGCAGGCGCTCGCCACTGGCCACCACCCGCAGCACGCAGGAACGGTCGTTACTGGACGTGCCTTGCGGCCAATGCCACAGCTCGAAATCGACCCCATCCCAGCGCCAGCGCTCACCACTTTCGCACAGCGCGGCAGGCGCAAGCCCGGCAACCTCCCCGGCCAGCACCCGCGCCACCGGCAGCCCCCGGCGCACCGCCGCCGCACCGCCGGCATGATCGGCGTGACCGTGGCTGACCAGCATCAGGTCGAGGTGCCTCACACCCAGTCTGCGCAAGGTCGGCAACACTACGCTCTCCCCCAGGTCGCTGCCCCCGTACGCGGGCCCGGCGTCGTACAGCAGCGCGTGATGACGGGTGCGCAGCAGCACCGCCAAGCCCTGGCCGACATCCAGCTGCCACACCTGCACCTGCCCAAGGGGCACCTGCTCGCGCGGCGCCCACAAGGCCACCAGCATCACCGCGCCCGGCAAGCGCAACGGCACACCCCGAGGCAGCAGCAGCAACAGCGCGCCCAGCGCGACCAACAGCCAGGCCCACAGCGGCAACGGTTCGGGCAGCCATGCGGGCCACTGCCGCGCAAGCTGCGCCAGCAGGCGAAACAGCCCATCCAGCGAAAGGCCCGCCAGCCACAGCAGCCCTTCCCCCACCCCAGGCACCGGCAACGTCGCCGTGCCGAGCAAGGCCAGCGGCAACACCGCGAAACTGATCCAGGGCACCGCCAGCAGGTTGGCCAGCGGCGCCGTCAGGCTGATCGGCAGCCCCAGCGCCAGCAGCACTGGCAACAGGCCCACGGCGATTACCCACTGGGCGCGGCTCCAGGCCTGCCAGGGCCGCCAGGCGCCGAGCCGGGCAGAGAAGCACAGCATCAGCACGCCAACCGCGGCAAACGACAGCCAGAAACCCGGCAGCAGGCTGGCCAATGGATTGATCAGCAACACCCCCGACAACGCCAGCAGCAACGGCAAGGCTGCCCCCAGGTGCCTGAAACGCAGGCGCCATAGCAACACCACCGCCAGCATCAGGCAGGCCCGCTGCACCGGCACGCCGAAGCCGGCCAACCAGCCGTAGCCCAATGCCGCTGCCATGGCCAGGCCGCAAGCCCAAGGCAGCCACGGCCAGCGCGATGGCCAGGCGCCCAGCCGTGCCAGGCCCGCGACCAGGCCGTACACCAGCCCGGCCAACAGCCCGATATGCTGGCCGGAGATCACCAGCAGGTGCATCGTGCCGGTGGCCTGCAGGGTCTGCCAGTCTTCGCGCGCCAGCCCGGCGCCGTCGCCCAGCACCAGGGCCGTCAGCGCCGCCTCGCGGCCGTGAGCATCCACATTCATCAGCCGCTGGCGCATGGCATCGCGCCAGTCCGCTGCTGCCTGCCCGACCTGCTCGCCAGTCTTGACCGAGCCGGTGGCGCCGATACCCCGAGCCAACAACAATGCTTCGCGGTCCGGACCGTGGGGGTTGAGCAGCCCATGGGGCTGGCGCAGGTTCACCGCCAGGCGCCAGCGCTCACCGGCGCGCAATTCTGGCCCGGCGAACCAGCTCAGTTGCAGGCGCCTGGGCAATTGCGCCCGGCGCGACTCAGGATGCTCCAGCTCGAAGCGCACGCCGCGCTCCGTACGGGTCGGCAGCCCTACCACCCGCCCCTCCAACCACAGCGTGCGGCCATCCAGCGCCGGGGCCAGACGATCATCCAGCGCCTGCTGCGCCGACCAGCAGGCCCAGCAGCCACCCAGCACGAACCAGCCCAGCGGCCAGGCCCGCGTACCCAGACAGGCCAGGGCCAGCAACAGCAACGGAATCAGCCACCCGACCGGCGGCAAAACGGGCAAAAAACGCAGGCTCACCAGCCCGAGCACCAGCGCCAGCATCCCTGTGCGCATGAGATAGAGCTCCAGAAGCGATCACGACCCCTGAGGCTTAGCCGATTGGCGGGGAAACCCTGCTAATCAATTGTCACAAACTCTGAACGAGGCTGCGTTTCAATCAGGGCATACTGACGCCCTTCAACCCTGCCGGGAGCCCACATGCCGCGCCGTCTGTTCAAACGCTACATGCCGGACCCGACCAGCATCCGCGAACATAAATCCTTACGCTTCTTCGGCAAGCTGCTGCACGACCCCAACCTCTGGCACCTGAATCGCCATTCGGTGGCGCGGGCCATGGGCGTCGGCCTGTTCGCCGCGCTCATTCCCATCCCCATGCAGATGCTGCTGGCCGCCGCGCTGGCCATTCCCGTGCGCGGCAACCTGCCGATCGCGGTGAGCCTGGTGTGGCTGACCAACCCGCTGACCATGCCGCCGGTGTTCTTCGTCACCTACATGACCGGTGCCTGGCTGATGCAGGTGCCGCCACGCACATTGCCCGAATCGATCACCGTCGACTGGGTCACCGAGCAGCTGGCGACGATCTGGCAACCGTTCCTGCTGGGTTCGGTGGTATGTGGGGTGGTGCTCGGCGTGCTCGCCTACTTCACCACCATGGGCTACTGGCGTTGGTGGGTGGGCCGGCAGTGGCGCCGGCGCCAGTGTCGCTGTGCCGCCAACCGGGGCTCAGGCACGCATGCCGCGGCCGCTGACCAGCAGGCGCACGCACAGCACATAGAGCACCGCAGTGGCCACCAGCATGAAGCTGATCGCCGTGCCAATACTGATATCCGACACCCCTAGGATGCCGTAGCGGAACGAGTTGACCATGTGCAGCACTGGGTTTGCCAGCGACACGGTCTGCCAGAACGGCGGCAGCAGGTTGATCGAGTAGAACACCCCGCCCAGGTAGGTCAGCGGTGTCAGCACGAAGGTCGGGATGATCGAGATGTCGTCGAAGTTGCGGGCGAACACCGCGTTGACGAAGCCCAGCAGCGAGAAGATGGTCGCGGTCAGCAGCACCACGATGACCGTCACCCCCAGGTGATGCACCTGCAGATGGGTGAAGAACAGCGACAGGAAGGTCACGATCACCCCCACCGCCAAGCCGCGCAACACGCCACCCAACACATAGCCGACAAGGATGGTGTGCGGCGACACCGGCGACACCATCAGCTCCTCGATGGAGCGCTGGAACTTGCTGCCGAAGAAGCTCGACACCACGTTGCCATAGGAGTTGGTGATCACCGACATCATGATCAGCCCCGGCACGATGTACTCCATGTAGGTGAAGCCACCCATGTCGCCGATCTGCCGGCCGATCAGGTTACCGAAGATGACGAAGTACAGGACCATGGTGATCGCCGGCGGCAGCAAGGTCTGCGGCCAGATACGCAAGAAGCGCCGCACTTCGCGGTAGACGATGGTGTTCAGGGCGACCCAGTTGGTGCGCAATTCCACACTCATACGGCCACCTTCGACAGGTTCTTTTCCACCAGGGACACGAACAGCTCCTCGAGTCGGTTGGTCTTGTTGCGCAGGCTCTGCACCTCGATGTTCTTCAGCGCCAGCTGGCCGAACAGCGCGGTGATGCCGATGTCCTTGTCCACCTGCACCTCCAGCGTGTGCGGGGTGATCAGCCGGCACGGGTAGCCCTGCAGCTCAGGCGCGGCGGGCAGGTCGTGGCGCAGGTCGAGGACGAAGGTCTCAACATGCAGCTTGCCCAGCAGCTGGCGCATGCTGGTGTTCTCGACGATGGTGCCGTGGTCGATGATGCCGATGTTGCGGCACAGCTGCTCGGCCTCTTCGAGGTAGTGGGTGGTGAGGATGATGGTGATGCCTTTCTGGTTGAGCTCGGTGAGGAAGCTCCACATGGAGCGGCGCAGCTCGATGTCCACCCCCGCAGTCGGCTCATCGAGGATCAGCAGGCGCGGCTCGTGGATCAGCGCGCGGGCGATCATCAGCCGGCGCTTCATGCCGCCGGACAGCGAGCGCGAAGGCACGTCGCGCTTGTCCCACAGGCCCAGCTGCGTGAGGTACTGCTCGGCGCGCTCCTTGGCCACCTTGGGCGGGATACCGTAGTAGCCGGCCTGGGTGACGACGATGTCGAAGGTCTTCTCGAACTGGTTGAAGTTGAACTCCTGGGGCACCACGCCCAGGCAGCGCTTGAGCGCCGCGGGCGACCGGTCCAGGTCGTTGCCGAACACGTTGACCGTGCCGCTGGTCTTGTTCACCAGGGTCGAGAGAATGCCGATGGTGGTGGACTTGCCGGCGCCGTTGGGGCCGAGCAAGGCGAAGAAGTCGCCTTCGGCAACGTCCAGGTCGATGCCCTTGAGGGCCTGGAAACCGTTACCGTAGGTCTTGGTCAGCTGTCGAATGGACAGGGCGGAACTCATGGCGGGTCAGGTACCGATGAAAAAGGTTCGGGACACGCCAGGTAAAGACACTGGCGCAGTGAGTGCGGCCATGGTGCAAGGCCCGGCCGCACAAGTACAGTCACATGTATCGATAGTGACTATCGAAGTGGCGTCACGTCAGGGCGGTCATCACCGCCGCCTGGTAGGCCGGGCGTTGCTTCAGGCGCTCGTACCAGGCTTCGAGGTGGTACATGGCCGGGCGTTCAATCGGCATTTCGAACCAGGCGTAGATGAAGCTGCCCAGGGGGATGTCGCCCATGCCGATCTGCTCGCCCGAAAGGTACGGCTGCTTGGCCAGGGTCTCGTCGGCGATGGCCAGCAACTGGGCGCATTGCTTGTGCGCGGCGTTGATCGCCACCCAGTCGCGCTGGTCCTCGGGGGTGCGCAGCAGGCCCCAGAACAGCGGGCGGAAGGGGCCGGCGAAGGACGAGGTGGTCCAGTCCATCCACTTGTCCGCCAGGGCGCGCTGGCGCGGGTCGTCCAGGTACCAGCCCTGCTCTGCACCGTACTCGGCGCACAGGTAGCGCACGATGGTGTTGGACTCCCACAGCACCAGGTCGCCGTCTTCGAGCATGGGCACCAGGCCGTTGGGGTTGAGCGCCCGGTAGTGCGGCTCGTTGACCACGCCGAAGGCGCCGCCGGCATCGATGGACTCGAAGTCCAGGCCCAGCTCGTGGGCGATCCACAACGCCTTGCGCACATTGCTCGAATTCTTGCGGCCCCAGATCTTCAGCATGGCAACGTCCTTATGAATGCGGGAGGGCGGACAGTCTACTCCAAGCGGTGGGCGGCGCCAGTGAAACCAGGAGGGGTCGCCTTGCGCCCCCAGAATCCATCGACCGCCACCGAACTCCCAGCGCCCTACCCTGTCATTTCCTAGGCAGGCCATCCGCCCCGGCGCGTCTAAGCTCTGTTGGGTCGGCCCCCGCCCCCCGCTTCCAAGGAGGAAGAATCATGTTGCTGTTGTGGTTGCTGGTCCTGGTGCTTGGCGCCGCGTATCTCCTGCACCGGCGCCTGGCGCCCCTGCAGATCCTCGCGGCCATCGCCGCCTATACCCTGCTGATGGGCATCTTCAGCACCGCGCCAGGCTGGCTGCTGGCGCTGATCTGGGTGGTGATCGCCGCCAAGGCCGCCTTCTTCATCTTGCCGGAGCTGCGCCGTAAACTGTTCACCGTGCCGATGTTCAGTTGGTTCCAGCGCACCCTGCCGCCGATGTCCCCCACCGAGCGCGAAGCCATCGATGCCGGCACCGTGTGGTGGGACGGCCACCTGTTCAGCGGCCGCCCCGACTGGAACACCCTGCTCGACTACCCCGCGCCCAAGCTCAGCGAGGAAGAACAGGCCTTCATCGACGGCCCAACCGAGCAATTGTGCGCCATGGTCAGCGACTGGCAGATCGGCCAGGACCTCGACCTGCCGCCACAAGCCTGGGATTTCATCAAGCAACACGGCTTCTTCGCCCTGATCATCCCCAAGGAATACGGCGGCAAGGGCTTCTCGGCCTACGCCCACTCGCAGGTGGCGATGAAGCTGGCCACCCGCAGCGGCGACCTGGCCTCCACGGTGATGGTGCCCAACTCCCTGGGCCCGGCCGAGCTGCTGCTGCACTACGGCACCGAGGCGCAACGCAACCACTACCTGCCACGCCTGGCGCGCGGCGACGATATCCCCTGCTTCGCCCTGACCGGCCCGCTGGCCGGCTCCGACGCCGGCGCCATGCCCGATACCGGCGTCATCTGCAAAGGCCAGTGGCAAGGCGAGGAAGTCATCGGCCTGCGCCTGAACTGGGAGAAGCGCTATATCACCCTTGGCCCGGTCGCCACCCTGCTGGGCCTGGCCTTCAAAGCCTATGATCCCGAGCACCTGCTGGGTGAGCAGACCGAACTGGGCATCAGCCTGGCGCTGATCCCCACCGACCTGCCGGGCGTCGACATTGGCAAGCGCCACCTGCCCCTGGGCGCCGCGTTCATGAACGGCCCCAACAGCGGCAAGGACGTGTTCGTGCCGCTGGACTGCCTGATCGGCGGCCAGGAAATGCTCGGCAAGGGTTGGATGATGCTGATGAACTGCCTGTCGGTGGGCCGCTCCATCTCCCTGCCGGCGGTCGGCACCGGCGCGGCCAAGTACACGAGTCTGGTCACCGGCCAGTACGCCCGCGTGCGCGAGCAGTTCAACGTGCCGCTGGCCGCCTTCGAGGGTATCCAGGAGTCGCTGGCGCGCATCGGCGGCAACGCCTGGCTGATGGACAGCGCTCGGCTGCTCACCGCCCAGGCCGTGGACCTGGGCGAAAAACCCTCGGTGTTGTCGGCGATCCTCAAGTACCACCTCACCGAGCGCGGCCGCGAATGCATCCAGCACGCCATGGACGTGCATGGCGGCAAGGGCATCATCTTGGGCCCGAACAACTACCTGGGCCGCAACTGGCAGGGCGCGCCGATCTTCATCACCGTCGAGGGCGCCAACATCCTTTCGCGCAACCTGATGATCTTCGGCCAGGGCGCCATCCGCTGCCACCCGTTCGTGCTCAGGGAAATGGCCCTGGCCGGGCGCGAGGATCATGACCAGGCGCTCAAAGAGTTCGACGACCTGCTGATGCAGCACATCCTGTTTGCCGCCGGCAACGCAGCCAGCACCCTGGTGCTGGGCCTGGGCCTGGGGCATTTCGAGAAAGTTCCGGGCGATGCCCTGAGCCAGGGTTACTTCCGCGCCCTCAACCGCCAGGCGGCGGCCTTCGCCCTGCTGGCCGACCTGTCGATGATGTTGCTGGGGGGCGCGCTCAAGCGCCGCGAACGTCTGAGCGCGCGGCTGGGCGATGTGCTCAGCTACCTGTACCTATCCAGCGCCGCGCTAAAGCGCTACCACGACCTTGGCTCGCCAGAGCACATGCGCCCGCTGCTGCGCTGGGCGCTGGAGGAAAGCCTCGGCCAGGCGGAGAAGGCGCTGGACACATTGCTCGACAACTTCCCCAACCGCCTCATCGGCTGCGCCTTGCGGGTGCTGGTGTTCCCGTTCGGCCGCCGGCATACCGGACCAAGCGATGAACTGGATGCCGAGGTGGCCGCGTTGATCGGCCGACGCAAAGGCGACCCGGCGCTGGAAGCGGTGCTGGAGGGCTGCTTCAGGCCTCAGGCCGACAGCGACCCGGTGGCCGCGCTTCAGACTGCCTGCGACCTGCTGGACGATGTGGCCCCCTTGCACAAGGCGCTGCATCAGGCGGTCAAGGAAGGCAAGGTGCAAGCGGCAGCTGGGCTATCGGTGATAGACGCCGCCATTGCAGCCGGCGTACTTGACACGGAGGAAGGCCAGCGCCTGCATCAGGCCGAACAGGCGCGGCGGGTGGTGATCGACGTGGATGCGTTCGACAAGGCGCAACTGGAGCCTGTGACGGGCAAGATTCGCTGATCGGACGACGGGGCCGCTGTGCGGCCCTTTCGCCGCGGTTCGTCGCCACGACGAGCCGGCTCCCACACCGGTCGCATCGTTTTCAAGGCCAACGCTGTACCTGTCGGAGCCGGCTTGCCGGCGATAAGGCCGGTACCAGCAACACAAGACAGTACACTGACGATCAACGCCGGGTGCCTCACCCGCCCAACCGGCGTATACTCCGCCCCCCGTTTCAACCACCGAGGACCGCCGCCATGGCCACCCCCCACCTGGACTACCACCTGCACCTGCTCCACCACCTGCGCACCATCCTGGCCGCGCTGGGTGAAGCCGAACAGGTTCCGGAGGAAAGCCACGCCCTGTTCCTCGAGCGCTTCGACGAACTACTCACCCTGCTGCCGCAAGACCCACTGCAAAGCCAGTACCTGGGCCAGGACCTGATCTGCCAGGTGATTCAGCGCTATCCGCAAATCGCCCATCTGGTGCCGCGCGACCTGCTGTGGTTCTTTGGCGGTGACTGCCTGCACTTCATGCCGGACGTAGAGTTGGATCTGTATCAACAGTTAGAAGAGCGGCGCTACGCAGCCGAACAGCAGGGCGAAAGCTTCGACTGGGTAGAGGAAAAGCGGATCAGACTGTCAGCCGCCACCCAAGATCCGCATCAATGATGCGCTCTATTTCCTAGGGGCCGGTTGATCGGAGCAATTATCAGACGCATTACAATATCTTATTTCTACACGAGACAATTTCCCACTTATCTTTGGAGAGTCCTCGGATTCCATAATTTTAAATGACTTGTGCGGAATACTATCGACGATCGAGTTCTCAAACGACGATAATTTGAAGGCCTCGAGCGACGAGTCGCGTTTCAAGGTCTTTATCTTGTAGCGGAAGCATGCATCTTCCGCAGGCCATTTACAGTCCTCATCCCTCGACTTACAGTTATCGCCCCCACAAAACCGTATCTCCACGCCCGCCACGACCCCTGAGAGCTTAAACTTAGTAGCTTCATCATTTTTACACTGGGTGTCAGCCATTTTATAATAATAATAACCACGCTCAATGGGGATACTGCATTCTCTATCACCATTATCATTATCCATGGTAAGTGTACCTAGCGCTTCTGCCGCCTGCGCTGTGTGACAACCCAACACGCTTATCATCATGGCCGCAGCCATTGCAAAAAATGCTTTCATATCCTTTCCCTTCCCGCTAGAGGCACCCTTCAAAGACAGGAGCGACATTGAGTTGCCGCCCCTGCCGACCCTCATGGAATCAAGCTTTCACGGCTGACTCATTCGTCAGTTCTGCAATAATCTGCTCCCCGCCTTTGACAAACGAGATGTCGCCATCCGTTCCGGTCTGGTTCACCAGTTCATTGCCACGGTAGAACCGCTGTTGCTTCACAGCGCCTTGCTCGGTACCAATGAGAATGTCCAGCGGATCATAGTGGTACTGAACTTCGACATCCGCGCCCTTCACGCTGAGCAAGCGGTTGAGATGGTCATACTCCAGCACACGCTGCTCTTCATCGCTAATCAGATTGCCATTGCGGTCATACGCCAGTTTTATCTCGGCCGGGTACTTGCCTGTCCCTGTCGTATGCGTGTTGGTGATGCGGCTCAACTGCACAGGGTCTTCGTTCTCGAAGTGATAGGTCGCCGTATTGCTGCCGCCGTCGAATGTCGTGACCACTTCACGAATGTTGTCCAGGCCATCGAACTTGAAACTCTGGCCGGTCATCGCGTTGCCATACGGATCCTGCGGCCGCTGCGTGCCGGTGCAACGGTACTCGACCAGGCGCTGGCGCAAGTCGTACTCATAGGTTTCCATGCGGATCTCCTTGCCCTGGCCATCAGAACCTTCGGTCAAGGCGCGGCTAAGCATGGCATCGGCGTCATCATAGGTTTGCACCAGCGTCTGGGCGAAGCCCTCGGCGATGAAGGTGCGATGCGTCTCCCGATCGAACTCGTCAAACTTCAACTGCGTATCCAGCTTCTGCCCGGTCTTCTTGTCGAGTGTCTTGTGCAGGTACATGCGACCTAGCGAGTCATAGTGGAAGGTGGTTTCCAGCAATACTTCGCCTTTCTCCCCCTCCTTCTGGCCAGGTGCATGCATCGTCGTCGATGCCAGCCGGCCGTGGGCATCATAGCCATTGACCTGCACCTGCCCGAGCACATCGGTGTATTCGAGCAGGCGCCCCCGGTGGCTGTAGACATACGCCATGGAATGGATCACGGGCGATGGGCTTTCATGGCGGATGAAGGTCTCCCGCTTGATCTGGCCAGTCTGGTAATACTCGCGTTCGAGCGTCTGCCGCGGCTGGCCGCCTTGCGCAGGCATCTCCCAACCGTTCAGGCGGGCATTGATCTTGTCGTAGTCGTAGACCACATCACTCTGCCGAACCTGGGCGCCCAGCCCACGGGTCATTGGTTTCTCGCTCAACCTAAGCTCGTAGGTGTATTCGATCTGCCCTTCCTCGGTGATCACCTTGTCAGGCTGACGCTCACCCGGCTTGTAGGTGGGACTCCTCTCCCGACCGCCAATGTCTTCATGCTCCAGGCGCCCCAGCCCGTCGATCTTGCGGGTCCCCAGCACATGCGGTTCCCGCGTGCGCCGTCCCTCGTCAAACTCCGCTACACCGATCGCGACTTGCAAGTCTTCGCGACTGTGCAGGGCGTACTGGCGTTGGACAACTGAAGTAGTGAGCGCTTTGCGATCATCGCTGTAGCTGATCGCCTTCGGCCGTGTCTCGTGGGTGGCACGGTCGAACGGGTCGTAGGCAAAAGCCGTGACCCGAGCTTTCACACCCTCGCCCGTGGCTTGCTGGGCAACCCTAGCCAGCCCGTCATACAGGGTTTCCTGCAGACTGAGCCTTTTTTCATCAAGGCCACGCCGTTCAGCCCATACGGGTGCATCGGCCTTGTTCATGCGGGTCTCGGACACTCCGGTCTTCATCGGCCCGCTCCCTGTCCACTCGCGCCAGCGCTTGGCCACGCGCCCATCATGGACCTGCACACCAGGGCCGATCGGATCGTTCTGCTCGACGACGCGTACCCCATCCGGGCCGACCGTCACGACCTGCTGCCCCCAGCCGTCATGCTCGTAGGCCGTCTTTAGAGCCAGAGCATCCTGCTTCGATTGCCAGTCGTATTCGGTTTCATCCAGCAACTGCCCGAACGCGTCATAGCGAGCGCTGTACAGTTGCCGAGGCTGACCAGGTTTTTGACCACCGTTGTTATCCCAATCCTCACGCCATTCGGCTACCGCTCGCCCTAATCCGTCGACATACGTGGTCGTAGTCACCCCATTGACGTCCTTGCGCGTCTGCAGAGCCTGCTCGTCCACAGGGTCAGTCCATGACCCCTCGTTTGGACAAAGCGTGTAGCTGTAGACGCGCCGAGCTTCGTAACCATCCTGGTCATCAGGTGCGACGATCTCAGCAATGACCTGGCCCAGTTCGTTGTGTTCGGAGCGGATTCGCACCTCGTTATCGTCGACGGCCAGCACCTGCTCGCCGGTGAACTGCGAGCTCTCCTGAGTGATGCTCTTACGCCGCGAGTCCTCGGCCTTGCCGTTTTCCTGGTGGTCGTGGCCAGTCACGGTCTGGGTGGTGACCAGCACCGGCTCGGCGAGGAAGGTGCCCTTCGTCTCGACCCCATACGCATAGGTGGTGGTGGTGGCCAGACCGTTGAGGGTGAGCGTTTCTTCCTTCACCCGGCCATGCAGCAGGCCGTCGGCGGGTTCGTCGTGATACAGGTAGTCGCCGGCCTGCAGCAGCGTGCCACGGTTGTTCGTACCTTCATACAGGTTGTCATTCTTCACCCGGTGCCACTTCTTCACATGCTTGCTGTCGGCTGTGTCGAGCGGCTCGCCCTGCTCGTACCGATGATGCTGGTAGGTCGCCAAGGCTTTGCCATATTTGGCTTGCGGGTCAGGATGGGTGGTGGTGCTCTTGAGGTGGCGGTTGAAGCCCTCGGCGTCTTTCGGGCAGTCGCTGCCCTCACCGTCGGCGCTGTACCACTCGTAGGCCACGCGCACTCCGGTGGCCTGGGTTTCCTCCTTGAGGTTGCCGTCGTTGTGATAGCGGCGGCGGGTGGTGGTTTCCTCGCGCTCGCTCCCCGGGCTCTTGACCCAGTGGTTGAGGGTGTCCTCGGGCAACTGGCAATAAGCGGCCTGTTGCTCGAAATAGCCGTTGCTGATCTTGTAGGTGGTGGTGGTGTCGTGGGTGTAGCTGACGGTCCGACCGTCTTCCTGCTGCTGCTGGCGTGTGCGTTCGAGCTCGAGCAGGTGAAAACGGTTGAAGCGACGTTCGACCGTGCGGGTGATCGACCCACTGACCTGCGTCTCGATCGAGCCATACAGGTAAGCGGCGGTATAGCGGTACAGGTAGTCCAGGCGGGTGTCGGGGTTGTTCAGGTCCAGGCCGGCCCCGAGGAAGTTGTTGCCTATCTTGTAGCCACCGCCAGCATCACTGGAGAGCCCGTAGTCATAGCTGGTCACGATCTTGGGCTGGCCGGAGCGTGGGTCGATCTCATGCTTCACGACCCGGGGCAGGGTGGCCGTGCTCTTAGGGATGACATGGCCTTTGCCAGGGGCGCTGTAGCTGAGGGTTTCACGGGCGCCGAGGGGTGTGCGCACCTTGTCGATGCAGTGGTAGCCATCGATCTGCGTGTAACTCAGACGCCAGTAGGGGTAGACCTTCTGCTCGGCATCGTTGGCCGTGGGCAGGCGCACCGAGGTCACCCGCTGGTTCTGGTCCAGCTCCATCTGGTACTCGACCCGGCTGCTGCCGCTGGCGTCAGGGTTGAGCACCAGAGAGATGATTTCCTTGACCTCTGGCCGCCCCGGCACGCTCGCCGCTTTGCGCTCGAACGAGAAAATCTTCCGGCGCTCATCACGGATCGACGTCAGCCGCGGCGCGCCAGCGACCACCTCGTAGGCAAGCGTGATGCCGTGCCCTTTGTCCGAGTAGACCTTGGTCGGCATGGCCAGGGTGGTGCCGCGCTGCAGCGTGAGGATTTCCACCAGCCCCGAGCGGTGGGCAAGGCGGAAGGTATCGGCGCCAGCCTCCTCCAGGTGGAAATTGTCGATCTTCTTCTCGGACATGCCCAGCCCTGGCTGCCCCGACACGGGTCCGGTGACGGCAAAGCTTTCGCCGCTATGCACGTTGACGATCTTGCTATCGGTGTCGTACTGCGACAGTTGCAGGTTCCAACCGCGGCCATAGCCCGAGTCGTTACGGTTGAGCGGGTTGAAGAACAGGGTCAGCGGCAGGCCCGGCCCCTGCAGGAAGTTGGCCTGTGTTTCGCGCAAGGCGATAGAGAACGTGTACTGGCCGGTGCGCGGATCGACCCCGCCTTGCAGGTAACTCATGAAGTTGAAAGCTTTCGAATGAAGTGCGGTTTCTGCGGACATAATAAGAGGCTCCACTTGAATATGTAGAAGATTAGAATTTCTAAAAAATCTTAAGAACAGCGCAGCGTGATAGTAAACCTACACTTCAAAAAGTCTTATCCCCCAGAGTTATGAGCCCCCCTCTTCCTCTTCATCCCAATCATCCGGTTCAACTCCTGCCTCGGCATTTTTGACGATTAGATAATCTCGATAACGCGTAGGATTCTCCGCATCATAGGACACCCAGAGATCGGTAGTATTACCCTGGCTATCTTGAAGCTTATACAGCAAGCTATTCTTGTACTTGCCCACAGACTCCTTGTCAGCACCCTTGAAATAAACATTATCCGCCCTGAAATTACCCAACAGCAAACCACGACTGGTGAAATGATCAGGATTGATAGATTCCTTCAGGTGAGTTTCTGCGTTGAGATTTCCCGTCAGCTTAGTAAGCCCTTTAATATCAAACCTCATGTCCGTCGGCTTCGTCGCGTCGGACTTCGTCGACCAGAACGCCCAGCCGGTATAGCTGATCAAGTCGACCTGATCGTGGTCGTCCTCCCAGACCGCCATGGCGCTGCGTTCACCAGCGTCAACACTGCCACTCAACACCTTCACCTTGAGGAACTTCCTGCCCGTCGACGATACCAAGCGCCAGTAGTCCGCTGAATTCAATTCCAGGTCGAAATCATCATCTTCATTCCCTCTGCGCGGCGGTCGCACCCGATCTCGCTCGAATGAGTACTCGCTTCTGTTCACCTCGTGTTTTTTCACGGTTACCGTGATTGTTGGGGTCCCTTCGCTGTCCCCGCCCGTAGAATAGTGCCAGGCACCATGGCGGTCCTGTAGACCGGCATAACAGTCGATGGACTTCTGCGGCTCCTCTCTACTCAGGATGTAGTACTTCTCCGATTCGAGTATTCCGGAAGTCTCCTTGACATCAACGCTATTCGTCGAGCCTGCCAGATCATAAGAATTCCTGTTTCGAGAAAATGCCCACAACACCTGACTATTTTTCGGGAGTACTCCGGTTATCTCCGGTAATTTCAGGCTCGTCGCCTTGGAAAACAGGCGCACACTCCCTGCTTCCCCGAGTTGGATCGGAACCCCCGTCACCTCCATCCGCAGACCAACTTCAATTTGCATATGCCCATTGCCATAAAGCTGGACACCGCCAGCAGGCATCGTCAAGTCGAACGTCTTAAGCGCATCCCACACAGGCATATCGGATATGTTCTTGATCGTCGTAGTACCGGTCGCCACCAGACTGCCCAAAAGCCAAACCTCGGCGCTAACACGATCCCAACCCGTATCGGTGTTGCCTGCGGTATACAAGCCTTCGGCATCGATGCTACCTGCCATGCTCGAATCGCCCTCTTCCCTCTCAACTTTCCACTTGACCTGGTCATTGCCGATCAGTGGGTAGACGAACTGCACCTTGGACCCTGGGCCAACAGCCAGTGGTCCTTTTGGCAAGAGATCGAAACTCGGAACCCCTTCCTGGTGCATGGACAACCGTGGCAGCTGTGGGTTTTGCTTGCGACGCTTGCGCGCCGCTTGGGCAGCCGCCAGACGCGGGAACAGGTCAAGGGGCAGAGGCCGGACCAAATGGCCTTGATAAAGATGTCCTTCATACTCGAGTGTGGCGATGATCACCACGAACGCATCGGTGGCAGTCGGGTCGGGGACGTAGTATTCATCCATGACCTTACCAGGCCCCACTACCTCCCAGACGATGTCCTCCAACGGATCTTCATTTTCACCGTAGTAGGCCTCGAGCTTCAGGCCCTGTTCGGTCACCTTGGCGGCAGGTACGATGCTCAACTCGGGCGCGCCGTGTTCCGAGAGAACGACTCCCCCGCGCACTGCCTGGGTCGCGTCACTGGTCATCGAAATCCTGTCGACCACGTAGGTCCGGCCTGCCTGCCGCGGTCCCGCTTTATACAACGCCGCCGAGGTATCAGCTTCGGGTTCGAACGTACCTTTGACACCCGCCTCGCCTTCGACCTGCCACGTATACCGGACATCGTCCTGCGCCATGGAGACCCCGACGAACCGGACCTCATCGCCCCCGCTATGGCCTCGTATCAGATACTTGAACAATGGCGCCATCATCAGCCCGACGGTATTGACGCTCACCAACACCGAACTGCTCATGCCCGTCACGGGATCCTCGGCAACCACCTTGATACGCAAGTTGCCCCCCGTCACCGTTGGGGCTTGGTACGCGCCTGTATTTGCATTCATCAGGCCAACGTCGACAGGGCCTCCCGGCAACGCCTCGGCGCGCCATTTCAGCCCCTGGCGCGGTGGCTGGACCGTGAACGTGAACTTTTGCCCTGCGACCAACTGCAATTCCTGCTGCTCGATTCGGAACCGGCTTTCGACTTTTTCGAAAGCCCCTGTCACTACCAGGTTGTTGGGCGTGGCCCCCACCTGCCAGCGCAAATCGCGGGTTTCGAACAAGCGCAGGAAAGGCAGCAACTGCTCGGTCACGCGAACCAACGGGCGGGCATTGACGGCATTCAGATAGCCGGCCCGGACGATCTGTTCGAGAGCGCTGGCCATCTCGTCCTGCAGTGTCGCGGACAACTGTGCCGGCAAACCCTCGATCAGCGCCGGCTCGGTCGCCGCCGCCAGCCATCGCCCCTGCAGCAGATCACCGGTCGCATCGGCCTCGATGAGTTGCAGGCTGTAGTTCAGCTGGGGTTGCACCTGCACCGAGTGGGCTGTCCATTGCTCTGAACCGGCGATCCGGTATTGAAAGGCGAGACTACAGCGCGGTTGCCAGGTCTGAATCGCCCTGTCCGGCTCGAATGTCACGTGCAACGGCGTGCCAGATGCGGCATCGAGGACAAATTCGTCATACACGAACTCCAGCCGCGAGCTGTGGTGCAGCCCTTTGGGCACCGACATCACGCCTTCGTCCGCATCGATCCTGGGCAGCGGCTGGGCTGAAGAGTTGCCATAGTCATAACGCCCTCCTTGCAGGCTGGCCATGATGCTCTGAGCAAAGGCAACCCGGTGCAGCAGGTGGCGCGACAGCAAGGCGGTGCAACCTTGCCCGCTCTCACCGTCCGAACCCAGCAGATAGGGGAATGTATCCCCCACACGTGGGTAATCGACCGGCCCACCATGCTCGAAGTTGATGAACAGCAACACGCAGCTGGGTGGCGTCTGGCCTGCCGCCACATGCGTGTTGCCGTCGACCTGGGTGCGCAGTTGCATCTCCTTGACCTTGCGCAAGGGGTTGTCTTCGTTTACCTGCACCTGGGCCATCTGCAGCTTTGCCCTGGGCGCCTCGAGGTCACCGAGCATCTGGCTGAACAGCTTTGCCGCATTCTCCTGGCCAACCTCTCCTTTGCTAACGGCCAGCTCGTGCTCCAAGCCATCTCTCAGGCTGGTCGCCAGAGTGCCGGCGCTGTAACTGATCGGCAGTTCCAGCCCGGCGTCGATGCCGGCGAAGGGCGGGTGTTCATTGAGCGTCAGGATGGCATCCAGCCCCTGCGTACGAATCTGAGTTCCCCCTTCCAGCACCGCGGAAACCTTTACCCTGGGGGTGCCGTAATTGGTGGCGGCAACTTGCAGGGCAAGGTTGGAGAGCCGGTACCCCTCCAACTCGTACTGCTGGGTGGAGTCATTGATCGCGACCGGCCCGCCCAAGCCCTCCACACCCTGGGCAGTGGCGAGCCGTTGCAGGTCATCGTGCTGCAACGCGGCGTTGAGCAGCTCCAGGGGCAAGCCGATGATCATGTCCCAGCCGTAAAGCCTACGGTTGTTTTCACTTGACTCGTCCTTCATCCACGACAACAGCGGCGCTGGTATCTCGAAAGTCATCTGATGTGCTCCTAGGCAAGCGTGGTGCTTCAGGCAAAGCCGATTGATCAATCGGCAAGGGCCCCGCCGGGATCAGGGCTGTTGGCTGCTCATTGCTGATCCGGCAGCTTGTACTCGTGCAGGGGCAGAGGCAGGATGACCATCCCTCTCTTCGTGCCAAGCGGGCCAGGTTTCTTGATCTCGACATCGATCAGCGCAAAGCGGTCTGCGGCTCCGGGCACCGGTCTATAGATCGCCTCGCCGTTTGCCGACCCTGTGACAGGCTCGATGCCTTCGGGGCCGAGGATGACCTTCCAGGTGACCTCATCCTTGTCGGGATCGATTTCGCTCAGCGGCCGCAGGCGCGCACTCACGCCCTGGACCACATCGCTTACATGGATGTTGGCCGGTTTGCTTTTCATCAGCGTGATCATGTAAACCCTGAACGTGTCCGTGTCGGGTGCCGCCGGGTCCTTCGCCACGATCTCGTCGATCACGTACGATTTGCCGGACGCCTCCGGTGGCGGCGTATAGCCCACGCCACGGCCTGTGGTGGCGTCCAGTTCGCCTTTCGCCTCGCCTTCGAGAGACCATTGCAGGACACTGGGGTCGACCAGCGTCGAACTGGCCACCAACTGCTCCTTGCGGCCGGCGACGCAGATCTTCACCAGCGGCGAAATCAGCAAGTTGCTCTTGGTGACCGTCGTCAGGCTGTAGCTGTAGGCTCCCGACTCGGTCGTGGCCTTGATCCGCTCGCGCCAAAGATTTCCTTGGAACTGGCTTGCCTTGGGTGCGCGATATACGCCACTTTGCGGATCGATAGTCCCCAGGGCCTTGCCGCCCTGCAACGCCTCGACCTCCCAGCGCTTGATCGGGCTGGAGCCAGCGGCCTGCATCTGCCGAGTCTGGTCGCTGCCGACGATCAGCCACTGTGGTGTGAGGGTGGGAGCATCTTGATGCACGGCAATCTGCGCAAAGCGCACGGCGTCGCACGGGCCGTAGGTCTCGCCGCCGACAATCACTTCATCGAAACCCAGCGCGAGTAGCTTGTCGAGAATGTTATCGACCTTTTCGTCGATAGCGACGATCTCGTCGAGTTTTGATACTGCACGCTTCGCGAACTTAGTGACTTCATCCCTACACTGCAGTACTGACCCGTTTGCGCGCTGTTCCGCGGTGCTTGCGTCGTTATAGTAGTGCAGGGGATAGAAGTATTCGTACAGGGATTTACTCCAGCGATCAAAGTCCACAGGCAAGAGACTCCCTGGCTGACGCACAATCCTGACCGGCGGGCCGTCCTCGACTGTGTAGTTAGTCGTATAGTGCATCTTCAGCACCTCGCGTTTCGAAGCTTTGTGCTCTTCTTCCGATGCATCATCCACACCATACCAAGCCTTGGCGGCATTTTCCCAGGCGTTGTCCATATCGGATTCGTCGTCATCGTCAGTCTCTTTCGAAAACTCGTCAATCATCACCTCGATTTCGATCGCATCCCAGTTCAAGGTGCCCTGGGTTTCCGTCAACTCGATAGTGAAATTATCCTGTTTCGCTCTGCCGGGATCATTGTTGATAGCCAACGCGATCTGGAATGACAGATAGTTCTCAATTACTTCGCTTTTACGGGGCTCATTAGCCTCGACATTACTGAGTTTGATACGCCCCAGGCGCTGATCGTCATACTCGACCGTGGGCGTCTGACCAAATTGCTCGAGCAAACGTGGATAAAGTGCCAACAGCAAAGTGCGCCGGATACCCAGCATCAAGGTAGCGGTAGACTGCGGACGATCGATCGGGTGCAGGAATTTGAAATCGTTGCCTACCGACGGCGGCTTGCCTGTGAAACCTTCCTTCATGCTGATGAAAATCAGCAGTGAGCCGTTATCACCGGTATCACGCTGGGTACGCAACGCGAACACATGCGGCCGCAGATGCTCTGGCGCGTCACCGGGCTTGATTTCGCCCAAGGGGAATATGCGTTGTTCAGCGGGCAGGCTCTCGAAAAGGCCTCTGAAGAGAGCGCCGGTGATGAACTGCAGCTTGGGGTCTTCGTCGATATCGACCGAAAAGTCGCTGCTCTTGCTCAAGTCCAGCGTTATCTTGCCACTGTCCTTTATCGCACCATCCACTTCGTCGAGGTGCAAATTCAGGCTGAGCACCGGGCCATGCAACGGTGTAATGGCGTCCAGCGCGGTAACCTTGTAACCGTCAGTGATCGATTCGAGTGTCACCTTGGTCCCGTCGATGATCACCATGTTCAACCAACCGACCGAATCATCGAGGTCTTCATCACCGAAGAGGAGCCTGGGCATGTCCAGTTGAAAGTCATGGAGGTAATACCGCAGGTATTCGTCCTCTACCACAGGAGTACTGAACGGCTCGAAATAGCTGTCACTGGTAAAGCGCCTAATATATTCCTGCTCCAGCAGGTGATTGGTTTTTGCGCCGTGCAGCGCCACCACCACGTCTTCGGGCGATGTCCGCGTCTTGATGGCCATCCACTGAAGCAGGGTGTAAAGATTGTCAGCCATGTTTAACTCCGGGAGTTGTCTTTATTGTTTGAGCGGCAGTGTCAAATCCTGCAGCATCGCGCTGCCTTTGCCATCCGGTTCTTTTTCTGAAACATTGAAGTGCAGGGTCGTCGCTAACCTGACCTTTTTACCGCTGAGATGGCTCGAGGGAAAAGAGGCCTTGAACGACTTGCTCTCTAAGTGCTCCGCCGTGACTAGCTGATCCATCACCAAAGCAGGCGTACCTTCTTCAGGATGAAGAATGACCCGCACGCGCTGCCCTTCTGCCATCAACGGCCACCCCCCCAACTCAATCTCAACATCGCTCAGAGACTTGGGTAGCTCATCGATGCCCTGCGCTTGTAGACACTGCAAGCGGGGCATATATTTCTGATCCTCGCTGCCGGGTAAGCTAATTGACAAGTCGCTGCTTTTCGAAACCACCGAAATACCCTCAGGAGAAACATGAACGAAGTATACTTTTGCATTCACACCCAATATGACATCCAGCGTACCCGGCGCGAACGTGAACACTTGCCTCCCGTTTATTTCTTTGAACACATCCGTGCTCAGCAACGGCACATTGTCAGCATCAACAATACGCATGGTAGTGCTACCGCCACTAATATCGGCATTTTCTGGAATCGTCACAGCCAAGCCGGCACGGGCCGAGTAGAAGGTCAGCGTAGGATGCAATTCTGGCGCTTCGTCAATCGCGCGATCATTCGACACCCTCACGGGTAGAGGTAAACTTCTGAGCCCCCGATTTGCACGCCCATAGTGCATCTGCAAACTGATATTTTTCTTGTCTACATTTGCCTTCAACCATGCCTGGCTAAGTGTGAACTGCAACTCCGACTGCCCATCAGCGTCGACGAACTGCCAGTCCGCGACACCTCCAGTTGATTCAAACAGCACAACGATGTCGTTGAACTGGATGTCTGGATATGCGGGGGACTTCAGCGTGACGCCATTGGGGTGGTCCTGCGGATACAGTACAGCGCCTACCCCCTCTTCGAAGCTGGGCGTCTCCAACCGCTCCGGAGCGGGGTCCGCCAAGAGCAACTGAACAGATTGAGTAATGGACTTGAGCGGCTCACTGTTTTCAGGAGTAACGGTGAAGTAAAAATCGGCGTAGAACCCTACAAGGTTCTCCGGGGCAAGCAGATCCTCTCGCATCAATGGGAAAGTCACAGGCTTGCCTACATCCTCAGCTTTCAGTATTTTCGCCATTTTTGGCAAACGACCGATCGGCTGGCCGGCGATGATGAACGCCTGAAAAAACACTTCCACTTCATCGTTCTCTTTCATTCCGTCATAAGGCATAACCGCCACAGTCGTGAATTGTTCGAAATCATGAACATCAAGAGTCAGTTTCAACCCAGGCTGCCGCGGGTCATTACGATGCATCAGGTATTGCATCATCGGCACTTGAAATTCCACAGCCGGATACGGTGCTACGCGCTCAATGGGCGCTCGGGAAAATTTCGAAGCTGACTGTTCCATTCCAACACCCCTGACATTGGTCGCTCGCCATAAGCAGACTCATTTCGTTAGGGCTGTTTTACGCCAAATAGGCAGCTTGAAAAACTGACAAAAATGCTAGGTGTCGACACTTCCCGGGCCCTTTAGCCTGATGACTTGCTAGCCGGTTCAGCCGTGCCCTACCAGATTCACGTCATGTACGGGAGCACTTCAATGTCCGCAGAAACCGCACTTCATTCGAAAGCTTTCAACTTCATGAGTTACCTGCAAGGCGGGGTCGATCCACGCACCGGCCAGTACACCTTCTCCATCGACTTGCGCGAAACACAGGCCAACTTCCTGCAGGGGCCGGGCCTGCCGCTGACCCTGTTCTTCAACCCGCTCAACCGTAACGACTCGGGCTATGGCCGCGGTTGGAACCTGCAACTGTCGCAGTACGACACCGATAGCAAGATCGTCAACGTGCATAGCGGTGAAAGCTTTGCCGTCACCGGCAAGGACGGCCAGTACCAACTGACCATGTCCGAGAAGAAGATCGACAATTTCCACCTGGAGGAGGCTGGCGCCGATACCTTCCGCCTTGCCCACCGCTCGGGGCTGGTGGAAATCCTCACGCTGCAGCGCGGCACCACCCTGGCCATGCCGACCAAGGTCTACTCGGACAAAGGGCACGGCATCACGCTTGCCTACGAGGTGGTCGCCGGCGCGCCGCGGCTGACGTCGATCCGTGACGAGCGCCGGAAGATCTTCTCGTTCGAGCGCAAAGCGGCGAGCGTGCCGGGGCGGCCAGAGGTCAAGGAAATCATCTCTCTGGTGCTCAACCCTGACGCCAGCGGCAGCAGCCGGGTCGAGTACCAGATGGAGCTGGACCAGAACCAGCGGGTGACCTCGGTGCGCCTGCCCACGGCCAACGATGCCGAGCAGAAGGTCTACCCCTACTGGCGTCTGAGTTACACGCAGATCGATGGCTACCACTGCATCGACAAGGTGCGCACGCCCCTCGGCGCCCGTGAAACCCTCAGCTACAGCGCCCCTGGCAAAGGCCATGTCATCCCTAAGAGCACGGCCACCCTGCCCCGGGTCGTGAAGCATGAGATCGACCCACGCTCCGGCCAGCCCAAGATCGTGACCAGCTATGACTACGGGCTCTCCAGTGATGCTGGCGGTGGCTACAAGATAGGCAACAACTTCCTCGGGGCCGGCCTGGACCTGAACAACCCCGACACCCGCCTGGACTATTTGTACCGCTATACCGTTGATTACCTGTATGGCTCGATCGAGACGCAGGTCAGTGGGTCGATCACCCGCACGGTCGAACGTCGCTTCAACCGTTTTCACCTGCTCGAGCTCGAACGCACACGCCAGCAGCAGCAGGAGAACGGTCGGACCGTCAGCTACACCCACGACACCACCACCACCTACAGCATCAGCAACGGCTATTTCGAGCAACAGGCCGCTTATTGCCAGTTGCCCGAGGACACCCTCAACCGCTGGGTCAAGAGCCCGGGGAGCGAGCGCGAGGAAACCACCACCCGCCGCCGCTATCACAACGACGGCAACCTCAAGGAGGAAACCCAGGCCACCGGCGTGCGCGTGGCCTACGAGTGGTACAGCGCCGACGGTGAGGGCAGCGACTGCCCGAAAGACGCCGAGGGCTTCAACCGCCACCTCAAGAGCACCACCACCCATCCGGACCCGCAAGCCCAACATGGCAGTGCCTTGGCGACCTACCAGCATCGTCGGTACGAGCAGGGCGAGCCGCTCGACACAGCCGACAGCGAACATGTGAAAAAGTGGCACCGGGTGAAGAATGACAACCTGTATGAAGGTACGAACAACCGTGGCACGCTGCTGCAGGCCGGCGACTACCTGTATCACGACGAACCCGCCGACGGCCTGCTGCATGGCCGGGTGAAGGAAGAAACGCTCACCCTCAACGGCCTGGCCACCACCACCACCTATGCATATGGCGTCGAGACGAAGGGCACCTTCCTCGCCGAGCCGGTGCTGGTGACCACCCAGACCGTGACCGGCCACGACCACCAGGACACCGGCAAGCCCGAGGACGCGCGGCGCAAGACCGTCACTTCGGAGCACTCGCAATTTACCAGTGAGCAGGTGCTGATCAAGAATCACAACGGGGTCAGCGTTCAGATCGAGCAGAATGAACTAGGCCAGGTCGTTACCGAGATCGTCGCCCCAGGCGAAGGAGCCTATGAGGCCAGACGCACGTACACATATACGCTCTGTCCGAACAACGGATCCTGGGATTTCCCTGAGGATGAGCAGGTGCAGCAATCCATGATCAATGCCCGCGGGGTAAACACTGTCACCTATACCGACGGTTTGGGCAGGCCAGTGAGGGAGGAGCGCGACCATATCGACGAACGGAGTGAGAACACACGCAAGCATATGAAGGAGACGGTGACACTCGCCTATGATGCCCTCGGCCAGAAAACCAGGGTAACGGCAACCGACTACCACTCAATCGCACCCACCGAAGCTCAACCCTCCCCCGCGCCGGAGCCTCTGACGCTCACCACGCGATTCAGCTACGACGGCTGGGGCCAGGAATGCTGTGTACAAGGCCCCGACCAGGTCATGCGTTACACGGAAAATGACCCTACCGGTCAGGGCAAGCATGCTGGCTACATTCGCACGCAGTGGGCACAAAGCCCTGAGGCCAGTTTCAAGATCAGTGACAAGCAGCAAACCTGGCTCAACCTGTTCGACAAACCCGACCAGGTGCATCGGCTTGACGCTCAAGGCAAGTCCATCGCGATCCAGCGCTACGAGTACGACGGGCTAGGCAATACCAAGGTTCATGTCAATGAGCGAGAACATGCCACCCATTATGATTTCGATGCCTGGAACCGCATGACCCGCACAACACTGGCAGATGGAACACGGGTCAATCGCAGCTACACCGAGCACTCCAGCACAGAGCTACCCAGCCAGGTCTACGTGGATCGGGAGGCCGACAAACTCAAGCGGGGACAGCGCCGCGTGGAGGGGCCTGTTGTCCTGGGAACCCGCAGCTATGATGGCATCGACCGTTTGGCAGCGTCACGAACTGGCGAACGCCAGGAAACACTGCTCTATTTGAAAGGGAACATGCAACCGGACCTCAGAACAAATAATGCTCAGCAAAAAATTACCTATGATTACGACCTGCTACTTAGGGAAATGCCCACAACCAGAAGAGCTGAAGACACGTCTTCGTTTATCCTCAACAAGACCAACGGTTTGCTTGAAACTGCCGTTAATGACCTGGGTGAGCGCTTCTATGGCTACGACTGGAACAACCGCACGAATAAAGAGACCTGGCAAAGCAAGGATGGCTCCAGCCGCTATAGCGTTGAGCAAGGTACCTCCCCACTTGGGCGCCTGAACTGGCAGCGGGTCGAGGGTGGGCCCGAGAGCCTCATGACCTACAACGCCAAGGGGCAATTGACGCATGTTGCCGGCGGCGACCTGCATACAACGCTGAATTACGACACCCTGGGACGCCTGGCAAAGATCGAATTGGAGAACAACCAGACCCAAGAAACGCTCGTCACCCTCTTGGACTATGACGTACACGGCCAGGAAGAAAAACGTACCTTCACTCGCAAAGGGCACCTCGAGCGCACACTGGTGCAAACTTGGTGGCCGGATGGTCTGCTCAAAAGCCGTGAGCTCAACGAGGCTGAAACTTCCTTGTTAAAGGAAGACTTTATCTATGACGAACGCGCCCGCCTGAAAGTCCATGAGTGCAGTGGCACAGACCTGCCGCGCACACCGGAAGGTCGCGAATACACCGGCCAAACATTCGACTTCGACGACTTCGACAACATTATTCGATGTGAAACGCGTTTTGCAGACCACTCAACGGAAACCGCCACGTTCCACTACGAGAACGCCGACCCCTGCCAGCTGACGCGGGTGATCTACTCCCCTGAAAGGAGCGGCACGCCTGCGAGCTTCACCTATGATGCCAATGGTTGCCAGAAGCTCGATGAAAAAGGCCGCGCAGTGACGCATGATTCGCAACGACGACTTACTTCCGTGGGCAGCGTCGGACAGGGCCCTGCAGGTCGCTACGGCTATGATGCGCATGACCATCTTACGACTCGCCAGAATGACGCAAGCGCGGAAACTACTGCCCTGTACTTCCAGGGAAATCGCTTGCGCCTGGCCATTCGCGATGCTCAGGTTCAGACCCACCTACTGTACGCTGGCGACATGCCACTAGGGCAGCAAGACACTTCTACCGACAGCCCTACGTTGATGTTCAGTTGCAACGCCAGCGGCAGTGTGATTACCGAAAGCCTGGAAGCGCATGCCAGGTACAGTGCCTATGGCGAGCGCTTCGGCGCCTTGGCGAGCCTGCTTGGCTTCAACGGCGAATCACTCGACCCTGTCAGTGGCTGGTACTTGCTGGGCCGAGGCAACCGAGCCTACAACCCGACGCTAATGCGCTTCCTCAGCCCGGATTCGCTCAGCCCGTTCGACAGCGGTGGCATCAATTGCTATGCCTACTGCCAGGGCAACCCGATCACTTTCAGGGATCCGACAGGACGCAGCAGGAGCCTGGGCGAAGATGGCAGTAGAAGCCTGGGCAACGACGGTACCCGGACATTGGAAATGACGCCCCAGGAAATCTGGGAAGCAAGCATGAGGCCGAAAAACTCACCCTGGAAAGCCTTGCTGATTGGCGTGGTTTTTACGGCATTAGCGATCATCGGTGCGGTGTTGACAGCCGGGGCCTCGCTGGCGCCCACGATTGCAGCTGCCGCCGCCGCGGGCACCACCTTAGGCTATGGGGCGGCCTTTGCCGCATCATCATTAGCGGTGAAGCTAACCATTGCAATGGCGGTTGCTGGGGCCGCAGTGCAGACAGCTTCCTTTGGCCTGGAAACGGCAGCCAACTTCGGGATGACCAAGCTATACAAACCGCTTGAGATTTTCGGTTATGCATCCATGGCGTTTGCGGTTGGGGATAGCGTCGTGCATGGTGCCTTGTCACGTTTCACTGGAGGCTCTGGCAAAATCGCAAATGAGCCGACGCCAGGCTGGGTTAATGCTCCAGCAAGCCGTAGGCCCTCCACCACGTCAGAATCGGACTTTAAGTCACCAGACCAGATTAGAGGATGACCTGATCCATCGCATAAAATCCCCTCCAAAAAAAAACGCCACTTCAAACGAAGTGGCGTTTTCAATTTGGAGCGGGAAACGAGACTCGAACTCGCGACCCCGACCTTGGCAAGGTCGTGCTCTACCAACTGAGCTATTCCCGCAGGGTGAAGCTTTACCGCATTGGCGTGAAGCGCCTTGAAGACCTTCACCGCCGGCACCGCCGAAACGATGCATTGAAACTGGAGCGGGAAACGAGACTCGAACTCGCGACCCCGACCTTGGCAAGGTCGTGCTCTACCAACTGAGCTATTCCCGCAATATGGCGTCCCCTAGGGGACTCGAACCCCTGTTACCGCCGTGAAAGGGCGGTGTCCTAGGCCACTAGACGAAGGGGACTAAGCCGACGCTTTTCAGCGCACCAGAACATGAACCTCACGATTCAGCCTGGATTTTCTTTTCCTGCCCTGCCGAAGCAGTGCCGGAGAAACTGGAGCGGGAAACGAGACTCGAACTCGCGACCCCGACCTTGGCAAGGTCGTGCTCTACCAACTGAGCTATTCCCGCAATGTGGCGTCCCCTAGGGGACTCGAACCCCTGTTACCGCCGTGAAAGGGCGGTGTCCTAGGCCACTAGACGAAGGGGACACGCTGCTCGCATTTTCATGCTTGCTTTCACTCCCTGCCGCGCTTCGCTGTGTGCTTTACGCTGCAAGTGGCGCGCATTCTATGGATGCCTTGGAAGGTCGTCAACCCCTTTGTAGAAATTTATTTAAATCAATGACTTCCCGTCGTCATGGGCGGTGGTGCAGGATGCGTCCGGGGATTGGCGTTGCTTTTCTGACGCCGGCTCGGCAAGCTCGTAGCGATGTGCCACCATCTGTAGGTTTTGGATGACAGGCCGATATAGAGAGGCAAGGCTTGAGAGCCGGTCGCGGGGCACGTCGCATCGGCGCACAGCCACTCTCACGCGTACCCAACAGGTATAAGGGAGCGCAGACTGTTCCGCCGGGCTGCACTGTTCGCTTTTGGGCGGACTCACTACACTCTCGATAGATGCAAAACTTCTTCATGAGGCGTTAACGGTGACACCACTTCTGATCACCCTGCTTATCGTTGCAGGTATCGCGCTGCTGATCGTGATCGGCTACCTGAACAATGTGGTCGAAAACGGCAAGCTCGAGCGTGCACGGCTCAAGGTCGAGCTGGCCGACCGCCTGCGCCGCTGCGGCGAGATCACCGAGACCTTCCCCGGGCAGTTCATGACGCCCGCGCTGAAGCTGCTGCTGACCCGCCTCGAACTGAACCTCAACCAGCGCCAGCTGGCCCTCGACAAGCACAGCGGCGACCTCAAGGCGCGCATCGCCGAGCTGGAGGGGTTGATTGGCCTGGGTGAGCGCATCCCGGTGAGCAACCCTCCTTCGCCGATCCACACCGAAGTCAAGGCCAAGGACGTGCGCTTCTTGCTCGAGCTGCTGCACAACCAGATCGTGCGCGCCACCCAGGAAGGCTTCCTGGCGACCAACGAAGGCAAATACTGGGTCAAGGAAATCCGCCATATCCTGGTACTGCTGCATATCGAGTTCTTCAACAACCTCGGCCAGCAGGCCCTGCAGCAGAACCAGCCCGGCCAGGCGCGCCTGGCCTTCGAGCGTGGCGTGCAGTACCTGCGCAAGCAGCCGGAGCCCAAGCAGTACGAAGAGCAGCTGACCTACATGGAGAAACTGCTGAACCGCGCCAACGCCCAGGTGCTGGACCAGATGGAGCCGGCGGAGAACGACCAGAACGCGCTGACCCAGGGGCTCAAGACCGATGAAGACGAGACCTGGAAGAAGAAAGTCATCTACGATTGATACGCATCAGGGGCTGCTGTGCAGCCCATCGCCGCGGTTCGTCGCCACGACAAGCCGGCTCCCACAGGGACTGCGCAATGCCTAAGGTCTGCGCCCTACCTGTGGGAGCCGGCTTGTCGTGACGACGAACCGCGGCGATGGGCCGCAAGGCGGCCCCTTTTCATTTCAGCAGTCGGTCAACTCGAGGAACACCTCGACCAACCGTTCCAGCCCCGCCTGGTCGGCCGCGCTGAAGCGCGCCAGCTTCGGGCTGTCCAGATCGAGCACGCCGATCAGCCTACCGGCCTTGACCAAGGGAATTACCAGCTCGCTGTTCGACGCACTGTCGCAGGCGATATGCCCGGGGAAGGCATGCACGTCCTCCACTCGCTGGGTGCTGCGGGTGGCCGCCGCGGCACCGCACACACCACGGCTGAACGGAATGCGCACGCAGGCCACCTGGCCCTGGAACGGGCCGAGCACCAGCTCTTCGTTGCGGTTGATATAGAAGCCCGCCCAGTTCAAGTCCTCCACCTGGTTGTAGAGAAACGCCGAGAACTGCGCGGCATTGGCGATGAAGTCACGCTCGTCGGCGAACAGCGCCTGCACTTGCGCGGCCAGCAGGTCGTAGCCGTCGAGGCCTTGGCCACTGGCGTTGAGGTCGATCATTTATTTCTGCTCCAGCAATTGCAGCCCGACCCAGTAGCGGGCGAACTGATAGGCACAACGGCCATTACGGTTGCCGCGGCCGGTGGCCCAGCGCACGGCGAGGATGTCCAGGGCTTCGTCACGCTGCCAGCGCAGCCCGGCCGGGCGCGCCAGCTGGCCGATCCAGTGTTCGACCACGTTGAGGAAATGCTCCTGGCTGAACGGGTAGAACGACAGCCACAGGCCGAAGCGGTCGGACAAGGCGATCTTGTCCTCCACCGCTTCGTTGGGGTGCAACTCGCCGTCGACCATCTTCCAGTTTTCGTTGTCGCTCTGCTTCTCCGGCACCAGGTGGCGGCGGTTGGAGGTGGCGTACAGCAGCACGTTGTCCGGGGCCTGCTCCAGCGAGCCGTCGAGCACGCTCTTGAGCACCCGGTAGTCGCCCTCCCCGGCCTCGAACGAGAGGTCGTCGCAGAACAGGATGAAGCGCTGCTCGAGCTTGTGCAGCTGCTCGACCACCCGCGGCAGGTCGGCCAGGTGGTCGCGCTCGATCTCGATCAGGCGCAGGCCCTGGCCTGCGTGCTCAGCCAACAGCGCGCGCACCAGCGACGACTTGCCGGTGCCGCGCGAGCCCCACAGCAGGGCGTGGTTGGCTGGCAGGCCATTGATGAACTGGTGGGTGTTGCGGCCCAGCTGCTCGCGTTGCTGGTCGACGCCGATCAGGTCGGACAGGCGGATATCGAGGCTGACCTCCAGCGGCATCAGGTAGCCGCTGCGGCCATCGCGCTGCCAGCGGGCGGCGAGGGTGCGGGTCCAGTCGATGTCCGGGCGCGGGGCCGGCAGCAGGGGTTCGAGGCGGGCGAGGACTGATTCGGCGCGGTCGAGAAAAGCGGTAAGGCGGGCGTCCATGGCGACTCCTATTGATTTCAGTTTTTTGGGGCCGCTGCGCGCCCCATCGCCGGCAAGCCGGCTCCCACAGTGAAGAGTGATCACCTGTGGGAGCCGGCTTGCCGGCGATGGGGCGCGCAGCGGCCCTTAATCGACGATCAACTGAAATGAACAGACAGACCCGCCAGCAGCCAGGGCTGATCGGCTATGCTTGCGCAGCGCACGGAGCAAGTAACCGGCTTGGGACCCATGGATATCAAGTTCACCAATCGCCTGTCATACAAGCAAGCCCGGTTGACAGTCCTGGTCGGCTTCATCCTGGGAACATTGCTCAGTCTCATCCAGATCGGCATCGATTATGCCAGCGAAGACGCGTCCATCAACCGTGAAATTCAGGCGCTGCTGAAGATCAGCCACGACACGGCCTCGCGCATCGCCTACAACATCGACACCGAGCTGGCCCAGGAGCTGACCGGCGGGCTGTTGAAATCCCCGGCGCTGATCCGTGCGCGGCTGATCGACAACAACGACACGGTGCTGGCCGACGTGCAGCGGCCACGCATGGAAAGCCGCTACCGGCCGTTGTCGGACTTCCTGTTCGGCGAGCAGCGTCTGTTCCAGGACCGGCTGTTCCTCGCCCATATGCCCGAGGAATACCTCGGCACCCTGTACCTGGACGTCGACACCTACGCCTTCGGCGGGCGCTTCCTCGACCGTGCCGGGGTCACCCTGGTCAACGGTTTCGCCCGCAGCCTGGTGCTCACCGGTATTCTCCTGGCGCTGTTCTATCTGATGCTGACCAAGCCGCTGGTGACGGTGATCGGCGCGCTCAGCGGCAACGATGCGCGCACGC
The DNA here is from genome assembly GCF_019139675.1 of Pseudomonas maumuensis. Taxonomy (NCBI): domain Bacteria; kingdom Pseudomonadati; phylum Pseudomonadota; class Gammaproteobacteria; order Pseudomonadales; family Pseudomonadaceae; genus Pseudomonas; species Pseudomonas maumuensis. Next base: position 4,195,915 of record NZ_CP077077.1, read on the forward strand.
CCCGGCAGAACCGCGTGGACTGCCCCAAGGGCCACGAGAACGACGAGATCGGCGTGCTGGTGCGGGTCGCCAACCAGCAGTTCGTCAGCATGGCTACCGAGATCCAACAGCGACGCACCGCCGAGAACCGCCTGACCCAGTACCTCAACGAGCTGGAAGACATCGTCTCGGCCCGCACCAACGAGCTCAAGGCCAGCAACAGCCGCCTGAGCCTGTCCAACCAGGAACTGGACGAAGCGCGCCAGCGGGCCCTGGACATGGCCCAGGCCCGTGCCGCCTTCCTGGCCAACATGAGCCATGAGATCCGCACGCCACTCAACGGCATGCTGGGCATGATCGCCCTTGCGCTGGACAGCGGCCTGGCCGCCGAGCAGCGCCAGCAGCTGTCGATAGCCCACGACTCGGGCAAGGTGCTGGTGGAACTGCTCAACGATATCCTCGACCTGTCGAAGTTCGATGCCGGCCAGCTGGAGCTCGAGCGCATTCCATTCGACCTCGGCGCGATGGTCGAGGACACCGCCAACCTGCTGTCGCAGAACGCCGCGCCCAGCGTCGAGCTGACCTGCCTGATCGCCCCGGACTTTCCCAGCACGGTGCTGGGCGACCCGACCCGGGTACGGCAGATCGTCAGCAACCTGCTATCCAACGCGCTCAAGTTCACCCGCTTTGGGCGTGTCGATGTGCGCCTGAGCAGCATCGTCGGCGGCGTGCGCCTTGAGGTCAGCGACACCGGCATCGGCATCCCCGAGGAGGCCCAGGCGCGGATCTTCCAGCCGTTCACCCAGGCCGGCGCCGGTATCACCCGCCAATACGGCGGCACCGGCCTGGGCCTGGCCCTGACCCGCAACCTGTGCAAGGCCATGCAGGGGCACCTGCACATCCATTCCGAGACCGGTTTCGGCAGCCGCTTCAGCGCCGACCTGCCGCTACCGGCGCATACCGAGGCCATTCCACCGGCGCCGCTGAGCGGCCGCGTGGTGGCCCTGGGCAACCCCGGCAGTGGCCTGGCCGAGCTGCTGCAAGGGCTGCTGCCGCGCTGGGGGCTGGACTACGTGCGCCATGAAGACGCCAGCGCACTGGCCGGCATGCCGGCCGACCTGCTGATCACCGACGACCTGGACCACGTGCTCGACCTGCGCCCGGCCATCGCGGCACCAATCCTGCTGGTGACCGCCTACGGCAACTTCCTGCCTGCCGAACAGGCCGAGCAGCTGCAACCCTTGCAGCAACTGGCCCGGCCCCTGGCGCGCAATGCCCTGTACCAGACGCTGCGCCGCACCCTGCAAGGGGAGCCCAACGCGCCGCTGCCCCACGAGGTGCCGGCCTCTCGCGAGTTGCGGGCGCGCATCCTGCTGGTCGAGGACAACCCGGTGAACCAACTGGTGGCCAAGGGCATGCTCGGCAAGCTCGGCTGCCAGGTGCAGGTTGCCGCCCACGGCCAGGAAGCCCTGGACTGCCTGGAGCGGGACAGCTTCGACCTGGTGCTGATGGACTGCAACATGCCGGTGATGGACGGCTACGAGGCCAGCCGGCGCATCCGCCAGAGCAGCCGCTGGCCGGAGCTACCGATCGTCGCGCTGACCGCCAACGCCATGCCCGAGGAGCGCGAGCGCTGCCGCGCCGCGGGCATGAACGACTACCTGGCCAAGCCGTTCCGGCGCGAGGAACTGCTGGCGCTGATCGAGCACTGGGTGCCGGTCAGCGGTTGAGCAGCGGCTCTATCGCCGCTTTCAGCGCCTCGGGCTTGGTGGTCGGGGCAAAGCGGGTGACCTTGCCGCTGCGCGGGTCGACCAGGAACTTGGTGAAGTTCCACTTGATCTTCTGCGTGCCCAACACGCCTGGCGCGCGGTGCTTGAGCTCGGCGAACAACGGGTGAGCGCCGGGGCCGTTGACCTCGATCTTGCGAAACAGCGGGAAGCTCACGCCGAAATTGAGCTCGCAGAATTGCGCGATCTCCTGGGCGTCGCCCGGCTCCTGCTTGCCGAACTGGTTACAGGGAAAGCCCAGCACCACCAGGCCCTGGTCGCGGTACGCCTGCCACAGGCGCTCGAGGCCCTTGTACTGTGGGGTGAAACCGCACTGGCTGGCGGTGTTGACCACCAGCAGCGCCTTGCCGGCGAAATCGCCCAGCACTTTCTGCTCACCGCCAAGGGTGACGCAAGGGATGTCCAGCAGCGCATCGGCCATGTTCGCTCTCCGTCAATCGCGTGGCTTGAAGTCCAGGCATACCGAGTTGATGCAGTAGCGTAGCCCGGTCGGCGGCGGGCCGTCGGGAAATACATGGCCCAGGTGGGCGTCGCACTGGGCGCAGGTGACTTCGGTGCGGATCATGCCGTGGGAGGTGTCGCGGATCTCGATCATCGCGGCCTCTTCGATCGGCTCGTAGAAGCTCGGCCAGCCGCAGCCGGAATCGAACTTGGCATTGGAGGCGAACAGCGGCAGGTCGCAGCAGATGCAGTGGTAGACGCCGTCGCGGCGCTCGCTGTTGTACTTGCCGCTGAACGGCCGCTCGGTGCCCTTCAGGCGGCACACCTGGTACTGGGCGGGGTCGAGCATCTGGCGCCATTCTTCGAGTGTCTTGTCGATCTTTTGCATGGTGAACCTCGGCAGGCTGAATTTCACCTCGCGCCGGCTTTTCCCTGGCGCGGGTGGCACGTATATTAGTTAGCTTCGTGTGCAAGGCAGCCAGTCTGGCACCCGCTTCCTGCCCTTTCAAACCTTTCGAATGGGGCAGTGCGTATTCTCAACCGGGACCTCATCATGCAGTTCAGCAAATCGAACAAGCTCGCCAATGTCTGCTACGACATTCGCGGCCCAGTGCTCAAGCACGCCAAACGCCTGGAAGAGGAAGGTCATCGCATCCTCAAGCTGAACATCGGCAACCCGGCGCCGTTTGGTTTCGAGGCGCCGGACGAGATCCTCCAGGACGTCATCCGCAACCTGCCCACCGCCCAGGGCTACAGCGATTCCAAGGGCCTGTTCAGCGCGCGCAAGGCGGTGATGCAGTACTGCCAGCAGAAGGAAATCGAAGGCGTCACCATCGAGGACATCTACCTCGGCAACGGCGTGTCCGAGCTGATCGTCATGTCCATGCAGGCGCTGCTCAACAACGGCGACGAAGTGCTGATCCCGGCGCCCGACTACCCGCTGTGGACCGCCGCGGTGAGCCTGGCCGGCGGCAAGCCGGTGCATTACCTGTGCGACGAGCAGGCCGACTGGTTCCCGGACCTTGACGACATCAAGGCCAAGATCACCCCGAACACCAAGGCATTGGTGATCATCAACCCGAACAACCCGACCGGTGCGGTGTACTCCAAGGAGCTGCTGCTGGGCATGCTGGAGCTGGCGCGCCAGCACAACCTGGTGGTGTTCTCCGACGAGATCTACGACAAGATCCTCTATGACGAGGCCGTGCACATCAGCACCGCGTCGCTGGCCCCGGACCTGCTGTGCCTGACCTTCAACGGCCTGTCCAAGTCGTACCGGGTGGCGGGCTTCCGCTCCGGCTGGCTGATCATCTCCGGGCCCAAGCACCACGCCACGAGCTACATCGAAGGCATCGACATGCTGGCCAACATGCGCCTGTGCGCCAACGTGCCGGCCCAGCACGCGATCCAGACCGCCCTGGGCGGCTACCAGAGCATCAACGACCTGGTGCTGCCGCCGGGCCGCCTGCTGGAGCAGCGCAACCGCACCTACGAGCTACTCAATTCGATCCCTGGGGTGAGCTGCGTCAAGCCAATGGGTGCGCTGTATGCGTTCCCGAAAATCGATCCGAAGGTGTGTCCGATCCACAACGACGAGAAGTTCGTGCTCGACCTGCTGCTGTCGGAAAAACTGCTGATCGTCCAGGGCACGGCGTTCAACTGGCCATGGCCGGACCACTTCCGCGTGGTGACCTTGCCGCGGGTGGATGACCTGGAGCAGGCGATCGGGAGTATCGGCAACTTCCTGCGCACCTATTCGCAGTAAGCGATATCGCCATCGCGGGGCGAGGCGCCGATGCAGCCTGCCCCGCGATGCTTTTGCCTTACATCCTGCAACGCTCTATCCCACAGCCGTCACGGCATCCTCTGCCATACTCCTCGCGTACACAGTTTGAAATAGTCGCCCGGTTGAATAGCCGCGCCCTCCCCCTTATATACCCCGCAGTACGCAACGAACTCATCCGTCAGGAGAACGTAACAACCATGATGCGCATTCTGTTGTTTGTAGCCACCAACCTCGCGGTGGTGCTGGTTGCAAGCATTACCCTGAGCCTGTTCGGCTTCAACGGGTTCATGGCCGCCAACGGGGTTGACCTCAACCTCGGCCAGTTGCTGGTCTTCTGCGCCGTGTTTGGTTTCGCTGGCTCGCTCGTTTCGCTGTTCATCTCCAAGTGGATGGCGAAGATGACCACCGGCACCCAGATCATCACCCAACCCCGTACCCGCCACGAACAATGGCTGCTGCAGACCGTCGAGGAGCTGTCCCGCGAGGCCGGCATCAAGATGCCCGAGGTAGGTATCTTCCCGGCCTACGAGGCCAACGCCTTCGCCACCGGCTGGAACCGCAACGACGCGCTGGTGGCGGTGTCCCAGGGCCTGCTGGAGCGCTTCTCGCCCGATGAGGTGCGCGCGGTGCTGGCCCACGAGATCGGCCACGTGGCCAACGGCGACATGGTCACCATGGCGCTGGTGCAGGGCGTGGTGAACACCTTCGTAATGTTCTTCGCCCGCATCATCGGCAACTTCGTCGACCGGGTGATCTTCAAGAACGAAGAAGGCCACGGTATCGCCTACTTCATCGCGACCATCGTCGCCGAGCTGGTGCTGGGCATCCTCGCCAGCATCATCGTCATGTGGTACTCGCGCCGCCGCGAGTTCCGCGCCGACGAGGCCGGCGCCCACCTGGCCGGCACCGGCGCGATGATCGGCGCACTGCAGCGCCTGCGCTCCGAGCAAGGCCTGCCAGTGCATATGCCCGACACGATGAAGGCCTTCGGCATCAACGGCGGTCTCAAGCATGGCTTGGCCGGCCTGCTGATGAGCCACCCGCCGCTGGAAGACCGCATCGACGCGCTGCGTCGTCGCGGCTGAGCCAGCCACAAGAAAGGGCGACTTCGGTCGCCCTTTTTCATTTTCATGTCCCGTGATAACAGCGTCAGCGGCAGATACCGTAGGCCCGCTCCACCAGGCTGCTCACGCCCGCAGCCTTGAACTTCGGGCTCTCGCCCAGAATTTCTCGCGCCTCTACCTCATCGACCTGCCACTCGGCAAAGCCTGCCCGCACTTCGACGTCCGGCACCGAGAACGGTGGCCCATCGATCAACGCCTGGTCGTAGTCGAGGGTCACCAGCAGCCCACGGCAGGCCGCCGGCAACTGCTCGCCCAGCAACGCCATGTACCGCTCGCGCATTGCCATCGGCAAGGCGATCAGTGCCGCCCGGTCGTACACCCCAGCGCAATCCGCCAGATCCTCGGCGCGCAGGGCGAACACATCCCCGCACCACAGCTCCACCTCGTCGCTGCGCCACACCTCGAAGGCACCCTGCCGGGCAATCTGCGCCACCAAGCCATGTTCGGTGAAGAAGTCTGCCACTGCCCTACGCGACAGCTCCACCCCCAGTACCCGATAGCCCTGCGCGGCCAGCCAGAGCATGTCCAGGCTCTTGCCGCATAGCGGCACCAGCACTCGTGCGCCCGGGGCCAGCCCCAACGCCGGCCAGTGCGCCTGCAAATACGGGTTCACCTGGGGTTGGTGAAAACCGATCTGGTTGTCCGCCCACCGCTTGTGCCAGAACGCTGGCTCCATGATTCCTCCCGGTTATTCGATAAGTAACCCTAAAAACTTATATTGGATCTCGATCTTTGGCTGACCGAAGATGGGCCATCTTACCTGCCAGGACCCCGCCATGCTGCCCAGCCTGTTCATTTCCCACGGTTCGCCAATGCTCGCCCTGCAACCCGGCGCCAGCGGCCCGGCCCTGGCCGGGCTGGCGCGCGCCCTGCCCCGTCCGAAGGCAATCGTGATCGTTTCGGCGCACTGGGAGAGCCGCGAACTGCTGGTGATGAGCCACCCACACCCGCAAACCTGGCATGACTTCCATGGTTTTCCGCCCGCCCTGTACGCGGTGCAATACCCGGCCCCCGGCGAACCGGCACTGGCCCAGCGGCTAGCCGGGTTGCTCGACGCCCGCCTCGACGAGCAGCGGCCTTTCGACCATGGTGCCTGGGTGCCACTGTCGCTGATGTACCCCGCGGCGGACATTCCGGTTGTCCAGGTGTCGCTGCCCAGCCAGGCCGGCCCCACCCTGCAACTGAAGGTCGGGCAGGCGCTGGCGGTACTGCGCGCGGAAGGCATCCTGCTGATCGGCTCAGGCAGCATCACTCATAACTTGGGCGAACTGGACTGGCACGCCGGGCCGAACGCGGTCGAGCCCTGGGCCCTGGCGTTTCGCGACTGGGTGGTGGAGCAATTGAAGGCGCAAGACGAGGCGTCACTCGTGGACTATCGGCGCCAGGCACCGTTTGCGGTGCGCAATCATCCCAGTGACGAGCATCTGCTGCCGCTGTTCTTCGCCATGGGGGCTGGCGAGCGGTTCGGCATCGTTCACCAGGGGTTCACGCTGGGGGCGCTGGGGATGGATATCTACAGGTTCGATTGAGCGCCCGTACTGGCCTTATCGCCGGCAAGCCGGCTCCCACAGGGGACGTGCCAAACCCTGCTGAAGTGGCAACTTGCGGACAAAAAAATCCCCGACCTAGGCCGGGGATTTCTCATTGCAGCGCCAGGATCAGTCCTCGCGGTAGCGGCGCAGCTTCAGCTGCTTGCCGGCCACGCGGGTGTCCTTGAGCTTGGTCAGCAGACGCTCGAGGCCGTCTTCGGGCAGCTCGATCAGGCTGAAGCTATCACGCACCTGGATGCGACCAATGGCATCACGTGCCAGGCCGCCCTCGTTGAGGATCGCGCCCAGCAGGTTCTTGGCGGCGATGCCGTCACGGGCACCCAGGGCGGTACGGCAACGCACGCGGCCTTCGGCCAGTGGCATCGGCGCACGACGCTCGCGGTCACCACGATCAGGACGCTCGCCACGCTCGGTACGCTCGCCACGCTCACGCGGGGTGTAGGTCGGCACCAGCGGCTGCTCGCGCTCGACCGAAGCCAGGTCCAGCGCCTGGCCATTGGTGGCCTTGCGCAGCAGGGCAGAGGCCAGGGCACGGGCACTGCAACCCAGGTCGGCGGTCAGGCGGTCGAACAGCTCGCCGTGGCTGGCCTCGGACTCGGCCACCAGTGGCGCCAGGCTCTTGGTCAGCTTCTTGATGCGTGCGTCCAGCACGGCCTGCGGGTTAGGCAGGCGGGCCTCGGCAACCTTCTGCCCGGTGACACGCTCGATCACCTGCAGCATGCGGCGCTCACGCGGGGTGACCAGCAGCAGCGCACGGCCATCGCGACCGGCACGGCCGGTACGGCCGATACGGTGCACGTAGGACTCCGGGTCGTACGGCATGTCGACGTTGAACACGTGGGTGATGCGCGGCACGTCCAGACCACGGGCAGCGACGTCGGTGGCGACGACGATGTCCAGGCGGCCGTCCTTGAGCGAGTCGATCACGCGCTCACGCTGGTTCTGGGCGATGTCGCCGTTCAGCGCGGCAGCCTTGTAGCCTTTGGCTTCCAGGGCGGCGGCCAGGTCCAGGGTGGCTTGCTTGGTACGCACGAAGGCGATCAGCGCGTCGAACTCTTCCACTTCCAGCAGGCGCAGCACGGCCGGGATCTTCTGGTCGGCGTGGACCATCAGGTGGGCCTGCTCGATCGCGGTCACGGTCTGGGTCTTGCTCTGGATCTTGACGTGCTTCGGCTCGCGCAGGTGACGCTCGGCGATGGCACGGATCGAGGCCGGCAGGGTGGCGGAGAACAGCACGGTCTGGCGGGTCGCAGGGATGGCGTCGAAGATCACTTCGAGGTCGTCCATGAAGCCCAGCTTGAGCATTTCGTCCGCTTCGTCGAGTACCAGGTACTGAACGGTGGACAGGACTTTCTCGTCACGACGCAGGTGGTCGCACAGACGGCCCGGGGTAGCGACGACGATCTGCGCGCCGTTACGAATGGCACGCAGTTGTGGGCCCATTGGGGCACCACCGTAGACAGCAACCACGTTAACGCCCGGCATCTGCTTGGCGTAGGTTTCGAAAGCGGTGGCTACTTGCAGCGCCAACTCACGGGTTGGCGCCAGGATCAGGGCTTGCGGTTCGCGCTTGCTCACGTCGATCTTGTTGAGGATCGGCAGGGCGAAGGCAGCGGTCTTGCCGGTGCCAGTCTGCGCCTGGCCGATCATGTCGTGACCGGCGAGGATGATCGGGATCGACTGATGCTGAATAGCCGAAGGCTCTTCGTAGCCGGTGGCCAGAACAGCAGCAACGATATTCGGATTGAGATCGAGAGCGGCGAATCCGCCGGTTTCCTGGGTCATGGGTCTGCCTCTAGGTGCATCCGCAAAGACCCATGCTCCAAAACTGCACATGCCTTGAAAGACCAAGCGGTCACCCAGGCAGTTTTGGCGGCGGGGATTTGCGAAAACGATTGAAAAAGGAACATCTTGGGAAGGTCCGACTAGCGGACGCGCAGCCGAAGCTGGGTTCGGAGGATTTGCACCACCTGATTCGAGGTCCGCTAAAAGACCGGCGCGTACTATACCCGAATCCGCCATGAACTGTGAGAAATATTTCAAAGATCAAGGCTTGGATTGGATCCAGGCTGAATCGTTTCCCCGCAGGCTCGGCGCAGCCCTCATCCATTCAGGTCGCCGGGCGGATGGCCCTGATCAAATATTCCAGCGAATACCCCAGTTGCGGCGCCAGCGCTGCGGCCCGCGCCCGCACGCCGTCGATATCCAGCGTCTGCTCCAGGTCCGCCGGCACCAGCAGGATCACATTGCCCTCCTTTACCGGCAGCTCCCAGTAATGGCGATGGTACAGCCCGCGCAACAAGGCCGCGCCCAATGGCTTGCCATCGTCCCCGGCCCACTGGTTGATAACCAGCCAACCATCGGGGTTGAGTTGCTTCTGGCAGTTGTCCAGGAAATTCCAGGCCAGATGCCCCACGCCAGGGCCATGGTCGGTGTACAGGTCGACGAACAGCAGGTCGGCCTTCTCGGCGCTGGGCAGCAGTTCAAGGGCATCGCCCACCCGCACATACAGCCGCGGGTCGTCGTCCAGCCCCATGAACTCCATGGCCAGGCGCGGCACGTCCGGGCGCAGCTCGATGGCCTCGACATCTTCAAGCGGCAGGAACTTCAGGCAGGCCTGGGTCAGGGTGCCGGCACCAAGGCCGAGGAACAGCGCGCTTTCCGGCTGTTCGTGGCACAGCGCGCCGACCAGCATGGCGCGGGTGTAGTCGTACTCAAGCCAACTGGGGTCGGCGGTGAAGGTGCAGCTCTGCTCGATGGCGTCGCCGAACTCGAGAAAGCGATAGTCATCCACTTCGTACACGCTGATGACCCCAAAGGCGTCCTCGACCCGTGCCAGCAGCCGCTCTTCTCGCTCCGTCGCCATCCTTACCACCCGCCCGCGCAAAACCGCCATTGTCCGCCAATGCCGGTGGTGCAACAAGCTCGCCCGGGCGTACCATGGCTGGCAAGCCTTAACGACACTTATGGATAGAGCTTGCAATGACCCGACAATGGACCCCTGACAGCTGGCGCACCTTGCCGATCCAGCAGCAACCGATCTACCCCGACGCCGCGCACCTGCTGAAGGTGGAGCAGACCCTGGCCAGCTACCCGCCGCTGGTGTTCGCCGGCGAGGCCCGCGAGCTGCGTCGGCAGTTCGCCGAGGTGACCCAGGGCCGGGCGTTCCTGCTGCAGGGCGGCGACTGCGCCGAGAGCTTCGCCGAGTTCTCCGCGGCGAAGATCCGCGACACTTTCAAGGTACTGCTGCAGATGGCCATCGTCATGACCTTTGCGGCCGGCTGCCCGGTGGTCAAGGTCGGACGCATGGCCGGGCAGTTCGCCAAGCCGCGCTCGGCCAACGACGAAACCATTGGCGACATCACCCTGCCCGCCTACCGCGGCGACATCGTCAACGGCATCGGCTTCGACGAAAAGAGCCGCATCCCCGACCCCGAGCGCCTGCTGCAGGCCTACCACCAGGCCACCGCCAGCCTCAACCTGCTGCGTGCCTTCGCCCAGGGCGGCTTCGCCGACCTGCACCAGGTACACAAGTGGAACCTCGACTTCATCGCCAACTCAGCACTGGCCGACAAGTACCACCAATTGGCCAATCGCATCGACGAAACCCTGGCCTTCATGCGCGCCTGTGGCCTCGACACCGCGCCGCAACTACGTGAAACCAGCTTCTTCACCGCCCATGAAGCGTTGCTGCTCAACTACGAGGAAGCCTTCGTGCGCAGCGACAGCCTGACCGGCGACTACTACGACTGCTCGGCGCACATGCTGTGGATCGGCGATCGCACCCGTCAGCTCGACGGCGCCCATGTCGAGTTCCTGCGCGGCGTACACAACCCGATCGGGGTCAAGGTCGGCCCGAGCATGAACCCCGAGGAACTGATCCGCCTGATCGACGTGCTCAACCCGGACAACGACCCGGGCCGCCTGAACCTGATCGTGCGCATGGGCGCCGGCAAGGTCGGCGACCACCTGCCGGAGCTGATCCGCACCGTGCAGCGCGAGGGCCGCCAGGTGCTGTGGAGCTCGGACCCGATGCACGGCAACACCATCAAGGCCAGCAGCGGCTACAAGACCCGCGACTTCGCGCAGATCCTCGATGAGGTCAAGCAGTTCTTCCAGGTGCACCAGGCCGAGGGCAGCCACGCCGGTGGCATCCATATCGAGATGACCGGACAGAACGTCACCGAGTGCATCGGCGGCGCCCGACCGATCACCGAGGATGCCCTGTCCGACCGCTACCACACCCACTGCGACCCGCGCATGAACGCCGACCAGTCGCTGGAACTGGCCTTCCTGATCGCCGAAACCCTCAAGCAGGTACGCCGCTGAGCAACGCCTGACGCAGCCGACTGCCCTCTGTGCGGGGGCAGTCGAGTCGCACCCGCTCCAGGCCCAACCAGTCGGCCAGCTGCTGCAGGCTTAGCGCCAACGCCTGGTATCCGGCCTCGTCCAGACCCAACGCCTCTTCATGCACCGCATGCACCGCCAGGCGCCCGTGGGCGCGCTCGGCGCGCAGGTCCAGGCGCGCGGCGATGCGCCCGTCGTGCAGGAACGGCAGCACGTAGTAGCCGTACACCCGCTTGTGCGCCGGGGTGTAGATCTCCAGCCGATAGCGAAATTCGAACAAGCGCTCGGTGCGATCCCGCGCCCACACCAGCGAATCGAACGGCGAGAGCAAGGCGCTGGCTTCGATCCGCCGAGGGATGCGAGGGGCGCCGTGAAGATAGGCGGGTTGCTTCCAGCCTTGCACGGTGCCGGCCTGCAAGCGCCCGTCGGCGAGCAGTTCGGCCAGAGCGGCCTTGCTCTGTTGCGGGGACAGGCGGAAGTAGTCGCGCAAGTCCTGTTCGGTGGCTACGCCGAGCGCATCGGCGGCATGCAGCAGGAGGCGCTGGTGTGCTTCGGCCTCACCCGGTATGGGGTGTTCGAGGATAGCGTTGGGCAACACCCGTTCGGGCAAGTCGTAAAGGCGTTCGAATCCGCGACGCCCCGCCACAGTGACCTCGCCGGCGGCGAACAGCCACTCCAGCGCATGCTTTTCTTCGCTCCAGTCCCACCAGGGGCCGGCGCGCTCCTCACGGGTCGACAGGCTGCCGGCCCCCAGCGCGCCCCGTTCCTGGACGGCAGCCAGTACCCGGTCGATGACGTCGCGCCGCTCACGGCCAAAGGTCGCCAGTTGCCGATAGATGCCCTTGCCATCGGCGGCATGGGCCATGCGCCAGCGCATCAGCGGATAAAGCTCCAGCGGCAACAGCGAAGCTTCGTGGCCCCAGTATTCGAACAACCGCCGCTGGCGCCGCGTGCCCCAAGCCAACTGCTCGAGCGAAGCTTGCGGGTAGTCGCCGAGGCGCGAAAACAGTGGTAGGTAATGCGAGCGCACCAGCGCGTTGACCGAGTCTATCTGCACTACGCCCAGGCGCTGCAGCATTCGCGTGAGGCTGGCGAGGTTCGGCGGGCGCGCTGGCGACTTGCCGAAGCCCTGGGCGGACAGGGCCAGGCGGCGGGCTTGGGTGAGGGACAACTGGAAGGACATGAAGTGGCTCCGTCTGATGTTCAGACAGTAAAGACGCAATCGCGGGGCAAGCCCCGCGATTGTAACCACCTTCATTTACGCAACGGGTCCTCCCAGAAATGCCGGTCGGCCTCCTGCTGGATGTCTGCCCGCGACAACCCCAGGTCGTGCAGCGTGGCATCGCTCAGCCGCGCCAGCTCCTCACGCTGACGGTGCAACTCGAACCAGCGCAGCACCAGCCCGCTGGCGTCGTGCCACAGATGGCCCAGGGAAGCGACCGGTTGGTGAGCTACGTTGAAATGACCTTTCATCATGACGCCCTCCTTGTGGATGGCTCCAGTCTCGTCCCAGGCCTAAGATCAATCCAACGAATGTTTCTGATGCCATGCATCTCGGAGATTGATGCCATGTCCCAGTATCAGAGTCTCGACGCCGAGGTGCTGCGCACCTTCGTCGCCATTGCCGAGCAAGGCGGCTTTACCCGCGCCGGCGAAGTGGTCAACCGCACCCAGTCGGCGGTGAGCATGCAGATGAAGCGCCTGGAAGAAGACATCCTGCAGCGCCAGCTGTTCGAGCGCGACGGCCGCCAGGTGCGCCTGACCGCCGAGGGCCAGGTGTTGCTGGGCTATGCCCGGCGCATCCTCAAGCTGCATGGCGAGGTGTTCAACACCCTGCGCATGCCGCACATGGTCGGGGTGGTGCGCATCGGCACACCGGACGACTACGCCATGCGCTACCTGCCGGGCATCCTCACCCGCTTCGCCCAGGCCTACCCGCTGATCCATGTCGAGGTGCATTGCGATTCGTCCAAGCAATTGATGCTGCGCCAGGATCTGGACCTGACCATCGTCACCCGCGAGCCCGGCAACGAAGTCGGCCAGCTGCTGCGCCAGGAGCGCCTGGTGTGGGCCGCGGCCAAGGGCTTCTGCCCGCAGGAGCAGCGGCCCATGCCATTGGCGCTGTTCAACACCGATTGTTTTTGCCGCGCCTGGACCTGCAATGCCCTGGAGCGCCACGGCATCGAGTACCGCATCGCCTACACCAGCCCGAGCCTGGCGGCGATCTTCGCCATCGTGCAGGCGGGGCTGGCGGTTACCGCGCAATTGCACAGCCTGGTCGGCGGCGACCTGCGCATCCTCGGTGAGGACGACGGCCTGCCACAGTTGCACATGGCCAATGTGATGCTGCTGCGCAACGACCAGCAGCATTCGCCAATTACCGACTGCATGGCCGATTACATCGTCGAAGGGTTCAAGTAAGCCGAGGACGCTTCGCGCCCTTTTCGCCGGCAAGCCGGCTGCCACAGAGGGCGATGAGCTCTGCAGCCCCTTGCGCTCAGAGCTCGAACCCGAGCATCACCGCGCACACCACCAGAAACACACAGAACATCGAGCGCAATATCTTTTCCGGCAACGCATGGGCCAGCTTCACCCCCCAGCTGATGCTCAGCAACCCACCCACCGCCAACGGCACCCCAATGCTCCAGTCCACGCTCTGGTGCAGGCCGTAGGTCAGCAGGGTCACCGCGGTGCTCGGCGCCGCCAATGCCAGCGACAACCCCTGGGCCACCACCTGGGTGGTGCCGAACACGGAGGTCAATATCGGCGTGGCCACCACCGCGCCGCCCACGCCGAACAGCCCGCCCATGGTCCCGGCAAAGCTGCCCAGCACGCCCAGCCATGGCCAGGGGTAGCGCAACTGGTTGCTCGGCGGTTTCACCGGCAGGAACATGCGCGCCACGTTCCACAGCGCCAGGGCCACCAGGAAACCGACGAAATACAGGCGCATCGACTGAGCATCGATGCCCACTGCCCAGATCGACCCCAGCCAAGCGAACAAAAAACTGCACAACGACAGCGGCACGGCATGGCGCAACTCGATGCGGTTGCGCTGGTGATAGCGCCACAACGCCAGCAGCACGTTGGGCACCACCATCACCAGGGCGGTGCCCTGGGCCAGTTGCTGGTCGAGGCCGAACAGCACCCCCAGCGCCGGGATCGCGATCAGCCCGCCACCAATCCCGAACAAGCCACCCAAGGTGCCCAGGGCTGCGCCCAAAACGATGTACATCAACCACTCGATCATGCGCGCCTCATCCGCCTGCTCTCAGAGAATGCCGGCATGCTACCCACTCATGGCTGGCGGGGAAACGCACAGCAGCGCACAATGGCTTTGCGCAATACGCATAAGCAGAGCCGTCATGAGCCCAGATATCCTCACCGAACAACTGAGTCTGTTCCTCGATGTGCTGGAGACCGGCAGCTTCTCCGCCGCCGCCCGTCGCCATCCGCTCACGCCTTCGGCCGTGGCCAGGCGCATCGACAGCCTGGAAAACGCGGTAGGCAGCCGCCTGTTCTCGCGCAGCACCCACGCCGTGCGCGCCACACCCGCCGGCAATGCGTTCGCCGAGCGGGCCCGGCGCATCATCGAGGAACTGCGCCTGGCCCGGGCCGAAGCGGTATCCCTGAGCAACGCCCCCGAAGGGCTGATCCGCATCGACGCCCCGGCCGCTTTCGGCCGTCGCCACCTCGCTCCGGCCATCGCCGACTTCCTGGTGGCCTACCCCGGTCTCGACGTGCAACTGCGCCTGATCGACAGTTTCGTCGACCTGCACGGCAGCCACCTGGGCGAAGTCGACCTGGTGCTGCGCGCAGGCCCCCTGGCCGATACCCGCCTGGTGGCCACGCCACTGGCCTATATGGTGCGGATCGCCTGTGCCAGCCCGGCGTACCTGGCCAATCGCGGCGTACCGGCCTGCCCGAGCGAGTTGCCTGGGCATGACGGCCTCGACTGGGACGGCCTGGCGCCGCCGTTCGCCTGGCGCTTCGAGGTCGGCGGCCAGACCCGCCTTTACCGCCCGACGCGCATGCGCATGGCCGCCAACAATGCCGAGACGCTGCTGTTCGGTGCCTTGGCCGGGCTGGGCATCGCCCACCTGCCGACCTGGCTGGTCAGCGACTACCTGCTACGCGGCGAACTGCTCCCCCTGTTCTGCGACAACGGCCTGCCGGCCCCCGAAACCAGCGGGATTTATGCACTGCGCCTTGAACATGAAACGAACTCTCGCAGCCGCTTGCTGCTCGAATTCCTCAAGAGCCGTTTCAGCCCGGTGCCGCCCTGGGACCTGGCGCTGAGAAGCGAGCTGCGCTGGCAATGAGCGCACCAAGCTTTGGCGTGCTAGATTTTATTACTCACCGATTCCAAGGACCTGCATGAACGCCGACACCCAAGCCCCCTGCGACGCGCTGCTGCTGGACAACCAGGTCTGCTTCGCCCTTCACTCGACCTCGTTGTTGATGACCAAGGTCTACAAACCCCTGCTGCAGGCCCTGGGCCTGACCTACCCGCAGTACCTGGCCATGCTCGTGCTGTGGGAGCAGGACGGCCTGACCGTGGGCGAGATCAGCCAGCGCCTGCTCACCGACCCCGGCTCCCTGACCCCGCTGCTCAAGCGCCTGGAAAGCGAAGGCCTGCTCAAGCGCAGCCGCAGCCGCGAGGACGAACGGGTGGTACTGGTGCAACTGACCGACAAGGGCCGCGCCCTGCAGGCCGAAGCCCAGCGCGTGCCGCAATGCATCCTGCAGGCCAGCGGCCACAGCGCCGAGCAGCTGCGCAAACTGCAGGCCGACCTGCTCGCCCTGCGCGCGCAGCTACAAGAAAACCTCTGACGTCTAAGCTGTGAGATGGCTGTTCGGATGAATGGTCGAATATTTAACTTGCGCACTAAATAATTGCGCGCTAAGTTAAGCCCATACCCACTCAGCGCCGATGGCGCACAGCACCCAAGCGAGGCTCAAGATGCAAAAGGTCACTCCGCTGTACATCGCAGAAGCCACTTCCACCGGTGGTCGTGATGGCAAATCCCGCTCCAACGACGGCAAGCTGGAAGTCAAGCTGAGCACCCCGAAAGAGCTGGGCGGCGCCGGGGGTGAAGGCACCAACCCCGAGCAGATGTTCGCCGCGGGTTACTCGGCCTGTTTCATCGGCGCGCTGAAGTTCGTCGCCGGCCAGGAGAAAAAAGCCCTGCCAGCTGACGCCTCGATCACCGCCAAGGTCGGCATCGGCCAGATCCCCGGCGGTTTCGGTCTGGACATCGACCTGCACATCAACCTGCCTGGCCTGGCCCAGGCCGACGCCGAAGGGCTGGTGGAGAAGGCGCACAAGGTCTGCCCGTACTCCAACGCCACCCGCGGCAATGTGGATGTGCGCCTGCATGTGACGGTGTAAATGCCTTCGCGGGGCGACCCGACGTGCCCCGCGATGAAGGCGACACGGTTTCACGAGCACAAAAAAACCCGGCCAAGGCCGGGTTTTTCGTGCTCATCACAAGAAGGATTACTTCTTGGAACGGCCCTTGAAGCTGTTGTCGCGAGTGTCGATGTCGATCCACTCGTCGATCTGGATGAAGTCGGCAACCGAGATCTCGGTACCGTTCTTCAGCTTGGCCGGCTTCATGACCTTGCCCGAAGTGTCGCCACGAGCAGCGTTCTCGGTGTAGACAACCTGACGGCTGATGGTGGTCGGCAGTTCTACCGATACCAGGCGGCCTTCGAAGAAGACGGCTTCGCAGATGTCTTCCATGCCTTCTTCGATGTACGGCAGAACGGCGTCGATGTCTTCGGCGTTCAGCTCGTACATGGTGTAGTCGGTGGTGTCCATGAAGGTGTACGAGTCACCGCTGATGAACGACAGGGTCGCTTCTTTGCGATCCAGGATCACGTCGTCCAGCTTGTCGTCCGCACCGTATACGGTTTCGGTCTTGTAGCCGGTCAGCAGGTTCTTCAGCTTGGTCTTCATGATCGCGCTGTTACGGCCCGACTTGGTGAACTCAGCTTTCTGAACCAGCCACGGGTCGTTGTCGATCCGCAGTACGGTACCGGGTTTCAGTTCTTTACCAGTTTTCATTACGAAGTATCCGAATCTGGATGGATTTATAAAAATCGAGGCCGCGTATCATAGCGAATTTCGGTAAAACTGTACCAGCCTCGTGGCAAGGTCCGGCCGAGCGGCCTGCGTGGCCTGCCACTGGCGGGCATGTTCGCGCAGCTCGTCCCAGTGCGGCTGCAGCGCCTGCCAGGCCTGGCCCATCGGGCGGTCCATGTTCCAGGCCCGCCACAGATCGGTCAGCGCCTGCCCGGCGGCGGCCGACAGGCCATGGCGATACAGGGTGAGGAATGCTTCGAGCTTTTCCCAGTGGGCGTTCTCTTCCTGGATGTAGATGTGCCACAGCATCGGCACGCCAGCCCATTGCGCCCGCACGAACGAGTCCTCGCCGCGCACGGCGTTGAAATCGCAGCTCCATAGCAGCCGGTCGTAATCGTCCTGGCTGACGAAAGGCAGCACCTGGACCGTCAAGGCTCCGCGCCGATGCAATGCCCCCACGGGCAAGTCCGCCTCACCCAGCCAGTGGCCGAGGTCGCCCAGGATGCGCCCCTGCGGTACCAGCAGGTGGCTGGGGTGCGCGCCTTTGGCCAGCACGTCGAGCCAGTTGCCCAGCTGTGGATTCTCGTAGGCGAACAGCGAGATCAGACGCGCCCCGGCCGCGGGGTGGACGCCCAGCCCTGCCAGGAACTTCGCCCGCTCGTCCGGCGCCTGGCGAAACGCCTGGCAACGGGGCAGCAAGGCGGCTTCGCGCAGCAGGCCACCAGTCTTGTCGGTGAAACCGGGGAAGAAGAAGAACTTGCGCAACCCGTTGGCCTGGGGCGACGGCAAGCCATGGCAGCCATCCACCCAGTCTTCGGCACTGAGGTAGTCCAGGTTCAGCCACAAGGGCGGCGTGGCCTGCTTGCCCATGGCCTCGACATAGGCCTGCGGCAGCTGGCAGGCGAAGGCGCCCACCACCACCTGCGCCGGCTCCGCGCCTGGCCACGTGGCCGGCCAGTGGCGCACCTCGACCCCCTGCCGCCGCTGCCGCTCGGCTTGGCTGTCGGCCTCTGGGCACAGGCGCACGAAGGCTTGCAGATCATCCACCCACAGGCGCACGGCCAGGTCATGCTCGCCCGCCAGCTGGCGCGCCAGGCGCCAGGTGACGCCGATGTCGCCATAGTTGTCGACGACCGTGCAGAAGATGTCCCAGGTGGTTTTCATCGCCACGTTCCGTTACCTGCGGAAAAAAGACCGCGGATTTTGCTGAAAAATGCCGGCCAACAAAAGCGCGGCGCTGAAAATACCTGGCGCGGCGTGCGAGAATGGCGCCCTCGCCCCGCCTGCCAGGAGGCCATCATGCCCCGCCCCCGCGAATTGAAGATCACCCTGAAACCGGTGCAACTGGTGCTGTGCGTCGCCCTCGGCCTGTGGCTCGGCGCACTGGCGATTGCCGTGAGCCTGTGGCTGGCCCTGCAATTGTGGCCACAGCAGGTGCAACCGCTGGTCGAGGCGACCGCCCCCGCGCTCGTCCAGCCTGCGCCAACCGCTCCCCCAGCGCCACCGGCCGATGCCCAGGCACAGATGTTCGAACATTACAAAGACATCCTGCACAAGCAGGAACTGCAGCAGGCCGCCGAGGCCGCCCAGGGCAACCCACGTAATCTGAACAGCCCCAAGTGCCAGTTCTGGCTGCAGCAGAACCGTACCGCGCCGACCGACAAGAGCCAGGCCAACGTGTTGGAGTTCTGCTACTGACCATGGACAAGGCCACCCTGCTGCAGCGCATCGTCACCACCCTCGAGCACGACATGGAGGTGCTGCGTCGCGCCGCCCAGACCGCCTACGAGGCCGCCACCGCCGAAGAGAACATCGCCGAGAACAAGTACGACACCTTGGGGCTCGAGGCCTCGTACCTGGCCACCGGGCAGGCTCGGCGCACCGCTGAGATCCGCCAGGCGCTGCAGACCTACCAGCAACTGGTGCCGCGCGACTATGACCCCGCGCGGGGGATCCAGGTCGGCTGCCTGGTGACCCTGGAGGATGAACAGGGCCTACGGCGCAGTCTGTTCCTCGGCCCCGAGGGCGCCGGGTTGAAGATTGGTGAGGGAAAGGCGCTGGTGACGGTGATCACACCTCGCGCACCGCTTGGCCAGCAACTGCTTGGCAAGCGCGTGGATGACGAAGTACACCTGGTGCTGGCCGGGGTGGCGCAGGTGCAGTTCATCATCGATATCGTCTGAACGGGCATTATCGCTGCAAGGCATCGAAGCGCTGTGCCAGCCCCTGCTCGGCAAACTGCTCCACCACGAAGTCGATGAAGGCGCGGGTCTTGCCCGGCAACAGCTTGCGCTCGGCGTAGTACAGGCTGATATGCCCATCGTCGACGTACCAGTCCGGCAGCACCCGACACAGGCGGCCTGAGGTCAGGTAAGGCAAGGCGAACGGCAGGCTGACCAGGGCGATGCCCAGCCCCTGCTCGGCCACCGCGCAGGCGGCATCCGAATCGCTCATGGTCATGTGCTGGGGCAGCCGCAAGGGTTGCTGCTCCTGCCAGCGGCTGGTCAGCGGCCAGCTGCGCACCCTGCCGGTCTGCGGCGAGCGGATGAGGATGCCGGCGCAAGCCTGCAACTGCTCAGGCCGGTCGATCGGCCCGTGCTGCCGCACATAGCCCGGCGAAGCCACCAGTACCCGGTGCGCGGGCGTCAGCTTGCGTGCCACCACGCCGGGTGGCAGCTCGAAACCACCGCCGAGGGCGGCGTCGAAACCCTGGCCGATCAGGTCGACCTGGCGGTTGTCGAAATGCCAGTCCGGCGAGATCGCCGGGTAGCGGCGCAGGAACTCGCCCAACAGCGGCACAACGTACAAGCGCCCGAACACCGTGCCCATGCTCACCCGCAGCAGCCCCGCCGGTTGCCCCTCGGCGCTGGCCAGGTTGGCCATGGCATATTGGATGGTACGCAGGCTGTCGCCGACCTCGCCCAGGAAGCGCTGCCCGGCCTCGGTCAAAGTGAGCTTGCGCGTGCTGCGCTGGAACAACCGCACCCCCAGGCGCGCCTCCAGTTGGGCGACGTTCTTGCCCACCGCCGCAGGGGTCAATGACAAACGCCGCGCCGCCTCGGCGAAACTGCCGACCTCGGCACTGCGCACGAAGCATTCCAGGCTACTGAACGATTCCATACTCTTAATTGACAACCAAAGGTTTACTCTGTAGATCGCGATTACCATCTTATCAGCATGCAATCCACGTTCGATACTGTGTCCATCCAAGGCATCCGGCCTTGCTTGAACGCAGGAGATCAGCATGTCCCAAGCACTTCCCCTCACCGGCAAGGTGGCCCTGGTCCAGGGCGGTTCCCGCGGTATCGGCGCGGCCATCGTCCGCCGCCTGGCCCGCGACGGCGCCAAGGTCGCCTTCACCTATGTCAGCTCGAGCACCAGCGCCGAGGCCTTGGCAGGCGAAATCAACAGCGGCGGCGGCCAGGCCCTGGCCCTGCGTGCCGACAGCGCCGACACCCAGGCCGTGCAGCAAGCCGTGGCCGACACCGCGAAGGCCTTCGGCGGCCTGGACATCCTGGTCAACAATGCCGGCGTGCTGGCGGTGGCGCCGGTCGCCGAGTTCGACCTGGCCGATTTCGACCGGCTGCTGGCGGTCAATGTGCGCAGCGTGTTCGTGGCCACCCAGGCGGCGGTAAAACACATGGGCCAGGGTGGGCGGATCATCAACATCGGCAGTACCAATGCCGAGCGCATGCCATTCGCTGGCGGCGCGCCCTATGCCATGAGCAAGTCGGCGCTGGTCGGCCTGACCAAGGGCCTGGCCCGAGACCTCGGGCCGCAGGGGATCACCGTCAACAATGTGCAGCCTGGGCCGGTGGACACCGACATGAACCCGGCCAGCGGTGAGTTCGCCGAGAGCCTGATTCCGTTGATGGCCATCGGGCGCTACGGGCAAGCGGACGAGATCGCCAGTTTCGTGGCTTACCTGGCGGGGCCTGAAGCGGGGTACATCACCGGGGCGAGCCTGTTGGCCGATGGTGGTTTTGCGGCCTGATTGGTAATTGCCTGTTCCGGCCTCATCGCCGGCAAGCCGGCCCCCACAGGTACAGCGCCGCGTTCAACATCCGCGCCGTACCTGCAGGAGTCGGCGGCGAAGGGTTATCCACCGGCCGCCAGCAGCTTTTCTTCGAGTACGTCCAGAAATGCCCGCGCCGCCGGCGTGGGGCTGGGCGACCAGACCGCGTACAGATGCCGCACCGGCGCATCCGCCAGCGGCACCATGGCGACATCCTGGAAGCCCCGAGCGATACGCTCGGGGACCAGGCCCACGGCCATACCCCGCTGCACGAACTTTTCCACCAGGCGGATATGGCCGATCTCGAACTGCACCCGATGCCGCAACCCCGCCGCCTGGAACGCCTCGTCAGTCTGCCGGCGTGCCCCGGTACCTTCGGGAAAATCCACCAGCACCTCATCCACCAGCTCGGCCAAGGTCAGCTGCGCACTGCCCGCCAGCCGGTGGAACGGCGGCAGCACTGCAACCAGTTCCTCCCGCGCCAACAAACGGTGCTGCACGCCTTGCAGCGTTTCCCCCTGCCACAGCCCGATGAACCCCACGTCCAGGCGCCGCTCGCAGACATCAGCCATCAACAGTTCGCTCTTGGCCGTCAGCCAGCGCACATCCACATCCGGGTAGCGCCGATGAAACACCGCCAGCAGATCGACCAGGTCCAGCGCCGTGAGCGAGCTGATCTCTCCGATCGACAAGCGCCCGCGCACCTGCCCGCAGGCGGCGGCGACATCCTCGGCCACCCGCCGCGCCGCCGCCACCGCTGGCCGCGCGCTGAGCACGAAGGCCTCGCCGGCCGGGGTCAGGCGCACCCGCCGCGAACTGCGCTCGAACAAGCTTACCCCCAGCTGTGCCTCCAACCGTGCGACTTGATGGCTGAGGGCCGACTGCACCACGTGGCAGCGCTCGGCGGCGCGGGTGAAACTGCCGGTGTCGGCCACGGCGAGAGCGTATTCGAGCTGCTTGAGATTCATCGATCTATCTGCTTTCAAGATGGATAAGTTGAAAACTATACATTGGCGTCATGCCGGACACTTCCTGATACTTGTCGCCATTCAACCTTGCCTGCAACGAGACTGCCCATGAACTCCCCGACTCTAGGTCGCGCCCTGATCCTGCTGATGGCCACCGCCACCGGCCTGGCCGTGGCCAGCAACTACTACGCCCAGCCCCTGCTGCACAGCATCGCCGAGCAGTTCGGCCTGAGCACCGCCAGCGCCGGCACCATCGTCATCGCCGCCCAGCTCAGCTACGGCGCCGGGCTGCTGTTGCTCGCG
The DNA here is from genome assembly GCF_019139675.1 of Pseudomonas maumuensis. Classification (NCBI taxonomy): domain Bacteria; kingdom Pseudomonadati; phylum Pseudomonadota; class Gammaproteobacteria; order Pseudomonadales; family Pseudomonadaceae; genus Pseudomonas; species Pseudomonas maumuensis. The sequence continues at coordinate 4,218,300 of NZ_CP077077.1, forward strand.
CCACTGGGCGATCTGTTCGAGCAGCGTCGACTGATCGTCACCATGGTGCTGATCGCCACCGCCGGCCTGGTGATCAGCGCCTGTGCGCCAAGCCTGCCATGGCTGTTGTTCGGCACGGCGCTGACCGGGCTGTTCTCGGTGGTGGCCCAGGTGCTGGTACCCATGGCCGCTGCGCTCAGTGCTCCGGATCAGCGCGGTCGCGCCGTGGGCACGCTGATGAGTGGCCTGTTGCTGGGCATCCTGCTGGCGCGCACCGCCGCAGGCTTCATGGCCGAGCTGGGAGGCTGGCGCAGCATCTACGTGCTGGCCGCAGTGCTGATGGCCATCAGTGCCCTCGCCCTGTACCGCAGCCTGCCGCAACACCACAGCCACGCAGGCTTGAAATACCCGGCGCTGATCGGCTCGGTGTTCCGCCTGTTCGTCGAGGAACCGGTGCTGCGCCTGCGCTCGCTGCTGGGCTTGCTGGCGTTCAGCCTGTTCGCGCTGTTCTGGACACCGCTGGCGTTCCTGTTGAGCGAGGCCCCCTACCATTACTCCGACGCGGTGATCGGCCTGTTCGGCCTGGCCGGGGCGATCGGCGCACTGGCGGCGAACTGGGCCGGGCGCCTGGCCGACCGCGGCAAAGGCTCGCTGGGCACTACCGTGGGGCTGGTGGCGCTATTGCTGTCGTGGGTGCCGCTGGGGTTTGCGCAGAGCTCGCTGGTGGCGTTGCTGGTGGGCGTGCTGTTGCTCGACCTGGCGGTGCAGCTGGTGCATGTGAGCAACCAGAACGCGGTGATCGTGCTACGCCCCGAGGCGCGCACGCGACTCAATGCCGGGTACATCACCTGCTACTTCGTTGGCGGGGCGCTGGGGTCGCTGCTGGGGACGCAACTGTTCGAGGTGCATGGCTGGGATGGGATCGTGGTGGCCGGGCTGGTGATCGGTGCGCTGGCGCTGCTGGTGTGGGGGCTGGCTGAGCGCCGGCGGGGGAAGGCAGTGGTGCCAGCCTGAAAGTATTCTACTGACAACACCTGCCTCATCGCCGGCAAGCCAGCTCCCACAGGGTATCGCGCAACATCTGTGGGAGCCGGCTTGCCGGCGATGAGGCCCGCGCAAGAATCAGGGTCTGCCTTCGATGAACGCCTCATCCACCCGCGCCAGCTGGGTCTCGCTCAACACCCCGGCCTGGTAATGCAACTTGATCCACGCCAACAGGTAGTCGTAGCGCGCCTGGGCCAGGTCGCGGCGGGTGGTGGCCAACTGCTGTTCGGCGTTGAGCACGTCCAGGTTGACCCGCTCGCCACCTTGCACGCTCTTGCGCGTGGACACCACCAGCGCCTCGGCCGCCACCAACGCCCGCTGGTAGGCACGCAGCTGGCTGGCACCGGACTGGCAGGCGTTGTACTGCTTGCGCAGCTCGATCAAGGCGCTGCGCGTGTTGCCATCGAGCTCGTACTCTGCCTGCTCCAGGTGCCGGCTGGCCTGGCGGGTCGAAGCCAGCACCCCGCCCCCGGCGAAGATCGGCACGCTCACTTCGATGCCCACGGTATTGGTGTCGTAGCGCTGGTTATAGGTGTTGCCGCTGTCCGACTCCTGGCGCCGCGAAGTAGCGAACGCGGTGACCTTGGGCAGGTGCCCGGCGCGGTTGCGCTCGACTTCGTAGCGCGCCACTTCCAGGGCTTGGCGCGACGACGCCAGTTGCGGGTTGTTGGCCAGGGCCCGCTCCTGCCAGGCCTCGTAGCCGCTGGGGTCGACCACCGGCAGGGCGAAGCCCAGGCGCAGCGGCGCCAGGTCCTCGACCCGCACCGCCGGCTCGCCGATCAGCGCGCCCAGTTCGCGCAGCGCGGCATCCTGTTCGTTGCGCGCCTTGATCTCCTCGGCATCGGCCAGCTCGTAGCGGGCCTGGGCCTCGAGAATATCGGTGCGCGTGCCCTCGCCGGCGTCGAACAGACGCTGGTTCTGCTGGAACTGCTGGCGGTAGGCCTGCTTGCTGGCGACGCTGATGGCGATCTGGTCCTGGGCGAACAGCGCCTGGGTGTAGCTGGTCATCACCCGCACCAGCAGTTGCTGGCTCTGGTCGCGGAAGCTCTCATCGGCGAACAGCGCCTGGGCCACGCCCTTGCGGTAGCTCGAATAGGCTTCGTAGTCGAACAGCGGCTGCTGGAGGATGAAGGTCGAGCCCATGCTGTTGTAGGTGCGGTCCTCTTTCTGTCGACGCGAATCGCCGAGGTAGCGCACCTCGGAATCGTTGCGCCCCTTGTTGTAGCTGTACGACAGGCTGGGTAGCAGGCCGGCGCGGCCGATGGCGCGGTATTCCTGGCCGGCTTCGCGGGCCTTGAACGCCGCGAGGTAGGTCGGATCGCGGCGCAGGGCCTGCTCGTATACCTGGAACGGCCCCATGGCGGCCTGGGCGGCGGTCGGCAGCCAGGCGCAGGCCAGCAGCAGCCCGATCAGTGGGAACTTCTTCACTGGCGGTCCTTATTGTTCGGTCAAGGCGGTGCCTGCACGGTCGAGCAGGGGTTTGAACAGGTAGTTGAGCAGCGAGCGCTCGCCGGTGCGCACGAACAGCTCGGCGGGCATGCCCGGGCGTATGGCCAGGCCCTGCAGACGCGCCAGCGCTTCTTCGCTAACCGTGCTGCGCAGCACGTAGTACGGCTGGCCACTGCGCTCGTCGATCAGCTGGTCGGCCGACACCAGCGCCACTTCGCCGGTAACCCGTGGCGTGCGGTTCTGGTTGAAGGCGGTGAACAGGATGTCCACCGGCAACTGCGGTGCCACCTTGTCCACCAGGTTCACCGGCAGGCGCCCTTCCACTTCCAGCGCGGTGCCCTGGGGCACGATCTCCAGCAAGGTATCGCCGGCCCGCACCACGGCGCCTTCGGTATGCACGCCAAGGTTCACCGCGATGCCGTCGGCCGGGGCGATAATCTCGCTGTGCTGCAGCTCAAAGTGCGCGGAGTTGAGCTGCTGCTCCAAGGTCGCGGCCTTGACCTGGGCTTCGGCCAACTGGCTGCGCACCTCTTTCTGATACTCTTCGCGGCGCTGCTGCAAGTTGAGCCGGGCCTCGACGATCACCTGCTCCAGACGCGCGCTTTCGCCGGCGTTCTGCGCCAGGTCGCGCTGCACCTGCGACAGCTGGCGCTGGTACTCCAGCACGCGGTTGCGTGGGATATAGCCCTCGCCGGCCAGCGGGCGCAGGCTGTCGAGCTGCTCGCGCAGCGAATCGGCCTGGGCCTGCAGGTCGCTGCGCGCCCGGCGCATGCCGGTCAACTGCGCCTGGGAGCCATCGATGCTGGCGGCCAGGGCGCCCTGCTCGCGGGCCTGGGCCTGGCGGCGGCTGTCGAACAGCTGGCGCTGGCCTTCGAGGATCAGCGCCAGGCGAGCATCGGCGTCTTCGAGCAGTTCCCCGGGAAACTGCACCTGGCCAAGGTTGTCGCGCTCGCTCTGCCAGCGCGCCAGGGCGGCGCGGGTCATGCGGTACTGAGCCTGCAGCGCATCGACGTCGGCCTGCACCTGGGTGCGGTCGAGGCGGAACAGCGGCTCGCCCTGGCGCACTAACTGGCCTTCGCTGACCAAAATGCGGCTGACCACGCCCGCGCCCATGGACTGCACCGCCTTGCGCTTGCCCGACACCACCACGGTGCCCTGCACCGGCACGCCTTGGTCGAGCGGGGCGAGGCTGGCCCAGGCCATGAAACCGCCGAAACCGACCAGGGTCAGCCACCACCCCAGACGAACATGGAAACGTGCATCACGGGTGTGCTGGCTCATGCGCCACCTCCGGCTTGCAGGGGTCGTTGCGCCGGGGCCTGGCCCATGGCGTGGAGGATGTCGCGGGCCGGGCCGAAGCCCTGCATGCGCCCTTCGTTCATCACCAGCAGCTTGTCGGCCTGGGCCAGCGCCGCGCTGCGGTGGGTCACCAGCACCACGGTGCGGCCCTGGGCCTTGAGCTGGACGATGGCGTTGGCCAGGGCGGCTTCGCCGTGGCTGTCGAGGTTGGAGTTGGGTTCGTCGAGCACGATCAGCCGGGCATCGCCGTACAGGGCGCGGGCCAGGGCGATGCGCTGCTTCTGGCCGCCGGACAGGTCCACCCCCTCCTCGCCGAGGCGCGTGTCGTAGCCCTGGGGCAGGCGCAGGATCAGGTCATGCACGCCCGCCAGGCGCGCCGCCTCGACCACCTTGATGCCGTCCAACTCGCCAAAGCGGGCGATGTTCTCGGCGATGCTGCCACGCAGCAACTCGATGTTCTGCGGCAGATAGCCGATGTGCGGGCCCAGTGCGTCGCGGTCCCATTGGCTGAGTTCGGCGCCATCGAGGCGCACATGGCCGCTCAGGGTCGGCCAGACGCCGACCAACACTTTGGCCAGGGTCGACTTGCCCGAACCCGAAGCCCCCAGCACGCCGAGCAGCTCGCCCGGCGCCAAGGCGAAGTTCACTTGTTGCAGGGTGGCCAGGTTGCGCCCGGGCGGGCCAGCGCTGACCTGCTCCACCGCCAGTTGCCCGGTGGGCACCGGCAAGGGCATCGGAGTCGGCGGCTCGGGGTGCTCGCGCAGCAGCCCGTCCAGGCGTTGGTAGGCCAGCTGCGCGCCGCTCCATTGCTTCCATACCGCGATCAACTGGTCGATCGGCGCCAGCACCCGGCCCATGAGGATGGAGCCGGCGATCATCATGCCCGGGGTCATCTGCCCCTCGATCACCAGCAGCGCGCCCAGCCCCAGCACCAGCGATTGCAGGCACAGGCGCAGGCCTTTGCTGGTGGCGGTGATCACCGCCGAGGTGTCGCTGGCCTTGTTCTGCAGGTCGAGGAACCGTCCGTGCAGGCTGAACCAGCGCTGGCGCAGCGCGCCAAGCATGCCCATGGCCTGGATGCTCTCGGCGCTCTGCAACTGGCTGCCGGCCAGTTGCGTCGACTGATGCTGGAAGCCACTGGCCTCGGCCAGGGTGGCATGGGTGAGGCGCTCGTTGAGGATCGCCAGGGCGATCAGCAGCAGCGCGCCGACCGTGGCCATCACGCCCAGCCAGACGTTGAAAGCGAAGATCACCGCCAGGTAGATGGGGAACCAGGGCGCATCGAAGAAGGCGAACAACGCGGGGCCGGTGATGAACTGGCGCAGCTGGGTCAGGTCGCCCAGGGCCTGGCCGGCGGCGCCGTCGCGCTGGCGCAGGTTGCGTTCAAAGGCGGCGCGATAGACCTTCAGGTTGAACGTCTTTTCCAACTGGTTGCCGACCCGGATGACAATGAAACTGCGTACGGCCTCGAGCCCGCCGATATAAACGAAGAAGCCGACAACCATCAATGTCAGCACCCACAAAGTTGTCGTGCTCTGCGAACTCAGTACACGGTCGTACACTTGAAGCATATATATCGACGGCACCAGCATGAGCAAGTTGATCAATGCCGTGAAACAGCCGACGCTGATCAAAGTCGACTTATGTTCGCCGAGTGCCGCCCACAAAGGCGCCCCGGGCTTTTTGCTCGGTAGTTTCATGTTTCGCCCTTGCTTGCCTGAAACTTTAAAGTTTCAGGCCGGGGTTATTTGTCCAAGTGCTGGAGCACCAGTTGGGTACCGTCCGGCCGAGTCCAGGCGTAACGCTTGGCCCCCTCGCGACTGAAATGCACCACGCTGCTGCCGTCGCCGCCCACCAGGGCCAAGGTGTCGGGCGTCACCAGCCAGCTGCCGGGGCGCAGGCCCAACAGGTCCCTGGCACAGTCCAGGTCGCCTTCGATTTCGCCTTCCGTGGCGCCCAGGTGCAGGTTGCAGGCCTGCGCCTGCTGCTGTTCGGGGTAAAGCGTCCAATCACCGGCCATTTGCGCGGCGTTGGGGAGTAACAGGCTGCTCGCCATACCTACCTCGGTCATCGACATCAGGGTAATCGCGGCCAGCGCGATCGTTCGCAAGGTTGCTTTCATTCGTCCGCCTCGCCGGCAAAAGGGCGACGCGCGAGCGCCGCCCCTGTTGCATCAGACCACGATGTCGGTGACAGCGGCCTGGCCAACGGTGGTCACCAGGAAATCAGCCGAGGCGTTTCCGGTGAAGTCGATGGACAGGCTGCCCAGGTTGGTGGCCTGGTCGTAGGTCAGCAGAGCCTCGCCGGCGTGGCCGGTGAAGGCGTTGACGAACTGCAGCGGCAGCTTGTTCACGGCAAACGCGGAGATGGCCGACAGGTCGATCTTGTCCACGCCCGAGGTGAAGTCCATGATGCGATCCGGTGCCGCCTTGGTGGAATCGCTGACAGCCGCGAACACGAAGGTGTCCGAGCCGCTGCCGCCCCACAGCTGGTCGGCGCCGCCGCCGCCGTAGATGATGTCGTTGCCGGCACCACCCTTGAGCACGTTGGCCAGCGCATTGCCGATCAGCAGGTCGTTGCCCGAGCCGCCGAAGGCGTTTTCGATGGTCACGCCCTTGGCGATGGACACGTTGCCGACCATACCGCCGACATCGGAGAACGACGCTTCGTTGAGGTTGATCTTCTGGTTCTGGGTGAAGCCCGAGAAGTCGAAGGTGTCGTTGCCGCCGCCGTCCCACACCGAGAACACCAGCTTCGACGAGGCCGAGGTGGCCGAGTAGAAGTCGCGATCAGCGGTGGAGTTGAAGCCGTAGGTGGTGTCGCTGGCACGGGTGGCGTAGTTGGCGCCGTAGAGCTTCTGGATCGCCAGGATGTCGTCCATCAGCGGGGCCGAGGCGTAGTACTGACCGCCGCCCTTGATGAAGTTCTGCCCGTTGTTGCTTTCGCTCCAGTAGCTCATGACGCTGTAGCCACGGGTGTCCTGGGCGTAGTCGGCGTCACGGTAGGTCGGGTTGCCCTCGCCAGCGTTGTAGTCGCCGGGGTGGGACAGGCCGAGCACGTGGCCGATCTCGTGGGTCAGGGTCTGGCGCCCGTAGTTGCCGGTGCCTGGGGTGATGTTGACCTGGTAGCCGCTGTTGATCAGGTACCAGGACTCGCCCTTGTGCGAACCTGGGCCGTCGAACGGCAGGTAGGCGAACGCTGCGCCGCCGTTGCTGGCGCTGAAGTTGCCGAAGGTCATGTGACCGTCGCCGCCCGACCCTGCCTCGGTGAAGGTGACCTTGGCCACGTCCGCCCAGGACTGCATGGAGAGCTTGGCCTGTTGTTTCTGCAGGTCGCTGAACTGGCTGAACGAGCCCAGTCCGCGGCTGTAGAAGTCAGACGGTGCCTTGGTCAGGAAGGTGTAGGTGAGGCTGATCGTGCCGTCCTTGTTCAGGTCCTTCCAGGCTGCGCCATCACGCAGGATGTGGTCGGCGGCCTGGTCGGCCGTGAAGGACTTCTTGCCATTGATGTTCGCGCCGCCGCGATCGTACTGGTGGGCAAAGCTATCGATCAGGCCGAACGAAGAACTTGGCCCCTTGGGTTGCAGTGCGGAAACGGCCGATGCAATAGCGTTTTCTTTGACTTTCGACATGCAGGTTACTTCCTTGTTTACAAAAAAGCAGTTGATGTCAGACAGGATTTCCCACCTGGCGAGAACTTCCTGTCACTCGCCTTTATGAGGCGCAAAAAAACTGACACACATTGAAACTTGATGTCCAGCGTTTTTTGACGTCATTTTTTCGTTTTCGAAAACCCAACTGCATCGTAGTTATTTGCGCAAACTGCCATGGATCAATGGCGCCAGCTGCAAGCATTAGTTCCAATCATGACCCCAGGACTTTATAGACGACGATTCGAAGTTTACTTTCGAAAATGCGACTTGTGCCTGTGGTTTGCCATCAACACTTCGTTTAGGCGCTTTACTACGCGACAACCTGCCGCACGACCCTCCGTCGCCTCGACGTTGACTTGCCAGCGTGCGGAGCGCTCAGTAGGCGTTGGTCAAAGGCCCCCTTCCTGACAGGACGACACAATGACAAGACTCACGGTGCAATCCGGCGATTTCTTGCAAGGTGAAGGCGAGTATCGCAATGGAGCGCTCACACTCAAGACCCCGCGCAGCCCTTCGCCCGGCGAGCGCATTTCGCTGGCACGGATCAAGGATCTGAAGCTGGCCAACCTCGAGTCGACCCGCAGCCTGGGCAGCGCCCTGGGCTGGGGGGTGGCCGGCGCCCTGGTGGCCGGCCCGGTCGGCCTGCTCGCCGGCCTGCTGCTGGGCGGCAAGGAAGAGGAAGTCACCTTCCTCGCCACCTTCAAGGATGGCCGCAAGCTGCTGGCCATCACCGACGGCAAGACCTGGTCGAAGATCGACGACAGCTGGCGCCGGCACCAGCGGCCAGCAGCGGCCTGAATCGCGCCCCGCTTCGTTCGTATTGACTGTACTGGCGTCATCGCCGGCAAGCCGGCTCCCACAGGGAAAGCGCATGCCTCAGGATTGCGCAGAACCGATGGGAGCGGCGACGCCTCCACTGCACCCTGCATCCCTGAAAGGCGCGGCAGCCTGCTACCATGGCGCCCTTTTGCCTGCCCGACAGCTGCCGAGCGATAACGGCGCGTCCGCTTTTCAAGGAGCCTTGCATGACCCCGCTTCGCCCCCGCCTGCCCCTGGGCCTGCTCGGCCTGGGCCTTGCCCTGCACAGTGGCCATGGCCTTGCCGACGACAGTGTGGCCCTGGCCCCCGTGCGCATCTCGGATGTTCAGGACAGCGGCTACCAGGCACGCGAAGCCCAGGTCGGCGGCCTGTACAACGCACCGCTGCTCGACACACCGGCGTCGGTCAGCGTATTCAGCCGCCAGTTGCTGGACGACCGCCAGGTGCGCAAGCTGAGCGAAGTGCTACAGAGCGATGCCTCGGTGGGCGAAAGCTATGCGCCGATCGGCTATTACGAGAACTTCAACGTGCGCGGCTTCGAGCTCAACGCCGCCAGCAGCTATCGGGTAAACGGCCAGACCATCGCCGGCGAGCAGAACGTGGCGCTGGAAAACAAGCAGCAGGTAGAACTGCTCAAGGGGCTGTCCGGCTTGCAGAGCGGCGTGTCGGCCCCCGGCGGGCTGGTCAACTACGTGACCAAGCGCGCCGAGGATGTGCGCTCGGTCACGGTTTCGACCAACGAGCAGGGTGAACGCTACCTGGCCACCGACCTGGGCGGCTGGTTCGGCGCCGAGCGCCAGCTGGGCCTGCGGGTGAACCTGGCCCACGAGGACATCCGCTCTTATGTCGATCATGCCGACGGCAAGCGCGATTTCGCCGCCCTGGCCCTCGACTGGCAGCTCAACCCGAATGCCGTGCTGGAACTGGACGCCGAGTACCAGCACCGCGAGCAGTACTCGGTGCCGGGGTATCAACTGCTCGGCGGCTCTCAGTTACCTCATGGCGTCGACCCCAAGGATCACCTGGCCTGGCAGTCCTGGGCCAAGCCCGTGCAGAACGACTCGCTGAACCTGGGCGGGCGCTTCAAGTACCAGTTCAACGACAACTGGAACGGCACCTTGAGCGCCTCGCGCAGCAAGGTGGTGATTGATGATTACAGCGCATTCGCCTGGGGCTCGAACGAAGGATCTTACTTCGGCAGCAATGGCGACTACGACATCTACGATTTCCGCAGCCCTGACGATACCCGTCGCATCGACGAAGCCCAGGCCACGCTCGACGGGCGTTTCGACGCTTTGGGTGTGAGCCATGAGTTGACCGTCGGTACCAGTGCGCAACGCCGCACGCTCGACCAACGGCCGGGCTACAACGAGTGGCGAGGGACGAGCAATATCCATACCGGTGCGCCAGCCGTGGAGCCGTCGGACAAGCCCATTGGCAGTAGTGAACGCCGCCTGGACAGCCGCCAGTACGGCCTGTTCTTCAGCGACCGGATCACCTTCAACGACAATTGGCAGACCGTGATCGGCGCCCGGGAAGTGCGCCTGGACGAAAAGACCTGGGACCAAAATGGCGTTGCCGGGCGCCACACCCGACAGTACCAACTGCTGCCCAACGCAGCGCTGATCTACAAGCCGCAGCCGGACACCACCTTGTACGCCAGCTATGCGAAAGGCTTGTCCTCGGGTGGCATCGCTCCCTGGTATGCCAGCAACGCGTTCGAAATCCTCGCCCCGACCCTGTCGCGCCAGCTCGAAGTGGGCATCAAGCGTGAATGGCAGGGCATGAGCTTCAGCGCGGCCCTGTTCCAGATCCGCCAGGCCTACCAGTACGCCCGCCCCGACGGAACCCCAGCGCCGACCTACGTGCAGTCGGGCCAGCAGAAGAACACCGGCCTGGAACTCGGCGCCAGCGGCTGGGTGACCTCCAACCTGCAAATCCACGCCAGCGCCGCAGCAATCCGAGCCCGGGTGCAGAACAGCGACACCGCCGCCTACGAAGGTCACCAGGCGATCAACGTGCCACGCCTGCGCGCCGCCCTGCAGGCCGACTACGCCCTGCCCGTTCCCGGCCTGGCCCTGCTCGGCGGCGCCCGCTACAGCGCCAGCAAGTACGCAAGCTCAGCAGGCAATGTCGAAGTCGGCGGCTACACAGTGTTCGACATCGGCAGCCGTTACCGCACGAGCATCGGTGGCTACGACACCGTGCTGCGCCTGACCGTGGACAACGTCTTCGACAAGCGCTACTGGCGCGACGTGGGTGACTACCTGGGCGACAACTACCTGTTCCAAGGGGCACCACGCACCGCCCGCCTGTCGGCCAGCGTGAGTTTTTGAGGGGAACGCCGACGGCCCGGCAAACATAGTCCCCGCTTCACGGTCGAACGCGGGGCTTTTTTCTCCTGCCATTGCAGCCCCTGCAACGCAGTCGTAGCCATACACGCGCAAAGCCGTTTCTGGAGCCTTCAGGACGATTCTGGCACTATGCACCCGAAAGGCGTGGAGCCGGATAGGAACATTGGAATTCAGTTTTTATGCAGTCGAATCATCTGTTGTACCTCCTGTACGGTAAGAAAACCGCCTATCTGCACGAGGCAAAGTTCAGCATCCTCTCCGCCCTACGTCACCAGGCCGATCGCGAGAGTTTCAGCATTACCGTGTTCACCGACCATCCCGAAGCCTTCGAAGGCTGGCCGGTTCGTACGGTCTTTCTGGACGAGGCGACATTGGCGGACTGGATGGGGTCGGCCGGTTACGTTCATCGACGCAAGGCCATGGCGATTCGCCGGGGCATGGAGCTCGCCGAAAAGACCATTTTCGTCGATACCGACACCATTTTCCTGAAAGATCCGGCAACTCTCTTCGAACGCGTGAGCGATGAGCAGTTCCTCATGGACCAGTTCGAGTTCTGTTGGCAGCAAGCGGCGCAGCGCGACGACTACACCGGGCTGGTCGCAGAGCTGGCGGCGAAAAAACGCCCTCCCAGCCCTTCGCTGCGTCTGTACAACAGCGGTATCTGCGGAATGACTCGCCGTCACACCGGCCTGCTGGACGAGGCGATCGCCCTGATCGATCAATGGGCGCACTTGCATACGCAGTTGCACACCATGGAGCAGATCGCCGTTTCCTTCATGCTGGGCGACAAGCAGGTGGTCGAGGCCCGCGACTGCGTGCATCACTACTATTCACAGAAGTCCTATTACCACGCCATGGTAGGGCTGTTCTTCCAGCGCTTCGATGAGCAGTTCAGCCGCGCCCTGGTCGAAGTGTCGCGCGGCGTGCCCAGCCACATACCGTCCCCCAACCTTACACACAGGGTCGGCAACAGGTTCAGGCTCATGGGCCTGAGCAGCGAGCTGCGCAAAGTCGGTCGGTACTACCTGCTTGGCCGCAAGCCAAACCCCTGCGTCTACCTGGATGCAACCCGCTATGTATTCTGGGAGAAGGCGCTTAAGGCACTGCAAAAAATGCCCGCGCCGGAGAAACGCGACGAAGTGAACAAACTTTGGGCTCAGGATCGCGATTTCCACGCTTTTGTCGAACGTCGATCCGGCGTGGCCCATTAACCATCATTCGAAAAGCCCGGCCCGCATCCGGTCGGGCCGGGACTGCGCTGAAGTCCTGATGCTGGCCAGCCTTGCCTGATACGGAAAGGCATCTTCAAACCCTCGAGGTGATTTGAAGCAATTTACAGGCGCAAACAAAAAGCCCCCGAACCTTTCGATTCGGGGGCTTCTCGTAGAATGTGGCGGTGAAGAAGGGATTTGAACCCTTGATACGATTTCTCGTATACACACTTTCCAGGCGTGCTCCTTCGACCACTCGGACACTTCACCGTTTTCTCTTCAAGCTATTCAGCCTGTCGAGGCGCGCTAATTTAGTAGAAGAGCTTTTACTTGGCAAGCATTTTTTTCAGAATTTTCATGCGCTTAAGGCAATCGACCGAAAACTCCGGCCAATCAGGGCGATGCTGCCATTGTGCCCAGCGCTTTTCCCCGCCCCCACGGCGCTGTCCAGATGGCACAGGGCACGGCGGCGCAGGGCTGACCGATCAGTCAGTCTTGGCGCTTTACCTGGCCGGCGCCGCTGGGTAACGTCATCGCCACGCCATCCAAAGGACTCTGCCATGAGCGAGCTGATTACCTACCACGCCGAAGACGGCATCGCCACCCTGACCCTGAACAACGGCAAGGTCAATGCCATCTCCCCGGATGTGATCAAAGCCTTCAACGCCGCGCTCGATCGCGCCGTCGAGGAACGCGCGGTGGTGATCATCACCGGCCAGCCGGGCATCCTCTCCGGCGGCTACGACCTCAAGGTGATGACCGCCGGCCCCAAGGAGGCCGTTGGCCTGGTCACCGCCGGCTCCACCCTGGCCCGGCGCCTGCTGTCGCACCCCTTCCCGGTGATCGTCGCCTGCCCCGGCAATGCCGTGGCCAAGGGCGCCTTCCTGCTGCTGTCGGGCGACTACCGCATCGGTGTCGAAGGCCCCTACAAGATCTGCCTGAACGAAGTGCAGATCGGCATGACCATGCACCACGCCGGTATCGAGCTGGCCCGTGACCGCCTCGGCCGTGCGGCGTTCCAGCGCTCGGTGAACAATGCCGAAGTATTCGACCCGCAGGGTGCCCGGGAAGCCGGCTTCCTCGACAAGGTGGTGCCAGCTGAACAGCTGCACGAAACCGCCCTGGCAGCCGCCCGCGAAATGAAGAAGCTGAACATGCTGGCGCACAAGAACACCAAGCTGAAGGTGCGCAAGGGCCTGCTGGAGGCGCTGGACGAGGCGATCCTGGCGGACCAGAACCACCTGGGCTGAGTCCGCCCAGGGATTTTCCTCACAGGACTTTGTGGGAGCGGGCTTGCCCCGCGATGCGATCACCCAGGGTGACGCCATCGTCGGGCAAGCCCGCTCCCACTTGACCTGCCACGCTACAGCAACGTTTGCCCCCACCAGTGCACACCCGTACACTGCGCCGCGACTGTCCGGTGTGAGTCGTACCATGCTTTATATGTTCCGCATGCTCCTGTTGGCGCTGCACTTTCTGCTCGTGGGTGTCGTCGGCCTGGTGATCGGCCTGCTGCGCCCGTTCAACCCCGACAACAGCCGCCTGTTCGCCCGCCTGTACAGCGTGCCGGCCGCCTGGTTGCTGCGCATCAAGGTCAAGGCCGAGGTCGGCCCGCTGTGGGACCAGCCCCCCGGCTGCGTGATCATCGCCAACCACCAGTCCAACTATGATCTGTTCATCCTCGGCCAGGTGGTGCCCCGGCGTACCGTGGCCATCGGCAAGAAGAGCCTGGGCTGGATCCCGCTGTTCGGCCAGTTGTTCTGGCTGGGCGGCAATGTGCTGATCGACCGCAAGAACGCCTATCAGGCACGCAAGGCCATGCAGACCACCACCCGCACCCTGCGCGACGATACTTCGATCTGGATCTTCCCCGAGGGCACGCGCAACCCCGGGGAACAGTTGCTGGCGTTCAAGAAAGGCGCTTTCCACATGGCGATCGAGGCCGGCGTGCCGATCGTGCCGGTATGCGTCAGCCGCTACACCAGGCGCCTGAGCCTGAACAGCTGGCGCCAGCGCACGGTGGTCATCCGCTCGCTGGCCCCCATCGCCACCGCGGGCCTGACCCATCATGACCTGCCGGCGCTGATCGAACAGTGCCGCAACCAGATGCAGCATTGCATCGACCATATGGAAAGCGAAGTCAGCGCGTCCTGACCTGCCTGCGGACTTGCCCCGTGTCGCTACACAGCCCAAGCTGTGTAGCGTGTTCAATCGAATAAGCGGACAACCATGGGTCGAGTCGTCGCGGCGGCGGTCTACAGCGCCGGCAGGAAGGTCACCAACATCAGCCTCGACGAAGGCGCCGAATGGGCGCGCAAGCCCGGGCACTTCGTGTGGATCGGCCTGGAAGAACCCAATGCCGAGGAACTGGCCAACCTGCAGCGCCAGTTCGGCCTGCACGAGCTGGCCATCGAGGACGCCCTGGAAAAGCACAGCCGGCCAAAGCTGGAAACCTTTGGCGATGCGCTGTTCATCGTCACTTACTCCCCAGTACGCCACGAAGGAAAACTCGAGTTCATCGAGACTCACATTTTCGCCGGCAACGGCTACATCATCACCTGCCGCAATGGCCACTCCAAGTCCTACGCCCTGGTGCGCCAGCGCTGCGAGGCGCGCCCGTTGCTGCTCGAGCACGGCGAGGACTTCGTGCTCTACGCCCTGCTGGATTTCGTCACCGAGAACTACCAGCCGGTCAGCGAGGCCATCCACGGCGAGATCGAGGAGCTGGAGCAGAGCGTGCTCAGCAACTCGCTCAAGGAAGAAGACATCCAGCGCCTGCACAGCCTGCGCCGCGACATCCTGCGCCTGCGCCGCTACGTGGCGCCGATGGTGGAGGTCAGCGAAGAGCTGCAGCGCCTGAGCTTCCCGTTCATCGACAAGAACATGCGCCCGTACTTTCGCGACGTGCAGATCCACGTGACCCGGCAGATGGAAGATTTGGCCGGCATCCGCGACATCGCCAGCCAGACCATCGAGATCGGCATGCTGCTGGAGTCGTCACGGCAAAGCATCACCCAGCGCAAGTTCGCCGCCTGGGCGGCGATCCTGGCGTTTCCCACGGCGATTGCCGGGATCTATGGGATGAACTTCCAGAACATGCCGGAGCTGGGTTGGCACTACGGCTACTTTGCCGTGCTGGGGGTGATCGGGCTGGGGTGTTCGGGGCTGTATTTCAGTTTCAAGCGCTCAGGCTGGCTTTAGGATCGCCGGGAGCGCCTCCAACCCTGTGGGAGCCGGCTTGCCGGCGAAAAGGCCGCAAAGCGGCCTCGCTTGATCAGGCAATGCTATCCCCGGCCTTCACCGGCTGCTGGACGAAGCGCAGCATCCACTCGCCCACCAGATCCCCCTGGTGCTCGGTAGCCAGGCTGGCCACCGCCTTGGCATAGACTTCGTCGCCCAACGAGGCCTGGCGCGCGTCGAGCAGCGCCCGCGAATAGTCGTGGACGAACTCCGGGTGTCCCTGGAAGCACAGCACCTGGTCGCGGATATGGTAGGCGGCGTTGGGGCAGAAATCGCTCGAGGCGATCACCGTGGCACCATCGGGCAGCTCGGTGACCTGGTCCTGGTGGCTGATCAGCAGGGTCAGCTCGGACACCTGCGGGTCCATCCACGGCGCATGGGCCGCCAGGCTGTAGCGGTGGATGCCGACGCCCCAGCCCTTATCGGCGCGCTCGGCCTTGCCGCCAAGGGTCAACGCCAACAATTGGTGGCCGAAACACACCCCCAGCAGCTTCTCGCCCCGCTCATACAGCTTGAGCAGGTAGGCCTTGAGCGTCTGGATCCACGGATCGTCGCCGAACGAATCGGCCTTGCTGCCGGTCACCAGATAGGCATCGAAGATGCGCTCGGCCGGCGGATAATCGCCGTTCATCACGTTGTACACATCAAACTCGGCGGCGATCGGCTGGCGTGAAAACAGCTGCTCGAACATCCTTCCGTAGCCCTGGTACTGCGCGATCAACTCCGGCCGCAGGACATCGGTTTCAAGGATGCAGATGCGTAACGACATAGCGGTAGTCCTGAACGACATGTGGGTGGGATTTGCTGTAAAGACTGACGCGAAAGGGGCCCACAAGCAAGTAGGATGTCCAGACGAACGGTAGGCCCTGTAACCCTTGGTAACCCTTGCCGCGCACTCGTCTAGCGTCAGCGTGCCAGCGGGGTGGCCAGTGGCCTTAAAACCATGAGGAATCGAGATTAGTTTTTTTAGAGCAAAGGGTTCTGAAACAGGGATGACGCGGGCCCTAGTGTTGGTTGTATATCCAGAAACACGCGGCAAGCAGTGAAGGCGTTCGATCACGCCACTGCGATCGACCCGAAGCCAGACAAGGAAGCCAAGGGTTATTCAGGAATAACAACAAGAAGGCGGTCCGCCATGTTCAGACAATCCAAAGTACGCCAAGCCGGGCTCATACTCTTCGCCACGACCCTGCTGCTGATCCTGCCCAACCTCACCCGGTTGTTCGGTTGAACGCGGCAGTGGCCTTTTCCAAGCGTGCGTGGGTAACCTGCCGACCTTGATGGTTGGAGATCACCCATGCGCCTGTGCCTTACCCTGCTCTGCTTGCTGATTCCCCTGCCAGCGCTGGCCGCGCAACTAACCCTCGAACTGGGTAACGGCAGCCGGCACTGGCAGAGCGAGCAATTGCTCACCCATCCCCAGGCGCGGGACGTCACTATTGAACAAGACGTTGCCTACAAGCGCACCATGCACTACCGCGCCGTACCGCTGGCAGCATTGCTCGAGGGCGTGAAACCGAGCGACCACCTGCAGGCGGTGGCCCTCGACGGTTTCGCTGCAGAAATGCCCGCCGGCCCGCTGTTGCAGCCAGGCCCGGCACAAGCCTGGCTGGCCATCGAGGACAACGCCCAGCCTTGGCCGCCACTGGGCCAGGGCAAGGCGGGAGCCGGGCCGTTCTATCTGGTATGGATCCAGCCCCAGGCGAGCGGCATCCGCCCGGAGCAATGGCCGTTCCAGATCGCCAGCATTCGCAGCCTGGCAGCGGTCGAGGTGCGCTTCCCCGCCCTATTGCCAGACCCAGCGCTGCCCGACGCGGATCCGGTGCGCCAGGGCTTTGCCCTGTTCCAGCAGAATTGCCTGGCCTGCCACCGCCTCAATGGCGCTGGCGATGCGCACCTGGGTCCTGACCTGAACCTGCCGCACAACCCTACCGAATACTTTCAGCCGGCATTCCTGCGCCAATACATTCGCGATCCGCAGAGCCTGCGGCACTGGCCGCAGGCCAAGATGCCCGGGTTCTCCACCCAGGTGCTGAGCGAACAGGAACTCGATGCATTGCTGGCATACCTGAAGCATATGGCCGGGCGCAAGCAACAGTAGGACGCACGGGGCCGCGTTGCCTAGGCAATCGGCCGTTCCTGCTTGACGCCCCAACCCTCGACCTCGCCGCCATGGGGCGACACGAGCCGTTCGAATGCCTGTTCGAAGGCACCGATGCCGCCATGGGTGGCGTACATAACCTTGCTCAGTTCCAGGTGCCAGGCGCCGTCATCGCGCTCGCTCACCTGGGCGCTGAGCGACTCGCCACGGAACTGCACGGCCGCCCGGCGTGCGGCGGCCTCATCGGGAAACACGGCATAGAACTCGATGGGATGAATACGGGTGAAATCAAAACCGCCAGCTTTCATCTGGCGCAGGACACTGCTGCTGATGTCGTCGTATTGGCTGCTCATGAAACGTCCTCCTGCAAAGCAATGGATAGACTTTCAGTGCACAAAGCACCTGCCTGGCAAGCGTGCCATGCCTGGCAATTCGAGCTGATGCAAGACGCGAGTGGAATCGACGCGGACCCGCAGATTTGGCCGGCGCCTGTCTCCAGCGTAGTGCCTGTGCAGGCACTGCGCCAGAGCGTGGCGGCTCAGGGTAGCTGGCGAATGGTGGTGATGGTCACGCCGCCCTGCTCCTTGAGCCAGCGTGCCGTGGGGGAAAAGCTGCGATCCTGGAAGTCATTGAGGTCAAGTTCATCCATGAGCGGGAACAAACGCGATCGGATGGCCCGTGCGGCGTCCTCCTCGCTGGGGCATTGCTCGGCATTGAGCAGCAGCGTCTGCGGCTCGCCCTTCTGGTCGGCAAAGCTGACTTCCCATGCTTTCATCGATCAGCCCTCGCTGGCACAACGGTGAATGGAAATGCGTACTAGCTTGACCATGACACAGCGGCAAATGTTCAGCCGCGTGCATGAAACCGCATGAAAAAAGCCCGCCGGTCAACGGCGGGCTTCCTTGGGCCACTCGGCGCTACTACTTCGGCGTGCCGTGGACGACACCGGCGGTATTGTCCAGCAGGCTCTTGGTGGCCGTCTGGATGTACGCCTCGAGCTTCTTGAGCATTTCCGGCTGGTCGGGGCTGTCGATCAGCTCGGCCTTGAACTCGCGGCCCAGCTGGTAGCGGTACATGCGTGGGGTCATGTCCTTGGACTCGATGAGGATGCGGTCGCCCTGCACCAGGCCGACAATCTGCTCGCTGCCCGACGGCTTGATCATGCCCACGCCCTGGTCGCCCTCAGGCAGGTTGAGCAGGTCGCGCCCCCAGCACTGATGGCGGGCCTGGCCACCGAGACGGCCCATGATGGTCGGCACGATGTCGACCTGGGTGCCCACGGTGTGGTTGACCGCGCCGAACTTCTCCTGGATGCCTGGGGCGATCAACAGCAGCGGCACGTTGAAGCGGCCCAGGTCCAGCTCGGTGACCTGCTGGTGGTTGCCGAAGCCGTGGTCACCGACGATGACGAACAGGGTGTCCTTGAAGTACGGCTCCTTGCGCGCCTTCTCGAAGAACTGGCCCAGCGCCCAGTCGGAGTAGCGCATGGCGGTCAGGTGCTCGTCCAGCCGGCCCTGGCCGGTGACCTTCTCCACCGGCAGGTCCTTGGGCAAGGCGTACGGGGTGTGGTTGGAGAGGGTCTGCAGCAGCGCGTAGATCGGCTTCTTGCCGTCATGCTTGGCCAGCTCTTCGTTGCCACGGTCGAACATGTCCTGGTCGGACACGCCCCAGGTCGGGTCGGAGAACACCGGGTCGACGAAGTCGTTGCGGCCGATAAAGGTGGTCATGCCCTGGTTGCCGAAGAATCCGGACTGGTTGTCCCAGGCGAAGTCACCGTTGTAGACGTAGACGTCGTCATAGTCGCGGGCACTGAGCAGCGCCGGCAGGCCGGACAGCTTGTGGCCGCCTTCCGGGGTCTGCATCAGGTATTCGAAGCCCGGCAGGTTGGGGAAGCAGGCCATGGTGGCGAACATGCCCTGGTGGGTATGGGTGCCGTTGGAGAAGAAGCGGTCGAACAGCAGACCCTCCTTGGCCAGCTTGTCGAAGTACGGGGTGATGTTGTTCGGGCTGCCCAGGGCACCGACCGAGTGGCCGGCGAAGCTTTCCATGAGGATCACCACGACGTTCTTGACCGCCAGCGTGTTCGCCGCGGGCGGCACGAAGTCACGGCGGATCGCGGCCTCGTCGGCATCGACCAGGGTGTCGTTGGCGGTCAGCAGCTGCTCGCGCACGGTCTGGGTGGCCAGCGGTTGGTCGAGTACGGGCTTCCAGATATTGCCGCGATCCTCGCCGAAGCGGCTCTTGGCGGCATCGATCAGGGTCAGGGTGCCGTTCAGGCCCAGCTGGTTGACGAAGTTGGAGTCGGTGGTGAAGGCATCACCCCAGCGCATCGGCGGGCCCTGGCGCAGGGTGCCACGGGCGGCGACCACGGCCACCAGCAGGACCACCATGAACACCGCCAGGCGACCGTACCAGGGCGCCAGCTTGCGGCTGCCCGATAGCTGGGCGCTGCCGTTGCCGCGGGTCAGGCGGTCGATGCCCTTGAACAGCAGGCTCAGCAGCCAGGTACCAACCAGCCAGGCCAACAGGTAGCGGACCACCGGGAAGCCGTACCAGAGCATGCTCATGACGGTCTTGGGGTCTTCCTTGATGTACTGGAACACCAGGCCGTTCAGGCGCTGGTGGAACTCACGGTAGAAGTCCATCTCCATCAGGCCGAGGAACATCACCACGCTCGAAGCGATGGTCAGCCAGAAGCGGAACAGGCCACGGCGGGCCATCAGCCAGGGGCTGAGCAGCGCCAGCAGCAACGGGATGCTGATGTACACCACCACGCGCAGGTCGAAGCGCAGGCCGTTGAAGAAGCCCTCGGCGACTGTCGAGTACGGCGTGTCGCCGATCATGTCGCTGTTGTAGACCAGCAGCGCCAGGCGCACCAGGCTGAGCATCAGCATGATCACCAGGCCACTGAGCAATGTGTAGGCCAGGTGGGATTTCAGGGTCGGCGAGAACGAGCCTCGCACGCCCTGTTGCTTCAAGGCGTCCGTGTTAGCCATGAATGGAGAGGTCCTAGGATTGCGGTTTGCGGGAAGGCGAAAGCGCCAATAGCCTGGTGATCTGGCCCTTGTGGGCAAGGTGAGACCAAGGCCGCATTGTGCGGCGCGGATTTTCAAAAATCGAGTGTGAAAATTTTGTCGAGAGCAGCCTTCCCTTACAAAGTTACACAGTTGCGATGCAAGGCTTCAGATCCGCACATTGCCCCGTGGCCCGGCGATCGCCCAGATGATCAGCCCCAGCACCGGCAACAACAGGATCAGCAGGATCCACAGCACCTTGATCCCGACCTCGGTGCCGCTCTTGAGCACATTGAGAATGGCCCAGATGTCCAGGGCCAGGATGATCAAGCCGACCAGGCTGTTGAAGGTGGACCCCATGGTGCCGCTCCCGCACGGTGTGTGTGCCCCAGAGCATAGCTGGCTATGGCCTCGATAGAAGGGAATCCTTGGCCGCGAATGCCGGTCAGTGAATAAACTGCTGTCATCCACTGCCCAGAGGTCCGCATGCCCCCCGCCCACACCCAAAGCGCCGCCCCCGATTCACTGTTCAGCGCCTGGCGGCAACAGGCGCTGCAGACCCCTTGGCTCAGCGCCGGCCTGGTGCTGAGCCTGCTGGCCATCGGCGCATTGCTGCTGGCGAGCATCTGGAACGCCGTCAACGGCGATCATGCCGACCATCTGCACCTGGCACTGCTCGGCGGCCTGTCCGGCTTCGGCGCCACCGCCCTGGGCGCGGTGCTGGCGGTGATCCTGCGCGACGTCAGCGCGCGCACCCAGGACGTCATGCTCGGTTTTGCCGCCGGCATGATGCTCGCCGCCAGTTCGTTTTCGCTGATCCTGCCGGGTCTGGATGCTGCCCGCGAGATCACCGGCAACGGCCCGGCGGCGGCCTTCACCGTAGTGCTGGGCATGGGCCTTGGGGTGCTGCTGATGCTGGGCCTGGACCGCTTCACCCCGCACGAGCATGAAAGCACCGGCCCCTGCGGCCCGCAGGCCGAGCGGGTGAGCCGGGTGTGGCTGTTCGTGCTGGCGATCACCCTGCACAACCTGCCCGAGGGCATGGCCATTGGCGTGAGTTTCGCCAACGGCGACATGGCCATCGGCCTGCCGCTGACCAGCGCCATCGCCATCCAGGACATCCCCGAAGGCCTGGCCGTGGCCCTGGCCCTGCGCGCCACGGGGCTGTCGAACTTCAAGGCGATGCTGGTGGCGATCGGCTCGGGGCTGATGGAACCGCTGGGCGCGGTGATCGGCCTGGGCATCTCCACCGGCTTTGCCCTCGCCTACCCGATCAGCATGGGCCTGGCGGCGGGAGCGATGATCTTCGTGGTGTCCCACGAGGTGATCCCGGAAACCCACCGCAACGGGCACCAGACCGCGGCGACGCTGGGGTTGATGGGCGGTTTCGCGGTGATGATGTTCCTCGATACCGCGCTGGGTTGACGCGCCGATCGCGGGACAAGCCCGCTCCCACGGGCTCCGCGACGGCTACGGCTCAGATGTGCACTGCCACCTTCAGCGCTTCCAGCGCCGGCTCCACCTTGATACCAACGGCCTCGCCCAGCTCCAGCACACGGGCCAGGTCGTGCTGCCCGACCATGATCATCTGCAGCTCATCGTCGAGCAACTGGCTGAAGTTCAGCAGCACGTAGCCACCGGCTTCCTTGTTCAGCGCGCCCATCTGCACCTGGATACGGTTGAGCGCGGTCAGCGCCTCGGTGCGCGCCAGCTGCTTGGGCTTGAGGGTGAAGGGCACGCTCTTGTCGAACGAATCGCTGATCTGCTGGAACAGGTCCTGGTAGCTGTCGGCCTGGAACAGCACGGTGTCGGGCAGGCTGCCGACCACCACCCATTCGCCCAGCGAGAAGGGGAAGGTGTCGTCGTAGTTGATGTCCGGGTTGGCGGCGAGGAAAGCGGCGGGGTCGGCGTAGGCCTCGGCGGCCTCGGCGGCGATGCGCTCGATATCCTCATCGCGCATGCAGCCGGCGCCGATGAGGCTGATGAATTCGAGCAACTGGTCTTTCATGGGGGGCCCTACGGGTTGGCGTGAAAGGCGCCAAGGATAGCCGCAAACGCCCCCGAAGGGTTAGCCGGCCTTCGCCTCCAGGCGTGCGGCGGCATCCACCGCACCCATGGTACGCGCGGCTGTCAGCGCGGTGGCACCGGCCGCGTCACGGTGCGCCGGGTCGGCCCCCTGGGCCAGCAGGTAGTCGATGATCTCCAGGCGGTTGAACATCGCCGCGAGCATCAGCGCGGTGCGACCGTCCATGGCGGCTGCATCCACCGGCACGCCGTGTTCCAGCAGCAGGCGGATCATGGCCAGGTCACCCTTGAAGGCGGCGCCGGCGATGGGCAACTGGCCGTTGTCATTGGCGATCAGCGGGTCGGCGCCATGGGCCAGCAGCACCCGCACGGCGTCGTGGTGACCGTGGTAGCTGGCCAGCATCAGCAAGGTGTCACCCTTGTGGTTGCGCAGGTCGGCGGGCAGACCACCGTCGAGTAGGCGGCCGAGCATCGTGGCATCGCCCCTACGGGCGCGCTCGAAGACCTCCTCGGCGAAGGTCGCGGTCTCTTCGGCGGTCATGGTGGCGGGTTGATCGGACATCGGGAACCTCCTGGCATCGGGCAATGGGCCAAGTTTCTATCAGGCAGCGGCAACAGGTCCAAGGTTCAGATTCTATCGATGGCAGAGAGCCACGCTATGACCGTGCAAAATGCACTGTGCAAAATGCACGGGCGTGCAGAATGCAATGCACGACCTCACAAATTTAAATATAACTAATTGATTTTAAAGGAATTTATTTTGCGAGATGACTGGCACGGTCGCTGCAATCATCACCTCAAGTCTGCCAGTACAACAGTCAGGAGTTGATATGGACCTCATCCAGGAAAAATTCGCCTCGGTCTTCGCCGCCTACCAGGTCGCCACCCAGCCACGTCCGGACGGTGGGGTCCTGCTGACCCTGCGCGCCAGCGACGGCGTGGTCACCCGCCGGGTGCTGACCTATGCGCAACTGCACAGCGCCGAGCAACTGTCCTGGGCGATCAGCGCCATCCGCCGCGACCTTGCCGGGCAACCGAGCGAGCTGCCGGTGATCTCGATGCTGCAAAGCCAGCAACGCTTCGCCCTGCCGACCTATCGCTGATCGCGTGCCCCCTTCGCGGGGCACGCCTGCACTCATCTACGGACGAGGTGGGCGCAGGCGGCCCCGCGAGCCAATCCCCTCAGAGTTCGTCGAGCCCGGCAAATTGCCGGGCCGTAGCATCGCCGGTGAAGCGCGGCTGCACCGCCTGCTCGCTGGCGAAAAGCCGCAGGGCCAGACAGAACGGCGTGTCACCCAGGTCCAGCCAGCGGCGTGTGCCGGCCGGCACCAACAGCATGTCGTCCTTCTCGCACAACACGGCATACACCGTATCCCCCAGGCGCAGGCTGATCTGGCCGCGCCCGCTGATCAGCGCGAACACTTCCTCGCCGTCATGCACATGCTCGTCGCGCAGGGCGGCCTGGCTCGGGTCTACGCCATCGCGGCTGAGCACAGCGAACACCTTACTGCCATGAGCGGTCATCAGCTGGTCGAGGGGCCCACGGCACGCCGCGATCACTTCTTCCTGGCTGCTGCCCGGGCGCAGGCGCGCGCCGGACTGCCAGCGGCCGAAACGCACGCCCTGCTCGGCCAGGGTCGCGGCGATGTCGTCGTGGTGGGTCAGCACCTTGTACGGCTGGTCCGGGCTGGAAACGGCGAATACGCTGAGGATGCTCATCAGGGGTGGTTCCTGCTTTCTTTGAGTCGGAAGGCAATGATAACGGCTGCCGCGAGCGCCGCGACGCTGGCCATACCAAAGGTGAAGTGTGGGCCCAACAGTGTCCAGCTGTAGCCCGAATACAAGGCGCCCAGCGCGCCGCCGGTGCCCGAGAGCGCCGCGTACAGCGCCTGGCCCTGGCCCTGCTGGCGAGCGCCGAAGCTGGCCTGGACAAAGGCGATGGCCGCGGCATGGAAACAGCCGAACGTGGCCGCGTGCAGTACCTGGGCGAACACCAGCACAGCCGGGATATCCGCCAGGCTGCCCAGCAACAGCCAGCGCAGGGCGGCCAGCAGGAAGCTGGCCAGCAGCACCTTGCGTACCGAGCAGCGGGCGAAGATCCGGCTCATGACCATGAACACCAGCACCTCGGCCACCACCCCGAGCGCCCACAGCAAGCCTATGGCGCCGCGGCTGTAACCCAGGTGCTCCAGGTGCAGGGTGAGGAACGTGTAGTACGGCCCGTGGCTGAGCTGCATGAGGGCCACGCACATATAGAATGCCAGCACCCCCGGCGCCCGCACCTGCCTAAGAAAGCCCCCCACCCCGCGCTGCTCGGCCTGATCGACGGGTTGCGCATTGGGCACCCAGAGGCTGGCAACGACGATACCGGCCATGATCGCCACCAGCGCCAGCGGGTAGATGTCCAGGCTCAGCCATTCGAACAGGCGCCCGAGGCCCACCACGGCGAGGATGAAGCCGATCGAGCCCCATAGCCGTACCTGGCTGTAACGCGAGGTCTGGCCGTGCAGGTGGGCCAGGGTGATCACTTCGAACTGGGGCAGCACCGCGTGCCAGAAGAAGGCGTGCAACGCCATGACCAACGCCAGCCAGGCGTAGCTCTTGGCGAAGAAAATCAGCGAGAAGGCCGCCAGGGTCGACAGCGCACCCAGGCGCACGATCAGCAGGCGCTGGCCGCTGCGGTCACCGAGCCAGCCCCACAGGTTGGGGGCCACGCAGCGCATGAGCATGGGAATGGCCACCAGTTCGCCGATGCGCGCCGGGGAGAAGCCCAGGTGGTCGAAGTACAGGGCCAGGAACGGCGCGGTGGAACCGAGCAGGGCGAAGTAGAAGAGGTAGAAGCTGGAGAGGCGCCAGTAGGGGATGGGGGACATCGTTCGGCCCTTGGTGATGACCTGTTCCTGCCCTATCGCCGGCAAGCCGGCTCTCACAGGTCCGTCGCAGGGCTCAAGCCTGCGGTAATCCTGTGGGAGCCGGCTTGCCGGCGATAGGGCCAGCGCAGGCTGATCAGAGCTGGCCCAGTACCGGGGTGCCCACCTTCACTTCGGCATTCTGCGCCCGGTGGCGCAGCAGGTGGTCCATCAGCGCAATGGCCATCATCGCCTCGGCGATCGGCGTGGCGCGGATGCCGACGCAAGGGTCGTGGCGGCCCTTGGTGATCACCTCGACCGGGTTGCCGTCGACGTCGATCGAATGGCCCGGGGTGGTGATGCTCGAGGTCGGCTTGAGCGCCAGGTGGGCGACGATCGGCTGGCCAGAGGAAATGCCGCCAAGGATGCCGCCGGCGTTGTTGCTGAGGAAGCCCTCGGGCGTCATCTCGTCACGATGCTCGGTGCCGCGCTGGGCGACACTGGCGAAACCGGCACCGATCTCCACGCCCTTGACCGCGTTGATGCTCATCAAGGCATGGGCCAACTCGGCGTCGAGGCGGTCGAAGATCGGCTCGCCCAGGCCCGGCATCACGCCTTCGGCGACCACGGTGATCTTCGCCCCTACCGAATCCTGGTCACGGCGCAGTTGATCCATGTAGGCCTCGAGCTCGGGCACCTTGTCCGGGTCGGGGCTGAAGAAGGCGTTTTGCTCAACCGAGTCCCAGGTCTTGAACGGGATTTCAATCGGCCCGAGCTGGCTCATGTAGCCGCGCACGCGGATGCCCTGGGTGGCCAGGTACTTCTTGGCGATGGCGCCGGCCGCTACGCGCATGGCGGTTTCGCGCGCCGAGCTGCGGCCACCGCCACGGTAGTCGCGGATGCCGTACTTGTGGTGGTAGGTGTAGTCGGCATGGGCCGGGCGGAACAGGTCCTTGATCGCCGAATAATCCTTGGACTTCTGGTCGGTGTTGCGGATCAGCAGGCCGATCGAGCAGCCGGTGGTACGGCCTTCGAACACGCCGGAGAGGATCTCCACTTCGTCCGGCTCCTGGCGCTGGGTGGTGTGCCGGCTGGTGCCGGGCTTGCGCCGGTCGAGGTCGTGCTGCAGGTCGGCAAGGGAGATTTCCAGGCCAGGCGGGCAGCCGTCGACAATGGCGACCAACGCCGGGCCATGGCTTTCGCCAGCGGTGGTGACAGTGAACAGCTTGCCGTAGGTATTGCCGGACATGGACGCTCCGCGAATCAGCCTGAAGTGAACGAAAGCGGCAGTATACGGAAAACCGCGTGGCTGTGGTTGCCCCGCGATGGGGCCCGCGAACCTTCAGAGCAACCCAATGTCGAAGCAACAATGTCCCACGTAGTACCCCGCCCATGAAGTCGCGCCTCGCCGCCCTGCTCCTGCTGTTCTGCGCCAGCCTCGCCCAGGCCGCCCCCACCGTGCTGCAACGCCCCATCGACCTGGACACCGGCCAGGGCGTGCTGCATGGCAGCCTGCTGTTGCCGCAGCAGGCCACGCCGCCGCCGGTGGTGCTGATCATCGCCGGTTCCGGGCCTACCGACCGCAATGGCAACAACCCTGCCGCCGGGCGCATCGACAACCTCAAGCGCCTGGCTTTGCTGCTGGCCGGCGAGCACATCGCCAGCGTGCGCTTCGACAAGCGCGGGGTGGCCGCCAGCCAGCCGGCCACCCCGGACGAGCGTGACCTCAGCGTCGAGCGCTATGTCGCCGACGTGGTGGCCTGGGGCCGCGCGCTCAGGCAGGACCCACGCTTCGGCCCGCTGATCCTGGTCGGCCACAGCGAAGGCGCGCTGATCGCCAGCCTCGCCGCGGAGCAGGCCGGCGCCAGCGCGGTGATCACCCTGGCCGGCAGCGGCCGGCCGGTAGCCGACGTGCTGCGCGAGCAACTGGCCCAGCGCCTGCCACCGGCGCAACTGGCCGGTGGAGTGGCGCTGATCGACCGCTTGCAGGCCGGGCAGACCAGCCTCGACGTACCCGCGCCGCTGCGCCAGGTGTTCCGTCCCAGCGTGCAGCCGTACCTGATCACCTTGCTGCACCAAGACCCGGCGGCGGCGTTCGCCCAGCTCAAGGTACCCGCGCTGATCGTCCAAGGCCGCAATGACATCCAGGTGGAGGTGGCCGACGCCGAGCGCCTCAAGGCCGCCAAGCCCGATGCGCAGTTGGCGCTGATCGACGGTATGAACCACATGCTGCGCATCACCCCGCGGGACATGGGCCAACAGCGCGACAGCTACCGTAATCCCGAACTACCGCTGGCACGGGAACTGGGCGAGCGCATCGTCCTGTTCATCCATGGGTTGCCACAGGCCGGATAAGTGCCCTCAGGTATTGACCGCGCCTGCCGATAACGCGGCTGAGAAGGCAGTGATTCGGGGCTCGCGCGCCCTGATCACGGGCAAACCCGCACTTACGACGACTTGGTAGGTGCCCGCCCCGGCCGCCGCGCACCTGAGGATTCCCTGATGACCGATGCCCCCGCCGCCGAGGCGACCGAAGAACAAGTGCCAGAAAGCGCCCCGCAGCCCTGGGCCGACCTTGCCGCCGAGCACTTCCAGCTGCTGCGCCTGGCGCCGCTGCCGACCGACCGCAACAGCGGCGCCCGTCCGCTGCGCTTCGTCCAGTTCGGCTACGCCGAGCGCCACGACAAGGCCCACAGCCTGCTGCGCATGGAAATCTGCCTGCCTGGGCAGAAGGTGCGCAAGGAACAGAACCAACTGGACATCCGCGTCGACCACGAAACGCGCACGGTGCGCATCGGCGACCCGGTCGGCCTGCAGCTCGAGCCCCTCAACCGTGGCGTTGGCCGCTACCTGCTGGCGCAGGCGGTGCAATGGCTGCAGCACCGCTGCTCGCACTACCAGATCGAGGGCATGAGCCTACCGAACAAGGACGCCCTGAACGAAGACACCCGCCTGCGCCGCGACCATGTGCTACGCAGCGTCGGCCTGGAAGTGGAATACACCGATGGGCAGTTGCTCAAAGGGCGCCTGGTGGAAACGCCGGTGGGCCAGCTCAAGGGCGGCTGGAACACCGAGAAGGTGCAGCGCGTGGACAACCTCGAGGCCGCCGGCATGCTGCAGCAGGCCGAGCAGAACCTGATGGAGAAGGAAGCGCAGCTGCGCGAGCGTGACGAACGCGTGGCCAAGTACCGCCGCGAAGACAGCGGCTTGCGCTTTACCATCACCTGCCTGGTGGCGTTCGCGGTGTTCCAGGCCGGACTGCTGATCTGGATCGCCACCCGCTGACAGCCTGGGGCCGCCAGTCGGCCCATCGCCGGCAAGCCGGCTCCCACACCGACCGCGCCGCCTTCAGGCCAAGCGCCATCCTGTGGGAGCCGGCTTGCCGGCGATGGGCTGCGCAGCAGCCCTGGCTACTCGAGAAGGGTCAGACCCGCGCCTTGAACAGCTCCTGATGCTGCCGGCACTGTTCGGCCGTCAGCATGAACACCCCGTGCCCACCGCGCTCGAATTCCAGCCAGGCGAAGTCCACCTCGGGATAGAGCGCCTCGACATGCACCTGGCTGTTACCTACCTCGACGATCATCAAGCCCTTGTCGGTCAAGTGGTCGGCCGCCTCGGCCAGCATGCGCCGTACCAGGTCCAGGCCATCGTTGCCGCAGGCCAGGCCCAACTCGGGCTCATGGTGATATTCGGCCGGCATGTCACCGAAGTCCTCGGCATCGACATAGGGCGGGTTGGAGAGGATCAGGTCGAAACGCTGCCCCGGCAGCCCGGCGAAACCATCGCCCTGCACCGTGTACACACGCTCTTCCAGGCCATGGCGCTCGATGTTCTGGTTGGCCACCGCCAACGCATCGAAGGACAGGTCGGCCAGCACCACTTCGGCGTCCTGGAACACATCGGCGGCGACGATGCCGATGCAACCGGAACCGGTACACAGGTCGAGGATGCGCGCAGGTTCGGCGGCGAGCCACGGCTCGAAGCGCTTCTCGATCAGCTCGCCAATGGGCGAGCGCGGCACCAGCACGCGTTCGTCGACGATGAACGACATACCGCAGAACCAGGCCTCACCCAGCAGGTAGGCGGTGGGCACACGTTCTTCGATGCGGCGCTTGAGCAGGTGCTGCAGGCGTACCCGCTCATCATCCTCGAGTGCGCAATCCAGGTAGCTGTCGGCCACCTCCCAGGGCAGATGCACCGCGCCGAGCACCAGCAGACGGGCCTCGTCCCAGGCATTGTCGGCGCCGTGGCCGAAGAACAGTTCATGCTCATGGAAGCGGCTGACCGCCCAGCGGATGTGGTCGCGCAGGGTGCGCAGGCGGGATGTGATCACGGGGTACTCCTTTTCAGACAGGACAAAAGTCTAACAGCCCACACCGCACAAATGTTCGCCCCGATGCCCGAATGGATAGCCACAAGCCAGTAACCACGCCGCCTGCGCTGTCAACCATTCACATTGGCGCCAAGGCAAGGGAGAATAGGCCCACAAAAGCCCTACCCAAGGAGCCCTTGATGTCCGTTCCAACCACGATGTTCCGCCTCACTGGCCGCGACTACCCGCCGGCCAAGCTGAGCCAAGCCAGCCTGATCGTCATCGATGCGCAGAAGGAGTACCTGAGCGGTCCGCTGGCGCTGTCGGGCATGGACGAGGCCGTGGCGAACATTGCCAGGTTGCTCGACGCCGCCCGCAAGGCCGGCCGCCCGATCATCCATGTCCGCCACCTCGGCACCGTTGGCGGTCGCTTCGACCCGCAGGGCCCGGCCGGCGAGTTCATTCCCGGGCTGGAGCCGCGCGAAGGCGAGGTGGTGATCGAGAAACGCATGCCCAACGCCTTCAAGAACACCAAGCTGCACGAGACCTTGCAGGCATTCGGCCCGCTGGACCTGATCGTCTGCGGTTTCATGAGCCACTCCAGCGTCAGCACCACCGTGCGCCGCGCCAAGGACTATGGTTATCGCTGCACCCTGGTCGAAGATGCTTCGGCGACCCGTGACCTGGCCCTGAAGGACACCGTGATCCCCGCCGCGCAGATCCACCAGTGCGAGATGGCCGTGATGGCCGACAACTTCGCCTGCGTCGCCCCTACCGCCAGCCTGGTCTGAACCACGACCGCCCGGCGGACGGGCGGAACCCCCAGGTGACCCGCAGGTCGAAATCCGGATCAGCACCACCCGATCCTGAGGAATTCGAATGAAGCTCAAAGGCAGTTTCGATGCCAAGCGCCTGCGCCAGCGCGAGCCGAGCAACTGGGGCGCGCGCATCGCCGCGGCACTCTCGGTACTGCTGGCCACCCTGGGCATCCTGCTGGCAATGGCAGGCTTCGCCGGCTTGTTGGGCAACTACGCCGCCCTGGCCGAACTCAATGCCAACCGTCCATTGGCGGCGACACTGACCGTCGTCGGGCTGGCCCTGCTGTACTTCGGCGTGCGCCTGTGGCGGCGCAGCCGCATCCGCCTGCGCCGCGGGCGCGAGCTGAACCTGTCGCCGCACCTGATGAAGAAGCACGACTGACGCGCCGAGCGCGGGGCCAGGCTTGCCCCGCGATGACAGTCGCGTAAACTACGCCGCCCACGTGGAGGCACCATGCAAGACGACGACTTTTCCCTCTTCCGCAGCCAAGTGCAGGGCGTCAAGCCGATCAAGCACGATCGCGCCGAAGTCGGCAAACCCAAGGCCGACCGCAAGCAGCTGGCAGGCCTGCGCCAGGCGGCGACCATCCGCAGCGACCAGACGCTGGTGATCGACGGCCTGTCCGACCAGTTCGTCATCGACGTCGGCGCCGAGGATGAACTGATGTGGCGGCGTGACGGCGTGCAGGAAACCCAGCTGCGCAAGCTCAAGCTCGGCCAGATCGCCTTCGAGGGCAGCCTCGACCTGCACGGCATGAGCGTCGAGAAGGCCCGCGAGACGCTGTGGGCCTTCATCGCCGAAGCGACCAAGCTGGAAGTGCGCTGCGTGCGCGTCACCCACGGCAAGGCCGCGCGCCTGGACGGCAAGCGTCCGATGATCAAGAGCCACGTCAACACCTGGCTGCGTCAGCATCCGCAAGTGCTCGGCTTCACTTCGTGCCAGGCCCGCCACGGCGGCACCGGCGCGGTCTACGTGATGCTCAAGCGAACCATGCTCGAAGGGCGCGACGAGTGACATCGCGCTTGCAGCGCCGCCGCCGCCGCCGTACCCTTCGCCTTTGCGAAATTTTCCACAGGTAGATCCATGTCCCTGGAACAGAACTACACCGCGATCCTCAGCCAGATCGGCGAGGATGTCTCCCGCGAAGGCCTGCTCGACACGCCCAAGCGGGCAGCGAAGGCCATGAAGTACCTTTGCCGCGGTTATGAGCAAACCCTGGAAGAAGTGACCAACGGCGCGTTGTTCACCTCCGACAACAGCGAAATGGTGCTGGTCCGGGATATCGAGCTGTATTCGATGTGCGAACACCACATGCTGCCGTTCATCGGCAAGGCCCACGTGGCCTACCTGCCCAAGGGCAAGGTGCTGGGCCTTTCGAAGGTGGCGCGGATCGTCGACATGTACGCCCGCCGCCTGCAGATCCAGGAAAACCTCAGCCGCCAGATCGCCGAGGCCGTGCAGCAGGTGACCGGCGCCGCAGGCGTGGCGGTGGTGATCGAGGCCAAGCACATGTGCATGATGATGCGCGGTGTCGAAAAGCAGAACTCGACCATGCTCACCTCGGTGATGCTCGGCGAGTTCCGCGAGAACGCCGCCACCCGCAGCGAGTTCCTCAGCCTGATCAAGTGATCGGCCTGTTTTCCGAGCCGACCCCCTGGGGTCGGCTTTTTCATGTCAGGAGTTGCCCATGATCGTCAAAGCCCTGCGGGTTGGCCTCGGCCAGCTTATCGTGTTCGGCGACTGGATCAGCCGTCCAGCCAAGAAGCAGCGCGATGCCGCGGCCCAGGCCCAGGTCGAACAGCAGGCCAAGGGCCTGGCGCTGTACCAGTTCCATGCCTGCCCCTTCTGCGTGAAGACCCGCCGCACCCTGCACCGCCTCAATGTGCCGGTGGCGCTGCGCGATGCGAAGAACGATGCGCAGCACCGTCAGGCGCTGCTCGAAGGCGGTGGCCGGGTGAAAGTGCCGTGCCTGCGGATCGAGGAACAAGGCGAGGTGACCTGGATGTACGAGTCCAAGGACATCATTGCCTATCTGGACAAGCGTTTCGCCACGGTCTGACAGATTGCCGCCCGCTTCCACAAGCGGGCTTGCCCCACGATAAGGCCGGTCAATCCACCATCGGCACATGCCGAGGATGACTGGCCACCCGCGCCAACCAGGCCTGCACCGCCGGGTAAGGCGCCAGGTCGAAGCCGCCCTGATGCGCCACATGGGTATAGGCGTACAACGCCACGTCGGCGATCGAGTACTGCTCGCCGACCAGGTAAGGCGTCATTTCCAGCTGCTTGTTCATCACTTTGAGCGCCTTGTAGCCGCCCTTGTGCAAGCCCCGGTATTCCTCCAGGCGCTCGTCCGGCAGCCCCAGGTAGAACTGGATGAACCGCGCCACGGCGATGTAGGGCTCATGACTGTACTGTTCGAAGAACTGCCATTGCAGCACCTGGGTGCGCAGCCGCGGTTCGCTGGGCAGGAACTCGCTGCCATCGGCCAGATAGTTGAGAATCGCGTTGGACTCCCACAGGCAGGTGCCGTCCTCGAGCTTGAGCACCGGCACCTTGCCGTTGGGGTTCATGGCCAGGAACTCGGGCGTTTCCGTTTCACCCTTGAGAATGTCCACCGGGTGCCACTCATACGGGCGGTCGAGCAGGCTCAGCATCAGCTTGACCTTGTAGCAGTTGCCCGACTGGTAATCCCCATACACCTTGTACATCGCCCCTCCCCTTTCACGCAGTTGCGTAGTAATGCCCCATAGTTGGCGACTGTACGGCTAAATGCAATGCCTGCTGTATGGCAAGGATCACGCCATGGCACGGTAGCCTGAAAAAACTGCTTACACCTGCACAAGGAATTCCCTATGACCGATGCCACCTCAGCGCGCCTGCGGCCGCTGGCGGACAGCTCGCCGTCGGCGATCGTCGCCGGCTTTATCGCCATGCTCACCGGCTACACCAGCTCGCTGGTGCTGATGTTCCAGGCTGGCCAGGCGGCCGGTCTTACCAGCGCGCAGATTTCCTCATGGATCTGGGCCCTGTCGATCGGCATGGCAGTGTGCAGCATCGGCCTGTCGCTACGCTACCGCACGCCGATCACCGTGGCCTGGTCGACACCCGGTGCAGCGCTACTGATCACCAGCCTTGGCGGGGTGAGCTACGGCGAAGCGATCGGCGCCTACATCACCTGCGCCGTGCTGGTGTTGATCTGCGGCCTGACCGGCAGTTTCGAGCGCCTGGTGCGGCGTATTCCCGCCTCCCTGGCCTCGGCCCTGCTGGCCGGCATCCTGTTCAAGATCGGCAGCGAGATCTTCGTCGCCGCTCAACATCGCACGCTACTGGTGCTGGGCATGTTCTTCAGCTACCTGCTGGTCAAGCGCCTGTCGCCGCGCTACTGCGTGCTGGCCGCGCTACTGGTCGGCACCGCGCTGTCCGGCGCCCTGGGGCTGCTGGACTTCAGCGGCTTCCAGTTGGAAGTCGCAACACCGGTGTGGACCACACCGAGCTTCTCGCTGGCCGCGACGATCAGCATCGGAATCCCGCTGTTCGTGGTGGCCATGACCTCGCAGAACATGCCCGGCGTCGCCGTGCTGCGCGCCGACGGCTACCAGGTGCCCGCCTCGCCGCTGATCTCGGCCACCGGCTTCGCCTCGCTGCTGCTGGCGCCATTCGGCTCCCACGGGATCAACCTGGCAGCGATCAGCGCGGCGATCTGCACCGGGCCGCATGCCCATGAAGACCCGGCCAAGCGCTACACGGCGGCGGTCTGGTGCGGGATCTTCTACGGTATCGCCGGCACCTTCGGCGCCACCCTGGCAGCGCTGTTCGGCGCTTTGCCCAAGGAGCTGGTGCTGTCGATCGCGGCGCTCGCGCTGTTCGGTTCGATCATGAACGGTTTGAGCGTGGCCATGGGCGAGGTGCGCGAGCGCGAGGCGGCCCTGATCACCTTCATGGTCACGGCCTCGGGCTTCACCCTGTTCTCGATCGGCTCGGCGTTCTGGGGGATCGTGGCGGGGGTGCTGACCTTGCTCATACTCAGCCCACGCAAGAGCTGAGACAGGCACAGGCAATCACAAGCGGAAATGCCCCACCATCCCCTTCAAGTCATTGCCCAATTGCGCCAGCTCGACACTTGAACGGGCATTGTCCTCCATCGCCAGTGCCGCCTGGTCGGCACTACCGCGTATCTGCGTGACGCTGCGGCTGATCTCCTCGGCCACCGAGCTCTGCTGCTCGGCCGCCGCGGCGATCTGCTGGTTCATCTGCTGGATCAACGACACCGCCGCCGCGATGCTGCCCAGAGCACTCTCGGTCTGCAGCGTGTCGGCCACCGCCAGGCGCACCAGCTCGGTACTGCCGCGGATCTGCATCACCGACTGCTGGGCATTGCCGCGCAGGCTGGCGACCAGGCGCTCGATCTCCTCGGTGGACTGCCGGGTACGCCGCGCCAGGGCGCGTACTTCGTCGGCCACCACCGCGAACCCGCGCCCCTGCTCCCCGGCCCGCGCCGCCTCGATCGCGGCATTGAGCGCCAGCAGGTTGGTCTGCTCGGCCACGCTCTTGATCACCTCGAGTACATCACCGATGGTATGGATCTCGGCACTGAGACTGTCGATGCCGCTGCTGGCGGTTTCGGCGGCCAGCGCCAGTTGCTCGATGCGCTGCATGCTCTGACGCACCACCTGCTGCCCAGACCCGACCTTGTCGTCGGCTGCCTGCGCCGCCTGGGCAGCCTGCTCGGCATTACGCGCCACATCATGGACGGTCGCAGTCATCTGCTGCATGGCGGTGGCCACCTGCTCGGTCTCGTCCTTCTGGCTACCGACTTCGCGGTTGGTCTGCTCGGTGACCGCCGACAAGGCCTGGGCACTGCCGGCCAACTGGTCGATACCCTGCTGCAAGCCACTGACGATACCGGACAAGCCCTCGGCCATCTGCTGCATGGCCTGCAACAACTGGCCGACCTCGTCGGCCCGCGGCGGCTCGGCCTCGATAGCCAGCTCGCCTGCGGCAATGCGCCGGGCCCGGCTGATCACCCGCTTGAGCGGCGCGACCACGGCGCGGGTTATGAGCCAGGCCGCCAGCACGCCTACCAGCAGCGCCAGCGCCGTGGCCGCAGTAATGGCGACGGCGTTGCGTGCCAGTTCCGCCTGCATGGCCTGCTCCTGATCGGCATACACCTGGTCGACACGCGCGGTAACCTGCTCGGCACGCGCCTGCAACTGCTCCTTGATACCCCGCTCCTGGCCCAGCAGGTCGGTGTACTCATTGAGCTTTTCGGAGAAACTGCCAATATGCCCGGCCACTTCGCCCAGCACGCTCTGGTAGCCGACATCGGCGACGGAAGCCTTGAGCTGGTCCACCAGGGTCGCAGCTTCCACAGTCTGGGCGATGCGGCCCTCGGCGCTGGCTTCACCGCCCTTGCGGCTCTGGTCCAGGCGCACCCGGGCCTCGTCCATGGCCTGCAGCATCAGCCGCGACACCTGCGCCACCTGCCCGGCCTGCTCCAGGAACTCACCACCCTGCTGGCCCTGGGACTGCTTGAGGGTATAGGTGCCATCGTCGGCCAGGCCGGCCTGCAGCACATCGAGGTTGTTGGCCACGCTCGACACCGACCAACTGGCCATGTCCAGCGCCAGCTCCTTGGCCTGCACCGCCTGGACGAACTGGTCGAAAGCTTGCCCATAGGCATTCAGATCGGCCCCGGTCGAGGCCAGTGCCGGCACTGCCTGGGCCCGCTCCACCAACCCCTGCAGCCCCGTGCGCAGGGCATCGGCCTCTTTGATGTCCGAGCGCAGGGCGAAGGCCTGTTCGTGCTGGCGCAGCTTCAACAGGTCGGTATTGAACTGAGCCATCTGCCGCAGCCCATCGAAGCGCTGGCCGACATTGGCCAAGGCGTATACACCGATGGCAGCCACCACCAGGGTGAGCAGCAACACCAGGGCAAAGCCCAGGCCGAGCTTGCGCGCCATGCCCAGATTGGCCAGTACACCGTGCTTGGTCGCCGCCATCACCAATCCCCTCGCCTTGTCGGACTTTACCTACAGCAAGAGTGACAATGGCGCCGACTCCGTCACAAGAGCCAGACGCGCCAATGGTGTCATTTAGCTATGAGCGTGTCGCTTTCAGACCGTCAGAGGTCGCCCCGCATGCCGGAAGAACGCCTCGGCCCGCGAGTCCTGCCCATAGGCGACATTGATACGCAGCCACTCACTGGCCCGGCCCTGCGGATCGAAGGCACTGCCTGGGGTAAGCAGCACCGCATGCTCCAGCGCCAGCCGCTCCAGCTCGACGAAGTCGCGCCCCGGTACCCGGGCCCAGACGAACATGCCGCCGACGGGCTCGCAGAACACCTCCCAGCCGCAAGCCTCCAGCAGCCCCAGCGTCCTCGCCCGGTGCTGGCCCAGGCGCAGGCGCAGGCGCTGCACGCTCTTGCGGTAGCTACCGTTGGCAAGCATCTGCCCGACCACCTGCTCGGCGAAGCGCGAGGTGCCGATGCCCGCGACCATCTTCAGCTCGGCCAGACGCGCCACCAAGGGCGGATCGGCCACCACATAGCCGACCCGCAGCGAACTGCTGAGGGTCTTGGAGAAGCTGCCCAGGTAAATAACCCGTTGCTCGCTGTCGAGGGTAGCCAGCCGCGTCGCCGGTCCGTCCTGGAAGTCGGCGTAGAGGTCATCCTCGACAATCCGCAGGTCATGCCCACGGGCCAGTTCCAGCAGGCGATAGGCGACCTTGGGCGTCAGGCTGGTGCCGGTCGGGTTCTGGTACAGGCTGTTGATGAACAGACAGCGCGGCTGGTGTTCGGCGAGCAATTGCTCGAGCACGGCCAGGTCTGGACCACTGGCAGTGCGCGGTACCTCGAGCATGCGCACGCCGTGCAGGCGCAGCAGGTTGTAGAGGTTGTAGTAACCGGGTCGCTCCACCAGCACTGTGTCGCCCGGCGCCAGCAAGGTCCGCACCAGCAGGTCGAGGGCATGGCTGGCACCCTGGGTGGTGACGATACGCTCAGGTTCCGCGGCGATATCCAACCGCGCCAACCCTTTGTGCAGTTGCAGGCGCAGGCTCGCCAGGCCTTGGGGCGGGCAGTAGTCGAACAGTGCCTCGGGCACGCCACGGCTGACCTGGCGGATGGCCTGGGCCAGTTCAGCCTCGGCTCGCCAGGCCACGGGCAACCAGCCGCAGCCGAGCTTGAGCAGTTGCTCATGCCCTTCGCGAAACTGCCGCCAGCTGCCGTCGATCGCCTCGCCCCACGGTTCGCCGGGATCGGGACACAGGCCCGGCTTGCGCTCGGCAACGAAGAACCCGGCACCGTGCCGTGCCTCCAGCCAGCCGCTGGCCACCAGCCGGTCGTAGGCTTCGATCACGCACGAAGCACTTACCGCCTGGGCCTTGGCCAAGGTGCGGATCGATGGCAAGCGCGCACCCGGGCGCAAGCGCTGCCGAGTGATCCAGCCCTGCAACTGCTCGGTCAGCTGCTGAACCAAGGGTGTGGGGAGACCGCGATCAAGATTGAAGTGCATGGCAAGTGTTCGCTTATTTCAGGCGAACAGTTAAGCACAAATCCGTACTGGGTGTGCCTTGGCGAACAGCCACCCAGGGCCGATGCTGACGCAATCGATCCTGCGGAAACCACCCATGCCCACTCGCCACGCCCCGGCCCTGCTGGCCTTCGCCCTGTGCCTGATCACCCTTGCGGTGAACCTCCAGGCTCCGTTGTACATCACCTACGCCGACCTCTCCGGGCAAGGCGCCGCGGCGACCGCCGTGGCTTTCTCCGGCTACGTGCTCGGTGTATTGCCAGTGCTGCTGGCCCTCGGCGGCCTGGCCGACCGGGTCGGGCGACGCCCGTTGATCCTGGTCGCACTCGCCCTGTCGATGATCGCCACCTTGATCATGCTGCTGTCCCCCAGCCTGGCATCCCTGGGCGTGGCGCGCTTGTTCCTGGGCCTCGGCACCGGCCTGGCCTCGGCCACGGCCACCGCCTACATGAGCGAACTGATGACGCCCGGTGAACGTGACCGCGCCGCGACCTGGGTCACCGCCAGCACTTCCCTGGGCTTTGGCCTGGGCGCGGCACTGACCAGCGTGTTCCTGCTGCGCGGGCCGACACTCACCCCGAGCAGCTTCCATCTGCAACTGGCGCTCGCCGCCTTTGCCCTCGCGCTGGTCTGGCGCCTGCCCGACCCACGCCCGACGCAACGCAGCGCCATGCTGCGTCTGCCCTACTATCCCAGCGGCAGCCTGGCCTATGGCCTGGCGATCCTGCTGGCCTGGGCCTGTGTCGGACTGGTCATCGCCCTGCTGCCGGGGGTCCTGCGCCAGCATGGCCTGAGCGCCTGGTCGGGGTTCTCGACCTTCTGCGTGATCAGTTGCGGCCTGCTGTTCCAGCCCCTGGCCCGGCGCATGGCCAGTGCCCGGGCGACCCTGCTCGGGCTGTCGATCCTGCCGTGCAGCTACGCGCTGCTGGCCTGGGGCGCCGACAGCGGCAATCTGCTGGGTGTGCTACTGGGAGCCGTGGCCGCAAGCAGCGCCTGCTATGGCTTCATCTACCTGGGCGGGCTGGCTGCGGTGAATCAACTGGCCGGCCAAGAAAAAACCCGGGCCAGTGCCGGGTTCTTCCTGCTGGCCTACCTGGGGTTCAGCCTGCCGGTGATCTTCACCGGGCTGCTCAGTGACCGGCTGGGGTCGCGGCTGGCCCTGATCGTGTTTGGTGGTGTGTTGCTGCTGGGCTGCGCGGCGGTGGCACTGGCCCTATGGACCACTTCGATCAGATCGCCAACGCACCACCGTCGACCGTCAGGCTGTGCCCCGTCGTGAAGGCTGCGCCATCGCTGCACAGGTACAACACCGCGCTGGCGATCTCCTCCACTTTGCCGATGCGCCCGACCGGGTGCATCGCCGCGGCGAACTCGGCCTTGCGCGGATCGGCCTCATAGGCGCGGCGAAACATGTCGGTGTCGATCACCGCCGGGCACACCGCGTTGACCCGGATACCCTTCTTCGCATACTCGATGGCCGCCGACTTGGTCAGGCCGATCACCGCATGCTTGGACGCCGCATAGATGCTCATCTTCGGTGCCGCCGACAGGCCGGCTACCGACGCCGTGTTGACGATAGCGCCACCGCCTTGGGCCAGCAGCAGGGGCAGCTGATACTTCATGCACAGCCAGACGCCCTTGACGTTGACGCCCATGATCGCGTCGAACTCCGCCTCGCTGCCCTCCGCCAATCGCCCCTTTTCGATTTCGATGCCGGCATTGTTGAAGGCGTAGTCCAGACGCCCGTATGCCTCGACCACCCGCTCGTGCAATTGCCGCACATCTTCGTCGCGGGTAACGTCGCAGGCGATGAACAATGCTTCGCCACCAGCCTGGCGAATCAGTGCCACCGTGGCTTCGCCACCGTGCGCATCACGGTCGGCCACCACCACCTTGAGCCCCTCGGTGGCAAACGCCTGCGCCGTCGCCCGGCCGATACCCGCCGCGCCACCGGTGACCAGGGCAACCTGGCCGGAGAAAGTCATGCTCATCACTGGCTCCTGCAAAAGGATGGGAAGTCGTGGCTGAGTCTAGTCAGGGCACCGCTGGGCTGGGCAGCATCATCAAGGGCACGGTTGGACTACTATCGTTCGCAGTGATCTTGCGTGACGCGGCCCATTCAACCCGCCGATCATCCCCCCTCACACTCGTTCAGGAGAACTCGCCATGCCCCACACCAACCGCCGTTTCCTGCTGACCAAGCGCCCGGTCGGCGCCGTGCGCCGTGACGACTTCACCTATGAGCAGGCCCCTGCCGACGAGCCAGGCGAAGGCCAGGTGCTGGTGAAAAGCCTCTACCTGTCCCTGGACCCTGCCATGCGCGGCTGGATGAACGAAGGCAAGTCGTATATTCCCCCGGTGGGCTTGGGCCAGGTGATGCGCGCACTCGGCGTGGGCGAAGTGGTCAGTTCCAAGCACCCGGACTACAAGCCCGGCGACCATGTCAGCGGCGCCCTGGGCGTGCAGGACTACTTCACCGGTGAACCTCAGGGCCTGCACAAGATCGATCCGCGCCTGGCCCCCCTGCCCCGTTATCTGTCGGCACTAGGCATGACCGGCATGACCGCCTACTTCGCCCTGCTCGATGTCGGCCAGCCCAAATCCGGCGAAACCGTGGTGATCTCCGGCGCCGCCGGCGCGGTCGGCAGCATTGCCGGGCAGATCGCCAAGCTCAAGGGTTGCCGCGTGGTCGGCATCGCCGGTGGCACGCAGAAGTGCCAGTACCTGCTGGATGAACTGGGCTTCGACGGGGTCATCGACTACAAGGCCGAAGACGTGCTCGCCGGGCTCAAGCGCGAATGCCCCAAGGGCGTGGACGTGTACTTCGACAACGTCGGCGGCGACATCCTCGATGCGGTGCTGTCGCGCCTGAACGTCAAGGCCCGGGTGGTGATCTGCGGTGCCATCAGCCAGTACAACAACAAGGAAGCGGTCAAGGGCCCGGCCAACTACCTGGCGCTGCTGGTCAACCGCGCGCGCATGGAAGGCTTCGTGGTGATGGACTACGTCAAGGAATACGGCAAGGCCGCGCAAGAAATGGCCGGCTGGCTGGCCAGCGGCAAGGTCAAGAGCAAGGAGGATGTGGTGGAGGGGTTGGAGACCTTCCCCGAGACGTTGCTCAAGCTGTTCAGCGGGGAGAATTTCGGCAAGTTGGTACTGAAGGTCTGATCATTGCGGGCTGCGCTCAGGCGCAGCCCGCGCCGCAGTCTCTCGGGTCAACCGCGAATTTCAGCCACCACAGCAGCCAACGCCTTGGCCGGATCCGCCGACTGGCTGATCGGACGCCCGATCACCAAGTAATCAGAACCGGCGTCCAGCGCCTGGCGTGGAGTCAGAATCCGGCGCTGATCATCTTGCGCGCTGCCCGCCGGGCGAATCCCCGGGGTCACCAGTTGCAACGATGGGTGCGCAGCCTTGAGTGCCGGCGCCTCCAGCGCCGAACACACCAACCCATCCATGCCAGCCTTCTGCGCCAGCGCCGCCAAACGCAGCACCTGCTCCTGCGGGTCGACATCCAGGCCAATCCCGGCCAGATCCTCGCGCTCCATGCTGGTCAGCACGGTCACGCCGATCAGCAGCGGCTGCGGACCGCTGCGCTTGGCCAGCTCTTCACGGCAGGCCGACATCATCCGCAGACCGCCGGAGCAGTGTACGTTGACCATCCACACGCCCATCTCGGCCGCAGCTTTGACCGCCATCGCGGTGGTGTTGGGGATATCGTGGAACTTGAGGTCGAGGAACACTTCGAAGCCCTTGCTGCACAGGGTTTCGACGATGCCCGAGGCGCTGCTGGTGAACAGTTCCTTGCCCACCTTGACCCGGCACAGGGCGGGGTCGAGCTGGTCGGCCAGCTTCAGGGCGGCGTCACGGGTGGGAAAATCCAGGGCGACGATCAGGGGCGTCTGGCAGGCGGACATGGGCAGGGTCTCTTGGCAAGTCGTAAACGGCGCGCATTGTAAACGAAGTGGGACGGGGTTTGGGGGCCGCGGGTCATGAGAATTGGCCCAGGTGGGGGTGGCTCCTATAATGGAACCAACGGCTGCGGCAATGGCTCGAATGCCATGTAAGCGGTGCCCTGTACGCTTTCTGGAGAATCTCGATGCCTTGGTATGCCTGGTTGATACTGCTTGTTGCGCTTGGGTCGATTGTCGGCGGGTTGATGCTGCTGCGCGATACGGCGAAGAAGTTGCCGTTGACCGAGGAGCAGTTGAAGAAGGTGCATGAGCGTAATGCCGAGGCGGATGCAAAGGATGCAGAGGACCGCTGAGTGTTATTGGTTTTCGACAGCCGATCGCTTTACCACGACCGGCTGACGAGTCTATTTACTCCACTGACAATTTTGCGCGGTTGCGATCCAGCAGCGCCTTTCCAATGCCTTTGACTTCAAGCAATTCATCTACCGATGTGAAGGGGCCGTTGTTTTCGCGGTAAGCGACGATGGCTTCGGCCTTGGCCATGCCTATGCCGTTAAGTTCGCGCTGCAGAGTAACGGCGTCGACTGTGTTGAGGTCAAATTTAGGTGGGTTGCCAGTTGGGGCTACTACATGGCTGGCATCGCTTTCAGTCGCCGACACTGCAGTGGTTGCGGGCGCGGCATGCACAGCAATTGAGAGACCCAGTAGCGGAAGCAGCAGGTAGCTGAGGACGGTATTGCGCATTGTTCGACACTCCATGAGTCGGTACGGGAGCAACCTTCTTGGTTGCCTGGCAAACCGTAGTTAGGAACAAGGGGCAGCGCAAACCGGTGGTAGCCATGATTTTTTTCTAGATGATTCATCAGATTACCGTTTTCGAAACAACCTACAATTAAATCCGATGCTTCGCCGTTGAGCTGATGCCTGAAGTCCTTACTGTCGAGATGCTCGACTGTTCCCCTGAGCTTAGCCGAACTTACAGTCGGCGGCCAAGCAGCCTATCCCCCAAGAGTAGGCAGAAACGCCTGCCCCTCATTAACTTTTTAAAAGCTTGAATGCTTTACCTGCCTCAACTAGAGCCGCCCGAGCACAGACTGGAGCGGACCAGCCAAGTAAAGTCCTAGCTTTTGATGCATCGACCTGCAGTGAACCGCATAGCTGGGTGT
The DNA here is from genome assembly GCF_019139675.1 of Pseudomonas maumuensis. Classification (NCBI taxonomy): domain Bacteria; kingdom Pseudomonadati; phylum Pseudomonadota; class Gammaproteobacteria; order Pseudomonadales; family Pseudomonadaceae; genus Pseudomonas; species Pseudomonas maumuensis. The sequence goes on from NZ_CP077077.1 coordinate 4,261,079, forward strand.
ACATGTTCCGCTTGCCTACCAAGCCTGCAGCCCACTCAAGCACCGCCGACGGAACGGGTAGTATCAGGGGTCTCTTATTCATACCCTTGGCCAACAGCCTCACAATTTCCTCAGTCGATATGTCTTCCATATCACTGACTAGGAATGTCTGATTCGCGGCACCTGGGTGGGTTGCGCAAGTCAAAATAAAGTCAACCAGATTATCCAGGGAGACCATGCTTCTCAAGTTCCGTACACTACCGAATGGTAAAGGCATACCCATTTCAACCAGCTTCAGCAATCTACGGAAGTTCCCCGGCGCGTTTGCAGCGTAGACTAAAGGCGGACGAATGATTACAAGCTCCATCCCTGAACCTTGCACCACCGATTTAAGCGCATTCTCCGCTTCTAACTTTGACTTGGCATAATCGGCGTGCGGTTCCTCTTTAGAACACTCGGAAAATGGCGACTCTCGGGTGAGATTGCCATTCACGCCTATGGAGCTGATAAAGATGAATCGCTTCACGCCCTGAGCAATCGCTTGAGAAGCAAGAGCCAGCGCTCCGTCGACGTTAACCCGACGAAACTCGGCCAATGGCTCAGTAATCGTATCGTTCATTACATGCGCTCGAGCGGCTAGATGAACGACTACCTCAACACCCTTCAAGGCGCTAGACCAATCCGTAGCGCTGTCGATATCCCCCACCGCGTACAAGCCCTCGGTAATCTGAGCGCTGGCAGGCAATACGCGAACCGTACCGGATGACCGATGCTTCCTCTCCTGCCGCAAACGCGAAAGAACCGCGCTCCCTACGAATCCATTTGCGCCAGTCACGAGTAGGTGCATTTTAACTCCCGAAATAATTTAATGAGGCAGTTGCCGTCGAAATGCGGCATAAACTTCCTCGGACTTACTGCTCACAGCTTAAGGTTCAAGACGGCGCTGTATGTGAATCCAGTCCACGATTTCCCCTTCCGGAGCATAGCCGCTCACCGTTTCACGCAACAACTGTCGCACACGGTCATAATCATCACTGGAAACCGCAGCAATCAATTGATTGAGCTTTTCCTTGAGTATGTCCCACTCAATAAAGTCTTCATTGGCACTCATGATCATGGGGTGCGGGGTAGCGGCCACATTGTCGCCAATCAAAAGCTCTTCATAAAGTTTCTCGCCCGGCCGCAAGCCACTGAACTCTATGGAAATGTCACCATGAGGATTGCGCTCCGAGCGAATGCTCAACCCAGACAAATGAATCATTTTTTCCGCGAGATCAACAATACGTACAGGCTCCCCCATATCAAGAACAAATACGTCCCCCCCCTGCCCCATCGAGCCGGCTTGGATAACCAGCTGTGCCGCCTCAGGAATCGTCATGAAATAACGCGTGATTTTAGGGTGGGTAACGGTGATAGGACCACCGGACTTGATTTGTTTATGAAAAAGCGGAATGACCGAGCCGGACGAACCCAGCACATTGCCAAAGCGAACCATGGTGAAGCGTGTCTTATTAACCTGAGAGATATTACTGAGATCACCGAAAAGCACCGGGGCGGGCTCACGACTCAGAGCCTGTAGCGTTAGTTCGGCCAAACGCTTGGTACTGCCCATTACGTTGGTAGGACGAACGGCTTTGTCGGTGGAAATCAGGACAAAGTTAGCAATGCCTGCCTGTAATGCAGCCTGTGCTGTACTCAATGTACCGATTACATTGTTAAGCACCCCTTCCGCGATGTTATGTTCAACCATCGGCACGTGCTTGTAAGCCGCAGCGTGGTAAACGGTGTCGACATGCCAGGCCTTCATGATGTCGAACAGTTGGACCTGGTTCCGCACGGATCCTAGAATCGGCAATAAGCGGATAGGAAGAGACTCACGCGCAACGCGCTGTTCGAGCTCGGAAAGGATGTTATACAGGTTGAACTCGCTGTGCTCGAACAGAATCAGCGTTGTAGGCGTCAACCCTAAAATCTGTCGACAAAGCTCGGATCCGATCGATCCACCCGCACCAGTAACTAGTACCGTCTGCCCCTTGATACAACGCTCAAGCAAGTCTTCCTGAGCGGGCACTGCATCACGGCCTAATAGGTCAGCAATATCAACCTCTTGAATATCGTCAACCTTGACCCGACCACTGGCCAAATCCATAAAACCAGGAATACTGCGCACATGAAGAGCAAACCCCTGAAGATCGCCCAAAATTTCACGTCGACGCCCGCGGCTTGCTGAAGGAATAGCCAGCAAGACCTCCTCAGCACCAGTGGCATCAATCATGCGCTGGATATGATTCGACTTATAGACCTGCAAACCGGAAATAACACGATCGGCGATGCTTGCATCGTCGTCGATGAATGCAACAGGTCGCATCATCTTTCCCATCCGCAATGCGGCAACCAATTGATTACCAGCCGAGCCAGCCCCATAGATTGCAACCTTCGGCAATCCGTTATCACGACTGGTAAACGGCATATGTTGGGCCGCGGCAAACCAGTCACCCAGAAAGTATTGGCGCATCGCCAAGCGTAGACCGCCAACCATCACTAAGCTCAACCACCAGTAGTTGAAAATGATTGACCGAGGAACAACATTCTGGTGATTGCTATACCAGTAAACGACGACACCAAGAATAAGGGAGGACAAGCTGACAGCTTTGATGATTGTCACTAGCGCGTCATTACCGAAATAGCGCATTACAGCACGATACATGCCAAACCGGATAAACAATGGAATCGCTACAACAGGCGCAGAAAGAAAAAGCCACAGATGGTCCGTGAGCGGGTCTGCCATGTCTTCGACGCCCAGCCGAACCAAAAAAGCAAGCCAAAGAGCTGCCCACACAAGGACGACATCAGTCAAGACCTGAAGTAAGCGCTTCTGCCGGCGCGGAAGGCCCAGCATCATGACTCGCAATTTGTCCAAAAGCCCTTCGAACACAACTAAAACTCCTCTAACGAACCTGATCGTAACTGCCACGCCTTGACGCATTGACCATGAAAAGCGACTGCAGATCAAATTTCTTCCGAAGACCCTGCCTTGAATTTTACTGCCAAGGCCACCAAAGGCGCATACGCAAGTAACACTCCAACCGTGCCATCCAAGCTCAGCAGCATCACGCACAACGCTATAGGTAACAACCACATAAGATTCAGGGCGACGACAAAGAGCGTAACCGGCAAGTGCTTACCATAGGCTCTTGAGGCAAACTGATACGCATGACTACGATGAGCTTCATAAACCTTGTCGCCACGAGCCAAACGCCGAACTAAGGTGAAGGTCGCATCCACGATAAAGACACCCAGCAATATCAACCAGCACCAGAACAATTGAGATGAAACCCAGACAGCCTGGATCGACAGCACCCCAAGAATGACACCTAGAAAGCCGCTGCCGGCATCCCCCATAAAAATCCGTGCAGGCGGGAAATTCCAGTACAAGAAGCCCGCTACTGCACCGACTAGCAGCATCGGCAGAGCGACCAACTGATCAAACCCGCCGATGACATAGATTAAAATGGCTCCCCCACACACGCAGATGGCCTCGACACTCGCAATTCCGTCGATACCGTCCATGAAGTTATAGAGGTTCAACAGCCACACCAGATAAAAAGCGGCTATCACTACACCGAACCAAGCAAGATCAAGTGTCCAGCCAAAAAACTCAAGCGGTGGAAGGCCCCCGAGCCAAAAGAGCGCCCAGAAAGCAGCAATAAAGTGCCCTAGCAAACGCCAGCGAGCAGCGATGTGCCCGTGGTCATCCATGAAGCCAATCACTGCGATCATGCCACCAGAACCGGCCAAGGCGATCAACACGTTGTTAAGCTCACCGCCTACATCCAGAAAAGGCATTGACGCGAGAAACGAAATGACGATCGCTACGCCCCCACCGCGCGGTGTAGGCACCACGTGCGAACTACGGTCATTGGGAATGTCAATAATGCTCTTGGCCAGCGCGTAACGACGCAACACTGCTGTTAACAGCAGAGAGGCAAGGAACACCAGTGGAATCAGCCACCATTGAGTCATCGTAAAATATTTCCTGGGCGGTGCTTTGCGGCAACTGTATCTACAGGATGAATACTATCCAGTATCGCCTGTTTACTAGTTCCAATAGGATAACCGTGGCAGATCATTCCTTGCGCCAGACGGTGCGATTGACGTAGTCCGTATAGCTCAATACAACGCGAACAACTTGCAAGGAGACAGGCCCCCCCTCGTAGTCTGCTACGACTGGGATGACACGACTGGATCTTGAGTGTTGCGAAGTAACGACTTTTACCGCCGCCAAAACAGAGTCTTTCTTCAGCCCACTCATGATCAGGGTACCAACATCCATGCCTTCCGGGCGCTCATGCGCATTACGCAGCGTAACGGCTGGCAAGTTAAGCAAAGACGCCTCTTCCGTAATGGTCCCGCTGTCAGAAAGCACACAAAATGCGGACATCTGAAGCTTGATATAGTCAAGTAAACCAAATGGTTTGACAAAGCGAATCAACGGGTGCGCCAACGACTCGCCCAAGGCTTCCAAGCGCTTATGCGTTCGCGGATGCGTAGAAACGATGACTGGGTATCCGTAAACGTCCGACAACGCCTTTAACGTCTCGAGCAGGTCCTTGAGATTATCTGGTGTGTCGACGTTTTCTTCACGGTGCGTGCTGACAACGAAAAACTTCCCGGCTTCAAGGCCAGTACGCTCCAGAACATCAGAGCGGTCGATCTTAGGCATGTAGTAATCCAATACTTCATGCATGTGCGAACCAGTTTTTATGATGGTTTCTGGACGAACGCCCTCCGCGATTAAATAACGGCGAGCATGCTCAGTAAGGACCATATTAATATCACTTAAATGATCCAGTACTTTCCGGTTCAGCTCTTCGGGGACCCGCTGATCGAAGCACCGATTACCGGCTTCCATGTGAAAAACTGGAATTTTCCGGCGTTTGGCTGCAATAACCGCTAGGCAGGTATTGGTATCTCCATAAAGAAGCAGCGCATCAGGCTTCTCAAGTTCGAAGATTTCATCGGCCTTAGCAATGACCTCTGCAATGGTTTGGGCAGCAGTGGCGCCCGCAGCCCCAAGGAAGTGATCCGGCTTACGAATTTCCAAATCGTCAAAGAAAACCTGACTCAACTCATAGTCATAATTTTGCCCGGAATGCACAAGAACATGATTAACTTGTTGGTCAAGCTCAGCGATTACCCGGCTCATTTTTATAAGCTCAGGACGCGTCCCCACCAAGGTCATTACTTTAAGCATTAAGTTGCTCCTGTATGTATTCAAGATTGAGCAGCAAACGCTTTATACCTGCAATATCCAGACGCTCGGTATTGTGCGACGTGTAGTCGTCGAGCTCGGAAATCTTCTGCTCACCCTCCACAAAGTATTTTTTGTAGTTTAAATCACGGTTATCTGCGGGAATACGGTAATAGCGCCCCATATCCTCAGCTTTTGCCATCTCCTCTCGCGACACCAATGACTCGTATAGCTTTTCTCCATGCCGTGTACCGATCACGCGAATAACATTGTCTTTTGCAAATATTTCCCTGATCGCCTCTGCCAGATCCCCAACCGTCGATGCTGGAGCTTTTTGAATGAACAAATCGCCCTGCTGGCCATGCTCGAAAGCATGCAGAACCAAATCAACGGAATCCTCTAACGACATCAAGAATCGAGTCATGGCAGGATCGGTGACAGTCAAGTCATCGCCAGCACGCAATTGCTCCACAAACAGCGGAATAACCGAACCGCGAGATGCCATCACGTTACCATAGCGTGTAGCACAAATAACGGTTCCCCCCGCAGGGATCATTCGCGACTTGGCAACCATTAATTTTTCAGCCATCGCTTTTGAAATACCCATCGCGTTGATCGGGTACACCGCTTTGTCCGTACTCAACACTACAACACGCTTAACGCCACTGGCGATGGCAGCATTGAGCACATTTTCTGTACCCTGGACGTTGGTCCGTACGGCTTCCATAGGGTAAAACTCACAGGAGGGTACCTGCTTGAGTGCAGCAGCGTGGAAGATGTAATCCACTCCGACCATCGCTTGCCGCAAACTGTCAGAGTCACGAACATCACCGATGTAGAACTTGACTTTGTCGTTCGCCAAGGCGATTCGCATATCTTCTTGCTTTTTTTCATCTCTGCTGAAAATTCGAATCTCGCGAACATTGGTGTTCAAGAACCGCTTCAGCACAGCATTACCGAACGATCCGGTGCCACCAGTAATCATCAAAACTTTATTATCAAACATACAAACCTTCCAGGTTAGCTCAATCCATTGCCATACACGGTTGACAAAGGTAGGGTCTGAGCAGTGTCACTGCAAATTACCCGATACTGGGACTTAACGTCCTGCCCACATGATACGAACGAGCTCAGGCCAAGCCGGAGCTATGTATCCAGTTATTTCACTGAAGCGATTACCGTCAAGCGATCTGTCAATCACTAACTTGTCGTCCGGAATGATTTCAGTATGTTTGTCATACTGCTTGGCCACTAGCCGCAGAAGTCCAAGCTTGTCAATAGGTTGTGCTGCAACATGATACAAACCGCTCAACTCGGGACGAGGCAGTACGTAGTCTTTCATGACTCGTGCCAGCTCCACCGTTGGCAATCCAGAAAAAATGGCCTTGGAAAAACCCTTCACAGCACCTTGCTGCGAGAGGAACCAGTCAACCAATGACTGAGACGAATTCAATTCGTGCCCGATGATGGACGTGCGCAAAGTTATCGCACCCGGGCGATCATGCAGCTCACCGATATATTTGGACTTACCATAGAGATCTTCGGCATCAGAAATATCATCTTCACGGTAGCCGCCCCGTCGCCCCGAAAATACACAGTCTGTACTGACGTGAATTAACCGCGCCTGAGCCAATGAGCAGAGCAACGCCAGTTGGTGAGGTAGCATAGAATTGATCGGTAAGGCCGTCAGAGGGTCTTTCGCGTCTGCAATTTGCTTAATCAACCCCACGCAATTGATGACAACTTCCGGACGGACCTTATCCAGTACGGAAACGAGGGCCTGCAGATCCAATGCGTCAACGTCTGTGATCAGCCTCGCGTGGCTCGAGGGCAAAAAGCTCTTAAGCCCCGAGCGGCCTCGCAGGGTACCCCATACCTCATGGGTATCGTCACTCTCGAAAACCTTGAATACTGCATTGCCCAGCATCCCGGTTACACCAAGTACCAAAACCCGCATAACTACTCCTTAACACCGGACTTTTTGAGCATCTCTGCCAACGACTGAACCTGATGGCGCATATCGAAGTGGGCTTCAAAATAAGCCCTCCCGCTTCTGCCCATCTTTTCACGCTCATCCTTACCAACCGCCCGCATCCGCTGAATGGTCTCGACCAGCGCTCCTGCCTGCTCGGCAGGTGTTGCAATACCGGCTCCGGCCTCGACGACTACCCTGGCACCTTCCCCGTTCAGGCAGGCGATGATCGGTCTGCCCGAAGCAAGGTAAGCTTGGACCTTGCTAGGGATGGTTTGGGTAAAAATCTCATCGGCGTTGAGAGTAACAAGCAATGCGCCAGCGCGCTCGAAAACCTGCGGCATCATGTCCATTGAAAAACGGCCAGGAAGAATGAGGTTATCCAGTCGATGTAGCACCTTCTGTTCTTGAAGCCAAGCAAAGCGACTGCCAGTGCCTACCAATACTAATCGAATTCCTGGCTCATCGCGAAGGCTGATAGCGGACTGCACGACAGTATCCAATGCTTGCGCGGTCCCGAGATTACCGGCAAACACGACGCAAAAATTCTGTTCAAGCAATTGAATCAATTCGTCGGGAATAGAGCTTGATGATACTACTGGAGTGGCATCAATACTATTTGGATAATAGACAATTTTGTCGCGACTTGCATAACGCGCCACAGGATCAAAAAAAGCTTTTGACTGCACAAAAAGTTTGTCACAAAAGGCGTAGATACCCTTTACAACAGCGCCCGCAACCCTCAAGGCAAATTTACTCTTCACATACCCTGTGGCTGCCAAACTTTCCGGCCACAGGTCCTGAACCCAGACCGTCAACGGCGCACGCTTGATATACTTCAACGGAATCGCCGGTATGGCCTGCGTCAAAGGGGACATCGCAAATACAAAAATGGCGTCAAACTTTCGCTTGCGCAACATAAATGGAAAACAAACCAAACCAAACAATACAAAAGACAAATAGTTGAGAATCAAATTTTTTACACCGCCAGCACCTCGAGCGTACAGCGGTACCCGCAGGACTTCGATTTTGCCAAGGTACCGCTCGCGCTGGGTACCACCAAAGCGATAACCAGAGAAAAATTTACCCTCTGGGTAGTTAGGCTTTCCTGTCGCCACGACTACTTCATGTCCTGACTCATGTAGGTGACGAACGATATCATTAATGATAAATGACTCAGGCCAAAAGTACTGAGTCACCACCAATATTTTCAACTTATTGTCCTCTGAATTATTTAGCATCATCGATTAACTTGAATATGTTAGACCAAGTGGAGTCAGCTGTTTTCTCCCAATCGTATTTCTTCGCCTGCAAAACAGCAGCTTCAGACAGCGTGCGAGCATAAGCATCGTCTGACAATACCCTCTCCATTTTATTGGCGATATCGTCAGGACTGAAAGGAGAAAAATAAGCAGCAGCCTCTCCACCAAATTCAGGCATAGGCATAACGTCAGACGACAGAACAGGACGGCCTGCGCCCAGCGACTCCAGCAGTATGTTCGGGCAGTTTTCACAGGAGGAAGCAAACAGCACCAGCCCTGCGTGATGATAATAGGCTGGCAACTGTTTATACGGCACGGCACCGAGAATGGTGACTCGATCATCCAAACCAAGCGCTTTGATCAATTCATGTACTCGCTCGGCACCAGGCATATCAGACTCGCCGATTAGCAGCAGGCGAAACTGCTTCTGGTAATGGGCAGGTAATTTTGCATATCCACTGACAACCTCATAGTGATGTTTGTATACATCAAACCGAGAAACATAAAGTATATACTCACCCTCAGCCAAACACTCAGGGCGAGCAACATTAATATCAACCTCTCTAAACTCCTTACCTATACCATGTGGAATGGTTACCGGATTCGGAATACTGGTCAATTTCTCGATCACGCCACGAGCATAATCAGAAATAAAAATTGTGAGATCAGCCCCGGACATACTACGCAGCATGGCTCTATACAACAGCCAGTTCCTGATCCGCTGAAGTCCGAACGGTATATATCCAAGAACTCGCTTGTCGAAGGGTATCATGTTGCGAAACATAGTAACCACTTTGCAGCCGCGAGGTACCGTACCAGCCACGACACCACCAGGACAAAACAAAACATCTGCACCTGCCCTTCGTAGATATCTAGGAAGAAACAACTTCTCCCAAATAGTTCTGGTTAATGGATTAGTAACTGGCCAGCTAGGATAATAACGATTAATGGCTGGATGATCCGGCATCTGCAGCTCTTCCGGAGCCAGCACAGTAATTTTCAAGTCGCTACGATCTGGAATATGCCTTAGCAAGTTAATGAGGTAGGTCTGCCCACCACCCAGCCTTGCGGAAAAGGCATTGATAACAATATTCAATTCACGACTTCCTTATTCCCAAAAGTCCCAGGAGAGCTGGCAGGTAACTGAATATCTCTTAGCCAAGCCTGGAACATCAAAACATTCCAGATATTCACACTCCGATCAAACTGGCCAAGCAGATGCTCACGCCACATCCTGCTAACTTTCTCTGCATCTAGGTACCCCTCATCGATTAGTCGGGGAGGACACAGCAGATCCTCAGCCCAAGCTCGCAGAGGCCCGCGCAGCCACTCCCCAAGCGGAATTGAAAAGCCAGCCTTCGGGCGGTCAATCAGCTGTGAAGGAACATATCGATCAAGCAGTCGACGCAGGGCCCATTTGCCGACCCCGTCTCGCACCAGGAAACGCTCCGGCAGCGAGAAAGCGAACTCAGCAACACGATGATCCAGTAGCGGAGCTCGCGACTCAAGGCTTGAATACATGGTCGCCCGATCCACCTTCACCAAGAGATCGTCCGGCAAGTACTGACCGACATCCCAAGACCTCATGGAAGCAATATCATCGAATGCTTGCACGGGAAAGCTATCAAAACCACTGCACTGCCCGCCAATAACTATGCTTTCCTCGGGCTGCCAGTGAGACATGAGCCGGATATACATCTCCCCTAAACTCTTCGACTCAATTAACTGTCCCAGACGATTGACTCGGCGTCCGTTGATTGAGCGATGATAGCGCGCGGGCAGCAATCCGGTAACTTTGTCCCAATTAGCCGCAGAGGGATAGGTCAATACCGAGGCAAGTGCCGACCTTAGTGGCAGAGGTATCTTACTTACCTTACGCCAAAGATTGGCCGTGATTGGATACCGCGGGTAACCCGCAAACAATTCATCGCCGCCATCCCCAGTCAAGGCAACCTTGACATGCTGGCGAGTGAGTTTTGATACTAAGGCTGTCGGGATCTGAGAGGAGTCGGCAAAGGGCTCATCATATATCTTTGGCAGGAGAGGGATTACGGCAGCTGCATCTGAGGCCTTTACATACATTTCGGTGTGATCGGTGCCGAGATGCTTCGCAACTTCCTGAGCATAAGGCGCTTCATTGAAGGCTGCCTCTTCAAAACCTATTGTAAAACTACGCACCTGACTTGAGCTTTGCGCCTGCATCAAAGAAACAACCAAGCTGGAGTCCACCCCGCCTGAGAGGAAAGCACCTATTGGCACATCAGAAAACGACTGTAGTTCGACCGAAGATGCCAAACGATCATGCAGCATATCGAGTACTTCGGCGTCTCCGGCCTGCTCGAGTTCACCTCGCATGGCGGCCAGGTTGTCACTACGAATACTCCAAAACGGACGCGGCTCACCCACCTCACCCCGCGCAGAAATGTTAATAAAATGCCCAGGTTGAAGCTTGAAGATATCCTTGTAAATAGAACGAGGCGCGGAAATATAGCCAAACCGCATGAAATCGGCCAACACGTCTCGATCAATGTGAAGCTCTTGAGCACATTGTGTTCTAATAGCCTTGAGTTCGGAGGCAAAATAAAATTCGCCTTTGATTCTACCAAAATAAAGTGGTTTTTCGCCCAAGCGATCGCGCGCCAATGTGAGTACACGGGCGCTTTTATCCCATACGGCTATTGCGAACATACCCAAAAGCCGAGTCAGGGTAGGTTCAACACCCCACAACTCAAATGCTGCAAGCATGACTTCAGTATCGGAATGTCCGCGCCAGTTCAAATTTGCACTGGTAGCGTCGATCTCCTTTCGCAAGCTAGCAAAATTATAAATTTCGCCATTAAATACAACTACATAGCGACTGGACGCAGAATGCATCGGCTGATGCCCATGGGCAGACAAATCCAGGATCGCCAACCGTCGATGGCCAAGCGCCACCCCCTGCTGATTATCGACCCAAGTCCCCTCGTCGTCAGGCCCACGATGAAAAAGCGGCGCAAGCATGCACTGAACACGCTCTTCCAAAGCGCCTACGTTTCCCGTCATCAACCCCGCGAATCCACACATGAATATGCTTAATCCTTAGTAAAATGACTGCTACGTCCGAAACACTCGGCACAGCGAAACAAAAATCCCATAGAACATTGCCCGCTTACCAACAGCAAAGGCCACCTCTGCCTGAGAATGCACTCCAACGTAAGGCTCAAGCGGAACACGGGTGACCAGTTACCCATTTTTAGCAGACCAGCCCCGAAAGCGGAGGTTGTCGCCCGCCATAGAATACCTTGTCGTGGGTGTCAACGCGAGCAACACAGCAATCCCCTCACGATTCAGTCACATCTACGAAAGTACGAAACAACCCCCATGAAACTCCCGCGTCGACGCTCAACAAAAATTTCTGCCGTCGCTCAGCACAATGAAAAACCAGTGAAGAAAGTACCATGCGCTGTGACTGATCGAACGAGCCACACCATACGAAGAATAAAGCTCCTATTCAACATATGTCTCTAGTAGCGGCGCTGTGGCGACAAGAGCGGCAAGCGTCGGATGACAACAACACCCAATCCGAGCAACAATCCAAATAGTAAGCTAAAGCCAACGATAAGCGCCTTTTTCGGATTAACAGGTGACTGAGGGTCCGTCGCAAGCTTATCGACACGAGCCAACTCGAGATTTTCGACGCTTATATTCAAATTCCGCAACCTCACCAATTCGCCACGTATATTTGCGATTTCTTTCAAAAATAGTTCGGAGTTTGCTCGCCCTTTAAGAACCTCTACTTCACGATTGGTGCTTAGCAAACTCAGTTCTTTTTGAATTTCATCAATACGGGGCTCTGTGAAATCATCGGAGCGGCGGGTCCGCAGCGTTTCGCGCTCTGCCTCAAGCGCCGACTGCCCCATAAAGTACAGCGGAATATTTTGTCCATTAACCTCCGTACGCATCATGTTACTGTGACCGGATTGCTTATCATCACCAAAACTAGAAGGTGTTGTAGGATTGACGATACCGAGTTTTTTAGCGATGACAATTGCCTCACCCAGTTCCTTGAGTCGATTTTGCCTGCGACTTTGCAACTGTTGGCGTAATGCTTTGAGTTCATCCTGCAAACGCTGCTTTTTGAGTTGATCTTGCTCCAGTAGAGAAGCGATTTTCGAGCTCAACTCTGCTTCATAAGCTGCTTTCTTGGATTCTAAATCTTTTTCTATCTGGGAAATTCGGTTAGTCACAAGCACTTTCAGATCTGACGAGATTCTTTCCTTTTCGCCGTTAACCACATACCGAGTAAAATCTCTCACCAAGCCTACGCCATCTACACCCTCAGGATATCTCAGGGAAAGCATTAGGCTATCCGTCAAGCTTTTACTTTTATTCGGATCAATACTCTCAAGTGAAAAAGCCTTATCGCTAAACCTTTCTACAGTCTCTTCGAGAGTCTGCCCTGGGCGCTGAAGAGGAGAAAGGTACTGTGGACTTGCGCGAAAAAAATTCAATCGAACTTCATAAGATTGCATAGATGAGCCGACCCGTATCAGCGCATCCTTTGGCAAAAGTTTGTAAAGACCGGTACTATTCAACTCATCCAACTCTGCACGCGCAACAGGTCGAATGTAGGTGTCGACCTCATATTCCGGAGTCACCCATGTAATGTAAACTATTGCAGCAGCCACAAAGAGCACAGAAAACAATAGAACAATAGCCCTCTGATCCCAGATACTGCTGACAAACTCTTTAACCTCAAGCGATTCTTGACGAGAAACATCTACTGGATTAACGGGAGTATTCATCATACGCTCATATAGACCGACAGCCCCACCACAACTGAGTGGCCATCATGAATGTTAATATGCATTGAACAGCATCTGAGTTTCCAAAACCTAGAATCTTTCTACATTACTTAAATAAAGCAAGGCAGAATTCCATTCACGCACTCTATTGTGGTTCGACTCCAAGAGCTCGACCTAGCCATCAATATAACTTCTACGCACCCTCAGCAACGAAGCATTACTAGCCGCGTGCAGCGCTTGCCCCCTCTGCCCTCCTAAGCTCGAGCGATCCTAAATATAGAAAACAACCCCAGGGACAACACAAAAAACACCAATGAATTAAGCAAGTACATCTCCCCATACCATACCCAGTGCATAACTGAAGAACTACACAGCATATATAAAAAAGTACGCAAATAATCGTACTCACGAAAAGGCTTATCTATCACACTCAGGAAGAAAATACTGATTGCACTATTGAGGAAAACACCAAATAAACCAAAATTCTCAAACGCCACACCGGCAACATGAATCCCACCCATATTTATAAGCTGATACCAATGCGCGGGATTATCCGCAGCGATCGGCTTATCAATACCGAACATCGAATAGATAGGAGACGGGGCCAATGACAAAAACATATCTACATAGGTCTGACCATAGCGCAGATGCTCGCCACCCCAGAAATTACTCAACTGCTCAACGAGCGGCAAAATTATCGCATTCCAGGAGTTAAATAGGAAAAACTCAGCAATATTGTCAGAGCTCAAATCTACATCCATGCGCACCATCGAAATCATTACACCGCACGCAAGAACTAACAGCATGAAAACGGCGAGGGCGAAAAGCGCCATAAATTTAATATGCTTGCTGTAACGGGACATCAATCCGAGCATGCATGCAACCAGGAGGACGACAAAATCCCGATCTCCAGTAATTGCATTAGCAACGCAGTAAAATATCACCAGCAACACAGAGCTAGTGGCGAGTAGCCGGGAAGGATAAACCAGGGCCAGCGCAACGACAGCTATGATAGAAAAAACCATTACCGACTCAGTGCCAGTAAACGCCTCGATCATTGAGTCTATATTAACAACTCTATAAGATATAAGGCCCGCACTCACCCCGAAGAATATGAAACCGGCGATCTTAAAATCCAACGGAGAAAAAAAACCTTTCTCATAACATTGCAAAACCCTGGTAGGCATCATCATCACCAATAGGTATGCCAGAAGCCCTCCCAGAACACCAAGCAGCCAGACCAGCGAAAGCCTATAAACGAAGAAGTCATCAACGTTGAAATCATAACCCCCTCGGGGCCAGAGTGTAACGGTATCGCTCCAAAGGCTACTAATTAGTCCCAAAAATGGCACAGAGTAACAAACCGCGTACAATGCCATTAAATACTTTTTGCTCATAAGACAGGCTGCGCACTGAATGACCAAGATCAGTAAGCACATCGAAACCATCATAGCGATCATGAGCGCCACCCGACCAATGCAATAACTTCTATTAGCACGAAAGCCCCTTTTTTGGTTCCAAAAAACATTCGGACCTTTGGGCAAGAATTAGAAATAATAAAAAGAGCGCTCACTGACACGACCTACGTACACGCAGCATAACCAGCACTAGAACTACTAACTGAGCCACAAGCGCGAAGATAAACGATTTAAATAGATCAAGTGCCAGCATCCCGCCCTGCAAAGCCAAGAAAATTGTCGATGCTAGATAGACTACCGCATAAATCAAACTTGCCATAAAGACAATCTTACTTAATCGCTCACTATGCATTATTTGCGTTAATATAGCAGTAATCAACCCAAGTCCCCCTGCAATAGCAGCGGACTTTAAGAGCTCATTCCTACCGCAAACACTTTCACCCAAAAAGCACAACCAGTAATCTTGCGACATTATGATCAACAAGGGCAAACAGACCGATACGACACTACCCAATAATAAATACAGCTTGCTACCACGTCCACTCTGCCCTGCAAGCCGGACAATGGCGTAGGAAGCCAAAGAGCTAGGTAGCACGGTTACCAAAATATAGAATAAGAAGAAAATATTAAAAAGACCAACCTCTGCTGCGCTAGCACTTGAGTTGCCGAATATCATCAAGCACATTATGTGGACGGGCGCGCCCAACAACATGCTGGCGGCAATTGCAGGCGTGCCAGAATTTGAAAGTAGCGCCCATGTTTTCCCGAATGAGAAAAGCCCCCTCCCCAACGGCGAGGCTCCAGTCTCATTCCCCTTGATGATAAAAATCCCGAAAATAGGCGCAATGAAAGTACAAAGAGCTAATACCAAAAGCACCGACTCTACTCTACCATCAAGCTTCGCCACGCTAACGACCAATAGCATCCCGAACATCCCATGAGAGGCCAGAGCTATAGCCCATCTAATTGAACTATTAACGGCGTACATCATGCCAGTAATCGCTAGATTAGACACGCAAGCGAAACCGAGGAGAAAAGCCCCTAGAGTTATGTAACTCAGACTGATATCGTGCGGTGAAGCAGGCGCGGGAAAGAGGTAAGGTACTACAACACATAGCGCGCCAGCACCCGTCCCCCCCCACACCAATACATTCAACAATGTATTAAAGTTGACCTTTTCTGGCTCAAGAACTACATGGCGGCTTAACGCTACACTTAAGGACTCTCCAACAACCGTTGCGATACCTGTAATTATTGCGTAATGGTATGAGAAAACGCCATATAGTTCGATCCCTAACTCCCGAGCCAGGCTGAACAGCAAAATAAACATAAAGAGTTTATTCAGCAGTACGACAACTGCACAAATTTCCCTGACCACAAGTATCAGCTTCGCGCAAAGAACGAGATATACCATTCCACCGAATCAGTCAGCCCGGCGTTAACATTGAAATGGGGGGTATAGCCCAACAGAGCTCTAGCCTTTTCAATGCTCGCTTGGGAATGCCTAACATCTCCTGCACGGAAATCCCTATAAACCAGAGCGGAATGAGTTTCAACACCCACCCGCGACAATGCTTGCTTAATGGACGTAAATAGTTGATTCAATGTCATTCTGTCCCCGACAGCAACATTGTATACATTATTCTTTGCGTCAGTATCGGCACACGCGGCCAGAATATTGGCTTGAACCGCATTTTCCACAAAACAGAAATCCCGGCTCGTCTCGCCATCACCGTTGATGAAAACCTCTTCACCATTAATCATGGCCGCCGTCCACTTCGGGATGACAGCCGCGTAGGCACCATTAGGGTCCTGACGCTTTCCAAACACATTAAAATATCGAAGACCAATACTATGAAAACCGTAAGTACTGGAAAACACCTCGGCGTAAAGCTCGTTCACATATTTGGTTACCGCATAAGGTGAAAGAGGCTTGCCAATATTGCCTTCGACTTTGGGCAAGGCTGGGTGATCACCATAGGTAGAACTGGATGCAGCATAGGTAAAGCTATTGACCTTAGCATCTTTTGCCGCGACCAACATATTTAAGAAGCCGTCAATATTGGTAGAATTTGTCGCAACAGGATCATTAATAGAGCGCGGAACAGAGCCTAATGCAGCCTGGTGCAAAACAAAGTTTACCGGAAGGTTATCGTCGCCAGCGAAAACCATCGCCTTACGGCAGTCATCAATATTTCTGATATCACCGTTAACCAGAAAAAATTGCCCCCATTGCTCAGAGCTAACCGCTGAACGCACCTCATCCAAATTGCGCTGATGGCCCGTTGAGAAATTATCCAGCCCCACAACTCGCTGATTCAATTTCAACAAAGCTTCTAACAAGTTTGAACCAATAAAACCAGCCACGCCAGTGATCAACCACACTTTAGGGGAGTGGTAAATTTCATATTTTATTTCATCATAACGGCTCACATCGCTCTCCTGGCTTGGTAATTTTCAATCAACACTAAATAGTCAGAGAATTTTATGCTCAGGCTCAGAGACGCAGATCAGACTCAGAAGCGTCCAGTAGATACTTTAGGTCATAAAGAACATGTTCTGCCTTACCTAAACGCCGAATACTTTCAACACCCATCGCCGCAAACTCATCGTGAGCGACCGCAAGGATAATGCCGTCATAATAGTTTTCTTGAGGAGCGTTGACTGGCGTTATCTCATATTCATGAACTGCTTCAATAACATCCACCCAAGGATCGTACACATCAACGATAATGTTGAATTCAGCCAGTTCGTTGACAATATCAATGACTTTGGTATTCCGAAGATCCGGACAATTTTCCTTAAAGGTCAACCCCATGATCAGCACACGCGCACCATCAACGTGAATTTTACGCTTTAGCATTGCTTTGACAAGTTGAGATACAACATAGTTACCCATGCTGTCATTTAACCGGCGTCCCGCCAAGATAATTTCTGGGTGATAACCGATTGACTGCGCTTTGTGAGTCAAGTAATACGGATCCACGCCGATACAGTGACCTCCTACTAAACCTGGACGGAACGGCAAAAAGTTCCATTTTGTGCCCGCCGCTTCCAAAACAGCCTCAGTATCAATGCCCATTTTATTAAAAATAAGAGCTAATTCATTGATTAATGCAATATTCAAATCCCGCTGAGTATTCTCAATCACTTTAGCGGCTTCAGCCACTTTTATACTTGCCGCCTTGTGAGTACCTGCAATTATAATTTCATTATACAGATCATCAACCAACTCAGCGATGTACGGCGTCGAGCCTGCGGTTACTTTTTTGATAGTCGTGACACGATGCTCTTTGTCGCCAGGATTTATACGCTCAGGACTATAACCCGCAAAAAAATCGACATTAAATTTAAGCCCAGAAATTTTCTCTAGCACAGGGACACAGTCTTCCTCTGTCGCACCGGGGTAAACAGTGGACTCATAGATAACAACATCACCTGACTTTAATACTTTTCCAATTGTTTCACTTGCTTTAACCAAAGGAGTTAGGTCAGGTTTTTTGTGCTCATCTATCGGTGTAGGAACTGTGACAATATAGACATTGCAAGCAGAGAGATCTTCCAATTTAGAGCTAAATCTTAATTTTTCCGCAGAGCGCAATTCATCCTCAGACACCTCAAGGGTAGAGTCACGACCCTCTATCAACGCTTCGATTCGCCTTTGATTGATATCGAAACCAATCACCTGCATTTTCTTGCCGAACTCAACTGCCAACGGCAAGCCCACATAACCGAGACCTACGATGGCCAACTTTACGTCTTCGAGCTCAAGCATTGTTTCCCCTTGCCATTCTTAATTACTGAGTAAATTTTAAAAATCATTTCACGCTTTTGGGGCAGCGTCTGACAATTCTCCACGTTAAAGATTACACCGAAATCGCCAGAAGGAGCTATACTATTTTTGCCCGGCAGTATACCTCCTCTGAAGCAGGCAGCCCAGGAAGCTGTTTTTTGCTGCTAACGGTAGCCTGGAGAACCCGTACGCCCCGTAACAGCCATCCACAAGTCACATGCGTGCTGCGCCTCGAAAAACGCGTTTCTACATAGATAGCAGGAACGGCGACATACCTGAAAGCTGGAGAGTGATCAGGGAACACCGCACATCCACACTTCACCGCCCCCTGCAAGGCTGTGAACCAACGACCTGTAGCAAATCCGCGACGACAACATGTCATCGGACCTTTGGAGCCTATGGTATCTGCGCAAGCTCTTGCCCCAAGGGGATTCGGCGAAACCATTACGACCTGCTAGGCTAGCAATAACTTTTCGATATAAAACTTGCTAGACGCCTCGACTCTTTACAAACCAATTAAATCAACTTAAGCCAAAGCTATGAAAGCATTCAAGCCTTAAATAATAGTATTTATTTGCAGGAACTTGAAAACATAAAATTTAGCACAGGATTATTTTTCAAAAACTTATAGGAAAAACACATAGTTTACTCTTACAAAGCTACCGCTGCGAGAGTATAACATTTTCCAAACTCTAAAGTAGCCCAGATGATTTTTCTCAATAGGCCTAATACGAGTAGGAGTCTTACACTCTGGAGGGGCCGTACAGAAAAGGGGAATGCCAATAACTACAAGCGTATCGCCCAACCAACGATAAACACCAACTTACTCAAGAAAGATTCAACATAATGAAGCATTTATTACATCAAAGGCGGCGGTATAAACTGCGAGAATCAATGTTTTATTAATAACCACCACATCATAATAGGTGGCAAACACCCCAGACATGTAGGATGGGCAAGAATTTCTTACTCCTCCTTCCAGCTATCCATGTCTCCAGAGGAGAGAAGGTGCATTGTTGCACCTTCCGAAGCCGACAACAACACCTTGCAATTTTCTTTAGTCAGCCCCCTTTTTAGTCGTGAGTCCGTCGCCTCAACGATAGAGCACGACCTATCGCTACGCATACCCCCATTGCAAGACCAGCTAGCGCTGCCAGCGCCATGATGATTGCCTTTTTCGGCTTGGCTGGCTTATCTGGCTGAAAGACAGCCCCGTCCTGTTGATACATCGCGACCAGGGCGGGATCAATCTTCAAATTGCGTAGAAAATTAAGCTTCTCTTGCCTTTCACGCAGCGTCGGGATGTAAGGATCGTCGGAAGAGCGCGAATCAAGGTTTGCAATCTCCGCCTCCAGCGCTTTAGAGCCACGCATGTACGTGAGGGCCCCCCCCATACCAGCAGACACCTCACTGGACAAGGTATTGGATATGATTGGGGGCCTCTCCAAACCTATGGATTTCGCAACCAGCAGCGCCTCTTTGAGCTGGGCAATCTGATCTGCACGTTTATTGCTGGCACTCGCGCGCGAGGCGCGTATTTGCTGCTCAAGGTTATCCGCCATGATTGATATGTCGCTTCGCGTACCGCCTAACAGCTCATCCTTTGCGCGGTCCGCAGACAGCTCAGCATAGGTGGACACCCAATTCGCTGCTAGCTTCGGATCTTCGAGCCTAGCCGTAACAACATATCGATCCGTTTCATCCTTGGCAGTTTGAGCTACCGTCAGCATTTCATCGAATCTAGCACGTAGGGCATCACGCGATCCGCTTCGCTCATCCTGAGCTAGCCCCGGAAGAAAGGTATTTTGGAAAAACTCGTTGCGCACTGCTTCGGACTGAAGCAGTTTCAGATAAATGCTATATACATCCTTAGCACTCAGCGGCGGGAGCCCAGTATCTGGCCCACGACCATAATTGAGCTGCGCAATTTGATTTTGTGTCGGAGGCCGAATGTAAAGCTTCGCCTCATAAAGGGGTGAGGCGATCATTACGTATGCTAAAGCCAGGCCAACCACTATCAACATGACCAATACAACCCAAATCTTTTGCTGCCATACCCCCCGTACAAGCTCAACCAAATCAATCTCATCACCACCGCTCAGGCGCTCGCGTTCATTGCGCATCTAGTCTTTTTTCCTTGGATCCGTCTGTTTGCGTCTTTTCCAGGAGCATGCCCCACCTTCATAGTGCAGAGCGTCAGCCCCCTTGAACAAGCGTAGCGGCATTTTGCCAATCCGCCTGCCCCCCCTCACACACTTCTCGTTAACTAAGAGTAGAGGGGCCTTTCGCTAGGAAGTTCCTCTTTTATTAACCAATGCAACGCCCCCTCTCGGCGGTCAACACCAACCACGCCCCAGCTCATACACCCATGCTCAAGTGATTTTCCCATCACACGAGCCAGCATCTGCTTCGCCCACAACTCCCCATGAACCAAGACGACCTTCCGCGCGCCGCAGCCTTGTGCAAATCTGACCAACCCTGGCAGACCCAGATGCCCCGAGTACCCGTTCAGCGTACCTTCGCGCGGATCTCCTACATTTCTGGGCTACTGCACATCACACTCAACATAGGCCGACCCGAGCAAATGCCCGGTACGCTGTAATCGAATGGCGTGGCCCCGTTGCTGCTCGGCTAGGGAATACCAATGCCCGAACGCCAGCGCCACGATGAGCTACCGCAACAGCACCAAGTAGTGATCAAGCTGAACAGGGCCACCACTGATTCCTAGCCGGTACGCGCCCTGGAGCGCCAGCAGCAACAAATTTGCCGAAGGCTCGCTACAAAGTGTTGGACCGCGGAACAATGCAGATAGGAGAGTAGGAACACTACCCACGCGATCAAGGTGGGCATGAGTAATGATGAGCGACTGGATACCGACTATAGCGAAGCTAAGAGTGGGGAGCTCTCCACCAGCCGAGGCATTGCGCCCCACTCAAGACCGCAGTCAACCAACACACTAGTCGCTGGGCGAAGTGAAGCTGATGACAAAAGCCCGTAACACCGCGGGCGCCACCATGATGAGACCGATCATGAAAATCCATAGCACTGCATACTCTGACTGGCTGCAAATTAATTTGCTATTACCTCAACTCAGCCGACACGTGCATAGATGATAACTTCCTACGAAGACGTCGGAACATTCGTCAACCACTGCTCAAAGCCGCCTGCCGCGCCGAAGCTCGCACTTTGCGCTTACCGCGCATCAGGCCATAGGCACCGAGCAGCGGCCCGACGGCCAGCCCAATGATCAGTGCAGCCAATACCGGCACCGCAACCGGCATTGCCGGAGCCGACCATCCAAACATGACCAACGAAACCGCCTGCTGATTTTCCAGCACAAAAAACAACACTACTGCCGCCAACAGCAGCACGAAAAGCCCTACAAGGGTGCGCTTGAGGTTACGCATCAGGCTGCTCCTTCACTCAATGGGGCACGTGCTCATCTTCATTGACCCGATCACGCAACTCCTTGCCGGGCTTGAAATGCGGCACGTACTTGCCGTCGAGACTGACCGACTGACCGGTTTTGGGATTGCGACCTACACGGGGCGCGCGGTAGTGCAGGGAAAAACTACCGAAGCCACGGATCTCGATACGATCCCCGGTCGCTAGACACTGGGACATCTGCTCAAGCATGGTCTTGATGGCCAGCTCGACGTCCTTGGACGAGAGCAGCCCCTGATGGGTGACAATACGTTCGATCAGCTCCGACTTCGTCATATTTTTCCCTTCGTTATCAAGCAGCTAGATCATTGCTTAATCAGTTTGTAGCACGCTCCGAGCGATTTGAACAGGCCGGTTCTTGACTAAACAAAAAAATTCAAGGTAAGGATTTGTTCACAGCCATGACAAGCTGCCAGGAATCGGGCCAGGGCACCGGAGGCTCCACACCTGCCGAGAAATAACAGGCACAAAAAAGGGCGACCCGAGGGTCGCCCTTTTTACCGATCAAACAGAACTCAGTTCTGCTTGGCCATAGCTTCGCGCAGCAGCGCAGCCATGGTGGTGTCGGCAGCCGCTTCCGGAGCGTTTTTCAGGCTCTGGATGGCTTCGCGCTCTTCAGCATCGTCCTTCGACTTGATGGACAGGCTGATAACGCGGGACTTGCGGTCGACGCTGATGATCTTAGCTTCGATCTCTTCGCCTTCCTTCAGCACGTTACGGGCGTCTTCAACGCGGTCACGGCTGATTTCGGAAGCTTTCAGAGTGGCTTCGATGTCGTCGGCCAGGGTCACGATAGCGCCCTTGGCGTCAACTTCCTTGACGATACCCTTGACGATAGCGCCCTTGTCGTTGACAGCAACGAAGTTGGAGAACGGATCGTCTTCCAGCTGCTTGATGCCCAGGGAGATGCGCTCGCGCTCTGGATCAACCGACAGGATGACGGTTTCCAGCTCGTCGCCCTTCTTGAAGCGACGCACGGCTTCTTCGCCAGCTTCGTTCCAGGAGATGTCGGACAGGTGAACCAGACCGTCGATGCCGCCGTCCAGGCCGATGAAGATACCGAAGTCGGTGATCGACTTGATGGTACCGGTGATCTTGTCACCCTTGTTGAACTGGCCGGAGAAGTCTTCCCATGGGTTCGATTTGCACTGCTTGATGCCCAGGGAGATACGACGACGCTCTTCGTCGATGTCCAGAACCATGACTTCCACTTCGTCGCCAACCTGAACGACTTTCGACGGGTGGATGTTCTTGTTGGTCCAGTCCATTTCGGAAACGTGTACCAGACCTTCAACGCCTTCTTCCAGCTCAGCGAAGCAGCCGTAGTCGGTCAGGTTGGTAACGCGAGCAGTCACGCGGGTGCTCTCTGGGTAACGGGCTTTGATAGCAACCCATGGGTCTTCGCCCAGTTGCTTCAGGCCCAGCGAAACGCGGTTGCGCTCACGATCGTACTTCAGGACCTTGACGTCGATCTCGTCACCAACGTTGACGATCTCGGACGGGTGCTTGATACGCTTCCAGGCCATGTCGGTGATGTGCAGCAGACCATCGACGCCGCCCAGGTCAACGAACGCACCGTAGTCGGTGAGGTTCTTGACGATACCTTTGACCTGCTGGCCTTCCTGCAGCGATTCCAGCAGAGCTTCGCGCTCGGCGCTGTTTTCGGCTTCCAGGACGCTGCGACGGGAAACGACAACGTTGTTGCGCTTCTGGTCCAGCTTGATGACCTTGAATTCCAGCTCTTTGCCTTCGAGGTGGGTGGTGTCGCGCACTGGGCGGACATCAACCAGGGAGCCCGGCAGGAACGCACGGATGCCGTTAACGTCGACAGTGAAGCCGCCTTTAACCTTACCGTTGATAACGCCCTTGACCACTTCTTCAGCAGCGAAAGCAGCTTCCAGAACAATCCAGCACTCGGCGCGCTTGGCTTTTTCACGGGACAGCTTGGTTTCGCCGAAGCCGTCTTCGACCGCGTCCAGCGCAACGTGAACTTCGTCACCGACCTTGATGGTCAGTTCGCCAGTTTCGTTGTAGAACTGCTCGAGCGGGATGACACCCTCGGACTTCAGGCCAGCGTGTACGGTAACCCAGTCGCCGTCGATGTCGACAACGATACCGGTGATGATTGCACCCGGCTGAAGATTGAGGGTTTTCAGGCTTTCTTCAAAGAGTTCTGCAAAGCTTTCGCTCATTTTAATTCCTGTAGATTCGGGCGATAAAAACGCCCATAGCCACATTCCAGACAATGTGGGTTTCGTTAAGTTAAGAAGCGCTGACAGGACGTTGACTGGTGCCCCTGCCGGCCCTCCTCTCCATCAGACCAAGTCGCGCAGGGCGAGCTCGCTTCTGATGCGTTGCAGCACCTGCTCGATGGACAACTCCGTGGAATCCAACTGGATAGCATCGGCCGCCGGCTTGAGCGGGGCCACTGCACGTTGGGTGTCGCGCTCATCGCGCGCACGGATCTCATCTAGCAGACTCGACAGACTAACATCTTCGCCCTTGCCCTTCAACTGCAGGTAACGGCGACGGGCACGTTCCTCGGCACTGGCGGTGAGGAACACCTTCAACGGTGCATCCGGGAATACCACGGTTCCCATATCGCGACCATCGGCGATCAGCCCAGGGGCTTCACGGAAAGCACGCTGGCGCTGCAGCAACGCCTCACGCACCGCCGGCAGCGAGGCGACCATCGAGGCGCCCGCACCAACGGTCTCGGTGCGGATGATGTTGCTGACATCCTCACCCTCAAGAATGATCTGCTGCAGCTTGCCAGGCTCGGCGGCGATGAACTGCACATCCAGATGCGCCGCCAGAGCCTTGAGCAGCTCTTCGTTGGTCAGGTCGACACCGTGGTTGCTGGCGTTGAATGCCAGCAGGCGATACAACGCGCCGGAGTCGAGCAGACGCCAGCCCAGCTCACGAGCCAGCAGCCCTGCCACGGTACCCTTGCCCGAGCCGCTTGGGCCGTCGATGGTGATGACCGGAGCTTGCGACTTCACGACTTGCCCTCTTCGGCTACGCGGATGCCAACTTCCTTGCACAGCGCCAGGAAGTTAGGGAACGAAGTGGCGACGTTGGCGCAGTCATGGATCACGATCGGCGCGCTGGCGCGCAGCGAGGCGATGCTGAAGGCCATGGCGATGCGATGGTCGCCGTGGCCATGCACTTCGCCGCCGCCGATCTGGCCGCCGTCGATGATAATGCCGTCCGGGGTTGGCTCGCACTTCACGCCCAGGGCGATCAGGCCGTCGGCCATCACCTGGATGCGGTCCGACTCCTTGACCCGCAGCTCTTCGGCGCCACGCAGCACGGTACGCCCTTCGGCGCAGGCGGCGGCGACGAACAGCACCGGGAACTCGTCGATGGCCAGCGGCACCAGCTCTTCCGGGATGTCGATACCCTTGAGCTTGGCGCCACGCACGCGCAAGTCGGCCACCGGCTCGCCACCGACTTCACGCTGGTTTTCCAGGGTGATGTCGCCGCCCATCAGGCGCAGGATGTCGATCACGCCGGTACGGGTCGGGTTGATACCAACGTGCTCCAGGACCAGCTCGGAACCCTCGGCGATGGACGCCGCCACCAGGAAGAACGCCGAGGAGGAAATATCCGCCGGCACTTCGATGCGGGTGGCGGTGAGCTTGCCACCAGACTGCAGGGAGGCCACCGGACCATTCGACTCGACCGCATAGCCGAAGCCGCGCAGCATGCGCTCGGTGTGGTCACGGGTAGGCGCAGGCTCGGTGACAGTGGTGGTGCCTTCGGCGTACAGGCCGGCCAGCAGCAGGCACGACTTGACCTGGGCACTGGCCATCGGCAGCGTGTAGTTCAGCGCCTTGAGCTTGTGCCCACCACGGATGGTCAGCGGCGGACGCCCTTCAGGGCCGGTCTCGACCACAGCACCCATTTCACGCAGCGGATTGGCCACGCGGTTCATCGGGCGCTTGGACAGCGAGGCGTCGCCGGTCATGGTGGTGTCGAACGACTGCGCTGCCAGCAGGCCGGACAGCAGGCGCATCGAGGTGCCGGAGTTGCCCACGTACAGCGGGCCGGGCGGCGGCTTCAGACCATGCAGGCCAACACCGTGAATGGTTACGCGACCATGGTGCGGCCCTTCGATGACCACGCCCATGTCACGGAAGGCCTGCAAGGTCGCCAGGGCATCTTCACCCTCGAGGAAACCTTCGACTTCCGTCGTGCCCTCGGCCAGCGAACCAAGCATGATCGAGCGATGGGAAATCGATTTGTCGCCAGGTACGCGGATCCGTCCGGACACGCGGCCACCCGGTTGGGCCAGGAAAATCAGATCGTTGGCGTTCATAGCGTCCACATAGGCCCGACGGGCAAGGATTTTACTGAAATGCTCGCGGGCAACCCGGGCGCGGGTGAACACGCCCAGCAGTTGGTGCCCGTCCCCAGCATCGACCGCGTCGCGCAAGGCGTCGAGGTCGCTGCGAAATGTATCGAGAGTGCGCAAGACCGCCTCGCGGTTGGCGAGGAAGATGTCGTGCCACATGATCGGGTCGCTGCCGGCGATTCTCGTGAAATCGCGGAAGCCTCCCGCAGCGTACCGGAAGATCTCCAGGTTTTCATTGCGCTTGGCCAGCGAGTCGACCAGGCCGAAGGCCAGCAGGTGCGGCAGGTGACTGGTGGCGGCCAGCACTTCGTCATGGCGTTCCACCGACATGTGCTCGACATCGGCATCCAGCGCGCGCCAGAGCCGATCCACCAGAGCGAGTGCGCTCGGCTCGGTTTCCGCCAGCGGAGTGAGGATCACCTTGTGCCGACGGAACAGCGCCGCATTGGAGGCCTCCACCCCACTCTGCTCGGACCCGGCGATCGGGTGCCCCGGCACGAAACGCGGCAGGCGCTCGGCAAACGCCTCGCGCGCGGCACGCACCACATTACCCTTGGCGCTGCCCACGTCGGTGATCACCGCATTACCCAGGTCGAGCTGGGCCAGGCGAGCCAGGACTTTCTCCATGGCCAGGATCGGCACAGCCAACTGGATGACGTCGGCGCCGACACAAGCGGCCGCAAGGTCTGCCTCGCAGCGATCGACCACGCCAAGCGCCACGGCTTGTTTGCGCGAATCGGCGTCGAGGTCGACGCCGACCACTTCGCGGCACAGGCCGCTTTCGCGCAGGCCCTTGGCGAAGGAGCCGCCGATCAGGCCGAGGCCTACGACCACCAGACGGTCGATGAGCGGAGCGGGATTGTTTGTTACAGCATTAACCACGAGTGCGAACCCTGTTCAAAAACATGCCAGTCGTTGAGACCGCAGGGGGCTGCTGCGCAGCCCATCGCTGGCAAGCCAGCTCCCACATAGGCCAGCGACACACCGCTCCCTGTGGGAGCCGGCTTGCCGGCGATGGGCCGCAAAGCGACCCCAAAAAAATCGATCAAAGCACCGCTTTCGGATAAGAGCCCAGCACCTTCAGCGCCACAGCCTCCTGGCTGATCTGCTCGAGCACCGCCTTGATCAGCGGATCACGGTGATGGCCAACGAAGTCGATGAAGAACACGTAGGTCCACTTGCCGCTGCGCGACGGACGGGTCTCGATGCGCGTGAGGTCGATGCCGTTCTCGTGGAACGGCACCAGCAACTCGTGCAGCGCGCCCGGCTTGTTGCTCATGGAGACGATGATCGAGGTCTTGTCGTCGCCGGTCGGCGGCACTTCCTGATTGCCGATCATCAGGAAGCGCGTGGAGTTGTCCGGGCGGTCCTCGATCTTCTCGGCCAGACGGGTCAGACCATACAAGTTGGCCGCCATGTCGCCGGCGATCGCTGCCGAGTTCCACTCGCCCTTGACCCGCTTGGCCGCCTCTGCGTTGCTCGACACAGCCACGCGCTCGACGTTCGGATAGTGGGCGTCCAGCCATTTGCGGCACTGGGCCAGCGACTGGGCATGAGAGTAGATGCGGGTGATGCTGTCGGTCTTGGTGTTCTCGCCCACCAGCAGGTGATGATGGATACGCAGCTCGACTTCGCCGCAGATCACCATGTCATGCTCGAGGAAGCTGTCCAGCGTGTGGCTGACGGCGCCCTCGGTGGAGTTCTCCACCGGCACCACACCGAAATTGACCGCACCCGCCGCCACTTCGCGGAACACCTCGTCGATGGCCGCCATCGGGCGGCTGACCACGGCATGGCCGAAGTGTTTCATGGCGGCGGCCTGGGTGAAGGTCCCTTCAGGGCCGAGGTAGGCCACTTTCAGCGGCTCTTCGAGCGCCAGGCAGGAGGACATGATCTCGCGGAACAGCCGCGCCATCTCTTCATTGTCCAGCGGCCCCTGGTTACGCTGCATGACGCGCTTGAGCACCGCGGCCTCGCGCTCGGGGCGGTAGAACACCGGCGCCTCGCCTTCAGGCAGCGATGCGGTCTTGACCTTGGCCACTTCCTGGGCGCAACGGGCGCGCTCACTGATCAGCTCGAGGATTTTCTCGTCGAGGCTGTCGATGCGCACACGCAGGGCCTTGAGCTCCTGATCGGACATCAGCCGTGCTCCTTCTCGAATTCACCCATGTACTGCACCAGCGCCTCGACAGCCTCCAGGCCCAGGGCGTTGTAGATCGAGGCACGCATGCCGCCGACCGAACGATGGCCCTTGAGGTTGAGCAGGCCACGGGCATCGGCGCCAGCCAGGAAGGCCTTGTCCAGACGCTCGTCGGCCAGGCGGAACGGCACGTTCATCCACGAACGGGCATTGACGCTGATCGGGTTGGTGTAGAACTCGCTGGCATCGATGAAGCCGTACAGGCGCTCTTTCTTGGCGCGGTTGCGCTGCTCCATGGCCTCGACGCCACCCTGCTCCTTGAGCCACTCGAACACCAGGCCCGAGAGGTACCAGGAATAGGTGGCCGGAGTGTTGTACATCGAGCCGTTGTCAGCCGACACCTTGTAGTCGAGCATGGTCGGGCAGCTGCTGCGGGCACGACCCAGCAGGTCTTCGCGCACGATCACCACCACCAGGCCGCTCGGGCCGATGTTCTTCTGCGCGCCGGCGTAGATCAGGCCGTACTGCGACACATCGATCGGACGCGACAGGATGTCCGAGGACATGTCGACCACCAGCGGGACATCACCAGTCTCGGGCACCCAGTCGAACTGCAGGCCACCAATGGTCTCGTTGGACGCATAGTGGACGTAGGCTGCGTTCTTGGTCAGCTGCCACTCGTTCTGGCCCGGGATGGCCAGGTAGTCGTAGGGCTTGGCACTCGCGGCAACGTTGACGCTGCCGAAACGACGCGCCTCCTCGATGGCCTTCTTCGACCAGATGCCGGTCTCGACGTAATCGGCGGTGCCGTTCTCCGGCAGCAGGTTCAGCGGGATCTCGGCGAACTGCTGGCTGGCGCCACCCTGCAGGAACAGCACCTTGTAGTTCGAGGGGACGGACAGCAGATCACGCAGGTCCTGCTCGGCCTTTTCGGCGATAGCCACATAGTCGTCACTGCGATGGCTCATTTCCATCACCGACAGACCCTTGCCGCGCCAGTCCAGCATCTCGGCCTGGGCACGCTGCAGCACGGCATCCGGAAGCGCGGCAGGGCCTGCGCAGAAGTTAAAGGCTCGTTTGCTCACATCCACTCTCGCTCTGCCAAATAGAACAAAATCGTAATTCGCTGCGGCCCCATCAAGACTGTGCGGTCTGCATTGGGACCGCACCGCGCCCCAATACCCACCTTCATCAGTCAAACGGGGCGACCTTGGTCGCCCCGTCCGGGTTGTTGCATCGGTTATTCCTGAGGCGCCTCTTCGACGCCTGCGTCGTCCTCGCCCACCGCATCGAGCGGGGCGCCCTCCTCGTCCGTCTCGACCAGCTCGTCGAGCTCTTCCTCGGATGGTTCCTGGACACGCTCAAGGCCCACCAACGTCTCGTCGCTGGCCAGCTTGATCAGCGTCACACCCTGGGTGTTACGGCTCAGGCTGGAGACCTCACCGACCCGCGTACGCACCAGGGTACCTTGGTCGGAGATCAGCATGATCTCTTCACCTTCCTGCACCTGGATCGCACCGATCAGCAAGCCGTTGCGGCCCTTGGTACCCATGGCGATCACGCCCTGGCCGCCACGGCCACGACGCGGGAACTTGGACAGCGGAGTGCGCTTGCCGAAGCCGCGCTCGGAGGCGGTGAGGATCTGCGCGCCGGACTCCGGAATCAGCATGGAGATGATCTGCTGGCCCTTGCCCAGTTTCATGCCACGCACGCCACGGGCGTTACGACCCATCTCGCGGACCACGCTTTCGGCGAAACGGATCACCTTGCCGGCGTCGGAGAACATCATGACTTCCTTGGCACCGTCGGTGATGGCGGCGGCGATCAGGGTGTCACCTTCCTTGAGCTTCAAGGCGATCAGGCCGTTGGAGCGCGGACGGGCGAACTGCACCAGCGGGGTCTTTTTAACAGTACCGGAAGCGGTCGCCATGAAGATGTAGGCGCCGGTCGGCTCTGCCAGCCACTCAGGCGTGTCGCCATCTTCCTCGTCGATTTCCTCGGCCTCGACCAGTTCGCCTTCGAGCACGGTGTCTTCCGC
Organism: Pseudomonas maumuensis; assembly: GCF_019139675.1. Classification (NCBI taxonomy): domain Bacteria; kingdom Pseudomonadati; phylum Pseudomonadota; class Gammaproteobacteria; order Pseudomonadales; family Pseudomonadaceae; genus Pseudomonas; species Pseudomonas maumuensis. The sequence goes on from NZ_CP077077.1 coordinate 4,291,517, forward strand.
GTCCTCCAGCTCTTCGTCGGCGTCAGCGCTCTGCTGCAAGGCCTCCAGGTCGACCTGCAGCATGGCGGTGATGCGCTCACCTTCCTCCAGCGGCAACAGGTTGACCAGCGGACGGCCGCGGGCGGCGCGAGAGGCCTCGGGGATTTCGTAGGTCTTCTTCCAGTACACCTTGCCCTTGCTGGAGAACAGCAGCAGGGTGGCGTGGCTGTTGGCGACCAGCAGGTGCTCGATGTAGTCCTCGTCCTTGACGCCGGTAGCCGACTTGCCCTTGCCGCCGCGGCGCTGGGCCTGGTAGGCGGACAGCGGTTGCGTTTTCGCGTAGCCGCCGTGGGAAATGGTCACTACACGCTCTTCTTCCGGGATCATGTCGCCGTAGTTGAGGTCGTGGCTGGCATTGAGGATTTCGGTGCGACGGGCATCGCCGTACTCGGCGCGGATCGCTTCAAGCTCTTCGCGGATCACTTCCATCAGGCGCTCGGCGCTGCTGAGGATGCGGATCAGCTCGCCGATCTGCTCGAGGATCTCCTGGTACTCGGCCAGCAGCTTCTCGTGCTCGAGGCCGGTCAGGCGGTGCAGGCGCAGCTCCAGGATGGCCTGGGCCTGCTCTGGCGACAGGTAGTACTTGCCTTCACGCAGGCCGTACTGCTCCGGCAGATCTTCCGGACGGCACGACTCGGCACCGGCGCGCTCGACCATGACCTGTACCGCGCTGGACTCCCAGGCCGTGCTGATCAGCGCTTCCTTGGCTTCGGACGGCGTCGGCGAGGCTTTGATCAGGGCGATGACCGGGTCGATGTTGGACAGCGCGACCGCCTGGCCTTCAAGGATATGGCCACGCTCGCGGGCCTTGCGCAGCTCGAACACGGTGCGGCGGGTGACCACCTCGCGACGGTGACGAACGAAAGCCTCGAGCAGGTCTTTCAGGTTCAGCAGGCGCGGACGACCGTCGATCAGGGCGACGATGTTGATGCCGAACACGCTCTGCAGCTGGGTCTGCTGGTAGAGGTTGTTGAGCACCACCTCCGGCACCTCGCCGCGGCGCAGCTCGATGACGATGCGCATGCCGTCCTTGTCGGACTCGTCGCGCAGCTCGGTGATGCCTTCGATCTTCTTCTCTTTGACCAGCTCGGCGATCTTCTCGATCAGACGCGCCTTGTTCAACTGGTACGGGAGTTCGGTGACGACGATCTGCTGGCGGCCACCGACCTTGTCGATATCTTCGATCTCGGAGCGGGCACGCATATAGATGCGGCCACGACCGGTGCGATAGGCCTCGATGATGCCTTGGCGACCATTGATCAGGCCCGCTGTCGGAAAGTCCGGCCCCGGGATGAACTGCATCAGCTCATCGACCGTGATGTCGGAGTTGTCGATCAGCGCCAGGCAGCCGTCGATCACTTCGCCGAGGTTGTGCGGCGGGATGTTGGTGGCCATGCCCACGGCGATACCGCTGGAACCGTTGACCAGCAGGTTGGGGATCTTGGTCGGCATGACCGCCGGGATCTGCTCGGTACCGTCGTAGTTCGGTACCCAGTCGACGGTCTCTTTGTGCAGGTCGGCCAGCAGCTCATGGGCCAGCTTGGACATGCGCACTTCGGTGTATCGCATGGCCGCGGCGTTGTCGCCGTCCACCGAGCCGAAGTTGCCCTGGCCATCGACCAGCAGATAGCGCAGCGAGAATGGCTGGGCCATGCGCACGATGGTGTCGTACACGGCGGTGTCGCCGTGCGGGTGGTACTTACCGATCACGTCACCGACCACACGGGCGGATTTCTTGTACGGCTTGTTCCAGTCGTTGCCCAGTTCGCTCATCGCATACAGAACGCGGCGATGCACGGGCTTCAAGCCGTCACGCGCATCGGGCAGCGCTCGCCCGACAATAACGCTCATCGCGTAGTCGAGGTAAGACTGTCTCAGTTCGTCTTCGATATTGACCGGGAGGATTTCTTTGGCCAGTTCGCCCATGAGAAGCCTGATTCCTTTTTCTGGTGAAACTTCGCCTGATCCCTCGAAGGACGAACGAAGCTCGCCGCCGCAGCGCAATTGGGGTGCGACGACTTACGACAAATCAATGAGTTGTGCCATGGATCTGCGCAATGAAGGCCGCGGTAAAGAGCGGCCTTGGAAACTGCCGGATGGTATCACAAACGCTGCGCGCATGGGAGATATGGCAGGTTGCCGTACAGCACCCTCCAAACGGGTGAAAAAACGCCTCAATGGAGGCGTTTTCGGCACATCAACTGGGCGATTTTCGGCGTGTCCGGGCGCTCGACCACGCCCTTCTCGGTGACGATCACATCGATCAGGTCGGCCGGCGTGACGTCGACTATCGGGTTATAGGCCTCGACATCGGCGGTTACCTGGATGCCCGACACTTCCAGCAACTCCTCCTCGCCGCGAATCTCCAGCGGGATATCCTCGCCGGTGGGCAGGTTCAGATCGATGCTGGTGCTCGGCGCCACCACCATGAAGCGCAGCCCATGGTGCATGGCCGCCACCGCCATCTGGTAGGTGCCGATCTTCGCCGCCACATCGCCATTGGCGGCAATGCAGTCGGCGCCGACCACCACCCAGGTGATGCCCTTGGTTTTCATCAGGTGCCCGGCCGCGGCGTCGGCGACCACGGTCACCGGCACACCGTCGGCGGCCAGCTCCCAGGCGGTCAGGCGCGAACCCTGCAGCCATGGCCGCGACTCGCAGGCATAGACCTGCTCGACCATCCCCTCCAGGGTGGCGGCGCGGATCACCCCCAGGGCGGTGCCGAAGCCACCGGTGGCCAGGGCTCCGGCGTTGCCGTGGGTGAGCAGGGCCTGTTCGCTGCCCTGGTGCCGGCGGATCTGTTCGACACCGAACTGGGCCATGGTCAGGTTGGCCTCGCGATCGCTCTGGTGAATCGCCACCGCCTCGGCCTCCATCACCTTCAGTACGTCCTCATCTGGGCGCAGGCGCTGCAGGCGCTCACGCATGCGATTGAGCGCCCAGAACAGGTTGGCCGGGGTGGGTCGCGCCTCGCCCAGCATCATGAAGTCTTCTTCAAGGGACTCCTCCCAGTTCTCGCCTTCGGCGAGGCGACGGCGCAGCGCCAGCACCAGGCCGTAGGCAGCACAGATGCCGATCGCTGGAGCGCCACGCACAGCCATGTCGCTGATCGCCTCAGCCACCTCGGCGGCCTCGGTGCAGGCCAGCCAGGACTGCTCAAGCGGCAGCAAGCGCTGGTCGAGCAGGTGCAGCACGCCATCGCGCCACTCGATGCCCGTCACTGTCTCCGCCGCCATCAGTTGCTCGCGCATCGCCTCTCCCCGTCGCCCTGGCATCAAAAGCCGGCGATTATAGCGAGCCTGCGCCGCGGACGCTCGGGTATACTGCGCGTTTAGCCGAACCGATCCAGGTATATGTCGCGCATGCCCACCGCCACTCCCCTCCTCGACCTGCTGCTTGTGCCGGACTGGTTGGTTCCCGTGGAGCCGGCCGGGGTCGTGCTGGAGGGCCATGCGCTGGGCATCCGCGACGGTCAGATCGCCTGGCTAGGCCCACGCGAGCGGGCGCCGCAGGCCCGAGACGTGCGGACGCTGCCCGACTGCCTGCTGACGCCCGGGCTGGTCAATGCCCATGGCCACGCCGCCATGGCCCTGTTCCGCGGCCTGGCCGACGACCTGCCGCTGATGACCTGGCTACAGGAGCACATCTGGCCCGCCGAGGGCCGGTGGGTGGACGAAGCCTTCGTGCGCGACGGCACCGACCTGGCCATCGCCGAACAGCTCAAGGGCGGCATCACCTGCTTCGCCGACATGTATTTCTATCCCCGCGAGGCCTGCGACCGCGTACACCGCAGCGGTATCCGCGCGCAGATCGCCGTGCCGCTGCTGGATTTCCCCATCCCCGGAGCACGCTCCCCGGACGAGGCCTTGCACCTGGCCATCGAACTGTTCGGCGACCTGCGCCACCACCCGCGCATCAGCATCGCTCTCGGTCCGCACGCGCCCTACACGGTGAGCGACGAGAACCTGGAGAAGATCCGGGTGATCGCCGACCAGCTGGACGCACCGCTGCACATGCACATCCACGAGACCGCCAGCGAGGTCGAGCAGGCGCTCAAGGACAACGGCGAGCGGCCGCTGGCGCGCCTCGCGCGCCTGGGCCTGCTGGGCCCGAACCTGCAGGCGGTACACATGACCCAGGTCAGCGACGACGACCTGGCGCTGCTGGTAGAAAGCAACACCAGCGTGATTCACTGCCCCGAATCCAACCTCAAGCTCGCCAGCGGTTTCTGCCCGGTGGAGCGTCTGTGGCAGGCCGGGGTGAACGTGGCCGTCGGTACCGACGGCGCCGCCAGCAACAACGACCTCGACCTGCTCGGTGAAACCCGTACCGCCGCGTTGCTGGCCAAGGCCGTCTCCGGCTCGGCCACCGCCCTGGACGCCCACCGGGCACTGCGCATGGCCACGCTCAACGGCGCCCGGGCGCTGGGGCTGGAAGCGATCACCGGCTCGCTCGAGGTGGGCAAGTCCGCCGACCTGGCCATCTTCGACCTGTCGGGGCTGGCACAGCAACCGGTACACGACCCGGTCTCGCAGCTGATCTACGCCACCGGCCGCGACTGCGTGAAGGATGTCTGGGTCGCCGGACAGCAACTGGTCGAGGACCGCCGCCTGACACGGATGGACGAAGCCGCGCTAGCGGCCAACGCCCGCGCCTGGGGGGCCCGTATCGGCGGGCGCAATGAATGAACGGCTGGCAGCTGCGGCTGCCGGCCCGCGACACTATTTATCGAAGATTCAGAGGACTGTTCCCATGAGCAACGTCGACCACGCCGAAATCGCCAAGTTCGAAGCCCTGGCCCACCGCTGGTGGGACCGCGAGAGCGAGTTCAAGCCACTGCACGACATCAACCCGCTGCGGGTCAACTGGATCGACGAGCGCGTCGGCCTGGCCGGCAAGAAGGTGCTGGACGTCGGCTGCGGCGGCGGCATCCTCAGCGAGGCGATGGCCCAGCGTGGCGCCACCGTCACCGGCATCGACATGGGCGAGGCGCCGCTGGCGGTGGCCCAGCTGCACCAGCTGGAGTCGGGCGTTGCGGTAGAGTACCGGCAGATCACTGCCGAAGCCCTGGCCGAGGAGATGCCTGGCCAGTTCGACGTGGTCACCTGCCTGGAAATGCTCGAGCACGTACCCGACCCTTCGTCGGTGATTCGCGCCTGCTACCGCATGGTCAAGCCCGGCGGCCAGGTGTTCTTCTCGACCATCAACCGCAACCCCAAGGCCTACCTGCTGGCGATCATCGGCGCCGAATACGTACTGAAGATGCTGCCGCGCGGCACCCACGACTTCAAGAAGTTCATCCGCCCCTCCGAGCTGGGCGCCTGGAGCCGTGCCGCAGGCCTCGAGGTCAAGGACATCATCGGCCTGACCTACAACCCGCTGACCAAGCACTACAAGCTGTGCAACGACGTCGACGTCAACTACATGATCCAGACCCTGCGCGAGGAATGAGCATGCGCCTGCGAGCAGTACTCTTCGACATGGACGGCACCCTGCTGGACACGGCGCCGGACTTCATCGCCATCTGCCAGGCGATGCTCACCGATCGCGGCCTGCCGGCCATCGACGACGCACGTATCCGCGAGGTGATTTCCGGTGGCGCCCGCGCCATGGTCGCCGCGACCTTCGCCATGGACCCCGAGGCCGACGGCTTCGAAGCCCTGCGCCTGGAGTTCCTCGAGCGCTACCAGCGCGATTGCGCGGTGCATAGCAAGCTGTTCGATGGCATGCCGGAGCTGCTGGCCGACATCGAGAAAGGCAACCTGCTGTGGGGCGTGGTCACCAACAAGCCGGTGCGCTTCGCCGAGCCGATCATGCAACGCCTGGGCCTGGCCGAGCGCTCGGCCCTGCTGATCTGCCCGGATCATGTGAAGAACAGCAAGCCCGATCCCGAGCCGCTGATCCTGGCATGCAAGACCCTCGACCTGGACCCGGCCAGCGTCTTGTTCGTCGGCGACGACCTGCGCGACATCGAGTCCGGCCGCGACGCCGGCACCCGCACCGCGGCGGTGCGCTATGGCTACATTCATCCAGAGGACAACCCCAACAACTGGGGTGCCGACGTGGTGGTGGACCACCCGCTGGAACTGCGCAAGGTGATCGACAGCGCGCTGTGCGGCTGCTGATTTCAAGTCGCAAGCGTCGAGCTTCAAGCCTCGAGAAAGAGCAGATCCAACACTGATCCGCTTTCTCTTGTAGCTTGCCGCTTACAGCTTGCAGCTCATATTCAAGGACAGACCTATGTTCGACTACACCGCCCGCCCCGACCTGCTCAAAGGCCGGATCATCCTGGTCACCGGTGCCGGTCGCGGTATCGGCGCCGCCGCCGCCAAGGCCTATGCCGCCCTAGGCGCCACCGTGCTGCTGCTGGGCAAGACCGAAGCCAACCTGAACGAGGTCTACGACCAGATCGAAGCCGCCGGCCACCCGCAGCCGGTGGCGATCCCGTTCAACCTGGAAACCGCCCTGCCCCACCAGTACGACGAACTGGCAGTGATGATCGAGGACCAGTTCGGCCGCCTCGACGGCCTGCTCAACAACGCCTCGATCATTGGCCCGCGCACGCCGCTGGAGCAGCTGTCGGGCGACAACTTCATGCGCGTGATGCACATCAACGTCAACGCCACCTTCATGCTGACCAGCACCTTGCTGCCGCTGCTCAAACTGTCGGAGGACGCTTCGGTGGTGTTCACCTCCAGCAGTGTCGGACGCAAGGGCCGCGCGTACTGGGGCGCCTACGGGGTGTCAAAATTCGCCACCGAAGGCCTGATGCAGACCCTGGCGGACGAACTGGAAGGCGTCGCGCCGGTGCGCTCCAACAGCATCAACCCGGGCGCCACGCGCACGGCGATGCGCGCCCAGGCCTATCCGAGCGAAAACCCGCAGAACAACCCGCTGCCCGAGGACATCATGCCGGTGTACCTGTACCTGATGGGGCCGGACAGCAAGGACGTGAATGGGCAGGCGCTGAACGCGCAGTAAAAACGACAAGACTGCTCGCGGGGCAAGCCCACCCCCACGCCTTGCTGCGTGGGAGCGGCGGTGCGACTTGCCCCGCGATGGTTCAGCCCGCCGCCAAGGCCGGGCGCAGACGCCCCTGCTGGCGCCCTTCGAGCTGCATGCAACGCTCCAGGAACAGGAACATGCAGTCGTAGCTCTTGCAGATCGCCCGGCGCAATTCGGTGCGCAGCCCCAGGGTCGGGCTCTCGCCCGCCAAGGTACAGATGATTTCCAGCGCCTCCCACGGGTGCGCATCGTCATACTGCGCATGCATCTTCAACCATTTCATGGCGCGCTTGCGGGTGTCTTCGGGGAAGCCCTGGGCGTAGGTATCTTCGGCGCAAACCACTGCCGACCATTCGCCGGTGGCCCCTTCGATGGCGTAGTTGGTGGCTGCCATGGCAATGGCCAGCGACTCGGTGGCGCATACCCGCCAACACCAGTCGTTCAAACCATTGAGCTCGGGCGGCACTTCCTGGGACTGCAGCTCATGCAGGTGGATGCCATGGGCCTGGCACCAATGCACCCAGTAGTCGGCATGGTTGAGCTCGACGCGGATGTTGCGCATCAGCCAGCGGCGCGCCATGTCTTCGCCGGGGTGCCGGGCGTATCGGGTCTTGGTGAGGTTGTGGGCCATGTAGAGGGAGAACTGCTCGACCACCGGCCAGCCACCGATCAGGTACTGGCGGATGGTCGACTGCTTGAGCTGGCCATCGCGCAGGCGTTGGTAGAACTCATGCTCCACCACCCGTCGCTTGCTTTCGCGGCAATCCTCAATCAGTTGTTGGGCCCACTGCGGATAACTGGCCGGATCCATCAATGGTCCGATCCTTACGAACGCGTCGATCACTGTCAGCTCCTTGATTCCCTGTGATTTCCGGACGGTGTTCAGCGAAAGGTCCCCGGCGCCCGGTGCAGAAGGGGCCTCGCGGCAATCCGTTGGCGCTGCAGGCTGTCGCAAGTGAACACTTGCGGGCGTTCGATCAGATATCCCTGGGCGTAGTCCACGCCGATCTCCTGCAAAGCCTGCTCGATCAGTGGCGTCTCGACGAACTCGGCGATGGTCCTTTTACCCATGACGTGGCCGATGTGATTGATCACTTCGACCATCGCCCGGTTGATCGGGTCATCGAGCATGTCCTTGACGAAACTTCCGTCGATCTTCAGGAAGTCTACAGGCAAATGCTTCAAATAGGCGAATGACGACATTCCGGCGCAGAAGTCGTCCAGCGAGAATTTGCAGCCCAATCCTTTCAATTCATTGATGAACCGGATTGCGCTGCCTAGATTGGCGATGGCACTGGTTTCGGTAATTTCAAAACAGATCAGCCGTGGCGGAATGTCGAACTCGCCAAACAGGCGCTGCAGGTACTCGAGGAACTTGTCGTCGCCGATGCTCGAGCCCGAGAGGTTGATGGCGCACATGGCCAACGGCCCTTCCCGCCCCTCGTCCAGGCACTGGCGAATCACCTGGAACACGCTGCGCACCACCCAGCGATCGAGCGCGGTCATCAGGCCGTAGCGCTCGGCTGCGGGAATGAAACTGTCGGGGAGGATGGTGCGCCCGCTTTCGTCGTGCAAGCGCAAGAGGATTTCGATATGCCCCGGCCCCTCGTGGGGATGCAAAGGGGCGATTTCCTGGGCATAGAGGCAGAAGCGGTTCTCCTCCAGCGCCACGTGCAGGCGCTGGATCCAGGCCATTTCACCGAAGCGCATGGACAGCTCGCTGTCGTCGGCGTGATAGACCTGCACCCGGTTGCGCCCTTTCTCCTTGGCCATGTAGCAGGCCATGTCCGCCGCGCGCAACGATGCCTCCAGAGTGCTGGGCACCTGGGCGATATGCACCAGACCGATACTGACCGTGGTGACGAAGGGCCTGCCTTTCCACACGAAATGCAGGCTCTGCACGGCTTGGCGCAACTGCTCGGCGATGCGCTCGGCCTGGTCCGGAGGGCAGTTTTCCAACAGCACGCCGAACTCGTCGCCCCCCAGGCGCGCCAAGGTGTCGCCCTCGCGCAGGCCCGACTGCAGCACTGCGCAGATATGCCGCAGCAGTTCGTCGCCGGCGGCATGGCCACAGGTGTCGTTGACCAGCTTGAACTGATCCAGGTCGAGGAACATCAGCGAATGCCGTCCGGCCTGGCGGGCCAGACCATTGAGCGCCTGCTCCAGGCGGTACTCGAACTCGCGACGGTTGGCCAGCCCGGTCAGGGCATCGTGGGTGGCCTGCCAGGACAGGTTGGCGATGTACTGGCGCTCCTGGGTCATGTCGTGCAACACCACCACGATGCCACTGACCTGCCCCTCGGTGAGGATAGGCGAGCCCACCAGGTTGACCGACACCGTGCTGCCATCCAGGCGCTGAATCAGCCGGGCGTGCTCGGCACCGCCCTTGAGGCTGCCGCTGAGCACCTGCTCGACCAGCGTCCGGCTGTCACCTTCGGCATTCTCGTCGAGCAGGCTGAACAGCGCCGCCAGGGGCAACCCCTGGGCCTGCACCGCCTGCCAGTGGGTCAGCTGCTCGGCGGCTGGGTTCATGTAGCTGATGCATCCATCGACATCGGCGGTGATTACCGCATCGCCGATCGACTCCAGGGTGATCTGCGCCCGCTCCTTCTCCTCCTGCAACGCACTGGCGAACGCCTGGCGCTGGGCCAGCAGCTTGCTCGAACGCCGCCAGGCCATGGCGATGAGGAACAGCGCGGTGGCCAGGTTGGTAAGCATCAGCACCTTGAGCAGCATCCGCGAGCCTTCGCCCAGGGCATCGCTGAAGGCCTTGGCGGCCGGCGTCACACCGTCATTGATGGCGACGATGCGCGCCTTCCAGTTGGCCACCTGGTGCGCGTCGACCTTGCCACTGGCAAACCCTTCGCGCATCTGCAGGGCCAGCACGTCGAGTTGACGCAGGTAGTCGTCACCGATATCCCAGTACTCGATGGCGGTTTCCATATAGCTAATGTGGCGAAAGTTACGGTAGAACCAGATGATCCGGGCGACGTCCTCGGGATGGTTGCCGCCCTGCAGCACGCCTTGGCGCGCCGCCTCCAGGTCCGGCTCGGGCCGATCCAGGGCCAGGCGCAGGTTGTGATCGCCCTGGGGCACCAGGATGGCTCGGCGATAGCGGGCATAGGTCAGCGGATCGCGATCATCGGCATAGAGATTGAGGTAGTAGATGGCGTCCTTCTGCGCCTTGGACCACAGGCTCTCGCCTGCCACATAGGCGCGCACGGCGGACAACGCATAAAGGCTCAGACTGCCCAGCAGTACCTGGAAAACCACAACGGCGACGAAGGGCCAGATGATGCCCAGCAGTCTTGGCGCCTCGAGAGTCCGATTTCCCTTCATGTAATCCCTGTCATGGCGGCAGATAAGGCACGAATCGACCTAGACAAGCACAGCGTAGGCCATTTGCCATGAAGCAGCGACCAGGGAAAAGCGCCAAGCGGCAAGAAAAAGCCTGCTCGTTTCGACTTGCCGCTTGAACCTTGAAGCTTGAGGCGGTTTCTCAGGTTTGCTGCAGGTGGCCGTAGAGCTTGGCGTACAGGCCACCTTCGGCGATCAGCTGCTGGTGGTCGCCATCTTCGGCGACATGACCGCCATCGAACACCAGCACCCGGTCCGCCTGCTTCACCGCCGACAGGCGGTGGGCGATGATCAGCGTGGTGCGCCCGCTGAGGAAGCGCGCCAGGGCCAGGTGCAGGTTGTATTCGGTGGCCGCGTCCAGCGCGGAGGTGGCCTCGTCGAGGATGACCACCTTGGGTTCGGCCAACACCATGCGGGCGATCGCCAGGCGCTGGCGCTGACCACCGGACAGGCGCACGCCGGAACGCCCGACGATGCTGTCCAGGCCCTGGGGCAGCGCGGCGATGGTGGCGTCCAGCTGAGCGATGCGCAGCGCCTGCCAGCAGGCGTCGTCGCTGCAGTCACGGCCCATGGTCAGGTTGGCGCGCACGCTGTCGTTGAACAGTGATGGGTGCTGCAGCACCACCGCGACATTTTCGCGCAGGGTCTCCAGGCCGATCTCCTGCAGGCTGGCGCCGCCGAAGCGGATGGTCCCGGCCTGGGCGCTGTACAGCCCAAGCAGCAACTGCACCAGGGTGCTCTTGCCGCCGCCACTGGCACCGACGATGGCGACCTTCTCGCCCGGGGCGATGGTCAGGTTGAGCTGGTCGAGCACCGGCTCGTCGGCATAGGCGAAGCGCAGGTCGCGCACCTCGATACCCACCGTCTCGCGCCCGACGAACGGGTCGCTGGCCGCCGGGTACTGCGGCTCGTCGGCCCGCGCCAACAGCTCGTTCAAGCGGCTCAGCGCGCCGCCGGCGGCATAGTAGGCATACTGCAGGTTCAACAACTGCTCCACCGGCCCGATCATGAACCACAGGTAGCTGAACACCGCCAGCATCTGGCCGATCGACAGATCGGAGAACAGCACCGTGAGCATGGCAGCGGCACGGAAGATGTCGATGCCGAACTGGAACAACAGGCCACTGGCACGGCCGCTGGCGTCGCTCTTCCACTGCGAGGCCACCGCGTAGTCGCGCACCTCGCGGGCGCGCAGACCCAGGCGGCCGAGGAAGTAGCCCTGGCGGTTGCCGGCGCGGATCTCCTGGATCGCGTCGAGGGTCTCGGTCAATGCCTGGGTGAAACGTGCCGTGCTGTCGTTCTCGAGCTTCTTCAGGTGCTTGACGCGCTTGCCCAGCTGCACGGTGAAATAGATCACCAGCGGGTTGAACAGCAGGATCAGCAACGCCAGCTGCCAGTGCATCCAGATCAGGATGGCCGCGGTGCCGGTCAGTGTGAGCACGGCCACCAGGAAGCGGCTCAGGGTTTCGCCGACGAACTTGTCGAGGGTGTCCAGGTCGGTGACCAGGTGAGTGGTCACCGTGCCGCTGCCCAGGCTTTCGTATTCCTTGAGCGAAATGCGCTTGAGCCGCTCGATCAGGCGGATGCGCAGGCGGTAGACGATATCCTTGGCCAGGCCGGCGAACAGTTTGGCCTGGACCACGTTGAACGCCAGCGCCGCCAGGCGCAGGCCGAGGGTGGCGCACAGCATCAGCCCGATGTAACCGGCAGCCACCTGCCAGCCCGCGGGCAGGAAATTGTTCATCCACTTCAGCGCCGCGTCGCCATGCCCCAGCAGCACTTCGTCCACCAGCAACGGCAGCAGCAAGGGAATCGGTACGCTGCACAGGGCGGCGAGCACGGCCACCAGGTTGGCGGTCCACAGGGCTTGCTTGTGGTGCAGGGCCAGGCGGCGGATCTCCGCCCAGCTCAGGCGATCGGGCACAGCGGGGGACTTCCCTGGCACAGGGTCTGGCGACCCTGGCAGGTCAAGCACAGGCGGCCTGCTGCAGCCAGCGGCCGAGCAAGGGTTGCAGGCTGTCCAGCGGCTGGTAGCCATTGGTCAGCAGGGCCAGCTGGCCATTGCGCTCGGCCAGCAGCGTGGGGAAGCCAGCGATGCCCAGGTCCTGCACCCAGGCGAAATCGGCACTGGTGGCAAGTCGGGTGTCAGGGAGAGTAAAGCGCTGGGAGAACTGCTCGCGGTCGAAGCCGGCCTGCTCGGCCAGCTCCACCAGTTGCGGGGCGCGGGTGACATCCACGCCCTGCTCGTAGAACGACGCCTGGATCAGTTGCAGCAGGCGCCAGGCCCGCTTGTCGTCCAGCTCGCGTGCCGCCACCAGGGCGCGGCACGCCGGCTCCGTGTCGTAGACGAAGCCATCTGGCATGGCGCCATCGAAGCGAAACGGCTGCCCGGTGGCGTCATGCACCGCCTGCCAGTGCTCGAGGATGTACTTGCGGGTCGAGGCGTCCAAGGCACTGCCGCCGGTGCGCAGGCCGCCCGGCACCAGGCGGGTCTCGACACCCGCCTCACGGGCCTGGGCGATCAGCGCATCGGCCACCGGGGCAAAGCCCCAGCACCAGGAGCACATCGGGTCCATCACATAGAGCAGGCGTGCGGACATGCATCAGGCCTCGGCTTTGTAGTTGAAACCGATCGGGTGCGGCTGGTTGCGCGCCTTGGCCAGTTCGATCTGCTTCTGGCGGTCGATGGCGCTGCGCCGGGTCTTCTCGCTCAGGCTGTCCCAGCAGTGCGGGCAGCTCACGCCTGGCGAATAGTGCTCCGACTCCCGGTCCTTTACGTCGATCGGGTGGCGGCAGGCATGGCACTGGTCGTACTCGCCCTCGCTCAGGTCGTGACGCACCGTGACCCGGTTGTCGAAGACGAAGCAGTCGCCGTCCCAGAGGCTTTCTTCCTGGGCTACTTCCTCGAAGTATTTCAGGATGCCGCCCTTAAGATGATAGACCGCTTCGTAGCCCTCACCGAGCATGTAGCTGGAGGCCTTCTCGCAGCGGATGCCACCGGTGCAGAACATGGCGACCTTCTTGTGCTTGCTCGGGTCGAAGTGGGCCTTGATGTAATCGGGGAACTCGCGGAAGGTCTCGGTCTTCGGGTCGATGGCGCCCTTGAAGGTGCCGATGGCCACTTCATAGTCGTTGCGGGTGTCGATCAGCAGCACTTCCGGGTCGCTGATCAGGGCGTTCCAGTCTTTCGGATCGACGTAGGTGCCGACCGCCTTGTTCGGGTCCACGCCCGGCACGCCGAGGGTGACGATCTCTTTCTTGAGCTTGACCTTGGTGCGGTAGAACGGCTGCTCGTCGCAGTACGACTCTTTATGGTCGACGTCCACCAGGCGTGGGTCGTTGCGCAGCCAGGACAGCAGCGCGTCGATACCTTCGCGGGTGGCCGAGACGGTGCCGTTGATGCCTTCGTTGGCCAGCAGCAGGGTGCCTTTGACGCCGTTGTCGAGCATCGCCTTGAGCAGCGGCTCGCGCAGTTCGACGTAGTCTTCGAGGGTGACGAACTTGTACAGCGCCGCCACGACGATCGGTTGGGTCATTGCGTTGAATCTCCAGGTGGTTGCCCTCGTAAGGGGCGGACCGGGTTTGGCAAAAGCATGGGGCCGCTGCGCAGCCCATCGCCGGCAAGCCGGCTCCCACACGCTCAGCGCAAGACTCGAAAGTTGCGCAGGACCTGTGGGAACCGGCTTGCCGGCGATGGGCCGCAAAGCGGCCCCGAAGGAATATCGCGGAGTGTACCAGAACGACGGAAAGGATTCAGTGCTTGCCACCGCCGGCGCACACCGGCGAGGCCGGCGCCACACCGACCACAGCCCATTCCTCGGGCGTATAGGTGTGGATCGCCAGGGCGTGAATCTCGCCCATCAGCTCACCCATGGTGGCGTAGACCTTTTGGTGGCGCTTGACGCTGTTCAGTCCGGCGAACTGCTCGCTGACCAGCACCGCCTTGTAGTGCGTTTCCTGGCCACGGCTATGCATGTGGCTTTCGTTATGCACTTCGAGGTGTTGCGTGCCCAGCGGCGCCAGCTGCTGTTCGATGCGTTGCTGCATGCTCATGGCGTCAGGCTCACTTCTTCGCCGGGGCCTTGCCGGCGCTCGGGTCGAGTTCCTTGGTCATGTCGTCGAGCAGCTTGTTGACCACCGGTACCGCCGGTTCCAGGCTCTGCTGGGTCAGCTGGGCGGACTGCTGGGTGACCTTGGGCATTTCACGCAGGACTTTCTTGCCCAGCGGCGATTCGTAGAACTTGACCAGGTCGTTCAGCTCGGCCTCTGTGAAGGTCGCGGTGTACAGGTCGACCATCTTCGGCTTGAGCTTCTTCCAGCCGATGGCGTTGTCCAGGGCGGCGTTGGCCTTGGCCTGGTAGCTGTCGAGCACGGTTTTCTTGGAGGCCGGCGCCTTGGTCTGCTCGAAGCGCTGGGCGAACATCTGCTGGACCTGCATGTACACCGGGGTGCCCAGCTTGTCGGCATTGGCCAGGGTCAGGAATTTCTCGGCGGCAGCGTTGTGCGCTGGAGTGGCGGCGAGCACCTGGCCGCTGGCGCAAACCAGGGCAACGGCGGCACAGAGGACACGGAGACGGGTCATTGCATTTCCTTCAAGAAAGGGAGGCGAGTACCTCAGAGTAGAGCATTCTGCGCTGTGATGGCGAAGTGCTCAAGTGGCACGACGAGCGACGGAACCGCTCTGTCGAATCAGGGCCTAAACTGCGATTTCGAACCACAAAGGAGTGAGCGCAGCATGAGCCGTATCGAGACAGACAGCCTGGGCCCGGTCGAAGTTCCGGAGGACGCCTACTGGGGTGCGCAGACCCAGCGTTCGCTGATCAACTTCGCCATCGGCAAGGAGCGCATGCCGCTCGCGGTACTGCACGCCCTGGCGCTGGTCAAGAAAGCCGCTGCCCGGGTCAACGACCGCAACGGCGACCTGCCCGCCGATATCGCCCGCCTGATCGAACAGGCCGCCGACGAAGTGCTCGACGGCGAGCACGACGAGCAGTTTCCGCTGGTGGTGTGGCAGACCGGCAGCGGCACCCAGAGCAACATGAACGTCAACGAGGTGATCGCCGGGCGCGCCAACGAGCTGGCCGGCAAAGGCCGTGGCGGCAAGGTGCCGGTACACCCCAACGATCACGTCAACCGCTCGCAGAGCTCCAACGACTGCTTCCCCACCGCCATGCACATCGCCGCGGCCCAGGCCGTGCATGACAAACTGCTGCCGGCCATCGCCGAGCTGTCGGCCGGCCTGGCCGAGCTGTCGGCGCGCCACACGCACCTGGTCAAGACCGGGCGCACGCACATGATGGACGCCACGCCGATCACCTTCGGCCAGGAGGTCTCGGCCTTCGTCGCCCAGCTCGACTACGCCCAGCGCGCCATCCGCGCGACCTTGCCGGCGGTTTGCGAACTGGCCCAGGGCGGCACCGCCGTGGGCACCGGGCTGAATGCCCCGCACGGTTTCGCCGAAGCCATCGCCGCGGAGCTGGCGGCCTTGTCCGGCCTGCCGTTCGTCACCGCGCCGAACAAGTTCGCCGCCCTCGCCGGCCATGAGCCGCTGACCAGCCTGGCCGGCGCGCTGAAGACCCTCGCCGTGGCCCTGATGAAGATCGCCAACGACCTGCGCCTGCTGGGCTCCGGCCCGCGTGCGGGGCTGGCCGAGGTACGCCTGCCGGCCAACGAGCCGGGCAGCTCGATCATGCCCGGCAAAGTCAACCCGACCCAGTGCGAGGCGCTGTCGATGCTGGCCTGCCAGGTGCTGGGCAACGACGCGGCGATCGGCTTTGCCGCCAGCCAAGGGCATCTGCAACTGAACGTGTTCAAGCCGGTGATCATCCACAACCTGCTGCAGTCGATCGAACTGCTGGCCGATGGCTGCCGCAACTTCCAGCAGCACTGCGTGGCCGGCATCGAGCCGGACGCCGAGCAGATGGCGGCGCACCTGGAGCGTGGATTGATGCTGGTGACTGCGCTGAACCCGCACATCGGCTACGACAAGGCGGCGGAAATCGCCAAGAAAGCCTATGCCGAGGGCAAGACCCTGCGCGAAGCGGCGCTGGAGCTCAAGTACCTGACCAACGAGCAGTTCGACCAGTGGGTGCGGCCAGAGAACATGCTGGCGCCGGGCGGCAAGGGCTGATCCGGCGGCCTCATCGCGATGCGCCTTGCACCGCGATGAGGCCATCAATCAACCTGCACCCGACGCGCTTTCCAGCCGGCCACCAGCGATGGCCCCAGCGCCACCAGCGCCGAGCCCAGTACCACGGTCACCGCCCCGACATACCCCAGGCCATTGATCTGCTCGGCATGCACGTAGTCCGGCCATAGCCAGGCCGCCAACGCTACCGCAACGAACGTCACCAGCGGCGTCAGCGCCAGGGTCGCGCTCACCCGCGAGGCCTCCCAATGTGCCAATGCCTCGGCGAACGCGCCATAGGCCACCAGTGTGTTCAGGCAGCAGGCCAGCAACAGCCAGCCCTGCAACGGGCTGAGCTGCAACGCCTCCAGCGGATGCACCCAAGGCGTCAGCAGCAGCGCGCAGCAGACGTAGATCACCATCATCACCTGCTGCGAGTTCCACACCGT
Organism: Pseudomonas maumuensis; assembly: GCF_019139675.1. Lineage (NCBI taxonomy): Bacteria > Pseudomonadati > Pseudomonadota > Gammaproteobacteria > Pseudomonadales > Pseudomonadaceae > Pseudomonas > Pseudomonas maumuensis. The sequence goes on from NZ_CP077077.1 coordinate 4,308,494, forward strand.
CAGCAATTGCTTCTGGCTCAGGGCATAGAACACCCAGATGCTGGTCGCCAGGATGATGGTCAGCACACCGGTGGTGTAGGTGCCGAGTGACGTGAGCAGTTCTTCCAGGCGCTGGTTGAAGAACAACGCGAAGCCCAACAGCAGCACCAACAGGCCCAGGCCCTGCCCCAGGCTGAAGCGCTCCTTGAAGACGAAGACGCTGGCCACCAGCAACAACACCGGCCCCAGTTGCACCACCAGTTGCGCGGTACCGGGGCTGAGCAGGTTCAGGCCGACCAGATACAGCACATAGTTGCCAACCAGACCGGCCACAGCGACTGCCACCAGCCCCTTGCCCTTCATTCCGAGACGGCTGAACGACGGGAGTTTCCGATTGGCCGCGAGCCAGGCAAACAGCAGCCCGCCGGAAACGCTCAGGCGATACCAGGTGACGGTTACCGGGTCCATCACCTGCAACACCTGCTTGAGCTTGATGGGCAGGATGCCCCAGAGAAACGCGGTCAGCAGCGCCAGCAGCAGGCCCTGGACCCAGCGTCCGGAAGAAATGTGCATGGTGTCCTCGAGCAAGCCCTGGGTGGGGGAACATGCAGTCTACGGGCTTGCCAAGGAAGATGTGGCGGGAAAAGAATTCATCAGGTCATTCCCTGAGATCATGGATTACCGAGTGGCGGTTTATTCGTGGAAGCAACAGCATCCACCTACTTCTTGTGCTTGGCGAACGCCGCCTCCAGCGCCTGGTTGATCGTGCGCAGCACCTTCACCCGCGCCCAGCGCTTGTCGTTGGCCTCCACCAGGGTCCACGGCGCGATCTCGGTGCTGGTGCGATCGACCATGTCGCCCACCGCTTCGGAATAGACATCCCACTTGTCGCGGTTGCGCCAGTCTTCCTCGGTGATCTTGTAGCGCTTGAACGGGATCTGCTCACGCTCCTCGAAACGCTCCAGCTGGGTCTGCTGGTCGATGGCCAGCCAGAACTTGACCACCACCACCCCGGCGTTGCTCAGTTGCTCCTCGAAGTCGTTGATCTCGCCATAGGCGCGCATCCAGTCCGCCGGGCTGCAGAAACCCTCGACCCGCTCCACCAGCACCCGGCCATACCAGGAGCGGTCGAAGATGGTGAACTTGCCTCGCGCCGGAATGTGCCGCCAGAACCGCCACAGGTACGGCTGGGCCCGTTCCTCCTCGGTGGGCGCGGCAATCGGTACGATGCGGTACTGGCGCGGGTCCAGCGCCGCCGCCACGCGCCGGATGGCCCCGCCCTTGCCGGCCGCGTCATTGCCTTCGAACACCGCCACCAGGGCATGGCGGCGCATGCGCTTGTCGCGCAGCAGGCCGGCCAGGCGCGCCTGTTCGGTGACCAGTTGTTCCTGGTAGTCGTGCTTGTCCAGGCGCAGGGTCATGTCCAGGGCGCCGAGCAGGCTCTTCTGGTCGATGCTGCGCCCCAGTGGCGCGACATTGCCCTGATGCTTGCCCTTGGGGTTGTTGGCCAGCGCGGCCTGCAGGCTTTCGAGCAGGATGCGCCCGACCGCCAGGCTGCGGTAATGCGGGTCGACGCCCTCGACCACATGCCAGGGCGCATAGTCGCGGCTGGTACGGCGCAGCACCCGCTCGCCGAAGCGCACGAAGCGGTCGTAGGTTTGCGACTGCTGCCAGTCCAACGGGCTGATGCGCCAGTTGTGCAACGGGTCTTCCTTGAGCGCCTTGAGCCGCGCCTTCATCTGCTTCTTGGACAGGTGGAACCAAAACTTGATGATCAGCGCGCCCTCGTCGCAGAGCATCTGTTCCAGGCGCTCGGCACCGGCGATGGCCTGGTCGAGGACGGCATCCTTGAACTGGCCGTGTACCCGGCCCTCGAGCATCTGGCTGTACCAGTTACCGAAGAACACGCCCATGCGCCCTTTCGGTGGCAGCGCCCGCCAGTAGCGCCAGGCCGGTGGCCGGGCCAGTTCCTCGTCGGTCTGCTGGTCGAAGGTGCGCACTTCGATCAGCCGCGGGTCCATCCACTCGTTGAGCAGCTTGACCGTCTCGCCCTTGCCGGCGCCCTCGATACCGTTGATCAGCACGATCACCGGGAAGCGCGCCTGCTGCTTGAGTTCGTACTGGGCTTCGAGCAGCGCCTCGCGCAGGGCGGGGACTTCCGCTTCGTAGGTGTCCTTGTCGATGCTGTGACCGATTTCGGCGGATTCGAACATGGAGGGCTCCTTCAATGGATAAGCAAGATTAGCGGATTTGCGCCATCCGTATCGATCCTGTCGCGCCTTGCGATAAGGCCGACACTTGCCCCACGGATCGCTTAAAATCCGTGATCCGCTGCAACCGAGCCGACCATGTCCGACACCACCCTCCCCCTGCACGCCCAGATCGACTGGGATGACCAGGGCCGCCCCCATTCCCGGCAATACGACGATGTCTATTTCGCCGTCAACGAAGGCATCGACGAGACCCAGCACGTGTTCATCGAGCAGAACCTCCTGCGCCAGCGCTTCGCCGAGCTGGCGCCGCGGGACTGCCTGGTGATCGGGGAAACCGGCTTCGGCACCGGCATGAACTTCTTCTGCGCCTGGCAGCTGTTCGCCGAGCTGGCCCACGCCGAGGCACGCCTGCACTTCGTCAGCGTGGAAAAGTACCCCCTGAGCCGCGACGACCTGGAACGCGCCATGCAGCTGTGGCCGGCGCTGGCGGCCTTCACCCGGCCCCTGCTCGATCAGTACGTGGCGATTCATCCGGGTTTCCAGCAACTGAGCCTCGATGGCGGCCGCGTCACGCTTACGCTGATGATCGGCGATGCGCTGGAGCAACTGCCGCAACTGGACGCGCGCATCGACGCCTGGTTCCTCGACGGCTTCGCCCCGGCGAAGAATCCGGACATGTGGACGCCGGAGCTGTTCGCCCAACTGGCACGCCTGTCGTACCCCGGCACCACCCTCGGCACCTTCACCACCACCGGCTGGGTGCGCCGCTCGCTGATCGAGGCCGGCTTCACCATGAAAAAGGTGCCCGGTATCGGCAAGAAGTGGGAGGTGATGCATGGCGTCTTCAGCGGCGCGCCAGCCGCCCCCGCGGTGCCCTGGTACGCCCGCCCGGCGCCTTTGCCGGGGCCACGCGAGGCGCTGGTGATCGGTGCCGGCCTGGCGGGCAGCGCCACGGCGCGCAGCCTGGCGGCCCGGGGCTGGCAGGTCAGCGTGCTGGAGCGTCACCACGGGCCGGCCCAGGAGGCCTCGGGCAACCCCCAGGGCGTGTTGTATCTCAAACTGTCCGCCCACGGCACCGCCCTGTCGCAGATGATCCTTTCCGGCTTCGGCTACACCCGTCGCTGGCTCGAGCACCTGCAACGCGGCCAGGACTGGGATGCCTGCGGCGTGCTGCAACTGGCCTTCGACGACAAGGAAGGCGAACGCCAGGCCAAGCTGGCGACCGCCTTCGACAACAGCCTGCTGCTCCAGCTCGACCGCATGCAGGCCGAGGCCGTGGCAGGCGTGACGCTGGCCAGCGGCGGCCTGTTCTACCCCGAGGGGGGCTGGGTACACCCGCCGGCGCTGTGCCTGGCCCAGCTGGACCATCCGCGTATCCGCCTGCTCGGCCATGCCAACGTCATCGAGCTGCGCAAGGCCGACGGCCTGTGGCAGGCCTGGGACGGCGAGCGCCTGCTGGCCAGCGCGCCGCTGGTAGTGTTGGCCGGGGCTGCCGATGTCCGTCATTTCCCGGCCTGCGCCGGGCTGCCGCTCAAGCGCATTCGCGGGCAGATCACTCGCTTGCCGGCCACCGTGGCCAGTCGGGAACTGCGTACGGTGGTCTGCGCCGACGGCTATGTGGCGCCACCTCGCGGCGATGAACATACCCTGGGCGCCAGCTTCGACTTCCACAGCGAGGACCTTGCCCCGACCGTGGCCGAGCACCAGGGCAACCTGGCGCTGCTGGATGATATTTCCACAGACCTGGCCACCCGCCTGCGCAGCGCCGAGCTGGACCCGGCACAACTGCAGGGCCGGGCGGCGTTCCGCTGCACCAGCCCGGACTACTTGCCCATCGTCGGGCCGCTGGCCGATGTCGAGGCGTTCAACCAGGCCTACGCCATGCTGGGCAAGGATGCGCGACAGGTGCCGGATTCGCCGTGCCCGTGGCTGGAGGGGCTGTATGTGAACAGCGGGCACGGGTCGCGAGGGTTGATCACCGCGCCGTTGTCGGGCGAACTGATTGCCGCATGGGCCAGCGGCGAGCCGTTACCGCTGCCCAGGTCGGTAGCCGAGGCCTGTCATCCCAACCGTTTCGCGCTGCGCCGGCTGATTCGCGGCAAGTAGCACTATCACCGAGGGGCGCTTTGCGCCCCTTTCGTCCTATATAACCGATCGATCTAAAACTCTCACTTCCTGCCCCGGTCACTACCTAAGTGCCCACTTTCGCGGCACACCCTCCCCAACGGCAAAACCGGTAAGGACTTATGTGCGGATTAGCAGGAGAGTTACGTTTCACCCCCATCGACCAAGCACCTCGCCCGGCGGACCTCGCCGCGGTGGAGCGCATCACCCACCACCTGGCGCCCCGCGGCCCCGACGCCTGGGGCTTCCATAGCCAGGGCCCGATCGCCCTCGGCCATCGCCGCCTGAAGATCATGGACTTGTCCGACGGCTCGGCGCAGCCAATGGTCGACAATGACCTGGGCCTGGCCCTGGCCTTCAATGGCGCCATCTACAACTTCCCCGAGCTGCGCCAGGAACTGCAGGACCTGGGCTACCGCTTCTGCTCGGACGGCGACACCGAAGTGCTGCTCAAGGGCTACCACGCCTGGGGCGCGGCACTGCTGCCAAAGCTCAACGGCATGTTTGCCCTGGCCATCTGGGAGCGCGACAACCAGCGCCTGTTCCTGGCCCGCGACCGCCTGGGCGTCAAACCCCTGTACCTGTCGCGCAACGGCGAGCGCCTGCGCTTCGCCTCGACTTTGCCGGCGCTGCTCAAGGGCGGCGATATCGATCCGGTGATCGACCCGGTGGCGCTCAACCACTACCTGAACTTCCACGCCGTGGTGCCCGCGCCGCGCACCCTGCTGGCCAATGTGCAGAAGCTCGAGCCCGGCACCTGGATGCGCGTCGACCGCCATGGTGAAGTCGAGCGCCAAACCTGGTGGCAGCTGCACTACGGTCCGAACCCGGACGAGCGCGAACTCGACCTGGAGGGCTGGACCAGCCGCGTGCTCGATGCCACCCGCGACGCCGTGGCGATCCGTCAGCGCGCGGCGGTGGATGTCGGCGTGCTGCTGTCCGGCGGCGTCGACTCGAGCCTGCTGGTCGGCCTGTTGCGCGAGGCCGGGGTGGACGACCTGTCGACCTTTTCCATCGGCTTCGAGGACGCCGGCGGCGAACGCGGCGACGAGTTCCAGTACTCCGACCTGATCGCCCGGCACTACGGCACCCGTCACCACCAGTTGCGCATCGCCGAGCACGAGATCATCGAGCAACTGCCGGCGGCATTCCGCGCCATGAGCGAACCAATGGTCAGCCACGACTGCATCGCCTTCTACCTGCTGTCGCGGGAAGTGGCCAAGCATTGCAAGGGCGTGCAGAGCGGCCAGGGCGCCGACGAACTGTTCGCCGGCTATCACTGGTACCCGCAGGTCGATGGCGCCGAGGATGCCTTCGCGGCCTATCGCCAGGCCTTCTTCGACCGCAGCCACGCCGAGTACCGCGACACCGTGCAGGCGCCCTGGCGCCTGGACACCGACGTGGCCGGCGACTTCGTGCGCGAACACTTCGCCCGCCCCGGCGCGCCGGACGCGGTGGACAAGGCGCTGCGCCTGGACAGCACGGTGATGCTGGTGGACGACCCGGTCAAGCGGGTCGACAACATGACCATGGCCTGGGGCCTGGAGGCGCGCACGCCGTTCCTCGACTACCGCCTGGTGGAGCTGTCGGCGCGCATCCCGGCGCGCTTCAAGCTGCCTGACGGCGGCAAGCAGGTGCTCAAGCAGGCGGCGCGGCGGGTCATCCCCCACGAGGTGATCGACCGCAAGAAGGGCTACTTCCCGGTACCCGGCCTCAAGCACCTGGAAGGCGCCACCCTGGGCTGGGTGCGCGAGCTGCTGACCGACCCGAGCCAGGATCGCGGCCTGTTCGACCCGGCCATGCTCGACCGCCTGCTGAGCAATCCCCACGGCCAGCTCACGCCACTGCGCGGCTCCAAGCTGTGGCAGCTGGCGGCCTTGAACCTGTGGCTCAGCGAACAAGGAATCTGACCGATGAAAGCCCACGAGATCGCCTACGGCCAGCGCTTGCTGCGCGGCCAGGCGCCGTCCTACGAGCGCCTGCAGGCGCGCCTGGCCGGTGATGGCAGCGAGCCTCACGACCGGCCACGGGCGCTGCACTGTGGCTGGGGGCGGCTGCTGATCGGGCATACCTACCCCGATCCGCTCAGCCTGGCCGAAGACCTGCTGCAGGAGCAGGCGGGCGAGCGCGACATCGCGCTGTATGTCGCGGCGCCTCAGCAGGTGCTGGCCCAGGCCCCGCAACAACTGTTCCTCGACCCCTCCGACACCTTGCGCCTGTGGTTCACCGACTACCGCCCCGCGCAGCGGGTGTTCCGCGGCTTCCGCATCCGTCGGGCGCAGGGCCCGGCGGACTGGCAGGCAATCAACACGTTGTACCAGGCCCGTGGCATGCTGCCGGTCGACCCCGAGCTGCTCACCCCCCGCGAGCTCGGCGGGCCGGTGTACTGGCTGGCCGAGGACGAGGACAGCCAGGCGGTGATCGGCAGTGTCATGGGCCTGGACCACAGCAAGGCCTTCGACGACCCCGAACACGGTTGCAGCCTGTGGTGCCTGGCGGTGGATCCGCAATGCACCCGCCCGGGCGTCGGCGAAGTGCTGGTGCGTCACCTGATCGAGCACTTCATGAGCCGTGGCCTGGCCTACCTCGACCTGTCGGTGCTGCACGACAACCGCCAGGCCAAACGGCTGTACCAGAAGCTGGGCTTTCGCAACCTGCCGACCTTCGCCATCAAGCGCAAGAACGGCATCAATCAGCAACTGTTCCTCGGCCCCGGCCCCGAGGCGACGCTCAACCCCTATGCGCGGATCATCGTCGACGAAGCGCTGCGGCGCGGCATCGAGGTGCAGGTCGACGATGCCGCCAGCGGCCTGTTCACCCTCAGCCTGGGCGGGCGGCGGATCCGCTGTCGCGAATCGTTGAGCGACCTGACCAGTGCCGTGACCATGACCCTGTGCCAGGACAAGCGCCTGACCCGTCGCGCCCTGCACAACGCCGGGCTGCAGGTGCCGGCGCAGCAGTTGGCGGGCAATGCCGACGACAACCTGGCGTTTCTCGACGAGCACGGTGCAGTGGTGGCCAAGCCGGTCGATGGCGAGCAGGGCCAAGGGGTGGCGGTCAACCTCACGACGATCGATGAAGTCAGCCATGCCGTGGAACAGGCCAGGCGCTTCGACAGCCGCGTGCTGCTGGAGAGCTTCCATGCCGGCTACGACCTGCGCGTCGTGGTGATCGGCTTCGAAGTGGTGGCCGCGGCGATCCGCCACCCGGCGCAGGTGGTCGGTGACGGCAAGCACAGCATCCGTGCGCTGATCGAAGCGCAGAGCCGTCGGCGCCAGGCCGCCACGGGCGGCGAGAGCCGCATTCCGCTGGACGACGAGACCGAACGTACGCTCAAAGGCGCAGGCCTGGGTTACGACGACATCCTCCCCGCCGGGCAACGCCTGGCCGTGCGCCGCACCGCCAACCTGCATACCGGTGGCACCCTGGAGGATGTCACCGAGCGCCTGCACCCGGTGCTGGCCGACGCCGCCGTGCGCGCCGCCCGCGCCCTGGAGATCCCGGTGGTCGGCCTGGACTTCATGGTCCGCGATGCCGAGCATCCGGACTACGTGATCATCGAAGCCAATGAACGCGCCGGGCTGGCCAATCATGAACCGCAACCGACGGCCGAGCGCTTCGTCGACCTGCTGTTTCCCCACAGCCGGCTACCAGCCTGAATTCATCGCGGGGCAAGCCCGCCCCCACGCCTAGTCGCGTGGGGATGGGCGTGGTCCCGCGATAGGGCCCATTACTGCGTCAAGGAGAAATCCTCATGCCCGAACAACACCCCGAACCCGATCTCGACTACCTCAAACGCGTCCTGCTGGAAATGCTCGCCATCCCCAGCCCCACCGGTTTCACCGACACCATCGTGCGCTATGTCGCCGAACGCCTGGATGAGCTGGGCATCCCCTTCGAGCTGACCCGCCGCGGCACCATCCGCGCCACCCTCAAGGGCCGCCAGAGCTCGCCCGACCGTGCAGTCTCGGCGCACCTGGACACCATCGGCGCCAGCGTTCGCCAGTTGCAGGACAATGGCCGCCTGGCCCTGGCGCCGGTGGGCTGCTGGTCGAGCCGCTTCGCCGAGGGCAGCCGGGTGAGCGTGTTCACCGACACTGGCGTGCATCGTGGCAGCGTGTTGCCGCTGATGGCCAGCGGACACGCCTTCAACACCGCCATCGACCAGATGCCGATCAGCTGGGAGCATGTGGAGGTGCGCCTGGACGCCTACTGCACCACCCGCGCCGATGCTGAAGCACTGGGCATCGCCATCGGCGACTTCGTCGCCTTCGACCCGTTGCCGGAGTTCACCGAAAGCGGCCATATCAGCGCACGCCACCTGGACGACAAAGCCGGCGTGGCGGCGTTGCTGGCAGCGCTCAAGGCCGTGGTCGAAAGCGGCCGGCAACCGCTGATCGACTGCCACCCGCTGTTCACCATCACCGAGGAGACCGGCTCTGGCGCCGCGGCCGCCCTGCCCTGGGACGTCAGCGAGTTCGTCGGCATCGACATCGCGCCGGTGGCACCGGGGCAGGCGTCCAGCGAGCATGCGGTGAGCGTGGCCATGCAGGACTCGTCCGGGCCCTATGACTACCACCTATCGCGCCACCTGCTGAAACTGGCCGGCGACCGCGACCTGCCGGTGCGCCGCGACCTGTTTCGCTACTACTTCAGCGACGCCCATTCGGCGGTGACCGCCGGGCACGATATCCGCACCGCCCTGGTGGCCTTCGGCTGCGATGCCACCCACGGCTACGAACGCACCCATATCGACAGCCTGGCGGCGCTCAGCCGGTTGCTCAGCGCCTATCTGCTCAGCCCGCCGGTGTTCGCCAGCGACTCGCAACCGGCCAGTGCTTCACTGGAGCGCTTCAGCCACCAGCTGGAGCACGATGCGCAGATGGAGAGCGACACCCGGGTGCCGGCGGTGGACAGCCTGGTGGGCAACAAGGGCTGAGCGCAATCTGCACAATCTGTAGGAGCGGCGCTGCGCCGCTCCTACACAGGCCTCCTACGCCAATCGACTGCGCATGACAGATGATTTCACGTAGCATGCGCATATTCCCATCACCACTGCGCAAACCCATGCTGATCCCCCACGAGCAACTCGAAAGCGAAACCCTCACCCGCCTGATCGAGGACTTCGTCACCCGCGACGGCACCGACAATGGCGACGACACGCCGCTGGAAACCCGGGTGCTGCGGGTACGCCAGGCGTTGGCCAAAGGCCAGGCGTTCATCCTGTTCGATCTGGAAAGCCAGCAGTGTCAGTTGCTGGCCCGGCATGAAGTGCCGCGGGAACTGCTGGAGTGAAGGCCGGTCAGGCCTGCTGCTTCTCCAGCTCCAGGGCCTTGATGCGCTTGTACACTTCGACCCGATGCACCTCCACTTCCCGCGGCGCGCTAATGCCAAAGCGCACCTGGCCGTTTTCCACCGACATCACCTGAATCTTGATGCCACCGGCAATGACGATGGCCTCTCCCACCTCGCGTCCGATTACCAGCATGCTCCGATCCTCCAGCTAAAGGGAAAAACGGAGACTGCCTTGCCAGCTTTCGCCTACTCAATCCTTCGCCGAAGAAATAGACATGACCTACTTGCGTAGGTAAAAAAGCCCTACAGAAATTTCCTATTTAGTTAACTTTGCGTGACTTCGAGCGCATCTTGACCGCCATGCCCGCCATTTCGTCGTACAGCCGCTGAGGCGTCTGGCATTTGAGTTGCCAGGCCTGACGCCCGGCCTCATGGGGCAGGATGAGGAATTCGCCGGCAGCCACCCGATCATGAATGTATTCAGCGATATCGGCAGCGTTGATCGGCGACCCTTCCAGCAGCTTGCCCACCTGCGCCTTCATCGCCGGGTCAGGTCCGCGGAACGAATCGAGCAGATTGGTCTGGAAGAACGACGGACATACCACATGCACCGCCACCTCAACCTGGCGTAGTTCCACCAGCAGGCTCTCGGACAACGCCAGCACACCGGCCTTGGCCACGTTGTAGTTACTCATGCCCGGCCCCTGCATCAACGCCGCCATCGAGGCGATGTTGATGATCCGCCCACGGCTGCGCTCGAGCAGGGGCAGGAACGCCTTACAGCCCTTGACCACCCCCATCAGGTTGACCGCGATCTGCCAGTCCCAGTCTTCCAGGGACAGCTCGGCGAAGAATCCGCCTGAGGCCACTCCGGCATTGTTGACGATCACATCGATGCCGCCGAACTTCTCCTCGCAGGCCTGGGCCAGGGCAGTCAGCTGACTGTAGTCGCGCACGTCGCAACGCTGAGTGAAACCCTCACCACCCGCTTGGCGTACTAGCGCCAGGGTTTCGCGCAAGCCCGCCTCGTTGACGTCCGCCAGAGCCAGGTGCCAACCCTCCCGGGCCCAACGCAAGGCGATCTCGCGACCGAGACCAGAGCCTGCACCGGTGATCATGATGCGGTTTTGCATGGGGGCGAGCCTTGTTCTGACTGATGTTGGGTCAAGTCTAATCAAGGCTTGGACGGGAGGCAGGATTCATCAGGGTAGTGAATGGGCAGGTATGACTGCGTGGTCAGGTCCGGCTCTTTCACGGGGCAAACTTGCCCCAAGAAAGAACCAAGTGGAATCTTTCGCAAACGGCGAGAGTCCGAGTAAGCAAGAGGCCAGCCGTCCGAGGCCCTTGACCCACAACCACGCAAGGACTCTGTCATGACCACGATTCTCATCATCATCCTGATCCTTCTACTGATTGGTGGCTTACCGGTCTTCCCGCACTCACGCAGCTGGGGCTACGGCCCATCCGGCATTGTCGGCGTGGTGCTGGTGATTCTGTTGGTGCTGTTGCTGTTAGGCATGGTCTAGCTCCTGAAAACGAATTAACCGCGCCGAAGCGCGGTTAATGCGCCCCTGCGAGGGCTATGCTTTCGCAGGGTGTTTTCTTCCGCAAACCATCATCCTGAACGACGACGATATTGCAAAATAACGGTGAAGATAGATTTTTACCGATCCAGCATTATGTAACACAGGGCGATACTACCTACGTTGTTGAATTGATGACCTCCCACCAAAAAAGGAAGTCATCATGAGCATTACAGCAAACCAATGGCTGAGCCGGTTCCGCGTTGATATCACATCCAATTCCAATCGCATTTACGCCAACGGCCGCCAGCAGGTAGAAGTCACCGTCACCGTGGAGCCCCGTAGTGGGCAGACCGTCACAGAAGAACAACTCGATAGCATCGCGCTGTTGGAGATCGACGAAAACGGCGAATTCCTGATACTCAATGACCTGTTAATAGCGCGTAACAAGCGCAATGAGCGCTACGAAGCCCACGCAGCAAGAGGTAGTAATCCGCAAAACCTGCTCGCGTCGACCAGCGCTACCCGCCACCGGAAGTTCTACGTCAGTTCCAGACACCGTGGCGGTACGCTGAGCACCATCTACGCCGGCATCTACATGAACCAAGATACGCACTTCGAAACGAATGTCGCACCGTTCAAATCGTCTGCCGTCATCGAGTCAGTCACACCTCATCGCTTTAGCGCGGAGCACTTTGAGCTGAACTGTTTGGACCTGTTGAACAAAGGTAACTGGGACATTGACGAGTATCAATTCGCCTTCCGTGACCCTAACTACCGCATCGCCAAGAGTATTGCGTATGGCGTTCCCGCTGCGACCTCGTTCCACAGGCAGACTGTCAACAACAACAGCTGGTACACCTTCAATACTGCTGACGGTTATCGGAGCTACTGCACTGCCTACTCTCTTGACTCGACATTCAAGGATGAGTTTCACCTTTACATTCCCCAGGTTGAAGTCAACAAGAGGCCGGGGCAGCTCACCTTGCTGCGTATGAAGGAGCGGATAGATGCCAAGTTGATCAGTGGCATGCCGGTGTCCGAATGGGCCGGGGACAGCATCTGGGGAATCATCGATCAGCACGGCAATGAACATATTGTCAAATTCTTCGCTATCGATGCAGGCAATCTGATCAGTTTCAAAATGCATTACTGATTCGCCAATAACGCAGGGCGTTCGTCCAAGCGTCGAACGCCTGCTCAATACCGAGCTTCAGGATGCCCCCATGAGCCAAGCCATATTCCATTCCCAGGCAGGTAACTTCCTGGAATTTATCAAAACCGGCGTAGACGCGCGCACCGGGCAATTCACCGTCGCCCTGGCGCTGCCTTTGCCCCCCGCCAATCAGCTTTGCGGACCGACAATGGCCATTACCTTGGCCTTCAACATGCTGGGATCGACCGTCAACCGCGGCTACGGTGCGGGTTGGAGCCTCGCGTTGTCCGAGATCAGCCTCGACCAGAACAGCCCCAAGCTGAGCCTTGGCTCCGGCGAGCAGTTCGCCATCGATTTGAAACACTCATCGTTTGAACCCGGTCAGTCACTGCGGCTTCTCGACCAAAAGCTCAATGCCTTGAACGTCATTCCCCAAGTCGATGGCAGCGTGCGGGTCATCAAGAAATCAGGAGAATGCGAAATCCTGCGCAAGCAGCAGGCCAGCAGCGCTCGCTACATGTTGGAGGAAATGCGTTCACCAGAAGGTCGCCGGCTGTATTTCAAGTGGCTGCCGCATGGGGACGATGACTACGTTTTGGAAGCGGTACGAGACGAGCAGCGGACACTACTCGACGTTGCCAATGCGGGGACGGATGTCACACTGACATTGAACCCGCAATCCGCAAAAAGTACCGCCCTGACACTGTCGGTGAGCAACGACCGACTCACCGCCATTGCGCTCCCAGGCCTGACAAACCCGCTCGAGATCGAGTACAGCATCGTTTCGCTGGGGGATGTGGGTCATTTGCAGTTGCCCACTCGCGTGACCAGCCCTTTAGGGGCAACCGACAGCATTCAATGGGCAGCAGACAACGATGGCCATCAGTTGCCTGAAGGGGCTGCGTTCCCTTACTTGCCGAGGGTCAGCGTATGGACCCATTCGAGTGGCAGCCCTCACACCGAACTGACGCACACCTATCAATGGATCGGTGCGCACAATTACCTCGGCTTTGGCAGTGATCAGGCCTTCGACTGGCAAGCGGGCCGGGACAACCTGTACGAGGTCAACAATGCGTACCATTACCAGGTTGTGGAAACACTTACCGATGGGGCTGGACAACCGTTAGGCACCATCGACCGCACCTGGAACCGCTTTCACCTGCTGGTCAGCGAATCGACACGTAAAGGCGCCTGCGAAATACTCAACACCACGGTCTACGGCGTGGACCCAGCGCTGACTTGGGAACAGCAACCGGCCTGGTGCCAACTGCCGCGCGAAATATCGACGACGTACATCGACCATGCAGCCAAAGACGTCAGTCGCACGGAAACCACCAGCTACCAGTACGATGATCATGGCAACATCATCCATGTCCGCCACCCGACGGGGGTCGAGGAGTTCACCACCTATTACCCTGCCGAAGGCGCCGAGGGGTGCCCACCCGACCCGCTGGGCATGGTGCGCTTCATCAAGCGCAAAAGCACTCACCCCGCAAAGCCGAGCGGCGACGCTCCGACCCTGAGCACAACTTACTCCTATCAGGCGCTGGCTTCGCTGATCGAGGGGGAAGCCGCGCACATCGTGATCGCCAGCGAAAGCCTGATAGACGAGCAGGATGGCCGTGTGCTGGAGCAGACCCGGCAGTCATTCGTAACCACGCCCGGCCCCACTTATGGGCGCGAACTGAAAACCATCACCACGCTCAACGGCAAGCCCACCGCCACGCAATATGCATACACCTTGACCGACCTCAAACTGATCAGCGAAACCAGTACCATCGGTTTCGAACAAGACGAGGAACACCGCAGCACCACTACCAGCGCGCAATGCCTGCATAACGGTCAAACCATCTGGACACGCAGCGAAAGCGGTGTCGTGACCCGCTACGAATACGATGCTATCGGCCGTATCGTACGCACCGTCAACGCGCTGAACAGCCCATTCCAGACAGAGCAATTGGTGCGCTATCACTTGGCTGACGAGGTGGCTAAAAGGCTGCAAGCCAACACTACCGAGCTACCGCTAATGATCGAACAGGTCGAGGTCACCGGGCAGCGCCAGCGTTACTGGCTCGATGGAGACGGACGTACCTTGCGCATCGAAACGGAAGACCTGGACCGCTCGCGCGACCTGTTCCGTGAGACTGGCCGCAGCACCTACGATGCCCTTGGTCGCCTCATCAAACAGGCCCACCAGGATTGGCTCGCCCATGGTGCCGCCGAGCCTCAGGTATCCACCACTACCACGGCTTTCGATGACTGGGGCCAGGAAACCCTGAGCATCAGCGCCGACGGTGTTACCACTCACTTGAAACGTAGCCCTGTCACCCTGCGCAGCGAACAATGGCAAGAGGCCGGCGACCTCTGTAGCCCTCGCCTGGTGGTACTCAGCAACACCGCCGGCAGCCCTGTCGAGCAACAGCATCACGATACAGATGGCAACCTGGTGCGCACCCTGAAACTGACGCGCGATGGCCTGAACCGGGTGATCGAAGAACAGCTGATCGCACCCGGTATGCCGCCACGGATCACGCGCATGCGCTACGACCACTATTCGCGCGTCGTCGAGAAACACCTGGCCGATGGCACCGTGCTTTCCTGGCAGTTCGCTGCCCACAGCGATGGCCAACACCCCGAATCGGTCACTGCGACCCCCGCCGAGCAGGAGCAACAGGCATGAACAGCGCAGCCATTACCCTAGGCCGTCAGACCTTCGACGGCCTTGGTCGCCAGCGTTCGGTGGAAGTCGCCGGACGCACTACCCGATATCACTACCGCCCCGGCCAACTACCTCCGAGCGCCAATACTCTGGCCGATGGCCGGCGAGTGGAGTTCGCCTATGAACCACAACTGAACAACGCGCTGCTGCGCACTACGATCGAAGGCGGCAGTACCGAACAACTCGCCTACCACCCACGACTGGCTCAACCCGTCGAGGCGCAAGGAAGCTTGGGCACACAGCGCTGGAGCTTTTCCCCGTCCGGCCGACCGATCCAGGAAACGTGGGCCATCGAGGGTGTCGAGCACAGCAGCCGCTGGCAGGCATCGCTGGGCGGTAAGCCACTGAAAATGGTCGATGCCAACGCCAGCGAACACCTGCGCCAGTACGACGCCTTCGGCAGGCTGTCGAAGGTCACCGTCGGTGCGGTCGAAACCGCCATCGAGTACGATGCACTCTCACGCACCAATCGAATCACCACGCAGTGTCAGCACACCGGCTCCCTGGCTCGCCACTTCACCTACGATGCCATGGGCCGTGAAGCCACCTGCACATTCACCCGCACCGATAGCGATGGCATCCGGGTCTTCACCCAGACCCTCGGCTATGACGCCTTCGACCAACTCATCCACCGTAGCTGGAACGACGACCAGGAAACGGTCGAGGAGCGCTTCGCCTACGACAGCCGTGGTCGTCTGGTGCATTACCTGGCTGACGCCGCCGCGGCACCGCGCGACCCGTTCGGCAATGCCATCGTCGAACAACGCTTCGTCTTCAACGCGTTGGACGGCTATCGGCAAGTCATCAGCACATTCAGTGACGGCAGTGCAGACACCGCCTCTTTCAGCTACGCAGCACATGACCCGTGCCAGGTGGTGGCGATCGAGCACACTCACCCCAGCTGGCCGGCGCGCATCGAGCTGACCTACGATGCCCATGGCCGACTGATCGCCGACAGCCTGGGTCGTACCCTCGCCTGGGATGCCCATGACCGCCTGCAGCGGGTCGAGTATGCCGGCAAGACCTGCGAGTACCGCTATACGCCGGACGGCCAATTGCGCGACCGGGTCATCGATGGCGTGCTCAATCGCAGCTTCTTCAGTGGCAGCCAGCTGACCCATGAACGCCAGGGCGCCAGAACGCTGGAAATCATCGGCGACGGCGGCGACCTGTTTGCCCTGAACAAGGTCACCGAAGGCGTGCGCCAGACCACCTTGCTCGGCTGCGACAGCCAGGGCAGCGTGCGCATCGTGGCTGGCGAGCGGACATGCCGCATGGTCTACCTCCCCCATGGCGCCGAGCCGGACAACGACCAGCAGCAACCCTTCGGCTTTGCCGGCGAACGCCGCGAACCGCTGACCGGCTGGTACATCGCCGCCGGCTACCGGCCCTACGACCCGCTGCTGATGTGCTTCCTCGCACCCGACAGCGAAAGCCCGTTCGGCAAAGGCGGCATCAATGCCTACGCCTACTGCGGCGGTGACCCGGTCAACCGCATCGACCCCGATGGGCATAGCTGGCAGACCTGGGCGGTGGCCGGTGTCGGCCTGGCGCTCGCTGCAATCGCCACTGCCGTCAGCCTAGGCGCCGCCAGTGGAGCGATCGCGGCAGGTGGGCTGCTCACTGCCAGCGGCGCGCTGTCCGTCACCACCGCAGCGCTCAATCTCCTATCGCTCGGCACTGGCGTCGCAGCGATGGCGCTGGAGGCTCAGAACAAGAATGACAAGGCCGCCAGTATTTTAGGTTGGATATCACTGGGCAGCGGCGTGACAAGCCTGTTGACCGGGATCGGCGGCACCAGGGTCGGGCTGCACTCGTTGTCTCCTCGCAAGGCCATTTCCATGCTGAGAGGGAGCGGGAGGATACGCCGAGGTGACACAGTGCCTACGCAAGCCTACAAGCTGGCATATGAGAGCGAACTGCTCTACTGGAGGGAGGTGGTTTGGCACAAAAATCTCTGGGGGATGGGTATCAGGAGCTTTGAAACCCACTGCAGCAGAGTCGGTAGGATGATGAACGCCCAAGGTATCTGGGACGACCCCACTCGTGTCGCCTTGAAAGAAATCGCACCTCGTTTGGCTGACATGCCGGCGGACACGCCTATCGTGCTGTTGGCCTGCCTGGGAGGAAAAACCGGTGCGGCTCAGAAAGTAGCCAATGCTTTGCAACGACCGGTAATTGGCTATGACCAAGAGATTTTTCTGGTCAGTGCAGAACGTATGCGGACAATCGTGCTTGATAGGTGTAACACCACCCTTCCCCAGCAACAGATTTCATTGTGGCGACGCCTTCGGGGAGAGAAAAGCCCGTTTGAAATCGATTTTCGAAACTTTGAGATCGCGGCGTCCAGAGTTTATGTGCCACGGTAAAAGGGACTGGGACCACTTGTTCGTAGCCTTCATACCGAGCTTCAGGACCGCCAAGCAGAAGCAACGGACGCGAACAGCGCAGCCATTACCTTGAGGCTCGGGCTCCGCACCGGTCTGCGCTGGCCAACAGCTGACCGTATGGCTTGGACAGTATCCAAGCTCCACACTCAACACCAAACAGGGTCAGGCGCGTTAAGCACCTGACCCTGTGGTTGCTACTGCACTACGACTCACTCTTCAGATTTTGCGATAGCTGAGCAATCATTCAAAAGATGACAGCCAGCATCAGTGGGAAACCGCGCCAGAAGCACCCAGCCCTGTCTGCGAACGGACGAACTGCGGGTAGAACAGCGCACGTTCGTCGTCAGCGGCCTTGGACTTGTCGGTGATCGAGAAGAACCAGATACCGGCGAAGGCGATGATCATCGAGAACAGCGCCGGGTACTCGTACGGGTAGATGGCTTTTTCGTGACCGAGGATCTGCACCCAGATGGTCGGCCCGAGGATCATCAGGCCCACCGCGCTGACCAGGCCCATCCAGCCGCCGATCATGGCGCCACGGGTGGTCAGTTTCTTCCAGTACATCGAGAGCAGCAGTACCGGGAAGTTGCAGCTGGCGGCGATGGAGAAGGCCAGGCCGACCATGAAGGCGATGTTCTGCTTCTCGAACAGAATCCCCAGGCCGATGGCCAGCACGCCCAGGGCGACGGTGGTGATCTTCGACACGCGGATCTCGTCCTTGTCGTTGGCCTTGCCCTTGCGCCAGACGCTGGCGTACAGATCGTGGGATACCGCCGAGGCACCGGCCAAGGTCAGACCAGCGACCACCGCGAGGATGGTGGCGAAAGCCACTGCCGAGATGAAGCCGAGGAACACGCTGCCACCCACCGCGTCGGCCAGATGCACCGCCGCCATGTTGTTGCCGCCGATCAGGGCGCCGGCGGCATCCTTGAAGTCGGGGTTGGTGCTGACCAGCAGGATCGCGCCGAAGCCAATGATGAAGGTCAGGATGTAGAAGTAACCGATGAAGCCGGTGGCGTAGAGCACCGACTTGCGGGCTTCCTTGGCGTCGCTGACGGTGAAGAAGCGCATCAGGATGTGCGGCAGGCCGGCGGTGCCGAACATCAGCGCCAGGCCCAGCGAGAACGCCGAGATCGGATCCTTGACCAGCCCCCCCGGGCTCATGATCGCCTCGCCCTTGGCATGCACCTTGATCGCCTCGGAGAACAGGGTGTTGAAGTCGAAGCCGACGTGCTTCATGACCATCAACGCCATGAAGCTGGCACCGGACAGCAGCAGCACCGCCTTGATGATCTGCACCCAAGTGGTGGCCAGCATGCCGCCGAACAGCACGTACAGGCACATCAGGATACCGACCAGAATCACCGCCACGTGGTAGTCCAGGCCGAACAGCAGCTCGATCAGCTTGCCGGCCCCCACCATCTGGGCGATCAGGTAGAACGCCACCACCACCAGCGAACCGGAAGCCGACAGGGTGCGGATTTCCTTTTGCCCAAGGCGGTACGAGGCCACGTCGGCGAAGGTGTACTTGCCCAGGTTGCGCAGGCGTTCGGCAATCAGGAACAGGATGATCGGCCAGCCGACCAGGAAACCGATGGAGTAGATCAGGCCGTCGTAGCCCGAGGTGAACACCAGCGCGGAAATACCCAGGAACGAGGCTGCCGACATGTAGTCACCGGCAATCGCCAGGCCATTCTGGAAGCCGGTGATCTTGCCACCGGCGGCATAGTAGTCGGCCGCCGACTTGTTGCGTTTCGAGGCCCAGTAGGTGATGCCCAGGGTGAAGGCGACGAAGGCCACGAACATGGCGATGGCAGCGACGTTCAGCGGTTGTTTCTGCACCTCGCCGGTCAGGGCATCGGCGGCCCACACGGCGGGTGCGAAGGCGCCGCAGGCCAGGACGGCCAGGGTTTTGGCGTGTCGGATCATTGCTTGGCCTCCTCGAGGATCGCCTTGTTCAACTCGTCGAATTCGCCGTTGGCGCGGCGCACATAGAGCGCGGTAAGCACGAATGCCGAGAGAATCAGCCCGACCCCCAGGGGGATGCCCCAGGTGATCGACGAGCCGGCGCTGAGCTTGGCGCCCAGCACGTGCGGGCCATAGGCGATGAGGAGGATGAAGGCGCAGTAGAGGCCGAGCATGATCGCCGAGAGGATCCAGGCGAAACGCTCGCGCTTGGTGACCAGTTCCTTGAAGCGCGGACTGTTCTGTATCGATTGGTAAATGCTGTCGTTCATTGTTTTTGTCCTAGCAGCACAGATTAGGGAGAACCCGACTCCACTTTATGCTGCCGCCAGGCGCCAACCAGACGACCTTAGTCTTAGATGCAACGGTGTTTTGCAAGATCGGTAACAAATCTTGGGGACGCTGCGCGCCCAATCGCCGGCAAGCCGGCTCCCACAGGAATCTGCGCCGACACTGTGGGAGCCGGCTTGCCGGCGTTGGGGCTGCACAGCAGCCCCATTTCAGGCCATCACTTGCCGGTCCACTCCTTGACCCGCTCCGGATGCTTGGCCACCCAGTCCTTGGCCGCAGCCTCGGGCTTGGCGCCTTCCTGGATCGCCAGCATCACCTCGCCGATCTCATCCTTGGACTGCCACTGGAACTTCTTGAGGAACTCGGCCACTTCCGGGGCCTTGCTCGCCAGTTCCTTGCTGCCGATGCTGTTGACGGTTTCGGCGGCCCCGTACACGCCTTTCGGATCCTCGAGGAACTTCAGCTTCCATTTGGCGAACATCCAGTGCGGTACCCAGCCAGTTACGGCAATGGACTGTTGCTTGGCATAGGAGCGGCCCAGTTCCGCGGTCATCGCCGCACCGGAGCTGGCGGTCAGCTTGTAGCCGGTCAAGCCGTAGTCCTTGATGGCCTGATCGGTCTTGAGCATGACCCCGGAGCCGGCATCGATACCAACGATCTTCTGCTTGAAGCTCTGGTCGGTCTTAAGGTCTTCGATACTGTTGGCCTTGACGTACTCGGGGACGATCAAGCCGATCTTGGCGTCCTTGAAGTTGGGGCCGTAGTCGACCACGTTGTCCTTGTTCTTGGTCCAGTACTCGCCGTGGGTCACCGGCAGCCAGGCCGAGAGCATGGCGTCGAGCTTACCGGTGGCCACGCCCTGCCACATGATGCCGGTGGCAACGGCCTGCAGCTTCACGTCATAGCCGAGTTTCTGCCTGATCACTTCGGCGGCCACGTTGGTGGTCGCGACGCTGTCGGACCAGCCATCCACGTAACCGATGCTGACTTCCTTGGCCATCGCCTGGGCAGCGCTCATGCCCAATACCAGGGCGGCACCCACGCCCAGGAAACGTCGCATTCTTGTAATAGTCGCCATCAAAGCTTCCCCTCGTCAGGTCTTGGAGATTGCATCATCGACCTGACCCCGCGCGCGACCTGCTCTGTCAGCGACCTTTAGCGAGCGATCAGCGACAGCACTGTGCCATTAGCGCCATGCGACCCTGTCGGCATGCGCGATCCTTGCATGCCAAACGCTTGGCGCCGGGCTACTATCACAGACCCTCGGGGCAGCACAGCGGCCCCAGCTCCCGAATACGACGATGGACCGCCCGATGTTGCGCACGCTCTACCTCTTCGCCAGCCTGCTCGCCTTCCTCTGTCTCGGCGCCCTGTGGTATGGACTCGGCAGGCCGGTGCATCTCGCCGATGCCGCCAGCGCGACGCACAAGCTGCAATGCGCCTCCTACACCCCCTTCGACAAGGACCAGTCGCCCTTCGACCAGCCGTTCCGTCTGCGCCCGGCGCGCATGGACGCCGACCTGGCATTGCTCAGCGAACGTTTCCAGTGCATCCGCACCTATTCGATGACCGGCCTCGAGGCGATCCCGGCACTGGCGCGCAAACACGGACTGAAGGTGATGCTCGGCGCCTGGGTCAACGCCAACCCGGTGGACACCGACAAGGAAGTCGAGTTGCTGATCGCCGCGGCCAACGCCAACCCGGATGTGGTCAGCGCGGTGATCGTCGGCAACGAGGCGCTGCTGCGCAAGGAAATCACCGGCGAGCGCCTGGCTGGGCTGATCGCCAAGGTCAAAAGCCAGGTCCGCGTGCCGGTGACCTACGCCGATGTCTGGGAGTTCTGGCTGCAGCATCCACAGATCGCGCCAGCGGTGGATTTCCTGACCATCCACCTGCTGCCCTACTGGGAAGACGACCCGCGCGGCATCGATGCGGCGCTGGCTCATGTCGCCGAGGTGCGCCAGGTATTCGGCAACCGCTTTGCGCCCAAGGACATCCTGATCGGCGAAACCGGCTGGCCCAGCGAGGGCCGCCAGCGCGAAACCGCCGAGCCGAGCCGGGTCAACGAGGCCCGCTTCATCCGCGGCTTCGTCGCCCTGGCCGAAGCCAACGGCTGGCGCTACAACCTGATCGAAGCCTTCGACCAGCCGTGGAAGCGCGCCAGCGAAGGCGCGGTGGGCGGCTACTGGGGGCTGTACGATGCCGACCGTCAGGACAAGGGCGTGCTCGAAGGGCCGGTGAGCAACCTGGCGTTGTGGCCGCAATGGTGGTTGGCCAGCGCGGCCCTGATGTTGACAGTCCTGGCCTTGGCCGGGGCCCCAGCGAACCGCCGCGCCGCGCTGCTGCTGCCGGTGCTGGCGGCCCTGGGCGCAGGCTGCCTGGGGCTGTGGGGCGAGCTGATGCGCACCCATGCACGCTATGCCGGGGAATGGCTGTGGGCGGTGGCCCTGGCCGGCTTGAACCTTTTGGTGCTGGCCCATGCCGCACTGGCCCTGGCGCGTCGGGACGGCTGGCGCCAGCGGCTGTTCGCCTGGCTCGAGCAGCATGCCGGCACGTGGCTGCTGGCGGCCGGGTTCGCCGCAGCGGTGAGCATGCTGGCGATGGTGTTCGACCCACGTTATCGCAGCTTCCCCAGCGCGGCCTTGCTGCTGCCAGCGGTCGTCTATCTGTTGCGCCCGGTGCCCGGGCGACGCTCGGAGGTGGCATTGCTGGCGTTCATCGTGGGTGCTGGGGTGGCGCCGCAGCTGTTCCGCGAAGGGCTGCAGAACTCGCAAGCGTTGGGCTGGGCGGTGGTCAGCGTGTTGATGGTCGCGGCGTTGTGGCGCAGCCTGGCGTGTGCCCGGCGTGAAACCGAGCGCTAGGGCTCCGTCCTGAAGCTTGATGCGGCAACAGCCCTCGATTTGATGAAACTTGTTTCATCGCCGTTTTATTTACTTAGCCTGCTAACAAACTCTATAAAGAAGGCCTGCGACACGCTGTCGCAGCCAACTGAAGAAGTGGAGTTAACGATGACTGTCCAAGTAACCGAACGCGACGAATCGAAAATGTCCCACGAAGGCTTGGCCGCCGGTGTGCGGATCTGGGATGTCCATCAACAAGGCCAACTGGTCGGTATGTTCCACGATGAGCACCAGGCTCAGCAGTACCGGATGGAACTGGAATACCTGGAGAACCAGCGACCGTCGCAATGACCGTCTTCAAACGAAAAACCCCGCCTAGGCGGGGTTTTTTGCTTACCACATCAGATCGTCGGGGATCTTGTAGGCAGCGTACGGATCGTCCTCGTCCGCTTCCTCGACATGGCTGTTGAGCAGCAGGATGCGCTTGGGATCTCGCTCCTGGATCTTCACCGCCGCCTCGCGGGGAATCACTTCGTAGCCACCGCCATGGGCGACGACCGCTAGCGCGCCGTTACTCAGCTTGCTACGCATCAGGGCGTTGACGGCGATGCGCTTGACCTTCTTGTCATCGACGAAGTTGTAGTAGTCCTCGGTATTCAGCTTGGGCAGGCGGGTCGCCTCGATCAATTGCTTGATCTGCGCGGCACGGGCCTTCTGCTCGGCCTTTTCCTGGACCTGGCGGTTCAGCTCCTGGTCTTTACGGGCTTTCTCGGCCTGGGCTTCCTTGGCCAGGCGCTGCTGGCTGTCGTCTACCTCGACCTGGCCCTTGTGCTCCAGGCGTTTTTGTTTTTTCTCGGCCTTGTTGGTCTGAGAAACCTGTTTCTGGTTGACCAGACCGGCTTTGAGCAATTGGTCGCGAAGGGAAAGGCTCATGGAAGTTCACTCACTTATGCATCAGCTCAGCCGCAGCTGGGCAGGTTCTTTTCCTGACGCTTGGCCTCGCCCCACAGGGCGTCCAGCTCGTCGAGGGTACGATCTTGGATGTTCAGGCCCTGCTCGCGCAATGCCTGTTCGATGAATCGGAAGCGCCGCTCGAACTTGCGATTGGCGCGGCGCAGGGCGTTTTCCGGGTCGTGCTTGAGGTGTCGGGCCAGGTTGACGGTGGCGAACAGCAGGTCGCCCAGCTCGTCTTCCAGTGCGTCGTCGTCACCATCGGCCATGGCCTGCAGCACTTCGTCGAGCTCCTCACGCACCTTGTCCAGCACTGGCAGGGCCTCGGGCCAGTCGAAGCCGACGGTAGCGGCGCGCTTCTGCAGCTTGGCCGCCCGGGACAGGGCTGGCAAGGCCGCCGGCACATCGTCGAGCAACGAAAGCTGTTCAGGCACGCTCTTCTCGGCGCGTTCCTCGGCCTTGATCTCTTCCCAGCGCGACTTGACCTGGGCCTCGTCCAGCATGGGGGTGTCCAGCGGCGCATAGAGCTCGCCGGTGGGGAACACATGGGGGTGGCGGCGGACCAGCTTGCGAGTGATCGAATCGACCACGCCGTCGAACTCGAAACGCCCTTCTTCACGTGCCAGCTGGCTGTAGTAGACCACCTGGAACAGCAGGTCGCCCAGTTCACCCTGCAGGTGCTCGAAGTCGCCACGCTCGATCGTGTCGGCCACTTCGTATGCCTCTTCGATCGTGTGCGCAACGATGCTGGCGTAGTCCTGCTTGAGATCCCAGGGGCAACCGTACTGCGGGTCGCGCAGGCGGGCCATCAGGTGCAACAGATCGTCTAGGGTGTAGGTCATGAATGTCTTTTCCTCAGCGAGGGCCTTGCCCGCGATCGCCGGCAAGCCGGCTCCCACAGGGTTGTGCCGTACCTGTGGGAGCTGGCTTGCCAGCGATGGGCCGCACAGCGGCCCCATTCAGTCTCAAGGGGTACGGTTACGCCGCGTCTCGATGATGTTGGGCAACTGCGAGATCCTGCCGAGCAAACGCCCCAAGGCGTCCAGGCCGGGAATCTCGATGGTCAGCGACATCAAGGCGGTGTTGTCTTCCTTGTTCGAGCGGGTGTTGACCGCCAGCACGTTGATCTTCTCGTTGAGCAGTACCTGCGAAACGTCGCGCAGCAAACCCGGGCGGTCGTAGGCACGGATGATGATGTCGACCGGGTAGGTCTGCACCGGGATCGGCCCCCAGCTGACCTGGATCATGCGCTCCGGCTCCTTGCCCGCCAGTTGCAGCACCGAGGCGCAGTCCTGGCGGTGAATGCTCACGCCACGGCCCTGGGTGATGTAGCCGACGATGGCATCACCCGGCAGTGGCTGGCAGCAGCCGGCCATCTGCGTGAGCAGGTTGCCGACGCCCTGGATCTGGATATCGTTGCGCTTGCCCGAACGGATGCCCCGCGCCTGTCGCGGAATCAGCTCGACCGGCTCCAGGCGCTCGGGCTCGAGCAACTGCTGGGCGGCGTTGACCATATGCGCCAGGCGCAGGTCGCCGGCGCCAAGGGCGGCGAACATGTCCTCGGCGGTCTTGACGTTGGCCTTCTCGGCCAGGCGCTCGAAGTCCACCTGCGGCAGGCCCAGGCGCGCCAGCTCGCGCTCGAGCAGGGTCTTGCCGGCGGCGACGTTCTGGTCACGGGCCTGCAGCTTGAACCAATGGACGATCTTGGCCCGGGCCCGCGAGGTGGTGACATAGCCCAGGTTGGAGTTCAGCCAGTCGCGGCTCGGGCTGCCGTGCTTGCTGGTAATGATCTCCACTTGCTCGCCGGTCTGCAGGCTGTAGTTCAGCGGCACGATGCGCCCGTTGATCTTGGCGCCACGGCAGTTGTGGCCGATCTCGGTATGCACCCGGTAGGCGAAGTCCAGCGGCGTCGAGCCCTTGGGCAGGTCGATGGCGTGGCCGTCGGGGGTGAACACGTAGACGCGGTCCGGCTCGATATCGACGCGCAGCTGTTCGGCCAGGCCGCCGATATCGCCCAGCTCTTCGTGCCACTCCAGCACCTGGCGCAGCCAGGAGATCTTCTCTTCGTAGTGGTTGGAGCTGGGCTTGACGTCGGTGCCCTTGTAGCGCCAGTGGGCGCAGACGCCCAGCTCGGCTTCCTCGTGCATGCCATGGGTGCGGATCTGCACCTCGAGCACCTTGCCCTCGGGGCCGATCACCGCGGTGTGCAGGGAGCGGTAGCCGTTTTCCTTGGGGTTGGCGATGTAGTCGTCGAACTCTTTCGGAATGTGCCGCCACAGGGTATGCACGATGCCCAGCGCGGTGTAGCAATCGCGCACTTCCGGCACCAGCACACGCACCGCGCGCACGTCGTAGATCTGGCTGAACTCCAGGCCCTTGCGCTGCATCTTGCGCCAGATCGAATAGATGTGTTTCGCCCGGCCACTGATATCGGCGTTGACGCCGGTAGCCAGCAGCTCGTTCTGCAGTTGGTTCATCACATCGCTGATGAAACGCTCGCGGTCCAGCCGGCGCTCATGCAGCAACTTGGCGATCTGCTTGTACTGGTCAGGTTCGAGGTAGCGGAACGACAGGTCTTCGAGTTCCCACTTGATATGGCCGATACCCAGGCGATGCGCCAGCGGCGCATAGATGTCGAACACCTCGCGCGCCACGCGCAGGCGTTTCTCGTCATCGGCGGATTTGACCGCACGGATGGCGCAGGTGCGTTCGGCCAGTTTGATCAGCGCCACGCGCACGTCATCGACCATCGCCACGAGCATCTTGCGCAGGTTCTCGACCTGCGCCTGGGAGCCGAGCACCAAAGACTGGCGCGGGCTGAGGCTGGCACTGATGGCCGCCATGCGCAGCACGCCATCGATCAGCTTGGACACCACCGGCCCGAAGCGCTGACCAACCTCGGCCAGGGTCACCTTGCCTTCGCGCACCGAACGATAGATGACCGCCGCCACCAGGGAATCCTGGTCGAGCTTGAGGTCGGCGAGGATTTCGGCGATCTCGAGCCCCGCCTGGAAACTGGACGTGCCATCGGCCCAGGAATGCTTGGCCGGGTTGCCTTTCTTCTCGACCTCATGGGCGAACTCGCAAGCCTCTTTCAACCCCGGGCGATCGAGTTGCGAATCGACGCTCACCACATGATCGAGCCATGCCTCGAGATTGATACTGCCGTCATTGTTGACCGGCTGGTGCACTCTCACCTGTACCATCTTTGCTTTACCTTTCCATACAGCGCACCACGCGGGTGCGCTGGCTATCACCTGTGCGCCCCTCACTCCCTGAAGGCCGCACCAAGAGGGCCAGCCCGGCTAGCCCGCTTCGAATAACGCCATGGCCTCGACATGCGCCGTCTGAGGAAACATGTCGAGAATCCCGGCCCTTTTTAACCGGTACCCCTGCCCGACCAGCACTTGCGTATCACGCGCCAGCGTGGCCGGGTTGCACGATACGTAGACCAGCCGTTTCGCACCCAGCTGGGCGATGCCCTGCACCACCTCGAAAGCCCCGTCGCGCGGTGGATCCAAGAGTACCGCAGAAAAGCCCTCGGCGACCCATCCAGCGCCCGCCAAAGGCTGCGATAAATCGGCCTGAAAAAACCGAGCGTTATGCACATTGTTGCCGTCGGCGTTGGCTGCGGCGCGCTCGACCATGGCCTGCACACCTTCCACCGCCACCACCTCGCGCGCCTGGCGGGCCAGGGGCAAGGCGAAGTTGCCCAGACCACAGAACAGGTCCAAGACCCGCTCGTTCGCCCCAGGCGCCAGCCAGGCCAGAGCCTGCTGGATCATCAAGGTGTTGACCTGGGCATTGACCTGGACGAAGTCGCCCGGCCGCCAGGCCAGCTCCAGGCCCCAAGGTTCAAGGGCAAAGCCCAGTTGCGCCGCGGCGTCCACCGGGGTCGGCTCGCCCTCGCCCTGCAGCCACAACTGGGCGCCGGCCTCGCGGCAGAAGGCCTCGAGCCGCGCCAGATCTTCACTTGGCAAGGGCGCCACATGCCGTATCAACACCGCCTCGGCATTGCCGCTGAACAGTTCCACATGGCCGAGCGCCTGCGGTTTGCTCAAGCTGCGCAACACGGTTGGCAGGTGACGCATGATCGCCTGCAAGGGCTGTACCAGCACCGCGCACTCATCGATGCCGACAATGTCCTGGCTGGCCTCGGCGCGGAACCCCACGTCCAGCTGGCGCGCCTTGGCATCCCAGCGTACCGCGACCCGGGCTCGGCGGCGGTAGCCGAATTCCGGTCCGCTCAGGGGAACAGCCCACTCTTCGGGCTGCACGCCGGCCACCCGCTGCAATTGCTCGGCGAGCAAGCGCTGCTTGAGCGCCAGCTGGCCGTCATGGGGCAGGTGCTGGAGGTTGCAGCCGCCACAGCGGGCGTAATGCCGGCAGGGCGCTTCGCGGCGCTCGGCGCTGGCCTGGAACACCCGTTCCAGGCGCGCCTCGACCACCTTGCCACGCGCGGCGAGCACCCGCGCCTCGACATCCTCACCGCTCAACGCGCCGCTGACGAACCAGGTACGCCCTTCGCTGAAGGCGATGCCACGGCCGTCACCGGCCACGCGCTCGATCACCAAGCGCTGCTTCTTGCCCACGGGTACTTGTGCGGCACGGTTGCCGCCGGCCGGCTGGAAACGCAGGCCGGTGTTGCTTTTCTTTCTGGACATCAGGTCGGATCGAACAGGCCGGTGGAAAGGTAACGGTCGCCGCGGTCGCAGATGATGGCGACCATCACCGCGTTCTCGACTTCATGGGACAAGCGCAGCATCGCCGCCACCGCCCCGCCGGAGGATACGCCGCAGAAAATGCCCTCTTCACGAGCCAGGCGACGGGTGGTCTCCTCCGCCTCCTGCTGGGACATATCGACCACGCGGTCCACCCGGGTGGCGTCGAAGATCTTCGGCAGGTACTCGTGGGGCCAACGGCGAATGCCCGGAATGGCAGAGCCTTCCATCGGCTGCAGGCCAATGATCTGCACCGCCGGGTTCTGCTCCTTGAGGTACTGCGAACAGCCCATGATGGTGCCGGTGGTGCCCATGGAGCTGACGAAGTGGGTGATCGTGCCCTGGGTCTGCTGCCAGATTTCCGGGCCCGTGCTGTTGTAGTGCGCGATCGGGTTGTCGCCGTTGGCGAACTGGTCAAGCACCAGGCCACGGCCTTCGGCCTGCAGTTTTTCCGCGAGATCGCGGGCCCCTTCCATGCCCTCTTCCTTGGTCACCAGGATCAGCTCGGCGCCATAGGCGGTCATGGCCGCCTTGCGTTCGGCGGTGGAGTTGTCCGGCATGATCAGGATCATCTTGTAGCCCTTGATCGCCGCGGCCATGGCCAGGGCGATACCGGTATTGCCGGAGGTGGCTTCGATGAGGGTGTCGCCGGGCTTGATCTGGCCACGCAGTTCGGCACGGGTGATCATCGACAACGCCGGGCGGTCCTTGACCGAACCTGCCGGATTGTTGCCTTCGAGCTTGAGCAGCAAGGTGTTGCTGGTGTTCCCGGCGATGCGCTGCAGGCGAACCAGCGGCGTATGGCCGACGCAGTCGGCGATGGTTGGGTACTGCAGGGTCATGGGCGTTTTCGCAATCCGGACGGCAGGGGCGCCTATCATACCGGCAAACCTGGCGCGGCCATATCACGCAATTGTCGGTGGTTATAGCGGGTAGCTATAAGCAGTTGCTCCCTGGCAGCGGGCTTGCCCGCGTCGGACCAACCGACGGCCCCGCTTCATGGGCAGGCAGGCGCATACAAAGGCGCAGGCCACGCTCGCCATTGACCGCCCACACCAGCCCACCCTGGCGGCGGATCGCATTGCGGGCAATGCTCAAGCCCAAGCCGAAGCCACCGTCCCCGGGCCGCGCCCCGTCCAGCCGGGAAAACGGCGCGAAGATCCGCTCGAGCTCTGCCTCGGCCACACCGCCGCCGTCATCCTCCAGGTCGATACGCCAATACCCGCCTTCACGCCAGCCCCCCAGGCGCACCACACCCGCCTCGGGCGAGTGACGAATGGCGTTGCGCAGCATGTTCTCCAGCGCCTGGGCCAGGTCGTTGAGGCTACCCCGCACCCAGCAGTCCGCCGGCAACGCACAGCGCAACCGCCCAGGTGCCCAGCCGCTTTCGTAACAGGCATTTTCGCTGAGCAGGTCCCACAGCGCCGGCACCTGGATCGGCTCCAGGTTCACCGGGGCGCGCTCGGCGTCCTGCCAGGCCAATTGCAAAGTGTCCTCGACCAGCTGCTGCATGCCATCCACCTCGCGGTGCAGGCGTTCGCGCAGGCGCTGCAGGTCGGTCTCGCCGTCGCAGGCCACGCGCAGGCGGCTGAGCGGCGTGCGCATCTCGTGGGACAGGTCGCGCAGCAACTGCTGCTGCAAGGCCACGGTGCCCTGCAGGCGCTCGGCCATCTGGTCGAAGGCCCTGGCCAGTTCGCCCAGCTCGTCCTTGCGCCGGGTGGTGCGCGGATCCAGGCGCGCCGCCAGCTGGTCGGCGCGCCAGGCGTTGGCCTGTTCACGCAATTGATTGAGCGGCACGATCAGCATGCGGTACAGGCCGACGCACAACAGCAAGGTGAACAGCCCAGGAATGATGCCGTTGGTGACGATGCGCCAGAACAACCGGTACTGGCCCGGATTGAAGCGCTCCGGCA
This sequence comes from Pseudomonas maumuensis, assembly GCF_019139675.1. Classification (NCBI taxonomy): domain Bacteria; kingdom Pseudomonadati; phylum Pseudomonadota; class Gammaproteobacteria; order Pseudomonadales; family Pseudomonadaceae; genus Pseudomonas; species Pseudomonas maumuensis. Next base: position 4,338,574 of record NZ_CP077077.1, read on the forward strand.
GCTCGATCACCAGCATGCCCTGCTCCGGCGCGCCGGGGAACGGCAGGCGCAACCAGGGCTGGCCGATACTGCGCCGGCTCATCGGCCAGTCGACGCCGCGCAGGCGGGTCAGGCGCTGGGCCTGCCCGGCGGTGAGGTCGGCGCTGCCCAACGGCTGCAGGTCGCCATCGAGCACCCCCACCCAGCCTTGCTCGCGCCCACGCATCTCGGCCAGCCAGGCGTCGACACCATCAGCGCCGCCGCTGCGCCAGGCCTGCTCCGCCTCGGCCGCGTAACCCCGCAGCACTTGACGCGCAGGTTCGGAAAGGAAAGCGTCCTGGGTCTCCATATGGCGACCCCAGCTGTAGCTGAGGCCGATCATCAGCAGGCAGAAGCCCACCAGCAGGACGGTCAGTTTCCAGAACAGCGAATGGCGATCGAGCACGGTTCAGTCGGCCTCGCCCACGCCGAACACATAGCCCTTGCCCCAGACGGTGCGGACCTGCCGCTCGTGATAGCCGATGGCCTTGAGCTTGCGGCGGATCTGGCTGACGTGCATGTCCAGGCTGCGGTCATGCCGCGAGTAACCGCGCTGCAGCACCTGCTGGTAAAGGAATGGCTTGCTCAGCACCTCGTCATGGCTGCGATGCAGGGTGTCGAGCAGGCGGTACTCGCTGGGCGTCAGCCCGGCCCAGGTGCCGGCGAGGCAGACATCGGTAGCCTGCTCATCGAAGCGCAACTGACCCACCTCCACCTCACGCGGCGCCAGCGCCCGGCGCTCGAAAGCCACCCGGCGCAGGATCGCCTCGATGCGTACCCGCAGCTCGGCGAAACTGAAAGGCTTTGGCAGGTAATCGTCCGCGCCGCGTTCGAAGCCGCTGATACGGTCGGCCTCGGCGCCCAGCGCGGACATCAGGATGACCGGCGTGGCGCTGCGTCGGCGCAGGCTGGCCAGGGCGTCCAGGCCATTGAGGCCGGGCAGCAGGATGTCCAGCAGGACCAGGTCGAAGACTTGCCGTCCCGCAGCCTCCAGCCCCTCCAGGCCACTGCGGCACCAGGTCACCTGGAAGCCGCCACGGCGCAGCTCTTCGTGCAGATAGGCACCGAGCACGGGGTCGTCCTCGATGGCCAGGATGTTGGTCGCGTGAATAGCTTCAGGATGCATTGGCAACTGCCATCGATTCTCAATTGCGCGATTATTGGGCAAGCGCTCCCGGCAAGGCAACCGTCGCCCGACTGACGCGCCATCTAACAGCCGGCCTCACTTGGCAAACAAAAGCCTTACAAATGCCCGCGGTGCGGAGTAACGTTCCCGCTGATGCGCGAACAGCGCTTTTCAAGGCACATGACAGGAGACAGGTGTGCTCGACCGTTTGGGAATCCGCAGCCGCGTCCTGCTGCTGGCCTTGCTCCCCGCCAGCTTGATGGCCCTGGTGCTGGGCAGTTACTTCACCTGGCTGCAACAGAGCGACCTGCGCACGCAGCTGCTGCAACGCGGCAAGATGATCGCCGAGCAGCTGGCACCCCTGGCGGCGCCGGCCCTGGCCCGCCAATCCCCGGCGCAACTGGAGCGCATCGCGGCCCAGGCCCTGGAGCAGGTCGACGTGCGCGCCGTGGCGTTCCTCGCCGCCGACCGCACGCGCCTGGCCCACGCCGGCCCCAGCATGCTCAACCAGCCGCCCAGCGGCGGCACCGGCACGCAGCTGCTGCAGCGCACCGGCAACGATGCCACCCGTTACCTGATGCCGGTGTTCGGCCATCACCGCGACCTGGCCACCGACGCCGTGCCCGCCGAAGCCGAGCGCCTGCTCGGCTGGGTGGAGATCGAACTGTCCCACGACGGCACCCTGCTGCGCGGCTATCGCAACCTGTTCACCAGCCTGCTGCTGATCCTCGCCTGCCTGAGCCTGACCGCGCTGCTCGCCTTGCGCATGAGCCGCACCATCAACGACCCGATCAACCGCATCAAGCACGCGGTCAACCAGCTCAAGGACGGCCACCTCGACGAACGCCTGCCGGCCATGGGCAGCCACGAGCTCGACGAACTGGCCGCCGGCATCAACCGCATGGCCGAGACCCTGCACAGCGCCCACGAAGAGCTACAGCACAGCATCGACCAGGCCACCGAGGACGTGCGCCAGAACCTGGAAACCATCGAGATCCAGAACATCGAGCTGGACATGGCGCGCAAGGAGGCCCTGGAGGCCAGCCGCATCAAGTCCGAGTTCCTCGCCAACATGAGCCACGAGATCCGCACCCCGCTCAACGGCATCCTCGGCTTCACCCACCTGTTGCAAAAGAGCGAGCTCAGCCCGCGTCAGCTCGACTACCTCGGCACCATCGAGAAATCCGCCGACAACCTGCTGGGGATCATCAACGAGATCCTCGATTTCTCCAAGATCGAGGCCGGCAAGCTGGTGCTCGACAGCATCCCGCTCAACCTGCGCGACCTGATCCAGGACACCCTGACCATCCTTGCCCCGGCCGCCCACGCCAAGCAGCTGGAGCTGCTCAGCCTGGTCTACCGCGACACCCCGCTGTCGCTGGTGGGCGACCCGTTGCGGCTCAAGCAGATCCTCACCAACCTGGTGAGCAATGCCATCAAGTTCACCCGCGAAGGCACCATCGTCGTGCGCGCCATGCTCGAGGACGAGCAGGAAGACAGCGTGCAACTGCGCATCAGCGTCCAGGACACCGGCATCGGCCTGTCGCCGCAGGATGTGCGCACCCTGTTCCAGGCCTTCAGCCAGGCCGACAACTCGCTGTCGCGCCAGCCCGGCGGTACCGGCCTGGGGCTGGTGATTTCCAAGCGCCTGATCGAACAGATGGGTGGCGAGATCGGTGTCGACAGCACGCCTGGCGAAGGCTCGCAGTTCTGGATCAGCCTCAACTTGCCCAAAGCCCACGACGACACCGAAGAGCAACCCGCCCAGGCCCTGGTCGGCCGTAGCGTGGCCATCGTCGACGGGCACGATCTGGCCCGTCAGGCGCTCGAACACCAGCTCGAGGACTGCGGCCTGGCGGTCAGCGTGTTCGCCTCTTGCGACCAACTGCTGCAAGGCGTGCAGGCCGCAAACCAGGCTGGCCAGCCGTTCGAGTTCGCCGTGCTCGGGGTCAACCTCGGCAGCCTGGCGCCGGAACAACTGGGGCAGTACCACCAACAGCTCGAGCGTCTGGGTTGCCAATGCGTGGTGCTGTGCCCCACCACCGAGCAACCGCTTTACCACCCTTACCTGCCCAACGCCCACGGCCAGCTGCTGGCCAAGCCGACCTGCACGCGCAAGCTGCGCCGCCTGCTGCTGGAGCTGGTGCAGCCCCGCCGCCCCGTGTGCGAGCAACGCGGCAATGGCGGCCAGCGCATGCCCAAGCTGCTCTGCGTCGACGACAACCCGGCCAACCTGCTGCTGGTGCAGACCTTGCTCGAAGGGATGGGCGCCGAGGTGCTGGCGGTGAACAACGGCTATGCGGCGGTGCAGGCCGTGCAGGACGAGCCCTTCGACCTGGTGCTGATGGATGTGCAGATGCCCGGTATGGATGGCCGTGCCTGCACCGAACAGATCCGCCAATGGGAGGCCAGTCAGAGCGGTCCGGCCCTGCCCATCGTTGCCCTCACCGCCCACGCCATGGCCAACGAAAAGCGCGCCCTGCTGCACAGTGGCATGGACGACTACCTGACCAAACCCATCAGCGAGCGCCAGCTGGCCCAGGTGGTGATGAAGTGGACCGGCCTGAACCTGGGCATACCGCAACCGGAACGTAGCAGCGAACGCCTGGTCGACAGCAGCGAGCTGAAGGTGCTGGACCCCGAAGAAGGCCTGCGCCTGGCCGCTGGCAAGCCTGACCTGGCGGCGGACATGCTGGCCATGCTCCTGGCCTCGCTGGAGTCCGACCGCGAGGCCATCCAGGCCGCCCGCCACGCCGCTGACCGTGACGCGATGATCGAGCGGGTACACCGGCTCAACGGCGCCTCGCGCTATTGCGGCGTCCCGCAGTTGCGGGCCGCCTGCCAGCGCAGCGAAACCTTGCTCAAGCAGGACAGCCCCCAGGCGCTGCAAGCGCTGGATGAACTGGACCGGGCGATCGCGCGGCTGGCGGAACAGGCGCGTCAGAGCGCCTGAAAATTTGGGGGCGGCTTTACGCTGATGACGGCGCCATAGATCAATGTCGCCTTCGCCTGCACGGCTAGACTGGCCGGCGGCATTACATAAAGGACTCCAACCATGCGCGCCCTGTTGTTCAGCAGCCAGCACTACGACCAGGAAAGCTTTACCCGCGCCGCCGACGCGAGCGCCCTGGAGCTGCACTACCAGCCCGCCCGCCTAACCCAGGACACCGCCGCCCTCGCCCAGGGCTTCGAAGTGGTCTGCGCCTTCATCAACGACGAACTCGACGCCCAGGTCCTGCAACGCCTGGCCGCCGGCGGCACACGCCTGATCGCCCTGCGCTCGGCTGGCTACAACCACGTCGACCTGGCCGCCGCGCAGCGCCTCGGACTTACCGTGGTGCGCGTCCCGGCCTATTCGCCCCACGCCGTCGCCGAACATGCCGTGGCCCTGATCCTGGCCCTCAACCGCCGCCTGCACCGGGCCTACAATCGCACCCGCGAAGGCGATTTCACCCTGCACGGCCTGACCGGCTTCGACCTGCACGGCAAGACCGTCGGCGTGGTCGGCACCGGCCAGATCGGCGCAGCCTTCGCCCGCATCATGGCCGGCTTCGGCTGCCAGCTGCTGGCCTACGACCCCTACCCCAACCCTGAGCTGGTCGCCCTTGGCGCCCGTTACCTGGAGCTGCCCGAGCTGCTGCGCCAGGCACGCATCATCAGCCTGCATTGCCCACTGACCGAACACACCCGCCACCTGATCAACGCCCAGAGCCTGGCCCAGCTGCAGCCCGGCGCCATGCTGATCAACACCGGCCGCGGCGCCCTGGTCGACACCCCGGCACTGATCGACGCGCTCAAGAGCGGCCAGCTCGGCTATCTGGGGCTGGATGTGTACGAGGAGGAGGCGCAACTGTTCTTCGAGGACCGCTCCGACTTGCCGCTGCAGGACGACGTGCTGGCACGGCTGCTGACCTTCCCCAACGTGATCGTCACCGCGCACCAGGCGTTTCTTACCCGCGAGGCCCTGGATGCCATCGCGGCCACCACCCTGGACAACATCTCCCGCTGGGCGGCAGGCAATCCGCAGAATCTGGTCATGGGATGATGCTAGGATACGCGGCATTTCTGGAGGACCCATGGTCGAACACGATTTCCGCTACACCCTTTTCAACCCGCAACACACCCTGATCGAGTGCCGCGCGCTGGTACCGGGCCGCTACCAGGTCACCGGCAACGGCGGCTCGATCCAGAAAGGCGACGCGCTGCTGGTTTCGCTCAAAGGCAGCAAAACCCTGTCCATGCGCCTGACCGTGGACAGCGTGCGCCACCTGATCAACCCCACCGGGCAGTGGGTGGCCGTGGCCCAGGGGCCAGTATTCAACGAACTGGAAATCCACGAGTGGCAGGTCAAGTGCGACGGCTGCGATGCAGTGCTGGACTTCGAGTTCGCCGTCGAAGCCAAGCTCGGCAAGAAGGGCCACGCCCCGGCAGCCACCGCCCGCGTCCAGGAGCTGGGCTGGGCCAGCCAGGGCGACAAGCACCTGTGCCCGCAGTGCCAGGAGCGCGCCTGAGTGAAACAGCTGCTGACCGGCGTGCTGATCGCCACCGGCCTGATGGGCTGCGCGTCGCAACCTTCGAAGCTGCAGCAGGAGCAAAGCTACCTGCTGGAGTGGATCGGTGAACGCCCGCTGATCGACTACAGCCACCTGACCCTGACCCTGGCCAGCGATGGCCGTGCCTATGGCAATGCCGGCTGCAACCACTGGTTCGCACCCTATACGCTGGACGGCGAGCACTTAAGCTTCGGCAAGGTCGGCAAGACCCGCAAGCTGTGCGCGCCAGCGCTGATGGACCAGGAGAAACGCTTCCTGCAGGCGCTGGAGACGGTGCAACGCTGGGACGTGTCGCCAATCGAGCAGATCCGCTTCTGGCCGGCCGAGGGCAAGCCGCTGCGGTTCTGGCCTGAGGAAGGCTGAAACCATCGCGGGGCAAGCCGGCTCCTACGTGGGAGCGAGCTTGCCCCGCGATGCAGGGTTCAGGCGCCGCCTTTCAACGCCTTGATCTTGGCCTGCAAACCCTTGAGGGTCTGCTCGCCCAGCAATTGCTCACGCACCTTGCCCTTGTCATCAATGATATAGGTCACCGGCAGCGCCTCGCTGCGCGGCAGCTCATAGCGCTCGGCCGGGTCTTGCGCGAGCACGGTGAAGCCGATGCCGAGGGTCTCGGCGGCGGCCTTGAGGTCGGCGCCCTGCAAGCCATCGAAGTTCACCCCCAGCACCTTGATGCCCTGGGCATCCCACTGCTTCGCCGCAGCATTGAGCTCAGGAATTTCGGTACGGCACGGGCCGCACCATTCGGCCCAGTAATTGAGCACCAGCCAGTGCCCCTCGACCTGTTCGGCCTTCACCGTATTGCCGTGCTGGTCCACGCCGTAGTCCGCACCGCAGCCGCCGAGCAGCAGGCTCGCGGTGATGGCCAGTGCAGCTGCCAAACGCCTTGCCATGGGTCAATCCTTCTCGAAGTTTTCAAGCATTGAAGTCGGTCGCTGCGGTTAGAATAGCCGCCACACCCAGCTGGATGCGACCCGTCATGACCGATCTGACCCTCTATCATAACCCGCGCTGCTCGAAATCCCGCGGCGCCCTGGAACTGCTCGAGGCACGCGGCCTCGCACCGACCATCGTGCGCTATCTCGAGACCCCGCCGGACGCCGCCACTCTCGAACAGCTGCTTGCCAAGCTGGGCATCGGCGCGCGCCAACTGCTGCGCACCGGCGAAGACGAATACAAGGCACTCGACCTGGCCAACCCGGCCCTGAGCGACGCTCAGCTGATCAAGGCGATGGTCGAGCATCCCAAGCTGATCGAGCGCCCGATCCTGGTAGCCGGAGACAAGGCCGTGATCGGTCGCCCACCCGAGAAGGTTCTGGAGATCCTGCCGTGAGCGAACCCTACATCCTGGTGCTGTATTACAGCCGCCACGGCTCGACCAGCGAGATGGCCCGGCACATTGCCCGCGGCGTCGAGATGGCCGGCCTAGAGGCGCGCCTGCGCACGGTGCCGGCGATCTCCACCGAGTGCGAAGCCGTGGCCCCGGACATCCCGGCCAGCGGCGCGCTGTACGCCACCCTCGACGACCTGCGCCACTGCGCGGGCCTGGCCATGGGCAGCCCGACGCGCTTCGGCAACATGGCCGCGCCGCTCAAGTACTTCCTCGACGGCACCAGCAGCCTGTGGCTGGGCGGCGAACTGGTAGGCAAGCCGGCGGCGGTGTTCACTTCCACCGCCAGCCTGCACGGCGGCCAGGAAACCACCCTGCTGTCGATGCTGCTGCCGCTGATGCACCACGGCATGCTGGTCACCGGCCTGCCCTACAGCGAGTCGGCGCTGCTCGATACCCGCGGTGGCGGCACCCCGTACGGCGCCAGCCACCATGCCGGCGCCGACGGCAAGCGCGAGCTGGACCAGCACGAGATCACCCTGTGTCGCGCCCTCGGCCAACGCCTGGCCAATACAGCCAAGGCCCTGGGTGGTCAGCGTGGCTAGAAAACCCAAGGTGCTGCCGCCGCTGGAGTGGCTCGCCCCACGCGTACGGCTGACCCGCGCCCTGAGCCTGGCCTGCTTCTTCGGCCTGATCGCCCTGCTGCTGGTGAACAACCTGTGGTTCGCCAACCTGCACGGGGCGCGGGTCGAGGTGATCCTGGCCATCGAGCTGATCCCTCTGCTGCTGCTACTGCCGGGCATGCTGATGGGCAGCGCCCGGGCGCATGCCTGGACCTGCTTCGTGGTCAATATCTACTTCATCAAGGGCGTGCTGGCCGCCTTCGACCCCGCCCGAGCGCTGTTCGGCTGGGTCGAAGTACTGGTGAGCCTGGGGCTGTTCGTGGCCGGGCTGCTGTATGTGCGCTGGAAGTTTCAGATCGAGCGGCGCATGGCGGGCGAAGGCGCCTGAATGCATTGGGGGCCGCGCTGCGGCCCCGGCGATCTCAATGGTTGACGGTATGCGCCAGCATCACCGACAACTGGCACAGCGGCCGCCCGCTTTCGGCATGCCACTGATTGAACGCCTGCTGCACCAGTGCCAGGTCACGCAGGCTGGTCGGCGGCTTGTCGATGATCTTCTGGGCGATCAACGCGGCGGCCATGTCGTCGGTGGGGATGAAGGTATCCTTGCCGACCATGCGCAGGAACCGCGGCGCCGACAATCCGCCCAGCTGGTTACCATGCTTGGCCAGGTACTTCCACAGCCCGACGATATCGGTCTCGGGCCAGTCGGCGATGAACGCGCCGAAACTGCCCTTCTCCTTCGCCACGTCGAGGATCATCTGCGCATTGCGCGGCACGCTCTTGAGCTTGCCCAGATGGCGGATGATGCGCTCGTCCTGCATCAGCCGCTCCAGGTGCTCGGCGCCCATCAGCACCACTTTCTCCGGGTCGAAGCCAAAGAACACCTGCTCGAACGCCGGCCACTTGGCATCCACCAGGCTGTGCTTGAGCCCGGCGCGGAACACGCGCAGGGCCAGGGTCGACAGGTAGCGGTCGTCGGTGATGTCGCGCAGCTGCGCGGGTGTGCGCGGCTGCGGCAGGAAGGCTTCCAGCGCCTGGGCCGAACCGAAGCGGTTCAGGCAGTACTCATGCAACCACTGGTAGTCGCGCATAAGGTCAGATATTCAGCACGTCGAGGAAGCGCGGGGTGGCGCTCTCGTCGATCTTCAGGCTGGTGAAGTCGAACAGGTTGCGGTCGGCCAGCTGCGACGGCGCGACGTTCTGCAGGGCGCGGAAGATGCTCTCGGTACGGCCAGGGTGCTTGCGCTCCCACTCCACCAGCATGTCCTTGACCACCTGGCGCTGCAGGTTTTCCTGCGAGCCGCACAGGTTGCACGGGATGATCGGGAACTCCTTCATGTCCGAGTAGGCCTGGATGTCCTTCTCGCTGCAGTAGGCCAGCGGGCGGATCACCACGTTGCGCCCGTCGTCGGCGCGCAGCTTCGGCGGCATGCCCTTGAGCGCGCCGTTGAAGAACATGTTGAGGAAGAAGGTCTCGACGATGTCGTCGCGGTGGTGCCCCAGGGCCATCTTGGTCGCGCCGATCTCGTCGGCGAAGGTGTACAGGGTGCCGCGGCGCAGGCGCGAGCACAGCGAGCAAGTGGTCTTGCCCTCGGGCACCAGCTCCTTGACCACCGAGTAGGTGTCCTTCTCGACGATGTGGTACTCGACGCCCAGTTCCTTGAGGTAGGCCGGCAGCACGTGCTCGGGGAAGCCCGGCTGCTTCTGGTCCATGTTCACCGCGACGATCTCGAACTTGATCGGCGCCACCTTCTGCAGGTGCAACAGAACGTCGAGCATGGTGTAGCTGTCCTTGCCGCCGGACAGGCAGACCATGACCTTGTCGCCATCCTCGATCATGTTGAAGTCGGTGATGGCTTCGCCGGCGAGGCGACGCAGGCGTTTTTGCAGTTTGTTCTGGTTGACCGAGAGGGTGCCCATAGCGCTTGGATCCGCGAGGTGTGACAAAAGCCGGCTATTTTACGCACAAACCGGGCGGCGCAGTAGGTGAATCCGATAAAGACTTCAAGGGAATCAACAACAGCGCTGACAGCGCGATTTGCTCTAAAAAGCCAGTTTTCTGTGGGGAACGGCTTCCTATACTGCGACATAAGGCCACATTGGCGCAGCACTTGGTGTCCTGGCCTCGGGCCACAGGCGCTCCATCCGGGGGGCGTTTGGCAACGACGATAGGAGTGACCCGTATGATTCATCACGTTGTTGGGCTGTTCACCCACCCCGACCAGGAGTGGCGGGAGATTCGTGGCGAGGACGAAAGCATCAGCCACATGTACCTGACACACACGCTGATCCTGGCGGCGATTCCCGCCGTGTCGGCGTTCATCGGCACCACCCAGGTCGGCTGGGTGATCGGCGAGCGGCCAGCCGTGATGCTGACCATGGAAAGCGCATTGTGGATGAGCATCATGTCCTACCTGGCGATGCTCGCAGGCGTGGCGGTGATGGGCGCCTTCATCCACTGGATGGCGCGCACCTACGACGCCAACCCGAGCATGGCGCAGTGCATCGCCTTTGCCACCTACACCGCCACCCCGCTGTTCATCGGCGGCCTCGCGGCGCTGTATCCGCACCTGTGGCTGGGCATGCTGATCGGCACGGCGGCGATCTGCTACACCGTGTACCTGCTGTATGTCGGCTTGCCGACCTTCATGAACATACCGTCGGATGAAGGCTTCCTGTTCTCCAGCTCGGTGCTGGCGGTGGGCCTCGTGGTTCTGGTGGCGATCATGGCCGCGACCGTGATCATCTGGGGATTGGGCGTGGGGCCCGTCTATACCAACTGAACGCATACCAACCAGATCCAACCAACACTGGGGCATCACCGAGGCCGCCGCAAGGCGGCCTCGCTTCGTGTGCCTGACCGGCGGCTCGGCAGCCGCCCGTTGCCTGCGGCATAATGCCCGGTCAGGAGAACTACCCCGCCATGCCCGAGCTGCTCAGACAACGCGTCGAAACCTGTTACCAGCAAGCCGAAACCTTCTTCAAACGCCCGTTCCCGCGCCCGCAGGTCAGCTTCAAGCTGCGCGGACAGAAGGCCGGCGTCGCCCACCTGCACGAGAACCTGCTGCGCTTCAACCTGCAGCTGTACCGCGAGAACGCCGAAGACTTCCTGCGCCAGACCGTGGCCCACGAGGTCGCCCACCTGGTCGCCCACCAGCTGTTCGGCGAGCGCATCCAGGCCCATGGCGAGGAGTGGCAGTTGATCATGCGCGGGGTGTACGAGCTGCCGCCGAACCGCTGCCACAACTACGAGGTGCAGCGGCGCGTGGCGACACGTTACATCTACCGTTGCCCGTGCCCGGAAAGCGATTTCCCGTTCACCGCCCAGCGCCACAAGCTGGTGCGCCAGGGGCGACGCTACCTGTGCCGGCGCTGCCGGGAGATCCTGGTGTACAGCGGCGAGACCCGAGTCGAATAATCGTCAACGCATAAAAAAGGCGACCCGAGGGTCGCCTTTTCGCATTTCAACTCGCGCTCAACGCGCCGGGCCTTCGGCCACGCCCAGGTCGTCGGTCGGACGGGTGTCGATCAGCGGCGAGCCGCCAGACGCCAGTTCGGCCTGCAGGGTGTCGGTGTCCAGCTCCTTGACCCACTTGGCCACGACCACGGTGGCCACGGCGTTGCCGATCAGGTTGGTCAGGGCGCGGGCTTCGGACATGAAGCGGTCGATACCCAGGATCAGCGCCAGGCCGGCAACCGGCAGGTGGCCGACGGCCGACAGGGTGGCGGCCAGGACGATGAAGCCGGAACCTGTGACGCCCGCGGCACCCTTGGAGGCCACCAGCAGCACCAGCAGCAGGGTGATCTGGTGGGTGATGTCCATGGTGGTGTCGGTGGCCTGGGCGATGAACACCGCGGCCATGGTCAGGTAGATCGAGGTACCGTCCAGGTTGAACGAGTAGCCGGTCGGGATCACCAGGCCAACCACCGATTTCTTCGCGCCCAGGCGCTCCATCTTGGCCAGCATGCGCGGCAGGGCCGACTCGGAGGACGAGGTGCCCAGCACGATCAGCAGCTCTTCACGGATGTAGCGGATCAGCTTGATCACGCTGAAGCCATGGGCGCGGCAGATACCGCCCAGCACCACCAGCACGAACAGCAGGCAAGTGATGTAGAAGCAGGCCATCAGGTAGCCCAGCTGTACCAGCGAACCCACGCCGTACTGGCCGATGGTGAAGGCCATGGCACCGAAGGCGCCGATCGGGGCCAGCTTCATGATCATGTTGATGATGTTGAACATGACATGGGCGAAGCGGTCGATCAGGTCCAGCACCGGCTTGCCGTAGCTGCCCAGGCGGTGCAAGGCGAAGCCGAACAGCACCGAGAACATCAGCACTTGCAGGATGTCGCCGTTGGCGAAGGCGCCGACCACGGTGTTGGGGATGACATTGAGCAGGAAGCCGACGGTGGTCTGCTGCGCGCCGGCGGCGGCATAGGCAGCCACGCTGCTGGCGTTGAGGGTGCTGACGTCGACGTGCATGCCGGCGCCCGGCTGCACCACGTTGACTACCACCAGGCCGATGATCAGGGCGATGGTGGAGACGATCTCGAAGTACAGCAGCGCGTAACCGCCGGTCTTGCCGACCGACTTCATGCTTTGCATGCCCGCGATGCCGCTGACCACGGTGCAGAAGATGATCGGCGCGATGACCATCTTGATCAGCTTGACGAAGCCGTCACCCAGGGGTTTGAGGGCTACGCCGGTTTCCGGGTAGTAGTGGCCGAGCAGGATACCGATGGTGATCGCGACGATCACCTGGACATACAGCGATTTGTACAGCGGCTGACGAGTCGTCATGGCTAGTTTTTCCTCAAGTGGGCCGGCGCATCCTTCCCAGGATGTCGGGGCACCTGAATCGCGAACCCTCCTGTACCCGGAGGGATTTGTCGTTGTGTTCGAGCGCCTGGGCAGGCCTCTGCCAGGTGAATAGCAAGGGCGATGCCAAAGTGCCCGCTTGAGGTGCATAGCCAATGATTACAGGGTGTGAATGCCCCGGGACGGGGCGTAAAAGCCGGTAGGAAATGGCGGATTTCCGCCCGATGGCGGAAATCGTACAGGGCAGGTTGGCGGGAATCCGCCTTTGCCAGAGGCGGTGACAGCAGGCCCGGCCTCATCGCCGGCAAGCCGGCTCCCACCCCGACCGCGCGGCCCTCAAGCCAAACGCCGTCCCTGTGGGAGCTGGCTTGCCAGCGATGAGGCCCTTCTGGCGGCTCAATCGAGCCGGAAAGCGATGCGGAACGCAGCTCCACCCAATTCGGAGTCGCCCAGGCTCAACTCGGCGTCGTAGCTGTCGATGATGTCCTTGACCACCGCCAGGCCGATCCCTTGTCCCGGGTGCTGGCGGTCCAGCCGCTCGCCGCGTTCGAGAATGCGCTCACGCTGGTCGGGCGGCACGCCCGGACCGTCGTCCTCGACCCACAGCTCCAGTTGCCCCGGCGCTTCACGCAGGCTGACCCGCACCTGCCCCAGGCACAACCGGTAGGCGTTCTCCAGCAGGTTGCCGAGCAGCTCGAGCAAAGCCCCCTGCTCCATCGGCACCCGCGCATCGGCCGGCAGATCGAAACCGACCTCGACGCGTTTGTCGCGATAAACCTTGGCCAAGGTGCTGCACAGGCTGTCGAGCAATGGCTTGAGCTCGACCTGGTGCTTCACCAGGCCACTCTTGCGCAGGCTGGCGCGTTGCAATTGGTAGTCTATCTGCTGGCTCATGCGCTCGATCTGGCTCTGCAGCACCCGTGCCTGCTCGCGGTCGCCCTGCTCCATGCTCTCACCCACGCCCTGCAGCACCGCCAGCGGGGTCTTGAGGCTATGGGCCAGGTCGTCGAGCGAGTCGCGGTAGCGCTGGCGCTGCTCGCGCTCGCTGCGCAGCAGGCGGTTGAGCGAGCCGGTCAGGCGCAGCAGCTCGCGTGGATGTTCACGGCTGAGCCCATCCCGCGCGCCGCTCTCCACGTCGTCCAGCTCGGAGCTGAGCCGGCGCAGCGAGCGCAGGCCCCAAGTCAGGCCGGCCCAGAGCAGCACCATCAGCGCCAGCAGCGCCGCGCCGAAGCCGAAGTAGAGCTTCTCGCGCAGGCCATTGAGGGTGTCCTGGTATTCGCGGACCGGTTGCAGGGCGACGATGCTGAACGCTGCGCTCTTGCCGCCAAGCAGCTTGACCTCGACGTCATAGACGAAGAACTCCTCGCCGTCGTCCTGGTGAATACGCGCGAATTCGTTGCCACGCCCGTCATAGCGCGGGTGGTAGTTGATGTTGCGGTTGCGCGTGGCCCGCGACTGCCACACCAGCTTGCCCTGGCGGTCGAAGATGTAGCCGAGCAGGCCTGTATACGGCAGATTGAAGCGTTCGTCCGGCAGCAGCGCCGGCATCTGCAACTGGCCATGCTCTATGCGCGCGGCGGAAATCAGCGTGGTCACGTCCGAGGCCAGGCGCTGCTCGATGGACTCCTGCAACGCCAGGCTGAAGGCCTTCTGCAGCGCCGGCAGCAGCGCCAGCATGAACAGCAGCGCCAGCAACGCCGCCGCCAGCATCAGGCGCACCCGCAGCGAGCGGATCATCGGCAGCGCTCGGTGAACAGATAGCCCAAGCCACGCACGGTATCGATCGGCTTGAAGCCGTTGTCACCCTCGAGCTTGCGGCGCAGGCGGCCGACCAGCACCTCGATGACATTCGGGTCACGCTCCTCGTCGTCCGGGTACAACTGTTCCATCAGCCGGTCCTTGGCCACCACCTGCTGGTGATGACGCATGAGGTACTCGAGGATGCGGTATTCGTAGGCGGTCAGTGCCAGCGGTTGCTCGTCCAGGGTGGCCTGCTTGCGGTTGAGGTCGAGCACCAGCGGGCCGGCGGCGATGGTCGATTGGGTGAAGCCGCTGGAGCGGCGCAGCAAGGCATTCAGGCGCGCCTCCAGCTCTTCGAACTGGAACGGCTTGACCACGTAGTCGTCAGCGCCGGCGGCCAGGCCCTCGACCTTGTCCTGCCAGTTGCCACGGGCAGTGAGGATCAGGATCGGGAAGGTCTGGCCAAGGTTGCGCAACTGACGGATCAGGTCCAGCCCGCTCATGCCCGGCAGGCCCAGGTCGATCACCGCCAGGTCGTGGTTGTACTGCTCGGCCTGGTACAAGGCTTCCTCGGCGTTGGCCACCGCCTGCACCACATGGCCGCCCTCGCCGAGGCGGGTGAACAGGTGATGACGCAACAGCGCCTCGTCCTCGACCACCAGCAATTTCATGCAGTTCTCCTTACTCGGGTTCGCCGGTTCGATTGCGCTCGCGGGGCAAGCCCGCTCCCACGCAGGCGCATGGGAGCGGGCTTGCCCCGCGCTGAGACCGGTACAGGATAACAGCGACCTCAGAACTTGTAGCTCGCCGCCAGGTAGGTCTGCGCGCTGCTGGTCAGGCGCAGGGTGCCGTCCTTCGGCCCGCCGTGGGCGCCGATCTCGGTGGCGGCGTTGCTGCGCAGGTAACGGTAGCCCATCTCCACCGAGGCCTTGTCGGTGATTTCCTGGATCACGCCGGCCTGCAGGCCCACGGCATAGCCATAGTCGGTGTCGCGGCTGGCGCCCGGCGAGTCCTGGGTCAGCTTGGTCATGCCCAGGGTGCCGCCACCGAACAGCTTGGTGGTATCGCCCACCGGCAGGAACAGGTCGTAGCTACCGAGCAGGTTTTCCTGGCGCAGCTTGACGCCGCTGTGGTCGCCCGAGACGTTGTCGTAGGTCATGTAGTAGCGACCCTGGTCGTTGATCCGGCCCAGGCGCACGCCCCAGGTGTCGTCCTTGCCGATGATGCCGTCGGTGTTCAGGTGGTCGGTGTTGCGCTGCAGCAGACCGGACTTGCGCACTTTGTCGCTGGTCTGGCCGTAGGTCAGGCTGGCGAAGTTGTCATCGGCCTGGGCGGCGGTGGTGAGGCCGGCGGCGCAAACCGCCATGGCGGCGATCAGGGTATTGAGCGTTTTCATGGTTCAGGTACTCCGGGTTGGATGCGTTGTTTCTGTCTGGGGACTAGAGTAGGGAGGGCGCCCTGAACCCCTGCTGAACCCGGCCTGAACGTCGGCTGAACGAACCGAACAAGGAGCTCGACCATGCGTACCCTGCTTGCACTGGCCCTGTTGTGCGGCGCCACCCTCGCCCAGGCGGCGGTGCAGACCCGCGAGATCCCCTACCAGGATGCCGACGGCAACCGCCTGATCGGCTACTACGCCTACGACGACGCCGTCGAGGGCAAGCGCCCGGGCGTGGTGGTGGTGCATGAATGGTGGGGGCTGAACGACTACGCCAAGCGCCGCGCCCGCGACCTCGCGGCGCTGGGCTACAACGCCCTGGCCATCGACATGTACGGCGACGGCAAGAACACCGAGCACCCCGCCGACGCCCAGGCGTTCATGGCAGCGGCGATGAAGGATCCGAAAGCCGCCGCCCAACGCTTCGATGCCGGGCTTGAGCTGCTGAAGATCCAGCCCAACACCAACAAGCACCAGCTGGCGGCCATCGGCTACTGCTTTGGCGGCAAGGTGGTGCTGGACGCGGCGCGGCGCGGTGAGAAGCTCGACGGCGTGGTGAGCTTCCATGGCGCGCTGGTGACCCAGACGCCGGCCAAGCCGGGGGTAATTCGGGCCAAGATCCTGGTGGAGCATGGCGAGGCCGACAGCATGGTCACCCCAGAGCAGGTGGCGGCGTTCAAGGCGGAGATGGATGCGGCCAAGGCCGACTACAAGTTCGTCGGGATCCCGGGGGCCAAGCATGGCTTCACCAACCCGGATGCGGATCGGTTGGGCCATGGCGGGCATGGCGGGCCGGATATCGGCTATGACAAGGCGGCGGATGAAAGCTCGTGGAAGGACATGCAGGCGTTCTTGAAGGATGCGCTCGACTGATGATCGCCGGGGCCGCTTTGCGGCCCTTTCGCCGGCAAGCCGGCTCCCACAAAAGATGGCGACGCCCCCTGTGGGAGCCGGCTCGCCGGCGAAAGGGCTGCGCAGCAGCCCCAAAATCTGTGCTCCACCACCAGCCAACAGGCTGGCACAATACCCGCCATGAACAGACTCCCTACCTGCTGCGCCCCGCTCCAGCACCATTGGCCGCTGCCGCGCCCGGTCCCCGGCGCGGTGCTGGTCAGCTGCGCCTTCGACCCGGCCAATCTCGCCCCGGACGACTTCCAGCGCGCCGGCATCGAACAGACCGCCAGCCTGCAACGCTCGGTGGCCAAGCGCCAGGCCGAGTACCTGGCTGGCCGAGTCTGCGCCCGTGCGGCCCTGCAGCACCTGGATGGCCGCGACTACGCGCCCGCAGCCCACGAAGACCGCTCACCGATCTGGCCCGCCGGCATCCACGGCTCGATCACCCACGGCCAGGGCTGGGCCGCCGCCGTGGTCGCGGCCGACGGCCAATGCCGCGGCCTGGGGCTGGACCAGGAAACCCTGCTCGGCGAGGACCGCGCCGAACGCCTGGCCGGGGAGATCCTCACCCCCGCGGAACTGGAACGCCTGGACCGCAGCCAACAGGCCCTGGCCGTGACCCTGACCTTCTCGCTCAAGGAAAGCCTGTTCAAGACGCTCTACCCGCTGACGAAAAAGCGCTTCTATTTCGAGCACGCCGAACTGCTGGAATGGTCCGTCGAGGGCCACGCCCGCCTGCGCCTGCTCACCGACCTGTCGGCCGAGTGGCGCCATGGCGTCGAACTGGATGGCCAGTTCTGCCTGCAGGACGGCCACCTGCTCAGCCTGATCAGCGTTTAATCGCGCGGCTGCTCCCGCGGCCAGCTCAGGCTGAAACACGCCCCGCCCAACTGCTCGCTGTGCCCGACCAGGGCGCGGCCGCCGTGCCAGTAGATGATCCGCCGCACGATCGACAGCCCCAGGCCATGCCCGCCCGAGGCCCGGGTGCGGCTGTCGTCGAGGCGGGTGAAGGGGGTGAAGATGCGGTGCCATACGCCCTCGGGAATCCCGGGGCCGTCGTCCTCCACATCGATGCGGCAACGTTGCTGCCCCAGGTGATAGCTCACGCGCACTTCAGACTCGGCATGGCGCATGGCATTGCGCACTAGGTTCTGCAGGGCCCGGTGCAGGTAGCGCGGCTCGGCCTCGACCCGGGCGTCGCCGCCGTCGAGCCCGTGGCATTCGCCACGCACCACCCGCACCTCGGCGCGCAGCGGCGCCAGCTCCTCGAGCACCCGCGCCAGCAGCTCGTCCAGGTCCACCACCTGGAAATGCAGGGCCGGCGCGCCCTGCTCCAGGCGGGCGTAGGTCAGCATCTCGTCAACCAGCTTGTCCAGGTCCTGGATATCACCGTCCATGCCCGCCAGGTGCTTGGCCCGGGCCTCGTCGCTGCCGGCGCTCTCGATCATCTCCAGGCCGAAGCGCAGCCGCGCCACCGGGGTGCGCAGCTCGTGGGACACTGCCCGCACCAGCTCGCGCTGCATGGTCAATGAACGCTGCAGGTGCTCGGCCATGCCGTTGAAGGCCTCGGCCAGGCGCCCCACCGAGTCGGCATCGCCGGCCGGCACCCGGGTGTCGAGGCTGCCCTGGGCGATGCGCGTGGCCGCCACCTCCAGGCCCGACACCCGCCGCTCCAGCTGGCGCACCAGCAGGTAGACCACCAGGCCGATCAGGCACAAGCCGAGAAAGGCGATCAGGATCAGCAACTGCGGCGGATAGGGGTTGAGCTGATACAACGGGCCGATCTCCAGCACCCAGGGCGAACCGGCCAGCCCCGAGAACACGCGGATCGAATCGCCGTCCCTGCCGAGGGCCATCACTGTGTCGCCCTCCTCCACCCGGCGACGCTGGTCGTCGTCCAGGGCGGCGCGCTCGATGCGCTGCAAGGCGATGTCGAAACCGAAGCCCTTGCTCTGCCGCAACTGCGCCAGGCGCGCCTGCTGCTCGGTCACCGGGTAGCGCACCAGTTCGTCGGCCAACAGATAAAGGGTGGCGCGGGCCAACTGCTCACTGATCTGCTTGACCTCGGCCACCAGCAGCAGGTCTTCGTGGCCGACCCGGCGCAGCACCCGGGCGGCATGCGGGCCGGTCTTCTCCACCACCACCAGGTCACGGTACAGCCGCGCCCGCTGCCCGCCGTCGAGGGTAAAGGCCGACAGCGGTTGCAGGTCCAGCGGCACGCCGAGCAGGCGCTCCCAGATCACCAGCGAACGGGTGCGCTCCACCGCGTTCTGCTGCGCCAGGTTGTCGGCCATCAGGCTGAAGGTGCCCTGGGCCAGGCGCTCACGGTGCTGGCCGGCGCGGATCTCGTTGAGCAGGTGCAGGCTCAGCACACCGAGCACGGCCACCAGCACCAGCACCGCGAGCATGCCACCATAGATGCGCAGGAAGATCGAGTTCATGGCGCCTCGCCGACGAACAGGTAGCCCTTGCTGCGCAGGGTCTTGATCAGCCGCGGGGTGATCGGGTCGTCGCCGATCTTGGGGCGGATCTTGGAGATGCGCACATCGATGGAGCGGTCCTGGCCGTCGTAGCCGACGCCGCGCAGCGAGGTGAAGATCTCCTCGCGGGACAGCACACGCCCGGCATTGCTGGCCAGCAGCCAGAGCAGGTCGAATTCGGCACCGGTCAGGTCGACCAACTGGCCGTGCAGGCGCGCCTCACGCTGGCGGCTGTCTATATGCAGGGGGCCGAAGGTCAGGTCCTGGCGGCGCTCCGGGGCGTCGCTGCGGCGCAGCAAGGCGTTGATACGCGCCAGCAGCACGCGCGGACGCACCGGTTTGCATACGTAGTCGTCGGCGCCCAGGTCCAGGCCCTGGATCTGGTCGAGCTCGTCGCTGCGGGCGGTGAGCATGAGGATGGGGCCGGCGTACTGGCCGCGCACACGGCGGCAAATGCTCAGGCCGTCTTCGCCGGGCAGCATCAGGTCGAGGATCACCAGGTCCGGCTGGCTGTCGATGATACGCCGCGCGGCGCGGCCACCGTCGCCCTCCACCGCCACTTCGAAGCCATTGGCCTGGAGGTATTCGGCAGTCAGTTCGGCCAGGCGCTGGTCGTCCTCGACGATCAGGATGCGGTTGATTGGCTGGTCCATGGCCTCCCCCTTGTGTGCTGGTCTTTTATTGTTGTTTTGCGTTGTCCGCAGCGGCCTCATCGCCGGCAAGCCGGCTCCCACAAAAGCCGCGCCGTACCTGTGGGAGCCGGCTTACCGGCGATGAGGCCGGTGCAGGCAATGTAAATGCCTGATCCTACGGGTATTCCCTTTCACCAAAGCGCAACATCAGCCCCGGATACTACGTCCCGCCCCCACCCCTGCCAACCACGGCAAACAGCCCTCGACTGAACCGTTTTTTGTGATAGGGTGCGCGCCCGCAAAATTATGCGTCGGGGCGTAGCAGCCACAAAAAATAGTGCAAACCTCTTGGGACAAGGCCTACAGCGAATACCCACGGATGACTCACAAAGTACCCACAAGTTATCCACAGGCGTCGACCTTGCAAAGCCCCCTGGACCGCATTATCTTGTATCCCCATCGCAGCGAACCACTAGATATTGGGTTTTGCGCAAAATCACAAACACAAGTCAACAGGCAAATTCAAGCGAATTTTCTGGCTGAACTTAAGGTGATTTCAACAGCCAAACCGCTCCTGCGGAGGGCGACCGAGGCAAGCCGCAGACGGCCTTGTTCGGGCATGAGTGTTGCAGGCAAGGCCCGCACTCATCAGCAACAGATTTTGGGTACGCCCAGAACCTTTGACTTCGGCCAGGGAGCGGCAGGTTACTGCCCCTAATTCCTGAGTCTGTCCCGAAGTCGGTAAGCCCGAGCGGGCGGATGCGTGTGCTTCACGCGCATCCCCGCCCGGGCCATCGAGCAAGTGGACGGAACGGTGGCGCCCGACAACGGCGCCTGAACAAACTAGAAACTGTGGAGACACCCACCCATGCAAACCGACACAACTCGCGAGAACCCGCAGGGCAAAGCGCCGCAGGCCGCCGATTCGAATCAGGATCTGGCCGCCACCGCGCCTGGCCAACTGCGCGTGATCAAGCGTAACGGCACTGTCGTCCCCTACACCGACGACAAGATCACCGTTGCCATCACCAAGGCGTTCCTCGCAGTTGAAGGCGGCACCGCCGCCGCCTCGTCGCGCATCCACGACACCGTCGCGCGCCTGACCGAGCAGGTCACCGCCACGTTCAAGCGTCGCATGCCATCGGGTGGCACCATCCACATCGAAGAAATCCAGGACCAGGTCGAACTGGCCCTGATGCGCGCCGGCGAGCAGAAAGTCGCCCGCGACTACGTGATCTACCGCGACCAGCGTGCCAAAGAGCGTGCTACCCGCTCCAACGCCGACAGCGTGGTCGAGCCGCACCCAAGCATCCGCATCACCCTGGCCGACGGCAGCCTGGCGCCGCTGGACATGGCGCGCCTGAACACCATCATCAGCGAAGCCTGCGAAGGCCTGGCCGAAGTCGATGGCGAGCTGATCCAGCGCGAAACCCTGAAGAACCTGTACGACGGCGTGGCCCTGAAGGACGTCAACACCGCCCTGGTGATGACCGCCCGTACCCTGGTCGAGCGCGAGCCGAACTACTCGTTCGTCACCGCCCGCCTGCTGATGGACACCCTGCGCGCCGAAGGCCTGGGCTTCCTCAACGTCGCCGACAGCGCCACCCACCACGAGATGGCCGACCTGTACGCCAAGGCCCTGCCGGCCTACGTCGAGAAAGGCGTCGAGTTCGAACTGCTCGACCCGGCGCTGAAAGGCTACGACCTGGAGCGTATGGGCAAGGCGATCAACCACGAGCGCGACCAGCAGTTCACCTACCTGGGCCTGCAGACCCTGTACGACCGTTACTTCATCCACAAGGATGGCGTGCGCTTCGAGCTGCCGCAGGTGTTCTTCATGCGTGTGGCCATGGGCCTGGCGCTGGAAGAGAAAGACAAAGAAGCCCGTGCGATCGAGTTCTACAACCTGCTGTCGTCCTTCGACTACATGGCCTCGACCCCGACCCTGTTCAACGCCGGCACCCTGCGTCCGCAGCTGTCGAGCTGCTACCTGACCACCGTGCCGGACGACCTGTCGGGCATCTACCACGCGATCCACGACAACGCCATGCTGTCGAAATTCGCCGGTGGCCTGGGCAACGACTGGACCCCGGTGCGCGCCCTGGGCTCGTACATCAAGGGCACCAACGGCAAGTCGCAAGGCGTCGTGCCGTTCCTGAAAGTGGTCAACGACACCGCCGTCGCCGTGAACCAGGGTGGCAAGCGCAAGGGCGCCGTATGTGCCTACCTGGAAACCTGGCACCTCGACATCGAAGAATTCATCGAGCTGCGCAAGAACACCGGTGATGACCGTCGTCGTACCCACGACATGAACACCGCCAACTGGATCCCTGACCTGTTCATGAAGCGCGTCTTCGATGACGGCAAGTGGACCCTGTTCTCGCCATCGGAAGTGCCTGATCTGCACGACCTGACCGGCAAGGCCTTCGAAGAGCGCTACGAGTACTACGAAGCCCTGACCGAGTACAACAAGATCAAGGTGTTCAAGACCATCCAGGCCAAAGACCTGTGGCGCAAGATGCTGTCGATGCTGTTCGAGACCGGCCACCCATGGCTGACCTTCAAGGACCCGTGCAACCTGCGCAGCCCGCAGCAGCACGTGGGCGTGGTCCACAGCTCGAACCTGTGCACCGAGATCACCCTGAACACCAACAAGGACGAGATCGCGGTCTGCAACCTGGGCTCGATCAACCTGCCGAACCACATCGTTGATGGCAAGCTGGACACCGCCAAGCTGCAACGCACCGTGAACACCGCCGTGCGCATGCTCGACAACGTGATCGACATCAACTACTACTCGGTGCCGCAAGCGCGCAACTCGAACTTCAAGCACCGCCCGGTGGGCCTGGGCATCATGGGCTTCCAGGACGCGCTGTACCTGCAGCACATCCCGTACGGCTCGGACGCTGCGGTCGAGTTCGCCGACAAGTCGATGGAAGCGGTCAGCTACTACGCGATCCAGGCTTCCTGCGACCTAGCCGACGAGCGCGGCGCCTACGAGACCTTCCAGGGTTCGCTGTGGTCCAAGGGCATTCTGCCGCTGGATTCGCAACAGATCCTGATCGAGGCCCGTGGCCAGAAGTACATCGACGTCGACCTGACCGAAAGCCTGGACTGGGCACCGGTGCGCGAGCGTGTACAAAAAGGTATTCGTAACTCGAACATCATGGCCATCGCGCCGACCGCGACCATCGCCAACATCACCGGCGTATCGCAGTCCATCGAGCCGACCTACCAGAACCTGTACGTGAAATCGAACCTGTCGGGCGAGTTCACCGTGATCAACCCGTACCTGGTCCGCGACCTCAAGGCCCGTGGCCTGTGGGACTCGGTGATGATCAACGACCTGAAGTACTACGATGGTTCCGTGCAGCAGATCGAGCGTATCCCGCAAGAGCTGAAAGACCTGTACGCCACCGCGTTCGAAGTCGAGACCAAGTGGATCGTCGATGCCGCCTCGCGTCGCCAGAAGTGGATCGACCAGGCCCAGTCGCTGAACCTGTACATCGCCGGCGCTTCGGGCAAGAAGCTCGACGTGACCTACCGCATGGCCTGGTACCGTGGTCTGAAGACCACCTACTACCTCCGTGCCCTGGCCGCGACCAGCACCGAGAAGTCGACCATCAACACCGGCAAGCTCAACGCCGTGTCGAGCGGCGGCGACAGCGCCCCGGTCCAGGCCGCGGGCCCAGCCCCGGTACCGAAGGCCTGCGCCATCGACGAGCCGGATTGCGAAGCCTGCCAATAAGGCCTGCGCAGAGGCTACCCCCGGGTAGCCTCTTTTCTGCGCCACGGCGCAGAACCCTGTGGGAGCTGGCTTGCCAGCGATGAGGCCGGCACTGCCGGCACCTCCCCACAGCCAGACATAACAAGCCGGGGCCCAATGCCCCGGTCAGCCCTCCCCGGGCATTCCAGATTTGCGTGCATCGCACCGCAACCAAGATCCACCGGCCATACTCATTGATGGCCCTCAAGCAGGAGATCTCACCATGCTGAGCTGGGACGAATTCGACAAAGAAGACGGCGAAGTCGCCGCCAAAGGCAACACCGCCGCACAGGCCGCTGCCACCACCACCCTGGACAAGCTCGACAGCGCCGGCGGTGCCGCCGCCCTGGAAGCCCGCGCCGCCACCGCCTCCGACTCCGACGCCGTCAAGCGCGCCAAGGCTGCCCTGGACGCCCTGGACATCGCCGAAGGCCTGGCCGAGCTGGAAGGCTCCTCGGCCCGCGTCGCCGTTGACGAAAAGCGCATGATCAACTGCCGCGCCGACCTCAACCAGCTGGTCCCGTTCAAGTACGACTGGGCCTGGCAGAAGTACCTCGACGGCTGCGCCAACCACTGGATGCCGCAAGAGGTCAACATGACCGCCGACATCGCCCTGTGGAAGAGCATGGACGGCCTGACCGAAGACGAGCGCCGCATCGTGATGCGCAACCTCGGCTTCTTCTCCACCGCCGACTCCCTGGTTGCCAACAACCTGGCCCTGGCCGTGTACCGCCTGATCACCAACCCCGAGTGCCGCCAGTACATCCTGCGCCAGGCCTTCGAAGAGGCGATCCACACCCACGCCTACCAGTACTGCATCGAGTCGCTGGGCATGGATGAAGGCGAGATCTTCAACATGTACCACGAGATCCCGTCGGTCGCTAAAAAGGCAGCCTGGGGCCTGAAGTACACCCGCGCCATCTCGGACCCGGAGTTCAACACCGGCACCGTCGAGACCGACAAAGAGCTGCTGCGCAACCTGATCGCCTACTACTGCGTACTGGAAGGCATCTTCTTCTACTGCGGCTTCACTCAGATCCTGTCGATGGGCCGCCGCAACAAGATGACCGGCGTCGCCGAGCAGTTCCAGTACATCCTGCGCGACGAGTCCATGCACCTGAACTTCGGCATCGACGTGATCAACCAGATCAAGATCGAGAACCCGCACCTGTGGGATGCCGCGATGAAGGAAGAGGCTACCCAGATGATTCTGCAGGGTACCCAGCTGGAGATCGAATACGCCCGTGACACCATGCCACGCGGCGTGCTGGGCATGAACGCGGCGATGATGGAGGATTACCTCAAGTTCATTGCCAACCGTCGTTTGACCCAGATTGGTCTGAAGGAAGAGTATCCGGGGACTACCAACCCGTTCCCATGGATGAGCGAGATCATGGACTTGAAGAAGGAGAAGAACTTCTTTGAGACTCGGGTGATTGAGTATCAGACTGGCGGTGCTTTGAGCTGGGATTGATCGTCCAGCTTTCCAGAAAGGCTGCCCTTGGGCAGCCTTTTTTGTTGCGTCGAATACAGCGTTTTCAAAGTATTTGCGTGAAGGCCGACAGGTGTTCGTCGTGGATTTTGTAGCGCCTATCAGATCGAGCGCCGCCCGCGCGGCGCATCGCTGGCAAGCCAGCTCCCACATCTGTTTCGGGCCAGTTACTCCTGTTGTTTCATCACTGTACGCCTTGTTGGCACGACGCGGTATTGAGGTGGGTACCATTGGCGCCCCGCCTGACTTGAGACATGCACCAAGGCGGGCAGCGGTACCCTCACAGGCATAACTGGCCTGAAACAGATGTGGGAGCTGGCTTGCCAGCGATGCGCCGCGCGGGCGGCGCTCGATCTGATAGGCGCGAAAAGGCTTTCGGCGAACACTTGGTGGCCGTCACGCAATAGCACTCAAAATGCCCCTCAATCATCTGATATCAATTCAAGAAACACCCTACAGATTTGCCTCTATTTAACCCCAGCAAACCACGCTAGCTTGTCCAAGCGCTAAGAACGCTCACGCAGCGGATTCCCGTTCCCGATAGAAACGGCTCTCCTGATTCTGGAAGCCAATCATGGATAACCACTATACCCCCACCCTCTTCACCCGCCACAACCGCCCCCTCCACACGCTCTGGCTCGAATCCCAAGCCTGGTTCTGCGCTCACGAACTCGGCCGGATGACCAGGCGCTTCTTCGACGAACACTGCATCCGCAAGCTCGACCCGGACCAGCACCGCACCGTGCAGCCGCTGCGCTACGGCCAGTACGGCGAAACCACCATGGTCAGCGAGTCCGGTGCCTATACCCTGCTGGCCCATCATCACACTCCGGAAAACCGCCACTTGCGCCACTGGCTGACCCATGAGGTGGTGGCGGTGCTGCGCGATGGGCAGGACTCGGCGCTGGAAGACCTGCCGCGCCAGGGCAGGATGTGCTGGCCGGGTGGGCATACGGCTAGTCTGTTGTATTGGCAGAGTGAGCCTTGGGTACGGATGCGGGATATGCCGGTGGTGATGGCGGCGGAGAGCCCCGTGGTGGTGCCCGAGCGGCGTAAGCTGAGCTGGAAGGAACGTGCGCAGCGGGCGTTGCGGTTGCATGGGGTTGGAGATTGAAGAATCGTGGGGCCGCTCTGCGGCCCTTCGCGGGTAATCCCGCTCCCACAAAAGCACTCATGGCAGAAGGAGGGCTTGCCCTCGCCACAAAGGGCATCGATGTGCCGGACTGGAACATGCCAGTCACATGGTCGAGGGCAAGACCGCTGATGAATTTAGAGCGATACGCTCGTAGTAGCTTGTACCAAGAAGACACCTCGCGCCCCTGTTTGGTAATGCCAGGCAGCGCTACAATGGCACGCATCGCGTCTTCGCACCTGACTGGCCCAGGAGAACCCATGGCAACCGTTCAGAAAAAACAGCTCAGCGACGCAACACTCGAAAATCTGGAAAGCCAGATTCCAGAAATGGCAGCGGCTGCGACGCGTCTTGCCTACTACCGCGCCGTCGCAGCAGGGCACACCGTGGTTACCGTCGAGCAGGATCGAATCGTAGCAACCCACGCTGACGGGCAGGTTGAGGTGTTGGTCGAGTCCAGGCCGCGCCGCAAGGTCCAAAAAGGTCAGGTCCTTACCGTTCGCAAGATCGATGGGCGCGCCTAAGCTGCGGGTTTTTGCCGGGCCCAACGGCTCCGGCAAAAGCACCATCAAGGACCAGATCCCGGCAGGCCTGATAAATACCTACATCAATGCAGATGACCTGGAAAAAGCTGCACGTGCAACCGGCTTTATCAATCTGGCCGAATTCAATATCAACCCGTCCCTCCAGAAGCTGACGACCTTCCTGGCTGATCACCCCTTGCTGATCAAGGTACAGCTGCAGCACACCGTAGGGGCAATGGGGCTTAGTGAGCAGCGCATAGACCTTCGCGCTATCACCATGAACTCCTACTATGCCTCGGTCATTGCGGACTTCATCCGGCATGAGCTACTCGAACGTAGAGCCAGTTTCACCTTCGAGACCGTCATGTCGTCAGCTGAAAAGGTGAGGTTCATCAATGAAGCCCAACAACTGGGTTATCGAACCTACCTGTACTTCGTCGCCACCAACTCACCTCAGATCAATATCCTAAGGGTGGCTAACAGGGTCGAAGACGGCGGACACGACGTACCTACGGACAAAATCGTCCAGCGCTATGCCCGCACCCTGGCACTCCTGCCCGAGGCCATCGCGGCCACCAACCGAGCCTACATTTTCGATAACACCGGTGAGGAATCGATTTTTTTGGCTGAGATAACCGATGGCACGGCACTCGAATTCCATCAGGACGAAATGCCGGATTGGTTCCTGGATGCCTATGTGAGCAAAGTGCTGGAAGCGTGAAGCCAGCGTAGAAACAACCCCTTCAACCCATCCCAACTGTCGTGTGAGATGCAGGATCCGCGAATCCGCCCCAAGAGGTCGGTGACTTGATGGCGGGTGTGAGCGGCGATGCGCCGCAGGGGCCAGAAATCCAGGCATTGGTGTGTGAGGAGATGCAAACAGGTGGCCCCAACGCCACAAGCCCCGGGTCTGTATTGAAAAACCCCCACCCCCTGTATCTGTCGCTGCCTAGTCCTTCCCTCCACCATCCCTTCCACACTCCCCCGGATGGCTAAAGGAACCCGTACCATGGCTGCCCTGCTGCTGCAAATGTCCCCCATAGGCCTGGTGATCGCCCTGATCCTGCTGCTGCGCCGTCCGCCCGTGCAAGCCGCGCTGGCCGGCGTGGCCGGTGTCCTGCTGCTGTGGGGCCTGGGCGCCGCGCAGCCGCTGTCGACGGCGGTGTCCGGCGCGATCCTGCAAGACACGCTGATCCTGTTCCTCAGTACCGCCTGTGTGATCGTCCCGGGGCTGGCCTTCGTCATCCTGGTCGAACGGGCCGGCGCGCCGCAGGCGATTGGTGCCTGGGTGCGCGAGCTGGGCTGGACGCCGCCGATGCAGGTGATCTTCATCGTGCTGGGCCTGGCGCCGCTGCTGGAGGCGATGACCGGGTTCGGCGTATCGCTGATCGCTACCGTGCCGCTGTTGATGGGGCTGTTCTCGCGCCAGGTGGGCATGAAGATGGCGTTGGCCGGCATGGTGGTGATGCCTTGGGGCACGCTCGGGCTGGCGACGGTAATCGGCGCGTTGCTGGCGCATGTGCCGGCGCAGGAGCTGGGCAGCCATTCGGCGTTGGTGAGCGCTCCGGTGTTCCTCTGCCTGGCCGCCGTGGCGTTGGGCCTGGCGGGTGTTCGCAGTGTTCGGGCATGGCTCGGGCTGGGATTGATCTCGCTGCTGTTCAGCACTGTGCTGTATGCAGTCAACCGCTGGATCGGGCCGGAGGCCTCGGGTGTGCTGGCCGGGCTGGCGGTGGCCGCGGTCGGCCTGGGTATCTCCTGGGCGCGGCGCGGGGCGCTGGTACGCTGGCCGCAGGCTGCGTGGCCTTACCTGGCCCTGTTGGCGGTGATCATCGCGTCGCGGGCGTTGTTCCTGTTGTCAGGCTGGGACGGGCTGTGGGTGGTGCATGGCGCCAATGTGTCGTGGAAGCCGCTGGCTTCGCCGGGGCTGGCCTTGCTGCTGGTGGTGCTGATGATGGTTGGCCGCCAGGGCGTGGGTTTCCCGTGGCAGGCGCTGGTCACTCGGGCGCGGTTTCCGGTGGCGACGATCTTCCTGTTCCTGCTGCTGTCCCAGGTGATGGTCAAGGCCGGCTTTCTGGTCGAGGCGCAGCGGGCGTTGCAGGCGCTGTCCGGGGTGTCGCTGGCCTCGACGGTGTCGCTGCTGGCGGGGTTGGCCGGCTATGTCACCGGCTCCAATGTCGGCGGCAACACCTTGGTGATGCCCTCCATCGCGGCGCTGTCTACGGTCCACGGCCCGTGGCTGGCGGCGATGGTCAACAGCGCCGCCGGGCATGGCGCGTTGGGCTCGCTGTCGATCCTGTCGCTGATTATCGGGCTGGCCGGGGCCAACCGCGAGGAAGAGCACGGGCTGATCCGCTTCGGCTTTGCCCTGGTGCTGCTGAACATCGTCATCGTGGCTGCAACCGGCGTGGTTTTGCTCTACCTTTGCGGAGCCCCCGCCTGACACGACACAAGGCCTCCATGGACAGCACCCCCAAGCCCGACAAACGCTGGCACACCGTCAACGCCTGGCTGCTGCGCCAGATCGACAGCGGCGAATGGCCCACCGGCACGCAACTGCCCTCGGTACGCGAGCTGGCGCGGCTGTTCGACAGCAGCCTGGCCACGGTGCAACGGGCCCTGGCGGAGCTGGAGGCCAATGCCTATGTGCAGGCCATGCCCCGGGTGGGCTATTTCGTCGCCAAGGGCGCGGCCCAGGTGCAGGGTTTTGACCTGGCCAGTGTCAGCGTCAACGTCAACCACGCGGTGGTCGCCATGCTCGCCCAGGCCGCCAGCAACGGCGGGTTGTCGTTGAGTTCGGCGGTGCTGCATGACGAACTCACGCCCCAGGTGCTGCTGAACAAATGCCTGACGACCCTGGCCAGCAAGGCCGATCAGCCGCTGGCCGGGTTGATCGCCCCGCCTGGCCTGGCCTCGCTGCGCCGACGTATCGCCGGGCTGATGCTGCAGCGCGGCGTGGCTTGCGGCCCGGATGAAATCCTGGTGACCTCGGGCGACACCGTGGCCCTGGAGCTGGCCCTCGAGGCCGTGGCCCGGCCGGGCGCCACGGTGGCCATCGAGACCCCCACCTACTACGGCATCCTGCAGACCATCGAACGCCTGGGGATGCGCGCCCTGCCCATGCGCACCCACGCAGGCAGCGGCATGGACCTCGACCACCTGGCATGGGCGCTGAAACGCAAGAAGGTCGATGTAGTCTTCCTCAACCCGACGCTGCAGAACCCTCGCGGCTTCATCATGCCGGATGCCGCGCGGGCCGAGCTTTCGCGCCTGGCGCAGGCGGCGGATGTGCCGATCATCGAGGACGACATCTTCTTCGACCTGGTGGACGAGGCGCAGCGCCCGAAGGCGATCAAGCATTACGACGCGACCGGGCAGACGATCTACTGCTCGTCGTTCTCCAAGACCGTGGCGCCGGGCTACCGGGTGGGCTGGTGCGTGGCCGGGCGTTATCGGGACGCGATCCTGGCCCAGCTGTTCTCGCGCAACCTGGCGGTGTCGAGCCTGGCCCAGCGGGTGCTGGACGAGTTCATCGGGCGCGGGTACATGGAGGCGCACTGCGCGAAGCTGCGCGGGCGTCTGGCGGCGCAGGCCGAGGTGATGGAGACGCTGGTGCGCTCGGAGTTTCCACCGGGGACGCGGTATGTGGCGCCTGATGGAGGCTTCATCCACTGGCTCGAATTGCCGGAAGGGACGGACATGGCGGTGCTGCGAGGGCTTGCCGCCGAGCGCGGATGCAAGGTGGGCGACAGCGGGATGTTCTTTGCCGATGGGGAATGTGGCACGGGGCTGCGGGTGTGCCTTGGGCGGGTGATTACACCGGAGGTGATGGGCGGGTTGAGAGCGCTGGCGGAATGCGCACAGCAGGCGGGACAAGGCTGATATCAGTCAGTTTACGTCAATGGGGCTGCTACGCAGCCCATCGCCGGCAAGCCGGCTCCCACAGGCACCGCGCAATTCCTCAAGCCTGCACATTACCTGTGGGAGCCGGCTTGCCGGCGATGGGCCGCAAAGCGGCCCCTGTCACGTTATCTGACTGACATTATCGAGTCAGCTCAGGTGCGCATGGCTGCGCAGATGCTCGGCCAGCATGTCGATGAAGGTACGTACCTTGGTCGACCCGTACTTGCTCTCGCGATGCAGGATATGGATCGGCCAGGGCGCCTCCTCGTACTCGGCCAGGATCACCTGCAAGCGCCCGGCCGCGACCTCATCCGCCACCTGGTACGACAGCAGCCGGGCGATCCCCAGCCCGGCACTGGCCGCGGCGATGGCGGCGTCGTTGCTGGTCACGGTCAGGCGCGGCTTCATGCGGATCAGCGTCGGGTCGTCGATGGCGCCGAAGCGCCAGTCGGTGCGAGGTGACAGCGTCCCGGCGGCAATGACCTCGTGCTTCTGCAACTCAGAGGGATGCCGCGGCGTGCCATGACGCTCCAGGTACTCGGGCGAGGCGCACAGCAGCCGGCGCATCTTGCCCACCCGCAGCGCCTTCAGGCCCGAGTCGGGCAACTGGCCGATGCGCACGGCCACGTCCATGCCCTCCTCCACCAGGTTCACCACGCGGTCGAGGAAGAACGCCGAGACGTCCACCTCGGGGTACTGCTGCAGGTAGCGCACGATGCAGGGCATGACGAACTTCTTGCCGAACAGGATCGGCGCGGTCACCGCCAGGTCGCCCTTGGGCGCGGCGTTGATGCCGGCGGCCGCTTCGTTGGCTTCGATAATGCTGGCGAGGATATGCCGGGTGTCTTCCAGATAGCGCCCGCCGGCCTCGGTCAGGCGCACGCTGCGGGTGGTGCGCAGCAGCAGCTTGACCCCGAGCTGCTCCTCCAGGGCGCTGACTGCGCGGGTTACCGCCGCTGGCGAGATGGCCAGGCGGCGGGCGGCGGCGGCGAAGCTTTCCAGCTCGCCGACGGCCACGAACACTTTCATCAGGTGGATCTGGTCCATGCCGCGCCCCACGCGTTGTCGTGGGGCGATTATCCCTGTGCGCACGCTAGAGCTCCAGCACCACAGCTTGCGCGCCGTCCTCGGCCTGGGCCGGAATCGCGCAGCAGATCAGCACACTACCGGCTTCGGGCAGCTCGGCAGGTGGGTTCGGGTAGTGGACCTGGCCGCTGACCAGCTTGGTCTTGCAGGTGCCGCAGGAGCCACCGCGGCAACTGAAGTCCGGCGACAGGCCGCGGCTTTCCGCCAACTCCAGCAAAGTACCGCCACCGGGCGCCCAGCGTGCCTCCTTGGCGGAGCTAGCGAAGTACACCGGCACCGGCTCGCTAGCGGGGGGTGGTTGCTGCAGGGTGGGCTGGTTGTCGTCGGTATGGCGGCGCAGGGTCGAAGGGCCGAAGGCTTCGGCGTGGATGCGGGCATCGGGGACATGCACCGTGCGCAGCCCCTCGTAGAGATCCTGGGTGAAGCTGGCCGGGCCACACAGGTAGAAGTCGTAGTCGTCCAGGGGCAAGGTGGCCTTGATCTGCTCGATGCCCAGACGGCTGGCGAAGGCGTAGTCGCGGCCCTGCACGGCTTGGGGTTCAGGCAGGCTCAGGGCGCGGTGAATGCTCAGCAGGCCCCCGGCGTGTTGCTGGAGTTCGGCAAGCTCGTGCTGGAACGGCAGGTCGGCCAACGTACGGCCACCGTGGAACAGGTAGATGCGCCGCCCCAGTCCCAAGGCCAGTTGCTCGCGCAGCATGGCGATCAACGGGGTGATACCGACGCCCGCACCGACCAGCACAAGGGGCCGGTCGCTGGTGTGATCGAGGGTGAAGCTGCCCATGGGCAGGCGCACCTGCAAAGGGTCGCCCACCTTCAGTTGCTGGTGCAGGTAGTGTGAGGCAGGCCCCTGCGCCTTGACGCTGATGCGCAGGTGGCCATCGGACGGTGCGCTGGACAAGCTGTAGGTGCGGATCAGCGGTGTATCTCCATCAACCTGCAAGCGCACGGGAATATGCTGGCCGGGCGCGAAGGCCACCGCCGTGCCCTCCTCGGGTTGCAGGTAGAACGAACGGATATCGCGGCTTTCCTGCTCGATACGCAGCACGCGCCAGGTCAGCCATTGGCGCTGGCGCTCACGCTGTTGCAGGCGCTCTTGGGCTTCACTCCAGGTACCGGTCATCAGGCTGGTGGGGGCGTACTCCTGGAAGGCCCAGCGCAACGACACCGCAGCCGGGCGGATCACCACCTGCTCGATGTCCAGGGTCCAGATCCGCTCGGCCCCCTCGAAAGCGCTGATCAGCGGGCTGTCGAGAATCACCTCGGTTCGCCCAGAAACCTGCAGCACATCGCCCGAGGTGAAGTCGACGAACAACAGGCCGGCAACCGGGTTGACCAGCAGGTTGCCGAGGGTGTTGAAATGCAGGTTGCCGGCATAGTCGGGAATGGTCAGGCGATTGCCTTCGACCCTGACGAAACCGGGGCGGCCACCGCGGTGAGACACGTCCACGGCACGTTGGCCGTTTTCCTGCTCGACGTAACTGGCGACAAAGAAGGTGTCGGCGTTTTCGATCATCGCGCGGGACGCGGCATCGAGTGCCGATGAATCCCGACGCGCCTGCGGCGGTTCATCGACGCGAGTGTATTCGCGCAGCTGGATGTACTGGGGACAGTTGCCGAACGACTGCTCGACCACCACCTCCAGCTGACCGTTGCCTGCCCGACGGATCAGGCCATTGAGCCGGTTGCGTCGCCGGGTATGCAGCTCGATCCCCAGCAAGCCAATGGCACCGCCATCCACCAGGCCCGGCGTGGCCGGGTCATCAGCGGCAGGCGCGGTGCCGATCAGCAGTTGCCGGGGATCGGGCGAGCTGACGAAGCCTTCCGCTCCTTCGAGCAGCGTCGCCCAAGGGGTGCCGGCGGCATCCACGGCAGCGGCCACCAGGAACGGCAACTGCTGGTAGAACGCGCGATGCTGATCGGGCATGAAGTCGCGGATGACCTTCTGGCCGAACACCTCCATGCGCTCTGCAACACCGACTTGCTCCTGCAGCCGTTTTTCACCTGCATGCCAGGGCGATCGCATGGCGGCATTCCTCTGGGTTCAGAGCGTGGTCTGCAAACCGATGACAGTGCGTGGCATCGGCACGAAGCCCGGCAGCGCCTCGATCCGGGCCAGCCAGGCGCGCACATTGGCGTACGGCTCCAGCGACACGTTGCCCTCGGGGGCATGGGCGATGTACGAGTAGTTGGCGATATCGGCGATGGTCGCCTGGTCACCTACCAGGAACAGTCCCTTGGCCAGTTCGGCGTCGATCACCTTGAGCAGGGTATGGGCGCGGCCAATCACTTCGTCGGTGTTGAACGAGGCGCCGAATACCGTCACCAGGCGGGCGGCGGCCGGGCCGAAGGCGAGCGGGCCTGCGGCCACCGACAACCAGCGCTGCACACGGGCGGCGCCGAGCGGATCTTCGGGCAACCAACGCTCGCCGCCATAGGCTTTGGCCAGATAGACGAGGATGGCGTTGGAGTCGGCGATGACGATGCCGTTGTCATCGATCACCGGCACCTGGCCGAAGGGGTTGATGGCCAGGAATTCAGGCTGCTTGTGTTCACCCTTGGCCAGGTCGACGAATACCAGCTCGGTAGGCAGTTCGAGCAGTGACAGCATCAGCTCGATACGGTGGGCGTGGCCGGACTTGGGGAAGTTGTAGAGCTTGATCGGGCTTGGCATGTGCGGGGCTCCAGGTCAGCGCCGGGAGTGGCGCTGCTGGAGGACATGCTGCACTGGATCGACTGGCAGCAGAATCAGTGCTGGGAGCAATCCAGTATTTCGGCAAGTGGAATAATCACAATCGCGGGGCAAGTCGGGTCGCCGCATCGCCGCTCCCACGCACCCGCGGTTACGATCTCAATGCCGGTGCTGTTTCTGGTACTGGTACAACCCCCGCGCCGCCTCGACCACCAGCGGTACACAGGCCTGGCGCTCATCGAAGCTCATCGAGTCGAGCAGCTCGAAGTTGTCTTCCAGCCCATGCAGCGAAATGGCCTTGAGCAGACGATCCTGCTCTGGCGGCAGCTCGCTCCACTCGGCCACTTGCGTGCCGCGCATGTAGCCGAAGCACCACTCCTCGAGAATGATCGCCGGGCCCTCTTCACTCTCGCCCTCTTCGAACATCGGTTCGAAGTCCTCGAGGTCGGTGGCCAACTCTTCGGCCACCTGGCTGGCATAACGCAGCATCAGCGCGGTATACGCTTCTTCATGGGCAGGCTTCTTGAACTTGGGCACCTTGCCACCGGCGACAGAAGGCAGCCACTGCTCAGGGTTGACCTTGTTGGGGGAGCTGGCCAGAGCAGTGAAGAAACCGTTGAGCTCGGCGAGGTTGAGTACCGAATAATCGTTGCCGTAGGTGATCAGCAGGTCTTCGAGGCGGTCGAGTTCTTTTTCGCTGAGCGCGGGGAGCATGGATGGACGTCCTGGGTAAATGTGCATGCACCCTAGCATAGGCAACGCCTGCCCGCTCCCTTCATGGGAGCGGGCATCGGGCTATTGCTGCAGCCACTGTGCCAGCTCGGTCTGCCGCCCGTTACCGATCAGCAGCCACAGCAAGAGCCGACATTTACGCGGGCAGAGCCGGCCGGCCATGTGCAGGCCGCGGGCCTGCAGGTCGATCTCACCGCCGACGAATCCGTAGGTTCCCAGGGCTGTCGGGCCATTGCCGGTGCGGGTGGCGATAATCACTGGCATGGTGTCTGCGACGTCCTCCAAAGCCTCGGCCCAGGCTTCGGAAACATGGCCTGTGCCAAAGCCGGCAACCACCAGACCTGAATAGCCCATGCCACCAAGGGCTCGCAGAAGCCGCGTATCGGCATCGAAGCAGGCCTCCAGCAGGACGACCTGGTGATCGACCTGCGCCGGCAGTGGCAACACCCTCCGTGGCGCGGCTGCTTGACGATAGATGGGCCGGCCCTCCACCACCTCCCCTATCGCCCCTGCGCCGGGCGAGTCGAAGGCGGCTATTGCCAGGCTGGCAGTTTTGCGCACCCGGGCGGCCAGGTGGATCTGGTCGTTGATCACCACCAACACACCACGCCCCCGGCTGCCATCGGCTGTTGCAACCTGCACCGCCGCCAGCAGGTTCGCCGGACCATCCGCGCCCGGCTGGCTGGCCGAACGCATGGCTCCGGTCATGATCAGCGGGGTGTCATGGGGCCAGAGCAGATCGAGGAAATACGCGGTCTCCTCCAGCGTATCGGTACCCTGGGTAAGTACCACGGCCTTGGCTCCCGCTTGCACTTGTGCGTTTGCCCAGGCCAGCACATCCAGCATGTCGGTGAATGCCAGGGAGGCGCTCGGCACCAGGCACAACGTGGCGGTGCTGATTTGCGCCAGTGCCTGCAGCTGCGGCAGGGTGCTCAACAGTGCGACACAGTCGAGCCGGGGTGTCACACCCTGCCCCGGCGCCCCGGATTGCATGCTGACCGTGCCACCCAGGCTGCCGATGGAAACACGTGGTGCTGTCATGGGTTACCTCCCGCAAGCAAGCCAACCAGGGGCACGATACCCAGGGTGCTGATGGCCATGGACAGGATATTGCCGATATAGCCATACATGTAGCCAGGCAGGCGCTGGCTGATGGCCACGGCAAGCGGTGGCGCGATCAGCGCGCCGAGCACTGCGCTGGTGACGATCACCTGCCAGCTGCCACCCAGTGTCAGCACGGCGGCGGGCACGATCGAGACGATGGGAATATAGGTCGGATACCAGCCCCGCTCTTTCCATTGCCGTCGCCAGAACAGCACACCGACCAACGATGCCAACCCCTGCCCAGCCACCATCTGCAACACCAGCTGCGAACCATAGGCCGGTGCTGCTGGAGCCAATGCATAAGCCAGCAATACCCCCAGCAACAAACCGAGGCTGGCCAGCTCATTGCCAAAGAACGCCGCCTCGCTGAAATCGGCCAGTACCCGCCGCAGGGTCCAGACCACACCGTAGTCGGGCTGGCTGGCCGTCGCTGCGACCACTGGGCGCTGTCCATCGCGAACCAGCGCCGGAAACCGCTTGCACAGGATGAACGCCAGCACACTGGCCAGGGCCATGCCACTGACATTGCCGATCACCACCGGCAACTGCAGCGGGTAGCACAGGTAGTTGACCAGCAGCAGGCTGGCGGGCGTCACCAGCACGGCACCGAGCAGCGCGCCATTGATCGCGACGCGCCAACCGCCGCCAAACAGCAGGACCATCGCCGCCGGCAACGAGACGAAGGCGACGAAGGTTGGCTGCCAGGCACCACCGTCCAGCGTCCAGCCCCACAACGCATGGCTGAGCAGCAAGCCGAGCAGCGAGCTGATGATCAACCAGGGCCACAGCCCAGTGCCGTAACAGATGGCAAAGCCCTGCCAGCGATGGCCGCGTAGCTGGGCCCAATGCGCGAGACTGGCCCCCAGCAGCAGCCCCAGAGCCGGCAACTCGTGCTTGTAGAAAGCCACCTCGCTGATATCGCCGACTATCCAGCGCAGCCTGCTCAACGGCTGGTCGAGGGTTGCGACGAGCTGCGCATAATCAGGCCATCCACCCAACATCAGGCTGGCAACGCACAGTAGCGCGAGGCCCAGGAGTATCAGCGATGACAAGCGTTGCTGTGGAAAAGAAAGGCGCTGTTCCATGACGCCTCCTCAACGTGGCATCGGCGCATGCAGCCGATACCCCAGGGTGGTGTCGTAGAGATCGGTACGCCGGTCACGCGGCAGGTCGTTGAGGCTGTTCCAGATCGGCGCCGAGCGGGCGGCGCTGAGGTCGACATCGGCATACAGGATGCACTCCTCCTCGGCACTAGCCACTTCGCCGATGGGCCAGCCGTTGGTGCCGGCAATCAGCGAACAACCCAGGAAGCGCCCGCCCCGTTCGCGACCAATGCGATTGGCGGCAGCGATGTAGAGATTGTTGACGTGGGCTGCGGTCATCGTCAGGTACGAAGCCATGCAGCGCCCGGTCTCGTCGAACAGCGGCGGTGGTGTCCAGACCCAGTTGTTCAGGCTGCAGATGATGTCGGCGCCCTGCGCTGCCATGAGTCGTGGCACCTCGGGAAACCAGATGTCCCAGCAGATGAGCAGGCCGATACGGCCAATGGGCGTTTCAAACACCGGGAAGCCCAGATCCCCGGGCGTAAACCAGAGCTTTTCCTGGTTCCACAGGTGCGCCTTGCGGTAATGCCCGAGCAGCCCCTGTGGGCCGAACAATACGGCGCTGTCGAAGAGTTTGAGGCCGTCACGCTCGGCGAAGCCCGCGGCCAGGTACACCTGCTGCTCACGGGCAAATGCCGCCCAGGCCTGCAGACAGCGGCCATCTTGCAGTGATTCGGCGTGGGCATAGGCCTCTGCGCGGGAGTTGAAGGTGTAGCCTGTATTGGCCAGCTCCGGCAGCACGATCAGGTTTGCCCCTTCGAGAGCGGCGCGGCGAGCCAGGGCCAGGCCACGGCTAAGGTTGCCATCGCAGTGGTCCAGGCCGACCTGCGGGTCGTACTGGATGACGGCAATGCGTACGGGGCTGACGGGAGGGGTGTGTTCCTGCATGACGGCTTCCTGTTGTGGTTGTAATGGAAGGCCGCCAGTAGAACGGGTTTGGCATGTGAGCCGACAGTCAGCAAAGTCCTCTGGAGCTGGGGGAGCTCGCGCAAATACGTGGAGGAGCACTCCTACAAAGTTGTTTCAAAGCGCCTGTCGAGGTACCTGATAATGCGGATAGTGCTCGAGGCCGAAGTCCCCCTTGAAACACGCACCCGTGTTGTTGCAGAGGTTGATCACGGTGTCGATGGCGGTACGCAGGCACGGTTCGGTCCAGCCGGCATCGACAGAGAAGGACTCTCCGGCGAGCAATTTCACACAGTCGAGCGCATTTTTGTCTGTCATCCATCGATGTATGCGAGTGTTTCCAACACCGATATACGGCGAGATGGGCTCACCGATGTTGGCGTATCGCAACAGAATCCGATCGAGTTCCGCTACGCATTTTTCCACCAGCTCGGTGTCTGAAAACGCCATTAACTGGGTGGCGTCGCGATAAGGTCGGCGGGATGGTGCGTTGAACCGATGGTCATGGTCTCGGGTTCTCAAGGTAGATGAGGAGCCTGAGCATGGCGAGTGCAGGGAGGGAGGTATCGGTAGATGTGTATTACGGTGCCGAGTGCGTTGTTGCCTGAATTGACGCAATCGCGGGGCCAGCCCGCTCCCACAAGGCCTTTATCAGGTCTGTGGGAGCGGGCTGGCCCCGCGATGAGGGTGCTACGGTTTAAACCGCCAGCGCGCGCTCACGCAGCTCGCTGTTGAGGATGCGGTCGTTCTCGCTGTAGTCGACCGGGCAGTCGATCACGTGCACGCCTGGGGTCTTGATGCAGTGTTCGAGCAGCGGCAGGAAGCCTTCGGCGCTCTCCACGCGGTGGCCATTGGCACCGTAGGCTTCGGCGTATTTGACGAAGTCCGGGTTGCCGTAGTCCAGGCCGAAATCGGTGAAGCCCATGTTGGCCTGCTTCCAGCGGATCATGCCGTAGCCGTCGTCACGCAGGATCACCACGGTGATGTGCATCCCTAAGCGAACTGCTGTTTCCAGCTCCTGGCTGTTCATCATGAAGCCGCCGTCGCCGCAGACTGAGATCACCGGGCGATCCGGGTAGACCAGGTGCGAGGCCATGGCTGATGGCAGGCCGGCGCCCATGGTCGCCAGGGCGTTGTCCAGCAGCACGGTGTTGGGCTTGTGCGCCTTGTAGTTGCGGGCGAACCAGATCTTGTAGATGCCGTTGTCCAGGGCGACGATGCCTTCGGACGGCAGGGCGCGACGGATGTCGGCAACCATGCGCTGCGGGTAGACCGGGAAGCGGTTGTCGTCGGCGCCTTCGGCGATCTGCGCTTCGTTGGCTTCGCGGATGGCCATCAGGCGGGTGAAGTCCCAGTGGCTGGTGTCGGTCAGCGCCTCGCTGATCTGCCACACGGCGTTGGCGATGTCGCCGATCACTTCCACCTGCGGGAAGTACACGGCATCCACCTCGGCCGAGCGGAAGCTCACGTGGATCACTTCGGTACCGCCACGAACCATGAAGAACGGTGGCTTCTCGATCACGTCGTGGCCGATGTTGACGATCAGGTCGGCGGCTTCAACCGCACGATGTACAAAATCGCCGGAGGACAGCGCGGCGTTACCCAGGAAGCGCGGGTGGCGCTCGTCGACCACGCCTTTACCCATCTGGGTGGTGATGAACGGGATGCCGGTCTTGTCGATCAGTTGCTTGAGGACCTTGGCGGTCATCTTGCGGTTGGCGCCGGCGCCGATCACCAGGATCGGGTTGCGGGCGTTCTGCAGCTTCTGCACAGCGGCTTCGATGGCCACGTGCTCGGCCAGCGGGCGACGGTGCAGGCTGCGCGGGATCGGCAGGGCATCGGTCTGCTCGGCGGCGATGTCTTCCGGCAGTTCCAGATGCACGGCGCCCGGTTTTTCTTCCTCGGCCAGACGGAAGGCTTCACGCATGCGCGCTGGGATGTTGTCGGCCGAAGCGAACTGGTGGGTGTACTTGGTGATGGGGTCCATCATGCCGCACACGTCGATGATCTGGAAGCGGCCTTGCTTGGACTTCTTGATCGGCTTCTGGCCGGTGATCATCATCATCGGCATGCCGCCCAGGTAGGCGTAGGCGCTGGCGGTCACCAGGTTGGTCGCGCCAGGGCCGAGGGTCGACAGGCTGACGCCGGTCTTGCCGGTCAGACGGCCATAGGTGGCGGCCATGAAGCCCGCAGACTGTTCATGGCGGGTCAGTACCAGCTTGATCTTCGATTTGCGCAGGGACTCGAGCAGGTCGAGGTTCTCCTCGCCAGGGATGCCGAATACATACTCGACACCTTCGTTTTCCAGGCATTGCACAACGACATCGGCGGCCTTGGCCATCTTGCTTCTTACCTCAATTAATAGGACGGTTGAAAGTCCAGAAATGCGCAGCACGGTACGCTGGCATCGCGCTATCCGGGTGCCAGGATTGCCCCGAACCTAAGCCTTGACGCAGGGTGGGTACGGGGAAGTCACTTAATGTGACGGCAATATTGTCGCACCTGTGACGAGGCGGTGTGAGGTAGCCGACGAGCAAAGGATATTTGCGGTGAACGCAGGGATGTCTGCGATGAAGCCAATTAGCCATAGAGAGCGCCGCTGACGCGGCGCATCGCCGGCAAGCCGGCTCCCACAGTGTTTTCCAGGCACAAAGACAAAACCCCTACCTGCTCGCGCAGATAGGGGTTTTGCGAAATGAATCTTGACGATGACCTACTCTCACATGGGGAAACCCCACACTACCATCGGCGATGCATCGTTTCACTGCTGAGTTCGGGATGGGATCAGGTGGTTCCAATGCTCTATGGTCGTCAAGAAATTCGGTTGCCAGTATGTCCTTGCAGACATGCCAGCCAATTCGGATATGCGATATTTGTGGTCTTACGAATCTTCGGTTGCTTCGTCTTCACCACCACAATTCGGCTTACGCGCAAATTGCTTGGGTGTTATATGGTCAAGCCTCACGGGCAATTAGTATTGGTTAGCTCAACGCCTCACAGCGCTTACACACCCAACCTATCAACGTCGTAGTCTTCGACGGCCCTTCAGGGAGCTCAAGGCTCCAGTGAGATCTCATCTTGAGGCAAGTTTCCCGCTTAGATGCTTTCAGCGGTTATCTCTTCCGAACATAGCTACCCGGCAATGCCACTGGCGTGACAACCGGAACACCAGAGGTTCGTCCACTCCGGTCCTCTCGTACTAGGAGCAGCCCCTCTCAAATCTCAAACGTCCACGGCAGATAGGGACCGAACTGTCTCACGACGTTCTAAACCCAGCTCGCGTACCACTTTAAATGGCGAACAGCCATACCCTTGGGACCGGCTTCAGCCCCAGGATGTGATGAGCCGACATCGAGGTGCCAAACACCGCCGTCGATATGAACTCTTGGGCGGTATCAGCCTGTTATCCCCGGAGTACCTTTTATCCGTTGAGCGATGGCCCTTCCATACAGAACCACCGGATCACTAAGACCTACTTTCGTACCTGCTCGACGTGTGTGTCTCGCAGTCAAGCGCGCTTTTGCCTTTATACTCTACGACCGATTTCCGACCGGTCTGAGCGCACCTTCGTACTCCTCCGTTACTCTTTGGGAGGAGACCGCCCCAGTCAAACTACCCACCATACACTGTCCTCGATCCGGATAACGGACCTGAGTTAGAACCTCAAGGTTGCCAGGGTGGTATTTCAAGGATGGCTCCATGAGAACTGGCGTCCCCACTTCAAAGCCTCCCACCTATCCTACACAAGCAAGCTCAAAGTCCAGTGCAAAGCTATAGTAAAGGTTCACGGGGTCTTTCCGTCTAGCCGCGGATACACTGCATCTTCACAGCGATTTCAATTTCACTGAGTCTCGGGTGGAGACAGCGCCGCCATCGTTACGCCATTCGTGCAGGTCGGAACTTACCCGACAAGGAATTTCGCTACCTTAGGACCGTTATAGTTACGGCCGCCGTTTACCGGGGCTTCGATCAAGAGCTTCGCTTGCGCTAACCCCATCAATTAACCTTCCGGCACCGGGCAGGCGTCACACCCTATACGTCCACTTTCGTGTTTGCAGAGTGCTGTGTTTTTAATAAACAGTCGCAGCGGCCTGGTATCTTCGACCGGCGTGGGCTTACGCAGCAAGTGCTTCACCCTCACCGGCGCACCTTCTCCCGAAGTTACGGTGCCATTTTGCCTAGTTCCTTCACCCGAGTTCTCTCAAGCGCCTTGGTATTCTCTACCTAACCACCTGTGTCGGTTTGGGGTACGGTTCCCAGTTATCTGAAGCTTAGGAGCTTTTCTTGGAAGCATGGCATCAACCACTTCGCGCTCTAAAGAGCACTCGTCATCAGCTCTCGGCCTTAAGATCCCGGATTTGCCTAAGATCTCAGCCTACCACCTTAAACTTGGACAACCAACGCCAAGCTGGCCTAGCCTTCTCCGTCCCTCCATCGCAATAACTGGAAGTACAGGAATATTAACCTGTTTTCCATCGACTACGCTTTTCAGCCTCGCCTTAGGGACCGACTAACCCTGCGTCGATTAACGTTGCGCAGGAAACCTTGGTCTTTCGGCGTGCGAGTTTTTCACTCGCATTGTCGTTACTCATGTCAGCATTCGCACTTCTGATACCTCCAGCAAGCTTCTCAACTCACCTTCACAGGCTTACAGAACGCTCCTCTACCGCATCACCAAAGGTGATACCCGTAGCTTCGGTGCATGGTTTGAGCCCCGTTACATCTTCCGCGCAGGCCGACTCGACTAGTGAGCTATTACGCTTTCTTTAAAGGGTGGCTGCTTCTAAGCCAACCTCCTAGCTGTCTAAGCCTTCCCACATCGTTTCCCACTTAACCATGACTTTGGGACCTTAGCTGACGGTCTGGGTTGTTTCCCTTTTCACGACGGACGTTAGCACCCGCCGTGTGTCTCCCATGCTCGGCACTTGTAGGTATTCGGAGTTTGCATCGGTTTGGTAAGTCGGGATGACCCCCTAGCCGAAACAGTGCTCTACCCCCTACAGTGATACATGAGGCGCTACCTAAATAGCTTTCGAGGAGAACCAGCTATCTCCGAGCTTGATTAGCCTTTCACTCCGATCCACAGGTCATCCGCTAACTTTTCAACGGTAGTCGGTTCGGTCCTCCAGTCAGTGTTACCTAACCTTCAACCTGCCCATGGATAGATCGCCCGGTTTCGGGTCTATACCCAGCGACTAAAGCGCCCTATTAAGACTCGCTTTCGCTACGCCTCCCCTATTCGGTTAAGCTCGCCACTGAATATAAGTCGCTGACCCATTATACAAAAGGTACGCAGTCACCTAACAAAGTAGGCTCCCACTGCTTGTACGCATACGGTTTCAGGTTCTATTTCACTCCCCTCTCCGGGGTTCTTTTCGCCTTTCCCTCACGGTACTGGTTCACTATCGGTCAGTCAGTAGTATTTAGCCTTGGAGGATGGTCCCCCCATGTTCAGACAAAGTTTCTCGTGCTCCGTCCTACTCGATTTCACTGGCAAGAGATTTTCGTGTACGGGGCTATCACCCACTATGGCCGCACTTTCCAGAGCGTTCCACTAATCTCAAACCAGCTTAAGGGCTGGTCCCCGTTCGCTCGCCACTACTAAGGGAATCTCGGTTGATTTCTTTTCCTCAGGGTACTTAGATGTTTCAGTTCCCCTGGTTCGCCTCTTGCACCTATGTATTCAGTACAAGATACTCAGCTTATGCTGAGTGGGTTCCCCCATTCAGAGATCTCTGGATCACAGTCTGTTTGCCGACTCCCCAAAGCTTATCGCAGGCTACCACGTCTTTCATCGCCTCTGACTGCCAAGGCATCCACCGTATGCGCTTCTTCACTTGACCATATAACCCCAAGCAATCTGGTTATACTGTGAAGACGACATTCGCCGAAAATTCGTACGTCGCGCTTTCGCGCAGAACTCACAAATTTTACCTTAGCCTGATCCACCAGCAGTGAAACTGGTGTTCAGTCTATTTCTATCACATATCCGAATTTTTAAAGAACGATCTGACAAAAGTCAGAAATCAACATTCATCACCGAATGTTCATTTCTAAGTTCTGAGCAGTGCTGCGAAACCTGAAAGAGTGGTGGAGCCAAGCGGGATCGAACCGCTGACCTCCTGCGTGCAAGGCAGGCGCTCTCCCAGCTGAGCTATGGCCCCATTGACCAGCCGCACCAAGTAATTGGTAGGTCTGGGCAGATTTGAACTGCCGACCTCACCCTTATCAGGGGTGCGCTCTAACCAACTGAGCTACAGACCTATAACAGGGTCGCGTTACAGCATCGTCTTTACACAATGAATCAAGCAATTCGTGTGGGAGCTCATCAGCAG
Source organism: Pseudomonas maumuensis (assembly GCF_019139675.1). Lineage (NCBI taxonomy): Bacteria > Pseudomonadati > Pseudomonadota > Gammaproteobacteria > Pseudomonadales > Pseudomonadaceae > Pseudomonas > Pseudomonas maumuensis. The sequence continues at coordinate 4,382,993 of NZ_CP077077.1, forward strand.
GCTGATGTCTTCGATTAAGGAGGTGATCCAGCCGCAGGTTCCCCTACGGCTACCTTGTTACGACTTCACCCCAGTCATGAATCACACCGTGGTAACCGTCCTCCCGAAGGTTAGACTAGCTACTTCTGGTGCAACCCACTCCCATGGTGTGACGGGCGGTGTGTACAAGGCCCGGGAACGTATTCACCGCAACATTCTGATTTGCGATTACTAGCGATTCCGACTTCACGCAGTCGAGTTGCAGACTGCGATCCGGACTACGATCGGTTTTGTGAGATTAGCTCCACCTCGCGGCTTGGCAACCCTCTGTACCGACCATTGTAGCACGTGTGTAGCCCAGGCCGTAAGGGCCATGATGACTTGACGTCATCCCCACCTTCCTCCGGTTTGTCACCGGCAGTCTCCTTAGAGTGCCCACCATAACGTGCTGGTAACTAAGGACAAGGGTTGCGCTCGTTACGGGACTTAACCCAACATCTCACGACACGAGCTGACGACAGCCATGCAGCACCTGTGTCAGAGTTCCCGAAGGCACCAATCCATCTCTGGAAAGTTCTCTGCATGTCAAGGCCTGGTAAGGTTCTTCGCGTTGCTTCGAATTAAACCACATGCTCCACCGCTTGTGCGGGCCCCCGTCAATTCATTTGAGTTTTAACCTTGCGGCCGTACTCCCCAGGCGGTCAACTTAATGCGTTAGCTGCGCCACTAAAATCTCAAGGATTCCAACGGCTAGTTGACATCGTTTACGGCGTGGACTACCAGGGTATCTAATCCTGTTTGCTCCCCACGCTTTCGCACCTCAGTGTCAGTATCAGTCCAGGTGGTCGCCTTCGCCACTGGTGTTCCTTCCTATATCTACGCATTTCACCGCTACACAGGAAATTCCACCACCCTCTACCATACTCTAGCTCGCCAGTTTTGGATGCAGTTCCCAGGTTGAGCCCGGGGCTTTCACATCCAACTTAACGAACCACCTACGCGCGCTTTACGCCCAGTAATTCCGATTAACGCTTGCACCCTCTGTATTACCGCGGCTGCTGGCACAGAGTTAGCCGGTGCTTATTCTGTCGGTAACGTCAAAATTGCACGGTATTAACGTACAACCCTTCCTCCCAACTTAAAGTGCTTTACAATCCGAAGACCTTCTTCACACACGCGGCATGGCTGGATCAGGCTTTCGCCCATTGTCCAATATTCCCCACTGCTGCCTCCCGTAGGAGTCTGGACCGTGTCTCAGTTCCAGTGTGACTGATCATCCTCTCAGACCAGTTACGGATCGTCGCCTAGGTGAGCCATTACCTCACCTACTAGCTAATCCGACCTAGGCTCATCTGATAGCGCAAGGCCCGAAGGTCCCCTGCTTTCTCCCGTAGGACGTATGCGGTATTAGCGTTCCTTTCGAAACGTTGTCCCCCACTACCAGGCAGATTCCTAGGCATTACTCACCCGTCCGCCGCTGAATCAAGGAGCAAGCTCCCGTCATCCGCTCGACTTGCATGTGTTAGGCCTGCCGCCAGCGTTCAATCTGAGCCATGATCAAACTCTTCAGTTCAATACTGCTTGGGTTTTTAAGAAACCCTAAACTTGGCTCAGCAATCTCAAATGACTATGTGATTTCTCGCATGGCCACTTGTGATGCTGATAATCTTGGCGACTATCAGTCCGTACTCACAAGCACCCACACGAATTGCTTGATTCAATTTGTTAAAGAGCGTTTGGCTAAGAATCTTTCGTCTCAACCGAGGCGCGCATTCTACGCTTTCCTCATCTGCTGTCAAGCGTTTATTTTGAAGTTTTTCAGAAGTCGCTTTTTTCAAAACACCTTCCACCTCAACAACTTACCGCTTGCCTCGTGGCGTTCAACGCTGCGAGGAGGCGAATAATACGCGGTTTGATTTCAGAGTCAACACCTTGATCTAAAAAACTTTTGATCACCATCCGGCGGCACGTCGGCAACTATTCGCCACGGTTGCCGCTCTGTAGAGAAACACGCAAGCGGAGCGGCTTTGCCATGAGCGATGCACAGAATGAGAAGACCCCGGGGCTATCGGCGGACGAAGAGCAGGAAGTCAGCCACAACCAGCCACCGCGGGCGGCAGTGTTGCACGAGATCATCCGCTATCAGGGCGACCAGGAACTGGAACGCACCCTCGCTGCATTATGGTGGTCCGCGCTGGCGGCCGGTCTGACCATGGGCCTGTCGTTGATGGCCATGGGGCTGTTCTATGCCCGCCTGCCCGAAGGCGACAGCGCCCAGGTAGTCGCCAGCCTGGGCTACAGCGCAGGCTTCCTGGCGGTGATCCTCGCCCGCCAGCAACTGTTCACCGAGAACACCCTGACCGCCGTGCTCCCGGTGATGACCGCGCCCACCCTGAGCAACCTCGGCCGGCTGCTGCGCCTGTGGAGCGTCGTCCTGCTCGGCAACCTGGCCGGCACGTTGCTGGTGGCCTGGGTGATGCTCGAGCTGCCGATCTTCGACAGCAAGACCGACATCGCTTTCCTAGATGTAGGTCGCAAGGTGATGACCAACGACATCAGCCAGATGTTCGCCAAAGGCATCGTCTCCGGGTGGATGATCGCCACCATGGTCTGGATGATCCCGTCCATGGAGCACGCCAAGATCTGGATCATCCTGGTGATCACCTACCTGATGGCCCTGGGCGACTTCACCCACATTGTCGTGGGCTCGGTAGAAGTGTCGTACCTGGTCTGGGCCGGCGATGAAACCTGGCAAGCGTTCTGGCTCGACTTCGCACTACCCACCCTGGCGGGCAACATCATCGGCGGCAGTTTCATCTTTGCCCTGATCAGCCACGCCCAAGTACGCAGCGACAGCGGCAAGCCCCCCTCGCAATTGCTCAAGTATGAAAAGCCGAAAAAGGACTAGCGCGCCGCAACCGCCCGCTCGGCTCCCCTGCCCCGCTGCGGCAATGGCCTTGGCCGCCACCAGTTCTGCCCGGAGTGCGGCGAGTCGAGGCTGACCCGCTCGCCCATCTGCGGCGTGCTCAGTTGCACCTGCGCGGCGTTGGCCAGGGCCAGGATACGCTCGAAGGGCTCCTGCCAACCGTGGATGGACAGGTCGAAGGTGCCGTTATGAATCGGCAACAGCCAGCGGCCTCGCAAGTCCAGGTGCGCCTGCAGGGTCTGCTCCGGCTGCATATGCACATTGGGCCAGGCAACGTTATAGGCGCCGGTCTCCATCAAGGTCAGATCGAACGGTCCATACTGCTCGCCGATTTCACGGAAACCGCGGAAATAGCCGGTATCGCCACTGAAGAACAGCCGCAGCCCTTCGTCGATCATCACCCAGGACGCCCAGAGCCTGCGATTGCTGTCGAACAACCCGCGCCCGGAAAAGTGCTGGGCGGGCGTAGCGACGAAGCGCACGCCTTCGACTGCGGTTTCCTGCCACCAGTCCAGTTGCCGCACCTTGGCCGGCGGCACGCCCCACTCGACGAGCAAATCCCCCACGCCTAACGGAGCGAGGAAATACTCGGTGCGCGGCGCCAGCTGGCGGATGGCCTGCTCATCCAGATGGTCGAAATGGTCGTGGGAAAGAATCACCGCAGTCAGCGGCGGCAGGTCGCTAAGCGCCAGCGGTGGCGCATGGAAGCGCAACGGCCCGGCCCACTGCACCGGTGAGGCGCGCTCGGCGAACACCGGGTCGGTAATGAAGAAACGCCCACGCAGCTTGAGCAGTACGGTGGAGTGCCCGAGACGCCACAGGCTGTGATCCGGGGCGTCGGCCACCTGCTGACGGGTCATCGGCTGCAGGCTCAGCGCCGCATCTGGTCGGGTTTGCGGCGGCTTGCGCAGCAACAGGTACTTGATGCCGATGCGCAGCTTCTTGAGCACGCCATCCTTGGGCAGTTCAACCTGGTTGTGAAAGCGTCCGTCACGCTGCGGTGCCGGCTCGCCGGCGGGGGTAGCCATGGGGACCATGAGCAGCAGCACTCCGCAAAAGAGGAAAGCCTTCATATTACTCCACAGGGTCGGATCAACCGTGAAATGGCTTGTAAGGTCATTTTTCGCCGATGAACGATTGTTCAACAATATTCACACGACTTATGCGATAAACGGCGCCCCACAGAAGAACGACAACCATGATCGACAACCGCAGCGGCAAGGGGCTCTCTTTCGTCAGGCGCATCTACCTGCCGCGCATCATCGGCCTGGGGATTGGCCTATTCAGCGTGATGGCCGCCATCGCACCGCTGAACCCGCCGCAGTGGACCTGGGCCCTACTGCTGTTTAACGGCCTGCTTTGGCCGCACCTGGCCTACCAGTGGGCCCTGCGCTCGGCCACCCCCTACCAGGCCGAGCAACGCAACATTCTGCTGGATTCGCTGATGGGCGGGTTCTGGACCGCGGCGATGCATTTCAACCCGCTGCCCAGCGTCACCATCCTGTCGATGATGACCATGAACAACGTCGCCGCCGGTGGCAAACGGGTGCTGGTGCGCGGCATGCTGGCCCAACTGGCGGGCATGCTGCTGGCCAGCGCCCTGCTCGGCACCGGCGTACAGCCCCAGGCTACGCAGCTCCAGGTCCTCGCTTGCCTGCCGATGCTCACCCTATACCCCTTGGCACTGGGCTGGGTGTGCTATCAGCTGGCGATCAAGCTGGCCGAACACAAGCGCCGCCTCAGCGCCCTGAGCCGCACCGACAGCCTCACCGGCCTGCTCAATCATGGCTCATGGAAAGACCTGTTGCTGCTCAAGTTCCAGATCTGCCAGCAGCAACGGCTGCCGGCCGTCATCGCGCTGATCGACATCGACCACTTCAAGACTATCAATGACACCTACGGCCATGTGGTAGGCGACTGTGTGCTGCGCCAGCTCAGCCAGGAGCTCAAACGCAACCTGCGCGAGGACGACCTGGCCGGACGCTATGGCGGCGACGAGTTCTGCGTGATCCTCCCCGGCACCCACGAAGCCCAGGCCTGCCAGGCAATGGAGCGCCTGCGCGAACACGTGGGCGCCTACCGCAACCCGCAACTGCCGGACCTGCGCATCAGCCTGAGCATCGGCCTGGCAGACTTTCGTCCAGACCTCGCCTCGCCCGAGCATTGGCTGGAACAGGCCGACAAGGCCCTGTATGCCGCCAAGCACCAGGGTCGCGACCAGGTCAATTTCGCTCGCGGCGAGGCCGCCACGCTCAGGCTGGCCTATCCTGACTGAACCTTCGCCCAGGCCTCGGGCGCAAGACAGCAGTTGAAGGAGTCGCCCGTACATGGACAGGAACGTCGACCTTTCACCCTCCAGCCCCACCTCGCGCCTGCAGGTGCGTCGCCTGGTCGGCGGCTTCTGCGCGCTGTTCGGGCTCGCTTGCGTGTTCACCCTGGTGGCATTGTTCAACATCGCCGCCACGCTGGACCGCCAGGCGCTGGAGCAAAGCACCTTCCAGGCCTCCCAGGCGCTGGAACAACGGCTGGTTGCCTCGCGCCAGTTCCTCTCCAGCTACGCCGTCTGGGACGCCGCCTACGAACATCTGGTAGGCAAGGTCGACTGGCAGTGGGCCTATGCCGAGAAGAATGTCGGCGAGTCGCTGTACAGTGCCAGCGGCTACGAAGGCGTGTTCGTGGTCGAGGATGGCCGCACCACCTATGCCCTGTTCAAGGGCAAGCCCACCGACTCGCCGGCCAGCGCACATATCGACAGCCCTCTGGCGGCGATCATCGACGCGGCGCGCAAGGCGGCTCCGGCCCGCGAGCAGGTGACCCACTTCGTGCGTTTCAACGGCTGGCCGGCGGTGCTCAGCGCTGCGGCGGTGCGCCAGGACAAGGAAGTGACCGAGGCGGATGTGCGCCAGGCACCGGTAATGGTGTTCGTCGACCAGTTGACCGAGGCCAAGCTCTCCGTGCTGGGCAAGGGCGCAGGCCTGACCGGTATGCGCCTGGAAAAGAACGGTGCCGCCCAGGCCGGACAACCGCATATCGCCGTGGGCGAAACCGGCTACCACCTGGCCTGGAACACGCCGCTGCCGGGTCGCCAGCTGCTCCACGCCTTCCTGCCGCCGCTGCTGGCGGTGTTCCTGGTACTCGGCCTGGTGCTGCTCTACCTGTTCCGCCACGCCCTGCGCAGTTCCCGGGCAATAGATGAAAGCCTGCTGCGATTGCAGCAGAGCAACCGCGCCCTGGAAGCCAGCGAGCAGCGCTTTCGCGCAGTGGCCGAAGCCGCCTCCGACTGGATCTGGGAAACCGACCGCCATCACCGCCTGACCTACCTGTCGCAGCGCTTCGTCAGCGTTACCGGCTACCGCATCGAGGACTGGCTCGGCCAGCCGCTCAACCAGTTGCTGGCCTGCGACACCACGCCCCTGCTGCCCTGGCTCGACAACGAAGCCGACAGCGACACGCAGCAACTGGCAAACCTGCGTTGCAACTACGATGACGCCACCGGGCAGAACCGTTACTGCCGCGTGTCGGCGCGCTCGATCATCTACGAAGGCAAGCTCGCCGGATTTCGCGGCACCGCCAGCGACATCACCGACGAGGTCGCCGCCCATGCCCGCATCCAGCACCTGTCGATGCACGACGCCCTGACAGGCCTGGCCAACCGCAACAAGCTGTCGCGCCACCTCGAACAAGCCCTGCTGCGCGGCAGCGACTCGCCGCCCCTGACCCTGCTGCTGCTCGACCTGGACAGCTTCAAGCCGATCAACGATTCCCTCGGCCACCCCGCTGGCGATGCGGTGCTGCAGGAGGTAGCCAGCCGCCTGCGCGATACCACCCGTGACGATGACCTGGTCGCCCGTCTGGGCGGCGACGAGTTCGTTCTGGTCCTGCATGGCCTGGACAACCGCAGCGAAATCGATCGTTTCTGCGCTCGTCTGCTCGACCTGTTGCAACAACCCATCGGTTTCGAGGAGCACCAGTTGCACATCGGCGCCAGCATCGGCATCGCCCAGACCCGGGCCCAGGGCTACGATGCCGGCGAACTGATCCGTTGCGCCGACATCGCCCTGTACCAGGCCAAGGCCGACGGTAAGAACACCTGGCGCTACTTCTCGCCGGAGATGAACCAGCAGATCCAATACCGCCGTCAGTTGGAAAACGACCTGCGCCGGGCCATCAAGCAGCACGAGTTCGTGCTGCACTACCAGCCACGCTACCGCCTGAACGACCTGCGCATCGTTTCGGTGGAAGCCCTTTTGCGCTGGGAGCATCCCCAGGAAGGGCTGATCGGGCCAGACACCTTCATTCCGCTCGCAGAACAGAGCGACCTCATCGTCCCGCTGGGCCGCTGGGTGCTCGAAGAAGCCTGCCGCAATGCCCGTGACTGGCCCGAAGAGCTGCTGGTCTCGGTAAACCTGTCGCCCGCGCAGTTCTCCCGCAGCGATGTGGTCGCCGATGTGCGCCAGGTGTTGCTGGACACCGGATTCCCGGCCCAGCGCCTGGAGCTGGAAATCACCGAGAACGTGATGCTCAACGACATCGAAGGCGCCCTGGGCACCATGCTCGCGCTCAAAGAACTGGGCGTGCGCCTGAACATGGACGACTTCGGCACCGGCTACTCGTCACTGGGCTACCTGCGCACCTACCCCTTCGACAGCATCAAGATCGACAAGCGCTTCATCGCCGGGTTGAGCAGCCAGAGCGGCAACGACCGGGCCGTGGTCCAGGCGATCATCAACCTGGGCAAGGCCATGGGGCTGACGGTGACCGCCGAGGGCGTGGAGACCGAGCAGCAATTGAAGGCGCTGGACAAGGAGCAGTGCCACGAGGTGCAGGGCTACTACCTGAGCAAGCCCGTGGACCGGGCAGGGTTCGAGGCGCTGCTGGCGAACCGCGAAGTTCGCCAGGATGCGTCCTGAATGCGCTGCCACGGGACTCAGCGCAGGCTGCGCTCAGCCACGATCTCCGGCAGGTCGGTACGGTTGAGGTAGATGCGCAATGGCTCGCCGATGTTCAACCGATCGTCCACATGCTGTTCCAGCAGCAACGCCAGGCGCTCCCGGCACAGCGCCATGCATGCACCGGCCTCGGGCCGCCAGACGAACTCGCTGCAGGGGGTGATGCTATCGTCGGCCACGTCCATGCCGAACGCGTCCTCTGAAAACCGCACGATATGGGTGCCGCGTTTGCCGTGAAAGCCGACGAAGCCCTTGAGCTGGTCGGCGGCGATGCAGATGTCCTGGGATGTGATGGCCATGGCGTAACCTCGCAAAGAATTCGGAAGTGACGCACGCAGAGGGGGCGGTCGCCTCTGGCGGGCAACGCGCAGGTGCCAGCCTAACCCAAGTGCCAGACCGTTCGCCAAGGTTTTTCCTCCCCCAGGCCAAGGCCCGCTAGACTGGATTTTCGAGCCCCTTCGTCGTTATCGGATCCGCCCCCATGACCCAGGCCGTCACCGCCGACATCGCCATCATTGGTCGCATCAACGCCGTGCCGGCCATCCTCCAGGTCATCTGCGAGACCACCGGCCTGCGCTTTGCCGCCGTGGCCCGGGTGACCGAGAGCAGCTGGACCGCTTGCGCGGTGCTCGACACCCTGGGATTCGGCCTCGAGGTAGGCGGCGAACTCGAGGTGGCCACCACGCTGTGCCACGAAATCCGCAGCACACGCCAGACCATCGTGATCGACAAGGCCAGCGAGGACGAGCAGTACTGCCGTCACCACGCCCCACGCCAGTACCGCTTCGAAAGCTACATTTCGGTTCCGGTGCTACGTACCGACGGCAGCTTCTTCGGTACCATCTGTGCCCTGGACGCCCAGCCAACGCCACTCAAGGGCACGGCAATCCAGCCAATGATGGAATCGTTCGCCCGCCTGCTGGCCATCCAGATCGAAAGCGAGGAAAGCGCCCAACGTACCGAGCGCGCCCTGCACAAAGAGCGGGCCATGGCCGAGGTGCGCGAGCAATTCATCGCCGTGCTCGGCCACGACCTGCGCAACCCGCTGTTCGCCATCACCGCCGGTGCCGAACTGCTCAGCCAGCGCCTGACCGACGACAAGCAACGGGCCATTGCCCTGCATATCCTCACCTGCGGCCAGCGAGCCACCGAGCTGGTGCGCGACATGCTGGATTTCGCCCGTGGCCGTCTTGGTGCCGGGATCCCACTGAACCTGCAGCCCTGCCACGACCTACCGGACGCTCTCGGCCATGTGGCCTCCGAGCTGCAGCGTGTCCACCCGCAGCGGCGCATCATCCTCGACATCGGCCAGGTCGGCGGCCTGCTGTGTGACCGCGAGCGGATCACGCAACTGTTGTCCAACCTGATCGCCAATGCGCTCCTCCATGGCGACCCACAAGGCCCGGTGACCGTGCGTGCCAGCCTCAACGACAGTACCTTCGACCTGAGCGTGCATAACCAGGGTACGCCGATCGCCCCGCAAACCCTGCCCCTGCTGTTCGAGCCTTTCAGCCGGCCGATCTCCGGCGCGCCCCAGCCCGGCCTGGGCCTGGGGCTGTACATTGCCAAGCAGATCGCCCTGGCCCATGGCGGCCGCATGGAGGTGACCTCCAGCGCCGAGGCCGGCACACTGTTCAGTTTTCGCCTGCCGAAGGGTCGACCTGAGACTCCAGCAGCACCGCCAGCCAGTTCATGAACGCCTGTACCCGGCGCGGCACATGACGCTGCCGCGCATACAACAGCGACACCGGCATGGCCCGCGCCTGCCAGGGCTCGAGCAGTGACACCAGTTCACCTTGGCGAAGGTGTTCATCGACACCTACCGCCGGCACCTGGATCAGGCCGAGCCCAGCCAGGCAGGCGGCGGAATAGGCTTCGGCGTTGTTTACCGTGACCACGCCAGCCATGGCCTGGAAGCGTAGCTCGCCGCCCTGTTCGTATTCGAACCCGGCACTGCGAGCGCCGAGGTTGCGCACGTAGTGGATCAGTTGATGGCCGGCCAGGTCCTCGAGGCTGCGGGGTATCCCATGGCGTTCGAGATATACGGGGCTGGCGCAGTTGCGCATGCTCAGGCGCCCGACCGGGCGCGCCACCACGTCCAGGTCGCTGAGCGCACCGATACGCATCACGCAGTCGAAGCCTTCGCGCAGCAGGTCGACCTGGCGATCAGTGCAACTGATCTCCACGTCCAGGCGCGGGAAGCGTTCAAGAAACTGCGGCAACGCCGGCACGATGACCCGCCGCGCCATCATGGTCGGCAGGTCGATGCGCAGGCGCCCGGCCAGTTCGGCATCGTCGGCGCTGAACAGGCTTTCGATTTCGTCCATGCCCGACAGCAGGTCCTTGCTGCGCTCGTACAACAGGGCGCCGTCCTGGGTCGTGCGCACCCGGCGCGTGGTGCGGTTGAACAGGCGCGTACCGAGCAGGTTCTCCAGCGCCCGCACCTGTTCGGAGACGGTCGAGCGCGGCAGCCCCAGGCTTTCGCCGGCCAGGGTGAAACTGCTCAGTTCGCTGACCCTGACAAAGGTACGCAGCAGATCCAGCTTGTTCATACCCATCCTCATTGTCCGATTGATGCGAACAGTATTTCCGGAATCCGTGGATTTAACAGCCTATCCCCGATCAATAACCTGTCAGCAACAGCCACCCACAACGAGGTATCCGACATGACTCGCAAGATCGCACTGATCACCGGCGCCAGCCGCGGCCTGGGCAAGAACACCGCCGAACACCTGGCCGCCCGTGGCATCGACATCATCGGCACCTACCACAGCAAGGCCGACGAAGCCCGCGCCGTGGCGGCCACGCTGGAGCAGGCCGGCGTGCGCGCCGCCATGCTGCAACTGGACGTCAGCGACAGCGCCAGCTTCGCAAATTTCGTCGAACGCCTGGGCGACACCCTCGAACAGCAGTTCGGCCGCCGTCAGCTGGACTTCCTGGTAAACAACGCCGGCATCGGCCTGAACGTGCCATTCAGCGAGACCAGCGAGGCGCAGTTCGACCAGTTGCTGAATATCCAGCTCAAGGGCCCGTTCTTCCTTACCCAGCGCCTGCTGCCGCTGCTGGCCGACGGCGGGCGCATCGTCAACATCTCCACTGGTCTGACCCGCTTCGCCCTGCCCGGCTACGCCGCCTACGCGGCCATGAAGGGGGCCATGGAAGTGCTGACCCGCTACCAGGCCAAGGAGCTGGGCGCACGCGGCATCCGTGTGAACATTCTCGCGCCGGGCGCCATCGAGACCGACTTCGGCGGGGGCGTGGTGCGTGACAACCAGCAGGTCAATGACTACATCGCTGGCAACACCGCCCTGGGCCGGGTCGGCCTGCCGGACGATATCGGCGCGGCCGTTGCCTTGTTGCTGGAGGATGGCAATGGCTGGATCAACGGGCAGCGGCTGGAGGTGTCGGGGGGCATGTTCCTCTGAGGTATACGCTGCGCAATGCGCTCAAGCTCGGTTCAAGGCCTGGTGCAGCGCGGCGACGGCAGGAAGTGACAAAGCCTCATGGGTGATGCACAAGCCGACCCGGCGCCGCAGTGCCAGGCCGCTGCCGGGCCGCCAGTAGACCCCGGGACAGCGCTCGGCCAGAGACTGCGGCAACCATGCCGCGCCCAGCCCGGCGGCGACCATGGCCAGCGCCAGTTGCAACGAACCGGCCTGGCCGACCTGCTCGCCTTCGCCGTACAACCCCATCAGGCGCTGGTGCGAAGGATGCTGCGGGCAGGTGATCCAGCGCCCGTCCGGCTGGCTGCCGGTCGCCATTACCAGCACGAAGGCCTCCTCCCACAATGGCAGGAACAGTTCGTCCTCGCAGCGCTGGGCCTCGTCGGCCAACCGCGCATCCCCGTCGCAGCCTTCGAGCAAAGTCAATTGCAGGCCCGCCACCGCCTGGCTGGCCAGGCGCACGCAGGCTTCGACCTGGGCCGGCGCGATGTCCGTCTCGATGCCCAGGGCCAAAGGCACCCGCTCCTGCCCCTGGCGAAAGCGCAGACGCAGCGCGTCGGCCTCGGCCACCATGCGGCAGGCCTGGGGATACAGCTCACGCGCCTGCTCACTGACTTCGACCCCACGGGCCTGACGCAGGAACAGCTCGGCGCCGAGGTCATCCTCCAGCTGGCGGATGGTCACCGACAAGGTCGGTTGCGCCACGCACAGGCGCTGGGCGGCTACAGTGATATTGCGCGCTTCGAAGACCGCGATAAATGCCTTGAGATGACGGATATCCATAGATAGAAACGATGCCAGCCAGAGAAATAAGCCGTTTTTCATGGCCGAAAGGGCTATTTAGAATCCCGGCCATCGAAAGCGATTATGCCTGGGAGGCAACCATGAACAAACCCCTGATCATTATCACCGGTGCCAGCTCCGGTATCGGCGCCGCCACCGCCCAACGCTTTTCCGCCGCGGGCCATCCGCTGTTGCTGATCGCCCGCCGCCTGGATCGCCTGGAGGCGCTGGCGTTGCCCGATTGCCTGTGCCGCGCCGTGGATATCCGCGACCGCGCGGCGCTGGTGGCCGCCGTGGCCGAGGCCGAAGCCGTGTACGGGCCGGCCGATGCCCTGGTGAACAATGCCGGGGTGATGCTGCTGGGGCAGATGCACGAACAGGACCCGGAACAATGGGAGCGCATGTTCGACATCAACGTCAAAGGCCTGCTCAACGGCGTACATGCGCTGGTCGGCGGGATGGTCGAGCGGCGCCATGGCACCCTGATCAATGTCAGCTCAGTGGCCGGACGCAAGACCTTCCCCAACCATGTGGCCTACGTAGGCAGCAAGTTCGCCGTGCATGGGTTGTCGGAGAACCTGCGCGAGGAGCTGGCAGCGCACAATGTGCGGGTGGTGACCATCGCGCCGGGGGCGGTGGAGACCGAGCTGCTCGGGCATACCACCGACGAGGGCATCAAGCGTGACTACGAGGCCTGGAAGGCCAATGACATGGGCGGCGTGGTGCTGGCGGCGGAAGATGTTGCCGGGGCTATCGTCTGGGCCTACCAGCAGCCGCAGCAGGTGTGCATTCGCGAGATCGTGCTGGCGGCGACTGCCCAGCAGCCTTGAGGCTGAGTACCGGGGGCGCGATGCGCCCCTTTCGCCAGCGAGCCGGCTCCCACGATGACCGCGCCGGCCTCAAGTCATGTGCAATCCCAGTGGGAGCTGGCCTGCCCCCTCAAGGCGCTTCATGCACCTGTACGCTAGCCGTCATGCCGGCGCTCAGGGTCACGCCCTCGGGTACCTGATCCAGGCGAATGCGTACGGGGATCCGCTGCGCCAGGCGCACCCAGTTGAACGTCGGCTCCACCTCGGGCAGCAGTTGCCCGTCCGGCGTCGAGTTGCGGTCGGTGATCCCCCGACTGATGCTTTCCACATGTCCTTGCATGGCCTCGCCAGCCCCCATCAGCCAGACCTTGACCGGGTCGCCGACACGAATCCGCGGCAGCTTGGTTTCTTCGAAATACGCCTGGATATAGAAAGTGGCATCGTCCACCAGCGCCATGACCGATTGCCCGGTGTTGACGAAATTGCCCTCGGCCAGCCGCAGATTGGTGATATGCCCACCGCGCGGAGCGCGTACTTCGCTGCGGGCCAGGTTGATCCTGGCCACTTGCAGCTGGGCCGCGGCCTCGTGCAGTTCGCCGCGGGCGATGGCCGCGTTGATCTGGGCGTTCTCGCGCAACTCGGCACTGATCGCTTCCGGCCCCAGGGCCGTGCGCCGTGCGGCCTCGCGCTCGCGCAGGCGCAGCTGCTGGGTACGCGTCTCGACCACGGCACCGGCCTGATCGAAAGCGGCCTGGAACCGTTCGCGGTCGATGGTCATCAGCAGGTCGCCGGCCTTGACCTGCTGGTTGTCGCGTACCTTCAGCGTACTCACCCAACCGGATACGTCGGGGGCGACCACCACCACATCGGCACGCACCCGGGCATCCCGAGTCCAGGGCGTGAGCATGTAGTACTGCCACAGTCGATAGCCGGCGAACACGGCAAGCATCACCACGCACAGGGTGACCAGAACACGTACGGCTGTACGCATGGACTTACTCCTTACAAAGGGCCAGACAAGCGCACCACCAGGTACAGCACACAGACGAACAGCGCCGCGTCGAACAACGCCTCATGCCAGATCCAGCGCCCCAGGGGCGTAGCCTGCACGAGTAAGCGCAGCAGACCGGTCAACAGCAGCGCCAGCGCGACATAGATCAAAAACGGGCTGAGCAGCACGCCGCCCAGCGCCCACTCACGCAACCCCATGGGTTTCCTCCTGCCAGCGGCACCACTTGCCCCAGCTATTGCGCAACTGCAGCACCGCACCAACGGCCAGGCGCAGCGGGTCGCTGGGCGGCTGGCGGCGCAGGGCCTCGATGAACTGTTCGCTGGCAACGTCCAGGCGCTGGCCGCGCCCCGGTGCCGGGCCACTGGCGAGCACCACCTGCAACTGCTGCAAGTACTGGCGCTCGGCATCGCCCAGCGGTGCCTTGGCCACCGCCAGGCACATGCGCAGATGCACCAGCTCATCACCGATATCCAGGCCATGCAGGCCATCGTCCCAGCGCTTGCGCTCGGTTTCGGGCAGCTCGCTGGCGTGCCGCGCCAGCTGCATCAGGCGATCAGCCATGCGCCCGCCGAACCAGCTGTCGGCACCGCGCAGGTCGCGCCGGGTCAGGCGCACCAGATCGCTCTGCGTGGCCGCGCGCAGGCGCCGGCCGAGCCAAGCTGGGTGACGCAGCACCAGCAGCCGGAACGCCAGCACTGCGGCGCCCACACCCACCAGCATGGCCTGGGCGCTGTTGAGCAGGGTCGCCACGTCGAAGTGCATCGCGTTGAGCGGCGCCACCAGGACGATGAAGTGCAGGCAATACGAGGTGGCGGTCGCCCCAGTACGCGGATGGGCCATGCCCAGGGCGCCGAAGAACAGCGGCACGCCCATGCCCAAACAGAGCATGGCGAAACTGCTCCATTGCGGCAGCAGGATCTGCCCCACCAGCAACGCCGCCGGGATGGCCAGCAGGATGCCGCGCAGAAAGCTCAGGCCGATCTGTGCGCCATTCTCGCGGCTCGCGAACAAGCTGCACACCACGCAGGTGAGCACCAGCCCGCCGGGCGCCGAAGGCCAGGCCGTGGCCAGCCAGAAACTGCTCATGGCCAGGAAGGCCAGCGCGCTACGCGAACCGAACAGCAGAGCCAAAGACAGGTCGCGATGGGCCGCCAGGCTCTGCGACGCCTGCCTTGGCGCGCGCCCCTGCTCCACATCGTCGAGCGCCTGGGCCGTGGCCATCGCGTAGTCCAGCAGCAGCGTCAGGCGCGCCAGGCAGTAATGCTCGGCGGGGCTGATTCGCTCGTCATGAGCGGCGTCCCAGACACGTTGGCGCAACAGCAGCAAGCTGGGCTGCTCGGCGCTGGCCAGGTGCGCGCGCACCTCGTCCAGCCATGGCGCCAAACGACCGGCTTCGCCTTCATCAAGCTGGCGCCACTGCCTGCGCACCGAGCGTGAGAGGCGCAACAGCACCATCAGCGTCTGGCTCAGGCCACGAATCGCCCGGGCGCGCTGCCGGCCGCGGCGCCCTTCGAACCAGGCGTGCTCGCGCTGCGCGTCAATGGCGACAATGCGCCCGAGGCTGTCGAGCAGGCCCTTGCGCGCCTCGTCCTCACCGCCGAGCATGGCGCTGGCCGCCTGCAGGCCATTGTGCCAGGCCTGACGAGCCTGGCCGGCCAACTGCTGCTCGACGCGCATGGGCCAGACCAGCGCACTGGTCGCGGTGGCGCAGCAGATACCCAGGCAGATCTCGGTGCAGCGCGCCACGGCCTGGTCGAACACTTGCAGCGGGTGATCGACCGCCGGCAGGGCAATGATCGCCACGGTGTAGCCGGCCAACACGAAAGCGTAGGCCCAGGCGCTACGCAGCTGGGTCGAAGCAGCGGTACACAGGGCCAGCCACAAGGCCAGGGTCAGCAGGAACAGCCAGGGTGTCTGGGCGAACAGGCCGATGAACAGCACCGACATGCAGGTGCCGACCAGGGTGCCGGCCAAGCGCGCCAGGCCCTTCTGCACCACCATTCCCGACAACGGCTGGGCAACGATGAACGCGGTCATCAACGCCCAGGACGGTTGCTCGAGGCCCCAGCGCATCGCCAGCCACAAGGCCAGGCCGCCACCGAGCAAGGTCTTGATGGCGAACTTGAGGGCGAGGCTGTGGGGTGCGAACAGGGCCTGGAAGGTAATGGGCACGAATCGGACCTTGGGGGCGCTGGGGTAGTTAGGAAGAACGATAGACAACGGGAAGGGAGAATAAAGCGGAGCCAAACAATTAGCTAGCTAATCATCTAAATGATACAGAGGCAACTCGCGGGGCAAGTCCCCACAGGAACAGCGCATGCTTCAAGGCAAATTCGGTCCGTACAGGAGTCGGCTTACCGATGAGGGGCTGCGCAGCAGCCCCTCGTCCGGCCTAGATCTCGACCTGTGTCCCCAACTCGATGACCCGATTGAGCGGCAGGTTGAAGAACCGCAGGTTGCCATTGGCGTTCTTCAACAAGAACGCGAACAGATTCCCGCGCCAACGCGACATCCCCTCAAGGCGCGAGGCGATCACCGTCTCCCGGCTGAGGAAGTAGGTGGTGCGCATCGGGCTGAAGTCCAGTTCGTCCAAGTGGCACAGCTTCAGCGCCGCCGGCACGTCCGGCTCGTCCATGAAGCCGAAGTGCAACAGAACCCGGAAGAATCCGTCACCGTAGGCCTCCACTTCAAATCGCTCATGCTCCGGCACCCGTGGTCGGTCCTCGCTGACCACCGTCAGCAGTACCACCTGGCTATGCAACACCTGGTTATGCAGCATGTTGTGCAGCAGCGCATGGGGGACGGCATCGGAGCGCGCGGTCAGGAACACCGCGGTACCCTCGACGCGGTGCGGCGGCTGCACGCGAATGCTGCTGATGAACAATGGCAGCGGCAAGGCGCCCTCATCGATACGATCGACCAGGATCTGCTTACCGCGCTTCCAGGTGCTCATCAGCACGAACAGCACGATACCCGCCAACACCGGGAACGCACCGCCCTGCACGATCTTCGGCACGTTGGCGGCAAAGAACAGCCCGTCGACCAACAGGAAGCCAACCAGCAAAGGCACCGCCAATATCGGCGGCCACTTCCACAGCAGCAGCATGACCGCCGAAACCAGGATGGTTGTCATCAGCATGGTGCCGGTCACTGCCACGCCGTAGGCCGCCGCCAGGGCGCCGGAGGACTCGAAGCCGATCACCAGCAGTACCACGCCGACCATCAACGCCCAGTTCACCGCACCGATATAGATCTGCCCCTGCTCGTCGCTGGAGGTGTGCTGGATCTGCATACGCGGCACATAGCCCAGCTGGATGGCCTGGCGAGTCAGCGAGAAGGCCCCCGAGATCACCGCCTGGGAGGCGATCACCGTGGCCATCGTGGCCAGGCCCACCAGCGGCAATAACGCCCAGGACGGCGCCAGCAGGTAAAACGGGTTGCGCGCCGCCTCGGGATTCTGCAGCAGCATGGCGCCCTGGCCGAAGTAGTTGAGCACCAGCGCCGGCAACACCAAGGCAAACCAGGCGCGGGCAATGGGTTTGCGGCCGAAGTGCCCCATATCGGCGTACAGGGCCTCGGCACCGGTCAGCGCCAGCACCACGGCCCCAAGGATGGCCACGCCCATGCCGGGGTGAACGATGAAGAAGTTCAAGGCCCAGCCTGGGTTGAACGCCTTGAGCACTTCCGGGCTCTGCGAGATCCCATGTACGCCCAGCGCTGCCAGCACCAGGAACCAGGTGACCATGATCGGGCCGAATGCCTTGCCGATCTTCTCAGTGCCGTGCTTCTGCACCAGAAACAGTGCTACCAGCACCACCAGCGAGATTGGCACTACCCAATGGTCGATTCCATCGAACGCCAGGCCCATGCCCTCCACCGCCGACAGCACCGATACCGCGGGGGTGATCATGCTGTCACCGTAGAACAGCGAAGCACCGATCAGCCCACAGCCGACCATCAGCATGCGCAACCGTGGGTATTGCGCCGTGGCCCGTCGCGCCAGCGCGGTCAGGGCCATGGTGCCGCCCTCGCCCTGGTTGTCGGCGCGCAGAATGAACATCACGTACTTGAACGAAACCACCCACAGCAGCGACCAGAGGATCAACGACAGAATGCCCAGCACTCCGTCATGGTTGACCTGTACGCCATATCCGCCGGTAAAGACCTCTTTGAGGGTGTACAGCGGGCTGGTGCCGATATCGCCATAGACCACCCCAACGGCCGCCACGAGCAGGCCCAGCGGCCGTGCCGCCCCCTGCTTCCCCGCGTGCCCGCCTTCGGCATGACTGCTTGCCTGAACCATCGACCACTCCCGCAGACGGCCTGTTAGACCGGTTGAATGCCTACCCGCGCCGGGCCCTCCCGGATACCCCGGCGCAACGGCGCGAAGCATAGCGCAGCGTTCGTCGTATTTCTGCTGGTAAAGCGACCTTGTGCTCGCTAGAATTGCGCACTTTTTGATCAGAGGCGCGAAAAGCGCCCGCCAGGATCGCCCCCGTTACCGGCCGGGCGACCTGTATTCAATACCGAGGTTAGCCATGTCCACCACTCCCGCCACCCCAAAGGTCGGCTTCGTTTCCCTGGGTTGCCCAAAGGCCCTGGTCGATTCCGAGCGCATCCTGACCCAGCTGCGCATGGAAGGCTATGAAGTCGTGCCTACCTACGAGGATGCCGACGTGGTGGTGGTCAACACCTGCGGCTTCATCGACAGTGCCAAGGCCGAGTCGCTGGAAGTGATCGGCGAGGCGATCAAGGAAAACGGCAAAGTCATCGTCACCGGCTGCATGGGTGTCGAGGAAGGCAGCATCCGTGACGTGCATCCAAGCGTGCTGTCGGTCACCGGCCCCCAGCAGTACGAGCAGGTGGTCAATGCCGTGCATGAAGTTGTGCCGCCACGCCAGGACCACAACCCGCTGATCGACCTGGTGCCGCCCCAGGGCGTCAAGCTGACCCCGCGTCACTACGCCTACCTGAAGATTTCCGAAGGCTGCAACCACAGCTGCAGCTTCTGCATCATCCCGTCGATGCGCGGCAAGCTGGTCAGCCGCCCGGTCGGCGAAGTCCTGAGCGAGGCCGAGCGCCTGGTCAAGGCCGGCGTCAAGGAGATCCTGGTGATCTCCCAGGACACCAGCGCCTACGGCGTCGACGTCAAGTACAAGACCGATTTCTGGAACGGCCGCCCGGTCAAGACCCGCATGCTCGAGCTGTGCGAGGCGCTGAGCAGCCTGGGTGCCTGGGTGCGTCTGCATTATGTCTACCCGTACCCGAACGTCGACGACGTGATTCCGCTGATGGCCGCCGGCAAGATCCTGCCGTACCTGGACATCCCGTTCCAGCACGCCAGCCCCAAGGTGCTCAAGTCGATGAAGCGCCCGGCCTTCGAAGACCGCACCCTGGCGCGCATCAAGAACTGGCGTGAACAGTGCCCTGAGCTGGTGATCCGCTCGACCTTCATCGTCGGCTTCCCCGGCGAAACCGAGGAAGACTTCCAGTACCTGCTGGATTGGCTGACCGAAGCTCAACTCGACCGCGTCGGCTGCTTCCAGTACTCGCCAGTCGAAGGCGCCCCGGCCAACGACCTGGGCCTGGAAGAGGTGCCGGACGACGTCAAGCAGGACCGTTGGGACCGCTTCATGGCCCACCAGCAGGCGATCAGCACCGCGCGCCTGCAACTGCGCATCGGCAAGGAGATCGAAGTGTTGATCGACGAGGTCGAGGAACAGGGCTCGGTGGGCCGCAGCTTCTTCGACGCGCCGGAGATCGACGGCAGCGTGTTCATCGACGGCGACCATGGCTTCAAGCCCGGCGACAAGGTCCGTTGCCGTATCGTCGATGCCGACGAGTACGACATGTGGGCCGAGCCCATCTGAGCGAAACCCGCCTGAAAATACCCCGCCAGCTGGCGGGGTATTTTTTTGCATCTATGTTTTCCTCAATGGCCAAGAGGATCACTGGATGGCGCCCACCGTCACGCTGCAGACACCGCACCTGAGCGACTACCCCGAACTGGTCCAGGTGTGGGAGGCATCGGTCCGCGCCACCCATGACTTCCTGCCCGAGGGCTACATCGTCCTGCTGCGCGAACACGTGCTGCACAAGTACCTCGACGCCGTGATGCTGGTCTGCTGCAAGGACGCCAGACGGCGCATCCTCGGTTTTGCCGGCGTAGCCAACGGCCGCGTCGACTTGCTCTTCGTCATGCCAGAGCATCGTGGTCAGGGTGTCGGTCAGCGCCTACTGAGACACGCGGTGAACGAGCTCAACGCCGAGCGCCTGGACGTCAACGAGCAGAACCCTCAAGCACTGGGTTTTTACCTGCACGAGGGGTTCGAAGTGTACGGGCGCTCGGAGACCGACGGTCTGGGGCAGCCCTACCCGCTATTGCATATGAGGCTTGCTCGTACAGCATCCTAGGACGCAAGCCTAGGAAACCACTACCCCGCTCTGAAATGGCGGAAATGACATCGATTTGCAGCCGCTGACTTGCGCAGGCAGGTACAATGAAGGCTTTCCCTGCCACGTGATGCCCGTGTCCATGTCCGAACCCATTCGTCTCTCCAAACGCCTTATCGAACAGCTTGGCTGCTCCCGCCGGGAGGCCGAGCTGTATATCGAAGGAGGCTGGGTCACCGTCGACGACGTGGTGGTCGAACAGCCGCAGTTCAAGGTCGCCGGACAACGTGTTGAACTGCTCCCCGGTGCCCGCGCCGAGACGCTCGAGCCGGTGACCCTGCTGCTCAACCAGCAGGCCGGCCAAAACAGCGCAAGCGCCCTGGCCAGCATCAGCATGGCCAGCCTCAGCGAAGCGCACCGCGAGGGCGTGCGCCCGTTACATGGACATTTCGCCCGCCAGGCCTGCATCGTCCCGCTGTTGCCCGGCGCCAGTGGCCTGCAGCTGTTCACCCAGGACTGGCGCGTAACCCGCAAGCTCGAGGCCGACCTGCGCCGCATGGAGCAGGAATACATCGTCCAGGTCAGTGGTGAGGCCAAACCCGGCGCCCTCGAACGCCTGGCCCGTGGCGTGGAGCGCAAGGGTGTCGAACTGCCGAAGGCCAAGGCCAGCTGGCAGAACGAGCAACACCTGCGCATCGTGCTGAAGAACCCGCAACCGGGCTTGATCGAACAACTTTGCGAAACCGCCGGCCTCAAGGTGCTGGCGATGCGCCGCATCCGCCTTGGCGGGGTATCGATGGGCAAACTGCCCCTGGGCCAGTGGCGCTACGTAGCCGCTACAGAACGCTTCTAGCATTACCGCCGCGCAATGACTGACGCGGCAACAGAACAGGATTCGCTGCAATGAACCACAACGATGTACTGCGCAGCCTGCGCTACATGCTCAAGGCCAACGACCAGAAAATGGCCGAGATCATCAAACTTTCGGGCCTTGAGGTTTCCGCCGAGGCCATCGCCACCTACGTGAAAAAGGAAGAGGAGCCCGGCTTCGTACGCTGCCCAGACAAGGTCATCGCGCATTTCCTCGACGGCCTGGTGATCCACCGCCGTGGCCGCGATGACAGCCGCCCGCCCCAGCCGATCGAGGTGCCGGTAACCAACAACACCGTGCTCAAGAAGCTGCGGGTGGCCTTCGAGTTGAAGGAGGACGACTTGCACGCGGTGCTCAAATCCGTCGATTTTCCAGTGTCCAAACCGGAGCTGAGCGCGCTGTTCCGCAAGGTCGGCCACGACAATTACCGCCCCTGTGGCGACCAGTTGCTGCGCAACTTCCTCAAGGGCTTGACCCTTCGCGTGCGCGGCTGAGCCGTGATGCAGCATACCGTCACGCCGGTCGGCATCGTCCGCTCCTGCTTCAAGGAGAAGTTCGCCATTCCGCGCCAGCCCCGGCTGGCACCGGCCGCCCGTGGCGTGCTGGAACTGCTGCCACCCTTTGACCAGGGCGATGCCGTCGAAGGGCTGGAACAGGTCAGCCATGTGTGGCTGCTGTTCCTGTTCCACCAGGCGCTGGAAGACAAGCCACGCCTGAAGGTGCGTCCACCGCGCCTGGGCGGCAACAAGAGCATGGGGGTGTTCGCCACCCGGGCCACCCACCGGCCCAATGGCATCGGCCAGTCAGTGGTACGCCTGGAAGGCATCGAACCCGGTCGGCTGTTGCTCTCTGGAATCGACCTGCTGGATGGCACCCCGGTGCTGGATATCAAGCCTTATGTGCCCTACGCGGACAGTATCGTCGGCGCATCGAACCTGATGGCCAGTGATGCTCCGGAGGCG
The DNA here is from genome assembly GCF_019139675.1 of Pseudomonas maumuensis. Classification (NCBI taxonomy): domain Bacteria; kingdom Pseudomonadati; phylum Pseudomonadota; class Gammaproteobacteria; order Pseudomonadales; family Pseudomonadaceae; genus Pseudomonas; species Pseudomonas maumuensis. The sequence goes on from NZ_CP077077.1 coordinate 4,405,120, forward strand.
ATTGCCGTCGATTGGAGCGAAACCGCTCTGCTCCAGGCCCGCGAGCATGCGCTGCGCCTGAATGAGCCGCTGGTGGAGTTGATCGAGCAGTGCCTGGCCCAAGACCCACGGCCGGCCTACCAGATGCCGCCACCGGAGCGGGTGTATGGAGTGAAGTTCTGGGATGTACAGGTGAGGTGGCACTATCCGCAACCCGATGTGATACGGGTGCTGGAAGTCATGCCGGAAGGTTGAAGCTCCACAGTAACGGCGGGATCCCTGCGAGAGTGCCCCCGATGAGCACCAGGCAAAAAAAACGCAGAACCAAGTCTGCGTTTTTTGTTACCGCACTCGCCTTACTTCTCGACGAACGCACGCTCGATCAGGTAGTCGCCCGGTTCACGCATGCGCGGGGAGATCTTCAGGCCGAAGCTATCCAGCACTTCACTGGTCTCATCGAGCATGCTCGGGCTACCGCAAATCATCGCACGGTCGTCCTGCGGGTTGATCGGAGGCAGGCCGATATCGCTGAACAGCTTGCCGCTGCGCATCAGGTCGGTCAGACGGCCCTGGTTTTCGAAAGGCTCGCGGGTGACGGTCGGATAGTAGATCAGTTTGTCGCGCACCGACTCACCGAAGAACTCATTCTGCGGCAAGTGCTCAGTGATGAACTCGCGGTAGGCCACTTCGTTCACATAGCGTACGCCATGCACCAGAATCACTTTTTCGAAGCGCTCGTAGGTCTCTGGGTCCTGGATGACGCTCATGAACGGTGCAAGCCCGGTACCGGTGCTCAGCAGGTACAGGTGCTTGCCCGGGTTCAGGTCGTCCAGTACCAGGGTGCCGGTAGGTTTCTTGCTGATGATGATCTCGTCGCCTTCCTTCAGGTGCTGCAGCTGGGAAGTCAGCGGACCATCCGGCACCTTGATGCTGAAGAACTCCAGGTGCTCTTCCCAGTTCGGCGAGGCGATGGAGTAGGCGCGCATGAGCGGACGGCCGCTGTCCTGCTGCAGGCCGATCATCACGAACTGACCGTTCTCGAAGCGCAGGCCCGGATCACGGGTGCACTTGAAGCTGAACAGGGTGTCGTTCCAGTGGTGCACACTGAGGACACGTTCGTGGTTCATGTTGCTCATCGATGGGGCTCCTGAAGGAAAACGCGGCGCGCGCAAGACGCGCAGTTGCGCGATAGTTTAGGGGCAGCGACAATATCTGTTAACTGAATTATCAAGATATGTGTTATCGGTTATATAGATATGCGATTCACACTTCGTCAGCTCCAGGTTTTCGTCGCCGTCGCCCAGCACCAGAGTGTGTCCCGGGCCGCGGGCGTACTGGCCTTGTCGCAATCTGCGGCGAGTACCTCAATTACCGAACTGGAGCGCCAATCCAGCTGCCAGCTGTTCGACCGTGCCGGTAAACGCCTAAGCCTCAACGCCCTGGGCCATCAACTGCTGCCCCAGGCCGTTGCACTGCTCGACCAGGCCAAGGAAATCGAAGACCTGCTCAACGGCAAGTCGGGGTTCGGCTCGCTGGCTGTCGGTGCCACCCTGACCATCGGCAACTACCTGGCCACCTTGCTGATCGGCAGCTTCATGCAGGTACACCCGGAAAGCCAGGTCAAGTTGCACGTGCAGAACACCGCACATATCGTGCAACAAGTTGCCCACTACGAAATTGACCTGGGTCTAATCGAAGGCGACTGCAACCACCCCGATCTCGAAGTGCAGCCCTGGGTGGAGGATGAGCTGGTAGTGTTCTGTGCGCCACAGCATCCGCTGGCCAAGATCGGCCATGCCGACATCGAGCAACTTTCCCATGAAGCCTGGATCCTGCGCGAACAGGGCTCGGGAACGCGCCTGACCTTCGACCAGGCCATGCGTCATCATCGCGCCAACCTGAACATCCGCCTGGAGCTGGAACATACCGAAGCGATCAAGCGGGCCGTGGAATCGGGACTGGGCATTGGTTGCATTTCCCGCCTGGCCCTGCGCGACGCCTTCCGCCGCGGCAGCCTGGTGCCGGTGGAAACACCGGCGCTGGACCTGTCGCGGCAGTTCTATTTCATCTGGCACAAACAGAAGTACCAGACCTCGGCCATGCGTGAATTCCTCGAACTGTGCCGCAGCTTCACCGCCGGCGTACGGCGCAGCGACGAGATCGTGCTGCCAACGATAGCCTGATCGCTCAACCGAGCAGGATCACGCCCCACACCACCGCGACCATGCTCATTGCCACCAGTTGCGCGGCGCTGCCCATGTCCTTCGCGTTCTTCGACAGCGGGTGGCGGTCCAGAGATATACGGTCGATGGCCGCCTCAACCGCCGAATTGAGCAACTCGACGATCAGCCCCAGCAGGCACACCGCGATCAGGATCGCCCGCTCGCCGCGACTGACCGGCAGCCAGAAGGCAATCGGTATCAGCAGCACATTGAGCAGTACCAGTTGACGGAAGGCGGCCTCGCCCTTGAAGGCGGTGCGCAGGCCGTCGAACGAATAGCTGGCGGCATTGACGATACGTTTGAGGCCGGTCTGGCCTTTGAATGGCGACATGTAGGTCCGTCACTTCACCGAAGAAAGGCCAGCAGGCTAATCTGACCGTGGTCAAAAAAGCGTGAATGCACGGGTACTTAACTGCCCGAAACCGATTCAAGCTGTTGCAGCAGCAGTGCCGCCTGGGTACGCGTGCGCACGCCCAGTTTGCGGAAAATAGCTGTCACGTGAGCCTTGATGGTCGCCTCCGAGACACTCAGTTCATAGGCGATCTGCTTGTTCAGCAACCCTTCGCAGACCATGGTCAGCACACGGAACTGCTGCGGAGTGAGACTGGCCAAACCTTCGCTGGCAGCCTTGGCCTCGGCTGACACATCGACCTTCTCGAACGCCTGCGGTGGCCACCAGACATCGCCGTCGAGCACATTACGCACGGCTTCCTGGATCTTACTCAGTTCGCTGGACTTGGGAATGAAACCGCTGGCGCCAAACTCGCGGGACTTCACCACGACCGCCGCCTCTTCCTGAGCCGAGACCATCACCACCGGGATCTGCGGGTATTGGCCACGCAGCAGGACCAGGCCGGAGAAGCCATAGGCACCGGGCATGTTCAGGTCCAGCAGGACCAGGTCCCAGTCGGCTTTTTCGGTCAGGCTGGTTTCCAGTTCGGCGATGCTCGCCACCTCGACCAAGCGCACATCCGGGCCCAGGCCGAGGGTAACGGCCTGGCGCATTGCGCTACGGAACAGCGGGTGGTCATCGGCAATCAGGATTTCGTATGTAGCCATCGATCTAAGGATCCTGTTCTGTACCAGGCGCAGGGGGTACGGGGAACGCCTGGCGGGCAACTCATGGCGCGAACGGCAGGGCCGCCGGCCGGGATGGCACGGCGAAGTCCGGGGTAACAGCAGCTTCGTCGTGCCCGAAGCGGCGCCAAGGATGCCGAGCACGCCCCGGGTGGTCAAGCCAATTGCCCGGTCGTCCCCGCCTACCCTGGCTGCCAGCCCCGACAGTATGTACCAATCCGCCGCGCCTGCCCCTTGGACTATAGGAAGGTATGCAAACGCTGGTGGACCTCGTCCTGCTCATCCAGCGCCAAGCGCCGCTTGCCGCTGAGGTAGTGCAGGCTGAACACATCCAGGTAGGCATCCAGGGCCTGCGAGGCCTGGCTGTCACCGGCCAGCTCCAGGCACATGGCGGCGACTTCGGCGGTACAGAAGTGATCGTCACGTTTGGAGCGGCGCAGGCGGTAGCGCGACATCTGCTCGGCCTGCAGGCTCAGCACCGGGAAACGGTCGAGATAGGGGCTCTTGCGGAACATCTTGCGCGCCTCGGTCCAGGTGGCGTCGAGCAGGATGAACAGCGGGCGCTTGCCCGGTTCACGCAGCACCTCGCTGACCACACGGTCCTCTTTGACGAACTCGCCGGGGAAGACGATATAAGGCTGCCAGCGCGGATCGTCCAGTAACGCCAGCAGGCCTTCGTCCACCGAGGTACGCAACCAGCCAAAGGCGGAGGTATCCTCAATCACGTCGGCAATCAGCCATCCCGTGTTGGTCGGTTTCAGTGGCTCGGTGTCATGCATCAGCAGGCACATGCCGGCCTCTGCCGGCACCCGCGGTTTCCACGCGCACAGGCAGTGCGTGGCGATCACCCGGCAATCCGGGCAGCGCTCGGCTCGCGAGCCGCGGGCGACAAAAGGTTTGATGCTGCGCGCCAGGCGCTCGGCGCGCAGCCGCGCTACCGCGTGGCTCATGGCTGCAGGCCTTGGCAGAAAGATGGAAGGGGCACGACGACGACTCGGTAAAAACAAAACGTGAGTCTACCAGAGCACACGTCATTTGCCGTGCAGCCCTTGCGGCCGCTCCTTTATAATCAATGGCTCAGGCGGCCGGGGAACCCAGCAGTTTCATGGAACGCCGCCCGCCGGCGCAGGTCAAAGCGCCAGTCATCGAACCAGGAGAGATCCATGCTGCGTCTTATCGTCCCGACCCTGAGCCTGTTGCTCGCCCTGCCCCTGGCCGCCCAGGCCGCTTCCAAGCAGGAATACGAGCTGACCCAGATGCTGCAGAAGGTCGCCAAGGAAAGCAGCGTTGGCACCCCCCGGGCAATCAACGAAGACATCCTCGACCAGGGCTATACCGTCGAAGGCAAGGCACTGGTCAATCACCTGAGCGTGCGCCAGGAGCATGCCCAGGGAATGCAGGCCAACCCCGCGCAGGTGCGCAGCCAACTGGGTGACAGCGTTTGCCGTAACAATGGTTACCGTCAGCTGATGTCCAAAGGCGCGGTGATGGTCTACCGCTTCACCGTGTACAAGACCAATCAACCGGTCATGGACCAGGCGTTCGACGCTGCCAGCTGCGCGGCTGGCAACAAGAAGAAGTGATTCAGGCCAGCTGATCGCTGTCCCTAGCGCGCCGCTGCTCATCTTCGGCGCGCAACTCGGCCAACAGTGCCTGCAGGTAAGGCGAGTGCCCCTCACTCCCCTGCAGGCGACGCAAGCACTCCCCCTCCAGGCTCAGGTGATGAACCTTTGCCTCGCGCTCGAGCAACTGCAACAGTTGCCCATCCACCTCGATCACCAGCCGGCGCATACCGCCACCTCGCTGCATCGCCCTTCTGTCCCCAGTTAACCAAAGCGCTGCTGCACCTGGATCCCGTCTGACCGGCGGTAACGGCACGCCTGTGGCGGCACGAAGCCGCGCCAGCGTCTAGATTGATAACGAGTACCCATAACAACGACAACGCGATGGAACTGCCACTGCAACAATGGCCTTGAAGGCCTACTGCAACGCTCGGGGGGCACACTCGAGCCACAGCAGCCAGCGACACACGCAGTGTCGCGGCCGGGACCTGCCATCGATCCGGTCAGAGGTTTTGCTGCAGAAGGAGACGTTGAATGCCTTACCAATCGAACGAGCTGCTGTTCAATCATTTCAGGGACCACGGCATCGACCTGAGCAAGATCGACGAGCAACTGCAACTGGTCGCACCGAACAGCCCCAACCTGCCACTGTACCGCGACATGCTGCTGACCGTGCTGCGCATGGCGCACGACGACCGCAACCGCTGGAACGCCAAGATCACCCTGCAGGCCCTACGTGAACTCGACCATTCGTTCCGCACCCTCGAGCATTACAAAGGGCGACGCAAGGTCACCGTGTTCGGCTCAGCACGAACACCACTGGAACACCCTATGTACGCGCTGGCCCGGGAGTTGGGCGCAACACTGGCACGCTCGGACCTGATGGTGATCACAGGTGCCGGTGGCGGCATTATGGCCGCCGCCCACGAAGGTGCCGGTAGCGATCACAGCCTGGGCTTCAACATCACCTTGCCTTTCGAGCAGCATGCCAATGCCACCGTCAGTGGCACCGACAAACTGCTGCCGTTCCACTTCTTCTTCATTCGCAAACTGTTCTTCGTCAAGGAGGCCGATGCGTTGGTGCTCTGCCCTGGTGGTTTCGGTACCCTCGACGAGGCGCTGGAGGTGTTGACGCTGATCCAGACCGGCAAGAGCCCGTTGGTACCGGTGGTCCTGCTCGACTCTCCCGGCGGCAGTTTCTGGCAGGACGCCCTGGCCTTCATCAGTCGCCAGTTGGAAGAGAACCGCTACATCCTGCCCAGTGACCTCAAGCTGGTACGCCTGGTACACAGTGCCGACGAAGCGGTCGAGGAAATCAACCAGTTCTACAGTAACTACCACTCCAGCCGCTGGCTGAAGAACCAGTTCGTCATCCGTATGCACCACCCCCTGAGCGAGGCGGCCCTGCATGACGTTGAAGAAGGCTTTGCAGATCTTCGCCTCAGCGGTCGGTACCACCAACAGCCCGACAGTGGCGCGGAACATGAAGAAGGTAACTTCAGCCACCTGACACGCCTGGCCTTTGCCTTCAATGGCCGTGACCAGGGCCGTTTGCGCGAACTGGTGGACTTCATCAACCTGCCGGAGAACTGGGCCAAACCCCAGCCGATGCATACCACCCAACGGGCCCGGGAAGCCCTGCGAGTGAACTGAACGCAAAATGGCCCACATGGCTGGCCCCGGTTGGGGTCAGCCATGTGGGCCATCTGCAATCGGCAAGCTTCAGTAGTCGTCGAGGTCGCGCCCACTGAGCAGGCGACCAATCATTTCCATGGAGTAACCACGGTAGGCGAGAAAGCGCGTTTGCTGTGCGCGACTGCGCGGATCATGGGGGAGTTGCCCGGAGAATTTGCGCTGCCACACCTCTTGCAACCGCGCCACCCAGTCCACTTCGCTGTCACGCAGTGCCTGGTCGATATCGCCCCGGTTCAGACCTCGTTGACCAAGCTCCTCACGGATACGTCCAGGGCCATAGCCTGAACCGGAGCGATAGCGAATGAAGCTTTCGAGGTAGCGGGTTTCGCTGAGCAACCCCTCTTCAGCAAGCCGATCAAGCGCGGGTTCGATCAACTCATCGGTAGCGCCGCGTTGACGCAGCTTGCGGGTTAACTCCACGCGACCATGCTCGCGACGTGCGAGCAGGTCCATGGCTGTCCGCCGAACGGCGACGGGAGTGTCGAGTACGACGGACATGGAAGCAGATCAATAACCGGCGTCAGCGTCAGCCAAGTCGTCGGCATCGGCTTCAGCAGCACCGGCCTTGGCAGCAGCGGCGGCGGCAGCTGCAGCACCCGCGGTCAGCAGCTTGTCGCGAATCTGCTTCTCGATCTCGCTACCAATGGCCGGGTTCTCTTGCAGGTACTTGGCGGCGTTGGCCTTGCCCTGACCGATCTTGTTGCCCTGGTAGCTGTACCAAGCACCGGATTTCTCAACCAGGCCCTGGGAAACACCCAGGTCGATGATTTCGCCGTTACGGTAGATGCCCTTGCCATAGAGGATCTGGAACTCGGCCTGGCGGAATGGCGGCGAAACCTTGTTCTTGACGATCTTGACGCGGGTTTCGCTACCGACCACCTCATCGCCTTCCTTGACCGCGCCAGTACGGCGAATGTCCAGACGCACCGAGGCGTAGAACTTCAGGGCGTTACCGCCGGTGGTGGTTTCCGGGCTACCGAACATCACGCCGATCTTCATACGGATCTGGTTGATGAAAATGACCAGGCAGTTGGCGTTCTTGATGTTACCGGTGATCTTGCGCAGCGCCTGGGACATCAGGCGGGCCTGCAGGCCGACATGCATGTCGCCCATCTCGCCTTCGATCTCGGCCTTGGGAACCAGCGCGGCCACGGAGTCGACGATGATCACGTCGACGGCGTTGGAACGCACCAGCATGTCGGTGATCTCCAGGGCCTGTTCGCCGGTGTCCGGCTGCGAGACCAGCAGGTCGTCGACATTGACGCCCAGCTTGCCAGCGTATTCAGGGTCGAGGGCGTGTTCGGCGTCGACGAAGGCACAGGTGGCGCCGTTCTTCTGGGCTTCGGCGATGACCGACAGGGTCAGCGTGGTTTTACCCGAGGATTCCGGTCCGTAGATCTCGACGATACGACCTTTCGGCAGACCGCCGATGCCCAGGGCGATGTCCAGGCCCAGCGAACCGGTGGAGATGGCGGGGATCGCCTGGCGCTCGTGGTCGCCCATGCGCATGACCGCGCCCTTGCCGAATTGGCGTTCGATCTGACCCAGGGCCGCAGCCAAGGCGCGCTTCTTGTTGTCGTCCATTGAAATCCTCACGTGTTCGACGTGGCCCTGACGGCCGGAATAACTGTATAAGTAGCCAGTATTATTCCACAGCGATTCGTTTCCGCAAACCCCCGTCGGGCGATTTACTCCGCACCAAGCTGTAACAAGCCGTCTAACGCGGCGATCACCGTCTGTCGGCGCACCGCTTCGCGGTCACCGTCGAAGTGGCGGCGCTCGCTGCACACGTGGATGCCATCGGCCCAGGCCAGCCACACCGTGCCCACCGGCTTGGCCGGCGAGCCGCCGTCGGGACCGGCCACGCCGCTGACCGCTACCGCGAAGCGCGCTCCGCTGGCAGTCTGTGCGCCCCTCGCCATGGCCTCGACCACTTCCTGGCTGACCGCCCCCACTTGAGCGAACAATGACTCCGGAACTCCCAACTGGCGGGTTTTCTGGGCATTGGAGTAGGTGACGTAGCCGGCCTCGAACCAGGCCGAGCTGCCAGGAACACGGGTAATCGCCTCGGCGATACCGCCACCGGTGCAGGACTCGGCGGTGGTCACCTGGGCGTTGAAGCGCCGCAGGTGTTCGCCCAGACGGGTGGAGAGTACGGTGATCGGGTCCATGACGGGCTCCTTAGGAGAATGGGCTCTACCCTAACATCCTGGAGACCTGTCCAGGCATCGTGCCAGCCATCCGGCCGGGTAATGGACAAAAAGCAGGTAGCTCAGGAACAGCAGGTATTCCAACACCATCAGCATGGTTGCGGCAAAGCATGCAAACAACGTCGGGTTGAGCGCGACCCAGCGGAACTTGCTGCGGTGATGGGCAAAATCCACATAGGTGAAGTAGTTGTAATGAAGCATGAACGCGATGAGGGTGGCCAAACCGAGGTACAGCAACAGGTAGCGATGCCAGGCAAGGACGGGCAAGCGCGCAGGCAACCCCGCACCGGGCTGCTGCAGGATCACGGCAAGCCCGGCGGCGAACAAGGGGGCGGCAACCGCGATGTAATTGGCGATAGCCATGGATTCAAGCGGAAAGTTCGATGACCAGAGGCCGACCCGTCCCAGCAGGTCCTCTACCAGAAACCGCTCGAGCACGGCTGGCAGCGGGCCTTGCGCCTGAGTTGGCAACCACAGGGCAATGGCGAAGATTGGCAACACGCTCACCAGTATGAGCAGCCCTTGGCAAAGGTTGAGCAGTCCAGCCGCTTTAATGGTTTGCATGACATCCTTTTCATTGCGTGCGGTAACGTCGACCGGCCCCAGAGCCTGGATGTCCCCGACGGCGCCCCGGGAAGTCCTGCCCAAGCGCGTCATGTTATCGCCCAGGGTTGCCCTGTCCAGTCCGCGCAAGGCTTGGCCGGTCAGCGCGACAGCGCACGGATGTAGGCCTGGCACGCCCGCAAGGCGATCAGTCCACGATCGCCGTCGTCGGTGATGGCGACAATTCGTCGAGCATGCGCTGGGTCAAGTCGGGCGCGTACGGGGCCATGATCCACGCCGCCGGCGCCGGCGGCGGTAGGCACTGAGGTACAGGCGGTGTCGCGCTCGACCAGGACCGACAGGCGCAGATCGGCAGTAGCAAGGCGGTCACGCAGGCGAGCCTGAGTCTGTTGGGCATCGGTCAACTCCTGGAAATGCTTAGCTTCACTGTCGTGCAGGCGTTGTTCGAGGCCCTGGCGCTGCTCGCGCTCGGCGAGCAGCAGGCCATGCAGCGCCTCGGCCTGGTCGAGGCGCTGCTGCACCAGCGCCTGTTCCTGCTCGTGCAGTTGACGCCCAAGGCGCCAGCCCTGGAGTTGCCAGGCCAGCACCGCGGACAACGCCATCAGTCCGAGGCACAGCGCCAGTGGCAGGCGGCTCAGCACAGCACCTCCCGCGCTCGCTTCCACAGCTCGAGCCGTTCGGACAAACCGTTGAGGCCACCGTTGATATGGCGGGTGATGCGGTTGAACTCGCCCTGGTCGGCCAAGGCATTGAGCCCACGCGAGTGCCAGAACCAGGCAGCCGACTCGCAGGCCCAACGGGGTTGCTCGAGCATCTGCGGTTGCGCCAGCAGGCGCTCGTCACCGAACAATGCACGGCTGCAGGCCTGGTAGTTGTTACGCCCGGTCACCTGGATCAGGCCACGGCCGCAATAGCGTTGGCCGTCGCCGTCGGCTTCGGGCGTGTTGCCCAGGCGCAGCGCCAGGGTGCCGATATCGTAGCGGGCCAGGTACTTGTCGTTCCCCAGCTCCTTCACGTAGCGCAATTGGCCGGACTCATGGCCGATCTGGGCCAGGAACGCGGCAACGCGCTTGGGGTGGTCGATCTCCCAGTTAGCCATGGCGGTGTTGAGCGCCGGCAGAAAAACGGCGGCACGCTGGCCGGCGAGTGGGTAAATCTGCTTGAGTTGCTGTTCAGTGAGCGGCATCGCTGCATTCTCCATTGCGGTCTGATCGAAAGGCGGCCGGTGCCGCCTGCGGCTCGCTCATGGGCGATGACTCGAAGCGCGTGGCTTTCACAGGATTCAAGATGCGGCGACGGCCGCACCCGACCTGGAGCAGGGTGAAGCGGACCGGCAGTCAGGGACTATAGGGAGCGCCGCCGCCGGCAGGCATGGGGAAACCTCACCGCCCTGTCTCAGGCCTGGAGCGCCCCCGTCCGCCGAGGCGCGGCGCCCTTGACCTTGGCCTTGCCCTGGCGGCCGCCGTTGCACTGCACGGTGGTGCGCCAGCCGCTGCTGGTAAACACCTGCTCGACCGATTCGATCAGGTAGCGCCCATCGAGCCCGGCCAGAAAGCCCTGAACATCGATGCTGCGCTCGGCGAACAGATCGGTACGCCCAGGCATATCCAGGCGCACGCTGGCGGTGTCGCGGTTAAAGCTGGCCAAACGAGCGCGGGCGGCCTGTTCCGCCGCGGCGCGGTTAGGGTACAGGTGACGGTCGGTGTATACCGGTTGCAGACCGTCCGGGGCATCGCCATTGAACAGCTCCACCGCCTGCAGACGCCCGCTGCCACTGTCCTGGTGGCGGGTTCTGACGGCCTTGTGGGCACTCTTGTCGGCCAGGCGAAACTGCCACTGGCTGACATCGCTGCGGGCAATGCCCACCACATCCAGGGGTTTGCCACTGGCGCTCTGCCCACCCTGGCGCGGCAACACCAGCAACTGGCCATTGGCGAGTTTGGCGGTACAGTCGTGCAGACGCGCCAGGCGGGTGATGAAGTTGAAATCCGACTCGCTGTACTGATCGACCCGCGGCACCTGCACGGCCACCGGGCACACTGCCTGCCAGCCGTTGCGGGCACCGATCTCGGCAACGATGCGCTGCAGCGTCGCGTTCTCCCAGCTACCGCTGCGAATGGTCTTGCCGCTGCCGCGCAAGTCGCTGGCCTTGCCGCGGATCACCAGGGTGTCCGGCGGGCCGGACAGCTCGACCTCATCCACGGTGTAGCGGCCCAGGCGGCTCAACGCCTGCCCGGCGTAGCCCAGGTACACCTCGAGTAGCGCGCCCCTGGCCGGTAAGGCCAGGGCGCCGTCGCGGGCATCGATGCGCAGCTCGAACTCGTCCGACTCCAGGCCGGGTTTGTCGGTGGTGCGCAGTAGCAGCAAGCGGTCGTTGATCAGGGCGGTGATGTCGTTGCCGTCGGCGGTGATACGAAATTGGGGTTGCACGCTCAAGGCTCCAGAAATCAGTCCCACAATTGCAAGGTATCGCTCGTTGCCATCGCGAGTTCAGGCAACAGGATCCTTACCCCGGCACGAAAAGGCTGCGCCTCGTCCGCCAGCCCCTGGTTGGCATCCAGCACGGCCTCGAGCGTGCCGGTCAGGTGGCCGTAATAGTGCTGGCAGAGCGTATCGAGCAGGTCGCCCTCAGACGTTGTGCAAGTCTTGGCCATAGCTCACGAACTCCAGTGAAAAGCCTTGTTTGCGTGGAATGCCACCGGCCAGCAGGACACTCTGCTCCTCCTCGATGCTAGTCAGGCACCAGGTGCCGAGCACCTCGCCGTAGCCCGTGGTCAACGACAGCGGCAGCAACTGGCGGCCAATGCTGCGCAGCGTCTGCAATTGGCCCAGACCGCCCTTGAAGCCGGGGAAGATCGCACCACGGATGTTGATGCTCTCCTCTCCCAGGCTTATCGCCTGCTGCGCGCTCTCGCGGCTTAGGCGCTCCTGCCCGGCCCAGCGAAAACGCGTCTGCCGGCGTAACTGGTCGAAGGCGGCGGTGTCCAGGTTGAAGTAGTACGGCGCCGCGCCCGCCTTGAGCGGTTGCAGCACCAGCAAGTGCGGGAAGGGCTTGACCGCTTCGGCAGCCGGCGTCGCCTCGGGCGCGAAACCCAGGGTCGACAGCACGCCGTTGACGGTGGAACGCACTTCCCCTACCACACGGCGAATAGCTGCGCCGGCCTTGGCGGCGTGAGCGGCGAAGCCGTCGATGCGGTCGCGCACCTGGCGCACCACCGCCACCGCCTGGTCGTACTTGGCCACCACCTTGGCAACCCGGGCCTGGGCATTGGTGATCGCGCGCATGGTGCGCTGAAGCTTGGCACCGATGATCGGGCCGACCACCGGCAAACCTTCCAGCTCACCCACCGCGCCCTGTATATGGACGATCGCATCGTTCATCGGATCGAGCATGGCGTCGGCACGCCGACGCCCTGCCTCTCCCGCCTTGACCAGGGCGTGCAGCGTGGCTTGCAGCTGCTCCAGGTAGGTCATGGATCCTCCTTAAAGTGCGATATGTGGGGTGTCGGCCAACTGTGCCGAACGGGCCTGGCGCATCAGCTCTTCCAACTGACGACGGGCGATGGCCTCCAGTTGCGCAAGCGTGCCTGGGTCGTCGAGGCTATTGGTGACACTGACGGGCATGTTCGAGGTGAACGTGAATTGCTGGTTGTAGACGGGTGCCGGCGGTGTGGTCGCAGGTGTCGAGGTAACGGCGGGCGGCCCCTGGGCAGGTGTCGCCTGACTGCTTATCGAGCGCACCACATCACCGGGTACGGCCTTCTGCTCTAGCGTGTCCTTGGGCGTGGCGGACGTGGCCTCGCCGGCCTTGGCTGCAGCATCCCCTTTGATCGGCTGATCCTTGCCGCCAAACCAGGTCTTGCCCAGCCAACCGCCAATCTGATCGCCCACCATCCCACCCAGTGCGGCACCGAAGGTGGTGCCGACCACCGGCACGACAGAGCCGATGGCCCCGCCGACCAGCGTCCCGACCAACCCACCGACGGCACTGCCATAGCCTTCGGCTTTTTCGCCATCGGGCTTGTCGCTGGTGAAGGTTTCCAGCCCTTGCCGAGTCGCTTTCAGTACCGCAGGCTTGGCCAGGACCTTCATCGCCGCGCCAACGCCCCTGGGTTCCGGTGCTGAGGCTGCATCTGCTGTAGATTGGGCCGTTTGGGAAGCTTGCGCGCCCTCCTTGGCAGGTTCGCTTGCCTCGGCAATCTTGTTGCTTGCGGGCATCGCGCCCCCCGGATCACCTTTGGCAGCAGGCGTTGCGGATGACTCCACTTTTCCGGCGACCGGTTTAGCAACCTCCTTGTCACCACCGAACCAGGTTTTACCGACCCAGCCACCAACCGCCTCACCCACCATGCCGCCGACCGTGGAGCCGACGACAGTTCCCAGGCCCGGCACGACCGAACCCAAAGCACCGCCAACCAGCGTACCGACCAGACCGCCTACAGCATTGCCGTAGCCTTCGGCCTTATCGCTCTCGGACTTGTCACTGGTGAATGTCTCCAGGCCTTTACCCACGGCGCCAAGCACCGCTGGCTTGCCGAGCGATTTGACGGCCCCCCCCATCTTGGAGAGGACTCCCTTGGGAGCATCGGCTGCCGGCGCAGAAGGCGTGGCTGGCGTTGAAGCGGGTGCTGCCGGTGGCTTGTCCGCCACGGCTTTCAGCAACGCACTGGCGGATGTCTGCACGGGAGCAGTTGCTATGGGGACCTGTGCGCCAGGCAGGGTTGCGTCGCTCAGTGCCAGCAAGCGTTGCCCTGCCAGCATGGCGCCGACCCCAAGCTCGCCAAAGGCGCTGCCCAAGGTCGGTAGCGTCCCTGCGTCAGCCTGTGCCTCGAACAGGCTGACCGGGGGCCCGGCCAGCTGGAGCGGCGTTTCCGCCTTGGTAGAACGATCCGCAGCTGCCTCGGGTGTCCTGCTCTTTTCGTCACTGCTGTCGCTGAAGAAGTCGTACAGCCCTTCGCCAGCGCGACCACCGAGCTTCTCGCCCAGGTAGGCACCAAACAAGCTGCCGTAATCCTCACCACGCTTGCCGCCGCCCGCACCGCCCTTCGCTGCCCCAAGGGCCGCGCCAAGGAGATTGCCGGCCAGCTCACCGATTGCAGCACCGACGCCCTTGGCCTTCGCCCGGCCATCCTCGCCGGTCACTATTGCCTCGGTGCCCTTCAGCATCGCTGTAACAGCGCCCATCTCGGTCTTGCTGTGGACCGCCTTGACGGCCCGCTGTCGCTCTTCGGGAGACAGACGGCGACTGGCCTTGTATGCCGCAATCCCCCCTGCGGCAAGCCCACCCAGGCTTGCCATGACGATTTTGCTTTTCTCGCCAGCACTACGGGGCGTGGATGTGGTTGTGGCCGGTGTCGTCGGTTTGACCGGCGTTTCAGCCGTTGTCTTGCCGTTCGCCGCCGGCAGCAGCAAAGGTGGGTGCCAGATGCTGCGAACGGGCAACGGTTTGCGTCGCGGTAACCCCGCGATTACCTGCCCGAGGCGAACATAGGCCTGCTGCAGCTCGCCAACACGATCGCCTTCATCACGCAAGCGCTCGACCTGCGCGTCATGGGCTCCTGCCTGTTCACCGGCCAGCTTCCTGCCGACTTGTCCCACCTTGTCCAGCTCCACCCCCAGACGGATCACCTCAGCGATGAGCCGCCCCAGGTGGGTGCCATCCGCCTCCTTGCGCAAGTACCCGATGCGCTGACGGAGCTTATCGAACGCGGCGCCCAACGGCCTGTCGGCGCTGACGCCGAGCCCGAGGGTGAACACCTGTGTGTTCGCCATGGGTTCCTCCTTGTCATTCCGCCAGCCACCAAACCATGTCGCTGTACGACATGCTCATGATTTCGCTGGCGGAAAAATTCAGCTCCTTGGCCAGCCGCCTGGCGGCGGCCTTCTGCCGGGCAGGGTCAAACTTCGTCGTCCTGCACCAGGCGAAAATAGCCGCTCTGCAGGCGGCTGTAGTCCTTCAGGGCCAGGCCTTCGAGGTCCTTGATGCCGACTTCAGCGAGCGAGGCGAACAGGTTCAGTTCGCGCTGCTCGTCGTCAACTGCGCCACCGGCTTGGGCATTGCGGATGTCACGCACGGTCGGTGCGCGCAGCGACAGGCTGTCGACCTGCACGCCGTTGGCCTCGCTGGGGCGCGACAGACGCACGGTCACCCGCTCGGCGTTGACGGTCAGCCATTGCGGCAGTTTCTTCGCTTGAGCCATCGAGCGTTCTCCTTAAAGACCCAGGGCGGCGCGCTGGGCGGCCAGCTGGTCGACACCGTCGATCACCCGCTTCATGCCCAGGGCGTCGATTTCGTAGACCAGGCGGCCATCGACTTCGAGCTTGTAGTAGGTGACGGCGACGCTGTGCTTGATCTCGGCCTTGTCGCCGGATTTCCAGTCGCCCATGTCGATCTCTTTCAGCGAACCGCGCAGGGTGACGATGACCGGGTTGATCTTGCCCTTGAGGCCCTTGAAGGCGCCGCGGAAGGTGCCGTTGAAGGCGGTGCCGTCGGCCAGGCCGAAGAACTTCAGCGACTCGCGGCGCACGCCGGTGGTGGTGAAGGCCGCTTCCTGCTTCTCCATGCCCTGGTCCATCTCGACCGGCATGTCCATGCCGCCGGGGCGGTGCTCTTCCATCTTCAGGGTGAGCTTGGGCAGGGTCAGGCTGGGCACGTCGCCCTGGAAGCTGACGCCATCGACGAACAGGTTCAGGTTGGCCAGTGTTTCGGGAATCATTGCCATGTAGGTGCGCTCCTTAAGCGGCGGAATCGAGGACTTCGGTCAGCCACTGGTTGGTGACTTCGACGCGGAAATTGGGGTTTTCGGCAGGCGGCACATCGGTGAAGCGGATGTTCCAGTACACCTTGCCCTGCTCCAGCTGGCTGGCGGTGTTCAGCTCCGGGTCGGCGAAGACCTCGAAGTTGATGATCGCGCCCTGGTTCTTCAGGTCGCGCATGAAGGCCTGCAGGCCCTCGGTGACGTCCTTGACGTAGGTGGCGGTGATGGAGCGGTCGACGGCCCACTTGTGGCCGTAGAGGATCGCGTCCATGACGATGTCCATGGTCCGCACGCGGGTGACGAAGGCCCATTTCGGGTCGCTCGACAGGGTGCGGTTGCCCCACAGGCGGAAGCCGTCGTCGCGGATGATGGTGGCGATGTTGGCGTTGTTCAGCAGGTTGGCGCGGCAGGTGTCGTCGCCATCGAGGAACTCCACGGCACGGGTGGTACCGGTGATGCCGACGAACTCCTTGTTCGAAGGCGACGCCCAGAAGCCGTACTCGCGGTCGGTGAAGGCGAACAGGCCGGCGACCCAGGCCGAACCCGGCGCGTCGACGGTGGCCTCTGCGGCGTTGTCCCAGTACCGCACGCCCGGATCAACCAGGAAGGCGCGCTTGGCGCCGAAATTCTTGGCGTAGGCGATGGCCGCTTCATCGGTGGTGTTGGGGCCGTCGATGATGGCGATGGCGCGCAGCTTGTCGGCCAGGGCTACCAGGGCGGTACCGACGGCCTGGGTGGCGCTGTGCTTGGGGGTGACCAGCAGGCGCGGCTGGGCGTTGAAACGGCTCTTGCCGTCGAGCAGCGCCTGCAGGCCAGTGCGCTTGCCGTCGGCCAGCACGTTGCCGATGATCGCCGAGGTCTGCTCGGCGGCGTCTTCGACCTTGGCCACGCCGCAAGCGACGATGACCGCCTTGGCACGGCTGTAGATGGCGCGGCAGGCCTTGGTGATCGCCGCGTCCTGGCCGAACGCCGCGACCGCTTCGCGCTCGCTGGTGATCAGTACCAGGTCATTGGCCTTGGCGGTGACGCCCGGGCCTTCGGTGAAGGTGTCGACCAGGCCGATGATCGAGGACGATGGCAGTGCGATGTTGCGGGCGCCGGTGTCGACGTTGGTCACGGTGACGCCGTGGAAGAATCCGCTCATAAAATCTCCAGATATGAAAAGGCCTCGCATCGCGAGGCCAGGAATAGGATGGAAAAGAAAAGCTCCGTCAGTGCATGGCTTTACCGAATCGGTGCAACGGACTGAATCGCTGATATCGCGTCCTCTGCGATAGTTTGAGCTTCGAGAATGCGGCCGGCTGAGCACTCGCCGCGAATCTGCTCCTTGGCCTGTAGACGCAATTCGCGCAGTCGTAACAACGCTACGTCATGCCGGGCTGACTCCCGCAAAATCTCATCGGCCGCCTGTTGCGACGTGCGGCCATTGATAGCCCAGGCAGCGATCATCGGAGGAATGTCGCCCGCGTAGCCGGCTGCTGCAAAAGCCGTAGCTTCAGCGGCAGCCCGCTCGTACTCAATGACACGTAGTGGATCACCAACCACGGCAACACGGGCGGCGTCAGTTACCGCATCCAGCCACCTGCAAAGGGACACCTCATCGTGGACAGGTCGCGTCAGATCCGTCGCCTCGTCTTGTGTGATCGCAACTAAGTGTTGTGGAATACGATCATCCTGCGAGCCATCCGCCTCATAGGCGAATACAGTTCCCATGCTAGGGTCTTTGTAGTATTTCATGCATGTTCCTTATCGAAGTTCCAGCCAGGTCGTTGGCTGGAAGTTGCAGGAATAGGTCACTCCATGGGGCACAATAAAAGACACAGAATCGCTAATGCCTGTTTGGACGCCGCTACTCGACCAGCAAACCTCCAGCCCATTGACGAAGTACTTCAATAGCAATCCCAAGTGGTTCACTTGAGAGAGCGTCACCACAATCGGGCGCCCCGTCGTATTCGTGTAAGTAGTATTCGCAGCCCTCGAGGTTCTGACGTCCTGCCAGGTCTGCCCCACCCCAAGCGTAAGCGAAACAGCATTCCTCAAAGCGCTCTGTACAAAGCTGGTGTTGGCAAGTCGCGTAGTGTCATCGCCGTAAGGGGCTGTGTCTGCCTTGGGCGCGCCGGTAAACACCGGATTGACCAGGGACGCCAACGGGTAGCCGTTCCACTTCAGTTGGCCGCCAACGTCCATATGGAGCTTTGCTGCGTATTTGCCAGCCCAATGAAAAGCAAGGCCTGGGCCATATTCGTCCCGCACCTCGGCGGGAGCCCATTCTCCCACCTGCTGAACTTCTCGGAGCTCCAGCCCGGTGGAGCGCCAGTCCGCCGTATTGACAGCCGAAGCTAGTTGCGGACGCTGCTGACTCACACCGCTGACTATCAGCCTGTTCCCCACCGCTGTCTGCACAAAAGCAGTCGTGGCCAACTGTTGGCTGTTGGTACCTGAGGCAGCAGTGGGTGCCACAGGAACGCCGACGAAGGAGGGGCTATTGAGTTTCGCCAGCTCGAAAGGTATCCGCCAGGTGCCATCAGCATTGCTTGCCCTTGCAAATATTCGGTCCGCATATGGAATATTCGCCACTTCGAAGCCAGCTGACCCGTTGTACGTAGTACGCTGAACAAATGCATAACCCCCATAAGGAGAAAAGCTTGAGTCGTAGTAATAGTGCCCCGAAGGCAACGTCGGTAGTTGAGCCGCCGAACTAACATCGCCGGTCTGGGTGGCACCCAAACCGTACTTGTCCAGCGTGGCGCGCAGAAACTCGGAGTTGATCGCTTGCTTGCTTTTGTTGCCCGTCGTAGCAGTCGGTACCAGCGGTATGCCCGAAAATGCAGGGCTGGCCAACGGAGCCTTGAGAGCAAGAGAGTTGGCAACTGTCGTGGCAAAGCTCGGATCATTGCCAAGGGCATCGGCCAGCTCCTTCAGCGTGTCCAGCGTTCCCGGTGCGGCGTTCACCAAGGCATTGATAGCCCTTATCACATAGGCAGTACTGGCCGCCTGCATGCTGTTATCACCCACTGCTGCGGTTGGGACCTTCGGCACGCCTTCAAACACAGGGTTTGCCACCGGCGCCTTGAGCAACATGACCTGGTCGACTTCGTTTCTGGTATAGACATCCGTCAGTCCATAGCCAGCTACCGTTGTCGGGTTGCTCGCGGACAGTACCCGACCGTAAGTGTCCACCTTTACACTTTGATAAGTGCCCGCTGCCACGCCGGTTCGACCGAACGCCATTTCAAAACCCAACGCCGTCACCCCCAGCGTGATTGGTCCGTCACTCACCAACTGCCACCCGCTGTCCGCGTTGACGGCGCCGCGCTCAACCAATACCAGCAAGCCTGGAGTGACTTTGTCGCTAGAGTCGGCATCGGTGCAGCGCGTCCAAGGCCCACCAGCGACAACGGTGTACAAACCATTGTCTTTGGCTGCGGCCTGATTCTTAACCAGAACCCGCGCACCTGCTGGCAGCGCAACGCCATCCACCGTCTGCAGGCCACTCAGGGTAATGGCCGCCGTGGTGGCCACTAACATCGAATGCTTGAAATCCTGCCGCGCCAGCTCCTCGGTGACCCATTCACGGGTGGCAAGCACCACCGCCGGATCGATCTTCAACTGCACATTACTGGCGCTGCTTACGATCAAGTTCATGCGCACCACCTGAGTACGCCCCGAGCCTTGGCTGAGCAACGGTTTGTAAGTCGGCGCGCAGTTGGCCACGGCGACCATGTCGCCATCGGCGTCGTACAACGCGATCTCGCGGATCCACTTGCCGCCGACATCCGCCGGGATGACCTGCTCGGCGACGATGATCGCGCTATTCTTGTCGTCCACCTTCAGCTGGTTCAGCGGCGCGCGGCGCCATTCATTGATCAGGCTGGTCTGAGTGGCGTTGGGGGTGGGGTCGGCGCCATTGGCGTCGCCCACGCCCATCTGGGTGATTTTCCAAGGGATGCCCAAGGCATCCGCGTTGGCCTGTTTCGCCGCGCCCACGTTGGTGAGGATGGCGTAGAACTGGGAATTCTGGTCAACCATGTGCAATGTCCAAGGTATCGATTGTGTGTTCGCGGCCGCCGCGGCCGATGGCGCCACTGACGATCAGGTCAGGCGATGCCGGCGGGTAGACGTCGAGTTCGTCGCCGTCCTGCAGCGTGCAGCCGAAGTAGAGGGCGCCACGGCTTTCGAGGCTGATCGCCAGCCCCGTCATGTGGCGGCTGACCGGCCGGGCGTCGTCGATCAGCGACGACAATTCGTTGTAGGTTTCCTCGCTGATGCCGGTGTCGGTCACCCCGACCTTCAGCGCAAAGGTCCCCGGCACCCCGGCCGGCTGGGTCTGCCACCATTCCTGCACCTCGATCAGGTAGCCGAACGGCTCGACCACCCGCCGCAGGGCGCCGAGGGTGCCCTTGTGGGCGTGGACGAAGAACGCCGAGCGGATCACCGAGCGCTTGATCGCCTCGCTCCAGCTGTCGTCCCAGCGGTCCACCGACCAGGCCCAGGCCAGTTGGTAGAGCAGGTGCGCCGGGCAGGTGTCGGGGTTGTAGAGGGTGCGCAGGGCGGCCTTGAGATCCTCGTCGGCGGCCACCTCGATGGCCCGCTCCAGTGGCGTGCGGTTGAGCGGCAGAAGACTCTGCATGTCAGCCCCCCCGCCGCAGTTCAATGTCCATGCACCAGGCGGCCTGGGCCTTGCTCGGGCGGATATCGCTCCAACCGACCAGCTCGACGCGGCTCACGCCGTCGATATGCAGTTGCGCGTCGATCCCCGAGCGGGCGATCTCGACGCCCAGGCGTCGGCGCGGGTTGACCCAAGCCTGGAGACGGCGCCGGCATTCGCTGAGGATTGCTTCGAACTCCGGGCCGTTGTCGGCCATGTGCAGCACCGCCTCGACCCGATACGGCAGCACCTCGGCGCTGCGCACATTGACCCGGTCGGCGACCGGGCGGATATCGTCGTCGTTGAGGTAGGCCTTGACCTGGGCCAGCAGCTCGGGGCTGGCCACGCCATCGTTGTCCAGGCTCAGCACGGTGACGTCCACCACGGCCGGCGACGGGCTTTCGGCGGTCGCGTCGGCGACCCTCCCCGAAGCGTTGCGGGCGTGGAGGATGTAGCTGTTGCGCGGGCCGGCGGTGGTCAGGCCTTCGTAGACCAGCTGCACCCGTTCGCGCAGGGCGTCGTCGGATTCGAGCACCGCCTCGGTCGGTGGAATCGTGCCCGGGTCCGCCGCCTGGATCACCAGGCGCTGCAGGCTGACGTTGGCCGCCAGCTGATCAAGATCGCTGCCCTGGGCGTAGGCCAGCAACAGGGCCTTGGCCGCGTCGTTGATCCGCGCCCGGTTGAGCAGCTTGCGGTAGGCGCCCACCTCGAGCAGCTTGGTCACCGGGTCGCTTTCCAGGTTGGCGGTCCAGCCTTCACCCATCTGGGTGCGGAAGCTGGTCAGGTCTTCCTGGTAGAGCACCTCGAAATCAAGGTCTTCGAGCAGTTGCGGCGCGGGCAGTTTCGACAGGTCGACCTGGCTCATACAGTCACCTCCACCAGGGCGTCATCGCCCAGGTAACGGCCGCTCAGGGCCAGGCTGACCTGGCCATCGAGCACGGCGACGACCTTGACCCGCTCCAACTTCAGACGCGGCTCCCAACGCCCGAGGGCCCTGGCCACCTCGGCCTGCACCGCGCTCTTCCAACCTTCGTTGACCGGCAGGTCGACGTAGCGGCGCAGCTGGCTGCCGTACTCCGGGCGCATGCGCCGGCTGCCCAGCGGCGTGGTGAGGATGTCCTCGATGGATTGACGCAGGTGGGCCACGCCCGACAAGGGTTGGCCAGTGCGGCGGTCCATGCCGATCATGGGGCACCTCCTGGGATTGAGGCTCCAGGTAGCCTGTTCGGATAGCGCATGGTTATCACCTGGCAGAGAGGAGTGGGTTGCCCGGACAAGCCGGGCAGCCGTTTCAGGAGACGAAGTCGTAGGTCAGGGCGATGGCCGCCGTGGCGTTGTTGGCGACGGTCCACAGGCCGTAGCCCGCCGGGATGAACAACGGATAAGGCAGGGTGTACTGCGAGTCGATGCCGCCATTGATCCCGCCCATGATGGCGTGAACGCTCATGTCGCCGATGTAGGCCGGCGCCTTCGGGCCGGTGTACAGGTTGAGGATGCCGCCACCGGTACACAGGGTGGCCGTACGCAGGTACACGCCATCCTTGTTGTCCGCCGCGCTGAAAACCTGGCTGACGGCGGTTGGGTGGGCGTTGAAGAAATGCTTACCGACTTTTACTGCTTCCATGTTGCTTTACCTTTTGAGTCGAAATGATGGGTCGCGGCACACGCCGCGTTCATGTCGCTCAGTGGCGATCTTGCTGGCTTCATGCCGTAGTTCAGTGCTTGTGATTGGCAGTGTTGCCGGCCGTATCGATGATCCGGCCACCACCGTTGATGTCACCGCTGACCGTCAGCGGGCCGTTTATGGCGACCCTGCCGGTCAGGCTGATCGACGCAGCGTCGAGGGTGATGGCGTTGTCGCTGACCACCAGGGTGCTGGCGCCGACCTTGACCGTGGCCTGGCCGCTGGGTAGCTGGACGTCATAGCGTTTGGCCTGCCAGTCGTAGGTCAGCGAACCGCCGTCGTCGAAGCGCCAGACCTCGACGTGGTCGCGGTTGTCAGGTGCCGTCCCGGCATTGCCATACAACCCCGGGACGAAGGTGCCCAGGGCCGGTTCACCGCTGGGGCTGATCAATACCCCCTGCTCGTCCAGGCTCGGTACCCGCCAGTGGCGGGCCTTGCCGGCAGCCTGGGCATGCCAGCGCACCCAGGCGCTGGTCCAGCCGCCGCCGTCGGACACCCGCACCCGGGCTGCGGCCAGGTCGACCGCCACCACCCGACAGGGAATCACCAGGCTGGCCAGCATGCGATCGTGCATCGCACTGGCGTAGCTCATGCCAGGTCCTCCGGTGACAGGTACTTGTCCTGGTTGCCGGGCCCGGTGTCCGGGGCAAAGCCCAGCATCAGGCTGCCCGCCGGCTGGTCGGGCCAGGGCCAGTGGACAGTGCCTAACAGGACAGGTTGTTCCCATTGCACCCGCCAGCTGGTGCCCTCGGCTTCGGCGAGGATGTCCCGCGCGCCCTCGACGTAATCGAGCCCCCAGCACTGCTGACGCAGCACATCGATCAGCTGCGCCGCCAGCACGCCGGCCTGCGTCCGTGCCTGCGCAGGAGTGCCCTGGGCGGTAACCCGGGCCTCGAAGGTCGCCATCAGCAATGAGCGACCGTCACGCAGCGCCTCGTCGCCACGCATGCGCACCACGCCATGCACCAGGGCCGGCAGGGCCGGCTCGGTTTTGTCGTCGCCTTCCGTGGCGACCGTGGCGAAGGCCGGCAACGCCGTCCGTAGAGTGGCGGTGACGGCCGCGTACAACTGGGCCAGTTCGCTCATGCTTGTGCTCCTTGAACGCTAGGTTCGGCGAAGGCCGGGCCAGGAAAGGCCCGGCGTCCGGCTCAGAAGTGCCAGGTCCAGATATCGATAGGCTTCTGGTCGGGATTGATCTTGCGGATATGGCGATAGGTTGGCTGGAAGCCGAAGCGCGCCCATACCGGTTTCTCGTCGAGGATGGCGATGCCGCCGTTGGCCTGCAGGCGCAGCACCGCGCTGGCATGGCCGCCGGTGTGCGAATGCCACAGCACGGCGTTGCCGGCACCGTAGACCACCAGGTTGCCGTCACCCTGGAACACCGCGCGCACAGCGCCCTTGCCTTGAGTGCCGGCGTTCCAGGTGGCCGCGCCGTTCGGGCCATAGGCCACGAGATTGCCGTCGCCCTGGAACACCAGCTTGCTGGTGCCCGCGCCATATACCACGCCCTGAACCAGCTCGGAGCCAGGCGCCAGCAGCAGCGAGTCCACCGCGCCAGGCACCAGCGGGATAGCCGACGTGCCGTTCCACAGCGCCAGGGAGTCGACCAGCACAATGTTGCCGTCGTCCTGCAGCACCAGGTGGGTGCGGTTCCACTGGTCGTTGCTGGTGAAGGTGCTGTTGTTGGTCAACCACACCCGGCGCCGTGAGTAATCGTCGAGGAATGCGCCGTACTGCACGTAGAACGCCAGCGGGGCCTTCTTGTTGCGCAGGGGGACGGTCGAGCTGAAGGGTTGCTGTTCATTGGCGACCCAGACGGTGGCGCCGTTGTCCTGGATCACCAGGTTGCCATCGCCCTGTAGCAGCAGCTTGAAGCGCTGGTTGGGCGACAGCAGGTACTGGCCCGCCGACAGGGTCTGATAAGCGGGCAGCACCGAAGTGCCGACGCCGTTGAAAGGAATGCGGGTACGACCTGCCATGGTGTTTCTCCTACTGGATCGATTGAAGGGGAGCCGGGCTCTGCGGCCCGTCCTGATCGCTCGTCGGCACGTTGTCGAGGCCCGTGGCCTTCATGTGATTGATGGTCGCGCAGCGCGAACACTTGATCTGGACCAGCGCCGACCCGCCGATGCGGGCCAGCAAGCGGTTGCATTTACCGCAGCGAAACTCGTTGAACATCCGCTTCTCTTCCTTGTAACCGCGTTCATTCTTCGTCCTGGCGCACAGCCGCAGGCTGCTCGCCCAACCCCAGCCGCCGAGCGGCCCAGCGCTCGTAAAGGCCGATGGCCACGTCGGCGCCAGCCATGGCGGTAAGGCAGCCGAAGGCGCTGGCGCTCCAGATCGACATGCCGCTGGCGTACAGCAGCATGACCGTCGACACCCCGCAAACCATGCAGGCTCCGGAGCGCAGCGCCAGCCGCCTGAGCAGCCCCCAGCCGCGGGCGCCGGCCTTGTCGGCGCGCCACATCTCACCGGAAAGTCCGCCCAGCAATGCCAGGAGGATCACCAGCCAGAGCGGCATCTCCAGCAACGTCTGTTGCTCGTTCGTCACGTTCCTGTCTCCTGTGTGTTGTCCGCCGGCGACAGGCCGGCGGATCGTGATTGGCTTGACTCGGCATTCCAAAAAGCCCGCTCTGCAGGCTTTTCAGTAATGCGCGGTGTAACCGCCGGCCACGACTGGTGACGCCGTGCGGTTGCGCTTCAAATTGGTGACTCCGACCGCGGCCGCCTGCCCGCCGGATAACTGATCGTGGTGCTTTACGCTGCACACCCGGGCCAGTTGCCAACCCTCTGAACAGTCGAGGCCTGTTCATCGCTGCCTATATCTCAACCGGTTTACGTCCGGCTTGGGATACATTTTATGCATTCATGCATATGCAGTCAATGCACAAATTCAAATTTTTATGCATCAGCTTTTGCTTCTATGCATAAGGGCCTGGTCGGATACAGATGTAGGGGTTTTCTGAGGGCGAAAAAAAACCCGCCGAAGCGGGTTTTTATCGAGGGACGGAGATCAACGGGCGTACATGCCCCACCAGAAGACGTGGCCGAGGACGCTGATCTGCTCTTCCTGCATCTGCTGGAAGCTGTAGTCCTCATCGGGATGTTCATCACGGTTGAAGCTGCGCAAGCGAATGCCGGTAGGCAAGCGGTAGACCTGTTTCACCCGCAGTTGGCCATTGTGGTTGATGGCATACAGGTCGCCATCGATGATGTCGCCGATGGTGCATTTACCGGTATTGACCCCGACCGTGGCACCGTCGCGCAGCACCGGCAGCATGCTGTTGCCACGCACCGTCACGCACTTGGCGTTGTCGAACTGCACGCCATTGTGGCGCAGGCTGCGTTTGCCGAAGCGCAAGCGAGCGTTTTCGCTTTCTTCGATGACGAATCTTCCTGATCCTGCTGCCAACTCGACCTCACGAAGAAAAGGAACGGATACCTCGTCGTCCTCGACGGGGGTTTCATCGTCCCACAGGCTGATATCGCTCAGGGCCACATGGCCCTGGGCGAGCGGGACCGTGTCGCGGGACTCGCCCAGCTCGACACGGCCACGCAACTGGTCGGTGCTCACGCCGAAGTATTCGGCGATCTTCGAGACGTGCTTGTCCGAAGGATCGACGATCTTCTCGCTGAGAATCCGCGACAGGGTGGATTGAGGTACGCCCGTGCGCCGATGCAGCTCTGTCGGGGACAGGCCGTGGCGGGCGAGCAGTTCTCTGAGTACGGAGGCTACGTTGCGTTTTTGCATAATGCGCATAATGCAACCGTGGAAACGGAAATGCAACGGCCAGGCAATGAGAAACACTGGTTGCCCCGCTCCCGGGCCATCGCTATCGTCGCTTTTTTCTCTCCAAGGATCACCGAACGGCATGGACCTTTCGCCGCGGCGTCGCTGGCCCACCTACCTGCTTGTCGGGTCGATCATTGCGTTGATGGCTGCCCTCAACATCCAGGACTGGCCTTCCTATGAACGGCCACGGCGCGTCTTTAGCCGAGGTTTCGTGATGTTCTGTGTATTGGTGGTGATCATGGAACTGATCCTCCTCAACCAGTTCTTCGGCCACCCAGGCTGATGCCGACACCTGACAGCCTGCGCAGATTTGCCCCACCCATCCAACCTGCGCCCACTGAAAAAAGCCTGTACCATTGACGGTTTCGAAATTTGCCACCAGACCACCCGCTGTAAGGCCCTGAATGTCTGATCTCTCCGCACACACCCCGATGATGCAGCAGTACTGGAAGCTGAAAAACCAGCACCCGGACCAGCTGATGTTCTACCGCATGGGCGACTTCTACGAGATCTTCTACGAAGATGCGAAGAAAGCCGCGAAACTGCTGGATATCACCCTGACCGCCCGCGGGCAGTCGGCGGGCCAGTCGATTCCCATGTGCGGGATTCCGTTCCACTCGCTCGAAGGCTACCTGGCCAAGCTGGTCAAGCTCGGCGAGTCGGTGGTGATCTGCGAGCAGATCGGCGACCCGGCCACCAGCAAGGGCCCGGTGGAGCGCCAGGTGGTGCGCATCATCACCCCGGGCACGATCAGCGACGAGGCGTTGCTCGACGAGCGTCGCGACAACCTGATTGCCGCCTTGCTCGGCGACGAGCGGCTGTTCGGCCTGGCAGTACTGGATATCACCAGCGGCAACTTCACCGTGCAGGAGATCAAGGGCTGGGAGAACCTGCTGGCCGAGCTCGAGCGCATCAACCCGGTGGAGCTGCTGATCCCGGATGACTGGCCGCAGGGCCTGCCAGCGGAGAAGCGCCGTGGCGCACGGCGCCGTGCCCCATGGGACTTCGACCGTGATTCGGCACGCAAGAGCCTTTGCCAGCAGTTCGCCACCCAGGACCTCAAGGGCTTTGGCTGCGACAAGCTGACCCTGGCCATCGGCGCCGCCGGCTGCCTGCTGGGCTACGCCAAGGAAACCCAGCGCACCGCCCTGCCCCACCTGCGCAGCCTGCGCCACGAGCGCCTGGACGACACCGTCATCCTCGATGCCGCCAGCCGCCGCAACCTGGAGCTGGACATCAACCTGGCCGGTGGCCGCGACAACACCCTGCAATCGGTGATCGACCGTTGCCAGACCGCCATGGCCAGCCGCCTGCTGACCCGCTGGCTGAACCGTCCGCTGCGCGACCTGAAGGTGCTCAAGGCACGCCAGGACTCGATCCGCTGCCTGCTCGACGGCTATCGCTTCGAAAAGCTGCAGCCGCAGCTCAAGGAAATCGGTGACATCGAGCGGATCCTCGCGCGTATCGGCCTGCGCAACGCCCGCCCACGCGACCTGGCGCGCCTGCGCGACGCCCTCGGCGCCCTGCCTGAGCTGCAGAACGCCATGGCCGAGCTGGAGGCACCGCACCTGGCGCGCCTGGCCGCGATCACCGGCACCTACCCAGAGCTGGCCGGCCTGCTGGAGCGGGCGATCATCGATAACCCGCCAGCGGTGATCCGCGACGGTGGCGTGCTCAAGACCGGCTACGACAGCGAACTGGACGAACTGCTGTCGATCAGCGAGAACGCCGGCCAGTTCCTCATCGACCTGGAAGCCCGCGAGAAAGCCCGCACCGGCCTGGCCAACCTCAAGGTCGGCTACAACCGCGTGCATGGCTATTTCATCGAGCTGCCGACCAAGCAGGCCGAACAGGCACCCGCCGACTATATCCGCCGGCAGACGCTCAAGGGCGCCGAACGTTTCATCACCCCCGAGCTGAAGACGTTCGAGGACAAGGCGCTGTCGGCCAAGAGCCGTGCCCTGGCCCGCGAGAAGATGCTCTACGATGCCTTGCTCGAAACCCTGATTGGGCATCTGGCGCCACTGCAGGACAGCGCCGCGGCGCTGGCCGAGCTGGATGTGCTGAGCAACCTGGGCGAACGCGCCCTGAACCTGGACCTGAACTGCCCAAGCTTCGTCGACGAACCGTGCCTGCGCATCGAGCAGGGCCGCCATCCGGTGGTCGAGCAAGTGCTGACCACGCCGTTCGTGGCCAACGACCTGGGCCTGGACGACAGCACGCGCATGCTGATCATCACCGGTCCGAACATGGGCGGTAAGTCCACCTACATGCGCCAGACCGCGCTGATCGTGCTGCTGGCGCATATCGGCAGCTTCGTCCCGGCAGCCGCCTGCGAGCTGTCGCCGGTGGACCGTATCTTCACCCGTATCGGCTCCAGCGACGACCTGGCCGGCGGGCGCTCGACCTTCATGGTCGAGATGAGCGAAACCGCCAACATTCTGCACAACGCCACCGATCGCAGCCTGGTGCTGATGGACGAAGTCGGCCGCGGCACCAGTACCTTCGACGGCCTGTCGCTGGCCTGGGCCGCCGCCGAGCGCCTGGCTCAGTTGCGCGCCTACACGCTGTTTGCCACCCACTATTTCGAGCTGACCGTATTGCCGGACAGCGAACCGCTGGTGGCCAACGTGCATCTGAACGCCACCGAGCACAATGAACGCATCGTGTTCCTGCACCACGTGCTGCCGGGCCCCGCGAGCCAGAGCTACGGCCTGGCCGTTGCGCAACTGGCGGGCGTGCCGGCGGCGGTGATCCAGCGTGCCCGCGAGCATCTGGGCCGGCTGGAGACCACCAGCCTGCCCCACGAAGCGCCGCTTGCAACGCCGCGCGACAACACGCCTCACGTGCCGCACCAGAGCGACCTGTTCGCCAGCCTGCCACACCCGGCCATCGAGAAGCTGGGCAAGCTGGACCTGGATGACATGACGCCGCGCCAAGCTATCGAAATGCTATATCAACTGAAAAACCTGTTATAACGGCCCACCGCGCAAGCTGGTAGAATCCGGCGCGGTTTGCGAGGGCTGCAGGTTATTAGCCTGGTCTGCAGCCAGCACCGTGAACCGCGCTGCCCTGGAAGGAAGGGCAAGCTGCCGTCGCCTGAGGAGAGAATTAGAAATGACCTTCGTCGTCACCGACAACTGCATCAAATGCAAGTACACCGACTGCGTGGAAGTCTGTCCGGTGGACTGCTTCTACGAAGGCCCGAACTTCCTGGTGATTCACCCGGACGAATGCATCGACTGTGCGCTGTGCGAGCCTGAGTGCCCGGCCCAGGCGATTTTCTCGGAAGACGAAGTGCCGTCCGGCATGGAGAACTTCATCGAGCTGAACGCCGAGCTGGCCGAAATCTGGCCGAACATCACCGAGAAGAAAGACGCCCTGGCGGACGCCGAAGAGTGGGATGGCAAGCCTGGCAAGATCGCCGATCTGGAGCGCTGACAGCGCCCAGGTACGAAAAAGGCCCGCGAGGGCCTTTTTTCATTTTCCGCAGGCAAAAAAAAGGGGCGGTTTGACCCGCCCACATTTTTTCCGTAGTCCCTGTATGTCCCAATCATCGTCCTGATGAATCGCGTCCCGCGATGTCCTTGGCGATCATCCTTGAAAGCCTGTGTCAGTCCGTAGACACAGTTCGAATACTAGCGATTCCCCGCCTCGGGACAAGCAGCGAATATCTCAGGATGATTCATATGAAACATCTTTTGATGTTTATAAAATTTATATATTTCATGTGGTTAGAAAAAGTGAACCACTGGAAACGACATTGATTTACTGATCCCTACAGCGATCACTTACATGATGAGTAAGCGAATGCTTACACGCGATACTACGAGGGTGGCGAAATAAACATTTTCGGTGAGGGTGCCACGGGTCTCTCCCGCGTCAATGCCGCCCGCGCCAGCGGTCGAGCCCTTGTAACAGCAAGCCGATCCCCCAAAACCCCGCCAGCACCCCAAGTGCATTCATCAACACTTGCCCATAGCCGAGTCGCGCCACATCGACGAACGGATAGGGATATACCCCAATTTCATGCCCGCGCAGCAACACAAAAGCAAAATACAACCCCGGATACAGCGCCCAGGCTGCCAGATGCCAGAGCCGCAGCCGCCCCTTGGGCACCTCGAACCACCAGTACAGGATGAACAGCAGCGGCATCACGTCGTGCAGCAGTTCGTCCGCCAGCCACTGCCAGCCCTGGGGTTGCCAAAGGTGGCGCAACAGCAGGCTGTAGGCCAGCGCCACCAGCAGTATGCTCGCGGCGACACACGAACTGACCGCTGGCGACAGGAACCAGCGCCTGGACGCCGACTCGCGGCCGAACGCGGCCTGGCTGAGCACGGTGGCCACCAGCGTGTTGCTCAATACGGTGAAATAACAGAACAGATTGACCAGCCCGCCGATCAGGCTGGCCTGCTCCTGCCAGCGCGCCAGCAACACCAGGTACAACTGGATCGCCAGACCGGTCCAGCCGAGTACGGCTGCCAGAGCCAGCCAGGGGCGGCGCGGCATCAGCCTTTGCGCTGCAGCTTCACGTACAGCTGCTCGACCTTTTCCCGTGCCCACGGGGTCTTGCGCAGGAAGGTCAGGCTCGACTTGATGCTCGGATCGCTCTTGAAGCAGCGGATGTCGACGCGCTCGGCCAGGCCTTGCCATTGGTAGTGCGCCACCAGCTCGGTGAGGATCTGCTCGAGAGTCTTGCCGTGCAGCGCGTTGTGATTGGCCGTGCTCATGCCAGTGCTCCAGGTTCGGAAAGGTGCGCACCTTACACGAGTGTAGTGGGTGATGGGATGCCGATTGCCCACGACGAGACCGGAACAGGCAACACAAAAACCACTGGCAAGCACGGAAAGCCTTGTGCTGAAATAGTGATGTTATATTGTAACGTCAAAACGACTCTGCCAAGGAACGCCACATCCCCATGCGTCACATGCCGCTGCACCTCTCCCCCCTTGCCGTCGCGCTCTGGCTGGCCTCCACCTCCAGCCAGGCCGTCGAACTGCAACCCCAGGTGATCACCGCCAACCCGCTGGGCAACGCCCAGCTGGCCGCGCCCAGTACCGTCCTAGAAGGCGACGACCTGCTGCAACAGCAACACGGCAGCCTCGGTGAAACCCTCAACAAACAGCCCGGCGTCGCCTCCACCTGGTTCGGCCCCGGAGCCAGCCGCCCGGTGATCCGCGGCCTGGACGGCGACCGTATCCGCATCCTGCGCAACGGTGTCGGCGCCCTGGACGCCTCGTCGCTGTCCTACGACCACGCCGTACCACTGGACCCAGTGACTATCGAGCGGGTCGAGATCGTCCGCGGCCCGGCTGCCCTGCTGTATGGCGGCAACGCCATCGGCGGCGTGGTCAACACCTTCGACAACCGTATCCCCGACGCGCCCATCGACGGCATCCACGGTGCCGGCGAGTTGCGCTACGGTGGCGCCGACACCACCCGCAGCAGCGCCGGCAAGCTGGAAGCCGGCAACGGTGCCTTCGCCTTGCATCTGGATGCCAACAGCCGCCAGTTCAACGACCTGCGCATCCCCGGCTACGCCCGCAGCTCGAAGGTGCGCGATGCCGACGAGCCCGGCAGCAAGCACCGCCTGAAGAACAGCGACGGGCGCCAGGACGGCGGCGCAATCGGCGGCAGCTACCACTGGGACCATGGCTATACCGGTCTTTCCTACAGCCGCTACGACAGCAACTACGGCTCGGTGGCCGAGCCCGGCGTGCGCCTGGACATGCAACAGGACCATTACGGTTTCGCCTCGGAACTGCGCGATCTCGACGGACCATTCAGCTCGGTGAAAGTCGATGCCGGCTACACCGACTACCAGCACCGTGAAATCGAAAGCGGTGAAGTGCATACCACCTTCAAGAACAAGGGCTACGAGGCACGCATCGAGGCCCGCCACCAACCGCTGGGTCCGGTCGAGGGCGTGATCGGCGCCCAAGTCAGCCGCAACGAGTTCTCCGCACTGGGCGAGGAAGCCTTTGTCCCGCACACCGATACCGACAGCCTGGCGCTGTTCCTGCTCGAGCAATGGCAGGCCAGCGAGCGCCTGAACCTGAGCCTGGGCGCGCGCATGGAACACACCCGGGTCGATCCGGACGCCAAGGGCAACGAAACCTTTGCCGGAACCGACAGCGCTAGCAGCTTCAACGCCTTCAGTCTGTCATCGGGTGCGGTGTACCAGCTCGACCCGATCTGGTCGCTGGCCGCCAACCTCGGCTACACCGAGCGCGCGCCGACCTTCTACGAGCTGTATGCCAACGGCGCCCACGTGGCGACCGGCGCCTACGAGATAGGTGACCCGAACCTGAACAAGGAAAAGGCCATCTCCGGCGACCTGGCCCTGCGCTTCGACAACGGCACCCACAAGGGCAGCGTCGGTGTGTTCTACAGCCATTTTCGCAACTACATCGGCCTGATCGGCACCGGCAACCTGCGTGAAGGGCATGACCACGACCATGATCACGATCACGGTGATATCCCGGAATATGCCTACCAGGGTGTGCGCGCACGCTTCTACGGCATCGAGGCCCAGGACCGCTGGAAGTTGCTGGAAAATCGCTACGGCAGCTTCGCCCTGGAACTGTCCGGCGACTATACCCGGGCCAAGAACCTCGACAGCGGCGAGCCGCTGCCGCGTATCGCACCGCTGCGCCTGAACAGCGGTCTGGTCTGGGAGCTGGATCGCTGGCAGGCCCGGATCGATGTACAGCATGCCGCGTCGCAACGGCGCAAACCGAGCAACGAAACCAGTACTGATGGTTACACCACTCTAGGCGCCAGCCTGGGGTATCGCTTCGACATCGGCCAGAGTGAATGGCTGGCGTTCGTGCGCGGCGAGAACCTCACCGACCAGACCGTGCGCTATGCCAGCTCGATCCTGCGCGATATCGCGCCGGCGCCGGGGCGCAGTGTACAGGTGGGCCTGCGTACCAGCTTCTGATTGCCGGGGGCGTTTGTCCCCATTCAGCAGCAAGCTCCCACAGGACTGCGCTTGACCTGTGGGAGCCGGCTTGCCGGCGAACAGGCTGCGAAGCAACCTCCTGCCCCCTTACTGTTACCCCATCGGCAACAATCCCCTGCGACATTTTGTCTTTTTTTCTTACAACTTCCCCTATATCCTCCCAGCCGCAAGCTGAATCGCTTCATCGATCCTCAATCGCAGCCATTTCCCTTCGATGCTTCCAGGCCTCGTTGCGCTTGCCGTTTCTTCAACAATCAAAAGATAGCGCTATCTCATGCTCCAGCTGCCCACTACCCGTTACTCCGGCCTCGCCCTCGCCACCCTGCTCGGCGCCCTGTCCCCTACCACCAGTGCCAGCGAAATGTTCGCCAAGGACTCGAAGTGGATGCTCGGCGACTGGGGCGGTACTCGCAGCGAACTACTGGAGAAGGGCTACGACTTCACCCTTGGCTATACCGGCGAGATGGGCAGCAACCTGCACGGCGGCTACAGCCACGACCGCGCCGCACGCTACAGCGACCAGTTCACCTTCGGCGTGAACATGGACCTGCAGAAGATCCTCGGCTGGCACGACACCGAGGTCCAGCTGACCATCACCGAGCGTCACGGCAACAACATCAGCAACGACCGCATCAACGACCCGCGCGTCGGCGGCTTCACCTCGGCCCAGGAAGTCTGGGGTCGTGGCCAGACCTGGCGGCTGACCCAGATGTGGGTCAAGCAGAAGTACTTCGATGGCGCACTGGACGTGAAATTCGGCCGCTTCGGCGAGGGCGAGGACTTCAACAGCTTCCCCTGCGACTTCCAGAACCTGGCCTTCTGTGGCTCGCAAGTGGGCAACTGGGTAGGTGGCATCTGGTACAACTGGCCGGTCAGCCAGTGGGCCCTGCGCGTGCGCTACAACCTCAATGACGCGCTCTACGCCCAGGTCGGGGTGTTCGAGCAGAACCCGTCCAACCTCGAGAGCGGCAACGGCTTCAAGCTCAGCGGCAGCGGCACCAAGGGCGCGGTGATGCCGATCGAACTGGTCTGGAGCCCGCGGGTCAATGGCCTGAAAGGGGAATATCGCGCCGGCTACTACTACAGTAATGCCAAGGCACAGGATGTACTCAAGGACAGCAACGGTACGCCCGCCGCCATCAGCGGCGCCGCCTATCGCAGCAGCTCGAGCAAGCACGGCCTGTGGCTCGGCGCCCAGCAGCAGGTGACCGCGCTGGCCTCCGACCAGTCGCGCGGCCTGAGCCTATTCGCCAACGCCACGATGCACGACAAGAAGACCAATGCCATCGACAACTATGTGCAGGCAGGTGTGGTTTACAAAGGGCCGTTCGATGCCCGCGCCAAGGACGACATCGGTTTCGCCCTGGCCCGCGTGCATGTCAACCCCGGCTACCGCAAGAACGCCCGCCTCAGCAACCAGGTCAATGGCCTGGACGACTACGACAACCCCGGTGTCCTGCCCGTGCAGGACACCGAGTACAGCGCCGAACTCTATTACGGCATCCACCTGGCCGACTGGCTCACCGTACGCCCGAACCTGCAGTACATCCGCCATCCGGGCGGGGTGTCGCGGGTCGACGACGCGTTGATCGGCGGCCTGAAGATCCAGAGCAGTTTCTAACCCGACCCTTTCACACTACGGAGAACAGACGATGAGCACTGACGGTGCCAAGAATGGAACCCGCTGGCTACCGCGCCTGATGGGCGTGCTGCTGTTGCTGATGGGCCTGGCCCTGCTGGCCGGCGGCATCAAGCTGAGCCAGCTGGGCGGCTCGCTTTACTACCTGATTGCCGGTATCGGCTTCGCCCTGTCCGGCATCCTGTTGCTGGCCAAGCGGCGCATCGCCCTGGGCCTGTATGGCCTGGTACTGCTGGGCAGCACCGCCTGGGCATTGCTTGAAGTCGGCCTGGATTGGTGGCAGTTGGTGCCACGCCTGGCCATGTGGTTCGCCATCGGCGTGGTCCTGCTGCTGCCGTGGGCGCGCCGCCCGCTGGTCGGCCCTGCGTCGAAGGTCAACACCGCCCTGCTCAGCGTCGCCGTGGTCGCCTCCGGCGCCACTGCCGTGGCCAGCCAGTTCACTCACCCGGGCGAAATCCGTGGCGAGTTCACTCGCGACAACAGCGAGATGGGCAGCGCCGCCCCGGCCATGCCCGACGGTGAATGGCAGGCCTACGGCCGCACCGAGCATGGCGACCGCTACTCGCCGCTGCGCCAGATCACCCCGCAGAACGCCTACCGCCTGGAAGAGGCCTGGCGCATCCGCACCGGCGATCTGCCAACCGAGAACGACCCGGTAGAGCTGACCAACCAGAACACGCCGCTGAAGGTCAACGGCATGCTCTACGCCTGCACTGCCCACAGCCGCCTGCTGGCCCTGGACCCGGACACCGGCACCGAGATCTGGCGCTTTGATCCGCAGGTCAAGAGCCCCACCGGCACTTTCAAGGGCTTCGCCCACATGACCTGCCGCGGCGTCTCGTACTATGACGAGAACAGCTACGTCAGCCGCGATGGCAGCCCCGCGCCGAAAATCACCGACGCAGGCCAGGCCGTGGCCCAGGCCTGCCCGCGCCGCCTCTACCTGCCTACTGCCGACGCCCGCCTGATCGCCATCAACGCCGACAACGGCAAGGTCTGCGAGGGCTTCGCCAACCAGGGCGTGATCGATCTGACCCGCGGCATCGGCCCGTTCACCGCCGGTGGCTACTACTCCACCTCGCCGGCCGCGATCACCCGCAGCCTGGTGATCATCGGTGGCCACGTGACCGACAACGAATCGACCAACGAGCCGTCCGGCGTGATCCGCGCCTACGACGTACACGACGGTCACCTGGTGTGGAACTGGGACAGCAACAACCCGGACGACACCAAGCCCCTGGCCGACGGCAAGTTCTACAGCCGCAACTCGGCCAACATGTGGTCGATCGCCAGCGTCGACGAAGACCTCGGCATGATCTACCTGCCACTGGGCAACCAGACTCCCGACCAGTGGGGCGCCGACCGCACCCCGGGCGCCGAGAAGTACAGCGCCGGCATCGTCGCCCTGGACCTGGCCACCGGCAAGGCACGCTGGAACTACCAGTTCACCCACCACGACCTGTGGGACATGGACGTCGGCAGCCAGCCCACCCTGGTCCACCTGAAGACCGACGACGGTGTTAAACCCGCGGTCATCGTGCCGACCAAGCAAGGCAGCCTGTACGTGCTCGACCGCCGCGACGGCACACCGATCGTGCCGATCCGCGAGATCCCGGTACCGCAAGGCGCGGTCAAGGGCGACCACACCGCGCCGACTCAGGCCCGCTCCGACCTCAACCTGCTCGGCCCAGACCTGACCGAACAGGCCATGTGGGGCGCCACGCCGTTCGACCAGATGCTCTGCCGCATCCAGTTCCGCAGCCTGCGCTACGAAGGCCAGTACACCCCGCCGTCCGAGCAGGGCAGCCTGGTCTACCCGGGTAACGTCGGCGTGTTCAACTGGGGCAGCGTCTCGGTCGACCCGGTACGCCAGATCCTCTTCACCTCGCCGAACTACATGGCTTTCGTGTCGAAGATGGTGCCGCGTGAACAGGTGGCCGAGGGCAGCAAGCGCGAAAGCGAGACCAGCGGCGTGCAGCCGAACACCGGTGCGCCGTACGCCGTGACCATGCACCCGTTCATGTCACCGCTGGGCATTCCGTGCCAGGCGCCAGCATGGGGCTACGTGGCAGCCATCGACCTGTTCACCAACAAGGTGGTGTGGAAGCACAAGAACGGCACCACCCGCGACAGCACCCCGGTGCCGATCGGCATACCGGTGGGCGTACCGAGCATGGGTGGCTCGATCGTCACCGCCGGCGGTGTCGGCTTCCTCAGCGGCACCCTGGACCAGTACCTGCGCGCCTACGACGTGAAGAACGGCCAGGAGCTGTGGAAGGCTCGCCTGCCAGCCGGCGGCCAGGCCACGCCGATGAGCTACACCGGCAAGGATGGTAAGCAGTACGTGCTGGTGACCGCGGGCGGCCATGGCTCGCTGGGCACGAAAATGGGCGACTACATCATCGCTTACAAATTGGCTGAGTAAGCGTCACGCCTATCGCGGGGCAAGCCCGCTCCCACCGAGGGAGCGGGCTTGCCCCGCTATTGTTTCCCCCGCAGTTCTCCCCCCTTCGTCTACCATTGAAACCTGCCAACCACCGCCCCATCTAAGCACCATAGCCATTCACGCAGGTGCCCCATGAGCGACCAGCAGGATTTCCCGGAACACCCCGACGAACACAGCGAAGTCGAACCTCTCGATCCCGCGACCGCCCCCGGTCACCATCTCGCCCTGCCCGGCCAGCAACTGCCGGACAAGGTCTACGTGATCCCGATCCACAACCGCCCGTTCTTCCCCGCGCAAGTGCTGCCGGTGATCGTCAATGAAGAACCCTGGGCCGAAACCCTCGACCTGGTCGCCAAGACCCCGCACCACTCCCTGGCGCTGTTCTTCATGGACACCCCGCCGGAAGACCACCGCCACTTCGACACCAAGGCCCTGCCCGAATACGGCACCCTGGTGAAGGTCCACCACGCCAGCCGCGAAGGCGGCAAGTTGCAGTTCGTCGCCCAGGGCCTGACCCGCGTACGCATCCGCACCTGGCTCAAGCACCACCGCCCGCCCTACCTGGTGGAGGTCGACTACCCACGCCAGCCGGCGGAGCCCACCGACGAGGTGAAGGCCTACGGCATGGCCCTGATCAACGCGATCAAGGAGCTGCTGCCGCTCAACCCGCTGTACAGCGAAGAACTGAAGAACTACCTCAACCGCTTCAGCCCCAATGATCCATCGCCACTGACCGACTTCGCCGCCGCCCTCACCTCAGCCACCGGCAACCAGCTGCAGGAAGTGCTCGATTGCGTGCCCATGCTCAAGCGCATGGAAAAGGTCCTGCCGATGCTGCGCAAGGAGGTCGAGGTCGCCCGTCTGCAGAACGAGATCTCCGCCGAGGTGAATCGCCAGATCGGCGAGCACCAGCGCGAATTCTTCCTCAAGGAACAGCTCAAGGTCATCCAGCAGGAGCTGGGCCTGACCAAGGACGACCGCAGCGCCGACGTGGAGCAGTTCCAGCAGCGCCTGGCGGGCAAGACCCTGCCTGAGCAGGCGAAAAAACGCATCGACGAGGAGATGGGCAAGCTGGCGATCCTCGAGACCGGCTCGCCGGAGTATGCCGTCACCCGCAACTACCTGGAGTGGGCAACCGCCCTGCCCTGGGGTGTGTACGGCAAGGACAAGCTCGACCTCAAGCACGCGCGCAAGGTGCTCGACCGCCACCACGCCGGGCTAGACGACATCAAGGAGCGCATCCTCGAGTTCCTTGCCGTCGGCGCCTGGAAGGGCGAGATCAGCGGCTCCATCGTGCTGCTGGTGGGCCCGCCCGGTGTGGGCAAGACCAGCATTGGCAAGTCCATCGCCGAGTCCCTGGGCCGGCCGTTCTACCGCTTCAGCGTCGGCGGCATGCGTGACGAAGCCGAGATCAAGGGCCACCGTCGCACCTACATCGGCGCCCAGCCGGGCAAGCTGGTGCAGGCGCTGAAGGAAGTCGAGGTGATGAACCCGGTGATCATGCTCGACGAGATCGACAAGATGGGCCAGAGCTACCAGGGCGACCCGGCCTCGGCGCTGCTGGAGACCCTCGACCCCGAGCAGAACATCGACTTCCTCGACCATTACCTGGACCTGCGCCTGGACCTGTCCAAGGTGCTGTTCGTCTGCACCGCCAACACCCTCGACTCGATCCCCGGCCCCTTGCTCGACCGCATGGAAGTGATCCGCCTGTCCGGCTACATCACCGAAGAGAAGCTGGCCATCGCCAAGCGCCACCTGTGGCCCAAGCAGCTGGACAAGGCCGGTGTGGCCAAGACCAGCCTGAGCATCAACGATGCCGCGCTGCGCGCGGTGATCGAGGGCTATGCCCGCGAAGCCGGGGTGCGCCAGCTGGAGAAGCAGCTGGGCAAGCTGGTGCGCAAGTCGGTGGTCAAACTGCTGGAAGACCCGGACGCCAAGCTCAAGATCGCCGCCAAGGACCTCGAGCCCGCCCTGGGCATGCCGGTGTTCCGCAGCGAGCAGGTGCTGGCCGGCAAGGGGGTGATCACCGGCCTTGCCTGGACCAGCATGGGCGGCGCCACCCTGCCGATCGAGGCCACGCACATCCACAGCCTCAACCGCGGTCTCAAGCTCACCGGGCAGCTGGGTGACGTGATGAAGGAATCGGCGGAGATCGCCTACAGCTACATCAGCTCGAACCTCAAGCAGTTCGGTGGCACACCCGGCTACTTCAACGAGGCGTTCATCCACCTGCACGTACCCGAGGGCGCCACGCCCAAGGACGGCCCCAGCGCCGGCGTGACCATGGCCAGCGCCTTGCTGTCGCTGGCCCGCGACCAGGCGCCGAAGAAAGGCGTGGCCATGACCGGCGAGCTGACCTTGACCGGCCAGGTACTGCCGATCGGCGGGGTGCGCGAGAAAGTGATCGCCGCACGGCGACAGAAAATCTTCGAGCTGATCCTGCCGGAGGCCAACCGTGGCGATTTCGAGGAGTTGCCGGAGTACCTGAAGGAAGGCTTGACCGTGCATTTCGCCAAGCGCTTCGCCGATGTAGCGAAAGTATTGTTCTAAAGAGGACGGGGCCGCGTTGCGGCCCTATCGCCGGCAAGCCGGCTCCCACCAAGTGCAGCATGTACCCTACTTGTGGGAGCCGGCTTGCCGGCGATAGGGCCCGCGCAGACCACACACACTTGCGACAGCTTCGGTTATCCTCAGGCCATTCCAGCTTCAGGAGCCAACATGACCCTCCCTCGCCTGCTCGTTCCCGCCGCCCTGGCCCTGCTCACCGCCTGCGCCCAGCAACCGCAACGCACCGTCGAACTGGACGGCGAAAGCGAATGCCCCAAGCGCCTGCTAGTCGGCCAGACCCTGACCCTCACGCTGCCCAGCAACCCCACCACCGGCTACCGCTGGCTGCTGCAGAACCCGGCTTCGGAGATCCTGCGCAGCCTCGGCCCCGAGGTATACAGCTCTCCGGAGCAAGCCGGCATCGTCGGCAGTGGCGGGCTTTCCAGCTGGCGCTTCCAGGCCAAGGCCGCAGGCGAGGGCCACCTGATCCTGGTCTACCAGCAGCCCTGGGCCCCGGAAGTACGTCCGGTACAGACCTTCGATTGCGCCATTCGGGTCAACTGAGCGAACGGCGCCGGTCAGCCAGTCATGCAAGCTTGCCGTGGTTTGGCTAGAATGCCGCCCCTGTAGATTGCCAGCCGCCTGGACCCACCGTGAGCAAACAACCCGACCGCCTTTTCGCCCAACCCCTGGAGCAGGTGCCCGACTTCGTCTTCAACGAAGACGTGGTGCAGGTGTTCCCGGACATGATCAAGCGTTCGGTGCCCGGTTACCCGACCATCGTCGAGAACCTCGGCGTGCTGGCCGCGCGCTTCGCCCAGCCGGGCTCCGCACTGTACGACCTCGGCGCCTCGCTGGGCGCGGTGACCCAGGCGTTGCGCCGCCATGTACGCACGGACGGCTGCCGGGTGATCGCGGTGGACAACTCCGCGGCCATGGTCGAGCGCTGCCGCCAGTACCTTACCGCCCAGGACTCGATGTTCCAGGAGTTGCTGCCGGTGCAAGTGCTGGAGGCCGATATTCTCGCCCTGCCCTTCGAGCCGGCCTCGGTAGTGGCGATGAACTTCACCCTGCAGTTCGTCGCCCCTGAACAGCGCCTGGAACTGCTTGCCCGCATCCGCCAGGCACTTTTGCCGGGCGGCGCGTTGATTCTCTCGGAGAAACTGCACTTCACCGACGCCCAGGAGCAGGAGCTGCTCAACGAACTGCACCTGGACTTCAAGCGTGCCAATGGCTACAGCGAACTGGAAATCGCCCAGAAACGCAGCGCCATCGAGAACGTGATGAAACCCGACACCCTGGAAACCCATGAAGCGCGCCTGCGCGCCGCCGGCTTCTCCAAGGTCGTGCCCTGGTTCCAATGCCTCAACTTCGCCTCGCTGATAGCCCTGCCATGA
Source organism: Pseudomonas maumuensis (assembly GCF_019139675.1). NCBI lineage: Bacteria > Pseudomonadati > Pseudomonadota > Gammaproteobacteria > Pseudomonadales > Pseudomonadaceae > Pseudomonas > Pseudomonas maumuensis. The sequence goes on from NZ_CP077077.1 coordinate 4,446,308, forward strand.
TCGATCTGTCCCCCCTTGTCCGCCGCCTGGCGGGCACCCCCCTTGCCACCTGGTCCCAAGGCCTGCAGGCGCAACTCGAGAGCAAGTTGGAAAAAGGCCACGGCGACCTCGATCGCTGGCGCGGCGCCCTTGACGCACTGCCGCGCCTGACCCCGAGCGAAGTCGACCTGGTCGACGGCCTGCGCCTGGACTGCGACTGCGACGACGCCACCCGGGCGCAGATGCGCCAGGCGCTGATGGGCCTGTCGCCCTGGCGCAAGGGCCCGTTCGACCTGTTCGGCGTGCATGTCGATACCGAATGGCGCTCGGACTGGAAATGGTCGCGGGTCGGCCCGCACCTGGACCTCAAGGGCAAGCGCGTGCTCGACGTGGGTTGCGGTAACGGCTACTACCAGTGGCGCATGCTCGGAGCCGGCGCCGACCTGGTCATCGGCGTCGACCCCAACTGGTTGTTCTTCTGTCAGTTCCAGGCCGTGCAGCAATACCTGCCGGACTTGCCGGCGTGGCACCTGCCGTTCGCCCTCGAAGAGCTGCCGGCCAACCTCGAAGGTTTCGACACCGCGTTCTCCATGGGCGTGTTCTACCACCGCCGCTCGCCCATCGAGCACCTGCTGGCGCTCAAGGATTGCCTGGTCAAGGGCGGTGAACTGGTGCTGGAAACCCTGGTGATCGAGGGCGACGAAAACCAGGTGCTGGTGCCCGAGGACCGCTACGCGCAGATGCGCAACGTATGGTTCCTGCCGTCGGTTCCGGCATTGGAGCGCTGGCTGCGCCGCGCCGGCTTCAGCGATGTGCGTTGCGTGGATGTCAGCGTCACCGGCGTCGACGAGCAACGCAGCACCGAGTGGATGCGCTACCAGTCGCTCGGCGACTTCCTCGACCCGAACGACCACGGCAAGACCATCGAAGGCCTGCCGGCGCCACGCCGCGCCACATTGCTGGCGCGCAAATAAAAAAGGCGCCCCTTAGGGCGCCCAAGCTCACCTGCGACGAGGAGCTGTCGCGGCGCAGGTGCGTGGTACTCAATCCTTGGCCAACTCGCGGGCCTTCTCATCGGCCTTGCGCTCGCGTTCGGCCACGGCCTGCTGCTTGTCGCCATACAGCCGCGCCTGATCCTCGCGGAATGCTTGCCAGAATTGCTTCGAACGCTCCGCACCACCTTCGGCGAAAACGCTGGTGCTGCCCACGGCGAGGATCGCCAGCAGCAGGTACTTGGTCAGGTTCATCGTGCTTGCCTCGTGATAACCGTATCGACAGGGCCATGATTGCAAGCGCTAGCTAACGCCAAGGTGAGGCGGACATTACAGTGTTGAAAGGCGCGCACAGCCTCTTGTGGCGCGGGTTTGCCATGATGGCGCCTGAGCTTTCATGCACATGACCCGCACATTACAAATCCGCAATCCCCACCGCTTGACCATTCGCATCCAGTAACATCCCCACCGCTTGACCCTGATGCCACTACAGGGTCGAGAATCGCCCCCTTTCATCGAGCCGAGCCCAACCATGCGCCTACTGATCATCGAGGACGAACCCCGCACCGCCGATTACCTGCAGCAGGGCCTGCGCGAGAACGGCTATGTAGTCGACTGCGCCCACACCGGCACCGACGGCCTGCACCTGGCCCGCCACCAGCCCTACGACCTGGTGATCCTCGACGTCAACCTGCCCGAGCTTGATGGCTGGGGCGTGCTGCAGCGCCTGCGCGCGGAGTCGTCCACGCGGATCATGATGCTCACCGCCCACGGTCGCCTGGCAGACCGGGTCAAGGGGCTGGACCTGGGCGCGGACGACTACCTGCTCAAACCCTTCGAATTCCCCGAGCTACTAGCCCGTATCCGCAGCCTGTTGCGCCGCAACGACCAGCACCTGCAACCCAGCACGCTGAAAGTCGCCGACCTCGAGCTCGACCCCGGTCGCCACCGCGCCTGGCGCAACGGCCAGCGCATCGACCTGACCGCCAAGGAGTTCGCCTTGCTGCACCTGTTGATGCGTCAGAGCGGCGAAGTGCTGTCACGCACCCAGATCATCTCGCTGGTGTGGGACATGAACTTCGACTGCGACACCAACGTTGTGGAGGTGTCGATTCGCCGCCTGCGGGCGAAGATCGACGACCCCTTCGAGGACAAGCTGATCCATACGCTGCGCGGCGTTGGCTATGTGCTCGAGGCACGGACGTGAAGCGCCACAGCCTGTCGCTGCGCCTGGGGCTGAGCGTCACCCTGTTGGGCGCAGCACTGGTGCTGCTGCTGGCGTGTCTGGCGGTGTTCGCCCTCGACCACGAGCTCGACAGCCGCGCACGCAAGGATCTGGCGCGCAAGATGCAGCAAGTCGAGCACAATCTGCGCGCCGGTCTGCGCAGCGACGATCTGGGCGCCCGCTCCCATCACCTGCTCGACCTGGTCCTGGGCCACGACAACCTCAGCCTCAGCGTGATGGCCGTCAACGGCCGTCACCCGACGCTGCTTAGCCTCGGCCCGGCCCTGCAGTCCGAGCACCTGCTGAACCTGGAGGCGGACGACCGACTGACCTTTCATGCCTGGCGCGACGACGGCGACAACGAGATCCTCACCGCCAGCCGCTTGATGCGCCTGCGCGACGACACCCCGGTCAAGGTACTGATGTCGCTCAACCGCAGCGATGACAACAGCCTGCTGCAGGCCTACCTGCACTCGACCCTGCTGGCCTTGCCGCTGCTGCTGGTACTGATCGGCATCGCCGCCTGGAAATTGGTGCAGCGCGGCCTGCGCCCGCTGCGGCATTTTCGCCGCATCGCCGGGCAAGTCTCGACCCAGGACCTGGAGCATCGTCTGCCGGATGAGGGCCTGCCGGCCGAGCTCGCCAACTTGGCGCGAGCCATCAACGTCATGCTTGACCGGCTCGACCAAGGGGTACGCCAACTGTCGCAGTTCTCCGACGACCTTGCCCATGAACTGCGTACGCCGATCGGCAACCTGATGGGCAAGGCCCAGGTCACCCTGGCCCGCGAGCGTGACGGCGACAAGTACCGCGAAGCCCTGGAAGACAGCGTCGAGGAGCTGACCCGCCTGAACCGCATCATCAACGACATGCTGTTCCTCGCCCAGGTCAGCCAACCGCAGACCCAGATCACCCTGATACCGATCAAAGTGGCGGATGAAGTGGCGCGCGTGAGCGAGCTGTTCACGTTCAGCGCCGAGCTCAAGGGTATTTCCTTGCACCTGCAAGGCTGGGGCACGGCCCTGGCGGACCGGCTGATGTTCCAGCGGGCGCTGTCGAACCTGCTGAGCAACGCTATTCGCCATGGTCCCGAAAGCAAACCGGTGGCCGTGGGCATTGAGCGGCTGGGCAACGAGATTGCCGTGTGGGTGCAGAACCAGGGCACGGGGATAGAGGAGACGCACCTGCCGCACCTGTTCGAACGCTTTTACCGGGCAGGCGCCGGGCGTTCACGGCTGGAGGGCGGAACCGGGCTGGGGTTGGCGATCGTCAAGTCGATCATGCAATTGCATGGGGGGCGGGTCGAGGTGAGGAGCAGTCCGTTGGGCCCTACCCGCTTCACTCTGGTATTTCGAGCGGAGTAAGTGGTTGATGCCAACGGCCTCATCGCCGGCAAGCCGGCTCCCACATGGATCGCACTGGCCTTGAGTGCCGCGCAGTACCTGTGGGAGCCGGCTTGCCGGCGATGAGGCCGGTGCAGACGGTTAGAAAATCAGCGCGAAGCGGCGACGATCAGCGCCTTCATCTCCGCCACCGCGGCCTTGAAGCCGACGAACAGCGCATGGGCCACCAACGCATGACCGATGTTCAGTTCATTGATGCCTTTGATTGCCGCCACCGCCTCCACATTGTGGTAGTGCAGGCCATGCCCGGCGTTGACGATCAGGCCCTGACCAACGCCAAACGCGACGCCATCGACGATGCGCTTGAGTTCCTCGGCCACTTCGGTCGGAGTCTCGGCGTCAGCATAGCGACCGGTATGCAGCTCGATGGCCGGGGCGCCGACACGGCGCGAGGCTTCGATCTGGCGCTCGTCGGCATCGATGAACAACGACACCTCGGCACCGGTGCGTGACAAGCGCTCGACCGCTGCCTTGATCCGCGCCTCCTGGCCAGCGACATCGAGGCCGCCTTCGGTGGTCAGCTCCTGACGGGTTTCCGGCACCAGGCAGATGTGCGCCGGGCGGATCTTCTCGGCGAAGGCCATCATCTCTTCGGTGACGCCCATTTCGAAGTTCATGCGGGTCTGCAGCACATCCTTGAGCAGCAGCACGTCGCGCTCCTGGATATGCCGGCGGTCTTCGCGCAGGTGTACGGTGATGCCGTCGGCACCCGCTTCCTCAGCGTCCAGGGCGGCCTTGACCGGGTCCGGATAGCGGGTGCCTCGGGCCTGGCGCAGGGTCGCCACGTGGTCGATATTGACGCCGAGAAGCATGCGGTTGCTGTGAGTCACGAAGGGGCACTCCTGAAGGTTGAGGGCCACAGCATACGTGCTGATCAGCGCTTGCGAAACAGTTCCCGGCTGACCAGTGGCTTGGGCCCCAGGTGTACCGCCAGGGCTTGGCGCATCAGGCGCTTGGCGGCGAGCAAGGCACCGGGCGCCTCCCAGTCGGCCTGGGCCAGGGCCAGCAATTCGCCGCCCTTGAACAAACCGGGCTGGAACAGTTCGACCCGCTCGAGGCCCGCGTCGACCTGCAGGCGGTAGAGTCCCTCGGCGACGACGGGCAGGTCATTGACGTCATGGTCCAGGGCGAAGGCATAGCCCAGCTCATCCAGCAGGCGCCATTCGAAGGAGCGCAACAGCGGCTCCAGCGCACGCCCGTCGGCCAGGGCCTGCAAGGTCAGGGTGTAGTGCTCGAACAGCGCCGGGTGCGGCGCCTCTGCGGGCAGCAGGCGCATCAGCAGCTCGTTGAGGTACAGCCCGCTGAACAGCGCGTCGCCGTGCAACCAGGCAGCAATGCCGACGGCATCCAGGCGGCCGACGTTCTTCAACTCACCGCGCCCGCGCAGCTCCACCTCCAGCGGCACGAACGGTCGCACCAGGCTGCCGCCCTTACCCCGCGCCCGGCGCAGCACCGCGCGTACCTTGCCTTGCGGGGTAAGGAAGTCCACCAGCGCACTGGTTTCCTTGTAGGCGCGACTGTGCAGTACGTAGGCCGGCTGGGAGGTGGGTTGTTCCATCAGCGATTTCTCGACGTCATAAATGACTGTGGGAGCGGCGATGCGGCGGCCCGACTTGTCCCGCGATAGCTATCGTAGGGCAAGTGGGCCGCTGCATCGCCGCTCCCACCAGAGGCACGGGGCCGGTCGGCGTATTACAGGTCGCCGTAACCCAGCGAACGCAGGGCGCGCTCGTCGTCGGACCAGCCGCCTTTGACCTTGACCCACAGGTTGAGCATGACCTTGGAGTCGAACAGCACTTCCATGTCCTTGCGCGCCTCGGAGCCGATGCGCTTGATGCGCTCGCCCTTGTCGCCAATGATGATCTTCTTCTGGCCATCGCGTTCAACCAGGATCAGCGCATGGATGTGCAGCACATGGCCCTGCTGCTTGAACTCCTCGATCTCCACGGTGATCTGGTACGGCAGCTCCGCACCGAGCTGACGCATGATCTTCTCGCGCACCAGCTCGGCTGCGAGGAAGCGGCTGCTACGGTCGGTGATCTGGTCTTCCGGGAAGAAGTGATCGTTCTCGGGCAGGTGCTTGGCGATCTGTGCTTCCAGCGCTTCGAGGTTGTGCCCCTGCTGCGCGGAAATCGGCATCACCTCGGCGTTCGGCAGCTGCTCTTGCAGCCACTGCAGGTGCGGGATCAGCTCGGCCTTCTCTTCCATGCGGTCGGTTTTGTTGACCGCGATGATCAGCGGGCCGGTCACGTACTGCACGCGCTCCAGCACCAACTGGTCTTCGTCGGTCCACTTGGTGCGGTCGACCACGAAGATCACCACGTCGACGTCCTTCAGGGCCGCCGAAGCGTTGCGGTTCATGTAGCGGTTCAGGGCCTTGTCGTTGGCCTTGTGCATGCCAGGGGTATCAACGTAGATCGCTTGCACGTCACCCTCGGTCTTGATACCGAGCATGTTGTGGCGGGTGGTCTGCGGCTTGCGCGAGGTGATCGCCAGCTTCTGGCCGAGGATGTGGTTGAGCAGCGTGGACTTGCCCACGTTGGGGCGACCGACGATGGCCACGTAGCCGCAGCGGGTCGAAGTATTCTCAGTCATTGCCATTCTCCACGCCCAGGGCGATCAATGCGGCGGCGGCGGCGACCTGCTCGGCGATACGCCGGCTCACGCCCTGGCCGCGGCTTTTCTTGTTCAGCAAGACCACTTCGCATTCGACGAAGAAGGTCCGGCAGTGCGGTTCGCCCTGGATATCCACCACTTCGTAACGTGGCAACTCGCAGGCACGCGACTGCAGGAACTCCTGCAGGCGCGTCTTGGGGTCCTTGTTGGTATCGACCAGGGTCAGTCCATCGAACTCGTCGGTCAGCCAGGCGAGGATTCGCTCGCGTGCGGTCTGCATGTCGGCGTCCTGGTAGATCGCACCGATCAGGGCCTCGAGGGCGTCGGCAAGAATCGACTCGCGACGGAAACCACCGCTTTTCAGCTCACCCGAGCCCAGGCGCAGGTATTCGCCCAGGTCGAAGCCGCGGGCCAGCCGCGCCAGGGTCTCGCCCTTGACCAGGCGTGCGCGAAGACGCGACAACTGGCCTTCACGTGCCTGCGGGAAGCGCTCGAACAACGCCTCGCCGACCACGAAGTTGAGGATGGCATCGCCAAGGAACTCCAGGCGCTCGTTATTGCGCCCGGCGTAGCTGCGATGGGTCAGGGCCAGCAGCATCTGGTCCTGGTTCTTGAAGGTGTAGCCGAGCTTGCGCTCCAGGCGTGCAAGGGAACCACTCATGGGGCCACCCCGGCAATGTTCAACGCGTTGTTCAAATCAACATCCTGAAAGACGGTTTGACTGTGGGCAGACGCCGGCAACGGCGAAAGCCTCGTTCCCTGAGAACACAGCCTATGTCAGAAATGCAATCGGCGCCGTCCGTGGACAGCGCCGTCGTTACTCAATGGATCAGCCCGACCCGCGACAGGTTCGGGAAGTGGCTGAGTTTCGGCTCTGGCCAGCTCATCCAGACCGCGAAGGCCTTGCCGACGATGTTCCGGTCCGGAACCATGCCGTGCAGTTCCTTGGGAATGTTCGGATCATCCCAGAAACGGCTGTCGTTGGAGTTGTCGCGGTTGTCACCCATCATGAAGTAGTGACCCGCCGGCACGGTCCATTGCTGGTCCGGCGGCATGCGATAGCGGGTCATTTCCTTGCGGATCAGGTGCTCGGCTTCACCGAGCTTCTCCTTGTACAGCTCGGCGCTGCCCAGGGTGCCCGGCTCGCTGCCAACCAACTGCTCGGCAATCGCCTGGCCATTGACGAACAGGCGCTTGTCGGCTGTGTAGCGGATCACATCACCCGGCAGGCCGACCACACGCTTGATGTAGTTGACGTTGGGGTCGCTCGGGTAGCGGAACACCATCACATCCCCGCGCTGCGGATCACCCACCGCGATGACCTTCGTGTCGATCACCGGCAGGCGAATACCGTAGGAGAACTTGTTCACCAGGATAAAGTCGCCCACTTCCAGCGTCGGCTTCATCGACCCCGACGGGATCTGGAACGGTTCTACCAGGAACGAACGCAACACCAGCACGATGAACAGCACCGGGAAGAACGACTTGCCGTACTCAACCAGCAACGGCTCCTTGTTCAGGCGTTCGACCACGGCCATTTCGGGCTGGCTGACGCTGCCCTGGTAGTTGGCGATCGCTGCACGCCGGCGCGGGGCCAGGAACAGCAGGTCGAGCAGACCCAACAGACCGCAGACGGCAACGGCGATGACGAGCAACAGCGGGAAATTTAGCGACATAGGACCTAGCTATCCAACCTGAGCACAGCGAGGAAGGCTTCCTGTGGAATCTCCACGTTACCCACCTGCTTCATGCGTTTCTTACCGGCCTTCTGCTTCTCCAGCAGCTTCTTCTTACGGCTGACGTCACCGCCATAGCACTTGGCCAGTACGTTCTTTCTGAGCGCCTTGACGGTTGTCCGGGCAATGATCTGGCCGCCGATAGCTGCCTGGATCGCCACGTCGAACATCTGCCGAGGGATCAGTTCCTTCATCTTTTCGGTCAACGCACGGCCTTTGTAGGCGGCGTTGTCGCGATGCACGATCAGGGCCAGGGCATCGACCTTGTCGCCGTTGATCAACACGTCCAGCTTGACCAGGTTGGCCGACTGGTAGCGGTCGAAATGGTAATCCAGCGACGCGTAGCCGCGGCTGGTGGACTTGAGCCGGTCGAAGAAGTCCAGGACCACTTCGTTCATCGGCATGTCGTAACGCACCTGCACCTGGCTGCCGAGGAACTGCATGTCGCGCTGCACGCCACGCTTCTCGATGCACAGGGTGATGACGTTGCCCAGGTGTTCCTGCGGCACCAGGATCGTCGCGGTAACGATCGGCTCGCGGAAGTCGGTGACGGACGAGACGTCGGGCAGCTTCGACGGGTTGTCGACGACGATGGTCTCGCCGGTCTTGAGCTCGAGCTCGTAGATCACGCTTGGCGCGGTGGTGATCAGGTCCAGGTCGTATTCGCGCTCCAGGCGCTCCTGGATGATCTCCATGTGCAGCATGCCCAGGAAGCCGCAACGGAAGCCGAAGCCCAGGGCGTCGGAGCTTTCCGGCATGTACTGCAGCGACGAGTCGTTCAGGGTCAGCTTCTGCAGGGCGTCGCGGAAGTCCTCGAAGTCGTCGGAACTAACCGGGAACAGACCCGCGTAGACCTGCGGCTGGATCTTCTTGAATCCTGGCAGCACTTCGACTTCCGGGGTGCTGGACAGGGTCAGGGTGTCACCGACCGGCGCACCGTGAATGTCCTTGATGCTGGCGATGATGAAGCCCACTTCACCGGCTTTCAGATCGGCGGTCTGGGTGTGTTTCGGGGTGAATACGCCGACGCTGTCGACCAGGTGTACCTTGCCGGTGGACTTGACCAGAATCTTGTCGCCCTTCTTGACGCGCCCCTGGCGCACACGCACCAGCGAGACCACGCCCAGGTAGTTGTCGAACCAGGAATCGATGATCAGCGCCTGCAGCGGAGCGTCGATCTCGCCGGTCGGCGCGGGGATGGTATGCACCAGGCGCTCGAGCACCTCGTCGACGCCCATGCCGCTCTTGGCACTGCAAGCCACGGCGTCGGTGGCGTCGATGCCGATGATCTTCTCGATCTCGTCCTTGACGCGGTCCGGGTCAGCCTGGGGCAGGTCCATCTTGTTCAGTACGGGCATGACTTCCAGGCCCTGCTCGATGGCGGTGTAGCAGTTGGCCACCGACTGCGCCTCGACGCCTTGGCCAGCGTCTACCACCAGCAATGCACCCTCGCACGCCGCCAGCGAGCGCGAGACTTCATAGGTGAAGTCGACGTGGCCGGGGGTGTCGATGAAGTTCAGCTGGTAGGTTTTACCATCCTGCGCCTTGTAATGCAGCGTGACGCTGTGGGCCTTGATGGTGATACCGCGTTCGCGCTCAAGGTCCATGGAATCGAGGACCTGGGCTTCCATTTCGCGCGCCGACAGGCCACCGCACATCTGGATGAAACGGTCGGCCAGCGTCGACTTGCCATGGTCGATGTGGGCGATGATGGAGAAATTGCGGATATGACTCAAATCACTCACGGGTCAACACTCGAAAAGGCTGCGAGCCGGACGCCCGCCGAAAAATAGCCGGGAATTGTACCTCAAGCCGGAGGGATATGGGAGATTCCTCTATCGGGCTGTATACAGGTTGCGTGGCAACCGGTTGCCACGGGCAGTTGGCGCCTGCTCACTCATGAAAAAGGGCAGCCGAAGCCACCCTTTCTCTACCGTTCATCCAGCTTATTCAGCCAGCTTGAAGGTGATGAAGCTGGCGCGCCCCTGGCGCAACACGCGCATGGACACCGAACGGTTCTTCGGCAGGTCCTTGGCGATTTCGGTGAACTGCTTGGCCGAGGCGATGGCCTGGTTGTTCAGGTGGCTGATCACATCGCCCGGGCGCAGGCCGATCATGGCCGCCGGGCCATCCTGGACCTCCTTGATGACTACCCCACCCTTGAGTTCGAGCGATTTCTTCTGCTCGGCACTCAGGTCGGCGACAGACACACCCAGGCGGTTGCTGCTGCGCTCGGCACTGCCATCGGCCCCAAGGCCCATGCCGATGTCGGCGTCATCTTCCGGCAATGCGCCGATGGTCACATCCAGGTTTTGACGCTTGCCGTTGCGAATGATCTCGAGCTTGGCTTTCTCGCCATCCTTCAGGCTGCCCACCAAGTGCGGCAGGTCGGCGGACATGACGATCGGCTGGCCGTTCATGCTCAGGATCACGTCCCCCACTTGCAGGCCGCCCTTGGCTGCCGGGCCGTTTTCCAGGACCTGGGCCACCAGAGCACCGGCCGGTTTGTCCAGGCCGAACGACTCGGCCAGGTCCTTGTTGACCTCCTGGATCACCACGCCCAGCCAGCCGCGGCTGACCTTGCCGTCTTTCTTCAGCTGGTTCGACACATCGATCGCCACGTCGATAGGGATGGCGAACGACAGCCCCATGAAGCCGCCGGAACGGGTGAAGATCTGTGAGTTGATGCCCACTACCTCGCCTTTCATGTTGAACAGCGGGCCACCGGAGTTGCCCGGGTTGATGGCCACGTCGGTCTGGATGAACGGCACATAGGTGTCGTTGGGCAACGTGCGGCCCTTGGCGCTGACGATACCCTTGGTCACCGAGTGGTCGAAGCCGAACGGCGAACCGATGGCCAGCACCCACTCACCGACCTTGAGCTTTTCCGAGTCGCCCAGTTTGACGGTCGGCAGATTCTTGCCGTCGACCTTGAGCAAGGCCACGTCGGTGCGTGGGTCGGTGCCTACCAACTTAGCCTGCAGCTCGCTGCGGTCGGAAAGGCGGACGATGATCTCGTCGGCGTCGGCCACTACGTGATTGTTGGTCAGCACGTAGCCGTCGTTGGAAATGATGAAGCCCGACCCCAGCGACTGCGCTTCACGCTGGCGATCACCGCGCGGCGAACGCGGCTGCTGCGGCATGTTGCGTTCGAAGAACTCGCGGAACATCGGCGGCAGGCCTTCCAAGTCGGGCATCTGCCCGGCGGCGACGCGGCGATCCGGCAGCTTCTGCTTGGTACTGATGTTGACCACCGCCGGCGAGGCTTGCTCGACCAGGGTGGTGAAGTCCGGCAGAGACTCCTCGGCCTGGGCGCTGAGCACCTGGCCGAGCATCAGCACGGCAGCGAACATCGATAGGTAGGTTTTCAAGCGTGGTATTGACATACGGCTCCCGTCACAACGAGCGTAGTTAGCAGTTAGGTTCCCGCAGACGCAGGAAAGGCCAGACTCCGAGAAGCCTGACCTATAGAAAATTTGCGGCAGGATTGCAAATGACAATGCCTTAATTTCATGTCAGCTCTGTGTAACAAGAGCTGTCAGGGCACTGTGCCGTCATTGACGCGCCTGGGCATCCTGAGCCCGCATCGACAAGGCGACACGCTCGGCAGTGCCCAGCGGAATTTCGCCGACCACCGTGACCATTACCTTGCCCTTGGGCGTGGTCAGACGCCGCGACACTGCGACGGTAGGTCCGAGCTGGGCACGGGTATCGATACCGGACTCGTTGCCGATCGGCTCGAGGAATACCGAAAAGCGTGCCAGGCCATCGTCATACATCAGGCTGCTGACGGTACTCTTGCGCTCGGGATCGCGCCGCACCGAGCTGTTGACCAGCTCGAAACCCGGCGGCAGCCAATCGGAACGCCATCCGGCAACACTTTCAGAAGTGCCTGACGCGATCTGTTCGACCGGCCTGCAGGCAGCACCCGCACTAAGGTCGGTGTCAGTCGGTACAGCATCGGTGTCCAGACGGGTCATCTGGAAGCGCTCGAGCAACTGCCCTTTGTCGTTCAGCATCAACGAGCGCAGGGGCAGGCCGGTACGGCGATCAAGGTGCAGTTCGAAGGCATAACGGTGCTGGTCACGCGGGGTGAGTGAGACAACCACGGCGTCGCGCCCGGCGACGCGTGACTTGCCTGCCACGCTCAGGTCATACCAGCTCATCAGTTTCAGGGGATCTAGCACCCGCGCGGCATTGTCCGGCGGGGCGCTCACGCTGCTGACCAAGTTGCCACTGACGCACTGCACCTTGCCGTCGACCCGCACGATTTCCTGGGCCGAGCCGTCGAGCTGCAACAGCCGCTCGCTGACCTTGCCATCCTGGACGCGATGCCAGATATCGTGGGATGAGAAGCTGCCGTTACGTTCGTAGACGAAGGAACCCTGGTAACTCTGCTGTTGCTCGGCCCTTGCCAGCTTGTTCAGCCACTCGCTCGCCTCGGGCGAGGAATTGGCGGCCAGGGCCTGCACCGTCAGGCTGCTGCCAAGCAGCAGCGACAGGAGAGGTAGCGCGCGCATGATCCTCCTTACTTAGCGGTTTTCCAGGCTGGCGGCGCGGGCATAAGGCAGCGCGGTTTCGTTGCCCTTCAGCGCGGACTCCTGGGCGTGCTGGCGCAGGTAGCCTGGCAGGCGTTGATCCCAGCCGGCCTGGTTCTGCAGCACACCGTTGGCCATCGGCCCGGTCGGTTGCTCGTTGCCTTCACTATAGCCTGCCAATACGGCGGGGCCTTGCACCTGCGGCATGCTCAGGCCTTGCTGGGCTGGCTGCTGGGCGGCCAGTTGGGCGCCAGTGATCTCGTCCTGGTTGTAGAAGCGCACACCCGCCAGCACGGCAACGGTCACCGAAGCGGCCACGGCCAGACGGCCGATGCTGCGCCACGGGCCCTGCTTGACCTTGGCCGGCACGGCCTCGTCGGCCAGCGCCGCGGAAACCGCCGAGGCGATGTCCAGTTTGGGCATCAGCAGTTCCTTGTGCATGGCTGCACGGGCGACCTGGTAGCGCGACCAGGTGGCACGGGTTTCGGCATCGTCAACGGCGTTCAGCACGCGACGCAGTTCCAGTTCGTCCGCTTCGTTATCCATCACCGCGGACAGCGATTCCTGCAAAGCTTCACGACTCATGGCGGTTCCTCTCTTGGCTGTCGCCGCTGTCTCAGGTTTCCTGCAACAACGGTTGCAGGGCTTTGTCTATGGCCTCCCGAGCGCGGAAAATCCGAGAGCGCACGGTACCCACCGGACATTGCATGACACTGGCAATGTCTTCGTAACTCAGTCCATCGAACTCGCGCAGGGTCAGCGCCGTGCGCAAATCTTCCGGCAGTTGCTGGATGGTTCGATGGACAGTGCCTTCGATTTCATCCCGCAACAACGCGCGCTCTGGGGACTCGAGATCCTTGAGACCATGATCGCCGTCGTAAAACTCCGCATCCTCGGAGCTCACATCGCTGTCTGGCGGCCGTCTTCCACGGGATACCAGGTAGTTCTTCGCCGTGTTGATGGCGATGCGGTACAGCCAGGTGTAGAAGGCGCTGTCACCGCGAAAATTCCCAAGCGCACGGTATGCCTTGATAAAGGCTTCCTGCGCCACGTCCTGCGCTTCATGGGTGTCGTGTACGAAACGCACGATCAACCCGAGAATCTTGTGCTGATACTTCAGCACCAACAGATCGAACGCTCGCCTGTCGCCACGCTGCACGCGCTCGACAAGCTGCTGATCCTCTTCCTGGGTTAGCATGAACACTCCTCAGTGATCTCGAAGGAGCGTTGCAACAGCCATCGTTCAGGCTTGCAACCATAGACTCGGGCTTTTCGCAAAAGTTCTCCCCTCCAAGCAAGTTTCCTGCGGTCCTTGGTCGACTCGCACGGAAGACGCAGCGCGGTCACGGCCGGCTACGTCAATAATCAGGTTTCGTTACGCAGGTGCCAGCCCAGGATAGGGCCGATGCCTTGCGTCGCCGCGGCAATCTGTGGCGTATGGGCAGCCTGTATAGGATTTCCAGGGATATCGGAAAGTTCCCACAAAGATCGCCAGCCACCCGCAAGTGCCATTGGAAATCAGGCGCCTGGGGCTGCTATAAAGGCAACCCGACCCGGTTTCACGATAGTTTCACAATGCCATCGGCGCCCGACTATTGTGCCGTGCCCCCTCCAAAGATTACTAGTGTCCCGACATGAGCCAACAATTCCAACATGATGTCCTGGTGATCGGTAGCGGTGCCGCCGGTCTCAGCCTGGCACTTAACCTTCCCGGCCACCTGCGCATCGCCGTGCTGAGCAAGGGTGACCTGGCCAACGGTTCGACCTTCTGGGCCCAGGGCGGTGTCGCCGCGGTGCTCGATGACACCGATACCGTGCAGTCGCATGTCGAGGACACGCTCAACGCCGGTGGCGGCCTGTGCCATGAAGATGCCGTGCGCTTCACCGTCGAGCACAGCCGCGAAGCCATCCAGTGGTTGATCGAGCAAGGCGTGCCCTTTACCCGCGACGAGCACTACAGCGTCGACGACGGTGGTTTCGAGTTCCACCTGACCCGCGAAGGCGGCCATAGCCACCGGCGCATCATCCATGCCGCCGACGCCACCGGCGCCGCGATCTTCACCACCTTGCTGGAGCAAGCGCGCAAGCGGCCGAACATCCAGCTGCTGGAACAGCGCGTGGCCGTCGACCTGATCACCGAGCGGCGCCTGGGCCAGGACGGAGATCGCTGCCTTGGCGCCTACGTCCTAGACCGCAACACCGGCGAGGTGGACACCTTCGGTGCCCGTTTCACCGTGCTGGCCACTGGCGGCGCGGCCAAGGTCTACCTCTATACCAGCAATCCCGACGGTGCTTGTGGCGACGGCATCGCCATGGCCTGGCGCGCTGGCTGCCGGGTGGCGAATCTTGAGTTCAACCAGTTCCACCCGACCTGCCTGTACCATCCGCAGGCCAAGAGTTTCTTGATCACCGAGGCCCTGCGCGGCGAGGGTGCGCTGCTGCGCCTGCCCAACGGCGAGCGTTTCATGCCGCGCTTCGACCCACGTGAAGAGCTGGCGCCACGGGATATCGTCGCCCGCGCCATCGACCACGAAATGAAGCGCCTCGGGGTCGACTGCGTCTATCTGGACATCAGCCACAAGCCGGCCGACTTCATCAAGAGCCATTTCCCCACCGTTTACGAACGCTGCCTGACCTTCGGCATCGATATCACCCGCCAGCCGATCCCGGTGGTGCCTGCGGCCCACTACACCTGTGGCGGAGTAATGATCGACGAGCATGGCCACACCGATGTGCCCGGGTTGTACGCCATCGGCGAAACCAGTTTCACCGGCCTGCATGGCGCCAACCGCATGGCCAGCAACTCGCTGCTCGAATGCTTCGTCTACGGTCGCGCCGCCGCCGCCGACATCGAGGCGCGCCTGGACCAGGTCGCCATGCCCCGTGCCCTGCCCTGCTGGGATGCCAGCCAGGTCACCGATTCGGACGAGGACGTGATCATCGCGCACAACTGGGACGAACTACGGCGCTTCATGTGGGACTATGTCGGCATCGTGCGCACCAGCAAGCGCCTGCAACGGGCCGAGCACCGGGTGCGCATGCTGCTGGACGAAATCGACGAGTTCTACAGCAACTACAAGGTCAGCCGTGACTTGATCGAGCTGCGCAATCTGGCGCAGGTGGCCGAACTGATGATCCGCTCGGCCATGCAACGCAAGGAAAGCCGGGGCCTGCATTACACCCTGGATTACCCGGGGATGCTGCCTGAGGCCAGGGACACGATTCTGGTGCCACCGAACCATGAGTAAGGCCTGGACAGGGGTGGGAGCGCGCTAGCCCGCTCCCACGAACCGCCATCAAACCAGTGCTGGATCGATCACCAGCACCAGCTTCCCGGAAACCTGGTTGCTTGCCAGCTCCGCATACGCAGCTTCGGCAAATTCGACCGGATAGGTATCGACCAGCTGTGGCGACAGTCGCCCCTCGGTGAACAACGGCCACACCTGCTGGCGCAATTCGCGCAACAATTCGGCCTTGAACCCGTCATCACGGTTGCGCAGCGTAGAGCCTGTGATTTCCAGGCGTTTGCCCAGCACCAACGCCAAGTCCAGCTCGACCTTGCGCCCGCCCATCAGGCCAATGATCACCCAACGCCCGTCACGGGCCAGCAGTTGAAGATTGAGCGGCGCATAGCTGGCGCCCACCGGGTCCAGGATCACATCGAATGGACCGAGCTGCGTGAGGTCATCGAGGTTGCCATTGCGCACCACGCCACCTGCGGCCCCCAGCGACTCACAGTAGGCCAGGCGCTCCGGCGAGCCGACGCTGACCCACACCGGGTTGCCGAATGCCTTGCACAGCTGGATGGCCGCAGAGCCCACGCCACTGGCTCCGGCATGCACCAGTACCTTCTCGCCAGCCGTCAATGCCCCCAGCTGGAAGATGTTCAGCCAGGCCGTGGCATACACCTCTGGAATCGCAGCGGCCTCGTGCAGGCTCAGCCCTTCGGGCACCGGCAGCACATGACGGGCATCGACCACAACCTCCTCGGCCATGCCGCCACCGGCGAGCAATGCACAGACGCGGTCGCCCACACGCCAATCGGCACCCGCCCCGACTTCTTCGACGATACCGGCGCATTCCAGGCCCATATAAGGGCTGGCACCAGGAGGCGGCGGGTACAGCCCCGCGCGCTGCAGCAGGTCGGCGCGGTTCAGGCCCGCGGCGGCCACACGGATACGTACCTGCCCGGCATCGCAGGCCGGGCGCTCGGCCTCGACCCACGCCACATGTCCGTCAACGCCTTGCAATGCCTTCACAGTGCCTCCATAGTTGAATCATATGACCGAGCCTGGGCACGCCAAGTCCCAGGCTTTTTGCAGTATGCGTCCGGCTCCGATGGAACCGGCGAACGGATAAGACGGCCTACTATGCGTGATCAATTGCCTCCACGTCGAATCAGCATGAAGCATTTCCTCCCCAGCACCGCCCTCGCCCTCATGATCGGCCTGGGCAGCCTCACGCTCGGTGGCAATGCGGCCGCCGCCAACAAGTGGGACAGCCTGCAGCCGGACCGCGACGAAGTGGTCGCCAGCCTCAACATCGTCGAGCTGCTCAAGCGCCACCACTACAGCAAGCCGCCGCTGGACGACGCCCGTTCGGTCATCATCTATGACAGCTATATCAAGCTGCTCGACCCTTCGCGCAGCTACTTCACTGCCGCCGACATCGCCGAATTCGACAAATGGAAGACCCAGTTCGACGACTTCCTGAAAAGCGGCAACCTCGAGCCGGGCTTCACTATCTACAAGCGCTACCTGGACCGCGTGAAGTCGCGCCTGGACTTCGCCCTGGCGGAGCTGGCCAAGGGTGCCGACAAGATCGACTTCACGGTTAAGGAAGACCTGCTGGTCGACCGCAAAGACGCCCCGTGGATGAAGAACCAGGCCGAACTCGACGACCTGTGGCGCAAGCGCGTCAAGGACGAAGTGCTGCGTCAGAAGATCGCCGGCAAGGATCCCAAGCAGATCCAGGAAACCCTGACCAAGCGCTACAAGAACCAGCTGGCGCGCCTGGATCAAACCCGCGCGGAAGACATCTTCCAGGCCTACATCAATACTTTCGCCCAGTCCTACGACCCGCATACCAACTACCTGTCGCCGGACAACGCCGAGAACTTCGACATCAACATGAGCCTGTCGCTCGAAGGCATCGGCGCGGTGCTGCAGAGCGACAACGACCAGGTCAAGATCGTGCGCCTGGTGCCGGCCGGCCCTGCCGCCAAGACCAAGCAGGTGGCGCCGGCCGACAAGATTATCGGCGTCGCCCAGGGCAACAAGGAAATGGTCGACGTGGTCGGCTGGCGTCTTGACGAAGTAGTCAAGCTGATCCGCGGCCCGAAAGGCTCGGTGGTGCGTCTGGAGGTCATCCCGGCCAGCAACGCGCCGAACGACCAGACCAGCAAGATCGTCTCGATCACCCGCGAAGCGGTCAAGCTCGAGGAGCAGGCGGCGAAGAAGTCGGTACTCAAGCTCAAGCAGGATGGCCGCGACTACAAGCTCGGCATCATCGAGATCCCGGCCTTCTACCTGGACTTCAAGGCCTACCGCGCCGGCGATCCGGACTACAAGAGCACCACCCGCGACGTGAAGAAGCTGCTCACCGAACTGCAGAAAGAGAAAGTCGACGGCGTGGTCATCGACCTGCGCAACAACGGTGGCGGCTCGCTGCAGGAAGCCACCGAGCTGACCAGCCTGTTCATCGAGAAGGGCCCGACCGTGCTGGTGCGCAACAGCGACGGACGCGTCGACGTGCTCGAGGACGAGAACCCCGGCGCCTTCTACAAAGGCCCGCTGGCACTGCTGGTCAACCGCCTGTCGGCGTCCGCCTCGGAGATTTTCGCCGGCGCCATGCAGGACTACCATCGTGCGCTGATCATCGGTGGCCAGACCTTCGGCAAAGGCACCGTGCAGACCATCCAGCCGCTCAACCATGGCGAACTCAAACTGACGCTGGCCAAGTTCTACCGGGTCTCCGGGCAGAGCACCCAGCACCAGGGCGTGCTGCCGGACATCGCCTACCCATCGATCATCGACACCAAGGAAATCGGCGAAAGCGCCCTGCCTGAGGCCATGCCGTGGGACACCATCCGCCCCGTGGTCAAGCCTGCCTCCGATCCGTTCAAGCCGTTCCTGGCCCAGCTCAAGGCGCAGCATGAGGCGCGCAGCGACAAGGATGCCGAGTTCGTCTACATCCGCGACCGCCTGGCGCTGACCCAGAAGCTGATGAACGAGAAGACCGTCAGCCTCAACGAGCAGCAACGTCGCGCCCGCCACGACGAGATCGAAGCCAAGCAGCTGGCGCTGGAGAACATCCGGCGCAAGGCCAAGGGCGAAGAGCCGCTGAAGGAACTGAAGAAAGAGGACGAGGACGCCCTGCCCGCCGAGCCGGACGACACCAAGCCCGAGGACGATGCCTACCTGTCCGAGACTGGCCGCATTTTGCTCGACTACCTGAGCCTCAGCACCTCGGTGGCCAAGCACTGAGGTGATGGCAAAATAATGTGAGCTGTCATCAAACAGTCACTGGACTGTCGTGAAATGGAAGGGCCGAACGTGCAAGCGTTTGGCCCTTTTCAATTCAGGAAGCAGTCCATGACCGTCACCGAACAGCTCAGCGCTTTGAGTGCCATCCTGGCTCAACGCAGCATCCACTGTCTGTTCCAACCCATCGTCTGCCTCTCCGAACGGCGCATCCTCGGCTATGAGGCCCTGAGCCGCGGCCCCTCCAACAGCCCTTTGCACTCGCCCCTGAACCTGTTCGCCATCGCCCGCCAGGCCGGTCGCCTGGGTGAACTGGAAGTGCTGTGCCGGGAAACCGCCTGCCGACGCTTCAGCGAGCTGAACCTTGCGGGCCAGCTGTTTCTCAACGTCTCGCCCGAGTCCCTGGTGGAACCAAACTACCCTTCCGGGCGCACCCTGCAGATGCTCGAACAGGTCGGCCTGCCCCCCAGTCGGGTGGTCATCGAACTGACCGAGCAGACGCCCACCGAAGACTTCCAGCTGCTGTACAACGCCCTGCACCACTATCGCGACATGGGGTTTTCAATCGCCCTGGACGACCTGGGTGCCGGCTACTCAAGCCTGCGCCTATGGTCGGAACTGCGCCCGGACTATGTGAAGATCGACCGCCATTTCATCGATGGCATCCACCAGGACCCGCTCAAGCGTGAGTTCGTCGGCTCGATCCTGCAGATCGCCCGCGCCTCTCGTTCCCAGGTGATCGCCGAAGGCATCGAACTGGCCGAAGAGCTGGCCATTCTGGGCGAGATGGGCGTTGATCTGGTCCAGGGCTATCTGCTGGGACGCCCCCAGGAGTTTCCCCCAGGCGACAAGCTCGGCCTGTTGCCTGCGCCGCCAGATACGGCAGTGGCACTGGGCGAGGATAGCGGCGATCTCAGCGCCTTGCTCATCCAGCAACCCTCGGTCCTGCGCGACACCGCGACCCAACAGGTGCTCGAGGCGTTTCGCCGCCAAGCCAACCTCAATTCGCTCGCGGTGCTGGACGAGCGTGGCAAACCCTGTGGCATCGTTCACCGTCATTCACTTGCCGACGCCCTGCTGAAGCCGTTTGGCACCGACCTGTTCGCCCGTAAGCCGATCAGTCGGCTGATGAGCCAGGATTTCCTCGCCGTCGAACGCAGCCAGTCGCTGCAACAAGTCAGCCGGCTACTTACCAGCCGAGCCCGCCAGCGTATCGAGGAAGACTTCATCATCACCCAAAGCGGGCGTTACCTGGGATTGGGGCGGGTGATCGACGTACTCAAGCTGATCACCGAGCAGAAGATCCAGCAGGCCCGGCACGCGAACCCACTCACCTTGCTGCCCGGTAACGTACCGATTCAGCAGTGCCTGGCACGCCTGCTGCTGCAACGCCGCGAGGCTGCCGTGTGCTATGTGGATATCGACAACTTCAAGCCATTCAACGACATCTATGGCTATGCCCGAGGCGACGAGGTGCTGCTGTGCCTGGCCCAGTGCTTGAGCGACTGCGTCGATCCTCACCGGGATTTCGTTGGCCATATCGGCGGAGATGATTTCATGCTGGTACTGGGCTCGGCGGACTGGCGGGAACGCCTGCAATTGCTGCTGGAGGCCTTCGCCCGACAGTGCCGGCGCTTCTACCGCAGCGAACACCTGCAAGCAGGATGCTTCCTCGCCCACAACCGCCAAGGACAACGGGAGACGTTCGCCCTGCTGTCACTATCGATCGGCGTGGTCTGGCTGGAGCCCGGTAGCAGTGACGGGCTGGATGCCGGCCAGCTGGCCGAACTCGCCTCCCAGGCCAAGCGCCAAGCCAAGGATTGCGGTGGATCTGGCCTGAGCCTGATAGATACGACTGCGCTGAGTTAACCCAATGGACCGCTTTGCGGTCCTTTCGCCGGCAAGTCGGAGCGCCTCCCCACAAGCCTATTGCCCCAACTTCAAGCCTCTTCCGGGTAGCGGTACTCGAACACCCGCACCACTTCCGAGGCATGCCAGGATGCTGCCTCCATGCCATCCACCGGCCCGGAGAACCGCCCCAGCCGCTCGACGCACTCGAAAAACCCGGTCCGTGGCAGGCGGCTGGCGCCTTGGCTGATCACCAGCGAACTGCGCAGCGGCTGCTCGGCGCGGGCGTCGAGCACCGCCAGGTACTCAAGGGCCGCGGTCAAGGTCTGCATGGCCGGGCTGGGCAATTGCAAACGCTCGAGCAGTGCCCGGTAGGTCAGCAGATGGCGTTGCCGGCGGGCCAGGTCGAGCTCGCTCAGCAGGCCCTGCCATTGCTGACGGCTGATCCTGACCTGGCTCATGACAGCTCGCTCCAGCCGGCCACACCCAGGTGCCACGCCAGGCTGCGCAGAATGGCCGCGTCGGGGCGGCGCTCGCCAGACTCGATCATGGCCAGGTATGCCGGGCTGATTCCGACACTGCGTGCCAGCTGCTCCGGCGCCAGCCCCTTGGCCTGACGCAAGGACGCCAGCTCATCCAGTGAGGACAGGCTGGCGCTTGGTTGAGTGCTGGCAACATTGCTGTCGGTGGCGGGTGCGCTGGCCGGTGCCTGGCCTGCGGCCGCTAGCAACGCCTGATACTGCTCCCAGGGAACCACTGCGTACTCGGGCTGACCGTCCCGGCTGATGACCTGAATACCCATACAACCCCCTTGACGTTGGATCACGGCATGTAATCCGTAGGCATAACCCTTATGCCAATTATATTACCAACCTCAGGAGTCTGTGCGGAATCAGCTGCCGGGGCGCTCCAGGCGCAGGGCTTCGGGTGTGTCCGGCAGACGCTCAACCACCCGCAGCCGCTCCGGCGCCTGGCTGTCACGCCAGGACTTGAAGCGACTCAACTCGTCGGCCACGGTCTTGAGCACCCACCCCAACACGGCGATGTCGTCGAGCAGGCCGACCCCTAACAGCCAATCGGGGATTGCATCCAGTGGGCTTACGAAGTAGAGCAAACCGGCAACGATGGTCACCAACGCCTTGGGGCTGACAGCGCGATACTCGCCACGCCACCATGCCAGGCACAGTGCCTGCATCAGGCGCAAGTCCTCGCGCAGCTGGCCCAGTTTCGGCCCCTTGCGGGCCACCGCGAACAGCAGCGCCGGCAACCTGCCACGGCTGAGCAGGCGTTCGGCCAGGGGCAGGAAACGGGCGAAATTCCAAGGTGCGCTCATGGGACCTCCGGAGGAGCTGGAGGTTATCCACATTTATTGTGGATAACCTTGTGAACAGGGCGGCGTTGGCGCCGCGTGGTGCCCGTCGGGTAAGGGCCTGGGACGAATCGGGCGTTTTTTACACAACTGTTTCAACCACGCAAACGTTTTGCGACACGGCTTGCGCGTCTGCTGGATACTGCTTGCGACAGTGAACGACACCGACGGTTCGCGTCAAGCCAGGCTAAAAACGACGACGCCCCGTCGAAACGGGGCGTCTTCATGCAACAGGCCAGGTGTTACTTGGCCGGGGCTTCACCGACCTTGGCCGGATCCTTGATACCAAGCAGTTCCAAGTCGAACACCAGCACCGAGTTGGCCGGGATCAGCGGGCTCGGGCTCTGGGCGCCGTAGGCCAGCTCAGCCGGGATGTACAGCTTGTACTTCTCGCCAACGTGCATCAGTTGCAGGCCTTCGACCCAGCCCGGGATCACGCCGCTGACCGGCAGATCGATCGGGCTGCCGCGCTCGACGGAGCTGTCGAAGACCTTGCCGTCGGTCAGCTTGCCCTCGTAGTGGACGGTGACCACGTCGGTCGGCTTGGGCTGCGGGCCGTCGGCTTTCTTGACGACTTCATACTGCAGCCCGGAGGCGGTGGTGATCACGCCAGGCTTCTTACCGTTTTCCTCGAGGAATTTCTTGCCGGCGGCGGCAGCTTCCTCGCTGGCCTTGGCCAGACGCTCTTCGGCGCGCTTCTGCAAGGCGGTGAAGGCTTCGACCAGCTCTTCATCCTTGATGCGCTGTTCCTTCTTGCCAACAGCGTCCTCGATGCCTTGGGCGACGGCTTTCGAATCGAGGTCGTCCATGCCTTCCTGGGCCAGGCTCTTGCCCATGTTCAGGCCGATACCGTAGGAGGCCTTCTGTGCTGGGGTCTTCAGCTCGACGCTGCTGGTCTGGGCGTCGCAACCGGCGAGGACCAGACCTACCAGGGCAACCGCGGCCGCCAAACGATGCTGTTTCATGTAATTTCCTTGTTCATGCGCCATGAGGGCAATCAGGGTAAAGCCGCGAGCTTAGCAGGCGGCTGCGACCAATGGCTACCGGCATAAGAGCGGGTCGAGGGCTGGAAGTTCCTGGGTGAAAGGTTGTTCATGCTCGCGGAGGCAGCCTTTGGCCAGTATTGGCGATATTTTTCGAAGGTAGGGTGGTTTTTCGAAGATGGGTTGGGTGCGCCCAGCACGCTCAAAGCCGCTGAAGAATCAGCTCCCCCGAAGCCCCTGCCAGCCCAGGCTGCCCGGCCTGTCCAGGCCGCCCATTGCCTCCCGCGTCAGTCCGATAAACCAGACATCCCTTGCTGGCCCCACCTACCCCAGCCTTTCCGGCAGCTCCCGCCTTACCCGGCGCACCGCCGTCAAGCCGAACTACAATCCGCTCCTGCGCGAACCCCGCCGGCAACGTCAGGCGAATCCGCCCCCCGGGCGCGCCATCGTGCCCGTTGCCGCCATCGTCGCCGTTGGCCCCACGGCTGGCCTGCCCCCAGGTGCAGCCGCCCGGTTTGCCATTGGCGCCGTCGAGCCCGGTGTACCCTGGCGCCCCAGCCCCGCCGCGAGCGTCGATCGCCAGCCGATCAGCCTCCAGCGCCTGCAACCGCAAGTCCAGATTGCGCCCTGGCCGCGCGGAGCGCTCGTAAGTGCCTGGTGCCCCAGGCGCGCTGAACTCGCTACCCTCGCCCAAAAAGGCACTCGAGGCTTCGATGCGCAGATCGCCCTCGGCCGGCGCGATGGCGATGCGCGCATCGCGCCCCAACTCAAGACGGTCGATTTTCAGCTCGGTAAGGGTGGCTGGTAGCAACAAGGTCGCCGAATCGGCTATCCGCAGCTGCTCCAGATGCACGCTAGCCGCCTTGTTCGGCAAACGCAGCATCGAATGGGCGGTGACCTCAAGGCTGTCGGCCTGAGCCAAGGGTGTGGCCAGTGCGGCCAGCAACATCAGTTTACGCATGGCTCGGCGCCTCCTGCGACCGGGGGATGGACATGACATGGAAGATGCCGGTCAACAGGATCTGCAGGCGGTCGAACCAGCGGTGACTACGCCCTCGCAGGCTGCCGTTGAAGAACAGCACCTCGAGCACATGCAGTGACAGCAGGATGATACCCGCGGCACTGATCAGCAGATTGAGCGGCAACGGCTGCGGCATGAACAGGTTGAACAGCACCACGCCCCAGAACGCCACCGTCAGAGCCTTGCCCAGGCCCAGGATGAACTTCATACCCCGCCCCCCATGATTTATTGTTATGCCGGCGCGCGGGCCGTTCGAGCGGACCGCGCCGGCAACAGTAACCCTACTGCCGGGGCATGCGCCAGAGGGGTCAGTTCAGGTGCAGTTCCACCCGTCGGTTGCGCGAGCGACCTTCGTCGGTGTCGTTGTCGGCCACCGGCTCAGTCTCGCCACGGCCCTGACTGGTCACCTTGTTCGGTGCCAGGCCCTGGCTGATCAGGTACTCGGCAACACCGCTGGCACGGCGCTCGGACAAGCGCTGGTTGTAACTGTCGGAGCCCACGCTGTCAGTGAAACCGATCACCTTGACACTGGCCACACTGGGGTCGTTGAGCTTGGGCAGCAAGCCCTGCAGGCGCTGCTGTGTACCTTGGGTGAGTTCGGCGGAGTCGAAGGCGAACAGCACCTGGCCCTGATCATCCAGCGTGATCACCTCTGGGGTCGCCGCAGGCTCTGGCTGCGGTGCGGTGGCTGGATATTGCGGCAACGGGCAACCCATATGGTTGACCTGGGTACCGGCCGGGGTATCCGGGCAACGGTCGCGGCGGTCGAATACGCCATCGCCATCCTCGTCGCCATCCTGGGCATAACAGATCAGGCCACCGGCGATAGCGCCGGCAACGCCGGCCCCAGCCGCCCAGCTGGAACTCTCGATGGCGCCCAGGCCGCCGCCGACCAGTCCGCCAAGCAGGCTGCAGATGGGCCAGGTCCTTTGATTGAGAGGCGCGCTGCCATCGCTGTGGGTGGCGCAGCCTGCCAGCAGGCTCGTGGCCACCACCAACGGCAGTGCCGCTTTCGACAAAACACGCATGGTGAATGCTCCTGTGTCACCGGCCGCTACCGGTCACACAGGAGTAAAGACGTGCCCACGCCACTTCTCAAGGCGCGGGCACATCGCCGTCAACGCTGGATCTTGATCTCGGTTCGACGGTTCATGGCACGCCCGTCGGCGGTGGCGTTGTCGGCCACCGGCTGCGTTTCGCCCGCCCCTACCACCGAGACGAAGCTGGCACGCGGCACACCGCTTTCGACCAGGTAGTTGGTCACCGACTGGGCGCGGCGCTCGGAGAGCTTCTGGTTGTAGCTGTCGGAGCCAACGCTGTCGGTGTGACCGGAAACGCTCAGGCGCGCGCTCGGGGCTTCCTGCTTGAGGCGCGTGGCGATGGTGTTCAGGCGCTCTTTGTCGGTGGCCGTCAGGCGTGCCGAGTCAAACTCGAAATGCACGTCACGGATGACGATGACTTCTTCCTTCTGTACCACGACTTCCTCGACCACCGGCGCCGGCTCCGGCGGGCAGCCGTTGGCGTCGACCTGAACGCCGCGCGGGGTGCCCGGGCACTTGTCGCGGCTGTCCGGCACGCCATCGCCGTCTTCGTCACCGTCACCATGGGCCCAGCAATAACCCGCCGCCAAGCTGCCACCGAGCAAGGCGCCCCAGCCAGCCCAGCTGGAGCTCTCGATCGCACCCAGGGCCGCGCCGCCCACGCCCCCGACGGCAGCACACTTCGGCCAGTCGGTTTTCTGCAAACCTGCACAACCAGTCAACACACTGGTGAGCAGAACCAGGGGTATCGCTGTGCGTACTATGCTCATTTTGTTGCTTCTCCTAGGGGGAATCGGTAGAAAACCGATGCTCTGGGAGTAAAGACCGGCGCTTCCCGCTCTGCCAGCAATAAGCCAAGACGCAGCGGCGCGCCTCTTTGCCCGCCGGCCTGGGACCGTTAGTCTTGAGCGACCTGAACGAGGAATGGCAATGACCGACGCTTTCTCCCAACGCACGCCCCAGCAGGCCCTGGCCGCCCTGCTGGAACGCTGCACCCCGCGCCACTTGCTGCTGGTTGGCAGTCGCTTCCCAGCCCTGGAAGCATTCGCCGCCGCCCATCCCGATACCCACATCGAAGTCGCCGCACCCGGCCCGCTGCCCGCCGAGCAGGCCGCTCGGCGCTTCGACCTGGCGGTACTGGTCGATTGCCTGGAACATCTGCCCAAGCGCACCGGCCTGGAGCTGCTGGGCGGCATTCGCAACCTCAACGCCAGCCGCGTCGCGGTGCTGGCCGACCTGGCCGCCTGCGGCTGGCAGGCCACCGATTTCTACTCGCTGGCGCTCTCGGCCAGCGAGCAGTTCCAGCGCGATGAACAGGTATTGAGCCTGTTCACTTATGATCTGCATGACTACAAACAAGTCCCGGATTGGCTCAACGCCAGGTTCTGGGCCAACCCCGAAAACTTCGGCAAGTACTGGTGGTGACCGAATGAGTGTCTCAATCTGCCCCTGCGGCAGTGGCAACCTGCTCGATACCTGCTGCGGGCACTATCACAGTGGAACACCAGCGCCGGATGCCCAGACGCTGATGCGTTCACGCTACAGCGCCTATGTGCTGGGCCTGGTGGATTACCTGGTGGCTACCACCCTGCCGGCCCAGCAGCCAGGCCTGGACCGCGCCGCCATGGCGGCCTGGAGCGCGCAGAGCACCTGGCTGGGCCTGGAGGTGGAGGCCGCCGAGGTGCTGGGCGGACAGCCCGAACATGCCTTCGTCACGTTCACCGCGCGCTGGCACGACCTCGAGGGCGATCACCAGCACCGCGAGCGCTCGGCATTCGTCCAGCACGCCGGACGCTGGTATTTCATCGACCCGACCGCACCCCTCAAGGCCGGACGCAACGACCCCTGCCCCTGCGCCAGCGGGCAGAAGTTCAAGAAGTGCTGCGCCAGTTACCTCGGTAGTTGAGCATGCGCACCCTGGCCCGCCTGCTCACGCTCAGCCTGCTGTTGGGCTGGTTGGCGGGCTGCGCCAGCTGGGGCGGTGATACCTGGCGCGAACCACAGTTGCACCTGCTCGAAGTGGAACCGGTGAAGGTGCGCCTGCACCAGCAGGAGTTCATTCTGCACCTGCGGGTCGACAACCCCAACGACAGCCGCCTGTTCATCCGCCACCTGGCCTACTCGGTACGCCTCGGCGACCTCTTGCTGGCAGATGACGAGGCGAGCCTCTGGCGCAGCGTTGGCGGCCATGCCCGTCGCACCTTCAAGATCACCGTGCGGACCAATCTCTGGCAGCATCTGAAGCCGCTGGCGAAGCTGCTCAAGAGCGGGCAACCCGTGCAGTATCAACTGCGCGGCGAGCTGGCCACCGGGTTGATCGTGCATCGGAACCTGCACTTGCGGCAAAGGGGTGAGATAATCCCCGGCGATCTTAATCCGGAGTAACCCTGCAATGACCCAACAACCCCATGTTCATGGCCCCGACTGCGATCACGGCCACGACCATCACCACGACCACGGCCATGTACACGGCCCACACTGCAACCACGGCCACCAGGAGCCGGTGCGCAACGCCCTGAAGGACGTCGGCCGCAACGACCCTTGCCCGTGCGGCAGCGAGAAGAAATTCAAGAAGTGCCACGGCGCCTGATCAACGTCAGCGCACGTGTTCAGGGCCAAGCCCACTCCCAGGCAAATCGTCGCGGGAACGGGCTTGGCCCATGATCAACCCGTTCCAGTATGACCACTGGTAAATAAAGCTCCCCGGCACCTTGCACGGCGACTGCGCGCTCACTACCTTAGCGCCTTTCAGAACCCCGCCACGCCTTGCAGGAATCCAGCCATGGCCGCCCCCGTCCTTCCACCCTTTCCTCTCCGCCTCGGCAGTGCTGCCGCGTTGCTTGGCCTGCTCGCGCTCGGCGGCTGCCAGATGGGTGGCTACCAGGACAGCGTCCTGCCCAACAGCGGCGTGCAACCGCTCAAGGGCCTGGCGCAGAACGTCTCGGTACGGCGTAACGCCATGGGCGCGCCGCTGATCGAAAGCAGCAACTTCCATGATGCGCTGTTCAGCCTGGGCTACCTGCATGCCGGGGATCGCATCGAGCAGATGGTCGCCATGCGCCTGCTGGCCCAGGGGCGCCTGGCCGAGCTGGCGGGAGCCGACGCTCTGGAGATCGACCGGCTGATGCGCGCGGCCAACCTCAAGCAGGGTGCCGGCCAGCTGTATGCCGATGCCTCGCCGCGCCTGAAGCGCTTCTTCGAAGTCTATGCCCGCGGGGTCAACGCCTACCTGTTCCGCTATCGCGACAAGTTGCCGGGCGAACTCGCTCGCAGCGGTTATCGCCCGGAATACTGGAAACCCGAGGATTCGGCGCTGATCTTCAGCCTCTACGCTTTCAGCCAGTCGGTGAACCTGCAGGAGGAACTGTCGGCATTGACCCTGGCGCAGAAGGTCGGTGCCGACAAGCTGGCCTGGCTGCTGCCCGGCGCTCCGGACGAGCCCCTGGCCGAAAGCGAAGTCGACAAACTCAAGGGCCTGAACCTGGCCAGCCAACTGCCGGGCCTGGGCGCGCTCGCCGCCACTGGCCAGCAATTGGCCGACCTCGGCCTGCTGGGCGCCCCCGGCTCGAGCAACCTGGCCCTGTCGCCCCAGCGCAGCCGTAGCGGCAAGAGCCTGTTGGCCAGCGACAGCCGCGCTGCCTGGGCCCTGAGCCCGGTGCAGATCCATACCGGCAAGTATCAGGTCGCCGGCCTGTCGCTGCCGGGGCTGCCGATCGTGCTGGCCGGTTACAACGGCAAGCTGGCCTGGAGCAGCAGCGCGGTGATGGCCGACAACCAGGACCTGTTCCTCGAGCAGGTGCGCCGCCAGGGCACCCAGCTGACCTACCTCGCCGACGGCAAGTGGCAACCGGCGCGTGCCCGCAACGAGACCTTCTTCGTTCGCGGCCAGCGCCCCCAACGCGAGGTGATGTACGACACCCGCCACGGCACCCTGTTGCCGGGGCATGGCAGCCTGGCCCTGGCCCTGCATCTACCACAGCTCAAAGACGATCGCAGCCTCGATGCGCTGTTCGACCTGACCCGCGCGCAGAACATCGAACGTGCCTTCGACAGCACCCGCGAGGTCGGTGCGGCAGCGCTGAACTTCGTGTTCGCCGAGCCCCAGCATATCGGTTGGCAGGTCAGCGGACGCTATCCGAACCGCCGCGAAGGCCAGGGCCTGTTGCCCTCGCCAGGCTGGGACGGGCGCTATGACTGGGATGGCTACGCCGATGCGATGCTCCACCCCTACGATCAAGATCCACCCGCCGGCTTCATCGGCCACGCCAACCAGCGCAGCCTACCCAAGGGCTATGGCATGCAGCTGTCGAGCAGTTGGTACTACCCCGAGCGCGCCGAACGCCTGGCCCAGCTGGCCGGCAACGGTCGTCACGACAGCCGCAGCCTGATGGCCCTACAGAACGATCAGGTGACACTGCTGGCCGACAAGCTCAAGCAGATGTTCGACGCCCCCGGGATGGCCCAGCCGCTCAAGCAGGCCATCGACGCCCTGCCTGGCGCCCAGCGCGACAAGGCTCGCGATGCCCTGGCCCGACTCAAGGCCTTCGATGGCCGGCTGAGCCCGGTATCGGCCGATGCCGCCCTTTACGAACTGTTCCTCCAGGCGGTCACTCGCCAGACCTTCCTCGACGAACTGGGCCCGGAGTCCAGCCCGGCCTGGCAAGCATTCATCGGCAATGCCAAGCTTTCCTACTCCGCCCAGGCCGACCACCTGCTGGGGCGCGAGGACAGCCCGTTCTGGGATGATCGCGGCACGCCGCAAAAGGAAGACAAACCGACCATACTCGCCCGCAGCCTGGCGGCTGCGGTAGACGCTGGCACCGCCCAGCTCGGCGCCGACCGCCGCGCCTGGCAATGGGGCAAGCTGCATCAGTACCGCTGGCCGGCACCGGCATATCACGGCCTGGGCGACAAGCTCGAGCGCGCGCCCCTGGCGGCAGGTGGCGACTTCAGCACCCTGGCCCTGACGCCTTATGCCTGGGGGAGCAGCTTCGACACCCAACTGCCGGCCTCGGCGCGGATGATCGTCGATTTTGGTCAGACCGAACCGCTGCAGGTGCTGACCAGCAACGGCCAGTCCGGCAATCCGGCCAGCCGCCATTACAACGATGGGCTCGATGCCTGGTTCAAGGGCCGCTTCACCAGCCTGCCGCTGCAACCGCAGAATTTTGCCCGGGCCTACGGCAGCCAGCGGTTGACGCTGGTGCCTGGCAAGTAGGTCTCAGAGACCAGCACCAGGAAAATCGAGCGCCGCGCGCGGTGCTCGATCTCATGGTCACTGCCCCATCCTCTTGCGCTCTCCTATGTGAATAGTGCGTCGCCCCCGAAGTTATGCTTCTATCCTTGATCCCAGCCTTCGCCCTACAACGCTGACATCAGGACCACCATGCATCACTCGACCCACGACCTGCTCTCTCCTGTCCCGGGTATCGCCCGCCAGTTGCACAGTTTCCATTTCGGCCCGCGTGGCGCCGGCAAGGTGTACATCCAGGCTTCGCTGCATGCCGATGAACTGCCGGGCATGCTGGTGGCCTGGCACCTCAAGCAGCGGCTCGCGGACATGGAACAACAGGGGCGGTTGCGCAAGGAGGTCATCCTGGTGCCGGTGGCCAACCCGGTCGGCCTCGAGCAGGTGTTGCTGGACGCGCCCCTTGGGCGCTTCGAGCTGCAAAGCGGCGAGAACTTCAACCGCAGGTTCGTCGACCTGTCGGACAGCATCGGTGACCAGATCGAAGGCCACCTCTCCCAGGACCCGGACCACAACCTGGCGTTGATCCGTGAATACCTGCGCCGCGGCCTGGATGCCCACCCCGCGCACACGCCGCTGCAGTCCCAGCGCCTGACCCTGCAGCGCCTGGCCTGCGACGCCGACATGGTGCTCGACCTGCATTGCGACTTCGAAGCCGTCGAGCACCTGTACACCACGCCCGAGGCCTGGCCGCAGGTGGAACCGCTGGCACGCTACCTGGGCGTCCAGGCCAGCCTGCTGGCCACCGACTCGGGCGGGCAATCGTTCGATGAGTGTTTCAGCCTGGTGTGGTGGCAGTTGCAGCAGCGCTTCGGCAAACGCTTCCCGATCCCTCAGGGCAGTTTTTCGGTGACCATCGAGTTGCGCGGCCAGGCCGATGTCAGCCACGCCCTGGCCACCCAGGACTGCCTGGCGATTCTCGACTTCCTGACCCACGCCGGGGTCATCGAAG
Source organism: Pseudomonas maumuensis (assembly GCF_019139675.1). Lineage (NCBI taxonomy): Bacteria > Pseudomonadati > Pseudomonadota > Gammaproteobacteria > Pseudomonadales > Pseudomonadaceae > Pseudomonas > Pseudomonas maumuensis. The sequence continues at coordinate 4,477,740 of NZ_CP077077.1, forward strand.
GCCAACCGGCGCCCTTGCCCGCGCTACGCCATCCGGCTACACCGCTGGCGGCGGTGGAACCGGTCATGGCGCCGCTCGGTGGCTTGCTGGTGTTCCATGCCAGCCCTGGGCAATACCTGCCCGCCGGTGAGCTGATCGCCGAAGTGATCGACCCGCTCAACGACCGAGTTACCCCGTTGCGTAACAGCCACGCCGGGCTACTCTATGCCCGCAGCACCAGGCGCATGGCCACCGCGGGCATGGTGGTCGCCCATGTGGCAGGCGAGCAGGTCTGTCGCAGCGGTTACCTGCTGGGCAACTGAGCGGCGTCACGCCACCGGAGCGGGAGGCGGCTCATCGGGCAGGGTCGGTTCGCCCGGCTCCATCGGTGGCTGCTCGCCAGGCTGCGGCGGCTGGGGGGTGTCGGGATCAGGCTGGTGTGGTACTCCACCAGCGCGCATGGGCAGTGGCGTGTGTATCGGCGGATGGGCCAGCAGCGACCAGGCCAGCAATCCGATATGGTTCGGCTGCAGGACGGCCAGCTTGGCACTGATTGCGGGGTCGAGTTTCATGAGAGGCTCCTGACGAGAGCCGGCGCACGTCATGCGCGCCGGAACTGTTCACTCGTTGGAGTGCCAGGCGCAGAAACAATTCCCGCGCTTTGTCGGCTCAGGTGCGCGGCAGGGTAACGCCGCGCTGGCCCTGGTACTTGCCGCCACGATCTTTATACGACACTTCACACTCCTCATCGGACTGCAGGAACAGCATCTGCGCCACACCTTCGTTGGCGTAGATCTTCGCCGGCAACGTGGTGGTGTTGGAGAACTCCAGGGTCACATGGCCCTCCCACTCAGGCTCGAGCGGGGTGACGTTGACGATGATGCCGCAGCGGGCGTAGGTGCTCTTGCCCAGGCAGATGGTCAGCACGTCGCGCGGGATGCGGAAGTACTCGACGGTGCGGGCCAGGGCGAAGGAGTTCGGCGGGATGATGCACACGTCGCTCTTGATGTCGACGAAGCTGCCGGCGTCGAAGTTCTTCGGGTCGACGGTGGCCGAGTTGATGTTGGTGAATACCTTGAATTCGTCGGCGCAGCGTACGTCGTAGCCGTAGCTGGAGACGCCGAAGGAGATGACCCGGCTGTCGTGCTCGCCGCGCACCTGGCGCTCGACGAACGGTTCGATCATGCCGTGTTCCTGCGCCATGCGGCGAATCCACTTGTCCGATTTGATGCTCATGGCGGGGTGTCCTGAAGAGTGCAAGGTGAAAAACGAGATGCGCATCTTACCGGTCCCGGCGCGCGGGTTAAAGTTTCCATGCCTATCCCGCGCCAGACGGGGCCTGCAACGGCCGCCGATCCGAAATTCATCAAAGCGCTCCTTGACCATTGGCAGGTTGTGGAAAGTGGGTTAAGGTGGCGCCACTGTGCTGCACGTGACACCGAGAATCTCTAGTTTGATGCACGATTATCATCGGCCCATCGCTGAATTTTCTGCTCTCTTTGCACTCAGTCCCGGCCAGGGTTTTTCCTGACCGTAATCAACTTTGTCCAAGGAGACAGAAACATGTCCAACCGTCAATCCGGTACCGTCAAGTGGTTCAACGATGAGAAAGGCTACGGCTTCATCACCCCTCAGTCGGGTGACGACCTGTTCGTGCACTTCAAAGCCATCCAAGCTGACGGCTTCAAAACCCTGAAAGAAGGCCAGGCTGTTACTTTCGTCGCTACCCGCGGCCAGAAAGGCATGCAGGCTGAAGAAGTTCAGATCGCCTAAGTCGATCTCGCTTCCTCGCTTTCAAAAAAAACCCGCCTATGGCGGGTTTTTTTGTGCCTGATCGAATGGCCTTTATGCCATCGTGAGGGCGAACCCGCCCCCACAGGACTGCCTGAGCCTCAATCCTCGCTGATGGTGATGCTCGGCATCGCCGGCGCCGCCGCTTCCTGCAGCACGATCCGCGCCCCCACCTGCCGCGCCAGCTCCTGGTAGACCATGGCGATCTGGCTTTCCGGCTCGGCAATCGCGGTCGGCTTGCCGCTGTCAGCCTGTTCGCGGATGAGCATCGACAACGGCAACGACGCCAGCAGCTCGACGCCGTACTGGGCCGCCAGCTTCTCGCCGCCGCCTTCGCCGAACAGGTGCTCGGCATGGCCGCAGTTGGAACAGATATGTACCGCCATGTTCTCCACCACGCCCAGCACCGGAATGTTGACCTTGCGGAACATTTCCACTCCCTTCTTGGCATCCAGCAACGCCAGGTCCTGCGGAGTGGTGACGATCACCGAACCGGCTACCGGCACCTTCTGCGCCAGGGTCAGCTGGATATCGCCAGTGCCTGGCGGCATGTCGATCACCAGGTAGTCAAGGTCGTCCCAGGCGGTCTGGGTCACCAGTTGCAGCAACGCCCCCGAGACCATTGGGCCGCGCCAGACCATGGGCGTGTTGTCATCGGTGAGGAAGGCCATCGACATGACCTCGACGCCATGGGCCTTGATCGGCACGAACCACTTCTGCTCGCGCACCTGTGGGCGGGTACCCTCGGGAATGCCGAACATCACGCCCTGGCTGGGGCCATAGATGTCGGCGTCGAGGATGCCGACCCGAGCACCTTCGCGGGCCAGGGCCAGAGCCAGGTTGGCGGCAGTGGTCGACTTGCCTACGCCGCCTTTGCCCGATGCCACGGCAATGATGTTCTTGACATTGGCCATGGCCGGCACTTGAGCCTGGGCCTTATGCGTGGCGATCACACTATCGATGGTGACGGAGGCCGAAGCCACGCCGTCGAGGTTCTCGATGGCAGTCTGCAGCACCTGCGCCCAGCCACCCTTGAACAGCCCGGCGGCATAACCCAACTGCAACTGCACATTGACCTGTTCGCCCTGGATATCGATGGCGCGCACGCAACCGGCGCTGACCGGATCCTGGTTCAGGTAGGGGTCGGTGTACTGGCGAAGCACGCCTTCGACGGCGGCACGGGTGACGGCACTCATGGAGGCTCCCATTGGCAAACTGAAAACGAAACAGGTGCCTATGCTAACCCGTCAATCGTCAGCGGATGCGTTGTTGGGGTGAAATATATTCGCCAGCCCTTTATAGTGGCCGATCACCCTCATTTTTACCCCGTAGCCAGATAAGTAGCCGAGCCACCATGTCCGAGCCACGTCAGATTCTCGTCACCAGCGCCCTGCCCTATGCCAATGGATCGATCCACCTTGGCCACATGCTCGAGTACATCCAGACGGACATGTGGGTGCGCTACCAGAAACTGCGCGGCAACCAGTGCCTCTATGTCTGCGCCGACGACGCCCATGGCTCGGCCATCATGCTGCGCGCGGAAAAAGAAGGCATCACGCCCGAACAGTTGATCGCCAACGTCCAGGCCGAGCACAGCGCCGACTTCGCCGATTTCCTGGTCGATTTCGACAACTTCCACTCCACGCACAGCGAGGAGAACCGCGAGCTGTCGAGCCTGATCTATACCCGCCTGCGCGACGCCGGGCATATCGCCACCCGTTCGGTCACCCAGTATTTCGACCCTGAAAAGGGCATGTTCCTTGCCGACCGCTTCATCAAGGGCACCTGCCCCAAGTGCGCGACCGAGGACCAGTACGGCGACAACTGCGAAAAATGCGGCGCCACCTACGCCCCAACCGAGTTGAAGAACCCCAAGTCGGCCATCTCCGGCGCCACCCCGGTACTGCGTGATTCCCAGCACTTCTTCTTCAAGTTGCCCGACTTCCAGGCGATGCTCCAGCAGTGGACCCGCAGCGGTACCCTTCAGGATGCCGTAGCCAACAAGCTCGCCGAATGGCTGGATTCCGGCCTGCAGGAATGGGACATTTCCCGTGATGCGCCGTACTTCGGCTTCGAGATCCCAGGCGAGCCCGGCAAGTACTTCTACGTCTGGCTGGACGCGCCGATCGGCTACATGGCCAGCTTCAAGAACCTCTGCGCGCGCCGCCCCGAGCTGGACTTCGACGCGTTCTGGCGTGAAGGCTCGGAGACCGAGCTGTACCACTTCATCGGCAAGGACATCGTCAATTTCCACGCCCTGTTCTGGCCAGCCATGCTCGAAGGTGCGGGTTTCCGCAAACCGACCGCGGTCAATGTTCACGGCTACCTGACCGTCAACGGCGCGAAGATGTCCAAGTCACGCGGCACCTTCATCAAAGCGCGCACCTACCTCGACCACCTGCAGCCGGAATACCTGCGTTACTACTACGCAGCCAAGCTGGGTCGCGGAGTCGACGATCTTGACCTGAACCTCGAGGACTTCGTGCAAAAGGTCAATTCCGATCTGGTCGGCAAGGTAGTCAACATCGCCAGCCGCTGTGCCGGCTTCATCCACAAAGGCAATGACGGCGTGATGGTCGCAGGTGATGCCGCGCCGGAGCTGAGCGAAGCCTTCCTCGCTGCCGCCCCTTCGATTGCCGAGGCCTATGAGGCCCGCGACTTCGGTCGCGCCATGCGCGAAATCATGGCCCTGGCCGACCGCGCCAACGCCTGGATCGCCGACAAGGCACCGTGGTCGCTGGCCAAGCAGGAAGGCAAGCAGGACGAGGTCCAGGCCATCTGCGCCCAGGGCATCAACCTGTTCCGCCAGCTGGTGATCTTCCTCAAGCCGGTACTGCCGATTCTGGCTGCCGACGCCGAGGCATTCCTCAATGTCGCGCCGCTGACCTGGAACGACCACCAGTCGCGCCTGGAAAACCACAAGCTCAACCCGTTCAAGGCGCTGATGAGCCGCATCGAACCGGCCAAGGTCGAAGCCATGGTCGCCGCCAGCAAGGAAGACCTGCTGGCTGCCGAGGCCAAGACCGCGCCGGCGGGCAATGGCGAGCTGACCAAGGACCCGCTGTCGGCCGAGATCGAGTTCGACACCTTCGCTGCGGTCGACCTGCGCGTGGCGCTGATCGTCAAGGCCGAAGCCGTGCCAGGTGCCGACAAACTGCTGCAATTGACCCTGGACATCGGTGACGAGCGGCGCAATGTGTTCTCGGGCATCAAATCGGCCTACCCGGATCCTTCCCAGCTGGAAGGCCGCCTGACCATGATGGTGGCCAACCTCAAGCCGCGGAAGATGCGCTTCGGGGTTTCCGAGGGCATGGTCATGGCAGCCGGCCCGGGCGGCGAGGAAATTTACCTGCTCAGCCCTGACAGCGGTGCCAAGCCAGGCCAGCGCATCAAGTAAACTCTCTGCCCCGGCCAATTGGCCGGGGCATTTGCATCTGCCGCCTACTGCCGGATAATGGCGCCATTCTCCCGTTGCCGGCATCGCCATGAGTGACTACGTTCTGGTTCTGGTCAGCGCCGCGCTGATCAATCACCTGGTCCTGCAGGCCGAGCCAGTCGAACACGCACGCCTGCATGCACTGGGCCTATGCAGCGCACTCCTGATAGTCGTGGCGCTGCCTGTCGGAATGGCGCTGTACTGGCAATTGCTGGTGCCACTGCAGTTGCAGGACCTGCGATTGTTCATCTTCCTACCGTTGCTGGCGGCATTGGCCTGGACGCTGCCGACGCTGCTTCAGCGACTGCGGCCAGACTGGCCCGCACACGGCCTGCAGGGCCTGCTGAGCACGAACGCCGTGGTGCTAGGCTTGCTGTTGCAACTGCCCCATGACGGCATGGACAGCTGGCGGCTACTGGCATGGCCGCTGGTTGGCGCCCTAGGATTCTGGCTTGCGCTGATCCTCTATGCAGACCTGGGAATGCGCAGCCGCCAAGCCGAGATCCCCGTAGCCTTACGCGGCCTGCCCATCCAATTGATCGGTGCTGGGGTAATGGCCATGGCGTTCTCAGGATTCAACGGACTCTTCGCACCATGAACCTGCGCATGCACAACGCCACCGCCCAGCAAGATGTCGAGGAGCCGCAGGCCCATGCCGCCACGTGATCCCCGCCTGCGCAGCACCATGCAACTGGTACTGCTGGCCTGCGCGCCCGGCCTGCTGGCGCTGTTCTGGCTGCAGGGCTGGGGCGTGCTGATCAATTTGCTACTGAGCAGTTGCGCGGCGCTGGCCACCGAGGCCTTGTTGCTGGGCTGGCGCAAGCTCCCGGTTGCTTCGGCCTTGGGCGATGGCAGCGCGCTGGTCACCGCCGTGTTGCTGGCCGCGGCCCTACCCAGTCAAGCCCCTTGGTGGCTACCAGTCATCGCCGCGTGCGTCGCTATTGGCCTGGGCAAACAAGCCTTCGGTGGCGTGGGGCACAACCTGTTCAACCCAGCCATGGTGGGTTATGCGTTCGTCCTGCTGAGCTTCCCCCTGCAGATGAACCACTGGCCCGGCCAGGCCTCCGGACTGCTGGACAGCCTGAACCTGAGCCTGGGTACCAGTGATCGCATCGATGCCTGGGCCAGCCCCACGGTGCTCGATGTCTTGCGCCACAACCGCAGTCTGACAATTGACGAGTTGTTTGCCAGCCATTCGGCCTTCGGCCACTTCGGCGGACGCGGCAGCGAACAGGTCAACCTCGCTTTCCTGATCGGCGGATTGTTCCTGATGCAACGCAAGGTCTTCAGTTGGCATGCGCCCGTCGGCTTGCTCGGCGCCTTATTCCTGTTCAGCTTGCTGAGCTGGAATGGCTCCGGCTCCGACTCCAACGGCTCGCCCCTGCTACACCTGCTATCAGGCTCGACCATGCTGGCGGCGTTTTTCATCGCCACCGAGCCGGTGACGGGTTGCAAGCAGCCACTGGCCCGCCTGTTGTTCGGTATCGGCGCCGGGCTGCTGATCTACCTGATCCGCACATGGGGCAGCTTTGCCGACGGCACGGCATTCGCCATCCTGCTCATGAACCTTGCGGCACCGCCCCTGGACCGCTGGGCGCAACGCCGCCAGCAGGCCTGCCTATGAATGCCCGCTGGCGCAGCGCCCCATGGCTGTTACTGGTGGCGAGCCTGGCCGTTGCCACGACACTGGCCTGGCAACGCTTCACTGCCGGACCGATTGCACAGGCTGAGCGCCAATGGCGGGAGCAGCAGTGGCTGAATGTGCTGCCGTCGGGCAGCTACGACAACCACCCCCTGCAGTCACCCTTGGCCCTGGCGGATACAGGTCTGCGTCGTAGCCGGCTGCTGGCCGGATATCGCGCAACGCTGGCGGGCGTCCCAACGGCCATTCTGCTGCACAGCAGGTTCCAGGGTTATGCCGGCGCCATTGAAATGCTGATCGCCATTGCCCCCAACGGTCGCCTGATGGGCATGCGCGTGCTTGAGCAAGAGGAGAGCCCCGGCCTGGGAGATCAACTGGTGAATCCAGCCAACCATTGGCTCGAGCAATTCATCGGCCAGGGACTACAAGGCATACCCGAGCAGGCCTGGGCGATCAAGCGGGACCAAGGCGCGTTCGATCAGTTGGCAGGCGCGACGGTAACCTCTCGGGCCGTGATCGAGGCGACTCAGGATGCGCTGCGCTATTTCGACGACCACCGTCCATCATTGCTCGGCGAGGCGCGTCCATGAACAGATCCTGGTTGGTAGTGGCCAGCCTGACACCATTGCTCGGTGCCACCCGAACCCTTGCCCAGGCGCTCACCATTGGCCTTTGCGCAATCCTGCTGATCGGCCTGCACCAGGCGCTGATGGCGCCTCTGCGCCGCCACCTGGTAAGGCAGGCCAGCCTCTGCGCGAGCGTTTTACTGAGCGCAAGCCTGACAACATGCCTGTACCTGGGGTTGAACGCGTGGGCACTGCCTATGGCCCGGGAGCTTGCCTTGTACCCTCTTCTGTTGGCCCTGCCCTGCCAGGCCATCGAGCAGCTGCCAAGACACAAGCACCACTACCGCCAGCTAGGCCTTGGCCTGGGCGGTCTGTTGGCAGCCAGCATCGCGCTGGGGGGCTGCCGTCAACTGCTGACCGACGGTATCGGCCTGCACATTGCCATGCTAGCCCCTGGCGCCCTCCTGCTGCTCGGCCTGCTGCTGGGCTTTTACAATTACGTCCGCCCATCGACCACATCCTCACGCCGTCAAGGAAGCCGTTGACCCCATGAATGCCGCCAAACGCCTGGAGATCTTTCGCAGGCTGCATGAAGACAATCCCGAACCCAAGACCGAACTGGCCTACTCCAGTCCCTTCGAACTGCTCATTGCCGTGATCCTCTCAGCCCAGGCGACCGATGTCGGTGTCAACAAGGCCACTGCTCGCCTGTTCCCGGTCGCCAACACTCCGCAAGCTATCTACGCCCTGGGGGTAGAAGGTCTGAGCGAGTACATCAAGACCATCGGGCTGTACAACAGCAAGGCCAAGAATGTCATCGAGACTTGCCGCCTGCTGGTCGAACTGCACGCAGGTGAGGTCCCGCAGACCCGTGAAGCGCTGGAAGCACTGCCCGGCGTCGGTCGTAAGACTGCCAACGTGGTGCTCAACACCGCTTTTCGCCAAGTGGCCATGGCCGTCGATACGCATATTTTCCGGGTCAGCAACCGCACGGGCATCGCGCCGGGTAAGACCGTTCTGGAGGTCGAAAAGAAACTACTCAAGTTCGTGCCGAAGGACTTTCTGCTCGATGCCCACCACTGGCTGATCCTGCATGGCCGCTATGTCTGCCAGGCTCGAAAACCGCGCTGTGGCAGTTGCCGAATCGAGGATCTGTGCGAATACAAGCTCAAGACCTCGGACGATTGAAGCGACACCTGACAACTGCTCAAGGCGATTGAAAAAATCTTTTTTACCCGCTCTGCGATTCCCGCTATAAGGACGGCCAATGGCCCTTTGGCTTGGAGTGACGCATGAGCACCGATAAAGAAGACTTGGCGAGCGACGACGATTTCCCGAGTGCGGACGACGATGTGGAGCCGCAGGCCGAACCGGCCAAGACCAACCTGAGCAAACGCCGTACCATCGACAATATGCTCGAGGAGCGACGCCTGCAGAAGCAACTGGCCGACTTCGACTACGACCTTTAGCCCAGACATGCAAAAGCCTCCTGAACGGAGGCTTTTTCAATTGGGCTCAGGCTAGGCCGTGGCGCTGGGCGAGTTCGATCAGATCCACCAATGAACGGGCATTCAACTTGAGGAGCAGACGAGTCTTGTAGGTACTGACCGTTTTGTTGCTAAGGAACATGCTGTCGGCAATCTCCTTGTTGCTCTTTCCCCGTGCGAGCTGCTGCAGCACCATCATTTCCCGCCCGGAAAGCCGTTCGACCATTTCCATTTCCGTGGCTCCCCCCGTCCCCGAGCGCCCCTTGTGCAGTGCCTGGTTGGGAAAATAACTGTAGCCGGACAGTACCGCCTTGATGGCACTGAGCAACTCGGTCAGCTCCTGTTGCTTGCAAACATAACCCGCCGCCCCTGCCTGCATGCAGCGCATCGAAAAGTGTCCAGGCGCCTGGGAGGTCAATACCAGCACCTTGGTCGCCGGACTCGCCAGTGTCATCCTGGCAATCACTTCAAGCCCATCCAGTTTGGGTATCCCGATATCCAGAATGACGATGTCCGGTAGATACTCCCGCGTCAGTTGCAAGGCATCCACCCCATTGTCACTCTCCGCCACCACTTCGTAGCCATGCCGTTCCATCAGCATGCGTACGGCCAGGCGAATGACCGGGTGATCATCCACGATCAGCACTTTATTCATGCGATTCCCATTGATACGTTATTTTTAGTTCGATAGACCACCACACCCGAGCATAACGATTATTTATGCAGCGGTTTCCCTGGCAATTTCACCGAAAGAAGTGGACTACTATTAAAAGAGACCTTTCCTACACACAGCCATTTCACAAAATGTAATAGATGCAGGTTCCTCGCAACGATCCAGAAAGTAGCAGTCGCAAGAATTGGATCCAAGTACCACTGAGTCACACTTCATGCGGGAAATTTCGACTATACGTACTGGATAAGGACTGAGGCTGAAGCTGCACAGGTAACCAGGAGGGGAAATAACTCAAGCTTATGTTCGTCGGAAAAACGAGCTACTGATGGGCAAAGCATTGCCAGGCACTCGTCATGAACCGCGATCCCATCAGTCCATTGGCCTTAATCGCCGTCTTTGCCGGCGTGATCGAAGCATCCGCCCTGGCATCGCTGCCGTTTCTAAGCGAAGACAGCCAAACCCTATATACGTGGTTCCTGGTGGGATTCCCGTTCTTCCTTACCGTGCTGTTCTTCCTCACGCTCAACGTCAATGCCGGCTCGCTGTTCGCGCCTGACAGGAATACCAGCAACGCGCACAAGCCTCGACACACGCCTACTGCGGGGAGCAAAGGCGCGATGATCATCGCCATTTCCGGGGCCGACAGTCAGAAGATCATCGAAAACCATGTACTGAGAATGATCGAACGACCTCATGGACGACAGCGACGCTGGATGCTGTACAACCTCGACACGCGCACCTGCATCCATATTTCAGTCGCCCCCATGCCGGATGACGAGGCCACGACCGCCGCACTGCCAGAATCTCAGGCATGAAAAAACCCGGCAATGGCCGGGTTTCTTCATTGCCATGAGGGCTTACAGCAGCGAACGCCCCTTGTTGGCCGCAATGCGCATGCGCAGTGCGTTAAGCTTGATGAAGCCCGCCGCGTCGGCCTGATTGTAGGCACCGCCATCTTCCTCGAAGGTCGCGATGTTGGCATCGAACAGCGAATCGTCCGACTTGCGGCCCACGACGGTGACATTGCCCTTGTACAGTTTCAGGCGGACAACGCCATTCACGTTGAGCTGCGAGGCATCGATCATCTGCTGCAGCATCAGACGCTCCGGGCTCCACCAGTAGCCGGTGTAGATCAGGCTGGCGTACTTGGGCATCAGCTCATCTTTCAGGTGAGCGACTTCACGGTCCAGGGTGATCGACTCGATGGCGCGGTGAGCCTTGAGCATGATGGTGCCGCCCGGAGTCTCGTAGCAGCCGCGCGACTTCATGCCGACATAGCGGTTTTCGACGATGTCCAGACGACCGATGCCGTTGGCACCTCCGATGCGGTTGAGATCGGCCAGCACGGTGGCCGGAGTTTTCTCGACGCCGTCGATGGCGACGATGTCACCGTTGCGGTAGGTCAGTTCGATGTAGGTGGCCTGGTCCGGGGCGCTCTCCGGAGAGACGCTCCATTTCCACATGTCTTCCTCGTGCTCGGTCCAAGTATCTTCCAGGACACCGCCTTCGTAGGAGATGTGCAGCAGGTTGGCGTCCATCGAGTACGGCGACTTCTTCTTGCCGTGGCGCTCGATCGGGATACCGTGCTTCTCGGCGTAATCCATCAGCTTCTCGCGGGACAGCAGGTCCCACTCACGCCATGGCGCGATGACCTTGACCCCAGGCTTGAGCGCATAGGCGCCCAGCTCGAAACGCACCTGGTCGTTGCCCTTGCCGGTCGCACCGTGGGAAATGGCGTCGGCGCCGGTTTCGTTGGCGATTTCGATCAGACGCTTGGCAATCAGTGGGCGGGCGATGGAAGTACCCAGCAGGTACTCGCCTTCGTAGACGGTGTTGGCGCGGAACATCGGGAATACGAAATCACGCACGAATTCTTCGCGCAGGTCGTCGATGTAGATTTCTTTCACGCCCATCGCCTGGGCCTTGGCGCGGGCCGGCTCGACCTCCTCGCCCTGACCGAGGTCAGCGGTGAAGGTCACCACTTCACAGTTGTAGGTGTCCTGCAGCCACTTGAGAATCACCGAAGTATCAAGGCCGCCGGAATACGCCAATACGACCTTTTTTACGTCCGCCATGCCATCACTCCACGGGGTTGTACGGAAAGCCGATGATTCTACCGGCCTTACCGAAAAATTTACAATGGGGCGACAGCTTGTGACGACAAAGCGACAGTAATTGTCGAGCGCGCGACCCGATGTCGCACTCAGGATTTCGCCGGAGCGGGCTTGGCGGCCGCGGCCGCAGGCGTTGTTGGTGTGGCGGCTTCAGGTGCTGGGGCCGTCGGCGGCACCGGCACTGCCGATTGCTCGACCGGTTTCTCCACCGGGGTCACGCGCTCGAGCTGGATGTTCACCCGGCGGTTTCGCGCCCGGTTGCCGGCAGAGTTGTTCTTGGCCAACGGGTAGCGCTCGCCGTGGAAGCGCACGGTGATCTGCTCCTCCGGCACGCCATGGGCCTTGAGGTACTCGGCTACCGCCAGCGCCCGTCGACGTGATGTGTCACGGTTGGTCAGGCGATTGCCGCTGTTGTCGGAATGGCCATTGAGTTCGATGTGGTTGACCGTCGGATCGGCCTTCAAGTAATCGAGCAGCACATCCAGGCGAGCGCGCGCCGAGCTATCCAGTTCGATTCCGCCACCGGGGAAACCGACCTGGGTCTGGCGGATCTGGTCATAGTTCATTGGCAGCAGCTTTGCAGCGCACAGTTGGTAGTCGCTGTAGGCCTTGGCGAAACTGACTGGCATCACGCGCACTTCCATCGGCCGGCCACCCTCGCCCCGGTAGTTGCGCACCACCGTACTGCGACCGTCGAGCAGGCCATTGATCAGGCGGCTTGCCTGGCCTTGGCTGGAGGTGAACAGCACGCCGGTACGGCTCATGTGTACCGCACCGAGGTTGATATCGCCACGCCCTGGCTGCCAGGGCGCCGCGGCGGCCAACAAGGTGGCGGAACCTGCGCCGAGAACGTTGCTGTCCGAACGCAGCTGGAATGTCGGCTGTTCGCCGGCACGGCGTACGAACTCGCCGCTGCCGAAACCGTCGATCGGCTGGATCAGGCGACATTCGAACTGATCACCCTCGACTTTCCAGGCGACGTTCTCCACGCGGGTCTGGAAAGTCATGGCCCCGGCCGGCAGGCTGGCGACAAGGGTGAACAGGGCTAGGTAACGCTGGCGCACGGTCGGCTCCACTGATTCTGACGGCTTACCTGAATGCTATCGGACGTCTGTCGGAAAACTTGATAGCCGTGCTCGAACAGGGGTTTTCCGGTAGCATTGGCTTCTGAGTTCGACCCGCCTGGAATCTCCAATGTCCGATCGCCTGACCCTCCTGCGCCCCGACGACTGGCACATCCATCTGCGCGATGGTGCCGTCCTGCCCCACACCGTCGGTGACGTGGCGCGCACCTTCGCCCGTGCCATCATCATGCCCAACCTGGTTCCGCCGGTGCGCAACGCCGCCGAGGCCGCGGCCTACCGCCAGCGTATCCTTGCCGCACGCCCCGCCGGCAGCCGCTTCGAGCCGCTGATGGTGCTCTACCTCACCGACCGCACCAGCGCCGACGATGTGCGTGCCGCCAAGGCCAGCGGGATCGTGTACGCCGCCAAGCTCTACCCCGCCGGCGCCACCACCAACTCCGATTCGGGCGTGACCAGCATCGACAATATCTTCCCGGCGATCGAGGCCCTGGCCGAAACCGGCATGCCCTTGCTGGTGCATGGTGAAGTCACGCGCAGCGAGATCGATGTGTTCGACCGTGAGAAGCGCTTCATCGACGAGCACATGCGCCGCCTGGTCGAGCGCTTCCCGACCCTGAAAGTGGTGTTCGAGCACATCACCACTGCCGATGCCGCGCAGTTCGTCACCGAGGCGCCGGCCAACGTCGGTGCGACCATCACCGCCCAGCACCTGCTGTACAACCGTAACCACATGCTGGTCGGCGGCATCCGCCCACACTTCTACTGCCTGCCGATCCTCAAGCGCAACACCCACCAGGTGGCGCTGCTGGATGCCGCCACCAGTGGCAACCCGAAGTTCTTCCTCGGCACCGACTCGGCGCCGCATGCCAAGCACGCCAAAGAAGCCGCTTGCGGCTGCGCCGGCTGCTACACCGCCTATGCCGCAATCGAGCTTTACGCCGAAGCGTTCGAACAACGCAACGCGCTGGACAAGCTCGAAGGCTTCGCCAGCAAGCATGGCCCTGACTTCTATGGGCTACCGCGCAACACCGACACCATTACCCTGGTGCGTGAGGAGTGGACCGCGCCGGACAGCCTGCCCTTCGGCGACACCATCGTAATTCCCCTGCGCGCTGGTGAAACACTGCGCTGGCGCCTGCAGGAGGACAACGCGTGAGCGAAGATCTGTACGAAGACGACCAGGATAGCCAGGTCAGCAGCGGCTCGCGCCATCCGATGGCCGAGCGTTTCCGCGGTTACCTGCCCGTGGTGGTGGATGTCGAGACCGGTGGTTTCAACAGCGCCACCGACGCGCTGCTGGAGATTGCCGCCGTCACCATCGGCATGGATGAAAAGGGCTTCCTGTTCCCCGAGCACACCTACTTCCATCGGGTCGAACCGTTCGAGGGGGCCAATATCGAGGCCGCCGCGCTGGAGTTCACCGGCATCAAGCTCGATCACCCGCTGCGCATGGCGGTGAGCGAGGAAAGCGCGCTGACCGATATTTTCCGCGGCGTGCGCAAGGCGCTGAAGGCCAATGGCTGCAAGCGGGCGATCCTGGTGGGGCATAACAGCAGCTTCGACCTGGGTTTCCTCAATGCTGCAGTGGCGCGCAACGATATCAAGCGCAACCCGTTCCACCCGTTCTCCAGCTTCGATACTGCCACCCTCGCTGGCCTCGCCTACGGCCAGACCGTACTAGCCCGAGCCTGCCAGAGCGCAGACATCGACTTCGACGGCCGTGAGGCGCACTCGGCGCGTTACGACACCGAGAAGACCGCCGAACTGTTCTGCGGCATCGTCAACCGCTGGAAAGAGATGGGCGGCTGGCGCGATTTCAACGATTGAAGCCCGCTCCCGCGACATGTTCGCCACGCATAAAAAAACCGGCCATCAGGGCCGGTTTTTTTATGCGCCAGGCAAATTACAGCTTGCCAGCGTTCTCGCTCAGGTAAGCCGCGACGCCTTCCGGCGAAGCGTTCATGCCCTTGTCGCCTTTCTTCCAGTTGGCCGGGCAGACTTCGCCGTGCTCTTCGTGGAATTGCAGGGCGTCGACCAGACGCAGCAGCTCGTCCATGTTACGACCCAGTGGCAGGTCGTTGACGATCTGCGAACGGACAACACCGTTGGTGTCGATCAGGAAGGCGCCACGGAAGGCCACACCGCCTTCGGACTCAACGTCGTAGGCCTTGCAGATTTCGTGGGTCATATCGGCTGCCAGGGTGTACTTGACCTGACCGATGCCGCCGTTATTGACCGGGGTGTTGCGCCAGGCGTTGTGGGTGAAGTGCGAGTCGATCGACACGCCGATCACTTCCACGTTGCGCGCCTGGAAGTCAGGGATACGGTTGTCCAGGGCGATCAGCTCGGACGGGCAGACGAAGGTGAAGTCCAGCGGGTAGAAGAACACCAGGCCGTACTTGCCCTTGATGGCCGAGGCCAGGTTGAAGCTGTCGACGATCTCGCCGTTGCCCAGCACGGCTGGAACGGTGAAGTCCGGGGCTTGTTTGCCAACGAGTACGCTCATTCGATCTCTCCTGATGAGGGGTGAAAAACCTTGCCCGGGCGGAACGCATCCCCCGGATCCAGCAAAGGCCGACCATCATACACAGCTTTGCGTGACAGGCCGAATCTCAACCGCCGGTCGCTCTGGAACGCACCTTACACAAAGTGTTTTGACAAGCATTCTCATTACCATTACTCTCCAACGCATCGACTCAACCCGCGATGGTCAGCCTTTATGTATGTGTGTCTTTGTGTCGGTGTCACCGACGGACAGATCCGCGATGCGATCTACGAAGGATGCTGCAGCTACAAGGAAGTGCGAGCCGCCACCAACGTGGCCAGCCAGTGCGGCAAGTGCGCCTGCCTCGCCAAACAGGTGGTACGCGAGACCCTCACCGAGCTGCAACTGAGCCAGCAAGCCGCCCTGCCCTACCCCGTTGAATTCAACGCGGCGTAAATTCCCCAAATTCGAAGAACCGGACCTAGTGTCCGGTTTTTTTATGCCTGCAATTCAATAAGTTAGCGCTCGAACGCGGTTCACAAACATTCTTATTCCGATTAATTTTCACTTATTATTCAATAACTTAGGTTTGACATAGATAGTTGCGGAGCTCAAACTTGTTTTCATTGGCTCAACTTCTACAGGGCAGACCCCATCATGAAAGGCGACGTAAGCGTCATCCAGCATCTCAACAAGGTCCTCGGAAACGAGCTGGTCGCAATCAACCAGTACTTCCTGCATGCGCGCATGTACGAAGATTGGGGCCTGAACAAGATCGGCAAACTCGAGTACAAAGAGTCCATCCAGGCGATGAAGGATGCTGACAAGCTGATCAAGCGCATCCTCTTCCTCGAAGGCATCCCCAACGTCCAGGACCTGGGCAAGCTGATGATCGGCGAGCACACCAAGGAGATGCTCGACTGCGACCTGAAGCTTGAGAAAAAGGCCCACGCCGACCTGAAAGCCGCCATCGCCCACTGCGAAACCGCTGGCGACTTCGGTTCGCGCGATGTGCTCGAGGACATCCTCGAAGACCAGGAAGAGCACATCGACTGGCTGGAAACTCAGCTGGGCCTGATCGACAAGATCACTATCGAGAACTACCTGCAATCGCAGATGGGCGAAGAGTAACTGCAACGCCCGCACATGGAGCCCTGCCAGTGCAGGGCTTTTTTGTGGGCGTGTCACTCGATCGAGGTCAACAAAAAGCCCCGCTATTGCGGGGCTTTTGCATCCTGGCGAGAGAACGCCGGAATCAGGCTTCGGAAGCCTTGGCCTTGGCCGCCGCATCCTTGATCAGGGTCTGCAGCTCACCCTTTTCGAACATCTCGATCATGATGTCGCTGCCGCCGACCAGTTCACCCGCCACCCACAGTTGCGGGAAGGTAGGCCAGTTGGCGTACTTGGGCAGGTTGGCGCGGATTTCCGGGTTCTGCAGGATGTCGACATAAGCGAACTTCTCGCCACACCCCATCACGGCTTGCGAAGCCTTGGCCGAGAAACCGCACTGCGGGGCATTCGGCGAACCTTTCATGTAAAGCAGAATGGTGTTGTTGGCGATCTGCTCTTTGATTGTATCGATGATATCCATGAAGCACCTCGGCTGAACTTTCCGACTGGGTCGTCGGCACGGTGACGCATTGTATCGGAAAGCCGAGCGCCGTGCTCGGCCTTGCCAAAGCTCATGCGGCTTCTACCTGGACCGGCACGCCATTGAGGGCCGCATTGCCGGAAACGCCATCACGCAAGCGCTCGTCGGTAAGATCGTTGGCACTGGCCCCTGGCTGCGCAGCGGCCACTTGCAACCGCGCGCCCTGGCGGCCATGGCCGTAGCCATGAGGCAGGCTGACCACGCCCGGCATCATCTCTTCACTGGCCTGAACGGGTACTTCGATCACACCGGTACGGGAACGCACCGTCACCAGCTGGCCATCCTGCAGTTGGCGCTGGTGCATGTCCTGGGGATGCATCAACAGCTGGTGGCGCGGCTTGCCTTTGACCAGCCGATGGTAGTTGTGCATCCACGAATTATTGCTGCGCACATGGCGCCGACCGATCAGCAACAACTGGCCTTCTGGCGGCGGAACTTGCCGGGCCAGGCGTTGCAGATCATCGAGCAGCACCGCTGGTGCGGCTTCGACTTTGCCGCTGGGCGTGCGCAAGCGCGCCGCCAGGTTGGCACTCAGCGGCCCGAGATCGAGACCATGAGGGTGCTCATCGAGCACCTGGAGCGAAAGCGCCCAGGACGACTGCTCGCCATAAGGCCCCCTGCGCAAGGCGACGTCGATCATCTGGGCCGGTGGCAGGGTTGCCTTGAGTTCTACCTGTGCCTGTTGGGCGAAGGCTCTTGCCAGCCCCACGAAGATCTCCCAGTCATGCAGCGCCCCCTGCGGCTTGGGCAGGATCGCCCGGTTGAAGCGGGTGACATTGCGTACCGCCAGCAGGTTGAAGGTGGAGTCGTAGTGATCATTCTCCAACGCCGAAGTGGAGGGCAGGATCAGGTCGGCGTGACGGGTCGTCTCGTTGATGTACAGGTCGATGCTGAGCATGAAGTCCAAACCGGCCAGTGCCTCGTCCAGACGCCGCCCATTGGGTGTGGACAATACCGGGTTGCCCGCCACGGTCAGCAACGCCCGAACCTGCCCCTCGCCGGGCTCGAGGATTTCCTCGGCGAGGGCCGACACAGGCAGCTCGCCTCCGTACTCGGGCAACCCCGAGATGCGGCTGCGCCACTGATCGAAGTGACCTCCAGAGGTGCTGGCGACCAGGTCGACGGCCGGTTCGGTACACAAGGCACCGCCCACGCGGTCAAGATTGCCGGTGACCAGGTTGATCAGTTGCACCAGCCAGTGGCATAGCGAGCCGAAGGCCTGGGTCGAGACCCCCATCCGGCCATAGCACACCGCCTTGTCGGCAGCAGCGAAATCCCGCGCCAGCTGGCGAATATTCTCAGCCGGGATGCCGCACAATGCACTCATGCTGACTGCATCGAACGGCTGGAGTGCCTCACGGACCTGCTCCAGCCCCTTGATCGGCAGGTGTGATCCACGCACCAGGCCCTCGGCGAACAGGGTATGCAACAGCCCGCTCAGCAGCGCCGCGTCGCCACCGGGACGGATGAACAAATGGCGGTCGGCCAGTAATGCCGTCTCGCTGCGCCGCGGGTCCACCACCACCAGTTGTCCGCCCCTGGCCTTGAGTGCCTTCAGGCGTTTTTCCACGTCGGGGACAGTCATGATGCTGCCATTGGACGCCAGGGGATTGCCGCCAAGAATCAGCATGAACTGCGTGTGGTCGATGTCCGGAATGGGCAACAACAGGCCATGGCCGTACATCAAGTGGCTGGTCAGGTGCTGCGGCAGCTGGTCAACCGAGGTGGCCGAAAAGCGGTTGCGGGTCTTGAGCAGGCCAAGGAAATAGTTGCTGTGGGTCATCAGGCCATAGTTATGCACGCTGGGGTTGCCCTGGTAGACCGCCACTGCATTGCGCCCGTGGGCTTGCTGCACCGCCCAAAGTCGCTCTGCGGCGAAGGCGAAGGCCTCATCCCAGCCAATTGGCTGCCACTGGTCACCGATGCGCCGGTGAGGCTGGCGCAGACGGTCGGGGTCCTCCTGGATGTCCTGGAGGGCAACCGCCTTGGGGCAGATATGACCACGGCTGAACGGGTCCTGCGGGTCTCCCTTGATCGAGCTGATCCATGCACGGCCCTCGGCTTCGTGGGTGACTTCGATGTTCAGGCCACAGATGGCCTCGCACAGGTGACAGGCTCGGTGATGCAGGGTCTTGGTCATGGCCGCCTCTGCCTTGTTGTTCTGGAGGTTCGACTATGCGCCGCACCCACGGGCCGTGCCAGCGCGCTTCGCGACGTGAATCGGGCGATATCAGGCCGACGATTCGCAACTACGGGTTTGCCAAACGCGACGCAAGCCGTGTACAACCTCTGTAGCAAATAAAAAACAGCTGCCCACCAAAGGCTTACGACACCCTTTGCCACCGGGCAGCCGTTCTCCCTCTTGGTTTCAGGCGACATTTAATTATAGTATTGCGCCTTTCCCTATTCCGTCCGCCCCGTGCGGCTTACGCCGCAGGTCACTCCCGTTGTCAACAAAACCCATACGGTCGACCTGCAGAACGTTGCAGATAAGGTAGTCAATCATGAGCGCTAGGCACTTTCTCTCCCTGCTGGACTTCACCACCGACGAATTGCTCGGTGTGATCCGCCGAGGCATCGAGCTGAAGGACCTGCGCAAGCGCGGTGTACTGTTCGAACCCTTGAAGAACCGCGTGCTGGGCATGATCTTCGAGAAATCCTCGACCCGTACCCGGGTATCGTTCGAAGCCGGCATGATCCAGCTTGGCGGCCAGGCGATCTTCCTGTCTCCGCGTGACACGCAGCTTGGCCGTGGCGAGCCGATCGCCGACAGCGCCATCGTGCTTTCGAGCATGGTCGATGCGGTGATGATCCGGACCCATGCCCACAGCACCCTCACCGAATTCGCCGCCCATTCGCAGGTGCCGGTCATCAACGGCCTGTCCGACGAATCGCACCCCTGCCAACTGCTCGCCGACATGCAGACCTTCCTCGAGCACCGCGGCGCGATCCAGGGCAAAACCGTGGCGTGGATCGGCGATGGCTTCAACATGTGCAACTCGTATATCGAGGCAGCCATCCGGTTCGACTTCCAACTGCGCATCGCTTGCCCGGAAGGCTACGAGCCCGATCCACGCTTCCTGCAACTGGGTGGCGAGCGCGTGCAGATCATCCGCGATCCGAAGGAAGCCGTGCGCGGGGCGCACCTGGTGACCACGGATGTCTGGACTTCCATGGGCCAGGAAGAGGAAACTGCACGGCGCCTGGCGCATTTCGCGCCTTACCAGGTCACCCGCGAACTGCTCGACCTGGCGGCACCCGACGCCCTGTTCATGCATTGCCTGCCCGCCCACCGTGGCGAGGAGATCAGCCAGGACCTGCTCGACGACCCCCGCTCGGTCGCCTGGGACGAAGCTGAAAACCGCCTGCATGCGCAGAAGGCCCTTCTGGAATTCCTTGTAGAACCGGCTTACCACCACGCATGAGTCAACAGCTACTGCTCAACCTGCGCAACCTGGCCTGCGGCTATGGCGACCAGCGCATCGTCCAGAACCTCAACCTGCACCTCAACGCGGGCGACATCGGTTGCCTGCTGGGGTCCTCCGGTTGCGGCAAGACCACCACGCTGCGCGCCATCGCCGGTTTCGAGCCGATACACGAAGGTGAAATCCAGCTGGACGGCGAAGTCATTTCCCGCGCCGGATTCACCTTGGCCCCGGAAAAGCGCCGGATCGGCATGGTATTTCAGGACTACGCCCTGTTCCCCCACCTCACCGTGGCGCAGAACATCGCCTTCGGTATCGGTAAGCACCCGCGCCAGGCGGCGGTGGTCGACGAGATGCTCGAGCTGGTCAAGCTCGGCGGCCTGGGCGGGCGCTACCCGCACGAGCTGTCCGGCGGCCAGCAGCAACGCGTGGCGCTCGCCCGGGCGCTTGCACCCGAGCCACAGCTGCTGTTGCTCGACGAGCCATTCTCCAACCTCGACGTGGAACTGCGCCGGCGCCTGAGCCATGAGGTCCGCGATATCCTCAAGAGCCGTGGCACCAGCGCCATCCTGGTCACCCACGACCAGGAAGAAGCCTTCGCCGTCAGCGATCATGTCGGCGTCTTCAAGGAGGGCCGCCTGGAGCAGTGGGACACGCCCTACAATCTCTACCATGAGCCGCAGACGCCGTTCGTTGCCAGTTTCATCGGCCAGGGCTACTTCATTCGCGGCCAGATGAGCAGCCACGAAGCGGTGACCACCGAACTCGGTGAGCTACGTGGCAACCGAGCCTACACCATGGCGCCCGGCAGTTCGGTGGACGTGTTGCTGCGCCCTGACGACATCATCCATGCTCCGGACAGCACGTTGCGGGCACAGGTCATCGGCAAGAGCTTCCTCGGCGCGTCGACCTTGTACCGCCTGCGACTTCCCACCGGCAGCCAGCTCGAAGCGATCTTCCCCAGCCACAACGACCACCCGATCGGGCAGGAGGTCGGCATCGCCGTGGCGGCCGATCATCTGGTGCTGTTCGCGGTGCCCGGCAGCGTTGCCGCGCAGTTGGCACCCCAGGAAAACGGCGTACGTCGCATCAGCTCGGCGCTTTAGCGCTTCGAACGCACCGCTCCCGTGTCTTGCTATGAGGTGCGGGAGCGGGCTTGCCCCGCGATCGCTTCGAATCACAACAGAAAGGCGCCGGAGGCTACCAACCGGGCCTGCCCACCAATCTTCACCCGCTCCCCCTCCAGCCGGCAGAACAATTCCCCACCTCGCGCCGACCGTTGGAACGCGTGCAACTCCGGCTTGCCCAGGCGCTCAGCCCAATATGGAATCAGCGAGCAATGGATCGAACCAGTGACCGGGTCTTCCGGGATACCGATACCCGGTGCAAAGTAGCGCGACACGAAATCATGCTGCTCACCTGGTGCCGTCACGATCACACCCAAGCCAGGTAACCTCGCCAATGCCACCATGTCCGGCGTGCAAGCACGCACGGCTTGTTCGGATGCCAGTACCACCAGCAGCTCCTTGGTCTGGTAAACCTCCTGCACCTCGCATCCCAGCGCTTCGGCCACGGCAACCGGTCCAGCCAAGGGCTGCGGATCGATGCGCGGGAAATCGAGCCACAGGCGGCCCCCTTCACGAGTCACGCTCAACGGCCCGGAAAGGCTTTGAAAGTCCAGGCGCACCTGCTGCTCGCCATACACCTCGAACAGCACATGGGCACTGGCGAGAGTGGCATGACCGCACAGCGGCACTTCGGTAGCAGGGGTGAACCAGCGAATCCGATAGCCTTCTCCTTCAGCGACCACGAACGCCGTTTCGGCGAGGTTGTGCTCGGCGGCGACCTGCTGCATCAGCGCATCGTCGAGCCACTGTTCCAGGAGGTAGACCATGGCCGGGTTGCCGGCGAAGGGCCGGTCACTGAATGCATCGACCTGGTGAAAATGCAGCTGCATGCCACGACTCCTGTGCTGGGCGGAAAAGGCCTCGAGCATGGAGCAAGGCGCCTGAGCCGAACAGTGACAGAGTCGTGGAATTTGAATCAGTACAGATGTCAGCCGCGACCGATCTCGGCGAACTGTGCCTGGGTATGGGCAGCGAGCACCGCTGCGGCGAGTTCCACTTCCAGACCACGACGGCCAGCGCTCACATGAATAGTTTCATGTTGTTGCGCGGATTGGTCGATAAAGGTGCGCAGGCGCTTCTTCTGCCCCAACGGACTTATACCCCCAACCAGGTAACCAGTGGCGCGCTGCGCCGCCTGTGGATCGGCCATTTCGCACTTTTTCACCCCCGCCGCCTGCGCCAGCGCCTTCAGGTCGAGGGTGCCGACCACCGGTACCACGGCCACCAGCAGTTCGCCTTTTTCGCTGCTGGCGAGCAGCGTCTTGAACACGCGCAACGGATCAAGGCCCAGCTTTTCCGCCGCCTCCAGGCCATACGAGGCGGTTTTCGGATCATGTTCGTAACTGTGTACGCAGTGCTCGGCGCGCACCTTCTTCAGCAAGTCCAGGGCGGGGGTCATCAACGGCTCCAGTCGATCACGGGTCGGCGGGTACTTTAGGGCAAATCCCCTGGAGCGGCCAGCACAGCGCCCAGTCTAGAGCAGCGGCCATCGATTCACGGCGCGGCACGGCAGTCAGAATGTGGCCATACGTTCATTTTCGACCTTTGACATCAGCGTTTCTTGTCTATATTTTTTCGTTTATGAATAAATGATGCACCTATAAGGTGCGTTTCCTGTACCCGCCCGGCGTCAATGGGGATCGACTCCGGGCTTTTTGCTGTCGAGCGCCCAGCGCCTCACAACAACAAGAACCGAGGTCATACATGACGACTGCACTGCGACAACCCACGCTATCCGCCCAATGCCTGGCCGAATTTCTCGGCACCGCCCTGCTTATCTTCTTCGGTACCGGTTGTGTCGCCGCGCTCAAGGTCGCCGGTGCCAGCTTCGGCCTGTGGGAAATAAGCATCATCTGGGGGGTCGGCGTGAGCATGGCGATCTACCTCACCGCCGGGGTATCCGGGGCGCACCTGAACCCGGCAGTCAGCATCGCGCTGGCCGTGTTCGCCGGCTTCGACAAGCGCAAGCTGCCGTTCTACATGCTGGCCCAGGTGTGCGGCGCATTCTGCGGCGCCGCGCTGGTGTACTTCCTGTACAGCAACCTGTTCTTCGATTTCGAACAAAGCCACGCCATGCTGCGTGGCAGCCAGGCCAGCCTGGAGCTGGCCTCGGTGTTTTCCACCTATCCGCACCCGGCGCTGTCCACCGGCCAGGCGTTTCTGGTCGAGGTGATCATCACTGCCATCCTGATGGCCGTGATCATGGCCCTGACCGACGACAACAACGGTCTGCCCCGTGGCGCCACCGCGCCCCTGTTGATCGGCTTGCTGATTGCCGTGATCGGCAGTGCAATGGGCCCGCTGACCGGCTTCGCGATGAACCCGGCACGTGATTTCGGGCCTAAACTGATGACCTTCCTGGCCGGCTGGGGCGAAATCGCCTTCACCGGTGGACGCGATATTCCGTACTTCCTGGTGCCGGTGTTCGCGCCGATCCTCGGCGCAAGTTTGGGTGCGGCCCTGTACCGTGGGCTGATCGCCCGTAACTTGCCGACCACCCAGGCCGCGGCCCAACAGACAGACGATAATCCTCAGGGCGATACCCAGGTTTCCTGATGCCCGCGCCGGGCCCGGACCGCAAGGCCGGCGCCCGCCACGCCCTGACCTACTCCCTATTCGTGCAAGGCCACCGACATGACCGATACCCTGGACAAGAACTACATCATCGCCCTCGACCAGGGCACCACCAGTTCGCGCGCCATCATTTTCGATCGCGACGCCAACGTGGTGGGTACCTCGCAGCGTGAATTCGCCCAACACTACCCGCAGGCGGGCTGGGTCGAGCACGACCCGATGGAAATCTTCGCCACCCAGAGCGCGACCATGGTCGAAGCCCTGGCCCAGGCCGGCATCAGCCACGCCCAGGTCGCCGCCATCGGCATCACCAACCAGCGCGAGACCACCGTCGTCTGGGACAAGGAAACCGGGCGCCCGGTGTACAACGCCATCGTCTGGCAGTGCCGCCGCAGCACCGACATCTGTGCCCAGCTCAAGCGCGACGGCCACGAGCAGTACATCCGCGAGGCCACCGGCCTGGTCACCGACCCGTACTTCTCCGGCACCAAGCTCAAGTGGATCCTCGACAATGTCGAAGGCGCCCGCGAACGCGCCGAACGTGGCGAGCTGCTGTTCGGCACCATCGATACCTGGCTGATCTGGAAGTTCTCCGGCGGCAAGGTGCATGTCACCGACTACACCAACGCCTCGCGTACCCTGATGTTCAACATCCATACGCTGCAGTGGGACGAGAAGCTGCTCGACATCCTTGGCATTCCGCGCCAGATGCTGCCTGAAGTGCGCCCATCGTCCGAAGTCTATGGCAAGACCAAGAGCGGCATCGATATCGCCGGTATCGCCGGCGACCAGCAGTCGGCGCTGTTCGGCCAGATGTGCGTGGAACCGGGCCAGGCCAAGAATACCTATGGCACCGGCTGCTTCCTGCTGATGAACACCGGCGACAAGGCGGTGCAGTCGTCCCACGGCCTGCTCACCACCATCGCCTGCGGCCCGCGCGGGGAAGTGGCCTACGCCCTCGAAGGCGCGGTCTTCAACGGTGGTTCCACCGTGCAGTGGCTGCGCGACGAACTGAAGATCGTCAATGACGCCTACGACACCGAGTATTTCGCCAGCAAGGTCAAGGACAGTAACGGCGTTTACCTGGTACCGGCCTTCACCGGCCTGGGCGCGCCCTACTGGGACCCCTACGCCCGGGGCGCGCTGTTCGGCCTGACCCGTGGCGTCAAGGTCGACCACATCATCCGTGCCGCCCTGGAATCGATCGCCTACCAGACCCGCGACGTGCTCGACGCCATGCAGCAGGACTGCGGCCAGCGCCTGTCCGAACTGCGCGTGGACGGTGGCGCTGTGGCCAACAACTTCCTCATGCAGTTCCAGGCCGACATCCTCGGCACCTGCGTCGAACGCCCGAAAATGCGCGAAACCACGGCGCTGGGCGCCGCCTACCTGGCGGGCCTGGCCTGTGGTTTCTGGAGTGGCCTGGACGAACTGCGCGACAAGGCGATCATCGAGCGCGAGTTCAGCCCGCAGCTGGATGAAGCGGCGAAAGAGAAGCTCTACAAGGGCTGGCGCAAGGCCGTGGATCGCACCCGCGATTGGGAAGACCACGACGCCTGAGTTCAGAAGCAAAGCGGCACGAGCCCGCTCCCTCAAGGCTGATCCTGGGAGCGGACTTGCCCCGCCATGACCCTTTGCGCAACAACCAGACTGGTCCTGCACCACGACCTACGGCATCATTGCAGAATTTGTCCGGCTGCCCCAAAGGACCGCCCATGAATCTGCCTCCCCGCCAACAACAAATCCTCGAGCTCGTCCGCGAACGCGGCTATGTCAGCATCGAGGAAATGGCGCAGCTGTTCGTCGTCACCCCGCAGACCATCCGCCGCGATATCAACCAGCTCGCTGAAGCCAATCTGCTACGCCGCTATCACGGCGGCGCGGCCTACGACTCGAGCATCGAGAACACCGCCTACGCCATGCGCGCCGACCAGATGCGCGACGAGAAGCAGCGCATTGCCGAAGCTGTGGCGCGGCAGATTCCGGACCATGCCTCGCTGTTCATCAACATCGGTACCACCACCGAATCCATCGCCCGCGCCCTGCTCAACCACAATCAACTGAAAGTCATCACCAACAACCTGCATGTGGCGGCGATCCTGGCAGCCAAGGACGATTTCGAAGTGCTGGTAGCCGGTGGCACGGTGCGCCGCGACGGCGGCGTGGTCGGCCAGGCCAGCGTGGACTTCATCAACCAGTTCAAGGTCGATTTCGCCGTAGTCGGCATCAGCGGGATCGATGAGGACGGCAGCCTGCTGGACTTCGACTACCAGGAGGTGCGGGTATCCCAGGCGATCATCGCCAATGCCCGCCAGGTACTCCTAGCCGCGGACTCGAGCAAGTTTGGGCGTAATGCGATGGTGCGCCTCGGTTCGATCAGTCTGGTCGATTGCCTGGTGACCGATCAGGCGCCATCCCCGGCGCTCACCCAACTGCTCAACCAGCACAAGATTCGCCTCGACGTGGTTTGAGGGGGCAGTAACTCGCCGCTGCGATCAGGCGGCGCTCGATTGCACCGCCCTGTAAAACCCGGGGCCGGTCTCCCTGCTTTTTCGAAAATGTTCATTATTCTGTCATCCGATCAGTTTTTTCTATAAAGACTGGCTGGCAGCCGCCTGTTCATTGCGCTAGTATTTTCGAAAACGAACATAGATGTTCGCATTCGATGCGAACGCCCCAGGAGGCCTTGCCCGTGTCCCAGCCCGTTTCGTCCCAGCCACCCCTGCACGACTGCTACGACCTCGCCGTGATCGGCGGTGGCATCAATGGCGTAGGCATCGCTGCCGATGCTGCCGGACGCGGCCTCAAGGTGTTCCTTTGTGAAAAAGACGACCTGGCCCAGCACACCTCCTCAGCCAGCAGCAAGCTGATCCACGGCGGCCTGCGTTACCTGGAGCATTATGAGTTCCGCCTGGTGCGTGAAGCCCTGGCCGAGCGCGAAGTGCTGCTGGCCAAGGCTCCGCACATCGTCAAGCCGATGCGCTTCGTGTTGCCGCACCGTCCGCACCTGCGCCCGGCCTGGATGATCCGCGCCGGACTGTTCCTCTACGACCACCTGGGCAAACGCAAGCACCTGGGCGCCTCTCGCGGCCTGCGCTTCGGCCCGGGGTACCCGCTCAAGCCGGCCATCAGCCGCGGCTTCGAATACGCCGACTGCGCCGTCGATGACGCTCGCCTGGTGGTGCTCAACGCCATGGCTGCCCGTGAAAAAGGTGCGCACATTCACACCCGTACCCGCTGCTTGCGAGCAGAACGGGTAGACGGCCTGTGGCAGGTGGAACTGCAGCATGCCGACGGCAGTGTGCAGACGCTTCGCGCCCGGGCCCTGGTCAACGCCGCTGGCCCTTGGGTCGCCAGCTTCATCAAGGACGACCTCAAGCTTGACGCGCCGTACGGCATCCGCCTGATCCAGGGCAGCCACCTGATCGTTCCGCGCCTGTACGAAGGCGAACACGCCTACATCCTGCAGAACGAAGATCAGCGGATCGTTTTCTGCATCCCTTACCTGGACCGCTTCACCCTGATCGGTACCACCGATCGGGAATACAGCGGCGACCCGGCCAAGGTGGCGATCACCGAGCAGGAAACCGACTATCTGCTCAAGGTGGTCAATGAGCACTTCAACCACCAGCTCAGCCACACCGACATCCTGCACACCTATTCCGGGGTGCGCCCACTGTGCAACGACGAATCGGACAACCCGTCCGCGGTCACCCGTGACTACACGCTGGCACTGTCCGCCGCCGAGAACGAGGCGCCACTGCTATCGGTATTCGGCGGCAAATTGACCACCTATCGCAAACTGGCTGAATCGGCCATGGCCGAATTGCAGCCATTCTTCACCCAGATGCACGGTAGCTGGACTGCCGGCGCGCCGTTGCCAGGCGGTGAAAACATGACCACCGCGCCAGCGCTGGTCGAGGCCCTGGTGGCGCGCCATGCGTGGCTACCACTGGATATCGCCAAGCGCTGGGCCACGACTTATGGCAGCCGTGTCTGGCGCCTGCTCGAAGGTGTCGATAGCCCCGAGGATCTCGGGCAGTCCATGGGTGGTGGCTTGTTCACTCGCGAAGTCGACTACCTCTGCGCCGAGGAATGGGCCACGACTGCGCACGACATCCTTTGGCGCCGTACCAAGTTGGGCCTGTTCACCAGCAGTACCGAGCAGCAGGCATTGAGCGACTATCTGGCACAAGCGAACAAGGCGCAGATCCGCGCCGCCTGAAGCGCTCTGAGGTCGGGTTGCATGGCCATGCATCCCGACCTTTTTCATATCCCACCCGTTCGGATTTCCGAACAAGGCCCTAGCACTCATCCGGAAAGCCGGACAGCACACGCGCTCTCAAAAGCATCAAAAAAGATTAATCCCCAGCATTTTCGCGGCGTTATGATCGACATCAGAGCTTGGCACGACTCATGCTCTACACTTGGTAGCCGAATGCACCACGCTTCATGCTGTATTCGTTGAACGAAAGAGTCCGCCAACGGCTCCATAAAAAAAACAAACACGTCGAGGAAAATTTGATGCGCATCGTTCGTCAATTGCTGGGCGCCGCCATCGCGGCCGCTGTCATCGCATCGCCGGTCATGGCTGAAGAGCTGACCGGAACCCTGAAGAAGATCAAGGATTCGGGCACCATCACTCTGGGCCACCGCGACTCCTCCATCCCGTTCTCCTACCTGGCCGGCAAACCGGAACCGGTAGGCTACTCCCACGACATCCAGCTGGCCGTCGTCGAAGCCCTGAAAAAGCAACTGGGCACCGACATCAAGGTCAAGTACAACCTCGTCACCTCGCAGACCCGCATCCCGCTGGTGCAGAACGGCACCGTGGATCTGGAGTGCGGCTCTACCACCAACAACGTCGAGCGCCAGCAGCAAGTCGGCTTCTCGGTAGGCATCTTCGAGGTCGGCACCCGTCTGCTGACCAAGGTCAAGGATGGCCAGCCATCCTATAAAGACTTCGCCGACCTGGCCGGCAAGAACGTAGTGACCACCGCCGGCACTACCTCCGAGCGCATCCTCAAGGCGATGAACGCCGACAAGCAGATGAAGATGAACGTGATCTCCGCCAAGGACCACGGTGAAGCCTTCAACATGCTCGAAAGCGGCCGCGCCGTGGCCTTCATGATGGACGACGCGCTGCTGGCCGGTGAAATGGCCAAGGCCAAGAAGCCAGCCGATTGGGTCATCACCGGCACGCCACAGTCGTACGAAATCTACGGCTGCATGGTGCGCAAGGATGATGCTGCGTTCAAGAAAGCGGTCGACGAAGCCATCGTCGCCTACTTCAAGTCGGGTGAAGTCAACAAGAGCTACGACAAGTGGTTCCAGCAACCGATTCCACCAAAGGGCCTGAACCTGCAGTTCCCAATGAGTGACGAGCTGAAGCAGCTGATCGCCGAGCCGACCGACAAGGCGGCGGACGAGAAGAAGTCCTGACCTCCGGCAGATAGTGACCTGAAGCGCATCCGCGCGAATCCATCCAACAGGTCACCTAGTTAGTGTCTAACCTTTACATCCGAGGGCGTCGAACGCCCCCGGATGTATCGAGGTGCCCGTGAAACAACCGTCTGAGGGGAAATCCCGATGAATTACAACTGGGACTGGGGCGTGTTCTTCAAGTCCACCGGCGTGGGCAGCGAGACCTATCTGGACTGGTACATCACCGGTCTGGGCTGGACCATCGCCATCGCCATCTCCGCCTGGATCATCGCCTTGCTGCTGGGCTCGCTGCTCGGCGTGATGCGTACCGTACCCAATCGTCTGGTGTCAGGGATTGCCACCGCTTACGTCGAGCTGTTCCGCAACGTGCCGCTGCTGGTGCAGCTGTTCATCTGGTACTTCCTCGTGCCAGACCTGCTCCCTGAAGGCCTGCAGGAGTGGTTCAAGCAGGACCTCAACCCAACCACCTCGGCGCTGATCAGCGTGGTCATCTGCCTGGGCCTGTTCACCGCCGCCCGTGTCTGCGAGCAAGTGCGTACCGGTATCCAGGCGCTGCCCCGTGGCCAAGAGTCGGCCGGCCGCGCGATGGGCTTCAGCCTGCCGCAGATCTACATGAACGTGCTGCTGCCCCAGGCCTACCGGATCATCATTCCGCCGCTTACTTCGGAATTCCTGAACGTGTTCAAGAACTCCTCGGTAGCCTCGCTGATCGGCCTGATGGAGCTGCTGGCGCAGACCAAGCAGACCGCCGAGTTCTCGGCGAACCTGTTCGAGGCATTCACCCTGGCCACGCTGATCTACTTCACCCTGAACATGGGCCTGATGCTGCTCATGCGCATGGTCGAGAAGAAAGTCGCGGTACCCGGCCTGATTTCCGTGGGAGGCAAGTAAATGGACATGGATTTCAGTGAAATCATCCCGGCCCTGCCCGCCCTTTGGGACGGCATGGTCCTGACCCTGCAACTGATGGTCATGGGCGTGGTCGGCGGTATCGCCCTGGGCACCATCCTCGCCCTGATGCGCCTGTCGTCGAACAAGCTGCTGGCCAATATCGCCGGCACCTACGTCAACTACTTCCGCTCCATCCCCCTGCTGCTGGTGATCACCTGGTTCTACCTGGCGGTGCCGTTCGTGCTGCGCTGGATCACCGGCGAAGACACCCCGGTGGGCGCGTTCACCTCCTGCGTCGTGGCCTTCATGATGTTCGAGGCGGCCTACTTCTGCGAAATCGTCCGCGCCGGTGTGCAGTCGATCTCCAAGGGCCAGATGGGCGCCGCGCAGGCGCTGGGCATGAGCTACGGCCAGTGCATGCGCCTGATCATCCTGCCCCAGGCGTTTCGCAAGATGACCCCGCTGCTGCTGCAACAGAGCATCATCCTGTTCCAGGACACCTCGCTGGTCTACACCGTCGGCCTGATCGACTTCCTCAACTCGGCTCGCTCCAACGGCGACATCATTGGGCGCTCCCACGAGTTCCTGATCTTCGCCGGTGTCGTCTACTTCCTCGTCAGCTTCTCCGCTTCCTGGCTGGTCAAGCGCCTGCAAAAAAGGATCACCGTATGATTTCCATCAAGAACGTCAATAAATGGTACGGGGACTTCCAGGTACTGACCGACTGCAGCACCGAGGTCAAGAAAGGTGAAGTGGTGGTCGTGTGCGGCCCGTCCGGGTCGGGCAAGTCGACACTGATCAAGTGTGTCAACGCCCTGGAGCCGTTCCAGAAAGGCGACATCATCGTCGACGGCACTTCCATCGCCGACCCAAAGACCAACCTGCCCAAGTTGCGTTCGCGGGTGGGCATGGTGTTCCAGCACTTCGAGCTGTTCCCGCACCTGTCGATCACCGAGAACCTGACCATCGCCCAGCGCAAGGTACTCGGCCGCAGCGAAGCGGAAGCCACCAAGAAAGGCCTGGCTTTGCTCGACCGCGTTGGCCTTGGCGCCCACGCCAAGAAGCACCCTGGCCAACTGTCAGGCGGCCAGCAGCAGCGCGTGGCGATCGCCCGTGCCCTGTCGATGGACCCGATCGTCATGCTGTTCGACGAACCGACCTCGGCGCTGGACCCGGAAATGGTCAACGAAGTCTTGGACGTGATGGTCGAACTGGCCCACGAAGGCATGACCATGATGTGCGTGACCCACGAGATGGGCTTCGCCCGCAAGGTCGCCAACCGGGTGATCTTCATGGACAAGGGCAACATCATCGAGGATTGTCAGAAGGAAGACTTCTTCGGTAATCCCGAGGGCCGCCACGAGCGTACCCAGCACTTCCTCAGCAAGATCCTGCAACACTAAGTCGGCCACAGTGACGCTGCCCGGCCACCTGCCGGGCAGCGGAAGCTGGTCGTAACAAGGCCACTGTGATGAAATGCGACCC
Source organism: Pseudomonas maumuensis (assembly GCF_019139675.1). NCBI lineage: Bacteria > Pseudomonadati > Pseudomonadota > Gammaproteobacteria > Pseudomonadales > Pseudomonadaceae > Pseudomonas > Pseudomonas maumuensis. The sequence goes on from NZ_CP077077.1 coordinate 4,509,596, forward strand.
TTCGCTCCTTCGCCCCGCCCAGCCCACCGTGAAAACCCGCCTGATTCGCCAATTGCTCGTCCCGCCCCTGGTCATACTGCTGATGGTCGGCCTGGGTTTCGCGGGCTTCCTGATCAGCGAAAGCAACGGCATCCGCACCCTCAGCGAAAACGGCGAACGCCAGCTGGAGCTGCATGCGCGCACCGTCGAAAGCGAAATCAGCAAGTACACCTACCTGCCCAGCCTGCTCGAGCTGGAAGACAGCGTCTCGCGCCTGCTCACCGACCCTGACGCCGGTGACCGCCAGGCCGTCAACGAATACCTCGAAGGCCTGAACCGGCGCAGCCGCAGCCGGGCGATCTTCGTCCTCGATACCAATGGCCGGGTCCAGGCCACCAGCAACTGGCGCGATGCCGACTCTTTCCTCGGCGAGGATCTGGCATTCCGCGCCTACTTCCAGGTCGCCGTGCGCGGCGAGCCCGGGCGGTTCTACGGTATCGGCAGCACCACCGGCGAGGCGGGCTACTACCTGGCCCACGGCCTGGAGGAACACGGCAAGATCATCGGCGTGGCCGTGATCAAGGTGCGGCTCGACACCCTCGAGGAGCGCTGGCAGCGTGCCCGCCTGGAGGCCTTCGTCAGCGACGAGAACGGCATCATCATCCTCTCCAGCGACCCGTCCCGGCGCCTGAAATCGGTGCGCCCGCTTAACCCGCAGATCAAGGAACGCCTGGCGCGCAGCCTGCAGTACTACTGGTGGCCGCTCAACGAGCTGCAACCGCTGGCACGGGAAACCCTCGCCGATGGCGTGGAGAAACTGACCTTCCCGGCCAACAGCGAGACCGAGCACGGCAAGCAGCGCGACGTCTCCTACCTGGCCCAGACCCGGCGCCTGGCCGACACGCCCTGGCACTTCACCCTGCTTACCCCTTTGCAGGACCTGCGCCGCGAGTCGATGGTGCAGGGCATCCTGGTCGGGGTGGCCTTCGCTCTGCTGGCGATCCTGGCCATCGCCTGGAATGAGCGACGTAAAGTGATCGCCACCCGCCTGGCGGCCCGCGAGGCACTGGAAGAGGCAAACAGCCAGCTGGAGCGCAAGATCACCGAGCGCACCGCCGACCTGCGCGCCAGCAACGAACGCCTCAAGGGCCAGATCCGCGAACGCCGCCACGCCGAACAGACCCTGCGCCACGCCCAGGACGAACTGGTCCAGGCCGGCAAGCTGGCGGCCATCGGCCAGATGTCCACCAGCATCGCCCACGAACTCAACCAGCCGCTGGCGGCGTTGCGCACCCTGTCCGGCAACACGGTACGTTTCCTCGAACGCGGCGCACTGGAAACCGCCAGCGCCAACCTGCGCACCATGAACGACCTGATCGATCGCATGGGCCGCATCACCGCCAGCCTGCGCTCATTCGCCCGACGCGGCGACGACAGCGGCCAGGCCTCGCTGGAGAAGGCCGTGGAAGCCACGTTGCAGGTGCTGGCCAACCGCATCAGCGCCTGCCACCTGCAACTGCACCGGCAGTTCGACGACCCGCTGCTGGCCATCGACCAGACCCGCCTGGAACAGATCCTGGTCAACCTGATCGGCAACGCCCTCGACGCCATGGCCACCCAGCCCTTGCCTCAACTGTGGCTGGAAGGCGAGATCCAGGGCGACAAATACCGCCTACGGGTACTCGACAATGGCCACGGCATCGACGCCGAGGCGCGCAAGCACCTGTTCGAACCCTTCTTCACCACCAAACCGGGCGAGCATGGCCTGGGCCTCGGCCTGACCTTGTCGGCAAGCCTGGCCACCGCGGCCAAGGGTACACTGAGCGTCGAACACCCCAGCGGTGGCGGCACTGCTTTCGTCCTTGCCCTGCCCCTGGTCACGCCCCCTAGCGAATCGGCTGAGCCACTATGAAACAAGCACCTCTCACCGTCCTGATCGTCGAAGACGACCCGCACGTGCTGCTCGGCTGCCAGCAGGCGCTGGCCCTGGAAGACATCGCCTGTGAAGGCGTCGGCAGCGCCGAGCAGGCCCTCGAGCGCATCGGCGACGACTTCGCCGGCATCGTCGTCAGCGATATCCGCCTGCCGGGCATCGATGGCCTGGAGCTGCTCAACCGCCTCAAGGCCCGCGACCGCAGCCTGCCGGTGGTGCTGATCACCGGCCACGGCGATATCAACATGGCGGTAGGCGCCATGCGTAACGGCGCCTACGACTTCATGGAAAAGCCCTTCTCGCCGGAGCGCCTGGTCGACGTCGTGCGCCGCGCCCTGGAGCAACGCGGACTGTCCCGCGAGGTGTTCGCCCTGCGCCGCCAGTTGGCCGAGCAGAGCAGCCTGGAAGGGCGCATCATTGGCCGCTCGCCGGCCATGGAACACTTGCGCGAACTTATCGCCAACGTCGCAGATACCTCGGCCAACGTGTTGATCGAAGGCGAGACCGGCACCGGCAAAGAGCTGGTCGCCCGCTGCCTGCACGATGTCAGCCGCCGCCAGAACCAGCCGTTCGTGGCGCTGAACTGCGGTGGCCTGCCAGAGAACCTGTTCGAGAGCGAGATCTTCGGCCATGAGGCCAACGCCTTCACCGGCGCCGGCAAGCGCCGCATCGGCAAGATCGAGCACGCCAACGGCGGCACGCTGTTCCTCGATGAGGTCGAGAGCATGCCGATCAACCTGCAGATCAAGCTGCTGCGCGTTCTGCAGGAGCGCACCCTGGAGCGCCTGGGCTCGAACCAAAGCATACCGGTGGACTGCCGGGTGATCGCCGCGACCAAGGCCGACCTCGCCACCCTGGGCCAGAGCGGGCAGTTCCGCAGCGACCTGTACTACCGCCTCAACGTGGTGACGCTCGAGTTGCCGCCACTGCGCGAACGTCGCGAAGACATCCTGCAACTGTTCGAACACTTCCTCCAGCAGTCGGCGCTGCGCTTCGACCGCGAAGCACCGGCCCTCGACAGCCAGACCCTGTCGCAACTGATGGCCCATGACTGGCCAGGCAACGTGCGCGAGTTGCGCAACGTCGCCGAGCGCCATGCCTTGGGCCTGCCGGCGTTCAAGAAGAACACCAGCGGCGGCGCCAGCCAGGGGCTTGGCTTCGCCGAAGCGGTGGAGGCATTCGAGCGCAACTTGCTCAGCGATGCCCTGCAGCGCACCGGCGGCAACCTCAGCCAAGCCAGCCAGGAACTGGGCATGGCCAAGACCACGCTGTTCGACAAAGTGAAGAAATACGGCCTCGGCTGACCCGCAACCCGAATCTGGAAAGACAACGTGGACCTGGTATTCAAAGCGGCCCTGGGCGCCGGCGTGGTGGTGCTCCTGGCGATTCTGTCGAAGACCCGCAACTACTACATCGCCGGGCTGGTGCCGCTGTTTCCCACCTTTGCCCTGATCGCTCACTACATCGTCGGCAAGGGACGGTCGCTGGAAGATTTGAAGACCACCATCCTGTTCGGGATGTGGTCGATCATTCCGTACTTCGTGTACCTGGCGACCTTGTACGTACTGGTCGACCGCCTGCGCCTGGAAGCATCGCTGGCACTGGCCACGGTGGCCTGGCTGGTGGCGGCGACGGTGTTGGTAAGCCTCTGGGTAAGGATGCACTGAGCGCATCGCCGCTGCGCCGTGCCCCGCGCAGGGAGCTAAAGCCGGGCGATGTGCGTGACATCCTGCCGATGCGCCTGCAGGTAAGGTAGGACCGCCCCCAGCAGCGGCGCCTTGAATCGCTCCTGGAAGCGATGCGCCAGCCCCGGAATCAGCCGCAACTGGCTGCCCCGGATATGTGCAGCCAGATGCACCCCGTGCATTACCGGCAGCAACGGATCGGCAGTGCCATGCACCACCAGCGTCGGCACCCGCAGCTGGTTGAGCAGCTCGACCCGACTGGGTTCGGCGAGGATCGCCATGATCTGGCGCTTGACCCCCTCCGGGTTGAACGCCCGGTCATACGCCACCGCGGCCTGCTCGAGCAGCGCGGCACGGTCATCAGGCACCTCGGGGCTGCCCAACGCCGCCAGCAGATCGGCCTGCTGCTCGATGGCCGCCTCACGACTCGGCGCGCCACGCCGCGCCAGGAGTTGCACCAACGCTGGCGCCGGGGCCGGCAGGCCGATGGCGCCCGAGCTGGACATTACCAGCGTCAGGCTGCGCACCCGACCCGGCGCCATGGCGGCGATGTGCTGGGCGATCATGCCGCCCATGCTCACCCCCAACACGTGAAACTGGCGGATCTCGAGTGTATCCATCAAACGTACGCCATCATTGGCCATGTCGGTGAGGCTGTAAGGCGCCGAAACCGGCAGCCCCAGCTTGTAGCGCAGCAGCTCGACGGTCAGGCTCGCCGAAGCCGGCGGCTGGTTCCACCGCGACAGGCCGACATCCCGGTTGTCGTAGCGGATCACCCGAAAGCCCTGGCGGCACAATGCCGCAACCACATCGTCCGGCCAGTGGATGAGCTGCCCGCCCAGGCCCATGACCAGCAACAAAGCTGGATCGCGGGGCGCGCCAACGCTCTGATAGACCAGGCTCAGCTCACCCAGGTCGACGCGTTGCACCGGCACGTGGACGTCGCAGCGAGCGTCGGCGAAACTCGCCGGCACGCTGACCAGCAGCAAGAAGAAAAGTAGTAAAGCCCGCATGAAAGAAACACCAGAATGCAGATCCCCAGTAGAGCGCGAGTCTGATGAAATCCGTTCGGGCGCGCTGCCACAAAACCGTGACAGTTTCGTGAACATTGCCGAGCGGTCGTGTGCATCTGGCTGTCGACAGCACTGGGCAACATGAGAGAAACTCAACGCCATCTCGTTTTAGCTCAAAGAATGCTCACGGAGCCGTCGTGCTGGAAATCCGCCACCTGAAAACCCTTCATGCCCTACGCGAAGCCGACAGCCTGGTGGAGGCCGCCGAACGCCTGCATCTGACCCAATCGGCGCTGTCGCACCAGTTCAAGGAACTGGAGGAACGCCTGGGGCTGCCACTGTTCGTGCGCAAGACCAAGCCGATCCGCTTCACCAGCGCCGGCCTGCGCCTGCTGCAACTGGCCGACGCCACCCTGCCGCTGCTGCGCGGTGCCGAGCGCGATATCGCTCGCCTGGCCGGCGGCACCGCCGGGCGCCTGCACATGGCCATCGAATGCCATAGCTGCTTCCAGTGGCTGATGCCGACCATCGACCAGTTCCGTGACGCCTGGCCGGAAGTGGAGCTGGATCTGGCCTCTGGCTTCGCCTTCGCCCCGTTGCCGGCCCTGGCCCGTGGCGACCTCGACCTCGTAGTGACCTCCGACCCGGTGGACCTGGCCGGCATTACCTACGTGCCACTGTTCACCTACGAAGCCATGCTTGCCGTGGCCAACCAGCACCCACTGGCCGGCAAGCCATACATCGTGCCCCAGGACTTGCTCGACCAGACCCTGATCACCTACCCGGTGGAACGCGACCGCCTGGACATCTTCACCCGTTTCCTGGAGCCGGCCGACATCGAGCCGGCGGCGGTGCGCACCTCGGAGCTGACGGTGATGATGATGCAACTGGTGGCCAGCGGGCGTGGCGTGTGCGGCATGCCGCACTGGGCCCTGCACGAGTACAGCTCGCGGGGTTATGTGAAGGGCAAGCGCCTGGGCGAGAAAGGCCTGTTTGCCACGCTCTATGCGGCGGTGCGCACCGATATGCTCGATGCGCCGTACATGCGTGACTTCCTGCTGACCGCCAAGGACACCTCGTTCGCCACCCTCGACGGGGTCAGCGCGGTGCGTTGAGGCCCTCGCGCCACAGCGGCAGGATCAGGTCGCGGGTCAGCGGCGCCAGGTCCAGGTCCGTCGCCTGGTCGCTAGCCAGCCACATCACCTCTTCGATTTCCGCCGCCGGTACTACCGCCTCGCGGCACTCGACACGGAACAGTTCGGCCTGGACCTCGAAGCCCGGCTCGTTGGCGGCCGGGGCGCTGAAGCGGCCCAGGTGGACGGCCTGGGCGGGATCGACATGCAGCCCCAGCTCCTCGTGCAGCTCACGCACCAGCGCCTGCGCCGGCGATTCGCCCGGGTCGATCTTGCCCCCCGGCTGCATGAAGGCCAGGGTATCGCGCTTGCGTACCAGCAGGGTCCGGCCCTGGAGGTCGATGAGCAGGGCGGCGGCGATTCGGATGGTCTTGGGCATGCTGGACTCTCGGTTTACTGAGGTTGCGCAGGATACCTGACAGGGTCCTGTCGCGGGACAAGCCCGCGCTCACAACGATTGCGATGGGGCCGGAACAGGCAGACGAACGGCCCCTTGCCATTCCCCTGCTTACCCGCCATAACCAACCCATGAATCTGCCCGCCCAGCTCCACCCGGTGCTCGACCTGTTCCACCCTGCTGTCGCCACCTGGTTCCGCCAGCGCTTTGCCACGGTCACCGAGGCCCAGGCCCGCGCCTGGCCGCTGATCCATGCCGGCCAGTCGATGCTGCTGGCCGCGCCGACCGGCTCGGGTAAGACCCTCAGTGCCTTTCTCGCGGTGCTCGACGAATTGTTCCGCCAAGGGTTGCAACAAGGCGGCGAGCTGCCCGCGCAAACCCAGGTGGTCTATGTGTCGCCGCTCAAGGCGCTGTCCAATGACATTCGCCTCAACCTCGACGCGCCGCTCGAGGGTATCGGCCAGCAGTTCGCACAACTCGGCCTCGAGGCCCCACGCATCACCACCGCCGTGCGTACCGGCGACACGCCCCAGAAGGAGCGCGCCGCCATGCGCAAGCTGGCGCCGCACATCCTGGTGACCACGCCGGAATCACTGTATGTGCTGATGGGCTCGGCCTCCGGTCGCCAGGGGCTGGCCAGTGTGCACACGGTGATCGTCGACGAGATCCACGCCTTGGCCGGCAACAAACGTGGCTGCCACCTGGCGCTGACCCTAGAACGTTTGCAGGCCCTCGCTGGCCGACCTTTGAGACGTATTGGCCTGTCTGCGACCCAGCGGCCGGTGGAGCGCGTGGCGCAGTTTCTGGTTGGCCACGAACGGCCCTGCGCCATCGTCGATATCGGCCATGTCCGCCAACGCGACCTGGCTCTGGAAGTACCGCCTGTGCCACTGGGCGCGGTCATGGCCACCGATGTCTGGAGCCTGGTCTACGAGCGCCTCGCGGTGCTCGCCCGCGAGCATCGCACCACGCTGGTGTTCGTCAACACCCGGCGCCTGGCCGAGCGCCTGACGCGTCACCTGGGCGAGCGCCTGGGCAACGACGCGGTCGCCGCCCATCACGGCAGCCTGGCCAAGGAGCATCGCCTGGCCGCCGAGCAGCGGCTCAAAGCCGGCGAACTGCAGGTGCTGGTGGCCACCGCGTCGCTGGAGCTGGGCATCGATATCGGCGATGTCGACCTGGTCTGCCAGATCGCCTCGCCGGGCTCGATCGCCGCGTTCCTGCAGCGGGTCGGACGCTCCGGCCACCAGGTCGAGGGCATCCCCAAGGGCCGCCTGTTCCCCACCTCGCGGGACGACCTGATCGAATGCGTGGCGTTGCTCGACTGCGTGCGCCAGGGCGAGCTGGACGCCCTGCACATCCCTCACGCACCGCTTGACGTGCTGGCTCAGCAGATCGTCGCCGAGGTCAGCAACCAGCCGTGGTCCGAACGCGCGCTGTTCGACCTGCTGCGCCAGGCCACGCCTTATGCCGAGCTGGACGAGGGCCATTACCAGGCCTTGCTGCGCATGCTCGCCGAGGGCTACAACGGCCGCCAGGGCGTGCGCGGCGCCTACCTGCATCGCGATGCGGTGAACGGCACCCTGCGTGGGCGTCGCGGCAGCCAGCTGACCGCGCTGACCAGCGGCGGCACCATTCCCGAGACGGCCGACTATGCGGTGCTGCTCGAGCCCCAAGCGTTGAACATCGGCAGCGTCAACGAGGATTTCGCCGTCGAGAGCATTGCCGGCGATATCTTCCAACTGGGCAACGCGTCGTACCGCATCCTGCGCGTCGAGCCTGGGCGGGTGCGGGTCGAGGACGCCCACGGCCTGCCACCGACCATTCCGTTCTGGCTCGGCGAAGCGCCTGGGCGCAGTGACGAACTGTCCGCCGCAGTGGCTCGGCTGCAGCAACGTCTCGACCAGCAATTGCAGGCCGGCGACACTCAACAGGTGCAGGCCTGGCTCCAGGCGACTTATGAACTGGACGAAGCCTGCGCCAGCCAACTGCTCGACTACCTTGGCCGTACCTGGCAGGTACTCGGCGCCCTGCCCTCGCAGCAGACGCTGGTGATGGAGCGCTTTTTCGACGAGTCCGGCGGCACCCAGCTGATCATCCACTCGCCCTTTGGCAGCCGTATCAACCGCGCCTGGGGCCTGGCCCTGCGCAAGCGCTTCTGCCGCACCTTCAACTTCGAACTGCAGGCGGCGGCCAGCGAGGACGCCATCGTGCTGTCCCTGTCCACCAGCCACAGTTTCGACCTGGACGAGGTGTGGCGCTACCTGAACAGCCGCAGTGCCGAAGCGATCCTGATCCAGGCGTTGCTCGACGCCCCGCTGTTCGGCGTGCGCTGGCGCTGGAATGCCGCGGTGGCCATGGCCCTGCCGCGTTACGTGGGCGGTCGCAAGGTGGCGCCGCAGATCCAGCGCATGAAGAGCGAGGACCTGGTGGCCTCGGTGTTCCCCGACCAGCTTGCCTGCCTGGAGAACATCGTCGGCGAGCGGCAGATCCCCGATCATCCATTGGTCGAGCAGACCCTCGACGACTGCCTGCACGAGGCCATGGACAGCGAGGGCTGGCTGGAGCTGCTGCGGCGCATGGAGCGCGGTGAAGTAGCCTTGCTCAGTCGCGATCTGCCGGCCCCCTCGCCGCTGGCCTCGGCGATACTCAATGCCCGCCCCTACACCTTCCTCGACGACGCGCCGCTGGAAGAGCGCCGCACCCAAGCCGTACACAACCGACGCTGGAGCGACGTGCACAGCGCCGACGACCTGGGCGCGCTGGACGCCGACGCCATTGCCGCGGTGCAAGCCGAAGCCTGGCCCCAAGCTCGTAACCCCGACGAAATGCATGAGGCGCTGATGAGCCTGGGGGCCATGACCGAGCACGAAGTAGATACCAATGGCGCCTGGCGCGACCTGTTGCAGCAACTGGCCAAGGCGGGCCGGGCCTGTCGCCTGGGTACGGGCGAACACAGTCTGTGGCTGGCCCGCGAGCGCCAGCAGGCGCTGCTGACGCTGTACCCGGATGCTCGCCTGGAACCGGACATGCCGCTATTGCCGGGCTATGACGCCCCGGTCGACAGCGATACCGCCCTCACCGAACTGCTGCGCTGCCGCCTCGATGGCTTTGGCCCGATGACGCTGGAGCAGATCGCGACACCTCTGGCGCTGAAGGCCGGGGACTGCGAACAGTCCCTGGCCCGCCTGGAGGGCCAGGGCCTGGTGATGCGCGGCCATTTCAGCCCCGGCCAGACGCGCCTGCAATGGTGCGAGCGGCACCTGCTGGCGCGCATTCATCGCTACACGGTCAAACGCCTGCGCCAGGAGATCGAACCGGTCAGTCTGCAGGACTACCTGCGCTTCCTGTTCGACTGGCAGCACGTGAGCGGCGAAACCCGTCTGCGTGGGTCGCAGGCGCTGCCCGAGGTGCTCGCCCAGCTGCAAGGTTTTCCCGCCGCCGCCGGGGCCTGGGAGGGCGACCTGCTGCCAGCGCGAATCAAGGACTACAGCCCCCACTGGCTCGATGAGGCCTGCCGCAGCGGCCAGTGGTCCTGGAGTCGGCTAGCGGCGACGCTATCGGCCAGCACCCTGGCCAGCACGCCCCTGGTGTTGCTGCCGCGCGAGCACCTGGGACTGTGGCGCAGCCTCACCCCCACGCCCGACCTCCAACAGCTGGGGGCCCGCGCGCAGCGAGTCTTGCAAACCTTGCAGGAGCAAGGCGCTTTGTTCTTCGACGAACTGGCCCATGAAGCCCACCTGTTGCCCAGCGAACTGGAATCGGCGCTGCAGGAACTGGTGGGCTCGGGCCTGGCCAGCGCCGACGGTTTCAGCGGCCTGCGCAGCCTCATCAGCCCCGCGGCCAGGCGCAAGCCGCGCACCAGCCGGCGCGGGCACCCAGCGCTGTCGAGCAGCATGGTCCATGCCGGGCGCTGGGCGTTGCTGCGCCGCTCGACCGTCACGGTCGACAGCGACCAGCGCCTGGAACATGTGGCCCGCAGCCTGCTGCGCCGCTATGGCGTGGTGTGCTGGCGCTTGCTGGAGCGCGAGAGCGATGTGCTGCCCCCGTGGCGCACACTGTTGCGCTGCTATCAGCGTCTCGAGGCGCGAGGCGAGATCCGCGGGGGGCGCTTCATTGCCGGGCTGGCGGGCGAGCAGTTCGCCCTGCCCGAAGCGGTAGGGTTGCTGCGCCAGGTGCGCAACCGCACGCCGGGCGGGGAACTAGTGATGGTCAGCGGCTGCGACCCTCTGAACCTGGTCGGCACACTGCTGCCGGGAACGAAAGTGCCGGCAGTGGCGGGCAATCGGCTGCTGTATCGCGACGGGGTGCCAGTCGCCAGTCGCGTGGCAGGGAAGTACCTGTTTGCGGTAGAAGCATCGGCCAGCGAACAGGACCGTTGGCGCCAGCTTCTGTTGCGCGATACAGCGGCGCAGGTTCAGCCCTTGGTCTGAAACCCGGCGAAGCGCTTGTTGAACCCGGCCACCCGCCCTTCCACCGTGGTCTTGCGCTGCTGCCCGGTGTACACCGGATGCGAAGCGCTGGAGACATCCAGCGCGACATAGGGATACGTCTGGCCATCGCTATGCACCTGGGTGCGGTCGGTATGCACCGTAGAACCGATCAGGAAGTACACATCGGCAGCCGTATCGTGGAACAGCACCGGGCGGTAGTCGGGGTGAATGCCAGCTTTCATGACGCAATCTCCTGGGAAGCAATAGTGATACTTTATAACGTATCACGATGCGAATGATTTTCGATACCCGAGTTTTCATTTTTCTGCCACCCGGTACGCTGGCAAAGCGCCGTCCAACCGGGCTATGGTCGGCCTTTGCCCAGGCCCCTGAGCCTGACCGAGCCATCCGCAAGGACCCCGTATGAGCCTGTCACTTCTCAGCCGTTACGCCTTCTTCGCCGCCTGCGTGCTGTTCACCCTCGCCAGCCTGCCGTTCCTCGCTCACGACTGGCTGTGGCCGTTCGCCCTGACCACCGGCGTACTGAGCCTGATCGGTGTGTTCGACCTACTGCAGCAACGCCACGCGGTACGCCGCAACTATCCGATCCTCGGCAATATCCGCTACCTGGTCGAGGGCATCCGCCCGGAGATCCGCCAGTACCTGCTGGAGTCCGACAGCGATGCGCTGCCCTTCTCCCGGGCCCAGCGCTCGCTGGTGTATGCCCGGGCCAAGAACGAGGCCTCGGACAAACCCTTCGGCACCCTGATCGATGTGTACGAGTCGGGCTTCGAATTCATCGGCCATTCCATGCGCCCCGCGCCGCTGGCCGACCCGGCAGCCTTTCGCGTCGTGGTCGGCGGCCCGCAATGCACGCAGCCGTACTCCGCGTCGATCTTCAACATCTCGGCCATGAGCTTCGGCTCGCTCAGCGCCAACGCCATCCGCGCCCTCAATCAGGGCGCCAAGCTGGGCAACTTCCACCACGACACCGGCGAAGGCAGCATCAGCCCCTACCACCGCGAGCACGGCGGCGACCTGGTGTGGGAACTGGGCAGTGGCTACTTCGGCTGCCGCACCGCAGATGGCCGCTTCGACCCCGAGCGCTTCGCCGCCCAGGCGCAGAGCCCGCAGGTGCGGATGATCGAGATCAAGATGAGCCAGGGCGCCAAACCCGGCCACGGCGGGATCCTGCCCAAGCACAAGGTGACCAAGGAGATCGCCGAGACCCGCGGCATCCTGATGGGCGAGGACTGCATCTCGCCGTCGCGTCACAGCGCCTTCTCCACGCCGATCGAAATGATGCAGTTCATCGCCCAGTTGCGTGAGCTGTCCGGCGGCAAGCCGGTGGGCTTCAAGTTCTGCCTCGGCCACCCCTGGGAGTTCATGGGCATTGCCAAGGCCATGCTGGAAACCGGCATTCTCCCTGACTTCATCGTCGTCGACGGCAAGGAAGGCGGTACTGGCGCCGCCCCGGTGGAGTTCACCGACCATATCGGCGTGCCGCTGCGTGAAGGCCTGCTGTTCGTGCATAACACCATGGTGGGCCTGAATCTGCGCGACAAGATCAAGCTCGGCGCCAGCGGCAAGATCGTCAGCGCCTTCGACATCGCCAGCGTGCTGGCCATCGGCGCCGACTGGGCCAACTCGGCGCGCGGCTTCATGTTCGCCATCGGCTGCATCCAGTCGCAGAGTTGCCACACCAACAAGTGCCCCACCGGCGTGGCCACCCAGGACGCCCTGCGCCAGCGCGCACTGGTAGTGCCGGACAAGGCCCAGCGGGTGTTCAACTTCCATCACAACACCCTGCGCGCCCTGGCCGAAATGCTCGCCGCCGCAGGGCTGGAGCACCCCGCGCAACTGGAGGCCAAGCACCTGGTGCGGCGTATCTCGGCTACCGAGATCAAGCTGTTCTCGCAGATGCATGTATTCCTCAAGCCGGGTGAGTTGCTCACCGGCGAGGTGAACGGGCAGTTCTATTCGCGGATGTGGCAGCTGGCGCGGGCGGATAGTTTTGAGCCGCAGAGTGAGGTGGCGGCTTGAGGGAGGCGAGCTTACCGGGATATTGGGTAAGGGCTACCAAGTGTTCGCCGATATTTTTCAACGCCTATGAGATCGAGCGCCGACCGCGCGGCGCATCGCTGACAAAACAAAGCGTTCCGCGAAACTAGGCTCTGTCTGGAAAAACCGTCGCATACACCGCATGACACAAGCCAGCGAGACCATCGCGGCATAACTTCTTGCGAGATTGTCGAAGCGCGTGACGATGTGGACGGCCACGCTGGGCCTTGGTCTACTTGAGTTTCACGCCAACGGCTTGCGGTGTCGACCCAGTCATCTTGATAGTGAACGTGACCTCGCACTCCTCTTCCAGCTCCAGGCCTTCGGCCTCGGCCGGGGCGAGGTAAACCTTATCTTCATCTTCATCGTATTCAATCCAACCCCACTTCTTCACTGCATCGTATTCCACCAGTTTTCCTGTTTTTCGTGTTGCTTCGCTCATGACATCAACCCTCGCTTCATTGACTGTGGGTACTCTCCCGCGCCCCAACGCGGGCACGGGAAAACCTGCTGCCGGCGCCTAACTACCAAAACCGCAGATTATTGGTGGTCGGTAACAAACTGTGTTCTACGGTTTTCAGATACGGCAGCTTGGGCACTACCGAAGGCTCATGTACACCCGCCCTCACACTGACTACAGCCTGTTGCTGTTCATGCAGGCTTTGACTGGTCTCGATCGTCCCTTTCAGCGCATTGGCCTCGAGCGCCGTGTTGAGGTAGTAGATTGCGTACGACAGGCCGCGCGCTGCGCCCTCTGTATGCATCGACTCGGTCAAGAAACCGCCAATTTTCCCAAGCCATCCTGAATTCGCCAATTTGCTCGAGGACTGTTCAGCCATTTCGACGGGGGCCGCCAGGTAGTTCCCCCCCTGCCTCGCCGCACCGCGCAGGCCTTGGCGCGCCAACCACTGCGCAGCTGGGTCCAAGGTGTTGTACTTGAAGCGGCCCAGAACCCCGAGGTTGCGAGGGCCACTAAGCCCCCCCAGCCCACCGTGGGGGCGGGTAGGGCCCAGGCCGTTGGGGCCAACGCGCTGTGCCCTCAGCAAGCGCATTCTGCGAGTGCCTCTGATGCCCTGCTGCACCAGGGGTTTGCTGCTGCTCCAAGCGGCTTTGGCAGCGCGCCTCACTGCTTTGGTGGCGCTCCAAATGACCTTTCCGACCGATCGGACCGCTTTCGCCAGGGACAGCGCCACTTTGAGGCCAGCCTTGAACACCCCGACAAAGGCCAAACAGCTCGCTATGCCCATGACGACCGAGGCGATACTCATTGCCCTGGACACTTCAGGAGCACCTAATTTATTCGCCAGCAGCGCCCCCGCCTCGAAAGCGAACGACGCCGCGCTCATCGCAACAACGAATGTGGTCAACCACAGCGACTGACCTGCGGTGAACGCGGCCAGAGCGATGCCTATCGCGGCTACCGTCGCTGAGAACAGCAGGCCGCGATAATCGCTACCGACCTTCATCTTCTCGGTGTCTTGCAGCGCCTTGTCGTAGGTCTCCAGCTGGTGGTTTTGACCCCAGCGGCTGAGCATGATCGCTCCGCTAGGGTCGTGCAGGTTGACCGGGTCCGGGCAGTGCTGGTAGTCATTCAGCCCGCCTTGACCGAACGGGCTGAGCCAGTCGGGCTGGGCATAACGACGCAGCCCGGGGACGTAACTGCGGTAACCGTTACCGGCGTGGTAATGCCCAGTCAGGGGGTCGAGGCGCATACCGTTGTAGCCACTGACCAGCCCCTCCAACGCCACGCCCTCGCCAAACGGTAGTAGCGGTGCCAGTTCCAGCGTGCCGCCCTTGACCTGGCCGGCAACGCCCACCTGCGGGTCGTCGATCAGCCAGCGCACTTCGTTGCCATCATATTGCGCCAGCCCGCTGGACAGGCTGATGGTCCTGCTGACCGTATCCTGCTGGTCATAGTGGATCTCGCCGATCAGTAGTTCGCCGTCGTAGCGCAGCTCGCGGGTGCTTCCGTCGCTCTTGAGGTACTGCGCCGCCAGGCGCTGGCTGCCATCGTACTCGTAGCGGGTCAGCAGGTTGCCGGTGCTATCGAACACCTTGTCAACCTGGCCGGCAGCGCTATAGCGGTAGCGGTGTTGCCCGGTGACCTCGGTCAGGTAGCCGTTGGCGTTCCACGTCAATGTGCGTTCCTCATTGCCGTGAGTGATCCCTGTCAGGCGCGTCGGGTCGCTGGCAGCGCCATAAGCCAGGCTCTCGCTCCACTTCTGGCCATCGAAGCCGGTGGTGACGCACCGGGTCAGGTTGCTCAGGGCATCCCAGCCATACTCCTGAGCCTTGACCGCCCTGCCTTGGGCGTCTCGCGGGCAATGCTCCGTCGCGACGGCCTCGCAGTCATAACGCTGCAGACGGTCAAGCGCATCGTAGGCAAAGCGTTCGACGCGCACCTGCTGACCGTTCTGGTAGCTCGTCTTGCTGGCCATACGGCCGTCACCTTGCCACTTCAGGCACTGCTTGAAGCACTCGACGCCGTTGTACAGGAAGCGCCGGGTAACCTCCTGGCCAAAACCGTCATGTTCGCTAAGCACTCTCCATTGCCCACCGGCCTTCAGTGCCTGGGCTTGGCGCGACTGCAGGCGGCCCAGTGCGTCGTAGCGGTACACGACTTCCTCGTGGTCCTGACAGGTGCGCAGCACACGGCCCTGCTCGTCGCTGAACACCCGCTGCCAGTGGCCGTCAGCGCGCAGCGAGGCCATTGGCCGGCCACGCAGGCTCAACCAGCGATAGCCTTGGCGCCTGGCACGTGGCGAGGTTTGCGTGAGCGATTGCCGACCGGGCAGGCTGCTGCTACCCAGGACCTGCTCCCAGCCATGCTTCATCGTGTCATCGCTGACGGGGGAGGCCTGGGTCTGTGTGCCATTGCTCTCAGTGAAGCTGGAAAGGGTCTGTTCGTTCGCGTTGAAGCGCTGGCCCTCAGCATTTCGAAGCACGGAGAGCCGGGTTTTGTCGGGCAGGGTGACGGTATCGTCCTTGAAGCTGTATGCACGACTACCGACCGTTCGCGTAGACAATGTGCTGTCGTGTTCCACTGTCTGTTTCGCCACGCTCGCGCCGCCTACCTTGAGCTCGGTGGCATGGGTGCTCAGCCCGTGGTAGCTGTACTCGACGACAGAGTCGTCGGGGCGGGTAATCCGGGTCACCCGGCCCACGGCGTCGCGCTCCAGCGCATACGAACGGGTTTGCGCACCCAGGGTACGGTCATAACCGATGATGTCGCCCGAGTTGTTCAAGCGTTTGCGCAGCTGCATCTGTGTTTGGCCGTCACCGTCGAGCAGGTGCTCCACCTGCTCGACGGTGCCGTTCTTGCGGTAGTGGTAATCGATCTTGCGTTGGTAAAGGCGTTGCTCGTCAAGGCCTTCTTCGATGCTGTATTGGCTCGAAATGTCTTGCGTCGCATACGGCTCAAACACCGAGGCATCGGCCGCCACGTCTTTCGCGTTGTCTGCCACCTCGCTGTGCTGGGCTTGCAGCAGGCTGCGCATGGCGGGTCCATCCAGCCCTCCTTGCTCTGTGACCCACGCTTGCGGCCCTACGGCCGACGGCGCCGGGGTCATGTCCACCACGGCCTGCCCCCCCGGCAGGTAGTCCCACTCGCAACTGGCCAGCAACTGCGATCCATCCAGCCCTTGCAGGGTGTATTGAGCCAGTGGCACGAAGTGCTCGGTGCCGTTCTTGCGCCACTCGTGCAGCCAGGCCCGTTGCACGCCGTCCAGGTGGCTGCGGCTGATACCCTTGTTCGCGTGGGTATGGGTTGCCACTTTGCCATCAGCCGAATATTCGGTGGTGGTCTGCTCGACGGGCTGTTGCTCCTTGCCCCTGTTCAGGTACACACCCCGGCTGTCCTTCTTGAGTGCGTAGCGCCTCACTTGGGTTACCCGCCCCAACGCATCGTACTGCCAATGCACCTCTTTACCTTGTTCAACTTGCTCCAGGAGGCGCCGACCACGACGCGAGCGCAGCTCCTTGCGCAGTTCCTTAATACCGGCCGTGGTGGTTTTGATACGTACCACGAAACCGTCATTGTTAGGATTGTCTACGCATTCAAGGTGGTTGCTCATTGTGAATACGCGTTCGCCCGAGTCACAGACCTCGTGGGTGACCTGGGTGTCTTCCTCCGACCACTTCCGGACCTTGCTGTCCTCGCCGCCTTCACGGGCAGGCGGTGTCGACTTGGTGCTGCGCTGGCGCCACAGCAGCTTGGCAGGGGCGTCGGCCATGCTCCAACCAGCACTGGCGCCGAGCAGGTTGCCACTGATGCTGCCCTTGACCCCCTCGATAGTCAGCACTTCGGCAAGCTCCAACAGCTTCCGGCTACCTCGCGTCACCTCGCGGTAACCGAACAAGCGCAGGCCCTGGGGGTTGCCGAAGGGGTCACATTGGTATTCCGCCATGACCGGCGCCGAGGCATGCCGGGGGATAGCCGGGCAGTTCAGGGTCGGTAAACCTCGAAGTGCTTTGATGTCCTTCAGTTGAGTGGACTGGCCAGGC
Source organism: Pseudomonas maumuensis (assembly GCF_019139675.1). Taxonomy (NCBI): domain Bacteria; kingdom Pseudomonadati; phylum Pseudomonadota; class Gammaproteobacteria; order Pseudomonadales; family Pseudomonadaceae; genus Pseudomonas; species Pseudomonas maumuensis. The sequence continues at coordinate 4,526,733 of NZ_CP077077.1, forward strand.
GCGTCCACCGTGAACGGGTTTTTCTGCGCCTCTTTGTAGTAACAACGATACAGCGTGTGCTCACCGCCAACGTGCCTGTACAGCTCGTTGCCGTCCAGATCCTCAACGTGCTTCGCCAGCTCTACCGCACGCCCCAGCGCATCACGCTCGGCAGGCGTGTAACTGGCCAGTAAGCGCGTGATGCACGCGGCCAGTTTCGGGCGGTCGGCCTTGTTGGATTTATCGATGATCCATGCGAGCAGATCCTGCTGGTGCGGCACCAGCGCCGCCCCCTCCTGCACGTTGACCTTGGAGCCCTGGGCGCCCGTTTCGAGGGCGTACAGCAGTTCAGCGAACTCATCGCCTGCCCCGGTGTAGCGGTAGGCCTTGGTCTCCCTGTACTGGTCCTTTTTCCGCTGGTTCTTGCGTGTGCAGAAGTTGAGCCAATGGCCTTGCGCCGATGCCTCTGCACGCAATACTTCAAAACGATTGACGCTACCGCTGTGCGAGACGTTGCCGTGAACCAGCATGTGTTGCTTGCGTGCCCCATGCGAGCCGCTTTCGTACTCGACGCTGACCACACGCTGTTTGGTATTCAGGAAGTCCCCATCGTAGCGGTAGGCTGTCACCTGATTCTCTTGCCCATCGCCCGGTACCAGGGTGTGAAGTGCCACCCGTGGCAGGCGCGGTTGTTCCCCCCTGTTGCTTTTACCCGCCTGGTACTTGACGCACTCCACCGACCCATCCAGCTCGCGCAAGCCGCACAACACCCGGTCCAGGGTCAGGTCGTGGTCATAGTCACAATCGACCTGCTGCAGGACATTGAGCTCACCATCCGCTCGTCGCTCGCTGCGTTTTATCGTGCGCAGCAGGTAATCCTTGAGCTGCAACTCGACCTCGTAACACTCGGTCTTGCTTTGCGGCCACACCTGCATCTTCACCTGCGCAGCCTTCTCGCGCGGTGTGCTGTACTGAGCCTTGAACAGCGGCTCATCCCCACTCTTGACCGCCAACAGCATGAACTGGCCCTTCTGACGTAGCCATTCCAACGTCAAGGATTCGCCATCGCGCGACTCGATAGTCGACGGCAGCAGCAACACGAAGGGCTTCTGGTAGTCGGCAATGAGCTTTTTCAGCTTGATGATGTTCTGGTCAGTGTGCCACTTACCGATGGCTTCGTCGTAGTCCGCGCTCGCACTTGCGTAATACTGAAGGGGGTTGAATATCGCTGCTACCCATTGCTGCCAGTTCTCCGGCTTCGCAGGAAAGTCTGGTTTGGATTTGTCCCTGATCGCGATCAAGGTTTTCAGTACCTGATCGTGGAACGCTTTGTTCGGCTCCTCTTCGTCACTGCCTGCGGCCGCAGGTTTCTTCAGGATCTCTTGACGGCCAGTAGGCAGGTCGAGGGTGAACTCGCTGTAGGCCTGGTTGCTGCGCACCACGCAGGAGGGCAACTTGATTGCCTCGCCTTTGCCCAGCTGGGTCCATTGCGCGTCGGTGAACGTGAACTGGCCGCCGTCGGCCAGTGTCAGCAACCGGCTGCGCACTTCCACGCTGGAAAAACGCCAGGCCCAGCCGTCACCCAACCCGGCTTCGTTGGCACGCAGCGCCGAGTAATGCAACGTCAGGTCGACCACTGGCCCCTGGCCTAGCAAGCCCTGCAGATGGGCCACCGGGTAATGGGCGTGGAACAACCCGGTGCGCGCATCCACCCCGGCTTCGCCGTGGCCCGTGGTGTCGAACAGTTCAGAGCGGTGCGTGTGGCCGTAGTCCTCGCAGAGGAAGCTGATTTCATTTTGCGGCTCGAGCGCTTTAGGCGGGGTGAAGCTGACCGGCCTGGGGTCGTGCCAGAACTGGCTGACTTGCAGGGTACCGATATGCCCTACCGTCAAGGCTGCGTTGCCGCGCTCGGACTCGGGGCAGTCCAGGTAGAGGTCATAGGCTTGGTCTGTCAACGGGCCTCGCCAGGTGATGGTGTCGCTGGTGACCGACACCGGCCACACCCCGGTGGGCTCCTTACGGACGGCTGCAATCGCCTCGACGAGCTTAACGGCAGCGGCAGCGGCGGCACCGTCGGCTTTGGCGGCGGCCCAGGCGGCTTCACTGGCGGCTTTACTGGCGGCTTTACTGGCGGCGTCAGCTTCGGCGGCCTTGGTTTTGGCGGCAGCGGCTTTGGCGACGTGGGCTCCTTCGTACATCCTGGCGTAGTCGTTGGCGACTATGAGCTCCGCACTGGCAGCGGCGGCGGCGTCGGCGGCAGCGTCGGTGCCGTAGGCCCACTCGTGGGCACCGATGCTGGCGATCTCATAAACGTTGGTAGTATCGGCCAGAGCGTCGGCGGTAGCTGCGCCAGCGGCATCGGCAGCGGCAACGGCAACGGCAGCTTCATCGTAGGCGGCGGTGTAGGCGGCGGAGGCGGCGGTGGGGTCAGCGTAGGCGGCGGCGTAGGCGACGGCGGCGTCAGCGTAGGCGCGGTCGTAGGCCATGGGGGCGGTGTCGTAGGCCGCGGAGGCGGCGGAGACTCTGACACGGTTGTCGTCGGCGCTGAAGGAGGCTTTGGCGTTGCGGTAGGCTCTTTTGGCGGCGGTGTAGGCGGCGGTGTAGGCTGCGGCGTGAACAGCAGCGGCGCCGTAGGACTTGCCGACGGAGGCGGCAGCGACGGCGATACCGACGACAGGATCGAGGAGGTCGGTATCTTCGAGGACGGCCGCAGTACCTTTGACGACCAAGCTCCTGGCGCTAACCTCAATGCTACGCCTCTCGCTATCACCAGCGCGGATGGGGATGGCACTGGCGACGGCAACAGCAGCAGCAACGGCCGTCAACGTACCGGCTTCGGCGAACGTGAAGGCGACAGGCATCTTTGCCTCAAGAGTAGCCTCCACATAGCGGATGTAGGCCTCTCTGAGCTGATTGGCCGCTGCCTGTCTCGGCACACACGCCATCACCCGGTAGCCTTTGTCGCGTGCCGTTTGGTCCAAACGAAACGCCAGCTCTGCCTCGAGCGAGCTGATGGTCACCCCTGCCAGGCCCTCGCCGGGCTCGACAGTGACCGTCACCGGATCAACAGCCTGCTCATCTGGCCATTCCTCAGCGCTCAGCAGTTCCAGCCGATAATCCTCAGCCTCCCACCGTTGGCCATCACCGGCATTCTCCAGCGCGACCGACACTTCAGCCGCCCCCAACAGCCACAGCTGGCTGCCCTCCTTGACAGACAATTCTGGCCACTGCTGTGTTTCGATGAAGCTGGCCAGCGCCTGTACCCAGCTTTGTTCGTCGCTGGGCAGCGCAGCGCAGGCCTGGGGCCTGAACAGCGCATGGTGCAGCAAGGTTTGGTTACCGGGATGACGCACGGTCACCAGCACGGCATCCTCCGGGGCCTCGAACGCCGACGCCAGCAGCGGGCCTTCTGCGTCGTAGTGATCGCCTGGCAACCTGACGAAAATGCGCAAGCCGTCGCCGCGCTGCTCGAGCATCGCCGTGGTCGTGTCGACACGCAGGTAGGGCGCCACCGCTGACGTGGCCAGCGCCGCAGCCCAGTCCTTGAGCCATTTGCCACCTTCGCGCTGGGTGCTGTTCGGGGTCCATGAGTGGTGGCCGAGCAGGCGCTGGGAGAAAGCATCATAGACCCAGGCATGCAACACGCCTTTGTCAGGCAGCGCCGGCGTGCCATCGAACGTGCGGCTGGCCCACCAGCTCACCTCGGTCAACGTCACGCACAACTCGGCACACTGCGGCCCCCAGAACGCGTTGTCCACCTCGCCTGGAGTCACCGTGCAGCCTGCACCTTTGACCCCAGCCCGCAGCAGGCGGCTGTCACGGTTGACCTGCTCGCACAAGGCCTTGCTCCAGCCGCTATCGGCCGCGGCCGTAAACAGATGTTGCTCGTGCAACGCCTGGGTTTTGAGGTCGCGCACCTGCAGGCTCAGGGTCTTGCCCTTGCCCAGCGAGAAGCTATCGTCACAGACCAACACCTGCACCAGGTTGCTGTCGAATGGCGCCGTGCTGAACGCACGATAGTCAGCCTGGCACCACAGCCGCGGATCCTTGTGACTGCTGGAAAACACCTGGCTGTCGTTCCAGGCGCCGGCCGTGATGGGCATACCCGCCGCCGCAACCTCCTGGGCGAAGTCCTTCGGCCACTGTGTCTTGCCCAACTTGCCGGCCTTGGCGGTGTAATCGAAACGGGTCAGCTCGCCACTGCGGCGGTGCACCAGGCAAGCGCTGAGGACTTCGCCAGCAGCCAAGGCGCGGTCGGCCTTGATCGGGCACAGGCTGTACCAGCCACCCTCGGCACTGCCCACCCGCTCCAGACCGAAGCCTTGCATATCGGGCAGGGAGCCATCGGGTTGGTTGCTGATCAGGTAGGGCACCTGAAAGACCTGGTTGCCGTCGATTGCGGTTGCCGGAGTGTTGGACATACTGTGAACTCCATGTAGATCAGAACCCATGGAGTCATTCTTGAGGTACCGCCTCAGCAACGTCTACTGGCAGAAATGCCAGGTGTCTTCCGCTAGTGTGGTGTTTTGCAAATACGACCAATAACTCGCGAGTGATTTTTGCGCTCAGGCAAGGCGTCGCGACGAGTCGTAGCCCAGCTACGGCGAGGAGCGACAACGCAGCATGAGCGCAAAAAGCACCGCGAGTTATGGTCGTTCTTTGTGAAACACCACACTAGTGAGCTAGCCGGGGGAGTTGCGGACCGGCGGAGTGAGTGAAGGCCACCAAGTGCTTGAGGGATATTTTGGGGTAGGCCGGTACGCCCCAAAAACAAAACCCCGGCACTGGCCGGGGCTTCGTTCGTCAGGAGGCGGTACTCACCGTACCCTGCGCCTCTTTGGGCGCCAGGCGGAAGGTGTAGTACAGCGCCGTCAACAGCACCAGGAACGCCGGGCCGATGTACAGGGCCACGCGGGTGTCCGGGAAGTACGCCATCAGGCCCACCACCAGCACCAGGAACGCCAGCGCCAGGTACGAGCTCAGCGGCCACAGCCACATGCGGTATTTCAGCGCGTTGCGCTCGGCGGTGGTGAGCCCGGCGCGGAACTTCAGTTGCGCCAGCAGGATCATCACCCAGGTCCAGATCGCGCCGAAGGTGGCGATCGAGGTTACCCAGACGAACACTTTCTCCGGCACCAGGTAGTTGGCCAGCACGCCCAGCAGCAGCGCGCCGATCGACAGCAGCAAGGCGTTGCGCGGCACGCCGCTCTTCGAGGTGCGGGCGAAGGTGGCCGGGGCCTGGCCGTTCTGCGCCAGGCTGTAGAGCATGCGCCCGGTGCTGAAGATGCCGCCATTGCACGACGACAGCGCGGCGGTGATCACCACGAAGTTGATGATGCCGGCGGCGGTCTTGATGCCGAGGCGCTCGAAGGTCATCACGAACGGGCTGCCCTGGCTGCCAATCTCGTTCCACGGGTAGATCGACAGGATCACGAACAGCGCGCCCACGTAGAACAGCAGGATGCGCCAGAACACCGAGCCGATGGCCTGGGGGATGGTCTTCTGCGGGTTGCGCGCTTCGCCGGCGGTCAGGCCGATCATCTCCACGCCCAGGTAGGCGAACATCACCATCTGCAGCGACATCAGCACGCCGGTCACGCCGTTGGGCATGAAACCGCCGTTGCTCCACAGGTTGGAGACGCCCATGGCCACACCGTCGTTGCCGAAGCCGAAGGCGATGATGCCGATGCCACCGAGCACCATGGCGATGATGGTGACGATCTTGATCAGGGCGAACCAGAATTCGAACTCACCGAACGCCTTGACCGCGATCAGATTGATCGCGCCCATGCTGCCCAGGGCCATCAACGCCCAGATCCAGCGCGGCACGTCGGGGAACCAGATGCCCATGTAGATGGCCACCGCGGTGATCTCGGCGACGCAGGTCACCAGCCACAGGAACCAGTAGTTCCAGCCGGTCAAGAAGCCCGCCAGCGGGCCGAGGTAGTCTTGGGCGTAGCGGCTGAACGACCCGGCGACCGGGTTGTGCACGGCCATTTCACCAAGGGCGCGCATGATAACCAGGATGGCCAGGCCACCGATGATGTAGGAGAGCATGATGGCGGGGCCGGCCATTTCGATGGCCTTGGCCGAACCGAGGAACAGGCCGACGCCGATACAGGCGCCGAGGGCCATCAGACGGATGTGCCGTTCGCCCAGCTCGCGCTTGAGCGGGCCGCCCTGGGCGGACTCGCCTTGGGCAGGGTGGTTGCCGACTGGCATAGCAATACAACCTCATTTTGTTATTGGATTTGACCTTCGTGCAGCACCGGCCGCGCCGATAGGCGGGGCGTCGGCTCGCCAGGCCGCCTTGTGGGCGGGCCTGTCCACCGGGCACACAGCACCGGCAGTTCGAAGGGGGCGAGCAGTATAGGAAGCCACTTGTAGGGCTTTTCACTATATACAGCGGGAAATTTGGCGAGAATTCTCGGCCGAATCCCCTTCACCGGAGGGGCATCCTAGCCTCGCTCCGCCCATGCACAGGAATGGGGCAGCTACCTTAGCAACATTGCCGAAGAATGGAAGTCGCACCAAAGGCGCATGTTCATACGCAATTGCCCGAAGCTTCTTACAAATTTTTCACCAAACTCGGCCACCGTCTAAGCTTCAGACAAGCAACGCGAAAACACCTGGCCGGACTCAAGACTATGGGCGCACTGTGGCAATCGGAATCAACCAGAACGGAAGCACCCAAAGAAAACCAGGCTGAAGCCCCTTTGCCCAAGACCCCACGTCAGCGCCGCCTGTGGTGGCGCCTGATCCTGCTCATCCTGCTGATCGGCCTGGTGGCGGTGGGCCTGGCCGCCTACGACGAGTTCCAGACCTCGCGCCTGCAGTCCCGTGAATTCAGCCGCCTGGCCGGCACCCTGACCTATGCCCTGGAGCCCGGCCCGAGCGATGCCATCGTCTACCCGGGCGACGGCCCGTTCGACAAACGCCTGGGCTACAGCGCCCTGGGCGAGTTCCTGCCACGGCTGCTCAAGCGCGACTACCTGATCAACCAGCAGGTGCGCTTCTCCCCGGCGCTGATGAACTACGTCGATCACGGCCTGTTCGTGCCCTACGTGGAGAAGATCCAGGCCGGCCTGTCGATCACCGACTGCCGCGGCGACATGCTCTACCAGTACAACTACCCGCAGCACCTGTACCCGAACTTCGCCGCGATCCCGCCGGTGATGGTAAATAGCCTGCTGTTCATCGAAAACCGCGACCTGCTCGACCCAAAGGACCCGCAGAACAACCCGGCGGTGGATTGGCCGCGCTTCGCCAAGGCGGCCTACAGCCAGATCGCCAAGTATCTGGCCCTGCCCGGCCAGTCGGCCGGTGGCAGCACCCTGGCCACCCAACTTGAGAAATATCGCCACTCGCCGGACGGACTGACCGTCTCCGGCGCCGAAAAGATCCGCCAGATGATTTCCGCCAGCGTGCGCGCCTACCAGGGCGGCCCCGACACCACCGAGGCCCGCGAACGCATCGTGCGCGACTACCTCAACAGCGTGCCGCTGTCGGCGGTCCCCGGCCACGGTGAGGTGCATGGCATGGCTGAAGGCTTGCGGGTGTGGTACGGCGCCGACTTCGATCAGGTCAACCAGGCCCTCACTTCCACCGCCACCGATGAAAAGAGCATGGCCGAGCGCGGCCTGGCCCTGCGCCAGGTGCTGTCGCTGATGATCGCCCAGCGCCGCCCCTCGCATTACCTGTCCAAGGGCCGCATCGAACTGGCGGAACTGACCGATTCGCACATCCGGGTACTCGCCGCCAACGCTGTCATCGACCGTCCACTGGCCGACGCCGCCCTGGCCAGCAAGGCGGTGTACCGCGACTGGGTGGCCCAGCCGACCATCGTGCCGATCATCACCAACAAGGGCATCAGCCTGGCCCGCAACCGCCTGGCGGCGATGCTCAACCGGCCGCTGTACGACCTCGACCGCCTCGACCTGTCGGCCACCAGCACCCTGCAGGCCGACCTGCAAGTGCAGGTCAGCCAGTACCTGAAGAACCTCGCCGACCCGGCGTTCGCCGCACAGCTCGGCCTGATCGGCGAACGCCTGCTGACCAGCAAGACCACCGACCAGGTCAGCTACAGCTTCACCCTGTTCGAACGCACCGCCGACGGCTCGCGGGTACGGGTGCAGACCGACAGCACCAACCAGCCCTTCGACATCAACGAAGGCAGCAAGCTTGAACTGGGCTCCACCGCCAAGCTGCGGGTGCTTACCACCTACCTGGAAATCGTTGCCGAGCTGCATGACAAGTACGCCGGCAAACCCGCCGCCGAACTTAAGAAAGTCCCGGTGGCCGAACTCGACCGCATCAGCCAGTGGTCACTGGAATGGCTGTTGCTGAACGGCAAGAACCAGAGCCTGGACGCCATGCTCGACGCAGCCCTTGAGCGCAAGTACTCGGCCAACACCGGCGAGGCCTTCTTCACCGGTGGCGGTATGCACGTGTTCAACAACTTCCGCAAGGAAGACAACAACCGCAACCCGACCCTCAAGGATGCCCTGCGCGAGTCGATCAACCTGCCGTTCATCCGCCTGATGCGCGACATCGTGCGCTACGTCACCTACCAGCAGCCGTTCAACCGCGAACCGCTGCTCAGGGACGACAGCGACCCACGCCGCCAGGAATACCTGGCGCGCTTCGCCGACCGCGAAGGCTCCAACTACACCATGCGCTTCTGGAAGAAATACCAGCGCAAGACCTCGCAGCAGCGCCTGGACACCTTCCTCGACAGCATGCGCGTGACCCCGCAGCGCCTGGCCGCGGTGCATCGCTACCTGTTCCCCGAGGCCGGCCAGGAAACCTTCAACGCCTTCGTCCGCGCCCACAGCAAGGACGACAAGAAGGCCATGGCCAAGCTCACCGATGGCCGCCTGGTGGAGATGTACGAGGCCTACGGCCCGGGCAAGTACGACCTGCCCGACCAGGGCTACATCGCCAAGGTCCATCCCTTGGACCTGTGGCTGCTCGGCTACCTGCTGAAAAACCCAGGCGCCTCGCTCAAGGACGTCCTCAACGCCAGCCGCTTCGAACGCCAGGAGGTCTACAGCTGGCTGTTCAAGAGCCGCCACCAGGGTGCCCGCGACAGCCGCATCCGCACCATGGTCGAGATCGAGGCGTTCACCGACATTCACCAGCGCTGGAAGCGCGTGGGTTATCCGTTCGACCACCTGGTACCGTCGCTGGCCACCGCCATCGGCAGCTCCGGCGACCGGCCGGCCGCCCTCTCCGAACTGGTCGGGATCATCCAGAACGATGGCGTGCGCCTGCCGACCCTGCGCATCGACACCTTGCACTTCGCCCAGAACACCCCGTACGAGACGCAACTGATCAGCGACCCGGACCGCGGTCAGCGGATCTTGCCCGTCGAGGTCGCCCGGGCGCTCAAGGGCGCCATGTCGCAGGTGGTCGATGCCGGTACCGCGCGGCGCATCTCCGGCAGCTTCAAACTGCACGACGGCACGCCGCTGGTGATGGGCGGCAAGACCGGTACTGGCGATAACCGCATCGAAAGCTTCGGCGCTGGCGGCCGGCTGATCGGCTCGCGCTCGCTGAACCGCACCGCCACCTTCGTGTTCTTCCTCGGCGACAACCACTTCGGCACCCTTACTGCGTTCGTTCCGGGGCGCACGGCCGAGGCCTTCACCTTCACCTCGGCACTGCCGGTGCAGGTGCTCAAGGGCATGGCGCCGATCCTCATGCCGTACCTGGAACCAGGCAACCCCACCGCATGCAAGGCGCCGCAGGTGGCGGGCCAGTCATGAATCATCAAAAAACCAGATGATAATCATCTGCATTTGAAGGCTTGTCTTTAGATACATCTTGAGTAATATCTTGCGATATATCTAAACAGACGGAGCCCTCTCCATGCGTGACCATGATCCCTTCGAACGCCGCCCCGGTCGCGGCGAACGTGGCCCACGGGTATTCGCCCCGGGCGACCTGAAACTGCTGATGCTGTCGATGCTGGCCGAGCAACCGGGCCACGGCTACGACCTGATCCGCCAGATCGAGAGCCTCTTCGACGGCAGCTACAGCCCCAGCCCCGGGGTGATCTACCCGACCCTCAGCTACCTCGAGGAAGCCGAGCTGGTCACCGGCGCCATCCAGGGCAGCAAGCGCCTTTACGCCATCACCGACGCCGGTCGCAGCGCCCTGGCGGAACAGGCCGTTGCCCTCGACGGCGTGCGCATGCGCATCGAGGTGAGCAAGCGTGCCTTGCGCGGCCACGACCGCCCCGCGGAAATCCATGAAGCCGTCGGTAACCTGCGCCATGCCCTGCACATGCACAGCGGCCGCTGGAGCGCCGAAGAGATCGAGCGGGTGCGCAACCTGCTCAACGAAACCGCCAAAGCCATCGCCTCCGGGCCGGCCATCCCTGTTACGGAGAACACCCCATGAGCGACACCATCCACCGCGTCAACCACGAGATCCGCCAACGCCGCCTCGACGTGCTGCGGGTCACCGACCTGACCCCACGCATGCGCCGCATCACCCTGGGTGGCGCGGAGCTGGCGGGCTTCGCCAGCGTCGGCAGCGACGACCACATCAAGCTGCTGTTCGCCTGCACGCCCGAAGAACAGCAGGCCATCGACGCCCGCAACCTGGGCCGCGACGGCGGCGCCAGACCGACCATGCGCGAGTACACGCCACGGCGCATCGACCTGGCGAACCTTGAACTGGATATCGACTTCGTCCTGCATGGCGACGGCCCCGCCTCCACCTGGGCCGCGCAGGCGGCGCCAGGGCAGACCCTGGACATCGCCGGCCCACGCGCCTCGATGGTGGTGCCGGACATCTTCGACAGCTACCTGCTGATCGGTGACGAAACCGCAATCCCGGCCATCGCCCGGCGCCTTGAAGAATTGCCGGCAGGGCGCCAGGTACTGGCGGTGATCCAGATCGAGGACGAGCAAGAGCGCCAGGCATTGGCCAGCAAGGCGCAGGTGGAGGTGATCTGGGTGCGCCGGCATGCAGAAGACCTGCTGGAGCGGGTCAAACACCTGGCGCTGCCCCAGGGCCGGCTGTATGGCTGGGTGGCGCTGGAGAAGGCACTGACCCGGCAGGCCAAGGCGCTGCTGCTGGAGAAGGGCGTGCAGGAAGACGCCCTCAAGGCTGCCGCCTACTGGCGGGCCGACGGCACTGCCGACGACGAATGACGCCGGCCGGGCCTGTGGCAGCGGGCAAGCCCGTTGCCAGGGGGCCTGTTACTGCAGCTCCTGCTGCGGCGTCTCCTGCCCGGCGCAACGCACCGCGCGCTTGCGGTTGTCCACCAGCACGCCGGTCAGCCCTTTCTGCTGGGTATCGAACAGCACCAGCACGCCATCGATGCATTGCGCCACCTGCGGCGCCGGGGTCAGCGAGAGCTTGTAGTCCTCGCCGGGAATGGTCTTGAGCATGGTGAAGTCCTGCAGCAACAGGGCGTCCTCAGGCTTGGCGAAATGCAGGTAGCCGTAGTACCAGAGGGCTCCCACCGTCACGATGATGCTGCCGACACCGGTCAGGATCAGCGGGATGGCGTTGCGTTCTTCACTCATTGCTTGTTCTTCTCGTCAGGATAGTTGGGTACTTCGGCCAGACGACGCAGGCCGTTGAAGTGCGTGGGATCGTCCAGGAAGCGCAGCATCACCTGGCGCCAGGTCGGGTCGGCGAAGGTCTGCACATGATCGCCACGGGTCAGTTGCAGCACCCGCGGCGGCGGTGCATGCCGGTACAGGCGCAGGCCGTTGTCCAGCGGCACCAGGTTGTCGTCGATGCTGTGGAAGAACAGCTTTGGCGGGCTGTCCAGGCGCTCGATCGAGTGGATCGCGCTATCGCCATCGGGCACCAGCAACGACAGAGGTATCTGCAACGGCCAGGTCATCCACGACGTGCTCAGTGCATATCGCCCCACGGTCCGGTAACTGGCCGGCACACCGTCGAACACCAATGCGCTGAAACGCCGACGCTGCTCCGGGTACTGCGCCAGATAGTGGATCGCCATCGCCCCGCCGAGGCTCTGGCCCAGCAGCACCAGCGGCTTGTCTTGCACCTGGGGAGCGGCACGCAGCCAGTCCAGGGCCGCAGCGATGTCGCCATACACCTCGGGCAGCGTCGGCTTGCCCAGGGACAACCCATACCCGCGATAGTCGAGCATCAGCACCTGGTAACCCTCTTTCGGCAGCCAGTAGCTGCCGCCCAGATGCCAGGCCAGGTTGCCGCCGTTGCCATGCAGGTGCAGCACGGTGCCCTTGACCTCGACACCCTGCGGCACCGGGATCCACCAGCCATGCAGGCGCGTGCCGTCGGCCGCGGTGAGGCTCACGTCCTGATACTGCAAATGTGCCTGTGCCGGGGTGAACGGCTGGCCCGGTTCGGGGTAGAACAGCAGGCTGCTGCAGCCCCCCAGCAGCAGCAAGCCGAGGCCGAAGGCGAGGTGACGGCAGGCGTCAGAGAATGTTCGCGTAGTCGGCTTCAATACGGTCCAGGCTCAGGTGATTGAGGAAGTTGGAGAAGCACATCCACGCCGACAGCGCGTTGAGGTCGCGGAACTGTTCCGGCAGGTACTTGGGCGGCTCCACCAGCCCCTCTTCGACCAGCTGGCGCAGCGTGCGCATGTCTTCCAGGGTGGTCTTGCCGCAGAACAACAGCGGGATCTGCTCGAGCTTGCCCTTCTTCACGGCCAACTGAATGTAGTTGTAAACCATGATGAAGCCCTTGAGGTAGGACAAGTCCTTGGTAAACGGCAGGCCATTGGGCACCGAGCCGCGGAACACCCGGCTGGCGTTGCTGTAGCTCTGGCCCATCTCGAAGCCCTGGCCGCGGAAGAACTCGAAGACCTGCAGGAAGTCCGCGCCCTCCTCGACCATGTGGATGGCCCGGGTACGGTTGGTGAGCTTGCGCAGGCGGCTCGGGTAGGAGGCGAAGGCGATCACTTCCATGAGGATCGCCAGGCCCTCCTGGGTCACCGTCGACGAGGGCGGGCCCTTGGCCAGGAAGGTGCAGATCGGCTGGTTCAGGCCATTGAGGGTGGTGCCGACATGCACCAGCCCTTCGTGCACCTCCAGCGCCCGCACGTCGCGGCTGTTGAACATGGCGTCGGCGCGCACCTTGATGTAGTCGGCGCCGGCTGCGGCATCGGCGACGATACCGTCGGACTCGAACACGCGGATGGTTTCCTCGGCTTCGCCGAACACCTTGTTCAGGCGCCGCTGGAGAATCTCCACCGCTTCCTTGGCGGTGAGGTTCTTCGGCTCGTCCTTCAGGTCGCCGCGGCCGTCGATGTTGTTCAGGTAGTCCGAGAGCATCAGGCCCAGGTCGGCCAGGGTCGGGTCACCGGCGTGGAAGGCATCGGAGGCGGCGCCATAGAGCTCCTGGGAGATCAGGCCGAAATCCTCGGTGCCTCGCGCCTCGAGCATGCGCACCACCATGCGGTACTCCTTGCACATGCGTCGCATGATCTGGCCGACCGGGTTGAACTGGCCCAACTGCCGGGTGATGTCGCGCTCGATGCTCTGGAACTCGGCCTTCACCGCGCTGGAATCGAACGACAACGGCCGGTTCTGGTAATAGGCGCGATCCACCGCAGGCGGCTCCTTGCCCTTGGCCTTGAGGAAGCCCTGGCGGATGCCGTCGTCCCATTTAACCGCGTCGAGCACGCGGATCGGGGTCTGCGTGGCGACAATGCGATCGGACAGGCTGCGGATGGTTTGCTGGTATTCGTCCACCGGGGACTCCTTGAATCAAAATGCCTTGCAACTAACGTAGCCGGGGCCGCCTTGCGGCCCTTTCGCCGGCAAGCCGGCTCCCACAGAAAACGCTGCTCAACATGTGGGAGCCGGCTTGCCGGCGATGAAGCCAACGCAGTCCACGCTACTTACCGGAACGCTGGAACCGCGCCACTTCGACGAACAGGTCGGAGTTGGCCGGGTCGTCCAGGTAGGCCAGCACACGCTCCGTCGGGCTGTCGATCAGCACGCCGGGGCCGTTGTCCTCGGGCACCTGGGTGCTGCGCCCGCTCAACTCCTTCTCGTCCACGGCCTGCTGGACCTGCTCGACATCGAGGTTGTAGACCACCAGCTGCTTGCCGTCGATTACCTCGAAGCCGCCAATCAGGAAGTTGCCGCCCAGCCGCTTGGGCACGCCCGCCGACAGGTACCAGCGGTTGCCATGCCGGGCCACGGTGAAGACGTATTCCTTGGGCGCCTCGCCCTGGGCACGGGCCACTGCCTTGTAGGTGTTGCCACCGGCGCGGCTGATACTCAGCTTGAGCGGCTGACCCCAGGCGTCCTTGCTGCTCCACTGCCCGAGTAGGGCCTTAGGCGCTGGCTGGTTGGCCGGCAGCGGTTCGTCGAAGGTCACCAGACAACCGCCCAGCAGGAGGAATGACAAGGTCAACAACACCACACGCCAGGCTTTCATCAGGGTCTCCTTGAAAAATCGTTCGCCACTCAGGCCGAGGCCAGCACCATCTGCAGGTATCGGACAAGGATAGCGAGCATCTGCCCATCGGCCTGCGCATTCGCCTCCTTGAGCAGGCCCTGATATTCCATCTGCTCGATAATCGCCGTCAACATCTGGGCATCCTGTTCCGGCTGGCGCGAGCCGACCACCTGCAGTATCTGGCGCGCGCCATGCAGCAGGATCTGCTCGTGGGCCTGCACCAGTTCGGCCAGGCGCGGGCACAACAGCGCCTCCTGGCGGAAGGCCTGTTCGGCCATGAGGAAGTCGCGGCGGTTGTTCAACTGGCGCAATACGTAGTCGGCCAGCATGCGCGCGACCTCATCGGCCAGGTGTGCCCGGGCCTCGGGCGTGCCGTCGCCCTGGGCCAGCAACTGGCGCAGCACGCCTTCGGTGTTGGTCCAGAGCTTGGCCATGTAGGCCGCGCTGCGCTCGACGTACTGGGCGAAGGTATCGGCCAGCAGGTCCTGGATATCCTTGAAGTAGTAGGTGGTGGCCGACAACGGCACGCCGGCCTCGGCGGCCACGGCGCGGTGGCGCACACCGCGCACGCCATCGCGCACGACGATGCGCATGGCGGCGTCGAGGATCTGCTGGCGGCGTTGCTCGCTGCCCTGGCGGGCGGTCTTGCGGCCTTGGTACTGCACGCTTTCGGCGACGGCGGTGGCGATGCCGGCGGCGCCCTGATGGGGCATGGCGGGGGTCACGGGGCGGTACCTCATAGTTCGAGTCATCTGCTGCCCGTGCCGGCCTATCGCCGGCAAGCCGGCTCCCACAGGGGCCCCACAATGTTCAGGTGCTGTGCAGTACCTGTGGGAGCTGGCTTGCCAGCGATAGGGCCGACACAGACAACATAAAGCTTCAGGCAAGAAAAAGCCGCCTCGAAAGGCGGCTTGTTCAGATCGCTCAGGCCTGTGGACGCATGTGCGGGAACAGGATCACGTCGCGAATCGACGGCGAGTTGGTCAACAGCATCACCAGGCGGTCGATGCCGATGCCTTCACCGGCGGTCGGCGGCATGCCGTACTCCAGGGCGCGGACGAAATCGGCGTCGTAGTGCATGGCCTCGTCGTCACCGGCGTCCTTCTCGGCCACCTGAGCCAGGAAGCGCTCGGCCTGGTCTTCGGCATCGTTGAGCTCGGAATAGGCGTTGGCGATCTCGCGGCCACCGATGAACAGCTCGAAACGGTCGGTCACCGCCGGGTTGTCGTCATTGCGACGGGCCAGCGGCGAGACTTCGAACGGGTACTCGGTGATGAAGTGCGGCTGCTCCAGCTTGTGCTCGACCAGCTCTTCGAAAATCATCACCTGCAGCTTGCCCAGGCCCTCGTGGCCAAGCACCTTGGCGCCGGCCTTCTTGGCGATCTCGCGGGCGCGGTCGACGTCCTGCAGATCGGCAGCGGTGAGTTCCGGGTTGTACTTGAGGATCGAGTCGAACACCGACAGGCGCACGAACGGCTCGCCGAAGTGGAACACCTTGTCGCCGTACGGCACGTCGGTGCTGCCCAGCACCAGCTGCGCCAGCTCGCGGAACAGTTCCTCGGTGAGGTCCATGTTGTCGCGGTAGTCGGCGTAGGCCTGGTAGAACTCGAGCATGGTGAATTCTGGGTTGTGACGAGTCGAAACGCCTTCGTTACGGAAGTTGCGGTTGATCTCGAACACTTTCTCGAAACCACCGACAACCAGGCGCTTGAGGTACAGCTCCGGCGCGATGCGCAGGAACATGGCCATGTCCAGCGCGTTGTGGTGGGTTTCGAACGGCTTGGCCGCGGCACCACCGGGGATGGTCTGCAGCATCGGCGTCTCGACTTCGAGGAAGTCGCGCTCGATGAGGAACTTGCGGATGTGCGAGATCACCTGCGAACGCACACGGAAGGTGTGGCGGGTTTCCTCGTTGACCATCAGGTCGACGTAGCGCTGGCGGTAGCGCTGCTCGGTGTCGGTCAGGCCGTGGTGCTTGTCCGGCAGCGGGCGCAGCGACTTGGTCAGCAGGCGCACGTTGGTCATCTCGACGTACAGGTCGCCCTTGCCGGAACGGGCCAGGGTGCCTTCGGCGCTGATGATGTCGCCCAGGTCCCAGGTCTTGACCGCCGCCAGGGTCTCTTCCGGCAGGGTCTTGCGGTTGACGTAGACCTGGATACGGCCAGTCATGTCCTGGATGACCATGAACGAGCCACGGTTGAGCATGATGCGACCGGCAACCTTGACCGGGATCGCGGCTGCTTCCAGCTCTTCCTTGGTCTTGTCCGCGTACTGTTTCTGCAGGTCGTTGCAGTAGCTGTCGCGACGGAAGTCGTTGGGGAAGGCGTTACCCTTGGCGCGTTCTGCGGCAAGTTTTTCCTTGCGCAGCGCGATCAGGGCGTTTTCTTCCTGTTGCAGGTCTTGCGATTCGGTCTTGAGGTCGCTCATGTCGTCATTCTTTCCATCAGGTATTCGTTGCCCCTGTCGGGCAGGGCGCGCGATACGGGCAGCAAGCCTCGTATCGCGGCGGTGGTGTGCGGTTTACAGCCCCTGCTTGAGGCTCGCTTCCAGATACTCGTCGAGGTCGCCGTCGAGCACCTTCTGGCAGTCGCTACGCTCGACGCCGGTACGCAGATCCTTGATGCGCGAGTCATCCAGCACGTAGGAACGGATCTGGTGGCCCCAGCCGATGTCCGACTTGCTGTCTTCCAGCGCCTGCGAGGCGGCGTTGCGCTTCTGCATCTCCAGCTCGTACAACTTGGCCCGCAGCATTTTCATGGCGGTGTCCTTGTTGGCGTGCTGGGAACGTTCGTTCTGGCAGGCCACCACGGTGTTGGTCGGCACGTGGGTGATACGCACCGCCGAGTCGGTGGTGTTGACGTGCTGGCCGCCCGCGCCGGAGGAGCGGTAGGTGTCGATGCGCAGGTCGGACGGGTTGATTTCGATCTCGACCTTGTCGTCGATCTCGGGCGAGACGAACACCGCCGAGAACGAGGTGTGGCGACGGGCGCCGGAGTCGAACGGGCTCTTGCGCACCAGGCGATGCACACCGATCTCGGTGCGCAGCCAGCCGAAGGCGTACTCGCCCTTGATATGCACGGTGGCGCCCTTGATGCCGGCGACTTCGCCTTCGGACAGCTCGATGATGGTGGCGTCGAAGCCACGCTTGTCGGCCCAGCGCAGGTACATGCGCAACAGGATGTTGGCCCAGTCCTGGGCCTCGGTGCCGCCGGAGCCGGCCTGGATGTCCAGGTAGGCGTTGTTCGGGTCCATCTCGCCGCTGAACATGCGACGGAACTCGAGCAGGGCGAGGGATTCCTCCAGCCCTTGCAGCTCGGTCACGACATCGCTGACGGCGCCTTCGTCGTTTTCCTCGACCGCCATGTCGAGCAAGTCCTTGCAGTCACCCAGGCCGTTGGACAGTTTGTCGAGCGTCTCGACAACCTGCGCCAGCATGGCGCGCTCGCGGCCCAGGGCCTGGGCGTACTCGGGCTTGTTCCAGACGGCGGCGTCTTCCAGCTCGCGGTTTACTTCGACCAGACGATCATGTTTGTGATCGTAGTCAAAGATACCCCCGAATAGACTGGGAACGCTCGGTGAGGTCCTTGATGGTGTTCAGGATTGGTTGGATTTCCATGGGCGGGCGGCTCTCGTGCGAATTCGGTGAAAAGCCCGCGAGTATAACCGACTCTGCGCCAGGGCGGCAGACCCGCCGGGCAGTCTGGCTGCAGACTCACTCGCTGTTGCCGTTGCCGATCAAGAGGTAACCGCGAGCGGCAACTGCGTAGGCGCAGGCGCCGCCCGTCACTTCGCGACCTCAGGCAATCCCAACTTGATTACGCCCACTGTTCTTGGCCAGGTACAGCCCCTTGTCCGCCGCCGAGATCAGTTGCCGGCAATGGCTGCCGACACTCGGGGTCAAGGTCGCCAGACCGATGCTCACGGTCAGGTGCGAAGCCGCCTCGGGCACAGTGTGGGCGATCTTCAGCCCCATGATGGTCTGGCGCAGCTTTTCGGCCACCAGGCGTGCGCCGCCGGGCGAGGTGTTGGGCAGCACCAGGGCGAACTCCTCGCCGCCGTAGCGCGCCGGTAGGTCGGTAGGCCGCGAGCAGCAGCCACGAATGGCCTCGGCCACCTGGCGCAGGGCCTCGTCGCCGGCCAAATGGCCGAAACTGTCGTTGAACGCCTTGAAGTAGTCGACATCGATCATCAGCAGCGACAACTGCTGCTGCTCGCGGATCGCCCGACGCCACTCCAGCTCCAGGTACTCGTCGAAGTGACGGCGGTTGGACAACCCGGTCAGGCCGTCCGAGTTCATCAGCCGCTGCAGCATCAGGTTGGTGTCGAGCAGCTGCTGCTGGCTCACGCGCAACGCGCGATAGGCCTCGTCACGCTGCAGCAGGGTAAGGTAGGAACGCGAGTGGTAGCGGATACGCGCCACCAGCTCGATGGTGTCCGGCAACTTGACCAGGTAGTCGTTGGCCCCCGCGGCGAACGCCGCGCTCTTGACCAACGGATCCTCCTTGGTCGACAGGACGATGATCGGAATGTCCTGGGTGGCCGGGTTGTTGCGGTACTCGCGCACCAGGGTCAGGCCATCGAGGCCCGGCATGATCAGGTCCTGAAGGATCACCGTGGGCTTGATGCGCATGGCTTGGGCCACCGCCTGATGCGGGTCGGCGCAGAAGTGGAAGTCGATGTTCTCCTCGTGGGCCAGGCCACGACGCACCGCTTCGCCGATCATCGCCTGATCGTCGACCAGCAGGACCATCGCCGCACTTTCGTTGATGGTCGTGAAACCTTCGATCGGTAGATCATTCATCCGTCATCACCCGTTCACTGCCGACCACGCGGCGCGAATCAATACATATCGTCATTTCGAAAAGATTTCCATCAGTCGTCCGGCGATTCGCTCCAGCGGGCGAATCTCCACCGCCGCGTCGATCGCCGCGGCAGCCTTGGGCATGCCATACACCGCGCTGCTCTGCTGGTCCTGGGCGATGGTCAGGAAGCCTTGCTGGCGCATCAGCTTCAGGCCCTGGGCGCCATCTCGCCCCATGCCGGTGAGCAGCACGCCCACCGCATCGCCTGACCAGTAACGCGCCACGCTCTCGAAGAACACATCGATGGAGGGCCGGTAGATTTCGTTGACCGGTTCGGCAGTGTAGGCCAGCTCGCCATTCTTCAGCAGGCGGATATGGTGGTTGGTGCCGGCCAGCAGCACCTGCCCCGGTTGCGGCGGCTCGCCCTCGCGGGCCAGGCGCACCGGCAGGCCGGAGGCGCTGCTGAGCCACTCAGCCATGCCGGCGGCGAATACCTGGTCGACATGCTGGACCAGCACGATGGCCGCCGGAAAACTGCGCGGCAGTCCCTTGAGCAGTACCTCCAGGGCCGCCGGGCCGCCCGCGGACGAGCCGATGGCCACCAGGGCACGGCGCTGCGACGCCTCGCGCAATGGCACAGTCACCGCCCGGGCGGCGCTGGGCCGCTGCTGGCCGATCAGCCAGCCGATATTGAGGATCTTGCGCAACAGCGGCGCTGCCGCCTCACGTGCATCGCCCGCGCCCAACGCCGGGGTATCGACCACATCCAGGGCGCCATGGCCCATCGCCTCGAACACCCGATGCACGTTCTGCTTGCGGTCCACGGTGACGATGACGATGGCGCAGGGGGTTTCGGCCATGATCCGCCGGGTGGCTTCCACACCGTCCATCACCGGCATGATCAGGTCCATGAGGATCAGGTCCGGGGTCTGCTCGGCGCACAGGCGCACCGCCTCGGCTCCGTTGCCGGCCACCCAGATCACCTGGTGCGCCGGCTCGAATGCCAACGCCCGGCGCAGGGCCTCGACGGCCATGGGCATGTCGTTGACGATGGCGACTCTCATCCCTGGGCACCTCCGATCAGCTCCACGACCGCATCCAGCAACGCATCGTCATGGAAGCTGGCCTTGGCCAAATAATAGTCGGCGCCGGCATCCAGTCCACGACGCCGGTCTTCTTCGCGATCCTTGTACGACACCACCATCACCGGCAGCGATTGCAGGCGGTTGTCACGCCGCACCAGGGTGACCAGTTCGATCCCGTCCATGCGCGGCATGTCGATGTCGGTGATCAACAGGTCGAAATCTTCGCTGCGCAGGGCGTTCCAGCCATCCATGCCATCCACGGCCACCGCCACTTCGTAGCCTCGATTGCCCAGCAGCTTGCGTTGCAGCTCGCGCACGGTGAGCGAGTCGTCAACCACCAGGATCCGCTTGCGCGCCACCCCCTTCGCGCCCCGGCCACCGCGCTCGATACGCTCCAGGCGGCCGGTGCTGAGCAACTTGTCCAGCGAGCGCAGCAAATCCTCGACGTCGACGATCAGCACCACCGAGCCGTCGTCGAGCAAGGCGCCGGCGGAAATGTCCTGGACCTTGCCCAGGCGCGGGTCCAGCGGCATCACCACCAGCACCCGCTCGCCGATCAGCCGCTCGACGGCCACGCCATAGAGCTGCTCGCGCTCGCGGATCACCACCACCCGCAGGCTTTGTTCATCGCCCTGTGCCGCCGGCCGGTTGAGCAGTTGGCTGGCGGCCACCAGGCCGATGTGTCGCCCTTCGTGCCAGAAGTGCTGGCGCCCCTCGATCTGCACGATGGCCTCGGCCGCCACCTCGACGGTGCGCTCGATATGCGCCAGCGGGAAGGCGTAGGCCTCGCCACCCACCTCGACCACCAGGCTGCGAACCACCGACAAGGTCAGCGGCACCTCCAGGTGGAAGCAACATCCCTGGCCGGCCACCTGGGTCAACTCGATAGAGCCGCGCAGTTCACGGACCATGTGCTGGACCGCATCCAGGCCGACACCGCGCCCGGATACTTCGGTGACCGTGTCGCGCAGGCTGAAGCCCGGCAGGAACAGGAACGTCAGCAGCTCAGCCTCGCTCATCTGCGCCACCGTCTCGGCCGGTGACAGGGCACGCTCGACGATACTGTCGCGCAGGCGCTGCAGGTCGATGCCGGCACCGTCGTCGGACAACTCCAGGATCAGCAGCCCGGCCTGGTGCGAGGCGCGCAGGCGCACGGTGCCTTCACTCGGCTTGCCGGCCAGCACGCGTTGCTCGGGCAGTTCGATGCCATGATCGACCGCGTTGCGCAGCAGATGCGTCAGCGGTGCCTCGAGCTTTTCCAGCACGTCACGGTCGACCTGGGTCTTCTCGCCCTCGATCAACAGGCGCACTGGCTTGTCCAGCGAGCGCCCGAGGTCGCGGACCATCCGGCTCTGGCCGGTGAGAACATCGGCGAACGGCCGCATGCGGCAGGCCAGCGCCGTGTCGTACAGCAGTTGCGCGCGCTGGCTGGCCTGCCAACCGAATTCGTCGAGATCGGCCGCCTGTTGCAACAGGATCTGCTGAGTCTCAGCCAACAACTGCTGGGTCTGGGCCAACGCTTCCAACACCTCCGGCCCCTGCCCGCTCTCTTCCAGCTGGGCCTTCAGGCCATCGAGGCCGCGCATGCCCTGGCCATGCATGCGTTTCAGGCGCTGCAGCGTGGCCAGGTAAGGCTTCAGGCGCTGGGTCTCGACCAGCGACTTGCTCGACAGGTCCAGCAGGCTGTTCAGACGGTCGGCGGTGACCCGTAATACCCGCTCTGCGCCCTCACCACCGCGCTTGCCGGCCCTACGCACAGGCACCGGCTCCGCCTCGGGTTCAGGCTCCGCCGGGGCCTGCAGCGTAGGCTCGGGTTCCGGCCGCGCCGGCAAGGCAGCGGGCGGCGCGCTTGGAGCGGCAGTCTGCGCGATCAGCGGCGCGGGCGCCGTAGGGTCGAGCAGCGCTGTCATCTGTGCCAGGAACACCGCCACGGCGACATCGACGCCTTGTTCGCCAGGGGTCGCGATGCGCATCAGCAGATCAGTGCCTTGCAACAAGGCGTCGATATGCTCGGGGCGCAGCAGCAAGCGAGCTTCCTGGGCGGCCACCAGGCAGTCTTCCATGACGTGGGCGACACTGACCCCGGCATCGATCCCGACAATCCGCGCCGCCCCCTTGAGCGAGTGCGCCGCACGCATGCAGGCCTCGAGTTGATCGGGTTGCGCAGGGTTGCGCTCCAGCGCCATCAAGCCTGCACTGAGCACTTGAGTCTGGGCCTCGGCCTCCAGGCTGAACAGTTCGAGCAGCGATGCATCGCGCATTTGCTCCGGGGTCATGACAGGCTCCGCTTCACGGCTGACATCAGGTGTTGTTCATCCAGCACGCGCACGCTGCGCCCCCGCCACTGCAACACGGCGGCGGTGAAGTGCGCCGCGTCCTGACCGTTGTCCAGGCTGGCAGGGTCGAGACGATGGATGCCGTCGATCTCATCCACCGGCACCACCACCGGCCCACCCTCGGCTGCCAGAATCAGCATGCGCGGCATGCTCCGCCCGTTACGCTCGGTGCCCGCCTGCGTTGGAACGCCCAACAGGTCGGCCAGCGACAGGCAAGGCACCAGTACACCGCGCACATTGGCGACGCCCTGCAGCACCCGAGAACGCTGGTGCGGCAACGAGTGTACCGTTTGCGCCGGAGCGATTTCGGCCAGGCAGGCAGTGGCCAGGGCCAGCCACTCCTCGCCCAGGCGGAACAGCAGCATCGAGCGACCGACCGCGCATTCCTCCACGATTGCCGTTTCGACTTGCTCGTCCTGAACCAGCGCATAGCGATCCAGCAGGCGCGTTGCCGCCTCGGCATACACCTCGCAATTGCGGCAATGCACATGCCGCTCCAGCAACGGGCACTGCTTGTCGCCATGCACGCCGATGCGGTTCCAGCAATCGTCGATGGGCTGGTCGTCATTGGCGATCAGTTGCATATGGTATCCGCCGCTCATCGTTCAGACTCCCTGCCGGCACGGGCGGCGCGCTCCTGCAGGCGCCGGGCACCGGCCTCGTCGCCCTGCGCAGCCAGCAGCATGGCCAGGTGCATCAGCGCCTCAGGGTGCTGCGGCTCGAGGTAGAGCGCCTTGCGATAGTGGGTGATGGCCTGCGCGGCATCGCCTTCGGTGTCACTGAGCAACCCCAGCCAGTAATAGACCTGTGCCTTGGGGGCAAACTGGCGCAGATAGCGTTCGCAGTCCGCCCTGGCCTGCTGGTTTTCACCGGCATTGGCCTGCCGGGCAATGAGGGCCAGCAACTGCGCTTCGTCTTGTGCCGGTACCGGCGCCACTGGCACGGCGCTCGGCCTGGCGATGCGGGGCGGCAGCGCCACGATACGTGGCGGCGGCACGACCGGCTGGCGCGCAACCGGCAACGGATTGGCAGCAGCCGGTGGGGCATCATCCTGACGCACGTAGGCGAATGACTGGGCAATCCCCAGCGGTCGCATGCCCAGGCGCGCCAGCAGGCTGCCCTCGGCAGGGCCGATGAACAGTACGCCCTGGGCGTGGATGAGACGCTTGAGTACCTCGAACACCCGTTGCTGGGTCGGAACATCGAAGTAGATCAGCAAGTTGCGACAGAACACGAAATCGTAAAACCCTTCGCGCGCCTTGAGCGCCGGGTCGAGCACGTTACCCGCCTGCAGGCTGACTTGCTGGCGTACCCGCTCGTCCAGGCGATGGGTATCGCCGCTTGGGCTGAAGTGCCGCTCGCGAAAGGCCAGCTCGCTGCCGCGGAAGGAGTTGCGCCCGTACAGCGCCTGCTCGCCCTTGGCCACCGAACTGGGGCTGATATCGATACCATCGACACGGAAAGCGCCCGGGCTCAGGCCACCGTCGAGCAAGGCCATGGCGATCGAGTAGGGTTCCTCGCCGGTCGAGCACGGCAGGCTGAGGATGCGCAGGGGCCGTGCGCCGGCAAGTTCTGCCGCACGCTTGTGCGCCAGCCCCGCCAGCGCAGTGAAGGATTCTGGGTAACGGAAGAACCAGGTTTCCGGAACGATGACCGCCTCGATCAGGGCCTGCTGCTCATCGCTGGACTGCTGCAAACGCAGCCAGTAATCGTCGAGGTCCGCGGCCTGCACGAGCGTGCAGCGCTGACGCAACGCACGCTCGACCATCGCCGTGCCGACCGACTCCACGTCCAGCCCGATACGTTCCTGCAGGAAACGGAAGAAACGTTGCTCGCTCATGCTGGCTCCTGCCCGAGCTCGATGGGGTACAACAGCTCACGCACCGCGTCCGACAACAGGTCGTCCACCTGGATGCGCTGCAACAAACCGCGGGCATCTTGCCGAACAGGCCCGAGGTAACGCGCCTCGGCGTTGTCCAGGCCGTAGGGTTGGAACGCGTCGGGGGCACAACGCAGCGTGTCGGTGGCCTGCTCCAGAATCAGCCCCAGCTGCAGGTCCGGGCGCCGTGGGTCGGCGCGGTAATGCACCAGTACCAGCCGGGTGCTGCTGCGCGACTGCGCCGGCGCGCCAAAGCTCAACGCCGACACATCGACCACCGGTACCAATGCGCCCCGATGGGCCAGCACACCGGCCACCCAGCTCGGCGCCTGGGCAATGGGTTTGAGGGTACGGCACGGCAGCACCTCGACCACCTCGCGCACATCCAGGGCGAAGCGCTGGTCGGCGATGCGAAACTGCAGGTACAACACACCCTTGCCGGCTGATTCGCGATCCTCGCGGGGGAACAGTTCGCTCATCGTCGTCAGACTTTGAACCGCGAAACACCGCCCCGCAGCCCGGCGGCTACCTGGCTCAGTTCGTCGATGGCGAAGCTGGCCTGACGCAACGACTCCACAGTCTGGGTACTGGCATCGCTGAGCTGGGCCAGTGCCTGGTTGATCTGCTCGGCGCCGGTGGCCTGGGCCTGCATGCCCTCGTTGACCATCAGTACCCGCGGCGCCAGCGCCTGCACCTGATGGATGATCTGGCTGAGCTGCTCACCCACCTGCTGCACCTCGAACATGCCGCGGCGCACCTCCTCGGAGAACTTGTCCATGCCCATCACCCCGGCCGACACCGCCGACTGGATCTCGCGCACCATCTGCTCGATATCGTAGGTGGCCACGGCGGTCTGGTCGGCCAGGCGGCGTACCTCGGTGGCGACCACGGCGAATCCGCGACCGTACTCACCGGCCTTCTCGGCCTCGATGGCGGCGTTGAGCGACAGCAGGTTGGTCTGGTCGGCGACCTTGACGATGGTCACCACCATCTGCGTGATGTTGCTGGCCTTCTCGTTGAGGATCGCCAGCTTGGCGTTGACCAGGTCGGCGGCGCCCATCACCTGGTGCATGGTTTCTTCCATGCGCGCCAGGCCTTGCTGGCCCGAACCAGCGAGGCTCGAGGCCTGGTCGGCGGCGCTGGTGACTTCGGTCATGGTGCGCACCAGATCCCGCGAGGTCGCGGCGATCTCCCGCGAGGTGGCGCCGATCTCGGTTGTGGTGGCGGCTGTTTCGGTGGCGGTGGCCTGCTGCTGCTTGGAGGTGGCGGCGATCTCGGTGACCGAGGTGGTCACCTGCACCGACGAGCGCTGGGCCTGCGACACCAGATTGGCCAGGGATTCGGCCATTTCGTTGAAGCCACCCTCGATCGCGCCGAACTCATCCTTGCGGTCCAGGCTCAAGCGCATGCTCAGGTCGCCCGAACGCAAGCCGTCGAGGGCATGCACGATGCGCTGCATGGGGGCGGTGATCGCACGCATCAGCAGCAGCCCGCAAATGCCGGCGGCGACGATCGCCAACAGCAGCGAGACGATCATGCTGCCTTTGGCAGTGGCCACGGCGCTGACGATTTCGTTGGTGGCGTTGTCGGCGGACTCCCGGTTGCGCTCGATCACTTCGTTCAGATGCAGGCGCCCTTCTCTCCAGGCGGGCGTCAGCACGTCGGCGATCAATCGCTGGGCTTCGGCGTAGTTCTTCTGGCGGTAGGTTTCCAGGACCTGGTCGACGATCTTGACGTAGGCCTCTTCCTGGCGCGTGAAATCGTCGAACGCAGCCTGGTCGGCCGGATCGCGGATGGTGCCCTGGTAACTGGCCATATGCTGCTTGAGGCGGTCGTCGAAGCTCTTGAACAGTTCGACATCGGCGGAGGTGAACTCGCGGTGGTTCGACAGGCCGACCAACTGCTGGCTGGTCACGTAGCTGTCGACCCAGGCGCTGCGGATCATCGAGCTGTAGTAGAGGCCGGGAATGCTGTCGGACCCTACCGCCTCCTCGCTGGACTCGATCGCCACCAGCCGCGAGTAGGCGGCCACGATCATCAGCAGCATGATGGCGATGATCACGGCGAAACTTGCCAGGATCCGTTGGCGCAAGGTCCAGTTCTTCACATTCAGCCCTCAGGAATTCGATACGAGCGGGAAAAATCGCCGAAGTATAGCCCAGGCTTCCTAAGCATTTGCGGCTGAATGCTGCTGTATTCAGGCCTCCTTGCCCATTGATGTGGCCAATTGCAGACTCATTGATCCGCGGCAAGCCTGACCTGGTTCTCCAGCTCCAGGCGCAAGGCAGGGTCCAACCGCAGCTGACGCGCCAGTTCGTCGAGGTAGGCGCGCTCCATGAAGTTCTCCTGATCGACCATCATCACGCTGGCCAGGTACATCTCGGCGGCCATTTCCGAGGTCTGCGCGGCGCGGGCCACTTCGGCTGGGTCCAGCGGCTTGTTCAGCTCGGCATGCAGCCAGTGCTGCAACTCGCGGTCGCTGTCCAGGCGAGTGAACTCGCCTTCGATCAGGGCCCGCTCACGGTCATCGATATGACCGTCGGACTTGGCTGCCGCCACCAGCGCCCGCAGCACCGCCTGGCTGTGCTGCTCGACCTGGGCCGGCGGCAGGCGATCGAGCGTCTGCGGCTGTTGATCGCCGGCTCCCTGGCGTGCCTGCCAGTTGCCATAGGCCTTGTAGGCCAGCACCCCGAGCGCGGCCAGGCCACCGTAGGTAAGGGCCTTGCCGCCATACTTGCGGGCCTTCTTGTTGCCCAGCAGCAAACCCATGGCCCCCGCTGCCAACGCGCCACCGCCCGCACCAGACAACAGGCTGCCAAGGCTCCCCGAACCTTTGTCGCTGACGCCCTTGCCCTGCTGGTTCTGCATCAGGGATTGACCGGTTTTCAAGAGCTGATCGAGCAGACCACGCGTGTTCATCTGACAGACCTCGCAAACATTCAACGTTGAGAAGGCCCCAGAGTAGGCCGGCAAGCTGAAGCCTCGCTTAACGCATTTGCATCCGGATGTTGCCCCCTGCGGTTTGTTGGCACGGCCAGTCGCTTCTAGTCTGTAGCGTCACTGAGGCGCAGTGCGCTCGAGGACCACGAGGAGAACCGCTCCATGCAAACCCGAATGCTGATCAACGGCCACCTGGTGAACGGCGAAGGCCCGGCCTGGACCGTGCTCGACCCGGCCAAGGGCAGCGCCCTGGCGCAGATCAACGAAGCCACCGAGGCCCAGGTCGACACCGCCGTGCGCGCCGCCGACCATGCCTTCCAGCACTGGTCGCAGACTACGCCGAAGGAACGCGCCAGCGCATTGTTGGCCATTGCCGAGGTGATCGAACGACACGGTGAGGAACTGGCCCGGTTGGAGTCGGATAACTGCGGCAAGCCCTATGCCGCAGCGCTTGGCGACGAGATCCCGGCCATCGCCGACGTATTCCGCTACTTCGCTGGCGCCGCCCGCTGCCTGGGTGGCCTGGCGGCAGGCGAATACCTGCCCGGGCACACCTCGATGATCCGTCGCGACCCGCTGGGCGTGGTCGCCTCCATCGCGCCGTGGAACTACCCGCTGATGATGCTGGCCTGGAAGATCGCTCCCGCGTTGGCCGCCGGCAACACCGTGGTCATCAAGCCCTCGGAGCTGACCCCGCTGACGGCCCTGCGCCTGGGCGAGCTGGTCCGTGAGCTACTGCCGGCCGGCGTGCTCAATATCCTTTTCGGGCGTGGCCAAACCGTCGGCAACCCATTGGTCACCCATGCCAAGGTGCGCATGGTGTCGCTGACCGGCTCCATCCCCACCGGCGCGCACATCATTGGCGCCACCGCCGACAGCGTGAAGCGCATGCACATGGAATTGGGCGGCAAAGCACCGGTGCTGGTGTTCGACGATGCCGACCTCGACGCCGCCATCGACGGCATCCGCACCTTCGGCTTCTACAATGCCGGGCAGGACTGCACCGCCGCCTGCCGGCTGTACGTGCAGGACGGCATCTACGAACGCTTCGTCGAACGCTTGGGCGCGGCGGTGGAGAGCATCAAGCCAGGCCCGCAACATGCCACGGACACCGAGCTCGGCCCGTTGATCAGCGCCCAGCATCGCGACAAGGTGGCCGGCCTGGTGAACCGTGCCATCGCCCAGCCGCACATCCGCCTGGTCACCGGTGGCAAGCCACTGCCTGGCGATGGTTTCTTCTTTGCGCCGACCGTGCTGGCCGATGCGCTGCAGGACGACGAAATCGTCCGCCACGAGGTATTTGGCCCGGTGGTGTCGGTCACCCGCTTCAGCGACGAAGCCCAGGCGCTGGAATGGGCCAACGACTCGGAGTATGGCCTGGCCTCGTCGGTGTGGACCCGTGACAGCGGACGCGCCCACCGCCTCGCCGCACGGCTGCAATATGGCTGCACCTGGGTCAACACGCATTTCATGCTGGTCAGCGAGATGCCGCACGGCGGGCAGAAGCATTCCGGCTATGGCAAGGACATGTCGATGTACGGGCTGGAGGACTACACCTGTGTGCGCCATGTGATGTTCAAGCACTGAGCCACAACCAGCCGGTGGGGGCAAAACACCCACCGGCTTTTTTTCCTGCAAAGCAACGCGATTTTTCCTGCCTATCGCCTGAGCTACACCCTACCGCCGATCTATTGAGTTCGATGGCACTGGTATCACAGACTGATACCAGTTTCTGAAGCTGGCAGGAGTTACACCATGAATGTGATGAATTACCGCGGCTACTCGGCGCGCATCGAATACAGCGACGAAGACCAGTTGCTGATCGGCCATGTCGCCGGGATCCGCGACGTGATCGGCTTCCATGGCGAGTCGATCAGTGAATTGCGCCAGGCGTTCGAGGAAGCTGTCGACGACTACCTCGAAACCTGTCTGCGCCTGGGGCGTGAACCGCAGAAAACCTACTCCGGCAAACTCAGCCTGCGCTTGGAGCCTGCTCTCCACGCCAGCGTGGCGGCCAAGGCCGAGCTGGCGCAGAAGAGCATCAACCAGTGGGTCAGCGACATCCTCAGCCAAGCCGCCTGCGGCTGAGTCAGTCGCGCAGGTCCGATTCGTGGATCGGGTTGGCCCGGCTTGTCGCGCGTTGGTATTGCGCCGGCCAGGTCGCCTTGTTGCCGCCCAGGTCGTCGTCTGCGTGCAATGGCCAGTAAGGGTCGCGCAACAGTTCGCGGGCGAGGAAGATCACATCGGCCTGGCCGGTGCGCAGGATATGCTCGGCCTGGGCCGGCTCGGTGATCATGCCGACGGTGCCGGTGGCGATCTCCGACTCCTTGCGCACCCGCTCGGCGAAACGGGTCTGGTAGCCGGGGCCGGTGGGGATCTCGGCGTTGACCGAAGTCCCTCCCGACGATACGTCGATCAGGTCGACGCCCAAGGCGCGCAGCCGGCGGGCCAGCTCCACCGTCTCGTCCGGGTTCCAGCCATCCTCGACCCAGTCGGTGGCCGACACCCGCACCAACAGCGGCAGCTCCTGGGGCCAGGCCTTACGCACCGCCTCGACGACCTGCAGGGTCAGGCGGATACGGTTTTCAAAGCAGCTGCCGTACTCGTCGCGGCGCTGGTTGCTCAGCGGCGAAAGGAACTGGTGCAGCAGGTAGCCGTGGGCGGCGTGGATCTCGACCACCTTGAAGCCGGCCTTCAACGCCCGTTCGGTGGCGGCGACGAATGCGCCGACCACTTCCTGGATTTCATCCTTGCTCAATTCGCGGGGCGCGGTGTGTTCCGGGTCGAAGGCAATTTTGGAGGGCCCTACCGGCTGCCAGCCGCCGTCTTCGAGCTTGACGCTGCCGTGCTTGCCCAGCCACGGCCTGTGGGTACTGGCCTTGCGCCCGGCGTGGGCCAGCTGGATGCCGGGCACGGCGCCCTGGGCAGTGATGAAGCGAGTGATACGCTGCAGCGCGGGGATCTGGTCGTCGTTCCACAGGCCAAGGTCTTCGGCAGTTATGCGCCCATCGGCGGTGACAGCGACGGCCTCGCTGATCACCAGGCCGGCGCCACCGACAGCGCGGCTGCCCAGATGCACCAGGTGCCAGTCATTGGCCAGACCGTCGACGGCGGAATACTGGCACATGGGGGAAACGGCGATACGGTTGGGCAGGGTCAGCTGACGCAGGGTGTAGGGTTCGAGCAGCAGGCTCATGACGCACCTCCCAGGGACTCCAATGGTTGCCGGGCCGGCACTTGTAGTGGGACGTGGGCCGGTACCGGTAGGTTTCAGCCTAGACCATGGCTCCGAGGGGTGTTCGCCCATCGCCCTGCGCCACGCGTTCCTCCTCGCGCAAAGTCAGCACCTCGACACCGCTCTGCGTCACCGCCACGGTGTGCTCCCATTGCGCCGACAGGCTCCGGTCACGGGTAATCACCGTCCAGCCATCGCGCAAGCCGCGGGTTCCGCGCCCTCCCTGGTTGATCATCGGCTCGATGGTGAACACCATCCCCGGTTGCAGCTGCATGCCCGTGCCACGCTGGCCGTAGTGCAGCACCTCCGGCGCCTCGTGCATCTGCGTGCCGATGCCGTGCCCGCAATATTCGCGCACCACGCTGTAGCCGGCGGCCTCGGCATGGGCCTGGATGGCGTGGCCGATGTCACCGAGGGTCGCGCCGGGGCGCACCTGCTCGATACCCTTCCACAGCGCGGCATAGGTGGTGTCCATCAGCCGCCGGGCCTCTTCGCCGATCTGGCCGATGCTGTACATCTTCGACGAATCGGCGATATAGCCGCCCTGCTCCAGGGTAATGTCGACGTTGACGATCGAGCCCTCCTTCAGTGCCTCGTCGACCTTGGGCATGCCGTGGCAGACCACATGGTCCACCGACGTGTTCAGGGCAAAGGGAAAACCGTATTGGCCCTTGCTCGCCGGCCGCGCCTTGAGGGTCTGGACGATGAAGGCCTCGGCGCGGTCGTTGATCTGCATCGTGGTCACGCCGGGGCGAATGAAACCGTCGAGGTCGGCGAACACCCGGGCCAGCAACTGGCCGGCACGGCGCATCAGTTCAAGCTGGGCGGCGTCCTTGAGGATGACCTTGCTCATTGCAGCAGCTCCTTGAGATTGGCCTGCTCCTGGCGCAGCAACTGGCGCAGCAGTTCCTGGTAGGTGGCCTGCGGGTGCAACTCGGCCAGCATGCCGATACGGATCCAGTGCTCGGCCTGGGCGTTGATCGAGCGCGACAGCGCGGCGCTGGCCACGCGCAGGTCTTCGTGGAGGTCGTCGGCGATCTTGACGATACCCATGTGCGGTTACCTATATATGAAACGTATGCGAATCATATAGCCATAGTTCGACCGATGCCATCCGCTGGTGCGCAGCTCCCCATATCGGTGCGCGTCCCGCGCCGGGCGAGCCCACTCACACAGCAGCACCGCGTCCCGCATGAAATGGCCCGGGATTTGCTGTTTGCATGGCATCGAGGCCATCAACGCCGATGGTTCTCTCTCCACGACGAAGGCGCCGTGTTGCCCCGCTTGCCACTTGCAGGCCGGGTAGCCGGCGCCTTTGTCGTTTCGCCAGCAGGAGATCGTGATGAGCGGCAGTGAAGTGCGCAGTGTTTGCCCGTACTGCGGGGTCGGATGCGGCATTGTCATGCGCGTGAGCGGGGGCAAGGTGGTCAAGGTCAGCGGCGACAAGCAGCACCCCAGCAATTTCGGGCGCCTGTGTACCAAAGGGCTGACCGCCCATGTGCCACTGGAGGCCGGGCGCATGGCCCACGCGTTCGTCCGTGACCAGCGCAGCCAGGAGCCAGCCCGTCGCCCGCTGGACACGGCCATCGCCGAGACGGCCAGGCGCCTGCGCACGATCATCGATACCCACGGCGCCGACGCCGTGGCCCTCTATGTCTCCGGGCAGATGTCGCTGGAGGCCCAGTACCTGGCCAACAAGCTGGCCAAGGGTTTCATCCGCACCCGCCATATCGAATCCAACTCACGCCTGTGCATGGCCAGTGCCGGCAGCGGCTACAAGCAATCGCTGGGCGCCGACGGGCCGCCCGGCAGCTACCAGGATTTCGAGCGCGCCGAGGTGTTCCTGGTGATCGGCGCGAACATGGCCGACTGCCACCCGATCCTGTTCCTGCGCCTGCTCGACCGGCTCAAGGCCGGCGCCAGGCTGATCGTCGTCGACCCACGGCGCAGCGCCACCGCCGACAAGGCCGACCTGTTCCTGCAACTGCGCCCGTGTACCGACCTGGCACTGCTCAATGGCCTGCTGCACCTGCTGCACGCCAATGGCCATACCGACGCGGATTTCATCGCCCGCCACACCGAGGGCTGGGAGGCGCTGCCGGCGTTTCTCGAGGACTACACCCCCGCACACGTCGCGGCCATCACCGGGCTGGCCGAGGCCGACATCCGCGAAGCCGCCCGCCTGATCGGCGAGGCGGGCGAATGGATGAGCTGCTGGACCATGGGCCTGAACCAGAGCATCCACGGCACCTGGCACAGCAATGCCCTATGCAACCTGCACCTGGCCACCGGCGCCATCTGCCGCCCCGGCAGCGGGCCGTTCTCGCTGACCGGCCAACCCAATGCCATGGGCGGCCGCGAGATGGGTTACATGGGGCCGGGCCTGCCGGGCCAGCGTTCGGCGCAGGTGGCGGCGGATCGCGCCTTCGTCGAAGCGCAATGGCAACTGCCCTCCGGCACCCTGCGCAGCGAAGGGGGTGAGGGCACCGTGGCACTGTTCGAGCAACTCAAGCATGGCGAAGTGAAAGCCTGCTGGATCATCTGCAGCAACCCGGTGGCCAGCGTTGCCAACCGCCAACAGGTGATCGACGGCCTGCGCCAGGCACAGCTGGTGATCAGCCAGGACGCCTTCCTCGACACCGAGACCAACCGCTACGCCGACATCCTGTTGCCGGCGGCACTGTGGGCCGAGGGCGAAGGGGTGATGATCAACAGCGAGCGCAACCTGACCTTGATGCCCCGCGCCGTCGAGGCGCCCGGCGAGAGCCTCGAGGACTGGCGCCTGATCGCGCGCATCGCCTGTGCCCTGGGTTATGCGCACGCCTTCGACTACCCCGACGCCGAAGCGGTGTTCGATGAGATCCGCCGCTTCCACAACCCCGATACCGGCTACGACCTGCGCGGTATCGACTATGCCGACCTGCGCCAGGGCCCGCGGCAATGGCCAAGCGCACCGGGGCGCAAGGACACTCGCAGCCCGCTGCGCTATGTCGCGCCAGACGCCCCACAGGCGCCGGTGTTTCCGACGCCCACCGGCAAGGCGCGGTTCTTCGCCCGCCCCTGGCTGCCGCCGGCGGAGCTGCCCGACGATGCCTTCCCTTTCGTGCTCAATACTGGCCGCGTCCAGCACCAGTGGCACACGCTGACCAAGACCGGCCAGGTACCCAGCCTGAACAAGCTGGAGCCCGGCCCCTTTGTCGAGATCCATCCCGACGATGCCCGGCGCCTGGGTATTGCGCCCAAGGACCAGGTGGCGATCCGCTCGCGCCGTGGCCAGGCCGTGCTGCCGGCGCGGCTCAGCGAGCGGGTGCTGCCCGGCAACTGTTTCGCCCCGTTTCACTGGAACGACCTGTACGGCGAGCAACTGGCAATCAACGCGGTGACCTGCGACGCGGTGGACCCGACCTCGCTGCAGCCGGCCTTCAAGCACTGTGCCGTGGCCCTGGAGCGGGTCGCCGGCGAGCGCATCGAAGCCCTCGAACTGACGCTTCCCCCGGAGCCCATCACCATGCCCACCGCCACCCTGTCCCGCCTGCTCGGCCTGGAGGCTTTGCCGGCTCCGGTCCTGGCCGAGGAAGAGCGCCACTACCTGCAAGGTTTCCTGCTCGGACTGAGCCAGGCCAGCACCGAGAACGTGCCTTGCCTGCCGCCCACTGCGCCCCTGGCGCCGGAGCGACGCCTGTTCGTCGACGGCCTGCTGGCCGGCCTGTTCGCCCGGCCCGCGCCAGCACCGCAAACAGCGCTCGAAGGCCCTCGCCACCACGTGCTCTGGGCCTCGCAGACCGGCAATGGCGAGCACCTCGCCGAACGCTGCGCCCAGCGCCTGCGCGACGCCGGGCTGGTGGTCGCGCTCAGTTGCATGGAGGCGGTGCGCCC
Organism: Pseudomonas maumuensis; assembly: GCF_019139675.1. Lineage (NCBI taxonomy): Bacteria > Pseudomonadati > Pseudomonadota > Gammaproteobacteria > Pseudomonadales > Pseudomonadaceae > Pseudomonas > Pseudomonas maumuensis. The sequence goes on from NZ_CP077077.1 coordinate 4,561,289, forward strand.
GTCCCAACTGCGGGGCGCCGCCAGCCTGCTGCTGATCGCCAGCACCTTCGGTGACGGCGATGCGCCGGACAGCGGCGCCGCGTTCTGGCGGGCGCTGCAGGATGACGAAAGCGCAAGTTGCGCCACCCTGCCCTACGCCGTGCTGGCCCTGGGCGACTCGAGCTACGACCAGTTCTGCGGCTTCGGCCGCAAGCTCGATCAACGCCTGGCCGAGCTGGGTGCCCGGCGCCTGCTGGCCCGGGTCGACTGCGAGCCGGACTGCGAAGCGGCCTTCGGCGCCTGGCTCGATGCCCTGCTGCCCGAGCTTGGCAGTGGCCCGCTAGCCCCTGCCGCGCCGGTCGCCGTCCGCGGCAAACATCAGCCCTGGCCCGCTACCCTGCGGGAAAATCGCCTCCTGAGCGGCCTGGGTTCAACCAAGGAAACTCGACAGCTGGTCTTCGACCTGTCCGGCAGCGACCTGCGCTATCAACCCGGCGATGCCCTGGGCGTTTGGCCGCGCAATTGCCCGGACCTGGTCGACGAGCTGCTCACACTGATGCAGCTGGAAGGTCAGGCCGAGATCGAACTCGAGGGGCATGGCCCAATGCCTCTGCGTACAGCGCTGGAGCGGCACCTGGACATCACCCAGGTCAACCGCCAGCAGCTCGAAACCTTCAGCCAGCACGCCCCCGGCCTGCAACGCCTGCTGCAGCCAGCATGCAAGGGCGAACTCAAGGAATGGCTGTGGGGCCGCCAGCTGGCCGACGTGCTGCGCGAACACCCCCAGGCCTTGCCGCTGGGCAATTGGTTGTCGTTGCTCAAACCCTTGCAGCCGCGCCTGTACTCGATCAGCTCCAGCCCCCGGGCTCATCCCGGCCAGGTGCATCTGACCGTCTCCATCGTGCGCCATGGCCAGCGCAAGGGCGTCTGTTCGAGCTTCCTCGCCGACCGCGCAACGGCTTTGGAGGTGTCGATCTTCGCGCAGCCTTCGAAGCACTTCCGCCTGCCCGAGGACGACGGCCTGCCGGTCGTGATGATCGGCCCCGGCACCGGTATCGCCCCCTTCCGGGCGTTCCTCGAGGAACGCGAGATACGCGGGGCCAAGGGGCGCAACTGGCTGTTCTTCGGCGAGCAACATGCCGCCTGCGACTTCTACTACCGCGAACAATTGCAGGCCTGGGAAGCCAGCGGGCATGTGCGCCTGAGCACGGCGTTCTCGCGGGACCAGCCGCAGAAGATCTATGTGCAGCATCGCCTGCTGGAGCACGGTGCCGAGCTGTGGCGCTGGTTGCAGGACGGCGCGCATGTGTATGTGTGTGGCGATGCCCGGCACATGGCCCGGGATGTGGACGCGGCCTTGCGCCAGCTCGTGGCGCGGCACGGCGGCCTGGACGAGGGCGCGGCAGCGGCGTTCGTCGAGGGGTTGGCGCGGGACAAGCGCTACCGACGGGATGTGTATTGATGCACCACGGTGGTGAGGCTTGCACCTTCGTTGTACACGTAACGGCCTCATCGCCGGCAAGCCGGCTCCCACAAGGGTACGCCGCAAATGGGTCCGCAGCCCTGTGGGAGCCGGCTTGCCGGCGATGAGGCCCGTGAGGACTGCCGTTGAGTGGCCGCTTGGCACACTCCCTGCTTTTCAATGCAGTACAACAGCCCCAACGACCAACGGCGGTCGACAGGGGCCTCACACTGATGAGTACAGGCAAAGGCGCCTGGAGCTTCGGCTCCAGGCGCCTTTTTCGTTTTTCCGTGATCGAGGATCGGCTATGCAGGCAACAGCGAACGAAGCACAACGAGCGCGACTGGTCATCGTCGGCAACGGCATGGTCGGCCATCACTGCGTCGAACAGCTGATAGAGCGCGGCGCCAGCGCGCGCTTCGAGCTGCATGTGTTCGGCGAGGAGCGCCAGCGCGCCTACGACCGGGTACACCTCTCGGAATACTTCACCGGCAGTTGCGCCGAAACCCTGGCCTTGTGCGACCGCGATTATTACTCAAGCAACGGCGTACACCTGCACCTGGGCGAGGCGGTACTGGCCATCGATCGCGAACGCCAGGAAGTGATCACCGCCGAAGGCCGCGTCGGCTACGACCAGTTGATCCTGGCCACCGGCTCCTATCCGTTCGTGCCGTCCATCGAAGGGGCCAGCGGCAATGCGCAACTGGTCTATCGCACTCTCGACGACCTCGATGCGATCCGCGCCGCCGCCGGCAGCGCCCGCCGTGGCGTGGTGGTCGGTGGCGGCCTGCTCGGCCTCGAGGCCGCCAACGCCCTCAAGTCGCTAGGACTGGAAGCGCATGTGGTGGAGTTCGCACCAAGGCTGATGCCGGTCCAGCTGGATGCCGAGGGCGGCGCGGCGCTCAAGGCGCGCATCGAGATGCTGGACGTGGGCGTGCATCTGGCCCGCGCCACCCAGTCGATCAGCGCCGGCGAGCACTACCGCTACCGCATGAACTTCGACGGCGGCGAACACCTGGAAACCGATCTGATCGTGTTCTCCGCCGGCATCCGCCCGCAGGACGCCCTGGGCCGCGCCTGCGGCCTGGAGATCGCCCCCCGCGGCGGCGTGGTGATCGACGGCCAGTGCCGCTCCAGCGACCCGTGCATCTTCGCCATTGGCGAATGCGCTTCGTGGAACGGCAGTGTGTTCGGCCTGGTCGCCCCGGGCTACGCCATGGCGCGTAACCTGGCGGCCCTGGTGATGGGCGAGTCGGCGAGCGAGTTCAGCGGCGCCGACATGTCGACCAAGCTCAAGCTGCTGGGCGTGGACGTCGGCTCCATCGGCGATGCCCAGGGCGTCACGCCGGGGGCGCGCAGCTACCGCTTCATCGACGAGGCCACGGCCTCGTACCGGCGTCTGGTGGTCGATGCCAGCGGCAAGCGCGTACTTGGCGCGGTGCTGGTGGGCGACAACAGCTACTACGACACCCTGCTGCAATACGCCCAGAACGGTATCAAGCTACCGGCCGACCCGGCCGCGCTGATTCTGCCCCAGGGCAGCGGCGCGCCGGCGCTGGGCGCCGATGCCTTGCCCGACAGCGCGACCATCTGCTCGTGCCACAACGTCAGCAAGGGCGCGGTATGCGCCGCCATCGACAACGGCTGTGGCGACCTCGCCGCACTCAAGGGCTGCACCAAGGCCGCCACGGGTTGCGGCGGCTGCGCGGCGCTGCTCAAGCAGGTGTTCGAGCACGAACTCACCGCTCGCGGCGTGAGCGTCGACAAGAGCCTCTGCGAACACTTCGCCTACACCCGCCAGGAGCTCTACGGGCTGGTGCGGGTCGAGGGCATCCGCACCTTCAGCGAGCTGCTCGAACGCCATGGCAAAGGCCACGTGGGTTGCGCCATCTGCAAGCCGGCGGTGGGCAATATCCTCGCCTCGTGCTGGAACCAGCCGATCATGGACCCGACGCTGGTGCCGCTGCAGGATACCAACGACACCTTCATGGCCAACATGCAGAAAAACGGCACCTACTCGGTGGTGCCGCGCATTCCTGGTGGCGAGATCACTCCGGAAAAACTCATCGTGATCGGCCAGGTGGCAAAGAAGTACGACCTCTATACCAAGATCACCGGCGGCCAGCGCATCGACCTGTTCGGTGCCCAGTTGCACGAGCTGCCGTTGATCTGGGGCGAGCTGATCGCCGCTGGCTTCGAGACCGGGCACGCCTACGGCAAGTCGACGCGCACGGTGAAATCCTGCGTCGGCAGCACCTGGTGCCGCTATGGCGTGCAGGACAGCGTGGCCATGGCCTTGCGCCTGGAGGACCGCTACAAGGGCCTGCGCGCGCCGCACAAGCTCAAGTTCGCGGTGTCTGGCTGCACCCGCGAATGCGCCGAGGCGCAAAGCAAGGACATCGGCGTGATCGCCACCGACAAGGGCTGGAACCTGTACGTGTGCGGCAACGGCGGCATGCGCCCGCGCCACGCCGAACTGTTCGCCACCGACCTGGACGATGAGACTCTGGTGCGCCTGATCGACCGTGTGCTGATGTTCTACATCCGCACCGCCGACAAACTGCAGCGCACCTCGGTGTGGCGCGAGGGCCTCGAAGGCGGGCTCGACTACCTCAAGCAAGTGGTGATCGACGACAGCCTGGGCCTGGCCGGCGAACTCGAGACGCAGATGCAACAGGTGGTCGACCGCTATGAATGCGAATGGGCCAACGCCCTTAGCGATCCGGAAAAGCTCAAGCGCTTCCGCACCTTCGTCAACGACCGACGCGCCGACCCCGATGTGCATTTCGTCCGTGAGCGCGGCCAACGCCGGCCTGCGGCGCCGCTGCAACTGATTCCCACCCATGAGGAGCTTGTGTGATGAACCTGTCCAATACGGCTGTTGCAACTCAAACCCAGTGGCAGGCGGTATGCCAGGCCAGCGACCTGGTGGCCGACTCCGGGGTGGTGGTATGGCATGAAGGCGAGCAGGTCGCGCTGTTCTACCTGCCGGGACGGGATCGCCAGGTCTTCGCGCTGGAGAACCGCGATCCGCGCTCTGGCGCCAACATCATCGGACGCGGGCTAGTGGCCAGCCTGCAGGGCGAATTGGTAGTGGCGGCGCCGCTCTATAAACAGCACTTCAGCCTGCACGACGGACATTGCCTGGAAGATCCGACACAGGCCTTGCGGGTGTGGACGGCGCGTCTGCGCGGTGCCGATGTCGAACTGGCCCGTAGCTGATGCTCGAACGGGCCAACCAGACGTTGCAGGTCTGGCCCGCACGGATACACTGCCGGGCATGAACCTCGATACCCGCATCAAGTTCCGCCATCTGCTGTGTTTCCTGGAGATTGCCCGACAGGGCAGCCTGGCCAGGGCCGCCGACGTGCTTGCGATCAGCCAGCCAGCGATCTCCAAGACCCTCAAGGAGTTGGAGGATCTGCTCGAAGCTCGCCTGTTCGAGCGCAGCCACCAGGGCGTCGCCCTGACCCCGGCCGGTACCCGTTTCATGCGCTATGCCGGCCCCAGCGTGCAGGCACTGCGTGACGGGGTCGGCAGTGTGCGCGGTGAGGCTCGGGCGCCGTCGCAGGTGCGTATCGGCGTGCTGTCGACAGTCGAAGGGCTGCTGATGCCCGAGGTGCTGTGCCGCCTGCACCAGCAGCACGAGGCATTGGTAATCAGCGTGGTGACCGGGGCCAGCGCCCAGCTGCTTGGGCAGTTGCACCTTGGCGAGCTGGAACTGGTGATCGGTCGCATGACCGACAGCCCGCAGATCCAGGGGCTGTCGTTCGAGCACCTGTACAGCGAGTCGATGACCCTGGTGGTGCGACCCGGGCATCCACTGCTGGCGGCTCAGCCTATTGACCACAGGCAGGTCGGTGCCTATCCACTGGTGCTGCCACCACCCGGCACGACCATTCGCCAGCACGCCGACAGCCTGTTCGTGCAATGCGCCATCCCGCTGCCGGCACAACGCCTGGAAACCCTGTCGCTAGCCTTGAGCAGGCGCTACGTGCTGGGCAGCGAGGCGGTCTGGGTGGCCCCGCGCGACGCCGTGCTGATCGACCTCGGGCGGGGCGAACTGGCCGAACTCGACCTGGGCGTGCGCGAACCGGGCGGCTCGGTGGGGATCTGCCGCAATGCCGCATTGGCGCAGAGCCTGCCGGCGCAGTGGGTGTGCGAGGTGCTCCGGGAGGTGGCCGAAGCCTACCGACTCGGGGTATACCCCTGACAACCCGGCCCGCGTATTCCTATACAATCCCCGCCAGTTCCCAGCGCCCCCAGGACCCCTTTCATGGACGAAACCGCGCAGCACTGGCTGCATGCCCTCTCCGCCCCCATGGCCGCCCTCAACGGCGCCAGCTACACCGCCCCCGACTACTTCGAAGGCGAAGACCAGACCGACCTGGAGCGCTGGTGGGGGATCAGTGACCGCGCCCAGTTGCTGGACATGCTGAACATGGCCGACAACGGCCACGCCACCGAAATGAGCGAAGCCTACTGGCAGTACCAGCGCTGCCTGCCCAGCCAGTGGCAGGCGCTGCTCGACACCCTGGCGCCGCGCGAGCGCATCCGCCACGAATACGCCGCCCGCACCTTCCCCGACTGCGGCCCGGGCGGCACCCGGGCCTGGGACCTGGGGCGCATGAGCTTCCTGCTGCGCGCCGGGGTCAAGAAAGGCCTGATCGATCGCGACGAAAGCCTCTACCTGCACTACCGCCTGGCGCTGCGCGCCCGCCACTACTACAACCGCTGGGATTGCTACCTGGCCGGCTACCTGTTCGGCAAGGCGCTGTGGAATGTCAGCGACAGCAGCGACGAGACCCTGGCCGCCGATCTCGAGCGCCAGGGCAGCGAGCACTGGAACCGCTGCATCCTGCTCAACCTGCGCCTCGGCGCCCATGAGCTGCTGGCCGGGCTGCCCTGGGACATGGACCTGCCGGAGCCAGCGCGCCCCGCCACCCTGGAAGAGGACTGCTGGTCATGAGTTGCTGGATTCGCCTGGGGATCGAACCGACCCAGGACCTGGACGCCATCCGCCTGGCCTACCGTGGCCGCCTGCCCACGCACCACCCGGAAACCGACCCGGAAGGTTTCCAGGCCCTGCGCGCGGCCTACGAGGAAGCGCTGCGCCTGGCCCGCGAGCAGGAAACCCACGAGGCCGAACCAACGGTCGCCGAGGACACTCCCCATCCGGCACTGCAGCACTTCCATCGCCTGCTCGAGGAGCCGTCCCTGCGCTTCGACCCGCAAGCCTGGCAGGGCTACATCGCCGAATTGGACGAACTGCCACTGGACGAACTGGACGACATTGGCTGGCAGCTTTTGCACACCCTGCGCGACTGCGGGCCGCTGTCCCATCACTGTGCCGGCCTGCTGGCACGGCGCCTGGGCTGGGCCGAGCAGGTGCTGCGCCTGGACAACCCCCATGAGGTGGAAGCCTTCCTCGACCGTCTCGCGCAGCCGGATCCCTTCGATACTGCATGCATGCGCGACTGGCCAGCGCCGGCGCAGATGGAGAGCCTGTGGTATTTCCGCAGCCTCGAATACTGCTACCAGCACCGCCCATTGTTCGAGTACGAGCAGTTCGCCAGCGTGCATACCTGCCTGGCGATCCCGAACGACCCGGCACTGGTTCAGCGCCTGTTGGTGCAGTTCAGCCAGGCCGGCATCGCCAGCCGGACCTTCCACGGCCTGCTCCAGGCACAACAGGCGCAATCCCCGGACGATGCCGACCTGCTCTACCTGCTGGCCCGCCAGGCCGATGCCCTGGGGGCCGAGCAACAAGCCCTGGACTGCTGGTTGCGGCTGTACCGCCAACACCAGCATCCACAGGCAGAGCGCTGGCTGATCGACCTCTGCGCCCGCCATCAGCCCCAGCGCCTGCCTTTGCTGATCCAGGCCTTCGACCGCCTGCATACGCCAGCCGGCTGGCCTGAGGAGCTCAGCGACCCGGCCCAGGCCTGGGGCAGCCCGGGGCAGTCAGCGCAGACCTTGGCGCGCTGGTCCGAAGCCTCGCGCCTGGGGCTGGACAGCATCGCCAGCACCTTCGTCGACTGGCATTTGGACGGTGACGACGAACTGCCGCTGCTCGCCTGGCTGCTGCAGGAGCAGCCTGACCAGAATCTGCACCGCTTGTATTGGCATGCCTGGGCCCTGCAGCGCGGCGAGGCCGGTTTACTGCGCCTGGTCCTCGCTCAGCCACCGGCCGAGGACGCCCTCGACGCGCTGATCCTCGAGGGCTTCCAACGCCAGGCGAACCAGCAGTTGCATTGGCTCGAGCAGGCCCCCGTGGTCCAGGTGCTGACGCAGCTCAGCGCCAGCGATGATCCGGCGGCTACCTTGCCCGAGGCCCTGACCGAGGATGCCATTCGCCCGGTCTGCCGTGAGTGGCTGCGGCGCATGCGGGTCTACCCGGCCCATGCCCTGCACACGCTCAACCGTCATTTCGACATGCGCCGCCTGTTCACCACGCCATTCGCCCTGCAACTGCAGGACCGCCTGGCCGAAGCCGGGGTCCTGTTGCCGCCGATGCCCGAAGGGGAGGCACTGTGGCAGTGGCACCGCCAGCAGCTGTTCATGCTGGCGCTGCTGGAGCAACCATCACGTTGGCTGGCACTGATCGACCCGGCCTTGCCCGGGCAGTTGCACTACCAGGCCGAGCATCCGTTCGCTCCGACACACGCCCTGCTCGGTCAACTGCTGACCAGCTCCGAAGGCGCCAGTGGACTGCTCGGCAGCCTGGATATCCGCGACCCGGTACAAGCCCTGATCTCGGCACGCCTGCTGACCTTGCAGCAGGCGCTCAACAGCACGCGCCTGCCCAACGCCGCGCAACTGCTGGCCTGCCTGGACAACGACGACGGCGGGCTGCGTACCGACTATCCGCTGGGCTACCTGCTGTTCTGCGCAGTGTTGCACCACGATCCGTCGCTGGACGAACCACAGCGCTGCGCGTTGCGCGACCGCATGCAGGCGCTGGACCTGCAAGGCGACTGGTTCGAAGCGCTGCGCCGGGGGCTGCTGGACGGCCAGGCCAAGCACCCGCCGGCTGCCGCGGTACGCGCGCAAGGCCTCGACAGCCGCACGGTCGACGAGGTACTGGATGCGCTGCACAGCCTGCTGAACACTTGCACCCCACCCAAGACCCGGGTGCTGCGCGCCCTGCAAAAGGTCAAGGACAACCCGGAACAAGACCCCGGCCTGCGCTGCGCAATCATGGCCGTGCTGTCATGGAGCGAACGCCTGCTGCTGGAGATGATCAAGGAGCCGCCGGCGCCGATGTGGGCGTTCTGGAAGCTCAAGAGTCGACTGAACCGCACGGGCCTGGCCGTGCATGTGGCAATCATCGCCTTGGGCGCCAGCCTGATGCTGCATATCCCGGCGATGTTGGTGGCGATCAGCATCCTGTCGATCAGTGGCTTCCTGCGCCGCCTGCGCGACCTCGGCCACGGCGTGCCGGCACTGCTGCTGGTGATGGTGCTGACCCGCGTGCTGCCGTTCTCGTCAATGGTGCTGCTGGGCCTGCCCGGCGACAAGCTGCCGAACCGTTACGGCCCGGTGCCGGGCAAAGGGCAGCCGCTGGAGGGTGGCCTGCAGGCCACCCTGCGCCGGCTCAACGCTCAGTAACGCAGCTCGTCGAGCGCCTGGCTCAATGCCTGGCGCTCACGGCTGATCTCGCCGGCCTGCTGCCCGGCCAGCACGGCATTGAAGGCGTCCAGCCAGCTGCCGATCAGCTCGCGCTCGTCGCCCAGGCTCTGCATCCAGGCTCGCTCCAGGCGGGCCAGCAAGGTGCGGTTGGGCAGCGTGTCACGTGGGTGGATCTTCAACTTTGCCAGGCGCTCCTCACTGGCCTGGCGTGCCTGCGCATCCAGCCCGGTGGGGCTGCGGTCGATACTGTGGCTGTGCTTCTGGCCGCTCTCGAGGAAGGTCACGTCCACTTCCAGCAGGCCGTTGATGTCGTAGCTGAAGCGCACGTCCAGCGACTGGATCTCGCCGGTCGGCTGCAACGGAATCTCGAAACTGTCCACCAGGATGTTGTCCCGCACCCATGGCCGCTCGCCCTGGTACACGGCGATGCGCACGAACTTCTGTTCCGGGTGGCTGCTGTAGAAACGCTGCACCTTGGACGTGGGGATGATCGTATTGCGCTCGATGATCGGCGAGAAAGCGCCGGTGACATCTTCGCCCCGGGACGAGGCCACGCCGAGGGTGTAGGGGCAGACATCGGTCAGGATCAGTTCGTCGATGGCCGCGTCGCGGGCCTTGCACGCCGCCTGGCTGGCGGCGCCGAGGGCGACGATGGTATCCGGGTCCAGGTGCCGGTACGGCAGGCGGCCAAACAGCTTGGCCACCAGTTGCTGCACCTGCGGCATGCGCGTGGCGCCGCCGACCAGCACCAGGCTGTCCAGCTCGCGCGGGCTCAAGCGGGCATCGCGCAGGGCCTGTTCGATGGGGGTGCGTACCCGTGCCAGCAAGGGTGCCCAGATCGCCTGCCGCTTCGAGTCATCCAGAACCCACTCACGGGGCTGGCCGCCAGCACTCCACTGTAGTGTCCGGCTGCCCTCGCCCGCGTCGCGCTTGAGCTGCTCGATGGCGTCGTGCAGGCTGGCCAGAGCCTGGGGCTCCAGGTCTTCGGCCTTGAGGTTCCAGTCGCGCAGGCAGGCCTGCAGCAGCGCCTCGGTGAAGTCCTCACCGCCCAGGTAGTTGTCGCCGGTAGAGGCATGCACCTCGATCAGCGGCAAGGCGTACTCCAGCACTGTGACATCGAACGTGCCGCCACCCAGGTCGAACACCAGGGTGCGCTCGAACTTCTGCTCATGCAGGCCGTAGGCCATGGCGGCGGCGGTGGGCTCGTTGATCAGCCGCTGGACCTTGAGCCCGGCCAGTTCGGCCGCGAACACCGTGCGTTTGCGCTGCTCGTCGCTGAAATAGGCCGGCACCGAGATCACCGCTTCGCTCACCGGGCAGCCCAGATAGGCCTCGGCGTCCTGCTTGAGCGAACCCAGTACCAACGCCGACAGCTCTTCAGGGGTGAAGCGGTGTTCGCCCAGGGCGTAACGCTTGTCGCTGCCCATGAAACGCTTGAACGCCGCGGCGCTGCGTTGCGGGTGGGTGGTCAGGCGCGCCCGGGCGGCCTGGCCGACGAGGATGCTGCCATCGTCATCGACGCTGACCACCGACGGCGTCAGCACCTCGCCCAGGGCATTGGCGATCAGCCGCGCTTCGCCATCCTGCCAGACGGCGATCAGGCTGTTGGTGGTACCCAGGTCGATTCCCAGCAAGGGAGTGGCGTGTGGCGGAGCGGGAGAGAGGCTGGCATCCTGCATGGTCGGTCTCTTGCTTGCGGTAGGAACCGGCGCAAGGCCTGCTGGCCACTTGCGGCGGACAGGGGATTCTGACGCAACGCCAGAAACAAAAAAAGCGACCCTAAGGTCGCTTTCTCTGTTGCTTCAAGGTGTTCAGTGGGCCCTGAAGCTAAATATGGCGCGGCGGACGGGACTCGAACCCGCGACCCCCGGCGTGACAGGCCGGTATTCTAACCGACTGAACTACCGCCGCGCTATACATCGAGTGGTGGGTGATGACGGGATCGAACCGCCGACCCTCTGCTTGTAAGGCAGATGCTCTCCCGGCTGAGCTAATCACCCTTCGTCTCGGTGTGGCGCGCATTCTACGGAGGACCTCCTACCCTGGCAAGCACTTTTTTCAAAAAATTTGAAAAAAATTTCCAGGCCTTTCAAAGACCTAGCCGCGCCGCGATTTTCTTCCTCTATATAGGACTGCTGGCCCTCTGACAGGGTTGGCCTGGAACCGTCGCTCGGAGAATAATGCCCGCCTTATGTATTAAGGAGAGATTCCCCCTCATGTGGTTCAAGAACCTGCTGTCCTATCGCCTGACCCAGGAAGTACCGTTCGAGGCCGAGGCCCTGGAGGCCGCCCTGGCCAGCAAGCCGGCCCGCCCCTGCGCCAGCCAGGAACTGACCACCTACGGTTTCGTCGCACCGTTCGGCAAGGGCGAGGATGCTCCCCTGGTTCACGTCAGTGGCGAATTCATGCTGATCGCCGCACGTAAAGAAGAGCGCATCCTGCCCAGCAGCGTGGTCAACGACGCGGTCAAGGAAAAGGTCGAGGAGATCGAGACCGAGCAGATGCGCAAGGTCTACAAGAAGGAACGCGACCAGATCAAGGACGAAATCATCCAGGCCTTCCTGCCGCGCGCTTTCATTCGTCGCTCGATGATCTTCGCCGCCATCGCCCCGCGCCTGGGCATGATCCTGGTCAACTCGGCCAGCGCCAAGCGCGCCGAAGACCTGCTGTCGACCCTGCGTGAAGTGATCGGCTCGCTGCCGGTGCGCCCGGCCACCGTGAAGATCGCGCCAAGCGCGACCATGACCGACTGGGTCAAGTCGCAACAGGCCGCCGAAGGCTTCTATGTCCTCGACGAGTGCGAACTGCGCGACACCGCCGAAGACGGTGGCATCGTGCGCTGCAAGCGCCAGGACCTGACCAGCGAGGAAATCCAGCTGCACCTGAGCACCGGCAAGGTGGTCACCCAGCTGGCCCTGGCCTGGCAGGACAAGCTGTCGTTCGTGCTCGACGACAAGATGGTGATCAAGCGCCTGAAGTTCGAGGAGCTGCTGCAAGAGCAAGCCGAGCAGGATGGTGGCGACGAGGCCCAGCAACAGTTCGACGCCAGCTTCCTGCTGATGATGATGACCTTCACCGAGTTCCTGCCGGTGCTGTTCGAAGCACTCGGCGGCGAAGAGATCCCGCAGGGGGTCTGACCCTTCAGGCCGGCGCGGCCCAGCGGCGCCGGCTGAACTTCAGCCGCACCCGCAGCCTTCGATGCTGTTCCTGCGCCAGGGCGTCCTTGGGGATGCACTGGCTCTGGCTGAACCATTGCCCCTTGCGCACGAAGCGCAGCACTACCACCGCGGGCAAGGCAACGCTGTCACGGCATAGGCGCGCCGGCTGCCACCCCCGGGCACGACTGTATATATGCCAACCACGCGGCTCACGACGCAGGCCGGTGATCGCGTCAGGGTGGGACAACAGGATTCGGCGGGGAATGGCCCAGCAGGCGTGGGCAAGGCAGGCAATGACCAGCAGGCCCTTCAGCCAACCGGGCAGCGCGACCACGACGCCGGCGATGAGCGCCAGCGCCAGGCAGGCGAGGTAGGCCGCCAGCAACAGGCGTGAGCCCTGCCAACGGCACTCGAAACAATCACTTGGGCTGGACACGATCCAGGATGATGCGGACCATGCGCTGCAGCTCCGGGTCTTCGGACTCGGTACGCTCCATGAACCAGCCGAACATGTCCTGGTCCTCGCAGGTCAGCAGGCGACGGTACAGCTCGCGGTCCGCTTCGCTCAGGCTCGGGTAGACTTCCTGGGTGAACGGTACCAGCAGCACGTCCAGTTCCAGCATGCCGCGACGGCTGTGCCAGAAAAGCCGATTGAGTTCAGTTTGTTCGACCATGGGGCCCTCCTCGAATGGTCGCGCAGTATACCGCGCAGCGAATGAAGCGGCACAAGGCGTTGGTCTACTCACCTACCTATTTTGTTACCGGCGTTCTATGATGGCCGCCAGTCTTTTAGCTACCGCGATGACCCATGGCCGATTCCGCTTTCTTCTGTTCCCTCTCCCATGAGGGCATCCTCGCCGTCCGCGGCTCCGACGCCGGCAAGTTCCTGCAGGGTCAACTGACCTGCAACATCAGCTACCTCAGCGAAGCCCATGCGAGCCTTGGTGCCCGCTGCATGGTCAAGGGCCGCATGCAGTCGAGCTTCCGTATCCTGCCCGAGGGCAACGGCTACCTGCTGGCCATGGCCAGCGAGCTGCTCGAGGCGCAGTTGGCCGACCTGAAGAAGTACGCGGTGTTCTCCAAGGCCACGCTGAGCGACGACAGCGCCGCCTGGGCGCGCTTCGGCTTGCAGGACGGCGACGCGGCCCAGCAGGCGCTGAGCCTGAGCGTGGCGGACGAGGCCGGCGCGACCGCGCGTCATGATGGCCTGATCGCCATCCGCGCCTCGGCTGGCCGGGTCGAACTGTGGGCGCCTGCCGAGCGGGCCAGCGCCGTGCGCGAGGCGCTCGCCGCCGCGCTGCCGGAGGGCACGCTCAACGACTGGCTGCTTGGCCAGGTGCGCGCCGGCATCGGCCAGGTCATGGGCCCGACCCGCGAGCTGTTCATCCCGCAGATGATCAACCTGCAGGCCGTCGATGGCGTGAGCTTCAAGAAGGGCTGCTACACCGGCCAGGAGATCGTCGCCCGCATGCAGTACCTGGGTAAGCTCAAGCGCCGCCAGTATCGCCTGGCACTGGCCGAGACAGCGGTACCCGAGCCGGGCGCCGAGATCTTCTCGCCAACCCACGGCTCGTCGGTCGGCGAGGTGGTGATCGCTGCCAGCAGCGGCAGCGCCGTCGAACTGCTGGCGGTGCTCAGCGCCGACGCGGTGGCAGACGACAACCTACACCTGGGCAGCCTCGAAGGCCCGCGCCTGACGCTGCTCGACCTGCCTTACGAACTGGACCGCGACCGGGAAATCCAGCGCTGACCAGCCCGCCCCGGCTTCACGCCGGGGCTGCACCACCTTTGCCGTAGAGAAGTCCATGAACAAGCTGGCCGAGAAGGTCCAAGCGCAATTGCTCGCCGCCATCGACCGGGACGACCTGGTCCTGCCGACGCTTCCGGAAGTTGCCCTGAGCATTCGCGAAGCCGCCGAAGACAGCGAGATCAGCGTGTCCGCCTTGAGCAAGGTGATCGGCCGCGACGCCGCGCTGTCGGCGCGCCTGATCAAGGTGGTCAACAGCCCTCTGCTGCGCGCCGCCGTCGAAGTCACCGATCTGCACACCGCGATCACCCGCCTGGGCATCAACTACAGCTGCAACCTGGCCATCGGCCTGGTGATCGAGCAGATCTTCCATGCCCGCGCCCCGGCGGTCGAACACAAGCTGCGCGATATCTGGGCCAACAGCCTGGATGTGGCGGGCATCAGCTATGAACTGTGCCGACGCTACACCCAACTCAAGCCCGACCAGGCCACCCTCGGCGGCCTGGTGCATCAGATCGGCGCGTTGCCGGTGCTGATCTATGCCGAGGAGCACAACGAGCTGCTGTCCGACCCGATCTGCCTGCATTTCGTGATCGAGCAGATCCAGCCAGTGCTGGGCGACAAGATCCTCAGCGCCTGGGAGTTCCCCGAGCAGCTGGTCAACCTGCCCAGCCAGGTGCAGGACCTGGACCGGCGCACCGACCAGATCGACTACATCGACATCGTCCAGATCGCCCGCTGCATCAGCCAGCGCGAGCGCAGCCGGCCACTGGCCGCCCTGCCCGCCTACCGGCACCTGGGGCTGCCCTACGGCACCGAGCTGGATATCGCCGAACTGCTGGATGCGCGGAGCATGTTGCGCTGAATCGGCAGGGCTGCTCGCGGGGCAAGCCCCGCGATAGCCGACATCAATCCGCGATAAAACTCACCCGCACCTTCAACCCGCCGCGCTCGCCGTCATGCAGGCTGATCTGCGCCAGGTGCGCCCGGCAGATCTCGCCGACGATGGCCAGCCCCAGCCCGCTGCCCTGGGCGCTGCGCCGGTAGAAACGCTCGAACACCCGCTCACGCTCATCCTCGGGAATTCCCGGCCCGTCGTCCTCGACTTCGAGCACAGCCGGCGCCAGGACCCGCAGCACCACATCACCGCCGGGCGGGGTGTGGGCCAGGGCATTGTCAACCAGGTTGCTGAGCAGCTCGTTGAGCAAGGTCGGTTCGCCCTTGAGCCACACCGGCGCCTCGGCCTCCAGCGCCAGGGCAACGCCGCGGGCGTGGGCCAGCGGCGCCATCGCCATGCCCAGCTCGCGGGCCAGCTGGCTCAGGTCCAGGCGCTGGGCACCACCCTCGGCGATGGCCCGGGCGCCGTTCTCCACCCGCGCCAACGACAGCAGTTGGTTGGCCAGATGGGTGAGCCGATCGGTGCCCTGGGCCGCCGCCTCCAGAGTCTTGCGCCACTCCTCTGGCTCCCGTGAGCGCAAGCCCAGTTCGACCCGCGCCTTGAGCGCCGCCAGCGGCGTGCGCAGCTCATGGGCGGCATCGGCGATGAACTGCGCCTGGCGCTCGAACTGGCCACGCAGGCGCTCGGTGAAATGGTTGAGGGCACGCACCAGCGGCCCCAGTTCGCGCTGCACCTGCACTACAGGCAAGGCGCGCAGGTCGTCCGGCTGGCGCTCCTCCACCGCCGTGCGCAAGCGCTCCAGCGGGCGCAGCGCGGCGCTCACCGCGAACCACACCATCACCAGCGCGCCGAAGGCCAGCATCCCCAGGCGCAGCAGGGTGTCGGCCATCAGCCCGCGAGCCATGCGCACCCGCGCCTCCTCGGTCTCGGCCACGCGGATCTCGGCCATGCCGTTCATGTTCGGTTCGCTCACCGCCTTGAGCAGACTGACCACGCGCACGTCCTGGCCCAGGTAGGTGGCGTTGTAGAAGCGCGCCAGCGCCGGGTAGTCGTCGGTGCGTGGTGTGCCTGGTGGCGGGGGCGGCAGGTTCTCGTAGCCGGAAATCAGCTTCTGGTGGATGTCCAGCACCTGGTAGTAGATGCGCCCGGCACTGTCGTAGGCGAAGGTGTCCAGGGCCACGTAGGGCACATCGGCGCTGAGGGTGCCGTCGCGCTGCGACAAGCCGGCGGCAATGGTCCGCGCCGACGCCAGCAAGGTCCGGTCATAGGCGGTGTCGGCAGCTTCGCGGCCATTCCAGTAAGCGCTCAGGCCGCTGGCCAGCATCAGCACCACCAGCAGCAACGCCAGGTTGCCCAGCAAGCGCCCGCGCAGGCTGCCGTTGTCACGCATCGCGGTGCTCGAGCAGGTAACCCAGGCCACGGAAGGTGACGATGGCCACCGGGTGGCCGTCGAGCTTCTTGCGCAGGCGGTGGATGTAGATCTCGATGGCGTCGGGGCTGGCCTCCTCGTCGAGGCCGAACACCTGGGCCGCCAGCTGCTCCTTGCTCATCACCCGGCCGGGGCGGGCAATCAGTGCCTCGAGCACGCTCTGTTCGCGCTGGGTCAAGGTCAGCGGCTCGCCGTCCAGGCCGAAGCGCCGGGTATCCAGGTCGTAGACCAGCGGGCCGCAGCGTTGCTGGCGTTCGCCACCGAGCACGCTGCGCCGCAGCAGGGCCTTGACCCGCGCTTCCAGCTCGGTCAGTTCGAAGGGTTTGGCCAGGTAGTCATCGGCGCCGAGATTCAGCCCGTGTACCCGATCCTTCACATCGCTGCGCGCGGTGAGCATCAGCACCGGCAAGGTCTTGCCGCGCCCGCGCAGGCGCGCCAGCACTTCGAAGCCGTCCATGCGTGGCAGGCCGACATCCAGCACCGCCACGGCATAGTCCTCGCTGGCCAGGGCCAGGTCGGCGGCCACGCCGTCATGCAGCACGTCCACGGTCAGGCCCTGGCTCTTGAGGGCCTGGGCCACGCTTTCGGCCAGTTGCAGATGGTCTTCGACCAGCAGCACACGCATCGGATTCTCCCTGTTCGGCTGGGCTTTTTGCGCGGAGTGTAACCCCGTGGCGGGTGCTGTGAAGCCCTCGCCGGAAACCTTTCACGCTGAAAGGTTAGCGAAAGGTTGGTTGCCTAGCATCGCACCACGGTCGCCCCGCGCGCCGCAAAAAGCACCAGCAAGGTGCAAACACATAAGAACAATAAATGGAGTCACCGACGATGCTGTCCACGCAGCCGCAGGCGTACGCGCCTATCCGTTCCCTCGCCGCCCGACCTTCCGCCCTCGCCAGCGCCTTCGCCCTTGCCGGTGTCGCGCCCATGAGCCAGGCCGCCTTCTTCGAAGACAGCACGGCCACCTTCGAAACCCGCAACATGTACTTCAACCGCGACTTCCGCGACGGTACCAGCACGCAGCAATCCAAGCGCGACGAATGGGCCCAGGGGTTCATGCTCAACTTCGAGTCCGGCTATACCGAAGGCACCGTGGGCTTCGGCCTGGACGCGCTGGGCATGCTCGGGGTCAAGCTCGACTCCAGCAAGGACCGCACCGACACCGGCCTGCTGCCGACCCACGACAACGGCAAGGCTGCCGACGAATACTCCAAGCTCGGCCTGACCGGCAAGGTCAAGGTCTCGCAGACCGAATTGAAGGTCGGCACGTTGATTCCCGAGCTGCCCACGCTGCAGCCCAACGACGGGCGCATCCTGCCGCAGACCTTCGAAGGCGGCCTGGTCACCTCGAAGGAGATCAAAGGCCTGACCTTCACCGGCGCCCGCCTGGAAAAAGCCAAGGACCGCAACGACACCAACTGGGAAGACCTGGCCCTCAACAACAAGAACAGTCGCTTCGGCGGCACCTTCAGCGCCGACCATTTCGACACCGGCGGCCTGGACTACCAGTTCACCGACCGCATCACCGGCAGCTACCACTTCGCCCAGCTCGACGACATCTACCGCCAGCACTTCATCGGCATGCTCGCCACCCAGCCCTGGGGCCCGGGCACCCTGGGCGCCGACCTGCGCCTGGCGATCAGCGACGATGCCGGCGCGGCCAAGGCCGGCAAGATCGACAACACCACCTTCAACGGCATGCTCAGCTACACCTTGGGCGGGCACAAGGTCAGCGGCGCCTGGCAACAGCTCTCCGGCGACAGCGCGTTCCCCTACGTCGACGGCGCCGACCCCTACCTGGTCAACTTCGTCCAGATCAACGACTTCGCAGGCGCCGACGAGCGCTCCTGGCAAGCGCGCTACGACTACAACTTCGCCGCCCTCGGCATCCCCGGCCTGACCTTCATGACCCGCTACATCAGCGGCGACAACGTCAGCCGCGCCGCCGGCGGCGAGGGCAAGGAGTGGGAACGCAACACCGAACTGAAGTACGTGGTACAAAGCGGCCCGTTGAAGAACGTCGCCGTGCGCCTGCGCAACGCCACCTTCCGCTCCAACTTCGCCCGCGACGCGGACGAGGTGCGGCTGCTGGTGAGCTACAGCGTGGCTCTGTGGTAACCCATAACAACAACGCTCACGGAGATAGACGATGACTTTTTCACTGCGCCGCCTCGTCCTGGCCACCGGTTGCCTGCTGCTGGCCGGCAACGCCCTGGCCGCCGAACCCAAACGCCCCGAATGCATCGCCCCGGCCTCGCCCGGCGGCGGTTTCGACCTGACCTGCAAGCTGGTGCAAAGCGCCCTGGTCAACGAGAAGATCCTCAGCAAGCCCATGCGCGTGACCTACATGCCCGGCGGTGTCGGCGCGGTGGCCTACAACGCCGTGGTCGCCCAGCGCCCGGCCGATGCCGGCACGCTGGTGGCCTGGTCCAGCGGTTCGTTGCTGAACCTGGCCCAGGGCAAGTTCGGCCGTTTCGACGAGAACGCAGTGAAATGGTTGGCGGCGGTCGGCACCAGCTATGGCGCCATCGCGGTGAAGAGCGACTCGCCCTACAAGACCCTCGATGACCTGGTCGCAGCCCTGAAGAAGGATCCGAGCAAGGTGGTGATCGGCTCCGGCGGCACCGTCGGCAGCCAGGACTGGATGCAGACCGCGCTGATCGCCAAGGCCGCCGGCATCAACCCACGCGACCTGCGCTACGTGGCCCTGGAAGGCGGCGGCGAGATCGCCACCGCGCTGCTCGGCGGGCATATCCAGGTGGGCTCCACCGACATTTCCGACTCCATGCCGCACATCCAGAGCGGCAACATGCGCATCCTCGCGGTGTTCTCCGAAAAACGCCTGGACGAGCCGGAGATGAAAGACATTCCCACCGCCAAGGAGCAGGGCTACGACATCGTCTGGCCGGTGGTGCGCGGGTTCTACCTCGGGCCGAAGGTCAGCGACGAGGACTACGCCTGGTGGAAGGCCTCGTTCGACAAGCTGCTGGCGTCGGAAGACTTCGCCAAGCTGCGTGACCAGCGCGAGCTGTTCCCGTTCGCCATGACCGGCGAGGAGCTGGACGGCTATGTGAAGAAGCAGGTGGCGGACTACAAGGCGCTGGCCCGGGAATTCGGCCTGATCCAGTAAGCCATGCAGCCTGTACTGGCCTCATCGCCGGCAAGCCGGCTCCCACAGGGCCTGCGCTAGGTTCTGAAGCGGCGGATGCCCTGTGGGAGCTGGCTTGCCAGCGATACGGCCAGCACAGATCCCGAGTTGTGCTTCGGCAATCCTTTTCGAGGATTTCTACATGATCCTGCAACGCCTCTTCGCCCTCGTCCTGCTGGCGCTGTGCGTCGTGCTGGCGGTGATGGCCTGGCCCTATCAAGCCGCCTTCTCCTACGAACCGGTGGGCCCGCGCGCCTACCCGCTGCTGATGCTCGGCCTGATGAGCCTGGGCCTGCTGTACCTGGCGATCCGTCCCACGCCGATCGTGCGCAAGGACGACGAACCTGAACTGGACCGCGAAACCCTGATCAAGGTCGCCGCCTGCGTCGGCCTGCTGCTGGTCTTCGCCAGCACCTTCGAGGCCCTGGGCTTCATCCTCAGCGCCACGCTGGTCGGTGTCCCCATGGCCCGCCTGTACGGTGGCCGCTGGCTGCACAGCGTCATCGTGGTGGTGGGTATGAGCATCTTCCTCTACTGGCTGTTCGACCGGGTGATGGACGTCCCCCTGCCCCTCGGCCTGCTCGACGTACTGGAGAACTGACACATGGATACCTTGAGCTACCTGGGCCAGGGCTTCGGCGTTGCCTTGAGCCCGTACAACCTGGTCACCGCCCTGACCGGCACCCTGATCGGCACCGTGGTCGGCCTGCTGCCGGGCCTGGGCCCGATCAACGGCGTGGCCCTGCTGATCCCCATCGCCTTCGCCCTCGGCCTGCCGCCGGAGTCGGCGCTGATCCTGCTGGCCGCCGTGTACCTGGGCTGCGAGTACGGCGGGCGGATCAGTTCGATCCTGCTGAACATTCCGGGCGAAGCCTCCACCGTGATGACCACCCTCGACGGCTACCCCATGGCTCGCCAGGGCCTGGCCGGCGTGGCCCTGTCGCTGTCGGCCTGGAGCTCGTTCATCGGTGCCTTCATCGCCACCTGCGGCATGGTGCTGTTCGCCCCGCTGCTGGCGAAATGGGCAATCGCCTTCGGCCCGGCGGAGTACTTCGTGCTGATGGTGTTCGCCATCGTCGCCCTCGGCGGCATGGCCGGCGACAAGCCACTGAAGACGTTCATCGCGGCGCTGATCGGCCTGTTCCTCTCGGCGGTGGGCATCGACGCCAACAGCGGCGTGTACCGTTTCACCGGTGACAGCGTGCATCTGGCCGACGGCATCCAGTTCGTGGTGCTGGTGCTGGGGCTGTTCTCGATCAGCGAGATCCTCCTGCTGCTTGAAAAGACCCATCACGGCCATGTGGCGGTCAAGGCCACCGGACGCATGCTGTTCAATCTCAAGGAAGCGGCGTCGGTATTCTTCGTCAACGTCCGCTGCGGCTTGCTGGGCTTCTTCATGGGCGTGTTGCCGGGCGCTGGCGCGACCCTGGCCAGTGCCGTGGCCTACATGACCGAGAAGCGCATCGCCGGCGAAAAAGGCAAGTTCGGCAAGGGCGACGCCCGCGGCCTGGCTGCCCCGGAAACCGCCATCGGCGCCTCCTGCTGTGGCGCCCTGGTGCCGATGCTGACCCTCGGCGTGCCGGGTTCTGGCACCACCGCGGTGATGATCGGCGCGCTGACGCTGTACAACATCACCCCCGGCCCGCTGTTGTTCGAACAGCAGCCGGACATCGTCTGGGGCCTGATCGCCTCGCTGTTCATCGCCAACATCATGCTGGTGATCCTGAACATCCCGATGATCCGCATCTTCACCCGCATCCTTGCCGTGCCGAACTGGGCACTGGTGCCGGTGATCGCGATCATCACCGCGATCGGTGTGTACGCGGTGCATGCAACCACCTTCGACCTGTTCCTGATGGTCGGCATCGGCATCATGGGCTACATCCTGCGCAAGCTGGACTTCCCGCTTTCGCCGATCCTGCTCGGGTTCATCCTCGGCGGGTTGATGGAGCAGAACCTGCGCCGCGCGCTGTCTATCTCCAACGGCGAACTGGGCATCCTCTGGTCGAGCCCGATCAGCATGGGCGTGTGGGTGCTGGTGGTCTGCATGCTGAGCCTGCCGCTGCTGCGTATCTGGCGCAAACGTGCCCTGCAGCGCCGGGCCATGGCCGATGCCTGACCGGTCGTTGCCACTGTTCTGGGCCACCGGGCTGGTCGGCCTTGCGGGCGGTTATGCCGCCAGCAAGGTCGGCTGGCCCTTGCCCTGGATGGTCGGCTCGTTGCTGGCGATCATCCTGGTGCGCTGCCTGACTCCCTGGCAGCTCAGTGAAATCCCCAATGGCCGCAAATGCGGGCAATGGATCATCGGCATCGGCATCGGCCTGCACTTTACCCCGGCGGTGATCGAACAGGTGGCCAGCCACTTCGCGCTGATCTTCTTCGGCGCGCTGTTCACCACTCTCTCCAGCGTGATCAGCGTGTGGCTGCTGCGGCGCACCGGTGAAGACCGGGCGACGGCGTTCTTCGCCAGCATGCCGGGCGGCTCGGGCGAGATGGTCAACCTCGGCGCGCGCAATGGCGCGGTGCTCAGCCAGGTGGCCGCGGCGCAGAGCCTGCGGGTGCTGGCGGTGGTGCTGTGCGTGCCGGCACTGTTCAAACTGCTGCTGGGCGATGGCGTGCCGCTGAACCATGCGGGCAGCGTGAGCTGGGGCTGGCTGGCGTTGATAGCGCCGCTTGGGGTGCTCATGGCACTGCTGTGGCAACGCCTGCGCCAACCCAACCCTTGGCTGTTCGGGCCGTTGCTGGTGGCTGCCGGCGTAAGCCTGGCGGGTAACCTGCAGATCGGCCTGCCCAACGGCGCCAGCCAGATCGGCCAGTGGCTGATCGGCAGTGGCCTGGCCTGCCACTTCAACCGGGCGTTCTTCCGCCGGGCGCCATCGTTCCTGGGGCGCACCCTGCTGGCCACGGCGTTGTGCATGCTGATCGCCGCCGGCGCGGCCTGGGCGCTGAGCCTGCTGACGCACCTGGACCTGCGCTCGCTGACCCTGGGCATGATGCCCGGGGGCATCGCCGAGATGAGCCTGACGGCCGAGACCTTGCAACTGTCGGTGCCGCTGGTGACGGCGCTGCAGGTGATGCGCTTGCTGTTCGTGCTGTTCCTGGCCGAGCCGTTGTTCCGGCAGTGGGCCAGGCACTGAGCAAGATGGGCCGCTTCGCGGCCCTCTTTTCAGGTCACAACGGGGGCAACGCCCAATCTATCGGCGCCATGCCGCGCTGCTCGAGGAAGCTGTTGGTGCGGCTGAAATGCCCGCAACCAAAGAACCCACGGTAGGCCGACAACGGCGACGGGTGTACCGATTTGAGCACCAGGTGCTTGCTGGCATCGATCAGCTTCTGCTTGCTCTGCGCATGGGAGCCCCACAGCAGGAACACCACATTCGGACACTGCTCGCTGACCACCTGGATGATCCGGTCGGTAAAGAACTCCCAACCTTTTTTCGCGTGGGACGCAGCGTTGGCCCGCTCCACGGTCATGGTGGTGTTGAGCAGCAACACGCCCTGCTCCGCCCAGCTCTGCAGGTAGCCGTGGCTGGGGATCGGCAAGTTGAGGTCGCGCTGCAGCTCCTTGTAGATATTGACCAGTGACGGCGGCGTGGCGATGCCCGGCTGCACCGAGAAACACAGGCCATGGGCCTGGCCGGGGCCGTGGTACGGGTCCTGACCGAGGATGACCACCTTGACCTGCTCCAGCGGCGTGGAGTT
Organism: Pseudomonas maumuensis; assembly: GCF_019139675.1. Lineage (NCBI taxonomy): Bacteria > Pseudomonadati > Pseudomonadota > Gammaproteobacteria > Pseudomonadales > Pseudomonadaceae > Pseudomonas > Pseudomonas maumuensis. The sequence goes on from NZ_CP077077.1 coordinate 4,584,441, forward strand.
CAGGGCGTTGAAGATCAGCGGTCCCGGCGGGTAGATCTCCTTGCCGGCGGCGTACTCGCCGCGCAGGAACTCGCGCAACTGGTGCATGTAGGGCTGGTCGAACTCGGCACGCAGCGCGGCTTTCCAGCTGGGCTCGAGTTTGATGCGATCGTCGTCGGTCATGGGGGCATCCAAAAGCAAAGTGCCGCGACACTAGGAAAGCCTGACCGGCTTGTCAATCGATCCGACCGACGACCGGCAGCTTCGGCACGCCGGGCCATACTGAGGGGATGACTTGCGTGAGGTAGTCCATGGCCATTCAATGCGAGGTATTGACCGGCGCCGATGGCGCCCGTATCGGCATCGCCACCCTTGACGCGCCCAAGGCGCTCAATGCCCTGACGTTGCCCATGATCGAAGTGCTCGACGAACGGCTGCGCGCCTGGGCCAGCGACCCCGGGATCGTCTGCGTGCTGCTGCGCGGCAACGGGCCGAAAGCGTTCTGTGCCGGCGGTGATGTCCGTGCCCTGGTTCAGGCGTGCCGTACACATCCCGGCAGCGTACCGCCACTGGCCGCCACCTTCTTTGCCAGCGAGTACCGCCTCGACCATCACCTGCATATCTACCCCAAGCCTCTGCTGTGCTGGGGCCACGGCCACGTGCTGGGTGGCGGCATGGGCTTGCTGCAAGGCGCTGCGGTGCGCATCGTCACTCCCAGCAGCCGCCTGGCCATGCCCGAGATCAGCATCGGCCTGTATCCCGACGTCGGCGCTAGCTGGTTCCTGGCCCGACTGCCCGGCAAGCTTGGCCTGTTCCTGGGGCTGACCGGCGCGCCCCTCAATGCCCGCGATGCGCTGGACCTCGGCCTGGCCGACCGCTTTCTGGGCGAACATCAGCAGGAAGCGCTGATCGAAGAGCTGCTGCAGTTGAACTGGCAGGAGCAGACCGCCCTGCAGCTCAACAGCCTGCTCAAGGCCGAACAGCATCGTGCCTGCGTCGAACTGCCCGAAGGGCAATGGCTGGCACGTCGGGCCGCGATCGACGAAGTGCTCGATGTGGCCGACCCCGTCGCAGCCTGGCGGGCTTTGGCCGGCCTGGCCCAGCATGCCGATCCGTTGCTGGCGGCGGCGGGTCAACGCCTGCACGAGGGCTGCCCGCTGACGGCGCACCTGGTATGGGAACAGATCCGCCGGGCACGACACCTTTCGTTGGCGCAGGTGTTCCAGATGGAGTACACGATGAGCCTGAACTGCTGCCGTCACCCGGAGTTCAGCGAAGGGGTGCGCGCCCGCCTGCTGGACAAGGACAACACCCCGCACTGGCACTGGCCGGATGTGGCGCAGGTGCCAGCGGCGGTGGTGGAGGCGCATTTCAGCAAGGTCTGGGAGGGGCGGCACCCGCTGGCGGAACTGGGATGACGCATCGCGGGGCATGTCCGCACTCGGTCAACGCGACCAGCCCCGGTCGCCACCTCGCCCGCCGTCTGGTCGACGGTCGCGATTGCCCTGCCCGTTCGAATGCCAGCGATCACCTCGGCGATCGTCATTGCGATAGTCGTGGCGGTCGCGATCGCGCCCATAGTCGTAGCGCTGGCGGTTGCCATAGTCATAGCGCGGGTTGCCTTGCCAGCGCGGCTGCACGCCGGGCGCCGGATAAGGACGGTACTGCGGCACTGGCGCGGGCCGGTAGTAACGCGGCGCGGGCTGGTAGTAGTAACGTGGCTGCGGCGCCACATAGTAGCGATCCTGACGGTAGTAGCCAGGGTAAACGTAGCGATCGCTGGTGTAGTAGTCACGGCGGTAGTAGCCGTTGTCCGCGTAGTAAGGGGCGCAGGCGGATGTCAGCAGTCCGAGCAGGACGATGAGCAGGATTCGTGGGTACATGGCGGCCTCCTGGACCGCAGGGGTGCCCGGCACAGCGGCGCTGGCGGGCGTCGACGGCAATGCGTTGATCGACACTGGATAAGACAGTCGCGCCAGGGTTCGGTGCCATTTCCGCAACAAATTGAAACAGGTCGTATAACCCTAAAAAACATGCAGTCATTTTTCGGTCATCTCACTAGAATGTGGCCACCGGCACACTTCACGGGAAGATCATGCCTTCGCCCTCCACCCTGTTCTCGCAACGCTCGCTGATCCTTGCCCTGCTGCTGTTGCTGGCCTGCGGCTTCCTGGCCACCTCGCTGTTGAGCTACTACGCCTCGCGCGGGGCGATCCGCGACGGGATCGTCAACACCGAACTGCCGCTGACCTCCGACACGGTCTATTCGGAAATCCAGAAAGACCTGATTCGCCCGGTGCTGATCTCATCGATGATGGCCCAGGACACCTTCCTGCGGGACTGGGTACTGGGCGGCGAGCAGGACACCACGCGTGTTACCCGCTACCTCGGCGAAGTGATGGGCAGCCAGGTCACCTGCACCAGCTTCTTCGTTTCCGACCGCAGCCTCACCTACTACCAGGCCAAGGGCGTGCTCAAGCAGGTCCGCCCCGATGCCTGGCGCGACGCCTGGTACTTTCGCCTGCGCCAGTCGAACAAGCCCTACGAGATCAATGTCGACCTGGACATGGCCAACCAGGACAAGCTCACCGTGTTCATCAACCACCGCGTGCTCGACTACCAGCAACGCTTCATCGGCGCCGCCGGGGTGGGCCTGAGCGTGGAGTCGGTGGTACGCCTGATCGACGACTATCAGCGCAGGTACCAGCGTTCGGTGCTGTTCACCGATGCCCAGGGCAAGGTCCTGCTGACCGGCTCCGACGGTGGGCCCCACGGCTTGCGCGCCGGCCAGCAACTGGCCGACAGCAACCAGTGGCAGGCGTTGCTGGCACGCATGCCGACACCCACCACCGGCAGCCATGAGTACACCGACAACGACGGCCACAGCCACTTCCTCAACGTGCGCCTGCTGCCGGAGCTGGGCTGGTACCTGCTGGTGGACAAACGCGAGACCGGCGCCCTGGAGCGCATCCGCCAGTCGCTGTACCTGAACCTGGCGATCTGCGCGATGATCACCCTGGTCGTGCTGTCGCTGCTCAACGCCATGGTCAAGCGCCACCAGGACAACGCCGAGGCGCTGGCCACCCTCGACAGCCTCACCGGCCTGCCCAACCGCCGCAGCTTCGACCTGCTGGCCGGCCAGGCACTGGTCGAGGCCCAGCGCGACAGCGCGCCGCTGGTCGCCCTGCTGATCGACCTCGATCATTTCAAGGCCCTCAACGACACCCACGGCCACCTGGCCGGCGACGAAGTGCTGCGCCAGTTCGCCAATGTGCTGCAGGGCAGCCTGCGCCAGTCCGATATACTCTGCCGCTGGGGTGGCGAGGAGTTCATCGTGCTGCTGCGTGAAACCGAAGGCCGCCAGGCCATCGAGGTGGCGGAAAAAATCCGTCGGCGCACCGAGCAGTTGACCTTCAGCTATGCCGACCAGCCGCTGCGCCTGACCGCGAGCATCGGCCTGTCCGCCCTGCAGCGCGGCGACAGCCTGCACAATCTGCTGACCCGCGCCGACCACGCCCTCTATCGTGCCAAACAAGGTGGACGCAATCGCGTCTGCAGCGAGATGCCCGGAACCGACCATGCCTGACCCCCAACGCTGCCCCGCCTGCGGCGCCCTCAACCAATGCGGCCTGGCCGATCCGCGCAACGCCACGCAAGGCTGCTGGTGCTTCGAGGTGGTCATCGACTCGGCAGTCATCGAAGCCCTGCCCGCCGAACTTCGCGACAAGGCCTGCCTGTGCCCGCGCTGCGCACAGGTAGACGCGCAGCTCAAGGCAGCGCAGGCGCGCACTATCCGTTAGACTGCGCGCCGATTTCCCGCAAACGACCCTCCATGCGCCTCGACCGATTCCTCGGCAACCTGCCCTGCTACAACCGCCAGCAAGTGCGCCTGCTGCTGGCCCAAGGGCGTGTGCGCGTGGACGGCATGGTGACCGCCGACCCACTGCTGGAGGTGCGCGAATTCAGCCGCGTCGAAGTGGACGAGCAGGTGTACCAAGCCGGTCGCCCGGCACGCTACCTGATGCTGCACAAGCCCGCCGGCTGCGTCAGCGCCACCCACGACCCGCAGCACCGCACCGTGCTCGACCTGCTGCCGGCGGCGCTACGCGATGAGCTGCACATCGCCGGGCGCCTGGACTACAACACCACCGGGCTGATGATCCTGACCAACGATGGCCAGTGGTCGCGGCGCCTGACCCAGCCCCGGACCAAGCAGCCCAAGACCTATCTGGTGCATACCGAGGACGAGATTGGTGCGCACTACGTCGACAAGTTCCGTGAAGGCGTCTACTTCGCCTTCGAAGACCTCACCACCCTGCCCGCGCAGCTGGATGTCCTCGGCCCGCGCAGCGCGCGCCTGACCATCGTCGAGGGCCGCTATCACCAGGTGAAGCGGATGTTCGGACACTTCCAGAACAAGGTGGTGGCGCTGCATCGGGAAAGCATGGGGTCAATCACACTGGACCCGATATTGCATCCTGGAGAGTTCAGGGCGCTGACCGACGAGGAAGTCGCCTCGGTCTGAGCCGATCACCATTCGGCGGTTTCCCACGAAAGATTGTCCCAACGGCACTTGCGCGATCCTGCCCGCGCTGCTTGACTGCTAACTCGTCGGTCTGCATGTGACCAGCCAGTCACAACCGTAGTCCAAGACGCCCTTTACCGGCCACCCGGGGTCTCGATGCCCTGGGGCACGGTAATCGCCCGCCACAACAATACCGTCGACACCAGCGTCAAGGATCGACACAAGGGCCCACCGGTTTTCAGTTCCAGGCGAATGCCTACCTGTCATAAAGCACGTGCATCCTGATGGCCAGTCCGGTCGGTTCGGCGCCAGCCCGCCAAGCGACCACGCAGGTCAGCAGGTGACGCGAATACCCTTTTTGCGCCAGGAGTCGATGACATGAGGCCAGAAATCGCTGTACTTGATATCCAAGGGCAGTACCGGGTTTACACGGAGTTCCATCGCGCGCAGGGCGCCGAGAAGACGATCATCCTGATCAATGGCTCGTTGGCCACCACGGCGTCCTTTGCACAGACAGTGCGCAACCTGCACCCACAGTTCAACGTGGTGCTGTACGACCAGCCGTACGCCGGCAAGTCGAAACCCCACAACCGCCATGAACGCTTGCTGACCAAGGAGACCGAGGCGCACATCCTGCTCGAGCTGATCGAGCACTTCCGCGCCGACCACGTGATGTCGTTCTCCTGGGGCGGCGCCTGCACCCTGCTGGCCCTGGCGCACCAGCCGCGGCTGGTGAAAAAGGCCATCGTCAGCTCGTTCTCGCCGGTGATCAACGAACCGATGCGCGACTACCTGGATCGCGGCTGCCAGTACCTGGCCGCCTGCGACCGCTACCAGGTGGGCAACCTGGTCAACGACACCATCGGCAAGTACCTGCCGTCGTTGTTCAAGCGCTTCAACTACCGGCACGTCAGCAGCCTGGACAGCCACGAGTACGCGCAGATGCACTTCCACATCAACCAGGTGCTCGAGCATGACCTTGAGCGGGCGCTGAAGGCCGCGCGCAACATCGACATCCCGGTGCTGTTCATCAACGGCGACCGCGACGAGTACACCACCGTCGAGGATGCCCGCCAGTTCAGCCGCCATGTCGGGCGTAGCCAGTTCAGTGTGATCCGCGGGGCCGGTCACTTCCTGGACATGGAACACAAAAGCGCCTGCGAGGATACCCGCGATGCCATGCTCGGTTTCCTCAAGCCGGCCTTGCGTGAATCCCGCCAACGCTACGCACAGGAACCGGGGCAGCATGCACTGGCGATCTGAACGCATCGGCGTCCTGTAGCCCTCGTTACCCGCAGGCTACGGGCCGCCGACAGGCTTTTTTACAACCGTGGGGCTTCTCATTCGAGGAGGGTTCTGGTAAAAAGGCTGGCTTCGAAGCGGGTATAGTTTATTGGTAAAACTATAGCTTCCCAAGCTATTGAGGAGGGTTCGATTCCCTCTACCCGCTCCATCTCGCATTCCCCGCACGACGTTCCAATAACGTCGTCGCTGTCAAAAGGAGCCTCGGCTCCTTTTTTCGTTTCTGCGCTTGAAACTCAAAGCACCGCTGAGAATACCAAGGTCAATCCTCATTGCCCTTCTCGGTCTTCAAACGCCGACCGAACGGCCTCCCCGATTCGGGCTGCGAGGCGCTCGTCGTCGAGCTGCGGATATTGCTTCTTGAGCTTGCCTGAAACATTCCAGCCATTCTCCTTCACCGCGCGAATGATGCGGCTTGCATCCTGGTCTGGCATCTCCACCACATTTTTCCGGAAGCCCAAAAACGCTAATATTTTTTGACTATCACCGCAAAACAATACCGCCAGCCGTCAAACGCAAAAATACTACGGGACACACAAATTCACTACCGATTCAGATGGTTTACTCAAAAACGATAATGAAAGCGCTCCTCGCGAATTCCTTGGCCGCTCATCTCCCCTGCCCGAAGTTTGTCCTATAACCGTTCGATTCACTCTCCCGCTCCAACTCGTATTCCGTCCACGTCGTCTCTGTCAAAAGGAGCGTCGACTGTTTTTTCGTTTCCAACGTGCCTTTGTTGATCTGGCCCATAGCCATCGCCGCGCCAATTGGCTTGAATAGCCAGTCGTGCGCGGCGCCTGACCGCTACGCTTTCTGAAACATCTCCAAAGGACTGCGCATGTTTCTCTCCCGCTGGCTACCGGGCCTGGCCAACCTGCTGCACTACCGCCGCGAGTGGTTCCATGCTGACCTGCAGGCCGGCCTGTCGGTGGCCGCGATCCAGATCCCCATCGCCATCGCCTATGCGCAGATCGTCGGCCTGCCGCCACAGTACGGCTTGTATGCCTGCGTGCTGCCGATGATGGTCTATGCCCTGGTCGGCAGCTCACGGCAATTGATGGTCGGCCCGGACGCCGCCACCTGCGCCATGATCGGCGGCGCCGTGGCACCGCTGGCCATGGGCGACCCGCAACGCATCGCCGAGCTGTCGGTGATCGTCACCGTGCTGGTGGGCGTGATGCTGATCGCCGCCGGGGTGGCGCGGGCCGGTTTTATCGCCAGCTTCTTCTCGCGGCCGATCCTCATCGGCTACCTCAATGGCATCGGCCTGAGCCTGCTCGCCGGGCAGTTGTCGAAGGTGGTGGGTTTCAAGATCGAAGGCGACGGTTTCATTCTCAGCCTGATCAACTTCTTCCAGCGTCTGGGCGAGATCCACTGGCTGACGCTAGCCATCGGACTGGCCGGCCTGAGCCTGCTGATCTGGCTACCACGGCGCTATCCGCGGCTGCCGGCGGCGCTGGTGACCGTGGTGGTATTCACCGCCCTGGCCGGACTGTTCGGCCTGGACCGTTTCGGCGTGGCGATCCTCGGCCCGGTGCCGGCGGGCATTCCCGAGCTGGCCTGGCCACAGAGCTCCCTGGCGGAAACCAAGAGCCTGCTGCGCGACGCCCTGGGTATCGCCACCATCAGTTTCTGCAGCGCCATGCTCACCGCCCGCAGCTTCGCCGCCCGCCACGGCTACGCGATCAACGCCAACCATGAGTTCCTCGCCCTGGGCGTGAGCAACCTGGCCGCCGGTATTTCCCAGGGCTTCGCCATCAGCGGCGCCGACTCGCGCACCGCAGTCAACGACATGGTCGGCGGCAAGAGCCAGCTGGTGGGCATCATCGCCGCACTGGTGATCGCCTTGATCCTGCTGTTCTTCACCGCGCCCATGGCCTGGATTCCCCAGGCTGCGCTGGGCGCGGTGCTGCTCATGGCCGGCTGGGGGTTGATCGACGTGAAGTCGCTCAAGACCATCCGCAAGCTCAGCCGTTTCGAGTTCTGGCTGTGCCTGCTGACCACGGTCGGCGTACTCGGCCTGGGCGTGTTGCCGGGCATCGTGTTCGCCGTGACCCTGGCCATCCTGCGCCTGCTCTACAGCATCTACCAGCCCACCGACGCCGTGCTTGGCTGGGTGCCGGGCATCGAGGGCCAGGTGGACGTGCGCCAGCACAAGGATGCCCGCACCGTGCCAGGCCTGCTGGTGTACCGCTTCGACGACGCGATCCTGTTCTTCAACGCCGACTACTTCAAGATGCGCCTGCTCGAAGCCGTACAGAACGTGGAGAAAACCCAGGTGGTGCTGTTCGATGCGGAAGCTGTGACCAGCATCGACGTCAGCGGCATCGCCGCCCTGCGCGAGGTGCGCGACACCCTCGCCGCCCAGGGCATCCACTTCGCCATCGCCCGCGCCCGCGGCACCTTCCTGCGCATGCTGGTGCGTTCCGGGATGGCGCGGGAGATGGAGGAGAAACTGCTGTTCGGCTCGGTACGGGCGGGGATTCGGGCGTATCGGGTATGGCGCAACAGGGCTCGGCGGGAGGGTGCTGCGGATTGAGGGAGGGGGTGGCTTGCGATCCCACTTGGGCGGGCGGGTGCCAGGCGATGGTCTTGCAGCGCTCTCAAGATCGAGCGCCGCGCGGGCGGCGCTCGATCTCATAGACGCAGACGATCCATCGTTGAAAACTTGCGTTACGGCACACAAGCCCGCGCAACAGCCTGTGTCCCCTGCCCAAGCAAGCTGATCAACCCACAGGGCAGGCTCCCCCGCCACTGCAGATAGTCATGCCCCGCCGGAAACTCCACCTGTTCCACCCGGTACCCTTTGGCCAGCAACACATCGCGCAAGTGGCGGTTGGTGTCGAGAATTTTCGGCCCTTCGAACAGACCCGACTGCAAGTAGAACCGCAGTGGCTGGCGTGGCGCCTTGACGTACTCGCGGGTCAGCCAGCCAGATTCGTCACCGGCCATCGGCCACCAGTAGGAACCGGACATGCTCAGCACATTGCCGAACAACTCCGGGTGCCTGAGGCCCAGGTAGGCCGACGCCAGGCCGCCGTAGCTGGACCCTGCTACCACAGTGCGCGAGGCCGGTGCCGCGAGCCCCTGGTGGCTGGCCCAAGGCATCAGTTCCTCGGCCATGAACCTTGCGAACAGTGGATTAGGCGGCAACTCCCGCTCGCGGCTTTGGCTGCTGGGGTTGGCGATGATCAGCGCCGCAGTGGGCGGGATCAGGCCGTCGGCAATCAGGTTGTCGAGTATCGTCGGCGTCGGCACCTGGCGGGTGTAGGCATGGGCATCGAACAGCACCAGCAAGGCCTGGTCGGCCTTGCCCGGGCGCCAACCTGCCGGGCGGTAGAGGTAGATGTCGCGCTCGTTGCCCAGCACCTCGCTGGCCAGGCGCCTGCGCTCCAAACTGCCACGGGCCACCCCGGCACGCTCGGCCACCCACGGCTGGGGCGGCGCATCCACAAGTTCCAGCCGTGAGCGCGACAACCAGGCGTCGCCACTGGCGTCGGCGAAGGTATTCGGGTTCAACGGATCGCGCCGGGTACTGGCCAGGATCACCCGGCGGTCGTCGGACACCGGCACATCCGGCGCCATCTGATAACTCAGGCGGGTCGTCGCAGGTACCTCGAAGCTGTGGAACCAGACATCGCTCGTGCCCAGCCGAGACAGCGGTTCGTGATTGCCTGTGGGGGCGCCGAACATCCTCACGTTGTCCCGTGCCCCGCGCCAGAGGAAGGTGACCAGGCGCTTGCCGGGTTGCCCAGCAATGGCCTCGACCAATGGCGTTCCCTCAACGGCACGGGTCTGCCAGAAGCCTTCGCTGGTGCCACCCGTTGCCAGGTGCTGCTGCAGGGCGCGCAGGGTCGGGCTGAGCAGCGCCGCCGGTGTACGGCGTTGCTCGCCGACAGGCAGGACCTGTTCCAGGCTCAGGCTGAAACGCGCCGCCGGGCGTATCGCCAGGGGTTCGGCGCGCACCGCGTAACGGCCGTCCTGCGCCGCGACGAAGAGGAACTCGCGGGGCTGGTCCAGGCCGTCGATCAGCAGCCGCAACGGACGCCCTTCGGCGTCCAGCAGGCGCAGGCTGACGTCACCGTCGAGCCGACCACGCACCAGGTCCCCGGCCTTGAGCGCCACTTGCCAGGCTGGCGGATGCGCTGCGCCGACCTGGCCGGCAACCGGTTTTCCAACCTCGAGATCGGCGTACGCGCCCGCCAAGGTCAGATTCGAATAGAGCATGGCCAGCAGGCATGCTCCGCCCAAGCGCTTCAATCGCTGCATGTTCACCTCAGAAGTCGACGCTGGCGGAGAGTTTGAGCGTGCGCGGTTCGCTGACAGTCGCATAACCATCGTTGAACACACCGGCCCAGTAGGCGCGGTTCTCGACGTTCTCCAGGCTGGCGCGCAGGGTCACGTCCTTGCTCAGCACCTTGGTCGCATAGCGCGCGCCCAGGTCATAGCGGGTCCACTGTGGGATCTTCAGCTGGTTGGCGGAATCGAGGTACTGGGAGCTGCTGTGAATACCCAGCGCGGTCAGGGTCAGGCCCTCGACCCCAGGCAGATCCCACTCGGCGCCGAGGTTGGCCGACCAGGCCGGTACGCCGCGGGCGGTGTTGCCGTCCATGGCGCCATTGGCGGTCTTGCTCAGCACCGCGCGGGTGTAGGTCACGCCACCGAGCAGGCGCACGCTGGGGACGATTTCGCCGAACATCGTCCACTCCACGCCACGGTTGCGCTGCTCGCCGTCGTCGTTGTAGCGATTGCTGGGCTTGTCGTAGATCATGCTGGGCTTGTCGATCTGGAACACCGCCAGCGTGTGGGTGAAGTCGCCCAGATCCCACTTCACCCCGGCCTCCATCTGCTTGGCGACATAGGGCGCGAACTGCTCGCCGTAGTTGGCGGCCTTCTGGTCGGTGACCATGCCACCCTGGGTCAGGCCCTCGATGTAGTTGGCATACAGCGATACCGGCGCCTCCCAGGGCTTGAGCACGATACCCACGGCGGGGGTCAGCTTGCGCTCGTCGTACGAAGGGTTGCTCATCTTCTGCCGCACGCGCTGGGAACGCACGCCGAGGGTGAGCAGCACACGCTCGTCCAGGAAGCCCAGGGTATCTGCCACGGCAAAGCTCGAAAGGGTGTTGTCGCCGGTCTTGTCGCTGCTGCCGTGGTCACCCGCGATGATCGCCTTGCCCGGGTGGTAGATGTTGGTGGGGTACTTGGCGCCGGTGACCGTCGGCGCACGGCCGATGTCCTGGTGCAGCAAGGTGGTGCTGAGCACCAGTTGGTGGCTGACCGGACCGGTCATGAAGTTGCCGCGCAGGCCGGCCTCGGTGGAAAGACTGTGGGTGTAGCCGGCCTGGTTGTAGGTTTCCCCCGTGGCCGTGCCGTCGGCCTTGTTCACCACCACCCGGGTGCCGTTGAGGAAACCATCGTAGCGGGTGCGCGCGCCGCCGACGCTGGCGTAGGCGGTCCAGCTGTCATCGAGCTGGTACTCGCCACGCACCACCACGGCCTTGCTGATCTGCCGGGCGTGGATGCCTTCGAGGATGTTGGTATCCGGCTTGGGCGCGCGGGTCACGTGCTTGAGGCCGCTGAAACCGGCCATCATCGGGCTGCCGTTCTCCAGCTTCTCGTGGCTTTCGTAGGCATCCAGTTCGAGCTTGAAGTCATCGCCCCGATAGTCCAGTGCCAACGCCGCCAGGGTGCGGTCCTTGGATTGTTCGTCGACACCCGTGTCGCCGCTGCCATAAACGCCGTTGAAGCGAATGCCGAAGCGCCCCTCGGCAAAGCGCTGGCCGACATCGACGTGCTCGGCGACATAACCCTCGGACACGTAGCTGGTGGTCAGCCGGGTCAGCGGCGTATCGCCGGCGCGCTTGGGCACCAGGTTGACCACCCCGCCCACGCCACCGTTGGGCGCCATGCCATTGAGCAGCGCGCCCGGCCCCTTGAGCACTTCGACGCGCTCGAGGAATTCGGTCGGCACATGGCCATCGGGCGCCAGGCCGTACAGGCCACCCAGCGCCAGCTCGGTGGAGTCCAGCGCATAGCCGCGGATCATGAAGTTCTCGTAGGCATGCCCTTCGCCGGTGCTGAAGCGGATCGACGGGTCGTTGCGCAACACCGCGCCGACCGTGCCGCTCTGCTGGTTCTCGATGGTCTTGGCGGTGTAGGCGGTGACACTGAAGGGGGTGTCCATCAGGTCGCGATTGCCCAGCATGCCGATGCGCGCGCCGCGGGCCACCTGGCCACCACTGTAGCTTTCCGGCAGGTCACTGTTGAAGCCAGAGGCGTTGACCGTGGTCGCCCCCAAGGTCAGGGCACCCTGGTCAGTCGGGCCGCGCAGGATGATCACGCCGTTTTCCTCCACCGCCACCAGGTCGCTGCCGGCCAGCAGCTGGCGCAGCGCCTGCAGCACGGTGTAGCGCCCCTGCAAGGCAGGCGTGCTGCGCCCGGCCAATACACGGCTATCGGCGGCGATCGCAACTCCCGAGGCATGGGCCAGGGCATGCACCGTGGCCTCCAGCGACTGGCCCGGCAAGTCGAGGTTCAGCGGCTGGCTATCGGCCAGGGCCAGGCCGCTGCCACCCAGGGCGCAGGCCAGTGCCAGGCGCCGCAGGGTGCCGGGGAAGCGGGAGGTGAAAAGCGACATGATCAATCCTTGCAGGAGGTGGGTTCACAGCTGATGACGCGGCAGCGGCGGTTTACCCCTCAAACGTTTTTCAGAGGATCAGCGCGGCACGATCAGACGTTGCCCACCCAACGCCTGCACGCTGACCGGCAGGATGCCCGGCAAGGCATCGAGCAGTACCTCAGGCCGGTCACTGGGGAAACTCCCGGTCAATCGCAGGTTGACCAGCCCGGGATCGACCTTGACGGCCTGCGCGGCATAGGCGTTCAGCTCACCGATCACCTCTACCAGCGGCTGATCGGTGAACGACCACCAACCGCGCTGCCAATGCGCCTGGTCCGGCCCGTAATGGCCACCGGCACGCAGGCTGCCCAACCGCCCTTCTCCCTCCAGGCAGATGCGCTCGCCAGCCTGCAACACCTGTTCGCCGCCCTGCAGGTCGCGTACCTGCACCCACCCCCTGGCTACGGCCACCTGGACCTGGCCACCCCGGTCGCTGACCGTGAACGCGGTGCCCAGCACCTGTACCACGCCCAGGCGCGTGCTGATCAGGAATGGCCGCCACAGCTCATGAGCCACATCGAAGTAGACATTACCGTGCAGCAGCAGGACCTGGCGCTGGCCGTGATCGAAGCGCACCCGCAGGTTGCTTTCAGCGGCCACCAGCAGCTGGCTGCCATCGGGCAATGCCAAGGCCTGCGGCGCTTGCGCGTGGGCTGTCTGCAGGTCCTGCCGGAACGGCGCGGTGCGCTTGTACATCCAGCCCAGCCAGCCACCTGCGGCCAGCAGCAAGGCCAGCGCGCCGCCCTGGCGCAGCACCCGCCGACGCCCCACATCACAGGCCTGCGGTTGCAAGGCGCCACGCAGTTGCGGAGCGAGGCGGTGAACCAGTTGCCAGCGCTGCTCGGCCTCCAGCCAGGCGCGCTCATGCTCGGCGCTGCGACCGCGCCAGCGCCGCGCCAGGCCATGGGTCTTGCGCACGCGTTCGGGATCATCCCCTTGCAGCGCCGCCAGGTAGACCAGCGCCTGCTGCACCTTGCGTGGCGCGGCCGGCTCAATCATGACGGCTCGCCAGGCGCAGCTCGGACAGGTCGAAGACCGCCCGGGCGATATGCAGCTCGACCGCCTTGGCCGACAGCCCCAGGGCCTCGCACACCTCACGATGACTGTGGCCGTGCAGGCGCACGCGGACGAACACTTCGCGACGCAGCTTGGGCATGCGTTCGATGCGGGCGATCAGGTGTTGCAACTGTTCGCGCGCAATCATGATTTCTTCCACGCTGGGGCTGAGCCAATCGGCCCGCGCCAGCCAGTCTTCCAACGCCGCCAGTTCAGTGCTGCGCCGGCGGTACTGGTCGATGCACAGGTTGCGCGCCGCCTGGAACAGCAAGGCCCGGGCATTGATTACCGGTGCGTTGAGCGCATGGGCGTAGGCCTGGGCGAAGCTGGATTGGGCGATATCAGCGGCGTCGTCAGGATTGCGCAGCCGCCCGCAGAGGTAGCGGCGCAGATCACTGTAATGGGCAAGCAGGTCGTCGACGGCTGCCTTGAGGGCTGGCCGGGCCTGCCAACTGGAAAGGGAGGTCATTGCGGATGTGGCGAGGACCGTTAATAGGAATCCCTATCATTCTCACACATGTCATTCGGCCATCGCCAGCATCATCTTGCCGATCAGTAACCCAGCTTGCGCAGCAACTGGCCTTCGTTCTGTGGCATCGGTCGTTTATAGAAACGCATCAGCTCACCGGCACGGTTGGTGAATATGCCGTCGACGCCGGCTTTCATCGCCTTGTCGAAATCCACCGCCTCGTCGAGGGTGTACACATGCACCAGCAGCCCCTTGTCGTGGCTGGCCTGGTTCATCCAAGGCTGGATCAGGTCGGAGTAGCTCTGCTCGCCGAGGTGGGTGCGGATTGCCGAAGGGCCGGTACCAATGGCGCCGCCGGCCTTGGCATAGTCGAGCCAGCGCTGGAACTCGGCACGGTCCTTGGGTTGCTGACGGGCGTAGAAGGCCGACTTGTCCTGCTCACCGGATTCGGCGAAGTCCTGCCCCGAGGCCGGCTCGATGCTGCCCTTGGCTACCCACAGCAAGAGGATCTTCGGCACCTGCGGCATGGCCTCGTGCAGCAGCTTGAGGCTGTTGCGATCGAATGTCTGCAAGATCACCTTGCCCGGCTTGTCGAGCCAGCCACGAGCCTCGAGGCGCTTTTTCAGGTCCTGTTCGATACCGGGAAACTGCGCCGGCTCTTTGGTCTCGATGTACAGCCCCGGGTGACGCTCGGGGTTGCCTTCGGCGATATCGATCACTTCGTCCAGGGTCAGGATGCGCTGGCCCTTGAACGCTGCCCGGGCACGCTCGGGATAGGCCTTGTTGAACCAGCTGCCGGCGTCCAGCGCCTTGAGTTCGGCCAAGGTGAAGGCGCTGACCGGGCTTGCCTCGCGCTCGGGGTAACGTTCGGCGACGTCGCTGGTGCGTGCCAGCACATCGTCGTGGACCACCACCAGCACACCATCGCGGGTGCGCTGCAAGTCCATTTCCAGGTAGTCGGCGCCCAGTTCGCGGGCCAGCAGGTAGGCGGGGGTGGTGGACTCGGGCGCGTCGAACGAGGCGCCACGGTGGGCGATCACGGCCGGATGCGGGATGTCCTGGGCCTTGGCCAGGGCCTTGCCGTCGGTGGCATGGGCCGCGGTACTCGCCAGCAAGGTGGCCAGGAGAAGGGTCTTGTACATGGGTAGTCCTTTGCAGATCGGGGCCGGCCTCTGGAAGACGCCGGCAAGGTCAACGGTGCAGTCCTTGAGGGCGCAAGCCTCGCACACTCTGCATGACATGCTAAAGTCCCCGGCGTTTTCCGCCCCACCCATTGGATCGCCCATGCCCGCACTCGACGCCCACCTGCCCACCTGGGCCGACCTCAACCAGCGCCACCCCAGCACCGCCCTGCTGCTGGGCAATGGTGCCAGCCGCGCGTTGTGGAAACCGTTCGGCTACTTCTCGCTGTTCGAGGAAGCCCAGCGGGTGCGGCACAAGGCATTGGGGGTGAGCGACCAGGCACTGTTCAAGGCCTTGGGCAGCGAACTGTTCGAGCCGCTGCTCAGCACCCTGAACACCACGGTACGGGCCAACGCCGCGCTGGCGATCAACTCCACCGCACCGCTGAATCGCTATTACTCGATCAAGGAAGCGCTGATCCACGCGGTGCGCGCCGTGCATCTGCCCTGGCCGCGCTTCCCCAGCGCGACGCGCGCGGCCATCAACCAGGCGCTGCGCCAGTACCGCAGCGTCTACACCAGCAACTACGACCTGATCCTGCCCTGGGCCGTGGCCGAAGATACGCAAGGTTTCGCCAGCCTGTTCGACGAACAGGGCTTCTTCGATGTGCGCCGCAGCCAGGCCGACGGTATCCGCATCCTCCATCTGCACGGCGGCATGCACCTGCTCAAGCTGCCCGACGGCAGTACCCGCCAACGCAGCGCGGAACAGGCCGAACTGCTCGAAGGCTTCGCCGTGAACATTCCCGGCGAAGTACCGCTGTTCGTCAACGAAAGCCGCAGCGAAGACAAGCTGCGCGCCATCCGCAACTCCGACTACCTGTCCTGGAGCCTGGGACAGCTGGCCCGCGAACACGACGGATTATGCTTGTTCGGCCAGCACCTGGACGCCAGCGACCAGCACCTGCTCGACGCCATTCGCCAGGCGCGGCCCAAGCACCTGGCCATCGCCATCCGGCCGCTGAGCGAGGCATCGGTCATCAACCAAAAGCAGCACTTCATTGATCGCTTTGGCGATCTTTCGCAGGTTCCGCTGCACTTTTTCGATGCTTCCAGCCACCCCCTGGGCTTGGCTGAACTGGCCATCCCCGTTCCGGCCGCACAGGATCGACGGCGCTGAGCAACACACTTTGCAAATGTAAATAATTCTCGATAAGATCCGCACCCTTTCCTCCCCGCCAGCCCCGGAAAGCGTGCATGCAGCGCCCCAAGCCCGACCCCGTCGCCCACGGTTTCTATGCCGACATCCTGCATTTCCTGCGCAAGCGCATGGACAATGCCAGTGACGCTGCGGACATGACCCAGGATGTGTTCGCCCAATGGCTGGGTTACCGGGATCGGGCCAAGGTGGAGCAGCCGCGCGCGTTCCTGTTCCAGGTGGCGCGCAACCTGCTGAGCGACCATTGGCGCAGGCAGAAAGTGCGCCATGCGGCGTTGGCCGACGACACCCTGCCCGAGCAGCAGGGCGCGCCGGCCAACGACCCGCTGGACCACGCCCAGCAGCAGCAACGGCTGAATCAATTGCGTCAGGTACTCGCGGAACTCTCGCCGCGACGCCGCGAAGCCCTTATGCTGCACCGTTTCGAAGGCCTGACCCAGGCCCAGATCGCCGAGCGCATGAACATTTCCGTCAGCATGGTCGAGAAGCACATCGCCGCCGCCCTGCTGCAATGCAAGCAACGCCTGGACAGTGACAACGGCACGGAGCAGTTCCCATGATTCCCACCGACGAGCTCGACCCGCGCCCGATCGACGCCCAGGCGGCGAGCTGGTTCAGCCGCAACCGCAACCAGCCTTCACGAGAGGACCGCAAGGCGTTCGCCCAGTGGATGCAGACGCCCGAGCACACCCGCGCCTATCGTCAGTTCGAACAACTGTGGGATGACCTGGCCGCGCTCAAGCAAGCCAGTCGTCCCCTGCCGTTGCCGGTACGCCGGACGCGACACTGGCGCCCGGCCCTGGCAACGGCGGCGGCCCTGCTCTGCACGGTGCTGGCCGGTAACCTGGGGGCAGGCAGCGAAGCCTTCAGCCAAACCATCAGCGCCGGTCAGACACTGCAGGCACTGCAACTGCCCGACGGCAGCCAGCTGCATGTCAATGCCCAGACCCGGCTGCGCCTGGACTTCAACGCCGAACAGCGACTGATCCACCTCGATCACGGCCAGCTGTACATCGAGGTGGCGCCCGACAAGGAGCGGCCACTGTTCGTCGATGCCGGCAGCGGCCGCGTGCGTGTGGTCGGCACTGGCTTCGATGTGCGCCGAGGCGACCGGGAACTGGTGGTGGCGGTGGCCCATGGCCAAGTGGCATTCGACACTCCCGGCGAACGGCAACCGCCCTTGCTGCTCAGTGCCCGCCAAGGTGCCACCTACGACCTGGCACGCGGCACCCTGACCCAGCGTGAGTTGGGCGAGCAACAAGTGGCCGACTGGCGCGAGGGCCACGTGAGTTTTCGCAACCGCGAACTGGCCAGCCTGATCGACGAACTCGACCTGTATCGCCAGCACCCGGTGGTACTGGCCGATCCAGCGCTTGGCCGCTACAAGGTGTCCGGCAATCTCGACGTCCACGACCCGGATGCCCTGCTCAATGCCCTGCCCGCCCTGTTACCGGTCAAGACCACCTTGCTGGCGGACGGTCGCGTGCGTATCGAGCGCCGCTAAAAAATAATTTGAGAATTTTTATCATTCGCAGGTGAGGTTTTGTCGCAACATCGCGTCTTCCTCCCCGCCTGCCGCGTGATGGCGGGCTTTTTCCGGCCTTTTGCCGTTTGGGGGAAACCATGTTGTCCGCGTTGCGTCCATTGCACTGCCTGCCTGTCCGACCCACATTGCTGGCCCTGTGCCTGGCCATGAGCCTGGCCGCCGAAGCCGCCCCGGTACCGTTCGACCTGCCGGCGCAACCGCTGGCGCGCTCGCTGAGCCAACTGGCCCAGCAGGCCAAGGTCCAGTTGCTGTTCGACGAAGCGCTGCTCGGCAGCGCCCAGGCACCGGCCCTGAAAGGGGACTTCGAAGCCGAAGCGGCGATCAGCCGTCTGCTGGTGGGCAGCCGCTTCAACGTGGTGCGCATGGGCAATACCTACGTGGTGCGCCTGCGCGAAGACGACCCAACGGCAGACAACAGCCTGCAACTCAGTGCCGTGAGCATCGTTGGTGACGGTCAGCAAGTCGATGCCGGCAACGTAGGGCGCTCGACGCTCGACCAGGAGCAGATCGACCGCTACCAGCCCAGCAACATTCCCAGCGTGCTGGCAACCCTACCGGGGGTGAACATGGGCGGCTCGTCCAAGCCCGGCGGCCAGACCATCAACATCTGGGGCTTCGGCGACGCCGAGGACGTGCCGATGACCCTCGACGGTGCGCCCAAGAGCGGCTTCGAGCGCTATCAGCAAGGCACCATCTTCATCGAGCCCGAGCTGATCAAGCACATCGAGGTCGAAAAAGGGCCGCACTCGGTCAAGACCGGCAACGGCGGTTTCGGCGGCAGCGTCAACATGGAAACCAAGGACGCCGGCGACCTGCTGCAAGAGGGCCGCAACAGCGGTGCGATGCTCAAGTACGGCTATGGCAGCAACGACCACCAGCAGATCTACAGCTCGGCATTGTTCGGCCGTACCGACGATGGTCGCATCGACGGCCTGGTGTATTACACCAAGCGCGACGGCGGCAATCTGAAGATGGCCGACAGCCTGCCCGACCCCACCGGCAAATGGCCGATCAACCCCCAGCGCATCCCCTACAGCGCCCTGGACCTGGACGGCGCCCTGCTCAAGACCAACATCCATTTCACCGACGAGCACAGCCTGGGGCTGTCCTGGGCACAATCGGAAAGCCAGCGCTGGACCACCTTCTCGTCGACCGCCTTCAGCACGCCCCCCACCGCGGCGGATATCAAGAAGTACGGCTACGAAGCCGCCCTCAAGCGCTTCCTCGCCAACCGCCGCACCATCGACACCACCTGGTCGGCCACCTACAAGTACCAACCGATCGAGAACCCGTGGGTGGACCTGCAGGTGAAGTACTCCGAATCGGACACCAAGCAGACCGATGAACGCGACGCCACGGCGTTCTTCCAGCCCGCCACTGGCGGGCGCAAGATGGACACCGAATACAAGGACCGCATGCTCGATGTGAAGAACACCAGCACCTTCCTCACCGGTCCCCTGGAACATGCGCTCACCGCAGGTGTGCAGGTGCGTCGCCATGACCGCGACACGCAGATGTGGATGCCCGGCAAGACCTACGAAGTACCCAAGTACAACTATGGTCACTACCAGCCGTACTTCATGCCCAGCGGCCAGGTCGACAGCCAGGGCTACTACCTGCAGGACGCCATCACCCTGGGCGACCTGACCATCACCCCGTCGTTGCGCTACGACCATGTGACCAACGAGGGCAAACCCAACCAGGCGCCGTACTACAACAACCCGGCGGCTGGCCACGACTACAGCGACAAGACCTACAGCGGCTGGTCGCCACGTCTGTCGCTGTTCTGGAAGATGAACGAACAGACCGCGTTGTTCGCCGACTACAGCAAGACCTGGCGCGCCCCGGTGCTGGATGAACAGTATGAAGTTCAGGGTGTCGGCAGCCGCACCGCCACCAGTCGCAACCTCGATCCCGAGCGCATCACCGGTGTGCGGGTGGGCAGCATCAGCACCTTCAACAACGTGTTCAGCCAGGGCGACAGCGCGCAGATTCGCACCATGGCGTTCCACAACAAGGTCACCGACGAGATCTTCAAGGCCACCGGCATCGGCTGCCAGGCGCAACTGGTCAGCGGCGGCACCATCGCCAACACCTGTGGCGACGGGCTGATGGGCAACTACCGCAACATCGGCGACGTGACCTACAAGGGTTTCGAAATCGAGACCTTCTACGACGCCACCTACTGGTTCGGCGCGGTGTCGTACTCGTGGATGGAAGGCCGCCACGAGGGCGCGTACACCAACCCCTGGGGCCCGGATGTATGGGCCAAGGATGTACCGGCACCGAAATGGATCACCACCCTGGGCGTGAAGATCCCGGCCTGGGACGCCCGGGTCGGCTGGACCGCGCAGTTCGTCGGCGCCACCCACCACCTGCCCAGCGACAAGTACTTCGAGGGCCCCGCGAGTGCGCTCGGTGACCGTTACTACGACAACTTCGGCAACGAGAAGTACCAGATCCACGGCCTGTTCGCCAACTGGAAACCGCAGCAACCCTACCTCAAGGGCACCGAGGTCAACCTGACCGTGGACAACCTGTTCAACAAGGCCATCCGGCCGGAGCTGTCGGGCGAGAACGCCTATACCCAGGGACGCAATGCCAAGATCAGCGTGACCCGGTTCTTCTGAGCCCACTGGCAGGCAATGATGCAATGGAGTGCATCACCTGCCGTTCGCCACCCGCTCCTGGGCCCTGGCGACATTCACCTGCATCGCCACGATGGCCAGCTCATGGACTGCCTGGGCAACGGCATGCGTGCCGCGCGTCTGCATCCACGACAGGATGTCGGCGAGGTGCCAGAGCGAGAGCGTGCCGTCATGCACCGGGGCCGGAAAGCTGCGGTGATGGGTGAGCATGAGCTTGCGCATGTTCTGCCGGGAAACACCCACCAGCTCCGCAACATCGGTCAGGCCGACCAGGTCGGGACTGACCTCGATCAGCCGGGCATCCGGCAACACTTGCCGCACATCCACGACCGGCGGCCCTCGGAACAGACCGACTCCATTACATCCCGGAGCCATGAGAGCCCTCGTATGAGGGCTGCCAGGTGCTTGGCGACAGCCTTTCAGCGCCTATCAGATCGAGCGCCGCGCGGGCGGCGCTCGGTATCCCAGGCGCTGCATCTTTCCAGTCAACCGACCGGTAGCCCACGCAAAGCATGAATGGACCTTAACCAGCGATCAGCCCATCCGCCTTCAGCAGGGTCTCCAGGCAATGCTCGCGCACCCCATAGAACGCCTTGAGCTCGGCGATTTTCTCCAGCAGACCCGCATTGTCCTGGGGCTGACGGCGCTTGACCGCAAGGATCATCTTGTTCTTGTTGGTGTGCTCGAGCGAGATGAACTCGAACACCTTGGTCTCGTAGCCGCAAGCTTCCAGGTACAGGGCGCGCAGGCTGTCGGTGAGCATCTCGGCCTGCTGGCCCAGGTGCAGCCCGTACTGCAGCATCGGTTGCAACAACCCCGGGCTGTGCAACTGCGGGCGGATCTGCTTGTGGCAGCACGGCGAGCACATGATGATCGCAGCGTTACAGCGAATACCGGTGTGGATGGCATAGTCGGTGGCGATGTCGCAGGCATGCAAGGCGATCATCACATCGATGGCCTCAGGCACCACGCTGCGCACATCGCCGCATTCGAACACCAGGCCCGGATGCTCCAGGCGCGCGGCGGCGGCATTGCACAACTCGACCATGTCCGGGCGCAGTTCGACGCCAGTGACCTGCGCCTCACGCCCGAGGGTGTTGCGCAGGTAATCGTGCATGGCGAACGTCAGGTAGCCCTTGCCCGAACCGAAGTCGGCGACCTTCAGGCTTTGCTGCGCGTCCACGGGCGCACCGCTCAAGGCATGGTCGAAGACTTCGATGAACTTGTTGATCTGCTTCCATTTGCGCGACATCGACGGGATCAACGCACCTTGCGCGTCGGTCACCCCAAGGTCGCGCAGGAACGGCCGCGACAGCGCCAGATAACGCTTCTTCTCCCGATCATGCCCGCCAGCGCCCGCCTCGCGTGGGGCCGGCTGTGCCACGTGCCGGCGCAACATCGGCTTGCCCTTCTTGCTGAACTCCAGCTGCACCTCGCCGGCAGCGGTGAACAGGTGTGCGTTGCGAAAGCTCTCCGGCAACAATTCGGCCACCAACGCCTGCGCCTCGTCCAACCCCAGGTTGCGGGTGATGTCACGGGTCTGGTGACGGTAGACCAGCGACAAGCAGGCCTGGCCCTTGATCTGCACCGGCTTGGCGATGATCCGCTGCAGGGTCTGGTCGGCGCCGACATGGCGGGCCAGTACCAGCTTGCTCAGGCTGCCGTCGCCCAGGGCATCGGCGAGCAGGCTCAGGAACTGGGCGCGCGCGTCCGGCGCGCCAGGGGCGAAGGAAGGGGAAGACATGGGAACGGGTGCCTCGAAATGCGGGGAGCGCGATGCGCAATGCCGGGCATTCTACGTCGATGGTGCCCCTGGCGAAACACACCCCTGCTCACCAACGGTCAGTCGAGAATCACCAGGCGGTTGGGCAGCTCGTTGCGCGCATGGGTCGGAGGAACATGTTCACTGAGCAGCTCGCCGCAAGCCTCGATACATTCGACGAAGCCTTGCAAGGTATGGCCCTGGCGCACCTGGTCGGTGAAACGGGCGACGATCGCCTCGCGTGCCTGCTCGGGCAAATGCCGGGCAATGCCCTCGTCCACCAGGATCTCGACATGACGCTCGGCTTCACTGACGAAGATCAGCACCCCCGTGGCACCGGCGGTACGCTGCAGGTTGAGCTCGAGAAACTGCTGGCGGGCCAGGCCCGAAGCGCGCCGGCGTCGCAGTATGGACGGCACCACCCAGGCGGCCAGGCGCGGATGGCGCAACACCAGACACAGGCTGATGAAGGTCAGCATCTGCGCCAGCAACAGGCCATTGACGCCGATACCACCCAGCCACAGGTGCAACACGCCGGGTATCAACAAGGCCAGCAAGGCGGCCCAAAGTAACGGCAGGTAGGGAAAATCATCGGCACGGCGAGCCAGCACGGTCACAAGCTCGGCGTCGGTGCGCCGTTCGGCACGGGCGATCGCCTCGGCGATCTGGCGCTGTTCGTATTCGGTCATGCCATCGTCTCTCGAGCGTTCTTATCATTGTTATCCCGGCAATCGGGTGGGCGAGAGTGTATCTCAACAAGTGCCTCAGATAAGGCATAATCCGCGACTGCGTCGGATCATGGATGAATGATCCACTGAACGGCCAGCGGACTCGACAACAAGGCGTACGAAACGTCTCGGCCCACCGCTATCACTCGACAACGGAATTGATGATGAAACTGTCTTTGCTGGGCCTGGCCATGGGCCTTGCCAGTCAGGCGGCCCTTGCCGCCCCTACCGCCCCGCCCCTGCAGGACAAGCAGGCGTTCGTCGACCATCTGATCAGCCAGATGACCGAGGCCGAGAAGATCGGCCAGCTGCGCCTGATCAGCATCGGCCCCGAGATGCCCCACGCGAAGATCCGCGAGGAAATCGCCGCCGGGCGCATCGGCGGCACCTTCAACTCGCGTACCGCCCCCGAGAACCGGCCGATGCAGGACGCGGCCATGCGCAGCCGCCTGAAGATCCCGATGTTCTTCGCCTACGACACCATCCATGGCGAGCGCACCATCTTCCCGATCGGTCTGGGCCTGGCGTCGTCCTGGGACATGGACGCCATCGCCAAGGTCGGCCGCACCTCAGCCATCGAGGCCGCTGCCGATTCGCTGGACATGACCTTCGCACCGATGGTCGACATCGCCCGCGACCCGCGCTGGGGGCGCACCAGCGAAGGCTTCGGCGAAGACACCTACCTGACCTCGAAGATCGGCCAGGTGATGGTCAAGTCGTTCCAGGGCTCGAGCCCGGCCAACCCCGACAGCATCATGGCCATCGTCAAGCACTTCGCCCTGTACGGCGCGGTGGAAGGCGGGCGCGACTACAACACGGTCGATATGAGCCTGCCGAAGATGTACAACGACTACCTGCCGCCCTATCGCGCCGCGCTCGACGCCGGTGCCGGCGGGGTGATGGTGGCACTTAACTCGATCAACGGCGTGCCGGCCACCTCCAACACCTGGCTGATGAACGACCTGCTGCGCAAGGAGTGGGGCTTCAAGGGCGTGACCATCAGCGACCACGGCGCCATCCAGGAACTGATCCGTCACGGCGTCGCCCAGGACGGCCGCGAAGCCGCCAAGCTGGCGATCAAGGCCGGCATCGACATGAGCATGAACGACACCCTCTACGGCGAAGAACTGCCAGGGCTGTTGAAGTCCGGCGAAGTCAGCCAGGCCGAACTGGACCAGGCGGTGCGTGAAGTGCTGGGTGCCAAGTACGACATGGGTCTGTTCAAGGATCCCTACGTGCGCATTCCCAAGCCTGAGACCGACCTTACGGACTACTACGCCGAGGACCGCCTGCACCGTGAAGCCGCGCGTGATGTGGCACGCCGTGGCCTGGTGTTGCTGGAGAACCGCGAACAGACCTTGCCCCTGAAGAAGGCCGGCACCATCGCCCTGGTCGGCCCACTGGCCGATGCGCCGATCGACATGATGGGCAGCTGGGCCGCCGACGGCAAACCGCAGCATTCGGTCACCGTGCGCGAAGGCCTGCGTCGCGCCGTCGAAGGCAAGGCCAAGCTGGTCTACGCCAAGGGCTCGAACGTCACCGGCGACAAGGCGATGTTCGATTACCTGAACTTCCTCAACTTCGACGCCCCGGAAATCGTCGACGACCCACGCCCGGCCGCCGTGCTGATCGACGAAGCGGTCAAGGCCGCCAAGCAATCGGACGTCGTCGTGGCGGTGGTCGGCGAATCCCGTGGCATGTCCCACGAGTCCTCGAGCCGCACCACCCTGGAGATCCCGGCGGTGCAACGCGAGCTGATCAAGGCGCTGAAAGCCACCGGCAAGCCCCTGGTGCTGGTGCTGATGAACGGTCGTCCACTGTCGATCGCCTGGGAACGCGAACAGGCCGACGCCATCCTCGAAACCTGGTTCAGCGGCACCGAGGGCGGCAACGCCATCGCCGACGTGCTGTTCGGCGACTACAACCCATCCGGGCGCCTGGCCATCACCTTCCCGCGTTCGGTCGGGCAGATCCCGATGTACTACAACCATATGCGCATCGGCCGCCCGTTCACTCCAGGCAAGCCGGGCAACTACACCTCGCAATACTTCGAGGAGCCCAACGGCCCGCTGTATCCATTCGGCTACGGCCTGAGCTACACCAGCTTCGAGCTGTCAGGTCTGGCGCTGTCGCAGAAGGAACTCAAGCGCGGCGGCACCCTGCAGGCCAAGGTAACGGTGAAGAACACCGGCAAGCGTGACGGCGAGACCGTGGTGCAGCTGTACATCCAGGACCAGAGTGCGTCGATGAGCCGCCCGGTCAAGGAATTGAAGAACTTCCAAAAGCTGATGCTCAAGGCCGGTGAAGCGCGAACCTTGACCTTCGACATCAGTGAGCAGGACCTGAAGTTCTACAATGGCCAACTGCAGCACGTCGCCGAGGCTGGCCAGTTCAATGTGCAGGTCGGCCTCGACTCGCAAGCGGTGCAGCAGCAGAGCTTCGAGCTGCGTTAAGCAGGTTCGGCCTCATCGCGGGGCAAGCCCGCTCCCACAGGGTTGCGAATTGTCCTGTGGGAGCGGGCTTGCCCCGCGATGAGGCCGGCACAGACAACCGAGATCCCGGATCCGCTCCATGCCCTCATCCTTCCGCACCCTGCGCCTGGGTTTGATCATCCTGCTGATTCTGGTCGGCACCACCCTCAGCGCTGGCTGGGCCATGCACCAGGCCAAGCGCCAGGCCATGGAAACCGACGCCCGCCGGGCCGGCCAGCAACTGGGCCTGTACGCCAACGCCCTGCACACCTTGATCGAGCGCTACCGTGCGTTGCCTGCGGTACTGGCGCTGGACCCGGAGCTGATCGCCGCCCTGCGCGGCCCGGTCACCGAACCGGTGCAGGACGCCCTGAACCGCAAGCTCGAACGGATCAATGGCGCTGCCAACTCCTCCACCTTGGAGCTACTGGACCGCACGGGCCTGGCCATCGCCGCCAGCAACTGGCGTCTGCCGACCACCTACGTCGGCTCCAACTACGGCTTTCGCCCCTATTTCAAACAGACCCGCAGCCAGGGTAGCGGGCGCTTCTACGCCGTCGGCGTGACCAGCGGCGTGCCGGGCTATTTCCTGTCGAGCGCGGTGAACGATGAGCAAGGGCGTTTCCTCGGCGCCATGGTGGTCAAGCTGGAGTTCCCCGAGCTCGAACGTGAATGGCGTCAGGGCAGCGATATCCTGCTGGTCAGCGATGCCCGCGGCATCACCTTCATCGCCAACCAGGACGGCTGGCGTTACCGCGAGCTGCAACCGCTGTCCGGTGCCGACCGCGCCGAGCTGGCCGAAACCCGCCAGTATGACAAGCAGCCGCTGGTGCCCCTGCAGCACCAGGCCCTGACCCGCTTCACCGACACCAGCCACCTCACCCGTGTGCAAGGCCCGGACGGCACCGCCGAATACCTGTGGGAGCGCCTGCCCCTGGAGGCCGAAGGCTGGACCCTGCACCTGCTGCGCAAGCCGCAGGTCGCCGAGGATGGGCGCAACGCCGCCCTCGCCGCCGCGGCGGTCTGGCTGAGCCTGGTGTTCGCCGCGCTGTTCGTCAGCCAGCGGTTGCGCCTGGCCCGTCTGCGCCAACGCAGCCGCGAGGAGCTCAAGCGCCAGGTCGAGGAGCGTACCCGCGAGCTGCGCACGGCCCAGGAAGGCTTGGTGCAGTCGGCCAAACTGGCGGCGCTGGGACAGATGTCGGCCGCCCTGGCCCATGAGATCAATCAGCCGCTGACCACCCAGCGCATGCAACTGGAAACCCTGCGCCTGCTGCTTGATCATGGCCGCCATGAAGAAGCCCGCCAGGCCCTTGAGCCGCTCGAGCAGATGCTGACCCGCATGGCCGCGCTCACCGGCCACCTGAAGACTTTCGCCCGCAACAGCCCCGGCGGCCTGCGCGAACGCCTGGACCTGGCGACCGTGGTCGACCAGGCATTGCACCTGCTGGACACCCGCATTCGCGCCGAAGGCGTCGAAGTCGCGCTGTACCTGGCACGCCCGGCCTGGGTCCGTGGCGATGCGATCCGCCTGGAGCAGGTGCTGATCAACCTGCTGCGCAACGCCCTCGACGCCATGGCCGACAAGCGCTACAAACGTCTGGAGATCCGTATCGAGGCGGACGATGCACAGTGGCGCCTGAGCGTGCTCGACTCTGGTGGCGGTATCCTCGACACCGACCTGTGCCGGGTCTTCGACCCGTTCTTCACCACCAAGCCGGTCGGCGAGGGGCTCGGCCTGGGCCTGGCGATCTCCTACGGCATCGTCATCGACGCCGGCGGCCATCTGCAGGTCGAGAACCTGCCGGGGGGCGCTCGCTTCAGCCTCACCCTGCCCCGCGACCTGGAGACGGTATGTTGAATTCAGTGATCGTCGTCGATGACGAAGCCAGTATCCGCGCGGCGGTGGAACAATGGCTGAGCCTGTCGGGCTTCAACGTGCAACTGTTCGAGCGTGCCGAGGAGTGCCTGGCGCAACTCCCGGCGCACTTTCCCGGCGTGATCCTCAGCGACGTGCGCATGCCCGGCATGTCCGGCCTGCAGCTGCTCGACCGGTTACAGCAGGCCGACCCTGATCTACCGGTGATCCTGCTCACCGGCCATGGCGATGTACCCATGGCGGTGGAGGCGATGCGCAACGGTGCCTACGATTTCCTGGAAAAACCCTTCACCCCGCAGCACCTGATGGGCAGCCTGCGCCGGGCCCTGGAAAAACGCCAGCTGGTCTTGGAAAACCGCCGCCTTCATGAGCAGGCCGACCTCAAGGCACAGCTGGAGAACACCTTGCTGGGCATGTCCCAGGGGCTGCAGCAGTTGCGTCGCCAGGTACTCGAGCTGGCCAGCCTGCCGGTCAACGTGCTGATCCGGGGTGAAACCGGCAGTGGCAAGGAGCGCGTGGCCCGCTGCCTGCACGACTTCGGCCCGCGCGCCGACAAACCCTTTGTCGCGCTCAACTGCGCAGCCATTCCCGAGACGCTCTTCGAGGCCGAGCTGTTCGGCCATGAGAGCGGCGCCTTCACCGGCGCCCAGGGCAAGCGCATCGGCAAGCTGGAGTACGCCAATGGCGGAACGGTGTTCCTCGACGAAATCGAGAGCATGCCCCTGGCCCAGCAAGCCAAGCTACTGCGGGTGATCCAGGAGCAGAAGCTCGAACGACTGGGCGCCAACCAGAGCATCGCCGTCGACCTGCGCATCATCGCTGCGACCAAACCGGACCTGCTCGAGGAAGCCCGCGCCGGGCGTTTCCGCGAGGATCTGGCCTATCGCCTGAACGTCGCCGAGTTGCGCCTGGCCCCTTTGCGCGAGCGGCGGGAGGATATCCCGTTGCTGTTCGAGCATTTCGCCCGTGCTGCCAGCGAACGTCTCGGGCGCAACGCCCCGTCACTTGGCGGCGTACAACTGGCGGGCCTGTTGGCCCACGATTGGCCAGGCAATGTGCGCGAACTGGCCAATGCCGCTGAACGTCATGCCCTGGGGCTGGGGTCGCCGAACCTTGAGAGCCTGCCAGGAGGGGAGTCTCTGAGCGAACAGATGGAGGCCTTCGAGGCCCAGTGTCTGCGTGCCGCGCTGCGCCAGCACAAGGGCGAGATCAAGGGGGTGATGGAGGCGCTGCAACTGCCGCGGCGCACGTTGAACGAGAAGATGCAGCGGCATGGGCTGGTGCGCGAGGACTTTCTCGGCAGCGAATGAGCGGATTTCCGCCTATAGATCCAGGCAAATGAGCGGAAGTTCGCTCACTGCATGCTGAATCGCCGGGGCTGTCTTGCAGACCATCGCAGGCAAGCCAGCTCCCGCAAAGCACCACGCCAAGCCAGTCACTGTGGGAGCTGGCCTGCCAGCGGTGGGGCACAAGACGCCCCCAAATGGATCACTGCGCACCCATCTGGCACACCTTCTGCAAAACCCTTCTCAACTTGCGCCCCGAGCGCACCCCACAAAAACAACGAGAAGGTATCCCTGATGGATAACGCCAGCACTCTGCCCACCGGGGCAGCCGTCGCGCCCGCCACGGAAAAGTCCACCGCCAGCCGCCTCAAATCGATCTTCAGTGGTTCCATCGGCAACATGGTCGAATGGTACGACTGGTACGTCTACGCCGCGTTCTCGCTGTACTTCGCCAAGGCCTTCTTCCCCGCCGGCGACACCACCGCCCAACTGCTCAACACCGCCGCAATCTTCGCCGTGGGCTTCCTCATGCGCCCGATCGGTGGCTGGCTGATGGGCCTGTACGCCGACCGCAAGGGCCGCAAGGCGGCGCTGATGGCCTCGGTGCTGCTGATGTGCGCAGGCTCGCTGGTCATCGCCCTGACGCCAGGGTACGAGACCATCGGCGTCGCCGCGCCGATCCTGCTGGTCATCGCCCGCTTGATGCAGGGCCTGTCGGTAGGCGGCGAGTACGGCACGTCGGCCACCTACCTGAGCGAGATGGCCAGCAAGGAACGCCGCGGCTTCTTCTCCAGCTTCCAGTACGTCACCCTGATCTCCGGCCAGCTCATCGCCCTGGCAGTGCTGATCGTCCTGCAGAACACGCTGACCACCGAGGAGCTGTACGCCTGGGGCTGGCGTGTGCCCTTCGTGATCGGCGCGCTGTGCGCGGTAGTCGCCTTGTACCTGCGCCGTGGCATGGAAGAGACCGCCTCCTTCACCAAGAAGGAAAAGTCCAAAGAGAGTCTGATGCGCACCCTGCTGCGCCATCCCAAGGAACTGATGACCGTGGTCGGCCTGACCATGGGCGGCACCCTGGCCTTCTACACCTATACCACCTACATGCAGAAGTACCTGGTCAACACGGTGGGGATGAGCATCAGCGACTCGACCACCATCTCGGCGGCCACACTGTTCCTGTTCATGTGCCTGCAGCCGGTGATCGGCGGCCTGTCCGACAAGATCGGCCGGCGCCCGATCCTGATCGCCTTCGGTGTGCTCGGCACCCTGTTCACCGTGCCGATCCTCAGCACCCTGCACACCATCCAGACCTGGTGGGGCGCGTTCTTCCTGATCATGGCCGCGCTGATCATCGTCAGCGGCTACACCTCGATCAACGCTGTGGTGAAGGCCGAGCTGTTCCCCACCGAAATCCGCGCCCTGGGCGTCGGCCTGCCGTACGCGCTGACCGTGTCGATCTTCGGCGGCACCGCCGAGTACGTGGCCCTGTGGTTCAAGAGCATCGGCATGGAGACCGGCTTCTACTGGTACGTCACCGCCTGCATCGCCTGTTCGCTGCTGGTGTACGCAACCATGAAGGACACCAAGCAACATTCGCGGATCACCACTGACTGATCACTGCTCACCAAACGTGAGAAGGGGCGCTCCGGATGACGGGCCGCCCCTTTTTTAATGGATTGTGAGCCGAATAATAGTGCTATTCGGCTCACATAATGAGCCGCATCTGAAAATCTCGATCGCGCTACACCTTGCGCACGGGTAACCGGTCGCCATCTCGGGAAAAGCCACCTATTCCCTTAATTCCCAATTAACTGCCTAGGCCCAAGCTGAAATGGCCCTGTCACCGGCCTGGCCCTGCGCAAACCGATGGTAACGGCATTGGACGGTGGCTAGGGCGCCAGCGGCAGTTTCCTGAAGTTACCCGCGCCGAAAAAGATCAATTTAATCGATTTTTATACGTGATTTTTTGCGCTTTTTAATCAATTTAATTGGCGTAGCATTGAACCCATAGAAACAACAACCCCTAGCAACTCACCGGAGCAACGACCATGAAAAACAAACTGATCCTCACCCTTGTCCTCTCTGTTCTGGCCACTGGCGCCTTCGCCGAAGACGGTTTTGACCGTACCGGCGCCCACACCTTCGCTGCTGTGCAGAGTCAATCGGCCACCTATGCAGAAGATGGCTTCGATCGTACCGGCGGCCAGCGGTTCGCCGAAGACGGCTTCGATCGCACCGGCGGCCAGCGTTTCGCCGAAGACGGCTTCGATCGCACCGGCGGCCAACGCTTCGCTGAAGACGGTTTTGATCGCACCGGCGGCCAGCGCTTCGCGGAGGATGGTTTCGACCGCACCGGTGGCCAGCGCTTCGCGGAGGATGGTTTCGACCGCACCAACGGCCACCGCATCAGCTGATTGCTGATGCGCGCTACCAGCCCGGCTTTGGCCGGGCTTGATCATTTTCAGTTGAGCCAAGCCTTGGCACACTAGGCGCCTCGTCCCCCACCAGGAAGGGCCTCACGGCCTTGCGCAGATGTACTACTACGAACCCGCCAAAGGCCACGGCCTGCCCCACGACCCGTTCAACGCCATCGTCGGCCCACGGCCCATCGGCTGGATCTCCAGCCACGACCGCGAAGGCCGCTTGAATTTGGCGCCCTACAGCTTCTTCAACGCCTTCAACTACATCCCACCGATCATCGGTTTCTGCAGCGTCGGGCGCAAAGACAGCCTGAACAACATCGAGCAGACCGGCGAGTTCGTCTGGAACCTGGCTACCCGACCGCTGGCCGAGCAGATGAACCAGAGCTGTGCCGCGGTGGCGGCAGATATCGACGAGTTCGCGCTCAGTGGCCTGACCCCGGCCATGTCCAACGTGGTCAAGGTGCCACGCGTGGGCGAGAGCCCGGTGAGCTTCGAATGCAAGGTCAGCCAGATCGTCCAGCTCAAGCGCGCCGACCAGGAGGTGGTTCCCAGCTGGCTGATCCTCGGAGAGGTAGTGGCGGTACACATTGCAGAACACCTGCTCAAGGACGGCATCTACGACACCGCCGCCGCCGAGCCTATCCTGCGTGGCGGCGGCCCAGCCGACTACTTTGCGCTGGGCGAGCTGTTCAAGATGGCCCGGCCGCAAGCCTGATCAGAAGATCAACTCGCCTTCCTCGCCCACACCCTGCAGGCGTTCGAGTTCAGCACAAGCGGCCTCGTCGGCCGCGATCGCCGACTGGAACACCTGCCCGTCGAGCACTTTGTGAAAGCGCGGCGCACCGCCCATGCCCAGGGCCTTCACGGCGATCGCCGCGTGGTAGCCGCCGCCTTGCACCGGGACCATCGCCGAGACCGCTTCGAAGTGGGGGAATTCTCTACGTGCCATGCTGCACTCCGCCTGAATGATGTAGGGGCGGCATTCTACACATCAGGCGAAGGTATGCAGGTCCAGGCTGCTGACCACCTGCGCCTGAACCAGCTCGCCAAACACCTCCAGGGTGGGCGAGGCGAAATAGCCGCTCATCGCCTGCTGGTCGCTCCAGCTGCCGCTGAGCAGCCACAGATCGGCATCGACCTGCGAACGCTGCACACTGAAGCTCAGGCAGCCGGGCGCCCGCAGCGACGGCTCCAGCAGGTCGCGCAGACGCATGCCGAGTTCCGCCGAACGACCGTTGCTGGCGCGGATGAAAGCCAGGTGAGTGACCGGTTGAGGCTGGGTCATGAACGATCTCCTTGAAGCGCTACGGACGGGAAAACAGGCTGCCAAGATTAGGGCCCGCCCCTCGCGCGACGTTAGGCCATTACTGCCGAGCGATTGCCTGATCCTGCCGCGCGACAGGATCAGGCAATCGAACGACAGCATTCGACTAGCGCCCGACATTGCCCATACCTATGCTGGCCCGGTCAGTAGAGGAACCACGCCATGACCACGCTCCCGCCACCCGACTCGACCCTTGAGCTGCAGCGCCAGGAACTGGCCGCGCTGATCCAGCGCCACGCCGGCCAGCCCCATGGCCCGGCGTCGGCCATCGAAGACCTTTACCTCACCTGTTACAAGGAGGAGATCCGCGGCATGCCTGCGCTGGCCCAGCCGGCGTTGTGCATTCTTGCCCAAGGCAGCAAGACCCTGATCCTCGGCGACGAACATTACGCCTATGATCCGCTGCACTACATGGTGGTGTCGGTCACCTTGCCGATCAGCGGCGCCCTGCTCAAGGCCAGCCCCGAGCATCCCGCATTGGGCTTGCGCCTGGACATCGACCCGGCGCAACTGAGCCAGCTGATCGCCGAAAGCAGCCCGATGGTGGTGCCAAACCGGCCATCAGGCCTCGGCCTGTACGTGGAGAAAAGCGATCCGCAGCTTCTGGACGCGTTGATCCGCCTGATCAAACTGCTGGACTCGCCACGCGACATTGCCATCCTTGCGCCGATGATCCGCCGGGAAATCTTCTACCGCCTGTTGCGCGGCCCCCAGGGTTACCGGCTGTACGAAATCGCCCTGGCCAACAGCCAGACCCATCGGGTCTGCCAGGCGATTACCTGGCTCAACAACCATTACCACCAGCCATTGCGTATCGAAGACCTCGCCCGGGAAGTGAACCTCAGCGTCTCCACCCTGCATCACCGCTTCAAGTCGGTGACGTCGATGAGCCCGTTGCAGTACCAGAAGCAACTGCGCCTGCAGGAGGCCAGACGCCTGATGTTCAACGAGGGGTTGGAGGCTGCCGTGGCCGGCTACCGGGTGGGCTACGAGAGCCCATCCCAGTTCAGCCGCGAATACAGCCGGCTGTACGGCGCGCCGCCGATCCGTGACGTGGCAAGGTTGCGCGCCAGCGCCAGCTGAGTAACCAACCACACCTGGGGGAGCAACAATCTTGTGTGGTTTGTAATGGCCTCATCGCTGGCAAGCCAGCTCCCACAGGGATGGCGCTTAACCTGAGGGCGGCGCGATAGAGGGGAGCCGGCCTGCCGGCGAATCGAGGGCATAGCCCTCGTGTCGCAGTCAGCCTTGCACAGCCAACTGCCATTGCCCCTGATCCACCTGGATCAGCGTCGGCCCCGGGCGCTCCACCGCTCGGCCCAGCGCCGCCTGCAACTGCGCCACGTCAGCCACCGACTCGGCATCGGCCCCCAGCGCCCGTGCCACGCCGATGAAGTCCGGGGTGTGGATGTCCACACCGACCGGCTCGATCGCCCGGTTGACCATGTATTTCTTGATTTCCTCGTACCCCTGGTTGTTCCACAGCAGCACGATCAGCGGCACCTGCGCCTCGACGGCACTGGCCAGCTCGGGCAGGGTGAACTGCAGCCCGCCATCACCGATCAGGCATACCGTGGGTACACGTGCGGCGCGTGCTTCGGCACTGCCGAGCCAGGCGCCCATGGCCGCCGGCAACGCATAGCCCAGCGTGCCGTAGCCGGTCGAGGCATTGAACCAGCGACGCGGTCGGGTCATGTCCAGGGTCAGGTTGCCGGTGTAGACCGGCTGGGTCGAATCGCCCACCAGCACAGCGTCCGGCAGGGTTTCCAGGATGCCATGCAGCAAACGGGTCTGGCTCAGGGTCGGCTGATCCCAGGTTGCGGCGTTGTCCTGGCGAAGCCGAGCGGCCCGAGCAGCGCCCCAGTTATCATCACGCGGGGGTTGCGCCTGCATGTGCAAGGCCACCAGAAGGGCCTCGGTCGCCTGTGCGGCATCGGCCACCAGGGCCAGCTCGGGCAGATAGTTGCGCACCGTCTGGTCCGGGTCGATATCGATCCGCAGCAGGCTGCCAGGGATTTCGAAACCGCCCTTGAACGTCACGTCATAGTCGGTCTCGGCCAGCTCGGTACCGATGGCCAGCACCACATCGGCCTCGGCGACCAACGCACGGGTGGCCGGCAAAGTCTGGGTCGAGCCGATCTGCAGCGGATGGTTGGCCGGCAGCAGCCCCTTGGCATTGATGGTCAGCGCCACCGGCGCCTGCAGGTGCTCGGCCAGCCTGGCCAGCCCGGCGCCGGCTTCCAGGGCACCACCGCCGGCGAGGATCAACGGTCGGCGCGCCTTGGCCAGGCGCAGGGCCATCTGCTGCACGGTCTGCGGCGCCGCGCCCGCGCGCGCGGTGCGCACCGGGCGGCCCGGCAGCAGGTGATCGGCGGGCTCCACCAGCACATCCAGCGGGATCTCGATATGCACCGGGCGCGGGCGGCCTCCGTCGAACACGGCAAAGGCACGGGCCAATGCCTCGGGCAGGTCATCGGCACTCATCAAGGTGTGCGAAAACGCCGCCACCCCCGCCACCAGCCCGGCCTGGTTGGGCAGTTCGTGCAACTTGCCGCGCCCACCACCCAGCTGGCTGCGCGACTGCACGCTGGAAATCACCAGCATCGGGATCGAGTCGGCGTAGGCCTGGCCCATGGCGGTGGTGATGTTGGTCATGCCCGGGCCGGTGATGATGAAGCACACCCCAGGCTTGCCCCGGGTACGCGAGTAGCCATCGGCCATGAACCCGGCGCCCTGCTCGTGGCGCGGGGTGATGTGGCGGATCGAGGAGGCAGCCAGGCCGCGGTAGAGTTCCACGGTATGCACGCCGGGAATGCCGAAGACATGATCGACACCATAGCCTTCGAGGAGTTTGACCAGCACTTCACCACAGGTTGCCATCATCGAGTACCCGATTCTTGTTGAGACTGGTGCTCATGGAACCAAGGGCCGACTACCGCCACAATGCAAAAAAACACATACTAGCCATGACTTCATATCATGGCTTGTCACAATGAAACGCCTGCCGCCCCTCCCCGCCCTGCACACCTTCCTGGTGACCGCTCAGCACTGCAACTTCACCCGTGCCGCGCAGCAGCTGCACATCACCCAAGGCGCGGTCAGCCGACAGATCGCCGGCCTCGAGGAACACCTGGGCTATGCGCTGTTCCAGCGCCAGGCCCGAGGCCTGGCCCTAACCCGCGAAGGACAGGACTGGCTGCCCCGGGTACAGCAGGTCTTCGTCCTGATCGAGCAAGGCGTGCGCGAAGTCGGCGGACGCAGCACGACGCTGCAGCTCAAGGCGCCGACCTGTGTGATGCGTTGGCTGCTGCCACGCTTGCTGGAGTGGCAGGCGCTACGCCCGGACGTGCCAGTGGAATTGACCACCACGGTGCAGCATGGCGTGGATTTTCGCCGCGAGGGCTTCGATGCGGCCGTTGTGTATGGCGCGGTGCCGAACCATGGGCTGCAGGTACGCAAGCTGTTCGATGAACAACTGACACCGGTCTGCGCACCATCAATATCGGGCGGCCCCTTGCAGTTGCAGGATCTGGCGCGGCAGATGCTGCTGCACCCCTCTCGGGACGAGCACGACTGGCGGTTGTGGTTGCAGGCGGCCAATGCCGGCTTCGACCCCCAGGGGCCGAAGCAGCACTTCGAGACGCTGGACATGGCAATGGCCATGGCCTCCCAGGGGACCGGGATCGCCATCGGCGACTTTGCGCTGATTGGTGATGACCTGCGCGCCGGGCGTTTGTGCATGCCGTTCGAGCTGAAGGTGACGACCGGGAAGGGGTATTACCTGGTCAGCCCGTCGAAGAGCATGCCCACGGGGTTGGTCGAGTTGATGGAATGGCTGCAAGGGCGTGCCCGTACATGACATCAATCGCGACCGGACTTGCCCCGCGGTGCAGACGACTCAGTAGCCGACCGTGAAGCGTGCCCGTGAATGCGCCGGCTTTTCCAGCTCGTCGAGCATGGCGATGGCATAGTCGGCAAAGGTGATCCAGCTTTTGCCATCGGCACCGATCAGCAGGTGATCCTTGCCCAGGGCGTAGTGCCCGCTGCGCTGACCTTCGACGAACTCCGCCGACGGCGACAGGAAGGTCCAGTCCAGGGTCGGCTCCTGGCGCAGCGTATCGAGGAAGCGCACACCGGCATTGGCCTCGGCCTTGTAGGCTTCCGGGAAATCCGGGCTGTCGATCACCCGGTGCCCGGACGGCAGCAGCAGGCTGCCGGCCCCGCCCACCACCAGCAGGCGCTTGACCCCAGCACGCTTGACCGGCTCGATGATCGCTTCAGGCTCGATGGTCGAGAAATGCGCCGCGCTCAGCACCGCGTCACAGCCTGTCACGGCCGCCTGCAGGGCGGCACTGTCCTTGGCATCCAGCGCCTTGACCGTCACGCCGTCACGGCCTTGCAGCGCACTCGGATTGCGGGCGATGGCCACCACACTGTGACCCCGACGCAGGGCCTCTTCCAGCAACTGGCTGCCGGCGCGCCCGGTGGCGCCGATGATTGCGATCTTGCTCATGGGAAACACTCCAACAGGTTGAAAGGGGTTACCACTTCATCTCGCCCTTGGCGACCTTGGCACCCAATTCAAGGGAGCTCTCGTCACCCAGGTTCGGGTAGCGCTGCTTCATCGCCGCGATCAGCGCGGCGCCATTGGCAGCCTTGGCGGCCTCGGTATCGAAGTCACGAATGTAGCCGGCGGTGAAACGCACTGCGTCCAGCGAACGGCTGCTGTCCCCCAGGTAGTGCCCCGGGATCACCGTGCGCGGTGCGAGTTGCTCGATCTTCGCCAGGGTCTTCAGCCAGTCGGCGTGGGATTGCGCGGTCTGGGTGTCGGCCATCCACACATGGATGCCCTCGGAAACCACCACGCCACCGACCACTGCCTTGATCGAGGGAATCCACACGAAGCTACGGTCCGGCTGCGGACCGTCCAGGCCGACGACCTGCAGTGCCTGGCCTTCCAATTCCAGGCGATCACCCTGCAGTACCTGGGGCACCACCAGACGTGCCGGCTTGTCCGCGCCCATCTGCGGGCCCCAGTAGGCCAGCTTGGCGTCCATGGTCTTGCGAATGTGCTCGACCGTGGCGGCCGAGGCGACCACGCGGGCCTTGGGGAACGCCTGGGTGATGGTGTCCAGGCCGAAGTAGTAGTCCGGGTCGCCATGGCTGACGTAGATGGTGGTCAGCTGCTTGCCGCTGGCACGCAGGCGCTCGACCACCTGCTCGGCCTGGGCCTTGCCGAACTGGGCGTCGACCAGGATGGCGTCGTGGGCACCGCTGACGATCACCGAGCTGACCGGGAAGATCGCCGCGTGACCGGGGTTGTAGGCTTCCAGTTTGAGCGGTTCGGCAGCCATGGCCTGGCCACCGAGGGTAAGGCAGGCCAGCAGCAGGCCGCGAAGGGGCGTGAAGAGAGACATTGCAAGATCCTGTGAGCGGGAAGATGGATGCAAGCTTAGTTGCCCCATCCAATACAAAAAATGCGATGCTTCGACACAGTTTGTTTCTAAAATCGGACAGATCATGGACCGACTCAACGCCATGCGCGTATTCGTCACCGTCGTCGACCTGGGCAGCCAGTCGGCCGCCGCGGACCACCTGGAACTCTCCAGGCCCGTGGTATCCCGCTACCTGGCGGAGTTGGAGGACTGGGTCGGGGCACGCCTGATGCAACGCACCACCCGCAAGCTCAGCCTGACCGCGGCAGGCCTCGAGACCCTGCCACGCTGTCGACAGTTGCTGGAGCTGGCCGGCGACCTGCAAAGCGCCGTGCGCCAACCGGACGACGCGCCCCGTGGCGAGCTGCGCATCAGCGTCAGCACCTCGTTCGGCCAGGCCCAGTTGGTGAATGCGCTGGCGGCCTACGTCAAACGCTACCCTGGGGTGAAGGTTGAGCTGCAGATGCTCGACCGCACCGTCAACCTGGTGGACGAACGCATCGACCTGGCGATCCGCACCAGCAACGATGTCGACCCCAACCTCATCGCCCGGCGCCTGAGCGTGTGCCGTTCGGTGGTCTGCGCCAGCCCCGCCTACCTGCGCGAGCACGGTACGCCGGACCGGGTCGAGGCGTTGAGCCAGCACAACTGCCTGACCCACGCCTACTTCGGTCACAGCCTGTGGCACTTCGAGGTGGACGGGCAGAACGTCGCCGTGCCGGTGCAGGGCAACATCAGCGCCAACGAGGCCATGACCCTGCAGAAAGCCGCCCTGGCCCATGCCGGCATCGCCATGCTGCCCACCTACCAGGCGGCCGCCGCGCTGCGCAGTGGCGAGCTGGTGCGATTGCTGCCGCAAGCCAAGCCACGGGAACTGACCCTGAATGCGGTGTACACCTCGCGCAAACACATGCCGGCGACGTTGCGCAGCATGCTGGACTTTCTTGCTCAGCGGTTTGGTGACGAACCGGAGTGGGACAATGATCTGGGAGGGTAATTATTCCCTCTATGGAAGGGGCCTTGCCATGGCCCTGACCGCAGCGGCAGGGCCATACGGCCTCAGCCCCGAGCTGTCAACAGCTACCAGCAGGCATGACGCATACTTCATAGCGCACCTTTAATCGCGCCGTCCGTTGAGTGGACGGCGCGATAAAGGTGATTACTTGAGGCTTTTCTTCACTTCAAAACGTGCTTTGGTCGATGCATCCGCGGGGAAGTTCCGGAGGATGATATACGCTGCAACGTCCGCATTGATAAAATCCAGATAGACAATGTTGGGCATTTTCGTCAGGTCAGCTAGACCTTGTGGTAACCATTTGTTGGCCAGCCTGGCCATTTGCTCAACACTTGACCAAAACTCGGACCCATTAGCTGTCAACGTCCAGGACAGGAGGAACAAGAATCCTTGACCAAGCCCACCGGTTTTATTGAGCTTATCCAGCTGATCAGCCCGCATCTCCTTGTAGTCAGTTGTATTCGTATATTTGTCATACACTACAAGATTTGAGCCTCTGGCGGAGCCATCACGGTAAGAGAAGTAACCACGTTCAGGCTCAGGCTCCAAAGCCTCGCTAAGTACCAACAGCACCTTACCCTTGACATCACCGAGCGTCAGCTCAGCCAAATTGACCCCCCTGTCAGCGTTCTTATAGAGAATACTGGCATAACTATCCATCAAAGATTTTACGTCTTTTTCAACAGCAAGGTCTTTAAAATGGCTAATTTTCAGAATAACGACTTCAGAAGGAGACTCGCCCAAAAACTTCTTTACATCATCCATGATTACTTGCAGTTTAGCCCCATCACAACCTTTACCCGTCGTATTGTTTTCTCGATGAGTAGTAATGAGATTGCCATCATGTTTTTTGATTCGCAAATCAAAATACCTTGATCCAACACTCAGCTGCGTATAGATGCTCTGGCCTTGAGTCTTGGACATCCAGCGTGTGATATCCATATCAGGGGAGCAGTTTTTGGTCTCGTACATACCCGCATTATGGCTCCCCGGCATGACAATCCTGTCGAGTCGCGTGCTAGGATCCAGCTCCCCCATCCAATGCGTGAAGTCATCATAGGTAAGGTTGCGGAGATCATATCGATCGACCGCATTGCTCCCCCCACGCCTGAAATCCATTCTAACCGGGGCATGATTAAGCGTAGATTCCCCCCTACAGCTTACGGTATGGTCACCGATATTTTCACAGTGCGGCCCGCCAAACCACCAGTTATTATTAAACCATGTGGAACCTTGGCCTACCCAGACATCCCTAAACAAGAATTCCCGCTTATCAGCACCAAACTCTCCATCCGTCAGCGTTAACAGCAAGTCCCCTTCAAAGGCAAAATTCAGATCACCTGGATCATCGTCAAAAGTATTGTTCTTCCGCTTAACAATTTCCGACCAGCTCTTGGCTACGTCCTTGGACCCGGAGCGCCCCACCTCAAACAACATCTTGCCGTCATTAGAAAATCTCTTCACATCGCCTTTTTTATTCTTCTGATCAGGATCTTCACCCTCGCTGATGTAAACCTCGTTTAGTGTATAACTCCCACTCGCGATCGTGTAACGAGAGGTGCCATCATGCCAATCGGGTGAAAAGTTAACCTCATTATCACGGTATGTCTGCTTAGTCTCTGACAATCCATCTTTCTTAGTATTTTCGTCGTTCATTGCAAGCTCCATGATTAAGTGAACCACGGACTCAATTAACCATGATGGCAACGCAAAAAAAACTAGCATTTTTACTAGGTGAGAGACGGACAGCTCGGAAGCGCCAAACATTGTGACTTGCTCTGAACGCTGACAAGCACAACTGCTGTGCATGCTGCTGGCGGTGGAGCCATTGCGCTTAAGCTCCACCTTCCACAGACGTTGACTGGACCTATCACCCAGTACCTATCAACGCCCCTCGAACGCTTTCAGGAACCTGCTCATTCCTCGACACTCATGTATTCCTTGGCCCAACGGATGTAGTCCTCGGGCTGGGTATAGGTGTGCGAAAGCTCGGTGGCACCGAGGCTGTCCGCCTTGTGCTGCAGGCCACGCTGCTGGCGCAGGCAGTCGTAGGTGGCCTTGATCGCGGCGAAGTAGGCGGCATGGCCGTCGACCACGATACGCACGCCCAGGCGCGCCAGGCGCTCATCGTCGCGCAGGTTGGGGTTGGCGTAGGTCACCAGCATCAACGGCACGCTCAGGTGTTCGGCGATCTGCTCGAGTTGCTCGAAGTCCTTCACCCCCACCATGCAGATGCCATCGGCACCAGCCTTCTGGTAGCTCTGGGTGCGCACGATGATTTCCTCGGTGCTCAACACGCCAGCATTGGTGCGGGCAATGATCGCCAGGGCCGAATCGACCCGCGCCTCCAGCGCCGCGCGAATCTTGCCCACGCCCTCCTCCACCGAGATCAGGTCGGTGGACTTGCGACCGAACTGCGCCGGCAGCAGGGTATCCTCGATGGTCAGCGCGGCAACGCCGGCGCGTTCCAGTTCGATCACCGTGCGCATCACGTTGAGCGCATTGCCGTAGCCGTGGTCGGCGTCGGCAAGCACCGGCAACTGGGCGACACGGCCAATACGGGTGGCCTGCTCGACGAACTCGCTCAGGGTGATCAGGGCGAAATCCGGCGCGGCCAGAACCTGCAACGAGGCGACCGAACCGCCGAGAATGCCGACTTCAAAACCAAGGTCGGCGGCAATACGAGCTGACATCGGATCGAAGACCGACGCGGTGTGATAGCACGAACCGGAAGCAAGCAGTTCGCGGAAGGCAAAACGCAGATCGTGGTGGGAAGCCTTGGGCATGATCACTCCGCTTGTAATGAGAAATTGTGAACGGCTGACAACCGACCCCTGTATCGGGTCTACCTGACTGTTCCAACCGTCGCCATCAGGGCGGTCATGCACGACATGCAGGCAGAGGAATAGAAGGTGTGGACATACAGCAACGCGAAACCCGCTGGAAAATGGTTGCACCAAGCTGGTGCAGCCCCCGGATTTCAGCCTCTGCGGCCAAGCCACGATATCACGCGGCCATGCAGCACTGGATGAATGCGCCAATGCCGATCTTGCATAGGGGATGCACGAAGTACATAGGCAGCTATGTAACTCAGCGTACAATGCCCCATCATGAATGAGCCCATCGCGGGGCAAGCCCACTCCCACGATGCCTCGCGATCGCGCCAGCTCTGACTACAAGGTACTCACCGTGACCGCCGCCCTGCCCCCAACCGTTCTGCGCAGCGTCCTCACCGCCCTGATGCTGGCGATCCTCCTTGGCGCCCTCGACCAGACCATCGTCGCCGTCTCCCTGCCGGCTATCTCCGCGCAGTTCAACGATGTCGGCCTTCTGGCCTGGGTCATCTCCGGCTACATGGTCGCGATGACCATCGCCGTGCCGATCTACGGCAAGCTCGGTGACCTGTACGGGCGGCGACGCATGATCCTCACCGGCACCGCCCTGTTCACCCTCGCCTCGGTGGCCTGCGGCCTGGCCCAGGACATGCCGCAACTGGTGCTGGCCCGGGTGCTTCAGGGTATCGGCGCCGGCGGTATGGTGTCGGTCAGCCAGGCAATCATCGGCGACTTCGTGCCGCCCCGCGAACGCGGACGCTATCAGGGCTACTTCAGCAGCATGTACGCACTGGCCAGCGTCGCCGGGCCGGTGCTGGGCGGCTGGCTGACCGAGTACCTGTCCTGGCGCTGGGTGTTCTGGATCAACCTGCCGCTGGGACTGACCGCGCTGTGGGTGATCCACCGGGCGCTGGACGGCCTGCCGGTC
The DNA here is from genome assembly GCF_019139675.1 of Pseudomonas maumuensis. Taxonomy (NCBI): domain Bacteria; kingdom Pseudomonadati; phylum Pseudomonadota; class Gammaproteobacteria; order Pseudomonadales; family Pseudomonadaceae; genus Pseudomonas; species Pseudomonas maumuensis. The sequence goes on from NZ_CP077077.1 coordinate 4,627,070, forward strand.
AAGCATCGCCTGGCCCAGGTCGACTACCTCGGCGCGGTGCTGATGATCATCGGCCTGGGCAGCCTGCTGCTGGGCATCACCCTGGTCGGCCAGGGACATGCCTGGCAGTCGTCCGAGGTCCTGGCGTTGCTGGCCTGCGCACTGCTGGGGCTGGCAGCGTTCATAGCCCACGAGCGGCGCTGCCGCGAGCCGCTGTTGCCTCTGGGCCTGTTCGGCAACCGGGTCGCGGTACTGTGCTGGTGCGTGATCTTCTTCGCCAGCTTCCAGTCAATCTCGTTGACCATGCTGATGCCCCTGCGTTACCAGGGCATCACTGGTGCCGGCGCCGATAGCGCGGCGCTGCACCTGCTGCCGCTGGCCATGGGGCTGCCCATCGGCGCCTTCACCGGTGGACGCATGACCAGCCGCACCGGCCGCTTCAAGCCGCAAATCCTCACCGGAGCGCTGCTGATGCCGCTGGCGATCGCCGCCATAGCGCTGACACCGCCGCAGGCGGGGTTACTCAGCGCATTGTTCATGCTGCTGACCGGCATCGCCTGCGGCCTGCAGTTCCCCACTTCACTGGTAGGCACCCAGAGTGCGGTGCAGAGCAAGGATATTGGCGTGGCGACCAGCACCACCAACCTGTTCCGCTCGTTGGGTGGGGCGATGGGGGTGGCGTGCATGTCCAGCCTGTTACTGGCGCTGTTGCACCAGGGAGGCTTTGAACTGCTGGGCAACCCGCTGCTGGGCAGCCTCAAGGCGGGCGAGGCGGATCCACTGACCCAGTCGCGTCTACTTGAAACCTTCCGCCACTTGTTGCTGATCAGTGCCGCAGCTTCGCTGATTGGGCTGCTGGCGGCGCTGGCATTGCCGGACCGGCAATTGCGCGGCTATTGAAAGCCCGCTTGTACGGGGTATGTGCCTGCCTTAAGCGTTAATCCCCGCTTAACCAGATGGGAATAACACTTCCTCACAATCCTTAACAAAGTGTCATTTGCGCAAGGCCGGGCTCAAGCGCAGCATATCCAGCCCGGTATCGACCCATTTTTCGACATCGACCAGCAGGTCGAAGCTGTCCGGCAACAGCAGCCAGCGGCCGATCAGGCCATCGACATAGGCGAACATGGCCACCGCGGCCCGGTCGATATCAAGCCCGGCAGGCAACTGACCGCGGCGAACTGCATTACCCAAGGCCAGGGCAATGCTTTGATGACAATCCAGCACCGCGCCCTGGCGCTGCTGGCGAATCTCACACATGTCGTCGGTGAACTCGCACTTGTGATGCAGGATTTCGTTGATACGCCGGGTTCGGGCATCGAGCACCAACTCGTTGAACACTTGCAGCAACAGCTTGCGCATGCAGCCGAGCGGATCAAGCTCATCCTCGCGTTCACTGGCGCGTGCCAAGTGATCGTGGGTCTCATGCAGGCTGTCGAGCAACGCCTGCACCAGTTCGGCCTTGTTGCTGAAGTGCCAGTAGATCGCTCCACGAGTAACGCCCGCGAGCTCAGCGATGTCGGCCAGGGTGGTACGCGCCACCCCGCGCTTGTAGAAGGCCTTCTCCGCCGCCTCGATGATCTGGGCACGGGTTTCCTGGGCTTCTTCTTTGGTTCGACGGACCATGGCAGTACAACCTCATCAAGTCCCGCACGCTCAATCTGGCGAGCGGGAATCGGGTCGGGGCAGGCGCTTTCAGGGCCGCTCCCGGGTGGATTTGGGTGATCGGCGGTGGTCATGCACGACACACCGACACTATTTACAAACAACCATGAATGTAAGTATATTCCTTAGCAAGCTATTTATCCACCGGATAGCGTTTTTCTGAAAAAGCACTTCCACTATATTCTTGAGCTCCCCTGCTCCTGCGACCCGAGGATCCTCATGCAATTCAAGCCAGCCGTAACCGCCCTGGTTTCCGCCGTGGCCCTGGCAACCCTGCTCAGTGGCTGTAAGAAAGAGGAAGCAGCGCCTGCGCCGCAGGCTCCTCAGGTCGGCGTCGTAACCGTACAACCGCAAGCCTTCACCCTGACCTCGGAACTGCCGGGGCGCACCAGCGCCTATCGTGTGGCCGAGGTCCGCCCACAGGTGAACGGCATAATTCTCAAGCGCCTGTTCAAGGAAGGCAGCGACGTCAAGGAAGGGCAACAGCTCTACCAGATCGATCCAGCCGTCTACGAGGCGACCCTGGCCAACGCCCAGGCCAACCTGCAGGCTACCCGTTCGCTGGCCGAGCGCTACAAGCAGCTGATCGACGAGCAGGCCGTCTCCAAGCAGGAATACGACGATGCCAATGCCAAACGATTGCAGGCCGAGGCATCGCTCAAGAGCGCCCAGATCGACCTGCGCTACACCAAGGTTCTGGCACCGATCAGTGGCCGTGTAGGCCGCTCCTCGGTCACCGAAGGTGCCCTGGTGAACAACGGCCAGACCAACGCCATGGCCACCATCCAGCAGCTCGACCCAATCTACGTCGACGTCACCCAGTCCACTGCCGAGCTGCTCAAGCTGCGCCGTGACCTGGAAAGCGGCCAGTTGCAGAAGGCCGGCGACAACGCCGCCCAGGTTCAGCTGGTGCTGGAAGACGGCAGCCTGTTCAAGCAACAGGGCCGCCTGGAGTTCTCCGAAGTCGCGGTCGACGAAACCACCGGTTCCGTCACCCTGCGCGCGATCTTCCCCAACCCCGACCACACCCTGCTGCCCGGCATGTTCGTGCATGCGCGGCTCAAGGCCGGGGTCAACGCCAACGCCATCCTGGTCCCGCAACAGGGCGTGACCCGTGACCTCAAGGGCGCGCCGACCGCGCTGGTGGTCAACCAGGAAAACAAGGTCGAACTGCGCCAGCTCAAGGCCAGCCGTACCCTGGGCAGCGACTGGCTGATCGAGGAAGGCCTGAACCCGGGCGACCGTCTGATCACCGAAGGGCTGCAGTTCGTGCGACCGGGCGTCGAGGTCAAGGTCAGCGAAGCCACCAACGTCAAGAAGCCGGCCGGCCCTGCTCAGGCCAACACGGCCAAAGCTGACGCCAAAGCGGAGTAAACCATGTCGAAGTTCTTTATCGATCGCCCGATCTTCGCCTGGGTGATCGCCCTGGTGATCATGCTGGTCGGCGCCCTGTCGATCCTGAAGCTGCCGATCAACCAGTACCCGAGCATCGCCCCGCCGGCCATCGCCATTTCCGTGACCTACCCGGGCGCCTCGGCGCAGACGGTGCAGGACACCGTGGTGCAGGTGATCGAGCAGCAGCTCAACGGTATCGACAACCTGCGTTATGTGTCGTCGGAAAGTAACTCCGACGGCAGCATGACCATCACTGCCACCTTCGAGCAGGGCACCAACTCGGACACCGCGCAGGTCCAGGTACAGAACAAGCTGAACCTGGCCACCCCGCTGTTGCCGCAGGAAGTGCAGCAGCAAGGTATCCGCGTCACCAAGGCAGTGAAGAACTTCCTGCTGGTGATCGGCCTGGTATCCGAAGACGGCAGCATGACCAAGGACGACCTGGCCAACTACATCGTCTCCAACATGCAGGACCCGATCTCGCGGACCGCAGGCGTGGGCGACTTCCAGGTGTTCGGTGCGCAGTACGCCATGCGTATCTGGCTGGATCCGGCCAAGCTGAACAAGTTCCAGCTGACCCCGGTCGACGTGCGCACCGCGGTCGCCGCGCAGAACGTGCAGGTATCCTCCGGCCAGCTCGGCGGCCTGCCGGCACTGCCAGGTACCCAGCTCAACGCCACCATCATCGGCAAGACCCGTCTGCAGACCGCCGAGCAGTTCGAGAAGATCCTGCTCAAGGTCAATGCCGATGGTTCCCAGGTACGCCTGGGCGACGTGGCCCAGGTTGGCCTTGGCGGCGAAAACTACGCCATCAGCGCCCAGTACAACGGCAAGCCGGCCTCGGGCCTGGCGGTCAAGCTGGCCACCGGCGCCAACGCCCTGGATACCGCCAAGGCGCTGCGCACGACCATCAGCGACCTGGAGCCGTTCTTCCCACCGGGGGTGAAGGCCGTATTCCCGTATGACACCACCCCGGTGGTCACCGAATCGATCAGCGGGGTGATCCACACCCTGATCGAAGCCGTGGTCCTGGTGTTCCTGGTGATGTACCTGTTCCTGCAGAACTTCCGCGCCACCATCATCACCACCATGACCGTACCGGTGGTATTGCTGGGTACCTTCGGCATCCTCGCCGCCGCCGGCTTCAGCATCAACACCCTGACCATGTTCGCCATGGTCCTGGCCATCGGCCTGCTGGTGGACGATGCCATCGTCGTGGTGGAGAACGTCGAGCGGGTGATGTCCGAGGAAGGATTGCCGCCCAAGGAAGCGACCAAGCGCTCCATGGAGCAGATCCAGGGCGCCCTGGTGGGTATCGCCCTGGTCCTGTCGGCGGTACTGCTGCCGATGGCCTTCTTCGGCGGTTCCACCGGTGTGATCTATCGCCAGTTCTCCATCACCATCGTCTCGGCCATGGGCCTGTCGGTGCTGGTGGCGCTGATCTTCACCCCGGCCCTGTGCGCCACCATGCTCAAGCCGCTGAAGAAGGGCGAGCACCATGTGGCCAAGCGCGGCTTCTTCGGCTGGTTCAACCGCAACTTCGACCGCAGCGTCGTCGGCTACGAGCGTAGCGTCGGCACCATCCTGCGCAACAAGATCCCGTTCCTGCTGGCCTACGCGCTGATCGTGGTCGGCATGATCTGGCTGTTCGCTCGTATCCCCACCGCATTCCTGCCGGAAGAAGACCAGGGCGTGCTGTTCGCCCAGGTGCAGACCCCGGCCGGCTCCAGTGCCGAGCGCACCCAGGTGGTGGTCGACCAGATGCGCGAGTACCTGCTCGACAAGGAAGCCGACACCGTGGCATCGGTGTTCACCGTCAACGGCTTCAACTTCGCCGGTCGTGGCCAGAGTTCGGGCATGGCGTTCATCATGCTCAAGCCATGGGGCGAGCGCTCGAAGGAGAACAGCGTGTTCGCCCTCGCCCAGCGCGCGCAGATGCACTTCTTCAGCTTCCGCGACGCGATGGTGTTCGCCTTCGCCCCGCCGGCGGTGCTCGAACTGGGTAACGCCACCGGCTTCGACGTGTTCCTCCAGGACCGCGCCGGGGTCGGCCATGCGAAGCTGATGGAAGCGCGCAACCAGTTCCTGGCCAAGGCCGCGCAGAGCAAGATCCTCAGCGCCGTGCGTCCGAACGGCCTGAACGACGAGCCGCAGTACCAGCTGACCATCGACGACGAACGCGCCAGCGCCCTGGGCGTGACCATCGCCGATATCAACAACACCCTGTCGATTGCCCTCGGCGGTAGCTACGTCAACGACTTCATCGACCGTGGCCGGGTCAAGAAGGTCTACATCCAGGGTGCGCCAAATGCCCGGATGAGCCCGGAAGACCTGCAGAAGTGGTACGTGCGCAACGGCAAGGGCGAGATGGTGCCATTCTCCTCCTTCGCCAAGGGCGAGTGGAGCTATGGCTCGCCGAAACTGTCGCGCTACAACGGCGTGGAAGCGGTCGAGATCCTCGGCACCCCGGCGCCGGGCTACAGTACCGGTGAGGCCATGGCCGAAGTCGAGCGCATCGCCGGCGAACTGCCAACCGGCATCGGTTACTCCTGGACCGGCATGTCCTACGAGGAAAAACTCTCCGGCTCGCAGATGCCGGCGCTGTTCGCCCTCTCGGTGCTGTTCGTGTTCCTCTGCCTGGCGGCGCTGTACGAGAGCTGGTCGATCCCGATCGCGGTCGTGCTGGTGGTGCCGCTGGGTATCATCGGTGCCCTGCTAGCCACCAGCCTGCGCGGCTTGTCCAACGACGTGTACTTCCTGGTCGGCCTGCTCACCACCATCGGCCTGGCGGCGAAGAACGCCATCCTGATCGTCGAGTTCGCCAAGGAGCTGCACGAACAGGGCAAAAGCCTGTACGACGCGGCCATCGAGGCCTGCCGTATGCGTCTGCGCCCGATCATCATGACCTCGCTGGCGTTCATCCTCGGCGTGGTACCGTTGACCATCGCCAGTGGCGCTGGCGCCGGCAGCCAGCACGCCATCGGCACCGGTGTGATCGGCGGCATGATCAGCGCCACCGTGCTGGCCATCTTCTGGGTACCGCTATTCTTCGTCGCAGTGTCGTCGCTGTTCGGCAGCAAAGAGCCGAAAGAACACGCCACCCCTGAAACTCCACGTTATGAGGCTGGGCAATGACCAAGTCTTTGTTGTCCCTGGCGGTAACCGCCTTCATCCTCGGCGGTTGCTCGCTGATCCCCGACTACCAGACGCCAGAGGCGCCGGTGGCCGCGCAGTGGCCGCAAGGCCCTGCGTACTCGCCGACCCAATCGGCCGACGTCGCCGCAGCCGAACAGGGCTGGCGCCAGTTCTTCCACGACCCGGCGCTGCAGCAACTGATCCAGACGTCGCTGGAAAACAACCGCGACCTGCGGGTCGCGGCGTTGAACATCGACGCCTACCGCGCGCAGTACCGCATCCAGCGCGCCGACCTGCTGCCAGCGGTTTCCGCCAATGGCAGCGGCAGCCGCCAACGGGTGCCGGCGAACATGTCGCAGACCGGCGAGGCGAACATCACCAGCCAGTACTCGGCCACCCTGGGTGTCAGCGCCTATGAGCTGGACCTGTTCGGCCGGGTGCGCAGCCTGACCCAGCAGGCCCTGGAAACCTACCTGTCCAGCGAACAGGCGCGCCGCTCCACGCAGATCAGCCTGGTGGCCAGCGTGGCCAACGCCTATTACACCTGGCAGGCCGACCAGGCGCTGCTGAAGCTGACCGAGGAAACGCTCAAGACGTACGAAGAGAGCTACAACCTGACCCGCCGCAGCAATGAGGTGGGCGTGGCCTCGGCCCTGGACCTGAGCCAGGCGCGCACTGCCGTCGAAGGCGCTCGCGTCAAGCTGTCGCAGTACCAGCGCCTGGTCGCCCAGGACCTGAACAGCCTCACCGTGCTGGTAGGTACCGGCGTGCCGGCCAACCTGCCCAAGCCGCTGGAGCTCAATGCCGACCAGCTGGCCGAAGTGCCGGCCGGCCTGCCGTCCGACATCCTGCAGCGCCGCCCCGACATCCAGGAGGCCGAGCACCTGCTCAAGGCCGCCAACGCCAACATCGGCGCGGCCCGGGCCGCGTTCTTCCCGAGCATCAGCCTGACCGCCAACGCCGGTACTCTGAGCCCGGATATGGGCGGGCTGTTCAAGGGCGGTTCGGGCACCTGGCTGTTCCAGCCGCAGATCAACCTGCCGATCTTCAACGCCGGCAGCCTGCGGGCCAGCCTGGACTACTCGAAGATCCAGAAGGACATCAACGTCGCCAAGTACGAAAAGACCATCCAGACCGCCTTCCAGGAAGTCGCCGATGGCCTGGCCGCACGCAAGACGTTCGAAGAGCAGTTGCAGGCCCAGCGTGACCTGGTGGCCGCCAACCAGGACTACTACCGCCTGGCCGAGCGCCGCTACCGCATCGGTATCGACAGCAACCTGACCTTCCTCGATGCCCAGCGCAACCTGTTCAGCGCCCAGCAGTCGTTGATCGGTGATCGCCTGTCGCAGTTGGTCAGCGAGGTCAACCTGTACAAGGCCCTCGGCGGCGGCTGGTACGAGCAGACCCAGCAGCAGGCTTCGATCCAGACACCGAAAGGCTGACTGGACCGCTGACAGCATCAAGCCCACCCTTGCGGTGGGCTTTTTGTTGCGCGGTCACATTGCGTTCGATAACCGCCCCGTTCCGCTTGCAACGAATTGCCTAGCCCCCACCCTCCCCCGCACCATCGCCCCCGCAACGTTGCACAAGTTCTCTCTAAAGACGCCTTTCCCTGCGGCCCGCACCCGCAGAGACCCGGCTCGCCCAATAAAAACAAGAGATCCACGACAGATGAGCACTTTGCAACCCGCACGCCAGCTGCTGCCCGGCCTGTTGGCCCTGTCCTGCGCCCTGCCCGGCGTGGCCGCCGAAGGTGGCTTCCTGGAAGACGCCAAGGCCAGCCTCAACCTGCGCAACTTCTACATCAACCGCAACTTCATCGACCCGGCCAACCCCCAGGGCAAGGCCGAGGAATGGACCCAGAGCTTCATTCTCGACGCCCGCTCCGGCTTTACCCAGGGCACCGTCGGTTTCGGCATCGATGTGCTGGGGCTGTACTCGATCAAGCTCGATGGCGGCAAGGGTACAGCCGGCACCCACCTGCTGCCGGTGCATGACGACGGTCGCCCGGCGGACGATTTCGGCCGCCTGGGGGTGGCGTTCAAGACGCGCCTGTCGCAGACCGAACTCAAAGTCGGCGAGTGGATGCCGGTGCTGCCGATCCTGCGTTCGGACGATGGCCGCTCGCTGCCACAGACGTTCCGTGGCGGTCAGCTCACCTCGAAGGAGATCGACGGCCTGACCCTGTACGCCGGCCAGTTCCGCGGCAACAGCCCGCGCAACGATGCGAGCATGGAAGACATGTTCATGCAGGGGCGCGCTGGTATCACCTCCGACCGCTTCAACTTCGCCGGCGGCGAATACAGCTTCAACGACAAGCACACGATGGTCGGTCTGTGGGACGCCCGGCTGAAAGACATCTATCGCCAGCAGTACCTGAACCTGGTGCATAGCCAGCCGTTGGGCGATTGGACCCTGGGCGCCAACCTCGGCTACTTCCTCGGCAAGGAGGATGGCAGCGCACGCGCCGGCGACCTGGACAACCGTACCGCCTCGGCCATGCTCTCGGCGCGCTACCGGGGCCACACCTTCTATGTCGGCCTGCAGAAGGTCAGTGGCGACGACGCCTGGATGCGGGTCAACGGCACAAGTGGCGGCACGCTGGCCAACGACAGTTACAACGCCAGCTTCGACAACGCCAAGGAGCGCTCCTGGCAACTGCGTCACGACTTCAATTTCGTCACCGTCGGCATCCCCGGCCTGACCTTGATGAACCGCTACATCAAAGGCGACAACGTGCATGCCGGGGGAGCGGACGATGGCAAGGAATGGGCCCGGGAGACCGAGCTGGCCTATGTGGTGCAGGCCGGGACGTTCAAGGACCTGTCGGTAAAATGGCGCAACTCGACCATGCGCAGGGATTTCAGCAGCAACGCGTTCGATGAGAACCGCTTGATCGTCAGCTATCCGTTGAACCTGCTATAGCAGATCCGGCCTCATCGCGGATTTGCCCACGATGAGGCCGGGCAATCCAATAAAGAACAAAAATGAATATACAAAGCAAATAACATTCTTTGACGGCATAAGCATCGAGCCGCTAAAACCCAGCTTCAGCCTCGCACCAGAGCCCGAGCATGGACCTCCGCCAACTGCGCTATTTCATCGCACTCACCGAATACCGCAGTTTCGTCCGCGCCGCCGACGCCATGGGTATCACCCAACCCGCCTTCAGCCGCGCAATCCAGAACCTCGAACATACCTTTGGCTGTGCCCTGGTCGATCGCGCCAGCAAGGCATTGCCCCCCACCCCCGAGGGCCAGGTGGTGTTGCAACATGCCCGTCGCCTGGTCCAGGGCGCCGCGCAACTGAACAACGACGTCCTGCAGATGACCAAGCTCGATGCCGGAGAGCTGCGCTTCGGCAGCGGCCCGGCCCTGGCCGTACGCCTGGTGCCCCAGGCCCTGCACCATTTCATCGGGGCTCATCCCGGCATCCGCACCGACTTGCTGGTGGACAATGCCGAGCGCCTGGGACAGGCACTGCGTCGCGAGCAGATCGAGTTTTTCGTCGATGACGTGCGGCCCTTCGAGGCCGATCCCAACTTCCACACCGAGGCACTGTCCCCACGCCCAGGCCTGTTCTTCTGCCGCCCCGGGCACCCATTGCTGGCCAAGGACAGCCTGTCGACCAACGACCTGTTCGCCTACCCGCTGGCCAGCGCCCTGCTGGCCCCCGGCGTGCGCAAACGCCTGGCCAATCTCAGCGGACGCACCGACTTCACCCCGCACCTGCAGACCGAGCACCTGGCGGTGTTGCGCAGCGTGGTGCTGGCCAGCGACGCCATCGGCACGGCCAGTGAGGAAGCGGTGGCCGAGGACTTGGCCGCCGGCAACCTGGTACGCCTGCACTGGCGCAACCTGCCGCCGGGCCTGGAAGTGCTCAGCGTGTACTGCGGGATCATCAGCCGCAGCGGCCAGCGCCTGTCACCGGCGGCGCGGGCAATGATCGACACCCTGGTCAGCCTGGATGCTGCCCCATCGCCCGCAGACGTGGCGCATCGACAATCTCCACCTCGCCATAGCCCAGGCGCACCACGCCGTCCTGTTCGAGGCTCCTGAGGATCTGGTTGATGGTCTGGCGCGACAGCGACAGCATCAAGGCCAGCTGTTCCTGGGACACCTGCAAGCGCCATTGGGCGACATCGCGCTCACCATAGCCTTCGGCCATCTGCAACAGCCGTTGCGCCACCCGCGGCGCGGCGGCCAGCAGGCTCTGCTGCTCGAGGGCGACGAACACCCAGCGTAACTTGTGGCTCATCAACAGGGCCAGGTCGCGCCAGTGTTCTGGCTCGCACGCCAACCATTCCAGCAACGGCGCCTGGGGAATCCACAGCAGGCGTGTCGGCCCCTCGGCATAGGCATCATGGGTGCGCGGCTGGCCATCGAACAGGCTGATCTCGCCGAACCAGTGGGGTGACTCGACCAGCGTCAGCAACGCCTCCTTGCCTGCGCTGCTGACCGCCCCGACCCGCATCGCCCCTTCGAGTACCGCATACAGGCCACACGGCGCATCGCCGCGCTGGAACAGGCGCTGCCCCGCGGCCAGCTCACGCAAACGGCCCAGGGCCAGCAGACTATCCTGAACGGTAACGGGCAACTGCCGGAACCATTGGCCATGCAGCAGCTGAGTACGCGGATCGTGCATGGCACCTCGCAAAGCGAACTCTGTCGGCCAGGCGACAGACGACGATGAATGAACAGGGGCAAGCTGTGCTCACCCCTGATGGAGGAACAACAATGAAAAACCTCGTCGAGCATCTGAGTCAATACGCGGCCTACCACCGCGATCCACGCAACATCGCCACCCACTTCATCGGCATTCCGCTGATCGTGCTGGCCGTGGCCGTGCTGCTGTCACGCCCGGGCTGGGACGTGGTGGGCCTCTGGCTGTCGCCGGCACTGCTGCTGGCGATCTGGTCGGTGTGGTTCTACCTGCGCCTGGACCTGCGCTTCGGCCTGGTGATGGGCCTGCTGCTGGGCTTGTGCCTGTGGGCCGGCCAGGCGCTGGCCGTGCAGAGTACCGGGCTGTGGCTGAGCGCCGGTCTGGGAGCATTCGTGGTGGGCTGGATCATCCAGTTCGTCGGACATGCCTACGAAGGGCGCAAGCCGGCATTCGTCGATGACCTGAGCGGGCTGATCGTCGGGCCGCTGTTCGTGGTGGCGGAGCTGGCGTTCATGGCTGGGCTGTGCGGCGAGCTGAAAAAGGCCGTGGAGGCCAATGCCGGGCCTGTCGCCGTTCGCCAGAAGAAAGCCGCAGTATGACGGTGGCATTGCGTATTCCTCATCGCTGGCAAGCCAGCTCCCACAAGAGCAGCTGATGCCGGTCCCTGTGGGAGCTGGCTTGCCAGCGATGAAGGCGACACCAATTCACCTCACTGCCGCGACTCAACCCCCAACTCATCCCACACCGACTCGGCCAGGTGAAACGTGGCATTGGCTGCCGGGATCCCGCAGTAGATCGCGCTCTGCATGATCACTTCCTTGATCTCTTCCCGCGTCACGCCATTGTTGGCGGCCGCGCGCAGGTGCAGCTTGAGTTCGTCGTTGCGGTTCATGCCGATCAGCATGGCGATGGTGATCAAGCTGCGAGTGTGCCGGGGCAGGCCGGGGCGGGTCCAGATATCGCCCCAGGCGTGCCGGGTGATCATCTCCTGGAACTCGCCGTTGAAGTCGTTGAGCTTCTCCAGGCTGCGGTCGACATGGGCATCGCCGAGCACCGCACGGCGTACCTGCATGCCCGCCTCGTAGCGTTGTTTCTCGTCCACGGTGTATTCCTCAAAGGCTCAGCAGGAAGTCGAGCACTCGGCGGCTGAATGGCGCGCCAATCTCGACGTTGGACAGGTGCGCGGCCGGGAACTCGACATATTCGGCACCGAGGATTCCAGTTTGCATGAAGCGACCGTGCTCGGGGGTGGTCACCGCATCGGCGCAGCCGGCAACGATCAGCGTCGGCACCTGGATAGCGTTGAGCTGGTCTCGGAAGTCGGCATCGCGCACTGCGGCGCAGTTGGCGGCGTAGCCTTCGGGCGAGGTCTGCGCCAACATCTGGCAGATGCGCAAGGTCCGTTCCGGTTCGGCGGCGGCGAACGCCGGGGTAAACCAGCGAGCGATGGAAGCATCGCGCAAATCGGCCATGGCCTGCCGGCCGCCCGCGAGCACAGTGTCGATACGGCTGTTCCACACCTCGTCATTGCCGATCTTCGCCGCGGTATTGCACAAGGTCAGGCTGAGCAGGCGGCTGCCGGCATTGATGCCCAGCCACTGACCGATCAACCCGCCCATGGACAGGCCGATGAAGTGGGCTTTTTCGATGTCCAGCGCATCGAGCATCGCCAGCACGTCGTGACCCAGTTGCTCGATGCTGTAAGGGCCCTCGGTGACCAGCGATTGGCCATGGCCACGGGTGTCGTAGCGCAATACACGGAAGTGCTCGGTCCACGTCGGGATCTGCGCATCCCACATCTGCAGGTCGGTGCCCAACGAGTTGGACAAGACCAGCACCGGGGCATCGGCCGGGCCGTCGAGTCGGTAATGCAATGCGCCATCGGCCAGTTGCACATGTGCCACAGCGGTCTCCTTTCAGGCAGTGAAACGTTGATGTTCGGCTACGGCGCGCGCCACCCAGACGCGGGCCTGGCCCAGGTAATGGGTGGGGTCGAGCAGACGGTCGAGCTCTTCGCCGGACAACTCGGCGTTGACCTGCGGTTCATCGCCGAGCACGGCACGCAGATGGCGTCCTTCGGCCACGGCGCGCTGGCAGCACTGCTCCAGCAGGTGATGGGCACGGTCGCGGCCCAGGCGCTGGGCGAGGACGATGCTGACCGCCTCGGCCAGCACCAGGCCCTGGGTGAGGTCGAGGTTGCGGCGCATGCGCTCGGCGTCCACTTCCATGCCTTCGGCGATCACCTGGGCCTGGCGCAGGGCGCCGGAGACCAGGCAGCAGATCTCCGGCAGAGTTTCCCACTCGGCGTGCCACAGGCCGAGGCTGCGTTCGTGCTCCTGGGGCATCGCGCTGAACAAGGTCGAGAGCAGCCCGGGCACCCGGGTGGCGGCGCCGATCAGCACCGCCGCCCCGACCGGATTGCGCTTGTGCGGCATGGTCGAGGAACCGCCTTTGCCCGGCGCGGCAGGCTCGAACAACTCGCCCGCCTCGGTCTGCATCAGCAGGCTGACGTCACGGCCAAACTTGCCCAGGCTACCGGCGACCAGGCCCAGTACCGAGGCGAACTCCACCAGGCGGTCACGCTGGGTGTGCCACGGTTGTTCGGGCAAGGACAGCTTCAGTTGCGCGGCCAGGGCCTCGGCCACCGGCAGCGCTTTGCTGCCCAGCGCCGCCAGGCTGCCGGAAGCGCCACCGAACTGCAGCACCAGCAGGCGCGGGCGCAGTTCCTTGAGGCGTTGCCGATGGCGAGTCAGGGCGCCAAGCACACCGGCCAGCTTCATGCCCAGCGTCACCGGCGTGGCATGCTGCAGCCAGGTCCGCCCCACCAGCGGCGTGTCGGCATGTTGCAATGCCTGACGCGCCAGGGTGTCGGCCAGCTTGCCCAGATCGCTTTCGAGCAACCCCAGGGCATCGCGCAGTTGCAGCACCAGGCCGCTGTCCATCGCATCCTGGCTGGTGGCGCCCAGGTGTACGTAGCGCTCGGCTTCGGCCACGCCACTGGCGACCACCTTGCCCAGGGCCTTGACCAGCGGGATCGCCGAATTGCCGGCCACCGCGATGGCCTCGGCCAGCGCCCGGGCATCGTAGCGCTCGGCCTTGCAGGCCGCCTCGATGGCAGTCACCGCCGTGTGCGGCACCAGCCCGGCGGCCGCTTCGGCGCGGGCCAGGGCCGCCTCGAAGTCGAGCATGCCCTGTAACCGGCCCCGGTCGGAGAAAACCTCGCGCATGGCCGGGGCGGTGAAGTAGGCGTCGAACAGTTGGTTGCTCATGCAACGTCCTTAGTGATCGTGGTGCAGGTACGCCGCCTGCTTCGGCAGGCGCAGGCTGAACAGGAAAGCCACCGCCATCATGGCGGTCACGTACCAGTAGAAGGTGTTCTCCATCCCCAAGGTTTTCAAGCCCAGTGCCACGTATTCGGCCGAGCCGCCGAACACCGCGTTGGCCACGGCGTAGGCCAGCCCCACGCCCAATGCGCGAACCTGTGGCGGGAACATCTCGGCCTTCACCAGGCCGCTGATGGAGGTGTAGAAGCTGACAATGCACAAGGCCAGGGTAACCAGCACGAAGGCCATGAACGGGCTGGTCACGGTCTTCAGCGCCATCAGCAAGGGGACGGTGAATAGCGTCCCCAGTGCGCCGAAAAGCAGCATCGAATTACGCCGACCGATGCGGTCGGAGAGCATGCCGAACAGCGGCTGCAGGATCATGAACAGGAACAGCGCGCCGGTCATGACGAAACTGGCACTCTTGGCGTTCATGCCGGCGGTGTTGACCAGGTACTTCTGCATGTAGGTGGTGAAGGTATAGAAGATCAGCGAGCCACCGGCGGTATAACCCAGCACGGTGATGAACGCGGCGGCATGATTGCGGAACAACCCGCTGATGCTGCCGGCATCCTTGTCCTGGCGGGTCTCGGCGCTGCTGGTCTCTTTCAGCGAACGGCGCAGCATCAGCGAAATCAACGCGGCGATGGCACCGACCACGAACGGGATGCGCCAGCCGTAGGCGCGCAGTTCCTCCTCGGTGAGCAGTTGCTGCAGGATCACCACCACCAGCACCGCCAGCAACTGGCCGCCGATCAGGGTGACGTACTGGAACGAGGCGAAGAAACCGCGCTGGCCGCGCAGCGCCACTTCACTCATGTAGGTGGCGGTGGTGCCGTACTCACCGCCCACCGACAGCCCCTGGATCAGCCGCGCCAGCAACAACAGCGCCGGCGCCCAGGTGCCGATGCTGGCGTAGGTGGGCAGGCAGGCGATGATCAACGAGCCGCCGCACATCATCAGTACCGAGATCATCAGCGAGTTCTTGCGCCCGTGACGGTCGGCCAGACGGCCGAAGATCCAGCCGCCGATAGGGCGCATCAGGAAGCCCGCAGCGAACACGCCGGCGGTGTTGAGCAACTGCACCGTGGGGTCGTCGGAGGGGAAGAAGGCCGGGGCGAAGTAGATGGCGCAGAAGGCGTAGACATAGAAGTCGAACCATTCCACCAGGTTGCCCGACGAGGCGCCGACGATGGCGAAGATACGCTTGCTGCGTTCTTCGCCGGTGTAATAGCTGGAAGTCATGGTTTATTACTCCTGGGAGGTCACTGCAAAGTCTAGACATACCCAGTAATAGTCTCGTTCCACAGAAGGCCTGATCGCGGGGCAGGTCAAACCCGCTCGATGGCCAATGCCAGGCCCTGACCGACGCCCACGCACATGGTTGCCAGCCCTTTGCGCCCACCGCTCCTCTCCAACTGGTGCAACGCCGTCAGCACCAGCCGTGCCCCGCTCATGCCCAGCGGATGCCCCAGGGCGATGGCGCCACCGTTGGGGTTCACCTGTGGCGCATCGTCCGCCACACCGAGCTCGCGCAGCACCGCCAGCCCCTGGCTGGCGAACGCCTCATTGAGCTCGATGACATCGAAATCACTCACCGCCATGCCCAGACGCTCGGTCAGTTTGCGCACCGCCGGCACCGGGCCGATGCCCATCACCCGCGGCGCCACGCCGGCACTGGACATGCCCAACACCCGGGCCCGTGGGGTCAGGCCATGTTTCTTCACCGCCTCGGCCGAGGCCAGGATCAGTGCGGCGGCGCCATCGTTGACGCCCGAGGCATTGCCTGCGGTAACCGTATGCTCCGGGCCATTGACCGGTCTGAGTCTGCTCAACGCCTCTAGCGTGGTGTCCGGGCGCAGGTGCTCGTCCTGCTCGACCACGGTCTCGCCCTTCTTGTGCCGGATACGCACCGGCACGATCTCTT
Source organism: Pseudomonas maumuensis (assembly GCF_019139675.1). Taxonomy (NCBI): domain Bacteria; kingdom Pseudomonadati; phylum Pseudomonadota; class Gammaproteobacteria; order Pseudomonadales; family Pseudomonadaceae; genus Pseudomonas; species Pseudomonas maumuensis. The sequence continues at coordinate 4,643,156 of NZ_CP077077.1, forward strand.
CGGCAAAGTAACCGGCAGCCTGAGCGGCGGCGGCCTTCTGCTGGCTGCGCAGGGCGAAGGCATCCTGGTCGGCACGCGACACCTGGTAATCGTCGGCGACGTTGTCGGCGGTCTCGGGCATCGAGTCCACACCGAACTGGGCATTCATCAACGGATTGACGAAGCGCCAGCCGATGGTGGTGTCCTCGAGCTTCATATTGCGCGAGTAGCCGCTCTCGGCCTTGCCCATCACGAACGGTGCGCGGGACATCGACTCGACGCCACCGGCAATCGCCAGCTCCATCTCGCCGCTGGCGATGGCCCGGAAGGCGCTGCCGACGGCGTCCATGCCCGAGGCGCACAGGCGGTTGAGGGTCACGCCCGGGACGCTGTGTGGCAAGCCGGCCAGCAACAGCGCCATGCGCGCCACGTTACGGTTGTCCTCGCCAGCCTGGTTGGCGCAGCCGAAGAACACTTCGTCGAGCCGATCCCATTGCACACCCGGGTTACGCTCGATCAATGCCTTGAGCGGCACTGCCGCCAGGTCGTCGGCGCGCACGCCGGCCAGGGCCCCGCCGAAACGGCCGATAGGAGTACGAACAGCGTCGCAGATGAAGACTTCACGCATCAGGCTTCTCCTGCCGTCTGGCCATGGGCGGCGGCGGTACGCGCTTCGAGGTCGCGCAAAGCGGACAGCTCTACCTCGCTTGGTGCCGCAGTTTGCTGCACGTCCTCGGCAAAGCGGATCGCCCAGCCGGTGGCTTTGATGATCTGCTCGCGGGTCACGCCTGGGTGGATCGAGGTGACCACGAACTCGTGGCTACCCGCCTCCGGCTCCATGATGCACAGGTCGGTAATGATGCCGACCGGCCCCTCACCCGGCAGGCCCAGGCGCTGGCGCGAATCGCCGCCTTCGCCATGGCCGACCGAGGTGATGAAGTCGAGCTTGTCGACGAAGGCCCGCGGCGACTGCTTGAGGATGATCAGCACCTGCTTGGCGGAGCCGGCGATCTCTGGCGCGCCGCCTGCACCCGGCAGACGGGTCTTCGGTGCGTGATAGTCACCGACCACGGTGGTGTTGATGTTGCCGAAGCGATCAACCTGGGCGGCGCCGAGAAAGCCCACGTCGATACGCCCGCCTTGCAGCCAGTAGCGGAAGATCTCGCCGGTCGGCACCACGGTGTCGGCGGTCTCGGCCAGCTCGCCGTCGCCGATGGACAACGGCAGCACGCTCGGTTTGGCACCGATCGGGCCGGATTCGTAGATCAGCACCACATCGGGCGAGGAGGTCAGACGCGCCAGGTTGGCCGCCTTGGACGGCAGGCCGATGCCAACGAAGCAGACGGCGCCGTTGCGTAGGCGACGGGCGGCGGCGACGGTCATCATTTCGGAAGTGGAGTAGCTCATTGCGCGGCCTCCGCGGTGCTGGCCAGCCTGGCCTGGAATTCGGTGAAGTCGGCAGTGCCACGGATATAGGTGTCGATCCAGGCGCTGAACGACTCACGGTTGCGGGCAATCGGGTCCCAGGCCTGGTAGAAGCGGTTGTCGCGCTCGTAGTAGCCGTGGGCGTAGGACGGGTGGGCGCCGCCGGGCACCAGGCACACCGCGCTGAGGGCCCAGGTCGGCAACACACAGGCATTCATCGGCGCCTGCAGGTCATCGACGATCTCCTCGACGGTGACAATGCAGCGCTTGGCTGCCAGCGCCGCTTCCTTCTGCACACCGAGGATGCCCCACAGCAACACGTTGCCCTTGCGGTCGGCCTTCTGCGCATGGATCACGGTGACGTCCGGGCGCACCGACGGCACGGCGGCGAGCACTTCGCCGGTGAACGGGCAAGTGACGGACTTGATCAGCGGGTTGACCTTCGGCAGGTCGGAGCCGGCGTAGGCGCGCAGCACCGCGAACGGCAGGCCGGAAGCACCGGCGACATAAGCGTTGGCCAGGTCGGCGTGGCTGTGCTCCTCGATCTCGATGGCGTGGGGCCACTGTTTCTCCACCGCGTCGCGCAGGCGGTGCAGCGAACCGACGCCGGGGTTGCCGCCCCAGGAGAAGATCAATTTGCGCGCGCAGCCAGCGCCGATCAGTTGGTCGTAGATCAGGTCCGGGGTCATGCGCACCAGGGTCAGGTCGCGCTTGCCCTGGCGGATGATCTCATGGCCGGCGGCGATCGGGATCAGGTGGGTGAAGCCTTCGAGGGCGACACTGTCGCCATCCTGTATGAACTGCTTCACGGCCTCGTGAAGCGAGAGGATTGCTGCCATTGGAGACTCCTGGTCAGGTCGAGTCGGGTCTGTGAGCAGCGGGCCGATGCATCGCTGCGATGGGCCCAGATTAAGGAGGCTGACGGGTTCGTTACAATCCGATAATCGCACTTACGTGCGATTATCGAACCATTTGTTGCTCTGCTATTTATATGTTCCTGCAGCAGCACACCGCACAGGCTTCAGGTCGCATCTGCGTGGCTGACCAACCCTTTCACGACAACGCCCACGGTGGCCAATGCCGCCGGCACCAGCAGCGCCGTCAACACCTGCTCGAAATTCCACCCCAACCCCAGCAGCGTAGCCCCGCTCCAGGCGCCGAGAATCGCGCCGAAGCGACCGATCCCGAGCATCCAGGAAACGCCCGTGGCACGGCCTTGGGTCGGATAAAAGCGCGCCGCCAGAGACGGCATGGCCGATTGCGCGCCGTTCACGCACATGCCGGCAACCAGAACCAGGGTCGCCAGTAAGGTGATGTTGCCCAGGCTCTGTCCAACCGCGTAGGCGAACACGCCTGCCAGCAAGTAGAAGATGCCGATCACTTTGTGCGGGTTGAAACGGTCCATGGCCCAACCTACTCCCACCGCGCTGAGCACCCCGCCAAACTGGAACAGAGCGCCGATGAAAGCGGCCTGCTCCATGCTCGCGCCGCTGTCACGCATCAGAGTCGGCAGCCAGCTGGTCAGCAGATACACGATCACCAGGCCCATGAAATAGGTCAGCCACAGCAAGACGGTGCCCAGGCCATAGGTACCCGAGAAGATCACCGCAAACACGTTGCGCGCCGCCGCGGCCTTCTGTTCCGGCACACTGAAACTCGATGCCTGGGCTACCAGTTCAGGGTTGATTGGCGCCAGGGTCTTGCGCACCTTGTCGGCGCCGCGATTGCGTACCACCAGGAAGCGCGCCGACTCCGGCAACCAGGCCAACAGCACCACTGCCAGCAGCAGCGGCAGCACCCCGCCGATCACCAGCAGGCTGTGCCAGCCGTAGGCCGGGATGAGCTTCGCCGAGATGAAGCCACCGCCGGCCATGCCCAGGTTGAAACCACAGAACATGCTGGTCACCAGCAACGACTTGAGGCGCTCCGGGGTGTATTCCGATAGCAAGGTGGTGGCGTTAGGCATGCCAGCCCCAAGACCCAGACCGGTCAGAAAGCGCAACACCAGCAACTGGTCGACATTGGTCGCGTAGGCCGAGGCCAAGCTGAAGCCACCGAACACCAGTACCGCGCCCACCAGCACGCCCTTGCGTCCGAAGCGGTCGGCCAGCGGGCCGGAGCCGAGGGCGCCGAACACCATGCCGATCAGCGCGGCGCTCATCACCGGGCCGAGACTGGCGCGGTCGATGCCCCACTCCTGGGACAGCGCCGGGGCGATGAAGCCCATGGCGGCGGTGTCCAGGCCGTCGAGGAAGACGATCAGAAAGCACAGGACCACCACCCGCCATTGATAGCGAGACAACGGCTGGGCGTTGATGAAGGACTGGACGTCGAGGCAGTTGCCGACAACGGATTGCGGTTTGTTCATTATTGTTATCCGGGAGTTGGGCACAGGCAGGCTACCGCGCAGGGCGGATGCACTGGAACAGGAAACAGCGGATACGACGGCCGTGGTTCAGCCGGAGTGCAGCAGCACCGTGCGCGGGCACAGCCGCGACAGCGAAGGGAAAGTGGTCATGGGGATGCCCTCGGGCCTGTTGTTATTGTCCGGTCGGCGTAGCCGACACGTGCAACAGACATTAATCAGCGGGCGTGGGTGGCGCAATTCGTCGACAACGACACTGTGCGTTTATCGAACAGGAAACGGCGGGGCGTATCCAACGCTTCGCGCAAGAGCAACTGTCTTGCGTTGTTGGTCATGGCCTCATCGCTGGCAAGCCCCACACAGCAATGACGCTTGGCTTGAAACCAGCGCCGTCGGTGTGGGAGCCGGCTTGCCGGCGATGGGGCGCAACGCGCACCCCGTCATACCTCAACCAAAAAGCTGATGGCACAAGTCTCTGCTGGCCGCCAACAGGATCGGCAGGAAGCGCTGCTCCAGCTCTCCGCGGCTGACGCGGCCGACATGGGTGCTGACATTCAGCGCCGCCAGTACCTGACCCGACGCGTCATAGATTGGCACGGCAATCGAACGCAAGCCCTGCTCCAGCTCCTGGTCGACCACGCACCAGCCCTGCTCACGCACCTGCTGGATACACGCGAACAACGAGGCCGGATCATGCAGGGTGCGGCTGGTCCGGGCCTTGAGGTCGGCGCGCTCCAGATACTCGTGCAGGCTGGCATCGTCCAGCGCCGCCAGCAGGATACGGCCCATCGAAGTGCAGTAGGCCGGCAATCGCCCGCCGACCGAAAGGTCGACCGAGATCAGCCGTTCGACCGTGGCGGATCGCGCGATATAAAGGATGTCGTCGCCCTCCAGCGTGGCCATGTTGGCCGCTTCGTGGAGCTGGTCGCTGATGCGATCCAGATAAGGCTGGGCCGACACCGCCAATGGCGTGGATGACAGGTAGGCATGGCCAAGGGTCAGGACTTTGGGCAACAGCGAATAGGTACGCCCGTCAGTAGTCGCGTAACCCAGCTTCATGAGGGTATGCAGACAGCGCCGCACCGCAGCACGAGGGATCTCCGTACGGTGGCTGATCTGGGCGATGGTCAGGTGCCGCTTGCGCTCCTGGAATGCCTGGATAACTGCCAGACCACGGGCCAGGGAAGTCATGAAGTCCGGGTCGCCGGTGAACGCCTGGATACGCTTGGCCGCAGACGCCACGATTGGCGGCGCCAGGGTGGGACTGCTGGTGCGTGCGGGCTCGTTCGCTGGCGGGCCGCTGGTTTCTTCGCTCATGGACATGCCTCAAAAAAATCGCTACCTCGTTCGATTATCGAACGAACGGCCGATAATCGCAATTGACCGCTGACACTTTTACTTATACCTTTCCCCTGCCACATGTGGCTTCTTTGGAGAGACTGGTCAGGTACCCACCGTAGAAGTCCCAGGCAACGGCCTCGCCCCTCAGCGAGGCCGTTTTCATTTCCGATTGCCGCCGGCAAACTTAGCCTCACGACAACTTGAACTTTCACTACACCTTCAGACAACCCTATTGTCCGCCCACGATAACTTCCGTTCTATTGTCAATGGCGGGTAAAGAACGATAGCCTTCGATTGGGCGATTGCTATACTCGCTCAGGCTGGTTGACAGCACTGCATAATGGATCCAATCGAAAAACTTTCGTTGCCCTCAGACACCTGCAAACTGTTCCAGCAGTGGCTTGTCGTGGGGTGCGCCAGCAGTCGCCCTCCCACATTCTGTCATTTCGGTGCAACGGAATATTTGCGTTGCCGGTATATCCACACCCTGTGTGTGTATTAGAAGGCTGACGCTCAACGTCAAACTATTCAGGTATTAATGTGACGAAAGAAGAACTGCGCGCGGAACTCGAGCGCCAGGCTGAACGTTACAAGGAAGTATACGGTGGTGAAGTCACCACCTACGCCGCACAACCCGAGCCGGAACGCAAGCCCTGGCGTAAACGCGCTAGCATCCTCGACCAAGCCTTTGCCCAGGAAATCGAGAAGATCGAGAAGGAACTGCGCAGCGACGACGACTGAAACCCAACGATGCCACAGAGCCATCATCGAGGGACGGTTCACCGAGGCACATCCTGGCCTAAACCGGTGATATGAAATGGAATCACACAAATTTCATACAGTCGTTTAAATTGCGTGCGCTTTATAAAAACAGCCTCAAAACGCTGATTTTTCTGAATTTTATCGAATTTTTACGACTGTTTTCCGTGCGAAGTCACCCGCGAGATGCACGCTTAGGCTCGACATTCTCCTGCCATCGGTCAGTGTCGGGTGCATCGATTGCCATGGTTTTCTGGCATAATCCGCCCCCCCTAAAGACCGCCAGACAACCTTCATGATCGATTTATTCAGCGGACTGGATGCCTGGGTTATCGTGAGCCTGACGCTCGCCTTGACCTTCGTGCTCGCATTCGAGTTCATCAATGGCTTTCATGACACCGCCAACGCGGTAGCCACCGTCATCTACACCAAGGCCATGCCACCGCACCTGGCCGTGTTCTTCTCCGGGGTGTTCAACTTCCTCGGCGTTCTGCTCGGCGGTGTCGGGGTGGCCTATGCCATCGTCCACCTGTTGCCGGTCGAACTGCTGATCAATGTGAACACCGGCCACGGCCTGGCCATGGTCTTCTCGTTGCTGGCCGCGGCCATCACCTGGAACCTGGGCACTTGGTACTTCGGCATTCCGGCCTCCAGCTCGCACACCCTGATCGGCTCGATCCTCGGCGTCGGCCTGGCCAACGCCCTGCTCAGCGACATTCCACTGGGTGACGGCGTCAACTGGCAGAAGGCCATTGATATCGCCATGTCCCTGGTGCTCTCGCCAATGGCCGGCTTCGCAGTCGCCGCCCTGGTGCTGATCGGCCTCAAATGGTGGCGTCCGCTGTCGAAGATGCACAAGACCCCGGACCAGCGCCGCAAGCTCGACGACAAGAAGCACCCGCCGTTCTGGAACCGCCTGGTACTGGTAATCTCGGCCATGGGCGTGAGCTTCGTGCATGGTTCCAACGATGGTCAAAAAGGCATCGGCCTGATCATGCTGGTACTGATCGGTATCGTCCCGGCCAAGTTCGTCCTCGACTTGAACAGCACCACCTACCAGATCGAGCGTACCCGCGACGCCACCTTGCACCTCAGCCAGTTCTACCAGCGCAACGCCGCCACCCTGGGCGAGTTCCTGGCACTGGGCAAGGCGCAGGCGAGCGACCTGCCCGAGCAGTTCAGCTGCAACCCGCAGCAGACCGAGCCGACCATCGCCGCCCTGCAATCGTCGCTGGCCGGAGTGACCGACTACCGCGCCCTGAGCGCTGAGAAGCGCGTCGAAGTGCGCCGTTACCTGCTCTGCCTGGATGACACGGCGAAGAAGGTCGGTAAGCTGCCTGGCCTGGAGGCTCGTGAAAAGGCTGACCTCGATAAACTGCGCAAGGACCTGACCGCCACCACCGAGTATGCCCCGTTCTGGGTGATCGTCGCCGTCGCCCTGGCCCTGGGCCTGGGCACCATGGTTGGCTGGAAACGCGTGGTACTGACCGTCGGCGAGAAGATCGGCAAGCAAGGCATGACCTATGCACAGGGCATGTCGGCGCAGATCACCGCGGCCTGCGCCATCGGCATGGCCAACGTGTTCAGCCTGCCGGTGTCCACCACCCACGTACTGTCGTCGGGTGTGGCCGGCACCATGGTCGCCAACAAGAGCGGCCTGCAGGGCGGCACCGTGAAGACCATCCTGCTGGCCTGGGTACTTACCCTGCCGGCATCGATGGGCCTGGCGGCCGGCCTGTTCTGGCTGGCGTCCAAGGCCATCGGCTGATTGCCATTGCCGCACTGCAAAGGCGCCCTACGGGGCGCCTTTTTTGTATCTGCTATCGGACCGCTAGCGTTTCTTCCCGCCCAGCAACGACCCCATCAACCCACGCACCAGCTGGCGCCCCAACTGATTGGCCGCCTGGCGTACCGCCGACTTGATCGCCTGCCCAGCCGCGCTCTGCAGAAACTCGCCGGCCTTGTCGGCGAAGCTGTCTTCATCGGCCTTGGCCTGAGGTACCGGTTCCACCGGCTCGCCCTTGCGTTGTGTGAGCATTTCATAGGCCGACTCTCGGTCGATCGGCTTGTCATAACGCCCAGCCAGCGGCGATGCCGCAACCAACGCACTGCGCTCAGCCGCACTCAACGGCCCGATTCGCGACTGCGGCGGCGCGATCAGCACCCGCTGGACCATGGCCGGCGTCCCCTTTTCTTCCAGGGTTCCGACCAAGGCTTCGCCGATACCCAGTTCAGTGAGCACTGCCAGGCTGTCGAAAGCCGGGTTGGGTCGGAAACCATCGGCCACGGCGCGCAGCGACTTCTGCTCCTTGGCGGTGAATGCCCGCAGGCCATGCTGGATGCGCAACCCCAACTGGGCTAGTACCGCATCCGGTAAATCGCCGGGTGACTGAGTGACAAAATACACACCCACGCCTTTGGAGCGGATAAGCCGCACCACCTGCTCCAGGCGATCCTGCAGAGCCTTGGGCGTGCCATTGAACAGTAGATGCGCCTCATCGAAGAACAGCGCCAGTACGGGCTTGTCGGCATCGCCACGTTCCGGCAACTGCTCGAACAGTTCGGCCAGTAACCACAGCAGGAACGTCGCATAAACCTTGGGAGCCTCATGCACCAGGCGGCTGGCATCGAGCAGGTGGATGCGACCTTGCCCGTCGCCCTCCGGGCGCAGCAGATCCTCTAGTTGCAACGCCGGCTCGCCGAACAGCGCCTCGGCCCCTTGTTGTTCCAGGGTCGCCAGCCGGCGCAAGAGTGCCTGGGTGGAGGCACTGGTCATCAAAGCGCTGTCCTCGCCCAGCATCTGGGGGTTGTCCTTCAGATGCGCCAGCAGGGCCTTGAGGTCTTTCAGGTCGAGCAACAGCAGCCCCTCACGGTCGGCCACCTTGAACGCCGCATACAAGGCAGCCTGCTGGCTGTCGGTGAGTTCCAGCAGATTGCCCAACAGCAATGGCCCCATTTCGCTCAGCGTGGTGCGCAGGGGATGACCCGATTGCCCGGCGACATCCCATAGGCTTACCGGGTACGCCCGGGGCGTGTGGTTCAGCCAGGGCATCCCGGCGATCCGCTCCGCCACCTTGCCCTGCGGCGCGCCCGCCGCACCGAGGCCACACAGGTCGCCCTTCACATCCGCCGCGAAAACCGCCACCCCGGCGTCACTGAACAGCTCGGCAAGGTGCTGCAGGGTAACCGTCTTGCCGGTGCCCGTGGCCCCGGCCACCAGGCCGTGCCGGTTGGCCAGGCGCATGGCCTGGGATACCGGCTGACCATCCGACCCCGCTCCTACAACCATTCGTAAGGAATCTCCCATCTTCTTTCATCCCCGCTCAAGTTCTGCCACGTGACAGCCGATAGTTCAAAACGACGCTTACCAGAAAGACAGTAACAACCCGAAAAGGACCACGGGACTTGTTGCACTGTTTTCCAGCGGTGCTTTGTGCGAACGACCCGATAAAAACCTTAGCGGACGCGATCACGTTATGAATAAAAGCCTTCGTTTCAGCCACAAGATTCTTCTGGCGGCATCACTGATCGTGATCCTCGCCTTCAGCCTGTTCACCCTGTACAACGACTACCTCCAGCGTAACGCCATTCGCGAAGACCTGGAGAACTACCTGGCCGAGATGGGCGAGTCCACCTCCACCAACATCCGCAACCTGTTCGAAGGGCGCATCAAGCTGGTCGACAACGTCGCCCAGAACCTCGCCCAGTTCCCACAGAACACCGGCACCCTGCTGGGCCAGAACGCACTTACCTCGAGCTTCCTGACCATCTATCTGGGCCAACCCGACGGCACCTTCACCGTGCGCCCGGACACCAAGATGCCCGACGGCTACGACCCGCGCGTACGCCCTTGGTACAAGGACGGCCTGAACGCCAGCGGCCCGATCCTCACCGAGCCCTACATCGACATGGCCACCAACAAGATGGTCATCTCGATCATCAGCACCGCCTCGCGCTCGGTCGGCGTGGTCGGCGGCGACCTGGCCCTCGATGGCCTGGTGGAAATCATCAATTCGTTGAATTTCGGCGGCATGGGCTATGCCTTCCTGGTCAATGACCAAGGCAAGATCCTGATCCACCCGGACAAGAACCTGGTGATGAAATCGCTGTCGGACCTGTTCCCGCAGAATACCCCTCGCCTGTCCAGCGACCTGACCGAAGTGACGCTCAACGGCGAAACCCGTTTGCTGAGCTTCACCCCGGTCAAGGGCCTGCCATCGGCCAACTGGTACATCGGCCTGTCGGTGGACAAGGACAAGGCTTTCTCGATGCTCAGCACCTTCCGCACCTCGGCGGTAATCGCCACCCTGGTCGCGGTGGTGATCATCATCGCCCTGCTCGGCCTGCTGATCCGCGTACTGATGCAGCCGCTGCACACCATGACCCGCGCCATGTCGAACATCGCCGAAGGCGAAGGCGACCTGACCCGTCGCCTGGAAATCCACAACCACGACGAATTCGGCATCCTCGGCACCGCCTTCAACCGCTTCGTCGAACGCATCCACGGCTCGATCCGCGAGGTGTCATCGGCCACCGAGCAGGTCAACGAAGTGGCGCTGCGGGTTATCAGTGCCTCGAACTCGTCGATGGCCAACTCCGACGAGCAGTCCAACCGCACCAACAGCGTCGCCGCCGCCATCAACCAACTCGGCGCCGCTGCCCAGGAGATCGCCGGCAATGCCGCCCAGGCCTCGCAGCACGCCAGCTCCGCGCGGCTGCTGGCCGAGGAAGGCCAACAGGTGGTGCAGCGCAACATCGATGCGATGAACCGCCTTTCGGACTTGATCGTCACCTCCAGCGAACACATCGAGACACTGAACAACAAGACCGTGAACATCGGTCAGATCCTCGAAGTGATCACCAGCATTTCCCAGCAGACCAACCTGCTCGCCCTCAACGCCGCCATCGAGGCCGCCCGCGCCGGTGAGGCCGGCCGCGGCTTCGCCGTGGTCGCCGACGAGGTGCGCAACCTGGCGCACCGTACCCAGGAGTCGGCGCAACAGGTGCAGACCATGATCGAGGAGCTGCAGGTCGGTGCCCGCGAGTCGGTCGATACCATGGGCCAGAGCCAGCGCCACAGCCAGGACAGCATGGACATCGCCAACCAGGCCGGCGAGCGCCTGGGCAGCGTCACCCAGCGTATCGGTGAGATCGACGGCATGAACCAGTCGGTGGCCACCGCCACCGAAGAGCAGACGGCCGTGGTCGACTCGATCAACATGGACATCAACGAGATCAACATGCTCAACCAGGAAGGCGTCGAGAACCTGCAGGCCACCCTGCGCGCCTGTTCGGACCTGGAACAGCAGGCCGGTCGCCTCAAGCATCTGGTCGGCAGCTTCCGCATCTGACCCCCACCCGCTCCCACCTCTGCGTGGGAGCGGGCCCCGCCAAACCCCGATCGAACAAACTATCCTTCAGGTAGGTCAACCCTAAGGCGCGTCATCGCCGGCCCCGTGCCGGCCGATGACACACCCGAGGACGATCCCGGAGGGATGCTGATCGTGCATATCGCCGACATCACCATGTTCTATGCCCCGGCCAGCGGCGGCGTGAGAACCTATCTTGATGCCAAACACCGCCGCCTCGACGCCATGGCCGGCGTTCGCCACAGCCTGTTGATTCCCGGCGCCAGCGCCAGCCAGGTCAACGGCGTCTATCATGTTCCCGCGCCGCCTCTGCCCTTCGGCAACGGCTACCGGTTCCCGGTGCGCCTGGCCCCCTGGTGCAAGGAGCTGCGTCGCCTGCAACCCGACCTGATCGAGGTCGGCGACCCCTACCTCACCGCCTGGGCGGCCCTGGAGGCACGGCGCAAGCTCGATGTCCCGGTGATCGGCTTCTATCACTCCGACCTGCCGCTGCTGGTGAGCAACCGTATGGGCAATTGGTTCACGCCCAATGTCGAGGCCTACGTCAGCAAGCTCTACGGGCATTTCGACCGGGTACTGGCGCCCAGCCAGGTGATGGCCGACAAACTGCGCAGGCTGGGGGTCGAGAATGTGCATGTGCAACGCCTGGGGGTGGACCTGGTGCAATTTCACCCCGACAAGCGCGACCCAGGCCTGCGTGCCGAACTGGGCATCGCCGACAGCAGCCGCCTGCTGGTCTTCGCCGGCCGCGGCTCACGGGAAAAGAACCTGCCGGTACTGCTCGATTGCATGCAGGCACTCGGACAGCCCTACCACCTGCTACTGGTGGGTTCGAACATGCCACTCGGCGTGCCGGACAATGTCAGCGTGATAGACCACTTCTGCCCACCCGACGAGGTCGCCCGGCTACTGGCCAGCGCCGACCTGCTGGTACATGCCGGCGACCAGGAAACCTTCGGCCTGGTCATCCTCGAGGCCATGGCCAGCGCCACGCCCGTGGTGACCGTGCGTGCAGGCGCCTTCGGCGAAATCGTCAGCGAACACTGCGGTCGCCTGTGCCCACCCAACGATGGCCGCGCCATGGCCGCAGCCGTGCGCGAAGTCTTCGACAGCGGCGTGCGCCAGCTTGGCGGCCAGGCGCGTCGCCACGTGGAACGCCACTACAGCTGGGACAATGTGGTCAGTGGCCTGCTCCACCATTACCAGGCGGTGCTGGGCCACCCATTGCCGGTGCGCGCCCATGGCTGAGCCCACCGCCTCCCGACGCAGCCTGATGCTGGTGCTGCACGATGTGGCGCCGGAGACCTGGCCGGACTACCAACCCTTTGTCCAGGCGATCGACGACTTGGGTGGCGTGCCGATGACCTGGCTGGTGGTGCCGGATTTTCACCATCGCAACCCGCTCGCGTGCTCACCCAGCTTCTGCCGTCTGCTCGAACAGCGCCTGGCGCGTGGCGACGAACTGGCCCTGCACGGCTACTACCATGCCGACGACAGCCCTCCTCCACGTGGGCCGGGCGAATACTTCATGCGCCGGATCTACACGCATGAAGGCGAATTCCATGGGCTGGACCAGGCAAGCGCACTCGAGCGACTGCAGGCCGGACTTGCCTTGTTCGGGCAACAGGGCTGGCCGGTGGCGGGCTTCGTCGCCCCGGCCTGGCTGATGAGCGAAGGCACGCGCCAGGCCCTGCGCCAGTTGCCGCTACGCTACACCAGCACGCCACGACACCTGTACCGGCTGCCGGACTTCACCGCCTTCGATGCCCCTGGGTTGGTGTGGAGCGCGCGCAGCGCCTGGCGCCGCAAGTTGTCGAAAGTGATCAGCGACTGGCAGTGCCGCCGCTGGCGCGAAGCCCAAACCCTGCGCCTGGGCCTGCATCCGGTGGACATGCGCCACGCCAGCGCACGCAACTACTGGCTCGAGACCCTGCAGCAGTTGCTCGCGCAGGGCCGGGAGCCACTGACCAAGTCAGCCTGGCTGGAGCGCCAGGCCGTGCCATGAATCGGCTGGGCTGGCTGGGCCTGGCAATGCTGCTGGCGTTGTCGGTGCCCGCGCTGCTTGGCGGCCGCGACTTGCTCCCGCGCCTGCAATCCTTCGCCCCTGGGCTGATGGCGCTGCTGCTGGGCATGATCCTGTTGTGCTGGACTCTCAATGCCTTGCGCCTGCGCTTGCTGCTCGGTGAACAGGGCGCCCGGGTGGGCCGGATCCGCAGCCTGGGAGTGGTCATGGCCACCGAGTTCGCCATCTGTACCACGCCTGGCGGCACGGGCGGCCCACTGACCTTGATGGCCCTGCTGGCACGCGAACGTATCGCGCCCTCGCGTAGCGGCGCGGTGTTCGCCATGGACCAGTTGAACGACCTGCTGTTCTTCTTCTGCGCCATGCTGGCGATCGCCGCCTATGCCCTGTTCCACAGGCTCGGCCACAGCCAGGCGCACATGCTGATGGGCAGCGCCTTGCTGCTGTGCGCCGCGCTGGTCGGGATCGCCCTGCTGCTGCGTTATCGACGCGGGGTGATCCGCGGCAATGGCCGGTTACTGCGACGCCTGGGCATGTCACCGGCACGGCGGCGACGCTGGGCACGTAAAGTGCTGCGCTTCGCCCATGCCCTGGCCGATACCTGGCGCATGCCACGGCGTACACTGGCGCTGGTGTTCATCCTGACCTGCGCGCACTGGTGCCTGCGCTACAGCGTGCTGTACCTGGTGCTGCGAGGGTTGGGCGTAGAGCTGGCATGGATCCCGAGCTTTCTGGTGCAAATGCTGTCGCTCAGCGCGGGACAGTTCAGCCTGCTGCCGGGCGGCGCCGGCGCGGCAGAGCTGACTTCGGCGACCTTGTTGTCACCGCTGGTGGGCAGTTCGACGGCAGCGGCAGCGATTCTGATCTGGCGCGCGGTTACCTATTACTTCTATCTGCTGGCGGGTGGGCCGGTGTTCCTGTATCTGCTGGCGCGCCCACGGCAGGAACGGCGTCAGCAGACCGGTTGAGCCGCCCCCAGAGTTCGGCGGCACCAGGAAACTCGGTGCCGTCCTCGTCGCTCAGGGCCTCGGGGTCGAAGCGGGCCAGGCAGCCTTCGCCCAAGGTAGGCGGCGCCGAGGCGCCGGCCTTGTCACGTGGATCCGCCATGCGCAGGCCCTCGACTCAGTTGAACACCACAGTCTTGTTGCCATGCACCAGCACGCGGTCTTCCAGGTGATAGCGCAGGCCGCGGGCCAGGACCATCTTCTCCACGTCACGGCCAAAGCGGACCATGTCCTCGATGCTGTCGGCATGGCTGACCCGCACCACGTCCTGCTCGATGATGGGGCCGGCGTCCAGCTCTTCGGTCACGTAGTGGCAGGTCGCGCCGATCAGTTTCACGCCGCGCAGCGCCGCCTGGTGATAAGGCTTGGCGCCGACGAACGACGGCAGGAAGCTGTGGTGGATGTTGATGACCTTTTCCGCGTATGCCTGGCACAGCTGCGGCGGCAGGATCTGCATGTAGCGCGCCAGCACCACGGCATCGGCGCCGCACTCTTCGACCAGGCGCGAGACTTCGGCGAACGCCGGCTGCTTGTCCTTCGGATCGACCGGCACATGGTGGAACGGAATGCCGTGCCACTCGACCATGCTGCGCAGGTCGTTGTGGTTGGAGATAACGCACGGGATCTCGCAGTCCAATTCATCGGTGTGCCAACGGTGCAGCAGGTCCGCCAGGCAGTGCGACTCGCGGCTGGCCATCAATACCACGCGCTTCTTCTGTGCCGAATCGGTGATCCGCCAGGTCATGGAGAACTCTTCGGCGATCGGGGCGAATGCCTCGCGGAAAGCCTCGATACCGAACGGCAGGGACTCGGCGCGGATCTCATGGCGCATGAAGAACCAACCGCTCTGCTCGTCGGAATGGTGGCTGGCTTCGTTGATCCAGCCATTGTAGAGGGCCAGGAAATTACTGACTTTTGCCACGATGCCGACACGGTCGGGGCAAGCGATCACCAATCGATAGGTGCGCATGAGGGAGACTCCAGAACTTCGCAAAGGCGCACATTCTAGCGGCCTGCCAGGGAAAACGCAGTAATCATCTTTGCCTACGCGCACTGGCTCAACGGTTCGATCGCACAGGTCTATTCCTCTTTTCCCAAGGGGGAAATGGCGATTGCCCCGGGAAGATTGTAAATTTTTCTTAACCTAAAGACCGCGAAGTCATGCCCTACTATTAATTGAGTCATCAATTTTAAATTGTTTACTTGAGAGTATCCTCTGTCTATTATTGCCCCCACTGTCTCTCTCTGAACATGCATTAAGGAACACACCATGTCCCTGATCAACGAGTACCGCGCCACCGAAGAAGCTATCAAAGAACTTCAGGCCCGTCTGGCCAACCTGTCGCAAGACGGCAAACTGCAAAAAGAGCTGGAGTTCGAAAAGAAGCTGCGCGAGCTGATGGCCGAAAATGGCAAATCGCTGCGTGACGTGATCGCCCTGCTCGACCCAGAAAGCAAACTGAGCAAAGCCCCGCGCGGCGCGGTCAAGGCCACGGGCACCAAACGTGCGCGCAAGGTCAAGCAATACAAGAACCCGCACAATGGCGAGGTTATTGAAACCAAGGGTGGCAACCACAAAACCCTGAAAGAATGGAAAGCCAAGTGGGGCGGCGACGTCGTCGAAAGCTGGGCCACCCTGCTGGACTGATACGCTTAGGCGATTGGTTGCAACATGAAAACGCCGGCACTTGCCGGCGTTTTTGTTTATCTGCACATTTCAGAGCTGGTACTGCACTTTCAGTTTCTGGACATGGCACTCCCAAGCATGCAGCACCCGCCGTCCCACCTCGCTGGCATCAGCCAGACTGCTCTGGCATGCCTGCTCGAAATCAGCCAGGGTGTTCGGAGCACCATAAGTAGAATCAGTAAGACGTTGCTGGCAGAACGCATGCCAACGTGCCCGTTCTTGATCATCAAGGGTGTCGGAAAAGTTTCGCGCACGATAGCGGAACAGCAACTCCGGCAAGCGTGGATCATCGAACATCCATTGCCCCTTGGCCAACTGCTGTGGGTCCGTACATCGCACTTGCTCGCTAAGGCGCTTGTCCCGGTCGCCGAGGAAGCCCTCATACAACTGTTGCTCCGGGTCTTCGCTGGGTGCAAAGCCCTCTTCCTGATAGATGATCTCCAGCTTGTCTCGCCAAACAGCCTGCTGGTTGGCTAGCCGCTCCGCCTGTGCCTGCAACGTCGACAACTCGATTCCCAGACGTTGTTGATCGGCTGGACGCAGTACCGACAGCGGCGCCAACACCGGACAACGATTGATATGCACCAACTTCAGCGGTACCGGTAGTTCGCCCGGTGTCATATCTTCATGCCGCGTATACAAGCGCTGACGCAATGCTTGAGCGCTCTCCTGGAGCAGAGGCGAAGTGTCCTGTTGCAAGTCGCAAACTATCAGCGCATTGCGATTACGCGGGTGCCATGCCAATGGCAGCACCACACCGATATAGTTGCGCTGGGCCGAGAAACGTCCGGATACATGTACCAGGGGCTGCAATAGCCGGATCTGCTCCATGACCTTGTGCTTGCTGCGTAACTGGAACAACCAGTCATACAACCTGGGTTGCCTGTCGCGAATCAACCGTGCCAGGGCAATAGTCGCCCGCACGTCGGAAAGTGCTTCGTGGGCATGTCCGTGGTCGATGCCATTGGCCTTGCTCAACAGTTCCAGGCGCAAACTGGTACGCCCATCCTGTTGTGGCCAGACGATGCCCTCCGGGCGCAGCGCATAGGCTGTACGCACCACATCGATCAAGTCCCAGCGGCTGTTGCCACCCTGCCATTCACGGGCATAGGGGTCGAAGAAGTTGCGGTAGAGGCTGTAGCGGGTGACCTCATCGTCGAAGCGCAATGTGTTGTAGCCGGCGCCACAGGTGCCGGGCCGGGCCAGCTGCTCATGGATCCGCGTCATGAATTCGGCCTCGCACAGCCCCTGGCTGGCCAGCTGCTGCGGGGTGATGCCGGTCACCAGGCAGGCCGCCGGGTGCGGCAGGATATCGTCGGAGGGGCGGCAATAGAGGCTGACAGGCGCCTCGATCTCGTTGAGGTCGAGGTCGGTGCGCACGCCTGCTACCTGCAGTGGGCGGTCGCAGCGCGGATTGATACCGGTGGTTTCGTAGTCGTGCCAGAAAATGCTGGAGCTCACGGGGTCTTCCTGTTTCGAGGTCGACCAGAGTCTAACGGCACCTGCGCGGGCTGGGCCAGCCTCACACAGAGGCGTTCATGGGCCGGAAGCTGAAGAAGTCGCGCAGAGAGCGGACGAAGTCATCGTATTCCTGGGGTGCCTGCAGCAGCATGAAACCGGCATCGAAATGCCCTGGGGTCTCATCTTCGCGGCACCATAGGCAACTGCCGGTCAGGTTTATGAACTGCAGTCCACCGCCGGCCAGGGGAACCCGCAGTTGCAGCTCGAAGTCCGGCCCCACCAGCACCGGTAACTGGCTGATCAGCATCAGGCCGTCCTCCGACGCGTTGCCCAGATAGCCGATCTGCTGATCGGTGCAGCGGTTGAAGACCTTGAGCACGCAAGGCAGCTGATGGCGTTGTATGTGTCGCTCGATAAACATGATCGCAGTGAAGTCCTGTACCCGGAGCCAGGAATACAAGGTACTGGCGATGATCGTTACAACTCTCTAACAGATTAGTCCAGTCCGACGGACGGACTACATGAAATCATCGAGACCTTGGGATTAACGCCAAGGTGTAGTGCTCACCGGGCTGGCCACCGCTGCTTCGCTGCCACGCAAGTGCCCGAGCTTCTCCAGCGTTTGCAGGCGTGCCTGGGCGCGGTAGGCGTACTCGTTGCGCGGGTACTGTTGGATCAGGTACTGGTAGGTCTGCGCCGCATCGACGTAGAGTTTCTGGCGCTCCAAGCACTGCCCGCGCAGCAGCGACACTTCCGGGTGAATGAACGGACGGGCGCGGCTGGTACGGTCGACCTGCGACAGCTCCAGCATCACCTTTGCGCAATCGCCACGGTCGTAGGCGCGATAGGCGTTGTTCAGGTGGTGGTCCATGGACCAGCGGGTGCAGCCGACGACACTGGCCGCCATGGTCAAAACGATCAGGGTGCGCATGGGAATTCTCCTTTGATGGCAGTGTATCGGCCTTTCACGACAAATCTTCACAGGCTTTTGCAAGCATACCCCCGCCGTTCAAACGCAACTCGTCTTCGTGTGCCGGTAGTGCATCGGAACAATGACTACAGCGTAATTGAGGAGTAGCCTTTCGCTGCGCTTCACTATAGGAGTCTGTGCATGACCATCCGCCGTACCAAAATCGTCGCCACCCTTGGCCCCGCCAGCAATTCGCCGGAAGTGATCGAGCAGCTGATCCTCGCCGGCCTGGACGTGGCACGCTTGAACTTCTCCCACGGCACCCCGGACGAGCACAAGGCCCGCGCCCGCCTGATCCGCGACATCGCCGCCAAGAACGGCCGCCACGTCGCACTGCTGGGCGACCTGCAGGGTCCGAAGATCCGCATCGCCAAGTTCGCCAACAAGCGCATCGAACTGAAAGTCGGTGACAAGTTCACCTTCTCCACCGCCCACCCGCTCACCGAAGGCAACCAGGACATCGTCGGCATCGACTACCCCGACCTGGTCAAGGACTGCGGCGTCGGTGACGAACTGCTGCTCGACGATGGCCGCGTGGTCATGCGCGTCGAGACCGCCACTGCCGATGCCCTGCACTGCGTGGTGATCATCGGTGGCCCGCTGTCGGACCACAAAGGCATCAACCGCAAAGGTGGCGGCCTGACCGCGCCGGCCCTGACCGAAAAAGACAAGGCCGACATCAAGCTGGCCGCGGAAATGGACCTGGACTACCTGGCCGTATCGTTCCCGCGTGACGCCAGTGACATGGAATACGCGCGCAAGCTGCGTGACGAAGCCGGCGGCAGCGCCTGGCTGGTGGCCAAGATCGAACGCGCCGAAGCAGTGGCCGACGACGAGACCCTCGACCAGCTGATCCTCGCTTCCGACGCCGTCATGGTCGCCCGTGGCGACCTGGGCGTGGAAATCGGCGACGCCGAGCTGATCGCGATCCAGAAGAAGATCATCCAGCACGCCCGCCGCAACAACAAGGCGGTGATCGTGGCGACCCAGATGATGGAGTCGATGATCCAGAACCCGATGCCGACCCGCGCCGAAGTGTCCGACGTGGCCAACGCCGTGCTCGACAACACCGACGCGGTGATGCTCTCGGCCGAGAGCGCCGCCGGCAGCTACCCGATCGAGGCGGTCCAGGCCATGGCCCGCATCTGCTCGGGCGCCGAGAAACACCCGACCAGCCAGAAGTCCAGCCACCGCCTGCACACCACCTTCGAACGCTGCGACGAGAGCATCGCCCTGGCGGCCATGTATACCGCCAACCACTTCCCCGGCGTCAAGGCGATCATCGCCCTCACCGAAAGTGGCTATACCCCGCTGATCATGTCGCGCCTGCGTTCGCACGTGCCGATCTTCGCCCTGTCGCCGCACCGCGCCACCCAGGCCCGTGCCAACATGTTCCGCGGCGTCTACCCGATCGCCTTCGACCCGGCTTCGCTGCCGGCCGACAAGGTCAGCCAGGCGGCGGTCGACGAGCTGCTCAAGCGCGGCCTGGTCGAGCAAGGCGACTGGGTCATCCTGACCAAGGGTGACAGCTACCACACCATCGGTGGCACCAACGGCATGAAGATCCTGCATGTCGGTGATCCGCTGGTCGGCTGATCTGCCAGCAAAAGCCATCGCGGGGCGACCCGACTTGCCCCGCGATGGGTTCAGGCCTCAGGCGTGTTCAGTGAAAACATCCGCCAACACCTGATTCCGCGGCACCCCGGCAATGAACAGTCGACGCGCGAAGCGTTCGACACTCCCCGGCGCCCCGCACAGCAATGCCATGGTCTGGCGCGACGCCAGGCGCAAACCGGCCAGCGCCTCATCCAACTGCTCGGCCAGCACCAACTCCACCTTCACCCCTTCCAGCGCCTGCAACGCCTCGGCCAGGTAGTGCCCGGCTGGCGAGCGCGCCACATGCAGCAGCCGAATCTCGCCCTGATGCCCCTGGCGCAGCGCCTCGCGCAGAATGCCCCACAAAGGTGCCAGCCCGGTGCCCGCCGCCAGCAGCCACAAAGGCCGCGCCTGCCAGTCAGGGTCGTAGTGCAGCGCCCCGCCGCGCAGCTCGCCCAGCCTCAACGCATGGCCTACGTGCAACTGCCGGGCCCGGTCGCAAAACGCGCCGGGGCGGCTGCAATCCAGGTGAAACTCCAGCGCCTCATCCTCTCCCGGCAGGCTCGCCAGCGAGTAGGGGCGGGCCACGTCGCCACACCACAGCACCAGGTGCTGTCCAGCCTGGTAGCGCAGCGGCCGGCCTGGGCGCAGGCGCAGGCGCAGCACGTCGCCGAACCAGTCCAGGGCAACCACACTGGCCGGCAGGCCATCGTGCAGCGGGTCGAATAACGCCACCTGCAGGTCGCCGGCCACCGAGCACTGGCAGGCCAGGCGCCAGCCCTCGTCGTGCTGGGCGGCGCTCAGGGCCTCTGGCTTGGCATCCAGGGGCTGGCCATCGAGGCAACGCACCAGGCAGGCGTGGCAACTGCCAGCGCGGCAGCTATAGGGCACATTCAAGCCTGCCTCGTTGAGGGCATCGAGCAGATTGCTGCCGCTTGGCACTGCCCATTGGCGCTCGCCCACGTAAAGTTCGGGCATGGTCAGGTTTCTCATTCGATTCAAGATTTTCCGGGGGCGCTTTGCGCCCCATCGCCGGCAAGCCGGCTCCCACAGGGGCTGTGCATTGCCGGCGAAACGCTCCCGATACAACAGCATCGCATGTCATCAGCAAAAAGGATGCCCCTTCCCTGCCGACCTTGGTCCAGACCA
Source organism: Pseudomonas maumuensis (assembly GCF_019139675.1). Classification (NCBI taxonomy): domain Bacteria; kingdom Pseudomonadati; phylum Pseudomonadota; class Gammaproteobacteria; order Pseudomonadales; family Pseudomonadaceae; genus Pseudomonas; species Pseudomonas maumuensis. The sequence continues at coordinate 4,664,284 of NZ_CP077077.1, forward strand.
CGTGCAGGTGTTTCCGCAGGCGGGGCACGGTATACTGCCGCGCCTTTTTTGTGCCGGCCCGACCAGCCGGCGCCTTGCCAGGCGTTCCTGACATACAGGTATGCACTGTCGGAATGCCTTTACGAATGTTCCCGTCTTTAAGAGGAGCGCGCTGCATGACCGTGATCAAGCAAGACGACCTGATTCAGAGCGTCGCCGACGCCCTGCAATTCATCTCGTACTACCACCCCGTCGACTTCATCCAGGCGATGCACGAGGCCTACCTGCGTGAAGAGTCGCCTGCCGCGCGTGACTCGATCGCCCAGATCCTGATCAACTCGCGCATGTGCGCCACCGGCCACCGCCCGATCTGCCAGGACACCGGCATCGTCACCGTGTTCGTGCGCGTCGGCATGGACGTGCGCTGGGACGGCGCCACCCTGAGCGTCGACGACATGATCAACGAAGGTGTGCGCCGCGCCTACAACCTGCCCGAGAACGTCCTGCGCGCCTCGATCCTGGCCGACCCGGCCGGTGCACGCAAGAACACCAAGGACAACACCCCAGCCGTTATCCACTACTCGATCGTCCCAGGCGACAAGGTCGAGGTGGATGTCGCGGCCAAGGGCGGCGGTTCGGAAAACAAGTCGAAGATGGCCATGCTCAACCCGTCCGACTCGATCGTCGACTGGGTGCTCAAGACCGTCCCGACCATGGGCGCTGGCTGGTGCCCGCCTGGCATGCTTGGCATCGGCATCGGCGGCACCGCCGAGAAGGCCGCGGTGATGGCCAAGGAAGTGTTGATGGAATCCATCGACATCCATGAGCTGAAAGCCCGTGGCCCGCAGAACCGCCTCGAAGAGATCCGCCTGGAGCTGTTCGACAAGGTCAACCAGCTGGGCATCGGCGCCCAGGGCCTGGGCGGCCTGACCACCGTGCTCGACGTCAAGATCATGGACTACCCGACCCACGCCGCCTCCTTGCCGGTGTGCATGATCCCCAACTGCGCCGCCACCCGTCACGCCCACTTCGTGCTCGACGGCTCCGGCCCGGCCGAGCTGGAAGCGCCGTCGCTGGACGCCTACCCGGAAATCGTCTGGGAAGCCGGCCCGAGCGCCCGCCGCGTGAACCTCGACGAGATCACCCCGGAAGAAGTCGCCAGCTGGCAGCCAGGCGAGACCATCCTGCTCAACGGCAAGATGCTCACCGGCCGCGATGCCGCGCACAAGCGCATGGTCGAAATGCTCAACCGTGGTGAAGAGCTGCCGGTCGACCTCAAAGGTCGCTTCATCTACTACGTCGGCCCGGTCGACCCGGTCGGTGACGAAGTAGTCGGCCCAGCGGGCCCGACCACCGCCACGCGGATGGACAAGTTCACCCGGCAGATCCTCGAGCAGACCGGCCTCTTGGGCATGATCGGCAAGTCCGAACGTGGCCCGACCGCCATCGAAGCGATCAAGGACAACAAGGCCGTGTACCTGATGGCCGTCGGCGGCGCCGCCTACCTGGTGGCCCAGGCCATCCGCAAGTCGAAGGTCCTGGCCTTTGCCGAGCTGGGCATGGAAGCGATCTACGAGTTCGAAGTGAAGGACATGCCGGTCACCGTCGCGGTGGACAGCAAGGGTGAATCGGTGCATATCACCGGCCCTGCGCTGTGGCAGAGCAAGATCGCCGAAAGCCTGGCGGTGGAAGTGAAGTAAAGCACCGCTCGCCGTCAACGGAACGCCCGGCCCACGCCGGGCGTTTTCGTTTACGGCGCTCGCTTGAGCGACTCAGGAAAGATCATGCGGGCAGCGCCTTGAGCCAGAACGACATGATCTTGGCCGACTGCGCCTGCTCGTCGAGATCACGCCAATGGTAGGCGGTACGCAGCGAAGGCTCATGCAGAAAGCCGCGGTTGCGCCAGAACCCCTGCAGTGGCTTATAGTCCGCCGGGCGCCGCGGGTGCCCAGAGGGGCGCTCCACCGCACAAAACGCACAGGCATCGAACTCGGCCAGCTTGTGCGCATAGGACTCGCGCTCGATGAAGAAGCGTACGCCAAGTCCCTGCCCACGGTACGCCGGCAAAAGCACCGACTCGCCGAAGTAGTAGACCGAGGCCGGGTCGCGCCCCTGGGCGAGAAACGGTTGCTGCAGCTCGGAATCGACATCCACCAACGGCATGCCGGTGGCGGCGCCCACCACCTGGCTGCCGTCTAGCGCCAGCACCACCAGGCTGCGCCCGGATTCGGCGTAGCTGGCCAGGTAATCGGCCTGGTGACTCAGGGTGCTGTCCAGGAGATAGGGAAACTCGCGAAACAGCGTCAGACGCAAGCGCGCGAGGTCATCGATGTAAGGCGCTATGGCGGCGCCATGGAGCAAACGTATTTCCATGCGGGGCGGTCCTCCTGTCGATGGCCATGACTGAGGCCCACCCTAGCATCCACCCTGCCCTGCGGCCTTTCCCCTGCGCGACAGGTATTTCTCCATGACCGCTCCTACAGGTGAACCCTGTCAGTCAGGAGATACGGGTTCCCAGCACTTTCAAAAACGCCGCCAGCCACGCCGGATGCGCAGGCCATGCCGGCGCCGTGACCAGGTTGCCGTCAACATGCGCTTGATCTACCGCGATATCGATGAACTTACCACCCGCCAGGCGTACTTCCGGCGCACACGCGGGGTAGGCGCTGCATTCGCGTCCTTCCAGCACTCCAGCCGCCGCCAGCAACTGGGCTCCATGGCACACCGCCGCGATGGGCTTGCCAGCCTGGTCGAAGGCCTTGACCAGCTCCAGCACTCTGTCGTTCAGGCGCAGGTACTCCGGGGCGCGGCCACCGGGGATCAACAACGCGTCGTAACTTTCGGCGCGCACCTGGACGAAGTCGTAGTTGAGGGCGAAGTTGTGCCCCGGCTTCTCGCTGTAGGTCTGCTCGCCCTCGAAATCGTGGATCGCCGTGCGCACCGTCTGCCCGGCGATCTTCTCCGGGCACACGGCATGGACGGTATGGCCGACCATGGCCAGGGCCTGGAACGGCACCATTACTTCGTAGTCCTCCACATAGTCGCCCACCAGCATAAGAATCTTCTTCGCCGTCATCGCATCCACTCCATCGGTTGTCTGGGAACAGTTCCAGCACGATAGTCTGCTTTGCGTGACGGCGATACACGTCGCTAGTCGCGGCGATCCAGCAGATTGGCCACCAGCCGGTCCAGCCAGCCCCACAGGCGCTGTTGCACCCGCCGCCACAATGGCCGGGCATGCCAGCGCGCCAGGTCGACCTCCAGGCTCTGGGCGAAATCGCGCTCGAAGCTGGCGGCCACGGCAGCACTCAGCGGCGGGTCGATGGCCTCGACGTTGGCCTCGAGGTTGAAGCGCAGGTTCCAGTGGTCGAAGTTGCAAGAGCCGACGCTGACCCACTCGTCCACCAGCACCATCTTCAGGTGCAGGAAGCATGGCTGATATTCGAAGATCCGCACCCCGGCGCGCAGCAGCCTTGGGTAATAGCGATGGCCCGCGTAGCGCACCGCCGGGTGATCGGTACGCGGGCCGGTGAGCAGCAGGCGCACATCGATGCCCTTCTGCGCGGCCCGGCGCAGCGAACGCCGCACACTGAAGGTCGGTAAAAAGTACGGCGTGGCCAGCCAGATGCGCCGCTGGCCACTGTTCAGCGCGCGCACCAGCGCATGCAGGATGTCCTTGTGCTGGCGGGCGTCGGCATAGGCCACCCGGCCCATGCCCTGGCCCTGCGCCGGCACCTGGGGCAGGCGCGGCAGGCCGAAGCCCTCTGGCGGGCGCCAGGCGGTACGGCGCTGGTTGGCGTGCCACTGGCGGTCGAACAAGAGTTGCCAGTCGGTGACGATCGGCCCCTCCATGCGCACCATCACTTCGTGCCACTCGCTGGTGTCGGCTTCGGGTGTCCAGAACTCGTCGGTGACCCCGGTGCCGCCGACCACCGCCCAGCGCTCGTCCACCAGCAACAGCTTGCGATGATCGCGATAGAGGTTGCGCAAGCCACGGCGCCAGCGCAGACGGTTGTACCAGCGCAGCTGGACACCTGCCGCCAGCAGGCGCTCGCGCAACGACGTGGTAAAGGCCAGCGAACCGTAGTCGTCGAACAGGCAACGCACCCGCACGCCCCGTCGCGCCGCCTGCTCCAGGGCATCGACCACCGCCTCGGCGCAGGCCCCTGCCTCGACCAGGTAAAGCTCCAGGTCGACCTGGAACTCGGCGCGCACGATCGCCAGGAGCATGCGCGGAAAGAACTCGGGGCCGTCGATCAACAGTTCGAACTGATTGCCATCCCGCCAGGGGAAGACCGGCCCCGGCATGTCAACGGGCGGTGAAGATCAGCACCGCGCTCACCGGCACCGAGGGGTTGATCGACTTGAGCCCGGCCAGCTTGCGCAGGTTTTCCAGGCCCGGCAGCAGGCCGAATTCCGAGGCGCGCAGGATCAGCGGTTCCAGCGTCACCACCTGGAAACGCCGCTCGTCAAGGCGCGTGGCCAGCAGCAGGGTGTTGTAGCTGCGAGTCTGGCCGTGCAGGGTCACGCTCACCGGCAAGCGCAGCTCCAGCTGCGCGCCGTTGGCCAGGTCGTTGATCGGGCGCAGGTCGATCTGCGCCTGCACCGTGGCCTCGGGGAACTGCTCGAAGGCGAACAGGCCATCGCGCATGCGCTCGTCACGCAGCGGGATGCCGCTGCTGATCGAGTCCATCTCGATGCTGACTTCGGCTGCGCCCTTGCGATCGACCTTGCCATGCAGCACCAGGAAACGATTGACCTCGGCGATATTGCCATTCTTGCCGGTGACGAAGGACAGGCGCGAGGATTCGCCATCCAGGTGCCAGTTGGCGTGGGCGGGCAGGCACAGGGCGAGCAGGAGGGCGGGCAGCAGGCGGGGCGGCTTGAACATGTGAAATCCTGTGAATCAAGGCCGTCAACCTTACCCGCACGGTTTCACGGCAGCAAGCGGCAGCCTTCGCGGTCGCCCTGCCAGGCCGCCTGGTTGCGCCGACCAAGGCCCTCGGCGGTGACCAGTCGTCGGGTGCCGTCCTCTTCCAGCAGGCCCAAGGGCAGGTACTGCTGCACATAGCCTCGGCAATAGTCCTCAGCAAAACCCATGACAAACCGGCACGAGCAGTATTCCTTCGCCGAGTAGGCCGAAAGAATGCCCGGGAAGTCGGCCAACGCCTGGCGCTCGTGCCAGACCCAGGCCGCCACGGCCAGCATCAACAGGAGCACGACCCGCTTCATGCGCCCTGCCCAACCACCGCGGCCAGCACCCGCTTGAGCAGTTCGTTGTGGCTGAAGCTGCCATCGCGGTCATCGGCATAGCGCACGATCACCAGCTTTTGCGCGGGCAGCACATAGAGCGCCTGGCCCCAGTGGCCGAGTGCGGCGAACGTATCCGTCGGTGCATCCGGCCACGGCACCGCCTGCCCGGGCAATGGCTGGTTGAGCCACCAGTGGCCACCGGGGTTGGCTTCGCCCGGCACAGGCTGCGCGGCGCTGAACAAGGTGCGGTTGAACGCCACCCACTCGGCCGGCAGCAACTGTTGTTCGCGCCAGCGCCCGTCACGCTGCACCAGCAGGCCGATGCGCGCCAGATCGCGAGCACTGAGATAGAGGTACGAGGAGCCCACATAAGTGCCCGCGCCATCACGCTCCCAGACCGCACTGTCGATCCCCAGCGGGGTGAACAGGGCTTGCCAGGGATAGTCGGCATAGCGCTCAGGCGCGAGCATGCCGCGCAGGCTGGCGGCCAGCAGGTTACTGTCGCCGCTGGAGTAGACGAACTGCGTGCCGGGCGCACTGGCGGCGGGCCTGGCCGCCGCGTAGGCGGCCATGTCGGTGCGGCCACGGGTGTAGAGCATGGCCACCACCGACGACTTCAACGGCGCGTACTCGTAATCTTCCTGCCAGGCCAGGCCGCTGGCCCAATGCAGCAGGTCGGCCAAGCGCAGCCCGGGATGTCGCTGCAACGCCGGATAGTAGCGGGCGGCCGGATCATCGAGCTTGAAGCGCCCCTCGCTGTAGGCCACGCCCATGACCGTGGCCAGCACGCTCTTGCTCACCGACCAGGTCAGGTGCGCCGTGTCGGCATTCGTCGGCGCGGCATAGCGTTCATGGAGAATGCGCCCGTCGCGAATGATCAACAGCGCATCGGTGCGAATGCCGACGCGCTCAACATCGCGGGGCGCGAAGGCATAGGTGTCTACGGCTTGCCAGTTGATAACGGCGTTATCGACTGGCCACTGCGCCGAGGGCCAGTCTTCGGCCAAGGCCGGGGCTGTGGTCATGGCCAGGGCAAGCATCACTGCCTTCATGGAGAGTCCTGCAAGGGGCTGCTTTGCAGCCCATCGCGGCTAAAGCCGCTCCTACAGAGATTGTGCATGACCTGTAGGAGCGGCTTCAGTCGCGATGGCGCACACAGCGGCCCAGGTTCAAAGATTCCACCAGCCTCTCAGGCTTTCATGACAATCCGGCGGCAGCCCAAGCCTTGGCCAGGCGCTTGTCGCGGGCCACGCCGGCCAGCGCCAGCAAACCCTGGTCGCGCTGCCACAATTGCGCCCAGTGATCCGGGCCCGCAGCCAACGCCCGGTCGATCTCACCCCGCAAACCCTGGAACTGGGCAAACAGGCCGCCCAGCAGCAAGTGGCAAGCCACGCTGTCCGGGCATTGTCGGCTGCCCTCGGCACAACCAGCCAGCAGCCCGATCAGCCGCAGACGCAGGTCCTGCGGCCAGGCGCACTCCTGGGCGACGCCGTGCAACCATGCCAGCAACGCGGCAAGCACATAAAGATCCTCGAGGGAACGGAAGGGTTTGACATAGGCATCCCAACCATCGCCGGCAAGCAATTCGCACGCCGCTTCCTTGAGCAGCAGCCGGCCATGGCCGACTTCGGGCATCAACGGCAGGGTCGGCAGGGCCTCCAGGCTTACACCGGGCTCCCCCGGATAAACCACCGCCAGTTGCAACTGCGGCGCCTCGCCCGGCGCTTCGTTGCGCGCCGCCACCAACAGCCATTCCGCATCCAGCCCAGCGGTGACGAAGTCCTTGCTGCCGGTCAAACGCAAACCATCGAGGCGGGTGCGCATGTCCGCCGGGCGCACACTGCGCCGTTCGGTGGCGCACAGCGCGCCCAGGCTGACCGGCGCGCTCGGCCACAGCACCCGCAGCGCCGCCTGGTAGCCGAGCAGGAAGGCCAGTCCGGGCGTGGCCATGGCGCGCCCGCCGAGTACCGCCAGCTCGAACGGTGCCACCGCGCCCAGGCGCTCGAGCAGCGCCGCGTAGGTTTCACCCAAAGTCGTCACCAGCGGCTGGCGCAGGGGGTCGTTGAGTCGTTGCAACCAAGTCATCGCAAGCTCCTTTCAGGGGTGTCACGCAAGCATCACCAAAGATTCACAGGGGTGACACCGGGCGTACCTAGGCTGACTTTGCACAACAAAGCCGACCGGCCGCAACCCTTTGGCTGGCTTATGGAGACTCACGATGACTCGGATCGCTCGCTCTGGCGACAACTGCACTGAACGCCGTCTGCAAGCCGAACGCCTGGTCGGCGCCGCGGCCCTGCAGGAAGCACAAGCCCTGCGTTTCAAGGTGTTCAGCGGCGAATTCAAGGCCAAGCTCAAGGGCGCCGAACACGGCCTGGACATGGACGACTACGACATCCACTGCCGCCACATCGGCGTGCGCGACCTGGCCACCGGCCAACTGGTCGCCACCACCCGCCTGCTCGACCACCAGGCCGCCAGCAGCCTGGGCCGCTTCTACAGCGAAGAGGAGTTCAGCCTGCACGGCCTGTTGCAGTTGCAGGGCCCGATCCTCGAACTGGGCCGCACCTGCGTCGACCCGGCCTACCGCAACGGCGGCACCATCGCCGTGCTCTGGAGCGAGCTGGCCGAAGTGCTCAACGAAGGCCGCTACAGCTACCTGATGGGCTGCGCCAGCATCCCCATGCAGGACGGCGGCGTACAGGCCCACGCGATCATGCAGCGCCTGCGCGAACGCTACCTGTGTACCGAGCACCTGCGTGCCGAACCGAAGAATCCGCTGCCCAATCTGGCGCTGCCGAACAACGTCATCGCCGAGATGCCGCCACTGCTCAAGGCCTACATGCGCCTGGGCGCGAAGATCTGCGGCGAGCCATGCTGGGACGAGGATTTCCAGGTCGCCGACGTATTCATCCTGCTCAAGCGCGACGACCTCTGCCCGCGCTACGCTCGCCACTTCAAGGCAGCGGTTTGATGCGGCGGCTACGGGCCGGCGCCCGCCTGCTGCGGCTGTTCCTGGTGCTGGCGTTGGGGCTGGCCATGGCCAGTGTCATCGCCTTGGGCGAGCGTCTGGGCCTGAACGCCTCGAGCGACCGCCGACAGCGTTGGACACGGATGTTCATGGGCCACCTGGTCGCCGCTCTGCCCTTCGACGTCAAGGTCATGGGTGAACTGCCGCAGCGGCCAATGCTGTGGGTCTGCAACCATGTGTCGTGGACCGACATCCCGCTGCTCGGCATGCTTACGCCCTTGTCGTTCCTGTCCAAGGCCGAGGTCCGCCACTGGCCGGTGGCCGGCTGGCTGGCCGAGAAAGCCGGTACCTTGTTCATCCGCCGTGGCGGTGGCGATGGTCAACGCCTGCGCGAGCAGATCAGCGAACAATTGGGCGAGCGACGCCCCCTGTTGATCTTCCCTGAAGGCACCACCACGGACGGTCGGACCCTACGCACCTTCCATGGGCGCCTGCTGGCCGGAGCGATCGACCAGAACACGCCGGTGCAGCCGGTGGCAATCCAGTACCTACGCGCAGGCCAAACCGATCCGATCGCGCCATTCATTGGCGAGGACGACCTGGTTTCCCACTTGGTGCGGCTGTTCGGGCAGGATCGCGGGCAAGTGCTGATCCACCTGTTGCCGCCGATCGACAGCACGGGCAAGGAACGAGCGGTACTGGCTTTCGAAGCGCAACAAGCGGTCCATCTGACGCTGTTCGGGGCAAAGAACGTCGAGGTGGCACCGAGGCGACAGGCTCGGGCAGCCTGAGTCCGCGATTGCGGACTCAAGACGATCGCTGTGCCTGGGCAAATGCCTGCAACTGCGGATAGAACTCGCGAAAGTCCGCCAGCAAAGGCTCATACAGCCGCTCCAACTCTCCCATCACCCCATCCATTCCCTCGGGCCGCGACAGGCGCCGGGCAATTCCGCCAAACACCTGCTCCAGGGTGGCGAAGTCGCCATAGGCGCCCAGCCAATCGTCCGCCGCCATGAACGGCGCAATCCGAGCCAGCCGGCCCGGTAGCTCCGGTTCGGCCAGCAGCACCTTGTAGAAGTCGCCGGTGAACTGCGCCAAGGGCCGCTCGGCATATTCGCCCCAATGCCGCGCCAGGCAATGGTCGAAGAACACATCCAGGACGATCCCGGCGAAGCGTCGCCTTTCCCGTGGAAAACGCGCCAGCGCAGCCAGCACCAGCGGGTGGCTGTCGGTGTAGCTGTCGATGTGCCGATGCAGCCGGATCGAAGCCTCCAACAACGGTGGAAAACGCCCCTCGAGCGCGCCCTTGACGAAATCGCCATACAGGCTGCCGAGCTGTTGCTGCGGCGCAGGGCCGCCGAGGTGTAGATGCGCGAGATAGTTCATGGCGCCAGTCTAGCAGCGTTGCAGCCTATATCGTCACAAGGCGATATAGCGAATGGCGCTTGCCTCATAACCCTTTCATATTTGTATATCGCGATGCAGCGATTTATATTTCGCCCCATCGCGATATACCGCTACACACCACGAGCCAACCATGCCCCTCGATCTCGACGAAATAATAAAAGCCCTGGCCCACCCGGTCCGGCGAGACATCCTCAACTGGCTGAAAGACCCGGCCGCGCAGTTTCCCGAGCAGCACCACAGCACCGAGCACGGTGTATGTGCCGGGCAAATCGATCAACGCTGCGGCCTGTCGCAGTCGACGGTCTCCGCCCATCTGGCGACCCTGCAGCGCGCCGGCCTGATCAGCAGCCAGAAGATAGGCCAGTGGCATTTCTTCAAACGCAACGAGGCGACCATCAAGGCGTTCCTCGAGCAAATGAGCCAAGAGCTCTGACAAGGACCTTGCAATGCCCCTTTCACTCGTGATCCTGGCGCTCAGCGCCTTCGCCATCGGCACCACCGAGTTCGTCATCATGGGCCTTTTGCCCGATGTGGCCCAGGACCTTGGCGTCAGCATTCCCGGCGCCGGCTGGCTGGTGACCGGCTACGCCCTGGGCGTGGCCATCGGCGCGCCGTTCATGGCCCTGGCCACCGCCCGCCTGCCACGCAAGGCCGCGCTGGTGACGCTGATGGGCGTGTTCATCGTCGGCAATCTGCTGTGCGCGGTAGCCGCCGACTACGACCTGCTGATGTTCGCCCGGGTAGTCACCGCGCTGTGCCACGGCGCCTTCTTCGGCATCGGCTCGGTGGTGGCGGCCAGCCTGGTGCCAGCCAACCGTCGCGCCTCGGCGGTAGCGCTGATGTTCACCGGCCTGACCCTGGCCAACGTGCTCGGCGTGCCATTGGGTACCGCCCTGGGCCAGGTCGCCGGTTGGCGCTCGACGTTCTGGGCGGTTACTGCCATCGGCGTGGTTGCGCTGATCGGCCTGATCCGTTTCCTGCCCCTGCAACGTGAAGCGCAGAGCGTGAACCTGCGCGCCGAACTGGCCGCGCTCAAGGGAGCCGGCATCTGGCTGTCGCTGAGCATGACCGTACTGTTCTCGGCCTCGATGTTCGCCCTGTTCACCTACGTCGCGCCGCTGCTCGGCGACGTGACCGGCGTCTCGCCCCGTGGCGTGACCTGGACCTTGCTGCTGATCGGACTGGGCCTGACCTTGGGCAATATCCTCGGCGGCAAGCTGGCCGACCGGCGCCTGGGCGCCACCTTGATGGGGGTGTTCGCCGCCATGGCCGTGATCAGCACCGCCCTGAGCTGGACCAGCGTCGCACTGGTGCCGGCCGAGATCACCCTGTTCCTCTGGGCCACCGCTGCCTTCGCCGCCGTGCCGGCGCTGCAGGTCAATGTGGTGACCTACGGCAAGGCCGCACCGAACCTGGTCTCGACCCTCAACATCGGCGCCTTCAACCTGGGCAACGCGCTCGGCGCCTGGGTCGGCGGCAGCGTCATCGCCCACGGCCTGGGCCTGACCCGCGTGCCACTGGCCGCGGCGGCGCTGGCAGTGCTGGCGCTGATCGTCACCTTGATCACCTTCAACCAGCGCGGCAGCGACACCGAATTGGCCGCGGCATCCCACTGATCCAAGCGAGGCTTTTGCACATGACTACGCTCTTCGACCCGATCACGCTGGGCGACCTGGAACTGCCCAACCGCATCATCATGGCCCCGCTGACCCGCTGCCGCGCCGACGATGGCCGCGTGCCCAACGCGCTGATGGCCGAGTATTACGTGCAACGCGCCAGCGCCGGCCTGATCCTCAGCGAAGCGACCTCGGTCACGCCAATGGGTGTCGGCTACCCCGATACCCCCGGGATCTGGAACGACCAGCAGGTACGTGGCTGGCACAACGTGACCAAGGCCATTCACGGCGCGGGCGGGCGCATCTTTCTGCAGCTGTGGCACGTCGGACGCATCTCCCACCCCTCGTACCTCAACGGCGAGCTGCCGGTGGCGCCCAGCGCGATCCAGCCCAAAGGCCATGTCAGCCTGGTGCGTCCGCTCAGTGCCTACCCAACCCCGCGGGCGCTGGAAACCGAGGAGATCGCCGACATCGTCGAGGCCTACCGCAGCGGCGCCGAGAACGCCAAGGCCGCCGGCTTCGACGGCGTGGAAATCCATGGCGCCAATGGCTACCTGCTCGACCAGTTTCTACAGAGCAGCACCAACCAGCGCACCGACCGCTATGGCGGCTCACTGGAAAATCGCGCGCGGCTGCTGCTGGAAGTCACCGATGCCGCCATCGAGGTGTGGGGCCCGGGCCGTGTGGGCGTACACCTGGCGCCACGCGCCGATGCCCACGACATGGGCGACGCCGACCGTACCGAAACCTTCACCTATGTCGCCCGGGAGCTGGGCAAGCGCGGTATCGCGTTCATCTGCGCGCGGGAGAAGCACGCCGATGACAGCATCGGCACGTTGATCAAGACCGCGTTCGGCGGCCCCTACATCGTCAACGAGCGCTTCGACAAGGCCAGCGCCAATGCCGCTCTGGCCAGCGGCAAGGCCGATGCGGTGGCCTTCGGCATCCCCTTCATCGCCAACCCCGATCTGCCGGCGCGCCTGGCCGCCGATGCACCGCTCAATGCGCCGCGTGCGGAGACGTTCTATGCCAAAGGGCCGGTTGGGTATATCGATTACCCGCGGATGTAGGGGCTTGCAAGGCGATCAGAAGTTGTAGCGCAAACCCAGGTTGACCCCGTACGGCTGCTCGATATGCTCGCCGTTGCTGTACTGGAACTCGCCATGCAACTGCAGCACTTGCGAGACCTGCGCCACCAGCCCCACGGCCACCTCGCCACGGGTGCCGGAGAGGTCGTTGGTGAAATGGTTGTCGTTGATCTTCACCTTGTTGCTGTTGATGAACTCATGGGCCGCCGCGACCTTCAGGTAAGGTTGCAGCGTGCTGCCGTTATCCAGCGCCAGGCTGCGCCCAACCTGCGCACCGACCTTGCCGAGCACCGAGTTGGCGCCATCGCTCTCGGCCCGCAGGCCGTTGTCCAAGGTGTAGCTGTCGCCATCGACCCACAAAGCGGACAGCTGGGTGAACGGCTCGACATACCAGCCATCGCCCAGTTTGAAGTGCCGACCAACCTCAACCGAGGCCCCGAGGCCGTCGTTGTGATACTCGCCCTTGGTCTTGCGACCATCGCTCATCACCACATCGTTGCGGTTACGGAAGCGGTTGTACTTGAGCACGGCGTCGATGTAGTAACCACTGTCGGCCATCCAGGTGCTGTAGGCGCCGACATAGTAGCTTTTGATCTTGCCGGAAGAGCCAAGGCTGTAATCCAGGTCCGACTCGCTATAGCCGCCCATCACCCCGAGCAACCAACGACCATCGTAACCAGGCAATGTGCCATCGGCGCCGAAGCTCACACCGTTCTGGTCCTGCTGGTAGGCCACGGTGCTGCCCGCCGACAGGTTGTAACGGTTGCCATAGCCGCGCATCCACAAGCCCTGGCCCAGGCCCAGGCGCAGTTCGCCCATGCGGCTGCGCAGCGACGACAGCTCGCCATACCACACGGTCGGCGCGGCGCTGAACATGCCCAGCACCGCATGAGCGCTTGGGGTCAGCACGTTGCCAGGCTTCTGCTTCAGGTACCAGTTGTCCTCGCCGTCGCCTTTTTCCAAGGTGTAGAGGAAGGTTCCGAAATCGATATCGTGCAACAGGCCAAACGTGGCATCACCGCCAGCGGTCTCGACGATGCGGTGCGGCGCCTGCCCCTCCGCCGGGTCGACACCGGTGCTGGCAATGCTCAGTTGATGATTGCCCTCTGCCGCGCCAGTCACTTTCAGCAGGTCGCCGGTGCCACTGGCCAGGTCGATGCCCATCACGAACACGCCCGAACCCTCGAGACTGTCGAGCGTCAGCGTCTTGAAACCGGGCGTGGTATCCCGGTCGGTGAAATCGACGGTGCCGTCGTCCAGCGCGAGGTCGCCCACCTGCGCATCCTGGGTCAGGATCCAGCTACCGCCGCTCTCAAGCGTCAGGCTCTTTACGTTCACCAGATTGCCCTTGAGCGACGCCCCATTGCGAAACAGCAGATTGGCCGTACTGGTATCGTCGACAACCACGTCCCCGGACAACCGGCTGTTGTCTGCCGTGAACTCGGCGGTCATGCCACGGGTGACCTCGAGGATGTTGCCATTGCCGCCGATGAGCTGGCTGTTATTGCCCACGAGGATGTTTACCGTGCCTGTGTTGCCATCCGCGGAATCGCGCACGAGGATGGCGCTCCCCGTCTTGCCTTCTACGGTCGAGCCGTCCAGGGTCATGCCCGAGTCACCACCGCCAGTGGCCGTGGTGCCCTGGCGCAATTGCACCCCCTGGGTCTGTCCGGTAATGGCCGAGCCTTGCGACGCGTTCAGTGTGGCACCGAGCATGAAGGCACCGACCCCGGTCCTGCCGGTAAGGGCCGCACCGGACAGGCTCAGGGTACTGCCCCCCGTGAACGACGCACCATTGTTGCCAATGATGGTGCCGCCTTGCACCTGCATGCGCGACTCGGTATTGCCGGACACGCCGAAGGTTCCTCCGGTAACGGTCGTGTCGACCAGGGTCGCCTTGCTCTGATCAGACAGGGCGATCCCTACCTGGGTGCCGCCACCGGCCACTGTCCCGGCATTGACGATGAGGGTCGAACGGCTGCGCACATCGATGCCCTCCGTACTCCCCGTGGCCGTGACTTCCAAAGTGCCACGGTTCTGCACGATAAAGTCGTCCGCCACCGCGCCGCTGACCACGTCGGAGCGGTTGTCGATGATCTGCGTCGCCCCGACCACGCCGGCGCTTGCCATCGCCACCAATCCGACCGCGATATTCAGAGGTACCCTTGCATGCTTTGCCTTCATATTGTTCTCCCGCCCTCGTCTCTAACCCGTACTACCGAAAGGTTGAAATCAGCCACCAAGCTGTAGCCAATTGGCCGCAGTCTCGACAAAAAAGGTAAAAACTTGTGTAGGAGAATTCTTGCTTTGCCGCCGGTAAACACTGATCCCTCTTACCTGGGCCCAGCACAGCGCCGTCGCAATTGATATCAGTCGGGTTTGAATGACCGCACCTGGGAATACAACCTTGAGCCGCCCACTTCGATGGAGTAACTGCCGAACACCGTCTTGCGTCTGTCGGCCTGGGGCCAGGTCGGATCCACCTTGACCAGGAAGGATCGCCCGTCCTTGTACACATCGAGAGTGGACTCGCGCAGGGTGGGCTCAATTGCCGGATCCACCTCCCAGCGGATCATGACTTTGTCCCCCTCCTTGATACTGGGATAGCTGAGGCTGAACTTTGGATTGTCTCCCCCGGAGGACAGGTATCCGGGGGCCGGAAGCTCGAGCTTCTGGGCAAGCACAGTCAACGCCAGGGCCTCCGACGGTGCCTCGGGCGGCTTACCACCACGCTCGACGAGGTACTTGACTTCCACCGTTTTTCCGATCGCATCCAGCAACACCACCCGTGGCAACTTGAACACCACATCCCCAGGAGCTTTGATCTCTTGCCACGGCATTTGGTAGGGGAAGTTCGGGCCGGTCCAGACCACTGCGACCTTGTCGCCAACCGCCATGCCGGAGTACCGTGGAACCGTAACGTTCACATGCGACGCATCGGCGAAATCCCGATGGAAATCGAGCTGGTCGTTGTTGTCCCCGAAGGCCTTCTCCACCGCAGGGCGTCGCAAGTCGACCGGCACCACCAGTTCGCACCGGGCAGACTCGGACTCTGCGCCCCCCTCAGCGGTCAGCGTGTAGAACAACTCGAGCGTCCCACCCACCAACTCAAGCACCAGATCCTTCTCGACGAGGTGCTCGATATCGCCGACGCGCTCCACGGGCAAAGTCCATTCATGGTCGTGAGTCGCGCCATCCGCAGCAGTGCCTTTCCACCACAACGACACTTCGTCACCCACGGCCATATGCGCGTAGGCAGCGATGCGAATGGTTACGCCGTCGTCCGGCACATCATGCGGGTCGAGCACCCCGCCACTGGCTTCATCCACGCTGGGGGCGTCGAGCTCAAGGTTGCCCGAGATAGTGATTTCCAGTACCAGCGACTTGCGCCCCAGCTGGTCGTTGACCTGGTACTCCAACAGCGCGCCACCTTGCAATGCAGCGACCGCCAAGCCATTGTCCAACTCAAGCTCAATGCCGTCGGTGACTTCCTGCACGGTCACGGTATGGCGTTTGTCTACAGGGTCCAGGCGCTCCTGGTTGGCATTGATACCCGTCCAGGTCAGCTTCAGCTGATCGCCGTCTTCAATATCGCGGTAAGGTTCAATCCTGACCTTGAGCGACGCACCCTGCAGGGCGTTGAAATCGATGTCGCCGTCCTCGTCGGCATCCAAGGCCACCGGCGCGGCCAGGGTACGTTCGGAAAGATCCACCTCGGCGTTGGCCTCTGGCGACCACAGCGAGCGGTTGTTGACCTCGTCGCGAATCTCATAGCGCACGATCAGCTTTTCGACACTGCCGACCTTTTCGATGATGTCCTTGCCGACCGTGACAGTGAAATCATCCGAGCCTGGAGGCACCGTCCCCTTGATGGATTCGCCATGCCATTGGAGCTCGTAGCGATCGTACGGCCCACGGTTGAGGTAGCCACCCATGATGATGGCCTCCACCTCCTTGGCAGCCTGGTCAGCATCGATGAAAGGCGGGATGCCTCCCGGCTTATCCAGGTTGTCGTTGAAGGGGGTGCTGGGATCGGGGTCGACACCGCCGGGCAGGCTACGCTTGACCATGACATCAAGCTTTAACGAGTCTTCTTCCTGGCTACCGATATCGTCTTCCCACTTGTACCAGACCTCGCCAGCACCGTCGGGAATCTTCGACGGCGGCACCTCGAAATCGATATAGGTGCTGGTTTCGATGCCAGCCGCCTGTGCCTTGCGCACACGCCTGATCACCGACGGGCTGACCGTCCTGCGTTCTATTTCCTCGTCGTTCCAGTACAACGTGACAAAGTCGTTCGGTTGCATGTGGATCGCCAGCACCTGAACCTTCAGTGGTGACTGTTCATCCTCCAGCAAGCGCCAGCCAATCCCCGTTCCTTCGAACGCCGCAGGGATCACAGGTTCGGGTAGTGGCACGGCGTGTTCACCGACAACGGCGCGATTGCGCGGCAGTTCTGCGGACATGGCATTGTCTCCCTGGTAGTGCCCTTGGCGAGCGGATGCGCGCCAAGGGTGTTGCCTCAATCGCGCCGGGTGGGAATCGGGCAGCTATCCTCATCGGCCCTACGCACGGAGACTATCGTGGGTTCGAACTTCGCAAGCACCAGACCGAAAGCGTTTTTGGCGGTGTAGCTCACGTGCGCGTAACCCCGACAAATCATGAAGGCGTATTGGCGCTTGAGCGTCAGTACCACCTCATTGGCATCAATATGGTGTTGCTCGAGGCGGAACGACTGCTCGGTCTCCGGGAGGCCGGGAATCGGATCGTCTGGCATCCCAAAGCCGCGCTTGCCATCGACCGTGATCACGATCTCGTCGTCAACCGCCATGCCTTTGTAGCCCGCGATACGCACCGGCAGATCGCGCTCCGCCTGCTCCCGGCCAATGGCACCATTGCCGTTGAGGTTGGTGAATTCCAGCGAAGGCAGCGGGTCCCCTCGCCCCGGCAACTCGTCGGCACGCAAGACCTCGACCATCTTGGGCGGTGAGTACGAGGTGTTTTCCGGCCCTCCAGGTTCGGTTTCCCGGGTGACGGCATAGACCATCACTACTTGGCCACTGGGCTCGCTACCCAACAATGCTGCTGGCACGGCACGGACGATAGGTAGCTGGTCAGACGCCTCCTGCGCAGTGACCGGATCGAGCGGATGAGGCGGTTGGTTCCCCCACCACAGTGCGAGTTTGTCTCCCTCGGCCAGGATTTCCTTAGCACTGACCCCCATCCAGTCAATGGTCACCTTGGCGCCTGCCGCGACATCCTCGGGGTCCAGCTTGTCGTCCTGGCCTGTGCTATCACCTTTGATCGTGGCGGGCACCAGGTCGTCATGCTCGGGCGTTTCCGGATCTGGGTCGGGGCCACCAGGCACCCGCAGATCGACCTGTACAGTCGCGGCGCCATCCGATGTACCGATCAACGAACCGGCTCGCCACAGTTCATAAGTGACGGCCACCGAGCCGTACTCCGTTTCCGCGCTGGTCAGCGGATAAGGCAGCTCAAGTATCATCAGTGGGTCCGGCGGTGGCGGAATCAGGTTGACCCGCTTCGGCTCGTCACGTTGCTTACCCCACAACACGACGATTTCATCACCGACCGCGACGTCGGAGATCTCGGGAATATGCACCTCCACTCCAGCCCGGGCATCTTCCTCGTTAAGGGTTCGAGTGGGTGGATCACCTGGCTCTTGCTTACCGTCGAAGCCAGGTACTCTGGGCACCGGCAGCAGTTTTGGGATATCCGTCAACAGCAATTCGAGCGTGTCGTGCGGGACCGAAACCAGCGACACATTCCCCGCCCGGTCGGTCGACTGGTAGGTGAAGATGATGGGTGTTCTGTCGGCCAACTTCTGCAACTCGACCAACGGCAACTGCACGGTAGTGGCATCAATTGCGCTAAGTACGGTGATCGGCCCGATCGATACCGTACTAGCACCATCGGTCATGCTGACCATGATCTGGTCACCCACCTGCTGCGACACATACCCCTTGATCTCGGTGTTCAGCAGGCCGGAAGTGAAGTCGGACACCAGAATGCGCCTCCTCTCCTCCACCACCTTGGGAAACTGCAGTTTGGCCAAGGCTCCATCGCTGCCTCCCGGAGCTTCCCGGTCGATGCGCACAAGGCGCCGGGGCCCTTTATCCCAACGGTCATCCGGGAACGGCATGACGTCATAGCCCAGGCGAAACCGTACATCCTCTCCCTCAGCCACCGAGGCCCAGTACGTGGCCGGCACGCTGAGCTCAAACTTGAAATCAGGGTCCGCCTGCTCTGCCGCAAGTATGGAGTGGAAAGCGCCAGGAATGTCGTCGAGACGCACTTCGTCCCATGTCAATGCGATGATGTAGTCGGCCACGGACTCTGGCCAGTTCGGAACGATTACCTTTAGTGCGTCCCCTTGCTTGGCTTTAGGCAGCAGATCAACGGTGCCGGTACCATCATCAATCAAATCTTCAACGATGAGATCGCCCATCGCGAATTTCGGAAAGACCAGCGTCGAAGCCTTCGTTGCTTTTGCTCTACGGGTCAACGGGTGAGCAGGCGTATTCATGACAACCCCCCTTGCATTTGGCGTGTTCAGGTGTGTGCTGTTGCGAGCGTGAACTGCGCGCTACCTGAATGCGGGCACCACCACTTTGTCGTTGGCCCGGATGATGTTCAGCCCCGGATGACGAGGTGCCGAGATCATGATCGTGGCCGCTTGGCCGCCACCGTCTGGGTGAAGCAGTAATAACAAAGTCCATCCAGGCCCACACCTGACAAAAATGCTAGGTGCGCACTGCCACAGGCCTGAACGCGGACGCTGTTTCGTCCGGGTTCACAAACACCTGTGGAGTGCAAAAGCAGCCTGAAACCGTTGTGCGCAAACAACGAGGAAGCCCTGGGCGCGGGTCACGCGCGGGGCTTCGAAATAGGGAGGGATACAACGAACGGGGCGTTGAAGCGTGGTCAAGGACGGGCGTTGATCTGCTGTTGCAGGTTCTGGATCTGGCTCTGCAAGGTACTGAGATTGCGGGTCACCTGCCCGCGAAAAGCATCGAACTCCTGCACCGAGGCCCCCCCCGCCGCTGCGGCCGGGCGATTGTCCACCTGGCTCTTGAGCACCAGCACATCCTGCTCCAGACTCTCGATCGCCGCGCTCGGGTTGCCCTGCTTTTTCAGCGCTGCCACTTCGTTGCTCAGGCTCTTGAGCTGGCCATCGAGCTTGCCGCCATCCACCTGCCCAGACTTGAGCGCTGCCAATTCGGCATTCACCGCCTTCAGTTGGGCCTGCAGTTGAGCTTGCAGCTCAGTCACCGCCTTCTGCTGCTCGCGGGTATCGGCCAGTACCTGCTCCAGGCGCTTGCCCAGGTCCCCCGCTTGCCCGGCGACGCCCTGCTGCTGTTTGCCCTGCTCGGTCAGCGAAGCCTGCAACTGGCGAATCTGCAGTTTCAACGCCTCGCTGCCGGTGCTGTTGCTGGACTCGCTGGCATCGACCTTGCCGCTGATCGCCTGCAGGCGCCCGGCGGCCTCTTCGCTGATACGGGCAAAACTTTCCTGGGTCGCGACCAGTTGCTGCTCCATCAGCGTGATCTGCTGGAAGCTCCACCAGCCAAGCCCGGCCAGGGCGATGAACGAAGCGCCGAGCAATGCCCACAACGGGCCGTTGCTGCGTGGTCGTACAGCCTTCTGGCGGCTACGGGCCACGTGGGCAGGCAGCAACTCATCGTCATCGGGGGTGCCGGCACGCAGGGTGGGCACATCGTCGAAATCATCGTGGGCGTCGTTACGCATGGGTGCATTCAACCGCGGTGGTAGCAAAGAGACATGAGTATAAACCGCCTGGGCGGCGCACTGATGACCATCATCCCGCACACAGGTTCAGCGTTGCCCCGGTTGCGCCTGCCACCAGGTGCAGAATTCATCCAACGCGGCCCACACATCGGTCCCGGGCCGATAGTCCAGGTACTGGCGGGCGCGGCTGATATCGAGGGTGAAGTCCGTGCTCATCACCCGCACCGCCGTGCGGCTCAGGGTCGGTTGCGGGCGCCCGGGCCAGAGCAGGCAGGCGGCCTCGTTGAGTGCCGCAAGGCCGTAGGCCAGGCCAGGCGAGCGATAGCGGGTGACCTGCGGCAGTTGCATGCGGCGCATCACGTAGTTGACCACATCCCACAGCGGCAGTGGTTGACCATTGCTGATGTTATAGGCCTGGCCGAGCGCCTGGCCCTCGGCGAACAGCGCGCTGAGCAGTGCCTCATTGAGATTATGCACACTGGTGAAGTCGACCTTGTTCAGGCCGTTACCGATGATCGCCACGCGCCCCTTCGCCTGCATACGCATCAACCGCGGGAAAATGCTCGCATCGCCGGCACCGGTGACGAAGCGCGGTCGCAACGCCAGCACCTCCAGGCCGAACTCCTGGGCACCGAACACCTTCTGCTCGGCCAGGTGCTTGGTCAGCGCGTAAGGGTCGTGGAAGCGGCGCGGCACCTGATCCTCGCGGATGTCCAGGCGCGAGCGGCCATTGAAGTAGATCGACGGCGAGGACAGATGCACCAGGCGTCGTACATGTTCTTTGATGCAGCCTTCGACCACGTTCTCGGTGAGCACCACGTTGCCTTGGTGGAAATCCTGGTAACGGCCCCAGGTGCCCACCGCGCCGGCGCAATGCACGACCGCGTCGACGCCCTGGCACAGGCGCCGAGCCAGCTCGGCATCGCCAAGGTCGCCGGGGATGAACTGCGCCCCGCGTTTGACCAGGTGTTCCACGCCCTCCGCCCGCCGACCGTTGACCCGCACCTCCAGGCCCTGCTCCAGGGCGAACCGCGCAAAGCGCCCGCCGATGAAGCCGCTCGCGCCGGTGACCAGAATTCGCATGTAAGACTCCGCCTTGCCCAATTTCGGATGTAGCTGACGCTTGAAGTGCCTACAAGGGCACCAGCCAATCCCGCGCCGAATGGCGCAGATGCTCGGTCAACTGGGCGAGCAACTGCCCGCCGTTGCGCCAATGATGCCAGTACAACGGCACATCGATGGGTGTATCTGCACAGATTTCCACCAGCTCGCCACGCGCCAGTTGCTTGGTCACCTGTCGTTCCGGTACCAACCCCCAGCCCAGGCCGGCCTCGGTCATGCGCATGAAACCTTCTGACGAGGGGCACAGGTGATGCAGGAAACCCTCCTGCACACCCAACGACGCCAGGTAGCGATGCTGCAGGAAATCGTCCGGCCCGAACACGACCGCCGGAGCACGGGCCAGGCGTTCGACCGCGAACCCCTGGGGAAAGTAACGCGCCATGAACGCGGGGCTGGCTAGCGCCCTGTAGCGCATCGAGCCCAACGGCAGGCTGCGCGCACCAGCCACCGGGCGCTCGCTGCCACACAGGCAGGCCGCCACCTCGCCGGCGCGCATGCGTTTCAGGCCGACTTCCTGGTCCTCAACCACCAGGTCGAGCAACACCTGCTGCTCGGCGCAGAATGGCCCCACCGCCACCGCCCACCAGGTCGCCAGACTGTCGGCGTTAAGGGCGATACGCAGGCGCTCGGGTATGCCCTCCTCATCCAGTGCCGGCACCTGACGTTGCAAGTCACGCTCGAGCAGGCGCACCTGCTGCACATGGTTGAGCAGTTGACGCCCGACCTCCGTCGGGCTGGGTGGTGTGGCGCGTACCAGCACCGGCTGGCCAACCCGCGCCTCGAGCAACTTGATGCGTTGCGAAATTGCCGACTGCGACAGCCCCAGCACCTGGGCGGCGCGCTCGAAGCCGCCTTGTTCGATCACTGCGGCGAGGGCGGCGAGCAATTTGTAGTCGAACATCGATTTCTCTAATGACTGATCAGCTCTATTTGTTTTTCTTATACCGCCGCGACCGCCACAATGGCCACCTCTTTCTTGGTAACCCGCGCCGATCCCGCATCGGCGCCCGTGGAGTGATTCCGCTATGTGGCAAAGCTATCTCAACGGCATGCTGGTGGCCTTCGGCCTGATCATGGCCATCGGTGCGCAGAACGCCTTCGTCCTGGCACAAAGTCTTCGTCGTGAGCACCACCTGCCCGTGGCGGCATTGTGCATCGTCTGTGATGCGCTGCTGGTCGCCGCGGGGGTTTTCGGCCTGGCCACGGTGCTGGCGCACAATCCGACACTGCTGGCCGTGGCCCGCTGGGGCGGAGCGCTGTTCCTGATCTGGTACGGCGCCAAGGCCTTGCGCAGCGCCTGCTCGAAACAGAGCCTGCAGCATCAGGAAGGCCAGGGCATGCGTTCGCGCCGCGCGGTGCTGCTCAGTGCCCTGGCGGTGACCCTGCTCAATCCGCACGTCTACCTCGATACCGTGCTGCTGATCGGCTCCCTCGGCGCCCAGCAGACCGTGCCCGGAGCCTACGTGGCCGGTGCCGCCAGTGCCTCGCTGGTATGGTTCTCGACCTTGGCGATCGGCGCCGCCTGGTTGGCACCGTGGCTGGCACGTCCGGCGACCTGGCGCATGCTGGACCTGATGGTGGCGGTGATGATGTTCGCGGTGGCGGCGCAGTTGATCTTCAACTGACGCCGCGAAAAAACCGGGTATCCCACGCTGGGCCGCGACAGTCACGCAGCCCACCTGTCGGCCCCAGCCAACCGCTCTGGAACCTCTATTCCCTATAGATGTTGCGTGGTTAAGCGCCGAGGCCGGTGCTATGATCCAGCCCTTGCGTCGCAAAGAGTACAAACTCGCCGACGCTCACCGGGCCGCCCGTGATCGGCCTTGCGCATACCGCGAACAGACCTGAATCAGGAGATCCACCATGGCTTTTGAATTGCCGCCGCTGCCATACGCCCACGATGCCCTGCAGCCGCACATCTCCAAGGAAACCCTGGAGTATCACCACGACAAGCACCACAACACCTATGTCGTGAACCTGAACAACCTGGTCCCAGGCACCGAATTCGAAGGCAAGACCCTGGAAGAGATCGTCAAGAGCTCTTCGGGCGGCATCTTCAACAACGCCGCTCAGATCTGGAACCACTCCTTCTATTGGGAATGCCTGTCGCCAAACGGCGGCGGCCAGCCGACCGGTGCCCTGGCTGACGCCATCACCGCTGCTTTCGGTTCCTTCGACAAGTTCAAGGAAGAGTTCACCAAGACTTCGGTCGGCACCTTCGGTTCCGGCTGGGGCTGGCTGGTGAAGAAGGCTGACGGTTCCCTGGCCCTGGCCAGCACCATCGGCGCCGGCTGCCCGCTGACCAGCGGCGACACCCCGCTGCTGACCTGCGACGTCTGGGAACACGCCTACTACATCGACTACCGCAACCTGCGTCCGAAGTACGTCGAGGCGTTCTGGAACCTGGTCAACTGGAAGTTCGTTGCCGAGCAGTTCGAAGGCAAGGTCTTCACGGCCTGATCGTTCGCCAAGCCAGCAAAAAGACCCGGCCTCGTGCCGGGTTTTTTGTTGCCTGGCATGACGCTATCGCCAAGCAAGCCCGCTGGTACCAGGGCCAACCTGACAGAATTGCTTGCAACCCATCCGCGCGCTCTTGCTCAGCCCGCATAGCGCGCTAACATCAACCTTCTGGAAAGTTGACGCAGCGCACTCAAGTCGCATGACCGCTCAACCGATATAGAGCCAAGGGCAGCCCCGTCGACGGACGTGTTGCCTGCCGGGGCGTTCGGTCGATAGTCTGTCGCCATGATTGATGGCAAAATAATGGCATGCGCATGGATTAAGGAAACCCCATTGAAGCTGGAATTCCGAAACAGCTTATCGGTCAAGTTGCTGCGGGTCGTACTGCTCTCGGCATTGGCTGTCGGCGTCGTACTCAGCTGTGCGCAGATCGTCTATGACGCCTACAAGACCCGCCAGTCCGTGAACAACGACGCCCAACGCATCCTCGACATGTTCCGCGACCCCTCGACACAGGCGGTGTACAGCCTCGACCGGGAAATGGGCATGCAGGTAATGGAAGGCCTGTTCCAGGACGGCTCGGTACGCATGGCCTCCATCGGCCACCCCAACGAAACCATGCTCGCGGAAAAGTCCCGGCCACTGCAGGACATGTCCATGCGCTGGCTGACCGACCTGATCCTCGGCCAGGAGCGCACCTACACCACGCAACTGGTTGGGCGCGGCCCCTACAGTGAATATTACGGCGACCTGAGCATCACCCTCGACACTTCCGCCTATGGCGAGGGTTTCTTGGTCAACGCGGTGATCATCTTCATCTCCGGCGTGCTGCGCGCCCTGGCCATGGGCCTGGTGCTGTACCTGGTGTACCACTGGCTGCTGACCAAGCCGCTGTCGAAGATCATCGAGCACCTGACGCAAATCAACCCCGACCGCCCCAGCCAGCACCAGATCCCCCTGCTCAAGGGGCACGAGCGCAACGAACTGGGCATCTGGGTCAACACCGCCAACCAGTTGCTGGCCTCGATCGAGCGCAACACCCACCTGCGCCACGAAGCCGAGAACAGCCTGCAGCGCATGGCCCAGTACGACTTCCTCACCGGCCTGCCCAACCGCCAGCAACTGCAGCAGCAACTGGACAAGATCCTCGTCGACGGTGGCCGCCTGCAGCGCCGCGTCGCCGTGTTGTGCGTGGGCCTGGACGACTTCAAGGGCATCAACGAGCAGTTCAGCTACCAGGTCGGCGACCAGTTGCTGCTGGCCCTGGCCGACCGCCTGCGCGCCCACAGCGGCCGCCTCGGCGCCCTGGCCCGGTTGGGCGGCGACCAGTTCGCCCTGGTCCAGGCCAATATCGAGCAACCCTACGAAGCCGCCGAGTTGGCCCAGAGCATCCTCGACGACCTCGAGGCGCCCTTCGACCTCGACCACCAGCAGATCCGCCTGCGCGCCACCATCGGCATCACCCTGTTCCCCGAGGACGGCGACAGCACCGAGAAGCTGCTGCAAAAGGCCGAGCAGACCATGACCCTGGCCAAGGCCCGCTCGCGCAATCGCTACCAGTTCTACATCGCCAGCGTCGACAGCGAGATGCGCCGCCGCCGCGAACTGGAAAAAGACCTGCGCGAAGCCCTGCCGCGCAACCAGCTGTACCTGGTGTACCAGCCGCAAATTAGCTACCGCGACCACCGCGTGGTCGGCGTCGAAGCCTTGTTGCGCTGGCAGCACCCGGAGCTGGGCATGGTCCCGCCCGACCAGTTCATCCCCCTGGCCGAGCAGAACGGCAGCATCATCAGCATCGGCGAGTGGGTGCTCGACCAGGCCTGCCGGCAGTTGCGCGAATGGCACGACCAGGGCTTCAGCGAACTGCGCATGGCGGTCAACCTGTCCACGGTGCAACTGCACCACAACGAGCTGCCACGGGTGGTCAACAACCTGCTGCAGGCCTACCGCCTGCCACCGCGCAGCCTGGAGCTGGAAGTCACCGAGACCGGCCTGATGGAAGACATCAGCACCGCCGCCCAGCACTTGCTGAGCCTGCGCCGCTCAGGGGCGTTGATCGCCATCGACGACTTCGGCACCGGCTACTCCTCGCTCAGCTACCTGAAGTCGCTGCCACTGGACAAGATCAAGATCGACAAGAGCTTCGTCCAGGACCTGCTCGACGACGATGACGACGCCACCATCGTTCGCGCCATCATCCAGCTGGGCAAGAGCCTGGGCATGCAGGTGATCGCCGAAGGCGTGGAAACCGCCGAACAGGAGACCTACATCATCGCCCAGGGCTGCCATGAGGGTCAGGGCTACCACTACAGCAAACCGTTGTCTGCGCGCGAACTGACCAACTTCCTAAAGCAGGCGCAACGCAACCAGGTTTCCGCGTTGTAACCCCACGCCAATCTTGGCCAAGCAGCGCAAACGGGCGTTTGCATGAAATGCGCGCCCGCCCCTTTACAGCAAATGCAAATCTTTCGCATGATGTTGCGGTTTCGCGTGCCACGGAGCACGGTCCAACCACACGACGCAGGAAACCAACAATGATTCGAATGCCTCTGGCCTCCGCCAGTCTGCTGGCCATCGCCATCGCCCTCGCCGGTTGCGGCGAAGGCAAGGACGACAAGGCCGCCGCACCGCAAGCCCAGGCACCTGCCGCTGCCACCACCACCGCGGCACCAGGGGCTGTCGATGAAGCCGCCGCCAAGGCCGTGGTCAAGCACTACGCCGAGATGGTCCATGCCGTGTACAGCGACTCGCTGAGCACCGCCAAGCAGTTGCAGACCGCCGTCGACGCCTTCCTCGCCAAGCCAGACGACCAGACCCTGAAGGCCGCCCGTGAAGCCTGGGTCGCCTCGCGCGTGCCGTACCTGCAAAGCGAAGTGTTCCGCTTCGGCAACACCATCATCGACGACTGGGAAGGCCAGGTGAACGCCTGGCCCCTGGACGAAGGCCTGATCGACTACGTCGACAAGAGCTACGAGCACGCCCTGGGCAACCCGGCGGCCAACGCCAACATCATCGCCAACACCGAGATCCAGGTGGGCGAAGACAAGATCGACGTCAAGGACATCACCCCCGAGAAGCTGGCCAGCCTGAACGAGCTGGGCGGTTCCGAAGCCAACGTCGCCACCGGCTACCACGCCATCGAATTCCTGCTCTGGGGCCAGGACCTCAACGGCACCGGCCCAGGCGCGGGCAACCGCCCGGCCTCCGACTACCTCGAAGGCAAAGGTGCCACCGGCGGGCACAACGACCGTCGTCGTGCCTACCTGAAGGCGGCTACCGACCTGCTGGTCAAGGACCTCGAAGAGATGGTCGGCAACTGGGCGCCGAACGTCGCCGACAACTACCGCGCCAGCCTGGAAAAAGAGCCGGCCAACGATGGCCTGCGCAAGATGCTGTTCGGCATGGGCAGCCTGTCGCTGGGCGAACTGGCGGGCGAGCGCATGAAGGTCTCGCTGGAGGCCAACTCGCCGGAAGACGAACACGACTGCTTCAGCGACAACACCCACTACTCGCACTTCTACGACGCCAAGGGCATCCGCAACGTCTACCTGGGCGAGTACACCCGTGTCGACGGCAGCAAGCTGAGCGGCCCGAGCCTGTCGTCGCTGGTGGCCAAGGCCGACCCAGCCACCGACGCCACCCTCAAGGCCGACCTGGAAGCCACCGAAGCGAAGATCCAGGTGATCGTCGACCACGCCCTCAAAGGCGAGCACTACGACCAACTGATCGCCGCCGACAACGCCGCCGGCAACCAGATCGTGCGTGACGCCATCGCCTCCCTGGTCAAGCAGACCGGCGCGATCGAGCAGGCCGCGGGCAAGCTGGGCATCGACAACCTGAACCCGGACACCGCCGATCACGAATTCTGATCAGCGTTGCGGTTCAGCAGAGGCGGCCTTCGGGCCGCCTTTTTCATTTCCATGCCATGCGCCTCCGGGAGCGGAATGGGTGAGCGCGGACATTTCCAGGTAAAGCCAATTTCATCTGGCAATTGCAAATTGCTCTTATTCAATCACCCCCGGCCTGATAAGCTTGCACGCCGGTTTTTCGCCCATGCCCAGGATCCTCGATGTCCTTGCTCCGCCTAAGCCCCCTGCTGCTGGCCTTCGCCCTCGCCGCCTGTGACGACGCCCCGCGTTTCACCCAGGCCGAGCCCGGCGAGGCGCTCTCCGGCGGCAAGGCGACGGTGCAACGCAGCGATCGCAACGCCTATTCGCTGCCCTCGGCCAACCTCACGCCCGAGCGACGCCTGGACTTCGCCGTCGGCAACAGCTTCTTCCGCAACCCCTGGGTGATCGCTCCCTCCACCACCACGGCCCGCGATGGCCTCGGCCCGTTGTTCAACACCAACGCCTGCCAGAACTGCCACGTGCGCGATGGTCGCGGCCATCCACCAGAGCCAGACGACAGCAACGCGGTGTCGATGCTGGTACGCCTGTCGATCCCCGACCAGCCGTACTACGCGCGAGTGATCGAACGCCTGGGCGTGGTCCCGGAGCCGGTCTACGGCACCCAACTGCAGGACATGGCCATCCCCGGCGTGGCCCCGGAAGGCAAGGTCCGCGTGACCTACGACAACCACAGCGTCGCCTTCGCGGACGGCCACCAGGTCGAGCTGCGCCGCCCGACCCTGCAAATCAGCCAGCTCGGCTACGGCCCGCTGCACCCGGACACCCGCTTCTCCGCCCGGGTCGCCCCGCCGATGATCGGCCTGGGCCTGCTCGAGGCCATCCCCGAAGCCGACCTGTTGGCCAACGAGGACCCGGACGACCACAACCGCGACGGCATCCGTGGCCGCGCCAACCGAGTGTGGGACGATGCCCAGGGCAAGACCGTGGTCGGCCGCTTCGGCTGGAAGGCAGGACAGCCCAACGTCAACCAGCAGAACGTGCACGCCTTCGCCGGCGACATGGGCCTGACCACCACCCTGTTGCCCAAGGACGACTGCACCGCAGCGCAGGTCGATTGCCTGGCCGCGCCCAACGGCGATGGCCAGGGCGGCGAAAAGGAGGTCAGCGACAATATCCTGCGCCTGGTCACCTTCTACACCCGCAACCTTGCCGTGCCGGCCCGGCGCAACGTCGATGCGCCGCAGGTACTGGCCGGCAAGAACCTGTTCTTCCAGGCCGGTTGCCAAGGCTGCCACACCCCGCAATTCACCACCGCCGCCAATGCGGCCGAGCCGGAACTGGCCAACCAGGTGATCCGCCCCTACAGCGACCTGTTGCTGCACGACATGGGCCCGGGGCTGAGTGACGAGCGCACCGAATTTGCCGCCAACGGCCAGGACTGGCGCACCCCACCGCTGTGGGGCATCGGCCTGAGCGAAACCGTCAGCGGCCACAGCCAGTTCCTGCATGACGGCCGCGCCCGCAACCTGCTCGAGGCCGTGCTCTGGCACGGCGGCGAAGCCCAGGCGGCGCGCGACCATGTACTGACCTTCAATGCCGAGCAGCGCGCCGCGCTGCTGGCGTTCCTGAATTCACTTTAAACGCACAAGGAGCCGGGCATGTTCCGACCCAAACTGTTGTTCACCAGCCTCGCCGCACTCGCCCTGGGCGCCTGCTCGCCGCAGGACCCACAGGCAGTGACCTCCGCGGCCATCGCCAAGCAGGTGATCCTGCCGACGTACAGCCGCTGGGTCGAGGCCGACCGGCAACTGGCCGCCAGTGCCCTGGCCTACTGTGAGGGCAAGCAGGACCTCGAGACCGCCCGCGCCGACTTCCTCAGCGCGCAAAAAGCCTGGGCCGAATTGCAGCCATTGCTGGTCGGCCCGCTGGCCGAAGGCAACCGTGCCTGGCAGGTGCAGTTCTGGCCAGACAAGAAGAACCTGGTCGGCCGCCAGGTCGAGCAACTGGTCAACGGCGAGCAGGCGGTCACCGTCGAATCGCTGGGCAAGGCCAGCGTCGTGGTCCGTGGCCTGTCCGCCTACGAATACATCCTGTTCGACAGCAAGCCGGACATCGCCAGCGCCGAACAGAAAGCCCGCTACTGCCCGCTGCTGGTCGCCATCGGCGAACACCAGAAGGCCTTGGCCGAAGAGATCCTCAAGGGCTGGAACAGCACCGACGGCATGCTGTCGCAGATGACCAAGTTCCCCAACCAGCGCTACGCCGACTCCCACGAGGCGATCGCCGACGTACTGCGTGCCCAGGTCACCGCCCTGGACAGCCTGAAGAAAAAGCTCGGCGCGCCGATGGGCCGGCAGAGCAAGGGCATTGCCCAACCGCTGCAGGCCGAGGCCTGGCGCAGCCACTCCTCGATCAAGAGCCTGGAAGCCTCGCTCAAGGCCGCCCAGACCGTCTGGGTCGGGGTCGACAACCAAGGCCTGCGCGGACTGCTGGGCAAGGACCAGGCGGCACTGGCACAGAAGATCGACGACGCCTATGCTGCTGCGCTCAAGCTGCTGGCCGACAACCAGAAGACCCTCGGCGAACTGCTGGCCGACGACGCCGGCAAGCAGACCCTCAACCAGATCTACGATGCCCTCAACGTCGTCCACCGCCTGCACGAAGGTGAGCTGGCCAAGGCGCTGAACATCCAGCTGGGCTTCAACGCCAACGACGGTGACTGATCATGCTGCGACGCCAGGCCCTGAAACTCGGTAGCGTATTGCTCAGCGCCCTGACCTTGGGTGGTTGGAGCCTGTTCCGCGGCAAAGGCAGCGAACCCTTGCTGCTTTCGGCCCGCGACGACGGCGACGGCAAGCACTACGCCGTCGGCTTCCGCCTGGACGGCACCCAAGTGTTCAGCACCCAGGTGGCCCAGCGTTGCCATGCGATCATCAACCACCCGACGCTGCCTATCGCGCTGTTCGTCGCGCGCCGGCCCGGCACCGAGAGCTATCTGGTCGACCTGCGCGACGGGCGCCTGCTGCAAACCCTCGCCTCGCAACCCAACCGCCACTTCTACGGCCACGCGGTGATCCACAAGGACGGCGAGTGGCTGTATGCGACCGAGAACGACACCAGCGACCCGGGCCGTGGCGTATTGGGCGTCTACCGCTTCGAGGGCGAGCGCCTGGTGCATAGCGGCGAGATCCCCACCCACGGCATCGGGCCCCACGAAGTGGCCTGGCTGCCCGATGGCGAGACCCTGGTGGTGGCCAACGGCGGCATCCGCACCGAGGCCGAGAGCCGGGTGGAGATGAACCTCGACGCCATGCAGCCGAGCCTGGTGCTGATGCAACGTGACGGCACGCTGCTGAGCAAGGAGACCCTGGCCCAGCAGATGAACAGCGTGCGTCACCTGGCAGTTGGCGAAGATGGCACCATCGCCGCCTGCCAGCAGTTCATGGGTGGCTCGGAAGAAACCGCCGAACTGCTGGCGATCAAGCGCCCGGGCGAGCCGTTCCAGGCCTTCCCGGTGCCGGAGCGCCAGCTGCAATCGATGGCCCAGTACACCGCCAGCGTCGCCATCCACAGCGACCTGCGCCTGGTGGCGCTGACCGCGCCGCGGGCCAACCGCCTGTTCATCTGGGACCTGGACAGCGGCGCAGTCAAACTTGATGCGCCGATGCCCGATTGCGCCGGGGTCGGAGCGGTGAAGGATGGTTTCGTCGTCACCTCCGGGCAGGGCCGCTGCCGCTTCTATGATTGCCACAAGGCGCAGTTGATCGGGCAGCCCATGGACCTGCCGTCCGGGTTCTGGGACAACCACCTGCATCTGGTCTGATCGTTCTATTGCCTGCACCGGCCCCATCGCCGGCAAGCCGGCTCCCACACCAGCAACACCCTCCTGTGGGAGCCGGCTTGCCGGCGATGGGGCCACAACAGGCAATCTATCTCCTCCCCTTTTCCAGAAAACCGACAATACTTGCCCCATCGCACGTGGGCCGGATCGCCCGTGGTCGTGCCCGACGAACAACAAAATCCACCTCCAGGGAACCGGACCATGTTGCGCCGCCGCATGCTGATCATGTTGGCCGTCGTCCTGCTGATCGTGTTGATCCTGGGGGGCATCAAGGCCTTTTCCATCTACCGGCAAGTGCAGATGTTCTCGCAGCCCAGGCCCCCGGTCAGCGTGGCCGCGGCCCAGGCCGAGCTACGCCAGTGGCAGGAGCGCCTGCCGGCGGTCGGTAGCCTCAAGGCCTACCAGGGCGTTGAGTTGAGCCTGGAAGTGGCCGGCACGGTGAAGTCACTGCATTTCGAGTCCGGGCAGCAGGTCAAGGCCGGCCAGTTGCTGCTGCAACTGGACAGCGACCAGGAAACCGCCCTGCTCGGCACCGCCCAGGCCGACCTGGGACTGGCCAAGGTCGACTTCGGCCGTGGCAGCCAACTGGTCGGCGACTCGGCGATCTCCCGTGGCGAGTACGACCGCCTGACCAGCCAGTACCGGCGCAACCAGGCCGTGGTCGACCAGCTCAAGGCGTCACTGGCGAAAAAGAGCATCAGCGCCCCGTTCAGCGGCACCATCGGCATCCGCCAGGTGGACGTCGGCGCCTACCTGCCCAGCGGTACGGTGATCGCCACCCTGCAGGATCTGTCCAGCCTCTACGTCGATTTCAATGTGCCCGAGCAGGCGCTGCCACGCCTGAGCCTCGGCCAGCGGGTGCTGGCCCAGGTGGCCGCCTACCCTGACCAGACCTTCCCCGCCAGCCTCAGCGCGATCAACCCCAAGGTCGAGGAAAGCACGCGTAACCTGCTGGTCCGCGCCACCCTGGCCAACCCCGAGGGCAAACTGCTGCCGGGCATGTTCGCTAGCCTGCAACTGCTGCTGCCCGACCCGCAACCGCAGGTCGTGGTGCCGGAAAACGCCATCACCTACACCCTCTACGGCAACTCGGTGTATCGCGTCAGCCCGAAAAAGGGCGAGGACGGCCAGCCGCTGCGCGATGCCGACGATCAGCCGCAACTGATCGCCGAACAACTCACCGTGCAGACCGGCGAACGCCGCGAGGGTTGGGTCGTGGTGCTCAAGGGCCTGCAGGCCGGCGATCAGGTCGTCACCGCCGGCCAGCTCAAGCTGAGCCCGGGCGCGGCGATCCGCATCAGCGCCGATTCGGCCCTGAAACCCGCCGCGCCTGGCGCGCAGTGAACCGGAGGCGGCCATGGCGTTCACCGACCCGTTCATCCGCCGCCCGGTGCTGGCCTGCGTGGTCAGCCTGTTGATCCTGCTGCTGGGCCTGCAGGCCTGGAGCAAGCTGCAGATCCGCCAGTACCCGCAGATGGAAAACGCCCTGATCACAGTGACCACCGCCTACCCCGGGGCCAACGCCGAGACCATCCAGGGCTACATCACCCAGCCGCTGCAGCAGAGCCTGGCCAGCGCCGACGGCATCGACTACATGACCTCGGTGAGCCGGCAGAACTTCTCGATCATTTCGGTCTACGCGCGGATCGGCGCCGATACCGACCGCCTGTTCACCCAGTTGCTGGCCAAGGCCAACGAGGTGCGCAACAAGCTGCCCCAGGACTCCGAGGATCCGGTACTGAGCAAGGAGGCCGCCGACGCCTCGGCACTGATGTACATCAGCTTCTACAGCAAGGAAATGAGCAACCCACAGATCACCGACTACCTGTCACGGGTCATCCAGCCCAAGCTTGCCACGTTGCCAGGCATGGCCGAGGCCGAGATCCTCGGCAACCAGGTGTTCGCCATGCGTATCTGGATCGACCCGGTGAAGCTGGCCGGCTTTGGCCTGTCGGCGGTGGACGTGACCAACGCCGTGCGCCGCTACAACTTCCTCTCCGCGGCCGGCGAAGTGAAGGGCGAGTACGTGGTCACCAGCATCAACGCCACCACCGAACTCAAGTCTGCCGAGGCCTTCGCCGCCCTGCCGGTGAAGACCAGCGGTGACAGCCGGGTGCTGCTGGGTGACGTGGCCCGAGTGGAAATGGGCGCGGAAAACTACGACACGGTCAGTTCGTTCGACGGCACGCCCTCGGTGTACATCGGCATCAAGGCCACGCCGGCGGCCAACCCGCTGGAGGTGATCAAGGAAGTGCGGCGGATCATGCCGCAGCTCGAAGAAGAACTGCCCTCCAGTCTGAAGGTGTCCATTGCCTACGACGCCACCCTGTTCATCCAGGCCTCCATCGACGAAGTGATCAAGACCCTTGGCGAAGCGGTGCTGATCGTCATCGTCGTGGTGTTCCTGTTCCTCGGTGCCTTGCGTTCGGTGGTGATCCCGGTGGTGACCATCCCACTGTCGATGATCGGCGTGCTGTTTTTCATGCAGATGATGGGCTATTCGCTGAATCTGCTGACCCTGCTGGCGATGGTACTGGCCATCGGCCTGGTGGTGGATGACGCCATCGTCGTGGTGGAAAACATCCACCGCCATATCGAGGAAGGCAAGACGCCCTTCGAAGCGGCCCTTGAGGGTGCCCGCGAGATCGCGCTGCCGGTCGTGTCGATGACCATCACCTTGGCTGCTGTGTACGCCCCCATTGGTTTTCTTACCGGGCTGACCGGCGCCCTGTTCAAGGAGTTCGCCCTGACTCTGGCCGGTGCCGTGGTCATCTCCGGCGTCGTCGCCCTCACCCTCTCCCCCATGATGTGCGCCGTGCTGCTGCGCCACGAACAAAACCCCAGCGGCCTGGCCCACCGCCTGGACCTGATCTTCGAATCGCTCAAGGTGCGCTACCAGCGCCTGCTGCACGGCACGCTGAACAGCCGCCCGGTGGTGCTGGTGTTCGCCGTGCTCATCCTGTGCCTGATCCCGGTGCTGCTGATGTTCACCCGCAACGAGCTGGCGCCGGAGGAGGACCAGGGGGTTATCTTCATGATGAGCAGTTCGCCGCAAACCGCGAACCTGGACTACCTCAACGCCTATACCGACCAGTTCACGCCGATCTTCAAGGGCTTCCCCGAGTACTACTCGTCATTCCAGATCAATGGTTTCAACGGCGTGCAGAGCGGTATCGGCGGCTTCCTGCTCAAACCCTGGAACGAACGCGAGCGTACGCAGATGCAACTGCTGCCCCTGGTGCAGGCCGAACTCGAACAGATTGGCGGCCTGCAGATCTTCGGCTTCAACCTGCCATCGCTGCCCGGCACTGGCGAGGGCCTGCCGTTCCAGCTGGTGATCAACACCGCCGGTGACTACCCCGCGCTGCTGGAGGTGGCGCAACGGGTCAAGGAGCGCGCCCAGGCCTCGGGCAAATTCGCCTTCCTCGACATCGACCTGGCCTTCGACAAACCCGAGGTGGTGATCGACATCGACCGCGCCAAGGCGGCGCAGATGGGCGTGTCGATGGACACCCTGGGCAGCACCCTGGCGACCTTGCTGGGCGAGGCCGAGATCAACCGCTTCACGCTGGAGGGCCGCAGCTACAAGGTCATCGCCCAGGTCGAACGGCCCTACCGCGCCAACCCCGGCTGGCTGAACAGCTACTACGTGAAGAACGAGCAAGGCCAGCTGTTGCCATTATCGACCTTGATCACCTTGAGTGACCGGGCCCGACCGCGACAGCTCAACCAGTTCCAGCAGCTGAACTCGGCGATCATCCAGGGCGTTCCGCTGGTGAGCATGGGTGAAGCACTGGAAACCGTGCGCGCCATTGCCCGCGAAGAGGCACCGGAAGGTTTTTCGCTGGACTATGCCGGGACAGCACGGCAGTTCGTCCAGGAGGGCAGCGCGTTGTGGGTGACCTTCGGCCTGGCGCTGGCGATCATCTTCCTGGTGCTGGCGGCGCAGTTCGAGAGTTTCCGCGATCCGCTGGTGATTCTGGTGACCGTGCCATTGTCCATCTGCGGGGCGCTCTTGCCGCTGTTCCTTGGGGTCTCGAGCATGAACATCTATACCCAGGTGGGGTTGGTGACCCTGATCGGGCTGATCACCAAGCATGGGATTCTCATTGTCGAGTTTGCCAATCAGTTACGGGACGAGCGGGGGCTTGGGGTACGTGAGGCGATCGAAGAAGCCGCCGCGATTCGCCTGCGGCCGGTGCTGATGACCACGGCGGCCATGGTGTTTGGCATGGTGCCCTTGATTTTGGCAACTGGGGCCGGGGCAGTCAGCCGGTTTGATATCGGGATGGTGATTGCTACCGGGATGTCGGTGGGGACTTTGTTTACGTTGTTTGTTTTGCCGTGCATTTACAGTGTTTTGGCGCATAAAGGGGGCGGGGTATTACTTCACAAACCAACACCAACTACCCACCCCACTATGAAACCCAAATAAACAAACGCCAGGGATTCATGAATTAACCCCTGGCGCCCAACACAAAAACCAATTCAACCAACCGGTCGCAGACCCTGACTCATCCCGAACAGAAACAGTAAAAGATCATGATCCGGCTGAGCCTGCGCCTGGTCAGCCTTCACCACACGAGGCAACGGGCACTGCCCGCCCTCCCCGGCCTTGCTGAACACCATGGGCCGCGGCTGCTCCCAGGCTGCCGCCGCAGCGGTTGTCACCGCCAACGCCGCAACCAGGAACAAAGCTCGAGCGATTTCTAGTTTCATTGCTCTAAACCTTTGACAGCGCTGCCAAACGCCATTTGGTAAAAATAGAGCAAGGTCTGCCATTCCGCCTCGCTGAACGACGAGTGGCGCCGCAACTGCCGCAGGTCGTTATAGGCCGCCCGCTGGCAACTGATCCGCCGCCGGCATTTCTCCAGGTCCAGCAACGCCACTTCCACCCGCGCCTGCTCACCCTCACCAAGCACCTTGACGAACACATGCTTGCCGTACAGGCAACCATGCTGCCAATGCCCCAAGTGCATGCGCGCCAGGTTGTCGGCCAGATCCTTGAGCATGCGCTCGTGTACCGCCTGCGGATAATGCTCGCGAGCCCCCGAGGCATGCCAGGCATCGAGATCGACAAAACCATCGAGGGCTTCACTGACCAGCAACGCACGCCACTGGTGATCGGCGTCACGCTCGGCACCGGCATAGACGATACGCGGCACCCGCACCCCCAACTGCTCGAAACTGTGCAAGGCATCGAGCTCGCGCAACACTGTGGGGCGCCCGAACGGATGCAAAAGGCTGCGGTAGATATGCCCGACCTGGCGCTTGGCATACAGCATGTGGCCATGGTCGTCGCTCAGCCGCTGCACACCGCTCTCGCCACCACGGCGCTGGTTGGGTTCCTCGACCCATTCGCCTTGCTGCTGCCAGTAATAATCGAACTGCCTGGAATGATGCTGGGCTACCGCCATTACTTTTACCCCTTGCGCAATACGTACACTCGCCACATGGCATAGAACGGCAGGAAGTCGAGACGTTCCTGAATCCTGAAACCCGCTGAGGAAAACTCTTCTTCAACTGTAGCCGCCGGTAACACAAATCGGTTCTGGTAGCTGTCCGGCGAGGCCCGGAGGCTGCGCCGCGCTTCGAGCTTGCGCCGACGCCATGCTTTGAAATTACCGTCCACCCACAGCGACAGAATCACACTGTCACGACTAACCCTTTGAAATTCCGAAAGAATTGTCTTGCGATGAGCGGGGTCGCCGATGTGATGGAACAGGCGCATGCAAAATATGCTGTCCACCGCGTTGTCCGGCAGGTCAATAGCAAAGGCGGAAGTCTGCAAGGGCCGTACCCGTGCGACGATTTCTGGCGGTTGTGCCGCACAGGCTGTCTCGATCATCGCGGCGGAATTGTCTGCACCAATGATGACGCGGTTGGCCTTTTCCGCCAGCAGGGGCCAGAAACGCCCGGCGCCACAGGGCAGGTCGAGGACCAGCCCCGGCTCCCCGGCCAACGCCAGGGCGCGCCGGGCCAGCTGTTCGTCGCGCTGGTGGGAAAGACGTCGAGCCAGGCCATCCTGGTGCTTGAGGAAGTACTGACGGGCATGATCCCGATCGTACTTTTCCGAAAATTCGAGTTTGATGGGGCTACGCATGGGCATCTCCTGACTCCAGTGCGCCCACCTTAGGCAGTTGGGCGTTGGCGTCAGGTCATGCCGATGTGAAAAATCTGTAGGTTAAATCCGCAGGTGTTACCGGAAGTTAATCCGGATCCAACATCCCGTCACGATCCTGGGCCATTGGAGATCCCTGGCTCAGGTCGACCTGGAAGCGGCAGCCATGGGGCAGCGTTGCCGTCAGCGTCACGCGCCAGCCCTGGTCGTCACAGATGCGCTGGACCAGCGACAGGCCCAACCCCAACCCCTCGCCCCGACGCTCGTCACCGCGTACGAAGGGCCGGAACATCGCTTCGCGCTGCTCCTCCGGGATGCCCACACCACTGTCTTCCACGCTGAAGCCGTTGGCCTCCAGGCTGAGACGGATGTAACCGCTGTCGGTGTAGTGGGCGGCATTGCGCAGCAGGTTACCCATTACCGATTGCAGGAAGGTGGCGTTGTACAGCACCGGGCTGGCGCTGACCCGGCCATCGTAGTAAAGCGCCAATCCTTTCTGTTCGATGGTATCGCGCCAAACCCCGATCAAGTCATCGCCCACCTCACGCAGGGTCGCCCGCGACGCGACCGCACCTTCATCGCGTTGGGCCCGGGCCAGCATCAGGAAAGTCTTCACCAACTCGCGCATCTCCTCGGTGGCCCGGGCGATACGTTCGACCTGACTACGAGCACGGCTCTCGAGATTGGGGTTCTCCATCAGCAGCTCGCACGAGGTGGCCAAGACCATCAGCGGGGTACGCAGTTCATGACTGACATCGCTGGTGAACAACCGCTCACGGGTCAAGGCATCACGCAGGCGCCCGAGGGTATCGTCGAAAGCGACGGCCAACTGACCGACCTCATCCGCCGCATAATCCGGCGCCAAGGGCGGCGCCAGCCCCAGCAACTGGTCACGGTGGCGGACCTGGCGCGCCAGGCGGATCACTGGCGCCATCACCCGCCGCGCCAGCAGCCAGCCGAGGATCACCGCAAGGGCGAGGCTGAGCACGAAGCCAACCACGACGACGGCGAACAGCACCCGTTCGCGCTCCTCGAAGTCGCTTTGGTCCTGCAACAGCACATAATGGCGGCCATCGACGATCTCGACCATGGCGTGGTAAGAAAGCTGGTCGCGAAACACCTCGTGGAAGCCAGCCTCCAGATGGCGTAGATCCTTGGGCAATTCGAAATCGTCACGCCCGCCACTGAAGTAGAACAACTGGTCGGGGCGTGGCCGGTGGCTCCAATCGCTGACGCTGTCCATGCGTAGCAGACGCTGCAGGTCGCCGCCGAGCACCGACGAGATCAACCTCTCCTCCACCAGATGCACGGTGGCGACGATGCCGAAGGCAAAGGCCCCGGCCACCAATGCGCTCATCAGCGCAAAGGCGATGATGATGCGCTGGGCGAGGCTCTGCTTAAACTCCATCGCGGCCCTCGGCGAGGCGATAGCCGACGCCATGGACGGTATGCAACAGCGGTTTGTCGAACGGTTTGTCGATCACCTGGCGCAGCTGGTGGACGTGGCTGCGCAGGCTATCGCTGTCGGGACAGTCGTCGCCCCACAAGGCTTCTTCCAGTACCTCGCGGCGCAACACATGAGGGCTCTTCTGCATCAGCACGGCCAGCAGCTTCAAACCTACGGGGTTGAGCTTGAGCAGGCGGCCCTGGCGGCTGACCTCCAGCGTGTCGAGGTCATAGCTCAGATCAGCGACCTGCAATGCACGCCGGCCACCACCCTGGGCGCGGCGCAGTACCGCTTCGATACGCGCGGCCAGCTCCGACAGCGCGAACGGCTTGAGCAAGTAGTCGTCGGCCCCCGAGCGGAAACCTTGCAGACGGTCGTCCAACTGATCGCGGGCGGTGAGCATGATCACCGGCGTGTCGCGGCGAGCATCCTCGCGCAGGCGCTTGCACAGCGTGTAGCCATCGATGCCCGGCAGCATGATGTCGAGCACGATCAGGTCGTAGTGTTCGGTCGCGGCCAGGTGCAGGCCGGACAGGCCATCCTGGGCACAGTCGACGGTGTAGCCCTTCATGCCGAGGTAGTCGGCCAGGTTGGCCAGAATATCGCGGTTGTCTTCAACCAAAAGAATGCGCATCGAGATCTCCTGTGCGGCGCTTCGCCGGGCGCGGCAGGCGCAGCTTACGGCCATTTGCCCGCATGGTGCCATGCCCTGAGCCGAATTCACCGGACTTGACAGTTTTTTCACCGATCATTCACGGACACAGGATAGCGGCCCCACGACAATGCCCCGTCTCTTACACCTTCTGGAGTCACCATGCAGGCTAGCGTCCCTCCTCGCCCGATCAATTTGTGGCTGTACCTGGGCATCCCATTCATCACTGTCGTGACCCTGGTCCTGCTGGAATGGACCTCACTGGACATGGACCTGGCCAACCTGCTCTACGACCCGGTCGCCGGCGGGTTCATCGGCCGCCATAGCTATGTGCTGGAAAACATCCTGCATGACCGCGTCAAGCAGGGTGTGATCCTGTTCGGTCTGCTTGCAGTGGCCGGGTTCGCCCTGAGCTTCTTCTGGAGCCGGCTGACGGGCTGGCGCCGCGAGTTGGGTTGCCTGGTACTGGCGCTAGCGCTGTCGACGGCCTTCGTCACACCACTGAAGAAGGTGACCCAGGTGCAATGCCCATGGAGTCTGACCCAGTTCGGTGGCAAGGAAGCCTACAGCAAGTTGCTCGAAGCCCGCCCGGCTACCGACAAGCCTGGCCTGTGCTGGCCCGGTGGGCATGCGGCGACCGGGTTCTGCCTGTTCGGCCTGTTCTTCATGCTGCGTGACCGCAAGCCACGCCTGGCCCGGCTCGCGCTGGCAGTGGCCTTCGTGGCCGGCTCGGTGCTGTCGATCGGGCGGATGATGCAGGGCGCGCACTTCCTCTCGCACAACGTATGGACGGCGGTGTTCTGCTGGCTGATCGGGCTGGGGTCGTACTACCTGATTCTGTATCGCCACGCGACGGCCAAACTACCTGCCGTCGAGCGCAGCGCAGCCTGACCCTTGGCAGGGGCAGGAAAACGAAGAAGCCCCGGTTCTCACGAACCGGGGCTTCTTCTTGGTACTGGGGGTAAGGCTGGCTTACATCATGCCGCCCATGCCACCCATGCCGCCCATGTCAGGCATGCCAGCAGCTGGCTTGTCTTCCGGCAGGTCGGCAACCATGGCTTCGGTGGTGATCATCAGACCGCCGATCGAAGCTGCGGCTTGCAGGGCCGAACGGGTGACCTTGGCTGGGTCCAGGATGCCCATCTCGATCATGTCGCCGTATTCGCCGGTAGCGGCGTTGTAACCGAAGTTACCCGAACCTTGCTTGACCTTGTCAGCGACAACGCTTGGCTCGTCGCCGGCGTTGGCAGTGATCTGGCGCAGCGGCGCTTCGACAGCGCGACGCAGCAGGGCGATACCGACGTTCTGGTCTTCGTTGTCGCCTTTGAGGTCAACGATGGCAGCCAGGGCGCGCACCAGGGCAACACCACCGCCAGGCACCACGCCTTCTTCAACGGCTGCACGGGTGGCGTGCAGGGCGTCTTCGACGCGGGCTTTCTTCTCTTTCATCTCGACTTCGGTGCCTGCACCGACCTTGATCACGGCAACACCGCCAGCCAGCTTGGCCAGACGCTCTTGCAGCTTCTCACGGTCGTAGTCCGAAGTGGTGTCGGCAACCTGGGCGCGGATCTGGGTGACGCGAGCCTGGATGTCGGACTCTTCGCCAGCACCGTCGATGATGGTGGTGTTTTCCTTGGACAGGATGACGCGCTTGGCGTTACCCAGGTGCTCCAGGGTGGCGGTTTCCAGGGACAGGCCGATCTCTTCGGAGATCACGGTACCGCCGGTCAGGACAGCGATGTCCTGCAGCATGGCCTTGCGGCGATCGCCGAAGCCTGGCGCCTTGACCGCGGCGACCTTGACGATGCCGCGCATGTTGTTGACCACCAGGGTAGCCAGAGCTTCGCCTTCGACGTCCTCGGCAACGATCAGCAGTGGGCGGCCGGCCTTGGCAACGGCTTCCAGAACTGGCAGCAGCTCACGGATGTTGGAGATCTTCTTGTCGACCAGCAGCAGCAGCGCGCCTTCCAGCTCGGCAACCATGGTGTCCGGCTTGTTGACGAAGTACGGCGACAGGTAGCCGCGGTCGAACTGCATGCCTTCGACGACGGACAGTTCGTTTTCCAGGCCCGAGCCTTCTTCAACGGTGATCACGCCTTCCTTGCCGACTTTTTCCATGGCTTCGGCGATGATTTCACCGATGGAGTTGTCGGAGTTGGCGGAGATGGTGCCTACCTGGGCGATGGCCTTGGAGTCGGCGCATGGCTTGGACAGGTTCTTCAGCTCGGCGACGACGGCGGCGGTGGCCTTGTCGATGCCGCGCTTGAGGTCCATCGGGTTCATGCCGGCAGCGACGGCCTTCAGGCCTTCGTTGACGATGGCCTGAG
The DNA here is from genome assembly GCF_019139675.1 of Pseudomonas maumuensis. Lineage (NCBI taxonomy): Bacteria > Pseudomonadati > Pseudomonadota > Gammaproteobacteria > Pseudomonadales > Pseudomonadaceae > Pseudomonas > Pseudomonas maumuensis. The sequence continues at coordinate 4,706,189 of NZ_CP077077.1, forward strand.
CCAGAACGGTAGCGGTGGTGGTGCCGTCACCGGCAGCGTCGTTGGCCTTGGAAGCGACTTCCTTGACCAGCTGGGCGCCCATGTTTTCGAAGGCGTCTTTCAGCTCGATCTCTTTGGCGACGGAAACGCCGTCCTTGGTGATGGTCGGCGCGCCGAAGCTCTTGGCCAGGACCACGTTGCGGCCTTTCGGGCCGAGGGTCGCTTTTACCGCGTCAGCCAGAACGTTGACACCAACCAGCATTTTCTTACGGGCGGAATCGCCGAATTTTACGTCTTTAGCAGCCATGATCGTTTAATCCTTGGAATTCTTTGGAGTAACGGGAAGTCGGGGAAATCAGCCTTCGATAACGGCCAGGATTTCGTTCTCGGCCATGACCAGCAGGTCTTCGCCATCGACTTTCACGGTGTTGCTGCCCGAGTAAGGGCCGAAAACCACTTTGTCACCCACTTTCACGGCCAGCGCACGTACTTCGCCGTTGTCCAGGATACGACCGGTACCGACGGCAACGACTTCACCGCGGTTTGGTTTTTCAGCGGCCGAACCCGGCAGGACGATACCGCCAGCGGTTTTCGATTCTTCTTCGCTGCGACGGATAACGACGCGGTCATGCAGAGGACGAAGCTTCATTGTCGATCTCTCCCAAATTGTGGTTTTCATCGGCCGGTGTCAGCACCGGCGGGTTGATTCGATCCGGCGTTGCCGGGGGTGGCCCGCACCGGGCGAACCACCTGTGTCATGTCTGGTGTCGCCACCAGAAACCTTGCGGTGACCACATACATGAGGCCGACAAAATCGATTACAAGGCTTGCAAGGAAATTTTTTCACCCCCATCGCAACAGCGGGCTTGCCTCGCGACAGCTTCAGCCATCGCGGGACAAGCCCGCTCCAACAACCCACCCTCGGTATTACTTGTCGCGGCGCTCGTACTCGCCCTCGATCACGTTCGGACGCTGGCCGCCATCGCGGGGCTGGGCCTGGAACGGATCGTCCTGGAACGCCCGTTGGCGCATGGCCTGCTCTTCGGCGCGGCGGCGCAACTTGCCGGCCACCAGGCGGCGGGTAAAGGGCAGCAGGCACAGCAGGCCCAGCACATCGCTGATGAAGCCCGGCAACAGCAGCAGGCCACCACCGACAGCGAGCATCAAGCCCTGGAACATGTCTTCGGCTGGCAGCTCGCCGCGCTGCAGGCTCTCCCGGGCACGCAGGGCGGTGGCCAGGCCGGCCACGCGCATCACCAGCACACCCAGGGCGGAACCGGCGATGATCAGCAGCAGCGCCGGAAAGAAACCGATGGCCGCGCTGACCTTGACGAAGACGAACAGCTCCAGCACGGGGAAAAGCAGTAACAGCAGTAGAAAAGCACGCATCAAGTGTTCCTCGACGGAAGAGAATCTTCCTGTAAGACCATCAGATGGATGCCTCGACGTCGGTTTTCAACCCTCGGCACTTTCCACGACCGGCCACTGGTCAGCGCGAGCCAGTAATACCAAGGCTTCGCGGACTTGTGTCGGCGTATTGCAAGTGCTCGGGAAGGCCAACCAATGCACCCCCTGGCCAATACGTAGGTGCATGCCTTCGCTGTCGATACCGACCAGCTCGGCCGGCGTGCTGCGCGGCAGCCCGGTCAACTCGACGTAGTGGGCAATAGCGTTGGCATGGTCACTGTTCATATGCTCGATCATGCTGGTCTCGGCCTTGCCGGCGAAGGGATTGGCCAGCGTGACCTGATCGAGCCAGTGGATCGCGCCGAAGCCGCCGATGTAACGGTGACGTACCGGTTCGAGTACCCAGAAGTCGAAATCGTGGGCCTTGTGGTAGTTGGCCGACTCGGGGAAGTAACGGTAGTAGCGGCCCGCGGCGGCTTCAATAGTTGCTTCGTCCGTGAGCTTGCGCGCCTCGGCCATTACCGTCAGCCGCCCCACCGCCTGGACATCTTCGGCCTCGCGCTCGCCAACCAGCATCGAGCACTTGGGATCCTTCTGCAGGTTATGGGTGTGCTGGGCGATGCGGCTGATGAGGATCAGCGGATGGCCGTCGGCGTCGAGGCAGTACGGCACCACCGAACCGAAGGGGAAACCGGGCATCGATTTGGAATGGGTGGAGAGGACGCCGCGGTACTCCTTGAGCAGCAGTTCCCGGGCGGGGCGAAGGGCGTTGGTACTCACTGTAGGGCTCCTGGCGGCGGACTGGATGGGTGACAAGATAAGCATTATCACCCACCGCTGCCACTGGGTCTGCTGCGCAGACCATCGCCGGCAAGCCGGCTCCCACAGGAGGCGAGGTGCCCCTGCGATCTACCAGGTAACGCCGAACCCGGCGGTATAGCGGGTCTTGTCCAGGTCGCTGTCGCTGGTGCCCTTGATCAGGTCCTTCTCCGCCTTGAGGTTGAGCGAGGCCCACTCGGTGACCTTGTAGCGCAGGCCCATCTCGGCATCCAGTGAGTAGTCGGCCACGCCGCCCAGCGGCTTGCCGAATTCGCCATTGGTGAAGAACTCGACCTTCTTGCCGATCAGGTAACGGTTGTAGTCCCACTTCACCGCGGCGGAATAGAAATTGTCCTTGCCACCGTCGCGGTACTCGAAGTCGGTGCGGTTGATCAGCGAACCCAGCGAGAACGCGCCGAGCTCGTCATCCCAGAACTGATAGCCCGGGCCGGTACCGACGGTACGCTGGCGGGCCAGATCCTCGATATGGTCACGCTTGTATTCCAGGCGCCCCTGCCAGAACCACTTCTCGGTGATGAAGCGGTCCAGCGCGTACTCGGCGCTCCAGTTGTTGGTGGTGGTGACGTCGTCCTTGGTCTCGCGGTTGTATTCGCCTTCGGCGTTGTGCCGCCAGCGGCCATGGCGGGCGGTGGTCTTGAAGCTGACGTCATAGTCGTCGGTGTTGTTCTCGGCGCGCTTGTAGTCCATCGCCACATCGACGTTGCCCTTCCACAGGAAATCCTCCAGCACCGGACGCGGCTTCATGATCTGCTCGATGCTGGCCAGCTCGACGGTCTTCGGTGCCTCGCCGTTGGCCAGGGTCACCTTGCCGGGTTCGGCGGCCTTCAGCGCCTTGGCCTTCTCGCCGCTGTAGGCGTCTTGCTTGACCAGCAGTTCCTGATCGCTTTCCAGCGTCTTTACCTGCTTCCAGTCCAGGGCGATCGACCCGCCGTAGGGGGTTTCCAGCAGCAGCTTGCCGCCGTCGAAGACCTTGATCTTGCCGCTCAGGCGGTCACCGTTCTTCATCCACACGGTGTCGGCGAGCACGGGCGTGCAAAGGGACGCAGCGATAAGGCACAGCAGGGTTCTAGAAGACATAAGCGCAATATGGGTTCGATTCGACGAAAAAGCCGGGCATTATCCAGATACCGACAACCTGAGCAAGGACAGACCCATCCCATGCCGATGAGTTCCACTCGCATTTGTCGCCCCCTTCTGTCCGGTTTCATCTACAGCACAGGGATCCTCTGATGTCCGCAATCGATCCGCAAGCTGCCCAGGATGTAGAAGCCCGACGAATGGCGCTGTATTCCGTCCTCGGCCAGGTGCCGTCGGGAAAGGTTGTCAGCTACGGGCAACTGGCCGAGCTTGCAGGCCTTGGCCGCGCGGCGCGCTGGGTCGGGCGCACACTTTCGCAGCTACCCCAGGACACCCGCCTGCCCTGGCACCGGGTACTGGGCGCGGGTGGCAGGCTGAGCCTGGCCCTGGGCACGCCGTCGGGCGACGAACAACGCGCCCGGCTGCGCGCAGAAGGCGTGAATGTGGCCAATAATCGTGTGGATATGGCGCGCCATGGCTGGCGTCCGATGGAGCACAGCGGTTAGAGTGCGCGCTTTGTTTTCGCAAACCTTGAGGCAGATGTTGGCCCATGCCCCGTAAAACCTGGCGCGCTGCGCTCGCTGCCTATGCCAGCCCGTCAACTTTGGTGCTTTTGCTGCTCGGATTCGCCGCCGGCCTGCCGTACATGCTGGTGTTCTCGACGCTGTCGGTGTGGCTGCGCGAGGCCGGCGTGGCCCGCGAGACCATCGGCTATGCCAGCCTGATCGGCCTCGCCTACGCGTTCAAATGGGTCTGGTCGCCGCTGCTCGACCAGTGGCGCCTGCCGCTGCTCGGCGGCATGGGCCGGCGCCGTTCGTGGCTGCTGCTGTCGCAGCTGCTGGTGGTACTCGGGCTGGTCGGCATGGGCTTCTGCGACCCGCAGAAACACCTGTCGTGGCTGGTCGCCCTGGCAGTGCTGGTGGCCTTCGCCTCGGCGACCCAGGACATCGCCGTCGACGCCTACCGCCTGGAAATCGCCGATGACCAACGCCAGGCAGCGCTGGCTGCCAGCTACATGGCCGGCTACCGGGTCGCTGCCCTGCTTGCCACCGCCGGTGCGCTGTTCTTCGCCGAGTGGTTCGGCTCCACCGGTTTCAGCTACCTGCACGAAGCCTGGACCGGTACCTACGTACTGTTCGGCGTGCTGATGCTGCCTGCGGTGTTCACCACCCTGGTGATGCGTGAGCCCCCGGTACCACTGCGCACCCAGCTGTCGGCCGCGCGCTATGGCTTGATGCACCAGCTGGCGTCGGTGTTCGTGCTGATCATCCTGCTGGTCTCGGTGCCGGCCAGTTTCACCCAGATGTTCAACACCGATTGGGGCAGCGTGGCGTTCGGCGATGCGACCATGCTCGACCTGCTGCTCGAAGACCGTGCCTTCCTGCGCCTGATCCTCTATGTGCTGCTGACCTGGGCGTGCCTGTCGTCCCTCGGTCGTCGCGGCCTGGCGCCGGTGCTCACGCCGGTCAACGACTTCATCGTGCGCTATCGCTGGCAGGCCCTGCTGCTGCTCGGGCTGATCGCCACCTACCGCATGTCCGATACGGTGATGGGCGTGATGGCCAACGTGTTCTACATCGACATGGGCTTCACCAAGGACCAGATCGCCAGCGTCAGCAAGATCTTCGGCCTGATCATGACCCTGGTCGGCGCCGGCGCCGGCGGCCTGCTTATCGTGCGCTTCGGCATCCTGCCGATCCTGTTCATCGGCGGCGCTGCCTCCGCAGCCACCAACATCCTGTTCCTGATGCTGGCCGACATGGGCCCGAACCTGGAAATGCTGGTGGTCACCATCTCGCTGGACAACTTCAGTTCGGGGCTCGCCACCTCGGCCTTCGTCGCCTACCTGTCGAGCCTGACCAACCTGAAGTTCTCGGCCACCCAGTACGCCCTGCTCAGCTCGATCATGCTGCTGCTGCCGCGCCTGATTGGTGGCTACTCCGGGGTCATGGTAGAGAAATTCGGCTATCACGACTTCTTCCTGGTCACCGCCCTGCTGGGCGTACCGACACTGATACTGATCGCCCTGCATTGGCGCCAGGAAATCGGTCGGGGAAAGCCGGCGCCGGTGGAAAGCCCGGCGGCTGAACAACACTAGGCCATTACCGGCCTTTATCGCGGGGCAAATCGCATCGGTGCGCCGATACGACTTGCCCCGCGATGTTTCTACTGCGTCACAGCTCCTTCCCCGGAGCGCCCGCCCACCACGAACCACAACGGCCACAGCGCCAACGCACCCGCCACGCCCGCCGCCAGGGCGAAGTGCATCAGGCTGGCACCAGCCCCCAGCATCGCCAGCACCGCGCCGCCCAGGCCCAGCAAGGCGATGGTGATCATCCCCAGCATCGCCGATACCAGGCCCTTGCTCTGCTCGCTGGAGAACAGCGTCATGCGGTACAGCACCGCGTTGGCCACGCCCAGGCCCAGCGCGTACAGCGACATGCCGGCCACCACACTGGTCACCGTCGGCCAGAACCAGGTGGCCACGACCATCAGCGACAGGCCCGCCAGGTAAGGCCACAGGGCGCCGCGCACCAAGGACGGCAGCGGGTAGCGATCAGCGATGCGGTTGATGATCAGGTTGCCCAGGATCAGCCCGCCGAACACCGGCAATTGCCACAGCGCGTATTCCATCGTGCTCAGGCCTTCGTCATGGATCAGCAGCACCGGCGACAGCCCGATCCAGCCGATCAGCGGCAAGCCCACCAGCCCCAGCGCCGCGCTGCCGGCGACGAAGCGCCGGTTGCCCAGCAACTGAGCGTAACCTGCCAGCAAGGGCAACAGGTGGATCGGCGTGAACGGCAGGCGCGAACCGTCGCGACGCTCCACGCCCAGCGTTTCCGGCATCAGCCGATAGAGCAGCAGCCAGCACAGCACCGCGCCAGCGGCGAAGGCCACGAACAGCCAGCGCCAATCCAGCCACTGCAGCATCAAGGTGCCCACCAGCGGACCGAGCAGCGGCGACAGCAGCGCAATGTTGGCCAGCAAGGCCATCATGCGCACGGCGTCGGCCTCACTGAACGCCTCGTTGAGCGCCGGGTAGCTGACCGTGACCACGAAGCCCAGGCCGATGCCTTGCATCAGACGCAGCAGGTTGAACAGGCCGATGTCCTGCACCCAGAAGGTCGCAAGGCAGGCCAACCCGAAGAAAATACAGCCGCTCAGCAGCAACGGGCGCCGACCATAGCGGTCGGCCAACGGGCCGATCAGCCACTGCAGCAGCACCCCACCCAGCAGGTAGAGGTTGAGGGCATGGGGAATGTATTCGGGGCTGGCCTGGAGATCGCCGACCACGACCGGCATGGCGGGCATGACCGCATCACTGGCCAGGTAGGTCAATAGTTCGAACAGCGCCAGGGTCAGGCCGAACAGCAGGGCGCGCAATGGGGTGATATACAGCAGAGGTTTCATGGCGGACATCGGGTTGGTAGGCAGGATCAGGGTGTATGCCAGATATGGCAGCACCTGGCTGTGAACAAGTGTAAAAAACAGGGCCGCTTCGCGCCCCATCGCCGGCAAGCCGGCTCCCACAGGGTCAATGGTCAACCCGTGGGAGCCGGCTTGCCGGCGATGGGGCGCGAGGCGGCCCCGATTTCGCGGACGCTTACTGTTACGCCACGGTCTCCTGCACCACGCGAATCACCCGCTGCGGAAACGGAATATCGATCCCTTCAGCCTTTAGCCGGTCGCGGGCATGCTCGTTGAGCATGAACATCACGTCCCAGTAGTCGGCGGTCTTGGTCCAGATGCGCAGCGACACGGTGATCGAGCTGTCACCCAAGGTCGAAATCACCGCCTGCGGCGCCGGATCCTGCAGTACGCGCGGATCCTGGGCCAGCTCCAGCAGCACATTGCGCGCCTTCTGCAGGTCGGCCTCGTAGTCCACGCCCACGTCGAACACCACCTTGCGCGTCGGCTGGCGGTTGGTGTTGGTGATGATGCCGTTGGACAGGCTGCCGTTAGGCATGATCACGGTCTTGTTGTCGCCGGTGCGCAGCACGGTGTGGAAGATCTGGATGCTGTCCACGGTGCCACTGACACCCTGGGCCTCGATCCAGTCACCGATACGGAACGGGCGGAACATCAGGATCAGCACACCGCCGGCGAAGTTCGCCAGGCTGCCTTGCAAGGCCAGGCCGATGGCAAGGCCGGCGGCACCGATGGCGGCGACGAACGAGGTGGTCTCGATACCGATCATCGACGCCACGCTGACCATCAGCAGCACCTTCAGCACGATGTTGGCCAGGGTGCTGATAAAGCCCTGCAGCGCGGCGTCGGCACGCAGGCCCACCAGCTTGCCAAGACGGGCACTGAGCTTGTTGATGATCCACCAGCCGATGGCCAGGGTGAGCAGTGCCAGCAACAGGCGGCTGCCGTATTCCATGATCAACGGAACCCAGGTCTGCGATTGGCGGACGAGCTGATCGACTTCAGCGTTCAAATCCATGTTTATCTCCTGATGCCGAACGGCAAGTACACAGTGAAGCGGGCAGCGCAAAGCCAGCGGCCCGGACCCCGATGGACATCAATGCGCCATCAAGGTTCCGGGCCGCCGTGCGATCAATCGCGGAAGTTGTTGAACTGCAGCGGCATGTCGAATTCTTTGGTGCGCAGCAGAGCAATGGCCTCCTGGAGGTCATCGCGCTTCTTGCCGGTGACGCGAACCTGCTCGCCCTGGATGGCGGCCTGGACCTTGAGCTTGCCGTCCTTGATGGTGGCGACGATCTTCTTGGCCAGGTCCTTGTCGATGCCTTCGCGGAACTTGGCTTCCTGCTTCTTCTCCTTGCCCGAAGGGTAGGGATCCTTGGTTTCCAGGCATTTGACATCGATCTTGCGCTTGACCAGCGCCAGGCGCAGGATTTCCAGCATGGCCTCGAGCTGGAACTCCTCCTCGGCGGTCAGCAGGACGGTCTGCTCTTTGTCCTTGAACTCGAAGGTGCCCTTGCCCTTCAAGTCGTAGCGACGGTCGAGGTCCTTGATGGCGTTGTCGACAGCGTTCTGCACTTCGTGCTTGTCCAGTTCCGATACCACGTCGAACGAAGGCATGGTTGATCTCCAGAAAAAAAAGCGCGCTCGGCCTGAAGATGGAGCGCGTCGGGTTTGATGGTTAAAATGCGGACTCATTATAACGGGTTGCGAAACGCAGATGAGCAGCACCTGGCATATTCTCGGCGCCGGCAGCCTCGGCAGCCTGTGGGCCTGCCGCCTGGCCCGCGCCGGCAAGGCGGTCCGTTTGATCCTGCGCGACCAGCAGCGTCTGGCCGCCTACGAACGCAAGGGTGGACTGACCCTGGTGGAACAGGATGCCCAGCACCACTATGCAATCCCCGCTGAAACGTTTGACGCGCCCGGCCCGATCCATCGTCTACTGGTCGCCTGCAAGGCCTACGACGCGGCACCTGCCGTGGCGCGTCTGGCCCCCAGGCTGGCCCAGGGCGCCGAGCTGATACTGCTGCAGAACGGCCTGGGCAGCCAGGACGAGGTTGCCGAACAGGTGCCCCACGCCCGCTGCATCTTCGCCTCCAGCACCGAGGGCGCATTCCGCGAAGCCGACTGGCAGGTGCGCTTTGCCGGCCACGGCTTCAACTGGCTGGGTGATCCGGCCAGCCCCGGCATGCCGTCCTGGTTCGACGACCTGCACGACGCCGGCATACCGGCCCAGTGGGCGCTCGACATCCCTGCTCGCCTGTGGCGAAAACTGGCGCTCAATTGTGCGATCAACCCGCTGACGGTACTGCACGACTGCCAGAATGGCGGCCTGCTCGGGCACCTGACCGAAGTCGATTCGCTGTGCGACGAACTGGTCAACCTGCTGCACCGTTGCGGCCAGCCCGAAGCGGCCAGCGACCTGCACGAGGAAGTACAGCGGGTGATCCTGGCCACCGCGGCCAACTACTCTTCCATGTACCAGGATGTCCGCCATGGCCGGCGCACCGAGGTCCACTACCTGCTCGGCCACGCCTGCCGCGCCGCTGGCCGACACGGCTTGGCAGTGCCGCAACTGGAACACCTGCACCGGCGCCTGGTCGATAACCTGCAGGCGCGTGGCCTGCGCAGCGACTGATCCTGCCCATTCATCGGAAACGGACACCCTCAGACCCATGACCCTGCGTCAACGCCTGGAAAACCTCCCGGTCGGGCAAAAGCTGCTGGCGGCCCTGCTGGTGCTGCTGGTGACCATCCTGCTGGTGGCCAACCTCGCCTTCATCAGCGCAGCCTACTGGATCACCCAGGAGAGCATGGCGCCTCAGGCCCTGCAGACCATCGGCAAGCTGGTGTCCAATCCGCAGTTGTCGGCCCGCGCCGGCGACACGCCGGAAACCGCCACCGCGCTGCTCAAGGAACTCGACAGCTATACGCCTCTGCGCGCCGCGGCGATCTATGGCGGCGATGGACGTCTGCTGGCGCAACTGCAGCACGGCGACCCACTGACCCTGCCCAAGCGCTACCGCAACATCGACGGCTGGCGCCTGATGGAGTTTCGCAGCACCCAGCTGATCCGCCTGCCACGCAACGCCGCGCCCCCAGCACACCTGCTGCTGGTGGCCAGCAGTGAACTGCCCACGGCGTTCTACACCGGCACCCTCTCCGCCAGCCTGGCGATCCTGGTGTTCAGCGTGCTGCTATGGCTGCTCATCGCCAGGCAGATCAAGCGCCTGATCACCCTGCCGATCAACCGCCTCGAAGAACTGACCCGCCAGGTCACCCGCGAGGAAAGCTATGCCCTGCGCGCCCAGCGCGGCAACGACGACGAAATCGGCGGCCTGGCCGAAGCGTTCAACACCATGCTGTCGCGCATCGAAGCCCGCGAACAGCAGCTCAAGCGCACCCGTGACGAGTTCCAGGATGCCTACGACCAGGCCCAGGGCCTGGCCGAGGAAACCCGCCATACCAACCGCAAGCTGGAACTGGAAGTCCAGGTGCGCAGCAAGATCGAGAAAAAGCTCACCGGTTTCCAGAACTACCTCAACAGCATCATCGACTCGATGCCCTCGGCGCTGATCGCCCTCGACGAACAGCTCTACGTCACCCAGTGGAACCACGAGGCCACGGTGCTCTCCGGGACCCCGCTGGACGAAGCGCTGAACCAGCCGATCTTCCTTGCCTTCGAGCCGCTCAAGCCGTTCCTGCCGCAGCTCAAGGAAAGCGTGGAGAAGCACCGGGTCGCCAAGATCGAGCGCGTCACCTGGCCCAAGGGCGAAGACCTGCGCCACTACGCGCTGACCTTCTACCCACTGATGGGCGGTGGCGGACGCGGGGTGGTGATCCGTATCGACGACATCACCCAGCGCCTGTCACTGGAAGAAATGATGGTGCAGTCCGAGAAGATGCTCTCGGTCGGCGGCCTGGCCGCCGGCATGGCCCACGAGATCAACAACCCGCTGGGCGCGATCCTGCACAACGTGCAGAACATCCGCCGCCGCCTGTCGCCGGACCTGCCGCGCAACCAGGAGCAGGCCAGCGAGCTGGGCATCGACCTGCCGGCCGTCAATCGCTACCTGGACAGCCGCGAGGTGCCACAGTTGCTCGACGGCATCCAGCAAGCCGGCGCACGGGCCGCGAAGATCGTCACCCACATGCTCAGCTTCAGCCGCCGCAGCAACCGTCAACTCGCCCCTTGCGACCTGCCGGCGTTGATCGACCAGGCGGTCGAGATCGCCGGCAACGACTTCGACCTGGCCATCGGCTTCGACTTCAAGGGCCAGGCCATCGTCCGCCAGTTCGACCCACAGCTGGGGCCGGTGCCCTGCACCGCCAACGAACTGGAGCAGGTGCTGCTGAACCTGCTGAAGAACGCCGCCCAGGCCATCCACCAGCGCCCGCAACCCAGCGAGCCCGGGCGTATCACCTTGCGCACCCGGCTCAACCCGCCCTGGGCGGAAATCCAGGTCGAGGACAACGGCGTCGGCATGCCCGAGACGGTGCGCAAGCGCACCTTCGAGCCGTTCTTCACCACCAAGGAGATCGGCCAGGGCACCGGCCTGGGCCTGTCGGTGTCGTACTTCATCATCACCAACAACCACAAGGGGCAGATGGAGGTACAGTCCACCCCCGGCCAGGGCACCTGCTTCACCCTGCGCCTGCCCCTGAACCAGGCCCAACCGGCCCCCCTGAACACGGAGACATGACATGGGCTATCGCCTGTCGAAGATCTATACACGCACCGGCGACAAAGGTGAAACCGGCCTGGGCGACGGGCGCCGGGTGCCCAAGGACCATCCGCGCGTCGAGGCGATCGGCGAGGTCGACAGCCTCAACAGCCAGCTCGGCGTGTTGCTGGCGGGTCTGGCCGAGGCAGGGCTGGGCGAGCTGATCGAAGTGCTGGCGCCTTGTCAGCATCGGCTGTTCGACCTGGGGGGCGAGTTGGCGATGCCCACTTACCAGGCGCTGAACAGCGTTGAAGTGGAGCGCCTGGAGGCTGCGATAGACCGCTGGAACGACGAGTTGGGGCCACTGAAGAACTTCATCCTGCCGGGTGGGTCGGCACTGGTGGCCCAGGCGCATGTGTGCCGCAGCCAGGCGCGGGCGGCGGAGCGGCGGTGTCAGCAGTTGAATGCCATTGAGCCGCTGGAAGGGGTGGGGTTGGCGTACATCAACCGGCTGTCGGACCTGTTGTTCGTGGCAGCGCGGATCATTGGGCGACGGCAAGGCATTGCTGAAATACTTTGGCAGGCGGCCGAGAAGCCTCAGGGCTGAAGTCGCCGGGGCTGCTTTGCAGCCCTTTCGCCGCGGTTCGTCGCCACGACAAGCCGGCTCCCACAGTTACATCGCCGACCTTCGCTCAGTGGCGAACCTGTGGGAGCCGGCTTGCCGGCGAAAGGACCGCAAAGCGGTCCCTCTCACGAGTGACTCAAATCTCGGGCCAGAACGCCCGAATCCCCGCCACGCCCTGAGCACCGGCATCCCACGCCTGTTCCCGCTCACCCGGCCCGACCCCACCCAACAGGAACACCGGGCGGCTGATCGTGCCGATCAAGCGCTGCGCCTCATCCCAACCGAGCGGTGTGGCATCCGGATGAGTCTGGGTCGCCTGCACTGGCGACAGGGTGACGAAGTCCACCCCCATCTGCTCGGCCAATGCCAGCTCCTCGGCACTGTGGCAGGACGCCGCCAGCCAGCGCTCCTTCGGGAATGGCCGGCCCTTGGCCGCGTACTTGCGCAACTGCGCGGCGGTCAGGTGCCAGCCGGCCGACGGGAAGTCGCCCAGCCATTCCAGCGGCCCCTTGAGCATCAGTTGCGCCTTGCCTGCGCACAGGCCAACCGCGTCCACCGCCACATCGCGGTACTTCGGGTCGTACATGTCCGGTGCGCGTAGCTGGATCAGCCTGATACCGCTGGCCACGGCCTTCTGGATACCCTTGAGCAACTCAGGCACTTCCAGGCCGTCCGGGGTGATCAGGTATTGATCGGGCAAACGCGCGGCGGCGACGATCGGCTTGTTGGCCTCGGGGAACGCATACTGCCCCAGGTCACGCGGCGCCACCCAGGCCAAAGGCTGGCCCTCTGCCCCGTGAGGTTCGCCGGTAAAGGCATTCACCTCACGCACATCGAGCAACACCTGCTTGTCCGGGTAATCGTGGCTGACCTTGATCAGCGGGCGCGAGCTCGTGACCTCAATGCCCAGCTCCTCACGCAGCTCACGGGCCAGCGCCGCCTCGACGCCCTCCCCCGCTTCTACCTTGCCGCCGGGGAACTCCCACAAGCCGCCTTGATGCTGAGTATCCGCACGACGGGCGATCAGGATGCGACCATCGGCACCGCGGATGACCGCGGCCACTACATGAATCCGTTTCACCCTTCACGCTCCGCCAGGCCCGCCCGCTGCCAGGCCTGGAAGGCCGGCCACTGGTAGATGGTTTCGATATAGGCGGCGGCCTCGGCCGGCACCTCGACGCGGTAGCTGCGCAGGCGCACGGCCACCGGGGCGAAGAAGGCATCGGCCAGGGTCGGCCGGCCAAACAGGAACGGGCCGCTATCCTTGGCCACCAGGCGGCACTCGGACCATAGGGCGACGATGCGGTCGATGTCGACCTGCACATCCAGCGGCACGCTTTCCAGCGCCTGGTCGCGGGACAGGTCGAACGGCATGGCGCCGCGCAGGGCGAAGAAGCCGCTGTGCATCTGGGCACAGGCCGAACGGGCCTGGGCGCGAGCGGCGATGTCTTCCGGCCACAGGCATGCTTGCGGGTGCTGCTCGTTGAGGTATTCGGCGATGGCCAGGGAATCGGCGATCACGCCATGCTCGGTCTTGAGCAGCGGCACCTTACCGGTGGCAGAGAACGCCAGCAGACGCTGACGGGTATCGGGCTGGTTGAGTTTGATCAGGGTTTCTTCGTAGGACACGCCGGCCAGGTCGAGGGCCAGGGCGCCGCGTAGCGACCAGGAGGAATACAGCTTGTCGCCGATGATCAGGTGATAGCTCATGGTTCGGCTCCATAGAATTCGGGATATTGGGGCTGCTGTGCAGCCCCTATGACATCAGGTGCGGTATTCGGCGTTGATCTTCACGTACTCGTGGGACAGGTCGGTGGTCCAGATGGTTTCGCTGCACTGGCCACGGCCGAGGTCGATGCGGATGGTGATCTCTTCCTGGGCCATCACCGCCGAGCCCTGCGCCTCGGTGTAGCTCGGGCTGCGCCCGCCTTTGCTGGCGATGCACACGCTGTCCAGATACACGTCGATCAGGCTGACATCCAGCTCGGGCACGCCGGCGCGACCGACAGCTGCGAGAATGCGGCCCCAGTTGGGGTCGGAGGCGAACAGCGCGGTCTTGATCAACGGCGAGTGAGCCACTGCATAGCCGACGTCCAGGCACTCCTGGTGGTTGCCACCACCGTTGACCTGCACGGTGACGAACTTGGTGGCACCTTCGCCGTCACGGACGATGGCCTGCGCCACTTCCATGCACACTTCGAACACCGCCTTCTTCAGCGCTTCGAACAGCGCGCCGCTGGCCTCGGTCACTTCCGGCACATCGGCCTTGCCGGTGGCGATCAGCATGCAGCAGTCGTTGGTCGAGGTGTCGCCGTCGATGGTGATGCGGTTGAACGACTTGTTGGCGCCGTCGAGCATCAGGTCCTTCAACACCGCCGGGGCGACCTTGGCGTCGGTGGCGATGTAGCCGAGCATGGTGGCCATGTTCGGGCGGATCATCCCCGCGCCCTTGCTGATACCGGTGACGGTGATGGTCTTGCCGTCGAACTGGAACTGACGGCTGGCGCCCTTGGGCAGGGTGTCAGTGGTCATGATGCCGGTGGCGGCTTCGGCCCAGTTGTTTTCCGACAGGTTGTCCAGGGCGGCCTGCAGCGCGCCCTCGATCTTCTCGACCGGCAGCGGCTCGCCAATCACGCCAGTGGAGAACGGCAGGACCGACTCGGCCGGCACGCCGGCCAGTTCGGCCAGCTTGGCGCAGGTGCGCTCGGCGGCGGCCAGGCCCGGTGCGCCGGTGCCGGCGTTGGCGTTGCCGGTGTTGGTCAGCAGGTAACGCACGGTGCCCTGCACGCGCTGCTTGGAGAGGATCACCGGGGCCGCGCAGAAGGCGTTGAGGGTGAACACGCCGGCGACGCTGGAGCCTTCGGCGCAGCGCATCACCACCACATCCTTGCGCCCTGGGCGCTTGATGCCCGCCGAGGCGATACCGAGTTCGAAACCGGGAACCGGGTGCAGGGTGGGCAGGGGACCAAGACCAACAGCCATTAGAGCGCTCCTAGATAAATCGGTTGAGAACAAAAAGCGGGGCCGCAAAGCGGCCCCGGATGTGTCACGTTACTGCAGGTGGTTCAGATCATTCAATCTGACCATGGCAATGCTTGAATTTCTTGCCCGAGCCACACCAGCAAGGCTCGTTACGGCCCAGCTTCATGTCGTTGCGCACAGGGGCCGATGCGACGGCGACTTCAGCGCCCTCCTCGGCCAGTTGCTCGCCTTCCAGGCCAGGTGCGGCGGCGTGCTGGAACTGCATGCGGCTGGCCAGTTCCTCGGCCTCGCGGCGCAGACGGGCTTCCTCCTCGACCGGGTCTTCGCGACGGACCTGAACGTGCGACAGCACGCGGATGGTGTCGCGCTTGATCGACTCGAGCAGTTCCTGGAACAGGGTGAAGGATTCGCGCTTGTACTCCTGCTTCGGGTTCTTCTGCGCATAGCCGCGCAGGTGGATACCGTGGCGCAGGTGGTCCATGGTCGACAGGTGGTCTTTCCACAGGTCGTCCAGCACGCGCAGCAAAATCTGCTTCTCGAAGGTGCGCAGGGCGTCGATGCCGGCCTGGTCTTCCTTCTCGTTGTAGGCGTCGGTGATTGCCTTGAGCAGCTTCTCGCGCAGGGTCTCCTCGTAGAGGTGATCGTCCTCGTCGAGCCACTGCTGGATCGGCAGCTTCATGGCGAAGTCGCTGGACAGCGAGGCCTCCAGGCCGGCCACGTCCCACTGCTCGGGCAGCGACTGCGGCGGAATGTGCTGGCTGATGGTGGCATCGAGCACTTCCTGGCGGAACTCGGCGATGGTGTCGCCAATGTTTTCAGCCGCCAGCAGGCTGTTGCGCATGTGGTAGATCACCTTGCGCTGTTCGTTGGCCACGTCGTCGTATTCGAGCAGCTGCTTACGAATGTCGAAGTTGCGACCCTCGACCTTGCGCTGCGCCTTCTCGATGGCGTTGGTCACCATGCGGTGCTCGATGGCCTCGCCGGACTGCATGCCCAGGGCCTTCATGAAGTTCTTCACCCGGTCGGAGGCGAAGATGCGCATCAGGCTGTCTTCCAGCGACAGGTAGAAGCGGCTCGAGCCGGCATCGCCCTGACGGCCGGCACGGCCACGCAGCTGGTTGTCGATACGGCGCGATTCGTGGCGCTCGGAAGCGATCACGTGCAGGCCACCGGCCTCCAGCACCTGCTGGTGACGCTTCTGCCAGTCGGCCTTGATCTGGGCGATCTGCTCGGCGCTCGGGTTTTCCAGGGCGGCGACTTCGGCCTCCCAGTTACCGCCCAGCAGGATGTCGGTACCACGACCGGCCATGTTGGTGGCGATGGTCAGGGCGCCCGGCGCACCGGCTTGCGCGATGATCTCGGCTTCTTTCTCGTGGTACTTGGCGTTCAGGACCTTGTGGTCGATACCTTCCTTCTTGAGCAGGTTGGACATGTGCTCGGAGGTTTCGATGGTCGCGGTGCCGACCAGGACAGGACGGCCCTGGGCCATGCTTTCCTTGATGTCGGCGATGATCGCCGCGTACTTCTCGTCGGCGGTCAGGTACACCAGGTCGTTGAAGTCCTTGCGCGCCAACGGCTTGTTCGGCGGAATGACCATCACGTTGAGCGCATAGATCTGCGCGAACTCAAACGCCTCGGTGTCGGCGGTACCGGTCATGCCGGACAGCTTGGTGTACAGGCGGAAGTAGTTCTGGAAGGTGGTCGAGGCCAGGGTCTGGCTCTCGGCCTGGATGTTCAGGTTTTCCTTGGCCTCGATGGCCTGGTGCAGGCCTTCGGACAGGCGACGGCCCGGCATGGTGCGGCCGGTGTGCTCGTCGATCAGGAGGATCTGGCCGTCCTGGACGATGTACTCGACGTTGCGGTGGAACAGCTTGTGCGCACGCAAGCCAGCGTAGACGTGGGTCAGCAGGCCCAGGTTGTGCGCGGAGTACAGGCTCTCGCCCTCGGCCAGCAGGCCGGATTGGGTGAGCATGTCCTCGATGAACTGGTGGCCGGCCTCGTTCAGTTCGACCTGGCGGCTCTTCTCGTCGATGCTGTAGTGACCCTCTTGGGTCACCTGGCCTTCGACTTCCTCGATGTGCTGGGTCAGGCGCGGGATCAGGCGGTTGATCTCGATGTACAGCTTGGAGCTGTCCTCGGCCTGGCCGGAGATGATCAGCGGGGTACGCGCTTCGTCGATGAGGATCGAGTCGACTTCGTCGATCACCGCGAAGTTCAGTTCACGCTGGAACTTCTCATCCTGGCTGAACGCCATGTTGTCGCGCAGGTAGTCGAAACCGAATTCGTTGTTGGTGCCGTAGGTGATGTCCGCGGCGTAGGCGGCGCGTTTCTCTTCCGGCGGCTGGAAGGCCGAGACGATGCCCACGGTCAGGCCGAGGAACTCGTACAGCGGGCGCATCCAGTTGGCGTCGCGGCGGGCCAGATAGTCGTTCACCGTGACCACATGCACGCCCTTGCCGGACAGCGCGTTGAGGTAGACGGCCAGGGTACCGACCAAGGTCTTGCCTTCACCGGTACGCATTTCTGCGATCATGCCTTCGTGCAAGGTCATGCCGCCGATCAGCTGGACATCGAAGTGACGCATGCCCATCACGCGCTTGCCGGCCTCGCGGGCCACGGCGAAGGCTTCGGGCAATAGCTGGTCGAGGGTCTCGCCTTTGGCCAGGCGCTCTTTGAACTCTGCGGTCTTGCCCCGCAGCTGCTCGTCGGAGAGGGCCACCATCTTCTCTTCGAAGGCATTGACGGTGCTCACCGTCTTGAGCATGCGCTTGATTTCACGCTCGTTCTTGCTTCCAAAAAGTTTTTTTAACAAAGGCGCAAACATATCGGCAGGATCTTCCACACGTAGGGATGGAGGGCGGCCCCATGAGTCGCCCGTGCAGCCCAGAGGCCGCATGCGAACGAGCATTCTACCCGGAAACGATGGTGAGGAAAGTGGTGGATTTCCACGATGCTGGCACAGCGCTTTTAGGGGGCCTGACTAACATAGGGGCTTTTTCGCCAAGTTCAAGGTGGCGAAAGATGAAACGTATCGAGAATGACTTGCATCAAAGTACTGGAACATCGGCTGCCTTTTCGGGCGCTGTAGCCGGTGCCGGCAACGCATCTGTTAGACTGCCGGTCTTGTAACCAACTGCGTATTCCATGGCCTACAAACCAACCCCTGCCCGCCTACCGGCCGAACTGCTGCGCAAAGCCCGCCCACTGCGCCTGCTGCTCAACCAGGCCGAGCGCATCGAGCATCTGCAGCGCCTGCTCGAAAGCCAGCTGCAACCCGCCGCCCGCGAGCATTGCCATGTAGCGTCCTGGAAGGAAGGGACCTTGTTGCTGGTGGTTACCGACGGCCATTGGGCCACCCGCCTGCGCTACCAGCAGAAGCGCCTGCAACGACAGCTCCAGGCCATGGAAGCCTTCGCCAACCTCAGCCGCATCCAGTTCAAGGTACAGCCGCCGCTGGTGCCGGCCAGGCGTGAAGGTCATGGGCCTGAACTGTCGAGCAATGCCGCCGAGAGCATTCGTGGTTCCGCCGAGGGGATCAACGATCCCAAGCTGCGCGCCGCCCTGGAACGCCTGGCCGCGCATGCGCAGGGCAAAGGTAACAACTGAGGCGCTCGAGCCTGCCCACGGGTTGCCACCTGTTCCTCAACGGCACCAGGCCAACTCCGCGCCATAAAAAAGGCCACCCGAAGGTGGCCTCAATCACTAGAGAGAGTGTTCGAACTTACACAGCCGCAACAGGGCGCATGTACGAGATCGGTGCCGTGCTGGCATCTTCGAAGGTGACCACTTCCCAGGCGTCGGTTTCCGCGATCAGCTTGCGCAGCAGCTGGTTGTTCAGCGCGTGTCCGGACTTGTAGCCCTTGAACTCGCCGATCAGGCTGTTGCCCAGCAGGTACAGATCGCCGATGGCGTCGAGGATCTTGTGCTTGACGAATTCGTCATCGGAACGAAGGCCGTCTTCGTTGAGCACACCGGTTTCGTCGACGACGATGGCGTTCTCGACACTGCCGCCCAGCGCAAGGTTGTGCTTGCGCAGGTACTCGATGTCACGCATGAAACCGAAGGTACGGGCACGGCTGACTTCCTTCACGAACGAGGTGCTCGAGAAGTCGACGACCGCGCTTTGGGTCTGGCCCTTGAGGACCGGGTGATCGAAGTCGATCTCGAAGCTCACCTTGAACCCGTCGAAGGGCAGGAAAGTGGCGCGCTTGTCGCCCTCTTCCACTGTCACTTCACGCAGGATGCGGATGAACTTCTTCGGTGCGTCCTGTTCTTCCAGGCCGGCCGATTGGATCAGGAATACGAAGGGTCCGGCACTGCCATCCATGATCGGCACTTCCGAGGCGGAGAGCTCGACGTAGGCGTTATCGATGCCCAGGCCCGCCATGGCGGAGAGCAGGTGCTCGACCGTATCGACTTTGACGTCACCGTTGACCAGCGTGGTGGACATGGTGGTCTCGCCGACGTTGGCCGCGCGCGCCGGGATTTCGACCACAGGGTCGAGGTCGGCGCGACGGAAGACGATGCCGGTGTCGACAGGCGCAGGCTTGAGGGTCAGGTAGACCTTCTCCCCGGAGTGCAGGCCGACACCTGTGGCACGGATGGTATTCTTCAGGGTGCGTTGTCTAATCATGGCATTGGCCGCTTCAGCGCAAATTGCGAACAGGTATCAACAAAGGCTGGGGATGATAACAGACCCGGCCTTTGCTGAACACCAATCACCCTTATACCCCTGATAAATTCCATTAATCGGCCTGACGACGCAGGAACGCCGGGATATCCAGGTAGTCCAGATCATCCTGAGGGTTGAGTTTAGCGGCTGCCGCAGCACCTGCATGGGCCTGGTTGCGCATCACGGTCGGACGCTCCAGGTCACGGTAGTTGACGGCCGACTGCTCCTGGCGAACCGGGGCCGGATTGGAAGCCTCGTACGCCTGCTGGGCGGTCTGCAGGGTGTTGTCGACCACCTTGACCGGTTTCTCGATGCGCGCGCCCAGGCCGGTGGCCACGACGGTCACGTGCAGCTCGTCGCGCATGTCCGGGTCGATCACGGTGCCGACCTTGACCATCGCGTGGTCGGAGGCGAAGGCCTCGATGATGCTACCCACGTCGGAGTACTCGCCCAGCGACAGGTCAGGCCCTGCGGTGATGTTCACCAGGATGCCGCGGGCGCCCTGCAGGTTGACGTCTTCGAGCAACGGGTTGCGGATCGCCGCCTCGGTGGCTTCGCGAGCACGGTTCGGGCCGCTGGCGCAGCCGGTCCCCATCATCGCCATGCCCATCTCACCCATCACGGTGCGCACGTCGGCGAAGTCGACGTTGATCATGCCCGGACGCTTGATGATGTCCGAGATGCCGCGCACGGCGCCGGCCAGCACGTCGTCGGCCTTGGCGAAGGCGGACAAGAGGCTTGCATCCTTGCCCAGGATGGTCAGCAGCTTCTCGTTGGGGATGGTGATCAGCGAGTCGACGCTTTCAGCCAGCATGCGGATGCCTTCGTCGGCGATCTGCATGCGCTTGCGGCCTTCGAACGGGAACGGACGGGTCACCACCGCAACGGTGAGGATGCCCATTTCCTTGGCCACTTCGGCGATGATCGGCGCTGCGCCGGTACCGGTACCGCCACCCATGCCGGTGGTGATGAACACCATGTTGGTGCCCTGCAGCACTTCGGCGATGCGCTCACGGTCTTCCAGCGCGGCCTGACGGCCGACTTCCGGATTGGCGCCAGCACCCAGGCCCTTGGTCACACCGGTGCCCAGTTGCAGGATGGTGCGCGCGCCGATGTTTTTCAGCGCCTGAGCATCGGTGTTGGCGCAGATGAATTCCACGCCCTCGATGCTGCTCTTGACCATGTGGTTGACGGCGTTGCCGCCGCCACCGCCGACGCCGATCACCTTGATGACCGGACTTTGCGGGACGTTGTCTACGAGCTCGAACATTTTCCCTCTCCTTACAGTTCTCTAGTTGTCGCGCCTACCACTACTGCTTTGAAACTCAGAAGTTGCTCTGGACCCAACGCTTGAGTCGCTCAAGCACTGGACCCTTGGGTTCATCGCCATAGCTGTTGTTGCTGCTGTTGCTGTTGCTGATACCGGTCAGGGACAGGTCCTCGGACTGCTTCTGCAGGCCGTAGGTGAGCAGACCCACGCCGGTGGAATAGATCGGGTTGCGGACCACGTCGCTCAGCCCGCGGACGCTGTGCGGCACGCCCAGGCGTACCGGCATGTGGAAGATTTCCTCAGCCAGTTCCACGGCACCTTCCATCTTCGCGGTGCCGCCGGTGAGGACGATGCCGGCCGGAACCAAGTCCTCGTAGCCGCTGCGGCGCAGCTCGGCCTGGATCAGGGTGAACAGCTCGTCGTAACGAGGCTCCACCACTTCGGCCAGGGCCTGGCGCGACAGCTCGCGCGGCGGGCGATCACCCACGCTCGGCACCTTGATGGTCTCGCCGGCACCGGCCAACTTGGCCAGGGCGCAGGCGTAACGGATCTTGATTTCCTCGGCGTACTGCGTGGGGGTGCGCAGGGCCATGGCGATGTCGTTGGTGACCTGGTCGCCGGCGATCGGGATCACCGCGGTGTGACGGATCGCGCCTTCGGTGAAGATGGCGATGTCGGTGGTGCCACCACCGATGTCCACCAGGCACACGCCCAGCTCTTTCTCGTCGTCGGTCAGCACCGAGTAGGCCGAGGCCAGTTGCTCGAGGATGATGTCGTCGATTTCCAGGCCACAGCGGCGCACGCATTTTTCGATGTTCTGCGCCGCGTTCACCGCGCAGGTAACCACGTGGACCTTGGCTTCCAGGCGCACGCCCGACATGCCCAGGGGCTCGCGCACGCCTTCCTGGTTGTCGATCACGTAGTCCTGCGGCAGGGTGTGCAGCACCCGCTGGTCGGCCGGGATGGCCACGGCCTGGGCTGCGTCGAGCACGCGCTCGAGGTCGGCGGTGCTGACTTCGCGGTCGCGGATGGCGACGATGCCGTGGGAGTTCAGGCTGCGGATATGGTTGCCGGCAACACCGACGAACGCCGAATGGATGCGGCAGCCGGCCATCAGTTGGGCCTCTTCGACGGCGCGCTGGATCGACTGCACGGTCGATTCGATGTTCACCACCACGCCCTTCTTCAGGCCGCGTGACGGATGGGTGCCGATGCCGACGATCTCCAGGGTACCGTCCTCGCCGACTTCACCCACCAGCGCCACCACCTTGGAGGTGCCGATGTCCAGCCCGACGATCATTTTGCCGCTATGCGCGTTTGCCATGGTCCTGCCTCTCTCTAATTCTTCGCAACGGCGGGTTGGGCCGTCGTCGGTGCATTCGGTTCCCGCCAACCAACGGCAAGTCCGTTGGAATAACGCAGATCGATGCGGGCGATATTGGTGATCTGGTCTTTAAGCGATTTGTCGTAAATGGCAATGAAACGGCGCATCTTCTCCACCAGATGGTCGCGCCCCAGCAGCAGCTCGATGCCTGGGCCGGCGCTACCCGCGCCAGTGGTCAGGAACCAGCTGCCTCGCTCGCGCAGCTCCAGGCGAGCGATGGAAAAGCCCATGGGGCGCAGCATCTGGCTCAATACCTGATACTGCTGCATGACTTGTTGCTGAGCGCGCTGCGGCCCGAACAGCTGCGGCAGGTGCTCGTAGTTGGCCAGTTCGCGCGGGGTGAAGGCCTGGCCCTGGTTGTTGAGCAAGGCCTCGTCACCCCAGCGCGCCACCGGCAACTGTTCTTCCAGGCGGATCACCACCTCGTCCGGCCACACCCGGCGCACTTCGGCGTGGGCGATCCAGGGCATCTGCTCGAGCTCGACGCGCATCGCCGCGAGGTCGACGGTGAAGAAGCTCGCCGCCACGTAGGGCGCGATCCGCTGTTGCACCGATTGCTGGCTGATGTAGCTGAGGTCGCCCTGCACGTCGATCTTGGTGATCGGCCGGTCGGCGTAGGGCATCAGGCGAATGGCACCCTCATAGGCGCCAAAGCCGGCGGCCACCAGCAACACCGGCCACAGCAGACGCTTGAGGCCGCCGAAGCTTGGCCGCGGCAGGCGCGCCGATACGGGCTCGTCGGCCACCAGTCGGCTGGCACCACGCGGTACCGGCTTGCTACGGCCGGTAACGGGTGGCTGCTGACGTATCATCGCGCCTTGCATGGCTATTAACCTCTCGTCGCTACGCTGTCGGCCAGGATCGCCAGCACCAGCTGCTGGAAGTCCAGGCCGGCGGCACGGGCCGCCATGGGCACCAGGCTATGGTCGGTCATGCCCGGTGCGGTGTTGACCTCGAGCAGCCAGAAACGGCCCTGCTCGTCCTGCATCACGTCCAGACGGCCCCAGCCCTCGATGCCAACGGCATCGCAGGCGCGCGCGGTAAGGTCGATCAGCTCCTGCTCCTTGACGCTGTCCAGGCCGCACGGGATGCGGTACTGGGTGTCATTGGCGATGTACTT
Organism: Pseudomonas maumuensis; assembly: GCF_019139675.1. Classification (NCBI taxonomy): domain Bacteria; kingdom Pseudomonadati; phylum Pseudomonadota; class Gammaproteobacteria; order Pseudomonadales; family Pseudomonadaceae; genus Pseudomonas; species Pseudomonas maumuensis. Next base: position 4,729,635 of record NZ_CP077077.1, read on the forward strand.
GGCGTCGTAGTCGTAGAACACGTGCGGCGTGCCCAGCGCGATCGGCGGCAGCACCTGGCCACGCAGCACGGCGATGGTGAATTCCGGGCCGTGGATCCATTGCTCGACCAGGACTTGCGAATCGTAGTTGGCGGCGTCTTTCCAGGCGGCGACCAGCTCTTGCTCGCTGTTCACCTTGGCCATGCCGATGCTCGAACCTTCATGGGCTGGTTTGACGATCAACGGGAAGCCCAGTTCCGCACTGGCGGCCACGCAATCCTGCTCGCTGGCCAGCACGGCGTGACGCGGCGTGGGGATACCCAGGCTCTGCCACACCTGCTTGGTGCGCAGCTTGTCCATGGCCAGCGCCGAGGCGAGGATGCCACTGCCGGTGTAGGGAATCCCCAGGCACTCGAGCAGGCCCTGCATGCTGCCGTCCTCACCGCCACGGCCGTGGAGGATGATGAAGGCGCGGTCGATCTTCTCGCTCTGCAGGCGGGTCAGCAGGTCGTCGCCGACGTCGATGGCGACTACGTCGACACCAGCGTTGGTCAGCGCCTCGATCACTGCCTTGCCCGACTTCAGGGAAACCTCACGCTCGGCACTCTTGCCTCCGTACAGCACGGCGACGCGGCCAAAGGCCTTGACGTCCAGGGTCGAGTGCAACTTGTCGTAGGCGCTGGTCATTTCGACTTCTCCTGCTTGGCGCCTGCGAACAGCGGGCTTTTCATCAATTGCGGGGCCAGGCCGCCGACATCGCCGGCACCCTGGCAGATCAGGATGTCGCCGGCACGCAGCAGCGGCTTGACCAGCGGCGCGAGCTCGGCGCCGCGTTCGATGTAGATCGGGTCGAGCTTGCCGCGCTGGCGGATGCTGTGGCACAGCTGGCGGCTGTCGGCGCCGGGGATCGGCTCTTCGCCGGCCGGGTAGACCTCCATCAGCAGCAGCACGTTGGCATCGCCCAGCACCTGCACGAAATCGTCGTACAGGTCGCGGGTGCGGCTATAGCGGTGCGGCTGGTAGACGATCACCAGGCGGCGGCTCGGCCAACCGCCACGCACGGCCTTGATCACCGCGGCGACCTCGGTCGGGTGGTGGCCATAGTCGTCGACCAGCATCACGCTGCCACCCTCGACCGGCAGTTCGCCGTATACCTGGAAGCGTCGACCGACGCCCTGGAAGCCGGACAGGCCCTGGACGATGGCCTCGTCGCTGATGCCTTCGTCGGTGGCGATGGCGATGGTCGCCAAAGCGTTGAGCACGTTGTGGTTCCCCGGCATGTTTACCGACACTTCCAGCGGCTCGCAGTCACGGCGCAGCACGGTGAAGTGGGTCTGCATGCCCTGCTGGCGCACGTTGATGGCGCGGATGTCGGCCTCTTCGCTGAAGCCGTAGGTGACCGTCGGGCGCTTGACCTGCGGCAGGATCTCGCGCACCACCGGGTCGTCCAGGCACATCACCGCCAGCCCATAGAACGGCAGGTTGTGCAGGAACTCGACGAAGGTCTTCTTCAGCTTGTTGAAGTCGCCTTCGTAGGTGGCCATGTGGTCGGCGTCGATATTGGTGACCACGGCGACCATCGGCTGCAGGTGCAGGAAGCTGGCGTCGCTCTCGTCGGCTTCGGCGATCAGGTAACGGCTGGTGCCCAACTGCGCGTTGGTCCCCGCCGCAGTCAGACGACCACCGATGACGAAGGTCGGGTCCAGGCCACCGGCGGCGAACACCGAGGCCAGCAGGCTGGTGGTGGTCGTCTTGCCGTGGGTACCGGCCACCGCCACACCATGGCGATAGCGCATCAGCTCGGCGAGCATCTCGGCACGCGGCACCACGGGGATACGGCGCTCCAGTGCGGTGGCGACTTCCGGGTTGGCCGGATTGATCGCGCTGGACACCACCAGCACATCGGCGTTGGCGGCGTTCTCGGCGCGGTGGCCGACGAAGATCTCGGCGCCGAACGACTCAAGGCGCTCGGTGACCGGCGACACCTTGAGGTCGGAACCGGACACTTCATAGCCGAGGTTCAGCAGCACTTCGGCGATGCCGCACATGCCCACGCCGCCGATACCGACGAAGTGGATGCGACGGATACGGCCCATCTTCGGATGCGGCATGGCTTTCTGGCTCTCAACCATGGGCCACCTCCAGGCAGATATCCACCACGGTGCTGGTTGCGGCAGGTTTGGCCAGGCGGCGGGCGGTGCCGGCCATGGCGTTGAGTTTCTCGGGTTGCATCAGCACCTCGTTCAGGCGTTCAGCGAGCTGCGCTGCGCCAGTAGTCGCTTGTGGCATCAGGAAGGCGGCGCCTTCACGTGCCAGGTATTGGGCGTTGTGGGTCTGGTGGTCGTCGATGGCATGGGGCAAGGGCACCAGCATCGAGGGCAGGCCCGCCGCCGCAAGTTCGCTTACGGTCAGGGCGCCGGCCCGGCACACCACCATATCGGCCCAGCCATAGGCATGGGCCATGTCCTTGATGAACGGTTCGACCTGGGCCTCGACACCCGCCTCGTGATAACGCTCGGCGGTGACGGGGGCATGGTTTCTCCCAGCCTGGTGGAACACCTCGGGGCGCAGGTTTTCCGGCACTTCGGACAGGGCCTTAGGCAACAATTTGTTCAATGGTTCCGCACCCAGGCTACCGCCCATGACCAGCAGCCGCGCACGGCGCTCGGCCAAGGGCGCGCGCGCCGCGTCCATGAACAGCTCCGGGCGCACCGGATTGCCGGTGGTGCGCAGCTTGTCGCTGGCGGCAAAGGTGTCCGGGAAGGCTTCGCATACCCGCGCAGCCAACGGCAGCAGCAGGCGATTGGTAGTGCCGGCGCGGGCATTCTGCTCGTGGATCACCAGCGGCACCCCGCACAACCGGGCGGCGACGCCGCCCGGGCCGGTCACATAGCCACCAAAACCGATCACGCAGACCGGCTTGAGCTCACGGACGATGCGCCGCGCCTGCAGCACGGCCTTGACCAGGGTGAACGGCGCCTTGAGCAGCGACAGCTTGCCCTTGCCGCGCAGGCCGGTGACCTGGATCAGGTGCAGCGGCAGACCGGCCTGGGGCACCAGGTCGTTCTCGATGCCACGCGGAGTACCCAACCAATGCACGCTGTAGCCGCGCGCCTGGAACTCGCGGGCACAGGCCAGGGCCGGGAACACGTGGCCCCCGGTGCCACCGGCCATGATCAGGACGTTCTTGCCGTCAGCGGCCATGGCTGGTCTCCTCGGCAAAATCGCTCTCCTTGAATTCGTGTTCCTCGCTGCCCAGATGGGTGCGGCTCTCCCACTCGATGCGTAAAAGCAGCCCGACACAGGCGCAACAGATCACCAGGGAGCTGCCCCCGTAGCTGAGGAACGGCAGGGTCAGGCCCTTGGTCGGCAGCAGGCCGACGTTCACGCCGATGTTGATCAGGAACTGGCCGATCCACAGGAATGACAGGCCAAAGGCCATGTAGGCGGCGAAGAACTGCTTGGCCTTCTCGGCCCACAGGCCGATGTACAGGGCACGCACGGTGATGAACACGAACAGCGCGATGGTCAGCAGCGAGCCGACCACCCCCAGCTCTTCGGCCAGTACCGAGAACACGAAGTCGGTGTGCGCCTCGGGCAGGTAGAACTGCTTCTGCACGCTGTTGCCCAGGCCCACGCCCAACCATTCGCCACGCCCGAAGGCGATCAGCGCCTGGGTCAGCTGGTAGCCGGAGCCGAACTGGTCGCTCCAGGGGTCGGTGAAGGTGATCAGCCGCGCCATCCGGTAAGGCTGGGCCTGGACCAGCACCACCACCGATATGACCGCCAGCACCACCATCAGCGAGAAGCGGAACAGCCCCACCCCGCCGAGGAACAGCATGGCCGCCGCAGCGCCCATCATCACTACCGTGGCGCCGAAGTCCGGCTCCATCAGCAGCAGGCCGGCCATTGGCAGCAGCACGATGAACGGTTTGAAGAAGCCCATCCAGCTCTCGCGCACCTCGGTCTGGCGACGCACCAGGTAGCCGGCGAGATAGATGACCACGAAGACCTTGGCGATCTCCGACGGCTGGACGTTGAAGAAGCTGAAACCGATCCAGCGCATCGACCCGTTCACCTCGCGGCCGATACCGGGCACCAGCACCAGCACCAACAGGCCGAAGGCACCGATCAGCATCATGAAGCCCATGCGCTGCCAGGTGGCGATCGGCACCAGCATGGTCATCAGCCCGGCGCCCAGGCCAAGGGTGACGTACACCAGGTGGCGGAACATGTGGTACAGCGGGTTGCCCGACTGCACCGCAGCCACTTCGGAGGAGGCCGAGGTGATCATCACCAGGCCCAGGCCGAGCAGCGCCAGGCAACCGGCCAGCAGCGGGAAGTCGAGGTCGATGCCACGGCCGCTGATCAGCGGCGACGGGTAAGGCTTGAGGATGCCGAAGATCATGCCAGCCCCTCCGCTGCCTGGGCGAACAGGCGCCCGCGTTCTTCGAAGTTCTTGAACATGTCGAGGCTGGCGCAGGCCGGCGACAGCAGCACCGCGTCACCGGCGCGGGCCAGCTCGGCGCAACGCTGCACGGCCTCATCGAGGGTCTGCACAGGCACCAGTTGCACGGCGTCCTTCAGGGTTTCGGCCAAGCGTGCGGCATCGCGGCCGATCAGCACCACGGCGCGGCAATGCTGCGCCACCGGGGTACGCAAGGCCGCAAAATCGGCGCCCTTGCCATCGCCGCCGGCGATCAGCACCAGTTTGCCCTCGATATCGGCACCCAGGCCTTCGATGGCCGCCAGCGCGGCACCGACGTTGGTGGCCTTGGAATCGTCGTACCAGTTCACGCCGCTGCGCTCGCGCACCCACTGGCAACGGTGGGCCAGGCCCTTGAATTCGCGCAGGGCTTCGAGCATTGGCTCGAAGGGCAGGCCGACGGCGTGGCCGAGAGCCAAGGCGGCCAAGGCATTGCTCTGGTTATGGGCGCCGCGAATCTTCAGCTCGCGCACCGGCATGAGGGTCTGGAACTCGAACGCCAGGTATTTCTCGCCATCCACTTCACGCAGGCCGAAGGCCTTGAAGTCCGGTGCGTTGAGGCCAAAGGTCCAGCTCGGCCGGCCTTCGACCGGCAACGGACGACTCAGGGCATCCTGACGGTTGACCACCACCTGGCGGGCGCCGCGGAAGATCCGGTGCTTGGCCAGGTGATAGGCCGGCAGGCCGCTGTAGCGGTCCATGTGGTCTTCGCTGATGTTCAGTACGGTGGCCACTTCGGCGTTGAGTTGGTCGGTGGTCTCCAGCTGGAAGCTCGACAACTCCAGGACGTACAGCTCGACGTCGTTGGCCAGCAGGTCGAGGGCCGGCGTGCCGAGGTTGCCACCGACTGCCACACGTTTGCCTGCCTTGGCGGCCATTTCGCCGACCAGGGTGGTCACGGTGCTCTTGGCGTTGGAGCCGCTGATAGCGATGATCGGCGCCTTGGCGTGGCGGGCGAACAGCTCGATGTCGCCGGACAGCTTGACGCCGCGCGCGGCGGCCTGCTGCAGGGCAGGCGTGGCCAGGGCCAGGCCGGGGCTCACGTACAGCTCGTTGGCTCGGCACAGGAAGTCCACGTCCAGCTCGCCACAGCGCACTTCCACCTGCGGGTAATCACGGCGCAGGGTGTCCAGTTCCGGCGGTTGCTCACGGGTGTCGGCGACCGCAAAGGCAATGCCCCGGCTCGCCAGGAAGCGAACCAGGGACATGCCGCTCTTGCCGAGGCCGACAACGATGCGGAATTGGTCGGAAGCGATCAGTGACACGCTCGTTTACCTCAGTTTCAGGGTGGCAAGGCCAATCAGCACGAGAATCACGGTGATGATCCAGAAGCGGACGATCACCCGTGGCTCGGGCCAACCCTTGAGTTCAAAGTGGTGGTGGATCGGCGCCATGCGGAACACGCGCTTGCCGGTCAGCTTGAACGAGGCCACCTGGATGACCACCGACAAGGTTTCCATCACGAACACGCCGCCCATGATGAACAGCACGATTTCCTGGCGGACGATCACCGCGATGGTGCCCAATGCAGCGCCCAGCGCCAGCGCGCCGACGTCGCCCATGAATACCTGGGCCGGGTAGGTGTTGAACCACAGGAAGCCCAGGCCCGCGCCGATCAGCGCGCCGCAGAACACGATCAGCTCGCCCGCGCCCGGCACGTACGGGATCAGCAGGTATTCGGCGAACTTCACGTTGCCCGACAGGTAGCAGAAGATGCCCAGCGCGCCGCCGACCATCACCGTCGGCATGATCGCCAGGCCATCGAGGCCGTCGGTCAGGTTGACCGCGTTGCTCGAGCCGACGATGACGAAATAGGTCAGCACGATGAAGCCAGCGCCCAGCGGGATGGCCAGGTCCTTGAGCATCGGGATGATCAGTGTGGTCTCGACGCTGGTCGGCGCGGTCTTGTAGAGGAAGATCGCCGCGGCCAAGCCGAACACCGACTGCCAGAAATACTTCCAGCGGCTCGGCAGGCCGCGGGAGTTCTTCTCGATCACCTTGCGGTAGTCGTCGACCCAGCCGATGGCGCCGAACGCCAAGGTGACGATCAGCACCACCCACACATAGCGGTTGCTCAGGTCGGCCCACAGCAGTGTGCTGATGGCGATGGCGGAGAGGATCAGCGCCCCGCCCATGGTCGGGGTGCCGGACTTGGACAGGTGCGATTGCGGGCCGTCGTTACGCACGGCCTGACCGATCTGGCGGATCTGCAGGGTACGGATCATCCACGGGCCCAGCCACAGGGCCAGGGACAGCGCGGTCAGCACACCCAGGATCCCGCGCAGGGTCAGGTACTGAAAGACCGCGAAGCCTTTGTGGAACTGTTGCAGATACTCAGCCAACAGCAGCAGCATTAATGTTTCTCCCCGCTGGCACCGCACAGTGCGGCCACGACGTTTTCCATCGCAGCGCTGCGCGAGCCCTTGATCAAGATAGTGGTGTCGCTGGCGGTCTCGGCCTTGACGGCTTCGATCAGCTCAGCTTGAGTGGCGAAATGGCGACCATTGGTACCGAATGCCTGAACGGCGTAGGCCATATTGGTGCCCACCGCGTACAGCGCATCGACCTTGCCACGTGCATAGTCACCTACCTGGCGGTGACCTTCCTCGGCCCATTGCCCCAGTTCGCCGATATCCCCGAGCACCAGGACGGTGCGGCCGGAAAAGCCGGCGAGTATATCAATGGCGGCACACATCGAGGTGGGATTTGCGTTGTAGCTGTCGTCGATCACCCGCGCGCCGCTAGGCGCAATCTGCGCAACGGTACGGCCCTTGACCGGTTGCACGGCGCCAAGGCCGGCGGCGATGCCGCTCAGGCTCAGACCAACGGCATAGGCTGCGGCGGCGGCGGCCAGGGCGTTGCTGACGTTATGGATGCCGAGCAGGTTCAGTTGCACCGGGACGCTGCCGTCCGGGCCGTGCAGGGTGAACGAGGGGCAGCCACGGGCGTCGCGGCCGATATCGCTGGCGTGGAAGTCGGCCTGCGGATTGTCCAGCGCGAAGCTGAGAACACGGTGCTGCCCGGCGCGCCGGCGCCAGATGTCGAACGCCTTGTCGGCCAGGTTGAGGATGGCCGTGCCGCCCTCGCCCAGGCCTTCGAGGATCTCGCCCTTGGCCTCGACGATCTTCTCCGGGCCGCCGAACTCGCCAACGTGGGCGGTACCGGCGTTGTTGATGATGACTACCTGCGGCCGGGTCAGGCCGACGGTGTAGCGGATCTCGCCGATGCGCGAGGCACCCAGTTCGATCACCGCGGCGCTGTGCTCCGGGGCGATCTCCAGCAGGGTCAGCGGTGCGCCGAGGTCGTTGTTGAGGTTGCCACGGGTGGCATGCACCGGCCCGCGGGTACGCAGGATCGCGGCGAGCATTTCCTTGACCGTAGTCTTGCCGCTGGAGCCGGTGATGGCCACCACCGGCTTGTCGAAGGCTGCACGATTCAGCGCACCGAGCTGGCCAAGCGCTACGCGGCAGTCGGCGACCACCAGTTGCGGCAGATCGACACCGGCGATTTCGCGCTCGACCAGCGCGGCGACCGCCCCCTTGGCCTTCACATCGGCCAGGTAGTCATGGCCATCGAAGCGCGGCCCGCTGAGGGCGACGAACAGTTGACCGGCAGCGACGCTGCGGCTGTCGATGCTGACGCCGGTGAAGCTGGCGTCGGCGCCTGCCAGGCGCGCATTCAAGGCAGCAGTCAACTGGCTGAGCATCATGGGCTTAAGCATGTGGAGCCTCCCAGGCGGCAAGGGCCTTCTCGGCTTCGACCAGATCGGAGAAGTCATGGCGCTCGCCATTGATCTCCTGGTAATCCTCGTGGCCCTTGCCGGCCAGGACGATCACATCCTCGGCAGCAGCAGTGGCGACCAGGTGGGCAATGGCCTGGCCACGGCCAGCGACGAATTCCACGCTGTCGGGCTGGGCAAAGCCGGGGCGAATGTCATCGAAGATGCGCTGCGGATCCTCGGTACGCGGGTTGTCATCAGTCACCAGCACACGATCGGCCAGGCGCTCGGCGACTGCCGCCATCAGCGGGCGCTTGCCGGCGTCACGGTCACCACCACAGCCGAACAGGCACAGCAACTTGCCGTGGGCGTGCGGGCGCAATGCCTCGAGCACCTTTTCCAGGGCATCCGGGGTGTGGGCGTAGTCGACCACCACCAACGGCTTTTTACCGCCACCCAGGCGCTGCATGCGGCCGACCGGCCCATGCAGTTGCGGGGTGACCTTGAGAATTTCGTCCAGCGGGTAATCCAGCGCCATCAGCGTGGCTACCGCCGCCAGCATGTTGCTCAGATTGAAACGCCCCAGCAGGCGGCTACGCAGGACATGCTCACCCTGTGGGGTAACGATCACGGCGCGCACGCCATCATCGTTGAAGACTGCCTCTTTGCAGAACAGCGTCGCCGCCGAATCCTGCAGGCTGTAGCAGATCAGGCGCGATGTGGCAGGAGCGTCTGCCAGGCGACGCCCAAAGTCATCATCCAGGTTGACCACCCGGGCACGCAGGCTCGACCAGGCGAACAACTTGGCCTTGGCGGCCTCGTAGGCCTCCATGCTGCCGTGGTAGTCCAAGTGGTCGCGGGACAGGTTGGTCATCACCGCGATATCGAAGTCCAGCGCGGCGACCCGACCCTGCTCGAGCGCATGGGAGGATACCTCCATGGCCACGGCCTTGGCCCCGCCCTTCTTCAGGTCGCCCAAGGTCGATTGCACAGCGATCGGGTCCGGCGTGGTCAGGCGGCCGCTCTGCAGTTCGCCATAAAAGCCGGTGCCGAGGGTGCCGATCAGGCCACAGCGCTTGCCCAGGGCGTCAAGCGCCTGGGCCAGCAGTTGGGTCACGCTGGTCTTGCCGTTGGTACCAGTCACGCCGACCAGGTCGAGCTGACGACTTGGCTCGCCATAGAAGCGCCCGGCAATCTGCGACAACTGGCCGATCAGGCCCTTGACCGGAATCAGAGGCGCATCAGTGAGCGGCAGCACGCTGGCGCCCTGCTCTTCATAGGCCACCGCAGCGGCGCCACGGGCCAGGGCATCGGCAATATGCGCGCGGCCATCGACCTTGGCTCCCGGCACCGCCAGGAACAGGTCACCCGGACGCACGGCGCGGCTGTCCAGGGTCAGCTCGCGGATCAACGGATCGCGGCTGGCATGGGCGAACAGTTTACTCAATGGCATCGTCATCAACCTCGCCCTCCCTTGGCGGGTACTGCGCTGGCTTGCTGCGTCGAGGGCGGCAGGTTGTCCGGCGGTACATTCATCAGGCGCAGGGTGCCCGACATCACTTTGCTGAATACGGGGGCCGAGACCAGGCCGCCGAAGTAGCCGCCCTTGCTCGGCTCGTCGATGACCACGACGATGGCGTAGCGCGGGTCGCTCATCGGGCCAAAGCCAGCGAACAGCGAACGGTAGGCGTTCTCGGTGTAGCCCTTGGAGCCGACGGTGGCTTTACGCGCCGTACCGGACTTGCCACCCACGTGGTAGAACGGCACCTGGGCACGGAATACCCCGCGCGGTGCTTCGATTACCTGCTGCAGCATGCCCTGCACGGTTTCGGCGGTTTCCTTGGGGATCGCCTGGACCGCTTCCGGGGTCTTGTCGACCTTTAGGATCGACAGCGGCACCATCTTGCCGTCGTTGGCCAGGGCGGCGTAGGCATGCACCAGTTGCAGGGCGGTCACCGACACGCCGTAGCCATACGACAAGGTTGCGGTCTCGGCCTTGCGCCACTCGCGGTGGTTGGGCAGGTTGCCGACGCGCTCGCCCGGGAAACCGAGGCCGGTGTACTGGCCCAGACCGACTTGGGACATCACCCGGTAGATGGCCTCGCCACCGATATCGAAGGCGATCTTGCTCATGCCGACGTTGGACGAGTTGATCAGGATGCCGGTCAGGTCGAGGATCGGGCCCTCGCTGCGCGAAACGTCCTTGATGGTGTAGCGGCCGATCTGCAGGCTACCCGGGTACACCTCGACCTTGTCGGTGGGCTTCCAGCGACCACTTTGCAAAGCGGCGCTCATGGAAATCGGCTTGACCGTCGAGCCTGGCTCGAAAACGTCGATGATCGCCCGGTTGCGCATCGCCGCCGGGAACATGCTGCGGCGGTTGTTCGGGTTGTAGGTCGGCTGGTTGACCATGGCCAGGACCTCGCCGGTCTTGACGTCCATGATCACCAGGCTGCCAGCCTTGGCTTCCTGTTCGGCAATGGCGTTGCGCAGCTCGCGGGTGGCCAGGTACTGCAGACGCAGGTCTATCGACAACGCCAAGGTCTTGCCGGCCTTGGCGTTCTTGGTTACCTGGATGTCCTTGATCAGCCGGCCACGCCGGTCCTTGATCACCTGCCGCTTGCCGGGCACCCCGGCGAGCCATTCGTCGTAGGCGAGCTCGACGCCTTCACGACCATGGTCATCCAGGTCGGTGAAGCCGACCATGTGCGCGGTGACGTCACCGGCCGGATAGAAGCGGCGGAACTCTTCGAGGCCGTATACGCCCGGAACCTTCAGGTCGAGCACGTGCTGGCCCTGCTCAGGGGTCAGGCCGCGGACCAGGTAGATGAACTCCTTGCTGGCCTGCTGGGTGAGGCGCTCGCTCAACTGCTGTGGGTTCTGCCCAAGCGCAGCCGCCAGCTGCGGCCAGCGGTCCTTGGCCGCCTGCATTTCCTTGGGGTTGGCCCACAAGGTGGTGACAGGCGTACTGACAGCCAGCGGCTCGCCGTTGCGATCGGTGATCAGGCCGCGGTGCGCGGGGATGGGAATATGGCGCAGGCTGCGAGCGTCGCCCTGCCCCTTGAGGAAGTCGCGGTCGACGACCTGCAGGTCGATGATGCGCCAGCAGATGGCACCGACCATCAGCGCCAGCAAACCGACCACCACCCGGAAGCGCCAGGGGTAGAGTGCGCCTTCGAGCTTCATCATGGCGCGACCATCCGCACTTCGTCGGCGGCGGGCACACGCATCCTGAGCTGTTCCGAGGCCAGGCTCTCGATACGGCTGGAGGCGGTCCAGGTGCTTTGCTCGAGGATCAACCGGCCCCACTCGGCCTGAGCCTTGTCGCGCTCGTTCAATTCACCGTACAGGGTGTTGAGCAACTGACGGTTCCAGTGGGCGCTGTAGGAAACGGCGATCGACGAAATCAGGACGGCGACGAACAGCAGAAGCATCAGGAAGCTTCCGCCTGGCAGCGGCTTGGCAAACAGCCTGCTCACCGCAATTTCTCCGCTACCCGCATGACGGCGCTACGCGACCGCGGGTTGGCCTTGAGTTCGGCTTCGGAGGCGAACTGCGCCTTGCCGATCAATTTGATCTTCGGCTCGAAGGCCTTGTGCTGGACCGGCAGGTTGCGCGGCAAATTGTCTGCCTCGCCCTTGACCAGCTTGCGCATGAACAGTTTGACGATACGGTCTTCCAACGAGTGGAAGCTGATCACTGCCAGGCGGCCACCCACCTCAAGGGCGTCGAGCGCGGCTTCAAGGCCGGTCTCGAGGTCGCCAAGCTCGTTGTTGACATGGATACGCAGGCCCTGGAAGGCGCGGGTCGCAGGGTTCTTGCCCTTTTCCCAGGCCGGGTTGGCGACCTTGAGCACTTCCGCCAGGTCGGCGGTACGGGTGAACGGCTGCTTCTCGCGACGCTCGACCACCGCGCGCGCCATACGACCGGCGAAGCGCTCCTCGCCGTACTCCTTGAACACGCGGGCAATCTCTTCGACGGGGGCGGTGGCGACGAACTCGGCGGCGCTGATGCCCTGGCCCGGGTTCATGCGCATGTCCAGCGGGCCGTCGTTAAGGAAGCTGAAGCCACGCTCGGGGTCGTCCAGTTGCGGCGAGGATACGCCCAGGTCGAGCAGGATACCGCTGACCTTGCCATCCAGGCCGCGGGCGCGCACCTCGTCGCCGAGTTCGGCAAAGCTGCGCTGCACAATGACAAAGCGGCCGTCTTCGGCCGCCAGCGCTTGCCCGGTGGCAATCGCCTGAGGATCCTTGTCGAACCCCAGCAACCGCCCTTGCGGCCCGAGCTTGCTGAGGATCAGGCGGCTGTGGCCGCCACGCCCGAAGGTGCCGTCCAGATAGCAACCGTCGGCGCGCAGGGCCAATGCCTCGACGGCTTCGTCGAGGAGGACGGTGATGTGGTTGAAGCCGCTATCTATTGTCACAGGATCAGGTCACGCAAATCATCGGGCATGGCGCCCGGTTGTTGAATAGCTGCAAGGTCGGCTGCCGAAACCGCGTTCCAGGCATCCTCGTCCCACAGCTGGAATTTGTTCAGCTGCCCCACCAACATCGCCTTCTTGTCCAACTTGGCGTACTCACGCAGGCGCGGCGGCACCAGGAAACGCCCGCTGCCATCGAGCTCCAGGTCCACCGCATTACCAATCAGCAATCGCTGCAGGCGACGGTTTTCCTCACGCAGCGACGGCAAGGCACGCAACTTGGCTTCTATCTGTTCCCACTCATCGAGGGGGTAAACACACAAGCAGGGGTCAACGGCGTCGATGGTCACGATCAGTTGACCATTGCAACGCGAATCGAGCTCGTCACGGTACCGGCTCGGCATGGCGAGACGGCCCTTGGCATCGAGGCTGACGGCGTTGGCTCCGCGGAACACGGCTGCGATTCCCCACAATGTTAGCTTTTTTGTGCCAGAAAACCCACTTCATCCCACTTTCTGCCACTTGCGCACACTATAGGAATCCGCCCGCCACACCGTCAAGGCACGTTCATAGGGAAATCCCTTACAGGACGGCGATTTAGCTCAACAAAGGAAGGTGGAAGGAGTACAAGAGAGAAAAACTGACGGAAAAAATCAAGCACACTCAAGTGGATAGAGTGGGAAGTTAAAGTAAATTATTAAGAGTAAGATTTTTTCGGTATTACCAGGACGCATCTGCTATCGATTCAAGCAGGAAAGGAAGAGGTGGAGAGTCGATCTGTAAGCCGGGTTTTGTCGAGGACAGTCATTCCTCTACGACGGCCATCACTGGACGCCTCTAGCAACCTACCCGGTTCCGACGCGGGCCACGCCGTATGGAACCCTATTTGGTCTTGCTCCGAGTGGGGTTTACCTAGCCACGGACTGTTGCCAGCCGTGCGGTGCGCTCTTACCGCACCTTTTCACCCTTACCGGCACCGAAGTGCTTAGGCGGTTGTTTTCTGTGGCACTTTCCGTAGGCTCGCGCCTCCCAGGCGTTACCTGGCACTCTGCCCTATGGAGCCCGGACTTTCCTCCCCCGCCTTTTGCGGAACAAAAGACGGCAGCGACTGTCCGATCGACTCTCCGCGAGCAAGGTTACCGGTAGCCACGCTCAAGAACAAGCGGCGCGATGAATAATACCATTGCGCCACTATTGGGATTTCTGCTTTTCCAGGGCCAACTGATAGAGCAGATTCTTGCGCACGCCAGTAATCTCGGCAGCCAATGCCGCAGCCTTTTTCAGTGGCAACTCCGCCAGCAGCAGGTCCAGTACCCGCTGCGCCTCGGCGCTGATCGCCTGCTCACCCTCCGGCGCACTCCAGCCAGCCACCAACACCACACATTCACCACGCTGCTGGTTGCTGTCGCCCTGTACGAATGCGCGCAACTCGGCCAGCGGTAAGCCTTTGAGGGTCTCGAAGGTCTTGGTGATCTCGCGCGCCAGCAGCGCCGGGCGCTCGCCGCCGAACACCGCCTCCATGTCTTCAAGGCACTCGAGGATCCGGTGTGGCGCCTCGTAGAAGATCAGGGTGCGCGGCTCTTCCTTGACCTGCTCCAGACGCGCACGGCGCCCGGCGGCTTTGGCCGGCAGGAAGCCTTCGAAGATGAAGCGGTCCGACGGCAACCCTGCCGCCGACAGCGCGGCGATCAACGCACAGGCACCCGGCACCGGCACCACCTGCACGCCCGCAGCACGCGCCTGGCGCACCAGGTGATAGCCCGGATCGGAAATCAGCGGCGTGCCGGCATCGGACACCAGCGCCACATCGTCGCCAGCCAGCAGGCGGGTGATGAAGCGCCCGCCCTCGTCACGCTCGTTGTGCTCATGGCAAGCGGCCAGCGGCGTGTCGATGCCGAAGTGTTGCAGCAGGCGCACCGAGTGACGGGTGTCCTCGGCGGCGATCAGACTGACATCCGCCAGCACCTTCAGCGCCCGGGCGCTCATGTCGTCGAGGTTGCCGATGGGCGTGGCAACGACGTAAAGCTTGCCCAACGTGGATTTCGAAACCCCTGCAACATCAGTCACTGCGCACACCTGCTTTCCGGATCAAAGGTCGCCATTGTAGCCCGAGCACCGGTAACAGGGCGCAAAGAACTTCGCCCCGGGCACACCACGGGCCACCTATAGTGAAGGTTCGTTGTCGGCGAGATCGCGCCGTGCCCCCCGCTTGGGTACAATTGCCGGCCAACTTGATCGAGTAACAGGACCTTTACATGATCGCTTGTCTGCGGCTGCTCACAGCCCTCTGCCTCGCTGCCCTGCTGGCAGCCTGCGCCAGCTCGCCCTCATCCAGCCTGGGCGAACTGCCACGCACCCCGGACGCCAGCATCGAGCAACTGCTCGAGAAGGCGGCCTCCAGCAAGTCCGCCGAGGATGCAGCCCTGCTGCGCTTGAGCGCCGCGGACCTGGCATACAAGCAAAAGGACTTCCCACGCGCCGCGCGGATTCTCGAGCAGGTCTCGCTGGAGCCGCTCAAGCCCGCCCAGCAGGTGTTCGCCTCCACCCTGGCCGCCGAGCTCGCCATGAGCCGCAACCAGCCCAAGGCCGCCCTGACCGCCCTCGCCCACCCGAGCCTGCAACGCGTCGGCGAACTACCGACCGAGCAGCAGGTCCGCACCTACAGCGTTCACGCCGCCGCCCTCGAAGCGGACGGCCAGGCCCTGGCCGCCGCCCAGCAGCGCGTACTGCTGGCCCCCCAGCTCAGTGGCCAGGCTGCCGCTGGCAACAATGACGCGATCTGGGCCCTGGTCGCCTCGCTGCCCGCCGAGCAGCTGCAGCAACCGGCCACCAACGAGACACTGGCCGGCTGGACCAGCCTGGCCCTGGCCGTGAAGCGCGCCGGCACCCTCGAACAACAACAGGCCGCCATCGACACCTGGCGCCAGCAGCACTCCGAGCACCCGGCGGCCAAGCAATTGCCGACAGCCCTGGTCAAACTCAAGGAGCTGGCCAGCCAGCCACTGACTAAGATCGCCCTGCTGCTACCCCAGGAAGGTGCCCTGGCCGGCGTCGCCCGAGCCCTGCGTGACGGCTTCATGGCCGCTCACTTCCAGGCCCAGCAAGGTGGCCAGCCCGCCCCTGCAGTACAAGTGTTCGACAGCTCGCGCATCACCTCGCTCGACGACTTCTACCGCCAAGCCCAGGCTGCCGGCGTGCAACTGGTGGTCGGCCCGCTGGAAAAGCCGCTGGTCAAGAAACTCGCCGCCTACCCGCAACTGCCTATCACCACCCTGGCCCTGAATTACGCCGACGCCGGCCAGAAAGCGCCGCCACAACTGTTCCAGTTCGGCCTGGCCGCCGAGGACGAAGCCCGCGAAGTGGCACGCCGTGCCCGCGCCGATGGCATGGTTCGCGCCGTGGCCCTGGTACCGAGCGGTGAATGGGGCGACCGCGTGCTCGCCGCCTTCCGCCAGGACTGGGAAGGCAATGGCGGCACCCTGATCACCGCGCAGCGTATCGCCCAGCCCGTCGCCCTCGCCCAACAGATCGCCGATCTGTTCCAGCTGCGCCAGAGCGAAGGCCGCGCCAAGAGCCTGCAGAGCACCGTCGGCGGCACCATCGCCGCGCAACCTTCGCGCCGCCAGGACATCGACTTCATCTTCCTCGCCTCGACGCCACAGCAGGCCCAGCAAATCAAGCCGACGCTGAACTTCCAGTACGCCGGCGACGTGCCGGTCTACGCCACCTCCAACCTGTACAGCGCCAGCGGTGACGTGAACCAGTACAACGACATGAACGGCATCCGCTTCTGCGAAACGCCTTGGCTGCTGGACACCACCAACAGCCTGCGTCAGCAAGTCGTGCAGCAGTGGCCCCAGGCCGCCGGCAGCCTCGGTCGCCTGTACGCCATGGGCGTCGACGCCTACAGCCTGGCTCCGCGCCTGGGTCAGCTCAAGGCACTGCCGGACAACCGCATCGAAGGCCTGTCCGGTAGCCTGAGCATGAACCCCAGCCAGCGCATCGAACGCCAGCTGCCATGGGCCGAATTCGCCGGCGGCCAGGTCAAGCGCCTGCCGGACACCCCTCGCTGATGCCCGGCGCATCGCCCAGCCTTGCCGGCCAGGCAGCCGAAGATCACGCCCTTGAATACCTTCAAGGGCAAGGTCTGCGGCTGCTGGAGCGCAACTGGCGATGCAAGGGGGGCGAGCTCGATCTGGTCATGCTCGATGCCGATACAGTAGTATTCGTCGAAGTCCGCTACCGGTTGCATGCGGAGTTCGGCGGAGCGCTCGCCAGTATCGATGGGCGCAAGCAGCAACGACTGGCGCTTGCCGCCAACCTCTTCCTGCAGCACGAACCCCGCTGGGCCACCCGACCCTGCCGCTTCGACGTTGTCGCCCTGCAGGGCCGGGGGCATGCGGGGCAACCGCTTCAATGGCTGAAAAATGCCTTCGAATGCTGAACCCATTTCGATTTTCTAGCTCTATGTTTCGCGGGCTGGTCACTGTTGCGCGTAGCAAAGGCCACCGCCCCTCTTAAGGTCACCCAGATGGACATGCAATCCCGAATTCGCCGGCTGTTCCAGGCCAGCATCGACACCAAGCAACAGGCAATGGACATCCTGGCACCCCACATCGAGCAGGCCAGCCTGGTCATGGTCAACGCCCTGCTCAACGACGGCAAGATGCTCGCGTGCGGCAACGGCGGCTCGGCAGGCGATGCCCAGCACTTCTCCTCGGAGTTGCTCAACCGCTTCGAGCGTGAGCGCCCGAGCCTGCCGGCCATCGCCCTGACCACCGACAGCTCCACACTGACCTCGATCGCCAACGACTACAGCTACAACGAAGTCTTCTCCAAGCAGATCCGCGCCCTGGGCCAGCCCGGCGATGTGCTGCTGGCGATCTCCACCAGCGGCAATTCGGCCAACGTGATCCAGGCGATCCAGGCCGCCCACGACCGCGAAATGATTGTTGTCGCCCTGACCGGGCGCGATGGCGGCGGCATGGCCTCGCTGCTGCTGCCCGAGGACGTCGAGATCCGCGTCCCCGCCACGGTCACCGCGCGCATCCAGGAAGTCCACCTGCTGGCGATCCACTGTCTGTGCGACCTGATCGACAGCCAACTGTTCGGGAGTGAAGAATGATCTCCAAGCGTATCGGCCTGATGGCCCTGACCCTGTGCCTCGGCGTATCGGGCTGCAGTTCCGTGCTCACCTCGGCGCGCAACTCGCCTATCGAGGATGACCGCGGCACCCGCACCATCGGCAGCAAGATCGACGATTCGCTGATCGAGACCAAGGTCTCGGTCAACATCGCCAAGGCCAACCCAGAGCTGGACAAAGGCTCGCACATCGTCGTCAGCAGCTACAACAGTGTCGTGCTGCTTGCCGGCCAGACACCACGCGCCGACCTCAAGTCCCTCGCCGAGCAGACCGCAGGCCAGGTGCAGCGAGTCAAGAAGGTACACAACGAGCTGCAGGTGATGCAGCCATCGTCGATCCT
Source organism: Pseudomonas maumuensis (assembly GCF_019139675.1). Taxonomy (NCBI): domain Bacteria; kingdom Pseudomonadati; phylum Pseudomonadota; class Gammaproteobacteria; order Pseudomonadales; family Pseudomonadaceae; genus Pseudomonas; species Pseudomonas maumuensis. The sequence goes on from NZ_CP077077.1 coordinate 4,747,721, forward strand.
GGCACGCAACAACGACGCCTGGCTGACCACCAAGATCAAGACCCAGATGCTGACCGACGAAAGTGTCCCTAGCTCGCGCATCAAGGTGATCACCGAAAACGGCATCGTCTACCTCCTCGGCCTGGTCAGGCAGCAGGAGGCAAACGCCGCCACCAACGTGGTGCAGGGCGTGTCGGGTGTGCAGAAGATCGTCAAGCTGTTCGAATACATCGACTGACTACCATGCGGCGGGTGTCGTGACACCCGCCTTTCCCTCTGATCCAGGAAGTACCCCATGAAAAATCTGCTGCTGCCCGCCCTGCTGATCGGCACCTTCGCCACCCTGGCTGGCTGCTCCACTCCGAGCGTGATCACCCTCAACGATGGCCGCGAACTGCAGACCACCGACACGCCGCATTTCGATCGCAATTCCGGTTTCTATGAGTTCAAGCAACTTGACGGCAAGCCGACCCGCATCAACAAGGACCAGGTTCAGAGCATCAAAGACCTGTAATTGCGGCAGTAATGAAAAAGGCGATCCCTGCGGATCGCCTTTTTTGTCTCTGCCTGTTACTTCACGACTTTCAGGCTCGGACGACCACTGGGGCGCGGCGGCTCGGGCGGACCATCGTCATCCGGCTCGACGCCGTCGTCCTCAAGGTCATCCTCATCCGCGAGCGGCGGCTCCAGCTCGAACACCATGCCCTGGCCATTCTCCCGGGCATAGATCCCCAGGATGGCACCAATCGGCACATACAGCGAGTGCGCCACGCCACCGAAGCGCCCTTCGAAGCTCACCGCCTCGTTGTCCATATGCAGGCTGCGCACGGCACTGGGGGAGATGTTCAGGACGATCTGGCCATCACTGGCGAAACCTTGTGGCACCTGGACCGCCGGGTACTCGGCATTGACCAGCATATGGGGCGTGCAATCGTTGTCGACGATCCACTCGTACAGCGCGCGAACCAGATAGGGGCGACTGGAGTTCATCAACGGCTCCTCTTTAAACCTTGCGCATTTCACGTTCAGTAGCAGACAGGCTCGCCTGGAAAGGCTCGCGGGCGAACTGTCGCTCCATGTAATCCAGCAGCGGCTTGGCCTGCCGCGGCAATTCGATACCCATCACCGGCAAGCGCCAGAGTATGGGCAGTAGACAGCAATCGAGCAGGCTCTGCTCCTCGCTCATGAAACAGGCCATTTCGCCGAAAAGCGGCGCAACGCCAGTCAGGCTCTCGCGCAACTCCTTGCGCGCCTGGGCCCGTGCCGCGTCGCTGCTGCGCGAGTCCAGTACGGTGTCGGCCAGGCTGCACCAGTCACGCTGGATGCGGTACATCAGCAGGCGAGTGTTGCCACGGGCCACCGGATAGACCGGCATCAGCGGCGGGTGCGGGTAACGCTCTTCGAGATACTCCATCACCACAGTCGACTCGTACAACGCCAGGTCACGATCGACCAGGGTCGGCAGACTGCCATAAGGATTCACTTCGACCAGCTTGGGCGGCAGGCGATTGCGGTCGACATCGATGATCTGCACCGCGACGCCTTTCTCCGCGAGCACCAGGCGTACCCGATGAGAGTAATGGTCAGCGGGGTCGGAATAGCAGGCTAACCTGTTGGTTGCGCCCATGTAGCGCCTCCTCGCACGGGATGCTTGTAAAACTGCAAATGAAAACGCGCCCGGGGCACCCCAGCGACTTGGCTGGGGCACCCCGGGCGCGTTCAACTACCAGAAACTACTGCGTGATCAGTGCACGTCCTTCCAGTATTCGCGCTTGAGCAAGTAGGCGAACACGAAGAAGAAAGCCAGGTACAGCAACACGTAGGTACCGATGCGCTGGCTTTCCAGTTTGACCGGGTTGGCCGAATAGGCCAGGAAGGTCACCAGGTTCTTGACCTTCTCGTCGAACTGCTCGGTCGTCAGGGTACCGGATTTCTCCTCGACGGTCAGCTGGTCGCACGCTTCATGGGTCAATGGGCTGCCGGTTAGCGGGTCGTACTGCTTCTTGCCGTCGACCACACTCTGCACCTGCTTGCAGCCAATCACTTGGTTGCCCTGCAGGCCAACCAGCACGTTTGGCATGCCGACATTGGGGAAGACCTTGTTGTTCACCCCGTATGGCCGCGCCTTGTCTTCATAGAAGCTGCGCAGGTAGGTGTATAGCCAGTCGTTGCCACGCACCCGAGCCACCAGAGTGAGGTCGGGCGGCGCGGCGCCGAACCAGGTCTTGGCATCGTTGGGTTGCATGCCGATCTTCATGTGGTCGCCGATCTTGGCGCCAGTGAATACCAGGTTCTCGAGCATCAGCTCGTGGGGGATCCCCAGGTCGTCGGCGACACGCTCGTAACGCTGGAACTTGGCGCTATGGCACCCCATGCAATAGTTGGCGAAGGTGCGCGCACCATCCTGCATCGCGGCCTTGTCAGTCAGGTCGATATCGACCTTGTCCAGCTCCAGGCCGTGTTCGGCGGCGAACGAGAGGCCAGGCATCAATGCCAGCAAGCATACTGCAATAAACTTTTTCATCAGCCAGTCACCCTTTCCGGAACCGGTTTGGTCTTCTCAAGCCTTGTGTAGAACGGCATCAGCAGGAAGTAGGCGAAGTACAACACCGTGCATAGCTGCGACAGCAAGGTACGTCCCGGGGTCGGCGCCAGTACGCCCAGCACGCCAAGGATGACGAAGGACACGCAGAACACCAGCAACCAGATCTTGCTCAGCCAGCCCTTGTAGCGCATGGAGCGCACCGGACTGCGGTCAAGCCAGGGCAACACGAACAGCACCGCGATCGCCGCGCCCATGGCGATCACCCCGAACAGTTTGTCCGGCACCGCACGCAGAATCGCGTAGAACGGCGTGAAGTACCACACAGGGGCGATATGCTCAGGCGTCTTGAAGGCGTTGGCCTGCTCGAAGTTCGGTTTTTCCAGGAAGTAGCCTCCCATTTCCGGGAAGAAGAACACCACCGCGCAGAACACGAAGAGGAACACCACGACGCCGGCGATATCCTTGACCGTGTAGTACGGGTGGAACGGGATGCCATCCAGCGGGATGCCGTTCTCGTCCTTTTTCTTCTTGATGTCCACGCCATCTGGGTTGTTCGAACCCACTTCGTGCAGCGCCAGGATATGCAGCACCACCAGGCCCAGGATCACGATCGGCAAGGCCACCACGTGCAAGGCGAAGAAGCGGTTCAGGGTGATCCCGGAGATCAGGTAGTCACCACGGATCCACTGGGTCAGGTCATCACCGATCACCGGGATGGCGCCGAACAGCGAGATGATCACCTGGGCCCCCCAGTACGACATCTGGCCCCAGGGCAGCAGGTAGCCCATGAATGCCTCGGCCATCAGCGCCAGGTAGATCAGCATGCCGAACAACCAGACCAGCTCGCGCGGCTTCTGGTAAGAGCCGTAGAGCAGCCCACGGAACATGTGCAGGTAGACCACGATGAAGAACGCCGAAGCGCCGGTGGAGTGCAGGTAGCGCAGAATCCAGCCGTATTCGACGTCGCGCATGATGTACTCGACCGAGGCGAAGGCCTCTTCCGCCGAGGGGGTGAAACTCATGGTCAGCCACACGCCGGTGACGATCTGGTTGACCAGCACCAGCAACGCCAGCGAGCCGAAGAAGTACAGGAAGTTGAAGTTCTTGGGCGCGTAATACTTGCTTAGATGGTCTTCCCACATCTTCGTCGCGGGGAAGCGCGCATCGATCCACTCCATGAACTTACTCATCATGCGTTCTCCTGATCGACGCCGATGACGATGATTTCGTCCGACTCGTACGAGTGCGGTGGCACTGGCAGGTTGAGAGGCGCCGGCTGGGATTTGTAGACACGCCCGGCCAGGTCGTAGTGCGAACCGTGGCAGGGGCAGAAATAGCCACCGACCCATTTCGGACCCAGGTCAGCCGGAGCGACTTCAGGGCGGAAGGTCGGCGAACAACCCAGGTGCGTGCATAGGCCGACCAGGATGAGAATCTCGGGCTTGATCGAGCGAACTTGCGGGTCGACGTAGGTGGGCTGCACCGACGCCTTGGATTCAGGGTCGGACAGCTCGCCGGTGATCTTTTTCAGATTGCCGAGGATCTCTTCAGTTCGCCGCACGATGAATACAGGTTGCCCACGCCATTCAGCGACCATCTGCTGGCCAGGTTCGACCTTGGCGATATTGACCTTCACCGGTGCCCCTGCAGCTTTCGCCTTGGCACTGGGAAACCATGACCCCACGAACGGTACCGCTGCCCCCACTGCCCCCGCCGCCCCGACCACGGATGTCGCGGCTACGAGGAAGCGGCGCCGGCCTGCGTTGACGCCGTCATTGCTCATTCAGTCCTCTCCCATCAGCTTACTTGGCCTGTTTGAACAGGCATCTACTTAGGTACGTCTGTGGCACTAAAAATTGGCCGCAATGGTAAGGAACAAATCCACACGCTGACAAGGTGATTACCCGCTCGTCGGGCCACTACCCTCGCTTTGCTTGATCTGTGTCTATGCGACAAACGGCCACGGACTAGCAGACAGGTTAGTTGAAGACATAAAAAAAGCCCGGTTCCAAAAAGGAACCGGGCTTTTTTCGACTGCCGAAGCGCTATTAACGCTTGGAGTACTGAGGACGCTTACGCGCTTTACGCAGACCCACTTTCTTACGCTCAACTTCACGAGCGTCGCGGGTAACGTAACCAGCACGACGCAGAGCGCCACGCAGGGTTTCGTCGTATTCCATCAGGGCGCGGGTGATACCGTGGCGGATTGCACCGGCCTGACCGCTGACACCACCACCGGAAACGGTGACGTAGATGTCGAACTTCTCAACGGTTTCGGTCAGTTCCAGCGGCTGGCGAACAACCATGCGAGCGGTTTCGCGGCCGAAGAACACGTCCAGAGAACGGTTGTTGATGGAGATGTTACCGGTACCTGGACGCAGGAAAACGCGAGCGGTTGCGGTCTTGCGACGGCCAGTGCCGTAGTTTTGAGTCGCCGACATAATGAACTATCCCGTTAGATCTTCAGTTCTTGAGGCTGCTGAGCAGTGTGTGGGTGAGCAGCACCCGCGTACACTTTCAGCTTGCGGTACATGTCGCGACCCAGCGGGTTCTTCGGCAGCATGCCTTTGACCGCGGTTTCGATAACACGCTCAGGGGCCTTGGCGATCAACTTCTCGAAGTTGATTTCCTTGATACCGCCCGGGAAGCCGGAGTGGGAGTAGTACATCTTGTCGGAAGACTTGGCACCAGTCACACGGATCTGCTCGGCGTTGATGACGACGATGTAGTCGCCGGTGTCAACGTGAGGGGTGTATTCTGGCTTGTGCTTGCCACGCAGGCGGCTAGCGATTTCGGTAGCCAGACGACCCAGGGTCTGACCAGCGGCGTCGACTACGAACCACTCGCGCTTTACTGTTTCCGGTTTAGCAGTAAAAGTTTTCATTCTCTAAAGCCTCAGAGGCCGCCCAGCGAAAAATAGACGGCGAATCTTACTGGATAGTGCACAGCTTGCCAAGGGCAAGCGCGCAGCCGAACGCTGACGCTTTTGGGGGCTCGGGTCGGGCACGCCAATGTTCGACAAGGGTTCCCTGCATGGTGGTGCATCACTTCCGCCACACGGAGAGGGGCAGAATTATCCAGATTGCAGGAAAAATTTCAACCTGCTTTTATGGGTCTCTTTGCCACGGAGCGTCTTCCCGATGGAATACCGCAAGCTTGGTCGTACCGACCTCAACGTCAGCGCCCTGTGCCTGGGCACCATGACCTGGGGCGAGCAGAACACCCAGGACGAAGCCTACGCCCAGATTGCCATAGCCAAGGCCAGTGGCATCAACTTCATCGACACCGCCGAGATGTACCCGGTACCACCGCGCCCGGAGACCTACGCCGCCACCGAACGCATCATCGGCAACTGGTTCGCCGCCAACGGCGACCGTGACGACTGGATCCTCGCCAGCAAGGTCGCCGGCCCCGGCAACGGTATCAGCCATATCCGCGACGGCCAGCTCAAACACAACCGCCAGCACATCGTCGCCGCGCTGGACGAGAGCCTCAAGCGCCTGCAGACCGACCGCATCGACCTCTACCAGTTGCACTGGCCCGAGCGCAGCACCAACTTCTTCGGCAAGCTCGGCTACCAGCACCTGCCCCAGGACATCTTCACCCCGCTGGAGGAAACCCTGGAGGTGCTCGATGAACAGGTGCGCGCCGGCAAGATCCGCCACATCGGCCTGTCCAACGAAACCCCGTGGGGCACCCTGAAATTCCTGCACCTGGCCGAAACCCGCGGCTGGCCCCGTGCGGTGTCGATCCAGAACCCCTACAACCTGCTCAACCGTAGCTTCGAAGTGGGCATGGCAGAGGTGGCAATCCGTGAGCAGTGCGGTTTGCTGGCCTATTCGCCGCTGGCCTTCGGCATGCTGTCGGGCAAGTACGAAAACGGCGCCCGCCCGGAAAACGCCCGCCTGACCCTGTTCAGCCGTTTTGCCCGCTATTCCAACCCGCAAACCGTGGCCGCCTGCGGCCGCTATGTGCAGTTGGCCCGCGAGCATGGCCTGGACCCGGCGCAGATGGCGCTGGCGTTCGTGACCCGGCAGCCGTTCGTAACCAGCAACATCATCGGCGCGACGAACCTCGAGCAACTGCGCAGCAACATCGACAGCCAGGCGTTGAACCTGGGCGATGAACTACTGGCGGCAATCGAGGCGGTCCATCAGGAGCAGCCGAACCCCGCGCCTTGATGCAACGCAGGCGCTGCACTGCTCTTTCGTGGGGTAGACACAATCGCCAAAAAATAAGACGATCCAGCCGGTGATTGACCACTCTACCCTATAAGAACAATGACAATGATGTTTACCCAACCCTCCGCGTCCTTGCGGCGCGTTAGCATCCTGGCCGTGGACAAAGTGTTCGCGTCGACACTCATGCAGGCCAAGGATTTCTTCCATTTGGCCAGCTTGCGCTACAGCAAGCAGCTGGGCCTGGGCCTGCAGCCGATGTTCGAGATCGGCCTGGTGAGCCCGGACGGTTTGCCCGTGGACAGCTTCAGCAACGTGCAGTTGCCGGTCGACAGCGGCCTCAACGATGCCGACGTGATCATCCTGCCGGCCTTCTGGGACGACTTCGACAACCTGCTGCAACGCTATCCGCAGGTGCTGCCCTGGCTGCGCGCGCAACATGCCCGCGGCGCGGTGCTGTGCGCCGAGGCCAGCGGCGTGTTCTGGCTAGCCGAGTCGGGGCTGCTCGACGGCAAGGAGGCGACCACCTACTGGCGCTTTTTCAGCAGCTTCGCCGAGCGCTTCCCGAAGATCCGCCTGAACCAGGACAAGCACCTGACCGACGCCGACAATCTCTACTGCGCCGGCGGCACCACCTCGGCCTGCGACCTGTACATCTACCTGATCGAACGCTTCTGCGGCGCCAACGTGGCCCGTGCGGTGGCCCGCGACATCCTCTACGAGGTGCAGCGCAGCTATACCCCGGGGCGGATGGGCTTCGGCGGCCAGAAGCTGCACCAGGACCTGATCATCCTGCAGATCCAGCACTGGCTCGAAGAACACTTCGCCGACAAGTTCCGCTTCGAGGATGTGGCACGCAACCACGGCATGAGCATCCGCAACTTCATGCGCCGCTTCCAGAGCGCCACCGGCGACAAGCCCCTGCACTACCTGCAGCGCCTGCGCATCGAGACCGCCAAGGGCCTGCTGTCGAGCACGCGCAAGAGCATCAAGACCATCAGCTACGAGGTGGGCTACGACGACGCGAGTTTCTTCGCCCGGCTGTTCCGCCAGCACACCGAACTGTCGCCGAACCAGTATCGCCAGCAGTTCATGCAAGAGGCCTGAATACGACAAGGGCCGCTTCGCGCCCCATCGCCGGCAAGCCGGCTCCCACAAGTTACGTACTGATCTTGTGGGAGCCGGCTTGTCGTGGCGACGAACCGCAGCGATAGGGCGCGAAGCGGCCCCGTTTCATCAGCCCTTAAGGCTTGTGCGCCCGCGACAGGAACTCGTGGGACTGCATTTCCAGCAGACGGCTGAGTGTGCGCTGAAACTCGAAGCTCAGGCGCCCGCCGGTGTACAGGTCCTTGAGCTCCACTTCGGCCGAGATGATCAGCTTCACGTTGCGGTCGTAGAACTCGTCGACCATGTTGATGAAGCGCCGGGCGATGTCGTCGGTGGTCACGCCCATCTGCTCGACATTGCTCAGCAGCACGGCATGGAAGATCTTGCCCAGCTCGATGTAATCGTTCTGGCTACGCGGCCCGTCGCACAGGGCGCGGAAGTCGAACCAGGCGACATCGTCGCAGGTGCGCAGGGCATGAATCTCACGGTTCTCGATCATCAGCACGTCGTTCTCGACGGCCTGGGTGCACTCTGGGGTCAACGCCTTGAAGCTGGCGCGCAGGCTTTCATGCGCAGCGTCATCGAGCGGGAAGTGGAACAGCTCGGCCTGCTCCAGGTGACGCAGACGGTAGTCCACGCCGCTGTCGACGTTCACCACATCGGTGTACTGCTTGATCATGGCAATGGCCGGCAGGAAGCGCGCGCGCTGCAGGCCGTCCTTGTACAGGCCATCGGGGACGATGTTGGAAGTGGCCACCAGCGACACGCCGTTCTTGAACAGCTCTTCCATCAGGGTGCCGAGGATCATGGCATCGGTGATATCAGAGACGAAGAACTCGTCGAAGCAGATCACCTTGGCTTCGTCGCTGAAACGCTTGGCGATGATGGTCAGCGGGTTCTTCTCGCCCTTGAGGGTCTTCATCTCCTCGTGGACGCGCTTCATGAAGCGGTGGAAGTGCGTGCGCATCTTCTGCTTGAACGGCAGCGCTTCATAGAAGGTGTCGACCAGGTAGGTCTTGCCCCGGCCCACGCCGCCCCAGAAGTACAGGCCCTTGACCGGCGTCTGCTCCTTCTTGCCGAACAGCTTGCCGAACACGCCCGGCTTGTTGTTCTGCGCTTGTACCAGGTCGTCGTACAGGCGCTGCAGGTGACGCACCGCAGTTTCCTGCGCCGCGTCATGGAAGAAGTCGGGGCGTTTCAGATCGGCTTGGTATCGTTCTAGGGGCGTCATGATTTCGTTAGCGAGGCAACAAAAAACGGGCCGTCACTGTAGCGACCGGCCCGCTTAATGGCAATCAGACTTGCGTCAAAGTGACTCAGTCCGCCTGTGGCGCCAGAGCCTCGCGCAGGCTGGTGATGGCCGCGTCACGGGCCTCGGCGGCCTCGAACTGCGGCCCGTCGGCAACTTGCTCACCGTTCAGCCAGAGCGAGAAGCCCAGGCCCTCGACCCGCACGTCGGCCTCGCCGCCCTGTTGCAGTTGCTTGCTCACCGCCCCCGCGCTCTTGCCATCGGCGAAGCTGCGCGACAGCAGCAATTGCTCGCCATCGGCGGCCAGCAGGCGGAAGCGGAAGCTGCCATCCTCGTCACGGAAGCTGACGAAGCGGGCGCTCTTGGCGGCCTTTTTCTTCACCTCGGTGCTGGCCTGCACGGTGGTGCGGAACGAGCGCAGGCCAACTGCCTCGCGCAGTTGCTCGAGGAACGGCGTGGCGATCTTGCGGGCCTTGGCGGCGCCGGTCAGGAGGATGTCCTCGAGGTCCGACGGGCGCGAGATCAGCTGGTGATAGTGCTCGCGCTTTTCGGCCAACTGCCCGTCGAGCAGCTGGAACAGGCGCTGCTTGGCATCGCCCCAGCCCAGGCCCTGCAGCAGCTCTTCGCGGAACTCGGCGCATTGCGCCGGTGTGGAGAAGGCCTGGAACAGGGTGAACAGGTGCGAATTGTCCGGATCCTTGGCCTCGCCAGGGGCCTTGGAGTCGGTGACGATGCGCGAGATCGCATCCTTCATGTCCTTGGCGCTGGTGAACAGCGGGATGGTGTTGTCGTAGCTCTTGGACATCTTGCGACCGTCCAGGCCCGGGAGCGTGGCCACGCTCTCCTCGATCACCGCCTCGGGCAGGGCGAAGAAGTCCTTGCCCTGGCCGAACAGGTGGTTGAAGCGCTGGCCGATATCGCGGGCCATCTCCACGTGCTGGATCTGGTCGCGACCAACCGGCACCTTGTTGGCATTGAACATCAGGATGTCGGCGGCCATCAGCACCGGGTAGCTGAACAGGCCCATGGTCACGCCGGCGTCCGGGTCTTCGCCGGCCTCGACATTCTTGTCCACCGACGCCTTGTAGGCGTGAGCGCGGTTGAGCAGGCCCTTGGCGGCGACGCAGGTCAGCAGCCAGGTCAGCTCCGGGATCTCGGGGATGTCCGACTGGCGGTAGAAGGTCACTTTGGCCGGGTCCAGGCCACCGGCGAGCCAGGTGGCGGCGATCTCCAGGCGCGAACGCTGGATGCGCTGCGGGTCGTCGCACTTGATCAGGGCGTGGTAGTCGGCCAGGAAGTAGAACGAGTCGACGCCGGGCTGCTGGCTGGCGAGGATGGCCGGGCGGATGGCGCCGGCGTAGTTGCCCAGGTGCGGGGTGCCGGTGGTGGTGATACCGGTGAGGATGCGCGTGGTCATGGGGGTTCGCTTATTCAGGCTTGGCTCAGTTCGAAAGGCGCGGCAGCAGCAGATCCTTCAGATCGGTCAGCTTGCCATGGAAGAAGTGTCCGCATTCTGCCACTTTCAGCAGCTCGTGGGGGCGCGACAGCGTATTTGACCACTCGTAGACCAACTGCGGATCGACCACTTCGTCGGTGTCCGGCTGCACGACGGTCAGCGCGACGCGCTCGGGCAGCGGAAACTGTTCGCTCAGGCGCATCACCGCCGGGGCGATCATGAACAGCTGTTGCAGCTCGACATCCGCCGCCTCCAGGCGACCGGCCAGGCTGGCGGCAACGAAGCCGCCGAAGGAGAAGCCCATCAGCACCAACGGCAGCTCGGGATGCTGCTGGCGCAGCCAGGCTGCGACAGCCTGGGCATCGTCCACCTCGCCAGCGCCCATGTCGTGGCTGCCGGCGCTCTGGCCAACGCCGCGGTAGTTGAAGCGCAGGGTGACGTAACCTGCATCACGGGCGGTACGCTGCAGGGTCGAGACCACCTTGTTGAGCATGGTGCCGCCCTGGACTGGGTTGGGGTGGCAGATCAGCACCGCGCCACGGGCATCGGCCACGTCCAGGTACAAAGCCTCGAGCTGGCCGGTCGGGCCATCGATGAACAAGGGGGTTTCGCGGATAAGCAAGGTACTACTCCGTGACCTCGTGAAGGGTCGACTCGTCTAGCAAAGGAATTCTGTTCTGATTTGCGATCGCTCGCGGTATACAGCGCAGGTCTGAGCCGTTAACGTAAAGCAAAGCCGTTTATAGAGGAAGGACTCGTGGAACACTCGCTCCTTGTTTGGTTGCTACCGACCCTGGCCCTGGTTGTCGGTGTCGTCGTCGGTTTCGCGCTGGCCCGCCTGCTGCCCAACGCGGCACCGAGCAATACCCAACGCCAGCTGGATGACATCCAGCAGCGCTTCGACAATTACCAGAACGAAGTGGTGACCCACTTCAACAGCACTGCCTCGCTGGTCAAGAAACTGACCCAGAGCTACCAGGACGTGCAGGATCACCTGGCCGACGGCGCCAACCGTCTGGCCCTCGACGAGCTGACCCGCCAACGCCTGCTGGCCGCGCTGCACTCCGAAGCCGCGCAAGGCCCGCGCGATCGCCTGACGCCGCCGAAGGATACCGCCGAAGTGCCACGCGACTACGCACCGAAGTCGCCGAACTCGCCGGGCATGCTCGATGAGAGCTACGGGCTCAAGCGCTGAATCGATGACATGAAGAAGGCCTCGCAAGAGGCCTTTTTTGTGGGCGTCTACTCGCCCTATCACCCCGCGACTGGCCGACCCAGATCACCTCAGCGATACCAGGCCGCCCCCTCCTCGCCGATGCCATAAAGCACCCGCGCCTGCCCCAGCACATCCATCGGCAACATGCCCTGGCACACCAGCCCATGCAACGCTGCCAGCACTACGGCATACCGGTCCACCTCGAAAAGCCGTCGCAGCTGCTGGCGCGTATCGCTGCGCCCGAAACCATCGGTGCCCAGGGTGGTATAGGGCGCCTGCACATACTCGGCGATCAACTGCGGCCAGGCGCGGACATAGTCGCTGGCCGCGATCACCGGGGCATCGCCGGACAGGCAACGACGCACATGGCAATCCGCCTGCTGCCCGGTCATCGCCAGGCGTTGCGCATCCCTGGCCCCACGCGCCAGTTCGCTGAAGCTGGTGACGCTGAACACCTCACTGTCGACCTGCCAGTCACTGGCCAGCAACTCGCCGGCGGCAATCACCTCGCGCAGGATGGTGCCCGAACCCAACAAGCGCACCTGGCCACGGGGTGTGCCCGAGGAATGCCGGGCAAAGCGATACATGCCTCGCAGTACATCGTCGTGCATGTCTTCGGGCAACGACGGCTGCGGGTAGTTTTCATTCATCACCGCCACATAGTGGAACTCGTCCTGCAGCTCCACCAGCATGCGCCGCGCGGCATGGTCGAGGATCACCGCCAGCTCGCCGGCAAAGCACGGATCCCAGGCCCGACAGTTGGGCACCATCGACGCCATGACCAGGCTCGATCCATCTTGGTGCTGTAGCCCCTCGCCACCCAGCGTGGTGCGCCCTGCGGTAGCCCCCAGCAACAGGCCCCGGGCGCGCTGGTCGGCGGCGGCCCAGATCAGGTCGCCGACCCGCTGGAAGCCGAACATCGAGTAGTAGATGTACACCGGCAGCATCGGCTCGCCATGCACCGCGTAGGCGGTCGCTGCCGCGACCCATGAAGAGATCGCCCCGGCCTCGGTGATGCCCTCCTCCAGCAACTGGCCGTCCCGCGCCTCCTTGTAGACCAGCAACGAGCCAGCGTCCTCCGGCTCGTAGCGTTGCCCGTGGGGCGAATAGATGCCGATCTGGCGGAACAGGCTGGCCATGCCGAAGGTGCGCGCCTCGTCGGCAACAATCGGCACCACTCGCGGCCCCAACCCCGGCGCCTTGAGCCAGTTGCCCAGCAAGCGCACCGCGGCCATGGTGGTGGACATCTCCTTGCCCTCGGCGTGCAGGGCAAAACCGCCGAACGCCTCCAGTTCCGGCACGGGCAAGGTGGCGCAGTCGTTGCGCCGCAGCGGCAGCGGCCCACCCAGTGCCTGGCGGCGCTGGCGCAGATAGACCATCTCCGGGCTGTCTTCGGCCGGGCGATAGAAATGCAGTTGCTCCACCGCCTCATCCGACAACGGCAGATGGAAACGTTCGCGGAAGGCCAGCAGCGCCTGCACGTCGAGTTTCTTGGCCTGGTGCGCGGTCATCCGCGACTCGCCGGCACTGCTCATGCCATAGCCTTTCTTGGTCTTGGCCAGGATCACCGTTGGCCGGCCCTTGCAGGCCCTGGCGGCGGCATAGGCGGCATGCAGCTTGCGAAAATCATGACCACCGCGCTTGAGGGCGTTGATCTCTTCGGCGCTCATGTGTGCCACCAGGCGCTGCAAGGCCGGGTTCTGCTTGAAGAAGTGCTCGAGGTTGTAGCTGCCGTCCTTGGCGCCGAGGGTCTGGAACTGACCGTCGGGCGTCGCCGCCAACTGGCGCAGCAGCGCATGCTCGTGATCGCGGGCGAACAGTGCGTCCCACTCCGAGCCCCACAGCACCTTGATCACGTTCCAGCCGGCACCGCTGAACAACGCTTCGAGTTCCTGGATGATCTGGCCATTGCCGCGTACCGGGCCGTCCAGGCGCTGCAGGTTGCAGTTGACGATGAAGGTCAGGTTATCCAAGCCTTCGCGGGCAGCCAGGGTCAGGCCGGCGGTCGACTCCGGCTCGTCCATCTCGCCATCGCCGAACACGCCCCAGACATGCCGGGCAGAGGTGTCGAGCAGCCCGCGATGCTGCAGGTAGCGCATGAAGCGCGCCTGATAGATCGCATTGAGCGGGCCGATGCCCATGGAACCTGTGGGAAACTGCCAGAAGTCCGGCATCAGCCAAGGATGCGGATAGGAGCACAGCCCGTTGCCGCCGACCTCCTGCCGGTAGTTGGCCAGCTGTTCCTCGCTCAGGCGCCCTTCAAGAAATGCGCGGGCATAGATGCCAGGCGCCGAGTGCGGCTGGAAGAACACCAGGTCGCCGCTGCGCTGCACGCCACCGCCCTCGCCGCGAAAGAAATGCTGGAAGCCGACCTCGAAGATCTCCGCCGCCGAGGCGTAGCTGGCGATATGCCCGCCCAGCTCGCCATAGGCGTGGTTGGCCCGTACCACCATGGCCAGTGCGTTCCAGCGCAGGATGCCGGTAATACGCTCGTCCAGCTCAAGATCGCCGGGATAAGCGCCCTGCTGCTCCACCGGCACGGTGTTGCGGTAGGCCGAGAAGGCCTGGGCCTCGCGTTCCAGGCCCAGCTCCAGGGCATGGGCCTGCAGGCGCTGCAGCAGGTAGCGGGCCCGCGCCGGGCCGCAGTGGGCCAGGGTCGAGGCCAGCGCCTCGCACCACTCGGCGGTTTCCGTTGGATCGCTGTCCAGGGCGGCATCAAGGGCCGTCAACGGCTCGTTCGGGTTCATCATCGCTACCATCGCGCAGGCCTCGTCCGTGGCGATTCAGGCACAGGCCTTCAGGGCCTGGGTAATGTCGGCAAGCAGGTCGTCGATGTCTTCCAGCCCCACCGACAGACGCACCAGTCCTTCCGAGATGCCATGCTCGGCACGCTCCTGCTGGGTATAGCTGGAGTGAGTCATGCTCGCCGGGTGCTGGGCCAGCGACTCGGCATCGCCCAGGCTCACCGCGCGGCTGAACAGCTCCAGGGCGTTCATGAAACGGCGCCCGGCTTCGATCCCACCCTTCAGCTCGAAGGCGATCATGCCGCCCGGCAGGCGCATCTGCCGTTTGGCCAGCGCGTACTGCGGGAAGGATGGCAAGCCTGGGTAATGCAGCAACTCGACCTGTGGCTGCTGCGCCAGGAACTCGGCCACCTGCTGGGCATTGGCGCAGTGGCGGTCCATGCGCAGGGCCAGGGTCTTGATGCCGCGCATCAACAGCGAGGCGTCGTGGGGCGAGAGCACGGCGCCGGTCATGTCCTTGAGCCCTTCCAGGCGGATGCGGTCGATCAGCGCCTTGCGCCCGACTACCAGCCCGGCAGTGATGTCACCATGCCCGGACAGGTACTTGGTGGCCGAATGCACCACCAGGTCGACGCCCAGTTCCAGCGGGCGCTGCAGGTAGGGTGTGCAGTAGGTGTTGTCGACCACGATGCTCAGGTCATGGCCCTGGGCAGCCTCGACCACCGCGGCGATATCCACCAGCTGCATGTTGGGATTGGCCGGCGACTCGAAGTAGATCATCCGCGTCTTGGCGGTGATCGCGGCCTTGAGTGCCGGGATATCGTTGAGGTCGACATGGCGGATCTTCACGCCGAACTCGCCGATGCCGTGGTGCAGGTAGGCGAAGGTGCAGCCATACAGGGTGCTGCCGACGATCAGCTCGTCACCCGGGCGTAGCAGGGTCCATAGCGTGGCGGTGATTGCGCCCATCCCGGAGGCCAGCGCCAGCCCGGCCTCGCCGCCTTCGAGCGACGCCATGCGTTGCTCCAGCAGGGCCAGCGTCGGGTTGGAAATACGGCTGTAGAAGTGCCCCGGCTCTTCGCCGGCGAAGCACGCGGCGCCGTACTCGACAGTCGGAAAAGCATAGGTGGCGGTCTGGTAGACCGGCGGCACCAGCGCGCCGCCGTGGGACATCGGGTCATAGCCATGGTGAATGGCCCGGGTGGAGAAACCGGTGTTGTTGTTGGAGTCGCGCATGGCAACAGCCTCTTGTGGTTTGTTATAAGCTTATGCCACCAAGCTGCCGCGCTTTTTCCAAACTTGCCCACGCAATCAGGCATGTTTTGAAAGAAAAACAACAAAAATAAAAACAGGAGGGCAAGATATGCCTTCAGCTCTCGACCGTACCGACCGCGCCCTGCTCGCCGCCCTGCAGGACAACGCCCGCCTGACCGTTTCCGAGCTCGCCGACCAGGTCGCCCTGACCACCTCGCCCTGCTGGCGGCGGGTCAAGTTGCTCGAGGACAACGGCTACATCACCGGCTACCAGGCCATTCTTTCGCCCAAGTCACTGGGCTTCGGGGTGACCGCGTTCGTCAGCATCATGATGGACTCGCACACCAAGGAAATGGCCCTGGCGTTCGAGAAACGGCTGATGGAGATCCCCGAGATCGTCGCCTGCCACAACATTTCCGGGCGCTATGATTTTTTGCTGGAGATCCTGGCGCGGGACCTGGAATCGTTTGGCGAATTCACCCGGGAGGTGCTGCAGCGGTTGCCGGGGGTGAAGGAGATCTATTCGAGCTTTTCGTACAAGGCGGTGAAAGAGCGGCGGGTGATTCCGGTGTCGGAGAAGCATATCTAAGGCCGCAAAGCAGCCCCAAAATCCTGCCTACCGACGTCATACAAATGAAAAACCCCGCCGAAGCGGGGTTTTTCACATCAGGCAATCAATCAGATCGCCCCACGCTGACGCAGCACATCCAGCACCAGCTTCACGCCTTCATCGACGCTGACCGACTGGGTGTCGATCACCAGGTCCGCATCCAGCGGCACATCGAACGGGAAGCTCTCGCCCGGGATGTTGTCGCCACCGGCGGCGTACAGGCCCTGCGGGTCACGCTCGCGGCAGGCCAGCGGCGATGCCTGGACGTAGACCGTCACCAGACGCTCCTTGCCGATCAGCGCCTTGGCCTGTTCGCGGCCTTCGGCGTCCGGGGCCACAAATGCAGCCAGGGTCAGCAGGCCGGCTTCGTTGAACTGGCGCGCCACATGGGCGGCGCGGCGCCAGTTCTCGGTGCGCCCGGCGCGATCCTGCGGCAGGCCCTTGTTCAGGTCGTGACGCAGGTTCTGGCCGTCGAGCACGTAGACGGCACGGCCCATGTCGAACAGCTTGCGCTCCACGGCGTAGGCCAGGGTGCTCTTGCCGGCGCCCGACAGGCCGCTGAACAGCACGGTGGCTGGCTGCTGGCCGAAGCGCAGCGCGCGCTCTTCGGTGGACACATGGGCCAGCTTGCCGTGTTGGCCAGTGCCGCCGTGTGGCAGGACCGGCGGGGCGATGATCATGCCGGCGCCGACGGTGCCGTTGGTCAGGCGGTCGATGACGATGAATGCGCCGGTGGTGCGGTTGCTCTCGTAACCGTCCAGGGCGATGGCGCTGTCCAGGGCGACCTTGACCCGGCCGATCTCGTTGAGTTGCAGCGCGCTGGCGGCGCCCTGCTCCAGGGTGTTCACATCGACCTTGTGGCTGATGCTGGCGATCGAGCCCGGCACATAGCTGGTGGCGCGCTTGATGTCGTACTTCTTGCCCGGAAGCATCGGCTCCTCGGCCATCCACACCAGCATGGCGTCGAACTGGTCGGCCACCGTTGGGACATTGTCGGCATGCACCAGCAGGTCGCCACGGGAGATGTCGATCTCGTCTTCCATGGTAAGGGTCACCGCCTGGCCAGGCCCGGCGTTCTCCAGTTCACCTTCGTAGGTGACGATGGACTTGACCCGGCTGCTCTTGCCCGACGGCAGCACGACGATCTCGTCGCCCTTGTGCACCACGCCACCGGCGATGGTGCCGGCGAAGCCGCGGAAGTTGAGGTTCGGGCGGTTGACGTACTGCACCGGGAAACGCAGGTCGGTGACATTGCGGTCGGCGGCGATCTCGACAGTCTCGAGGATCTCCATCAACGCCGGGCCCGTGTACCACGGCGAACGCTCGCTGCGGTTGACCACGTTGTCGCCCTTGAGCGCCGACATCGGCACGAAGTGCAGGCTGCTCGGCTTGAGGTCGATGCCCTCGGCGAACTTCAGGTAGTCGGCCTTGATCGACTCGAAGACCTGCTCGTCGAAGCCCTTGAGGTCCATCTTGTTGACCGCGACGACGATGTGCTTGATGCCCAGCAGGGAGGCGATGTAGCTGTGCCGGCGGGTCTGGGTCTGCACGCCGTAGCGGGCGTCGACCAGGATGATCGCCAGGTCGCAGGTCGAGGCGCCGGTGGCCATGTTGCGGGTGTACTGCTCGTGGCCCGGGGTGTCGGCGATGATGAACTTGCGCTTGGCGGTGGAGAAGTAGCGGTAGGCGACATCGATGGTGATGCCCTGCTCGCGCTCGGCCTGCAGGCCGTCGACCAGCAGCGCCAGGTCGACTTCCTCGCCGGTGGTGCCGGACTTCTTCGAGTCACGGGTGATGGCCTCGAGGTGGTCCTCGTAGATCATCTTCGAATCGTGCAGCAGGCGCCCGATCAGGGTGCTCTTGCCGTCGTCCACGTTGCCGCAGGTGAGGAAACGCAGCAGTTCTTTGCGCTCGTGCTGAGCCAGATAAGCGAGGATGTCTTCGCTGATCAAATCGGATTGGTGCGACATGGAGTAACCCTGAAAATTAGAAGTAGCCCTGACGTTTCTTGTCTTCCATGGAGCCTGCGCCATCGTGGTCGATGACCCGGCCCTGACGCTCGGAAGTCCGCGTCAGAAGCATTTCCTGGATGATGTCGGTCAGCGTTTCGGCTTCGGACTCGACCGCACCCGTCAACGGGTAGCAGCCCAGGGTACGGAAACGCACCTTCTTCTTGACGATGCGCGCCTTCTCTTCCTCGGAGAGGTGCTCGAGGATGCGCTCGTCGTCGATCATGATCAGGGTGCCGTTCTTCTCGATCACTTCACGCTCGGCGGCGAAGTACAGCGGCACGATCGGGATGCCTTCGAGGTAGATGTACTGCCAGATGTCCAGCTCGGTCCAGTTCGACAGCGGGAACACGCGGATCGACTCGCCCTTGTTGACCTTGCCGTTGTAGATGTTCCACAGCTCCGGGCGCTGGTTCTTAGGGTCCCAGCGGTGCTTGCTGTC
This sequence comes from Pseudomonas maumuensis, assembly GCF_019139675.1. NCBI lineage: Bacteria > Pseudomonadati > Pseudomonadota > Gammaproteobacteria > Pseudomonadales > Pseudomonadaceae > Pseudomonas > Pseudomonas maumuensis. The sequence goes on from NZ_CP077077.1 coordinate 4,766,510, forward strand.
ACGGAACGAGTAGACGCGCTCCTTGGCCCGAGACTTCTCTTCATCGCGGCGCGCGCCACCGAAGGCGGCGTCGAAGCCGTGCTTGTCCAGCGCCTGCTTCAGGCCCTGGGTCTTCATGATATCGGTGTGCTTGGAACTGCCATGGGTGAACGGGTTGATGCCCTGCGCCACACCCTCGGGGTTGACGTGGGTGATCAGCTCCAGGCCCATATCTTCGACCATCTTGTCGCGGAAGCGGTACATCTCCTGGAACTTCCACTGGGTGTCGACGTGCATCACCGGGAACGGCAGCTTGCCCGGGAAGAACGCTTTGCGCGCCAGGTGCAGCATGACCGCGGAATCCTTGCCGATCGAGTACAGCATCACCGGGTTGTCGAACTCGGCGGCCACCTCGCGGATGATGTGGATGCTCTCCGCCTCCAGCTGTTTCAAGTGCGTCAGATTGTCGACCATGGCTACTCACGAAAAACGATCTTATGGACGGCCTGCGGGCCGTGTTCGAGCGAGCCACTTTATCACAGCACCTGATTCTATTTAGGAGGCTGCCTAGATCGAAACAATCTAACGATATGACTGGGGGTTTGGGGCATCTTCACGGCCCAATCGCCGGCAAGCCGGCTCCCACAATGACAGCGCTGCCCCTGAGAATGGCGCTATCCCTGTGGGAGCCGGCTTGCCGGCGATTGGCCATTAACGCTAGATCGGGTTGGGGCAATCGATGAACAAATGCTCCAGCGCAAACCGCCGCGCCAGGTAATCACCCAAGGCCTGCACGCCATAGCGCTCGGTGGCGTGGTGGCCGGCAGCGATGAAGCTGACGCCGTTCTCGCGGGCACTGTGGAAGGTCTGCTCCGACGCCTCGCCACTGATGAACAGGTCGACCCCCGCGGCGATGGCGGTGTCGATGTAGCCCTGCCCGCCCCCGGTGCACCAACCGACCCGGCGGATCATCTGCTCACCCTCGATGAGCAGCGGCTCACGCCCCAGCGCCTCCTGTACACGGCGGGCGAAATCCCGCGCCGATACCGGTTCGGCCAGCGAACCGACCAGGCCGACCACCTTGGGATTGTCCGGGTCCAAGGGGCCTTCGACGGTGATATCCAGCTGGCGCGCCAACTGCACGTTGTTGCCCACCTCCGGATGCACGTCCAGCGGCAGGTGGAAGGCCAGCAGGCTGATGTCGTGCTTGAGCAAAGTTTTCAAGCGCCGCTGCTTGATGCCGGTGACGCAGGGGTTTTCGCCCTTCCAGAAGTAGCCGTGATGGACCAGTACCAGATCAGCCTCGGCCTCGACTGCGGCGTCCAGCAGCGCCTGGCTGGCGGTCACGCCGCTGACGATGCGGCTGACCTGGGGGCGGCCCTCGACCTGCAGGCCATTGGGGCAGTAATCCTGGATCCTCGCGCTGGCCAGGTAGCGCTCGGCTTCCTCGACCAGGGTATTGAGGGCTACGGCCATGAAAAATCTCCTCGAATTCGGCGTTGCGGCGGGCGTCAGGCCCTATAATGGCCGCCATTATGGGCCGTCGCCGGCGCGGGGGAAACCGCTGGCGAGCGCTCGGGGTGTCCAGCCATCGCCGTTCGGTTTCTTCAGGTGTATGATCGCGCCCGCTCGCGCCCCGGGCCACATTGACACGGCCCCCGCCCTACTCCCAGGATCGATTCATGCTCAAGGCTCTGCGTTACTTCGGCTGGCCCCTGCTCACCGGTGTGCTGATCGCCATGCTGGTCATCCAGCGCTTCCCCGAATGGGTTGGCCTGCCCAGCCAGGACGTCAACCTGCAACAAGCCCCACAAACCACCAAGCTCATGCAGGGCCCGGTCTCCTACGCCGATGCCGTGACCCTGGCCGCGCCCGCGGTGGTCAACCTCTACACCACCAAGGTGGTGAACAAGAGCGCCCACCCGCTGTTCGAGGATCCACAGTTCCGCCGCTTCTTCGGCGACAACCTGCCCAAGCAGCGGCGTTGGGAGTCGAGCCTGGGCTCGGCGGTAATCATGAGCCCGGAAGGCTACCTGCTGACCAACAACCACGTCACCAGCGGCGCCGACCAGATCGTCGTGGCCCTCAAGGATGGCCGCGAAACACTCGCGCGGGTGATCGGCAGCGATCCGGAAACCGACCTGGCGGTACTGAAGATCGACCTCAAGAGCCTGCCGGCGATCACCATCGGCCGCTCCGACAGCATCCATATCGGTGACGTGACCCTGGCCATCGGCAACCCCTTCGGTGTCGGCCAGACCGTGACCATGGGCATCATCAGCGCCACCGGCCGCAACCAGCTGGGCCTGAACAACTACGAAGACTTCATCCAGACCGACGCTGCGATCAACCCGGGCAACTCCGGCGGTGCGCTGGTGGATGCCAACGGCAACCTGGTGGGTATCAACACCGCGATCTTCTCGAAGTCCGGCGGCTCCCAGGGCATTGGCTTCGCCATCCCGGTCAAGCTGGCGCTGGAGGTGATGAAGTCGATCGTCGAGCATGGCCAGGTGATTCGTGGCTGGCTGGGCATCGAAGTGCAGCCGTTGAGCCAGGAATTGGCCGACTCGTTCGGCATGCAGGGCCGCCCCGGTATCGTCGTGGCGGGGATCTTCCGCGATGGCCCGGCGGCGCGCGCCGGGTTGCAGCTGGGCGACGTGATCCTGAGCATCAATGGCGAACCGGCCGGCGACGGGCGCAAGTCGATGAACCAGGTGGCGCGGATCAAGCCCAACGAGAAGATCACCATCGAGGTGGTGCGCAATGGTCAGCAGCTCAAGCTGGTGGCCGAGGTGGGGTTGCGGCCACCACCAGCGCCGGTGACCGCAAAAGAAGAGAAGTAAGGCTACAGGAGTGGGAGCAACTGCCCTGTGTCGTTTGCAAGGGCCTCATCGCTGGCAAGCCAGCTCCCACAGGAACGGCGCTTGACTCGAGGGCAGCGCGGTCGGAGTGGGAGCCGGCTTGTCGTGGCGACGAACCGCGGCGAAAGGGCCGCGAAGCGGCCCCTGGTACATCAATGCAGGATCTGGCTCAGGAACAGCTTGGTCCGGTCACTGCGCGGTCGGTCGAAGAAATCATCCGGCGCCGCCTGCTCGACGATCTCCCCCTTGTCCATGAAGATCACCCGGTTCGCCACGGTGCGGGCAAAGCCCATCTCGTGGGTCACGCAGAGCATGGTCATGCCATCTTCGGCCAGGCTGACCATGGTATCCAGCACCTCTTTGACCATCTCCGGGTCCAGCGCCGAAGTCGGTTCGTCGAACAGCATGATCTTCGGTTTCATGCACAGCGCCCGGGCAATCGCCACCCGCTGCTGCTGACCGCCGGACAACTGCCCTGGGTACTTGTGCGCCTGCTCCGGAATGCGCACGCGCTCGAGGAAGTGCATGGCGATTTCCTCGGCCTTGCGCCGCGGCAGCTTGCGCACCCACATGGGCGCCAGGGTGCAGTTCTCGAGGATGGTCAGGTGCGGGAACAGGTTGAAGTGCTGGAACACCATGCCCACCTCGCGGCGGATCGCCTCGATCTGCTTGAGGTCGTTGGTCAGCTCGACGCCGTCGACGACGATACGCCCCTGTTGATGCTCTTCCAGCCGGTTGAGGCAGCGGATGGTGGTCGACTTGCCCGAGCCCGAAGGCCCGCACAGCACGATGCGCTCGCCCTGGCGCACATTCAGGTTGATGTCCTTGAGCACATGGAACTGGCCGTACCACTTGTTCACGCCCTGCATCTGGATGATGCCTTCGGGGCCGGCAGGCTGCTTGATCGCTTCACTCATTTCGAAACTCCTAACGCTTGTGGCCAGTGTCCAGCTTGCGCTCCAGATGCATGGAGTAGCGGGACATACCGAAACAGAAAATCCAGAACACCAGGGCGGCGAACACATAGCCCTCGGTCGCCATGCCCAGCCAGGCAGGGTCGGCAGCGGCCTGCTTGACGCTGTTGAGCAGGTCGAACAGGCCGATGATGATCACCAGGCTCGTGTCCTTGAACAGGGCGATGAAGGTGTTGACGATGCCGGGGATCACCAGCTTGAGCGCCTGGGGCAGGATCACCAGGCCCATCGCCCGCCAGTAGCCCAGGCCCATGGCTGCGGCGGCTTCGTACTGGCCCTTGGGGATGGCCTGCAGGCCGCCGCGCACCACCTCGGCGATGTACGCCGACTGGAACAGGATCACGCCGATCATCGCCCGCAGCAGCTTGTCGAAGCTCATGCCTTCGGGTAGGAACAACGGCAGCATCACCGAGGACATGAACAGCACGGTGATCAGCGGCACGCCGCGCCAGAACTCGATGAAGGTCACGCAGACCACCTTCACCGCCGGCATGTTCGAGCGCCGCCCCAACGCCAGCAGGATGCCCAGTGGCAAGGCGCCGACAATGCCGACCGTGGCGATCACCAGGGTCAGCATCAGGCCGCCCCATTGGCTGGTGGGCACTGTGTCCAGGCCCAGCGTGCCACCGTGCAGCAGGATGTAGGCCAGGATCGGGTACAGCACCAGGAAGCCCAGGCCGTACACGGCCTTGCGTGGGAAGCGCTTGATGAACAGCGGGGCAGCGCCGAGCACGGCGAGCCACACCGTCAGGTCGACGCGCCAGCGCAGTTCCGTCGGGTAGTAGCCGTACATGAACTGGCCGAAGCGCTGCTGGATGAACACCCAGCAGGCGCCCTCCTTGGTGCAGTCGGCGCGGGTGGTGCCGACCCAGTTGGCGTCGATGAACGCCCACTGCACCAGCGGCGGCACGATCAGCCACACCAGGTACAGCGCGAACAATGTCAGCAGGGTGTTGAGCCAGCTGGAAAACAGGTTGGCCCGCATCCAGGCGAGCACGCCAACGGTCTTCACCGGTGGCGGCATGTCGGGTTTGAAAACATGGGCTGTCACGGAAGTACCCTCACCGTTCGATCAGCGCAATGCGCTTGTTGTACCAGTTCATCAACAGCGAAATGCTGATGCTGATGGCGAGATAGACGCTCATGGTGATGGCGATCACCTCGATGGCCTGGCCGGTCTGGTTGAGCACGGTACCGGCGAACAGCGAAACCATCTCCGGGTAGCCGATACCGGCGGCCAGCGACGAGTTCTTCGCCAGGTTCAGGTACTGGCTGGTCAGCGGCGGGATGATCACCCGCAAGGCCTGGGGAATGATCACCTTGCGCAGCGTCGGGCCTTCGCGCAGGCCCAGCGAGCGGGCCGCCTCGGTCTGGCCGTGGCTGACCGAACGGATGCCCGAACGCACGATCTCGGCGATGAACGCCGCGGTGTAGATGGTCAGCGCCAGGGTCAGCGCCAGCAGCTCGGGGATCAGCACCCAGCCACCAACGAAGTTGAAGCCCTTGAGCTGCGGCACTTCCCAATGCACCGGGCTGCCGAACAGCAACGCGCACACGCCGGGGATGCCGATCAGCAGCAGCAGGCCCACCCAGAACTTGTGGAATGGCTGGCCGGTTTCATCGAAACGCTTGTTGGCCAGGCGCACCATCAACACGATGGCGACGATCGCCAGTACCAGCGCGATCACGAACGGCCAGAAGCCCTCGGCCATCGAGGCGCCGGGCATGTTCAGGCCACGGTTGCTGATGAAGAAGGTGTCGTCGATATTGATGCTGCCCCGTGGCCCCGGCAGGGTCAGGAACACGGCGAAGTACCAGAACAGGATCTGCAGCAGCGGTGGAATGTTGCGGAAGGTCTCCACGTACACCGTCGCCAGCTTGTTGATCATCCAGTTCGGCGACAGCCGCGCCACGCCGATGATGAAGCCCAGCAAGGTTGCCAGGATGATGCCGATGAAGGTCACCAGCAGGGTATTGAGCAGACCGATGACGAACACCCGGGCGTAGCTGTCCGATTCCACGTAGGGGATCAGGTGCTGGGCGATGCCGAAGCCAGCGCTGCGCTCGAGGAAGTCGAAACCAGAGGTAATGCCCCGGTGCTGCAGGTTGGTCTGGGTGTTGTGGAACAGGTACCAGCCCAGGCCCACCACGAACACCACGGTGAGGATCTGGAACAGCCACGCGCGCACACGTGGATCGCTAAGGGAAAACCCTTTCCGTGCGCCGATTTGATTTTGCATGAAGTGCCCCGAAAAGAAGGGATTCGAACGACCCGCGGCGGCAGGATGCCGCCGCGGGTGCAGCCATCAGCGCACAGGTGGCGCGTACTGGATGCCGCCGTTGTTCCACAGGGCATTCATGCCACGGTCGATCTTCAGGTCGGTGCTCTGGCCCAGGTTCTTCTCGAACACTTCGCCATAGTTGCCGACTTGCTTGACGATCTGCACTACCCAGTCCTTGGGCAGCTTGAGGTCCTTGCCGTACTCGCCATCGGCGCCCAGCAGGCGGGCGACGTCAGGGTTCTTGGTGGACTTGGCCTCGGCCTCGACGTTCTTCGAAGTGACCCCTGCTTCTTCCGCGTTGAGCATGGCGAACAGGGTCCACTTGACGATGCTGAACCATTCCTCGTCGCCCTTGCGCACGACAGGGCCCAGGGGCTCCTTGGAGATGGTTTCCGGCAGCACCACGTACTCGGTCGGCGCGGCCAGCTTGGAGCGCTGGGCGAACAGCTGCGACTTGTCCGAGGTCAGCACGTCGCAACGGCCGGACTCCAGCGACTTGGCGCTCTCGTCGGAGGTGTCGAAGGTGATCGGGGTGTACTTCAAGCCATTGGCACGGAAGTAGTCGGAGACGTTCAGTTCGGTGGTGGTACCGGCCTGGATGCAGATGGTGGCGCCGTCGAGCTCCTTGGCGCTGGAGACACCGAGCTTCTTGTTGGCGAGGAAACCGACGCCGTCGTAGTAGGTGACGCCGGCGAACACCAGGCCCATGCCGGCATCGCGCGAGCTGGTCCAGGTGGTGTTGCGCGACAGCACGTCGACCTCGCCGGACTGCAGCGCGGTGAAGCGCTCCTTGGCGTTGAGCTGGCTGAACTTGACCTTGGTCGCATCGCCGAACACGGCGGCGGCCACGGCGCGGCACACATCGGCGTCGATGCCGACGATCTTGCCCTGTGCGTCAGGCACCGAGAAGCCGGGAAGACCATCGCTCACGCCACACTGGACGAAGCCCTTCTTCTTCACCGCGTCGAGGGTGGCGCCGGCCTGGGCGAAGCTGGTGGCGCCCAGCGCGGCGGCGGCGGTCAGGACTGCCAGGGTGGTTTTCAACATCTTCATCAACAACCTCCAAATCGCTCTTGTTGTATGAGCCGGAATTGCACCGCACCCTTATGAGGCGCATCCGACCCCTTGTTGGCTTGTTTTTGGGTCAATTGGCGCAATGGGCTGTTCTATGACAGCCTTCGATCCACACGAGGGGTGTTACCGGGACCGGCCCACCTCTTCGCATGGCAAGGACATAGCAAAGGGCGTACCACAGTCGAAGGCTTAAGCGATTAAGCGGTAGTCAAGTAGTAAAAGTTGTAGAGTTGCGACATCTTTTTCTGGCATTAACCGCCAATGCCTTCTTTTTACGCACTACATCAGTACGCAAGCACTCTTTCGGAGCAGTCATGACCAACCCGCTGATTCTCGAACCTCAGAAAACCGCCGACGCCTGTGTGATCTGGTTGCACGGTCTGGGGGCCGACCGTTACGACTTCCTACCTGTGGCGGAATTTCTTCAGGAGCGCCTGCTGAGCGCTCGCTTCATCATGCCCCAGGCCCCCACCCGCCCCGTGACCATCAACGGCGGCTACGAAATGCCCAGCTGGTACGACATCAAGGCCATGACCCCGGCGCGGGCCATCGACGAAACGCAGCTGGAGCAATCGGCTGATCAGATCATTGCCCTGATCAAGGCGGAACAGGCCAAGGGCATCAACTTGTCACGCATCTTCCTCGCCGGCTTCTCCCAAGGCGGCGCCGTGGTGCTGCACACCGCCTATATAAAGTGGCAGGAGGCGTTGGGCGGGGTGATCGCGCTCTCGACCTACGCGCCAACTTTCACCGATGGCCAGCAACTGAGCGCCTGCCAGCAGCGCACACCGGCACTATGCCTGCACGGCGTGCATGACCCGGTGGTGATCCCCGCGATGGGCCGCACGGCGTTCGAGTACCTCAATACCTGGGGCGTGGCCGCCCAATGGCATGAGTACCTGATGGAGCACGAAGTGGCGGTGGCGGAGCTGAACGACATCCACGATTGGCTGAGCCGTCAGTTGCAGTGATTCTGTAGCCCACCCTGCATTGCACTACGCCGCGCCCGATTCTTGCATTACACTGCCCGGCGTACATTCCTTAACCAGTTGACGAGACGACCGTGCTCAAGGCACTCAAGAAAATTTTCGCCAAGGGAGACGCCGCGCCACAGGCCGCCGAGCCCGTCGCCGCGACCCCGCCCGCGCCAGCCGCGCAACCGGTTGCCGCCAAGGCCCCGGCGCGCCAGTCCGCCAAGCCCAAGGCCGCCTCCAAGGCCCAGTCCGAGCCGCAGCCAGCAGGCCAACCACGTGCCGAGCAAGCGCCCAAGGACAAACCGCGCCGCGAACGCAAGCCCAAACCCCAGGCCAGCCTGTGGAAGCCCGAGGACTTCGTGGTCGAGCCGCAGGAAGGCAAGACCCGCTTCCACGACTTCAAGCTCTCCAACGAGCTGATGCATGCCATCCACGACCTCGGCTTCCCCTATTGCACGCCGATCCAGGCCCAGGTCCTGGGCTACACCCTGCGCGGCCAGGACGCCATCGGCCGGGCCCAGACCGGCACCGGCAAGACCGCCGCGTTCCTGATCTCGATCATCTCGCAGCTGCAGCAGACCCCACCGCCCAAAGAGCGCTACATGGGCGAGCCGCGGGCGCTGATCATCGCCCCGACCCGCGAGCTGGTGGTGCAGATAGCCAAGGATGCCCAGGCCCTGACCAAGTACACCGGCCTGAATGTGATGAGCTTTGTCGGCGGCATGGACTTCGACAAGCAGCTCAAGTCACTGGAAGCACGCCATTGCGACATCCTGGTGGCCACCCCGGGCCGCCTGCTGGACTTCAACCAGCGCGGCGAGGTGCACCTGGACATGGTCGAGGTGATGGTGCTGGACGAGGCCGACCGCATGCTCGACATGGGCTTCATCCCCCAGGTCCGCCAGATCATCCGCCAGACCCCGCCCAAGAGCGAGCGCCAGACCTTGCTGTTCTCCGCCACCTTCACCGACGATGTGATGAACCTGGCCAAGCAGTGGACCACCAACCCGGCCATCGTCGAGATCGAGCCGGAAAACGTCGCCAGCGAAACCGTCGAACAGCACGTCTATGCCGTGGCCGGCAGCGACAAGTACAAGCTGCTGTACAACCTGGTCACGCAGAACAAGTGGGAACGGGTGATGGTGTTCGCCAACCGCAAGGACGAGGTTCGGCGTATCGAGGAAAAGCTGGTGCGTGACGGCATCAACGCCGCCCAACTGTCGGGCGACGTGCCGCAGCACAAGCGGATCCGCACCCTGGAAAGCTTCCGTGAAGGGCGTATCACCGTGCTGGTGGCCACCGACGTGGCCGGCCGTGGCATCCATATCGACGGCATCAGCCATGTGATCAACTTCACCCTGCCGGAAGATCCGGACGACTACGTGCATCGCATCGGCCGCACCGGCCGCGCCGGTACCAGCGGCGTGTCGATCAGCTTTGCCGGTGAGGACGATTCGTACCAGTTGCCGGCGATCGAAGAGTTGCTGGGGCGCAAGATCAAGTGCGAGATGCCGCCGGACGAGCTATTGAAGCCCGTGCCGCGCAAGCATCACTGAATGGCAGGATCGGGGCCGCTACGCTGCCCTATCGCCGGCAAGCCGGCTCCCACAGAGATACGCGCTCCTGTGGGAGCCGGCTTGCCGGCGATCCGGGGCGCCGCCCCGGCCAGCGAATAGAGCATCACCAGCGGCCCGCCGCATCCTGGTCGCTCTGCTTGCCTTCCACCCAGCGCGGCCCTTCCTGGGTATTCTCCTTCTTCCAGAACGGCGCCCGGGTCTTCAGGTAGTCCATGATGAAGTTGCAGGCATCGAACGCTGCCTGCCGATGCGCGCTGGCCACGCCGACAAAGACGATCGGCTCGCCCGGTTCCAGGGCGCCGATGCGGTGCAGTACCTCGACCTTGAGCAGCGGCCAGCGCCCTTCGGCCTCGACCACGATCTTGGCCAGGGCCTTCTCGGTCATGCCCGGATAGTGCTCGAGGAACATCCCCGCCACCTCCCGGCCATCGTTGAAGTCACGCACATAGCCGACAAAGCCGACCACCGCGCCCACGCCGACATTGGCGGCGTGCATGGCGTTGACTTCGGCGCCCGGGTCGAAGGCCGCCTCCTGAACGCGCACGGCCATGGTCAACCTCCGGTCACGGGTGGGAAGAACGCGATCTCGTCACCCTCTTCCAATGGCTCATCGAGCCGGCACAGCTCTTCGTTGCGGGCACACATCAGGTTCTGCTCGGCCAGCACCGCGTAGTGCCCACCCTTGCCCGCCAAGGCCTGGCGCACGTCGTCCAGCACCTTGAAGTCGCCTTCCAGGCGCTCGGCGTCGATGCCCAACAACTCACGGTAGCGGGCGAAATACATGACCTTGACCTTCATCACCCCTCCACCTTGTAGTGCCCGCTCTTGCCACCGGTCTTCTCCAGCAGGCGCACCTGCTCGATGACCATGCCTTTGTCCACTGCCTTGCACATGTCGTAGATCGTCAGCGCGGCGACGCTGGCGGCGGTGAGCGCCTCCATTTCAACGCCGGTCTGCCCGGCCAGCTTGCAGCGCGCGACGATATGCACCACGTCCTCGCCCTCGGCGGCCAGCTCGACCTTGACGCCGGTGAGCATCAGCGGATGGCACAGCGGGATCAGGTCGCTGGTCTTCTTCGCCGCCTGGATGCCGGCGATGCGCGCCACGGCGAACACGTCACCCTTGGGGTGTTGGCCATCGACGATCATGCGCAGGGTGTCCGGCAACATGCGCACCCGTGCCTCGGCAATCGCCTCGCGGGCGGTCACGGCCTTTTCAGTGACGTCGACCATGTTGGCGCGCCCCTGGGAATCAAGATGAGTCAGCACTGCTCTGCTCCTGGGAAGGGATAACAGAGTGTAAACCTGCCGGTCAGCTTTGAGCAGAGGGCAGAACAGCGCATCGCGGGGCAAGCCCGCTCCCACGGTGGGAACGGGCTTGCTGGCGACAGGTTACAGGTGCGATTCGGCGTACTCGGCCAGTACCGAGCGTGGCACGCCCTGCAGGGTGATATGAACGCCGTGGGGGAAGTCCTTGAAGCGCTCGGTGAGGTAGGTCAGCCCGGAGCTGGTGGCCGACAGGTAGGGGGTGTCGATCTGTGCCAGGTTGCCCAGGCAAACCACCTTCGAGCCGGTCCCGGCACGGGTGATGATGGTCTTGATCTGGTGCGGCGTGAGGTTCTGGCACTCGTCGATGAGGATCAGGCTCTGCTGGAAGCTGCGCCCACGGATGTAGTTCAGCGACTTGAACTGCAGCGGCACTCGCTCGAGGATGTACTCGACACTGCCGTGGGTGCTCTCGTCATCCATGTGCAAGGCTTCGAGGTTGTCGGTGATGGCGCCCAGCCAAGGCTCCATTTTCTCCGCCTCGGTGCCCGGCAGGAAGCCGATCTCCTGGTCCAGCCCCTGCACGCTGCGGGTGGCGATGATGCGCCGGTAGCGCTTGCTGACCATGGTCTGCTCGATGGCCGCGGCCAGCGCCAGGATGGTCTTGCCCGAGCCCGCCGCGCCGGTCAGGTTGACCAGGTGGATATCCGGGTCGAGCAAGGCGAACAGCGCCAGGCTCTGGTGGATATCACGTGGCTTGAGCCCCCAGGCCTCCTGGTGCAGCAGCGGTTCCTGGTGCAGGTCGAGCAGTAGCAGCTCGTCATTGCGGATGCCCTTGATCCAGCCGACGAAGCCCTGTTCGTCGATGATGAACTCGTTGACATGTACCGCCGGCAGGTTATCGATCAATTGCACCCGATGCCAGGTACGGCCACGCTCCTGGCGAGTATCGACCTTGCTCACACGGTCCCAGAATGAGCCCGTGACCGAGTGGTAGCCCTTGGACAGCAAGGACACATCGTCGACCAACTGGTCGGTGCTGTAGTCCTCGGCGGCGATGCCGCAGGCACGCGCCTTGAGGCGCATGTTGATGTCCTTGGTCACCAGCACCACGTCGAGGTCCTTGCGCTTGGCGCGCAGGTCCAGCAGCTGGTTGATGATGATGTTGTCGGCGAGGTTCTCGGGGAGCAGGCGGTTGGGCTCGTTGCGCGTGCTCATGAGGATGGACAGGAAGCCCTTGGGCCCGCTCTTGCCGCGCTGGATCGGCACGCCCTGCTCGACATCGCTGGGCGAGGCGTCGCCGAGGGTCTGGTCGATCAGGCGGATGGCCTGGCGACATTCGGCGGCGATCGTCTGTTTACCGGTCTTGAGCTTGTCGAGTTCCTCCAGCACCGTCATCGGTATGGCGACGTGGTGCTCCTCGAAGTTGAGCAGGGCGTTGGGGTCGTGAATCAGGACGTTGGTATCGAGCACATACAGGATTGGCTGGTTGGAGGAAGCGGTGCGTCCTTGGTCATCCATACTCGTTCACCTTATGTGAAAGCCACACGGCGCGAACGGCTGCGCCGCAGAGTGACTGCCGTTCTCCCCGTATCCGCGTCGTTACGGGCGGGAAGCTCACCTGGCAAGGAGGGCGTGGATGACGCCACCTGTGCTGCAGGGTTCGGCTGTCTGGTTCCTTGATACCGCAAAAACCATGACCGAAAAAAGTCTTTTTACGCTCAGGTGAAGTTTATTTTTCGGATTGACGAACAGGGCTTGGCGTGGGCCTGGAGCAGGACTACAGTCAAAGATCAGGTGCCGCAACAAGCCCATTCACGCGCGTACGAAACGCTGACGCAGCACGTCGCTCAGGGCATCCACCAACAGCACCAGCAGCAGCATGGCAACGATCACCGTGCTGGCCTGGGCCTCCTGGAACAAGCTCAAGGTCGCGTAGAGCATCTGCCCCAGCCCACCCGCGCCGACGAAGCCCAGCACGCTGGCCATGCGGATGTTGTTCTCCCAGCGATACAGGCTGTACGCCAGCAACTGCGGCCACAGGTTGGGCAAGGTGCCGAAGCAGAAGGCCGCCACTTGGCTGCCGCCCTGCAGGCGTATCGCTGCTGCCGGCTCGGGCGGTGCATTCTCCAGCGCCTCGGCGAACAGTCGCCCCAGTACCCCGGCGGTGTGCAGCGCCAGCGCCAAGGTGCCGGCATTCGGCCCCAGGCCTGCGGCCAGGACCGTGAGCGCCGCCCAGACCAGCTCCGGAACAGCCCGCAGCGCATTGAGCAGCAGCCGCGCCACGCCCTGCAACGGCCAACCGAAGCGACCGGCGGCGGGCAACGCCAGTAACAGGCCGAGCAGCATCGCCAGCAAAGTACCCAACCCAGACATCGCCAGGGTTTCCAGCGCGCCACGGCCTACGGCGCGCAAGTGTTCGAAGGAAAGATCCGGCTGCAGGAAGCGTCCGGCGTACTCCGCCATCTGGCCGAGCCCGCCATTACCGATTACTCCGTGCAGGTCCAGTTCCAGGTAGGCGAACGAAGCGCTCACCGCCACCGCGATTCCCAGCAGCACCAGCAGGTTGATCGCCCGGTTCATGCCAGCCTCCCGCGCAGCAGGCGGCTGAGCAGGTCGGCCAGCACCACCAGCACCAGGAACGCCAGCAACATGCTCGCCACCTGGTCGCCAGCGAACATGCGCATCGACAGGTCGATCTGCTGCCCCAGGCCACCGGCACCGACGAAGCCCATCACCACGGAAGCCCGCACCGCGCACTCCCAGCGGTAGACGGTGTACGACACCACCTCCGCCGCGGCGTTGGGGAGGATGCCGTAGCAGAACGCCGACAAGCGACCGCTGCCGGCCTGCAGCAAGGCATGCGCCGGGCGCTGGTCCACCGACTCGAAGATTTCCGCGTAGACCTTGCCGAGCATGCCGCTGTAGGTGATGGCGATGGCCAGCACCCCGGCGGTCGGCCCCAGGCCCACGGCGCGAACGAATAGCAGCGCCCAGACGATCTCCGGCACGCTGCGCAGGAACACCAGCAGGCCACGCACCGGCAGGCGCAAACCCCGTGACCAGAAGCCAGGGCGACCGCCCTGGGACGCCGCACGCAGTGACAGCGCGCGGCTGGCCAGCAGACTGGCCGGCACCGCCAGCAACAGGGCCAGGGCCATGCCGGCAGTCGCCACGGCCAAGGTCTGCAACGTGGCAGCCCAAAGCAGAACGAGAAAATCCGCATCATGGGCCGGCGGCCAGAAGGCGCCGACGAAACTGGCCATCTGTTGACGGTTTTCCGCCTGCAGCAGCACGCCGGGGTTCAGCTCGCTCAGGTGAAGTCCCGGCCACAGCAGCGCCAGGCACAGCAGCGTCAGCAGCAGACGAGGCAGCGCCGCGGGGTCGCGGGCGTCAGCGTTCAGCATCGCGGAATCTGCACGCTAAGGGCCGCTCCCGCACTGACCGGCGAGGCCAACTGTTCATTGGCATACAGCGCCTCGAGCAGGCTTTCGCTCACCGCCTGGGCCGGGCAGTCGAAGGCCACCCGCCCTTCGCGGATACCAATGACCCGTGGGAAGTGCGCCAGCGCCAGCTCCACCGCATGCAGGCTGGCGACCAGCGTCACGCCGTGCGCCTGGGCATGCCGGTTGAGCAGCGCCAGGCTATGATCGGCCAGGACCGGGTCCATCGCCGAAACGGGCTCATCGGCCAGCAGCACCTCCGGACGCTGGTACAGCGCCCGGGCGATGCCGACCCGCTGCAGCTGCCCTCCGGACAACTGCCCGCACTGGACGAACAGCTTGTCCGCCAGCCCCAGTTCAGCCAGGACCTGACGAGCCCCCGGCACATCGCCCGGATGCACCAGGTTGAGCAGGCCGCGCAACGTGCTCCATTGCCCCAGCCGACCGGCCAGCACCGCCGTCACCACACGCTGACGCGGCGGCAACGGAGGCGCCTGATGCACCAGGCCGATACGCGCGCGCAGGTGCTGGCGCGCGCGCGCCGACAACGCCCACGGCTGCGCGTCGAGCACATCGAGCTGCCCGGCGCTGGGCCTGGTGGCGGTGGCCATCACGTG
Organism: Pseudomonas maumuensis; assembly: GCF_019139675.1. Lineage (NCBI taxonomy): Bacteria > Pseudomonadati > Pseudomonadota > Gammaproteobacteria > Pseudomonadales > Pseudomonadaceae > Pseudomonas > Pseudomonas maumuensis. The sequence goes on from NZ_CP077077.1 coordinate 4,781,556, forward strand.
CAGTAGGCTGGATTTACCGGCCCCGGAGGGCCCGATGATCGCAACCCGCTCACCCTTGTCGATACGCAGGTCGACAGCATTCAGGGCCTGTACCTTGCCGTGGCGCAGGCTGGCCTCGTGCAGACGAATACTCACTTCAGCAGGCCGGCCTCGCGTGCGGCCTGCTCGGTGCCCTGGTAGTTCTCAGGCTTGGTCTCGATGAAGCGGCTAGCGGCCTGCAGGTCGAGGATCGCCTTGTCCGAGGGTTTTGCCGGATCGAGGGCGAGGAAGGCTTGCTTGATCTTCTCTTTCAGCGCCGGGTCCAGATTGCCGCGCACGGTCCAGTTGTAGTCGTAGTAGGTCGGGGTGGTGGCGAATACCTTCACCTTGCCGGTATCGACCTTGCCAGCATCGACCAGTTTCTGCCATACGCTGGCGTTGAGTACGCCTGCATCGACCTTGCCCGCCGCCACCCAGGCCACGGTGGCGTCATGGGCACCGGAGTAGGCGACACGGCTGAAATAGCTCTCAGGCTTGATGTTGTCTTCCTTGAGCATGAAGTAGCGCGGCATCAGACTGCCGGAGGTGGACGAGATCGAGCCGAAGGCGAAAGTCTTGCCCTTCAGGTCGGCCAGACTCTTCACCTCCGGATTGGCGGTGATGAACTTGGAGGTGAACTGGGCGTCCTGTTCGCGCTGCACCAGTGGCGTGGCGGTCGGGTCTTTCAGGTGTACCTGGACGAAGGTGAAGCCCCCCAGCCAGGCCAGGTCCAGGCGATTGCTGGCCAGCGACTCGACCACCGCCGGGTAGTCGGCGACCGGCACGAACTGCACCTTCATGCCCAGTTGCTGCTCGAGGTATTCACCCAGCGGCTTGAATTTGCGCAGCAGTTCGGTCGGCGCTTCATCAGGGATGGCGCTGACGCGCAGGACATCGGCGGCCTGGGCGACGACCGCGCAGCAGGACAGGACGAGGCCGGCAGCGAGTGCCAGTGGGCGTTTGAGCATGGGGGTTCTCCGGTTGCATAGCGGGGAAAGCAGCCTGAAGCCTGGGCTTGCGACTGATCGAGGGAAGTATAAGAGCCGAAGGCACAAAGGTCAGCTTTGCTACAATCGCGCATCACGAAAATCCGAGGTGCGTATGAGCGAGCCGATTCGTCTGACACAGTACAGCCACGGCGCCGGCTGTGGCTGCAAGATTTCTCCCAAGGTGCTGGATGTAATCCTCGCCGAGAGCGGTACGCAGGCGCTGGACCCGAACCTCTGGGTCGGCAACGCTTCGCGCGACGATGCCGCGGTCTATGCCCTGGACGACGAACGCGGAGTAGTGTCGACCACCGATTTCTTCATGCCCATCGTCGATGACCCGTACGACTTCGGTCGCATCGCCGCCACCAACGCCATCAGCGACATCTACGCCATGGGCGGCGACCCGCTGATGGCCATCGCCATCCTCGGCTGGCCAGTCAACGTGCTGCCCCCGGAAGTGGCCCGCGAGGTGATTCGCGGTGGCCGCGCGGTCTGCGCCGAAGCCGGCATCCCGCTGGCCGGCGGCCACTCCATCGACGCCCCCGAACCGATCTTCGGCCTGGCCGTCACCGGCGTGGTGAACAAGCGCCACCTCAAGCGCAACGACACCGCCAGCGTCGGTTGCCGCCTGTACCTGACCAAGCCACTGGGCATCGGCATCCTCACCACCGCCGAGAAGAAGGCCAAGCTGCGCGACCAGGACCAGGGCCTGGCCCGCGACTGGATGTGTACCCTCAACACCCCGGGCAGCCGCTTCGGCAAGCTCGACGGCGTGCAGGCGATGACCGACGTCACCGGCTTCGGCCTGCTCGGCCACCTGGTCGAAGTCGCCGAAGGCAGCGGCCTCACCGCACGCCTGCAATTCGCTGCGGTGCCGCGCCTGCCCAGCGTCGAGCATTACCTGGCCGAGGGCTGCATCCCCGGTGGTACCCTGCGCAACTTCGACAGCTACGGCCATAAGATCGGCGCGCTGAGCGACCAGCAGAAGCACCTGCTGTGCGACCCGCAGACCAGCGGTGGCCTGCTGGTGGCGGTCAGCCCGCAAGGCGAGGCCGAGTTCCTCGCGGTGGCCCGAGAGCTCGGGCTCGAACTGGCGCCGATCGGCGAACTGGTCGAGCGACAGAGCCACGCAGTCGAGGTGATCTGATGCGTCCCGACTGCACCGAGCTGAAACAGCTGTTCCTCGACGACGTGCCGCTGATGGACATGCGCGCGCCGATCGAATTCACCAAGGGTGCCTTCCCCGGCGCGGTCAACCTCCCCCTGATGACCGACCAGGAACGGCAGAAAGTCGGCACCTGCTACAAGCAGCAGGGCCAGGCTGCCGCCATCACCCTGGGCCACCAGTTGGTCAACGGTGCGGTGAAGCAGCAACGCCTCGACGCCTGGGCGGCATTCGCCCAGGCTCATCCCGACGGCTACCTCTACTGCTTCCGTGGCGGCTTGCGCTCACAGATCGTCCAGGGCTGGCTGCAGGAAGCCGGTATCCAGTACCCCAAGGTGGTGGGCGGCTACAAGGCCATGCGCAGCGTGCTGCTGGAGACCACCCAGCAAGCGGTGCAGCACTGCGACTTCGTGCTGGTGGGCGGCCTGACCGGCACCGGCAAGACCGACGTGCTGCTCCAGCTGGACAACGTGCTGGACCTGGAAGGCCATGCCAACCACCGCGGCTCCAGCTTCGGCAAGCGCGCCACCGCGCAGCCGGCGCAGATCGATTTCGAGAATGCGCTGGCCATCGACATTCTGAAAAAACGTGACCGGGGCATCGGCCAGTTCGTGCTCGAGGACGAAGGCCGTGTGGTCGGCAGCTGCGCGGTGCCGCTGGAGCTGTACCAGGGCATGCAGCGCTATCCGCTGGTGTGGCTTGAGGACAGCTTCGAGCATCGCGTGGAGCGCATCCTGCGCGACTACGTGATCAACCTGTGCGCCGAGTTCATCGCCGTGCATGGTGCAGAGGCCGGCGGCGCGCTGTTCGCCGAACGCATGCGCCAGAGCATGACCAACATCTACAAACGCCTGGGCGGCGAGCGCTTCCAGCGATTGTCGGCGTTGCTCGACCAGGCGCTGGACGAGCAGTTGCGCAGCGGCGACGTGAGCCTGCACCGAGGGTGGATAGAAGGGCTGCTCAAGGAATACTACGACCCGATGTACGCCTACCAGCGTGCGGCCAAGGCGCAACGGATCGAGTTCGCCGGAGACGGGGTGCAAGTGCGTGAGTACCTGAAGGCCCGGGCGCTGCGTGAGCAACGCAGCACCTGATTCGCGGATGGCACATCACTGCCCCGGGCTGAGCACCCGTTCCAGCTCAGCCGCCCGGTCCTTGCTCATGTCCATCTCGCACATCGCACCTTCGATGCGGTAGATGCTGCCGTTGCTCAACTTGCCGTGGAACGCACAGTTGCCATCGCGGTATTTCATCCAGGTGCGCTGTACTTCGCGCAGGTCCTTCTGCTGCTGGCTGTCGAGCTTGGCCATGAGCTGCTTGTAGACCCGGTTCAGCCGGTCATCCTGCAACTGGGTTTCGGCCTGGATGCAGGCGCCCATGGCCAGGGTGCTGGAGGCCTTGTCCATGCACTGGGTGTAGGTGGGCGAATAGTCCTCGGCCTGGGCGCCGGCAACGATCAGCAGGGCGGCGGCGCCGACCAGGCAATGCTTGAACATGGGCTTTCCTTTTCGCGGATGAGTGCGGCACAGCCTAGCACCCTGCCGCGTCGTCGTTCACGCACAGCGCCTGGATTTGCGTCCGCAGCCAGCGGTGCCCGGCATCGCCGTCGCGCCGCGAGTGCCAGGCCTGGGCGAAGGCGAACGGCGAGATCGCCAGGGGCGGCGCGAACTGGCGCAGGGCGGGGTCCAGGCGAGCACCGGCGAGGCTGCGCCGGGCCACGGTGAGCACCAGGTCGGTCCCGGCAATGACACTTTGGGCCACGCCCCAATGCGGCAGGGTCAAGGCGATGCGCCGACGCGCGCCCAAGGTGGCCAGAGCCTGGTCGATCTCGTTGTCGATGCCGGGGCGCACCGCCACCAGCACGTGGGGCCGCGCCAGCCACGAGTCCAGCGCCAGGCCGCCACGGGACGGCAGGCTGGCGCGGTCGGCCAGGCAGACGAAGGACTCCTCGAACAGCACCTGCTGGGCCATTTCCGTCGGCAGCTCGGGAAACACACCCAACGCCAGGTCCGTCTCACCGTCGATCAGTTGGCCGAGCATCGCTTCGCGGCTGCCCTGGGACACCACCAGGTCGATACCTGGCGCTTCGCGGCGCAGCTGGCGCATCAGCGTCGGCAACACCACGCGGGCTCCGTAGTCGGACATGGCCAGGCGAAAGGTACGCCGAGCCCGCGCCGGCTCGAAGCCCGGCGTGCCGAGCAATCCGTCGAGTTGCTGCAAAGCCTCCTGCAAAGGTGCGTGCAGGGATTCGGCGCGGGCAGTCAGTTGCAGGCGGCCACCGCGTCGCACCAGCAGCGGATCGGCGAAGATCTCGCGCAACTGCGCCAACGCATGGCTGACCGCCGGTTGGCTGCGGTGCAGGCGCAATGCCGCACGCGAGACATGCTGCTCGCTGAGCAGGGCGTGCAGGGTCAGCAGTAGATTGAGGTCGATACGGCGCAAATCATCCATGCTACGAATACAGCCTGTGCAAAATTCGAATTTCCATCATTGAAGTGCATAGCGAAGACTAAGGCCAGTGTTTTGATCAGGAGTAGACACCATGCCCGCCAACCTCTTCGCCACCCTCCCCTTGCTCATCGCCCTGCTCGCCGGGGCGGCCGTGCCGTTTCAGGCGGGCAGCAATGCCGCGCTCGGGCGCCTGCTCGGCCATCCGCTATGGGCGGCCGGGGTGTCGTTGCTGGTCAGCCTGCTGATGCTGGTGCCGGCCCTGCTGCTGATGCGCGCGCCTCTGCCACAGGTGCAGCAACTGGCCCATGCGCCCTGGTGGGCCTGGTTCGGCGGGGTTGCCGGGGTGCTCTACATCACCGCCGCGCTGGTGCTGACGCCACGGCTGGGAGCCGCGGGGTTCATCGTTTGCGTGGTGGCCGGGCAGGTGCTGTCGTCGCTGTTGATCGACCAATTCGGCTTGATGGGGTTGCCGGAACGGCCGGTCAACCTGCTGCGGTTGGCCGGGGTGGGGATGATCGTGCTGGGAATGATCGTGGTGCAGTGGGGGACGGCGCGCTAAGACCATCACAAGGTTTGCGGCTGCTCCGGGGGCACGATCACCTTGTGCGGCTCGAAGCGCAGCGACGGCATCTGCGTACCGGCATACAGCGTCACGCTCAGCGCCGCGATCAACGCCACATCGAGCCAGCCCCAGCCCGGTACATCCGCCGCCGAACGGGCCTTCCAGCACCACCAGAGCTGCCCCAGGCAGAACAACAGAATCGCCAACAACCACAGGTAGAAACCCGCTCCGAAGCCCGTCACATCCTGGAAGGCATAACTCTGGTTATCCGGCAGCCGTTCGATGGTAAAGCTGCTAACCGCCAGGTACAACGCCAGCAAGCCGCAGCCCAGCGCCAGGCGCCGGAACCGCCGGTGGGCGAGGATCGCCAGTGCCAGCAGGGGGTTGGCCAACCACTGGTAGAGCCCGAAGGCGATGCCCCAAGGGCCGTAGAGCAGCATCTGCAAGGCCGGCACATGCCGCCCGGCGCCCGTCAGGGCGCCGTCGAAGGCCAGGCTCAGCAGGTACAGGGCGAGGCTGGTGGTCAGGTAGAAAGCGGGCAAGTCAGGCACCTGCTGAAAGCGGACGAGATGCGACCTTAACCCAGCACCTGCTGGCTTTCCAAACCCAAGACTGCCTGTGCCTGCTCCATCGGCTCATCGGAACTGCGAATTTGCACGCCTAGGCTGGGCATCTTGGTCGCCACGTAGATCGTGGTCATGAGCACCGCGATCAACAGCACATCGAACCAGCGCCAGCGCGGCATATCCTGCGCCGTTTGCGCCTTGCGGCACCACCACCCCTGCCCCAGGCAGAACAGCAGGATTGCCAGTGTCCACAGGTAGTAGCCGGGGCCGAAACCGGTCAGCGGCAGGAATTCATAGCTGCGGTTGTCCGGCAGCCGCTCGATACCCAGGCAACTGAGCGCCAGGCCCAGGGCGATCAGGCCAGCGCCAAGCGCCACCCGGCGAAAACGCCGACGGGCGAGGATCGCCAGCCCCAGCAACGGATTGGCAAACCACTGGTACAACCCGAAGGCAATGCCCCATGGGCCCATGACCAGTATCTGCAACGCCGGCATATGCCCGTCGACGCCCATCAGCAGGCCATCGAAACACAGGCAAAGCAGGAACAGCACAAGGGTGAACAGCACATACAAAGCAGGCACGCGCAGGCTCCATCCAGCAGCGAAAGGCGCGACCATAGCGCAAGCGGGCGTCAGGCGACAGGCGGCTCGAGCAGCAGACCATAAAGCCCCGAGTCAGACAGCTCACCGGCCACGCACCAGCGCGCACGCAAAGTGCCTTCCAACACGAAACCCTGGCGCTCCAAGGTGCGCGCCGAGCCCTGGTTACGCGGGTCGATTTCCGCCTCCAGGCGGCGCAGGTGCAGGGTGTGGGCGAGGTAGTCGATGAAGCAGGTCAGCGCTTCGTCCATGTAGCCCCGGCCCTGGGCGGACTTGGCCAGGCAGTAGCCGATCTCGCCCCGGCGCGAGCCCTCTTCGAGGTTGAACAGCTGGACCATGCCGATCAACTCGCCGTTGTCTCGGCGGTACATGCCCAGCTTGAGCAACTGGCCGGCGGCATAGGCCTCGCGGTCGGCGGCCAGGGCGCTCTCGGCCTCGGCCAGGGTCTGCCAGGGGGCGTGGTACCAGTAACGCATCACTTCCGGGTCGGCCATGATGGTCAGCCACTGCTGCGCATCGCCATGGCGCATGGGGCGCAGCTGCAGGCGTGGGCTGTCGAGGCACAGGTCGCTGGGGAAACTGCGGGGGTCGGGCACGCCGGGACTCCTGTCCGGTGGTGAGGAGATGACAGTCTAACGACAGTGGCTCGGTCTGGCATCCCTGGGGCCGCTTTGCGGCCCTTTCGCCGGCAAGCCGGCTCCCACAGGCATTACACAAAACCCGGTGGGAGCCGGCTTGCCGGCGAAAGGGCTGCGCAGCAGCCCCCATTCACCGCGCTCGATTCAACCCCAATTCCATGTCATCGATCAGCCCCTTGGCCAGCCCACTGAGAATCCGTGCGGCACTGCCGGCCATGAGGTCCCCTTCCATCTCCGCCTCGGTGGTGAAATGCGCCACGCAGCCGAGCAACACCGACAGGTCGCCGAAGGCGTGGTCGAACGGGATGCCGGGCTGGATACAGAAGATCGCGAGGCAGGTGGTCTTGCCCTGGGTCGGGCCGGGTTTGAAGTCGTCGCTCATACCGGCGCCCCCTTGGCCCGGGCGTGGCGGACCAGCGAGATGACCAGTTGGCCGAGGATCTCGATGCTGTCCATCATCACGTCGAGGCGCGCGTCGCGCTGGCAGACGGTGTAGGCGTGGACGGTGTCGCTGAGGATGTGCATCAGCTTGTTGGCATGGGCCATGGCGTCCTCGGGGTCGAGGTCGCTGATGATGGTGACGAAGGGGATTGGATAGGGTGGGTCGGGTACAAGTTTTTTCATGGTTACTCCTCGAAATTGAAATTCAGGAACAACCACCTTGATCCTTCTCACAGATTAGGGTGGCAGTCGTACGCATGGTGAGAAGCCCGTGTGTAACCATGAATCCACGGTCAGGCCAAAGCCTGCACGCGCACGACCGCCATTGACGAAATCGACATGGTTCACACAACGGGCTTCTCACACCCGGTCGCCATATGTGACGACCCAGTGACGGTACCCCTGATGTATTTCCCGGCCAATTCAGAGCCTTCCGGCAGGCGCGAAGGATAGGTCCGAAGCGCTGGCTGGCTGAAGGATTTGGTTTCAAATTCGGAAATGTCTTACGGGTGTGGGTCGAGGTTTTGATCGCGTTATGGCGGCCAGGTGCTTGACGATGGCCTTGCAGCGCCTATGAGACCGAGCGCCGCCCGCGCGGCGCATCGCTGGCAAGCCAGCTCCCACATTTGTTTCCGGCCAGTCTGTCCTGTGAAGTTGTCGCTGTCCGCCTTGGTGCATGTCTTGAGACAGGTGGGACACCAGTGGCGCCCACACTGAAACCGCGTCGTACCCACAAGGCGTACAGCCGCGGCAGCGCAGGCATAACTGGCCCGAAACAAATGTGGGAGCTGGCTTGCCAGCGATGCGCCGCGCGGGCGGCGCTCGATCTTGTAGGCGCTGCAAGATTTGCGGCGAACACCTGGTGGCCCTGATGCGGTCAACAACCCCCGCAGCCAAAAACCAGGAAAAGGCCGAACTTGAGGTCGCCGGGGACTACAAAGCAGCCCCCCGCAAACTACCTCAGAACCCCATGCTGAAGCTCACCACCACGCCATGGTCACGGTTCTCGCTGGACAGCTGCCCGGAGTACCCGACCCCGAGCTTGCCGCTCGCGCCCACCGACAGGTCCACCCCGGCCTCGACCACCGCCGCGTCCTTGGCAATCGGCACACCCTCGGTGCTGAAACCGTCGCCGCCACCGATGAAGCGCAGATCGGCATCGGGCTTGTCGTCACCGAAGGCATGACGCCAGCCCACCGACAACCGCGGCGTGATGGTGCTGCCGTTGTCGAGCAGGATGCGCTTGCCAGCCCGCACGCCCAGGGTGGAGAAGGTCACATCCTGGTCGACCTTGCCCTCCAGCCGCCCTGCCCCGCCCTTCTCATGGGCGGTGTCGCTGTCGTAGTTGACATACGCCAGCCCGGCGAACGGCTCCAGGGCAATGCCGCCGGCATCGATGGCGTAACCCACCTCACCGAACACCTGGGCGCTGCGCGCCTTGTACTTGGCCTTGAGGCGGTCGTCGTAGCTGCCGACGGTGACATCGCGCTTGGTGTCGATGTCGTGCCAGCTGTAGGCCACGCCCAGGCGAGCGGCGAAGGCATCCAGCTGGTAACCGAGATAGGTGGTCAGGTGGTAGCTGTCCACCGTGGCGTCCGAGCGGCGACGGTGCGCGTCGATGCTCGAGCGGGTGTAGCCGGCGGCGGCACCCACTTTCCACTCATCGTCCAGCGCGCGGTCCACACCGAGCATGAAGCCCGACAGGTCGCGGTCGACGCTGGCATGGCTGCTGCTGCCGTCGTAGGTGCCCCAGCCGCCGATGGCACGGATCCAGCCCACGGCCTGGCCCTGGCAGCCTTCGCTGGTCAGTTGCTGGTTGGCGGTCGGCGCCAGGGTGCGACGCGGGTCGTCCTGGTTGGTGCAATCGGCCTGACGCAGGCGGTCATTGACCGCGTCGCGGACGTAGCGTGAGTCCTCGATCAGCACGGTCGCGGTGCTGGCGTGGATCTCGCCGGACAGGCTGTCGAACGCCGCCTGGGCGCCCTGGCGGTCCAGCGGCAGCAGGTTGTTGACCAGTTCGGCCGGCGCTCCGGCACTGGCCAGCGCGGTGGCCACGCCACGCTGGTTGCCAGTAGCGGCGACATCGGCGAAGGAGTTGCCGTTGCGGCTGACGGACAGGGTCACCTGGTTGGCGCCGTAGTTCAGCGAGCTGTTGAGGAACGCCGAGTTGGCCAGGTTGGTGGTGGCGAAGGTGCCGTTCACCCCACCCGCCGCGCTGACCACGGTGTACTGGCCGTTGCCACTGGCCAGGTTGGCGACCATCAGGCTGCCGCCGAGGTTGGCGGTGCCGCCCACATTCAGGTAGTTCACCGGCGAGGTGCCGAGGTCGATCACCAGGGTGCCGGTGGCGCCGTTGGTGAAGTTGCCCGACACGTTCAGGTTACCGGCAGGCCCTGGCAGCACGGTGCCGTTGTTGGTCAGGCCGGCGACGGTGCCGTTGCCGGTCAGTGCGGCGCCATTGGCCACTGTGACCTGGGCTGCGAGGTTGCTGCCCGGATTGGCCGCATCGCCCACCTGCAACACGCCTTGGTTGACGTTGAAGGCGCCACTGAACGGCTGGTTGCCAGTCAGCAGCAAGGTACCACCGCCCTGCTTGGTGGTGGTGCCAGTACCGCTGAGAGTGCCGTTGAAGGTGCCATTGCTGCCTTGGGCGAAGACCAGGTTGGCATTGTTGAGGATGCTGCCCTGCAGGCTGGTGGTGTTGCCGACCAGGGTACCGCCACTGACGGTGGTGCCACCGCTGTAGGTGTTGGCGCCCGAGAGGATCAGAGTGCCAGCGTCGAGTTTCTCGATGCCGCCGCTACCGACCAGCGGCACGCTGACGGTGGCGGTGGCACCAGCGTTGACACGCACCGACGCCAGGCTGCCATCGGCACCGTTGACCGGCGTCAGGCTACCGCCAGCGCCAGGCACGACCTGGTAGCCGTTGCTGAGGAACTGCAAGCCCTCGAACGACTGGTTGCCGACCACGGTGACGGTGCCAGAGGTACCGCCGAAGACCGCGTAGCCACCACTCCAACCTTCGCTGCTGGTGCCACCGGCGTTGGTCCACCCGGTATTCGGCCCCCAGGTTCCGCTGCCACCGCCGATGCTGCCGTCGGGATTGATCTTGCCGCCATTCCAGAACTGCAGCTCTTCGCCGGCGTTCTGTACCACCAGGTTGATCTGGTTGGCGATGGCAGTCTGCAGGCTCAGGTCACCCAGAACCACGCTGCCCGGAATCGCACCGAACACCAGGCCGTTGTCGGTGAGCGTGCCGCCGTAGCTGAACAGTTGGTAGACACCGGTGCCGAAGCCACCGGCATCAGTGATGTTCAGCGTGCCGTCCAGCACCAGGTTGCCGTTGACCTTGACCACGGTGGTGGAGGCCGCCGGGGCGCCGAGGCTGAAGTCCAGGGCGCTGCCCGACGCCAGGTCGAGGCTGCCGACGGTGAGCGGCGTGGCGCTCTGGCCGGCGGCCAGGGTGGCGCCATTGGCGATCTGCACCGCGCCGCCATAGGTACCGCTGCCGCCCAGGCGGGCGCCGGTGGCGACCTGCACGGTGGCACTGTCGAGGCGGCCATTGACCAGCAGGCTGCCGGCGTTGACCTGGGTCGCGCCGGTCAGGCCATTGATGCCGGTCAGCAGCAGTTCGCCAGTGCCGTTCTTGGTCAGGGTGCCAGTACCGGTGAGGTTGCCGGTGTAGCTGCCGTTGGCGTTCTGCTCGAAGGTCAGGGCCGCGTTGTTGAGGATCGCGCCTTGCAGGCTGGTGGTATTGCCCACCACGCCGCCTGCGTTGACCTGGGTGCCGCCGGTGTAGGTGTTGGCACCGTTCAGTGTCAACAGGCCAGCGCCATTCTTGATCAGCCCACCGGTGCCGCTGACCACGCCGTTGAGGGTCAGGGCGTTGCTGCCGCCGATGGCCAGGGCGCCGTTGAGCACGGCATTGTTGGCCAGGGTCACGGCGGTGTTGCTGTCCAGCGTGGTGCCGCCCGCGGCCGTCAGGGCGCCACTGCCCAGCGCGCTATCGTTGCCTAGCACCAGAGTGCCGCCGTTGAGGGCGGTACCGCCGCTGTAGCCATTGGCAGCGTTGAGCACCAGGGTGCCGCCGTCTTGCTTGGCGACGCTGCCGGTGCCGTTGAGGGCGACGTTGAGGGTGGCGGTGACGCCGCTGTCGACCCGCAGGTTGGTGGTGCCGTTGCCCAGCAGTTCACCGGCCGTCCCTGCATTGAGCACGTAGCCGTCGGTGACGAACTGCAGGCCGGTGATGTTGTGGCTGCCGTTCACGGTGACGGTGCCGGGGGCGCCCTGGAACACGGCGAAGGTGTCGTTCCAGGTGCCGTTGAGCACGCCGTTGGCGTCGGTCCAGTTGGTGTTGGTGGCATCCCAGACGCCGCTGCCGCCCTCGATCACACCGTTGGCCACGGTCTGGCTGCCGTCCCAGAACAACACGTTGCTGGCGCCACCGACCACCAGGTTGACCTGGTTGGCCACGGCGGTCTGCACCGTCAGGTCGGTGACCGGCACCGGCGTGGTGCCGAAGCTCATGCCGTTGTTGGTGAGGCTGCCGCCGTAGGCGAACAGTCGATACACGCCGGCGCCGAAGCCGCCGATGTCGGTGACGTTGAGGGTGCCGCCCAGGGTCAGGTCGTTGGCCACGTTGACCAGCGGTGTGCTGCCAGCCGACGGTGCGCCCAGCGAAGCGTTGAAGTTGGCGCCGCTGTCGAGCACCAGGCTGCCGGCATTCAGGGTGCTGCCGCCGATGGCCGCCAGGTTGCCGCCATTGGCCACGGTCACCGCACCACCGAGGCTGCCGGCACCGCTGAGGGTGGCGCCGCTGGCGACGTTGACCGTGCCGCTGGCCAGGGACCCATCCACCTTCAGCCCGCCGCCTTGCACGTTGGTATTGCCGGTGTGGCTGTTGGCGCTGCGCAGCGCCAGGGTGCCGGCGCCGAGTTTGTTCAGGGTGCCAGTGCCACCGATATTGCCATCGAAGGTGCCGCCTTCGACGTTCAGGCTGTTGCCAGCGGCGATGGCGATCGCACCAGTGCCTCCTATGTCACCCAGTGTGGTGTTGCCGTCGAGGTTGAGGCTGGCGCCACTGCTGACGTTCAGCTCGCTCTGGGTGCCCAGGGCGGTGGTGCCGACGGTGCTCAGGCTGCCGGACAGGATATTGAGGATGCCGCTGAAGGTGTTGTTGCCCGACAGCGTCAGGTCAGCCAGGCCGCTCTTGTTCAAGGTACCTGCACCACTGAGCACGCCGGCCAGGTGCAGGTCGTTGCTGCCCAGCACGTTGAGCACGTCGCTGACATTCACCGAGTTGGCCAAGGTGACGGCACTGGCACTGTCGAGGTTGGCGTTACCGGTGACGTCCAGGCCACCGCTGCCAAGGGCGGCATCGTTGCCCACCACCAAGGTGCCGGCCTGCAGCTCGGTACCACCGCTGTAGGTGTTGGCGCCCATCAGCGCGAAGCGGGCGACGCCGGCCTTGAGCAGGCGGCCGCTGCCGCCGACGGTGCCGCCGAGGGTCAGGTCGTTGCTGCCCAGGATCGTCAGGTCACCGGTGGCGTTGACGTTGTTGGCCAAGGTCACGGCCTGGCTGCTGTCCAGGCTGGTGCCGGCCACGGTGTTCAGGCTGCCGCTGCCCAGTGCGGTATTGGAGCCCAGCACCAGGGTGCCGCCGTTGAGCGCGGTGTTGCCGGCATAGGTGTTGTTGCCAGCCAGCGCCAGCCGGGCGCTGCCAGCCTTGACCAGGCCACCGGCGCCGCCGATGTTGCCGCCCAGCGCCAAGTCGTTGCTGCCGGCGATGTTCAGCGGCCCCGCCAGGGTGATGGCATTGGCCAGCGTGACCGAGGCATTGCTGTCGAGGGTGGTACCCGCCGCGGTTTCAAGCGCACCGCTGCCCAGGGCCGTGTTGCTGCCGACGATCAAGGTACCGCCACTGAGCACGGTACCGCCGCTGTAGCTGTTGCTGCCGTTGAGCACCAGGGTACCGCTGTCGAGCTTGTTGAGCTTGCCGACGCCGGTCAGGCCGACATCGAGGGTCGCCGTGGCGCCCGGATCGACCCGCACGCTGGTGTCGCCACTCGCGCCGTTGATCAGGTCGAGCGCACCGGCGGTGCCCGCCAGCAGGCGGTAGCCATCGCTGACGAACTGCAGGCCGTTGACCGTCTGGCTGCCGTCGACGGTGACATCGCCGGCAGTGCCCTGGAACACCGCGAAGGTGCTGCCCCAGGTGGTGTTGGTCAGGCCGTTGAGGTCGGTCCAGTTGGTATTGCCGGCGTTCCACACGCCGGCACCGCCGTCGACCTGACCGTTGGCCACGTTCTGGCTGCCATCCCAGAACTGGATATTGAGCCCCGCAGCGCTGACCAGCAGGTTGACCTGGTTGGCCAGGGCGGTCTGCAAGCTCACGTCGCCCAGGCCCACACCCAGCGGCAGGCTGCCGAAGTCCAGACCGTTGTCGGTGAGGGCGCCGGTGTAGTCGAAGACGCGGTACACACCGTTGCCGAAGCCGCCGATACTGCTCACGTTGAGCGTGCCGTCGAGGGTCAGGTTGCCACCGACGTTGAATAGCGCGGTGCCGCCAGTGGACGGCGAGCCGAGGCCGATATCGACGATCGAACCGCTGTTGAGCACCAGGCTGCCGAGGCCCAGGGTCGCGCCGCTCTGCCCGGCCAGGTGGCCACCGTTGTCGATCACCACCGAGGAATTGGCGGTGCCGCTGCCGGTGAGGGTCGCACCACTGGCCACGGTCAGCAGGTTGCTGCCCAAGGTGCCATCGACCTTCAAGGTACCGGCGTTGACCAGCGTGTTGTCGGCCAGGTTGCTGGTGCCGGTCAGGGTCAGGGTGCCGCTGCCGACCTTGGTCAGGCCGCCCAGGCCGTTGAGACCACCGGCGAAGGTGCTGCTGAGGTTGTTGCCGCCCAGGCTCAGGACGCTGCCGCCCCCAACATCGACCAGGCCGCTGCCGGTCAGGCTGCCGAGGCTGGCGTTGCCGTTGAGTTTGAGCTGGCCGCTGGCGCCGACGTTGAGGGTGTCGACGTTGGCCAGCACACCGCTGCCGAGGGTGGTGAGGGAGCCCGCCTGGATGTCGACGTTGCCGGTGAAGGTCTTGACGCCGACCAGGGTGAGGTCGGCGACGCCGGTCTTGACCAGGTTGCCACCGCCGCCAAGGTCGCCGCTGAGGATCAGCGCATTGGCGGCTTCGATAGTCAGGTTGGCACCGTTGCTCAGGGCGATGGTGTTGCCCAAGGCCATGGCCGAGCTGTTGGCCAGGGTGGCGTCGGCGGTGACCGCCAGGGTGCCGGTACCCAGTGCGCCGCTGCTGCCCAGGGTCAGGCGCCCGGCGTTGAGCTGGGTGCCGCCCTGGTAGCCGTTGTTGCCATTGAGGGTCAGGTTGCCGCTGCCGTTCTTGGTCAGGCCTGCCGTGCCGTTGATCACGCCGTTGAGGGTCAGGTCATTGCTGCCATCGACTGTCAGGCCAGCGTTGAGGGTGACGTTGTTGGCCAGGGTGGTGCTGGCGCCGCTGCTGAGGGACGAGACCCCGGCGACGGTCAGGGCGCCCTGCCCCAGCGCGTTGTCGTTGCCGACCACCAGCCGGCCTGCACCGAGGGTGGTGCCGCCCAGGTAGCTGTTGGCGCCGTTGAGGGTCAGGGTGCTGGCACCGGCCTTGTTCAGGCCGCCGACGCCATCCACCACGCCGGTGAGGGTCAGGTCGGCGCTGCCCGGCAGGTTGAGGGTGCCGCCCAGGTGCACGTTGTTGGCCAGGGTAGCGCCCGCACCGCCAGCATCGAGGCTGGTGTTGGCGCCGGTGCTGAGGTCGCCGCTACCCAGCGCGGTGTTGCTGCCGACCACCAAGGTGCCGGCGTTGAGGGTGGTGCCGCCGCTGTAGGTGTTGTTGCCGTTGAGGGTCAGGCTGGCGGCGCCGTTCTTGACCAGGCCATTGCTGCCGGAGACCACGCCGTTGAGGGTCAGCGCCTGGCTGCCGCCGAGGGTCAGGTTGCCACCGGCGAGATTGACGGCATTGGCCAGTGCCAGTGCCTGGCTCGCGTCGAGGCCGGCTGCGCCGGTGACGGTCAGGGCGCCGCTGCCCAGGGCGCCGGCGTTGCCCAGCAGCAGGCTGCCGGCCTGCAGCGAGGTGCCGCCGGCGTAGGTGTTGCTGCCATTGAGCACCAGTTGCCCGGCACCCAGCTTGTTCAGCGCACCGGCACCGCTGATGACACCATCGAGGGTCAGGGCCTGGGTGTTGTTGACGCCGAGAGTGGTACCGGCGCCGAGGCCGATGGCGTTGGTCACCTGCAGCACGCCGGTGGTGGCCAGGGTGCTGTTACCGGTCACCGACAGGCTGCCCGTGCCCAGGGCGGTATTGTTGCCCAGCGTCAGGGTGCCAGCGCCTAGTGTGGTGGTGCCTTGGTAGGTGTTGGCGGCGCCGAGGGTCAAGTTACCGGTACCGGTCTTGGTCAGGCCGCCGGTACCGCTGATCACGCCGTTCAATGTCAGGTCGTTGGTGCCGGTCAGGCTCAGGGTGTCGTTCAGCGCCACCTGGTTGGCCAAGGTCAGGGCGCCGGTGGTGGCCAGGTTGCTGGCGCCGCCGACGGTCAGGCTGCCGGTACCCAGGGCCTGGTTGTTGCCCAGGGTGAGCGTGCCGGCATTGAGGGTCACGCCGCCAACCAAGGTGTTGGCGCCACTGAGGGTGAGGTTGCCGGCACCGTTCTTGGTCAGGCTGCCGGCCCCCGTGACCAGCCCGCCCAGGCCCAGGTCGTTGCTGCCGGCGATGGTGAGGTTGCCCCCCAGGTTGACGGTGTTGCCGATAGTGATCGTCGAGGCGCTGTCCAGGGTGGTCCCGGCAGCCGCGTTGAGCTGGCCGAGGCCGAGGGCGCTGGAGCTGCCGAGCACCAGGGTGCCGGCATTGAGATTGGTGTTGCCCAGATTGCCATTGGTGCCGTTCAGGGTCAGGGTGCCGCTGCCGGTCTTGGTCAGGCCGCCGACGCCGGTGACGTTGCCGCCCAGGGTCAGGTTCTGCGCCCCGGCGACGGTCAGGTTACCGGCCAGGTTGATCAGGTTGGCCAGGGTGACGTTGGCATTGCTGCTCAGGGTAGTGCCGCCGGCTGCGTTCAGGGCACCCGTGCCCAGCGCCGTGTTGCTGCCGACCACAAGGGTTCCGCCGTTCAGGCTGGTAATGCCCTGCTGGCTGTTGCTGCCGTTGAGGGTGAGCGTGCCGGCACCGCCCTTGATCAGGCCACCGGTGCCGCTCAGCGCACCGTTGAGGGTAAGGTCGTTGCTCCCCGGCAGGGTGAGGTTGGCGTTCAGGGCGATAGTATTGCCCAGCGCCAGGTTGCCGGTGGTGGCCAGGCTGGCGGCGCCGGTCACGGTGAGGCCGCCAGTGCCCAGGGCCTGGGCGTTGCCCAGGGTCAGGGTGCCGGCACCCAGGCTGGTGCCGCCGCTGTAGGTGTTGGCATTGCCCAGGGTCAGGTTGGCGCCGCCGTTCTTGATCAGGCTGCCAAGCCCCGAGACCACACCGGACAGGCCCAGATCGGCGGAGCCGGCGACGGTCAGGGCACCGCTGAGGCTGAAGGCGTTGCCGAGGGTGACGGATGTATTGCTGTCCAGGGTAGTGCCGTTGGCGGTGCTGACCGCGCCGGTACCGAAGGCGGTGTTGTTGCCGACCACCAGCGTGCCGCCATTGAACAGGGTGCCGCCGGTATAGCTGTTGGCGCCATTGAGCACCAGCGTGCCACTGTCGAGCTTGGCCAGTTGGCCGCTGCCAGAGAGGCCGACGTTGAGGGTCGCGGTGACACCCGGGTCGACACGCACGGCAAAGGCGCCGTTGCTGCCGTTGACCAGGTCCAGGCCACCAGCGCCGATCAGGCGATAGCCGTTGGTGACGAACTGCAGGCCAGTGACGGCCTGGGTGCCGACCACGGTGACATCGCCCGCAGTACCCTGGAATACCGCAAAATCGCTAGCCCAGCTGCCGTTGAGCACGCCGTTGACATCGGTCCAGTTGGTGTTGCCACCGTTCCAGGTACCGGAACCGCCATCGATCACGCCATTGGGCACGGTCTGCGCGCCATCCCAGAACTGCACGGTGCCACTGGCGCCGCCGACCAGCAGGTTGATCTGACTGCCAATGGAGGTCTGCACCTGAAGGTCGCCGGGCAACATGACGCCCGGCACGTTGCCGATCAGCAGGCCGTTGTCGACCAGCGCGCCAGTGTAGTCGAACAGGCGGTAGATACCGGTGCCGAAGCCGCCGAGGTCGGTGACGTTGAGAGTGCCGTCCAGGGTCAGGTTGCCATTGACGTTGACCAACGCGGTGCCGCCGGTGGCCGGCGATGCCAAGCCGAAGTCGAGGATCGAGCCGCTGTGCAGGGTCAGCGCACCGGTGCCGAGGGTCGCGCCGCTGTTGGCCAGCAGGTGCGCGCCGTCGGCGATGTCGACCGCGCCCAGCAAGCTACCGGTGCCGCCGAGGCTGGCGCCGCTGTTGACCTGCACGTTGGCGCTGGCCAGCGAGCCGGTGACGTTGAGCAGGCCGGCATTGACCGTGGTATTGCCGCCGAGCACGTTGACGCCGGACAGTTCGAAGCTGCCGGTACCGGTCTTGACCAGCCCGCCACTGCCGGCCAGGGCACCGCTGAACACGCTGTTGAGGTTGTTGCCGCCCAGGGTCAGGGCACCGCCGCCGGCGATGTTCACCGTGCCGGCCCCGCTCAGGCCACCGATGGTGGCGCTGGCGCCGAGATTGAGGCTGGTGCCGGCGCCGACGCTGACCGCCGAGGTATTGCCCAGGGCCGTGCTGCCGACCGTGGTGATGCTGCCGCCGAGCAGGTCGATGGCGCCGCTGAAGGTGTTGTTGCCAGTGAGTGTCAGGTCGGACACGCCGTTCTTGATCAACCCGCCGGTACCACTGAGCACACCGCCCAGGGTCAGGTTGTTGCTGCCGCCGAGGGTCAGGTTGGCGCCGAGGTTGACGTCGTTGCCCAGGGTCATCGCCACGCTGTTGGCCAGTGTCGAGGCGCTGCCGACGTTCAATGCGCCGGTGCCCAGCGCGGCGGCGTTGGCCAAGGTCAGGGTGCCGGCATTGAGGTTCAGGCCACCGCTGAAGGTATTGGCGCCGCTCAGGGTCAGATTGCTGCTGCCGTTCTTGGTCAAGGCCCCGGCACCGCTGATTACGCCGCCCAAGGTCGTGGTGTTGTTGCCTGGCAGGGTCAGGGTAGCGCCGTTGCCAAGGGCGATGGCGTTGCCGAGGTTGAGGGTGGCGCTGGAGTCGAGGCTGGCATTGCCGCCCACGCTCAAGGCGCCACCACCGATGGCGTTGTTGTTACCCAGGACCAGGGTGCCGGCATTTAGGGTGGTACCACCGCTGTAGGTGTTGTTGCCGTTGAGGGTCAGCGCGGCGCTGCCGTTCTTGACCAGCGCACCGCTACCGCTGATGAGACCGCCGAGGGTGGTGGCGTTGCTGCCCAGCACGGTCAGGGTATTGGCGCCGAGGTTGATGCCGTTGGTCACGGCGACGGCGGTGCTGGCGTCGAGGTTGGCGTTGCCGCCCACGGTCAGGGCGCCGATGCCCAGCGCGGTGTTGCTGCCCAGGGTCAAGGTGCCGGCATTGAGCTGGGTGCCGTTGGTGTAGAGGTTGTTGCCGCTCAGGGTCAGGTTGGCGTTGCCATTCTTGACCAGCGAACCGATGCCGCTGACCACGCCGCTCAGGCCCAGGTCGGCGCTGCCATCGATGGTCAACGGGCCGGCGATGTTCACGTCGTTGGCCAGGCTCACCGCCGTATTGGCATCCAGGTGGGTACCGGCCAGGGTACTGAGGGTACCGGTACCCAGCGCAGTGTTGCTGCCGACCACCAGGGTACCGGCGTTCAGGCGGGTGATGCCGCTGTTGCTGTTGTTGCCGGTCAGGGTCAGTGTGGTGCCGCCATTCTTGGTGATGCCGCCGGCACCGGCGATGACGCCGCTCAGGGTCAAATCGTTGCTGCCGGGCAGGATGAAGTTGCCCGCCAGGTTGAGCGCGTTGCCAAGGTTCAGCCCGGCCACGCTGGTGTCCAGCGTGGTGTTGTTGGCGGCGTTGAGCGCACCGGTGCCCAGTGCGGTGTTGCTGCCGACCACCAGGGTGCCGGCGTTGAGGGTGGTGGCGCCACTATGGGTGTTGTTGCCGCTCAGGGTCAGGGTGGCGCTGCCATTCTTGACCAGGCCGCCAGTGCCGCTGAGGGTGCCGGCCAGGGTGAGGTTGCTGGTGGTCGGCAAGGTCAGGTCGGCACCGAGGTTGACGGCGTTGTTCAGGGTCATCGCCGCCGAGTTGGCCAGGGTCGACGCACCACCGACCGTCAACGCGCCGGTTCCCAACGCGGCGGCGCTGGCCAGGGTCAAGGTACCGGCATTGAGCGTGAGGCCGCCGCTGAAGGTGTTGGCGCCGCTCAGGGTCAGGTTGGTGGCGCCGTTCTTGACCAGTGCGCCGGTACCGCTGATCACACCGCCCAAGGTGGTGGTGTTGCTGCCTGGCAGGGTCAGGGTGTTGCCGGCGAGGTTGATGGCGTTGCCCAGGTTCAGGGTGCCGCTGCCGTCGAGGCTGGCATTGCCGCCCAGGGTCAGGCCGCCGGTGCCCAGGGCATTGCTGTTGCCCAGGGTCAGCAGCCCAGCGTTCAGGGTGGTGCCGCCACTGAAGGTATTGTTGCCATTGAGCGTCAGGCTGGCACTACCGCTCTTGACCAGGGCGCCGGTGCCGCTGATCTGCCCGGTCAGGGTGGTGGCGTTGCTGCCCAGCACGGTCAAGGTGTTGCCGCCCAGGCTGATGCTGTTGGTCGCCGAAACGGCGGTACTGGTGTCCAGGTTGGCGTTGCCGCCCAGGGTCAGGCCGCCGATGCCCAGTGCGGTGTTGCTGCCGAGAATCAAGGTACCGGCATTGAGCTGGGTGCCGTTGGTGAAGGTGTTGCTGCCACTCAGGGTCAGGCTGGCATTGCCGTTCTTGACCAGCGAGCCGATGCCGCTGATCACGCCGCTCAGCCCGAGGTTGGCAGTGCCGTCGATGGTCAGGGGGCCGGCGGCAATGACGTCGTTGGCCAGGCTGACCGCGGTGCTGGCATCCAGGTGGGTACCCACGGCGGTGTTGAGGATGCCGGTACCGAGCGCCGTGTTGTTGCCGACCACCAGAGTGCCGCCGTTGAGGAAGGTGGAACCGCTGTTGGTGTTGGCGCCGGTCAAGGTCAGCGTGGTGTTGCCGGCCTTGGTCAGGCCGCCGCTGCCGGCGATGACGCCACTCAGGGTCAGGTCGTTGCTGCCGGGCAGGTTGAGGTTGCCGGCCAGGTTCAGGCCGTTGCCGATGTTCAGCCCGGCGACGCTGGTGTCCAGGCTGGTGTTGGCCGCGGCGTTGAGCACGCCGGTGCCCAGCGCGGTGTTGCTGCCCAGCACCAGGGTGCCGGCGTTGAGCGCGGTGGCGCCGCTGTGGGTGTTGTTGCCGCTGAGGGTCAGGCTGGCGCTGCCGTTCTTGACCAGGCCGCCGGTGCCGCTGAGGGTCCCGGCCAGGTTGAGGTTGTTGGCGCCTGTCAGGGTCAGGTTGCCGCCCAGGTTGACGGCGTTGCCCAGGGTCAGCGCCGCCGTGTTGGCCAACGTCGACGCGCCGCCTACGGTCAGAGCGCCGGTACCCAGCGCCGTGGCGCTGGCCAGGGTCAGGGTGCCGGCGTTGAGGGTGAGGCCACCGCTGAAGGTGTTGGCGCCGCCCAGGGTGAGATTGGTGCTGCCGTTCTTGACCAGCGCGCCGGTGCCGCTGATCACACCACCCAGGGTGGTTGCGCTGGTGCCAGGCAAGGTCAGGGTGTTTCCGGCCAGGTCGATGGCATTGCCGAGGTTCACCGCCACGCCCGCGTCGAGGCTGGCGTTGCCGCCCAGGGTGAGGCCGCCGGTGCCCAGGGCGTTGTTGTTGCCCACGGTGAGGACACCGCTGTTGAGGGTCGTGCCACCGCTGAAGGTGTTGCTGCCGTTCAGGGTCAACCCGGCGCTGCCGTTCTTCACCAGCGCGCCGGTGCCGCTGATCACGCCGCCCAGCGTGGTGCTGCTGGTGCCCAGCAGGTTCAGGGTATTGGCGCCGAGGTTGACGGCGTTGCCCAGGCTCACGGCGGTGCTGGCGTCCAGGCTGGCGTTTGCGCCAAGGGTAAGAGCGCCGGTGCCCAGGGCGTTGCTGTTGCCGACGGTGAGCTTGCCGGCATTGAGGGTGAGGCCACCGCTGAAGGTGTTGTTGCCGTTCAGCGCCAGGTCCCCTGCCCCGCTCTTGACCAATGCACCGGTACCGCTGATCACGCCACCCAGGGTGGTGGCACTGGTGCCGAGCAGGTTCAGGGTGTTGGCGCCAAGGCTGATGGCGTTGCCCAGGCTTACCGCGCTGCTGGCATCGAGGCTGGCGTTGCCACCCAGGGTCAGCGCGCCAGTGCCCAGCGCACTGCTGTTGCCGACGGTAAGCTTGCCACCCGCCAGGCTGGTACCGCCGCTGTAGGTATTGACGCCATTGAGGGTAAGGTCGGCGACGCCAGCTTTGGCCAACGCACCGGCGCCGCTGATGATGCCGCCCAGGGTGGTGGCATTGTTGCCGGCGAGGGTAAGCGTGCCGGCACTCAGGGCAATCGCGTTGCCCAGGTTGAGCGCCGAGGTGCTGTCCAGGGTGCCGCTACCGGTCACGGTCAGGGCACCACTGCCCAGGGCCGTGTCGCTGCCCAGGATCAGCGTCCCGCCATTCAAGGTGGTACCGCCGCTGAAGGTGTTGACGCCGTTCAAGGTCAGGTCACCGGTACCGCTCTTGACCAGTGAGCCGGCGCCGCTGAGCACGCCGCCAAGGGTCAGCGCGTTGCTGCCGGGCAGCGTCAGGGCCGCGTTCAGCGCTACCGCATTGTTCAACACCAGCGGCACGCTGCCTTGCAGGCTGCCGGCGCCACTGACCGTGAGCCCACCGCTGCCGAGCGCCGCGGCGCTGGTCAGGTTGAGGCCGCCGGCGGCCAGGGTGGTGCCGCCACTGTAGGTGTTGCTGGCGCCAAGGGTGAGCAGCCCGGCACCGGTCTTGGTCAAGCCGCCGACACCCGAGACCACGCCATTGAGGGCCATGTCGGTGGCGCCGCCCACGTTCAGGCCGGCATTCAAGGTCAGCGCGTTGTTCAGGCCCAGGCCTGCCACTGTGCCCGCGAGACCACCGCCGTTCACCGTGATGCCACCGCTACCGAAGGCACTGGCGTTGTCGAAATTGAGCAAGCCACCGTTGAGGGTGGTCTGGGTGGTGCCGTTGAGCAATTGCCCGATCAGCGACCAGGTACCGCTGTCGACGATCAGGCGGTTGAAGTTGATGTAGTTCGAGGCGTTGATGGTGCCGCTGCCCGTGGTGCCACTGCCGCCACCGATGGCGTTCTGCAGCGCCAGGGTGTTGGTGCCGCCGGCACCGCCGTCGACCACGCCAGCAGGCGCGAAGCCCAGGTTGGGGTTACTGGTGACCAACAGCGACACACCAACACCCGCCCCCGCGCTTAGGCTGGAGCCAGTGATGGCGTTGAAGCGGTTGGTGCTGCCCGCGCCCATGGACAGGCTGCCGGTCAGGCTCCCGGCGTTGGTGAAGGTGTTACCGGCCGCGGACGCCTGAAATGCCGTGCGCCCCAGCACGGTGCCGGTGTTGGTGAAGTTCACCGTGCCGCCACCGCTCACGGCGATGACCGGGGTGTCTTCGCTCACGATCGTCAGGCTGGCCAATGCCGTGGAGCCGATGCTGCCGGCGTTGCTGATGGTGGTGACACCACCGGCTGCGTTACGCACGTCCATCGCCATGCCGGTGAGGTTCAACAGGCTCGCGCCGAGCACCGCGCCGGTGCCGCGGATCACGCCCGTGGCATTGTTGGTGATGTTGATGGTACTGGCAGTGCTGGTGTTGCCAATCACGGCACCGGTGGACTGGATACTCAGGATCCCCAGCAATGACGGGTTGACGGTACCGGAGTTGTTCAACGTGATGTTGTTGCCGGTGAGCGACAGCGCGGTGCCGCCCACGCCCAGCAGCACGCCCAGGGAAGCACCGGTGTTGACGTTGACGGTAAGGCCACTGCCGCTGTTGGAATAGCTCGGCGCGAGCGGGTTGGCCGCGCCGCTACAGGTCACCGTGGAACCGGCCAGGCTGCAGGCGGCCAGCGCCTGTTCACCGTGCAGACCAAAGGCCATGGCAGTCACGGCCAGGCTGACGGCCAGTGACAGTTGCGAGAAACGGGCGGGCGAACGGGGGGCGGCACATCTGTCCACGGAGAGCTCCTTCGTGGATCAGGCACTTCAGTCCTTGAATGCGTGCACAGCGGGCGAAGAAAGAGCAGTGGAACACGCGACGGCCGAAACGCCTGATCTATGGCTACGAATATCCTTTGAGGAAATGTGTAGCCGCTCAGGCGCGGGCGGTAGGGCGCATGGCACGGTCAAATGGTGTTAATACTTTGTCGAGGCGGCACGTGTTTAGCGGGTTTCAGCCGCTTGCCCATTGGATCCAACCGACGAACGGTCATAGCCAATGGCCAGAATGCACGCCCAGGCCTTTTGCAGGCCTGGATGGCAGATCCCTCCTCAGGCGACCTCTGCTCCCTCGTTTGGCCAATGCGGCTCGTTAGCGCCCGGCGGCGTCAACGGTGGCAGGCCGTAGGCCGCCCGAGCAGCGTCACAGCTGGGGTTGTGTTCACCGTTCTCCCAGGATGCCTCGAACTCGCGGCACGGGCTTGAACGATTTTCGTAGATCGAGCACGCCACTTGCGTGCCGATCTCGCCGCCGAGGCTTACGCAACGGCAGGGCTTGGCGTCGGTGCCGATCATGGCGACGCGGGTCGGATTGATCTGCACGACCAGGTCGTCGGGCACCAGGCCACCGGCGGACTGGCACTCACCCCAGAAGAAAGACACACGAAAGTAGCCGCAGCAGGCGCCGCAGGTCAGGCAAGGGTTCTGTTCGGACATGATGGCCAGGGAAGGAGGTTGTTGTTATCGGGGCGAGCGCCCGCGGCGCTATTTGTAATCCAGGCGCGAACGGCTGAGAAGAGGGGTGACGCAAAAAAAGATCGCCGCTGATCGGCGCTCTGCAAGTCGTGATCGATATCGCCTGTACCGACCCATCGCCGGCAAGCCGGCTCCCACAGGGTCCGCTGCCATCCTGCGGGAGCCGGCTTGCCGGCGATGAGGTCGGACCTGCTTACCTGCTGGTCAGTCCATCGCTCCTGAACATCTGGCGGATCCCGCGAATAGCCTGGCGGATACGGTCCTGGTTCTCGATCAGGGCAAATCGCACATGATCATCGCCGTAGTCGCCAAAGCCGATCCCCGGCGACACGCAAACCTTGGCCTCGGCCAGCAGCTTCTTGGAAAACTCCAGCGACCCCAGGTGAGCGTACTGCTCAGGGATCTTCGCCCACACGTACATCGAGGCCTTGGGGTTCTCGACCATCCAACCCAGTTCATGCAGCCCCTTGACCAGCAAGTTGCGGCGCTGGCGGTACTGCTCGGCGATATCGCGCACGCACTGCTGGTCGCCTTCCAGGGCGGCGATGGCCGCCACCTGCAGCGGGGTGAAGGTGCCGTAGTCGTGGTAGCTCTTGATCCGCGCCAGGGCGCTGACCAGCTCGGGATTGCCGACCATGAAGCCGATCCGCCAGCCGGCCATGTTGTAGCTCTTGGACAGGGTGAAGAACTCCACCGCAATGTCCTTGGCGCCTGGCACCTGCATGATCGACGGTGCCTTCCAGCCGTCGTAGACGATATCGGCATAGGCCAGGTCGTGGACCACCAGCACATCGTACTGCTTGGCCAAGGCCACCACGCGCTCGAAGAAGTCCAGCTCGACGCACTGGGCGGTGGGGTTGGACGGGAAGCCGAGGATCATCATCTTCGGCTTGGGGATCGATTCGCGGATCGCCCGCTCCAGCTCGTTGAAGAAGTCCACGCCCGGTACCAGCGGCACGGAGCGTACCTGGGCGCCGGCGATCACCGCGCCGTAGATGTGGATCGGGTAGCTGGGGTTGGGCACCAGGACCGTATCACCGTGGTCGAGGGTGCCGAGCATCAGGTGCGCCAGGCCTTCCTTCGAGCCGATGGTGACAATGGCTTCGCTTTCCGGGTCGATGTCGACCTCGTAGCGCTCCTTGTACCAGTTGGAAATGGCGCGGCGCAGGCGCGGAATGCCACGTGAGGTGGAATAGCCATGGGTGTCTTCACGCTGGGCGACCTGCACCAGCTTCTCGACGATGTGCGGCGGGGTGGCACCGTCGGGGTTGCCCATGCTCAGGTCGATGATGTCCTCGCCACGGCGGCGGGCGGCCATCTTGAGCTCGGCGGTGATGTTGAAGACGTAAGGGGGGAGACGATCGATGCGCGCGAAGCGGCGCGGCGAACCTGGGTTGGCCATGGTTTCCTCTGAAGACGTAAGCGCCCGGAACCGTCCGAGCGACGCTGGCCGCTGCGGCGGCCGAAACAGAAGATAGTGCCGAAATAGTATTCTCGTAAAGGATAATTTCCTGTTTTGTTAGATCGTTTCAGATTGATTACTCGAAAATACAGAATTTATATTTTTCAGGCCCGACCCTATCGCCGGCAAGCCGGCTCCCACAGGGTTTTGCGATCCCTTGTGGTAGCCGGCTTGCCGGCGATGAGGCCAGACCAGGCAACCCAGCCGCAGGCCGGAACACAGGCATAAAAAAACCCCGGCACATGGCCGGGGTTCTTGGTGTAACAGCCCGCTGTATCAGCGTGCGTAGGTCATCAGCACGTCGGCCGCGGTCTGGCTGTCCACGCCCATCATCACGCTCAGGGCAGTGACGGTGAGGATGGAGAAGCCGAACACCTTGCGCGCCCACTTGCTGTCGTCCTCGGCCTTGTAGCCGCCCCAGGCCATGTACAGCCAGTACAGGCCCATGGCGGCCGCCACGGCGAGATAACCCAGGCCGGCGTAACCGCCGAGGGTCAGCATCAGGGTGGCGAGGACGAAGGCCAGCACGTACAGCACGATCTGCTTCTTCGCCGCGAGGATACCGCGCGCCACCGGCAGGACCGGGATGTTGGCGGCGCTGTAGTCCTTGAAGCGGAAGATGGCGATGGCGAAGCTGTGCGGCATCTGCCACAGGCTGAACATCACCAGCAGGGTGAACGCGGCCAGGTCGAAGCTGTTGCTCACCGCGCAGTAGCCGATCACCGGAGGCATGGCACCGGACAGGCTGCCGACCAGGGTGCCATGCACCGATTTGCGCTTGAGCCACAGGCTGTAGAAGCCGACGTAGACCACGAAGCCAACCAGGGCGCAGAACGCCGACAGCGGGTTGGCCTGGACATACAGCAAGCTGAAACCCGCCACCCCGAGCAGGGTGGCGTAGATCAGCGCCAGGGGCAGCGACATGCCGCCCTGGACCATGACGCGGTTCTTGGTGCGCTCCATCTTGTGGTCGATGTCACGGTCGATGCAGTTGTTGAACACGCATCCGGACGCGACCACCAGGGACGTACCGATCACCACCGCCAGGAACAGGGCGAAATCCACATGCCCCTTGGCGGCAAGGAAGAAACCGCCTGCCACGGAAAGCACGTTACCGAAAATGATCCCCGGTTTGGTGATTTGGATAAAGTGCTTCACGGACATGCAGTCTTACCTCACTTGGCCAGCATTTCGAAGTGGATGCTGAACATGATCCACAGCGACAGGCCGACCAGCAGTGCAATTACCAGAACGGTGAACAGGAACGTCGACACGTTGGAGCGCTGCTCTTTCGAGCGGTCCATGTGCAGGAAGTACACGAGGTGTACCACCACCTGGATGACGGCCATGGCCACCACGATCAGGACGGTCAGGTTCTTCGGCAGGCTTGGGTACATCACCAGGCCGAACGGGATCGCGGTCAGGATGATCGACAGTACGAAGCCGATCATGTAGGACTTCACGCTACCGTGATTGCCTTCGTGATGAGTGTCGTGTGCGCTAGCCATTACAGAACCCCCAGCAGGTAGACGACGGTGAACACGCAGATCCAGACCACGTCGAGGAAGTGCCAGAACAGGCTCAGGCAGCTCATGCGGGTCTTGGCGGTCGGCGTGATGCCGTGCTTGTTGATCTGGTACATCATGATTGCCATCCAGATCAGACCGGCGGTCACGTGCAGGCCGTGGGTACCGACCAGCGCGAAGAACGCCGACAGGAAGCCACTGCGCTGCGGGCCGTAGCCTTCGGCGATCAGGTGATGGAACTCATAGATTTCCATCGCGATGAAGCCTGCACCGAACAGGAAGGTCACAGCCAACCAGCCCAGTACACCTGCCTTGTTGCCGGCGAACATCTTCAGCATGGCGAAGCCGAAGGTGATCGAGGACAGCAGCAGGAACGCGGTTTCGACCAGCACGAAGTCGAGCTGGAAGATGTCGTGACCCGACGGGCCGCCGGCGAAACCGCCGGACAGCACCGCGTAGGTGGCGAAGAGCGACGCAAACAGGATGCAGTCGGTCATCAGGTACAGCCAGAAACCGAGTACGGTCATCTGGCCCGAGTCGTGGTGGTGGTCATCGTGCGCATGGTCATGACCATGCGCGCCACCGTGGATTACTTGACTGGACATTGATTACACCCGTTCAAACGATTCGACACGTGCGCCGCCGGCAGGCAGTGCACCAGCGTTGGCCAGCGCTTTCATGCGCTCGCCTTCGATGCGCGCCACTTCTTCGGCCGGCACCATGTAGCCCTGGTCGTCACGCGCGGCGTGGCGAACGAAGACAGCGATGGTCGCAACCAGGCTCGCACCCACCAGCCACCAGATGTGCCAGATGAAGGCGAAGCCGAACACGGTCAGCAACAGACCCATGAACAGACCGGTGGAGGTGTTGCTCGGCATGTGGATCGCTTCGTACTTGGCCGGAGCCTTGTAGGCGGCGCCGGCTTGCTTGGCTTCGTGCCAGGCGTCCAGGCCAACGTGCTCAGGCATGTGGGCGAAGTTGTAGAACGGAGGTGGCGACGAGGTCGACCATTCCAGAGTACGGCCGCCCCATGGGTCGCCGGTGACGTCCATGTTGTCCTTGCGATCGCGAACCGAGACGTAGATCTGGATCAGCTGGCAAGCGATACCGAACAGGATCAGCACGGCGCCGACCACGGCTACGTACAGGTAGGGTTCCCACAGCGGGTTGTCGGAGTGGTTCAGACGACGGGTCATGCCCATGAAGCCCAGGGCGTACAGCGGCATGAACGCTACGTAGAAGCCGGAGATCCAGAACCAGAAGGCAGCCTTGCCCCACTTCTCGTTCAGGGTGAAACCGAAGGCTTTCGGGAACCAGAAGGCGAAGCCGGCGATGTAGCCGAATACCGCGCCACCGATGATCACGTTGTGGAAGTGGGCGATCACGAACAGGCTGTTGTGCAGAACGAAGTCGGCACCTGGAACAGCCAGCAGAACGCCGGTCATGCCACCGATGGAGAAGGTGACCATGAAGCCCAGGGTCCACATGATCGGCGCGGTGAAGCGCAGACGGCCCTGGTAGATGGTGAACAGCCAGTTGAACAGCTTCACACCGGTCGGAATGGAGATCAGCATCGTCGCCAGGCCGAAGAAGGTGTTGACGCTGGCGCCGGCACCCATGGTGAAGAAGTGGTGCAGCCAGACCGCGAAGCCCAGGATGGCGATCGCGCCCGATGCGTAGATCATCGAGTGGTGACCGAACAGGCGCTTGCCTGCGAAGGTCGAGGTGACTTCCGAGAACACGCCGAAGGCCGGCAGGATCAGGATGTAGACCTCAGGGTGACCCCACGCCCAGAACAGGTTGACGTACATCATCGGGTTCCCACCAAGCTCGTTGGTGAAGATGTGGAAGTCCAGATAACGGTCAACAGTCAGCAGTGCGAGTGCGGCGGTCAGGATCGGGAACGAAGCGACGATCAGCACGTTGGCCCAGGTGCAGGTCCAGGTGAAGATCGGCATGTCCATCAGCTTCATGCCAGGGGCGCGCATCTTCATCACGGTGACGAGGAAGTTCACGCCGGTAAGCGTCGTACCCAGACCTGATAGCTGTAGCGCCCAGATGTAGTAGTCGACACCCACCCCAGGGCTGTACTGGATACCCGCGAGCGGCGGATAGGCAACCCAGCCGGTCTTGGCGAATTCACCAACGCCCAGCGAGATGTTGACCAGCAGCACGCCTGCCAGCAGCAGGTAGAAGCTCAGGGAGTTCAGGAACGGGAAGGCAACGTCACGTGCACCGATCTGCAGAGGAACCGCAAGGTTCATCAGGCCGGTGAAGAACGGCATCGCCATGAAGATGATCATGATCACACCGTGGGCGGTGAAGATCTGGTCATAGTGTTCAGGCGGCAGATAGCCTTCGGAGCCACCGGTGGCGGCGGCCAGCTGGGTACGCATCATGATGGCGTCGGCGAAGCCGCGCAGCAGCATGACCATAGCGACGATGATGTACATCACGCCGATTTTCTTGTGGTCGACCGTGGTCAGCCACTCGGTCCACAAGTAGGTCCACTTGCGGAAATAGGTGATGGCACCAACGACAGCGATACCACCGAGCGCGATCATGGCAAGCGTCACCATGACTATCGGCTCGTGATACGGTATCGCCTCCAGAGTTAATTTACCGAACATCTCTTACTCCTCTGCACCGGCAGCTGGTTGCATACTCGATTCCACACCCTTGGTAGTGGCCAGGTCTTTGCTGCCTGCTTCTTCGTGGTTCGGACGACCGCGGTTCATGCCTTCGTACTTGTCGACGATGCGCTGGAACTGGTCAGCCTGAGCCTCGCTGTACAGCGCGACTGGGTTGTTTTCGCTTGCTTTGGCCAAGGCGTCATATTCGGCCTGGTCCAGTTTCTTCGGCGAAGCCTTCACCTCGGCGACCCATGCATCGAAGTCGGCCTGGGAGGTGGCAACAGCCTTGAATTTCATACCGGTGAAGCCGGCGCCGCTGTAGTTGGCGGAGATACCGTCGAACTCACCGTTCTCGTTGGCGATCAGGTGCAGTTTGGTGGTCATGCCAGCCATGGCGTAGATCTGGCCACCCAGGCCCGGGATGAAGAACGAGTTCATCACGGCGTCGGAGGTGACACGGAAGTTGACCGGGGTGTTGGCCGGGAAGACGATCTTGTTGACCGTGGCGATGCCCTGTTCCGGGTAGATGAACAGCCATTTCCAGTCCAGCGCGACCACGTCGATCTGCACCGGCTTCACATCGGAATCCAGTGGACGGTACGGGTCCAGCTTGTGGGTGGAGTGGTAGGTGAAGTAACCCAGGGCGATGATGATCAGGATCGGGATGATCCACACCGCGGCCTCGATCTTGGTCGAGTGCGACCAGTCGGGGGTATAGGTGGCGGCCTTGTTGGACGCGCGATACTTCCAGGCGAACGCCAGGGTCATGATGATCACGGGCACGACCACCAGCAGCATCAGGCCGGTGGCGATCAGGATCAGGTTCTTCTGCTCAATGCCGACCTGGCCCTTCGGATCGAGCAGGGTCCAGTTGCACCCACTGAGTAAAAGCATGCCTAAAAAGGGCAATATGCCAAACAGTCTGGGGTAACGCTTTTTACTCATCTCACGACCTCTAGATCAGCTTGCTTCAATGCAATTTGTGTTTTGGTAGCCAACACTTCGTCCTGCCAAGTGCGGCAATTGGCGCCCGTACTCGCCCCTGCCAGGGATCCGACTGCTGGATCTTGGCGTCAAGCGGGTTGGCGGTGCTTATGGTTTCGTAGGCAACAGGCCTGTACTTCAGACCAAGTCCATTTGGTGCGGGAAAACGCGGAGGGGTGTCCGCCCGGTATCGCCGTTGGGCGAAACTTGTCGAAGTCAGCAAATGGAAAGCGCTGCGGCTCCCATCAATCCTGCGACTCGCAAGCAGTGCCGAACGGAAATTGGGGGCGATTGTAGATAGGTCGCCCCACGATGACTATGACTTATTGAGCAACAGTCTTTTACAGGATTCGCAACAATACTGGTCAAAAAATCAACTTCGCGACAGTTTGTCGCACCCCGCCTAGTAGCCCTGAAACCCTTGTCGCGCAAGGGTTGGTGGCTGACCTGGATCAATCATCCGGAGCGTTTGGCAGCTTATCCAACCGCGCAATAGACCCAGGTCAATTCGGGACTTTGGTCTAAGCGCGACGACGGTTTCGGTAGATTCCCAGAGGCACCAGAACCGCCGTCAGCACGAACGCCACCAGCGCCCACTGCGCGAGGGACAGGCCGAGAATCGGTGGGTAGGGCGTGGAGCAGAAACCATCGACCTGGAATGCCAGCGGCCAGAGCTTGGCCAGCGGCAGGTCGTCGACGATGGGCTGCAAGGTGTCGATACCGCAGCTGACCATCGGGTTGGCGAGTATATACACATGATTGCCGGCGGCAACGATGCCACCGATGGCGCTGAGCACCACCAGCGCCTCGAAGAACGTCAGGCTGCGGCGCCCGGGCATGGCGGCGGCGATGAAGGCGAAGATGGCGATGAACAGCAAGGCATAGCGCTGCAGGATGCACAGTGGGCAGGGGGCCTCGCCCAGCACCACCTGCATGTACAGGGCGCCGCCGATCAGCGCCAGGCAGATCACGCCGAGGAGCACCAGAAAGCGCCGTTCCCGATTCAGGCGCGATGAGAGTTCGTTCATTGCCGATTCCTTCGATGGAGAGTGGCAGCGCGGGCTGCCCGAGGGGCGCCCAGTCTACACGCTGGAGATGACCTTTGAATGCATCGAGGAGGGGCGTGCGCGGCTATCCACTGATGACCTAGGACCGAGCGGGTCGGTTTCGGTTCACTGGCCGACATGAAAAATGCGCCAGCCCGAGCGCCAGACAGGGGCAAGCCCCTCGACACCCGGGAGTGAAGGATACAGTGATTAAAGGAGGATTAAAGATGAAAGCGGGTGTAACCGCATTCATCTCTTCCTTATATAGAAGATCGGCTTTGGGCCCAATCGCTGCGGTTCGGCGCTCGGCCAGGCCAACAGCACCGAATGCCATCGTCCGCTTCGTTCTCGATTACCCACGGCCGGGAGCATCCGTGTGCTGGCGGCCCGACTGAACGCCGAACCGCAGCGATTGGGATGAATTACTCGTGGCCTGTCCCGGCCCCATCGCCGGCAAGCCGGCCCCACAGGTATCGCTGAACCCTGTGGAGCCGGCTTGCCGGCGATGGGGCCCGCCAGGCCTATCGCTTACTCCAGCGCCGCAGCCGGCCCGAAGAACTCGTAGCGGCTCTGCCCTTCCGGCACACCCAGGCCCTTGAGCTGACGTTTGATCGCCGCCATGAAGCCCTTGGGCCCGAGGAAGTAGGCGTCGATATCGCGCTCACGCGGCAGCCATTCGGCCAGCAGCTCCTGGTCCAGCAGGCCCACCGCATCGGCGGCCTGGCTGCCATCCTCCTCGGCGTAGCAGTAGAAGCGCTTGAGTTGCGGGTGGCGCGCCGCCAGGCCATCGATCCAGTCGCGGAAGGCATGCACCGCGCCGTTGCGCGCGCAATGGATGAAATGCACCGGGCGTTCTGTCTCGAGCGCCGCTTCAAGCATGGCCAGGGTCGGCGTGATGCCCACGCCGCCGCTGATCAGCACCAGCGGCTTTTCGCTGGCGACCAGGGTGAAATCACCGGAAGGCGGGAACAGTTGCAGGGTATCGCCGACCATCAAGCCATCATGCAGGTAGTTGGAGACCTTGCCGCCCGCCTCGCGCTTGACGCTGATGCGGTACTGCTCACCGTCGCACAGGGCCGACAGCGAATAGTTGCGGCGCTGCTCCTGGCCATCGATCTCCAGCTTCAAGCCGATGTACTGGCCCGGCTCGGCCTTGAGCACCGGCTTGCCATCGACCGGAGCGAAGTAGAACGAGACGATCTCGCGGCTTTCCTGCTCGCGGCGCACCAGGCGGAATTCGCGAGTGCCGCGCCAGCCGCCGGCGGCCTCTTCCTTCTGCTTGTACAGGTTCTCCTCGGCGCCGATGAGGATCTCGGCAAGCTGGCCGTAGGCCGCCGCCCAGGCGGCGATCACCTCGGCGGTGGCGATCTCTTTGCCCAGCACTTCCTCGATCGCGCGCAGCAGGCAGCTGCCGACGATCGGGTAGTGTTCAGGGAGAATCTGCAAGGCGACGTGCTTGTTGATGATCTGCCCGACCAGGCCACCCAGCTGCTCGAGCTGGTCGATATGCCGGGCGTACATCAGCACGCCGTTGGCCAGGGCACGCGGCTGGTCGCCGCTGGCCTGGTGGGCCTGGTTGAACAGCGGGCGTACCTCGGGGTACTCGCTGAGCATCAGTTTGTAGAAGTGGGTGGTCAGGGCCTCGCCACCGCTTTCCAGCAGGGGCACGGTGGCTTTGATGATTGCACGCTGTTCGGCATTGAGCATTACGACAACTCCTGAGCCTGTGGCTTCGAATGGTTGCGTAGACCATTTCAGCAATCGTGCCAACTTCGAACCTCAGTAAAACCGGGGGTTTTCATTGATCGATGTCAAAAGGACACACTCAGGCGTATAGTCATTCCGACCAACAGGAGTCCATATGACTGCAAAGCCCCTGCTCACCGCCCTCCTCCCCCTGGTGAGCGACTTGTCCCGCGACCTCCCCGACCAGGAACGCTACCGCCGGCTACTGCAGGCCATGCGCGGCCTGCTGCCGTGCGATGCCGCGGCGCTACTGCGCCTGGACGGTGAATGGCTGGTGCCGCTGGCGGTGGATGGCTTGTCGGCGGACACCCTGGGCCGACGCTTCCGGGTCAGCGAGCACCCGCGCTTCCAGGCCCTGCTCAGCCGCCCCGAACCCACCCGCTTTCCCAGCGACAGCCCGCTGCCCGACCCTTACGACGGCTTGGTCGACGCCGCCCATGTGGATCTCGAGGTCCACGACTGCATGGGTTGCCCGCTGATGGTCGACGAACGCCCGTGGGGCCTGCTGACCCTCGACGCGCTCGCCGCCGGCCAGTTCCAGAGCCTCGAACTCGACGCCCTGCAGGCCTTCGCCAGCCTCGCCGCCGCCACGGTGACCGTGGCCGAGCGCATCGAGCACCTGGCCCTGCGCGCCGAGGACGAACACCAGCGCGCCGAGGTATATCGCCAGGCCAGCGGCCAAGACCGCGAGCTGATCGGCCAGAGCAAGGCGCACAAGCGCTTGGTCGAGGAAATCCGCCTGGTCGGCGGCAGCGACCTGACCGTGCTGATCACCGGCGAGACCGGTGTGGGCAAAGAGTTGGTGGCCCAGGCTTTGCACCATGCCAGCCAGCGCGCCAGCAAGCCGATGGTCAGCCTCAATTGCGCCGCCCTGCCCGACACCTTGGTGGAAAGCGAACTGTTTGGCCATGTGCGCGGCGCCTTCACCGGCGCCCACGGCGAACGCCGCGGCAAGTTCGAGCTGGCCAACGGTGGCACGCTGTTCCTCGACGAGGTCGGCGAGCTGCCCTTGGCGGTGCAGGCCAAGCTGTTGCGGGTGCTGCAGAGCGGGCAGTTGCAACGCCTGGGGTCGGACCGCGACCATCAGGTCGATGTGCGCCTGATCGCCGCGACCAACCGCGACCTGGCCGAAGAGGTGCGCAATGGCAACTTCCGCGCCGACTTCTACCACCGGCTGAGCGTCTACCCGCTGCAGGTTCCGCCCCTGCGCGAGCGAGGCCGCGACGTGCTGTTGCTGGCGGGTTTTTTCCTCGAACAGAACCGCGCGCGCCTGGGCCTGGGCAGCCTGCGCCTGTCCACCGATGCCCAGGCCGCCCTGCTGGCGTACGGCTGGCCGGGCAACGTGCGCGAACTGGAACATCTGATCGGTCGCTCGGCCCTCAAGGCGCTGGGGCAGCACGGGCGGCGGCCGAAGATCCTCACTTTGGAGGCGGCTGACCTCGATCTACGCAATGTGGCACCGACTACTCGGGTAGAAACCGAGGCACCGTCGGCTGACGCGCCATTGCCCGAGGGTGGGCTGCGCGAGGCGGTGGATGATTATCAACGGCAGATCGTCGAAGCGTGCCTGGATCGTCACCAGGACAACTGGGCAGCCGCAGCTCGCGAGTTGGGGTTGGATCGGGCCAACCTGAGTCGGTTGGCCAAACGATTGGGGCTGCGCTGATGGGGCCGCTTCGCAGCCCATTCGCCGGCAAGCCGGCTCCCACAGGGATGGCGCTTGGCTGAGCTCAGCACAGCCGGCGAAAGGGTCGCAAAGCGACCCCACTGCAGATCCAATAGCAAACTAAGCTAAAGCCTGGCGCCAGAAAGCCGATAACCCGGCATCCTCCCCCTCATTCATAGCGAAGGTTGTCCATGGCCACGCAAAAAGCCCGCGCGGACTCGCTGTCCCTGCTGCTGTTCACCCTGCGCAGCGGCAAGCTGATGGCTATCAACCTGCTCAAGGTCAGCGAGATCATCCCCTGCCCGCCGCTGACCAAGCTGCCGGAGTCCCACCCGCACGTCAAAGGCGTCGCCACCCTGCGCGGCAACTCGCTGTCGGTGATCGACCTGTCCCGCGCCATCGGCGAAATGCCCCTGGCCGACCCCGACGGCGGCTGCCTGATCGTCACCGAGATCAGCCGCTCGCGCCAGGGCCTGCACGTGCAAGCGGTGAGCCGTATCGTCCATTGCCTGAGCACCGACATCAAGCCGCCGCCCTACGGCTCGGGCAATCGCTCGTTCATTACCGGCGTCACCCGGGTCGACAACACCCTGGTGCAGGTGCTGGATATCGAGAAGGTCATCCATGGCATCGCCCCGCCGCCCCACGAACCACACCCAGGGGAAGTCAGCGAAGAAGATGCGAGCCTGCTGGCCGCCGCCAACATCCTGGTGGTGGACGACAGCCAGGTCGCGCTGCAGCAGTCGGTGCATACCCTGCGCAACCTTGGCATCGAGTGCCACACCGCGCGCAGCGCCAAGGATGCGATCAATGTGCTGCTGGAGCTGCAAGGCACCGAAAGAGAGATCAACATCATCGTCTCCGACATCGAGATGTCCGAGATGGATGGCTTCGCCTTCACTCGCACCCTGCGCGAAACACCGGATTTCCAGCATCTCTATATTTTGCTGCACACCTCGCTGGACAGCGCGATGAGCGGTGACAAGGCCAAACTGGCCGGGGCCAATGCCATCCTCACCAAGTTCTCCTCGCCGGAGCTGACCAACTGCCTGGTGACGGCAGCGCGGGCGGTGGTGTTTGCCGAGCACTGACATATCAAGTCAGGATTTTCCTGACTTGATGAAGAAAAGGGTTCGGGCATAATTCGCGCCCTTCGCAGGTCCATTGCCGGTGTCGCGTATGAAAGTTCTCAATTCGCTCCTGATCCTTTGCGCCCTCGCCAGCGGCGCAGCCCACGCTTCGAGCAACCAGGCCTGGAGCGACCAGCGCCAGCACATGCTCAAGGCCTGCCTGGCCGCCAGCCAGTTCAAGGATGCCCATGCCTTGGGCAAGCCCGCCGAATTCGACGACCAGGTCGGTTACAGTGCGCTGCTGATCGAGGGCAGCTACCCCCAGAAGCACATGCAGAACCGCACCGGCACCGAGTTGTGCCTCTATGACCGCCAGCGTCAGCAAGCCTTCGTCACCGAATGGGAAGCCGGCAAGCGATGAGCGACAGCATTCGATTCGCCTGCACGGGTTGCGGCAAATGCTGCACCGGCCATCACGTACCGCTGACCCTTGCCGAGGCCCAGCAGTGGGCGATCTCCGGCGGCCAGGTGGTGGTGCTGATCGAAGGTTTTCTCGCCGATGGCCCCGGCATGCCGACCGACCAGCGTGAGCATGTGCTGCGCCGTTCGCACCCGGTGCCGTGCGGCGCCGGACAGTTGCAGGTGTCGATAACCTTCGCCGCATTCAACCCCGGGCGCTGCCGCAACCTCGATGACAATGACCTGTGCGGCATCTATGAAAGCCGACCGCTGGTCTGTCGCATCTACCCGGCGGAGATCAACCCACACCTGCCGTTGCGCCCGGAAAACAAGGACTGTCCGCCCGAAGCCTGGACGCAAGGGCCGCAGCTGATTCACGGCAGTCTGCCGGTGGATGAGGCGCTGCGTGCCCTGATCGAGGCCTCACGCCAGGCGGACCGCGACGATATCGCGGCCAAGGTGGCGATCTGTCAGGCGCTGGGGATGACCACCAGTGCGCTGAAGGGCAATGGGTTTACTGCCTGGTTGCCGGACATGGCGGCATTTGCCTCGGTGCTGGAGCAGGCGCCACAGGCGGTCGATGGACCGTGGGCGGTGCATGTACAGGACGAGGCGCTTGCGGCCGGTCTACAGGAACATCGGCTACAGGTGACGGGCGAAGCGCCGGTCTACTATGCGTTCATCGGTTTCTAAGCCATTTGTAGGAGCGGCTTCAGCCGCGATCACCCGCGAAGCGGGTGCCACAACGGCGTTGCCCGCATCGCGGCTAAAGCCGCTCCTACAAGCGCCGCCAGAACTCATCCGCCAGACGCCTTAGGTCCTTGGCCAGGTCCGCCACATCACTGGCGCTGCTGTGGCTGCGCTGCCCGACGCTCACCGTCGCCTCGCTGGCCTGGCGGATGCTGGTGATGTTGCGGTTGATGTTCTCGCTGACCTGGCTCTGCTGCTCCACCGCCGCGGCGATCTGCAGGCTCATCTCGTTGATCTGGTTGACCCGCACGCTGATGCTGTCCAGCGCATCGCTG
The DNA here is from genome assembly GCF_019139675.1 of Pseudomonas maumuensis. NCBI lineage: Bacteria > Pseudomonadati > Pseudomonadota > Gammaproteobacteria > Pseudomonadales > Pseudomonadaceae > Pseudomonas > Pseudomonas maumuensis. The sequence goes on from NZ_CP077077.1 coordinate 4,819,582, forward strand.
GCCAGTTGCGCCTGCTCGACGCTGTGCCCGGCATGGGCGCTGCTCTGCTGCATCACCTGCACCGCCGCGCGGGCACCGTCCTGCAGGGCGCCGATCATGCGCTGGATATCGTGGGTCGACTGCGCGGTGCGCTGGGCCAGGCCACGCACCTCGTCGGCGACCACCGCGAACCCCCGCCCCTGGTCGCCCGCACGCGCCGCCTCGATGGCGGCGTTGAGGGCCAGCAGGTTGGTCTGCTCGGCGATGCCGCGGATCACGTCGAGCACCCCGGAAATCTCGCTGCTGTGGTTCTCCAGTTGCTGGATCACCTCGCTGGCCTCCACCAGCGAGCCGGCCAGGTCCTGGATCGCGCAGCGATTGCGGTCGACCAGTCGGTGCCCGGACTGGGTCTCGTCCTCGGCCTGGTCGGCCGCCATCGCCGCCATCTGCGCGCTGCTGGCCACCTGGGCGACACTGGCGCTCATCTGGTGGATCGCCGTGGCCACCTGGTCGGCTTCGCTCTGTTGCTCGAGGCTGTTGGCGTGGCTGCTGTGCAAGGCCTCGACCAACGAGCCCGAGTGCCCGGCCAGGCGCGAGGAGGTGTCACCGATACGCCCGACCACCGCGCCCAACTGTGCCTTGAGCATGCGCATGGCGAACTCGATCTGCCCCAGGCCGTCACGCCGACCGGTATACAGTCGCTGGCTGAGTGGGTTGTCGGCGATCGCCTGGGCTTGCTGGCGCAGCCGCTCATACGGGCGCAGCAACAACATGATCGCCAGGCTGCTCAAACCAATCGCCGCCGCCACCTCCAGCACCGACTCCAACAGCGGCGCGTCCAGCCACCACTGCCCAGCGCCCATCACCAACGCCAGCACCGAACCGACCGCCAACGACAGGCGGGTACCCAAGCCGAGCACCGGCAGGCGCTCGAGCCAACCACGCCGACCTTCACGCAAACGCGCATAGGCACGTTCGGCCGCCGCTACCTGTTCGGCGGCGGGCTTGGTCCGCACCGACTGGTACTCCAGCACCTGCCCACCGCTGCTGATCGGCGAGACGAACGCGCTCACCCAATAGTGGTCACCGTTCTTGCAGCGGTTCTTCACCAAGCCCATCCACGAACGCCCGGCCTTGAGCGTCTGCCACATCTGGGCGAAGGCCTGGGAAGGCATATCGGGGTGGCGGACGATGTGGTGGGCATTGCCCAGCAGTTCCTCGCGCACGAAACCGCTGACCCGCAGGAAATCTTCGTTGGCATAGGTGATGCGGCTGTCCAGGTCGGTGGTGGACAGGATATTGGCATCACCGGGGTAATCCACTTCGCGACCGGTAACAGGCATATTGCACTTCATCGGAGGCACTCGTTGTTGTTCGGGAGAATCGGCAGGGCGTACGACTCTAGGGGTAAACACCCGCGAACTATTGATCCACGGCAGGGTATTGGCACTTGGCCACCAACCCATCGAAACTGACAGCCATGACAGCCTGGCGTCACGCTGGTGACCCGGTCCGCGCGCTATAACCCTTTCACACCCGACTACCTTCCCTGCCCTCTCGGCCACGGTGCCCGCCCGATGCGACGTCCATCCCGCCTCCTCGTCCTTACCGCCCTTGTCCTCGTTCTGTTGGTCGCCATCGGCACCTGGCTGGGACAGCGCCGCGAAGCGCCGGCCAACCGCGGCGCCAGCGCCATACCGGTGCGCGTGGTGGCGGTGGCCCAGCAAGACGTTCCACGCTATTTGAGTGCCATCGGCTCGGTGCTGTCGCTGCACAGCGTCGAGGTGCGTCCCCAGGTCGAGGGCGTACTGACCCAGGTGCTGGTCAAGGAAGGCCAGTGGGTCAGGCAAGGCGACCTGCTGGCCACCCTCGATGACCGGGCGATCCGCGCCAACCTCGACCAGGCCCGCGCCCAACTCGGCCAGACCCAGGCGCAGTTGCAGGTGGGCAACGTCAATCTCAAGCGCTACCAACTGCTGAGCACCGATGACGGCGTATCCAAGCAGACCCTCGACCAGCAGCAGGCGCTGGTGAACCAGTTGCAGGCGACGATCAAGGGCAACCAGGCGGCCATCGACAATGCCGCGGTGCAACTCAGCTACACGCAGATCCGCTCGCCGGTGACCGGCCGCGTTGGCATCCGCAACGTCGACCCCGGCAATCTGGTGCGCACCAGCGACACCCAGAGCCTGTTCAGCGTTACCCAGATCGACCCTATCGCCGTGGCATTCGCCCTGCCCCAACAACAACTCCCGGTCCTGCAGGGTCTGCTGAAATCACCCACACCCGCCGAAGTCGAGACCTACCTGGACGCCGACGGCGAACGCAGTCTGCTCGCCAGGGGCCACTTGACGTTGATCGACAACCAGGTATCGGCCACCACGGGCACGGTGCGGGTCAAGGCCGAGTTCGACAACAAGGACGGCCGCCTGTGGCCCGGCCAACTGGTCAGTGTGCGCCTGCGCACCGCCGTGGACGAAAGCGCTCTGGTGGTGCCACCACCGGTGGTGCAACGCGGCCTCGACGGCCACTTCGTCTACCGCCTGGAGGGCGACAAGGTCACGGCAGTGCCGGTCAAGCTGGTGTACCAGGACAGCACATTGAACGTCATCGCCGGGGTCAAGGCCGGGGACCGCCTGGTACTCGATGGCCAATCGCGGCTCAAACCCGGTTCGACGGTGGAAGTCGTGCCCGATGCCGCAGCCCCCGCCGAAGTCGCCGACAGCAGGAGCCAGCCATGAACACCCGCAACGGCGTCTCGGCCTGGTGCATAGACCACCCCATCGCCACCCTGCTGCTGACCTTCGCCCTGGTACTGGTGGGGGCCATCGCCTTCCCGCGCCTGCCAGTGGCGCCGCTGCCCGAGGCTGACTTCCCGACCATCCAGGTCACCGCCCAGTTGCCAGGCGCCAGCCCTGAAACCATGGCCTCTTCGGTCGCCACCCCGCTGGAGGTGCAGTTCAGCGCCATCCCCGGCATGACCCAGATGACCAGCAGCAGCGCCCTGGGCTCGACCAACCTGATCCTGCAATTCACCCTCGACAAGAACATCGACACCGCCGCCCAGGAAGTCCAGGCAGCCATCAACACCGCCACCGCCCGGCTGCCCCAGGACATGCCCAGTCCGCCGACCTGGCGTAAGGTCAACCCGGCCGACAGCCCGGTGCTGGTACTGACGGTCAGTTCAACACAGATGCCCAGCAACGAATTGAGCGACTATGCCGAAACCTTGCTGGCTCGCCAGCTCAGTCAGATCGACGGCGTGGGTCTGATCAACATCACTGGGCAGCTGCGTCCGGCGATCCGCGTGCAAGCCCAACCAGAGAAGCTCGCCGCCATCGGCCTGACACTGGCCGACATCCGCCAGGCGGTGCAACAGACCAGCCTTAACCTGGCCAAGGGCGCGTTGTATGGCGAGCACAGCGTCTCGACGATCGCCGCCAACGACCAGTTGTTCCACGCCGAGGACTACGCCAGGCTCATCGTCAGCTACCGTAACGGCGCCCCGGTACACCTTTCCGACGTGGCCACGGTGATCTACGACGCCGAGAACGCCTACGCCAAGGCCTGGTCCGGCGACAAACCGGCGCTTAACCTGGTGATCTTCCGCCAGCCCGGCGCCAACATCGTCGACACCGTGGACCGGATGATGGACGCCCTGCCACGCCTGCAGGAGATGCTACCGGCGTCGGTTGAGGTGTCAGTGCTCAACGACCGTACCCAGACCATCCGCTCCTCGCTGCACGAAGTAGAGCTGACGCTGATCATCGCCGTGGTACTGGTGATTGGGGTGATGGCGCTGTTCCTGCGCCAACTGTCGGCGACCTTCATCGTTTCCAGCGTGCTCGGCGTATCGCTGATCGCCACTTGCGCCTTGATGTACGTTTTCGGCTTCAGCCTCAACAACCTGACCCTGGTGGCCATCGTCATCGCCGTGGGCTTCGTGGTCGACGACGCCATCGTGGTGGTAGAGAACATCCACCGTCACCTGGAGGCGGGGGACGACAGTCGCACCGCGGCGCTCAAAGGCGCCGGCGAAATCGGCTTCACCGTGGTATCCATCAGCCTCTCGCTGATCGCCGCTTTCATTCCGCTGCTGTTCATGGGCGGCGTGGTAGGCAGGCTGTTCAAGGAGTTCGCCCTGACCGCCACCGCCACCATCCTGATTTCGGTGGTGGTTTCGCTGACTCTGGCCCCGACCCTTGCCGCCCTGTTCATGCGCCGTCCGCAGCATGAACACAAGGATGGCCTCGGTCAGCGCCTGGTGCGCTGGTACGAGAAAGGCTTGGACCGCGCCCTGGCGCACCAGCGCATCACCCTAGGCGTGTTCGGAGTCACCCTGGCCCTGACGGTTGCAGGCTACATCGCCATTCCCAAAGGTTTCTTCCCCATGCAGGACACCGGTTTCATCCTCGGCACCACCGAGGCCGCGGCGGATGTGTCCTATTCATCGATGATCGAGAAACACCAGGCGCTGGCGAAAATCGTCGGCGCCGACCCGGCGGTGCGCGCCTTCTCCCATGCGGTCGGCGTCACCGGCAGCAACCAGACCATCGCCAACGGCCGCTTCTGGATTTCCCTCAAGCCCCGAGGTGATCGCGATGTGTCGGTCAGCGAATGGATCGACCGCATGCGCCCCCAACTCGCCCAGGTCCCGGGCATCGTCCTGTACTTGCGCGCCGGCCAAGACATCAACCTCAGCTCCGGCCCCACGCGCACCCAGTACCAGTACGTGCTCAAGAGCAACGATGGCGAGGCGCTGAACCTGTGGACCCAGCGCCTGACCGAGCGCCTGCGCGAAAGCCCGGCGTTACGCGACCTGTCCAACGACCTGCAGCTGGGCGCCAGCGTCACCCACATCGACATCGACCGCCAGGCCGCCGCGCGCTTCGGCCTGACCACCACCGACGTCGACCAGGCGCTGTACGATGCCTTCGGCCAGCGGCAGATCAGCGAGTTCCAGACCGAGACCAACCAGTACAAGGTGATCCTCGAACTGGACGCCCGTCAGCGCGGCAAGGCCGAGAGCCTCAACTACTTCTACCTGCGCTCGCCGCTGTCCGGCGAGATGGTGCCGCTGTCGGCCCTGGCCCATGTCGCGCCGCCCAGCACCGGGCCCCTGTCGATCAGCCACGACGGCCTGTTCCCAGCGGCCAACCTGTCATTCAACCTGGCGCCCGGCGTGGCCCTGGGCGATGCGGTGCGGATCCTCGAACGCACCCAGCGCGAACTGGGCATGCCCGACTCCATCGCCGGCAACTTCCAGGGCGCCGCCCAGGCGTTCCAGAGCTCGCTGTCGAGCCAACCGTACCTGATTCTTGCCGCGCTGGTGGCGGTGTATATCATCCTCGGCGTGCTCTACGAGAGCTTCGTACACCCACTAACCATCATCTCCACCCTGCCCTCGGCGGGCCTGGGCGCGCTGATCCTGCTCTGGGCCATGGGCCAGGACTTCACCATCATGGGCCTGATCGGCGTGGTGCTACTGATCGGCATCGTCAAGAAGAACGGCATCCTGCTCATCGACTTCGCCCTCGAAGCCCAACGCAACCACGGCATGACGCCCGAGCAGGCCATCCACCAGGCGTGCCTGGTGCGCTTCCGCCCGATCATCATGACCACCCTGGCCGCACTGCTTGGCGCGGTACCGCTGATGTTCGGCTTCGGCGCCGGTGCCGAGCTACGCCAACCGCTGGGCATCGCCGTGGTCGGTGGTCTGCTGGTGAGCCAGGCCCTGACGCTGTTCACCACCCCGGTCATATACTTGGCCCTGGAGCGTCTGTTCCACCGCCGCCAGGCCTCCGTCGCCCCCGCGCCGACCGCCAGTTGAGACAAGACCATGCGTGTGCTGATCATCGAAGACGAAGAAAAAACCGCCGACTACCTGCACCGTGGCCTCACCGAGCAGGGCTTCACCGTCGACCTGGCGCGCGACGGCGTCGACGGCCTTCACCTGGCGCTCGAAGGCGACTACGCGGTGATCGTGCTCGACGTGATGCTGCCCGGCCTCGATGGTTACGGCGTGCTGCGCGCGCTGCGGGCGCGCAAGCAGACGCCGGTGATCATGCTCACCGCCCGCGAGCGGGTCGAGGACCGCATCCACGGCCTGCGCGAAGGTGCCGACGATTACCTGGGCAAGCCGTTTTCGTTCCTCGAACTGGTCGCCAGGCTGCAGGCCCTGACCCGGCGCAGCGCCATTCATGAACCGTTGCAGATCCAGGTCGCCGACCTGTGGATCGACCTGATGGCGCGCAAGGCCAGCCGGGCCGGCCAGCGCCTGGACCTGACCGCCAAGGAGTTCTCGCTGCTCAGCGTGCTGGCGCGGCGCCAGGGCGAGATCCTGTCCAAGACCGCCATCGCCGAGCTGGTCTGGGACATCAATTTCGACAGTGACGCCAATGTCGTCGAAGTGGCGATCAAGCGCCTGCGCGCCAAGCTCGACGGGCCGTTCGACACCAAGCTGCTGCATACCATTCGAGGCATGGGCTATGTCCTGGAAAACCGTGGGTAGAGCGCGCGACATTACCCGCCCCCGCAATTGCGAAGGGCAATCGGAGATGACGCATTTGCGCACAACCCCCTGCAACTCCATTGCCCTGCGCCTGTCGGCCCTGTTCGCCCTGGTGGCTCTGGCCGTGTTCGTGCTGATCGGCAGCGCACTGTACCGCCAGGTCGACCACAGCCTCGACCTGCTGCCGGCGGCCGAGCTGGACGCGCGCTTCAGCGTGCTCGAGTCCACCCTCAACCGCTATGGCACTCCTGAGCATTGGGCCAAGATCAACAACAAGCTCAACCTGCTCGGCGAGGAAGACCGACGTATCCGCTTCTGGGTGGTGAGCGGCAATCCGGCCTTCGAGTATGGCCACCCCAGCGAGCAAGTCCGGGGTTTGGCCAAGGGCCCGGTGGGCATGCGCGACCTGCGACTGGCCGATAGCCCCTATCCGTACAAGGTACTGGTCAGCGCCCTGCCGGCACAGGGTGAGCGCCCGCCACTGCGTTTCCTGATCGGCATCGACACCGAGACGTTCTGGCATGCCCAGCACAGCCTGTTGGTGGCCATCGTCGGCCTGGCGGCCTTTGGCGTGGTACTGGCTTCGCTACTTGGCTATTGGGTGGCGCGCATTGGCCTGCGGCCACTGCGCGCCCTCTCCGACGAAGCCCAGGCCCTGGCCCCGCCGCGCCTGGACGGCCGCCTGCAGACCCGCGACCTGCCACCCGAGCTGGCCCGCTTTGCCGACGCCTTCAACGCAGCCCTGGACCGGGTCAGCCAGGCCTATTCACAGCTGGAAGCCTTCAACGCCGACGTCGCCCACGAACTGCGCTCGCCGCTGACCAACCTGATCGGCCAGACCCAGGTCGCCCTCACCCGCGGGCGCAGCGCCGAGCACTACTTCGAGGTGCTGCAATCGAACCTCGAAGAACTCGAGCGTTTGCGCAGCATCATCAACGACATGCTGTTCCTGGCCAGCGCCGACCAGGGCAGCAAGGCCACCGCCCTGACCCAGGCCTCACTGGCCGAGGAAGTGGCCACCACCCTCGACTACCTCGACTACATCCTCGAAGACGCCCACGTCAGCGTCACCGTCAGCGGCGATGCCCAGGCCTGCATCGAAAAGGCCCAGTTGCGCCGGGCACTGATCAACCTGCTGAACAACGCCGTGCAGCACACCGCGCCGCACCAGGCGATCCAGGTGCGCATCGAGGCGGATGACGAGCAGGTCAGCATCGCCGTGAGCAACCCGGGGCCGGCGATCGACGACGAACACCTGCCGATGCTGTTCGAACGCTTCTATCGGGTCGACGCGGCCCGTGCCAACAGTGGCGGCGGCAACCACGGACTGGGCCTGGCCATCGTCAAGGCAATCGCCTTGATGCACGGCGGCAGTGTTTTCGTGCATAGCGAGGCCGGGGCCAATACCTTCGGTATCAACTTGCCGAGCGCTCAACTACGCGGGTTTTCGGTAAAGGTCTGAGTGTTTTTGTTGCGATAATTACTTTTTACGCAACAGTGCTTATCTGAACAGCCTCTGTTTCCCCGCTGTTTACAGGACTAACTTCAGCCCTGTCTCCATTAGCACTTGCCCCGCAAGAAGGTTGTTTCAAATGTCCAACAGTATGGGTATTGCCAGCGTCTTCGTCCTGTCTTCCCTGTTGTTGTCGCCCCTGGCCATGGCGGAAGAATCCCCGGCCTTCGTCGCCCGCAACGCCGAACTCGCCGCGGTTCACCAGGAGGCGCGTGACGCCTACGCCGCGCAGCAGTCCGATGCGGCTAAAGACGCACAGCAGACCGCTTCCAAGGTATCTGTCGAAACCGATGCCGATAGTTGACCGGCCACGTCAGCTGTTTCCAGTTTTCCCTGGGCTACACCATGGGCACTGCCTGTGACGATATGTTAGCCTTTCAAAGCCGCTGCCTTTCAGCGGCTTTTTTTATGCGTCGAAAATCTCAGCCTGGCTGTTACGTCTCTAATAAGAACTTGCAGACACGACAATAAAAAACTGCCCCATCGCTTGACCAAAGGAGTTTGTACCGGTGTCTTTCGCGTTTCGTTTCACCCCGTTGTTCGTTGCATTGGCCGCAACGATGCCCGTGGCCGCACAGGCCGATGAAGACAAGGCTGATGGCTTCATCGAAGGCTCCACACTGAACCTGCATTTGCGTAATGCCTACTTCAACCGCAACGAGAAGAATGCCTCGACCAAGGACAAGCGCGAGTGGGGCCAAGGCGCCGTGGCGCGCTTCGAGTCCGGCTACACGCCAGGCGTGATCGGTTTCGGGCTCGACGCCCACGCCATGATCGGCCTCAAGCTCGACGGCGGTGGCGGCCGCGCCGGCACCTCGATCCTGCCGAGCGCACCGGAAGACAAGGCCCGTCACGCCTTCTCCACCGCCGGCGGAGCGATCAAGCTCAAGGGCTTCGACACCGAGTTCAAGGCCGGTGACCTGTTCCTCACCAACCCGGTGATCGCCGGTGGCGAAAGCCGCATGCTGCCGCAGACCTTCCGCGGCGTCGCGCTGACCAACAACAGCATCGACGGGCTGATGCTCGAAGGCGGCAAGGTCAGCTTCACCAAGCCGTACAACCAGAGCGGCCACCGCCGCATCAACACCTACTACAGCAACCAGACGCCCGAGCAGGACAGCCAGAACCTGAGCTGGGCCGGCGCGTCGTGGAGCGGCACCGAGGGCGTCACCGCCAACCTCTACGCCGCCGAGCTGAAGGACATCTGGAACCAGTACTACGCCGACTTCGACTACACCTACGCGGTCAACGACCTGGTCAGCCTGAACCCGGGCGTGCATTTCTATCACACCCAGGACACCGGGCAATCGAAGCTGGGCAGCATCGACAACAACACCTGGAGCGTGCATTTCACCGTCGCCGCCGGGTACCACAGCGTCACCGCCGCCTACCAGCGGGTCAACGGCGACACGCCGTTCGACTACATCAACCTGGGCGACAGCATCTTCCTCGACAACTCACGCATGTACTCGGACTTCAACGCGCCGAACGAGCGTTCGTGGAAGCTGCAGTACGACTACGACTTCGCCGGCCTCGGCATCCCAGGCCTGAGCACCTCGCTGTCGTACTCGCGCGGCAAGGCCGACCTGACCAAGGCCAGCCAGGACACCGAGTTCTATACCTTCTACAACGCGGACGGCAAGAATGCCCGGCACTGGGAACGTGACTTCGACCTGAAGTATGTGTTCCAGGAGGGTCAGATGAAGGACCTGTCGGTGCTGCTGCGCTATGCCACGCATCGGGCCAACGCGGCGTACTCGGGTGAGCAGGACAACAACGAATTCCGCGTGATCGTGGATTACCCGCTGAACGTGTTCTGATCCATCATCGCGGGCGAGGGCTACGCCCTCGTTTCGCCGGCAAGCCGGCTCCCACAGGTACAGCGCTATTTTTTGTGGGAGCCGGCTTGCCGGCGATGCTCTGCTTCAACTGTTTCTTTTCAGTCCTGTTTCCAGGTCATTGATCAGCGCCTTGGCCATGGCACTGAGCATCCGCGCCGCACTCCCTGCTTTCAGGTCCCCTTCCATTTCCGCCTCGGTGGTCAGGTGCAGGATGCAATCCTGCAATACCGACAGCTCATCGAATGCCCGGCTCAAGGGCACACCCGGCAGCACGCGATAACATTCCAGGAAGGTCTCGTCGCCAGCGGTGACGGGCATATCGGGCTGCTCGCTCATGGCTGCACCTCCAGCGACCTGGCGTGAGCCATCAGGCAGCTCAGCAGCCGGCTGAGGATGGAAATGTTCTCCACCAGGATCTCGGGACGCTCATCCACGGGAAAGGCCATGTAGACATCGCAGGTGCGGGTCATCATGGTCATCAGGACTGCGGCATGCTCCCAGACTTCGGCGAGGGGCAGATGGTCGATGATGGAGATGTAGGGGATGGGTGGGTCAGGTACCAGCTTTTTCATTTTGAATGGCTCATGTCGATTGAGGAAATCGCCACTTGAACCTTTCTCACGGGATTAGGTGGCAACCGTGCACGGGGTGAGAAACCGAGGACATGGAACCCGGCCAGACCAAAGGTCTGCCCGAACACGGCTGCCATTGAGTGGCCGAAAGACATATCGTCAGGTTCTCACACCCGGTCACCAAATTTGGCGACCCAACGACGTTAGCCCTGATGCATTTCCCGGCCTATCCAGCTCCTTCTGGCAGCCGCGTAGGATAGGTCGCAAGCACAGCGCGACTGAAGCACTTGGTTTCAGATTCGGAAATGTCGTACGCCGTATGGAAGCCGGCTTGCCGGCGATGGGCCGCAAAGCGGCGCCTGATACCCGAAATAAATCCCCCACTGAATCAATTCCGTCGGGCAAATCCGCTTTGATCTTGTCCGACAATCCCGCCTTGCCTAAAATACCGCCGCCGCTTTCCGGCCCACTCCCCATGGATCCCGGGGCTTATGCAGTTGCGAGCATGACGTTGCCCACCCGATCACCACGATCCGCCCTGTACAAGTCGCACCCCGAGCTGGTCCTCAACCTGGGCAGCTGCCTTGCCGTGCTCGCCATCGTGGCCATCGTCAGCTACCTGCTGGCCCGCGAGCGCGACAGCGTCGAGCAATCAGCGATGCGCTCGTCGAGCAACATCGTGCAGCTGATCGAAAGCGACATCCTGCGCAACGTCGAACTCTACGATCAGTCGCTCAAGGGCCTGATCTGGGCCGTGCAACACCCCGAGCTGCTCAACGTGCCGACCAAACTGCGCCAGCAGATCCTGTTCAACCAGGCCTTCTCCGCCCCGGTGCGCGGCGACATCCTCTGGCTCGATGCCAAGGGCGACGTGCTCGGCGACTCCACCAGCGCGGTGCCGCGCCAGGCCAACTTCGCCGACACCGTGGCCTTCCAGGCCCACCGCGACCGCCCGGGCCTGGGCCTGCTGATCAGCCCGCCGTTCAAGGCGCGGCTGGGCAACCTGGACTGGTGCATCAGCTTCAGCCGGCGCATCTCCGGCGCCAACGGCGAGTTCCAGGGCCTGGCCGCCGGTGCTCTGCGCCTGTCCTATTTCAATGAACTGTTCCAGCGCCTGGACATCGGCGTGGACAGCAGCATCAACCTGCTCAACACCGATGGCCAGCTGCTGGCGCGCCAGCCGACCCGGCCACAGGATCCACTGATCGGCACCAGCTTCAGCCAACGCCCCAACTTCAAGCGCATCCTCGGCGAGCGCAGCGGCAGTTTCACCGCCCGCTCGACGGTCTATGAAGGCCAACGCATCTACACCTTCGCGCGGGTCGCCGACCTGCCGCTGATCGTCCTGGTGGCCCATTCGGCCGATGAAGTGTTCCAGTCATGGCGGCGCACCGCGATCGTGGTCAGCGTAGCCACCAGCGTGTTGTGCATCGCCATCCTGTGGCTGACCTTGCTGCTGGGCCGCGAACTGCGTCGGCGCCACGATGCCGAACTGGGTTTGGCCACCCTAGCCGCCACCGACAGCCTCACCGGCCTTGCCAACCGCCGCCGCCTGGATCAGGTACTGCGCCAGGAATGGGCGCGCGCCCAGCGCAACCGCAAGCCGCTGGCGGTGCTGATGGTGGATGTGGACCACTTCAAGGCGTTCAACCAGCGCCATGGCCATGCCGGCGGCGACCATGTGCTGCGCGAGGTGGCCACCACCATCGAGCGGTGTATCCGCCGCCCCGCAGACTTGGCGGCGCGCTATGGTGGGGAGGAGTTCCAGGTAGTCCTGCCGGAAACCGAGCTGGCTGGCGCGCGTTTGCTGGCCGAGCGCATTCGCGCCAGTGTCGAGGCGATGCCGCCGTTCGGCGATGACGAGCGGTCGGTGACAGTCAGTGTGGGGATTGGTCTGCACACTCCAGGCAGCCATCAAGACCTGACGGCGCTGCTGGGTGATGCGGACGAGGCGTTGTACCGGGCCAAGGCCAATGGCCGGAATCGAGTGGAAGGGCCTGAGGGTTGAGTCATGGGGCCGTTACACGGCCCTTTCGCCGCGGTTCGTCGCCACGACAAGCCGGCTCCCACAGGGTTCGCTCCAGCTTCCAGCCATGCGCGATCCTGTGGGAGCCGGCTTGCCGGCGAAAGGGCCGCTCAGCGGCCCCTTGCTACTTACGACCGAGCGCGGGCTGCGTTACGCAGAGCCTTCACCTGGTCATGATTGCGCTGCACGCCCTGCAGCTGTTTCTCCACCAAGGCATACGAAGTGTCATTGGCCGAGCGCCCCAGTTTGACCAGCTTCTCGCGGGCTTCCTTGTAGGCCTTCAGCGCATGGTCTTCACCACGCTCCACTTCATTGAGCACCGCTTCTTCATCCTTGCCGGTTACCATCGACTTGAGGTTGACCCAGCCACGGTGCAGGTCGCCACTGATGCTGGTGCTGGTTTCCGGATCGCCGCCCAGTCGGCGCACTTCACTTTGCAGCTCGGCTGCGGCGCTGGCGCACTCGCTGGCGCGCTGCACGAAGAACGCTTTCAGTTCAGGGTTCTTCACATCCTCGGCAGAGGTCTTGAAGCCTTTCTCACCATCCTTGCTGTACTCGATAAGGTCGTTGAGTACGTCGATCGTGTCTTTGTTGGGATTACTCATGGCAACAAACTCCTTGGCAGGTGATAGTCACCTTGATCGGAGCAGGCTTCGTGCCAGGCCTAGTAAATAAAAATAATTCATGTAAATCAGTAACTTGAGGATTTCATAAACATGCCGTTCAACGGCGTTCTGCATGATCGCCGCTTGGGTCGTCGTGCAGTTTGCAGTAAGGTCGCGCTTCAACCGCCACAGGCCACCGCCCCGATGAAACCCGAAACCCTGCAACTGCTGGTCACCCGCACCATGCCTTTTGGCAAGTACCAGGGGCGGATCATCGCCGACCTGCCCGGGGACTACCTGGCATGGTTTGCCCGTAAAGGTTTCCCGCCCGGGGAGCTGGGCGGGTTGCTGGCGCTGATGCACGAGATCGACCACAACGGCCTGGGCGACCTGCTGGTGCCGCTGCGGGCAAAGATGCCACGCCGCTGAACGATCAAGAGCCCACGCCACCTGCCGAAACAATTAACATCGTTAACTCAAGGACGAACCACCGCTCATGCAAGCTCGCCAATCCGCCTCCTCGGCTTTCGTCATCTCGCTGCTCGTCGCCGGGTGGGGGCTTTACTACGTGGGCCGGCTGCGTTGGGCATTGATACTGCTGGGCCTGATCCTCACCGACTTTTTGCTGATCGGCCTGTTCGCCACGCCCAGGGCATTGATCGTCGGCCTGGGAGTCGCTCTGGCGCTGAAGTTCGGCTCGGCGTGCCTGGCCGCAGGCCTTGTGTGGCGCGGCCGCGCTGGGGCTGAACCCGCCGGCGCACGCCTGGTTGCCTACGCTGCGGCGGTGATAGGCGTGGCCGCCCTGCTGCTGGTGCTACGCGGGCCACTGTTCGGTTACCAACTCAGCCAGATCCCTTCGGGTTCGATGGAGCCGACGCTGCAGATCGGCGATCACATCATCAGCGACACGCGCTTGAGCGCAGCGCCCAAGGTGGGGGATATCGTGCTGTACCGCTATCGCAATGGCGAGGCATTCAAGCGTGTGGCGGGGGTTGCCGGCGACCGGCTGGAGATCGTCAATGGCGAATTGATCGTCAATGGGCGCAACCTGGGGCTGTTCCATGCAGCGCCCGAGCATGTACGCCGTCCTGAGTCGCTGAGCCTGGCGCCGACGGTGATCGAGCCCGGGCACATCTACCTGCTGGGTGACCGCCGCGACAACAGCAACGACAGTCGCTATGACGGCCAGGTAGCGGTAGCAGACGTGACGGCAAAAATCACCGGGATCTGGTACTCGAAGAACCGCCAGCGTATCGGCACCACCTTCGAGTAACCATCGCGGGGCCCTGCCGGATTAGCCCTTGGCCGGCGCCACGACCATCTCCACCTGCTCGCTCTTCTTGATCAGCGCGTACACCACCGCCGTCAGCAGGCTGCCGGCGACGATGGCCAGCAGGTACAACAGCGCATGGTTGATCGCGTTGGGGATCAACAGCACGAACAGCCCGCCATGGGGCGCCATCAGCTTGCAGCCGAAATACATCGACAAGGCCCCGGTCAGCGCGCCCCCGGCGATGCTCGCCGGAATCACCCGCAGCGGGTCCTTGGCGGCGAACGGGATCGCGCCCTCGGAGATGAAGCACAGGCCCAGCGCCAGCGCCGCCTTGCCGGCCTCGCGTTCGCTCTGGGCGAACTTGCGCCGGGCCAGGAAGGTGGCGATGCCCAGGCCGATCGGCGGCACCATGCCGGCGGCCATGGTCGCGGCCATCGGCGCGTAGCTCGACGAGGCCAGCAGCCCCACCGAGAAGGCATAGGCGGCCTTGTTGATCGGCCCGCCGAGGTCGACGCACATCATGCCGCCGAGCAGCAGCCCGAGCAGGATGGCGTTGGTGGTGCCCATGCTGTCGAGGAAATGGGTCAGTCCCTCGAGCATGGCCGCCACGGGCTGGCCGACCACGTAGATCATCACCAGGCCGGTGAACAGGCTGGCCAGCAGCGGGATGATGAGGATCGGCTTGAGCGCGTCGAGGCTGCTGGGCAGGCGTACCCAGCGGGCGATGGCCTTGGCGCTGTAGCCGGCCAGGAAACCGGCGACGATACCGCCGATGAAGCCGGCCCCAAGCGTGCTCGCCAACAGGCCGCCGATCATCCCGGGCGCCAGGCCCGGGCGGTCGGCAATGGACCAGGCGATATAGCCGGCAAGCAGCGGCACCATCAACTTGAACGCCGCCTCGCCGCCGATCTGCATCAAGGCGGCGGGCAGCGTGCCGGGTTCCTTGTAGGCCTCGATGCCGAACACGAACGACAAGGCGATCAGCAAACCGCCGGCCACCACCATCGGCAGCATGAACGACACCCCGGTCAGCAGGTGCTTGTAGACGCCGGTCTTCTCGGCCGGCGGCACTGCGCCGGTCGTCCCCGTCGCCTCCACCTTGCCCTCGGCCAAGGCCTTGTCCAGCGTAACGCGGGCCTGCTTGAGGGCGATGCCGGTGCCGCAGCGGTAGATGCGCTTGCCGGCGAAGCGCGCAGCCGGTACTTCGATATCAGCGGCCAGCAACACCACATCGGCTGCGGCGATAGCCTCGGCCGGCAGCGGATTGCGCGCGCCGACCGAGCCCTGGGTTTCCACGGTGAGCTGGTAGCCCATGGCCTGCGCCGCTTGTTGCAGGGCTTCGGCGGCCATGAAGGTGTGGGCCACGCCGGTCGGACAGGCGGTTACCGCGACAATCTTCGGCGCACCCTGCACCGGGGTTTGCGCCACTTGCACCTGGGCGCCAGCAGCGGCCTCGTCGAGGAAGCCTTCACGGTCGGCCAGCGCCTGGGCCGGCGTGCTCTGGTACAGGCGCTTGCCGGCAAAGCGCGCCAGGTCCACCGGCCCGGTGCTGACCACCAGCACCCAGTCGGCCTCGGCGATCTGCGTTGGCGTCAGGCGCAGCTCCGGGTGTTCGGCGTCATGCACCTCGACGCAGGTTTTCCAGCCCCGACGCTGGGCAGCGGCGGCCAACAAGCGGGCGCTGAGCACGCTGGACACCTGGCCGTTGGGGCAGGCGGTGACAATGGCAATGTTCATCAGCAGCCCTCTTCTTGTTGTTCTGTAAGGCGCACGGCGGCTTCCAGGCGCTCCAGTTGCTCACGGTCGTGAATGCCGAAGCCGACCTGGGTGACTGCCTGGGCGGCGATGGCGGTGGCGCGGCGCAAGGTAGCGGCGGGCGCTTCGGCCTGGAGCAGGCCATGGACCATGCCGGCAACCAGCGAATCACCGGCGCCGACGGTACTGGCGATGCGCACTTTCGACGGTTGCGCATGCAGCGCCAGGCCAGCGGCGAACCAGTTCACGCCCTGCTCGCCCTGGGACACCACCACATGCTCGACTCCAGTGGCGAGCAGCCGCCGTGCGGCCGCGCGTTGCTCGTCCGCGGCCTGCACCGGCAGCCCGAGGACTTCACCCAGCTCCTCGGTGTTGGGCTTGACCAGCCAGGGTGCGGCCTGCAGGCCTGCGCGCAAGGCTTCGCCGCTGCTGTCCAGGGCCACCTTCAGGCCCTGCGCCTTGAGCATCAGCAGCAGCTCGCGCAACCACTCGGGGCTGATCCCCCGTGGCAGGCTGCCGGCCACCACCACGGCGTCATGCCCCGGGGCCACGTGGGCCAGACGTTGCAGCAAGGCGTCGCGGGCGGCCTCGTCGACCTGCGGCCCTGGCCCGTTGATATCGGTGACCTGGCCATCGGCCTCGACCAGCTTGATGTTGCTGCGGGTCTCGCCCGGCACGCGGACGAAGCAATCGGCGAACCCGCGCCAGGCAATCAGCGCCTCGAACGGCGCCAGGTTGTCCTGCCCCAGGAAACCGCCGACGGTGACGCTGTGGCCCAGGTCGGCCAGCACCTGGGCGACGTTCAGCCCCTTGCCGGCGGCATGGCTGTGCTGGGCCTCGCTGCGGTTGACCGCGCCGGCTCGCAGGCGGTCGAGGCTGATGGTGATATCCAGCGCCGGGTTGAGGGTGAGGGTGAGGATCTTGGCCATCAATAACGCTCCACCAGCGCCCGGACTGCCTCGGCGCTGTCTTGTTGCAGGGCCTCGCGCGCCAGGGCGCGGGCCGTCGAAAGATCGGCCTGGCGCACCAGGGCCTTGACTTCAGGAATGCTGCGGGCGGCGACGCTCAGTTCGTCCACCTCCAGGCCCAGCAGCACGGCGACCGCCTGCGGGTCGGCCGCCAGCTCGCCGCACACGCCCACCCACTTGCCCTGGGCATGGGCGGCGCGCACGGTCATGTCGATCAGGTTCAGCACTGCCGGGTGCAGGCCGTCGGCCTGGGCCGACAGGCTCGGGTGACCGCGGTCGATGGCCAGGGTGTACTGGGTCAGGTCGTTGGTGCCGATGCTGAAGAAGTCCACTTCACGGGCCAGCTGCGGTGCCAGCAAGGCGGCCGACGGCACTTCGACCATGATGCCTACCTGCAAGTCGGCCACCGGGATCTCCTGACGCAGGCGCTCGACCATGGCCTTGGCGGCGCGCCACTCATGGAGCTGACCGACCATGGGGAACATGATGCGCAGCGGGCGGTTGTCCGCGGCACGCAGCAAGGCGCGCAGTTGGTCTTCCATCACCTGCGGGCGTTGCAGGGTCAGGCGCACGCCGCGCACGCCGAGGAAGGGGTTTTCCTCAGCCGCAATCGGCCAGTACGGCAAGGGCTTGTCGCCCCCGACGTCGAGGGTGCGCACCACCAGTGGCCGTCCGTCCAGGCCATCGAGCACCCGGCGGTACTCGGCTTCCTGGGTCGCCACATCGGGCAGTTGCGGGTGGGCCATGAAGATCAGTTCGGTGCGTAACAGGCCGATGCCTTCGGCGCCTTGCTCCACCACCTTGTCGATGCCGTTGCTCTGGCCGATGTTGGCGAACACTTCGACGGCATGGCCGTCGCGCGTCCGCGCGGGCTCATGGCGGTTGGCCCAGGCGATCTGCAGCCGGCGCTCGCGGGCGTCACGCTCTGCCAGGGCTCGTTGCAACTCGACCTCGGCTGGCGCAACCACGACCCGCCCGCGCTGACCATCGAGCAGCAGCGGCGTGCCGGTCTCCAACAACAGCACGGCCGCCCCGGCCCCGACCACCGACGGGATGCCCAGGGCGCGGGCAACGATGGCGCTGTGTGCGGTGGCGCCGCCCTGGGCGGTGACGATACCGGCGACCCGTGCCGGGTCCAGGCGCGCCACGTCCGAAGGGCCGACTTCGGCCATCACCAGCACATAGGGCTGCTCGGGCTCGGCGCTGTCCTTGACGCCGCACAGTTGCGCCAGCACCCGCCGACCGATGTCGCGCAAATCGGCGGCCCGCTCGGCCAGCAACGCATCGTGCAGTGCTTCCTGCTGACGGGCGGCGGCTTCGATCACCGCCATCCACGCAGCGGCGGCGCTTTCGCCCTGGGCCAGGCGCAGCTCGACGTCGTCGGTCAGGGCTGGGTCGGCGAGCATTTCCTGATGGGTGACGAAAATTTCGCCGATGGCCTTGTCGCTGCGTTGCACCAGGGCCTGAAGATCGGCATGCACCGTGTCGATGGCCTGGCGCAGCCTGGCCCGCTCCTGGGCAGGCGACTCGCCGCGCAGCGGGTAGTCGATCTCGCGCTCGACCTGGACATGGGCCGGGCCGCTGGCGATACCCGGCGCCGCAGCAACGCCTTGCAGCGTGCTGCCTGGCAGCGGAGCCTGCAGGGCTGGCAGCGCTGCCTCGTCCTGCATCGCTGTGGGCGGCAGTGCCTCGACCTCTTCGCCCAGGCCCTGCTCGATGGCCGCCAGCAGCACCGGCAAGGCATCGGCGGCGATACCGGGCTCGGCGATCAGCTCCAGGACCTGGCCACGGCGGGCACCCAGACTGAGCAGCTTGCTGAGGCTCTTGACCGAAACGGCGGGTTGGGCGCTGTCGTGCAGCCGTATGCGGATCTCGCCCTCGAAACCTTTGGCCAGCTGCGCCAGTACCTTTGCAGGGCGAGCATGCAGGCCATGGGCGTTGGCCAATACTATCCGGGCGCTGGGCCAGTCGGCGGGCGCCTCGCCGCCGAGCACTTCGAGCACGGCGCGGCTACTGGTGGCCTGGTAGAGCATCTGCCCACGGCCCTCGATCAGCACCTCGCACAGGCGCTCGAGCAGGGCTTGATGCGCCGCTCCGAGGCTGGCAAGGCAGAACAGGCCATTGAGCGGTTGATCGCGGTAGCGCAACGGTTGCTGCGGGGTGACGAAGGCCAGCCCCGGCTGGCGCACCTCACGTTCGCTGTGCAGCCACCACAGGCCCTCGCCCAGCGGCAGCGGCTCGGTCTGCTGCAGCACGGCGGCAAAGCCGCTGTCGGCACAACCGGCGCGTTGCAGCAGACGAGCGCCGCGCCAGGCCAGTTCGTCGAAGTCTTCCGCCGCCAGGTTGAGGCCGACCAGCTGGGCATCCAGCGCCAGCTCGCGTGGCGCCCCTTGCAGTAACTTGAGCAGTGCCTCGGCGCTGCCGGAGCGACGCAGCGCCTCGGCCAGGTCGGTTTCACCTAGGGCGCGGGTCAGCAGTTGCAGCAGGCGCAGGTGTTCGTCGGAGCGCGCGGCGATGCCGATGGCCAGGTAGACGATCTGGCCGTCGCCCCAGTCCACGCCGTCGGGAAACTGCAGCAAGCGCACGCCCGTGGCGAACACCAGCTCGCGGGTCTGCGGCGTGCCGTGGGGGATGGCGATGCCTTGGCCGAGGAAGGTCGAGCCCTGTGCCTCCCGGGCCTGCAGCCCCGCCAGGTAACCCTCGGCGACCAGACCATCGGCAACCAGTCGATCGGCCAGCAGCGCCAGTGCCTCACCCTTGTCGGCGGCATGCTGGCCCATGGCAATCTGCTCAACGGCAAGCTCGAGCATGACCCTCTCCTTTTGCGGCAGCCCCGTCGGCTACCGAGGTATTGTTGTGGAATTCGACGGCAAAAGCCGCCAAAACGATCAGCACAACGGGCAAATGCGCATTTCCAGGCAGGAAATTTCGTTTCGCTGAAACGTTTAATCTGACCAAGCGGCCACGTTACTCGATAATCTGCCAACGAAAAAGCCCCATCCTGTCGGACAATTGCGACAATGGTCGTCTGCGCGCGGGCCCGTCGATGGGTGAAACTAGCCGGTCAAGCCCCGCAGGCAGTCCCGGAAACAACAAGGAAAATTCGGTGAAACTCAGCGATATCGCCCGTCTGGCCGGTGTGTCCGTGACCACCGCCAGCTACGTCATCAATGGCAAGGCCGAACAGCAGCGCATCAGCAGCAGCACCGTCGAGCGCGTGCGTGCGGTGGTCGAGGCCCACGGCTTCACCCCGAACCCGCAGGCCGCCGGCCTGCGCAGCCGCCACACCCGCACCCTGGGCTTCATTCTCCCGGATCTGGAGAACCCCAGCTACGCCCGCATCGCCAAGCAACTGGAGCAAGGCGCCCGTGCCCGTGGCTACCAGCTGCTGATCGCCAGCAGCGACGACCAGCCCGACAGCGAACGCCAGTTGCAGCAGCTGTTCCGTGCCCGGCGCTGCGACGCGCTGTTCGTCGCCAGTTGCCTGCCGCCGGAAGACGAGAGCTACCGCGAGCTGCAGGCCAAGGGCCTGCCGGTGATCGCCATCGACCGGCGCCTGGACCCGGCGCACTTCTGCTCGGTGATCAGCGATGACCGCGACGCCAGCCGCCAGCTGGCCCAGAGCCTGTTGAAAACCCGCCCGCGCAGCATCGCCCTGATCGGCGCCCGCCCCGAGCTGTCGGTGAGCCAGGCCCGTGCCGGGGGCTTCGACGAAGCCCTGCAAGGTTTCGACGGCGAAGTGCGCCGCTGCCAGGGCGAAGCCTTCAGCCGCGAGTGCGGCCAACGCCTGATGCAACAGCTGATCGATGAACTGGGTGGCCTGCCGGATGCATTGGTGACCACGTCGTACGTGCTGCTGCAAGGCGTGTTCGACACGCTTCAGGCGCGCCCCGAGGACTCACGCCAGCTGCAGTTGGGCACCTTCGGCGACAACCAGTTGCTCGACTTCCTGCCGCTGCCGGTAAACGCCATGGCCCAGCAGCATGGCCTGATTGCCGCCACCGCGCTGGAACTGGCCCTGGCCGCCATCGAGGACAAGCGCTACGAGCCCGGCGTGCACGCCATTGGTCGCACCTTCAAGCAGCGGATCGCCAAGGCCTGAGCATGCGCCTGATCGACACCCACACCCACCTCGACTTCGCCGACTTCGACGCCGACCGCCCGCGCCTGCTGGCCAACGCGGCGGCGCGCGGGGTGGAGCGCATGGTGGTGCTGGGGGTGTACCAGGACAACTTCCAGCGAGTCTGGGACCTGGCCTGCGCCAACGAAGGCGTGCATGCGGCGCTGGGGCTGCACCCGATCTACCTCGAGCAGCACCTTCCTGAGCACCTGGCGCAGTTGCGCGACTGGCTCGAACGCCTGCGCGGCAATCCACGGCTGTGCGCGGTGGGTGAGTTCGGCCTGGACTTCTATCTGCCCGAACTGGACCCGGCGCGCCAGCAAGCGTTGTTCGAGGCCCAACTGCAGCTGGCCTGCGACTTCGAGCTGCCGTCGCTGCTGCACGTGCGCCGCAGCCACGCCCAGGTGATCGCCACGCTCAAGCGCTACAAGCCGGCGCGGGCGGGGATCATCCATGCCTTTGCCGGCAGCTACGAGGAGGCGCGCGAGTACATCAAGCTGGGGTTCAAGCTGGGATTGGGCGGCGCCGCGACATGGCCGCAAGCACTACGCCTGCGCAAGACCTTGCCGCGCCTGCCGCTGGACAGCGTGGTGCTGGAGACCGACGCGCCGGACATGGCGCCGGCGATGTTCCCGGGGCAGCGCAACAGCCCGGAGCACCTACCCGAGATTGCCGGGGCGCTGGCCGAAGTCATGGGGATCGAGACAGCGCTGCTGGCAGAAGCCAGCAGTCGCAATGCCTGCGAGGTGTTTGGCTGGTAGCGCGTTGCGATCCCTGCAATGCGTCGCCCCTGATTAAACCCTGAACGCCCCGATCAGCCGCTTGAGCTCCACCACCTGCGCCGACAACGCGCGGCTCGCATCCTCGGTCTGACAAGCGCCTTCGGTGGTGTCCTGCGCCGCACGGTTTATCGCCACGATGTTCTGGTCGATGTCGTGGGCCACGGCGGTCTGCTGCTCGACGGCGGCGGCGATCTGCTGGTTCTGCTCGACGATACCGCCGACCGCGCCAAGGATATTGCCCAGTGCCTGCTGCACCTGCCGCGCCTCGTCCACCGTACCGGCGGCCATCTGATGGCTGCTGCCCATCACCCGCACCGCCGCGCCCACACCATCCTGCAGGCGCTGGATCATCTGCGCGATCTCCTCGGTGGAGTCCTGGGTACGCCTGGCCAGGGTGCGCACCTCGTCGGCGACTACCGCAAACCCCCTGCCCTGCTCGCCGGCCCGGGCCGCTTCGATGGCGGCGTTCAGGGCCAGCAGGTTGGTCTGCTCGGCGATGCTGCGGATCACTTCCAGCACTCGGCCGATGGCCTGGCTGTCGCCCGCCAGCTGATTCACCGCCGCCACGCTCTGGTCGATCTCGCCCGCCAGGCGGGCGATGCTGCCCTGCTGGCTCTCCACCAGGTCGCGGCCCGAGGCGCTCTCATGATTGACCCGCTGCGCACCTTCGGCGGCCAGGGCCGCGCTGCGGGCGACCTCCAGCGCGGTGGCGCTCATCTGGTTCATGGCCGTGGCCACCTGTTCGATCTGCTCGCGCTGGCCACTGACCGCCTGGTTGCTGCGACTAGATACCGACAGCACCTGCCCGGCCTGTTCCTCGACCGTGGTCACGGTCTTGCCGACCTGCTCGATCAGCCCGCGAATGCGCCTCACCGTCTCGTTGAAGCCACGCCCCAGTTCACCCAGTTCGTCCCGGCTGCGGGCCTGGAAGCTGATGGTCATGTCACCGGCGGCCACCTTGTCCATGGCGTTGCCCAGGTTACCGAGGGTTTCCCGAGTGGAGACGTAGAAGCCGCTGTACAGGTAGATGATCAGCGCGAAGACGCTGGCCAAGGCCGCCACCAGCGCGACCGTGCGCAGGCGGTGCTGACCGAGGCGCTCTTCCAGTTGCCCGTGCAGATGGGCCAGCACGGCATCGTTCAAGCGGTAGGTCTGCGCCATCAGGTCGCTGGTCTGCTGGTAGAAACCGGCCCACGGCGCGTCCAAGCTCTCGGCCACCACCACCTGGTCCTCGAACAGGGTCGCCGCCTGCTTGACGGTGGCCTGGCTGGCCTGGGCGCTGCTGGCGAGCGCGAGCTTGAGCCCTGCATCGGTTGCCAGGGCGTCATCCAGGCGAATGGCGTAATCGGCGGACAAGCGCTCCAGGCGCTGCAGCAGGTCTTCGAAACGCGCGCTGCCCGAGGAGTCCATGAAGCCACGGCCCAGGGCCACCGCGCCCATTGCCCGGCCCTCACCAATGGCCTGGGTCACCTGGGCCGTGGCATTGCCGAGCAGCTCGCTCAACTGACGCACCGAGGCCTGGCTGTCTTGGCTGAGGCCCGACTGGCTGGCCACCAGCTTGCCCAGCACCTGGGCCTGGGCCAGCAACTTGTCGAACAGCGCCGCCTTGTTCTGCAGCGAGCTTTCGTCTCGGGCACTGGCGAAGGCCTCGGCCAGCTCGGCACGCTTGGCCTCGAGCGCAGGGTCGCTGCCTTTGAGGCTGTCGAGCCGGGCCTGGACCTTGTCCTGCAGCGCCGCGATGCGGCTTTCCACATCGCCGGCCTGGCCCGACTGGCCCAGCACGGCGTTGATCTGCAGCAGGTTGCCGAGGGTCTCCAGGTCGCCGCGCAACGTCAGGCTCTCGGACAACGGCGCCAGCCCCTGCAGTTCGCCATGGGTGGCCTGGAGCTGGTTGTAGGCGTCGCGTACCAGATAAAAGCTGGTGACCAGCATGGGCAGGAAGAACAGGACGCTGATCAGGCTGAACTTCATGCCGAAGCTCAGCCGGTTCATCAGTGCGATGGCCGGATAGAGCAGACGCTTCACAGGTCACCTCCTTGAATTCTTGTTGTTCTGCGGGGTAGCACTAGGCCATCTAGGGCCAGTGGCTTTGTATAGCGCAGATTGGAATCAAGGTTTGTAACTTATGGTTAAGCGATCGAACTCAGACCAGCACGGTCCACAGGGCAAAGCAGGCATACCACAACACCGCGCAGCGCAGCAGCAGCTCCCACAGGCTGTCCAGCCGCTCCAGGCCGCGCTGGCGGTCCTCTTCCTCGGGAATGTCGTCGGCCACCCGGCCAACCTTGGCCACCAGGTGTCCGGCGCTGACGTGCCAATCGAGCAGTTCGTGCAGCATCACGCGGGTCACCGCGACGAAGTTGCCGACCAGGGCGAAACTCACCGTCATCACCCGTACCGGCAGCCAGTCCATGGCGTGGCGCAGTTGCCCGGCCAGGGTCTGCAAGGCCGGCTGGCGACTGTTGTCCATGGTCAGCGCCAGCAGGCGGTAGGCCAGTGCCGCCGCCGGACCGAGCAGGAAGTACCAGAAGATCACCGCGAAGAAGCTCTGGTAGGCCTGCCACAGCAGGTGGCCCTGAACCCGCTTGATCAAGCTCTGGGCGTCGTCGGCGGCCAGCCCCAGGTCGCGCTCGGCCACATGCAGCGCGGCCTGTTCGTCACCCCGGCGCCAGGCGTCGCGAAACGGCCCCAACGCCGCCTTCACATCGCCGCGCCCCAGGCTGTAGACCAACACCAGCAAATGCACCGGCAGCGCCAGCAAGCCGTAGGCCACCGGCTCCAGCACATGCAAAAGCAGCACGAGCAGCGCCACCGGCGCCAGGATCAGGATACTCAGCGTCCACCACGGGTGGACCTTGCCGCTGTGCTCCAGGCGTACCAGCTCGCCCAGGTAGAAGCCGTCGCGCTGCAACCGCTGGCGCAGGGCCGAGAATTTCTCGACCCACAGCGCCAGCACCAACACCAGAAAACTCATGCCTTGTCCTCGTTGCGTTGCAGCGCGGCCCGGTAGCGCGGCCAGTCGAAGGCCGGGCCCGGGTCGGTCTTGCGCTGCGGGGCGATATCGTTGTGGCCACAGATGCGCTGGGCGTCGATCACCGGCCAAGCCGCACGGATCTCGCGGGTCAGCAGCTCCAGGGTGGCGTACTGCGCATCGGTATAGGGCAGCTCGTCGGTGCCCTCCAGCTCGATACCGATGGAAAAGTCGTTGCAACCCTCGCGCTCGCCGAAGCGCGACACACCGGCGTGCCAGGCGCGGTCGAGCAACGAGACGAACTGGGTTACCGCGCCATCGCGCTCGACGAACAGGTGCGCCGATACGGTCAGATGGTTGATGGTCGCGAAATACGGATGCTCGTCCGGGTCCAGGCGGTTCTGGAAGAACTCTTGCACCTTGCCGGTGCCGAAGCAGGCCGGAGGCAGGCTGATGTTGTGGATGACCAGCAGCGAGATGGCCTCGCCTTCGGGGCGGGCATTGAAGTTCGGCGAGGGGCAGTGGCTGACGCCGGTGAACCAACCGGTCGCGCGGTCCAATTGCATGGTGCAGATCCTGAAATGACGCCTGAGACAGGGAGCCAGTATGCCGTGGGCGACCAGCGCTTGCATGTAAATGATTGTGTAGGAAGATTCAGCTTTGCTGCGCCTGCTGTCCACGCAACCGCTCCAGCACCGCCTCTAGCGCCCGCTCGAACAGCAGGCCATCGTCCAGCAGGCGTACCTCGCCACGGCGCAGTGCCATGGCCAGCCCCATGCGGTTCCATTCGCGTACCTTCATGCCGGTGCGGTTGCTGAAGACCAGCCGGTCGTTGCTGTCGATACGCGCCACCAGCTTGCAACGCAGCGGCTCGTCGTCGTCCATCACCTCGACCCAGCTACCAACCTGCAACCGCTGTACCTGATGAACGGCAGGGTCATGCTCGTCGAGGGGCAAGCCAGTGTCCAACTCGGACTCATCGCTGACCACCAGCACGATATCGTCCTCCACCCAAACGTCGTCCAGCGCCGCATCCGCCTGCGGTGCGCCGCCACAGGCGCGCTGGTGCAGCTTCTCCAGTTGCAGGAAGAAGTCACGGGTGGCGGCGGAGTCCAGCGCCACCCCCGCCAGTCCGTTGCGCAGCGCCTTGAGCAGGCCCGGCACCTGCTCCAGCAGGCGTTGCGGCTCCCGGTACGGGGCAATGCTGACCAACAGATCATCCACGGTCGCCAGGGCTTCGGCCCAGGCCGCCGAGGCCTCGCCCTGCTTGAGCCAGGCCAGCAGCAGCACCTGGCTCCAGGACTGCACCAGCATCTGCACCACCACCTGCGGCAGCACCCGGCCATGCAGGCGGTCGTTCAGCTCCTGCTGCACACGCTGGCGGGCCAGCAGCGTACGGGCGCGGCCCTCCTCGGCGTCGCGGGTGCGCTGCTCGAGCAGTTCGTTGCGCCGACGTTCATCCTGGCTGAAAGCGAGAAACTCTTCGAGCAACTCGTCAAACACCACGCAATCATCGGAAAAGTCATTGAGTAGGCGCTGGACGATGCGCTCGACGCGCAGGTGCAGGCTATCGCGCAGCCCTTCGGCCTCGGCCTCCCAGCCAATGGCTGCGGCGGCGATTTCGTTGAGCAGGCGGCGCGCCGGGTGGCTGCCGCGGCTGAACACGCCCTTGTCGATCAACGCAACCTTGAGCATTGGGATGTGCAGGCGGGCGATCAACGCCCGCAGGCTAGCCGGCAAGTTGTCGTCGTCTTGGATGAAAACGAACAGCAAGTCGACCAGATTGATCGTGTCTTCGTCATCGACGGCAATGCGCCGCCGCGTGCCACTGCGCACACTGACCCGCAGCAGCAGTTGCTCCAGCTGCTGACCGAGGTTGAAGTCATCCGGCTCGCCAGGGGCCGGTACATAGTGCTGCAAGTGAGTGAGCAAACGCAGCAAGTCGCCGGTACTGGTCGGCTGCGCGGAACCTGCCGCCTGTAGCCGCGGCGCGACACGTCCGCGCACCGGTGCCAGCAGCGCCTGCACCGAGGCGAAGAACGCCTGCCCGGCGGAGTCGGGCAGCCCCCCCGGCAAAACGCTGGCCGGCACGCGCCTGGCAATGCCGCGCCGGTCTTCGGCACGGCGTCGTGGCGCGGGCAACAGGTCCGGCAGCACCCCAGCGCTGGCGAGCAACTGGCTGGCCTCGCCGTAGAGCAGGTCGAGGTCGCGCAGCACATAGCGCTCGAACAGCTTGAGCAGCACCATCTTGACCCTGGCGCCAACCCCCAGGTTGCGCCCGGCATCCAGGAAGTAGCCACAGAGGTTGCTGGGCCCAAGCGGATTGTTCGCGGCCTCCAGCGGCACCTCCAGCAACGTGGTGAAACGCAGATTCAGTTGCTCCAGCAGAAACCCGTCACGCGACAGTACCCGATCGACCATGGCCTGCACGGCGACCGAACGCTCCAGCATCGACTTGTCCCGGATCTGCGACCTGACCAGGGCCTCGAGCCCACCGCCCTGGCCAATTCGCGTGAAAGCGTCGTAGAAGGTATCGAGGAAACCCCGCTCGATGCTCTTGCGCTTCAGGCGCAGGTCACGCATGGCTTCGAAGTAGAGGTTCTGGTCGAGGCGGCCACTGGCCTTGTCGGCCATTTCGAACAGGGTGTCGTCAGCATTGTCGAACAACGCCTGCAAACCCTGGCGCAATTGCAGCGCGGCCTTGTCGCGCACTTGCAGGAGCAAGACCGGAAGGCAGGGCGAGGGCGCGCGCGCACCCCGGTCGATGGCAGCCGCCAAGGGCACCACCTTGCCTTCATCATGCATCCCGGACTCCTTGCTGGATGTTGCGTTGTTCGACTGGAAGGGGGATCGTCAAAGCTATGACGCCAATTACAAGGCGCTATTATCAGTGAAAATCCTGACAGCTGCTAGCACGCCGTTCGCGCGCCTCAACTGACAATGCATTCACGCGATTGCTCAAATCCCCTGACCAAAGGTCATCGACCCGGCAGCTGTACACGCCGCCCCCCTGCCCTATAATCGCCGGCACCTAGCTTGTGGAGCCGACCATGCCGAACCTACGCCTCGCCGACCTGACCGCCGAAATCGAAGCCAACGTGCGCCGCGCGCTGCTCGAGGACATCGGCAGCGGCGACATCACCGCCCAGCTGATCCCGGCCGAGCGCCTGGCCAAGGCGACCATCATCACCCGCGAAGACTGCGTGATCGCAGGCACCGCCTGGGTCGATGCGGTGTTCCGCCAGCTCGACCCGCGGGTGGCGGTGCATTGGCAGGTGGCCGATGGCGAACGCGCCACCGCCAACCAGGCGCTGTTCCACCTCGAAGGTCCGGCACGCTCGCTGCTCAGTGGTGAACGCTCGGCACTGAACTTCCTGCAACTGCTCTCAGGCGTGGCGACTCGCGCGCGCTTCCTGGCCGACCTGGTCGAGGGCACCCAGGTGCGCCTGCTCGATACCCGCAAGACTCTGCCGGGGCTGCGCCTGGCGCAGAAGTACGCGGTTACCTGCGGCGGCTGTCACAACCACCGCATCGGCCTGTACGACGCGTTCCTGATCAAGGAAAACCACATCGCCGCCAGTGGTGGCGTGGCCGAGGCCGTGGCGGCGGCGCACCGCATCGCCCCGGGCAAGCCGGTGGAAATCGAGGTGGAAAGCCTGGACGAACTGCGCCAGGCGCTGGCGGCGGGCGCCGATATCGTCATGCTCGACGAACTGAGCCTGGATGAAATGCGCGAAGCGGTACGCATTACCGCGGGCAAAGCCAAGCTCGAGGCCAGCGGCGGGGTCAACGAGACCACCCTGCGGGTGATCGCCGACACCGGTGTGGACTACATCTCGATCGGTGCGATGACCAAGGATGTGAAGGCGGTCGACCTGTCGATGCGCCTGAGCCTGTGAGCTGAATCGCAGGTACAAAAAAACCGGCCTGATGGCCGGTTTTTTCATTGCGGGGCAAGCCCGCAAAGGCTGGATCAGTGCGCGGCGTTGGCCAGGCCGTCCAGGTAACGCTCGACGTCCAGGGCCGCCATGCAGCCGGCACCGGCCGAAGTGATGGCCTGACGGTAGACGTGGTCGGCCACGTCGCCGGCGGCGAACACGCCCTCGACGTTGGTGGCGGTGGCGTTGCCTTCACGGCCGCCGTGGACCACCAGGTAGCCGTCCTTCAGGGTCAGCTGGCCTTCGAACAGCGAGGTGTTCGGGGTGTGGCCGATGGCGATGAACACACCGTCGACCTTGATTTCGTCGAAGCTGCCGTCGTTGTTCTTCAGGCGCGCACCGGTCACGCCCATGTTGTCACCCAGCACTTCGTCGAGGGTGGCGTTGAGCTTGAGCTCGATCTTGCCTTCGGCGACACGGGCGTGCAGCTTGTCGATCAGGATCTTCTCGGCGCGGAAGGTGTCGCGACGGTGTACCAAAGTCACCTTGCTGGCGATGTTGGCCAGGTACAGCGCCTCTTCCACGGCAGTGTTGCCGCCGCCGACCACGGCGACTGGCTTGTTGCGGTAGAAGAAACCGTCGCAGGTGGCGCAGGCCGAAACGCCCTTGCCCATGAAGGTCTCTTCCGACGGCAGGCCCAGGTAGCGGGCGCTGGCGCCAGTGGCGACGATCAGCGCGTCGCAGGTGTAGGTGCCGCTGTCACCGCGCAGGGTGAACGGCTTGTTGGCCAGGTCGACGGCATTGATGTGGTCGAAGACGATCTCGGTCTCGAAACGCTCGGCGTGCTCCTGCATGCGCTGCATCAGGGCCGGGCCGGTCAGGCCGTGGGGATCGCCCGGCCAGTTGTCGACTTCGGTGGTGGTGGTCAGCTGGCCGCCGGCCTGCATGCCAGTGATCAGCAGCGGCTTGAGGTTGGCGCGGGCGGCGTACACCGCGGCGCTGTAACCGGCAGGGCCGGAACCGAGAATGATGACGCGCGAATGACGTACTTCAGACATGTCGAACTCCTGTCGAGCGGGCCGCACGGGGCCGGCATCCGGGTGCCGGTTGCGCCAGCTGGAATTAAAAGGGACCCACGCAGCACTTGGGGAAGGCTACAACGCGTTGGTCCAAAACCGAAAAAGTTGAGCGCACTGTAGCGAGGCCGCAGAGATTAAGGAAATATCCTTCGACAATCCACCTTATAGACAGTCTCTATCCGCTGAGGAAATCCATAGGCATTGTCACCGCCCTTTGTTACACGCCGTTTCCCAAACGCGCCACGCCTTTCGTCGGCGCACCAAACTCGGTAAGGTCAGCGCGTTTTCCTCAAGCGGAGCACTCCGATGCAAGCCCCCGTCCTGTCCGGCCCGCAGTACCTGCGCGAAGGCCTGAAACTGATCCTGAGCCCGGGCCTGCGCCTGTTCGTACTGCTGCCCCTGGCGGTCAACCTGCTGCTGTTCGGCGGCCTGATCTACTTCGCCGGTCACCAGTTCAGCCTGTGGGTCGATGCGCTGATGCCCACCCTGCCTGACTGGCTGAGCTTTCTCACCTACATCCTGTGGCCGCTGTTCGTCGCCCTGGTGCTGTTGATGGTGTTCTTCACCTTCACCCTGCTGGCCAACATCATCGCCGCGCCGTTCAACGGCTTCCTCGCGGAAAAGGTCGAGGTGGTGGTGCGTGGCCAGGACAACTTCCCACCCTTCAGCTGGGGCGAGCTGGTAGCCATGGTGCCACGCACCCTCAGCCGCGAGATGCGCAAGTTGGGCTACTTCCTGCCACGGGCCATCGGCCTGTTCATCCTCTCGTTCATCCCGGTGGTGAACGTGATCGCCGCGCCGCTGTGGCTGGTGTTCGGTATCTGGATGATGGCCATCCAGTACATCGACTACCCGGCGGACAACAACAAAATGAGCTGGCAGGACATGCTCGCCTGGCTGCGCCAAAAGCGCTGGCAATCGATGGGCTTTGGCGGGATCACCTATCTGGCGCTGATGATTCCGGGGGTCAACGTGCTGATGATGCCGGCGGCAGTTGCCGGGGCGACGTTGTTCTGGGTGCGTGAGCGCACTTGAAAGGGCCGGGGGCGCGTTGCGCCCCTTTCGCCGGCAAGCCGGCTCCCGCAGGCACAGCACAACCCTCTGTAGCAGCCATCTCGCCGCGGCAGCTAAAGCAAGACGCTGAACGGATCAGTGGCTCAGCTGGCTGGAAAACTGCCCCACCGCATCCACCACCTTCTTCGCCCCTTCCTGGATCTCGACGATCACTCCACCGGTATCGGCGGCCAGAGCCAGCCCCTGCTCAGCCTGGCGCTTGCTGGTGTCGATGATATCCACCGCGGCCTGGGCCAGCTGTTCGTTCTGCTGCACCACCTTGGCGATTTCCTCGGTGGCGCTGCTGGTGCGCGAAGCCAACTGGCGCACTTCGTCGGCGACCACGGCAAAGCCACGCCCCTGCTCGCCGGCACGGGCGGCCTCGATGGCGGCGTTGAGCGCCAGCAGGTTGGTCTGCCCGGCGATATCGCTAATGGTCTTGATGATCGCGCCGATCACTTTCGACTGCTTGTCCAACGCCTGGATGCCCTCGGCGGCGTCCTGCATCGAGCCTTCCAGGCCACGCATCACCTCGACGGTCTGGGTCACCACGTCGGTGGCCTTGCGCGCACTGTCGTCGGTTTCCAGCGACGTGGTGTAGGCGATGTCGGCGGCCTGGGCCACGGCCAGTTCCTGGTTGACCTGGTCGGTGATCACGGTGGCGAACTTGACCACTTTGTAGAGCACGTCATGAGCGTCGATGATCGGGTTGTACGAGGCCTCCAGCCATACCACCCGGCCATGGGCGTCGATACGTTTGAAGCGCTCGGCGACGAATTCGCCGCGACGCAGCCTGTTCCAGAACTCCTGGTAACCCGCCGAGTTGGCCTCTTCCGGCTCACAGAACATGCGGTGCGACTTGCCGCGAACCTGCTCCAGCGTGTAGCCCATGGTCTGCAGGAAGCGGTCGTTGGCGGTCAGCACCTGGCCTTCGAGGTTGAACTCGATCACCGCGGTGGAGCGCATCAGGGCCTTGATCAGGCTCTCATGCTCGCGAGAAGTCTCGATGGTGCGGGTCAGGTCGCTGGAGTGCAGGGAGAAGTACTTGATACGCCCGTCACCATCCTTGACCGGCTGCAGGATCGAACGCAGCCAGGCCTCGTCGCCGTTGCCACGCAACAGGCGGAAAGCACCGTTGAGGTGTTCGCCACGGGTGATGGCATGCTTCATGCGCTGGTAGAAATCGAGCTTCTTCACATGGGCCGGGACGATTTCCTCGATATTGCGGCCGATCAACTGCTCGGCGCGATAACCCATCTCTGCCTCGAAGTTGCCATTGACCGACTCGATGCGCCCCTGGGGGTCGAGCTGGAGCACCAGCATCTCGCTATCGAGGCTGTTCTTGACCTGCTCGATGGACATCAGCTCTTCGCGCAGTTGCTGGATTTCTTTCTTAAGTTTGCTATTGAACATGGCCGCTCTCCCGGAGCGCATTCCCGTAGTCGAATGCATCTGCATCGGCTGCGTCCCGAGAGTTCTTGAGTACGCTGCAAGGAAATATTCATACAGACGAAACTGCCGGGAATCAGGCGTCATCCGCACGTCACAAAGACGTCATATAGCCGCAACGGAGGCGTCGGAGACTTTTCGTCATGAACACACCTTCCTTGCGCATCACCCTGGTCAGCGAAACCTTCCCACCCGAGATCAACGGCGTGGCCAACACCCTGGGTCGCCTCAGCGAGGGGCTGCGCCAGCGCGGTCACCAGGTCGAGCTGATCCGCCCGCGCCAGGCCTGCGACCATGCAACGGGCAGCGATGACGCGTTGCTGCTGTGTCGGGGCTGGCCACTGCCCGGTTACCCCGGCCTGCAGTGGGGCGAAGTATCGATGCACAAACTATGGCGTCGCTGGCGCCGGCAGCGTCCGGACGTGCTGTACATTGCCACCGAAGGTCCGCTGGGCCTGAGCGCCCTGCGCGCCGCCCGGCGCCTGGGCGTGGTGGTAGTCAGCGGTTTTCACACCAACTTCGCGCAGTACTCGGGGCAATATGGCCTGGGCCTGCTATCGCGGCTGCTCACCCACTACCTGCGCTGGTTCCATCGGCGTACCGCCATCACCCTGGTGCCCAGCATCAGCCAGCGCCTGGAACTGGAACGCCGCGGCTTCGAACGCCTTGGCCTGATGGCTCGTGGGGTTGACGCCAGCCTGTTCACCCCGGCAAGGCGCAGCCAGGCACTGCGCGAACAGTGGGGGCTGGGCATGGATGAGCTGGCCGTGCTGCATGTCGGGCGGCTGGCCGCGGAAAAGAACTTGGCGCTGCTGCGTCCCTGCATGGAAGCCCTGCACAAGGCCTATCCAGACCAGCGGCTGCGCCTGGTGATCGTCGGCGATGGCCCACTGCGCGGCCAGCTCGAACAACAGCTGCCCGATGCGGTGTTCTGCGGTGCGCAGCGCGGCGAGGTGCTGGCCGAGCACTACGCCAGTGGTGACCTGTTTCTGTTCCCGAGCCTGACCGAGACCTTTGGCAACGTGGTACTAGAGGCGCTCGCCTCAGGCCTTGCCGTGGTCGCCTACGATGAAGCCGCCGCCGCCCAGCACATCCGCCATGGCCACAGCGGCGCGCTGGCCATGCCGGGTGATCAGGCGGCGTTCATCGACGCAGCCTGCTGGTTGCTGGAGGAAAGCGAAACCCTGCGTCGGGTACGCCTCAATGCCCGCCAGCACGCCAGCCGCCAGGGCTGGCCGGCGATCATCGAGCAGTTCGAGGGTTACCTGTACGATGCCTGCCGCGGGTTGCAGGATACCCGCGAACAGCCGTCGCCCTTGATGATCAAGCCAGGGTCGTCAGCGCCTCACGGCTGAACGGCAGCACGTCTCCCTCGCGCCCCTCTCGAACCTTGCGCGCCCATTCGGCATCCACCAGCAAGGCACGGCCCACGGCCACCAGGTCGAACTCCTGGTCCTGCAAGCGTTGCAGCAAGCCTTCGAGGCTGGCCGGCTTGGCCACTTTGTCGGTGGCGACCATGAACTGCAGGAACTCGCCATCCAGGCCGACACTGCCCACGGTGATGGTCGGCTTGCCGGTGAGCTGGCGGGTCCAACCGGCCAGGTTCAGCTCGCTGCCCTCGAATTCCGGCTCCCAGAAGCGCCGGGTAGAGCAGTGGAAGATATCCACACCCGCGTCACACAAGGGCTTGAGGAATGCCGCCAGGGCCTCCGGGGTCTGTACCAGGCGTGCGTTGTAGTCCTGCTGCTTCCACTGCGAAAAGCGCAGGATGATTGGGAAGTCCGGGCCGACGGCTGCGCGCACCGCCTGGATAAGCTCGATGGCGAAACGCGAGCGTCCGGCCAGGTCACCGCCGTATTCGTCGTCGCGACGGTTGCTGGCCTCCCAAAAGAACTGGTCGATCAGGTAGCCGTGGGCACCGTGGATTTCCACGCCGTCCATGCCGATGGCCTGGGCATCGCGCGCGGCCTGGGCGAAGGCGGCGATCACCTCGCGAATGTCGTCGTGGCTCATCTCCTGAACCAATACCTGGCCATCCTTCTCCTTGCCGCTCGGCCCGTAGCCAGGCACCTCGGCATCCGGCTCGGTGCCCAGGCGGCGCACACTGCCCACGTGCCACAGTTGCGGCACGATGCGCCCGCCTTCGGCATGTACCGCGTCGACCACACGCTTCCAACCGGCCAGGGCATCTTCGCCATGGAAGCGCGGCACATTGGCGTAGCCATTGGCGGCCTTGTGCCCGACCGTGGTGCCTTCGGTGATGATCAACCCGACACCGGCGGCGGCGCGGCGACGGTAATAGTCGACCACTGCGTCATGGGGTACGCCACCGGGGCAGAAGGTACGGGTCATCGGTGCCATGACCACGCGGGTCGGCAGATCGAGGGTGCCGAGGGTGAAGGGCTGGAACAGAGGGTTGCTGGACATGCGGCGCTCCCGACGGGTGAGTAAATGCGCCTGAGCTTAGGGGCCGCCTGGCGGATGGCCCAGCATTATTGATTGCAGTGATCGGCTGTCATCGTTGTGAGCGGAACGAATTGCAACAGGAAATTTATTTTCAGAAAGGGCTTGAATTCGTCCGGCGCTTGCCTGACTTTAGAGTCAAGAGGCGCAGAAAAACCAACGCCCTCAGTGGCCTAGGCGCGCCTCTCGCGAGCAAGCTGAATAAGGATTGAATCATGCAAATCCAGGTCAACAGCAGCAACCATATCGAAGGCAACATCCGTCTCGACCAATGGGTCCGCAGCACTCTGCAAAGCAGCCTCGAACGTTACGAGGACGACCTCACCCGCATTGAAGTCCACCTGCGCGACGAAAACGGCGCCAAGCCCGGTCCCCACGACAAACGCTGCCAGATGGAGGCTCGCCCGAAGGGTCACCAACCGATTTCCGTGACCCACACCGCCACTTCGCTGGAACATGCCGTCGATGGCGCCGCCAGCAAACTGAACCACGCCCTGGAGCACTTCTACGGCAAGCTGCGCAGCAAGCGCGGCGCCCTGGAACTGAGTGACCCAGACGCCTGACCGACAACGGTTCAGACAAGAACGCCCGGCCTTGCGCCGGGCGTTTTCATTGTTCACCGATCAGCGGGCCTGAACCAACCTCGGCCGCGCCCGGTCAACTTCTGCAATCACTCATTGCAGAACCCGACCATGAACAACCCTTTCGATCACATCAGCGCCGCCTTCGCCCCGGAGTACCGGGTCAACCTGAGCATCGAACGCCTGGACGGCAGCATCATGCTGACCCTCTCCGACGACAGCGGCGTGGTTGCCAAGCGCCTGATCAGCCAGGCCCAGCGCAATGACCCGGTGCGCCTGCAGCGGGTCATCGACAGCATCCGCCTGGGCCTGGCCATCGAGCTGGGGCAGAACCCGCTGGAAGTGCTCGCCGCCCTGACCCGCCCCGCGCACAGCGAGCGCCGCTTCCCTGGCGCCGGTCTGGCCAACTGAGGGCTATTTGCCCTCGTCCACTTCCTTGCCGCTGGCATCCAGCGCCTTGGTCGACGGGTAGCGGTACGACGCATAGCGCACCACCAGGATGGCGAAGGCCAGCAGCAGGATACCGCCGCACACATACAGCAAGCCGACATCCGGCGCCTTGTGGTGCGAGACATCGCCGATCAACAAACGCGTAAGCGCGGTGATCGCCACGTAGAGCAGGAAGCGGATCGGCATGTGGTTGGTCTTGAAGTAGATCCCCACCATCGCCCCCAGCTCCAGGTAGATGAACAGCAGCAGGATGTCATCGACGCTGACCCCGCCCTTGCCCAGCATGTCCAGGAAGGTCACCACTGCCGCATAGGCGGTGATCGCGCCGATACCGAACAGCGCCAGGTAGTGGAAGGCCTCCACACACAGGTTGCCCAGCGAGTCGGCGGAGCCGTGCAGGCCCTTGCGCAGCTTTTCTGCCCATTTGATGTTCACGATGTTCGATTCCCCGATACGGCTGAAAGTCTTGTGCCATGCAGTTAAAGGGCCACGGCCCCTGTCTTGGAAGGCGGTCGATTGCCGCAGGGCACCTGTGGGCTACGCTGATTTTCAGTTTGCCTGGCCATCATTGCGGTTGCAGGGTGATGGCCTGGCGATGTACTGTATAAAAATACAGTTATCCGCAACCCAATCAGCAAAAAGGCACAGAGGTGATGAATGGCCGTCGAAGTGGTGTACCGCAGCAGCCGCGACCCGGAGCGCTTGTTCATGGATAAGGCCGAAGCAGACCGTCACGACAAGATGCTCGAGCTGGCCGAACGCCTGGCCGAGGTATTGCACAAGGCCGTGCCTTCGATGAGCGAGCAGCAGGTCGAGGAAGCCGGCATCTACATGGCCAAGAACCGCGATGTGTTCGCCCGGGCATTCAAGAGCCAGCCCGATGCGCTGGCGGAGCTGCTCGAAGGCGGCGCGGTGGAATGACGCCATCGCGGGGCAAGCCCGCACGGCCCGCATCCATGGAAAATCTCGTGGGCGCGGGCTTGCCCCGCGAAATGGCTTTCAGCCGTACAGCAATCTTTCCGCCAGCATCTGCGCCACCCGTGCCGGCGAACGTTTCTCCGCCTGGGCATGGGCGAACACTTCGGTCAGCCGCGAAGGTATCCGCGCGAGGTGCGCGGTAATGGTCCCCAGCCCCTCGCCCCGATGGGTCAGCGCCACATAGATCAGCCCACCGGCATTGATCACGTAATCCGGCGCATACAGGATGCCCCGGCTCTCCAACTGGTCGGCCACCTGCAGCGTGGTCAACTGGTTGTTCGCCGACCCCGCCACCGCCGCGCAGCGTAGTTGCATTACGCTCTGCCCATTCAACACCGGCCCAACGCCACACGGCGCAAAGATATCGCACGGCGTACTGATCAAGGCCTCATGGGCCACCGGGTGGGCATTGAGCTGCTCCACCGCCAGGCGAACCTTGCCTGAATCCAGGTCGCTGACCAGCAATTCGGCACCCGCCGCATGCAGTTGCTCGGCCAGCGCATAGCCGACGTTGCCCAACCCTTGCACCGCCACTCGCAGCCCCTCCAGGTTGTCACTGCCAAGCCTGGCCATGGAGGTGGCGCGGATGCCGGCGAACACGCCCAGCGCCGCATGGGGCGAAGGATCGCCCGAGGCAGTGGTGCTGGTGACGTAGGGAGTGGCCTGGGCGATGCAGTCCATGTCGAGGGTCGAGGTGCCGCTGTCCACCGCAGTGATGAAACGTCCCTGTAGCGTGTCGACGAAGCGCCCGAATGCCTCGAACAGCGCTGCACGGTTCTCCACATGCGGATTGCGCACGATCACCGCCTTACCGCCGCCCATCGGTAGGCCAGCCAAAGCCGCCTTGTAGCTCATGCCCTGGGCCAGGCGGATGGCATCGGTCATGGCGCTCTCGTCATCGGCATAGGGCAGGTAGCGACAGCCGCCCATGGCCGGGCCCAGTTGCTCACTGTGAATCGCCACCACTGCCTTCAAACCCGTGGGCGGGTCGATGAACAGGTGCAGTGACTGGGTGCGGGTGCTTTGCATGAGCGCGAACATCGACGGGCTCCCCCGAGAGGTGCTCCCACCAGTATAAACAGGTCAAGGCCGCACACCGCGCCGGCGGACCACTGGACGAAAAGCCGCGCCAGGGCTACAAGTTAAGCGTGATGGAGAAGCCCCATGAACCCACGCCAAGCCTGCCTGGCCTGCCTGGAACGCGAGCCGGTCGCCCTGCTGGAAGCCGCCCTGTGGATCGCCGCCGAGCATGACCGCACTGTCGAGCCCGCGGCCAGCCTGGCCAGGCTGCATGAGCTGCAACGCGAAGTCAGCACCAGCCTGCCGATGCTACCGGTCAACGAACTGGCCCAGCCCCTGCTGCGTCAACTCAACGCACTGGGCTACCAGCAGGACGAGTACCACCCGTTGCGCCCACACGTGGCCTTGATGGACAAAGTGCTGCAACGCCGACGTGGCCAACCTCTGCTGCTGGCGATCCTCGCCCTTGAACTGGCTCGCCGCCTGTCGATCCCCCTGGAGGGCGTGAACTTTCCCGGCCACTTCCTGCTGCGCGTGCCCGGTGCCGACCACCTGCTCGACCCTTGCGGCGGCCGGCGCCTGTACCCCAACGACTGCCGCGAACTGCTCGCCCGCCAGTTCGGCCCACAGCTGCCGCTAACCGCCGAACACCTGCGCAGCGCCTCGCCGATGCAGATGCTCCAGCGCCTGTCACGCAACCTTCGACAGTTGCATATCAGCAACGACAACGACCTCGCGGCGCTGGTCGATGCCGAACGGGTCATGCAACTGGGCCCGGCACAGGTCGGCGACTACCTGGCCCGGGCCACGCTGTACCAGCACCTGGACTGCCCCCAGGCAGAGCGCTTCGACCTGGAGCACGCCCTGCTGCTGACCGACGACCCGGTGCAGCGCCTGAAACTCACGGAACGCCTCGGCCAGTTGCCCAACGGCAAGCGCTCAATCCACTAATGCCTCGCCCTTGACCGTCGCTTCGCGCGGCTGCGGTGCGCGTACCCGGCTGATCAGCAGCGCGCCGAGCAGCGCCGGCACGGCGCAGAAGAAGAAGATCTGCTCCACAGGCATGTGCAACGTCAGCAGCAGACTGCCAAGCAACGGTCCGAGGATCGAGCCGAAACGCCCGACACCCAATGCCCAGCCGGTACCGGTGGCGCGCACCTGGGCCGGATAGAAGTTGCTGACGAAGGCATTAAGCGTCAACTGCCCGCCAATGATGCAGAACCCGGCGGCGAACACACTGGGCACCAGCCAGCGCGGGTCGTCATGATTGAGGCCGACCAGTACGCTAAAAAGCGCCGCACCCAGTAGCACACCGGCCAGCAGATATGCCTTGTTGGCCATACGGTCGGCACACCAGGCCAGGCACACCGCGCCGAAGGTGCCGGCGAACAGGAACAGCGAGGTCACCAGGTTGGCCTGGTTCAGCGCCAGCCCGCTTTCCTGCAGCAGCGACGGCAGCCAGCTGATCATGAAGTACAACAGGATCAGGCTGACGAAGAAAGTGCTCCACAGCAGCAGGGTCGGGCGGGCAAAACCGTCGCGGAACAACGCCACCACGGTGAGCTTGCTGTCCGTCGGCTCGTCGGTGGCGATGCGCGCCGCCGGCACCTGCCAGCCCGGCAGCAGGCGAGCGGTAACCCGTTGCAGCCGTGCATAGGGCGGGGCGTCGCGCAGCAGGCGCGGCAGCGACTCGGGCAGGAACAGCGCCAGGAACGGAAACAGCAGCAAGGGCGCCACGCCGCCGGCGAGGAACACTGCCTGCCAGCCGTAATGATCGATGAAGCCCGCGGCGACGAAGCCCCCAGCAGCGCCACCCAGCGAGAAACCGCAGGCCGCCAGGGTGACCATCAAGGTGCGCAGTCGGGGCGGCGCATAGTCGGCCATCAGCGCCATGGCGCTGGGCATCGCGCCGCCCATGCCGATACCGCAGAGAAAGCGCGCCAGCATCAGGCTGTCGAGGGATGAGGCGAACACCATCAGCAGCGTCAGGCTGGCGTACAGCAGCACGCAGCACAGCAGCACCCGGCGCACGCCGAAGCGGTCGGCCAGTGGCGTCACCGCCAGCGAACCGACCGTCAGCCCCAGCAGGTTGGCGCTAAACACCGGCCCGAACGCGGCCTTCTCCAGGCCCCAGTCCTGGGCCAGCGCGGGGATCACATAGCCCAGCACCTGGGCGTCATAACCATCGGTGACCAATAGCAGGATCAACAGCAGCAGCAGGCGCCACTGGTAGGGTGACACCGGGCGCGCGTCGAGCGCCGCGCGAAAGCTGGCTATCTGGTTGTGCATCGCAAGGTCCCTGTCTTTTGTTGTTATGAGTGCAGGTGCGGGCGGTGGCGATCAGTCGGGCGTGTCGGGCTGCCTCGCCGGATGGGCCTGATGGAAGGCCGGGTGCTGCTCGGCCAGGGCGGCCACCCGGCGAATGCGCGGGTAGCCACCGAGGTCGATGTTGAAACGCTCGGCCGCGTACAACTGCGGGATCAGGTAGACGTCGGCCAGGCCTGGCGTCGCCCCGAAGCAGAAGCCCTCATCGCCGATCAGCTGCTCCACCGCCGCCAGCCCCTGGCTGATCCAGTGGCCGATCCACTGGTTGACCTGGGCCTCGTCGTGCCCCAACTGACGCAGCTGGTTGAGCACGCTGACGTTGTGCAACGGATGAATGTCGCAACCAATGATCGCCGCCACGCCGCGAACCTTGGCCCGAGCCTCGGCAGCGGCCGGCAGCAGCGCCGGCTGTGGATACGCCTCTTCGAGGTATTCGATGATCGCCGGCGACTGCACCAGCAACTCGCCAGCGTCAGTACGCAGGGCCGGCACCCGCCCTTGCGGATTGAGCGCCAGGTAGTCCGCGCCGCGCTGCTCGCCCTTGAGCAGGTTCACAGGCTCGGCCTGGTAATCCAGGCCCTTGAGCGCCAGGGCGATGCGCACCCGATACGAAGAGGTGGAGCGGTAGTAGGTGAACAGTTCCATCGCCCTGCCCTCCTCAGCCGGCCGCGACGATGGTGCCACGGCATTCGCCGAAGCCGATGCTGGCCACGCCATCGCGCACGCAACGGGCGCGCAGGATGATCTCGTCGCCGTCCTCGAGGAACTTGCGCACTTCGCCGCTGGCCAGCTCCACCGGTTGCTTGCCGCCTTCAGTGATCTCCAGCAGGCTGCCGAACGAGCCCGGCGCCGCGCCCGACAGGGTGCCCGAGCCGAACAGGTCGCCCGGTTGCAGCTGGCAGCCGTTGACGCTGTGGTGGGCGACCATCTGTGCCACGGTCCAGTACATGCTGCGGGTGTTGCTCAGGGTGAGGCGGTGGGCCGGCAGGCTCTGCTCGCGCATGTTCGCGGTCAGCAGCAGCACTTCCAGTTCGATGTCGAAGGCGCCGCCGGCCTGGTCGCGCTTGTCCAGCAGGTACGACAGCGGCTGCGGGTCACCCTCCGGACGGGCCGGCTGGGCGCAACGGAACGGCTCCAGGGCTTCGGCGGTGACCACCCACGGCGACACCGTGGTGATGAAGCTCTTGGACAGGAACGGGCCCAACGGCTGGTATTCCCAGGCCTGGATATCGCGCGCCGACCAGTCGTTGAGCAGGCAGAAGCCGGCCACGTGTTCGGCGGCGTCACCGATCGGGATCGGCTGGCCCATGTCGTTGCCCTGGCCAATCCAGATGCCCAGTTCCAGTTCGTAGTCCAGGCGCGCACACGGGCCGAAGCTCGGCTCGGCCTGGCCCGCCGGCAGGGTCTGGCCCTTGGGCCGGCGCACGTCGGTGCCGGACGGGCGGATGGTCGAGGCGCGGCCGTGGTAGCCGATCGGCACGTGCTTGTAGTTGGGCAGCAACGGGTTGTCCGGGCGGAACAGCTTACCGACGTTCTTGGCGTGCTCGATGCCGACGTAGAAGTCGGTGTAGTCACCGATCTTCGCCGGCAGGTGCAGCTGGCATTCATCAGCCGGGTACAGCGCGGCCTTCAGCGCCGCCTGGTCCTCGCTACCCTCGCCCAGCAGCACCAGCAGGCGCTCGCGCAGGGCGACACGGGCCCCGCGGCCAAGGGCGAAGAAGGCATTCAGCGCACCACCGACGGTGGCTTCGACGGCAGCCTTGGCCGCCCCCTCGAACAACCCGGCGGCCAGCACGGCCTCGAGGTCGAGGATCGCGTCACCGATGGCCACGCCGCAACGTGGCGCCTGCCCTGGGCGGCTGAAGATGCCCAGGGGCAGGTTCTGCAACGGGAAGTCGCGGTGCCCGTTGGCGTGCTCGACCCAGCTACGGGCAATGGCGGTATGGTTCATCGGTTATCTCCGGTTCGGGTTGAAGGTGCTCGGCAAGGTGGCCCAGCAACTATCGTAGTCGGCCTGCAACTGCGGGCTTTCGAGGGCCTGGCGGCTCGGGCGCAGCACCTGGCTGGTCTCGAACATGAAGGCCATGGTGTTGTCGATCTTGTGCGGCGCCAGGTCCACCGAGATGGCCTTGTCGCAGGTCTCGGCGTCGGGGCCGTGGGCGCTCATCACCCCGTGCAGCGAAGCGCCACCAGGCAGGAAGCCTTCGGCCTTGGCGTCGTAGGCACCGTGGATCAGGCCCATGAACTCGTTCATCAGGTTGCGGTGGAACCATGGTGGACGGAAGGTGTTCTCGGCCACCATCCAGCGCGGCGGGAAGATCACGAAGTCCATGTTGGCCATGCCATGCACGCTGGTCGGCGAGGTCAGCACGGTGAAGATAGACGGGTCGGGGTGGTCGAAGCTGACCGTGCCGATGGTGTTGAAGCGGCGCAGGTCGTATTTGTACGGCACGTTGCTGCCGTGCCAGGCGACCACGTCCAGGGGCGAGTGCTGCAGCTCGCAGGCCCAGTGTTCGCCGAGGAATTTCTGCACCAGCTGCACCGGGCCGGTGCTCTCTTCGTAATGGGCGACCGGGGTGAGGAAGTCACGCGGGTTGGCCAGGCCATTGCTGCCGATCGGGCCAAGGTCAGGGATGCGCAGCGGCGCGCCGTGGTTCTCGGCAATGTAGCCACGGGCCTGGGCATCGAGCAGTTCGACCCGGAACTTCATGCCCCGCGGGATCACCGCGATCTCCAGCGGCTCGACCTCAAGCACGCCCAGTTCGGT
This sequence comes from Pseudomonas maumuensis, assembly GCF_019139675.1. Lineage (NCBI taxonomy): Bacteria > Pseudomonadati > Pseudomonadota > Gammaproteobacteria > Pseudomonadales > Pseudomonadaceae > Pseudomonas > Pseudomonas maumuensis. The sequence goes on from NZ_CP077077.1 coordinate 4,862,541, forward strand.
GGCGATGCGCAGGCGGCCTTGCTCGGGCACCAGCAACAACTCGCCATCGGCGTTGAAGAACACCCGCTCCATGGAACGGTTGGCGCGGTAGATGTAGATGCTCACCCCGGCAGGTTTTTCCGACGCCGAGTTAGCCACCATCGGCAGCCAGCCGTCGATAAAGTCGGTCGGTTCGGACGGGATCGGTTGCGGGCTCCAACGCAGGCGATTGGGATTGACGCCTCCCAACGGCCCGGTCAGCGGCTGGCGCTCCAGACGCTCGAAGCGCGGGTGCAGGGCCGACGGACGAATGCGGTACAGCCAGGTACGGCGCAACTCGCTGCGGGTCATGGTGAAGGCAGTGCCCGACAGCAGCTCGGCGTACAGCCCATAAGGGGCCTTCTGCGGCGAGTTCTGCCCGATCGGCAGGGCGCCGGGCAAGGCTTCGCTGGCGAATTCGTTGCCGAAGCCGCTCAGGTACTCGAGTGAAGGGAAAGTGTCGCGGGTCATCGGTGCCTCCGGGCTGCTGGGAGCCGTTTCAGGCAGCTGGCTGCGCAGCCCGATCCTGAAACCGGCACCAAGGGCGGCAGCGCGTCTGCATTGTTTTTATCGTAATCAGATTACGAATAACGTAATTTGCCCGCGCGCAGGCGTCAAGCTATAAAGGCGCCACCCCATGAAATCTGCATAGAAGTCGCCCATGGCCAAAGCCAGCAGTAGCACCGACAACGGCAAACAGAAGGTCCGCTCGGCGGAAGTCGGTACCGACATCCTCAAGGCTCTGGCCGAACTCTCCCCCTCCACCTCGCTATCGCGCCTGGCCGAACATGTCGACATGCCGGCGAGCAAGGTGCATCGCTACCTGCAGGCGCTGATCGCCAGTGGCTTCGCCGAGCAGGATGCGGCCACCAACCACTACGGCCTCGGCCGCGAGGCACTGCGCGTTGGCATGGCGGCACTGGGCAGCATCGATGTGCTGAAGGTGGCGGCGCTGCCGCTGTCGCAACTACGCGACGAGCTCAACGAAAGCTGCTTCATCGCCGTGTGGGGCAACCAGGGCGCAACGGTGGTGAGCATCGAGCCGGCGGTGCGGGCGGTGACGGTGGTGACCCAGATCGGCTCGGTGCTGCCGTTGCTCAGCTCGTCCACCGGGCTGGTGTTCGCCGCGCACCTGCCCGAGCGCGAGACCGTGGAGTTGCGCGACCGGGAACTGGCTGCGCTCGGCCAGACGGCGAACGACTATGCGCCCCTGCTCGAGCAGATCCGCCAGCGCGGCCTGCACCATGTACATGGCTTGCTGATGCCGGGAGTGGACGCACTGTCCGCGCCGGTGTTCAACGCCATGGGCCAGATCGCCGCGGTGATGACCGTAGTTGGCCCTACCTCGATCTTCCATGCTGACGAGCACGGCCCAGCTGCGCGGCGTCTACTTGCCGCCACCCAGGCCACCAGCTGGCGAATGGGATACGGCGCGGATCAGTGAAATGGCTTACAAAGCATTACGGACTTTTCCTGCGAAGGCTGACTATAGTTCGCCTCGCACTTTTACCCGAAACGTAAAGGTGAATGTCATAAGCCACTATTTTTCCCACGGGATCATGCGCTTATTCTGATGTCACTGGCCGGCACGAAGGGCTCTCCCCCCTGCTTTTCGGGCCCGCCCAGGTTCACCGACGTTGATTTTGAAGCTCCTTGATCTAACGTCTCGATTGGCCGCTGCGATTGCAGCGGCCTTTTTTATTTCTGCAAGAATCGCAAGGTCGGCGCCAGGCTCATCACCGGCAAGCCGACCACAAGCTGGTGCGATCTCTGTGGGAGCCGGCTTGCCGGCGAAAGGGCCGCAGCGCGGCCCCGGCATTGTTCAACCCAACGGATACTTCTGCAGGTTCGCCATCATCTGCTGCAACGCCTGCAGGCTGTCCTGCGGGTGCCCTGCTCCCTCGAAATCACCAATCCGCGCCCAGTTGTCCGCCACCTGCTCGGGCGTGAACCCTTCACGTGGATCGAAGCCCACACCCTGGCTGCGCTCCCAGCGCAGCTTGCCCACCCAGCCGCCACCCACCTCGAACAGCTCACCGCTGTCCTGGCACTGCTCGCTGCCCAGGTACACCACCAACGGGCTGATCAACTCAGGCTGCAGCCGGTCGAACACCTGCGGCGGAATCAGCCCCTCGGTCATGCGCGTGCCACCGGTCGGGGCGATGGCGTTGACCAGGATGCCGTGCTTGCGGCCTTCGATGGCCAGGGTGCGGGTCAGCCCGTAGAGGCCGAGCTTGGCCATGCCGTAGTTGGCCTGGCCGAAATTGCCATAGATGCCCGAGGTGGACGAAGTGAAGATCACCCGCCCCCAGTTCTGCGCCCGCAGGTGCGGCCAGGCGGCGTGGGTGACCTTGTAGGCGCCTTCGACATGCACGCGGTAGACCAGCTCCCAGTCGCTGTCTTCCATCTTGTGGAAGGTCTTGTCGCGCAGGATGCCAGCGTTGTTCACCAGTACATCGACCCGGCCAAAGGTGTCCAGGGCCTGCTCGACAATGCGCGCGCCGTCGGTCACCGAGTCATGGTTGGCGATCGCCGAACCGCCCGCGGCGCGGATTTCCTCCACCACGCGATCGGCCGCCGAGGCGTTGGCGCCTTCACCATGGGTCGACCCGCCCAGGTCATTGACCACCACCCGCGCGCCGCGCGCGGCGAACAGCAGCGCATGGGCCCGGCCCAGGCCGCCGCCGGCCCCCGTGACAATGACCACTCGATCCTGCAGACGTACTGGCTCGCTCATGCTCAAGGCTCCTGGCAATGAAGGGATGCAACGCAGTCTCCGCCAGCCGCCCGGGCCGGGCAATCAAGCGCACCATGGCGAATGCCGCCCGATAACGCCCGACGATGATCACCGTTCAGGACCACGCGACCTTCAGCGGCACATAACTCATCGGCTGTTCACGAAAGGCCAGATAATGGCGCAGCACCTGCACCGGCGCCTCGGTATGCGGATAATGGCCAATGCCCTGCAGCACCACGGTGTCCGGGTCCGGGACGATTTCCCGGTAGCGCTCGACCATATGCGCGCCGGACAACGGATCGACCGCGCCATTGATGAAGCGCAGCGGCACGCCCGGGCGTTGCAGCGCGGCAACCCAGCGCTCGCGCTGAACCCGGCGCTCCGGCAGGAAGCTGACCAGTTTATGCAAGATCCGTGGGCCACGGTTGGAGGCGATCAGGCTCCAGTAGTCATCCAGGGCGCTCTCGCTGGGATGGGTGCATGGGCCATAGATCTGGGTGACGTTACGCACCAGGTCGTCACGCCCGAACGAGCGCCCGACCAGCCAGCCGAGGCGGCTAAGCAGCAGTTTCTGGACCAGCAGCACCCGGCAGCTCTCGGGGAAAAGCCCGCTGTTGAGGAACACGCAACTGGCCACCTCGAGCCGCCGTTCGTGGTGCCGGGCCAGTAGTTCCTGGGCAACGCTGCCGCCGTAGTCGTGAGCCAGCAGATGCACCGGTCGGTCGATATGCAGGTGCGCCAGCAACGCTTGTTGCAGGTCGGCCTGCTCGAGCAGGCTGTAGTCGTGGTCCGCGGGCTTGGCCGAATCGCCAAAGCCGAGCATATCGCAGGCCACCACGCGAAAGCGCTGGGTCAGGGGTGCCCACAGGTAGTGCCAATCCCAGCTGGCCGTGGGGAAACCGTGAAGCAATAGCAGGGGCTCTCCTTGCCCTGCCGTCCAGTAGCGGATGCTCTGGCCCCGGAAGGTGAAACCCTGGCTCCGGGTGCGCCAGACGCACAATGGAATTTCGGCCAGTGGCATCACGGTCGTCCCGGTGGATAAGTGTTGGAAGAAGGCAAGGCTGCGTTCATTGCATGGCACCTCGGCACTTACATGTGCTCTCTATGTCGAGGCTCAGTCTAGAAGCCAATACGAAGGTGATAAGTCGCCTTGGCAGCCAGCCTGATGACCGTACGAGTCAGTGGCACGAACGGTCAGATCAGCTTCATCAGCAACGGCGCGGCCAGCAGGTTGAGCAGCCCGGTCAGGACCATGACCAGCCCGGCCACCGAGCCCTCCTCGCGACCGACCTCCTGGGCGCGGCTGACCCCCGCGCCATGGGCACCGACGCCGAACAGCGCGCCCCGCGCCAGCGGAGTGCGCAAGGGCAACCAACGCAGGAGGATGCCGCCGAACAGCGCCCCGAGCACGCCGGTGAACATCACGAACACTGCCGTCAGCTCCGGCACGCCGCCCAGGTCCTGGGCCACGGGCATGGCGAAGGGCGTGGTGATCGAGCGCGGCAGCAACGACAGGCTGACCGAGTCGTCCAGCGCCAGCAGGTGCGCCAGCGCCCAGGAGCTGCCGATGGACGCCACGCTGCCGGCCAGCATGCCCATCAGCAGCGCCGGCCAGTGCCGCGCCAGCAGTGCTCGTTGCTGCCAGATCGGCACCGCGAAGGCGACGGTGACCGGGCCCAGCACGCCCATCAGCCAATGCGTGTTGCGGGCGTACTCGGCGTAGGCGGTGTGCAGCGGCACGGCCACTGCCAGCAGCAGCGCCGGCACCAGGATCAGCGGCGACAGCAGGTAGCGCCCGCTGCGCCGGTACAGCCAGCGGCTGCCCAGGTAGGCGCCCAGGGTCAGGGCCAGCCAGAACAGCGGCATGGGTTCAAGGCTCATGGCGCAACCTCCAACGGCACACCAGCTCGACCGTGACCGCGGTGACCACCATCACCAGCAGCGTGCTCAGCGCGATCACCAGCAGGATGCGCCAGCCTTCGCTGCGCAGCAGGCTGCCGTAGTCCAGCAGGCTCATCAGCGCGGGAATGAAGAACAGCAGCATCTCGGCCATCAGCCAGCCGGCACCCAGTTGCAACGTGGCCGGTTTGAGCAGGCCGGTGGCGAACAGTGCCAGCAGTAGCGCCAGGCCCATTACGCCACCAGGAATCGGCCAGCCAAGCCAGGCGGCCAGCTGGCCACCGATCAGGAACAGCGCCAGCAACACTGTCAGCTCGGCGAGCAGGCGCAAGGTCTTTTTCAATAATGCAGGATTCATGGGCGGGAGTTCCTCGACAACGGGCCCATTGTAAAAGTCGGTCCCCTAGGCCAGAAGCGAATTGTTAGACTGGCAGTCATTCCAAAACGGAATCCGGCATACATGGAATTCAAACAGCTGCGCAGTTTCATCGAAGTCGTCCACAAAGGCGGCTTCACCCAGGCGGCGGGTACCTTGCACATCAGCCAGTCGGCGGTGAGCAAGCAGGTCGCCCAACTGGAGCAGGACATCGGCCAGCCACTGCTGGAGCGCCAAGGCTCACAGTTACTGTTGACTGCCGCCGGGCGCATCGTCCTGGAACGCGGCGAGGCGCTGCTACGCCAGCGCCAGGAACTGCTGAGCGAACTGGACGACCTCAGCCAGATGGCCCGCGGCGAACTGCGCCTGGGCCTGCCGCTGCTGGGCAGCGATGCGCTGTTCGCCGGGTTGTTCGCCGAGTATCGGCGGCGCCATCCGAATATCTCGATCCAACTGCTCGAAGGTGGCAGCCGCATGGTCGAGCAGGCGGTCAAGAATGGCGAGCTGGAGCTGGGCGGCAGCCTTACACCGAACGATCCGGCGTTCGACTACCAGCCGTTCTGCAATGAGCCGCTGGAGGCCTTGTTACCGGCTGACCACCCTTTGGCCGGGCAAGCGGACGTCGCCCTGGCGCACCTGGCCGACACGCCATTCCTCTTGTATCAGCGCAGCTTCGTGCTCAACGATCGGCTACTCAGCGCCTGCCAGCAGGAAGGCTTCACGCCCAAGGAGGGTGGGCGTAGCGGCCAGGCGGACTTTCTTGCCGCGCTGGTGGCCGCCGGGCAAGGGGTGGTGCTGCTACCGGCAATCGTCGCAAGGGCGCTGGAACGGCCCGGGGTGGTGCGCTTGCCGTTGCGCGCACCGGATTACCTTAGGTGGGACATCGCCTTCATCTGGAGGCGCGGGGCGTATCTGTCGCGGGCGGCGCAGGCGTGGCTGGCGTTGTTGCGTGAGGACTCCGCCATGCATTGAGGCGACCGACCCTATCGCGGGGCCGGTCCAGGCAATATCAGCCTTTCAGCGCAGCCGCAAACTCCGCCAGCCACGGTTCGGCATCGGTCTCCGGTGTTACGGTCTCACTGGCATCGAGTCGCAGCATCGGCAGCACTTCGATTACCCCAAGCTCGGCAAACAGTTCGCGCATCTGCTCGCCACCGCCGCAGTAGGTGTCGCCATAGCTCGAATCGCCCAAGCCGATCACCGCTCCCGGCAACCCGCGCCAGGCCGCCGGCAGCACGTCACGAATGGTGCTGTATAGCGGCATCAGGCTGTCGGGCAGTTCACCCATGCCAGTAGTCGATGTCACCGCCAGCAACGCGTCCGGGCCAAAGCCCTCGATGTCCTGCAAGGTGGCGCGTGCCGCGTGCCAGGCTTCAAGGCCGGCGGCCTTGAGCAACGACTCGGCGTGACGGGCGACTTCGTCGGCGGTGCCGTACACCGAACCGGAAATAATGGCGACTTTCATCGGGTGAGGATTCCGAAACTGAGTGAAAACGTAGGATACTAGCACTCGACAGTGGCAAAAGGCCGCATCCGGCTAAAGTCACAAGCTTCAGGATTATCCGACGAATGACAGGAACGAAGCAGACCGGCCACTGTCCACCGCCGTGAAGCAAATCGCCGTTACCGATCGACCCTTCGAGTCAGACCATGCAAGCAGACGCCCTACTCTCCCAGGACGAACTGGATTTCATCCAGGACATGCAGCATTCGCCCCAGTTGAACCTGGCCGACCCTATGTCGAGCCTGCTGGTCAATGGCGACCGTCGTCTGAAAGACCTGCTCACCCGTCTGGTGGCCAACGAGCAGGTAACCCTGCAGGCCAGTTTCAATAACCAGCAATTGAGCTTCCCCCTGCAACTGGTCGAGGACGAGTTCCACGCTCTGCACCTGCAACTGGGCTCGCCGGATATCTACGAGGACGGCCCCATGCTGAGGCCCTGGCGTCTTTCGCTGCAGCAGCCGACCGCGTTGCTGGACGATCACGGTCAGGCCAGCGACCTGTGGGTACGCGACATTTCCTTCAAAGGTGTGCTGCTGGAAGTGCGCGGTGGGGCTGAAGCCCCTGCGCAATTCAACCTGCGCTTCGCCGCCGAGGACATCCCGCCGATCGGCCTGCACGGCGCGCTGCGCAGACGCATCGGCCCGCGCCTGGCCGCCTACGACCTGACCCACACTCCGGCCGAAGAGGTCGAGCGCCTGCGCGAGTACATCCTCCAGGCCCACCGCAAGGCCCACCCCGAGCTGCACGCCCAGGCTCCCAACACCTTCTGACGACCGTCCACCCCCTGAAACTGACCGGTCATGATTGATCGGCGATAATCCGTGCCCGATTCTTGCAAGCCCGCCTGCGCCGCCCACCACCCCGGGCCGCAAGCCAAGGGGCCGGCTACCCGCCAGCTCCGTCGCCAGGAGATACACGATGTCTACCCCACCCGTCACCTTGATGGTGTCGCGCCGCGCCGCCTGCGGCCGCTACCAGGACCTGCTGGCCTGGCTGCACGAAGGCGAGCAGTTGGCCACCGACTTTCCCGGCTACCTGGGCTCGGGCATTCTCGCCCCGCCGAGCGAGGGCGACGAATTCCAGATCATCTTCCGCTTCGCCAGCGAACAGACCATGCACGCCTGGGAGCATTCTGCCTCGCGCAGGGCATGGCTGGAGCGCGGCAACGGCCTGTTCGAACGCCCCAAAGAGAGGCGCGTGAGCGGTATCGACGACTGGTTCGGCACCAATACGGTGCAGAAGCCACCGCGCTGGAAACAGGCCACCGCCATCTGGCTGGCGTTCTTCCCGGTCTCGCTGCTGTTCAACCTGCTGTTCGGCCACTGGCTGGCGCCACTCGACCTGCTGCCCCGTGTGCTGCTCAGCACCCTGGCCCTGACGCCATTGATGGTGTACCTGTTCATCCCGCTGTCCACCCGACTGCTGGCCGGCTGGCTGAACGCCACACCACGCGCCGCCGGGCGTTCCCAGGAGCTGCGCAGCCGCTGAGGTGCAGGCTCGCAAGGCCGTGCAGTTCGGGTATGCTGGGGCATCACGCACGGACAGACGAACAGACCGCCCGAACATGAACAGCCCAATCCTCATCACCGGCGCCAGCCAGCGCGTCGGCCTGGCCCTGGCCCTTGAGCTGGCCCAGGCCGGCCACACGGTGGTCAGCGCCAGCCGCACCTTGCAGGGGCAGGCTACCCACCCGAACATCCGGCAGTTCCAGGCCGACCTGACCCGCAGCGAAGATCGCCAGGCCCTGATCGAGTACCTGCAACGTGAGTACGACGGCCTGCGTGCGATCATCCACAATGCCTCGCTGTGGCTCGACGATGGTCTGGACAACCTCGATACCATGTTCCGCCTGCACGTCGAGGCGCCCTACCACCTCAACCTCGCCCTCGGCGAGCTGCTGAACAAGGTGGACAAGGCCGACATCATCCACATCTGCGACGAGACCTCCTCGCGCGGCAGCAAGAGCCATATCGGCTATGCGGCGACCAAGGCCGCGCTGCAGAACATGGTGCTGTCGTTCGCCGAAAAGTACGCGCCGAAGGTAAGGGTCAACGGTATCCTGCCGGGCCTGCTGATCCTCAAGGAAGGCGGCGACGAACAGTACCGCCAGCAGACCCTGAAGAAAGCCCTGCTCGAATTCGAGCCCGGCGCCCGCCCGCTGATCGACGCCGTGCTGTTCCTGCTGCAAAGCCAGTACAGCACCGGCAGCCAGGTGGTCATCAACGGTGGCCGCCATCTGAAGAACCGCATGACCTGAAGAGATCGCCCATGACCCCACAACAACAGCTCGAACTCGAAGCCGCCGCGTTCCGGCGCCTGGTCGACCACCTGCAAAAACGTACCGACGTGCAGAACATCGACCTGATGAACCTCTCCGGCTTCTGCCGCAACTGCCTGTCCAAGTGGCTCAAGGCCGCCGCCGACGATCGCCAGATCGAGCTGAGCCTGGACGATGCCCGCGAGCAGGTATACGGCATGCCCTATGCCGAATGGAAAGCCCAGTACCAGAACGAAGCCAGCGCCGAGCAGAAAGCGGCGTTCGAACAAGGAAAAACCCGTGACTGACCTGAACACCCTGCGCAGCAGCCTCGCCAGCGGCGAACACGTTTTCGCCGACACCCTGGCGTTCATCGCCGCGAACTACAGCTACCAGCCCCAGGCCTTCGACAATGGCGACGTGCATAACGCCGCCGGGCAGAACGAGGGCTCGTGCAAGACCCTGGGCCTGGCGCTGCTTGAAGGGTTGAGCGATCAGGAAGCACTGCTGGCCTTCGGTGAGCACTACCGTAGCGTGGTCGCCACGCCCGAGGGCAGCGACCATGGCAATATCCGTGCGCTGATCAAGCATGGGCTGGCCGGGGTGAAGTTCACCACCCAGCCACTTGCGCGCCTGGGCTGATAGCAAATGGGGCCGCTGTGCGGCCCCAACCAGACATCAACTGATGAGCCGGCCTGGTGTACCAGCCTCAAGGCGCCCCTTGTGCAACCACTCCAGCGCAATCGGCCACAGACTTTCGCGAAACCGATCGTGAAAGAACGCGAAGTGTCCGATCTCCCCGACCGAGATATCCACAGGCGCCACCCGCAGATGCCGCCGCTCGCCCGTTTGCAGGTACCCCAACAACCGTTCAGTGGCCGCCACCGTGCCAAACGGATCGTCGGTCAGGCTGATGGCCAGGGTCGCCGCCTGTACCTGGGCAAATGGCGTAGCCGACAATAGACGCCCACTGGGCCGCTGCTCGTAGCGCGGCGTACGGGCAACCCAATCGCGCACCACGCCGGCCGGAGTGTCTTCCAGCCAGCCCAGGCGCTTGCCGGGGAAATAGCCGAACATCCGGGTCAACAGCGGCATCACCACGTGCCATTTGCCGAACAGCTGCCAACGCTGCTCCGGCGCATAATCGCGCCAGTAGGCGAACTGCGCGCCCACCAGCAGCGCATGGCGCACCTGCCCCGCCGACGGCGCCAGCCCGAGCGCCCAGCCGCCGAAGCTGTGGCCGACCACATGCATCGGCTGGCCCGGATGCTCGGCGGCGGCCAGTTGCAACATCGCTTCGAAGTCCAGCCGGCCCCAATCGCTCCAGGACGCCTGGAAACCGCGCAGCGTGGCCGGGCGCGACTCGCCGATGCCGCGATAATCGTAGGTGAGCACGTCAAAGCCCTGGGCGAACAGGTAGTCGGCGAAACGCGAGTAGTAGCGGCAACGCACCGAGGTGGCGGCGTTGATGATCACCAGTGGACGCAGAGGGTCGGGTTCGGCGTGGCGCCAGCGAAATCCACCGAGGCCATAGCCGTCGGCGGCGACATGACGAAAGGCACAGGCGGGTTGGGTGAGGCTGCTCATGGCGCGCTCCCTGCGGCGTCGCGCCACGGTGGCGGACGGGCTGTTGTCGTGCGCCAACGCTAGCAAAAAAATTCCCGAACAGCTCAAGTTCCTTGTAGGAGCGGCTTCAGCCGCGATCACCAGCGAAGCTGGTGCCATACACCACGTTGGCTTCATCGCGGCTGAAGCCGCTCCTACAGGTCCTGTGCCCTCAGGTAGTCGGCAGCGCCCGCGCCACGCCCGGCTTGCGCAGCACCGCCAGGCGCGAGCCGTGGTAGCGGGTTTCGCGGAACAGCTTCCAGCGACCGAACAGGCCATACACATGCATCACCCGGCCCTGCTCGTGGTAGCCCATGCGCAGGTGCAGTTTCATTGCTGGCACGTTGTGGGTCTCCACCACGTCCACCACCTTGTGGCAGCCCTTCTCGCGCATGGTGTTCCACAGCTCGACCTGGGCTGTCACCGACAACTCGCTGCCAAAGTACGGCCGGGTCATCTCGCCGCCGAACTCGAAGAACTCACCGGGTTTCACCGGGAAGGTGCAACCGTAGTAATGCTTGTCGTGGTAATCGACCACGCTGGCCCAGATGAATGCCACGGCATCGCCCTGCTCATCCAGGTACATGTGCCCGGTATGGCCCTCGGCGGCCAGTTCGCGCATGGTCTCGACCCGGTCGCCGAAATACCGGGCGAAGGCATCGGCGTTGGCTGTGGTGATTTGCACCAGAGTGACCGGCGCATGCGCCTTGAGGCTGTGCGGTGGCACTGGACTGATCAGGTCGCGCTCCATCCACAACAATTCCCAGTGGAAAAACACGTAGCGCTCGAAAAAAGTCTTGAAGGTGCGCTTGAGGCCCTTCTGGCGGATGCGTTCTTGTAGTTTTTGCAGTACGCCCATTGCTCCCTCCTCGGCGCCAGCGAAATTGCCAGGCCAATAGCTGGGGTATAGATCAGGCGGAGGGTGCCCATGGCAAAGGGCCAGCGGGGGATTTGTTTCAGAATATTAACAAGTCGTCGGCGGGAACCGCGCAGCCGCCATGAACGGCTGCGCGGTCAAGGACTTGCTTACAGCTCGACGCAGTCGAACCGTACGTCGGTGGCCACGTCTTCGTCGTAGTTGACGTCAGCGCGCTCGAAACCGAACAGGTTGAGGAACTGCTTCTTGTAACCGGCGTAGTCGGTCAGCTCGAACAGATTCTCGGTGGTCACCTTCGGCCACATGGCACGGCAGGCGTCCTGCACGTCATCACGCAGCTCCCAGTCGTCCAGACGCAGACGGCCTTCGTCGTCCAGGGCAGCCGGCTCACCGTCCGCACGGTACATGCGCTCACGGAACATGCGATCCAGCTGGTGCTGGGTACCTTCGTGGATACCCTTCTCCTGCATGATCTTGAACACCATCGACAGGTACAGCGGCATCACCGGGATGGCCGAGCTGGCCTGGGTAACCACGGACTTGAGCACAGCCACGTTGGCACTGCCACCGACTTTCTTGCTCAGGCGCTGGGCGGTTTCGTCCAGGTCCTGCTTGGCCTTGCCCAGCGCGCCGTCCCAGTAGATCGGCCAGGTGATGTCGGAGCCGATGTAGCTGAAGGCCACGGTACGGGCCTGTGGCGCCAGAACACCGGCGGCATTCAGGGCGTCGATCCACAGCTCCCAGTCCTGGCCACCCATCACGGTGACGGTATCGGCGATTTCCTGCTCGGTGGCCGGCTCGATGCTGGCCTCGATGATGGTGTCCTTGTTGGTGTCGATGGCGGTCGACTTGTACGGCTGGCCGATCGGCTTCAGGGCCGAGCGGATCACTTCACCGGTCTGCGGCAGCTTGCGCACCGGCGAGGCCAGGGAGTAGATGACCAGGTCGACCTGGCCGCCCATTTCGTTCTTGATCAGCTCGATGACCTTGGCGCGGGCTTCGTCGGAGAAGGCGTCACCGTTGATCGACTTGCTGTACAGGCCTTCGGCCTTGGCGAACTTGTCGAAGGCGGCGGCGTTGTACCAGCCGGCGGTACCGGCCTTGGTCTCGGTGCCCGGTTTTTCGAAGAACACGCCCAGGGTGTCGGCCTTGAAGCCGAACGCCGCGGTGATGCGGGCAGCCAGGCCGTAGCCGCTGGAGGCACCGATCACCAGGACTTTCTTCGGACCATCCTCGCGCACGCCCAGCTTGCGGGTGGCTTCGATCTGGTCACGGACGTTGAGCTCGCAGCCCTTGGGGTGAGTCGTGGTGCAGATGAAACCGCGAACCTTGGGATGAATGATGGCCAATGTCTGTACCTCGTCAGGTTTAGGCTGGGGCAGCGCCCGGATTCGGGGTGCTGCCGTTTGATCTAGAGGGTGAGACTACCCTCGCAAGTCATCCGACACATATTACGGGGTGATCGGAGCAATGAAAAACCGCAGCGGCTCCAACAAGCGCTACGCCTGCGCCAGCGCGGCCTTCAACCACGCCAGGAACTGCCGAGCCAACGGATCCTCCTGGCTTTCCCAATGCACCAGGCAGCTCCACACCGGCCCGCGTACCCGCTGTGCCGACAGCGCCTGCAAGCGACCCTGCTCGACCAGCCGCCGCGCCAGCAACTGGCTGACCAGGGCGATCCCCAGCCCCTCGCCCGCGGCCTCCAGCAGCAGCCCCGGGTCAGAGAAGTTGAGCCCCTTGCCCTGCTGCCCTACCTCTTCGCCGCCCTCCAACTGCCAGTGGCTCCAGTCCATCTCCCGCTCGCCATGCAAGGTCGTGCGCCCGGTGTCGGGCAATGCGGGATGGCAAGCCGGATACAGCATGTCCTGATGCAACACGGTGAAGCTGCATTCGGCCTGCGGCCCGATATCGTCACGAATCGCCAGGTCGATGGTCTCGTTGGCCATGTCCGGCACCTCGAAGCTGGTGAACAGCCACAGGTCCACATCCGGGTGATGCTGGTGGAAATCCGCCAGGCGCGGCAATAGCCAATGCCGGGCGAAGGCCGGGGTGGTGTTGACCACCAGTTGGTTGGGTTTGCGGTACTGATCCAAGCGACGGATGCCCACCGCCAGTTGCTGCAACAGGGCCTGGGTGGTGCTAAGCAGATCGTGCCCGGCGTCGGTCAGGCTGACGCTGCGCCCGCTGCGGTGGAACAACGGTTGTTCCAGGTAACCCTCCAGGCTGCGGATCTGCTGGCTGATGGCCGACTGGGTGAGGTTCAGGGCCTCGGCGGCCTTGTGGAAGCTGCCCAGCCGGGCAGCGGCTTCGAAGCCGCGCAGGGCGTTGAGCGGGGGCCAATGCTTGAGCATGCTGATAAGCCTGACTGATCAGAAATACGCTAAATCTATCGTTTGTCGCTGCGTTTTCCCAGCCATAACATGGGCAGCAACACCCGCGACGGCGGGCTTCGTTGATAACAATCCCTAATAGATCGGAGTTCACTATGACCCTGTCCCTCGACAGCGGCTGGCGCATGCCCGCCGAATGGGCCCGCCACGCCGCCACCTGGATGATCTGGCCACACAACCAACCGCTGTGGGAGTCGGGCTGGGGCGTGACCCTGGCCGATGTGCAGCGCGACTACGCCCGGGTGGCCGCCGCCATCGCCCGCTTCGAGCCGGTGAAGATGGTGGTCGATCCGTCGGCCATGGCCATCGCCCGCGAACTGTGCGGCCCCGGCATCGAGCTGGTCGAGCTGGCCGTGGACGACAGCTGGTGCCGTGACAGCGGCCCGACCTTCCTGACCCACCCGCAACACGGCGTGGCCGGCCTAAGCTGGCGTTTCAACGCCTGGGGCGGCAAGTCCGAGCATGGCAAGGACCGCAGCCTGGCCCGGCGCATCCTCGATCACCTTGGCCTCGAAGGCCTGAGCACTCCGCTGTGCAACGAAGGCGGCGCCATCCATGTCGACGGCGAAGGCACCCTGATCACCACCGAATCGGTGCTGCTCAACCCCAACCGCAACCCGGGCCTGAGCAAGGCTGACTTCGAGGATTGCTTCGCCCGCCTGCTGGGCATCCGCAAGACCATCTGGCTGCCGGGCGACCCACAGTACGTCACCGGCGACATGACCGACGGCCATGTCGATGGCGTGTGCGCCTTCGCCCGCCCCGGCGTGCTGCTGGTCGACGCCACCCACGACCAGGGCTCGGTGTATGCCGAAGTGGCCCGCGAAAACCGCCGCGCGCTGGAACTGGCCACGGACGCCCAAGGCCGTTCGTTCGAACTGCTCGACCTGTTCGAGGCCACCGCGGCCGTGGACACCGAAGCCGAGGTGTTCTGCGCCTCGTACACCAACTTCTACCTGGCCAACGGCGCGGTGATCATGCCGGCCTATGGCATCGACGCCGACCAGGCCGCCGCGCAGCAACTGGCCCTGGCCTTCCCCGGTCGCGAAGTGGTACCGGTGCGCATCGACCATATCGCCCACGGCGGTGGCGGCATCCATTGCATCACCCAGCAGCAGCCGGCCTGGCAGGGAGCGCGCCCATGAGCACGCTGCGCATCGCCACCACGCAGATGGCCTGCAGCTGGGATCTGCCCGCCAACCTCGACCACGCCGAACAACTGGTGCGCCAGGCCGCTGCCAAGGGTGCCCAGGTGATCCTGTTGCAGGAGCTGTTCGCCACCCCGTACTTCTGCATCGAGCAGTGCCACAGCCACCAGGCCCTGGCCCAGGACTACCACGACAGCCCGCTGCTCAAGCGCTTCGCCGCGCTGGCCAAGGAACTGGGCGTGGTCCTGCCGCTCAGCTGGTATGAACGGGCCGGCAACGCCTTCTTCAACTCGCTGACCGTGGCCGATGCCGACGGGCGCCTGCTGGGTGTGTACCGCAAGACCCACATCCCCAACGCCATCGGCTACCAGGAAAAGGAATACTTCAGCCCCGGCGACACCGGCTTCAAGGTCTGGGACACCGCCTTCGGTCGCCTGGGCATCGGCATCTGCTGGGATCAGTGGTTCCCCGAGACCGCCCGCTGCCTGGCCCTGATGGGTGCCGAAGTGCTGCTGTTCCCCACCGCCATCGGCTCGGAGCCCGGCGCCGCCGAGTTGGACTCACGCGACCATTGGCAGATGGCCATGCGTGGTCACGCCGCCGCCAACCTGCTGCCGGTGGTCGCCGCCAACCGCGTCGGCCACGAAGTGGCCCGCACTGACGACAACCTGTCGATGCGCTTCTATGGCTCGTCGTTCATCTGCGACCACAAGGGCGCGATGCTGCAAGAGGCCGACCGTGACAGCGGCGGCGTCTGGCTGCACGACCTGGACCTGGCGCACATGCGCGAAGATCGCCTGAGCTGGGGCATCTACCGCGACCGCCGCCCCGATATGTATGCGCCGCTGCTGACCCTTGACGGCCGTACCCCACAGACCGCGAGGGCCTGAACCATGCCAAGCCGCCCATCGAAACTACTCGCCATCGCCGCCCTGGTGGCCTGCGCCGGCGTTGCCCAGGCCGAGCAGGACGCCCTGCGCCTGTACAACTGGGCCGACTATTTTGCCGAGGACACCCTCAAGCGCTTTACCGCCGAAACCGGTATCCCGGTGATCTACGACGTCATGGACGGTAGCGAGGTGCTCGAGGCCAAGCTGATGTCCGGGCGCAGTGGCTACGACCTGGTCTTCCCCGGCGATACCGTAGCCGAGCGGCTGATGCGTGCCGGCAGCCTGCGCACACTGGACCGCAAGCAACTTAGCGCGCTCGACGATATCGAGCCCGGCCTGCGCCAGTTGCACGACCGCTACCCCAAGGCCAGCCAGGCCACCGTGCCCTACACCTGGGGCACCATCGGCCTGACCATGGACGCGAAGAAGATCCGCGAGCGCATGCCCGACGCTCCGCTGAACAGCCTCGACCTGCTGTTCAAACCGGAGCTGGCGGCCAAGTTCGCCGACTGCGGCATCTCGATGATCGACTCGCCCGACGAAGTGCTGGCCGTGGTGCTTCACTACCTGGGTCGCGAGCCGCGCAGCGCCAAACGTGAAGACCTGGCCGCCGCCAGCGAGCTGCTCAAGGGCATTCGCCCCTATGTGCGCAAGCTGCAGTCGCAACCGGTCACCGAGCTGGTCAACGGCAACACCTGCCTGTCGCTGGGCTACAGCGGCGACGTGATCCAGGCCCAACGCACCGCCGAGGCCGCGGGCAAGGCCATCGACTTCCAGTACCGCGTGCCCCGCGAAGGCACCACGGTGTGGATGGACACCATGGCCATCCCCGCCGACGCCAAGCACCCGGAATACGCCTATCGTTTCATCAACTTCGTCATGCGCCCGGAAAACATGGCCGCGATCAGCAACTTCACCGGCTACCCCACCGCCAGTGCCAAGGCCCGGTCGCAGGTGGACGCGCGCCTGCGTGACAACCCGGATATCTACCTCAGCGATGCCACCTTCACCCGGTTGATCCCGGGCAAGGACATCCCCCAGGCCGACATGCGTGCGCGCATGCGCGTCTGGACCCGCTTCAAGACCGCACAGGACTGACCCCATGCCCACTCGCCGCACCTTCCTCCAACACATGAGCGTCGTCGCCGGCCTCGGTGCCGCCGCCAGCTTCGGCCTGCCCTTCGCCAGCAACAGCGCCCGCGCCGCCGAAGCGGGGCGCTGGTTCATGCCCGACGAGGGTGAAAAGCACCAGCGCGCCTACATCGCCTTCGGCGCCCAGGACGCCATCTGGGAAGACTTCACCGAAGACGTCCAGGCCGCGCTCGGGCGCATCGCCCGCGCCATCGCCGCCTACCAGCCAGTGACGGTGTTCTGCCGCGCCAGCGAGCGCGACATCGCCGAGGAGGAATGCGGCAGCCACAACATCACCTATGTCGAGACCGAACTGGACGACATCTGGATGCGCGATATCGGCGCCAACTTCGTCGTCGATGACGATGGCGCCCTGGGCGCCGTGGACTTCAACTTCAACGGTTGGGGCGGCAAGCAGCAGCATCGCTATGACGCCAAGCTTGCGGCCCGCGTTGCGAAGTTGGCCGGCGCCCAGTACCAGCGCAGCGAATTGGTGGGCGAAGGCGGCGGCATCGAGGTGGATGGCCACGGCACCGGGATCATGACCGAAAGCAGCTGGATCAACAGCAACCGCAACCCCGGCTGGAGCAAGGCCCAGGTCGAAGAGGAATTGAAGGAGCGCCTGGGGCTGCGCAAGATCATCTGGCTGCCGGGCATCAAGGGCAAGGACATCACCGACGCCCATGTGGACTTCTATGCGCGCTTCGCGGCGCCCGGCGTGGTGGTGGCGAACCTGGACAACGATCCGGATTCCTACGACCACGAAGTGACCCTCGAGCACCTGGAGATCCTGCGCAACGCCACCGATGCCGATGGCCGCAAGCTGCAGGTGCATACGATGTCGCCGCCATTGAAGCCACGACGCAGCAAGTTCAACGAGGACAATCCGGACTTCGCGGCGGGGTACATCAACTACTTCGTCATCAATGGCGCGGTGATCGCGCCGCAGTTCGGTGACCGCAGTGCCGACGAGAAGGCACGGGCGTTGCTGGTGAAGCTGTATCCGGGGCGCAAGGTGGTGCAGCTGGATATCGATGCGATTGCGGCGGGTGGCGGCGGGATTCACTGCGTTACCAATCAGTGTCCGGCGGTGTAGGCACGATTGCCGGGGCTGCTGCGCAGCCCCAGTTTCACGAGGCCTCGCGCCCCGTCATTGAGGGAAACCCGCCAAGCTTGGCCTTGCCAGATTGAAGGCAGCGCCGCGCGCCAATCATTCATTTGAATTTCAGATCAATGGCAAAGAAAAACAAACTTCTCAAATAAGCCCCGGGCGCGGATGCTGTGGGGATCACGCCCGCATCCCGGAGAACAACAATGAACGAAGTCGTCATCGTCGCCGCCACCCGTACTGCCATTGGCAGTTTCCAGGGGGCCCTGGCCAATGTGTCCGCCGTGGAACTGGGCGCCGCGGTGATCCGCCAGCTGCTGGCCCAGACCCAGCTGGACCCGGCCCAGGTCGACGAAGTGATCCTCGGCCAGGTGCTCACCGCTGGCGCCGGGCAGAACCCCGCCCGCCAGGCCGCCGTCAAGGCCGGCCTGCCCTACGAAGTGCCTGCCCTGACCCTGAACAAAGTCTGCGGCTCGGGCCTCAAGGCCCTGCACCTGGCCGCCCAGGCCATCCGCTGCGGCGATGCCGAGGTGGTGATCGCCGGTGGCCAGGAGAGCATGAGCCTGGCGCCCTATGTGATGCCCTCGGCACGTACCGGCCAGCGCATGGGCCACGGCCAGCTGGTCGACAGCATGATCAGCGATGGCCTGTGGGACGCCTTCAACGATTACCACATGGGCATCACCGCCGAGAACCTGGTGGACAAGTACGGCCTGACCCGCGAGCAGCAGGACGCCTTCGCCGCCGAGTCGCAGCGCAAGGCCGTGGCCGCCATCGAGGCCGGTCGTTTCAAGGACGAGATCACCCCGATCCACATCCCGCAGAAAAAAGGCGAGCCGCTGGTGTTCGACACCGACGAGCAGCCACGCCCCGGCACCACCGCCGAGTCCCTGGGCAAACTGCGCGCCGCATTCAAGAAAGACGGCAGCGTCACCGCCGGCAACGCCTCCAGCCTCAACGACGGTGCCGCCGCGGTGCTGCTGATGAGCGCTAGCAAGGCCAAGGCCCTGGGCCTGCCGGTGCTGGCGAAGATCGCGGCCTACGCCAGCGCCGGCGTGGACCCGGCGATCATGGGCATCGGCCCGGTGTCGGCAACCCAGCGCTGCCTGGACAAGGCCGGCTGGCAGCTCGCCGACCTGGACCTGATCGAAGCCAACGAAGCCTTCGCCGCCCAGGCGCTGGCGGTGGGTAAGCAGCTGGAATGGGATGCGGCGAAGGTCAACGTCAATGGCGGCGCCATCGCCCTGGGCCACCCGATCGGCGCGTCGGGCTGCCGGGTGCTGGTGACCCTGCTGCACGAAATGATCAAGCGCGATGCCAAGAAAGGGCTGGCTACCCTGTGCATCGGCGGCGGCCAGGGCGTGGCCCTGGCAATCGAGCGTTGATCTGAAGGCCCTCTCGCGGCTTGCCCCGCGAGAGGGCCGGCACAGGCAAGCCTTATTCAGCCACTTGCAGCATCGGCCACAACCTCAACCAATCCTTCTCCCGCATCCGCTTGGCCATCGCCTCACGCTTGCCCGGCGTAGCACGCACCACCATGCCGAACAGATCCTCCAACCCCAACGGCGCCAGCACCTCGCACCGGTCATCCTGCGTGCGCCGCACCGCTACCGCCGTGGCAGTCTCGGCCCAGTAGCACATGGCATCACGGGTCGACGCATAAGGCGCCTGGCCGTGACGCAAGTGCATACGCGCCTGGTTCTTCACCGACCACAGCACCTCCGGCGCCCAGGCCTGCAACCGAGCTTCCAGTTGCACATCCTCGGCCGAATCGCTGCGCCCCCGGTCGAACCACAGCACGTCCACATCCCCTTGCGGCGCGGTGATGGCCCGGCCATGCAGATAATCCCACACGGCATTGCGCACGAAACCCGCGCCGATCCACGCATCGGGCAAGCCAAGATCACGCACCAGCGCCAGCAACCGCCAGCGCACAGGGTCATTGTGAATCAGCGTCTGGATCTGTTGTTCAAAGCGCATCTCAGAAGCGCTCGTCGCGCAAGGCGGGCAAGGTGATGTCGCGCACATAGCTGGCCGACGACAGGTTCAGCATCATCCGGCACACCTGCACCACATCGTGCAGCGGGATCAGCGAGCCCTCGCCACGCCGTTCGGCCTCGGCCAGCGGCACGTCCAGGCCATCCTCGGTGTTCAGGTAGCCCAGGTTCAGGCAACTCACCCCCAGGCCCTGTTCGCGGAAGCCTTCGCGCAGGCTTTCGGCGATGCCGCGCAAGCCGAACTTGCTGGCACCGAAGGTCACCTCTGGGCGACCGCTGCCCGGCAGGCCGGAGGTGGAGCCGGTGAGGATGATCCGTGGGCGGGCACTCTGCAGCAGCAGCGGCAGCAGGCGCTTGATCAGCAGCAGCGGCGCGGTGATGTTGGTGTCGACCATGCGCTCGATCTGCGCCTCGTCATCATCGAGGAAGCTGTAGCCCTCCTCGAAGGCCTGCGCCTCCCAGATGCCGACGTTGTACACCAGCACGTCCAGCCCACCGTCGGCCACCGCCTCATGGATGATCGCCGCGGCCTGGCGCGGCTGGCCGAGGTCGGCCTCGATCCACTGCGCCGCGCCCGGCAACGCCACCGGCCTGCTGCGTGACACACCGATCAGCGTATCGCCATGCCCCCCCAGGCCCTGCACCAGCGCCTGGCCCAATCCCTTGCTTGCACCGACCACTAGAATTCGCATCGAATCACTCCCTATGGACTGCGCCGGATAGTACCCTGCCTGCCCCAGTAATTCAGTCGGAAATGCCAGGCAGCCCGTGAACAGAGAGCAACTCGAGCAAAACCAGATCCCCCTGTACTTCATCGCCGTGGCGCTGGCCGCCGTGTTTGGACTGCTCGCACCCGGCGGCGCCAGCGCCCTCGAAGCGCTAGTGACTCCGGCCATCGCCGTGCTGATGTACGCGATGTTCCTGCAGATTCCCTTCCTCGACCTGCGCGCAGGGCTTGGCAACCGGCGCTTCATGGCCGCGCTGTTGCTGGCCAACTTCGTGCTGGTGCCGCTGCTGGTCTGGGCTGGAACCCGCGGGCTGGTCGAGCACCCCGCCGTGCTGGTCGGCGCCCTGCTGGTGCTGCTGACGCCGTGCATCGACTATGTGGTGGTGTTCACCCACCTCGGCAAGGGCGACGCGCGCCTGACCCTGGCCGCCACGCCGGTGCTGTTGCTGGTGCAACTGGCGCTGCTGCCGCTGTACCTGGCGTTGATGCTCGGCGGCGCCAGCCATGTGGAGATTTCCGTGGTGCCCTTCGTCGAAGCCTTCGTGCTGCTGATCGCGCTGCCACTGCTGCTGGCCGTCGCCACCAGCGCCGGGGCGCGGCGCTCTGCGCTGGTTTCGAAGTGGAACGACGCCTGGGCGTGGCTGCCGGTGCCGGCCATGGCCCTGGTGCTGATCGCGGTGATCGGCTCGCAGATCGGCGTGGTGGCCAGCCGGCTGGACGACCTGCTGCCGGTGGTGCCGGTGTATGTCGGCTTCGCTTTGCTGGCGCCGCTGCTTGGGTGGTTTGTGGCGCGGATGTTCAGGTTGTCCACAGGCGAGGCCCGGGCGGTGACCTTCAGCGCCGCCACGCGAAATTCGCTGGTGGTGCTGCCGTTGGCATTGGCGCTGCCGGAGTCGATCCGGGCATTGGCAGCGGCGGCGGTGATTACCCAGACGCTGGTGGAACTGGTCAGCGAGCTGGTCTACGTTCGTGTTGTGCCGAGTTTGGTACGGGCCGATCATTCAAGCTGATGTCGTCGGGGCCGCTTCGCGCCCCTTTCGCCGGCAAGCCGGCTCCCACAGGGATGGCACTTGGCTTGTGAGCAGCGCGGTCGGGGTGGGAGCCGGCTTGCCGGCGAAAGGGGCGCGGAGCGGCCCCACAATACTCAGCCCAGTCGCACCCGCCATTGACCGTAATGGCTGAAGCGCAAGCAGGCCAGGGGCTGCACATCGATGCAATGGAAAGAGGTGAAAGGCGCGCCCAGCGCATGCAGCATTGCGGCGCGGATGACGAAGGGGTGGGTGACGGCTATCCACTCACCTTCGCCCAGGGCGCTGTCCATCCAATGGGCAACTCGCTCGCACAGCGCAGCCAGCGATTCGCCGCCGTGAGGCGCGGCATGGGGGTCGCTCAGCCACGCCTGCAACGCGGCTTCATCCAGATGCTTGAGCGGCTGACCTTTCCAGGTGCCCAGGTCGCAATCGCGCAGCCCCTCATCAACCGTCGCCCTCAGGCCCTCGGCTGTTTGCCGGGCACGCAGCTCAGGTGCGCTGAGGTAGCGGACCGCCGGTTCAGGCACAAGCGAGGGCAGCTCCAGCAACGGCTCGCCATCCTGGGCGAAGCGCCCCACCCTTTGCGCCTCGGTGCGGGCGTGGCAGATCAAGGTGAGGTGGATGGGCTTCATGGCAGGGCTTCGGCGGGAATGTCCGGGCACTCTAGCCGAAGTCCGGGGAACATGCGCAAGCCCTGCCAACCCCACTATCAGGCCGAAGCGCGCAACTCGCGGGCGGCGGCGACCATGTTCACCAACGCCGCCTCGGTCTCTGGCCAGCCACGGGTCTTCAAGCCGCAATCCGGGTTCACCCACAACCGCTCGGCCGGAATCCGCTGGGCGGCCTTGCGCAGTAGCGTGACCATCTCTTCCCTGGCGGGCACCCGCGGCGAATGGATGTCGTACACGCCCGGGCCGATCTCGTTCGGGTAGGCGAAACGCTCGAACGCCTCCAACAGTTCCATGTCCGAACGCGAGGTCTCGATGGTGATCACATCCGCATCCATCGCCGCGATCGACTCGATCACGTCGTTGAACTCGCTGTAGCACATATGGGTGTGAATCTGCGTCTCGTCCCGCACCCCCGAGGCACACAGGCGGAACGCCTCGGTGGCCCACTCCAGGTAGCACGGCCAGGCACTGCGGCGCAGCGGCAGGCCCTCGCGGAAGGCGGCTTCGTCGATCTGTACGATCCTGATGCCGGCGACTTCCAGATCGACCACTTCGTCACGAATGGCCAGCGCCAGCTGGCGTGCCTGCACTTCGCGGCTCACGTCCTCGCGTGGGAACGACCACATCAGCATGGTCACCGGGCCCGTCAGCATGCCCTTCATTACCTTGCGGGTCAGACTCTGGGCGTACGTGATCCAGGCCACGGTCATCGCCTTCGGGCGGCTCAGGTCACCGAAGATCACCGCTGGCTTCACGCAGCGCGAACCGTAGCTCTGCACCCAGCCGAATCGGGTGAACACGTAGCCGTCCAGCTGCTCGGCGAAGTACTCGACCATGTCGTTGCGCTCGGCCTCGCCATGCACCAGCACGTCCAGACCGAGGTTTTCCTGGATCTCAACCGCATGGCGAATCTCGCTGTGCATGGCCTCGATATAGTCGGCCTCGGTCAGCTTGCCCTGCTTGAAGGCCTGACGCGCCAGGCGGATGGCCGCGGTCTGCGGGAACGAACCGATGGTGGTGGTCGGAAACGCCGGCAGGTTGAGCCCGGCGCGCTGCTTGGCGATGCGCTGCTCGAAAGCGCTGGCGCGCTGGCTGTCGGTTGGCTTGATCGCGGCGACACGGGCCTGCACCGCCGGCTTGTGAATCCGTGGCGAGGTGGCGCGGCTGTGCTGCACGGCGCGGCTCTGCGCCAGCGCCGCCAGCACCTCGTCGGCCTCGGGCTGGTTCAGTGCCTTGGCCAGCAACGCCACTTCCTGGCACTTCTGCACGGCGAACGCCAGCCAGCTTTTCAGTTCGTCATCGAGCTGGTCTTCACGGGCCAGGTCCACCGGGCTGTGCAACAGCGAGCACGACGGCGCCACCCACAGGCGGTCGCCCAGGCGCTCATGGGCATGGCGCAACACCTCCAGCGCCTTGTCCAGGTCGCAGCGCCAGACATTGCGGCCGTTGACCACGCCCAGCGACAGCACCTTGTAGGCCGGCAGGCGGTCGAGGATGGTCGGGTACTGGTCCGGGGCACGCACCAGGTCGATGTGCAGGCCATCGACCGGCAGGTTGGCAGCCAGGCCGAGGTTGTCTTCGAGACCGCCGAAGTAGGTGGCGATCAGTTTTTTCAGCGGGGCGCGCTGGAGGATGTTGTAGACCCGCTCGTAGGCGTTCTTCCAGTCCTGCGGCAGGTCGAGGGCGAGGATCGGCTCGTCGATCTGCACCCACTCCACGCCCTGCACCGCCAGGCGGTTGAAGATATGGTCATACAGCGGTAGCAGGCGGTCGAGCAGCTCCAGCTTGTCGAAGTCGGCGCCCTTGGCCTTGCCCAGCCACAGGTAGGTCAACGGGCCGATCACCACCGGCTTGACCGCGTGCCCCAGGGCCATGGCTTCCTCGACCTCCTCGAACAGTTGCTCCCAACTCAGGGCGAACTGCTGGTCGGCGCTGAACTCGGGGACCAGGTAGTGGTAGTTGGTGTCGAACCACTTGGTCATCTCCTGGGCGTGAGCACCACCGCAGCAGCTGTCGCTTCGGTCCGTCGCCACGGCGCCTCGGGCCATGGCGAACAGGGTCTGCAGGGTCGGCTTGGCAGCGTCCTTGGCACGGAAGCGTTCGGGGATCACGCCAAAGGTCAGCGAGTGGGTCAGCACCTGGTCGTACCAGGCGAAGTCGCCGACCGGCAGCAGGTCGATGCCGGCATCCTTCTGCACCTGCCAGTGGGCGGCACGCAGCTCACGGCCCACGGCGCGCAAGCCGGCTTCGTTCAGCTCGCCCTTCCAGAACGCTTCCTGGGCTTTCTTCAACTCACGGTCGCGGCCGATGCGTGGGAAACCCAAGTTGTGTGCCAGTGCCATGTCGTGGTCCTCGAACCTTAAAATGAATGAGGGCGATTCTGGGCTGCGGTTTAATGTGAGACAAACTCATTAAATTTGAGATGAACTCAAGATTTGTTCATAGTGCCTTTTGGATGCCGTCGGCCCGGGCCCATATGTCTCAATCAACACATTCCCCCGCGCATTCAGACATGCCAAAGCCGCCCACCTGTCGCACACTGCCACCCTGCCCCAACCCGGTAGCCCACACCCCATGAGCCTGCTGAAAACGACCCTGGACGCCAACGCCTTCGCCTGCATCCTCGAGTTCGTGCCCAAGCCCAGCGCCGAGCGTTTCGCCACCCTCGACACCCTCATGGCCCGCACCCAGCTGTGCGGCTGGCCGCTGACCGTGGCCATCGGCGACCGCGTCGGCAGCGCCCTGGACATGTCGCCGCTGGACGCCTTCAACAGCCTGGCCGAGCCCGTCCCCACCCTGCTGCACTTCTCTGGCAAGGACCGCGAGCGCCGTGAGCTGCTGGCGCAATTGCAACGCATGGACGCCGCCGGCCTCGACCAGCTCCTGCTGCTTACCGGCGACCGCCTGCCCGGCCACGTCCCCGGCGAGCGCCCGGTGCGCTACCTCGAATCCGTCGCCGCCCTGCAGATCGTCCGCCAGGCCCGCCCGCACTGGCTGCTGGCCGCCGCGCTCAATCCGTTCAAGTACCAGGAGGCCGAAGGCGGCGCGCAGTACAGCAAGGCCGAGAAGAAACTCGCCGCCGGCGCCGACCTGTTCATCCTGCAACTCGGTTTCGATATCGACAAACACCAGGAAGCCTTCGACTGGATGCAGCGCCAGCCCCGCCCCAAGCCGCTGATGGCCTGCATCATGGCGCTGACCGAGGGCCGTGCCGGGATGCTCGAGCATGTCGCCGGGGTGACCGTCACGCCATCGATGCGCGCACTGCTGGCCGCCGAGGCAGCGGTTTCCAAGAGCTACGCCAAGGAGCGCGCCAACCAGCGCCTGGCCTTGCAGGTGATCGGCCTGAAATTGATGGGCTATGCCGGGGTGCATTTGTCCGGCATCCACGAGGTGGCGCAGTTCGAGGCGCTGGAGCAGGCCATCGCGGTGCTGCAAGCGCAGTTCAGCTCACTGCAGGACTGGACTCCGGCCTGGGAAGCGGCCTGGCAGGCACCTGGCCTGACGCCGGTCACCTTCCATCCACCCGGGCACGCCTGGCGCCTCGGGCAACGGCAGATCACCGCCTCCAACAAGGAAAAGGTTCGCTATCACCTGCTGTCGGCGATGCACCACCAGTTGTTCAGCCGCACCACCGCCTTGAGCAAGGCCTTCGGCTGGGCCGTGACCCGGCCGCTATGGGCCAACCCCACGGCAGCGCAGTGGCTGCACCAGCTGGAACGGCGTATCAAACGGCCGATGGTGGGCTGCGATACCTGTGGCAGTTGTCGGCTGGAGGACACGCTGTATATCTGCCCCGAGACTTGCCCCAAGGGGCTGGCAAACGGGCCGTGCGGCGGCACCAGCCTGGACCGTTGCGAATTCGGCGATCGGGAATGCGTGCACAGCGCCAAGTACCGGCTGGCGGTGAGCGTGGGCAGGACCGAGGTGTTGCGTGAGCGGCTGATTCCCTGTGTGCAGGTGGAGAACCGGCAGCGTAGTTCGTGGCCGGGGTGGTTCGAGCCTGCGCCGCTTGCCACGGTCGAGCCTACACTCACGAACGACGACGACCTGCTTGCCAAAACGCGGGATCGCCTGGCGACGCCACGACGCGAGAGAGTCTCGCTGGATGACCTGTAACCAGGAGCAAGCTGATCAGCCGCTGTGGTGAGACAGCAAGACCTCCAGCCCCTGCCAATCCCCAGCCTGCCCGGTAACGACCAGCAGCCGATTGCCGACGCCTGAAGAAGCCGCCACACACCGCCCCTGCTCGTCCCAGAACGCGCTGCGCCCTGCCGCCGCCCAGCCTCCCGTGCTACCACCATGGTTGGCCATGAGCACCGCCATGGCATGCCGCTGAGCGTGCCCCTGCAGCAATGCGCTATCCGTCGGATACCCGCCCTCCCCGATCAACACTCCCGTCGCATACACCTGCGCGCCACGCTGCGCCGCCTCGGCGGCATGCTCGGGATGGGTGAAGTCGGCGCACACCGACAAGGCCACCGACAGCCCGGCGAACGACAACAGTTCGCCCCCGCTCCCCGCGTCGAAGAACGCGTCCTCGCCGGTATGCAGATGCTGCTTGGTATAGGCCGCAATCGAGCCATCCGGGTGGAGGATGCAGGCTGCAATCCGCGGCTTGTGCTGGCCCGGCACCTTGAGCGGCATGCCGACCACCGTGGTCATGCCCGCTTCCTGGGCGAACTGTCGCAGGGGTGCCAGCAGCGGCGTGTCCAGCTCCTGCGCCAGGCCGCTGGCTACCGAAAGCGCGTAGCCGGTGAGGGACAGTTCGGGGAAGAGCAATAGCCCCACGCCGTGCTCGTGGGCCTGGCGCATGAACGCCAGGTGCAGGGCCAGGTTGGCAGGGATGTCGCCATCATGAATGGAGCATTGGGCAGCGGCGAATACGGCGTTTGGCATGGGCGACTCCTGTCGAAGGTGGCAGAACTTTGCTCGCCCTTCATCCAGAAGACAATATCTGCATCAACGCTGCGGGCCCTGCGCGGCAGGGAAGAGCGTGGGAGATTATTGTTGCTGCCCGTCAACGGCAGCAACAGTGCCGGGCAAGGCCCCCCTGGCCGGCAACCAAACAGTGAAGGTAGTGCCATAGGCCGCATCCGAGCGCATGCCGATCCTGCCGCCATGCGCCTCGGCAATCTGCTTGACGATGAACAAGCCCAAGCCCACCGAGCGCAGCGGATCCTCGCGCTCACTGCCCCGCGTCATCGGCTCGAACAGCGTCGGGATCAACGCATCAGCAATGGCCGGCCCGTGATTGTGAACGCTCAAGGTCGCGCCTTCATCCTTCAAGTCGGTGGTCACGGTGATCGGCAAGCCCGGGTCGCCATAGGCCACGCTGTTGGCGACCAGGTTGCCGAGCATCTGCTGCAAGCGGTCCTGGTCCACCTCGAAGGTGCCATGCCCGCGCGAATAATGGCGAATACTGGCCTGGGCGAAGGCCACCCTGAGCTCGCTCACGCACTGGTCCACCGCCTGGCGCAAATCGACCTGCTGACGCGTCACGCGGATGCCCTGCCCTAGCCTGACCGAGGCGAAGTCCAGCAGGTCGACGATCATCCGCTGCGCGCGGTCGGCGGCACTGCCGATGCTACCCAGCAAGCGCCGGGCCCGGTCGCTGTCGGCATCACGCTCGAGCAGTTGGGTCGCCATCTTGATGGCCGTCATCGGGTTCTTCAGGTCATGGCTGGCGACCGCGACCATCTGCTCGGCGAGGACGGCGCGGCGCTCGGCGTTTTCATAGGCAGCGGCAAGTTCGGCCTGTGCCCGTTGCAGGGCGGCCTCGGCGCTGACCTTCTGCGCCAGCAGCTCTTCGGCGCGCTGCATGGCCACGAGCGCCGCACGTTCGTTGCGATCCCGCTCACGGGTGCCGACCAGCGCCAGGTGGTAGCGCACCCCCTCGGCGGTTTCACGCCGCACCCCGTTGAGCAGCATGGCCAGCAGGTGCCCATCGCGATGGCGCAGCTCGAGCTTCACCTCCGACACCGAGCCCTGCAGGTTCATCAACGGCCCCCAGTGCGTGAGCTGGAACGCCCGCCCCGCAGCCGTCAGCAGCTGATCGAAACTGCGCGCCTGCAACGCCGCCGGGTCATGCCCCAGCCACTGGCTGAACGTCTGGTTGCAGCGCAGCACGGTGCCATCCGCGGCCATGACGACCAGCCCGCACGGCGCGTGCTCGAACAACGACTCATCGAACAACAAGGCAGCGTCATTCATGGCCAAACCCATGCTTTGAGAAGAAGGCATCCATCGCCGCCGCGCAGGCCCCTGGGGCGCTCAGCTGCGGGTAATGGCCCATGTTGTCGATAAGGCTCAGCTGGCTGTCGGGGAGCACGCGATGCAGGTACTCGCCCACGGCCACCGGCACCACCGGGTCGCCCGTACATTGCACGATCAGCGTCGGCACCGACAGGCCGCTGACCTCCTGGCGGTGGTCGCAGAGGAAGATGACCCGGGCAAAATGCCGGGCGATCTGCGCGTCGGTGCGGCAGAAACTGCTGGTCAGCTCCGCCTGCAGCAACGGTTGCCCTGGCGTGCCCATCAGCGTCGGGGCCATGGAACTGGACCAGCCGAGGTAGTTGTCATCGAGGGTGGTGAGCAGCGCCTGGATTTCATCCGGCGCAAAGCCACCGGTGTACCCCGTCGAATCGATGTAGCAGGGCGAGCCGCCGATCATCACCAGCCCGGCAATCCGCCCAGGCCGCTGACGCTCCGCCAGCACGCCGATCATCGCGCTCACCGAGTGCCCGACCACGATCACCGGCCCCTCGGCGTACGCATCGATGAGCTCGTTGAGGTCCGTGGCATAGCCCCAGAGCGACGCATATTTTTCCGCCGTGTAGGCCGCAAGGTCGGACTGACCGGCACCGACCAGGTCGTAGCTGACCACGCGAAAGCGCGTGACCAGATGAGGCAACAGGCAGCGCCACATCGACTGATCGCAGCCGAAGCCGTGCGACAGGATCAAGGTGGCACTGCCGTTGCCAGCGACGTGCACGTTGTTACGCTTTTGCAGGGTCATTACCTATCCCGATGTCGTGCAACGTTGTGCTGAGCAGTGCCGAGCGGTCCATGCTGCTGGTGAGAATAGTCGAGGCGTGGGGCGGGTGGCTTGGATTGGTCGGCAGGTTGGGGCGGCCAATGGAGCAGCGGTGCGCGGGGCTCGACGTCACGGGCGCACCGGGTGGATCAGGGTTGAACTGGTGGACACCATACGCGATATGGGTGGAAAGAGGGCGGATTCTGCGGCAAATAGCCGGGCGAACAGCGAGTTCAGCATTAGCGGCTCGGGAGCAGGATCGTGGAAGAGGACTTGCCCCACGATTGGGTCGACGAAAACCAACACGCGCGAGCTCAAAAAGACATCACTTATCGATAAAAATCATCCAGCCGTTGATGAGCAACTACCCATGGCAGGCGCCGCGCATTTGCCTGCATCCGCATATAGGCATCATGGGCCTGATCAACAGTGATCACCCCCTCTCGAACAAGCTCCTCAACCACCCAGAGCGTCCCCTTCACCTCAACGTTCTCCAGCAACGCCGCTTTGCGCAACGCCTCATCACCGGACAGCAGCGGGCATTTCTCCTGCCTGGCCAGCGCCAGGGCGAAGCAATCATTACGACTAGGCCCCCTGACCCGGCCAACCAACTCCACGGCGTAAAGCATGGTGGCAGCGTTGAGTTCAGCCAACTTGAGCCCTAGGCCCATCAGATGCCCATGCTGGGCTTCGAGCTCATCGAAGTAGAGGATATCTGGCACAGTGAACTGGTAAGGCAGCGTGAAGAGTTGAGCCAGCAGCTCGCCCTCTTCAAGGTCGATCAGGATGTTGGCATCACTGATGAGCAGCTGCATCCAGTAACTCCAATTTACGCGCCTGGTGGAACTGATAGACCGTCATGCCTAGCAACTCCGCCGCCTTGGACTCACTGAGGATCCCCTCCCCCAAGGCGCGATAGACCAGTTGCTGGAACAACCGCGTGGTTTCCTGCCGATACGCTGGTCCTGGCTCCTGCTTGCGCCAGCCCTGTTTGACGAACACCATGAACAGCCGCTCACGCACCGCCTGCGGGATGATCTCCAGGTCGCCAGCGCGATACAGGCAGCCCTGCATGCTGAGGCCAAATTCCGCCTTGAGCAGATACAACTCGCGCACCTCCAGCATGTGACGCTTGTTGCCCAGATGCTGCCGCATGGCGCTGGCCGGCACCAGCAATGCCGAGGCAAAACGGTTACAGGCCTTTTCCTCATCCAACCCCTCGGCCAACCGACCGTGCATCAGCAGATGGCCGAGCTCGTGGGCCAGGGTGAAACGCTGCCGGTCCCCCGGCCAGTCAGCCGACACCACGATGACCGGCTGCCCCGCCACGCTGGCCTGCAGGCCATCGAACTTCGCCTGCGCATCGACCTGGGTGATGATCACCAGAATCCCATGCGTCTCCAGCACGTCGATCAAATCGGGTATCGGGCTAGACCCCAGCCCCCACAGCTGCCGCACCTGGTCTGCCAGGTTGTCGACCGCCTGTAACGATTCCAACTGCGCAGGCAGCCCCGCCGGCGCGCTGAAGGCCTGCACGGGATAGTCCGGCCATAGGTTGATCAGCTCTTGCCAGCGCTCCGCCTGATCCAGCACATCAGCCTCGATGCGCTTCAGGATCGCCTTCGGCGTGCTGCAACGCTTGCGATATTCGACCCCCGCCAGCTCGACCTTGGCCGGACGGAAGAAATACTCGGCGCGCACCGACAGCGCCTTGCACAAACGCACGAGCACGCCAGAACTGGGCATGCTCTGATCATGTTCGTACTTCTTGATCATGTTGGCGCTCACGCCCACCTGCTCACCTAGCGCCTGCATCGACAGGCCAGCAGCAGCGCGGGCACGTTTGAGCCGCTCGCCGATCATCGGCGGCCTCCCTCGGTTTACGAAAAATAGAAATTCCAAAGAAATATAAACCTGATAACACTACCCGTCGAGACTTGGGCGACGACCGTTCTAGCGAGGCCGTGCCAAGGACTGGGCCAGTCACACTCGCCCGCTGATTCATCTGCGTCTCAAAAGAATGTATAAAGCGTCAGCGCCCTGCGACCCCGACGTCCGCACAAGGAAACCCCTCCATGCTTCGGCTCACCATGCCGGCCCTGCTCCTGGCTGTAGCCGGCTGTGCCACCAAGCCTCCCGCCAACCCCGAGAACCTCTGCGAGATCTTCCGCGAGAAGCCGAAGTGGCACGAGGCGGCGTTGAAGATGCAGGCGCGCTGGGGCGCCCCGGTGCAGGTGCCGATGGCGATGATGTACCAGGAGTCCTCGTTCAAGCACGACGCCCTGCCGCCGCGCTATTACTTCCTCGGCTTCATCCCCTGGGGCCGGGTCAGCACCGCCTACGGCTACGCCCAGGCCAAGGACGAGACCTGGGCCGACTACAAGCGCGAAGCCGGCGGCTGGGGCGCCGCCCGCGACGACTTCGCCGACGCCCTCGACTTCATGGGCTGGTACATGCAGAAGAGCCAGCGGGTGAATGGCACGTCCAAGTGGGACGCCTATGGCCAGTACCTGAATTACCACGAAGGCTGGGGCGGCTACCGCAACCGCAGCTACGACGCCAAGCCGTGGCTGAAGAACGTGTCGCAGAAGGTGCAGGCGCGGGCGTCGGTGTTTGGGGCGCAGTATCGGAGTTGTGAGCAGGAACTGGCTCGGGGTGGGTGGTTCTGGTAGGCGCTGATTCGGGGGTGATGAAACACCGGGCGAGCGATGCGTTGCTGACCGGGCACGCTCTTGCAAGACGCGATGGTTCAAGTGGAGTCCGCTCAGGACACACCCCGCAATAGGGCCGCAAAGCGGCCCCGATGATGTGCAGCATCAGCCTGTAGAAACACCCTCTTCTTTCATCACCTCCAGCTTGCCGAACTGCTCGCTGGCCAAGCGGCTGATGATCCGGATCGCCTGGTGAATGCCCGCTGTGTTGCGAAAGCTCAGTTGCGGGTTGTGCTCGCACTCGAGCACCTCGTCATGCTGGACCAGCGCCTCACCTAGCAGTTCGAGGGTCCAGACGTAGCTTTGCAGGGTAGACATGCGTTCGTGGTCAGTCATGGGGCACCTCGCGATTGGCGCGCTCGGCGAGGGACTGGCTGTCGATCGGGTAGAAGGTTGGGGATGGGGTGGCCGCACGGGTTGGGCGGCGGAGAGCGGATGCGAGGATCCTGTACAGATTTGCGATGAGCATGCATGAGGTCCTTTTCGGTTAAAGCACCACACCATCGTCGCCAAACGAATAGGGTGGCAGCTGTACGCAGGTTGGCGAACCGAGGAAAAGGAACCCGGCAGACCCGAAGGTCTCCCACGCACAGCCGCCATTACACGGAACTGCGGACACAAAAAAAGCGCCTGCAATCGTGATCGGGGCGCCGTTGCGCCTTTTTCGGTCGGGTCGCCAAACCCGGTCGCGGAAGTGGCCGCGACGGAGGGAATTTATTCCTTGGGGGCCGCTTATGCAAGCTTAGGATGCTTGGGAAAAGGCAATGGAGACTGCGGGAAATTGCCTACATCGTAGAGAGCGGGCAGTCGGCCTGTCATGAGACAGGCCCAACCTCACCACCTAGAGCTGAATCGGAGAAAGACACCCAGTGCAGAAACAGTAATAGTATCTAAATAATCTAAATTAAATGGTTAGTATTCTTCAGCGCAAGATTCTGTGCGGACGCATCATACTTTTTCAACTTGCCATTTAATCTGACGCCGCGCTGTGGCGATGACATCTGCGAACAAAAGACACCTTACGTTCGGTTCCACATAATGCACAGGGTAATCATGCGACCTCCGACCGCCTAGCATCAAGACAGTTATCGGCTTCGCTGTATACTTTGCAAATTCATGTCTATATTTTGTAGCTTGCTGGTAATCCTCATGGTTCAGAGCATGGGAAGGTCTCTTGAACTCGATGAGCAAGTACTCACCATTCAAATTCTCGTTGAGGAGGAGGTCTGGTCGATCAGCACCAGACCTACCTTGGTAAGTCACACCTAAGTATTCCTCAACCTGCCTCTTGAGCCCTTCGTTAGAGCTAAATGCAGTGTATTCCGCCCCAATGATCCAGAGAGCCTTTTCGATAGCTTTGTGAACCGTAGCCTCAAGACAGGACTTGTTTTCTACCAAGCTTTCCAACCAGTCGAGGAACGCTAGTCGAGCCTTTGCCTGCTCCACGAGGATAGCCATATCCGCGAGACCAAACTGCTCCAACGCCTCAGCGATTGCTGCAACGTCTGCCTTCTTCGCTTCGGCTAGATGTTCAATTACGGCTGCGTAGTCAGAGCGCTCTATGGCCTGAAGCACCACAAATGCGATTGCCTCGACCTTGTGCTCAGGCTCGTCGTAGTACTTGTCTAAGACCTTCTTGATAGCCTCCTCAGCAAACTGACGTTTGTGCTCAGGAAGTTTCGACATGCTCAGGTTCAACGCCTTTTTCAACCTGGCGTGCGCGAGCTGCATCTCCTGGGCATGAGATCGATGGAGCGCCTCCTTCACCGTCTGCTGGACATATTCAGCGACCCGCTGGTAGCTCTCGCTGTTCTCAATTACAGAGTCCCAACCGGCTGTGATGTAGTCCCTCAAGCCATCTGCATTGATTTCACCATAAAGCTTGCGCAGCAGCTTCGGCGGAACGTCATCGCATCCATCCAATCCAAAGAAACCGGGTTTACCGATGGCCTTACCATCGACGAGCAGCGTGATGCCTGGCTGTCGTAACCCCGCCTTCTTGTTGCTGATAGAAAAACGTAGCGATACGTTGCCCGCTGATGGCAGCGACTCGGATTCTTCTTTGTAGGTTCCTTCGAGGTCATCGATACCTAACGGCTTTCCATTGATGATGATGGCAAAGCCAGGTTGCCGGCCATATTCCTTGATAAGCTCTTGCCGAAGCTGGATAGGATTTGGGTAGCTGAGATCTTGTCGGAGATGCGAAAGGTGGATCGAAGTGCCATGCTCTCCTTCCCCACAGCTCGACACTGCTAACTCGATGGGAAGGTGCTCAATGTCAGCAGCCTGCTGAAGGCTGTCGACGCTCAAGGTGAATGACGCGGACTGGCCACGAGCCCGAGTGCTCAGGGTCATCACCGACGCAGCCATTAGACCAGCGAATTTCCCGATGCCCTTTCGACCTTTAATGACCCTCTGCTTTCCTAAAGTCCGCTCCCCTCGCCTGAGACGGCAATCGGATGCGATCTTCATGTACTGAGATTTCAGCTCGATCACAGTCATGCCATTGCCGTTGTCGTTGACGACGATGGGTTGATCGCTCAAGGGTTCCGGTAGAACGATGACGACTTCGTCTGCATCGGCATCCCATGCATTATCCACCAGCTCCTTAAGAGCTTTTTCTGTCGAAGAGTAACCCTGCCCTAGCAGAGTGGCCAGACGCGCATCGACCTGGAAATTGGCTTGCTCCATCACTCATCCTTGGATCCAATAATGGATGGCAATTTAATATTGCAATGCAGAGCATGTCACTACCCTTCGATCAGCTTTGACAGTCAAAGGTTTGCCCACTCCTAAGGGCGAGAAAGTGGCGACGGATCAGGGCATACCACGCAGTAGGGCCGCAAAGCGGCCCACGATGATGCCCTGCATCAGTCTTCGGAAACACTCTCGTCTTTCATCGCCTCCAGCTTGCCCAACTGCTCGCTGGCCAACCGGCTGATGATCCGGATCGCCTGGTGAATCCCCGCCGTGTTGCGGAAGCTCAGCTGCGGGTTGTGCTCGCACTCCAGCACCTCGTCATGCTGGACCAGCGCCTCGCCCAGCAGTTCGAGGGTCCAGACGTAGCTTTGCAGGGAAGACAGGCGTTCATGGTCAGTCATGGGGCGTCTCCCGGTTGGCGCGGTCGGCAAGGGACTGGCTGTCGATCGGGTAGAAGGTTGGGGATGGGGTGGCCGCACGGGTTGGGCGGCGGAGAGCGGATGCGAGGATCCTGTACAGACGTCTGATGGTCATGCATGAGACTCCAAGTTAGGTTGGAACCACCACGCACTGTCGCCAAACAATGGGTGGCAGCTGTACGCAGGTTGGCGAACCGGGAACTTGGAACCCGGCAGACCCGAAGGTCTCCCGCGCACAGCCGCCATGGCACGAGGCTGCGGACGCAAAAAAAGCGCCTGCAATCGTGTGGGGCGCTGCTGCGCCAAGTTTATCCGGGTCGCCAAACCCGGTCGCGGAATTTGCCGCGACTGGAGGGGAATTTATTCCTTGGGGGCTTCTAGTGCAAGGTTCTTGGAGATGGGAAATGGCGATTGGAAGCGTAGGAAATGGCTTGCACGACGGGGCTGGGTGGCAACAGTACGTGGGTTGGCCGACCGGGACGAAAGGAACCGGCACACCGGAGGTGTCCCACATACTGTCGCCATGATAGAAACGTGCCCGATATGGAAAGCCCCACGTGTGGAGGGGGGTGGCAGCTGTACACAGATTGGCGAACCGAGGAAAAGATAACCCGGCAGACCAGATGGTCTCCCGCTCACAGCAGCCATGTCACAGCAGACTCGTGCAGGTTAGCTACATCTGGAAATTAATGAGGCCTGCTGAGATAGCTAGAAACAAACGTCCGCGCTGCAAGGACGGCGGTAACTTCTAAGTGCTGGTGCGGAGACAGGAGTCGAATTAGGGACCTATAGACCCAGTTTTTATTGACCTTTGTCCACTATAGATCCGAACCGTATACCTAACCATATACCCAAAATCCAACTCACCCTCCCCTCCGCCTCGGAGGAGAGTCATAGCGCTAATGGCAATGTGCTCTATAGTGACTGAGTCATCAGGGAGGGGTGGTCAAAATGGCTGCGCATAGTGATGCAACAGGTTATCTTTTAGCTCACCGAGATTCGGTCAAAGAAGCATGGTTTCACGCGGTGTGTGAAGCCGCAATCAACTCAGACGGAGGCAACCTATCTCCAGATGAGCTTGAGCGCCTCTGGAGGCTGTTTTGCGGCCTGGAAACCTTTGCACCTGCGGCAGCTACTCCCCCGGCGCTGAAGGCATATGCACGCGACGCAATCCAACCGTTCCATCTGGAGAGTCTGTCGGACTTCTCCGGATTCAAGAAGTTAGGCGGCATGCTAAGGTTGGATCTATCGAAGCGTATCACACTAGTGTTTGGTCGGAATGGCGCAGGGAAATCGAGCCTATGCCAGGCATTTAAAATCTTGGCAAATCCTGAGAAGCCGAAAGAGCCCCTGAATAATGTTCGTTCTGCTAGCAAGGTTCTTCCGTCCTTTAGCTATAAGCTACGGGGCGGCTCTGTACAAAATTGGACAGAGCTGGACGGTTTTGGTGGCCAGGCTCAGGCTCTGAAATATTTTGATTCCGCAGTTGCATACAAACACGTCAATAGCTCTATCTCACCAGAAGCTGTCGTGGAGTTGAGTGCGTTCCGACTAGAGTGCTTCGATTATGCACGTGAGTATTTGAAGCAGTTTCAGGCTTACGGTGGATCTAAAATTACGGAGTACCGGCAGGATGTCGATAGGAAGATTGCCGAAATTAAGCTGGCCGTTCATGCAGTTATAGATACAAATACTGGGGTTTTTAAGGATTGGAGTGCAACCAATTGCGAGCCTATGCTTTCTTGGATAGGGACGGTGAGCTTTGGTGAAGAAAAGCGCCTGCAAAAGGCAGAAAAGCAGGCACGGCTAGATCAGCTTAAGGGTGCGTCGAGCGCCGAGGGGCAACAAGCCCTCACTCTGAGGAAAAGCCTGTTAGGCCAAGTAAAACAATCATTGGCCAATTTCGTTCAGCAGTGCGGGGGGTTTTCATACTCTGCCTACAATCAGATTCTGCTCTCAATCCAGCAAAAGCAGGCTGCAAGCATTGAGCTTGCAGGTGCTGTATTTTCCAAAGACCTGGATGTGGCAGGCCAGCAGAAGCTTCTCTCTGCAGCTGCTGCATTGCGGCCATTTGTTCCTGCTGAAAACTGCCCGCTGTGCCGTCAGACCCTAGAGAGTGATGCTAAGGCCCTCTTCTTGGCCTTCCATAATCACTTGATTTCAACGGTTCAAACGGAGCTATACGCCCTAAATACTAAACAGCAGGCTGAGCACTCCAAGAAAAGAATGATCGAGGGCTTCGCAGAGATAAATTACTCACAATATTCGAATGTGTTGAATGCCGATTTCTTGCGTGCAGCCTCGGATCTGATCACCTCAGTCAAAGCCTCATTGCAGGCACCTCTAATTGATCAGGCTGCGCTCGATGCTTACTCTCGTTACGCCGAGCTGAGTACTTATACCGAAGCGGTTAATACAGAGTACAACAAGGCGGACTCAGCTTTGACGTTAGCGTCGAATGGGTTGCAAGCGCTGAACGGGGAGATTTCAAAGCTCACAACAGAAATTGGTGTACTGAGCATCGATGAAACCGCATCTTCCGTGCGCCCTCAAATCGAAACGATTTGCCAAAACTCGATTTCCTTTGCTGGCATCGCCAATGTGGTGGAGTCCTATAACTTCACATCACGCCTGTCCGCGCTGACCGCGCGAAAGAAGGATGCGCACGCAGCACTCGTTCTAGGTTCGTTTGTACCGTATTTGGATGGAGAGTATCGCCGTCTCTGTGGTGCCTCGCTGGAACAAATTGGTGTCCGCCTGGCCAACCAAGGAGCTGATACGATAGTTCTTCCGAAAATAGGAGATGAACTGGTGAATCGCGTGCTGAGTGAAGGCGAGCTTAAGGTTCACGCACTTGCCTTGTTCATGTGTGAGGCGAGCGTCGCACCGCACCAAGTCCTGATTCTGGATGATCCAGTCACCAGCTTTGACTACAACTATATCTCTAATTTTTGTGAGCGCCTGCGTGACTACGCGAAGGATAATGCACAGTCGCAACTGATCGTATTGACACACAATTGGGACTTCTTTGCGAACCTCCAGAATACGCTAAATGGTTCAGGCCTGAGTGGCGCCTTCTCCGTGCAGGTGCTGGAAGACTGTGCGACGATATCTGAGTACGTAGAGAAATGGGAGGAACTATGTGAGCAAATTGATGGCTACATTGGCCCACAAGTCGAGATCAGTCCTGATGAAAAGTCCAAGCTTTCTGCTCTGCTAAGACGCTTGGTTGAGAGGTTAACGAACTCCTACGTATTCAATGAGCAACGTCACCAGTACAAAATCAGAACCTTGCAGGTTTCCAACTTTAAGGATTTCGTGAAGTTGGTGCCATTGCTTCCGACAGAGGCGGACAGGCTTAAGGACTTATACGCTAATCTGAGCCCGCTTGAGCATGATGATGTGCGCAACTATTACTCCACCAAATCCATCTATCAATTTGGCACCTGGTACGATGAGATTAAATCAATAAAGAATGCAGTTGAGGGACGGCGCACCTAACGTGCAACGTCCTTGGCAGATGGCGGTGCGGCTTTATCTATTGGTCAGTCGCCCGCATCAGAAAGCTCGCGGCCAAGAGGAATGAAGTACCCAGAGCTAGCTTGCACAGCGAAAAAGAGCGAAAAAGGGGACGAAAAAGGGGACAGGCCCAAGATTTATTTTCTCGCTTCGCAGTAGGTAAGCGAATCATTCAGGTCGTTCAGACGCACACGGCCGAGGAAGCACCACAGGGAAACACTCGGCAAATGTTCTCCAAGGAGCCCTGCCTCCATTTTTCCTTACCATAGCGGCCAGCAAAGGAGCCGCCGTGGTCACCACCCCCTCCCCCATTTTCAAGATGAAACCAGCCGCCCTCGTGGAGCACCCCACGGGCGGCATCGTCTTTGGCGTGATCCCTCCGATTTCAGCCATGAGTCTCAACCTCGCTGAGGGAAGGGTTTACGTCAAAGTCGGCCAGCATCACCAGGGCAAGGGCGTTCGAGCAAGTGGCCATGGGCTTCTGCACATCTGGCATGGCAAGAAAGCGTTTCTACGCAAAAGGGGGATCAAAAGCCCGGACCAACTGGCGGCTTTCATCGCATCACTCATGGCAAGGGGCACCGAGATCTACCACGACGCCAGTCATCCTCTAGCGGCTAAAAAGCGCATCACACTGTTGCGAACGGTAGACGGGACGCTGGCGCTAGAGCCGCGGGAAGGAGATCGCGTACTCGGATTCCACTACTCGGTAGTGACCTGGACGCCCCAACCCACTCCACGAGAAACCAAAGTCGGTGAAATCATGATTGATTGGGCAAAAGAAAAGGCGACCCTTGTGGGGTCGCCTTCGGATGTTAATGAGGCTGTAGTCGCAGCAATTCTTTAGTTTCCGGATCTACGATCCTTAAGGTCAGAACCCAGTCAAATCAACGGCCATATGGTGGGGCCTATCGACTGTCCCTACGTCAGTGAGTGCCAGCTTCACTGCTGCCAGATTCGGGGGGCCAATTACTGGCAAGCCATGCCCAAACATGCGCGGTTGCAGTCCTCGGTGCTCATTCTCGAAGATTTGCCTGGATAGGTCAAACCACCGGCACTCGGTAATTTGTTTCAGCGGGCAACTCGATTGCCCTGGACCTATCGCCTTTTTCGAGGCACAAAAAAGGCCTGCATCGCTGCAAGCCTTCTTGATATCTGGTGCCGGAGACAGGAATCGAACCTGCGACCTTCGCGTTACGAGTGCGCTGCTCTACCGACTGAGCTACACCGGCGTGTTGCGCAACGTACCACTGCCGTGTCGGTTACGCAAACCCCTGTTTCACCTCACTTTCATTGCACCGTGCAGCCGTTGGGCGCGAGGTCTTCCTCCACCGTGGTCACGCAGGTCCAGCCTGCCTGGGTACGCGCCAGGGTCACGGTCTTGCCCAGCACATTGGCCGGTGCGTCGGCCAGGGTGCAGGCGATGCTGGCGGTGCCGTCGGCCGCCGTGCCGCTTGCGGTGATCGCGCAATGGGCGGTGGTAGGCTGGCCGCCGAGGCTGGCGACGTCGGGCACGTCCTTGCCTTCGTTCAGGCTGATGTCCATCGGCGTTTTCAGCGCGGAGATTTCCAGCAGCGCCGCCGCGGCTTTGGCCCTGGCCTGGTGGTTGGTGTACATGGGGATGGCGATGGTCGCCAGGATGCCGATGATCGCGACGACGATCATCAGTTCGATCAGGGTGATACCTCGTTGCCCTTTCATGAACGGTCTTCCTTCGTAATACATGGAGGCGCGGTCGGCGCATGTTCATCTTTTCGGCGCCCCGGCCGGCAGGCGCGCAGTAGGCCTGAACCGACACCTTTTGTCACCCCTGCACGGCAGGGCGTCATCTTCGCTGAACTACTCTAGTGAGCGTCATGGAAACGCGCCCGCCCTCGGGCCCGGCAAGCTGTTACGGGGCTTGTCGCCGCACTGCAAAGGACCTTCGCATGCCACCGTCTACCCGCCTCTACGCCTGGGAGGGCATCGATGCCTCCGGCGCTCGTCAACACGGCCAGCAACCGGGGCGCAGCCCGGCGTTCGTGCAGGCCTGGCTGCAACGCCAGGGCATCCGGGCCACGCGGGTGAGGTTGGCGGGTGGGTTGCAGTGGCGCTGGCCGCAGCGGGCGGGCAAGGCGGATGCGCCGGGGTTCAGCCGCCAGCTGGCGACCTTGCTCACGGCGGGGGTGCCGCTGTTGCAGGCGTTCGAGGTAATGGCGCGCAGCACGGTGAACAGCGCCATGGCGGCGTTACTGGCGCGGTTGCAACAGGATGTGGCGGCGGGGTTGGGTTTGGCGGATGCCTTGCAGCGTCATCCGGCGTGGTTCGATGCGCTGTACTGCAACCTGGTGCGGGTAGGCGAGCAGTCGGGCACGCTGGACCGGCAGTTGGAGCAGATGGCGACCATGCTGGAGAAACGCCAGGCGCTGCGGCAGAAGGTGCGCAAGGCGATGCTGTATCCGGCGCTGTTGCTGCTGACGGGGTTGGGGGTGGCGGCGTTGTTGCTGCTGGAGGTGGTGCCGCGGTTCCAGGGGTTGTTCGCCAGTTTCGACAAGGCGCTGCCGGCGTTCACCCAGTGGGTGATCGATTTATCCACAGGGCTGGGCAATCACGTCGGGTGGTTGGTGCTATTGATAACAGCGCTGGGATTTGGCATGCGGGCGTTGTACCAACGGCATCTGCCGGCGCGCCTGTGGATATTGCGCGGGGTGTTGCGGGTGCCGGTGGTGGGCACCTTGCTCGGGCAGGCGGCGTTGGCGCGCTTTGCCCGCAGCCTGGCGACCTCTTATGCCGCCGGAGTGGCGTTGCTGGATGCGCTGGCCACGGTGGCGCCGGTGAGTGGGAACAGCCTGCACGAGCGGGCGATCCTCAAGTTGCGCCAGGACGTGGCCGGCGGCATGGGGCTGCAGCAGGCGATGGAGGCGGATGCGCTGTTCCCGCCGCTGTTGCGCCAGCTGGTGGCGGTGGGCGAAGCCAGCGGCACCCTCGACCGGATGCTGGACAAGGCCGCACTGCATTACGAAGAACAGGTGAGCCAGGCGCTGGAGCAGTTGACCACGCTGCTGGAGCCGGCCATCGTGCTGATCCTCGGGCTGCTGGTGGGGGGCCTCGTCGTGGCGATGTACTTGCCGATCTTCCAGTTGGGTAGCCTGATCTGAACATGAATGCCTGGACCGTAATCGTCGATCATCCGCCGTTCTTCTATACCTTGGCCGCGGTGCTGGGGTTGCTGGTGGGCAGTTTTCTCAATGTGCTGGCGTACCGCCTGCCGATCATGCTCGAGCGCCAATGGCAGCGGGAGGCGCAGGAGGTGCTGGGGCTGCCGCAGGCCGAGCATGAGCGCTTCGACCTGTGCCTGCCGGCTTCGCGCTGCCCGCACTGCCAGCGCCAGATCCGTGCGTGGGAAAACATTCCAGTGCTGAGTTACCTGGCCCTGCGCGGGCGGTGCGCGGGATGCAAGGCGCGGCTCAGCCTGCGTTATCCCCTGGTGGAGCTGGGCAGCGCCCTGCTCTCGCTGTTGGTGGCCTGGCATTTCGGGCCGGGTGTCGAGGCGCTGGGGGTAATGCTGCTGACCTGGGGGCTGATCGCCTTGAGCCTGATCGATGCCGATCACCAGTTGCTGCCGGATGTGCTGGTGCTGCCGCTGTTGTGGCTGGGGTTGATCGTCAACGCCTTCGGGCTGCTCGTGCCGCTGAGCGATGCGCTGTGGGGCGCGGTCGCGGGTTACCTGAGTTTGTGGTCGGTGTACTGGGTCTTCAAGCTGATCACCGGCAAGGAGGGCATGGGCTTCGGCGACTTCAAGCTGCTGGCCATGCTCGGTGCCTGGGGCGGTTGGCAGATCCTGCCGCTGACCTTGATGCTGGCGTCCTTGGTGGGGGCGCTGATCGGGCTGACGCTGGTGCGTTTCAAGCGCACGCAAATGGGCGCGGCATTGCCTTTCGGGCCTTATCTGGCCATTGCGGGGTGGATCGCATTGCTCTGGGGTGATGAAATAGTCGCCTCATACCTGCAACTGCTTGGAACCTGATGAGCACAGCGCCCTTCACACCCTGGATTCTTGGCCTCACTGGCGGCATCGGTAGCGGCAAGAGCGCCGCCGCCGAGCGTTTCGTCGAACTGGGCGTACACCTGGTCGATGCCGACCAGGCCGCGCGCTGGGTCGTCGAGCCGGGGCGCCCTGCCCTGGCCAGCATCGTCGAGCGCTTTGGCGCCGGCGTGCTGCAGGCGGACGGCCAGCTCGACCGTGGCGCCCTGCGCCAGCTGATCTTCGCCGACCCGAGCCAACGGCAATGGCTGGAACAACTGCTGCACCCGCTGATCGGCCAGGAGATCTTCAGCTACCTGGCCAAGGCCGAGACGCCCTATGCGGTGTACGTTTCGCCGCTGTTGATCGAGTCGGGGCAGCACCAGAAGACCCAGCGCATCCTGGTGATCGACGCGCCGACCGAGTTGCAGGTGCAACGCACCTTGGCCCGCGACAACACCAGCGCGGAACAGGTGCAGGCGATTCTCAAGGCCCAACTGGCCCGGGAAGAGCGCCTGCGCCATGCCGATGACGTGGTGGTCAATGATCGTGACCTGCAATCGCTGCACGACGAGATCGACCGCCTGCACCACTTTTACCTGACTTTACGAGGAGGCCAGCCATGAGCCAGCCGATGACCGTTGATTGCCCGACCTGCGGGGCGCCCGTGGAATGGGGCGAGCAGAGCCCGTTCCGGCCATTCTGCTCGGACCGCTGCAAGTTGATCGACCTGGGTGCCTGGGCGGCCGAGGAGCACAAGATCGCCGGGGCGCAGGAGTCCGAGGACGAGTTGTATTCGGGGGATCTGGAGCCACGGCACTAAACGGATCGCGCAGCCTTGACAACAGCTGCTGCTTGAATCCTGGGGCCGCGTTGCGGCCCATCGCTGGCAAGCCAGCTCCCGCA
Source organism: Pseudomonas maumuensis (assembly GCF_019139675.1). NCBI lineage: Bacteria > Pseudomonadati > Pseudomonadota > Gammaproteobacteria > Pseudomonadales > Pseudomonadaceae > Pseudomonas > Pseudomonas maumuensis. Next base: position 4,906,201 of record NZ_CP077077.1, read on the forward strand.
GGGACGGCGCTTGGCTTTAGGTTTACGCGGTCGGTGTGGGAGCCGGCTTGCCGGCGAGAGGCCGGGACAGGCCACTGGATAACGCTTTAGCGCTCTTCATCCTTCCACGGCGCCTGCAGATAGCGGCTGCGGTTGAAGGTCTCCAGCCACTCCGGGCAGAACACCACCAACGCACTGATCACCGTGCCGTTGATAAATGCCTCGGGGAACATCATCAGCCATAGGTAGCCAACGAAGTCGCTTAGCCATTCCGGCATGGCGAAACGCTCGTCCATCCACAGCAACCCCAACCCTGCCATCAGGCACAGCAACACCGTCAACGCCGCCGGGAAGAACCCGCAACAGAAGATATAAACGAACAGGTTGCGCGGCTGGGCGCGCTCGACCAGGATCGCGCACACCTCGGTGACCAGCACCGGCAGGCCGACGATCAGCAGGCCGTTGACGCCGATGGCGGCGAGGTCCTGCCGGCCCATCAGCAACAGGCCGAGCTGGGCGAGAAAGCCCCCGAGCACGGCCAATGGCCAGTCCAGCAGCAAGGTGACGGCGGTCATGCCGATGAAGTGGTACGACACCCCGGTATCGAAGTCGCGGCGCACCAGCCAGAGTATGAACAGGCAGAACACGGTGCCGAACAGCAGGTGCTGGCGGCGGGTGTCGGTGAACAGCTCGACCCAGCGGGTGCGGCTGGCGGCCCAGATCAGCAGGGGCACGTAACCTATCCAGCCAAGGGTAAGGCTGGTGCTGGACAAGACTTGTGCGCTGATCACCTGAACAATATCCCTGTCGGCCATGTGGACAAGCCTGAGTCTACACCCATTCTCCCTTGCCACCGGTTGCTATAGGCTGGCACCTCCTCTCGATGCAGGACGCATCCGCCATGCCTGAAGGACTTAACCTACCGCTGCTGCTCGGCGCGGCGTTCAGCGCCATCGCCGGCGTGCTTCACCTGGCGGTGATCGCCATTGGCCCGCGTTGGTACCGCTTGTTCGGCGCCGGCGAGCGCATGGCCAGGGCGGCGGAGCAAGGCCGCACCTACCCGGCCCTGGTCACTGCGGCGATCGCGGCGGTACTGCTCGTCTGGTCGGCCTATGCCTTGTCGGCGGCCGGGCTGATGCGTCCGTTGCCCTTGCTGTTGCCGGTGATCTGCCTGATCACCCTGGTGTACCTGGCGCGGGGCCTGCTGGGGCCTCTGGTGCTGGCCGGCACCGGGCGCAGCCGGCGGTTTATCGCGGTCAGTTCGGCCATTTGCCTGGGCGGTGGGCTGTTGCATCTGCTGGGGGTGGTGCAGCAATGGCTGGTGCTGGGCTGATTCCTGCGCACAAACAGCATCTTACCGTCATCAATTAGCGACTAAGCTTGTCCCCATGGATGACTCAGACTACCTCCGCCTGCTTACCATCCAGGCCGAGCAAGCCAATGCGTTCCTGTCCAATGCCCGCAAATGGGAGCGCGAGCGTTGGGTCTGCCAGCGCCTGCTGCAAGGGCTGAACATCCCCTACCGCAGCGAGGACTTCACCCCGGCCGGGCAAGAGCCGCCGGACGTGCTGTTCCGCGACGCTGCGTTCGAGGTGTTCTTCGTGCTCGACGAGGGCCGCCGGCTCAACGACGAATGGCGCGAGGAGCTGCAACGGCGGCGCAGCGCCTTCTCCCTGGCCCAGCTGGTGCGCCGCGAGCAGCGGCCCCGGCGCATCAGTGCCCAGGAACTGCTGGCGCGCCTGGCGCCGACCCTGCGCAAGAAGTCGCACAACTACCGCGAGCGCGGGCTGGACCTCAGCGAGCTGGACATCATCGCCTTCGCCAGCCTCAAGCGCGAGGTGCTCGACCTCAACAGCCACTTCCCGCCACCCACCGAGTACCTGCGCCAGGGCTGGCGGTCATTGTCGCTGGTGGGGCCGACCTTCGCCCGGGTGCTGTTCGCCCACCCGGACGCGCCGGATTTCCTGCGCGGCAACCTGGGGCGCAGCATCGTGTTCGACGTAGGCATCAGTCTTTGATCCAGTGCCGGGTGTCTTTGCGATCACGTACACTCGGCGCCAGGGATAGAAAGCATTATCATTCGACCCATGCGTTTGCGTGAACGCTGTGGCGTACACGCAGTCACGAACGTCTATCTGACGAGGCCCACCATGACCAGCCGCCTGAATCCTGAAGATCAGCGTCGCGTCGATGAGTATCTGAGCGCCCCCCAGCATCAAGTCGAGCGCCGGCCCTTCCGGCCGTGGCTGCTCCTGTTGCTGGTGGTGGCCGTGACCATCGGTCTGGGCCTGTTGAGCCGCCTACTGAGTGGACTGGTGCTATGAGCTGCCTTGCGCTCGCCCGCCCCTCATGCCGGATGCGGCCGGACCTTGTGTCCACGAATTCCGTAAAACTTGTGAGATATCCCCATGACTCATCGCATCGTGATTGTCGGCGGCGGCGCCGGCGGCCTGGAACTGGCGACCCGCCTGGGTAAAAGCCTGGGCAAGCGCAAACAGGCCGAGATCACCCTGGTTGATGCCAACCTGACGCACATCTGGAAGCCACTGCTGCACGAAGTGGCGGCCGGCTCACTGAACTCCTCGGAAGACGAACTGAACTACGTGGCCCAGGCCAAGTGGAACCACTTCAACTTCCAGATGGGGCGCATGAGCGGCCTGGACCGCGAAAGCAAATTGATCCAGCTGGCCGCGACCCTCGACGACGAGGGCCGTGAGCTGCTGCCTGCGCGCACCATCGGCTACGACACCCTGGTGATCGCCGTGGGCAGCAACACCAACGACTTCGGCACCCTGGGCGCGGCGCAGCACTGCCTGTTCCTCGACAGCCGCAAGCAGGCCGAGCGCTTCCACCAGCAACTGCTCAACCACTATCTGCGCGCCCATGCCGGTGATGTGGCCAGCGAGCAGATCAGCGTGGCCATCGTCGGCGCCGGCGCCACTGGCGTGGAGCTTGCCGCCGAGCTGCACAACGCGGCCCACGAGCTGGCGGCCTATGGCCTGGACAAGATCCAGCCGAAAGACATGCACATCACCATCATCGAAGCCGGCCCACGGGTGTTGCCGGCGCTGCCGGAGCGCATCAGCGTGCCGGTGCACAAGACCCTGGAAAAACTCGGGGTGACGGTGATGACCAACGCCGCGGTCAGCGAAGTGACCGCCGATGGCCTGAAGACCGCCTCGGGCGAAGTGATCCAGGCCAGCTTGAAGGTCTGGGCGGCGGGCATTCGCGCGCCGGGCTTCCTCAAGGACATCGACGGCCTGGAAACCAACCGCATCAACCAGCTGGTGGTGCGCCCGACCCTGCAGACCACCCTGGACGACAACATCTTCGCCTTCGGCGACTGCGCCGCCTGCCCGCAGCCGGGCACCGACCGCAATGTGCCGCCACGGGCCCAGGCCGCGCACCAGCAGGCCTCGCTGCTGGCCAAGAGCCTCAAGCTGCGCCTGGAGAACAAGGCGCTGCCGACCTACGAGTACAAGGACTATGGTTCGCTGGTATCGCTGTCGCGCTTCTCGGCGGTGGGCAACCTGATGGGTAACCTGATGGGCAGCGTCAAGCTGGAAGGTTGGCTGGCGCGGATGTTCTATGTGTCGCTGTATCGCATGCACCAGATGGCGCTGTACGGGACGTTCCGCACCTTGATGCTGATGCTGGGCAGCAAGATTGGCCGTGGCACCGAGCCGCGCCTGAAGCTGCACTGAGGCTTCAAGATCCTGGGGCTGCTGTGCAGCCCTTTCGCCGGCAAGCCGGCTCCCACAATCAATTCAGCGCACGATCCTGTGGGAGCCGGCTTGCCGGCGATGGCCTCGACGCGATTTATCTGACCACGCGATACGTGCTCTGTACGAACCCGCTCTCGTAACTGGTCGTTCTCATGTGCTGCAACAGCACATCCTTCGCCAACTCGCCGAACAACGGTATCCCCTGCCCCAGCAGCACGGGGATGCGGGTGATGGTCAGTTCATCCACCAGCCCCTCGCGCAAGAACCCCTGAATCAGCTTGCCGCCATCCAGGTACAGGCTCTTTGCGCCCGTGGCCTGCAGGTGCTCGAGCAACGCCGGGATCGGCCCCGGGTGCAGCTCGACGCGCTCCGATGCGCCCCTGGGCAGCGCCTCGAGGGTACTGCTGACCACTACCACTCGCGTATCCGGATAGGGCCACTCGCCAAAGGTCATGACCTTGTCGAAGGTGCCGCGCCCCATCACCAACGTATCGACACCCGCCATGAACCCGGCATAGCCATGGTCGTCAGCGGACTGGGTGGCGCCCATCAACCAATCGAGGCCGCCATCTTCACGGGCGATGTAGCCATCCAGGCTGGTGGCGATGAAAACACTGGCTTTGAGTGGCATGCGCGGGCGCTCCTGCGGGCAAAGGCCACAGGGTAGCAAAGGGCGGGGATATAAATCGCGGACAAAAGAAAAAGGGCATCTCAGTCGAGATGCCCTTTTTACATGGTGGGTCGTGTAGGATTCGAACCTACGACCAATTGGTTAAAAGCCAACTGCTCTACCAACTGAGCTAACGACCCGGAAAATGGTCGGGGTGAGGGGATTCGAACTCCTGACATCCTGCTCCCAAAGCAGGCGCGCTACCGGACTGCGCTACACCCCGAGATTGGCTCCGCGACCTGGACTCGAACCAGGGACCCAATGATTAACAGTCATTTGCTCTACCGACTGAGCTATCGCGGAACTGAACTTCGGTACATCTTTACTGCTTCGAAGTCTGTGTTAGCTTCGATCTCTTTGGCTATCCGCTTTCGCGTTGTCGCTGCTGAGGCCGGCTATTCTACATTCTTCGTTTTGCTTGTCAACCACTTTTTTTCGTTCAACTTACTGATTTGTAAGTTATTTTCAGATCGTCGGTGTTGCTGGCGATCTGCTCAGTGCCTGACAGCGGGGCGAATATTAGGGGCACTCTGATTTTTGTGCAAGCACTTTTTTCAAAATTTTCAGCAAGTTAGCTGGGAAGCCGAAAAATCAGGGGTTTGCGTCGCATGGACTGTCCTTATCACGGGGCAAGGCCGGACAGCGTGCATAAAAAAGCCCCGCTTACGCGGGGCTCTTCGTTTACTGCAGGTCAGCCAAAGACGATCTCGTCGCCCTCCACCTTCGCGGTGATCGCCGCACCCGGCAGGAACTCGCCCGCCAGGATCAGTTGCGCCAGCGGGTTCTCGATCCAGCGCTGGATCGCACGCTTCAATGGCCGTGCGCCGTACACCGGGTCGTAACCGACGGCGATCAGCTTGTCCAACGCCTCCGGGCTCAGGCTCAGCGACAGCTCGCGCTCGGCCAGGCGACCACGCAGGCGGCCAAGCTGGATCTCGGTGATACCGGCGATCTGCTCGCGGCCCAGCGGTTCGAACACCACCACTTCGTCGATGCGGTTGATGAACTCCGGACGGAAATGCGCGCCCACCGCGTCCATCACCGCCGCACGCTGTGCCTCGCGGTCACCGGCCAGTTCCTGGATCTGCGCCGAGCCCAGGTTGGAGGTCATCACGATCACGGTGTTGCGGAAGTCCACGGTGCGGCCGTGGCTGTCGGTCAGGCGACCATCTTCAAGCACCTGCAGCAGCACGTTGAACACATCCGGGTGGGCTTTCTCCACCTCGTCGAGCAGCACCACCGAGTACGGCTTGCGGCGCACGGCCTCGGTCAGGTAACCGCCCTCTTCATAGCCCACATACCCTGGCGGGGCACCGATCAGACGCGCCACGGAGTGTTTCTCCATGAACTCGGACATGTCGATGCGCACCATGGCCTCTTCGGTATCGAAGAGGAACTCGGCCAGCGCCTTGCACAGCTCGGTCTTGCCCACCCCGGTGGGCCCAAGGAACAGGAACGAACCACTCGGGCGGTTCGGGTCGGACAGCCCGGCGCGGGAACGGCGTACGGCGTTGGCCACGGCGGTCACCGCCTCGTCCTGGCCGATCACCCGTTCGTGCAGCAGGCTTTCCATCTTCAGCAGCTTCTCACGCTCGCCTTCGAGCATCTTCGCCACCGGGATGCCGGTCCATTTGGACACCACTTCGGCAATCTCTTCCTCGGTGACCTTGTTGCGCAGCAGCTGGTTGTCGGTCTTGCCGTGCTGGTCGACCATCTGCAGGCTGCGCTCCAGGTCCGGGATCACCCCGTACTGCAGCTCGGCCATGCGGCTGAGGTCGCCCTTGCGGCGCGCGGCTTCCAGCTCCTGGCGGGCCTGCTCGATCTTCTGCTGGATCTGCGCCGAACCTTGCACCTCGGCCTTTTCCGAAGCCCAGATCTCTTCGAGGTCGGAGTACTCGCGCTCCAGGCGCTCGATTTCCTCGGTCAGTTTCTCCAGGCGTTTCTTCGCCGCTTCGTCTTCTTCCTTCTTCAGCGCCTGGGATTCCACCTTCAGCTGGATCAGGCGACGGTCGAGGCGGTCGAGCACCTCAGGCTTGGAGTCGATCTCCATGCGGATGCGGCTCGCGGCTTCGTCGATCAGGTCGATGGCCTTGTCCGGCAGCTGGCGATCGGTGATGTAGCGGTGACTGAGCTTGGCCGCGGCAATGATCGCGCCGTCGGTGATGGCCACCTTGTGATGCACTTCATAGCGCTCTTTCAGGCCGCGCAGGATGGCGATGGTGTCTTCCTCGCTCGGCTCCTCGACCAGCACCTTCTGGAAGCGGCGCTCCAATGCGGCGTCCTTCTCGATGAACTGGCGGTACTCGTTGAGCGTGGTGGCGCCGACGCAGTGCAGCTCGCCACGGGCCAGGGCCGGCTTGAGCATGTTGCCCGCGTCCATGGCGCCCTCGCCTTTACCGGCGCCGACCATGGTGTGCAGCTCGTCGATGAACAGGATGATCTGGCCTTCCTGCTTGCTCAGTTCGTTGAGCAGGCCTTTGAGGCGCTCTTCGAACTCGCCACGGTACTTGGCGCCAGCGATCAGCGCGCCCATATCCAGCGCCAGCAGGCGCTTGCCCTTGAGGCCGTCGGGCACTTCGCCGTTGATGATGCGCTGGGCCAGGCCTTCGGCGATGGCGGTCTTGCCGACGCCGGGCTCGCCGATCAGCACCGGGTTGTTCTTGGTGCGGCGTTGCAGCACCTGGATGGTGCGGCGGATCTCGTCGTCGCGGCCGATCACCGGGTCGAGCTTGCCTTCCTCGGCGCGCTTGGTGAGGTCGACGGTGTACTTGTCCAGGGCCTGGCGCGACTCCTCGGCGTTGGCGTCGTTCACCGCCGCGCCGCCGCGCAGGTTGTTGATGGCGTTTTCCAGGGCCTTCTTGCTCACGCCCTGGCCGAGCAGCAGCTTGCCGACCTTGCTGTTCTCGTCCATGGCGGCGAGCAGCACCAGCTCGCTGGAGATGAACTGGTCGCCCTTCTGCTGGGCCAGGCGGTCGGCCTGGTTGAGCAGGCGCGCCAGGTCCTGGGACATGTTCACGTCGCCGGTGGGGTTCTGGATTTTCGGCAGCTGGTCGAGCTCTTTGGTCAGCGCCTTGCGCAGGCTGTTGACGTCGAAGCCGACCTGCATCAGCAGCGGCTTGATCGAGCCGCCCTGCTGGTCGATCAGCGCCTGCAGCAGGTGCAGGGGCTCGATGGCCGGGTGGTCCATGCCCACAGCCAGGGATTGGGAATCGGATAACGCGAGTTGCAGCTTGCTGGTCAGTCGGTCTATTCGCATGGGGGATACCTTCCTTTAAAGGGCAGGCGGAGCGATGGACAGCACCTGTAATGAAGAACCTGCCTGAGATGACCAATAGATAAGGGTAATTCTGGAAGATTCAAGCGTAGCGGGGTTGACGGAGGTCAGCAGGGTGGTGGTGGGATTGATATTGCCGGGGCTGCTGCGCAGCCCAATCGCCGGCAAGCCGGCTCCCACAGGGGCAGTACAGACTTTGGCATGTGGGAGCTGGCTTGCCAGCGATTGGGCCGCGAAGCGGCCCCAGGCTTAGCGAGGGCTGAGCCACACCAGTGAAGCAAACCGCCCACCCTGAGGAGTGCGGCGGTAGGAGAAGAACCGCGGGTCGCTGACCGTGCAGAAGCCACCACCATAAACGGCAGTAACCCCACGCGCGCCCAGGCGGATCCGCGCCAACTGGTAGATATCGGCCATCAGCTTGCCCGGCCGCTCGCCGTCGACGAACGCCGCGGCTGCCTCGGGATGCACGGCGGTAAAGGCATCGCGCACTTCCATGCCCACCTCGAACGCCTGCGGCCCGATGGCCGGGCCCAGCCATACCAGCACCTCTTCGGGTGGCAGGGCCAGGCGATCGAGGGTGGCTTCCAGCACGCCACCGGCCAGCCCGCGCCAGCCGGCATGGGCAGCGGCCACGCGGGTACCGGCACGGTCGCAGAACAGGGCCGGCAGGCAATCGGCGGTCATCACGGTGCAGGCGATGCCCGGCTGGTCGGTCCAGCTGGCATCGGCCTCGGCGACCACGGCGGGATCGGCGTCGGCCACCACCAACCCATGCACCTGCTTGAGCCAGGCGGGCTGGATGGCGAATTCATCGCTGAGGCGACGACGGTTCTCGGCAACCGCAGCGGGATCATCGCCCACATGGTCGCCAAGATTGAAGGATTCATAGGGCGGCAGGCTGACGCCGCCCTCGCGGGTGGTGACACAGGCGCGTACCGAGGCCGGGGCCGGCCAGTCGGGAACGATCAGCGCCTGCGTCAGGCCACTCATCCGATAAAGCTCTCGCGGTCGTCGTTGAGCAGCGACAGCAGCCAGAGGAAGTCGTCCGGCAGCGGCGAAGCCCATTCCATGCGCTCACCGGTGGTCGGGTGATCCAGGGCCAGGAAGCGGGCGTGCAGGGCCTGGCGCGGGAAGTTCTTCACCGCCTCGACCATGGCCACGCTGGCGGCCGGCGGAATGCGGAAACGCACGCCGTAGGTCTGGTCGCCGACCAGCGGATAACCGACATGCGCCATATGCACGCGGATCTGGTGGGTGCGGCCGGTTTCCAGCTTGACCCGCACATGGGTGTGCGAGCGGAAGCGCTTGAGCACGCGGTAGTGGCTGACCGCCGGCTTGCCGCCGTCGGTGACCGCCATGCGCTGGCGCTCGCCGCCGTGGCGGCCGATCGGGGCGTCGATCTTGCCGCCGGCGATCACCACGCCGACCACGATGCACTCGTAGATGCGGCTGACCGAGCGCTTCTGCAGTTGGTCGACCAGGTTGGTCTGCGCCTGCAGGGTCTTGGCCACCACCATCAGGCCCGTGGTGTCCTTGTCTAGACGATGCACGATACCGGCGCGCGGTACGTTGACGATGTCCGGCACATGGTGCAGCAGGGCATTGAGCAGGGTGCCGTCGGGGTGGCCCGCCGCCGGGTGGACCACCAGCCCGGCCGGCTTGTTGATCACCAGGATCTGGTCATCTTCATAGACGATGTCCAGCTCGATGTCCTGAGCCACCCATTCGCCCTGGGCCTCCTGCTCGGCCTCGAGGGCCAGGATGGAGCCGGTGTGGACGGTGTCGCGCGGCCGCAGCACCGCGCCATCGACGGTCAGGCGGCCATCTTTGATCCACGAGGACAGGCGCGAACGCGAGTACTCGGCGAACAATTGGGCGGCGACCTGGTCGAGGCGTTGGCCGCCCAGTTCGGACGGGACCTCTGCGCTAAGTTGAATGATCTCGGACATGCTCGAATCGACGGGCGTTCAGCCTTTGGTTTCGGCTGCGCGCTTGTGGTTAAATACGGCTTCTTTTGCCCCGGGGTTTGGCCGGGGGCGCTCATCATAACAGGACGGCACCGCCCAAGACAGCGGCCGTCAAAGGGACGCAAGCCGCCATGCAAGTGAAACACCTGCTGCTGATCGCCATCCTCGGGCTCACCGCTGCCTGTTCCTCGAACAAGGAAGTCATTGACGAGAACCTCAGCGAGGCCGAGCTGTACCAGCAGGCGCAGGCCGACCTGGACAACTCCAGCTATACCAGCGCCGTGAACAAGCTCAAGGCCCTGGAGTCGCGCTACCCGTTCGGCCGCTATGCCGACCAGGCCCAGCTCGAGCTGATCTACGCCAACTACAAGAACTCCGAGCCCGAGGCCGCCAAGTCGGCTGCCGAGCGCTTCATCCGCCTGCACCCGCAGCACCCGAACGTCGACTACGCCTACTACCTCAAGGGCCTGACCTCGTTCGACCAGGACCGCGGCCTGCTGGCGCGCTTCCTGCCGCTGGACATGACCAAGCGTGACCCGGGCGCCGCCCGCGACTCGTACAACGAGTTCGCCCAGCTGACCAGCCGCTTCCCCAACAGCCGCTACGCCCCGGACGCCAAGCAGCGCATGATCTACCTGCGCAACCTGCTGGCCTCCTACGAAATCCACGTGGCCAACTACTACCTGAGCCGCGAGGCCTATGTGGCCGCCGCCAACCGTGGCCGCTACGTGGTGGAGAACTTCCAGGAAACCCCGTCGGTGGGTGACGGCCTGGCGGTGATGGTCGAGTCGTACCAGCGCATGCACCTGGACGAGCTGGCCGCCACCAGCCTCGAGACCCTCAAGCTCAACTACCCGGACCACCCGAGCCTGGTCGATGGCCAGTTCGTCACCAAGGTCGACGAAAACGGCAACCGCTCGTGGCTGTCCAAGGCCACCCTGGGCCTGATCGAGACCAAGGCCCCGCTGCCGCCGGGCGAGACCCGCGCCAACCAGGACGTGGTCAAGCAGTTCCAGGACGCCCGCTCGGAAATGCCCGAGGAGCTGCTGCCCAAGGACGAAAACGGCGACCCGATTCTGCCGGAAGGTCCGAAGGAAGCCGAGAAGGACCGCAGCTGGTTCAGCTACATGACCTTCGGTCTGTTCGACTGATACACCGCATGCGCAGAAAGGGAGGCCCAAGGCCTCCCTTTTTTATTGGCCGCGTCCTAGACTGTCGCCTTCTTCATTCGACAAGCTGGACACCATGGTTCGCCTACTCTTCTGGATCGCCCTGATCGCCGCCGCGTTCTGGCTGTGGCGCAAGTTCAAGACCAGTCAGCAATCGCCTGCTGAGCCGCGCCTGCAGGACCCGCTGCAGATGGTGCGCTGCGCCCATTGCGGCGTGCATCTGCCCAATGACCGAGCGTTGCAGCTGGGCAAGGAGTGGTACTGCAGCCAGCAACATCTGGAGCAAGGGCCGGGGCAACAGCGCTGAGCGAGGGCCGCCCTGCGGCCTTTCGCCGGCAAGCAGGCTCCCACAAGGTTCGAAGCCAGCACAGTCATTGTGGGAGCCGGCTTGCCGGCGAAAGGCCCGTATAACGGACCCGACGAACTTAAGCCAAACGCCCTTGCAGCGCATATGGCGCCGGATCGATGATCGGCGCACGCCCCAGCAGCAGGTCGCTGAACAGCTGGCAAGACGCCGGCGCCAGCACCAGCCCGTTGCGGTAATGGCCGCAGTTCAGCCATAACCCCTCATGCCCCGGCACCGCGCCAATGTAGGGGATGCCTTCCGGCGACCCAGGGCGCAGGCCAGCCCAGTGGCCCACCACCTCGGCATCCGCCAGCGCCGGCAGCAGTTCCACCGCCGAAGCCTTCAGGCTCTCAAGCGCATCACCGGTCGGGGTCTTGTCGTAGCCGGCATGCTCCAGGGTGCTACCAACCAGGATATGCCCGTCGCGGCGCGGGATCGCATAACGGCCCTTGGCCAGGACCATGCTCGGCAGGAAGTCCTCGGCGCACTTGAACAGGATCATCTGCCCTTTCACCGGCTCCACCGGCAGGCTCAGGCCCAGGGTCTGCAGCAGGTCGCCGCTCCAGGCTCCGGCACTGAGCACCACCTCGTCGGCAGTCAGCACGCCCTGCTCGGTGCGCACGCCGGCGATACGCCCGTCTTCATGGACGAAACCGCTGATCTGGCAATGCTCGCGCAGGGTCACGTTGGGCAGCTCCAGCAGTGCGGCCTTGAGCGACTTCACCAGGCGTGGGTTACGTACGTTGGCCACGCCCGCCATGTAGATGGCATGGCGGTAGCCTGGCCCGAGCATCGGCACCGCGTCGTAGGCAGCCGAGATATCCACGGCGCTGAGCGGGCGTTGCTCGCGGGCGGCCCAGGCCAGGGCCTCGGCTTCGTCGTCCAGGTCCAGCCAGTACAGCCCGGTGGTGTGGACCTCAGGGTCGATGCCGGTGCTGGCGAACAGGCGCTCGCCCAGCTGTGGATAGAAATCCTGCGACCAATGCGCCAGCGCCGTTACTGCAGGGCTATAGCGCCAGGGATACAACGGCGAGACGATGCCGCCACCGGCCCAGGACGACTCACGCCCTACTTCGCCCTGGTCGCACACCACCACCCGGTCGACGTCCGTCGCCAGGTTCAACGCCGTCAGCAGGCCGATGACGCCACCGCCGACAATCACTACTTGCTTGCTCATCGTTCGATCCAACACCTGAAGTAATTCCACGGTGCGCGGGCACCTTTTGATCTTCAGCTTCCCCAGCACGTCTGCTCGTCTTCGCTGCCGCCCGGATTATCACGCACGCCAGCGTGATCGAGGCGGAAGTCGCCACAGCGATCGTCCACCATGAACGTCTCCGTCACACGGCGGGCAAGCAGTATGAAAGCGTCTTCGTCGCGCTGTGCCTGCAGGCGGTAGTAGCGGCTGCCAGCCGACAATACCGTGACAAGTTGCTCGGTATCGGCATAGCCGCCGACATACGCGCGATGCTGTTCCAGGCGCAACGCCGCATCCTGCAGCAGCCCGACCACCTCGCCGCGCGCGGCACGGCGTAGCTGGTCGCTGTAACTGGGGTAGGCAATGGTTGCCAGCATGCCGATCAGCGCCACGACAATCAATAATTCGATCAGACCAAGACCCCGCTGCATGTCAGCCCTCCTCCAGGCGCTGACGCCAACTGATGCGCCCGATATTGCCCTGCCCGTCCACGGCATAGACCGCTTCCAGGAATTGCCGGCCCCGCAACTGACGGCTCAGCGCTGTGATCCGCACGAGGTCGACCCGCTCGTCCGGCGGCAGGCCGACGGCGCGGAGGGTTTGCCCCAGGTGCTGGAGCAGCACGTAGCCACTGTCGGTGCTTCGCCACGGCGCGGCAGGCGATACCGTCGGCAACTCAGGCGGCAGGCAGTTAATGCACAGCGCAGGCAACCCGCCTTGCAGCAATGCGGCCCCTTCCACCAGGCTCGCCTCGGCCTGCTCGAAAGCCTGCGCCCTACGCCATTGTTCGCCAACCTGCCGTGCCTGCAGCAATGCCTCGCGCATGCCCAGCGCGGTCAACAGGCCAAGCAGCAGGCTGAGGTTCAGGGCCAGCAACAGGACCACACCGCGCTCGCGACTCATACGCCTCCCTCAGGGTTGCGTACAGCCACACTCAACGTATGGCGCTGCTCCAGACCGTGATCGCGGTCCTGCATGAGCAGCTCGATATCGACACGACCGTCGTCATGGCGTATCCGCAGGGCCTGGACATTGTCGACCAAGCTGGCGTGCTGGACATTACTGGTAAACAACAAGCTGCCATTGCGCACCCGGTAGGTAACCCGGCGCACTGGCAAAGCCAGCAAGGCATCACCAGACACATGCTGCCCACGCTGGACCCGCGCCCAACTACGACAGTCGGTGAGCACGGTCCAGTCCGGCGCACCGAGCAACCCCGGTAGCTCGGCGCCCACCAGCGTCAGGCTGTCCGCGTTGACTTCGATCGGCCTGGCGAACGCCAACGCAGCCTCTGGATCGGCGAAGTCCGCCGCGTCCAGGCGCAGACAGCCGAACATGCCCGCCATACGGATATCCTCGGCCAGGCGCTGCAGGACCAAGCGAGCATCGTCCTGCAGCCTCGCCGAGGCGCCGTGCAGCCGCCAGGCCTGATAGGCCTGGCCGAACAACTGGCCCGCCGCCACCAGCAACAACGCTCCCAGAGCCACGGCCAGCAACACCTCGACCAACCCGACGCCCGCTTGCCCACGTCTCATGGCAGCACCCTGCCCTGTAGCTGCAAGGCAGGGCGCCCCCCAGGCAAGGCAGGCCAATGCACCTCGAGCGCCAGCATGTCGGCGTGACGCCTGATTCTCCCTTGCGCCGAGGTGCCGAGCGCCTCGGTGACCCGCACCCGCCAGGCACTCTCCTCCCCCGCGTCGAGCGTGCCGCTCGCCCTCACCCGCTCGAGCATGCCCTGGGCCAACTGCAACGCCTGACCGTCGCGCTGGGCACGCTCGACCGCCTGCATGCCGCGCACCTGCAAGGCCGCCGCGGCGAACATGCCAAGCGCCAGCACCATCATCGTCAACAGCACCTCCAGCAGCGTCATCCCGCCTTCCTTCGCTCGCATCATCACCCTCCAGGGATCTTTCCTCGCCCTCTGCCCGAACCGGCTGACTGGTGCCTTACACGGCCAGACCGGAAGCTACAGCGAAGCACTTCCAGGGAGGAATGCACGGTGAGGCAACAAGGCGTAACACTGCTACAAATGATGTGCGCACTGACGATTGGCAGTCTGCTGACACACCTAGGGATAACGGCCTACACAAAGCTCGGCGAAACCCTGCAACTGGCCGCCGTGGCCCGGGAACTGGCACAGGCGTTACGTGCTGCGCGTAACCAGGCCGCGCTGCAACGGCAGGCGCTGACGGTTCACCCATTGGAAGGTGACTGGGGCAAGGGTTGGCGTGTGTCGCAGGAACGCGACGGCCAGGTATTGCGCGAACATCGTCTGGCCAGGCCGGTGAAGGTAGTGGCCAGTTCCACGCGGGAGGTGCGCTTCAGCCGGCGGGGGGCGCCGGTAGGGGTCGGCTTTGGCGGCATCACGCTGAACATCTGCCAACGCAGCGGGCCTGGCAGCCAGCATCAGGTGGTGCTGAGCCCCAGTGGCCGGGTCAGCCTGCGCAGCGACGAGGGCCGCCGCTGTGCAGGTGACTGAGTCAGATCAGCGAGCGAACCCGCAGCTCCTTGGGCATCGAGAAGGTAATGTTCTCTTCGCGCCCGTCGAGCTCTTCGGCGCCGGTGGCGCCCCAGGCCTTGAGCTGCTCGATCACGCCACGCACCAACACCTCGGGCGCCGAGGCACCGGCGGTGATACCGATGCGTTCAGCACCGTCGAACCAGCTGCGTTGCAGGTCCTCGGCACCGTCGATCAAGTAGGCCGGCGTGCTCATGCGCTCGGCCAACTCGCGCAGGCGGTTGGAGTTGGAGCTGTTGGGGCTGCCGACCACCAGCACCACGTCACATTCGTCGGCCAGTTGCTTGACGGCGTCCTGGCGGTTTTGCGTGGCATAGCAGATGTCGTCCTTGCGCGGGCCGCCGATGTTCGGGAAGCGTGCGCGCAGGGCATCGATCACCCGGCTGGTATCGTCCATCGACAGGGTGGTCTGGGTGACGAAGGCCAGGTGATCCGGGTCGTTCACCTGCAACTGGGCGACATCCTCCTCGTCCTCGACGAGGTAGATGGCGCCGCCGTTGCTGGCGTCGTACTGGCCCATGGTGCCTTCGACTTCCGGGTGCCCTTCGTGGCCGATGAGGATGGTCTCACGGCCGTCGCGGCTGTACTTGGCAACTTCGATATGCACCTTGGTCACCAGCGGACAGGTGGCGTCGAACACCTTCAGGCCACGGCCGGCGGCTTCCTGGCGCACGGCCTGGGAAACACCATGGGCACTGAAGATGACAATGACGTCGTCCGGCACCTGGTCCAGCTCTTCGACGAAGATCGCGCCACGGTTGCGCAGGTCTTCGACCACGAACTTGTTGTGCACGACTTCGTGGCGCACATAGATCGGCGGGCCGAAGACTTCCAGGGCGCGGTTGACGATCTCGATCGCCCGGTCGACCCCGGCGCAGAAGCCGCGCGGGTTGGCGAGTTTGATTTGCATGCTCGGCTCCAGGCTCACACGGCCTTCACGTCGAGGATCTGCACCTCGAAGTTCAGGGTCTTGCCAGCCAGTGGATGGTTGAAATCGATGGTCACCTGGTTGTCGTCGAACGCTTTGACCACACCCGGCAGCTCGGTGTTGGCGGCGTCGTTGAAGATCACCAGTAGCCCTTCGGACAGCTCCATGCCTTCGAACTGCGAGCGCGGCATCACCTGCACGTTCTGCGGGTTGTGCTGGCCGAAGGCGTTCTCCGGGGCGATGCTCAGCTTGCGCTGGTCACCGGCCTTGAAGCCGAACAGGGCGTTCTCGAAGCCCGGCAGCAGGTTGCCGTCGCCGACCTTGAACGTGGCCGGGGCCTTGTCGAAGGTGCTGTCGACGGTGTCGCCGTTTTCCAGGTGCAGCGCGAAGTGCAGGGTGACTTCGGTGTTCTGGCCGATACGGGTCTCAGTCATGGACGGCTTCCTCGGACTTCTTGCTCTTGAACATATCCAGCGCCAGCATCACCGCGCCCACGGTGATGGCGCTGTCGGCCAGGTTGAAGGCCGGGAAGTAGTAGCGGTTCTGCCAATGCACCAGGATGAAGTCGACCACATGGCCGAGCACCACGCGGTCGTACAGGTTGCCCAATGCACCGCCCAGCACCAGGGCCAGGGCCACGGCCAGCCAGGTTTCGTCACGCCCCAGGCGCTTGAGCCAGACCACCAGCACGGCACTGACCACCACGGCGATCACGGCGAACAGCCAACGCTGCCAGCCGGAGCTATCGGCCAGGAAGCTGAACGCCGCGCCGGTGTTATAGGCCAGGGTCCAGCTGAAGTAGTCGGGGATGACCACGATCTGCTGGTACAGGCTCAGCGCGCCCTCGAAGTAGACCTTGGTGGCCTGGTCGAGGACCAGCACCACCAGGCTCAGCCAGAGCCAGGCAAGGCGCCCGAAGCGCCCCGCGGAAAGCTTAGGCATAGTGGCGCACCTCACCGGAACCGCTCAGGTTGTCGACGCAACGGGCGCAGATTTCCGGATGCTCCGGGTGGCTGCCAACATCGGCGCGGAAGTGCCAGCAACGGCCGCACTTGGCATGGCCAGACTTGACGACCTTCAGCTTGAGCCCTTCGACCTCGGTTGTCACGGCATCGGCCGGGGCCTGGACGAACGGCACCACGCTGGCCGCGGAGGTGATCAGCACGAAGCGCAGCTCGTCGCCGAGCTTGTTCAGGTCGGCGGTCAGGCCCTCTTCGGCGAACAGGGTGACCTCGGCCTGCAGGTTGCCGCCGATGACCTTGGCGGTACGCTGGTTCTCCAGCTCCTTGTTGACCGCCGCCTTGACTGCCATCACGCGGTCCCAGTAGGCACGGTCCAGCTCGGCGTCGGTCGGCAGTTCCGTCAGGCCCTGGTACCAGGTGTTGAGCATCACCGACTCGTTGCGCTCGCCCGGCAGGTACTGCCAGATCTCGTCGGCGGTGAACGCCAGGATCGGCGCGATCCAGCGCACCAGCGCCTCGCTGATGTGGTACAGCGCGGTCTGGCAGGAGCGGCGGGCGACACTGTTGGCGCCGGTGGTGTACTGGCGGTCCTTGATGATGTCGAGGTAGAAGCCACCGAGTTCCTGCACGCAGAAGTTGTGGATCTTCGAGTAGACGTTCCAGAAACGGTACTCACCGTAGTGTTCTTCCAGCTCGCGCTGCAGCAGCAGGGTGCGGTCGACCGCCCAACGGTCCAGGGCCAGCATGTCCTCGGCCGGCAGCAGGTCGCGGGCCGGGTCGAAGCCGGACAGGTTGGAGAGCAGGAAGCGCGCGGTGTTGCGGATGCGGCGGTAGGCGTCGGCGCTGCGCTGCAGGATCTGCTCGGAAACGGCCATCTCACCGGAGTAGTCGGTGGCGGACACCCACAGGCGCAGGATGTCGGCACCCAGGGTGTTGTTGACCTTTTCCGGCTCGATGGTGTTGCCCAGCGACTTGGACATCTTGCGGCCGTTCTCGTCCACGGTGAAGCCGTGGGTCAGCAGCTCGCGGTACGGCGCGTGGCCGTCGATGGCGCAGCCGGTCAGCAGCGAGGAGTGGAACCAGCCACGGTGCTGGTCGGAGCCTTCCAGGTACAGGTCGGCGCGCGGGCCGGTGGCGTGGCCGATATCGTGGGAGCCACGCAGCACGTGCCAGTGGGTGGTACCGGAGTCGAACCAGACATCGAGGGTGTCGGAAATCTTGTCGTACTGGCCGGCTTCATCGCCCAGCAGTTCTGCAGCATCCAGCTTGAACCAGGCCTCGATGCCTTGCTGCTCGACGCGCTTGGCCACTTCCTCCATCAGCTCGACGGTACGCGGGTGCAGCTCACCGGTCTGCTTGTCCAGGAAGAACGGGATCGGCACGCCCCAGTTACGCTGACGCGAGATGCACCAGTCCGGGCGGTTGGCGATCATCGAGTGCAGGCGCGCCTGGCCCCAGGCCGGAACGAACTTGGTCTCTTCGATGGCCTTGAGCGAGCGCTCGCGCAGGTTGTCGCCGCTGGTGGGCTGCTTGTCCATGCCAACGAACCACTGCGCGGTGGCGCGGTAGATCAGCGGGGTCTTGTGGCGCCAGCAGTGCATGTAGCTGTGGCTGATGGTCTCGGTGTGCATCAGCGCGCCGACTTCGCTGAGCTTGTCGACGATGGCCGGGTTGGCCTTCCAGATGAACTGGCCGCCGAAGAACGGCAGCGACTCGACGTACACGCCGTTGCTCTGCACTGGGGTGAGGATATCGTCGTTGACCATGCCGTAGCGCTTGCAGGTGACGAAGTCGTCTTCACCATAGGCGGGCGAGGAATGCACCACGCCGGTACCGGCGCCCAGCTCGACGTATTCGGCCAGGTAGATCGGCGACAGGCGATCGTAGAACGGGTGACGGAAGTTGATCAGCTCGAGGGCCGAACCCGGGGCGGTGGCGATCACCGAACCTTCCAGCGCATAGCGCTTCAGGCACGACTCGACCAGCTCCTCGGCGAGCACCAGCAGGCGCTCGCCGGTATCGACCAGGGCGTAGGTGAAGTCCGGGTGGATGTTCAGCGCCTGGTTGGCCGGGATGGTCCACGGGGTGGTGGTCCAGATCACGATGGCGGCGGGCTTGGCCAGCGCGGCCAGGCCGAAGGCCGCGGCCAGCTTGGCCTCGTCGGCGACCGGGAAGGCGACGTCGATGGTCTGGGATTTCTTGTCGGCGTACTCGACTTCGGCTTCGGCCAGGGCCGAACCGCAATCGAAGCACCAGTTCACCGGCTTCAGGCCCTTGAACACGAAGCCTTGCTTGACCATCTCGGCCAGGGCGCGGATCTCGCCGGCCTCGTTGGCGAAGTTCATGGTCTTGTACGGGTTGTCCCAGTCACCCAGCACACCCAGGCGGATGAACTCGGTCTTCTGCCCCTCGATCTGCTCGGCGGCGTACTCGCGGCACAGCTCGCGGGTGCGGTCGGCGGTCAGGTGCTTGCCATGGGTGACCTCGACCTTGTGCTCGATCGGCAGGCCGTGGCAGTCCCAGCCCGGTACGTACGGGGCGTCGAAGCCCGACAGGGTCTTCGAACGGACAATCATGTCCTTGAGAATCTTGTTCAGCGCATGACCGATATGGATCTTGCCGTTGGCATAGGGCGGGCCGTCGTGCAGGACGAACTTCGGACGATCCTTGCCAATTTCGCGCAGCTTCTGGTACAGGCCAATGCTGTCCCAGCGCTGCAGGATCTGCGGTTCGCGCTGAGGCAGGCCGGCCTTCATGGGGAAGGCGGTGTCCGGAAGGTTAAGCGTGGCTTTGTAGTCGGTCATTTCAGGCTCTTCGTTAGCGGTTGAGCGTGCCAGTGGGCACGTGCGGCGGCGATGTCCGCGTCGATCGCCGACTTCAGCGCCTCCAGGGAGGCGAAACGCTGCTCTTCACGCAGCTTGTGGTGGAATTCCACCGTCAGGCGCCGGCCATAGAGGTCACCGGCGTAGTCCAGGAGATGAATCTCCAGGTGAGGACGCCCGTCACCGGCGACGGTGGGACGTACTCCGATATTGCCGACACCCGGCCACTGCTGGCCGTCGATCTCGATGCTGGCCAGGTAGACCCCGGACAGCGGCACGCGACGGCGCTTGAGCTGGATATTGGCGGTAGGTGTGCCGAGCTGGCGGGCCAGCTTCTGGCCATGCAGCACGCGGCCGGTAATGCGGTACGGGCGGCCCAGCAGATGTTCGGCCAGCTCGAAGTTGCCATCGGCCAAGGCCTTGCGCACTTCGGTGCTGCTGACCCGCAGGCCGTCCTGGATGACGGTGTTGGCCGCCTCGACGCTGAAACCATGGCGTTTTCCGGCTTCGGTGAGGAAGGCGAAATCACCGGCGCGGTCGCAACCGAAGCGGAAGTCGTCGCCCACTTCTAGGTGGCGCACGCCCAGGCCATCGACCAGCACCGCCTTGACGAACTGCTCGGCGCTGAGCTGGCTCAGGCGCTGGTTGAACGACAGGCACAGCACCCGGTCGATGCCCTCGCCGGCCAGCAGCTCGACCTTGTCACGCAGGCGCGCCAGGCGGGCCGGCGCGGTGTCCGGGGCGAAATACTCGCGAGGCTGTGGCTCGAAGATCACCACGCAGGTGGGTAGGCCGAGTTCCTGGCCACGTTCGCGCAGGCGTGCGAGGATCGCCTGGTGGCCGCGGTGGACCCCGTCGAAGTTGCCAATGGTGGCGACACAGCCCCGGTGCTCGGGGCGCAGGTTGTGAAGACCTCGAACCAGCTGCATAACGCGCTTCTTGCTCATAAAGTGGCCGATTATAACCACACCCGGGCGCTGGTGACAGGCAGCAGCGCCACCCTGGAGTGTGGAATGCGAAAAACCGACGCCTGACCCTTTTCGCGCCTCAGTGCAACGCCTTGCGGGCGAAGTGCCGTGGGCGGAAACCACACAGGTACAGGCAACCAAAGTAGGTCACCACGCCGGCGACGATCAGGGCACCCAGGCGCACGAAGCGCTCGAGCATGTTGCCCTGCTCCCAGGCCGGCAGGTAGTGCATGCCCAGCAACAGCACGCCCGACATCAGCGCCACCGCCAGCACCAGCTTGAGCAGGAACATCGCCCAGCCAGGTTGCGGCTGGAACAGTTGCTGGCTGCGCAGCCTCCAGTACAACAGGCCGGCGTTCAGGCAGGCACCCAGGCTGATCGCCAGGGCCAGCCCGGCATGGGCCAACGGGCCGACCAGGGCCAGGTTAAGCAACTGCGTGCAGACCAGGGTAAAGACGGCGATCTTCACCGGTGTGCGGATATTCTGCTGCGCATAGAAGCCAGGTGCCAGCACCTTGACCAGGATGATCGCCATCAGCCCCACCGAATACGCGACCAGCGCGCGCTGGGTCATCGCGGCGTCGAAGGCAGTGAACTTGCCGTACTGGAACAACGCCACGGTCAGCGGTTCGGCGAGGATGCCCAGGGCCAGGGTGCAGGGCAGCACCAGCAGGAAGCACAGGCGCAGGCCCCAGTCGAGGATCCGCGAATACTCCTCACGATCCTTATTTGCGTAGGTCTTGGCCAAGGTCGGCAGCAGGATGGTGCCCAGGGCCACGCCCAGCACGCCGGAGGGCAGCTCCATGAGGCGGTCGGCGTAGTACATCCACGATACCGAGCCGGCCACCAGGAAGGAGGCGAAGATGGTGTTGATGATCAGCGAGATCTGGCTCACCGATACGCCGAGGATCGCCGGCAGCATCTGCTTGAGCACGCGCCACACGCCGGTATCGCGTAGGTTCAGGCGCGGCAGTACGAGCATGCCGATCTTCTTCAGCGCCGGCAGCTGGTACAGCAGTTGCGCCAGGCCTCCGGCCAGCACGCCCCAAGCCAGGGCCATGATCGGTGGGTCGAAGTAGGGAGTGAGCAGCACGGCGAAGGCGATCATCGCCACGTTGAGCAGCGTGGGGGTGAACGCCGGCACGCTGAAGCGGTTCCAGGTGTTGAGGATCGCGCCTACCAGCGACGACAACGAGATCAGCAATATATAAGGAAAGGTCACCCGCAATAGCGACGTGGTCAGCTCGTATTTCTCCGCGCTGTCGACGAAACCCGGTGCCGTGACCCAGACCACCCAGGGCGCGGCGAGGATGCCAATGGCGGTGACCAGCGCCAGGATCAGGGTCAGCAGGCCGCTGACGTAGGCAACGAACGTACGCGTGGCCTCCTCGCCCTGCTGGGTCTTGTACTCGGCGAGGATCGGCACGAAGGCCTGGGAGAACGCGCCTTCGGCGAAGATCCGCCGCAGCAGGTTGGGTAGTTTGAAAGCGATGAAGAAGGCGTCGGTGGCGATGCCGGCGCCAAACACCCGCGCCAGGATGGTGTCGCGTACGAAGCCGAGCACCCGGGAAATCATGGTGATGGAGCTGACCGCGGCCAGGGATTTGAGCAGGTTCATCGAAAAGTTTCACGCCAGGGGCAGAGGACGCTGCCAGACAGCGTCCGAATGTGCGATACTCCCGCGCCTTCGCAGGGTAGCCAAAACTCCCGAGTTTACAGGTCGTGCGACAGAAAGGAATATTTCCCTCCTGTTGGCTCACCACTCGGCGGAACCTTGCAGGTGGCCTTGACATCCGCTCGACTCATCGGCATGATTCGCGGCCTATTTTGTTTGCTATTTACCTAAAGTCTTTCGAGGAGCTCGACGGTGGCCAACTCACCTTCCGCCAAGAAACGTGCAAAACAGGCTGAGAAGCGTCGCAGCCACAACGCCAGCCTGCGTTCCATGGTCCGTACCTACATCAAGAATGTAGTCAAGGCCATCGACGCAAAAGACGCCGAAAAAGCGCAAGCCGCTTACGTTCTGGCTGTACCTGTAATCGACCGTATGGCCGACAAGGGCATCATCCACAAGAACAAAGCTGCTCGCCACAAAGGCCGTCTGAATGGCCACATCAAGGCACTGAAAGAAGCTGCAGCTGCCTAAGCGACGTTCTTGTCGAAAAAACCGACCCTAGGGTCGGTTTTTTTATGCCTGTGATTGTCTCGTTACTCGCCAAACCTGCATCAGCGTTAGTGCCTTTGAGTTAGCCGGCAAGCCTGCGGCGACAGAATGTCGTATGGCCTGAGCCCTACGCGGTCGGTGTGGGAGCCGGCTCGCCGACGAAAGGGCCGCATAGCGGCCCACTCCATCATTACTTGCCGATCTGAATCTTCGGCGCCCACTGCATCCACTCATCCTCCGGCTTGTCGAACAGCGCGAAGGTCTGTTGCGGGCGCGCCGGGTTACCCATCTGCTCGCCATCGGGCGTGGCGAAAGCAATCCCACCCTCGATCAAGGTCTCCACCGACTCGGTGCGCACCGTGGCGCCCTTGAACAAGCCCCAGTCGAAGCCGAACCCACTGCTGTTCCAGAAGCGGCTGCCGCCACGCACCAGGCCGGCGTAGCGGGGCTCGATAAGGATGTGGATAAGTACCCGGTCGGCGGTCTGGCCCAGCTCGAAGCCGGTGACCTTGCCCACTGCGATCTCACGGTAGGTGACCGGCACGCCCGGCTTGATCGAGCCACGACGCGCCGCGCTCAAGGTCAGCGGCAGGCCGACCTCCTCGCCTTTCACCTCGGGAGCATCGCTCAGGGCGATGAAGTCTCGCTGCGGCCCCTTGTCCTTGAGCGCTGGCAGCACCTCCAGGTATTGGCCGCCGATCAGCGTGTCGAGATTCTGAGTACGCACCAGCCCCAAGGCAGGCTTGACCACCCAGAACTGCGTACCGGTGCGGGCGATACGCTCGGCCGCCTGGGTAATCCGCGCACGGAGCAGGACCGCCTGCAGGTCGCCGGTCAGGTCGACGCTCTCGACGCTGCCCACGTCCAGGCCGCGGAAGCGGATCGGCGTGCCCGGCTTCAGGCCATCGGCGCGGTCCACGCGAATGGTGATCAGGGTACCGGCCCGGTTGGCCGCGTCCTGGCTTTCATGCAGGCGGAATCGCGGAATACGACGCTTGAGCGGTACATCCGGCTTCGGCGTGTCGAAGGCGATACCACCGGCCATGAGCGTCTGCAGCGACTCACTCTTGACCTGGATACCCGACAGGCCACCGGTCAGGGTGATGCCACTGGCATTCCAGAAACGCGTGGAACCGTTGACCAGGTTGGCGTATTCCTTCTCGATATGCACACCGATCAGGATGCGCTTGCTGTTGCGGGCGAACTGGTAGCTCTGCACGCTGCCCACGCGCACCTGGCGGTACATCACCGGGCTGCCCACTTCCAGCGAGCCCAGGGTGTCGGCGAACAGCACCATATGCAGGCCAGGGGCCTTCAGGTCCAGTGGTGGTGCCTTGGGACGCGCCTCGAACTCGCGCAGGGGCTTGGCGCCCGGCTCGCCCGGGCGCACCGCAATGTAGTTACCCTTCACCAATGCCTCGAGGCCTGTGATCCCGGCAAGCGAGATCGACGGCTTGACCACCCAGAACTGCGTGCCTTCGACCAGGTAGTCCTCGGCCAGCGGATCCAGGGTCAGCTCGGCCGTTGCGCTGGTAAGATCACCTTCGACCTTGAGATCCTTGAGCGTGCCCACCTGGATGCCCTTGTACAGCACCGGTGTACGCCCCTTCTGCAAGCCTTCGAAGTCACTGAGCTTGACCTTGACGCGGATGCCGGCCTGGGCCGCGTCGAAGTCCTCGTACAAGCGGAACGGCAGGCTTGGATCGGTGGGCGGGCTGTCCTTGCGATTCTCCGGCGTTGCAAAGGCGATGCCCCCGGCCACGATGCTCGACAGCGATTCAGTGCGCACCTTGACCCCGGACAGGTCGGCATCGATGCTGACGCCGCTGGCGTTCCAGAAACGCGTGTGCTTGCGCACCAGGCTGGCGTAGGCCGGTGCGATGAACACCTTGATCTCCACCGTGCCCTGATCCTCGGACAGGCGATAGCTCTTCACCCGACCGACCTGGATCTGCTTGTAGAAGATCGGGCTGTCGCGGTTTAGCGAGCCCAGTCGCTCGGCCTTGAGCGTCAGGTGCAAGCCAGGCTCGGCATCGGACAATGGCGGTGCTTCCTTGAGCGCGGTAAAGCGCTTGGTCGGTTCACCCTCCCCGGGATCGACGGCGATGTAGTTACCTGAAACCAGCGTCTCCAGGCCCGAGATACCTGCCAGGCTGACGCTTGGCTTGACCAGCCAGAAGCGCGTGCCCTTGGTCAGGTGCGGACCGGCTTCCTTGCGCATCTCGATGGTGGCGACGACGCCACGGTTGTCCCCTTTGTCATCCAGCACCAGGGCGACCACCTTGCCCACCGACATGCCTTTGTAGATGACCTCGGTCTTGTTGGCGACGATGCCCTCGCCACTCTCGAAGCGTACCTGGATCTCGATGCCGGCATCCTTGTAGGCTTGCCAGGCCAGCCAGCCACCGATCGCCAAGGCAATCAGCGGCAGGATCCAGATGGCCGACCAGTTCGAAGCTGGGCGGGTTTTAGCCGTAGGCAAGTCACTCATGGTCGTCATCCGACTCCGTGTTGTCCCAGATCAGTCGGGGATCGAAAGTTAAAGCGGCGAGCATCGTCAGGATCACCACGGAGGCGAAGGCGACGGCGCCCAGGTTGGCTTCGACACTGGCGATGCGGCCGAAATTCACCACGGCCACGAGAATGGCGATGACGAAGATATCCAGCATCGACCAGCGGCCGATGAACTCGATGAAGCGGTACATCAGGATGCGCTGCCGCGCCGACAGCGGCTGGTGGCGTTGCACCGAATAGAGCAGCAGGGCGATACCCACCAGCTTGAAGGTGGGCACCAGGATGCTGGCGATGAACACCACCGCGGCGATCGGCAACATGCCGTGCTTCATCAGGGTGATGACGCCAGACATGATGGTGTCCGGGCTGCCCTGCCCCAAGGCGCTGACGGTCATGATCGGCAGCACGTTGGCCGGGATATAGAGGATCATCGACGTGATCAGCAGCGCCCAGGTGCGCACGATGCTGTTGGGCCGCCGAGCATGCACCACCGCCCCGCATCGGGTGCAGGTCTGCGAGGTGCTGCCGGGCTCATGGCGGTTCAGCTCATGGCATTCATTGCAGACCAGGATGCCTGCATCAATCGCCCGCATGGACGTCCTCCCCCGACAAGGCCACCCAGATCTGGTGCGGCGACATCACCACCTCGAGCCAGACCTGCACCAGCAGCAGGCTGATGAAGCAGAACAGGCCCAGGCCGATGCTCAGCTCGGCCAGGTCGACCAGCTTGACGATGGCCACCAGCACGCCCATGAAGTAGACCTCGAGCATCCCCCACTCACGCAGGTGGTGGTAGATACGATAGATCAGCAGGCCATAGCTGCGGCCGAAGTCGAGCCGGATGCTCAGCAACACCGCTAGCTGGCACAGCAGCTTGAGCAGGGGAATGGCCATGCTGCACAGGAACACGACCACGGCAATGCCGCGCATCCCTGAATTGTACAGGCCGAGCACGCCGCTCCAGACCGTGTCGTCGGAGGTCTGGCCAAGCAGGTGCAACTGCATGATCGGCAGGAAGTTGGCCGGCACGTACAGCAGCAGGGCCGTCAGCACCAGGGCGAGGCTGCGGTTGACCAGGTTGTGGCGATGGGCATACAGCTCGTAGCCACAACGTGGGCATTGCGCCTTTTCGTCAGTCTGCAGCGAGACTTTGCGCATCAGCAGGTCGCACTCGTGGCAGGCCACCAGTTCATCCAGCGGCAGCTGCGCGAGCGCTTCGGGTTCGACAGGGTTAGGCATAAAGGGGTTCTGAATGGATGCGTCGGCTCTATTCTAGTGTTCCGACTCGAATTGTGGGAGATGGCCAGTATGAGGAACTGTATCGGTATTCGAGTCACATTTTCCGTGAGCACGACGCATCGCCGGCAAGCCGGCTCCCACAGTGTTTTCCAGGCACAAAGACAAAACCCCTACCTGCTCGCGCAGATAGGGGTTTTGCGAAATGAATCTTGACGATGACCTACTCTCACATGGGGAAACCCCACACTACCATCGGCGATGCATCGTTTCACTGCTGAGTTCGGGATGAGATCAGGTGGTTCCAATGCTCTATGGTCGTCAAGAAATTCGGTTGCCAGTATGTCCTTGCAGACATGCCAGCCAATTCGGATATGCGATATTTGTGGTCTTACGAATCTTCGGTTGCTTCGTCTTCACCACCACAATTCGGCTTACGCGCAAATTGCTTGGGTGTTATATGGTCAAGCCTCACGGGCAATTAGTATTGGTTAGCTCAACGCCTCACAGCGCTTACACACCCAACCTATCAACGTCGTAGTCTTCGACGGCCCTTCAGGGAGCTCAAGGCTCCAGTGAGATCTCATCTTGAGGCAAGTTTCCCGCTTAGATGCTTTCAGCGGTTATCTCTTCCGAACATAGCTACCCGGCAATGCCACTGGCGTGACAACCGGAACACCAGAGGTTCGTCCACTCCGGTCCTCTCGTACTAGGAGCAGCCCCTCTCAAATCTCAAACGTCCACGGCAGATAGGGACCGAACTGTCTCACGACGTTCTAAACCCAGCTCGCGTACCACTTTAAATGGCGAACAGCCATACCCTTGGGACCGGCTTCAGCCCCAGGATGTGATGAGCCGACATCGAGGTGCCAAACACCGCCGTCGATATGAACTCTTGGGCGGTATCAGCCTGTTATCCCCGGAGTACCTTTTATCCGTTGAGCGATGGCCCTTCCATACAGAACCACCGGATCACTAAGACCTACTTTCGTACCTGCTCGACGTGTGTGTCTCGCAGTCAAGCGCGCTTTTGCCTTTATACTCTACGACCGATTTCCGACCGGTCTGAGCGCACCTTCGTACTCCTCCGTTACTCTTTGGGAGGAGACCGCCCCAGTCAAACTACCCACCATACACTGTCCTCGATCCGGATAACGGACCTGAGTTAGAACCTCAAGGTTGCCAGGGTGGTATTTCAAGGATGGCTCCATGAGAACTGGCGTCCCCACTTCAAAGCCTCCCACCTATCCTACACAAGCAAGCTCAAAGTCCAGTGCAAAGCTATAGTAAAGGTTCACGGGGTCTTTCCGTCTAGCCGCGGATACACTGCATCTTCACAGCGATTTCAATTTCACTGAGTCTCGGGTGGAGACAGCGCCGCCATCGTTACGCCATTCGTGCAGGTCGGAACTTACCCGACAAGGAATTTCGCTACCTTAGGACCGTTATAGTTACGGCCGCCGTTTACCGGGGCTTCGATCAAGAGCTTCGCTTGCGCTAACCCCATCAATTAACCTTCCGGCACCGGGCAGGCGTCACACCCTATACGTCCACTTTCGTGTTTGCAGAGTGCTGTGTTTTTAATAAACAGTCGCAGCGGCCTGGTATCTTCGACCGGCGTGGGCTTACGCAGCAAGTGCTTCACCCTCACCGGCGCACCTTCTCCCGAAGTTACGGTGCCATTTTGCCTAGTTCCTTCACCCGAGTTCTCTCAAGCGCCTTGGTATTCTCTACCTAACCACCTGTGTCGGTTTGGGGTACGGTTCCCAGTTATCTGAAGCTTAGGAGCTTTTCTTGGAAGCATGGCATCAACCACTTCGCGCTCTAAAGAGCACTCGTCATCAGCTCTCGGCCTTAAGATCCCGGATTTGCCTAAGATCTCAGCCTACCACCTTAAACTTGGACAACCAACGCCAAGCTGGCCTAGCCTTCTCCGTCCCTCCATCGCAATAACTGGAAGTACAGGAATATTAACCTGTTTTCCATCGACTACGCTTTTCAGCCTCGCCTTAGGGACCGACTAACCCTGCGTCGATTAACGTTGCGCAGGAAACCTTGGTCTTTCGGCGTGCGAGTTTTTCACTCGCATTGTCGTTACTCATGTCAGCATTCGCACTTCTGATACCTCCAGCAAGCTTCTCAACTCACCTTCACAGGCTTACAGAACGCTCCTCTACCGCATCACCAAAGGTGATACCCGTAGCTTCGGTGCATGGTTTGAGCCCCGTTACATCTTCCGCGCAGGCCGACTCGACTAGTGAGCTATTACGCTTTCTTTAAAGGGTGGCTGCTTCTAAGCCAACCTCCTAGCTGTCTAAGCCTTCCCACATCGTTTCCCACTTAACCATGACTTTGGGACCTTAGCTGACGGTCTGGGTTGTTTCCCTTTTCACGACGGACGTTAGCACCCGCCGTGTGTCTCCCATGCTCGGCACTTGTAGGTATTCGGAGTTTGCATCGGTTTGGTAAGTCGGGATGACCCCCTAGCCGAAACAGTGCTCTACCCCCTACAGTGATACATGAGGCGCTACCTAAATAGCTTTCGAGGAGAACCAGCTATCTCCGAGCTTGATTAGCCTTTCACTCCGATCCACAGGTCATCCGCTAACTTTTCAACGGTAGTCGGTTCGGTCCTCCAGTCAGTGTTACCTA
The DNA here is from genome assembly GCF_019139675.1 of Pseudomonas maumuensis. NCBI lineage: Bacteria > Pseudomonadati > Pseudomonadota > Gammaproteobacteria > Pseudomonadales > Pseudomonadaceae > Pseudomonas > Pseudomonas maumuensis. The sequence continues at coordinate 4,935,293 of NZ_CP077077.1, forward strand.
ACCTTCAACCTGCCCATGGATAGATCGCCCGGTTTCGGGTCTATACCCAGCGACTAAAGCGCCCTATTAAGACTCGCTTTCGCTACGCCTCCCCTATTCGGTTAAGCTCGCCACTGAATATAAGTCGCTGACCCATTATACAAAAGGTACGCAGTCACCTAACAAAGTAGGCTCCCACTGCTTGTACGCATACGGTTTCAGGTTCTATTTCACTCCCCTCTCCGGGGTTCTTTTCGCCTTTCCCTCACGGTACTGGTTCACTATCGGTCAGTCAGTAGTATTTAGCCTTGGAGGATGGTCCCCCCATGTTCAGACAAAGTTTCTCGTGCTCCGTCCTACTCGATTTCACTGGCAAGAGATTTTCGTGTACGGGGCTATCACCCACTATGGCCGCACTTTCCAGAGCGTTCCACTAATCTCAAACCAGCTTAAGGGCTGGTCCCCGTTCGCTCGCCACTACTAAGGGAATCTCGGTTGATTTCTTTTCCTCAGGGTACTTAGATGTTTCAGTTCCCCTGGTTCGCCTCTTGCACCTATGTATTCAGTACAAGATACTCAGCTTATGCTGAGTGGGTTCCCCCATTCAGAGATCTCTGGATCACAGTCTGTTTGCCGACTCCCCAAAGCTTATCGCAGGCTACCACGTCTTTCATCGCCTCTGACTGCCAAGGCATCCACCGTATGCGCTTCTTCACTTGACCATATAACCCCAAGCAATCTGGTTATACTGTGAAGACGACATTCGCCGAAAATTCGTACGTCGCGCTTTCGCGCAGAACTCACAAATTTTACCTTAGCCTGATCCACCAGCAGTGAAACTGGTGTTCAGTCTATTTCTATCACATATCCGAATTTTTAAAGAACGATCTGACAAAAGTCAGAAATCAACATTCATCACCGAATGTTCATTTCTAAGTTCTGAGCAGTGCTGCGAAACCTGAAAGAGTGGTGGAGCCAAGCGGGATCGAACCGCTGACCTCCTGCGTGCAAGGCAGGCGCTCTCCCAGCTGAGCTATGGCCCCATTGACCAGCCGCACCAAGTAATTGGTAGGTCTGGGCAGATTTGAACTGCCGACCTCACCCTTATCAGGGGTGCGCTCTAACCAACTGAGCTACAGACCTATAACAGGGTCGCGTTACAGCATCGTCTTTACACAATGAATCAAGCAATTCGTGTGGGAGCTCATCAGCAGGCTGATGTCTTCGATTAAGGAGGTGATCCAGCCGCAGGTTCCCCTACGGCTACCTTGTTACGACTTCACCCCAGTCATGAATCACACCGTGGTAACCGTCCTCCCGAAGGTTAGACTAGCTACTTCTGGTGCAACCCACTCCCATGGTGTGACGGGCGGTGTGTACAAGGCCCGGGAACGTATTCACCGCAACATTCTGATTTGCGATTACTAGCGATTCCGACTTCACGCAGTCGAGTTGCAGACTGCGATCCGGACTACGATCGGTTTTGTGAGATTAGCTCCACCTCGCGGCTTGGCAACCCTCTGTACCGACCATTGTAGCACGTGTGTAGCCCAGGCCGTAAGGGCCATGATGACTTGACGTCATCCCCACCTTCCTCCGGTTTGTCACCGGCAGTCTCCTTAGAGTGCCCACCATAACGTGCTGGTAACTAAGGACAAGGGTTGCGCTCGTTACGGGACTTAACCCAACATCTCACGACACGAGCTGACGACAGCCATGCAGCACCTGTGTCAGAGTTCCCGAAGGCACCAATCCATCTCTGGAAAGTTCTCTGCATGTCAAGGCCTGGTAAGGTTCTTCGCGTTGCTTCGAATTAAACCACATGCTCCACCGCTTGTGCGGGCCCCCGTCAATTCATTTGAGTTTTAACCTTGCGGCCGTACTCCCCAGGCGGTCAACTTAATGCGTTAGCTGCGCCACTAAAATCTCAAGGATTCCAACGGCTAGTTGACATCGTTTACGGCGTGGACTACCAGGGTATCTAATCCTGTTTGCTCCCCACGCTTTCGCACCTCAGTGTCAGTATCAGTCCAGGTGGTCGCCTTCGCCACTGGTGTTCCTTCCTATATCTACGCATTTCACCGCTACACAGGAAATTCCACCACCCTCTACCATACTCTAGCTCGCCAGTTTTGGATGCAGTTCCCAGGTTGAGCCCGGGGCTTTCACATCCAACTTAACGAACCACCTACGCGCGCTTTACGCCCAGTAATTCCGATTAACGCTTGCACCCTCTGTATTACCGCGGCTGCTGGCACAGAGTTAGCCGGTGCTTATTCTGTCGGTAACGTCAAAATTGCACGGTATTAACGTACAACCCTTCCTCCCAACTTAAAGTGCTTTACAATCCGAAGACCTTCTTCACACACGCGGCATGGCTGGATCAGGCTTTCGCCCATTGTCCAATATTCCCCACTGCTGCCTCCCGTAGGAGTCTGGACCGTGTCTCAGTTCCAGTGTGACTGATCATCCTCTCAGACCAGTTACGGATCGTCGCCTAGGTGAGCCATTACCTCACCTACTAGCTAATCCGACCTAGGCTCATCTGATAGCGCAAGGCCCGAAGGTCCCCTGCTTTCTCCCGTAGGACGTATGCGGTATTAGCGTTCCTTTCGAAACGTTGTCCCCCACTACCAGGCAGATTCCTAGGCATTACTCACCCGTCCGCCGCTGAATCAAGGAGCAAGCTCCCGTCATCCGCTCGACTTGCATGTGTTAGGCCTGCCGCCAGCGTTCAATCTGAGCCATGATCAAACTCTTCAGTTCAATACTGCTTGGGTTTTTAAGAAACCCTAAACTTGGCTCAGCAATCTCAAATGACTATGTGATTTCTCGCATGGCCACTTGTGATGCTGATAATCTTGGCGACTATCAGTCCATACTCACAAGCACCCACACGAATTGCTTGATTCAATTTGTTAAAGAGCGTTTGGTTAAGAGCTTTTCGCCTCAACCGAGGCGCGCATTCTACGCTTTCCTCATTTGCTGTCAAGCGTTTATTTCGAAGTATTTTGCGAGAAACCCGTTCAACTTCAAACACTTGACTCGCTGCGATCTCTCGTAGCGGGAGGCGAATCATACAGCGTTACAACCTGCTGTCAACTGCCTTTTTCACCGCTGCCGATCAGATGATCGAAGCACCTCCGCAACCCTCTTGATCGATCAACTAGTTGATATTCAAGGAGTTTTTCGTTCCGATGTCGCTGGAAGTGGGGCGCATTATAAGGGGATCTGAGAGGGCGTCAACCTTTTATTAAAGAAAGATTTCAGGCCGCCCTCCCCCGCCCCGCCAGCCGTGGAACACGCCGCCACACCGGGGGTATACGCAGCACCAGCAAGAAGACCCCGATAGCGGCATACACCGCCCACTCCTTCAGGTCCGAGCGTACGATCCACAGGAAGTGCAACAGTCCAAGCCCGAGAACCACATAGACCAGCCGATGCAGTTTCTTCCATCGCGCCCCAAGGCGCCGCTGGCTATACCGGTTGGACGTGACCGCCAACGCCAGCAAGCCAAGAAAACCCAATGCACCGACAATGATGTAGGGCCGCTTGCGCAGCTCGACGCCAAACTGCCCCCAGTCCAGCCCCAGGATGAACACCAGGTACGCCGTCAGGTGCAGCACTATATAAGCAAAGCACCACAACCCCAGCTGCCGCCGCACCACGATCCACCCCGACCACCCCGTCAACCGCTGCAGCGGTGTCATGCTCAGGGTAATCAACAGGAACACCAGCGCCCCCAGGCCAAGGCGATCGACCATGATCTTTCCCGGATCCGGGCCGAGCGCCCCCATGGCTGCCTCATACAACCACCACACGGGAAACAGACACCCGATCACGAAGATCACCAGGCGCAGCCACGGATAGCGCATCAATAGTTCTTCCGCAGGTCGAGGCCGGTATACAGCGACGCCACTTCATCGGCATAGCCGTTGAACATCAGCGTATCGCGCACATTGGGGCTGAACAGCCCGCTGGGCAGGCGCCGCTCGCGGGCCTGGGTCCAGCGCGGGTGGTCGACCGTTGGGTTGACGTTGGCATAGAAGCCGTACTCATCCGGCGCCAGGCCCTGCCAGGTAGTTGCAGGCTGCTCCGCCACCAGGCTGATGCGCACGATCGACTTGATGCTCTTGAAGCCGTACTTCCAAGGCACCACCAGGCGTAGCGGCGCGCCGTTCTGGTTGGGCAGTTCACGGCCATACATGCCCACCGCCAGGATCGCCAGCGGGTTCATCGCCTCATCCAGGCGCAGCCCTTCCACATAGGGCCAGTCGATCAGGGCGAAGCCGGAGCGCTGCCCAGGCATGCGCTTGGGGTCTTCCAGGGTTTCGAAACGGATATAGCGCGCCTTGGAGGTTGGCTCGACCTGCTTGAGCACCTCGGCCAAAGGGAAGCCCAGCCAGGGAATCACCATCGACCAGGCCTCCACGCAGCGCAGGCGATAGATGCGCTCCTCAAGCTGGTACGGTTTGACGAAGTCCTCCAGCGCATAACGCCCGGGCTTGGCCACTTCGCCATCGACCACCAGGCTCCACGGCTCGGTCTTCAGGCTGCCGGCATTGGCCGCCGGGTCGCCCTTGTCGGGCCCGAACTCATAGAAGTTGTTGTAGTGGGTGGCGTCCTTGAACGGCGTGATGGCTTCGCCGCTGACGGTGACCGCCTGCCAGCGCGTGGCGCCGAGCTTGTCGCTGAACCAGCCAGGTGCGTTGCCCGCCTCGACATCGGCATAGCGGGAAACCTCCGCCGCGGCGCCCAATCGGGGCAAGGCGCCCAGGGCTGCACCTGCAAGGCTGGCGCCCAGCAGCTTGCGACGGGAGAGGTAGAAACTTTCGGGGGTGATCTCGGACGACTTGCAGTCGCTGGACCGGGGAAGCTTGATGAGCATGGCGGCTCCACAGTACGGGTAACTGATGTACACGTAAGACTATGGAGCCGGCAGGTTATTCCGCGATTAAATCCTTGTCAGGATTTGCGACGGCGCGCCCGCAACAGAAACTGGATCGGCCCCGATGCAGCATAGGCGAGGAAGATCAGCAGCAGGATGCGCGGCGGATCGCTGAACACCACGGCGAACACCAGCACCACGGCAAGGATCGCGACAAAGGGCACGCGGCCCTTGAGGTCGAGCTCCTTGAAGCTGTTGTACTTGATGTTGCTGACCATCAGCATGCCGGCGGCCGCCACCAGCAGCGCCACCAGGAACGACAGCTTGGAACCCTGGATGCCGTAGTCGCTGAACGCCCAGACGGTACCGGCCACCACGCCGGCCGCCGCCGGGCTGGCCAGGCCGATGAAGTAGCGTTTGTCGGCGGTGCCGACCTGGGTGTTGAAACGCGCCAGGCGCAGGGCCGCGCCGGCCACATAGATGAAGGCGACCATCCAGCCGACCTTGCCCATGTCGCCCAGGGCCCAGCCGAACGCCAGAAGCGCCGGGGCCACGCCGAAGGCGACCATGTCCGACAGCGAGTCGTACTCGGCACCGAAGGCGCTTTGCGTGTTGGTCATGCGCGCCACGCGGCCGTCGAGGCCGTCGAGGACCATGGCGACGAAGATGGCGATGGCGGCGAAGGCGAAGTACTTGCTCGCCTCGCGTGGATCACCCGCGCTCAGGGCGCTCTGCGCGCTCATCGAGCTGATGATGGAATAGAAGCCGGCGAACAAGTTCGCGGTGGTGAACAGGTTGGGCAGCAGATAGATACCGCGGTGACGCACCTTGCGCCCTTCGGCATCGTGGCCTTCTTCAACGTGCTCATCGACAGGTAGCAGGCTTTCGGCGTCGGAGGGCTTGTTCGGCTCTTCGGGACGTTCGCTCATGAAAAGTACCTTGCAACAGGGTGGAATATGTTCGACATGGGCCCGGGAAAACGGTTCTAACAGCGAGCCACTGGTCGCTTTATACCAGAAGCTGACCGCGCAAACGAAAAAACGCGGCCGAAGCCGCGTTTTTCATTATCGACGCAAGACTCAGTTCTTGGTCTTGTCGACGATCTTGTTGGCCGAGATCCACGGCATCATCGAACGCAGTTGCTCGCCGATGATCTCGATGCCGTGAGCGGCGTTGTTGCGGCGCTTGGCGGTCATCGAAGGATAGTTGGTGGCGCCTTCGCTGATGAACATCTTCGCGTACTCGCCGTCCTGGATGCGCTTCAGAGCGTTGCGCATGGCCTTGCGGGATTCTTCGTTGATGACTTCAGGGCCGGTGACGTACTCACCGTACTCGGCGTTGTTAGAGATCGAGTAGTTCATGTTGGCGATGCCGCCTTCGTACATGAGGTCAACGATCAGCTTCAGCTCGTGCAGGCACTCGAAGTAGGCCATTTCCGGGGCGTAGCCCGCTTCGACCAGGGTTTCGAAACCGGCTTTGACCAGCTCGACGGTACCGCCGCAGAGAACGGCCTGCTCACCGAACAGGTCGGTTTCGGTCTCGTCCTTGAAGGTGGTTTCGATGATGCCGGTACGGCCGCCACCGACGCCAGCGGCGTAGGACAGGGCGACGTTCTTGGCGTTGCCCGAAGCGTCCTGGTAGATGGCGATCAGGTCAGGGATGCCGCCGCCTTTGACGAACTCGGAACGCACGGTGTGGCCCGGGGCCTTCGGCGCGATCATGATCACGTCGAGGTCGGCACGCGGCACGACCTGGTTGTAGTGGATCGAGAAGCCGTGGGAGAAGGCCAGGGTGGCGCCCTTCTTGATGTTCGGCTCGATCTCGTTCTTGTACAGCTGGCCCTGGAACTCGTCCGGGGTCAGGATCATGACCAGGTCGGCGGCAGCGACGGCGGTGGCCACGTCGGCCACTTTCAGGCCGTGGGCTTCTGCCTTGGCAACAGTGGCCGAGCCTTTACGCAGACCGACGGTAACGTCCACACCGGAGTCCTTCAGGTTGCACGCCTGGGCGTGACCCTGGGAGCCGTAGCCGATGATGGCGACTTTCTTGCCCTGGATGATGGAGAGGTCGCAGTCTTTGTCGTAGAAAACTTTCATGAAAATACCCCTGGTTATATCTCGGCCCCTGCGGAGCCATCGCTATTTTTGAAGTTAGATGCTGAGCACTTTGTCGCCACGGGCAATGCCGGTGACGCCACTGCGCACGGTTTCGAGAATCGATGCGGTGCCGATAGCCTGGATGAAGCTGTCCAGTTTGTCGCTGGTGCCGCTCAGCTGCACGGTGTACACGCTGGCGGTCACGTCGACGATCTGGCCACGGAAGATATCCGTGGTGCGCTTGATCTCGGCGCGCTGGGCACCCGTGGCCTTGACCTTGACCAGCATCAGTTCGCGCTCGATATGGGCGCTTTCCGACAGGTCGACAAGCTTGACCACTTCGACCAGCTTGTTGAGGTTCTTGGTGATCTGTTCGATCACTTCGTCATGGCCAACGGTGGTCAGCGTCAGACGCGACAGGGTCGGGTCTTCGGTCGGCGCCACGGTCAGGCTTTCAATGTTGTAGTTGCGCTGGGAGAACAGGCCGACCACGCGAGACAAGGCACCGGGTTCGTTTTCCAGCAGCAGGGAGATGATGTGCCGCATGTCAGGTACGCTCCGTCTTGCTCAGCCACATGTCACGCATCGAGCCGTCCTTGATCTGCATCGGATAGACGTGCTCGGTCCGGTCGACCGCGATGTCGATGAACACCAGGCGGTCCTTCATCGCGAAAGCCTCTTCCAGTTTCGGCTTGAGGTCTTTCAGGCTGGTGATGCGAATGCCCACATGGCCATAGGCCTCGGCCAGCTTGACGAAGTCCGGCAGCGACTCGACGTAGGAGTGCGAGTGGCGACCGTTGTAGGACATGTCCTGCCATTGGCGAACCATGCCCAGCACACCGTTGTTCAGGTTGACGATCTTCACCGGCAGGCCGTACTGCATGCAGGTGGACAGCTCCTGGATGTTCATCTGGATGCTGCCTTCACCGGTAACGCAGGCCACGTCCTGGTCGGGGAAGTTGAGCTTGATGCCCATGGCCGCGGGGAAACCGAAGCCCATGGTGCCCAGGCCACCGGAGTTGATCCAGCGGTTGGGTTTGTTGAAGCGGTAGTACTGCGCCGCGAACATCTGGTGCTGGCCCACGTCGGAGGTGACGAAGGCATCGCCCTTGGTCACTTCGCACAGGGTCTCGATGACCTGCTGCGGCTTGATGATGTTGCCGTCGCCCTTGTCGTAGGGGAACAGCTCACCGTCGCCACGCCATTCGTCGATCTGCTTCCACCAGGCATCGAGCGCTGCCTTTTCGGGCTGCTCGCCGATTTCCTTGAGGATGCCGAGCATTTCGCTCAACACGCTCTCGACCGGGCCGACGATCGGCACGTCGGCCTTGATCATCTTCGAGATCGACGCCGGGTCGATGTCGATGTGGATGATCTTGGCGTTCGGGCAGAACTTGGCCGGTCCGTTGACCACGCGGTCGTCGAAACGCACACCGACAGCGAAGATCACGTCAGCGTTGTGCATGGCCAGGTTGGCGGTGTAGCTGCCGTGCATGCCGAGCATGCCGAGGAACTGGCGGTCGGTGCCGGGGAAGCCACCAAGGCCCATGAGGGTGTTGGTGACCGGCAGGTTCAACGACTTGGCGATTTCGGTCAGGGCTTCGGAGCCGCCGCCGAGAATCACGCCGCCGCCGGAGTAGACCACCGGGCGCTTGGCCGCGAGGAGCATTTCGGCTGCCTTGCGGATCTGCCCGGAATGGCCGCGCAGGGCCGGGCTGTAGGAACGCAGCTTGACCTTTTTCGGGTAGATGTACTCGAACTTCTCGGCCGGGTTGGTCATATCTTTTGGAATGTCGACCACGACCGGGCCGGGACGGCCGGACTGCGCCAGATAGAAGGCTTTTTTCAGGACTTCGGGGATTTCCGAGGCGTGCTTGACCATGAAGCTGTGCTTCACGATCGGTCGGGAGATACCGATCATGTCGGTTTCCTGGAACGCATCGGTGCCGACCATGGTGCTGGGCACCTGGCCAGACAGGATGACCATCGGGATGGAATCCATGTAGGCGGTGGCAATGCCGGTGATGGCATTGGTCGCGCCTGGGCCGGAAGTCACCAGTACCACGCCGGCCTTGCCGGTGGCACGGGCGTAACCGTCCGCCATATGGGTGGCAGCCTGCTCGTGACGAACCAGGATGTGCTGGACTTCCGGTTCCTTGAACAAGGCATCGTAAACATGAAGGAGAGCACCGCCAGGGTACCCGTAGATGTGCTTAACGCCTTCGTCGCGCAAGAAGCGGACGACCATTTCAGCGCCGGATAAGAGCTCCACGTTGTTCACCTCTAAAACGCCAGAATACCGCCCTCACTGAGCGGGTCTTATTAGGTTTACTGCCAAGCAGAGCATGAGCGAACGTCAGCACTGACTGAGCAAGTATTGGGAATACCCTGGTGTGTTGCGGGCCTTCCCACCCAGCGCGAGGTAACGCGTTGCGGGGTGTTACAAGTCGGCGCGGGTGTGCGCCTCATGATCTGCTTAGCGGGTCTGCTTCTGGCAGTCCCTCTACAGCGGAATCTGGATTCTTGTGATTCGGCGCTCACAAGTCAAGAGAAATTATTGCCAATTTTTCATCAAGATGAATTCTCACCACCACTAATAGCGCGAGCAGCAGCAGGAAAAATAAGATTTCCATAAAAAAGGGCCACAATCTGCGGCCCTTGAAGAAAAAACGGTAGAAATCAGGCGGAAGGCGCGATCAATTGGTCGAAGATTGCGAGCAAACGCCGTAGCTCGCGGCTTTGTTCCGGGCGGTCGACGAACACCGTCTCGGCCATCACCAGGATGCCCGAGGCGTTGGGCAACGGGTGCCCGTGCTCTAGGATCAGCTTCATGCGCGGCAGGAAGATCCACTGCAGCCATTGTTCGAAGCTCATGCGGTCCACCGCGAACGGCTCCACGCTGGCCAACGCATCGGCACTGGGGGTGGCGTCGCTCCACCAGCCCTGGACCTTGAGTTCCTGCTCGATCAGCAGAAGCTGATCGGCGATATCGAGAATGCGCTGCTCCATCACAGGTTGACCCGCGCCTTCTGCCGCGCCAGGGCGGCACCTGCGCTGTCACCTTGTTTTTCACGGGCCTGGGCGATGGTGTTCCACAGCTGGGCCTGCAGGTCTGGGCGACCGTTGGCGTAGGTCAGGGCACGGCGCGCCAGTTGCTCGGACTGCGCCGCATCGCCCTGGGACAGGCGCACCTGGGCCAGGCGGAACAGCACCTGCGGCTCACGCGGGGCGATGCGCTGGGCACGCTCCAGGCTCGAAGCGGCACCGTTGAAGTCGCCGCTGCCCTGCTGCTGCTGGGCAGTGGTGAGCAAGGCCAGCACCGGGCCGTCGAGCTGCTCGTCGGCCGACAGGCCACCACTGGAGGCGTTGCCACGCGGGATACCAGTCGGGGCACTGGTCACCGGCGCCGGGTTGCTCATCGAGGCGATGTCGAACGGTTCGTCGGCGATCGGGTTGGGGTTGGTCGTGATCGGCCCGCTGCTGACCGGGCCCGGGGTGATCGGGCCGGTGCTGATCGGCGCAGGCCCGGTGCCTGCCGGGAACGACTGGATCGGCGCGCCGCCTGTCCCCTGCGGGATCATCACGGTGACGCCGGAGTCTTCCGGCAATGACTGGGCCTGGCTGCTGCCGCCGCTGGTCGGATAGGCCGACGTGCGGTTGGCCGAGACGCGCTCGCTGTTGGAGACACGGGTGCTCGAATCGACCACCGGAATGTTGCCACGCGGGACGCTGGCACAGCCGTGCAGAACGGTCACTGCCGCCACGGCAGGAATCCACCACTTGTTCACTTCACACCCTCTTCAGAAGCTCGCGCTCAATTCATCCAGCCCTTGACCCAGTCCATCACCTCTTCGGCCGGGTTCTGCTCGCCGCCACAGGCGGCGCCTGCGGGCGGTTCACTGCCACGAATATACGGCATCTGCACCGCTCCCGGACAGCTGCCGTCGGAACCCTGGCCGCTGTAAGGGTCGATCCAGGCCTGCACCACGTTGTCCGGCTGCGGCATGTCCAGCGGCAGCGGGTCGGCCTTCTTCATGAAGCTGGTCCACACCTGCAACGCGCCGGTGGCACCGGTGAACGGTGTCTTGCCGTTGTCGTCGCGGCCCAGCCAGACCACCGCCAGCAAGTCCTGGCTGAAGCCGGAGAACCAGCTGTCGCGCGAGTCGTTGCTGGTGCCGGTCTTGCCGGCCAGGGTCAGCGAGCTCGGCAGCGTGCTGTAAACCGAGCGCCCGGTACCTTCGCGCATCACCCGCTGCATGGCGTTCTGCACCAGGTAGATAGAGCCCGGGTCGAAGGTCTGCTGGATCTGGAACGGGTAGCGCTTGAGCGGCTCGCCTTCGGCGGTGAGCACGCTGCGGATACCGCGCATCGGCGTGTTGAAGCCGCCGTTGGCGATGGTCTGGTACATGGTCGCCACCTGCATCGGCGACATGCCGCCGGCACCCAGCAGCATCGACGGGAACGCCGGCCAGTCGACCTGCACGCCGAGCCGGGCGATGGTCTTGATCACGTTGGGCACGCCCACTTCAAGGCCCAGCTTGGCGGTGGACAGGTTGTAGGAGTTGGCCAGGCCCTGGTACAGGTAGATGGTGCCATGGGGGCGACGGTCGTAGTTCTGCGGCCGCCATACCTGGCCGTCGGCGCCCTTGACCGAAAACGGCTCGTCCTGCACCCAACTGGTGAGGGTGAATTTGCTCGGCTGTTCCAGCGCGGTCAGGTAGACCGCCGGCTTGACCAGCGAACCGATCGGTCGCACCGCGTCGATGGCCCGGTTGAAGCCGGCGAAGCCCGACTGGCGGCTGCCGATCAGCGCCTGCACTTCACCGGTTTCCGGGTTGGTGACGACCATCGCCGATTCGACTTCGTCGGCGCCCTTGCGCCCGGCCAGGCGTTTGAAGGTCTCGCTCATGGCGGTTTCGGCCTTCATCTGCAGGATCGGGTCGAAACTGGTGAAGATGCGCAGGCCTTCTTCGGTAAGGTCTTCGTCGCGGTAATCCTGGCGCAGCTGACGCTTGACCAGGTCGAGGAAGGCCGGGAACGAGCTGTCGGCCAGGCTGCCGCGCTTGGTCACGCCCAGGGGCATTTTCTTCGCCGCGTCGACCACGTCCTGAGTGGCCACGCCTTGCTCGGCGAGCAAGTCAAGCACCAGGTTGCGCCGTTGCAGGGCGCGCTCGGGGTGACGGCGTGGGTTGTAGTAGGACGGGCCCTTGACCATGCCCACCAACAGGGCGATCTGGTGCAGCTTGAGCTCCTGCAGCGGCTGGCTGAAGAAGAACTGGCTGGCCAGACCGAAGCCATGCACGGCGCGCTGGCCGTCCTGGCCGACGAATACCTCGTTGAGGTAAGCCTCGAGGATCTCGCGCTTGTCGTAATGCACCTCGAGCAGCACCGACATCATGGCTTCGGTGAGCTTGCGGCTGAGGCTGCGCTCGTTGGTGAGGAAGAAGTTCTTCACCAACTGCTGGGTGAGGGTACTGCCGCCCTGGCGCATGGCCCCCGAAGAGGTGTTCACCCAAACGGCCCGGGCGATGGACTTGGGCGACACGCCGAAGTGGCTGTAGAAGTCGCGGTCCTCGGTGGCGATCAGGGTTTCCACCAGATACGGCGGCACCTGGTCGATCTTGACCAGGATGCGGTCTTCGAGGTTCTTCGGGTAGATGCCGCCGATCATCAGCGGCTCAAGGCGCACCACGTCGAGCTTGCCGCCATTGGCGCCGCTGAGGCCCGCGACGTAATCACCGGAGAAGCGCACGCGCACGAATTGCGCCGGTTCCATGCCCTCGTAGAACTGGAAGCCACGAGTATTGAGGTCGACGGTATTGCCGTTGACCGACGCCGCGCCCGGGCCGTTGGCCGCGCTTTCGCGACGGTAGCCGAGGGCATCGAGTTCGGTGAGGAAGTCGTTGCGGCTCAGTTTCTGGCCGACGAACAGCTCCAACGGCCGGGCATACACCTTGGCCGGGATGGTCCAGCGCTTGCCGGAGAACTTCTCCTGGACAGTGGCATCGAGGTAGACCGCGAAGCCGGCGATCAGTACCAAACCGACCAGGCTGAGCTTGAGCGCCCAGCCCAGCCAGGCACGGGCGCGGCCGGGCGGGCGTTTTTTAGGGGTGCGGGAATTTCGGGTACGAGTCATGGCGGCGGATTATACGCACTTTGGAAAAGGGAGGCAGACGCCCCTCGGCGGTTTGCAGGGACGGCACCATTGACCATAATGTTCGATTCGAATTCCCTGACCCCTGAAGGATGATCCGTGAGCCAAGCCCTGATCAGCGCGCTGCAGAACCCCGCCCTCTATCCGCACCCTGTCGCGGGCTTCGAGCTCATCGAGACGCATATCTCCTGGGTCCTGCTGACCGGCGAGTTTGCCTACAAGATCAAGAAGCCGATGAATTTTGGCTTCCTCGACTTCACCGGCCTCGACCAGCGCGGGCATTTTTGCAACGAAGAACTGCGCCTGAACCAGCGCCTGACCGAAGGTCTGTACCTGGAAGTTCTGCCGATCACCGGCAGCGTTGAAGCGCCGCAGATCGACGGCGAAGGCCCGGCGATCGAGTACGCGCTGAAAATGCGCCAGTTCCCCCAGGGCCATATGCTCAGCACCCTGCAGGCCAATGGCGAGCTGAATGCCGGCCACATCGACCAGATGGCCCGGCAGATCGCCGAGTTCCACCTGCAGGCGCCAAAGGTGCCTGTCGAGCACCCACTGGGCACCCCGGACGCGGTGATGGCGCCGGTGCAACAGAACTTCGAACAGATCCGCCCGTTCCTCAGCGACAAGGCCGACCTGCAGCAGCTCGACGCACTGCAAGCCTGGGCCCAGGACAGCTTCAAACGCCTGCACGGCCTGCTGGAGGCGCGCAAGGCCAACGGTTTCATTCGCGAATGCCACGGTGACATCCACCTGGGCAACGCCACCCTGATCGACGGTAAGGTGGTGATCTTCGACTGCATCGAGTTCAACGAGCCATTCCGTCTTACCGACGTCTACGCCGACGTCGGCTTCCTGGCCATGGACCTCGAGGACCGCGGCCTGAAATGCCTGTCGCGCCGCTTCGTCAGCCAATACCTGGAGCTGACCGGCGATTACCAGGGCCTGGAACTTCTAAATTTCTACAAGGCATACCGCGCCCTGGTACGGGCCAAGGTCGCGCTGTTCAGCATGCCGGCCGAGGCCGACGGCGTGCAGCGCGCCACCACCCTGCGCACCTACCGCAACTATGCCAACCTGGCCGAGAGCTACAGCGCCATCCCCTCGCGCCTGCTGGCCATCACCCAAGGCGTCTCGGCGGTAGGCAAGAGCCACGTGGCAATGCGCCTGGTCGAGGCTCTCGGCGCCGTGCGCGTACGCTCGGACGTGGAGCGCAAGCGCCTGTTCGGCAAACAATCGGCGGCCGATGCCGGTCACCTGGAGGCCGGCATCTACGACAAGCAGGCCAGCGTTGCCACCTACCAGCGCCTGCACGAACTTGCAGAGATCATCCTCCACGCCGGGTTCCCGGTGGTGCTCGACGCCACCTACCTCAAGCATGAGCAGCGCAAGGCCGCGGCCGAGGTCGCCAGCGAGACCGGCGTGCCGTTCCTGATCCTCGACTGCCAGGCCCCGGACGCGGTGATCGCCAGCTGGCTGGCGCAGCGTCAGGCCGAGGCCATCGACCCGTCGGATGCCACCCTGGAGGTGGTCAAGGCGCAACAGGCCAGCCGTGATCCGCTCGATGCCGAGGAGCAAAAGCACAGCAAGCGGGTGAACACCCAGGAAAGCGCCAGCATGGACCAGTTGATCGAGCAGATCCGCCAGCACTTCCCCGGCTTTTGAGCCGTCAGGCGTGAAGCAGTCGACAGTTCACGCCTGAAGTCCGGCGCCCCTCCAGTGATGTCATTACAATATCATCACACCCCACGGAGGAGGCGCCGCCATGAATCAACCCCGTCAGCTGGACAACGTCCTGTACTCGATGATCCGCGACGAGAAGATCGCGGCGTTCAATCGCGAGAAGCCCAGCGACTCACCGATCGACTTTCGCGCCGGCGATTTCCGCGGCCTCGACCTGCGCGATCTGGATGTACGCGGCATCGACTTTTCTGACGCCTACTTCCGCGCCGCCGACCTGCGTGGGCTCGACCTGCGGGAAAACGGCCTGGAGGGGGCGAGCCTCGCCCATGCGCAGATCTCCGGCACGTATTTCCCGGCCGAGCTGAGTGCCGACGAGATCCTGATGTCGGTGAAGTTCGGGACACGGATGCGCTATCGCAGCCCACACCAAAGGTAAGCGTCTGGCCTGTACCAGGCTGTGGGAGTGAGCCCGCCCCAACAAAGCCCACTCCCATACGACCCCATCCCGCCACGTACTGCATCCCGTCGGCGCCGATGGCAAAAGGCCGCGTAATCCACAACCCCCGCTACACTCCTCATTGACCTGCTCGCGATTTATCCCCACGACCCGTTCAGCCATCGCAAGGAGGCTCGATGAACGATGAATTGCAGCATCTGAAAAACCTTGGCAAGACCTCCGCGCAATGGCTGCATGCCGTCGGCATCCACAGTGCATCGGACCTGCGCCGGCTCGGCGCGGTGGGTGCCTATCAGGCCGTGAGAACGCGAGGATTCCGGGCTTCGAAGGTGTTGTTGTACGCCATCGAGGGCGCCCTGCTGGACATGCACTGGAATGACCTGCCGGTCGAACGCAAACAAGCGCTGAACCAGCAGCTCGATGCCAAGTACACAGCCCAATCACAAAAGAACGAAAAATAATTGTGCAAAGGCATTGACTCCGAAATGAGAATCGTTATGATTATCACAACTGGTCGCGAGACTGGTTGGGTAACCTGAATGCTCCCTGGTTCGGACGCTCAGATTATCTCCTCATCAGGCTAATCACGGTTATTGACCCGGCTTTTTGCCGGGTCTTTTTTTGCCTGCGATTCAGTGTCCCTTGCGCAGTTGGGCGCAGTAGTCCTGCTCCGGTGTCGCCGGGGTGTACCAGACGAAATCAGCCATGGTCGGCTCGACCGTCTCCCCCACTTCCGCCAGCAACAGCACCTTGTCCTCGGGCTTGGCGTCGAGGTCGGCCAGGTGCAGCGGCACGCCCAAATCCTTGCGCGCATGGTAGCTGCCGGTGAGCAGCAGCGCCGGCTGCGGCGCGGCCAGCAAGCGCTCGGCGATGCGCCGGTCACGCTGCTGCTGCACCGCCAGCATCGCCGGCAGCTGGCTTTCCGGTAGCAGGTTGCAGTGGCCGGCACGCACCTGAGCCAGCAGCGCCTGCACCACTGCCGGCGCATTGGAGCGTTCGCCAGGTGGTGTCGCTGGCTGGCGATAGGCCTGGCGGATTTCATCGGGCGACAGGTTCGCCGCCAGTAGCGGGTATGGCTGGCCAAGGGCCTCGCGCACGATAGGCCCGTACAGCGCCCAATCCCAGCCGGGTTGCCAGGCGAGCGCCTTCGGCAGGTCGGCTGTAGGCGTTACCTTGCCCTTCTGCGCATCGACCAGCGCCTGCTGTTGCGGCTCGAGCATTTCCAGCAGCAGGCTGCCCTGTGCGCGGCGGCTCTCCAGGGCGCGCAGCAGCCACAGCTGCAAGCGGTGGTGGTCGGGATTGTCGTGCTTTTCACCAACCAGCACCCGTGGCGCATCGGCCAGGCGCTGGACCAGTTGCCCAGGGCCCAATACCTGGCCGCTGGACAACTCGATGATCTGCCCCAACTGGACGTTGTCGCGGCCCTCGGTCCCCTGCCAGGCCGGCACGGGCGGCAGACTCGCCTGGCAACCGCCGAGCGCCAGCGCCAGGCAAATGGACAAGCCGGACAGCAAGGGATGGCGCATGGCGAATGGCTCCTAGCGAGTGATGATCAGCGGATGGCCGCGCTCCGGGTGAGGTTGCACCAGGACGTCGATACCGAACACCGCGCGCAGCGCCGTCGGAGTCAGCACTTGTTGCGGTGTGCCCAGTGCATGGCTGCGGCCCTGCTCCAGCAAGAGAATATGGTCACAGTAGCGCGCCGCCAGGTTCAGGTCATGCAGGATCACCAGCACCGACGCGCCTCGGTCGGCGAAACTGCGTACCGCCTGCAGCGTGGTGTGCTGATGCAGCGGGTCCAGCGCAGAAGTGGGTTCATCCAGCAACAGCGTGGTGCCGGGCTCGCCCGGCCACAGCTGGGCCAGCACCCGCGCCAGATGCACGCGCTGACGCTCCCCGCCGGACAGCGCCAGGTAGCTGCGCTCGACCAGGTGCTGAGCATCCGCCGCCGCCAGCGCCGCCTCGACGATTTCCCTGTCGCGCTGACGGCCGCTGGCATGGGGCAGGCGGCCGAGACCGACCACCTCCGCGACACTGAACGCAAAGCCAAGGCTCGACGCCTGCGGCAGTACCGCCAGGCGCCGGGCCCGCTCCTGGCCCGGCCAATCGCCCAGTCCACGGTCCTCGAGATGCACGCGCCCGGCAGTGGGCGCCAGTTCGCCACACAGCACGCCGAGCAGGCTGCTCTTGCCGGCGCCATTGGGCCCGAGCACGCCGAGCACCTGCCCTGGCCGCAACGTGAGGTTGATGTCGTGCAGCACCTGGCTGCCACCACGTTTGAGAGACAGCCCTTGGACGTCGAGCATCAGTTGCGCACCTTCACCAGCAGGAACAGGAAGAATGGCGCCCCGATAAAGGCGGTGACGATGCCGATCGGCAACTCTGCCGGGGCCAGGGCCAGGCGCGCGATCAGGTCGGCGAACAGCAGCAAGGTACCGCCCGCCAGCAACGAGGCCGGCAGCAGCACCCGGTGATCCGGCCCCGCCACCAACCGCACCAGGTGCGGCACCACCAGGCCGATGAAGCCGATCAGGCCGGCCGCGGCAACTGCCGCCCCCACACCGAGCGCGGTGCAGAACACCAGCTCGCGCTTGAGCTTTTCCACCTCGATACCCAGGTGCCGGGCCTCCGACTCGCCTAGCAGCAAGGCGTTGAGCGCCTGCGCCCGGCGCGGCAGCCACAAAGCCACGGCCGCCGCCACCAGCAGCAAGGGCCACAGCCGCTCGTAGCTGGCGCCATTGAGGCTGCCCAGGTTCCAGAAGGTCAGGGTGCGCAGGGTGGCGTCGTCGGCCAGGTACGTGAACAAGCCCACCGCCGAACCGCCCAGCGCGGTCATCGCGATACCGGCCAGGAGCATGGTCGCCACGTTGGTCTGGCCGTCGCGGCGCCCCAGGCGATAGACCATCGCCGTCACGCCCAGGCCACCGACGAAAGCACACAACGACAACAGATAAGGCGCGAACCAGTCAGGAATACCGCCCAGCCAACTGCCGCCGACGATCGCCACCGCAGCTCCCAGGGCGGCGCCACTGGCGACACCGACCAGCCCCGGATCGGCCAGCGGGTTGCGGAACAACCCCTGCATCGCCACGCCGGACAACGCCAGCACCGCGCCGACCGCCAGCCCCAGCAGGGTACGCGGCAGGCGGATCTGGCCGAGGATCATCTCGGCCTGTTCCAGGCCCTCGCCACTGACCGGCACCCCGACCAGGCGCAGGCCGGCGCGCAGCGTATCGAACAACGGCAGGCTGACCGGCCCCAGCGCCAGCGACAACCACACCGCCAGCAGGCACAACAAAGCCAGGGTAATGAACAACGTACGTGGTCGAACCCGCGGCATCATGGATTGAGGCTGGCCTTGGCGGCGGGATAGAAGCTGACGGCCAGCTCATGCAGGGTAGCCGGCAGGCGCGGGCCGAGGCCGCCGACCAGCAACGTCGGGTCGAGCGACAGCAGGCGCTTGTCGCGCACCGCACGGGACGTCGCCAGGGCCGGGTTTTCCTTGATCAGTGCCTGCAAGGCCTGTTCGCCACTGAGGGCCCGGTCGGAGAACACCACCACGTCCGGGTTCAGCGCGGCGAGGGCCTCCACCGAGAAGTTCTTGTAGCCCTGGTGGTCGGCGAGATTGCGCCCTCCCGCCTGACGCAGCACCCAGTCCCCGGCAGTGCCCTGCCCGGCGATCATCGGCTTGGCGCCGGCATGCCCGACCAGCAGCAATACGCCAGGCGCCTTCTGCCCGACCTGGGCCTGCTCGACCCGTTTGTGCAACGCCTCCAGCTGCTGGCGGTAATCGGCAGCCAACGCATTGGCCTTGGGCTCGTCGCCGAGCAATGCCCCCAGGTGCTTGAGGTTCTCGTCAACCGCGCCCACTTCGGCCTTGCTGGAGAACAGCTCGACCCGCACCCCGGCCTTGCGGATCTGCGCCAGCACCGGCGGTGGCCCCATTTCCTCGGTGCCCACGAGCACGTCAGGGCGCAGGCTGAGGATGCCTTCGGCCGACAACTGGCGCTGGTAACCGATGCTGGGCAGCGCCTTGAGCGACTCGGGGTGCTGGCTGGTGGTGTCGACGCCGACCAGGCGCTGCTCACCGCCCAGGGCGCTGATCCACTCGGTCAAGGCACCGCCGGCGCTCACCCAGCGCTGTGGCAGCTCGGCGGCCATGGTGTGGGTAGACAGGGCAAGACCGGCGCACAGGGCAATCAAGGCAGCGGGACGGCGCATCATCGGATTCCTTTGCAGAGGGCGGGCAGCACACCTTGTGGCGGGCGGCACAAGTGCGCACCATAGACAGCCTGGCGCGACGAATGCGGGCAATTTGATAATTATTCGCATTGAAGCGTCAAGCCATCCCTTTGTCACACGGCTTAACCGGAAGACTCCGCTGCAATGCATTTTCTCTGCACTTCCAACGACCTCGCCGAGGGCCACAGCCGCGCCTTCAGCGTAGCCGGCATAGCGCTGTTCGGCGTGCGCCGCCAGGGCGCGGTCCACCTCTACCGCAACCGCTGCCCGCACCGGGGCATCCCGCTGAACTGGGCGGCGGACAGCTTTCTCGATGACAGCGCAAGCCTGATCCAGTGCGCCCATCACGGGGCCCAGTTCCTGGTAGAAAGCGGCGAATGCATCACTGGCCCCTGCGCGGGCGAATGGCTGGAGGCCCTGGGCTGCCGAGAAGACAGCCAGGGCATCTGGCTTACGGATTGAGCAATACCGGCAGCGGCCGGTCGATGACCAGTTGTTGGGCATCCAGGCGCGTGCCATAAGCCAGCACCTCGACCCCTTCCGCCACCGCGGCGCGCAGTGCCTGGGCGTAGGCGGCGTCGATCTCCTGGGCCGGGCGCACGGCCTCGATGCCGGTCAGGTTCACGCAATACAGCTGCACCGCACGGATGCCCTGGCGTGCCAGAGCGGCCAGCTCGCGCAGGTGTTTGGCCCCACGCTGGGTGACGGCGTCGGGGAACGCCGCCACGGCGGTATCGGGGTAACCGAGGGTCACGCTCTTGACCTCGACATAGGCCTTGTCGCCATTGGCGAACTCCAGGTAGAAGTCGATACGGCTACGCTCCTCGCCATACGCCACTTCACGCTTGAGCGTGGTGAACCCGGCCAGTTCGCTGATCACCCCGGCCCGCAGTGCTTCCTCCACCACCGCATTGGCGCGCCCGGTGTTGACGCAGGCCAGCCGCCCCTGGGGCGTTTCGCTGATCTCCCAGGTACCGGGCAGCTTGCGCTTGGGGTCGTTGGAGCGGCTGAACCAGACCTGCCCGCCCTCGCGCATGCAATTGAGCATGGAGCCAGTGTTGGGGCAGTGAATGGTCAACTGCTCGCCAGTTGCCAGTTCGATGTCGGCCAGGAAGCGTTTATAGCGGCGCAGCAGGCGCGCCTGTTCCAGTTGCGGAAACAGCATCCGTCAGCCCTGCCAGCTTTGCAGGCCACGGGCGATGCGCTGCACCGCCTCCTCCAGGCGCGACAGGCTCTGGGTGTAGGCAAAACGCACATGGTGGCCGGCCTGGTGACGACCGAAGTCCAGCCCCGGGGTGAATGCCAGGTGCTCGGTTTCGAGGAAGTGCCGGCAGAACGCGAAGGCATCGCCACCGAACGCGCTGATATCGGCGTACAGATAGAAGGCGCCTTGCGGCTCCACGGCGATACCGAAGCCCAACTCACGCAATGCCGGCAACAGGTAGTCGCGGCGGCGGGCAAACTCGGCGCGGCGCTCCTCGAGGATGGCCAGGGTTTGCGGCTCGAAGCAGGCCAGCGCGGCATGCTGGGCCATGCTCGGGGCACTGATGTAGAGGTTCTGCGCCAGCTTTTCCAGGTCCGCCACCGCCGACGGCGGCGCCACCAGCCAGCCCAGGCGCCAGCCGGTCATGCCGAAATATTTGGAAAAACTGTTCAGGACGAAGGCCTCATCGTCGACTTCCAGCACGCTCGGCGCATCCATGCCGTAGGTGAGGCCGTGGTAGATCTCGTCCACCACCAGATGCCCATGGCGCTCGCGGGTGGCCGTGGAAAGGCTGGCCAGCTCGTCGCGGTCGAGCACCGTGCCGGTAGGGTTGGCCGGCGATGCTACCAGCGCGCCGACGGTGTCCTTGTCCCAATGGCGATCGACTAGGTCGGCGGTCAGCTGATAATTGACTTCAGGCCCCACCGGCACCAGCTGCGCGCCGCCTTCGACCAGGCGCAGGAAGTGGCGGTTGCACGGGTAGCCCGGGTCGGCCAGCAGCCAGTGCTTGCCCGGATCGACCAGCAGGCTGCTGGCCAGCAGCAGCGCGCCGGAACCGCCTGGGGTGATGAGCACGCGCTCCGGGTCGAGGTCCACACCGTAGCGTTGGCCATACAATCCAGCGATTGCCTCACGCAGTTGCGGCAAGCCGCGGGCTGCGGTGTAACGGGTGTGACCATCGGCCAACGCCCGCTGGCCCGCGGCGACGATCGGCGCGGCGGTGGTGAAGTCCGGCTCGCCGATCTCGAGGTGGATCACGTCGTGGCCCGCAGCCTGCAACTCGTTGGCACGCGCCAGCAGGGCCATCACGTGGAAGGGTTCGATGGCGCGACTGCGCGCACTGTGTGGCTGAGCCATGGGCCTTCTCTCAATTGGGTCTAAACTGGTGATTCTACCTGTGCACCGCAGCGAACGTGCCGCCCGCCCTGCTGTCAATAGCAGGCATAGGGCGGGGTAGCGCACCCCGGATCTATCTGGTAAGTTCGGCGGCTCGCAGTCGCAGGGCCGGCGGGTGCCGGCGATGGAAGCAAGCCTGCGCATTGGATCAGATGAGTGAGAGGCGGTCTATTCATGTCCACCGTAGAAAAGCAAAAAGTCCAGACCATGTACGGTGTCGAACCCTACGTAGAGACCAAGGGTGAGGAGTACATGGGCGAGCCCATGAAGAAGCACTTCATCAAGCTGCTCAGCGCTTGGAAAGGCGAGCTGATGGTCAGTGTGGATCGCACCGTGGACCACATGAAGGACGAAGCAGCCAACTTCCCCGACCCGGCCGACCGTGCCAGCCAGGAAGAAGAGTTCGCCCTGGAACTGCGCAACCGCGATCGCGAGCGCAAGCTGATCAAGAAGATCGACAAGACCCTCGACAAGATCAAGGCCGACGAGTATGGCTGGTGCGACTCCTGCGGCATCGAGATCGGTCTGCGCCGCCTTGAAGCTCGCCCGACCGCCGACCTGTGCTTCGACTGCAAGGAAATTGCAGAGAAGAAGGAAAAGACTGTCGGCAAAGGCTGATCCCGGATCCCTCGCAGACGGGGCGTATCGGTTGTGGAAGCGGGTTTGCTCGCTTCCACGGCTGGTACGCCCCGTCTTCATTTATATAGCTGTGCAATACCATGATCGACTCCCGCTACATCGGCCGCTTCGCTCCCACCCCCAGCGGCTTCCTGCACTTCGGCTCGCTGGTGGCCGCCCTCGCCTCCTGGCTCGACGCCCGCGCCGTCGGTGGCCGTTGGCTGCTACGCATGGAGGACACCGACCCGCCCCGGGAAATGCCTGGCGCCCGTGACGCCATCCTGCAGACTCTGGAGCGCTACGGCCTGGAATGGGACGGCGAGGTGGTATTCCAGAGCCAGCGCCACGAGGCCTATGCCGCCGTGGTCGACCGTTTGTTCAGCATGGGCCTGGCCTATGCCTGCACCTGCTCGCGCAAGCAACTGGAAGGGTACGACGGTATCTACCCAGGCTTTTGCCGTAACGCCGGGCATCCCCGGCAAGGCGCGGCCATTCGCCTGCGCGTGCCGGAACTGATCTACCGCTTCACGGATCGCGTCCAGGGTACTTTCGAACAGCACCTGGGGCGCGAGGTGGGCGACTTCGTCATCCAACGCCGCGACGGGCTCTATGCCTACCAGTTGGCAGTGGTACTGGACGATGCGTGGCAGGGCGTCACCGACATCGTGCGCGGCGCCGACCTACTGGACAACACACCACGCCAGCTGTACCTGCAGGAGCTGCTGGGCTTCTCGCAGCCGCGCTACCTGCATATTCCATTGATCGTGCAACCCGACGGACACAAGTTGGGCAAGTCGTATCGCTCGCCGCCACTCGCGACCGACCAGGCCACGCCCTTGCTGTTGCGAGCGTTGCGTGCGCTGGGGCAGCAGACCGATCCAGCACTGGCGGGAGCCAGCCCGGCCGAGGTGTTGGCGGTGGCGCGCCAGCAGTGGCGACCGGAGCACATCGCTCGACAGATGACGGTACCCGAAGCCAATCTGCGCTAAGGCGCAGAGCGCTACGCAACTTCAAAAGCCCAACAAATTCAAACCCTTGGCTAACAGCCCCGATTCCCGCTAGCATCGCCCCAGCCATTTGCGCCAATAATAAGTCCAAACCGCAGCGCCCAACCCTTCGAGGCCAGCATGTACATCTATCGTTTGGTCCTGCTTCTGGTGGTGGGGATCTACCTGTTCTCCCCCGCCATCATGGACTGGTGGATCGAGCCGACCGGTGCCTGGTACCGCCCCTACCTGCTCTGGCTGATCCTCATCGTCGTCACCTTCATTCTGCAGAGCCAACGAGATGCCGATGAGCTTTAGCCTGACTCAGATGATCCTGATCAGCGCCGCCTACCTGCTGGTGCTGTTCGGCGTGGCTTGGGTCAGCGAGCGCGGGCTGATCCCGCGGGCGATCATTCGCCACCCCCTGACCTACACCTTGTCGCTGGGCGTCTATGCCAGTGCCTGGGCCTTCTACGGCTCGGTCGGCCTGGCCTATCAATATGGCTACGGCTTCCTTGCCTGCTACCTGGGGGTGTCCGGGGCCTTCCTGCTGGCCCCGGTGCTGCTCTATCCGATCCTCAAGATCACTCGTACTTACCAGCTGTCGTCACTGGCCGACCTGCTGGCGTTCCGTTTTCGCAGCACCTGGGCCGGCGCGCTGACCACCATCTTCATGTTGATCGGCGTGCTGCCCTTGCTGGCGCTACAGATCCAGGCAGTGGCCGATTCGATCAGCATCCTCACCGGCGAGCCGGTCAAGGCGCGGGTGGCTTTCGCCTTCTGCATGCTGATCATCCTGTTCACCATCTTCTTCGGCTCACGCCATATCGCCACCCGCGAGAAGCATGAAGGCCTGGTGTTCGCCATCGCCTTCGAATCGGTGATCAAGCTGTTGGCCCTGGGCGGTGTCGGCCTTTACGCACTGTACGGTGTGTTCGGTGGCCCCCATGGGCTGGAAGTCTGGCTGTTGCAGAACCAGACCGCTCTCGCCGCCCTGCACACACCGCTGCAGGAGGGCCCATGGCGCACCCTGCTGCTGGTGTTCTTCGCCTCGGCCATCGTCATGCCGCACATGTACCACATGGCCTTCACCGAAAACCTCAGCCCGCGCTCGCTGGTCAGCGCCAGCTGGGGCCTGCCGCTGTTCCTGCTGCTGATGAGCCTGGCCGTGCCGCTGGTGCTGTGGGCGGGCCTGCGCCTGGGCGCCAGCACCAACCCGGAATACTTCACCCTGGGCCTGGGCATCGCCGCCAACAATGAAGCGCTGGCGTTGCTGGCCTACGTCGGGGGATTGTCGGCCGCCAGCGGGCTGATCATCGTCACTACCCTGGCGCTATCGGGCATGGCCTTGAACCACCTGGTCCTGCCGCTGTACCAGCCGCCGGCCGAAGGCAACATCTACCGTTGGCTGAAGTGGACCCGCCGGGCGCTGATCGTCGCCATCATCACCGCTGGCTTCGTCTTCTACCTCACCCAGAACAATCACCAGAGCCTGGCCAACCTCGGCATCGTCGCCTTCGTCGCCACCTTGCAGTTCCTCCCCGGGGTACTCTCGGTGCTGTACTGGCCGACCGCCAACCGACGAGGGTTCATCGCCGGGCTGCTGGCCGGCATGCTGGTGTGGATGGTGACCATGCTGCTGCCGTTGCTGGGCAACCTGCAGGGCTTTTACATCCCGTTGCTGGACATGATCTACGTGCTGGACGACACCAGCTGGCATATGGCGGCCATCGCTTCGCTTGCTGCCAACGTCCTGCTGTTCACCCTGATCTCGCTGTTCACCAATGCCAGCAGCGAAGAGGTCAGCGCCGCCGAGGCCTGCGCGGTGGACAACGTGCGTCGCCCGCAACGCCGCGAACTGCACGCCGCCTCGCCCCAGGAGTTCGCCACCCAGCTGGCCAAGCCGCTGGGCGCCAAGGCCGCGCAGAAGGAGGTCGAGCAGGCCCTGCGTGATCTCTACCTACCGTTCGACGAGCGCCGCCCCTACGCCCTGCGGCGCCTGCGCGACCGCATCGAAGCCAACCTCTCCGGCCTGATGGGCCCGAGCGTGGCGCAGGACATGGTCGAGACCTTCCTGCCGTACAAGTCCGGCAACGAAAACTACGTCACCGAAGACATCCACTTCATCGAGAGCCGCCTCGAGGACTATCACTCGCGCCTGACCGGCCTTGCCGCCGAGCTCGACGCCCTGCGCCGCTACCACCGCCAGACCCTGCAGGAGCTGCCCATGGGCGTGTGCTCGCTGGCCAAGGACCAGGAGATCCTGATGTGGAACAAGGCGATGGAGGAACTCACCGGCATCGCCGCCAAGCATGTGGTCGGCTCACGCCTGGTGACCATCGCCGAGCCCTGGCGCGGCCTGCTGCAAGGCTTCATCAACGTGCCCGACGAGCACCTGCACAAACAGCGCCTGGTCCTCGACGGCCAGCCGCGCTGGCTGAACCTGCACAAGGCGGCCATCGACGAGCCACTGGCTCCGGGCAACAGCGGCCTGGTGCTGTTGGTCGAAGACCTTACCGAGACCCAGGCGCTGGAGGACAAGCTGGTGCATTCCGAGCGCCTGGCCAGCATCGGCCGCCTCGCCGCTGGCGTGGCCCACGAGATCGGCAACCCGATCACCGGCATCGCCTGCCTGGCACAAAACCTGCGTGAGGAGCGCGAGGGCGATGGCGAGATCATCGAGCTGTCCAGCCAGATCCTCGAGCAGACCAAGCGCGTGTCGCGCATCGTTCAGTCGCTGATGAGCTTCGCCCACGCCGGTGGCAGCCAGCAGAACAGCGAGGAGCCGGTGTGCCTGGCCGAGGTGGCGCAGGATGCCATTGGTCTGCTGGCATTGAACCGGCGCAATTTCGAAGTACAGTTCTTCAACCTTTGCGACCCGGAACACTGGGTCGAAGGTGACCCGCAACGCCTCGCCCAGGTGTTGATCAACCTGCTCTCCAACGCCCGCGACGCATCAAATCCCGGCAGCGCCGTGCGCGTGCGCAGTGAAATCAGCGAGCACACCGTCGACCTGGTGGTCGAGGACGAAGGCAGCGGTATCCCGAAAAGCATCATGGACCGCTTGTTCGAACCCTTCTTCACCACCAAGGACCCAGGCGAAGGAACCGGACTGGGGCTCGCGCTGGT
This sequence comes from Pseudomonas maumuensis, assembly GCF_019139675.1. Taxonomy (NCBI): domain Bacteria; kingdom Pseudomonadati; phylum Pseudomonadota; class Gammaproteobacteria; order Pseudomonadales; family Pseudomonadaceae; genus Pseudomonas; species Pseudomonas maumuensis. The sequence goes on from NZ_CP077077.1 coordinate 4,961,902, forward strand.
CTATTCCATCGTGGAAGAGCATTATGGGCAAATCACCATCGACAGCCCGGCCGACATCGAGCGCCAACGTGGTACCCGGATCCGCGTGACCCTGCCCCGGCATGTCGTAGCGACGTCCCCTGAAATTCGAGACCGTCGAGAGAATTGAATCAATGCCGCACATTCTGATCGTCGAAGACGAAACCATCATCCGCTCGGCCCTGCGTCGCCTGCTCGAGCGGAACCAGTACCAGGTCAGCGAAGCCGGCTCGGTGCAGGAAGCCCAGGAACGCTTCAGCATTGCCACCTTCGACCTGATCGTCAGCGACCTGCGTCTACCGGGCGCCCCGGGCACCGAGCTGATCAAGCTTGGCCAGGGCACGCCGGTACTGATCATGACCAGCTACGCCAGCCTGCGCTCGGCGGTGGACTCGATGAAAATGGGCGCGGTGGACTACATCGCCAAGCCCTTCGACCACGACGAGATGCTCCAGGCCGTGGCGCGTATCCTGCGCGACCGGGTGAACGCCCCAGCCTCGGCGCCGGCCGGCGAACCCCGGGCCGCCAATGGCAAGGCCAGCACGGACAAGGCCAGCCCCGCCGCCGCCAACGGCGAGATCGGCATCATCGGCTCCTGCCCGCCGATGCAGGACATGTTCGTGAAGATTCGCAAGGTCGCGCCAACCGATTCCAATGTGCTGATCCAGGGTGAATCCGGCACGGGTAAAGAGCTGGTCGCCCGCGCCCTGCACAACCTCTCGCGCCGGGCAAAGGCACCGATGATTTCGGTGAACTGCGCGGCGATCCCGGAAACCCTCATCGAGTCGGAACTGTTCGGCCACGAGAAGGGCGCCTTCACCGGCGCCAGCGCGGGCCGTGCGGGGCTGGTCGAAGCCGCCGATGGTGGCACCCTGTTCCTCGACGAGATCGGCGAGCTGCCACTGGAAGCCCAGGCCCGCCTGCTGCGCGTACTGCAGGAAGGCGAGATCCGCCGGGTGGGCTCGGTGCAATCGCAGAAGGTCGACGTGCGCCTGATCGCGGCCACTCACCGTGACCTGAAGAACCTGGCCAAGGCCGGGCAGTTCCGTGAAGACCTTTACTACCGCCTGCATGTGATCGCCCTGAAATTGCCAGCCCTGCGCGAGCGCGGCAGCGACGTCAACGAGATCGCCAATGCCTTCCTTGCTCGCCAGAGCGCACGGATTGGCCGCGACGACTTGCATTTCTCCCACGATGCCGAGCAAGCCATCCGCCACTACAGCTGGCCGGGCAACGTGCGCGAACTGGAAAACGCGGTGGAGCGAGCAGTGATTCTCAGCGAAAGCGCGGAAATTTCCGCCGACCTGCTGGGCATCGACATCGAGTTGAGCGACCTGGAAGACGACGACATGCTGGACAACCTGCCGGCGCTGGCCAGCAGCAACAGCGCCAGCCATGAGCCGACCGAGGACCTTTCGCTGGAGGATTACTTCCAGCACTTCGTGCTCGAGCACCAGGACCACATGACCGAGACAGAGCTGGCCCGCAAGTTGGGCGTCAGCCGCAAATGCCTGTGGGAACGCCGCCAGCGCCTGGGCATCCCCCGGCGCAAGAGCAACGCCACCAGCGACAACTGATTCAGCGTAAAAGCATCGCGGGGCAACCCCGCTCCCACAGCGCGTGGGAGTGGAGTTGCCCCGCGATGCGTTTGGGCGGTAACACATCAGTTCCCGGGAAAATCTGTTACCCACCCTGTCAGCCGTAACATCCCCCGAGGCGTAAGGTAACGAAATTTCTACATTTGCCCCGCGGCAAAACCTGCCTGAAACGCTGAAACCCCCGATTTCACTGGATTTTCAAAAGTTGGCACGGCACCTGCTATATGTCTGGTACAAGAACAATAACAAGCACTGCAACTCAGAATAAGAACAAGACGAAACGGCTCACGCACAATAAAAACAAGACGGCGGAGGCGCAGCTAACTGATTCTTTTGGAGAGGCGTTGTGTTTGGGGCTTGCCCCACGATCAGGCAGAGAACAACAAAAACTGCACTCAAAAGCAGCACCTGAACTGATTGGATCGACAGATCAGCATCAACTCGGCGACCAAAGCAATCCGTTTGCTCTTCACCCCCGGTTTGGGGGGCGTCCACAAGCTTTGTGATTTGTGGACAGGGCATTCAACAAAAACAAAAAGCCCAACAGAAGAACAATAAGAGCACGCAACGACTTGATGGGGAGCTTCGGCTCCCCATGTCGTTTCTCACATCTGCATCACCCTTGCCACACCGCCTACACCATTCCCCCAGTAAATGCTAGAATCCCCGCCCATCATGCGGCCATTCTCCTATCCTTGGCCGATCATTCCTTCAAACAGTGCATCCCATGCTGAAGAAGCTGTTCCAGTCGTTCCGCCCGCCCGTTCGTGGCCAGCACCACAGGCGCACCACGCCTGAAGTGATCAACAAGAGCCAGCACTCGCTGCAACGCAGCCAGTTCAGCCGCCATGCCGTGAGCATCGTCGAGCGTCTGCAGGCAGCCGGTTACCAGGCCTATTTGGTCGGTGGCTGTGTGCGCGACCTGCTGTTGGGCATCACGCCCAAGGACTTCGACGTCGCCACCAGCGCCACGCCCGAGCAGATCCGCGCGGAATTCCGCAACGCCCGCATCATTGGCCGGCGCTTCAAGCTGGTCCACGTGCATTTCGGCCGTGACATCATCGAGGTCGCCACCTTCCGTGCGCCTCACTCCGATGACGACCAGTCCGACAGCCACCGCTCGTCGCACAATGCTAGCGGTCGCATCCTGCGCGACAATGTGTACGGCACCCTGGAAGAAGACGCGCAACGCCGCGACTTCACCATCAACGCCCTGTACTACGACCCGGTCAGCGAACGCATCCTCGATTACGCCAACGGTGTCCACGACATCCGTAACCGGCTGCTGCGCCTGATCGGCGATCCGACCCACCGTTACCAGGAAGATCCGGTACGCATGCTGCGCGCCGTGCGCTTCGCCGCCAAGCTGGACTTCGGCATCGAGAAGCACACCGTGCAGCCGATCCGCGAGCTGGCGCCGATGCTGCGCGACATCCCGCCCGCGCGCCTGTTCGAGGAAAGCCTCAAGCTGTTCCTCAACGGCCAGGGCGCGATCACCTTCGAGATGCTGGTCGACCTGCAACTGTTCGAGCCGTTGTTCCCGGCCAGCAGCCACGCCCTGGAAGAACGCCCGAGCTACACCCACAGCTTGATCAGCCAGGCATTGGCCAACACCGACCTGCGCGTCAAGCAGGGCAAGCCGGTGACGCCCGCCTTCCTGTTCGCCGCGCTGCTCTGGCCAGCCCTGCCAAGCCGCGTACTGTACCTGCAGAGCCAGGGCGTGCCGCCGATTCCAGCCATGAACGGCGCGGCCCACGACCTGATCGCCGAACAGTGCGCACGCATCGCCATCCCCAAGCGTTTCACCCTGCCGATCCGCGAGATCTGGGACATGCAGGAGCGCCTGCCAAGACGTAGTGGCAAGCGCGCCGACATGCTGCTGGACAACCCGCGTTTCCGCGCCGGCTACGACTTCCTGCTGCTGCGTGAAAGCGCCGGCGAGGAAACCGATGGGCTGGGCCAATGGTGGACCGACTACCAGGATGCCAACGACAGCCAGCGCCGCGACATGATCCGCGAGCTGGGCAACCGTGACGACGCCGCTGGCGCCGGTGCCGGCCCACGCAAGCGCAAGCGCAGTGGCGGCAAGCGCAAGCGTGACGACGAGCAGGCCTGGGACTGAGCATGACCACCCGTGCGTACATCGGCCTGGGCAGCAACCTGGATGAGCCCGCCGAGCAGCTGCGCAGCGCCCTGCAGGCGCTGGACCTGATCGCCGAGACCCGCCTGGCGGCGGCCTCGGCGCTCTACACCAGCGATTCGCTGCTGCCGGGCCAGCCACGCTATACCAACGCCGTGGCGGCCATCGACACGGCGCTGGCGCCGCTGGACCTGCTGGACGCCCTGCAGGCCATCGAGAACGGCCAGGGCCGCATACGCAAGGAACGCTGGGGCCCACGCACCCTCGACCTGGACATGCTGCTGTTCGGCGACCAGGTCATCGACGTGCCGCGCCTGAAAGTACCGCACTACCATATGCAGGCCCGCCCCTTCGTGCTGTACCCGCTCGCCGAGCTGGTCCCCGCCACCTTCTGCCTTGCCGACGGCCGGCCCCTGGCCCAGTTGCTCGAAGGCTGCCCGTTCGTCGGCCTGGAACGCCTGTAATTCGGGCGTTTCAAACGACGGTAACGCCAGTAACACCCACGCCGTAACAATGCGGTAACACGGCTGGTTGACTTCCCCCACCTCGCTCACGACTATAGGCGTCCCGCGGCGCCACTATGCCGCAATCACCCATTTAGGCTCGGACGGACCTGTGCCCGAACATCACGACCGATGATGTGCCGCTCCGGAAGATGAATACACGCGTTGTACGCAGTTGTTGTTCACAGCGCCTGAACGAGGACTCCCCTACATGCCTGAAGTAACCCTGACCACCCTGCACGGCCTGAAGGCCAAGGGTGAAAAAATCACCATGCTGACCTGCTATGACGCGACCTTCGCCAAGGCCGCCAGCCAGGCCGGCGTGGAAGTGCTGCTGGTGGGCGACTCCCTGGGCATGGTCCTGCAGGGCCATGACAGCACTCTGCCCGTCACCAACCGTGACATGGCCTACCACACCGCCTGCGTCAAACGCGGCAACGATGGCGCATTGATCCTCGCCGACCTGCCATTCATGGCCCACGCCACCCCTGAGCAGGCCTTTGCCAACGCCGCCGAGCTGATGCGCGCCGGCGCCCACATGCTCAAGATCGAAGGCGCCGCCTGGCTGGGCGAGACCATCCGCCTGCTGGCCGAACGCGGCGTGCCGGTGTGCGCGCACATGGGCCTGACCCCGCAGACAGTCAACGTGCTGGGCGGCTACAAGGTCCAGGGGCGCCAGGAAGCCCAGGCGCGGCAGATGCGCGCCGACGCCATCGCCCTGGAACAGGCCGGCGCGGCCATGCTGCTGCTCGAGTGTGTGCCCAGCGAACTGGCCGCGGAAATCTCCCAGGCCGTGGGCATCCCGGTGATCGGTATCGGCGCCGGTAGCGCCACCGATGGCCAGGTGCTGGTACTGCACGACATGCTCGGCCTGTCGCTGAGTGGCCGCGTGCCAAAGTTCGTGAAGAACTTCATGGCCGGCCAACCGGACATCCAGAGCGCCCTGGCCGCCTATGTCCGCGCGGTCAAGGAAGTCAGCTTCCCCGGCAGCGAACATGGGTTCAGCGCATGAATACCGTCAAGACCGTCCGTGAACTGCGCGCCGCCGTGGCCCGCGCCCGCGGCGAGGGCAAGCGCATCGCCTTCGTGCCGACCATGGGCAACCTGCACAGCGGCCACGCCGCCCTGGTGACCAAGGCCGCCCAGCGCGCCGACTTCGTGGTCGCCAGCATCTTCGTCAACCCGTTGCAGTTCGGCGCCGGCGAAGACCTGGACAAGTACCCGCGCACCCTCGCCGCCGACCAGGAGAAGCTGCTCCAGGCCGGCTGCCACCTGTTGTTCGCCCCCACCGTCGAGGAAATGTACCCCGACGGCATGACCGTGCAGACCCGCGTCAGCGTGCCGCAACTGTCCGAAGGGCTGTGCGGCGCCAGCCGTCCTGGCCACTTCGAAGGCGTGGCGACCGTAGTCAGCAAGCTGTTCAACATGGTCCAGCCGGACCTGGCCGTGTTCGGCGAGAAGGATTTCCAGCAACTGGCCGTGATCCGCGCCATGGTCCGCGACCTGAACATGCCGATCCAGATCATCGGCGAGCCGACCGTGCGCGCCGAGGATGGCCTGGCGCTGTCGTCGCGCAATGGCTACCTGACGCCGGAACAGCGTGCCGCCGCGCCGGCGCTGTACCGTGTGCTGGGCGACATGGCCGAGGCCCTGCGCCGCGGCCAGCGCGACTACGCGGCGCTGATCGCCGAGGGCCAGGCGCAACTCGAAGCCGCCGGGTTCCGTAAGGATTACCTGGAAGTACGCCATGCCGTCACACTGCGCCCGGCTCAGGTCGATGACCGTGACCTGGTGGTGATCGCCGCGGCTTACCTGGGCAACACCCGGCTGATCGACAATCTCTATCTGCATCTGGAAGAGCAGACCGCCTGAGCTCGACGCGTGGGAGCGGCTCGATGCCGCCCCACGCGTGCCTTGGGTATCAGGCCGGTGACAATTTTTAATCCGCGCCGCCCGCCTCCCCCCATTCCCGCCTTGGCGCCAATGCCTATAATGTCCAGCTTGCAACCGGCAATGACTGCCGCTGTCCAAGCCTGACCATGCAACAAGGAAACCACCCGCAATGGCGTATTACCGTACCCCCCACGATGTGACGGCGCTGCCCGCCTGGCAGGCGCTCCAGCAACACCGCGACGCCATGCAGGGCTTCAGCATGCGCGAAGCCTTCGCCGCCGACGGCAAGCGCTTCGAACAGTTCTCCTTGAGCAGCTGCGGCCTGTTTCTCGACTACTCGAAGAACCTGATTACCGAGCAGACCCGAGACCTGCTGGTCAACCTGGCCAAGGAAGTCGACCTGGAAGCGGCCATCAAGTCGATGTTCAGCGGCGAGATCATCAACGCCTCCGAAGGCCGCCCGGTGCTGCACACCGCCCTGCGTCGCCCGGTCGGCGACAAGCTCAGCGTGAACGGCGTCAACGTGATGCCCGAAGTGCATAAGGTGCTCAACCAGATCACCGAACTGGTCGGGCGCATCCACGACGGCCTGTGGCGCGGCTACAGCGAGAAGCCGATCACCGACGTGGTCAACATCGGCATCGGCGGCTCGTTCCTGGGCCCGGAGCTGGTCTCCGAGGCTCTGCTGCCCTACGCCCAGCGCGGCGTGCGCTGCCACTACCTGGCGAACATCGACGGCAGCGAGTTCCATGAACTGTCGGCCAACCTGCGCGCCGAGACCACCCTGTTCATCGTGTCGTCGAAGTCGTTCAACACCCTCGAAACCCTGAAGAACGCCATGGCCGCGCGTACCTGGTACCTGGCCCAGGGTGGCTCGGAAGCCGAGCTGTACCGCCACTTCATCGCCGTGTCGAGCAACAAGGCCGCGGCCGTGGCCTTCGGCATCCGCGAAGAGAACATCTTCCCGATGTGGGACTGGGTCGGCGGGCGTTACTCGCTGTGGTCGGCCATCGGCCTGCCGATCGCCCTGGCCATCGGCACCGCCAACTTCAAGGAGCTGCTGTCCGGCGCCTACACCATGGACCAGCACTTCCAGACCGCGCCGTTCGAGAAGAACATGCCGGTGCTGCTGGCCCTGCTGGGCGTGTGGTACGGCAACTTCTGGGGCGCCCGCAGCCACGCGATCCTGCCGTACGACCACTACCTGCGCAACATCACCAAGCACCTGCAGCAGCTGGACATGGAGTCCAACGGCAAGAGCGTGCTGACCGATGGCACGCCGGTGCAGACCGAAACCGGTCCGGTGATCTGGGGCGGCGTCGGCTGCAACGGCCAGCATGCCTACCACCAGCTGCTGCACCAGGGCACCCAGCTGATCCCGGCCGACTTCATCGTGCCGGTGGTGAGTTTCAACCCGGTGGCCGACCATCACCAGTGGCTATACGCCAACTGCCTGTCGCAGAGCCAGGCACTGATGCTCGGCAAGACCCGCGAGGAAGCCGAGGCCGAACTGCGCGCCAAGGGCCTGAACCAGGACGACATCGCCAAGCTGGCGCCGCACAAGGTGATCCCGGGCAACCGCCCGAGCAACACCCTGGTGGTCGAGCGCATCAGCCCGCGCCGCCTTGGCGCGCTGGTGGCAATGTACGAACACAAGGTGTTCGTGCAGAGCGTGGTCTGGGGCATCAACGCCTTCGACCAGTGGGGCGTGGAGCTGGGCAAGGAACTGGGCAAGGGCGTGTACCAGCGCCTGGTCGGCGCCCAGGAAGACAGCGCCGAGGATGGCTCGACCCAAGGCCTGATCAACTACTTCCGCGGCCGTCATCGCGGCTGATCGACCAGTAGCCGTCAATCGCGGGGCAAATCGCATCGGTGCGCCGATGCGGCTTGCCCCGCGATGCTTTCCGCCCGGGAACACCCCCACCCTCTACACTGTCCATCGAATAGCCGTTGCAGTCCCTCGCCCCTAACAAGAGCAGGACCACCCGCCATGTTCGATATCCGCGACTATCCCGAGGCACTGGCCGTCAGCCAGGCCGCCACACTCTCCGACGACGACTACGGCCGCCTCTATCGCCAGTCGGTTGACGACCCCGACACCTTCTGGGCCGAGCAGGCCAAACGCCTGGACTGGATCAAGCCCTGGTCGAGCGTGCAGCAATGCGACCTGAAGACCGGCACGGCGCGCTGGTTCGACGGCGCCCAGCTGAACGTCAGTCATAACTGCATCGACCGCCACCTGGCCACCCGCGGCGAGCAGACCGCCCTGCTCTGGGAAGGCGACGATCCCAACGACAGCAAGGCCATCAGCTACCGCGAGCTGCACCGCCAGGTGTGCCGGCTGGCCAATGCCCTGAAAGCCCGGGGCGTGAACAAAGGCGACCGGGTGTGCATCTACATGCCGATGATCCCCGAGGCCGCCTACGCGATGCTCGCCTGCACCCGCATCGGCGCCATTCACTCAGTGGTGTTTGGCGGCTTCTCCCCCGATGCCCTGCGTGATCGTATCCTCGACGCCGATTGCCGTACCGTGATCACTGCCGACGAAGGAGTGCGCGGCGGCAAGCGCATACCGCTCAAGCAGAATGTCGACAAGGCGCTGGCCAGCTGCCCGGCCGTCAGCAGCGTGCTCGTGGTCAAGCGCACCGGCGGCGACGTCAGCTGGAGCGAAGGCCGTGACCTCTGGTACCACGAGGCAACGGCAAAGGCCGGTGACGACTGCCCACCCGAACCGATGAACGCCGAGGACCCGCTGTTCATCCTCTACACCTCCGGCAGCACCGGCAAACCCAAGGGCGTGCTGCACAGCACCGCCGGCTACCTGCTGCAGGCCACGATAACCTTCAAGGTGGTGTTCGATTACCGCGACGGCGAGGTGTTCTGGTGCACCGCCGACGTCGGCTGGGTCACCGGCCACAGCTATATCGTCTATGGCCCGCTGGCCAACGGCGCGATCTCGCTGATGTTCGAAGGCGTGCCCAACTACCCCGACACCTCGCGTTTCTGGCAGGTGGTGGACAAGCACCAGGTGAACATCTTCTACACCGCGCCCACCGCGTTGCGGGCCCTGATGCGTGAAGGCTCCGGTCCGCTGCAGGGCACCTCGCGCCAGAGTCTGCGCCTGCTCGGCAGCGTCGGCGAGCCGATCAACCCAGAGGCCTGGGAATGGTACTTCGAGGCGGTCGGGCAGAAACGCTGCCCCATCGTCGACACCTGGTGGCAGACCGAGACCGGCGGCATCATGCTCACGCCCCTTCCCGGCACACAAAGGCTCAAGCCCGGTTGCGCCACCCAGCCGATGTTCGGCGTACAGCCGGTGCTGCTGGATGAAAAGGGCAAGCTCATCGAGGGGCCAGGCGCCGGCCTGCTGGCGATCAAGGCCAGCTGGCCCGGGCAGATCCGCAGCGTCTACGGCGATCACCAGCGCATGGTCGACACCTACTTCAAGCCCATGCCCGGCTATTACTTCACCGGCGACGGCGCCCGCCGCGACGCCGATGGCGACTACTGGATCACCGGGCGCATCGACGACGTGATCAATGTCTCCGGCCACCGCATCGGCACCGCCGAGGTGGAGAGCGCGCTGGTGCTGCACGACAGCGTCGCCGAAGCCGCGGTGGTCGGTTATCCCCATGACCTCAAGGGCCAGGGCGTCTATGCCTTCGTAACCCCCATGAACGGCATAGAACCGGATGAGGCGCTCAAGGCCGAACTGCTGGCCCTGGTCAGCAAGGAAATCGGCAGCTTCGCCAAGCCCGAGCTGATCCAGTGGGCGCCCGCCCTGCCCAAGACCCGTTCGGGCAAGATCATGCGGCGCATCCTGCGCAAGATCGCCTGCAACGAGCTGGACAACCTGGGGGATACGTCCACCCTCGCCGACCCCAGCGTGGTCCAGGGGCTGATCGACAAACGTCTCAACCAGTAGAACCCTCGGGGCGGCCACCGCCGCCCCGATCATCGTTTCCCACATTGACATATCGGTAAATCCCGATATTATCGCGCCATGGAACTGCTCGACATATTCAAGGCACTCTCGAACCGTACCCGTCTCGAGATCCTCAAAGGCCTGAAAGACCCGGTGAAACACTTTCCTCCCCAGGACGAAGGTGACGTTCATACGGTCGGCGTCTGTGTGAGCAGCATCCAGGAAGGCGTCGGGCTGTCGCAGTCGACGGTGTCCGACTACCTGGCCACCCTGCAGCGCGCAGGCCTGGTCGAAGTCCGGCGCATTGGCCAGTGGACCTATTACAAGCGTAACGAAGCAGCCATCAGCGCGCTCGCCGAGCTGATCGGGAGCGAGTTGTAGGTTTTACTTTTATCTTTATTCATCGACTTTTCTCGATATCCCGTTTTATCGAACTCAAGGAGGCAATAACTGCGGCACCTGGCAGGTGCCAAGGCACAGAACAGCAACTTCGCTCTACTTGATACATCGATATTTCCCGATATCCCTTTTTATCGAAACGAGGAAACACCATGAACGCGTTGATACTGGATTCCTTTGGCGGCCCGGACGCATTCGCCTATCGCGATGTCGCCAAACCGGTGCCGCAGGCCGGACAGGTGCTGGTCCGGGTGCATGCCACCTCCATTAATCCCCTGGATTACCAGGTTCGGCGTGGCGACTACCCTGACCTGGTGCCCCTCCCGGCCATTACCGGGCACGACGTTTCCGGCGTCGTCGAAGCCGTCGGGCCGGGCGTGACCGCGTTCAGGCCAGGCGACGAGGTGTGGTACACACCGCAGATCTTCGACGGGGCGGGCAGCTATGCCGAGTACCACGTCGCCGCCGAAGGCATCGTCGGCCTGAAGCCACCTTCGTTGAGCCATCTGGAGGCCGCCAGCCTGAGCCTGGTCGGCGGCACGGCCTGGGAGGCCCTGGTCGTGCGTGTGGCGCTCAGGGTGGGCGAGCGCATTCTGGTTCACGGCGGCGCAGGCGGTGTCGGCCACGTGGCGATCCAGCTGGCCAAGGCCATGGGCGCCAGGGTGTTCACCACCGTGCGCGAGGCCAATGCCGAATTCGTGCGGCAAATGGGCGCTGACGTGGTCATCGACTATGAGCATCAGGATTATGTCGATGTCGTCCTGCGGGAAACCGGGGGCCAAGGCGTCGACGTGGTCTTCGACACCATCGGTGGCGATACCCTGGCACGCAGCCCGGACGTCCTGGCACAACTGGGGCGCGTGGTGTCGATCGTGGACATCGCGCAACCGCAGAACTTGATCCAGGCCTGGGGCCGCAACGCGAGTTACCACTTCGTCTTCACCCGGCAGCACCGCGGCAAGCTCGACGAGTTGAGCGCGCTGGTCGAGCGCGGGCAACTGAAGCCACACGTGGGCGCCGTCTACACCCTCGCTGAGGTTCCACTCGCCCACGCCCGGCTGCAAAGCGCCAACAATGGCCTGCAGGGGAAGATCGCCATTGCGGTCGTGCCCATGGCCGATCCCGCCAGCGCTTGAAGTACCTGCCACTCTTTTCGACTTCAAGGACCGCCATGATCTACGAAATTGCCCTGCTTCCCATTCGTCCGTCCCACGTCGATGCCTTCAAGCACGCATTCGCCGAGGTCGCCCCGTTGCTCAGCCGAGCCAAGGGTCACGTCAGCCATATGCTCGCGCAAGGGATCGAGAGTCCCCATCAATTCAACCTGATCGTGCAATGGCAAACACTCGAGGACCACGCGCCGGGTTTCGAGGCCAGTGAAGACCACCAAGTCTTCATGGCCCACCTGACACCATATTTTTCCGCGGAGCCCACGGTTTATCATGTGCAGGGCGGCGCGTTCGAAACGCACGCGCCCACCAGCCCGGACAGTGCCCGACTGGACGACAATCGCCCAATCCCTTAGACGGCCGCCATGGCGGCCAGCACAGGTCGCCATGGAAGCCTTGCGTCGCCGCATCGAAACCCAAGTCATGAGCCTCACCGGGCTGGCCCTCGGCCAGCTCGACCTGGAGTCGCCCAAGGGCGATCCCGGCCTGTTCGGCCCACAGAGCATCAGCTGGCAGGTGCATGGCGACTTCCCCAGCATGCTGGTAGGCGGGATCAGCGCGCTGATGCTGCAACTACTGCATCCGCTGGCCCTGGCCGGGGTCTGGGACCATTCGAACTTTCGCCAGGACCTGCTCGGCCGCCTGCGCCGCACCAGCCAGTTCATCTCCGGCACCACCTTCGGTTCGACCCGTGACGCCGAGTGGCTGATCGACAAGGTCCGCACCATCCACCTCAAGGTAGTCGGCACCGCGGCCGATGGCCGCCCCTATGCCGCCAGCGACCCCGACCTGCTGACCTGGGTGCATGTGGCTGAAGTCAGCAGCTTCCTCGCCGCCCACCTGCGCTACCGCAATCCTGGCCTGCCGCGTAGCGCGCAGGACGCCTACTACAACGAGATCGCCCTGATCGCCGAGCGCCTGGGCGCGCGCGACGTGCCCCGCTCCTGTGCCGAGGTCGATGCCTACCTGCAGCGCATGCGCCCGCAGTTGCAGTGCGATGCGCGCAGCCTCGAGGTGGTCGATATCCTGCTCAAGGCCCCGGCCCCCAGCCGCCTTGCCGAGCCGGTGGGCAAGCTGATGCTCAAGGCCGGCATCGACCTGCTGCCGGATTGGGCCAGCGCAATGCTCGGCCTGCATCAGGGTGCGATCGAGCGGCGCATGATCCGTCTGGGCCTGAGCAACACCGCGCCGGTGCTGCGCTGGGCCATGCGCAATGGTTCGGCGCACCGCGCCAGGCGGCGCATGGGCGTCGAATGAGGTATTTTGGCCCGTTCATCGGAACCGATTTAACGTGCCATACTCCAAGCACTCCAGCCTGATACAGACGAAGCGACACATGCCCAAAGGATTGACCCGCGCTATTGGCGCACTGCTGGCCCTCGTGGCCCTGTACGGCCTGCTCGGCTTTTTCATTCTCCCCGGCGTCGCCCTGCGCATCGCCAACCAGCAACTGGCGCAGTACGCCACGGTGCCGGCGCACCTGCAGCGCATCGAACTCAATCCGTTCAGCCTCGAGCTGACCCTGTGGGGCCTGCAGATCGGCGAGCCCGGCAAGGAGCAGGTCGGCTTCGAGCGCCTCTACGCCAACCTGTCCCTCGACAGCCTGTGGACCAAGGCCCTGCGCCTTGACGCGGTGGAACTGGACAAGCCGCGCACCGAGCTGCTGTTCGCCAAGGACGGCAGCCTCAACCTGGCCCAACTGTTCAAGATCCCCCCCAGCGAGCCCAAGGCCGAAGAGCCGCCAAGCGACCCGTTCCCGCTGCGCATCGCCAGCATCAAGCTGAGCGAGGGCTACCTGCACTTCCAGGACCTGCGCCCGAGCGAGCCGATCGAGTTTCTCTACGACTCGATGAACCTGGAGCTGAAGAACCTCAGCACCCTCCCCGACGACAACGCCGACATGACCCTGGTGGCCAACGGCCCGGCGGGTGGGCGTATCGACTGGAGCGGCACGCTCAGCCTGACGCCAATCGCTTCCGAGGGCACGCTGAAAGTCACCGACGGCAAGATGAAGCTGTTCTGGCCTTACGTGCGCGACGCCGTGCCGCTGGTGCTGGAAGACGGCACGGTCAGCCTCGACACCCACTACAAGCTCAACCTTTCCAAGGAAACCGAGCTGCTGCTCGACAACACCTCGGTGCGGGTCGCGCCCTTCGCCATCAAGGCCCCGGACGGCCGCCCACTGGCGCGCCTGGCCAGCCTGGAGGTCAGTGAAACCTCCATCGACCTGGCCAAGCAGCTGGTCACCGTCGGCAAGATCCGCAGCGACAAGCTGGAAACCTGGGCAGCCCTGGAGAAGGACGGCCAGCTCGACTGGCAGAAGCTGTTCGCCAGCCAGCCGGCCAAGGCCACGCCAAAGGAAAAGGCCGAGCCCGCCGCCGCCGAACCCACCCCGGAAGAACAGGCTGCCAAAGAGCCGAGCAAGCCCTGGCAGGTCCTGCTCAAGGACGTGCAGGCGCGCAACTACATGGTCCACCTGGCCGATCGCAGCCAGAAAGAGCCGGTGGCCCTGGATGTCGGCCCGCTCAACCTCGACCTGCAGAATTTCGACAGCCTCAACCAGTCGCCCTTCACCCTCAAGCTCGACACCGGCGTGGGCAAGCAGGGCAAGCTGCAGGCCGCAGGCCAGGTCAACCTGGCACCGGTCTCGGCCAAGCTCGACGTTGCCACCCGCGATATCGACCTGCGGGTGGCCCAGGCCTACATCAGCCCGTTCATCCGCCTGGAACTGCGCAGTGGCATGCTCTCCAGCGACCTCAAGGTCGACCTCAAGAGCACCGAGCCCCTGGCCTTCAGCATCACCGGCAAGGCCCAGGCCAACCAACTGCACACCCTGGACACCATCAAGAACCGCGACTTCGTCAAATGGCAGCAGGTCAACGTCGATGGCCTGTCGTACGTGCATGGCGATGCCCTGTCGATCGACAAGGTCACCCTGCTGCAACCTTACGCACGCTTCATCATCAACGAAGACCGCACCACCAACGTCGACGACCTGCTGATCCCGCAACCCGCCGACAAGCCTGCCCCGGCCCCGAGCAAGCCCGCCGCTGCCGGCAGCGGCAAGGAGCTGGGCATCCACATCGGCCAGATCAGCATCAACGACGGCTCGGCCAACTTCGCCGACCTGACCCTGACGCCCAACTTCGCTACCGCAGTACAGCAGCTCAACGGCCAGATCGGCACCATCGACAACCGCAAGCCGCTACCGGCCAAGGTCGATATCAAGGGCAAGGTAGACCGTTACGCACCTGTGACCATCAAGGGCGCGCTCAACCCGTTCAACCCACTGGCCAGCCTCGACATCGCCACCAGCTTCAAGCGTGTCGAGCTAACAACCCTGACGCCCTACTCCGGCAAGTTCGCCGGTATGCGCATCCGCAAGGGCCGGTTGAACCTCGACCTGCATTACCTGATCACCAACGGCCAGCTCAAGGCCGAGAACAAGGTGGTGATCGAGCAACTGCAGCTGGGCGAGAAGGTCGACAGCCCGGATGCCGTGGACCTGCCGATCCGCCTGGCGGTGGCCTTGCTCAAGGATACCGAAGGCAAGATTTCCATCGAGTTGCCGGTGTCGGGCGACCTCAACAACCCGCAGTTCAGCGTGATGCCGATCGTCTGGCAGACCTTGCGCAACCTGGTGCTGCGCGCGGCGCAGGCGCCGTTCAAGCTGCTCGGCGGGCTGGTCTCGGGGGGTGGCGCGGAAGATCTCGGCAACGTGTCTTTCGCCGCCGGCTCGAGCGACCTTACGCCCGAGGTGCAAACGTCCCTGGACAAGCTCGCCTCGGCTCTCAAGGAGCGCCCTGAACTGCGCCTGGAAATCGAAGGCACGGCGGCCCAGAGCAGTGACGGCCCGCTGATCGCCCAGCAGCGCCTGGAGCGCGAGTACCAGGCGACCTGGTACAAGATCCTCCAGCGTCGGGGCGACAAGGTGCCAGCCAATGCTTCGTTGCTGGTGGTGGACGACAGCGACAAGCCGGCGATGCTCGAGGGCATCTACCGTACCCGCCTGAAACAGCAGCCCCCGGCTGAATGGCAGGACCTGGGCCGTGACGAGCGTAGCGCCAAGCTGCGCGAGGCAGTCATCAAGTCCTGGGCGGAAAGCACCGTGTTGCTGCGCAACCTGGGCCAGGAGCGGGCCAGCAGCATCAAGGACTATCTGGTGGACAAGGGCCAGTTGGAAGATGACCGGGTGTACTTCATCGACACCAACCTCGGCCAGGCCGAGAGCGATGGCCGCGTGGTGACGCCGATGCATCTGGATGCCGAGTAAACCTTCTCGACCGAGTCGCCCTCATCGCCGGCAAGCCGGCACCCACAGATACAGACTGTACCTCTGTGGGAGCCGGCTTGCCGGCGATGAGGGCAGCTCAGGCGATCAATACCATCAGGCCAGCCGTTGCCCCGATACCGCCGGGTGATACAGCGGCTGCACCTTGTTCCCCGCCGGGTCCAGCAAATGGAAGCTACGCGCGCCATCGCCGTGGTTGAACGGGCGATCCAGCAGCGTCACGCCATGGGCCTTGAAGTACTGGTACCAGGCTTCCAGCTCCTCCACGCTGTCGACGATGAAGCCATAGTGATCCAGGGTCTGCAGCCCGTTGGCCGCGCCTGCGCCGCGCCCGAGCGACAGGTTGTCGTTGCCGCAGGTGAGGTAGACCAAGTCTTCGTTGGCACGGTTGAGCACCTCCATGCCCAGCACATCCACGTAGAAGCGCTCGCACTCCTCCAGGTTGGGGACCAGCAGGGCGATGTGCCGCAGGCCATTGAGACGGCCTGGGCGGGCAGGTAGATCGGACATGAGTGCGGCTCCTTTTTTGTATACAATTCACAATAGAATTTAAAACAAAAGGAATGTCATGTGTACTGCCTATTTATCAAGACGCTGGTGAAACCCGGCACCGCCGATGCCTTCCTGGCAGCCATCAATGCCAACGCCGCGGCGTCGGTCGCCACCGAGCCGGGTTGCCTGGTATTCGATGTCTCGCAGGACCGGGAGGATGCCAATGTCATCTACCTGTACGAGATCTACCAGGACGATGAGGCGTACGAGGCGCATACCCGGACCGCGCATTTTCGCGACAGCCGCCCCTTGGTGGAGCCGCTGATCGAAGAGCAGGTGTGCTTCGAGAGCAATGTGATCGCCCGAAACCCGGTGAGCTGAAGCCGGCTTCCTGAATGCCAAAAGAAAAGCCCCGGCGATGGCCGGGGCTTTTGCTTGAAGGGGTGGCCAAATCCTTTTGGCCGACGGGACAATCCTTATTCGGCTTTCAGGCCATCAGCCGAGACGGCCTGTACGCCTTTGATCTTCTTGGCGATGGCAACCGCCATGTCTTTCTGTGCATCGGTAATGGCCACGTCCGAAGACAGGGACACTACGCCTTTGTTGGTTTCGACCTTGATGTCACTGCCAGGCACGCCTTTCTCGGTCATCAGGTCAGCCTTCACCTTGGTGGTGATCCAGGTGTCGGAAGTGGCTTCCTTGGCTTTGGTCACCTCACCGGCCGCAAGCGTCATCGGGGCCTGGGTGGACTGGGCAGCAAATGCCGCGTTAGCCATGGTCAGGGTCAGAGCGGTAGCAGTAGCGGCAGCAATGGCGAACTTCTTCATGTGGGTCACTCCTGTTTTTTCGAAAGGTCTGCGCCTTGGTTCCTGGCGTCAGGTAGTAAGGTAGTTGCAGGGGCTGTGCCAGTTTTTGCACACCCTATAAACCCTTTGAAATCAATGAGTTAAACAAAGCAATCAGAAGCCCGTACCGTGCATTTTGCAATCCCGGCAAAAAAGCCACGTGCAAGATGCATGCTCTCAACTATTTTGCGGCAGGCATAAAAAAAGGACCCCGAAGGGTCCTTCCTTTAGCCTCGAAAGGCTTAGACGCCCGATGCCTTGGCAGCGGCAACGTCCTTGATCGACAGCTTGATACGGCCGCGGTTGTCCACGTCCAGTACCAGTACTTCGACTTCCTGGCCTTCCTTCAGCACGTCGGTGACCTTCTCGACGCGAGCATCGCTCAGCATGGAGATATGCACCAGGCCGTCCTTGCCCGGCAGGATGTTGACGAAGGCACCGAAGTCAACGATGCGCTCGACCTTGCCGACGTAGATCTTGCCAATCTCGGCTTCGGCAGTGATGCCCAGGATGCGCTGCTTGGCAGCGTCCGCGGCTTCCTTGGTTTCGCCGAAGATCTTGATCGAGCCGTCGTCTTCGATGTCGATCGAAGCCTTGGTCTCTTCGCAGATGGCGCGAATGGTGGCGCCGCCTTTACCGATGACGTCACGGATCTTGTCGGTGTCGATCTTCATCGCGATCATGGTCGGTGCGTTGGCCGACAGCTCGGTACGCGACTCGCCGATGATCTGGTTCATCTGGCCGAGGATGTTCAGGCGCGCTTCCAGGGCCTGGCCCAGGGCGATTTCCATGATCTCTTCGGTGATGCCGTTGATCTTGATGTCCATCTGCAGCGCGGTGACGCCTTTGGCGGTACCGGCTACCTTGAAGTCCATGTCGCCGAGGTGGTCTTCGTCACCCAGGATGTCGGTCAGTACGGCGAACTTCTCGCCTTCCTTGACCAGGCCCATGGCGATACCGGCAACCGGCGCCTTCATCGGCACGCCCGCGTCCATCAGCGCCAGGGAGGCACCGCAGACCGAAGCCATGGAGCTGGAGCCGTTGGACTCGGTGATTTCCGATACCACGCGGATGGTGTACGGGAACACGTCAGCGGCCGGCAGCATGGCCTGTACCGAACGACGGGCCAGACGGCCGTGGCCGATTTCACGACGGCCAGCACCGCCCATGCGACCACACTCGCCTACCGAGAACGGCGGGAAGTTGTAGTGCAGCATGAAGGGGTCTTTCTTCTCGCCTTCGAGGGTGTCCAGCAGCTGGGCATCACGGGCGGTACCCAGGGTCGCGACGACCAGGGCCTGGGTTTCGCCACGGGTGAACAGGGCCGAACCGTGGGTCTTCGGCAGAACGCCGACTTCGATGTTCAGCGGGCGCACGGTCTTGGTGTCGCGACCGTCGATACGTGGCTTGCCGTTGACGATGTTTTCGCGAACGGTGCGGTATTCGATCTCGCCGAAGATGTCTTTGACTTCACCAGCCGATGGCTGGCCTTCTTCACCGGAGAACTTGGCGATCGCTTGATCGCGCAGCTCGCCCAGGCGCGCGTAGCGGTCGGCCTTGACGGTGATGGTGTAGCCCTGCGACACCGCTTCGCCGAACTCGGCGCGGATGGCGTTGAACAGCTCGGTGTTGGCAACGGCAGGTTTCCAGTCCCAGGTCGGCTTGGCGGCTTCGGCAGCCAGCTCTTTGACAGCCTTGATCACGGCCTGGAATTCGTCGTGGGCGAACAGCACGGCGCCCAGCATCTGGTCTTCGGTCAGCTCTTTGGCTTCCGATTCAACCATCAGTACGGCCGACTCGGTACCGGCAACGACCATGTCCAGGCTCGAAGCGGCCTGCTGCTCGTAGGTCGGGTTCAGCAGGTAGCCAGTGCTTTCGTGGAAGGCAACGCGGGCGGCGCCGATCGGGCCTTCGAACGGAATGCCGGAGATGGCCAGGGCAGCCGAGGTACCGATCATCGCAGCGATGTCCGGATCGGTCTTCTTGCTGGTGGAAACCACGGTGCAGACAACCTGCACTTCGTTCATGAAACCTTCAGGGAACAGCGGGCGGATCGGACGGTCGATCAGGCGCGAAGTCAGGGTTTCTTTTTCGGATGGGCGGCCTTCACGCTTGAAGAAACCACCTGGGATCTTGCCAGCGGCGTAGGTCTTTTCCTGGTAATGCACGGACAGCGGGAAGAAGCCCTTGCTCGGATCGGCATGCTTGGCACCAACCACGGTCACCAGCACGGTGACATCGTTGTCGACGGTGACCAGCACGGCGCCGGTGGCCTGACGGGCAATGCGGCCCGTTTCGAGGGTAACGGTCGATTGACCGAACTGGAATTGCTTGATTACCGGGTTCACGGTTTCCTACCTTTTTCAGTGGCTCTTGGGGGAACTGGTTCTTGCGAATTCTTGGGCAGAACGGGGAATCGGCCCCATTGACCGTCCAGATACAACACGAGGCTGGGAGCCTGGCGCCGGGCGGATAAACCGCTCGGCACACCAGGCTGCCAACCTCGCAGATCGCGTGGCGTGTCCAACGGCGACGCTGACAGGCAGCGTTGCCGAAGAATGCGACACACCATGCAACACCACTGGCCAGGCCGCTATTAGCGACGCAGGCCCAGGCGACCGATCAGGGCGCTGTAACGAGTGGTGTCTTTGCCCTTCAGGTAATCCAGCAGCTTACGACGCTGGTTGACCATACGGATCAGACCACGACGGGAGTGGTGGTCTTTATCGTTGGCCTTGAAGTGGCCTTGCAGCTTGTTGATGTTGAAGGTCAGCAGGGCAACCTGTACTTCCGGGCTACCGGTGTCGCCGGCGGCTTGCTGATAGTCTGCAACGATCTGAGCTTTTTCTTCGACGCTGAGGGCCATTTGGCTTCTCCTGATATACGGATCCCGCGAACGGTCTCCAATAGGCCGGGAACAAGTCCCGTATTAGTAAGAAGAGGTGTGACCGTGCCTAATAACAGCCACCCTCGTATCCACCGGTTTCGGCCGAAGCCTCTGCCGGTGGTATCGGTCATTCCGACCGAATCAGTCGACGTGGCGCAATGCGCCCGTCTTCGCTCACTTCACCGATACCGATGAAGCGACCATTGTGATCCTGTACGCGGACCATGCCGAATTGCGGCGCGTCCGGCGCACGTACTGCCTGGCCATGCAGCCAGTAAAACGCGCTGTGCTCGGACAGCTGCACCAGCGGCCAGTCCTGCAGCCCGCTATCTGACGGCATCAGGAAACGATCAAGCGCTTCGTTGCCACCTTCGGCATGGGCCTGCTCGAGCTCCTCGAGCGTCACGGTCTGTGCCAGCGCGAAAGGCCCGGCCTGGGTGCGACGCAGTTCGGCGACGTAGGCACCACAGCCCAACGCCTCACCGATATCCTCCACCAGGGTGCGGATATAGGTGCCTTTGCTGCACCCGACAGACAGGCGCGCACGCGTGCCTTCGCACTCGAGCAACTCCAAGCGGCCAATAGTAACAGAACGCGCCTCGCGCTCCACTACCTCTCCTGCACGGGCCAGCTTGTACAGCGGCTGACCGTCACGCTTGAGGGCAGAGTACATCGGCGGTACCTGAAGGATTTCACCGCGAAAACGCGGAATGACCGCTTCGATGTCGGCGCGACCAACGGTCACGTCGCGGGTCTTCAGCACCTCGCCCTCGGCGTCACCGGTGTTGGTAGTCTGCCCCAGCTGCATGACCGTTTCGTAGCCTTTGTCGGACTCGAGCAGGTACTGTGAGAACTTGGTCGCCTCACCAAAGCACAGTGGCAGCACGCCGGTGGCCAGCGGGTCGAGGCTGCCGGTGTGGCCGGCCTTCTCGGCGTTGAGCAGCCAGCGAACCTTCTGCAGCGCGGCGTTGGAGGTGAACCCCAGTGGCTTGTCGAGCAGGATGATGCCGCTGACGTTGCGGCGGATACGTTTGACCTGGGCCACCGCTTACTCCTTGGTGTCCAGCTCGTCGGCATCCTTGTGCAGGCGGTCTTCGGCCACCGCACGCTCGATCAGTGCAGACAGGTGGACACCTCGGCTGACACTCTCATCGAAGTGGAAATGCAACTGCGGCACGCTGCGCAGTTGCATGACGCGGCCAAGGTGCAGGCGCAGGAAGCTCGCGGCACTGGTCAGGGCCTTGAGGGTCTGCGGCACGGCATCGGCTCCGTCCTGGCCCATCACGGTGATGAACACCTTGGCATGGCCCAGGTCACGACTGACATCCACAGCGGTGATGGTGACCAGACCGACACGAGGGTCTTTGACTTCACGGCGGATCAGCTCTGCCAGCTCACGCTGCATCTGATCCCCGATACGTTGGGTACGGCTGTATTCTTTTGCCATTCTTGCTACCTGTATCTTAAAGCGGCAAACGCCCGGTCAAGCTCGAAGCCTGACCGGGCGCCACCTTCAGAGGTACAGGCAACCGCCCTGGGGCGGGGCCTGCACCACGCTCGGCCCTTACAGGGTACGAGCCACCTGGACTTTCTCGAACACTTCGATCTTGTCGCCGACCTTGACGTCGTTGTAGCTCTTGACGCCAATACCGCACTCCATGCCGTTGCGTACTTCGGACGCATCGTCCTTGAAGCGACGCAGCGATTCCAGCTCGCCTTCGAAGATCACCACGTCGTCGCGCAGAACGCGGATCGGACGGTTGCGGTACACGGTACCCTCGATGACCATACAGCCAGCGATGGCGCCGAACTTCGGCGAACGGAACACGTCACGGACTTCGGCGACACCCAGGATGTTCTCGCGAACATCGCTGCCGAGCATGCCGGTCAGGGCTTTCTTGACGTCTTCGATGATGTCGTAGATCACGTTGTAGTAACGCATATCCAGACCTTCCTGCTCGACGATCTTGCGCGCGCCGGCATCGGCACGCACGTTGAAGCCGAACAGTACAGCATTGGACGCCAGCGCCAGGTTGGCATCGCTTTCGGTGATACCACCGACGCCGCCACCGATGACGCGAACCTGAACTTCGTCGTTGCCCAGGCCGCCGAGCGAACCTTGCAGCGCCTCGAGGGAGCCGCGCACGTCGGTCTTGAGGACGATGTTGAGGGTCTTCTTCTCTTCCTGACCCATGGTCTCGAAGATGTTTTCCAGCTTGCCGGCATGAGCACGGGCCAGCTTGACCTCGCGGAACTTGCCCTGACGGAACAGCGCAACTTCACGCGCTTTCTTCTCGTCGGCAACCACCGACATCTCTTCGCCAGCGTCGGGCGTGCCGTCCAGGCCGAGGATCTCGACCGGGATCGACGGGCCAGCTTCCTTCACAGGCTTGCCGTTCTCGTCGAGCATGGCACGCACGCGGCCATAGTTGGAGCCGACCAGGACCATGTCGCCCTGACGCAGGGTACCGTCCTGAACCAGGATGGTCGCCACCGGGCCACGGCCCTTGTCCAGACGCGACTCGACCACCACACCACGACCAGGTGCGGTCGGAGTGGCCTTGAGTTCGAGGATCTCGGCCTGCAGCAGGACCGCTTCGAGCAACTCGTCGACGCCGGTACCCATCTTCGCCGAAACCTTGACGAACGGCGTGTCACCACCCCATTCCTCGGAGGTCACGCCTTCGACGGACAGCTCGTTGCGGATGCGGTCGAGGTCTGCGCCTGGCTTGTCGATCTTGTTCACTGCAACGACCAGCGGTACGCCAGCTGCCTTGGCATGCTGCACGGCTTCGCGGGTCTGCGGCATCACGCCGTCGTCCGCCGCCACCACCAGGATGACGATGTCGGTCGCCTTGGCACCACGGGCACGCATCTGGGTGAACGCAGCGTGGCCTGGGGTGTCGAGGAAGGTGACCATGCCACGGTCGGTTTCGACGTGGTAGGCACCGATGTGCTGGGTGATACCACCGGCCTCGCCAGCAGCAACCTTGGCACGACGGATGTAGTCGAGCAGCGAGGTCTTGCCGTGGTCGACGTGGCCCATGACGGTCACGACCGGCGCACGCGAGGTGGTCTCGCCTTCGAACTTCAGCGATTCGGCCAGGGAGTCTTCCAGGGCGGTGTCGCTGACCAGGGTGACCTTGTGGCCCAGCTCTTCTGCTACCAGCTGAGCGGTTTCCTGGTCGAGCACCTGGTTGATGGTCACCGGGGTACCGAGCTTGAACATGAACTTGACGACTTCAGCGGCCTTGACCGACATCTGCTGCGCCAGTTCCGAGACCGTGATGGTCTCGCCGATGGTCACGTCACGGATGACCGGACCGGTCGGGCTCTGGAAGCCATGCGCGTTGCGCTTCTTGCCTTTGCCCTTGCCACCGCGACCGCGACGGAAACCATCGCTTTCTTCATCGGTGGTGCGTGGTGCGGCGCGCGGAGTCGGAGCCTTTTCCTTCTCCTTGACCTTGACCTTGACGGACATGCGCGGCGCATCGCCACGACCGGCAGCGGCTGGGCCACCACCGCGACGATCGTCATCACGGGTACGGCTTTCGTTGCGACGGGTCTCGTCTTTCTTGCGCTCGGCAGCACGCGCGGCGGCGTCTTCGGACACCGGTGCGTTGGCCACTACCGGGGCAGCGGCAGGTGCCGGCTCGGCCTTGGGCGCTGGCGCGGCGGCTGGAGCCTCGGCGGCCTGACGGCGTGCCTGCTCCTCGTTGCGCTGGCGAACTTCGGCTTCAACCTTCTCGCGCGCGGCGTTTTCCGCGGCGCGACGCTCTTCCTGCTCGCGTTTCTGCTCAGCCTGGATCTCTTCCGGGCTGCGCTGCACGAAGACTTTCTTCTTGCGTACTTCTACGCTGATGCTCTTGCTACCGGCGACACGCAGAGTGCTGGTGGTCTTGCGCTGCAAGGTAATCTTGCGCGGCTCTTCCGCCTTGCTCTTGTGGCTGCTCTTCAAATGAGTCAGCAGGGTCTGCTTCTCATTGTCGGTCACTACCTGACCGGCGTCGGTGTGCGGCAGACCTGCCTCACGCATCTGCTGCAGCAGGCGCTCTACCGGTGCCTCGACCTCTTGGGCCAGTTCTTTCACCGTGACTTGCGTCATGCACTTCTCTCCTCAGGCCGCGCCTAATTACTCGAACCAGTGGGCTCGGGCGGCCATGATCAACTTGCCGGCACGCTCTTCGTCGATGCCGTCGATGTCGAGCAGGTCGTCGATCGACTGCTCGGCCAGGTCTTCGCGGTTAACCACGCCGCGCACCGCCAGTTCCGCCGCCAGGTCCTTGTCCATGCCCTCGAGGGAGAGCAGGTCTTCGGCCGGATGGGCGTCTGCCAGTTTTTCTTCGGTAGCGATGGCCTTGGTCAACAAACGGTCCTTGGCTCGAGCGCGGAGCTCATTGACGATTTCCTCGTCAAAGCCATCGATGTTGAGCATTTCTTCCAACGGTACGTAGGCAATTTCTTCGAGGCTGGTGAAGCCTTCGTCGACCAGCACTTGTGCCAGCTCCTCGTCGACTTCCAGTTCCTCGACAAAATTACGCAGGATGTCGCCGGTTTCAGCTTGTTGCTTGGCCTGGATGTCCTTCTCGGTCATCACGTTCAGGGTCCAGGCGGTCAGCTGGCTGGCCAGGCGGACGTTCTGGCCGCCACGGCCGATCGCCTGGGCCAGGTTGTCCTCGGCAACGGCGATATCCATTGCATGGGCGTCCTCGTCAACGATGATCGCGGCAACCTCTGCCGGCGACATGGCGTTGATGACGAACTGCGCCGGGTTCTCGTCCCAGAGGACGATATCCACACGCTCACCACCCAGCTCGCCGGATACGGCCTGGACGCGCGAACCACGCATGCCGATACAGGCGCCTTGCGGGTCGATGCGCTTGTCCTTGGAGCGGACGGCGATCTTGGCGCGCGAACCCGGATCACGGGAAGCGGCCATGACTTCGATGAGGCCTTCGGCGATTTCCGGCACTTCGATGCGGAACAGCTCGATCAGCATCTGCGGCGCGGTGCGCGACAGGATCAGCTGTGGGCCGCGGTTCTCGGTGCGGATTTCCTTGAGCAGCGCGCGCAGACGCACGCCGACACGGAAGGTCTCACGGGGGATGATGTCTTCGCGGGCCAGCAGCGCCTCGGCATTGTTGCCCAGGTCGACGATGACGTTGTCGCGGGTGACCTTCTTCACGGTACCGGAGATGATCTCGCCCACGCGCTCGCGGTAGGCATCGACCACCTGGGCGCGCTCGGCCTCGCGGACCTTCTGCACGATGACCTGCTTGGCGGTCTGGGCGGCGATACGACCGAACTCGATCGACTCGATCTTCTCTTCGATCACGTCACCGATCTTGGCATCCGGGTGCGTGTCCTGGATCTTTTCCAGCCAGGTCTCGATTGCCGGATCGTCCAGGTCGTTTTCGTCGACCACGGTCCAGCGGCGGAAGGTCTCGTAGCTACCGGTGTGGCGGTTGATTTCCACACGCAGGTCGACTTCGTCCTCAAAACGTTTTTTGGTCGCAGTGGCCAGGGCCACTTCCAGCGCTTCGAAAATGACGCCGGGCGGTACACCTTTTTCGTTGGATACCGATTCAACAACCAGCAGTACTTCTTTGCTCATCGTACGCCTCGCCTTGCGCAAGCCATTGGGCCCGGAAAGTCCGCCGGGCCCGGCACGTCTCAGTCAAAACTGGGAATAATATTGGCCTTGTCGATCGAGTCGATCGGCAACAGGAACTCGTGTTGGTCCACTTGCACCACCACATCCTGCTCCTCCACACCGCGGAGAAGGCCCTGGAAGTTACGACGGCCCTCGAAGGGCGTACGCAGCTTGATCTTCACCTGCTCGCCGGCATGCGCTGCAAACTGTTCTAAGGTGAACAGCGGGCGGTCCATGCCTGGAGAGGAAACCTCGAGGGTATATTCAGAGCTGATCGGATCTTCCACATCGAGGATGGCGCTGGCCTGACGGCTGACGGCTTCGCAGTCTTCCACCAGGATACCGCCTTCCTTGTCGATATAGATACGCAGTACCGAATGCTTGCCTTGGGAGACGTATTCGATCCCCCAGCATTGGTAGCCCAGGCCCTCGACAACCGGGGCCAACAAGGCCTGCAACTGTTCTAGCTTGCTCGACACCTGAACCCCCTCGTGCATGCTGTGCAAATAAAAAATGGGCGAAGCGCCCATCCCTGAAAGCGCCGTTGGACAACGACGCCTAAAACTGTTCGGCTAGCAAAAAGCCCCTGAAAAGGGGCTCTGCTGAAGCTGGTTGCGGGGGCTGGATTTGAACCAACGACCTTCGGGTTATGAGCCCGACGAGCTACCAAGCTGCTCCACCCCGCGACAAAGCTGGGGCGAAAGTATAAGACTGAACCCTGTGCAGGGTCAATCCGACCTCCACCTGCAAGAAAGCCCGCTCAAAGCGGGCTTTCATGCTTCAATTGGTACCGAGAAGGGGACTCGAACCCCTACACCCTATGGGCACAACCACCTCAAGGTTGCGTGTCTACCAATTCCACCACCTCGGCAATACTACATTTGAAACCCGTTACTGCTGCTCTTTGGCTGGAGGAGGTACATCACCAGAGTTGGTGGTTTCGCTCTTCTGCTGCTGGAGCACCGGTACATCATCATTGACTGCCGGCTTTTGCTCTTTGACTTCCAGCACTGCTGGATCTGGCAGACCAGCTTGAGTCAGCTGGTGTGCTTGCTGCTTGGCGAAGTATCCTAACCCAAGTGCAGTCAAAAAGAAAGTGGCAGCAAGTATAGCAGTAACTTTACTCAAAAAGGTAGCGGAACCTTGGCTTCCGAACACAGTATTTGAAGCACCTGCGCCGAAAGATGCACCTGCTTCCGCACCTTTACCCTGTTGCAACAACACCATAACTACCAGTGACAGTGCCGCCAACAGATGAAAAACAACTACGACTGTTTCCAGCATTTTTCAGTTTCCTGCGGCGCGACAAATTGCACCGAATTCGTCTGCGTTCAGGGACGCTCCACCAATGAGCCCCCCATCGATATCCGGCATGCCGAACAGTTCGGCCGCATTAGCCGCCTTCACGCTGCCGCCGTAGAGAAGCTGCACCTTACGGGCAACTTCGGCGTCCTTCTCCGCCAACTGCTTGCGGATGGCTGCATGCACATCCTGGGCTTGTTGGGGCGAGGCCGTCAAACCTGTACCAATGGCCCATACAGGCTCATAGGCAATTACTGCATTGGCAAAAGCAGCGATACCGAACGCGTCGATCACACTGCTTAGTTGACGCCCTACAACTTCGAGCGTCTTGCCTGCTTCACGCTCGGCGAGAGTTTCCCCTACACAGAGCACTGGCGTCAAACCACTTTTTTGTGCGGCTGCAAACTTTTGATTCAGCACTTCGTCACTTTCGCCGATAATCTGGCGACGTTCCGAATGGCCGATCAACACCAACTTGCAACCGACTTCAGACAACTGACTCGGTGCAACTTCACCGGTCAATGCACCCTGCTCGGGCTGCACTGCAGAATTCTGTGCTCCAACGATGATTCCCTTGCCTTTCAGCCCATCAACAACGTCATTGATGAACAGGGCCGGTGGAAACACCGCAACTTCGATACCGTCGGGAATGAGCATTTTGCCCAACCCCTGAGTCAGCTCAGCGACGCTGGCGCGGGTACCGTGCATCTTCCAGTTACCAGCTACCATGGGGCGACGCATGCTTTACCTCGTCGGTCAAAGTGGGCGCAGATCTTACCCAACCCGATCTGCGCTGGCAAGCCTCTTTCAGGCACAAACTTCTTCAACGAGCTTGGCCAGGGCTTCGGCATGGCCGCGCACCTGGGTTTCGTCGTCACCTTCGACCATCACCCGCACCAACGGCTCGGTACCGGACTTGCGCAGGAGCACACGGCCGCGACCGGCCATTGCCTCGGTCGCCTTGGCACTGGCTTCCTTGATCAATGGATTCTCCAAGGGGTCGTTCTTGCCCGCAGCGAAACGCACGTTGATCAGCACCTGAGGACACTTACGCACGGCTTGACGCGCCTGGGCGAGGTTCTCGCCACGACGCTTGAGCGCCATCAACACCTGCAGCGCGGCGATGATCGCATCGCCCGTGGTGGTATGGCTGCCGCACACCACGTGCCCGGAGTTCTCACCACCCAGCAACCATTCGCGCTCGAGCAGTTCGGCCATGACATAGCGATCACCGACCTTGGCCCGCACGAACGGAATATCCAGTTCCTTGAATGCCAATTCCAGGCCCAGGTTGCTCATCAACGTGCCGACCACTCCACCCTGAAGCTTGCCGCGCTCCTGCATGTCGCGACCAATGACGAACAGCAACTCATCACCGTCGACGATCGCACCGGTATGGTCGACCATCAGCACCCGATCGCCATCGCCGTCAAAGGCGATGCCCAGGTCAGCATGACCGACCAGCACCGCCGCCTGCAGCGACTCGATATGGGTCGAACCACAACTTTCGTTGATGTTCAGACCATCCGGCGCAGCGTGCAGCACGGTAACATCGGCACCCAGCTCACGGAACACACTCGGGGCCACCTTATAGGTCGCACCATGGGCGCAGTCGACGACGATCTTCAGACCTTCAAAGCTGGTGCTGCTGGGCACACTGCTCTTGCAGAACTCGATGTAGCGCCCCGCCGCGTCGTTGATCCGCGAAACCTTGCCCAGCTTGCTCGACTCGACCACGCTCATCGGCTGATCGAGGAGTTCCTCGATCATCAGCTCGACTTCGTCCGGCAACTTGGTGCCGGCACCGGAGAAGAACTTGATGCCATTGTCGTCGTGCGGGTTGTGCGAGGCACTGATGACGATGCCGGCTTCGGCATGGAAGGTGCGGGTCAGATAGGCGATGGCCGGCGTCGGCATCGGCCCGAGCAGCATCACGTCGGCACCGGCCGCGGAGAGACCGGCCTCCAGCGCGGACTCGAACATGTAACCGGAGATACGCGTATCTTTGCCGACCAGTACACGGCAATTACCCTGCTTACGGAAGGCCATGCCTGCCGCCCAACCGAGTTTCAGCATGAAGTCCGGCGTGATGGGGAATTGGCCGACGCGACCACGGATACCATCGGTACCAAAGTATTTTCTGCTCATAGTGACTCCAATGTTCTTATTCGGCGCTCTGCACGGCCGCAATCATGCGCACCACGTCGACGGTTTCCGTCACGTCATGCACCCGCAGGATGCTGGCACCCTTGGTCATGGCCAATGCCGCCAGCGCCAGGCTGCCGTATAGGCGCTCACCGACGGGACGACCCAGCGCGAGGCCGATCATGCTCTTGCGAGAGACGCCCACCAACAACGGTCTTCCCAAGCGGTAGAGCGCTTCCATGTGTTTGAAAAGGCTAAGGTTGTGCTCAAGGGTCTTGGCAAAGCCGAACCCCGGGTCGAGGATGATGCGCTCAGCCCCGATGCCAGCCGCCGCACAGGCAGCCATACGCCGTTCAAGATAGCGCGTAACATCAGCTGTCACATCTTCATATTGCGGATTGTCCTGCATGTTGCCCGGCTCGCCGCGCATGTGCATGAGGCAGACCGGGAGACCGGCATCCGCCGCTGCATCAAGCGCGCCGTCGCGCTCCAAGGCACGCACATCGTTGATCAATCCGGCGCCAAGACGCGCAGATTCGCGCATGACCGCAGGCGTCGAGGTATCGACCGAGATGACCACATCGAGCCGACTGTTGATCGCCTCGACAATCGGCGCTACACGCTCCAGCTCCTCGGTAGGAGAGACGGCGCGGGCACCGGGACGGGTAGACTCGCCACCCACGTCAATCAGGGTCGCACCGGCCGCGACCATTTCCTCGGCATGACGCAGGGCCGCATCGCGCTGGCTGAAGCGCCCACCATCGGAGAATGAGTCTGGAGTGACATTGAGGATACCCATGACATGGGTACGGGACAAATCAAGAACCCGGTTGCCGCAAGGCAACCGGGTCGGGTACTGCACTGAGCTCATAGGTGCCCTTAGTGTTGAGCCGCTGGACCGCCGATCGGCGACTCCGGACGATCATCCTGGGACGCCTGGTTGCCGGAGGTGCCAGAATCATTATCCCAGTCACGAGGCTCACGCGGAGTGCGACCAGCCATGATGTCGTCGATCTGATCGGCATCGATGGTTTCGTACTTCATCAAGGCCTCGGCCATGGCATCGAGCTTGTCGCGGTTGTCAGTGAGAATTTGTTTGGCCGTGGCATAGCACTGGTCGATGATGCTGCGCACTTCGGAGTCGATCATCTTCGCCGTCTCACCGGAGACGCTGGCATGCTGGCTACCTGCGCTACGTCCCAGGAACACCTCGCCCTCTTCCTCGGCGTACATTAGCGGCCCGAGCTTTTCGGAAAGACCCCACTTGGTGACCATATTGCGGGCAATCTGGCTCGCACGCATGATGTCGTTGGAAGCGCCAGTGGTCACACCATCGAAGCCCAGGGTCATTTCTTCGGCGATACGACCGCCATACAGCGAGCAGATCTGGCTGATCAACGCACGCTTGGACAAGCTGTAACGGTCTTCTTCCGGCAGGAACATGGTCACGCCCAGGGCACGACCCCGCGGAATGATCGACACCTTGTACACCGGATCGTGCTCGGGCACGACACGACCAACGATGGCGTGGCCAGCCTCGTGGTAAGCGGTGTTCTGCTTCTCCTTCTCGGACATGACCATGGTCTTGCGCTCGGCGCCCATCATGATCTTGTCCTTGGCCAGCTCGAACTCCTTCATCTCGACCACACGCTTGCTGGCACGCGCAGCGAACAGCGAAGCCTCGTTGACCAGGTTGGCCAGGTCGGCACCGGAGAAGCCAGGCGTACCACGAGCGATGACCGCAGCGTTGACGTTCTCACCGATCGGCACTTTGCGCATGTGGACTTTGAGAATCTGCTCACGACCACGAATATCCGGCAGGCCAACCACCACTTGGCGGTCGAAGCGGCCGGGACGCAGCAGCGCCGGGTCGAGTACGTCTGGGCGGTTGGTAGCCGCAATGACGATGATGCCATCGTTCATCTCGAAACCGTCCATTTCGACCAGCAGTTGGTTAAGGGTCTGCTCACGCTCGTCGTGACCGCCGCCCATGCCGGCGCCACGGTGGCGGCCAACGGCGTCGATCTCGTCGATGAAGATGATGCATGGTGCGTGTTTTTTGGCCTGCTCGAACATGTCGCGCACGCGGCTGGCGCCCACGCCGACGAACATCTCGACGAAGTCGGAACCGGAAATGGTGAAGAACGGCACCTTGGCTTCGCCGGCGATGGCCTTGGCCAGCAGGGTCTTACCGGTACCGGGCGGGCCGACCATCAGCACACCACGGGGGATGCGGCCACCCAGGCGCTGGAACTTGCCCGGGTCACGCAGGAACTCGACCAGCTCGCCAACCTCTTCCTTAGCCTCGTCGCAACCGGCGACGTCAGCCAGGGTAGTCTTGACCTGGTCTTCGGACAGCAGGCGCGCCTTGCTCTTGCCAAAACTCATCGGGCCACCCTTGCCGCCCGCCCCGCCTTGCATCTGGCGCATGAAGAACATGAAGACGGCGATGATCACCAGGATCGGGAAGCTGGCGACCAGCAGCTGCGTCCAGATGCTCTGCTGCTCCGGCTGCTTGCCTTCGACAGTGACGTGGTTATCGACCAGGTCGCCGATCAGGCCGTTATCCGTGATGGCCGGGCGGACGGTCTTGAAGTTGTCGCCGTCGGTACGCTTGCCGGTAATGATGTAGCCGTCGACGGTCACGCGCTCGACCTTGCCATCCTTGACCTGCTGAATGAAGTCGGAATAGTTGAGGGTCTGCGGCTCGTTAGGGCTCGAGAAGTTGTTCATCACCGTCACCAGGACGGCGGCGATGATCAACCAGAGGATCAGATTCTTTGCCATGTCGTTCAATTCGCTACCCTCTGAGGCCGGCGCACGACGCAGCCGTGCCTCGCATGATATTCATCGCCCTAACTTACTACATTGCCCACGCATCCGCAGGCACCGTCTGTAACCCTTTGTGAAAGCTAGACTACACGAAGTTCGGACGATCCAGACGGGGCAGCCGATTGGAAATAACTATCGGCAACCCCGCAGCACACCTTTCATGCTCCCTTGAAACCTTTGCCCAACAGGTACTGTTCACGGGAGCGATCCCGCGAGGACGACGGCTTGCGCATCTGCACCTTGTCGAACTTGGAGCGCACGTCCTTCAAGTACATGTCGAAACCTTCGCCCTGGAAGATCTTGATCAGGAAATCCCCGCCGGGCTTGAGCACGCGGGTCGCCAGATCCAGGGCCAGTTCGCAGAGGAACATGGCACGCGGCATGTCCACCGCAGGCGTACCACTCATATTGGGGGCCATATCGGAAATCACAAGGTCTACGTGCGAATCACCGACCGCCTGCAGGATCTGTTGCAGTACTTCATCCTGGGTAAAGTCGCCCTGAATGAAGGTAACGTCCGGGATCGAGTCCATTTCCAGGATGTCCGAGGCGATCAACCGCCCTTGGCCGCCAATCAGACGACTGGTCACCTGCGACCAGCCACCTGGCGCTGCGCCGAGGTCGATCACGCTCATGCCAGGGCGGATCAGGCGGTCTTTCTCCTGGATCTCCAGCAGTTTGTAGCTCGCACGCGAGCGGTAGCCATCCTTCTGCGCTTGCTTCACAAAAGGGTCGTTGAAATGTTCGCGCAGCCAGTTGGCGCTGCTTTTGGAACGTTGTACCACGGGGCACCTCGATGATATGCGTCGTGTTTGACTGGGCGGAGCCGGGGGCCCTCGGGTAAAATGCCCGTCAATTTTACAGAATCAGACGAAAAGGGTCAGATTATGCCGCTCAATAACGAGCAGAAGAAGCAATACAAGTCCATTGGTCATGACCTGAAGCCGGTCCTGATCGTTGCTGGCAACGGCGTGAACGAAGGCGTTGCCGCCGAACTGGAGCGCGCCCTGGCCGATCACGAGCTGATCAAGGTCGAAATCCGTTCCGAGGATCGCGAAGAGCGTGCAGCCGCCATCGCGGAACTGTGCAAGGTCGGCCGCGCCGAACTGGTGCAGACCATCGGCAAGAAGGCGCTGATCTACCGTAAGAACCCGCAGCCAAACAAGCAGCTGTCCAATATCCACCGCTACAAGTAACGGTGGCTCCGCTCAGTGGCGCGCATGCCGCGCCCTGACCGGGACCGGCTGGGCCACCAGCACGATGCCGGAGAAGCCCAGCACCAGGATGCAGAACATCTGCCAGCGCTCACCCACGGAGATCCCGTAGCGTAGCGTGTAATAGCTGACACAGGCGCCGAAACCGAGCAACAGCATCTGACCGCGGAATTGCCGCCACCAGGCCGCCAGGCCATCCACCCTCGCCAATACCGCCAGCTGGGTCAACAGCCCGAGCAGCGCCACGCCAATCAACCAGCGGTCGATCTGCACGGCGATATCCTGCACCAGCAACGGCGCCAGGCTACTGACTTTCAGCGCCGGCACCAGCCCCACATGGAACACCCACAGGCCGCCAACCCAGAAAACCTGGGCCAGCTGCCAGAGGATCCCCTCGAGGGATGGCGCCCGCAGGCGCCGGTCAGATGTGTTTGACTTCGACAATCTCGTACTCGACCGTACCGTTCGGCGTCTTCACCACCACCGTGTCACCTTCTTCCTTGCCGATGATGGCACGGGCGATAGGCGCACCGCTGGAAAGCTTGCCCTTCTTCACGTCGGCTTCATCTTCGCCAACGATCTGGTAAGTCACCTGATCGCCGGTTTCAGTGTTCTCCAGATCGACAGTGGTGCCGAAGATGACCTTGCCGGTGTGGGCAATGGTGGTCACGTCGATCACCACCGAGTTCTGCAGGCGGCCTTCGATATCGCGAATACGCGCCTCGACCATGCCCTGCTCCTCACGGGCGGCATGGTATTCGGCGTTTTCCTTGAGGTCGCCCAGCTCGCGGGCCTCACCGATCGCCTGGCTCAGGCGCGGGCGCTCGGTCTTGCTCAGGAACAGATGCTCTTCTTCCAGGGCGCGAGCGCCCTGGACGGTCATCGGGTACTTGGTAATGCTCATGCTTTGAGTCCTGCATGCAGATCCTGCAGGCGACGAACGGTCTTTTCCGGACCGAATTTCAGCGCCTCGCAGATGGCTTCACCGGCCGCAATGGTGGTGGTGCAGTAAATCTTGTGCTGCAGCGCATTGCGACGAATCGAGTAGGAATCGGCGATCGACTGGCGGCCTTCGGTGGTGTTGATGATCAGCGACACTTCGTCGTTCTTGATCATGTCGACCACGTGCGGGCGACCCTCGGTCACCTTGTTCACACGGCGCACTTTCAGGCCGGCCGCCTCGATAACCTTGGCGGTGCCTGCAGTTGCAACCACTTCGAAGCCCAGGGCGATCAGGTCGCGGGCAACGCCAGCCACTTGTGGCTTGTCGTCGTCGCGCACGCTGATGAACGCGGTACCGCCGGTCGGCAGCACTTCGCTGGCGCCCATCTGGGCCTTGGCGAAGGCTTCACCGAAGCTGTCGCCGACACCCATGACTTCACCGGTGGATTTCATCTCAGGGCCGAGGATCGGGTCAACCCCCGGGAACTTGGCGAACGGGAAGACGGCTTCCTTGACGCTGTAGAAGTTCGGGATGATTTCCTGGGTGAAGCCCAGTTCTTTCAGGGTTTTGCCTGCCATGACGCGTGCGGCGATCATCGCCAGCGAGGTGCCGATGCACTTGGACACGAACGGCACGGTACGCGAGGCGCGCGGGTTGACCTCGATCACGTAGATCTTGTCGCCCTGCAAGGCCAGCTGCACGTTCATCAGGCCGACCACGCCCAGTTCCAGGGCCATTTTCTTGACCTGTACGCGGACTTCGTCCTGAACTTCCTTGCTCAGCGAGTAAGGAGGCAGCGAGCACGCCGAGTCACCGGAGTGAACGCCGGCCTGCTCGATGTGCTGCATGATCGCGCCGATCACCACGTCGGTGCCGTCGCAGACCGCATCCACGTCCATCTCGATGGCGCAGTTGAGGAAGTGGTCGAGCAGCACCGGGCTGTCGTTGGACACTTGCACCGCTTCACGCAGGTAGCGCTTGAGCTCGTCCAGCTCATAGACGATCTCCATCGCACGGCCGCCCAGTACATAGGACGGGCGCACCACCAGCGGGTAGCCGATAGTGCCGGCGGCCTTGATGGCTTCGTCTTCGCTGCGCACGGTGGCGTTTGGCGGCTGCAGCAGATTCAGGCGCTGAACCATCTGCTGGAAACGCTCGCGGTCTTCGGCGCGGTCGATGGCGTCCGGGCTGGTGCCGATGATTGGCACGCCGGCTTCTTCCAGGGCACGGGCCAACTTCAGCGGGGTCTGGCCGCCGTAGTGGACGATGACGCCCTTCGGCTTCTCGACGCGGCAGACTTCCAGCACGTCTTCCAGGGTCAGCGGCTCGAAGTACAGACGGTCGGAGGTGTCGTAGTCGGTGGAGACGGTTTCCGGGTTGCAGTTGACCATGATGGTCTCGTAACCGTCTTCACGCAGTGCCAGAGCGGCATGCACGCAGCAGTAGTCGAACTCGATGCCTTGGCCGATACGGTTCGGGCCACCGCCCAGGATCATGATCTTGTCGCGGGTCGACGGGTTGGCCTCGCACTCTTCCTCGTAGGTCGAGTACAGGTAGGCGGTGTCGGTGGCGAACTCGGCGGCGCAGGTGTCGACGCGCTTGTACACCGGGAACACCTCCAGCTTGTGGCGGTGACGGCGCAGGTTCTTGTCGGTGATGCCGAGCAGCTTGGCCAGGCGCTGGTCCGAGAAGCCCTTGCGCTTGAGGCGCAGCATGTAGTCCTTGTCGATCGCCGACAGGGCCAGGGTCTTGACCTTCTCTTCTTCCTTGATCAGGTCTTCCATCTGCACCAGGAACCACAGGTCGATACCGGTCAGTTGGAAGATTTCCTCGATGGTCATGCCCGAACGCATGGCGTCGGCCACGTACCAGATACGCTCGGCACCCGGCACGGTCAGTTCGCGCTTGAGGATGCTGGCGGCTTCCGGGTTGGCCAGGTCGACTTTCGGGTCGAGGCCGCAGGCGCCGACTTCCAGGCCGCGCAGGGCTTTCTGCAGGGATTCCTGGAAGGTACGGCCGATGGCCATGACTTCACCGACAGACTTCATCTGGGTGGTCAGGCGGGCGTCGGCCTTGGGGAATTTCTCGAAGGCGAAGCGTGGCAGCTTGGTGACGACGTAGTCGATCGACGGTTCGAAGGACGCCGGGGTACGGCCGCCGGTGATGTCGTTCTGCAGTTCGTCGAGGGTGTAACCGATGGCCAGTTTGGCGGCGATCTTGGCGATCGGGAAGCCGGTAGCTTTCGAAGCCAGAGCCGAGGAACGCGATACGCGCGGGTTCATCTCGATCACGACCATGCGGCCAGTGTTCGGGCAGATACCGAACTGCACGTTGGAACCGCCAGTCTCGACACCGATCTCACGCAGCACCGCCAGCGAGGCGTTGCGCATGATCTGGTATTCCTTGTCGGTCAGGGTCTGTGCCGGAGCAACAGTGATCGAGTCACCGGTGTGTACGCCCATCGGGTCGAAGTTCTCGATCGAGCAGACGATGATGCAGTTGTCCTTCTTGTCGCGGACCACCTCCATCTCGTATTCCTTCCAGCCGATCAGCGATTCGTCGATCAGCAGCTCTTTGGTCGGCGACAGGTCCAGACCACGGGTGCAGATTTCTTCGAACTCTTCACGGTTGTAGGCAATACCGCCACCGGTGCCGCCCATGGTGAAGGACGGGCGGATGATGCACGGGAAGCCGAGCTTCTCGAGGACCGCATTGGCCTCTTCCATGCTGTGGGCGATACCCGAGCGCGGGCACTCAAGGCCGATGTCCTTCATGGCCTTGTCGAAGCGCGAGCGGTCTTCGGCCTTGTCGATGGTGTCGGCGTTGGCACCGATCATTTCCACGCCGAACTTTTCCAGAACGCCATGGCGCTCCAAGTCCAGGGCGCAGTTCAGCGCGGTCTGGCCGCCCATGGTCGGCAGGACGGCGTCCGGGCGCTCTTTCTCGATGATCTTGGCCACCGACTGCCATTTGATCGGCTCGATGTAGGTGGCGTCGGCCATGGCCGGGTCGGTCATGATGGTGGCGGGGTTGGAGTTCACCAGGATGACGCGGAAACCTTCCTCGCGCAGGGCCTTGCAGGCCTGGGCGCCGGAATAGTCGAACTCACAGGCCTGGCCGATCACGATCGGGCCAGCGCCGAGAATCAGGATGCTTTTGATGTCTGTACGTTTTGGCATGGTGGTCACTCAAATCCGGGGTCAGTCGGCAAGCCGCTTTGAACAATCTGGGTCAGGCGCTTCCGGGCGCGGCACACGCCGGCCCGGGGCCTTGAAGCAGGATGCTCAGCGGCGCTTGGCCATGGCATCGGTGAAACGATCGAACAGTGGCGCGACGTCGGTCGGGCCCGGGCTCGCTTCAGGGTGGCCCTGGAAGCTGAACGCGCTCTTGTCGGTGCGCTCGATACCCTGCAGGGTGCCGTCGAACAGCGACTTGTGGATGGCGCGTACGTTAGCCGGCAAGGTGGCTTCGTCGACGGCGAAGCCGTGGTTCTGGCTGGTGATCATGACCACGCCGGTGTCCAGGTCCTGGACCGGGTGGTTGGCACCGTGGTGGCCATGGCCCATCTTCACGGTCTTGGCGCCGGAGGCCAGGGCCAGCAGTTGGTGGCCGAGGCAGATGCCGAAGACCGGAATCTCGGTTTCGAGGATTTCCTTGATCGCCTGGATGGCGTAGTCGCATGGCTCCGGATCACCAGGGCCGTTGGACAGGAACACACCATCGGGGTTGAGCGCGAGCACTTCGCTGGCCGGAGTCTGGGCAGGCACCACGGTGACGCGGCAACCACGCGCGACCAGCATGCGCAGGATGTTCAGCTTGACGCCGTAGTCGAAGGCAACCACGTGGTACGGCAGGTCGGCAGCGTCGATGGTCGGGTGGCTGTCGGTCTTCAGTTCCCACACGCTGGAACGCCACTCGTAGCGCTCCTTGGTGGAGACGACCTTGGCCAGGTCCATGCCCTTAAGGCCCGGGAAGGCACGGGCAGCGGCGATGGCCTGCTCTTCGGTGATGTTGTCACCGGCGAGGATGCAGCCGTTCTGGGCGCCCTTTTCACGCAGGATACGGGTCAGACGACGGGTGTCGATGCCGGCGATGGCGACAACGTTGTTGGCCTTGAGGTACTCAGGCAGCGACTGGGTATTGCGCCAGTTGCTGGCCAGCAGCGGCAGGTCGCGGATGACCAGGCCGGCGGACCAGACGCGGTTGGATTCGGCGTCTTCCGGGGTGGTGCCGGTATTGCCGATGTGCGGGTAGGTCAGAGTGACGATTTGCTGCGAGTAGGAAGGGTCTGTAAGGATTTCCTGGTAGCCGGTCATAGCGGTGTTGAATACCACCTCGCCAACGGTCTGACCGTCGGCACCAATAGCTTCACCGCGAAAAATACTGCCGTCGGCAAGGGCGAGTATGGCTGGCTTTGTCAAGAAGACCTCCCGTAAATCAAGCATGAAAGGGCGATCGCAGGTTGCAAAAAAGCGGAGTGACGTATGGACACGTCACCCCGCTTTTAAGTGCTGAATTCAATTCGCTGCGCGCTTTTAGTGGACACACTAAAGCTGTAGCTTACAGAAAAGTGCGTTTTCGGTCTACCGTAGATGTGTCTCTAAAACACACCAATGCGACAAGGGGCTGCCAGGCAGCCCCGCGACATCAACGCAGTTCGAGTACGTCCTGCATGTCGTACAGGCCAGGCTCGCGCCCTTCCAGCCACAGCGCAGCGCGCACGGCGCCCTTGGCGAACGTCATGCGGCTGGAGGCCTTGTGGGTGATCTCCAGGCGCTCGCCTTCGGCGGCGAACAGCACGGTGTGGTCACCGACCACATCACCGGCACGCACGGTGGCGAAACCGATGGTCTTGCGATCACGGGCACCGGTCTGGCCTTCACGACCGTAAACCGCCACTTCCTGCAGGTCGCGCCCCAACGCATTGGCAACCACTTCACCCATGCGCAGCGCGGTCCCCGACGGCGCGTCGACCTTGTGCCGGTGATGGGCCTCGATGATCTCGATATCCACATCGTCGCCCAGCACCCGGGCCGCCATATCCAGCAGCTTGAGGCTGAGGTTCACGCCCACGCTGAAGTTCGCGGCGAAGACGATCGGGATCTCCTTGCCCGCCTCCGCCAGCAGCTCTTTCTCTTCCGGCGTGAAACCGGTGGTGCCGATGACCATGGCCTTGCCCGCCTTGCGGCAGAACGCCAGGTTCTTCAGGGTCACCGAAGGATGCGTGAAGTCGATCAGCACATCGAACTCGTCGGCGACCTTGGCCAGGTCATCGGAAATCGGTACGCCGATACGCCCAAGGGCCGCCAGCTCACCGGCATCGGCCCCGACCAGCGAGCTGTCCGGGCGATCGATCGCCGCGGTCAGCCCGGTCTGGGGCGCCTGCTGCTGCACAGCCTCGACGAGGGTCTTGCCCATCCGCCCCGCCGCGCCCATTACCGCAATACGTCGCATAGCCTGTTCCTTCTCAGAGATCGCCGAAGAAGCGCTTCATACCCTCGAACCAGCCGCTGGCCTTGGGCGAATGGGAGCTGTCGCCTTCCAGCGAATCGCGCAGCTCTTCGAGCAGCTCGCGCTGGCGACGGCTG
The DNA here is from genome assembly GCF_019139675.1 of Pseudomonas maumuensis. Lineage (NCBI taxonomy): Bacteria > Pseudomonadati > Pseudomonadota > Gammaproteobacteria > Pseudomonadales > Pseudomonadaceae > Pseudomonas > Pseudomonas maumuensis. The sequence goes on from NZ_CP077077.1 coordinate 5,001,739, forward strand.
AGGTTGACCGGCGTTTCCACCGCCACACGGCACAGCAGGTCGCCTGCCGCGCCACCGCGCACCGGTGCCACGCCCTTGCCGCGCAAGCGGAACTGCTTGCCGGTCTGGGTGCCTTCGGGGATCTTCAGCTTCACGCGACCATCGAGGGTCGGCACTTCCAGCTCGCCACCCAGGGCGGCATCGGTATAGCTGATCGGCACTTCGCAGTAGAGGTGCTTGCCGTCGCGCTGGAAGATCGGGTGCTCGCGCACATTGACGACCACGTACAGGTCGCCGGTCGGGCCGCCATGGGCACCCGCCTCGCCTTCGCCGGACAGGCGGATGCGATCGCCGGTATCGACGCCAGCCGGCACCTTGACCGACAGGGTCTTGTATTCCTCGACACGACCTTCGCCGTGGCACGAGCCGCAAGGGTCGGTGATGATCTTGCCCTGGCCATGGCAGCGCGGGCAGGTCTGCTGCACCGCGAAGAAGCCCTGCTGCATGCGCACCTGGCCGATACCGCCACAGGTCGGGCAGGTCGACGGGGTCGAACCCTTCTTGGCGCCGGAGCCGTCGCACGGCTTGCAGTTGACCAGCGTGGGGACGCGGATATTGACCGTGGTACCGCGCACCGCCTCCTCGAGATTGAGCTCGAGGGTGTAGCGCAGGTCGCTGCCACGCTGGGCGCCGCCACGACCACCACCACGGCCACCGCCGAAGAAATCACTGAAGACATCGCCGAAGATATCGGAGAAGTTGGCACCACCGAAGCCGGCACCGCCACCACCCATGCTCGGGTCGACGCCGGCATGGCCGTACTGGTCGTACGCCGCACGCTTGCTGGCATCCGACAGCACTTCGTAGGCTTCGTTGGCTTCCTTGAACAGGTCTTCGGACTCTTTATCACCCGGGTTACGGTCAGGGTGGTACTTCATCGCCAGACGGCGGTAGGCCTTCTTCAGATCACCTTCGCTGGCGCCACGCTCGACACCCAGGACCTCATAAAAATCACGCTTTGCCATAGGTCATATGCACTCTTGGGGGCGTTCGGCATACCTCGGCGCATCGTGCGCCATGCCACCAGCACCTGCCGCCATAGGCGAAAACGCCCCGACAGATGCCGTAAATAATTCTCGTGTTCCAGACACGCCAACGCGGGAGCAAGCTCCCGCGCGGCGACATCCTACCAGCTCACCGACAAACGACGGTGAACTGGGCGACAACATGCAGGAATTACTGCTTGTTGTTGTCTTTTACTTCTTCGAACTCGGCGTCAACCACGTCGTCGTGCTTGGCTTCCGGCTCGGCCTGCTGGGCGCCGCCCTGCGGTTGCTCGGCCTGCTGCTCGGCGTACATCTTCTGGGCAACAGGGGCCGAAACCTTGGACAGCTCCTCGACCTTGGCGTCGATGGCAGCCTTGTCGTCGCCCTTGACGGCGGCTTCCAGGGCAACCACGGCGGCCTCGATGGCAGTCTTCTCTTCGGCAGTGACCTTGTCACCCGCTTCAGTGACCATCTTGCGGGTCGAGTGGACCAGCGCGTCACCCTGGTTACGGGCGGCGGCCAGCTCTTCGAACTTGCGGTCTTCCTCGGCGTTGGCCTCGGCGTCACGCACCATCTTTTCGATTTCTTCGTCGGACAGGCCGGAGTTGGCCTTGATCACGATCGACTGGGCCTTGCCGGTGGCCTTGTCCTTCGCACCGACGTGCAGGATGCCGTTGGCGTCGATGTCGAAGGTCACTTCGATCTGAGGCACGCCACGTGGTGCTGGCGGAATATCGGCCAGGTCGAACTTGCCCAGCGACTTGTTCTGCGAAGCTTGCTTGCGCTCGCCCTGCAGCACGTGAATGGTCACGGCGCCCTGGTTGTCGTCGGCGGTCGAGAACACCTGCGACTTCTTGGTCGGGATGGTGGTGTTCTTCTCGATCAGCGCGGTCATCACGCCACCCATGGTTTCGATACCCAGGGTCAGCGGGCTGACGTCCAGCAGCAGTACGTCCTTCACGTCACCGGCCAGAACGGCGCCCTGGATGGCAGCACCCATGGCGACGGCTTCGTCCGGGTTGACGTCCTTGCGCGCTTCCTTGCCGAAGAAGTCGGCAACGGCTTTCTGCACCATCGGCATACGGGTCTGGCCACCGACCAGGATCACGTCGTCGATCTTGCTGGCATCGATACCGGCGTCCTTCAGGGCGATGCGGCATGGCTCGATGGTACGGTTGACCAGGTCTTCGACCAGCGACTCCAGCTTGGCGCGGGAGATCTTCACGTTCAGGTGCTTCGGACCGGTTGCGTCTGCAGTGATGTACGGCAGGTTGACGTCGGTCGACTGGGCCGAGGACAGCTCGATCTTGGCTTTTTCAGCTGCTTCTTTCAGGCGCTGCAGAGCCAGGGGATCGTTCTTCAGGTCCATGCCGGACTCTTTCTTGAACTCGTCGACGAGGTAGTCGATCAGGCGCATGTCGAAGTCTTCGCCACCCAGGAAGGTGTCGCCGTTGGTAGCCAGTACTTCGAACTGGTGCTCACCGTCGACTTCGGCGATTTCGATGACCGACACGTCGAAGGTACCGCCACCCAGGTCATAGACGATGACGGTGTGGTCGCCCTTGCCCTTGTCCATGCCGTAGGCCAGCGCGGCGGCGGTCGGTTCGTTGATGATGCGCTTGACGTCCAGGCCAGCGATGCGGCCGGCGTCCTTGGTCGCCTGGCGCTGGCTGTCGTTGAAGTAGGCCGGCACGGTGATGACCGCTTCGGTGACAGGCTCGCCGAGGTAGTCTTCGGCGGTTTTCTTCATTTTCTTCAGGACTTCGGCGCTGATCTGCGGCGGAGCCATTTCTTTGCCGGAAGCTTCGACCCAGGCATCACCATTGTTCGCCTTGACGATCTTGTAAGGCACCAGCTTGATGTCTTTCTGAACGACGTCTTCTTCGAAGCGGCGGCCGATCAGGCGCTTCACTGCGAACAAGGTGTTGTGCGGGTTGGTGACTGCCTGGCGCTTGGCCGACTGGCCAACCAGGATTTCGCCGTCGTTGGCGTAGGCGATGATCGAAGGCGTGGTACGCGCGCCTTCGGCGTTCTCGATGACCTTGGCGGTGCCGTTTTCCAGCACGGAGACGCAGGAGTTGGTGGTCCCCAGGTCGATACCGATGATTTTACCCATGATGATTCTCCCGAAACTTGAATTTGGTAGCAGTGACTGCTTTGGCCATCTGCGCTAATACTTGAAGGCTTGACACCTAGATGGGGGCGCCCGGAAAGATTTCAAGCCTTTTCATTGATCGAAGGCTGTGGAGCGCTCGGCGCCTTGCTGACCACCACCATGGCGGGGCGCAGCAGGCGGCCGTTGAGCAGGTAACCCTTCTGGAACACGTTGATCACGCTGTTCGGCTCAACATCGGCGCTTTCCTGCATGGCCATCGCCTGGTGGTGTTCGGCGTTGAACGGCTGACCGTGCGGATCGACGGCTTCAAGGTTGTAGCGCTTGAGGGTGTCCTGGAACATCTTCAGGGTCAGCTCGACACCTTCACGGATCTTCTTGACGTTCTCGTCTTCGGCGCTGGAGTGCGCCAGGGCCAGCTCCAGGCTGTCGATCACCGGCAGCAGGTCGGAGGAGAATTTCTCCAGGGCGAACTTGTGCGCCTTCTCGACGTCCTGCTCGGCACGGCGACGGATGTTCTGCAGATCGGCGGCGGCGCGCAGGGATTGGTCCTTGGCGGCGGCCAGCTGCTCTTCGAGCTCCAGAACGCGCGCGTCGGCGGTTGCTGCACCGGCTTCTTCGGAATTCAGGTTCTTCTCATCCAGCTGTTCGTCAGCCATTGGGTTTCTCCTCCACGATTTCTGTCGTGCGAGCCAGGCTCGCCATGTCTTGCCGGCTATATGGGGTCGGAAAAACCAGGTTCAAGGGGGCAGGCGCTTTTCCACATTCGTCGACCGGCTATTGGCAGACTCGCGAAAAGCACTGTATAAATATCCAGACACGACCCCTCGGGAGCCGCCCCAATGCTGGTGCACCTGTCCATCCACAACTACGCCATCGTCGAACACCTCGACCTCGAGATCGCCCGAGGCATGTCCGTCATCACTGGTGAGACCGGGGCCGGCAAGTCGATCATGCTCGACGCCCTCGGCTTGGCCCTTGGCGATCGCGCCGACAGCGGCGTGGTGCGCCCGGGCACCGACAAGGCCGACATCCTCGCCACCTTCGACCTGGTCGACATCCCCGAGGCGCATGCCTGGCTCGCCGAACGCGACCTGGAAAGCGACGGCCCGTGCATCCTGCGCCGGGTGATCACCGCCGAGGGCCGAAGCCGCGGCTACATCAATGGCACCCCCTGCCCGCTGGGCGATCTCAAGGCCCTGGGCGAGCTACTGATCGACATCCACAGCCAGCACGAACACCAGTCGCTACTGAAAACCGACACCCACCGCCGCCTGGTGGACGAGTACGCCGGCGCCACCGACCTGGCCCGCCAGGTCCAGCTGGCCGCCAAGCGCTGGAACCAGACGCGCCAGGAGCTGGAGCGCCTGAGTAGCTCCGGCGACGAGCAACGGGCACGCCACCAGCTGCTCAGCTACCAGCTGGAAGAGCTGGACAACCTGGGCCTTGGCGAGAACGAGCTGGAACAGCTGGAGCAGGAGCACAAGAACCTGACCAACGCCGAGGCACTATTCGGCATCTGCCGCCAGGTCATCGACCAGTGCAGCGAAAGCGACTCGGGCAACGTACTGAGCGCCCTGACAGTCAGCCTCAACCGGCTCACCGCGGTCGTCAACGGCCCCAAGGCACTGGGCGAGGCGGTCAACCTCATCGCCAGTGCGCAGATCCAGGTGGAGGAAGCCGTCGGCGAGCTCAACCGCTTCCTCGACAACTTCGACGCCGACCCGATGCGCCTGCAGGCCCTGGAAGAGCGCCTGGACACCATCTATACCCTTGCCCGTAAGCACCGCATGCACCCTACCGAGCTGCCGAACCTGCAACAGCGCCTGATGGAGGAGCTGGAAGGCCTGAACGCCAGCGACGAATCGATCGAGCGACTGGGCGAGGAGCTGGCGGCCTTCGCCCAGCACTATAAAGAGAAGGCCATCGAGCTCAGCACCCTGCGCCAGCAGGCGGCCAAACAGCTGGCCACCGCCGTGGAGCAGGAAATCCAGCGCCTGGGCATGCCCGGCGGGCGTTTCTGTATCGAACTCACCCCCTTCGAAAGCACAGACCTCTCCCCCCACGGCCTGGAGCAGATCGAGCTACTGGTCAGTGCCAACCCCGGCCAGCCGCTCAAGGGCCTGGCCAAGGTCGCCTCGGGCGGTGAGCTGTCGCGCATCAGCCTGGCGATCCAGGTGATCACCGCACAGACTTCACGTATTCCGACACTGGTATTCGACGAAGTGGACGTGGGGATCGGCGGCCCGACGGCAGAAATCGTCGGCCAACTGCTCCGCCGCCTCGGCGAGCGCGGCCAGGTGCTGACCGTGACTCATCTGCCACAGGTAGCCGCCCAGGGGCATCACCACCTGTTCGTACACAAGGTGCGCAACAGCGACACTACACACACCGCCGTGGCCAGCCTGGGCAAGCGCGAGCGGGTCGAGGAAGTGGCGCGGATGCTGGGCGGCATCGACCTCACCAAGGAGTCGCTGGCCCATGCGCGCAAGATGGTGGTGACCAGCAAGAGCTGAGCGACCGAAGCGAGCCCAGGCCAGAAAACACAAAGGCGACCCGAAGGTCGCCTTTGTCGTCAATAACGATTAAATCGTTACTTCTTTTTACGCACATAGAGGACCAGATTGTGGTCCACCAGCTCGAAGCCATGCTCCGCCACGATCTCTTTCTGGCGCTTCTCGATTTCGGCATCGAAGAATTCAATGACTTCACCGCTGTCCACGTTGACCATGTGATCGTGGTGCTTGCCATCCGCCAGCTCGAACACCGCGTGGCCGCCATCAAAGTTGTGGCGCTCCACCAGGCCCGCCGCTTCGAATTGGGTCAGTACGCGGTACACGGTCGCCAGACCGACATCCTCGCCAGCTTCCATCAGCGCCTTGTACACATCCTCGGCACTCATGTGACGCTGCTCGGCGGAGTCGAGCATCTGAAGAATCTTTACTCGAGGCAGGGTTACCTTGAGGCCCGCTTTGCGCAATTCGCTATTTTCAACCATGGTCAGCTTTCTCGCCGATGCTGCTTCGCAGCTTCTCTTAATACGGGTATGATCGGGGTTTACGTTGTCCAGCCAAGATAGTGGAAGTCGCCCACCGATGCAAAACACCAAGCTCTTGCTAACCAGCCTCACCCTCGTGGGACTGCTCGCACTCGCCGGTTGCTCGTTTCCCGGGGTTTACAAAATCGACATCCAGCAGGGCAATGTCGTCACGCAGGACATGATAGACCAATTGCGTCCGGGAATGACCCGCCGACAAGTAAGGTTTATCATGGGCAACCCGCTGCTGCAGGACACTTTCCATACCAATCGCTGGGATTATCTCTACAGCCTGCAGCCTGGCGGCGGCCAGCGCCAGCAAGAGCGCATGAGCATTTTCTTCAACGAGAACGACCAGTTGGTCAACCTTTCCGGCGACTTCATGCCAGGCGTCAGCCGCGACCAGGAAATCCTCGGCGGCAGCGGCGACACCACGGTCAACCCAGACCAGCAGCCGAGCCAACCCGAGAAGCCAGCCAAGCCAGGCTCGCTGGAAGACTCGCTGCAAAAAGAAATCGACAACGTCGAGACCACCCCGGTACCGACACCAGCACCGCTGGAAACTTCGCCGCAGTAAATGCGCCGACACTAAAAAGCCCGGACAGGATCCGGGCTTTTTATTGCCTGCATGAATGGCGGGGTTTACTCACCCGCCACTTGCACCCTCAACCATTGAGCTGCTTGGCCCGCTGGCAGAAGGCATCGACCATCGTGTTGGCCGCCTGGTTGAACAGTGGCCCCAAGGTGGCCCGCACCAGGGCACCGGCGTAGTCGAACGAAAGGTCGAGGCTGATCTTGCAGGCCTTTTCTCCCAGCGGCTTGAACACCCAAAGCCCATGCAACTGGGTGAACGGCCCCTCTTCCAGATTCATCTCGATCGACTGCCCCGGCACCAGCACATTGCGCGTGATGAACTGCTGGCTCATGCCACCCTTGGCCACTTCCAGCCTGGCCCGCATGTGCGTGTCACTGGTCTCGAGCACCGTGGACGCCGAGCACCAGGGCAGGAACTCCGGGTAGCTCGCCACATCGTTGACCAGGTCGTAGAGCGCCTGGGCAGGGTACGGCAGCAGAGCGGAGCGTTGAATATGGGTAGTCATCCAGGCGTCACTTCCAAACTGGGCGGCAGCGCTTGTCAGCGCCTTGAAAACGGCTCTGCGCGGCAGAGCGTGGGTTGCATTGTCCGGGATTCACACAACAGGCTCAAGCGCAGCTAAACCCCGTAGCCGAGGACGCGGCGACTGCCTATAATGCCGCCCCTATGGCTAAACAAAAGAAGCATCCGACCGGGACCATCGCGCAGAACAAGAAAGCGCGACACGATTACTTCATCGAACACAAGTTCGAGGCCGGGCTGGTCCTGTCCGGTTGGGAAGTAAAAAGCCTGCGGGCCGGCAAGGCGCACCTGACCGACAGCTACGTGCTGCTCAAGGATGGCGAAGCCTGGCTGTTCGGCAGCCACATCACCCCGCTGAACACCGCCAGCACCCACGTCATTGCCGACCCCATCCGCACCCGCAAGCTGCTGCTGAACAAGCGCGAGCTCGAGCGCCTGGAAGCGGCCGTGGCGCAGAAGGGCTACACCTGCGTGGCGATGTCGCTGTACTGGAGCAAGCACCTGATCAAGTGCGAGATCGCACTCGGCAAGGGCAAGAAAGAGTTCGACAAGCGCGATACCGTGCGCGAGCGCGACTCCAACCGCGAGCTGCAGCGCACGATGCGCAACAAGGGCAAGGAAGAGTAAGCAGCCCTTCGCATTGCGGCCTGCCTCGCGGATGAATCCGCTCCTACAAGTTTCACCCCCTGTAGGAGCGGATTCATCCGCGATAAGCCACGATGCTCAGCGCCCGCTGCGCCGCTCCGCCCGCGCCACCCGCTGCGCTTCCTGCTGCGCCTCCTGCAGCACTTCCTGCACATACAGAATGTGCCGGCTGGACACCTCCCGCGCGTCCTCAGCACGCCCCTCGACAATCGCCAGATACAACTCGCGATGCTGGCTGATCAGCATGTCGCGGGTCTCCGTGCGTTGCTGGTACATGCCGCCAATGTTGGTCACCACATTGCGCTTGAGCAGGTCGAACAACCCGCGAATGGTGTGCAACAACACGGCATTGTGACTGGCCTCGGCAATGGCCAGATGGAAGCGCGCATCCGCCGCCCCCTCCTCTGCCCGGTCCACTTCACCGACACGGTTGTAGCAGTCCTGCAACGCATCGAAGGCAGTCTTGAGCCGCTCGCGATCCGGCTCGGTGGCGCGCTGCGCCGCGTAGTAGGCACAGGACGCCTCCAACGTGTGGCGAAACTCCAGCAGGTCACGCTGCGCCTCAGGACTGGATTCGAGCAGCTTCAGCAAGGGGTCGCTGAAGGTCGAGCCCAATGACTCGGCCACATAGTTGCCACCGCCCTGACGACTGACCAACAACCCTTTGGCCACCAGCTTCTGGATCGCCTCGCGCAACGACGGCCGCGACACGCCGAACTGCTCGGCCAGGGCGCGCTCGGCCGGCAGGCGCTGACCCGAGGTGAGGGTGCCTTCGAGAATCATCCCTTCCAACCGATCGACGATGTCGTCGGACAGGCGCCGCTGGCGGACCTGATCAAAAACCATCACATGCTCTCCACGAACCCCGGGGATGCGAATCCGGGGGCGCCTATTCTGCGCCTATCCGGCTTGCGCCGACACCCGTCAGGCGGCGTTTTTCCCAGCCAATCAGATGCCCGCTCATCGGCATCCGACCAAAGTTTCCCACAGGACAAATTGACACACCCTGCGTGGCGCTCTTAACCTAGCGACCAGCCATTGTAAATTGGTCTTACCAATTATCCAATGCCAGTGCCTTGACCAACAACAATTAGGGGCCACCCCATATGCAAACCTGGCAACAACTCTATACCCCGCTTGGTAGCCTTGGCCTGTCCGCGCTGGCGGCGGTCATCCCAATCGTGTTCTTCTTCCTCGCCCTCGCCGTGTTCCGCCTCAAGGGCCACGTCGCCGGCAGCATCACCCTGGCACTGTCGATCCTGGTGGCGATCTTCGCCTTCCAGATGCCTGTCGACATGGCGCTGGCCGCTGCGGGCTATGGCTTCCTCTACGGCCTGTGGCCGATTGCCTGGATCATCGTCGCCGCGGTGTTCCTCTACAAACTCACGGTCAAGAGTGGCCAGTTCGAAGTCATCCGCAGCTCGGTACTGTCGATCACCGACGACCAGCGCCTGCAGGTGCTGCTGATCGGCTTCTGCTTCGGCGCCTTCCTCGAAGGCGCGGCCGGCTTCGGCGCCCCGGTGGCGATCACCGCCGCGCTGCTGGTGGGCCTGGGCTTCAACCCACTGTACGCCGCCGGCCTGTGCCTGATCGCCAACACCGCCCCGGTGGCCTTCGGCGCCCTGGGCATCCCGATCATCGTCGCCGGCCAGGTGACTGGTATCGACGCCTTCCACATCGGCGCCATGACCGGTCGCCAGCTGCCGCTGCTGTCGCTGTTCGTGCCGTTCTGGCTGGTGTTCATGATGGACGGCGTGCGCGGCGTGAAAGAGACCTGGCCTGCCGCCCTGGTGGCCGGCCTGAGCTTCGCCGTCACCCAGTACTTCACCTCCAACTTCATCGGCCCGGAGCTGCCCGACATCACCTCGGCCCTGGCCAGCCTGATCGCCCTGACCCTGTTCCTCAAGGTCTGGCAGCCCAAGCGCGCGTTCGCCGAGGCCAAGGGCAGTGTCGGCGCCGCCGTCGTGCAGTCGAGCGGCAGCCAACCGAGCCCGTACAGCTTTGGCGAGATCTTCAAGGCCTGGTCGCCCTTCCTGATCCTCACCGTGCTGGTGACCATCTGGACCCTGAAACCGTTCAAGGCGGCCTTCGCCCCGGGCGGCGCGATGTACAACTTCGTGTTCAACTTCGCCATCCCGCACCTCGACCAGCTGGTGGTCAAGACCGCACCGATCGTCACAGCGCCCACCGCCATGCCGGCGGTGTTCAAGCTCGACCCGATCTCCGCCACCGGCACCGCGATCTTCCTCTCGGCACTGATCTCGATGTGGGTGCTGAAGATCAACTTCAAAACTGGTCTGACCACTTTCAAAGAGACCTTCTGGGAACTGCGCTGGCCGATCCTGTCGATCGGCATGGTGCTGGCCTTCGCCTTCGTCACCAACTACTCGGGCATGTCCTCGACCATGGCCCTGGTGCTGGCCGGCACCGGCGCGGCGTTCCCGTTCTTCTCGCCGTTCCTCGGCTGGCTGGGCGTGTTCCTGACCGGCTCGGACACCTCGTCCAACGCCCTGTTCAGCTCGCTGCAGGCCACCACCGCGCACCAGATCGGCGTCAGCGACACCCTGCTGGTGGCGGCCAACACCAGCGGCGGCGTGACCGGCAAGATGATCTCGCCGCAGTCGATCGCCGTGGCCTGCGCGGCCACCGGCCTGGTCGGCAAGGAATCCGACCTGTTCCGCTTCACCGTCAAGCACAGCCTGTTCTTCGCCACCATCGTCGGCCTGATCACTCTGGTCCAGGCCTACTGGCTCACTGGCATGCTGGTTCATCACTAAAGTGACAGGGGCCGGGCGCCTTGACGCGCCCGGCACTCCCCACAAGCAACGCTGCGAGAATCCATGATCATTTCCGCCTCCACCGACTATCGCGCCGCGGCCCAACGCAAGCTGCCCCCCTTCCTGTTCCACTACGCCGACGGCGGCGCCTACGCCGAGCACACCCTGCGCCACAACGTCTCGGACCTGGCCGGCATCGCCTTGCGCCAGCGCGTACTGAAGAACATGTCCGAGCTGAGCCTGCAGACAAAACTGTTCGACGAAACCTTGAGCATGCCCGTGGCCCTGGCCCCGGTCGGCCTCACCGGCATGTACGCCCGCCGTGGCGAAGTGCAGGCGGCACGCGCAGCGGCGGCACACGGCATCCCGTTCACGATGTCGACGGTATCGGTGTGCCCGATCGAGGAAGTGGCCCCGGCCATCGACCGGCCAATGTGGTTCCAGCTGTATGTGCTCAAGGACCGCGGCTTCATGCGCAACGCCCTGGAGCGCGCCAAGGCCGCCGGAGTGAAGACCCTGGTGTTCACCGTCGACATGCCCGTGCCCGGCGCCCGCTACCGCGATGCCCACTCCGGCATGAGCGGCGCCAACGGCCCGCTACGCCGCGTGCTGCAAGCCATGACCCACCCACAATGGGCCTGGGACGTCGGCGTGATGGGCCGCCCGCACGACCTGGGCAATATCTCCGCCTACCGCGGCAACCCCACGGGCCTGGCCGACTACATCGGCTGGCTGGGCAACAACTTCGACCCGTCCATCTCCTGGAAAGACCTGGAGTGGATCCGCGAATTCTGGAACGGCCCGATGATCATCAAGGGCATCCTCGACGCCGATGACGCCCGTGACGCGGTCAAGTTCGGCGCCGACGGCATCGTCGTCTCCAACCACGGCGGCCGCCAGCTCGATGGCGTGCTGTCCAGCGCCCGCGCCCTGCCGGCCATCGCCGACGCGGTGAAGGGCGATATCAAGATCCTCGCCGACTCCGGCATCCGCAGCGGCCTCGATGTGGTGCGCATGATCGCCCTGGGCGCCGACAGCGTGCTGATCGGCCGCGCCTTCCTCTATGCCCTGGCCACCCATGGCGAAGCCGGGGTGAAGAACCTGCTGGAGCTGTTCGAGAAGGAGATGCGCGTGGCCATGGTGCTGACCGGCGCCAAGTCCATCGGCGAGATCAGCAAAGACTCGCTGGTCCGCGAACTGGGCGCCTGAGCGCGCCCGCCAACGCCTGAATACCCGGGGCACGCCGCGCGCCAGACGCCGCGGCCCCGCGAGGAGACTGCATGAGCCTGCCCGCCGCGTTCCTGCGTGATGCCGAGCGCCTGATCCCCGCCGAACGCCGCTTCGACGACCCGACCTCGACCCTGGCCTTCGGCACCGACGCCAGCTTCTACCGGCTGATCCCCAAGCTGGTGCTGCGCGTGGAGTCCGAGGACGAAGTGGTCGAGCTGATCCAGCTGGCACAGCGCGAGCGGGTGCCGGTGACCTTCCGCGCCGCCGGCACCAGCCTGTCCGGCCAGGCCATCAGCGACTCGGTGCTGATCGTGCTCGGCGACAACTGGAATGGCCGGGAGATTCGCCACCAGGGCGGGCAGATCCGCCTGCAACCCGGTGTGATCGGCGCCCAGGCCAATGCCTGGCTGGCCCCCTATGGGCGCAAGATCGGACCGGACCCGGCGTCGATCAACGCCTGCAAGATCGGCGGCATCGTCGCCAACAATGCCAGCGGCATGTGCTGCGGCACCGCGCAGAACACCTACCACACCCTCGCCGGCCTGCGCCTGGTGCTGGCCGATGGCACCCGCCTGGACAGCGAAGACCCAACCAGTGTCGCCGCCTTCGAGCACAGCCACGCCGGCCTGCTGGACGAACTGGCCCGCCTTGGCCGCGAGACCCGCGCCAATACCGCGCTGACTGAGCGCATCCGGCACAAGTACCGGCTGAAAAACACCACGGGGCTATCACTCAATGCACTGGTGGACTACGACCAGCCGCTCGATATCCTGCAGCACCTGCTGGTCGGCTCCGAAGGCACCCTTGGTTTCATCAGTGCCGTCACCTACAACACCGTGCCCGACCACCCGCACAAGGCCAGCGCGCTGCTGGTGTTCCCCAGCGTCGAAAGCTGCTGCCGCGCCGTGACCGTGCTCAAGCGCCAGCCTGTCTCCGCCGTGGAGCTGCTCGACCGCCGCAGCCTGCGCTCGGTGCAGGAGATGCCGGGCATGCCGGCATGGGTCAAGGGCCTGTCGGCCAACGCCTGCGCCCTGCTGATCGAGTGCCGCGCCGCCAGCCAGAGCCTGCTGCACGAGCAGCTCGAGCAGGTGATGGCGTCCATCGACGACTACCCGCTGGAGCAGAAGGTCGCGTTCAGCGAAGACCCGGCGGTGTACAACCAGCTGTGGAAGATCCGCAAGGACACCTTCCCCGCCGTCGGCGCCGTGCGCCAGACCGGCACCACGGTGATCATCGAGGACGTGACCTTCCCCATCGAGCAACTGGCCGAAGGCGTCAACCGCCTGATCCAGCTGTTCGACAAGCACCGCTACGACGAGGCGATCATTTTCGGCCACGCCCTGGAAGGCAACCTGCACTTCGTCTTTACCCAGGGCTTCAACAGCGCCGAGGAAGTGGCGCGCTACCAGGCCTTCATGGACGACGTGGCGCAGCTGGTGGCAGTGGAATTCGGCGGCTCGCTCAAGGCCGAGCACGGCACCGGGCGCAACATGGCGCCCTTCGTCGAGCTGGAATGGGGGCATGACGCCTACCAGCTGATGTGGAAGCTCAAGCGCCTGCTCGACCCCAACGGCATCCTCAACCCCGATGTGGTGCTGAGCGAGGACCCCGACATCCACCTGAAGAACCTCAAGCCGCTGCCGGCTGCCGACGAGATCGTCGACAAGTGCATCGAGTGCGGTTTCTGCGAGCCGGTGTGTCCGTCGAAAGGGCTTACCTTGAGCCCACGCCAGCGTATCGTCATGTGGCGCGACATCCAGGCGAAGAAACGCGCCGGCGTTGATACCCGCGAACTGCTGCGCACCTACCAGTACCAGGGCATCGACACCTGCGCCGCCACCGGCCTGTGCGCCCAGCGCTGCCCGGTGGGCATCAACACCGGCGAGCTGGTGAAGAAGCTGCGCGGTCAGGCGGCCGAGCACGGCAAGGCCGCCGACTGGCTGGCCGAGCATTTCCACGCCACCCTGCGCGGCGCGCGCTTCACGCTGGCCGCCGCCAATGGCGCGCGCAAGCTGCTCGGCGCCCCGCGCATGAGCCGGCTCAGCGCCCGCCTGAGCAAGGCCAGCAAAGGTCGCCTGCCGCAGTGGACCCCCGCCATGCCGCAGCCGCTGCGGGCCGTCGAGCTCAGCACCGCGAGCCACGACGCCCGCCCTCGCGTGGTCTACCTGGCCGCCTGCGTTTCGCGGGTGATGGGCCCGGCCTTCGCCGACCGCGAGCAGAGTTCGCTGCTGGACAAGACCCGTGCCCTGCTGGAGAAGGCCGGCTACCAGGTAGTGTTCCCGGACAACGCCGACAGTCTGTGCTGTGGCCAGCCGTTCGCCTCCAAGGGCTACCCCGAGCAGGCCGAGCACAAACGCCAGGAACTGATCAATGCGCTGCTGCACGCCAGCCGTGGCGGCCTTGACCCGATCTACTGCGACACCAGCCCCTGCACCCTGCGCCTGGTCCAGGACCTGGGCGAATCGCGGCTGGACCTGTACGACCCGGTGCGCTTCATCCGTACCCACCTGGTCGACAAACTGGAGTTCACTCCCCAGGACGAGCCCGTGGCGGTGCATGTGACCTGCAGCACCCAGCACCTGGGCGAAAGCCAGGCGCTGATCGACCTGGCGCGGCGCTGCAGCAAGCAGGTAGTGATCCCCGAAGGCATTCATTGCTGCGGCTTCGCCGGCGACAAGGGCTTCACCACACCGGAGCTCAATGCCCATTCGCTGCGCACGCTCAAGGACGCGGTGCAGTATTGCAACGAGGGGATCTCCACCAGCCGCACCTGCGAGATCGGCCTGTCCAGCCACAGTGGCATCGACTATCACGGGCTGGTCTACCTGGTAGACCGAGTGACGCGGGCGCGCAGTCTCTGAGGCCAGGGCTTTCTCGCACCGGCCTCTCGCCGGCAAGCCGGCTCCCACCCCGACCGCGCTAGCCCAAAGCAATGTGCCTTCCTGTGGGAGCCGGCTTGCCGGCGAGAGGCCGGTGCAGGCAAACAAGCCAGTTGCTCCCACAGGTATGGCGCATGCCGGCATGCGACTTCTGCACAAACCCCACGCACTCAAGTAAACTGGCGGCCTTTTCGCGCAGCCTCGGGCTGCCCCTGTCGATTTACCAAAGGTGCCCGCCATGCCCTGGCTGCAAGTACGCCTGGCCATCAGCCCGGAACAAGCCGAAACCTACGAAGACGCCCTGCTTGAAGTGGGCGCCGTCTCGGTGACTTTCATGGACGCCGAAGACCAGCCGATCTTCGAACCGGACCTCAACACCACTCCGCTGTGGTCGCACACGCACCTGCTGGCGCTGTTCGAGGCCGATGCCGAGCCCGAGCAGGTGTTCGCCCACCTGCGCCTGCTGACCGGCGCCGAGCTGCCCGAGTACCACGCCGAGGTGATCGAGGACCAGGACTGGGAACGCAGCTGGATGGACAACTTCCAGCCGATGCGTTTTGGCCAGCGCCTGTGGATCGTGCCGAGCTGGCACGAAGCCCCGGAAAAGGACGCGGTCAACCTGCTGCTCGACCCGGGCCTGGCCTTTGGCACGGGTACCCACCCGACCACCGCGCTGTGCCTGGAATGGCTCGACGGCCAGCAGCTGCAAGGCACGCAAGTGCTCGACTTCGGCTGCGGCTCGGGCATCCTGGCCATTGCCGCGCTGCTGCTCGGTGCCCGCCACGCGGTCGGCACCGACATCGACGTGCAGGCTATCGAAGCCTCGCGTGACAACGCCCAGCGCAACGGCATTGCCGACGACACGTTCGACCTGTACCTGCCCGAGCAGATGCCGGCCATGCAGGCCGACGTGCTGGTCGCCAACATCCTGGCCGGCCCGCTGGTATCGCTGGCGCCGCAGCTGTCCGGCCTGGTGCGCCCCGGCGGCCTGCTGGCGCTGTCGGGCATCCTCGCCGAACAGGGCGAGGAAGTGGCCGCCGCCTATGCCGCCGACTTCGACCTGGACCCGATCGTCGTGCGCGACGGCTGGGTACGTATCAGTGGTCGCCGCCGCTAAGCGCGCCTAGACTCATCTCCTGCACAGCTTCCCGGACAGCCGCATGACCGACAGTTTCGTCACCCAGTGCCCGCATTGCCAGACCAGCTTTCGCGTCACCCATCACCAGTTGAGCGTGGCCCGCGGCGTGGTGCGCTGCGGCCAATGCCTGCAGGTGTTCAACGCGGCGAAACAACTGCTGGAGCAGAACCGCGCCGCGGCTGGTGAAGCCGACTCCCCTGCACCGGTGCCGGCACCGGCAGTCGAACCGGTCGTGCCAGCACCGGCAGCCGTGCAACCGGAGGTTGCCCCACCAGCACCGAGCGAGGACAACTGGACGGTCACGGCCGAGGAGCTGGATGCCCTCGACCTCGACCAGGAGCTGGCGCGCCTTGAACGGCGCAGCCCGGGTGATCGACGCGCGGCCCCGGCCAAGGGCCTGTTGCAGGCACGCCGCGACGACCAAGTCAGCGATGGGCCAGGCGACGAACCTTTCGGCACAGCCACCGATGACGACCGCGAGCCGGAGCAGGAGCGCGAGGACGCGCCGATGCTGCTCGAGCAGGAGCCGCTGGACCTTGCGCCAGCAGCCGACGCACGCACCGAGCCCACCCTCGGCTCGACCAGCCTCGATTTGGACGATGAGCCGCCAGTACGCCATCAATCCCTCGCCGACGACTTCGACATACCCGCCGAGCGCCTGTCCAGCCGCGACGAGCCTGTTGCGGAAAAAGGCTTTTCGGCGCTGGATGACGAGGTACGCAGCGAAGCGCTCTCGGCCCGCGAAGATGCCCCCGACGAACACCCCGAGCCACGCCTGGAACCGAGCCTGGCCGCCAAGCCCGAGCGTTCGCGTAAGGAGCCGCTGGTCGACGTGGTCGACGACCCGCTGCAACTGGGCTGGGAAAAGCCCGCCCCGAACTGGGGCAAGCGCCTGCTGTGGGGTTTCCTGACCCTGCTGGCCGCCGGCCTGCTGGCATTCCAGTACGTCTGGTTCCACTTCGACGAGATGGCCCGCCAGGACCAGTACCGCCCATGGTTCCAGCAGCTGTGCCCGGTGTTCGGCTGCCAGGTGCCGACCCGCGTCGACATCTCGCGGATCAAGAGCAGCAACCTGGTAGTGCGCAGCCACCCGGACTTCAAAGGGGCGCTGATCGTCGATGCGATCATCTACAACCGCGCGCCCTTCGCCCAGCCCTTCCCGCTGCTCGAGCTGCGCTTTGCCGACCTCAACGGTCAGTTGATCGCCAGCCGGCGCTTCAAGCCCAGCGAGTACCTGTCGGGCGAGCTGGCCGGGCGCGGTGAAATGCCCAGCCAGACGCCGATCCACATCGCCCTGGACATCCTCGACCCCGGGCCGAAGGCGGTGAACTACAGCCTGAGCTTCCGCTCGCCGGAATAAGCGACAAGCGGCAAGCTTCAAGCCGCAAGTAAAAGCCCGCCTGCAGGCCTCTTGCAGCTTGAAGCTTGCCGCTAGGCACTGGGTGTCATAACGCCGCAACTGTTCAGATTTTATCCAGATTCATCTTTATCCGGTCATCGAGAGCGGGTATCATGCCATCCCTTTTTCGAACTCCAATGATTCGGCCCCACAACAGGGAACACCTATGTCGGCGGTACGCATCGGCCCTTACACACTGCAGAACAACCTGATCCTGGCCCCCATGGCCGGCGTCACGGACCAGCCTTTCCGCACCCTGTGCAAACGCCTGGGGGCGGGCATGGTGGTATCGGAGATGGTCTCCAGCGACATGCGCCTGTGGAACAGCCGCAAGTCGAGCCTGCGCCGTATCCACGAGGGCGATCCCGAGCCACGCTCGGTGCAGATCGCCGGTGGCGACGCGCAGATGATGGCCGAGGCGGCCCGGGCCAACGTCGAGGCCGGCGCGCAGATCATCGACATCAACATGGGCTGCCCGGCGAAAAAAGTCTGCAACAAGGCCGCAGGCTCTGCTTTATTGAGAGATGAAGCCTTGGTCACCGAAATCCTCCATGCCGTCGTCGGCGCCGTGGACGTGCCGGTGACGCTGAAGATCCGCACCGGCTGGGACCGGGCGAGCAAGAACGGCCTGAACGTGGCGAAGATCGCCGAACAGGCCGGCATCCAGGCGCTGGCGGTGCATGGCCGCACACGCGCCGACCTGTACACCGGTGACGCCGAGTACGACACCATCGCCGCGATCAAGCAGGCGGTGTCGATCCCGGTATTCGCCAATGGCGACATCACCTCGCCGGAAAAGGCCCGGGCAGTGCTGCATGCCACCGGCGCCGACGGCCTGCTGATCGGCCGCGCCGCCCAAGGGCGGCCGTGGATTTTCCGCGAGATCGAGCATTACCTGCGCACGGGCGAGCACCTGCCCGCCCCGGCGCTGGACGAAGTGGAACGCATTCTGCTGGAGCACCTGGCCGCGCTGCATGCCTTCTATGGCGATGTGATGGGCGTGCGGATCGCCCGCAAGCACGTTGGCTGGTACCTGGCAACCCGACCTGGCGGCAAGGAGTTCCGCAGCCAGTTCAACGCTTTGCAAGACACACAAGCGCAGTGCGCCAACGTTCAGGCGTTTTTCGCCGAACGTCGACAGAGCCTTGGGACAGAGGACGAACAAGGGGTGGCCGCATGACGATGATGACCGAGACATTAGTGAGTGGAACAACGCCCGTGAGCGACAACGCCAACCTCAAGCAGCACCTGAACACGCCGAGCGAAGAGGGCCAGACCCTGCGCGACAGCGTCGAGAAGGCGTTGCACAACTACTTCGCCCACCTGGAAGGCGCTACCGTCACGGACGTGTACAACCTGGTGCTCTCGGAAGTCGAGGCGCCCTTGCTCGAATGCGTGATGAACTACGTCAAGGGCAACCAGACCAAGGCCAGCGAGATGCTCGGGCTCAACCGAGGCACGCTGCGCAAGAAGCTCAAGCAGTACGATCTGTTGTAAGGCCAGAACCCCAACCAGAAAAGGCGCTCATGCAAAAAGGCGCCTTTTTTGCTGACTCCACCGCGTTATGGAATCTGAAATGACCGACCAGACTACCCGCCTGCCGATCCGCCGCGCCCTGATCAGCGTCTCCGACAAGACCGGTATCCTCGAATTCGCCCGTGAGCTGCAGCAGCTCGGTGTCGAGATCCTGTCCACCGGCGGCACCTACAAGCTGCTCAAGGACAATGGCGTGAACGCGGTGGAAGTGGCCGACTACACCGGCTTCGCCGAAATGATGGACGGCCGGGTCAAGACCCTGCATCCGAAGATCCACGGCGGCATCCTCGGCCGTCGCGGCACCGACGACGCCATCATGAACGAGCACGGCATCAAGCCGATCGACCTGGTCGCGGTCAACCTGTACCCGTTCGAAGCCACCATCAGCAAGCCAGGCTGCGACCTGCCGACCGCCATCGAGAACATCGACATCGGCGGCCCGACCATGGTCCGTTCGGCGGCGAAGAACCACAAGGACGTGGCCATCGTGGTCAACGCCAGCGATTACGCCGGCATCGTCGAAGGCCTGAAAGCCGGTGGCCTGACCTACGCCCAGCGCTTCGACCTGATGCTCAAGGCCTTCGAGCACACTGCCGCCTACGACGGCATGATCGCCAACTACATGGGCACCATCGACCAGGCCAAGGACACCCTGTCCACCGAAGACCGCAGCGAGTTCCCGCGCACCTTCAACAGCCAGTTCGTCAAAGCCCAGGAAATGCGCTACGGCGAGAACCCGCACCAGAGCGCGGCGTTCTACGTCGAGGCAAAGAAGGGCGAGGCCAGCATCTCCACCGCCATCCAGCTGCAAGGCAAGGAGCTGTCGTTCAACAACGTGGCCGACACCGATGCCGCGCTGGAGTGCGTGAAGAGCTTCGTCAAGCCGGCCTGCGTGATCGTCAAGCACGCCAACCCGTGCGGCGTGGCCGTGGTGCCTGAGGACGAAGGCGGTATCCGCAAGGCCTACGACCTGGCCTACGCCACCGACACCGAGTCGGCCTTCGGCGGCATCATCGCCTTCAACCGTGAGCTGGATGGCGAAACCGCCCAAGCCATCGTCGACCGCCAGTTCGTCGAAGTGATCATCGCCCCGAAAATCTCCCAGGCCGCCCGCGACGTCGTGGCCGCCAAGCAGAACGTGCGTCTGCTGGAGTGCGGCGAGTGGCCAGCCGAGCGCGCCGCCGGTTGGGACTTCAAGCGCGTCAACGGTGGCCTGCTGGTGCAGAGCCGCGATATCGGCATGATCACTGCCGACGACCTGAAGATCGTCACCAAGCGTGCGCCGACCGAGCAGGAAATCCACGACCTGGTGTTTGCCTGGAAAGTGGCCAAGTTCGTCAAGTCCAACGCCATCGTCTACGCCAAGCAGCGCCAGACCATCGGCGTCGGCGCTGGCCAG
Organism: Pseudomonas maumuensis; assembly: GCF_019139675.1. Classification (NCBI taxonomy): domain Bacteria; kingdom Pseudomonadati; phylum Pseudomonadota; class Gammaproteobacteria; order Pseudomonadales; family Pseudomonadaceae; genus Pseudomonas; species Pseudomonas maumuensis. The sequence continues at coordinate 5,022,034 of NZ_CP077077.1, forward strand.
ATGAGCCGCGTCAACTCCGCGCGCATTGCCGCGATCAAGGCCGAACATGCCGGCCTGCAGGTGCAGGGCGCGGTAATGGCTTCGGATGCGTTCTTCCCGTTCCGTGATGGCATCGACAACGCGGCTAAAGTGGGTATCAGCGCCGTGATCCAGCCAGGTGGTTCGATGCGTGATGCCGAGGTGATTGCCGCTGCCGACGAAGCCGGTATCGCCATGGTGTTCACCGGCATGCGCCACTTCCGCCACTAATCAGATACCAGGCCGATCCCAGGCTCCGTAGAAGCGGATTCATCCGCGATTGCGATGCTGGATTCACCGCCGCAATCGCGGATGAATCCGCTCCTACAAGGGCCGGGGATCGCCGCTACACAGAGGTTTTGACATGAAAGTTTTGATCATCGGCAGCGGCGGTCGCGAACACGCCCTGGCCTGGAAAGTCGCCCAGGACCCACGGGTCGAGAAAATCTTCGTGGCGCCGGGTAACGCCGGTACCGCCAGCGAAGCCAAGTGCGAGAACGTCGCCATCGATGTCACCGCCCTGGAGCAACTGGCCGACTTCGCCGAGAAGAACGTCGACCTGACCATCGTCGGCCCGGAAGCGCCGCTGGTGATCGGTGTCGTGGACCTGTTCCGCAGCCGTGGCCTTGACTGCTTCGGCCCGACCAAGGGCGCGGCCCAGCTCGAAGGCTCCAAGGCGTTCACCAAGGACTTCCTGGCCCGTCACAAGATCCCGACCGCCGACTACCAGAACTTCACCGAGATCGAGCCAGCCCTGGCCTACCTGCGTGAGAAAGGCGCGCCGATCGTGATCAAGGCCGACGGCCTGGCCGCCGGTAAAGGCGTGATCGTCGCCATGACCCTGCAGGAAGCCGAAGACGCCGTGCGCGACATGCTCGCCGGCAATGCCTTCGGCGAAGCCGGTTCGCGCGTGGTGATCGAGGAGTTCCTCGACGGCGAGGAAGCCAGCTTCATCGTCATGGTCGACGGCCACAACGTGCTGCCCATGGCCACCAGCCAGGACCACAAGCGCGTCGGCGACCAGGACACCGGCCCGAACACTGGCGGCATGGGCGCTTACTCCCCTGCTCCGGTGGTCACCGCCGACGTGCATCAGCGCGTGATGGACCAGGTGATCTGGCCGACCGTGCGCGGCATGGCCGAGGAAGGCAACGTCTACACCGGCTTCCTGTATGCCGGCCTGATGATCGACAAGGCGGGCAACCCCAAGGTCATCGAGTTCAACTGCCGCTTCGGCGACCCGGAAACCCAGCCGGTCATGCTGCGCCTGGAGTCGAGCCTGGTGCTGCTGATCGAAGCCGCCTTCGCCAAAGCCCTGGACAAGGTCGAAGCGCAGTGGGATCCGCGCCCGAGCCTGGGCGTGGTGCTGGCCGCCGGTGGCTACCCGGGCGACTACGCCAAGGGCGCCGCGATCAGCGGCCTGGACGCCGCCGCCAAGCTGCAAGGCAAGGTGTTCCACGCCGGCACCGCACTGAAGGACGGCCAGGTGGTCACCGCCGGTGGCCGCGTACTGTGCGCCACCGCCATGGGCGACACCGTCGAGGCTGCCCAGCAGCAGGCCTACCGTCTGGCCGAGCAGGTCAAATGGGACGCCAGCTTCTACCGTAGCGACATCGGCTATCGGGCCATTGCCCGCGAGCGCGGTGAACACCAGTAGTAAGAAAGTACCGAACGGTCGCAGCGCTCCGGGCGCGCGGCCTTCGGCTCGTCGTCAAGGCCCCGTCGGGGCCTTGCCTTCGCCTTGGCGCGCCGCGCATAGTGATTATCCGGCACATTAGCTAAGAAGGGATTTCGTCGTGCGTCGGCTTCGGATTGCCATAGCCCTGATCGTCAGCCTGCTGACCCTGCTCTGCCTGCTCCCGGCGCATGCCGAACAGGTCGGAGGCTGGTCGGCGCTGCTCGATGAACAGGCCAACCTGCAGCTGTCCGACGTGCGCTCCGAGCGTTACCGCAACCAGTTCAGCCCTTTGGCCCTCGAAGAGCTGGATGCCGCCCTCCCCGACCAGGCCCTGTGGTTGCACTACCGCCTGGATCCGAGCGACCAGGAACAACTGGTACGCATTTTCGCCCCCGACCTGTCACGCCTGGACCTCTACGCCCTGGAAGGCGGCAAGTTGCTGCGCCAGTTGCACCATGGCCGGCAGGGCGACGGCCTCAGTCCCACCCTGCGCGGCAGGGACCACGTGCTGCCACTGCCGCACAGCAGCCAACCGCTGGATATCTATCTGCGGCTGGTTTCCGAACACCAACTGCGCCCGGCCATCACTGTCGAGACCACCGCCCACGCCGCCGCCGACCAGCGCCAGTCGCTGCTGTTCGGCCTGTTGTTCGGTGGCCTGGTGATGCTGATCCTGCACAACCTGATCCGCTTCGGTTACACACGCTCGAGCACCACGCTGGTACTGGCGCTGTACCACGGCCTGATGCTGCTCAGCGCGCTGATCCTGCTCAATCTCAGTGGCCCCTGGTGGCACCTGTGGCACAGCGCGCAGACCCCGGCGGCCTACCTGACGCTGGTACTGGCAGGCCTGGCCGGGTTGTACTTCACCCTGCACTTCTTCTCCCCCTGCAGTTCGGCGCGGCTCAACCGCCTGCTGCACATGGAGATGCTGGTGGCCGCCGTCAGCGGCCTGGTGCTGCTGTTCGTCGACACCCTGCCGCTGAACCTGATGACCTATGCCCTGCTCGCCCTGGGCAGCGTGAGCATGCTGCTGGTCAGCGGCTATCACTGGTACAAGGGCTACGGCCCGGCACGGCTGTTCAGCGTGGCGATGCTGGTGTTCAACCTCGGCGGCCTGGTGCTGCTGCCGGCCCTGCTGGGCCTCACCCGCACCCCCACGCCCTGGTTGCTGTGCATCCTCATGGCGCTGACCGTGGTCAGCGGCTTGTTGCTCAACCTCGCGGTCAGCGAGCGCCTGCGCCGGATCAGCGAGGAGCGCTTCCGCGCCAGCCGCGCCCTGGCCGCCAGCGACGCCGAGATCAACGCCAAGGCCGAGTTCCTGGCCAAGATCAGCCACGAGATCCGCACCCCCATGAACGGCGTGCTGGGCATGACCGAACTGCTGCTCGGCACGCCGCTGTCGGTCAAGCAGCGCGACTATGTGCAGACCATCCACAGCGCCGGCAACGAACTGCTCACCCTGATCAACGAAATCCTCGACATCTCCAAGCTCGAGTCGCGGCAGATCGAGCTGGACGACGTGCAGTTCGACCTCAATGCCCTGATCGAGGACTGCCTGAACATCTTCCGGGCCAAGGCCGAGCAGCAGAACATCGAGCTGATCAGCTTCACCCAGCCACAAGTGCCGCGGGTGGTCAGCGGCGACCCGACGCGCCTGCGCCAGGCGTTGTCGAGCCTGCTCGACAACGCCCTGAAGAACACCAGCCAAGGCGAGATCCTGCTGGTGGTGGCCCTCGACCAGCGTGGCGACAGCCCGCGCCTGCGCATCGCCGTGCAGGACAGCGGCGAGCCCATGCCGCCTGCCGAGCGCGACGCCTTGCTGCAGGCCGAGCTGCACAGCCGCCACTTCCTCTCCAGCAACAAGCTCGGTGGCCACCTCGGCCTGGTGATCGCCAAGCAACTGATCGGCCTGATGCAAGGCGAGTTCGGCATCAAGACCAGCACCAGCATGGGCAACACCCTGTGGCTGACCCTGCCGCTCGACCCGCTGCGCCTGGAGCAGCCGCCCACCGACCTCGACGGCCCGCTGCGCGACGCCCGGGTACTGGTGGTGGACGACAACGATACCTGCCGCAAGGTGCTGGTGCAGCAATGCAGCGCCTGGGGCATGAACGTCAGCGCGGTGCCGTCGGGTAAGGAAGCGCTGGCGCTGCTACGCACCAAGGCGCATCTGCGCGACTATTTCGACGCGGTGCTGCTCGACCAGAACATGCCTGGCATGACCGGCATGCAACTGGCGGCCAAGATCAAGGAAGACCCGAGCCTGAACCACGACATCCTGGTGGTCATGCTCACCGGCATCAGCAACGCGCCGAGCAAGATCATCGCCCGCAACGCCGGGGTCAAGCGCATCCTCGCCAAGCCGGTGGCGGGCTATACGCTCAAGACCACCCTGGCCGAGGAGTTGGCGCTGCGTGGCCGCGAGCAGGCCGCGCCGCCGCTTCCGACCGGTACCCCGCCCCCGCTGGACCTGCCCGGCGACTTCCGCATCCTGGTGGCCGAGGACAACAGCATCTCGACCAAGGTCATCCGCGGCATGCTCGGCAAGCTCAACCTCGAGCCGGACACCGCCAGCAATGGTGAAGAGGCCCTGCAGGCGATGAAGACCAAGCACTACGACCTGGTGCTGATGGACTGCGAAATGCCGATACTCGACGGTTTCTCCGCCACCCAGCAGCTACGCGCCTGGGAGACCGCCAACCAGCGTCCGCGCACCCCGGTGGTGGCATTGACCGCACATATCCTCAACGAACACAAGGAACGCGCGCGCCTGGCCGGCATGGACGGGCACATGGCCAAGCCGGTGGAGCTGTCGCAGTTGCGCGAGCTGGTGCAGTTCTGGGCGGGGCAACGGCAGGCGGTGTCCGACGACACCACGCAGATCCTGTAGGAGCCGCTTCAGCCGCGAGGCAGCCACCTCAGAATCTGGCACCCGCTTCGCGGGTGATCGCGGCTGAAGCCGCTCCTACGGGTTCCGTGCTATACAGGTGCCACCCATTCCCGCCGCGGACCCAGCGCCATGCTCCATGAGTTGTTCAGCGTCTACCTGAAGATGCTCGTGCTCTACAGCCCGTTCTTCGTGCTCTCATGTTTCATCGGCCTGACCCGCGGCCACTCCAGCAAGGAGCGCAAGCAACTGGCCTGGCGCGTGGCCATCGCCACGCTGGTCGCCAGCGTGCTGCTCTACCTGTTCGGGCGGGTGATCTTCGGCGTGTTCGGCATCACCGCCGACGCCTTCCGCATCGGCGCAGGCTCGGTGCTGTTCATCTCCGCGCTGGGCATGGCCCAGGGCAAGTCGGCGGTGCAGACCGATAACGTGCAGCAGGACGTGACCATCGTGCCGCTGACCATTCCGCTCACCGTCGGCCCCGGCACCATCGGTGCGTTGCTGGTGATGGGCGTAGGCCAACCGCACTGGGACGACAAGCTGCTGGCCATCGTCAGCATCGCCCTGGCCAGCTTCACCGTGGGCCTGGTGCTGTACCTCTCGCACCGTATCGAGCGGATCCTCGGCGACCAGGGCCTGCAGATCGTAAGCCGCCTGATGGGGCTGTTCGTCTGCGCCCTGGCGGCGCAGATCATCTTCACCGGGATCAAGGGCTACCTGCTGCCCTGACCCCGGCTGCGCTCAGGGCTTGGCGGGGTACCAGCGCGGCGTGTACACCCACTGGCCGCCATCGGCACGGGGGAAGGTGCAGGTGGTCGAGGAGCCGACCAGCACCATGGTGCGCATGTCGACCATCTCCGGCAGCAGCTCGCCCAAGGTCACCACCCGCAGGGTCTGCCCCGGCCTGCCGATATCACGGCCCAGCACCACGGGAGTGCCTGCGTCGCGATGGCGGCGTACCACCTCCAGTGCCATACCCAGCTGATGCGGCCGGGCCTTGGAGATCGGGTTGTAGAACGCCAGCACCAGATCCGCCTGGGCCGCCAGGTCGAGGCGCTTCTCGATGATCGACCAGGGCTTGAGGTTGTCCGACAGCGACATCACGCAGAAATCGTGGCCCAGCGGCGCCCCCGCCTGAGCGGCGGTAGCCAGCGAGGCCGAGACGCCGGGCAGGATCTCCAGCTCGACGCGCTGCCAGGCCGGGTCACTGGATTCGTGGAGCGCTTCGAGCACCGCGGCGGCCATGGCAAACACGCCCGGATCGCCCGACGACACCACCACCACCGAACGCCCTTGCGCCGCCAGCTCGAAGGCATGGCGGGCGCGCTGCATCTCTTCGCGGTTGTCGGTGCAATGCAGCACCTGATCGTCGCGGAAGGGGCCGGCCATGCGCACGTAGGTTTCGTAACCCAGCACATCCTGCGCCCGCGCCAGCTCCGCCTTGACCGCCGGCACCATCAGCTCGGCGGCACCAGGGCCCAGGCCGATCACGGCCAGGCGACCACGGCGCCGGCCAATGCGGTCGATGTCGACAGGTGCCGGGCAAACGGCATGGGCGAGCCCCACGGACGAACCAACACGCGCTTGCGGCACTGCATCAGCCAGCATCCGCTCCAGGCTTTCGGCAGCCGGGGCGAAGCGCAGGGCAACATTCAGTGCCTGAGCAGCCTCATGCAGGGCCGGTTCGGCCATCTCGGTTTCGCTCGCCAACAGGCAGGCCAGCGCGGGCTCGGCGATGTTCGCCCGCAGCAGTTCCTCGCTGACCTGTTGCACCAGGTCAGCGCCACCGGCCGTGACCGCCACCACCACGCAACGCGCATGGATCAGCAGTTCGTCCCGGCTGGCCGGACGCAGTGCGCTGCCCACGTGGATAGTGCGCTGCGCCTCGTCACTGGCGGGCAACTGCGCGTATTCGAGCCACGGCGCGTCGCCTTCGACACGCACCGTCTCGCCCGCCAGCAGGTCGGAGACGAAGCGCTTGCCCTGCTCCAGGTCCGCCAGTGCGTAACCCTCGGGCGGGTTGAGCAGGCAGGTGCCGAAGCGTAGTTCGCCACTGGTGGTGATCGCCGCGCTCACACCCAGCGCCTCGCCGATCTCTCGGGCCATGACGTTGACCCCACCCAGGCCACCGAGCAGCGGCACCACGGCGCTGCCGTCCTCGGCCACCACCAGTACCGGTGGCTCGACACCTTTTTCGCTCAACAGCGGCGCCAGGGTGCGAATGACGATACCCGCCGCGCACAGGGCGATGATCGGCGTGTCCTGCTGGTACAGCGCACGCAGGGTGTCGCCAAATACTGCGTAGTATCGGTCGACCCCTTCCACGCGCCCTTCCAGGCCATGGATCAGCGCCTGTGGATAACAGGCCTGGATACGCCGCGCAGTGGCCAGGCTGCCCGGGCCGAGAATGACGATTGCCGGAGCCTTGTTCATCCCTGCCATTTCTCACCCGGCACGATGATCAGCGAGAAGTATGGCGAGGACTGCGGATCGACCTCATCCAGCGCGACGATCTTCTGGTTGGCCATGGTCGCCCGCTCCACGTACAGCGCACGGCTATCCATGCCCAGCTCGGCGAGTACCTGGCGCACCTTGGGGAAGTTGCGTCCCAGTTTCATGATCACTGCGGCGTCGGCATCGGCCAGACGGCGCTTGAGCTCCTCATGGGGCAACACACCGGATAGCACGGTGAGGGTCTGGTTGCGATACACCAGCGGCGCTCCGAGCACCGAGGCGCCGCCGAGCATCGAGCACACGCCCGGGATCACCTGGGCCTCATAGCGCGAGGCCAGGCGGTCGTGCAAATACATGTAGGAGCCGTAGAAGAACGGGTCGCCCTCGCAGATTACCGCCACGTCACGGCCGGCATCCAAGTGTTCGGCCACTTGTACACTGGCTTCGTCGTAGAAGTCGCTGATCACCTGTTCATAGGAAAGCGGCGCCGGCAGAGCCTCGGTGGTCACCGGGTACACCAGCGGCAACAGGGTCTGTTCGGCTTGCAGGTGCGCTTCGATGATGCCGAAGGCATTGCCGCGCTTGCCCTTGGCGACGAAGTACGCCACCACCGGCGCCTCGCGCAGCAGGCGCAAGGCTTTGACCGTGATCAGCTCGGGATCGCCCGGGCCCACGCCCAGGCCCAGCAGTCGTCCGCGTGCCTGCATCATTCCACCTCCGTGGCCAGGGCGTTGACTGCCGCGGCGGCCATCGCGCTGCCGCCCAGGCGCCCCTGCATGATCACGAATGGCACACCGCGGCTGTCGGCGGCGAGCATCGCCTTGGATTCGGCGGCGCCGACGAAGCCGACCGGGAAGCCGAGGATCAACGCCGGCTTCGGCGCGCCGGCATCGAGCATTTCCAGCAGGTAGAACAGCGCGGTCGGCGCGTTGCCGATCACCACCACGCTGCCTTCCAGGTGCGGGCGCCACAGCTCCAGGGCCACGGCGGAGCGGGTGTTGCCTTCGGCCTTGGCCAGGTCCGGCACGCTCGGGTCGCGCAGGGTGCAGATCACCGGGTTGTTGGCCGGCAGACGGGCACGGGTGATGCCTTCGGCGACCATGTGCGCATCGCAGAGGATCGACGCGCCCTTGGCCAGGGCTTCACGCCCGGCGCTGCCGGCGCCTTCGGAGAACTGCAGGCCATCGATGGCCTCGACCATGCCGCAGGCATGGATCACGCGCACGGCGAGCTTTTCGAGATCGGCGGGGATCCGCTCGAGCCGGGCTTCCTCGCGGATGATGCGGAAGGAATTGCGATAGATCTCCTGACCATCGCGGATGTAATCAATCATCAAGGTGCTCCGTCGGCAGGTCGAGCATGGCGCCTGCTTCTTCTGGGGTGAGGTCGGCGCCGCGCAGCCTGCCGAAGCCCGGCTGGCGCGCATCGCGCAAGTAAAGGTCATAGCGGCCCGGTGCGCGGGCCAGCAGGGTGGCCGGGGCCGTGTGGGCCATGGCACAGGAACGTGGGCAGGCGGACAGATGCACGCTGCCCGGAGCACCGTGGTGCAGCAAGGCGGCCAGGGTCATGGCATCGGCCTTGGTGTCGGCCTGGCCCTTGGCGCAGCCGCTGGCGCCGGTGCAGGCGACCACCCGCGCCAGCGGGTGCTCGTTGTGACAGAGCAGGCCCAGGGCTGCAAGGTGTTCGCGGGCCGGCTCCAAATGGGCCGGGTTCAGGTTGGTCAGTACCAGGCTCTGCCAAGGCGTCAGGCGCAAGCTGCCATCGCCCCATTGGCGGGCGACATGGGCGGCGCCGCGCAGCATGGCTGGGGTCAGGCGACCAAGGGGTGGCGCGACGCCCAGGGCCACGCCCTGGCGCTGGGGCAGCACGCCAAGCCAGGCACTTGTCGTTGCCGGGCGCTGCAGCGATGAGGTGTCGATTTGCAGGGGCAGCCCTTCAAGGAAGTGCTCCACCGGGCACACCTGCAGCAATTGACGCATGCGCGACTGCTCGGGCGTCGCCAGGTCGAGGAAGCGCTCCAGCACTGCACGCACCAACGCCAGCCCTTGCTCCAGCGGTACCGCACCCAACGCCAGGCCATTCGACAGGCTGCTGGCAAGTCCGAACCGCAACCAAATGCGTCCTTCGCGTTGCATCGCGGACAGCCACAGATCATGGGCGTGCTCGAGCATCGCCAGCGCTTCGCCGCCATCGAGTTGCACGGCGAACTTGGCCGACAGCTTGTGGAACCTGGGTGTGCTTTCCAGCATATCGAGGATCTGCCCGGCCAGTGGCCGGGTGTCGAAAAGCATGGCCGGGTCGAGCCCGGCCAGTGGGCTGAGCATGAGGTTGCGCACATCATCGCCCGCCGCGTCACGCGGGCCGAGGCCAGCGGCCAGCAGATGCTCGACCAGGCCCCGGTGATTATCACCGATGCCTCGAATCTGCAGATTGGCTCTGTTGGTCGCTTCGATCACCCCGCCGGCGAAGCGCTCGGCGGCGTCGGCCACCGCATCGGCCTGGTCGGCCAGCAGCAGGCCACCTGGCAGCTTGATCCGACAGATGCCACCGTCACGCGCGGCAACGATGCGCCACAACCCCGGACAGGCCGAGGGACGGGGCGAAACTTCGGGGGGCAGGGGCGGCGTCAAGGGGGCATCCGGCAATCGTGAAAGTGCGCTTCAGTGTAGAAGGCGCGGTATTATGCCTGCTTTGTCCGGCGGCATGAAAAACCGGTGGTCGAACGCTTAGACGAATGAACGGTACGAGGAACAGATGGCCCCCTGGCTGACAGTAATAGGCATCGGCGAAGACGGCTTCAGCGGCCTGGGCAAACAGGCCCGGCGCGCCCTGCTAGCGGCCACGCGCATCATCGGTGCCCCGCGCCAGCTGGCCCTGCTGCCCCGCTGCGTCACCGCCGAGCAACTGCATTGGCCCAGCCCCTTCTCCCTGGCGCCGGTGCTGGCCCTGCGCGGCGAGCCGGTATGCGTATTGGCCAGCGGCGACCCGATGTTCTACGGCGTCGGCGCCAGCCTGGCGCGCCAGCTGCCCGCCGAGGAACTGCAGGTGCTGCCGATGCCCTCCTCCTGCGCCCTGGCCGCCGCCCGCCTGGGCTGGCCGCTGCAGGACGTGCAGGTGGTCTCGGTGGTCGCCCGCCCGCTGGCGGCGCTCAATGCCCACCTGTACAGCGGCATGCGCCTGCTGGTGCTGAGCAACGACGAAAGCAGCCCGGCGGCCATTGCCGCGCAGCTGCGCGAACGTGGCTTCGGCCCCAGCCGTCTCCAGGTGTTCGAACACCTCGGCGGCCCACTGGAACGAACGCTGAGCGGCACCGCCGACGATTGGCCACATACCGACATCGCCCTGCTCAACCTGGTCGCCATCGAATGCCAGGCCTCGCCTGATGCCCCACGCCTGCCTCGCGTGGCCGGCCTGCCCGACAGCGCCTTCCGTCACGACGGCCAACTGACCAAGCGCGATGTCCGCGCCATCACCCTGGCGCGCCTGGCCCCGCAACCCGGCGAGCTGCTGTGGGACGTGGGCGCCGGCTGCGGCTCCATCGGCATCGAATGGATGCGCGCCCACCCCAGCTGCCGCGCCCTTGCGATCGAAGCCGACGAAGGCCGCCAGGGTTTCATCGAATACAACCGCGACAGCCTTGGCGTGCCCGGCCTGCAGCTGATCCGCGGCAAAGCACCCGATGCCTTGGTTGGGCTGCAGCGTCCGGACGCGATCTTCATCGGTGGCGGCGTCACCCGCGAGGGCGTGCTCGACCTGTGCTGGGAGCGCCTGCTGCCGGGCGGACGCCTCGTAGCCAACGCCGTCACGCTGCAAAGCGAGGTCGCCCTGGCGCAGTTTCGCGACCAGCATGGCGGCGAGTTGACCCGTATCCATATCGCCCACACCCAGCCGCTGGGCAGTTTCGACACCTGGCGCCAGGCCCTGCCGATCACTTTGCTCGACGTGGTGAAGCCCGTCGATGCGTGAAGAAACCCGCGAACAGCCCGCGCCCCTGCGCAGCGGCCTGACCACCGGCAGCTGCGCCACCGCCACCAGCCTGGCGGCGGCGCAACTGCTGCTGACCGGGCAACGGCATGACGCGGTGGAAATCACCTTGCCCAAGGGCAAGGCGGTGCAGATGCGCCTGGAGTTCTGCCACCTCAAAGGTGACATCGCCGAGGCCGGCACCTTGAAGGATGCCGGTGACGATCCGGATGTCACCCACGGCGCCCTGCTCTTCAGCCAGGTGCGCCTGCGCGCCGAGCCCGGCGTTCGCTTCGTCGCGGGCGCGGGCGTGGGTACCGTGACTCGCCCGGGGCTGGTGCTGGCAGTCGGTGAACCGGCCATCAACCCGGTACCGCGCAAGATGATCAGCGACCATCTGCTGCAACTGGCTGGCGATTGCGGCTACCTGGGCGGCTTCGAAGTGACGGTCAATGTGCAGGGCGGCGAGCAGTTGGCCCTGAAGACCATGAATCCGCGCCTAGGTATCCTCGGCGGGCTGTCGATCCTCGGTACCAGCGGCATCGTCCGGCCATTCTCCTGCTCGGCCTACATCGCCTCGATCCACCAAGGCATCGACGTCGCCCACACCAACGGCTACACGCACATCGCCGCCTGCACCGGCAACGCCAGCGAAGACACCATGCGCCGGGTCTATGACCTGCCCGAGATCGCCCTGATCGAAATGGGCGACTTCGTCGGTGCCGTGCTCAAGCACCTGCGCAAGGTGCCGGTGCCGCGCCTCACGCTATGCGGCGGCTTCGGCAAGATCAGCAAGCTGGCCGCCGGACACATGGACCTGCACAGCCGCCATTCGAGCATCGATCTGCCGCAACTGGCGGGCTGGGCTGCCAACATTGGCGCCGACTCAGCGTTGCAAGCGGCGATCGTCGGCGCCAACACCAGCCAGCAGGCCCTCGCCCTGGCCCATGCCGCCGGTATCGCCTTGGGCGACGAAGTCTGCCGTCATGCGCTGAACTTCGCCCAGAGCGTGGTGCCGGCCCTGGTCCAGGTGGAAGTGTTCGCCATCGACCGCCAGGGCGGCATCGTCGGCAAGGCGGGTGTGCAATGAACGGGCGCATCCTGCTGCTGGGCGGCGTTACCGAGGCCCTGGCCATCGCCCGTACACTCGGGCCGCAGCATGTCTACAGCCTCGCCGGCATCGGCCGTATTCCCCAGGACCTGGCCTGCCAGGTGCGGGTCGGCGGCTATGGCGGCGCCGAAGGCCTGGCCGAGTACCTGCGCGTCGAAGGCATCGACCTGCTGATCGACGCCACCCATCCCTATGCCGCGCAGATCAGCCGCAACGCCGCCCTCGCCGCACACAGCGCTGGCATTCCCTGCTGGGCCCTGCGCCGCCCGGCATGGCAGGCGCAGCCTGGCGATGACTGGCGCGAAGTCGAGGACTGGGCCGGACTGATCGAGGCGCTGGCCCCGTTCGAGCGCCCCTTGTTCACCCTTGGCCGCGAACCCCTGCAACATCTGGACGAAATCCCCCCACACCAGTTCTGGACCCTGCGCGCCCTCGAAGCGTGTCCCGGCAATGAACGCTGCGAGGTGATCGGAGCGCGCGGACCATTCCTCATCGACGATGAGCGTGCCCTGTTCGAACGTCGGCGGATCGACGTGCTGGTGAGCAAGAACAGTGGCAGCACGGCCACCGAGCCGAAGCTGGAAGTGGCGCGTGAACGAGGGGTGCCGGTGCTGGTGCTCAAGCGGCCTCAGTTGCCGGAAGTGGAGCGGGTTTTCGAAGATCAGAAGGTGCTGTTGGAGGCGCTGGAAACATATCGCGTCAGGGCTGCCAAGTGCTCGCCGAAAGGCTTGCAGCGCTCTTGAGATCGAGCGCCGCCCGCGCGGCGCATCGCTGGCAAGCCAGCTCCCACAGTTTGTTTCGGGCCAATCCATCCTGTGAGGTCTCCACTGTCCGCCTTGGTGCATGCCTTGAGTCATATGGGGCGGCGGTAGCGTCCACACAGAAACCGCGTAGTACAAATAAGGCGGACAGTGGAGATGGACCAGGAGTAACTGGCCCGAAACAGATGTGGGAGCTGGCTTGCCAGCGATGCGCCGCGCGGGCGGCGCTCGATCTCAAGAGCGCTGCAAACCTTTCGGCGAGCACCTGTCAGCCCTGACGCAAACATCCTGCTGAACAACTAACCCCGCGCGCGCTCATTCCAGAGCAGCGCGCAACAGATGGCCCTGTGCCTTTATCCTGCCGTACAATCACCTTCCCTCTTCTGGAAGGCTCCACCCATATGGAAATGCAATGGTGGATCTGGCTCGTCTTCGGCGTGGCCCTGATCCTGCTGGAACTGGTGCTCCCCACCTTCTTCATCCTCTGGTTCGGCATCGGTGCCGTGCTGGTTTCTTTCATTTCGCTGCTTGCTCCCGGCCTGCAACTCGATATGCAGGGCCTGCTGTGGGTGGTGCTCTCATCGATCACCACCGCCCTCTGGTTCAAGGTGTTCCGGCGCAAGAAGCCGGACGTGCGCTGGACCGCCGACAGCGTGATCGGCGAGGTCGGCCTGCTGACGGGCGCCGTGTCGCAGTTCCAGAAAGGCCGCGTGCGCTTCCAGAAGCCGATCCTCGGCAACGAGGAATGGACCTGCGTCGCCGACAGCGACATCCCCGCCGGCGAGCGCGTGCGCCTGGCCGCCATCGAAGGCAACACCGCCCGGGTCACCCGGGCCTGAATCCGCACTAAAAGGAAGTTCGCAAGCATGACCAGCCTCATCGTCGTCGCCACCCTCGCTGTATTCGTACTGATCACCGTATTCAAGGGCGTGCGCATCGTGCCCCAGGGCGAGGAATGGATCGTCGAGCGCCTGGGCCGCTACCACAGCACCCTCAAGCCCGGCCTGAACATCGTCATCCCGTACATGGACGTGGTCGCCTATCGCCTGCCGACCAAGGACATCATCCTCGACGTGCAGCAGCAGGAAATCATCACCAAGGACAACGCGGTGATCGTCGCCAACGCCCTGTGCTTCGCCAAGGTGGTCGACCCGCAGAAGGCCTCGTACGGCGTGCAGAACTTCTCGTTCGCCGTCACCAGCCTGACCATGACCTCGCTGCGCGCCATCGTCGGCGCCATGGACCTGGACGAAGCGCTGTCCAGCCGCGAGCAGATCAAGGCGCGCCTGCGCGAGGCGATGTCCGAGCAAACCGAAGACTGGGGCGTGACCGTGCGCTCGGTGGAGATCCAGGACATCAAGCCGTCGCCGAGCATGCAGACCGCCATGGAGCGTCAGGCCGCCGCCGAGCGTGAGCGTAAAGCCGACGTGACCCGCGCCGAAGGCAACAAGCAGGCAGCGATTCTCGAGGCAGAAGCGCGGTTGCAGGCGGCCAAACTGGATGCCGAGGCCCAGGTGAACCTGGCCGAGGCGTCGGCGCGGGCGATCACCTTGGTTAAGGAGGCGGTGGGTAGCGAGACCGTGCCGGCCATGTACCTGCTGGGTGAGCGTTACATTGGCGCGATGGAGAACCTGGCGGCCAGCGACAATTCGAAAGTCGTGGTGCTGCCGGCGGACCTGCAGGAAACCGTGCGTGGCCTGCTGGGGCGCGGCAAAGCTTGATGTCGTCGGGGGCGCTGTTCGTCGCCACGACAAGCCGGCTCCCACAGGGTTCGCCACAACACCTGTGGGAGCTGGCTTGTCGTGGCGACGAACCGCAGCGAAAGGGCTGCAAAGCAGCCCCAGGTGCGGCACTTCACCGCACCCCGGCTTTTTTACCTATACTCCGCCGTACAATAGCCCTCACGATTCCTGACCGGATCTCTCCATGCCCCCACGTCGGCACATTGCCTGGATAGCCTGCCTTGCAGTGCTGTTCAACCTGCTGGCCATGCCGCTGTCCTCGGCCGCGCCCAAGGGCCCGGCCGAGCAGCTGCTGTGGGGGGCTTTCTGTTCGAGCATGGCGAACAAGGCCAAGGTCGATGTCCAGGCCCTGGCCAAGATCGACCTCGGTACGCAAAGCGACGACAGCGCCAGCATGATGAACTGCTGGTGCTGCTCGGGCGCCGCGCCGCTTCTGGCCCTCCCCGGCTACCCGCCGCAGTTGCACACCCCTCCCGTACACCCTGCGAGTCACTCACCGTGTCTTGCCGACTACCAACCCACGCCGCGCCAGCTCTGGCCCGCGCTCAACCCCCGAGCTTCTCCCCTGGCTTGAGTTCACTAAGCTGTCTGCCTGAACCTCAACAGAACGGAGACTCACCCATGCTCAAGCAAGCCCTCGTCCTGGCCGCCCTACTGGTGCCCAGCGCCTTTGCCAATGCCCATGAATACAATGTCGGCGACCTGCATATTGCCCACCCCTGGTCGCTGGAACTGCCGCCGAACGCGCCCAACGTCGCGGCGTACTTCGTCGTGCATAACAATGGCAAGGCCGACGACCGTCTGCTCTCGGCGGACACCCCGATCAGCGCCGACGCCCAGTTGCACGAGCATGCGATGAGCGCCGCCGGCGCCATGAAGATGCAACAGGTGCAAAGCGTGGTGGTACCCGCCGGCAAAGACCTGACCTTCGCCCCCAGCGCCTATCACGTGATGATCATGCAGCCCAAGGATCGCAGCCTGTTGACCGACGGCAAGCGCTTCCCGCTGACCCTGCACTTCGAGAAGGCCGGTGACATCACCGTCGAGGTCGCCGTGCAGAAGCAGCCGCCCGCCGACCAGGCCGCGCACGAGCACGCGCACTGACTTGATCGACTGACAGGCGCTCGCCATGAGCCTGCCGCGCTACAGCTCCGCCCGCAGCACCCGCCCTGATCGCAGGCGCGTCGGTGGCGGCTGGCTGAGCCTGTTCGCCATGTGGATGATCTTCATCGGCCCGCTGGTTTCCCAGTCGATGCCGATGGAGCACCACGCCGGCATGGCCATGCCCATGGACATGTCGCTGAGCATGCCCATGGCGCAGGGTCACGACGAGCACCATGGCCACAGCAACGATGGCCAGCTGCATGTCATGTGGGAGAAGTGCGGCTACTGCAGCCTGCTGTTCAACTGCCCCGCCCTGCCCCAGACCCTCAGCCCGCTGACTGCGGGCAGCCAAATCCCCCCTGTCCACCTCACCAATGCCACGCGCCAGGGCCATGCCCGGCAGGCTGTTTTCCCCGGCGCCCGCAGCCGCGCGCCACCCCGTTCGATCGTCGCCTGAACACAACGCGATAAACGCCCGAAGCCAGGAGGCTTCGCGCTGACTCATGACTGATCGACTGGAATCATTATGTCCGGCTGCACCCCTGTTTTTGCCCTTTCCCTGCGTGGGACCATCGCCGTGCTGTGCGGCTCTCTGTTCGCGCCGCTGGCCTTTGCCGCCGAAACCGGCCACGAAGGCCATATGCACGACCTGGCCGAACTGAGCCCAACGGTAATCACCGCCATCGCCCCGAGCTCGCCACTGACCGTCGTCACCAATCCCAAAGATCCGCGCCAGCCCGTACCGGCCAGCGATGGCGGCGACTACCTCAAGACCATCCCAGGCTTCTCGGTGATCCGCGCCGGCGGCACCAACGGCGACCCGGTGCTGCGCGGCATGTTCGGCTCGCGCCTGAACATCCTCACCAACGGCGGCATGATGCTCGGCGCCTGCCCGGGCCGCATGGACGCCCCGACCTCGTACATCTCCCCGGAAACCTACGACCGCCTCACTGTGATCAAGGGCCCGCAGAGCGTGATCTGGGGCCCAGGCGGCTCCGCTGGCACCATCCTCTTCGAGCGTGAGCCGGAGAAATTCGGCGAGCTCGGCAGCCGGGTCAACGGCAGCGTGCTGGCCGGCTCCAACGGCCGCTTCGACAAGGTACTCGACGCCGCCGCCGGCAACCAACTCGGCTATGTGCGCTTCGTCGGCAACCAGTCGCACTCGGATGACTTCGAAGACGGCAACGGTGACACCGTGCCGTCACGCTGGGACAAGTGGAACGGCGATGTCAGCCTCGGCTGGACCCCGGACGCCGACACCCTGCTCGAACTGACCGCCGGCAAGGGCGATGGCGAAGCCCGCTCCGCCGGGCGTGGCATGGACGGCTCGCAGTTCAAGCGTGAAAGCCTGGGGCTGCGCTTCGAGAAGTCCAACCTCGGCGAGGTGCTCGACAAGGTCGAGGCGCAGGTCTACTACAACTATGCCGACCACGTAATGGACAACTACACCCTGCGCTCGCCCGTCGGGATGGCGATGGCCAGCAACGTCGACCGCCGCACCCTCGGCGCACGGATCAAGGCCACCTGGCGCTGGGCCGATGTACAGCTGATCAGCGGTATCGACGCGCAGACCAACGAACACCGCAGACGCAAGGGCATGGGCATCGATACCTACAAGAACGCGCCCTGGGACAAGGACGCCGACTTCCACAACTACGGCGTTTTCGGTGAACTGACCTGGTACGCCACCGGCGAGGACCGATTGATCACCGGTGCGCGCCTGGACCGGGCCTCAGCCCGCGATTTCCGCAAGGGCATCGCCACCAGCGGTGACACCCGTGCCGATACCTTGCCCAGTGGCTTTGTGCGCTATGAGCACGACCTGGCCGCCGTGCCGGCCACCACCTACATCGGCCTGGGCCACACTCAGCGCTTCCCGGACTACTGGGAGCTGTTCTCGCCCACCCTGGCCCCAACCGGTTCGGTGAACGCCTTCGACGGTATCAAGCCGGAGAAGACCACCCAGCTCGACTTCGGCATCCAGTACCGCGACGAACGCCTGGAGGCCTGGGCTTCGGGCTACGTCGGCCAGATCCGCGACTACATCCTGTTCGACTACGTGCCTGGCATGGGCGGTATGGGCAGCCGACTCGTTTCCCAGGCGCAGAACATCGACGCCCGCATCATGGGCGGCGAACTGGGCGCGGCCTACAAGCTGACCGAGAACTGGAAGGCCGACGCCACGCTCGCCTACGCTTGGGGCAAGAACAGCAGTGATGGCAAGGCGCTACCGCAAATGCCACCGCTGGAAAGCCGCCTGGGCCTGACCTACAGCCGCGACACCTGGAGCGTCGGTGCCCTATGGCGCCTGGTGGCCGAGCAGAACCGCATCGCCCAGAACCAGGGCAACGTGGTGGGCAAGGACTACGACAAAAGCGCCGGCTTCGGCGTGTTCTCGCTCAATGGCGCCTACAAGGTGAACAACAACCTCAAGCTCAGCGCGGGCGTCGACAACCTGTTCGACAAGGCCTACGCCGAGCACCTGAACCTGGCCGGGAACGCCGGGTTCGGCTACCCGGCCAACAGTACCCAGCCGGTCAACGAGCCAGGCAGGACCTTCTGGACCAAGGTCGACTTCAGCTTCTGACAACAACAAACGGGCGCGGGGCCTGACCGCGCCCACACAAGGTCTACGGGAGGCTCCCATGAGCAAACCAAACGTTTCCTTCTACAACCTGGCGTGGCGCTGGCATTTCTATGCCGGGCTGTTCGTGGCGCCGTTCATGATCCTGCTGGCGCTTACCGGGATCGTCTACCTGTTCAAGCCGCAGCTCGACCCGTTGATGTACCGCGAGCTGATGGTGGTCGAGGCCGGCCATCACCGGCAAAGCGCCGACACCCTGCTGGCCAACGTGCGCCAGGCTTATCCACAGGGGCAGGTGGGCCAGTACCTACCCGCGATCAACGCCGAGCGCAGCGCGCAGTTCGTGATGCACGACGGCGGTCGCGAGCTGAATGTCTTCGTCGACCCGTACAGCGGCAAGGTGCTGGGCGAGCAGGATGGTAAGCAGAACCTGCAGGCCATCGCCCGCGCCCTGCATGGCGAACTGATGGTCGGCACGGTCGGTGACCGGCTGGTGGAACTGGCGGCGGGCTGGGGCATTGTCCTGGTGGTGTCCGGGCTCTATCTCTGGTGGCCACGCGGGCGCAGCAGCGCAGGCGTGCTGTGGCCACGTTTCAGCGCGCGCGGCCGCTTGCTGTGGCGCGACCTGCATGCCGTCACCGGTTTCTGGGGCTCGGCCCTGCTGCTGTTGATGCTGCTTAGCGGCATGACCTGGACCGGGCTGTGGGGCAAGCAGTACGCCGACCTGTGGAACCGCTTCCCGGCGGCCATGTGGAACGACGTGCCGAAGTCCGATAAAGAAGCGCGCGACCTCAACAGCGCCCACCGCCAGACCGTGCCGTGGGCGATGGAGAACACCCCGATGCCGGTGTCCGGCGCCCATGCCGAGCATGCCGGGCATCACATGCAGGATCACGCACCTGCGGCGCCTCAGGTCAGCCTGCAGCAGGTCGAGAACATCGCCAACCTGCGCGAGGTCGAGCCGGGCTACAGCATCACCCTGCCCACCAGCGCCGAGGGGGTGTTCACCATCGCGGTGTTCGCCGACGACCCGCGCAACGACGCCACCCTGCATGTCGACCAGTACACCGGCCAGGTGCTGGCCGACGTGCGCTGGCAGGACTACAGCCCGGTGGCCCGCGCCACGGAGCTTGGGGTGATGCTGCACGAAGGCAAGATGTTCGGCACGCTGAACCAGCTCGTCATCCTGCTGGTGTGCCTGATGATCCTGCTGGGTTCGGTAAGCGGGCTGGTGATGTGGTGGAAGCGCAAGCCGACCGGTGGGCTTGGAGTACCGCCGCTGCGCCATGACCTGCCGCGCTGGAAGACGGCGGTGGGAGTGATGCTGTTGCTGGGCGTCGCCTTCCCGCTGGTGGGGTTGTCCATGGTGGTGATGTGGGTGGTCGACAGCCTGGTGGTGAGGCGCCGTCGGGTGCTGGCCAGCGCCTGAGGGTTGACCTGTATTGGCCCTTTCGCGGGGCAAGCCCGCGCCCGCAGAGTAACGCGATACCTGTAGGGGCGGGCTTGCTCCGCGAAAGGGTCGGCACAGGAGAAAGATGTTGATCCGCTGGCGCGATGCCCGCACGGCATCGCACTTTGGGGCAGCATGACGGCGCCCCTGAAAACCAGTCCTTTACCGCAGGATCCCACCTAGCATTTCTGCCAGTTGTTCCACTTTTTTTGGCCCCATACCGTACTTGCTCGAACGCGATGGCAATCATCAGCGATGTTCATTGACCCTCTGGAGTCTTGACATGACCGAGCAATCCGCCTCAGCTCATACCTACGCCGCCCTGTTCCCGGAACAACTTGCCAACCCTTGCAGCCCCGACTCCCCAGAGTCCAACACGGGGCCCATTGCCTATCTGCATGCCCTGTACCAGAAGGCACTGGAACTGGAAAACGCCAGTTCCAGCACTACCCGCCTGACCTTGGCAAAGCGGCGCCCGGATATCGGCGAGTTGGTCATCGATCCGAAAAACCTTGAGCAGCCCATCAGCGCCCTGGCGCTGGCCGTCCGCATCTTGTCTCGGCATGCCCAGGAACGAGCAGGGGCATCTGCCTATCTGCCCGAAACGCTCGCAAATGCCGGGCAGCACGTCTGCGTGCCTTACCATCAGGCACAGGAACAGATCAAGGCGGTACTGAAGCACCGGAAAATTCCGCATTTCGAGTTGCTGCAGCAGGCTAAATACACCTACCCGAATTTCTGCCACGACGCGCTACACACGCCCGAACTGCGTCAGGTCATGCGTAATGCCTGCGGACTCAGCCCTGCACTGCAAGCGCTACTGACGGACAGTAAAACGATGCTTTGGAGCGGTGACCCATGGCGAAAGTTGTATGGCATGGACGGTGTCGGTGCGACTGCTGCAAAAAACGCCCTGCTGGACGTCAATACCTTTCAACGTCGCACCGGGCTGAGCTTTGAGCAGGTCTTGGAGTTGCTGGCAGTCGCAGGCGTGGATGACAACGCCACGAGTGCCTACACCCTGGTACGCAGTTCTACTGCCTATCAGCCCGCTGGCCAGCCGGCCACTGATCGTTATCACTACGGCGCAGCCTATATCAATGCCGAGCGCGCGAAGCCGCTGACCATCAAGGACTCGATGGACGGCCCAGGCATCGCACCGATGTTCGATGCCCTCGACTACAAATGCCTGCCGCGGATCTATCATATGATTCACCTGCAACGGGCACTTGGCTTGCCATTCGGGGAGGTGGACCTGCTGTTGATGTCGATTCTTCGAGCCGAAGGCCAAATGAAGAATTGGCATGTCACGCCCACTACACTGAGTGCATTCGGGGTATTCCGCTACCTGAACGAAGCCTACGGCATCAGCGCCGAACAATTCGCCGCTTTGGTCATGGAAATCAACCCATTCACCAATGGCGAACAAGCACCGTTGCTGGACCGGGTGCTCGATGGCCCGGGCGCCAGTGAAGTCGACCCACTGAAATCCTTGATTCTGGATGACCGTGCATTCGATCCGGCAGATGGCGCCGAAGGCCAGTTCAAGGTGGTACCCGCACTCTGCAAAGCACTGGGGACCAGCGAAGACACCACTTTGATTTACCTTGCGCAGGCCAAACAGGCCCTGGGGCTGAAGAGGTTCACCGTCTCGCTGACATTGTTATCCTCGCTGTACCGCCTCAGCCGCTTGCACAGGCTACTCAAACGGCCGCAACGAGAAGCAGATGCACTGATCGCCCTGCTGGCAAAAGCCGGGACCGACGTGATTGCGCAACTGGCGGGAAAACCATCCATCAGCGCGATTGGCGCAACCGATGTACTGGATACCTTGGTTGCCTTGACCAACCTCGATCAATGGCTACGGCAAGAGCGAATCACCCCTAGCCATTTGCTGGAGGCACTGGCGGAACCACCTGAAGCAGACGTGCCAGTAAGTGCCAAACTGAGAGACATCGTCAACGCACAGCGTGTTGCGATAGTCGAAGCAGTGGGTAATTCCTCGCATTCAGCAGACGGCAACACTCAAGAAAGCCTGGCAGGATCGATGATGATCAGTCTGTTCGGCAATCTATCAAGTACGCATCCACTGACAGCCACGCATGTACGGCCCTTGCTCGCGTGGAGTGGCTACAGCGCCGCCCAGGTATTGAGTGCGGCCATCACTCTGTTCCCGGGCAGCACCGCAACCCCAGCTGCAGCCGACGAGGCTGAAAAAAAGCGGGCATCCCAGATTTGGTTCACCCTTGAAAGACGTTGCGCTTTGATCCAACTTTTGCGCTTGAGCCCAGGTGCAGTAAGGGTATTCAACAACAATGCGGCCTTCTTCGACCTTGAGCAGACAGGTAGCCATCCGGCGAACCTTGACCTTTGTTATCAACTCAGCCGCTTTCGGGCCTGGGTCGAGGTAGCCAGGGCAGAGGGTGCCGACGAAGAAGATGTTGTTCGCTACGTCGCCACGCATCGCGACAGCAGCGCACCTGCGCGGGTTTCCGAGGCCAACCAGGCCTTGGGCGCACTGATTGGATGGCATCCTACGGAAGTAGCCGAGGCTGCTCCACATGTAGATGAACTCATGTTGTTCGAACGAACTGAAAGAACATTTGATGACTTCCTGGAGGAGCTGTCTGATGAACAGCGGAATATTTACGAAAAAAGGACGCCAAAAACTTTCATCACGGAGGCCGTGGTTCGCCCTGTCGGCATGCATCGATACAAAAACGACCTCCAAGACCTCATAGACAAATTACTAGCATTCATAGATCAACAACAGGGCACGCTGTTTGTCACAGCAAATCAATACAGTACCATGTACGACCCGGAGAATTGGAGAAGACATTACGATAATATGCAATCTGGCAAGTATCGGGATCACAATGGTTATCATCCCTTCAAAATCGAACAGCTGCCTGAGCGACCTGGCATGGTCCACCGATCGGTTGGTATTGCCTGCGTACCTTCAACCATCAGTGATATCGACTTCATTCTCCGGCTGAAAATGCTCAGCGAAAAAACCGGCCTGGCGTGCGCTTCATTGTTGAGCCTTGCCGAACTTGACGAAACATCCTCTTATGTGGAGTTCGAAGGTGCAAGCAACCTGCTGATGGCCGGGGCCGATGACGCGCTACGCAGCATCATCGAAACGCAATCGCTTGCAGACCGCCGTGACGCGCTGGCGGGCTACCTGATCGGCCACTGGATGCCGCCTGAATCCAATGCCGTGGCCTGCATTACGGGCTTCGAAGATTTGTCGAGCTACTGCCTATATGACATTGGCGTTAGCAGCGCGGTCCAAACCACGCTGTTCAACCAGACCATTGGCAGCTTGCAACATTATTTGTCACGTTTGTTCGCGCGCCTTGAGCCTGGGTATGGGGGCAACGCGCCATCCAGCGCCGCGCAAATCGAATGGCAAAGCGGGCTGGGGCAATATGGCACCTGGAAGCGCTCCAGGGACCAGCATAATCACCCCGCCAACCTGATTTATTACGCCAATCGGCCGAACAAGAGCGTTGCTTTCCAGGAGCTGGAAGTTGAACTCAATCAAGGCAAGATGGACACGGCACTCCTGCATAACGCGATTTGCAGCTACCTGGCCAAATTCGAACGTGTCAGTAACTTGCAAGTGATTAGCGGCTATCTCGATGGGCATGATCCTAAGCAGGACATGTATCACCTAATCGCCAGAACCAATAGCACCCCCGTCGAATACTACTGGCGTACGTTCGATATCAGCCTGCGCGACGATCAACAGCGCCTGAACCCGCTGGCCTGGAGCGAGTGGGAAAAGATCAATGTAGCCGCCTCGGCGGAGATCGCCCAAAGCGAATGGAACGGCAAACGCTGTGATGCCGTCCGCCCCGTGGTGATCGCGGGGCGCCGGTACGTGTTCTGGGTGGAGCGCAGCACCACGGACCTGCCCAACGGCGCCAAATCAGGCGAGCTGTTGGCCAACAAGCGCAAGCTTTCAGTGAGTTACGGCTTCCAGCAAAGCGACGGTACGTGGAGCACCGCCAACGAACTGATGAGCCTGGATGGTTACAAAGAGGGTAAGTGGGAATCAAAACGGGCTAAGAGCCGCGACTTTTTGCCGGGGTTGATCGTCGTTGTAAACGACGAAGGTGAACGTGCGAAGGACCCTTGGCTGACCGCCATGCTGTTTGATTGCATTAATTGCACCAAAAAGGACGCTAAGCCTACTTATGATGACGATTATTTCATCGAGGCGAGGGATTTGCTTTTGATCGAAAGGCAGAACATTGACGCAGGCACTGCCCAAACGCTTAGCCGCGCCTTACTTAGCTCTTACAAAAAGACACAGGCAATCCAACACCCCTATAACGGGAAACCCATCTACTTAAAGAAACCCCAGACCATTTCATATAGGTACCCCCACCCACTCCACTTGAATAAAAAGATTGAGGGACTTCTAAATATCCCAGAATTAAGCGGGAAAAAATTCTCCCTTTATTATGACAAGCTTGAAGATATTAGTTCGCACCTTCGCCACATTGTCGAAAATAAAGAAGTCAACATCAACCAAACATTATACATAACGCTTTTAAGCAACAACCTCCAAAAAAATAATCCCAACAGCGAAACAGAAGCTTCACCCCCATTCACTTTGGAAACCAAAATAGCTGCACATTCAAAAACCCTGACGATCGAAGCAGAGATTAAAAGAGAGCACCAAGAAACCCACAAACTCAACATCGCCATTACACCAAAGCAAAAAACCAAAATACATGAAACTATTTTCAAAACCCGCACCCGGGCACACATTCAAACCTTTAGCACAGAAGACATTAGCGAAATTGAGATCCTCATAGAGAGTTACATCGATAAAAACGTGCCAACCAGACCATCAGTAGACAAAAGCGCCGAAACTCAAGATGAAGCCTCGACAAAAGAAATACCAAAAGAAGTAGCCGAATCCATTTATCATCTAATCGCGTACAACTACGACATCGAAAAGCTCAGCTCAGACGAAACCTGGGATATCTACATCGATAGCATCAACCAGGCTCAGTATCTGGACCTCGGTTCAGTCTCAGAAACTGCACCGATCCTCAAGCAAAACAAGATTCGGCTGAACACCCTCTTTGGTAAAAACCTCGTCGCGCGGGCCAGCCAGGGCGTTGAGCGAGTACTCGCCTGGGATACACAGAAACTACCCGAACCCAGTCTCGAGGCCGGGGCACCCGCGGTGGAAGTCGATTTCCATGGGGCGAACGCACTCTATTTCAGAGAGCTGTTCCTGCATGTGCCCGCGCTGGTAGCGATGCGCCTGACCGAACAGCAGCAGTTCGAGGAGGCCGAAGACTGGTACCTGCGCTACCTGTTCAACCCCTACCGGACTGAGCCAGGCGACGACGGCCGGCCCGCCCCCTGGGGCACACGGCCTTTGGCGCAAGTGGGCAGTCTGAGTTCGACGTTGAACAAGGATGTGGACGTCATCAGCCGAGTGTTCACACTTTCACGGCACTATCAGCAGGCCGTCTACCTGTCGTTGCTGGAAAATTGGCAACAACAAGGCGATCACTGGTACCGCCAACTTACATTGAGCACGCTGAATCAAGCCTGGTTGTGCTATCAGCAAGCCTTGCAATTGCTCGGCCCGTTGCCCGCAGGCAGCCTGGTATCACGATTCAGTCCGATTACCCTCGCTGCCCTCAACGATGGTGCGTTCCGCAGACCGATCAACCCTCGCGTGATCGAGCTGCGCAAGACACTGGAAAGACGGGTACACAACTTGCGCCATGGTCTTACCCTGGACGGCAAACCATTGCAACCTTTGACCTGGAGCGACGAAAGCCTGGACGCTTTTGCCAGCACCCGGGGCGGAGTCAGCAACCTGCCAATCCCTTACCGAGGCCCGCAGCAGGCTATTCCACACTATCGCTTCCGCCAGCTACTGCCTATGGCCAAAGCTGCAGCTCAGCAATTGTCGGACTTCGGGCGGCACTACATGGCATTGATGGAGGAAGAGTTCAATACCAGCCTATCCGTGCAACTGAAAGCACAGGATATTAAAATGTCAGACTTTGCAGTTCGCATACAGAAAGAGGCTATCGATAGCATTCGCGCCAAAAAGTCAACTTTACTTCTAAGTCGAGACAAGGCCGCTGCACAAAAGGACTATTTAACCGACTTGATCGATGTCGGCCGCTCTGCCGAAGAAGAGGCAGCTACAGCGTTCACTTGGATTTCGAACTACAACAAGATGGGCAGCATTGTGTTCGATATACTTGCGGGTGTTACTGGAACCGTGATACCGACTATATTTGGCTTCTCCAATGGAGGCCACTCGCCTCAGGCTATTTCAAAGGCCGCCGCGCAAGATCTGAGGTCAACTGCTGATATAGCCGCCATGATCAGCAATGAGCTGAAGACCCAAGCAGACTATAACCGTCGTGCCGCAGGATGGGCGTTTGACAAAAGCCAAGTCGAATGGGACATCAAGATCCTGGATCAGCAACTGGCAGAAACAAACATCGAACTCAACGCCAGTACCATTGCCCTGGCCCAATGCGAACAGGACCGCATAAACCTGCAAGAAGCCTATGTATCCATGACCACCGGGTTCACCATCATTCCGGTGTACAACTGGCTGGTCGCCCGCCAGGAGCAGATTTACGGCGCCGCCTACGATGCTGTTCGCTCGCTGTGTCAGGCCGTGGAAACGGCTTGGCGTTACGAGATCGGTGATTACCGACGCGACACCTTCATAGACACCACGGCGTGGCGAGAAAACTACAAGGGCATGCTGATGGGCGAGTCGTTGCTGGTCAACTTGCAGCAGATGGAAAACGAGTATCTGTTGAAGAACGAGCGCCGCCTGACCATCAAGAAATCGTTCAGCCTCAAGAAAAAACTGGGAGAAGCCACCTGGGGGCAGCTGTTTACTAGAAAGACAAGCCGTACTGCTCCGTTCACTCACAACTTCGCCTTCAATGCCGCTGACTTCGACCGCAGTTACCCAGGCCAGTACCTGCGCCAGCTTAAATACGTATCGGTCACCTTTATCCTGAAAAACGATGTTGCGCTCGACGAACTGTGCGCAACGCTGACTCAGACCGGCAGTACAACGTTGCTGGAGGCCAACGAACATGCCGCTCGCTCGCTTTATCCGTCATCGGTAGCAGCGGACACCAGCGAAACCGTAGACACAGTGCCGCAGGCCGAGAGCGCCGGTAAAGATCCAAAACTGGTGCTTCGCAACCCGAGCGTAAAACAGCAGATCGCGCTGTCATCGGCGGTGGCCGAAGACGGCCTGGGGTATGACGCAGGCACCTGGGTTTACGAACTGATGTTCCACGACGGGCGATACCTGCCCTTCGAAGGTACAGGTGCGATTTCCGAATGGTCCCTCGAGATCCTGGGCAACGAGACGCTGCTCGAAGATCTTTCGGTTATCGAAGACATCAAGATCAATATGGTCTACACCGCCAAAGCGGGGGATGAACACTTCACCAGTAAAGTCAGGTCATTGTTGAAGGCAGCCAAAGGGCCGCTGGAAGTCACCCAGTAGCCCCGTAGCGCGACTGCTTCACAGGTGAACGCACCATCCCGGCGCGATCACCTGTGAAGCCACTACCCTCCCCCTTGTCATCCCCCCGGTCGATCTGTCGCGCCTCTTATCTGACACGCGCGTGTTAGCCTATCCGGCTACCTCCGACAAGAAGACTGACCACTCAAGGGAATGTAGCCTGATGACGCAACCTGCCCCCACAACGCCAGATGATCAACACCTGCAACGCAACCTGACCAACCGCCACATCCAGCTCATCGCCATTGGCGGCGCCATCGGCACCGGCCTGTTCATGGGCTCGGGCAAGACAATCAGCCTGGCCGGCCCATCGATCATCTTCGTCTACATGATCATTGGCTTCATGCTGTTCTTCGTCATGCGCGCCATGGGTGAGCTGCTGCTGTCGAACCTCAACTACAAGTCGTTCATCGATTTCTCCGCCGACCTGCTCGGCCCCTGGGCCGGCTACTTCACCGGCTGGACCTACTGGTTCTGCTGGGTGGTCACCGGCATCGCCGACGTGGTGGCGATTGCCGCCTACACGCAATTCTGGTTCCCGGACCTTCCGCAGTGGATACCGGCGCTGAGCTGCGTGGCGCTGTTGCTGTCGCTGAACCTGGTCACGGTGAAGATGTTCGGCGAAATGGAATTCTGGTTCGCCCTGATCAAGATCATCGCCATCATGGGCCTGGTCGCCACCGGCCTGTACATGGTCATCACCGGCTTCCAGTCGCCGAGCGGGCACACCGCCACCCTGACCAACCTGTGGAATGACGGCGGCATGTTCCCCAACGGCCTGCTGGGCTTCTTCGCCGGCTTCCAGATCGCCGTGTTCGCCTTCGTCGGCATCGAACTGGTAGGCACCACCGCCGCCGAAGCGAAGAACCCCGAACGCACCCTGCCGCGGGCGATCAACTCGATCCCGATCCGCATCATCGTGTTCTACGTGCTGGCGCTGATCGCCATCATGGCCGTGACCCCATGGCGCGACGTGGTGCCGGGCAAGAGCCCGTTCGTCGAGCTGTTCGTGCTGGCCGGCCTGCCAGCGGCGGCGAGCATCATCAACTTCGTGGTGCTGACCTCGGCGGCCTCGTCGGCCAACAGTGGCGTGTTCTCCACCAGCCGCATGCTGTTCGGCCTGGCCCAGGAAGGCGATGCGCCCAGGGCGTTCGAGAAACTCTCGCGCCGCGCGGTGCCGGCCAACGGCCTATACTTCTCCTGCACCTGCCTGCTGCTGGGCGCGGTGCTGATCTACCTGGTACCCAATGTGATCGAAGCCTTCACCCTGGTGACGACGGTGTCGGCGGTGCTGTTCATGTTCGTCTGGACGCTGATCCTGCTGTCGTACCTGAGCTACCGCAAGCAACGTGCGGCGCTGCATGAGCAATCCACCTACAAGATGCCCGGCGGGCGCTTCATGTGCTACGTGTGCCTGGTGTTCTTCGCCGGCATCCTGGTGCTGTTGAGCCTGGAGGCCGACACCCGTTCGGCGCTGGTGGTGACGCCGATCTGGTTTGTGATCCTGGCAGTGACCTACCAGTTCGTGCGTAGCAGGCGCCAGCCGCGCAATGCGGTGAGAGGCGCGTCGAGCCGCTGATCGCAGGGGGCTGCTGCGCAGCCCTTTCGCTGGCAAGCCAGCTCCCACAGGGTCAGGGTTGCGCAGTACCTGTGGGAGCCGGCTTGCCGGCGATTGGGCCGCACAGCGGCCCCGGCGATGGTCAAAAGTGTTCACTGCCCCCGGCCCCAATCCTGTGCAGGCCTGTGCAGCAAGCACCATCCTGGCCCCACCCCGCGCCCCGATTCGTCGCACAACCGCTCTATCACGCACATTCCAACGCCCGGCACAGCCCTTGCAATCTCCGATCTGGCCAACACCCACCATCACATCGGAGTGAGCACATGAAGCGACGCAGTCTGATCAAGGCCTTCACCCTCAGCGCATCGATCGCCGCGATGGGCCTGAGCTGGAGCATCCAGGCCGCCGAGACCATAAAGGTCGGCATCCTGCATTCGCTGTCCGGGACCATGGCCATTTCCGAGACCTCGCTCAAGGACATGGCGCTGATGACCATCGACGAGATCAACGCCAAGGGCGGGGTCAACGGCAAGCAGCTCGAGGCGGTGGTGGTGGACCCGGCGTCCAACTGGCCGCTGTTCGCCGAGAAGAGCCGCCAGCTGCTGACCCAGGACAAGGTGGCGGTGGTGTTCGGCTGCTGGACCTCGGTGTCGCGCAAGTCGGTGCTGCCGGTGTTCGAGGAGCTCAACGGGCTGCTGTTCTACCCGGTGCAGTACGAGGGTGAAGAGATGTCGCCGAACGTGTTCTACACCGGCGCGGCGCCCAACCAGCAGGCGATCCCGGCGGTGGAATACCTGATGAGCGAAGACGGCGGCAGCGCCAAGCGCTTCTTCCTGCTGGGCACCGACTACGTCTACCCGCGCACTACCAACAAGATCCTGCGCGCCTTCCTGCACAGCAAAGGCGTGGCCGACAAGGATATCGAGGAGGTGTACACGCCTTTCGGCCACAGCGATTACCAGACCATCGTCGCCAACATCAAGAAATTCTCGGCTGGCGGCAAGACGGCGGTCATCTCCACGGTCAACGGCGACTCCAACGTGCCGTTCTACAAGGAACTGGCCAACCAGGGGCTGAAGGCCACCGATGTGCCGGTGGTGGCGTTCTCGGTGGGTGAGGAGGAGCTGCGCGGTATCGACACCAAACCGCTGGTGGGCCACCTGGCGGCGTGGAACTACTTCGAGTCGGTGGATAACCCGGTGAACCAGAAGTTCGTCGCCGACTGGAAGGCCTACGCCAAGGCCAAGGGCCTGCCGGGGGCTGACAAGGCGGTGACCAACGACCCGATGGAGGCCACCTATGTGGGGATCCACATGTGGGCGCAGGCCGCCGAGAAAGCCAAGTCCACAGACGTCGACAAAGTGCGTGAAGCATTAGCCGGGCAGAGCTTCAAGGCACCGTCGGGCTTCACCCTGAGCATGGACAAGAGCAACCACCACCTGCACAAGCCGGTGATGATCGGCGAGATCCAGGATGACGGGCAGTTCAGCGTGGTGTGGCAGACCGAACAGCCGCTGCGGGCGCAGCCTTGGAGCCCGTTCATTCCGGGCAATGACAAGCGGCCGGATTATGCGGTGAAAGGGAACTGAGTGTACTGGGGCCGCTCTGCGGCCCATTCGCCGGCAAGCCGGCTCCCACAGGGATCGCGCCAGCCCTGAGAACAGCACTGAACCTGTGGGAGCTGGCTTGCCAGCGATGAATCCACCGCCGATATTCCAGGACTGCCCTTATGCTCAGATTCCTGCTCACCCTTCTGTTGCTACTGCCCCTGGCCGCCCAAGCCAGCGAGGGCGAATTCTTCCTCAGCGCCAAGCCCGCCGAGCAAGCCAACCTACTCGAAACCTGGGCCGCACAACCCGATGCCGCGCGCCTGCCGCTGCTGGAAAACCTGCGCCAAGGCCGTATCGCCGAAGGCGACACCCGCAAGCTGCGCCTGAACAACCGCCTGCGCGGCCTGATCGACAATACCCTGGCCAGCCACCAGCTACTCAGCGACCAGGCCAATGTCCGCCTGGCCGCCGCCCAACAACTGCAAAAATCCGCGCAACCGGCGCAGATGGCCTTCCTCGAACGCCGCTTCGCCGCCGAGCCGGACGCCGCCGTCCACGCCGCCCTGGGCCTGGCCCTGGCCAACCTGCAACTGGGCGCCAGCGAACCCGCCGTGCGCCTGGCCGCCGTGCGCCTGCTCGGCGAAACCGGCGACCCACTGGCCCGCACCCGTCTCGAGGCGCTGCTGCAACCGGGCGCCGAAACCGATGCCGCCGTGCGCACCGCCGCCGAAACCAGCCTGGCCCAGGTACAGCGCAAGCTGCTGGTCGGAGAGCTGCTCGGCCAGGCCTTCAGCGGCCTGTCGCTGGGCTCGATCCTGCTGCTGGCGGCACTGGGCCTGGCGATCACCTTCGGCCTGCTCGGGGTGATCAACATGGCCCACGGCGAGATGCTGATGCTCGGCGCCTACAGCACCTACATGGTCCAGGTACTGCTGCAGCGCTATGCCCCCGGTGCCATCGAGTTCTACCCGCTGATCGCCCTGCCGGTGGCCTTCGCCGTCAGCGCCGGGGTCGGCATGGCCCTGGAGCGCACGGTGATCCGCCACCTGTATGGCCGCCCACTGGAAACCCTGCTGGCCACCTGGGGCATCAGCCTGATCCTGATCCAGGCCGTGCGCCTGCTCTTCGGCGCGCAGAACGTCGAGGTCAGCAACCCGGCCTGGCTGTCCGGCGGCATCCAGGTGCTGCCCAACCTGGTGCTGCCGTACAACCGCCTGGTGATCATCGGCTTCGCCCTCGCCGTGGTGCTGCTCACCTGGCTGCTGCTCAACCGCACGCGGCTGGGCCTGAACGTGCGGGCTGTCACCCAGAACCGCAACATGGCGGCCTGCTGCGGGGTGTCCACCGGGCGCGTCGACATGCTCGCCTTCGGCCTCGGCTCGGGCATCGCCGGGCTCGGTGGCGTGGCCTTGAGCCAGGTCGGCAACGTCGGCCCGGACCTGGGCCAGAGCTACATCATCGACTCGTTCCTGGTGGTGGTGCTCGGCGGTGTCGGGCAGCTGGCCGGCAGCCTGTGGGCCGCCTTCGGGCTGGGCATCGCCAACAAACTGCTGGAGCCGCAGATCGGTGCGGTGCTGGGCAAGATCCTTATCCTTGCGCTGATCATTCTGTTCATCCAGAAGCGCCCGCAAGGCCTGTTCGCCCTCAAGGGACGGGTAATCGACTGATGAACCAGCCATTGATTGTCACTGCCACGCGCAAGGCCGGCACACGGGTGTCGCTGGCCGTCGGCGCCGTCGTCGTTGTGGTGCTGCTGGCCCTGCCGCTGCTGTCGCTGCTGCCCGACGGGCACGCCTTGCAGGTCTCGGCCTACACCTTGACCCTGGTCGGCAAGATCCTCTGCTACGCCATCGTCGCCCTGGCCCTGGACTTGGTCTGGGGCTACGCAGGCTTGCTGTCTTTGGGCCACGGCCTGTTCTTCGCCCTGGGCGGCTACGCCATGGGCATGTACCTGATGCGCCAGGCGGCGGGCGACGGCCTGCCAGGGTTCATGACCTTCCTGTCGTGGAGCGAACTGCCCTGGTACTGGGCCGGCACCCAGCACTTCGCCTGGGCGCTGTGCCTGGTGGTGCTGGCGCCGGGGCTGCTGGCGCTGGTGTTCGGCTTCTTCGCCTTCCGCTCGCGGATCAAGGGCGTGTACTTCTCGATCATGACCCAGGCCCTGACCTTTGCCGGGATGCTGCTGTTCTTCCGCAACGAAACGGGCTTTGGCGGCAACAACGGCTTCACCAATTTCCGCACCATCCTCGGTTTCGACATCACCGCCCAGGGCACCCGGGCCGTGCTGTTCCTGCTCACGGTGAGCCTGCTACTGGGCAGCCTGTTCCTGTGCTGGCGCCTGACCCAGAGCAAGTTCGGGCGCCTGCTCACCGCCGTGCGCGACGCCGAGAACCGCCTGATGTTCTGTGGCTACGACCCGCGCGGCTTCAAGCTGCTGGTGTGGGTGCTCAGCGCCGTGCTGTGCGGCCTGGCCGGGGCGCTGTACGTGCCGCAGGTGGGCATCATCAACCCCAGCGAGATGTCGCCCACCAACTCCATCGAAGCCGCCGTGTGGGTGGCTTTGGGCGGACGCGGCACGCTGATCGGGCCGCTGCTCGGCGCTGGTTTGGTCAATGGCATGAAGAGCTGGTTCACCGTGGCGTTTCCCGAGTTCTGGCTGTTCTTCCTCGGCGCGCTGTTCATCCTCGTCACCCTGTACCTGCCCAAGGGCGTGGTCGGCCTTGTGAAGAAAAGGAGCCAGCCATGAGAAGCGTGCCCCCGGTGCATCCGGAATTCATGCTGGAACCGATCTTCGACCAGGTCGGCAGCGGTCGCGAGGCCATCGGTCTGGGCCGGCGTCGCGAGGCCGGGCTCGACACCCGCCATGGCACGGTGCTGAGCCTGGAGGGCATCAGCGTCAGCTTCGATGGTTTCAAGGCGCTCAACGACCTGAACCTGTACATCGGCGTCGGCGAGCTGCGCTGCATCATCGGCCCCAACGGCGCCGGCAAGACCACGATGATGGACGTGATCACCGGCAAGACCCGTCCCGACGCGGGCACCGCGTTTTTCGGCGACACCCTCGACCTGACCCGCATGAGCGAATGCCAGATCGCCCAGGCCGGCATCGGCCGCAAGTTCCAGAAACCCACGGTGTTTGAAGCGTTGACAGTGTTCGAGAACCTGGAGCTGGCGCTCAAGGCCGACAAGTCGGTGTGGGCCAGCCTGCTGGCACGCTTGAGCGGCGAGCAGCGCCAGCGCATCGATGAGGTGCTGGCGACCCTGCGACTGCTGCCCCTGGCCCAGCGTCAGGCGGGGTTGTTGTCCCACGGGCAGAAGCAGTTCCTGGAGATCGGCATGCTGCTGGTGCAGGAGCCAAAGCTGCTGCTGCTCGACGAGCCGGTGGCGGGGATGACCGACGCCGAGACCGAGTTCACCGCCGAGCTGTTCCGCTCGCTGGCAGGCAGGCATTCGCTGATGGTGGTGGAGCATGACATGGGCTTCGTCGGCAGCATTGCCGACCATGTGACGGTGCTGCACCAGGGGAGTGTG
Source organism: Pseudomonas maumuensis (assembly GCF_019139675.1). Classification (NCBI taxonomy): domain Bacteria; kingdom Pseudomonadati; phylum Pseudomonadota; class Gammaproteobacteria; order Pseudomonadales; family Pseudomonadaceae; genus Pseudomonas; species Pseudomonas maumuensis. The sequence goes on from NZ_CP077077.1 coordinate 5,055,977, forward strand.
CTGGCCGAAGGGTCGCTGGCGCAGGTGCAGGAGGATGAGCGGGTGGTCGAGGTTTATCTGGGCCGCTGATCTTCGTTATCTGCACCGGCCTCATCGCCGGCAAGCCGGCTCCCACAAGGGCTGCAGTTGCACAAACCCTGTGGGAGCCGGCTTGCCGGCGATGAGGCCCGAACACCCAAAGCCGATTCGACAAGGACAACACATGCTCAAGATCGACACCCTGCACCAATACTACGGCGGCAGCCACATTCTGCGCGGCCTGTCCTTCGAGGCCAAGGTCGGCGAGGTCACCTGCCTGCTGGGCCGCAACGGCGTGGGCAAGACCACCCTGCTGCGCTGCCTGATGGGCCTGCTGCCGGCCCGCGAAGGCCGCGTGGAGTGGGAAGGCAAGCCGATCTCCACGCTCAAGCCCCAGCAACGGGTCCAGGCCGGCATCGCGTACGTGCCCCAGGGCCGCGAGATCTTCCCGCGCCTGACCGTGGAGGAAAACCTGCTGATGGGCCTGTCGCGCTTTCCCGCCCGCGAGGCACGGGAAGTACCCGCCTTCATCTACGAGCTGTTCCCGGTGCTGGAGCAGATGAAGCAACGCCGTGGCGGCGACCTCTCCGGTGGCCAGCAGCAACAGCTGGCCATCGGCCGCGCCCTGGCCTGCCGCCCACGCCTATTGATCCTCGACGAGCCCACCGAAGGTATCCAACCCTCGGTGATCAAGGAGATCGGCGCAGTGATCCGCAAGCTCGCCGACCGGGGCGACATGGCCATCCTGCTGGTGGAGCAGTTCTACGACTTCGCCGAAGAGCTGGCCGACCAGTACCTGGTCATGGCCCGCGGCGAGATCGTCCAGCGCGGCCGCGGCGAAAACATGCAGGCCGAAGGTGTGCGCGGCCTGGTTACCATTTAATCTGCAACCACTTCCCTTGCGAGACGCTGTCATGAGTTACCAGATCCGCGACGCCCTGATCGACGACGTGCCGGGCATCCTCGACATCTACAACGACGCCGTGGCCAACACCACGGCGATCTGGAACGAAACCCCGGTGGACCTGGCCAATCGCCTGGCCTGGTTCGAGGCCCGTGCGCAGCAGGGCTATCCGATCCTGGTGGCGGTGGATGACAGCGGCGTGCTGGGCTATGCCTCATTTGGCGACTGGCGACCGTTCGAGGGTTTTCGCCATACCGTCGAACATTCGGTGTACGTGCGTGGCGACCAGCGCGGCAAGGGCCTGGGGCCTGTGTTGATGGAAGCGCTGATCGAGCGGGCACGCCGTTGCGACAAGCATCTAATGGTCGCCGCCATCGAAAGCGGCAATGCCGCGTCGATCCGCCTGCACGAACGCCTGGGCTTCAGCACCACCGGGCAGATGCCGCAGGTGGGGGTGAAATTCGGACGCTGGCTGGACCTGACCTTCATGCAACTTTACCTGGATGACAACACCCTCCCCCCTTCAAGGAACTGAAGCCCATGAACACTGCCCAGCTGCACCGCGTGACCCACGAAGGCCTGGCGTACTACCGCGACGGTCTGGTGGCCCTGTTGCTCGATGCGGTGCGCCAGGGCGCGTCTGTGGGGTTTCTAGCCGATATCGACGAGCGTCAGGCCAAGGCGTACTTCGATGAGGTGAAGGCAAAGCTGGCCGGTGGCGAGCAGTTGCTCTGGGTCATTGCCCAAGGCCAGGAGGTGCTGGGCAGCGTACAGTTGGGGCTGTGCCTCAAGCCCAACGGGCTGAACCGAGCCGAGGTGCAGAAGCTGCTGGTACACAGCGATGCGCGGCGGCGTGGGCTGGGGCAACAGTTGATGAACGCGCTGGAGGCCGAGGCGCGGCGGATCGGGCGGGGGATGCTGTTTCTCGATACCGAGGCAGGGTCAGGGGCGCAGGCGTTCTATCGGGCGCAGGGGTACAGCAAGGCAGGGGAAATTCCAGATTATGCCTGCGGGCCGGAAGGGGTTTACCGGGCGACAGCTCTGTATTTCAAGGTACTGAAGCCGGCTTGAAACGGAGTCGCCATCTTCGCCTACAAGCCGGCTCCTACAGGATCAGGTAGGCGCCGGCTTGCAGGCGAACGGGCCGCCATGGCGGCCCCGGCTCACATCTGGGTAAACCTGCCCAGCCGCTGGCGCAACATGCTGTTCTCAGTGCGCAACTGCTGCACCTCTTCCAACAGCTCCAGCGCCAGCGCCACCCCTTCCCACTCGAGCTCCAGTTGATCATGCAGCTTCACCGCACGCTTGAGGGTGACTGGCGCGCGGTCATCGAACACCCATTCCTCCGGCGTTCGCCCCGACGGTTCAACAATGCCGTGCTCGACGATCTCGATCACGCAATCGGCCGTAAGGTCGGCCTCCTGACACAGGGTACGCATGTCCAGTTGAACGATCAGGGTGCTGCTCATGATCACTTACTCCATTGAGTCCTCGGATTGAACGCGGCTTTCTCGGAGAGCTGGGTCCACAGTGCGCGCGTTGCGTCATCGGATTGGGCCGGCATCACGACTTTGAGCTGGGCGTACAGGTCGCCGCGCTCGCCCTGCTTGTTCAGCAGGCCCATGCCCTTGACCCGCAGGCGCTGGCCGCTCTGGCTGTCGGGGCGGATGGTCAGGTTGATCTTACCGGTCAGGGTCGGCACGGCCACCTTGGCGCCGAGCGCCGCTTCCCACGGGGCCAGCGGCACCGTAATGATCAAGTCATGACCTTCGACATCGAACAGCGGATGCGGTGCCATGCGGATGGTCAGGAACAGGTCGCCATTGGCGCCACCGCCCACGCCCGGCGCGCCCTGGCCCTTGAGGCGAATGCGCTCGCCGTCGGTGACCCCGGCGGGGATCTTCACATTCAGCGTTTTCGTGGTGAACCCGGTGCGCTGGCCGGCGGCATTGGTCTGCGGCACCTGGAAGCTGATCTGCTTGGATTCCTTGTTCAGGGTTTCCTCGAGGAAGACCGCCAGTTCCAGTTCCACGTCCTGCCCTCGTCTGCCGGCGCTGCGTTGTTGCCGGCCACCGCCGCCACCGAAGGGATTGCCGCCCCGGGCGCCGAAGATCGAGCTGAAGAAATCGGAAAAATCGCCGCCCTCGAAGCCACCGCCAGCACCGCCGCGGGACTCCCAGCCAGGCGGTGCCTGGAATGGCCGGCCATGCTGGCCGCCGTACTTGCGGATCTCGTCGTACTCGGCGCGCTTGTCCTTGTCGCCAAGCACTTCGTAGGCCTCGTTGGCCTCCTTGAATTTGTCCTCGGCGTCACGCTCCTTGCTGACGTCGGGGTGATACTTGCGCGCGAGCTTGCGGTACGCGGCTTTGATCGCCTTGTCGTCCGCGCTCGCCTCGACGCCGAGTATCTTGTAATAGTCTTTGAAGTCCATCTATGGATCACCGATGTGAATGTACGTATTGCTACTGAAGATTGGGGTCAAGCATAGCCTTTCAAGGTTCATCCGGGGTTGCGCTATCGCAGACGACCGGTCTTGATTTAGCCGCAGACTGGCATAAACTGCGCGGCCGTTTTGCCTCCGGAAGCTTTCTTCATGTCTGACGTATCCCCGGCCCGTGCCCTTGGCATCGACTTCGGCACCTCCAACTCCACGGTCGGCTGGCACCGCCCGGGCGTCGAATCGCTGATCGCCCTGGAAGACGGCAAGATCACCTTGCCGTCGGTGGTCTTCTTCAACATCGAGGAGCGTCGCCCAGTGTATGGCCGCCTGGCCCTGCACGAGTACCTGGAAGGCTACGAAGGCCGCCTGATGCGCTCGCTCAAGAGCCTGCTGGGCTCCAAGCTGATCAAGCACGACACCAGCGTGCTGGGCAGCGCCCTGCCGTTCAAAGACCTGTTGGGCATGTTCATCGGCGAACTGAAAAAGCGTGCCGAAGCCGATGCCGGTCGCGAATTCGACCAGGTGGTGCTGGGCCGCCCGGTGTTCTTCGTCGACGAAGACCCGGCTGCCGACCAGGAGGCCGAGGATACCCTGGCCGACGTGGCGCGCAAGATTGGCTTCAAGGACGTGTCGTTCCAGTACGAACCGATCGCCGCGGCGTTCGACTACGAGTCGGGCATCAGCAGTGAAGAGCTGGTACTGATTGTCGATATCGGCGGCGGTACCTCGGACTTTACCCTGATCCGCCTGTCGCCCGAGCGCCATCTGGTGGCCGAGCGCCAGGACGACATCCTCGCCACCGGCGGCGTCCACATCGGCGGCACCGACTTCGACAAGCAACTGAGCCTGCAGGGTGTGATGCCGCTGTTCGGCTACGGCAGCCGGATGAAGAGCGGCGCGCTGATGCCCACCAGCTATCACCTCAACCTGGCCACCTGGCACACCATCAACGCCCTGTATGCGCAGAAGTCGCAGCTGGCCCTGGGCAGCATGCGCTACGACATCGAGGACACCCTCGGCATCGACCGCCTGTTCAAGCTGATCGAGCAGCGCGCCGGGCACTGGCTGGCGATGGAGGTGGAGGCCAGCAAGATCGAGCTGACCGAGCGCGACAGCCGGAGCATCGACTTTGGCCGCATCGAGCCGCAGCTGTCGGCCGAGCTGACCCGGGCACTGTTCGAAGATGCAATTGAAGGTTTGCTCGAGCGCGTGCGCGGTAGTGTGAGCGAGTTGCTGGCCAAGGCCGGTGTGAGCGAGAGCCAGGTGGACACGGTGTTCTTCACCGGCGGCTCCAGCGGCATTCCGGCGCTGCGCAACAGCGTGGCGGCGATGCTGCCCAATGCACGGCATGTGGAAGGCAATATCTTCGGCAGCATCGGCAGCGGCCTGGCGATCGAGGCGCGCAAGCGCTACGGCGTGATCTGATCGATTTGGGGCCGCTTTGCGGCCCTTTCGCCGGCAAGCCGGCTCCCACAAAAGCTGGGTACGCACCTCTCCTGTGGGAGCTGGCTTGCCAGCGAAAGGGCCGCAAAGCGGCCCCGGCGATCCTCAGACCAGCTCAGCCCGCTTCAACTCGCTCTTAAGGTAGGCGTAGTAGATCGGCCCCGCCACCACCCCCGGCAGGCCGAACGCCGCCTCGAACACCAGCATCGCCAGCAACAGCTCCCAGGCCTTGGCACTGATCTGCCCGCCGACGATCCGCGCGTTGAGGAAGTACTCGACCTTGTGGATCACGATCAGATAGCCCAGCGCCGCGATCGCCACCCAGATCGACAGCGACAAGCCGACGATGGTGATCAGCGTGTTGGACATCAGGTTGCCGATCACCGGCAGCAGCCCAAGCAGGAAGGTCAGCACGATCAAGGTCTTGGTCAACGGCAGGTGGACGCCGAACAGCGGGAACACCACGGCGAGGAAGATGCCGGTGAAAAAGGTGTTGAGCAGCGAGATCTTGATCTGCGCGAAGACGATGTTGCGAAACGCCTGCACCAGCAGGCTCAGGCGCTCGAACAAGGCTGCGGCCAGGGGCTTGCGCCGGGAGATGTCGGGGATGCGCTGCAGGGCGACGATGGCGCCGAGGATCATGCCGATCAACAGGGTCACGAACATGTGCGCCATGCCTTTGCCGACCAGTTGCAGGTCGCTCAGGTGGCTCTTGATCCATTCGCCGATGGCCACCTTGAACTCGGCGGCACTGGCCGGCAGGTAGGCTTCGATGAACGGCGGCAGCTGGCCACGGGCACGCTCGACCAGGCCCATGAACTTGTCCAGCGAGGCGCCGGGGTTCTCGGCTTCGTGCAGGAGGAAACTGAAGGCGCCGGCAATCAGCAGGGTGAGCGTGCTCACCACCAAGGTGCCGAGCAGCGCTACCGCCAGCCAGCGCGCACGCTGCCCGGCGATCAAAGGCTGCAACCTGGGGGTGAGCATATTGACCAGCTCGAACACCAGCAAGCCGGCGAGCAGGCTCGGCAGCAGCTTCAGAGGCAACGCCAGCAACAGGCCGGCCATGACGATGATCCAGCTGGCCAGGGTGACCTGGCGGGGGGTGAAGGTCATACAGCCTCGACGGCAGACAGCGGAAAGTCCCGCAGTCTGCCAGCCTTCACGGCAGAGGCATAGGCGCAGGTCATTTCTTCTTCAGGCAGTCGCTCATGAAGGTCTTGCGTTCATCGCCCTTGAGCGCCTTGGTGGTGGCGTCGGCGTTACAGGTCTTCATCTTCTCCTGCTGGGTCTGCGGCACATCCTTCTTCAGGCAGGTGCTCATGAACGCCTTGCGTTCGTCGCCCTTGAGCGCCTTGGCGGTGGCGTCGGCGTTGCAGGTCTTCATCTTTTCCTGTTGCGCGGTGGCGGCGAATCCTTGCCCGGCGATCAACAGGCCCAACACCAGCAGGGGTACGTGCAGCAGCTTCATGGAGTTGTCTCCTTGCCTGCGCGCCGGATGCGCGCTCGTCGCTGCTGAGTGTAGACAAGAATTCTTACATCTCTGTCCGCGCCCGCCGCCGGTACTGCTCCGGGGTGCAATTGGCCTGGCGCTGGAACATGGCGATGAAGGCCGAGGCGCTGCTGTAGCCGAGGTCGAAGGCGATGGCCTGGATCGCGGTGCCCGCCTCGAGCGCCTCGATGGCGCGTAGAAAGCGCAGGCGCAAGCGCCATTCGCCGAAGCTCATACCCAGCTCACGGAGAAACTGCCGGGCCAGGGTGCGTTCGCTGACATGCACCTGCCCGGCCCACTGCGCCAGCGGGCGGTTGTCGCCGGGTTCGGCCTGCAACGCTGCGAGTACCTGGCGCAAGCTGTCGCTGCGGGCGAACGGCAAGTAGCAGGTCTGGGTCTGCGCCAGGTGCAACTGGTCGAGCAGCACCTGCGCCAGGCGCTGGTCGCGCTCGTCCTGGGCGATGCGCAGGTCGCGGCGGGCGAAGTCGCCGAGGATCGCCTTGAGGATGTCGCTGATCACCAGGCTGCAGGGTTGCGCCGGCAGCCCGGCGCACAGGCTGCGGTCAAGGTAGACCGAACGGTAGACGATGGCCTGGGGGTTGTAGCAGCCGTGCTCGGTATCCGGCGGCACCCACACGGCGTAGTGCGGCGGCGAGATGAAACGCTGGCCTTCGACGTCCAGGTGCATCAGGCCATGGGATGCGTAGTTGAGCTGGCCCCAGGGATGACGGTGCGGCGCGCTGTGGGTGTCGGCGCCGAACTCGTCGTAGCGAAAGTACACCGGTGCCGGGAGCTGGTCGAAGCGCGGAATGTCGAGGTACTTGCGGGCCATGCTGTCTGCTTCGCGGGGTAGGTTGTCTGGATGGAAGTATAGGCATGCAAGCAGACAAGCGATAATACGCGCTGTCACCCTCCCAGCAGCAGTGGGCTCCACTCCTGCAGGAGACACCCGTTACCTGAGAGTCCCAATGAACTACCTCTTCCCCCTCATCGCCATCCTCATCTGGGCCGGCAACACCGTGGTCACCAAGATGTCCGCGGGGGCGATCTTCCCGGCCGAGATCGGCTTCTACCGCTGGCTGCTGGCCGGCCTGCTGTTCACGCCCTTCCTGCTGCCCCAGGTCTGGCGCAACCGCGCGGCGATCCGCCCGCACCTGGGCAAGGTGTTCGTGCTGGGCGTGCTGGGCATGGCCATCTACCAGAGCCTGGCGTACTTCGCCGCCAGCATCACCAGCGCCACCAACATGGGCATCATCCTCTCGCTGATGCCGCTGATGTCACTGGCCCTGTCCATCGCCTGGCTGGGCCAGCGCCTGAGCTACGGCGCGCTGCTGGGCGCGATCGTGTCGTTCTTCGGCGTGCTGGAAGTCGTCTCGGCCGGGCAGCCTGGCACGCTGCTGCACCAGGGTCTGAACAGCGGCGACCTGATGATGCTGGTGGCCACCCTCGCCTATGCGCTGTACAGCTTCCTGCTGAAGAAATGGCAGCTGCGCCTGCCACCGCTGCAGTTGCTCTACCTGCAGGTGCTGGTGGCGATCCTGGTGCTGCTGCCGCTGTTCGTGCTGTCACCGAAGACCGGGCTGAACGGCCACAACTTCGGCCTGGTGCTGTATGCCGGCCTGCTGGCCTCGATGGTGGCGCCACGGGTGTGGATGCAGGCCGTGCATCGCCTGGGCCCGAGCCGCACCACGCTGTTCTTCAACCTGCTGCCGGTGGTCACGGCGGTGATCGCCGCCGTGGTGCTGGACGAGCAACTGGCCAGTTATCACCTGGTCGGCGGCTTGCTGACACTGGTCGGCGTGCTGCTGGCCGAGCGCTGGACAACGCCTGTACGTCGCACGGTCACAACCCCGCGGCCTTGAGCCGCGCGGCGTGTTCGGTGAACAGCCGCACCGGCTCGGCGCCCTTGCCCACCGCGCCGAGGGACTGGTTGACGATGTCCAGGTGGTCGAGCGGATAGTCGTCGCCGATCACCTGGCCCAGGTGCGAGCTGAAACGCCCGACCATGCCGTCGCAGTGGCCCTTCTCGCGCACGAAGCTACGGGCGAACAGACGGCAGAAGCGATTGCTGCCGTCGAAGCGGTTCAGCCCCTGGTCGGTGCGCCCCGGCTGCAAGGTGCCCGACCAGGAGTAGTAACGCACGCCATTCACCTCGGCCGGCCCCTCGCCGCCCCAGACCTCGGGCAGCCCCTGTGGATAAGCCTGGTTGAACAGCGCCACCCCGGCGCTGGTCAGCGACTGGTGCGAGGCATGCACGTCGATCGGCAGCGGATCCCGGCGCCAGCCGGTCTCCAGCCAGCCCAGCAGCACGGCGAAACCATGCAGCACGGCCTTGAGGATGCGCCCCTTGGCGGAGTCGCCCGGCGCCGTGCGCTCAAGGTGGTCGGCCAGCTCCGAGCCATGGTTGGGGCCGGCCACCGAGGTCACCGAGGCCACCCGGTCCGGCCGCTTCGCCGCCGCGTAGCGGGCACTGAGCGCGCCCTGGCTGTGGCCGATCAGGTTGACCTTCTCGGCCCCCGTTCGCCGGCAGATCTCCTCGATGATGATCAACAACTGCTCGCCGCGCACCTCGCTGGAATGCAGCGGCGACACCTGCACCGGATACACCTGCGCGCCGCCCCGGCGCAACGCCGGGACAATGCCGAACCAGTAGGGATACAGCAGCGCCCGCACGAAACCGAGCATGCCCGGCACCAGCACCAGTGGATAACGCGTGGCCTGTTCCTGACTCATCACCCTGCCCTCTTCCATGGACGACCGGCCCACACTACAGCGCGCCCTGTGTCATTCGCAATCGAACTCCCGGCGCGCCGTGCGGTTCCAAGCAGAACAGACCCTGAGCAAGGAGCGGGACCATGTACAAGCAGACCCTGGCCATCCTTCTGGCAAGCGCCACCCTCGCCGCCTGCGGCAGCCGCCCGGAAAACCCGGTGGACTACGTCACCTACCGCGACGAGCCGCTGGTCAAGCAGGTGGAGCACGGCATGACCATGCAGAAGGTCATCGCCATCGGCGGCAGCCCGTCGAATGTCAGCGACCTGCCCCACGGCGGCACCTGCAACGACTACATCCTCAACCGCGATGGCCAGCAGCAGCCGTACTACGTGCGCTTCGACGCCACCGGCCATGTCGACGCCAAGGGCTTCAAGACCTGCAAGCAACGCCAGGAAGACAGCGACGCCGTCCACGGCGCATGACACCCCATGACCACCCTGATCCTTTCGGAGATGAACATGAGCGCTGAACTGACCGATGTGAAAACCCTGCGCGAACGTGCCCGCCAGCATGTCGAGCAAGGCGCGGTGACCGAGGGTTACCACGCCGATCGCGAAAAGATCCTGCGCCTGCTCAACGAGTCGCTGGCCACCGAACTGGTCTGCGTGCTGCGCTACAAGCGTCACTACTTCATGGCCAGCGGCATCAAGGCCAGCGTTGCCGCCGCGGAGTTCCTCGAGCACGCCACCCAGGAAGCCGAGCATGCCGACAAGCTGGCCGAGCGCATCGTGCAACTGGGCGGCGAGCCGGACTTCAACCCCGACAACCTGACCAAGAACTCCCATGCCCAGTACGTGGCAGGCAGTTCATTGAAGGAGATGGTGCTGGAGGACTTGGTGGCCGAGCGGATCGCCATCGACAGCTACCGCGAGATCATCCAGTACATCGGCGACAAAGACCCGACCACCCGACGCATCTTCGAGGACATCCTGGCCCAGGAAGAAGAGCACGCCGACGACATGTCGGATCTGCTCCAAGGGCTTTGAGCCCTCGGCAAGCCCGCTGGCACTGCAGCGGGCTTGCCCGCCTCAACGTATCGGGGCGAACGCCCGCCACAGTTCCTCGGCGAACAGCTGCGGTTGCTCGAACGCGGCAAAGTGCCCGCCCTTTTCCACTTCGTTCCAGTAGAACAGCTTCTCGTAGGCCGCCTCGGCCCACGCCCGCGGTGGCCGGAACGTCTCTGCGGGAAACACGCTGGCAGCCATGGGCAAGCCAATGGGCTGATCCGAAGCGCGCACCGCCGAGAAGAAGCTGCGATCACGAATCGTGCTGCCGACACCTTCCCAGTACAAACGGGCACTGGAAGCGCCGGTGCCGGTGAACCAATACAGCGAGATATCGTCGAGCATCTGGTCACGGCTCAGCGCGTCCTCTGGGCGCCCGCGATTATCGGTCCATTCCCAGAACTTCTCGTACATCCACATGGCCAGCGCCAGGGGCGAATCGTTCAGCGCATAGCCGATGGTCTGCGGGCGGGTGTTCATCTGGTCGGCGTAGCCGGACATCTGGTCCAGGTAGAAATCCACATCGCGCAGCGCCTGACGTTCGTCCTCGCTGGGCTGTTCGGGGGCCTGCTCCGGCACCACCAGCAGCAGATTGACATGGGCCGCGAGCAAGCCTTCCGGGCGCTGGCTGGCCAAGGCGTGGGTAATCGCCGAGCCCCAATCGCCCCCTTGCGCGACCCAGCGACGATAACCCAGCCGCTCGTTCATCAGCACCGTCCAGGCTCGGGCGATGCGTTGCGGGTTCCAGCCCAGGTCGGTGGGTTTATCGGAAAAACCGTAGCCGGGAATAGAGGGCACCACTACATCGAATGCGTCCTCTGCTCGGCCACCGAAACGCACAGGGTCGGTCAGACGCTCGATCACGTCGAGGAACTCCACCACCGAGCCTGGCCAGCCATGGGTCAGCAGGATCGGCAAGGCACCCGCGTGGGGCGAGCGGGCATGAATGAAATGGATGGCCACGCCATCGATGCGGGTGCGGAATTGTTCGAAGCGATTGATGCGCGATTCGAAGCGCCGCCAATCGTAGCGCTCAAGCCAATGTTCGATCAGTTCCCGGGCAGCCTGCAGCGGTACACCCTGGGACCAGTCGTCGACCAGCTCCCGGTCCGCCCAGCGGATGGCCGACAGCCGTTGCCGAAGATCGTCGAGGGCGGCCTGTGGCACCTCGACACGGAAGGGTTCAAGCACAGGACTATTGGGGGTAATGGACATATTCGGCTCCACTGAGGGCTTATTTGTAGTGATCGCTACAAAAAGTAAAGCGCTCGCCCAAAGCCTGTCAATTAAATCTTTAACGAGTGCTACAAGTGATGTATGGTGCCCGCCATGACACGAAAGATCTCATTCGATTACGATCAGGCGCTGGCCACCGCCACCGACCTGTTCTGGCAGAGCGGCTACGCCGCCACGGGCCTGCGCCATTTGCTCAAAGCCATGGATATTGGCGAGGGCTCGTTCTACAACACCCTGGGCAGCAAGAAGCAGCTGTACCTGGCCTGTCTCGAGCGCTATGAGCACGAAGTGGTGGATGAGCGGATCCAGGTGCTGCTTGCCGCCCCCAGTGCTGCCGCAGGTATTCGTGGGTTCTTCGACCGCGTGCTGGCGCGCCTGGACGACCCGGCAACCCCTTCAAGGATGTGCATGCTGGCGGCAATGCAGAGTGCCGAGGTCCTGGCCGATGCCGAGTTGCGCGAGCGCGCCGAACGAGGGCTGACGGACCTGCAGGCATTGATCCGCGAACGGCTGCGCGAGGATATCGAGCGCGGCCTGTTGCCTGGCACCTTGGACGCCGATGCCAGCGCCTCGCTGATCGTCACTTATCTACAGGGGCTTTGGCGCACCGCCTTGGTCACGTTCGAGCGGTCGGCAGCGCAACGGCAGATCGATGTGTTGCTGACCGCGCTGGGGCTCTAGAAGCACTCAGCGCCGCTTGGGCACGGCTTGCGGCGCCTTGCCCGAGCGCATCTGCTGCAACAACGGTGTGCATTGGTTGGGCACATCGCCGCTGCTCGGCGCGATCAGCGCCAGCAGCCCCGCCGCCGGGCCCGCCACCACACCCAAGGCCACCATCCCCGCACCGCGCAATGCCAGCGGCACCGCCTGCACGCCGGCACTGGGTTTGGCGAACGGCCCGCGCACATACAACGGCGAGCGCAGCGAGAACAGCCGTAGCCCTTTCGATTCCGGGGTGATCTTCAGGTCCAACTGCTCGCTGGCGAAGTTGGCCGTGCCATCGATGTGGATGATCGCGTTCTCGGTATCGAACACGAACAGGCGGGTGGTCGCCAGGCCCTCCTTGATGCCGACATCGGCCGCGGCACAGTTGATCTTCACCTCCTCATCGCCAAACAGCTTGCCGATCACGTAGTTGCCCACGTTGAGCCCGGCGATCTCCATCAGGCTGCGGCTGATGGCGCCATCGTTGATCAGCAGGCGCAGGTCGCCGTTGGAAGTGCCGAGCAGCGCCGCCACCGAGTTGCCCCGGCCGCTGATATCGGCGTCGCCATTGAGCTCGCCGAAGCTAGTCTGCATGGGCGCGAAGCTGGGGAACAACTGCTTGAGCTTGAAGCCTCGGGCGGTGAGCTGGGCGCGCCCCTGCATCGGCGTGCTGCGTCCGTCCAGGCGGATATTGGAATCGAGGTTGCCCCCGGCTACGCCGAAGCGCAGCGGTTCCAGGCGCAGCAGGCCGTCCTCGAGAATCACATGGGCCGACAGGTCATTGAACGGCAGTTTCTCGCTATGCACGATGCGCTTGCCGGCAAAGGTCACGTCGGCATCCATCGCCCTCCAGCGCTCGGTGCGGAACTCCTCTACCGGCAACACCTTGTTGGCCGGCTGCTTGCTGGCGCCGCCGCGAGCCTTCTGCTCGGCGTTGGAATCGGCGCCGATCAGCGGTGCCAGGTCCTTGAACAGCAGTTGATTGGATACCAGGTTGCCGGACAGTTTCGGTCGGGGCTGGCTGGCGACGAAGGCCAGGTCGCCGTGGATATCACTGTCGCCGATCTTGCCGTTGAAGCCTTCATAGCGAAAATGCGCGCCTTCGGCGGCATGCAGGTTGGCGCTCAGGTGGCCGTCGGTGGCGTAGGGTGGCGTGTCGGGCAGGGTCACGCCGGTCAGCGGGTAGAGGTTGCCCAGGCTGCTGCCGGAGAGTTTCAGGCGCAGGTCGAGGGCCCCCAGGTTGCGCGGATCGGTCAGGGTGCCGGCCAGGGCGACATGGGTATCGCCGATGCGTACGTCGGCCTGCAGCGGGAATGGCTGACTGGCGTCCTGCAGTGCCAGCAGGCCACCGATCTTGCCGCTGCCGGCCACCGCCTGGCCCTTGAAGCGCCCCTGGGCCTTGAAGCCGAAGGCATAGTCCTGGGCATTGCCGGCCTTCTCGGCGCGGGCCTTGCCGACGATGTCGCTGAACGGGATCGGCTTGCCCAACGGGTCGACCTGCACCTTCATGCTGGTTTTCAGGGTCTGGTCGTCGAAGCTGACATTGCCCTGGTCGAAGCCTATCGCGCCGATGTCCAACACCCATTTCGACGGTTCTTCGTGCTCATCCTTGGGCCCGAAGTCGAACACCCAGTTGGCCCTTCCATCGGCCAGGCGAGTCAGGCTGGCGCTGGGCTTGACCAGGTCGATGCGCGGGATGCTGATGCGCTGGACGATCAGCGGCAACGGCGCCAGGCGAAAATCCACCCGCTCCAGGCCCACCATGCGCGGCTCCTTGAGCCATTCGGGGTTGCCCAGGGTGAGGTCTTCGGCGGTGAAGTGCGGCCAGGGCACAAAGGCACGCCAGCCACCCTCTTCAGGCTCGGTACGCCAGCGCACGGCAAGATTGCCGTTGATCGCGAAAGGCCGGTGCAGGGCTTCGGAGACTTTCTCGTTGAGCAACGGCTTGACGCGATTCCAGTCGAAGGTGGCGATCACCACCACCAGGATTGCCAACAGGGTGGCGAGGGTGGCGAAGGTCCAGACGAGGATTCTGGCAGGGCGCGTCATTGCGTGATTCTCCTGACTGCATGGCACAAGGCGGCGCGACGATGGCACTTATTATGTCGGACTGATGAAAACCCGCCGGGTTTAATCCGCGCAGCATGATAACCAAGATTTTCCTGACGATTTTCTCAGCTTTGGATCTAAGGAGCGTGGCAGTGTTACCGGGGACTCAACGTACCTCAACGCTCGGAGCATCGCCGAAACCATTGAGCCAGAGCGCTCTACGCACAGTATCAATCCCGTCGATTGTTACCATTATCCTGATGAACTTTTCTCTGGAGTTACCGGGCGTAGCATTGGCTCCGTACCCACTTTCCAGCCCCCCAGAGGAGCACCGAATCATGAAACGCCAACTGCTGCTGAGCCTGACCCTGTCCGTACTTGCCGCCAACGCCTTTGCCCTGCCGGCCGAAGACCAACACCTGAGCGCCGAGGCGCGCTCCAGCGCCGTCACCGTCAGCCAACCCCTGAACACCCTGGCAGAAGGTGGCGCCGAGCGCCTGCAGGAACGCGCAGGCCGCGTGGCCGAAGGCGGCTCCGATCGCCTGATCGAGCGTAACAACCGCGTTGCCGAAGGTGGTTCGGATCGCCTGATCGAACGCAACGACCGTGTTGCCGAAGGTGGTGCCGATCGCCTGAACGAACGCAACAACCGTGTAGCCGAGGGTGGTTCGGATCGCCTGATCGAACGCAACGAGCGTGTCGCCGAAGGTGGTGCCGATCGCCTGAACGAACGCAACAACCGTGTAGCCGAGGGTGGCTCCGATCGCCTGGTCGAACTCAGCCGTGTGAGCTGATCGCCATGGCCGAAAACAACAACCCTCCGCGCGGCACCTGCTCCCCTCCAAGCCCGGTCCATTGACCGGGCTTCGTTTTTTTATCCAGAATGCCCAGCCGTACAGTCATAGAATTCTCTCCCATGCTGCCGCGCGCCGAACAGAAGCTACAAACCCGCCAGGCCCTGCTGGATGCCGCCTGCCTGCTCATGGAGAGCGGCCGGGGTTTCGGCAGCATCAGCCTGCGCGAGGTGGCCAAGGCCGCCGGCATCGTGCCCACCGGCTTCTACCGCCACTTCCCCGACATGGATGCCCTGGGCCTGGCCCTGGTCGCCGAGGTGGACACCACCTTCCGCCAGACCATCCGCCTGGTGCGCCATAACGAGTTCGAGCTGGGCGGCATCACCGATGCCTCGGTGCGCATCTTCCTCGACGTCGTCACCGCCCACCGCGCGCAGTTCCTGTTCCTCGCCCGCGAGCAGTACGGCGGCTCGCAACCGGTGCGCCAGGCCATCGCCCGCCTGCGCCAGGACATCAGCAGCGACCTGGCCACCGACCTTGCGCGCATGCCGCGCTGGCGGCACCTGGACGGCGCCGCCCTGGCGGTGATGGCCGACCTGGTGGTCAAGACCGTGTTCGCCACCCTGCCCGAGCTGATCGATAGCCCCGAGCCGGGTCATCCACAGGCGCTGACACCGCAGGAAAAGATCACCCAGCAGCTGCGCTTCATCTTCGTCGGGGCAAGGCATTGGCAAGGCCTGGGCAATCCAGGTTGAGGTGATTGCCGTGGGAGCGGGCTTGTCCCTCGAACCGCTTGCCACTTCTGCTACCATGGCGCCCTGCCCGACCGTCCACGAGCGCCACCATGTCCGACCCCCGCCCCGCATTGACCCGTTTCCAACAGCACTTCGCCGAGCGCATCGTGCCGCTGTGGCAAGGCCCGGGCTGGAACGCCGACATGGCTTTGCCATACGAGGCCCTGGACACCCAGCACCGACCGCTACCGGTGCAGCGCTATCGGGCCATGGCCTGCGCCCGTCAGTTATACCTGTTCAGCAGCCGCATCGAACAACCCGGCGCGGCCGAACGCGCCGCGGCATTGTTCCGTTCGTTGCAGAAGCACTTCCATGACGCCGAACACGGCGGCTGGTTCTATAGCATCGACGCCCAGGGCAGGCCGCTGGACCGGCGCAAGGACCTCTACACCCACGCCTTCATCGTCTTCGCCTGCGCCCATTACCTGGGCAAGGTCGGCGAAGGGCTGGTGGAAGCCACGCTCAATGGCGCCCTCGAGGTGATCCACGAGCAGTTCGCCCGCGACGATGGCCTGTACGAGGCCAGCCTGGGTGAGGACTGGGCAGACCTGGGCAGCGGCCCGCTGCAGAACCCGCAGATGCACCTGGCCGAGGCTTTCCTGCAGGTGCTGGCCGTGCGCGAGGACGACGACGTTCGCGATTCGCTGCTGCAGCTGTGCGAAGCGCTGCAGGCGCAGTTCGTCGAACCGGCCCATGGCCTGATGCTGGAGAAGCCGCGCGGGGCTGTGGATAACTGGTTCGAGCCGGGCCACCAGTTCGAATGGTTCTACCTGCTCGACACTTCCGAGTTGCTGCGCGGTACTGCGCTGCATGCCTCCATCGAGCGGGCCTTCGACTTCGCCGAACAGTGCGGCGTGAAGGATGCTGCGGTACTGGCAATGCTGGATGTGGACGGCAAGGTGATCGACGCGACACAGCGTATCTGGGCCCAGGCGGAGTACCTGCGGGCACTGGCCCTGCGCCCGGGAAGCGAGGCGCGGCTGCTGGAGCAGCTCACGGCGCTGGAGTCACGCTTCCTGCATGAAAGCGGCTGGCATGAGTGCCGCGATGGCGAGGGGGCGGTGAGCCGCCATGACATGCCGTCGACCACGCCCTATCATCTGGCGACCTGCCTCGAAGGTCTGCAGCGCCTCTGACGCTATTGCGTGGCAAGTCGCAGCGGCGGTGCCAATGCGACTTGCCCCGCGATCATCAGCGAATCAACCTTTAGCCGACCGGTCGATCGAGAACCCTGCCCAGTCCTGGCTCACCGGCATCAGCTCAAGGCTGTTGATGTTGATATGCGCCGGCTGGTTGAGGATCCAGAAGATGGCCTCGGCGATATCTTGCGGCTGGATCGGCTCAGCACCGGCGTAGGTGGCGTCGTACTTGGCCTGGTCGCCGCCGAAACGCACCAGCGAGAACTCGCTTTCGCACAGCCCCGGCTCGATGTTGCTGACCCGCACGCCAGTGCCGCGCAGGTCGCAGCGCAGGCTCAGCGAGAACTGGCCGACGAAGGCCTTGGTGCCGCCATACACATTCGCGCCCGGATACGGGTAGTTACCCGCCACCGAGCCGACATTGAGGATCGACGCGCCGCGCCCGTGGGCGATCAGGCGCGGCAGCAACAGGCGGGTGGTGTACATCAGGCCCTTGATGTTGGTGTCGACCATGGTTTCCCAGTCGTCCAGGCTGCAGTTCTGCGCCGCATCCACACCCAGTGCCAGGCCGGCATTGTTGACCAGGCCCTGGAGCTTGTCGAAGCTCGGCGGCAGGCTGGCGATGGCGGCCTCCATGGCCTGGCGATCACGCACATCGACCACCAGCCCATGCACCTCGGTCTTGGCCGAGAGTTCTTGGCACAGCGCATCCAGGCGCTCCTTGCGGCGACCGGTGAGCACCAGCTTCCAGCCGGCATCGGCGAAACGGCGGGCGGTGGCTTCACCGAAACCGGAGGTCGCGCCAGTGATGAATACGGTGGATGTCATGCTCTTCTCCTTGGGTATGCTCGGCAGGCCTTGCAGCATGCCCGGCGCAAGCGTTGGCGACAACCGTTTCAGCTACTGGTCAAAAAACGTACAGATGCTGAAAAGCCCCGTGATAGCGGGCTTTCGTCAGGCTATGCGCATCTTATCCACAAGGCTTTCCCCACAGATTGGGGGCAACTTGTCGGTTCCAGGGAACCTTTGCTTGCTGTGGACATCTGCCCGTGATGGCGCAACGCTTTCAACCTGCCGTCTGCGGCGGTCTGTCCAAAGTTTTTTCACAGACTTATCCACAGAATCCGAACAACTGTGGATGAACCGCGCGACTGCTAAAAACCCTCAATAAATCATGCACAAGCAAGACCTGATCAAAAAACGAACAGATCCTTAGAAGCGTTGGTACACAAGGGATTGAGCAAGGTGCCACCATGTTTTCCACAGGCGGTTCCACATAATCCGTGGAAAGTTTTGCAGCTGTGGAAACAATGGCTTGCGTGGGAGTTGTGGAGTGCTTCGAGAAAGATATGCGACAAGTTGTCCACATCTCGACTGACGTGGGTTGGGGCTGCATGGCAGCCCCCTTCGCCGGCAAGCCGGCTCCCACTCCGGTTGCATGGCCCTCAAGCCAAGCGCCACCCTGTGGGAGCCGGCTTGCCGGCGAAAGGGCCACGCTGCGGCCCCAGTGCTGGATCAGTGCCCGCCCAGGTAGGCGTTACGCACCTCCTCGTTGACCAACAGCTCCTGCCCCGTCCCGGTCATGCGGATCTGCCCGTTGACCATCACATAGGCCCTGTCCGACAGCTTCAACGCATGGTTGGCATTCTGCTCGACCAGGAAGATGGTCATCCCGGTCTGCGCCAGCTCGCGCAGCGTGGAGAAGATCTGCTTGACCACGATCGGCGCCAGCCCCAACGAGGGCTCGTCGAGCAGCAACAACTTGGGCCGGCTCATCAGCGCCCGGGCAATCGCCAGCATCTGCTGCTCGCCACCGGACATGGTCATGGCCCGCTGGTTGCGCCGTTCCTTGAGCCGTGGGAACAGCTCGTACATGCGCTGCATATCCTGGTCGGCATGCTTGTCGCCGATCGGGATGGTACCCATCATCAGGTTTTCCTCGACGGTCATGTCGGGGAACACCCGGCGCCCCTCCGGGGACTGGGCGATGCCGTTGGAGGCAATGTAGTGCGACGACTTGCGGGTGATGTCGGTGCCGCGATAGACGATCTGCCCGGACGCCGCCCGTGGTTGGCCGAAGATCGACATCAGCAGCGTCGACTTGCCGGCGCCATTGGCGCCGATCAGGCTGACCGTCTCGCCTTCGTTGATGTGCATCGAGACCTTCTTCAGAGCCTGGATCGGTCCATAGAACACATCTAGGTCCTTCAGCTCGAGAATGGGTGCGCTCATGTCAGTTCCTCTTCGTCGGCACCCAGGTAGGCGGCAATCACCGTCGGGTTGTGGCGGATATCCTGCGGTGACCCTTCGGCGATCACGTTGCCGTGGTCGAGCACGACGATATGGTCGGAGATGCTCATGACCATGCCCATGTCGTGCTCGATCAGCACCACGGTGATGTCATGCTCATCGCGCAGCACACGGATCATGCGGCTCAGCGCTTCGGTTTCCTGGGGGTTGAGGCCGGCAGCCGGTTCGTCCAGGCAGATGATCTTGGGGCGGGTACACATGGCCCGGGCAATCTCCAGGCGGCGCTGCTGGCCGTAGGAAAGCTCACCGGCCAGGCGGTTGGCGCAGTCCACCAGGTCGACCACCTCCAGCCAGTAGAACGCATGGTCGAGTGCATCGCTCTCGGCCTTGCGGTAGCCCGGGGTGTTGAGCACCCCGGCCAGCAGGTTGCGGTTGACCCACATATGCTGGGCCACCAGCAGGTTCTCCACCACCGACATTTCCTTGAACAGGCGGATGTTCTGGAAGGTGCGCGCCAGCCCGGCGCGGTTGACCAGGTGGGTACCGCCGAACATCTTGTAGTACAGACGGTTGGCGAAACGTGCAGGCGAAACGAAGTCCGCCGCCTGGAAGCGCTCGCCGAGCAGCTGGATGACATTGGTGTGGCTGCCACGCACGTTCAGTTCGATCCGCCCGCCGCTGGCCTTGTAGAAGCCGGTGAGGCAGTTGAACACCGTGGTCTTGCCGGCGCCATTGGGGCCGATCAGGGCGAAGATCTGGTTGCGTTTGACCTGCAGGCTGACATCGCTGAGCGCCTTGATCCCACCGAACTGCATCATCAGGTTGTCTACAGACAGAATGACTTCGTCGCTCATGGCGCCACTCCTTTACGCGGGACTACACCGGTACGGCTGATGCGGATCAGCCCCCGCGGTCGCCAGATCATCATCAACACCATCAGCACGCCGAACAGCAGCACCCGGTACTCGGAGAAGCTGCGCAGCAGCTCCGGCGCCACGGTCAGCACGAACGCCGCGATCACCACACCCACGGTCGAGCCCATGCCGCCGAGCACGACGATGGCCAGGATCAACGCCGATTCGAAGAAGGTGAACGAGGACGGGTTGACGAAGCCCTGGTAGGTGGCGAAGAACACCCCCGCCAGACCGGCAGTGGAAGCACCCAGGGTGAATGCCGAGAGCTTGACCAGCACGTGGTTCAGGCCCATCGAGCGGCAGGCGATCTCGTCCTCGCGTAAGGCCTCCCAGGCGCGGCCCACCGGCATGCGGGTCAGCCGGTGCTTGATGTACAGCACCGCCAGCACCACCAGGAACAACACCGCGTAGATGAACACGAACTTGAGGTTGGCGTTGTATTCGAAGCCGAAGAACTCGTGGATCGGCACCCCGCCGTCCTTGGCCCGGCGGCCGAACTCCAGGCCCAGGAAGGTCGGCGACGGTGCCGGCATGCCGTTGGGGCCGCCGGTGAAAGACAGCCAGTTGTTCAGCACCAGGCGGATGATCTCGCCAAAGCCAAGGGTGACGATGGCCAGGTAGTCGCCGTGCATGCGCAACACCGGGAAGCCGAGGATGCACCCCGCCAACGCCGCGGCAATGGCCGCCAGCGGCAGCACGCTCCAGAAGCCCAGGCCCAGGTACTGGTAGCCCAGCGCCAGGCCGTAGGCACCGATGGCGTAGAACGCCACGTAGCCCAGGTCGAGCAGGCCGGCCAGGCCGACCACGATGTTCAGGCCCAGCCCCAGCAGCACGTAGATCAGGCCGAGGATGACCACGGTCAGCAGGTACTTGTTGGCGAAGATCGGGAACACGATGGCGATGACGATCAGCGCCGGGATGATGTAGCGCAGGCGCGACTTGTAGTTCGGCGCCAGCACATGCACGCCCGAGCCACCGCTGTCGAAGCCCTGGAGCATGCGTTGGCCGGTCGGCGTCTGCAGGAACAGGCTGAGGATGAAACGCCCGATCATCACGCCGCCGACCAGCCAGGCGACGCGGGCGGGTTCGGCGTTGAACGTGTAGCCATCGAGCACCACGCCGACGACGGGGCCGAAGACGATAAGGGCCAGCAGGCCGGCGACGATGGTCTCCAGCAGGCTGCGTTTAAGGTCGAAACCCTTGGTTTGCGAAGCAGAGGCAGTATTGGCAACGGACATGTTTCACACCTTAGCCACGAGCGGGCGACCCAGCAGGCCTTGGGGACGGAAGATGAGGATCATCACCAGCAGCGAGAAGCTGAACACGTCCTTGTAGTCGGAGTTGATCAGGCCGGAGAACAACGACTCGGAAATCCCCAGGATGATCCCGCCGAGCATGGCTCCCGGCAGCGAGCCGATGCCGCCGAGCACCGCGGCGGTGAAGGCCTTGATGCCGATGATGAAGCCGGCGTAGAAGTCGAAGGTGCCGTAGTTCATGGTGATCAGCACGCCCGCCAGCGCGGCCATCACCGCACCGATGACGAACACGTAGGAAATCACCCGGTCGGTATTGATGCCCAGGATCGAGGCCATCTTGCGGTCTTGTTGTGTGGCCCGGCACATGCGCCCGAGCTTGGTGTACTTGATCACGTAGGTGAGCAGGCCCATGCCGACGAAAGCGGCCACCAGGATGAAGATCTTGGTGTAGGTGAGCTGCACGAAGCCGGTGCCCACTTCGACGCGCATGGCGCCTTCGAGCAGGGTCGGCACGCCTTGCTGGCGGGCCCCCTGGCTGATCTGCGCGTAGTTCTGCAGGATCAGCGAAATGCCGATGGCGCTGATCAAGGGCGCCAGGCGGGTGGAGTTGCGCAGGGGTTTGTAGGCGATGCGTTCGATGGTGAAGCCATAGACGCCAGTGACGACGATGGTGAACAACAGGGTGCCCAGCATCAGCAGCGGAAACGACTCGATACCGAAGTAGGCCAGCAATGCCAGGCTGATCGCCGCGAGGTACGCGGAGATCATGTACACCTCGCCGTGCGCGAAGTTGATCATGCCGATGATGCCATAGACCATTGTGTAGCCGATGGCGATCAGGCCGTAGACCGACCCGAGGGTCAGGCCGTTGACCAGTTGCTGCAGGAAAATACCATCCATAACGCAATCTCACCTGATTGAGATTGCACGAGCGCCGACCACGCAGGGCCCGGATGCGGCGGCCCTCGCAGCGCAGAACTGTGCATATCTACTGACAAAGACAGGTACCGCGGGGCTATGGCCCGGGGCAGTGCGCGCCCGGGCCGTCAGCCATTGTTATTGTTGTTTTTCCAGCTGGTGGTACTTGCCGTTGGCATCCCACTGGTAGACCACGTAGTCGGAGACGGTCAGGTCGCCCTTCTGGTCCCACTTCTTCTCGCCCATGACGGTCTTGACCGGGTTGGCCTTGAGCCACTTGGCGGCGTCCTCGCCCTTGTTCGACTTGGCGCCGTTGAACGCGGCGGCCAGGGCCTGGACCGAGGCGTAGGCATACAGGGTGTAGCCTTCAGGCTCGGTGCCGTTCTTGCGGAATTCCTCGACCACCGCCTTGCTGTCAGGCAGCAGGCGCGGGTCGGCACCGAAAGTCATGTACACGCCGTTGGTGTACTGGGCGCCGCCGGCGGTGGCCACCAGTTCGTCGGTGACGATGCCGTCGTCGGACATGAACGCCACGTCCTTCAGGCCCTGCTCGCGCAGCTGGCGTACCAGAGGGCCGGCCTCCGGGTGCAGGCCGCCGAAGTAGACGACATCGGCACCGGCGGCACGGATCTTGGTGACCACGGCGCTGAAGTCCTTCTCGCCGCGGGTCAGGCCCTCGTACAGTACCGGCGTGACACCGCGTTTGATCAACTGCGCCTTGGTCGCATCGGCCAGGCCCTGGCCATAGGTGTCCTTGTCGTGCAGCACCACGACCTTCTTGCCCTTGAGCACATCGACGATGTAGTTGCCGGCGACGATGCCCTGCTGGTCGTCACGGCCGCACATGCGGAACATGGCGTTCAAGCCGCGCTCGGTGACCTGCGGGTTGGTGGAGCCGGGGGTAATGGCGATCACCCCGGCCTCGTCGTAAACCTCGGAGGCCGGGATGGTGTTGGAGGAACAGAAGTGGCCGACCACACCGATCACCTTGTCCTGGTCGACCAGACGGTTGGCCACGGCCACGGCCTGTTTTGGCTCGCAGGCGTCATCGCCCTTGACCAGGACGATCTTCTCGCCGTTGACGCCGCCGGCCTTGTTGATCACGTCGGCCGCTGCCTGCGCACCTTTCATGTACTGCTCGCCAAACGCTGCGTTGGCTCCGGTCATCGGGCCCGCGACGCCGATCTTGATGTCGGCCTGAACATACGAAGAAACACCCAGTGCGGTGGCTACAGCCAGTGCCAGGAAACCTTTCTTGTAAAACGTCTGCGACATGAGGTGGTGCTCCTAGAATATTTTTTTTGGTTGGCACTACAACTTCTCAGCCCTGTGCTCCGAGCAAGGGCCGTGCCAGTGGTTTTGTCTTCTGGGAAAACACACGACAAGGGGTGAACAGAGGCGACCGGCGGCCTTTTCTTTATTGAGCGTGCAACCGTCTGCCGCACGGCAAGTGGCACCCACACGCCTAGACAAGGAGCAACCGACGCCCGCCATCATTGCAACCCTCGCAAGTGTTAACGTGCAACCGCGCTGTAACAGCGGACGTCACCGAACTGCACACCACTGGTGCGCGACTGCTACAGGGAGCACTGTTTGAAGGCTAGCTGGCACACGGAAAATTACCTGCAGAGGCCAATATCGCGGGCGGCGTGGGAGCGGGCTTGCCCCGCGATCTGGCACAATGGTCGCCATTGCCGCCTTGGAGCTTCCCCCTGATGAGCGAGAGCGCATTCGCCGAGCGCATCGTGCATAACCTGCTCGACACCGACTTCTACAAGCTCACGATGATGCAGGGCGTCCTGCACAACTACCCGGACGCCGATGTCGAATGGGAGTTTCGCTGCCGCAACGGCGAGGACCTGCGCCCCTATCTGGGCGAGATCCGCAACCAGCTCGAGCTGCTCAGCGAGCTGACCCTGGATGACGGCCAACTGGCCTTCCTCGAGCGCATCAGCTTCCTCAAGCCGGACTTCCTGCGCTTCCTGCGCCTGTTCCGCTTCAACCTGCGCTACGTGCGTGTCGGCATCGAGAACGACCAACTGTTCCTGCGCCTGAAAGGCCCATGGCTGCACGTGATCCTGTTCGAAGTGCCGCTACTGGCCATCATCAGCGAAGTGCGCAACCGCCACCTGCACCCGCGCATGCGCCTGGCCGAAGCCCGCGACCAGCTATATCGCAAGTTCGACTGGCTGCGTGCCCACGCCAGCGACGACGAACTGGCCGAACTGCAGGTAGCCGACTTCGGCACCCGTCGGCGCTTCTCCAGCCGCGTGCAGGAGGAGGTGGTACGGGTGCTGCGCGATGAGTTCCCGGGCCGCTTCGTCGGCACCAGCAACGTCGACCTGGCATGGAAACTGGATATCAAGCCCCTGGGCACCATGGCCCATGAATGGATCATGGCCCATCAGCAGCTCGGCCCACGCCTGATCGACAGCCAGATCGCCGCCCTGGACTGCTGGGTGCGCGAGTACCGGGGACTGCTCGGCATCGCCCTGACCGATTGCATCACCATGGATGCCTTCCTGAAGGATTTCGATCTGTACTTCGCCAAACTGTTCGATGGCCTGCGCCACGACTCGGGCGAGCCGGTGGCCTGGGCGGAAAAGGCCATCGCCCATTATCAGAAGCTCGGTATCGACCCGATGACCAAGACCCTGGTGTTCTCCGATGGCCTGAACCTGACCCGCTCGCTGGAGATCTTCCGGGCCCTGCGTGGGCGCATCAATGTCAGCTTTGGCATCGGCACCAACCTGACCTGCGACATCCCCGGCGTGGCGCCCATGAGCATCGTGCTTAAAATGACCGACTGCAACGGCTCGCCGGTGGCGAAGATCTCCGACGAAGCCGCCAAGACCCAGTGCCGTGACGAAAACTTCGTCGCCTATATGCGCCACGTATTCAAAGTCCCCAGCAAGGAGTAACCCATGCAAGCCGTTCAGCAAGAGATTGCCCAGGCGCTCAAGGTGCAGCCGCCGTTCGCCGATACCGCCGCCCTCGAGCAGGAAGTGGCCCGGCGCGTGGCGTTCATCAAGGACTGCCTGGCCAATGCCCGGCTCAAGACCCTGGTGCTGGGCATCAGTGGCGGTGTCGATTCGCTGACCGCCGCCCTGCTCGCCCAGCGCGCCATCAACGAACTGCGCGCCGAGACCGGCGACAAGGCCTATACCTTCATCGCCGTGCGCCTGCCATACCACGTGCAGCACGACGAGCACGACGCCCAGGCCTGCCTGGAAGTGATCAAGGCCGACGAGGTGCATACCATCGACATCGCCCCAGCCGTAAAAGCCTTGGCGGCGGAGGTCGAGGAACTGAAAAACGGCTCGCCGACCCTGGTCGACTTCGTCGTCGGCAACGTCAAGGCGCGCACGCGCATGGTCGCCCAATACACCGTCGCCGGCGCCCGTGCTGGTCTGGTGATTGGCACGGACCATGCGGCCGAAGCGGTAATGGGCTTCTTCACCAAGTTTGGTGATGGTGCCTGCGACCTGGCGCCGCTGAGCGGGCTGGTGAAAAACCAGGTGCGGGCCATTGCGCGCAGCTTTGGCGCGCCGGAATCGCTGGTGGAGAAAGTACCGACCGCGGACCTGGAAGACCTCGAACCGGGCAAACCGGACGAAGCGTCCCACGGTGTGACCTACCAGCAGATCGACGCCTTCCTGCACGGTGAGCCGGTGAGCCAGGAGGCGTTCGACATCATCGTCGCCACCTACCGCAAGACCCAGCACAAGCGCGAGCTGCCGTTTGCGCCTTGATCAAGCTGTAGAAACAATTGTGGGAGCGGGCTTGCCCTGCGATGACGTGGTGGATTCACCATCGCCATCGCGGGGCAAGGCCGCTCCCACAAGGTATTGCGTCAGGTTTTGATTACTTGACGACGACCTTGCCCTTCATCATCGAGATGTGGCCCGGGAAGGTGCAGAAGAAGCTGTAGTCGCCACCGGCTTCCAGCTTCGAGGTGTCGAGCTTGATGGTGTCTTTCTCGCCAGCACCGATCATCTTGGTGTGGCCGATGATCGCGGCGTTGTCGGCCTTGATGTAGTCCTTGTCCAGGCCTTGCGCCATGCCTTCGGTGGCGATGGCCTGCATGTCGGCGGTCTTGCTGATGACCAGGTTGTGGCCCATGACGTTCTTCGGCAGGCTGCCACCGTGGGTCAGTTCGATCTCGACAGTCTTGCAGCTCTTGTCGACAGTGAATTCCTTGGTGTTGAACGACATCTGGTCGGTCGAGTCGACAGTCACCTTGCAGTCGGCGGCAAAGACGGAGGCGCTGGCGAGGGTCAGCAGGGATACCGCTACAGCTTTCGCAAACATCATGAATCTCCTTGGCAGGGTTTTATCAATTGCGAGACTGCCTGAAAACCGGACGCCCGTACCTGATATGGGTCAAGGGGTGTCAAGTCGCCAGCCAGTAGATTTGTTCAATGGATTGTATACAACCAATCAAAGTGCACATCATGCCCTCTTAATGGACGATGAGACAACCTCTCAATTAGGAGCAAATGTCATGACATTGAGCAACATGATGCGCAGCCTGCTGGCAGCCTACGCCTGCGGCGCCGCAGGTTCAGCGGTCTGCGAGTTCGCCCGTCCCGAATGATCCCCTTGGAACCGACAGGCATGCGCCGTACCCTGTGCGCGCATGTAAAGGGAGATAAGCAATGCCTGTTCGTTCCGTTTGTGTCTTCTGTGGCGCCAGCATCGGCGCCAACCCTGCCTACCGTGAAGCCGCCGTCGCCCTTGGCCAGGCCATCGCCCGCCGTGGCCTGACGCTGGTCTATGGCGGCGGCGCGGTCGGCCTGATGGGCACCGTGGCCGATGCAGCCATGGCTGCCGGAGGTGAAGTCGTCGGCATCATCCCGCAAAGCCTGATGAACGCCGAAATCGGCCACAAGGGCCTGACCCGCCTGGAAGTGGTGGACGGCATGCATGCGCGCAAGGCGCGCATGGCCGAACTCAGCGACGCCTTCATTGCCCTGCCGGGTGGCCTGGGCACGCTGGAGGAGCTGTTCGAGGTATGGACCTGGGGGCAACTGGGCTATCACGCCAAGCCGCTGGGGCTGCTGGATGTGAATGGTTTCTACGCGAAGCTGGGCGGGTTCCTCGACCATATTGTCGAGGAAGGCTTCGTGCGGCCGCAGCACCGGGCGATGCTGTTGCTCGGGGAGCAGCCTGAGGCGCTGCTGGAGGGGATGGATCGGTTCGAGTCGCCGGTGTTGCCGAAGTGGGTGGACAAGAAGCCTGATTAATCGAAAAGGGGCTGCGCTGCAGCCCATCGCCGGCAAGCCGGCTCCCACGGGTGCAGCACATGCCTTGCCCTAGTGGGAGCCGGCTTGTCGTGGCGACGAACCGCGGCGATGGGCCGCAACGCGGCCCCTTTTATGATCAGCGCGGGATGACAGGCTGGCGCGGCTTCTTGCCCTTGCCACCCTTGGCCGCTTCCTTGCGCTCCTTGGCTGCCTGCTGGTTGCGGGCGAACGCCTCGGCCTTGGCCTTCTCGCGCTTGTCCCACGGCTTGCTGCCATCGCTGGCGCGCGGCGGCAGGCCGGTGTGCTGGGTGAGGATCTTCTGGTCCTTGCCCACCTTGTGGCTGCCGGCCGGGGTCGAGTTCTTGCGCCGCGCACTCTGGTAAGTGTCGGTCGCCGGCTGGTGCAGCGGGATCAGCTGATGCTTGCTTGGCCCGATCAGGTCGGCGCGGCCCATGCGCTGCAGCGCTTCGCGCAGCATCGGCCAGCCCTTCGGATCGTGATAACGCAGGAACGCCTTGTGCAAGCGGCGCTGCTCCTCGCTCTTGACGATCTCCACCCCTTCGCTCTTGTAGGTGACCTTGCGCAGCGGGTTCTTGCCCGAGTGGTACATGGCCGTGGCCGAAGCCATCGGCGACGGATAGAACGCCTGCACCTGGTCGGCACGGAAGCCGTTGCCCTTGAGCCACAGGGCCAGGTTCATCATGTCTTCGTCGGTGGTGCCCGGGTGCGCGGCGATGAAGTACGGAATCAGGTACTGCTCCTTGCCCGCCTCTTTCGAGAACTTCTCGAACATGCGCTTGAAGCGGTCGTAGGTGCCGATGCCCGGCTTCATCATCTTGTCCAGCGGGCCACGCTCGGTGTGCTCCGGGGCAATCTTCAGGTAACCGCCGACGTGGTGGGTAACCAGCTCACGCACGTACTCCGGCGACTCCACCGCCAGGTCGTAGCGCAGGCCCGAAGCGATCAGGATCTTCTTCACCCCAGGCAAGGCGCGGGCCTTGCGATACAGCTCGATCAGCGAGCTGTGGTCGGTGTTGAGGTTCTCGCAGATACCCGGGAACACGCACGACGGCTTGCGGCAGTGCTTCTCGATGTCGTGGCTCTTGCAGGCGATGCGGTACATGTTGGCGGTCGGCCCGCCGAGGTCGGAGACCACGCCGGTGAAGCCCGGTACCTTGTCGCGCATCTCCTCGATCTCGTGCAGGATCGATTCGTGCGAGCGGTTCTGGATGATCCGGCCTTCGTGCTCGGTGATCGAGCAGAAGGTGCAGCCACCGAAGCAGCCACGCATGATGTTCACCGAGAAGCGAATCATCTCGTAGGCCGGGATGCGCTCCTTGCCATACGCCGGGTGCGGGATGCGCGCATAGGGCATGCCGAACACGTAGTCCATCTCTTCGGTGGTCATGGGAATGGGTGGCGGGTTGAACCACACATCCACGTCACCATGCTTCTGCACCAGGGCGCGGGCGTTGCCCGGGTTGGTCTCCAGGTGCAGCACGCGGTTGGCGTGGGCATAGAGCACCGGGTCGTTGCGTACTTTCTCGAACGACGGCAGGCGGATCACCGACTTCTCGCGGGTGACGCTCGGGCTGTCGAGGATCTGCACGACCTTGGCTTCGTTCGGGTCTTCCTGGTCGCCCTTGGCCTGCTCGATGGCACAGGCCTGGGTGTCCTGGGTGTTCACGTACGGGTTGATGATCTTGTCGACGCGGCCCGGGCGGTCGATACGGGTGGAGTCGATCTCGAACCAGCCCTGCGGGGTGTCGCGACGAATGAACGCGGTGCCGCGCACATCGGTGATGTGCTCGATGCTTTCACCCTGGGACAGGCGCTGGGCAACCTCGACGATCGCGCGTTCGGCGTTGCCGTACAGCAGGATGTCGGCGCTGGCGTCGACCAGGATCGAGTGGCGGACCTTGTCCTGCCAGTAGTCGTAATGGGCAATGCGGCGCAGCGAGGCCTCGATGCCGCCGAGCACGATCGGCACGTGCTTGTAGGCCTCCTTGCAGCGCTGGCTGTACACCAGGCTGGCGCGGTCCGGACGCTTGCCGGCCATGCCGCCAGGCGTGTAGGCGTCGTCGGAACGGATTTTCTTGTCCGCGGTGTAGCGGTTGATCATCGAGTCCATGTTGCCCGCCGCGACCCCGAAGAACAGGTTCGGCTCGCCGAGCTTCATGAAGTCGTCCTTCGACTGCCAGTTCGGCTGGGCGATGATGCCCACCCGGAAGCCCTGGGCCTCGAGCAGGCGGCCGATGATGGCCATGCCGAACGACGCGTGGTCGACGTAGGCGTCACCGGTCACGATGATGATGTCGCAGGAATCCCAGCCGAGCTGATCCATCTCCTCCCTGCTCATCGGCAGGAACGGCGCTGGCCCGAAGCATTCGGCCCAGTACTTGGGATAGTCGTAGAGTGGTTTGGCTGCTTGCATGTCAGTGACCGGTTCTAATGTGCAGGAAAATCGCGGGCGCGGAATATAGCACAAATTTTGACCAAATCCGACGGTGGTGGTCGGATTCATCTGTAGCTTCCACTGGCCCTATCGCCGGCAAACCGGCTCCCACAGGAGCGCTGCTGCCGGCGATAGGCTCAGTGATTACTCGTCGTCGTCGAAGTTGTACATGCCCGGCGCGAGGTTCTCGAAGCGGGTGTACTTGCCGATGAACGCCAGGCGGATGAAGCCGATGGGGCCGTTACGCTGCTTGCCGATGATGATCTCGGCCACGCCTTTGTGCTCGGTCTCGGGGTGATACACCTCGTCACGGTAGACGAACATGATCACGTCGGCGTCCTGCTCGATCGCACCCGATTCACGAAGGTCGGAGTTGACCGGGCGCTTGTTGGGGCGCTGCTCGAGGGAGCGGTTGAGCTGTGACAGGGCGATTACCGGGCAGTTGAATTCCTTGGCCAGCGCCTTGAGCGAGCGGGAGATCTCGGAAATCTCGTTGGTCCGGTTGTCACCGGCAGAGCCCGGGATCTGCATCAGCTGCAGGTAGTCGACCATGATCATGGCGATCTCGCCGTGCTCGCGGGCCAGGCGGCGGGTGCGCGCACGCATTTCCGATGGGCTGATGCCAGCGGTGTCGTCGATGAACAGCTTGCGGTCGTTCAGCAGGTTGACCGCCGAGGTCAGCCGCGGCCAGTCGTCGTCGTCCAGCTGGCCGGAACGCACCTTGGTCTGGTCGATGCGCCCGAGCGACGACAGCATACGCATGATCAGCGATTCACCGGGCATCTCGAGGGAGAACACCAGCACCACCTTGTCGCTGCGCAACACGGCGTTTTCCACCAGGTTCATGGCGAAGGTGGTCTTGCCCATCGACGGACGGCCCGCGACGATGATCAGGTCGGCGGCCTGCAGGCCGCTGGTCTTCTCGTCCAGGTCGGTGAAGCCGGTGGATACGCCGGTGATATCGCTGTCGGAGTTGAACAGCGTGTCGATGCGGTCGATGGCCATGGTCAACAGTTCGTTGACCCCCACCGGCCCACCGGTCTTCGGCCGCGCCTCGGCGATCTGGAAGATCTGCCGTTCGGCGTCGTCAAGGATCTCCTCGGCGTTACGCCCCTGCGGGTTGAAGGCGTTGTCGGCGATATCGGTGCTGATGCTGATCAGCTGACGCAGCGTGGCCCGCTCGCGGATGATCGCGGCGTAGGCCTTGATGTTGGCCACCGACGGGGTGTTCTTGGCCAGCTCGGCCAGATACGCCAGGCCACCGACCTGGGTGGACACGCCCTCCTTGTCCAGCTGCTCGTGCAGGGTGACCACGTCGAACGGCTGGTTCGCATCCACCAGCTTGTGGATAGCGCGGAAGATCAGGCGATGGTCATGCCGATAGAAATCGCCGTCCGACACCTGATCCAGCACCCGTTCCCAAGCGTTGTTGTCCAGCATCAGGCCACCGAGCACGGCCTGTTCGGCCTCGATGGAATGCGGCGGCACCTTCAGGGCAGCGGTTTGCAGGTCGAGTTGTTCGGGGGTGGTGATCTCGTTCATGGCCACGAAAGAATTCTGGAAGATGAAAAAGACAAAGGGCACGGCCTGCGCAAAACAGGACCGTGCCCGATGTTAACCGTCTGGCCCGCGAGGGACCAGCCGATTACGCAGCTTAGGCAGCTACGACGACCACACGTACGGTGGCTTCAACGTCGCTGTGCAGGTGCACGGCTACGTCGTATTCGCCAACCTGACGGATGGTGCCGTTCGGCAGACGAACTTCAGCCTTGGCCACTTCAACGCCGGAGGCGGTCAGGGCGTCAGCGATGTCGTGGGTGCCGATCGAACCGAACAGCTTGCCTTCGTCGCCAGCGGTGGCAGTGATGGTCACTTCCAGCTCGGCCAGTTGGGCAGCGCGGCTTTCAGCCGAAGCTTTCTTGTCTGCTGCGGCTTTTTCCAGCTCGGCGCGGCGTTCTTCGAACGCGGCCAGGTTGGCGGCGTTGGCAACGGTGGCCTTGCCGAATGGCAGCAGGAAGTTACGGCCGTAACCAGCCTTAACGTTTACTTTGTCGCCCAGGTTGCCCAGGTTGGCGACTTTTTCCAGCAGGATCAGTTCCATTTGGTAAAACCTCTTAACTTTTAACCTTCACCGTTCGCGGAGTCGTCACCCTGTGAAGGGGACTTGCGACCGCGAAAATCAATCAGGCTGTCGACAATGGCCAGAACCACGAGCAACGGATACATCAGCTGCATGAGCAGCGGCAACGTCACGTACATCCCCACCAGCCAGAAACCGGCCAGTCGCCCTTGTGCCACCAGCCCGTGAATCAGGGCGATGCCAGCGAGCAGCAGCACCAGGCTGGACGCACTGGCCAGGACGATGAACTGCGACCCGATGAACGGGCCCAACACCATCAATGACACCAGCACCAGCATGGGTACCAGCGGCAGCCTCAGTTCGCGAAACTCGCGCCCGAAACCACCGGGGTTGTACAACGCAGCCTGCCAATAGCGCGCCAGCATCAAGGCCAGCAGGCTGAACAGCTGCAGCATTACCGCACTGGAAGCGACCAGCAAAGGGCCGATCAGCTCACCAGGTAGTACCGGTTGGCCCTCGAACTGCGGCAGGGCTTTTTCAAGCGCCTTGGCCAGCACCTCGAAGGTTTCGCGCATCACCGCATCCAGGATCAGGCTGTACAGCAAGCCTAATGCGACACTGGACAGCAGTACCCGGGTCCAGGAATGCCCGGCGCGCAACGAGGCGGCCAGACCCAGCGTTCCCAAAAGCACCAGCAAGGTGCTCGGTTCGCCGAAGAAGCCCATGATCAACGCTGGCAAAAGGCCCCAGGCGATGACCGATGAAGCGTCCTTGAACCCGCGCCGCAGGAGCACAAGGCTACCGGCGGCGGCACTCAACCAGAACAGCAGCGGCAGTACCGCGCTGATGACCACCACGAGGGTGGCCTGCACACGACCGCGCATGATGAAACTTGCCAACGCTCGCATGCTTATCCCTTGCTACTTAGTCGACGACCCGGTCTCAGCGGCCGTGGCTGTCGGTGTAGGGCAGCAGGGCCAGGAAGCGGGCGCGCTTGATAGCGGTGGCCAGCTGACGCTGATAACGAGCTTTGGTACCGGTGATGCGGCTTGGAACGATCTTGCCGGTTTCGGATACGTAAGCTTTCAGGGTGTTGAGATCTTTGAAGTCGATCTCTTTCACGTCTTCAGCAGTGAAGCGGCAGAATTTACGACGACGGAAGAAACGTGCCATGTAATAGGCTCCTCAAAAGGTCCGTGGATTACTCGTCAGCGTTATCGCTGTTGTCGCTGTCATTGCTGTCGTCGCCTTCGGCGCCATCAGCATGCTCAGGACGTTCGCGACGCTCACGGCGCTCGCTGCGGTTCTCTTCTGCCTTGAGCATCTCGGACGGGCCGGTAACGGCTTCGTCGCGACGGATGACCAGGTTACGGATCACGGCATCGTTGTAGCGGAAGTTGTCTTCCAGCTCGGCCAGGGCCTTGCCGGAGCACTCAACGTTCAGCATCACGTAGTGAGCCTTGTGAACATTGTTGATTGCGTAGGCCAGTTGACGACGGCCCCAGTCTTCCAGGCGGTGGATCTTGCCACCATCTTCTTCGATCAGCTTGGTGTAACGCTCAACCATGCCGCCGACTTGCTCGCTCTGGTCCGGGTGAACCAGGAAGATGATTTCGTAATGACGCATGAATGCTCCTTACGGGTTAGTAGTCTGCCAGCAACCTGGTCAGACAAGGAGTGAATGACACTGTATGTCTTGCCCTAGAGAGAAGGCACATGCGCGCCTGCCAGCTCGGCAAGGGGCGCAATTGTAGAGAAGCCGAGAAGGACAAGCAAGGAGGTTGGCGAATATTTGAACAGCCGGAAACATATTCGCCCAATAGGCCGCAAGCCTGAGAAACAACGTGGGAGCGGCGGTGCGCCGCTCCCACACACGGTCAGATCAGCGCTTGACCTGACGCTGCCTCACCGCCTCGAACAGGCACACCCCGGTGGCCACCGAAACGTTAAGGCTGCTGACGCTGCCACCCATCGGCAGCTTCACCAGGAAATCACAGTGCTCACGGGTCAGGCGGCGCATGCCCTTGCCTTCTGCCCCCATGATCATCACCAGCGGGCCGGTCAGGTCCTGCTGGTAGATTTCCTGCTCGGCCTCGCCAGCGGTACCGACCACCCACAGTCCGCGCTGCTGGAGTTTCTCCAGGGTCCGCGCCAGGTTGGTCACGGCCACCAACGGCATCACCTCGGCGGCGCCGCAGGCAACCTTGCGCACCACGCCGGTCAGGGTCGCGGACTTGTCCTTGGGGATCACCACGGCGGTCGCCCCGGCCGCATCGGCGGTGCGCAGGCAGGCGCCGAGGTTGTGCGGATCGGTGACGCCATCGAGCACCAGAATCAAGGGCGGCGTCTCGGTACGCTCGAGCAGCTCGTCGAGCATCGCCTCGCCCCATACCTGGCTCGGGCTCACCTCGGCAACCACCCCCTGGTGAACGCCTTCGACCCAGGAGTCGAGTTCACGGCGCTCGGCCTGCCCGACCTGGACACGGTTCTGCGCAGCCAGCTCCAGCAGGGCCTGGATGCGTGGCTCACTGCGCCCTTCGGACAGCCAGATCTGCTTTACCCGCTTGGGGTGGTGTTGCAGCAGTGCCTGCACGGCATGCACGCCGTAGATCTTTTCCAGCTGACTCATGACTTGTTCTTGCCCTTGCGTGGCGCGCCGGACTTGGGCGGCCCCTTGCGATGCTTGGTCGGCTTGCCGGACGACTTGCCACCTTTTTCCGACTTGCCGCCGGCATGGCCGCTGGCACGCGCCTCGCCCATCAGCGCCTTCTTCATTTCACGGCTCTTGCGCACCTCGGCATTGCGCTGCACCGCGTCTTTCGGGAAGTACGCCTCGGAGGCCTCGCTCTTGCGGCTGCGCGGCTTGGGCGAAATCTTCGCTTCGACGGCAGGCACCTGCTCGGCAACCGGCTGCGCGGCAGCGCGTGGCTTGCGGCCGACCGGTGCGGTGACGGTCTTCTCCGACATTTCGAAGTCGATCTTGCGCTGTTCGAGGTCGACACGCATGACCTTCACCTCGACCGTGTCGCCCAGGCGGAAGCTGCGGCCGCTGCGCTCACCGGACAGGCGGTGATGCACAGGATCGAAGTGGTAGTAGTCACCCGGCAGGGCGCTGACATGTACCAGGCCTTCGACATAGATGTCGGTCAGCTCGATGAACAGGCCAAAACCGGTCACCGCGGTGATCACACCAGGGAAGGTCTCGCCGACGCGATCACGCATGTACTCGCACTTGAGCCAGTTGACCACGTCGCGGGTGGCCTCGTCGGCGCGGCGCTCGGTCATCGAGCATTGCTCGCCCATCTGCTCGAGGCTGTTTTCGTCGTACGGGTAGATACGCGCCTTGGGAATGCTCATGGCACCGGCGCGCTTGACGTGCGGGGTGTCGATCTTGGAGCGGATCACACTGCGGATGGCACGATGCACCAGCAGGTCCGGATAACGACGGATCGGCGAGGTGAAGTGGGTGTAGGCCTCGTAGTTCAGGCCGAAGTGGCCGTTGTTCTCGACGCTGTACACCGCCTGGCTCAGCGAGCGCAGCATGACGGTCTGGATCAGGTGGAAGTCCGGGCGCCCGGCGATGCTTGCCAGCAGCGCCTGGTAGTCCTTCGGCGAAGGGTCCTTGCCTTTGTGCAGGCTCAGGCCCAGCTCACCAAGGAATGCGCGCAACTTCTCCAGGCGCTCGGGCGGCGGGCCGTCATGCACGCGGTACAGCGCAGGCACATTGTGCTTCTGCAGGAACTCCGCGGTGGCGACGTTGGCCGCCAGCATGCATTCCTCGATCAGCTTGTGGGCGTCGTTGCGCACGGTCGGACGAATTTCGTCGATCTTGCGGTCTTCGCCGAAGATGATCCGGGTTTCCTGGGTCTCGAAGTCAATCGCGCCGCGGGTATGACGGGCCGCCAGGAGCACCTTGTACAGGGCGTACAGGCTCTTCAGGTCCGGCAGCACCGCGCTGTATTCCTCGCGCAGGGCCTTGCCTTCACGGGTACGGGAATGCTCGAGCATGCTGCTGACCTTGTTGTAGGTCAGGCGCGCGTGGGAGTGGATCACCCCCTCGTAGAACTGGTAGTCGACCATCTGGCCGGCCTTGTTGATGGTCATTTCGCAGACCATGGCCAGGCGATCGACGTGCGGGTTCAGCGAGCACAGGCCGTTGGACAACTCTTCGGGCAGCATCGGCACGACGCGCTCGGGGAAGTACACCGAGTTACCCCGTTGCTGCGCTTCGGTATCCAGGGCCGAGCCCAGGCGCACGTAGCTGGAAACGTCGGCGATCGCCACGTACAGGCGCCAGCCGCCGGAGAACATGCGCAGCTTGCCCAGCGGTTCGCAATACACCGCATCGTCGAAGTCGCGGGCGTCTTCGCCGTCGATGGTGACGAAAGGCAGATGACGCAGGTCGATGCGCTTCTCTTTATCTTTCTCCTCGACTTCGGAGCGGAACTTGCGCGCTTCCTTGATCACCTCCTGCGGCCAGACATGCGGGATGTCATAGCTGCGCAGGGCGATGTCGATCTCCATGCCCGGAGCCATGTAGTTGCCGATCACCTCGACCACATCACCCTGCGGCTGGAAGCGCGGGGTTGGCCAGTGGGTGATCTTGATCGACACGAACTGGCCGATCTTGGCGCCACCGTTGCGCCCGGCGGTGACCAGCACTTCCTGCTGGATCTTCGGGTTGTCGGGGGTCACATAGCCGATGCCGCCCTCTTCGAAGTAACGGCCGACCACGCTTTCGTGGGCGCGGGAGATGACTTCCACCAGCACACCTTCGCGGCGGCCACGGCGGTCCACGCCGGAAACCCGGGCCAGGCCGCGGTCGCCGTCGAACACCAGGCGCATCTGCGACGGGCTGAGGAACAGGTCTTCGCTACCATCGTCGGGAATCAGGAAGCCGAAACCGTCGCGGTGGCCGGACACGCGGCCACAGATTAGGTCGAGCTTGTCCACCGGGGCATAGGTGCCGCGCCGGGTATAGATAAGCTGACCGTCGCGCTCCATGGCACGCAGGCGGCGGCGCAGGGCTTCGATCTGGTCTTCTTCGTAAAGACCGAACTCTTCGGCCAGCTGTTCGCGGGCAGCCGGCTCGCCACGGTCGGCGAGGCGCTGCAGGATCAGCTCACGGCTGGGGATGGGGTTGTCGTATTTTTCCGCTTCGCGAGCGGCCTCGGGATCGAGGGATTGCCAATCGGCCATCAGAAAGGATTCACCTTGGGATATATAGAGTGGAATTCTGGCATAGGCGTATTGAAACCGGAAATGTCAGCCTTGGACAGCCCCGGCAGCGTGTCCGTCGCGCAGCAATAGCCCAGCGGAATCAACAAGTTGAATTTTTTGAAATTTTTTTCGTTCGGGGGCTTTACAGCCATCAGGAGCGTCCGTATAGTGCGCACCACAACGACGGACAACCCCGAAGTTGTAGTAGAGATGAATGGCGCTGTAAAGCATCTTTTAATCTCGAATGTGTGCCCAGGTGGCGGAATTGGTAGACGCGCTGGTTTCAGGTATCAGTGACTTAACGGTCGTGGAAGTTCGAGTCTTCTCCTGGGCACCAAAAATTTTCAAGTAACAGATGACCAAGGATCTGTTACTACTGTGTGAAAGCAGACGATAGTCGCCTTCACCAGACGATGCAAAGCTTTGCCCAGGTGGCGGAATTGGTAGACGCGCTGGTTTCAGGTATCAGTGACTTAACGGTCGTGGAAGTTCGAGTCTTCTCCTGGGCACCATACAAAAACCCACTAGCTTGCTAGTGGGTTTTTTCTTGCCTGCGATTTCATGTCGCCGGGCAGCCCCCTCCTTCGTCTACCCATGAATTTCCCGTCATGCGCCCATTTGAGAAACTATTTCGTTTACCATTGTTTCCAAATATGTAGCCGTAAGCGAGGAAATACCCGCATGACGATCCGCCCGCAACCGCTGATGCGCACCCTGGCCGCCGCAGTTCTGAGCCTGGTGATCGGCGCTCCGGCCGCCCTGGCAGACGAACCGGTCACGTTGACTATGTACAACGGCCAGCACAAGGAAATCGGCGAAGCCATCGCCAAGGCCTACGAGGCCAAGACCGGTATTCATATCAATATTCGCAAGGGCAGCAGCAACCAGCTGGCCAGCCAGATCATCGAGGAAGGCGAACGCTCGCCGGCCGACATCATCTATACCGAAGAGTCGCCACCGCTGAACAACCTGGGCGAACTGGGCCTGCTGGCGAAGATCGACGACGCCACCCTGAACATGCTGCCCAAGGAGTATGTAGGCGCCAACGGCACCTGGATGGGCGTCACCGCGCGCACTCGCGTGGTGGTCTACAACCCGAAGAAGATCGATGAGAAAGACCTGCCGACCACGGTTATGGATTTCGCCGGACCCGAGTGGGACGGTCGCGTCGGCTACGTCCCCACCAGCGGCGCCTTCCAGGAACAGGCGGTGGCCATCCTCAAGATGCACGGGCGCGAAGCCACCGAAGAATGGCTTACCGGCCTGAAAGCCTTCGGCAAGACCTACACCAACAACATGGTCGCACTGAAGGCCGTAGAGAAGGGCGAAGTCGCCGCCGTGCTGGTGAACAACTACTACTGGTACGCCCTGGAGCGCGAGCGCGGCAAGCTCGATTCCAAGCTGTACTACCTGGCCGACGGCGACGCCGGCAACCTGGTGACCATCTCCGGTGCCGCCGCGGTCAAGGCCAGCAAGCACCCGAAAGAGGCACAGGCCCTGCTCAACTGGATGGCCAGTGAAGAAGGCCAGCGCGTGATCACCCAGACCACCGCCGAATACCCGCTGCATAAAGGCATGGTCTCAGACCGTGGCCTGAAGCCGTTCGATGAGCTGCGCCCGCCGAAGATCTCGCCGGCCGACCTTGGCAACGCCGAGGAAGCCATCGAACTGGAACGTGAGGTTGGCCTGCTCTGATGACTGCCGCCCTGCCCTCGCCCGCCTTGGCGCGCTTCATCCCCAAGCGCAAGCGCCCGTCCATCTGGGTGGTGCTGCCCGTGCTGTTCCTGGTGGCCATGAGCCTGCTGCCATTGCTGTACGTCGGGCTCAAGGCCTGGGATGCCGGCTGGCATGAAGCCCTGCGCCTGCTATGGCGTCCGTTCGTGTGGGGCTTGCTGCGCAACACCCTGCTGCTGATGGTCGGCGTCACCGCGCTGTGCCTGGTGGTGGGCGTGGCCCTGGCCTGGCTGCTGGAGCGCAGCGACCTACCGGGCCGACGCCTGTGGGGCGTGGTGCTGTGCCTGCCATTTGCCGTGCCATCGTTCGTCAGCAGCTTCACCTGGGTGTCGCTGAGCTCGGACTTCGAAGGGCTGGGCGGGGCGATCCTGGTGATGGCGCTGTCGAAATACCCGCTGGTATTCCTGCCGGTGGCCGCCACCCTGCGCAACCTCGACACTTCGCTGGAGGAGTCGGCGCGCACTTTGGGCTGCAGCCGCTGGGGCGTGTTCCACAAGATCACCCTGCCGCTGCTGTGGCCGTCGATGCTCGGCGGCGGGCTGCTGATCGCCCTGCACATGCTGGTGGAGTTCGGCGCCCTGTCGATCCTTGGCCTGCAGACCTTCACCACGGCGATCTACCAGCAGTTCGAGCTGGAATTCAGCAACGCCAACGCCGCGATGCTTTCGGCGGTGCTGCTGGCGCTGTGCCTGGCGATGCTGTGGCTGGAACTGCGCGTGCGTGGCAAGGCGCGTCATGTGCGCATTGGCCAGGGTGTGGCACGCCGCGCCCAACCCTTGCGACTGCGCGGCTGGATGCCACTGGGGCAGCTGTTCTGCCTGGCGCTGGCGGT
The DNA here is from genome assembly GCF_019139675.1 of Pseudomonas maumuensis. Taxonomy (NCBI): domain Bacteria; kingdom Pseudomonadati; phylum Pseudomonadota; class Gammaproteobacteria; order Pseudomonadales; family Pseudomonadaceae; genus Pseudomonas; species Pseudomonas maumuensis. Next base: position 5,095,672 of record NZ_CP077077.1, read on the forward strand.
GCTGGGCAGCGGCATTCCGCTGGCCATGCTCGGCTACTGGCTGAGCGTGGGCTCATCGGCGGCCTTCCCGGTCGCGGCCATCGGCAAAGCCCTGGGCACCTCACTGTCGGTGTCATTGGGTGGCGCCGGCTTCTGCGTGCTGCTGGCCCTGCCAATCAGCTTCCTGGTGGTGCGCTACAAGGGGCGCCTGGCGATCTGGGCCGAGCGTTTGCCGTACCTGCTGCACGCCCTGCCCGGGCTGGTGATCGCGCTGACCCTGGTGTTCTTTGCCCTGCACTATGTACCGGCGCTGTACCAGACCACGGCACTGTTGATCTTGGCCTATGCCTTGCTGTTCCTGCCGCTGGCACAGTCGCCGGTGCGCACCGCACTGAACAAGGCCTCGCCAACCCTGGAAGAGGCGGCGCGCACCTTGGGCGCCAGCAGCTTTGCAGCCTTCTGCCGGGTTACCTTGCCGATCATCTTCCCGGCAATGGCGGCGGCGTTCGCCCTGGTGTTCCTGGATGCGATGAAGGAGCTGACCGCCACCCTGCTGCTCAGCCCGACCGGGATGACCACCTTGGCCACCGAGGTGTGGGCGCATACCGCCAACGTCGAGTTCGCGGCGGCGGCGCCTTATGCGGCGTTGCTGATCGTGGTTTCGGGATTGCCGGTGTATCTGCTGACTACCAGGATGTACCTGAACAAGGCGTGACAGCCTCCTCTTGGGGGCGCGTTGCGCCCCTTTTGCCGCGGTTCGTCGCCACGACAAGCCGGCTCCCACCCCTACCGCGTCGCTCTCAAGCCCGCACTGTAATTGTGGGAGCCGGCTTGCCGGCGATGAGCCCCCACCTTTCCTCAGGCCCTGAACTGCCCCAGGCTGGCACGTAACTGCGCCGCCAGGTCATCCAGTACCTTGCTGCTGGCGGTGGTCTGCATTACCACCTCGGCCGAACGCTCGGCCTGGGCATGGATGGTTTCGACTCGCCCACGCACGGCTTGCGCGCCGCTGGCCTGCTGCTCGGCCGCTCGCGTGGCCAGGCCGATCGCCGCATGCACCTGCTCGACCGCAGCCTGCACCGATTGCTGGCGCCGCTCATTGTCGCGCAACACCAGCAAACCTTCACTGGCCTGGCGCCCGGCCTGGCTGATGGTCGCCACCGCCTCCTTGGCGCCTTGCTGCAGCGCAGCGATATGCGACTGAATATCCCCGGTCGAGCTCTGCGTCTTGCTCGCCAAGGCTCGCACCTCATCGGCCACCACGGCGAAACCGCGCCCGGTCTCTCCGGCCCGCGCCGCTTCGATGGCGGCGTTGAGCGCCAACAGGTTGGTCTGTTCGGCAATGCCATGGATCACCGTCAGCACCACCTCGATCTGCTCGCTCTGCTTGGCCAGCCGCTCGATCACCTGGGAGCCGGTCTGCACTTCGCCAGCCAGGTTCTCGATCAACCGCGCCAGCTGCGTCGAAGCACGGCTGTTTTCGTCGGTCGCCTGGCGAATATCCACCACCTGCTGCAATGCCGCCTGCATGGCATGGCTCTCGGCCTGGGCCTCGTCAGCCATGCTCGACAGGTCGCGCAGGCTGGCAGCCACTTCGTCGCGCTGCAACGCCGCGGCGGCGTCGGCCCCGGCGTTGCGCTGGGCCATGCTGTCGATCTCCACGCCAGTACGCTGCGCCACTTCGCCGGCTTCGCGGACGATGGGCTGCAGCTTGTCTACGAAGCGATTGACCGCCGAGGCCATGTCGCCGATCTCGTCACGGCTGTCGAGCTTGACGCGCTTGGTCAGGTCGCCTTCGCCAGCGGCCAGGTCGTTCAACGCGGCGATCAGCAGGCCAAGCTTGCTGAGGACGCGACGCCCGAGCACCACGGCCACCACCAGCAGCACACCCAGACCGACCAGCACCAGGCCGAGGCCGATGCGCCAGCGCAGCTCGGCGGCGGCATCACGCACGGTCTGCGCGGTATTGGCCTGCATCGCCGTGGCGCTGTGCTGGGCTGTCTCCAGGCGCGCACGCAAGGCCTTGCCACTGTCGGCGGCGGCGGCCACCAGGCTGTCTCCGACCAGTTGCTCGCCACTGGCGATCAAGGCCGCGAAGCGCTGATCCAGGGCCTTCAGTTCCTGGTCGATGCCCGCGGTGGACACGCCCATCAGCACCTTGCCGATCTCTGCGCCATTGGGGTTGATCGATGCTTCGACGAAGTACACCGACGGATCCTTGCGTGCGGCATCCAGCACCTTGTCCAGCGCCCGCTCACCCTGGCCCTTTTCCATCAATGCCTGGTTGATCGGGTTCTGCCGGTTGAGGTAGCGAGTCAGGTGCTGGCCCTGGGCATCGTCGTAGATCACGAACAACACGTTGGGATTGCGCTGGGCACGGCGAGCGAAGTCCGAGAGCATCGGCACGTCGTTGTCCCAGATCGCCCGTGGCGCGACCGAGGCCAACAGATCGGCCATTTCATGGGCCGAGTCCCTGAGATTTTCCTCCAGCGTTGCGCGCAACTGCTGCTGCTCATCCTGCAGACGACTGGACAGGCCCGCACTCAAACGTTGACGCGTACTGACGGAAAGGCTGTCGAGCCCAGCCCGGACATCCTCCCCGGCCTGCTCCAGTTCGGCAGCCAGTTTCTGGCTGTCATTGCCCAGGCGCGCCCCCAAATCGGCCTCCAGGGCGGTGACCGTGCTCCGCGTCAGTGCAACGGCAACCAGCACCTGCACCAGAAGAGCGATACCAAGCGCAACAAACACAGGCCGCAAGAGGCGGCTTCGTAACAGTGAAAGGATGGCAGACACGTTGTAACCCTCGTGTTTCTGGCGCCATTACTTTGATGGCATCTACAGAAGCTTCTTACAGCAAGGGTTGTGCCTGAGACAGCAGGTATAAATGCCAAAGATATGAGGCAATTATCCATGGCAGCGAAATTGCCTGCGCCGATGCCACGCGTGGGGCAAGCCCGCCGCTACTTCGTACCCCATATGAAAACGCCGCGCCTCCTTGCGGGGGCGCGGCGTTCAGTCAGCTAGCGAGTAGCTGATCAGGCGAACGGATGACGCAGCACGATGGTCTCGTTGCGGTCCGGGCCAGTCGAGATGATGTCGATCGGCGCGCCGACCAGCTCCTCGATGCGCTTGATGTAGTTGCGCGCGGCCTGCGGCAGCTCTTCCAGGGTTTTCACACCCAGGGTCGACTCGCTCCAGCCTGGCATCTCTTCGTACACCGGCTCCAGGCCGATGTAGCTGTCGGCATCGGAAGGCGCGTCAATGACGGCACCGTTCTCATTCTTGTAGCCAACGCAGATGTTGATGGTCTCCAGGCCGTCCAGCACGTCCAGCTTGGTCAGGCAGATGCCCGAGATGCTGTTGACGTCGATGGCGCGACGCAGGATCACGGCATCGAACCAGCCGCAACGACGGGCACGGCCGGTGGTGGAGCCGAACTCGTGGCCACGCTTGGCCAGGGTGGCGCCGGTCTCGTCGAACAGCTCGGTCGGGAACGGACCGGAACCGACACGGGTGGTGTAGGCCTTGGTGATGCCCAGGATGTAGTCCAGGTACATCGGGCCAACGCCGGAGCCGGTGGAGATGCCGCCGGCGGTGGTGTTGGAGCTGGTGACGTACGGGTAGGTACCGTGGTCGATGTCCAGCAGCGAGCCCTGGGCGCCTTCGAACATGATGTCCTTGCCGGCGCGGCGCAGGTTGTGCAGTTCGGCGGTGACGTCGAGCATCATCGGCTTGAGCTGCTCGGCGTAAGCCATGCACTCGTCCAGAGTCTGCTGGAAGTCGATGGCCGGCTCTTTGTAGTAGTTCACCAGCTGGAAGTTGTGGTAATCCAGCAGCTCACCGAGCTTGGCGGCAAAACGCTCACGGTGGAACAGGTCGCCGACGCGCAGGCCGCGACGGGCCACCTTGTCTTCGTAGGCTGGGCCGATACCACGACCGGTGGTGCCGATCTTGGCTTCGCCACGGGCTTTTTCACGGGCCTGGTCGAGGGCCACGTGGTACGACAGGATCAGCGGAGCCGCCGGGGAGATACGCAGGCGCTCGCGCACCGGTACGCCCTTCTCTTCCAGCTTGGTGATTTCACGCATCAGGGCATCCGGGGCAACGACCACGCCGTTGCCGATCAGGCATTGCACGCCTTCACGCAGGATGCCGGACGGAATCAGGTGCAGAACAGTCTTCTCACCGTTGATCACCAGGGTGTGGCCCGCGTTGTGGCCACCTTGGTAGCGCACGACGGCGGCAGCATGTTCGGTCAGCAGATCGACGATCTTGCCTTTGCCCTCATCACCCCACTGGGTGCCCAGGACGACGACATTCTTACCCATTACATTTGTCCTCATTCACGCAAACTTGGTGCCGGCCCATTGCCGGCGAAGAATCTCAATGGGTCAGCGGCAGAACCTGCCAGCGCCCGTCTTGCTGAATCAATTGCCGATCACAATCCGCCTCGAGGGCAGCACTCAGCGGCTGGCCAGGCAAAGCCTGGACCACTCGCTGGCCCTCGTTGCGCAACTGGCAGACCATCTGCCAGAGGGCCGCATCGCTGCTGTCGGGCATCCAGATGCCGCCAGCAGGCAATACGACCTCCGCTCGCCCCAGTGTGACCAGGGTCTTCAAATCCGTGGAGAATCCGGTGGCCGGGCGTGCCCGGCCAAAATCGGCGCCGATGTCGTCATAGCGGCCGCCCTGGGCGATCGATTGACCTTCGCCAGGCACGAACACGGCGAACACCACGCCGGTGTGATAGTGGTAGCCGCGCAGTTCGCCGAGGTCGAAGTACAGCGGCAGGTCCGGGTAGCGCGAAGCCAAGCGATCGGCGATCGCCAACAGGTCGTCCAGCGCCGCCAGCACGCTGGCCGGGGCGCGGCCCAGGCGCACACGGGCCTCGGCCAGCACTTCACGACCACCGCACAGCTCGCACAGGGCGCGCAACATGTTGCCCAGGTCCTTCGGCAGGTCTGCGGTCAGCGCCTGCACTTCATCGACGGCCTTGCGCTGCAGGGCATCGAACAGCTGCTGCTCGACCGCGCCGGACAGGTTGGCGGCACGGGCCAGGCCGCGGTAGATACCGACATGGCCAAGGTCCATGTGCACATCGGCGACATCGGTCAGCTGCAGCGTGGCGAGCATCAGGCTGATGACTTCGACATCGCTGGTAGGGCTGGCGTCGCCGTACAGCTCGGCGCCCAGCTGGATCGGGCTGCGCGAGGTCGACAGGGCACGCGGCTGCGCATGCAACACGCTGCCGGCATAGCACAGGCGGCTCGGGCCTTCACGGCGCAGGGTGTGGGCGTCGATGCGCGCCACCTGCGGCGTAAAGTCGGCACGGAAGCCCATCAGGCGGCCGGACTGCGGGTCGACGACCTTGAAGGTACGCTGGTCCAGGTCCTGGCCGGCGCCGGTGAGCAGCGACTCCAGGTACTCGATATGCGGGGTGACGACCAGTTCGTAACCCCAACTCTGGAACAGGTCCAACACCTGACGACGCGCGATCTCGATGCGCGCCGCCTCAGGTGGCAGTACTTCCTCGATGCCATCTGGCAGTAGCCAGCGGTCTACCGTTGCCATTACGCCATTTCCCCTCTGGTCCGGGCGGCCTGCCAGCTGGCGAGCCGTGAGTAAAGCAGGCATTGACGCACAACAGCGGGCAGCACCGATCCCAGCGCAACCACCGTAGCCAATACCCTCGAATTGCCTTGCGACCTGACCAAACCGTCAACTGGCCGTTTGCCAATCAACCTTGCAGACGCAAAAAAGCCGGGAATTTCCCGGCTGACTCATCATACACCCCTTTTCATTCAGGATGCACCCCGCCAGGCATTTTAGCTGCCCGGCGGGGCGAATCCCTCATGAGAGCACGATCAGGGCTTGCTCTTGTCCAGGAAGCGGAAGAACTCGTTCTTCGAATCCAGGACCAGCACATCGCTCTTGCTGGAGAAGCTTTCGCGGTAAGCCTTGAGGCTACGGTAAAACGCGTAGAAATCGGCGTCCTGCGTGTAGGCCTTGGCATAGATGGCAGCTGCCTGGGCATCGCCATCACCGCGGGTCTCTTCCGCTTCGCGGTACGCTTCGGCCAGCAGCACGCGGCGCTGACGGTCGGCGTCGGCACGAATACCTTCGGCCAGCTCGTTACCCTTGGCACGGTGTTCGCGGGCTTCACGCTCGCGCTCGGTGCTCATGCGGTCGAACACACTGCGGTTGACTTCCTTGGGCAGGTCGATGGCCTTGACGCGAACGTCGACCACTTCGATACCCAACTCCTTGCTGGCCATGCGGTTCAGCGAAGCGGTGATATCCGCCATCAGCGCATCACGCTCACCGGAAACCACTTCGTGCAGGGTGCGTTTACCAAACTGGTCACGCAGGCCGCTCTCCAGACGACGCGACAGGCGCTCGTCGGCGATCTGCTTCATACCCGAAGTTGCGGTATAGAAGCGCTCGGCGTCCTTGACCCGCCATTTGGCGTAGGCATCGACCATCACCGCTTTCTTCTCCAGCGTCAGGAAACGCTGGGTCGGTGCGTCGAGGGTCATCAGGCGGGCGTCGAACTTGCGCACCTGGTTCACGTACGGCACCTTCACGTGCAGGCCAGGCTGGACATCGGCCTTGACCACGCGGCCGAACTGCAGCAGTACCGCGCGTTCAGTCTGCGAAACGATGTAGAAGCAGTTCCAGGCGGCGATCGCCAGCACCACGGCGCCGATCAGGGCGAACAGTGACTTATTGCTCATCAGCGGCTCTCCCTGGAACGCAGCGGCGGTTGTGGTTGCAGGTCCTGCGCGGCACGCGCGGCGGCGTCATTGACCGACGGCGATACGCTGCTGGCCGGCGCTGCACTGTTGCCGCGACTGCCTTCGACCATCTTGTCCAGCGGCAGGTAGAGCAGGTTGTTCTGCCCGTCCTTGGCCGTGACCAGGACCTTGCTGGAGTTGCTGTAGACCTCCTGCATGGTGTCCAGGTACAGACGCTGGCGCGTGACCTCCGGCGCCTTGCGGTACTCGGCGACCAGCTTGGTGAAGCGATCGGCCTCACCCTTGGCGCGGGCGATGACTTCATCGCGGTAGCCGTTGGCGTCCTCGATGATGCGCTGCGCCTGGCCACGGGCCTCCGGCACCACGCCGTTGGCGTAGGACTCGGCCTGGTTGCGCGCACGCTGCTCGTCCTCACGGGCACGGATCACGTCGTCGAAGGCTTCCTGCACTTCACGCGGGGCTGCCGCGCTCTGTACGTTGACCTGGGTGACGGTGATACCGGTACGGTAGGTGTCGAGGAAACGCTGCAGACGCTCGCGGATGTCCACGGCCATCTGCTCGCGGCCTTCGGTCAGCACCTGGTCCATCGAGGTGGAACCCACCACGTGGCGCAGGGCGCTGTCGGTCGCATGCTGCAGGCTGACTTCCGGCTGGTCGACGTTGAGCACGAAGTCCTGCAGGTTGCTGATGCGGTACTGCACGGTCAATGGCACTTCGACGATGTTCTCGTCTTCGGTGAGCATCTGCCCCTGCTTGGTGTAGGCCCGCTCGCGGGTCACGTTTTCCATGTACTTGCGGTCGATCGGCGGGAAGTAGATATTCAGGCCGGGACCGACGGTCTCGTAGTACTTGCCGAAGCGCAGCACCACGGCCTGCTCCTGCTCGTCCACGACATAGACGGCGTTGTACAGCCAGATTGCCGCCAGAGCCGCCAGGCCGATGCCCAGCAGGCCGTAGCCGCCACCCTTGCCGATATTGCGGTCACCGCCGCCGCCGCGTTTCTTGCCACTGCCGAACATGCCGTTCAGGCTGTCCTGCAGCTTGCGGAAGGCCTCGTCCAGATCCGGTGGACCTTTCTTGTCGCCACCACCGCCGCCGCCATTACGGCGACCGCCCCAGGGATCCTGATTGTTCGAGTTGCCACCCGGCTCGTTCCAAGCCATAGCGCTCTCCATCTGATAAAGCAAAGACGCGCCCACGGCGCGCCGTCCAATGCTACAGAATGCCTGTCACGGCTGCCCGGCGACCTCGACGGGCATTTATTGCAAAGTGTGTTGCTCGACAAACACTTGCGGCTCCATGCCTTCGCGGCTGACCAGGCGATTCAGCTCGACCCTGGGCAGTCGCACGCTCAGCAGGCTGCGCCCTTCTTCATCATGCTCTTCACTCTGCACGGCGCCCAGGGCAAAGAATTGCGCGCGCAGGCGGGCAAACCGTTGCTCCAGGCACAGGGTTCCGACATACAGATCGTCCCCCAGCAACTCGGCAATCGCCTGGCCAACCAGCTCCAGGCCTCGTCCATCGCGTGCCGATACCCAGACCCGCTGCGGCTTGCCGTCGGCATCGCGCTGGATCTGCGGCTCGACATCTTCGAGCAGGTCGAGTTTGTTATAGACCTCGAGGATCGGCAAGCTCTCGGCACCGATCTCGCCCAGCACCGCCAGTACCTGTTCGATCTGCTCCATGCGCTCGGGCTCATGGGCATCGATCACGTGCAGCAGCAGGTCGGAGTTGCTCGACTCTTCGAGCGTAGCCCGAAATGCCTCGACCAGCTTGTGCGGCAGGTGGCGGATGAAACCTACGGTGTCGGCCAGCACGATCGGCCCCAGGTCGGCCAGCTCGAGCCGGCGCAAGGTCGGGTCGAGGGTGGCGAACAGCTGGTCCGCGGCATACACATCGGATTGCGTGAGTGCGTTGAACAGGGTCGATTTACCGGCGTTGGTATAACCCACCAGCGACACCGAAGGAATGTCGGCGCGCTTGCGCCCACGACGGGCCTGCTCGCGCTGGCTGCGCACCTTCTCCAGGCGTGCCTTGATCTGGCGCAGGCGTACCCGCAGCAGGCGGCGGTCGGTTTCGAGCTGGGTTTCACCCGGGCCACGCAGGCCGATACCACCTTTCTGTCGCTCAAGGTGGGTCCAACCGCGTACCAGTCGCGTGCTCATGTGCTCGAGCTGGGCCAGTTCGACCTGCAGCTTGCCTTCGTGAGTACGCGCCCGCTGGGCGAAGATGTCGAGAATCAGCCCGGTACGGTCCAGCACGCGACACTCGAAGACGCGCTCGAGGTTGCGTTCCTGGCTGGGCGTGAGGGTGTGATTGAAAATCACAAGGTCGGCTTCGGCCGAATGGACCAGGTCGCGCAACTCCTCGACCTTGCCACTGCCGATCAGAAACTTGGCGGTGGGCTGATGCCGCGCCACTGTCACCAGCGAAACGATATCGGCTCCGGCCGACAGCGCCAGCTCCTGAAACTCCTGCGGGTCTTCGCGCGCCTCAGGGTTCTGACCTTCCAAGTGAACGAGCAACGCTCGCTCACCACCACCGTGGCGCTCAAAGAACAATGCAGGCTCCTACTTTTTTCAAGCGTTGCCTGGCTCGCTGTCGCCGTGCTCACCATCGGTCGGGCTTGGCAGACGAACCGGGCGTGCGGGGACGACGGTCGAAATGGCGTGCTTGTAGACCATCTGGCTGACGGTGTTTTTCAGCAGCACGACGAACTGGTCGAAGGATTCGATCTGGCCCTGCAGCTTGATCCCGTTGACCAGATAGATCGAAACCGGGACTTTTTCTTTTCTCAAGGTGTTCAAGTAAGGGTCTTGTAGCGAATGCCCTTTTGACATATGCCGCACTCCTGTAAGGATCAATAATAGAAAATCAAGAAAATCGATAAATTATGCCGCCCCTTCGCAAGAATAGACGGCAACTGGCAGGGACTCAGCTCAATATGGAGACGGTCCCCAGGTATTTCAAGGTGCGGGACAGATTGTCGCAGGCCAGGCTATCCAGCCAGTGGACGTCGGACCAGCCGCGCAACCAGGTGAATTGCCGCTTGGCCAGCTGACGCGTGGCAATGATACCGCGTTCACGCATCTCATTCTCAGTCAGCTTGCCGTCGAGGTAGTCCCAGACCTGCCGATACCCCACTGCCCTTATAGACGGCAGCTCGGTGTGCAAGTCACTTCTGGCCCGCAGCGTTCGGACCTCGTCGACAAAGCCCTGTTCCAGCATCTGTGAAAATCGTAACGCAATTCGCTGATGCAAAATGTGACGATCTGTAGGCGCTATCGCCAGGCTGGCGACAGTATAGGGCAAATGCTCGCCCGCGCCTGCGTCTGCGCCGCTACTTTGCGCGTATTGACGCTGACGGTGGGCGGTCATGCTCTCGCCGCTCACTTTGTACACTTCAAGCGCACGGATCAGCCGCTGCGGGTCATTCGGATGAATACGCGCCGCCGACTCCGGATCGACTTCGGCCAGTTGCCGGTGCAATTCGGCCAGGCCGAGGGCCTGCGCCTGTGCCTCGAGCTCGGCGCGCACCGTGGCATCGGCTGGTGGCATGTCCGCCAGGCCATCGACCAGTGCCTTGTAGTAGAGCATGGTGCCGCCGACCAGCAGCGGGATCTTGCCGCGCGCGGTGATCTCGGCCATGGCTTGGAGAGCATCGGTGCAGAAACGTTTGGCCGAGTAGCTTTCGGCGGGGTCGAGAATGTCGATCAGGCGGTGCGGATGTGCGGCCAGCACTTCCTTGGAGGGTTTGGCGGTACCGATGTCCATGTCGCGATAGACCAGCGCCGAGTCGACACTGATCAGCTCGCAGGGCAGCTTGCTGGTCAGCTCGATCGCCAGGTCGGTCTTGCCGGCCGCGGTCGGGCCCATGAGGAAAATCGCCGGAGGTCTGTCACTCATGTTATCGGCCCCGCAGGAACAGCTTGTCCAGATCGTCCAGGCCCATCTGGGTCCAGGTCGGTCGGCCGTGGTTGCACTGGCCACTGCGCTCGGTGTTCTCCATGTCGCGCAGCAATGCGTTCATTTCGGGGATGGCCAGGCGCCGGTTGGCCCGCACCGCGCCATGGCAGGCCATGGTCCCCAGCAGCTCGTTGAGGTGCGCCTGGATACGGTCACTGGTGCCGTACTCCATGAGGTCGGCCAGCACATCCTGCACCAGGCGATTGGCCTCGGCCTGCTTGAGCAAGGCCGGGATCTGGCGGATCGCCAGGGTTTCCGGGCCCAGGCGCTGCAGTTCGAAGCCCAGGCGCTGGAACCATTGGGCATGTTCCTCGGCGCAGTCGGCTTCGCGCTGGCTCAACGCCAGCGACTCGGGCACCAGCAATGGCTGGCCGCTCAAGCCTTCACTGGCCATGGCCACTTTCAGACGCTCGTACATGATCCGCTCATGGGCGGCGTGCATATCCACCAGCACCAGGCCGACGGCGTTCTCGGCAAGGATATAGATCCCCTTGAGCTGCGCCAGCGCGTAGCCGAGCGGTGGAATATCGCCCTGGCTTTCCGGCAACGCGCTCGGCGCGGCGGCGGCATTGTCCAGAGGGGCGTAGAACTCGCGGTAGGCCGCCTGGGCCTCGCCGGCATTCAGCGGCTGGGAGGGCCTGGGTGTGTACTGGTACTGATAGCCCGCGCCCGAACCGCTCGAAGCGAACCCCCGCTGCTCGCCCTGAGGCTGCTCGAGCACTGGCGAGGCCAGGCGCATTTCGCCCTGGGGGCCGAACTCGCCGGCCTGCAAGCCGCTGGGGCGGACCAGCTCGTCGCTGGCCGCCGGCGCCGCAAGCTGGTCTTCCGGGCGCACATCGGCCAAGGCACGGTGCAAGGTGCCGTAGAGGAAGTCATGAACCATGCGCCCTTCACGGAAGCGCACTTCGTGCTTGGTGGGATGGACGTTGACGTCCACGCCGGTCGGGTCGCACTCGAGGAACAGCACGAAGGTCGGGTGCCGACCATTGAACAGCACATCCCGATAAGCCTGGCGCACCGCATGGGCGACCAGCTTGTCGCGCACCGCGCGGCCATTGACGAAGAAGTACTGCAGGTCGGCCTGGCTGCGCGAGAAGGTCGGCAAGCCGACCCAGCCCCACAGGCGCAGACCATTGCGCTCGACATCGATCGGCAGCGCCTGCTCAAGGAAGCCCGGACCGCAGATGGTGCCGACGCGCCGCGCCCGCGCCATCTCGTCGGCGGCCTCATGCAGGCTGAAGATGGTCTTGCCGTTGTGCCGCAGGTGAAAGCCCACGTCGAAACGCGCCAGCGCCAGGCGCCGGATCACTTCCTGCAGGTGATCGAATTCGGTCTTTTCGGCCTTGAGGAACTTGCGTCGGGCCGGGGTATTGAAGAACAGGTCACGCACTTCGACCGACGTGCCGACCGGATGAGCCGCCGGCTGCACCCGCGGGAGCATGTCGCGCCCCTCGGTCTCCACCTGCCAGGCCTCGCTGGCCTCGGCAGTACGCGAGGTGAGGGTCAGACGGGCGACCGAACTGATCGATGCCAGCGCCTCGCCGCGAAACCCCAGGCTCAGCACGCCTTCGAGGTCTTCCAGCTCACGAATCTTGCTGGTGGCATGACGCGCCAGGGCCAGCGGCAGGTCATCGGGGGCAATGCCACCGCCGTTGTCGCGCACCCGCAGCAGCTTCACACCGCCCTGCTCGACTTCGACCTCGATGCGCCGGGCACCGGAGTCGAGGCTGTTCTCCAGCAGTTCCTTGGCCACCGACGCTGGGCGTTCGACGACCTCACCGGCAGCGATCTGGTTCGCCAGCCGCGGGCTGAGCAGCTGGATGCGCGAGCCGCCACTCATTGCTGGGACGCCAGAGTGGTGGGCGGGATGTCGAGGTGCTGGCCGACCTTGAGCTCGTCGGTCTTCAGGTTGTTGCTGCTGCGCAGACCAGCCACGCTGACCTGGTAGCGCACCGCAATCATCGCCAGGGTCTCGCCGGGCCGCACGGTATGCTCACGCGGTCCCTGGGCGATCTTGCCGCTGTCACGCAGCCAGGCAATGTAGGTGCCTGGCGGCGGGTTCTGCTGGAAGAACTGACGCACACCGGTATGAATCGAACGCGCCAAGGCCTGCTGATGACTGCGGGTAGCCAGCTTGGCCGCCTCGTTGGCATTGGAGATGAACCCGGTTTCAACGAGGATCGACGGGATGTCCGGCGACTTCAACACCATGAACCCGGCCTGCTCCACCCGCTGTTTGTGCAGCGGCGTGACCCGGCCCATGTTGCCCAGCACCTTCTGCCCGACATTGAGGCTGGAACTGAGGGTGGCGGTCATCGACAGGTCGAGCAGCACGCCGGCCAGCATGCGGTCCTTGTCGTCGAGGCTGACGTTGCCGGCACCGCCGATCAGGTCGGAGCGGTTTTCCGTGTCGGCCAGCCAGCGGGCGGTCTCGGAGGTGGCGCCGCGGTCGGACAGGGCGAACACCGAGGCGCCGAAGGCAGCCTTGGACGGCGCGGCGTCGGCGTGGATCGAGACGAACAGGTCGGCGCCCTTCTTGCGGGCGATCTCGGTGCGCTTGCGCAGCGGGATGAAGTAGTCGCCGGTGCGGGTCAGCTCGGCGCGATAACCCTTCTCGGAGTTGATCTGGCGCTGCAGTTCCTTGGCGATATCCAGCACGATGTCTTTTTCGTGCTGGCCACGCGAGCCGGACGCGCCCGGGTCTTCGCCGCCGTGGCCGGCGTCGATGGCGACCACGATGTCACGCTTGCCACTCGGTGCCGGTGGCAACTTGATCGCCGGCTGCGCCGGGGTGACGGGTACCGCCGGCGTGGTGGCCGGTGGCTGCGGTGTCGGCGGCGGTGTCGGATTGCTCGCGGCGATGGCGTCGGCTTCCTGGTCGTACAGGTCGACCACCAGGCGATTGCCGTACTGGGCGTTCGGGGCCAGGGTGAAGCTCTTCGGCGACACGGCTTTCTTCAGGTCGACCACCACGCGCAGGTCGGTTGGCGTGCGCTGGGCCGAACGTACGCTGGTGATCGGCGTGTTCGAGGTGGAGACGTTCAGCGGCGCCCCCAGGGCGGCACCGTTGATGTCGATCACCAGACGATCCGGAGCGGTGAGGGTGAAGACGCTGTGCTGCACAGGCCCGGACAGGTCGAAGACCAGCCGCGTGTTGTCCGGAGCGCGCCACAGGCGCATGCTCTTGACTTGAGTGACGGCCAGAGCGTCAACGGTCACCGCGGTCAGCAGCAGCCCAACGACAGCGACCAGTGCGCGTATGCGCATACCTTTCCCCACTTACTGTATGAATTCTTTGGCCAGAACGGCACACCAGGCTTCGCCGCGTGCCCCCTGCGGCGACAGGCTCAGCGAACGTCCGCCCGCTTGCGGGCTTATGGTAATGGTCAGGTCGGGCTTTGGCAAAACGCCCGCGCCTTTATCTGGCCACTCGAACAGGCACAATGCATCGCCCTCGAAATAATCGCGAATGCCCATGAATTCAAGCTCTTCCGGGTCGACCAGGCGATAGAGGTCGAAATGGAAGGCGCGAACCTCACCAATCTCGTAGGGTTCAACCACGGTAAATGTCGGACTTTTTACCGGGCCGGTATGACCCAGGCCACGGATCAGCCCGCGGGACAGGGTGGTTTTGCCGGCCCCCAAGTCGCCCTCGAGAAAAATCACACCATGACCTTTGGTCACTTCGGCCAGTTTCGCGCCAAAGGCGACGGTGGCGTCTTCGTCGCCCAGAAACAGGGTTATACCTGACACGCTGAATGCTCCTCCAATAACGCTCTAATGACCGGCACCAGATCACTGGCCGCCAGCCCTCTACCTTTGACACCCAACCGCTCGCCCGCGCACGCATGCAGCCACACCCCCAGGCACGCGGCCTGCCAGGCATCCAGCCCCTGGGCCAGCAAGGCGGCCAGCACGCCTGTCAACACATCGCCCAATCCGGCACCGGCCATGGCTGGGTGCCCACGGCCGCAAAACGCCAACTGCCCGGCAGGGTCGGCCACCAACGTGCCGGCGCCCTTGAGCACGCAGACGCTGGCGTAGCGGCGCGCCAGCTTGCGCGCCGCACCCGGCCGGTCGGCCTGCACCGCCTCGGTGGAAATCCCCAGCAGGCGCGCGGCCTCGCCGGGGTGCGGGGTGAGGATGCTGCCGCTGGGCAGTGCCAGTGGCGTGCGCGCCAGCAAGTTGAGCGCATCGGCGTCCCACACCTGTGGCCGGTGGGCATTGGCCACCGCCGACAACAGGCTGCGCCCCCACCCGGCCTGGCCGAGGCCAGGGCCGACCACCAGCACCGTGGCACGCTCGAGCAGCGCCATCAACTGGTTGGCCGAGCTCACGCCCAGCCACATGGTCTCGGGCAGGCGTGTCAGCCCCGCAGCTACGTGCTCGGGGCGGGTGGCCACGCTGACCAGGCCGGCGCCGCAACGCAACGCCGCTTCGCCACTGAGCATCACCGCGCCGCCTGTGCCGAGGTCGCCGCCGACCACCAACACATGGCCGAAATCGCCCTTGTGGGCATCAGCGGCACGTGGCGGCAACCTGGCCAAGGTCAGGCTGCTGAGCGGTAATGGGGGGTGTTTGGTCTGAGGCATGGGGTCAAAGGCTCCGATGTCTGGCAGAATTATACGCACCTCCGCTTGTAATGCTTGTTCATCCATGTCCGCCGACCTTCCAGACATCGCCACACTGGCCCAATCGATCAAGGATTGGGGCCGCGAACTCGGTTTTGCCCATGTCGGCATCGCCGGTGTCGACCTTGGCGAGCACGAACAGCACCTGCAGCGTTGGCTGGCCGCCGGCCACAACGGTGAGATGGAGTACATGGGCGAGCATGGCAACAAGCGCTCGCGCCCGGCCGAGCTGATACCCGGCACGTTGCGGGTGATCTCGATGCGCATGGACTACCTGCCCGGCGACACGCAGATGGCCAAGCGCCTGGCAGAGCCGGAAAAAGCCTACATCTCGCGCTACGCCCTGGGCCGCGACTACCACAAGCTGGTGCGCAAGCGCGTGCAGCACTTCGCCGACCGCATCCAGGAAGCCATCGGCCCGTTCGGCTACCGCGCCTTCGTCGACAGCGCCCCGGTGCTGGAGAAAGCCCTGGCCCAGGAGGCCGGCCTTGGCTGGATCGGCAAGAACACCCTGCTGCTCAACCGCAAGGCGGGCAGCTATTTCTTCCTCGCCGAGCTGTTCGTCGACCTGCCGCTGCCGATCGACGGCGTGCAGGGCAGCGATCATTGCGGGCGTTGCCAGGCCTGCCTGGACATCTGCCCGACCCAGGCGTTCGTCGGGCCTTATCAGCTCGATGCCCGGCGCTGCATCTCGTACCTGACCATCGAATTACGCGGGGCCATTCCACTAGAACTGCGTTCATTGATCGGTAACCGTGTGTTTGGTTGCGACGATTGCCAGATCGTTTGCCCGTGGAACCGTTTCGCCAAGACCACGACCGAAGACGACTTCATGCCCCGCCGGGGGCTGGACAATATCGAGCTGGCCGAACTGTTTCTGTGGGATGAAAAGCGTTTTCTCGGCTGCACCGAAGGCTCGCCATTGCGCCGGGCGGGGTATGAACGGTTCTTGCGCAACCTCGCGGTGGGGCTTGGCAACGCACCGTCGACCATCCCCGTGCTGGAGGCGCTCAATGCCCGTAGGGATGATCCTTCGGAACTGGTACGCGAACACGTGGAATGGGCCCTGGCTCGCCACAACGCCCTTTGACGCTCGCTGCTTTGCCTTTTGCGACCAGAAGGTTAACCCCTTAGGCGGCGAGCGACAGCTACGCCAGTGCAGGCGTAGCCCGTAACTTCGCGATTTCAGGAGACAGAACGCAGGCCTCCCGGGAGCAAGCCCTGCGTTCGGCCTCCTGAAGTCGCAATTTGTGTCGCCTGAACTATCGCGCGCTTAGAAGCAACATCAAGATCAAGCAAGTCTTCTGAACAACGGTTGTATGACTACAGTTACAGTCCTGCCAGAACAATTCTGAATACGGTGGCTGCGCCGCAGAAAGCCACTATTGCTGATCATTGTAATGAAACTTCGGCATCTCCCAATGAAACCGAATCGCCAACAACCGCACCAGAAAACCACCAAACAGTGTCAGCAGCATGGCCTGCTCCGCCGGCACCTTGAAGTAAACACACCCCAGATAGAACCAAGCCGCCGCGAACGAAACACTGGCATACAGCTCACGTCGAAACACCAACGGAATATCGTTGCAGAAGATGTCCCGCAGGATGCCGCCAAACACCCCGGTAATCACCCCGCTGATGGAGGCGACAAGGAACCCCTGCCCCATCTCCAGCGCGGTCATGCAGCCGATCAGGGTGAACGCCACGAGACCCAGGGCGTCGAGCACCAGGAACAGCGACCGCAGGTGGCGCATCAAGGGTGCGATAAAAATGGTCAGCAGCGCCGCGAAGCTGGTCAGCACCAGGTACTCGGGATGCTTCACCCAGGTCAGCGGATAGTGCCCGAGCAGCACGTCACGCACCGAACCGCCACCCAGCGCGGTAACGCAGGCGATCAGCACCACGCCGAACCAATCCATGCCGCGACGGCCAGCGGACAGGGCGCCGGTCATGGCTTCGGCGGTGATGGCGATGAGATAGAGCATCAGCAACATGGTGCAGGTCCGTGCGGGAAAGGCGCGCAGTCTACCCAGTCACGCGGGGCACCAAAAGGGGCGCGCCGACGATCATCGGCGCACTAAGGTCAGACCTTGATGAAATGCTCGCGGTAGTGACGCAGTTCGCCAATCGACTCACGGATATCATCCAGCGCCAAATGGGTGTTGCCCTTCTTGAAGCTGTCACGCACTTCCGGCGCCCAGCGCGCGGCCAACTCCTTGAGCGTGGACACATCGAGGTTGCGATAGTGGAAGTAGTTTTCCAGCTCGCGCATGTGCCGATAGAGGAAACGGCGGTCCTGGCAGATGCTGTTGCCACAGATCGGCGACTTGCCCCTAGGCACCCATTGTTCGAGGAAAGCGATGGTCTGCGCCTCGGCCTCGGCCATGCTCACCTTGCTCTCGCGCACGCGCTGGGTCAGGCCCGAGGCGCCGTGGGTGCGGGTATTCCACTCGTCCATGCGCGCCAGCACTTCGTCGCTGTGGTGGATGGCGATCACCGGGCCTTCGGCCAGGGTGTTCAGCTCGCTGTCGGTGACGATGGTGGCCATCTCGATGATGACGTCGTTGTCCGGATCCAGGCCGGTCATCTCCAGATCGATCCAGATCAGATTCTGTGGGTTCTGCATGAAAAGGCTCCTCGAATAGCCCGTCATATTAGCCTAGCCAGGCCGGTCATGGGCGCGCCGTGCTAAACTGCTCGCCGTTTTCTTTCTGCCCCGCCGACACGGAACCTTCATGGCCAAACGCCAGCTCAACCGCCGCCAGAATTGGCGCATCGAAAAGATCCAGGGTGAACGCGCCGCCCGTGCCGCCAAACGCGAGCAGCATGTGCTGCAGGAACTGGAAGGTGGCGATCTGGGGCCGGAGCAACTGGGCCTGGTGATTGCCCACTTCGGCGTACAGGTCGAGGTCGAGGCCCAGGACGGCGAGGCCGCTGGCCAGGTGTTCCGCTGCCACCTGCGGGCCAACCTGCCGGCGCTGGTCACCGGCGACCGGGTGGTCTGGCGCGCCGGCAACCAGGGCATCGGCGTGATCGTCGCGCAGATGCCGCGCAGCACCGAGCTGTGCCGGCCGAACAACCATGGCCAGCTCAAGCCGGTGGCAGCCAACGTCGACCTGATCGTCATTGTCTTCGCTCCTGCGCCCGAACCGCACCCCAACC
Organism: Pseudomonas maumuensis; assembly: GCF_019139675.1. Lineage (NCBI taxonomy): Bacteria > Pseudomonadati > Pseudomonadota > Gammaproteobacteria > Pseudomonadales > Pseudomonadaceae > Pseudomonas > Pseudomonas maumuensis. Next base: position 5,114,165 of record NZ_CP077077.1, read on the forward strand.
TGATCGACCGTTATCTGGTCGCCGCCGAGCATGCCGGCATCCGCCCGCTGCTGTTGCTGAACAAGGCCGACCTGATCAACGACGAGAACGCTCCGACCCTCAACGCCATGCTCGAGGTCTACCGTGGCCTGGGCTACCCGCTGCTGGAAGTTTCGGCGCATCAGGGCGATGGCATGCAGCGCCTGCAACAGACGCTCGACGGCCATATCAGCGTATTCGTCGGCCAGTCGGGCGTGGGCAAGTCCTCGCTGGTCAACAGCCTCTTGCCCGACGCGGGCACCCGTGTCGGCGACCTGTCGGAATGGTCCGGCCAGGGCACCCACACCACCACCACCGCGCGCCTGTACCACTTTCCCAACGGCGGCGACTTGATCGACTCGCCGGGTATCCGCGAATTCGGCCTCGGCCATGTCAGCCGTGACGATGTTGAAGACGGCTTTATCGAATTCCGCGAACTGATCGGCAACTGCCGCTTCCGCGACTGCAAGCATGACCGCGAGCCCGGCTGCGCACTGCTCAGGGCACTGGAGGACGGCAACGTCACGCAGCAGCGAATGAACAGCTACCGCTCGATCATTGCCAGCCTGCCGGAAGACACCTACTGAGTCGACGGGCTTGGTCGCACGCTTTTGTAGGAATCTTTACCTAAACAGGTAGGGCTGCTCCTGTTTCGCAGCCGCCTGTTGTCCCTCCCCTTGCTTTCCCTGAAGGTCATGGCTTTGTCGTCGATCAGGGAGGGCAGCACAGATGCCGGTATTTATCAGTTACCACCAGAACGAACGGCTTGACGCCTTCATCCTGAACGAGCGGCTGCTACTCGAAGGCATTCCCACCCAACTCGTGCCCTTCGACAGTGAAGGGCAGACCCACGACGACCTGCATGGCAGCTTTTGCCAGCACATGAGCGATGCCACCCACTGGATCGGGGTACTCTGTGACGCCAACGCCGAGGACTGGTGGACGGCCTGGCTGCTGGGCGCGGCGGCCATGGTGAATCGGCGGGTGAGCTTCTACTACACCGGCTGCAACGAGATGCCGGAACGGCTGGGAAAATGGCCTGCGATGCGGGAACGAGAGCATATCGACCTGTTCGTTCGGGCCTACCATGACGAACAAACCTTTGGCCGGGCTATGGCTTCGGCGACCGGCAACAGCAGCGTGACGGACAGGGATAATGCGGATTTCTTCCATGCCGATCTCAAGGCCAAGATCAGGCGGGGATTCTGAAATGCGTCGGGGCCGCTAGGCGGCCCCGATCGCTTATTGGTCCTTGGACTCGTCCATCTTCAACACGCCATCCTCGAAGATGTTCAGCTTCTGACGCAGCTCGCGCGGCTGCATCGGCGTGTCCCCCGGCGCGGCACCAGGCGCGGTGCCCGCTGGCTCGGCCGGGTTGGCCGGCGAGGTACTTTCTGGCTTGCCCTGCTCACCCTCGATATCGCGCTGGGCTTTCTTGGTAAGGACGATGATGTCGATACGACGGTTGACCGGGTTGAACGGATTGGCACGGTCGAACAGCGACGACGATGCATAACCGACCACGCGGGCCACCTGCTCATCCGGATAGCCACCAGCGACCAGTGCGCGACGCGCCGCGTTGGCACGGTTGGCCGACAGCTCCCAGTTACCGAAATCGCCGGTACCGGAATACGGCTTGGCATCGGTATGGCCACTGATGCTGATCTTGTTGGGCACCGCCTTGATGGTGTCGGCCATGGCCAACAGGATGTCTTCGAAGTACGGCTGCAGGCGTGCGCTGCCCAGGTCGAACATCGGCCGGTTCTCGGCGTCCATGATCTGGATGCGCAGGCCGTCCTGGGTGATCTCGAACAGGATCTGGTCCTTGAACTTCTGCAGCTGTGGGTTTTCCTCGACCTTGTTCTGCAGCTCCTGCAGCAGCAGCTCGAGGCGCTCGCGCTCGACCTGTTCGGCCATGGTCTCGACCTTGTCCTTGTCCAGTTGCAGGCTGGTATCCGGCGTCGGCTCGGACTTCACTTCCGGGTTGATGGTCTTTTCCGGCGCCAGTTCTGGCGAACCACCCAGATCGATGATGTAGGGCGTGCCGCTTTCGGAGAAGCCGATCGGGTCCTTGAAGTAACCGGCGATGGCGATCTTCTGCTCGGGCGTGGCGGTCGACAGCAACCACAGCACCAGGAAGAACGCCATCATCGCCGTGGCGAAGTCGGCGAAGGCGATTTTCCAGGCGCCGCCGTGATGGCCGTCGCCAAAGCGCTTGACGCGCTTGACGATGATGGGCTGATTGTTCTCCATGGCTTAGCGACCGCGTACTGCTTGTTCCAGCTCGGCGAAGCTCGGGCGGTGCGCCGGGTACAGCACCTTGCGACCGAACTCGACCGCCAGCGACGGCGGCATGCCGGAAGCCGAGGCCACCAGCGAGGCCTTGATCGCCTCGTAGACGTTCAGCTCTTCCTTGGCATCGTGGCGCAGGGCATTGGCCAACGGGCCGAAGAAGCCGTAGGCAGCAAGAATACCGAAGAAGGTACCGACCAACGCCGCACCGACGTGCAGGCCGATGGACTTCTGGTCACCGTCACCCAGCGAGGCCATGGTCACCACGATACCCAGTACCGCCGCGACGATACCGAAGCCGGGCATGCCGTCGGCGATCCCGGTCACTGCGTGGGACGGATGCTCGAGCTCTTCCTTCATGCTCAGCAGTTCCATGTCGAACAGGCCTTCGAGCTCGTGGGGCGCCATGTTGCCGGTGGACATGATCCGCAGGTAGTCGCAGATGAACGCGGTCATGCGCTCGTCGCCCAGCACCGCCGGGTACTTGGCGAAGATCGGGCTGGCCGCGGCGTCCTCGATGTCGCCTTCGATCGCCATCATGCCTTCACGACGGCTCTTGTTGAGGATCTCGTACACCAGGCCCAGCACTTCCAGGTAGAAGGTGTGGGTGAAGCGGGTGCCGAACATCTTCAGCGACTTCTTGATTACATGCATGGTCATGTAACCAGGGTTGGCCTGGAGGAACGCACCAAAGGCCGCGCCGCCGATGATCAGCACTTCGAACGGCTGGATCAGTGCCGCGATCTTGCCGTGGGAAAGCACGTAGCCGCCGAGCACGCTCGCGAATACGACGATGATGCCGATAATTTTAGCCATAAGTTGGAAGCACTTGCTGTCGTGGTCAGGATAGGGAACGGAAGCTTGAAAACTCTTCTTCTACTTATCGGCAGAACTGCGCCAGACTATAGCCACTCATTGCGAAAAGCCAGTTCGGACTGATGTCAATATGCCAATTGAAACCAAGGTGCCAAGTCAGATTCCGTCGAGTCTAGAGGCCTGGATCAAGCTGCTCGACGGGGTCCGCGTGCCGATCCCGAAAGAGAGCCACGACCGTGTGCTGCAGGCCATCAACGACAACCGCCGCTCCCTGCGCGATATCGCCGAACTGATGCAGGACAGCCCCGCGCTGGTGCTCTGCGTGCTGCGCGAAGCCAACCACCCGGCCAACGCCAGCCAGGCCGAGCCTGCCGAGAGCTTGGAAATCGCCCTAAACCGCCTCGGCCTGGCCCGCACCAGCCAATTGCTCGCGCGCCTGCCCTCGGTGCCAGCGGATGAGATCCCGCCGGTGCTGCGCCAGTTCCTGCTGATCAGCCAGCATGCCACCCAGCAGGCCAATGGCCTGTTCGCCAGCCGTCTGGCGCGGCTATGGCAAGAGATCCACTGGGGCAGCCTGTTGTTCCTCTCGCCCCTTTGGCCACTGGCCCTGGCCTATCCCAAGCTGCTGGACACCTGGGAGCTGCGGGTCATCCACAAAGGTGAGGACGCCGGCGAAGTCGAGCAGGCACTGTTCGGTGTGCGCCTGATGCAACTGTGCCAATCCATGGCCGAGCACTGGCGCTTGCCCGAATGGGTGACCCAAGGCTACCGCCTGCTGATGGACGAGCGCGAACAACTGGCCCAAGTGCTGAATATCGCTCGCGAGCAGGATCCGCTTGTGCAACAACAGCGCCTGGACGAAGAGCCGGCCCTGCGCCGCTGGTTCAACCAGCCGCCTAACACCGTACTGCTGGCCAACGGCCTGGCGCTGGCGGCCCAGGTCGGCTGGGACAACCCGCACCTGCTGCGCTGGCAACTGCTCACCGCCTTGTATCTGCAAACCACGCTGGACGATGTCCAGCAACAGGTCCACCAGCAGGCCGCCGCCAGTGCCCGTCATCACGCCCGGCATGCCCTGTTCCACCCGGCCGAAGCCTTGATCTGGCCCTGGCACCAGCGCCGTCCGCACCCGGACATGCTGACAGCGCCACCGCCCAGCACCGAGGACCTCGGCCGTTGGCGTACGCTATGCCAGGAGCTGCTGGCCCAGCCCAGCCCGTTCAGCAATACGGTACATCTGGCCACCCAGGCCCGCGAAGCGTTGCTGGCGTGCGGCATGCAACGCCTGATGCTGCTGAGCCTGGACAAGGCCAGCGACTACCTGCGGGTGCAGCAGACCGCGGGGCTGCCCAAAGAGGCCAGTGCCGTCGCGTTGCCCATCGCGCAGAACAAGCTCCTGCAAAAACTGATGAACAAGGCCGGGCAACTGCGCTTGACGCCCGAGAACCACGCCCAGTTCACAACGTTGCTGCCCGCGCCACTGCGCGCCTTCTTCCGCAGCGAACATCTGCTGCTGCGTTCGCTGGCGGTCGGCGATCAGGTGCTGATGCTGGCGGTGGCGGACCAGGACGGCAAACCGCTGGCCGATGTCAGCGTGCAGGCGTTCGGCAAGACCGCGCAATGCATCGAGCGCGCCCTGGCCCTCTTCGGTAACCGCCATTCATGATTGCCTTGCGCTACAATCGCCCCCTTTGCACCCTGGAGACCGTGGATGACTGACTTTTCCGGCTTGCCCCTGGTGATCGAAGCCGAGGACCTGCTGCCGCGCCTGGACTCGCCGCGACTGATCCTGGTCGACCTGACCAGCGCCAACCGCTATGGCAGCGGCCACATCCCCGGGGCGCGCTTCGTCGATCCCAAGCGCACCCAGCTGGGGCAGCCGCCTGCCCCCGGCCTGCTGCCGGCACACGCCGACCTGGAAAAGCTGTTCGCCGAACTCGGTCATCGCGACGACGCGGTCTACGTGGTGTATGACGACGAAGGCGGCGGCTGGGCCGGTCGGTTCATCTGGCTGCTCGACGTGATAGGCCACCGGGGTTACCACTACCTCAATGGCGGCATCCAGGCCTGGCCGGCGGACAAGCTGAGCACCGAAGTGCCCGTGAGCGTGAGTGGCACGGTGAAGCTGCGACTGCACGCAGAGCCCACCGCCACCCGAGAGTACCTGCAAAGCCGCCTGGGTGCCGCCGACCTGGTCATCTGGGACGCCCGCGGGCCACTGGAATACAGCGGCGAGAAAGTGCTGGCCGCCAAAGGCGGGCATATTCCCGGCGCGATCAACTTCGAGTGGACCGCCGGCATGGACCTCAACGACCATCTGCGCATCCGCAAGGACATCGCCGAAGTCCTGCAAAATCTGGGCATCACCCCCGACAAGGAAGTGATCACCCACTGCCAGACCCACCACCGCTCCGGTTTCACCTACCTCGTGGCCAAGGCCCTCGGCTATCCACGGGTGAAGGGCTATGCCGGTTCCTGGGGCGAATGGGGCAACCACCCCGACACGCCCGTCGAAGTTTAAGGACGCTCAATGAAATCCCGCTTGTTCATCATCAGCCAGTACCTGCTGCCGCACCACCTGCTGTCACGGCTGGCCGGCTGCGTCGCCGAGTGCCGCGCACGCTGGTTCAAGAACGCCTTCACCGCCTGGTTCGCCAAGCGCTACCAGGTGAACATGTCCGAGGCACTGGTCGAAGACCTGAGTGCCTATGAGCACTTCAACGCCTTCTTCACCCGTGCCCTGAAGCCCGGCGCCCGTCCGCTGGACGAAACCCCCGGTGCGATCCTCTGCCCGGCCGACGGCGCGGTCAGCCAGCTTGGCCCGATCGAGCATGGTCGCATCTTCCAAGCCAAGGGCCACGGCTACAGCGCCCTGGAACTGCTCGGCGGCGATCCGGCCCTGGCGGCGCCGTTCATGGGCGGCGAGTTCGCCACCATCTACCTGTCGCCCAAGGATTACCACCGCGTACATATGCCGCTGGCCGGCACCCTGCGCGAAATGGTCTATGTGCCAGGCCGGCTGTTCTCGGTCAACCAGACCACCGCGGAGAACGTCCCGGAGCTGTTCGCCCGCAACGAGCGCGTGGTGTGCCTGTTCGACACCGAACGTGGGCCGATGGCGGTAGTTCTGGTCGGCGCGATGATCGTGGCCTCGATCGAGACGGTCTGGGCCGGCCTGGTCACGCCGCCGAAGCGCGAGCTGAAGACCTTCCGCTACGACGACGCCAGCCGTGCGCCGATCCATCTGGAGAAAGGCGCCGAACTGGGCCGCTTCAAGCTGGGCTCCACCGCCATCGTGCTGTTCGGGCCGGAGCAGGTGAAGTGGGCCGAGAGTCTCGGTGCCGGCTCCGCGGTGCGCATGGGTGAGTTGCTGGCGCAGCCGGCGCAGGCCTGATTGACTGCTTCAACAAGAAAGGCCCTGCTCAGCAGGGCCTTTTTTATTGGGACCGCTACGCGGTCCATCGCCGGCAAGCCGGCTCCCACAGTAAGAATGCAAACCTCTGTGGGAGCCGGCTTGACGGCGAAAGGGCTGCAGCGCAGCCCCAGGGCTCGAGATCAACCGCGCGCTTCGCGATCACGTACGCCGAGCAGGTACAGCACACCATCCAGGCCCAGGGTCGAGATCGCCTGCCTGGCCGACTGACGCACCAGCGGCTTGGCACGGAAGGCTACACCCAGACCGGCCAGGGACAGCATTGGCAGGTCGTTGGCGCCATCGCCGACGGCAATGGTCTGCTCGAGCTGCAACCCCTCTTCGCTGGCCAGTTGCTGTAGCAAGTCGGCCTTGCGCTGAGCGTCGACGATCGGCTCGACGGCCACACCAGTGACCTTGCCATCGACCACCTCCAACTCGTTGGCGAACACGTAGTCGATGCCCAGGCGCGCCTGCACCTGCTTGGCGAAGTAGGAGAAGCCGCCGGAAAGGATCGCGGTCTTGTAGCCCAGTCGCTTGAGTTCGGCGAACAGGTGTTCGGCCCCCTCGGTCAAACGCAGCGAGGCGCCGATCTGATCGAGCACGCCCACATCCAGACCTTTGAGCAAAGCCATGCGCTCTTTGAAGCTGGCCCGGAAATCCAGCTCGCCACGCATCGCGCGCTCGGTGATCTGCGCCACCTGTTCACCAACACCGGCAGCCTTGGCCAACTCGTCGATGACTTCGGCCTCGATCAGCGTCGAATCCATATCGAATACCGCCAGGCGGCGATTGCGACGGAACAGGTCGTCGCGTTGGAAGGCGATGTCGATGTTCAGCTCTTCGGAAAGGGCGAAAAAGTCGGCGCGCAGCGCCTGGGCATCGCTGGCCTCGCCGCGTACGGAAATTTCCAGTGCGGACTTGCCCTTCTCCGTCTGCACATCAAGTGCCACGCGGGCCGACAGGCGCTCGATGCGCTCGATGGTCAGGCCGTACTGGCTGATGACCGCGCTGACCCGCTGCAACTGCTGTGGGGTGACCCGACGGCTGAGCAAGGTGACGATATGGCGGGCCTCGCCCTGGCTGTCGGCCCAGTGCTGGTAGTCGGCCTCGGAAATCGGCGTGTAACGCGCCTGCAGGTTCAGCTCATGAGCCTTGGCCTGCACGCTCTGCAGCAGCGCGGTGGCCACCTCGTTGTCGGGGATGTCGACCAGGATGCCGAACGATAGCGTGCCATGCATGACCGCAAGGCCGATGTCGAGAATGTTCACACCGCCCTGGAGCAGTACGCCGGTGATGGCCGCGGTTAGACCTGGACGGTCTTCACCAGTGATGTTGATCAGGACGATTTCGCGCAAGACCGGGCTCCAACTCGATGAAAAATGCGCATTCTACCGTTTTTCCATGACCATCGGGCGCCAAGGATACTTTGCCGACAAAACACGTATCGCTATACTGCGCAGCAACTTTCTCGCCATAAAGAGCCGCGCTCTGTGAACCGGCCCACGCCCGTAAAACCCGACAACTTCTTCCTGATGATCTACCGAGCCCTCAGCCAGCGCCGCATCCCCCTGGCCCTGCGCATTGCCAGCCATAACATCTTCCTGGTGGCCCTGGCCTTGGTGATCTATGCCTGTGTGATGGGTTTGCAGTTCAAGCAGGCCATGCATGAACAGGCCGATGCCGTTGGTCAGAGCCTGACCACGCAGACCGCCACTTCGGCCACCGAGCTGCTGGTGTCCAACGACATCCTCAGCCTCAACGTCCTGCTGGGCAACCTGGTGAAGAACCCGCTGGTGGCTCATGCCGCCATCTACAGCGTGGACAACCGCATTCTCGCCGAGGCCGGCCAGCGCCCACGCAACAGCTTGCTTGGCGAAACCGAAGGGGTCTATCAGACCAAGATCACCTTCCAGGACGTGACCGCCGGTCAGTTGCGCATCAGCCTGGACATGAGCCAGTTCCAGCAACCGATGCTGATCAGCCTGCAGAGCATGGGCATCCTCGCCGCGATCCTGCTGGCCCTGGCACTGACCCTCAGCCTGCGCCTGGGCCGTTTCATCTCCACTCCGCTGCTGCAACTGCGCGTCTGGTTGCGTGACCCGCACCCTTACACCCCGGGCATCGATCGCCAGGACGAAATCGGTGACCTGGCGCGCCAGCTGCACGCCCGCCTCGCCCCGCCGCCGCCACCGGAGCCTGAAGAAGAGGACGAGGAAGACGACTTCGATGACGTGCCCGCCCCCAAGGCCGCTCCGCACACGAAAGTGGCGGCGCAAGCACCCGAGCATGAAGAAGACGACGATGCGTTCGCCGGCCTGATGGATGAGCAAAGCGCCCCGACCAAACCCGTCATCGTCGAGTCCGACGAACCCCAACACAGTGCCGTGCTGGCCGTGCAGCTGGGTTCCCAGGAACAACTGCGCCGCCTGCCGCGTACTCGCCTGACCGAGTTGCTGGAGCGCTACCGCGACTGCTTGGATCAAGCCGCGTCACTGTATGAAGGCGAGGTCCATACCCTGAACGACGGTAGCACCTTGCTGATGTTCCACAGCCGAGACAGCGGCGAGGACTACCTGACCAACGCCATCTGCTGTGGCGAGCTGCTGCGCGCCTTGGGCCACGCCCTGCAGATCGAGGTGGCCGACAGCGGCATCACCCTACAGCTGCAGCTGGGCCTGGTGCTGGCCGACGACCTGCAAGGCATGGATCAGGTCGACTTGCTGATGACCGAGCAGGCCCAAGACGCCCTGGCCCTGTCGCAGCACAGCCGCAACCTGCTGCTGGTGGAACGGCGCATCAGCGATGATGCCTTGGTGCGCCAGCGTGCGCGTATTCGACCGATAGCCAGCCCTGAAGGCGCGTGCTGCGTCGAGCGGTTGATGGAGCCCTATCCGTCGATGTTGGAGCGGCAGTTGGCGCGCATGCACGAACGGCGGGCCTGAACACCGAACGCTAAAGCCGATGGATGCCTGTGCAGCCATCGGCCCAAGCGTTCGGCACATGACAGATCAGGGCCCTAGGCTGCACCTGGGCCCAGACCCTGGATTTAGATCAAGTCTGCATCCAGGTATGCGCATTACCCGATCTGATGCCCATTTGCCCACCCACGGCGCGGAATGGGAACCAGTGCGCGATCACTTCATCCCAGAACTCCTGATACACCTTCGAGCGCACCCAGGCATACGCTGGAAAAGGCTTTGTCTTCATCAAAGCAAAGTAGTCAGGCCGCAACATCCTCATACCCTTGTTAAAGGCATCAGGGCCGGCCAGGTTGGAAATAACCTGCATGTAGGCATACATCTGCTTGCGCTGAACAGGGTTGGCCAAATTGTCGAATACCGGTCGCGGGGTATTCTTGAAGGAGTCCGGAAGCGCGTCGTATCGCGCGTTCGCGTCCTCCAGTAGGCGTTTGAGTACAGGGTTGTTGCGGTGGCTGGCAAAGTGCGAGTTATTGACCATTCCCTTTTTGCTCCACGGCATCACGTACTGATTGCCACACAGGACATCGTTCGGCGCAGCCATCAGCGGTGGCGCCGTGCCGGCCAGCAGCTCATCATCGATGTCCATGTAACAGCCGCCGAACTCATCGACGACCCTGATGCGCAAATAATCCGAGGCAGCCGCATAATTGCGCGACGCAGCAGTTGGATTGCGAAAATAGTTGTAGGCACGCCCCTGTGGGCCTTGGACGAACTCTTGGAAAAAGGGCTGTTCCCGCAAGTTGCGGGCCTGTATACCCACTTCTTCGCACCACGCTGTATTGGCCTCCATTGCCGGCGCAGCGTTGTCGAGGTGCATGATGAATCTCAGAGGCTTGTGCCGAAGGTTCTTGACTATCGTTTGCTTGATCTCAACACCCAGCTCCTTTTCCCCGACCCAAATCATGTGGATGTCCTGCGGGATCGGCGCCATTTGCTTGGGTAACTGTGGCAAATCCGGGAAACGATAATCGGTCACATAGGTCTCAGGGACCACCTTGTGCCGCACACGCTCGTAATCCCTAGCCGAACCCTTGCGCCAACGGTACGTGCCCTTGGAACCATGCGCCTCCCGCCATACGTACTGATCGTCGCCAGATCGCCACGCCACGGAATCGGCGTCGTACCAGACCTTGAGACGCGTGGATTCCCCTTCTACAGAGTTGCTGCCTGAGCCCAAGAAGACATCAGCCTGGTAGCAGTTAAACTCCTCACTCCAGATCAAATCATCGACCGCAATACTGACCTCGACCTTGGGAATCAGCGGCTGGCGCTCGATGCCTGCGACCAACTCCACAGGCAGCGGCGCCGGGTCGAACACCTTGGTATTGTAAGAACCTCCGCGCAGCCCCAAGCGCGGGTCGATGTCCCAATAGCCATTGTCCATGCAGGTCAGGAACGGTCCCCACACCACTGGCTCGCCTTCGGAGCGGATGCGAAACTGCTGCTCGTTCTCCAGCCATTGCACCCGATACACCTCGGGGCGAATCCTCACATAGAGCTTGCCTTCATCGAGGAACGTCCCTTTGCCACCGCCCAGCACCCGCACCCGCCGGGTGACCGCGATAGTTTTCAACAAACTCCGTTTATCGGACTGCAGCGAATCATGGACGGGGCGCACCGCCTTGTACTCCGCCGTCTCTGGGGCGTGGCTCGGAATGCCGCCGTCATTCGTGTCCCGTGCCGCCTGAGCGGCGTGCTCGGTCTCGGCAGCTTCTGCCGCCGCCCGCTCTGCCTCGCTGAGCGTGGCCTTGGCCGCCTTGGCCTGCGAGAGTTCACCTGCAAGCGGCAAGGCGTTGAGCAAGCCGAACGCGATGCGCTGGGCACCTTCGGTCTGCTCCTGGGGCGTATGCGCAGTGATCATCTCGCCTGCCCCCACTGCCAGCAGGCCAGCTCCGAGAGCGACGGCTACCGGTGCCAGTGCGGGCACGGCCAAGGCGATCGCGCCAATCACATTGGCCGCCATTTCCACACCGTAGGCCGTTAGCTTGCGGTAGTAGGCGCCCTGGGTGCCGATGTCATACTCGGCGTCGCTGTGCAGGCGATCTTTGATCCGATCACGAAAATGACTCATAGGGTACGGGTACAGTGCATCACCGAAGCTGATGGTGCTGCTTGGATACCAATGCCCTGTAGCGTCGTTCAAGCGCCGCGGGTAGGCAGCCAATCCGGCAAGGGCCGTATCGACGCCGCTGAAGAAGTTGCCGTCTGCCCTGTCCTTGGTACAGAAATGACTGGCCAGCGCTGCCCGCTTGCGAGGGTCGCAACATTGCTGGGTGATCCAGTCACGCAGCTCGTGAGCGCTTGCGAAACCATGCAGCGGCGAAGAGTTACCTGGGATGTACAGCACCTTGTGGTCTTGGCCATGCTCGCCGAAGACCATGATGTCACTGGCCTCATAGCCATAAATCTTGAGCGCAGAGATGGTTCGACTGGGCGATACCGGGTTATCGGCGAAATAACGGAACGAAGTGCCCTCCCAGCTGGTGTTAGGGTTGAGCATCAGACTTTTGAGCACCAGTTCCACATGCTCGGTACCCAACGAGCCTTCCTCGCGTTGCAGCAAGGCGGCATGCACGAGGTTGCCCTTGAGCAACAGATGGTAGCTATGCCCCTGCTGGCTCCAGAAGTGCCGCAGATACGTAAGGTAATGCCCCTGCAGTTCGGCATCCCAGACAAACTTGCGAAACGCGACCGGGTCCAGGTTTACCTGGGTGGCAGCCCCGAATGTCTGTGGGGTGGTGCGGCGATATATGCCATCGTAGGCAGCACTGTCAGCCAGCTGCCCAGCCGCCAGGGTGGTGGTCTGGCTTACTTCGTAACCCTCTCGCCGCCAGGCCTTTGGATAGCCCAGATGATCGTCCCAGCTGCCGCTGCCCTGCTGCTGCCAGTTACCGATCAACGCCTGGGTCAGGGTCATCGAATGCGCCACCTGAGCTCGCCAAGGCCCGGCATGCATGTTGGCGTTTTCCAGATACAGCGTGGTGAGGATCAGGTCATCGGGGTCGTCGGCGATGCCTTGCTTGTCGAGGTATTCCCGCAAGCTGGCAGCAGCGAAATCGTGGGGTGTCTGCAGGACGATGCGCTCGCGCTCGAAGCCTTGCTTGATCGACAGGAGGATTTCTTCGTCTTGCTCCGTTTTGGCCGGGATGAGCGAAACGAGATGGTGGCGCCCGGGCTCAAAAATGTCATCGGGGTGGGTCGCCGCTTCCGCGCTGTAGGGTTCGCCTGGCGCGGGGTATTCCGGAGTGGGTGGCTGGTAAATCATGGAGTAGGCTCCTTGTGCCTTTCAAGTGAGAGGCCAAGGTAGCGCTGCGTAGGATGGGTCCTGGGGTACTTAATTAATGCATCGCGATGGGGAGGCCGTTAGTGAAACAGCTGATCTGAACATCGGCAGGAGGATTGAGTCACGCAAGGATGTCGGGCGTTGGCCACCTATCGCGTACCAGCACGCATGGCCCTGCAAGACAGATACTGGGGGGAGTTTGACCAAGAGAACAACAGGCGCGTTGTCGATGACTAGCGCGCCTGCCTGGCAAAGCATCAGAAGCGAAACACTTCCATATCAGTACGGATCGGCGAAGCCATCGGAATCTTCGGTTTCTCCGGTTCTTTCTTCACCTGCACCGGCGCTGCCGGCTTGCGAGGCGCCTCCTCGGCAATAGCCGGCTGGTTGGCCAGCGGCTTGACCGTGGCGCTCAACTGCTCGACCAGCTTCTGCAGCAGCTGCCCCTGGGCTTGAACCTGCGCCGACTCGCTGCCCGCATGGGGCTGTTCGAGGTGGACGATACGGTTGTCACGCACCTGGCCACGGCGGTCCAGCACGCGCCACTGCGCATCGAGGATCGCCGGCTGGTTCTTGCCCGAGTCCAGGCGGGTGATCGACAGCAACACTTGCACATCCGGAGTGAAACCAGCACTTGCCGGCGCCAGCACCACACGTTGGCTGTCCAGGCGCCAGGCCAGCTGGCGTACCAACAACTGATCGATATCCGACGAAAGGCTGCCGGCCCAGCGACCGTCGGTCGCCGCGGTCAGGCTGCCATCGGTCTGACGCTGCAAAAAGGTTTCGCGTTGCAGGTAGTCGGCCACCGATACCGGGCCAAGTACCACCGCCATGCCCGCAGCCTGGGTCGGCTGACCGGGATCACCGCTGTCGAGCTGATACAGGGCAACCGGCTGGTGCATGCTGCACCCGCTCAGGCCCAGCAAGCCAGTCATCAGCAGCGCAAATGGAAGGCGCAGAAATTTCATTCATCCCATCCAAGCGGTCGTCACCAGACTGACCGCAGTGATACTCATGTAGATTCATCCGGGCACTCGGCCACGCCGGCGCCAACGAGGGCCCTATCATCCGCGAAATAGTCGCCCGACTCCAGCATTTCCGCCCGAAGCGGCGTCGAAAACGCCGCAACAGACGGTCCATTCGATCAAGCGGGGGTTTCCACCAGCAACCCATCGACGCGCTGGAAGCCGCGTGGCAATTTGCTACCACGGCGACCCCGCTCGCCCTTGTAGTGCTCAAGATCATCCGGCTTGAGCGAAAGGGTACGCTTGCCAGCTTGCAATACAAGGGTCGAGCCTTCGCTGATCACCGCAAGATCGGTCACGTATTCCTCACGGCTGGCCACCCGGTCACCCGGCACGCCGATGATCTTGTTGCCCTTGCCTTTACCCAGCTGCGGCAGGTCGGCAACCTTGAACACCAGCAGGCGACCCTCGGTGGTCACCGCTGCGAGCCAGTCCTGCTCGCGATCGGCCACCGGACGCGGGGTCATCACCTTGGCGCCGTTGGGCAGGCTGAGCAGGCCCTTGCCGGCCTTGTTCTTGGCCTGCAGGTCCTCGCCCTTGACCACGAAGCCGTAGCCGGCGTCGGAAGCCACGACGTACAAGGCATCGTCCTCCGGCAGCAGCACGCACTCGAAGGTGGCGCCCGGTGGCGGGGTCAGGCGGCCGGTCAGCGGCTCGCCCTGGCCACGGGCCGACGGCAGGCTGTGGGCGGCCAGCGAGTAGCTGCGGCCGGTGGAGTCGATGAGCACGGCAAACTGATTGGAACGTCCGGCGGCGGCGGCCTTGAAGCCGTCGCCAGCCTTGTACGAAAGCCCCGTGGCATCGATATCGTGGCCCTTGGCGCAGCGCACCCAGCCCTTCTCCGACAGCACCACGGTAACCGGCTCGGTCGGCATCAGCTCGTTTTCCGACAGGGCCTTGGCCTCGGCGCGCTCGACGATTGGCGAGCGGCGGTCGTCGCCGTAGGTCTCGGCGTCCTTGATCAGCTCGCTGCGCACCAGCTTGCGCAGTTTGCTGTCGCTGCCCAGCAGCGCTTGCAGTTGCTTCTGTTCCTTGAGCAGTTCGTCCTGCTCGCCGCGGATCTTCATCTCTTCCAGACGCGCCAATTGACGCAGGCGGGTCTCGAGGATGTAGTCGGCCTGGATCTCGCTCAGGTCGAAACGGGCGATCAAGGCCTGTTTGGGATGCTCCTCGGTGCGGATGATGTGGATCACCTCATCCAGGTTGAGGAACGCGGTAAGCAAGCCTTCCAACAGGTGCAGGCGCTTCTCGACCTTGTCCAGACGGTGCTGCAGGCGGCGCCGCACGGTACCGATGCGGTACTCCAGCCACTCCAGCAGCAGCGCCCGCAGGTTCTTCAGCTGCGGACGGCCGTCGAGGCCGATGATGTTGACGTTGACCCGGTAGGTGCTCTCCAGGTCGGTGGTGGCGAACAGGTGCTGCATCAGCTCGGCTGCATCCACGCGGTTCGAGCGCGGGATGATGACGATGCGGCAAGGGTTCTCGTGGTCCGACTCGTCGCGCAGGTCGGCGACCATCGGCAGTTTCTTGGCCTGCATCTGCGCGGCGATCTGCTCGAGCACCTTGGCGCCGGAGACCTGGTGCGGCAGCGCGGTGACGACGATGTCGCCGTCCTCGATGCGATACACCGCACGCATGCGGATCGAGCCTTTGCCGCTCTCGTAGATCTTCTGGATATCGGCGCGCGGGGTAACGATCTCGGCTTCGGTCGGATAGTCCGGCCCCTGGATATGCTCGCAGAGCTGCTCGATGGTGGCCTTGGGCTCGTCAAGCAGGCGCACGCAGGCGCTGGCCACTTCGCGCAGGTTGTGCGGCGGCACGTCGGTGGCCATGCCCACGGCGATGCCGGTGGTGCCGTTGAGCAGGATGTTCGGCAGACGCGCGGGCAGCACGGCCGGCTCCTGCAAGGTGCCGTCGAAGTTCGGTACCCAGTCGACGGTGCCCTGGCCCAATTCGCTGAGCAGCACCTCGGAGTAGCGCGACAGGCGCGCCTCGGTGTAACGCATGGCGGCGAACGACTTCGGATCGTCCGGCGCACCCCAGTTGCCCTGGCCGTCGACCAGGGTGTAGCGGTAGCTGAACGGCTGGGCCATCAGCACCATGGCCTCGTAGCACGCCGAGTCGCCGTGGGGGTGGAACTTGCCGAGCACGTCACCGACGGTACGCGCCGATTTCTTGTGCTTGGAGTCGGCATCGAGCCCCAACTCGCTCATGGCATAGACGATGCGTCGCTGGACCGGCTTGAGGCCGTCGCCGATGTGCGGCAGGGCGCGGTCCATGATCACGTACATGGAGTAGTTGAGGTAGGCCTGTTCGGTGAAGTCAGCCAGGGAACGGCGTTCGACGCCGTCGAGACTGAGTTCGAGTGAGTCGCTCATGCGGGCCTCGTCATTTCAGGTTCTGGCGCAGCAGCATGGTGCCGCCGCGCTGGGTAAATTCAAGTTGTTTCAGGGCACTCATGCCCAGCAGCACGCCCTGGCCATCCAGGCCGGGCACCACCAGCGCGCGTACGTCGCGCAGGTGGATATCGCCCAGTTGCAGGCTGTCGAGCCGCGTGCGGTAGCCTTGGGTACGGCCATTGGCGGTGCTCAACTGCACCGCGGCGCCACGCGCCAGGTCCAGGTCGCGGGCCAGCGCCTCGGGGATCGCCACGTCGGTGGCGCCGGTGTCGAGCATGAAATGCACCCGTCGCCCATTGATCGCGCCATCGGCGACGAAATGGCCCTGGCCGTTGCTCAGCAGGCGCACCTCGACGAAGCCGTCGCCCTGCTCGCTCTGCACCACGCTGTTGGGGTTCTGCTGACGTTCTTCCCATTGGCCGAAAAAGCGCGTGGCAAGGAACATCGCCGCCGCCCAGGCGACAATCATCAATACCCTGCCCGCGCGCTTGCCCGGTGGCTGGCTCATGGCTTGGCGCTCCAGCCGCCCTGCGGCGCGTCGAAGCGCCAGACGATCGGCCGTGTTTCACCATCCACCCGCGGGCGGTCGTTGTTGTCCACGCCGATCCAGGCACCGCCTTTGTCGATCACCAGCGTCTCGGCCAAGCCGTAGGGCTGCGAGTAGCGCCGCGATTCCATCAGGGCGTCGGCGGCGAACGACCAACAGCGCTCCACGGCGCCTGTGTCGGCATCTCGTCGGCAAATGCGGTAGGCATTGCGCTCGAGGGTGAACAGCTTGCCTTCGAACCAGGCCAGGTCCGCAAAGTCACGTGATACCGGGCGTGCCTCGGGGAATTGCGGCGGCTGCATCTCGACACCCGCCTCGCTGAGCAGCACGCAGCCGCGCCCGCAGGTCCACACCGATTGCTGGCGCTGCACCGCGAGCAGGCCCCGGCGCTCGCGCTCGGCGGCCAGCCACAGGCGGTCGCCCGCCGGGTTGATCGCCAGCCCCTCGAACAGCGCGTTGAAATGCAGCAACATGCCGCTGGCCCGTGCCTGGCGCACCATGGCCTGATCGATCTTCAGCCAGTCCGGCTCACCTTCCACGGGCAACTGCAGCACGGCGGCGTGGGCCTCGCTGACAACGTACAGGTTGCCGGCCTGATCACAGGTGATGCCCTCGAAATCCAGCGCTCCACCACGGATATAGGATGCCGCCCACGTGCGCGACCTGAGCCCCCAGGGCAGACCCGTATCGGGTGCCGCCGGAGCAGTGAAGGTCAGTGGCTGGGCCTGCCACGTCGCCCCTGCCTGGTCGAGGCGGTAGATCCGGTCGTCATCGCGGTCGGACACCGCCCACAGTGCCCCACGGCACCAGGCCAGGCCCGACAGGTTGCCGCCGCGCATGCCATCGACCGCATGCTCGGCGCTGAGCTTGAGCTGCGGCCAATCGCCGGCCTGGGCCTGCAGGGCAAACCACGCCAGGCAGGCCAGGAGCAACGGACGAATCAAACCAGGACCTCGGCCAGGTTGCCTTTGGTCTCCAGCCAGCTCTTGCGATCGCCCGCACGCTTCTTGGCCAAGAGCATGTCCATGATCTCGGTGGTGCCCTGCACATCGTCCAGGGTCAACTGGACCAGGCGCCGGGTGTTCGGGTCCATGGTGGTTTCGCGCAGTTGCGGCGGGTTCATCTCGCCCAGGCCCTTAAATCGGGTGACCTGCGGCTTGCCGCGCTTCTTCTCGGCGACCAGCCGGTCGAGGATGCCGTCACGCTCGGCTTCGTCCAGGGCGTAGTAGATCTCCTTGCCCAGGTCGATGCGGTACAGCGGCGGCATGGCCACGTAAACGTGCCCGGCCTCGACCAGCGGGCGGAAGTGTTGGACGAACAGCGCGCACAGCAAAGTGGCGATGTGCAGACCGTCGGAGTCGGCGTCGGCGAGGATGCAGACCTTGCCGTAGCGCAACTGCGAGAGATCGGCTGCGCCCGGGTCGACGCCGATGGCCACGGCGATGTTATGCACTTCCTGGCTGGCCAGGACTTCACCGCCATCGACCTCCCAGGTGTTGAGGATCTTGCCGCGCAGCGGCAGGATGGCCTGGAATTCCTTGTCCCGCGCCTGCTTGGCCGAGCCACCGGCCGAGTCACCCTCGACCAGGAACAGCTCGGCGCGCATTGGGTCCTGGCCGGCGCAATCGGCCAGCTTGCCCGGCAATGCGGGGCCCTGGGTGATGCGCTTGCGCTCGACCTTCTTGCTCGCCTTCAGGCGCCGGCCGGCGTTGCTGATGGCCAGTTCCGCCAGTTGCATGCCCAGTTCAGGGTGGGCATTGAGCCACAGGCTGAAGGCGTCCTTGACCACGCCGGAAACGAACGCGGCCGCCTCGCGGGACGACAAGCGCTCCTTGGTCTGGCCGGAGAACTGCGGCTCCTGCATCTTCATCGACAGCACGAAGCTGATGCGCTCCCAGACGTCCTCGGGGGCCAGCTTGACCCCGCGCGGCAGCAGGTTGCGGAACTCGCAGAACTCGCGCATGGCGTCCAGCAGGCCCTGGCGCAGGCCGTTGACGTGGGTGCCGCCCTGGGCGGTGGGGATCAGGTTGACGTAGCTTTCCTGGATGCTGTCGCCACCTTCCGGCAGCCACAACAGAGCCCAGTCCACGGCCTCCTTGTTACCGGCCAGGCTGCCGCAGAACGGCTCGTCGGGCAGGCGCTGGAACTCGCTGACCAAATCGACCAGGTAGGAACGCAGGCCATCCTCATAGTGCCACTCGACTTTCTCGCCCGTGCCCTTGTCCTCGAAGCTGATGGACAGCCCAGGGCACAGTACCGCCTTGGCCTTGAGCACGTGCTTGAGGCGGCTGATGGAGAACTTTGGCGAGTCGAAATACTTCGGGTCGGGGCTGAAGTACACGCTGGTGCCGGTGTTGCGCTTGCCGACGCTGCCGACCACCTCCAGTTCGCTGGCCTTGAAGCCGTCGGCGAAGGTCATTTGGTACTCGTTGCCGTCGCGCTTGACGCGCACGCGCACCTGGCTCGACAGGGCGTTGACCACCGAGATACCGACGCCGTGCAGGCCGCCGGAGAATTGATAGTTCTTGTTGGAGAACTTGCCGCCGGCGTGCAGCTTGGTGAGGATCAGTTCGACGCCGGAAACGCCCTCTTCGGGGTGGATGTCCACCGGCATGCCGCGGCCATCGTCGCTGACTTCCAGCGAATGGTCGGCGTGGAGGACGACCTGCACCGAACGGGCGTGGCCGGCCAGTGCTTCGTCGACGCTGTTGTCGATGACTTCCTGGGCCAGGTGGTTGGGCCGGCTGGTATCGGTGTACATGCCCGGTCGCTTGCGGACCGGGTCAAGGCCCGAGAGGACTTCGATGGCGTCTGCGTTATAGGCGCTAGCGCTGGGATTGGCCATGGGTTCTCGTCGTCAGTCTGGTGAATGCAAAAGTCAAAATACAGAAAAGTCCAGCGCCGCGTATTGCCTGCGGGCAATGCCGGCGAACGCCAGCAGGGCCGGCAGCTGTTCGGCGAAGCCCTGGTAACTGTGGTCGCCACCGGCCTGGATACGCAGGGCGCAGGCGCGGTAGTAGCGCTCGGCCTGGCGATAGTCCAGTGTTTCATCGGCGGTCTGCAACCACACTTGATAGCGGGCGGCATCCTGCGGTGCTGGCACTTCCAGCTCGGCCAGGGCGTCCACGTGGTCGTGGGTGAGCTCCCAGGCTTCATCGGTATAGAGGTTGCGCTGGGTGCCGAGGTAACCGTCGAACAGCTTGTGCGGGGCCACCGCCGGGTTGATCAACAGCGCCTTGAGCCCGTGCCGCTCGGCCAGGTGGGTGGCATAGTAGCCGCCGAGGGAGCTGCCGACCAGCAAGGGCGCGCCAAGCTCGACGATGGCGGTCTCCAGCTGGGCAATGGCCTGGCGCGGATGATGGTGCAGGGCCGGGACGCGCAGTTGCTCGGCCAGGCCAAGCTGCTGCATCACCGCTTCGAGCTGGCGTGCCTTCTTCGACAGCGGCGAGCTGTTGAAGCCATGGATATAGAGGATGGAACCCGACATGCTGCCCCCGGACGCAAAGACGCGCAGTGTAGCGTGTTCGACGGGTAGTGGCGCAGCGTGGGGATTTTCGCAACAAAATCTTCAAATCACAGGGGCAGCTGCGCAGCCCTTCAGTAGCCCGGGCTGTCGAAATCCAGCTTCACCACGAAATCCCGCGCCCGCTCCACTCCGGTCTCCAACCGCCCGTCGGCATGCAGACGCAGCCAGCGGTAACCCGGTTGCTCCTCGCTCACCTTGAAGTCCTCGCTGCGCGGCGCGAACTGGATACAGGTCGAAGGTGTGGCGAGGAAACGGATACCGTCACGCACTTCGTCCCATTCCTGGTGGATATGCCCCCACAGCAGCGCCCTCACCTGTGGATAACTGCGCAGACACCGCAGCAGCTCATCGGCATTACGCAAACCGATCGGCGCGATCCAGGCACAGCCAATATCCACCGGCTGGTGGTGGCAGCACACCAGGCAATGACGTTCGCCAGCGCTGGCCAGCGCGTCATCCAAGGCGGCCAGCTGTCGCTCATCCAACAGCCCGAAGGTGGCACCGACCACTGCCGAGTCGAGCATGACGATGCGCCAGGCACCGATGTCGGTGACCGTGCGCACCAACTCGGGCGCCACCTCAGCCATCACCCGCGCCTCGTCATGGTTACCCGGCAGCCAGCGCGCTGGCGCGCCGAGCATCGACGTCAGCTCGCGAAAGGCGGTGTAGGACTCGACGCTGGCATCCTGGGAAAGATCGCCCGTACACAGCAGCAGGTCGATGCGCGGCTGCTCGCGGCGAACCTGGCCGACCACGTGCCCGAGGCTTTCGCGGGTATTGAGGCCCAACAAGGTGCCCGCCGGGTCGGCGAACAGATGGGCATCGGTCAGTTGCACCACATGGACAGGTGACAGGGGTGAAAGTGGTTGCGGCAACGGCCGTCTCCTCGAACGGATTCAGCACGGATTATGGCGGCGGATCGCATTCGAGCAAATACTCGAAACCGACGCACGTCACATTTCAGCGCACCGCTGCAAGTTCGTGGCCGCAGGCCAGGCAGTGGCTCAGCCATTCGCCGAGGAACAGATTGAGCTGGGCCTTCTCGTCCGGCTGGTGCATCGCCGTGTTGGGATACGGATAGATGCTGCGTAGGCGGCGCGCATGCTCGGCGCTGACCACCTCGGCCATCCGCGCGTCATGGTAAACCTGCACCTCCAGCTCCGGCACCGGCAGCCAAGGCAGGCTGTGCTCCTGGCGCACCTTGAGCGTGGTGGTGTAGGGGCACGCCAGCAACACCTCAAGCACCAGCACGCCGAGCATCTGGTCGCCCTGGGTCATGCCGATGCGCCGCGAGCTTTGCGTGGTGCGCATGTCGGGCAACAGGCGCATCAGGCGGGCATAATTGGCCTCGCAGGCGGACTGCAGCCCGACCAGGTCGACTCGATAACGCTCGCGCAGCAGGTTCACTTCCACATACCTCGTACTTCGTCACGGTTCAGCGCCAGCCATTGCAACCCGATGATCGCGGCGGCGTTGCATATGCGCCCGTCGCGCACCGCCTGCAGGGCATCCTCGAACGCCCACACGCGCACGCGGATGTCCTCGCTCTCTTCTTCCAGGCCGTGCAGGCCGCCGGCGCCCTCACTGGTGCAACGGCCCAGGAACAGATGAACGTACTCATCGCTGCCGCCAGGCGACGGGAAGTAGCGTGTCATCGGCCACAGCGCCGAGAACGTCAGGCCGGCCTCCTCCTCGGCTTCGCGATGGGCAACCTCCTCGGGCTGCTCGTCCTTGTCGATCAGCCCGGCGACCATCTCGATCAGCCAGGGGTTGGCTACCTTGCCCATGGCGCCCACTCGGAACTGCTCGATCAGCACCACTTCATCGCGCTGCGGATCGTAGGGCAGCACACAGACCGCGTCATGGCGCACGAACAGCTCACGGGTGAACTCACGGCTCATGCCGCCCGCGAACAGCTCGTGGCGCAAGTGCAGCTTGTCGAGCTTATAGAAGCCCTTGAACAGCTGCTCGCGTCGGGCGATCTCGACCTGGGTAGGCACTGAATTCAACGTGTCCGTCATGCAAACTCCTTATTACCTCGTTTACCGCATCGCGCAATCCTACTCTGCGCGCCGCCCGGTTTCATCCCTTTCCGCTGACCGTTCGGGCAGCCGGGACAGGCGTGTCACTCTCTGTTAGCTTAGTGGCGAACTGAAGGCCGCGCAGGCGGTCCAAGGCCGATCATCACCGTTGTGAAAGAGGCAACATGACGCTTGTCAAACTGACTTCCGTGGCCGTCCTGGCACTGGCGCTCGGCGCCTGCCAGAGCCTGTTCACGCCCAATTACCGGGCCCCGCTCGAGGTCAAGCGCGAGGCCTGGGAGCACGTCAAACCGGGCTGCAGCGAAAGCGATTGCCCGCTGGTCAACATCGACGTCGTACACTTTCCAGCCCTGCCCAAGCTCGACGGCATTGTCGAGAAGCGCCTGCTGATGCTGACCGAGGACAACCAGCGCGGCACCCCGCCGGCCTCGCTGCAAACCTATGAGCAGCAGTACCTGGCCCGCGCCGACAAGCGCAACAGCAGCTATCTGCAGGCCAAGGTACGCGAGCAGCATGACGGGCTGGTGATCGTCGAGCTGTCCAGCTACCTGGACAGCGGCGGTGCCCACGGCATGCCTGGGCGCGGCTTCATCAACTATTCACGCAAGCTGGACAAGGTACTGACCCTGGACGACATGCTGGTGCCCGGCCAGGAGGCGACCTTCTGGAAGACCGCCGAGGAGTCCCACCGTGCCTGGCTGATCAGCACCGGCATGGACAAGGACCCCGAGTTCGTCAAAACCTGGCCGTTCAAGCAGTCCCCGCACATCGCCCTGACGTACGGCGCTGTCGTGATCAAGTACGAGGTCTACGCCATCGCGCCCTACTCCATGGGCCACGTCGAGCTGAAGATCCCCTATCCGCGCCTCAATGGCGTGATCAAGCCCGAGCTGTTTCCCGGCCGCGGCTGAGCGATAGCAGCAAGTGCAGTACCCCTGCCAGCAACAGTGCCGGCAGGGTCGCCCCCAGCTCCGGCGCCTGGCTGGCCATCAGGTGATAGGCCGCCACTCCCGCGCCCCAGGCCAGCAGCGCCTGCCAGTGCAAACCCTCGACCAGCGCCGGCAGGCGACGGCGGCGAATCACGAAGTGATCCACCAGCACCACGCCGAACAGCGGCGCGAACACCGAGCCGATCAGCAACAGGAAGTTCTGGTACTGGGCCAGCGGCGCCAGCAAGGCTATCAGCGTGCATAGCACGCCGATAGCCAGGGCCAGGTGCTCGACCTTCATTTTCACCAGCAGGCCGGTGGACACCGCCGCCGAGTGGATGTCGGCAAAGGCGTTTTCCGTCTCGTCCAGCAGGATCAGCAACAGCGGGATCCCCAGCCCGGCGCCGGCCAGCGCCAACAGCAGGGCATTCACCTCGCCGCTTGGCGCGAATGCTAGGGTGTAGGCCACGCCCAGGCTCATCAGCCAGGCATTGCCGATGAAGAAGCCCAGCGCGGTACCGCCGAACACCCGGCTGGCGCGCTGGCCAAAGCGTGAATAGTCGGCGATCAGCGGCAACCACGACAGCGGCATGGCGATCACGATGTCGAAACCCAGGGGCAGGGACAGCGAACCATCCCCTGGGCGCTGCCACAGAGCGGCCAGGTCGGCCTTGGCGAACAGGTTCCAGGTCAACCAGGCGCAGGCGCCCAGCAGCAGCCAGATGCCCCATTTGCGCAAGACCTTGCGCACGAAAGCCAGTGGCCCGCTGACCGCCAGCAGAGTGGCCAGGGCGCCAAAAGCCAGGGTCCACAGCAACGGGCTGCTCCAGCCGCTACCCTCGCCGAACGCACGTGTACCCAGCAGGCTGGCGGCATCACGCATGACGATGATCTCGAACGAACCCCAGCCCACCAATTGCAGCAGGTTGAGCAAGGCCGGCAGGCGCGCGCCGTGACTGCCGAGCGTGAGACGCAGGGTCGCCATGGCCGACAGCCCGGTATCGCTGCCGATCACCCCCACCGCCGCCAGCAGCAAAACCCCTACCGCCGTGCCCAGGGTGATCGCCAGGATCGAACCGGCCAGGCCAAGGCCCGGCGCCAGCAGGCCACCGACCTGCAGGACCATCAGGCCGATGCCGAGGGAAAACCACAGCGAGAACAGATCACGGGCGCCGAACTGGCGATGGTGGGCGGGGACCGGGTGGTCGGGGGAGAAGTGGCTGGGGGTGGTCATGCTCGGGCGCTCGACGGAAGAATTGGGGTGAACCCATCGCTGGCAAGCCAGCTCCCACTGGGGCCGCATCGCAGTCTCTGTGGGAGCTGGCTTGCCAGCGATGCGGTGCGCATCGCGCACCGCCTGGGCCTGGTACTCAGACTTTCTGGTACAACTGGCTGCCTTCCTGGCGGAACCGCTCGGCCTGCTCGCGCATGCCCTGCTCGACCGTCACGTCGACGGTCTCGATCTTGGCCGCGTACTCGCGTACTTCCTGGGTGATCTTCATCGAGCAGAACTTCGGCCCGCACATCGAGCAGAAGTGCGCGACCTTGGCCGACTCCTTGGGCAGCGTCTCGTCGTGGAATGCACGGGCGGTGTCCGGATCCAGGCCGAGGTTGAACTGGTCTTCCCAACGGAACTCGAAGCGCGCCTTGGACAGCGCGTTGTCACGGATCTGCGCGCCCGGGTGGCCCTTGGCAAGGTCGGCGGCATGCGCGGCGATCTTGTAGGTGATGATGCCGGTCTTGACGTCGTCCTTGTTCGGCAAGCCCAGGTGCTCCTTGGGCGTGACGTAGCAGAGCATGGCGCAGCCGAACCAGCCGATCATCGCCGCGCCGATGCCGGAGGTGATGTGGTCGTAGCCCGGGGCGATATCGGTGGTCAACGGGCCGAGGGTGTAGAACGGTGCCTCGTCGCAGCATTCGAGCTGCTTGTCCATGTTTTCCTTGATCAGTTGCATCGGCACATGGCCGGGGCCTTCGATCATGCACTGCACGTCGTGCTTCCAGGCGATCTTGGTCAGCTCGCCAAGGGTTTCCAGCTCACCGAACTGCGCGGCGTCGTTGGCGTCGGCGATCGAGCCCGGACGCAGGCCGTCGCCCAGCGAGAAGCTGACGTCGTAGGCCTTCATGATTTCGCAGATCTCGTCGAAGTGCGTGTACAGGAAGTTTTCCTTGTGATGCGCCAGGCACCACTTGGCCATGATCGAGCCGCCACGGCTGACGATGCCGGTGACGCGCTTGGCGGTCAGCGGCACATAGCGCAGCAAGACGCCGGCGTGGATGGTGAAGTAGTCCACGCCCTGCTCGGCCTGTTCGATCAGGGTGTCGCGGAACAGCTCCCAGGTCAGATCCTCGGCAACGCCATTGACCTTTTCCAGGGCCTGGTAGATCGGCACGGTACCGATCGGTACCGGCGAGTTGCGGATGATCCACTCGCGGGTTTCGTGGATGTGCTTGCCGGTGGACAGGTCCATGACCGTGTCCGAGCCCCAGCGGATGCCCCAGGTCAGCTTGGCCACTTCTTCCTCGATGGAAGACCCCAGGGCGCTGTTGCCGATGTTGCCGTTGATCTTCACCAGGAAGTTGCGGCCGATGATCATCGGCTCCAGCTCGGTGTGGTTGATGTTGGCCGGGATGATCGCGCGACCGCGGGCGATCTCCTCGCGGACGAACTCGGGGGTGATCTCTTTCGGAATGCTGGCACCGAAGCTGTGCCCGGCGTGCTGCTGGTTCAGCAGGCCGGCGGCGCGGGCTTCCTGCAGCTTCATGTTCTCGCGGATGGCGACGTATTCCATCTCGGCGGTGATGATGCCCTGGCGCGCGTAGTGCATCTGCGAAACGTTGGCGCCGGCCTTGGCCCGGCGCGGGTTGCGCACGTGGGCGAAGCGCAGCTTGGCCAGCTCGGCGTCGTTCAGGCGCTGCTGGCCGAAGTTCGAGCTCAGGCCATCCAGGCGCTCGGTGTCGCCACGTGCGTCGATCCACGCCGAGCGCACATCGCCCAGGCCCTTGCGCACGTCGATGATGACATTGGGGTCGGTGTACGGGCCGGAAGTGTCATACACCAGCACCGGGGCGTTCTTTTCGCCGCCGAAGTCGGTGGGGGTGTCGTGCAGGCTGATCTCGCGCATGGGCACGCGGATGTCGGGGCGCGAACCTTCGACATAGACCTTGCGCGAATTGGGTAGCGGTTGCACGGACTGTTGGTCGACTTGGGCCGACTCGCTCAGACTGATCGTTTTTTCTTGTTTGCTCATCACAGGCTCTCCAGACAGCTTCCTAGCGGGCGGAATGTCGGGGTGAACCTGAAAGGCGCGGACGCACCCGTGTTGACGGGTGCAGTGCCGGACAAGGGGTGCCGTGGGCTGCAAGCAGCTGTGGCGATCCCGGACCTGGCACAAGAGGCTCCCGGGACATGAGAGCAATCTTGTTCCCTACGCAGGCGCTAACCTGATCAGGTTCAACGGGATCCGCAACTTTGCGATCTCAGCCTTTGCATCAAGGCACCCCGACAAGAACCTGCGCAGTCTAGACTGGAGTGGTCGACAAAGCCAAGCGGGTAAAACCCTGGCGTGATAAATGGCGCAGGTGGCGGATTGTTGATGGCGGCGCACGGCACTACACTGGCGTGCTCGATACCCGACAGTACAGTAAATACATCTTGATCAAGGATTGCCCTATGCTGCGCAAACTCTCACTGGCGATTGCCGTGTCTTGTGCGTCCAACGGAGTGGCCTGGGCAGTGGATACGCCCACGACGGTGAAGACCGACCTGGTCAGCGTCTACCAGGAAGCGGTGGACAACAATGCCGACCTGGCCGCCGCCCGCGCCGACTACGGTGCCCGCCGCGAGGTGGTGCCCCAGGCCCGCGCCGGCTTGCTGCCCAATCTTTCGGCAGGCGCCGAGATGATGAATACCCGCACCAAGCTCGACGAACCGTCGGTCACCTCCAACCGCAGCGGCAATGCCTGGAGCGCCACCCTGGCGCAGCCAATCTTCCGCGCCGACCGCTGGTTCCAGTTGCAGGCTGCCGAGGCGGTCAACGAGCAGGCCGCGCTGGAATTGTCGGCCACCGAGCAGAACCTGATCCTGCAAAGCGCCGAGAACTACTTCGCGGTGCTGCGCGCCCAGGACAACCTGGCCTCGACCAAGGCTGAGGAGTCGGCCTTCAAGCGCCAGCTCGACCAGTCCAACGAACGCTTCGATGTCGGCCTTTCGGACAAGACCGACGTGCTCCAGTCCCAGGCCAGCTACGACACCGCCCGGGCCAACCGGATCATCGCCGAACGTCAGGTGCAGGATGCCTTCGAGGCACTGATCACCCTGACCAACCGCCAGTACAGCGCCATCCAGGGCGTGGTCCACACCCTGCCGGTACAAGTGCCGACGCCCAACGACGCCAAGGCCTGGGTCGAGACCGCCGGGCGGCAGAACCTCAACCTGCTGGCCACCAACCACGCCGTGGCAGCGGCCGAGGAGACCGTACGCCAGCGCAAGGCCGGCCATGCACCAACACTGGATGCCGTGGCCAAGTACCAGAAGGGCGATAACGACAACCTCGGATTCACCAACCCTTCGCAGAACGGCGTGCGCTACGGCGGTGACGTGGAGCAGACCAGCGTCGGCCTGCAGCTGAACATTCCGATCTACAGCGGCGGGTTGACCAGCTCCCAGGTGCGCGAGGCCTATGCGCGCCTGACCCAGAGCGAGCAGCAGCGCGAAAGCCTGCGCCGTCAGGTGGTAGAGAACACCCGTAACCTGCACCGCGCGGTGAACACCGACGTGGAACAGGTACAGGCGCGCAAGCAGTCGATCATCTCCAACCAGAGCGCCCTGGAAGCCACCGAGATCGGCTACCAGGTCGGCACCCGCAACATCGTCGACGTGCTCGACGCGCAGCGCCAGCTGTACACCTCGGTGCGCGACTACAACAACAGCCGCTACGACTACATACTCGACAACCTGCGCCTCAAGCAGGCGGCCGGCACCCTGAGCCCGCAGGACCTGCAGGACCTGGGGCGGTACTTGAAGGCCGACTACAACCCGGACAAGGATTTCCTGCCGCCGGACCTGGCGGCTGCGGCGGCGAAGAACTTCGAACGCAGGCCGTGACAGGGGGCGCTAAGCGCCCCATCGCTGGCAAGCCAGTTCCCACATGAACAGCGTCGCTTTCTGTGGGCGTTGGTTTGCCAGAGATGGGGCCGTGAAATTCAGGGCCGCTTCCACAGGCGCGCCAACCCATCGAGCAACCGCTGCAACGCCCCCTGGTTGGCCTGCATCACCGCCCTGCCCGCCTCGCCCATGCGCCGCGCATCCTGCGGCAGCTCGACCAAGCGGCGTACCGCCGCGACCAGGCCCTCGGCATCGTCCACCTGCTGCAACGCCCCCGCCTCGCGCAGCATCGCGCTGATCTCGAGGAAGTTGAACACATGCGGCCCCATCAGCACCGGCAGCGCCAGCGCCGCCGGCTCCAACGGGTTGTGCCCGCCCGTGGCGACCAGGCTGCCGCCGACGAAGGCGATATCGGCCAGGGCGTACAGGAACAGCAGTTCGCCCATGGTGTCGCCCAGCAGTACCTGGGCCCGCGCCGTCACGACATCGCCCGTCGAACGACGCACCGTGGAGAACTGGCCGGCGCACAGTTCATGTACCGTCGCGAAACGCTCGGGATGGCGCGGCACCAGCACCAACAGTGCATCGCTGTGTACGTTCAGCAGTTGCCGGTGGGCTTCGAGGATCAACCCATCCTCGCCATCGTGGGTACTGGCGGCGATCCAGATCGGGCGCTGGCTGGCCCCCCACTGCTCGCGCAACTGTCGGGCGCGAAGCATCAACTGGTCGTCGACCTTCAGGTCGAACTTGATCGAACCGGTCACCTGCACGCATTCCTGGCGCGCACCGAGCACACGAAAACGCTCGGCCTCGGTTGCGGTCTGTACCGCGATCAGACTCATTTCCTCGAGCATCGGCCGGGTCAGGCCGGCGAAGCGCGCATAGCCTCGGGCCGAGCGTTCGGACAGCCGCGCATTGGCCAACGCCACCGGAATGCCGCGCCTGGCGCACTGATGGATATGGTTAGGCCACAGTTCGGTTTCCATGATGATGCCCAGGCGCGGGCGCACATGGTCGAGAAAACGCCCCGCCGCCCATGGCAGGTCGTACGGCAGGTAGCAGTGCTGCACCCGTGGCTCGCCATCGAACATCGCACGGATGCGCTCGGAGCCGGTCGGGGTCATGCAGGTCAGCGTAATCGGCAGGTCCGGATACTGCTTGAGCAGCGCCCGGACCAATGGCGCGGCGGCGATGCTCTCGCCCACCGAGACCGCATGCACCCAGATGCCGCCCTGGCGCATGGGCGGCAAGCCACAAGCGAAGCGCTCGGCGATCCGCGCACGGTAGGCTGGCGCCTTGCGCCCGCGCAGGAACAGGCGCAGCGCGACCAGCGGCAGGCCCAGATGGAAAAGCAGGGTATAGAGGGTTCTGTTCATGGCGGCGGAGTTTACTAGGAACTGGATGAAAAGGCCTGTCAGCCAATCGCTCGCAGGTGCATTGCGAAGCGCTCGGCCAGCCACTGCGCCGCAGGGCCTAAGGGCTCGTCGCGGCGCCAGGCCAGTTCCGCCACCAGTGCCGGCGGGCGCCACTCGCTGTCCAGCTCGACCATCTGCGTCTGGTAGGTGGGGTACTGCACTACATGCCGCGGCAGCCAGGCCCAGCCCAGGCCGCGCATCAACAACTCGGCCATGGCGTAGAAACTGTCGGCGCGCCAGACCTGCGGGCTGATCGCCTCACCGCCCGGGTAGCCGCTCTGCTGCGGAGTGATCAACAACTGGCGGTGGCGGGCCAGTTGCTGGCGGCTGACCTTGGCCAGGTGTGCCAGCGGATGATCGATGGCACACACCGTGACCATCTCGACACTGCCCAGGGCGCGCCGCTCCAACGAGGCCGGGATGCTTTCGTGGTGGAAGAACAAGCCCAGGTCGGCGCGCCGCTCCACCAGCTTGCGCGCCACATCGCCTTGGGCACCGCTGGCCAGTTGCACTTCCAGGTAAGGGTAGCGCGCCGCCAACTCGTCGAGGCTGTCGATCACCGGCTGGTAGGGCATGGCTTCGTCCTGGGCCACTCGCAGCAGCGCCTCCTGGCCACGCATCAATGCGAGTGCCCGACCGTCCAGACGCTCGCACTGGCGCAACAGCTCGCGGGCGTCCTCCAGCAGCGCGGCGCCGCTTTCGGTCAGGCGCGGCTGGCGCCCGCTGCTGCGCTCGAACAGCATCACGCCCAGGTCCGCCTCGAGCAGAGCGATGGCGTTGCTCACCGCCGACTGCGCCTTGTGCTGCTCACGCGCCACGGCGGAAAACGAACGCAGCTCCGCTGCCCGCACGAACAGGCGTAGTTGTTCCAGGTTCCAGTGCTCGGTCATCATCAACCTATCTCCATAGCAGATAGGTAATGACTTTACCGCATTCGGAGATCCTCTAGAATGCCCATCCAGTACCGGAGGACCCGCACCATGAACGCCTATACCTATCTCGCCATCGCCATCTGCGCCGAAGTCATCGCCACTGCTTCCATGAAAGCGGTCAAAGGCCTGAGTACGCCTCTGCCGCTGCTGCTGATGGTGTGCGGCTATGGCGTGGCGTTCTGGATGCTCACCCTGGTGGTACGCAGCATTCCGGTGGGGATCGCCTATGCGATCTGGTCGGGGCTGGGGATCGTCCTGATCAGCGTCGCGGCGCTGGTGATCTATGGGCAGAAGCTGGATGTGCCGGCGATGGTGGGTATGGCCATGATCGTCGGCGGGGTGGTAGTGATCCAGGTGTTTTCCAATACCGCAGGGCACTGAGCCTGAGCCCATGGGGCCGCTGCGCGGCCCTGTCGCCGGCAAGCCGGCTCCCACAGGGGTCAGCACGACGCCACAGCCTGTATACTGCGCACCTGTCCCAGTTTTCGAGGTGCCCGCATGCCATCTGCCATTACCACTGACGTGCTGATCGTCGGCGCCGGGGTCGCAGGCCTCTGGCTCAATGCCCGGCTGCGCCGCCTGGGCTACTCGACGGTACTGGTGGAACGCGCCAGCCTCGGTGGCGAGCAGACCATCAAGTCGCAAGGCATCATCCACGGAGGCACCAAGTACGCCCTGCACGGGGCGCTGACCGGCGCCTCCGAAGCCATCGCCGACATGCCGCGGCGCTGGCGCGAAGCGCTGGCCGGCAACGGCGAGCTGGACCTGAGCGGCACCCGCCTGCTGTCCGAGGCCCATTACCTCTGGTCCCCCGGCACCCTGGCCGGCAACCTCACCAGCTTCTTCGCCAGCAAGGCCGTGCGCGGTCGAGTCGACCAGGTCAAGGGCGAGCAACTGCCGCCGGCCCTGCAGGACCGCGCCTTCAAGGGCAAGGTCTACCGCCTGGCCGAACTGGTCATCGACGTACCCAGCCTGCTGGCCAACCTCGCGCAGCTCGCGGGTGACAGCCTGCTGGCCGGCGAGCGTATCGAACCGCTGCGCGACGGCGAAGATCTGGCAGGCCTGGTGGTCGATGGCCGCGAGATCCGCGCCCAGCGCATCGTCCTCAGCGCCGGTGGCGGCACCGCAGACCTGCTGCACGCCCTGGGGCTGAACCAGCCGGCCATGCAGCGTCGCCCGCTGCACATGGTCCTGGCCAAGGGGCCCAACCTCAAGCCCCTGTATGCCCACTGCCTGGGCGGTGGCCCCAAGCCGCGCATCACCGTGACCACCCACCCCGCCGCCGACGGCCAATGGGTGTGGTACCTGGGTGGCGATATCGCCGAAGCCGACGGCGTTGCCCGTGAGCCCGCTGCGCAGATCGCCGCGGCGCAGAAGGAGGTCGCCAGCCTGTTGCCTTGGGTCGATCAGAGCCTGGTGCGCTGGGCCACCCTGCGCGTCGATCGCGCCGAGCCCGCGCAATCGGGCCTGGTGCGCCCGGACAACGCTTTCCTTGCCGACCAGCAGCGCCTGCTGGTCGGTTGGCCGACCAAGCTGGCCCTGGCGCCGGACTTCGCCGATCGCGTGCTGGCCAGCTTCGAACGTGACGGTATCCGCCCGGCGAGCCAGCCGAACCTCACCGACCTCCCCCGCCCACCGCTGGCGCTGCCTGCCTGGGAGCAACTGCTGCCATGAGCCTGCCAACCCTGCACGATCACCACCGCCCCTTGGGCAGCACCGGCCTGCGGGTATCGCCACTGGGCCTGGGCACGGTCAAGCTGGGCCGCGACCAAGGCGTCAAATACCCCAACGGCTTCACCATCCCCGATGACGAGGCCGCGCGCCTGTTGCTCGCGCAAGCCCGCGAGCTGGGCATCAACCTGATCGACACCGCCCCGGCCTATGGCCGCAGCGAGGAGCGCCTCGGCCCGTTGCTGCGCGGCCAACGCGAGCAATGGGTAATCGTCAGCAAGGTCGGGGAAGAGTTCGAGGATGGCCAGTCGCATTTCGATTTCAGCGCCGCCCATACCCGTCGCTCGGTCGAACGCAGCCTCAAGCGCCTGGAGACCGACCGCATCGAGCTAGTGCTGGTGCACTCCGATGGCAACGACCTGGCGATCCTCGAGCAGGAGGGGGTGTATGAAACCCTGGCCGCGCTCAAGCGCGAGGGCAAGATCCTCGGCTACGGTTTCTCCGGCAAGACCGCCGCAGGTGGCCTGAAGGCCCTGGAACGGGGTGATTGCGCCATGGTCACCTACAACCTCAACGAGCAGGCGGAGCGGCCCGTGCTCGACTACGCTGCCGAACACGGCAAGGCCATCCTGGTGAAGAAAGCCCTGGCCAGCGGCCATATCTGCCTGGCTCCGGGTATCGATCCGGTGCAGGCCAGCTTCGAGTTGCTGTTTGCCCACCCCGGCGTATGCAGTGCCATCGTCGGCACCATCAACCCAGTGCATCTGGCCCACAACGTGGCCACCGTCGCCCGCATCCTGGGTCGGCCCTGAGCCGCCCGGGCGGGGGCCCAACGCAAGGAGGAGCCTCGTGCCGCGTACGCTGATCCGCAAGAATCCGAGCAATTTCAAGACCCTGCCGCTGCATGTCGAGGCCACTCCCGATGGCCTGACCTACCAGA
This sequence comes from Pseudomonas maumuensis, assembly GCF_019139675.1. Lineage (NCBI taxonomy): Bacteria > Pseudomonadati > Pseudomonadota > Gammaproteobacteria > Pseudomonadales > Pseudomonadaceae > Pseudomonas > Pseudomonas maumuensis. The sequence continues at coordinate 5,147,503 of NZ_CP077077.1, forward strand.
GCATTGGTATGCCGCTGAACTTTGCCCAGACCCTGCAGCGGCGCAAGGCCATTCAGGTCGCCGACCCCGAGCATTTCGTGGCCGAACTGGCCAACCTCGGCGTATCGGTGCGCCTGACCCTGCACTGGCAGGGCCGCGACTACTGGGTGCTGGTGCGCCAGCGCCGACAGGACCGTGGCGATGTGGTGCTCAAGCTGATTTCCGGCTATGTACCGGCCCATGAGCTGAACCTGCCGCTGCACACGGCGATCCAGGAAGTGGCCGAGGAGTGCCTGCTGGAAACTCCTGAAGGCTGGCTTGGCGGACGTTTCAACGACACCTGGCTACCGGCGCCCTATGCCGACGCCCTGCACTACCGAGAAGCGCTGCCGTTCGTGCTTACGCCCGAGTCCGGTGCCGCCCGCCCGGTGCATTGCGCCAGGCTGATCCTGTTGGAGCGACCACGGGCCTACGTGCACCTGCCCACCGCATCGTTGCAGTTGATCTACGACCTGCGTCTGCAGGTGCCAAAAGAGGCCAAGTCACTGAGCCTGTTCCATGTCGACGAGAGGCTCGAAGGCGACCAACTGGTGGCACGGCTCGATCGCAAGCGACCAGACCTTTACCTGATGCCGTTGAAGGACGGCCAGCCCGTGGCGGAGCTGTTCACACTGAGGAAGGACCAGTTGCTACCGGCAAGCACGCGCGGCCTATGGCTGGCCGAGAGCTTTGCGCAGCAGGAAGGCTGGGTGGTACGCGAAGAGCGGATACGCTGGAAGGACTGGTTGAAACGCCAGGGCTTGGTAGAACACAAGCGTGAACCGGCTTCGCACCTGGAGCGCTTCAGTGACAAGGCCCGGGCATTACTGGAGCGGGCGCGGGACACGCTGCACAAATGAGCGCGGGGCAAGCCCACAGCCACGAGTATCTTGGCAGCGGGCTTGCCCCGCGATTGCAGCTGAGTCAGTGCTTACGAATCTTCTCGACGATCGCCGTGGTCGAGCTGTTCTCCACCAGGCCCAACACCTTTACCGTACCGCCATAGGCCTTGACGATATCGGCGCCGACCACCTGGTCGATACCGTAGTCGCCGCCCTTGACCAGCACATCCGGCTTGACCTGGCGCAGCAGGTTTTCGGGGGTGTCCTCGGGGAAGCTGATGACCCAGTCCACCGCACCGAGCCCGGCCAGCACGGCCATGCGCCGATCGACGCTGTTGATCGGGCGCCCCGGGCCTTTCAGGCGGCTGACCGACGCATCGTCGTTGATCGCGACAATCAGGCGGTCGCCCTGGGCACGGGCCTGCTCCAGGTAGGTCACATGACCTGCGTGCAGGATGTCGAAGCAGCCATTGGTGAAGACGATCTTCTCGTTGTGCGCCCTGGCGTCATCGATGGCCAGCAGCAGCTGCTCCAAGCCCAACACACCGCGCTCGGAGCCTTCCTCACGCTGGATCGCGCGGCGCAGTTCGGGGGCGCTGATAGCCGCGGTACCCAATTTGCCGACTACGATACCGGCGGCCAGGTTGGCCAGGGCGACCGCGTGAGGCAGGTCTTCGCCAGCGGCAATGGCGGCAGCAAGGGTCGAAATCACTGTATCGCCGGCACCGGTGACGTCGAACACCTCACGGGCTCGGGCCGGCAGGTGCAGCGCCGGGTGGCCGATACGCAGCAAGGTCATGCCGTGCTCGCCACGGGTCACCAGCAGCGCGCCCAGGTCCAGCTCTTCGAGCAGCTTCAGGCCCTTGGCCACCAGTTCGGCCTCGTCGGCGCAACGGCCGACGATGGTCTCGAACTCGCTGAGGTTCGGGGTGATCAGGCTGGCGCCGCGATAGATCGAAAAATCCTTGCCCTTAGGGTCGGCCAGCACCGGGATGCCTTTGCCGCGGGCGGCCTGGATCAGCGATTGGTGGTTCTTCAGTGCGCCCTTGCCGTAGTCGGACAGTACCAGCACCTTGACGCCTTCGAGCAACCCATCCACTTCCGCACCTAGCGACAGCGGGTCGGTGGCGAAGGGTTCTTCGAAATCGATGCGCAGCAACTGCTGGTGGCGGCTCATGACCCGCAGCTTGACGATGGTCGGCTGATGGGCGATGCGCTGGAAGATCGAGCGTACGCCTGCGGCCTGCAGGCTGTTGGTCAGGCTATCGGCGGCCTCGTCCTGGCCAGTGACACCGACCAACGCGGCTGGGGCACCGAGCGCGGCGATGTTCAAGGCCACGTTGGCAGCGCCGCCGGGGCGATCCTCGATCTGATCGACCTTGACCACCGGCACCGGCGCCTCAGGCGATATACGCGAAGTACCGCCATGCCAGTAGCGGTCGAGCATGACATCGCCGACCACCAGTACCGGGGCTTGATCGAAACGCGGCATGGACAACTTCATGGGCAACCCATTATTGGAAAAGTGAACAGGGGCAGGATATTAGCACAGGGTTGAGGAGGGCTTTACGGCCAGCTTCGCTGTGGAAAACTGCAGTGACAATCGGGGCCTTGCCGGCCCCGATCTCAGGAACTTCAAGTGATATCGGCGTTTTCTGGCGCATCCAGCCCCATCGCGTGCAGGCGGGCATAATAGCCATTGGCCTCTAGCAGCGCTGCATGAGTACCGCGCTCCACCAGACGGCCCTGGTCCATGACCAGGATCATGTCCGCCTTCTCGATGGTCGACAGTCGGTGCGCAATGACCAGCGTGGTGCGTCCCTGCATGACATGGTCAAGGGCCGCCTGGATATGCCGCTCGGACTCGGTGTCGAGCGCCGAGGTCGCCTCGTCCAGAATCAGCAACGGCGCGTTCTTCAGCAGGGCACGCGCTATCGCCAGGCGCTGGCGCTGGCCGCCGGACAACAGCACGCCGTTTTCCCCGACCTCAGTATCGAAGCCTTTGGGCAGTTGCTCGACGAACTCCTTGGCGTAGGCATCGGCGGCGGCGGCCTCGATGTCGGCCCGAGGGGCCCCAGCCAGATCGCCATAGGCAATGTTGTTGGCCACGGTGTCGTTGAACAACGTGACGTGCTGAGTGACCTGGGACACATGCCGACGCAGGTTACGCAGGCGATAGTCCTCGATCTCCACGCCATCGAGCAGGATCTGCCCTTCGCTGTGATGGTAGAAACGCGGAATCAGCGCCGCCAGCGTCGACTTGCCGCTACCCGACCGGCCAACCAGGGCGATCATCTGGCCCGGCTCGGCGGTGAAGCTGATGTCGCTAAGCACCTGGCGCTCGGTGCCCGGGTAGGTGAAGCTGAGGTTGCGAACCTCAAGGCGGCCCTGCACTCGTTCCTTCTCCACAGTGCCTTTGTCCACTTCGGGCTCTTCGTCCAGTTGCTCGAATATGCTCTCGGCGCCCGCCAGGCCCTTCTGAATGGTCGAGCTGACTTCCGATAGCTGGCGGATCGGCTTGGGCAGCAAGCCGGCGGCGGTGATGTAGGCCACCAAATCACCCGCTGACGCGTCCCCTCGCAGGAACAGCACCAGGAACATCAGCGTGGCCATGGCGGTATAGATCACCAGTTGCAGCAGCGGCGTGTACAACGCGCCGGTCTTGGTCATACGCAGCTGCTTGTCGGTGTTGCTCTGGCTGGCCTGGCTGAAGCGCTGCTCCTCGTAACGCTCACCGCCGAAACTGCGCACCACCCGATAACCCTGGATGGTCTCGGAGGCAACGTGCGTCACATCCCCCATGGCCACTTGGATCTTCTTGCTCTGCTTGCGGAATTTCTTGCTGGCGGTGCTTACCATCACGGCGATCACCGGCAGGATCGCCAGCATGACCAGGGTCAGCTTCCAGTTCATCCACAGCAGGTAGACGAACAGGAACACCACCGTCAGTCCTTCACGGATCACCACTTTGATCGCATCGGTGGCGGCACCGGTGACCATGGTCACGTTGAAGGTGATGCGCGAAATCAGGTGGCCGGAGTTGTGGTTGTCGAAATAGCGATTGGGCAGGACCAGCAGCTTGTTGAACAGCTCCACACGCAGGTCATGCACCAGGCACAGCGACACTTTGGCCAGGAAGTAGTTGCCGAGGAACGATCCCAGCCCCTGCCAGGCGGCGATGAGGATGATCAGCAGCGGCACCGCCTGCAGCAGTTGCAAGTCTCGCAGGTAGGGCACGTCGGGGAAGAGAACGGCCTGGGGGTTGCTCAGGCCGTCGACGAAATACTTGAGGATCCCGGCCAGCATCGGCTGGGTCGAGGCGAAGATCACGAACCCCACGATGCTCAGCAGGAAGATGCCGATGTAGGGTTTCACGTAGCTCAGCAGCCTGAAGTAGATCTTCAGGCTGGAGGTGTTCTCCGCCGGTAGCGGTGTTTCGGCCATCATCGAGCTCGCTGTTCAGATTGAACCGGCGATTTTACCACAGCGTCGATTCTGGTCATCTGCCCATGGCAACAACATCGCCAGGCCCACCGGCAACCAGCTGATGAACCACTCGGCGCGCGGGGTGGCGGTCAGGCTGGCGGCGTCGAACTGCATGGCCAGGGTGGAAAACACCCAGAGGCCAAGCAGAGCCTTGCCAAAGGCCGTGTGCCGGGCGCGGACGATCTCGCCCAGGGTGAACAACCAGACCGCCAGCCACAGCAGCATGCCCGGCAAACCCAGCTCCACGGCGACATGGGTGAACATGTTGTGCGTATGCTCGAACAGCTCGCCAAGCGCCTCAACGCGGTAGTAGGCGCCAAGCCCCAGTCCAGTGAGCGGATGCTCGGCGATCATGTGCATGGACGACACGAAGATTTCTGGGCGATAGGAGGAACCGCGCGCCATGATCAAGTCGTACATCAGGTAGAACGCCGCCCCCGTCGCCAAAGTGGCCAACAGCGCGAAGCACTGGCTGGCACGATCACGGTGCCACAGAACACCCAGGATGACCGTCGCAACCAACGCCAATGCGGCGCCTCGGCTCTGGCTGAGAATCACGAACGCCCCCAGGCAGCCCAGCCCCAGTGCCCAGGCCAGTTGCAGACCACGGTGACGCGGGCAGGCATACAGCATCCACAGGATAGCGGCGGCAATGACATAGGCGCCTAGAATCGGATGGGAAATCTCACCAATGCCGGCCAGACGCTCGACCAATGGCTGGCCAGATACTCCGTAAAACTCCACGATCGAAATCAACGCGGCTACCGCCAACAGGGCACCGCCTAGCTGCAGCAGGCGCCAGGCAGCTGATAGCCCCATGCTTCCCAGCAGCGGAAAGGCCATTAGAAACAGCAGGATGTACAGCAGCCGCTTGGCTTCGCGTACACCGTCTTCAGCAGCCGACCAAAACAGCGTCACAGCGCTCCAGATCAGCAATGCAGCGATACCGATCCACAATGCCGGCTGTCGACACCAGGCCTGAAGGAACACCCGCCTGGCGGACCACGCCAACCCCAGGGTGGGCAACCACAGAAACAGGATCATGCCCTGTTGGTACAACTTGTTGGTTGGCGCCAACGCCACCGCCGCCAAAAACCAGACAAAACCCGTTGCCAGCCAAGCCTTCGCCCAGCTTTTCTCGTACAACATCCCTTTCCCCCGGTGAAACACAAATACACCAACATGGTGCTGACAGATAATTTTCGGCATTATTGCCGGTCATTTTGCCTGCTCTTAAGACAAGGCTCTAATCACATGCATTGCTCCCGGCTCTCCCAGGTCGAATTCGACTACATGACACTCGGTGCCAAGGTGCTCGAGGCAGATAGCCATGGCGCCAAAGTCTACCTGCTTGAGGATGGAAATATTCTCAAGGTTTTCCGTCGCAAACGCCTTATTTCATCTGCGCTGCTGCGCCCTTACTCGCAGCGCTTCATCGACAATGCCGCGCGCCTGACCCTGGCAGGCTTCCCGACCCTGGAAGTGCTCAGCCACCACAAGCTGCCACTGCCGGGACGCACCGCGGTACTTTACCGTCCCTTGCCGGGTCAAACATTGTTGCAATTGTCACGCACCCCTGGTTTCAGCTGGGAGCGGGAACTGCCCCGCCTCATCGAGCTGATCCATCGCCTGCATCGCGCAGGGATCTACTTCCGTTCATTGCATCTGGGCAACGTGGTTGAAACCCCCGAAGGGTTGCTGGGGCTGATCGACGTGGCCGACATGCGCTTCCTGCGTGCGCCGTTGTCGTCGCGATTGGTGCAACGCAACGTGCAGCACATGGTCCGCTACATCGAACGGGAACCCCTCGCCAGTACATTTCCCCTCGAGCAATTCCAGACAGCCTTGACCAGTCAATGACCGTCAGCGCTCCAGCAGGCCAGCCGAGCCAGCCTTGAAGGCCTGCCAACCCTCATCCGGGGCCAGGGCTTTCCATTGTTCGGACGCCTTTGCCTCGGCGTTCCACTGGTGACAGTCGCTCATGGCAGCGGTCCAAGCGTGCTCATCGCCAACGGGAAGGTAGCATCCGCTCTCGCCCAACTGCTCGCGGAACACCGGCAAGTCGCTGCAGACCACAGGCACCCTGGACAGCACGGCCTCCTGAACCACCAACCCCAGCCCCTCGGCATGGGAAGGCACGAACAACCAGTCGAATGCCGGATACAAACGTGTCGAGTCCTTGCGATGACCATAGAGGCGTACGCTGTCACCCACGCCGAGTGACCTGACCCGAGCCTCCAGTTTTCCTCGCAGCGGGCCATCGCCCAAAATCGCCAGTTGCATGCCGGGCTGCGCTGCGTTTGCCTTGGCGAAAGCCTCGATCAGCAGTTCGAATCCTTTGCTCTCGACCAACCGCCCGACAGCACCCAGCACGGGGGCCGACGCCTGGGACGCGAGGCCCAACCCGCGCCTCGCCTCGGCCCGACTCGGCAACTGACTGCCGAATGCCTCGGGGTCGAGCGCCACGCGCAAGGTACGTACCGGGCGTCCCAGATCCAGTTCGAGCGCGCCGGCGAGCGTAGCGGAGACGGCAGCGACCCTCAGGCGCTCGATGGGAAACCGGCGAAACAAAGCAATGTCACGCCCGGTCAAACGGGTCGCGCCATGAAACAGGACGGAGATTCTCACTTCAGGAAAATGCTGCATCAGGGGCAGCAACAGCCGCGCCACGCCTAAGCCGTCGATCAACAAGACATCAGGCGCCACATCTCTCAGCGCGCGACGCAGACGCCAGCGAACCCAGGCCAAGGTCAGGCGATGAGGCAGTCGCCCCTTGAGAACCCGAGCGGGCAAATGCCAATTGCGCACCTGCCCCACACCGCTGCACAGACCATCACCCAGCAACAGCCAATTATGCACCTGGGCTCCCGCACAAGCATGCGCCAGCACCTGCCGATGAACGCTGTGGATGGATGAGAAAGGCGCCCCGCCCGACCACATCACGTTGAGGATATTCAACGGCTTCACGCCTCTCTGAAATTTCGATAAATCCTGAAACCAGTCACTTGCTGGAGCCGCAACGCCTCAGAAGCCGAGGCGCAAGCGCAAACGCTGCCAGGCGGTCAACGGTGGATGCGGGCGCAGCGCAGGCTTCATATGCTCGACAATGCTTCGACCGACCTCGGCGAAACTGAAGCCAGAGGTCGCCAGCGCACGGCCATTGGCGGCGATGCGCGCCGCCAGCGCCGGGGCCTCGCGCAACTGCCGCAGCTTGGCCTGCAGTGCCGGAATGCTGTCGTACAGCACCACGTTGTGCATGTCCACAAGGCCCAGCGCACGGTTTTCCTCATTGCCTTGGTCGTAGGCCAGCAGCACGCAACCGCAGGCCATCGCCTCGAAGTTCTTGATCATGTACTCGCCCATGCCGACATCGGCGCTGACGAAGAAGCGGATACGGTTGAGTGTGTTGCAGTAATCCTCGCCCGACTTGGTACGGGTAACGACCAGGTTCTCCACTTGCCCCAACTCATCCAGCAGCGCCTTGCGACCGCTATAGGCAACGCTCTTGGTACTGCCGACGAACGCCAGTTCGATATCGCGCTCACGGCCCTGATCGGTCAACAACTGCTCGTCGTATCCCTTGGGCACGAACACCGCGTCGAACCCTTCCTGGCGCAGGCGCTCGCTGACCATGTAGCCGGAGCTGATCACCCGCGCCCACGGCAGTTGCCGATAGTGCTCGCTGAACTTGCCGGTGTACTTGCAGGGGATGTAGTTCTGGTAGGCGTCGTGCTCGAGGATCACCAGGTTGGGCACGCTGCGGATGAACGCGACCTGACGGATCTCCTGCTTGAAACGCAGGAAGAACACGATGCGGTCGTAGCGCGTGACGTCCACTTCGCGCTTGAAATAGCGTCGCAGGTCACGCTGGTCCTGGTCGGTAAGCCAACGCAGGTCGCAGTCGCAATGGGCGGCCACGCCATCGTACAGGCGATCGAGAATCGCCCGTTGTTCCTTCTGCACCAGAAATAGGACTTTCATTGCGTTCCTTGGGCGCTCGGCGCTATCGCAGTCATCATGCTTCGGGGTCACAGGTCGCGACGCCAGAACAGTTCATGCCGACGCACAGCCTTGCGGAAGAACTCGTTCTCTCCATAAGGCGACGGTCGGCGGCCTGCCAGCCAGCGCTGCAGCACACGGCGCAGGCGGCGCTTGAAAGGCGCCGGGGGTTGCAAGTCGTGCATCATGCCCAAGGCCATGGCCTTGTCGCGCTGAGTCGCGGTGTCCAGCAGCAGGCTGCACGGCAGCCAGGCCTCAGTGCTTTCCAGCTGCGGCGGCAAGGCCACGCCATCGCCGCTGTCGCCCATCGGCCAGCGGTCATTGTCATGCAGATGGTTGGCGTAGCACAGCAGCGTCTCCGGCTGCCAGGCCAAACCTTGCAGCGCTTCGCGCACGGCAGCCTGGGCACAGATGTGATCGGGGTGCGGGTCGAGGGTCGGGTGCGGCATCACCAGCACCTGCGGCCTGGCCATTTCCAACAGCGCACGCAGGTCGGCCAGCAGGTTATGCCAGGTCGGCGCGCCATCGGCATCGGCGGGCAACGGGAACGGATTGAAGCAACGGAACGGGCGGATATCCGCCATGTCCGCTTCACGCGAGACCTGCGGCTGGGCCGGCGCCGCTTGCATGGCGGGCAGTTGCAGGCAGAAATAGCCCAGTTGCACGCAACGTGACTCCGCCACCCCTGCCCAGCGGGGCACGGCAATGCTGTCCCAGGCCCGCAGCCGACCCTTGAGCCGCGCGGCCTCGGCCCTTTCCAGGCCCATGCGCTGGTAGTGCTCGGCCTCGATTTCACCGGCGGTCAGGGTTACCACCCAGGTTTCCTCGGCCTGGCTGTACAAGCCGTAGGCGGCAAGCTCGGCGTCGTCGGCGTGGGGCGCAATGACCATCACCCGCCGCTTGCGCAGCTCGATGGCCGGGGTTATCCACAGGCGCGGACTGCCCTGCAAGCGGCAATGGCGCCCGCGCAAGCGCAGCGTGCCCGCCGCCAGCGGCTCGGCCAGGCCGGTCAGGTTGAGGTAGCGCACACCCCGGGCGCCACGCTCGAAGGTCTGCGCATCACTCGCCGTGGCACCCAGCAACTCGACCCGAGGGTCGAGCAAGCGCCCCAGCCAAGTGCTCTTGATACCGATTTCGAGTATCAGTGTCTCGTCGCCATGCAAGGCGGCATCGGTGCGCAGCAGGTCGCCCTGCAACGTAGCAATCGCTTCGCGGGTCTGCTCGCCGAAGCGGTAGGTGTAGTCTTCGCTGGGCGCATAGAACAGGTGGTCGGCGAACCACGCTTCATGAGCGGCCCACAGCAGTGGCAACAGCAACAGCGGCAGCCACCACCAGGTGAGCCCTCCCAGCGCAACCAACAGCACCAGCGCGACCAAAAGGCCCAGGCGCTTGTTGCGCCGGTGGCGCTTGAGCAATTGCTGCTTGCGGCTCACGACTGGAACACCGGCACAGGGTTGCACCAACGGTCCTTGTACTCGCGGTCGGCACGGCCGAAGGAGAAACGCAGCGCCTTGCCGCGCGCATTGGCGTCCTCCCAGGCAGCCTGTGTGTTGAGGAAGCTCAACACACTACCGGGGCTGAAGGCCTTGGTCTCGGGGTCGACGCCGCCATTGACGTACTCGATGCTGATCCACGCCGGAGCCTCGACGCGGTACACCAGCTGGATCGCGATCGGTTTGTCCTCCAGGAACAGCACCGAGCCGATCAACAGCTCACGCAGGCGCTCGACCACCTCGGCCATTCGCGCCGCGCCAGTGGCCGGGAAACCCCAGCGGCGCTGGAACAGCTCGCAGTACATGGCAGCGATCTCGGCAGCGCTGAAATCGCTGATCGGCCGCACCTGCCCGCCCGCCTCCTCCAGCAGGCGCAACTCGCGACGCTGGTTGTAGCGAAACTTCTTCGACAGGTCTTCGTGAGCGCGAGCCATCGCCAGTTGCTCGGGCTGCACCTTCAGGCCGCTGAATCGACCCTGGTTCAACGCCGACAGGTAACGCCCGGCATGACGCAGCGGCGCGGCGCAATCATCGGCAGCCGGTAGGATGATTTCGGCATTGCCCAGGTCGAACAGGCCCTTCTTGCCGTGGCGCTTGAGCACCTCCTTGGACAGCGCCAGGTGGCGCCCCCACGTCGGCAGCGCAGCCTTGAATTCGCCGCCCTGTGGGTACCCCAGGTAGCGCACCGGGATCTGTGCCAGCTCGGCCAGTTGCTCGATCACCAGCGGGTGGGTGGCGACACTGCCGCCAAAGCGCTGCCAGGCCTCGCCGTAAGCGGCCGCATCGATGACCTGCCAACCGCGTTCGCGCCAGCCTTGGATGAAGTTGAGCATCAGGCCTCCGCTACCAGCGCACGGACTTGCGGCAATTGCCAGAACGTATCGCGCACCGCCTGATCGCTGAAGCGCTCGCGCAGGCGTTGCAGCATATGCTGCGCACACGCCGCCTGCTGCTGCTCATCCAGCCCGGCCAGGTGCTTGAGGCCCTGGGCCAGCTGCGCGGCATCGCCCAGCGGGAACAGCACGCCGACCCCCTCGACCACCTCGCGCGCACCACCGCAGGCGGTGGCCAGCAGCGGTACACCAGCGACCATGGCTTCGAGCAGGACCATGCCGAACGGCTCGTGGTCCGAACTCAACGCGAAGACATCAAACGCCTGAAAGTAGCGACGGGCATCCGCCACCTGGCCAAGGAAATCCACCTGCGCGGCAATACCTAGCTCGGCAGCCAACGCCTTGAGATTCGCCTCCAGCCGCCCCTTGCCCAGGATCGCCAGCCGCGCGCCGGGCGGCAACCCTGGCAGCGCTTGGGCAAATCCGCGCAGCAGCGTGGCCTGGTCCTTGTCCGGATGCAGGCGACCGACATTGCCGACCACCCAGGCCTGCTCATCCAGCCCCAAGGCCCGGCGCGCTTCATCGCGAGGGACCAGGCTGGCCTGCAGCGTCTCGATGTCGATGCGGTTGTAGAGGGTCTGGATGCGCTCGGCAGGCCAGTGCGCCAGGCAACGGCGCATGTCATCGCGCACCGCATCCGACACCCCCAGCAAGCTCAGGCGCTTGCGCAACAGGTTGGCGAACAGCCGCCGCCCCTTGCGCTGATAATCGCCGAACGCATGATGCACACCGATCACCGGCAAACCGGTGCCCAGCAGCGCGACATAGATCGGCTTGAAGCGGTGAGCGATGCAGAAGCTGAAGTTGCGCTGCGCGGCAATCTTGCGCAGCGCGGCGATGGCGCCCAGCTTCAAGCCGCGCACGGCCTTTGAACTGAACTCTAGGAACAACACCTCGTCCGAGGCGCAGCCAGCCGCGACCTGCGCGTCAGCCGCCCCGGTGAGGAACACGGTGGTGACCTTGTAGCCGCTGCCCTGGAACAGGCTGGCGTACTGACGGGCGCAATCGAGGAAGGGCCCGTCATAGCCGTGGCAGAACTGCAGGATCCGCGGTTCAGAGCGGCTGGTCATAAGGCGCAGCGCCGTCCTTGACCACCAGGATGTCTTCCATGATCAGGTACTGCAGATCCGAGCCGAAGAACATGTTCAGGGCGTCGGTCGGCGAGCAGATCATCGGTTCGCCACGGCGGTTGAGCGAGGTGTTCAGCGACACGCCGTTGCCGGTCAGGCCCTCAAGGGCCTTCATCATGTCGTAGTAGCGCGGGTTGTACTCGCGCTTGAGCACCTGGGCGCGGGAAGTGCCGTCCTCGTGAACCACCTCCGGTACCCGGCTCTTCCACTCTTCAGCCACTTCGAAGGTGAAGGTCATGAAGGGTGCCGGATGATCGATCTTGATCATCTGCGGGGCAACGGTGTCGAGCATCGACGGGCAGAAAGGCCTCCAGCGCTCGCGGAACTTGATCTGGTGGTTGATGCGGTCGGCCACGCCCGGCACGCTCGGGCAACCGATGATCGAACGACCACCCAGCGCACGCGGGCCGAACTCCATGCGGCCCTGGAACCAGGCCACCGGGTTGCCGTCGACCATGATCTTGGCGATCTGCTCGGGCATGTTCTCAAGCTTGCGCCATACCGGTTTGCTCGGGTGACGGGCGCAGGCGGCGATCACGTCTTCGTTGGAGTACGCCGGGCCGAGGTAGACGTGCTCCATCTTCTCGACCGGCACGCCGCGGGCGTGGGACACATAGGCAGCAGCACCCACCGCAGTACCGGCGTCGCCGGAGGCCGGCTGGACGAACAGCTCTTTCACGTCATCGCGGGCGATGATCTTCTGGTTCAGCTTGACGTTCAGAGCACAGCCGCCGGCGAAGGCCAGCTTGCCGGTCTCTTTCAGGGTATCGCCCAGGTAATGGTCGATCATCTGCAGGGCCAGCTTCTCGAACAGTGCCTGCATGCTGGCCGCGTAGTGGATGTACGGCTCGTCGGCGATGTCGCCTTCGCGTTTCGGGCCCAGCCACTCGATCAGCTTGGGCGAGAAGTAGAAACCCTTGCCCTTTTCTTTATAGCGGCGCAGCCCAATGACGTTGGCGTACTCGGTGTTGATCACCAGTTCGCCGTTTTCGAAGCTGGCCAGGCGCGAGAAGTCGTACTTGCTGGCGTCGCCATACGGCGCCATGCCCATCACCTTGAACTCACCGTCGAGCATCTCGAAGCCGAGGAACTCGGTGATCGCGCCGTACAGGCCACCCAGCGAATCCGGGTCGAAGAACTCCTTGATCTTGTGGATCTTGCCGTTCTCGCCGTAGCCGAAGAAGGTAGTGGCGTATTCGCCCTTGCCGTCGATACCGAGGATCGCGGTCTTCTCTTTGAAACCCGAGCAGTGGTAGGCGCTGGAGGCGTGGGCCAGGTGGTGCTCGACCGGTTCGATCTTGATCTTCTTCGGATCGAAACCCAGCTGCTCCAGGCACCAGACGATCTTCTTGCGGTAGCGCTTGTAACGGCGGTTGCCCATCAGCAGCGCGTCGAGGGCGCGGTCCGGGGCGTACCAGTAGCGTTTGGCGTAGTGCCAGCGGGCCTTGCCGAACAGGCTGATCGGGGCGAACGGAATGGCCACCACGTCGACGTCCGACGGCTTGATGCCGGCCTGCTCCAGGCAGAACTTCGCCGACTCGTAGGGCATGCGGTTCTTCGCATGCTTGTCACGCACGAAGCGCTCTTCTTCGGCGGCGGCAATCAGCTTGCCGTCGATGTACAGGGCCGCGGAAGGGTCATGGCTAAGGGCGCCGGACAGGCCAAGAATCGTCAGTGCCAAGGGGTTAGCCTCTCAAATCGGTATGAAGTGCGCCAACGGCCATTCGGGCGGATGGCGGCTAAAGGGGCGGGATTATAACGCAAAGATGGCCAGGCGCGATGCACTCGCGTGGCAGCGGGCTTGCCCCGCGATAGCGGCGAATCCACCGGCGCCATCGCGGGGCAAGCCCGTTGCCATGAGGGTATCGTGCCGCCCGCTTACTCGGCGATCAGCCAGTCCATGCGGAAGCTGCCGGCGGTCTGCGCCAGTTCCTTGGCCAGCCAGGGCAGCAGCGTCTTGAGCTCGTCCTCCAGGCCCCACGGCGGGTTGGCGATAGCCAGGCCCGAGCCGTTCAGGCCCTGCGGGCTGTCCTGGTGATGGACGTACAGCTCGACCCGCAGCAGCTTCGGCGCGCCGGTGCTGGTCAGGTCCTGATAGAAGCGGGTCAGCGAGCGCTGGTCCTTGATGGGGTACCAGATCGCCGCGACGGTCTGGCGCATGCGACCGATCGCCTCCTTCATGGCAATGGTGCAACGCTTGAGCTCGTCGGCCTGCTCGAACGGCGGGTCGATCAGCATGATCGCGCGCTTCTCCTGCACGGGCAGCAAGGCCCGCGGAATGTGCCATCCCTCACCCAGGTGTACGGTGACGCGCGGATCCTTCTTCATGTTCTCTTTGAGCAGCGCGCCATCTTCGGGGTGCTTTTCGTTGAGCTGCGCGCGGTCCTGCTCGCGCATCAGGCGGCGGGCCAGCTCGGGAGAGCCCGGGTAGTAACGCAGCTCGCCGTTCTTGTTCAGGCGCTTGATAACGCCTAGATAGTCGGCGGTGACGGCCGGCAGATCATCGCGATTCCACAGACGGGCCACACCTTCGAGGTATTCGCCGGTACGACTCGCCTGGTCGCCCTGCAGGTCGTAGAGACCCAGGCCGGCGTGGGTGTCGATATAGGCGAACGGCTGCTCCTTGCGCGACATCAGGGCGATGAGGCGGGTGAGGACGATGTGCTTGAGGACGTCGGCGTGGTTGCCGGCGTGGAAGGCGTGACGATAGTTCATGGCGGCTCCTGCGGGGGCGGCAAGTTTACCTTGTCGCGAGGGAGACGTCAGGTACGGCGGTCGAACGATTTGAACCTCATCGCCGGCAAGCCGGCCCCCACAGACTTGAGGTGATCCCTGTGGGGGCTGGCTTGCCGGCGATGAAGGCGACGTCGATTCAGCAGGCGTTACTTGTCAGCGTGGTACGCCGCATCAGCGGTTTCAAAGCGCGAAACCATGCTGTTCGACGGGCTGCCCAGCTTGCTCACCACGAAGATGGCGATGCTGGCGAACAAGAAGCCCGGGATGATCTCGTACAGGCCCAGGCCCACGTAGTTCTTCCACAGGATCACGGTCAGCGCGCCGACCACGATACCGGCCAAGGCGCCGTTGCGGGTCATGCCCTTCCACAGCACCGAGATCAGCACCACCGGACCGAAGGCGGCACCAAAGCCCGCCCAGGCGTAGGCCACCAGGCCCAGCACGCGGTTCTCGGGGTTGGCGGCCATGGCGATGGCGATCAGCGCGACGGCCAGGACCATCAGACGACCGACCCAGACCAGCTCGGTCTGCGAGGCGTTCTTGCGCAGGAACGACTTGTAGAAGTCTTCGGTCAGGGCGCTGGAGCACACCAGCAGCTGGCAGCTCAGGGTGCTCATCACCGCGGCCAGGATGGCCGACAGCAGGATACCGGCAATCCACGGGTTGAACAGGATCTTGGCCAGCTCGATGAACACGCGCTCGTGGTTCTCGGTGACCGGGCCCGCCAGCTCAGGATGCGCCGAGAAGTAGGCGATACCGAAGAAGCCCACCGCGCAGGTACCGGCCAGGCACAGGATCATCCAGGTCATGGAGATGCGACGGGCGTTGGCGATCGACTTCACCGAGTCGGCGGCCATGAAGCGTGCCAGGATGTGCGGCTGGCCGAAGTAGCCCAGGCCCCAGCCCATCAGCGAGATGATGCCGATGAAGGTCGCGCCCTTGAACATGTCGAAGTGCGCCGGGTTCACCGCATCGATGGCGGCGAAGGTCTGGTCGAAGCCGCCGGTGGAGATCAGCACGATCACCGGCGTCAGGATCAGCGCGAAGATCATCAGCGAGGCCTGCACGGTGTCGGTCCAGCTCACCGCCAGGAAACCACCGACGAAGGTGTAGGCGATGGTCGCGGCGGCACCGGCCCACAGGGCGGTCTCGTAGGACATGCCGAAGGTGCTTTCGAACAGGCGGGCGCCGGCAACGATGCCGGAGGCGCAGTAGATGGTGAAGAACACCAGGATGACGATCGCCGAGATGATCCGCAGCAGGCCGGTCTTGTCTTCGAAACGGCTGGAGAAGTAGTCCGGCAGGGTCAGGGCATCACCGTTGTGCTCGGTCTGCACACGCAGACGGCCGGCGACGAACAACCAGTTCAGGTAGGCGCCGACGGTCAGGCCGATGGCGATCCAGGCCTCGGAAAGGCCCGCGAAGTAGATGGCGCCCGGCAGGCCCATCAACAGCCAGCCGCTCATGTCCGATGCGCCGGCGGAAAGCGCGGTGACCACGCTGCCGAGACTACGGCCGCCGAGAATATAGTCGGAAAGGTTCTTGGTGGAGCGATAGGCGGCGAAGCCGATCAGCACCATTGCCGCAATGTAGATCACGAAGGTGATCGTTAGTGGATTGCCCATGAGTTGTGCCCTGGCGTTGTTTTTATCTCTTGCGACCGTCGCGCACGGCGGTTGCACCCAGGCGGCGAATCCTATGCAACAACATGAACCAGGTGCAACCATTTTTCATTTGCAAGTTGCACCCAGCCCTGTCTTTTCGGATAAACCCCCTTTTTTGCTCCTTTTCGGAGCAAACACAGCGCTTTACATAAGCAAAAGCAGCAAAAAAAACGCTTTCGGCTGCCCGGAAACATCCTTCAGACGAGTTGCACCTTTGCCATGAAGATTTCGGGTTGCACCCGGTTGCACCCGAATTGTCCTACAGGCTAATCTTGCCTTCAGCTTAGGCCACATCCGTGGCCAATAACGAGGATAAGAAATGGCGACGACCACCCTTGGGGTCAAACTCGACGACCCGACCCGTGAGCGACTCAAAGCAGCTGCGCAGTCCATCGACCGCACGCCGCACTGGTTGATCAAGCAAGCGATCTTCAACTATCTCGAGAAGCTCGAGGGTGGCGCCACCCTGAACGACCTCAACGGCCATGCCGCCGCTGGCGACGACGCCGGCGAAGTCGCCGCCGACCACGCCCACCAGTGCTTCCTGGAATTCGCCGAAAGCATCCTGCCGCAGTCGGTACTGCGCTCGGCGATCACCGCAGCCTACCGTCGCCCCGAGCAGGAAGTGGTGCCGATGCTGCTGGAGCAGGCACGCCTGCCGGCGGCCCAGGCCGAAGCCACCAACAAGCTGGCTGCGAGCCTGGCCGACAAGCTGCGCAACCAGAAGAGCGCCGGTGGCCGCGCCGGTATCGTCCAGGGCCTGCTGCAGGAGTTCTCGCTGTCCTCGCAAGAAGGCGTGGCGCTGATGTGCCTGGCCGAAGCCCTGCTGCGCATCCCCGACAAAGGCACCCGCGACGCGCTGATCCGCGACAAGATCAGCACCGGCAACTGGCAGCCGCACCTGGGCAACAGCCCGTCGCTGTTCGTCAACGCCGCCACCTGGGGCCTGCTGCTGACCGGCAAGCTGGTCAGCACCCACAATGAATCCGGCCTGAC
This sequence comes from Pseudomonas maumuensis, assembly GCF_019139675.1. Lineage (NCBI taxonomy): Bacteria > Pseudomonadati > Pseudomonadota > Gammaproteobacteria > Pseudomonadales > Pseudomonadaceae > Pseudomonas > Pseudomonas maumuensis. The sequence continues at coordinate 5,164,760 of NZ_CP077077.1, forward strand.
CTCCTCGCTCACCCGCATCATCGGCAAGAGCGGCGAGCCGATGATCCGCAAGGGCGTCGACATGGCCATGCGCCTGATGGGCGAGCAGTTCGTCACCGGCGAAACCATCGCCGAGGCCCTGGCCAACGCCAGCAAGTTCGAAGCCAAAGGCTTCCGTTACAGCTACGACATGCTCGGCGAAGCCGCGCTGACCGAGCATGACGCGCAGAAATACCTGGCCTCCTACGAGCAGGCGATCCATTCGATCGGCAAGGCCTCGCACGGCCGCGGCATCTATGAAGGCCCGGGCATCTCGATCAAGCTGTCGGCCCTGCACCCGCGCTACAGCCGCGCCCAGTACGAGCGCGTGATGAGCGAGCTGTACCCGCGCCTGCTGTCGCTGACCCTGCTGGCCAAGCAGTACGACATCGGCCTGAACATCGACGCCGAGGAAGCCGACCGCCTGGAGCTGTCGCTGGACCTGCTCGAGCGCCTGTGCTTCGAGCCTTCGCTGGCCGGCTGGAACGGCATCGGCTTCGTTATCCAGGCCTACCAGAAGCGCTGCCCGTACGTGATCGACTACGTCATCGACCTGGCCAAGCGCAGCCGCCACCGCCTGATGATCCGCCTGGTGAAGGGCGCCTACTGGGACAGCGAGATCAAGCGCGCCCAGGTCGAAGGCCTGGAAGGCTACCCGGTCTACACTCGCAAGGTGTACACCGACGTTTCCTACGTCGCCTGCGCCCGCAAGCTGCTGGCGGTCCCGGAAGCCATCTACCCGCAGTTCGCCACCCACAACGCCCACACCCTGTCGGCCATCTACACCATCGCCGGGCAGAACTACTACCCGGGCCAGTACGAGTTCCAGTGCCTGCACGGCATGGGCGAACCGCTGTACGAGCAAGTAGTGGGCAAGATCTCCGAGGGCAAGCTGAACCGTCCGTGCCGTGTGTACGCACCGGTCGGCACCCACGAGACCCTGCTGGCCTACCTGGTCCGCCGCCTGCTGGAAAACGGCGCCAACACCTCGTTCGTCAACCGCATCGCCGACCACTCGATTTCGATCCAGGAACTGGTCGCCGACCCGGTCGCCAGCATCGAGCGCATGGGTACCCAGGAAGGCAGCATCGGCCTGCCGCACCCGCGCATCCCGATGCCGCGTGAGCTGTACGGCAGCGAGCGGGCCAACTCGGCCGGCATCGACATGGCCAACGAACACCGCCTGGCGTCGCTGTCGTGCGCCCTGCTGGCCACCGCCCACAACGACTGGAAAGCCGCCCCGTTGCTGGCCTGCGCCGCCAGCGAGCAAGCCGCCGTGGCGGTACTCAACCCATCGGATCACCGCGATGTGGTCGGCCATGTGCAGGAAGCCACCGTCGCCGACGTCGACAACGCCATCCAGTGCGCACTGAACGCCGCGCCGATCTGGCAGGCCACCCCGCCGGCCGAGCGCGCCGCGATCCTCGAACGCGCCGCCGACCTGATGGAAGCCGATATCCAGCCGCTGATGGGCCTGCTGGTGCGCGAAGCCGGCAAGACCTTCGCCAACGCCATCGCCGAAGTGCGCGAGGCCGTGGACTTCCTGCGCTACTACGCGGTGCAGGCACGCAACGACCTGCGCAACGACAGCTGCCGCCCACTGGGCCCGGTGGTGTGCATCAGCCCGTGGAACTTCCCGCTGGCGATCTTCTCCGGCCAGGTGGCCGCGGCCCTCGCCGCCGGCAACCCGGTACTGGCCAAACCGGCCGAGCAGACCCCGCTGATCGCCGCCCAAGCCGTGCGCCTGATGCTCGAAGCCGGCATCCCCGAAGGCGTGCTGCAACTGCTGCCGGGCCAGGGCGAAACCGTCGGTGCCGGCCTGGTCGGTGACGAGCGCGTCAAGGGCGTGATGTTCACCGGTTCCACCGAAGTCGCCCGCCTGCTGCAACGCAACATCGCCGGGCGCCTGGACAACCAGGGCCGGCCGATCCCGCTGATCGCCGAAACCGGCGGCCAGAACGCCATGATCGTCGACTCCTCGGCGCTGACCGAGCAGGTGGTGATCGATGTGGTGTCGTCGGCCTTCGACAGCGCCGGCCAGCGTTGCTCGGCCCTGCGCGTGCTGTGCCTGCAGGAAGACTCCGCCGACCGCGTGATCGAGATGCTCAAGGGCGCCATGGCCGAAAGCCGCCTGGGCAACCCGGAGCGCCTGTCCGTGGACATCGGCCCGGTGATCGACGCCGAAGCCAAGGCCGGCATCGAGAAGCACATCCAAGGCATGCGCGACAAAGGCCGCAGCGTTTACCAGGTGGCCATCGCCGAGGGTGAAGAGATCAAGCGCGGCACCTTCGTGATGCCGACCCTGATCGAACTGGAAAGCTTCGACGAGCTCAAGCGCGAAATCTTCGGCCCGGTGCTGCACGTGGTGCGCTACAACCGCAAGGACCTGGACCAGCTGATCGAGCAGATCAACGCTTCCGGCTATGGCTTGACCCTGGGCGTGCATACCCGCATCGACGAGACCATCGCCAAGGTGGTGGACAACGTCAACGCCGGCAACATGTACGTCAACCGCAACATCGTCGGTGCCGTGGTCGGCGTTCAGCCGTTCGGCGGTGAAGGCCTGTCGGGCACCGGCCCGAAAGCCGGCGGCCCGCTGTACCTGTACCGCCTGCTGTCGACCCGCCCGGCCGATGCCATTGCCCGCCACTTCCAGGCCGACGATGCGCGCAGCCAGGCCGACACCACCCTGCGCGACCAGCAGCTCAAGCCGCTGACCACCCTCAAGACCTGGGCGGTAAGCAGCCAGATGAGCGACCTGGCCGCACTGTGCGAGCAGTTCGCCGAGCAGTCGCAGAGCGGCATCACCCGCGTGCTGCCAGGCCCGACCGGCGAGCGCAACACCTACACCGTACTGCCACGCGAACACGTGCTGTGCCTGGCCGACAACGAGGCCGACCTGCTGGCTCAGCTGGCAGCGGTACTGGCCGTGGGTAGCTCGGCGGTGTTCCACGACGGCGAGCCGGCCAAGACCGTGCGCGCTCGTCTGCCGAAGGAACTGCAGGCGAAGATCAAGCTGGTGGCAGACTGGAGCAAGGATGAGGTCGCCTTCGACGCGGTCATCCACCACGGTCACTCCGACCAGTTGCGCGGCGTCTGCGAGCAGGTGGCCAAGCGTGCCGGCGCGATCGTCGGCGTGCATGGGCTGTCGAGCGGCGATCACCAGATCGCCCTGGAGCGCCTGGTGATCGAGCGGGCGGTGAGCGTGAATACCGCGGCAGCGGGTGGTAACGCCAGCCTGATGACCATCGGTTAAGGCCGCTGACGTCATCGCGGGGCAAGCCCGCTCCCACAAGGTCGCATGCAGGCCTTGGCGGGAGCGGGCTCGCCCCGCGGTGTTTTTGCGCTCAGCGCAGGGCACGCAAGCGCTGAACGAAACCCTTGCAGCGCTCGACTCACAGGCGCCTGAAGGCTATCGGGCTTTTAAAGCCATATCACCCAAACCAATTAACCTGTCCCCCGCGCCACCACCCCACCTAGACTCGCTGCATCCCGAACCAGGAATGCCGCTATGTCCGAGCAACTCCTCAGCAGCCGCAACCTCGCCTTCGAACTCTACGAAGTCCTCGACGCCGAGGCCCTGACCCAGCGCCCGCGCTTCGCCGAGCACAGCCGCGAGACCTTCGACGCCGCGCTGACCACCGCCCGCACCATCGCCGAGAAATTCTTCGCCCCGCACAACCGCAAGGGCGACGAGAACGAACCGCGCTACGTGAATGGCCGCGCCGAGCTGATACCGGAGGTAAAGCCGGCAGTGGATGCGTTCCTTGAGGCGGGCTTCCTCAACGCCAACCGCGACTTCGAAGTCGGCGGCATGCAACTGCCCAGCCTGGTATCGCAAGCCTGCTTCGCCCACTTCCAGGCGGCCAACGCCGGCACTACGGCCTACCCGTTCCTGACCATGGGCGCCGCCAACCTGATCGAGAGCTTTGCCAGCGAAGAACAGAAGCGTCTGTTCCTGCACCCCATGATCGAAGGCCGCTACTTCGGCACCATGGCCCTGACCGAGCCTCACGCCGGCTCCTCGCTGGCCGATATCCGCACCCGCGCCGAGCCTGCCGGCGATGGCAGCTACCGAATCAAGGGCAACAAGATCTTCATCTCCGGCGGCGACCATGAGCTGTCCGAAAACATCGTGCATATGGTCCTGGCCAAGCTGCCCGACGCGCCAGCCGGAGTGAAGGGCATCTCGCTGTTCATCGTGCCCAAGTACCTGGTCAACGCCGACGGCAGCCTCGGCCCGCGCAACGATGTGCTGCTGGCCGGGCTGTTCCACAAGATGGGTTGGCGCGGCACCACCTCCACCGCGCTCAACTTCGGCGACAACGGCCAGTGCGTCGGCTACCTGGTCGGCCAGCCGCACCAGGGCCTGGCCTGCATGTTCCAGATGATGAACGAGGCACGTATCGGCGTCGGCATGGGCGCGGTGATGCTCGGCTACGCCGGCTACCTGTATTCACTGGAGTACGCCCGTCAACGCCCACAGGGCCGCCTGCCGGACAACAAAGACCCGCACAGCCCCGCCGTGCCGATCATCCAGCACAGCGACGTCAAGCGCATGTTGCTGGCACAGAAGGCTTACGTGGAGGGTGCCTTCGACCTTGGCCTATACGCGGCCCGGCTATTCGACGACACCCACACCGCTGCGGATGCAGAGGCACGCCGGCAAGCCCTGGAGCTGCTCGACCTGCTCACGCCCATCGTCAAGTCCTGGCCTTCGGCGTTCTGCCTGAAGGCCAACGAACTGGCAATCCAGATCCTCGGCGGCCACGGCTACACCCGCGAATACCCGGTCGAGCAGTACTACCGCGACAACCGCCTCAACCCGATCCACGAAGGTACCGAAGGCATCCAGTCCCTCGACCTGCTCGGGCGCAAGCTGGCGCAAAACAACGGCGCCGGGCTCAAGCAACTGATCCGCCTGATCGCCGGCACCTGCGAGCGCGCCAGCCATCACCCGAACCTCGACACACTGCGCCAGCCGCTGGAGCAGCTGGTCAATCGCCTGCAAAGCGTGACCCTCGCCCTGCTCGGCGATCTAGCCCAGGGCAAGGTCGCCGGAGCACTGGCCAACTCGGCGCTGTACCTCAAGGTATTCGGCCACTGCGTGATCGGCTGGCGCTGGCTGGAGCAGGCCATTCATGCCGACGTTGGCCTGCTCAAGGGCAGCGACCGCGACTTCTACCAAGGCAAGCTCCAGGCCGCGCGTTATTTCCTCACCTGGGAAGTGCCGGGCTGCCATAATGACCTCGCTTTGCTCGAGGCCCGCGACGACACCTGCCTGGGCATGCAAGAGGGGTGGTTCTAGGGGGAGCCACCGTACACACGGAGGTTTCCCATGTTCGACTCCAGCACCCTGCTGCGCCAGCGCTTCGCCGCGCTGCGCAGCACGGCCGAATTGTTCTCGCTTCGCCATGTGAAGCAATCGCATCAGTCATTGTCGGTGCGGCGCAATGTCGCCGAGCCGCCCTTCTTCAGCCAGGACGAAGGCGCCATGCTCACCGTGCGGGTCAACGGCGTCGAGGCCTACGCGGCCACCGCCGACCTCTCGCAAGCCGGCCTGCAACGCGCCCTGGAACAGGCCGAGGCACTCGCCCGGCGGATCAAGGCCAGCAGCCTGCTCGACCTGAGCGGCCAAGCCGCCCCGAGCGGGCGTCACGATCATGTCTCGCCCAACTTCGAACAGTCCCTGCCCAACCTCGCCGACTGCCTGGACCTGCTCGCCGCCGAGTCCGCCAGCGTACCCAGGGACGAGCGCCTGGTGGACTGGCAGGCGAGCCTGGGCTTCAGTGTGGTCGAACAGACCTACCTGAATTCCGCCGGCGCCGAGCTGCGTCACGCCCAGCGCTTCGTCTACCCAGGCCTGGGCGTCACCGCCAGCGACGGCCAGGACAGCCAGAGCCGCAGCCTGGGCCGGGAGAACTTCGGCCAGCAAGGCGGCTTTGAAGTGGTCGAGCGCTGCGGCCTGGTCGGCGCGGCCCGCCGGGTGGCCGACGAGGCGCTGCAACTGCTGCTGGCGCCGAACACCCCGGCCGGTCAGCGCGATCTGTTGCTGATGCCCGACCAGATGATGCTGCAGATCCACGAATCCATCGGCCATCCGCTGGAGCTGGACCGCATTCTCGGCGATGAGCGCAACTACGCCGGCACCAGCTTCGTCAAAGCCGGCGACTTCGGCCACCTGCAATACGGCTCGAAACTGCTCAACGTGACCTTCGACCCGACAATCCACGAGGAGCTGGCCAGCTACAGCTTCGATGACGACGGCACCCCAGCCAGCAAGCAGTTCCTGATCCGTGATGGCCTGCTGGTGCGCCCCCTGGGCGGTGCCCTGTCGCAACTGCGCTCGGGCCTGGACGGCGTGGCCAACAGCCGCGCCTGCAGCTGGAACCGCGCGCCGATCGATCGCATGGCCAACCTCAACATCGAGCCGGGCGACCAGTCGCTCGAGCAACTGATCGGGGGTATCGAGCACGGCATCCTGATGCGCACCAACCGCTCCTGGTCCATCGACGATGCGCGCAACAAGTTCCAGTTCGGTTGCGAGTGGGGGCAGTTGATCGAAAACGGCGAGCTCAAGGGCGTGGTGAAGAACCCGAACTATCGCGGTATCTCCGCCGAGTTCTGGCGCAACCTCTCGGCAGTCGGTGACCGCAGCACCTTCCAGGTACTCGGCACGCCCAACTGCGGCAAGGGCGAACCCAACCAGGTGGTACGAGTCGGCCATGCCTCGCCGGCCTGCGTGTTCCGCCAGATCGACGTATTCGGAGGGGACGCCTGATGAGCACCGTCTACCAGCAACGTTTCGAAAGCTTGCTCGATAGCCTAAACGCCGCCGTGCAGCCCGGCGAGCAGTTCACCCTGGGCTATAGCGCCGAGCACTCGCAGTTCGTGCGCTTCAACCATGCCAAGGTGCGCCAGGCCGGGCTGGTCAGCCAGGCCAGCGTGCAGTTGCGGCTGGTCCGCGAAGGGCGTCAGGCCGAGCAACAGATCACTCTGGGCGACGATCCAGAACTGGACCGCCAGCGCCTGCACGACGCCCTCGCGCAACTGCGCCAGACCCTGCCGCTGCTGGCTGTGGATCCCTACCTGAACCTCGACGACAGCGCCTGGCACAGCCATAGCCTGCTGGAGCAGCCACTGCCCGAGCTGGACGAAGTGCTGGCCTTGGTCGAGCGCGAAGCCGGCGACCTGGATCTGGTCGGCATCTATGCCGCCGGCCCCATCTGCCGTGGCTTCGCCAGCTCGTTCGGCGCCTTTGGCTGGCACCAGGCCAACAGTTTCAACTTTGACTGGAGCCTGTTCCACGCCAACGGCCAGGCCGTCAAAGCCAACTACGCAGGGCAGGCCTGGAGCGGCGAGACCTTTGCCGCGCGCCTGCGCCTGGCCCGCGAACAGCTGACGCACCTGGGACGCCCAGCCATTACCCTCAAGCCTGGCAGCTACCGCGCCTACCTGGCGCCGGCGGCGATGGACGAAATCGCCGGCATGCTGTGCTGGGGTGGGTTCTCGGCACAGGCCCTGGCCACTGGCAACAGCCCGTTGCAGCGCCTGTACAACGGCGATGCGCAGTTGAGCCCGCTGGTGAGCTTCAGCGAACAGGTCAGCGGCTCGCTGAGTCCGGCCTTCTCCGACGAGGGCTCGCCGCGCCGCGACCTGCTGCTGATCGGTGAAGGCCGGGCGCTGGAAAGACTAGTGAGTGCGCGCAGCGCTGTCGAATTCGGCCAGCAGGCCAATGGCGCCGACAGCTACGAGTCGCCCTGCGCGCTTAGCCTGGCGCCAGGCAACCTGCCCGGCGAGCAGATTCTCGAACGCCTGGGCACCGGCCTTTACATCAGCAACCTCTGGTACCTGAACTACTCGGACCTGCCGGCCGCGCGCATGACCGGGCTGACGCGCTTCGCCACCTTCTGGGTGGAGAACGGGCAGATCCAGGGCCCGGTGAGCACCATGCGCTTCGACGACAGCCTGTACAACCTGCTGGGCAGCCAGCTTGAAGACCTGAGCCAGGAACGCGAGATGATACTGTCGACCAGCACCTACGGGCAGCGCAGCACCGGGTCGAGTCATCTGCCGGGGGCGTTGGTGAAGGGGTTGACCCTGACACTGTGATTCGCAGGACCGACCTCATCGCTGGCAAGCCAGCTCCCACACTGAACGGCGTGCGTTGCCCCTGTGGGAGCCGGCTTGCCGGCGATGAAGCCGGCACAGGCAAACAGCAGAATTGAGGTAACCCATGCCAGACCGCGCCCCGCTGGACCCCGTCACCGCCCGCTGGATCCCGTGGGTGGTGGCCATCGCCTTCTTCATGCAGTCGCTCGACGGCACCATCCTCAACACCGCGCTGCCGGCCATGGCCCGCTCCCTGGCCGAAGACCCGCTGCGCATGCAGGGGGTGATCATCGCCTACATGCTCACCGTGGCCCTGCTGATCCCGGCCTCGGGCTGGATCGCCGACCGCTTTGGCACCAAGCGCATCTTCTTCAGCGCCATCGTGCTGTTCAGCTTCGGTTCGCTGTTGTGCGCCATGGCCAACAGCCTCGGCTTCCTGATCCTGGCCCGGGTGATCCAGGGCCTGGGCGGCGCGCTTATGCTGCCGGTCGGGCGCCTGGTGGTGCTGCGCGCCTATCCACGCTCGGAGCTGGTGCGGATCATGAGTTTCATCACCATCCCCGGCCTGCTCGGCCCGCTGCTCGGCCCGACGCTGGGCGGCTGGCTGGTGGAGATCCTGACCTGGCACTGGATCTTCCTGCTCAACCTGCCGGTAGGCGCCCTCGGTTGCTATGCGGTGTGGAAGTACATTCCCGACCTGCGCGGCGCCGAGCGTACCCGCTTCGATACCCCGGGCTTCCTGCTGTTCGGCGCAGCGATGGTGCTGATCACCATCGCCATGGAGGGCCTGGGCGAACTGCACCTGCCGCACCTGCGGGTGATGCTGTTGCTGTTCGCCGGCATGGCCTGCCTGGCCGCGTACTGGCTGCGCGCCGGACGCGATCCGGAACCGTTGTTCTCGCCTTCGCTGTTCCGCGTGCGCACCTTCGCCATCGGCATCCTCGGCAATCTGTTCGCCCGCCTGGGTAGCGGCGCCCTGCCCTTCCTGGTGCCGTTGCTGCTGCAAGTGGCACTAGGGTATTCGCCGGCCCAGGCCGGGATGAGCATGATCCCGCTGGCGGCGGCGGCAATGGTCGCCAAATCGGTAGCCCGGCCATTGATCGAACGCCTGGGCTACCGCATCGTGCTCACCGGTAACACCTTGCTGCTGGGCCTGCTGCTGGCCAGCCTGGGGCTGGTCGACGGACAGACGCCCTACGCCGTGCTGCTGGTGCAACTGGCGCTGCTGGGCGCGGTGAACTCGATGCAGTTCACGGCAATGAACACCGTGACCCTGATCGACCTGGACGACGCCAGCGCCAGCAGTGGCAACAGCTTGTTGTCGGTGGTCGCGCAGCTGTCGCTGAGCCTAGGCGTGGCCTGTGCCGGCGCCTTGCTCGGTGGCTTCACCGCAGCCGGCAACAGCGATGCCGTGGAAAGCACCCTGGGCGCGTTCCAGCTGACCTTCGTCACCATTGGCGTGATGGCCATGCTGGCGGCGGCGATCTTCCTGCAATTGGCGCCGACAGACGGAAGGCGCGCCCGTCGTCCGGAAGAACACGTCGAGTCGTAGGGCGAATGGCCATGAGGCTGGTAGACTGTGCGACATTTTTCGCTTCGCACCGCAGGCCCGCCTCGTGACCGTTGAAACCACCGCTTTTGCCACCCTACCGCTGTCCGCCGCCATGCTGGCCAACCTGGACGCCCTGGGCTACGCCTCGATGACTCCGATCCAGGCCCAGAGCCTGCCGGTGATCCTCAAGGGCCAGGACCTGATCGCCCAGGCCAAGACCGGCAGCGGCAAGACCGCCGCCTTCGGCATCGGCCTGCTCAACCCGATCAACCCTCGCTACTTCGGCTGCCAGGCCCTGGTGTTGTGCCCGACCCGCGAACTGGCCGACCAGGTAGCCAAGGAGCTGCGCCGCCTGGCCCGCGCCGAGGACAATATCAAGATCCTCACGCTGTGCGGCGGCGTCTCGCTGGGCCCGCAAATCGCCTCGCTGGAACACGGCGCGCACATCATCGTCGGCACGCCGGGGCGCATCCAGCAGCACCTGGACAAAGGCACCCTGGTGCTTGACGGGCTCAACACCCTGGTGCTCGACGAAGCCGACCGCATGCTCGACATGGGTTTCTTCGACGCCATCGCCAGCATCATCGGCAAGACCCCGTCGCGCCGCCAGACCCTGCTGTTCTCGGCCACCTACCCGGCTGGCATCGAGCAACTGGCCAAGGCCTTCATGCGCCAGCCACAGCAAGTCAAGGTCGAGGCGTTGCACAGCGACAGCCAGATCGAACAGCGCTTCATCGAGATCGACCCGCAACAGCGCCTGGAAGCGGTGACCCGCGTGCTCGGCCACTACCGCCCGCAGTCCTGCGTGGCGTTCTGCTTCACCAAGCAGCAGTGCGAGGACGTGGTTGCCCACCTTACCGCCAAGGGCATCGTCGCCCAGGCCCTGCACGGCGACCTGGAGCAACGCGACCGCGACCAGGTGCTGACGATGTTCGCCAACCGCAGCAGCTCGGTGCTGGTGGCCACCGACGTGGCCGCCCGCGGCCTGGACATCGATGGCCTGGACATGGTCATCAACGTCGAACTGGCGCGTGACGCCGAGATCCACGTACACCGCGTCGGCCGTACCGGCCGGGCCGGCGAGAAAGGCGTGGCGATCAGCCTGGTGGCGCCGGCCGAGGGCCATCGCGCCCAGGCCATCGAGGACTTGCAGAACAAGCCGCTGCGTTGGGAGCAACTGGACAACCTCAAGAGCAAGGGCGGCGAGCCGCTGCTGCCACCGATGACCACCCTGTGCATCGGCGCCGGGCGCAAGGACAAGCTGCGCCCGGGCGATATCCTTGGCGCACTGACTGGCGATGCCGGGTTGCCAGGCAAGCAGGTGGGCAAGATCGCCATCTTCGATTTCGTCGCGTTCGTGGCCGTGGAGCGGGCGGTGGCCAAGCAGGCCATGCAGCGGCTGAACAGTGGCAAGATCAAGGGTCGCGCGCTGAAAGTCCGTATCGTCTGAAGTCTTTTTGGGGCCGCTGCGCAGCCCATCGCCGGCAAGCCGGCTCCCACAGGGTTTGGTGTTATCCCTGTGGGAGCCGGCTTGCCGGCGATGGGCCACGCAGCGGCCCCGGTTATTGAAGAGGTAACACCGTGCATTCCACCGACGTGATCATTCTCGGCGCCGGCGCCGCTGGCTTGATGTGCGCCTTGCTCAGCGCCCAACGCGGGCGCAGGGTGCTGGTGCTCGACCACGCCAACAAACCGGGCAAGAAGATCCTCATGTCCGGGGGCGGGCGCTGCAACTTCACCAACATGTACACCGAGCCGGCCAACTTCCTTTCGCACAACCCGCACTTCTGCAAGTCGGCGCTGGCCCGCTACACCCAGTGGGACTTCATCGAGCTGGTGTGCAAGCATGGCGTGCCATACCACGAGAAGAAACTCGGCCAGCTGTTCTGCGACAACAAGTCCAGCGACATCCTCGACATGCTCCTCGCCGAGTGCGACCAGGCCGGCGCCGAGCTGCGCATGAACACCAGCATCGACAAGATCGAAAGGACCGAGGCCGGCTACACCCTGCAGACCAGCGCCGGCCCATTCGCCTGCCAATCGCTGGTGATCGCCACCGGCGGCCTGTCGATCCCGACGCTTGGCGCCAGCGGTTTCGGCTACCAGGTCGCTCGCCAGTTCGGCCACGAACTGCTGCCGACCCGCGCCGGCCTGGTGCCGTTCACCATCACCGAGCCCCAGCTCAAGGCACTGTGTACCGAGCTGTCCGGCACCTCGCTGGACTGCATCGCCAGCTGCAATGGCACGAGCTTCCGCGAGAACCTGCTGTTCACCCACCGTGGCCTGAGCGGCCCGGCGATCCTGCAGGTCTCGTCGTTCTGGGAAGCCGGCGACACGGTGGAGATCAACCTGCTGCCGGATCGCGACGCACTGGAATGGCTGCAGGGCCAGCAGGTCGAGCGCCCAAACAGCGAACTGAAGACGGTGCTGGGCGAGGTCTTCACCCGCAAGCTGGCCAACCTGCTGGCCGAGCAGTGGTTCGTTTCGAAACCGCTGAAGCAGTACACCCCGGCGGAATTGACACAGATCGCCGAAAAACTGGCGGCTTGGCAGGTGGTCCCGGCCGGTACCGAGGGCTATCGCACCGCCGAGGTCACCCTGGGTGGCGTCGATACCCGCGAGGTGTCGTCCAAGACCATGGAATCGCTGAAAAGCCCCGGGCTGTACTTCATCGGCGAAGTGCTGGACGTGAGCGGGCACCTGGGCGGTTTCAACTTCCAGTGGGCCTGGGCTTCGGCCAACGCGGCGGCGCAGTTCGTGTAGAGTAGAATCCATTCAGCAGCACGGAACGCTTCTTGCTGGTTTGTGCTGGAGTGCCAAGAATCGGGGCCGCTTCGCAGCCCATCGCTGGCAAGCCAGCTCCCACAGGTTTGGTGTGATCCCTGTGGGAGCTGGCTTGCCAGCGATGGGGCGCGCAGCGGCCCCCAGCGGCCTCGAAGGTATTCATCCGCTCACAGCCCAGGGCCATCATGTCATCGAGCTCGTTCCGCCATTCATTGCGTCGCCTGTGGGGCCAAGACAAGTTCAGCTACGCCATCCGCGTGACCATCGCCCTCACCGGCAGCATGGCCTGGTGCTGGTACCAGAACGAGATGAGCCTGCTCATCCCGCTGTTTCTCGGCATCATCGCCAGCGCCCTGGCCGAGACCGACGATGGCTGGCAAGGCAGGCTCAGTGCCCTGCTGGTCACCCTGGGCTGTTTCGCCATCGCCGCGCTGTCGGTCGAGCTGCTGTTCCCCTACCCCTGGATCTTCGCCGTCGCCCTGGCCCTGGCGGCATTTTCCCTGACCATGCTCGGGGCCCTGGGCGAACGCTATGGGGCGATCGCCTCGGCCACCTTGATCCTCTCGGTCTACACCATGATCGGTGTCGACCAGCGCGGGGGAGAAGTCAGCGATTTCTGGCACGAGCCCTTGTTGCTGGTGACGGGTGCGGCCTGGTACGGACTGCTGTCGGTGCTATGGCAGGCGCTGTTCTCCAACCAGCCGGTGCAGCAGAGCCTGGCCAAGCTGTTCTTTGAGCTGGGCAGCTACCTCAAGCTCAAGGCCAGCCTGTTCGAACCGGTCCGCACCCTCGATGTCGAGGCCACGCGTCTTGAACTGGCCAAGCAGAATGGCAAGGTAGTGGCCGCGCTGAACGCCGCCAAGGAAATCATCCTGCACCGGGTCGGCAACAGCCAACCCAACTCCAAGGTCAGCCGCTACCTCAAGCTGTATTTCCTGGCCCAGGACATCCACGAACGGGTCAGCGCCTCGCATTACCCCTACAACGCGCTGACCGACGCCTTCTTCCACAGCGACGTGATGTTCCGCTGTCAGCGCCTGCTACGCAAACAGGGCTCATCCTGCCAGGAGCTGGCACGCTCGATCCGCCTGCGCCAGCCGTTCGTGCTGGCCAGCGGGTACCCCGAGGCACTGGAAGACCTCAACGCCTCGCTGGAGCACCTGCGCACCCAGAACAACCCGGCCTGGCGCAGCCTGCTGCGCTCGCTGCGGGCACTGGCCGCCAACCTGGCCACGCTGGACCGGCTGCTCAGCGCCGCGAGCAACCCGGACAGCCTGGCCGATGCCAGCGACAGCAGCCTGCTCGATCGCTCGCCGCGCAACTTCAAGGATGTGTGGAAGCGCCTGCGCACCCAGCTGACTCCCACCTCGTTGCTGTTCCGCCACGCCCTGCGCCTGTCGCTGGCATTGTCGGTGGGCTATGGCATGGTTCACCTGATCCACCCGACCCAGGGCTACTGGATCATCCTCACCACATTGTTCGTCTGCCAGCCCAACTATGGCGCGACACGGCGCAAACTGGTGCAACGGATCATCGGCACCGCCATCGGCCTGACCGTGGGCTGGGCGCTGTTCGACCTGTTCCCCAATCCGATCATCCAGTCGCTGTTCGCGGTGGTCGCGGGGGTGGTGTTCTTCGTCAACCGCACCACCCGCTACACCCTGGCCACGGCGGCGATCACCCTGATGGTGCTGTTCTGCTTCAACCAGATCGGCGATGGCTACGGGCTGTTCCTGCCGCGCCTGTTCGATACCCTGGTCGGCAGCCTGATCGCCATCCTCGCGGTGTTCCTGTTCCTGCCCGACTGGCAGGGCCGACGGTTGAACAAGGTACTGGCCAACACCCTCGCCTGCGCCAGCGAGTACCTGCGCCAGATCATGCAGCAATACGCCCATGGCAAGCGTGACGATCTGGCCTACCGCCTGGCCCGGCGCAATGCGCACAATGCCGACGCGGCGCTGTCGACCACCCTGGCCAACATGCTGATGGAACCGGGGCATTTCCGTAAGGAGGCCGACGTCGGCTTCCGCTTCCTGGTGTTGTCGCACACCCTGCTCAGCTATCTGTCGGGGCTGGGTGCCCATCGTGATACCGCCTTGCCAGCGGAGGTGCATGAACATCTGATCGAAGGCGCAGGGAAGACACTGGCAGCAAGCCTCGACGAGTTGGCCAACGGGCTGGCGGCGCGGCTACCGGTGGCGATCCACAGCGATGCCGAGGAAGCACTGGCCAACGCCCTGGAGCAGATGCCCGAGGAACTGGACGAGCATCAGCGCCTGGTGCAGACACAGCTGGCGCTGATCTGCCGCCAGTTGGGACCATTGCGGACATTGGCGGGCCATCTGCTCAAGGAGAGCCAACCCGCCTGATCACGGGCAACGCTACGCCCCCGCTATCAGAAACCATGCTGATGCAGCAGGCGGGCGTAACTGCCGTCTGCCTTCATCGTGGCGATGGCCTTCTCGAAACGCGCCACGATCTTCTGGTGCTCCGGGTGCTTGAGGCTCACCAGAATATGCAGGCTGTTCTCCCCCAGCGGCGGATCGACGAAGGTCACGCCCTCGCGCACCTGCTGTGGTTCGCGCTGCAGGTTGTAGCGCGCCACGTACTCATCCTCCACCGCCAGGTTCACCCGCCCGGCCGCGAGCATGCGTACCGCCGAGGAAAAGTTGCGCACCAGCACCTTGTTCAGGCGCTCGTCGCTGTCGAACTCGGGGGAATAGGCGTAGTCGCGCACCACGGCGATGGTATAGGGGTACAGATCAGCCTGGCGTGCATAGGCAAAGGCATCGCCTTCACGCTTGAGCAGGCGGATGCGGTTGACCAGGTAAGCGCCGGAGAACTGCCCGATCAAGGTGCGCTCCTGGTTGAACCAGGCATTGATCAGCACATCGTAACGCCCTTCGCCCACCCCCATCAGTGCCCGGGCCCAGGGCACCTCCTCGAACTCGGTGGCATAGCCGGCGCGGGTCAGCGCCGTGGTGACGATGCTGGTGGCCAGGCCGCCACCGGGCATGTCGGTATCGGTGAACGGCGGCCAACTGTCGGCCACCAGCCGCAGCTTGCCATGGGCCAGGGCAGGCCCCGCGCACAACAGTCCCAGTAATCCAAGAACGCAAAGCAGTGGCCGCATGCTCAAATCCTTTCGCAGTTGGGGGCCCACGCTGGTGACGGCGATCTCTAACTAGCAACAGAGGTTGCAGATTACACAAGCCGCATCCTGGCGACAGCGGACGATAATGTCATTTAGCCTCTATTTTTGCCGAATTCTGGACGGCCTCATTCGCCCTCGTCGTGTCCGCCTGGATTTGCGATGATCGATGGTCAACCGAAGGAGTCCTCCCCCCATGTCCATCGAGTGGATTTGCAAGCACCACACCGATCTCGCCAAGGAACAACTCTACGCCATCCTGCACCTGCGTACGGAAGTGTTCGTGGTCGAACAACGCTGCGCCTACCAGGAGGTCGACGGGCTCGACCTGCAAGGCGACACCCTGCACCTGATGGGCTGGGAGGATGACCGATTGGTGGCCTACCTACGCTTGCTCGACCCGCAGTCGCAGCACGGCGACGTAGTCATTGGCCGAGTGGTCACCGCGCCGCACGCGCGTGGCGGCGGCCTGGGGCACCAGTTGCTGCTCAAGGGGCTGGAATGCGCGGCGCACTGCTGGGCGGGAACGCCGGTATACCTGTCGGCCCAGGCGCATCTGCAGGGGTACTACGCACGCCATGGCTTCGCGGTGGTAGGCGAGGAGTACCTTGAGGACGATATTCCCCATATCGGCATGCGCAAGGGCTGAGGCCATTAGCCGGCAAGGCTTACGGGTAGCCCAGCACGTCACGGATCTGCCGCAGGTGCTGGATGATCCACTGCTTGTCGATCGCGCCCCAGTCGCGGATCCGGTAATGCCCGGCATGATTGCGCGCCCCCGGCTGCTGCTCGAATTCGCAGAAGATGTCCAGATCGGCCAGGGCGGCAATGGTGTCCTGGGCCGTGCGCCGGGGCATGCCGGTAGCCTCCATCAGCGCCGGCACACTGGTGGCGGTCTGGCTGTCGATCAGCCACGCCACGTAAAGGCGGCGGTAGAAGCTGCTGCGGGTCTTGCTCACTTCCGTGGTCATGGGGTGCTTGTCCCTCAGGTGTTGCCCGGCAGTTCCCGATAGGTCAGGTAGACGCGCAGGTCGAACTCAAGTTGATGATAGTCCGGCTCCATGTGCTGACAGAGCTGGTAGAACGCCTTGTTGTGATCGCGCTCCTTCAGGTGCGCCAGCTCATGCACCACGATCATGCGCAGGAACTGCGGCGCCGCCTCGCGGAACAACGAAGCGACGCGGATCTCCTTCTTCGCCTTGAGCTTGCCACCCTGTACCCGCGATACCGCCGTGTTCAGGCCCAATGCACGGTGAGTGAGGTCAAGGCGGCTGTCGAACAGCACCTTGTCCAGTGGCGGCGCGCTGCGCAGGTACTGCTGCTTGATCTCCTGGGCATAGCCGTACAGGGCCTTGTCGCTCTGCACGTCATGGCGTTCGGGATAGCGCTGGCGCAGGTAGTCGCCCAGGCGATCGCTGGCGATCATCTGGCGCACCTGTTCCTGCAGGTGCGGCGGGTAGGCTTGCAGGTAACGTAGAGCGGTCATGGCAGGCGTTCGGAACGAGAAGACGCGAGTTTAGCCAATCACGACGCCCATGGGAAAAACGCTGGGAAATCGCCGGCGGCTTCGGCGGTGAGCGGCCGCGCTACGAGGAACCCCTGCACATAGGCGCAACCGGCGCCCTTGAGCCATTCGGCCTGGGCCCGGGTCTCGACGCCCTCGGCGATTACCGTGATGTCGTAGGCCGCGCACAGGTCGATGACACTGCGCACCAAGGCGATATCCGCCGCCGAGTCCGGCAACCGCGCGACCAGGTGGCGGTCGAGCTTGAGCGTGTCGATAGGCAGGTCGCGCAGCATGCGCAGCGAGCAGTCGCCAGCGCCGAAGTCGTCCAGCGCCACGCGAATGCCCAGCTCCCGCAGGCGATGCACCTGCTTCACCGCCGCGTCGATGTTGTACATCAGCGAAGTCTCGGCGACCTCCACCTCCAGCTGGGCGGGTTGCAGTTGATGCGTGTCGATCACCTGGGCCAACTCATCGACCAACCCAGGCATGGTGAACTGCGCACGGCTCAGGCTGATACCCAGCACCAGTTGCGCATCGAAGCGCTCGCCCCAGCCCTTGCGCTGTGCGGCCCCCTTGCGGTAGATCCAGCTGGCCAGACGGTTGATCAGTCGGGCCTCCTCCAGCAACGGAATGAACAACCCGGGCGGCACATCGCCCACGCTCGGGTGCTGCCAGCGCAACAGCGCCTCGAAGCCCCGCAGCCGGCCATCGGCGAACGCCACCTGAGGTTGGTAGACCAGGCTGAAATCGTTTTGCTCGATGGCCGTGCGCACGCTGTCCTCGAGCATCAACCGTGAGCGGGCGCGGCCATTGAGCTCCTGGTCGTAGAAGCGGTACTGCTGGCGCCCAGCCTGCTTGGCCGCGTACATCGCCGCATCGGCGGCGCGCAACAGGCCCTCCACGTTGGCGCCGCAGTCGGGGTAGGTGGCAATGCCGATGCTCACGCCCAGATTGACCTCCAGCCCATCCACCTGCTGGAAGCTCGACATCCGCTCCAGCAGTTTCTCGGCGTAGCGACCGGCCTGTTCGGGGTACGGCAACCCATCGAACAGGGCGGTGAACTCATCGCCGCCCATGCGCGCCAACAGCGCCTCGCTGCCCAGGCACTCCTTGAGCTGGTCGGCCACCCAGCGCAGAACCTTGTCGCCGGCCTCATGGCCAAGTAGGTCGTTGATCCGCTTGAAGCCGTCCAGATCCATGTACATCAAGGCCTTGGCCTTGTCCGAACGCTCGTTGCGCAGCAGCGCGCTCTCGGCGGCCTGATAGAAACCACGGCGGTTGAGCAGCCCGGTCAATGGGTCGGTCACCGCCTGGTACTCCAGTTGCTGATGCAGACTACGCACCACCGACATGTCCAGCACCGTCACCACCATGGCTTTCTGCTCGGCGGGCAACGGCGCGCAGGACAGCGCCACCGGCACCAACTGGCCACCGAGAGTACGCAGCTGGGCGTCATGCACGCGGAAGATCTGCCGTCCCAGATAGGCCTGGTAGAAGTCTGATTCGTGCCACAGGTTGGCGCAGGGCAGCTGGATCAGATCGAGCATATGCGCGCCTTGCAGCTTCTCCACCGGCGCATCGAGCAGGCGCGAAATGGCCGGGTTGGCGAACCCGATGCAACCCGCCTCGTCCACCACCAGGATGCCCTCGGCGGCGTTTTCCAGGATCGAGGCGTTGAACGCGCGGGCCGACTCCAGCTCACGTGTCAGCCGTTGCAGCATGCGCCTGTTGCGCTGCTGCTCCAGCAGGGCCTGGACCTTGGGCTTGAGTATCTGCGGATCGAAAGGTTTGAACAGGTAGTCCACCGCACCGCTGGCATAACCCTTGAGCACTGCAGCGTCGGACTGCTCGTTGGCGGTGAGGAAAATGATTGGCGTCAAGCGCGTGCGTTGGCTGCCACGCATCAGGCGGGCAACCTCGAAGCCATCCATCTCGGGCATCTGCACGTCGAGCAGAACCAGGTCGACCTCGTGCTCGAGCAAGGCGCTCAGGGCTTCCATCCCTGAACTGGCGGTCAATACCTGCCAATCCTGGCGGGACAACAAAGCCCGCATGCTGATGAGGTTCTCCGGATAGTCGTCTACGACCAGCAGAACCGAACTGCTTTCCGGTGTTTGAGAATAAGCGCCATCCATGTTGCTTCTCTTGGTAAGTCCAACTGCGACTTGTGATTGGATCCGATTGTTACTCTAGTCTCGGCATCCGAAGACGCAATGCAGGCGGATGGCCATAAGCCATCGGAAATGATGTTAGCCGACTAACGGTATAAGCGGTGAACATGCGACATACGGATCGCCATGGCACACGCGACCTGCGCCCACAAAAAAGCCCGCATCGCGGCGGGCTCTTTCGTGGAACGGTGCCGGATCAGTTGATCTTGGCAGCCAGTTCACCTTTGGCGTAACGCTGGAACATGCCTTCCAGGGAGATCGGCTTGATCTTCGAGGCGTTGCCGGCGGTGCCGAAGGCTTCGTAGCGGGCGATGCACACGTCACGCATGGCCTTGACGGTTTCACCGAAGAACTTGCGTGGGTCGAACTCGCTCGGGTTCTGCGCCATCAGGCGGCGCATGGCGCCAGTGGAGGCCAGGCGCAGGTCGGTGTCGATGTTGACCTTGCGGACACCGTACTTGATGCCTTCGACGATCTCTTCGACCGGCACGCCGTAGGTTTCCTTGATGTCGCCACCGTACTGGTTGATGATCGCCAGCCACTCTTGCGGCACCGAGGACGAGCCGTGCATCACCAGGTGGGTGTTGGGGATGCGCTTGTGGATTTCCTTGATACGGTCGATCGCCAGCACGTCACCGGTAGGCGGCTTGGTGAACTTGTAGGCGCCGTGGCTGGTACCGATGGCGATGGCCAGGGCGTCCACTTGGGTCTTCTTGACGAAGTCGGCCGCTTCTTCCGGGTCGGTCAGCATCTGGCTGTGATCCAGCACGCCTTCGGCGCCGATACCGTCTTCTTCACCTGCCATGCCGGTTTCCAGCGAACCCAGGCAGCCCAGCTCGCCTTCCACCGAAACCCCACAGGCGTGCGCCATGGCAACGGTCTGCTGGGTGACGCGGACGTTGTACTCGTAGTCGGTCGGGGTCTTGCCGTCTTCACCCAGCGAGCCGTCCATCATCACCGAGCTGAAGCCCAGCTGGATGGAGCGCTGGCACACGTCGGGGCTGGTGCCGTGGTCCTGGTGCATGCACACCGGAATGTGCGGGAACTCTTCGATGGCCGCCAGGATCAGGTGGCGCAGGAAGGGAGCACCGGCGTATTTGCGAGCGCCAGCGGAGGCCTGGACGATAACCGGGGAGTCGGTCTTGTCGGCGGCTTCCATGATCGCGCGCATCTGCTCGAGGTTGTTGACGTTGAAAGCCGGAACGCCGTAGCCGAATTCGGCGGCGTGGTCCAGCATCTGGCGCATGCTAATGAGTGCCATGGTGTATCTCTCTCCCGACAAGCGTCGTTTGTTTCGTGCAAGCCTGCCGCAGGGGCGGTTGCTGTTCAAGTAGTGTGGGCCACCGTGGCGGCCCGGCCAGTCACGGTGCCTTGCAGCCCCGCCCAATCAGATCGTTGGTCGCCACCCAGTACACCAGGCCTTCTTCGCCCTTGGCGTGGAAAGCCAGCATGCCATCGCTGTACAGCGCGCCAGAGGCGCCCGGTTCGGCCTTGAGCCGGTAGACCTGGTCGCCGCCGCCCAGGCGTACGTCGACCGCATCCTGTTTCGCGTCGGCGAAACGCCACAGCACTTCAGCCTGGCTGTCGCAGACCCAGCGGGTCCATTTGTCCGCCGGGGCGGGTTGGGCAGGTTGCAGCAGCGAGCAGCCTGCCAGGGTCGCCAGGGCCAGTACGGCCAGAAGCGCTTTCATCCAGTTACTCCGCTAGGGGCTGCTATGCAGCCCATCGCCGGCAAGCCGGCTCCCACAAGGTTTGGTGCGATTCCTGTGGGAGCCGGCTTACCAGCGATGGGCCGGGCAGCGGCCCCATGTTCAAGACCACAAAACAGCCTTCAGGTTGCCTGCCACCCGATCAAGGGCAGCCCGGCGCCTTGCGCTGGTGCTCGTCATCGTACTTTTCCAGGCCGTCCGGGCCCAGGCGCTTGTTGATCACCGGTGCCGTCTCCGCCTGCCACTGGGACTGGTAGCAGCCGCCCTTGGGCGCCTGCGCCGGATCGGCCTCGCTGCCCTTGTTGCTGGCGCAGGCGCCCAACAACAAGACCACGATCATCACAGGCAATTGCTTGACCATCGGGTCGCTCCCTTTGCCAGACGCCCTCACGCTCAGGCCTTGGCCCGTTCTTCCAGGATTGCCACGGCAGGCAGGACCTTGCCTTCGACGAACTCGAGGAACGCGCCGCCACCGGTAGAAATGTAGGAGATATCGGCACCCACGCCATACTTGTCGATGGCTGCCAGGGTGTCGCCGCCACCGGCGATGGAGAATGCGGCGCTGTCGGCGATGGCCTTGGCCAGGACCTTGGTGCCGTTGCCGAACTGGTCGAACTCGAATACACCGACCGGGCCGTTCCACAGGATGGTCTTCGAGGTCTTGAGCAACTCGGCGAACTGCTCGGCGGTCTTCGGACCGATGTCCAGGATCATATCGTCGGCGGCCACGTCGGCGATCGCCTTGACGGTGGCTTCGGCGCTCTCGGCGAACTCCTTGGCGACCACCACGTCCACCGGCAGCGGCACGCTGACCTTGGCAGCGATGGCCTTGGCGGTGTCGACCAGGTCAGGCTCGTACAGCGACTTGCCGACCGGGTGACCGGCGGCGGCGAGGAAGGTGTTGGCGATGCCGCCACCGACGATCAGCTGGTCGCAGACCGTGCTCAGGCTGTTCAGCACGTCCAGTTTGGTCGACACCTTGGAGCCGGCGACGATGGCGGCCATCGGCTTGGCCGGTGCCTTCAGGGCCTTGCCCAGGGCGTCCAGCTCGGCGGCCAGCAGCGGGCCGGCAGCGGCGACCTTGGCGAACTTGGCGACACCGTGGGTCGAACCTTCGGCGCGGTGGGCGGTGCCAAAGGCGTCCATGACGAACACGTCGCACAGGGCAGCGTACTGCTGCGCCAGTTCGTCGGCGTTCTTCTTCTCGCCCTTGTTGAAGCGCACGTTCTCGAACAGCACCAAGTCACCGGCCTTGACCTCGACGCCGCCCAGATAGTCGGCGACCAGCGGTACGTCGCGGCCCAGGGCCTTGCTCAGGTAGTCGGCAACCGGCTTGAGGCTGTTCTCGGCGGAGAACTCGCCTTCGGTCGGGCGCCCCAGGTGCGAGCAGACCATTACCGCCGCGCCCTTCTCCAGGGCCAGCTTGATGGTCGGCAGCGCTGCCAGGATACGCGCATCGCTGGCGACCACGCCGTCCTTCACGGGGACGTTGAGGTCTTCGCGGATCAGTACGCGCTTACCTTGCAGGTCGAGGTCGGTCATCTTCAACACGGTCATGAATGCAGTCCTTCAGGGCTGTTTGCTGCGGGTTGGGTGGACGACGTGCAGATAGTGTTCGGCAACGTCGAGCATACGGTTGGCAAACCCCCATTCGTTGTCGAACCAGGCCAGCAGGTTCACCAGGCGGGGGCCTGAGACACGGGTCTGGCTGGCATCGACGATGGCCGAATGCGGGTCATGGTTGAAATCACAGCTGGCGTGGGGCAGCTCGGTGTAGGCCAGCAAGCCTTTGAGCGGGCCATCCAGGGCGGCCTCGCGCAACACCCGGTTGACCTCGGCCGCGCTGGTGTCGCGGGCGGTCTGCAGGGTGATGTCCAGGCACGACACGTTGACGGTCGGCACACGTACGGCTTTGGCCTGGATTCGCCCGGCAAGTTCCGGCAGCAGGCGCTCGATACCCCGCGCCAGACCAGTGGACACCGGGATCACCGACTGGAACGCGGAGCGAGTACGGCGCAGGTCTTCATGGTGATAGGCATCGATCACCGGCTGGTCGTTCATCGCCGAGTGGATGGTGGTGATCTGTACGTACTCGATGCCAAAGGCCTGGTCCAGCACCCGCAACAGCGGCACGCCGCAGTTTGTGGTGCAGGACGCGTTCGATACCAGCAGTTCGTTGCCGGTCAGGCAATCCTGGTTGACGCCGTAGACCACCGTGGCGTCGACGTCGGCTTCGCTGGCCATTGGCTGCGAGAACAGCACCCGCGGCGCACCGGCATCCAGGAAGCGCTGGCCGTCGGCGCGGGTGTTGTAGGCGCCAGAGCACTCCAGCACCAGGTCGACATCCAGGGCGGCCCAGTCGATGCCTTCGGGGGTGGCGCTGCGCAGCACTTTCACGCAGTCGCCATTGATATGCAGACAGTCGCCGTCGACTTTCACCTCACCGGGGAAACGCCCGTGGGTGGAGTCGAAGCGCGTCAGGTATTCCAGGCTGGCCTGGTCGGCCAGGTCGTTCAGCGCGACGATCTCGAAACCGGCCTTCGCCCCTCGCTCGAACAGTGCGCGCAGGACACAGCGGCCGATGCGGCCGTAACCGTTGAGTGCAACTTTGTAGGGACGCGGGTGGGGCATTCGATACTCACGTGCAGGTGCGTTGAACGACCATCGCGGGGCAAGCCCGCTCCCACAAGGCACCGGGATGCCTTGTGGGAGCGGGCTTGCCCCGCGATCAGGCGGGAGGCACGGAGCCTCCCGGGTGCATCAGTCTTCCAGCAGCTCTTCGGCGGTGCCCAGGATGTTGTCCAGGGTGAAGCCGAACTCCTCGAACAGCGCGGAGGCCGGTGCCGACTCGCCGTAGGTGGTCATGCCGATGACGCGACCTTCGAGGCCGACGTACTTGTACCAGAAGTCGGCATGGGCAGCCTCGATGGCGATGCGCGCGCTGACTTCCAGTGGCAGGACCGACTGCTTGTAGGCTGCGTCCTGGGCGTCGAACACGCTGGTGCTCGGCATCGACACGACGCGGACCTTGCGGCCCTCGGCGCTCAGCTTGTCGAACGCCTGGACGGCCAGGCCCACTTCGGAACCGGTGGCGATCAGGATCAGTTCAGGCTCGCCGGCGCAGTCCTTGAGGACGTAACCGCCACGGGCGATATCGGCGATCTGCTGGGCATTGCGATCCTGATGCTGGAGGTTCTGGCGCGAGAAGATCAGCGCCGATGGGCCGTCCTTGCGCTCCAGGGCGTGCTTCCAGGACACGGCGGATTCCACCGCGTCGGCTGGGCGCCAGGTGTCCAGGTTCGGCGTGCTGCGCAGGCTGGTCAGTTGCTCGATCGGCTGGTGGGTCGGACCGTCTTCGCCCAAGCCGATGGAGTCGTGGGTGTAGACGTGGATCACGCGCTGCTTCATCAGCGCCGACATGCGCACGGCGTTACGGGCGTATTCCATGAACATCAGGAAGGTCGCGCCATAAGGCACCAGGCCGCCGTGCAGGGCGACGCCGTTCATGATCGCGGTCATGCCGAACTCGCGCACGCCGTAGAACACATAATTACCGCTGGCGTCATTGGCCTCGACACCCTTGCAACCTTTCCACAGGGTCAGGTTGGAGCCGGCCAGGTCCGCCGAGCCACCGAGGAACTCCGGCAGCAGCGGGCCGAAGGCGTTCAGGGTGTTCTGGCTGGCCTTGCGGCTGGCGATGGTTTCGCCCTTGGCGGCGACTTCGTTGATGTACTGCTGGGCCTTCTCGGAGAAGTCGGCCGGCAGGTCGCCGGCGCTGCGGCGCTTGAACTCGGCAGCCAGCTCAGGGTAGGCAGCGGCGTAGGCGGCGAAGCGCTGGTCCCACTCGGCCTCAGCCTTGGCACCGGCTTCCTTGGCGTCCCACTCGGCATAGATGTCGGCTGGGATCTCGAACGGACCGTGGTTCCAGTTCAGTTCCTTGCGGGCCAGGGCGATTTCGTCGTTGCCCAGCGGCGCGCCGTGGCAGTCTTCCTTGCCCTGCTTGTTCGGCGAGCCGAAGCCGATGATGGTCTTGCAGCAGATCAGGGTCGGACGGTCGCTCTTGCGAGCGGTGTCGATGGCCATCTTGATCTCGTCGGCATCGTGACCGTTGACGTTGCGGATCACCTGCCAGTTGTAGGCCTCGAAGCGCGCCGGGGTGTTGTCGGTGAACCAGCCGTGGACTTCACCGTCGATGGAAATGCCGTTGTCGTCGTAGAAGGCGATCAGTTTGTTCAGGCCCAGGGTGCCGGCCAGCGAGGCGACTTCGTGGGAGATGCCTTCCATCATGCAGCCGTCGCCGAGGAACACATAAGTGTTGTGGTCGACGATGTTGTGGCCTTCACGGTTGAACTGGGCGGCCAGCACTTTTTCCGCCAGGGCGAAGCCCACGGCGTTGGCGATGCCCTGGCCGAGTGGGCCAGTGGTGGTCTCGACGCCCGGGGTATAACCGTATTCCGGGTGACCCGGGGTGCGGCTGTGCAGCTGGCGGAAGGCCTTGAGGTCGTCGATGGTGACGTCGTAGCCGGTCAGGTGCAGCAGCGAATAGATGAGCATCGAGCCGTGGCCGTTGGACAGCACGAAGCGGTCGCGGTCGGCGAAGCTCGGGTTGCTCGGGTTGTGCTTCAGGTAATCGCGCCAAAGCACTTCGGCGATATCCGCCATACCCATGGGGGCACCTGGGTGGCCGCTGTTGGCCTTTTGCACGGCATCCATGCTGAGGGCACGAATGGCGTTGGCACGTTCACGACGGCTGGGCATCGCTGAGTCTCCTGGGGCTTGAAATTGGTGGTGAAGCGAAAAAAGGCGACCATTTTCGCCCACAGGGGGGGGCGGGGGCAATGACGTATGGTCGCAGTCGGGCTTTTTTCCTGTGTTTGGCCCGCTTTTCACGAGAAATGCCCCTGCTCGGCCACCACCCATCCAGCAATATCAAAACTTTTTGATATTGCTATTGCGACGGCAGCATCCCCTGACTAGACTCCCGCCCCATGAACCTCAATGCGCCCATCACACCACAACGCAGCGACGAGCTGGCCGCCCTGTGCAAGGCCGGCGGCGACCCGCTGCGCCTGAACGTGCTGCGCGCATTGGCCAACGACTCGTTCGGCGTGCTGGAGCTGGCGCAGATCTTCGATATCGGCCAGTCAGGCATGAGCCACCACCTCAAGGTACTGGCCCAGGCCGACCTGGTGGCGACCCGCCGCGAAGGCAACGCGATCTTCTACCGCCGCGCCCTGCCCGACAGTCAGCGCCTGGGTGGCCGCCTGCACTCGGCACTGCTCGAGGAAGCCGACGACCTCGCGCTACCCGTGGATGTGCAGGCGCGCATCGCCCTGGTGCAACAGCGCCGCGCCGCCACCAGCCAGGATTTTTTCCAGCGCGTCGAAGAAAAGTTTCGCGCCCAGCAGGACCTGATCGCCGGCTTGCCGCAGTACCGCGAAAGCCTGCTGGCGCTGCTCGACAAGCTCAGCTTCGGGGTCGGCGCCAGCGCCCTGGAAGTGGGGCCTGGCGACGGCGGTTTCCTGCCTGACCTGGCCCGTCGCTTCGGCCAGGTCACGGCCATGGACAACAGCCCGACCATGCTCGAGCTGGCGCGCCAGGTCTGCGAGCGCAATGCACTGAACAACGTGAACCTGCAGTTGGCCGATGCACTGGGTGCAACGGATGTGGAAGCCGACTGCGTTGTGCTGAACATGGTCCTGCACCATTTCAGCGACCCGGCCCTGGCCTTGCGCCTGCTGGCCAAACGGGTGAAGGCGGGCGGTAGCCTGCTGGTCACCGAGCTGTGCAGCCATGACCAGGGGTGGGCGCGCGAAGCCTGCGGCGACCTGTGGCTTGGCTTCGAGCAGGACGACCTGGCCCGTTGGGCCAACGCTGCGGGGCTGACCCCCGGGGACAGCCTCTACGTGGGCTTGCGTAACGGTTTTCAGATCCAGGTCCGGCATTTCCAGCGGGCCATTGGCGACATACAACATCGGTAAATTTCAGGAACCCATCGAGATGAGCGAATACTCCCTTTTCACCTCCGAGTCCGTGTCCGAAGGGCATCCGGACAAGATCGCCGACCAGATCTCCGACGCGGTGCTGGACGCCATCATCGCCCAGGACAAGTATGCCCGCGTGGCCTGCGAGACACTGGTCAAGACCGGTGTCGCCATCATCGCCGGCGAAGTCACCACTTCGGCCTGGGTCGATCTGGAAGACCTGGTGCGTAACGTGATCATCGACATCGGCTACAACAGCTCCGACGTCGGCTTCGACGGCGCCACTTGCGCCGTGATGAACATCATCGGCAAGCAGTCGGTGGACATCGCCCAGGGCGTCGACCGCTCTCGCCCGGAAGACCAGGGCGCTGGCGACCAGGGCCTGATGTTCGGCTATGCCAGTAACGAGACCGACGTGCTGATGCCGGCACCGATCTGCTTCTCGCACCGCCTGGTCGAGCGCCAGGCCGAGGCGCGCAAATCCAAGCTGCTGCCTTGGCTGCGCCCGGACGCCAAGTCCCAGGTCACCTGCCGCTACGAAAACGGCAAGGTCGTCGGCATCGACGCGGTCGTGCTGTCGACCCAGCACAACCCCGAGGTCTCGCAGAAAGACCTGCAGGAAGCGGTGATGGAACTGATCGTCAAGCACACCCTGCCTGCCGAGCTGCTGCACAAGGGTACCCAGTACCACATCAACCCGACCGGCAACTTCATCATCGGTGGCCCGGTGGGCGACTGCGGCCTGACCGGCCGCAAGATCATCGTCGACTCCTACGGCGGCATGGCCCGCCACGGTGGCGGCGCGTTCTCCGGCAAGGACCCGTCCAAGGTCGACCGTTCCGCCGCCTACGCCGGCCGCTACGTGGCCAAGAACATCGTCGCCGCCGGCCTGGCCGAGCGTTGCGAGATCCAGGTGTCCTACGCCATCGGCGTGGCCCAGCCGACCTCCATCTCGATCAACACCTTCGGCACCGGCAAGGTCTCGGACGAGAAGATCGTGCAACTGGTGCGCGAGTGCTTCGACCTGCGTCCGTACGCCATCACCACCATGCTCGACCTGCTGCACCCGATGTACCAGGAAACCGCGGCCTACGGTCACTTCGGCCGCACCCCGCAGCAGAAGACCGTGGGTGATGACACCTTCACCACCTTCACCTGGGAGCGCACCGACCGCGCCGCCGCCCTGCGCGACGCCGCTGGCCTGTAAGCCTCCTACAGCAGTGAAGGAAAGCCCCTGCCGAGCGATCGGCAGGGGCTTTTTCGTGACATATCGCCTGACAATGCGGCACGTCGCACCGAGCAACCGACACCTAGGCTGAGGACTCCTTCCCGCCTCGCAAGGATGCCGGCCATGCCTTTGCTGTCGATACTCATGCTCCTGCCGACTCTTTTCGCCAGCGCGCTGGCCGGCGAATGTCCGGATTGGAGCGCGCCCCAGGCGCAAGCCGAAATGGCCCGGCTGGGCGAGACCCTGGCCCGCTGGGACGATCACTACCATCGCCAGGGCAAGTCATTGGTGGCGGACGAGCTCTATGACCAGAGCCGCCAGCACCTGCTGCGCCTGCAACGGTGCTTCAACCTGCCAGACGCGGCGCCCGACCCGCTGGCCAGCGCACGTGGCCCGATGCCCCATCCGATCGCACACACCGGCGTCGACAAGCTCCCCGACGAGCAGGCGATGCGCCGTTGGCTGGCCGGCAAGCACGACGTCTGGATGCAGCCCAAGGTCGATGGCGTCGCGGTTTCCCTGATTTTCCAGCAGGGCCGGCTGGTCCGCCTGCTCAGCCGCGGCGATGGCGTCCAGGGCCATGACTGGAGCCGGCATATTCCCGCGCTGGGCGCCGTTACCCGGCAACTGCCGCAGCCCATGGACCTGGTGCTGCAAGGGGAGCTGTACAAGCGCCTGGATGGCCACGTGCAGGCCCAGGCAGGCAGCGTCAACGCACGGGGCAGCGTGGCCGGGCTGCTGGCACGCAAGCAACTGGACACTGACCAGGGCGCCAGCATCGGCCTGTTCGTCTGGGATTGGCCGCAGGGACCGCAATCGCAGGAGGCGCGCCTCGAGCAGCTGGCCGCCATGGGTTTTGTCGACAGCCAGCGCTACAGCATCGCCATCGACAGCCCGGAGCAGGCCGCCGAGATGCGCCTGCGCTGGTATCGCTCCGCCCTGCCCTTCGCCACCGATGGAGTGATCCTGCGCCAGGGCCGCCGCCCGCCCGCCGAACGCTGGCAGGCCAAGCCCCCCTACTGGATCGCGGCCTGGAAATACCCCTTCTCCCAAGCACTGGCCGAAGTGCGCGAAGTGCGCTTTCGCGTTGGGCGCACGGGCAAGGTGACACCGATCCTGCACGTGGCCCCTGTCGAGCTGGATGACCGTCGGATTTCACAGGTCAGCCTGGGCTCCCTGGCGCGCTGGCACAAACTCGACATTCGCCCGGGCGACCAGGTGGCTATAAGCCTTGCCGGCCTCACCATTCCGCGGTTTGACGCCGTGGTACATCGCATGCTCGTACGACGGCCCGTCGCGTCACCGCCAGCGGGCCGGTACGACGCCCATAGTTGCTGGCAAGCCGGCGCTGACTGCGACGATCAATTCATCGCCCGCCTGAGCTGGATGAGCGGCAAGCAGGGACTAGCCATGCAGGCGATCGGGCCGGGCACCTGGCGGCGACTGGTGGATGCCGGGCTGGTGACCACCCTAGTGGACTGGCTGGAGCTTGATACCCAGGCCCTGGCGGCGGTGCCGGGCCTCGGCGCTGCCAGGGCCCGACAGCTTCATGACAATTTTGCAGCGGCTCGCTTGCAACCCTTCCGCCAGTGGTTGACGGCGCTGGGCGCGCCCTTGCCTCAGGGAGTGCCGCTGGAGGCCGACTGGTCGACACTTGCCGCGCGGTCGGCTGATGCATGGCAAGCCTTGACGGGCGTCGGTGGCGCAAGATCGAAACAGCTCGAGGTATTTTTTGCAACAGAAGATGTTCAAGCCATTGCTACGCAACTGGGCGGGTATCGTATCGCCGGTTTCCAGCGCTCGAACGACACCGCCGAACAATGACGACCGTAGGGTAACTCCGAGTTTGCCGGCTAAAGACCCACCAAGGGTTCCTAAATCCGGCAAACCAAGGCAGGATTCCACCAACTTTTGCTGCCCCGCCCCGCTCAGGAGGCTTTTCATGACACGTTTCACCGCTCTTTTCCTGCTGGCCACCCTTGGCCTGGCGACCGGCGCCGCGCAAGCCGCCCAGCCGGATGCAGGCTTGACCGGCTGCGCCGCCAAACGCAGCGCCATCGAGAACCAGCTGAAGATTGCCCGTGACCATGGCAACAGCGACCAGATCGCCGGGCTCGAAGAGGCGCTGCGTGGCGTGGACAACTGCACCGACGCTGGCCTGCGCAAAGAGCGCGAGCAGAAAGTGCTCGATGCCCGCCACGAAGTGAACCAGCGCACCAAAGACCTGGACAAAGCCATGAAGAAAGGCGACGCGGAAAAGATCAACAAGCGCAAGGACAAGCTGGCCGAGGCGAAGAAAGAACTGCAGGAAGCCGTGGACGAGCTCGAGCGCTGACCGAACACCCCTCGATGTGGGAGCGAACCAGCTCCCACAACAGCCTCCCACGGCTCAGTGATTGCGAAACTCGCTATGACAGGCCTTGCACGCCGCCTCGACCTTGTCCATCGGTGCCTTCATCTGCGCTGCGTCCAGCGACGGGTTGCGGGTCACCGTCACCAGCTCGCCGGTAACGCCCTCCAGCTGCCGGGCCAGGTCCTGGAACCGCGCCTGGCGCTCCCAAACTTCCGCTCGGGCGCTGCTATCACCCTCGTCGCGCACCTGCGGGAAGTGCTGCCAAGGCTCATGGGCCAGGGTATCCAGCTTCACCGCGCCCTCGGCGAACTTCACGCCGTCGAACGGCAAACGCCCGCGCAGCATGCCACCCATGTCTTCACTGGTCTTGAGCATCTGCTTGAAGATCGCCTTGCGCTGGCCCAGCGGCGAGTTGGGGTCGACTCCATCGCAGGCGGTCAAGGCGAGGGTGGCGAGCAGTACTACGGTCAATCGCTTGAACATCACGGTCTCTTTGGCCAGGCAAACGGGCCGCCAGTATCGCTGCCTGCCGGGCAAAGACCAATAGCCACACAGAAAACAAGGGCGAATGTTCATGTTTCGCCCAGCACAGGACCCACCCGATGAAATCTGCATTGCGTCATCTCGCCTGGGCCCTGCCCGCCCTGGCGCTCCTGGTCGGCTGCAACGGCGGCGAAAGCGCCAAGCCCGAACCTCATGCCCTCGCCACCTATGTGCCAGCCACCTGGAAGGACCTGCCCCAGGTCAGCGACGACGACCTGCTGGCCGGTTTCTATGCCTGGCGCAACGGTTGCGAGAAGCTCAAGCGCGATTCGGTCTGGGCCGCAACCTGCGAGGCAGCCGGTTCAGCCACGACGAACGCTGATCAGGTACGCACCTTCCTCGAGCAGAATCTCCAGGTGTACGGGCTACGTTCGGCAGAGAACAACGCCAACGGCCTGATCACCGGGTACTACGAGCCGGTCTACCCCGGCAGCCTGGAGCGCACTGAAGCCGCGCATGTGCCGGTTTACGGCGTACCCGAGGACATGATCGTGGTCGACCTGGCCAGCGTTTATCCCGAGCTCAAGGGCAAGCGCCTGCGCGGGCGCCTCGATGGCCGGGTGCTCAAGCCCTATGACACCGCCGAAGTGATCAACCGCGACGGTGCCAAGGCGCCGGTACTGGCTTGGCTGACCGACCCGATGGACTTGCAGTTCCTGCAGATCCAGGGCTCCGGTCGCATCCAGCTGGAAGGTGGCCGCCAGTTGCGGCTGGGGTATGCCGATCAGAACGGCCATCCCTACCGCCCGATCGGCCGCTGGTTGGTGGAGCAGGGCCAACTGCCCAAGGAGCAGGTGACCATGGGCAGCATCCACGCTTGGGCCGAGGCCAACCCGCAGCGGGTGCCAGAGCTGCTGGCGAGCAACCCGAGCTATGTGTTCTTCAGTACCCGACCGGATAGCAACGAAGGCCCTCGCGGCTCGCTCAACGTACCGCTGACCGCTGGCTACAGCGTGGCTATCGACCGCAAAGTGATCCCCCTTGGCAGCCTGTTGTGGCTGTCGACCACGCGGCCTGACGGCGCGCCCGTCGTGCGCCCGGTGGGCGCTCAGGACACTGGTGGCGCCATCACTGGTGAGGTCCGCGCAGACCTGTTCTGGGGCACCGGGCCAGAGGCCGGCGAGCTGGCAGGGAACATGAAGCAGCAAGGACAGATCTGGATGCTTTGGCCCAAGGGCCAGCCTCTGCCCGACGTCCCGAAGGTGCTTTGATCGGCTTTGTCGCGGGGCAAGCTCGCTTCCATCGTTGGAGCGAGCTTACCCCGCGATGCATTCAGACCGAAACGACAAAGAACGAGACGATCAACGCCATCCCGACGAACCACACCAACGACCGCAACACCGCCCAATCCGCCAAGTAGCAGATGATGTAGAGCAACCGGCTGGTGATGTACATCACCCCCAGCACGTCCTGGGTCACCTGTTCGGCATTACCCACGATATCGGCCACCAATACCGCAGCGGCAAAGGCGGGAAACGCCTCGTAACCGTTCAATTGGGCGGCATGGGCACGCCGAGGCAAGCCTTCGAGCTTGTCCAGAAACGCGCGCGGATCGTGATTGGCGCGCAGGCCGAAATAGCCGCTGCTGAGCTTGGCGATCAACGCACACAGCGGGGGCAGGATCAGGGCGATCAGGATGCACCAGAGTGCGACGGTCATGGGTAGGACTCCTTGTTCTCAAATAATCGGTTCACAGTTTCATCACCAGCATGCCGGCCAGCACCAGCCCGCAAGCTAGGAGTCTTGGCCCGCCAAAAGGTTCTTTAAGGTAGCGCATGCCCAACAGCACCACGAGGATCACGCTCAGTTCGCGCAGCGCCGCCGCCTCGGCCACCGAGCCCAGGTGCATGGCCCAGAGCACCAGAGCGTAGCTGAACAGTACGCAGAATCCGACCGCCAGGCCCAGCTTCCATTGGGTCCGCCAGAACAGCATGAACGGCCCGCGTCGGGCCACCCCGGCCAGCAGCGGGAACGGCCAGGAACTGAGCAGGCTCAGCCACACCAGGTAATCCCACGGTTTGCCCCACAGGCGTACGGCCTGGCCGTCGAACCAGGTGTAGCAGCCGATGCACAGGCCGATCAGCGCCACCACCGGCAGCATCGACCAGGGCAAGCGGTCGCCGCCGCCGCCCTGCCAGAGCAAGCACGCCATGCCACAGGGGATCAGCAGGATGCCGATGATCTGCTGCTGGCTCAGCGATTCGCCGGCAAAAGCCAGGGTCAGGCCCAACACCACCAATGGCGACAGGCCACGCATCAACGGATAGACCAGGCCCAGGTCGCCAACCCGATAGGCCTGGATCAGCAGAAAGCGGTACAGCTGCTCGGCCAGTGCCGAGGCCAGCAGCCAGGGCCAGATCTCGGCGGGCGGAAAATCGACGAAGGCCACCGCCAGCAGGGCGAACAGCAGTGCCACTACGTCCATGCTGGCGATCACCAGCAAGCGCTCGGCGCTGAACTTGATCAAGGTATTCCAGGTGGCATGGAGCAGGGCTGCGACCAGTACGAGGGAAGTTGCCAGCACGCCTTGGAATCCTTGTTGTCGTTTGGTGGGGACCACTATATAGCGCCTGGGCCGTTATGGCCTCATCGCGGGACAAGCCCTCTCCCACGCCATCGCCTGACAGGAACCAATTGGAGAAATCCGGTCATAAGGTGTGTCCCGAGTGCCGCGCCAGGTCATCAAAGAACTGCCCGAGCCTTTCGGGTAATGACTTGGAAGCCACTGTCACAGGATTCGGGATGCTTGAATTAGTTGCCGCGTTTATCTGCCTCACCACCCTCCTCACTTATGTGAACTACCGCTTCATCGGCCTGCCGCCGGCCATCGGCGTGATGGTCACCGCACTGCTGTTCTCCCTGATGCTGCAGGGCCTGAGCCTGATTGGCTTCCCTGGCCTGGAAGAGCGCGTCGAAGGCCTGATGAACCAGATCGACTTCAACGACCTGCTGATGCACTGGATGCTGTCGTTCCTGCTGTTCGCCGGCGCGCTGCACGTCAACCTCGCCGACCTGCGCAGCTACCGCTGGCCGATCGGCCTGCTGGCCACCCTGGGCGTGCTCATCGCCACCGTGGTGATCGGCTACCTGGCGCACTGGGTGTTCGCCCTGTTCGGCTGGAACGTGCCATTGATCTACTGCCTGCTGTTCGGCGCGCTGATCTCGCCGACCGATCCGATCGCCGTGCTCGGCGCACTGCGTACCGCCAATGCCTCCAAGCCGCTGAAAACCACCATCGTCGGTGAATCGCTGTTCAACGACGGCACCGCGGTCGTGGTGTTCACCGTGCTGCTGGGCATCATCCAGCTGGGCGAGACGCCAAGCGTTGCCGACACCGCCATCCTGTTCGCCCGCGAGGCCATTGGCGGCATCGTCTTCGGTGGCCTGATCGGCTACGCCACCTACCGCATGATCAAGAGCGTCGAGCAGTACCAGGTCGAAGTCATGTTGACCCTGGCATTGGTGATCGGCGGTTCTGCCATGTGTTACGAACTGCATGTCTCGGCGCCGATCGCCATGGTGGTGGCCGGCCTGATCATCGGCAACCTGGGGCGCAACCTGGCGATGAACGACATGACCCGCCGCTACATGGACGGTTTCTGGGAGTTGATCGACGACATGCTCAACGCGCTGCTGTTCGCCTTGATCGGCCTGGAACTGTTGCTGCTGCCGTTCAACTGGCTGCACCTGGCGGCAGGTGGTGTGTTGGCGATTGCGGTGCTGGCTTCGCGCCTGCTGACCGTGGCACCGGCGATCGTGCTGCTGCGACGCTGGCGCAGCGTGCCGCAAGGCACCATTCGCGTACTGACCTGGGGCGGCCTGCGCGGTGGCGTGTCGGTGGCCCTGGCGCTGTCGCTGCCGCAGGGCGATGAGCGTGACCTGCTGCTGTCGATCACCTACATCGTGGTGCTGTCGTCGATCCTGGTGCAGGGGCTGACGGTCGGCAAGGTGGTACGCAAGGTCAGCACACAGCCATGAAAACGCCGGGGCCGCGCTGCGGCCCCGGCTTTATCACTCGACCGCAGAATCGGGGAACTGGTCCTGGATGTACTTGATTTCGGTGCGCCCGTGGGCAGCCGGCAGGCCATCCTCACCCAGGTTGACGAACACCATCTTGTCGACGGTCAGGATCGCCTTGCGGGTGATCTTGTTGCGCACTTCGCACTTGAGGGTGATCGAGGTACGGCCGAACTCGGTGGCGGTGATGCCCAGTTCGATGATGTCACCCTGGCGCGAGGCACTGACGAAGTTGATCTCGGAAATGTACTTGGTCACCACGCGCTGGTTGCCCAGCTGGACGATGGCGTAGATCGCCGCTTCTTCGTCGATCCAGCGCAGCAGGCTGCCACCGAACAGGGTGCCGTTTGGGTTGAGGTCTTCGGGCTTTACCCATTTGCGGGTGTGAAAGTTCATCTGTACTCCTGACCGGCTTGGCTGACGTGGGGTAATGATGGCAGACCGCTCGGTCACGCTCCATTGAACATCGACTATCGTCTCGATTAATCGACAGAAAGTCTTGGGTGTGTCACACGCCCGCGGCTATAATCTCGCCGTTTCACATGGTCCCCCGCAGTGGTGGCCATCCCGCCACCCATCCGAGGGGCGCTGCAGCAGGCTTGGCCTGTCAGGCTCGGTTGGGGCGTTGTCCGCGCGAGCGGACGCTCAACGCACAACGGCGCCCATTCGCACACTACGAATGGAGGCTCTCAATGAGCGCTGTAAACACGCCTGCAGGTTTTTCCGACTTCAAGGTCGCCGACATCTCCCTGGCCGACTGGGGCCGCAAGGAAGTCATCATCGCCGAATCGGAAATGCCCGCGCTGATGGGCCTGCGCCGCAAGTATCAAGCCGAGCAACCGCTCAAGGGCGCGAAGATCATCGGCTGCATCCACATGACCATCCAGACTGCCGTGCTGATCGAGACTCTGGTCGCCCTGGGCGCCGAAGTACGCTGGTCGTCGTGCAACATCTTCTCCACCCAGGACCAGGCCGCTGCCGCCATCGCCGCCGCCGGCATCCCTGTATTCGCCTGGAAAGGCGAGACCGAGCAGGAATACGAGTGGTGCATCGAGCAGACCATCCTCAAGGATGGCCAGCCATGGGACGCCAACATGGTCCTGGACGACGGCGGTGACCTGACCGAGATCCTGCACAAGAAATACCCGGCCATGCTGGACAAGATCCACGGCGTGACCGAAGAGACCACCACCGGCGTGCATCGCCTGCTGGACATGCTGGCCAAGGGCGAGCTGAAAGTCCCGGCGATCAACGTCAACGACTCGGTCACCAAGAGCAAGAACGACAACAAGTACGGCTGCCGTCACAGCCTGAACGACGCCATCAAGCGCGGCACCGACCACCTGCTGTCGGGCAAGCAGGCCCTGGTGATCGGCTACGGCGACGTGGGCAAGGGTTCGGCCCAGTCCCTGCGTCAGGAAGGCATGATCGTCAAGGTCACCGAAGTCGATCCGATCTGCGCCATGCAGGCCTGCATGGACGGCTTCGAAGTCGTCTCGCCGTTCAAGGACGGCATCAACACCGGTACCGAAGCCGGCATCAACAAGGACCTGCTGGGCCGCATCGACCTGATCGTCACCACCACCGGTAACGTCAACGTCTGCGACGCCAACATGCTCAAGGCCCTGAAAAAGCGTGCCGTGGTGTGCAACATCGGCCACTTCGACAACGAGATCGACACCGCCTTCATGCGCAAGAACTGGGCGTGGGAAGAGGTCAAGCCACAGGTACACAAGATCCACCGCACCGGCGCCGGCGTGTTCGATCCGCAGAACGACGACTACCTGATCCTGCTGGCCGAAGGCCGCCTGGTGAACCTGGGCAACGCTACTGGCCACCCGAGCCGCATCATGGACGGTTCGTTCGCCAACCAGGTCCTGGCGCAGATCTTCCTGTTCGAGCAGAAATTCGCCGAACTGCCCGCCGCGAAGAAGGCCGAGCGCCTGACCGTGGAAGTGCTGCCGAAGAAACTCGACGAAGAAGTGGCCCTGGAAATGGTCCGCGGCTTCGGCGGCGTGGTCACCCAACTGACCCCGCAGCAGGCCGAGTACATCGGTGTGACCGTCGAAGGCCCGTTCAAGCCGGACGCTTACCGCTACTAAGCGGCTGGTTGCCAGTGCCAGGCACATTGCCCGGCACTGGCAGGCAACGTTTCGAACCGATGTCCGAGCCAGGCCGGCCCCCACCGTCCTGGCTTTTATTTGCAGGCAGCAGCCCATGGCCCGCTGTCGAAGGAACCAGAGATGTCACAAGAACGCCGCTACAGTTTCGAGTTCTTCCCCACCAAGACCGACGCCGGTCACGAAAAGCTGATGGGCGTCGCCCGTCAGCTGGCCAGCTATAACCCGGACTTCTTCTCCTGCACCTATGGCGCCGGGGGCTCTACCCGCGATCGCACGCTCAATACCGTGCTGCAGCTGGAAAGCGAAGTGAAAGTCCCCGCCGCCCCGCACCTGTCCTGTGTGGGTGACAGCAAGGACGACCTGCGCGCCCTGCTGGCCGAGTACCAGGCCGCCGGCATCAAGCGCATCGTCGCCCTGCGTGGCGACCTGCCGTCGGGCATGGGCATGGCCAGCGGCGAACTGCGCTACGCCAGCGACCTGGTCGAGTTCATCCGCCAGGAAACCGGCAACCACTTCCACCTGGAAGTCGCCGCCTACCCGGAGATGCACCCGCAGGCGCGCAATTTCGAGAGCGACCTGGCCAACTTCGTACATAAGGTCAAGGCCGGTGCCGACAGCGCCATCACCCAGTACTTCTTCAACGCCGACAGCTACTTTTATTTCGTCGAGCGCGCGCAGAAACTGGGCGTCGAGATCCCGGTGGTGCCCGGCATCATGCCGATCACCAACTACAGCAAGCTGGCGCGTTTCTCCGACGCCTGCGGCGCCGAGATCCCGCGCTGGATCCGCAAGCAGCTGGAAGCCTACGCCGACGACACCGCCAGCATCCAGGCTTTCGGCGAGGACGTGATCACCCGTATGTGCGAACAGCTGCTGCAAGGCGGCGCGCCGGGGCTGCACTTCTACACCCTGAACCAGGCCGAGCCGAGCCTGGCGATCTGGAACAACCTGAAGTTGCCACGCTGAAAAAACGCTGCCACTAGCAATTAGTTGCAGCCAGGAAGAAGGCTTTGGCTTAGGCTAAGGCCTTCTTTACTTTTGCTTCCCAACAGGTTACCGGCCAGCATGCAGCACCCAAACTCCGCCCATCCTCAACTCGTCTACCTGGCATTCGGTCCGGCCACCTATCATCAAGAAGCCTGCTTCAGCATCATCAGTGCCCTGGCGCACCTGCGCAGCACACCCGGCGCGACCATGGATATCCAGGTCTACACCGACAACACCGAGCCCTATCGCGACCTGCCGGTAACGGTGCATCTGCTCGACGAGGCAACGCGCACGGCCTGGAACCAGCCACATGGCTATCACTTCCGCAGCAAGCACGTCCTGCTACGCCAGGTCCTGACCCAGCACCCGATGGCGGTGCTCATCGACACCGATACCTTCTTCCGCGCCTCGCCCATGCAGTTGTTCGACCGGGTCGCACC
This sequence comes from Pseudomonas maumuensis, assembly GCF_019139675.1. Classification (NCBI taxonomy): domain Bacteria; kingdom Pseudomonadati; phylum Pseudomonadota; class Gammaproteobacteria; order Pseudomonadales; family Pseudomonadaceae; genus Pseudomonas; species Pseudomonas maumuensis. The sequence goes on from NZ_CP077077.1 coordinate 5,203,439, forward strand.
CGGCAGCCTGTTGTGCAACGCCATTGGCGGGCGCTATGGCGAGAATCAGAAGTGCCTGCTGTACAAGAACCTGCTGCACATCCTTGAGGAGCGCGGTCTGGCCGACCGTGAGATGCCACTGGTCAATTCCGGAGTGATCGGCCTGACTGCGCAGGACGCCTCGATACTGGATCGCTCCATCGCCCTGATGGACGAGTTCCACCCCCTGGCCCGGGAGGCCTACACCCTCGAAGAGTTCTGCCTGGCGGTGGTGGCCTACCGCACGCTCGAACTCAATGCATGCACCGACGTCATTCATCACTACTGGAGCCGCAAGGCGCAGTTCCGCGCCAAGATCCAAGCCTGGTTGCGCAAGCACGCTGACGCCCCTCTCAGCGAGGCGGCGCTGGCAGACGTGGCGCGGGTAAACGATCAACTGCCACGCCCCCCGGCGCTGCAACGCCTCGGCTACAAAGCGCTGACCCTGACACTGCCTGCCAAGCAGCGGCAGTTCGCCCGCGAACTGCTCAATGGCTGCTATCCCTACGAAAACGAATTCGACCGCGCCTGCGCCTCGGCCTGGTGGGACAAAGCCCTGGAAAACTTTGCACAACGCCAGGGCGTACCCGACCCAGAACAGCTACGCCAGTGCCTGCGTCAGCCCGCCCTGCGCCTGGCGCTGGGCAAGCGGCTTCAGGAGGTCGAGGACCACCTGCTGCAGAAACGGCAGGCCTGAATCCATGACGGGCATGTCGCCATGCGGGTGTGAGCCATGTCCCTGACAGGCCGCCTGTCCAGGCGCATGCGCCTCCTCGGCCTGGTGGTGCTTGTCGGTCTTAGCTCGCTGGCCCACGGCGAGCGCCTGCGGATCGTCAGCGACGATTGGGCACCGTACCTCTACCAGGAAAATGCCCAACCCAAGGGCATCGACTACGAAGTGACCAATGAGGTGTTCAAACGCCTAGGCGTCCAGGTGCAGTGGGAGTTCATGCCCTGGAGGCGATGCCTGGCCATGGTCGAACAGGGCCTGGCGGACGGGGTGATGGATATCTTTCAGGTCGACTCGCGCCAGGACTACCTGATTTACCCGGACGAGCCCATGTCCCAGGTCGAGTTCGTTCTCTACCAGGCCCGCTCGCGCCCTCACCCGATCGAGCGTCTCGAGGACCTGGCCGGTCTGACCATCGGCACCTCGCCGGGGTACACCTACGACGGCGCCTTCGCCGAATCGCCGCTGTTTCGCCGCGAGCCGGCGCCCAGCCACGAGGCCAACTTCGGCAAGCTGGCGCTCGGGCGTATCGACCTTGTGGTGACCGATCGCCGGGTCGGCCGCTATGTGAGCCGCCGCCTGGGCCTGGAGCAGACCGTGGAAGCGCTGCCCCTGGTGGTCAGCCGGCGCCCACAGTATCTGGGACTGGCCCGCAAGCCCGGCCGCGAGCAGTTGGCCCAGGCCTTCAGCGAGGAGCTGCGGCGCTTCAAACAGGAGCCGGCCTATGCGGCGATCAGTGCCCGCTATCTCGGCAATCAGGATTTTCCTTTCGCCGTTGAGCAGCAGGAACGCGGCACACGCTGATTGCTCTGTTATACTCGGGCCTTCCCGCCCGGCTCACGCCCGGACGCTCGGCCTCGCAACAGGCATCTCGACCCGCAGCCGCGCACCTTTGGTGCCCGCCCGCCGGTTCCAGGATGCGCAGTGAACGCCCAGCTGGACCGGACGCGATCGCATCCCTCCGATGCCCGTCGCGCCAGGCAGAACACCCCATCGGGCCTAGCCCCCACGAGAACAGGATTGCCCATGTCCTTTGCTTCCCTCGGTCTCTCCGAGGCTCTTGTCCGCGCTATCGAGGCTGCGGGCTATACCCAGCCCACTCCGGTGCAACAGCGGGCCATTCCCGCCGTGTTGCAAGGTCGCGACCTGATGGTCGCCGCCCAGACAGGTACTGGTAAAACCGGCGGCTTCGCGCTTCCGATCCTTGAGCGTCTGTTCCCGGGCGGCCACCCCGACAAATCGCAACGCCATGGCCCTCGCCAGCCGCGCGTGCTGGTGCTGACCCCCACCCGCGAGCTGGCTGCCCAGGTGCATGACAGCTTCAAGGTCTATGCCCGCGACCTCAACTTCATCAGCGCCTGCATCTTCGGCGGTGTCGGCATGAACCCGCAGGTCCAGGCCATGGCCAAGGGCGTCGACGTCCTGGTCGCCTGCCCGGGTCGCCTGCTCGACCTGGCCGGCCAAGGCAGCGTCGACCTTTCGCGGGTCGAGATCCTGGTGCTGGACGAAGCCGACCGCATGCTCGACATGGGCTTCATCCACGACGTCAAGAAAGTGCTGGCGCGCCTGCCGGCCAAGCGCCAGAACCTGCTGTTCTCGGCGACCTTCTCCAAGGACATCACCGACCTCGCCGACAAACTGCTGCACAACCCCGAGCGCATCGAGGTCACGCCGCCGAATACCACCGTCGAGCGTATCGAGCAGCGCGTCTACCGCCTGCCGGCCAGCCACAAGCGCGCCCTGCTGGCGCACCTGATCACCCTGGGCGCCTGGGAACAGGTGCTGGTGTTCACCCGCACCAAGCACGGCGCCAACCGCCTGGCCGAATACCTCGAGAAGCACGGCCTGACCGCCGCGGCGATCCATGGCAACAAGAGCCAGAACGCCCGCACCAAGGCGCTGGCCGACTTCAAGGCCAACACCGTGCGCGTGCTGGTCGCCACCGACATCGCCGCCCGTGGCCTGGATATCGACCAACTGCCCCACGTGGTCAACTTCGAGCTGCCCAATGTCGAGGAAGACTACGTTCACCGCATCGGCCGTACCGGCCGTGCCGGTCGCTCGGGCGAAGCCATCTCGATGGTCGCGCCGGACGAGGAAAAGCTGCTCAAGAGCATCGAGCGCGTCACCAAGCAGAAGATTCCGGATGGCGATCTGATGGGCTTCGACGCCTCCCAGGTCGAGGCCGAGAAGCCAGAGGTGCGCGAGCGCCAGCCGAACAATGGCCGCGGTGGCCGCAACCAGCAACCGCGCGGCGAAGGCGGCAAGGAAGGCAGTGGCGGGCGCAAGGACAAAGGCAAGGACAAAGGCCGCAACAAGCCTTCGTCCGAAAAGTCTGCGGAAAAGGACAAGTCCGGCGAGAAACAACAGCAGGGCCAGCAGCGCAAGCCGCGCGATCAGAAGCCACGTCAGCAGCAGAATAACGGCCAGAAAGCCGCGCCTGTCGCCGCCCCCAATCGCGATCCAGAAGAGTTCCTCGACGACGACGTCGACAACTTCGGCAACCGCGCCGACTACGTCAGCCCCTACCAGAACGCCAAAAACCAGGGGCGCAACCGTCGCCCGGGTGGCAACGGGGGGCAAGCCCAAGGGCAAGGCCAGCGCAGTGGTGGCGGCCAGGGGCAAGGCCAGGGCCGTGGCAATGGCCAGCAGCGCCAGGGCTCCGGTGAAAAGCGCCCACGCAACGGCGGCGGCAGCAATGGCGGCGCCCGACGCGACAACAACGGCGGCCGTGCCCGCCGGGAAGACGCGTCCCGCCAGGAACCGGCTGTCCGCAACCCCCGCGAGTCGCAGAGCGCGCCAGTGATCATCCGCAAGGAATCCAAGCTCGACCGTTACCCGACGCCCGAGCAACTGGACGACCTGCCAAGCCGCCCACGCGGTGAGCGCCCGGCACTGCTGACCCGCAAGGGCTGAGCCCGCTATCGCGGGGCCTACCCCGCGATGAGGCCATGCAAAGCCAACAAAAACGCCGCCCATTGGGCGGCGTTTTTGTTGCTGGCGAAACGAATTACTTCTGCTTCACGCCTTCGACACTGATATCCAGGTCCAGGGTCTGCGAAGTTGGGCCTGGGCCCTTGATGCCGAAGTCGTTCAGGTTCAGCGTGGTGGTGGCGTTGAAGCCAGCGCGCTCGCCGCCCCACGGGTCCTTGCCCTCGCCATTGAACACGGCCTTGAAGGTGACCGGCTTGGTCACGCCGTGCAGGGTCAGGTCGCCGGTCACATCGGCGGTCTTGTCACCGGTCGACTTGACGCTGGTGGAGACGAACTTGGCCTCTGGGTACTTCTTGACGTCGAGGAAGTCCTTGCTGGCGATGTGCTTGTCACGCTCGGCGTGGTTCGACCACAGGCTGGCGGTTTTCAGATCGACATTGATCTTGCTGGCCTCGGGCTTGGCGCTGTCCCAGGTGAAGTTGCCGTCGAAGTCCTTGAAGGTGCCGTGGATGAAGCTGTAGCCCAGGTGGCTGATCTTCCAGTCGACGAACGCGTGCTGGCCTTCCTTGTCGATCTTGTATTCGGCGGCCATGGCCTGGCCGGCGGAGATCAGTGCGGTACCGAGCGCCAGAGCGGCAAAAGTCTTTTTCAACATCCTTACTTCCTTCCTTTGCAATTGAGGTTGAGAGTCAAGCTTTGCGGCCCAGCATGCGGGTCAGGGTCGCGTCACGGTCGATGAAATGATGCTTGAGTGCCGCCACTGCGTGCAGCACGGCGAAAATCACCAGGCCCCACGCCAGCCACAGGTGGATCACCCCCGCCAGGTCGGCCTGGTCGGGCAGGTCGCTGACCAGCGCGGGGACTTCGAACAAGCCAAACACAGGAATGCCCACGCCGTCGGCGGTGGAAATCAGATAGCCCGCGATCATCACCGCGAACAGCCCCAGGTAAAGCGCCAGATGGCCCAGCTTGGCGGCCAGACGGGTGACCTTGCCATGGTTGGCAGGTGCCGGTGGCGGCGGGCTGACAAAACGCCAGAAGACTCGCAGCAGCATCACTGTCAGTAACACCAGGCCGATGCTCTTGTGCAAGTCCGGGCCGGACTTGCGCCATGGGTCGTAGTAATCAAGGCCGACCATCCACAAGCCAAGGCCAAACAGCCCGAAGACCGCCAGCGCCACACCCCAGTGCAACACGATGCTGACCAGGCCATAGCGAGAAGGTGAGTTGCGCAGTTGCATGATTGGTGTATTTCCCCGTGAAAGCTGTGCGCAAGACTAACGCGTAATGCATCGAATAAAAGCGTAAAAAATTGCTTTGGATTATCGAAAAACTCGATATCTATTCTGCAAGCTTCCTATTAAGGAAGCGTTAACGATAGTCGTTTGGAAGTACTGACGCCATCGGGGCAAGCCCGCTCCCACAAATTGCAGAAGCAGGTTGCCCGGCGATACACGGTGTGCCGACTGTCAGCTAGCCTTGGCCTGGCTATTTACCAGCGGTTTCTTCGCCGGCTCGGACTTGGCGGTAGCTTTCTTCACAGGTGCCGGCTTGGCTGCAGGCTTTTGCACTTGCTTTGCTGCAGGCTTGGCAGGGGCTGGCTTGGTGGCTGCCGGCTTCACTGGCTCTTCCTTGACCGCGGGCGATGGCGCAGCCGACGCGGGTACCGGTGCAGGCGCTACTTCCTCGGCCTTGGCAATCGGCGCGGCCTTGACCTCTGGCTTGTCGCCGCCACCGAACAGGCGCGAGAAGAAGCCCGGCTTATCCTGCTTGGCCTCCTCGACCTTCACCGACTCGGCCTTGGCCGGGGCCTTGTCGGAGGATCCGCCGAAGAGGTTGGAGAAGAATCCGCCCTTGTCCTTCGCGGCAGCGACACCGACTGCTCCAGCAGCTGCCGCGGCGGCGACCGGTGCAGCCTTGGCCGGGTCGAAGGATTTGCCCGCAGCCAGGTCCTGGACCTGCCCCGCGGCGCGCTGGCCACTACGCAAGGCCCCTTCAAGGGTACCGGGGTAAAGCGCATCGGTGTGCTCGCCAGCAAAGGCTATCCGCTGCACCGGGCGCTCCCACAGCCGCCAGTACTTGCTGATCTGCCCCGGGCCGTAGGCCAGGTAAGCGCCGCCCATACCGGCGTCAGTGCTGTAGCGGCGCACTTCGTAGCCGGTGAACGCACCACGCGCCTGCGGGTAGAAGGCATGCAGGCGGATCAGCACCTGATCGACCATCTGCTTGTCACCAAAGGCCTGCAGTAGGCGGGCATTGTCGCCGGACAGGTTGATCACCACATTGGCGCCGCCCTTGAGCGCCGGCTCGATCCACAACATGCCCAAGCCTGCGTTGCTGAAAATTTCGCCGGACATGCGCGCACGGCTTTCCCACACCGGGTTCTTGAACTTGAGCATCAACTGGTCACGCCAGCCGTAGTTGGTGCCCTTCAACGCCGCCAGGTGCTGGTTGTCCAGGCCTGGGGTCATCTGGATCTTGGCCAGCGCCCGCAGCGGCACGGCCATTACCAGGTAATCGGCCTGATAGCCGACGCTGCCAACCTTGACGGTCACGCCGTCCTTGTCCTGGACAATGGCGGTGACCGGCGAGCTGGTCTTGATGGTCTTCAGTTGCTTGACGAAGGCCTGGGCCAGCACCGGGCTGCCGCCCGGCAGGCGCGCGGCGCGCAGGTCACGGTCGCTGACGTTACGGTAGACGCGGCTCTGCTGGGCGAAGTACAGCAGCGACAGGCGCGATGGCTCGTCATAGCGGGTGCGGATCTGCTGGTTGACCAACTGACGGGCGGTCGCCGGCAATTGCAGCTTGTCCAGCCAGGTGGACACGTTCATCTGGTCGAGGGCGAACAGGGTGCTGTTTGCCGCGGGATTGAGCGGGTCGTCAATAGAGCGGGCCAGGTCGTCGAGGGTTTTCTCGAAACGCTTGAGTGCTTCGGCAGTAGCGGGCTGCTTGGTCGCGAGATCGCTGGCGCTGAAGTACTCACCGTCGATCAGGTAGCCAGGATTGCGCACGAATTCCGGGGCCGGCAGGGTGCCGACCTTGAACTGCTCCAGGTACTGGTTGAGCACCGGCTGGGTCTTGCTGTTGCCGATCCACTCGCTGGTGGCCAGGCCCGAACGCCCGCCCATGCCGGACTTGGCTTCCAGCAGCGTCACCTGCCAGCCCTTGCTTTGCAGCTCGTAGGCTGCGGTCAAGCCCGCCAGGCCACCACCGACGACGATCGCCGTCTTGTCCTTGGCCAGCGCGGCACCGCTGGACACCCCGATCAATACCAACGCGCACAGGCGCACCCAAGCAGCAGCCATGATGGCGAACTCCGGTTAAAGAAGCGATAGAAGAGACGGGGAGCGATGCCCCGGGAGAGATGCGTTAAGAATACGTCACCTCTGCCCACCCTGCCACCGCAGTGACATCAAGTGCCTTTGGCAACTGGTATTTTTGTCAGTAGCGGTTTTATGCAGGGCCATACAGGCTTGGCTGGCACTCCAGAACCAGGTCGAGGGAAACAGCGGTGATCTACACGGAAGACTTCGCCAGGTGGCAGCCTTCGGCGCCGATGCCCGAAATCAGCTGGCGCACCCCCACCGGCCTGAGCATCGTCTCCAACGGTATCGCCTACAGTTCGCGCTACCAGACCGACGAGGGGCGTATCGGCACGGAACTGATCATCCAGGGGCAGTGCGACGTAGAGATCACATTCGGCCAGACGATCGACTGTCTGCTGCTCGAGGTGGACATCAACACGCTCGGCACAGCTGTCTCGACGGCCTACTGGCTGACCCTGCGCGACCAGGACTACACCGAGTTCATGCCCGGTCCAGATACCCTCGGTACGTTCTGGCACGACGTGCCCGGCCCGCTCGACCGCCTGACCCTGTCCACCCTGCCGCTATGCACCGTGCATATCCGCCAGCTGGAGTGGCGCCCGGCCTGGCGTCATTGAGCGGTTGTCCTGCCTCCCGGCATTGCTTAGGCTTACGCGGTCAAACCGAGCCGTAACGCCAGGAGAAGTGCCCATGGGCCTCAACGATCAGTGGATGCAGCGTGACCTGAAGGTCCTTTGGCATCCCTGCACCCAGATGAAAGACCACGAGCAACTGCCGCTGATTCCGATCAAACGCGGTGAAGGCGTGTGGCTCGAGGACTTCGAGGGCAAGCGCTACCTGGATGCCGTCAGCTCCTGGTGGGTCAATGCCTTCGGCCATGCCAACCCGCGCATCAACCAGCGTATCAAGGACCAGGTCGATCAGCTCGAACATGTGATCCTCGCCGGCTTCAGCCATCAGCCGGTGATCGAGCTGTCCGAACGCCTGGTGGCGATCACCCCGGCCGGCCTGGAGCGGGTGTTCTACGGCGACAACGGCTCGTCGTGCATCGAAGTGGCGCTGAAGATGAGCTTCCACTACTGGCAGAACACCGGTAAGCCGCAGAAGAAGCGCTTCGTCACCCTGACCAACAGCTACCACGGCGAGACCATCGCCGCGATGTCGGTCGGCGATGTGCCGCTGTTCACCGAGACCTACAAGGCGTTGCTGCTGGACACCATCAAGGTGCCAAGCCCGGACTGCTACCTGCGCCCGGAAGGCATGGGCTGGGAAGAGCACTCGCGGAACATGTTCGCGGCCATGGAGCAGACCCTGGCCGAACACCACGCCAGCATCGCCGCGGTGATCGTCGAGCCGCTGATCCAGGGCGCCGGCGGCATGCGCATGTACCACCCGGTGTACCTCAAGCTGCTGCGCGAGGCCTGCGACCGTTACGACGTACATCTGATCCACGATGAGATCGCCGTCGGCTTCGGCCGCACCGGCACGATGTTCGCCTGCGAGCAGGCCGGCATCACCCCGGACTTCCTGTGCCTGTCCAAGGCCCTGACCGGCGGTTACCTGCCGCTGGCCGCCTGCCTGACCACCGACAAGGTCTACCAGGCGTTCTACGACGACTACCCGACCCTGCGCGCCTTCCTGCACTCGCACAGCTACACCGGCAACCCGCTGGCCTGCGCCGCGGCCCTGGCCACTTTGGACATCTTCGAGCAGGACAACGTGATCGAGGCCAACAAGGCCTTGTCGGCGCGCATGGCCAGCGCCACCGCGCACCTGGCCGACCATGCCCACGTCGCCGAGATCCGCCAGACCGGCATGGTCCTGGCCATCGAGATGGTCCAGGACAAGGCCACCAAGGCCGCCTACCCCTGGCAGGAGCGCCGCGGCCTGAAAGTCTTCGAGCACGCCCTGAGCCGTGGCGCGCTGTTGCGCCCGCTGGGCAGCGTGGTGTATTTCCTGCCGCCTTACGTGATCACACCCGAGCAGATCGACTTCCTGGCCGAGGTGGCCAGCGAAGGCATCGATATCGCCACCCGCGACAAGGTCAGCGTTGCCGTGCCGGCCGACTTCCATCCGGATTTCCGCGATCCGGGCTAGCCCCAGACCAACCCGAAACCTGTAGGAGCCGGCGCGTCCGCTCCTACAGGATCTGCGTCAGCCTTTTTCCAGAGCAAGCCCATGAGACTCTCCCGCTTCTTCATCGACGCCCCACTGGGCCTTGGCGAGCACGAGCTCCCCGAAGCCCAGGCCCACTACATTGGCCGCGTGCTGCGCATGGCCGCTGGCGACGCCGTGCAGCTGTTCGACGGCAGCGGCCAGGAATACCTCGGCCAACTGCTCGAAGTCGGCAAGAAAACCGTGCGCGTCAGCCTCGACCAGGCCCTCCCCGGCCAGGCCGACTCGCCTTTGCACATCCACCTCGGCCAGGGCCTGTCCCGCGGCGAGCGCATGGACTGGGCAATCCAGAAAGCCACCGAGCTGGGTGTCAATGAAATCACCCCGATCGTCAGCGAGCGCTGTGAAGTACGTCTGAAGGACGAGCGCGCCGACAAGCGCATGGCCCACTGGCGCCAGGTGGCGGTCAGTGCCTGCGAGCAGTGCGGGCGCTCGACCTTGCCGGTGATCCACCCGCCCGTGACCCTGGCCGAGTGGCTGAAAAGCACCGAAGCCGACCTCAAGCTGGTGCTGCACCCGGTGGCCGAGCCACTGACCAGCCATGCCAAACCGGCCAGGCTGGCCTTCCTGATCGGCCCCGAGGGCGGCCTGAGCGAAGCGGAAGTCGAGCAGGCCAAGACCGCCGGCTACCACGCCGCCCGCCTCGGCCCGCGCGTGCTGCGTACCGAGACCGCCCCTGTGGTGGCCCTGTCGGTGGCGCAGCAACTGTGGGGCGACTTCTAACGCACGTAGAAAAACACCGCGACGAAGTGCATCAGGCTGCCGGCAATCACGAACAGGTGCCAGATACCGTGCCAGTGGCGGAAGCGGCTGTCGAAGGCGAAGAAGATGATGCCGACGGTGTAGAACACACCGCCGGCCGCCAGCCAGGCGAAGCCGGCGGCCCCCAGGCTGTGCAGCAGCGGCTTCACCGCCACCAGCACGATCCAGCCCATCAGCGCGTAGATGACGATCGACAGGATCCGCGCCTCGGAGCGCGGCTTGATCTCCTGCAACATGCCAATCAACGCCAACCCCCAGACCACCCCGAACAGGCTCCAGCCCCAGGGCCCGCGCAGGCTCACCAGGCAGAACGGCGTGTAGCTGCCGGCAATCAACAGGTAGATCGACAGGTGGTCGAGCTTGCGCATGACCCGCTTCGCCCGCCCACGGGTACTGTGGTAGAGGGTGGAGATGCTGTAGAGCAACAGCAGGGTGAAACCGTAGATGGAGAAACTGACGATCTTCCAGGGATCGCCCTGCAGACCCGCCACGACGATCAGCCAGCTCGCGCCGATGCAGGCCAGTACCGCGCCGACCAGGTGGGTCCAGGCGTTGAAGCGTTCACCGTAATACATGCAAGCACAGACCTCCCGCAGCGGTCAGGGTTCCTGAGCCCCGCGACAGGGCCCGCTCAACCATCATCCTAGCCAGCTGCAGATTGCAGATCAGCGTCACGCACCAATCTTTCCAGCCCGGCCAGGTCCGGCACCCGCGCCACCTGCTCGCCCACCTGCACTGCCGCCAGCTCCAGCGCGGCCAGCGGCACATCAACATAGTTCAACTGGCTGTCGAGCTTGCACGAGCGCGGAATACCTTGCAGCAACAACGCCAGGAAGCGCAGGCCGGTATCTCCCAATGCGTTGAGCACCACCACCCGGGCCCGCTCGCCGCAGGTGGTCTGCCCGCCACAGGCGGCCTCGAAGCCTATCAGCGGCAGCCGCTGCTGGCGCCAGTCCACCCAGCCAAGGTGCCAAGCCGGATCTCCCGGCTCGCAGGCGATGGCGCGATGGCCGATCAATTCGGCCACCGCCACGTTGGGCAACACCAGGGTGCGATCGCCCAAGGGCAGCAGCAATCCGGTGAGGCTGCTGCGCTGGCCGGCGATATGTTCAAGCATGGGGTGGGCTCCACTGGGCGATGCTTTGCAACAGGACCGACTCCTGATAGGGCTTGCCGAGGTATTCATTGACACCGATGGCCATGGCCCGGTCACGGTGCTTCTGTCCGGTGCGCGAGGTAATCATGATGATCGGCAACTGTTTCAGGCGTTCATCGCGGCGGATGCGCGTGGCCACCTCGAAACCGTCCATGCGCGGCATCTCGATATCCAGCAGCAACACGTCCGGGCGGTGCTCTTCGAGCAGCGCCATGGCGTCCACCCCGTCCTTGGCGGTCAGCACGCTCATGCCATGGCGCTCGAGCAGGCGGCTGGTGACCTTGCGCACGGTCACCGAGTCGTCCACCACCATCACCAGCAATGGCCGACGCGGCACCGGACCGGTCAACATATGCTGCCCCTGCGCCGCGCCTGGCAGGCGCGCCAGGCGCCGTTGCTGGCCACGCAGTTGGCCGAGCAGGTCGAGGATCAGCACCACCCGCCCATCGCCAAGCAGGGTGGCACCGGACAGCCCCGGCACCGCGGCGAACTGCGGCCCCAGGCTCTTGACCACGATTTCGCGACTGGGCGACAGGCTGTCGACCTGGATCGCGAACGATTGTTCATGCGAATGGGTGAGCAGCACCGGCAGCGGTACGCTCTGGCCCAACAAATTGGGCTGCACGCCCTCCTGCAACAGCTCGCCGAGGTAACGCAGCGCGTAGTCATGGCCGGCATAGCTGTAGCGCGGTGGATCGAGCCGGTAGCAGGCTTCCAGCTCCGCCGGCGGCACGCGCACGATGCCCTCGATGGTGTTCAACGGGATCGCGTATTGCTCATCCTCCACATGCACCATCAACGCCCGGTTCACCGACACGGTGAACGGCAGGCGGATCAGGAAGCGCGCGCCCTTGCCGGGGCTGGACTCGATGCTCATCGAACCGCCCAACTGCTTGACCTCTTCATGGACCACGTCCATGCCCAGGCCGCGCCCGGAGATCTGGGTGATCTTTTCGGCCGTGGAAAATCCCGGGCGCAGGATGAACTGCAGGATCTCATGGTCGCTCAAGCGTGCCTGCGGATCGAGCAGGCCGCGTTTGATCGCCTTGTTGCGTACCGCTTCCAGCGGCACCCCGGCACCGTCGTCGCTCATCTCGATGACGATGTCGGCGCCTTCGTGCAGCAGATTCAGGTGGATGGTGCCCTGCTCCGGCTTGTCCGCCGCCAGGCGCGCCTCGCGGCCCTCCAGGCCGTGGTCGACGGCATTGCGCAGCATGTGCTCCAGCGGCGCGACCATGCGTTCGAGCACGCTGCGGTCCAGCTCGCCCTCGGCATTGCCGACCACCAGTTCGACCTGCTTGCCCAGCTCGCTCGCCACCTGCCGCACCACCCGCTGCAGGCGCGGCACCAGGCGCTCGAACGGGACCATCAGGGTAGCAGTCAGGCCCTCCTGCAGCTGACTGTTGACCCGCGCCTGCTGCTGCAACAGGCTATGCGCCTCCTGGGCCCGCTGCAGCAGGGTCTCCTTGAGGTCGAGCAGGTCCGAGGTGGATTCGAACAGCGCCCGCGAGAATTGCTGCAACTGCGAATGGCGGTCCATCTCCAGGGGGTCGAAGTCGTCATAGGCGTCCGCCTCGAACTGGTGCCGGCTCGAGATCCGCCCCTGGGTCTCGATATCCAGGCGCAACAGCTGGTCGCGCATGCGCTCCAGCGTGGTCTCCATCTCGTTGAGGGCGAACTGCGCATCGTTGACCTGCTGCTCGATGCGCCCGCGGATCACCGAATGCTCGCCGGCCAGGTTGCCCAGGTCGTCCAGCAGTTCGGCATCGACCTTGACCATGTCCCCGGCCCGCTCGGGGGCGACAGCCGGGGCTTCGGCCGGGGCGGGCTCGGCCTGGGGCTGCCCGGCGGCGCTGTCGGTCAGCGCGGCGCTGGAGAAGTTGCGGATATAGTCGATCAGCGCCGTCGCCGCATGCAGCGGCTCGCCCAGGCGCGCCGCGTCGAGCATGTGCGCCAGGCGGTCATGGCAGTTCTGCAGCAGGCTGAACAAGGCCGGCGTCGACGGCAGCCGTGCGGCCGCCAGCAGCTCGTAGAGGAATTCCAGCTCATGGGCCAGGTCGCCGATGGCGGCGATCTCGACCATGCGCGCGCCACCCTTGAGGGTGTGCAGGTCGCGCAACAGGTTCTCCACCTCGACCGTGTTGCGCGGGTCGGCCTGCCAGCGCGCCAGGGACTGGGCCGCGCTTTCGAGGATATCGGAGCTCTCCTCGAGGAAAACTTCCAGCAGTTCCTTGTCGCCTTCGCTTTCCTGCGCGTCCCCCTGCGCCTCGACCGGGCCAGGGGGCGGAGCGTTGTGGCGGAAATCGCGCAGCTCACCCAGCAGCTCCACCGCCGACAGCGGTGGCTGGCCCTCGCGCAAGCTGCGCAGCATCTGGGCCAGGGCGTCATGGCTGCGTGCGAGCAGCTCGAACAGCCCCGGGCTTGCCCCGATCCGCCGGTCCACCAGCCCTTCGTAGAGCAGCGCTAGCTCCTGGGCTAGCACTTCGATGGCACCGATCGCCGCCATCTGCGCGCCGCCCTTGAGGGTCAGCACATCATGTTGCAACGCAGACAGCGGTGACAGGCTTTCGGGATCGTCCTTCCATTGCCGCAGCGCCTGGTCGGCGCCCTCGAGAATGTCGGCGGCTTCCTCGAGGAACAGTTCGACGACCGCGGGGTCCGGTAGCTGACCTGCGATAGGCAGCGTTGTCGCGCCAGCTGCGCCAACCAGCCCCAGGGCCGCCGGGTCGAGGGCATCATCAAGCAAGCCGTGCAAGGCGGCCAGGCAATCGGGGCGTGCTGTCGGATCCTGACCGGCGGCTATTTCGTCGAACAGGTCGAACAGCGCTTCGTGGGCCTGCCGGGCGATAGCGAAGAAACGCGGCGTCACCGCAAGGCTGCCCTCTTCGACCGCGCCATACAGGTCGAGCAGGCCTTCGCAGACTTCATCCACCTGCCACAGCTCGGCCTGGTGCGCGCCATGGCTGAGGGTGGTCATTTCCTCGAGCAGCAGGTGCAGTTCATGGTGCTGCGTGGGGTCGGCCTGCCAGTTGGCCAGCCGCGCCTCGGCGTCGAGCAGGATATCCATGCCCAGGGTCAGGAAAGTGGCCGTCAGTTGCGGGTCACGCCGGGCCCGGCGTGCCGGGTGCGCCTCGGCCTGGTGCCTGGCCAGCCTGGCATCGACCGCCTGTCCGACCTGTTCGATCAACTCCGCCGCCCCCGGGATGGCAGCCAATGGCGTGCTGTCCAACTGGGCCAGCCCAAGGTGAAACAACGCACGCGCAGCCTCCAGCAGCGCGATCTCGGCCTGCTGCAAGGGCAGGTGATGGCCCTTGTACTCGCGCACCAGGCGGTCGAGCGCGGTGGCCAGCTCCGCCACCGGCATCACCCCAGCCATGGCGGCACTGCCCTTGAGGGTGTGCAGGGCACGTTGCAGGCTGTCGCTGACCACCGTGCCTTGAGCATCAGCCACCAGCAGGAAAGCATCGAGCCCGGCCAAGTGCCCGTGGGCCTCGTTACGGAAAATCTCCAGCAACTGTGGGTCGAGCCCATCGATGCTGGCGCTGGTCGGCGCGTCATTGAGCGCCAGCGCATGCAGATGCCCGGCCAGTTGCTCGATCTCCGCAGTGGGCGGCAGTTGGCTGGCGGCGAAGTCGGCGAGCAGGTCGGGCAGGCGCACGAACACCTGCTGCAGGGCCACCAGGCCTTCGGCGCTGAGCGTGATGCGCCCCTCCAGCACCCGGTTGAGCAGGTGCTCGGCGCCCCAGGCAAGCTCCGCCACGGCTTCGGCGTGGACCATCCGCCCGCTGCCCTTGAGCGTATGCAACGCGCGACGCACCTCGATCAGCGCCTCGCGCAGGCCGTTGTCGGCGCGCCAGCGCAGCCATTGCCGCTCGATCTCCGGCAGCAGTTCGCCGGCCTCATCGAGGAATACCTCACGCAGCTCGTCATCGATACCGTCGGCCGCCTGGGCACCTGCCAGTGGCCGCTCGATACGCGGGCATTGCACACCCAGCGCGCTCAGGCTGGCGTGGGCCATGTCGATGAAACGCTGGGCATCGGCCAGCGGATCGGCCACCCGCCACTGCAACCAGGCCTCGCCGGCGCACAGGGCATCGGCCAGATGGGCCAGCTCATCCGCCAGCGGCTCATCCTCCACATGCCCCAGCCAGCCCTGCACGTAACCCGCGCACCCACCGAACACCTCGGCGGCAGCCGGCAGCATCAACATCACCAACGCCCCGCGCACCTGTTGCAGCAAACCGGGCAAGGCCTGCAGGCGCTGACGCGACCAGTCCGACTCCAGGCAGTCGCCGATCAAATCCTTGGCCTGTTGCAGCACGTTGAGCGACTCGTTGAGTACCAGCTGGCGAATCTCGGCAAGGTCCGAACCGGGCAGGTTCCCTGGCGAGGTCTCCTCCAGCGGGCCGACCATGCCGTTGAGGGTCGCCTCGACGTACAGCAGCGCCCCGGCGACATCCATCAACAGCGCCTCGTCCACCGCGCCGTCCTTCTCGACCTGCGCCTGCAGCGCCAGCACCTGGTCGATGATCACCCGTCGTGGCTGCTGGAAACCCAGCACTGCCAGGGTATCTGCGACATGGCGCAGGGGCGGTAGCAGCGTCTCCAGCGGTTCGCGTGACGGATGCTCGCCATTGACGAACGGGTCCAGGCGGTCCTTGATGCGCATCAAGTCGTCGCACAGGGCCATCACCACCGAACGCAACGCATCGCGTCCGGGACCGGCCTGCATGTGCTCACGCCAACTACCCAGGGAAAGATCGAGATTGGCGAGGTCGGCGGCGCCCGCCAGGCGCTGCCCGAGCTCGCCCAGCAGGCTGCCCTGGGCCAGAGGCTCGGCGCCGCGGCAGACCCGCAGCTGGTTGAGCAGCGGCATCACCACCAGCGGCAGGTCGTGGCGTGCCCCGCGCAGGCGGTCAAGGTAAGGCGGCAGTTGTTCGAGCCCGCGAAACAGCGCGCCCAGGCAGTCACCGCGGGGGCTCACCTGGCCGTCGGCCATGGCCCGCCCGAGCAACTCCAGTTCTTCGGCCAGACGCGTCGCGCCCGGTAATTCGAGCAGGTGCAGGCAACCGTGTACCTGGTGCAGGTTGTCGACGAAGAACGCCAGCATCGACAGGTCGCCCGGGTCCGCCGAGAAACGCTCCAGGGCCTGGCGCGCCTGCGCCAGGCAATCGAGGATGGGCGCCTTGATCCAGGCCAGGGCCACCGTGTCGTGGCGCTCGCCGGGCGCGCTGCCCAGGCCGGCCATGCTTACCCCACTCACGACCGCTCCACCGGCTTGGGCAGGGTGAAACCGGATACCGAACGGCGCATCTCGCTGGCCATGCGTGCCAGGTGGCGGATGCTGTCGGCCGTTGCGCCGGAACCGGCGGAGGTCTGCGCGGTGATCTGCTGGATCACTGCCATGGTGTGGGAAATCTGCCCGGCAGAAGAGGTCTGTAACTGAGCAGCATCGGAGATGCTGTGAATAAGGTCGGCCATCGTCTGCGATACGCCTTCGATCTCTGCCAGGGCCACGCCGGCGTCCTGGGCCAGGCGCGCGCCGCGCACCACTTCGGCGGTGGTCTGCTCCATGGAGATCACCGCCTCGTTGGTGTCGGCCTGGATGGTGCGCACCAACGCCTCGATCTGCCGGGTTGCCGAGGACGAGCGCTCGGCCAGGCGCTGCACTTCGTCGGCGACCACGGCAAAGCCGCGGCCGGCCTCACCGGCGAGGGATGCCTGGATGGCCGCGTTGAGGGCGAGGATGTTGGTCTGCTCGGCAATGTCATCGATCAGGCTGACGATATCGCCGATCTCCTGGGAGGACTCACCCAGGCGCTTGATCCGCTTGGCGGTGTCCTGGATCTGTTCGCGGATGTTGTCCATGCCGTGGATGGTGTTATGCACCACCTCGTTGCCTTTGTTGGCGATGGCCACCGAGCGCTCGGCCACCTTGGCCGATTCATAGGCATGCGCGGAAACCCGGTCGATCGACTCGACCATGTCGCCCACCGCCTCTGATGCCTCGCTGATCTGCTCGGCCTGGTGCTCGGAAGCCTTGGCCAGTTGGCGGGCAGTGTTCTGGGTGTCCTGCACGGCAGCGGCGACCTGCTCGGCACTGTGGTTGATGGTGGCCACCAGGTCGCGCAGTTGGTCTACCGAGAAGTTGATCGAATCGGCGATGGCCCCGGTGAAGTCCTCCGTCACCGAGACGGTGACGGTCAGGTCGCCATCGGCCAGTTCCTCGATCTCGTCGAGCAGGCGCATGATCGCCTGCTGGTTGCGCTCGTTCTTCTCGGCAGTCTCGCGGAGCTGGCGGTGGGTGGCGCGTACCATCACCAGGCCGATGAGGATGATCGAGGCCAGTGCCAGCAGGCCGAGCACGTAGCCGCCGACGGTGTCGAGGGTACGCCCGCCGGCCAGGTTCTCGAAGCCGTTGGCCAGGTGCGAGGCCTCGTCGAGCAAGGTCTGCGACAGGCTGAAGATGTTGCCGGCGGCCTCGCGTACGCGGAACAGCTCGGGCGAAGTCTCAAGGATTTCGTCCACCGAGCCCGAGACGAACTGGAACAGTTCGGCGATCTCGGCCAGGCGCGCCCGGGCATCGGCGTCTTCGACGCGGGTGACCTGGATTGCCGGGTTGCCGGCGAGCATGCCCTCAAGCACCTGGCCGAAACGGCTGGCGTCACGGCCGAAGGCATCGGC
The DNA here is from genome assembly GCF_019139675.1 of Pseudomonas maumuensis. Classification (NCBI taxonomy): domain Bacteria; kingdom Pseudomonadati; phylum Pseudomonadota; class Gammaproteobacteria; order Pseudomonadales; family Pseudomonadaceae; genus Pseudomonas; species Pseudomonas maumuensis. The sequence continues at coordinate 5,221,224 of NZ_CP077077.1, forward strand.
GGCCTGCACCGAGGTGTCGTCACCGGCGAGCACGGTGTTGACCGAGCCGAGAATACGCTCGGCCAACAGCAACTGGCGCTGGGCCACGGCCACTTGGTTGGCCGGTGCGCCGTTCTGCAGCAGGATTTCCACCACTTTCTCGTACTCGACCTGTAACTGCGGAACAGTCTCGGCCAGGGTGGCCGCAACCTGATGCAGCGACAGCACGGTCTGTTCACTGGCAAGAATGGTGTCGGTGTTCTTGCGCAGGTTCTCCCAGTCCTGGCGCACTGCGTCCATTTCGTCGCGCACCGCCACGGGCGCGGCGGGCAGGCCGGTGGTCTTGTCCCCTTCGCGCAGGTAGCTCCAGCGCCGCTCGAAGTCGTTGCGCGCATCGCTGAGCAACCTGAAGGCCAACGTCTTGCCCGCCGCCGCCTCGGTGGCGTTCTTGGCGATGCGCTGGGACAGCACGCGCAGCTCGCCGGCATGGCCGATGTACTGCTTATCGTGGTTGGCCTGGGTGTTGAGGTAGGCGAAGTTGGCGAACAACAGGACGATCGACAGGATCAGCACCACGAACAGCACGGTGATCTGCGCGGTGCTGCGCGGACGTTGGGCCACGGCGGCAGGCGAGACGCCGGCTACGGCTACGGTGGGTCCTGGCTTGTTCACGTCGAAAGTCCTCTACAACGCCACATCGAGAAAGCCCGGCGCCTGGGCCAGGGCGAACGGGCTGAAGATCGCCCAATTGCGTTCACGGGGGAAATGCCCCTGCACGAAGGGTGCCGCCGCACGGATCAACGGTTGCGGCGGTGACAGCTCGAGGCTGCTCAGGGCGAAGTGCTGCAGGCCGACCACTTCGTCCACCAGCAGCCCGGCGAACAGCTCTTCATGATCCAGCACCAGCACCCGCCGTTGCTTGCCCGCTGCAGCCGGGCCGAGGCCAAAGAATGCACACAGGTCCATCACCGGCAGCAGGCGCCCACGCAGGTTGGCCACCCCGCGTACCCAGGGCTGCACACCCGGCACCCGGCTACCACGGGGTTCGCGCAGCACTTCGGCGACTTCACCCATGGGTGCGACGAACCACTGTCCGGCAACACGAAAGCCGATGCCGCTCCATTGTTGCAGGCGGATGTCCTGCGGTGGCTGGTCGGCCACCAGCAGGCGGCAGCGCCGGTCGATGTCCAGCAGCAACTCGAAGGCGGTCAGCGACGCGCCTTGGGGCCGGGTGGTCAAGCCTTGAGCACTTCTTTGAGCTTGGCGATCAGCGCGTCTTCTTCCACTGGTTTGGTCAGGAAGTCGCGGGCACCCTGGCGCTGGGCCCAGATCCGATCGGTTTCCTGGTCTTTGGTGGTGACCACGATCACCGGGATGGCGCTGGTTTCCGGATCCTTGCTCAACTGGCGGGTAGCCTGGAAACCGTTCATGCCGGGCATGACGATGTCCATCAGCACCGCATCGGGCTTCTCCTGGCGGGCCAGGGCCACGCCGTCGGCGCCGTTGTCGGCCTTGAGCACCCCATAGCCGTGCTTCTCCAGCCATTCGGTCAATCTGTACATCTCTGTCGGCGAGTCGTCGACAATCAGAACTCGGGCCATGCTGTTTCCCCATCAGGAAATAGAGACGCCGCCCTGCGTGGGCGGCGTCAGGGTGCGTGTGGATCCTGCGCGGCGAAACCGGGCACGCAGGCACGGATTGCGTCGAGCAGTTCTTCCTTGCTGAAAGGTTTGGTCAGGAACTGGTCGGAGCCGACCACCCGGCCGCGGGCCTTGTCGAACAGGCCGTCGCGCGAAGAGAGCAGGATCACCGGGGTGTCCTTGAACGCGCTGTTGTGCTTGATGATGGCGCAGGTCTGGTAGCCGTCGAGGCGCGGCATCAGCACGTCGACGAAGATGACCCGCGGTTTGTGGTCGACGATCTTGGCCAGGGCGTCGAAGCCGTCACTGGCGGTGATCACTTCGCAGCCTGCCTCGCCGAGCAACATCTGCGCGGTGCGGCGGATCGTGCGGGAATCGTCGATCACCATCACCTTCAGGGGTTGTTCCATAGTTGCGCTTCTGCCTGGAATTCGCCAAAAGGCCGTGCAGGCCATGTGCCTGGCCTTTTTAGCACACTCGCGAAGGCCATTCCATCCGCCCGCCCCTTGACCGTAGGCGCGCCCGGCGCCACCCTGAGCCACTTTTCTTTCGTGCCATGCGGCCAAGCGCCGCCAAGAGGAACTACCCCATGAGCGTTCGCCTCGGGATTGTCATGGACCCCATCGCGTCCATCTCCTACAAAAAGGACAGCTCGCTGGCCATGCTGCTGGCCGCCCAGGCCCGCGGCTGGAGCATGTTCTACATGGAGCAGCGCGACCTGTACCAGGGCCAGGGCAAGGCCCGCGCACGCATGCGCCCGCTCAAGGTTTTCGCCGACCCGGCCCGCTGGTTCGAACTGGGCGAGGAGCAGGACAATACCCTGGCCGAACTGGACGTGATCCTGATGCGCAAGGACCCGCCCTTCGACATGGAGTTCGTCTACAGCACCTACCTGCTGGAACAGGCCGAGGCCGAAGGCGTACTGGTGGTCAACCGCCCGCAGAGCCTGCGCGACTGCAACGAGAAGCTGTTCGCCACGCTGTTCCCACAATGCACACCCCCCACCCTGGTCAGCCGTCGCCCCGACATCATCCGCGAGTTCGCCGCCGAGCATGGCGATGTGATTCTCAAACCACTGGATGGCATGGGCGGCACTTCGATCTTCCGCCACCGGGTCGGCGACCCCAACCTGTCGGTGATCCTCGAGACCCTGACCGCACTCGGCGCCCAGCAGATCATGGCGCAGGCCTACCTGCCGGCGATCAAGGACGGCGACAAGCGCATCCTGATGATCGACGGCGAGCCGGTGGACTACTGCCTGGCGCGCATCCCGGCCAGCGGCGAGACCCGCGGCAACCTGGCCGCCGGCGGTCGCGGCGAAGCCCGCCCGCTGAGCGAGCGCGATCGCTGGATCGCCGCCCAGGTCGGCCCGACCTTGCGTGAAAAGGGCCTGCTGTTCGTCGGCCTGGACGTGATCGGCGACTACCTCACCGAAATCAACGTCACCAGCCCGACCTGCATCCGCGAGATCGACGCCGCCTTCAACACCAATATCGGCGGGCAATTGATGGACGCCATTGATCGCAAGCTTCAGGCGCGCTGACCGAGGACACGTGGCAACGCCGCACAGTGGGGTATGATGCCGGTCCTTTTCGACTGAGCTGCTGCCCCGCTTAGCGGTTGCTGGATACCCGATGACGCTCCCCGCCGACATCCCGCCCGACCTGCTGCCACCCCGCGTCCGCCCGGTGGACCGGCTCGGCTTTACCCTGTTCCTGGCCGCCCTGGTACACCTGGCGCTGATCCTGGGTGTGGGATTCACCGTGGTCAAACCGGCCGAGATCCGCCACGCCATGGACATCACCCTGGCCACCTTCAAGAGCGAGAAAGCGCCCGAGAAGGCCGATTTCCAGGCCCAGGACAACCAACAGGGCAGCGGCACCCTGGACAAGAAGGCGGTGCCCAAGACCACCGAGGTCGCGCCGTTCCAGGACAGCAAGATCAACAAGATCACCCCGCCCCCGGCGGCGAAGCCGCAAACGCCCCCGGCACCAGCCAAGTCCGTGGTCGCCACCCAGGCACCGAAACCGCAGAAAGTCGAGCCCAAGCCAAAGGAAAGCAAGCCGCAGCCCAAGCCTGAGGCCAAGGTGCCGGACTTCGACAGCTCGCAGCTGTCCAGTCAGATCGCCAGCCTCGAGGCCGAGCTGTCCCATGAACAACAGCTGTACGCCAAGCGTCCGCGCATCCACCGCCTGAACGCCGCCTCGACCCTGCGCGACAAGGGCGCCTGGTACAAGGAAGAGTGGCGCAAGAAGGTCGAGCGCATCGGCAACCTCAACTACCCCGAAGAGGCTCGACGCCAGCAGATGTATGGCAGCCTGCGGATGATGGTGTCGATCAACCGCGATGGCTCGCTGTACGAAGTGCTGGTGCTGGAGTCCTCCGGCCAGCCGGTGCTGGACCAGGCCGCCCAACGCATCGTGCGCCTGGCGGCGCCGTTCGCGCCGTTCACCGGCGACCTCGCGGAGTTCGACCGCCTGGAAATCATCCGCACCTGGCGCTTTGCCCGTGGGGACCGCCTGCAGAGCAACTGATATCAGGGCTTACCTGATGGCAAAACAATAGCCACTCTGTAATCATGCGCGCCTTTGGATCCAACAGAGAAAGGACTCTTCCATGGCACGCTCCCCCTTCGCCCGCAATACCGCTGCCTTTGTCTTCGCCCTAGGCGCCTTCGCACTGCCAGCCGTGGCGTGCGCCGATGCCGCCGCCCTGACGCAGAAACTGGTCGACGAAGTGGGCGAATACCACTACGACGAAACTCCGCAGCGCCTGGCCGCCATCAAGGCCCTGCTCGACCAGGGCGCCGATCCTGATGGCCAACCGGTTTTCCTGGCAGCCTCCTACAAGGCGACCGCACCTTTCGAGCTGTTCCTGCCGAAAGTGAACGTCAATGCCCCCGTTCAGGAAAACGGCGAAACCCTGCTGCTGCTGACCCTCAACCAGGCTGAGCAGCCGGCCTCCAAGGCCGACCTGAGCATGGTCAAGGCACTGATCGCGGCAAAAGCCAATGTGAACGTGCAGGCCCAGGAAGACACGGCGTCGCCCCTCAACACCGCTGCGGAAAAGGGCTCGCCAGAGCTGGTCAAACTGCTGTTGAGCGCCGGCGCCGATGCCAAGGCCACCCTGGCCAACGACTTCACGCCTCTGACCGGCAAAGCAGCCTCGAACCTGGAGGTGATCAAGCTGCTGGTCGAGGCCGGCGCCAACCCCTACCAGGTGACCGGCGCTGGTTCCACCCCGCTGCACTTCGTCTGCCAGCGCCCCTACGAACTCAATGGCCAGCCGGACCCACAGGCGAACCAGCGCATCGCACTGCTGCTGAAGAAGGGCAGCTCCATCGATGCCATTCACGAGCAGCAAGGCACCTTCCCGGTCGGTACGCCGCTCAAGGAAGCGCTGCTGAGCAACAACCCCGACTGCATCGCCGCCCTCATCAAGGCCGGCGCCAGCACCCAGGCCCCGGTGTACCCGACGAGCTACCTGACACAGAACCCGACCGCCAGACAACAGACGATCCAGGCCTACGTGTTGTCCCAGGCCGACGCCGAGCCGGACCTGTATCCCGCCGAAGTCGTCAAGCTGTTCAAGTGATTTCCCCAGGCACGGCGCATTCGCCGACCTACATGAAGAACTTCCCGGATACCGAGCAAGAAACGGTCAGGCAGTACATCCTGTCCGCTGCAACGGAACCCCGCAGCCTGTACTCGCCCGAAGTGGTGAAGCTGTTCCAGTAACCCGCCGTGCCGCTGACAAGGTGACCCTGGCACCTTGTCAGTCTCGCCACCTGGCGCCACACTAGCGCTCATGAAGACCCTCGCCCCCAGCTACCTCAAGCACCAGTTCCTGATCGCCATGCCGCACATGGCCGATCCGAACTTTGCCCAGACCCTCACCTACATCGTCGAGCACAATGCCCACGGCGCCATGGGCCTGGTGGTCAACCGACCGCAGGAGCTGAACCTGGCCGACATCCTCGAGCAGTTGCGCCCGGACGACGAGCCGCCCGCCAGCACCCTGCACATCCCGATCTACCAGGGCGGCCCGGTGCAGACCGACCGCGGTTTCGTGCTGCACAGCAACGACCGCAGCTACCAGGCCACGGTCGAGCTGGAGGGCCTTTCGCTCTCCACCTCCCAGGACGTGCTGTTCGCCATCGCCGCTGGCGACGGTCCGCGCAAGAGCCTGATCACCCTGGGCTACGCGGGCTGGGAAGCCGGCCAGCTGGAGGCCGAGCTTGCCGACAACGCCTGGCTCAACTGCCCCTTCGACCCCGAGATCATCTTCGGCATGGCCAGCGATATGCGCCTGGGCGCCGCCGCCGCCAGCCTGGGGATCAACCTCAGCCTGCTGACCAGCCAGGCGGGCCACGCCTGATGGCCGAACTGCGCTTGCTGCTTGGCTTCGACTATGGCACCCGGCAGATCGGCGTGGCCGTCGGCCAGGTGATCACCGGCCAAGCCCGTGAACTGTGTACGCTCAAGGCGCAGAACGGCGTGCCGGACTGGAACCAGGTCGAGAAGCTGATCAAGGAATGGAAACCCGACGCCATCGTCGTCGGCCTGCCGCTGAACATGGACGGCACGCCCAGCGAGATGAGCGAGCGTGCCGAGAAATTCGCCCGGCGCCTGCACGGCCGCTACAACCTGCCGGTACACACCCACGACGAACGCCTGACCACCTTCGAAGCCAAGGGCGAGCAGATGGCCCGAGGCGGTCGCCACGGCAGCTACCGCGACAACCCGGTCGATGCCATCGCCGCCGCCCTGCTGCTGCAAGGCTGGCTGGAGGCCAACACTTAAATCCGCTTTGCCGCCGGGCCTATCCGGCGCCCGCCTTCCGAGGAGCACGCAATGAGCCTACCCAATCCCGCCGACCTGATCCGGCAGATGGCCGTCGACCTTCGCGCCCACCTGGCCCGCCGCGCCATCGCCGAGCCACGCTTCATCGGTATCCGCACCGGCGGCGTGTGGGTGGCCCAGGCGCTGCAGACCGAGCTCGGCGACCAGAGCCCGCTGGGCACCCTGGACGTCTCCTTCTACCGTGACGACTTCAGCCAGAACGGCCTGCACCCGCAGGTGCGCCCCTCGGAACTGCCTTTCGAGATCGAAGGCCAGCACCTGGTGCTGGTAGACGACGTACTGATGAGCGGGCGTACCATCCGCGCTGCCCTCAACGAGCTGTTCGACTACGGCCGCCCGGCCAGCGTGACGCTGGTGTGCCTGCTCGACCTGGATGCCGGCGAACTGCCGATCCGCCCGAATGTGCTTGGTGCCACGCTGTCCCTGGCCGCCCATGAACGGGTAAAATTGACCGGACCCACGCCGCTCGCCCTCGAGCGCCAGGACCTCGCTCCCGCATCCGCCCTTTAAGAGTCCCCCGCGATGACGCCATTCGACGCCAAGCGCCCGCTGCAGCTCAATGATCAGGGCCAGCTGCGCCACTTCCTCTCGCTCGACGGTTTGCCCCGCGAACTGCTCACCGAGATTCTCGACACCGCCGACTCGTTCCTCGAAGTCGGCGCCCGGGCCGTGAAGAAAGTCCCGTTGCTGCGCGGCAAGACCGTGTGCAACGTGTTCTTCGAAAACTCCACCCGGACCCGCACCACCTTCGAACTGGCCGCCCAACGACTGTCGGCCGATGTGATCAGCCTGAACGTGTCGACCTCCTCGACCAGCAAGGGCGAGACCCTGTTCGACACCCTGCGCAATCTGGAGGCCATGGCCGCCGACATGTTCGTCGTGCGCCACTCCGATTCCGGTGCCGCCCACTTCATCGCCGAGCACGTGTGCCCGGACGTGGCCGTGATCAACGGCGGTGACGGTCGCCACGCCCACCCGACCCAGGGCATGCTCGACATGCTGACCATCCGTCGGCACAAGGGCAGCTTCGAGAACCTGTCGGTGGCTATCGTCGGCGACATCCTGCACTCACGTGTAGCCCGTTCCGACATGCTCGCGCTCAAGGCCCTGGGCTGCCCGGACATCCGCGTGATCGGCCCGAAGACACTGATCCCGATCGGTATCGAGCAGTACGGCGTGAAGGTCTACACCGACCTCGCCGAAGGCCTCAAGGACGTCGACGTGGTGATCATGCTGCGCCTGCAGCGTGAGCGCATGGCCGGTGGCCTGCTGCCCAGCGAGGGCGAGTTCTACCGCCTGTTCGGCCTGACCACCGCGCGCCTGGCCGGCGCCAAGCCCGACGCCATCGTCATGCATCCGGGCCCGATCAACCGCGGCGTGGAGATCGAGTCGGCGGTGGCCGACGGCCAGCATTCGGTGATCCTCAACCAGGTCACCTACGGCATCGCCGTGCGTATGGCAGTGCTGTCCATGGCCATGAGCGGGCAGAACGCGCAACGTCAATTCGAGCAGGAGAACGCCCAGTGACCCTAAGCATCATCGGCGCCCGGGTCATCGACCCTGCCAGCGGCCTGGACAGCATCACCGACCTGCACCTCGATGGCGGGCGCATTGCCGCCATCGGCGCGGCGCCAGCCGGCTTCAGCGCCAGCCGTACGATCCAGGCCGATGGCCTGGTCGCCGCCCCAGGCCTGGTCGACCTCGGCGTCTCCCTGCGTGAGCCGGGCTACAGCCGCAAGGGCAACATCGCCAGCGAAACCCGCGCCGCGGTCGCCGGCGGCGTCACCAGCCTGTGCTGCCCGCCGCAGACCAAGCCGGTACTGGACACCTCGGCGGTCGCCGAGCTGATCCTCGACCGCGCCCGCGAAGCCGCCAACAGCAAGGTCTACCCGATCGGCGCCCTGACCAAGGGCCTGGAAGGCGAACAACTGGCCGAACTGGTGGCCCTGCGCGACACTGGCTGCGTGGCCTTCGGCAACGGCCTGAAAGAGATCCCCAACAACCGCACCCTGGCGCGCGCCCTGGAATACGCCGCCACCTTCGACCTGACCGTGGTGTTCCACTCCCAGGACCGCGACCTGGCCCAGGGCGGCCTCGCCCACGAGGGCCCGATGGCCAGCTTCCTCGGCCTGCCGGGCATCCCTGAAACTGCCGAAACCGTTGCCCTGGCCCGTAACCTGCTGTTGGTCGAGCAGACTGGCGTGCGCGCCCACTTCACCCAGATCACCAGCGCCCGTGGCGCCCGGCTGATCGCCCAGGCCCAGCAGCTGGGGTTGCCGGTCACCGCCGACGTGGCGCTGTACCAGCTGATCCTCACCGACGAGGCCCTGCGCGACTTCTCCAGCCTGTACCACGTGCAGCCGCCACTGCGCACCGCCGCCGACCGCGACGGCCTGCGCGAGGCGGTGAAGTCCGGGGTGATCCAGGCGATCTCCAGCCACCACCAGCCCCATGAACGCGATGCCAAGCTGGCGCCGTTCGGCGCCACCGAGCCAGGCATCAGCAGCGTCGAGCTGTTGCTGCCACTGGCCATGACCCTGGTCGAGGATGGCCTGCTCGACCTGCCGACCCTGTTGGCGCGCCTGAGCAGCGGCCCGGCCAAGGCCATGCGCCTGCCGGCCGGCGAGCTGAAAGTCGGCGCCGCCGCCGATCTGGTGCTGTTCGACCCGAAAGCCTCGACCGTGGCCGGCGAAAACTGGTTCTCCCGCGGCGAGAACTGCCCGTTCATCGGCCACTGCCTGCCGGGTGCGGTGCGTTACACGTTGGTCGATGGGCATATCTGCCACGAGGCCTGAGTAGGCCTTCCTGGCCCCATCGCCGGCAAGCCGGCTCCCACAGGAAACCACTGAGCTCATGCCTGTGGTACTCCTGTGGGAGCCGGCTTGCCGGCGATGAGGCCGGAGCTGGCAACATCAACCATTCATCCCCCTCGGTTGAAATCCTTCCTCCCTCCCCCCATATGAGTCTGCATCAGGCATTTTCGCCCCGCTGCGTGGAGACTCTCCCTTGACTACCATCGTTTCTGTCCGCCGTAACGGCAAAGTCGTCATGGGCGGCGACGGCCAGGTTTCCCTCGGCAATACCGTGATGAAAGGCAACGCCAAGAAAGTCCGGCGCCTGTACAACGGCCAGGTCATCGCCGGTTTTGCCGGTGCCACCGCCGATGCCTTCACCCTGTTCGAGCGCTTCGAAGCCCAGCTGCAGAAACACTCCGGCCACCTCGTGCGCGCCGCCGTCGAGCTGGCCAAGGAATGGCGTACCGACCGCTCGCTGAGCCGCCTGGAAGCGATGCTGGCCGTGGCCAACAAGGACGCATCCCTGATCATCACCGGCAACGGCGACGTGGTCGAACCCGAGGACGGCCTGATCGCCATGGGTTCCGGCGGTGGCTATGCCCAAGCCGCGGCCCGCGCCCTGCTGAACAAGACCGACCTGTCGGCCCGCGAGATCACCGAGGCCGCCCTGAACATCGCCGGCGACATCTGCGTGTTCACCAACCACAACCTGACCATCGAGGAGCAGGACCTGGCCGAGTGAATCAGTTGTTTTGGCGTCCCGCCCACCGCGGGACTTTTCCACACTGATCACGCTGCTTGAGGACCCCATACATCATGTCCATGACCCCACGCGAAATCGTCCACGAACTCAACCGCCACATCATCGGCCAGGACGACGCCAAGCGCGCCGTCGCCATTGCCCTGCGCAACCGCTGGCGGCGCATGCAGCTCCCCGCCGAGCTGCGTGCCGAAGTGACCCCCAAGAACATCCTGATGATCGGCCCCACCGGCGTGGGCAAGACCGAAATCGCCCGCCGCCTGGCCAAGCTGGCCAATGCGCCGTTCATCAAGGTCGAGGCGACCAAGTTCACCGAGGTCGGCTACGTTGGCCGTGACGTCGAGTCGATCATCCGCGACCTGGCCGACGCCGCGCTGAAGATGCTGCGCGAGCAGGAGATCGTCCGCGTGCGCCATCGCGCCGAGGACGCCGCCGAGGACCGTATTCTCGATGCTCTGTTGCCCCAGGCCCGGGTCAGCAGCTTCAGCGAGGAAGCCCAGCAGAGCAGCAGCGACTCCAACACCCGCCAGCTGTTCCGCAAGCGCCTGCGCGAAGGCCAGCTGGACGACAAGGAAATCGAGATCGAAGTCGCCGAGAACATGGGCGTCGAAATCGCCGCGCCGCCCGGCATGGAAGAGATGACCAACCAGCTGCAGAGCCTGTTCGCCAACATGGGCAAGGGCAAGCGCAAGGCGCGCAAGCTCAAGGTCAAGGACGCGCTGAAGATGGTCCGCGACGAAGAAGCCGGCCGCCTGGTCAATGAGGAAGAGCTCAAGGCCAAGGCCCTGGAAGCGGTCGAGCAGCACGGTATCGTGTTCATCGACGAAATCGACAAGGTTGCCAAGCGTGGCAACGTTGGCGGCGCCGATGTCTCCCGTGAAGGCGTGCAGCGCGACCTGCTGCCGCTGATCGAAGGCTGCACCGTCAATACCAAGCTGGGCATGGTCAAGACCGACCACATCCTGTTCATCGCCTCCGGCGCGTTCCACCTGAGCAAGCCGAGCGACCTGGTGCCCGAGCTGCAAGGCCGCCTGCCGATCCGCGTCGAGCTCAAGGCGCTGACCCCGGAAGACTTCGAGCGCATCCTCAAGGAGCCGCACGCCTCGCTGACCGAGCAGTACAGCGCCCTGCTCAAGACCGAGGGCCTGAACATCGAGTTCGCCGACGAGGGCCTCAAGCGCCTGGCCGAGATTGCCTTCCAGGTCAACGAGAAGACCGAGAACATCGGTGCCCGCCGCCTGCACACGCTGCTCGAGCGCCTGCTCGAAGAGGTGTCGTTCAGCGCCGGCGACCTGGCCAGCGCCCACGACGAAACGCCGATCCACATCGACGCCGCCTACGTCAACAGCCACCTGGGTGAGCTGGCACAGAACGAAGACCTCTCGCGTTACATCCTGTAAGACCGCACGGGGCCGCTGCGCGGCCCATCGCCGGCAAGCCGGCTCCCACATCGACCATTGTGGGAGCCGGCTTGCCGGCGATGGCTGCAAAGCAGCCCCCTTGCACAATGGCCAAAATCACTCGAAGCTGATTGCCTGATGCCTAGAGAGAGCCCCCAATGGCCCGCCTGCCCACCGCGATCAATCTGCACAAAGCCTCCAAGACCCTCACCCTCACCTATGCCCCCGGCGAGGTCTACCACCTGCCCGCCGAGTTCCTGCGGGTACACTCGCCTTCCGCTGAAGTCCAGGGCCACGGCAATCCCATCCTGCAGTTCGGCAAGATCAACGTCGGCCTCAGCGGTCTGGAACCGGCCGGTCAATATGCACTGAAACTGACCTTCGACGACGGCCATGACTCAGGATTGTTCACCTGGGAATACCTCGAGCAGCTGTGCCTGCGCCAGGAGCAGCTATGGGCCGAGTATCTTGACGAATTGCACAAGGCCGGCAAATCCCGCGACCCGTCCGAATCGGTGGTGAAATTGATGCTCTAGCTCAAGCCCCGCAAGCTTTAGAGCGCATTTTCTAATCTCATCTGCTTGAATGCCTGGATGACCGCCAAAGATTGGCTGTCTTGCGCATTACACGAAAGTCGGGTAACCAATGGAGCTGGCAAGTTCCCTGCATCGCCTCCGGGCAGGCAGGGCCAGGCCGGTATGTAGAGGTCGCGAGCGAAAGCAGGTTGTCTTCACACGCAGAAACCCCCGCAGCTCATCATCGGCACGCATCCGGTCGCAGCACCGCTGTTCCTTATCACTGGTCACCCGAGTAGCAGTACCGGGCTGTCACAGCACACCGGTACTCGTCTCAGGACAACGGAGCGTCGTAGATGAGTAACAAGAACAACGATGAGTTGCAGCGGCAGGCCTCGGAAAACACCCTGGGGCTCAACCCGGTCATCGGCATTCGCCGCAAGGATCTACTTACATCGGCGCGCACGGTGTTGCGTCAGGCCGTACGCCAACCCTTGCACAGCGCCAAGCACGTGGCGCATTTCGGCCTGGAACTGAAGAACGTGCTGCTGGGCAAGTCGGCCCTGCAGCCAGAGGGCGACGACCGCCGCTTCGTCGACCCGGCGTGGAGCAAGAACCCCCTGTATCGCCGTTATCTGCAGACGTACCTGGCCTGGCGCAAGGAGCTCAACGACTGGATCGGCGAAAGCGACTTGTCGCCGCAGGACATCAGCCGCGGGCAGTTCGTCATCAACCTGGTGACCGAGGCCATGGCCCCCACCAACACCCTCTCCAACCCGGCTGCAGTCAAACGCTTCTTCGAGACCGGCGGCAAGAGCCTGCTCGACGGGCTGTCCAACCTGGCCAAGGACATCGTCAACAACGGCGGCATGCCCAGCCAGGTGAACATGGAGGCCTTCGAGGTCGGCAAGAACCTCGGCACCAGCGAAGGCGCGGTGGTGTACCGCAATGATGTACTGGAACTGATCCAGTACAGCCCCATCACCGAGCAGGTGCATAGCCGCCCGCTGCTGGTGGTGCCGCCGCAGATCAACAAGTTCTACGTCTTCGACCTGAGCCCGGAAAAGAGCCTGGCGCGCTTCTGCCTGCGCTCGCAGCAGCAGACCTTCATCGTCAGCTGGCGCAACCCGACCAAGGCCCAGCGCGAGTGGGGCCTGTCCACCTACATCGACGCACTCAAGGAAGCCGTCGACGCGGTGCTGGCAATCACCGGCAGCAAGGACCTGAACATGCTCGGCGCCTGCTCCGGCGGCATCACTTGCACCGCACTGGTGGGCCACTACGCCGCCCTCGGCGAGAAGAAGGTCAATGCCCTCACCCTGCTGGTGAGCGTGCTCGACACCACCGTCGACACCCAGGTGGCGCTGTTCGTCGACGAACAGACCCTGGAAGCGGCCAAGCGTCACTCCTACCAGTCCGGCGTGCTCGAAGGCAGCGATATGGCCAAGGTGTTCGCCTGGATGCGCCCCAACGATCTGATCTGGAACTACTGGGTCAACAACTACCTGCTCGGCAACGAGCCGCCGGTGTTCGACATCCTATTCTGGAACAACGACACCACCCGGCTGCCGGCCGCCTTCCACGGCGACCTGATCGAGATGTTCAAGAACAATCCGCTGACCCGCTCCAACGCCCTCGAGGTGTGCGGCACCGCCATCGACCTGAAGCAGGTCGACTGCGACATCTACAGCGTTGCCGGCACCGCCGACCACATCACGCCCTGGCAGTCGTGCTACCGCTCGGCGCACCTGTTCGGCGGCAAGATCGAGTTCGTGCTGTCCAACAGTGGCCATATCCAGAGCATTCTCAACCCACCGGGCAACCCCAAGGCGCGCTTCATGACCGGCGAGGATCGCCCGGACGACCCGGTGGCGTGGCAGGACAACGCGGTCAAGCATGCCGACTCCTGGTGGCTGCACTGGCAGGCCTGGCTGGGTGAGCGCGCCGGTGAACTCAAGAAAGCGCCTACGCGCCTGGGTAACCGCGCCTATACCGCGGGCGAGGCTGCGCCGGGAACATACGTGCACGAGCGTTGAGCCGAACCGCCGCGATGCGCCTGGTGGCGCAGCGCGGCGCTCCTTTCACCACAGAGTCACGCGCATGCCGCAACCGTACATCTTCAGGACCGTCGAGCTGGACGACCAGTCCATCCGCACTGCGGTCCGCCCGGGCAAGCCACACCTGACGCCGCTGCTGATATTCAACGGCATCGGCGCCAACCTCGAGCTGGTGTTTCCATTTATCGAGGCCCTGGACCCGGACCTGGAGGTCATCGCCTTCGACGTGCCCGGGGTGGGCGGCTCGTCCACGCCTCGCCATCCCTACCGTTTTCCCGGCCTGGCCAAGCTAACCGCAAGGATGCTCGACTACCTGGACTACGGCCAGGTCAATGTCATCGGCGTGTCCTGGGGCGGCGCCCTGGCCCAGCAGTTCGCCCACGACTACCCCGAGCGCTGTAAGAAACTGGTGCTGGCCGCCACCGCCGCAGGCGCGGTGATGGTGCCCGGCAAGCCCAAGGTGTTGTGGATGATGGCCAGCCCACGGCGCTACGTGCAGCCCTCCCATGTGATCCGCATCGCGCCGCTTATCTATGGTGGCGGCTTTCGCCGGGATCCGGAGCTGGCCATGCACCATGCCTCGAAGGTACGTTCGGGCGGCAAGCTGGGCTACTACTGGCAACTGTTCGCCGGCCTTGGCTGGACCAGCATCCACTGGCTGCACAAGATCCACCAGCCCACCCTGGTGCTGGCCGGCGACGACGACCCGCTGATCCCGCTGATCAACATGCGCCTGCTGGCCTGGCGGATTCCCAATGCCCAGCTACACATAATCGATGATGGCCACCTGTTCCTGATCACCCGGGCCGAGGCCGTCGCCCCGATCATCATGAAATTCCTCGAGCAAGAACGCCAACGCGCGGTCATGCACCCTCGGCCAGCGGCACGGGGGTAGGAAGGCTTTTTATTGCGTCAGCACGGGCCTTTGCGGGCACCCCAGGCAGGTGATGCGAACCTGCAGGGCTGGCTTTACCCGCATCAAGGCCAACGCGGAAATGGATCTGACGAAGGAGTGTTGGCATGAAGGACAAACCGGCCAGAGGATCGACACCGGTCCCCGCCACGAGCATGAACGTGCAGAACGCCATCACCGGCCTGCGCGGTCGCGACCTGTTCTCGACCCTGCGCCAGGTCGGCCGGATCGGCCTGCGCAATCCACTGCACACCGCGCATCACCTGCTGAGCCTGGGCGGCCAGTTGGGGCGCGTGCTGATCGGCGACAGCACCTACCAACCCCACCCGCGGGACGCCCGCTTCAGCGACCCGACCTGGAGCCAGAACCCGTTCTACCGCCGCGGCCTGCAGGCCTACCTCGCCTGGCAGAAGCAGACGCGCCTGTGGATCGAGGAAAGCAGCCTGGCCGACGACGATCGGGCCCGGGCGCAGTTTCTGTTCAACCTGGTCAGCGACGCCTTCGCGCCCAGCAATTCATTGCTCAACCCGCTGGCGGTCAAGGAACTGTTCAACACCGGCGGCCTGAGCCTTCTGCGCGGTGTCAGCCACCTGCTCGACGACCTGCGCCACAACGACGGCCTACCACGGCAGGTGGACGAACGGGCCTTCGAGGTTGGCGGCAACCTGGCGGCCACACCGGGCGCAGTGGTGTTTCGCAACGAGCTGCTGGAGTTGATCCAGTACAAGCCCATGAGCGAGAAACAGTACGCCCGACCGCTGCTGGTGGTGCCGCCGCAGATCAACAAGTTCTACATCTTCGACCTGGGCCCGACCAACAGCTTCGTCCAGTACATGCTCAAGCAGGGCCTGCAGGTGTTCATGGTCAGCTGGCGCAACCCCGACCCACGCCACCGCGAGTGGGGCCTATCCAGCTATGTGCAGGCCCTGGAAGAGGCGCTCAACGCTTGCCGTAGCATCAGCGGCAGCCGCGACCCCAACCTGATGGGCGCCTGTGCCGGCGGCCTGACCATGGCCGCGCTGCAAGGCCACCTGCAGGCGAAGAAGCAGCTGCGCAAGGTGCGCAGTGCCACCTACCTGGTGAGCCTGCTCGACAGCCAGTTCGACAGCCCCGCCAGCCTGTTCGCCGACGAGCAGACCATCGAGGCGGCCAAGCGCCGCTCCTACCAGCGCGGCGTACTCGACGGCGGCGAGGTGGCACGGATCTTCGCCTGGATGCGCCCCAACGACCTGATCTGGAACTATTGGGTCAACAACTACCTGATGGGCAAGACGCCGCCGGCCTTCGACATCCTGTACTGGAACGCCGACAGCACGCGCCTGCCGGCTGCGCTGCACGGCGACCTGCTGGATTTCTTCAAGCTCAACCCGCTGACCTTCCCCGAAGGCCTGGAGGTGTGCGGCACACCTATCGACCTCACCCAGGTCGGGTTGGACAGCTTCACCGTGGCCGGCAGCAACGACCACATCACCCCCTGGGACGCGGTGTACCGCTCGGCCCTGCTGCTCGGCGGCGACCGCCGCTTCATCCTGGCCAACAGCGGCCATATCCAGAGCATCATCAACCCGCCTGGCAACCCCAAGGCCTACTACCTGGAAAACCCCAAGCTCTCCAGCGACCCGCGGGCCTGGTTCCACGACGCCCAACGCCGCGACGGCAGCTGGTGGCCCCTGTGGCTGGAATGGATAGAGCAGCGCTCCGGCACGCTCAGGACGCCACGCGACGAGCTGGGCAACAGCACTTATCCACCGCTGGGCCCCGCGCCCGGCAGCTACGTACTGGCACGCTGATCGGATGAAGACCCGCGACCGTATCCTCGAATGTGCCTTGCAGCTGTTCAATCGCCAGGGCGAACCCAACGTCTCGACCCTGGAAATCGCCAACGAACTAGGGATCAGCCCAGGCAACCTGTACTACCACTTCCACGGCAAGGAGCCGTTGGTGATCGGCCTGTTCGAACGCTTCGAAGAGCAACTGATGCCGCTGCTCGACCCGCCGCTGGACGTACGCCTGGACGCCGAGGACTACTGGCTGTTCCTGCACCTGATCGTCGAGCGCATGGCCCAGTACCGCTTCCTGTTCCAGGACCTGTCCAACCTGACCGGGCGCCTGCCCAAGCTGGCGCGGGGCATGCGCAGCCTGATCAACGCCCTCAAGCGCACCCTGGCCGCGTTGCTGGCAAGTCTCAAGGGCCAGGGCCAGGTGACCAGCGAGACCCAGGCACTGGGGCAGTTGGTGGAACAGATCACCCTGACTCTGATGTGCTCGCTTGATTATCAGCGCGTGCTTGGCCGCGAGGGCGATGTCGGCGTGGTGGTGTACCAGGTGATGATGCTGGTGGCGCCGCACCTGCAGGCCCCGGCGCGCATGGCGGCGGAGCAGTTGGCAATGAGGTATCTGGAAGGCTGAAACGATCGCGGGGCAAGCCCGCTGCCACGAGCCCTATGCAGGCTTCGTGGCAGCGGCCTTGCCCCGCGATGAGTGCGACCCGGTATCAGGCCTGGGTGGCCGCGTTCACCGGTGCCGACGGGGTGCTGCTGGCCGGCGCCGCGCTCGGTGCCGGGGCTGCGGTGGCGGCAGGCGCCGGTGCGGCGGGCTTGGCTGCCGCAGGTTTGGCCGGTGCCGCTTTCTTCACGGCCGGCTTTTTCGCCGCAGCCGGCTTGGCCGCAGGTTTTGCCGCTGCAGGCTTGGCTGCAGGCTTGGCGGCTGCGGTTTTCGCCGCAGGTTTTGCCGCAGCGGTCTTGGCCGCAGGCTTGGCGGCCGCCTTGGCCAATGGCTTGGCGGCCGTCTTGCTGGCGCTGGCCTTGGAGATCGGCGTGACCGAGGCACCGGTCAGTTTCTCGATCTGCTTGGTCAGCGAATCGACCTGCTGGTGCAGGGCCTTGATCTCATTGCGGCTGGGCACGCCCAGGCGCGAGATGGCGCTGTTCAGACGCTTGTCGAAGGCTTCCTCCAGCTCGCTCCACTTGCCCAGCGCACGATCCTTCACGCCCGACACTCGCGAGTTGGTCGACGACTTGGCGCTTTCGGCCACGTCTTCGGCGGTTTTCTTCGCCTGCTTCTCGGCTTTCTCGCCGTCCTTCACCAGCGAATCGAACAGCTTCGGACCATCCTGGTCGACCTTGGAGTAGATACCCAGGCCAGCTAACCAGATCTTGCGGGAGTACTTCTCGATTCCGCCGATCCAGGAGCTGCCTTCTTTCTCGGTGTTCTTCTTGCCAGCCATCCTGCTCTCCTTATGGTTTGTGCGCGACGCGCTCGAGCAGCTCGTGCAGCTGTTCAAGCTTGATGGACAACGCCTCAACGTCATGTTTAGACGGAATGCCGAGGCGATTCAAGGCGCGACCGACACGGGCGTCGAAGGCACGTTCGATTTTGTCCAGCTGCGCTTCGACCCGACCCGGTACGCGGGTGACTTCCTGGGTGGCTTCGTCGATCTGGGTATTGGCGGCTTCGACAGCCTTGTCGAGGCGTTTCTTGCCACGCTTCTCGACGCCTTCGCCGGCTTTCACCAGCTCCTTGAAATAGTCGGAGCCTTCCTGGCCGACACGGGCGTAGGCACCGATGCCCGCCAGCCAGATCTTGCGCGCGTAGCCGCGCACCTCGCCCAGCGTGCTGCCTTGGGCGTCGTCTTTCTGCTTGAGATTCACTTTGGCCATGCTCTGCACCTCATGCTCATTTAAGGGAGGGAGGAACTGCCCGGGGTGGTAGGGCTTGAGCGTGAAGGTAGGCGGAAAAATTAGAATCCTCACCCTAAGGTGCGGTCACACGGTGTTTGCTGGGGAGCGGGGCAAGCCCGCACCCACGAGATTGCTACAAGCCTCAGGCCAGCGCCTTGTCCAGCGCCCGCTCGATCTCGCCCTTGATGGTGCCGCTCATCATCGCCAGCATCATGCCCAGCTTGAGCTCGACGCGGATGGTGTCCTCACCGATATGCACGCTGCCGTTGGCGCCGCTGCGTTTCACATCGACGCGATCACCGTTCCAGCTGGCCTTGAGGTCGTATTCGCGGGTCAGCTTGTCCACCAGCGCCTCGGCCTTGGCGCGGGCGGCTTCACGGCCGAGGGTGTGTTTGCGTTCGACGCTGATCTGGGTCATGCGGGTGATCCTGGGTATGAAGACATAATCGCCATTATGCCCGCCCCCTTTGCATGACACACCCCGCCAAGACAAATCCGCCCGTAGCCCCTAGAATGGCCGTAATTTTTTTCTGGTGAAGCGATATGACCGACCAGCGCAAAGGCGACCACGCCGAACCCACCACCCACTTCGGCTACCAGGACGTTCCCGAGAGCCAGAAGGCGAAGAAAGTCGCCGAGGTGTTCCACTCGGTGGCCGCCAAGTACGACCTGATGAACGACGTGCTGTCCGGCGGCATGCACCGCCTGTGGAAGCGCTTCACCATCGAGCTGTCCGGGGTGCGCAGCGGCAACCGCGTGCTGGACATCGCCGGTGGCACCGGCGATCTGGCCGCCAAGTTCTCGCGCCTGGTCGGCCCGACCGGGCAGGTGGTGCTGGCCGACATCAACGAATCGATGCTCAAGGTCGGCCGCGACCGCCTGCTCGACCGCGGTGTGTCGGGCAATATCGAATTCGTCCAGGCCGACGCTGAAAAGCTGCCGTTCCCGGACAACCACTTCGACTGCGTGACCATCGCTTTCGGCCTGCGCAACGTGACGCACAAGGATGCGGCCATCCGCTCCATGCTGCGCGTCCTCAAGCCCGGTGGCCGCCTGTTGATCCTGGAATTCTCCAAACCGACCAACAAGCTGATGTCCAAGGCCTACGACGCCTACTCGTTCGCCTTCATGCCGCTGGCCGGCAAGCTCATCACCAACGACTCGGAAAGCTACCGTTACCTGGCCGAATCGATCCGCATGCACCCCGACCAGGAAACGCTCAAGAGCATGATGGTCGAGGCCGGCTTCGACCGCGTCACCTACCACAACATGACCAGCGGCATCGTCGCCGTGCATCGGGGGATCAAGCCCTGATGCTCCTGGCCGGCCTGCTCGCCAGCGTCGAGCACGGGCTCAACCGTGTCCTGCGCCTGGACAGCACCGCCCTCCCGCGCTTGGCGGCGCTGGAAGGCAAGGTGATCGAGATCGACTGCGTGCAGCCGGCCCTGAAGCTGTTCGTGCTGCCCGACGAGGAAGGCCTGATGCTCGCCGCCCACTGGGAAAGCGAGGTCGACTGCACCCTGCGCGCCCCCGCCGGGCGCCTGGCGCAGCTGGCGCTGGCCAAAGACAAGACCGCGGTGCTGCACAGCCCGCAGGTCGAGCTGCATGGCGACAGCGCCGTGCTGCTCGACCTGTTCGGCATCCTGCAGGACCTGGAGCTGGACTGGGAACACGAGCTGCAGCGTTGGCTGGGGCCGGTCCCCACCGCACTGATCGCCGGCCACCTGCGCCTGCGCGCGCGCTGGACCCGCCAGGGCCTGGCCCGCTTCGGCGAGAATCTCTCCGAGTACCTGGCCGAGGAATCGCGTACCCTGGTCGGCAAACGCGAAGCCGAAGCGGCATTCAGCGAGCTCGATGCGCTGAAGGTCGATATCGAACGCATCGAGGCACGCCTGCGCCGCCTCGCCCACACTCTTGATACCAGCGATAACGCATGAAGCTGCTCGCCGTCCGCCGTCTGTTGCGCATCCAGCGCGTCGTGATCCGCTACCGCCTCGATGACCTGCTGTTCGAACAACCCCTGCTGCCCTGGTGGCTGGCCAGCCTGCGCCTGCTGATGCCCTGGCGCTGGTTGCCGCGCAAGCCCCTGGAGCTGAGCCGCGGCGCCCGCCTGCGTCTGGCGCTGCAGGACCTGGGGCCGATCTTCATCAAGTTCGGCCAGTTGCTCTCCACCCGCCGCGACCTGCTGCCCACCGACATCGCCGACGAGCTGATGCTGCTGCAGGACCGCGTGCCACCGTTCGACCCGCAGCACGCCGTGGCGCTGATCGAAGCACAACTCGGCGCCAAGGTAGGCGAGGTGTTCAGCCGTTTCGACGTTGAGCCGCTGGCCTCGGCTTCGGTGGCCCAGGTACACGCCGCACGCCTGAAGAGCGGCGAGGAAGTGGTGGTCAAGGTAGTGCGCCCGGGCCTGAAACCGGTCATCGCCCAGGACCTGGCCTGGCTGTTCCTGATCGCCAAGGCCGCCGAGCGCGCCTCGGCCGATGCCCGTCGCCTGCATCCGGTGGAAATCGTCGGCGACTACGAAAAGACCATCTACGACGAGCTCGACCTGCTGCGCGAGGCCGCCAACGCCAGCCAGCTGCGGCGCAACTTCGAAGGCTCCGAGCTGATGTACGTGCCCCAGGTCTACTGGGACTTCTGCCGGCCCAAGGTGCTGGTGATGGAGCGCATCTACGGCGTGCCGGTCACCGACATGGCGACGCTGGCCGACCAGCGCACCGACATGAAGATGCTGGCCGAGCGCGGCGTCGAGGTGTTCTTCACCCAGGTGTTCCGCGACAGTTTCTTCCACGCCGACATGCACCCGGGCAACATCTTCGTCAGCACGGTCAAGCCGTGGAGCCCGCAATACATCGCTATCGACTGCGGTATCGTCGGCAGCCTCACCGCCGAGGACCAGGACTACCTGGCCCGCAACCTGATTGCCTTCTTCAAGCGCGACTACCGCCGCGTGGCCCAGCTACACATCGATTCGGGCTGGGTACCGGCGCAGACCAAGGTCAACGAGTTCGAAGCGGCGATCCGCACGGTGTGCGAGCCGATCTTCGAAAAACCGCTCAAGGATATCTCCTTCGGCCAGGTGTTGATGCGCCTGTTCCAGACGGCCCGGCGCTTCAACATGGAAGTCCAGCCACAACTGGTGCTGCTGCAGAAGACCCTGCTCAATATCGAAGGCCTGGGTCGTCAGCTCTACCCCGACCTGGACCTGTGGAGCACCGCCAAGCCGTTTCTCGAACGCTGGATGCGCGAGCGCATGAGCCCGAAGGCGGTAATCGGCAACCTCTACAGCCAGGCCGAGCAACTACCGCACCTGGCCGACATGACCCGCGACCTGCTCGAACGGCTGTCGCAACCGCACCTGCACGACCCGCAACTGCCCGAACGGCGCCGCGCCGGCGATAACTGGGCGCTGCGCCTGCTTGGTGCCGGCCTGCTCGGCGGTGGCGCCACCCTGGCGGCCGGCGCGGTCAGCCTCAGCGCCCCGGCCGCCTGGCCCGCGTGGTTGATGCTGGCAGCGGGCCTGTACCTGATCGTGCGCCGATAGCCAGCCGCGCCGCTGGCTGGCACACTAGCGCACAGGGGCCCGGTACGGGAGCGGGCCCGGTTTGGAGTCGACGATGAAAGACTGGCTGGACGAGATCAAGTGGAACAGCGATGGCCTGGTACCGGCGATCGCCCAGGACCACAAGACCGGGCGCGTGCTGATGATGGCCTGGATGAACCGTGAATCCCTCGCCCTGACCGCCGCCGAGCATCGCGCCATCTATTGGTCGCGCTCGCGGGGCAAGCTGTGGCGCAAGGGCGAAGAGTCGGGCCATGTGCAGAAACTGCACGAAATGCGCCTGGACTGCGATGCCGACGTGATCATCCTGATGGTCGAGCAACTGGGCCATATCGCCTGCCATACCGGTCGCGAAAGCTGCTTCTATCGCGTGTTCGAAGACGGCCAGTGGAAAATCGTCGATCCGGTCCTCAAGGATCCGGACGCCATCTATAGCGCAGGGCATTGACATGAGCGACACGCTAGACCGCCTCGCCGAGGTGCTGGAAGAACGCAAGCACGCGGCGCCCGACAGCAGCTACGTGGCCAGCCTGCATCACAAGGGCCTGAACAAGATCCTCGAGAAGCTCGGCGAAGAGTCCATCGAGACCATCCTTGCCGCCAAGGATGCTGCCGTCAGCAAGGATTACAGCGATGTCATCTACGAAACCGCAGACCTGTGGTTTCATAGCCTGGTCATGCTCAGCGCGCTGGGCCAGCATCCCCAAACGGTGCTCGACGAACTGGAGCGCCGCTTCGGCCTTTCCGGCCATGACGAGAAGGCCGCCCGTCAGCCCCAGGCCTGACCGCACACATTTGTAGGAGCGGGCTAGCCCCGCAATAGCGCCGGCCCCGGCTGACATACATTTTTCAGGAGTACGAAATGGGTATTTTTGACTGGAAACACTGGATCGTCCTGCTGGTCGTCGTGGTGCTGGTGTTCGGCACCAAGAAACTGAAGAACTTCGGCAGCGACCTGGGCGAATCGATCAAGGGCTTCCGCAAGGCCATGAACGAAGAAGAAGCCAAGCCCGCCGAACCGACCCCGCCGCCGGCGCAACCGGTTCCGCCGGTGCAGAACACCGCCCAGCAGGCCCAGGGCCACACCATCGAGGGCCAGGCCCAGCCGGTCCAAGAGCCGCAGCGGAAAGACTGACCCATGTTCGGCATCAGTTTCAGCGAGCTGCTGCTCGTTGGCCTCGTCGCCCTGCTGGTGCTCGGCCCCGAGCGCCTGCCGGGTGCCGCGCGCACTGCCGGGCTATGGATCGGTCGCCTCAAGCACAGCTTCAACGCGATAAAGATGGAGGTCGAGCGCGAGATTGGCGCCGACGACATCCGCCGCCAGCTGCACAACGAGCACATACTGCAGATGGAGC
This sequence comes from Pseudomonas maumuensis, assembly GCF_019139675.1. Classification (NCBI taxonomy): domain Bacteria; kingdom Pseudomonadati; phylum Pseudomonadota; class Gammaproteobacteria; order Pseudomonadales; family Pseudomonadaceae; genus Pseudomonas; species Pseudomonas maumuensis. The sequence continues at coordinate 5,244,745 of NZ_CP077077.1, forward strand.
AGGAGGCCAAGCGCATCCTCAATCCGCTGACGCCGCCCACACAGCCACCGGCAAACGCTGATACACCCGCCACGCCTGCCGACGCTGCGCCCGCGCAGCCGGCCGCAGCCCCACCCTCCGAACCGCCACAACCGCCGCGAGCCCCATGAGCGAGAATCCGGAAACCGACCAGCCGATGCCGCTGGTCTCGCACCTGACCGAGCTGCGCACCCGCCTGCTGCGCTGCGTCGCCGCCATCTTCCTGATCTTCGCCGGGCTATTCTCCTTCGCCCAGCAGATCTACACCCTGGTCTCGGCGCCACTGCGTGAGCACTTGCCGGCCAACGCGACAATGATCGCCACCGACGTGGCCTCGCCGTTCCTGACGCCGTTCAAGCTGACCATGATCGTTTCGCTGTTCCTGGCGATCCCGTTCATCCTCCAGCAGATCTGGGGTTTCATTGCCCCCGGCCTGTACCGCCATGAGAAGCGCATCGCCATCCCGCTGTTGGTGTCGAGCATCTTCCTGTTCTACGCCGGCATGGCCTTCGCCTATTTCCTGGTGTTCCCGCTGATCTTCGGCTTCTTCGCCAGCGCCACTCCCGAAGGCGTGTCGATGATGACCGACATCTCCAGCTACCTCGACTTCGTCATGACCCTGTTCTTCGCCTTCGGGGTCGCCTTCGAGATCCCGGTGGCGGTAGTGCTGCTGGTATGGATCGGCGTGGTCGACGTGCAGTACCTGAAGAAGATCCGCCCATACGTAATCATCGGCTGCTTCGTGGTCGGCATGATCCTCACCCCACCGGATATCTTCTCCCAGACCCTGCTGGCCGTGCCCATGTGGATGCTGTTCGAGGTCGGCGTGCTGTGCGGCAGCCTGATTCGCAAGCGCAGCCACGCGCATGAAGAAACCGGCAACGACCACAACGACCAGCCGCCTGCGACCCAACCGTGAACCTGTTGCTCCTTGAAGAGGCCGACTTCACGTCGGCCAACCGCGTTGTCCTGGCTGATCGCCGCTTCACCCACATGCAAGAGATCCACCGCGTGGCGGTGGGCGACAGCCTGCGCGTAGGCCGCGTCAACGGCCTGATGGGCAAGGCCGAGGTAGTGCGCCTCGAACATCACGAAGCTGAACTGCAGGTGGCCTTCGACCAGCCACCACCCGCCAAGCTGCCGCTGACACTGGTGCTGGCGGTGCCGCGTCCGAAGATGCTGCGTCGGCTGTTCCAGACGGTCGCCACCCTGGGCGTGCCACGGCTGATCCTGGTCAACAGCTACAAGGTCGAGAAAAGCTTCTGGCAGACGCCCTTCCTCAACCCCGAGAGCATTCGCGAGAACCTCATCCTTGGGCTCGAGCAGGCCCGCGACACCGTGCTGCCCGAGGTCATCATCGAAAAGCGCTTCAAACCGTTCGTCGAGGATCGCCTGCCCGCCATCGCCGCCGACACCCTTGGCCTGGTCGGCCACCCTGGCCCCTACCCCGCCTGCCCACGGGCTGTTGACGGCCCGGTGACCCTGGCGATCGGCCCGGAGGGTGGCTGGATCCCCTACGAAGTTGAGCTGCTGGCCAAGGCTGGCCTGACACCTGTGCAGTTGGGGGATAGGATCCTACGCGTGGAGACGGCCGTAACGGCCATGCTTTCGCGAATTTTCTGACAATCCAGTCAGCTTCTTCTCATCAAGTTTCCCCGCCGTGCGCCGATGCCCTATGCAACAAAACAATAATCCGCACTGCCGCGCGCCGGGGAGTCGTCTATGTACCGTTGGTTTGCCCAGTCACTGGGAAATGTAAGCGTCAATCGCAAGTTGGGAATCGGCTTCGGCCTGGTACTGCTGCTCACCCTCGGTATCACCTTTACAGGTTGGCTGGGCATCGACAGCGTCACCAGCCGTGGCGACAAGCTCGGCAACATCTCGGTGATCCACCAGTACACCCAGGACTTGCGTCTCGCCCGCCTGGCTTACGAACGCAACCGCGACGCCGCCGCCGTGGCCGACCTGGAGAAGGCTCTGGGCAACCTCGAGCGCCAGGTGCAGTTGATGCTCGGCCAGATTGAACTTTCCGCCGACCGCCAGCGCCTGGACAAGCAACAGGATGCCGTACGCCAGTACCAGCAAGCCTTCGCCGAGCTCAGGCAGGCCGGCCAGCGCCGCGAGGCCAGCCGCGGCACCTTGGGCGACAGCGCCGACAAGGCCGCCGACCTGATCGGCAAGGTCCAGCAGCGCCTGTTGCAGGGCGGGGACATCCAGCAGTACCAGGAGGCCGTACAGGTCGCGGCGCTGCTGCAGCAGGCGCGCTTCCAGGTACGCGGCTACACCTACAGCGCCAAGGCCGAATTCCAAGAGACCGCGCTCACCGCCATCGACCAGGCCCTGACCGTGCTCAAGGCCCTGCCCACCAGGCTCCCGGCCGAGTTCGCCGCCAGCCTGGACGACGCCGCCAGCGCGCTGGCCGCCTACCGCGACGCGGTGAACCAGTTCGGTAACGCCCAGGCCGCCAGCGAGCAAGCGTTGACGCGCATGTCCGCACAGGGCCAGGTGCTGCTGGACGCCAGCCAGCAAATGACCGTTTCGCAAACCACCGTGCGCGACCAGGGCACTCAGCAGGCCAAGACCCTGTTGGCCGGTGCCACGACCCTGGCGTTGCTGTTGGGGGTGCTGGCCGCCTTTACCATTACCCGGCAGATCATCGTGCCCCTGCGTCAGACCCTCGCCGCCGCCGAGCGCGTAGCCAGCGGCGACCTGCGCCAGGACCTCAAGGCCAATCGCCGCGACGAACTGGGGCAGTTGCAGGCGAGCATGCAGCGCATGACCCAAAGCCTACGCGAGCTGATCGGCGGCATTGGCGACGGCGTGACGCAGATCGCCAGCGCCGCCGAGGAACTGTCGGCGGTCACCGAACAGACCAGCGCCGGGGTCAACAACCAGAAGGTCGAGACCGACCAGGTCGCCACCGCCATGAACGAAATGGCCGCCACCGTCCAGGAAGTGGCGCGCAACGCCGAACAGGCCTCGGAAGCGGCACTGATGGCAGACCAGCAGGCCCGCGAAGGTGACAAGGTAGTGGGCGAGGCGATCAGCCAGATCGAGCGTCTGGCCAGCGAAGTGGTCAACTCCAGCGAAGCGATGAACCAGCTAAAGGCCGAGAGCGACAAGATCGGCAGTGTGCTCGATGTGATCAAATCGGTGGCCCAGCAGACCAACCTGCTGGCGCTCAACGCCGCCATCGAGGCGGCTCGCGCCGGCGAGGCAGGCCGTGGCTTCGCGGTGGTCGCCGACGAAGTGCGCAGCCTGGCCCAGCGGACCCAGCAGTCCACCGAAGAAATCGAAGATCTGATTGCCAGCCTGCAGAATGGCACCGAACGCGTGGCCGGCGTCATGGACAGCAGTCGCGCCCTGACCGACAGCAGCGTGGAACTGACCCGCCGCGCCGGCGATTCGCTGGGCACCATCACCCGCACCGTGTCGTCGATACAGTCGATGAACCAGCAGATCGCCACCGCCGCCGAGCAGCAGAGCGCCGTGGCGGAAGAGATCAACCGCAGCGTGATGAACGTGCGCGACATCTCCGACCAAACCTCGGCAGCCAGTGAAGAGACCGCCAGCTCCAGCGTCGAACTGGCGCGGCTTGGAACGCATCTGCAAGGGCTGGTCGGGCGCTTCCACCTCTAATCTAGGACACAGTGGGTCGCGGGATTAATCCTGCGACCCGACGCGATTTTTCCTACCCAATTTGCAGGTCGAGTCCGACAGCTTCTGTGCCGATGACCAATGACCATGACGGCATTGTGCCGCTATGGCCATTTCTCAACTGGACGGAGACCTGCCATGCTCGGATACCTCGATCGCACACTCGGCAACCTGGGGGTCGGTTTCAAACTTGCCCTGGGCTTCGCCGTGGTGCTGATGCTGACGCTCGCCACCACGATCAGCGGCTGGCGGGCACTGGACGGCGCCATCAACCGCTCGGAACAGCTCAGCGAAATCGTCGCCATTACTGACCTGGTCAAGGACCTGCGCGCCGAACGCATCACCTATCGCGTGCTCGCCGATGACACCAGCAGAAACAGCATCACACGTATTCTCGACGAACTGCATGACCGCCTGACCACACTTCATCAGCGCAGCACGGTCGATCAATCCCGCCAACTGCTAGCACAGAAGTTGGCAATGCTGCAGCGGCTCAGGGAGGACTACATCCAGTTACAGCAGGCTGTCGACAAGCGGCAGACCTTGCGCACCGACATGCTCCAGCAAGTAAAGGCCCTGGAGCAGGTGATCGACGACTTACAGACCCAAGCGCTGCTGAAAATGCCAGGTGACGGCCAGCAAGGCAGCGTACTCGGGGCGATGGACACCTTGAGCCGACATATCGATTCAGCCAACCAGCAAAGTTTGATTCCCGCGTACGCTTTTTCGCCCAGAGAGGCTTTCAACGAGGTCGGCGATACTGCCCTGAACGCCGCCGACACTAGCCTGGAGCAACTCCTGCGCAGCCTGGCCCCCCTTGGCCTTTCGCGCTCGCTGCTGGCACGACCGCAGACCGAGCTTGCCCGTTACCGCCAGGTCTTGGCGCAGTATCGTGACGAAGCCATGCGCGTCGAGGGCCTGCAGGAGAGCATGGAGAAGATGGGTGAAGAACTCGCCACCGTCAGCCTGGAGCTAAGCCAGCGCAAGATCGACCAGCGCGACAGCGAGGCACTCGCTGCCCGTACGCTCCTCAGCAGCGTCGCCGTTCTCGCGTTACTGGTCGGTGTACTGGCGGGGTGGCTGATCACCTTGCAGATCACACGCCCACTACACCAGGCCCTGGCCCAGGCTTCGCGCATCGCCAAGGGCGACCTCAGCAAGGTGGAAACGGTCTCGCGGCGTGACGAGATGGGGCAATTGCAGGGCAGCATGCGCGAGATGACCCTGAGCCTGCGCGAACTGCTGGGCGGGATCGACCAAGGCGTCGATCATCTCTCGAAAGCCGCGGCCGAGCTCGCCACCTCCAGCGTGGACACCCGCGAACGCATAAATCAGCAACGCGAGGAAACCGATCAGGTCGCCACTGCGATGAACCAGATGAGCGCCACTGTCCAGGAGGTGGCGCAGAATGCCGAGCAGGCATCGATGGCGGCCTCCGATGCCGACACACAGGCGCAAATGGGCGACCAGGTGGTCGCCGAGGCCATCGCACGGATCGAGCAACTGGCACGACAGATGGACCACTGCCTGGAAGCGATGGGCCATCTGGCCGGTGAGAGCAACCGCATCGGCTCGATTCTCGACGTCATCAAGTCCGTTTCGGAACAGACCAACCTGCTGGCGCTCAATGCTGCTATCGAAGCGGCCCGCGCCGGCGAGGCAGGTCGTGGCTTCGCCGTGGTCGCCGACGAAGTACGGGGCCTGGCCCAGCGAACCCAGCAGTCGACCGAAGAGATCGAGCAGTTGATCGACAATCTGCATCGTGGCACCGACGAAGTCACTGGTCTGCTCGACAATAGCAAGCAGCTCACCGAGCAAAGCGTCGAACTCAGTCGCAAGGCCGGTGATGCCTTGGGCCAGATCACCGCGACAGTGTCGACCATCCAGGGCATGAACCAACAGATCGCCACGGCCAGCGAGCAACAGAGCGTTGTCGCCGAACAGATCAACCGCAGCGTGATCAATGTACGCGATGTGTCGGACCGCACCAGCACAGCCAGTGAGCAGACCGCGGCTTCGAGCGGGGAGCTGGAGCACTTGGGGCAGCAGTTACGGGGCATGGTGGGGCGGTTCAGCCTTTAGGCCTTCCGGCCGTGCGTTCAAATCTCCAGCCCCGGGGTTTGGGTTTGGCTTTGGCTTTGGCTTTGGCACTTACAACTATAAAAACTGACGCCGATTGACTTTGACTCTCAGAGCGTGTGTTTTCAAAGTTGTATGCGCATTCATTTGCGATGTCGACGCACAGTCACCTTTTCGCCTTTACGGCGACCTTCTTTTGCACGCGGGCAAAGAAGGCAAAAACCGCTCGCTCCATTCATCCGGCCCCTACGCTTCGCTCCGGGGTCCCCTCACTCCGGGCTCGCTCCGGGAGGACGCGCCGACGGGCCATCCATGGCCTGATCGGCGCTTGACGGGCATCCATGCCCGTCACCTTCCTGCGCAAGCCCTCCGTTCGGCCTCCTGAAGTCGCAATTGGTGGCGCCTGAACTATCGCGCGCTTAGAAGCAAGATCAAGAGCAAATAAAGAGCAGATATGTTGGTTTTGCTAGGGCATGTTATGCACGGCGACAAGCATGAATGAAAAGTCGCCTGCCCGGGACTCAGCGCGGGCTCGCTCGACCTGCCATTTTTGTCAGTTTACCGAGTTCCGGGGCCTGGACGATACTCCGTGAGTATTCTCCTTTCACGACCGGAGTATGGCAGGTGGATAAAAAATACGTACCTTATACAAAGAACTCCATTTTCGCGTTGGGTAGTCCACCGCATACGCGACGATATGCGCTGGCCCAATCCAGACTTCTGGCGACCGACTTATCCAAGTCCATACTGCTGACCGCCCAGGGCAAAGCCCAGCAAAACAACGCCTATTCGCCCTATGGTGAACTGCGACCCGGTTGCGCGCGGAACCTGTTGGCTTATAACGGCGAATACCTGGAGCAGGCAGGCTTTTATCTGGCGGGACATGGTAACCGTGTTTACAGTTACAAGCTCATGCGTTTTTTATCTCCGGATCGGACCGGAGTATTTTTACAGCGAAACTACAATGCCTATGCCTATTGCAACGGCGACCCGATCAATTATAGCGACCCATCTGGAAACGTTGGAACCCTTAAGCAACTCGCTCAAAAAACCCTTATTTCACATGGAGACAACCCTATCGCTGCCGCAGAGATAACAAGACAAAGATTTAATGCCAGACTCATTAAGACCGGGAAACTCCTCGAGGAATTTAAATCCACTACAGACTCAAAAAAACAACTCACAGAGATACTATCGATATCGATGCAATACCAAGATGAAAAAATAGACACCGCAACAGCAGAGCAATCACTGCATAAACTGCTACCCTTTACACTTGAGGGCGGGGCGGCACATAAAAAAATGCTCAACCTCAGCCCAGAAGAAATAAAAAAATATACCAAAACCACCGAGCATAAAGCTTTCAAAGTTGAAAAAATACGCCGAGAAATAACTGACCTAATACCGTTGCTGGAGGCTGAGGCAATTGCATATTTCGACGCGTTGAGCACCGTGAAAGCGGCTATGAGCGCTATTTATCGCCAACACTGGCAATCAGCAAATGAAAACCTCCGTATACGGCAGTAGCCCTGGTTAAAGCTTCACAGGGTTCGTGAGAGCGGTGTTGCACCGCCCCCACACCGTTGCTGCCAGGCGGCCATTACCGGGCATGAGCAGTTGCTCCCCCTACAGCACCTGGCGCAAGAACGCCTGGGCCCGTGGGTCCTTCGGCGCATCGAAGAACGCCTTTGGCGGCGAATCTTCCAACAGCTTGCCGTGATCGAAGAACAACACCCGATCCGCCACTTCCCGGGCAAAGCCCATCTCGTGCGTCACGCAGACCATGGTCATGCCTTCCTGGGCCAGGGTCTTCATTACATCCAGCACCTCGCCGACCATTTCCGGGTCGAGCGCCGAAGTCGGCTCATCGAACAACATCACCTTCGGATCCATCGCCAGGGCACGGGCGATGGCCACCCGCTGCTGCTGGCCACCGGAGAGGCGCGACGGGTACTCGTTGGCCTTCTGCGCGATACCGACCTTTTCCAGCAACGCCCGGGCCTTGGTTTCTCGCTCGGCCTTGTTGCGCTTGCGTACCACCTTCTGCGCCAGGCACAGGTTTTCCAGCACGGTCATGTGCGGGAACAGGTTGAAGTGCTGGAACACCATGCCGACTTCACGGCGGTAGGCGTTGATGTCGGTCTTCGGGTCGTCCAGCTGCACGCCGTTGATGGACACATGGCCCTGGTCGAAATGCTCCAGGCCGTTCAGGCAACGCAGGAAGGTGGACTTGCCCGAGCCGGACGGGCCCAGCACCACCACCACTTCGCCCTTGGCGACCTGGGTGGTGACGCTGTCCACCGCACGCACCACCTGGCCACGGGTGTCGAAGACTTTAAGCAGGTCACGGACTTCAATCACTTTGCGCAAGCCTCCGCTCGAGCCGGCTGGCGATGTGCGACAGCGGCAGGTTGATCAGCAGGTACAGGCCCGCCACGCAGAACCAGATCTCGAAGGTCGAGAACGAGGTGGTGATGGCCTCGCGACCGCTCTTGGTCAGCTCGGTGATGGCGATCACCGACACCAGCGAGGTGTCCTTGACCAGGCTGATGAACTGCCCGGCCAGCGGTGGCAGCACGCGCTTGAACGCCTGCGGCAGGATCACGTGGCGCATCGACTGGGCGCCGTTCAGGCCCAGCGAGCGCGCCGCCTCGTTCTGGCCCTTGGCAATCGACTGCACGCCGGCGCGGACGATCTCGGCCACGTAGGCGCCGGTGAACAGCGCCAGCGCCGCCACCCCGGCAAACTCGCGGCTCAGGTTGAGCACGGTGCCGATGAAGAAGTAGAAGATGAAGATCTGTACCAGCAGCGGAGTGCCGCGCACCAGTTCGACATACACCGTGGACAGGTCGCGCAGGGTGGGGTTGCTCGACAACCGGCAAAGCCCGGCGAACAGGCCGATCACCAGGCCCAGCGCGCCGGATATGACCGAGATCCACAGCGTGGTCCAAAGACCCCAGGCCAAAGGGCCAGCGGCCCAGTGACGGGTGACGCCGATGGCATCGCCCTCGGCGACGTCGTCGCCACGGGCCAGCAGCATGCTGTCCTTGGCCACTTCGACGACCTGGGTGTCGCCGCTCTCGTCCTTCAGGGTGACCCGGGCGTTGTCGCCGGACACCACGATTTCCTCGACCGTGCCAGGGTTGGCGGCACGCTGGGTTTCCTCGGCCTTGTAGGCGAAGTATTGCGGAACGCGGTTCCAGCGCCACTCGTAGGAAATCATCGAGGTGGCCAGGTACAGGCTGATCGCCAGGCCCACCAGGACCAGCGCGGTCAGCCCGTGCCAGGGCCACTGTGCTTTCTTGTGTTTGATCACGTGGGGTACTTCCGTAAATGCGAACGCGCAGGGCTTGCCTGCGCGTCGAGGTCAGCGCTTGGGTTTTTGACCCGGGCCTTATTCCATTTCCTTCAGCCAGTCCTTGTTCTTGAACCACTTGTCGTGAATACGATCGTAGGTCCCGTCATGCTTGATCTGGTGCAGGAAGTTGTTGATGTAGTTGATGCTGTCGTAGTCACCCTTCTTCAGGCCAAAGGCCAGCGGCTCGTAGGTGAAGGGTTCTTCCAGGAACACCAGCTTGCCGGCACCGGCCTTCTCCACCGCCACCACGTTGTAGGGCGAGTCATACACGAAGGCGTCGGCCTTGCCGTTGACCACGTCCATCACCCCTTCCTGCTCGTTGTCGTAGCCGTGGTACTTGGCCTTGCCGATCAGCTTCTTCGCGACCATTTCGCCGGTGGTGCCGAGCTTGGAGGTGAGGCGGTACTTCTCGTTGTTCAGGTCCTTGTACGACTTGATCTCGCCCGCCAGCTCCTTGCGGATCAGCAGGGTCTGGCCGACGACGATGAAGGGCTCGCTGAAGTTCAGGCGCAGGTTGCGCTCCTGGGTCAGGGTCATGCCACTGCCGATGAAGTCGAACTTGTCGGTCATCAACGCAGGGATGATGCCGTCGTAAGCGGTGGAGACCATCTCCAGCTTGACGCCCATGGACTTGGCCATGGCCTTGAGGATGTCGACCTCGAAGCCGATGATCTCGCCACGTTTGTTGGTCATTTCGAACGGCATGTAGGTCGGGTCCATGCCCACACGCAGGGTGCCGCGCTTGACCGCGTCATCGATGGCGCCGGCCTGGGCGGTGGCTACCGCAATCAGGGCGGTCGCACCTACCAGCAGTCGCGACAGGTATTTCTTCATCATCACCAAGTCCCCTAGCAAGAAGTACGCAGATTTTTCTTGTAAGCACGGTCCGACAGACCGATGCGCAATATCGGGACGGATGCTAACGCATGCGTGAGCTGGGACCTAGAGCCGGGGGGGACTTTGTTGGCCAAAAGATGGCGAAGAGCGAGGGCTTTGCCCTCGTATCGCCGGCAAGCCGGCTCCCACAAGAATAGTGTTGCACCTGTGGGAGCCGGCTTGCCGGCGAAAGGGCCGCGAAGCGGCCCCAAGGAAGGGTCAGGCGCCCGCCAAGGCTGGCTGGACCATGTGCTCCGGATGCAGCGGCAGCAACGGCGAGTGCGGGTCGTTGGCGATGGAAGCGCGCCATACATCGATCCACGCCGTGTTGTGGCCGGCCCATACCTGCTCGTGCAGGCGCGACAGCGCCACCGGGTCGCTGAGCAGCGCCAGGCGGGTGTTCAGGTCCAGGCCCTGTGGCCCCACTTCCAGCGCCTTGGCCACGCGCTCAACGCGCAGCGCCTCGATCGGCGCCGCCTGGCCGTGACGCGCCGTGGCCATGGCGCAGGCCAGGGCGTTCTGGCGCGGGTCGACCACGGCCCGGACGAAGCCGTCGTGCAGGGCATGCCAGCGGTTCTCGTGGGTGTACTGGTCGGTGGCAAGCAGCTCCTGCGGCGTCGCGTACTCCTCAGGGATGAGGAACAGCTTCTCGTCCTTGGCCGCCAGGCCCAGGCGGGTGCGGCTGGAGATCACCGAAACCGGGATCGACAGCACCAGCGAGCCGACGATCGGCGCCAGCCACCACAGGAAGCTCGGGTTCAGCCAGGCCACCAGCCCGGCCCAGGCGATGCCCAGCAGGGTCTGCGGACCATGGCGACGCACCGCCTCGCTCCACGGGGTCGAATCGTCGTCACGCTGCGGCGAGTTCCAGGTCGCGGCCCAGCCGAGGAACGCGGCCAGGACGAAACGGGTGTGGAAGATCATCCGCACCGGTGCCAGCAGCATGGAGAACAGCATCTCCATCAGCATCGACAAGGTGACCTTGATCCGCCCGCCGAACTCGGTGGCGCCCTTGGCCCAGATCAGGATGACGCTGAGCAGCTTGGGCAGGAACAGCAGCACGATGGTGGTGGAGAACAGCGCGATGGCCTTTTCCGGATGCCACTGCGGCCACAGCGGGTAGAGCTGGAACGGCTCGATGAAGTACTGCGGCTCCATCAGGGTGTTGGTCGCCAGCAGCGCGGTCGACAGCACCAGGAACAGGAACCACAGCGGCGCCGACAGGTACGACATCACCCCGGTGAGGAACACTGCGCGATGCACCGGGTGCATGCCCTTGACCAGGAACAGGCGGAAGTTCATCAGGTTGCCGTGGCACCAGCGGCGGTCACGCTTGAGCTCGTCGAGCAAGTTCGGCGGCAGCTCTTCGTAGCTGCCCGGCAGGTCGTAGGCAATCCACACGCCCCAGCCGGCACGGCGCATCAACGCGGCTTCGACGAAGTCGTGGGAAAGGATCGCACCGGCAAACGCGCCCTTGCCCGGCAACGGCGCCAGGGCGCAGTGCTCGATGAACGGCTTCATGCGGATGATCGCGTTATGGCCCCAGTAGTGCGACTCACCTAGTTGCCAGAAGTGCAGACCGGCGGTGAACAGCGGGCCGTACACGCGCGTGGCGAACTGCTGCATGCGCGCATAGAGGGTATCCATGCCCGAGGCTTTCGGCCCGGTCTGGATGATGCCGGCGTCCGGGTTGGCCTCCATCAGGCGCACCAGGCTGCTCAGGCACTCGCCGCTCATGACGCTATCGGCGTCGAGCACGACCATGTACTTGTAATCGCCGCCCCAGCGACGGCAGAAGTCGTCGAGGTTGCCGCTCTTGCGCTTCACCCGGCGCCGGCGGCGACGGTAGAAGATGCGACCGAAGCCCTTGGTCTCGCGACACACGTCGAGCCAGGCCTGTTGTTCGGCCACGGCGATATCGGTGTCGTTGGTGTCGCTGAGCACGAAGAAGTCGAAACGATCGAGGTTGCCGCTGGCGGCCACCGACTCGAAGGTCGCCCGCAAGCCTGCGAACACCCGTGGCACGTCTTCGTTGCAGATCGGCATCACCAGCGCGGTACGCGCCTCGGCGGGAATCGGCTCGTTGCCGGCGCTGCTGCCGGAGATGCGGTACTTGTCACGCCCGGTGAGCAGCTCGAGGAAGCCCATCAGCGCGGTCCAGAAGCCCGCCGACACCCAGCAGAACAGGATGCCGAAGAGGATCAGGATGGACGTCTGCAGCGCATACGGCCACACCTGCACCACGGTGTCCCACAGCGGCTGGTGGATGACTTCGTCGAGGTCGACGAACGACCAGCCCTGGTAAGGCAGGATGCCTTTCATGTACCAGCCGGCGACGATAGTCTGGCCGATCATCAGGGTGAGCAGGATATAGCGGCGGATCGAGCCGACCGTGCGCCAGCGCGCCGGCGGCAGCTCGCGCTTGGGCGGCTGCGGGGCGTTGGTGCGACCGGTCATGCGCCGCCACATGCGGATCAGCACGTTGGTGCGCCACGGCTCGGGCACGACCTTGGTGCGTTTGATCGGTGGGGCGATCTTCAGGCACAGGCGGCCGCTGCCATCGACGCCGAGCATCTCGGCCTCTTCCAGTTCGGCGGCGCTGCCTACGGTAAGACGGGCCCCCACCGAAGCCTGGACGGCCTCGGTGGTGGCGGCGGCCGGGTTGGCCGCCAGGCGTTGGTGCAGCTCGCTGAACGAGGTGCAACGGGCGAGTTCCGCGCGCTGCTCGTCGCTCAGGGGGAGGTGGGCCAGGTATTCGCCAAGCGATTCCGGCCTTGCGCTTGAGTTACTCATCGGCAGGCAACTGATAGCTCCAGGTCTCGGTCAGCACCTTCTCGGTGGTGGCCGGGGCCCCGTTGGTGGATGCCGCGTCGGCGGCGGGTTGCTCGGCAGCCTGCTCGGCCTTGGCTTTCTCAGCCTTGGCGTGGGCGTGCTTGGCCGCGGCCTTGTCCTGCTTGGTTTCCTTGGCGGGCTTCGGTTGCTCGACCGGCACGTCACGCAGCAGCGCGGCGCGCATCTCGGTGGACTTCTTCGGATCCTGCACCTTCAGGCGCAGGGTCAGGCGCCAGCCTTTGGTTTCCGGGTTGTAACGCAGGTTGTTCTCGACCACTTCGGCATTGTCGCCGACGCTGACCTGGCTGCGCACGGCGGTGTCCGCCGGCAACGCCGCAAGGTTCGGGCCGATGAAATCGACCAGCAGGGCAACGCTGCCGTCGGTCTGGCGGATCAGGTTGGACTGCTTGACGTCACCGGCAGAGCGCAGGGTCTGCTTGACCCAGCCCAGCTCCTGCGAGTGCAGCTGGTCTTCCTTGATGGTCCAGCGCAGGCGGTAGTCGTACTCGAACGGCTTGCCTGGCTCAGGCAGCTTTTCCGGGCTCCAGAAGGCCACGATGTTGTCGTTGGTCTCGTCGGCGGTCGGAATCTCGACCAGGTCGACGGTGCCTTTGCCCCAATCACCCTTTGGCTCGATCCAGGCACTCGGACGCTTTTCGTACTCGTCGTCGAGGTCTTCATAGTCGCTGAAGGCGCGCTGGCGCTGCAGCAGGCCGAAACCACGCGGGTTCTCGACGCTGAAGTTGCTCACGGCCAGGTGTTTCGGGTTGTTCAGCGGACGCCACAGCCACTCGCCGTTGGCGGCATGGATAGCCAGGCCTTCGGAATCGTGCAGGGCCGGGCGGTAGTTCATGACCTTCGACGGCTGGTTGGGGCCGAACAGGTACATGCTGGTCAGCGGGGCGATGCCCAGGCGGCTGACGTTTTCACGCAGGTAGACGCGCGACTTGACGTCGACCAGGGTGTCCTCGCCCGGACGCAGGGTCAGCTTGTAGGCACCGGTGGAGCGCGGCGAGTCGAGCAGCGCGTAGATCACCAGGTGCTTGTCGTTCGGCTTGGGCTTCTCGATCCAGAATTCGCGGAAACGCGGGAATTCCTCGCCCGACGGCAGTGCGGTGTCGATGGCCAGGCCACGGGCCGACAGGCCATAGCGGTGGCCCTTGCCGACCACGCGGAAATAGCTGGCGCCAAGCAGGGTCATGATCTCATCCTGCTTGTCGGCCTTGTTGATCGGGTAGAGCACACGGAAACCGGCATAGCCGAGGTTCTTGGTGGCATCAGCGTCATGGGGCACGTCACCGAACTCGAAGCGGCTCGGGTCGTATTTGATTTCCTTGACCTTGTTGGCGGTGATCTCGTTGATGGTCACCGGCGTGTCGAAGTGCATGCCCTGGTGATAGAAGGACAGCTTGAACGGCGTCTTGTCCTTGGCCCACTCGGCCTTTTCCTGCAGGAAGCGGATCTTCTGGTAGTCGGCGTACTTCATGTCGCGGAACACCGGTGGCAGGTTGCTCTTCGGTGCCTCGAACTTCTGACCGGCCAGATCCTTTGCCTTGGCTGCAACATCGTCCAGATTGAATGCCCACAGCTGGCCCGCGCTCATCAGGCCGACCAGCGCCACGCCGGCCAACAGGGCCTTGCGCAGCCGGGTACCGGGGATTCTAGGTGCAATACAGGGGCTTACAATCACGAGCAATCCTCGCCGAAAACAGATCATGAAACCAACGGCCAGCGACAAATGCCGGGTTGGCGAGCACTGTTCGGACCCCGTGAGGGCGTAATGATTCCCCAAACGGATCCTGACAATGCTCGAGTCAAAGTGAAACGAACCTGCGAACGCAGGTTCATGCAGCGCGCGATTATCCAGCAGGTCGCGTTACAACGCATCAGGCTGAACAAACTATTTATCGTACAAAACCCCTTGTTTTTCGACAAACAAAGGGTTTTTTGACCTCATATTTGTAACATAAATGTTACCGGGCCATCATTGACCAGATGCACCTGCATGTCGGCACCGAAGCGACCACTGGCCACAACCGGGTGCTGTCCCTGTGCCTGAAGCAGCAAATAGTCGAAAAGCTCGGCACCGAGCGCCGGTGGCGCAGCCGTCGAAAAGCTCGGGCGCATGCCGTTGCGGGTGTCGGCGGCCAGGGTGAACTGCGACACCAGCAGCAAGCCGCCGCCGACATCCTTGAGCGAGCGGTTCATCTTGCCCTGCTCGTCGCTGAACACCCGGTAGTTCAGTAGCTTGTGCAGCAGTTTGTCGGCATGCTCGGGCGAATCGCCAGGCTCGACCGCCACCAGCGCCAGCAACCCTTGGTCGATGGCCCCGACGATCTCCCCCGCCACTTCCACCCGTGCGCCGCGCACACGCTGGATCAGCCCTTTCATGCCTCTTCCAGAGGCAGGTCGAGCAGACGCCGAGCCATCTGGTCGGCGGCGCGCACCAGGGCGTCGGTGATGCCCGGTTCGGAGGCGGCGTGACCGGCGTCGCGAATCACTTTCAATTCACTGTTCGGCCAGGCCTGGTGCAGCTCCCAGGCGTTGTCCAGCGGGCAGATCACATCGTAGCGGCCATGCACGATCACGGCCGGCAGATGGGCGATCTTCGGCATGTCGCGGATCAGCTGATCCTGCTCGAGGAACGCGTTGTTGGTGAAGTAATGGCATTCGATGCGGGCGATGGACAGGGCGCGCTGGGGTTCGGAGAAGCGGTCGACCACCAACGGGTTCGGCCGCAGGGTGGCGGTACGGCCTTCCCAGGTGGACCAGGCCTTGGCCGCGTGCATCTGGGCGATCTGGTCGTTGCCGGTCAGGCGCTTGTGGAAGGCCTTGACCAGGTCGCCACGCTCTTCCGGTGGAATCGGCGCGATGTAGTCCTGCCAGTAATCGGGGAACAGACGGCTGGCGCCCTCCTGGTAGAACCAGCTGATTTCCTGCGGGCGGCACAGGAAGATCCCGCGCAGGATCAGACCATGCACGCGCTCGGGATGGGTCTGGGCATAGGCCAGCGCCAGGGTGGAACCCCAGGAGCCGCCGAACAGCACCCACTTGTCGATGCCAAGGTGCTCGCGAATGCGCTCCAGGTCCTCGACCAGGTGCCAGGTGGTGTTGTTCTCCAGGCTCGCATGGGGCGTGGAGCGACCGCAGCCGCGCTGGTCGAAAGTAATGATGCGATACAGGTTGGGGTCGAAGTAGCAACGGCTCTGAGCGTCGCAACCGGCGCCCGGGCCGCCGTGGATGAACACCACGGGCAGACCTTCAGGCGAGCCGCTTTCGTCGACATACAGCACATGCGGCGCTTCCACGGCCAGATCGTGCCGGGCGTAGGGTTTGATCTGCGGGTAGAGGGTCTGCATCGCGCACTCCGTGTGAGGTTTGGTTCGGCCGTGGGCCATCATAAACCTGAATTGCCCTTTGAGCATGCCCCTCGTCCTGCCCGGGGCAAATAGATACCACTTGGCGAGGCCAGGGCCAGGAATAGTGCCGGCGGTCTTTCACTGCTCGAGAACCTGCACATGCCACCGGATTCGAAGCCCCAGACCGTTCCTCATTACGCACTGATCGAAAGCAAGACGCCAGCATGGATCAAGGCTGCGTCAGCGCCGACAGCCGACAAGTTGCGCGCGGCACTCAACACAGCCCTCGCCTCGCTCGAGCCGGCGTGCCTGCGACATCCTGAAGTCGCCAGGGCGCTGGCTCGCGAACATGCGCGCTACCAGGCAGCGATCCCGGCGGCAAAAGATCTGTTCAGCACCTTGCCCGACCTGGAAACATTCGCCACACAGCAGCTCACAGCGGCCATAAAGAAAGAGTTCCAGCTTGATATCGACGTGACGAACACGTTCCTGTTCGATGCGGTGGGCTATGCCCACCAACGCCAACTAGGCGCGGCCGAGCCTCGACAGTTCACCCGTTCCCTGAAGCAGCACGCGCTACAGAACTTCGAAAGCACCTCGACCATAGCTGGCGGCATGGAGGTGCCGATGCCACGGATGCGCTCGGTCATTCTCGACCAGCGTGGTTATCAAAACGGTCCGCCGTTCGACAACGTCGTGAACATCGAGCCCACGGCCTTCGCCGCGTTGTGTCGAAAGCTCGATGTTGGCGGCCAGTATCAGACCCTGATCGATGCCATCTACTACCCCTGCGCGCAATTGCCACCGGGCCAGTCGAGCACATGGGAAACGCGCCTGAGCGCCCAGGCGCCAGTGCTCGATACACTGGGCCAGGTCGAGCTTTCGGCGTTCAGGCAAAGCCTGCACCTTGCCTACCTGCAAGCCCAGGTCGGCAAAGCTGCCTATGAAGCCCTGCTGGCCACCCCGCTGGACAAGCTCGACTCGACCGCACCGGCCAGCTTCAGCTTCTTGATGCTGTGGCAGACCGAGCTGAACGGCATGCTGCTGATCCAGTTCAGGTCGCTGGCCTGTGTGATGCTCTATACCCCCCATGTGGTCGAATCGCCGCTGGTGGAGTATCCGTCCCTCAAGGCGCTGACCGAGCAGCTGCGGGACTTGGCCCAGAAGAACCTGACGGCGCTCACGCGCCACATTCCGGATGCCGCGAAGGCACGGTTAGGCACCAAGCTGCAGGATCTCCTCACACCACAGACCTTCACATTGAGGAATGTCTACGAGCGGGTCGCCGACCCAAAGGCAAAACTGCCCTTGGTGCCACGCACGTTCAGCCGCCCGTTCCAGGCCGAGGTGCTCTACCAGAATTTCACCACGTTACGCGACAACGCCAGGTTCCACGCGGTGCCGACCCTGGCCATGGACATCAAATCCTTCCACGATCGCCTGGCCTATTTCGAGTCGATCGCTGCGAACGTGCTGAACATCGTGGGCTTCGTGTTACCGGGAATAGGCCTCGTGGTGCCCGGCATCGCTATCGCGGCAACCGCCGCCAACGACCTGTTGCTTGGCTTGACAGTCCTGCAAATGGGCCATGAAGTGTATGAAGGTATCGAGAGCTGGAAGCAGGACGACCGCCAGCAAGCCTATGCCTACCTGATGGATGTCGTGGGGAACATGGTCGTCATGGCCATGCTCAAGGCGGGTGCGGGGGCGCTGAAGGCAGAGATGTCCAGTGGTGCCGAGGAACCGAAACCCGCCCCTCCCCCCCTCAGCGCGCCATCGTTCATCGAGGAGTTGGTGGAAGTAGAGCTGCCAGATGGCAGCATACGCCTGTGGAACGCCGACCTGACCCCCTTCGAGCAGAACGTGCCGCTCCAGCCGGGGCTGCAGGCCGACGACCTGGGGTTGTACCGGCAGGATGACAAGCTGTGGCTGCGTCTCGATGGCAAAACCTACGCGCTGAAATGGGCATCCGAAACCGGCACCTACCATATCGAGCATCCCAGCAAGGCCCTCAGTTACGAACCTTTGCTGCGCCACAACGGCGAAGGGACGTGGCTGCACGAGCTTGATCGCCCGAAGGAATGGTCGGCCCAGCGCTTGCTGAGGCGGCTGGGACCAGAGGTTGCGGCGCTCAGCGATGAGGATGCCACGCGCCTGCTGGCGATCAGCGGTGTCGACGAAGCCGCGCTACGGCGCTGCCTGGTCGAAAACCAGAAACCGCCGGCACTGCTGCAAGACACCCTGACACGTTTCAAGCTGGATCAGACGCTGCGCTCAATGCAAGGTACGCCAGGTGATATGCAGCGGGCGTTCGAAAAGCGCTATGGGCAGTTGAACGTCGAGCCCGACGCCGAGGCTGACCCGCTCCGTCGACGCTATCCAACCCTTCCGGCACCGGTCATAAACGAATTGATACGGCACGCCGATGCGCAAACGCTGCTTGCCCTTGCCGAGGGCAAGGTTCGGCAACCACTGGCCGAAGAGGTTCGCACCTACCAGCAAGCGGTACGCCTGGCACGCGCCTATGAAGGGCTGTACCTGGATACAGTGCGCAACTGGGATGCCGACCGGTTGATCCTGCATACGCTCGGGCAAATGCCGGAATGGCCCGCGGACGTCGCCATCGAACTGGAGCAACACACCCACCTGCCCGCAGACAGCATGCGCATAGGCGCAGGTCTCGGCGACCCTCACGCCAGCATCCTCTGCACGGAGCACGGCTACATCGTGTTGGGCGACAGCCAGGCAAAAGCCTCGGAGCAGGTTCATGACACACTGTTCAGCGCCCTCGCAGCAGCCATACCTGCCTCTGTACGCCTGACTCCAGGCGTTGCTGGCGTGGAAAGCGCTGCGGCTCTCAAGCAGGTGTTGCAGGCCAGGCCATTGCTACCGCGCGCACAGCTGAGGCAGGTATTGCGCATGCAGCCTGTGCGTCCGGGCTACCGTTCGCCGATGCGCTTGGCCGACGGCCGCCTGGGCTACCCGATGGGCGGTGGCAACCCCGCCGGAAACTACATCAGGAGGCCCACGCTGATGCGCATGATCAACCAGCTCGGTCTGCCTCAGCATCTGTCCCAAGGCGCCGCGGACATACTCCACACCCTGGAGAGAAGAGGGTTGAACTTACGCCAGATAAACGATGATCTGCTGCGCCTGATCCGCGAGCGCAATGAGCTGACCCTGCATCTGGACGCATGGCAAAACGCCCTACCCGGCTCAAGTGGCAATGTTGACGCGATCCGTTCGTTGCGCGATCAGCTCATGCAATGCTGGTATGACCATGCGCCGCCGTTCGAAAGCACCGAACTACCGACCTTGCGCCTGGAAGGTGTCTATCTGGAAACATTCCCCGCCAATCTACCCGTGTTCCTCGGCGAACGGATCACCCGCCTGGAGCTCATCGCCCACACCTACGATAACGCGATGGGCGTACAGCGACGCGCGCGCAGTCTCGCCCGCTTGCTGGAGCATTTCCCTCTCTTGCGTTCGCTGGAGATCTCCCGCCCTGTTGACGAGGGTGAGACAGGCGTCAGGGCAAGCCACGATGTTCTGCGCTCGATCGCCGCGAGCCTCCATGAGCTGGAATCGCTCAACCTGAGCAATCAGAGCCTGATTCTGACAAACCAAGATTTCGAGCGGTTGAGGGGAATGCCACGGTTGCGCCGGCTCACCCTCGATGGCAACCGGATTTCCCCGTTCGCCACCGAGGAATTCGGAAGACTTGCGCTCGACTATCTCAGCCTTGAGGGCATGGCGCTGGACAACTGGCCTCGAAGCCTGAACCAGCGGGCGTTGAGCCAGATCGCAGTAGTTTCACTGCGCCGCAACCAAATTCGCTCACTGCCGGACTTTCTGATTGGCAATGAGCAATCGACCCTGCCGCACACTGTCTTGTCGCTGGAGGGCAACGACCTCATCGACGATCAGTTGCTGCGCATCCTGCTTAGCCACGAGAGCAACCCCGAACGCATCCGCTTCGATCGTTCGGCTGCCTTGAACGAGCAAATGCGCCACTACACCGACCAGCGCGAGCAGTTGCACGAGGCCACTTACGGCTGGGCCAATGCGTCCAGTTCCACGGCACCGCTGAGCCCTGCGGCCAGGGCAATGCGTAATCGCGTCGGCATGACCCTCAATACTTACTGGCGCGGTGTGGAACGCGGCGCGCGAAGCCCCCTACGCCTGGACAACATCGCTCTGGAGCACTTCCCGCCGCGGCTTCCGACGTTCTTCTACGCGCAGGTCCGTGCCTTGTCGATGGAGCGGACCAGCGCCACGGCCGCGCAGCTGGAAGCATTCTTGCAGCGCTTCAGTGCCGTGGAAGTCCTCAGTCTCGGTCATCATGCCCAACCGAGTCCGACACTGGCATCATCGCTACTGAACCTGCCGCGGCTCAGTTACCTCTCTTTGCATGAAATGGGCCTGGAGATCGATACCAGCCTGCTGGCCACCCTCGGCCAGCTGGGCAACCTGCGCACACTGGAACTGGCCGGCAATCGCCTGGGCGAGATCACCCAAGTACCCCAGGCAATGTGCAACCTCAATCGTCTGGACCTGAGCAACATGTCCATCAGCCAGTGGCCCACCTGGGTCGACACCCTGTTACCTCTGGAATTGCTCAACCTCAGTGACAATCAGCTGACCGTGCTACCCGAATACATCCTCAGCAATCCCGACACCAACGCTCAGGTAACGTCGGTTGCGCTGTTCGACAACCCGCTCACCCCAGAGACCGTGGACCGTGCAAGGAGATCCTCCGCGACCCAGCGGCGCTTTACCTTCGCCTTCAGCCCATCGGCCGATGCACCCAATAGCAGGCACCTGCATGCCCCCCAACCCATCAACAGTGAAGACACACCGGACCTGGCACGCTGGCTCCTGGGCACGCCGGATCAGAATGACGCGCTGCGCGATGCCTGGCAGCAACTCAAGCAGGCGGGAGATGCACGTAACCTGCTGACATTCGTGGGACGTTTGCAGCAATCGGCGCCATTTCGCAATGGCGGTACACGCGCAGCGTTCGCCGAACGGGTGCGGATGGTGCTGATAAGGGCGGTCGTCAACCAGGAAGATCGCATCTTGTTCGATCACATTGCGCAAGAGGGGCTGGTGCAGCCGGACACAGGTGACCAGACCTGCCACGACGGCGTTTTGCTGGTTTTCCAGAACCTGGAGTTTCTCATCGCGGGTCGATGTATGACGATCGAGACAGCCGACACCGAGCAGAACCTGTATCAGGAACTCAGGCGACTCTACCGCATGAACCGACTCGATGAGATCGCCCGTGTAAACGCCGGTGAGCGCGACGAGGCGGAGGTGCGCCTGGCTTATCGCCGGGGTTCGAACGACTCATTGAAACTCGGCATACCTAACGACGACATGCTTTTCGAGGCGATCGCCGAAGTCAGCCGCAATGAGCTGACCCGTGCGATAGAGCAAGTGCTGCAGGACCAGCAGGGCGAGGACTTTCTGGAGTACGCAATGAACAATCAGGAGTGGGGCCGTTACATGCGTACATTCCACGCGGAGCAATTCGACCGTGTCGAGCAGGCGTACCAGGCCAACGTGATAGACCTGCCCAACCACTACCCGGAAGAAGTCGCCATTGAAGACCTGTCCTGCGAGTACGAGGCACTGCTACGCGCCAAGACAGCGCAGGAACGGCTACTGATTCGCGAGCTCACACTGCTTGCCAACCCAGACCGTATCTGAGGCCGGCGGCCCACAGCGCGATACGAAGTCAAGCGCCGTATCGCGCCTTTCCCCATGCCAACGCAGCCGCCAGCAGCCGTTCCAGCACCTCGCGCGTGAGTGGCGCCAGATCCTCGCGGTAGGCAAACGGCTCCGTTTCATCCATGTAGGTGCATTGAGCGAGTTCCAGCTGCACAGCGTGTATGTGGTTTTCCGGGTTACCGTAGTGCCGGGTGATATGCCCACCCTTGAAGCGGCCATTGAGCACGTGGCTGTACTGCGGGAATTCGGCGCACACGCCTTGCAGTCGCTCAGCCAGCGCGGGGTCGCAACTGGCGCCGTTGAAGGTGCCGAGGTTGAAATCCGGCAGCTTGCCGTCGAACAAGTGCGGAATCAGCGAGCGGATCGAGTGGGCGTCCCACAACAGCGCATAACCGAACGTTGCGCGCAGGCGCGCTAGCTCATGACGAATCGTATCGTGGTACGGGCGCCAGATCCTCTCCAGGTACGTCGCCCGCTCGTCGGCGCTCGGCACTTGGCCATCCTTGAACAACGACTCACCCTCGAACAATGTCGCCGGGTACAGACCCGTGGTAGCGCCGGCGTACAGCGGCTTGTCATCATCGGGACGGTTCAGGTCGATGACGAAGCGCGAATACTCCGCCGCCACCACGCTGGCGCCCAATTCAAGGGCGAAATCGTACAAACGCGGGATGTGCCAGTCGGTGTCAGGCAAGCTGCGGGCTTGCTCGACCAGCCCCTGCTCCACGGCCGGGGTCAACGCGAGGCCAGCATGGGGCATGCTGATCAGCAGCGGCAGACGCCCCTGATGGAAACTCAATACCTTGTCCATATACCCTCGCTCAATTGGATATCTCATGGCCCAGGCGCACCACGCGCTTGGGCAGATCACCGCCGAGCCAGTAGCTGAGGTCGGCGGGGCGCTCGATCTGCCAGGCGATGAAGTCTGCGACCTTGCCCTCTTCCAGCGAGCCATGGCTATCGCCCAGGCCCAGCGCCGTGGCGGCATGCACGGTGACACCGGCCAAAGCCTCCTCCGGGGTCATGCGGAAACAGGTGCAGCCCATGTTCAACATCAGACGCAGCGACAGCCCCGGCGAGGTACCGGGGTTGAGGTCGCTGGCCAGGGCGATCTTCACACCGTGCCGGCGCAGGGCATCCATCGGCGGCAGCTGGGTTTCGCGCAGGAAGTAGAACGCCCCCGGCAGCAGCACCGCCACTGTGCCGGCCTCGGCCATGGCAATGGCGTCTTCTTCGGTCATGAACTCCAGGTGATCGGCCGACAGAGCCTGGTAACGCGCCGCCAGGCTCGAACCGTGCAACGATGACAGTTGCTCGGCGTGCAGTTTCACCGGCAGTCCCAACTCACGAGCCTTGACGAATACCCGCTCGACCTGGGCTGGGGAGAACGCCAGGTGCTCACAGAAGGCGTCCACCGCGTCCACCAGACCCTCAGCAGCCAATGCCGGGAGCATGACGTCGCAGATATGGGCGATGTAGTCGTCGGCCCGCCCCGCATATTCGGGCGGCAGGGCATGGGCCGCCAGGCAGGTGCTGCGCACGGTCACGGGGAGCTCCTCGCCCAGGCGCCGGGCGACACGCAACATCTTGCGCTCGCTCTCGAGGTCCAGGCCGTAGCCGGACTTGATCTCGATCGTGGTCACACCGTCGCGCATCAGCGCCTGGACGCGCTGACGTGTACTGGCCAACAGTTCGTCCTCGCTGGCGGCACGGGTAGCCCGCACGGTGCTGGCGATGCCGCCGCCCTGGGCCGCGATCTCGGCATAGCTGACGCCTTGCAGGCGCTGCTCGAACTCGCCGCTGCGGTTGCCGCCGAACACCGCGTGGGTGTGGCAATCAATCAACCCCGGGGTAACCCAGGCACCGCCGAGGTCGACGATGCGGTCGGCCGCCACTGGCGGCACCTCGTCACGCGGGCCGATCCATTCGATCAGGCCGGCGCTGGTGACGATCGCCGCGTCCTCGATGATCGAGTAGCGGCCCTCGGCCATGGTTGCCGCATGGCAGTGCTGCCAGAGGGTTCTCATCAGGTTCTCCTTGTAAGACTCAGCGGTGCAGCTCGGCAGGCTCGCGAACCGGCTCGCCATCGCCTGCGCGCGGCTTGCACCACAGCAGGTAGGAAGCGACCAGGAACACGACCCAGATAACGCCGACGATCAATGCCGCCTGGGTATCCGGGAAGTAACCCAGCACACCGAAGATGAACAACATGAAAGCAATGGCCATGGCCGGGCCATAGGGCCAGAACGGCACAGGGAACTTGAGCTGGGCGACTTGTTCGCGGCTCATGCTGCGACGCATGGCTACCTGGGTGACCAGGATCATCAGCCACACCCACACGGTGGCGAAAGTCGCGATCGACGCGATCAGCAGGAACACGTTCTCCGGGATCAGGTAGTTGAGCAACACGCCGACAAGCAGCGCAGCGCCCATCACCACCACGGTCATCCACGGCACGCCGTGCCTGGACAGCTTGCCGAAGCCACGCGGCGCCTGGCCGTGTTGGGACAGGCCGTACATCATCCGGCCAGCGCCGAAGATGTCGCTGTTGATCGCGGAAATGGCTGCCGAAATCACCACGATGTTAAGCACCGCCGCCGCCGAGCCAATCCCCAGGTTGCTGAAGATCTGCACGAACGGGCTGCCTTGGCTGCCGATCTGCGGCCAGGGGTACAGGCACATCAGCACGAACAGGGTCAGCACGTAGAACAGCAGGATGCGCAGCGGCACGGCGTTGATCGCCTTGGGGATAACACGTTGCGGGTCTTTCGCTTCACCTGCGGTGACGCCGATGATCTCGATGCCGCCGAAGGCGAACATCACCACGGCGAACGAGGCGATCAGGCCACTGACGCCGTTGGGCATGAAGCCGCCATGTTCGAACAGGTTGCTCACCCCGACCGCATGCCCGCTGCCCACCTGGCTGAAACCGAAGGCCATGATGCCAAGACCTGCCAGGATCATCGCGACGATGGCGCCGACCTTGAGCAGCGACAGCCAGAACTCCATCTCGCCGAACACCCGCACGTTACACAGGTTCAGGCCGCCGATCAGGAACACGATTCCGAGTACCCAGATCCAGCGCGCAACCTCGGGGAACCAGAAGCCCATGTAGATCCCGAAGGCCGTGACGTCGGCGATGGCGACGATGACCATCTCGAAGGCGTAGGTCCAGCCGAGGATGAAGCCGGCCATGGGGCCGAGGTAGGTGCTGGCGTAGTGGCCGAAGGAGCCGGACACCGGATTATGCACGGCCATTTCGCCGAGGGCGCGCATGACCATGAACACCGCGGCGCCGCCGATCAGGTAGGCCAGCAGCACGGCCGGGCCGGCCATCTGGATGGCCGAGGCCGAACCGTAGAAAAGCCCGGTACCGATTGCCGAACCGAGCGCCATGAAACGGATGTGCCGGGCCGATAGCCCGCGCTTGAGACCTTGAGCTTGTTGCATGTCACGTCCTTATTGTTGTTCTGGTCGTGATATCGGGATGGGGTCTGCTGCGCAGCCCAATCGCCGGCAAGCCGGCTCCCACAGGGAGTGGCGCTGCACCTCTGTGGGAGCCGGCTTGCCGGCGAAAGGGCCGCACAGCGGCCCCAGCGGCATCACAGGCTTGGCAGAACGCCCACCGGCAGCAGCCCGGTCAGCGTGCCTTTGGCCAGCAACGCGGCAGCCGCCTCGATATCCGGCGAGAAGAAACGGTCGCGGTCATAGTGCGGCACTTCGCGACGCAGCGCCTGGCGCGCCTGTTCCAGTTTGGCGGAGGTCTTCAGGCCCTTGCGCAGGTCCAGGCCCTGGCAGGCGCCCAGCCATTCGATGGCCAGCACGCCACGGGTGTTCTCGGCCATTTCCCACAGACGCTTGCCGGCGGCCGGGGCCATCGACACATGGTCTTCCTGGTTGGCCGAAGTGGGCAGGCTGTCGACACTGTGCGGGTGCGACAGTGCCTTGTTCTCGCTGGCCAGGGCGGCAGCGGTGACCTGGGCGATCATGAAGCCGGAATTCACACCACCGTTTTCCACCAGGAACGGCGGCAGCTGGGACATGTGCTTGTCCATCATCAGCGAGATGCGGCGCTCGCTCAGCGAGCCGATCTCGGCGATGGCCAGGGCCAGGTTGTCGGCAGCCATGGCCACGGGCTCTGCGTGGAAGTTGCCACCGGAGATCACGTCACCTTCGGCAGCGAACACCAGCGGGTTGTCCGACACGGCGTTGGCTTCGATGCCCAGCACTTCGGCGGCCTGGCGGATCTGGGTAAGGCAGGCGCCCATGACTTGCGGCTGGCAGCGCAGGGAGTACGGGTCCTGGACCTTGTCGCAGTTCTTGTGCGACAGCGAGACTTCGCTGGAATCGCCCAGCAGGTCGCGGAAGCAGGCGGCGGTATCGATCTGGCCACGCTGGCCGCGCACTTCATGGATGCGCGCATCGAACGGCGAGCGCGAACCCAGCGCCGCCTCGACGCTCAGGCCGCCACAGGCGATGGCCGCGGCGTACAGGTCTTCTGCCTGGAACAGGCCACGCAGGGCGTAGGCGGTGGAGGCCTGGGTGCCGTTGAGCAAGGCCAGGCCCTCTTTCGCTGCCAGGGTCAACGGCTCCAGGCCGGCGACGGCCAGGGCTTCGGTGGCCGGCAACCATTGGCCCTTGTAGCGGGCCTTGCCCTCGCCCAGTAGCACCAGCGACATGTGCGCCAGCGGCGCGAGGTCACCAGAGGCGCCGACCGAACCTTTCAGCGGGATGTGCGGATAGACTTCGGCGTTGACCAGGCCGATCAGCGCATCGATGACTTTGCGGCGGATGCCGGAGAAGCCACGGCTGAGGCTGTTGATCTTGAGCACCATGATCAGTCGCACCAGGTCGTCATCCAGCGGCGCGCCGATACCGGCGGCGTGGGACAGCACCAGCGAGCGCTGCAGGTTTTCCAGGTCGTGGCTGGCGATGCGGGTCGAGGCCAGCAGGCCGAAACCGGTGTTGATGCCGTAGGCGGTACGGTCTTCGGCGATGATCTGCTCGACGCAGGCGACGCTGGCGTCGATGGCGGGCGCGGCGCTGGCATCGAGCTGCAGGCGCACGGGCGCGGCGTGGATGGCGCGCAGCTGGGCCAGGGTCAGGGTGCCGGGCTTGAGGGTCAATTCGGTCACTTCGCTACTCCAATCGCATGGGGGCCATGGCCCCCTTCTTGTTGTTCAGTATCACCCGTGCAGGGTGCGATCCAAAGCGCGACGATCAGCCGGTGATCATCGGCAGGTCCAGGCCCTGCTCCTTGGCGCAGTCGATGGCGATCTGGTAGCCGGCGTCGGCGTGGCGCATCACGCCGGTGCCCGGGTCGTTGGTCAGTACGCGGGCGATACGCTCAGCGGCTTCGTCGGTACCGTCACAGACGATGACCATGCCCGAGTGCTGGGAGAAGCCCATGCCCACGCCACCGCCGTGGTGCAGCGAAACCCAGGTGGCGCCGCCCGCGGTGTTGAGCAGGGCGTTGAGCAGTGGCCAGTCGGAGACCGCGTCGGAGCCGTCGCGCATGGCTTCGGTTTCGCGGTTGGGGCTGGATACCGAGCCCGAGTCCAGGTGGTCACGGCCGATGACGACGGGTGCCGACAGCTCGCCGCTGCGCACCATCTCGTTGAACGCCAGGCCCAGCTTGGCGCGCAGGCCCAGGCCAACCCAGCAGATGCGCGCCGGCAGGCCCTGGAAGCTGATGCGCTCGCGGGCCATGTCCAGCCAGCGGTGCAGGTGGGCGTCGTCGGGGATCAGTTCCTTGACCTTGGCGTCGGTCTTGTAGATGTCCTCGGCATCGCCGGACAGCGCGGCCCAACGGAATGGGCCGACGCCGCGGCAGAACAGCGGGCGGATATAGGCCGGGACGAAGCCCGGGAAGTCGAAGGCGTTGGCCACGCCTTCTTCCTTGGCCATCTGGCGGATGTTGTTGCCGTAGTCGAAGGTCGGGATGCCCTGCTTCTGGAAGTCGAGCATGGCTTGTACATGTACGGCCATCGACTGTTTGGCGGCCTTGACCACGCCTGCCGGGTCGGTCACAGCGCGGTCGCGGTACTGCTCCCAGGTCCAGCCAGCCGGCAGGTAGCCGTTGAGCGGGTCGTGGGCGCTGGTCTGGTCGGTGACCATGTCCGGGCGCACGCCACGCTTGACCAGCTCAGGCAGGATTTCGGCGGCGTTGCCGTGCAGGGCGATGGAGATGGCCTTGCCTTCGGCGGTGTACTTGGCGATGCGCGCCAGGGCGTCGTCCAGATCAGTGGCCTGCTCGTCGACGTAGCGGGTCTCGAGGCGGAAGTCGATGCGGCTCTGCTGGCACTCGATGTTCAGCGAGCAAGCGCCGGCAAGTGTTGCCGCCAGTGGCTGCGCGCCGCCCATGCCGCCCAGGCCCGCGGTTAGTACCCACTTGCCCTTGAGGCTGCCGTTGTAGTGCTGGCGGCCGGCTTCGACGAAGGTTTCGTAGGTACCCTGGACGATGCCCTGGCTACCGATGTAGATCCAGCTGCCGGCGGTCATCTGGCCGTACATGGCCAGGCCCTTGGCATCCAGTTCGTTGAAGTGTTCCCAGTTCGCCCAGTGCGGCACCAGGTTGGAGTTGGCGATCAGCACGCGTGGGGCGTTGCTGTGGGTCTTGAACACGCCGACCGGCTTGCCCGACTGCACCAGCAGGGTTTCGTCGTCTTCCAGGCGGGTCAGGGTTTCGACGATCTTGTCGTAGCACTCCCAATTGCGTGCGGCGCGACCGATGCCACCGTATACCACCAGCTCTTTGGGGTTTTCGGCGACCTGTGGGTCGAGGTTGTTCATCAGCATGCGCAGCGGCGCTTCGGTCAGCCAGCTTTTGGCGGTCAGCTTGTTGCCACGCGGGGCACGGATTTCTACGTCACGGTACTTGTTGTTGTCAGTCACGGGGATGTCCTCTGCGGTCGTCCGACGGCATGTGTGTGTCGTGGCGACTATACAAACACACCTTTACTTGTATGTACAAGCATAGGCAACTAAAAAAGAGTGACCATTCCTCGGATGAAAAACGAAAAAGGGGCCGCTACGCGCCCCATCGCTGGCAAGCCAGCTCCCACATGGGTCAAGTGAACCCTGTGGGAGCTGGCTTGCCAGCGATGGGGCTGCACAGCAGCCCCCTTTCAGCAATGACAGATCAGTGTGAAATCAGCTCGATCAGGCAGAATCGCCCCTGTACATCCATTTCCAGCAACCCTTCATTGCCATCGACACGCAGGCAGTCATAGCGCCCAAGCTGCTGCGTCTCCTCCCCAGCCAGCCCCACCTCGACGTGAGTGCTGGCGGCAAACAGCAACAGCGTCGAAGCCGAGCTGAACAACCGATTCGAACCATCGAACCACTGCAACCGCGTCCCATACCGCTGCGGCGCATAGATCAGGTTGAAATCGCGGATCGCCCCGCCCAACAGCTTGCAGCTCACCTGGCTTTCGCCACTGAAGGCGAAGGCGTCGAATGGCAGCAACGGCCGGCTGGCCTGGCCATCGACCAGCAGGCGCATACCGTCGCCCTGCAACACGGTGATGATCCGCTGGTACCCGGCGAAGCTGGAAAAACCACCAGACTCCTCGATATCGGCGATCGACAGGCGCCAGCCAAAACCGTCCAGGCTGTCGCCAGCGTCGCGGGTGATCTCTTCGGTGAAACCGCCACCGTTCTTCCAGGGCATGCGCGGATAATCCTGGGCACGCAACAGCTGCAACTGGGTCATTTGCTGAATCGTCCTTCCAGACGGTGACGGGAACCTGGGTGGATAAGGCGCGCGGCGGTGACCGGCTGGCGCCCCGACCAAGTACGGCGGCGGATCAGCAGGCACGGCTCGCCCCGCTCGATCTGCAACAGCTTGCATTCTTCAGCCTCGGCAAGAATCGCCTCGACCACGTGCTCGCCTTCAGTCAGCGGCGCAACCTGCGACAGATAGGCGTAGGGCGTCTGCCGGGTGAAATCCTGCTTGAGGTAATCCGGAGCGATGGCGGCGTTGACGTAGCGGTCCTCGATCTGCACCGGCACGCCATTTTCGTAATGCACGATCAGCGAGTGGAACACCCGCTGACCTTCGCGCATGTCCAAGGCCAGGGCGCGCTCGGAGCCGGCGGCTTCCTCGGCGAGCTTGATCACCTGGCAGCTATGCTGGTGGCCACGCCCGGCGATCTCGTCGGCGATGTTGTTGACCTCGAACAGCGCCGAGCGGCTCTTGGGTTCGGCGACGAAGGTGCCGACGCCCTGCATGCGCACCAGCAGGCCTTCGGCGGTGAGTTCGCGCAGGGCGCGGTTGATGGTCATACGGCTGAAACCCAGCTCGCTGACCAGTTCGCTTTCCGAGGGCACCCGGTGATGAGGCGGCCAGCTGCCGCTCTCGATCTGCTGGATGATCATCTGCTTCACCCGGGCGTAGAGCGGCGCCGGCCCTTCGCCCATCTGGGCAACCAGCGCGGAGACAGGAAGTGTCGGCACGGCGTTGAATCCTTGTGCGGTTGGAGTGAACGGTAGCTTGCCGGAGTTTACCCGGCAGGCAAACGGCTGTATATGTATATACAAGTTAACAATAACAGGATTTTACCGATGCCCGCCTACTTCGCCGAACGCGCCTTGCTCCCTTCGGGCTGGGCCCGCAATGTCCGCCTGGAGGTCGCTACCGACGGTCGGCTGGCCTCGATCGAGGCCGATGCCAGCGCCGATGGCGCCGAGCGCCTGGCCGGGCCTTTGCTGCCGGGCATGCCCAATCTGCACTCGCACGCGTTCCAGCGGGCCATGGCCGGGCTGGCGGAAGTGGCCGGCAACCCCAACGACAGCTTCTGGACCTGGCGCGAGCTGATGTACCGCCTGGTAGGCCGCATCACACCCGGACAGCTGCAGGTTATCGCCCGCCAGCTATACATCGAGATGCTCAAGGCCGGCTATACCTCGGTGGCCGAGTTCCACTATGTGCATCATGACCAGAACGGCCACGCCTACGCCGACCCCGCCGAACTGTCGCGACGCATCAGCGCCGCCGCCGCCACCAGCGGCATCGGCCTGACCTTGCTGCCGGTCCTGTACAGCCATGCCGGGTTCGGCGGCCAGGCGCCCAATGACGGCCAACGGCGCTTCATCAACTCAACCGAACAATACCTGCAACTGCAACAGCAGCTAGCGCCATTGCTGGCACAACAGCCGGCGCAGGCGCTGGGACTGTGCTTCCACTCGCTGCGCGCCGTGACACCAGGGCAGATCGCCGATGTGCTCGGTGCCAGCGACAAGTCCTGCCCGATCCATATCCACATTGCCGAGCAACAGAAGGAAGTCGATGACTGCCTGGCCTGGAGCCGCCGCCGTCCGCTGCAATGGCTGTACGAGCATGTCGATGTCGATCAGCGCTGGTGCCTGGTCCACGCTACCCACGCCGAAGCCGACGAAGTCGCCGCCATGGCCCGCAGTGGCGCGGTGGCCGGCCTGTGCCTGACCACCGAGGCGAACCTGGGTGACGGCATCTTCCCGGCGGTGGACTACCTGGCCCAGGGCGGGCGGATGGGTATCGGCTCGGACAGCCATGTGTCCTTGAGCGTGGTCGAGGAACTGCGCTGGCTGGAATACGGCCAGCGCCTGCGTGACCAGCGGCGCAATCGCCTGTATCGCGCCGATCAGCCGATGGTTGGGCGCACCTTGTACGACGCCGCGCTACTGGGCGGTGCCCAGGCGCTGGGGCAGCCGATCGGCGAACTGGCCGTGGGCAAGCGGGCGGACTGGCTGGTACTGGATGGGCAGGATCCGTATCTGGCCGTGGCCGACGGCGATGCCATTCTCAACCGCTGGTTGTTCGCGGGTTCTGATCGCCAGGTGCGCGATGTGATGGTCAACGGGCAGTGGGTGGTGCGCCAAGGGCGGCATGAGCAGGAGGAGCAAAGCGCGGCAGCGTTTGTACAAGTGCTGCGACAGTTGCTGGACTGACAGTCGAAACATCGCGGAGCCCGCTCCCACAGGTACGTATGGGGAGCGGGCCCCGCGATGGCGTCCTCAATGCCGGGCGACGATGCTCTTGTCGGGCGTGCGCCAGATCAGGCGGCTGGTATCGAAGCCCTGCTGCCGCGCCTTGGCCAACAGGTTTTCCCGCTCCCACGCCGGCAACGATGGCGTACGCGAAAGAATCCACAAGTACTTGCGGTCCGGGCTGCCGACGATCGCCGTGCGATAGCGCTCGTCGACGAACAGGATCCAGTAGTCCCCCTTGGCCACCCCGGGCACCAGGCGGGTGAACCAATTGTCGAACTCCACCCACAGCTTGTCGGTGTGGCCCGCCTGCTGCGGCGTGGCATGGCCCTCTGCACGCAGCCATTCGTCACCCAGGGTACGGCAGCGATTAAGCACGCCGACCGTGCCATCGGGCTTGAGGTTGTAATGGGCCTCGGACTGGGCGCAACCGTCCTGGTACTTCATTGGCAGGCGCGCCAGCTCGAACCATTTGCCCTGGTAACGCTTGAGGTCGACCGCACCTGCGGTCTTCGGCGCCAGCGGGTCGGTGGCCGAGGTGGCGCAGCCACCCAGCAGCATCACCAGGCACACGCCCAGCAGCAGGTGCAGGTGCCTCATTTGAGGCCCTGCCCGGAATACATCAGCACCTTGTCCGCCGCGTACTGCACGCTGATGAAGCTCTTCTCGTCACCCCAGGTGCAGCTGCTCATGCCCAGCGCGCCGGAACACTCCTTGGGCGTGCCGAGCAACTGCTCGACCTCGGCCTTGTTCATGCCGGCCTTGAGCTTGGAATAGTTTTCCTGGTTGATCTTGCTGCAAGCGGTCAGGACGACGCACAAGGACAACAGGGCGAGGGAACGCAACGACATGAAGGGACACTCCTGGAGATGGATACACAGGCGCGAGGGCCTGCAGGGAGCTTAGAAGGGAAAAACGCTCCTCGGTTCCCTGGCTTGCGAGGTTTCGTCGTGCGCCGTTGGTCGCCTGGCGCGCAAACGATTAATGTTTTATCCCTGCGCGTCGACATAGAGCGGTGGTGTGGCCTTTTGCCGCACCCCTCCCCTTCGTGCCCGTGCGCAGATTCCAAGAAAAATGACCAAGAACCTCAAGTTCAGCCACAAGATCCTGCTGGCCGCCGCCCTGGTGGTGGCCGTCGCCTTCACTTGCTTCGTCCTGTTCAACGACTACCGACAGCGTCAGTCGCTGCGTAGCGACACCGAATCGACGCTGCAATCGCTGGGCAACCTTACCGCCGGCAACATCCGCACCTGGCTCGACAGCCGCATCCAGCTGGTGAACTCGGTGGCCCAGCAGGTTGCCGTCGACGGTCCCGCCAAGAGCAGCCTCGAGCGCATCCTGGCGCTGCCGGTGTACGGCAGCAACTTCATCCTCACCTACTTCGGCGGCCAGGACGGCAGCATGCAGTCGGTGCCGGTGGGCAACCGCGCTGCCGACTACGACCCGCGCGTGCGCGGCTGGTACAAGGCGGCCAGCGCCGCAGGCCAGACCATCGTCACCGAACCGTACATCTCGGTATCGGCCGGCAAGCTGGTAATTACCCTGGCCACTCCGGTGCAACAGGGCGGGCGCATGATCGGCGTAAGCGGTGTCGACACCGATCTGCAGACCATCAGCAACCTGATCAACACCCTGGACTTCGGCGGCCATGGGCACGCCTTCATCGTCAACGGCGAGGGCAAGGTGCTTATCCACCCCAAGGGCGAACTGGCGCTCAAGCCCCTGGCGGAGGTCTACCCTGGCAGCAACCTGCGCATCGGCAGCGGCCTGAAGGAAGTGGAGGTCGAGGGTCGCAAGCAGTTCATCAGCTTCACCCACGTCGATGGCGTGCCGTCGGCAGATTGGTACGTGGCGCTGGTGTTGGACCAGGATGCGGCCTTCGCCATGCTCGGCGAACTGCGCACTTCGGCCGTGGTGGCGACACTGATCGCGGTGGTAGTAATCATCGCCCTGCTCGGCTTGCTGATCCGTGTGCTGATGGAACCGCTGCACGTCATGGGCCGCGCCATGCGCGACATCGCCGAGGGCGAAGGCGACCTGACCCGGCGCCTGGCCATCCACGCCCAGGACGAGTTCGGCAGCCTGGCGCAGTCGTTCAACCGCTTCGTCGAGCGGATCCACGATTCGATCCGCGAAGTGGCCTCGGCCACCGGCCAGGTGAATGCCGTGGCCGGTCAGGTGGTCAGCGCCTCGAACGCCTCGATCCACAACGCCGACCAGCAGTCCAGCCGCACCAGCAGTGTCGCCGCGGCGATCAACCAGCTCGGTGCCGCCGCCCAGGAAATCGCCCAGAACGCCGCCCTCGCCTCGCAGCACTCCAGCGCCGCCCGCGGCCTGGCCGAGGAAGGCCAGCAAGTGGTCGGCGAGACCATCGATGTGATGAACCAGCTATCGGCGCGCATCAGTGATGCCAGCGGCAACATTGAGACGCTGAACAACCACACGGCGAACATCGGTCAGATCCTCGATGTGATCAGCGGCATTTCGCAGCAGACCAACCTACTGGCGCTCAACGCGGCCATCGAGGCAGCCCGTGCCGGCGAAGCCGGGCGCGGTTTCGCGGTGGTGGCCGACGAGGTGCGCAACCTGGCACACCGCACCCAGGACTCGGCACAGCAGGTCCAGCGCCTGATCGAGGAGCTGCAAGCCGGAGCCCAGGTGGCCGTGAGCACCATGAACCAGAGCCAGCAGCACAGCGACCGCAGCGTCGGCATCGCCAACCAGGCTGGCGAACGCCTGGGCAGCGTCACCCAGCGCATCGGCGAGATCGACGGCATGAACCAGTCGGTGGCCACCGCCACCGAAGAGCAGACGGCCGTGGTCGAGTCGATCAATGTCGACATCACCGAGATCAATACGCTGAATCAGGAAGGGGTGCAGAACCTGCAGAGCACCTTGCGTGCCTGCACCGACCTGGAGCATCAGGTCGAGCGGTTGAAGCATCTGGTGGGCAGCTTCAGGATCTGAGATGGCTGGGGCCGCTCCGCGGCCCATCGCTGGCAAGCCAGCTCCCACAGGCCGAGGGCAGCGCTTATCCTGTGGGAGCTGGCTTGCCAGCGATAGGGCTGCAAAGCAGCCCCACTGGCACTAGAACCTGGACCCAGGCTCCAGCAAGAAGTCCATCTCTTCACTGGTGCTCGGGCGGTTCAGCACCAGGTTGCGGTGCGGGAAGCGCCCGAAGCGGGCGATCACCCGCTGGTGCTGCTCGGCATAGTCGAGGAAACCTTCGAACAACCGACGGTTGGCCTCGGGCTGCTCGTCCAGCAAGGTCCGGTAACGCTCGACGCACAGGTTCTGCCAGTCCAGCACCTCGGCATGCTCCAGCACCAGCAGCACGAACACCCGCTGGATCGGCAGCAGCTGGTAGTCCCAGCCCTTCTGCAACCCCTGCATGGCCACTACCTGGGCACGCCGGTCGCCCTCGAAGGCACGCGGCGTGTCGCGATAGATCATGCGCGGCAGCTGATCCAGCAGCAGCAGCAGACCGAGCCAGCCCTGGGGGCTCTGCTGCCACTCGTCGAGCCCGCCCGCCAGGGCTTGCTCGACCAGGTCGCCGAACAGCGCCTGGGCATCGGCGTCGTGATGCTTGCCGAACCACAGCGTGTTCTTCTCGTCAGCCACGGCCTGGGGACTCGTGCCCCAACCGAACCACCATTCCAGCAACGGCTGCCAAGGTGCGAGCATGACTTACTCCTTGTGATAGGCGGTGACGCGCTCGACCTCTTCCTTCGAGCCGAGGATCACCGACACGCGCTGGTGCAGGCTCTCCGGCTTGATGTCGAGGATACGCTCGTAACCGTTGGTGGACGCGCCGCCGGCCTGTTCGATGATGAACGACATCGGGTTGGCTTCGTACATCAGGCGCAGCTTGCCCGGCTTGCTCGGCTCGCGGGCATCGCGTGGGTACATGAACAGGCCGCCACGGGTCAGGATGCGATGCACATCAGCGACCATCGAAGCGATCCAGCGCATGTTGTAGTTCTTTTTCAGCGGCCCGGTCTCGCCGGCCAGCAGCTCGCCCACATAGCGCTGCACCGGGGCTTCCCAGTGGCGCTGGTTGGACATGTTGATGGCGAACTCGGCAGTGGTTTCCGGGACGCGGATGTTCTCGTGGGTCAGGACGAAGCTGCCCAGTTCACGATCCAGGGTGAAGCCCTTGACGCCGTTGCCCAGGGTCAGGATCAGCATGGTCTGCGGGCCGTAGATGGCATAACCGGCGGCGACCTGCTGGGTGCCCGGCTGCAGGAATGCATTCTCGTTCAGGGTTTCGTTCTGGCTCAGGTACTCGTTAGGGCAACGCAGCACCGAGAAGATGGTGCCGACCGAGACGTTGACGTCGATGTTCGACGAGCCGTCCAGCGGGTCGAAGACCAGCAGGTAGGCGCCTTTGGGGTACTTGCCCGGGATCTGGTAGGCATTGTCCATCTCTTCGGAGGCCATGCCGGCCAGGTGACCGCCCCACTCGTTGGCCTCGAGCAGAATGTCGTTGGAGATCACGTCGAGCTTCTTCTGCACTTCGCCCTGCACGTTCTCGGTGCCCATGCTGCCCAGCACGCCGCCCAGGGCGCCCTTGGACACGTGGTGGCTGATCTCCTTGCACGCACGCGCCACCACTTCGATCAGGAAGCGCAGATCGGCAGGGGTATTGTTGCTGCGGGTCTGCTCAATCAGATAGCGACTCAGGGTAACGCGGGACATGTATGGCTCCGAAAAGGAAAGGGGGAGAAAAACCCCCGCAGTTTACAGGGAGAGTGACGGGCTAGCGAGCAAAGAGACTCGTGTGGCAGATCAGAGGGCTCATTGGGCTTTGAGTTCACGCAGCTTGTCGATTAGGGCTGCTGCGCAGCCATCGCCGGCAAGCCGGCTCCCACAGAGTTTGGCGGTGCTGTGGATCTTTGTGGGAGCCGGCTTGCCGGCGATGGGCCGCAAAGCGGCCCCGATGTGCTAATCCAAGGCCTTCCAGATCTCGGTCGCATACTCGCGAATGGTCCGGTCCGACGAGAACCAGCCCATCCGCGCCGTGTTCAGCACCGCCACGCGCCACCAGTCCTGCGGCGCATGCCACAGTTCCTCGACCCGCCGCTGGGCGTCCCAGTAGGCATCGAAGTCGGCGCACACCAGGAAGCGGTCATAGGCGATCAGACCGTCAACCAACCCGGCATAGCGCGCCGAATCATCAGGCGAGAACACACCGCTGCGAATCGCCTGCAGCACGTCGCCCAGGCGATGGGAAGCGGCGATTGCCGACGCGGCGCCAAAGTCGCCGCTGCGTTTGCGCGCCTCCACCTGCTGGGCGGTCAGGCCGAAGATGAACATGTTCTCCGCCCCCACCTGCTCGCACATCTCGACGTTGGCACCGTCGAGCGTGCCGATGGTCAGCGCGCCATTGAGGCCGAACTTCATGTTGCTGGTGCCAGAGGCCTCGTAGCCGGCGGTGGAAATCTGCTCGGACAGGTCCGCCGCCGGGATGATGCTCTCGGCCAGGCTGACGTTGTAGTTGGGCAGGAACACCACCTTGAGCAGGCCGCGCACGGTGGGGTCGTTATTGACCACCCGGGCGATGTCGTTGGCCAGCTTGATGATCAGCTTGGCCTGGTGGTAACTGGCCGCCGCCTTGCCGGCGAAGATCTTCACCCTCGGCACCCAGTCGGTGCCGGGGTCGTTGCGGATCGCCTGGTACAGCGCCACCGTATGCAGCAGGTTGAGCAACTGGCGCTTGTACTCGTGGATACGCTTGACCTGGACGTCGAACAGCGCCTCCGGATTCACCGTCACCCCCAGCCTGTCCTGGATGATGCTGGCCAGGGCGCGCTTGCTGTGCAGGCGCTGGGCGGCGAACTGCTTGCGGAAGGTGGCCTTGTCGGCGAAAGGCGCCAGGGCCTTGAGCTTGCCTTCCGGGTCATCCAGCACTTCCGGCCCCAGCGCTTCGATCAGCATCGCCGTGAGCGGTGGGTTGGCCTGGTACAGCCAACGGCGGAAGGTGATGCCGTTGGTCTTGTTGTTGATCCGCTGCGGGTAGAGCTTGTGCAGCTCGGCGAACACCGTGCTTTTCATCAGCTTGCTGTGCAGCGCCGACACACCGTTGACGCTGTGCGAGCCGAGGAACGCCAGGTTGCCCATGCGCACCCGCCGGCCATTGTCCTCCTCGATCAACGACACCGCGCGCAGCACGTCGAAGTCGTGCAGGCCTTTGGCCCGCAGTGCGTCGATATGGTAGGCGTTGATCAGGTAGATGATCTGCATGTGCCGCGGCAGCATGCGCTCCATCAATGCCACCGGCCAGGTTTCCAGGGCTTCGGGCAACAAGGTGTGGTTGGTGTAGGCCAGGGTGCCGACGGTCAGCGCCCACGCTTTGTCCCAGGGGATTTCGTGCTGGTCGACCAGCAGGCGCATCAGCTCGGCCACGGCAATCGACGGGTGGGTGTCGTTGAGCTGGATGGCCGCGGCGTCCGGCAGGTTGAGCAGGTCCTTGTGCATGTTCAGGTGGCGCCGCAGCAGGTCCTGCAGCGAGGCCGAAACGAAGAAGTACTCCTGACGCAGGCGCAGTTCCTGGCCCGCCTCGGTGCTGTCGGCCGGGTATAGCACCCGCGAGATGCTTTCGGCACGGGCCACCTCGGCCACCGCGCCCAGGTGATCACCGGCATTGAAGCGCTCCAAGTGCAGCTCCTCCAGCGCCCGGGCACGCCACAGGCGCAAGGTGTTGACACTGGAACCGCGCCAGCCGACCACTGGCGTATCGTAGGCCACCGCCCGCACCGTCTCGCCCGGCCACCAGACCTGACGCTGCTGACCATTGCCTTCATGCACGGTCTCGACGCTGCCGCCGAAACTGATCGGGTAGATCACCTCGGCCCGCTCGAACTCCCAGGGGTTGCCGAAATCCAGCCAGTTCTCGGTCTGCTCCTGCTGCCAGCCATCGACCACCGCCTGACGGAACAACCCATGCTCGTAGCGGATGCCATAACCATGGGCGGCGATACCCAGGGTCGACATGCTCTCCATGAAGCACGCCGCCAGGCGCCCGAGGCCACCATTGCCCAGCGCCGCATCGGGCTCGAGCAGGCGGATGCGCTCCAGGTCGACATCCAGCCCTTCGAGGGCCTCGCGGGCGATCTCCAGGTAACCGAGGTTGCTCAGGCTGTCGTACAGCAGGCGGCCGATGAGGAATTCGAGGGAGAGGTAATACACCCGCTTCTGGCTACGTCGATACGCCTGGCGAGTGTGATCCATCCAGTGATCGACCATATGGTCGCGGGCAGCCAGGGCAATGGCCTCGAACCAGTCGTGGTCGAAGGCGTGTTCCGGGTCCTTGCCAACGGCGTAGGTCAGCTTGGCCAGCACGGCGGCGCGGAACGCGGCCACCTCGTCGGTATGAGCTTTGGCCTCACGGGCCTTGTTTTCCTGGGACATGCGGCATCCTCGGGCAAGTAGGCGAAAGCGCAGGGAGAGTGTTCAGCCTAGACGCTCTGACACACAGCGACAGCGAGCGTTCGCGGTTTTCATCAACCGCCAGGGGAA
The DNA here is from genome assembly GCF_019139675.1 of Pseudomonas maumuensis. Taxonomy (NCBI): domain Bacteria; kingdom Pseudomonadati; phylum Pseudomonadota; class Gammaproteobacteria; order Pseudomonadales; family Pseudomonadaceae; genus Pseudomonas; species Pseudomonas maumuensis. The sequence continues at coordinate 5,284,144 of NZ_CP077077.1, forward strand.
TCGGGCAAAAGGTTGTTCACAAATTGAACAACTCCGGTATGATCGCGCGCCCCAAGACCGTGATTCACCCCATAACCATGAAAACGACCCTGATCGCCGCCGCCGAAGTCGACCGCCTGGAAACCTGGCAGCGCTATGCCAGCCATATGTGCGGTGGCTGCCACTCGACCTGCTGCACCCTGCCGGTGGAGGTGAAGATCAAGGATCTGATCCGCATTGGCGTGGTGGACGAATTCGAGAAAGACGAGCCGCCGAAGAACGTGGCCAAACGCCTGCAGAAGGAAGGCATCATCGAGCGTTTCAACCAGAAGTCGGGGATCTTCACCCTGACCCGGATGAGCAACGATGACTGCATGTACCTGGATCGCAAGAGCCGTCTATGCACCATCTACGACAAGCGCCCGGATACCTGCCGCAACCACCCCAAGGTCGGGCCGCGGCCGGGGTACTGTGCGTACAAGCCCAAGGTGGTCGGGCGCTGAGACTGCGCCACGCCGGAAATGCCGGGGCTGCATAGCGGCCCGTATTTCTGAAGGCAAACAAAAACGCCCCCGGCCTTTCGACCGGGGGCGTTTTCATTGCGCCTGAGCTAACTCAGTTCTTGGCTTTCTTGGCAGCGCGGGTACGCTCGCCTTCGTCCAGGATCTTCTTGCGCAGACGGATCGACTTAGGAGTCACTTCGCACAGCTCGTCGTCCTGGATGAATTCCAGGGCCTGTTCGAGGGTGTGGCGAACCGGCGGAACCAGGGCGATGACTTCGTCCTTGCCCGAAGCACGCATGTTGTCGAGCTTCTTGCCTTTGGTCGGGTTCACGCCCAGGTCGTTGTCACGGCTGTTCAGGCCGATGATCTGACCGTTGTAGATCTCCTGGCCGTGCTCGACGAACAGCTTGCCGCGCGCCTGCAGGGTTTCCAGGGAGTAGGTCAGTGCCTTGCCGGTCTCGACCGAAACCAGAACACCGTTCAGACGGCCGGACATCTGGCCCGACTTCATGGTGTCGTAGCGATCGAAGATCGAGGTCAGGATGCCTGCACCGTTGGTCAGGGTCAGGAACTGGTTACGGAAACCGATCAGACCACGGGCTGGAATGTTGTATTCCAGGCGCACACGGCCCTTGCCATCCGGCACCATGTTGGTCAGGTCGCCTTTACGCAGACCCATTTCTTCCATGACCTTGCCCTGGGATTCTTCAGGGATGTCGATGGTGACGTTCTCGAACGGCTCCTGCTTGACGCCGTCGACTTCGCGGATGATCACTTCAGGACGGCCTACGGCCATCTCGAAGCCTTCACGGCGCATGGTTTCGATCAGAACGGACAGGTGCAGCTCACCACGGCCCGAGACCTTGAACTTGTCTGGGGAATCGGTTTCCTGAACGCGCAGGGCAACGTTGTACAGCAGCTCTTTGTCCAGACGGTCCTTGATGTTACGGCTGGTGACGAACTTGCCTTCCTTGCCGCAGAACGGCGAGTCGTTGACCTGGAAGGTCATCGAGACGGTTGGCTCGTCGACGGTCAGCGGCTTCATCGCTTCTACCGCGTCCGGGGCGCACAGGGTGTCGGAGATGAACAGCTCGTCGAAACCGCTGATGCAGACGATGTCGCCAGCCTGGGCTTCTTCGACGTCAACGCGGTGCAGACCGTGGTGACCCATCAGCTTGAGGATACGGCCGTTACGCTTCTTGCCGTCGACATCGATGGCAACAACCGGGGTGTTCGGCTTGATGCGGCCACGGGCGATACGGCCAACGCCGATAACGCCGAGGAAGCTGTTGTAGTCCAGTGCCGAGATCTGCATCTGGAACGAACCGTCACGGTCAACGTCCGGCGCCGGTACGTTGTCGACGATCGACTGGTACAGGGCGGTCATGTCTTCGCCCATGGCGGTGTGGTCCAGACCTGCGATGCCGTTCAGGGCCGAGGCGTAGACGACTTTGAAGTCCAGCTGTTCGTCGGTGGCGCCGAGGTTGTCGAACAGGTCGAAGATCTGGTCCAGAACCCAGTCAGGACGCGCGCCCGGACGGTCGACCTTGTTGATCACGACGATTGGCTTCAGGCCAGCTTCGAAGGCCTTCTTGGTCACGAAGCGGGTTTGCGGCATCGGGCCGTCCTGGGCGTCGACCAGCAGCAGCACGGAGTCGACCATCGACATTACACGCTCAACCTCGCCACCGAAGTCGGCGTGGCCGGGGGTGTCGACGATGTTGATGTGGTAGCCGTTCCAGTTGATGGCGGTGTTTTTCGCCAGGATGGTAATGCCGCGCTCTTTTTCCTGGTCGTTGGAGTCCATGACGCGCTCGTCGTTGAGCTCGTTACGCTCCAGGGTGCCGGACTGGCGCAGGAGTTTGTCGACCAGGGTGGTTTTACCATGGTCAACGTGGGCGATGATGGCGATGTTACGCAGATTTTCGATCACAACTGTATCTCGATCAGAGGATTCGGTTGCCGCCCAGTGTAGGCGGCCAATATGTACGGTTTACGGCTCAGCGGGCCCGGTGGTCGGGAGGGCGATGGCGGATGCTGCCGCCATACAGCCCTGGCGTCTTATGTCGGACGATAAACACGCACATTGGCATGTCCCTCACTGAGCAGGTGGTGTGCGTGCAGACGGCTCATCACACCCTTGTCGCAATACAGCAAGTACTGGCGCGTGGGGTCCAGGTGCTTGAACTTGCTGTTGATGGCGTAGAACGGCATGGCCTGAACTTCGATGCCTTCCAGCACCAGAGGTTCGTCTTCCTGGGCATCGGGGTGACGAATGTCGATGACGATCTGGCCTGGCAGCGCCTCGGCCACTTCCTCGATTTCGATGTCCTTGCCCAACTCGTCGATCACATGGTCGATGGAGATGAACTTGGCACGCTCCAGGGCGCGCTCCAGCACGGCCATGTCGAACTGCTTCTCTTCGTGCTCCATGCGGTGACGCTTGGCATGGGTAGTCGGGTTCACCGAGATCACGCCGCAATATTCGGGCATGTGCTTGGCGAAGTCGGCGGTACCGATTTCGGTGGCCTGGTCGATGATGTCCTGCTTGTGGCTGGCCAGCAGGGGGCGCAGCACCAGCTTGTCGGTGGCCGAGTCGATGATCGACAGGTTCGGCAAGGTCTGGCTCGACACCTGGGAGATCGCTTCGCCAGTGACCAGCGCATCGATCTGCAGACGGTCGGCCATGTGCGCGGCGCCGCGCAGCATCATGCGCTTGAGGGTGACGCCCATGTAGCTGTTGTCGACCTTGTTGAGGATCTCGCCGACCACTTCCTCGAACGGCACGCTGATGAACAGCACGCGCTGGCTGCTGCCGTACTTCTTCCACAGGAAGTGGGCCACTTCCATCACCCCCAGCTCGTGGGCACGGCCGCCTAGGTTGAAGAAGCAGAAATGGGTCATCAGGCCACGACGCATCATCTGGTAGGCCGCCACGGTGGAGTCGAAACCACCGGACATCAGTACCAGGGTCTGCTCCAGGGCGCCCAGCGGGTAGCCGCCGATGCCGTCGTGCTGGTTGTGGATCACGTACAGGCGCTGGTCGCGGATCTCGATGCGCACCAGGACTTCCGGCTTCTTCAGCTCGATGCCGGCGGCGCCGCACTGCTGGCGCAACTGGCTGCCAACGTAGCGGTCGACGTCCATCGAGGTGAAGTCGTGGTGGCCGCCGCGCTTGCAACGTACGGCGAAGTGCTTGCCGGCCAGCAGGTGACCGAAGTGGTGCTTGCACTTGGCGACGATGTCATCGAAGTCGCCCAGGGGATACTCCTCGACCTGCAGGAAGTGGGTGATACCCGGCGTGCAGGTGAGGCGCTCGATCATCTCGCGCTGGATCCTTTCGTCCTCGACGCGGGTGACCACCTCGAGATTGTCCCAGACACCATCGACCGCGAGCTCGGGATCAAGGTCCTTGAGCACGTTGCGGATGTTCTTGGCGAGCTGGCGGATGAAGCGCTTGCGCACCGGCCGGCTCTTGATGGTGATTTCTGGGAAGACTTTGACGATAAGTTTCATTGGTTTAACAGCGCGCCCAGGGCCTACCGAAAATGAGGGGCGCGAATTATAGCGGAAATTGCTCAGCTTTTGAGCAACTTTTGTACAGAGGCTTGGATTTATATCGCCTGCACCGTCCTCATCGCCGGCAAGCCGGCTCCCACAGGGGTATGCAATCTAGTGAGGGGGCCGGCTTGTCGGCGATGAGGCACTTTAAGGGAACTGCGGCAGCAATTTAGCGCACCATATTGGTGCGCACGCGCGGAGATCCGCCTCTAAAGAGTGCATTGTTATTGCTCGACCTCAGGCCAAATACCCGCCAACGCCCTTTTTTATTCCAGCTTGGCCATTTTCGGGCACTGGCATGCAATTTGCTCCCTTGTGAGGCAGGTAAGCTTGGCCGACTATCCGCGCCCAGCGACACCCTTTTTCCAGGGCAGCGGCCAACTGCGCCCTAGACCATCCGGAGGACAACATGTCGAAGTCGGTTCAACTCATCAAAGATCATGACGTCAAGTGGATTGATCTGCGTTTCACGGACACCAAAGGCATTCAGCATCACGTGACCATGCCGGCGCGCGATGGCCTGGACGAAGACTTCTTCGAAGTCGGCAAGATGTTCGACGGTTCCTCCATCGCTGGCTGGAAAGGCATCGAAGCCTCGGACATGATCCTGATGCCGGTCGACGACACCGCTGTGCTCGACCCGTTCACCGAAGAGCCGACCCTGATCATCACCTGCGACATCGTCGACCCGTCGAGCATGCAAGGCTACGATCGCGACCCACGCGCCATCGCCAAGCGCGCCGAAGAGTACCTGAAGAGCACCGGCATCGGTGACACCGTGTTCGCAGGCCCAGAGCCTGAGTTCTTCATCTTCGACGAAGTGAAGTTCCAGTCGGACATCTCCGGTTCGATGTTCAAGATCTTCTCCGAGCAAGGCTCGTGGATGACCGGCGCTGACGTGGAAGGCGGCAACAAAGGCCACCGTCCGGGCGTCAAAGGCGGCTACTTCCCGGTTCCGCCGTTCGACCACGACCACGAAATCCGCACCGCCATGTGCAACGCCCTGGAAGAAATGGGCCAGACCGTCGAAGTTCACCACCACGAAGTGGCGACTGCCGGCCAGAACGAAATCGGCGTCAAGTTCAACACCCTGGTCAAGAAGGCTGACGAAGTACAGGCCCTGAAGTACGTCGTGCATAACGTTGCCGACGCCTACGGCCGTACCGCCACCTTCATGCCCAAGCCGCTGTACGGCGACAACGGTTCGGGCATGCACGTGCATATGTCGATCTGGAAAGACGGCAAGAACACCTTCTCCGGCGAAGGCTACGCCGGCCTGTCCGATACTGCCCTGTACTTCATCGGCGGCATCATCAAGCACGGCAAGGCCCTGAACGGCTTCACCAACCCGTCGACCAACTCCTACAAGCGTCTGGTCCCAGGCTTCGAAGCTCCGGTGATGCTGGCCTACTCGGCGCGCAACCGTTCCGCCTCGATCCGTATTCCTTACGTCGGCAGCCCGAAAGCCCGCCGTATCGAAGCACGCTTCCCGGACCCATCGGCCAACCCGTACTTGGCCTTCGCGGCCCTGCTGATGGCAGGCCTGGACGGCATCCAGAACAAGATCCACCCAGGCGATGCCGCCGACAAGAACCTGTACGACCTGCCGCCTGAAGAGGCCAAGGAAATCCCGCAAGTCTGTGGCAGCCTGAAGGAAGCCCTGGAAGAGCTGGACAAAGGCCGTGCGTTCCTGACCAAGGGCGGCGTGTTCTCCGACGACTTCATCGATGCCTTCATCGAGCTTAAGAGCGAAGAAGAGATCAAGGTCCGCACCTTCGTGCATCCGCTGGAATACGAGCTGTACTACAGCTGCTGATCGGATCGGCGCTTTGCGTCGATGAAATCAGGACGGCCTCCTTCGGGAGGCCGTTTCCATTTTTGCATCGGCATCATCGGACTAACCCTACAGCCGTATCTGGCGGCACTGCGACACTCGGTTCTCCATCAACCCAGGAGATCACCATGCGTACCACCCGCCTCGCCCTCACCTGCTGCCTCGCCCTATCCGGCTGCAACACTGCGCCACCGCCCCCTTCAGACCTCGACACCTTGCTCGACACCATCGAACGTCGCCTTGACCTTGCCGAAGCCGTCGCGCTGCACAAATGGGACCGAGGGCAGCCGGTGCAGGCCGTTGACCGCGAGCATCAGGTACTGGCCAGCGCGCGCCAGGCCGCAAGCGCTTTCCAGCTGGACCCGGCACGCGCCGAAGCGTTCTTCGCCGACCAGATCGAGGCCAGCAAACTGCTTCAGTACCACCTGCTGGACAGTTGGCACCGCGCACGGCAGGCGCCGGACCTGCCTCGACGGGATCTAAGTCAGGACGTTCGCCCTGCATTGGATCAGCTTCAGACGCAACTGCTCGCTGCCCTTGCCCGGTTCGACCGGGCAGCCACGATCGACTGCCCTGGGCTTTTGGCCGATGCCCTGCACCAGCGCAGGCACGCAGCCGCACGGCACCTCGCCCTTGTTCGCGCCAGCGGCCAGCTGTGCAAAACCACCTGAGCCCCCTATGCTCCATATTGGTGCATTGCATAACCAGGCGCCTCGGGATACACCCCACTTTGGGTCACAAGAATCGTTTAACCAGGGTTTTGTGTGCCGACTTTGCGCGCATACAGGACTTTATCCGGAAATTCCGCTTCTTTTCGGAGCCTTGGTTTGGTTCTTGCATTTTCATCGCATCCAGCACGTCATCCGTGCGCGCCCCAGGTCTGGCCGGGGCGCCAAAAGAGTGCCAACAGAGGTCAACGACGCCTTATGACCATCAGCGATGCACAGCACCGTCTGCTTCTGGACAACCTGACCACGGCGACGCTCCTGCTCAACGCCGAATTGCGCCTGGAGTACATGAACCCAGCCGCGGAAATGCTCCTGGCCGTCAGTGGCCAGCGTAGCCATGGCCAGTTCATCAGCGAGCTGTTCACCGAATCGACCGAGGCCCTCAACTCGCTGCGCCAGGCAGTGGAGCAGGCGCATCCGTTCACCAAGCGCGAAGCCCAGCTGACCTCGCTGACCGGCCAGAGCATCACCGTCGACTACGCCGTCACGCCTATCCTGCACCAGGGCCAGACCCTTCTGTTGCTGGAGGTGCATCCACGTGACCGCCTGCTGCGCATCACCAAGGAGGAGGCCCAGCTGAGCAAGCAGGAGACCACCAAGATGCTGGTTCGCGGCCTCGCCCACGAGATCAAGAACCCCCTGGGCGGGATTCGCGGCGCGGCGCAGTTGCTGGCCCGCGAGCTGCCCGAGGATGGCCTGCGCGACTACACCAACGTGATCATCGAAGAGGCCGACCGCCTGCGTAACCTGGTCGACCGCATGCTCGGCTCGAACAAACTGCCGTCGCTGACCCTGACCAACATCCACGAAGTGCTCGAACGTGTGTGCAGCCTGGTCGAGGCGGAGAGCCAGGGCGGCATCACCCTGGTGCGCGACTACGACCCGAGCCTGCCGGACGTGCTGATCGACCGCGAGCAGATGATCCAGGCCGTACTCAATATCGTGCGCAACGCCATGCAGGCCATCGCCGGGCAGAACGAACTGCGCCTGGGCCGGATCACCCTGCGCAGCCGCGCCGTGCGCCAGTTCACCATCGGCCATGTGCGCCACCGCCTGGTGGCGCGGATCGAGATCATCGACAACGGCCCCGGCATCCCCGCGGAACTGCAGGACACGCTCTTCTATCCCATGGTCAGCGGCCGCCCGGACGGCACCGGGCTGGGCCTGGCCATCACCCAGAACATCATCAGCCAGCACCAGGGCCTGATCGAATGTGAAAGCCACGCCGGCCACACCACCTTCTCGATCTACCTGCCCCTGGAACAAGGAGCCACCGCCCCATGAGCCGAAGTGAAACCGTCTGGATCGTCGATGATGATCGTTCCATCCGCTGGGTCCTGGAAAAGGCCCTGCAGCAGGAAGGCATGACCACCCAGAGCTTCGACAGCGCCGATGGCGTGATGGGCCGCCTGGCCCGTCAGCAACCGGATGTGATCATCTCGGATATCCGCATGCCCGGCGCCAGCGGTCTCGACCTGCTCGCCCAGATCCGCGACCAGCACCCTGGGCTACCGGTGATCATCATGACTGCCCACTCTGACCTGGACAGCGCCGTGGCGTCGTACCAGGGCGGTGCCTTCGAGTACCTGCCCAAGCCGTTCGATGTCGACGAGGCGGTGTCGCTGGTCAAGCGCGCCAACCAGCACGCTCAGGAGCAGCAGGCCCTGGAAGTACCACAGGCGTTGGCCCGCACCCCCGAGATCATCGGCGAGGCGCCGGCGATGCAGGAGGTGTTCCGCGCCATCGGCCGCCTCAGCCATTCCAATATCACCGTGCTGATCAATGGTGAGTCCGGCACGGGTAAAGAGCTGGTGGCCCATGCCCTGCACCGCCACAGCCCGCGTGCGGCATCGCCTTTCATTGCCCTGAACATGGCGGCGATCCCCAAGGACCTGATGGAGTCCGAACTGTTCGGCCATGAGAAGGGCGCCTTCACCGGCGCCGCCAACCTGCGTCGTGGGCGTTTCGAGCAGGCCGATGGCGGCACGCTGTTCCTCGACGAGATCGGCGACATGCCCGCCGATACCCAGACCCGCCTGCTGCGAGTGTTGGCCGACGGCGAGTTCTACCGGGTCGGCGGCCATGTACCGGTGAAGGTGGATGTGCGCATCATCGCCGCCACCCACCAGAACCTCGAGTCCCTGGTGCAGGCCGGCAAGTTCCGTGAAGACCTGTTCCACCGCCTCAACGTGATCCGCATCCATATCCCGCGCCTGGCCGACCGGCGCGAGGACATCCCGGCGCTGGCCCGCCACTTCCTCGGCCGCGCCGCCCAGGAGCTGGCGGTGGAGCCCAAGCTGCTCAAGCCCGAGACCGAGGAATTCATCCGCAACCTGCCATGGCCGGGCAACGTGCGCCAGCTGGAGAACACCTGCCGCTGGATCACCGTGATGGCCTCCAGCCGCGAAGTGCTGGTCGGCGACCTGCCGCCGGAACTGCTCAACCTGCCCCAGGACGCCGCGCCGGTGACCAACTGGGAACAGGCCCTGCGCCAGTGGGCCGACCAGGCCTTGGCCCGTGGCCAGACCAACCTGCTGGACAGCGCCGTGCCCAGTTTCGAGCGGATCATGATCGAGACCGCGCTCAAGCACACCGCCGGGCGGCGTCGTGATGCGGCGCTGTTGTTGGGCTGGGGGCGCAATACCTTGACACGCAAGATCAAGGAGCTAGGGATGAAGGTGGATGGCTCCGATGAGGACGACGGCGAAGACAACTGAGCATCGACCTGCTGCAAGCTAGGGAGGGCCAACCATGGCCCTCTCGTAGGCAACGCATGAAACCGGCCAGTTGACGGTTCATCTGCCAATAGAGCCCAACAGACATGAGACGTGAATAGATAGACCTAATTCATGTTCCTCAATTCATCAGCAGCCAGAAGAACGTCATCGTGCGCCTTCTGTATCACTACCTCGGACAGATCCGAGGCCGTGTTGGCGCTGATTGCATCCCTCACTTGCCCGAACAACGCCGGAATTTTCTGTTCCGATTTCACGCTACTCAGCGTCAGATAGTGCAAAGGATCTTGCGCCTGCCTTGCCTCACGATACTGCGCAACTTTCTTCGCTACCCAGAGCGCAAATCCCGTCCATGCCGCCACACTGCCCACAACAGGGTTGACCGCCACTCCCGCCAACTGGAGCGCATTAGTGACAAACGCAAGCCCTCCCAAGGCGACCTCACCACTATCCACGGTGAACCGTGTCAGGCTAGGGGCCACCTCATTCAGTACACGATGATCGATAGAATGTGCCTTTTTCGCCTGCACGTCCCTTCTGGTCAGGAGGCTTTTGTGCAGATCCCTTGCTCCATCCTGGAAGACGAGGCCCGAGAAGACGGCATCCCTCACCAACCCCCACCACCGCCCCCCAGGATCACTCCGATTGACTGGATCACCGCCACAATAGCCATATGCGTTAAGCCCCCCTCTGCCGAATGGGCTGAAGCGATCAGGGGACAGGAAGCGCAATGCGGTTGGAGAATAGCAACGGTAGCCGCTGCCCAGTTGATAGATGCCCATCGGCCTTTCACGGAGCTGCCCGCAGAAGCCGAGAACTGGACCTCCTGCCATTGCAGCGGCACCGTATGGCGTATACGCCCTGAAGTACGTGCTCGCACCGAAAGATGATCGCTGGTGATCAAGCATTGCCAAGGACAGGCTCATGAACAATCCCTCCCACGGGACCATGATTCATGAGCAGAAACTTAACCAAGGCGAGCAGTGGCCGAAACTGGCAAATTTATCAGGCCCCACTTGCACAGTTGCTGTGCCGCACGCACCAGTACAAGGCAAATTAGCCTTCAGAAACAAAAAAAAAAGGCCATAACGCTACATTTATGGCCTATCTAGTATCTGGCACGCTCCCTGCAACGTACAACGTAACTTCCATTTCGGGGACCTCGGTACAGGCAGGCCGGGATATCCCCTCTTTTATTCGTGCAGCCTGACCTGCACCCGCCAACGCCCCGCCTCCTGCGCACCGGTCCATTCGCCACGCAGGGGGCGCGCAGCGACCAGCGTCAACAGCAAGCCTTCCTCGCTCTTCTGCAAGCGCCAGCCCACCGGCTTGCCCTGCAACATCAACTGGCCCCGCGCGGCCTTGCCTTCGGCCTGGAACACCACGGCCACGGTACCCTCGACATTCTCGCCATGCAGTTGCGGCTCTTCGTTGAACCACAGGTCCAGCCCGCCCTGCACCACCTCGACCTGCTCCAGCAACCGCTCCTCGGGCGCCGTCAGCCGGCCGATCATCAGGCCCACGAGCATGCCGAAGATCGCCAGCGACAGCAGCACCCGTGGCCAAGCCTTCGAACGCGGGTCGGGTTCGGGGGTAGAATGCTCGTCATCTTCACGCTTGGAGCCGTGCATGTTTCACGTCATCCTTTTTCAACCAGAAATTCCGCCGAATACCGGCAACATCATCCGCCTGTGCGCCAACAGCGGCTGCGCCCTGCACCTGATCGAGCCCATCAGCTTCGAACTGGACGACAAGCGCCTGCGCCGCGCGGGGCTGGACTACCACGAGTATGCCACGCTACAGCGCCACCAAAGCCTGGCCGAATGTCTGGAAAGCCTGAATCAGCCTCGACTGTTCGCGTTCACCACCAAAGGCTCGCACCCGTTCCATGAGGTCGAGTACCAGCCCGGTGACGTCTTCCTGTTCGGGCCCGAAAGCCGTGGCCTGCCGGCCGAGGTGCTGGACAGCCTGCCTGCCGAACAACGCCTGCGCCTGCCGATGCGGCCGGGGTGCCGGAGCTTGAACCTGTCCAATACCGTGGCGGTGACGGTGTACGAGGCGTGGCGCCAGCAGGGGTTCGCCGGAAGCTGATGCGCTTGCCGCTCGGGCCCTATCGCCGGCAAGCCGGCTCCCACAGGATCTGTGCTGTTTTCCAGGCCCACACAATACCTGTGGGAGCCGGCTTGCCGGCGATAGGGCACGAGCAGAATACATGACATGAAAAAGGCGACCACGAAGGTCGCCTTTTGCTTTACCGGCAGAAATTACTGCACGGTCGGCACTTCACCGGCTTCCTGCATGCGCTGCATCTCTTGCGCGTACAGGGCGTCGAAGTTGACCGGCGACAGCATCAGCGCCGGGAACGAACCACGGGTCACCAGGCTGTCCAGGGTCTCGCGGGCGTACGGGAACAGGATGTTCGGGCAGAACGCGCCGAGGGTGTGGCTCATCGAAGCGGCATCGAGGTTGGCGATCAGGAAGATGCCGGCCTGTTGCACTTCGGCGATGAACGCCACTTCGTCACCGTTCTTGACGGTCACCGACAGGGTCAGCACCACTTCGTGGAAGTCGCCTTCCAGGGCTTTCTGGCGGGTGTTCAGGTCCAGCGATACGCTCGGCTCCCACTGCTGGCGGAAGATCTGCGGGCTTTTCGGCGCCTCGAACGACAGATCGCGCACGTAGATACGCTGCAGGGAGAATTGTGGTGCGGTTTCTTCAGCACCAGCGCCGTTGTTCTGTTGGTCAGTCATGGCAGATCCTTTTCCTAATGTTCTTGAATGCAGTGCGAATCAGGCCGCCAGCAGCGCGTCGAGCTTGCCCGCGCGCTCCAGGGCATAGAGGTCATCGCATCCACCGACGTGCGTGCTGCCGATCCAGATCTGCGGCACCGAGGTACGGCCGGCCTTCTGGCTCATTTCGGCGCGAACCTGGGGTTTGCCGTCGACCTTGATCTCCTCGAACGCCACGCCCTTGCTCTCGAGCAGGTACTTGGCGCGCATGCAGTAGGGGCAGTAGTCGCTGGAATAGACGATGACGGGCTTCATATCACTTCACCAGGGGCAGGTTATCGGCTTTCCAGCTGGAAACGCCACCGCTGAGCTTGGCGGCGGTGTAACCAGCCTTGAGCAGTTCGCGGCACAGGGTACCGGACTGCTGGCCCATCGCGTCGACGACGATCAGGGTCTTGTCTTTGTGTTTTTCCAGCTCGGTCATGCGGCCGGCCACTTTGTCCTGCGGCATGCTCAGCGCGCCGACGATATGCCCGGCCGAATATTCCTTGGCGGTACGGATGTCGATCACCACGGCCTTGTCGGCGTTGACCAGGGCGGTCAGCTGGCCGTTGCTCAGGCTCTGGCCGCCACGGCGGACTTCATTGACCAGCAGCAGGACCAACAGGACGACGAAAATGGCCACCAGGATGAAGTGATCTGTCGCGAATTGAATCAGGTGAGCAACCATCAGGGGTGTTCCAGGCGATTGAAAATGGCGGCCAGTATACACAGCCCCCCATGACCGCCAAAGCCCACTGGGCTTGCGGCAAACGCGCCTTCATGTTGCATGCCTGACCGCGCTGGTCGGGCAATGGGAGGAATATTCGCCGTCGCTGGCGGATTTGCCCTAAAATGCGTGTCTTTATCATCTTTGAACAACCGTGAGTTTGATTGATGACGAGCACGCCTAAACCCCTGGTCCTGATCATCCTGGATGGCTTCGGTCACAGCGAAAGCCCCGAATACAACGCCATCTTTGCTGCCAACACGCCGGTCTACGACCGCCTGCGCGCCACCCAGCCGCACGGCCTGATCTCCGGCTCCGGCATGGACGTGGGGCTGCCCGACGGGCAGATGGGCAACTCGGAAGTCGGCCACATGAACCTCGGCGCCGGGCGCGTGGTGTACCAGGACTTCACCCGGGTGACCAAGGCCATCCGCGACGGCGAGTTCTTCGAAAACCCGGTGCTCGTCGGTGCCGTGGAAAAAGCCGCCAGCGCCGGCAAGGCCGTACATATCCTCGGCCTGCTCTCCGACGGCGGTGTACACAGCCACCAGGACCACCTGATTGCCATGGCCGAACTGGCCGCGCAGCGTGGCGCCGAAAAGATCTACCTGCACGCCTTCCTCGATGGCCGCGACACGCCGCCACGCAGCGCACAGTCGTCCATCGAACTGCTCGACGCCACCTTCGCCAAGCTCGGCAAGGGCCGCATCGCCAGCCTGATCGGCCGCTACTACGCGATGGACCGCGACAACCGCTGGGACCGCGTCAGCGCCGCCTACAACCTGATCGTCGACAGCGCCGCCGAATACACCGCAGCGACCGCCGTAGCTGGCCTTGAAGCCGCCTACGCCCGCGACGAGAGCGACGAATTCGTCAAGGCCACCCGCATCGGCGAAGCGGTGAAGGTCGAAGACGGCGACGCCGTGATCTTCATGAACTTCCGCGCCGACCGCGCCCGCGAGCTGTCCCGCGTGTTCGTCGAACCCGATTTCAACGAATTTCCGCGCGCGCGCCTGCCCAAGCTGGCGGCCTACATCGGCCTGACCCAGTATTCGGCGAAGATCCCGGCCCCGGCGGCTTTCGCCCCGGCCAGCCTGAACAACGTGCTCGGCGAGTACCTGGCGAAGAACGGCAAGACCCAGCTGCGCATCGCCGAAACCGAGAAATACGCCCACGTCACCTTCTTCTTCTCGGGCGGACGCGAAGAGCCGTTCGAAGGCGAAGAACGCATCCTGATCCCGTCGCCGAAGGTCGCCACCTACGACCTGCAGCCGGAAATGAGCGCCCCGGAGGTCACCGATCGTATCGTCGAGGCCATCGAGCAGCAGCGTTATGACGTGATCGTGGTCAACTACGCCAACGGCGACATGGTCGGCCACACCGGCGTGTTCGATGCCGCGGTCAAGGCCGTGGAGGCGCTGGATGGCTGCGTTGGCCGTATCGTCGCGGCGCTGGACAAGGTCGGCGGCGAAGCGCTGATCACCGCCGACCACGGCAACGTCGAGCAGATGGAAGACGAATGCACCGGTCAGGCGCACACCGCCCACACCACCGAGCCAGTGCCGTTCATCTATGTCGGCAAGCGCAACGTGAAAGTCCGTGACGGCGGCGTACTGGCCGATGTGGCACCGACCATGCTCGAGCTGCTGGGCCTGGAAAAACCGGCGGAGATGACCGGCACCTCGATTCTGCTGAATGCCTGATCGACGCAATAGGGCCGCTTTGCGGCCCCAAAACATTTGAATTCCAGACCAACGCCCCGCCGCACACGCCGCTGGGCGTTTTTTTTGCACGCCCGCGCGGGCATACTAGGCCAGTCTCCATCCCTGGTACGCCCAACCCCATGCTCCGCGCCCTTCTCTTACTAGCCCTGTCATGCCTGCTCACCCCGGCCTTCGCCGACGAGCGCGCGCAGACCCAGCAACAGCTGGACGCCACCCGCCAGGACATTGCCGAGCTGAAAAAGATGCTGGGCAAGCTCCAGGAGGAGAAAGCCGGCGTGCAGAAAGACCTCAAGTCCACCGAGACCGACATCGGTACCCTCGAGAAACAGGTGGAGGCATTGCAGCAAGAACTAAAAAAGACCGAGGGCGAGCTGGAGCGCCTTGACCACGAGAAAAAAAAACTCCAGAGCGCCCGCGTTGAACAGCAACGCCTGATTGCCATCCAGGCCCGTTCGGCCTACCAGAACAACGGTCGCGAGGAATACCTCAAGCTGCTCCTCAACCAGCAGAATCCCGAGAAGTTCGCCCGCACCCTCAGCTACTACGATTACCTGAGCAAGGCGCGTACCGAGCAACTGCGCACCTTCAATGAAACCTTGCGTCAGTTGGCCAACGTCGAGCAGGACATCGGCCGCCAGCAAGAACAGCTGCTCAGCCAGCGCGCCGACCTCGACGGCAAGCGCCAGGCGCTACTCGCCGAGCGCGACAAGCGCCAGCAGGTGCTGGCCAAGCTCAGCAGCGATATGAAGGAACGCGACCAGAAACTGCAGAGTCGCGAACAGGACCAGGCCGACCTGAGCAAGGTGCTCAAGACCATCGAGGAAACCCTCGCCCGTCAGGCACGCGAGGCCGAAGAGGCACGCCAACGGGCCCTGCTGGCCAAACAGGAAGAAGAGCAGCGCCGCAAGGCGCAGGCCCTGGCGGCGGCCACGGCCCGTAACCAGGAACCCGAGGAAGCCCCCAAAAAGGCCCGCACCACCCTCGGCCCGGTGGTGTCCAGCGACACGGCCAGCTACGGCGGCGCATTTTCTTCCGCCCGCGGAAAACTTCCATGGCCGGTCAACGGTCGATTACTGGCACGCTTCGGTGACACCCGCGGCGGTGATGCGCGGGCCAAGTGGGACGGGGTGATGATCAGCGCCAGCGCGGGCACCCAGGTGCGCGCCGTGCATGGCGGGCGGGTGGTGTTCGCCGACTGGTTGCGCGGCGCCGGACTTCTGGTCATTCTCGACCATGGCAATGGCTACCTGAGCCTGTACGGCCACAACCAGAGCCTGCTCAAGAGCGCCGGCGACATCGTCAAGGCCGGTGAAGCCATCTCCACTGTCGGCGACAGTGGCGGCCAGGACAGCGCCGGCCTGTACTTCGCGATTCGCCAGCAGGGCCAGCCCACCGACCCCGCGCAATGGTGTCGCGGTTAGTTAGTGCTACTTTTACGGCGCCGCCCACGAAACGGCGACGCCGATGCTCCCGATGGGAGCACCAACAGGATCAGGAGTTCGTTCGACATGCTGCACTCGCCTCGCCTCACCCAGCTGGCCCTGACCATCGCCCTGGTCATCGGCGCGCCCTTGGCCATTGCCGCCGAACCGGCCAAGCCAGCGGCCAAGCAGGCCGCGGTGCCGGCCACCGAGGTGACCGCCAAGGCGCCCCTGCCGCTGGAGGAGCTGCGCACCTTCGCCGAGGTCATGGACCGCATCAAGGCGGCCTATGTGGAACCTGTCGACGACAAGACCCTGCTGGAGAACGCCATCAAGGGCATGCTCAGCAACCTCGACCCGCACTCGGCCTACCTCGGCCCCGAAGACTTCCAGGAGCTGCAGGAGAGCACCAGCGGCGAGTTCGGCGGCCTGGGGATAGAGGTCGGCATGGAGGACGGCTTCGTCAAGGTGGTCTCGCCCATCGACGACACCCCGGCCTCCCGCGCCGGCATCGAGGCCGGTGACCTGATCGTCAAGATCAACGGTGCGCCGACCCGCGGCCAGAGCATGACCGAAGCCGTGGACAAGATGCGCGGCAAGATCGGCGAGAAGATCACCCTGACCCTGGTGCGCGACGGCGGTACGCCATTCGACGTGACGCTGGCCCGTGCGGTTATCCAGGTCAAGAGCGTCAAGAGCCAGCTGCTGGAGAACGACTACGGCTACATCCGCATCACCCAGTTCCAGGTCAAGACCGGTGACGAAGTGGGCAAGGCCCTGGCCAAGCTGCGCAAGGACAACGGCAAGAAGCTGCGCGGCGTGATCCTCGACCTGCGCAACAACCCAGGCGGTGTGCTGCAGTCGGCGGTGGAAGTGGCCGACCACTTCCTCACCAAAGGTCTTATCGTCTACACCAAGGGCCGCATCGCCAACTCCGAGCTGCGCTACTCCGCCGACCCAGCCGATGCCAGCGAAGGCGTGCCATTGGTGGTGCTGATCAACGGCGGCAGCGCCTCGGCTTCGGAAATCGTCGCCGGCGCCCTGCAGGACCAGAAGCGCGCCGTGCTGATGGGCACCGACAGCTTCGGTAAAGGTTCGGTGCAGACCGTCCTGCCACTGGCCAACGACCGCGCGCTGAAGCTCACCACCGCGCTGTACTTCACCCCCAATGGCCGTTCGATCCAGGCCCAAGGCATCGTTCCGGACATCGAAGTGCGCCCGGCCAAGCTCACTGCCGAAGCGGACAACGACAACTTCAAGGAAGCCGACCTGCAAGGCCACCTGGGCAACGGCAACGGTGGCGCCGACCGCCCGAGCGGCGGCGCCAAGCGCAAGGACCGTCCGCAGGACAACGACTTCCAGCTCAGCCAGGCGCTCAGCCTGCTCAAGGGCCTGAACATCACCAAGGGTGACTGAAGCCTCCCATGCGTTATCTGCTGTCCCTGCTGTTCTGCCTGCTGGCTGGTGTCGCGCACGCGGCACCGGTCGGCAAGGCCTACATGAGCATCATCATCGACGACCTCGGCCAAAGCAGCGAGCGTGACAGCCGCACCCTCGCCCTCCCCGGGCCGGTCACGATGGCTATCATGCCCGACACCCCGCATGCCACCGACTTCGCCCGTCAGGCCCACAAGGCCGGGCGCACGGTGATTCTGCACATGCCCATGGACCCAGCCACCGGCCCCTATGCCTGGCACCCAGACATCGCCATCGAGGAGTTGGCCCGACGGCTGGATGCCGCCCTGGCCAAGGTGCCGTACGCTGCCGGCCTCAACAACCACATGGGCAGCCGCATGACCGCGCAACGCGAGCCCATGGCCTGGCTGATGGGTGAGCTGCAACGACGCCACCTGTTCTTCGTCGACAGCCGCACCAGTGCGGCCACCGTGGCCGCGGCCGAAGCCCAGGCCGTTGGGCTGGCGCACGTTTCACGAGACGTGTTCCTCGACGATGTACGTACTCCCGAGGCGATTGCTGGCCAGTTACGCTTGGGGGTCGAACAGGCGCGCAAACAAGGCTCGGCGGTGCTGATCGGCCACCCTTACCCGCAGACACTGGACGTGCTGGCGCGGGAGATTCCCCGGCTCAGGGCGCAGGGAATCGAGCTGGTCAGCCTGCGCCAGATGATCGCCGAACGCGGTAACCAGGCCATGCCAGGCCACGGCCATAAAGGCCGCTACACCCATGCCAGGCAGCTCGCAAACCCGTAGCCGGCAAGGCAGCGATCTAGCGCGAACTCAAGCGCAATGCCGGCAAAAGTGAACAGCTTTTTCCAAGACCTGCCCCCAGAGCACCTGCAGATGCATGCACAGAGGCCAGGGGCCGCCTTGGTCATGCTTGCTCCAGGTCAATGATACCGTTCAGGTCCTCCCTCAGCAGATTGCCACGATAGACGCTCGACAACCGGCCCGGGGTAGCGGCCATCAGCGCCTGCTCGAAGCGAACAGCTCGCTGAGCCCAGGTCTTGAGGTGGGCCTTGGTGAATTCGTGTGGAGGATCATCATGCCGGGCGTAATGCAGGTGCGCCTCCCACAAGCCGTTGCCGGTGGCTTCTTGCGGGCGCTCGTTCCAGATCACCTGGTATTTGTCTACGAAATCACCCGCAGCCAGCGCCACCCGCCGCGCACCGGCACGTATCGCTACCAGCCCCTGGCCGTGCAGGTAGCGCAGGCCAGCCGCCGACGGATGGGGCGTGCGCAGATAGAGGCGCACAAGCAGTGCCTGCTCCTGGGCTCGCAAGGTCCGGATACCCTCGCCGAGGGCATGAGCCTCTTCCTCTGCCCCGACGCGCTCGAGGATGGTCTGAGTCTCTGACATACGCTCGACATGCCCATCGATAACCGATGACAAGCCGATGGGCTCCAGGCTGCGTACATAAAGACCGGCCAAGCGGATGACCGCGCCCATCTCCCCGAGCAACTGCCGAGCGAGCCGTCTCGCGCGCGGCAATTGCGCGGCATCCACAGTCGCCGCCGGCTCCGGCGCCTCATCGTCACGGACCCAGTCGCCCGCCTGTTCACGGTACGTCGCAATCACGGTGTCGTTGATTGGGTCACGCTGCTGAATCCGCCGCACACCGCTGGTTTCGGTTTCTTCGCCAATGATTACCCGCCCGCGTCGGGTACGCACCACCCGACGGCGCAGAGGGGATACGGCATAGGCTCGGGCACGCTGGGCGGGATGCCCGGTGGTGAGCTTCTCATGGATGGCATCGTTCAGTGCCAGACGGGCCGAGCCACGCAACAGCTCGATCTGCGCCTTGAAACGCTCGAGCATGGCCAGGTCGAGTTGCTCGCCGAACGTCACCTCCAGGCGCTCGGCCGAGGCCAGCGTAGCCAGGTACGTTCGCTCCGACGACTCCAGCACGGCAATACGCTCTTCCAGGGTGACGTCCGCCTTGGCGAGCTCGGCGTGGGCGCTGCCAGCACTGAGCAAGCTGTCGCTGTCGAAGGTCTGCTTGAGGCTGATGCTGGCGTTGCTTTCCAGGTCAGCGCCGCGATCGAGCGCAAGCTCCGCCAGGCACATGGCCTGGTGCAGGTCGAGGTTCACGGTGGTGTAGGTCCGTCGCTCGATGTACTCGCGTACCCGCTCTTGCTTGTCGGCGATCACGAAGCCCGGATCATTGAGTGTTTCCGGCAGCAAGTCATCCAGCATCTGATTGACCTTGCGCAAACGCACCTGCACCGCGACAAGACCTTGCAGTTTGTCGCGGAACACCTGGTATCGCTGCTTCAGCTCGGTGCTGACCTCCTGGCCCTCCAGCTCCGCCGCCATGCGGTCCATACCGGGATAATCGGCCAACGCCCAGAGCCCATCGAGCAGGCCGTCGAGCCAGCTGATCATCTGCTTGCGCAGGTTCCCGCGCAATACCGTCACAGCATCAGCGCGCATGGCCACATCCGGGCGGTCGTACTTGCCCTGGCTCATCGCCTTGAGCGTCGCTTCCTGCTGCTCGCCCAGCGCCACCAACTGCTCCATGGTCGGCACGAGTGTCGACCAGTACCGGTTCAACTCGGCGCCGACCACCTCGATACGCTGGCCGAATCCAGCCAGCAACGCCTCGCTGCCCGGGGCGGCGGTGCCGTCGCGCAAAGCCTGCGTCAACCTGGCGTGGTGCAGTTTCGCGGTATCGAATTTGCGCACAGTCGCCTTGACCTGTTCGATCAAGGGATTCTGCCGTAGGACCAACGGCCGCATCTGCTCTACCCGTTGCCGCATCTGCTGGTGCAGCTCGGCGAACTGGGCCAACAGGCGTTCCCGCACCCGCCCTCGAGCGTCCGGCTGGCCGCCACGCAGCCGCAGCCCGGTGTCGATGTCCCAATTGCCCTGACGGCGCAGCAGGTAAGGACCGGGCTCATCGCCAGGGCCGACAATCCACACATCGGTATCTTCGGACAACACCTCGAAGTGCTCTCCCATCAGCAGCACATAGTAGCGCCCAGCCAAGCTACGCAGGCCCTGCAACGGCCCCTTGGTTTCAAGGCGCGCCCCCGTCAACGCCACCTTGACGCGCAGCTGCCTCAATGTGGCCTTCTGTACGCTGGACAACCCCTCCAGCCCCCTGGCGGGCGCAAAGGAAAAATCCACCGGCTGCGCATCACGCACAGTCGGCATCGCTTGATTCAGCGGCACCGGCGCGCTCTGCCTGGGCTGTGTCGCACCGTCACGCGATGCAGGCCCCTCCAGCGCCGGGCTTACCGCAACCGGGCCGGGGCCCCGCGAGGAAGGCAGGTGCAAATGCAACAATGCCAGCCCGACATTGAGCAGCAAGTCGGCCAGCGCCTGACGCTGCTGCGCGGGGCTGCCTTCATCGAGCATGGTGAAATCCTGGCGCAGGCTATGCACGCCCTGGCTGATCCAGCCGAGCAGGGCCACCGGCGCTGGCAGCAGCGGCAGGAACAGGTTGAAGATCAGCCAGGCGCCCTCGAGCAAGGTTTGCCAGCGCTGCTCGGCGTTCGAGACGCTCTGGCGCCCAGCCAGCTCCAGCATCACCTGGCGTCGGGCCATGAACATCCGCCGGTCTACCTCGTCGTCCCAAGGGTCCAGTGCCAACGTCGCGGGCTTCACCGGCGCGGGCCAGAGCGACGTGTCGAGGATGCCGCCGATGTGGGGTTCGCTGAACCCTCCGTAGGCATAGACCTTGCGGGCCTCGTCCGACAACCAGGGCAGGATGCTGTCGCGCAACGCCTGGTCCTTGCGCAGCGTTGCCATCAAGACCTGGGCATTGGCGAAGACCAGCAGCCGCCGTTCGCGTTGCAATGGGCGATACAGCAGCAGCTGCTCTTGCCGGGTCGTGCCGATCACGAACATGCAGGTGGCCACGTCGCTGGCCGAGCTATCGGGCTCCCGCCGGAACGCCAGCGGCATGAGCGTGGCAAATGCCGGGGCGGCGTCCTCCTGCGTCAGGTCCGCGATGGTCTGCCAGGCGGGCTCGTCCAGTTGGCCGGCCACTTTGGTCTCCAGGGCATCGAACCGTAACTGAGCCCGCCATTCTCTGGCGAACCTGCGGATACGCGTGGCCTGTGTGGCAATGTCATCGAGCTTTTGCGCCACATAGGTGGGGTAGCGAGCGCCTATGTCGGCACGCTGGATAAGACCAGCTACGTAGTCCGGCGTCAGCCAGGCGGCAATGGGCGCACCCCGTGCATGGCGGATAGCGGTGATGTTGCCACCACCCAGCGCGGCGAGATTGCCCACCGCCAGCGAGGTCAAGGTCAGGCCGGAATGCTCCACCAAACCGCCTCCTGGCCCCACGCCCGCGCCACCCGGCATGCCCCGCGCGACAGTCACGTCAAGGATCAGGTCGTCCGCACAATAGTCGCCGTCCACCGGATGGTCGCTCAGCATGCGCTGGCGCAACTGCTCGGCGGCGTAGACCATCAACGCATCGACGTCGCCCAGGGAGGAGCCAGCGTTCGACTCCACCTGGTCCTGCGCCAAGCGCCGCACGCCCTCCAGGTAGGCCAGGGAGTCGGTAGGCGATGCCGAGCCAAGCCACGCCGGCAACGTCAACCCGGGGACGGGAGTATCGGCCGTATACCCTGGGATCAACCATCGCGACGGATCGCTCAATGCGCCCAAGACACGCTCCAGATTGTCGAGATCGGCCAGCGTGCGCCAGCGTAGCCGGCGAATTTCGTCCAGGCTGGCATTGAGCAACAGGCCCACCTGCCGGGCGATGGCGTCTCCCGAAACATCATGCACAAACCACTGCATGCGCTCGAAGCGGTAGCGCTCGGCCAACTGGATCTGCAGCCCGGCAGCGAAAGACGCCGACGAATCATAGGCGGTTACCACACCGGAAGGTTCGCACCACAGCAGCACCTTACGTTCATCCCACTCCGCGCTCACCAACAGACCTGGCAGCCACAGACCATCGCTTTGCCCGGCCTGCTCGAGCACGACTTCCACCCACCCGACTGGCGGGCTCTGGGCTCCACCGCGCAGCAGCCCCAACAGTGCATCCTGCTGCTGGCTGTCCAGCTGCTGCAAAGGAAGATTGCGCAACAGCAGCAGCCGCAAGGCTTCACCCAGCCAGAGGGCTGGACTGTCGGCGGCGTCGTCCGCGCGCCAGAAATCGACCTGGGCCTCCAGGAAAGCCCGGCGTATGCGCTCAGGAAACGCGCCAAGCGCTGCCAGCAACTTAGGGTTGGCGCTCTGGGCGGACGCGAAAGGTTGCCCGACAAAGCCGAAGCGGCAATCGGTATACGGGGCTGTATCGAAATGAGGCGGCATGCCGGACAGCATGGCGCGCAGCAGATGATCGGCCAGTGGCTCCTCACGAGCGGGCTGACCTGGCGTGGTCAGCCATAGGCATGGCACAGGCTTGTGTCGCACGTCGGATACGTGGACAGGCTCGGCGAGCAGCCGGCTCAGTTCTCGGTTGGCCACTGCGCGCAGCGTGGGACGGGCGGCGAAGCGGGCAGCGACGCCAGCCTGGATGTCCAGGCTGGCGGCAGGTTGACAAGACATGACATGAGCTCCACGAACAGGAGCCAGTACGGTAAGTCGAGCCTGGCCGACAAAGGCTTTAAATAACGCTTGCGGCGAATGGTCAGTCGAACGGAATCAAGCCCTCCACATCCTTGAGGCGCAAGTCTCCTCGATAGATCTTCAAGAACTCTCCGCGCACCTTTGCGGCACGCAGCTGCGCTTCGTGACCGAGCCGGCGCTGCGACCACAGCTTCAGGTGGCCCTTCACGAATGCACGGCGCGGCGTGTCGCTGTCGGGGTAATGAAAGTGCGCCTCCCACAACCCGATACCCTGGGTATGGCCGGCCAAGGGACGTCGCCGAATCTCGTAGGTGTCCAGGTAATCATGCTCGAGCAAAGTCTGGCGGTCGACCGTACGCGTTATGCTCACCTGCCCGTTCTCCAGCAGAAACCGCAGGCTTTCTGCCGTGGGATGGCTGGTGGAAAGATAGATGGCCGTCAACAGGTCCCTTCGTAGAGACTCCAGGCGCTCGACACTGTCCTGCAATTCTTCGCGCAACGCCTGGCTGCTCCATGACAACCTGTTCATCGCCCGCTTCAGCTTTTCGACATGTTGTTCCACCACTGTGATCAACCCTTTCGGTTCATCCGCTTCAACGTAGCTTCGCGCAAGGCGCACGACCTTATCGACCTCCGACAGCAACCCTCGAGCTCGCCTGCTCCATACTTGCGGCTCGATCGTTGGCGATGGCGGCACCGACGGCGGCGCAGCGTCCTGGACCTGCTCGACCCACTCGCCGCCCTGCTGTTTGAACGTCTTGAGCACCGAGGCGTTTTGCGGGTCGAGTTGCTGTACGACCTGCTCCCCCTCGACCATGCGCTCTTCACCGACCACACTGCGGCCTCGCTGCGTGCGGACCACCCGACGCTTGCCGCCGCGCATGGCGTATACCGCCTGGCGCTGGGGCCTGGGCTCGGCCAAATCCTGCTCCCGCAGCAGACTGGTCAATTCATCCTTCGCAGCCTCATGCACGCTCTCCAACACCATGCGGTACTTAACCAGCACGTCACCGCGCACGGCCTCACCACCAAAGCCCAACAGGTACTTGCTCATCACATCGGCCTGTTCGTAGGCCTCGATCGCGCCCTTGAGCACATCGATCTGTTGCTGTGGAGTAAAGCCGCCACCGGCGAGCTCGCCATGCGCGGCACCGGCACTCTTCAACTCTTCGCCGTACAGATAATCCGAGTAAGCCAACATCGTCTTCTCGTCGATATCAACCTGACGGTTCAGGCTGAACTCGGCCAGGTCCATCAATGCCTGGAACTCCAGGTCGATACCGGTCATGCGCCGCTGCTCGATGATCTCGCCAAGCCAGGCGACTTTGTTGCGCCGGCTCCCGTCCTTGTTGGTAAAGGTGACGCTGGTATCGCGCAAGGTCTCCTCTAGCAATCCATCGAAGCGTTTGCATATGCCTACCAGTTTTTCCTGCCACTCAACCACTTGCCGCAACCCTGCATAGAAGCGTTGGTAGATGGCTACTTCCACCGGCGTTTCAGCAACCACCGAGACTGATTCGACTAGTTCGTTCAGGTTGGAATCATTGATCAACGTGGCCAACTGGTTGTAGTAGAGGTTGCAGTCTTCTATCAGGTCCCTGCGCGTATCGTTGCGCTGCAAACGTATAGCCTCGCTCATTTTGGGGTCGGCCTGCTTCATCGGTGCCAGCTGCGAGACCACATCGTCATGCTCGAAGCTCGTAGCGATGTAATCCTCCACATATTGCAAGACCCTCAACCTGACGCGCGTATGCAAGTTGCGCAGCAGTTTCAACTGCTCTTCATCACGCTCGCCTTTGGCACCTTCGAGGGTAGCGATGTCCTCGGCCACTTTCGCCTGCTGTTCGCGCTGCTTGTGCAACTCGCGCTCTTTGGCGATGAGGCTCTGCATCAAGGTGCTCTCCTGATCCATGAGCTGCTTGTACTTCTGCTCATTTTCTTTCTTGCGCATCTCCAACCGCGTCTTCGGGCCCTGCCCCGCCAGCCGCAGGTCAGTGTCGATACGCCAGGCTCCGGATCTGAACCGCAGCCAGGGACCTGGCTCACCTTGCTCACCGAGGATCCGTAGGCCGTGTTCGACGGGCTCGACGCGATAAGCGCAACCCGCCATCCAGAGGTAACGCTTCCCTTCGACTTCATACAGCCCCTTGCCCGCCCCGCTGGCCAGAGGTTGCCGCCCCTCGAGCACCACGGTGGACGCCAGCGCACGCAATCTCTGCTTTGCCTCCCTGGGCATCCAGTTGAACCCCTGGTTTGCCCGATAGGAATGGTCCTGCTGTGACGCGAAACGTGTGCCCATCAAGCCAACCCGGCCTTCCATCGCCACCTGGGGGCCCATGCGCCCCACCCTGAAGGTGGCCGCCAACGGATCGGTGAACGCCACTCGCAGCGGCCGTTCGTGCTCAGGTCGTGCCGACGGCAAGCGGGCATGCAACATTGCCATGCTGAGATTGAGCAGCACATCGACCACCACCGACGAGCGCTCGAAGGCGGAACCCTGGCTGAGGGCCTGCACCTGGTGCTCCAGGCCGGCAACGGCTTGAACCAGCCAGGTGACGGTCGCTACTGGCCCCCGCAACGACAAGGTGACTGTGTCGAACAGCAGCCATGCCCCCTGAGCGAGCGTTCGCCAACGGCTTTCGGCGTTGGAGACGGTCTGCCGGTCCGCCAGGTCGACCAACAGATCGCGATTGGCCTGGTAGAGCTTTTCATCCATATCGGTCAGCCAGACCTGGGACGCGAGGCTGGCGGGCTCAGGTGTGGCCGGCAGATTGAACGGGTCGATACCGATGCTGGTGACATGGGGCTCGGCGAATCCACCCGCCGCATAAATAGGCCTTACCTGGGGCGACATCCAGGTCAGCAGGCTGTCCTGCAGCTCCAACGACCCGACGATGCCCGCCATCATCGCGGCGGCACTGGAGAATTCCAGGAGTGGGTCTTTGGGAAAGAGCGGGCGATACAGCAATACGAGCGACGGCCTCGCCAGGAAAATCACGTACATGCCCTGAACAAGGTCCCGTCGCGTCGACTGCGGTTGACGCTTGAGCAGCAAAGGCATCAGACCGATGTCTGCCGCTTCCTCATCGAACATACCCCGGCACAGATCGGTCACGCACTGCAAACCCGCTTCGCTGATCTTGCCACCGAGCTTCGCGGCCAACGCGCTGAACAACAGGCTGATACGCCACTCACGAGCAAAACGGCTAACCCGATGCGGGCGTGCCTGAGGCTCGTCCAGGGTCTTCGCCACATAGTCAGGGTAGCGACAACCTACATCGACCTTGCTCACCAAGGTCTTGGCATAGTCGATACTCATCCAGGCAGGCAACGCCTGCTGATCGCGGCGCGACAGGCGCTTGATGAAAGCGCCCTGAAGGCCCACCAGATTGCCGATGGCGAACTCCGTCAAGGTCTTGCTCGGCAGCACCTCCAGCGATTCGCCGCCGGCGGCGCCAACACCCGCGCCGCCCGGCATGCCCCGCGCCACGGCGAGTTCCACGATCAACTCGTCCGTGGGAATCGTGGCATGCACGGGATGATCCAGCCGAATCTGCGCCTCAAGCTGCTGCCGGGTATAGGTTGCCAGGTCAAGCACTCCGTCCAAGGCGGCGATACCCTCGGACTCGCTCTGGTTCAGCGCCAGCTCGAACACCGCGGCCTGGAAGGCAAACCTGTCGCTTGTCGTTGCACCGAGCATCCCCGGCGGCGTCTGTATCTCGGCCAACGCCTCCAGGTGGTATCCCGCGATGAACCCGTTTCCCGGGTCGCTGAGGTGTTCGAACAGTCGCTCCAACTCCGCCACATCGGCCAGCATCGGATAGCGCACGCGATCGAAGGCTTCGAGCATTTGCTGGAGCATCAGAGTCGTCTGCTGAGCGAACACATTGCCATCCAGCACCTGGCGATCCCAGGTCATCGTATCGAAGACATGGTTCTCGGCGAGTTCGTCGCGCAGCGCCACGGTGAACTGATCCAGACAATCGAATGCGCGGATCACGCTCGAGGGCGAGCACCAGAGCAGCACCTGCTGCTCGTCCCATTCGCCGCTCACCAGCAGGTTGCAAGGCCTGACGCTCGTCAGCTGCCCGGCCAGGCTCAATCGTGCCTCCACCACAGCCACGATCGGCAGGTGGGTGCCCCCTTTGAGCAACCCATAGATACAGGCCTGTTGCCGAGCATTCAGTGACTGCAAAGGAAGATTGCGCAAAAGAGCCGTCTTCATCACCAATTGCAACCATTCGTCGCGGCTCACGCCGGCTGAGCCTTGAGCGTTCCAATAATCGACCTGAGACTGGCGGAAATACTCGATCGCCAGCTCGATCAGTTCATCCAGGGCGCTGCTTAGGTCGCCCAGTTGCAGTGCCCCGAAGTTGTCCTGCTGCTCGGCATAACGGTAAGGCGCACGCAGTGCCAGGTGGGGACGACGACCATTGACCTCGGCAAGCTGCACCGACCGGCCCGTCAACAAGGCCTGCAACAGCACATCCACGAAAGATTGCGACACCCAGTGCGGCTCGCCGGGATGGGGACTGACCAGCAACAAGGCATCACCATCGATCAGTGGTGGCTGTACCCGAGCCAAGACCGGGTGGTGCTCGAACAACAGCACCCTGAGCCGCTCGCCAATGACCTGGCGCAGAGTGGGCCTGCTGGCGAACTGCCGGGCGACCGCCGTTTTGAAATCAAGATGCGCGGGAAGGATAGGCATGCTGCTTGCTCTTGGAGAGTGGACACCCAAGGTGCCGCATGCAGGCCGATACCCGGTGGTAGAAAGGTATTGCTGGCACCCATCCTTGGACGCCAAGGCGCCATTGAAGGGACGCCGGACGGCACAGGCCGTCCGGCGCCCACGCTCAATTGAACGGGATGATGCCCATCGCCTGGACGAGGGTCAGCCGGCCGCGATGGATTCGCTGTCCCTGGCTGGCGAGCTCCGCCGCTTCCGACTTGCCAAAGCGGCGCTGGGCCTCGGTCTTGAGATGGCCCTCGACGAAATCGGTGGCCGGATCGCCCTGGTTGGCGTAGTGGAAGTGCGCGACCCAGATGAGCTTGCCTTTACTCGCAGTTGGCGACTTGAGCAGACGGATCTCGTATTCATCCAGGCTATCGTGTGCCAAGACCTTGCGTGGCCCCACGTAGTCGATCTTCAAAAGCCGCTGCTCATGCAGATAGCGCAGCGCCTCGGCATCCGGGAAAGGTGTCTGCGAGTAGAGCCTGATCAACAGCGCTCGGCGCCGTTCCGGCCAGGCGGCGAGTTTCTGCCTGATCAGCTGGGTGGAAAGGTCAGGGTCATCACCCAGCTCGTCCGTGTAAGACTTGAGCCTGTCGACATGCTCGTCGATCAGCCTTTCCAGCAAGCGGTGGTTGACCGCGCCGACGACATACTCGTCGGCTTTCCTCTGCATCGAGGCTTCATCGGCCAGGAGCTGCAATGCCTTGTCGAGCTGTCGCTTTCTTTCCTCGGCAGGCGGCCTCGACGTGCCCTCATTGGCTGCTGGATCTGGCTGCGGTTCGCCTTGATCCTGGCTCACAGGCCGGCCCCAAGTATCGCCGACCCGTTGAAGACGCGTGAAGTACCTGCCCGTGAGCAAGTCACGTACTTCGAGTACTTCCTTGCCATCGACCATCGCCTTGTCGCCCACGACGATCTGCCCGTTTTTCAGGTAGGCCACCTCACGCGGCGTGGCATTGCGCTGGTAGGCGCCAACGCCAGGGTCGGAGGCGCCACTGTCGCCATCGGCCGTTTCGGCCAGGCGCGCCCCCGCATCGTCCTTGAGCTGTTGCAAGACCTGCTCGTAACGTTCCAGCGAGGGTCGATCGACCAATTCTCCACCGTCGCGCTTGATATCGATACTGTTGATCAGCGCCGCACTGTACTCGTCCCAAGCGCTTTGCAGCACTTCGGTGCGGTTGGTACCGGCTAGATTGCCCTTTTGCACTTCGGCATGAGCCAGGGCGCTGCCCATGAGGTATGGACTCAGCAGCGCCTTGCGAAAGCCATTGAGGATACGCCACGAAACGCCCAGCTCGTACTTCAAGGCCTGGTCACGGTAAAACTGCGCCTGGACCAACAGTAGATTCACGCTGGTCCAATGCCGATCGCCTTTCTTCATCGCGATCGTCACTGGCGTATTGCTTATGAAAGTGACGCAAGCATCTTCGGGGATTAAAGGAATGTATTTGTCCAACAGCAAGCTGAGCCGCACAAGCTTGGCCTGCATCGGCAACGTTTCAGTTATCGCTGTCTTCAAAGCGAGGCGCCCGGCGACCCCTGGAACCTGCTCGAGGCGGGTGATCCTGGGATAGTCGACCATGTCCAGCAACCGGAAGTATTGCGCCCAGGAGAGCCGAACGATGGCGACGCTGGCATCCAGCCGTGCGTCCAGGTGCGAGTTCACGCTTTCGGCGGTGACGATGTTGCGCCGCCGCTGCAGGTCGAGCTGTTGGTCGATCGTCTCGACGACGGCTTCACTCCAGCCAAGATCCTGTTCCAGACCATCCATGTACAGTTGGCGCGCCTGCTTGTAGTCGACCAGTTTCAGCTCCATCTTCTGCTCATAGAGCGCAACCAGTCTCGCCACTTGCTCGTCGCTCAGACTTGCCTCGTTTTGCTGTGCGCGGGTCTTTAGGTCCAGCAGGTCCATGTATTGGCTGTAAGCATTCGTTTCAGCCAAGGCCAGCGATTCGATCGTTGGGCGATGCCGTTCGACGTTAGCCAGCAGCTCGACGACCCGCCCCGACAACGCATCGAACCTGGCCTGGTCCCGGGCCATGCTGGTCTGCCGCCTGAGGCTGTGCATGCCGCCCAGGGCGAATCCGTCATCGCGAATACGCATGCGTTCGCCATCGTCGAACAACCACGGGCCCCACTTGCCATCGGGTCCGAGTATGCGGCGGCCGGCATCGTCATGCCCCACTTCGTAGTTTTCGCCATGCAGGATGACGTAGAAGCGTTCGCCAAGATGGTAAAGGCCGTTGCCACGCGGCACGCCAGTCAAGTCCACCTGTGCACGATAAGGCGACAATGACTTGCGTTGGGCGACGGGGCCCGAGCCCCAACCGTGGCCCAGCGCCGCGATCCCTTCATAGGCACGTAACGAAGCGATGCCTGGGTCGTGAAGAATGCTCACCGGCGCCGGCGGTGGCTGCCACGGCTCACGGGCAACCGGGTCCGACAGGGCAGGCCGGCAGGCATCCGCGGGCGTGGTCGGCCCCTGAATATGTGGCAACCTGGCATGCAACAGGGCCATCGCCAGATTGACGGCCAGATCGACGGCCAGTGTCGTGTCTGCCCCTGCCACCGGCTCGCCGCCCTGCTCCTTCAGCAAAGGCGCCAGCAACCCGACGACCCACGCAACCTTGCCCAGCGGGCCAGGTAATACCGGCGCCAGCAGGTCGAACAGCAGCCAGCCGAAGCGCTTGGCCATACTCCAGCGATGCTCGGCATTACTGACGGACTCGCGGTCCGCCAGGGCCATCAATGCCTCGCGCTTGTCTTGATACATCCGGTTGTCGATATCCGCCAGGAAGGGCTTGAGCGCAAGCTTCACCGGCTTGACCGGCGTAGGCCAGATCGAGGTATCGAAGATCACCCTGCGCAGGTGCGGCTCGAGGAAACCACCACGGGCATAGATGTCGAACACCGATCGCGGCAGCCAGTCCAGCACACTGTCCTGCAACTCGCCCGGCTGGGACACGGCGGCCATCAAGCCGGCCTGATCGGCAAAGTGCAAAAGCCGCTGGCGGCCGTAGAGCGGCCGGTACAGCAGCACCGCTTGAGGTTGATGCAGCGTCACCACATACATGCAGGTCACTTCGTCGCGTTGCTGGCGACCTTCCTGCGCGCGAAAGCCCAAAGGGGCGATATCGACATTGCTCTTCAAATCAAGCCCACTGCGGCAGAACTCCGCCACGGCCTGCCAACACGGACTATCGATCACCCCATCGACCTTGGCGCGCAAGACATCGAACAACAAAGCGCAGCGCCACTCGCGGGCAAAGCGTTGGATGCGCAGTGGACGCTGGTTCGGCTCATCGAGCAAGGCCGCGACATAGCCAGGGTAGCGCCCCCCGATATCGACGGCCTCGACCAGCCCAGTGGCGTAGCGAGGCGTCATCCATGGCGTGATCAACTGCTCGTTACGATGGGTGATGGCCGTCACCACCGCATTTTCCAGGCCATCCAGGCGATCGATGGCGAACTGGGTCAAGGTCACGCTACCGACAGGCTTGAGCCGCACGGGCAGTTGCGGGTCGGTAGCAGGGTCGGGAACCGCTACATCGAGCAACAGGTCATCGGGAAAGTAATTGGCCTCCACCGGATAATCCTCGAGCAGTTGCTCACGTAGCCGCCGTGCCGCGTAGGTATGCAGGTCTTCCACGCCATCGAGGGATGAGCGGCCATCCGCCAGGACCTGGGCCAGGGCCAGGTCGAGCGTTGCCACCTGATGTTCGAAACGATCGGTGCTCGACGCATCGATCAGCCAGCGAGGCGGCTGAGGCCTGGGCGTGTCCACCCTGAACAGGTCGTCGTTGAAAAAGTACCGCGAAGGATCGCTCAGCGCCGCCATCGCCGTTTCGAGCGCCTCGCTACTGGCCAGCGCAGACAGTCGCAGTCGCTCGAGATCGTCGAGCAGGTTTTCCAACAGCAGGCCGGACTGTTGCAGGAATGCATCGCCTTCCAAGGCGCGCCGCCGCCAGGACAGCCGATCGAAACGCAGGCGCGTAGCCTGCTCGCCACGCAGGTGCTCGCCGAGCGCCTGCGGTGAATCGAATGCCTGGAGATGGCCGGACGGTGGACATCGCACCAGTAGCCGGCGCTCCTCCCGTTCGGCCTCGATCAGTAAGTCCGGCATCAGTGCGGTAAACGTCTGGTCGCCATCACTGTAGGTGAGTTCGATGGCGTATACCGACGGAGCACCGGCACTTCCAAGCAGCACCTCATAAACGCACGTCCGCTCTTCAGCCGCCAGCTCAGACCTCGCCACATAGTTCGTCAATGCCAGCCTCAATGCCTGGCGCATCCAACCGTGCCGGCCAACGCCGGAAGGCACTGGCGCAAAGGTGTCATCGGCGTTCCAGAATGCCAGCTGAGCACGCTGAAACGTCGGGATCAGCGCGCTGAGCATGGCGTTCAAGTCGTCGTTCATAGCCGCCAGCGGCAACCCCGAATCGGCGACCACCGGCCCAGGTTTCGCTCCCGAGGCACCATCGCGCGCCACTTCGCTGCAAGGCCTTATACGTAACAGATCCTTGGCGCCGAATGCGAGGGTGAAACCCTCTACGAAAGCCTCGAGCAGGACCGAGAGAAAACCTTCGGGCCGAGCACAGTCCTGCGTATCGGGGCGTATCAGTGTGTAGGGTTCTTCGTCGGAGTAATCGATCTGCAGGACAGCAAAATTAGGGTGATGCTTGACCACGACGTCGAAGACGCGTTCGCCGAGCACTCGACGCAGCGTGGGGCGATCGACGAACTGCAGGGCTACCGCCTCTTTGAGCGTGGTCGGGGATGAAAGCGTAAGGGGCATCTCGGGCTACCTCGCTATGAATGAGGTAGCCACCTTCGGTCACCCGCCATGTCGAGCGGTGTTACTTGTGTAGGACAGTGCTCCAGCCAGGAGCGGAGCAGCTTGGTGGCCAGCCGAACGGATATCGGCAGGCCGACACCAAGGACGGCCCTATCAGCGATCGAAGGGAATGATACCCGCGACCTGCCAAGCGTCCAGCCGACCGCGATGCAGGATCTTCCCTTGCTCGCGCAACCTGGCTTCGTCATCCCGACCGAATCTTCACTCGGACCAGTTCTTCAGATGCCCAACGCTGAAATCAGCCGCGCTGGCATCCTGGCTGTCCAGGTGGAAGTGGCCGGCCCAGGTGGCCGAGACCTGCTTGCCACCGGGCTGGACCAGCACCTGAATCCGATACTCATCGAAGGCAACGTGATTGGCGCTGGTTTCGCGTCGGACATAAGCGACATTCAGCAAGTTACGCTCGTGCAGGAATGCGAGTGCGGCGGCGCCGGGCTTGCGCGTCTGACTGTGCAATCGGGTCAGCCAGGCGACCTTGTTGCCTTTCCACTGCGCCACAGCCTCGACCAGGCGGCCATGAAGCGCCTCGTCATCCCGAACCGAGTCACGTGCGGCCTGCAACGCTTCGATCTGCCCGTCCACCAGTGTTTCCAGGTCGCGGTGGTCCAGGTCCCGGGCGAGATAGTCGCGCACCCGTTCCTGTAGCGCACCGCCTTGTTCGAGAACGTTGCGCGCGTGCTCCGCGGCCTCGCTGGCCGGCACCCAGGCAGGATCCTGCGCCTGCGGCTCAGGCAGCGTTTCGACCCAAACACCTTGCCGGCAATGGAAACGATGCAGAACATCGCCACCCACGGGGTCGCTCACCACCAACTGCTCGCCACCGTCCTCGGTCGCCTGCTGCGTGGCGATCAATAGTTCACCGGTCGTGGTGCGTACTGCCCTGTGCATACCCTCGCTCACCGCGTAGGCGGCGCGCATCGGCACATTCATGCCGGCGAACTCCTGGGACGCCTGGATCAGCAGATGGTTGGCGGATTGCTTCAGCAGTTCCATGTGCTGCAGGTACTCCCCCAGCATCGTGGCATCGATCGCTGGGCTGCCCATGTTCAACTGCACCAGGGCCTCGTGAGCAGCCTTCGAGTAGTGGTACCAAGCCTCCTGCAGCACTTCGAGCCTATCGACATGCGGCAGGTTGCTGGTCAGCACCATCGCATGGTTGGCGGCGGCGGCGCGCAATCGGTTACCCGAGAGTCTATCCACCACCTTGTGCCAGCGAAGCAGGTTGCTCGTGGGTGAAGGCAGCAATGAAAGCTCGGCGAGCGCAGCCAGATGTTCGAAGCGCATATCGATGATGTTGAAATGATGATTGTCGATGAACGTACGAACCGTCTTGACCTGGTCACCGTGATAGAAAGTGGCGGCTTCGGGCATTTCGACCACCAGTTCATCAATGAGCTGCATGGCGACCAGCATCCGTTTCATCAACGGCACGCAACCAGCCAGGTCAGCGCGATAGGCGGCCAACGGCTCGCCGATTTCACTGAACAGCTTTCCGTTCAATGCGTTGGCCTTGGCGTACAAGGCCTGCCGGTCGCTGAGCCGATGCAGCTCATCGCGCACATACAAGGCGTCAGTCAAATTGAAGCAACGCCACTCGTCGCGCCTGGCCTGCACCGCCGACCGTGCTTCCTCGGGTGTGAGCCTGGCGAGCCGGCTCAACAGCTCGTCCTGCTTGCCCGCCTCTGCCAGGCCTTTTTCCTTCGCCTGCACCGCGCCGTGGCGCAGCGCACGCTCTTCAGCCTGCAGGCCGACGATCAAAGCCTCACTCGCCTCCACCCGTGTCGCGATCTCCTGTTCTGTCAGCCGGCCCCCCGGGTTCTGCCTGACCAGTGCCTGCCGCTTGTGCTCGCGGTCGATCGCGTCATCCTTGGCGATCAGCTGTCCAAGCAGGCCCTGGAATGACTTCTGGGCTTCCTCGGCGGCGGTATGGTGCCTGGCGACCCTCGCCCGCAGGGCCGTTCGCGTCTGCTCCAGCGCCCGTGACGGCTGCCCCGCTCTGCCACTGCCACCGAAAAAGCCGCGCTTGATGAACCAGCCATGGCCATGCCATAGCGCCGGCCCCAGGCGTCCATCTTGCGCGACGACCCTCAACTCCCCTGCATCGCGGCGCACCTGGTACGCCACGCCATCGAGCTCGGCGTAGACATGGCCATCGACACGATGCAGCTGGCTGGCTGGGTCCAGTGTCGCGGGACCAAGCCGCACCGGCGCCGCATAGACCGCCAAGGCCTTGCGCCTGCTGCTCGGTCCCTCGCCCCAACCCGAGGCGATCAACAGCGTCTGCTGCTCGCGCGACTCCAGCGTATCGACGCCGTGGACCGTGCCTCGGGCCGGTGTGAGCGCGGCTCTGTAGCGCTCGGAAGGCGACGCCGGAGCGCCGTCGATATCGACCAAGGACTCTGATACCAATGTGTCTGCGAAAGCCGCGGCTCTGCGTACCAGCAGCCCCCACGCCAAATCGGTGAACAGCCCCAGCAGACGATGCGGCAACAACACTGTACTGCCGTGCTGGTAATCATCGAGCACGGTATGCAACTGCTCCAGGGAAAAGATCGCGCTCAGCGCCTCGCCAATCGGACCTGGCACGAGACTCACCAGGCGGGAAAAGTTGAGGATGTACTCACCGACACTCGCCCAACGCGCTTCGCTATTGGACACCGTGGCGCGATCGGCCAATTGCACGAGCAGCGTGCGCAGGCCTTGGTACATCCTGAGGTCGGCATCCGCCAGCCAAGGGGTGAAGACGATCTTTGCCGGCTCGGGAACATCGATGGGCTGCTCGACCAGCGGGGTACCCAGCCCCTGGGTGAGATGAGGTTGCACAAAGCCATTGTTGTCGTAGGTGGCCTTGGCCGCGGGAGAAACCCAGTCCAGGATGCGCGAGCTCAAGGTGGCAGATTGCCTGATGGTGGCCATGAGGCTGTCGAGGTCGTTCGCGCAGGTCAGGCTGTCTTTTTCATAGTAGGGGCAGTAGAGCAAGACGAACGCCGGCTCATGGAAGCGGATCACGAACATGTAGGTAGCTTCGTCGCGAGTCCTGAGATGCTTGACGCCGAATGCCAATGGCGCGAGGTCGACATTGCCCTTGAAGTCACTGGCACTGCGGCAGAACTCAGCCAAAGCCTGCCAGCGCGACTCGCTCAAGCGACACTTCGACCATGCCTGGAGCCCCACGGCCAAAAGCTGCAAGCGCCACTCACTGGCGAAGCGTTGGATACGCAGGGAAGATCGAGCGGGGTCGTCCAGTTGCGTCGATACATAGCCGGGGTAGCGCCCTCCGATGTCCACGTCATCGATCAACTGCCTCAGCCCCGATACGTCTACCCATGCAGCCAATTGAGTAGCGGCAAGCCGGTGCTCCACGGTGACCGGCTCCTTACGACCAAGCGCCTGCTGTTTGTACAAAGCCCATTCAGTCAGCGTGACAGTGCTCCGCGCCTCGGGGTCCGCGCCGCCCTCGAGCACGATGAGCAAATCGTCCGGGTCGTAGGGCGTGACGCCAGGGTGCAATACCTGCATCCGTTCCCGCAGGCACCGTAGGGTGTAGGTGCGTGGACCCTCGATGCCTTCGAGCGAAGTACGCCCGTTCGAGCTTGCCTGGTTCGCGCCCAATTCGAGCAGCATCCGCCCTGCCCTCAGATGCCCCTTGCTGTCGGCCCGTCCGATCCATTCGGGCAGTTCCAGGATGACCTCAGCTCCGCTATCGAGATCCAGATTCAGCATGAGCCCAGCGGGGTCGGTCAGCCCATGCAGGTTCTTCTCCAGCGCCGGTACACTGTCGAAAACCTGCACCTGCAGACTGCCGACCTGGTCGAGCAGGTATTCCAGCACCAGCCCGGACTGCTGCATCAGGACATCCCCTTCAAGCTGGTAACGCGTCCAGCCAAAGGTCTCGAAGGTGTAGCGCTGGCCCATCATTCGCTCGAAGGCCTGGGCGAACGCGTCTTCATCGTCGAAGCCACGGACGAACCCGGCAGGCGAGCACCAGAGCCATTGTTGCTGTATTTCATCCTGGGCATGGATCAGCAAGTCGGGCTGCAGCACATCGACCGGATCATCATCGCGCCTGTGCAGCGAGGCCTGCACCGCGAAGATGGCAAAGCCTTGGGTCTTGCCAAGCAGCAGGTCCACCAGGCAGGCACGTTGGCCGACGGTCAACGCTTCGCCATCCACGGCTCGCGCAAGATGGGTTCGCAACACTTGGCCCAACCACTGGTGACGGGTGACGTCGCCGAGCTGCGCATAGCCCTCGACGGCTTGGTTCCAGTAGGCGATCTGCGCTTGCCGAAAACGTTCGACAGCGTCCTTCACCAACGCGCCAAGGGGAGCATTCAGTACCGCGGGATTCAAGATCACCTGCCTCAGGAAAGTCCCGTCCTCGCGAGGCACATCACAGAAAAGCGTCCCATCTACCTGGGTTCTGAACACGTGCTCCGCGGTAAAGATCAGCGTTCCTCCCCGCAGGATGGCCTCCATGAGCACATCGAGCAGAGGCCGGACGGCCATCCAGCCTTTCTCATCCATCGGAAACTGCACGTAGATGTCCTTGGCGCAGCGCAGTGTCGGCTGGTGGTCAAGCAGCGAAGGCACTCGCGCAATGATCGTTTTGTAGGCCTCTAGCTCCACGACCTGACGCAATGTAGGGCGAGACCTGAAAACATGGGCCACAGCCTGACGCAGGGTCAGCGCAGCGGGGGGGGAGACAGCTGACATGATCGTTACCTCATCATCGAAAATGAGGACGGAGGGTGCTCAAGACACGGCTTGGCGAAGCGTTACATAAAGCAGCCAGCCACAAAAAAGGCCCTGTTCCTGCGAACAGAGCCTTTTTAGCTGCCAGCCGAGCGAAATCAGCTGTATACACGCCCCAGCAACTGGCGATGGCTCTCGAACTGATCGAGCACGTCACGCACCACCTGATCGCGGGTGAAGCCCATCAGGTCATATTCCTGGCTGCCGTCGTGCAGGTATACCTCGGCGCGGTAGAAGCGCTGGCGCACTTCCGGCTCACCCTCGATCGGCGCCTCGCTCGGCGCGGCCATGTAGCCGTCCAGACTGACTTCGTAGACGAAGGGGTTGCCCTCTTCCATCATCACCCGCAAGCCCATCATGTTGCGCGACTGGCCAACACGGGTCTCGACCTCGAAGCCCAGGGTACGCAGTTGCTCGGCGGCTTCTTTCAGCGCCGGGCTGACCTGTTTGTCCATGAACCGCTGGACAACGGCCTGGGTCGGCTGCAGGTCCAGCTGGCTGAGGCGCTCGCTGAAACCGCGGCGGCCACGGGCGGCCAGTTCGGCGCGTTCGCTCTCGACCGCGACGTCCTGCTTCATGGCCTTCATCAGGCCGAACATGAACAGTACCAGGACCACCGAGAACGGCAGGCCGGCCAGTACCACCATGGTCTGCATGGCTTCGAAGTTACCGGCGAACAGCAGGCCGATGGTGACCAGGGTGATGACCACCGACCAGAACACCACCATCCAGTGCGGGGCATCCTCGTCGACCTTGCCGCCTTTGCACGACAGGTTGGCCATCATCACCGCGCCGGAGTCGGCTGGGGTCAGGAACAGCACGAAGCCGACGAACACCGCCACACCGATGACGATCTTGGCCGCCGGGAAGAATTCCAGCAGCTGGTAGATCGACATCGACGGCTGTTCGAGCGCCGTCTTGCCCAGCTCCACGGCGCCTTGGTTGATCACCAGGTCCAGCGCGGTGTTGCCGAAGATCGACAGCCAGGCCAGGGTGAAGCCCAGCGGGATCAGCAGCACGCCGCTGACCAGCTGGCGCACGGTACGGCCCTTGGAGATACGGGCGATGAACATGCCGACGAACGGGCCCCAGGAGATCCACCAGGCCCAGTAGAACACGGTCCACAGGCCCAGCCAGCGCTCGGACTTGTCGTTGTCGCCTTCATAGACATAGAGGTCGAAGGTCTTCAGTACGACACCGTTGAGGTAGTCACCGACGTTCTGCACGAAGCCGTTGAGCAGGTGCAGGGTATTGCCGGCCAGCAGCACGAAGATCAGCAGGCCGCTGAACAGCAGGATGTTCAGGTTGGACAGGCGGCGGATACCGTTCTCCACGCCCGACACCGCGGCCACGGTGGCCACGCCGGCCATGACCAGGATCACCACCAGCAGGTTGGTCTTGCTGTGGTCCATGCCGAACAGGTATTCCAGGCCCGAGGCCACCTGCATCGAGCCGATGCCCAGGTTGGTCACCAGGCCCAGCAGGGTGACGAACATGCCGAAGATGTCCACGGCATGACCGGCGCCACCCTTGACCCAACGCTCGCCGACCAGCGGGTACAGCGCCGAGCGCAGTGCCAGCGGCTGATTGTGGCGGTAGGCGAAGTAGCCCACTGCCAGGCCGACCAGGGCGTAGATCGCCCAGCCGTGCAGGCCCCAGTGCAGGAAGGTTAGCTGCAGGCCCTGGCGCGCGGCCTCGAGGCTGG
Source organism: Pseudomonas maumuensis (assembly GCF_019139675.1). Classification (NCBI taxonomy): domain Bacteria; kingdom Pseudomonadati; phylum Pseudomonadota; class Gammaproteobacteria; order Pseudomonadales; family Pseudomonadaceae; genus Pseudomonas; species Pseudomonas maumuensis. The sequence continues at coordinate 5,323,167 of NZ_CP077077.1, forward strand.
CAGGCGTACCTTCCGGTGGGTTGAAGTAGTGGTCCAGCGGCTCGGAGGCGCCGAAGTACAGCAGCGAGATGCCGATACCGGAGGAGAACAGCATGCCGGCCCAGGCGCCGTAGCTGAAGTCGGGGGTGTCGTCCTTGCCGCCCAGCTTGAGCTTGCCGAAGTCGGAGAAGGCCAGGTAGACGACGAACAACAGGTAACCGCAGATGACCAGCATGTAGTACCAGCCAAAGGTGCGGGTCAGCCATTTCTGGGCGACGCCCAGCGCCTGGCCGGCGGCTTCGGGTACAGCGATCAGCAAGGCAGTCAGAACGAGGATCATCAGCGCCGAGGTGTAGAACACCACGCGATTGACCCGTACCCGCTCGGCGGGGGGCTTTGTCAGGGAGGCAGAACTCATTGCACGAATGCTCCGGGCAGTGCGGCAGTGGAGGCTAAACAGTTATTTCCCACGCAATTGGTGCAATAGCCCTACTGCGACAGGTGTTATAAAAGCACCCTGGAAACCGTGATCCCGAATAGAAACGTTGCAAAAAAATCAGACCGGTCGCCTGTGGAAAACCATGCCCTCCATAAGGAGGTGCGCGCATTCGCCACAGACACCTGGCCCGCTCCAAGGGCCGACCGCGCAGCCAGTGACTGCTCGGCAAAATCTGTCTTTCGCATCGCTCATGCCCGTCAACGCCTTGTATTCCGGGGGTTACGCGATTTCCTGGGGTGTCGATTCGTGCTTCTGTGACCGTCCGAAAAACTGTCAATGGCACAAATTGTCGCAGAGCTTATTCTTTATTGATTGAACGTTCAATCAAAACAAAATAGACTGGCCTTCGCCGAGGCAGCCGCTTGTCGTCTGCCCGCAGGCCTGAGGAGATAGCAAGATGCCCAAGGTCGGTATGCAACCCATCCGCCGCCAGCAGTTGATCGAAGCCACCTTGCAGGCGGTCGATCAGGTCGGACTGGGAGATGCCAGCATTGCGCTGATTGCCCGTTTGGCCGGTGTGTCGAACGGCATCATCAGTCACTACTTTCAGGACAAGAACGGCCTGATCGCAGCGACGATGCGCTACATCATGAACATGCTCAACGAGGGTGTGATCGCGCGTCGTCAGGCCCTCACGGACGACAGCCCGCGTGCCCACCTGAAGGTGATCATCGAAGGCAACTTCGATGCGAGCCAGGTGAATGGCCCGGCAATGAAAACCTGGCTGGCCTTCTGGGCCTCCAGCATGCACCAGCCGTCTTTGCACAGGTTGCAGCGGATCAACGACCACCGCCTGTATTCCAACCTGTGCTGCCAGTTCCGCCGCGTCCTGCCGCTCTACCATGCGCGCAAGGCTGCCCGCGGCCTGGCAGCGTTGATCGACGGCCTGTGGTTGCGTGGCGCCCTGTCGGGTGACGCATTCGACACCGAGCAGGCAATACGCATCGCTTACGAATACATGGATCTACAACTGGCTAAGCAGCAGACCCTGGGCACAACCGACCAGGCCGCTGAACAGCCGCGCGCAGCGACCAGCCAAGCGGCGGGAGCGTGACGCGGTAGCCAACCACACACTGCACTTGCGAGGACACTATGGCCCGTTTCGGAACGCAAAAACTCTACATCGATGGCGCTTACGTCGACGCTGGCAGCGATGCCACCTTCGAAGCCATCAACCCAGCTACCGGCGAAGTCCTCGCCCACGTGCAGCGCGCAACTCAAGCTGACGTCGAGAAGGCCGTCGAAAGCGCCGAGCGTGGCCAGAAAATCTGGGCAGCCATGACCGCCATGCAGCGTTCGCGCATCCTGCGCCGCGCCGTCGACATCCTGCGCGAGCGCAACGACGAGCTGGCCATGCTGGAAACCCTGGACACCGGCAAGTCGTACTCCGAGACTCGCTACGTCGACATCGTCACCGGCGCCGACGTGCTGGAATACTACGCAGGCCTGGTACCGGCCATCGAAGGCGAGCAGATCCCGCTGCGCGAATCGTCCTTCGTCTACACCCGCCGCGAGCCACTGGGCGTGACCGTCGGTATCGGCGCCTGGAACTACCCGATCCAGATCGCCCTGTGGAAATCCGCCCCGGCCCTGGCCGCCGGCAACGCGATGATTTTCAAGCCGTCGGAAGTCACCTCGCTGACCACCCTGAAACTGGCCGAGATCTTCACCGAAGCCGGCCTGCCGAACGGCGTGTTCAACGTCCTGACCGGCAGCGGCCGCGAAGTCGGCACCTGGCTGACCGAGCACCCGCGCATCGAGAAAGTCTCCTTCACCGGCGGCACCACCACCGGCAAGAAAGTCATGGCCAGCGCCTCGAGCTCGTCGCTCAAGGAAGTCACCATGGAACTGGGCGGCAAGTCGCCACTGATCATCTGTGACGATGCCGACCTGGACAAGGCCGCCGACATCGCCATGATGGCCAACTTCTACAGCTCCGGTCAGGTTTGCACCAACGGCACCCGCGTGTTCATCCCTGCCGCGATGAAGTCTGCCTTCGAAGCCAAGATCGCCGAGCGCGTCGCCCGCATCCGTGCCGGCAACCCGGAAGACGAGAACACCAACTTCGGCCCGCTGGTCAGCTTCCAGCACATGGAAAGCGTGCTGTCGTACATCGCCAAGGGTAAAGAAGAAGGCGCCCGCGTCCTCTGCGGCGGTGAGCGTCTGCTGGACGGCGACTTCGCCAAGGGCGCGTTCGTCGCCCCGACCGTGTTCACCGACTGCACCGACGACATGACCATCGTCAAGGAAGAGATCTTCGGCCCAGTGATGAGCATCCTCGGCTACGAGACCGAGGAAGAAGTCATCCGTCGCGCCAACGACACCGAATACGGCCTGGCCGCCGGTGTCTGCACCAACGACATCAGCCGCGCCCACCGCATCATCCACAAGCTCGAAGCGGGTATCTGCTGGATCAACGCCTGGGGCGAGTCGCCGGCCGAAATGCCGGTTGGCGGTTACAAGCAGTCGGGCGTCGGCCGTGAAAACGGTGTCAGCTCGCTGGCTCAATACACTCGCATCAAGTCGGTTCAGGTCGAGCTGGGCGGCTACAACTCGGTTTTCTAAACCTGGTCCCGCCACGCCCGCGCCCTTGAGTGCGGGCGTTTCCGCTCCCTGACAACTCCAACGAGGGTACTTCAATGTCCCAAGAATTCGATTACATCATCGTCGGTGCCGGTTCGGCCGGTAACACCCTGGCCACCCGCCTGACCGAAGACGCCAGCGTCACCGTCCTGCTGCTCGAAGCCGGCGGCCCGGACTACCGCTTCGACTTCCGCACCCAGATGCCAGCCGCCCTGGCCTTCCCCCTGCAGGGCCGTCGCTACAACTGGGCCTACGAGACCGACCCGGAGCCGCACATGGACGGCCGCCGCATGGAATGTGGTCGCGGCAAGGGCCTGGGTGGCTCCTCGCTGATCAACGGCATGTGCTACATCCGCGGCAACGCCATGGACTTCGACGGCTGGGCTGAACTGCCGGGCCTGGAAGACTGGACCTACCTGGACTGCCTGCCGTACTTCCGTAAAGCCGAAACCCGCGACATCGGCCCGAACGACTACCACGGCGGCGAAGGCCCGGTCAGCGTGGCCACGCCGAAAGCCGGCAACAACCCGCTGTTCCACGCCATGGTCGAGGCCGGTGTGCAGGCCGGTTACCCGCGTACCGAAGACCTCAACGGCTACCAGCAGGAAGGCTTCGGCCCGATGGACCGTTCGGTGACCAAGAAAGGCCGCCGCTCGAGCACCGCTCGCGGCTACCTGGACCAGGCCAAGAAACGTCCGAACCTGACCATCGTCACCCACGCCCTCAGCGACCGCGTGCTGTTCGACAACAAGCGCGCTGTTGGCGTGACCTACCTGGTCGGTGATAGCGAAGAGCGCGTCGAAGCCCGTGCGCGCAAGGAAGTCATCGTTTCTTCCGGTGCCATCGCCTCGCCGCAACTGCTGCAGCGCTCCGGCGTCGGCCCGCGTGCCCTGCTGGAAAGCCTCGACATCCCGGTGGTCCACGACCTGCCGGGCGTCGGCGAGAACCTGCAGGACCACCTCGAGCTGTACCTGCAGTACGCCTGCACCCAGCCGGTGTCGCTGTACCCGTCGCTGCTGTGGTGGAACCAGCCGGCCATCGGTGCCGAGTGGCTGTTCAACGGCACCGGCATCGGCGCCAGCAACCAGTTCGAGGCCGGTGGTTTCATCCGCACCCGTCCTGAATTCAAGTGGCCGAACATCCAGTACCACTTCCTGCCGGTGGCGATTAACTACAACGGCTCGAACGGTGTGAAAGAGCACGGCTTCCAGGCGCACATGGGCTCCATGCGCTCGCCGGCCCGTGGTCGCATCCAGGCCAAGTCGAAGAACCCGCGCCAGCACCCGAGCATCCTGTTCAACTACATGTCCACCGAGCAGGACTGGCAGGAATTCCGCGACGGCATCCGCCTGACCCGCGAAATCATGGCCCAGCCGGCGCTGGACCCGTACCGCGGCCGCGAGATCAGCCCGGGCGCGCACGTGCAGACCGATGAAGAGCTGGACAAATTCATCCGCGAGCACGCCGAAACCGCCTTCCACCCGTCCTGCTCGTGCAAGATGGGCACCGACGACATGGCGGTGGTCGACGGCGAAGGCCGTGTGCATGGCATGCAGGGCTTGCGCGTGGTCGACGCATCGATCATGCCGCTGATCATCACCGGCAACCTCAACGCCACCACGATCATGATCGCCGAGAAGATCTCGGACAAGATCCGTGGCCGCAAGCCGCTGCCGCGCAGCACCGCCAAGTACTACGTGGCGGGCGATGCACCGGTGAAGGGCAAGCCGATGCGTGAGGTGAAGCAGGCCTGAACCTGCGCCGACTCAATCGCGGATAAATCCGCTCCTACAAACGCGTAGCACCTTGTAGGAGCGGATTCATCCGCGAAGGGCCAGCACTGACCACACAAGAAAAGGCACCTTACGAGGTGCCTTTTCTACATCTGCAGAAACGCTTTACAGGCTGCCAATTCATCAGGTTAGAATCGATTGGCACGCGACCTGCTAGTTCACAGTTGCAAGTTCCTTTCCCCGCTGTCCCGGAGTACCTGCCTTTGGATGCAAGCACCATCAACAGCCTGTTCCTGATCGGCGCATTGCTGGTGGGCGCAAGTATCCTGGTCAGCTCGCTGTCATCGCGCCTGGGCATCCCCATCCTGGTCATCATCCTCGCCGTCGGCATGGTCGCGGGCGTGGACGGTGGCGGCATCATCTTCAACAATTACCCGACCGCCTACCTGGTGGGCAACCTGGCCCTCGCCGTCATCCTGCTCGACGGCGGCCTGCGCACCCGCGTGGCGAGTTTTCGCGTGGCGTTGTGGCCGGCGCTGTCGCTAGCCACGGTGGGCGTGTTGATCACCACCGGCCTGACTGGCATGGTCGCCGCCTGGCTGTTCGACCTGAGCCTGATCCAAGGCCTGCTGATCGGCGCCATCGTCGGCTCCACCGACGCCGCGGCAGTGTTCTCGCTGCTCGGCGGCAAGGGCCTCAACGAACGGGTAACCGCCACCCTGGAGATCGAGTCGGGCAGCAACGACCCGATGGCGGTGTTCCTCACCGTGACCCTGATCGACATGATCGCCAGCGGCCAGACCGGCCTGCACTGGAGCCTGCTCACCCACCTGCTGCGCGAGTTCGGCATCGGCGGCCTGCTGGGCCTGGGCGGCGGCTGGCTGATGCTGCAACTGGTCAACCGCATCAACCTGGCCGGCGGCCTGTACCCGATCCTGGTGGTGGCCGGCGGCCTAGTGGTGTTTTCCCTGACCAACACCCTGCACGGCAGCGGCTTCCTCGCCGTGTACCTGTGCGGCCTGGTGCTGGGCAACAAGCCGATCCGCAGCCGCCACGGCATCCTGCACATGCTCGACGGCATGGCCTGGCTGGCCCAGATCGGCATGTTCCTGGTGCTCGGTCTGCTGGTCACGCCCCACGATCTGCTGCCCATCGCCCTGCCGGCCCTGGGCCTGGCACTGTGGATGATCCTGGTGGCCCGGCCCCTGTCGGTGGTCGCCGCCCTGCTGCCATTCAAGGCCTTCCATGGCCGCGAGAAAGGCTTCATCAGCTGGGTCGGCCTGCGCGGTGCGGTGCCGATCATCCTGGCGGTGTTCCCGCTGATGGCCGGCCTGCCCCAGGCCCAGCTGTTCTTCAACCTGGCGTTCTTCATCGTGCTGGTGTCGCTGTTGGTGCAAGGCACCAGCCTGCCGTGGATGGCCAAGCTGCTGAAGGTCACGGTACCGCCGGACCCGGCACCGATTTCCCGCTCCGCGCTCGAAGTGCATGTCACCAGCGAGTGGGAGCTGTTCGTCTACCGCCTGGGCGCCGAAAAATGGTGCATCGGCGCCGCCCTGCGCGAGCTGAAGATGCCTGAAGGCACACGGATCGCCGCACTGTTCCGCAGCGAGCAACTGCTGCATCCGTCGGGCAGCACGGTGCTGGAAGTCGGCGACATGCTTTGCGTGATCGGCCACGAACATAACCTGCCGGCGCTGGGCAAGCTGTTCAGCCAGGCGCCACAGCGCGGCCTGGACCTGCGCTTCTTCGGCGACTTCGTCCTCGAAGGCGATGCCGAGCTGGGCGCGGTGGCTGCACTTTATGGCCTGAAACTCGATGGCCTGGATGCGAAAATGCCGCTGGCACAGTTCATCCGACAAAAGGTCGGAGGCGCTCCAGTAGTAGGCGACCAGATCGAATGGCACGGCACGATCTGGACCGTCGCGGTCATGGACGGGAACAAGATCCAGAAAGTGGGCGTCAGATTCCCCGAAGGTACCCGCCCCGGCCCCGGGCTGTTCCTCTAAACTCCGATTTGCCGCGTAACACAAGAACTCTGCCTATGTCCCTGCGTGACCATTGCCGCGCAGCCCTGTTGGGGCTGTGCCTGACCCTCTCGTTCGCCGCCGGCGCGGTGGAAATCCCGACCACTCCGGGCATCCAGAGCAGCCTGAGCAAGATCGCCGAGCGCAAACTGCCGGAAACCGAGCAGAAAGCCGTGCAGCAGGTGCTGGAGCAGACCCTGGCGCTGCTCAACGCCCGCGACGACAGCGAAAGGAAGCTCGAAGCCCTCAAGCAGCAGTTGGCCAACGCCCCCCAGGAGATCCGCGACAGCCAGCGCGAGCTGATCAAGCTCAAGGCCTCCAGCGTCGTGCCCGTGGCGCAGCGCTACGCCAACCTGACGGTGCCGCAGCTCGAGCAGATGCTCAGCGAACGCAGCACCCAGCAGGGCGATCTGCAGAAGGCGCTGTCCGAAGCCAACAGCCTGATCATCAACTCCCAGACCCGTCCCGAGCGAGCCCAGGCCGAGATCAGCGGCAACCAGATGCGTGCCCAGCAGATCAACAACAGCCTCAAGAGCGGCAAGGACAACGGCAAGTCGATCAATGCCGACCAGCGCAACCAGCTCAACGCCGAGCTAGCCTCGCTCAACGCCCTGACCCTGCTGCGCCGCCAGGAACTGGCCGGCAACAGCGTGCTGCAGGACCTGGGCAACGCCCGCCACGACCTGCTGATCGAACGCGCCGCAAGGCTGGAACAGGAAATCCAGGACCTGCAGACGCTGATCAACGAAAAGCGCCTGGCACAGTCGCAACAGGCCGTCACCCGCCAGTCGATCGAGGCGCAGAAGGCCGGCGGCAGCAACTTGCTGGCCACCGAAAGCACCGCCAACCTGCAGCTGTCCGACTACCTGCTGCGCAGCACCGACCGCCTCAACGAGGTGACCCAGCAGAACCTGCGCACCAAGCAGCAGCTCGACAGCCTCACCCAGGCCGACCAGGCCCTGGACGAGCAGATCAACGTGCTCAAGGGCAGCCTGTTGCTGTCGAAGATCCTGTACAAGCAGAAGCAGGCCCTGCCGCACCTGAAGCTCGACCGCAACCTGGCCGACCAGATCGCCGATATCCGTCTGTACCAGTTCGAGATCAACCAGGAACGCGAACAGATGAGCAGCCCGTCCAACTATGTGGACAAGCTGCTGGCCAACCAGCCCGAGGAAGATGTCACCCCGCAGTTGCGCAAGGCCCTGCTGGAAGTGGCGATCACCCGCGGCGACCTGCTTGAGCGGTTGAACCGCGAGCTGTCGGCGCTGCTCAACGAATGCATCACCCTGCAACTGAACCAGAAACAACTGCTGAGCACCGCCCAGAACCTGCGCACCACGCTGGAAGAGCAGATGTTCTGGATCCCCAGCAACAAGCCGCTTGACTGGCAGTGGCTGCGCCAAGTGCCCGAGGGCCTGGCCTACCAGGTGGCCAGCCTGCCCTGGGGCGCCGGCATCAAGGAACTGGGCGACGGCCTGGTGCAGCAGCCGCTGCTGTTCCTGCCGCTGATCCTGGTGATCGGCGCCCTGCTGTGGCGGCGCAAGGCCCTGTACCGGCGCCTGGGCAAGGTCCACCAGGACATCGGCCACTTCAAGCGCGACAGCCAGTGGCATACGCCCCAGGCGATCCTGATCAACATCCTGCTGGCAATGCCGGTGGCCCTGGCGCTTACCCTGGGCAGCTACGCCCTGCAACTCGACGCCCGCGGGCAGAACGCCAACCTCGGCGCCGCCCTGTGGCAGATCGCCCAGGCCTGGCTGGTGTTCTACACCGCCTACCGCATCCTTGCCCCGGGCGGCGTTGCCGAGATTCACTTCCGCTGGCACAAGCCCCAGGTCGAGTTCCTGCGCGGCTGGGTGCGCCGGCTCGGTACCGTGGTGCTGGCCCTGGTCGGCGTGGTGGCGGTGGCCGAGCACCAGCCCTCGGCGCTGGCCGACGATGTGCTCGGCATCGGCGTGGTGCTGACCTGCTATGCACTGATGGCCTGGCTGCTCAGCCGACTGCTGCTGAGCAGCCCCGCGCACCAGGACACCTCGCTGTTCCGCAAGGCGGTCGGCGTGGCCTTCACCGCCCTGCCCATCGCCCTGTTCGTGGCAGTGTGCTTCGGCTACTACTACACCGCCCTCAAGCTTACCGACCGGCTGATCTACACCCTTTACCTGCTGTTGTTCTGGCTGGTGATCGAGGCCGCGTTCGTGCGTGGCCTGTCGGTGGCGGCGCGGCGCCTGGCCTACCAGCGCGCCCTGAGCAAACGCCAGGCCGCCAAGGAGGGCCTGGATGGCGAGGTGGTGGTCGAGGAGCCGACCCTGGACATCGAGCAGGTCAACCAGCAGTCACTGCGCCTGATCCGCCTGGCTCTGCTCGGCGGCTTCATCGGCGGTTTGTACTGGGTCTGGGCGGATCTGATCACCGTGTTCGCCTACCTCAACAACATCACCCTGTACGAGTACAGCAGCGGCACCGGCGCGGCTGCCAGCATGGTGCCGATCAGCCTCGGCGACCTGCTTGGTGCCATGGTCATCGCCGGCATCGCCGTGGCCCTGGCCAGCAACCTGCCCGGCCTGCTCGAAGTGCTGGTGCTGTCGCGACTGAACCTGGCCCAGGGCAGCGCGTACGCCATTACCACGCTGTTGTCCTATGTGATCGCCGGGGTCGGTATCGTCAGCACCCTGGCCACCCTCGGAGTCAGCTGGGACAAGCTGCAGTGGCTGGTCGCGGCCCTGTCACTGGGCCTGGGCTTCGGCATGCAGGAGATCTTCGCCAACTTCATCTCCGGCATCATGATCCTGTTCGAACGCCCGGTACGCATCGGCGACACCATCACCATCGGCAACCTGTCCGGCACGGTGAGCAAGATCCGCATCCGCGCCACCACCATCACCGACTTCGATCGCAAGGACATCATCGTCCCCAACAAGACCTTCATCACCGGTCAGCTGATCAACTGGTCGCTGACCGATACGGTCACCCGGGTGACATTGAAGCTGGGCATCGACTATGGCTCGGACCTGGACCTGGTGCGCGACCTGCTGCTCAAGGGCGCCCACGAGAACCCACGGGTGCTCAAGGACCCGGAACCGCTGGTGTACTTCCTCAACTTCGGCGAAAGCTCGCTGGACCACGAGCTGCGCATGCATGTGCGCGACCTCGGTGATCGCAACCCGACGCTGGACGAGCTCAACCGCTATATCAACCGTGAGTTCAAGGCGCACAACATCAAGATCTCGGTGCGCCAGGTGGAGGTGTTCCTCATGGACGCGAAGAACGGCAAGCAGCAGTTGATCCCGATGGACAGCAAACCAGACAGCACGCCGCCGAGCTGAGTGGACTGCGACAGGCATGCCCTCCAGAATGCAGGCGAGGGCTTTGCCCTCGATCGCCGGCAAGCCGGCTCCCACAAGATGGCATGCCTTGCCCTGTGGGAGCCGGCTCGCCGGCGAAAGGGCCGCACAGCGGCCCCAATGGCACCGAATTCAGGAGCAGGCCCCGTGAAGTCCCTCGACCAACTCACCTTCGACAACCGCTTCGCCCAACTCGGCGATGCCTTCTCCACCCAGGTCCTGCCCGAGCCGATCGCCGACCCACGCCTGGTCGTTGCCAGCGATTCGGCAATGGCCCTGCTCGACCTAGACCCCGCCCAGGCCGAACTGCCGGTGTTCGCCGAGCTGTTCAGCGGGCACAAACTTTGGGAAGAGGCCGACCCGCGGGCGATGGTCTACTCCGGGCACCAGTTCGGCTCCTACAACCCGCGCCTGGGCGATGGCCGCGGCCTGCTGCTGGGCGAGATCCTCAACGAGGCCGGCGAACACTGGGACCTGCACCTCAAGGGCGCCGGCCAGACGCCTTACTCACGCATGGGTGATGGCCGGGCCGTGCTGCGCTCGTCGATTCGCGAGTTCCTTGCCTCCGAGGCCCTGAGCGCGCTGGGCATCCCCAGCAGCCGCGCGCTGTGCGTGATCGGCTCGAGCACCACGGTGTGGCGGGAAACCCGCGAAAGCGCCGCGATGCTGCTGCGCCTGGCCCAGAGCCATGTGCGCTTCGGCCATTTCGAGTATTTCTACTACACGAAACAGCCAGAGCAGCAGCGAGTGCTCATCGACCATGTGCTGCACCAGCACTATCCCGAATGCCGCGACGCTGAACAGCCTTACCTGGCCATGTTCCGTACCATCGTCGAACGCAACGCCGAGCTGATCGCCCGCTGGCAGGCCTACGGCTTCTGTCATGGGGTGATGAATACCGACAACATGTCGATCCTCGGCATCACCTTCGACTTCGGCCCCTACGCCTTCCTCGACGACTTCGACGCCAACTTCATCTGCAACCACTCCGACGACCGCGGCCGCTACAGCTACGCCAACCAGGTGCCGATCGCCCACTGGAACCTCAGCGCCCTGGCCCAGGCCCTGACCACGGTGATCGAGGTCGAGCCGCTGAAGGATACGCTGGCGCTGTTCCTGCCGCTGTACCAGGCCCACTACCTGGACCTGATGCGTCGCCGCCTGGGCCTGACCACCGCCGAGGACGACGACATGGCCCTGGTCGAACGCCTGCTGCAACGCATGCAGAGCGGCGGCGTGGACTACACGCTGTTCTTCCGCCGCCTGGGCGAGCAACCGGTGGCCGAGGCCCTGCAAGTGGTGCGCGACGATTTTATTGACCTGGCAGGTTTCGATGCTTGGGGTGCGGACTACCTGGCACGCTGCGAGCGTGAGCCGGGTAATGCCGAAGGTCGCCGTGAGCGGATGCATGCGGTCAACCCGCTGTACATACTGCGCAATTATCTGGCGCAGAAGGCCATCGAGGCGGCAGAGGCCGGTGACTACAGTGAAGTGCGTCGGCTGCATCAGGTGCTGAGCAAACCGTTCGAGGAACAGCCCGGGATGCAAGCGTATGCCGAGCGACCGCCGGAGTGGGGCAAGCACCTGGAGATCAGCTGTTCGTCCTGATCTCATCGCTGCACGTGAAACCCTGCGAGGGCTTCGCCCTCGATCGCCGGCAAGCCGGCTCCCACAATGATCGCGTCTGGCCCGTGGGAGCCGGCTTGCCGGCGATTGGGCCGCATAGCGGCCCCTGCATTTTTCGACTGGAGACTCCAATGTCCAATCCGCTGGTAATCCCCTGCCCCCACTGCAACGGCCTCAATCGCATCCCCGCCGACCGCCTGGGCGACACGCCGAAATGCGGCCGCTGCAAACAGAACGTGCTGCTGAGCACCTCGTTCGAGCTGACCGAGGGCAACTATGCCGCCCAGATCAAAGGTGATCTGCCGCTACTGCTGGATGTCTGGGCCGACTGGTGCGGCCCGTGCAAGAGCTTCGCCCCGACCTTCGAACAAGCCGCACGGCAGCTAGCGGGCCGCTGCCGCCTGGCCAAGCTCGACAGCGAGGCCAACCGCAACCTAGCCGGCCAGCTGGGTATCCGCTCGATCCCCAGCCTGATCCTGTTTAGGAACGGCCGCGAAGTGACCCGCCAGGCCGGTGCGTTTCCACTTCAGTCACTACTGGAATGGCTACGCAGCCAAGGGATCTAGGCGCTGCGCTCCAGCAGATCATGCAATTCGACGAACTGCTGGGTCAGCTTGTGCCGTGGCTCCAGGTGGATCAGCGGCAGGCTGGCGTGGTGCGACTCACGCATCTTCACCGAACTGCCGAGGTAAACCGGTAGCACCGGCAGGCCCTCGGCCAGCAGCTCATCGAGCATCTGCTGGGGCAGGCTGGCGCGGGACTGGAATTGATTGACCACGATGCCCTCGACCATCAGGTCATCGTTATGGTCTTCCTTGAGCTCATCGATCTCGGCCAGCAGGCCATACAGGGCCTGACGCGAGAAGCTGTCGCAATCGAAGGGGATCAGCACGCGATCAGCGGCGATCAATGCGGAAACCGCGTAAAAATTGAGTGCTGGAGGGGTGTCGATATAGATCCGCTCGTAATCCTCGTCCAGCTCGTCGAGCAGTTTGCGCAGCTTGTTGATCTTGTGTTTGGCCTCGAGCTTGGGCTGCAGGTCGGCCAGCTCTGGGGTGGCAGTCACCACGTGGAGGTTGTCGAAGGGCGTTTCGTAGATATCGACTTTGTTCTTCTTGGCGAACGGCCCGCTGGACAGCGACTGTTTGAAGAAATCGGCGATGCCCATGGGGATGTCGTCACCGGTCAGGCCAGTGAGGTACTGGGTCGAGTTGGCCTGGGCATCCAGGTCGATCAGCAAGGTCCGATAGCCTTCACTGGCACTGACCGCCGCAAGATTGCAGGCAATGCTCGACTTGCCCACGCCACCTTTCTGATTGAACACCACGCGCCGCATCTCAGACCTCCGTGTATCAACGAATGCCCGAGTATGTGGCCAGCGCGGCGGTTTAGCCAGCACCTTCGGGCTGCTCCAGCCCGGCCAGCAACGCGACGAAGGCATTGGCCATGGCAGAGCCAGACGCTTCGCGGCGCACCAGCCACACGGCGGTCATGGCCTGCTCGTCGAGCAGTGTGCGATACACCACTCCCTCGATGCGCATGCGCTGGAACGACGCTGGCAGCACTGACACACCCAGCCCCGCCGAGACCAGGCCGATGATGGTCATCGCCTCCCCGGCCTCCTGGGCAAAATGCGGGCTGAAACCCGCCTGGCGCGCCAGGCTCAGCAGTTGGGCATGCAAGCCGCTGCCATAGCTGCGCGGGAAGAACACGAAGGGCTCGTGGGCCAGAGCCTGCATGTACAGCCCCTGCTCGCTGCCACTGGCCAGCGGATGCGATGCGTTGAGCACGGCCACCAGAGGTTCGCGGAACAGTTCGGTACAAACGATCCCTTCGGGCAGTGGCATCGGCCGCATCAGGCCTACTTCGATGGACTCGTCGAACACCGCCTCCACCACTTCCCGGCTGCTCATTTCTTTCAGATTCAGATGCACCGAGGGGAAACGCTGGCGAAAGGCATGGATAGCCTGGGGAATCCGCGAGGTGAAGGGCGCCGACGAGGTGAAGCCGATCTTCATCTCACCCAGTTCGCCCAACTGCGCCCGACGCGCCACATCGGCAGCCTTTTCCACCTGCGCCAGCACCAGGCGTGCCTCGTCGAGGAACAACCGCCCGGCCTCGCTGAGCTCGACCCGACGGTTGGTGCGCTCGAACAGCCGTGCGCCCAGCTCCTGTTCCAGGGCCTGGATCTGCTGGCTCAGCGGCGGTTGCGAGATGCCCAGTTGCTGGGCGGCGCGGCCGAAGTGCAGCTCTTCGGCCACAGCGATGAAATAACGCAGGTGACGCAGCTCCATGGCCGGCTCCGAATAGGTCGTCAAGCATCTTAAACAGGTCGAACAATATATTGGATCTAATCATTAGCCAGCTATATGATTTTTTCATCGCAACACCTGGCCCCAGCGCCCGAGGTACCCCGCCGTGAGATCTGCCGTCGCCCCCCTGCCCGTCGAACCTGAACCTGCCTTCAACGACACGTGGATCGAGAAAGGTACGCCCGCCTTCATGAAAACCGTGCTGGCCCTGTTCAGCGGCGGCTTCGCCACCTTCGCCCTGCTGTACTGCGTGCAGCCGATGATGCCGCTGCTTTCCCAGGAGTTTTCCATCAACGCCGCGCAGAGCAGCCTGGTGTTGTCGGTGTCCACCGCCATGCTCGCGGTCGGCCTGCTGATCACCGGCCCCATTTCCGACCGTATCGGCCGCAAGCCGGTGATGGTCTTCGCCTTGCTGTGCGCGGCGCTATCGACCCTGGCCAGCGCGGTGATGCCGAGTTGGGAGCTGGTGCTGGCGACTCGCGCCCTGGTGGGCTTGTCGTTGAGCGGCCTGGCCGCGGTGGCGATGACCTACCTGAGCGAAGAGATCCACCCGCAGCACATCGGCCTGGCCATGGGGCTGTACATCGGCGGCAATGCCATCGGCGGGATGAGCGGGCGCCTGATCACCGGGGTGTTGATCGACTTCGTCAGTTGGCACACGGCGATGCTGGTGATCGGCGGCCTGGCCCTGGTGGCGGCCGTGGTGTTCTGGAAAGTGCTGCCCGAATCGCGCAACTTCCGGGCTCAGTCATTGAAGCCCCGCAACCTGCTGGACGGTTTCGTCATGCACTTCAAGGATGCCGGGCTGCCCTGGCTGTTCCTTGAGGCCTTCCTGCTGATGGGCGCCTTCGTCACCCTGTTCAACTACATCGGCTATCGCCTGCTCGCCGGCCCCTACCATATGAACCAGGCGCTGGTCGGCCTGCTGTCGGTGGTGTACCTGTCGGGGATCTACAGCTCGGCGCAGGTCGGCGCGCTGGCCGACAAGCTCGGGCGGCGCAAGGTGTTCTGGGCCAGTATCGTAGTCATGGCCTGCGGCCTGCTGATGACCCTGGCCAACCCGCTGGCCATGATTATTCTCGGCATGCTGGTGTTCACCTTCGGCTTCTTTGGCGCGCATTCGGTGGCCAGCAGCTGGATCGGCCGCCGGGCGTTGAAGGCCAAGGGGCAGGCTTCTTCGCTGTACCTGTTCAGCTATTATGCGGGGTCGAGTGTCGCCGGGACGGCGGGCGGGGTGTTCTGGCACCAGTGGGGCTGGAACGGTATCGGGCTGTTCATCGGCAGCCTGTTGGCGGTGGCGTTGCTGGTGGCGTTGCATTTGAGCAGGTTGGCGCCGAAGACTGCCTGAGTGGGGCTGCTTCGCAGCCCATCGCCGGCAAGCCGGCTCCCACACCCTTGTGGGAGCCGGCTTGCCGGCGATGAGGCCTTTGGATCAGTTGATGATCTCGACGATATCCACATCCACTTCACGGCTCATCAGGTGCTTTTCCACCTCGCCGGTCAGCTTGACCTTGGTCTTGTCGTTGAACGGCGTCGCTGGCAGGTCTTCGTCGTCGATCTCGACGGTGATGGTGCCGGTGTTGTCCTTGAACTCGTACTTGTCGTCGTTGTTGATCTTCTTGGTCACGTAGCCTTGCAGCACCACCGGGGTATCGTCGGCGGCATCGTTGGCGGCAGCCACCGTGGTCACGGACTGGGCACCGGGACCGGTGTAGCCGGCGGCCAGGGCGGCGGTGCTGAACAGCGGGGCGAGGATCAGGGGCAGGTAACGGGCTTTCATGGTGATCGGGTCCTGTTTGCGTTTTGATGCCACCAGATTACCGACGATCGCTGAATTGAAACTTAATGCAAAAAAAGCCCGGCACTTGGCCGGGCTTTTTCGCGTTGTGCTGCGGCTTACTGGTGGTACTGCGCCGACAGCTCATGCACGGCGTTGATGAACACGCCGGCATGCTCCGGGTCCACCTCTGGGGTAATGCCGTGGCCCAGATTGAATACATGGCCGCTGCCCTTGCCGTAGCTGGCAAGGATTCGCGCCACTTCGTTGCGGATGGCTTCCGGCTTGGCGTACAGCACGGTCGGATCCATGTTGCCCTGCAAGGCCACCTTGTCACCGACGCGGCGACGGGCGTCGCTGATCTCGCAGGTCCAGTCCAGGCCCAGCGCGTCGGCGCCGGCCTCGGCGATGCTTTCCAGCCACAGGCCGCCGTTCTTGGTGAACAGGATCACCGGCACCTTGCGCCCTTCGTGCTCGCGGATCAGGCCGCTGACGATCTTACGCATGTAGGCCAGGGAAAACTCCTGGTAGGCCGCCGCCGACAGGTTGCCACCCCAGGTGTCGAAGATCTGCACAGCCTGGGCACCGGCCAAGATCTGGCCGTTGAGGTAGCTGGTGACCGACTGGGCCAGCTTGTCCAGCAGCAGGTGCAGGGCTTGCGGGTTGTCATAGGCCATGGCCTTGGTCTTACGGAAGTCTTTCGACGAGCCGCCTTCGACCATGTAGGTGGCCAGGGTCCAAGGGCTGCCGGAGAAGCCGATCAACGGTACACGGCCGTTGAGCTCGCGGCGGATGGTGCTGACCGCGTCCATCACGTAGCCCAGGTCTTTCTGCGGGTCGGGGACCGGCAACGCCTCGATGTCGGCCGGAGTGCTGATGACCTTCTTGAAACGCGGGCCTTCGCCGGTTTCGAAGTACAGGCCCAGGCCCATGGCATCGGGGATGGTGAGGATGTCCGAGAACAGGATCGCCGCGTCCAGCGGGTAGCGGTCCAGCGGCTGCAGGGTGACCTCGCAGGCGAACTGCGGGTTCATGCACAGGCTCATGAAGTCGCCGGCCTTGGCGCGGCTGGCGCGATACTCCGGGAGGTAGCGGCCGGCCTGGCGCATCATCCATACCGGGGTGACATCTACAGGTTGCTTGAGCAATGCACGCAGGAAACGATCGTTCTTCAGGGCAGTCATGTCGGCATCCGGAAAAAAAGTGCGGGCATTTTCTCAGACGCGGACGCAAAAGGCACGGCCATGGCCATGCGTTTTGTCTATTGGGTGCCTTGGATCAAGCATTTTTGTATACAAAACGAGGTCTCGGGGTTGCATCTGATGGCCTCATCGCCGGCAAGCCAGCTCCCACAGGGTAAGGCACTGCCTTTGTGGGAGCCGGCTTGCCGGCGATGAGGCCGGTTCAGGCAACGTCAGACTTCGAGGTAATCCAGGATGCCTTCAGCCGCAGTACGCCCTTCGAAGATCGCCGTTACCACCAAGTCCGAACCCCGCACCATATCGCCACCGGCAAACACTTTCGGGTTGCTGGTCTGGTGCTTGAACTTGCCCTTCTCCGGGGCCACCACACGGCCCTGGCTGTCCATCTGGATACCATGCTGCTCGAACCACGGCGCCGGGCTGGGGCGGAAGCCGAAGGCGATTACCACGGCATCGGCCGGCAGGATTTCCTCGGAGCCCGGGATCGGCTCGGGGCTGCGGCGGCCACGGGCATCCGGCTCGCCGAGACGGGTCTCGACCACCTTCACGCCCTCGACCTTGTCCTCGCCAACAATGGCGATGGGCTGGCGGTTGTAGAGGAACTTCACGCCCTCTTCCTTGGCGTTCTTCACCTCTTTACGCGAGCCCGGCATGTTGGCTTCGTCACGGCGATAAGCGCAGGTCACAGCCTTGGCGCCCTGACGGATCGAGGTGCGGTTGCAGTCCATCGCGGTGTCGCCACCGCCGAGCACCACGACCTTCTTGCCCTGCATGTCGACGAAGTCTTCCGGCGACTTTTCAAAGCCCAGGTTGCGGTTGACGTTGGCGATCAGGAAGTCCAGCGCGTCATGCACGCCCGGCAGGTCCTCGCCCGGGAAGCCGCCCTTCATGTAGGTGTAGGTGCCCATGCCCATGAACACCGCGTCGTATTCGGCGAGCAGTTGCTCCATGGTGATGTCGCGGCCCACTTCGGTATTCAGGCGGAACTCGATGCCCATGCCGGTGAAGACTTCGCGGCGATTGCTCAGCACAGTCTTTTCCAGCTTGAACTCGGGGATGCCGAAGGTCAGCAGGCCACCGATCTCGGGGTTCTTGTCGAACACCACCGGGGTCACGCCGGCACGCACCAGCACGTCGGCGCAGCCCAGGCCAGCGGGGCCGGCGCCGATGATGGCGACGCGCTTGCCGGTGGGTTTGACCTTGGACATGTCCGGGCGCCAGCCCATGGCGAAGGCGGTGTCGGTGATGTACTTCTCAACCGAGCCGATGGTCACCGCGCCGAAGCCGTCGTTCAGGGTACAGGCACCCTCGCACAGGCGGTCCTGCGGGCACACGCGACCGCAGACTTCTGGCAGGGTATTGGTCTGGTGCGACAGCTCGGCTGCCGCCAGGATGTTGCCCTCGGAAACCAGCTTCAGCCAGTTCGGGATGAAGTTGTGTACCGGGCACTTCCACTCGCAATACGGGTTGCCGCAGCCCAGGCAGCGGTGCGCCTGCTCCACGGACTGCTGCGGCTTGAAGGGTTCGTAGATTTCGACGAACTCTTTCTTGCGCTGGCGCAGCAGCTTTTTCTTGGGGTCTTTACGCCCCACTTCGATGAACTGGAAGTCGTTGCTCAGACGTTCAGCCATTTTTCAAAACCTCTTTACCGCAGTTGCCAGCTACACGCTGCAAGCTGCAAGACGATCACGTAAGCCCGACGAACCCCGCACACGGGGCCCGTCACTTGCAGCTGTTCTTACTGCGGGTTGGCACGGGTGCTGGACAACAGGTGCTTGAGGTTGGCCGCCTTCGGCTTGACCAGCCAGAAGCGCCGCACGTAGTCGTCCAGGTTCTCCGAGAGCTCACGCCCCCACTCGCTACCGGTCTCTTCCACGTACTCGCCCAGGACCCGCGCCAGGTGGCTGCGGTAGGCTTCCATCGCCTCACCACTGATGCGCTGGATTTCCACCAGCTCGTGGTTGAGTTTGTCGAAGAAGCTGTTGTCCATGTCGAGCACGTAGGCGAAGCCGCCGGTCATGCCAGAACCGAAGTTGTAACCGGTCTTGCCCAGGACGCAGACAAAGCCACCGGTCATGTATTCACAGCAGTGATCGCCGGTGCCCTCGACCACAGCGTGGGCGCCGGAGTTACGTACAGCGAAGCGCTCGCCCGCGGTGCCAGCGGCGAACAGCTTGCCGCCGGTGGCGCCGTACAGGCAGGTGTTGCCGACGATGGCGCTGTGCTGGGTTTCGAACGGGCTGCCGGCCGGTGGCACGATGGTCACCTTGCCCCCGGTCATGCCCTTGCCGACGTAGTCGTTGGCATCGCCTTCCAGGTGCAGGTTCAAGCCGCCGGCGTTCCACACGCCGAAGCTCTGGCCCGCGGTGCCCTTGAAGCGGAAGGTGATCGGCGCCGCGGCCATGCCCTGGTTGCCGTGCAGCCTGGCGATTTCGCCGGAGATGCGCGCACCGATGGAGCGGTCGCAGTTGCAGATGTTCATGGCGAACTCGCCACCGGCCATGTCGCGAATCGCCGGCAACGCCATGGCGACCATCTTCTCGGCCAGTTCGCCCTGGTCGAACGGCGGGTTCTTGTCCACTTGGCAGAACTGCGGCTTGTCGGCCGGGATGTGCGAGCTGCCCAGCAGCGGCGTCAGGTCGAGGTGGCCCTGGCGCTCGGTGTCGCCCGGCAGCACGTCGAGCAGGTCGGTACGCCCGATCAGCTCGCCCAGGCTGCGCACGCCCAGCTTGGCCAGCCACTCGCGGGTCTCTTCAGCGACGAAGGTGAAGAAGTTGATCACCATGTCGACGGTGCCGATGTAGTGGTCCTTGCGCAGTTTGTCGTTCTGGGTGGCAACGCCCGTGGCGCAGTTGTTCAGGTGGCAGATGCGCAGGTACTTGCAGCCCAGCGCGATCATCGGCGCGGTGCCGAAACCGAAGCTCTCGGCGCCGAGGATCGCGGCCTTGATCACGTCCAGGCCGGTTTTCAGGCCGCCGTCAGTCTGCACCCGCACCTTGCCGCGCAGGTCGTTGCCGCGCAGGGTCTGGTGGGTTTCGGCCAGGCCCAGTTCCCACGGGGCTCCGGCGTACTTGATCGAGGTCAGCGGCGAAGCGCCGGTGCCACCGTCGTAGCCGGAAATGGTGATGAGGTCGGCATAGGCCTTGGCCACGCCAGCGGCGATGGTGCCCACACCGGCTTCGGCAACCAGCTTGACCGAGACCAGGGCCTGCGGGTTGACCTGCTTGAGGTCGTAGATCAGCTGGGCCAGATCTTCGATCGAGTAGATGTCGTGGTGCGGCGGTGGCGAAATCAGGGTCACGCCCGGCACCGCGTAGCGCAGCCTGGCGATCAGGCCGTTGACCTTGCCGCCCGGCAACTGGCCGCCTTCGCCGGGCTTGGCGCCCTGGGCGACCTTGATCTGCAGCACTTCGGCATTGACCAGGTATTCCGGGGTCACGCCAAAGCGGCCGGTGGCCACCTGCTTGATCTTCGAGCTTTTGACGGTGCCATAGCGGGCCGGGTCTTCACCGCCCTCGCCGGAGTTGGAGCGCGCGCCCAGGCGGTTCATCGCTTCGGCCAGAGCTTCGTGAGCCTCTGGCGACAGCGCGCCCAGGGAGATGCCGGCGGAGTCGAAGCGCTTGAGAATGGCCCCCAGCGGCTCGACTTCATCCAGTGCCAGGGCCTGGTCAGCCACTTTCACTTTCAGCAGGTCGCGGATCATCGACACCGGGCGCTGGTCGACCAGCGTGGTGTATTCCTTGAACTTGGCGTAGTCGCCCTGCTGCACAGCGGCCTGCAGGGTATTGACCACGTCCGGGTTGTAGGCGTGGTACTCGCCACCGTGGACGAACTTGAGCAGGCCACCTTGCTGGATCGGCTTGCGCGCGCTCCAGGCTTCGGCGGCGAGCAGCTTCTGGTCGCTCTCCAGATCTTCGAAACGCGCACCCTTGATGCGGCTCGACACGCCCTTGAAGCTCAGGCCGACCACTTCCTCGGACAGGCCGATGGCTTCGAACAACTGGGCGCCACGGTACGAGGTGATGGTGGAGATGCCCATCTTCGACAGGATCTTCAGCAGGCCCTTGGAGATGCCTTTGCGGTAGTACTTGAACACTTCGTCCAGATCGCCCAGCACTTCGCCGGTGCGGATCAGATCGGCCAGCACTTCGTAGGCCAGGTACGGGTAGACGGCCGAGGCACCGAAGCCCAGCAGCACGGCGAAGTGGTGCGGGTCACGGGCGGTGGCGGTCTCGACCAGGATGTTGCTGTCGCAACGCAGCCCTTGTTCGGTCAGGCGATGGTGTACTGCGCCTACGGCCAGCGAGGCATGCACCGGCAGTTTGCCCGGGGCAATGTAGCGGTCGCTGAGTACCAGCTGGGTCTTGCCGCTGCGCACCGCTTCTTCGGCCTGGTCGGCGATGTTGCGGATAGCCGCTTCCAGGCCAACGCTCTGTTCATAGTTGAGGTCGATCAGCTGGCGGTCGAAGCCTTCGCGCTCCAGGTTCATCAGCGAACGCCACTTGGCGGGCGAGATGACCGGCGAGCTGAGGATCACCCGCGAGGCGTGCTCGGGGGACTCTTGGAAGATATTGCGCTCGGCGCCCAGGCAGATTTCCAGAGACATGACGATCGCTTCGCGCAGCGGGTCGATCGGTGGGTTGGTCACCTGGGCGAACTGCTGGCGGAAGAAGTCGTACGGCGAGCGCACGCGCTGGGACAGCACGGCCATCGGCGTGTCGTCGCCCATCGAGCCGACCGCTTCCTGGCCTTGCTCACCGAGCGGGCGCAGCACCTGGTCACGCTCCTCGAAGGTGACCTGGAACATCTTCATGTACTGCTTGAGCTGGTCGGCGTCGTAGCTGGCCACGCCCTGGTCGTCGCTCAGGGTCGCCTGGATGCGCGTGGCGTGCTGACGCAACCAGCGCTTGTACGGGTGGCGCGACTTCAAGCGGTTGTCGATGGCGTCGGTGTCGAGGATCTGGCCGGTCTCGGTGTCCACGGCCAGGATCTGGCCTGGGCCGACACGGCCCTTGGCCAGGACTTCCTCGGGCTGGTAGCCCCATACGCCGATTTCCGAGGCGATGGTGATGTAGCCGTTGGTGGTAGTCACCCAGCGCGCCGGACGCAGGCCGTTGCGGTCGAGCAGGCACACCGCGTGGCGGCCTTCGGTCATGACGATACCGGCCGGGCCATCCCACGGTTCCATGTGCATGGAGTTGTATTCGTAGAAGGCACGCAGGTCGGCGTCCATGGTCTCGACGTTCTGCCAGGCTGGCGGTACCAGCATGCGCACGCCGCGGAACAGATCGATGCCGCCAGTGACCATCAGCTCGAGCATGTTGTCCATGCTGGATGAGTCGGAACCGACGCGGTTGACCAGCGGGCCGAGCTCTTCGAGGTCGGGGATCAGGTCGTTGGCGAACTTGGTGCGACGGGCCATGGCCCAGTTGCGGTTGCCGGTGATGGTGTTGATCTCGCCGTTGTGGGCGAGGAAGCGGAAGGGCTGCGCCAGCGGCCACTTCGGCAGGGTGTTGGTGGAGAAGCGCTGGTGGAACACGCAGATCGCGGTCTGCAGGCGCTCGTCACCCAGATCCGGATAGAACGCCGCGAGATCGCGCGGCATCATCAGGCCTTTGTAGATGATGGTCTTGTGCGAAAAGCTGCAGATGTAGTGGTCGGCGTCGTGAGCGTTGGCCACGGACGAACGGCGACGGGCACTGAACAGCTTGATGGCGAATTCCTGATCGCTCAGGCCTTCGCCGCCGATGAACACCTGCTCGATCTGCGGCAGACGCTCCAAGGCCAGGCGGCCCAGAACGCTAGTGTCGATCGGCACTTTGCGCCAGCCGACCAGCTTGAGGCCGGCGTTGACGATCTCGCGGTCCATGTTGGCGCGAGCAGCTTCGGCTTTGACCGGGTCCTGGTTGAAGAACACCATGCCGACGGCGTACTGCTTGGGCAGCTCGACGGCGAAGTGATCCTGAGCCACGGCGCGCAGGAATTGATCGGGCTTCTGCATGAGCAGACCGCAACCGTCGCCGGTCTTGCCGTCGGCATTGATGCCACCGCGGTGGGTCATGCAGGTCAGCGCCTGCATGGCGGTTTGCAGAAGGTGGTGACTCGGCTCGCCCGTCATATGGGCGATCAGGCCGAAACCACAGTTGTCCTTGAATTCTTCGGGATGGTACAGACCTGTTTTCATAGACACTTTCTCACCAGGTTCACCTCTCAACCGGAGGCAAATCTCTTTTTTAACAACCACTTACCATCCACGCCGATCAAATGCCAGCTTTTTTGCGGTGGTCATGGAAAACCATTGTTGCACAGCGACAGCGACGCCCACAAATTTTCATGTCTCGCCATTGAAAATTTATGTCGCAATTTTGAATGTTTTTAAGTCGTACGCCGTGATAGCGGCTTGACTGAAGTCTGAAGCGTTTCAGCCAGGACTGCAAGAAAGGGCTTGTGGCCGGCAGTCTGGGACAGAAAAGCCTGCCGCGCTCGGGCGCAGCAGGCTAGTTGAAAGCTAGAAGTCGCTCAGCAACTGGGCGGCGGGGTGATGCCGCCCGGAAGGTATCAGCGGGCCGTGGCCAGCTCTTGTTGGACGCTGCCCACGGTACGTGGCCAAGGTTTACCAGCCTGGACCTTGGCTGGCAAGTTCTTGATTGCCGCAGCGGCCGCGTCGCGGCTGGCGAAGTTGCCGTAGGTCACCACGTACAGCGGCTTGCCCTGCAGGTTTTTCCTGAAGTAGCGATAGTCGCCACCCTGCGCCTTGACGAACGACTGCGCCGACGCCTCGGAGCTGGTGCCGAAGATCTGCACCACGTAATTACCGGGCTTCTGGCCAGCATACCAGCTGCTGTTGCCGGCGCCGCCGGCAGCCGGTTTCTCGGCGGGTTTGGCTGCAGGCTTGGCGCTCACGACCTGGGTCGGGGCCGGGGCTGGCTTGACAGGTGCAACCGGTTTTGCCGGCTGGGTTGCTACTGGCTTCGTCGCAGGCGCAACCGGCTGTACCGGAGCGCTGGTCACCGGCTGGGCCGGAGTCGGCGCAGGGCTGGCGGTGGCACCTTGCGGCGGCGCGATGGTGGTCACGGTCGGCGGCACGGCAGCCGATGGCGTGGCTGGCTGCAGCGCAGTGTTGTCGGCCGGCCCGCCGTCTTCACCTTCACCCATGCCAGCGGCCTGGGCCAGCGGTTCGCGCATCACCGGCTGCGACTGACCGACCAGCGGCAACGGCATCGGCTGCGAGGAGCCGGAGAACTCGATGGCGGGCGCGCCGCCGTTGCCGCCCTGACCCAGTGGTAGTTGGGCCTGGGCAGCGGGTGTGTCAGTAGGGGCCTTGTCGCCTTTCTTCGGCATCAGGACAGCCGCACCAACGGCGACCACGACCACAGCGGACAACGCAAGCACGTGTTTCTTAGGCATTTTGAACCCCATGGATGGTCGCTTGACCGTGGTACGGCTGGCGATCATGGCTTCGATCAAGGTATCGCGGGCGACCTGGTTGATGTTCCCAGGCCAACCGTCGGAGTTTTCGTGGATGTCGACGATCTGCTCGGCGGTGAACACCTCGATGCCCCGGCCAGCGCCCTCCAGGCGCTGCTCCAGGTACTCGCGGGTTTCTTCCTCGCTGTACGGGGCCAGCTCGATGACGTGGAAGCGCTCGCCATCGGCATTGAGCTCATCCAACCCGGCGATCAGCGAAGGCTCGCCGAACAGGAACACGTGCGGGCGCCCTTCGGCTACGCCTGCCGCCAACTCCAGCAACGCTTGGAGTGCCGACTCGTCCAGTTGTTCCGCATCGTCTACCAGCAGATAGACTTCCTGGCCGGTCAACGCCAGTTGCACCACCTGCGAGAGGACCGCCTGCACTTCCGGCTGCGCCACGCCCAGCGACTGCGCCACCTGGCCGAGCACGCTGGCCGCGTCACTGGCGCCACGGGCGGATACCACCACGCTTTGCACCGACTGCTTGTTGGTGCTGGCCACCAGTGCCTGGCGCAGCAAGGTCTTGCCGCTGCCCACAGGGCCGGTGACCGCCAGCATCAACTGGCTGTAGCGCGCCAGGTGATGCAGCTGGCCAAGCACTGGTTTGCGCTGGGCGGGGAAGAACTTGAAACCGGGCACCCGGGGTGCGAACGGATCGTGGCTCAGCTGGTAATGATCGAGAAACGCCTCATCGGCATGCAGACTGGTCATTGCGTTGTCACAACCTCAAAGCTGGGCCACGATCGCGCGGTAATCCGCCGCCAGCGTGGCCTGAAGAATCTCTGTCGAATAGTCGTCGGTGACGACGGCCTCGCCCAGCTGGCGCAACAGCACCAGACGCAAGCGCCCGTCGAGCACTTTCTTGTCGACCGCCATGTGCTCCATGAAATGCGCCGGGGTCATTTCCTGTGGTGGCACCACCGGCAATCCTGCGTCCTGCAACAGGCGAATTCCGCGATCACGCGCCGACTGGTCGATCCAGCCCAGGCGCATGGACATTTCCAGGGCCATGACCGTGCCGGCCGCCACGGCTTCGCCGTGCAGCCAGACGCCATAGCCCATGTGTGTTTCGATGGCATGGCCGAAGGTGTGGCCAAGGTTGAGCGTGGCGCGCACGCCCGATTCGCGCTCATCGGCGCCGACCACGGCGGCCTTGGCCGAGCACGAGCGACGGATGGCCTCGGTCAGGGCGACGGAGTCCAGCGCACGCAGCGCCTGCATATTGTCCTCGAGCCAGGCGAGGAAAGGCTTGTCGCAGATCAGGCCGTACTTGATGACTTCGGCAAGACCGGCGGACAGCTCACGCGCGGGCAGGGTCTTCAGGCTGGTGGTATCGATCAATACCGCATTGGGCTGGTAGAAGGCACCGACCATGTTCTTGCCCAGCGGGTGGTTGATACCGGTCTTGCCGCCCACCGAAGAGTCCACCTGGGACAGCAGCGTGGTCGGCACCTGGATGAAGTCGACCCCCCGCTGGTAACAGGCTGCGGCGAAACCGGCCATATCGCCGATCACGCCGCCGCCAAGGGCGACCACGGTGGTGCGGCGATCGTGGCGGGCGGTGAGCAGCGCGTCGAAGATAAGTTGCAGGGTTTCCCAGTTTTTGTGGGCCTCGCCGTCGGGCAACACCACCGGCAGCACCGAATAGGCACCCAGGGTCTTGCTCAGACGTTCGAGGTACAGGGGGGCGACGGTCTCGTTGGAGACGATGGCGACCTGCCGGCCGACAATGTGCGGCGCTAGCAGCTCGGGCTGGTCAAGCAGGCCTTCGCCAATGTAGATCGGGTAGCTACGCTCGCCCAGGTCGACCTTAAGTGTCTGCATGTATCCCCACAATGTACTTGGGCACGGCGGCGTCGTGGCCCCGCGCAGTGACGTTCAACCCCGTCTCGGCGTTGGTCGCCGAGGATAGACCCCGCTCAGCGGGGCGGCAACTTCTGCAGGCGCTCGAGAATGTCGAGCACGACCATACGCGGTGGCCGTTCGTCGGTTTCCACCACCAGGTCGGCAATCTCGCGATAGAGCGGGTCGCGTGTTTCAAGCAGGGCCCGCAACGTGGCTTCCGGATTGGCGGTGCGCAGCAGCGGTCGGTTGCGGTCACGGGAGGTGCGCCCCACCTGCTGCTCCACCGAGGCATGCAGGTAGATTACCCGGCCACCGGCATGCAACGCGGCACGGTTGGCGTCGCGCATCACCGCGCCGCCACCGGTTGCCAAGACCACGCCGTCGAGTGCGCAGAGCTCGGCGATCATCGCCTGCTCGCGGTCGCGAAAGCCCGGCTCGCCTTCCTTGTCGAAGATCCACGGGATGTTGGCGCCAGTTCGCAGCTCGATTTCCTTGTCGGAATCCTTGAACAGCAGGCGCAGCTCTTTGGCCAACAGGCGCCCGATGGTGCTTTTTCCAGCGCCCATGGGCCCTACAAGTATCAAATTTCGCACAGAATCAACGACTCACAGCAATCGCCTGGTCACTCATGATACGCGGAGTCAGGAAGACCAGCAGCTCGGATTTTTTCTCTTGTAGTGCATCGCGTCGAAATAGCCGCCCAACATACGGCAGATCGCCGAAAAATGGCACCTTGTCGACCACTTTGTTCTGCGACGTCGAATATACCCCGCCAATCACAATGGTCTGCCCGTCGGCCACCCGAACCTTGGCGTTGACCTCGTTCTTGCGAATCGGCGGCACATCGTTCAAAGCATTGACGAAGTCGGGCTCGTCCTTGGTCACCCGCACCGCCATGATCACCTTGCCGTCCGGCGTGATCTGCGGCGTCACCTCAAGCGACAGGGAGGCCTCGCGAAAGGACACGGAAGTGGCGCCACTGCGGGTGGTTTCCTGATAGGGCACTTCGGTGCCCTTGAGGATACGGGCTGTTTCCTTGTCGGCGGTTACCACTTTTGGCTGGGAGATGATCTCGCCGTTGCCGCTTTTTTCCATGGCAGTGAGCTCCAGGTCCAGGAGGATGTCGCTGCGCAGCAGCCCCAACCCAAGCCCGGCGCCAGCCCGCTCGACGCCGAGGTCGACGAACAAATCACTACCCAACCGACTCTCCGCACCATACAACGGACCACCCCAACGCACACCGAGCGCCTTCTCGTAATCGACGCTGGCCTCGACGATGCGCGCCTCGATCATGACCTGGCGCACCGGCACATCCAGTTCCGCCACCAGCCTGCGTAGTTCGACTAGCCGTCCGGCGGGCTGTGTGACCACCAGCGTGTTGGTGCGGGCATCTACACCCAGGCTGCCACGCCCAGCCAGAATGCCATCATCGGCCAGGCTGGCCAGCAGTAACTCCACCAACTCGCCGGCCTTGGCATGGAAGACCGGGATCAGCTCGCGCCGCAATGGCTCCATCGACACATCCTGCGCCATTCTACGCGCCTGGTCGGCGAGTTCGGCCAGCGGGGCAATCAGCAGCACATTTCCCTCCTGCCGCTTGCCCAATCCCTTGCTGCGCAGCACCAAATCGAGCGCCTGGTCCCAAGGCACTTCTTCCAGGCGCAGAGTTATTCGCCCCTGCACCGAATCGCTGGCCAGCAGGTTGACGCCGGCATGCTCCGCCATGACCTGAAGCACCGAGCGCAGCTCGACATCCTGGAAGTCGAGCGACATCGGCTCACCCTGAAACTCCGCTGCCTGCACCCCCAGGATGCTCACCAGACCCATGCCGCTCAACCATCGCCTCGGTCTCATCCCTGACCTCCCCCTGCTCACGCTTTTTAAGTACCAGATACCTCGGACGGCTCTGCCAGCGCCCACCGACGTACATACGCTCGCTGACTTCCACACGTTCGGCATCGATTGTTACCACGACCCCCTCATCCAACCCGACCCGGTCGCCCTCCCCGACCCGATACAGACGGCCAGCCGAGCGCAGCAACGCGTGGCGACGCCCGGCCTGGGAAAGGGAGCCGACCATTTCCAGTTGCGCCAAGGGAACATGCCGTAACCCCCTGCCATCCGCGGCAGACATCCAGGCGTGAAACGGATCGAACCCGCTTTTCGAAAGGGCAACCCGAGCGGGCTCATCCGCCAGCGCCACTGGCACCGGCAGCTCTTCCCCGGGCTGATAGGCATGTATCAGCAGCTGCGCGCTAACCACCCCTACATCGCCTTCCTGCAAAGCCAGCCTGAGTCGGACCACGTTCAGCAAACGCAACTGCTCCAGCCACTGTTCCAGCCACAAGCGCAGTGCCGGGTAGCGACCCTGTACGCTGACTTCCAAGGGCTGCAAGCGGTACCCCGACGCCTGCTGCGCTTCATGTACCTCGATGCGCTCGAATGACAAGCCATGCTCATGCCCCGACAAGGCCAACTGGTCGAGCAGTTCACTCATGCCCTCCCCCGCAGCCAGCCGCCACCGCATCGTTTGCAGGCCTGTCCGGGCCCGCTCCAGCGCCTGCTGTTCCCGCTCCAGCTCGACGAGCTGTGCCCCCCTTTGCGCCAAGGCGCTCTGTAGTTGCAACTGTTGCTGGAACGCCTCCGAATAGCTCAGGAGCGGTGTACGCAGACGAGCGAAATAACCCACGAAGGCGACCAGGAACACCAGCCCGATTGCCGTCAGGCACCTGAACATCCGGGACCGGGCTGCAAGACCCTGCCAATCCTGAACCCACAGACGACTCATGACTCGCTCCCCAGCAATCGCGCCGCCAGCAAGAACTCGTCGCCCTGGTCGTAACGCCGCAGGCTGACAAGCTCCAGATCCCGCACCATCTTTGCCTGTTCCAAGTCGCGCATCAGCCGGGCCACCACTGAAGCAGAGGCCGCCAACCCGGCAAGGCGCACACGCCCGTCCTCCACGCCCACCTCAGTCAAGCGCGCACCTGCGGGCAGGGCCTGCTCCAGCGCCAGAAACAGCCCAGGCAGTCGAGCCCGCTCTGCACCCAGCGCGCATACCACCGCCTGCTCAGCCAACAACGCATCCCGCGCTTCGCGCATCTGCTCAAGCTGCCCCTGCGAGGCAACCAAGCGCTCAACGGCCGCCTGATGCGAAGCGACGATCTGCGCTTGCCTGGCCAGACGCGACCGTGCCATTCGATCCAGCAACATGACCCCACACAGCGCCACTACCAACGTGGCGACCAGCGTGATCCGGAATCGCCGCACAACGCTTGCCCGGCGCTGTTCGCGCCAGGGCATCAGGTTCAGTCTTTCCTTCATCCCAGCCCTCCCATTGCCAATCCACAGGCCAGGGCCATGGCGGCAGCGGGCACGCGTGCCGCATCCGGTCCACTGACCAGCGGCTTCGGACAACCGACATGGCAATCCACACCCAGGCGCTCAGATAGGTCCGCGGCCCGAACGCCATCGGCGCAGGAACCGAACAACACAACCTTCTCGACCTCAGCCTGGACCGCCAGCGGCCAGAGCCCATCGACAGCCTCGGACCAACGTGTTGGCGATGGCAAGGCAATATGGCGGCGCTGCGGTAAGAGCCCTCCCTGCCAGCAGTGCAAGACCACCTCGTCCGGTTCCAACTGCATCAGCGCCGTGGCGCTTGCCTGCACCTCGGACATCAATGCGCGCCGCAAAGCAAAACTGTCCACCTCCACGGCCACCAGCTGCAGACCGGCTTGCTCGAACGTGCGCTCCAACGGGTCGAGCTGACTCTGCCGACAGGCGACCACCACTACCTCGACCTGGCCAGCGGCATCGGGGCATGGGCCACGCACCTGAAAATCCAGGGCAAGGTCTTCCACCGTAAAGGGAAACAGCTGCTCGGCTTGCGCAAGCAAAGCGGCCTCGACTCCATGCTCGGTGAGCCCGGCAGGCAACCGGCACACCTTGCAGATGACCTGTGATGAAGGCAGCGCGACAGCGACTTGGGACTGCACTGTCCGGCACCGGGTATGGGCCTGCCGCAACCCCGCGACCAGGCGCTCCCCAGGATCGCACAACCATGAACGGCCTGGCGCGACGCCAATGCGCTCATTTGCCCAGCCCGCCACGCGACCGCCAGGCTGGCGGTGCAAATGCAACATTCGTATGGAATCGGAGGTGATTTCCACCCCCAGCAGTGAACCGGCGTCCCTGCCAAAGCGTCCAAGCATGGCCGTTCCTTCCTGGTCATTGACAGCCCGAACCCTTGCGGCGCAGGCGGCCGTCCTCAGCCCGGGCGGTCACCCGGCGGGACGAAAAATGCTTATAATGGCCAGCGTTTTTTCTGTCCGCCGGCCCCGCGCGCAACCCACTCTCAACCTGGACACCCAAAAGCCTTGATACGCCTGCTGAAGTTCTTCTGGTGGTCTCTCGTCGCCGTCATCTGCGCGCTCGTGCTCGGTGTGAGCGGTGCGTTTCTGTATCTTAGTCCCAGCCTGCCCTCGGTCGACGCGCTCAGAAGCGTCCAGTTGCAAATCCCCCTGAGGGTCTACAGCAGCGACGGCAAGCTGATCGCCGAGTTCGGCGAAATGCGGCGCTCGCCGATCAAGTTCCAGGAAATTCCCCCACAGTTCATCCAGGCGCTTCTGTCCGCCGAGGATGACAATTTCCTCAATCACTATGGCGTCGACCCCAGCAGCCTGATGCGTGCGGCCTCGCAGTTGGTCAAGTCCGGGCATATCCAGAGCGGCGGCAGCACCATCACCATGCAGGTGGCGAAGAACTTCTTCCTCACCAGCGAACGCAGCTTCTCACGCAAGACCAACGAGATTCTCCTGGCCCTGCAGATCGAACGTGAGCTGACCAAGGACGAGATCCTCGAGCTGTACGTCAACAAGATCTACCTGGGCAACCGCGCCTACGGCATCGACGCCGCGGCGCAGGTGTACTACGGCAAATCGATCCGTGACGTCAGCCTCGCGCAGATGGCCATGATCGCCGGCCTGCCCAAAGCGCCATCGCGCTTCAATCCGCTGGCCAACCCGGTACGCGCGAAGGAGCGCCGCGACTGGATCCTCGGGCGCATGTACAAGCTTGGCAAGATCGACGAAGCCAGCTACCAGACCGCCCTGGCCGAGCCGCTGAATGCCAGCTACCACGTGCCGACCCCAGAGGTGAATGCGCCCTACGTCGCCGAGATGGCCCGCGCCGAGATGGTCGGCCGCTACGGTAGCGACGCTTACACCGAAGGCTTCCGGGTCACCACCACCGTCCCGAGCGACATGCAGCAGATGGCCAATAGCGCAGTCCTCAACGGCCTCAGCGAGTACGACGAACGCCACGGCTACCGCGGCCCCGAGGCGCGCTTCCCTGGCAAGACGCGTGCGGCCTGGCTGCAGGAGCTGAGCAAGCAACGTACCCTTGGCGGCCTGGAGCCCGCCATCGTCACCCAGGTCGAGAGGACCGGACTGAAGGTGATGACCCGTGGCGGACTGGAGGAAAACGTCGCCTGGGACACCATGAAGTGGGCCCGCCCATACCTCAACAGCAACTCGCAGGGGCGCTCGCCGCAGTCGCCGGCGGATGTGTCCCAGGTCGGCGACCTGGTACGCCTGCAACGCCTGGACGATGGCAAGCTGAAGTTCAGCCAGGTGCCCGGCGCCCAGAGCGCGCTGGTCACCCTCGACCCTTACAACGGCGCCATCCGCGCCCTGGTCGGCGGTTTCTCCTTCGAACAGAGCAACTACAACCGCGCCATGCAGGCCAAGCGCCAGCCTGGCTCGAGCTTCAAGCCATTCGTCTACAGCGCCGCCCTGGACAACGGCTACACCGCCGCCAGCTTGGTCAACGACGCCCCGATCGTGTTCGTCGACGAGTACCTGGACAAGGTCTGGCGGCCGAAGAACGACACCAATACGTTCCTCGGCCCGATCCGCATGCGCGAGGCGCTGTACAAGTCGCGCAACCTCGTATCGATCCGCCTGCTGCAGGCGATGGGCGTGGATCGCACCATCGACTACATCGCCAAGTTCGGCTTCAACAAGCAGGACCTGCCACGCAACCTGTCGCTGGCGCTGGGCACCGCAACACTCACGCCGATGGAGATCGCCACAGGCTGGAGCACCTT
This sequence comes from Pseudomonas maumuensis, assembly GCF_019139675.1. Classification (NCBI taxonomy): domain Bacteria; kingdom Pseudomonadati; phylum Pseudomonadota; class Gammaproteobacteria; order Pseudomonadales; family Pseudomonadaceae; genus Pseudomonas; species Pseudomonas maumuensis. The sequence goes on from NZ_CP077077.1 coordinate 5,355,667, forward strand.
CGCCAACGGCGGCTACAAGATCAGCCCATACCTGATCGAGCGTGTCGAGAGCCGCAACGGCGAAACCCTGTTCACCGCAAACCCGCCACGCGTGCCGCAGGGCAGCCAGGACCAGGCCGGCCTCGCCGCACCTGAGGCCCCCATCAGCGCCGCTCCGATGCCAGGCGAGGCGCCGTTGGCCGCAGGCCAGATCACCCCGGCACTCCAAGTACCCCAGGCCCCCGCCGTGGCCGAGCAGATCATCGATGGCCGCACCTCGTACATTCTCACCAGCATGCTGCAGGACGTGATCAAGCGCGGCACCGGCCGCCGCGCCTTGGCCCTCGGCCGTTCGGACCTGGCGGGCAAGACCGGTACCACCAACGAGTCCAAGGACGCCTGGTTCTCCGGCTACAACGCCGACTACGTAACCACCGTCTGGGTCGGCTTCGACCAGCCGGAAACCCTGGGGCGCCGCGAATACGGTGGTACCGTGGCCCTGCCGATCTGGATGAGCTTCATGGGCGCCGCGCTCAAGGGCATGCCCGAGCACCCGCCAGCCGAACCCGAGGGCATCCTCAGCCTGCGCGTCGACCCGATCAGCGGCCGCGCCGCCACGCCGAGCACACCGAACGCCTACTTCGAACTGTTCAAGGCCGAGGACTCGCCACCGTCGGCGGACGAACTGGGCAACGGCGCAGCACCGGGCAGCCCGCTGCCGGCAGATGAAGCAGCGCCGATGGATCTGTTCTAAAGGGCAACCTTTGCAGGTTTTCGGTGAGGGCCGCCAGGTGCTCGCCGAAAACATTGCAGCGCTCTCAAGATCGAGCGCCGCCCGCGCGGCGCATCGCTGGCAAGCCAGCTCCCACATCTGTTTCGGGCCAGTTATGCCTGTAAAGGTACCGCTGCCCGCCTTAGTTCATGCCTCAAGTCTTGTGAGGGGCCGGCGACGCCCACCTCGCCACCGCGTTATGCCACCAAGGCGGACAGTGGAGATGGACCAGTAGTAACTGGCCCGAAACAAATGTGGGAGCTGGCTTGCCAGCGATGCGCCGCGCGGGCGGCGCTCGATCTGGTAGGCGCTGCAAGGCTGTCGGCGAGCACCAGCAAGCCCTGACGCGATCGCCCTGAAAGGGATGACATTGAACTCCGCGTGCGCAGGCCTGCCCCGCAATAACCCAGGCCCAACAAAAAGCCCCGACTCTCGCGAGCCGGGGCTTTTTCATGACACTACGACTGGATCAGCCGTTGAACACGTCATCCACGCTCTTGAGCGGGTAGTGCTTCGGATACGGCAGGGTGGCCACACCGGACTCGATGGCGGCCTTGGCCACGGCATCGGAAACCACGGTGATCAGGCGAGCGTCCAGCGGCTTCGGAATGATGTACTCACGGCCGAACTCCAGGGCTTGCACGCCATAGGCTTCGCAGACTTCCTTCGGCACCGGCAGCTTGGCCAGGTCCTTCAGGGCGATGGCGGCAGCGATCTTCATCTCTTCGTTGATGCGCTTGGCGCGAACGTCCAGGGCACCACGGAAGATGAACGGGAAGCCCAGTACGTTGTTGACCTGGTTCGGGTAGTCGGAACGACCGGTGGCCATGATCACGTCGCTGCGGGTGGCGTGAGCCAGCTCCGGGGCGATTTCCGGGTCCGGGTTCGAGCAGGCGAACACGATCGGGTTGGCGGCCATCGACTTCAGGCCTTCTGCGCTCAGCAGGTTAGGGCCGGACAAGCCGACGAACACGTCTGCGCCGTCGAGGGCGTCAGCCAGGGTGCGCTTGTCGGTGGCGTGGGCGAACTGGGCCTTGTACTGGTTCAGGTCGTCGCGGCCAGCGTGGATCACACCGCTGCGGTCGATCATGAAGATGTTCTCGACCTTGGCACCCATGCTCACCAGCAGCTTCATGCAGGAGATGGCCGCGGCACCGGCGCCCAGGCAGACGATCTTGGCGTCTTCGAGCTTCTTGCCGGCGATTTCCAGAGCGTTGATCATGCCGGCCGCGGTAACGATCGCGGTGCCGTGCTGGTCATCGTGGAAGACGGGAATGTCGCACTGCTCAATCAGCGTGCGCTCGATCTCGAAGCACTCAGGTGCCTTGATGTCTTCCAGGTTGATGCCGCCGAAGGTGATGGAGATACGGCGAACGGTGTCGATGAAAGCCTGCGGGCTCTCCGACTCGACTTCGATGTCGAACACGTCGATACCAGCGAAACGCTTGAACAGAACACCCTTGCCTTCCATGACCGGCTTGGAGGCCAGTGGGCCGAGGTCACCCAGACCGAGGATGGCGGTGCCATCGGAGATCACCGCAACCAGGTTGCCCTTGCCGGTGTACTTGTAGGCCAGCTCCGGATCACGGCCGATCTCGCGCACAGGCTCGGCGACACCCGGGCTGTAGGCCAGGGCAAGGTCACGGGCGGTGGCGGTTGGCTTGGAGAGCTCGACGCTCAGTTTCCCCGGACGAGGCTGAGCGTGGTATTCGAGAGCGGCGGTTTTCAGGTCTGACATGATGGGCATTCCGCTATTTACTGTTCTGACGGACCGCCGAGGATACGCAAAGAGCCGGGGGGCGACAAGACTGCCCGGTCACTATGTGTCAAGGCCTTTGGCCTACGACTTTACGCTATAACCCACGGGGCTTACGGGAGCCAGTGTGTACAATCCAATAGCAAAATGTCTACAACTATTTAGCCAGAAACAAGCGCCAACATGCTTGGATCGGTCAATGGCAACAGCCAGCGTCGCTGCCCAGGCTTGAGCCCGCCCTTGCGGGAACGATCCAGCACCCAGCCACGCGCCTCGACCTGGCGTCCCTTGAGGTTAGCGAAGAAGCTGGCGGGGAAGTTGCGCTGCAGACGAGCGGGAACCTGCAGAACCACGCCCTCGTCAAGTTCCAGCCAGATGCCGCCGCGATTGCGCTCGATCCCGTTGATCCTGCCGCCGATCACTGCGAATCCGGATTGCCGCACATCGCGCCCGCGGGTGACCGGCGATTGTCGCCACAGCCCGGCCCTGGCCTTGCGCGCCTGCTGCTCGGCCTGCTGCTGGCAGCCCGATAGCTGCACATTGGGTGCAATGGCCACCTGGTAGCCCAGCCCCTCGCTGAGCAGTTGTGCTTCCAGATTGTTGCCAGCGCGGCCATAGATATGCGCCAGGATACGGCCGTACTTGTCCTTGGGTTCTACGCCCGGAACCAGCCCGACACGACCATCGCTGGCCTTCACCAGTGCCTGCAAGCGCCTCTTGGCAGCCTCGGCATAAGGTTCGCTGGTACGCCCCTTGCGGCCGATCTCTGGCGCATTGATGCCGATCAGCCGCACGCTGCGCCCATCGACCAGGCGCAGGGTGTCGCCATCGACCACCTGGCGCACTGCCACCGTTTGCGGTTTGTCAGGCGACGGACAGAAGGCCAGGGCCGGGAAATGCCAGATCGCGCCCACAAAAAAGGCGCCCACAAGGGGCGCCTTCTTTTGCAACAGCGCGAATCCCGAAGGCTTCGCCATGCGCATGATTACTTCTTGGCACCGAACATGCCGAAGCGATCGGCGAACTTCTGTACGCGGCCGCCGGTGTCCAGGACTTTCTGCTTACCGGTGTAGAACGGGTGGCACAGGTTGCAAACGTCGATCGCCAGGACGCTGCCCATGGTCGAACGAGTTTCAAACTTGTTGCCGCAGCTGCAGGTGACTGCAACTACTTCGTAGTTCGGATGAATATCTGCTTTCATGGTCACTTCCTCGAGCTGCGTGCCGCCACCCAACACCTATTGTTGAATACCGCACGTAATTAGGCGGCGAATAATACCAGAGAGCAGCCGTAGCGCAAGTTGTCGCTTGCACCGACCGTCGTCTGCTAGGCTCGCCTGATTTGTGAAACGCCCTCCAGAGACCTTCCGCGTGTCCGACGTCATTCTGCGCCTTGCCCTGCCCTCGCCCCTGCGTCGCCTGTTCGACTACCGGGCGCCCGCGAGCATGGCGCGCCAGGCGCTGACGCCCGGTATGCGTATCCGCGTACCGTTCGGGCGCCGCGAGATGATCGGCGTGCTGGTGGAGGTCGCGCAGCAGAGCGAAGTCCCGGCCGACAAGCTCAAGCCGGCCAGCGCCTTGCTCGATCCTGTCTCGCCCCTGCCACCAGCCTTGTTCAAGCTGTGCCTGTGGACCGCGCAGTATTACCAGCACAGCCTGGGGGACACCCTCAACTGGGCGCTGCCGACACTGCTGCGCCAGGGCGAACCGGCGGAGGCACGCCAAGAGCGTTTCTGGCATGTCGCACCCGGCGCACGCCTGGAAGACCCACGCATCGCCCGCGCCCCCCGCCAGCGCGACGCCCTAAAGACGCTGTCGCAACACCCCCACGGCGTTGCCCACAGCCTGCTGAGCAAGCTCGGCCTGAACAAAGACAGCCTCGACCTGCTGCTGGCCAAGGAACTGGTGGAAGTCGAAGTGCGCCGCCACCTGCCAGCGGCGCGCCACGAGCACTGGCTGGCCCAACCGGAACTGCCGCTCAACGAAGAGCAGCGCGCTGCTTTCGAGGCCGTGCGCTCGGGCTTCGGCGCCTTTCACGCCTACCTGCTGGCTGGCGTCACCGGCAGCGGCAAGACCGAGGTCTACCTGCAGCTGATCCGCGAAACCCTCGAAGCCGGCAAGCAGGCGCTGATCCTGATCCCCGAGATCAATCTCGGCCCGCAAACCCTGCAACGCTTCGAGCAGCGCTTCAACGCGCGCATCGCCCTGCTGCATTCGGCGGTGGGTGATCGCGAGCGCCTGGACGCCTGGCTGGCGGCCCGCGATGGCGATGCGGACATCATCATCGGCACCCGCTCGGCGCTGTTCACCCCGATGAAGAACCCGGGCCTGATCATCATCGACGAAGAACACGACGGCTCCTATAAACAGCAGGAAGGCCTGCGCTACCACGCCCGCGACCTGGCCGTGGTGCGCGCGCACCAGGAGAACATCCCGATCCTGCTGGGCTCGGCCACACCGTCGCTGGAAAGCCTGCACAACGCCCACAGCGGCCGCTACGGCCTGCTGCGTATGAACCAGCGCGCCGGCGGCGCCAAGGCGCCGCGCTTCCTGCGCCTGGACGTGCGCAGCCTGCCGCTGGACAGCGGCATCAGCGGCCCGTTGCAACAGGCCATCCGCCAGACGCTCGAGGCCGGCCAGCAGGTGCTGGTGTTCCTCAACCGCCGCGGCTTCGCCCCAACATTGCTGTGCCACGACTGCGGCTGGCTCTCCGAATGCCCGCGTTGCGATGCGCGCATGACCGTACACCAACGCTCCGCGGTACTGCGCTGCCATCATTGCGGCTACGACGAACGCCTGCCACTGCAATGCCCACAATGCGCCCATGTCGACCTGCGCCCGGTGGGCGCTGGTACCGAACGTGCCGAGGAGCGGCTGAAGGTGCTGTTCCCGGACTACCCGATCCTGCGTGTGGACCGCGACAGCACCTCGCGCAAGGACGCCATGCACAACCTGTTCGCCACCATCCAGCGCGGCCAGCCGAGCATCCTGGTCGGCACCCAAATGCTCGCCAAGGGGCACCACTTTCCTCGCGTCACCCTTGTCGCAATCCTGGACGCCGATGGAGGGCTGTTCTCCGGTGACTTCCGCGCCAGCGAACGCATGGCCCAGCTGATCGTCCAGGTCGCTGGCCGCGCCGGGCGCGCCGAGGAGCCGGGCAAAGTCATTGTGCAGACCCACCTGGCCGACCACCCACTGCTGGTGCAATTGACCGAACAGGGCTACTTCGCCTTCGCCGAACAGGCCTTGAGCGAGCGCCGGGCGGCCGGGTTGCCACCCTTCGCCCACCTGGCGCTGCTGCGCGCCGACGCGCACAAGCCGGGCCAGGCGGAAGGCTTCCTTGACGAAGCCTGCGCCGCCGCCGAGCGCGTACTTGCCGAGCAGGGCCTGCACGGCATCGAGTTGCTCGGTCCGGTCCCGGCCCCCATGGAACGACGGGCGGGCAGGTTCCGTGCGCAACTATTGCTCCAGGCCAATGCCCGGGCACCCCTGCATCGACTGATCAGTGCCTGGTTGCTAGTGTTGGAGCAGATGCCGTCGGGGCGCCAGGTGCGCTGGTCACTGGATGTCGATCCTGTGGACCTGTATTGAGCGACAAACTGCAAGCCTCAAGCTGCAAGAAACAGCTGGCTTGCGCTGGGGCCTCTACTTGCAGCTTGCCGCTTGAAACTTGCAGCTCGCCGCTCAAAGGTTGGCAACCCGCGCCCGGCAACGGATAATGCCCAGTTTTTCCACCTGCGCATCGAAGCGCTCACCGCGCTTGCGGTCGAAAAGAGAACCCCATGAAAGACACCATTCGCCAGCTGATCCAGCAAGCCCTCACCCAACTCGTCGCCGACGGTGTGCTGCCTGAAGGGCTGACGCCGGCGATCCAGGTGGAAAACGCCCGGGACAAGACCCACGGCGACTTCGCCAGCAACATCGCCATGATGCTGGCCAAGCCGGCCGGCATGAAGCCGCGCGACCTGGCCGAGAAAATCATCGCCAGCCTGCCGACCAGCGCCGACATCAGCAAGGCCGAGATCGCCGGCCCCGGCTTCCTGAACTTCTTCCAGAACACCGACGCCCTGGCCAACCGACTCGACGCCGCCCTGGCCGACGAGCACCTGGGCGTGCGCAAGGCCGGCCCGGCAGAAAAGGTGGTGATCGACATGTCGGCGCCCAACCTGGCCAAGGAGATGCACGTCGGCCACCTGCGCTCGACCATCATCGGCGACAGCGTCGCCCGCGTGCTGGAATTCCTCGGCGACAAGGTCATCCGCCAGAACCACGTGGGCGACTGGGGCACCCAGTTCGGCATGCTGCTGGCCTACCTGGAAGAAAATCCGATCACCAGCGACGAACTGTCGGACCTGGAGAATTTCTACCGCGCCGCCAAGAAGCGCTTCGACGAGTCCGAAGAGTTCGCCACCCGCGCCCGCGGCCTGGTGGTCAAGCTGCAGGCCGGTGACCCTGAGTGCATGGCTCTGTGGACGCGCTTCAAGGACATCTCGCTGTCGCACTGCCAGAAGACCTACGAGCTGCTCAACGTCAAACTGACCATGGCCGACGTCATGGGCGAGAGCGCCTACAACGCCGACCTCGCCAACGTGGTCGCCGACCTCAAGAGCAAGGGCCTGCTGGTCGAGGACCAAGGCGCCCAGTGCGTGTTCCTCGAGGAGTTCAAGAACGCCGAGGGCGAGCCGCTGCCGGTGATCGTGCAGAAGGCCGACGGCGGCTACCTGTACGCCACCACCGACCTGGCCGCCGTGCGCTATCGCAGCAACAAGCTGCAGGCCGACCGTGCCCTGTACTTCGTTGACCAGCGCCAGGCCCTGCACTTCAACCAGGTGTTCGAAGTGGCCCGCCGCGCAGGCTTCGTCGGCCACCCGATGAAGATGGAGCACATGGGCTTCGGCACCATGAATGGCGCCGATGGCCGCCCGTTCAAGACCCGCGATGGCGGCACCGTCAAGCTGATCGACCTGCTCACCGAGGCCAAGGACCGCGCCTACGCGCTGGTCAAGGAGAAGAACCCGTCGCTGGCCGAGGACGAACTGCGTCACATCGGCGAGGTGGTCGGCATCGGCGCGGTCAAGTACGCCGACCTGTCCAAGCACCGCACCAGCGACTACAGCTTCAACTTCGAGCTGATGCTCAACTTCGAAGGCAACACCGCGCCGTACCTGCTGTACGCCTACACCCGCGTGGCCGGTGTGTTCCGCAAGCTCGGCAAGGGCTTCGACGAGGTCGACGGCAGCATCGTCCTGCAGGCAGCGCATGAGCAGGACCTGGCCGCGCGCCTGGCGCAGTTCGGCGAGATCCTCAACAACGTCGCTGAAAAAGGCACGCCTCACGTGCTATGCACCTACCTGTACGACCTCGCCGGCCTGTTCTCCAGCTTCTACGAGAACTGCCCGATCCTTTCCGCCGAAACCACCGAACAACAGCAGAGCCGCCTGCGCCTGGCTGCCCTGACCGGCCGCACCCTCAAGCAGGGCCTGGAACTGCTCGGCCTGGAAACCCTGGAGCGCATGTAAGTTGGCTGCAAAGAAAAAACCCGCACCCAAGCGCGGCGCCAGCCGCTCCCAGCCGCCTGCCAGCAAGCAGCCGATTCCGGGCTGGGTGTGGCTGGCGGTCGGCCTGACCGTGGGGGCGTTCATCGCCTTCCTGATGAAGCTCGAACCCGGTGGCGCCGATATCAAGCGCACCAAGCCCGAGCAGCAGAAGCAGGAGAAGGTCGCCGAAGCGAGCAAGACCACCACTCCGACGCCACAGCAGCCGGTGAAGCCGAAGTACGACTTCTACACCCTGCTGCCGGAGTCGGAAGTGATCGTGCCGCCCGAGGCAGTGCCGGAGAAAACTCCGCCGGTACCGGCGCAGCCGCCCGTGCCGAGCACGCCGGTCACTCCGGCGGAAGCGGCGAAGATCGATACCGCCCGCGCCCAGGCTGCGCTGCTGGGGCAGACGCCGCCACCGGCACCACCGGTGATCAAGCCAGCGGCCACCACCCAGTTCTTCCTGCAGGCCGGTTCGTTCCGCAAACAGGCCGATGCCGACAAGGTCCGTGCGCAAATCATTCTGCTTGGCCAGGCGGTCAAGGTGGAGTCGGGCACGGTGAAGGAAGAGACCTGGTACCGCGTGATGGTCGGCCCGTTCAGCAACCGCGAACAGTTGACCGTGGCGCAGAAACAACTGGCCGGTGCAGGCTTCAGCAACCTGCTGCTGCAACAGCGGCGTCAGTAACAGAAAAAGGCCTTGCCGCTCGCAGCGACAAGGCCTTTTTTCATACCCGGCGACGCTCGGCGTTGACCTGGGAAATCTGGCTGTTGAGCGTCCAGAAGTCATACAGCACGCCCAACAGGAACAACCCGCCGGTGAACAGGTAGATCAGCGCACTGATCCACTTGCCCTGATACAGCCGATGCACGCCGAAGATGCCGAGGAAGGTCAGCAGGATCCACGCCAGGTTGTAATCCACTCCGCCCGACTCGAAACGCATGTCCGCCTCACGGTCCATCGACGGGATCAGGAACAGGTCGATCAGCCAGCCGATGCCCAGCAGCCCCAGAGTGAAGAACCAGATGGTGCCGGTGATCGGCTTGCCATAGTAGAAGCGGTGCGAGCCGGTAAAGCCGAAGATCCACAGCAGGTAGCCAAGAACCTTGCTATGGGTGTCGTGCGAGGGTGTGCCCTGTTGATAACCATTCATTCGAAGCCCTCGTGGGATAGCCGAAAATTTTCTAAGGAAAAATGTGACTTTTTCGTTTTGACCCGACATATGGTACGTGCTTGAGCGACCAACGGATCAGAATTTGATCAAAAAGCTGTTATAAAGTTGCGCGCCAACACCTATAAGAGCTTCATCTATGCCACCTTTTCTCAAGACATGGCTGACCCTCTGCCTTTTGTTACCCCTGGCCGCCCACGCCACCAACCGTGAGCAACGACTTCCCAGCGGATTCACCGGCTATACCAGCAACGCTGACGCCACGGTGAAACGCACCCCGGTTCAGTATCGCAGCACCTCCTTGCGCGCTCGGCCGGCCAACGCCGCCAAACAGCACACCGTGGGCATGCAGGCCGTGGCCATGTCGCCCAAGCAGAGCAGCGAAGTGCTCAGTCGCGCCGTGAACGTGCTCGGCACGCCCTATCGCTGGGGCGGCAGCAGCCCGAAGAAGGGCTTCGACTGCAGCGGCCTGGTCAAGTACGCATTCAACGACGTGGCCGATGTCGACCTGCCACGCACTTCCAACGCCATGGCCCAGGGCCAGGGCGTGAAGGTGGCCAAGAGCGATCTCAAGCCAGGCGACCTGATCTTCTTCAACATCAAGAGCCGTCGGGTCAATCATGTCGCCATCTACCTTGGCAACGACCGCTTCATCCATGCGCCGCGCACCGGCAAGCGGGTGAGCATCGACAGCCTGGAAAAGCCTTACTGGCAGAAGCACTACGTGGTGGCCAAGCGCGTATTGCCGAAGGACCAGCAGCAGCAAGCGCTGCGCCTGGCCAAGCGCTGAACTGGCCATCGCGGGCTTGCCCCGCGATGGCGCTCACGCCCCCAACGCCCGCATCGCCGCCTCCATCGTTCGCATCCCGACCGCCCCTCCTGACTGCATCAACGAATAGACCTGCGCCATCCGCCCCTCACGGACCAGGTTGCGTACCGCAGGCGTCACCACCAGCACCTCGCGCGCCGCTACACGCCCGCCACCCCGCCGCCTGACCAGCACCTGCGCGACCACCAGGCGCAGCGACTCGGCGAGCATGGTGCGCACCAACGGTTTTTCCTCGGGCGCGAACACCTCTACCAGCCGGTCGACACTGTTCACCGCCGAACGCGTATGCACGGTGGCAAGCACCAGGTGCCCGGTTTCCGCTGCCCGCAACGCCAGGCGAATACTCTCCAGGTCGCGCAACTCACCGATCACGATCACGTCTGGATCCTGACGCAGGGCACTACGCAGGCCCTGGGCAAGGTCGCGGCTATGACTGCCGACCTCTCGTTGATTGACCAGGCTGCGCTGCCCGCTGTGGATAAACTCGATCGGGTCTTCGAGGGTGACGATGTGCAGCGCATAGTCGCGGTTGAGCCGGTCAACCAGCGCCGCCAAGGTGCTGGACTTGCCGCTGCCGGTCGGTCCACCTATCAGCACCAGGCCATCCCGGCACCCGGCGATATGCTCGAAGAGCTCCACCAGTTCAAGCGCTTCGATAGTTGGCAGCTGCGGCGGAATCAGACGCACGCTGACACCCAGCCCCTTGCACTGGCGGAACAGGTTCAGCCGAAAGCGTCCCACTCCAGACAGGCTCAAGACCAGGTCCAGCTCATCCCCAGCCAGCCATTGCCGGCACTGTTCATCATCGAGCAGCGCAGCCATGCCCTGCTCCAGCGCCCCCGCGGTCAAAGGCAGCAGGTCCAGGCGCCGAAGCTCGCCATCCAGACGCAGCAACGGCACCTCCCCCACAGCCAGGTGCAGGTCGCTGGCACCTGCGGCAGAGGCCTGCCCCAATAACTCAGTCACATCCATGAGACTCCCCAACGACGTTCAAGCAGGTAGAATGCCGCAGACCCCAAAGCCGTCGGCGACGAACCATGTCCACCCTAGCAGACAACATTTCCGTCATTGCCCGCCGCATCGACAGTGCGGCCCGGGCCGCCGGGCGCGACCCGGCCAGCGTGCAGCTGCTGGCGGTGAGCAAGACCAAGCCGGCCAGCGCCATCCGCGAGGCCTATGCGGCCGGCTTGCGCGATGTGGGTGAGAATTACCTTCAGGAAGCCCTGACCAAACAACAGGCACTTTCCGACCTGCCCTTGATCTGGCACTTCATTGGCCCCATTCAGTCGAACAAGACCAAGGCCATCGCCGAGCATTTCGACTGGGTACACTCCGTGGACCGCCTGAAGATCGCCCAACGCCTCTCGGAGCAGCGACCTGCCGAGCTGCCACCGCTGAACATCTGCCTGCAGGTGAATGTCAGCGGCGAGGACAGCAAGTCCGGTTGTTCGCCCGCCGAACTGCCAGCACTTGCGCAGGCCGTGAACGCCCTGCCCGGCCTGCGCCTGCGCGGGTTGATGGCAATCCCGGAACCTACCGAGGACCGCGCCGAGCAAGAGGCCGCTTTCGCCACGCTACGTGAACTGCAGGCGCAGCTCGATCTTGGCCTGGACACCCTGTCCATGGGCATGAGCCATGACCTGGAAGCGGCCATCGCCCAAGGTGCGACCTGGGTCCGCATCGGTACCGCCTTGTTCGGCGCCCGCGACTACGGCCAGGCCTGATTCCATGCTTAACTCACTCTTCCCCCACAAGGACCCGACATGAGCAAGACTCGTATTGCCTTTATCGGCGCCGGCAACATGGCCGCCAGCCTGATTGGCGGCCTGCGCGCCCAGGGCCTGGACACCGCGCTGATCCGTGCCAGCGACCCGGGTGCCGAAACCCGCGCACGGATCACCGCCGAGCACGGCATCGAAGCCTTTGCAGACAACGCCCAGGCCATCGATGGCGTGGACGTGATCGTCCTGGCAGTCAAACCGCAAGTCATGAAAGCGGTCTGCGAAACGCTGAAACCGAGCCTGAAACCGGGCCAACTGGTGGTTTCCATTGCCGCCGGCATCACCTGCGCCAGCCTGCAGGCCTGGCTGGGCGCGATCCCGCTGGTACGCTGCATGCCGAATACGCCGGCACTGCTGCGCCAGGGCGTCAGTGGCTTGTACGCAACCCGGGAAGTTTCCATGGAACAACGCCGCCAGGCCGAACAGTTGCTGTCAGCCGTGGGCACCGCCCTGTGGCTTGAGCACGAACAGCAACTGGACGCCGTCACTGCCGTCTCCGGCAGCGGCCCGGCGTACTTCTTCCTGCTGATCGAAGCCATGACCGCTGCCGGCGAAAAACTCGGCCTGCCGCGCGAGACCGCCTCGCAGCTGACCCTGCAGACCGCCCTGGGCGCCGCCCGCATGGCGGTTTCCAGCGACGTCGACGCCGCCGAGCTGCGTCGCCGCGTCACCTCGCCGGCCGGCACCACGGAAGCGGCGATCAAATCGTTCCAGGCCAACGGCTTCGAGGCCATCGTCGAACAGGCCCTGCAAGCCGCGGCGAAACGCTCGGCCGAGCTGGCCGAGAAACTGGGCAAATAAGGAGCTTTTGATGAATGCACTGTCCGGCGCCGCGATCTTCGTGGTGCAAACCCTGGTCAGCCTGTACCTGGTGATCGTCCTGCTGCGCTTCGTGCTGCAGCTGGTCAAGGCCGACTTCTACAACCCGCTGAGCCAGTTCGCCGTGCGCGCCACCCAGCCACTGCTCAAGCCGCTGCGCCGCATGGTCCCCAGCATCGCCGGCCTGGATACCTCCTCGTTGCTGCTGTCGATCATCATCCAGGCGCTGCTGATGGCCTTCGTGCTGATGGTCACCTACGGCACCTTCGGCGACATCTTGCACCTGCTGATGTGGTCGATCCTGGGCATCACCTCGCTGTTCCTGAAGATCTTCTGGGTGGCGATGATCGTCATGGTGATCGTTTCCTGGGTCGCGCCGAACAGCCACAACCCGGCTGCGGAACTGGCCTACCAGATAAGCGAACCGGTGCTGGCGCCGTTCCGCCGCCTGGTGCCGAACCTCGGCGGCATGGACATCTCGCCGATCTTCGCCTTCATCGCCATCCAGGTGATCCAGTCGTTCCTCATGCCCCAACTGGCCGCCTACGCCGGCATGCCGCAAGAGCTGTGGCGGATGATCTGACCCACCCTGCATCCAGCGGCAAGCCTTTGCTTGCCGCTGGGGGTAGCGCTCTTTAGACTTACGCCTCCGTCAAGCGTGAGCAGGGTCGATGTCCACTGTCCTTCCCGAAGATTCCGTTGGTCTGGTCACACCGCAGATCGCCCGGTTCGATGAACCACTGGCCCTGGCCTGTGGCCGCGCCCTGGCCTCGTACGAACTGATCTACGAAACCTATGGCACCCTCAACAGCAGCGCCAGCAACGCCGTGCTGATCTGCCATGCGTTGTCCGGCCACCACCATGCCGCCGGCTACCATGCCACCACCGACCGCAAGCCGGGCTGGTGGGACAGCTGCATCGGCCCCGGCAAGCCGATCGACACCAACCGTTTCTTCGTGGTCAGCCTGAACAACCTCGGCGGCTGCAATGGCAGCACCGGCCCCAGCAGCATCAACCCCGCCACTGGCAAGCCCTACGGCGCCGACTTCCCGGTACTGACCGTGGAAGACTGGGTACATAGCCAGGCGCGCCTGGCCGATCGCCTGGGGATCCGGACCTGGGCCGCCATCGTCGGCGGCAGCCTGGGCGGCATGCAAGCGCTGCAATGGACCATCACCTACCCGGACCGGGTGCGCCACTGCGTGGACATCGCCTCGGCGCCCAAGCTGTCGGCGCAGAACATCGCCTTCAACGAAGTGGCGCGCCAGGCCATCCTCACCGACCCCGAGTTCCACGGCGGCTCGTTCCAGGACCAGGGCGTGATCCCCAAGCGCGGGCTGATGCTGGCACGCATGGTCGGCCATATCACCTACCTGTCCGACGACTCGATGGGCGAGAAATTCGGCCGTGAGCTCAAGAGCGACAAGCTCAACTACGACTTCCACAGCGTCGAGTTCCAGGTCGAAAGCTACCTGCGCTACCAGGGCGAGGAGTTCTCCGGGCGTTTCGACGCCAATACCTACCTGCTGATGACCAAGGCGCTGGACTACTACGACCCGGCCGCCGCCCATGGCGGCGACCTGGCGGCAACCCTGGCACATGTCACGGCGGACTTCTGCATCATGTCGTTCACCACCGACTGGCGCTTCTCGCCGGCCCGTTCGCGGGAAATCGTCGACGCCCTGATGGCCGCGCGCAAGAACGTCTGCTACCTGGACATCGACTCGCCCTACGGCCACGACGCCTTCCTCATCCCCACCCCCCGCTACATGCAGGGTTTCGCCAACTACATGAACCGCATCGCCGTCTGAGGACCCCATGAGAGCCGACCTGGAAATCATCCAAGACTGGATCCCCGCCGGCAGCCGGGTACTCGACCTGGGCTGCGGCAACGGCGAACTGCTGGCCTCGCTGCGCGAGCGCAAGAACGTCACCGGCTACGGCCTGGAGATCGACCCCGACAACATCGCCGCCTGCGTGGCCAAGGGTGTCAACGTGATCGAGCAGGACCTGGACAAGGGCCTGGGCAACTTCGCCAGCAACAGCTTCGACGTGGTGGTCATGACCCAGGCCCTGCAGGCCGTGGAGTACCCTGACCGGATCCTCGACGAAATGCTGCGAGTGGGCCGCCAGTGCATCATCACCTTCCCCAACTTCGGCCACTGGCGCTGCCGCTGGTACCTGGCGACCAAGGGTCGCATGCCGGTTTCGGACTTCATGCCGTATACCTGGTACAACACGCCGAACATCCACTTCTGCACCTTCGAGGACTTCGAGAACCTGTGCCATGAGCGCAAGGCCAAGGTCCTCGACCGCCTGGCCGTCGACCGCCTGCACCGTAACGGGTTGGGCGGTCGGCTTTGGCCTAATCTTCTAGGTGAGATCGGTATCTATCGGGTCAGCAGCCCCGGCCTGCAGGAGCATCAGCTCGCAGTCTGACCCTCAACGGAGGAATAGCATCATGCGTCGACTAGCACTGTTTCTGATCAGCCTGTGCCTGGCCTTGCCGGTACTGGCTGCCGATGCCGCCAGGCCCGAGCGCAAGGAAGTGTTCGGTGATGTGACGGTCCACTACAGCGCCTTCACCTCGAGCATGCTGCAACCCGACATCGCTGCCGCCACGGGCCTGACCCGCAGCAAGAACCAGGGCGTGCTCAACATCGCCGTGATCAAGGCCGGCAAACCCGCGATGGCAGTGGTCAGCGGCACGGTGAAAGACCTCACCGGGCGCAGCAGTCGGTTGTCGTTCAAGCAGATTACCGATCAGGGTGCGATTTACTACATCGCCCAGTTCAAGATCGACCGGGCCGAAACCGTCACCTTCGACCTTAACGTCGAGACCGGCGGGGTCAGCAATAAACTCAGCTTCAACCAGGAAGTGTTCCCAGGCGAATGATGAATATCCAGCAACTCGTATTGGCCAGCCACAACGCCGGCAAGCTCAAGGAACTGCAGGCCATGCTCGGCGAGTCCGTACACCTGCGCTCGATCGGTGAGTTCAGCCAGGTAGAGCCGGAAGAGACCGGCCTGTCGTTCGTCGAGAACGCCATCCTCAAAGCACGCAACGCCGCACGCATCTCCGGCCTGCCGGCGCTGGCCGACGACTCGGGCCTGGCGGTGGACTTCCTCGGCGGCGCGCCGGGTATCTACTCGGCGCGCTATGCCGACGGCAAGGGCGACGCGGCGAACAACGCCAAGCTGCTCGATGCGCTCAAGGACGTGCCTGAAGAGCAGCGCGGCGCGCAGTTCGTCTGCGTCCTGGCCCTGGTGCGGCACGCCGACGACCCGCTGCCGATCCTCTGCGAAGGCCTGTGGCACGGCAGCATCCTGTTCGAGGCCAGCGGCGAACACGGCTTCGGCTACGACCCGCTGTTCTGGGTGCCGGAGCGCAAATGCTCCAGCGCCGACCTCGCCCCGGTCGACAAGAACCAACTCAGCCACCGCGCCCGCGCCATGGCCCTGCTGCGTCAGCGTCTGGGCCTGGCATGAGCGAAAAGCTGTTGGTACAGCCGGCGGGCCTGATCCTTCCCGAACTCCCGCCGCTGTCGCTGTACATCCACATTCCCTGGTGCGTGCGTAAATGCCCGTACTGCGACTTCAACTCGCATCAGGCGGGGCCGACCCTGCCGGAAGCCGAGTACATCGACGCCCTGCTCGCCGATCTCGACCAGGAAATGCATGCCGTCCAGGGCCGTCCGATCAGCACCATCTTCTTCGGCGGCGGCACCCCCAGCCTGTTCAGCGCCGATGCGCTGGGCCGCCTGCTGCGTGGTGTCGAGCAACGCATTCCGTTCGCCCCGGACATCGAGATCACCCTCGAAGCCAACCCGGGCACCTTCGAGCAGGAGAAGTTCAAGGCCTACCGCCAGACCGGCATCAACCGGTTGTCCATCGGCGTGCAGAGCTTCCAGCCCGCCAAGCTCGAAAGACTCGGGCGCATCCACAATGGCGCCGAAGCGGTACGCGCCGCCGATATGGCCCGCGCGGCGGGCTTCGACAACTTCAACATGGACCTGATGCACGGCTTGCCAGACCAGTCGCTGGACGACGCCCTGGGCGACCTGCGCCAGGCCATCGAACTGGCTCCAACGCACCTGTCCTGGTACCAGCTGACGGTAGAACCCAACACGGTGTTCTGGAACCAGCCGCCTGAGCTACCCGAGGACGACATCCTCTGGGATATCCAGGAAGCCGGCCAGGCGCTGATGGCCGACCACGGTTACCGCCAGTATGAAGTCTCGGCCTACGCCCAAGCCGGTCGTGCCGCGCGGCACAACCTCAACTACTGGCGCTTCGGCGACTTCATCGGCATCGGTGCCGGCGCCCATGGCAAGCTGTCGTTCCCGGACGGACGCATCCTACGCACCTGGAAGACCCGCCTGCCCAAGGACTACCTGAACCCGTCCAAGCCGTTCAAGGCCGGCGAAAAGCTGTTGCCGCCCGATGAGCTACCTTTCGAGTTCCTGATGAACGCGCTGCGCCTCACCGACGGAGTGGAGGCCGAGCTGTTCAACCTGCGTACCGGCCTGCCCCTTGCACAACTGGCCGAAGCCCGCCGTGAAGCCGAACAAAAAGGCCTTTTGCGGGTCGAACCGGATCGGCTGGCCGCCACGCCGCGCGGTCAGTTGTTCCTCAATGACTTGCTGCAGTACTTCTTGAATTAAGGATGACCCATGGACCTGGTACTTGACCTGCTCTCGACCGTTTCCCGCTGGAGCCGCAGCAACCTCTCGGAAATCTCGCTGGCCCTGGTGGGCTGCCTGCTGGTGCTGTTCGGCACCGATATCAAGGGCTGGGTGGAAGGGCGCCTGGGCGGCCTGGCCGGCGCCTTGCGCGTGCCGTTCATGGCGCTGCTGGTGATGATCGGCAGCGGCGCGGCGCTGATCTATGCGACGCCGTGGATCGTCAAGGGACTGGGGCAGTTCAACAACTATGCGCTGGCGCCGGTGCTGCTGGTGGTGCTGGTTTTGATCGGCGTGGTCGCTGATCGGCGGGGGTGAGCGTCAGCTAAAAGCCGCCCTGGCGGGCCAGGGCGGCTTCTCACCCGACTAACCCCTTAATGGGCATCGTCGAAGTGATCACGCAGGAAGTCCCTGACGGCCCTGAAAACGATCAGGATCCGAATGAGCTTCCAGACGCGGCTCAGCGTATTCAGCAAACGCTTCATATGCCTTGGCCTCCGTGTTGGCTGGGCCAATCTTCCAGCGTCTGACCGGCACTTCGACGCCTTCGGTGATCATGTGGGTTATCGCCAGTGAAGTGGCCAGGTGGATGGCCCTTCGAAAATCACACCGGCGCGGTTCGTAGGCCGCGTCGAAGGGGCCGAGACAGCAAAGTCATTGGTTTCCCGGCCCGCCACTGGATATCCTTACATGAGAGCGCAGCGATCTTACGACAATCGAAAGTTCAAGACTGTTACCAGCTCAGTCACAGATAATGCCGAATATTTCCATGATTGACGCTGTTTTGAGGCTGCCCTAATATCTCTCCCGTGGGTTGTCTCCAGTGAAACCAAAGTACGCAGGCCAAGGATTCGTAACCCAAAGCCCGCATAAAAAAACCGCCCTTCGCCAGGCGGTTTTTTTATGTCTGCAGACAGGCTTCGCTGGTGCCCTGTCGATGCCTTTCAGAATGCTGGTGTTGGCCGATCAGCAGGGCTGAGCGCCTGCTTTAAGCCGCCCTAGCAGGCCAGGGCAGCTCCTCTTTCCAGCATCTACACCGGCTGTCGTAGGCCGCGTCAGAGGGACCGAGAGAAGCTTCTGGTATTGGGGGAGCCCCGCGAGCTGACGTAAGTCGATCACCATGAGCACAATCAGGATCGCTCACGCGCCAATTCCGACTCCAGCCTTTGCCTCCAGCGCCCCCCTTTTTTGCACCCCAAGACTTCCGACTGACGCAGCAGCGCCAAACGCTCGGATAATGCCAAATCAGGCTGCATGGCCAAGAGATACAACCCCTCGGCCTTGTACATGTCGTATGTCAGCGAACGTGTGGATGCCTCCACGGCTTCGGCGAACCAGCGGGGACCTCCTGGCAGCTGAACGGAAAAGGCGTTTGGCGGGGTTGAACACCTACTTTCACGCAAAACCTGCGGATAAAGCGACAGGAACGGATCGTCTCGCTCCAACGCACGCCTAAGTGCCTGGAACTGCTCGGCCTGTTCCACGGTGTACTCAAAACTCTTAGCCGCGGGCCTGCACCGGTACTGATAAGCGATCGCCGCTGCCAGGAATCCTCGATCCACCGCCTGATGCAAGCGAACACAAGACGCTGACTGCGGCGTTTCGTCATGCCCGCCAGTAAGGGGGTGGAGACCTGACTGCCAGAACAGCGCCAGCACCTCGCCCGCATCAGCCGCCTGATCGATGTGAGCACGCGCCTCGGCAATGGCGACGTTCATTGCCAAAAGGCGCTCAAGGTCGTCGGCCTCCCCTCTTGCTTCGCCTGCGGCAAGCTCCTTGAGCTGCTCATTGGCCTGCTGCATCAGCGCTTGGGCATGTACCAGGTGCTGTTGTGAAGAAAGTGGGGGCGCACTCAACAGGTCGGCGATCCCAAAACAGACAACAAGGACGAGTCCTGTCAGCGGCAGCACAACACGAAGTTTCAAAGCGCAGTCCTTTACGCACAGGGAAGGGGCCAGAGGCGCAACGACACCTCTGGCAGGGAGAGGATCAAGCCAGCTTTTCGAACTTCAGGTCCCACACCCCATGCCCAAGACGCTCACCGCGACGCTCGAACTTGGTGATCGGCCGCTCTTCCGGGCGTGGCACGTAGGTACCATCAGCCGCCTGGTTGCGATAGCCGGGCGCTGCGCTCATCACTTCCAGCATGTACTCGGCATAGGGCTCCCAGTCGGTCGCCATGTGGAACACGCCACTGGGCTTGAGTTTGCGGCGCACCAGCTCGGCGAACTCCAGCTGAACGATCCGGCGCTTGTGGTGACGCGCCTTGTGCCACGGATCGGGGAAGAACAGCATCAGACGGTCAAGGCTGTTGTCCGCCACGCAGCGGTTGAGCACTTCGATGGCATCACAGTCGTACACCCGCAGGTTCTTCAGCCCCTGTGTCAGCACGCCATTAAGCAGCGCGCCGACACCCGGGCGGTGCACTTCGACACCAATGAAGTCCAGCTCGGGCGAAGCGGCGGCCATTTCCAGCAGCGAGTGGCCCATGCCGAAGCCGATCTCCAGGGTACGCGGCGCCGAACGGCCGAACACCTGGTCGTAGTCCACTGGGCTGTCGGCCAGCGGCAGGATGAACAGGGGGCCGCCCTGATCCAGGCCGCGCTGCTGGCCTTCGGTCATGCGCCCAGCGCGCATCACGAAGCTCTTGATACGGCGGTGAGGGCGGGTTTCGCCGTCTTCGGAGATCGGCGTTTCTTGCGATTCAGTCATCAGGAGCTCTTACTTGATCAGACCATCCAGCGGCGACGAGGCGCTGGCATAGAGTTTCTTCGGCATGCGGCCGGCCAGATAGGCCATGCGACCGGCAACGATGGCATGTTTCATGGCTTCGGCCATCAGTACTGGCTGCTGGGCATGGGCGATGGCCGAGTTCATCAGCACCGCTTCGCAACCCATTTCCATGGCGATGGTGGCGTCGGAGGCGGTACCCACACCGGCATCGACCAGCACCGGCACCTTGGATTCTTCCAGGATGATCTGCAGGTTGTAAGGGTTGCAGATGCCAAGGCCGGTGCCGATCAGGCCGGCCAGCGGCATGACGGCGATGCAGCCGGCTTCGGCCAGCTGACGGGCGATGATCGGGTCATCGCTGGTGTAGACCATCACATCGAAACCTTCCTTGACCAGCACTTCGGCGGCCTTGAGGGTTTCGATCACATTGGGGAACAGGGTTTTCTGGTCGGCCAGCACTTCCAGCTTCACCAGCGTCCTGGATTCATGGGACTTGCGGCCATCGAGCAGTTCACGGGCCAGGCGGCAGGTGCGCACCGCTTCCGTCGCATCGAAGCAACCGGCGGTGTTCGGCAGGATGGTGTACTTGTCTGGCGACAGCACGTCGAGCAGGTTCGGCTCGCCCGCGTTCTGGCCCAGGTTGGTACGGCGCACGGCGACGGTGACGATCTCGGCACCCGAGGCCTCGGTGGCCAGGCGGGTTTCTTCCATGTCACGGTACTTGCCGGTGCCTACCAGCAGGCGCGACTGGAAAGTGCGCCCGGCCAGGATGAAGGGCTTGTCGCTGCGAACGTTGCTCATCGTTGTTCCTCAGGAAAGATTGCGGGACTTTGCAGGCGAGGTTTCAGGGGCGGTTAGCCGCCACCGATGGCGTGGACCACCTCGACCTGGTCGCCGTCCTTGAGCTGCGTGCTCTCGTGCTGGCTGCGCGGCACGATGTCCAGGTTCAGTTCCACCGCCACCCGGCGACCGGCCAGCTCCAGCCGGCCCAGCAGTGCTGCGACGCTCTCGCCCGCGGGCAGTTCGTAAGGTTCACCGTTCAATTGAATGCGCATGCGCACGGCCACCATTGTTCTTTGGGGGCCCGCATTCTAGCCCCGATCCGCCCTGCAACCCAAGGGCGACACGCGCCATTAGTCGCGATTGTGGACCGACCGGTCAGCCCAGCCGCCAGGCGGCCAGCCCCAGGCAAAGCCAGCCAGCAAGGAAGCACAGGCCGCCCAGCGGGGTGATCATGCCGAGCTTGCCCAAGCCGCTGAGCGTGAGGGCGTAGAGGCTACCGGAGAACAGCAGGATACCTACGGCGAACAAGCCACCGGCCCAGCCGACCAGGCGCCCGGGCAAGTGCGCCGACAGCACCGCCACGCCAAGGATCGCCAGGGCATGCACCAGTTGGTAGGTGACACCGGTATGGAAGATCGCCAGGTAGTCGGCGCTGAGGCGGTTTTTCAAGCCATGAGCGGCGAAAGCGCCGAGGGCGACGCCGGTAAAGCCGAAGAACGCGGCGAGCATCAGGAAGCTGCGAAGCATGGGACGACTCCTCGGGAGGGGTCTGTATAATGGCCCGTTCCAACGGTCCGGCCAAGCCATCACCATGCTGTCATCCCTTCTTCGCCGCCTTTCCCGCGCCCTGCTCTGGTTCGCTGCTGGCAGCATCGCCGTGGTCCTGGTGTTGCGCTGGGTGCCGCCGCCCGGCACCGCGCTGATGGTCGAGCGCAAGGTGCAGTCATGGGCCAGCGGCGAGCCGATCGACCTGCAACGTGACTGGACGCCCTGGGAGGATATCTCCGACGAGCTCAAGGTGGCGGTCATCGCCGGCGAAGACCAGAAGTTCGCCAGCCACTGGGGCTTCGATATCCCCGCGATCCAGGCGGCGCTGGCCTACAACGAGCGTGGCGGCAAGGTACGCGGCGCCAGCACGCTGACCCAGCAGGTGGCCAAGAACCTGTTCCTGTGGTCCGGGCGCAGTTGGCTGCGCAAGGGGCTGGAAGCCTGGTTCACCGCCCTTATAGAGCTGTTCTGGTCAAAGGAGCGGATACTCGAGGTCTATCTGAACAGTGCCGAATGGGGCAAGGGCGTGTTCGGTGCCCAGGCGGCGGCGCGTTATCACTTCGGCGTGGATGCCAGCCGCCTGACGCGACAACAGGCCGCACAGCTCGCGGCCGTACTGCCAAGCCCGATCAAGTGGAGTGCCAGCCGCCCCAGCGCCTATGTGGCAAGCCGGGCGGGATGGATCCGCCGGCAGATGAGCCAGTTGGGTGGACCGAGCTATCTGATGCAATTGAAGAGTTCGCATAGCCCATAAGGACACGTGACAATCAATCCCACAGATATCTAGGCTCTGTATGAAAAGCCTTGATACTCAGTGGTGCTACGTTGATAACAGCCTCGGAACTCTCATTTACAACCCGAAAAGTCCGCGACTCCGACCGTTCCTCGGCTGTTTTCACCTTGCCTGACCTTCGTCTCAAATGCCCTGCCCTCTGTCTGAGGGCAGGGCATTTGAAGACCTAGTGGCAGGCCATTGAAAACATTACAGCAACCGCCTCTCAATACTATTTGGAAGGGTAAAAACTCGCAATATACCCCCTACGCTCGTTAAGGAATCGCGCAGCATCAAATTTTTCGACGATACCTACTGGCACCCCTTTGTACTTCACACTCGGATTGGAAAAGTAGGGTATAGCATCGCGCCAATCCACCATTATAGTATGGAATTCTGGTGACGAATGCTTGTAGCCTCTTGCATACGGTGGATCAAAGATCGGGGCATCCTCATTCCAACCTGTTCGCACTCCAATATTCAAAGCCAAGTGCGTTGCCAGTGCGCCAAAACAACCAACCACTGAAAAGGCATTTTCTTTTCTCGCCTGAAGAAAACTCACACCACACTTATCATCAGCAGCTATCAGCATTGACACCAAATGCGCCTGCTCTTTCTCTCGCTTCTCAACGACTCCTTCAACATCACCTTGCCGCAACGCCCTAACAAGCTCAGTAGCTCCCCTTCCACCTTCATTATAATTCGCATCATAAAAGGCTTTCGGCTGATAGCAGATCTCTACCTGACTATTGATAAAATATTGGTTAGCGTCTTGCAACGCCTGCAGCAAATGCAGCTTATATTCAGGGTGTTTTACTCTAGAGTTTTCTGTAGTTACGAACAGCAGGTTAATTGTGGTAATACCTGAAGCTTTTAAAACCACCCCGTCATCCTTAAGCTCCTCACCCATCACGCCCCCATCCTGTGGCAGCTTGGATTCATCAAGCTTCACGAGCACATGCTTCCCCTCTCCTCGTGGCTCAATGTGATAAAGCTGCTCGTCGACGTGAATACGGCCAACGAGTTTTTTTCCATCGCTTACCAAAGACGCCCATGTAAGCGGATCCATCGGCCTTTTGGTGTTCAGCCCAATCGATGCATCTCCCACCCAACCATGAGCCTTAAAGCCATCCACATCATATTTCTCACTACGCAATGCACTTAAACGTATTTCTCCTTTACCTGGGAGACAGAAACTTAGTTCCGAGGGTATCCCAGACGATAGATCTACATTGATGCCCCAGCTCTCTTCCACGACACCGGCGCTTATCTGAGCATCTTTTTCAGCATTCCCCGGCAATAAAGTAAACAGTTCACGCACGTCAGATCCAGGTGTTGAATCATAAGTAGCCATGCTATTACCCTCACAGATGTTGAGTAGTAATCTATACATGACCCCAAAAAATCGACAACTAGCAAAATTATCAGGTTGGCGTAGAAGGCAGCCTCTGATTGGAAATCTATTCACGCTTTTAAAACACAAAAAAAGCCGCTTACCAATGGTAAGCGGCTTTCGATCCCGCCAGGGCGCCGATCAGATCGTGATCAGTGCCTTGACCTTGTTCATCGCGTTCTTCTCCAGCTGGCGAATACGCTCGGCCGACACGCTGTACTTCTCTGCCAGCTCATGCAGCGTAGCCTTTTCTTCGGCCAGCCAACGCTGGTAGAGGATGTCGCGGCTGCGATCATCCAGGCCCTGCAGCGCTTCATGCAGGTTGCTGGTGGAGTTGTCGCTCCAGTCAGCGTCCTCCAGCTGCACGGCCGGGTTGTAGCGGTGGTCTTCCAGATAATGCGCAGGCGACTGGAAGGCGCTGTCGTCGTCGGCTTCCGCCGCCGGGTCGAAGGCCATGTCCTGGCCGCTCAGGCGGCTTTCCATCTCACGTACTTCACGCGGCTCGACACCCAGGCTCTCGGCAACGCGATGGACTTCGTCATTGTTCAACCAGGCCAGGCGTTTCTTCTGGCTGCGCAGGTTGAAGAACAGCTTGCGCTGGGCCTTGGTGGTGGCCACCTTGACGATGCGCCAGTTGCGCAGGATGAACTCGTGGATCTCGGCCTTGATCCAGTGCACGGCGAAGGACACCAGACGCACGCCCATTTCCGGGTTGAAGCGCTTTACCGCCTTCATCAGGCCAACGTTGCCTTCCTGGATCAGGTCGGCCTGGGCCAGCCCGTAGCCCGCATAGCTACGCGCGATGTGTACGACGAAACGCAGGTGGGCCATCACCATTTGCCGAGCGGCCTCGAGATCCTGCTCGTAATAGAGACGCTCGGCCAGTTCACGCTCCTGCTCCGGTGTCAGCAAGGGGATGCTGTTAACCGTATGCACATAGGCTTCCAGGTTTGCACCGGGAACCAGGGCATAGGCAGGTTGCAACGAATTGGTCATTCAAGTACCTCCGGCTTACAGACTCATGCCTTTTGGGCACTGCCAGCATAGACAAGGAAACCGTTGTACAAGTTCCAGGATGAAAAATTTGTCAATACTGGCCATGAAACATTTATCGCGGTGCAAGCTCGTTCAGGTGACGAGCGACTGCGATCCATGCACCGATATACCCCAACAGCACCGCCCCGATCAAGAGTGAAAGGCCATCCGAGGCCGGTACGCCACCCAGGGCGAAATCACTGCCATACAGGCCGGAAAGCCCGACCACCGCGTCGTTCAGCCAGTTCAGGCCGAACGCCAGGATGCCCCAGGCCAGCACGCCCGCACCCAGTCCATACAAGGCGCCCATGTACAGGAATGGCCGACGTACGTAGCTGTCGGTGCCACCGACGAGCTTGATCACTTCGATCTCGACCCGACGGTTTTCGATATGTAGACGAATTGTGTTACCGATTACTAACAGCAGCGCGGAAATCAGCATCACCGCCAGGCCGAAGACGAACCGGTCACCCAGCTTGAGAATCGCCGCCAGGCGCTCGACCCACACCAGGTCCAGCTGCGCCGCTTCCACGCGAGGTAGCTCGGAGAGGCGCTGACGCAAGGCTTCCAGGGCTGGCTTGTCGACCTCGGTCGGGGTCACCACCACCACGCCGGGCAGTGGGTTGTCCGGCAGTTCGCGCAGCGCCTCGCCCAGGCCCGACTGTTGCTGGAACTCTTCCAGCGCCTGCTCGCGGCTGACGTATTGGGCCTCGGCGACGCCGGGCATGCCCTTGATCTCGTCACGCAGGGCCTCGCCATCGCGGCTGCTGGCATCGAGCTTGAGGTACAGCGAGATCTGCGCCGCGCGCTGCCACGAGCCGCCGAGTTTCTCGACGTTCTTGAGCAACAACGACAGGCCCATGGGCATGCTCAGCGCCACCGCCATTACCAGGCAGGTGAAGAAGCTGCCGATCGGCTGCTTGCCCAGGCGGCGCAGGCTGTCGGCCAGGCTGGCACGGTGGCTTTCCAGCCAGGCGTGCAGGAGGCTGCGGAAGTCCGGGCCATCGTCATCGTGATCGCCACGCTTTTTCTTCGACGGCTGCGGATCGGCGGCTTTCGGCGCGACGCGCTCGGAAACCTTTGGTGTACGTGTGGTGCTCATTGCCCGGCCTCCCCATCGCCGATCAAGCGGCCGCGTTGCAGCGTCAGCATGCGGTGGCGCATGCGCGCGATCAGCGCCAGGTCGTGACTGGCGATCAGTACCGTGGTGCCCAGGCGGTTGATGTCCTCGAACACGCCCATGATCTCGGCGGCCAGACGCGGGTCGAGGTTACCGGTGGGCTCATCCGCCAGCAGCAGGGCCGGCTGATGCACGATGGCCCGGGCAATGCCGACCCGTTGTTGCTGGCCGGTGGACAGGTCGGCCGGGAACAGCTCGCCCTTGTCGCTCAGCGACACGCGCTCCAGCGCCGAATCGACGCGTTTGGCGATCTCGGCCTTGGACAGCCCGAGGATCTGCAACGGCAGCGCGATGTTGTTGAACACCGTGCGGTCGAACAGCAACTGGTGGTTCTGGAACACCACGCCGATCTGCCGGCGCAGGAACGGGATCTGCGCGTTACTGATCTGGCCCAGGTCCTGCCCGGCCAGCAGCAGCTTGCCGCTGGTCGGACGCTCCATGGCCAGCAGCAGCCGCAACAGGGTGCTCTTGCCGGCGCCGGAGTGGCCGGTGACGAACAGGAACTCGCCACGACGCGCCCGGAAGCTCAGTTCGTGCAGGCCGACATGGCCGTTGGGATAGCGCTTGGCTACCTGTTCGAATCGGATCATGAAGGTTCACGCTCGGCGAACAGCGCCTTGACGAAAGGTTCGGCTTCGAAGGTGCGCAGGTCGTCGATACCCTCGCCCACACCGATGAAGCGGATCGGGATGTTGAACTGCTTGGCCAGGGCGAAGATCACGCCGCCCTTGGCGGTGCCATCCAGCTTGGTCAGGGCCAGGCCGGTCAGCTCGACGCTCTGGTTGAAATACTTGGCCTGGCTGATGGCGTTCTGCCCGGTACCGGCGTCGAGCACCAGCAGCACCTCGTGCGGCGCCTCGACATCAAGCTTGCCCATGACCCGACGGACCTTCTTCAGCTCTTCCATCAGGTTGTCCTTGGTGTGCAGACGACCGGCGGTGTCGGCGATCAGCACATCGACGTTACGGGCCTTGGCGGCCTGCACCGCGTCGAAGATCACCGAAGCCGAGTCGGCGCCGGTGTGCTGGGCGATCACCGGGATCTGGTTGCGCTCGCCCCACACCTGCAACTGCTCCACCGCGGCGGCGCGGAAGGTGTCGCCGGCCGCGAGCATGACTTTCTTGCCCTCGAGCTGCAGCTTCTTCGCCAGTTTGCCGATGGTGGTGGTCTTGCCGGCGCCGTTCACGCCGACCACCAGGATCACGTAGGGCTTGTTCTGCGCCTCTATCTTCAGCGGTTGCTCGACCGGGCGCAGCAGCGCTGCCAGCTCTTCCTGCAGCGACTTGTACAGCGCGTCGGCGTCGGCCAACTGCTTACGGGCAACTTTCTGGGTCAGGTTCTGGACGATGGTCGAGGTAGCCTCGACACCGACGTCGGCGGTCAGCAGCCGGGTCTCGATTTCGTCGAGCAGGTCGTCGTCGATGACCTTCTTGCCGAGGAACAGGCTGGCCATGCCCTCGCCGATGCTGGCGCTGGTCTTCGACAGGCCCTGCTTGAGGCGGGCGAAGAAACCAGGTTTGGCCGGCTCGGCGGCCGCCACGACGACAGGTTCAGGGGCGACGGGAGCCGGCACAACGACCGGCGCGGTTTCGACAACCGGTACTGGAGCGACAATGGCAGTGGCTACAGTTTCGACGGGCGGTCGGGCAGGGATGACAGGCGGCGCCTTGGGTTCCAGGTCCTCAACCAATGCCACCGGCTCTTCGGCGACAGGCAAGACCAGGTTGCTGACCGGGGCCGCAGTTACTTCGACCTCGAACGGTTGCAGCGTTGCAACCACCGGCTCTGGCGCGGGTTCTGGCTGCGGTGCAGCAACCACCGGCTCAGCCACGGGCTCCGGCTGCGGCGCTACAACCACCGGCTCTGGCACGGGCTCCGGCTGCGGCACTACAACCACCGGCTCAGGCACAGGCTCCGGCTGCGGCGCTACAACCACCGGCTCTGGCACGGGCTCCGGCTGCGGCGCGGCAACCACCGGCTCTGGCACAGGCACCTGCAACGGCTCGGCAGCCGGTGCGGTCTGCTCGACGGGCGCTTGCGGTGCAGGGGTTTGCGGCTGTTCGGCGGCAGGTTGTTCCGGCTTCTTGCGGAACCAGCTGAACAGGCCTTTCTTCTCGCCAGCCGCGGCCGGCGCTTTTTTGTCGTCGTTGGAACCAAACATGGAAGACGGCTATCTCAGGGTAGCGATGGGCCAGCAGCGGCGCATCGGGAATTCTTAACTCACGCAGAACAGACTACTGTGAAGCCAGCGGGTTCATGCGCAACGTTTTGTCGTAAGGGCCTGCGGGCCAGAACGGCGACAGGCATGGTCGCCAGGCAACCGGATCAGTATCCTAGCACCTCCTGGCCCGCCGACGCTAAACCCAAGCGGGCCGCCGAACAGGTTGAACACCGTATGAATGCTCTAGCCCGCCGCGCCGCTGGCCTGTTGCTCGGCACACTGTGCCTGCCGCTGGCGGCTTTCGCCGCCGATGTGCAACCCACCCACGAATTCATCCTCGACAACGGCCTGAAAGTGGTCGTGCGCGAGGACCACCGGGCGCCGGTGGTGGTTTCGCAGATCTGGTACAAGGTCGGCTCCAGCTACGAGACACCGGGCCAGACCGGCCTGTCCCATGCCCTGGAACACATGATGTTCAAGGGCAGCGCCAAGATCGGCCCCGGCGAGGCCTCGCGCATCCTGCGCGATCTCGGCGCCGAGGAGAACGCCTTTACCAGCGACGACTACACCGCCTACTACCAGGTGCTGGCCCGCGACCGCCTGCCGGTGGCCCTGGAGCTCGAAGCCGACCGCCTGGCCAGCCTGCGCCTGCCGGCCGACGAGTTCAGCCGCGAGATCGAGGTGATCAAGGAAGAGCGCCGTCTGCGCACCGACGACCAGCCCAACGCCAAGGCCTTCGAGCTGTTCCGCGCCATGGCCTACCCGGCCAGCGGCTACCACACGCCGACCATCGGCTGGATGGCCGACCTCGAGCGCATGAAGGTCGAGGAGCTGCGTCATTGGTACGAATCCTGGTACGCCCCGAACAACGCCACCCTGGTGGTGGTCGGCGACGTCAAGCCAGACGAGGTCAAGGCCTTGGCGCAGAAGTACTTCGGCCCCATCCCCAAACGCGCCGTGCCGCCCAGCAAACTGCCGCTGGAACTGGCCGAGCCGGGCCAGCGCCTGCTCACCCTGCACCTGCGCACTCAACTGCCCAGCCTGATCTACGGCTTCAATGTCCCGGCCCTGGCCACCGCCAAGGATCCACGTAGCGTCAACGCCCTGCGGCTGATCTCGGCCCTGCTCGACGGAGGCTACAGCGCCCGCATGCCGGCACGCCTGGAGCGCGGCCAGGAGCTGGTGGCCGGCGCCTCGTCCAGCTACAACGCCTTCACCCGCGGCGACAGTCTGTTCATGATCTCGGCCACGCCCAACGTGCAGAAGCAAAAGACCCTGGCCGAAGTGGAGAAAGGCATCTGGCAGCTGCTCGACGAGCTCAAGACCACGCCACCCACCGCCGAAGAGCTCGAGCGCGTACGCGCCCAGGTGATCGCCGGCCTGGTCTACGACCGCGACTCGATCAGCAGCCAGGCCACCACCATCGGGCAACTGGAAACGGTCGGCCTGTCCTGGAAACTGATCGACAGCGAACTCGACGACCTCAAGCGCGTGACCCCGGAGGACATCCAGGCCGCCGCCCGCACCTATTTCACCCGCGAACGCCTGAGCGTTGCCCATGTACTGCCCGAGGAGTCCGCTCATGAGTGATCGCAGCGCACCGCGCTACACCCTGTTCGGCCTGGCGATCATCGTGCTGGTGGTGGCCATCGCCGCGCTGCTGGCGCGCCCGGCCCAGTCCGACAGCCAAGGCAAGGCGGACACCGCGGCCCGCCCGGCCAACACCCTGCAATCGCTGGCCGAACTGGACGGCAAGGCCCCCAGCCGGCGCCAGTTGAACATCCAGCACTGGACCACCGCCGAAGGCGCCCGGGTGCTGTTCGTCGAGGCCCGCGAGCTGCCGATGTTCGACCTGCGCGTGACCTTCGCCGCCGGCAGCAGCCAGGACGGCGGTACCCCGGGCCTGGCCACCCTGACCAACGCCATGCTCAACGAGGGCGTGGCCGGCAAGGACGTCACCGCCATCGCCGAAGGCTTCGAAGGCCTCGGTGCCGACTTCGGCAATGGCTCCTACCGCGACATGGCCGTGGCCTCGCTGCGCAGCCTCAGCGCCTCGGACAAGCGCGAGCCGGCGCTGAAGCTGTTCACCGAGGTGGTGGGCCAGCCGACCTTCCCCGAGGACGCCCTCAAGCGCATCAAGAACCAGCTGCTGGCAGGCTTCGAGTACGAGAAGCAGAACCCCGGCAAGATCGCCGGCAAGACGTTGTTCGCCAACCTCTATGGCCAGCACCCCTATGCCAGCCCCAGCGACGGTACCGCCGAATCCGTCCCGGGCATCACCCTGGCGCAGCTGCGCACTTTCCACGGCAAGGCCTACGCCGCCGGCAACGCGGTGATCGCCCTGGTCGGCGACCTCAGCCGCGGCGAAGCCGAGGCCATCGCCGCGCAGGTCTCCGCCGGCCTGCCCAAGGGCGCGGCACTGGCCAAGCCGGAGCAGCCTGTCGAGCCCAAGTCGGGGACCACGCATATCGACTTCCCGTCCAAGCAGACCCACCTGATGCTTGCCGAACTGGGCATCGACCGTAACGATGCGGACTGGCCGGCGCTGTCGCTGGGCAACCAGATCCTCGGCGGCGGCGCCTTCGGCACCCGCCTGATGAGCGAGGTCCGCGAGAAACGCGGCCTGACCTACGGCGTGTACTCGGTATTCAGCCCGATGCAGGTGCGCGGCCCGTTCATGATCAACCTGCAGACCCGCGCCGAACTCAGCGAGGGCACGCTCAAGCTGGTCCAGGATATCCTGGCCGACTACCTGAAGAACGGCCCGACCCAGCAGGAACTGGACGACGCCAAGCGCGAGCTGGCCGGCAGCTTCCCGCTGTCCAATGCCAGCAACGCCAGCATTGTCGGGCAGTTGGGCGCGATCGGCTTCTACAACCTGCCGCTGAGCTGGCTGGAGGACTTCATGCAGCAGTCCCAGGCGCTGAGCGTCGAGCAGGTCAAGACCGCCATGAACAAGCATCTCGCGGCGGACAAGCTGGTGATCGTCACCGTCGGCCCGAAGGTGGCGCAGCAACCGCTGCCGGCCCCCACTGACAAACCCGCCGAGCAGCCGCTCGGCGTACCGGAGCACTAATGGCAAGACCCAACACTCCCGCGCGCCCGGCCCCGGGCGCCAGCAAGGGCCCCGGCCAGTTGCGCATCATCGCCGGCGAGTGGCGCAGCCGTCGCCTGGCCGTGCCGGAAGGCGAAGGCCTGCGCCCGACCCCTGATCGCGTACGCGAAACCCTTTTCAACTGGCTGGCGCCCTACATCGAGGGCGCCCTGGTGCTCGATGCCTTCACCGGCAGCGGCGCCCTGGTGCTCGAAGCGCTGTCCCGTGGCGCGAAGGATGCCGTGGCGCTGGACAGCAACCCTGCGGCCACCAGCAACCTCAAGGACAACCTCGAAGTGTTGCGCTGCCCGCGCGGGCAGATCCTGCAGACCGACGCCCTGCGCTACCTGCAAGGCCCGGCCAAGCAGCAATTCGACGTGGTGTTCCTCGACCCGCCGTTCCACCAGGACTTGCTGGCCAATACCTGCAACCTGCTGGAGCAGGGCCAGTGGCTGCGCGAGCAGGCGTGGATCTATACCGAAAGCGAAGCCGTGCCCTCCTCGCTGCCGATGCCGGGTAACTGGCGCCTGCACCGCGAGAAGAAGACCGGCCAGGTGCATTACGCCCTGTGGCAGCGTGCGGCTGGCGACCAATAGCACAGGCGCGGCGGCGGTGTTTCATGGCACTCTAAGCGGGCACATCACGAGCCGCCCAGCATGACCAGCCTCACCGCCACCTTCCGCCCGGCTTCCGGCCTGTCCAACCCCCACTTGCAGACGTTGTGGGGGCCGCTGTGGCGCAAACTCCCCGCACTTGAGCGCACCCGCGAGCGCCTGTGGCTGGCCGACGGCGACTTCCTCGACCTCGACTGGCACGGCCCGCACCAGGCCGAAGCGCCCTTGGTGCTGGTACTTCACGGCCTGACCGGGTCGTCCAATTCGCCGTATGTCAAAGGCCTGCAGCTGGCCTTGCAGACACGCGGCTGGGCCAGTGTCGCGCTGAACTGGCGCGGTTGCTCGGGCGAACCCAACCTGTTGGCGCGAAGCTACCATTCCGGGGCCAGCGAAGACCTGGCCGAAACCATCCGTCATCTGCGGGCGCAGCGGCCGCTGGCGCCGCTGTATGCCGTGGGCTACTCGCTGGGCGGCAATGTGCTGCTCAAGTACCTGGGGGAAAGCGGCGCGGCCAGTCAGTTGGAGGCGGCGGTGGCGGTGTCGGTGCCGTTTCGCCTGGACCAGTGCGCCGACCGTATCGGCCTGGGTTTCTCGAAGGTCTACCAGGCGCATTTCATGCGCGCGATGCTGGCCTACGTGCAAGACAAGCAACGGCACTTCCGCGACCAGGGGCATCATGAAGGGCTGGCCACCCTCGAGCGTCTGGGCCCATTGCGCAATCTGCGCACCTTCTGGGACTTCGATGGCAAGGTGACAGCGCCGCTCAATGGCTTCAGCGATGCCCACGACTACTACCGGCGCGCCTCCAGCCGCTATTACCTGGGCGAGAACCGCACACCGACGCTGATCATCCACGCCAACGATGATCCGTTCGTGTTTGGCCACAGCCTGCCCGATGCTAGTGAGCTGGCGGCGCAGACTCAATTCGAACTGCACAGCCGAGGTGGGCATGTGGGGTTTGTCGAGGGCAGCCTGCGCAATCCGGGGTATTACCTGGAACGACGAATTCCGCAGTGGCTGATGGAAGGGCGATAGGCCCCATCCATGATCATCAGATGAAGAAAGGCTTTGTGGGCGCGGCGGTGCGCCGCTCCCACATCAGGATTCACTCGCCAGTGGCTACGCCGCGCCTCGGATCATTGATCCATTCGCTCCACGACCCGGCGTACAACCGCCCCAGCGGATAACCCGCCAACGACAGGGCGAACAGGTTGTGGCAAGCCGTCACGCCAGAGCCGCAATAAGCCACCAAGTCCTGCGGCCCCCGGTCGCCTAGTTTTTCGGCAAAACGCTGCTTCAGCTGATCGGCCGGCAGGAACCGCCCGTCCGCGCCCAGGTTGTCGGTGAACGCCGCGCACTGGGCGCCAGGGATATGCCCGGCCACCGGGTCGATCGGCTCGACCTCACCGCGGAAGCGCGGCAGGCCGCGAGCGTCGATCAAGGTCATCGCGGGGTCGTCCAGGCGCTTGGCGAGGTGGGCGGCATCGATCAGCAGCGCCATGTCCGGCTCACCGCTGAAATTGCCTTCGCGGCGTACCGGCGGGTCCAGGCTCAGCGGCAGGTGAGCGGCGTGCCAGGCCTTGAGGCCGCCATCGACAATGAACACTGCATCGCGTTTGCCCAGCCAGGCCAGCAGCCACCAGGCGCGGGCGGCAAAGGCGCCTGCGCCGTCGTCGTAGAGCACCACCTGGCTGTCGTTGTCCACGCCCCACTCGCGCAGGCGCGCCACCAGCCGCTGCGGATCGGGCAGCGGGTGACGCCCGGTGCGGCCCTTGACCACCGCCCCGCTCAGGTCGCGTTCGAGGTCGGCGAAATGCGCCCCGGCGATATGCCCCTCAGCGTAGCTACGTTGACCGTAATCGACATCTTCCAGGGCAAAGCGGCAGTCGAGGATCACCAGGCCGGGCGCGTCCAAGCGTTCGGCCAGTTGTTGCGGGGTGATCAATTGCGCAAGGGGCATGACAATCTCCTGATGAATGGCTCGAAACCCCGGATCACTGCTCCAGGGCCTGGTTGAACGGGACATGGAACTCATCGCACAGTGCCTGCACCGCGCCGCGCGCGGTCGGGGTGACATACCCCAGCTCCAGCACCACCACCTGATAGACGCCGCGCTTGAACGCTTCTTCACCCAGGTGCGCGGAATGCTCGCGGGTGGTGCTGAGAAACCGCACCCAGGAAGTCAGCACGATCCAGGCGTTGATGGTCAGCGACTCCACCTGCGCGGCGTCCATGTTCAGGATGCCGGCCTCGACGAAACCGCGGTAGATGGCCTGCCCCTGCTGCAGGCAGCGCTGCGAGAAGCGCCGGTAGCGGGCCGCCAGGTCCGGGTCGCTGTCGAGCAGATGCTCGAGGTCGCGGTGCAGGAAGCGGTAGTTCCACATCGCCGCCAGCAAAGCCTTGAGATAGAAGCGCTTGTCTTCGACGGTAGCGGTGCGGCCCTGGGGCGGGCGCAGAAAACTGTCGACCAGTTCTTCGTACTGGTTGAACAGCACGGCGATGATCGCCTGCTTGTTGGGGAAGTGGTAGTACAGGTTGCCGGGCGAGATTTCCATGTGCGCGGCAATGTGATTGGTGCTGACGCAACGCTCGCCCTGCTGGTTGAACAGCTCCAGGCTGCTCTGCACGATGCGCTCTCGGGTCTTCATGCGCGGGGCCATGCTCAGCTCCAGTCTCCAGCGTGTAATGATCGGTCCATCTTACGGCTTCCAGCCCGTCGGATGCACCGCCGGCCAAGTGAAAAAGAATGCACCATGGTACCAATTAGAGTATATGCTCTATTCACTCGTCAGCCCCGGAGCCGCCATGACCTCGCCTGCCGTACTTCCCCCTGTGCAATCCGACCTTGACCTGCAGGCGACGTTCGACGCCCAGCGCCGTGCGTTCGCCGGCAACCCGATGCCCCCGGCCACGCAACGCCGACAGTGGTTGAAAAGCCTGCGCGAGGCACTGCTGGCGGACCAGGAGCAACTGATTACGGCTATCGATGACGACTTCAGCGGCCGCAGCCGTGACGAAACCCTGCTCGCCGAACTGATGCCGTCGGTCATGGGCCTGCGCGACGCGGAGAAACAACTGGGCCGCTGGATGCGTCCATCGCGGCGCAAGGTCGGCCTGGCCTTCCAACCCGCCAGCGCCCGGGTGCAATATCAGCCACTGGGCGTGGTGGGGATCATCGTGCCGTGGAACTACCCACTGTTTCTCGCCATTGGCCCGCTGACCGGCGCCCTGGCCGCCGGCAACCGGGTGATGCTCAAGCTCAGCGAGTCGACCCCGGCCAGTGGCCAGGCCCTGAAGAACATGCTCGAGCGCGTGTTCCCAAGCGATCTGGTCAGCGTGGTGCTGGGCGAGGTGGAGGTCGGCCAGGCTTTTGCCCGCCTTCCCTTCGATCATCTTCTGTTCACCGGCGCCACCAGTGTCGGTCGCCATGTGATGTTGGCCGCCGCGCAGAACCTCACGCCGGTGACCCTGGAGCTGGGCGGCAAGTCGCCGGCCATCGTCTCGGCCGACGTGCCGCTGGACACCGCCGCCGAACGCATCGCCTTCGGCAAGACGCTCAACGCCGGCCAGACCTGCGTCGCCCCCGACTACGTCCTGGTAAACCGCGAGCGCCTGGGCGCCTTCGCCGAGGCCTACCAGCGCGCTGTGCGCCGCCTCTATCCGCGCCTGACCGGCAATCTCGACTACAGCGCGATCATCAACGAGCGCCAGCTTGGCCGCCTGAACCGGCTGCTGGACGATGCCCGTGAACAGGGTGCCCAGGTGATCGATCTTTACCCCGACGAGCCACGCCAGGGGCGCCGGTTGCCCCCTCACCTGCTGCTGGAGGTAAACGACAGCATGCAGGTGATGCAGGACGAAATTTTCGGCCCGTTGCTGCCCGTGGTGCCCTACGACCGCCTGGACGACGCGCTGGCCTACATCAACCAGCGCCCTCGCCCGCTGGCGCTCTACTACTTCGGCTATGACCGTGGCGAGCAAGCCCGCGTGTTGCGCGACACCCACTCCGGCGGTGTCTGCCTCAACGATACCCTGCTGCATGTGGCCCAGGATGACCTGCCGTTCGGCGGTGTCGGCCCCTCCGGCATGGGCCACTACCACGGTCACGA
Source organism: Pseudomonas maumuensis (assembly GCF_019139675.1). Taxonomy (NCBI): domain Bacteria; kingdom Pseudomonadati; phylum Pseudomonadota; class Gammaproteobacteria; order Pseudomonadales; family Pseudomonadaceae; genus Pseudomonas; species Pseudomonas maumuensis. The sequence continues at coordinate 5,391,635 of NZ_CP077077.1, forward strand.
AGGCTTCCTGACCTTCAGCAAGGCCAAGGCCGTACTGGCCAAGCAGCGCATCAATGCCGCCAAGGTGATCTACCCGCCCTATGGCAAGGCCTTGCAACGGCTGGTCTACAAGCTGTTTATCCGCTGATGCAGCGCCGCGACCTGCTGCGCTTCAGCCTAGGCGCCAGCCTGTTTCTGGGAGCGACCAGCCTGGTCGGCTGCAGCCAGCAGACGCCGTCGACCGGTTACCAGGCGCTGCGTGACGACGACCTGCCGCTGTTGCAGGCCCTGATTCCTGTCGTGCTGGCCGGCACCCAAGCCTCCACGGAACAGGTGCTGCAAAGCCTCGACCACAAGCTGGCGGCGCTGTCGCCTGCCATGCTCAAGCTGACCCGACAGTTGTTCGACGTGCTCACCCTGCCCCTCACCCGAGGCCCGCTGACCGGGGTCTGGGGCAGCTGGACAGAGGCCACCGACGCCGGGGTTGAGCGCTTCCTCGAACGCTGGCGCGACAGCTCGTTGAACCTGCTGCGCCAGGGCCACGCCTCGTTGCTGCAACTGCTGCTGATGGCCTGGTACGAACGCCCCGAAGCCTGGGCGGCGTGCGGCTACCCCGGCCCACCAAAGATCTGAACACCAGACAAGAGCACCGCCAGATGCCCGTCCCCGACCCATTCCGCCTAGGCCTCGAACGAGGCTGGATCACCCACGACGGCTCGCGCCTCGATCAGGACATCACCCTCGCAGCCGACGTCGCCGTGATCGGCAGCGGCGCGGGCGGCGCCACCACCGCCGAACGGCTCAGCGCCGCCGGCTTGAAGGTGCTGCTGATCGAAGAAGGTCCGCTGAAGACCAGCAGCGACTTCCACCTGCTCGAGCACGAAGCCTACGCCGAGCTCTACCAGGAGGGCCTGGGCCGTCTGAGCAAGGATGGCGCCATCACCATCCTGCAAGGCCGGGCGGTAGGTGGCACCACCCTGGTCAACTGGACATCGAGCTTTCGCACACCGCCGCAGACCCTGGAACACTGGGCCCGCGAGCATGGGGTCGCGGGCCTGGACAGCGACACCCTGAAGCCGTGGTTCGAGCGTATGGAACAGCATCTGGGCATCAGCCCCTGGGCGATGCCGCCCAATGCCAACAACGACGTGTTGCGGCGCGGCTGCGAGGCGCTTGGTCACCGCTGGGCGGTGATTCCGCGCAACGTGCGCGGCTGCTGGAATCTGGGCTACTGCGGCATGGGCTGCCCGGTCAACGCCAAGCAGTCGATGCTGGTCACCAGCATCCCGGCCACCCTGGAGCACGGCGGCGAGCTGCTCTACCTGGCCCGTGCCGAGCGGTTCAGTCATGACGGCCAGCGCATCGACCACTTGCAATGCCAGGCCCTGGACGCCCGGGGTATTCAGCCCACGGGCCGCCAGATTCGCGTACGTGCCCGCCACTATGTACTTGCCGGCGGCGGTATCAACAGCCCGGCACTGCTGCTGCGCTCAGACGCGCCTGACCCGCACCAGCGCCTGGGCAAGCGCACCTTCCTGCACCTGGTCAACTTCAGCGCAGCACGGTTCGAAGCGAAGATCGACCCGTACTACGGGGCGCCGCAATCGATCTACAGCGACCAGTTCCAGTGGCAGGACGGTGTCACCGGCCCGGTGGGCTACAAACTCGAAGTACCACCGTTGCACCCGGCCCTTGCCAGCACCCTGCTCGGCGGCCATGGCCAGGACAACGCCCAGCGCATGGCCGAACTGCCCCACACCCACGTGATGCTGGCGCTGTTGCGCGACGGCTTCCACCCCGACAGCTCCGGCGGCCAGGTGGAGCTGCGTGGCGATGGCTCACCGGTGCTCGACTACCCCGTCACCGACTACCTGCGCGATGGCCTGCGCCGGGCCTGGCACAGCATGGCGCAAATCCAGTTCGCCGCCGGTGCCCGCCAGGTGATGCCGGTGCATGGCGATGCGCGCTATGTCAGCGTCCCGGCACAAGCCCGGGCACTGATCGACGGCCTGCCCCTGGAGCTGCTGCGCATGCGCCTGGGCAGCGCCCACGTCATGGGCGGCTGCGCCCTGGGCGAGGACCCGCGTCAGGCCGTGTGCGACAGCCTGGGCCGGCATCACCAGCTGGAAAACCTGTCGATCCACGACGGTTCGCTGTTCCCCACCAGCATCGGCGCCAACCCGCAGCTGTCGGTCTACGCCCTGACCGCCCTGCTCAGCGAAGCGCTGGTCGGCCGCCTGGCACGCGGCACATGACAGCCAATAGCCACGCTGTCTATAGTGCCATCAGCCAGCCACGCGACTTGGCCGAGCGCAATCGCTGCGCTACCATCCGACTCCCCAACGCACTCCAGCCAGGATGACGCGATGAACCGAGTGTTGTACCCGGGTACTTTCGACCCCATTACCAAAGGTCATGGCGACCTGGTCGAGCGTGCCTCGCGCCTGTTCGACCACGTGATCATCGCCGTGGCGGCCAGCCCGAAGAAAAACCCCCTGTTCCCCTTGGAGCAACGGGTAGCACTGGCACGCGAGGTCACCAAGCACCTGCCCAATGTCGAAGTCATCGGCTTCTCCTCGCTGCTGGCGCATTTCGCCAAGGAACAGAATGCCAACGTCTTCCTGCGCGGCCTGCGCGCGGTATCGGACTTCGAATACGAGTTCCAGCTGGCCAACATGAACCGCCAGCTCGCGCCGGACGTCGAGAGCCTGTTCCTTACGCCGTCGGAACGCTATTCGTTCATTTCCTCGACGTTGGTTCGGGAAATCGCCGCGTTGGGCGGTGATATCAGCAAGTTCGTCCATCCGGCCGTGGCCGACGCGCTGACCGAGCGCTTCCGCAAGTAATCCTCGCGGCCCCGATGTCGCGCCCGCGTGCACTGCGGGCGCGAATCCGGCACAATTGCGCCCATCGCTTTGAAACATGCCCGGGCCCGATGCCCAGGCCGGAGTCCCCATGTCCCTGATCATCACCGACGATTGCATCAATTGCGACGTCTGCGAACCCGAGTGCCCGAACGCCGCCATCTCGCAAGGCGAAGAGATCTACGTGATCGATCCGAACCTATGCACCCAGTGCGTGGGCCACTACGACGAGCCCCAATGCCAGCAGGTCTGCCCGGTGGACTGCATCCCCCTGGATGAAGCCCACCCGGAAACCGAAGACGAACTGATGGCCAAGTACCGCCGGATCACCGGCAAGGCCTGATGTCGTTCGCCGCCGCGTTACAGCGCTTAGCCCTCGGCGCCTGCCTGGCCCTGCTGGCCTGCGCCGCCCAGGCGCAAGGCCCTGGGCATGCGGCCATCGCCAGCCCGCACAGCGAAGCGACCTCGGCGGCGCAGCGGATCCTGCAACAAGGCGGCAACGCCTTCGACGCCGCCGTGGCCATCAGCGCCACCCTGGCCGTGGTCGAGCCCTATGGCTCGGGCCTGGGTGGCGGCGGCTTCTTCCTGCTGCGCGAGAGCGGCGTCACCCCACGGTACACCTTCCTCGATGCGCGCGAACGCGCACCGGCCTCGGCCCGGGCGGACATGTACCTCAAGGACGGCAAGGTGCAACCCGGCTTGTCGGTCAACGGGCCGCTGGCCGCCGCGATCCCCGGCCTGCCCCAGGCCCTGGCCGACCTCGCCAGCACCCACGGCAAGCTGCCGCTCAAGGACAGCCTGGCCCCGGCCATCCGCCTGGCCAACCAGGGCTTCGCCGTCGACCGCATCTATCGCGATCGCGCCACCATGCGCCTGAGTGCCCTGCGCGACGATGCCGAAAGCGCACGGCTGTTCCTCAGTGGTAATGAAGTACCGGCCCTGGGCACGGTGATCCGCCAACCCGAATTGGCCGCCACCCTGCAAGCCATGGCCGAGCAGGGCCGCGACGGCTTCTACCGTGGCCCGATGGCCCGCCGCCTGGTCGAAGGCGTGCGCCAGGCCGGCGGTATCTGGACCCTCGACGACCTCGCCGGCTACCGTACGGCGTGGCGTGAACCGCTGCGTTATCCACTGGCCGACCAGCGTGAACTGATCAGCAGCCCGCCGCCCTCGGCCGGCGGCGTGGCCCTGGCACAAAGCCTGGCCATGCTGCAGCGCCTGCCCTGGCAGAGCGCCGAGCCCGTGCAACGCAGCCACTATGTGATCGAAGTGTTGCGCCGCGCCTACCGCGACCGCGGCCTGCTCGGTGACCCGGACTATGTGAACAACCCGATCAACAAGCTACTGGCGCGGCAGTACCTGACAGGGCTGGCCGACAGTATCGATGTGTACCAGGCCACCCCCAGCAGCGCGCTGCCGCCCTCACCCCCCTGGCGTGAGGGCGACCACACCACCCATTTCGCGGTGATCGATGGCGACGGCAACGCCGTGTCCGCCACGCTGTCGGTCAACCTGCCGTTTGGCGCGGCCTTCAGCGTGCCGGGGACCGGCGTGGTGCTGAACAACGAGATGGACGATTTCGCCGCCGACCCTGGCGGCAGCAACAGCTATGGCCTGGCCGGCAGCCAGGCCAATGCGGTGGCGGCGGGCAAGCGGCCCTTGTCGAGCATGAGCCCGACCTTCATCGAAAGCCCCAGCCAGTTCGCCACTTTCGGCACGCCGGGCGGTAGCCGGATTCCGAGCATGGTGCTGCTGTCGGTACTGGGGTTCCTTGAGGGCCAGCCGGTGGCCGAGTGGCCGGCGACACCGCGTTATCACCATCAGTACCTGCCGGATGTGGTGGAGCATGAGCCTGGGACGTTCAGTGCGCGGCAGAAGACCGAGCTTGAAGGGCGGGGGTATCGGTTGAAAGATGTCGGGCGCCAGTATGGGAATCAGCAGGTGCTGTACTGGGACAAGGCTGGCGGGACCGTGGAGGCGGCCAGCGACCCACGGGGCGTAGGGCGGGCGGCGATCGTCGACTGATCCGCTCTCGCCTGTACCGACCTTATCGCCGGCAAGCCGGCTCCCACAGGGACCACGCATGCCTTCAACTTGTGGGAGCCGGCTTGCCGGCGATAGGCCGCAACGCGGCCTCGGAACTCACCGCTGGCATTTGGGGCAGAACACGCTCGCCCGCTGGCCCAGCTTCACTTCGCGCAGTTCGGTGCCGCACAGTTTGCACGGCTGCCCACGACGCCCATACACGAACAGCTCCTGCTGGAAGTAACCCGGCTGACCATCGCCACCGATGAAATCACGCAAGGTGGTCCCGCCCTGCTCGATGGCCGCCGCCAATACTCGTTTGATCTCGACCGCCAGCTTCAGATAGCGCGCCCGTGAAATCCCGCCCGCTTCGCGGCGCGGGTCGATCCCGGCGGCGAACAAGGCCTCGGTGGCGTAGATGTTGCCCACGCCAACCACCACCGCGTTGTCCATGATGAACGGCTTGACTGCCATCGACCGCCCCCGGGACAGCTGGAACAGGCGCTCGCCGTCGAACAGGTCGGTCAGCGGCTCAGGCCCCAGGCGAATCAGCAGCTCGTGGTTGAGTGGATCGAGACTCCACAGCATCGCCCCGAAGCGTCGCGGGTCGGTGTAACGCAGCATCAGCCCCGACTCGAGCTCGATATCCACATGCTCGTGCCTGGCCGCCGGCAAGCCCAACTCGACCAGGCGCAAGTTGCCCGACATGCCCAGGTGGCTGATCAGGGTGCCGACCTCGGCGTTGATCAGCAGGTACTTGGCACGGCGCTCGACACTGACGATGCGCTGCCCCGACAGGCGCACATCGAGGTCTTCCGGGATCGGCCAGCGCAGGCGCCGGTCACGCACCACCACGCGGCTGACCCGCTGGCCCTCCAGATGGGGCGCGATGCCGCGTCGCGTGGTCTCGACCTCTGGCAGTTCCGGCATGGCTCAGTGCCCGCCCATTTCGCGGATGTTCTGCTTGAGCTGCTCGAAGTCGTATTCGGTCAGGCCGATGTAGTCCAGCACCAGAGGGCCCACCAGGTTCCACTCGTGATCGACGCTCTGGTTGCCCAGCACACGGTACGAAGCGCAGATGTGCTCGGACATCTTCAGTACCGCCAGCAAGTTCTTCAGCTGGGTCTGGGTGTTGCGCGAGGATTCGTCGCGGAACACCGCCAGGGCGTTGTGGTGGTTGGCGATAGCCGCGCTGATGTGTTCCGGCAGACGCCAGGACTTGGCGGTGAAGTAGCCGACCACCGAATGGTTGGTGTTGAACACGCGGTTCTCGGTGTCCACCACGCGGACCTCGTCATTGGCCTTGGCGTAGGACTCCTCCAGCACTTCCATGTAGTTGGGGAAGCGCTTGTGCATCAGCGGCACGCCGCAATCGTGGAACAGGCCCAGGGTGTAGGCCTCGTCCACTGCCTGGATACCAGTGCGCTTGGCCAGGGTCAGGCAGGTCATGGCCACGTCCTGGGCGGTGTCCCAGAACGGGTTGAGGGTGACGATGGTCTCGTCGCTCATCTCGCCCCTGATCGATTGCGCGTTGATCAGGTTGATGATCGAACGGCTGCCCAGCAGGTTTACCGCGCGCTGGATCGAGCCGATCTTGTTCGCCAGGCCGAACTGCGCCGAGTTGACCAGCTTGAGCAAGGCGCCGGACAGGCCTGGGTCCTGGGCGATCAGCTTGGCGATGGTCTCCAGGTCCGGGTCGGGCATGTACTGCTCGAACTGCAGGTCGACCATGATCTGCGGCTGTGGCGGGATGGTGATGCCCTGCAGGGCTTGCTGGATCTGTTCGGCGGTGAGTTCCTGGGACATTCGTGCATTCTCGCTGGGGACGGGGGATTCTAACCCTGTACGCCGGCAGGGTGACTATCAGTGAATCGTTGGATCCAAGAATTTCTTTAGCCGTGGGCGCGGACCACTTGGTCGCACCCACCAGCGAACCTGGGGCCAACACGGTATACTCCCGCTCTTTTTTCCCGGAGCGACGTCATGTCCCTGCCCAGCCTTCGCCTCAAAGCCAATGCCGACCGCCGCCTGCGCGCCGGCCACCTGTGGGTCTACAGCAATGAAGTCGACGTTGCCGCGACCCCGCTGCAAGGCCTGAAGGCCGGCCAGCAGGCCATCCTCGAAGCTGCCAACGGCAAGCCGCTGGGCGTGGTGGCCATGAGCCCGAACAACCTGATCTGCGCCCGCCTGCTGTCGCGCGACGCCAAGCTGCCGCTGGACAAGTCGCTGCTGGTACACCGGCTGAACGTGGCGCTGTCGCTGCGCGAGCGCCTGTTCGACAAGCCGTGCTATCGCCTGGTGTATGGCGACTCCGACCTGCTGCCGGGCCTGGTGGTCGACCGTTTCTTCGACATCCTCGTGGTCCAGCTGGCCTCGGCCACCATGGAAGCGCACAAGGACGAGGTGATCGCCGCGCTGGTGCAGGTGCTCAAGCCCAGCGGCATCCTGTTCAAGAACGACTCCGCCGCCCGCGACGCCGAAGGCCTGGAGCGTTATGTCGAGACCGTCTACGGCGAAGTGCCGGACTGGGTCGCGCTGGAAGAGAACGGCGTCAAGTTCGAAGCCCCGGTGCGTGAAGGCCAGAAGACCGGCTGGTTCTACGATCACCGTATGAACCGCGCCCGCCTGGCCCCCTACGTCAAAGGCAAGCGCGTGCTCGACCTGTTCAGCTACATCGGTGGCTGGGGTGTGCAGGCCGGCGCGTTCGGCGCCAGCGAAGTGTTCTGCGTGGACGCCTCGGGCTTCGCCCTCGACGGCGTCGAGCGCAATGCGGCGCTCAACGGCATCGGCGAGAAGCTGACCTGCATCGAAGGCGACGTGTTCGAAGCCCTGCGCGAGCTGAAAGCCGCCGAAGAGCGCTTCGACGTGATCATCGCCGACCCACCCGCCTTCATCAAACGCAAGAAAGACCTGAAGAACGGCGAGGCCGCCTACCGCCGCCTCAACGAACAGGCCATGCGCATGCTCACCAAGGACGGCATCCTGGTCAGCGCCTCGTGCTCGATGCACCTGCCCGAGGACGACCTGCACAACATCCTGCTGACCAGCGCCCGTCACCTGGACCGCAACCTGCAGCTGCTCGAACGCGGCGGCCAGGGCCCGGACCACCCGGTGCATCCAGCCATCGCCGAGACCCGCTACATCAAGAGCATCACCTGCCGCTTGCTGCCAAACAGCTGATATCTGCTAAAAAGGGCCGCCGAGCGGCCCTTTCCTGCCGCAATCTCTCCGACACCCCTCCACATCCGCATTCCCTCGCCGCGCCAGCGGTGTAGAATCGGGCTATTCATCGCCAGTCATCCCCGGCGGGTTTATGAGCTCTGGTCGAGCCTGCGGCGATCCCGCGCGGTCCTTCGACCCCCATCCGTGCCTGTGGCAACCGGCCTTCGGCGTATTTAGGACAAGAGAAGCTCACTCCCCTATTAGTGACCTGATTAAGCCGCCAGGAGCGCTCCATGCCTGATTACCGTTCCAAGACCTCCACCCAAGGCCGCAACATGGCCGGCGCCCGAGCCCTGTGGCGCGCCACCGGGATGAAGGACGAAGACTTCAAGAAACCGATCATCGCGATCGCCAACTCGTTCACCCAGTTCGTCCCAGGTCACGTACACCTGAAGGACCTGGGCCAGCTGGTCGCCCGCGAGATCGAACGCGCCGGTGGCGTGGCCAAGGAATTCAACACCATCGCCGTCGATGACGGCATCGCCATGGGCCATGACGGCATGCTGTACTCGCTGCCGAGCCGCGAGATCATCGCCGACGCTGTCGAGTACATGGTCAATGCCCACTGCGCCGACGCCATCGTCTGCATCTCCAACTGCGACAAGATCACCCCCGGCATGCTGATGGCCGCGCTGCGCCTGAACATCCCGGTGATCTTCGTTTCCGGCGGCCCGATGGAGGCCGGCAAGACCAAACTGGCCAGCCACGGCCTGGACCTGGTCGACGCCATGGTCATCGCCGCCGACTCTACAGCCTCCGACGAGAAGGTCGCCGAGTACGAGCGCAGTGCCTGCCCGACCTGCGGTTCGTGCTCCGGCATGTTCACCGCCAACTCGATGAACTGCCTGACCGAGGCCCTGGGCCTGGCCCTGCCGGGCAACGGCTCGACCCTGGCTACCCACGCCGACCGCGAGCAGCTGTTCCTTACCGCTGGCCGCACTATCGTCGAGCTGTGCAAGCGCTATTACGGCGAGAACGATGCATCCGTGCTGCCGCGCAGCATCGCAAACTTCAAGGCGTTCGAGAACGCCATGATGCTCGACATCGCCATGGGCGGCTCGACCAACACCATCCTGCACCTGCTGGCCGCGGCCCAGGAAGGCGAGGTGGACTTCGACCTGCGCGACATCGATCGCCTGTCGCGCAAGGTGCCGCAACTGTGCAAGGTGGCGCCGAACATCCAGAAGTACCACATGGAAGATGTGCATCGCGCCGGCGGCATCTTCAGCATTCTCGGCTCGCTGGCCCGTGGCGGCCTGCTGCACACCGACCTGCCGACCGTGCATAGCCCCAGCATGGAAGAAGCCATCGCCAAGTGGGACATCACCCAGACCGATGACGAAACGGTGCACACCTTCTTCAAGGCAGGCCCGGCCGGTATCCCGACGCAAACCGCGTTCAGCCAGTCGACCCGCTGGGAAACCCTGGACGACGACCGCGAAAACGGCTGCATCCGCAGCTTCGAGCATGCCTACTCGCAAGAGGGCGGCCTGGCCGTGCTCTACGGCAACATCGCCCTCGACGGTTGCGTGGTGAAGACCGCCGGCGTGGATGAGTCGATCCACGTGTTCGAAGGCAGCGCGAAGATCTTCGAGAGCCAGGACAGCGCCGTGCGCGGCATCCTCGCCGACGAAGTGAAGGCCGGCGATATCGTCATCATCCGTTACGAAGGCCCGAAAGGCGGCCCGGGCATGCAAGAGATGCTCTACCCGACCTCGTACCTGAAGTCCAAGGGCCTGGGCAAGGCATGCGCGCTGCTCACCGATGGCCGCTTCTCCGGCGGCACCTCTGGCCTGTCGATCGGCCATGCCTCGCCGGAAGCTGCCGCAGGCGGCGCCATTGGCCTGGTGCGCGATGGCGACAAGGTGCTGATCGACATCCCCAACCGTTCGATCAACTTGCTGGTCAGCGATGAAGAGCTGGCCGCGCGTCGTGTCGAGCAGGACAAGAAGGGCTGGAAGCCGGCGGAAGTGCGCCCACGTAAAGTGACCACTGCGCTGAAGGCCTATGCCCTGCTGGCCACCAGCGCCGACAAGGGTGCGGTGCGCAACAAGGCGATGCTCGAAGGGCTGTGAGGTTCTGAAGGCATAAAAAACCGGCGCCTGGTGCGCCGGTTTTTTTTATGCCTGAGGAGGCCTCATCGCCGGCAAGCCGGCTCCCACAATGTAATCGCAGGCCTTGGCATTGCACCTGTGGGAGCTGGCTTGCCAGCGATTGGGCCGGAACGGGTTATGCGTATTTCACTGAATCTGCTCCGGCGTCACGATCACCCAGTTCTTGTCCGCCGTCACCGGCAAGCCTTCCTTGGCCTGAGCCGCCGCGTTCTTGGCGATCATCCCGTTCAACTGATCCATGTACTTGGCCTTGCGGTTTATCCACAGGTGGATGCCGCCTTTGTTCACATCGACGCCGTGGAACTGCATGTAGCCATCGCTGGTCGGAGTGTCGCCACCCACCAGGACCGGCTTCTTCCATTCGTCGATATAGGTGAGGATTGCCGCCTGCTTGCCCGCCATCCAGGTGGCCGGCGTCCACAGGTACGGGGTCAGCTCCAGGCCTTCGTTGGCCTTGGGATCGTACTGCCCGGCGCTGATCTGCTTGCGCGCCGTGGTCAGCTGGCCATTGGCGCGATCCTTGAGCAGCAGGCTCACACCGATCACGTTCTGCGGTTTGACGTTGTAACCGTACTTGGGATCGGAGGCGACCATGCGTACCAGCTCTTCGGACGCCGCCGAGATCACATAGACCTCGATGCCGTTCTCCATCAGCTTGTTGTACAGCTCGGCCTGGCCGGTGAACACCTTCGGCGGCTGCACCTCGATACTCTTGACCTGGTCGCCCTCGAAGTAGGTGCTGGGGATCGGCTTGCCCGAGGCCATCAGCTCGTCGACCTGCTGCTTCAGTTCCTTGAGAGTGAAGCCCGAGAACACCTGGGCCACCCAGGGGTAGCAGACCATGTCGTCGAGTTCGCACAGTCGGTAGTAGTAACTGAACAGGCTTTCCTTGTGCTCGGCGCTGTCCTTGAACGGGATCAGCTTGAGCGAGGGGTCGAGCTTGTCGCGGGTCAGCAGGCCCTTGTTCTCCATGAACGGCAGCAGTGCCTCTTCGAGGTCGAAGCGGTAGCTGGTGTTGTCCATGTCGAATACCGCGTAGTTACCCTTGTTGGCGTTGGCGGCAATCATCGCGTCGAGCTTCTGCGCGGCTTCGGCCGGCCAGTGCTTGAGCTCGGTGGCCGCCCAACTGCTGGCACTGAGCAACAGGGCAAGGCCGCCGGCAAGGATTTTCGGAGCTGACATCATGTGCGGTTCTCCCAAAGACGTGGCCGCTCAACCCTAGACCTGTTTTGTGACAGGCAGGCGCGCGCGACCGACCCCGAAGCAACCGCAAACGCCATGTTCATTGCCAAAAACGACAAGGCGTTATTCCATAAACGACTATGCAAATTCCTTTTAGGTATAAATTCGTTTGTTTTCAGGCTGTTAGCATTTCCGTTCGTAATCGCTCACAGAGGCGATGCCTCTTTTGCCTTTTTCCGGAGCTTCAATGAACCTGCCGCTGTCACTCAACCTGCTGGCGTTCCTGGCCCTGCTGCTGGGCCTGGCGCAAACCCGCCGCACCGACTGGAGCCTGGCCAAGAAGGTGCTGCTGGGCCTGGCCCTCGGCGTCGGCTTCGGCCTGGTGCTGCATACGATCTACGGCGCCGGGCACCCCGTGCTCAAGGCCACCATCGGCTGGCTCGACCTGGTCGGTAATGGCTACGTCGGTTTGCTGCAGATGATCGTCATGCCGCTGATCTTCGCCTCGATCCTCAGCGCCGTGGCCCGCCTGCACAACGCCTCGGCGCTAGGCCGCATCAGCGTGCTGAGCATCGGCACCCTGCTGCTGACCACCGCGATCGCCGCGCTGATCGGCATCGCCCTGACCAACCTGTTCGGCCTGAGCGCCGAGGGGCTGGTGGCCGGCGCCCAGGAAAGCGCCCGCCTGCAGGCCATCCACAGCGACTACGCGGGCAAGGTCGCCGACCTCAACATCCCGCAACTGCTGCTGTCGTTCATCCCGACCAACCCGGTGGGCGACCTGGCGCGGGCCAAGCCGACCTCGATCATCAGCGTGGTGATCTTCGCCGTGTTCCTCGGCCTCGCCGCGTTGCAGCTGATCAAGGACGACAAGGACAAGGGCGAGCGCGCCCTGTCGGCCATCGACGTGCTGCAGGCCTGGGTCATGCGCCTGGTGCGCCTGGTGATGAAGCTCACCCCCTACGGTGTGCTGGCCTTGATGACCAAAGTGGTGGCCAGCTCCAACCTCGACGACATCCTCAAGCTGGGCAGCTTCGTGGTGGTGTCGTATATCGGCCTGGGCCTGATGTTCGTGGTCCACGGGGTGATCCTGGCGCTGACCGGCGTCAGCCCGCTGCGTTTCTTCCGCAAAGTCTGGCCGGTGCTGACCTTCGCCTTCACCAGCCGCTCCAGCGCCGCCAGCATCCCGCTGAACATCGAGGCGCAGACCCTGCGCCTGGGCGTGCCGCAGTCGATCGCCAGCTTCAGCGCGTCGTTCGGTGCCACCATCGGCCAGAACGGCTGCGCCGGCCTGTATCCGGCGATGCTGGCGGTGATGGTCGCCCCGGCGGTGGGCATCGATACCTTCGACCCGCTGTGGATCGCCACCCTGGTGGCCATCGTCACCCTCAGCTCGGCAGGCGTTGCCGGCGTCGGCGGCGGCGCGACCTTCGCCGCGCTGATCGTGCTGCCAGCCATGGGCCTGCCAGTGGAACTGGTGGCGCTGCTGATCTCGGTGGAGCCGCTGATCGACATGGGCCGCACGGCGTTGAACGTGAATGGTTCGATGACAGCGGGCGTGGTTACCAGCCAGTTGCTCAAGCAGACCGACCAGCAGGTGCTGGCCGGGGATGAGCATGCGCAACTGAGCCACTCCTGAGAGATTATCGGGGGCGCTTTGCGCCCCCGGCGATCCAGGCTCAATACGTCGCGCGCAGCTTGAGCGTCAGGTTGCGCGGCTCGCCATAGAAGTTCGAGCCCCAGGCACTGTCCACACGCTCGTAATACACACGGTCGAACAAATTGTTGGCCGTGAGTGTCGCCGACAGGTGCTTGTTGAAGCGATAGCCCACCTGCGCCGTGGCCACGCTGTAGCCACCCTGCACGAAGTCCACGCTGTTGCGCGTGTAGTAGGTGGAACTGACCACCCGCACGCCGCCTCCGACACTGAACCCTTCCAGCGGCCCATCGGCGAACGCATAGCGCGTCCACACATTGAAGTTGTGCTTGGGCGTGATGCTGATGCCCTGGTAGTCGGCCTGACGCCCCGACTCCAGGCGGGTGAAGGCATAGCCGGTGCTGATGCTCCAGTTGTCGGTGAGGTTGCCGGACAGCTCGGTTTCCCAACCCTGACTGCGCACCTTGGCCTGGGCCTCGTAGAACGGCGTCTGGTCGATTTGCTGGGCGCGGTTTTCGTCGTAGATGCGGAACACCGCCACGCTGCCGTTCAGGCGGCCGTCGAAGAACTCCCGCTTCAGGCCCAACTCATACTGTTTACCCTCGCGCGGTGCCACCGTGCTGTTGCCGCCGGCCATCTGCGTCTGCGGCTTGTACACCGTGGTGTAGCTGGCATAGGCCGACAGCTCGGGGGTGAGCTTGGCGACCAATGCGCCATAGGGGATCACTTTGCGACGGATGCTGGTGTGAGGGTCGGAGAACTCGTTGAAGAACGGGTTGGCATTGTGGCCATCGCTGTCGAACCAGATCACCCGGCTGCCGAGGATCACGTCCAGCCAGTCGTTGGCGCTGACCTTGGTGCGCGCATACAGCCCGTACTGGTTCGACTTGGACGAATTGCCGTTGTCCATCGTGTAGTCGATCTTGGGGATGTCGATGCTGCCAGGGTCGAACACGTTGATGTCGAACCACTCCCGGCCACCGTAGCGGAAGTCCTTGTCCACATGCTGGTAGTCGGCGCCCACGGTGAGCTCATGGGTACGCCCGAACGCTTCGAACGGCCGCGTGACGAAGCTGTCCAGGCCCAGGGTCTTGATGTGGGTGTAGTAGTTGTAGGCCACCGCGGAACTGGCACCGGTCACCGGGTCCACGGCGCCGTCGGTCCAGGTAAAGTTGCGCGTGGGGGCCTCGGCGTCGCGATAGGTCAGCGAGGTCTTGAACTGGCCGCCATCGTCCAGCGCATGGTCGACCTCGAAGAAGCTTTCCCAGACCCGCTCGTCCAGTTCGTTCCACTTGGCGTCGACGAAGGTCGAGCGCTTGACGTCGAGCAGCTTGCCGCTGTCGTAGGCCGGCAGACCGAACGCGGGCACCGACTTGTTGCGCTGGTAGGCGCCGCCCAGGGTCAGGGTGGTGGCCGGCGACAGGTCGTACTCCAGGCGCCCGTACATCATTGGGCGCTCGTTCTGGGCATAGTCGACAAAGGCCTGGTTGTTCTCGTAGGCAGTGACGAAACGCCCGCGCAGGCTGCCATCGCTGTTCAGCGGCCCGGTGACGTCAACCGTGGAGTGGTAACGGTCATAGGTGCCCGCCGACAGCTCACCAGACAGGGCAAACTTGCCCAAGGCGCGTTTGCGCACCAGGTTGATGGTGCCGCCGGGTTCGCCCGCGCCCTGGTACAGACCGGATGGCCCGCGCAGCACTTCGACACGGTCATACATGGCCAGGTCGAACGCCGTGGCCATGTCGCCTTGCCCGGTGGGCTGGGTGACGCCATCGACCTGCACCAGGTCGACCGGGAAGCCGCGCATGTAAACGTCATTGAGGTTGGAGCCGGTGTTGTAGCTCTTGATCGTGGTACCGGTGACCTGCCGCATGGCGTCCTGCAGGCTGTTCATGTTCTGGTCGTCCAGGCGCTGGCGGGTCATTACCGACACCGACTGCGGGATGTCCTTGAGCTTCTGCTCGCCCTTGCCAAGGGTCAGCGACCCAGTGGTGTAGGAGCC
Source organism: Pseudomonas maumuensis (assembly GCF_019139675.1). Classification (NCBI taxonomy): domain Bacteria; kingdom Pseudomonadati; phylum Pseudomonadota; class Gammaproteobacteria; order Pseudomonadales; family Pseudomonadaceae; genus Pseudomonas; species Pseudomonas maumuensis. The sequence goes on from NZ_CP077077.1 coordinate 5,406,680, forward strand.
GGTGCCTTCGGTGGTGGTGCCCAGCTGGCTGCTGTCGATCTTCACCGCGCCCAGTTGCATCGCGTCGTCGTTCCCGGCGCGCTGGCGCTCCAGGGTGACGCTGTCGTTATCGATGTAGGCGGCATTCAGGCCAGTGCCCTGGAGCAGACGGGCCAGTGCCTGGTCCTGTGGATAACTGCCACTCAGGCCCGGCGAGCGCAGGCCCTGGGTGAACTCACCGGGTACCAGCACCTGGATCCGGGTAACCGCACTGAAGGCCGCCAGGGCCGAGTCCAGCGACTGCGCCGGGATGTCGAAACGGTAGACCTGCGCCTGCGCGGCGGCCAGGGCTTGCCCGGGCCCGATCAACGCGGCGCTGCCAAGCGCGATGGCCAGGCCGAGCACGGCCCGAGTGGCGGTGGTTTTCATCAATGGGGCTCCCCGAAAGCGTCAAAGTGATCGACTGGCGCGGCACTGTCTGAGAGTGCTTATTATTTGCGCCTACGAAATCAAGGACGTCGGCCCGGCGGGAATCCCCGAAAAAATTTTCAATCAACCTTCGCGCAGGATGCGCAGGTACGGTGTGTACTGGTCGGCACGCACGCCCAGGGTATGGGTCAAGGCCTTGAGCACGGCCTCCGGCTTGTCGATGTCGAACACCCCGGAAACCTTGCGCTGACGCAGGCCGTCGCCCAGCACCAGGGTCTGTCCGGGCCAGTAACGGTTGAGTTCGGTGACCACCTCGCCCAGCGGCTGCTGGCTGAACACCAGTTGCCGCTCGCGCCAGGCGAACGCGCGGCCAGGCTCGAAGCCATGCACCGCGCCCGGCCCGCCGGCTGCGTACTCCAGCGCCTGCCCCGGCTCGAGGAATACGCCCTGGCCGGTACCGGCACGGACCTCGACTTTGCCTTGGGCCAGTTGCACACGGGTCTGCCCGTCTGCCTCGGCCACGCTGAAGCGCGTGCCCACCACCCGCACCCAGCCATCCCCGGCACGCACCACAAAGGGCCGGGCCGGGTCGCGGGTCACCTCGAACCAAGCCTCGCCGCGCAACAGCCGAACACGTCGCTCGGTGGCCCCCTGCTCGACCTGCACGGCGCTGTCGGTGTTGAGCTGAATGCGCGAGCCGTCCTCCAGTTGCAGGCTGCGGGTTTCACCCGTGGCGGTGGCGTAATCGGCGCGCCAGCGGTCGAGCCAGGGCGTCTGGACGAGCAGCACACCCAGCAGCACCGCCGCCGCGGCAGCGCTTGCCAGCTTGGGCCAGATCCGCCGTCGGGGAGCACGCCAAGCCGCCTGCTGGTCTTCCCGCAGGCGCCTGGCCGGGCCCTGCAAAGCCCCCAACAGGTCGAGCACTTGCTCCCAGGCCCTGGCATGCGCCGGCCCTTGCGCGCGCCACACGGCGAACGCCTGGCGCTCGTCCAGGGTGACGTCCTCGGCGTGCAGACGGTAATACCAGGCTGTGGCTTCGGCGAACAGGCGCTCGCTGTCGGGCAGGTCGCTCATGGGATCGGGCGCACTCTCGGAATGACGGCTCATGGACGTTGCCCTCTCGCGTCACCGGCCAGCCGCGCCTGGATGAAGGCGCGGCAGTCGAGCAATGCCCGGCGCAGCTGGTACTCGACACTGCGGGGCGTGACGTTCATGCGCTCGCCGATCTCGCGGTAGGTGCAACCGTCGACATGATAGAGCAGGAAGATGTGCCGGGTCGCCTCGGGCAGGGCCTGGATCGCCGCCTGCATCAGCGCCTGCTCCTGCTGCGCGGCCAACTGGTCGTCGGCGCCGGGGGCATCGCTGGCCAGTTCGTCGCTGGGTTCGCCGCCATCCAGGCGTTCACGGCGAATGGCCTGACGCTGATGATCGCGCACCAGGTTGCTGGCAATCGTGAAGAGGAAGGCCGGCAGGTTGTCGATCTGCTTGTCGGCAGGCAGCCGCGCCAGGCGCAGGAAGGACTCCTGGGTCAGGTCGGCGGCCACTTGGCTATTGCCGGTGCGCCGTGCGACGAACGCCTCCAGGGCCTTCTTGTGCTCGGTGAACAACCGGGCGATCTGCTTGTTCCACGAAGACACGGCACATCCTGGCTCTGGGTCTCAAGAGGAGCGAACGCTAGCAGAAGATGAGATGGATTCGCAATTGCTTGAACTGAGCAATACAAGCTACCAACCTGTGGGAGCCGGCTTGCCGGCGAAAGGGCTGCAACGCAGCCCCAGTACTTCAGACCTTGTCCCAAACCTCGAAGTGATACTCAGGCCCGCTGGTTTCAGCAGGCTGCGGAGTCATCTTTGTACGGTTCCACTGGCCCTTGTCGAATTCGGGGAACCACGCATCGCCCTCCCCAGAGTAGTCCACCTGCGTCAGATACATTCGATTGACCAGGCCTTTCTCCAGCGCTTCGCCATACAGCTGCGCACCACCGATGAGCATCAACTCATCAACGCCTTTATCTCGTGCCCACTCGTCCGCTCGTACCAAAGCTTCCTCTAAAGAGGAGAAAACCTCTGCGCCATCGAGCTCTAGGTTTGCCTGACGGCTGACGACGATATTCAGCCTTCCGGGCAAGGCACGTCCTAAAGAGTCCCAGGTCTTACGCCCCATGATGATGGGCTTATTCATGGTCTGAGACTTAAAGAACCTGAAGTCCCCCGGCAGGTGCCAGGGCATTTGGTTGCGTAACCCGATTACTCGCTGCAAGCCAATGGCAGCAATCAGGCAGAGAGGAAGTGGTCTGTTCATGGCGGCGAGAATACCAAACAACCCATAAGAAGATATCTAATCATCTGACGAAGATAGCTCATAAAACGAGTTATCCGACGTCTGGGTTATGCTTGCGCCCTGACCTGTGCAATGGAAGAGCTTGTGACTGCACCGACTCCACTCGACAAGCGCTGGCTCACCGAAGCGGTACGCCTGCGCGAGGAACACGCCGGGCCCCTGGAAGACCAGGAAGCCAACCGCCGCGCCCGCCAGCAGGGCGGCGACCTGGCCACGCGCATCGAAGCCCGCGCCCTGTGGCTGGCCGAGCGCGACGGCATGGACACGGCGCTGCGCCACTGGAAGCAGGGCGCACGGCTGGCACTGCTGAGCTTGATGGTCCTGGCCCTGTTCAGTGGCGCCGGCCTGGGGCTGGCGGCCCTGAGCGACGGCCAGCGGCCGGTGAACGTGTTCTGGGCCCTGGGCAGCCTGCTCGGGCTGAACCTCGTGCTGCTGCTTGGCTGGGCCGTGGGTTTCTTTTTCGCCGGTGAGCAAGGCGCGGCGCTGGGCCGCCTATGGCTGTGGCTAAGCGAGCGTTTTGCCCGTGACGCCAAGGCCGCGCAACTGGCCCCCGCGCTGCTGGTGCTGCTGCAGCGCCAGCGCCTGAACCGCTGGCTGCTCGGCCTGTTGGTGCATGGCCTGTGGTCACTGACGATGCTCGCGGCGCTGGGCATGCTCCTGGCCCTATTGGCGACGCGACGCTACGGCTTCGTCTGGGAAACCACGCTGCTTGCCGCCGAACCTTTCATCAGCCTCACCCAGACCCTCGGCACACTGCCCTCGCTGCTTGGTTTCGCCGTGCCCGACGAGGCGATGATTCGCGCCAGCGGCGACACCCTGCCGGCACTCGATCTGGCCCGTCAGGCCTGGGCCAGCTGGCTGCTCGGCGTGGTCCTGGTCTACGGCCTGCTGCCGCGCCTGGCTCTGGCCGCGCTGTGCCTGTGGCGCTGGCGCCAGGGCCGCGAGCGCCTGGCGCTGGACCTCAACCTGCCCGGCTACGCGCAGTTGCGCGAAGCCCTGATGCCGCGCAGCGAACGCCTCGGCGTGCAGGACGCAGCCCCCGACACGCTGCCCCGCTTCGAGGCCGGCCAGCTGGAGCGCGACAGCGGCGGTGCCCTGCTGGTCGGCCTGGAGCTGGACGACCAGCGCCCCTGGCCGCCCGCACTGCCCCGCTCGGTCACCCATGCGGGCGTGCTCGACAGCCGCGAGTCGCGCAACAAGCTGCTCGAGCAACTCAGCCGTTTCCCCCCGGCGCGCCTGGCCATCGCTTGCGACCCGCGTCGCTCGCCCGACCGTGGCAGCCTGGCCTTGCTCGCTGAACTGGCGCGCAACGCCGGCGCCACGCGCATCTGGCTGCTGCAGGCACAACCCGGCCAGGCCCTGGATGCGGCGCGCCTGGGCGACTGGCACGAGGCCCTCGACCGCCTGGGCCTGCCCCATGCCGACACCTCGCCCCTGACCTGGCTGGAGCATGGCCATGACTGAGCCGCTGAAACTGGCCGTGGTCGGCCACACCAACGTCGGCAAGACCTCGCTGCTGCGCACCCTCACCCGCGATGTCGGCTTCGGCGAGGTCTCGCATCGCCCCAGCACCACCCGCCATGTCGAAGGCGCCCGCCTGTCGGTGGACGGCGAGCCGTTGCTGGAGCTGTACGACACCCCTGGCCTGGAGGACGCCATCGCCCTGCTCGACTACCTGGAGCGCCTCGAACGCCCGGGCGAGCGCCTGGACGGTCCCGCTCGCCTTGAACGTTTCCTCCAAGGCAGCGAGGCGCGGCAGCGCTTCGAGCAGGAAGCCAAGGTGCTGCGCCAGCTGCTGGCGAGCCATGCCGGCCTGTATGTGATCGACGCCCGCGAACCGGTGCTGGCCAAGTACCGCGACGAGCTGGAGGTGCTGGCCAGCTGCGGCAAGCCGCTGTTGCCGGTGCTCAACTTCGTTGCCAGCAGCCAGCACCGCGAGCCCGAGTGGCGCGAGGCACTGGCGCGCCTGGGCTTGCATGCGCTGGTGCGTTTCGACAGCGTGGCCCCACCCGAGGATGGCGAGCGCCGCCTCTACGAAAGCCTGGCGCTGCTGCTGGAAGAGGCCCGTCCTGCCCTGCAACGGCTGATCGATGACCAGCAGGCCCAGCGTGAAGCCCGCCGCCACAGCGGCAAGCGTTTGGTCGCCGAGCTGCTGCTCGACTGCGCCGCCTGCCGACGCAGCGTAGAGGCCGAGCCCGCCGCCGAGGCGCAGGCCATCGAAGCCCTGCGCCAGGCGGTGCGCCAGCGCGAGCAACGCTGTGTCGAGGCGCTGCTCAAGCTGTATGCGTTCCGCCGCGAGGATGCAAATGCCGGCGACTTGCCGCTGCTCGATGGGCGCTGGGGCGACGACCTGTTCAATCCGGAGACCCTGAAGCTGCTCGGTGTGCGCCTGGGCAGCGGCGTGGCGGCGGGCGCGGCGGCAGGTGCCGGCGTCGACCTGCTAGTTGGCGGTCTGACCCTGGGCGCCGCCGCGCTCGCCGGGGCCATTGCCGGCGGCGCGCTGCAGACCGCGCGCAACTATGGCTCGCGCCTGATGGGCAAGCTCAAGGGCCAGCGCGAGTTGACGGTGGATGACGCCGTGCTGCGCCTGCTGGCGCTGCGTCAGCAACAGTTGATGCTGGCCCTGGAGGCACGCGGCCACGCGGCGCAGGACAGCATCCGCCTGGCGGCGCCGGAGGACAAAGGCTGGCGCGAAGGCAAGCTGCCCGAGGCCTTGCGCAAGGCGCGAGCGCATCCGCAGTGGTCCACGCTCAATCCCGGGGCGCGGGTCAACCAGGCCGAGCGGCAGGAGCAAATCGACGCCCTTGCGGCGGATCTGTAGAAGCGGGCTAGCGCCTCTTCTTGCGCAGTTCCACCAACAGCCGGCGCATCTCCCGATGCCGCTGGCTGTTGAACACCAGCATTGCCAGTAATGGCAGCACCAGCGCCGCGAGCTGCAACACTGTATGCAGACTGCTCCCGATCAAGCTCAACGCCGTCAGCAAGGCAACCGCCAGCACTGGCAATATCATCCACAGTGCCCCATTCAGCCCGCGAACCATAGCGATATGACCCAGGCACAACAGCACTACCAGCCCACCAGTGACCATCACGGAGTAGAGAGGGTTGTCCGGATGGTTACGCCAGTAGGTGTCGAACCAAAGCGTCGCCGTCATGGCCACCGGAAGGATCGACATGAAGATGCCCAGCAAAAAGACAGGAAAGTAACGGGCCATGAACCGTGCCGAGCTATCCGAGCTCATCGGCGCGCCTGTCGCGCCAGGCGTCTCTTCGCCCGATACTCCGCCAGGCGGATACGCATCTCCCGGTATCGTTGGCAGTTGAGCAACAGCAAGGTCACCAACGCAGCCAACAGGCTGCTGGTGTAGATGAACAGGTTGGGACGATGCCCATAGGTCGCAAGCGTGAGCACCATGCATCCCACGCACAGCCCTGCCACCAACCATGCACCCCAGGCGCGCCCGCGAACCACGGCGCCGTGTCCCAGCATGAAGATTGTCAATGTCGCCAGCAGGCTCCAGGGAAGTACCCCGTCCTTCGAGCAGCTTCGGCAATAGGTGCTCCACACCAATGCAAAGGTCCAGGCCACGGCGATGATCGACGAAAAATAGGCACCGATGAACACGCCGAAGTAACGCTGGAGAAAACCCTTCAGCTCAGGATGCCGGGTCATTCGGTTATTTCCTCGTAAAGCCCTACAGCCATCCCCTGCACAGTACCGCTGCCGGCAAGGCCAATGAAGCCACCCAGTGAGTCCTTGATCAGCGTCTGCGTGGAATGACTGATCTGCGTAGGCGTGAAGCGTTTGACCAGCTCACCCGCACTTTGTCGGAGTTTCAACTGCTTGGCCGTCAGAGTCGGATGCTTGATCATCAGCAATTCCGTGGTGAGTGCCTTGCGTTGCTGTCGACTCAGCGAACGGGTCAGCTGATACCAGCTGTTGCCGGTCGCCGCCTTGCGCACCTGGAGAAACTTCAGCGTCGTAAGCCCTGAAGCCCCCACGCCCATCAGCGACACGGCATCGAGCACAGGAGTGGCCGCCTGGTACCACGCCTCCTGGTCCAGCGCGTCATTGAGCGAAGGGTCGGTTGCCTCGAAAGCGGTCCTCACCAGGCCGATCCCGCATTGCGCGGTACTGGCGGTTGCCGCGGCATAGCCTGCGACAGTCAACGCCAAGCTGGCTCCGCCGGAAAACGGCACGGCGATGGTGCCGCTGAACATGACGATCCAGCCCAGCACGGCGCCGGCGCAGGACAATGTGGTGTTGACTGCTTCCTTCACCACCCGAGCTTCGCGTGGGTTGGTCTGCAACTGGTTCATGAACTGCTCGGGCGAGGTGTAGCGAGGCGCCTCGCGCAGAATGATGCGCTTGGGCTTGATGCTGCAGATCGGCTGGAACTCGCGCAGGGTGATGACGTTGTAATCGGCATCGATGTACACGACACCTGCGCCGACGATGCCGGGGTCGGCGTCGATGGCCTTGAACAGCTTCTGCTGATCGATGCGGCCCTGCATGCGCTGGCGCGCCATGAATTGCGAAGTGCTGCCCAGGGGATTGGAGAGCAGGTCTGTCACGAATCGTTTTCCTTACACAATGCTCGGTGTCCTCGGGGGCTGCTTCGCAGCCCATTCGCTGAGGCTTGTCGTGGCGACGAACCGCAGCGAATGGGGCGCAAAGCGCCCCCTGCTGCGGTATCACACGTTCGGGCACGGCACCGGCGCCCAGTCACCCATGTCCGGGTTGCGGCACATGGCGTTGACCTGGTCGGTACCCGCCTTGGCCACCTGCTGGGCCTCGGCTTTCTTGCCGTTGGCGTTCTGCAGGGTCTTTTCGGTGGCCACCGCTTCCTGTGGCACCTTGGTGTTGGTCTTGGCCGGCTGGACCTTCTTCACATCCTTCTTCTTGCCGGTGGTCGCCACCTTCGGCGGCTCGGCCACGGCGACCACTTCGGTGCGCTGCACGCCCACTTGCTTGAGATCCTGCTCGTAGGCCTGGGTGTAGTTGTTGAGGTTCTCACCCAGACGACCGTTCACGGTGGTCAGCAGGTTGTTCGACTCCTGCAGGCCGGCGACGATCTCGGCCAGGCGCTTACGGCCCTCGGTGTCATTGATGCGACCAGCCTTGCGGTTCTGGATCAGGCTGGCGAACTCACGCTGGTAGCAGCTCTGCGAGGACTTGGCGTAGGCCGTGGTGCGGTCCATGTCGGCTGCGCTCTTGTCGATGTCGGTCGCATAGGACGCGATGCGCTGCTTGTCGTCGCTGATCTGCTTCTGGCGTTCGGTGTAGTAGCCGGCGGCACCACCGACCAGGGCGCCGCCAGCGGCACCGATGGCGGCGTTGCGGCCGCGGTTTTCCTTGTCGACCAGGGCGCCGGTCAGCGCGCCGCCGACCGCGCCGAGCAGTGCGCCGGTGGCCACCGAGCGGGTCATGTCACCGTCGGTGGAGCGCAGGTGCTGCACCGGCTCGTAGCAGTTGGGGTAGTACTCGACCTTGGTCGTGGCGCCGACCTTGGACGCCGGCGAGCTGGCGCAACCGCTCAACAGCACGGTGCTGAAACCGGCTGCCAGCAGCAGCGCGGTACGGGCCTGGGATGCAGTGATCAGGGGTTTGCGGGTGGACATGGTCTGGTTTCTCTTCTTGGGTTTCTCGGTATCCGGGGGCCTCGTGCCACCCGGGAGTCCTTTCTGTGGGAACTGTCCTTAGGGTCGCGGGGCGGCCGATGCCAGCAGCTCCTTGAGGATCGTCGCCGGATCGGCCCGCCGGTTCTGGCGGTACTCCCCGACGTGGCGGACGAACAGGGTGGCGCGGGTGACCAGGCTGTTGCCCAGCACCGGCTTGCGATTGAGCTCTTCCTTGACCCGCTGGAACTGCGCCTGGATCACCGCGTCGGTGTAGCGCGTGCCGCTGGCCAGGTTGTCGATGTAGATCGCCACGGCGCCGTCGAGGGCGGCGCGGCCATTGGCGATGGCGGCGCCGTACATGCGCGCGCTGGTCTGGTCGCCGGAGGCCTCGGCCTTGGCCTGGGTGTTCTGCAGGTTGGTCAGGCGGATGTTGTAGTTGTTGACGGTCTCGGCCACCAGGGCGGCGGACTGGATCAGGTTGCCGGCCGCTTCTTCGCGCTGGCGGGCGATCAGCGAAACGTTGCGCTTGAGCTCTTCGTTGACCAGCCCCAGCTCGGCCTGCTGGCGCGGGTCGGTGGCGGCGGCGATGATGCTGTCCAGGCGCTTGGTCGGATCCTGCACGGCATCGATGTCATCGGTCAGGCCGGCCAGGCGACCTTCCTTTTGCCACTGCTCGAACAGCGTCTGATAGCGCGAACGCGGCGCCGACAGGGCGCCGATAGCCACGCGGAAACCGGTGGTCTCGTTGCGCTGCTCGGTGCCGTCGACGCCGAACAGCGGGTACTCGCGGCGCATGCCGGTGAACAAGGTGCCCTCGCCTTCGAGGTAGTTGCCGCCCTTGACCACGAAGCCGCCGTAGGCGCCCTGCAGGCGCCCGGCGTTGACCAGCTGGAACGACTCCTGGACCATCTCGGCGGCGTTGCCGATCACATCGAACAAGCCCAGCGGGTTGGGCTGTTTGGTGCCGATCGGCATCAGCCGCGCCGCCTGCCCGGTACCACCGGCGACCTGGTTGAACACCGCGAAGTCGCCCAGCGGCCCTTCGCTATCGGCGCCTTCGACCTTGCGCGGGAACAACCGCCCTTCCAGCTCCTGGCGGCTGACCGCCGAACCGCCACGGGCGGCGAACTCCCATTCCACTTCGGTGGGCAGGCGCACGAAGCCCATGCCGCCATCCTCGGCCTTGCTACCACGGCCACTGACCGGCAACAGATCGCGGTGGTGCTTCAGCAACCAGGCACTGTAGACGGCGGCAAAGCGCTCGGCCTCGAAGCGCGAGAGCTTGACCTTGGGCAGGCGCCCGGCGGCATCGTTGCTCGCCGCGCAGGCCGGCGCCGCCTCGCCACTGGCCAGCGACTGCGCCTGGGCCATCACCTGGGCGTACTGGCGGGCGGTCACTTCGTACTTGCCGATGAAGTACATCATCGGCGTGAGCGGGCTGCCTTTCTCGACCTTCGGCAGGCTTGGCGCAACCGCCTTCTGCCACTGTGGCGCCAGGTCCTGCAGGCTGAACTGGCCGTTGATGAAGTCGCGTCGGTAACCGGAGATGAACGACTGCTTGTAGCCGGCCTCGCCCTCACTGAACGGGTAGCCGAGATTGACCTCGCGGTCGTCGAGGCTGCCCTGGGCCAGCACATAGACGCTGCGCAGCACCAGCTCACCGCCACAGGGCAGCGGCAGGCTGACATCGCCCGGCAACGGCTTGGGGTTGTCGAACTTGCTTTCAGTCCCCGGCTGCGCCTGGGTAACCGGCTTGGCCTTGTCGTCGCCATCGGCCTGAGAGCAGGCCCCCAGGCTCAGCGCGGTGAGGATCAGGGCGGCAGCCCCGAGACGGCGATCAGACATCACGTATTCCTTGGCAAGCCTCGATGCGCGCCACCCGCCAGCCGCCCAGGGCGGCGGCGGCGGTGCTGGCCAGCAGCACGGCACACAACGCAACGAGGTAGTGCATGGGCAGCAGATGGCTGGCGAACTCGCCCGGCACCTGCATGAAAAGTCGGTTCAGGCCGTGTTCGGCGAGCAGGTACAACAGCCCCGCCACGGCGGCGGCCAAAAGGCCGCTGTAGAGCGCCTGGAGCACTACGAACAACAGCAGCGCAGCAGTGCCGAAACCCAGCAGACGCAGCACTGCCAGCTCGCGCTGCTTGCGCTCGACCGCCGCCACGGCGCCGGCAGCGATGGCTGCCAAGGCACCGGCCACAGCCAGGCTGGCGATGATCCAGAACACCAGGTCGAGATTGCGGCTGAGCGATTGCACCTGGGCGATCTGCGCGGCCTGGGTGGAGACCAACAACTTGCGTTCGGCGAAGAACCGACGCAGCGGCTCGACATCGTTCAGTTCGCGGGCATACAGGCGAAATGCCGGGTACACCCGCTGCGCCACGCTGCCCTGCGCCTCACCCTGCCAGTCCAGTGCCGGCACCGCGCGGCCATCGCGGTAGTCCTCGACGGCTTCGAGCAACTGCAACGATGCGAAAAGACCATCGCGCTCGAACGCTGCCAGGGGCAACACGCTGCTGACCTGCAGGCGCGTCTGCCGCCATTGCATCTGCCCGGCCTGCTGGCGGCTGAAGCTGGCCTGCAGTTCGTCCCCGGCCTTGGCACCGAGCTTTTCCGCAGCGGTAAAGCTCAGCACCACCTGTTGCAGCCCCGACGGCGAAGCGACCTGCGCCAGCAAGGGGTCGCCCTCGGCGGTGGGCAGCATCTCAACCGTCAGGCCACGCCCGTGGGCGGGCAGCAGCAGTTCGGCGGTGGCGGCGATCTGTCGGGTCCGCGGGATGGCGAAAGCCACCCCCGGGCGCTGTGCCAGTTCCGCGATGAACTCAGCGCGAAAGCGCCCACCGCCCAGGGGAATGATCTCGCGCACCCCCGGGTCGCGCTGCAGGCGCTCGGTCAGGCTGCCGACCAGGCCGAACTTCAGGCCAAACAGCACCAGCAGCGGCGCGATCACCGCCACCAGCGCCAGCACGGCGCACGCCGACAGCCGCGCATCGTTGCGGTAGTCCTGCCAGGCCAGCCCGGCGATCAGCAGCGGGCGCATCAGGCGGCCCTCTCCAGGCTCGCCGTGACGCCACCGTCGGCCTCGCGCCGGCAGGCCATGCGCAGCACCGCCAGCCCGGCCTGGCGGGCCAGGGCTTCGTCATGGGTGGCGACCACGCAGGTCACCTGGCGCGCTTCGGCCTCGCGCAGCAACAGTTGCATCACCCGCTCGGCGTTGACCGGGTCGAGCGCGGCGGTCGGTTCGTCGGCCAGCAACAGCGTCGGGCCATGGGCCAACGCACGGGCACAGCTGACCCGCTGGCGCTGGCCGAGGGACAAGGTGGCGGGCTTCTTGCCCAACTGGTCATGCACATCCAACGCTTCGGCCAGGCGCTCGACGCTGCCATCATCGCCAAGCCCCAGCAGTTGACGAGGCAGGCGAATGTTGCCGCGCACATCGAGAAAACCCAGCAACCCACCGGCCTGCAGCACATAGCCCAGGTGACGGCTGCGCCAGCTGGCCAGGCGATCGAGCTGGCGGGTACGCCATAGCCCGGCGACATCCTCGCCGCCCAGGGCGAAGCCCTGCGCCGCATCCGGTGCCAGCACCAGCGCCAGCAGGTCGAGCAAGGTGCTCTTGCCGCAGCCGCTGGGCCCGACCAGCGCCACCCGCTCGCCCGCCGCCAGGTGCAACCGGTCGATCTGCAGGCTGTAACGCTGGGCACCCTGCCCGCGCGTCTTGCGCACCCCGTCCAGGCGGATCATCACGGCAGCGTCGACAGCGGGACACGGTACAGGGCATCGCCAGGCTCGGCCTTGCCGAAGCGCACCCAGTTGGCCATGTCGTTGTGGAAGGTTTCGTACAGGCGGATCTTCGAGTCCAGTTCGTCGATGAAGTCTTCCTGCTCGGCCACCGACAGCGACAGCCACAAGTCCTGGGTCATGCTCAGGGACTTGCTGCGGTACGGCAGGCCGTCGAGGTACTCGCCGAGCACGCCGCCCTGGGCCAGGTTGGCGCCCTTGCGCAACGCGCCGGGGTCGCGGCTCATGTAGGCACTGGCGCTGGCGATCTCGTTGAAGAAGTCGCCCGGCGAGCTGCGCGTCTTGCGCGCGGCATCGACGATCAGCTTGAGCGACTGTTGCAGGTCGTTGAGCTGCAGCTTGGTCAACATCACGCACACCTGCAGGGTCGGCAGCGTCGGGTTGGTCAGGTCGCGGTCGGCAGTCCAGGCGCTGACCAGTTGCGGCGCCTGGCTGGCGCCGTGGCGGCCAAGGAAGTCCATGTGCATGGCGTAGCCGATGGCCTGCGACTTGGCCGCCAGGCCCGAAGCCGAGGTCAGCAGCGGTACCGGTTGCGGTTGCTGGTTGCGCACCTGATGCACCAGCTCGGCGAAGGTCGAGCCGATCTCGCGCACGCGATCGCCGAAAGCACCGACTTCACCGCCCGGCACGCTGACGTAGAGGTCGCCGATCTGCGGGTTGCTGTCGGCGGTAAGTACGCGGTACTGGGTCTCGGCCGCGCCATGGTTCTTGACCCCGGCGGGGGTTCGCAGGTGCAGGGCGTAGATCTTGATCTGCTTGCTCAACGCGGCCTGGCGCACTTCGGCTTCGTTCATCTGGGTGCTGCTGAACGGGTCGTTCTTGCGCAGCGCGCCAGCATCGCTGACCAGCAGGATCAGGCGCCCACCGTAACCGGACCAGTCCATGCCCTCGACCGCCTGCATCACCCCGGCGAAGGCGTCCTCGTTGAACGAATGGCTGGAAACGCTGGTGGCCTTGACCTGCGAGGCGGCCTTGAGGAAACGCGCCGGATCGCGGCCCTGCTCCAGGCTGACCAGGGTCTTGCTCAGGTACTCCAGGCCCGGGGTGCGCTTGACGCTGTTGCGAAAGCCGACCAAGCCGAAGCTGACGCTGTCCAGCTCGCCACGGGCCGCCAGTTGCTGCTGCAGCTCGCTGACCACCTGGCGCACCCGATCGATGTACGGCTGCATGGACACCGAGGTGTCCACCACCAGGACGATGCCGGTACGGAAGCTGTTGTCGCCGACCGCCGTGACGCCGGCCGCCTTCGGCGCGCTGTCGCGGGCGCTGGCACCGGGGTCGATGGAGGCGATGTTGAGCAGTTGCACCGGCTGGCCGCCGGCGTCGAAGCTTTCGCGGTAGTCGAAGATCGGCATCAGGTAGAACTGGTTCTGCGGCACGGCGCTGGCCGCCGGTTCCAGGGCCATCACCTGGGGCACCTGGTCGGGGTTGTTCTGCGCCTTGAGCAGGCTGTCGCGAGCCAGCGGGGTGTCGTCGAGCAGATGCTGCACATCGTCCACCTGGCGCATGAACATCACCGGCGAGCGGCCCGAGCGTTCGGTGAACTTGAGCACCAGGCTCTGTTTCCAGTCGCTGGTCTGTGCTGCTGGCAGCCAGCCGTCGCGCTGGCCGTCGCTGGCAGCACCGACCTGGACCCAGGCCTGGCCGCCGACGTCCTTGCGCTGGTAGACATAGAGCACGGAGAACGCCGGCAGTGTCTCGCCGGCGGCATCACCGGGCTGGGCCACCAGCTGGGCGTCGGGCTTGGTCAGCACACGCTGGAACAGGGTCTTCTTGCCGGGCATCAGCAGTGGACGACCGTCGTCCGAGGCGGCCACCGGCGTGATCTTGGGTTCGGTGGGGACCACGCTGTCGGCGGGCGCCTGCACCACCGGCGTTTCAGGCGCGGGCGCGTCATTGCCGCCGAGCAACCAGAAGAACGCGCCCCCCAGACCCAGCGCCGCCGCTATCGCCACCGCCAGCACGGCCTTGGCCGGCTTGTTCGAGGCGGGCTTCGCAGCGGGCGCGGGCTTGGGTTCGGAGCGCCGGGCAGGCTCGCTCACCGGAGCGGCAACGGCCTGTGGAATGTCGATGGACACCGGCTGCGGGATGGCCGGTGGCGGGATCGGCAGCGGACGGACCAATGTGCTGTCGTTGCCCTCGACCGGCGCCTGGACCGTCAGGCGATCCAGCGCCGCCAGCAACGCCGCCGCGTCGGCGAAGCGCTGGTTGGGGTCCTTGGCCAGCAGACCGCGCAGGATGTCCTGGTAGCGGCCATGTTCGATGGGCAGCTCCGGCAGCGGCTCGGTCAGGTGCGCCAGCGCCGTGGACAACGCATCGGTGCCGTTGTACGGCAGCTTGCCGACGAGGATTTCGTACAGCACCACACCCAACGCATACAGGTCGGCGCGCCCATCGATCTCCAGGCCGCGCGCCTGCTCCGGGCTCATGTAGCTCGGCGTGCCGACGGCGAAACCGGCCTGGGTGAACTGGGTGCGGTCATCCAGCGACTTGGCGATGCCGAAGTCCGACAGCACCGCGGTGCCGTCGGCGCGGAACAGGATGTTGGCCGGCTTGACGTCGCGGTGTACCAAGCCCTGGGCATGGGCATAACCCAGCGCCTGGGCGATCTGGCGCACGTAGACGAGGCCCTGCTCGGGCGTCAGCCCCTCGGCGATCCGCTCCTTCAGCGTGCCGCTGGGCAGGTACTCCATGGCCATGTAGTACAGCTCGCCGACATTGCCGATGTCATGGATGGTGGCGATGTTCGGGTGCGCCAGCCGTGCCAGGGTGCGGCCCTCGCGCAGGAAGCGCTCGCAGAAGGTCGGGTCGGCGGCCAGGCTCGCCGCCATGATCTTCAGCGCCACCTTGCGCTCCAGGGAGCGCTGGGTGGCGAGGTACACGCTGGCCATGGCGCCCTGGCCAAGCTCGCTGTCGATGTCGAATCCGGGAATCTGCATGTCCATGATGTCTTCAGCTGGCCTTCACGACGACGGCGGTGATGTTGTCGGGGGCGCCACGGGTCAGCCCCAGGTGTACGAGGCTGCGCACCACCTCATAAGGGTCGGCGTGGCCGAGCACCTCGGCGATCTCGTGGTCCTCGGCGGTCTTGGTCAGGCCGTCGCTGCACAGCAGGTAGGTGTCGCCGGGCTGCACCTGCAAGGCGACGGCCTGCAGCTCGAGGTGGTCCTCGACGCCGATGGCGCGGGTGACGATGTTGCCGCGAGGATGCACACGGGCTTCGGCTTCGTTGAGCAGGCCGCTGTCCTGCAGCTCCTGGACGTAGCTGTGATCGTGGCTCAGGCGTTCGATACGGCCGTCGCGCAGGCGGTACAGGCGGCTGTCGCCGGCCCACAGGCCGATGGCCTGGTCGCCTCGGGCGGCCAGCACCACCACGGTGCTGCCCATCATCGCCACGCCGCGGCGCGCGGTTTCCTCGCGCACGATGCCGTTGACCCAGGCGAGGCCGTCGCGCACTTCGCCGGCAAAGTCGTCCAGGGAATCGAGCATCGGCAGGCTGCGCAGGCTATCGACCGCCAGGCTGCTGACATAATCGCCCGCCGCATGGCCGCCCATGCCGTCGGCCACCGCCCACAGGCCCGCCCAGGTCAACTCCAGGCAGGCGTCCTCGTTGATCTTGCGCACCATGCCGACATGGCTGTAGCTGGCCGCTGTGTACTGCATGCCGGTCATCCGATCCGCGCCTCGCTACCCAATAGAAAACCGGCGAAATCCTCGCTACGCGGCAAGCCCGCACAGCGCATCAGCCCCGGGGCGATCCGTTCGGAACCCCTGCCCCACCAAAGGCTCATGCCTTCGCAGGCGCATTCGGCCAAGGCCAGTGCGCGCCCCTGCGGCGTGGTTGCATCCAACCGCTGCAGCCCGCCCACCGTCGCACGCGGCTCCTGCACAAGCGGCCTCGCGCCGCGAAAAGGCTGCAAGGCAGCCTCGAAATCCTCGAAGGCAGCACCCGGCTCAAGCGTCGCCAGCAAGGTCTCCTCGACCGCCTCGAACCATTCCTCGGCCCCGGCCACCACAGGTGCCAGCGGCTCCCCCGGTTCCAGCACCTGGGCCACGGTCAGCGGGAAGTACCGTCCCACCCGGTCGATGCTCGGCATCAGCACCCCGACCACCGCCTCGGGCCCACAAAGCCCCGGCGCCAGGGCGAAACGCCACAAAGGGCTGACCAGATAGGCCTCGAGCCAGCGCTCGCCCAGGGCCTGCTGGCTCGCCTGGATGCCCGCCGCCAGCCACTGGTCCCAGGGCTGGATGAAACCGTGCGGCAAACCGCGGCTGACGAAGTCGCCGCGACTGGCCAGCTTTCCGTAGAAACCCACGTCGTTCACAGATGCTCCGGCAGGCTGAAACCGCTGAGCACTCGGCTGCGGAACGGGTTGAAGGCGCTGCTGGCACGCAGCTCGTAGGACACGCTGGCGCCGTCGACGCGCAGGCGCAGGTTGAAGCGTTCCGGCGAGCCACCTGCCACCAGGTCGGACTGGTCGAGCAGGCGGAACCAGGCCCACGGCCCTTCCACGGTCAGCCCCGAACGACCGCTGGCCGAGGGCGGCGAGATCGACAGGCGAACCACGCCGATGCTGTTGGGGTTCGGCCACTGCAACGCCACCGGCCGGCTCGGGCCGTGGTCGTAGCTCACCTGCTGGCCGTCGAGGTCGAGCAGGAACTGGGTGATGGTCGCGTCCATCGCCACCGGCTTGAGCTCGAAGCGCACCCCCGGCTGCACGCCGTTGCTGTTGCGGAAGAACGCGTCGCGGATGCTCGCCGCGCGCTGGAAGGTGTACAGCACGTTGCTGTTGATCCCCAGTTTCTGCGCCGCGCCCGGCTGCCAGCTCCAGGGCGTGCTGGACGTATTGACGTAGGGTTGCAGGTACTTGCGGAAGTAGTTGTCCATCACCCCGCCGACGCCGAAGAACTGGCCGAAGTCCTCCAGGGTCGCATCCCGCGAACTGCCGGCCACCAACGGATAGCGGCCGCTGAGGGACTGGCGGTAGATGTTGACCACTTCGCTGGTCCAGGCGGCGTTGAGCTGGTTGCGCACCCCGCCCATGACCAGGTTGTGGGTCGAGCCGAGTACCGAGCTCACCAGGTTCTGCACCACCTTCGGCTGCCTCGCGGCCCCCAGGGCAACACGCTGCGCGGCGGCCTGGGCCTGGTTCTTGGCCTCGCCCAGCAGCGCCTCGCCACTGGCACCGACCATGGCGCTGACCTGCACGTACAGGGCGTTGAGGTCGGTGAGCAGGCCGTCGATGGCCGCGGGCTGGCCTTCGCCGGTTTCCACCAGGCTGGCCAATTCAGCGAAGTGCGCGGTCACCGGGTCCACCTCGCGGGCAGCCGGATTGTCACTGGGCAGCGGCGCATCACCGAGCAGGCCGCCCAGGCGTTGGCGCAACTGATCGACGCCGGCCTGTTCGGCCTTGGCCTGGACCTTGTCGAGGGTGCTCGGCTGCGCCAGGTTGGTCTCCTTGGCAACCGCCTGCAGCAGCTTCTTCATCGGCGAGGTCGGCCCGGACAACACCCGCAGCACATCGGCAGCCTGTCCAACGCTGGTGATCGGCACGAAGTCCAGGTCGGCCAACAGGGCATCCCAATGGCGGATGTAGTCCTGGTAGTACAGCTGCAGCACATCGTCGGCCAGGCGCTTGGCATCGGCCGACTCGCTGGCCTCGCGGCCCAGCACCCAGCGCTCCTCGGCCAGGGTTTCGCTGTGGGCCAGGCTGGCGGCGAGGAAGGCCTTGCGGTAGCCCTCGACGGTGAAGATGCCCGGCAGCGGCTCGCTCAACGGCTTGCCGTTCTTGAAGCGGAACACCAGCGCGGCGTCACGCCCGGCGGCATCGCTGACCCGGAAGTCGCCGACCCCGGCGGGCAGCTTCTGGCGCTTGACCCGGTCGTAGACCCGTTGCGCCAGCGGCAGTTGCTGCAGCTGGCGACGGGTGTCGTCGATCAGCCGCTGGTCCAGGCGGGCGTTCGGCGGGCGCTTGTCGAACAGCGCCGCCAGGTGCTGCTCCAGGGCCTGGCGCAGGTCCGGGGCCAGGTCGCGCGGCAGGCTGCGTTCCCAGTCGAGGGTGACCCAGGCCTTGATGAACTCGGCGTCGTAGTGTTCGCCGTCGGCCAGCATCAAGTAGGCCTTGAGCCCCTCGTAGAGGTAGTCGGACGGACCACCGGCGTACAGCTGCTCCTCGATGCGGGTGACCAGGCGCGGGGCGAAGATGGCGATCAGCAGCTTGCGATAGACGCTGTCCGACTCGCCTTCGAGCATGTCGCCCTGGTACAGCCCCAGGCCCTCGGCCCAGCCGGGCGGATCCTCGGCCAGGCGGCGCACGCCATTGAGCAGCGGCAGCACCTCGACCACGTTGCGCTGCGCCGGGCTCAGTTCCTGCACGCTCTTGCCCAGCGGCTTGAGGCGGCTGTCGACCTCGGCGATGTATTGCTGGTTGGCGCGGTAGCTCAGGGTCCACAGGGTACCGACCACCAGCACCAGGGCCACGCTCAGGGCCAGGGCGCCACGGGCGATCCACTTGCGCCGCTGCTCGACCTTCGGGTTGCTGCCGACCAGGCCGCGCTCGGCAAAGGCCACAGCGCTGAACAGCTTCTCGATGAAGTAGCTGCGCCCGGTGCCGTTCTGCCGCGCCAGGTGTGTACGGTCCAGGCCCATGCTCTGGGCCATGCTGCCGATCAGGCGGTCGATGGGGCTGCCTTCCTGGGTACCGCTGGTGAAGTACACGCCGCGCAGCAATGCACGCTCTTCGAAGGCGTTGGGCTTGAAGATACCGTCGAGGAAGGTTTTCAGGTTGCCGCGCAAGGCGGCGAACTGCTGGACGAAACCGTAGACCAGGTCGCGCCGCGCCGGATCGCGCTCCTGCTGCAGGCGCTCGACCAGGCGTTGGTTCAGGCGCTGCTCCAGCAAGGCGAATTCACTGGCGAACTGCGCCAGAGGCCCGTCGCCCTGCTGGCCGTCGTCGAGCGGGAAAGTCATGCCCCACACCTGGGCGCGCTCTTCCTTGCTCAGGGTGTCGAAGAACTCCATGAACCCCGGCACCAGGTCGAGCTTGGTCAGCATCAGGTAGATCGGGAAGCGCACGCCCAGCTGGCTGTACAGCTCCTGGATGCGGGTACGGATCGCCGCCGCATGGGCGGCGCGCTCGGCGTCGCTGCCCAGCAGCAGGTCGGACAGGCTGATGGCGATGAACGCACCGTCGATGGGGCGGCGTGAGCGTTGGCTCTTGAGCAGGTCGAGGAAGCCCAGCCAGGCCGCCTTGTCCACCTGGACATGGCTGTCCTGGGTGGTGTAGCGGCCAGCGGTGTCCAGCAGCACGGCCTGGTCGGTGAACCACCAGTCGCAGTTGCGCGTACCGCCAACGCCACGGATGGCGCCCTCGCCCAGTTGCGCCGCCAGCGGGAAGTGCAGGCCGGAGTTGACCAGCGCGGTGGTCTTGCCCGAGCCGGGCGGGCCGATGATCACGTACCACGGCAGTTCATACAGGTTGCGTCGCTCATCGCCGCCCAGGCGTGCTTTCTTCAGCAGCACCAGGGCTTCGTCCATGCGCTGGCGCAGGGTCGCCAGCTCTTCGGCGGTGGCCACGCTGGCGGGATCCGGCGCGGTCTCTGCGGCCAGGCTCTGCATGACCTTGGCCGCCTGACGGCGGGCCTGGACGATGCGCCACACGCGGTAGGCGATCCACACCGTGAACAACAGGCCGATCAATACCAGGCGCGGGGCTGCCGGCACCAGCATGTCCAGCAGCGGGCCAAGGAACCAGATGATCAGGCTCAGGGCCAGCAGGCCCAGCAGCGGAATCACCCAGCGAATGACAAAACTGAAAAACGCCTTCACTCGACGCCCTCCGCCAGAACGGTGATTTCAACCCGGCGATTCTTCGCCCGGCCTTGCGCGCTGTCGTTCGACGCCAGCGGTTCGGTGTCGCTCAGGCCCTGCGCGGTGAAGCGCTCGGGCTGGCCGGTGCGGGCGGCGAGGAGGTTCTTCACCTCTTCGGCGCGGGCCTGGGACAACGCCCAGTTGGACGGAAAGCGCAGCGTGGCGATGCGCTGGTTGTCGCTGTGGCCAGTGACTTTCACGTTGCCTTTCACCTTCGCCACGGCTTCGGCGATGCGCAGCATCAACGGCTCGAAGTCGCCCTTGATGCTGGCGCTGGCCGAGGCGAACAGTTCGTCGCCACGGATGGTCACCACCGAACGGTCCACCGCGTCCTGCACGGCGACCCGACCGGCCTTGATGTCTTCGGCGAGGAAACCGGCCAGGCGTGGACGCTCCACGGGCTTGGGCTGCACCACCGGACGGTCCATGGCCTGCACCGGGATCTCGCCCAGGGCATGAATGCCGCGGAACACCGGCTCCGCGTCGGCCGCCAGCTTCAGGCGCAGGCCGAACAGCACCAGCAGCAGCAACGCCAGGGCCACCGCCAGGCCGACCCAGGGCGGCACGAACTGCGCCAGGCGATCGCGGGCCACGGTGACACCGCGCCAGTGCGGCGACAGCTCGCGCTCGAACTCGCCACGGGCGCTGCGGATGGTCGCGGCGGTGCGCTCGCGCAGGGCCTCGAGCTGGGCGCGGCCACCGTTCATGACCCGGTAGCGGCCTTCGAAGCCAAGGCTGGTACACAGGTACAGCAACTCCAGCAGGTGCAGGCGTTCGCGCGGGCTCTGCAGGCAATGCTCCATCAGCTGGAACACCTTCTCGCCGCCCCAGGCCTCGTTATGCACGGTGATCAGCAGGCTCTGCTTGCCCCAGTCGCTGGCGCTGCCCCAGGGTGTGCTGAGCACCGCCTCGTCGAGCGCGGTACACAAGGCATAGCGCGCCAGCAGCACCTCGTTGCGCGGTACGCCGGCGGCCTCGGCGCGCTCTTCGAACTGGCGCAGATAGGCCAGCAGTTGCGCACGCAGGCTGGCCGGGGCCGGATGGGCGATGGTGTTGCGCAGGCGCGTGAGCAGCGCCAGCAATGGACCGGCCGCCTGCTCCAGCGGGTTCAGGCCCGCCGCCTGACCCGGCGCCAGTGGTTCGGCCGGCACGTTCAATGGTGGTGGTGGCGCAGCTTGCGCAGGCCCCGGCGCTGCCGGTTGCGGGCCTCGGCCACCGGGGCGCGGCATGAACTGGGTGCGGTCGTTGGCGAGCGGATCGTCCGATTGCATCGCGGC
This sequence comes from Pseudomonas maumuensis, assembly GCF_019139675.1. NCBI lineage: Bacteria > Pseudomonadati > Pseudomonadota > Gammaproteobacteria > Pseudomonadales > Pseudomonadaceae > Pseudomonas > Pseudomonas maumuensis. The sequence goes on from NZ_CP077077.1 coordinate 5,427,998, forward strand.
TTATCCTCGAATGGCCCAGAAGGCCAGGTTCAGGCCGGGGAACTCGCCGGCGACGTAGAAGGCAAAACCACCGGAATGCTGCAGCTGCTTCCAGTGTTCGCTGCCGCGGTCGAGTTCGAAGTAGGTGGAACCGGCGTGGAACGGAATCTGCCGTGGCGCCACCGGCAGCGGCAGCAGGCCGATGCCCGGCAGTTGCAGGTTGACCAGGTCGCGGATGTGCTCCACCGCGCCGATCTTGCTCTGCTGGCCAAAGCGGCTGCGCAAGGTCTCGCTGGGCACGTCGGCGCGCACCACCAGCACGAAGCTGGCGCTGTCGAGCAGGCTGCGGTCGGCGAGCATGCCGACGTGGATGCCGTAGGCCTTCTCGACCAGGGGGATGGCCACGGCCTTGCTGTCGATCAGCATCGACAGCGCCTCGCGCAGCGCGGCCATTAGCGGGGCGAAGGTCGCCGCCAGGTCGTCGTGCTGGTACACCGGATAGCTTTGCGGCCGGCGACCATCGCGGGTGAAGGTGGCGAACTCGCCGGCCAGGGCCACCAGCTCGCTGTACAGCCGCTCGGGGTGCAGCGGCGTCAGCTGGTTGAGGTGCTCGACCAGCGGCTGGGCGCGGTTGACCAGTTGCAGCAGCATGAAGTCGGCGATCTCCGAGGCGCCGCCATTGGCCGAAGCGACCACGCGCCCAGCCAGGGCTTCGCCACGCTGGTGCAGCAGACCCAGCAGCTCGCCACGAAAGCCTGAGAGCTGGGTGCTGGCGGCCACGTCGAGCAGCGGCGGGATGTAGCTGTCATCCAGTACGAGGGCGCGGTCGGCACGCTTCTCGCGGATACGCACCACGCCCAGCGCGGCATAGTCGCTCAGGCCATCCTCGGCGCGCAGCAGGCGCAGGGCACGGCTGCCCAGGGCAAGCGGCGCGCGGTTTTCGAACGGGGCATTGTCGTCGCGCACTTCGCTGACGCGGCTGACGTAGCGCGCACCGTCAGGCACCTCGCCGTCATCGACGGTATCGCGGGCGCCGGCACGCTTGAGCGGCAGGCCGAGGTAGATCACACCGTTGCGCAGGTCGTCGGGAATCTCCAGCGGCGCGGGCGGCAGGTCGTCACGGGGAATATCGAACGGCGTGCCATCCGGCAGCAGGCCACGGGCGCTGAGGATCGCCAGCTTGCCCTGGGCCAGCAGGCCCTGATCGATCAGCAGTTCGGAAAAGCCCCAGGCGGCGGCACTGAGCGGCCGGCTGCGGGCATCGACGAAGTTTTCCAGGTAGCGGTCGTGTTGCTGGAAGTGCTGGGTGGTGATGAACATCCCTTCCGACCAGACCACGCGATTGTTCCAGGACATGCTTTCTCCGATTGCCTAGCGGGCAGGCTCAGGTTGTGGGGTGGCCACGGCGCTGCGCACGGCGCGCACATCGAGGCTGATCTGGTAGTCACGGGGCGGTACCGGCAGCACGCTGCGCCACTGGGCGCGGTCGACCTCGCGGTAGCCGACCACCAGGCCGACCTGACGCGTGGCCGGGTCGAGCGGGCGCTCCAGGCGCAGCTGCTCGCCGGGCTGGAGCAGGACTTCATCCTGATCGATCAGGTCGGCGGCCAGGGTGGCCTGGGCACGCTCGGCCAGGGCGAAGTAGTCGGCGCGGGCAAAGGCGGCGCTGTTCTTCAACTCGTAGATGCGCACCCGCACCGGCGCGGGCATGCCGCTGGCACCGGGGTTGAGCCCGGCGGCGGCGCTGAAGTACAGGGTGACGCCCGTGGCAGGCGCCGCCTCGGGGGCAGGCTCGCTCGGCGTGTCCTTGCTGCAGGCACTGAGCAGCACCATGGCCAGGGCTGCGATCAGTCTTGTTGCACTCATCCTCGTCCTCATGACGTCTTGTGTTCTTCCTGTGTCCCGGGCGTTGGCCTCAGGAACGTTGCATGCGTTGGCTGTGGGCCTCGTAGGCGCGGCTGAACTCGCGGCCGAACAGGTCCTGGAAGTCGTCTTCGGCTTCCCGGGAAATCTGCTTGTAGAGCTCGGTGAACTGCTGCCAGCAATGGGCCTGGCGCGAACCGCCGAACAGCTTGGCCAGCCCGGCGGCGGGGGCCAGGCGCTCCTCCAGGCGGGCGGGTTCGAAGCGTTTGAGCAGGTGCTTGAGCGCCGCCTCGATGCCGGCCATCACCGCGAGCTGGTGGGCGCGTAGGTCATCGAAGCTGTCGCGCACTGCCTGGTCGGGGGCCATGAACGCCTGGTTGCCCTCGCGCAGTAACAACAGCAGTGCTTCGTCGGCATTGGGAGCGAATTTCAGCGGGTTGTTGCGCACCGGGGCGATGCTGGTCTGCTGCATGCGGAACTCGCCTTTCAGGCTGCTGCGCGCGCGCAACACATCGATCAGGCCCTCGACCATGAGCCGGTAGCTGCGGCCAATGGCCTCCATCTGCGCGGCGGCATCGACGGCGTCGATGCGCAGGTGCTCGATGCCTGCGCCACGCAGGAAAGCCTGGAGCAGCACATCGCTGCCCGCAGGCGGTGCCACCGTCACGGCGGGCTGCGGTCGGACAACAGGCTCACTCGGAGTCAGTGGCTCCGCCAGCGGCGGTGGCGGTGCTGGCGCCAGTGCAGGGGCGGGCTGAAGAACAGGTGCCGGGGTTTCGTCGAACAGGTTCCAATCATCGGGGATCACGCCCGGCGCGCCGGGGGTGACGACCGGTACAGGCGCGGGCGGCGGCACCACCGGCGTGGGTGGCCGAAAGTCATGCTGCTGCGCGGGGACATGATCCGGCTGGCTGACCGGCGGCACGCTTGAAGGGCCGAGAAAATCGAACAGATCCGGCAGGGTGTCGTGGCTCGACGCCCCCTGCAGGAAGGCCGCAGGCGCACCGGCAATGGGTGCGCTCGGGGTGGCCACCTGGTTGGCCATCAGGGCCTCGAAACTATGCACCTCCGACTGCCCGGCAAACGGGATCGACAAGCCGGAATCAATACGTGCCTGGATCTCGTAATCGCCAATTCGAATAACTTCGCCATCCATCAACGGCTCACTGTTACCGCGACGCAGGCGAATACCGGCATGCACCAACTCCACGCCATTGGTGCTGTTATCGGTCAAGTAATAACGGCCATCCTTGAACTGGATCACACAATGTTTCGAAGAAACAAGGCGTTCCGGATCTGGAAGTACCCAATCATTATCCGCGGCCCGACCGACGCTGATGGCACCGTTTTCCAGCAACTTCTCCGGACATTGACCCGGGGTGATCTTGTGATAACTGGTAATGGTCAGGCAAAGTGCCATCATGCCTCCTTGCATATATATGAAACACTCATCTATCCGTTTGAGTGGATAAACGAGCCCGACCTGGCATTTCGACCAAGCCCTTTAAAATCAAGGGCCAGACGCCAAAATACGCTTCCCGAAAGGTCGTATTAAACCCCATCGGCAAGGCACTTTGATGGCACCTGACCAATGGACGCCAAGGGTTGCCAACTGGTTCACAGTCGCCTTGCGCGGCGCATAGCTTACCTTGACAGCAATTTGGAAATAAACCATAAATGCGCAACTTAAGAGTGCCAAAGTGATATCACCGTGATATCAACTTCGCATTCTTTGACAAGTTTGTGCGCCAATTCACATTTGTAACTTGGCGCATACGAAGCCCTCGCCAAGGGCCGATATGGAGATCGATTTCTGGTGAACTCACCGCAGCTGCTCGCCGCTGTTTCCGCAGACTTCCCGTGCGGCGACGACCTCGAATACGATGCCGATTTCCTGCAACTGGAACGCGATGCCCAGGGCCGCCCCGAGCGCGTGATGGGCGATGCCGTGCAAGCAGCCGAACCGCCGCAGTGGCGCGCCATCGAACAGTCCTGCACCGACCTGCTGCAACGCAGCAAAGACCTGCGCATCACCCACTTCCTGGTCCAGGCCAACCTGGCCCTGCACGGCCTGCCGGGGCTGGCCGCCAGCCTCGAGTTGATCCGCGACCTGCTCGGCGAATACTGGCTGCACCTGCACCCGCAGCTGGATGCCGCCGACGACAACGACCCTACCGTACGCATCAACGCCCTGGCCGGCCTTACCTGCGACACCAACATCGGCCTGCTGCGCGACGCAGTGCTGGTGCGCTCCCGGGCGTTCGGCCCGGTGACCCTGCGCGCCGCCCTGCATGCCGCCGGTGTGCAGCACTTCGCCAGCGAACAGCTGAGCGCCGAGGAACTGGCCGCCGCCCTGCGCGATGCCGACCCCGAGCAGCTCGAACAGTGCCGCCAGGCGCTGCAACTGGCCCGCGACGCCCTTGACGTCATCGAGAGCCGGGTCAATGACCAGGTCGGCTCGTCCAGCGGCGTCGATCTGTCGGCGTTGCGCCAGCCGCTGCGTCAGGTCCAGCAGGTGCTGGCCGACTACAGCCCGGAAGGCGCAGCGCCGCCTTCGAGCAGCAGCGAAGAGCAACCCGCCAGCAGCAGCCATGACGACCGGCAACCCGTTGCCAGCGCCGCCGCACCCCGCCCGACGGCGCGGCCCGGCGAAGTGAACAGCCGCGACGACGTGCTGCAGAGCCTCGAACGCCTGCTCCAGTACTACGCCCGCCACGAGCCCTCGAGCCCGTTGCCGGTGCTGCTACGCCGGGCGAAGAACCTGGTCAACGCCGATTTCGCGACCATCGTCCGCGACCTGATCCCCGAGGGTCTGTCGCAATTCGAGAACCTGCGCGGCCCCGAAGGCGACTGACGCCTCGACACCGCATCAACACCGACGCCCGCAACAAGCAACGCCGCCGTACCGGCGACCAGGAGGAACAACGTGGCGAAAGACAGCTCCCAGAAGTTCATCGCGCGCAACCGTGCGCCGCGGGTGCAGATCGAATATGACGTCGAGCTGTACGGCGCCGAGAAGAAGGTCCAGCTGCCCTTTGTCATGGGCGTGCTCTCGGACCTCGCTGGCAAGCCCGCCGAGCCACTGCCGGCGGTGGCCGACCGCAAGTTCCTGGAGATCGACGTCGACAACTTCGACTCGCGCCTCAAGGCCATGAAGCCCCGCGTGGCGTTCAACGTGCCCAACGAGCTGACCGGTGAAGGCAACCTGAGCCTGGACATCACCTTCGAGAGCATGGACGACTTCAGCCCCGCCGCCGTGGCACGCAAGGTCGACGCCCTGAACCAGCTGCTCGAAGCCCGCACCCAGCTGGCCAACCTGCTGACCTACATGGACGGCAAGACCGGTGCCGAGGACATCATCCTCAAGGCCATCAAGGACCCGGCCCTGCTGCAGGCCCTGGCCAGCGCGCCGAAACCCGCCGACACCGAGCCGAAGGCCTGAGGAGACCGACCATGAACGATCCGTTGCGCGACAGCCAGGCCCCGCAGGCGGCCACCCAGGACCCGAGCGAGTTCGCCAGCCTCCTGCTGCAGGAGTTCAAGCCCAAGACCGAGCGGGCCAAGGAAGCCGTCGAGAGCGCCGTGCGCACCCTCGCCGAGCAGGCCCTGGCGCAGACCAGCCTGGTGTCCAACGATGCCATCGGCTCGATCGAGCAGATCATCGCCGCCATCGACGCCAAGCTCACCGCCCAGGTCAACCAGATCATCCACCACGATGACTTCCAGAAACTGGAAAGCGCCTGGCGTGGCCTGCACTACCTGGTCAACAACACCGAGAGCGACGAGCAGCTGAAGATCCGCGTGCTCAACATCTCGAAGAACGACCTGCACAAGACCCTGAAGAAGTTCAAGGGCACCGCCTGGGACCAGAGCCCGGTGTTCAAGAAGCTCTACGAAGAGGAGTACGGCCAGTTCGGCGGCGAGCCGTATGGCTGCCTGGTGGGCGACTACTACTTCGACCAGTCGCCGCCCGACGTCGAGCTGCTTGGCGAAGTGTCCAAGGTCTGCGCCTCGATGCACGCACCGTTCATCTCCGCCGCCTCGCCGACGGTCATGGGCATGGGCTCGTGGCAGGAGCTGAGCAACCCCCGCGACCTGACCAAGATCTTCACCACCCCGGAATACGCCGGCTGGCGCTCGCTGCGCGAATCGGAAGACTCGCGCTACATCGGCCTGACCATGCCGCGCTTCCTGGCGCGCCTGCCCTACGGCGCCAAGACCGACCCGGTGGAGGCCTTCGCCTTCGAGGAAGACACCGACGGCGCCGACAGCAGCAAGTACACCTGGGCCAACGCCGCCTACGCCATGGCGGTGAACATCAACCGCTCGTTCAAGCACTACGGCTGGTGCTCGCGCATCCGCGGCGTGGAGTCGGGCGGCGAAGTCGAAGGCCTGCCGGCACACACCTTCCCCACCGACGACGGTGGCGTGGACATGAAGTGCCCGACCGAGATCGCCATTTCCGACCGCCGCGAGGCGGAGCTGGCCAAGAACGGTTTCATGCCGCTGCTGCACAAGAAGAACACCGACTTCGCCGCCTTCATCGGCGCGCAGTCGCTGCAGAAACCGGCCGAGTACGACGACCCGGACGCCACCGCCAACGCCAACCTGGCCGCGCGCCTGCCGTACCTGTTCGCCACCTGCCGCTTCGCCCATTACCTGAAGTGCATCGTTCGCGACAAGATCGGCTCGTTCAAGGAAAAGGACGAGATGCAGCGCTGGCTGCAGGACTGGATCCTCAACTACGTCGACGGCGACCCGGCGCACTCCACCGAGACCACCAAGGCCCAGCACCCGCTGGCGGCCGCCGAAGTGGTGGTCGAGGAAGTCGAAGGCAACCCGGGTTACTACAACTCGCGCTTCTACCTGCGCCCGCACTACCAGCTCGAAGGGCTGACCGTGTCGCTGCGCCTGGTGTCGAAGCTGCCTTCGGCCAAAGGGGCCTGACAGCCCCGAGGGGCCGCGCCGCGGTCCCTGTGGGAGCGGGCTTGCCCGCGAAAGGGCCGCAATGCGGCCCCCATAGCATCGCCAACCGACCGGAAATCCCGAGGACATCATGGCTGTAGATATTTTCATCAAGATCGGCGACATCAAGGGCGAGTCCCACGACAAGGCCCACAAGGACGAAATCGACGTGCTCAACTGGAGCTGGGGCATGTCCCAGTCCGGCAACATGCACCTGGGCAGCGGTGGCGGTTCGGGCAAGGTCAACATCCAGGACCTGTCGATCACCAAGTACATCGACAAGTCCAGCCCCAACCTGATGGCCCACTGCTCCAGCGGCAAGCACATCGACAAGGTCAAGCTGACCGTGCGCAAGGCCGGTGGTGAAAGCCAGGTCGAGTACCTGATCATCAACCTCGAAGAGGTGATCATCAGCTCGCTGAGCACCGGCGGTTCGGGCAGCGACGACCGCCTGACCGAGAACGTGACCCTGAACTTCGCCAAGGTCACCGTCGACTACCAGCCGCAGAAAGCCGACGGCACCAAGGAAGGCGGCCCGATCAAGTACGGCTGGAACATCCGCTCGAACGTCAAGATCTGATCGACCGCGCCCGTGCCGCGCCTGGGCGCGGCGCGGGCGCACCTCCCCACGCGTCACCCGCTCACGGTGAACATCATGGCCAAGCCTTCTTTCATCAACCTGTGGAATGCCTACCCCAGCGTGTCCTCGCCCTGCGACGGCCCGTGGGACAACCAGTGCGCCATCCGCATGAGCATCGCGCTCAACGGCGAGATGAGCCTCAAGGTCAACAAATCGACCTATACCGAACCCAAGTGCGCCCACGAGCATGCCCGTGGCGCCGAATCCCTGGCCAACTGGCTGGAGACACGATTGTTCTACCCGCTGAAGATTGCCGGTACCGCCCAGGCCCGCGAAGCGCTCAAGGCCAAGACCGGGATCATCTTCTACAGGGACTGCTTCGCCCGCAACGGGCAGAGCCAGGAGAACCGCACGGGCGACCATATCGACCTGTGGAACCGCGGCCTGACCAAGGGCTTCTCCGACCACAACTACCAGTCCAAGCAGGTCTGGTTCTGGGAGCTCACATGACCCGCGCTGCCCTGGCCGGCGCCCTGCTGCTGGCCCTGAGCGCCTGCGCCGACGCCGAACTGCTGAACCAGGCGAACCTGGGCGGGCAGGCCGTGAAGCTGAGCGAGAACGCCGGCCAGTGTGTGCTCGATCGCGGCGAACAGCGTTTGGCGCTGGACATGCAATGGCCCTGCGGCCTGAGCCCGGACCGCGCCGGCAAGGCCCGGGTCGAGCAGTTCAATGGCACGCCGATCGTGCTGGTGACCCATGTGCAGCCGCACCCGACGCTCAAGGGCGAATGCCTGAAGACCTCGCGCGCCGTGCGCCTGACCCAGGCCGGCCTGGAGGCCTCAACCCCGGCGCCGAGCGCCTCGTGCGACACCGGCTTCGAAGACCAGAAAATGTTCACAGGGATGTTCCAGTGGTAGCCGAAATCGCCACCCGCGACCGCCTGCAGCCTTCGCTGCTGGATCGCCTGACCGACGATGACCCGGGCAACCCACAGGAAGCCCCAGACAAGCGCGTGCTCAGCCTGCAGCAGCTCAAGGCCTCGGTACTGCGCGATTTGGCCTGGCTGCTCAACACCACGTCGCTGCTCGACGCCAGCGCCACGCTGAACTCCCCGGCCGGCGCCTCGGTGATCAACTATGGCCTGCCGGCACTGGCCGGCAACAGCGCGTCGAACATCGACCTCAACGCACTCGAACGCATCATCCACCAGGCCATCGCCACCTATGAGCCGCGCATCCTCGCCCATACCCTGAAAGTACGCGCCCAGGCCGCACCCGGCGAGATGAATGCCAACGCCCTGAGCTTCGAGATCGAAGGCGACCTTTGGGCCCAGCCGGCGGCCCTGCCGCTGCTACTGCAGACCGACGTCGACCTGGAATCCGGGCACGTGCGCGTGGCCCCTGCCGACCGCCGGAGGCGCGCATGAACCCGCGCCTGCTCGAGCTGTACAACCAGGAACTGCAGCACATCCGCGAGGGTGCCGCCGAGTTCGCCAAGGAATACCCGAAGATCGCCGGGCGCCTGACGCTGTCCGGGATCGAGTGCGCCGACCCTTACGTCGAGCGCCTGCTCGAAGGCTTCGCCTACCTCACCGCGCGGGTGCAACTCAAGCTCGACGCCGAGTACCCGACCTTCACCCACAACCTGCTGGAAATCGCCTACCCGCACTACCTGGCGCCGACGCCGTCGATGACCGTGGTGCAACTGCAGACCGATCCCGACGAAGGCTCGCTGGCCGCCGGATTCCAGCTACCCCGTGACAGCGTCCTGCGCGCCAATCTCGGGCGCAACTCGCAGACGCCCTGCGAATTTCGCAGCACCCAGGACGTCACCCTGTGGCCGTTGCAGGTGGCCCGGGCCGAGTACTTCGGCAACCCCGGCGCCGTGCTCGGCCGCCTGGCCGCCAGCGAACCGAAAGCCCGCGCCGGGCTGCGCCTGACCCTGCGCAGCGGCGCCGAGATTCCGTTCTCCAGCCTGCCGCTGACGCACTTGCCGCTGTACCTCAACGGTGCCGACGAAACCCCGTTCCGCCTGTACGAACAACTGTTGGGCAGCGCCTGCGCGGTGTTCGTGCGCCAGCCGGGCGCCGACTGGGTCGAACGCATCCCGCTCGAGGAGGCCTTGCTGCCCTGTGGCTTCGATGACCGCGAAGCGGCGTTGCCGGTGGTGCCGCAGGCCTTCCAGGGCTATCGCCTGCTGCAGGAGTACTTCGCCCTGCCCCAGCGCTACCTGTTCGTCGACTTCGCCGGGCTGGAGCGCGCGGTCAAGCGCTGCGACGGCCAGGAGCTGGAGCTGCTGGTACTGTTCGAGCGCATCGACGCCGCGCTGGAAAGCAGCGTAGGGGCCGCGCAGTTCGTGCCGTTCTGCACCCCGGCGATCAACCTGTTCCCACGCCGGGTGGATCGCCTCCACCTGACCGACCGGGTCCACGAGCACCACGTGATCGCCGACCGTACCCGGCCCACCGATTTCGAGATCCACTCGCTGCAGCGCGTCACCGGCCACGGTACCGGGCCGGACCAGGAATTCCTGCCGTTCTACGCGGTGCGCGACCCGTCGCGCTATGGCCGTGACCAGGCGTACTACCTGGTGCGCCGCGAACCGCGCGTGCTCTCCAGCGAGCAGCGGCGCAACGGTACGCGCTCCAGCTACATGGGCAGCGAGACCTTCGTCAGCCTGGTCGATGGCAACCAGGCGCCGTACCGCCATGACCTGCGCCAGCTGGGCATCAGCGCGCTGTGCAGCAACCGCGACCTGCCGCTGTTCATGAATGTCGGCGACGGGCGCAGCGACTTCAGCCTGGCCGACAGCGCGCCGGTATCCGCCGTGCGCTGCCTGGCCGGCCCCAGCCGACCGAAGGCCAGCCACGCTCACGACAACCGGGCCTGGCGCCTGATCAGCCAGTTGTCGCTGAACTACCTGTCGCTGGCCGAGCAAGGCCAGGGCGCAGCCGCCCTGCGCGAGCTGCTGCGCCTGTACGGCGACCAGCAGGACAGCGCCCTGCAGCTGCAGATCGATGGCCTGCGCGAAGTCAGCTGCAAACCCTGCACGCGGCGCCTGCCGATGCCCGGGCCGATCGTCTTCGGCCGTGGCCTGGAGATCACCCTGACGTTCGACGAGAACGCCTTCCGCGGCACTGGCGTGTTCCTGCTGGGCGCGGTGTTCGAGCGCTTCCTGACCCGCTACGTGTCGATCAACAGCTTCACCGAAACCGTGCTGCGCACCAGCGAACGTGGCGAGATCATGCGCTGGAAAGCCAAGCCCGGGCGCAGGCCGAACCTGTGAACACGCTACAGGCCATGCAGGCCGAGCCCTGGGAATACGACTTCTTCCAGGCGCTGCGCCGTCTCGAGGCGGAGAACCCCGAGCTGCCCCGCTTCGGCCACTCGCTGCGCCTGGCCGACGAACCGGTGCGCCTGGGCCAGCGCCTGGACTGCGGCTTCGCCCCGGCGACGCTGGCCTCGGTCACGGCCAACGACGACCAGCCGGCGCGCCTGGAGCAGTTCTTCTTCGGCCTCGGCGGCCCCAACGGCCCTCTGCCGTTGCACCTGACCGAGTACATGCGCGAGCGCCAGCGCAACCACACCGACCCGACCAGCAAACGCTTCCTCGATGTCTTCCACCATCGCCTGCTGAGCCTGTTCTATCGCGCCTGGGCCGAAGCCCGGCCCACCGTCAGCCATGACCGCCCGGGCGACGATTACTGGGCCGCACGCCTGGCCGCCCTCAGCGGCCGCGGTCAACCGGAGCTGCAAGGCCAGGGGCCGCTGGCCGATACCGCCAAGCTGCACTGGTCCGGCCACCTGGCGGCGCAGACCCGCTACCCGGATGGCCTGTGCAGCATCCTGGCCAGCTACTTCGGCGTGCCGGTGAAGCTCGAGGAATACGTCGGCCAGTGGCTGGAACTGCCTGAGCGCAGCCAGCTCGGCGTGCGCGCCAACCGCCTGGGCGTCGACCTGTGCCTGGGCCGCTACGTCTGGGACCGCCAGCACAAGTTCCGCCTTTGCCTGGGCCCGCTGACCCTCGACCAGTACCACGCCCTGCTCCCCGGCGGGCAGGCGTTCGTCGAACTGGCCGCGTGGGTCGCCGAGTACCTGGGCCAGGAACTGGACTGGGACCTCAACCTCATCCTCGCGCAGGGCCAGGTGCCCGCGCTGCAACTCAATGCCGGCCAACGCCTGGGGTTCGATACCTGGCTCGGCCGGCCGTCGCACGATGCCAACGACCTGAAGCTTGCCCGGTACTACGCCGAGCGGCCGGTCAACGCCCCGCCAACAAGGAGTCAGGACCATGGGTGAAATCAGCCGCGCCGCGCTGTTCGGCAAACTCAACAGCGTCGCCTACAAGGCCATCGAGGCCGCCACGGTGTTCTGCAAGCTGCGGGGCAACCCCTATGTCGAGCTGGCGCACTGGTTGCACCAGCTGCTGCAGCTGCAGGACAGCGACCTGCACCGCATCATCCGCCAGTTCAACGTCGAGCCGGCACGCCTGGCCCGCGACCTGACCGACGCTTTGGACCGCCTGCCGCGAGGCTCGACGTCGATCACCGACCTGTCCTCCCAGGTCGAGGAAGCCGTCGAGCGCGGCTGGGTGTACGGCAGCCTGATGTTCGGCGAAAGCCAGGTGCGCACCGGCTACCTGCTGGTCGGCATCCTCAAGACCCCGAGCCTGCGCAACGCCCTGCTGGGGCTGTCCAGCGAATTCGCCAAGCTGAAGGTCGAGGCCCTGAGCGAGCGCTTCGACGAGTACGTCGGCGACTCGCCGGAAAACAACCTGGCTGCCAGCGACGGCTTCAGCGCCGCCGCCCCGGGCGAAGCCAGCGGCGCGGTGGCGCCGGCGGCGATGGGCAAGCAGGAGGCGCTCAAGCGCTTCACCGTCGACCTCACCGAACAGGCGCGCAGCGGCAAGCTCGACCCCATCGTTGGCCGTGACGAGGAGATCCGCCAACTGGTGGACATCCTCATGCGCCGCCGCCAGAACAACCCGATCCTCACCGGCGAGGCCGGCGTCGGCAAGACCGCCGTGGTCGAAGGCTTCGCCCTGCGCATCGTCGCCGGCGACGTGCCGCCGGCCCTGAAAGACGTCGAACTGCGCAGCCTGGACGTCGGCCTGCTGCAGGCCGGCGCCAGCATGAAAGGCGAGTTCGAGCAGCGCCTGCGCCAGGTCATCGAAGACGTGCAGGCCTCGCCCAAGCCGATCATCCTGTTCATCGACGAAGCCCACACCCTGGTCGGCGCCGGCGGCGCGGCCGGCACGGGCGATGCCGCCAACCTGCTCAAACCGGCCCTTGCCCGTGGCAGCCTGCGCACCGTGGCGGCGACCACCTGGGCCGAGTACAAGAAGCATATCGAGAAGGACCCGGCGCTGACCCGCCGCTTCCAGGTGGTTCAGGTGGACGAGCCGAGCGAAGCCAAGGCACTGCTGATGATGCGCGGCGTGGCCTCGACCATGGAGAAGCACCACCAGGTGCAGATCCTCGACGAAGCGCTGGAAGCCGCCGTGAAGCTGTCGCACCGCTACATTCCGGCGCGCCAACTGCCCGACAAATCGGTGAGCCTGCTCGACACCGCCTGCGCCCGCGTGGCCATCAGCCTGCACGCGGTGCCGGCCGAGGTAGACGACAGCCGCCGACGCATCGAAGCGCTGGAGGTGGAACTGCAGATCATCGCCCGCGAAGCCGCCATCGGTGTGAACACCGGACAACGTCAGACCCAGGCCGACAGCCTGCTGGCCGAGGAGCGCGAGCGCCTGGCCGCCCTGGAAAGCCGTTGGGCCGAGGAGAAAGCCCTGGTCGACGAGCTGCTGGCCACTCGCGCGCAACTGCGTGAACAGGTCGGCGTGGTTGACCAGGAAGTGGACGTGCAGGGCAGCCATGAACTGCGCGAAAAACTCATCGACCTGCAGCAGCGCCTGAGCCAGCTGCAAGGCGAGAGCCCGCTGATCCTGCCGACCGTGGATTACCAGGCGGTGGCCTCGGTGGTCGCCGACTGGACCGGTATCCCGGTGGGGCGCATGGCGCGCAACGAGATCGAGACCGTGCTCAACCTCGACTCGCACCTGGCCAAGCGCATCATCGGCCAGGATCACGCGCTGAAGATGATCGCCAAGCGTATCCAGACCTCCCGCGCAGGCCTCGACAACCCGAACAAGCCGATCGGTGTGTTCATGCTCGCCGGCACCTCCGGCGTGGGCAAGACCGAAACCGCCCTGGCCCTGGCCGAGGCCATGTACGGCGGTGAACAGAACCTGATCACCATCAACATGAGCGAATTCCAGGAAGCCCATACCGTCTCGACCCTCAAGGGCGCGCCACCCGGCTACGTCGGCTACGGCGAAGGCGGCGTGCTGACCGAGGCCGTGCGCCGTCGTCCGTACAGCGTGGTGTTGCTGGACGAGGTGGAAAAAGCCCACCCCGACGTACACGAGATTTTCTTCCAGGTGTTCGACAAGGGTGTGATGGAAGACGGCGAAGGCCGCCAGATCGACTTCCGCAATACCCTGATCCTGCTCACCACCAACGCCGGCACCGAGCTGATCGCCAACACCTGCAAGGACCCGCAGGCCCTGCCCGACCCCGAGGCCGTGGCCACCTCGCTGCGCAAGCCGCTGCTGGAGATCTTCCCGCCGGCGCTGCTTGGCCGCCTGGTGACCATCCCCTACTACCCGCTCAGCGACACCATGCTCAAGGCCATCACCCGCCTGCAGCTGGAGCGCATTCGCAAGCGTGTGGAAGGTACCCACAAGGTCGGCTTCGCCTACGACGACGAGGTGGTCGAGCTGATCGTCTCGCGCTGCACCGAGACCGAAAGCGGTGGCCGCATGATCGACGCCATCCTCACCAACGGCCTGCTGCCGGACATGAGCCGCGAGTTCCTCACCCGCCTGCTCGAGGGCAAGCCGTTGGCCAGCGTCAGCATCAGCCGCCGCGACAACGACTTGCACTATGACTTCGGCGCCGCCGACTGACAGGACCGACCATGCTGTTCAAGCAGTTCACGCGCCTGGCGCAAATCAACAGCCCCCTGGGGCCGGACAAGCTGATCCTCGCCGAGATGGGCGGCAGCGAGGAGCTTGGCCGCCTGTTCGACTATGAGCTGCAGCTGACCAGCGACGACCCGGCCATCGACCTCAACCAACTGCTGGGCAAGCCGATGAGCCTGAGCGTGCAGCAGAACGTCGGCAGCTCGCGGCACTTCCACGGCATCGTCGCCCGCTGCAGCCAGTCGGTGGACCAGGGTCAGTTCGCCAGCTACCGCGTCACCCTGCGCCCCTGGTTGTGGTTGCTGACGCGCACCAGCGACTGCCGGATCTTCCAGCACCTGAGCGCGCCGCAGATCATCAAGCAGGTGTTCCGCGACCTGGGCTTCTCGGATTTCGAGGATCTGCTCAGCCGCAGCTACCGCGAGCGCGAGTACTGCGTACAGTACCGCGAGACCAGCTTCGACTTCGTCAGCCGGCTGATGGAGGAGGAAGGCATCTACTACTTCTTCCGCCACGAGCAGGAGCGCCACGTGCTGGTGCTGGCCGACGCCTATGGTGCGCACCAGAAGGCGCCGGGCTACGAGACCGTGCCCTACTACCCGCCCGACGGCCAGCACCATGAGCGCGACCATATCAACGACTGGCACCTGGCCCAGGAGGTCCAGCCGGGCTCGCTGGAACTCAACGACTACGACTTCCAGCGTCCCAGCGCGCGCATCGACGTGCGCTCGGCCATGCCGCGCCCGCACCAGGCCGGCGACTACCCGCTGTACGACTACCCCGGTGCCTACGAGCAGACCCAGGACGGCGAGCACTACGCTCGCACCCGCCTGGAGTCGCTGCAGAGCCTGCACGAGCGTGTCGAGCTGCGTGGCAACGCCCGGGGCCTGGGCAGCGGCCACTTGTTCAGCCTGAGTAACTTCAGCCGCCAGGACCAGAACCGCGAGTACCTTATCGTCGCCGCCCGCTACTACGTACACCAGGAGCGCCTGGAAAGCGGTGGCGGCAGTGGCGCGGCGCAGTTCGAGAGCAATCTCAGCTGCATCGACGCGCAGCAGAACTACCGCCCGGTGGGCAGCACCCTGCGACCGATCGTCAAGGGGCCGCAGACCGCCGTGGTGGTCGGCCCATCCGGCGAGGAGATCTGGACCGACCAGTACGGTCGGGTGAAAGTACACTTCCACTGGGATCGCCACGACCAGTCCAACGAGAACAGCTCGTGCTGGATCCGCGTGTCCCAGGCCACGGCCGGCAAGAACTGGGGCTCGATCCAGGTGCCGCGGATCGGCCAGGAGGTGATCGTCAGCTTCCTCGAAGGCGACCCCGACCGGCCAATCATCACCGGGCGGGTGTACAACGCCGAACAGACGGTGCCCTACGACCTGCCCGGCGGCGCCACCCAGAGCGGCATGAAGAGCCGTTCGAGCAAGGGCGGCAGCCCGGCCAACTTCAATGAAATCCGCATGGAGGACAAGAAGGGCGCCGAGCAGCTGTACATGCATGCCGAACGCAACATGGACACCGTGGTCGAGCAGAACGAGACGCTGTCGGTGGGCGTCAACCGTACCCAGACCGTCGGCATGCTCGAAACCATCACCATCGGCCAGGACCGCATCCGCGCCGTGCGCCGCGACGACATGCTGCTGGTCGGCGCCAGCAAGACCGACAGCGTCAGCACCAGCTACCTGATCGAAGTAGGCGACAACCTGCGCCTGGTCTGCGGCAAGAGCGTGATCGAGCTCAACGCCAGCGGGCAGATCAACATCAGCTGCGAGCAGTTCAGCTTCCACGCCAACGCCGACGCCGAGATCAACACCGGCGGCACCCTTGACCTGAACGTGGGCAGCGGCGCGCAGACCGACCCGAAGAATCAGGGCGTGAAAACGACCATCGACGGCGCGGTGAAGGCCCTCTTCCCCGGCGCCGGCAAGTAACGAGACCGAACCATGAGCTACCGCCTCAACGAATTCCGCTTCGCCCTGCCCGATGCGCAGGTACGCGACACCAGCATCAACATCCTGCGCTTCGAGGCCCTGGGCACCTCGCTGATCGTCAGCCGCAGCCTGCTCGAAGAGGGCGAGACCCTGCAGAGCAACTTCGACGGCCAGTTGCAGCGCCTGCAGCAACAGGTCAAGGACCTGCAGTTCCAGCCGGCCCGCGCCACCCAGGTAGGCGCGGCCCAGCCGATCGAGGCAATCGAGCTGAGCAGCCAGTTCAGCAAGGGCCAGGAGAAGGTCTACCAGTACCAGCTGGCGCTGGTGCTGCCGGGTACGCGCAAGATGTTCGCCCTGAGCTACGTCAAGCCCACCCCGCTGGGCGAAGCCGAGGCGGCGCACTGGGCGGCGCTCAAGCAGTCCCTCGACTTCGACAACCTGGGCTGACCCCGCACCATGTCCGACGCACTCTGGGCCGCCCGCGAGGGCGATGCGCTGCTGCACACCTCGGTGATGGCCGACATCATCGGCGGCGTGCTGGAAGTCGCCGCCAACGTCGCCATCGGCGCCCTGGCCACCGCCGCGGTGGCCGCGGCACTGGGCATTACCGTGGTCACCGGCGGCCTGGGCTGCTTCGTGCTTGGCGCGGTAGTCGGCCTGGTGGTTGGCGTGGTGATGGCCAAGACCGGCGCCGACACCGGGCTCAGTCGATTATGCGAGGGCATCGGCAACGCCCTGTTCCCGCCGACCGTGCAAGCCACCATCGCCAGTGGCTCGCCAAACACCAAGACCAACGGCAAGCGCGCCGCGCGCGCGGCCGGCGTGGTCACCGCGCCCTCGGCCCCGGCCAGTGGCGAGGGCGGCGGCGCGCAGGCCGAGGAACAGGAAGAGACCTTCCTCGACATGGCCAAGGGCTTCTTCTCGCAGATGTGGCGGCCAACCGTCGCCAGCCCCGCACCCAACACCCAGGAAGCCCCCGACGACAAGGTGCTGTGTACCAAGCACCCACCGATGCCGCCGCAGTACCTGGCCGAGGGCTCGAGCAAGGTGCTGATCAACGGCCACCCGGCCTGCCGCAGCGGCGATCGCAGCACCTGCGAGGCGGTGATCGTCGATGGCGGGCTGGTGTCGGACAACGTGCGCATCGGCGGCGAGCCGATCGTGGTACGCGAGATCCGCAGCGGCAAGACGCCGGGGATCGGCCTAGCGATCACGGCGCTGATGATGTTGCGCGGGCGCGGGGGCAAGTTCTACAGCAAGTTTGGCTGCATGCTGGTGGGGGGCGTGGTCAGCTTTGCCAGCAGCCAAGTGACCGCAGCCCTGACCTCGGCCATCGTTGGCTCACCCAACCCGGTCCACGTCCCCACCGGCGCCAAGATCCTGAGCGATGAGCACGATCTCGACTTCACGCTGCAGGCCATGATCCCGCTGGATTGGCAGCGCTACTACAACAGTCGCGACGAACGTCGCGAGGGACTGTTCGGCGCCAGCTGGAGTGTCCCCTACGAAGTGTCCGTGAGGGTCGAGCACGACCGCCTGCTGTATACCGACGAGCAGGCCCGCGTCATCGACATGGGCATGATCGCCCTCGGCGACGCGGTCTTCAGCGCCGGTGAAGGCATGAGCGTGAGACGCGCCCTCGATGGCGAACTGCTGATCGAGGACATCAGCAGCGGCCTCTATCGATTGTTCGAGCCCAGTGCGCAGGACGCCAACCAACTGCGCCTGGCGAAACTCGGGGATCGCAACGACAACCGCATCCACCTGGACTACGACGATCTCGGGCGCCTGACGTGGCTGCGCGACACCTTTGACCGCGTACGGATCAAGCTGCATTACAGCGCTGCCTGGCCAGGCCGGGTCAGCCACATCGAGCGGGTCTTCGCCGATGGCGACACGGAGACGCTCGCCAGCTATCGCTACGATACGGCGGGGGATCTGGCCGAGGTTTACGATGCCCTGGGGCAATTGCAGCGTCGATTCCAGTATGACCAAGGTCGGCGCATGATCGAGCATCAAACGGCCAATGGCCTGCTTTGCCATTACCAGTGGCAGAAGCTGGACGACTGGCGGGTGATCCGCCACTGGACCAATGCCGGCGACGAGTATCACTTCGAATACGACATCGAGGCTGGCATCACCTGCGTCACCGACCCGCTGCTGCGCACCAGCGTGCGGCGTTGGAACCCGCAGTACCAGGTGATCGAGTCGAGCAATGCGCTGGGCCAGACCTGGCGCTTCCACTGGAACGATGAACGCCAGCTGCTGGCGGCCACCGATCCTGAAGGCGGTGAGTGGCGCTTCAGCTACGACGAGTCCGGCAACCTGTGCGAAACCATCGATCCGTTAGGGCGCAGTGAGTCGACCCAGTGGCTCGAGCATTGGGCGCTGCCCCGCAGCGAAACCAATGCCGCCGGGGCGACCTGGACCTATCGCTACGACCCGCACGGCAACTGTATTCGCGCAACCGATCCCTTGGGCGAGGTGACGCGCTACCGCCATGACGAACAGGGCCTGCTCCTGGAAACCATCGATGCGACGGGCAAGCACCAACGCCAGCGCTGGAGCGAGCAGGGTCTGCTGATCGAGCAGGTGGACTGCTCAGGCTACGCCACACGCTTGCGCTACGACCGGCGCGGCCATTTGCAGAGCCTGACCAATGCCCTTGGCCAGACCAGCCATTTCCAACACGACGCCCTGGGGCGCAGGGTACGCCAGGAGCTGGCGGACGGGCGCGCGGTCCAGTACCGGTACACGGCCTCGGGCCTGCTCGAATGTTTCATCGACCCGCTCGGCAACACCGAGCATTTCCGCTACGACCTCAATGGCCAGCTCATCGAACAGCGGGACAACCTTGGCCGCCCGATACTGTTCAGCTACGACCGCTGCACACGGCTGGTGGCACTGACCAACAGCAACGGTGAGTCCTATCGTTTCACCTGGGACGAGGCGAACCGCCTGGCCATGCACGAGAACCTCGACGGCAGCCGCAAGGCCTACCGCTACGATGGACTGGGCCAGATCATCGCCATGGACTTCATCCCAGTGCCTGGCGCCGCCGAAGCGCCGATCCATCAGCGCCTTCGGCGTGACGCCGCCGGCAGGCTGGTTGCGCTGCACACCGAGGACGACAGTACCACCTACCGCCTCGATCCGATGGACCGATTGCTGGAGGTGATCTGCGAGGATCGTCTGGGCAATGTGCAACGCGTCGCGTTCGAACATGACGCCTGCGGACGCCGCACCGCCGAAAGCAACAGCGCCGGAAGGCTGGAGCACGTCTACGATGCGCTGGACAATCGCCTGCGCACACGGCTGCCCGATGGCCGTCAGCTGAACCGCCTGGTTTATGGCTCGGGACACCTCCATCAGATCAATCTCGATGGGCAGGTGCTCTGCGATTTCGAACGTGACCGCCTGCACCGCGAGGTCTCGCGAACCCAGGGACGGCTGCTGACGCGAAGCCAGTATGATCTCAGTGGCCGGCCGAGTGCTCGTCTGCGCAGGGACACCGAGCACAACGAGCGTCTGCCGGCGCCCTGGCAACAGCGCTTCGACTTCGATGATCGCGACAATCTGGTGCGCTACCTGCGCCAGCAAGCCGATCATCAATATCAGTCGCTGATGCACTACGATGCGACGGACCGCCTGCTCGCCAACCAGGGACCGCTGCCAGGGCAAAACGAACAGTACCGCTACGACGCCGCGGCTAACCGTGTGCCCAACGCCGGCCAAGTCGCCCGCCATGACCAGTTGCTACACCTGGAAGATCGCCACTACCGCTATGACGGTTTCGGACGTCTTTCGGAAAAGCGCAGCACGCTGTATGGCGAGCAGCATATGAGCTACGACCAGCATCATCGCCTCGTTCAGGTGCGCTCTGTGCGAGGTGGGCGCGAACGCATCGTCAAGTTGCACTACGATCCGCTCGGGCGCCGCATCGGCAAGACCGAGCACGACGATCAGGGCAATCTGCTGGGCAGCACCGACTTTGGCTGGGACGGGCTCAAACTGCTGCAAGAGCGCTGCAACGGCCATCTCACCCTGTATGTCCATGAACCGGGCTACAGAGTCCTGGCACGAGTCGACGGGCAAGGCGCGCATCAACGCACGCTCCACTACCACAACGCCCTCAACGGCCTGCCCGAGCAACTGACCGACAGTGACGGCACGCTGGCCTGGGAGGGCGAGTGCTCCGCCTGGGGCATGACGTTGCGCGAGTGGCGGGCCGACGACTTCATCGAACAGCAGAACCTGCGGTTCCAGGGTCAGTACCTGGACCGTGAGACAGGCCTGCACTACAACCTGTTCCGCTACTATGACCCACAGAGCGGCCGCTTCACCCAACCTGACCCGATTGGCCTGGAGGGCGGCATCAACCTGTACCGCTACGCGCCGAACCCGATCGGTGGGATCGATCCGCACGGGTTGGACTGGAGTTACTTCCTCTCCGACGAGAAGGGCAACCCGTACTACAACGGGCGGGCTTCGGACAACGACACCCTCGAAGGCGTGGTGCGACGGCACATGCAAACCGAGGGCGCGGATGGTCCGAGGCTCAAGGAGGGTGACCGCATCAACCGTGTCACCCCGATAGGTACCGACTACGACACCATACGTGGCATCGAGGACGCTGGTATCCGCGAGCGGGATGTGCTCGGCAGGAAAAATCCGAACGTGCGCGGCAACAAGATCTACGGTATCTCCGACGCCAAGGCGAAGAAGGAACTGGGCATCGAGCGGATATCGCGCGCCAACGAGTTCCTCAAGGCAAACGGCGTCAGCAAAGTCACGCAACTGCCCGTGCTCGACAGCCGCGGCGCCCTGCCACCGAAGGCCAACAAAAGCTCCTGCGGGAAATGAACATGACTGTAAACCCGGAACATCTGTGCAAGATCCTCAAGGCGCAGCCTCCAACCGAACCGCCAAGCCCGGCGCTGTTGGCGACAGGGCTGGCGACCAGAACGTGCAGGATGAGCCATGACCAGGTGCTTGCCTGGCTACTCAAGGAGCGGGCGCTGGTGGCCAAGGATGCGTTGGTAGCCAACTTTCTCACTGGCGTCGAACGCAACCAGGCCTACCTGCGCGCAGCCCTCTCGGCCTTTGCCTGCGCCACGCACCTGCAGCAACACTCCTTCACGGCACAGGATCAGCTGACTTGCCAGATCTGCAGTTTCTTCAAGGAACGCGACATCAACTTCATCGCGCTTAACAGGGTACGCTTCCTGGTCGGGGCGGCGCTGTCGGGCAGTATCGCGAACATCGCGTTCTTGCTGCAGGAGCATAATGCTGGGCCGAAAGAGCAACCGGGCAGCCTCGACCTCATGCGCTCGATCCTGGAGCTGATCCGTGATGTGCCCCCGGCTACCAAACCCAAGGACCTGCTGAAGCTGCTGCGCAAACTGCCCGGCATCAAGATGAGCGAAGAAGAAGGACGGGGCTTCCTCGACCTGCTTGGGCACTGCGGGATACTGCAGACGCCGGAGCATCCCGGCCTGCTCTACCGCTATATCAATTTCGGCCTGGCGCCACGCAGCGCACGCTCGTCGGACTGGAGCTACCCGGTGGACTTCTGGCGCGGTGAGCATGGGCTCAATGAGGATGCCCTGAACTACTGGTTCGCTGACTATCCCGCGCTGCTCAAGGCGTAGAGCGTGACAGCCTGACGCCACAGGCGAAGGGGAGATCGCGGTGGCGGGTGTGGTACGCCGAAAAGAAACAGCCCCGGCATAGGCCGGGGCTGCGGGTCACGCGTGATCAGAATCAGAAGATGCTGATCGGGTACTCGACGAATACGCGGACTTCGTTGCCGTCGTCGTTGTACTCGCTCTGGCGGGTAGCGGTGTTGGTACGCACGAACGAGCTACGCAGTTTGACGGACAGGTCCTTGGCCGGGCCTTCCTGAACCACGTAACGGATCTGGTTGAAGATCTCGCGCTCTTTACCTTCACCGTAGCCGTCCGGCTTGCCGGCGGTACGGGTATTGATGTTGTCACCCACTACATAGGCGAACTTGTAGGTCAGGCCCGGCACGCCGAAGGCGCCGAAGTCCAGGCCGTAGCCCAGCTGCCAGGAACGCTCGTCCTCGGCGTTGAAGTCGGACCAGTAGGAGTTGGCCAGGTAGATGGTCGAGCCACCGTCACCCACGCCACCTTCGTTCTGGTACCAGCCGTAGTTGTAGCCGGTGCTGCCGGTGCTGCGCTGGTGCGCCAGGGTGAACGAGTGCGGGCCGTAGGCGTAAGTGGCGGCCAGGCTCCAGATGGTGTTGGAATCGCCGTTGAGCTTGGCGGCACGCACGTACTTGTTGTCGATGTCCGACTTGTAGCCGTTGAAGTCCAGGGTCAGGGACTGGTCGCTGGCGATCGGGAAGACATAGTTCAAGCCCAGGTAGTGCTTCTTCATCACGTCTTCGTTGTCGGCGGTGTACAGCGACGCGGTGAAGTTGTCGGTGAACTTGTAGCTGCCGCCGAGCACGTTGATCGACTTCAGGCCACCGCCGTCACGGCGCTCGGCACTTTTGCGCGCTTCCTGGGTGAAGCGGCCGGCGTTGATTTCCAGACCCTTGATTTCCTTGGAGGTAATCATGGTGCCGGTGAAGCTTTCCGGCAGCAGGCGACCGTCGTCGTACTGCAGTACCGGCAGGGCCGGCATCTGGTCACCGTACTTGAGCACGGTGTTGGAGACACGGAACTTCACCGCTGCGCCACCACGGGCCAGGTTGTGCGAAGCGTTGGTTTTTTCGTCAGGACGGGAGGGGTCCGAGCGCTTGAAGAAGTCGACACCGCCACCCTGGTTACGGCCTTTGCCGCCATCCAGGCGCAGCGCGTACAGACCGAACGCGTCGACACCTACACCGACGGTGCCTTGGGTGAAGCCGGAAGAGAAGTTGGCGATGACGCCCTGGCCCCACTGGGACTGGTCGTTGGTGCCGTGCTTCTTGTCACGATTGATGAAGGCGTTGCGCAGCAGGACGTTGGCGTGGCTGTCCTCGATGAAGCCCTTGCTGTCGGCCTGGTCATTGGCCTGTGCCTGGGTCGCGGCGATCATCGCCAGGGCGACCAGGCTGATCCTGGTTTTCAACATGTTATTTTCCTTATTTCGTATTCAAAAACGCTCTGCATCAGAACGCCAGGAACCAACGCCCCTTCGTAGGTTCGACGCTATGCGGATCCAAGCCGAAGGCCCGCCAATGGTCTGCAACGGGCCTTGCAGCCGCATGGCCAGAGAATGGCCAGCAGGCGTAGAGGCCGAATCCTAGCCCTGCCTGCTTATACATGTCAAAAAAACGTGAAATGCAGGTTGATATAACCAAAAACAAGGTCAGCGCTGGTGCATTTCCATGCATATCTGCCGTGGGTCAGCGCAAATTTGTCTCTTTTGTGGAAAACGCTCGAAATCCATAAGACCGTCATACAACCCTGGGTCAGCAGGCCTACCGAAAGCCTGTTTGAAGTGCCCTGCTCTTCCCGCTGCGCTGTCACGCAGAGAGCAACGTTGCACGCACCGCCGCTCCCATAAGCCATTCCGAAACGCACCTCCATGAATGCCTAGGTGTTTCAAATCAATCCAAACGAATAGCAACATCTTGATACATATGTAAAGACAACCCTTTACAAATGTCGATGCAACAGCAAATAGCAAGCATTACCATTCGCGCCCAATTTCTCACTCCCTTCCTTGGACGCCTTCGATGCCTGCCCCCTGCCGCCTTTCACCCTTGACCCTGGGCCTGTCGCTGCTGTTCAGCGCCGGCCTGGCCAGTGCTGCCACCACGACCCTGCCGGAAACCGCGGTGACCGCCGACAGCACCCGCGAAGAGGACAACCCGCGGGTCAAGGACGTGACCACCGCGACCCGCACCTCGACGCCCGCGCGCTACGTGCCGCAGGCCATCGATTCGGTGAAGACCCGCAACGTTCTGGACTATGGCAGCAGCAACCTGGGCAAGGCGCTGGAAGGCATCCCTAACGTCAGCAGCGGCGCCGACACCCGCTTCGACAGCCTGCGCATCCGCGGCTTCGACGCCAGCAACGACTTCTACCTGGACGGTGTCCGCGACGACAGCCAGTACACCCGCGACCTGCATAACATCGAGCGCGTCGAAGTGCTGAAGGGCCCGGCGGCGGTGCTCTATGGCCGTGGCAGCCAGGGCGGCATCGTCAACCGGGTGAGCAAGGCGCCGGAGCACGGCCGCCGCTCGACCATCGAGGCGCAAGGTGGCAGCCAGGACCTGCGCAGCCTGTACGCCGACCTCAGCGCCGACCCCAGCGACACCCTCAGCCTGCGCCTGAACCTGGGCAACGAGGACAAGAACAGCTTCCGCGACGGCATCGACGGCAACCATCGCCAGCTGTTCGCCCCCTCGATGAGCTGGCAGATCACCCCCGAGCTGAACTGGCTGGTGCAGTACGAGTACAGCCGCTACGACCGCACGCCCGACCGTGGCATCCCCGGCAACCCCCTCACCGGTCGCCCGGCCGATGTCAGCCGCAAGACCACCTACGGCGACACCCAGCGCGACTACATCAACGACCGCGCCGAGTCGCTGCGTTCGCGCCTGAACTATGAGCTGAACGACCAGTGGCAACTGCGCCACACCTTCAGCCTGTTCACCCTGGAGAGCGACTTCGATAACACCTACCTGACCGGCTATACCCCTTCCACCGGTCTGGTTGGCCGCCAACGCTGGCAGCAGGACCTGAGCACCCGCAATCTCTACAACACCATCGAACTCGAAGGTCATGTAGAAACCTTCGGTCTGGAGCACACGCTGCTGGTGGGCCTGGAAATGGGCGAGCAGCGTCGCAACTCGCTGCTGAGCCAAGGCGTAGGCGTTCCCTCGGTACCGCTGCAGGGGGCCACGGCCCGCCAGCAGCACAACGGCACCATGCGGGTGTCCAGCAACAACCACACCGACGTCGAGAGCCGAGGGATCTACCTGCAGGACCAGATCCGCCTCAACGACC
Organism: Pseudomonas maumuensis; assembly: GCF_019139675.1. NCBI lineage: Bacteria > Pseudomonadati > Pseudomonadota > Gammaproteobacteria > Pseudomonadales > Pseudomonadaceae > Pseudomonas > Pseudomonas maumuensis. The sequence continues at coordinate 5,453,266 of NZ_CP077077.1, forward strand.
AGTGGCAGCTGCTGGCCGGCGTGCGCTTCGACCAGTTCGAAGTGGACACCACCAACAAACTGCGCAACATCTCGGAAAAGCAGAAGGACAACAGTTTCAGTCCGCGTATCGGCGTGGTGTACACCCCCTGGCAGGACCACTCCTTCTATGCCTCCTGGAGCAAGACCTACTCTCCGGTCGGTGGCGGCCTGATCGGCATCACCCCCGGCGCGGCCGGCAACGCCAACCAGACCGACCCGGAACAGACCCGGCAAAAGGAAATCGGGGTCAAGAGCGAATGGTTCGACGAGCGCCTGAGCACCACCCTGGCGATCTACGAACTGGAACTGTACAACCGCCGTACCCGTGACCCGATCATTCCGGACCTGATCCAGCTCAGCGGCCTGCAGCGCTCGCGCGGCATCGAGCTGACCGCCACCGGCAACGTGGTAGGCAACTGGTACGTGCGCGGCGGCATCGGCCTGCAGGACGCGACCATCGTCAAGGACAACAACGGCCAGCAGGGCAACCGCATCAACGACGTGGCCAAGCGCAACGCCAGCCTGTTCGTCACCTGGAAGCCGGAGCTGGGCTGGTACGCCGAAACCGGCCTGACCCTGGTCGGCGACCGCTACGCCGACAACCAGAACACCGTGATCCTGCCGGGCTACGGCCGTTGGGACGCGCTGGCGGGCTATCGCACCCACGACTGGGATGTACGCGCGGCGCTGAGCAACATCACCGACAAGACCTACTACAGCTCGGCCACCAGCGCGGCGCAGATCCAGGTGGGCGATCCGCGCAGCCTGGTGGTGACCGGGACCTACAGCTTCTGAGTTGTGACAGGTGCGAGCAAGGACGGGTCGCCCAAACGAAAACGCCACCGCAATTGCGGTGGCGTTTTTTTCTGCGACGGGTTCCTTCCCGGTCAATGCCAGACAGCCAGCAGAGCTTCGAGCTCTTCCTCGCTGATCAGGCCTTGGGGGTATCGCCCATCCAGCAGGCGTCGTGGGTCGGTCGTCCTGACCCGATCGTCTCCATGACGTTTTAACCACTGAACCAGGATTCTGAGCGATTGGTGACTGGCCGCCGTCAAGGGCAAAGCCGACTCACTTGCTGCGTTCATTTCCTCACGTACTCCCTGGGCCGAGTGAGCGGCTAAGGTACTTCAGGCACGTTACAAAACGGCATAGGCCGTTTCCTCTAAAGTACGAGGAAAAATCAATACAAATGCTGTGCCATCCCCAGCGTCCGACTATCGCCAGCAAAAAAAAACCCGTCTTGCGACGGGCTTTTCTCTTCAGTGGCCGATCAACGCTTGAGCGGGGCCGGTTGCTGCTGGGTCAGGCAGTGGATGTTGCCACCACCGAGCAGCAGTTCACGCCCGGGGATCATCACCACTTCATGATCCGGGAAGACCTTGGCCAGGATCGCTCTGGCTTGCGCATCAGCCGGGTCATCGAAGCTCGGGGCAATGATGCCGCCGTTGACGATCAGGAAGTTCACGTAGGAACCGGCCAGGCGCACCGAAGGGTCACGCTCCTGGCTGCCCACCACATGATCGACGCCGTCGCATTCTGCCTGGGTGGCGTACAGCGGCCCCGGGATCGGCATCTTATGCACGACGAACTCGCGCCCCTTGGCGTCGCGCGTATTTTTCAACACCTCGTAGGCGGCGTGGCAGCGCGCGTAGTTGGGGTCATTGGAATCATCGGTCCAGGCCAGTAACACTTCGCCCGGGCTGACGTAACAGCAGAAGTTGTCGACGTGGCCATCGGTCTCGTCGTTGTACAGGCCGTCCGGCAGCCAGACGATGGTCTCGACCGCCAGGTGCTCGCGCAGGACGTCCTCGATCTGTTCGCGGTTCAGGTGCGGGTTGCGGTTGTGATTGAGCAGGCATTCCTCGGTGGTGATCAGCGTACCTTCGCCGTCGACGTGGATCGAACCGCCCTCGAGCACGAAACCTTCGGTGTGGTAACGCTGCACACGCTCCATCTCCATGACCTTGGCGGCCAGCTCCTCGTCACGGTTCCAGGGCGCGTAAAGGCCACCCTCGAAACCACCCCAGGCATTGAAGCCCCAGTCCACGCCGCGCACTTCGCCGTGGTCATTGATGACGAAGGTCGGGCCGGTATCACGCACCCAGGCGTCGTCGTTGCTGATCTCGACCACGCGGATATTGGGCAGGTCGAGTTGGCGACGGGCGTTCTCGTACTGGCCGGCGGACACCGCCACGGTGACCGGCTCGAAGCGGGCGATGGCCTTGGCCAGGGTCACATGCGCGGCCTGCGCCGGCTTGCCGCCCAGGCGCCAGTTGTCCGGACGCTCCGGCCAGACCATCCACACCTGGGTCTGCGGGGCCCATTCGGCAGGCATGTGGAAACCGTCGGCGCGGGGGGTCGAGTTGAGGGTCTTCATGGGTAACCTCTGCGAAGGCCCGGGGCCAGGGGGCGCCAGGTCGGTGATCGAAAAAGGAGCAAGCTCGCCAGTATAGGCAGCGTGATGATCCGCCGATATTACAATCGATAAATATCGACTTTAAATAGCTCAAGGCAAAATATTTAGGCATAAAGAGCCTAGCAAACCGATAACAATCGACTTGCCAGGCCGCAATGCCTTGATTCAAAGCCCTTCGCCGAGGATCCGCTCCACGCTGTCGACGAAGAAGTCTACGCTGGCGCGCGTGGTACACATCGGCGGCTTGATCTTGAGAATGTTCAGGTAGTCGCCGGTCGGCTGCATGAAGATCCCCAGGTCGCGCAGGCGCTCGCAGAGCATCATGGTCTCCTCGGTCGCCGGCTCCAGCGTCTGGCGATCGCGCACCAGTTCCAGGCCCAGGTAGAACCCAGACCCATGGGCGGCACCGGCAAGCGGATATTTATCGACCAATGCCTGCAGACGTGCCTTGAAGTAACGGCCTACGTCACGGGCGTTGTCCCACAACCCTTCATCGCGCATCACATCCAGCACCGCCAGGCCGATACGGCAACTGACTGGGCTGCCACCAGCCGACGAGAAGAAGTAGCCCTCGGCCTCCAGCGCTTCGGCAATCTCGCGCCGGGTGATCACCGCGCCCAGCGGCTGGCCGTTGCCCATGCCCTTGGCCATGGTGATGATGTCCGGCACCACGCCCTGCTCTTCGAAACCCCAGAAGTACTCGCCCAGGCGACCGTAGCCGACCTGCACCTCGTCGGCGATGCATACCCCACCGCGTTGGCGCACCTTGGCGTAGGCCTCGCGCAGGTAGCCCGGCGGCAGCGAGATGCCCCCGGCGTTGCCGTACACCGGCTCACAGATCATCCCCGCCAGCTGGCGACCACGGGCGTCGAGGTCGGCCAGCTTGGCATCGACATCGCGCAGGTAATCGGCGGCGCTTTCCGGCCCGCGATAGCGGCCACGGAAGGTATTCGGCGCCTCCACCGGATGCACCCAGTCCGGCCGGGTCTCCAGGGCCTGGGGGTTGTCGGCGATGGAAGTGGAGATCGCGTCGGTGGCTACCGACCAGCCGTGGTAGGCCTCCAGCACGCTGAGCAGGTCGCGCCCGCCGCTGTAGGCCCAGGCCAGACGGATCGCCAGATCGTTGGCCTCGGTGCCACTGTTGACCAGGAACACCCGGTCGAAGCCCTCCGGGGCCACCTCCAGCAGGCGCTCGGAAAACTCGGCGATGGCCGCGTAGTGGAAGCGCGAGTTGGTGTTGACCAGCGACCACTGGCGCGCCGACTCGGCGACCATGCGCGGATGACCATGGCCAAGCACCGCGACGTTGTTGAGCATGTCCAGATAGGACCGCCCCTGCATGTCGATCAGGTAGTTGCGCCAGCCTCGCTCGATATGCGGAGGTTGGGCGTAGTAGTGCTTCTGCGAGCGGGCGAAGCTGGCATCGCGACGGGCCAACAGCTCCTGCGGGTCGGCCAGCGGCTCGGCATCGCAGGCGAAGCCCAGCAAGGCTTGCGGCGACGGGCACAGAGCCAGCCAGGCGGCAGCGTGGGAAGGCGTGGCAAAGAAGGGTGGCCGAGCATCGGTATCCAGGCACAGTTGCACGCGCAACAAACCACAGGTCGCGCCGATCGCCTGCCCCTTGAGTAGCGCCTGGCCATCGGCCGGTGCCTCTTCCAGTCCATCGAGCCAGAGGTTCCAGTGCGCGGTGCGCAGACAACCACGGTCATCGCCGGAACGTTGCCATTCCCCCGCCTCGGGCGCTTGCAACGCGGTGCCAGGCAGCAGGTTCAACTCCACGCCCAGGGCGCAGGTAGCCGGCTCCTCAGGTTGGTCGATATGGGTTTGCGACAGGCGGTATTGCCCATGCAGGCTGCACGCCGGCCCGGGTTGAGCAACCAGCAGGCGCTGGTCGAAGCCGGGCTGCTCCCAGTTGCCCGCCTCGCAGTGGGGACTGAGCACACCCAGGTCGACCCTAGCCACCGACTGGCCGGCGAGCGACGGCAGCAATACGGCGCAAGCGCCAAGATCGATGCCGGCTGGCTTACGCCCCGCCGCCTGGAAGACCGCCGCCTCCATCAAAACGGCGGGCATGGCACAGGCGGTATCGAAGATGGCCCATTCATGGGCGATGTTGTCGCGGGTGTATTGGTTGTCCGGATCGATGGCCAGTTGTTGCTCGCTGCTGAGCACCAGCACGGCGGCGCGGTTCAGCACCAGCGGCCAGAGGGCGCGTAACTCCGCGTCCTGCAGAGGATTCACGGCATGGTAGGCGCTGACCGCCGGGAGGATACGCAGCGGGTCGCCCTCGGCGTGATGCAGCAAGGCCGCGCAGGTTACCGACAGGTCGGCGATGCGCCAGGTACGTACCAGGTCACCGAAGTCGATGACGCCCTGTACCTGCCATTGGCGCTCGGCATCGCGGGCCCAGACCACGTTGTCGTCGGTGATGTCCAGGTGTACGGCCTGGGTCGGCAGCAGGTCGAGCAGTGGTTGCAGGCGTGCGGTCGCCGCCTGGGCGACCTGCTCCACCTGCGCCCGGCGCTGGGCATCCTGCAACACGGGCAACAAATGCTGGATCAGAACCTGGGCGTGGCGCGGATCCCACTGCAAGGTGCGCTCGAGGCCTGGGTGGTCGAAACCAGCCAGCGCCTGGTCGACCTGGGCACACAGCGTGCCAAGCTCGGCCATCACCCGCGCGGGCAAATGCCCCAGGCGCGTCAGAGGCTGGCCGTCGATGTAGTCGAGCAGACGCAAACGCAGCGGTTGGCCATCGAGCTCGAGGTCCAGCAAGCGCTCGCCCGAGTTCGCCGCACGCACCCGCGGCACCGGCAAGCCTTGCCCGCGCAGAAAGTCCAGCGCCGCATGCTGGGCCTGCAGCTCGACCGCCGCGTAGCTGCCGTGGCAGACCTTGAGCACGAAGCGGCCCTGGTCACTGTCCACGCGAAAGTTGAGATCCTGCTGGCTGCCCAGCTCCTGCAGCGTGCCCTGCAAGTCGTAATGCGACCTCAGCAAGGCATGGGCCTGGGCCTCGCCGAGTGAAGGACCGGGCTGGCTCGAACGCTGGATCAAGGTACTCAGGGGCATGGACGGGGAACCTCGTTTTTTTGCCGCCTATATCGCCACCACCGAGGGTGATAAGCAAGTGGCAGCCTTGCACAGACGACAGGCCGTCGTGCATTCACGACTTGCCACGAGCGGCGCCAGCCAACAAGCTAGGCACCTGGCAATACGCTTTCCGCACAGGCACCCGCACATGCGCATTCTCGTCACCGGCGGCGCCGGCTTCATCGGCTCGGCCCTGGTCCGCTATCTGATCGAACACACCGATCATGAAGTGCTCAACCTCGACAAGTTGACCTACGCGGGCAATCTGCAGTCGCTGCGGCGGATCGCCGACAACAGCCGCCATGAATTCGTCCAGGCCGATATCGCCGACCAGGCCTGCGTCAGCGCCGTGCTTGCCAGATTCCAGCCAGACGCCATCATGCACCTGGCTGCGGAATCGCATGTCGACCGCTCCATCGATGGCCCGGCGGACTTCATCCAGACCAACATCGTCGGCACCTACAGCCTGCTGGAGGCCACCCGCGGCTACTGGAGCACGCTGGACGAAAACGCCCGCGACGCGTTCCGTTTCCACCATGTTTCGACCGACGAGGTCTTCGGCGACCTGCAAGGCACCAACGCCCTGTTCGATGAAAACACGCCGTACGCGCCCAGCTCCCCCTACTCGGCCAGCAAGGCGGCAGCTGATCACCTGGTCCGCGCCTGGCACCGTACCTATGGCCTGCCGACAGTGATCAGCAATTGTTCCAACAACTACGGTCCGTACCACTTCCCCGAAAAGCTGATCCCGTTGACCATCCTCAACGCCCTGGCCGCCAAGCCGCTTGCGCTGTACGGCGATGGCCAGCAAGTCCGCGACTGGCTGTACGTCGACGATCACGTCCGCGCCCTGCTCCGGATCGTAACCACTGGAGAGGTCGGCCAGACCTACACCATCGGCGGCCACAACGAGCAGAAGAACATCGACGTGGTGCAGGCCGTGTGTGCGCTGCTGGAAGAGCTGGCCCCTGCGCACCCCGCCGGGGTGACCCGCTACGCCGACCTGATCACCCACGTCCAGGACCGCCCGGGGCATGACCTGCGCTACGCTATCGATGCCGGCAGGATCGAGCGTGAGCTCGGTTGGGTACCGCAGGAAACTTTCGCCTCGGGCTTGCGCAAGACCGTGCAGTGGTACCTGGACAATCTCGAGTGGTGCCGCCAGGTCCAGGACGGCAGCTATCAAGGCCAGCGCCTGGGCAATTCGGACTTCAAGGACCTGATCGCATGACCAAAGGCATCGTCCTTGCCGGCGGCACCGGCACCCGCCTGCACCCCATCACCCTCGGCGTCTCCAAGCAGCTGCTGCCGATCTACGACAAACCGATGATCTACTACCCGATCTCGGTGCTGATGCTCGCCGGCATCCGCGACATCCTGCTGATCTCCACACCACAGGACCTGCCGCAGTACCGCCAGTTGTTCGGTGACGGCAGCCAGTTCGGCATTCACATAAGCTATGCCGAACAGCCGTCCCCCGACGGGCTGGCACAGGCGTTCCTGATCGGCGAATCGTTCATCGGTGACGATGCCGTATGCCTGATCCTCGGCGACAACATCTTCCACGGCCAGGGCTTCAGCGAACAGCTGCAACGTGCGGTGCGGCAGCGCTCGGGCGCCACCGTGTTCGGCTACTGGGTCAAAGACCCGGAGCGCTTCGGCGTGATCGAGTTCGCCGCCGATGGCCGGGCGTTGTCGATAGAGGAAAAACCCACGCAACCCAAGTCCAGCTATGTCGTGACCGGCCTGTACTTCTACGATAACGATGTGGTGAACATCGCCAAGAGCATCCGCCCGTCTGCCCGCGGCGAACTGGAGATCACCGACATCAACAACGCCTACCTGGCACGCGGCGACCTGCGCGTAGAACGCTTCGGCCGTGGCTTCGCCTGGCTCGACACCGGCACCCACGACAGCCTGCTGGAAGCCTCGCAGTACGTGCAGACCCTCGAACATCGCCAAGGGCTGAAGGTGGCCTGCCTGGAAGAGATCGCCTTCCAGAACGGTTGGATCAGCCGTGAGCAACTTCTGGCCAAGGCCTGCGAACTGCAAAAGACCGGCTACGGCCAATACCTGAGCCAACTGGCCGAAGAACAGCCATGAATGTCATCGCCACCGCACTCCCCGACGTCCTGATCATCGAGCCCAAGGTGTTCGGCGACAGCCGCGGGTTCTTCTACGAAAGCTACAACGCCCGCGACTTCGCCCTGCGCACCGGCATCGACACGCCATTCGTCCAGGACAACCATTCTCGCTCCCGACACGGCGTGCTACGTGGGCTGCACTACCAGTTGCAGAACGCCCAGGGCAAGCTGGTCCGCGTGCTGCAGGGCGATATCCTCGACGTGGCGGTGGACATCCGTCGCAGCTCGCCGACCCTGGGTCAGTGGGTGGCGGTGCGGCTGTCCGCCGACAACCACCGCCAGCTGTGGCTGCCACCGGGTTTCGCCCATGGTTTCCGGGTGTTGAGCGAGTCGGCCGAAGTGCTCTACAAAACCACCGACTACTACAACCCCGACGCCGAGCACAGCATCCGCTGGAACGACCCGCAGTTGGCCATCGACTGGCAGCTGGACGGTCGGCAGCCGTTGCTGTCGGCCAAGGACCAGGCCGCCACATCATTTGCCGATGCGCAGCTGTTCCCATGAAGATCCTCGTCTGCGGCCGCCACGGCCAGGTTGCACTGGCACTCCAGGAAGCATTGCGCGGCCTGGGCGATGTGCAGCGGCTCGGTCGTGACGGGTTCGACATGGCCCGACCGGAGCATCTGCGCGCCGTGCTGCGCCAGATGGCGCCCGACCTGATCATCAACGCCGCAGCCTATACGGCAGTCGACCGGGCCGAAAGCGAAACGCAGCTGGCCCACGCCATCAACGCCGAAGCGCCCAGGATTCTGGCCGAAGAAGCCGCACGGCTCGGCGCACCGCTGATCCACTACTCCACCGACTATGTCTTCGACGGCAGCAAGCCAGCCCCCTACAACGAGGATGACGCCCCCAATCCACTGGGCGTCTATGGCAGAAGCAAGCTGGCGGGCGAACAGGCCATCACCGCTGTCGCCGGTGAACATCTGATCCTGCGCACCAGTTGGGTCTATTCGCTGCATGGGCGCAATTTCCTGCTGACCATGCAACGCCTGCTGCAGGAACGCGCACAACTGAAAGTGGTGAACGACCAGATCGGCGCCCCGACCTGGGCAGCCACCCTCGCCGCCAGCACCCGCGCGCTGATCGAGCGCTGGCGCAACGGCCAGGCTGGCGCCTGGGGCACCTACCACCTGACCGCCCAGGGCGAGACCTCATGGTTCGGCTTCGCCCAGGCCATCGGCGACCAGCTCAAGGCGCGCGGCCTGCCCTGCGCCGAACTGCTGCCGATCCCCTCCAGCGAGTATCCGACACCGGCAAGACGACCGCTCAACTCACGCCTGGATTGTTCCCGCCTGACCCATGAATGGCACGTCAGCCAGCCACACTGGCGCGATGCGCTCATCGAGTGCCTCAAGTAGCGCATAATTGCGCCAGATCCTACTGGCGCAATTATCGCGATGATCCCAAAACCCACCCTTCCCCGCCGCCCCCGCTGGCGCAGCCTGGCCCTGCTGGCGCTGTGCCTGGCCCCGCTGCTGTGGCCACTGCACCACCTGGCCGAGCGCTACTACCAGGACGAACTGGCCTCGCAGAACCGCCAGACCCTCGACCTGTACGTCGCCAACCTGCTGGGCACCCTGCACCGCTACGAAACACTGCCGCAGATCCTCGGCGACCTGCCGGCGCTGCGCGGCGTCCTGGCCGATCCGTTGCGCCTCGAACGGGTGACCAACGCCAACCGCCTGCTCAAGGACATCACCCGCCAGACCGGGGCCGAGGTGATGTACCTGATGGATGTCAGCGGCAACACGCTGGCGGCGTCCAACTGGGACAAGCAGGACAGCTTCGTCGGCCGCAACTTCTCGTTCCGCCCCTACTTCATCGAGGCGATGGAGGGCCATCTGGGACGTTTCTTCGGCCAGGGCACCACCTCGGCCAAGCGCGGCTACTTCTTCGCCGCCGCCGTGCATGATCGCGACAAGGTCATCGGCGTGCTGGTGGTCAAGGTCGACCTCGACCACACCGAAACCCTGTGGGGCCGCACGCCGGAGCAACTGCTGCTGACCGACCAGAACGGCGTGGTGGTGCTCACCTCGCGCCCGGATTGGCGTTTCCGCGCCACCCGCGAACTGACCGAGGCCGAGCGCCAGGCCATCGTCGCCATCCAGCCTTACCCGACCCAAGCCCCGCAGCCGCTGAGCCTCAACCGCGACGCCTGGCTGATCCAGACCCGCGACATCAAGGAAACCGGCTGGCAGGTGAGCATCCTTGCTCCCCGCCTGCTGGTCGATCGCTCGGTACAAACGGTCATGGCCATCGGCGGTGGCGCGCTGCTGGTGACCATGCTCCTGGCCGGCCTGGTCATGCAGCGCCGCCGCCACTACATCGACCGCATCGACTTCGAGGCCCTTGCCCGCCAGGAGCTGGAGAAGCGCGTGATCGAGCGTACCGCCGACCTCGAAGGCCTCAACACCCGGCTCAAGAGCGCGGTACTCGAGCGCGAGAGCGCCCAGCAGGAACTGGTACGCGCCCAGGACGAACTGGTCCAGGCCGGCAAGCTGTCGGTGCTCGGCACCATGTCGGCGAGCATCAGCCATGAACTCAATCAGCCGCTGGCGGCGATTCGCAGTTATGCCGAAAACGCCGAGATTCTCCTCGACCACCAGCGTACCGAGGACGTGCGCGGCAACCTCAAGCTGATCGGCGAACTGACCGGGCGCATGGCCTCGATCATCGCCCACCTGCGCGCCTTCGCCCGTCGCGACCAGCACGCGCCGGAGAGCGTCGCCCTGCAACCAGCCCTGGATGACGCCCTGGCGCTGTTGGCCAAGCGCCGCCGGGCCATGGCCGTGGAGCTGGTGCGCGACCTGCCCGAGGCCACTCTGTGGGTACAGGCCGGCGAAACCCGCCTGCGCCAGGTACTCGGCAACCTGCTGGCCAACGCCCTCGATGCCCTGACCGAAAAAGCCAACCCGCGCAAGCTGTGGCTGAGTGCCGAACGGCGGGACGACTGCGTCTACCTGTGCATCCGCGACAATGGCCCAGGCTTCAGCCGTCAGGCCCTGGAGCACGCCAAGGAGCCGTTCTTCACCACCAAGACCCGCACCCAGGGCCTCGGCTTGGGGCTGGCGATCTGCGAAAGCCTGATGCACGCGCTCGGCGGCGAGCTGCTGCTGGGCAACCACCCCGAGGGCGGCGCCCTGCTGACCCTGAAACTGCGCGTGGCCAAGCCTGGCGCCAACCTGCAATCTTCGGAGGACACCTCGGCATGAGCACCGAGACACCGATCGACAGCCGTGCCCAGGTGCTCCTGGTCGATGACGACCCGCACCTGCGCCAGGCCCTGAGCCAGACCCTGGACCTGGCCGGGCTCAAGGTGGTGGCCTTGGCCGACGCCCAGGGCCTGGCCGAACGCCTGGAGGAGGACTGGCCGGGCGTGGTGGTCAGCGATATCCGCATGCCCGGCATCGATGGCCTGCAACTGCTGGAGCAACTGCACGCCCGCGACAGCGAGCTGCCGGTGCTGCTGATCACCGGCCACGGCGATGTGCCACTGGCGGTACAGGCCATGCGCGCCGGGGCATATGACTTCCTGGAGAAACCCTTCGCCAGCGACGCGCTGCTCGACAGCGTGCGCCGCGCCCTGGCCCTGCGCCGCCTGGTGCTGGACAACCGCAGCCTGCGCCTGGCCCTGAGCGACCGCCAGCACCTGGCCACGCGCCTGGTCGGCCAGTCGCCCGGCATGCAACGCCTGCGCGAGCAGATCGGCGCCCTGGCCGGCACCCGCGCCGACGTGCTGATCCTTGGCGAGACCGGCGCCGGCAAGGAGGTGGTGGCGCGAGCCCTGCACGACCTGTCGAGCCGGCGCGACGGCCCGTTCGTGGCGATCAATGCCGGCGCCCTGGCCGAGTCGGTGGTCGAGAGCGAGCTGTTCGGCCACGAGCCGGGCGCTTTTACCGGCGCGCAGAAACGCCGCATCGGCAAGTTCGAGTTCGCCAATGGCGGCACGCTGTTCCTCGACGAAATCGAGAGCATGAGCCTGGATGTGCAGGTCAAGCTGCTACGCCTGCTACAGGAGCGGGTGGTCGAGCGCCTGGGCGGCAACCAGCTGATTCCGCTGGATATACGCATCATCGCCGCCACCAAGGAAGACCTGCGCCAGGCCGCCGACCAGGGTCGTTTCCGCGCTGACCTGTACTACCGTCTGAACGTCGCGCCGCTGCGTATCCCCGCGCTGCGCGAGCGCGGCGACGACATCCTGGTGCTGTTCCAGCACTTCGCCGACGCCGCCAGCGAACGCCATGGCCTGCCGCCCCACAACCTGCAACCGGCGCAGCGTGCCATGCTGCTGCGCCATGACTGGCCGGGCAACGTTCGCGAGTTGCAGAATGCCGCCGAACGCTTTGCCCTTGGCCTGGAGCTGGCCCTTGATGGCCAGGCGCCCGCGGCGGCCAACGATATCCAGGTTGCGGCGTCGACCGGCAACCTCAGCGAGCAGGTCGAGCAGTTCGAACGCTCACTGATCGCCGCCGAGCTGATGCAGCCGCACAGCTCCATGCGCAGCCTCGCCGAGGCCCTTGGCATCCCACGCAAAACCCTGCACGACAAGCTGCGCAAGCACAGCCTGAGCTTCGGCGGGCACGACGACCAGGAGGACAACCGTCAATGAGCAACGACAGCCAGTACCTGCAGTCCGTACTGCACAGCGATATTCCGCTGACCCGCGAGATGGGCATGGAAGTCATCGATTGGCAGGCGCACACCTTGCGCCTGAAGCTGCCATTGGCGCCCAACGTCAACCACAAGAGCACCATGTTCGGCGGCAGCCTGTACTGCGGCGCGGTGCTGGTGGGCTGGGGCTGGCTGCACCTGCGCCTGCGCGAGCTGGGAATCGATGACGGACATATCGTCATCCAGGAGGGGCAGATCAGCTACCCGCTGCCAGTCACCGGGGCTGCCGTGGCGCGTTGCCCGGCGCCGGACGAGAAGACCTGGGAGCGGTTTCTGACGATGTATCAACGTCGTGGACGGGCACGGCTGACGCTGGAGACGGTGGTGAGCAACGAGGGTAGTGACGAGCCTGCGGTGACGTTCAGCGGGCAGTACGTGCTACATAGGTAGCTTGATTTTCAACTCCGATAAGTTTGTAGCAACACGATCAACAAGATCGTCCCAGCTCCTGTAAAGCCTTGCGTTCAAACTAGTAAACTGAGGAACACCTTGAGTTACTTTTAACCTTTCCCCCGCCTGATACATCGTATCTTTTATCTTTAAAATTGTTGGCGTATAGTCCCTGAACGATGGAGCCTGAAAAGTATTTATATAACCAAGCCTTAAAAGACTATCTAACCGCTTACAAAAATCTGCTCGATTCGCCTTTGCCTTCTCTGAGCTTTCTATTCGCCCTGATTCAAATGCCTTCTTAAAGTCTTGTAACTCACCCCCACATCTATCAAAAAGACCTTTATCAACAATACTTAGATCAAAATCAGAAGAAACACTAAACGTATTCCCAAATTTGTGAGGCGCCATTGAGAAACCTATTCGACCACTACCCTGCAGAGTAACATCAACACTACTGATACCTAAAATGCTAGCAACCCAAAAACGCATCTCATCGTAAACACCTGCTCCCTCTTTGAAAGCAAATGGTATCCCTTCGCTTAACCACAACCTAGCCAGCGACTCCAGATCGTATTTAGATGAAGTTTTTAATATATGCTTAAACTCATGAGACTCAGGATGGTGCGCCAACTTTCTCAACATCGGGTTTGACTGATCGAATGGCTGCCAAGAAGTCATAATACCCCATCTCCTTATGTTTAGCATAAAGCCGAATAATATGAAGCTCTCTATTAACTATCTTAGCTTTTTTACTCTCACTCATCTTCAAAGGCTCTGGATATTTTAGTCGAGCAACCACCATCGCGGCTTCTTTAATAGATAGAATATCTCCATGCAGCCCAAGGCGCTTGCAAACCGCAGCATACCCTACCACTCCAGTCCCAAAGTAAGCCACACTCAAATACACAGGCGGAAATACACTTCTTTCCAGGCGGGCGGAAACCAAACACGACAATACGATTTCTTTAAACTTTCGCCTTAATGTACGCTCATAACTAGAACTCAAGACCCGCACGAGCTGCTGAACTATAGTACTACCACCTTCAGTGCCAATACCCAGTATCTTTTTTACACAAGCCCTGACTATTGACACAACATCAAAACCAGGATGACTATAGGCTCGATGGTCCTCGGCCGAGACTAAAGCACATTGTACCATAAACGAAGGCCGACATACTTCATAACCTAACCCATCATGTATTTTCAAAATACTCTGAGAAAGCCGATCCGCCTCACTACCATACAGTCGCTCAAAAAGCAGTCTGACCAAAAAACCCAGAAACATCCTACATCTCCATAATCATCTTCTTATTAATCTCTCCCAACCAAAACCATGAGGAAAAGCTAGAAAATAAGGGTTCAAATTATTAGCAACAGGACTGTACGTCAACCTCTCTCCTAGCATATTAACAACAGTACCTCCCGCCCCCTCTAATACTCCCTGAGCGGCGGCAGTATCCCATTGACAGGTAGGTGCTAAGCGAGGGTAGAAGTCAGCCTTTCCCTCAGCTAGCATGCAGAATTTCAGCGAACTGCCAATACTAGCTAACTCCAACTCGCCCACGACACTGCTGAGCCCAGCCAAAAGCGCATCCTGGTCCAAGCTGGAATGTCGGCGGCTAGCAACGACAGTGAAGCAGCCATCTGGCGGAGGTCCATTACGCACCTGGATCATCCGCGCCTCTTTATCGAGCTCCACTTTCCAGGCACCCAATGCACAGCCACCGAAATAACAATATCCATTGGTCGGCATCGCCACTACCCCGAACACCACCTCGCCGTTCTCGACCATCGCGATGTTGACAGTGAACTCCTCGCTACCGGCGATGAACTCCTTAGTGCCATCCAGCGGGTCAACCAGCCACCAGCGCTGCCAGCCTTGGCGGATGGTCAACGGAATCTCGCAGTCTTCCTCGGACAGCACCGGAATCTGCGGTGCCAGGGCCCGTAGGCCATCGACGATAACACGATGTGCCGCCAGGTCGGCAGCGGTTACCGGTGAATCGTCGGCCTTGCTGGTGACCGCCACATCGGCGCGCCAGAACGGCAGGATCGCTTCGCCGGCCAAGCGAGCGAGTGCCACCACGTCGAGCATCAATTGCCGATCATTCATACGCTCAGCACCCCACGCTGAATCAGCAGATCACGGGCCAGGTACAACGCCGCCAGCGCCCGACCTTCGCTGAACTGCGGGTGCATAGCCAGGGCCGAGAGCTCGCGCAGGTTGACCTTGTCGACACGCATCGGCTCGGGTTCGTCGCCTTCCAGACGCTCTTCATAGAGGTCGCTGGCCAGGACCACCTGGATCTTCTGGCTCATGTAGCCGGGCGACAGCGACAGCTCGGTCAGGTGCTCGAGCTGACGCGCGCCGAAGCCTGCCTCTTCCTTGAGCTCCCGGTCGGCGGCGGCTAGTACGTCCTCGCCCGGCTCGATCAGCCCCTTGGGCAGGGACAGCTCGTACTCGTCGGTACCGCCGCAATACTCCTCGACCAGCACCGCGTGCTCGGCGTCGAGCATGGCCACGATCATCACCGCGCCATAGCCGTTGCCACGGCCGACCAGTCGCTCATAGGTGCGCTCGGTGCCGTTGGAGAAGCGCAACTGCACGGCTTCGACGCGGAACAGGCGGCTGCTGGCGACGATCTCGCGACTGAGGACGGTGGGTTTCTGGCGCATGGGGCGGCTCCTTGGCGTGAACGGGTTACTATACCGTGGCTTGCCGACTGATCGAGAATTTCCCATGCCTGTTCTTCCCTGGTCCGCCATCGATACCGTCCTGCTGGACATGGACGGCACCCTGCTCGACCTGCATTACGACAACCGCTTCTGGCTGGAGCACCTGCCCCAGCGCTATGCCGAGCTGCATGGCGTGAGCCGGGCCATGGCCGAGCTCGAGCTGCGCCCTTTGTTCGAACAGCATGCCGGCACGCTCAACTGGTATTGCCTGGACTTCTGGAGCCGTGAACTGCGCCTGCCGATCCGCGAGCTCAAGCTGGAGATTGCCGACCTGATCGCCTTGAAGCCGGATGCCGATACCTTCCTCGCCGCCATTCGCAAGGCTGGCAAGCGGGTGGTGATGATCACCAACGCGCACCGCGACTCGCTGTCGCTGAAGCTGGAGCGGGTGGAACTGGAGCCGTACTTCGAACGACTGATCAGCTCGCACGACTATGGCTATCCGAAGGAGAGCCCGCAGTTCTGGGATGCGCTGCAGGCGGACATAGGTTTTGAACCGGCGCGCAGCCTGTTCATCGACGACACCTTGGCGATTCTGCGCAGTGCTCGGCGGTTTGGCGTGGGATACCTGTTGGCTGTACGCCAGCCGGATAGTCGGGCCGAGCTGCGGGATACCCAAGAGTTTGCGGCGGTCGAGAATTATCGGGATTTGTTGACTGGGCTGTAGGCCTTATCGCGGGACAAGCCCGCTTCCATGAGTGCTCCGTCGTGGAAGCGGGATCGTCGACAAACTCAATCAGGAATACGCAGCACCTGTCCCCGATAAATCTTGTCCGGATGTTTGAGCATCGGCTTGTTCGCTTCAAAGATCTTGTTGTACTTGTTAGCGTCGCCATAGACACGCTTGGATATAGCACTCAAGGTGTCACCCTTCTCGACCTCGACGAACCGAGCCGCCTGGGCCACCGGCCCGGTAACGGTTATCTGGTCATCCACCGAGGCCACACCGGCGATGTTGCCTGCAGCCAGGATGATCTTCTCCTTCTCTTCCTGGCTCCTCACCTCGCCCTTGAGGATGACCTTGTCACCCTCTACAGTGGCCGAGATGTTCGGATTGCCCAGACCAACGTCCTGGACGTGTTTCTTCAACTGTTCCTCGGCATTGGCGTTACCCGGCGTCAGCAGGTCGATCAATTCCTCGCCGGCTTCCTTCACGAAACTGAACAGGCTCATGTGGCGCTCCTTTGATGGTGAATCCGTGGAAGCAGGAGTCTAGGCCAGGATCGGCCAACCCGCCCCGGTGCGACCAATCGACGCGCTCTATCACGGGATAGACGCTAGCGATTAGACGCCATCTGCACAGGGGCCTAGGCTTGTGGGGTCAAACTGCCAGCCGGTATTCGAGCCGATGAACAGCAAGCCACCGGTCTGCGCGGCGCCCACGCCTCTGGCCCTGCCCGCCGCCAGCAATACCTACGACTACGTCCAGCTTTCCGATGCCGCCCGCGACAATACCCCGCTGGCCGAGGAAGTGGCGTTGGCGATCGTCTACAACGGCCTGAACCAGGCGGTAATGCTGGTCAGCCCGACCGACCTGGAAGACTTCGCCGTCGGTTTCAGCGTCGGCAGCGGCATCGTTGCCGGTACCGAAGAAATCTATGACGTGAAGCTCTCCGGCAGCGGTTCGGCGCTCTACGCCGACCTGGAGATTTCCAGCCGCGCCTTCTGGAACCTGAAGAACCAGCGCCGCCAACTGGCCGGCACCAGCGGCTGCGGCCTGTGTGGCGTCGAGGCATTGGAGCAGGCGCTGCCCGAACTGGACGTGCTGCCCGGCGCGCCGCTGCCGCCCGCCCACTGGCTGAAAGACCTGCGCCAGCGCATCGACGCCTTCCAGCCTCTCGGCCAGCACTGCGGCGCGGTACATGCGGCGTTGTTCATGGACCGCGACGGCCAGCTGCTGCTGGGCCGCGAGGACATTGGCCGGCACAACGCCCTGGACAAGCTGATCGGCGCCCTGCTGCGCCAGCGCATCGAGACCCAAGGGGGGCTGGCCATCGTCACCAGCCGCTGCAGCCTGGAGCTGATCCAGAAAGTCCTGCGTGCCGGCATCCAAACCTTGGTCAGCCTCTCCGCGCCCACCGGCCTGGCCCTGCAATGGGCGCGCAAGCACAACCTCAACCTCATTCATCTGCCCAAACACAGCGCACCGCGGGTGTTCAGCCCAGCGGCGGAGTAGTAACAGCCGTGACCTCCTACGAAAAACTGCCAGACAACGCCCCCGCCTCCACCCCTCGCTACAAACCCTACCCCGGCCCTGCCGGCGGCTGGGGCGCGCTGCGCAGCGTGGCCAAGGCCTGGGTGGGCAGCGACAATGCCCTGAAAAACATTCGCGCCCTGCTCAAGACCAACCAGAACGGCGGTTTCGACTGCCCCGGCTGCGCCTGGGGCGACTCGCCCGAGAGCGGCATGGTCAAGTTCTGCGAGAACGGCGCCAAGGCGGTCAACTGGGAAGCCACCAAGCGCCGGGTGGACGCCGCGTTCTTCGCCCGCTACAGCGTCAGCGCGCTGCTCGGACAGAGCGACTATTGGCTCGAGTATCAGGGCCGGCTGACCGAGCCGATGGTCTATGACCCGACCACCGACCGCTACCAACCGATCGACTGGGACGCCGCCTTCGCCCTGATCGCCCGGCATTTGAACAACTTGTCCAGCCCTGACCAGGCGGAGTTCTACACCTCCGGCCGGGCCAGCAACGAGGCGGCCTATCTCTATCAGCTGTTCGTGCGCGCCTACGGCACCAACAATTTCCCCGACTGCTCGAACATGTGCCATGAGGCCAGTGGCGTGGCCCTGGGCCAGAGCGTCGGCGTGGGCAAGGGCACGGTCACCTACGACGACTTCGAGCACGCCGACACGATCTTCGTCTGGGGCCAGAACCCCGGCACCAACCACCCGCGCATGCTCGACCCGCTGCGTGACGCGGTGAAACGCGGCGCCCAGGTGGTGTGCGTCAACCCGCTCAAGGAGCGTGGCCTGGAGCGCTTCCAGCACCCGCAGAACCCGCTGGAGATGCTGACCAACAGCGACCGCCCGACCAACACCGCATTCTTCCGCCCGGCGCTGGGCGGCGACATGGCGCTGCTGCGCGGCATGGCCAAGTTCCTGCTGCAATGGGAGCGTGAGGCCCAGGCCAGCGGCGCGCCGGCGATCTTCGATCATGCGTTCATCGCCGAACACGGCCATGGCGTGGACGAATACCTGGCGGTGGTCGACGCCACGCCATGGGAACAGATCGAGGCACAGTCCGGACTGACCCTGGCCGATATCGAGCTGTCGGCACGCATGTACTGCAAAGGCAAGCGGGTGATCATGTGCTGGGCCATGGGCATCACCCAGCACCGCCATTCGGTGCCGACCATCCAGGAAATCGTCAACCTGATGCTGCTGCGCGGCAACCTCGGGGCCCCTGGCGCCGGCCTGTGCCCGGTACGCGGCCACAGTAACGTGCAGGGCGACCGCACCATGGGCATCAACGAACGCCCACCGGTGTTCCTGCTCGATGCCATCGAAAAACGCTTCGGCTTCCCAGTACCACGCCACAACGGTCACAACACCGTCGAGGCCATCCACGCCATGCTGGAAGGCCGGGCCAAGGTGTTCATCGGCTTGGGCGGCAACTTCGCCCAGGCCACGCCGGACACTGAGCGCACCGCCCAGGCGCTGCGCAACTGCGAGTTGACCGTGCATATCAGCACCAAGCTCAACCGCAGCCACCTGATTCACGGCAAACAGGCGTTGATCCTGCCGTGCCTGGGCCGCACCGATATCGACCTGCAGGGCGAAGGCCCGCAGGCAGTGACGGTGGAGGACTCGTTCAGCATGGTCCACGCCTCCAACGGCCAGCTCAAGCCGCTGTCCAGGCAGATGCGCTCGGAGCCAGCGGTGGTTGCCGGCATCGCCGCCGCCACCCTGGGCAAGCAGCCGGTGGACTGGCACTGGCTGGTGGCCGACTACGACCGCATCCGCGATCTGATCGCCGACACCATCCCGGGCTTCGCCGACTTCAACGAGCGTCTGCGCCTGCCCGGCGGCTTCTACCTGGGCAACAGCGCCGGCAGCCGCCAGTGGAAGACCGCCAGCGGCCGCGCCAACTTCAAGGCCAATCTCCTACCGGACAGCCTGCTCGACGAGCGCGTGCGCGCCAGCGGCCAGCTACCGGACCTGATCATGCAGTCGATGCGCTCGCACGATCAGTACAACACCACCATCTACGGCATGGACGATCGCTACCGCGGCGTGCGCGGCCAGCGCGACATACTGTTCGCCAACGAAGCCGATATCGTCCGCCTGGGCTTCCAGCCGGGGCAAAAGGTCGACATCGTGTCGCTCTGGGGCGATGAGCATGTGCGCCGGGTGCATGGCTTCACCCTGCTGGCGTTCGACATCCCCGCCGGCCAGGCGGCGGCCTACTACCCGGAGGTGAACCCGCTGGTGCCGCTGGAGAGCATCGGTGACGGCAGCCACACGCCGACGTCGAAGTTCATCGCCATCAAGCTGGAGCGCGCGCGGGACGACGGGCGCATCATCTGACTCGCGCCCGGCAAAGCTGAACGCCACCCACAAAAAAGCCCTGTTCCGCAACGGTTCAGGGCTTTGTCATAAGTACCTCAGACAAGCAAAAATCGAGAAAGTTTCATACATAATTCAATAACTTAGAGAATTGTGTACAACTCGTGCTACTCGTCGGATTCCGATTGCCAGCCGCTTCGCCGAGCCTCAAATTCCGCTTCGTCATCCCTCTGAGGCTCTCTTGATGAAGAAGTACTCCTCGATTCTGTTGTTGTCTTTCGGTCTGCTCAGCGGCGTTGCCATGGCAGGCGGCACCACCGAGGCCGGCATTGGCGGCGCATTGGGTGGGGTACTGGGCTCCGTGGTGGGCAACTCCATCGGTGGTAGCACCGGCGGCGCCATAGGTGCCGGCCTGGGCGGCGCGGCCGGCGGTGCCCTGGGTGCCGACAAGCGCCAGCGCGGCGAGGCGGCCATCGGTGGCGCGCTTGGCGCGGCCGGCGGCAACGTGGTCGGTCGCTCGATGGGCGGCACCACCGGTAGCTACATCGGTGCGGCGGCCGGCGGTGGCGCTGGTGGCGCTCTGGGTAACTACATGGGCAACAAGGCCGACGAAGACGAGCGCCATGAGTCGCGCCGCTACCGTCGTGACTACGATGACCGCCGCCACTACGATCGCGGCCACCACTACGGCCACCGCAAGCACAAGCGTCACTGGCGCGACTGATCGCCAGGCGTACGCCTGACGCCTAAGGCCCTGCCCCCACCGGCAGGGCCTTTTCGTTTGCGGACCCGCCAGGGGATTAAGGGCCACCCCGATATGGAGGCCACTAGCCACTAGCTATCATCGCAGTTTCGACCACGCACAGGACGCAGGGAATGCGCGCGACCTTCACCGATCTCATCTGTCTGCCCCGGGCCAGGAGAGGCTGAAGGATGCCCAGCCGCCGCCCGCCACTGCTCAGCGAAGCCAACTTTGCGTCGATACGCCAACGGGTGATGCAGGCTACCGGCGTGCAACTGGCCGATGACCGCCGGGCCGTCGTCGCGGCGCGCCTGCACAAGCGACTCAAGACCTTGGGCCTGGTGGATTTCGAGCATTACCTCGCCTTGCTCGAGAGTGCCGAGGGCCAGGATGAGCACGACAACCTGCTCCGCTTGCTGGTTGCCCGCGACAGCTACTTCTTTCGCGAGCATCGCCATTTCGAATGCCTGGCCCGTTGGCTGGCCGAGCTCGACCACCCCGCTCGCCTGTGGAGCGCAGCCTGCGCCACCGGCGAAGAAGCCTGGAGCCTGGCCATGGTCGCCGCCGAACATGCCCATCACCCTGGCTGGCAGGTGTTGGCCAGCGACTTCGACCCACAACTGCTGGAATGCGCAGGCGCCGGCATCTACGACATCGCCCAGGCGCGCTACTTTCCCGAAGGCTGGCTGGCCCGTCACTGCCTGTGCGGCGTCGGCGCGACGGCCGGACGACTATCCGTGGCACCGGCCCTGCGCAAGCAGGTACGCTTCGAGGCGATCAACCTCATCCGGCCCCTGCCTGCGCATCTCGGCAGTTTCGACGTCATCCTGTTGCGCAACCTGTTGTCGAGCCTGGCGCCCCGCTACAAAAGCGAAGTCCTCCAGCACCTTTTGGCACACCTGCGCCCCGGCGGCCTGCTGATCATCGGCCACAGCGAAAGCGTCCATGCGCTGGGCCTACCCCTGCGCCCCCTACTGCCATCGGTGTTCGAACGCCTATGATAAGAGGCACTGCCGCGCCCATCGGCAGACAAGGACTGATCGCGCAGTTGCGCGGCAGTGCGCTTTCGGATCGAGCAAGCCTGCCGCCCCCCTTCCCTTGCGAAACAGGCCCTTTTCCATGCCCTGCCGAATCCTGCTTGCCGATCACTCGCCCCTCTTCCGCGCCGGCCTGCGTGCCTTGCTCGAGCAGAAGAAAGACTTCGTCGTGGTGGGCGACACCGGCGATGCCATGAGTGCCGTGAGCCTGGCCGAAAAACTCAAGCCGGACATCGTGGTGCTCGACATGAGCGGCGAACTGGACAGCCAGCAAGCCCTGCAGGAGCTGTTCATCCGCGCCCCTGCCAGCCGAGTGCTGATGTTCTCGCCGCGCTCGGAACTCGAGCATGTGATGAGCTGCCTGCAGCTCGGCGCCCATGGTTTCCTGCTCAAGAACGCCACGGTAACCGAGCTGGAGCAGGCCCTGCAGACCCTGCGCGGCGGTGGCCAGTATCTGTCGTCGGCGGTGCTGCCGATGGTCATCGGCCAGGCGCTCAAGCACAGCCGCAAGCGCGTTGCCAATCAGGTCCAGCCGCCGCCCCTGACCACCCGCCAGCTGGAGATCCTGCGCCTGATCGCCCGCGGCGAGACCACCCGCTCCATCGCCGACGGCCTGGGGTTGAGCATCAAGACGGTCGAGGCACACCGCTCGCAGATCATGCACCGTCTGCAGATCCACGACGTGCCCGGCCTGGTGCTGTTCGCCGTGCGCGAAGGGATCATTCGCCTCAACGATTGAGCGACAGCCCGGCGAGGATCAGTTGCAGTGTTTCCGGCAGTGCCGCCGGGCGGCCTGACGCACGCTCGATGAACACCTTCACCACGCTGCCCGCCGCACAGGCCTCGGCCTCGCCCGGGCGGAACAGCGCCAGGCGGAACTCAACGGTGCTGCCCGCCAGACGGGTCACCCCCAGGCCCACCTCAAGCACGTCGGGAAAGCCAGGCAAGGCGAAGAAGTCTGCCGCCGAACTCACGACGAAACCGGCCAGTTCACCGTCACGCAGGTCCAGCTCGGCCTGTTCGACCAGGAAGGCCTGGATCGCGGTTTCGAAGCAGGCATGCACGGTAGAGCCAGCGAGGTGGCCGTTGTGGTCATTGTCCTGAGGACGGGTGAGGATGGGGTGGAAATGGGAGAAGGCGGAGCGTTGAGGGGATTCTGTCATGAGAACAACCTTATTTCCTTTGCATGTCAGCGAAGCTTCCCACATAGGCTTGGGGACGCCTATAGTCGCAATCAACAATAGATTGCATAAGATAGTACGCGTCCCATGAAACCGAGACATACCCCCGTGCCGACCCTGCAAGTGGATCATGCCAACCTCAGTTGCCTGGCTGAAAGCCGTCGAATCAACGCCACCCACATCGTTGGGCAACCCGGAGGCTGGGCTGTTCAGGTGGATGTCGACGATCAGGAGCACGTACTCACCGCTCAGCGTAGCGGCAACGTGCGGCTGTTCAAGAAGCTAGAGACGCTGGTCAGCTACCTGCATGACCTGGGTATCGACCATTTCGAAGTCGATAGCTCGATATGGGATGCGCGACAGACCACCACCTATCAGCGGCCGGATCGCGCCAAGGCACTTAAAAGGGCCCATGAGGCGGCGGCCTACGACGCCTGGTTCAGCGAACAGGTCGAAGCAAGCCGTCGCGATTCATCACCTGCGCTGGATGACGAAGAGGTCGAGAAGTTCTTTGCCGCCCGCCGAGCCGAGCTGAGAGCCAAAAACCGCTGATGCGCCTTGAAGGCCAGGCCGAGGTGTTCGACGATTTGGCTGTAGCGCCTATCAGATCGAGCGCCGCCCGCGCGGCGCATCGCGGATGAATCCGCTCCTACATTCGTTGCAACGTACCGAACCTGTCTGGCCATGGTTGCCAGCCTTGGCGCAAGGCCCAAGGCAGGTGAGGCGGCGGCAATGCCCCCGAAAAATCGCGTCGAGCGCACAAGGCTCACAACCATGGCTTATCAGGCATGGCCACGTTGCAAAAAATGTAGGAGCGGATTCATCCGCGATGCGCCGCGCGGGCGGCGCTCGGTCTCACAGATACCACAGATCTGACGCCGAACACCTTGAAAGGAATGGCCATGATTTCAACCACGAAAAAGCCGCCCCGAGGGGCGGCTTCCTTTCCGAACCGGCAGCAGCTTACAGCTGCGGACCAGCGGCCTTGATGGCGTCGGAAACGTCGAACTTCTTGAAGTTCTCGGTGAACAGCGTGGCCAAGCCCTTGGCAGCTTCGTCGTAGGCAGCCTTGTCAGCCCAGGTGTTGCGCGGGTTGAGCAGTTCGGTCTCGACGCCCGGAACGGCCTTCGGCACGTCCAGGTTGATGATGTCCAGGTGCTCGGTCTCGGCACCGACCAGCGCGCCGCTCTGGATGGCGGCGATCACGCCACGGGTAGTCGGGATGCTGAAGCGCTTGCCAACGCCATAGCCACCACCGGTCCAGCCAGTGTTGACCAGGTAGACCTTGGAACCGAACGCCTTGATGCGCTTGATCAGCAGCTCGGCGTAGACGCCGGCTGGGCGCGGGAAGAACGGTGCGCCGAAGCAGGTGGAGAAGGTCGACTTGATGCCGCTGCCCGAACCCATTTCGGTGGAACCGACCAGCGCGGTGTAGCCGGACAGGAAGTGGTAGGCCGCCTGCTCGTTGTTCAGGATCGACACTGGCGGCAGCACGCCGGTCAGGTCGCAGGTCAGGAAGATGACCGCGTTCGGCTCGCCGCCCAGGTTCTTCTCGGAGACCTTGGCTACGTGGGTCAGCGGGTAGGCTGCACGGCTGTTCTGGGTCAGGCTCACGTCGGCGTAGTCGGCGTGCTTGGCGTCGTCGATGACGACGTTTTCCAGCACTGCGCCGTGCTTGATGGCTTTCCAGATAACCGGCTCGTTCTTCTCGGACAGGTCGATGCACTTGGCATAGCAACCGCCTTCGATGTTGAAGACAACGCCTTCGCCCCAACCGTGCTCGTCGTCACCGATCAGGTAGCGGCTTTCGTCGGCCGACAGGGTGGTCTTGCCGGTACCGGACAGGCCGAAGAACAGGGTGACGTCACCCGCTTCGCCGATGTTGGCGGCGCAGTGCATCGGCAGCACATCGGCGGCCGGCAGCAGGAAGTTCTGCACCGAGAACATGGCTTTCTTCATTTCACCGGCGTAACGCATGCCGGCGATCAGCACTTTCTTCTGGGCGAAGTTGATGATCACGCAGCCGTCGGAATTGGTGCCGTCACGCTCTGGCACGCACTCGAAGTTGGCGACGTTGAGAACCTGCCATTCATCGCGGCCAGCCGGGTTGTATTGGGCCGGGTTGATGAACAGGCAACGGCCGAACAGGTTCTGCCAGGCGGTCTGGGTGGTCATCTTGACCGGCAGGTAGTGCTCGGCGGCAGCGCCTACGTGAACGTAGGAAACGAAGTGATCCTGGGCGTTGTTGAACGCCTCGACACGGTCCCACAGGGCATCGAACTTGTCGGCCGGGAACTTGCGGTTGATCGGGCCCCAGCCAATCTGGTCCTGGGTGGAAGGTTCTTCGACGATGAAACGGTCAGCCGGCGAACGGCCGGTGCGGTGACCGGTTTCCACCACCAGCGCGCCAGTATCGGCCAGCACGCCTTCACCGCGGGACAGCGCTTCTTTTACCAGCTCATCGACGCTCAGGTCGGTGTACACGGTGTTGTTGGCTTGCGTCATGAGATACCCCATCCGGCCCGAGGCC
This sequence comes from Pseudomonas maumuensis, assembly GCF_019139675.1. Lineage (NCBI taxonomy): Bacteria > Pseudomonadati > Pseudomonadota > Gammaproteobacteria > Pseudomonadales > Pseudomonadaceae > Pseudomonas > Pseudomonas maumuensis. The sequence continues at coordinate 5,478,735 of NZ_CP077077.1, forward strand.
GAGTGCTCCAAACGTTTTGTAGTTGTCTCGAAAAAACTACTACAGCGAAAAAAGTGGCCGGATTATGCCAGAAACGCCCAAAAAAAGTAGGCCCCTCCTGTCAGAACTGCGCTTTTGCGCAATTCGACAGGAGTATTTCCTGTAGTGAACCGTTTCAGTGCTGAGTTTCTGACGGCGCCTCGGTACCACCGCCAGCAAACAATTGCGCAACATCGCTCGCGTCGAACACATAGCGCTCGTTGCAGAACTGGCAATCGATCTCGACCTGACCGCCGCATTCGGCCACCAGCGCCTTGGCATCCGGCTCACCGAGGCTGACCAGAGCGTTGCCGGAACGCTCGCGCGAGCAGCTGCAGCGGAAGCGTAGCGGCTGGATATCGAACAGGCGAACCGCGTCCTCGTGGTACAGGCGGTGCAGCACGGTTTCGTTGTCCAGGCCGAGCAGTTCCTCGATCTTCACGGTGTTGGCCAGGGCCTTGACGTGGGCCCAGCTTTCCTCGCGCTCCTCGCTGTCCTTGTGGATCTCGGCCGGCAGCTGCTGCACCAGCAGGCCACGGGCGCGGGTGCCATCGGCGGTCAGGGAGATGCAGGTGTTCACCTGCTGCGACATGACGAAGTAGTTGGTGAAGCACTCCGACAGGTCCTTGCCGTCCAGCTCGACGGTGCCCTGGTAACGCTGGCCGTTGACCGGAATGATGGTCAGCACCAGATGACCGCCCGGCATCAGATCGGCAAGGCTGGCATCCGCCTTGATCTGCTCGGCCTCGTAGCGCGCCAGGCCACGGATGTCGTGCTCGCTGGTGTACTCGATGGCTAGCAGCGGAACCGGGCCCTGGGACTGCGCCTGGAGCACCAGCAACCCATCGAACTTCAGGGTGCCGACCAGCAGCGCGGCGGCGGCCATCAGTTCACCGAGCAGATGCTTTACCGGCTGCGGGTAGTCGTGCTTGGCCAGCACCTCGGCGTAGCTGCGTTCCAACGCGACCATCTCGCCGCGCACGTCGCGGTCGTCGAACAGGAAGCGTTGAGTGAAATCGGTATCTGGCAAGTCGCTCATGGTTGTCTGGCTTTCTAAAAATGATTACAAAATAATTACAGGAGACCGAAAGGTCCGTCGCAGAGCGCTCACAAGGCGCTCACTTCCTGCTGGATATCGAGGTATTTTATGGACAATCGACCGCTGTTCCAAGCAAGGTGGTCCTGGGGACCTTTGGCAGCCTGCACCCTGCTACCCATCGCACTACTGTGTTTCTGGTTGTGGCCCGTTGGCCAGATCCTTTGCCTGACATTCGACGAGTGGCTGTTCCACAGCCTCAATGCGCCGCTGGCCGACAACACCACCTGGCGCTACATCTGGACAGTTGGCAGCCTGCGCCCGTTCGACATCGTCGTCGGCCTGATCCTTCTGGCAGTGCTTATCCGTGGCGACTGGGTGTTCAAGGCAGCCCAGGTCCGCCAGGCCTTTTTCGGCTTTCTGGTCACGCTACTCCTCTTAGTGGTGATTCGCGCGCTGTTTTCCAAGTGGGTGGATGCAGCCGGGTGGCAACACAAGAGCCCGTCGATGATGTTCGACGACGTGGTGCATCTAAGTGACTACTACCCGAACCTCGAGGCAGCCTGGGAGCTGAAGGACCGCTCGAGCAAGAGTTTCCCGGGGGATCACGCCTCGGTGTTGCTGGTCTGGGCACTATTCATGAGCCTGTTCAGCCGTCGCCCGCTGCAGTACCTGCTGGTGTGGGGGCTGGCGCTGCTATTCATGCTGCCGCGCCTGGTTGCCGGTGCCCACTGGGGACAGGATGACTACATCGGTGGTTTGCTGATGGCGGTACTGGCGTTGGGCTGGAGCTGCTACACACCGCTGGCTGCAAAAGGCAGCGCAGCGTTGCTGCGCTGGACGACGCCGCTGTTCGACCTGCTGGGCAAGTTACCGTTGATCGGGCGGATGAGCGTGGTTCGCGCCGCCTGATCGTTCTCGGGGGCCGCTATGCGGCCCCGTCACTCGAAACTGCCGTGCAACTGGTGAATCTGCCGACGCTGCTTCTTGTTCGGCCGCCCATCGGTGGTCATGCCCAGCGCACCCGCCTTGCGCAGCTCGGCAGCTTGCTCGCGGCGCTTCACACTCTCGGCGGTTTCCTCATACAAGGTCTGTGCCTCGGGCGCACCACGGCGCACCACCGACAACGCCCTGACCACCACAGTGCGCTCGTCGAAGCCGGTGCGCAGCACGAACTCCTCACCCACCCGTGGTTCCTTGCCGGGTTTGCAGCGCTCGCCCCGGCAATGCACCTTGCCGCTTTCGATGGCCGCCTTGGCCAATGCGCGGGTCTTGTAGAAGCGCGCCGCCCATAGCCACTTGTCCAGGCGTACCTTGTCGTCGTCTTCAGGCTTTTGTGCCATGGTTTTTCCTCGAATTCTGTCTTTCACGGAACTGTACTACCGTGACTGACAGATGCAAAAAGTCCGTGCCGTCATTACAGTTCACCTCCTTATCCACAGGGCGCGCTTAGTGAAGACTTTTGACCACCTGACTGTGATCGGCCTGCGCGAGTGGGTCGCCCTGCCCGGCCTCGGCGTTGCTGGCCTGCGCGCCAAAATCGACACCGGCGCCAGCACCTCCAGCCTGCACGCCACGGAGGTCGAACCATTCGAACGCGATGGCCAGCAATGGGTACGCTTCACCGCCCACCTGGGTTCGGTGGTGCAACTGCGCCATCGGCGCTGCGAAGCGCCAATGGTCACCATGAAGACGATCAAGAGTTCCAACGGCCATGCCCAGACCCGCTATGTGATCCGTACGCCCCTGGCGCTCGGAGACCGGGTCTGGGAGGTCGAATTCACCCTGGCCTGCCGCAAGAGCATGCGCTATCGGCTGCTACTCGGGTCCAAGGCGCTTATCCACGGCCAACTGGTGGTCAACCCCGGCCTCAAGTACGTTCAGGACAAACCGGCCTTCACGGCCACCCTTTCCCCTGTCACAGGTGCTGCATGAAGATCGCTGTGCTGTCGCGCAATCCGCGTCTGTATTCCACCCGCCGCCTGGTCGAGGCCGGCATCCAGCGGGGCCATGAAGTGGTGGTGATCGACACGCTCCGGGCCTACATGAACATTGCCAGCCACAAGCCGCAGATCCACTACCGCGGCAAACCATTGGAAGGCTTCGATGCAGTGATCCCACGCATTGGCGCGTCGGTTACCTTCTATGGCTGCGCGGTGCTGCGCCAGTTCGAGATGATGGGCGTCTACCCGCTCAACGAATCGGTGGCCATCGCCCGCTCGCGGGACAAGCTGCGCTCGCTGCAGTTGCTGTCGCGGCGCGGTATCGGCCTGCCGGTCACCGGCTTCGCCCACTCGCCGGACGACATCCCCGACCTGATCCAGATGGTCAACGGCGCGCCGCTGGTGATCAAGGTACTGGAAGGTACCCAGGGCATCGGCGTGGTGCTGTGCGAGACCACCAAGGCCGCCGAGTCGGTGATCGAGGCGTTCATGGGCCTGAAGCAAAACATCATGGTCCAGGAGTACATCAAGGAGGCCGGTGGCGCCGATATCCGCTGCTTCGTGGTCGGCGACAAGGTGATCGCCTCGATGAAGCGCCAGGCCAAGCCGGGCGAGTTCCGCTCCAACCTGCATCGCGGGGGCGTGGCCAGCTTGATCAAGATCACCCCCGAAGAGCGCATGACCGCGATTCGCGCAGCCAAGGTAATGGGATTGAGCGTGGCGGGTGTGGATATCCTGCGTTCGAATCATGGGCCACTGGTGATGGAAGTGAACTCGTCGCCGGGCCTGGAGGGGATCGAGGTGACTACCGGCAAGGACGTGGCCGGGATGATCATCGAGCACCTGGAGAAGAACAGCGGGCCGAACCAGACCCGGACCAAGGGCAAGGGTTAACCGCATCGCGGGGCGACTTGCCCCGCGATTGATTTCACACAGCGTTACGCGGCAGCAACAAACCCAACGGCAACCGCACCCGCGCCTCGATCCCGCCACCGGAGCGGTTGCGCAATTCAACATTGCCGCCATGCTGCGCGGCGATCCGTTTGACGATCGCCAACCCCAGCCCGGTGCCCTTGCCGCCCCGCGCCCGGTCGCCACGGATGAACGGGTTGAAGATGGTCTCCAGCTCCGACTCGTCGATCCCCGCCCCCCGATCCAGCACGCTGAGCACCACATAAGGCGCGCTCTGGTCACCCGACACATAGGCCGCCACCTCAACCCCCTTGCCGGCGTGATGCAGGGCGTTGCCGATCAGGTTGCCGAGCATGCGCTTGAGCGAGACACGGCGCAGAGGGAATGGCGGAATGGGCTCGAGACACAGGCGCACCTGTTCCTCATGCTGGTTGTAGGGCGCCACCACTTCGTAGATCAGATCGTTCAGGTCGACCTCTTCCACCGGCTCGTCACGCCCGTCACGGATGAACGCCAGGAACTGGTCGAGGATCGCGTCCATGTCTTCGATATCGCGGACCATGTCCTCGCTGAGGTCGCTTTCGTTGCCCATCAGCGACAACGACAGGCGCAACCGGGTCAGCGGCGTGCGCAGGTCGTGGGAAACGCCCGCCAGCATCAGCTCGCGCTCGCGCCCGGCCTGCTCGACATCCTCGGCCATCTGGTTGAACGCCCGGTACACTTCGGTCATTTCGCTGGGGGTGTCGCTGATCGGCAAACGCACACTGCGCCCCTGGCCCAGCTGGCGGGCGGCGAACACCAGGCGCTTGAGCGGCTGGTTGAGCTGGCGCACGAAGATCCAGGCCGAAGCCGTGGACAACAAGCCGATGGCCAGGAACCAACCAAGCACGTTCCAGATCTTCTGCCCGCGCAGCGGATGCGGATACAGCGGCACCTTGAGCCAGCCCGGGCCCAGGCTTGGGGCGTTCACCCATAACGCGGGCGGCGCGTGGATACGCAACCGCACTTCGGTATCCTCCCCCAGCTCAGCCTGCATCTGGCGCTGGTAGATCTCGCTGTAGGGCCAGTGCTGCTCGCCCTCCGGCACGCCGGCGCCGGTCACACGGATCAGGCCGGCGGCCTCGGCAATCTGGTCGCGGTTCTCTTCATCCGCCGCCCAGTAGGCGCGCAGCGTCAGGGCCACACCGTGGCTGTACTGGCGGTCGACCAGCACATCCTCGTTCATCAGCAGGTACACAAGCGTCAGTGCCTTGGAGAACAGCACGACGATCAGCACCAGCCAGAGGGTGCGGGCGAAGAAGCTTTGCGGGAACCAGAGAGGCGTTTTCATCGATCAACTACTGTGCTGAAAAGGCCGGTCGCCATAGACGAAAACAGGGCGACCCACTTGGGTCGCCCTGCTGCCTCCTGACGAGCCGGCAGGCTCATTTGCCGGCGTTTCCGTCCGGCACGAAGACGTAGCCCACACCCCATACGGTCTGGATGTAACGTGGTTTGGAAGGATCGGGCTCGATCATCCGGCGCAGGCGCGAAATCTGCACATCGATGGAGCGCTCGAGGGCATCCCACTCGCGACCACGGGCCAGGTTCATCAGCTTGTCGCGGGTCAGCGGCTCGCGAGCGTGCATCACCAGGGCCTTGAGCACGGCGAACTCGCCGGTGGTGAGCATGTGCGTCTCGTCGCCACGCTTGAGCTCGCGGGTGGCCAGCGACAATTCGTAGTCGCCAAAAGTGACGGTCTCTTCCTCGCTGCCCGGCGCACCCGGTACGGACGGGGCCTGGCGGCGCAGCACGGCCTTGACTCGAGCCACCAATTCGTCGGGATTGAACGGTTTGGCCAGGTAATCGTCGGCGCCCAGCTCCAGGCCCTTGATACGGCTGAGCTCATCGCCCTTGGCGGTGAGCATGATGATCGGGATCTGATTGTTCGAGGCGCGCAGGCGTTTGCAAGCGGACAAGCCGTCCTCGCCGGGTAGCATCAGATCGAGCACCACCATGTTGAACACTTCACGGGCCAGCAGGCGATCCATCTGTTCGACGTTGGGCACGGTGCGCACACGGAAGCCCTTGCTGGTGAAGAAGCGGTCCAGCAGGCTGCTCAGGCCCGGATCGTCGTCGACGATGAGAATCTTGTCGCCTTCTACGGCGTTTGCGGTGCTGGTCATGAATGTCTCCTCTGATATCGCCGCGCATTATGGCGTAGCCATTGCCGCGCGTGCCGTGTGCATTGTTAGCAGATTTTTCCCGCCGTGCCACTGCCGCCCCACCGACAGCTGGCGCCGCGCCATCACCGCAAGCCCGGCACGATGGGTATAATGCGCGGCTTTCACCCAGTGTCGCCGGGGCTGAACGCCCACCCGCGGCCTTGCATTCACTATTTGTCAGGTGGTTTTCATGGACAGCATCAACAGCCGTATCGCCGAGGAACTGGGCGTGCGCCCACAGCAGGTCGAAGCGGCCGTGGGCCTGTTGGACGAAGGATCGACCGTGCCCTTCATCGCCCGTTACCGCAAGGAAGTGACCGGCAGCCTGGATGACACCCAACTGCGCCACCTGGAAGAGCGCCTGCGCTACCTGCGCGAGCTCGACGAGCGTCGCGCCAGCATCCTGGCCAGCATCGAGGAGCAGGGCAAGCTGACCCCCGAGCTGGCCCGCGAGATCAAGCTGGCCGATACCAAGACCCGCCTCGAAGACCTCTACCTGCCGTACAAGCAGAAGCGCCGCACCAAGGGCCAGATCGCCCTGGAAGCCGGCCTGGGCGAGCTGGCCGATGGCCTGTTCAACGACCCGCAACTGAACCCGGAAACCGAAGCCGCGCGCTTCGTCGACGCGGACAAGGGCGTGGCCGACGTCAAGGCTGCGCTGGAAGGCGCCAAGTACATCCTCATGGAGCGCTTCGCCGAAGACGCCGGCCTGCTGGACAAGCTGCGCAACTTCCTCAAGCAGGAAGCGGTGCTCACCGCCCGCGTAGTCGCCGGCAAGGAAGACGAAGGCGCCAAGTTCCGCGATTACTTCGCCCATGACGAGCTGCTGCGCAGCGCGCCGTCGCACCGCGCCCTGGCGATCTTCCGCGGGCGCAACGAAGGCGTGCTGAGCGCCTCGCTGAAGGTCGGTGAAGAACTGCCGGGCACCCTGCACCCGTGCGAGCTGATGATCGGCAACCATGTCGGCATCGAGAACCGCAACCGCCCCGCCGACAAGTGGCTGGGCGAGGTGGTGCGCTGGACCTGGAAGGTCAAGCTCTACACCCACCTGGAAACCGACCTGTTCGGCGAACTGCGCGACAACGCCGAAGGCGAGGCGATCAACGTCTTCGCCCACAACCTGCACGATCTGTTGCTGGCCGCCCCGGCCGGCCCGCGCGCCACCCTCGGCTTCGACCCGGGCCTGCGTACCGGCTGCAAGATCGCCGTGGTCGATGCCACCGGCAAGCTGCTGGACTACACCACGGTCTACCCGCACGCGCCGAAGAATGACTGGGACCGCACCATTTCCGTCATGGCCGCGCTGTGCGCCAAGCACTCGGTGGAGCTGATCGCCATCGGCAACGGCACTGCCAGCCGCGAGAGCGACAAGCTAGTTGCGGAGCTGGTCAAGAAGTACCCAGCACTGAAGATCACCAAGATCATGGTTTCCGAGGCTGGCGCTTCGGTGTACTCGGCCTCTGAACTGGCCGCCCGCGAGTTCCCGGACCTGGATGTGTCGATCCGCGGCGCGGTGTCCATCGCCCGCCGCCTGCAGGACCCGCTGGCCGAGCTGGTGAAGATCGACCCGAAATCCATCGGCGTCGGCCAGTACCAGCACGACGTGTCGCAGGTGAAACTGGCCCGTGGCCTGGACGCCGTGGTCGAGGACTGCGTGAACGCCGTGGGCGTGGACGTCAACACCGCCTCGGTGGCCCTGCTGACGCGCATCTCCGGCCTCAATGCCACCCTGGCGCAGAACATCGTCGCCCACCGCGACGCCAACGGCCCGTTCGCCACCCGCGCGGCGCTGAAAAAGGTCAGCCGCCTGGGCGAGAAAACCTTCGAGCAGGCCGCCGGTTTCCTGCGCGTGATGAACGGCGACAACCCGCTGGACGCCTCGGCGGTGCATCCGGAGGCCTACCCGCTGGTGCAGCGCATCGCCGCCGACACCGACCGCGACATCCGCTCGCTGATCGGCGACAGCGGCTTCCTCAAGCGCCTGGATCCGAAGAAATTCACCGACGAGTCCTTCGGTCTGCCGACCGTCACCGACATCCTCCAGGAACTCGACAAGCCAGGTCGCGACCCGCGCCCGGAGTTCAAGACCGCCACCTTCCAGGACGGCGTCGAGGACCTCAAGGACCTGGAACCCGGCATGATCCTCGAAGGCGTGGTGACCAACGTCACCAACTTCGGTGCTTTCGTCGACATCGGCGTGCATCAGGATGGCCTGGTACACATCTCGGCGCTGTCGGAGAAGTTCGTCAAGGATCCGCGTGAGGCGGTCAAGGCCGGCGACGTGGTCAAGGTCAAGGTCATGGAAGTGGACATCCCGCGCAAGCGCGTCGGCCTGTCCATGCGCATGAGCGACACCCCGGGTGAGAAGGTCGAGGGCAATCGTGGTGGCAACCGTGGCAACGGCGGCAATCGCCAGCAGCAGGCGCCGCGCCAGCGCGAGACCGCCACCGCCGCACCAGCCAACAACGCCATGGCGGCGCTGTTCGCCAACGCCAAGCAACTGAAGAAGAAGTGATGGTAGTACCGAAGGAGTATGTCGAAAGCGCCTTCAGCCAGCTCCTCGGCTGCCGCCTGCAACGCCTGGAAGCGGGTGTTGCAGAAGTGGCCCTGGCGCTCGAGCCGCACCTGCGCAATCGCGGCCAGAAGCTGCACGGCGGGGCGATCTTCAGCCTGGTGGACATCAGCATGGGCCTGGCCTGCTCGGCAAGCCATGGTTTCGACCAGCAGAGCGTGACCATCGAGTGCAAGATCAACTACATGCGCGCCGTCAGCGAGGGCGAGGTCGTGTGTACCGCCCGGGTACTGCACGCCGGTCGGCGCACGCTGGTGGTCGACGCCGACGTGCTTCAGGACGACAAGCTGGTGGCCAAGGCGCAGGGAACCTTCGCGGTTCTCTAGCTGATTTAGCTAAATCTGCGGTATTTTCGAGCTACTCGGGGCCGCTTCGCGCCCCATCGCCGGCAAGCCGGCTCCCACAGGGGTATGCATGCTCTGTGGGAGCCGGCTTGCCGGCGATGGGGCGCGAAGCGGCCCTGGAATCGACGCTGAACCGAGCCGGAACCGCGTAAACCAGGCGACAACGCCAGTTCCTTTCCCAACTACCCTTGTAGACCGTCATCCCTACCCCCATATTGGGGCGACTGACGCGTGAAGGAATCCATCTTGAGCGACCTCCTCAACCGCCGCCTGAGCCTGCTCGGCGACAATATCGACCTGCTCAAGCAGTGCCTGCACGGCATTGAGCGCGAATGCCTGCGCGTGACCGACCAAGGTCGCCTGGCCCAGACCCCGCACCCCGAGGCCCTGGGTTCGGCGCTGACCAACGAGCAGATCACCACCGACTATTCCGAATCGCTGCTGGAGTTCATCACCCCGGCCCTGGCGGACCCCGCCGAGGTACTCGAAAGCCTCGAGCAGATCCACCGCTTCGTCTATACCAAGCTGGGCGCGGAATACCTGTGGAGCCCGTCGATGCCCTGCACTCTGCCGGCCGAGGAAGACATTCCGATCGCCGAGTACGGCAGCTCGAACATCGGCAAGCTCAAGCACGTGTACCGCAAAGGCCTGGCCCTGCGCTACGGCCGCACCATGCAATGCATCGCCGGCATCCATTACAACTTCTCGCTGCCCGACGCGCTGTGGCCGCTGTTGCGCGACGCCGAAGGTGGCGAACAGGACGACCGCGATTACCAGTCCTCGGCCTATATCGCGCTGATCCGCAACTTCCGCCGCTACAGCTGGCTGCTGATGTACCTGTTCGGCGCATCCCCGGCCCTGGACAAAGGCTTCCTGCGCGGCCGCGCGCACCAGCTCGAAGAGCTCGACGCCGAAACACTGTACCTGCCCTACGCCACCAGCCTGCGCATGAGCGACCTGGGTTACCAGAGCAACGCCCAGGCGGGCCTGACGCCCTGCTACAACAACCTGGCCAGCTACACCGACAGCCTGCGCAAGGCCGTCGGCACGCCCTACCCGCCCTATGTCGAGGTCGGCACGCACAAGGATGGCGAGTGGGTGCAGTTGAACACCAACATCCTGCAGATCGAGAACGAGTACTACTCGAACATCCGCCCCAAGCGCGTCACCTACACCGGCGAGCGGCCGATCCAGGCCCTGACCTCGCGCGGCGTGCAGTACGTGGAAGTGCGCTGCCTGGATATCAACCCGTTCCTGCCAGTGGGCATCGACCTTACCGAGGCACGCTTCCTCGACGCGTTCCTGCTGTTCTGCGCCCTCGAAGAGAGCCCGCAGCTGGACAACGGCGAGTGCGGCCAATGCACCGACAACTTCCTCACCGTGGTCAAGGAGGGCCGTCGTCCAGGCCTGGAACTGCGCCGTGACGGCCAGCCGGTCGCGCTGAAGGCATGGGCGAGCGAACTGATCGAACGCATCGGCCAGCTGGCCGGGCTGCTCGACCGCGCCCAGGGCGGCAACGACCACGCCAAGGCCCTGGAAGCGCAGCAGGCCAAGGTCGACGATCCCGAGTTGACCCCATCCGCCCAGGTACTGGCGCGCATGACCGAACACGATGAGAGCTTCGTCCAGTTCTCCCTGCGCCAAAGCCGCCTGCACGCCGATACCTTCCGCGAGCAGCCTCTGCCCGCCGAGCGCCAGCAGGCCTTCGAGACCCTCGCCCGTGAATCCCTGGCCGAGCAGTCGCGCCTGGAGCAGCAGGAAGTCGGCGACTTCGATCTGTTCGTCGGTGCCTACCAAGCCAGCATCCTGGCGATCAGCAACTGATGACCCGCCCCGTCGCCACTCGCAAGCCACGCGCCAGCAGCCAGGCCAGGATCGCAACGATCCTGGCGGCGGCTCGCGAACTGCTGGCCGGGCAAGGGGTAGCGGGCTTGTCGATCTACAGCGTGGCCGAGCGGGCGCAGATCCCACCGTCATCCGTGTACCATTTCTTCGCCAGCGTACCGGCGTTGCTGGAAGCCTTGACGGCGGACGTACACCGGGCCTTTCGCGAGGCACTGAGCGCGCCGATCGACGCTGCGGCGTTCGGCACCTGGCACGAATTGTCACGGCTGATCGAGCAACGCATGCTCGACATCTACAACGAAGACGCCGCAGCGCGCCAGTTGATCCTGGCCCAGCATGGGCTGAGTGAAGTGGTGCAGGCCGACCGGCAACATGACCTGGAGCTGGGCGAGCTGATGCACAGGTTGTTCGACCGGCATTTCCAGCTGCCGGCGATGCCCAGGGACATGGATGTGTTCGCCTTGGCGATGGAACTGAGCGACCGGGTGTATGCCCGCTCGATGCAGCTGCATGAAGCGATCACCCCGCGCATGGCGGAAGAAGGGATGCGCGTATTCGAGGCGTACCTGGGGCTGTACCTGCCGCCTTACCTGGCCAAGCGCCAACCCTGAGCCTGGAAAATGCTCCTGTAGGAGCGGGCTTGCCCCGCTCCTACAGGGGTCCATGCCCGACCTCACAGCTTGGCGATGGACACCTCCGTCGACTTCACGAAGGCAATTACCTCACTCCCCACCTGCAGTTCCAACTCCTTCACGGAACGGGTGGTGATCACCGAGGTGACGATGCCAGAGGCGGTCTGCACGTCGATTTCCGACAGTACCGGCCCTTCGAGGATTTCCTTCACAGTGCCTTTGAACTGGTTGCGAACGTTGATGGCTTTGATGGTCATGGCGTCATTCCTTTTGCGGCTTCGAGGATTCAATGGGCCCAACGCAAATGCGTGGGCAAAGGGGCTACAGGCTCCGGCTCGGGCGGGGTGCCCGGGACGGACAGAACGCGGTCGAGCACTTCGCTTTCCAGCGCCGCCAGGCGGTGCGAACCCCGCACCCGCGGCCGTGGCAGGTCGATGACCAGGTCCAGGCCGACAGCGCCGTCTTCGATCAGGATCACCCGGTCGGCCACGGCGACGGCTTCGCTGACGTCGTGGGTGACCAGCAGCACGGTGAAGCCATGCTGGCGCCACAGGCGCTCGATCAGTTGCTGCATCTCGATACGGGTCAGGGCATCCAGCGCGCCGAGCGGTTCATCCAGCAACAACAGGCGCGGTTGGTGGATCAATGCCCGAGCCAGGGCCACGCGCTGCTTCTGGCCACCGGACAAGGCCGCCGGCCATTCATGGGCGCGATCGACCAGGCCGACCGCCTCCAGGGCTTCCAGGGCGCGGGGCCGCCAATTGCCGGACAAGCCCAGGCCAACGTTGTCGATCACCTTCTTCCAGGGCAGCAGGCGCGCGTCCTGGAACATCAGCCGCGTGTCCTCGCGAGCCTCGGCCAGTGGTGCGGCTCCGGCCAGCAGTTGCCCGCCGCTGGGTTGGTCGAGCCCGGCCAGCAGGCGCAGCAGGGTGCTTTTACCGCAACCACTGCGCCCGACGATGGCGACGAACTGGCCGGCCGGAATGTGCAGGTCGATACCACGCAGCACTTCACGCTGACCGAAGGTACGACGCAGCTCCTGGGCCGCCAGGGGGATACCACGCAGCAGGCGTGGCGGTTGTTCCTTGAGCAGCGTCATCACGCGCCCTCCTTCTTCGCCACCTGGTACGCCGGGTGCCAACGCAGCCACACCCGCTCCAGGCCACGGGCGGCCAGGTCGGCCAGCTTGCCGAGCACCGCGTACAGGACGATGGCCAGCACCACCACGTCGGTCTGCAGGAACTCACGGGCGTTCATCGCCAGGTAGCCGATGCCCGAGTTGGCCGAAATGGTCTCGGCGACGATCAGCGTCAGCCACATGAAGCCCAGGGCGAAGCGCACGCCGACCAGGATCGACGGCAGCGCACCCGGCAGGATCACCTGGCGGAACAGTGCGAAACCCGACAGCCCGTAGCTGCGCGCCATCTCCACCAGCGCCGGATCGACGTTGCGAATGCCGTGATAGGTGTTGAGGTAGATGGGGAACAGCGTCCCCAGGGCCACTAGGAAAATCTTTGCCGACTCGTCGATGCCGAACCACAGGATCACCAGCGGGATCAGCGCCAGGTGCGGCACGTTGCGGATCATCTGCACCGAACTGTCGAGCAGGCGCTCGCCCCAGTTCGACAGGCCGGTGATGAAGCCCAGCAACAGGCCGAGGCTGCCGCCAATGAGAAAACCAAGGCCCGCGCGCCAGCCGCTGATGGCCAGGTGGGTCCAGATCTCGCCACTGCGCACCAGCTCGACCCCGGCATTCACCACCGCGCTGGGCGCCGGCAGGATGCGTGTCGACAGCCAGCCTGAGCTCACCGCCAACTGCCATACCACCAGCAGCAGCAGTGGCAAGGCCCAGGGTGCCAGGCGCTTGCTCCAGGTAGTCGAGGTTGCACGACTCATGGCCCCGGCCCTCAGCTCTGCGACACGGACTTGGGCAGGATGTCGTTGGCAACCATTTCACCGAATGGGCTTACATAGCCACCTGTTTTCGGCTGCTCCGGACGCTGCACGTCCAGATGCGGGAACAGCAGCTCGGCGACCCGGTACGACTCCTCAAGGTGTGGATAACCGGAGAAGATGAAGGTGTCGATGCCAAGATCGGCGTATTCCTTGACCCGCGCCGCGACCGTCGGGCCATCGCCCACCAGCGCGGTACCCGCGCCCCCACGCACCAGGCCGACGCCGGCCCACAGGTTCGGCGCCACTTCGAGCTTGTCGCGCTTGCCGCCGTGCAGGGCGGCCATGCGCTGCTGGCCGACCGAATCGAAGCGCGCCAGCGAAGCCTGGGCGCGGGCGATGGTGTCGTCATCCAGGTGCGAAATCAGCTTGTCGGCGGCGGCCCAGGCCTCGGCGTTAGTTTCACGCACGATCACATGCAGGCGAATACCGAAGCGCACTTCACGGCCTTGGGCAGCCGCTTTCTCACGCACCGCGGCAATCTTCTCGGCTACGGCGGCCGGTGGCTCGCCCCAGGTCAGGTACAGCTCGACCTGTTCGGCGGCAAGGTCCTGGGCAGCCTCGGAAGAGCCACCGAAGTACAGCGGCGGACGCGGCTGCTGGATCGGCGGGTAGAGCAGCTTGGCCCCTTTGACCTGGATGTGCTTGCCATCGTAATCGACCACTTCGCCTTCCAGCACCTTGCGCCAGATGCGGGTGAACTCCACGGACGCCTCATAGCGTTCCTGATGGTTCAGGTGCAGGCCATCACCGGCCAGCTCGTCCGGATCGCCACCGGTCACCAGGTTGAACAGCGCCCGGCCATTGGACAGGCGATCCAGGGTAGCGGCCTGGCGCGCGGCCACGGTCGGCGAGATGATCCCCGGGCGCAGGGCGACCAGGAACTTCAGGCGCTCGGTCACCGGGATCAGCGAGGCGGCTACCAGCCAGGAGTCCTCGCAGGAGCGTCCGGTGGGGATCAGCACGCCGCCGAAACCGAGGCGGTCGGCGGCCTGGGCAACCTGCACCAGGTAACCGTGGTCGACGGCGCGGGCGCCTTCGCTGGTACCCAGGTACTTACCGTCACCGTGGGTGGGGAGGAACCAGAAGATGTTCAGGCTCATTGGAGTTGTCTCCTCAAGGGTGGCTCAAGCCGGAGCGACGCTCCGGCACAGGCGAATCGTTCAAGGCGCGCTGGCGACCTTGGCCGGGGGTGTCCAGATCACGTCCTTGATGCTCAAGGGCTTGGGAATCAGCTTCAGGGCCTGGAAGGTGTCGGCGATCTTCTGCTGCGCGGCGATCACCTCCGGGGTCAGCGGCACGGCACCGTAGCCTTGGCGTTTCACCGAGGTCAGGGTGATATCGGCGGGCAGTCCGAGCAGCGGGGCGACTTGCTCGGTGACCTGCTGTGGATTGGCCTGGGACCACTCGCCCACGGCGCGCACTTCTTCGACCAGGGCGTTGATCACCGCCGGATGCTGGGTGGCGTAGCTGCGGGTGGCCAGGTAGAACTGGTGGTTGTCGACCAGGCCCTTGCCGTCACGCAGGGTGCGAGCCTGCAGTTGTTGTTCGGCGGCAGCCTGGTACGGGTCCCAGATCACCCAGGCATCGACACTGCCACGCTCGAAGGCGGCACGCGCGTCGGCGGGAGGCAGGTAGACCGGCTGGATATCGGTATACGTGAGGCCGGCGTCCTCTAGGGCGCGAACCAGCAGATAGTGAACGTTGGAGCCTTTGTTGAAGGCGACTTTCTTGCCCTTGAGTTCTTTCACCGACTGGATCGGCGAGCCCTTGGGCACGAGGATCGCTTCGCTGTGCGGGGCGGGCGGCTCGTAGGCGACGTAGAGCAGGTCGGCCCCCGCGGCCTGGGCGAACACCGGTGGCGTTTCGCCGGTCACGCCGAAATCGATGGAGCCGACATTGAGCCCTTCAAGCAGCTGCGGGCCGCCGGGGAACTCGGTCCACTGCACCTGGATCCCCTGCTCGGCCAGGCGTTTTTCCAGCGAGCCCTTGGCCTTGAGCAGCACCAGGGTGCCGTATTTCTGGTAACCGATGCGCAGGCTCTCGGCCTGGGCTTGGGTGATGGCGCCGAAGGACACAGCCGCCGCGAACAGGGCGACCAGACCACGACGCAAGAAGACTGTGCGCATGGCGCTCTCCTGTGCGAGTTGGGTTCGGGTAGCACCTGCTTGCCTCGTTGGCGGGCGAGTAAGGTGGGGACAGCGATGGAGCGGTCAAGCCTGGTTCAGATACTCCAGCGGGCACTGATCAGGCGTTCGTTGAGCACGCCGGGGGCGACAGGTTGGGGCCGGCGCGCCATGGCACTGTGAAATGTTTCCAGCGAATCCTGCAGGCGCTGCTCCAGGGCAGCGGCCAGTTGCGCGGGCCTGGCGCCCTCACCGTAGGCAATCTGGCTGTCGTCGGCGAAGATCCCTTGCAGGGTCTCCTGCGCCTTGAGGGCCGACAGCACGGGTTTGAGCGCGTAGTCCACGGCCAGCATGTGGGCGATGCTGCCACCGGTTGCGATCGGCAACACCACCTTGTGTTCCAGGGCCCGCTCGGGCAGCAGGTCGAGCAAGGTCTTCAAGGCCCCGGCGAAGGACGCCTTGTACACCGGGGTGGCCACCACCAGGCCGTCGGCCTGAGCTACAAGTTCGTTGAAGTGGCGCACCTGCGGGCTGTCGAAACGGGCATGCAGCAAATCCTCGGCGGGAAACTCACGCACCTGGAAGGTCACCACTTCGACACCCCGCTCCTGCAGCCAGTCGCGCGAGCGCTCTAGCAGCACGCCGGAGCGTGAACGAAGACTGGGGCTACCACCGACAGAGACAACCAGCATTGAAAGCGCTTCCTTCGATTCGATTGCGGGGCCGCGAGGGGTTGTCCCCGCTGGATGTAACGACATTAACAGCTCGTCACATATACCTATAAATCATATTTATTTATGTATTTATTCCATATAGAGATATATATGTACCACCCCTGTAGGAGCGGCTTCAGCCGCGATCACCCGCGAAGCGGGTGCCAGGTACTGCGGTGCTTGCATCGCGGCTGAAGCCGCTCCTACAGGGATCGTGGATACCGTTCGGAAGGTATAAAAAAGGGCCGTCGAAACGGCCCGAAGATCCCTGCTTGGCTAAGAGCAATGCAACGAGGAATGCTTCAACGATTGGGTTGCGGGGTCAGCCGCAGATAGGGTTTAACCGCCCGGTATCCTTTCGGGAAACGACGTTTGATTTCATCTTCGTCCTTGAGCGAAGGCACGATCACTACCTCATCGCCGTCCTGCCAGTTGCCCGGCGTGGCGACCTTGTAGTTGTCGGTCAGCTGCAGCGAGTCGATCACCCGCAGGATCTCGTTGAAGTTGCGCCCGGTACTGGCCGGATAGGTAATGGTCAGGCGCACCTTCTTGTTCGGGTCGATGACGAACAGCGAGCGTACGGTCAGGGTGTCGCTGGCATTGGGGTGGATCAGGTCGTACAGGTCGGACACCTTGCGGTCGGCATCGGCGATGATCGGAAAGTTGACCACGGTGTTCTGGGTCTCGTTGATGTCGTCGATCCACTTGTGGTGCGAGTCCACCGGGTCCACCGACAGGGCGATGGCCTTGACCCCGCGCTTGGCGAAATCATCCTTGAGCTTGGCGGTCAGGCCCAGTTCGGTGGTGCATACCGGGGTGAAGTCCGCCGGGTGGGAGAACAGCACGCCCCAGCTGTCGCCCAGCCATTCATGGAAGCGAATCTTGCCGGCGCTGGAATCCTGTTCGAAATCGGGGGCGATATCGCCGAGTTTGAGGCTCATGGAAGCGGCTCCTGTGCTGTGTCTGGCCTTGTGGGTTCAATGTGCCTGCTTCCGAATAAAAATAAAAAGAATAAATATCGATTTATTTATAACCATATTGCATACGGATTCGCAGACACAAAAAAGCCTCGCACTAGGCAAGGCTTTCTTTGTGCAGCTACGACTTACATGAAGGCGTAAGTGTAGTTGACGATGAAGCGAGTCTGGTCCTGGTCGTTCGCGGAGCCCGAACCGGTACCGCGGTAGACACCCTGGCGCAGGCTGAAGCCCAGGCCTTTGAGGGTACCTTCCTGCAGAACGTAGTCGACGCGTGCATCACGCTCCCACTCGCTGAAGGTGCCATGGCCATCGGTGCTACGACCATCCTGACCACGCAGGTAGGCTACCGACGCTTTCAGGCCCGGCACGCCCAGACGGGCGAAGTCATAGGAGTACTGACCGAAGGTGGTGTTCTCACCCGCCTTGGCGAACTGGTTGATCATGCTGTCGGTGAACAGGTAGAAGCTGGCGCCGCCAGCACCTTCGGCACGGCCGTTACCATCAACGACACCGCCTTGGTTCAGCCATACGAAGCCACCATCATCGTTGACCTGCTGATGACCGAGCATCAGCGCATGGCCACCGAGGGTATAGGTGAACATCGCGGACCAGGTCTTGTTGTCGACCTTGCCGGTTTCCTTGGCGTAACCACCGTTGTTGTTGAAGTTGTAGCCGCCACCGTGGCCGTTCTTGCCGTCGCTGCTGCTGTCGAAGTAGCGCAGGTCGGTCTTGAACGACTGATCGTCAGCGATCTTGAACACGTGGGTGGCACCCAGGAAGCTCTGCTTGTAGAAGTCTTCCAGGTTCGAGTAGTAGTACTGCAGGGTCAGGTCTGGAGTGAGCTTGTAGTCCAGGCCACCGTAGCGGAACTTGTTGCTGTCAGCGCTCGCGCCGTTGACCGACAGGCCGGTACGGTTGCTCGACGCACGACCCATCGCGTGGGTCAGTTGACCGGCGTTGATGGTCAGGTTGTCGATTTCCTTCGAGGTGATGGTGGCACCTTCGAAGGTTTGCGGCAGCAGTCGACCGTCGTTGGAGACAAGAATCGGCAGCATCGGTGCGAGGGCGCTACCGAAGTGTGCTTCAGTCTTGGAGAAGCGAGCCTTGGCGTTGGCGCCGACACGGGCCCACTGGCTTACCGAGGAGCCATCGCTGTCGTCTGGGAGGAAGCCGGTCTTGTGGTAGCCCTTGCCACCATCCAGGTGAATACCCCATACAGCTTGGGCATCGACACCGAAGCCAACCGTGCCTTCAGTGAAACCGGAAATGTAGTCCAGTTTGAAACCTTGACCGGTTTCACGCTGGTCCGGACGCTTGCCGGCCGGGCGAGTCGCGGTCGCCGGAGTGGCGTGCGCTTCACGGTTGTTGTTATCGAAGTACATGGTGCGCGAGCTCAGGGACAGCTTGCTGTCCTCGATGAAACCGGCAGCGCCTGCTTGTTGGGCGAGAACCCCCAGTGCCACGGCCAGGGCCAGGCTGGACTTGTACATGTTTTGCTCCTCTACGTTCTAATTTTTGTGCGTCTCAAGCGGCGGAGTCTGCTGCCCCACTCACCCGGATTGGCGATTTAGCACCAAAGCGTGACCGCCAAGTCAATCGCTAACGATCGATTCGCGACTTTGGTCTAACCCGCCGACCTGCGCTACAGGATAATGACAATCCTATAAATCCAAAATGACCGTTTTATGAATCTGTAAGATTTTTACGGAATAACATCGGAACCATTCCTGCAAATCGTTGTATCGACGCCGTCAATCATACCTTTAGGTTATGTGCAAACGTTTGCAGCGATGGCGACCGACGGTCGCCAGTCGGAACCGATCAAGCGTAGCTGGCTTGGGAGATTCCGCCACCAGCACTGCCGCGCCCATGGCGAGGGTCAGAGCGATTGGCTTTTAAGCTAATTCTAAAAAGTTATTTATTTCATATTTCTTAGATCATCTAGTCTTCTCGCCATCTATCCCCGAATGCCTGACGAGAGGTTCAACCATGATCCCGCATGCTCCGCTGCGCCTGTTCGCCGCCCTGACCCTCGCCAGTGCCAGCTGGCTGGCCCAGGCCGCCGACCTGACCGTCGCTTACCAGACTACCGTCGACCCGGCCAAGGTGGCCCAGGTCGATGGCACCTATGAAAAGGACAGCAAGGCCAGCATCGACTGGAGAAAGTTCGATAACGGCGCCGACGTGATCACCGCAGTCGCCTCGGGCGACGTGCAGATCGGCTACCTCGGCTCCAGCCCCCTGGCCGCCGCCGCCACCCGTAAGTTGCCTGTGGAAACCTTCCTGATCGCCACCCAGATCGGCGCCGGCGAAGCCCTGGTCGCCCGCGACAGCATCAAGACGCCGCAGGATCTGGTGGGCAAGAAAGTCGCCGTGCCATTCGTTTCCACCGGCCATTACAGCCTGCTGGCCGCGCTGAAGAGCTGGAACATCGACCCGTCGAAAGTGCAGATCCTCAACCTCGCGCCACCGGCGATCATCGCCGCCTGGAAACGCGGCGACATCGACGCCACCTACGTGTGGGACCCGGCCCTGGGCGTAGCCAAGGAGAACGGCAAGGTGCTGATCACCTCCGGCGAGCTGGCCGAGAAAGGCGCGCCGACCTTCGATGCCTGGATCGTGCGCAAGGACTTCGCCGGCAAGCACCCGGAGATCGTCAAGTCGTTCGCCAAGGTCACCCTCGACGCCTACGCCGACTATCGCAAGGATCCGAAAGCCTGGCTGGCCGACAAGGACAACGTCGCCAAGCTGGTCAAGCTGTCCGGCGCCAAGCCCGCCGACATTCCGGTGCTGCTGCAGGGCAACGTCTACCCGCTGGCCGCCGACCAGGCCAGCGCCCTGGGCGCGCCGACCACCCAGGCACTGACCGACACCGCCACCTTCCTCAAGCAACAGGGCAAGGTCGACGCCGTGCTGCCCGACTATTCGCCCTACGTCAGCGCCCAGTACCTGCCCAACTGATCCGGAGCCCGTCATGGCCTTGCTCGAACTGGAGCGCATCAGCGCACAGTACCCCGGCGCCACCACCCCGGTGCTGGCCGACATCAACCTGAGCCTGGGCCCGCGCCAGCTGCTGGTGGCCCTCGGGCCGTCCGGCAGCGGCAAGACCTCGCTGCTCAACCTGATTGCCGGCTTCGTCGCCCCCAGCGGCGGGCGCATCACCCTCGATGGCGCACCGGTGCAAGGCCCGGGCGCCGAGCGCGGCGTGGTGTTCCAGGACGACGCCTTGCTGCCCTGGCAGGACGTGCTCGGCAACGTCGCGTTCGGCCTCGAGCTGGCCGGTGTGCCGCGGGCCCAGCGTGAAACCAAGGCTCGCGAGATGCTGGCGCTGGTCGACCTGGCCGGCTTCGGCGACCGGCGTATCTGGCAATTGTCCGGCGGGCAAAAGCAGCGCGTGGGCCTTGCCCGGGCGCTGGCCGCCGACCCGCGGGTGCTGTTGATGGACGAACCGTTCGGCGCCCTCGATGCCTTTACCCGCGAACAGATGCAGGAGCTGCTGCTGCAAGTCTGGCAGCGCACCGCCAAACCGGTGTTCCTGATCACCCACGACATCGAGGAAGCCGTGTTCCTCGCCACCGAGCTGGTGCTGCTGGCGCCCAATCCGGGGCGCGTGGTCGAGCGCCTGCAACTGGACTTCGGCCAGCGCTACGCCGCCGGTGAGTCGGCCCGGGCGATCAAGTCCGATCCACGCTTCATCGAAACCCGCGAGCACGTGCTGGCGCGGGTGTTCTCGCAACGTCAGGAGTCCGCATGAGCAGCATCGAATTGCCAGCCACAGCCAAGCAGGCAGCCCGGACGCCACCTGTCGTGAAAACCCGCAAGCCCTTGCCGACCCGCTGGATCAGCGCCCTCACCCTGGCCTCGCTGCTGTCGGTATGGTGGCTGGTTACCGCCGCCGGCTGGATCGAGCCGCTGTTCCTGCCCTCGCCCGCCGATATTCTGGCCAAGGGCTGGACGCTGCTCACCCAGGGCTATATGGACGCCAGCCTGTGGCAGCACCTGGGCGCGAGCCTGGGGCGCATCGGCCTGGCGCTGCTGGCCGCCACGTTGACCGCCATTCCGGTAGGCATCGCCATCGGCTACAACCGCGTAGCCCGCGGCATCCTCGACCCGCTGATCGAGTTCTACCGGCCGATCCCGCCGCTGGCCTACCTGCCACTGATCGTCATCTGGTGCGGCATAGGCGAGCTGTCGAAAGTGCTTTTGATCTACCTGGCGATCTTCGCCCCGATCGCCATCGCTACCGCCACCGGCGTGCGCACCGTCGACCCGGCCAAGCTGCGTGCCGCGCAGTCGCTGGGCGCCAGCAAGGCGCAGTTGATCCGCCACGTGATCCTGCCCAGCGCCCTGCCCGACATCCTCACCGGCATCCGCATCGGCCTCGGCGTGGGCTGGTCGACGCTAGTGGCCGCCGAGCTGATCGCCGCCACCAGTGGCCTGGGCTTCATGGTGCAGTCGGCGGCGCAGTTCCTGGTCACCGATGTGGTGGTGCTGGGGATCCTGCTGATCGCCCTGATCGCCTTCGCCCTGGAGATGGGCCTGCGCGCCCTGCAGCGCAAGCTGGTGCCCTGGCACGGCCAGAGCCATTGAGCAACGAATGACCACGCCGGCAACCCGGCACCTGGAACGAGAAAAGACATGAGCCTGACCGTTACCCCCTTGAGCCCGGCACTGGGCGCGCAGATCAGCGGCGTGGACATCAGCCGCGACATCACTGCCGAACAGCGTGATGCCATCGAGCAGGCGCTGCTCGAACACCAGGTGCTGTTCTTCCGCGACCAACCGATCACCCCCGAGCAGCAGGCGCGCTTCGCCGCCCGCTTCGGCGACCTGCATATCCACCCGATCTATCCCAATGTGCCGGAGACACCGCAGGTGTTGATCCTCGACACCGCAGTCACCGACGTGCGCGACAACGCCGTGTGGCACACCGACGTGACCTTCCTGCCAACCCCGGCGCTGGGCGCGGTGCTCAGCGCCAAGCAGTTGCCGGCCTTTGGTGGTGACACTCTGTGGGCCAGCGGGATCGCTGCGTTCGAGGCGCTGTCGGCGCCGCTGCGCACGATGCTCGACGGCTTGACCGCCACCCACGACTTCACCAAGTCGTTCCCGCTGGAGCGTTTCGGCACCACGCCCGGGGACCTGGCGCGCTGGGAAGCCACCCGGCGCAACAACCCGCCGCTGTCGCACCCGGTGGTGCGCACCCATCCGGTCAGCGGGCGCAAGGCGTTGTTCGTCAATGAAGGCTTCACCACGCGGATCAACGAATTGAATGAGCAGGAGAGCGAGGCGCTGCTCAAGCTGCTGTTCGCCCATGCGACGCGGCCGGAGTTCAGCATTCGCTGGCGTTGGCAGGAAAATGACGTGGCGTTCTGGGATAACCGCGTGACCCAGCATTTCGCGGTGGATGATTACCGGCCCAACCGGCGGGTGATGCATCGGGCGACCATCCTGGGGGATGCGCCGTTCTGAAAGATCCTGAGAGGCCTTCGGCCTCCTTTCGCTGGCAAGCCAGCTCCCACAGGTTTTGCAACAACCCTGTGGGAGCCAGCGCAAGGGCCGCAAAGCGGCCCCAGCGATCTACCTGACCAGGTGCAGGTACTGCATGTGCCGCTCGTACTGGTCGAGGATGTCGTTGATGATCTGTTCCTTGCTGTAGCCCACCAGGTCGTAGTTCTGGCTGCCCTCGGACAGATGCACCTCGGCGCGGTAGTAGCGGCGGTTCTTCAAGTCCTGGGTGCCCAGCCCGCCCAAGGCGAACGATGGCGTGAAGTAACCGCGCATCTGCACCTGGTAGATGAACGGCTGTTCCTCGCCATGACCGATCTTCAGGCTGACGTTGTCGTGGCTCGGGTCGTCCTGGGTAATCAGCACCAGCCCCTTCTGCTCGAACACCTCGCGCACCTCGGCGATGGCCGGGCGCACTACGTCGTCCATGAAGCGATACACCTCATCCCGTGACGGGAAGTGTACGGCCTGGCTCAGGCGTTGGCGCCAACCGCCACGCCCGCGTCGGGACTGGGCGAAGGGCGCCAGCGAGTGCATCTGCGCGATCTGCCGCTGACTTTCCAGGTAGAAGGCCTTGTGCAGCCCCCACATCATGCATAGCAGGATCAGCGAGAACGGCAGCGAGGTCAGCACCACCGCCGACTTCAGCGAGTCGATGCTGCCGGCGAACAACAGGCCGCTGGTAATCAGCGCGGTCATCGCGCCCCAGAAGATCCGCAGCCAGTTCGGGCCGTCCTCGTCGGCGCCGCCGCCCTTGGCCGACAGCGTCGACAGCACCACGGTGCCGGAGTCGGCCGAGGTGACGAAGAACACGAAGCTGATGAACACCGTCACGGCGATCACCGTCTTGCTCCACGGGTAGGTCTCCAGCAGCAGGTACAGGCTCATCGACGGGTTGTCGAGGGCCGACTGGCCGAGCGCGGTCATGCCGTGGTTGATCACCTGGTCCAGGGCGCTGTTGCCGAAGATCGACATCCACGCCAGGGTGAAGCCCAGCGGAATCAGCAGCACGCCGAAGACGAACTCGCGGATGGTGCGCCCGCGCGAAATGCGCGCGATGAACAGCCCCACGAACGGCGCCCAGGCAATCCACCAGGCCCAATAGAACACCGTCCAGCCACCCAGCCAGTCGCGTTGCTCGCCGTAGGCGTATACGTCGAAACTCTTGCGCGGCAAGGCGCCGAGGTAGTCGCCAAGGTTCTGGATCAGAGTATTGAACAGGTGCTGGGTAGGCCCGGCGAACAACACGAACAACAGCAGCGCGCAGGCCAGGAACAGGTTGATGTCGCTCATCACCCGCACGCCTTTCTCCACCCCGGCGACCGCCACCGCGACTGCCGCGCCCATCATCAAGGTAATGAGGATCACCTGGACCCACTGGCTGTGGCTGATGCCGAACAGATAGTCCAGGCCTGCGTTCAGGTGCAGCACGCCGAAGCCCATGTCGGCGCCCAGACCAAACACCGTGGCGATGATGCCGAAGCCGTCCACCGCGTAGCCGATCGGCCCGTTGATGCGCTTGCCGATCAGCGGATACAGCGCCGAGCGCAGGGCCAGCGGCAGGTTGTGGCGGTAGGCGAAGTAGGCGAGCGCCATGCCGACGAAGGCGAACACGCCCCAACCATGCAGGCCCCAGTGCAGGAACAGGATCTGCATCGCCTGGCGCCCGGCCTCGGCCGTGCCCGCCTCGCCCTGTGGCGGCTGGAGCATGTGGGTCAGCGGTTCGGAGACGCAGAAGAAGAACAGCGTGATGCTGATGCCGGCGGCGAACAACATGCCGGCCCAGGACAGGTAGCTGAACTCGGGCTCGTCGTGGTCGGCACCGAGCTTGATCTTGCCGTAGCCGGACAGCGCGGTGACCACCACGAACACCAGGTACAGGGTCATGGCCAGCATGTAGTACCAGCCGACCGTGTTCGCGGCCCAGTTCTGCGCGGCCAACAACCACTCGCCGGCTGCCTGGGGCTGGGCGATGACGATCAGGCCGAAAATAAGGATGAAGCTTGCCGCGAAGTAGAACACGGGGGGGTTCATGCGGATCTTGCCGTTGGCAAGGTCGGGGGTCGGTGCACTCATTGAACAGGCACCTCGTCACGGGACATGAGGTTCGGATTGAACGGGTTCAGCAAAGGCAATTCCTCCTTTTGAACACCGGCAATGGACCAGCGTTTTTCGTTGAACAAGCGTTCAAGTTAAACATGGATCGGATTTCAATGCGACCCAATGCCGCTCCAGGGTCGGTCGACGTGGGCGCAGGCTTGCCCGCCCCCACGCGACTTAACCCCCGAGTTAGAGGGCTTTCTTGCCCTCGCAATCCAGCTGCAGGTTAGCTTGGGTAATGTTGCTGTCAGCTGGCACGCTGCGGGTCAGCCAGACGTTGCCGCCAATGGTCGAACCCTTGCCGATGGTGATCCGCCCAAGGATGGTTGCGCCGGCGTAGATCACCACGTCGTCCTCGACGATCGGGTGCCGCGCCAGACCCTTGTGCAAGGTGCCGGACTCGTCGCTGGGGAAGCGCTTGGCGCCCAGGGTCACGGCCTGGTAGATACGCACCCGCTCACCGATGATCGCGGTCTCGCCGATCACCACGCCAGTGCCGTGGTCGATGAAGAAACTCGGGCCGATCTGCGCGCCGGGGTGGATGTCGATGCCGGTGGCCGAGTGCGCCAGCTCCGAGCTGATTCGCGCCAGCAGCGGCAGGCCGGCCCGGTAAAGGTGATGGGCCAGCCGGTGGTGGATGATCGCCAGAATGCCTGGGTAGCACAGCAGCACCTCGTCGACGCTGCGCGCCGCCGGGTCGCCGTGGAAGGCGGCGAGTACGTCGGTGTCCAGCAGCACGCGCAGCGCCGGCAGGGCAACGGCGAAATCCTGGATCAGGCGCAGGGCGTGGGCATCGACATCGATCACATCGGTCTTGCCATGGCGCGCCGCGTAGCGCAGTTCCAGGCGGGCCTGGGCCAACAGCGCGGTGAGGGCGGCATCGAGGGTGTGGCCCACATAGAAGTCTTCGCTCTCCTCGCGCAGGTCCACCGGCCCCAGGCGCATGGGGAACAGCGCGCCGCACAGCTGCTCGAGGATCTGCCGTAGCGCCTCGCGCGACGGCAGCTCGCGCCCACCCTGCTCGCCGCTGCTGCGGCCATTGCTGCTGCGCCACTGTTCACGGGCACTGCGCAGACCACTGACGATCCCCTGCAGTTGCCAGTGCCCGGTTGATGGTTGTTCGCTCACGGTGCTTCTCCTGCCAGGCGGCTTTCTCGATATGCATACGCTCCTACAAAGGAGGTGCAAAACACGATACGTCAAATCTGCCTCTTGGAAAAAACAACGCTTTATTCCATCCTGAGCTAAGTCGGGTATAAGCCACTGCAATTTGCAGAATAGGTATAACAACCTGATTTTTTATTATTTCCCGGCCTATGAAGCCCACCTCTATAGTCGCCACCTCACTACTTCCACAACAAGCGCGGGGCATGCCATGACCAAATTCGCCAAACCCCTTCTCAACGCCAGCCTGGCGCTCCTGCTCGGCACCGGCCTGCTCGGCCAGGCTTTCGCCGGCGAGCAGTTGAAGACCATCCAGGAAAAAGGCGTGATCAACGTCGGCCTGGAAGGCACCTATCCACCGTTCAGCTTCCAGGACGAGAATGGCAAGCTGACCGGCTTCGAGGTCGAGCTGTCCGAGTTGCTGGCCAAGGAGCTGGGAGTCAAGGCCAAGGTCCAGCCGACCAAGTGGGACGGTATCCTCGCCGCACTGGAATCCAAGCGCCTCGACGTGGTGATCAATCAGGTGACCATCTCCGAAGAGCGCAAGAAGAAGTACGACTTCTCCCAGCCCTACACCGTTTCCGGCATTCAGGCCCTGGTGCTCAAGGGCAGCGACAACGAAAAGAACATCAAGACTGCCGCCGACCTTGGCGGCAAGAAGGTCGGTGTCGGCCTGGGCACCAACTATGAGCAATGGGTGAAACAGGATGTGCCGACAGCCGATGTGCGCACCTACGAAGATGACCCGACCAAGTTCGCCGACCTGCGCAACGGCCGTATCGACGCCATCCTGATCGACCGCCTGGCTGCACTCGAGTACGTGCAGAAAACCGCCAAGGACAAGAAGCCGACCGCACTCGCTGGCGAGAAATTCTCCAAGCTGGAATCGGGCGTGGCCTTGCGCAAAGGCGAACCTGAACTGCTCGATGCGCTGAACAAGGCCATCGACAAGCTCAAGGCCGACGGCTCGCTGGCCAAGCTGTCCGAGAAATACTTCGGTGCCGATGTCACCAAATGATCGCTGAAAGCCTGCAACTCGTTGTCGACTCCGCGCCCTTCCTGTTGAAGGGCGCGGGTTATACCGTGCTGCTCAGCGTCGGCGGCATGTTCTTCGGCCTGGTGCTGGGCTTTGCCCTGGCGCTGATGCGGCTGTCGAAGATCCTGCCGCTGGACTGGCTGGCGCGCATCTATGTGTCGTTCTTCCGCGGCACGCCGCTGCTGGTGCAGCTGTTCGTGATCTACTTCGGTCTGCCGCAGATCGGCATCGAGCTCGATCCGATCCCGGCCTCGCTGATCGGCCTGTCGCTGAACATGGCGGCATACATCTGCGAAATCCTCCGCGCGGCGATCTCCTCGATCGACCGTGGCCAGTGGGAAGCCGCGGCCAGCATCGGCATGACCCGCACCCAGGCCATGCGCCGGGCGATCCTGCCGCAGGCCCTGCGCACTGCCCTGCCACCGCTGGGCAACAGCTTCATCTCGCTGGTCAAGGACACCGCCCTGGCGGCGACCATCCAGGTGCCCGAGCTGTTCCGCCAGGCGCAGCTGATCACCGCCCGGACCTTCGAGGTCTTCACCATGTACCTGGCTGTCGCGGTGGTCTACTGGATCCTCTGCAGCATCCTGGCGCACTTCCAGAACCGCATGGAAGCGCGGGTCAACCAGCACGACCAGGAGCACTGAGATGATCGTAGTAGAAGGCCTGACCAAGCAGTTCAAGGGCCAGACCGTGCTCAACGGCATCGACCTGAGCGTGCAGCCCGGCGAAGTGGTGGCGATCATCGGCCCCAGCGGCTCCGGCAAGACCACCTTCCTGCGTTGCCTGAACCTGCTGGAAACCCCCGATGCCGGGCGCATCCAGATCGGCGATATCAGCATCGACGCCAACCGCCCGCTGGGCGGACAGCAGGGTGCGATCCGCCGCCTGCGCCAGCAGGCCGGGTTCGTGTTCCAGAACTTCAACCTGTTCCCTCACCGCACCGCCCTGGAGAACGTCATCGAAGGGCCGGTGATCGTCAAGAAGACGCCCCGCGACAAGGCCATCGAACTGGGCAAGCGTCTGCTGGCCAAGGTCGGTCTGGCGGGCAAGGAAGACGCCTACCCCAGGCGCCTGTCCGGTGGCCAGCAGCAACGGGTGGCGATCGCCCGGGCCCTGGCCATGGAGCCGGAAGTGATCCTGTTCGACGAACCCACCTCGGCACTCGATCCGGAGCTGGTGGGCGAAGTGCTGGAAACCATCCGCGGCCTGGCGGAGGAAAAGCGCACCATGATCATCGTCACCCACGAAATGAGCTTCGCCCGCGATGTCGCCAACCGGGTGATCTTCTTCGACAAGGGCGTGATCGTCGAGCAGGGCGAGGCCAAGGCGCTGTTTGCCAACCCGAAGGAAGAGCGCACGCGCCAGTTCCTGCGCAAGTTCCTCGGGACCGCTGCCGCCCAGGAGTGAGCCCCCGGGCTCACACTTCACGCAGGTTGTGACAACGCCTGAAGCGCGCTTCCAGGTTGCGATCGGGCATCTGGTGGCTGCGCAAGGCGTTGAGGGTCTGCTCAACGTAGTCACGCGTGGTGCCGTAGCGCCCTTTGGCACTGGCGAGAATCTGGCTGAGCAGGGTGTCCGGCAGGTTGCCCGCATAGCACGGCAGGTGCCGCTCCAGCACGAAGCCCAGTGCCTGAACTTTGCTGCCGTCGTCCAGACGGCAGCTGAGCCAATGCGGGCGGTAGGCGGGGTACGGCATCTCGCGCTGCCACAGGGCCATCAGCGAATCGTGCAGGTTGGTTTCGTCCAGACGGAAGGCGAAGCCGCTGCACGAGCCACCACGGTCGAGACCGAACACCAGCCCCGGACATTCCGGGGTGCCACGATGCTCGTGGGACCACAGGTACAGACCACGGTGATAACCATGCACCCGTGCCCGCTGACGCTCGACCGAGTTGCATTCGGGGCGCCAGATCAGCGAGCCGTAGGCGAACAACCAGACTGGGCCGCCTTCGTGCTGGGACATGGTGTCCTGCATCGAACGATGCAATTGTTCGGCGGTGAGTTGTTGACCGAAGTCGAGCGACGGCGGATAGGAGACTTGCCAGGATGAACTTTCAAGTGTCGACATGAGCTGCCGCCATTATTTCCTGTGAACTACCAAAGTGCGGGTATCGCAGTGCCTGTTCGGACGCTGTCGCGGGGCAAGCACGCCTGCAAAATCAGTGTAAGCCCGTAGGTGCGGGCTCGCCTCGGGATGAGCCTTGCGCTTAACGTAAGACAGAATGCACTTATCGCTCAACCCTGAATGCGCAATTTAATTTAAACGTCCGCCGAACGGAGTGAGTTATTGCGAGTATAGCGAAAGTTCCTAGTTAAACCGGGAACACTCCGCACTATATAATCGAACGGAAAAACTTTGGTTATTAAGCACGGCACGCCCTTGCAGCGTGCCATGCTACTTCAGCCGCGTGGCGCGTAGGCAAACACATCGGCACGCATGCGGTGGGCATCCATGCCGGCCTCGACCAATGCGTCGAGGGTCGCGTAGACCATGTTCGGTGAGCCACTGGCATAGACATGCACCTGGTTGAGGTCGCCGATGTCCTCGCATACCGCTTCGTGCAGCAGGCCACAGCGCCCTTCCCAACCGCACAGGTCGCTGACCACCTTGTGCAGGAACAGGTTCGGCAGGCGCTCCCACTCGGCCCAGTGCTCGATCTGGTAGAAGTCTTCAGGCCGGCGTACGCCCCAGTACAAGTGCACCGGATGCTTGAAGCCCTGCGCGCGGCAGTGCTCGACCAGGCTATGCATCTGGCCCATACCGGTGCCGGCGGCGATCAGTACCAGCGGGGCGTCGGGCAACTCCGCCAGGTGAGCGTCGCC
Source organism: Pseudomonas maumuensis (assembly GCF_019139675.1). NCBI lineage: Bacteria > Pseudomonadati > Pseudomonadota > Gammaproteobacteria > Pseudomonadales > Pseudomonadaceae > Pseudomonas > Pseudomonas maumuensis. The sequence goes on from NZ_CP077077.1 coordinate 5,508,647, forward strand.
AAATGGCAGTTCAATGCGCGCCAGGCCACTACGCTGCAACTGCTGGATCAACTGCACGGCGCTGCTTTCGCGGGCCAGCACGTGCAGCTCCAGGTCACGGCCACCGTGGGGCGCCGAGGCGAGCGAAAAAGCCGCCTTGTCCATGCCCTCGCGCTCGATCATCAGGTATTGCCCGGCGTGGTAGCGGGGCGGCTTGCCGGCCGGCGCGCGCAGGCGCACGCGCCAGACGTCGCCACCGACCTCGACGCACTCGCTCACGGTACAGGCCAGCTTGCGCAGCGGCAGCTCGCCCAGGGCCAGCACACCATCCCACAGCAACACACAGTCCTCCAGCGGCTCGGCGATGCAGGTGAACAGCTCACCGTGATCGCGCACCTGGCCTTCCTGGCGAACACTGCCTTCCACCAGCAGCGCGGCACACACATGGCAGTTGCCGTTGCGGCAGCTGTTCGGGCATTCATAGCCCAGGCGCCGCGCGGCATCCAGAATCCTTTCACCCGGTTCGACCGCCAGTACCGCCCCGGAAGGCTGCAAGGTTACCTGCATCAATCTATTCCCAACTGGTCCCACAGCTCATCGATACGGCGGGTGACGGCCTCGTCCTTGACGATGACCCGGCCCCATTCGCGTGTAGTCTCGCCCGGCCACTTGTGCGTGGCGTCCAGGCCCATCTTCGACCCCAGCCCCGACACCGGCGACGCGAAGTCGAGGTAGTCGATGGGGGTGTTGTCGATCATCACCGTATCACGCTTGGGGTCCATGCGCGTGGTGATGGCCCAGATCACATCGTTCCAGTCACGGGCGTTGATATCGTCGTCGGTGACGATAACGAACTTGGTGTACATGAACTGTCGCAGGAACGACCACACACCCAGCATCACGCGCTTGGCGTGGCCCGGGTACTGCTTCTTCATGGTCACCACCGCCATGCGGTACGAGCAGCCTTCCGGCGGCAGGTAGAAGTCGGTGATCTCGGGGAACTGCTTCTGCAGGATCGGCACGAACACTTCGTTCAGCGCCACGCCGAGAATCGCCGGCTCGTCCGGCGGACGGCCGGTGTAGGTGCTGTGGTAGATCGGCTTTTGCCGGTGAGTGATGCGCTCGACGGTGAACACCGGGAAGCTGTCCACTTCGTTGTAGTAGCCAGTGTGGTCGCCATACGGGCCTTCCGGGGCCATCTCGCCGGGGTGGATCACGCCTTCAAGGATGATCTCGGCGGTGGCCGGTACCTGCAGGTCGTTGCCACGGCACTTGACCAGTTCGGTACGGTTGCCACGCAACAGGCCAGCGAAGGCGTACTCGGAAAGCGTGTCCGGGACCGGGGTCACGGCACCGAGGATGGTCGCCGGGTCCGCGCCCAGCGCCACGGCCACCGGGAACGGCTGGCCAGGATGCTTCTCGCACCATTCGCGGTAGTCCAGCGCGCCGCCGCGATGGCTCAGCCAACGCATGATCACCTTGTTGCGGCCAATCACCTGCTGGCGGTAGATGCCCAGGTTCTGGCGGTCCTTGTTCGGCCCGCGGGTCACGGTCAGGCCCCAGGTGATCAGCGGCGCAACATCGCCCGGCCAGCAGTGCTGTATCGGCAACTGGCCGAGGTCGACGTCATCGCCTTCGACGACGATTTCCTGGCATACCGCATCCTTGACCACCTTCGGTGCCATGGACACGACCTTCTTGAAGATCGGCAGCTTCGACCAAGCGTCCTTCAGACCCTTCGGCGGCTCGGGCTCCTTGAGAAACGCCAGCAGCTTGCCGATTTCGCGCAGTTCTTCGGTCGACTCGGCGCCCATGCCCATGGCCACGCGCTCGGGGGTGCCGAACAGGTTGCCCAGCACCGGCATGTCGAAGCCGGTGGGTTTTTCGAACAGCAAGGCCGGGCCCTTGGCGCGCAGCGTGCGGTCGCAGACTTCGGTCATTTCCAGAACTGGGGAGATGGGAACCTGGATGCGCTTGAGTTCACCGCGCTGTTCCAGGCCACGAATGAAGTCGCGTAGATCGCGATACTGCATGCAAGGGCCTCGTGTTGGGCGTATCGGTCGGGGTGCAGAGTGTAGCGCCGTTGGCGGGGTAAAGGCCAAGAATGACTTGGGGCCGCTTCGCGCCCCATCGCCGGCAAGCCGGCTCCCACAAGGTCAGTGTGAGCCCTGTGGGAGCCGGCTTGCCGGCGATGGGCTGCAAAGCAGCCCCAATCAGTTCCAGTCTGAAACGCTTACTTGCGCTTCATCGACAGGAAGAACTCATCGTTGGTCTTGGTCTGCTTGAGCTTGTCGACCAAGAACTCGATGGCGGCGATCTCGTCCATCGGGTGCAGCAGCTTGCGCAGGATCCACATGCGCTGCAGTTCGTCGTCGGCGGTCAGCAGCTCTTCGCGGCGGGTACCGGACTTGTTGATGTTGATGGCCGGGAACACACGCTTCTCGGCGATGCGGCGGTCCAGGGGCAGTTCCATGTTGCCGGTACCCTTGAACTCTTCGTAGATCACTTCGTCCATCTTCGAGCCGGTTTCGACCAGCGCGGTGGCGATGATGGTCAGCGAACCGCCTTCCTCGATGTTACGGGCGGCACCGAAGAAGCGCTTCGGCTTCTCCAAGGCATGGGCATCGACACCACCGGTCAGCACCTTGCCGGAGCTTGGGATCACGGTGTTGTAGGCACGCGCCAGACGGGTGATGGAGTCGAGCAGGATGACCACGTCTTTCTTGTGCTCGACCAGGCGCTTGGCCTTCTCGATGACCATCTCGGCAACCTGCACGTGGCGGGTCGGCGGCTCGTCGAAGGTCGAGGCGACCACTTCGCCGCGCACGGTGCGCTGCATCTCGGTCACTTCTTCCGGGCGCTCGTCGATCAGCAGGACGATCAGGTGGCACTCGGGGTTGTTGCGGGTGATGTTGGCCGCGATGTTCTGCAGCATGATCGTCTTACCGGCTTTCGGCGGTGCGACGATCAGGCCACGCTGGCCTTTGCCGATCGGGGCGCACAGGTCGATCACGCGACCGGTGAGGTCTTCGGTGGAGCCGTTACCGGCTTCCATCTTCAGGCGCTTGTTGGGGAACAGCGGCGTCAGGTTTTCGAAGAGGATCTTGTTCTTCGCGTTTTCCGGACGGTCGAAGTTGATGGTGTCGACCTTCAGCAGCGCGAAGTAACGCTCGCCTTCCTTCGGTGGACGGATCTTGCCGACGATGGTGTCGCCGGTGCGCAGGTTGAAGCGACGGATCTGGCTGGGCGAAACGTAGATGTCGTCAGGGCCGGCCAGGTAAGAGGCATCCGCCGAACGCAGGAAACCGAAACCATCCTGGAGAATCTCCAGCACGCCGTCACCCGAGATCTCTTCGCCGCTTTTCGCATGCTTTTTCAGCAGGGCGAAAATCACGTCCTGTTTGCGCGAACGGGCCATGTTTTCGATGCCCATCTGTTCGGCCATTTCCAAAAGATCGGTAATCGGCTTTTGCTTGAGTTCTGTCAGGTTCATAAGGGGAGTGACGTAATCATGTAAGGAAGGGAAAAATTAAGCAGTTGGCTTAATGAGGCCGCGCCGCTAGATGGCGACAGGATCGCGTACTGATTCGAATTAGGGATGCTTCGGCGACGGCGTGCAGAGGGCACTGGAGAAGCAGTGCGAGGCCGAATGTAACACTTGCTTTTTTCGACGTCTAGTGGTTTTGGCCAGTGTTTTATGGGGCTATCCGAGTGGATGGCCGCAAGGCCGGGGCTCGCCAGCCCTCAGGGAAACCACCTACAACAGATAAAGAAAAGCCCCGCATTTGCGGGGCTTCTTCACATCACAGGCTGGCGTCGAGGAACGCTTTGAGCTGCGACTTGGACAACGCGCCGACCTTGGTGGCCTCGACGTTGCCGTTCTTGAACAGCATCAGCGTCGGAATGCCACGCACGCCGTGCTTGGCCGGGGTCTCGGCATTTTCATCGATGTTCAACTTGGCGATGGTCACCTTGCCTTGATATTCCGAAGCGATGTCGTCCAGTACCGGCGCGATCATCTTGCATGGGCCGCACCATTCAGCCCAGTAGTCGACCAGCACCGCGCCTTCAGCCTTGAGTACGTCGGCTTCGAAGCTGGCGTCGGTGACATGTTTGATAAGATCGCTGCTCATGGATATCTCCAGGTCGTAAGCACAAAAAAACGTTGCCCATCATAGCCGCACCCAGGCGCGACAGGAAGCCACAGACGATTGAGTGTAACTATAGTTGTGCAAGACGCCACGAATCGAAACTGTCATGTCACGGTCATAACATTGCTATGACATTGCCATGCATCAAGCCTTGCCGTGCCGCTCGTTGGCGTATGGCCGCGATCGTGGCACGATTGCCGGGTTAACGACCGAGAACCTCCAAACCATGCCGCATACCACCGCGAAGAACCTGTCTCTGATCGCCGCCATCGACCTGGGCTCCAACAGCTTCCACATGGTCGTGGCCAAGGCCCATCACACGGAAATCCGCATCCTCGAAAGGCTTGGAGAAAAGGTTCAGCTCGCCGCCGGCATCGACGAGGAGCGCAAGCTCAGCGAAGAAGCCATGCAGCGCGGCCTGGAATGCCTAAAGCGCTTCGCCCAGCTGATCAACGGCATGCCCCAGGGCTCGGTGCGCATCGTCGGCACCAACGCCCTGCGCGAAGCACGCAATCGTAACGAATTCATCCTGCGCGCCGAGGCCATCCTCGGCCACCCGGTCGAGGTCATTTCTGGCCGCGAAGAAGCGCGCCTGATCTACCTGGGCGTGTCCCACACCCTGGCCGACACCCCGGGCAAGCGCCTGGTCGCCGACATCGGCGGCGGCAGCACCGAGTTCATCATCGGCCAACGTTTCGAGCCGCTGCTGCGCGAAAGCCTACAGATGGGCTGCGTAAGCTTCACCCAGCGCTACTTCCGCGACGGCAAGATCACCCCGGCGCGCTATGCCCAGGCCTACACCGCCGCGCGCCTGGAGCTGATGAGCATCGAGAACGCCCTGCATCGCCTGACCTGGGACGAGGCCATCGGCTCGTCCGGGACCATCCGCGCCATTGGCGCCGCCATCAAGTCCGGCGGTCTGGGTAATGGCGAGGTCAACGCCGAGGGCCTGGCCTGGGTCAAGCGTAAGCTGTTCAAGCTGGGCGAAACCGACAAGATCGACTTCGAAGGGGTCAAGCCCGATCGCCGCACCATCTTCCCGGCGGGCCTGGCCATCCTCGAGGCGATCTTCGATGCGCTGGAGCTGCAGCGGATGGAGCACTGCGACGGTGCCCTGCGCGAAGGTGTGTTGTTCGACCTGCTGGGCCGCCACCATCACGAGGATGTGCGCGAGCGCACCCTGAACTCGCTGATGGAACGCTACCACGTCGACCAGGGCCAGGCCGCTCGAGTCGAGCGCAAAGCACTGCACGCCTTCGACCAAGTGGCCAAGGCATGGGATCTTGAACAGGGCAACTGGCGCGATCTGCTAGGCTGGGCAGCGAAAGTGCATGAGGTGGGCCTGGACATCGCTCATTATCACTACCACAAGCACGGCGCCTACCTGATCGAGCACTCCGACCTTTCCGGCTTCTCCCGCGAGGACCAGCAGATGATGGCCCTGCTGGTGCGCGGCCATCGACGCAACATTCCCAAGGACAAGTTCGCCGAACTGGGCGATGAAGGCGTCAAGCTGCTGCGCCTATGCGTACTGCTGCGCTTCGCCATCCTCTTCCACCATATCCGTGGCACCCAGCAGATGCCGAAAGTGGTGCTTCAGGCCGGCGACAACAGCCTCGAAGTGGTCTTCCCTGGAAACTGGCTGGAAGAAAACCAGCTGACCCAGGCCGACTTCGCCAACGAGGCGGAGTGGCTGGCCCGGGTCGGCTTCGTTCTCAGCGTACGTTGAGGACCGGGTTGCTCAGGCGCTCCAGCAGGGTCGCCTGGGCACTGCGCGGGTTCTGGTTGCCGGTCGGCGTGCTGCGCACGTAGCGCCCGTCCGGTTGCAGGGTCCAGGCCTGGGTGTTGTCGGTCAGGTACCCCTCCAACTCCTTCTTGACCCGTAGCAACAGCTTCTTGCCCTCCACCGGGAAGCAGGTCTCGACGCGCTTGTCGAGGTTGCGCTCCATCCAGTCGGCACTGGACAGGTAGATCTGCTCCTCGCCGCCGTTGAGGAAGTAGAACACCCGGGTGTGCTCGAGGAAGCGGCCGATGATCGAGCGCACGTGGATGTTGTGCGACACCCCCGGGATGCCCGGACGCAGGCAGCACATGCCGCGCACCACCAGGTCGATGCGCACGCCCGACTGGCTGGCCTTGTACAGCGCCTTGATGATCTTGGCGTCGGTCAGCGAGTTGAACTTGGCGATGATGTGCGCAGGCTTGCCCTCCAGGGCGAACTGGGTCTCCCGGGCGATCATGTCGAGCATGCCCTTCTTCAGGGTGAAGGGCGCGTGCAGCAGCTTCTTCATGCGCAGGGTCTTGCCCATGCCGATCAGCTGGCTGAACAGCTTGCCGACGTCCTCGGTGAGGGCGTCGTCGGAGGTCAGCAGGCTGTAGTCGGTGTACAGGCGGGCGTTGCCGGCGTGGTAGTTGCCGGTGCCCAGGTGCGCGTAACGGACGATCTCGCCCTGCTCGCGGCGCAGGATCAGCATCATCTTGGCGTGGGTCTTGAAGCCCACCACCCCGTAGATCACCACCGCGCCGGCAGCCTGCAGGCGGCTGGCCATCTGCAGGTTGGACTCTTCGTCGAAGCGTGCGCGCAATTCGATCACTGCCGTGACCTCCTTGCCGTTACGCGCCGCGTCCACCAGGGCGTCGACGATCTCCGAGTTGGCACCCGAGCGATAGAGCGTCTGGCGCACGGCAAGCACATGCGGGTCCTTGGCGGCCTGACGCAGCAGGTCGATCACCGGGGTGAACGATTCGAATGGGTGCATCAGCAGGATGTCCTGCTTGCCGATCACACTGAAGATGTTGTCGGCATTGACCAGCAGTTTGGGGATCGCCGGGGTGAACGGCGTGTACTGCAGCTCCGGGTGGCTGTCGAGCCCGGTGATGCTGAACAGGCGGGTCAGGTTGACCGGGCCGTTGACCTGGTACAGCTCGCTCTCGCTCAGGCTGAACTGTTTGAGCAGATAGTCGGAGAGGTGTTTCGGGCAGGTATCGGCTACCTCGAGGCGCACGGCATCGCCGTAGCGGCGCGAGAACAACTCGCCGCGCAGGGCACGGGCCAGGTCGTCGACCTCTTCCGAGTCCAGCGCCAGGTCGGCGTTACGGGTCAGGCGGAACTGATAGCAGCCCTTGACCTTCATGCCCTGGAACAGGTCATCGGCATGGGCATGGATCATCGACGACAGGAACACATAGTTGTCGCCAGGCCCGCCCACGTCTTCCGGCACTCGGATCACCCGCGGCAGCAGGCGCGGCGCCGGGATGATCGCCAGGCCCGAATCGCGGCCGAAGGCGTCGACACCCTCGAGCTCGACGATGAAGTTCAGGCTCTTGTTCACCAGCAGCGGGAACGGGTGGGTCGGGTCGAGGCCGATCGGGGTGATGATCGGCGCGATCTCGTCGCGGAAAAAGCGCCGGACCCAGGTCTTGAGCTTGGGTGTCCAGTAACGGCGACGGATGAAACGAATGGCGTGTTTTTCCAGCTCCGGCAGCAGCACGTCGTTGAGGATCGCGTACTGGCGATCCACTTCGAGGTGCACCAGCTCGCTGATCCGCGCCAGCGCCTGGTGCGGCTGCAGGCCGTCGGCGCCGGCCTGTTCGCGGGCGAAGTTGATCTGCTTCTTAAGCCCCGCCACGCGGATCTCGAAGAACTCGTCGAGGTTGCTAGAGAAGATCAACAGGAACTTCAGGCGCTCGAGCAGCGGGTAGGATTCGTCCAGCGCCTGTTCCAGCACGCGGATGTTGAACTGCAGCTGCGAGAGCTCGCGATGAATGTACAGGCTGCTGTCGTCCAGGCTCGGCACGGCGATCGCCGGGGCCGGCGCAGGCGCAGGTGCCGGGGCTGCTTCGACGACCGGTTCCGGCTCTACTACCGCCGGCAGGTCGGGTGGGGTCTGCACCATTTCTTCGGGCACGGCCTGGGCATCCTTGATCTCGACAGGGGTTAGCACTTCATTATTCATCTGACGTTCCTGGAGGGCGTTACTGCCCTCTCATCAATTGAGCGGCACGCACGGCGAAATAGGTCAGGATGCCATCAGCGCCTGCCCGTTTGAAAGCGGTGAGGGATTCGAGGATCACGGCTTCGCTGAGCCAGCCGTTCTGGATGGCAGCCATGTGCATGGCGTACTCGCCGCTGACCTGATAGACGAAGGTCGGCACCTTGAACTCGGTCTTCACGCGGTGAACGATGTCCAGGTACGGCATGCCCGGCTTGACCATGACCATGTCGGCACCTTCGGCGAGGTCGGTGGCCACTTCGTGCAGGGCCTCATCGCTGTTGGCCGGGTCCATCTGGTAGGAGGCCTTGTTGGCCTTGCCCAGATTCAGCGCCGAGCCGACCGCGTCGCGGAACGGGCCATAGTAGGCACTGGCGTACTTGGCCGAGTAGGCCATGATGCGCACGTTGACGTGGCCGGCCACTTCCAGGGCTTCGCGGATCGCGCCGAGGCGGCCGTCCATCATGTCTGACGGCGCGACCACCTGGGCACCAGCCTCGGCATGGGACAGCGCCTGACGCACCAGCGCGTCGACGGTGATGTCGTTCTGCACGTAGCCTTCCTCGTCGAGGATGCCGTCCTGACCGTGGGTGGTGAACGGGTCGAGGGCCACGTCGGTGATCACCCCCAGTTCCGGGAAGCGGGCACGCAGGGCGCGGGTGGCGCGCTGGGCGATGCCGTCCGGGTTCCAGGCTTCGGCGCCATCGAGGGATTTCTTTTCGGTCGGGGTCACCGGGAACAGCGCCAGCGCCGGAATGCCCAGCTCTACCCAACCCTGCGCGGCTTCCAGCAGCAGGTCGATCGACAGGCGCTCGACGCCCGGCATGGACGGCACTTCTTCGCGGCGGCCCTCGCCGTCCAGTACGAATACCGGAAGAATCAGGTCATCGACAGTCAGGGTGTTTTCGCGAACCAGGCGACGGGAGAATTCGTCCCGGCGGTTGCGACGCAGACGGGTGGCAGGAAACAGACGATTGGCGGGGGTAAAGCTCACGGCAGACTCCTGAGCCCGCGCAGGCGGGCGAGCGCGACAGTTATAAGCGGCCATTATGACGCCTGTGTGACACCCGAGGGCAACCCTGCGACTTGTGGCCGCAGTCATTGTCCTTGTAGGAAATGTTCACGTCGAGACACATTTGGACACTTTCCCGATCGCGCCCGAAGGGGTAGGCTGCGCGTTCATTTCGCCAGCACGCCAGAAAATGCTTCAACAATTCCTGAACGATTTCGGCTACTTTGCCCTTTTTCTCGGCACGTTCTTCGAAGGCGAGACCATCCTTGTGCTCGCAGGGTTTCTTGCATTCCGCGAATACATGGACATCAAGCTGGTAGTGCTGGTGGCATTCTGCGGCAGCTATGCCGGTGACCAGCTGTGGTACTTCATGGGGCGCCGCCACGGGCGCAAGATTCTCGCCCGAAAGCCGCGCTGGCAGGCCATGGGCGACCGCGCGCTGGAGCATATCCGCCGCCATCCGGATATCTGGGTGCTGAGCTTCCGCTTCGTCTACGGCCTGCGCACGGTGATGCCGGTGGCCATCGGCCTGTCCGGCTACCCACCACGCCGCTACCTGCTGCTCAATGGCATCGGTGCCGCGGTCTGGGCTCTGGCCCTGGGCCTGGCCGCCTATCACTTCGGCGCCATCCTCGAAGGCATGCTGGGCAGCATCAAGAAATACGAACTATGGGTGCTCGGTGGCCTGCTGGTGCTGGGCCTCGCGCTCTGGCTGCGCCGGCGCTTTCGCAACAGCCGCGCCGAGCGGCGCGCGGCGGCAGAGGGCCAGGCCGCCGAGGCTGAGCAGGCTGTAACCCAGGAGCAGCAGCCAGAACAGGGGCGTGACCGGCACTAAGCCCAGCGCGCCGGCCAGGTACAGCGCTGGCGCATTCGACAGCAGGCGCGCCAGCTCCAGGCGCGCTGCCCAAGGCCGGTCCTCCAACGCCACGCCCAGCACGAACAGCCCGAACGCCATTACCGTCCAGCCCAATGCCAGGGCCGCGGGCATCACCTGTTCGGCCACGTCCATCAGATAACTGCCCACCGCCACGTAGACCGCGAACTGCGCCGTGACGTACAGCTGCTGTGCAGCGCCCAGCGGGATCGCGAACTTGCGAAACGCGGCAAGATCCTGCTTGGCCTGTGGATAAGCGGCGGCCACGTCCGCCGGCCGCCAGCCAGTGGGCATGAACCAGATACGCAGCTTGTCCCACCAACGGGCCGTTCGCCGGGCGTCGTCCCACAGCTGGGCGTAGAACTGCACGTTGGCCCACAGCGGGTTCCAGCTCGCCAAAGGCGTGGTCACGCCGAAGATCACCGGCTCGTGCTCGTCCTCTTCCTGAAAGGTGCCGAACAGCCGGTCCCAGATTATGAACACGCCGCCGTAGTTGCGATCCAAGTACAGAGGATTCTGCGCATGGTGGACGCGATGGTTGGACGGCGTGATGAAAATCCATTCGAGCCAGCCCAGCTTGGGCACATGGCGAGTGTGTACCCAGAACTGGTAGAGCAGGTTCAGCGAGGCCACGGTGATGAACACCAGGGGCGGCACGCCCAGCAACGCCAGCGGCAGGTAGAAGATCCAGGAAAACAGAAAACCGCTGCTGGTCTGGCGCAAGGCGGTTGTGAGGTTGTACTCCTCGCTCTGGTGATGCACCGAGTGCGCGGCCCACAACACGTTGCGCTCGTGGCCCAGGCGGTGCAGCCAGTAATAGCAGAGGTCGTAGAGCACGAAGGCGACCACCCACACCCACCAGGCATCCGCCGGCAGCCGCAACCAGGCCAGGTGCTCCCAGGCCACGGCATAGGTGACCAGCCCTATCCCTTTGGTCAACAGCCCGGTGCTGGTGGACAGCGCACCGGTGCTCAGGCTGTTGATCGAGTCGGCAAGCTGGTAGTTGCGCCGCCCGCGCACGCGGTCGGCGATCAGCTCCACCGCGATCAGCACGAAGAAGAACGGCACGGCCAGCAGAATCAGGTCCATGAACGGCCACCTCCAAGGTTGTCCACGAAGATTAGGCCTGCACTGGGGCAAATCCCATGGCTACATCTGCCAAACTAGAGGACATTTAGCGCCTCGACACTGGAGTATTGAGCATGACGAAAAAAGTTGCGGTGATTCTGTCCGGTTGCGGCGTATACGACGGCGCCGAAATCCACGAGAGCGTGATCACCCTGCTGCGCCTCGATCAGCGTGGCGCCCAGGTGCAGTGCTTCGCGCCGAACATCGCGCAGATGCATGTGATCGACCACCTGACCGGAGAACAGATGCCGGAATCGCGCAATGTGCTGGTGGAGTCGGCGCGCATTGCCCGTGGTGAGGTGAAGGACATTCGCGAAGCCAAGGTCGAGGACTTCGACGCCCTGATCGTGCCGGGAGGCTTCGGCGCGGCGAAGAACCTGTCGAACTTTGCCGTCGAAGGCGCCAACTGCACCGTGCAACCGGACGTGCTGGCGCTGGCCGAGGCCTTTGCCGACGCCTGCAAGCCGGTCGGGCTGATCTGCATCTCGCCGGCCCTGGCGGCGAAGATCTATGGGCCGGGCGTGGTCTGCACCATCGGCACTGACGCCGGCACCAGCGCGGCGGTGGTGAAGATGGGCGGCACCCATGAAGAGTGCGATGTGCATGACATCGTCGAAGATACCCAGCGCAAGCTGGTGACTACCCCGGCGTACATGCTGGCCAAGTCGATCAGCGAGGCGGCGGGTGGCATCTACAAGCTGGTGGACCGGGTGCTGGAGCTGACCCACGAAAACGACTGATTCCTACGGCCCCTAGCGTTTGGAAAGCCGTCCAAGAATCCGGTCCAGGGCATTGGCGAACGCCTGCTTCTCGCGTTCGCCATAAGGTGCCTGCCCGCCACCCACCTGCCCCTGCTCGCGCAGTTCGGTGAACAGGTTGCGTACCGCCAGGCGCTCGCCCATGTTGCGCTCATCGAACTCGCGGCCACGTGGGTCCAGCGCGGCCACGCCTTTCTTGATCAGGCGGTCGGCCAGCGGCACGTCGCTGCAGATCACCAGCTCGCCGGGCTCGGCGTTGTCCACCAGGTAGTCGTCGGCCGCGTCCATGCCGCTGGGCACCACGATAAGCCGCACGCAGGCGAAGGCTGGCTTGATCTGTGGCTGGCCGGCCACCATCACCACCTCCAGCTTGCGCTTGAGGGCGAACTTGACGATCAGGTCCTTGGCCGCCTTGGGGCAGGCGTCGGCATCGATCCATACACGCATGGGATTAATCCTGTACTCCGGGCAGTGGCGTCGTGGGAACGGGTTTGCCCCGCGATAGCGCCTGAACAGGTGGACATTATGCCAGCCTCATCGCAGGGCGGGGCGACGGCGAACCGCCCCTTCCCCTGCACGGACTCAGCTGGCCGCCGCCCGGCGCTTCTCGGCCAAGCGGCTGCGTCCATAGAGGAACACGATAGCCAGCAACGCCACCGCCTGCGCGCTCAGTGAGTAGAGATCGGCATGGATCCCCAGCCAGTCGAATTCGAAGAACGCCACCGGCCGCGTACCCAGCACGCCAGCCTCCTGCAGCGCCTTGACGCCATGCCCGGCGAACACCACCGACAACGCGCAGAGCAAAGCCGCGTTGATGCTGAAGAACAGCGACAGCGGCAGCTTGGCCGAGCCGCGCAGGATCACCCAGGCCAGGCCCACCAGCAGCACCAGCGCCGTGGCACCGCCTGCCAGAACCGCCTGGTGGCCAGCCGGCCCGGCCTGCAGCCACAGGGTCTCGTAGAACAGGATCACCTCGAACAGCTCGCGGTACACCGAGAAGAACGCCAGCACGGCAAAGCCGAAGCGCCCGCCGCCACTGACCAGGCTGCTCTTGATGTAGTCCTGCCAGGCGGCGGCGTGGCGGCGGTCGTGCATCCACACGCCGAGCCACAGCACCATCACCGCGGCGAACAAGGCCGTACAGCCTTCGAGCAGCTCACGCTGCGCGCCACCGACGTCGATCACGTAGGCCGCCAGGGCCCAGGTAGCGAAGCCGGCGACCAGCGCCAGGGCCCAGCCAACGTTGACGCTGCGCACCGCCGACTGCTGGCCGGTGTTGCGCAGGAAAGCGAGGATCGCCGCCAGCACCAGGATCGCCTCCAGGCCCTCGCGCAGCAGGATCAGCAGGCCGGAGATGTAGCTCAACGACCAGCTCAGGCCATCGCTGCCCAGCAGCTTCGAGGCCTGTTCGAGCTTGACCTTGGCTTCGCCCAGGCGCTGTTCGGCCTGGGCCACCGGCAGGCCGTCCTGCAGCGACTGCCGGTAGGCCATCAGCGACTTCTCGGTGTCCTTGCGGGCCTGGGTGTCGATGTTGTCGAGCGAGCTTTCCACCAGCTCGAAGCCTTCCAGGTAGGCCGCCACCGACAAGTCGTAGGCCTGGTCGTGGTCACCGGCGCGATAGGCCGCCAGGCTCTTGTCCAAAGTGCTGGAGGTGTACTCGAGCAGTTGCGCCGGACCACGCTTGACCTGCGGCGGTTGCGCCCGCTGGGCGCGGAACGCGGCCACGGCATTTGCGCCTTCGTTGGCGGCGACCTCGGCCGGAGTCTGTCGGGCCAGGTCGGCGAGGTTCCAGGTCTTGTCGCTCTTTGCCGCCTGCGGATCGGCGGTGAAGCTGGCGATATAGGCCGCCACGTCCCAGCGCTGGCGCTCGTCGAGCTGGTCGGCGAACGAGGGCATCTCGGTGCCCTCGATGCCCAGCCCGAGGGTGTTGTACAGGTCGAACAGGCTGAGCTGGTCGAGGCGCGCAGCATCGCGCAGGTTGGCCGGCGCAGGCTCCAGGCCGACGCCGGCCGGGCCATCGCCCAGCCCGGTATCGCCGTGGCAGATCGAGCAATTCTGGGCATACAACGATGCGCCACGGGCCGGGTCCGGGGTGATCACCGGCGCCTGGCTGACCTCGTAGGCCACCGCCAGGCGTGCGCCCAGCTGGCGGGCCTGGCGGGCAACGCCGGCACCGTCCTGACGCTGGTCGATGGCCTGGCGCAGGCTCTGGACACCCTGCTCCAGCGCGCCGCGTTCGGCATGCTCGGGCAGCCCCTTGACCAGCTCAGCCAGCACGCCGCTGAACTCCTGCTGCTCACGGTACTCGCCGTCGTCCACCACCTTGCCGTCGCGCACTGTCGGCGGGTAGTCGGCACCGATGTAGTCCAGCAGGTGCAACGCCTTGGTCGCCTCGGCCGGTGCTTCGGCCAGCGTCGGGGTGCTGCACAGCGCCAGCATTGGGCCAAGCAACAGGGCAGGCAGCCAGGCAAGCAGACGGGAACGGGAAATCATGGCCAATCTCGACGGGAATACGAAAGAGAACATTGTTCACTTCCACTCTCCCCCGCTCAAGGCTCACCGGCAGATTTCATGAAAAATCTTGCGACAAATTGACCGGTCGACAGCCTGGAAAGCGCTTTTCCGACTGATGGCACGCCTGCAGAAAATGCGAAGCAATTCGCCATCACGTGGCTATTACTTTGGGTATAATCCCGCGCCGCCGTAATAGCCATCAGCAATCAAGGCGCCTCCATCGAGAGGTTCTGGCGATAAAACAGAGGGATCTGCCGCCCCCGCCCATGCGGCCAACCGTTTCAGGGAAAGAAGAAGTCCGATGGTATCCCGCGCCCTCACCCTGGCGACCCTGGTCGCCGCCGTGCAGCTTACCGGCTGCTCGGTGTTCCGCAGCTACGACAGCGAACTGCAGGAGACCAACAAGCAGTTGGCCGCCGGTAATGTCGACGCCGCCCTCGCCCTGCTGGAAAGCAACAACAAGGGCGACAAGAAAGACCTGCTCTACTACTTCGAAAAAGGCGAGCTGCTGCGCTCCAAGGGCGACCTCAAGGGCAGTCAGGACGCCTGGCGCTCGGCCGACAGCGTAGTGTTCCAGTGGGAAGAGTCGGTCAAGCTCGACACCGACAAGTACCTGAGCCAGTTCGGCAGCTACCTGGTCAACGACAAGGTGCGCCGCTACGAAGGCTACGACTACGAAAAAGTCATGCTGACCACGCAGATGGCCCTGAACCTGCTGGCGCAGAACGATTTCGACGGTGCCCGCACCGAGATCAAGAAGACCCACGAGCGCGAAGCGATCATCGCCGAGCTGCGCGACAAGGAATACCTCAAGCGCGAGGAAGAGGCCGAGAAGGAAGGCATCAAGACCGAATACAAGGACCTGCAGGGTTACCCGGTCGCCAGCCTCGACGCCCCTGAGGTGGTCGGTCTGAAGAACAGCTACCAGAGCGCGTTCAGCCATTACCTGTCCGGTTATGTCTACGAGGCCCTCGGCGAGAAAGGCCTGGCCGCGCCGGGCTACCGCAAGGCCGCCGAGCTACGCCCGAACACGCCGCTGCTGGACCAGGCGCTGCTCGAACTGGACAAGAACAGCGCCAAGGCCGGCGAAAGCGACGTGCTGATCGTGGTGCAGACCGGTTTGGCCCCGGCCCGCGATTCGATCCGCATCCCGTTGCCACTGCCGATCCAGGACAACCTGGTGATCACCCCGCTGTCGTTCCCGATCATCAAGGAAGACACCTCCACCGCGCACCTGAGCGAGATCCAGCTCAACGACAAGGCCCTGGCCCTGACCGCGCTCAACAGCACCACCGCCATGTCGCGCCGCGCCCTGCGCGACGACATGCCGGGCATCATCCTGCGCACCAGCGTGCGCGCCATCAGCCGTGGCGTGGCGCAGAAAAACCTGAACAAGACCAACCCGATGGCCGGGCTGGTGGTGGGCATCGCCTCCACCGTGCTGGAAGGTGCCGATACCCGCACCTGGCGCACCCTGCCCGACGAAACCCAGGTGGCCCGTGTACGCCTCAAGCCGGGCGAACATCACCTGAGCCTGCCGTCGAGCCTCGGCGGCACCCAAGTCACGGTGAAGATCGATCGCCCCTATCAGGTGGTCACCCTGCGCGTGGTCGGTAACCGCGTATTCGCCGGCGGCCCGTCCGTCGAAATCGCCCCGCAGGCCGCAGCCACCGCTGTCGCCAGCCTCAAGTAACCCAAGGATCGAACATGCGCAAAACATGCCTCGCCCTGGCCGCCGTGGCCCTCCTGGCCGGCTGCGCCACCCCACCCCCTGCCCCGGGCAGCGCCGCCAGCAAGGTGGTGACCATGGGCCAGCTGGATGACATCGAAGTCGGCCAGATGCGCGTCGCCCGCGAAAACGGCTACCTCACCGTCAATGTTGCGCTGACCAACACTAGCCGCAGCAACCAGACCCTGTTCTACCGCTTCGCCTGGCTGGGCAGCGACGGTTTCCCGGTGGCCGATGAAGAGAGCTGGAAGGCCCTGCCGCTGTACGGCAAGCAGGCCAAGTTCCTGCCCGCCATCGCCCCGACCCCCGCTGCCCGCGACTTCCGCCTCGAAGTCCACACCCGGTAACCCCTTTCAGGAGCACGTTCCATGTTTGCACGCCTTTCCCTCGCCGCCATCGCCATCGCCCTGGTCAGCGGCTGCAGCACTCCTTCGCCGGTTCTCGGCGGCAAGAACATCAGCTACGGCGACAGCAAGGCCGTCGAGCTGGTGACCAACGAGTTCGGCTCCACCGACCTGCAGATGATCGCCGAGAGCATGACCCGCTCGCTGGCCCAGTCCGGCGTGCTGCACGGCCGCCCGGTGGTGCAGGTGTACGACGTGAAGAACAAGACCAGCGAGTACATCGATACCCGCGAGATCACCACCTCGATCAAGACCCAGCTGATGAAGTCCGGCGCCGCCCGCTTCGCCAGCGACAACACCGACATGCAGAGCCAGGTCGACCAGCTCAAGCTGCAGAACCAGAGCGGCCTGTACAAGAAGAAGACCGTGGCCAAGACCGGCAACATGATCGCCGCCAAGTACCGCCTGGAAGGCTCCATCAGCTCGATCGTCAAGCGCAGCAGCGACTACAAGGACGTGTTCTACAAGTTCAGCCTGCAGCTGATCGACGTGGAAAGCGGCCTGGCCGAGTGGATGGACGAAAAAGAAATCCGCAAGACCACGGAGCGCTGATCGATGCGTGCATGGATGGCAATCATCGGCCTGGCCTGCGCCTTCGGCGTGCAGGCGGCCCCCAAGGTGGCGGTGACCGACCTGGCCTACCAGGCGCAGGTGGAGGAATACATCCACACCATCAACGCCCAGAGCAGCGGCCAGGCCGGCATGTATCACGCCAGCGGCCAGTCGAGCTACAGCGAGTACGAGAGCCTCAACAGCTACATCGAGCAGACCGAACTGCGCAAGTTCGGCGGCGACATCAAGGGTGAGATCCTCAAGACCGGCATGTTCCAGCTGGTCCAGGGCCGCCCCTACACCGCCGACTCGAAGGAAGACGTGTACGACGTGATCCGCCGCATCAAGAACGGCGCGTTCAAGGGTGCCGACTACGTGCTGTTCGGCACCCTATCGGACATCGACTTCCAGCAGGACATCAACTCGCTGGACCACACCGACAGCTACTCGGCGGTGCTGGGCCTGACCGTGGTCGCCGACTTCAGCCTGATCAACACCCGCACCTACGAGATCACCTCGGCGTTCACCGCCATGGGTGAAGGGCAGGACACCAAGCTGGTGAAAAGCCAGGACCGCCGCGTGACGTTGAACCGTCCGCGGGTGGTGCGCGATGTGTCGAAGGCGCTGGGCGAGGATGTGGCGCAGCAACTGGCCGAGCAGTTGGGCGGTTCGGTGCCCGGACAGGCGAAGCAGCCGCGTGGGCGGGACAACCTGCCCCCGGATGAGCCGGCGCGGGTGCTGAACTAAGCCTCCTGAGCCAAACGCAATCCCTGTACTGCAGAGCTGCCCCAAGATCTCTGTACCAAATCAGAATTGCCGGGGCCGCTATGTGGCCCTTTCGCCGCGGTTCGTCGCCACGGCTAGCCGGCTCCCACAGGGATCGGAGCAGCTTTTGTGGGAGCAACTGTCTTGTGTTGCTTGTAATGGCCTCATCGCTGGCAAGCCAGCTCCCACAAGGATGGCGCTTGGCCTGAGGGCGGCGCGGTCGGGGTGGGAGCCGGCTTGCCGGCGATGAGGCCAGCACAGGCAACCATGACAGCTGCCATTCAAAGCCAGATGGCATCCCAATGCGGATAATCGCCGATCCTCTCAACCAAGCCTGCCCGTTTGGGATTCATGACAATGTAGCGCGCAACAGCGCGCACATCTTCCTCACGCCGCAATGCCCGATCATGAAAGCCTTGCTGCCACAGGCGACCGGTGCGCCTCTGATATCCATTGATCATCCGCGTACTGCGCGACTTGACCCTGCGCATCAGCGTTTTCAGATCCACGTCCCCAAGCTCCACAAGCCAGTGAAAATGATCTGGCATCACAACCCAGGCCAGCGAACGGGCGATGCCTTCTTGCTCCACAGTGCGCAACTGCGCAATCAGCAACCGAGCCGATCGCAGATCGACCAGATACGGCACGCGGTTCAAGGTCTTGCTGGTGAGCAGATAAAGCCTGCCTGGTTCGGAGAACCTGCCACGCCTGAGTTGATCGGAATGAGGACTATTCATATGCCTGCTCCTGGTGATGACAGGTCAGGCTAGTTCCCTCAGCGGACGAGGCGTAAATGGAGTGACACGTGATGTTGCTGTGTTGCCTCCATCGCCGGCAAGCCGGCTCCCACCCCGACCGCGCCGCCCTCAGGCCAAGCGCCATCCTTGTGGGAGCTGGCTTGCCAGCGATGAGGCCATTACAAGCAACACAAGACAGTTGCTCCCACAGGGATCTGTGCAGCCTTTGTGGGAGCCGGCTTGTCGTGGCGACGAACCGCGACAAAAGGGCCGCACAGCGGCCCCAGGGATTTCAGGGCCTGGCGCTATTCTTCCAGCCGCCACCCAAGGCCAGGAACACGCCTATCTGCCCCATCGCCACCTGACTGTTGGCCGCCGCCAGCTGTGCCCGTACGTCGGTGTAGGTCCGCGTCGCCTGCAGGTCCGCCAGGAACGACTCACGCCCTACCTGATAGCGCATGTGGGTCTGGTCCGCCGACTCCTTGGCGGAGCGCTCCGCCTCGGCCAGCGCGTCGCGTCGATCCAGCAGTGCGCTGTATTGCGCCAGGCGGGTCTGGGTTTCGCGAATGGCATTCAGTACCACCCCATCGAAATGTGCCAGCGCCGCCTGGGTCGAGGCCTCGGCCATGCGGATGCGCGCGCGGGTGCCGTTGGTGGGGATGTTCCAGCTGATCTGCGGGCCGAAGCCCCAGCGGTTGGTGGCCGGCTCGCCGAGATTGTCGAGGATGCCGATGGTGCCTAC
Organism: Pseudomonas maumuensis; assembly: GCF_019139675.1. Classification (NCBI taxonomy): domain Bacteria; kingdom Pseudomonadati; phylum Pseudomonadota; class Gammaproteobacteria; order Pseudomonadales; family Pseudomonadaceae; genus Pseudomonas; species Pseudomonas maumuensis. Next base: position 5,527,984 of record NZ_CP077077.1, read on the forward strand.
CTGGGCGCCGATGCTGATATCCGGGTACAGCGCGCCGGTAGCCACACCGATGGTGGCGGTGGCTGCGGCCAACTGGCGCTCGGCCTGGCGCACATCGGGGCGGCGCTTGAGCAGAGCGGCGCCATCGCCGACCGGAACCAGTTGCGACAGCTGTGGCAGCTCGGCGCAATCGGCGGTGCCGGCAGGCAATTGCTCGACAGGCTTGGCCAGCAACGCGGCCAGCGTGTAGAGGCCCGCCTCGCGCTCGGCCTTGAAGCGCGGCAGCTCGGCGCGCAAGGACTTGAACTGGGTCTGCGAACGAGTGACCTGGCTCTCGTCGCCACGCCCGGCGTCGCGCAGACGCTGGGTCAGTTGCACGCTCTGCTGCTGCAGGTCCAGCGACTCGCGGGCGATGTGGTACTCCTCGTTGGCCGAGCACACCTGGGTATAGGCCTTGACCACATCGGCCACCAGGGTGATACGCGCGGTGTCGGCGGCGGCCTGCACGGCATCGGCATTGGCCTTGGCGGCCTCGGTGCCGCGCTTGAAGGTGCCCCACAGGTCGAACTGGTAGCTGGCGCTGATGATCGCCTCGCCAATGTTGGCCACCGGCACTTTCTCCGGCAGCAGGAACGCTTCGCCGGACTCCTGCAGGCGCTGCGCACCCAGCTTGACGCCACCATTGAAGCCACCCTGCGACTCGGCCACCTCCACCTGGGCGCGGGCCTTGGCGATGTTGGCGGCAGCCACGCGCAGCTCGGTGTTGGCGCCGAGCGCCTCGCGCACCAGCTGGTTGAGCCGTTGATCCTGATACAGCTGCCACCAGTCCTCGGGCACCGGCGCCGAGACCACGCTGTCGGCGTCCTGGCGCAGCGGGCCGTTGAGGTCGCCGCGCTGCACTGCGGCCTCCTTGGGCAGCTCGTAGTCCGGGCCGACCATCATGCAGGCGCCGAGGGACAGGCACAGCCCCGCCAGGATCAGCTGTTTCATGGGCGCTGGCCCTCGACGATCGACACCGTGGCGGTGCGCCCGGCGATCATGCGAAAGTCCGCCGGCACCTCGTCGAAGGTGATGCGTACCGGGATCCGCTGGGCCAGGCGCACCCAACTGAACGCCGGGTTGACGTTGGGCAGCAGGTTGGCGCCGCTGCTGCGGTCGCGGTCCTCGATACCGGCGGACAGGCTCTGCACTCGGCCGCGCAGGCGGGTGGGGTCGCCCATCACACGGATATCCACGGCGTCGCCGATATGGATACCGCCCAGCTTGGTTTCCTCGAAGTAGCCATCGACGTGGTACGAGGCGCTGTCGACCACCGACAACACCGGGCGACCGGCGCTGACGAACTCGTGGGCACGCGGGGCGCGGTCGTTGAGGTAGCCATCCACCGGGCTGCGCACCACCGAACGGTCGAGATTGAGCTGGGCGACATCCACCTGCACCTGGGCCTCGCTCACCGCCGAACGGGCGCGGGCCTCGCGGGACTGGCTCTCTTCCAACTGCTCGGCCGCCACCAGGTTGCCCAGCTTGCGGTTGCGCTGGGCCTCGCGGGAGGCCTGGGCCAGGGTTTCCTGGCGTTCGGCCAGGGTTGCCTTGGCCTGGCGCAGGGCCAGGGTGAAACGGTCCTGGTCGATGGTGAACAGCACGTCACCGCGTTTGATGGTCTGGTTGTCGCGCACCTCGACCTGCTGGATCAGCCCGGAGACATCCGGGGCGATCTGGATCACGTCAGCGCGGATATGACCGTCGCGGGTCCAGGGGGCGAACATGTAGTACACCACCATCTGCCACACGAGCACGGCGGCGAAGGTCACTACCAGCAAGGTCAGGACCACGCGGCCCAGGGTCAGCAAAGGTTTTTTCATGGCAGCATCAGGCTTCGGCAAAAGTGGTCCACCGCGCCAAGCAGCACGGCATACAGGGCAACGTTGAATAGCGCCCGGTGCCAGACCAGGCGGTAGAAATGCAGGCGCACCAGCACTGCGTGTACCCCCAGGTACAACAGGTAGGTGCCAAACATCATCACCAGCAGCGTGGGCAGGAACACCCCGCTGATATCCAGTTCACCAATCACAGGGGTGCTCCGTCGAGGCCCGGGGGCAGTTGCGTTTGTTCGGCGGGCTCGAGCATCACCTCGACACCTGGCAGCAGCGCCAGACGCAAACCGGCCAGGGCGTGCAGCAGGTGGGTGCGGGCATCGCCGCGCTCGTAAAGCTCATCGAGGTTCAGCGCCAGGCGCGCGCGCTCCATGTTGCGCAGCAGTGCCGCCGGGGCATGCAGGCGCTCGCCGGCGCGCAGGCAGGCGGCGTAGTGCGCGCCGACTTCCTCGATCACCGTCTGCAAGCGCTCGCGAGCCTGGGCGCCGGCGCGCGGCATGTACGCCAGTAGGTCGAGCAGGTTCAGGCCCACGCGCAGGTCGCGCAGGGCCACGCCGCTGTCCTGGCCGGTCTGCGACAGGCGAGGCAGGTGCTGCATCAGGCGGTCGAGCATCTGCACGCCAACCTGGCGGTGCTCGGCCAGGGTGGCCGGCACGGTCATCTCGACGATGTCGCGCCAGGCGAAGCGGGTCATGCGCTTGGCCGCCAGCTCCACGCCGAACGGGCGTACCACCAGGGTCCAGATGAAGGCGAACAGCAGCCCCACGGGGCCGGCCAGGTTGGAATTGAGGAAGGTGAAGAAGTCGGCGTCGTAGGCGCCCTGGATGCTGATGAAGGTCGAGGTGTTGACGATGGTCAGCAAGGTGCCGAGGTAGAAACGCGGCTGCACGGTCAGGGTGCCGACGCAGATGAACGGCACTGCGAACGCCAGCACCAGCATGGCGAAGTCGTGCAGGTTGGGCAGCACCAGGAACAGGTACAGGCTGGAGAAGATCACCGACATCAGGGTCCAGAAGAAGAACCGGTAGATCTGCGGCGCCGGGTCGTCCATGGCGGCGAAGAAACTGCACGACACGGCGGCGAGGATCACCGCGCTGGCGCCGTCGTTCCAGCCCAGGCCGATCCACAGGCCGCAGGCGACGACGATGGCGGTGACGGTGGAAAACACCGAGTAGAGCATCAGGCCGCGGTCGAAGAACGGCGTCAGCCGGCCCAGGCGCCAGTGGCGGTAGACCGCGCGCCAGGGCGTGGCGTCGTCCTTGCGCAGGGCGTGCTGCAGGGTGCAGCAGTCCTGCCACAGGTCGGCCCATTCGGTCAGGCGATAGAGGGCGTTGGACAACAGCAGCTCGGCGCGCTGGTCGATGGCGGCAGCGCCGGGCTGTAGGCGATCGATCTGCTCGTGCAGGGCGGTCCAGCGCGCCACCGAGGCGCTGTCGGCAGTGCCCTTGAGCCATTCACGGGCAGCGTCGAGCACCGGCTTCAACTGAGCGAACTGGGCAGGGGCGCGGCCCTCGAGGGCGATCAGGGCGTCGTCCAGGGCATCGATCACCGGCAACAGGTGGATCATCCGGCCACGCAGCTCACGGGCATTTTTCAAGGTGTGCGGGCCGGCGCCTTCGTGGCCGAGCTGCCCGATCATCAACTCCAGCGAGTTGAAGGTGGCGACCATCGCGCCACGCATGCCGCCGACCTTGTCGGCGCCGGCTTCGCGGCCCAGATAGGTATCGCAGTAGCGGATCGCCTCGCCGAACCAGCTGCCAGTGGCGCCGACCACCACGGGCGCCAGCCGGCGCGGCCAGAACACCGCGCCAACCACTGCCGCGCAGACGATCCCAAGGCAAATCTCCTGGGCCCGGGACGAGGCCACGTCGAACACTGCCAGCGGGTTGTCGACCACCGCCAAGGCGATCATCGGCAGGGTGTAGCCGGCCAGCATCAGCACGTAGTTGTTGGCCGTGCGCAGGTTCAGCGAGAGGAACAGCAACGTGCCGGTCCACAGGGCGATGGCGATGCTCAGCAGCAGCGGGGATTGCACCAGCGGCGGCACCAACAGGATCGCCCCGCCAGCACCCAGCAAGGTGCCCAGGGCGCGGTACAGCGCCTTGGAGGTGGTCGGGCCGAGGAATGGGCTGGAGACGATATAGACCGTGGCCATGGCCCAGTAAGGGCGTGGCAATTGCATCAGCAGGGCGATGTACAGGGCGATCATCGACGCCGCGAAGGTGCGCACGCCGTAGAACCAGTCGCGGGCCGGCGGCACCGAGCTGAAGAAGCCATTCATGGCTGCATGCCTGCCTGTTCGAAGGCGTGGATGACCCGCAAGGTGGCCTCCAGGTCGGCCTGGTCGATGCCCCCAAGCACCTCACGACGCAGGCGCACCAGCTCGCCCTCGATGGATTCGGCCAGGGCGCGGCCTTCGACGGTCAGGCTCAGCGCCTTGGCGCGACGGTCCAAAGGATCCTCGCTGCGGCACACCAAGCCAGCCTTGCACAACTGGTCGAGCAGACGCACCAGCGACGGACTTTCCAGGCCGGCCGCCTGGGCCACCGCCACCTGATGCACGCCATCGCCCAGGCGCACGATCATCAGCAAGGGGACCGCGCAGGCCTCGGAAATACCGTAGCCGGTCAGGGCGCCCTGGCACAGGCGGCGCCAGTGACGGGCAGCCACGACCATGCCGCTGCTGATTTTCAGGTGCAGTGCGTCGAGGGACATGTGAGAACCGAGGATATTCATAGTTTGCTAACTATCAATATACGCCCTGCCCTCCCCCTGTCGTCAACCGCAGGTGACGGAGGGAAAAGATGAAAGGTTGTTCATGATCGCTGCAGTCGCGCTGTCTCAAGGCTGGATCTGGTCTTCCAGCTTCATGGTCAGCGCCAGCGTGCTGCCCAGCTGGATCGCCTGGTCGCGCCAGCCCATGTAGCGCGCCGCGTCACGGCTGCTGAAATGCACCGCCAGCTCCTCGGCGGCCTGCATCACCCCGGTCGCCGCCGCCAACTCCAGCCAGTACAGCCCGGCCTTGGTGTCAGCCTCCACGTACAGGCCATGCAGCAGACGGTATCCCACCTCGAAGCGGCAGCGCTTCTCGCCACGCTCGGCGCCGCGCAAGAACCATTGGTAGGCCTCGAGCGGATCGACCTGCCACACCTGGTCACCCTCGCACACCTCTTCCTCATACAGATCGCCCAGCGCTGCGGCGGCATGCACCATGCCCCGCTCGAAGGCATGGCGGTAGTATTCCGCCGCATTGACATAGGAAACATCCACACCTTTGCCGAAGTAGTGCTGCTGCCCGAGGTTGAACCAGGCGGCAGCGTTGCCCTGCAACGCCGCCATGCGCAACAGGTGTCCAGCCAGCACCGTGTCACCCCGCCAGTACTTGCCATTGAGCCAGATCCAGCCTAGGTCGTTGAGCGCCGCGACGTTGCCCAGCAGGGCCTGGCGACACAGGTCGTGGTAGATGGCCTGCAGGTCGACCGCCTCGTCCAGGCGGTCGACCAGGCCGAAACGCTCGCCGCTCAAGGCCTGCTGGGCGGGCATGCCAACCCCGGCGAAGAGCCGGTGGCGCTGTCCGGGGCGGGCCGGCGCCGGGACGATCCGCTCGGGTAGAAGCCGGGCAAGCAGCGAATGGATATTGCTGGCGGCAGACATGTTCATCCTCATTGAACGACCCACAGCTCCAACCTCCACTGTGATGAGGCGTGATTCTGCGCGATGCCACGACAAAACCTGTCGCGAACGAATTGATCCCAGGCAACCAATTGCATCTTCCTTGATCTGAGCAGGCTGTGGCCAATTGCCATGCCCTGCCCGTGCCGCCATCCTATGTCGGCAAGCCTAGACAAGGACGTTTCCTTTTGCCGTTCGCCACCACCCGCGCCACTCTCAGCCGCCAGTGGGCATTGCTGCGCCAGCTGCCCAGCCGCTCTCCCGGGATCACCAGTGCCGAACTGGTGTGGCGCCTGCGTGACGTGGGCTTCAACATCAGCAAACGCACGGTCGAGCGCGACCTCAACGAGCTGTCGCTGATCTTTCCACTGGAGCGCAACGACAAGAGCATTCCGTTCGGCTGGCACTGGTCGGCCAACGCCGGTGGCGAGTTGCGTGGAAACTTCGACCTGCAGGGGTATCTGCGCGGCGATACGTTGCAGCCTGGACACGGGGAAGGCATCGAACTGCAGGCGTGGATCAGCGACTTGCTGGCCCGCCGTCTGCGCGAGACGCCGCTAACCGCCGACATGCAGTTGACCGCGCTGGATCAGGGGCACCGATTGCGGGCAACCGTGGCGGATGGCTGGCCCTTGCGCTGGTGGTTGCTGAGCCAGGGGGATGGGCTGGTGGTGGAAGCGCCGCAGGCATTGCGCGAGGAGATTGCGCGGACATTGGCCAGTGCGGCGGCCAAGTATCGGGACTAGACCCCGATTTCGCAGCTGGCTGATCTGGCCTCTCGCCGGCAAGCCGGCTCCCACACCGACCGTGCGGTCCTCAAGTCTTGCGCCCTACCTGTGGGAGCCGGCTTGCCGGCGAGAGGCCGCTACAGGCAACACACTAGCGCTGCATCCCCCAGCGCCGCACGGTCAGCCGTTCGAGGGTGTTGAACACCAGCCCCTCCACCAACAGGCCGATCAGGATCACCACTGCCAGCCCGGCGAACACCTTGTCGGTGTACAACTCGTTGCGGTTCTGGAAGATGTACCAGCCAAGCCCGCCTTTGCCACTGCTGGCGCCGAACACCAGCTCGGCGGCGATCAGGGTGCGCCAGGCGAAGGCCCAGCCAATCTTCAGCCCCGACAGGATCGACGGCAACGCCGCTGGGACCAGGATGTGCAGCACCAGGCGCAGGCCACGCAGCCCGTAGTTGCGCCCGGCCATGCGCAGGGTCTCGGACACGCCGAGAAAGCCTGCATAGGTGTTCAGCGCCAAGGCCCACAGCACCGAATGCACCAGCACGAAGATCAAGCTGTTGTCGCCCAGGCCGAACCAGAGCAAGGCCAGCGGCAGCAGGGCGATGGCCGGCAGCGGGTTGAACATCGAGGTCAGCGTGCCCAGCAGGTCGCGCCCCAGTTGCGTCGAGACGGCCAGGCTGGTCAGGCCGAATGCCAGGACGATGCCCAGCACATAGCCCTTGAGCAGCACCAGCAGCGAAACGCCGACCTTGGCTGGCAGCTCGCCGCTGAGCAACCCGTCCCACAATGCGCTGGAGGTCTGCAGGAAGCCCGGCAGCAACAGGTCGTTGCCGGTATAGCGAGCCACCGCCTCCCAAGCCGCCGCGAGCAGCATCAGGATCGCGGCCTTACGCAGCCAACCCTGTTGCCACAAGCGTTGCACCAGCGGCAGCTCACGCTCCAGCGGCACACCCGGGAGGGGTTGCAGCGGCACTTCGTATTCCTGGCGTACAGGTGTCGTGGTCATGTCCTGGCTCCTGTTCAGTAGGCAATACGGATATCGTTGAAGCCCAGATCACCCGTGCTTTCCGGCGCGTCGGCCTGGTCGAACAGCAACCGGTGGATGCGCCGGGCGCTGGCCTGGAAATCACTGGCGCCGAGGCTCCCGAGGTCGTACTGATGGCTATGCACCTCGGCCCGCACCCGCCCGGGATGCGGCGACAGCAGCAGGATGCGATTGCCCACCACCAGCGCCTCCTCGATGGAGTGGGTGACGAACAACAGGGTGAAGCGCACCTCTTCCCACAACAGCAGCAGCTCTTCCTGCATCTTTCGCCGAGTAAGTGCATCGAGCGCGGCGAACGGCTCGTCCATCAGCAGGATCTTCGGTTGCGTGGCCAGTGCCCGGGCGATCGCAACACGGGCTTTCATGCCGCCGGACAAGGTATGTGGGTATGCGTCGGCGAAGGCGGCCAGGCCGACCTTCTCCAGGTAATGCAGCGCCCGCTCTTCGGCCTCGGCGCGCTTGAGCTGGCCAGACACCAGCAGCGGGAACATCACGTTCTGCTTCACCGTCTTCCACGGCGGCAGCTGGTCGAACTCCTGGAACACCACGATGCGGTCGGGGCCGGGGCCGCGCACCGGCTGGCCCTGGAGCAGGATCCGCCCTTCCCGGGGTTCGATGAAGCCAGCCACGGCCTTGAGCAAGGTGGACTTGCCGCAGCCGGACGGGCCGAGCAGGACGAAGCGGTCGGCGCGATCCACCTCAAAGCTGACCTGGTGGGTGGCCCGCACCACGCGTTGGGCGGTGCGGTATTCAAGGCTCAAATTGTCCACCGCCAGCAGCGGTGGCGTGGCGACACGGCTCAGTGTGCTGACCGTGTGGCCTGGCAATGGGGCGGTCATTGGCGCTCAGCTCCCTTGCAGCGGGCGTTCATCCTGGAAGAAGTAGTCCTTCCACGATTCGGGCTTGTGCTTGATCGCGCCGACCCGGTAGAGGAACTCGGCCAGTTTGTAGGTGTTCTTCGGCGTGACGGTGAATTCGTACTGCGGATTGTCGATCAGCTTGATCAGTGCCTCGCGGTCGATCTTGGCCTTGGTTACGCGGATGTAGGTGTCGGCGGCGGCGGCCTTGTCTTTCTGGGCGAAGTCGGCGGCTTCGGCCAACGCATCGACGAACGCCTTGTAGGTCTTGGGGTTGTCCTTGCGGAACTGCTCGGTGGCGAACAGCAGGGTCGGTGAGTTGGGGCCGAGCAGGTCGTAGCTGTTGAGCACCACGTGCACGTTCTTGTTGGCCAGTACCTGGTCCTGGAACGGCGGGTTGGAGAAGTGCCCGTTGAGCTCGGTGCCACCGGCCAGCAAGGCCGCTGTGGCGTCCGGGTGCGGCACGGCCAGGGTGTACTTGTCGAGGCGGTTGTACTCCTTGTCGCCCCACTGCCGTGCGGCAGCGTACTGCAGGAAGCGCGACTGTACTGAAACGCTCACCGCCGGGACGGCGATACGGTCCTTGTCGGAGATATCGGCGATGGTCTTCACATTGGGATTGCTGCTGACCAGGTAGTAGGGGAAGTTGCCCAGTGAGGCGACGGCCTTGACGTTCTGGCGACCCTTGGTGCGATCCCACACTGTGAGCAGCGGCCCGACGCCAGCGCCGGCGATGTCCACCGAGCCGGACAGCAACGCGTCGTTGATCGCCGCGCCACCGGAGAGCTGGGCCCAGTCGACCTTGATGTCGATACCCTGCTCCTTGCCGTGCTTCTCGATCAGTTGCTGGTCACGAACCACATTGAGCAGCAAGTAGACGATGCCGAACTGCTCGGCGATGCGGATCTGTCCTTCGGCGTGGGCCACGGTGGGCGCCGCCAGGCTGCCTAAGCCCAAGCTAACGCCCAGGCCGATACTTGCCGCCAGGCGGCTGATGGATTTGCGCATGGTGTATTTCCTCAGTCGTCAGAACGGGGCATCGCCCTGGATGGTGGTGCGGTACAGCTTGCGGCGCAGGTGCGCGGGGCAACCGGCGGCCAGGTGGATCAGCGAGCGGTTGTCCCAGAACACCAGGTCGTGGGGCTGCCATTGATGGCGGTAGATGTTCTGCTCCAGCACGCTCAGGGCGTACAGCTGTTGCAGCACGTCGCGGCTTTCGTCATCCGGCAGGCCGACGATGCGGGTGGTGAAGCCTTCGCTGACGAACAGCGCCTTTCGGCCGTTCTCCGGATGAGTACGTACCACCGGGTGGATGACCTCCTGGACCTGGGCCAGTTGCTCGGCGGTCAGCGTCGGGCGCCAGTTGCCTTCGAACTTGGTCTCGGCGTAGCGGGCGGTATAGGAATGGGCTGCACTGCGGCCCTCGACGATGCGACGCAGGGCCGCGGGCACCGCGTCCCAGGCCTTGTGCATGTCGGCGAACAAAGTGTCGCCGCCCTCGCTGGGCAGCTCCTGGGCGTGCAGCATCGAGCCCAGGCTCGGCAGCTCCTTGTACGACAGGTCCGAGTGCCAGAATTTGCCAGCGTCACCTAAGCCGACGTTGCGACCGTTCTCGACGATGTTGGATACGATCAGGATCTCGGGATGGCCGGCGAGCAGGAACTGCTTGAGCACATGGATCTGCAGCTCGCCGAAACGGCGGCTGAAGGCGATCTGTTGTTCGGGGGTGATGCGCTGGTCGCGAAACACCAGGACATGGTGGTCCAGGTGGGCGCGGTGAATGCGGGTGAAATCCTCGGCATTGACCGGACTGGCAAGGTCGAGGCCGATGATCTCGGCACCGACGGCGCCGGGAAACGGGCGGATGTCGAAGGTTTGCGGTTGGGCGCTGTCGATGGTCGACAAGGCGTTCGAGGCGGCTGGCATTGTTCACTCCCACGCAATGCGCGACGTCAGGGCGCGCAACGATCGGAAACGCACGGGGATTACCCGTGTGGGTTCGAGTCGTGCGGCGCGCCGATTGGTCGGCGGGTACGCAGTGGGGTGACTATAAAGTCATAAGAAAAGTAATTTAAATACCTTTATTGCATATTCATATGAATATGTTCCGGCCCTGCGCCAGTGGCAAAAGTGAAAGCGTGGGAGCGGGCTTGCCCCGCTCCCACGAGCGATCAACGCTCGCGCAAGGCTTCCGAACGGGCCTTGATGATCGGCTTGAGCAGGTAGCTCATGATGGTCTTCTTGCCGGTCATGATATCCACGGTGGCCACCATCCCCGGGATGATCAGCAGCGGCTTCTCGTCGCTGCCCAGGTGGCTCTTCTCGGTGCGCAGCTTGATCAGGTAATAGGTGGTCTTCTTGTCTTCGTCGGTGATGGTGTCGGCACCGATCTGCTCCAGCTTGGCTTTCATCCCGCCATAGATGGTGTAGTCATAGGCGGTGAACTTGACCGTGGCTTCCTGGCCTGGGTGCAGGAAGGCGATGTCCTTGGGCAGGATCTTCGCCTCGACCACCAGGGTGTCGTCCAGCGGCACGATCTCGATGATGTCGCTACCCGGCTGGATCACGCCGCCGATGGTATTGACCAGCAACTGCTTGACGATACCGCGCACCGGCGAGGTGACCATAGTGCGATGCACCCGGTCATCCAGCGCCTTGCTGGTGGCGGTGGCCTTGTTCAGCTCGGTGCGCGCCTCGTTGAGCTGGGTCAGCGCCTCGCTGCGGAACTTGCCGCGGGTCTCCTCGATCTTGCTCTCGACCTCCTTGATCGCCGCCTCGGCCCGCGGAATGGCCAGGGCGGTGGAGTCCATCTGGCCACGGTTCTCGACCTCGGCACGGCGCAAGCGCAGCACCTCGACCTGGGAGATCGCGCCCTGGGCCACCAGTGGCTCGGACATCGAGATTTCCTGGCGCAGCAGCTGCAAGCTGTTGGCGTACTGGGCGCGCTTGGAGTTGAACTCGCGCAGCTCCTGCTGTTTCTGCACCAGTTGCTGTTGCAGGCCGCCAATCTCGTCCTGCAACTGCTGACGACGGCTCTGGTACAGCGACTGTTCGTTGGCGGCCTGGCTTGGGGCGGCCTTACGCAGCTCTTCGTCGATCTGCAGCGGCTTGTCCTCGACCTCGGCGTTCAGGCGCTGCACGCGCAAGGCCATGGCCAGGCGCGAGGCCTCGGTCTCGTCGACGTTGGAGGCGAAGCGGGTCTCGTCCAGGCGCAGCAGCGGCTGGCCGACTTCGACGATCTCCCCCTCCTTGGCGAAGATCTCGGCAACGATGCCGCCTTCGAGGTTCTGGATCTTCTGCACCTTGGACGACGGGATGGCCTTGCCCTCCCCGCGCGTCACCTCGTCGATGGGCGCGACGCTGGCCCAGACGATGAGGAACAGGAAGAACGCGATAACGCCCCAGATGGTCAGGCGCACCACGCGCGGCGCATCCTCGATCAGCGCCTTGTTGACCTCGGGCAGCGGCTGGCCGGCCAACGACTCGGAGCCCTTGAAGTAACGGCGCAGGTTGTCCCTGAAACGCCCCATATCCAGCTTATGCAACACTGATCTGCCCCTTCTTCAGCGCATCCATGACGGCGGCTTTCGGGCCATCCGCGACGATCTGTCCACGATCGATGACGATCAACCGGTCCACCAGCGACAACAGCGACGCCCGGTGGGTGACCAGCAGCACGGTCTTGTTCTCGATGACCGCGGCCAGGCGCTGTTTGAGGCGCTCCTCGCCGGTGTTGTCCATGGCGCTGGTGGGTTCGTCGAGCAACAGGATCTGCGGGTTGAGCAACAGCGCCCGACCCAGGGCGACGTTCTGTCGCTGGCCACCGGAGAGGTTCTGGCCGCGCTCGCCGACCTGCAGCTCGTAACCATCGGGGTGCAGGCGAGCGAACTCATGTACGCCGGCCAGCTCCGCGGCTTGCAGGATCAACTCGTCCTCGATGTAGCGGGCGCCGCTGACCAGATTGTCGCGCAGGGTGCCGGCCAGCAGCTGGATATCCTGGGGCACGTAGCCGATGTTGTGGCGCAGTTCGCTGACATCGATCTGGCGAATGTCCACGCCATCGACCAGCAGCGAACCGTTGTCCGGTTCGTACAGGCCGACGATCAGCTTGGCCAGCGAGCTCTTGCCCGAGCCGCTGCGACCGATGATGCCGACCTTTTCGCCCGGGCGGATGTTCAGGTTGATGCCCTTGAGTGCCTGGTTCTGCTGATTCGGGTAGGTGAACTCGACGCCGCGGAACTCGATGGCGCCCTGCAGCACCTGGCGGCTCAGCGGGCGCTCCTCGAAGTTGCGCTCCTGGGGCAGTTCCATCATCTGGTCGGTGGCGACCATGGTCACCTTGGCTTGCTGGTAGCGGGCCAGCAGGCCGTTCAGCGAGCCCAACGGGCCAAGGGCGCGGCCGCTGAGCATGTAGCAGGCCACCAGGCCACCCATGCTGAGGTTACCGTCGATGATCAGGTAGACGCCCACGCAGATCATCGCCACGCCGGCCAATTGCTGGATCAGCGCGGTGATGTTCATGGCCAGGCCCGACAGCACCTTCACCCGCAGCTCGAGGCGGCTGAGGGTGCCGAGCGTCTGCTCCCACATGTACTGGCGCTCGCTCTCGGCGTTGTTGACCTTGATCCCGTCCAATCCGGCCAGGGTCTCGATCAGGCTCGACTGGCGCTCGGAGGCTAGGGCCATGGTGCGCTCCATGGTCGCCATCAGCGGCTTCTGCAACGCATAGCCGATGCCCAGGGCCAAGGGGAACGCCAGGATCGGAATCCACACCAGGTGTCCGCCGATGATGGCGATGACCATCAGGATCAACAGGGTAAATGGCAGGTCGATCAGGCTGGTCAGTGTCAGCGAGGCGAGGAAGTCGCGCAGGCCCTGGAACTCGTGGATGTTCTGGGCGAAGCTGCCGACCCGGGCCGGGCGGTACTTCATGGCCATGCCGACGATGCGCTCGAACAGCGTTGCCGAAATGATCAGGTCGGTCTTCTTGCCGGCCAGGTCCAGGCAGAGGCTGCGCAGCCCCTTGAGAATCAGGTCGAAGACGTAGGCGCCGGCGATACCAACCGCCAGCACCCACAGGGTCGAGGTGGCCTGGTTGGGCACCACGCGGTCGTACACGTTCATCACGAACAACGGCGCAGCCAGGGCGATCAGGTTGATCACCAGGCTGGCGGCGATGGCATCGATGTACAGCCATTTGCTGCGCAGCAGCGTGTCGCGGAACCAGGAGCGCGCGCGGGGAATCAGGTTGCCGTGGTTGACGTCGAACTTGTGCTGCGGCTGGGCGAAGAACACCTTGCCGCTGTAGTCGCCCAGCAACGCCTCACGGGTGACATGCACCTCGCCGCCGTCGCTCTCGCTGAGCAGCAGCCGCGCGGTGTCCTCGTTTTCCCAGCCCAGCAGCACCGCGCAGCGGCCTTCCTTGAGCAGCAGCATCGCCGGCATGGCGATGCTGGGTATCTGCTCCAGTTTGCGCTGCAACAGGCGCCCCTGCAGCCCGGCCCGGGCCGCTGCACGCGGCAGCAGCTCAGCGGTCAGGCGTTGCGAGGGCAAGGGCAGCCCGGTGGTCAGCATGGCCCGACTGGCGGGTTTCTGATGCAGGACACACAGGGTCAACAGACTGTCCAGCAGCGGGTCGTCATGCTGACTGCGTGGATCGTGGCTGAGTTGGACTCGACTGACTTCGGATTCCACGCGGCGCTCTCTTCATCCTTGCGGGGGTGGGTTCAAGGCGCCTTTCAGTTCATGCCTGGCAGGTTCACCTTGGGTTTCAGGTCGTTCTGCACAACGGTAGCCATCGGGGCTACGACACCCTGGCTCTTGAGCAGCTGGCCAATGGTCGCCTTGATTCGGTACTGAGTAAACATTTGTGTGTTCTTCACCTCTACCAGACGACGCTGGGCGGTGAAGGTTTCATTCTCGCTATCGAGCAGGTCGAGCAGGGTTCGTTCGCCCAGGCCGAACTGCTGCTGGTAGGCGCTGCGCACCCGGTTGCTGTGATCGACGTACTGCTGGGCGATCGGCACCTGGGCGTTGGCGTTCTCCAGAGCATTCCATGCCAAGCCTAACTCCTCATTGAGCTGGCGCAAGGCGTTGTTGCGAATGTCCAGCGCCTGGTTGGCCAGGTACGACTTCGATTCCAGGTCCGCCTTGTTGCTGCCGCCGGCGTACAGGTTGAAGTTCATGCGCAGCATGGCCTGCCACTCGTTGTTGTGGCCGACCGCGCCATCGAGGTTGTTGTCGGCCGTTCGTCCGAGTTCGGCATCGAAACGTGGATAGAAAGTAGACTTTGCCGCTTCGTATTGCTTCTCTGCGGCCGCGATATCCGACTCGGCCGAGCGCAGGATCGGGCTCTCTTCGACCAACTGGTGGCGAGCTTCGTCGAGGGTCGCCGGCAGCAGGTCGACAAATGGCGCCGGCGTGCTTAACTCGTCGGGCATTTGCCCGACGACGCTCAGGTAGTTGGTATTGGCATCGGCAAGGTTGGTCTGCTCGGTGATCAGGTTGTTGCGGGCCTGGGCCTGGCGCGCTTCGGCCTGGTCGAGGTCGGCCATACGGCCGACGCCACGGCTGGTACGCAGTTTGATCTGGTCGAGGATACGATCATGGTTGCGCAGGTTTTCTTCGGCCAGGCGCACCATCTCACGGCGCGACAGCACGTCCAGGTAGACCTGGGCGACGGTCAGCGCGGTGCGCTCGGAGGTGCCCAGCAGGGAGTAGGCGCGAGCGTTGACGGTGGCTTGTTGGCGCCCGACCTCGCTGGAGGTGGCAAAACCGTCAAAGACCATCTGCCGCAGGCGGATCGCCGATTCGCCACGGTTGAGCGTCTCCCAGCGGTTGCGGGTGCTTGGGCTGTCGGTGCCCTCGCGGCCATAACCGGCCGTCACATCGACCCGCGGCAAATAGCCGCCCTGGGCTGCACGCAATTGATAGTCCGCGGCCGTGCGTGCGTTCACGCCGGCCTGGATTTCAGGGTGTACCTCGAGGGCCTTCTGCATGGCTTCGGGCAACGTCTGGGCTTGAGCAACAGTAGTGATGAAAGTGAAAGGCAGGGCGGCGAACAAGGACACACGCATTCAACTGATTCCCGAAAAAATACTGGCACAGCTATAAAATCTAACTACCCCTAATCTTTTAAGATGAAAACTCACTTGTAGTCGTAAGAATATTTTCTCAATCATGTACGGTATGTAGGAATGCTCTTCAGGCACACGATTACCAATATGAAGAGCACAAATTATTGCTTAGCATTATCCGAAACATGTCAACGACCCAGGCATTCCCTATGGGCATAGTCAGACCTAAGGTTTGTACGAGTAATAGTTGAGCGGCAATCAGGCAAGGCAAAAACAGGCGAGAAGCGGTCGCAGTCGTGCTCAAAACCACAGGCCATAAATGAGCATTCCAAGCCTACTTCCCATGCTGTCTGCTCGTCGAACAGGCAGTGCCTGAAGCTTGCGCCAAACACTTGAGTACGCCAAGTCCAAGTTTCACACCTACATGGCCGCCATTATGGCAGACCACTGCATGAAAGTTTGGAGAATTAAATGAGCACTGTTGTCGCCATCGTCAAAAGCCTTGTTGGCCAGGTTATCGCCGTGTCCCCAGAGGGTATTCAGCGTGTATTGATCGAGGGTGACCGCTTGCTTGCCGGAGAGCAACTGGACACCGGCATCGGTGGCTCGGTGACCCTTGAACTGGTCGATGGCCGCATCCTCGAACTGAGTCGCGAGACCCGGTGGACCGGTACCCCCCCAGACAGCAGCAACCTCAGTAAGGCCGCATTGTCGATTGAAGCGCTGCAGCAGACCATCACGGCAGGCACAGAGGCGACTATCGAGTTCGAAAACACAATCGTCGCCCCAAACACCCCTGATGACGGTGGCCACAGCTGCGTGATGCTACAAGAAACGGCGGGGATGGTTGCCCCAAGCATCGGCTTCCCAACCGAGGCAGGCATGCAATCGAGCGGTAACGATCTCCACGAGTCGCCTGGCAATGCATATACCATAGGCACTCAGGTGCTCAACACGATCCATGCATCTACCGCGACGCCATCCTCTACTCATCAGCCGCAGGCCTATGTCGCCATCAACCTGAACGAGGGAGATGACAGCTACACCGGTATCGCTGATCACAATATCGTTGTGGCAGACATCGCGGGCTGGCGTGTCCTGCCCGGGCAGAACTACAACCTTGCGTTCATCGTCGACACCTCTGCCAGTATGAAAGAGGAAGGCGTAGGTGCGGCGAAAAAGTCCCTCGAGTCAGTATTCAAGGTATTGGCCGCCAGTGCCCAAGGCGCACACTCTGGCAGCGTAAACATCCTACTGGTGGATTTCTCCTCCCAGGTCAACAGCATCGTTTCGGTACCCCTGAACGAAGCAGGTCTACAGCAATTGCTCGGCGGCTTGAACACCCTCAAAGTGGGAGAGGGTCTAAATGGGGGCACAAATTATGAAGATGCGTTCAAGATAACTGCCAACTGGTTCAACAATCTCCAGAGCGCTGGCAAATCCGCTAGTAATCAAACGTTCTTCATCACCGATGGCGTGCCAACCCATTACCAAGAAGAGCGCATCAATCCGACACTGGGTGACTCAGGCATTACCCTGGACATTTTCTTGAGCACTATAGACTATCAGCAGGGCATGACATACAACGCCCCCCTAGACAGGGGCACTACCACTGTAAGCATCGATAACGATGGCAGCCTGAGGCTGAGTTATTTCAGCGATAAAACATGGAAGCATGAGTTACTTGGAAAGCTACACGCAAATGGCAATGGCGCTTTCGAGCTTTCTACTGTCGTACATGAAAATCCAAAGCAAGGCCCTAACTCCCACATCAACGCACTTTCCAGCTTCAAACTGCTGGCAGACCTGTCCAATGTCGAAGCCATCGGCATGAATGACAGTATCAAGCTTATGGAACTGAACCCTTTTGATTCCGACGGCGAGCCGCAGGCCAATATCGACCCCAGTAAGCTGGCCGGGGCTATCTTCGGAAATACCGAGTACGTCCGACCGGGTAACGATACCGTCTATGGTGGTGGCGGCAATGACATTCTTTTCGGCGATCTGATCACCTTCGACGACATCACCAGCGCTGGTGTCCATGCGATTCAAGCTTACGTCGCCGACAAGTTGAGCATGCCAGTAAATACTGTAACTATCGAAACCATGCACAATTTCATTACCGAGCACAGCGCCGAGTTTAACGTTTCGAGCAGCAATGATGGAGCCGACACCCTGCAGGGCGGTGCTGGCCAGGACATTATCTTCGGCCAGGGTGGCGACGATCACATAGAGGGTGGCAAAGGTGACGACGTGATGATCGGAGGCAAGGGGGCCGATACCTTCGTGTGGAGGGTCGGCGACGAAGGCAAGGATGTGATCAGGGACTTCAACGTCCGGGAAGGTGACCGACTCGATCTGCGCGACCTGCTACAGAGTGAGAAGGACATTGCCATCGACAACTTCCTCAGAATCACCACCATCGACGGCGAGACCACGCTACAGGCGAGCAGCGACGGTAAACTGAACGCTGCCGGCGGCTTGGCAAATGCCGATGTCAGCATCAAACTCGAGGGTGTCAACTGGTCGAACAGCACGATCCAGTCACTGATCAGCGGTGCCGATCCGACCATCAAGATCGACCATTCCAACAGCTGAACCCGCTCCAACCAACGGCCTGCAGCCACCGCCGGAAGGAGCCGGAAATACTCAAGACTTCCCTCAGTTCATGCCCGGCAGATTCACCTTGGGCTTCAGGTCGTTCTGCACAACGGTAGCCATCGGGGCTACGACACCCTGGCTCTTGAGCAGCTGGCCAATGGTCGCCTTGATTCGGTACTGAGTAAACATTTGTATGTTCTTCACCTCCACCAGACGACGCTGGGCGGTGAAGGTTTCATTCTCGCTGTCGAGCAGGTCGAGCAGGGTTCGCTCGCCCAGGCCGAACTGCTGCTGGTAGGCGCTGCGCACCCGGTTGCTGTGATCGACGTACTGCTGGGCGATCGGCACCTGGGCGTTGGCGTTCTCCAGAGCATTCCATGCCAAGCCTAACTCCTCATTGAGCTGGCGCAAGGCGTTGTTGCGAATGTCCAGCGCCTGGTTGGCCAGGTACGACTTCGATTCCAGGTCCGCCTTGTTGCTGCCGCCGGCGTACAGGTTGAAGTTCATGCGCAGCATGGCCTGCCACTCGTTGTTGTGGCCGACCGCGCCATCGAGGTTGTTGTCGGCCGTTCGTCCGAGTTCGGCATCGAAACGTGGATAGAAAGTAGACTTTGCCGCTTCGTATTGCTTCTCTGCGGCCGCGATATCCGACTCGGCCGAGCGCAGGATCGGGCTCTCTTCGACCAACTGGTGGCGAGCTTCGTCGAGGGTCGCCGGCAGCAGGTCGACAAATGGCGCCGGCGTGCTTAACTCGTCGGGCATTTGCCCGACGACGCTCAGGTAGTTGGTATTGGCATCGGCAAGGTTGGTCTGCTCGGTGATCAGGTTGTTGCGGGCCTGGGCCTGGCGCGCTTCGGCCTGGTCGAGGTCGGCCATACGGCCGACGCCACGGCTGGTACGCAGTTTGATCTGGTCGAGGATACGATCATGGTTGCGCAGGTTTTCTTCGGCCAGGCGCACCATCTCACGGCGCGACAGCACGTCCAGGTAGACCTGGGCGACGGTCAGCGCGGTGCGCTCGGAGGTGCCCAGCAGGGAGTAGGCGCGAGCGTTGACGGTGGCTTGTTGGCGCCCGACCTCGCTGGAGGTGGCAAAACCGTCAAAGACCATCTGCCGCAGGCGGATCGCCGATTCGCCACGGTTGAGCGTCTCCCAGCGGTTGCGGGTGCTTGGGCTGTCGGTGCCCTCGCGGCCATAGCCGGCCGTCACATCGACCCGCGGCAAATAGCCGCCCTGGGCTGCACGCAATTGATAATCCGCGGCCGTGCGTGCGTTCACGCCGGCCTGGATTTCAGGGTGTACCTCGAGGGCCTTCTGCATGGCTTCGGGCAAGGTTTGTGCTTGAACGAAAGAGGCGGCGAGAGCGAAAGGAAGAGCGGTGAACAGTGACGCACGCATTTTTACTGGTTCCCGAGAGAGCTGTTGTTCCAAATCACAGCCGAAGCCGTGCCTGCCTTGGAAAATGGCGAACCCTGATCTGTATGTAGGAAGCTTCCAAATAGGCAGTGCGATTAATACAAAAGAAAGGGGTTGGCTGGCCAAATATCAATGTGACATTACCTTGGCGATTGTTTAGGATGGCAGCCAGAAGGTCAATAGTTTGGCATAAACTTAATAGCCAGAAATTATAGACGTAAAATTGACGCATTTACGCGTCAAAAACATTATTGAAACATTCCATCAGTCGCCGCCTTCGAATGCCGGCCGGGCATGGAAGCCAACTGAACGGGTAGTCCGGAGAGTCCAATGAGCACTGTTGTTGCCATCGTCAAAAGCATTGTTGGCCAAGTCATCGCAGTTTCCCCAGAAGGCATCCGGCGCGTACTGATCGAAGGCGATCGCCTGCTTGCCGGTGAACAGGTAGACACCGGCACTGGCGGCGCGGTCACCCTGGAGCTGGCCGATGGCCGTGTGCTCGACCTGGGCCGCGACACCCAATGGAGCGCCGACGCGCCCGACAGCAGCACCGACTTGAGCCAGGCCACCGCACAGGCGGCGCCCTCGGTCGAAGAGCTGCAACAGGCCATCGCCGCCGGTGTCGACCCGACCACCGAGCTGGAAGCCACTGCAGCCGGCCCGGCTGCGGCGGGCGGCGGTTCGGTAGGTGGCGGGCATAGCTTCGTCCTGCTCCAGGAAACCGCCGGAGTGGTCGACCCGACCATCGGCTTCCCCACCGGCCCGATAGGCTTCACTAACGGGCTGGCCGTCGATGAGCTGGGCGGACTGGACGGCAACGCTGCCAGCACCAACACGACCAACGTCCCGCTCACCACCGGTCTGACCCTGAGCGCCACCCCCACGATAACCGAGGCGGGTGGCGTCATCGTCTATACCGCCACCGTCGGCCAGCCTCCGCTGACCAACCTGACCGTGACCCTGTCCAACGGCGCCGTCATCGTGATCCCGGCCGGCCAGACCACCGGTACCGTCAACGTCAATATCCCGGCCAACGACACGCCCTACATTGATGGCGGCCAGATTTCCGCGACCATCACCGGTACCAGCGGTGGCAATGGCTTGATCGTCACGCCAAGCACCACGCCAGCGGTGACCCAGGTCACCGACACCATCGACACCACCAGCGCCACGCTGACCGCCAATCCAAGCGTGACCGAAGGTGGCGTAATCACCTACACCGTGACCCTGACCAACCCGGCCCAGACCCCGGTCACCGTCACCTTGTCCAATGGCCAGACCGTCACCATCGAAGCCGGCAAGTCGTCAGGCAGCGTTGATTTCCAGACCCCGGCCAATGACGTCTATAACAATGGCAGCACTGTAAGCACTACGATCACGGGGGCAACGGGCGGCAACTTCGAGAATCTGGTGCCGAACCCGGCACCAGCGGAAACGAAGATCAACGACTCCGTCGACACTACCACCGCCACCCTGACCGCGACCCCAAGCGTGACTGAAGGTGGCGTAATCACCTACACCGTGACCCTGACCAACCCGGCGCAGACCCCGGTCACCGTCACCCTGTCCAATGGCCAGACCGTCACCATCGAGGCTGGCAAGTCGTCCGGCAGCGTCGATTTCCAGACCCCGGCCAACGACGTCTATAACAATGGCAGCACTGTAAGCACCACGATCACGGGGGCAACGGGCGGCAACTTCGAGAATCTGGTGCCGAACCCGGCACCAGCGGAAACGAAGATCAACGACTCGATCGACACCACCACCGCCACTCTGACCGCGACTCCAAGCGTCACCGAAGGCGGCGTGATCACCTACACCGTGACCTTGACCAACCCGGCCCAGACTCCGGTCACCGTCACCCTGTCCAATGGCCAGACCATCACCGTCAAGGCCGGTGAAAGCACCGGCAGCGTCGACTTCCAGACCCCGGCCAACGACGTCTTCGTCAACGGCAGTATGGTCAGCACCAGCATCACCGGTGTCACCGGCGGCAACTTCGAGAAACTGGAACCCGACACCACGCCGACCCAGACCGTGATCAGCGACAGCATCGACACGGTGACCGTCAGCATCGCCAGCAATGGCAACGTGACCGAGGCCGAACAGCCGACCTTCACCGTGTCGGTCAGCCAGAAGCTCGACCATGACCTGACCGTGACCCTGTCCAATGGCGCCACTGTGGTCATCAGCGCCGGCCAGACCCAGGCCACCTACAGCCTGCCGGCCCAGGGCGACGACGTGTTCAAGGACGCCAGCTCCGTGACCCTCGGAGTGGCCGATGCCAGCGTGGCGGGCAAAACCTTCGAGAAGCTTGAACTGGGTGGCGATGCCACCGTGCAGATCACCGACACCGTCAGCGAAGTGGTCGCGACCCTCACCGCCGACAAGACCACCGTCACCGAAGGCGGCCAGATCACCTACACCGTGACCCTGACCAATGCCCAGGGCCTGTCGGTCACTGGCCATAACGGCCTGACCTTCACCTTGACCGATGGCACCAAGGTCACCATTCCGGCCGGCAGCGCCAGCGGTACCTTCACCATCACCGCACCGGATGACGTGTTCGTCGGCGGCCAGCCTTCTATCGTCAACAAGATCGAATCGGTCGCCGGTGGCGACAACTTCGAGAAACTGACCCTCGGCGACAACTCGGTCACCACGACCGTGACTGACGAGCCGGGCACTGGCACTCCAGGCACCGACAACCAAGGCGACAAGGTCACCGTCACCATCGTCGGCAAGGGCGATGTCACCGAAGACCAGCAGCCTGCCTTCACCGTCAAGGTCAGCCAGAAGCTCGACCACGACCTGACCGTGACCCTGTCGAACGGTGACAAAGTCGTCATTCCAGCCGGTCAGACCGAAGCCGAGTACAAAGCCAAAGCCCAGGGCGACGACGTCTTCAAAGACGGCGATACCCTGACTGTCGGCATCACCGATGCTGCCGTTGACGGCAAGTCCTTCGAGAACCTGGAACTGGGTGGCAACGCCTCGGTACAGATCACCGATACCGTCAGCGAAGTGGTCGCGACCCTGACCGCCGACAAGACCACCGTCACCGAAGGCGGCCAGATCACCTACACCGTGACCCTGACCAATGCCCAGGGCCTGTCGGTCACTGGCCATAACGGCCTGACCTTCACCCTGACTGATGGCACCAAAGTCACCATTCCTGCAGGCAGTGCCAGCGGCACCTTCACCATCACCGCTCCGGATGACGTGTTCGTTGGTGGTCAACCAACCATCACCAACAAGCTGGAAGGCGTCAGCGGCGCAGACAACTTCGAAAAACTGACCTTGGGTCAGGACGAAGTGAAGACCTCCGTCACAGACGAGCCGGGCACTGGCACTCCAGGCACCGACAACCAGGGCGACAAGGTCACCGTCACCATCGTCGGCAAGGGCGATGTCACCGAAGACCAGCAACCGGCCTTCACCGTCAAGGTCAACCAGAAGCTCGACCACGACTTGACCGTCACCCTGTCCAACGGCGACAAGGTGGTGATCCCGGCTGGCCAGACCGAAGCCGAGTACAAAGCCAAGGCCCAAGGTGATGACGTCTTCAAAGACGGCGATACCCTGACCGTCGGCATCACCGACGCTGCCGTTGACGGCAAAGCTTTCGAAAATCTGGAGCTGGGTGGCAATGCCTCGGTGCAGATCACCGACACCATCAGCGAAGTGGTCGCGACCCTGACTGCGGACAAGACCACTGTCAACGAAGGCGGCCAGATCACCTACACCGTGACCTTGACCAATGCCCAAGGTCTGCCGGTCAACGGCCACAATGGCCTAACCTTCACCCTGACCGATGGCACCAAGGTCACCATTCCGGCGGGCAGCGCCAGCGGTACCTTCACCATCACCGCACCGGATGACGTGTTCGTAGGTGGCCAACCGACCATCACCAACAAGCTGGAAGGCGTCACCGGCGCCGACAACTTCGAAAAACTGACCCTGGGTCAGGACGAAGTGAAGACCTCCGTCACAGACGAGCCGGGCACTGGCACTCCAGGCACCGACAACCAGGGCGACAAGGTCACCGTCACCATCGTCGGCAACGGCGCGGTCACCGAAGACCAGCAGCCGTCGTTCACCGTCAAGGTCAGCCAAAAACTCGGTCAGGACCTGACCGTGACCCTGAGCAACGGCGACAAGGTTGTGATCCCAGCCGGTCAGACCGAAGCCGAATACAAAGCCAAGGCCCAGGGTGATGACGTCTTCAAGGACGGCGACACCCTCACCGTCGGCATTTCCGATGCTGCCGTTGACGGCAAGTCCTTCGAGAACCTGGAACTGGGTGGCAACGCCTCGGTACAGATCACCGATACCGTCAGCGAAGTGGTCGCGACCCTCACCGCCGACAAGACCACCGTCACCGAAGGCGGCCAGATCACCTACACCGTGACCCTGACCAATGCCCAGGGCCTGTCGGTCACTGGCCATAACGGCCTGACCTTCACCCTGACTGATGGCACCAAGGTCACCGTTCCGGCCGGCAGCGCCAGCGGTACCTTCACCATTACCGCGCCGGATGACGTATTCGTTGGTGGTCAACCGACCATCACCAACAAGCTGGAAGGTGTCACCGGCGCCGACAACTTCGAAAAACTGACCCTGGGTCAGGACGAAGTGAAGACTTCCGTCACTGACGAGCCAGGTACCGGCACTCCAGGCACCGACAACCAGGGCGACAAAGTCACCGTCACCATTGTCGGCAAAGGCGATGTCACCGAAGACCAGCAGCCTGCCTTCACCGTCAAGGTCAGCCAGAAGCTCGACCATGACCTGACCGTGACCCTGTCGAACGGCGACAAAGTCGTCATTCCAGCCGGTCAGACCGAAGCCGAGTACAAAGCCAAAGCCCAGGGCGACGACGTCTTCAAAGACGGCGATACCCTGACCGTCGGCATCACCGATGCTGCCGTCGATGGCAAAGCCTTCGAGAACCTGGAACTGGGCGGTAATGCTTCCGTCCAGATCACCGACACCATCAGCGAAGTGGTCGCGACCCTGACCGCCGACAAGACCACCGTCACCGAAGGCGGCCAGATAACCTACACCGTGACCCTGACCAATGCCCAGGGCCTGTCAGTCACCGGTCACAACGGCCTGACCTTCACCCTGACCGATGGCACCAAGGTCACCGTTCCGGCCGGAAGCGCCAGTGGCACCTTCACCATCACCGCGCCGGACGACGTGTTCGTCGGCGGCCAGCCGAGCATCGTCAACAAGATCGAGTCGGTCGCCGGTGGCGACAACTTCGAGAAACTGACCCTCGGCGACAACTCGGTCACCACCACCGTGACTGACGAGTCAGGTACCGGCACTCCAGGCACCGACAACCAAGGCGACAAGGTCACCGTCACCATCGTCGGCAAGGGCGATGTCACCGAAGACCAGCAGCCTGCCTTCACCGTCAAGGTCAGCCAGAAGCTCGACCACGACCTGACCGTAACCCTGTCGAACGGCGACAAAGTCGTCATTCCAGCCGGTCAGACCGAAGCCGAGTACAAAGCCAAAGCCCAGGGCGACGACGTCTTCAAAGACGGCGATACCCTGACCGTCGGCATCACCGATGCTGCCGTTGACGGCAAGGCCTTCGAGAATCTGGAACTGGGCGGCAACGCCTCGGTGCAGATCACCGACACCATCAGCGAAGTGGTCGCGACCCTCACCGCTGACAAGACCACCGTCACCGAAGGTGGTCAGATCACCTACACCGTGACCCTGACCAATGCCCAGGGGCTGCCGGTCAACGGCCACAACGGCCTGACCTTCACCCTGACTGACGGCACCAAGGTCACCATTCCCGCCGGCAGTGCCAGCGGCACCTTCACCATCAATGCGCCGGACGACGTATTCGTCGGCGGTCAGCCGACCATCACCAACAAACTGGAAGGCGTGACCGGTGCCGACAACTTCGAAAAACTGACCCTGGGTCAGGACGAAGTGAAGACCTCCGTCACCGACGAGCCGGGTACCGGCACTCCGGGCACCGACAACCAGGGTGACAAGGTCACCGTCACCATCGTCGGCAACGGCGCGGTCACCGAAGACCAGCAACCAAGCTTCACCGTCAAGGTCAGCCAGAAACTCGGTCAGGACCTGACCGTGACCCTGAGCAACGGCGATAAAGTCGTGATCCCGGCGGGTCAAACCCAGGTTGAGTACAAGGCTACCGCCCAAGGCGATGACGTCTTCAAGGATGGCGACACCCTCACCGTCGGCATTTCCGATGCGTCGGTCACCGGCAAGATCTTCGAGAACCTCGAGCTCGGTGGTAACGCCAGCGTTGAGATCAACGACACCATCAGCGAAGTGCTCGCAACCCTGACCGCCGACAAGACTACCGTCAGCGAAGGCGGCCCAATCACCTATACCGTCACCCTGACCAACGCCCAGGGCCTGTCGGTCACCGGCCATAACGGCCTGACCTTCACCCTGACCGACGGCACCAAGGTCACCGTGCCAGCGGGCAGCGCCAGCGGGACCTTCACCATCACCGCACCGGATGACGTATTCGTCGGTGGCCAGCCGAGCATCGTCAACAAGATTGAATCCGTTGCCGGTGGCGACAACTTCGAGAAGCTGACCCTCGGCGACAACTCGGTCACCACCACCGTGACTGACGAGCCGGGCACTGGCACTCCAGGCACCGACAACCAGGGCGACAAGGTCACCGTCACCATCGTCGGCAAAGGCGATGTCACCGAAGACCAGCAACCGGCCTTCACCGTCAAGGTCAGCCAGAAGCTCGACCACGACCTGACCGTGACCCTGTCGAATGGCGACAAGGTGGTGATCCCAGCTGGCCAGACCGAAGCCGAGTACAAAGCCAAGGCTCAAGGTGATGACGTCTTCAAAGACGGCGACACCCTCACCGTCGGCATCACCGATGCTGCCGTTGACGGCAAGTCCTTCGAGAATCTGGAACTGGGCGGCAATGCCTCGGTGCAGATCACCGACACCATCAGCGAAGTCGTCGCAACCCTGACCGCCGACAAGACCACAGTGTCCGAAGGTGGCCAGATCACCTACACCGTGACGCTGACCAATGCCCAAGGTCTGCCGGTCAACGGCCACAACGGCCTGACCTTCACCCTGACCGATGGCACCAAAGTCACCATTCCGGCTGGCAGCGCCAGCGGTACCTTCACCATCACCGCTCCGGACGACGTGTTCGTTGGTGGTCAACCGACCATCACCAACAAGCTGGAAGGCGTCACCGGTGCCGACAACTTCGAAAAACTGACCCTGGGTCAGGACGAAGTGAAGACCTCCGTCACTGACGAACCGGGCACTGGTACTCCAGGCACCGATAACCAGGGCGACAAGGTCACCGTCACCATCGTCGGCAAGGGCGATGTCACCGAAGACCAGCAACCGGCCTTCACCGTCAAGGTCAGCCAGAAGCTCGACCATGACCTCACCGTAACCCTGTCCAACGGCGACAAGGTGGTGATCCCAGCTGGCCAGACCGAAGCCGAATACAAGGCCAAGGCCCAGGGCGACGACGTCTTCAAAGACGGCGACACCCTGACTGTCGGCATCACCGATGCTGCCGTTGACGGCAAGTCCTTCGAGAATCTGGAACTGGGCGGCAACGCCTCGGTGCAGATCACCGACACCATCAGCGAAGTGGTCGCGACCCTGACCGCCGACAAGACCACCGTCACCGAAGGTGGTCAGATCACCTACACCGTGACCCTGACCAATGCCCAGGGCCTGTCGGTCACCGGTCACAACGGCCTGACCTTCACCCTGTCGGACGGCACCAAAGTCACCGTTCCAGCCGGCAGCGCCAGCGGTACCTTCACCATCACCGCCCCGAGCGACGTATTCGTCGGCGGCCAGCCCTCGATCGTGAACAAGCTCGAAGGTGTCAGCGGCGCAGACAACTTCGAGAAGCTGACGCTCGGCAAGGAGACACTCACCACTACCGTCACTGATGATCCGGATACCGGCAACAAGGTATCTGTCACCATCGTCAGCAACGGCGATGTCACCGAAGACCTGCAGCCGTCCTTCACCGTCAAGGTCAACCAGAAGCTGGACCAGGACCTCACTGTCACCCTGAGCAATGGCGCCAAGGTGGTGATTCCGGCTGGCCAGACCCAGGTCGAGTACAAGGCGGATGCCCAGGGCGATGACGTCTTCAAGGATGGCAGTTCGCTGACCGTCGGCATCACTGATGCAGTCGTTGATGGCAAGACCTTCGAGAACCTGCAGCTGGGTGGCGATGCCACCGTGCAGATCACCGACACCGTCAGCGAAGTCGTCGCGACCCTGACCGCCGACAAGACCACCGTCACCGAAGGCGGCCAGATCACCTACACCGTGACCCTGACCAATGCTCAGGGCCTGTCGGTCACCGGCCACAACGGCCTGACCTTCACCCTGTCGGACGGCACCAAAGTCACCGTTCCAGCCGGCAGCGCCAGCGGCACCTTCACCATCACCGCACCGGATGACGTGTTCGTCGGCGGCCAGCCTTCGATCGTCAACAAGCTCGAAGGCGTTAGCGGCGCAGACAACTTCGAGAAACTGACCCTCGGCGACAACTCGGTTACCACAACCGTGACCGACGAGCCGGGTACCGGTACCCCAGGCACCGACAACCAGGGCGACAAGGTCACCGTCACCATCGTCGGTAAAGGCGATGTCACCGAAGACCAGCAGCCTGCATTTACCGTCAAGGTCAGCCAGAAACTGGACCATGACCTGACCGTTACCTTGTCGAACGGCGACAAAGTCGTCATTCCAGCCGGGCAGACCGAAGCCGAGTACAAAGCCAAAGCCCAGGGTGACGACGTCTTCAAAGACGGCGATACCCTGACCGTCGGCATCACCGATGCTGCCGTCGATGGCAAGGCCTTCGAGAACCTGGAGCTGGGTGGCAACGCCTCGATACAGATCACCGATACCGTCAGCGAAGTCGTCGCGACCCTCACCGCTGACAAGACCACCGTCACCGAAGGTGGTCAGATCACCTACACCGTGACCCTGACCAATGCCCAGGGGCTGCCGGTCAACGGCCACAACGGCCTGACCTTCACCCTGACTGACGGCACCAAGGTCACCATCCCCGCCGGTAGCGCCAGCGGCACCTTCACCATCACGGCCCCGGACGACGTGTTTGTCGGCGGTCAGCCTTCGATCGTCAACAAGCTCGAAAGCGTCAGCGGCGCGGATAACTTCGAGAAGCTCACGCTCGGCAAGGACACCCTCACCACAACCGTGACCGATGAGCCAGGTACTGGCACTCCGGGCACTGGCAACGAAGGCGACAAGGTTTCCGTGACCATCGTTGGCAACGGCGCGGTCACCGAAGACCAGCAACCAAGCTTCACCGTCAAGGTCAGCCAGAAACTCGGTCAGGACCTGACCGTAACCCTGAGCAACGGCGATAAAGTGGTGATCCCGGCGGGTCAAACCCAGGTTGAGTACAAGGCTACCGCCCAAGGCGATGACGTCTTCAAGGATGGCGACACCCTCACCGTCGGCATTTCCGATGCGTCGGTCACCGGCAAGACCTTCGAGAACCTCGAGCTCGGTGGTAACGCCAGCGTTCAGATCAACGACACCGTCAGCGAAGTGGTCGCAACCCTGACCGCCGACAAGACTACCGTCAGCGAAGGCGGCCCGATCACCTACACCGTGACCCTGACCAACGCCCAGGGCCTGTCGGTCACCGGCCACAACGGCCTGACCTTCACCCTGACCGATGGCACCAAGGTCACCGTGCCAGCGGGCAGCGCCACCGGCACCATCACCATCAATGCGCCGGACGACGTATTCGTCGGCGGTCAGCCGACCATCACCAACAAACTGGAAGGCGTGACCGGTGCCGACAACTTCGAAAAACTGACCATGGGTCAGGACGAAGTGAAAACCTCCGTCACCGACGAGCCGGGTACCGGCACTCCGGGCACCGACAACCAGGGTGACAAGGTCACCGTCACCATCGTCGGCAACGGCGCAGTCACCGAAGACCAGCAGCCGTCGTTCACCGTCAAGGTCAGCCAAAAACTCGGTCAGGACCTGACCGTGACCCTGAGCAACGGCGATAAAGTCGTGATCCCGGCGGGTCAAACCCAGGTTGAGTACAAGGCTACCGCCCAAGGCGATGACGTCTTCAAGGATGGCGACACCCTCACCGTCGGCATTTCCGACGCCTCGGTCACCGGCAAGACCTTCGAGAACCTGGAGCTGGGTGGCAACGCCTCGGTACAGATCACCGATACCGTCAGCGAAGTCGTCGCGACCCTCACCGCTGACAAGACCACCGTCACCGAAGGTGGTCAGATCACCTACACCGTGACCCTGACCAATGCCCAGGGGCTGCCGGTCAACGGCCACAACGGCCTGACCTTCACCCTGACTGACGGCACCAAGGTCACCATCCCCGCCGGTAGCGCCAGCGGCACCTTCACCATCACGGCCCCGGACGACGTGTTTGTCGGCGGTCAGCCGACCATCACCAACAAACTGGAAGGTGTGACTGGTGCCGACAACTTCGAAAAACTGACCCTGGGTCAGGACGAAGTGAAAACCTCCGTCACCGACGAGCCAGGTACCGGCACTCCGGGCACCGGCAACGAAGGTGACAAAGTCTCCGTCACCATCGTCGGCAACGGCGCAGTCACTGAAGACCAGCAGCCGTCGTTCACCGTCAAGGTCAGCCAAAAACTCGGTCAGGACCTGACCGTGACCCTGAGCAACGGCGATAAAGTCGTGATCCCTGCGGGTCAAACCCAGGTTGAGTACAAGGCTACCGCCCAAGGCGATGACGTCTTCAAGGATGGCGACACCCTCACCGTCGGCATTTCCGACGCCTCGGTCACCGGCAAGACCTTCGAGAACCTCGAGCTCGGCGGCAACGCCAGCGTTCAGATCAACGACACCGTCAGCGAAGTGGTCGCAACCCTCACCGCCGACAAGACCACCGTCACCGAAGGTGGCCAGATCACCTACACCGTGACCCTGACCAACGCCCAGGGCCTGTCGGTCACTGGCCATAACGGCCTGACCTTCACCCTGACTGATGGCACCAAAGTCACCATTCCTGCCGGCAGTGCCAGCGGCACCTTCACCATCACCGCTCCGGACGACGTGTTCGTCGGTGGCCAGCCTGCGATCGTCAACAAGATCGAAGGCGTCAGCGGCGCAGACAACTTCGAGAAGCTTACCCTCGGCGACAACACCGTCACCACGACCGTGACCGACGAGCCAGGCACCGGCACTCCAGGCACTGGTAACGAAGGCGACAAGGTCACCGTCACCATCGTCGGCAACGGCAATGTCACCGAAGACCAGCAGCCGTCGTTCACCGTCAAGGTCAGCCAGAAGCTGGCGCAGGACCTGACCGTGACCCTGAGCAACGGCGACAAGGTCGTGATTCCGGCCGGTCAGACCCAGACCGAGTACAAGGCTGCCGCCCAGGGCGACGATGTGTTCAAGGATGGCAGCTCGCTGACCGTCGGCATCACCGATGCCGCAGTCACCGGCAAGACCTTCGAAAACCTGGAGCTCGGTGGCAACGCCACTGTGCAGATCACCGATACCATCAGTGAAGTCGTCGCGACCCTCACCGCCGACAAGACCACTGTGTCCGAAGGTGGCCAGATCACCTACACCGTGACCCTGACCAACGCCCAGGGTCTGTCGGTCACTGGTCACAATGGCCTGACCTTCACCCTGTCCGACGGTACCAAGGTCACCATCCCGGCCGGCAACGCTACCGGCACTGCCACCATCAATGCACCGGACGATGTTTTCGTCGGCGGCCAGGCAACCATCAGCAACAAGATTACCGGCGTCACCGGTGCCGACAACTTCGAGAAACTGACCCTCGGCCAAGGTGAGGTGCAGACCTCCGTGACCGACGAGCCGGGCACTGGAACCCCGGGTACCGACAACCAGGGCGACAAGGTGTCCGTCACCATCGTCGGCAATGGCAATGTCACCGAGGACCAGCAGCCCTCGTTCACCGTCAAGGTCAGCCAAAAGCTTGGATACGACCTGACTGTCACCCTGTCCAACGGCGACAAGGTGGTGATCCCGGCCGGTCAGACCCAGACCGAGTACAAGGCTGCCGCCCAGGGCGACGACGTGTTCAAGGACGGCAGTTCGCTGACCGTCGGCATCACCGATGCCACGGTTCCGGGCCATACCTTCGAGAACCTGGAGCTGGGTGGCAACGCCTCCGTCCAGATCACCGACACCATCAGTGAAGTGGTCGCCACGCTGTCCGCCGACAAGACCACAGTCACCGAAGGCGGCCAGGTCACCTACACCGTGACCCTGACCAACGCCCAGGGCCTGTCGGTCACCGGCCACAACGGCCTGACCTTCACCCTGACCGATGGCACCAAGGTCACCATCCCGGCCGGCAGCGCCACTGGCACCGCCACCATCAATGCACCGGACGACGTGTTCGTCGGTGGTCAGCCGACCATCAGCAACAAGATCACCGGCGTCACCGGTGCCGACAACTTCGAGAAGCTGACCCTGGGTCAGAACGAAGTGAAGACCTCCGTCACCGACGAGCCAGGTTCGGGCACCCCGGGCACCGGCAACCAGGGCGACAAGGTGTCGGTCACCATCGTCGGCAACGGCAACGTTACCGAAGACCAGCAGCCAAGCTTCACCGTCAAGGTCAGCCAGAAACTGGCGCAGGACCTGACCGTCACCTTGTCCAACGGCGCCAAGGTGGTGATCCCGGCCGGCCAGACCCAGGTCGAGTACAAGGCTGCCGCACAGGGCGACGACGTGTTCAAGGACGGCAGCTCGCTGACCGTCGGCGTCACCGATGCCGTAGTCACCGGCAAGACCTTCGAAAACCTGGAGCTGGGTGGCAACGCCACCGTGCAGATCACCGACACCATCAGTGAAGTGGTCGCCACGCTGTCCGCCGACAAGACCACAGTCACCGAGGGCGGCCAGGTCACCTACACCGTGACCCTGACCAATGCCCAGGGCCTGTCGGTCACCGGCCACAACGGCCTGACCTTCACCCTGTCCGATGGCACCAAGGTCACCATCCCGGCCGGCAGCGCCACCGGCACTGCCACCATCAATGCACCGGACGATGTGTTCATCGGTGGCCAGGCCACCATCAGCAACAAGATCACCGGTGTCACCGGTGCCGACAACTTCGAGAAACTGACCCTGGGTCAGAACGAAGTGAAAACCTCCGTCACCGACGAGCCGGGCTCGGGCACTCCAGGCACCGGTAACCAGGGTGACAAGGTCTCGGTCACCATCGTCGGCAACGGCGATGTCAACGAAGCCCAGCAGCCATCGTTCACCGTCAAGGTCAGCCAGAAGCTCGACCAGGACCTGACCGTCACCCTGAGCAATGGCGCCAAGGTGGTGATCCCGGCTGGCCAGACCCAGGTCGAGTACAAGGCGCCGGTCCAGGGCGACGACGTGTTCAAGGACGGCGGCCCGCTCACCGTTGGCATCAGCGATGCCAGCGTGGTCGGCAAGACGTTCGAGAACCTCGAGCTGGGCGGCAACGCCACCGTGCAGATCACCGACACCATCAGCGAAGTCGTGGCCACCTTGTCCGCCGACAAGACCACCGTGTCCGAAGGCGGCCAGGTCACCTACACCGTGACCCTGACCAACGCCCAGGGCCTGTCGGTCACCGGCCATAACGGCCTGACCTTCACCCTCACCGATGGCACCAAGGTCACCATCCCGGCCGGCAGCGCCACTGGCACCGCCACCATCAATGCGCCGGACGACGTGTTCGTCGGTGGTCAGCCGACCATCAGCAACAAGATCACCGGCGTCACTGGCGCGGACAACTTCGAAAAACTGACCCTGGGTCAGAACGAAGTTAAGACCTCCGTCACCGACGAACCAGGCTCGGGCACTCCCGGCACCGGCAACCAGGGTGACAAGGTCTCCGTCACTATCGTCAGTAACGGCAACGTCACCGAAGACCAGCAGCCGTCGTTCACCGTCAAGGTCAGCCAGAAACTGGCGCAGGACCTGACCGTGACTCTGAGCAACGGTGCCAAGGTAATCATTCCGGCTGGCCAGACCCAGGTCGAGTACAAGGCTGCAGCCCAAGGCGACGACGTGTTCAAGGACGGCAGCTCGCTGACCGTCGGCATCACCGACGCCGCAGTCACCGGCAAGACCTTCGAGAACCTGGAGCTGGGCGGCAACGCCACCGTGCAGATCACCGACACCATCAGTGAAGTGGTCGCCACGCTGTCCGCCGACAAGACCACCGTCACCGAAGGCGGCCAGGTCACCTACACTGTGACCCTGACCAACGCCCAGGGCCTGTCGGTCACCGGCCATAACGGCCTGACCTTCACCCTCACCGATGGCACCAAGGTCACCATCCCGGCCGGCAGCGCCACTGGCACCGCCACCATCAATGCACCGGACGACGTGTTCGTCGGTGGTCAGCCGACCATCAGCAACAAGATCACCGGCGTCACCGGCGCGGACAACTTCGAGAAGCTGACCCTGGGTCAGAACGAAGTGAAGACCTCCGTCACCGACGAGCCAGGTTCGGGCACCCCGGGCACCGGCAACCAGGGCGACAAGGTGTCGGTCACCATCGTCGGCAACGGCAACGTTACCGAAGACCAGCAGCCAAGCTTCACCGTCAAGGTCAGCCAGAAACTGGCGCAGGACCTGACCGTCACCTTGTCCAACGGCGCCAAGGTGGTGATCCCGGCTGGCCAGACCCAGGTCGAGTACAAGGCTGCCGCACAGGGCGACGACGTGTTCAAGGACGGCAGCTCGCTGACCGTCGGCATCACCGACGCCGCAGTCACCGGCAAGACCTTCGAGAACCTGGAGCTGGGCGGCAATGCCACCGTGCAGATCACCGACACCATCAGTGAAGTGGTCGCCACGCTGTCCGCCGACAAGACCACAGTCACCGAAGGCGGCCAGGTCACCTACACCGTGACCCTGACCAACGCCCAGGGCCTGTCGGTCACCGGCCATAACGGCCTGACCTTCACCCTGACCGACGGCACCAAGGTCACCATTCCGGCCGGCAGCGCCAGCGGCACCTTCACCATCACCGCCAAGGACGACCCGTACCTCGGTGGCCAGCCGAACATCGTCAACAAGATCGAGTCGGTCGCCGGTGGCGACAACTTCGAGAAGCTGACCCTGGGCAGCAACACCGTCACCACCAGCGTCACCGACGAGCCGAGCGGCCAGGGCGACCTGACCACCGTCGGCATCAGCGGCGACACCTCGGTGACCGAAGGCGACACCGCCCACTACAACCTGACCCTGAGCAATCCGTCGAAGTCCGAGGTGACCATCACCCTGACCTACAGCGGCACCGCCACCGACGGCCAGGACTTCACCGGTGTGGTAACCGTGAAGATCCCGGCCGGTAGCAGCGGCACCACCTTCGACATCAAGACCATCGACGACAAGCTGGTCGAGGGCTCGGAGAACTTCACGGTCAAGATCAGCGGCGCCACGGGCGGCGGCTTCGAGAACCTGCAGGTCGACGCCGGCAAGTCCAGCGTCACCACCACCATCATCGACAACGATCATGCGCCGGTATCGACCGGTGGCGCGGTGACCGGCAGCGAAGACACCGACTACGTGTTCAAGTGGGGCGACTTCAACGTCAGCGACGCCGATGGCAACACCGGCCTGTCGGTGACCATCAGCAAGCTGCCAGACCTGGGCAGCCTGAAGTTCTTCAACGGCACCTCATGGGTGGATGTCTCGCTGAACCAGAACATCAGCCAGGCCGACATCGCCGCCGGCAAGCTCAAGTTCGTGCCGCTGGCCAACCAGTCGGGCGTCGACGGCTATGGCGGCAGCGGCGTGGGCAACAAGCAGGCCGACTACGCGCAGATCAAGTACAAGCCCAACGACGGCACCAACGCCGGCGGCGAAGTGACCATGAAGGTCGATATCGCCCCGGTGGCCGACAAACCTGACCTGAACATCGGCAACAACAACGTCAACTCGATCGGCCTGCTCAAGGAAACCTGGAACAGCCTCACCGGCCTTGGCAGCAACGGCAACGGCATCACCGGCGATGCGCTGAAGAATGTCTTTGCCAACTCCGGCAATGCCAGCAAGAGCGAGACCGTCACCGGTGTCGACACGGTTGCCAGCGTGACTGCGGGCAGCGGCTCGAAGACCTCCGGCCTGATCTACCTGGAAGCCGGCAAGACCTACGCGTTCAGCGGTACCGCCGACGACAGCCTGCAGATCGTCGTGGGCGGCAAGAACGTCGCCAGCGGCACCTGGGGCTCGGGCAGCGGCGCCATCTCCGGCAGCTTCACCCCGACCACCAGCGGCTACTACACCCTGGAGATCTACAATGCCAACCAGGCCGGCCCAGGCAGCCTGGACGTCAACATCAAGGTAGGCAACGGCGCGGTTACCGACCTCAACAGCTCGAACATCCCGATGTACCCGAGCGTCAAGGACCTCAACAATGCCGGCGTGACCGTCTCCGACCTGCACGGCACTGACGGCAAGGGCTACTACGACGGCTACAAGCTCAACGAAGGCAGCGAGAACGGCGCCCCGGTCAAGCTGGTGGGCATCAGCACCAACCTCACCGACACCGACGGCTCCGAGTCCCTGAGCGTCAAGCTCAGCGGCATCCCGGCAGGCTCGGTGCTGGCCGATAACGCCGGCCATACCTTCACCGTCGGCAAGGACGCGGTGGACGTCACCGGCTGGAACCTGGGCAGCCTGACCATCAAGCCGCCGGCTTACTACCAAGGCCAGTTCGACGTGAAGGTCAGCTCGACCTCCACCGAGAGCGTCGGCGGCAGCACCGCGACCAGCGAAGGCACCATCAAGGTCACCGTCTACCCGCAGTCCTACACCACCAGCAACCTGTCCTCGGACAGCGACAACATCACCGGCACCGACGGCAACGATGTGGTGGTGGCCGACGTCACCGGCCTGCACGTGGTGCCGGGCCAGGACTACAACCTCGCCTTCATCGTCGACACCTCGGGCAGCATGGGTTCGTCCGGCGTGGATGCGGCGAAGAAATCCCTGGAGTCGGTGTTCAAGACCCTGGCCGCCAGCGTCAAGGGCGACCAGTCGGGTACCGTGAACATCCTGTTGGTGGACTTCGCCACCCAGGTCAAGAGCAGCGTTTCGGTGACCCTGAACGATGCCGGCCTGCAGCAGCTGCTCAACGCCCTGAACAACCTGCGGGCAGACGGCGGCACCAACTACGAGGACGCCTTCAAGACCACCGCCAACTGGTTCCAGAACCTCAAGGATGGTGGCAATACCGGCAGCAACCAGACGTTCTTCATCACCGATGGTAAGCCGACCTACTACCAGACCAACGAGAACTCCAACCCGACCCTGGGCACCTCGGGCATCACCCTGGACACCTTCCTGGCTTCGATCAACTACAAGCCGGGCATGGCGTACAACGGCTACATCGACAGCAGCAACACCAACTACGTCAGCATCGACAACGCCGGTAACCTGCAGGTGCAGTACTACCGCAACGGTTGGAAATACGGCGTATCGGGCGAGCTGCACGCGGAAGGTAACGGTACCTACGAGCTGTCTTCGCGTGGTGGCCTGGGCTACGACACCAACAGCACCACCACGAGCAACTCGCAGGACAGCTTCAAGTTGCTCTCGGGCCTGTCCGAGGTCGAGGCCATCGGCCTCAACAATGGCGTCAACACCAACGACCTGAAACCGTACGACACCGACGGCAAGCCACAGACCAACATCGACCCGAGCAAGCTGGCCGAGGCCATCCTCGGCCATACCGAAGTCACCCAGCCGGGCAACGACACGGTCAATGGCGGCGACGGCAACGACATCATCTTCGGCGACCTGATGGTCTTCGACGGTGTTGCCGGCACCGGTGTCGAGGCGATCCGCGGCTATGTCGCCGACAAGCTGGGCGTAGACGCGGGCAGCGTGGACGCACGGGCGATGCACAAGTACATCACCGAGCACTACACCGAGTTCGATGTCTCGCGCAGCAACGACGGCGCCGACACCCTGCTGGGCGGTAACGGCAACGACATCATCTTCGGCCAGGGTGGCAACGACTACATCGACGGCGGCAAGGGCAACGACATCCTGCTCGGCGGCACCGGCAACGACACCCTGCTCGGCGGTGAAGGCAACGACATCCTGTTTGGCGGTGCCGGCAATGACATCCTCATCGGCGGCAAGGGCGATGACACCATGACCGGTGGCAGCGGTGCCGACACCTTCGTGTGGAAGTCCGGCGACCTGGGCAATGACGTGATCAAGGACTTCAAGGCAAGCGAAGGCGACCGCCTCGACCTGAGAGACCTGCTTCAGGGCGAGAAGGCCAGCACCATCGACAACTTCCTGAAGATCACCACGGTCAATGGCGAGTCGACCCTGCAGGTCAGCACCGAAGGCAAGCTCAACGCCGCCGGTGGCCTGGCCAACGCCGATGTGAGCATCAAGCTCGAAGGGGTGAACTGGTCCAACACCACGATCAACTCGTTGATCAGCGGTGCCGACCCGACCATCAAGATCGACAACTCCAACAGCTGATCCCCCACCCCCGCGGCCGCCGGCAACGGCCGCCGCGTCGGGGATGGGCTTTCCCAGCTAACGCTTCACGCGCATACTCGTGCATCGGGCCTTACACGCCCGGTGAACTTTGCCTATGCTGCTGACTACCAACAAGGAATCATCGTGACGAGGGATGCCGCCATGTTCTATGTGCAACGCGACGCCACTGGCCAGTTGCTGCGTGTGGAAGCCGCCGCGTTTGATGAATTTACGGACATGGTCCCGGCCGACAGTGCCGAGATCCAGGAATGGTTCGCCGACGACGTCGTGGAGAACAGCCTCAAGCAGCTCAAGCAGAGTGACCTGGACATGATCCGGGTACTGGAAGACCTGATCGAGGTGCTCACCGCCAAGGGCGTGTTCAGCATCACCGACCTGCCGCCCGGCGCCCAGGCCAAGTTGCTCAACCGCTCCACCGCGCGCAAGGCGCTGGGCAGTCTGAACAACCTGATCGAGGAAGACGAGGAAGGCGGGTTGATCTGATCACGTAAGCGCCTTATCGCGGGGCAAGCCCGCGATAAGGCCGCACCGGCTCAACGCCAGGGCGCCGGTCCACCTACGAGTTGCCCCTGGATCCCCTGCACACCCATCTCCCGCAATACCTTCAGCTCCCCTTCGGTCTCCACCCGTTCGGCGATCAACGGCAGGTCGATGCTATGCGCCGCCCGCTGGATGGCTTCGATGAACAGACGCTTGTGCCGCTCCTGATCGATGTTGCGGATATAACCCCCATCGATTTTCAGGTAGGCCAGGCCCAAGTGGGCAAGGTTGCCGATCATGCTGAAGCGCCCGCCGAAGCGCTGCAGCGCCAGGCTGAAGCCCAGCGTGCGCAGACGCCGGGTCAGTTGCTCCAACACC
This sequence comes from Pseudomonas maumuensis, assembly GCF_019139675.1. Lineage (NCBI taxonomy): Bacteria > Pseudomonadati > Pseudomonadota > Gammaproteobacteria > Pseudomonadales > Pseudomonadaceae > Pseudomonas > Pseudomonas maumuensis. The sequence continues at coordinate 5,566,663 of NZ_CP077077.1, forward strand.
GACTGCTCGGGCAGTTGCTCCTCACCGATCTCGAACGTCAGCCGCCGCCCCAGCGCTCCATGCTGCCCCAGTAGCTCATAGACTCGTTGCAACGCCTTGGGATCGCCCAAGGTCGCGGCCGACAGGTTCAGCGCCAGCGCTTCGCCATGCCCTTGCAGATGCTTGAGCACCTTCTCCAGCACCAGCAGGTCCAACCGCGCCATCCAGCCGAAACGCTCCAGCCAAGGCAGGAAACGGCCGGCCGCCAGGGCTTCGCCCTGCTCGTCGTGCAGGCGCGAGATGACCTTGTAATGCAGCACCCGCTCGGGCGCCCGGGCATCGACGACAGGTTGGAAAAACAGTTCGAACTGCCCTTTGCCCAGCGCGTGGTTCAAGCGCGTGTGCCAGGCGTGATGGCTGTCGGCGGCCTGGCCCGCGGCACCCTGTTCAAGGCAGACCCAGCCCGGTGTCGGCTGGCTCTCGGCACGGGCCAGCGCCTCGTCGGCAAGCTTGAGCAGCGCTTGCGGGGCATCACCGGGGCTGTAGGGGGCAAGGCCGATGCAGGCCACCGGGTCGACATCGCTGGCGCCGGTTTCGTGCAGGCTCTGCAAGGTGGTTTCCAAGGCCTGGGCCAGCTGGATCGCCTCGTCATGAACCATGCCCGGCGCCAACACGGCGAACTCGCCACCTCGGCTGCGAGTGATCAGGTCATTGGTTTCGGGATAGTTCGCACAGGTGCGGCGTAACTGTTCGCCCACAGCCTGCAGCAACTGGTCGGTGCGCTGACCGCCCAAGCGGGCGTTCAGTCCGGCCAGGTCCTGGACCCGCAGCAACAGCAGGTAGCCAGCACGGGCCTCTTCGAGGTTGCTGACCCGGGTATTGAGCTGCATCTCGAAGTAACGACGGTTGGCCAGCCCGGTGAGGCTGTCCTGGTATGACTCGGCACGCAGCTTCTCGCTGCGCTCGGCCTGCTCGGTGAACAACGCCTTGAGCTTCTCTACCATCTGGTTCATCGCCTGCACCACTCGGCGCAGCTCGGGAGTGCGTGGCAGCTCGGGCAGGCTGAGGAACTCACGGCGGGCGATGGCGTGGGACTGCGCCACCATGTAGTCGAGTGGGCGCAATTGACGACGCAGCAGCAGGGCCCCGAGCACAGCACTCACCGCGCCACACAACAGCAGCCAGCCAAGGCTGCCCAGGGCGCTCTGCCAGAGTTTGCCCAGGGCGAACATCGGGTGGCTGACTACCTCGACCCGCGCCGCCTGCTGCCAGCCGCGGCTGACGAGGGCATCGCCACCAGCCGGCTCCAAGCCAATGAGCTGGATGAACCAACCCGGCACGCCACCGGCGTCGGGCTCTGCGTGGCGCTCGACCAGCACGGCGTTGGAGTCCAAGTCGATGACCTTGATGCTCGAGTAGTAGCCACTGTCGAAAATCGAGCTGACCATCAGTTCGACCATCGCCGGATCGTCGATGTTCGGCGTCAGCGACAGCGCCAAGGCGGTCGCCGCATCCTGGGCATGGGAACGCAGCTGGTTGACGTACTGGCTGCGCGAGCTCTCCAGGCTGACCATGAAGCTGCCACTGAAGGCGACCACCAGGAACAGGCAAATGGCTAGCAGCAATTGTTTGAACAGTGACATCTGTGCTCCTTCAGTAAACCGGTTCGGCCGGGAACCCTTCGGCCTGCATTTTCTTCAGCAAGTCCTGCCAACGCGACAGGCGCTTGGTGTCGCCGACCTTCTTGTTGCCGCCCGCGCCGGTCAGCCACAGGCCTTCGCCGTTGAAGGCATACACCGGCAGCAGGTCGGTTCGCTGGCTAGCCGGCTTGATCGCGTCCATCAGGCTGTCGAGCACCAGCGGCTGGGCCTGTGGGCTTGAATAATAGGTCAGGACCATGTGCGCACGATTCTGGCGCAAGGCCTTGACGTAGGTGATGCGCAGCTTCTCGGCCGGAACGCCCATGCGGCGCAGGCTGAAGTACTTGGCGATGGCATAGTCCTCGCAGTCGCCCGCACCCTTTATCAGCGATTGGACTGGCGTGGCCCAGTAGTCGACCTCGTGCCACAAATCGATGTCCTCGACGTAACGCAGCTGCTTGTTGAAGAACAGGTTGACTACCCGCAGTTGTTCGAGCTCGCTGCCCTGCTTCTGCGCCGTCAGTAGATTCTGCCAAGCATCGATGCGCCCCTGGCCCGGCCCCAATGGGCCATACAGGGCCTGGGCCCGACGACTGATCTGCGAGAAATCCCAATCCGCCTGAGTGACACCCAGCCACAGGCAGCCGAGCAGCACGGCAAGGCCGAGCCGGCGTGCGGTCGCATTGAGAGGCCAAGGTATCGCCACTGCGCACACCCGTTCAGATTCAGTCGAAAGCAGCGATGGTGCGGGCTGGAGGCGCAAAAAACAATGGCACCGTGCGATCATGCTGCCAACTGTCGGCAAACCCGCTTCGTACAAGGGCTGGCGACCTTGGCTATCTTCCCAATGTCGGCAACTTGCTTCACGATAGCCGCGTTTCGTGAGTACGCCACGGCGTCCTCCTTGATCAATCCGTTTGACAAGCGGCCTCTTCCCTCACTAGGGTTATTGGATCCAATTTTCATGTTGCCGAGGCAAACCCCGCGTGGCTGAGAAAACCAAACTCCTGAGCACCGTACTGGGCAGCGAGCAAGTCCCGCCGCACCTGGCCCGCGGTGTCATAGAAGAGCGCCTGCGCAGTGCCATCCTCGACGGCCGCCTGCCCCCGGGCACCGCCGTGCGCCAGCAAGAGCTGGCGACCCTGTTCGGTGTCAGTCGCATGCCCGTGCGCGAGGCGCTGCGCCAACTTGAGGCCCAATCCCTGCTGCAGGTAGTGATGCACAAAGGCGCCGTGGTGGCGCCATTGATCGGCGAGGACGCCGTCGACACGTACGCCCTGCGCGTGCTACTCGAGACCGAGGCGTTGCGCCAGTCGATCCCCTTGCTCGATGCCGATGACATCGCCCAGGCCAGGGCATACATCCGCCAGCTGGAGATCGAGACCCGCCATGCCGAGATCGGCCGGCTCAATCGCCTGTTCCACATGGCCCTCTATAGCAAGGCGCAGAACCAGAAGCTGCTGCGCATGATCGAGATCGAGCTCAACGAAGAAGAACGTTTCCTGCGCTTCCATCTGTCCTCGATGGGGCTGGGCAAGCTCACCCAGGATGACCACATCGCCCTGGTCGATGCCGCCAGCGACAGGCTGGTGGACGAAGCAGTGAAGCTCCTTGAAGAGCACCTCAACCACGCCGCGCGTACCATCAGGAAGTACCTCGACAGGCAATCGGCGAACTGAACCTGCTCAACCGCGCAGCCGCCCCTGGCGACCATTTCGCTGCGCCGACACGATCCGCCATAAGGAACGGCAGTGCACGTGCAGACTCGACAGGACACCACGCCCGACCAGCCGCCCAGGATCCGCCTGATCTGCCTGGCAAGCACCCGACAGCAACTTGCCCAATATCGTACATGGGCAAGAACCCTTAGCGATCCCATCGAGCTGGTCGCGGTCGATGTTCCCTCCATCGCCGACCCCGAACAATCCCTCCCCGTTTCCGGGCGCCTGACCCAGATCCTGCTCGAGCAGCTCCAGCCCTACCTCGTGCAGCCACACGCCGTGTTTGCCCAAGGGCTGGGCGCGCATATCGCATTGGCCCTGATACAGCAGGTACAGAGTGCTTGCCAGGGACTGACCCGGCACTTGTTTGTTTCAAGCTGTGACAGCCCACAATTCAGCTCCCCCCATCAGCCCCTCCATGTCCCCATGACCGTGCTCTATCCGCCAGGGTCGCTGGCGGCAATGCTCGGCTGGCACAGCCTGGCACGCCGGGAGCTGGAACTGATCGAACTACCGGTGCAGGCGGTCGACTCCTCGCTGCTCAACCAGCGCCTGGTACGCATCTTCAACGCCCACCTGGGGTTGCTCAGCTACTAATCCTTCCTCTGCCATCCATGCACTGATCAAGGCTTTTCCGCTGCCTGGTCAGTGCCTGGCCATGGCAGTGCCAGTATTTTGGGCACACTCTACTCCCCGCAGCGGCCGCTGATCATCAGACGTGGACCTGGCCGTCTGCCTCCTCATTCACCTGCAGAAGGAATCTGGCACCGGGGCAAGGACCTCAAGCGATCAGCCGCCCCCTAACAGTCACTCTCTCCGTCTCCGTTCACCCGTGCTCCGAGTGAGGCATTCACTCTGTGTCTATTTTTCTGATCGTTAATTATCGGAAGGAGCACGCATTGCCAAAATAAAACTTACTCCAAGTTTTATTCGACTACTTGCATTTAAAGAAAAGTCCGAATGCAAAATAATCAAAAAAACAATTGCGGCGAACTTTGAAGTTGTTCTAACTTTTATATCGCCAGCCAGGGGAGACCAAAAGTCAACATGGAAGCCCCGCCAGGCAAGGCCTGCCGGCCTCTGCTCGTTGCTCTAATTCGAATTTTCATTCGAGGCCGTCGCACGCCGGTGCATTTATAACCACCATAACTTACAACGCAACAAACAACCCTGTAAGCCAGCCATAAAGGACCCATCATGAGCATATTGAAGTGCACTCTTTCCGACAAAAAACATCAACTTGCCCAACACCCGCTCTTTTCCGAAATCGACTCCGTGGAGACACTGCGTCGGTTCATGGAAACCCATGTGTTCGCCGTCTGGGACTTCATGTCGCTGACCAAGCGCCTGCAACAGGAGCTGACCTGCGTCAGCCTGCCCTGGTTGCCACCGACAGACCCGGCCGCTGCGCGCCTGATCAATGAAATCGTATTAGGCGAGGAATCGGACGATCGCCTCGACCATGGACACTACAGCCACTTCGAGCTGTACCTGGACGCCATGCGCGAAGTCGGTGCCCGTACCCAGGCCATCGAACACTTCGTCAGCCTGCAGCGACGAGGCATCGGCGCACTCGATGCACTGCAACACTGTGGCGCCAGTGAAGCCGCACAGCGATTCGTGCGCGACACGCTCAAGGTCGCCATTGAAGCACCGGCCCACCGCGTTGCCGCGGCCTTCCTGCACGGACGGGAAAGCGTCATTCCAGCAATGTTCCAGCAGATTCTCGACAGGTGGCGCATCGGTACCGAGCAGGCCCCCGCCTTCCGCTACTACCTGCAGCGCCATATCGAGGTCGATTCCGAGGACCATGGGCCCGCTGCCGAGCAATTGCTGGCGCGCCTGGTCGGTCACGACTCTCAGCGCCAGGAGGATGTCTACATTGCGGCCATCGCCGCGGTGGACAGCCGCATGGCCCTGTGGGACTGCCTGCGTGCGTCGCTGAAAACGGCTGTTGCCGAGGTCACCCCATGAGCGCCCTCGAGTACCGCTCATTTGCCGAGGCCTGGGAGGCCCGGGCGACCATCCGCACCCGGCCTCGCCGCCTGGTGGAGGATGATCAGCGTCTGATCTACCCCCTGAGCCGCCAACCGCTGGTGCTCGGAGCGACGTTCCAGCGCGAATGCCCACAGCTACGCGACTTCGTGCTGGTGCAAAGCCTCTACAAGTTCATCAACGACGTAGTGATCTTCGAGACCGAGATCGTCGACCGCACCGCCCGGCGCATCGCCAAGGACCGTTTTGCCGTGCGCTTTCCATTCGCCTGCCGCTACGACGCAATGACCGTGGTGGTGGACGAGGACTATCACGCCTTGGTGGCGATGGACTTCCTGCAGCAAACCATCGCCCTGACCGGGATCGAGCCGATCGCCCTTCCCCAGGAGATCGAACTCAGTCGTGCCATTCCAACCGTGCTGGAGCGTGTACCCGAGGCACTGCGCGACGCCCTGGAAATGATCTGCGTAGGCATCGCCGAGAACACCCTGACCGACGATGTCGCGGCCTTTGCCCGCGACGACTCGGTCAAATCCTCGGTAAAGGGCCTGATGGCCGATCACCTGCTGGACGAAGGCCGCCACTCGAGCTTTTGGGCGCGCCTTACCCACATCTACTGGCATACCGCGCCAGAGGAGGACCGCCGAACGATTGCCAACATGCTGCCGTTGTTCCTGGAGCAGTACCTGACCAGCGACATCCAGCAGGCGTTCGATTGCACCCTGATCGACGCTTTGCCGGTAAGCGAGACGGTGCGCCAGGCACTGCGTGAGGAAGCGCAGGGACTGGCCTACCCGATCAACCACCAACATCCGCTGCTGGGCAACATCCTGCGCTTCTTCCGCAGCAGCTCGATGCTGGAGTCGCCCTGCGTACAGGACGCCCTGCGCGACTATCTGCCCTGAGGACCTAGATATGAGACGCCTCGACATACTCCTGGTGGGCAGCAGCCCGCCCCTGGAGAAGTTCGCCCGCCTGCTCGACGAGCATGGCCATGGTTCGGCCAGGGCCGACAGCACCCAGACCTTGCGCCGGTATTTGTCGACCCAGCCTGACCTGGTGGTGGAGGATGGCAGCCTGGTACTGAGCAGCAGTGACTGGCAGCTCCTGGGTCACACGCCGCTGCTCAGGCTACGCCTGGGTGCGAGCTTCAGCGAAACCCTGCCGCAACTGGAGGCCCTGTGCTGGTGCGGCAGTGCCAGCGCCCAACGGCTGATTCATCGGGTAGCGATACCCACCCCGCGCTCGGGTAATGGCCAACAGTTGCGTGAGGACGCTTTGCAAGCCCTGTGCGAGCAACTGGCCCTGCAGGTCACCCGCTTCGCGCGCAACCCGTTGCATCTGCAGGAAACGCCCGCGGTAAGCCCAGCAGACCAGGAGCGCGAGCACGGCCTGGACTGGCTGGAGACTCTGGCCTATCAGCACCCATTCAACCGTACGTTGCGCACCGACCTGCTGGAGAGCGCCGAATCAAGCCTGATCGCGAATCTGGAGCAGAGCCTGCGGCTGCACGCCGGGTGTCACGCCGTAAGCCACAACGGGCAGCGCTGCACCTATCAACAACTGCATGCGCACGCCGCCGTGATCCAGCAGGCCTTGTTGCCGCTGTTACCCAAAGCCGGGGAACAGCCGCCGGTGGTCGCCGTATGCATGGGCAAGTCACCCAAGCTCTATGCCAGCTTGCTGGCGGTGCTTGGCTGCGCCGCCATCTACCTGCCACTGGATCCGGCCACACCGGCCGAGCGACGCCAGCTGATCCTCGCCGACGCCGGCGCCTGCGTCGTGCTGCATGACGGGCTGGCACCTGTGGATATCCCCAATGTGGATGTCCGTAGCCTCCCTTCGGCGCAGGGCCTGCCGCTGCCCAGCCTGGCGTTGCGCGAGGTCGGCGCCGAACAGGCTTGCGTGGCGATCTACACCTCCGGCACTACCGGCCAGCCCAAGGGCGTGTTGCTCAGCCAGCGCAATCTGGCGCACTTCACAGCCTGGTACCGCGAGCACGTGGGCCTCGACGGACACAGCCGAGTCCTGCAGTTCTCCACCATCGGCTTCGATGCCTCGCTGCTGGATATCCTGCCGACCTTCGTCTGCGGTGCCGAACTGGTACTACCCAGTGAGGACCAGCGCCGCGATCCCCAGCTGCTGGTGCAACTTATCCACAGCGAGGAAATCAGCCATGCGTTCCTGCCACCGGCGCTGCTAAGCATCCTGCCTCGAGATACCCATCTGGGCCTGCGCCACCTGGTCACCGGGGGCGACGTCTGCGAGCCGGAAGTCATCGCCCGACTGGCCGGGCAGTGCCGGATGCATAACATCTACGGGCCGACGGAAACCACCGTGCTGGCCACGACGCGGGTGTTCGGCGCAGGAGACAACAACCGCAACCTGGGGCAACCGCTCGCCAACACTCAGGTTCTGATACTCGATCACGACCTGCAGCCGGTACGTGAGCAGATCCCCGGCGAGCTTTACATCACCGGGCCGGGTGTCGGTCTGGGTTACCTGAACAACCCCGAACTGACCGCCGAACGTTTCGTCGAGCTGAGCCTGCCCGCAGGCCGAACACTGCGCGCCTACCGCACGGGAGACATCGGCAAATGGACCGAGCAGGGCATCGAGCTGTGCGGCCGTCGAGACAATCAGGTGAAGATCCGTGGGTTCCGGGTCGAGCCCGAAGAAATCGAGCATTGCCTGCGCGATAGCCAGCTGTTCGCCCAGGTGGCGGTGGTGATCGACACTCAACGGCGGGTCCTGGCCTTCCTTACCCACCCGGAACGGGTCGATGCCGAACGCTTGTTGCGCGAGCATGCCGAGCGACACCTGCCCGACTATATGCGCCCGGTGTTCTATCAGGTGCTGGAGCAGATGCCCTACACCGCAAACGGAAAGGTGGATCGCCGGGCACTTTCCTCACATCCGTTGGCCTTGCCGACCAGCCAGCGTGTCGAACCACGGACAGCGACCGAAGAACGTCTGCGCCATTTGTGGAGCGCTCTGCTGGAGCTGCCGCAGGCCGACATCTCTGTCGACGACAGCTTCTTCAACCTCGGCGGTCACTCCATCCTGCTGTCGCGTCTGCTGCTGGAGGTCAGGGAGCACTTCGGTCAGGAGGTTGCCATTAACCGCTTCATCGAACAGCCGACCCTTCAGCGCCTGGGCGCGCTGCTCGACGGCGATCACCAGGCCTTGCAGACGTCCCTGGCACGCCTGGAGCATGACGCCAACCGTGCGCTGGACCTGCAGGTGCAGCCGATGGAGCGGCTGGGCGATATGCACAAGGTGATCGTCACCGGAGCCAACAGCTTCCTCGGCGTGCATCTGGTCGAGTCTTTGCTGGAATGGGGGGCGAGTGAAGTCGCTTGCCTGGTACGCAGCGCCGGTGGGTTATCCGCCGATGAGCGTTTCTCCCAAGCGCTGCAGGACAATCACATCACCTTGGATCTGAGCCGCGTGCGGGTTTTCCAAGCGGACCTGCGCAAACCACTGCTAGGCCTGGCACAGGCCGACTATGACTACCTGGATAGCAACTTTGGCGCGCTGCTGCATAACGCCGCACAGGTCAACCATGTGCTCGACTACGAGGTGCTGGCCGCCGACAACATCGAGCCATTGTTCGAATGCCTAAAGCTGTGCGAAGGCCGGCGCAAGAAGATCTTCAACTTTGTCTCGACCCTATCCGCCTGCAGTGCGGTGGATGGCGACGGACGCGTGCTGGAGAGCGATCCGACCGACTCCCCGCCGATCTACATTCGCAATGGCTACAACCTGAGCAAATGGGTTGGCGAGCGCATTCTAAGCCGCGCTCGTAAGCAGGGCGTGTGGGTCAATCTGTTCCGCCCCGGCAACATCACCTTCGATAGCCGCACCGGGGCCTGCCAGCCTCAGCGCAACCGACTGATGCTGATGCTCAAGGGTTCACTGCAATTGGGCCAGGTGCCCGGACTGGAGATCGACTTCGATCTCATGCCGGTGGACTTCCTGTCTCGCTTCATCGCCTTCCACGCCAGCCGCTACCAGGCCGGCCAGTGTGTGTTCAACCTGCACAACCCCGAACCCCTGCGCTGGCGCGACTACATGGCGTCGTTCCACGCCCAGGGCCATGCCTTCGAACTGGTCAGCATCGAGCAATGGCAACGTCAGTTGGCGCGGGTTGATCGCGACAACGCGCTGTATGACGTCCTGGGCTTCTACCTGGACGGTTTCGAGGAAGACATCGGTGACATCTCCGGCATCGTCCACGACAACGCCCGCGCCGGTGTCCAGCGCATGGGCGCCCATTATCCGAGCAAGGACCCCGCGCTGCTCAGCCGCGGTTGCCGCTACCTGGCGGACATCGGCTTTATCTGACCCCTTTCATACACAACAGGAGCAACATTCCAATGCAAACACTCAAACCCGATACCCTGATCCATAACCCACAAGGCTGCCAGGTAATTTCCAGCGTGGAGATCGCCGCGCCGGCGGCCAACGTGTGGAGCATCGTCGGCAACTTCGCCGGTTTCCCTGTGTTCATCCCTGCGCTGGCGCATATCGAGATGACCGGCAGCGGCGTGCGCTCGGTACGCAAGAAGCTGTTCAAGGATGGCAACGTGGTGATCGAGCAGTTGAATTCTCGTGACGAACAGGCCATGAACATGACATGGAGCTTGATCTACACCAGCCTGAATATCGGCAATCTGTGGGCGGCCATGGAAGTTCAGGTGATCGATAGCGATCACAGCCGCGCGATCTGGACCATCCAAGCCGAGCCCTGGGAAGGCGGACCGGACGCCCTGCCGGGCTTCCAGGCGTTCCTGCAGGGGTTTGCCGATGAAGCGATGGGCAATGTGCGTAACCTGCTGAGCTGATACCACTGGCAGGGGCATATGCCCCGATAGCAAAAAGGCCGCTCCCAACCGGGAGCGGCCTTTTTTTGTCTTGAACATCAGGGGTCGGGGATAGCTCTTCGGGCTGTGCTGTCGCACAGCAAAAAGAGAGCTCTGTAGGAGCGGCTTTAACCGCAATGCAAGCAACTCGGTGTCTGGAGCCACTTCGCGGGTGATCGCGGCTGAAGCCGCTCCTACAGGAACCGTGCTGTGTTTGTGAGTACTGTTCCCTTCGTGCCAGCGCAGGGAGCTGGACGATCTCATACGGGAACTTCACGCATCGATACCCTGAAAAGACAAAGCCCCCGACCGCATCGCGATCAGGGGCTTCGGAATTGAATCTTGACGATGACCTACTCTCACATGGGGAAACCCCACACTACCATCGGCGATGCATCGTTTCACTGCTGAGTTCGGGATGGGATCAGGTGGTTCCAACGCTCTATGGTCGTCAAGAAATTCTGTGTGCTGGCCCGTCTTGGGGACGTACCTGCGAATCTCTGTAGTCTCTACTTAAAGACAAAACCCCTACCTGCTCGCGCAGATAGGGGTTTTGCGAAATGAATCTTGACGATGACCTACTCTCACATGGGGAAACCCCACACTACCATCGGCGATGCATCGTTTCACTGCTGAGTTCGGGATGGGATCAGGTGGTTCCAATGCTCTATGGTCGTCAAGAAATTCGGTTGCCAGTACGTCCTTGCAGACATGCCAGCCAATTCGGATATGCGATATTTGTGGTCTTACGAATCTTCGGTTGCTTCGTCTTCACCACCACAATTCGGCTTACGCGCAAATTGCTTGGGTGTTATATGGTCAAGCCTCACGGGCAATTAGTATTGGTTAGCTCAACGCCTCACAGCGCTTACACACCCAACCTATCAACGTCGTAGTCTTCGACGGCCCTTCAGGGAGCTCAAGGCTCCAGTGAGATCTCATCTTGAGGCAAGTTTCCCGCTTAGATGCTTTCAGCGGTTATCTCTTCCGAACATAGCTACCCGGCAATGCCACTGGCGTGACAACCGGAACACCAGAGGTTCGTCCACTCCGGTCCTCTCGTACTAGGAGCAGCCCCTCTCAAATCTCAAACGTCCACGGCAGATAGGGACCGAACTGTCTCACGACGTTCTAAACCCAGCTCGCGTACCACTTTAAATGGCGAACAGCCATACCCTTGGGACCGGCTTCAGCCCCAGGATGTGATGAGCCGACATCGAGGTGCCAAACACCGCCGTCGATATGAACTCTTGGGCGGTATCAGCCTGTTATCCCCGGAGTACCTTTTATCCGTTGAGCGATGGCCCTTCCATACAGAACCACCGGATCACTAAGACCTACTTTCGTACCTGCTCGACGTGTGTGTCTCGCAGTCAAGCGCGCTTTTGCCTTTATACTCTACGACCGATTTCCGACCGGTCTGAGCGCACCTTCGTACTCCTCCGTTACTCTTTGGGAGGAGACCGCCCCAGTCAAACTACCCACCATACACTGTCCTCGATCCGGATAACGGACCTGAGTTAGAACCTCAAGGTTGCCAGGGTGGTATTTCAAGGATGGCTCCATGAGAACTGGCGTCCCCACTTCAAAGCCTCCCACCTATCCTACACAAGCAAGCTCAAAGTCCAGTGCAAAGCTATAGTAAAGGTTCACGGGGTCTTTCCGTCTAGCCGCGGATACACTGCATCTTCACAGCGATTTCAATTTCACTGAGTCTCGGGTGGAGACAGCGCCGCCATCGTTACGCCATTCGTGCAGGTCGGAACTTACCCGACAAGGAATTTCGCTACCTTAGGACCGTTATAGTTACGGCCGCCGTTTACCGGGGCTTCGATCAAGAGCTTCGCTTGCGCTAACCCCATCAATTAACCTTCCGGCACCGGGCAGGCGTCACACCCTATACGTCCACTTTCGTGTTTGCAGAGTGCTGTGTTTTTAATAAACAGTCGCAGCGGCCTGGTATCTTCGACCGGCGTGGGCTTACGCAGCAAGTGCTTCACCCTCACCGGCGCACCTTCTCCCGAAGTTACGGTGCCATTTTGCCTAGTTCCTTCACCCGAGTTCTCTCAAGCGCCTTGGTATTCTCTACCTAACCACCTGTGTCGGTTTGGGGTACGGTTCCCAGTTATCTGAAGCTTAGGAGCTTTTCTTGGAAGCATGGCATCAACCACTTCGCGCTCTAAAGAGCACTCGTCATCAGCTCTCGGCCTTAAGATCCCGGATTTGCCTAAGATCTCAGCCTACCACCTTAAACTTGGACAACCAACGCCAAGCTGGCCTAGCCTTCTCCGTCCCTCCATCGCAATAACTGGAAGTACAGGAATATTAACCTGTTTTCCATCGACTACGCTTTTCAGCCTCGCCTTAGGGACCGACTAACCCTGCGTCGATTAACGTTGCGCAGGAAACCTTGGTCTTTCGGCGTGCGAGTTTTTCACTCGCATTGTCGTTACTCATGTCAGCATTCGCACTTCTGATACCTCCAGCAAGCTTCTCAACTCACCTTCACAGGCTTACAGAACGCTCCTCTACCGCATCACCAAAGGTGATACCCGTAGCTTCGGTGCATGGTTTGAGCCCCGTTACATCTTCCGCGCAGGCCGACTCGACTAGTGAGCTATTACGCTTTCTTTAAAGGGTGGCTGCTTCTAAGCCAACCTCCTAGCTGTCTAAGCCTTCCCACATCGTTTCCCACTTAACCATGACTTTGGGACCTTAGCTGACGGTCTGGGTTGTTTCCCTTTTCACGACGGACGTTAGCACCCGCCGTGTGTCTCCCATGCTCGGCACTTGTAGGTATTCGGAGTTTGCATCGGTTTGGTAAGTCGGGATGACCCCCTAGCCGAAACAGTGCTCTACCCCCTACAGTGATACATGAGGCGCTACCTAAATAGCTTTCGAGGAGAACCAGCTATCTCCGAGCTTGATTAGCCTTTCACTCCGATCCACAGGTCATCCGCTAACTTTTCAACGGTAGTCGGTTCGGTCCTCCAGTCAGTGTTACCTAACCTTCAACCTGCCCATGGATAGATCGCCCGGTTTCGGGTCTATACCCAGCGACTAAAGCGCCCTATTAAGACTCGCTTTCGCTACGCCTCCCCTATTCGGTTAAGCTCGCCACTGAATATAAGTCGCTGACCCATTATACAAAAGGTACGCAGTCACCTAACAAAGTAGGCTCCCACTGCTTGTACGCATACGGTTTCAGGTTCTATTTCACTCCCCTCTCCGGGGTTCTTTTCGCCTTTCCCTCACGGTACTGGTTCACTATCGGTCAGTCAGTAGTATTTAGCCTTGGAGGATGGTCCCCCCATGTTCAGACAAAGTTTCTCGTGCTCCGTCCTACTCGATTTCACTGGCAAGAGATTTTCGTGTACGGGGCTATCACCCACTATGGCCGCACTTTCCAGAGCGTTCCACTAATCTCAAACCAGCTTAAGGGCTGGTCCCCGTTCGCTCGCCACTACTAAGGGAATCTCGGTTGATTTCTTTTCCTCAGGGTACTTAGATGTTTCAGTTCCCCTGGTTCGCCTCTTGCACCTATGTATTCAGTACAAGATACTCAGCTTATGCTGAGTGGGTTCCCCCATTCAGAGATCTCTGGATCACAGTCTGTTTGCCGACTCCCCAAAGCTTATCGCAGGCTACCACGTCTTTCATCGCCTCTGACTGCCAAGGCATCCACCGTATGCGCTTCTTCACTTGACCATATAACCCCAAGCAATCTGGTTATACTGTGAAGACGACATTCGCCGAAAATTCGTACGTCGCGCTTTCGCGCAGAACTCACAAATTTTACCTTAGCCTGATCCACCAGCAGTGAAACTGGTGTTCAGTCTATTTCTATCACATATCCGAATTTTTAAAGAACGATCTGACAAAAGTCAGAAATCAACATTCATCACCGAATGTTCATTTCTAAGTTCTGAGCAGTGCTGCGAAACCTGAAAGAGTGGTGGAGCCAAGCGGGATCGAACCGCTGACCTCCTGCGTGCAAGGCAGGCGCTCTCCCAGCTGAGCTATGGCCCCATTGACCAGCCGCACCAAGTAATTGGTAGGTCTGGGCAGATTTGAACTGCCGACCTCACCCTTATCAGGGGTGCGCTCTAACCAACTGAGCTACAGACCTATAACAGGGTCGCGTTACAGCATCGTCTTTACACAATGAATCAAGCAATTCGTGTGGGAGCTCATCAGCAGGCTGATGTCTTCGATTAAGGAGGTGATCCAGCCGCAGGTTCCCCTACGGCTACCTTGTTACGACTTCACCCCAGTCATGAATCACACCGTGGTAACCGTCCTCCCGAAGGTTAGACTAGCTACTTCTGGTGCAACCCACTCCCATGGTGTGACGGGCGGTGTGTACAAGGCCCGGGAACGTATTCACCGCAACATTCTGATTTGCGATTACTAGCGATTCCGACTTCACGCAGTCGAGTTGCAGACTGCGATCCGGACTACGATCGGTTTTGTGAGATTAGCTCCACCTCGCGGCTTGGCAACCCTCTGTACCGACCATTGTAGCACGTGTGTAGCCCAGGCCGTAAGGGCCATGATGACTTGACGTCATCCCCACCTTCCTCCGGTTTGTCACCGGCAGTCTCCTTAGAGTGCCCACCATAACGTGCTGGTAACTAAGGACAAGGGTTGCGCTCGTTACGGGACTTAACCCAACATCTCACGACACGAGCTGACGACAGCCATGCAGCACCTGTGTCAGAGTTCCCGAAGGCACCAATCCATCTCTGGAAAGTTCTCTGCATGTCAAGGCCTGGTAAGGTTCTTCGCGTTGCTTCGAATTAAACCACATGCTCCACCGCTTGTGCGGGCCCCCGTCAATTCATTTGAGTTTTAACCTTGCGGCCGTACTCCCCAGGCGGTCAACTTAATGCGTTAGCTGCGCCACTAAAATCTCAAGGATTCCAACGGCTAGTTGACATCGTTTACGGCGTGGACTACCAGGGTATCTAATCCTGTTTGCTCCCCACGCTTTCGCACCTCAGTGTCAGTATCAGTCCAGGTGGTCGCCTTCGCCACTGGTGTTCCTTCCTATATCTACGCATTTCACCGCTACACAGGAAATTCCACCACCCTCTACCATACTCTAGCTCGCCAGTTTTGGATGCAGTTCCCAGGTTGAGCCCGGGGCTTTCACATCCAACTTAACGAACCACCTACGCGCGCTTTACGCCCAGTAATTCCGATTAACGCTTGCACCCTCTGTATTACCGCGGCTGCTGGCACAGAGTTAGCCGGTGCTTATTCTGTCGGTAACGTCAAAATTGCACGGTATTAACGTACAACCCTTCCTCCCAACTTAAAGTGCTTTACAATCCGAAGACCTTCTTCACACACGCGGCATGGCTGGATCAGGCTTTCGCCCATTGTCCAATATTCCCCACTGCTGCCTCCCGTAGGAGTCTGGACCGTGTCTCAGTTCCAGTGTGACTGATCATCCTCTCAGACCAGTTACGGATCGTCGCCTAGGTGAGCCATTACCTCACCTACTAGCTAATCCGACCTAGGCTCATCTGATAGCGCAAGGCCCGAAGGTCCCCTGCTTTCTCCCGTAGGACGTATGCGGTATTAGCGTTCCTTTCGAAACGTTGTCCCCCACTACCAGGCAGATTCCTAGGCATTACTCACCCGTCCGCCGCTGAATCAAGGAGCAAGCTCCCGTCATCCGCTCGACTTGCATGTGTTAGGCCTGCCGCCAGCGTTCAATCTGAGCCATGATCAAACTCTTCAGTTCAATACTGCTTGGGTTTTTAAGAAACCCTAAACTTGGCTCAGCAATCTCAAATGACTATGTGATTTCTCGCATGGCCACTTGTGATGCTGATAATCTTGGCGACTATCAGTCCGTACTCACAAGCACCCACACGAATTGCTTGATTCAATTTGTTAAAGAGCGGTTGGTTAAGAATCTTTCGTCTCAACCGAGGCGCGCATTCTACGCTTTCCTCATTTGCTGTCAAGCGTTTATTTCGAAGTATTTTGCGAGAAACCCGTTCAACTTCAAACACTTGACTCGCTGCGATCTCTCGTAGCGGGAGGCGAATCATACAGCGTTACAACCTGCTGTCAACTGCCTTTTTCACCGCTGCCGATCTGACGACCGAAGCACCTCCGCAACCCTCTTGATCGATCAACTCATTGATATTCAAGGAGTTTTTCGTTCCGATGTCGCTGGAAGTGGGGCGCATTATAAGGGGATCTGAAACCTCGTCAACCATTAATTTCATAAAAATCAAAAAGATCGCGTCAGGAGCATTGGTACCTATATAAGCAGCCCCAAAAAAGCGGGGAGGCCTATCGGCCTCCCCGCTTCGCCCTCTATAGATAGCGCGTCACAGCACCCCGGCAGCCCGGAGCCGCTGCACCGCCGCCCCATCCAACCCCAGCACATCGCCAAGCACCGCTTCTGTATGCTCCCCCAGCAGCGGCGGCGCCTGCCGATACTCCACCGGCGTCTCCGACAACCGGATCGGGCTGGCCACCTGCGGCACACTACCCGCCAACGGATGGGGAACCTTCACCGCCAGCCCACGGGCCAACACCTGCGGATCCTGGAACATCTGCGCCAGATCGTTGATCGGCCCGCACGGCACGCCCGCCTCCTCCAGTTCACTCACCCACTCGGCCGTGGTTTTGAACACCGTGGCTTGGCGAATCAGCGGAATCAACTCGGCTCGGTTGGCCACTCGCTGTTTATTGGTGGCAAAGCGCGGATCATCCGCCCACTGCGCTTGCCCGGCCACTTCCGCGAACTTGCGGAACTGCCCGTCGTTACCCACGGTAAGAATGAAATTGCCATCCGCCGTCGGGAAGTCCTGGTAGGGCACGATATTGGGGTGCGCATTGCCCAGCCGCCGGGGCGGGGTGCCAGTGGTGAGGTAGTTCATCGCTTGGTTGGCCAGACAGGCCACCTGCACATCCAGCAACGCCATGTCGATGTGCTGGCCGATACCGGCCTGGTCACGATGCGCCAGGGCCGCCAGGATCGCCACGGTGGAATACAGCCCGGTGAGGATGTCGGTCAGCGCCACCCCGACCTTCATCGGGCCGGCCCCTTCCTCACCCTCCGGGCGCCCGGTCAGACTCATCAGCCCACCCAACCCCTGGATCATGAAGTCGTAACCGGCACGCTTTGCATACGGCCCGGTCTGGCCGAAGCCAGTTATCGAGCAGTAGATGAGCTTGGGATTGACCGCCTTCAGACTTTGATAGTCCAGCCCATAGGCCGCCAGCCCGCCTACCTTGAAGTTCTCGATGACGATATCCGACTTCGCCGCCAGCTCGCGCACCAGGCGCTGGCCTTCCGGCCGGGTGAAGTCGATGGTCACCGAGCGCTTGTTACGGTTGGCCGACAGGTAGTAGGCCGCCTCGCTGGTGTTCTCGCCCTGGACATCGCGCAGGAAAGGCGGCCCCCAGGAACGGGTGTCATCACCCGCGCCAGGGCGCTCCACCTTGATTACATCCGCCCCAAGGTCGGCGAGGATCTGGCCGGACCAGGGGCCGGCCAATACCCGGGAAAGATCCAGCACCCGCAGATGGGAAAGCGCGCCCATGGCCTGGCTCCTCTATTAATAGAACGCCTGGATGCCGGTCTGCGCACGCCCAAGGATCAGCGCATGCACGTCGTGAGTACCTTCATAGGTGTTGACCACCTCGAGATTGACCAGGTGACGAGCCACGCCGAACTCGTCGGAGATGCCATTGCCACCCAGCATGTCGCGCGCCAGGCGAGCGATGTCCAGGGCCTTGCCGCAGGAGTTGCGCTTCATGATCGAGGTGATCTCGACCGCCGCGGTCCCTTCGTCCTTCATCCGACCCAGGCGCAGACAGCCTTGCAGGGCCAGGGTGATCTCGGTCTGCATGTCGGCCAGCTTCTTCTGGATCAGCTGGTTGGCAGCCAGTGGGCGGCCAAACTGCTGACGATCCAGGGTGTATTGGCGAGCGGTGTGCCAGCAGGCCTCGGCGGCACCCAGCGCGCCCCAGGAGATGCCGTAGCGGGCCGAGTTCAGGCAGGTGAACGGGCCTTTGAGGCCACGCACGTCCGGGAAGATGTTCTCTTCCGGCACAAATACGTTGTCCATGACGATCTCGCCGGTGATCGAAGCACGCAGGCCGACCTTGCCATGGATGGCCGGAGCACTGAGGCCGTCCCAGCCTTTCTCCAGCACGAAACCGCGGATATCGCCGGCATCGTCCTTGGCCCAGACCACGAATACATCGGCGATCGGGCTGTTGGTGATCCACATCTTGCTGCCGCTCAGGCGATAACCACCATCGACCTTGCGGGCGCGGGTGATCATCGAGCCCGGGTCGGAGCCATGGTTGGGCTCGGTCAGGCCGAAGCAGCCGATCCACTCGCCACTGGCCAGCTTCGGCAGGTACTTCTGCTTCTGTGCCTCGGTACCGAACTCGTTGATCGGCACCATGACCAGCGACGATTGCACGCTCATCATCGAACGGTAGCCAGAGTCGATACGCTCCACCTCGCGGGCGATCAGGCCGTAGCAGACGTAGTTCAGGCCACTGCCGCCGTACTGCTCGGGAATGGTCGCGCCGAGCAGGCCGACTTCACCCATCTCACGGAAAATCGCCGGATCCGTCTGCTCATGGCGGAACGCCTCCAGCACACGGGGCGCCAGCTTGTCCTGGGCGAACTGATAGGCGCTGTCACGGACCATGCGCTCTTCTTCAGTGAGCTGCTGATCCAGCAGCAGCGGGTCGATCCAGTTGAAGCTTGCCTTGCCAGCCATGTGCGGATTCCTCGAAAGATGGGAACGAATTGTTGTGCTGGATTGATCCTAGGCCTGTTTGGCGTGAGGGACAAACGAGGATTGCGCACCGTTTAGTGATATTTTCTCACTTCGTAATCATCAAAATGCCCTACTCAACGCCTGACATGTGAGGTTCACGTACATGCGCCGCAAGATCCCCAGCACCACCGCCCTGGTCTGCTTCGAGGCGGCCGCACGTCACGAGAGCTTCACCAAGGCCGCCCAGGAACTGGCCCTGACCCAGGGCGCCGTCTGTCGGCAGATCGGCGGCCTGGAGGCCTTCCTCAATGTCGAACTGTTCCGCCGCTCGCGCCGGGGCGTGAAATTGACCGAAGCCGGGATATCCTACAGCCGCCAGGTGGCCGCCCAGCTGGATGCGGTGGAGCGCGACACGCTTTCGGTGATGCGTCAGCAAGGCGCCAATGTGATCGAACTGGCGGTGGTGCCGACCTTCGGCACCCAGTGGCTGCTGCCGCGCCTGAAGGACTTCCAGCAGCGTCACCCGGAGGTCACGGTCAACCTGACAAACCGCACCCGCCCCTTCCTGTTCGCCGACACGCCCTTCGATGCCGCCATCTACTTCGGCGACGCCGACTGGTCGGGCACCCAGTCCCACCGACTGATGGGCGAGAACCCCATGCCGGTGTGCAGCCCTTCCCTGCTGGAAGGACAAGCCAGCCTCGACGCCCAGCACATTGCCGGCTTGCCGCTGTTGCAGCAGACCACCCGCCCCTATGCCTGGCGACAATGGTTCGACGGCTTGGGGATGAGCGTCGAACGCGACATGACCGGCCCGCGCTACGAGCTGTTTTCGATGCTGGCCCAGGCCGCCATGCATGACATGGGCATTGCGCTGATTCCGCCGTTCCTGATCCAGCGCGAGCTGCAGGAGGGCCGACTGGTGGTCGCTAACAGGCATGCCCTCTCCAGCGACAAGGCCTACCATCTGATGATCCCCGAGCGGAAGGTCGAGTCCGCCTCGCTACGGGCGTTCCGCGACTGGCTGGTTGAGCAGGCGCAACGGTATACCGCCACGGAATAGGGTGACAGGGGTAAAACTGACCCCGTAGTCAATTATTTTGAACACCTACAGATATATGGATTTGTCGCAAATCCGTAATCTGTTCCGTTAACCCTGAAAAACCTAGCAACCCTAGTAACTGCGCGGGTTTGCAGCTGATTTTGCGACATTCAGCAAACTGAGAACGAAAATAGCGGAATTTTTTTCAAAATTTCTCCTAAGCTCCGCATAGCGCGTGTTTGACAGGCTGAGACCAGATCGTTGCGACATACGGTCACAGGGTGACTTGTAGTTTTAACTTCGTTTCGCTTCAGAACCGGTTGAAGGCCCTCGGGTTCGTCTGCAAAATGCCTCCCCCGCCCTGGATCCGGCGGGGTCGTGCTCTACGACCACCCAGCCGCACCACCCGAAGTGCGCTGGTTCCTATAAAGACAAAAGGTCACCGCAGGAGACAAAGTCGTGCACATTGGTGTTCCTCTCGAGACGCAGACGGGTGAGACAAGGGTCGCCGCGACCCCGGAAACCATCAAGAAACTGGTAGGCCAAGGCCATCAGGTCACCGTGCAACGGGGGGCAGGGCTCAAGGCCAGCATTCCGGACAGTGCCTATGAGGCCGTGGGCGCCAACTTGGGCGAAGCCGCCGACGCCTTCGGCGCGCAGCTGGTGCTCAAGGTGGTCGCGCCCAGTGACCAGGAACTGGCGCTGATCAACAGCGGCAGCCTGCTGGCAGGCATGCTCAACCCGTTCAACAACGAACTGATCGCCAAGATGGCCGAGCGCGGCATCACTGCCTTCGCCCTGGAGGCCGCACCGCGCACCTCACGTGCGCAGAGCCTCGACGTGCTGTCGTCGCAAGCCAACATCGCCGGCTACAAGGCCGTGCTGCTGGCAGCCCACCACTACCCGCGCTTCATGCCCATGCTGATGACCGCGGCCGGCACCGTGAAGGCCGCCCGTGTGCTGATCCTCGGTGCTGGCGTTGCCGGCCTGCAGGCCATCGCCACGGCCAAGCGCCTGGGCGCGGTGATCGAGGCGTCCGACGTGCGCCCGGCGGTGAAGGAGCAGATCGAGTCGCTCGGCGCCAAGTTCATCGACGTACCCTACGAGACCGACGAGGAACGCGAGTGCGCCGAAGGCGTGGGCGGCTACGCCCGGCCAATGCCGGCCAGCTGGATGCAGCGCCAGGCCCAGGCCGTACACGAACGTGCCAAGCAGGCGGACATCGTCATCACCACCGCGCTGATCCCCGGACGCAAGGCACCCACCCTGCTCAGCGCCGAAACCGTGGCACAGATGAAACCCGGTTCGGTCGTCATCGACCTGGCCGCGGCCCAAGGCGGCAACTGCCCGCTGACCGTAGCCGACCAGGTGGTGATGGCGCACGGCGTGACCCTCGTCGGCCCGACCAACCTGCCGGCCCAGGTCGGTGCCGACGCCTCGGCGCTGTACGCGCGCAACCTGCTGGACTTCATGAAGCTGCTGTTCGACAAGGACGGCAACCTGGTCATCAATCTCGAAGACGACATCGTCGCCGCGTGCCTGATGTGCCGCGACGGCCAAGTCGTGCGCAAGAACGGCTGAGGAGCACGACAATGGAAGACATGCTGATTTCCCACGGCATCTACAACCTGATCATCTTCGTGCTGGCCATCTATGTGGGCTACCACGTGGTGTGGAACGTCACTCCGGCCCTGCACACGCCGCTGATGGCAGTTACCAACGCCATTTCCGCGATCGTCATCGTCGGTGCCATGCTGGCCGCCGCGCTGACCGTGACCCCGGCCGGCAAGGTCATGGGCACCCTGGCCGTGGCGCTGGCCGCGGTCAACGTGTTCGGTGGCTTCCTGGTCACCCGCCGCATGCTTGAGATGTTCAAGAAGAAAACCAAGAACGAGGCGCAGAAGTAAGCATGAGCATGAATCTGGTAACGCTCCTCTACCTCGTCGCCTCGGTGTGCTTCATCCAGGCGCTCAAGGGCCTGTCGCACCCGACCACTTCGCGGCGCGGCAACCTGTTCGGCATGATCGGCATGGGGATCGCCATCCTCACCACGGTTGGCCTCATCTATAAGCTTGGGGCTGAGCTTGCGACTGCGGGTATCGGCTACGTAATCGTCGGCCTGCTGGTCGGTGGTACTGCCGGTTCGATCATGGCCAAGCGCGTCGAGATGACCAAGATGCCGGAACTGGTCGCCTTCATGCACAGCATGATCGGCCTGGCCGCAGTGTTCATTGCCATCGCCGCCGTACTGGAGCCGCAGTCGATGGGCATCGTTGCTGCCATCAGCGACCCGATCCCCACCGGCAACCGTCTGGAACTGTTCCTCGGTGCTGCCATCGGTGCCATCACCTTCTCCGGTTCGGTGATCGCCTTCGGCAAGCTGTCGGGCAAGTACAAATTCCGCCTGTTCCAAGGCGCACCGGTACAGTTCGCCGGCCAGCACAAGCTGAACCTGATCCTGGGCCTGGCCACCATCGCCCTGGGCCTGCTGTTCACCTTCACCGGCCACTACAGCGCCTTCACCCTGATGCTGGCCCTGGCCTTCGTCATGGGCGTGCTGATCATCATCCCGATCGGCGGCGCCGACATGCCGGTGGTGGTGTCGATGCTCAACAGCTACTCAGGCTGGGCGGCGGCTGGTATCGGCTTCTCGCTGAACAACTCGATGCTGATCATTGCCGGCTCCCTGGTCGGGTCCAGCGGTGCGATCCTCTCGTACATCATGTGCAAGGCGATGAACCGCTCGTTCTTCAACGTCATCCTCGGCGGCTTCGGCGGCGATACCGACACCGGCGCGGCCCAGGGCTCGAAAGAGCAGCGCCCGGTGAAGTCCGGCTCGGCCGACGACGCTACCTTCCTGCTGAGCAACGCCGACAGCGTGATCATCGTCCCGGGCTATGGCCTGGCGGTGGCCCGTGCCCAGCACGCGCTCAAGGAGCTGACCGAGAAGCTGACCCACAACGGCGTGACCGTGAAGTACGCGATCCACCCGGTGGCGGGGCGCATGCCCGGGCACATGAACGTGCTGCTGGCCGAGGCCGAGGTGCCGTACGACCAGGTGTTCGAGATGGAGGATATCAACGCCGAGTTCGGCCAGGCCGACGTGGTGCTGGTGCTGGGCGCCAACGACGTGGTCAACCCGGCGGCGAAGAACGATCCGAAGTCGCCAATCGCCGGCATGCCTATCCTCGAAGCCTTCAAGGCCAAGACCATCATCGTCAACAAGCGCTCCATGGCCAGCGGCTATGCCGGCCTGGACAACGAGCTGTTCTACCTGGACAAGACCATGATGGTGTTCGGTGACGCCAAGAAAGTCATCGAGGACATGGTCAAGGCCGTGGACTGACCCGGCCTTGCCCCTATAGAAACGCATAAGGCCCCTGGGGAGATATTCCCAGGGGCCTTTCATTTGCTTGATCCAGATCAACGGCTCTACTTCCGGCCTTCGCCTACGACCATGGTCGCGGGACGGCTCCGGGCGAAATCTCTAGACTGCGCTTCCAGTAGCTTCAGTAGCCTGAGATAACAATCCATGTACCGTGATCGTATCCGCTTGTCCTCCCTGCACAGCAAGGTAATGAGTGCGGCTGACGCCGCTGGCCTGATCGAGGACGGCATGACCGTCGGCATGAGCGGCTTCACCCGCGCCGGCGAAGCCAAGGCCGTGCCTCACGCACTGGCCGAGCGCGCCAAGCAGTCGCCGCTGAAGATCAGCCTGATGACCGGCGCCAGCCTGGGCAACGACCTGGACAAGCAACTGACCGAGGCCGGCGTACTCGCCCGGCGCATGCCGTTCCAGGTCGACAGCACCCTGCGCAAGGCCATCAACGACGGCAAGGTGATGTTCATCGACCAGCATCTGTCGGAAACCGTCGAGCAGTTGCGCAACAAGCAACTGACCCTGCCGGACATCGCGGTCATCGAGGCAGTGGCGATCACCGAGCAGGGCCATATCGTGCCGACCACCTCGGTGGGCAACTCGGCCAGCTTCGCGATCTTCGCCAAGCAGGTCATCGTCGAGATCAATCTGTCGCACAACGCCAACCTCGAAGGCCTGCACGACATCTACATCCCGACCTACCGCCCGACCCGCACGCCGATCCCACTGGTGAAGGTCGACGACCGCATCGGCAGCACCGCGATCCCGATCGACCCGGCGAAGATCGTCGGCATTGTCATCAGCGACCAGCCGGACTCGCCGTCCACCGTGCTGCCGCCTGACCACGAGACCCAAGGCATCGCCGACCACCTGATTGCCTTCCTCAAGGGCGAGGTGGACGCCGGCCGCATGAGCAACAACCTCGGCCCGCTGCAGGCCGGCATCGGCAGCATCGCCAACGCGGTGATGTGCGGCCTGATCGAGTCGCCGTTCGAAAACCTGACCATGTACTCCGAAGTGCTGCAGGATTCGACCTTCGACCTGATCGACGCCGGCAAGCTGAGCTTTGCCTCGGGCAGCTCGATCACCCTGTCGAGCCGCCGCAATGCCGATGTGTTCGGCAATCTGGAGCGCTACAAGGACAAGCTGGTGCTGCGTCCGCAGGAGATCTCCAACCACCCTGAGGTGGTGCGTCGCTTAGGGATCATCGGCATCAACACGGCGCTGGAGTTCGACATCTACGGCAACGTCAACTCGACCCACGTCTGCGGCACCAAGATGATGAACGGCATCGGCGGCTCGGGCGACTTCGCCCGCAACGCCCACCTGGCGATCTTCGTCACCAAGTCGATTGCCAAGGGCGGCGCGATTTCCAGCGTGGTGCCGATGGTCAGCCACGTCGATCACACCGAGCACGATGTGGACATCCTGGTGACCGAGGTAGGCCTGGCCGACCTGCGCGGCCTGGCGCCGCGCGAGCGCGCCCGGGTGATCATCGACAACTGCGTGCATCCGGACTACCGCGCGGCCCTCAACGACTACTTCGAGCGCGCCTGCCAGCGTGGCGGGCATACCCCGCATATCCTGCGCGAGGCACTGAGCTGGCACGAGAACCTGGAAGAAACCGGGCGCATGCTCGCCGGTTGATCAGGCCAACAGGGCGCCGCTGACGCGGCGCATCGCCGGCAAGCCGGCTCCCACAAGGACGGCGCAACACCTGTGGGAGCCGGCTTGCCGGCATGGGGGCTAAAGGGTCTGCACCAGGCCCGGAGCCGGCACCTGCAACAGGTACTCGATCAACGCCTCCACCGGCAACGGCCGGCTGACCAGGAAGCCCTGCACCTGGTCACAGCCGAACACCCGCAGCAGCGCCAGCTGCTCCTCGCTCTCCACCCCTTCTGCCACTACCTCCAGGTTGAGGTTGTGCGCCAGGTTGATCATGGCGTGTACCAGCTTGGCGTTCTCTTCGCGCTGTTCCATGCCACCGACGAAGCTGCGATCGACCTTCAGCAGGGTAATCGGCAGGCTGTTCAGGTGTACGAACGAAGAGAAACCGGTGCCGAAGTCATCCAGCGAGAAGCGCACCCCCAGGCGCCCGAGGGCATCCATGGTCTGACGCACCAGCTCGTTGCGCCGCATCACGGCGGTCTCGGTCAGCTCGAACTCCAACCAGCGCGCATCGACGCCGTGCTCGACGATCAACCGGCTCAGGGTCGCCAGCAGCTGACTGTCCTGGAACTGGCGGAAACTCAGGTTGACCGCCATATGCAGCGGCGCCAGACCGCGTTCGCGCAGGGCCTGCATGTCGCTCAGGGCCCGCGAGATCACCCAGTAACCCAGTGGCACGATCAACCCGCTCTGCTCGGCCAGCGGCACGAACTCGCTGGGTGCCAGCAGGCCGCGTTCGGGATGGTTCCAGCGCACCAGCGCCTCGAGCCCGACGATACGGCCGTCGGCGAGGTTGAGCCGCGGCTGGTAGTGCAGCTCCAGCTCGTCGCGGCGCAGGGCACGGCGCAACTCGCTTTCCAGATCGGCGAGGCTGCGGGCGTTGCGATTGATCCGCTCATTGAATACGTGGAAGGTGCAGCCCTGGCTGCCCTTGGCCTGGCGCATGGCGATGTGGGCGTGCCACATCAGCGGGTCGGCGCCGGCCTGGGCGCGGGCATGGGCGATCCCCAGGCTGCAGCCGAGCAACAGGCTCTCGCCGTCGATCCAGTAGGGCTCGGTCAGCGCCTCGGTGATGCGCTCGGCCATCCACTCGGCGCGGTTGGGGTCACGCCGGGTGTCGATCAACAAGGCGAACTCGTCGCTGCCAAGGCGCGCCAGTTGGTCGCTCGCCTCCAGTTGGTGCTTCAGGCGGGCGACCACCTGCAGGATCAGGCGGTCACCCCCCTGGTGGCCGAGGGCGTCGTTGACGTGGCGGAAGTTGTCCAGGTCGAGATGGCCGAGGGCCAGGCCGCGACCTTCGTTCTCGGCCAGCCGAGCGGTCAGCAGGGCCTGGAAACCCTGGCGGTTGGCGATGCCAGTCAACGGATCCTGCTCGGCCAGACGCTGCAGAGTGGCCACCAGCACGCCGCGCTCACGCACATGGCGTAGCGAGCGACGCAGGGTGTCGGTGGTCAGCTGCGCCAGCACCAGCCAGTCACTTGCGCCCAACGGTGCAGTGGGTGGCTCCTGCTCAAGCAGCAAGATCGTCGGCAGTTCGCAACGCCCCGGCGCGGGCTGCAGCTCGGGCGTGGCCAGCACCACGGCCTGACGGTCGTTGGCGAACAGACTGTCCACCGCCGCCCAGTTCGGCGCGGTCAGCAGCACGACGCCGCCGCCCATCGGTTGCAGGCATTCGCGCAGATGCACGGCCCACTCCGGCTCATCAGCCAACAGCAGCAAACGCAGGGGTTCGACAGGCGTGGACAAGCGGGCTCCTTAGATGTGGGCGGTGGAACGGCGAGCGCGGGCAATCCTACCCGATTAATTGGAAATGATTTTCACTTTTAGTCATTGCCTGTCCCTGGCCACCATCCCGACGCAATCTGACGTGCATCCTGCGCGAAAGTAGCAGATGCGGCAAATCCGATTCGCGCTATGCATCACAACGTCAGACGGTCGCGCATTAACCACCCCATGCCTGCTAGAATGCGCGGCTATTTTCTGGTTACCCCCGGTTTCTAGCATGTCCCGACTCAATCCCCGGCAACAGGAAGCCCGCGACTACGTCGGCGGCCCTCTTTTGGTGCTCGCCGGTGCAGGCTCCGGCAAGACCAGCGTGATCACGCGCAAGATTGCCCACCTCATCCAGAACTGTGGTATCCGTGCCCAGTACATCGTCGCCATGACCTTTACCAACAAGGCCGCGCGCGAGATGAAGGAGCGAGTCGCCACCCTGCTGCGTCCGGGGGAAGGCCGTGGCCTGACCGTGTGCACCTTCCACAACCTGGGCCTGAACATCATCCGCAAGGAGCATGACCGCCTGGGCTACAAGCCGGGGTTCTCGATCTTCGACGAGTCCGACATCAAGGCATTGCTGTCGGACATCATGCAGAAGGAATACTCCGGCGACGACGGCATCGACGAGATCAAGAACATGATCGGTGCCTGGAAGAACGACCTGATCCTGCCGCCCGAGGCCCTGGAAAAGGCGCGCAACCCGCGCGAGCAGACCGCGGCCATCGTCTACACCCACTACCAGCGCACGCTCAAGGCGTTCAACGCGGTGGACTTCGACGACCTGATCCTGCAGCCGGTGAAGCTGTTCCAGGAGCACCCCGATGTGCTCGAACGCTGGCAGAACCGCGTGCGCTACCTGCTGGTGGACGAATACCAGGACACCAACGCCAGCCAGTACCTGCTGGTGAAGATGCTGATCGGCATGCGCAACCAGTTCACCGTGGTCGGCGACGACGACCAGTCGATCTACGCCTGGCGCGGCGCCCGCCCCGAGAACCTGATGCTGCTCAAGGAGGACTACCCCTCCCTGAAGATCGTCATGCTCGAGCAGAACTACCGCTCCACCAGCCGCATCCTGCGCTGCGCCAACGTGCTGATCGCCAACAACCCGCATGCCTTCGAAAAGCAGCTGTGGAGCGAGATGGGCATCGGCGACGAGATCCGCGTGATCCGCTGCAAGAACGAGGAAGCCGAGGCCGAGCGCGTGGCCATGGAAATCCTCACCCTGCACCTGCGCACCAACCGCCCGTACAGCGACTTCGCCATCCTCTACCGCGGCAACTACCAGGCCAAGCTGATCGAATTGAAGCTGCAGCACCACCAGGTGCCGTATCGCCTGTCCGGCGGCAACAGCTTCTTCGGCCGCCAGGAGGTCAAGGACCTGATGGCCTACCTGCGCCTGCTGGTGAACCCCGACGACGACAATGCCTACCTGCGCGTGATCAACGTGCCGCGCCGCGAGATCGGCTCGACCACGCTGGAAAAGCTCGGCAACTATTCCACCGAGCGCGGCATCTCGATGTACGCCGCCAGCGAGGAGATGGGCCTGGGCGAGCACCTCGACGCCCGCTACACCGAGCGCCTGCAGCGCTTCAAGCACTGGCTCGACGGGGTACGCCACAAAGTCGCCCTGGACGACCCGATCGCCGCGCTGCACGAGATGATCCGCGACATCGACTACGAGAACTGGATCCGCCAGCAGACCGCCAGCGACAAGGCCGCGGAATTCCGCATCAGCAACGTCTGGTTCCTGGTCGAAGCGCTGAAGAACACGCTCGAGAAGGACGAAGAGGGTGACATGACCATCGAGGACGCCATCGGCAAGCTGGTGCTGCGCGACATGCTCGAGCGCCAGCAGGAAGAGGAAGAAAACGCCGAAGGCGTGCAGATGATGACCCTGCACGCCTCCAAGGGCCTGGAATTCCCTTACGTGTTCATCATGGGCATGGAGGAGGAGATTCTCCCCCACCGCTCAAGCATCGAGGCCGACACCATCGAGGAAGAACGCCGCTTGGCCTACGTGGGCATCACCCGCGCGCGCCAGACCCTGGCCTTCACCTTCGCCGCCAAGCGCAAGCAGTACGGCGAAATCATCGACTGCACGCCAAGCCGGTTCCTGGATGAACTGCCGCCGGACGACCTGGCCTGGGAAGGCCTGGACGATGCGCCCGTTGAAGTGAAAGCCGCGCGGGGCAACAACGCCCTGGCCGATATCCGGGCAATGCTCAAACGCTGATCAACCATTATTCTTAAACTTTGCCGCTATTTGCGGCCACCTTTGTTACATCGGAGACACACAGTGGAAGCACTGCAGCAGAAGATTCGCGAAGAAGGCATCGTGCTTTCCGACCAGGTACTCAAAGTCGATGCGTTTCTCAACCACCAGATCGACCCTGCACTGATGCAGCTGATCGGTGACGAGTTCGCCCGTCTGTTCGCCGACTCCGGCGTGACCAAGATCGTCACCATCGAAGCTTCGGGCATCGCCCCGGCGGTGATGACCGGCCTGAAGCTCGGCGTGCCGGTGATCTTCGCCCGCAAGCACCAGTCGCTGACCCTGACCGAGAACCTGCTGACTGCCTCGGTGTATTCCTTCACCAAGCAAACCGAGAACACCGTGGCCATCTCGCCGCGCCACCTCAACAGCAGCGACCGCGTGCTGGTGATCGATGACTTCCTGGCCAACGGCAAGGCGTCCCAGGCGCTGATCTCGATCATCAAGCAGGCCGGCGCCACCGTGGCCGGCCTGGGCATCGTCATCGAGAAGTCGTTCCAGGGCGGCCGCGCCGAGCTGGACAGCCAGGGCTACCGCGTCGAGTCGCTGGCCCGGGTGAAGTCGCTGGAAGGTGGCGTGGTCACCTTCATCGAGTAAGCCTGTACCGGCCTCATCGCCGGCAAGCCGGCTCCCACAGGTACCGCACAAGGTCAAAGCCCTGCGGTACTGCTGTGGGAGCTGGCTTGCCGGCGATTGGGCTGCAAAGCAGCCCCGGCAATCTTTCAGGTCGCCGCCAAGCCCGCCAGCAGCAGCCGCTGGTACAACTCCTCCTTCAGCCCCTGTGGCTCCCCAAGCCCCATGCGCGCCAACTGCGCTGCATAGGCATCGGGCGCCGGCGCATCCAGCGCCGCCTTGCCCAGTTCCAGCACCTCGCTCAGCTTGAACTTGCTCTTGAGCCAATTCAGCGCCCGCAACAAGTCGCGCTCCTCGGCCGTGAAATCGCTGCCCAGCGGATATTCCGGGAACAATCGCGCATGCCGCGCGCGGGTTGCCTCCAGGCGCTCGGGAGTGTTGTCGGTATAGCGCGCATCCAGCACGAAGTCCTTCGCCAGCTTGCCCGCCGCCTTGGCCTGCTCCATCAGCTCGCGCTGAAAACGAGAGTCACTGATCGCCAGCAACCGCGCAATCACCTCGCTGTCGGTCTGCCCACGCAGGTCGGCGATGCCGTACTCGGTGATCACGATATCTCGCAGATGCCGGGGTATGGTGCAGTGGCCGTAGGTCCAGTAGAGGTTGGAAGTGACCTCGCCCCCGGCCTCGCGCCAGCTGCGCAGCAACAGGATCGAGCGACCGCCCTCGAGCGCGTGCCCCTGGGCGACGAAGTTGTACTGCCCGCCAACGCCGCTGAGCACCCGGCCATCTTCGAGCTGGTCGGCGACACCGGCACCCAGCAAGGTCATGCCGAATACCGTATTGATGAAGCGCGCATCCCGGCGCTGACGACGCTTGCGCTCTTCCTGGCCGTACAGCTCGTTGATGTAGCTGATGGCGGTCATGGCGAAGCGTGCGCGCTGCTCCAGCGGCATCTCGCGCAGGCGCTGGTAGAACGCCCGTGGGCCAAGGAAGAAGCCGCCATGCACCAGCACGCCGTGCTCGTCGGCCGGGCGGCGCACCACCCCGGCTTCGGCCAGGGCAAGCAACCCGTTGACGAACATTTCGCTGCAGCCATACAGCCCCTGGGCGAAGGTATCCAGCCCCCCTTCCCGCTCGATCAGTGCCTGCCATGGGCCGACATCCAGCTCATCGAGCAGCGCACGATAGCCTTCGTTGTCGCCCTGGCGCGCCAACAACGCCGCCGCCACCGCATCGCCCATGGCGCCGATGCCAATCTGCAGGGTGCCGCCGTCGCGCACCAGGGTGCTGGCATGCAGGCCGATGCAATGGTCCTGGGTGTTCACCGGCATGTTTGGCGTGGAGAACAACCGGCGACTTTCGGGCTGGTCGATCAGCAGGTCGAACTGCTCCAGATTCAGCTCCGCGTCCCCAGGCATGTAGGGCAGTTCGTCGTGGACCTGGCCAAGCACCAGGATGGTCTCGCCCTCAGCGCGGCGCCGGGCGATCATCGGCAGCAGGTCGAGGGTGATATCGGGGTTGCAGGCCAGGCTCAGGTGATCGGGCCGCTCCGGCGTGGCCGCCACCAGTTGCGCGATCAGGTTCAAACCCTTGGCGTTGATGTCCCGTGCGGCGTGGCTGTAGTTGCTGCTGACGTAGTCCTGCTGGGCCGCTTCGCTGTGCAGCAGGCTGCCGGGCTGCATGAAGAACTGCTCGACGCGGACGTTCGGCGCGAGCTTGTCGGCCCGCAGGTCGGCCAGGTAGGCAAGCTCTTCATAGTCGGCGAATACACGCTCGACGAAAGGCTCAAGGAAGCGTCGTTGCAAGCCATCGCCCAACGGCGGGCGGCCGAGGGACAGGGCGGTGTAGATGGTCAGACGACGCTCCGGCAACTCGCGGATGCGGGCGTACAGCGCATTGACGAAGGCGTTGGGCTTGCCCAGGCCAAGCGGCAGGCCCATGTGGATATGGCTGGGCAGTCGGGCCAGGGCCTGTTCGACAGCCTGGTCGATGGAGCAGCGATACATCTGGGCCTCCTGAGTCATCCGTGGATTCACGGGTTGGACACAAGTCGCAGCGAGTTGGTTGCCTGCGCCGCGATGGGCCATCAGCGCCGCAAAAAAAACCCGCCATCAATGGCGGGCTTTACTCGAGTCAGATCAGGCTCACAGCCCCGACATCTTCTTGATCGCACCCTTCAGGTCTTCATCCGAGCAATCGGCGCAGGTGCCCTTCGGTGGCATGGCGTTGATCCCGGTGATGGCCTTGGCCAGGATGCCGTCGAGGCCGCCCTGGTGATCGGCGCGCTCTTTCCACGCGGCGGTGTCACCAATCTTCGGCGCATTCAGCAGGCCAGTGCCATGGCAGGCGTTGCAATGCTTGGCGATGATCTCGTCCGGCGTCTTGGCACCGCCGCCGCCGGCACTGGCGGCCACTTCC
This sequence comes from Pseudomonas maumuensis, assembly GCF_019139675.1. NCBI lineage: Bacteria > Pseudomonadati > Pseudomonadota > Gammaproteobacteria > Pseudomonadales > Pseudomonadaceae > Pseudomonas > Pseudomonas maumuensis. Next base: position 5,598,762 of record NZ_CP077077.1, read on the forward strand.
ATGCCTTTGCATTCCTGGCCCTGGACGCACACCTGGCCAACCGGCTCGAGGCGCTTGGCGATGTCGTCGTTGGTTGCAGCGGTTGCGCTCATTGCCCAAAGGGCGAATACGGCTGCTGGTACGGCCAGCATCTTCTTGATTTGGTTCACGCGAACACCCTCATGGTGGCTAATCACGCCCGCGGCCACGGAATTGCGAGCGTTGAAAAGTATAGCGGGAACCTGGAAGGCGTGAAACGACCCCACTCAGGGAAAGGGTATTGACCAATCATTGCACTGCGCTGGATCAAAAGTTCGACGGGGTAGCCGCACTGATCAGCCGGGCCGGCTCCTCGAACGGGTTGCGAAAGCGGTGCGGGCGGGTGCTTTCGAAGTAGTAGCTGTCGCCGGCCTCGAGGATGAAGATCTCGGTGCCGACCACCAGTTCCAGGCGGCCTTCGAGAAGAATGCCGGTCTCTTCGCCATCGTGGGTGAGCATTTCTGCCCCCGTGTCGGCGCCCGGCGGGTAGACCTCGGTCAGAAACGCGATGGCACGATTAGGGTGCGACTTGCCCACCAGCTTCATGGTCACCGCGCCATCGGAGATGTCGATCAGCTCGTGGGCCTTGTAGACGATCTGGGTCGGGCTTTCCGGCGCCAACTCCACGGAAAAGAACTCGACCATGGACATGGGGATACCGCTGAGCACCTTGCGCAGGGAGCTGATCGACGGGCTCACGCTGTTCTTCTCGATCATCGAGATGGTGCTGTTGGTCACCCCCGCGCGCTTGGCGAGTTCGCGCTGGGACAGGCCCTTGAGCTTACGGATGGCTTGCAGTCGTTCACCGACGTCCAAAGCGGGAGCCTCCTGAAACGGTCGAGGTGGGGGATGTGTGAACGATATGATGGCAATGCCGTTCAGTATTTACAACACACAGCCCCGCAGCCTGTCCGCTTCAGCGCCTCATTCGCCGATATAGTCCAACGGCACACGCTTGAGATTGCAGAAGATCTGGTACGGGATGGTCCCAGCCTGCATGGCCACGTCGCTGGCCAGTACCTGCTTGCCCCACAGTTCGACCGGGCTGCCGACGGTGGCCTCGGGCACTTCGGTGAGGTCGACGCAGAGCATGTCCATCGACACGCGGCCGATCAGCTGGGTGCGCTTGCCGGCTACCACTACCGGGGTGCCGGTGGGTGCCTGGCGCGGATAGCCGTCGGCATAGCCCATGGCGACCACGCCGACCCTGGTCGGCCGCGGGCTGACGAACTTGGCGCCATAGCCTACAGGCTCGCCGGCAGGCAGCTCGCGCACGCTGATGATGCGCGATTGCAGGGTCATCACAGGCTGCAAACGAGCAGCCTCGGCCTGCGCCACTTCGAACGGCGAGGCGCCGTAGAGCATGATGCCCGGGCGTACCCAGTCGCTCTTGATGCTCGGCCAGCCCAGCACGGCCGGCGAGTTGCGCAGGCTGCACTCGGCGGCCAGGCCTTGGCGGGCTGCCTCGAACACCGCGACCTGCTGCTCGGTGGCGGCGGCATCGAGTTCGTCGGCGCGGGCGAAGTGGCTCATCAACACAATGCGCGAGACCTTGCCGCTGGCCAGCAAGCGCTGGTAAGCATCGCGGTAGTCCTTGGGGTGAACGCCGACGCGGTGCATGCCGGTGTCCATCTTCAGCCATACGGTCAGCGGCTTGTGTACCGAGATCTTCTCGATCGCCTCCAGCTGCCACAGCGAATGCACCACGCACCACAAATCATGTTCGGCGATCAGCGCCAGCTCGCTGGCCTCGAAGAAGCCTTCGAGCAACAGCACCGGTGCCTTGATGCCCGCCGCACGCAGCTCCAGGGCTTCCTCGATGCAGGCCACGGCAAAACCGTCGGCCTCGGGCTCGAGCGCCAGGGCACAACGCACAGCGCCGTGGCCATAGGCGTCAGCTTTGACCACGGCCAGGGCCTTGGCGCCGGTCAGCTCACGGGCCAGACGATAGTTGTGACGGAGGGCTTGGAGGTCGATCAGGGCACGGGCGGGACGCATGGCGGCAGCCTTCTGGCAGTTCTGGTTATCGGTAAAGCCCCGGCGCGGCAGATGGGGGTAGGTACCCACCGCACCGGGGTGAGGGAACAGGTCAATCGTTTCCACTTCTCATCGCCGGGCAAGTCGCATCGGCGCACCGCCACACCCACCAGACCTCTTCAGTGTACGTGGGCGCGGCAGTTTGCCGATGCGACTTGTCCCGCGATGAAGCCAGCAGCGCTTACTGGTGCGCAGGCGCCGGCTGGCCGTGCTTGGCGATCTCGCGGCTGTTGCCATACCGCGAGATGTCCAGGCCTTCGGCGCTGATCTGCGGTTTCTTGCGCGCGATCAGGTCGGCCAACAGGCGACCGGAGCCGCAGGCCATGGTCCAACCCAGGGTGCCGTGACCGGTGTTGAGGAACAGGTTACGGAACTTGGTCGCCCCGACGATCGGGGTGCCGTCCGGGGTCGCCGGGCGCAGGCCGGTCCAGAAGCTCGCCTGGCTCAGGTCGCCGCCGCGAGGATAAAGGTCGTTGACGATCATCTCCAGCGTTTCGCGCCGACGCGGGTTCAGCGACAGGTCAAAACCGGCGATTTCAGCCATGCCGCCAACTCGGATGCGGTTGTCGAAACGGGTGATCGCGACCTTGTAGGTTTCGTCGAGGATGGTCGAGGTCGGCGCCATGTCGCCATTGGTGATCGGCACAGTCAGCGAGTAGCCCTTGAGCGGGTACACCGGGGCCTTGATACCCAGCGGCTTGAGCAGCTGCGGCGAGTAGCTGCCCAGGGCCAGCACGTAGCGGTCGGCGGTTTCCAGCTTGCCGTCGATCCACACACCGTTGATGCGGTCGCCGGCGACGTCCAGGCGCTGGATGTCCTGGCCGAAGCGGAACTCGACACCCAGCTTGATGGCCATCTCGGCGAGCTTGGTGGTGAACATCTGGCAGTCGCCAGTCTGGTCGTTGGGCAGGCGCAGGGCGCCAGCGAGGATACCCTTCACGCTCTCCAGGGCCGGTTCGACCCGGGCAATGCCGTCACGGTCGAGCAGTTCGTACGGTACACCGGACTGCTCCAGCACTGCGATGTCCTTGGCCGCGGCGTCCAGCTGCGCTTGGGTGCGGAACAGCTGGGTGGTGCCCAGGCTGCGGCTTTCGTAGGCGATGCCGGTTTCGGCGCGCAACTCGTCGAGGCAATCGCGGCTGTACTCGGACAGGCGCACCATGCGCTCCTTGTTCACCGCGTAGCGGCTGGCGGTGCAGTTGCGCAGCATCTGCGCCATCCACAGGTACTGGTCGATATCGCCAGTCAGCTTGATGGCCAGGGGCGCGTGGCGCTCCAGCAGCCACTTGATGGCTTTGAGCGGCACTCCCGGGGCGGCCCAGGGCGAGGCATAGCCGGGCGAGATCTGGCCTGCGTTGGCGAAGCTGGTTTCCATGGCCACCGCTGGCTGGCGATCGACCACCGTCACCTCGAAACCTTGCCGGGCCAGATAGTAGGCACTGGCGGTACCAATCACACCGCTACCAAGTACCAGAACTCGCATTGTTGTATCCCTCGCACGCGGCTCGCCGCAGTCTTTTGTTGATATGGCATGGATGCGCGCAGTATAAGAATCTCCGACCAGTGCTATTCACTATATAAGCAGCTATATTTGGCGAGAATTCTCGGCAAAAACGCCTTTCACGGAGGGGCATCCCCTATGAGAACCCAGCACCAGAGCAAGCGTGAACTGGACAAGATCGACCGCAACATCCTGCGGATCCTGCAGAATGACGGGCGTATTTCCTTCACCGAACTGGGCGAGAAGGTCGGGCTGTCCACCACCCCCTGCACCGAACGCGTGCGGCGCCTGGAGCGCGAGGGGATCATCATGGGCTACAACGCCCGGCTCAATCCGCAGCACTTGAAGGGCAGCCTGCTGGTGTTCGTCGAGATCAGCCTGGACTACAAGTCCGGCGACACCTTCGAGGAGTTCCGCCGCGCCGTGCTCAAGCTGCCCCACGTACTGGAATGCCACCTGGTATCGGGCGACTTCGACTACCTGGTGAAGGCACGTATTTCGGAGATGGCCTCGTACCGCAAGCTGCTCGGCGACATCCTGCTCAAGCTGCCCCATGTGCGCGAGTCGAAGAGCTACATCGTGATGGAAGAAGTAAAAGAGAGCCTGTGCCTGCCGATTCCGGACTGAACCTTCAGACCAGCACCTGGCGGGTGCTGGCGATATAGGTGTGGATCAGTTGTTCGGCCGCCGGATCGATCGGCTGATCCGGACCCCGTCCCCTGGGGCAGGCCAGACGCGGCGTGGTGCCGAACAAGCGACAGATCATCGGGCGCTCTGCATAGACCGTGCAGCCGTTCGGGCCAAGGTGTACGCAGTCCAGGCGCTCCAGCGCGGCGTCCTGCTCGGCCTGGGTCTTGCGCGGCAGGCGGGCCATTTCCTCGGCCGAGGTGGTGACCGGGCCGCAGCAATCATGGCAGCCGGGCTCGCACTCGAACGAGGGGATGAGTTCGCGCAGGAAGTGAATCTTGTGGCGGTTGCAGGACATGAGGCGGCGTATCTGGAGAATGTTGCCGAATTATAGGGCCAATCGCTGGCAAGCCGCTTTAACTGTGGGAGCCGGCTTGCCGGCGATGGGCCCGGATGCCTATCCTGCCCATTTGGCCTCAGCCTCAGGAATCGATAGATGGTCCACAGCGCGCAACACGCCGCCTCCTACTACGCCGCCAGCAGCGCGCCACACGCCGACCACCCGTTCCTGCAAGGCGAGCACAACGCCGACGTATGCATTGTCGGCGGTGGCTACTCGGGCCTGAACACCGCCATCGAACTGGCCGAACGCGGCCTGTCGGTGATCCTCCTGGAAGCACGCAAGCTCGGCTGGGGCGCCAGCGGCCGCAACGGCGGCCAGCTCATCCGGGGCGTCGGCCACGGCCTGGAGCAGTTTCTCCCGGTTATCGGTGAAGAAGGCGTGCGCAGCATGAAGCTGATGGGCCTGGAGGCGGTGGAAATCGTCCGCGAGCGCGTCGAGCGCCATGGCATCGACTGCGACCTGACCTGGGGTTACTGCGACCTGGCCAACAAACCCGCCGAGCTGGCAGGCTTCGCCGAGGAGGCCGAGGCACTGCGCAGCATCGGCTACCGTCACGAATTGCGCCTGGTGCAGCCCGGCGACATGCACTCGGTGGTCGGTTCCGACCGCTATGTCGGTGGCCTGGTCGACATGGGGTCGGGCCACCTGCACCCGCTCAACCTGGCACTCGGCGAAGCCGCCGTGGCCAGTCGCCTGGGCGTCGGCTTGTACGAGCAGTCGGAAGTGACCCGCATCGAGTACGGCCCGCAAGTGCAGGTACATACCGCCCAGGGTCGGGTGCGCGCCAAGACGCTGGTGCTGTGCTGCAACGCCTACCACAACGATCTCAACCGCGAACTGGGCGGCAAGGTGCTGCCCGCCGGCAGCTACATCATCGCCACCGAGCCCTTGGGTGAAGAACGCGCCCGCCAGTTGCTGCCGCAGAACATGGCGGTATGCGACCAGCGCGTGGCGCTGGATTACTATCGCCTCTCTGCCGACCAGCGCCTGCTGTTCGGCGGCGCCTGCCACTATTCCGGGCGCGACCCGCAGGACATCGCCGCCTACATGCGGCCAAAGATGCTCAAGGTATTCCCGCAACTGGCCGATGTGCGCATCGATTACCAGTGGGGCGGCATGATCGGCATCGGCGCCAACCGCTTGCCACAGATCGGCCGCTTGGCCAGCCAACCCAACGTGTACTACGCCCAGGCCTATTCCGGCCACGGGCTTAACGCCACCCACCTGGCCGGACGTCTGCTGGGCGAGGCGATCAGCGGCCAGCAGAGCGGACGCTTCGACCTGTTCGCCAAGGTACCGCACAGCACCTTCCCCGGCGGCCAGCTGCTGCGCTCGCCGCTGCTGGCGCTGGGGATGCTCTGGTATCGGCTCAAAGAGCTGGTCTAGTCACGCCAGAAGGGCTTGCTCGCCTCATGCCGAGCCTGCTCCCAGCTGATGCCGATATCGCGCAGTTGGTAATCCTCCAGCTGCAACAGGGCCCTGCGGGTACGCCAGCGATGCAGCATCAGCCCCCAGCGCCCCAGGCCTTGGGGCGCGCTGAAGACCCTGGGACGCTGTTCCGACTCCAGTTCGCTGGCCAACAGTTGCAAGCGCACATCGCTCATGCCACCCATCACCATGTCCTCCCGTTCTGTATCTGACATGGAGACAGCATGCGCGCGCACGCCCTAGGCAATACAGAGCCAAAGTCCTCTTATTATTCCCATACAGAATTGGCGCCAAGAGGCCTGCATGTCGTATTTTTAGCCAATCTGTACTGCTCATTCGTCACCCGCCACACAGGAGTATGCCGTGACCCTCTACCTCAACCTAGCCGAAATGCTCGGCTCACGTATCGAGCAGGGCCTCTACCGCCCAGGCCAGCGCTTGCCCTCGGTGCGCGCTCTGAGCGTCGAGCACGGTGTCAGCCTGAGCACCGTACAGCAGGCCTATCGCCTGCTGGAGGACAACGGACTGGTGTCGCCACGGCCCAAGTCCGGCTATTTCGTCGCCGAGGATCGCCACCTTCCCGCCCTGCCCGATATCAGTCGCCCCGCCCAACGGCCTGTGGATATCTCCCAGTGGGAACAGGTGCTTGAGCTGGTCCGCGCCACCCCGCGCGCGGATGTTATCCAGCTCGGTCGCGGCATGCCCGACGTCGACAGTCCCACGCTCAAGCCCCTGTTGCGCAGCCTGGCGCAGATCAGCCGACGCATGGACATGCCCGGCCTGTACTACGACAACATCCACGGCAACGCCCAGCTGCGCGAGCAGATCGCCCGCCTGATGCTCGACTCCGGCTGCCGTCTGGGCCCGGCTGACCTGGTGGTGACCACCGGCTGTCACGAGGCGTTGTCGTGCAGCATTCGCGCGGTGTGCGAGCCCGGCGACATCGTCGCGGTCGATTCGCCCAGCTTCCACGGTGCCATGCAGACCCTGAAAGGCCTGGGCATGAAAGCCCTGGAGATCCCCACCGACCCGATCACCGGCATCAGCCTGGAGGCGTTGGAGCTGGCCCTGGAACAGTGGCCGATCAAGCTCATCCAGATCACCCCCAGCTGCAACAACCCGATGGGCTACATCATGCCCGAGGCGCGCAAGAAGGCCCTGCTGACCCTCGCCCAGCGCTACGACGTGGCGATCCTCGAAGACGATGTGTATGGCGACCTGGCGTACACCTATCCACGCCCACGCACCATCAAGTCGTTCGACGACGATGGCCGTGTGCTGCTCTGCAGCTCGTTCTCCAAGACCCTGGCACCAGGCCTGCGAATCGGCTGGGTGGCCCCGGGGCGCTATCTGGAGCGGGTGCTGCACATGAAGTACATCAGCACCGGCAGCACCTCTTGCCAGCCGCAACTGGCGATCGCCGACTTCATCGCCGAAGGCCACTATCAACCGCACCTGCGGCGCATGCGCAGCCAGTACCAGCGCGGCCGCGATCAGATGTGCGACTGGGTAACCCGCTACTTCCCGCCAGGTACCCGTGCCAGCCGCCCGCAAGGTGGCTTCATGCTGTGGGTGGAACTGCCAGAAAGTTTCGATACGCTGCGCCTGAACCGCGCTTTACTGGAGCAAGGCGTACAGATCGCCGTGGGCAGCATCTTCTCAGCCTCGGGCAAGTACCGTAACTGCCTGCGCATGAACTTCGCCGCCCGGCCCACGGCGCAGATCGAAGCCGCCGTGCGCAAGGTCGGGGAAACCGCCCTTCGTCTACTGGATGCCGAACACCCTGACGGGTAACTTTGCGCCGCCCGCCACGGTCCAACCTCATAAGCCCTTGCCGCACAGGACGATCCACCCTTGAGACTCCAGCGAGCCCTGCCCCCGCTGCTCGCGCTGCTGCTCGGCCTGTCGGGCTGCGCCAGCGTAGGCACACCGCGTGAAGTCAGCCAGGCGCTGCCTGCGGCCGACTCGGCATTCGGTCGTTCGGTGCAGCGCCAGGCCGCGCCCTACGAGGGGCGCTCGGGCTTTCGCCTGCTGCCCAACAGCAACGAGGCATTCCGCGCCCGCGCCGAGCTGATCCGCAACGCCCAGGCGAGCATCGACCTGCAGTACTACATCGTCCACGACGGCCTCAGCACCCGCGCCCTGGTGCATGAACTGCTGCGCGCCGCCGACCGCGGCGTGCGCGTCCGCATCCTGCTGGACGATACGACCAGCGATGGCCTCGACAACCTAATGGGTACACTCGCCGCCCACCCGAACATCCACATCCGTGTATTCAACCCGCTGCACCTGGGACGCAGTACCGGGGCGACCCGGGCCGTCGGCCGGCTGTTCAACCTGTCGCGCCAGCACCGACGCATGCACAACAAGTTGTTCCTGGTGGACAACAGCATGGCCATCGTCGGCGGCCGCAACCTGGGCGACGAGTACTTCGACGCTGAGCCCAACCTCAACTTCACCGACATCGACCTGCTGGGTGTGGGGCCGGTGGCCGAACAGCTCGGACACAGCTTCGACCAATACTGGAACAGCGCTTTGAGCCTTCCGATCGGCGACTTCCTCTGGCGTCAGCCCGACGCCGACGACCTGTTCAGTAGCCGTCAGCGCCTGGAGGTTTCCCTGGCCGAAGCACGGATCAAGCGCAAGGCCTTGTACGACCGCTTGATGTCATATCAGTCGCAGCCACGCCTGGATGTGTGGCGCAATGAGCTGATCTGGGCCCATAGCCAGGCCCTGTGGGACGCCCCCAGCAAAGTCCTGGCCGACGGCGAACCGGACCCGCAACTGCTGATGACTCAGCAACTGGCCCCCGACCTGAACCGCGTACACAAGGAGCTGATCCTGGTGTCCGCCTACTTCGTACCCGGCGAACCTGGCCTGCTGTACCTGACCAGCCGCGCCGACGCCGGCACCTCGGTCAAGCTCCTGACCAACTCGCTGGAAGCCACCGATGTGCCAGCGGTCCATGGCGGCTACGCACCTTATCGCCGCGCCTTGCTGGAGCATGGCGTGCAGTTGTACGAGTTGCGCCGCCAGCCTGGCGATCCACGACCACGGCTGGGCTTCCACGGTAGCTCCGACTCAAGCCTGCACAGCAAGGCGATGGTGTTCGACCGACGCAAGACCTTCATCGGCTCGTTCAACTTCGACCCGCGCTCTGTATTGTGGAACACCGAGGTGGGCGTGATGGTGGACAGCCCGGAGCTGGCCGAGTACACCCGCGAACTGGCGCTACAAGGCATGGCACCAGCGCTGAGCTACCAGGTGAAGCTGGTGGAGGGGAAGATGGTCTGGGCGACAGAAGACAACGGCCAGCGGCATATGCTGGTGACCGAGCCTGGGGGAATATGGCGGCGCTTCAATGCCTGGATCAGCAAGGCGGTCGGGCTGGAGAAGATGCTGTAGTACCCATGGCGGAGCGATCGCTTAGACCGCCGCCGCCTCGAAGGCATCCTTGCGCCGCGTCAGCAGCACCAACCCCGCCGCGCCCACCGCCATCAGCAACGGCAGTGCATGTCCGCTGATCCACTGGCTTCCCGCCCCGGCCAGCAAAGGCCCGAGCAGGCAACCGATGCCCCACAGCTGCGCCACATGGGCATTGGCCCGCACCAGTTCGTCATCCCGGTAGCGCTCGCCGATCAGCACCAGCGACAGAGTGAACAACCCACCCGCACTGGCACCGAACAGTACCCACAACGGCCAGATCACCGGTGTATGCAACAGCAGCGGAATCGCCAGGCTGGAAACCATCAAGGTCAGTGCGCAACCGCTGAACAACGTGCGCCGCGACATGCGGTCGGCCAAGGCGCCAATCGGCAATTGCAACACCGCATCCCCCACCACCACGGTGCTGACCATGAACAACGCCACCTCCGTGGTGAACCCTTGCTGCAGGCAGTACACCGGCAGCAACGTCAGGATCATCGCCTCGAATGCCGCGAACAGCGCGATGGCCCAGGCGATCACCGGCAGCCGGCGACAGAAGCCGAACAGGTCGGTGAAGGTGACGCTGCATGCCTCGGTAGTCGGTGCCCCGCCGCGCCCCAACAGAACCAACGGCGCGATCAGCAACAGGCCGGTCGCGGCCCAGAAGCCGAAATCGTCGTCCGAACCCAGGAACCCCAGCACCAGCGGCCCGGCCAATTGGCTCAGGGCATAGCTGCTGCCATACAGCGCCACCAAACGGCCACGCCACTGTTCGACAACCAGCTGGTTGATCCAGCTCTCGCCAAGGATGAACACCACCGTCAGCGACATACCGATCATCAAGCGCAGTACCAGCCATAGGGCATAGCTGGGCAGCACCGCCACCAAGCCGATCGACAGCGCCCCGCCCCACAGGCACAGGCGCATGGCCATGGGCACGCCGACCAAACCGGCAAGGCGGCTGGCCAGGCTGGCACCGACCAACACACCAAGGGCCGGCATCGCCGCCATCACACCGATGGCGAACCCGCCGTAGCCCCAGCCCTCCAGGCGCAGGGACACCAGCGGCATGCTCACGCCGAGCGCAAGCCCGACACTGAGCACCGCCGCCAGGACGGCAAAGTAGGTTCCCCAACGCATGATGGCCTCCGAGGCGCATGATCTTTAAACGGCAGAGACGACACAGCCGGGGCGGCATGAACCGTCCCGGCTGTAGTTAGGGCTGCCATTCAGCCCTTTCGCCGACAAGCCGGCTCCCACAGGGTCTGCATGTAGCTTGTGGGAGCCGGCTTGCCGGCGAAAGGGCCGCAAGGCGGCCCCATCGATTACAGCTTGATCCAGGTCGCCTTCAGCTCGGTGTACTTCTCCAGCGCGTGCAGCGACTTGTCACGGCCGTTGCCCGACTGCTTGAAGCCACCGAACGGCGCGGTCATGTCGCCGCCGTCGTACTGGTTGACCCAGACACTACCGGCGCGCATGGCACGGGCGGTCTTGTGCGCCTTGGAGATGTCCGAGGTCCAGATGCCCGCCGCCAGGCCATACGGCGTGTCGTTGGCAATGGCGATGGCTTCCTCGGCGGTGTCGAAGGTGATCACCGACAGTACCGGGCCGAAAATTTCTTCCTTGGCGATCTTCATCGCATTGGTCACGCCGTCGAAGATGGTCGGCTCGACGTAGGTGCCACCGGTCTCTTCGAGGATGCGCTTGCCACCGGCCAGCAGTTTGGCGCCATCCTGGTGACCGGCCTCGATGTAGGACAGCACGGTGTTCATCTGCTGGGTGTCGACCAGTGCGCCGACGGTGGTCGCCGGGTCCAGCGGGTTGCCCGGTTTCCAGGCCTTGAGGGCCTCGACCACCATGGGCAGGAACTTGTCCTTGATCGAGCGCTCGACCAACAGGCGGGAACCTGCGGTGCAGACTTCGCCCTGGTTGAAGGCGATGGCGCTGGCGGCGGCCTCGGCGGCGGCCTGCAGGTCAGGGGCGTCGGCGAAGACGATGTTCGGGCTCTTGCCACCGGCTTCCAGCCAGACCCGTTTCATGTTCGACTCACCGGCATAGACCATCAGCTGCTTGGCGATCTTGGTCGAACCGGTGAACACCAGGGTGTCGACGTCCATGTGCAGGGCCAGGGCCTTGCCCACGGTGTGGCCATAGCCTGGCAGCACGTTCAGCACGCCCGCCGGGATACCGGCCTCGATGGCCAGCTGGGCGATGCGGATCGCGGTCAGCGGCGATTTTTCCGACGGTTTCAGGACGATGGAGTTACCGGTGGCCAGGGCTGGGCCCAGCTTCCAGCACGCCATCAGCAGCGGGAAGTTCCACGGTACGATGGCACCGACCACACCCACTGGCTCGCGGGTCACCAGGCCCAACTGATCGTGCGGGGTCGGGGCGACTTCGTCGTAGACTTTGTCGATGGCTTCGGCAGTCCAGTGGATGGCCTGGGCCGCCCCCGGGATATCGATGGTGGAGGAGTCACCGATCGGCTTGCCCATGTCGAGAGTTTCGAGCAGGGCCAGCTCCTCGACGTGCTTACGCAGCAGGTCGGCGAAGCGGATCAGCTTGGCCTTGCGCTTGGCCGGGGCCAGGCGCGACCAGGCGCCGGATTCGAACACGGCGCGGGCGTTGTCGACGGCGCGGTTGGCGTCGGCCAGGTCGCAGCTGGCGACCTTGGCCAGGAAGCGTCCGTCCACCGGGCTCAGGCAGTCGAAGGTTTCACCGGATGCGGCATCGGTGTATTCGCCGTTGATGAAGGCGCGGCCTTCGATCTTCAGTTGCTGGGCACGCTGTTCCCAGTCCGCACGAGTCAGGGTGGTCATAGGAAACTCCTCTCTTGTTAAGGTGCAACGCCGCACTGAGGACTCACGGGCGCTGTCAGAAATTCTGGCCAGGTGACGAACGCACACTGGCATCCGACACCCTAAACCAGGGCGTGGAAACTATCAATATATTTGACACCAATGGCCTAAAAGCCTACTGATGTGCATTTTATTAAACAACAACAGGGTATCAACCATGAGCATCGCCAGCATCGTCGACTTCGCCCAGGTATTGACCGAAGCCGAACGCTACCGCCCGGCAGCGGAGAAAATCATCAAGGGCGAGCCTGACCAGGCCGTCTACAACCACTACTCCAGCCCATGTGGGCAGTTCGCCGCCGGCGTCTGGGAAGGCGAGGTGGGGCAGTGGACGGTGAACTATACCGAGCACGAGTACTGCGAAATCGTACAGGGCGTGTCGGTGCTGCGCGACCTGGACGGAGGCGCCAAGACCTTGCGTGCCGGCGATCGCTTCGTGATCCCCGCAGGCTTCACGGGCACCTGGGAGGTGCTGGAGCCGTGCCGCAAGATCTATGTGATGTTCGAGCAGAAGTAAGCCCGATCGCGGCCCCCGCGATGACTTTCCTGAAGGCATAAAAAAACCCGCCACCTTGCGGTTGCGGGTTTTTCAGGTTGCCGATCAATTACTTGATCTTGGCTTCCTTGTACACCACGTGCTTGCGGACGACCGGATCGTACTTCTTGATCTCGATCTTGTCCGGAGTGGTGCGCTTGTTCTTGTCGGTGGTGTAGAAGTGGCCGGTGCCGGCACTCGAAACCAGACGGATCAATTCACGCATGACGTTCTCCTTAGAACTTTTCGCCGCGAGCACGCAGCTCGGCCAGCACTACGTCGATACCACGCTTGTCAATGACGCGCATGCCTTTGGCGGATACGCGCAGACGCACGAAACGCTTCTCGGACTCAACCCAGAAACGGTGGTGCTGCAGGTTCGGCAGGAAACGACGACGGGTTTTGTTGTTTGCGTGGGAAATGTTGTTCCCGGTTACTGGACCCTTACCAGTAACTTGACAGACTCTCGACATGACTCAGCCCTCTAAAACCACATGCCCAACCCGGCATGGGTTGGCCGCTTAATCTCTCAGTCTTTGGCGCCAGGCGCCGTGATTCTGGAGGTCTTATCGACCGTATCCGCTGACGCGACAGGCCGAGCCCCTAGAAAAGAGCGCTGCTTTATACCAGAAAGACTCTGCCGCAACAACAGAATATGAGAGTTCAGGTCGGGCCGAGTGCGCCTGGGCAGCATAACGACTAGGGCGACAAGCTGTCGACCGCCCGTCGCCGAATTAATGCGAAAGGGTGTGGTCATTTGCCAATACCCGCACTAGGGTAGGACATTTCCTTAATTTTCCAGACTGCACCGGCAGATGGGCCACCGACCAGCCAAGGAGCCACCATGCGTGCCGCCGCCCTATCCCTCCTGTTCACCACCCTGTGCGCCGCAGGCCTGGCCCAGGCCGCACCGCTGTCGGTATGCACCGAAGCCAGCCCCGAAGGCTTCGACGTGGTGCAGTACAACTCGCTGACCACCACCAATGCCTCGGCCGATGTGCTGATGAACCGCCTCGTCGAGTTCGACGCAGGGCTCGGCAAGGTCGCACCCAGCCTGGCCGAAAGCTGGAGCGTGTCACCCGACGGCCTGATCTATGACTTCAAACTGCGCAGCGGTGTGAAGTTTCACACCACGGCCTACTTCAAGCCCAGCCGCGAACTGAACGCCGACGATGTGCTGTTCAGCTTCCAGCGCATGCTCTACCCCGCCCACGCCTGGCACAAGACCGCCCCGGGCGGCTATCCGCATGCTCAGTCGCTGCAACTGGGCAGTCTGATCAAGGCCATCGATGCGCCAGATCCGCACACAGTGCGTTTCACCCTGAGCCATGCCGACGCCACTTTCCTCGCCACCCTGAGCATGGGCTTCGCCTCGATCTACTCCGCCGAATATGCCGACAAGCTGCTCAAGGCCGGCACCCCCGAGAAACTCAACAGCCAGCCGGTGGGCACCGGCCCGTTCGTCTTCCAGCGTTTCCAGAAGGACGCCGTGGTGCGCTACCGCGCCAACCCTGACTATTTCGCCGGCAAGCCGTCGATCGACCCGCTGATCTACGCCATCACCCCGGACGCCAACGTACGTCTGCAAAAAATCAGGCGCGGTGAATGCCAGGTGGCCCTTTCGCCCAAACCGCTGGACATCGCCGAGGCCGGCAAGGACGGCAACCTCAAGGTGGCCACCACACCGGCATTCATGACCGCCTTCGTCGCCATCAACAGCCAGCACCCACCACTGGACAAGCCTGAAGTGCGCCAGGCCATCAACCTGGCCTTCGACAAGCCGGCCTACCTCAAGGCCGTGTTCGAAGACACCGCCACCGCCGCCAACGGCCCCTATCCGCCGAACACCTGGAGCTACGCCAAGGACCTGCCCGGCTATGCCCTGGACCAAAAGAAAGCCAAGGCATTGCTGGCCAAGGCCGGGCTGGCCAAGGGTTTCGAGACCACCATCTGGACCCGTCCGTCGGGTAGCCTGCTCAACCCCAACCCGAGTCTGGGCGCGCAGATGCTTCAGGCGGACCTAGCGAAGGTCGGCATCAAGGCCGAGATCCGTACCATCGAATGGGGCGAGCTGATCCGCCGCGCCAAGGCCGGCGAACACGACCTGCTGTTCATGGGCTGGGCCGGTGACAACGGCGATCCGGACAACTTCCTCAGCCCGCAGTTTGCCTGCGCGGCGGTCAAATCCGGGACCAACTTCGCCCGATTCTGCGACAACCGCCTGGACCAGCTGATCAATGCCGGGCGCACCACCAACGACCAGAGCGTGCGCAGCCGGCTGTACCAGCAGGCCCAGACGCTGATCCAGCAGCAGGCGCTGTGGCTGCCGCTGGCGCACCCGACGGCGGCCGCGCTGCTGCGCCAGGATGTGCAGGGTTACCAGGTGAGCCCGTTCGGGCGGCAGGACTTCAGCAAGGTCTCAGCCGACCGTTGATATCCAACCGCGTGGCAAGCCCACTCCCACAGTCTTTGTGGGAGCGGGCTTGCCACGCGCGGCCTAACTGGCCAGCCAACCATGCTCGACCATCGACAACGGCTCGCCATCGCCCACGATGACATGGTCCATCACCCGCACATCGATCAGCGCCAGCGAGCGCTTGAGCATCATCGTCAGATGCACGTCATCCTGACTCGGCTCACAATTTCCCGACGGATGGTTATGGCAGAGGATCAGGGCCGCTGCGTTGTGCAGCAATGAGCGACGCACGACTTCGCGGGGATAGATACTCGCGCGGTCGATGGTGCCGCGAAACAGTATCTCGAACGCCAGAGGTCGATGCTTGGTGTCCAGAAACAGGCAGCCGAACACCTCGCTGGCCTCGTGCCGAAGCATGGACTTGAGATAACGCCTCACTGAGGCCGGGCTCTCCAGGACCGACGCGCGCTCGATGTGCTCGTCCAGGTAGCGCCTGCCTATTTCCAGCAATGCCTGCAACTGCGCATACCTCACCGGCCCCAGGCCTGGCTCGCGCAGTACCGTGACCCGATCCGCTTCGAGAAACTGGCGAAGTCCGCCGAATTTCGCCAGCAGCCCACGTGCCAGATCAAGCACATTGCGCCCGGCAACCCCAGATCCCAGCAACACGGCCAGCAATTCCGCGTCAGAAAGGATCGCCGCCCCACGCTGCAGCAACTTCTCCCTCGGCCGCTCTTCAAGCGGCCACTCCCTGATGTTCATTTCCCCTCCTCGCCTGCCACTACGGCCCTTTTGGGCGCTGTGTTAATCTAGTTCGCTTCGAAAATGCGACGATCTGCCGCAGGCAGCTGTCGTCGCCGCCCGCTTTCACTGGAATAAGGCAAGGCCTATGCAGCGGTTGTATCGCAAGCGCATCGTTCTCGGCGTGGGTGGCGGCATCGCCGCCTACAAGAGCGCCGAGCTGATTCGCCGACTCCTGGAACACGGCGCGCAGGTGCGCGTGGTCATGACCCGTGGTGGCGCCGAGTTCATCACCCCGCTCACGCTGCAGGCGCTGTCCGGCCACCCGGTCCACCTGGACCTGCTCGACCCCGCCGCCGAGGCGGCCATGGGTCATATCGAACTGGCCAAGTGGGCCGACCTGGTACTCATCGCCCCAGCCACCGCCGACCTGATGGCACGCATGGCCCAGGGCATGGCCGACGACCTGTTGACCACCCTGGTACTGGCCACTGACGCCACCGTGGCGGTCGCCCCGGCGATGAATCAGGCCATGTGGCGCGACCCGGCGACCCAGGCCAACCTAGAGCTGCTCAAGAGCCGTGGCATCCAGGTATTCGGCCCGGCCTCCGGCAGCCAGGCCTGTGGCGACGTCGGCCTGGGCCGCATGCTCGAAGCCACGGACCTGGCCTGGTGCGCCGCCGAGAGCTTCAAGCGTCAGGCCCTGACCGGCAAGCACGTGCTGATCACCGCCGGCCCTACCCAAGAGAACATCGACCCGGTGCGCTACATCACCAACCATAGTTCAGGGAAGATGGGCTTCGCCCTGGCCGAGGCCGCCGCCGAAGCCGGGGCCCGGGTGACCCTCGTCACCGGACCGGTACACCTGCAGACGCCTGACCGGGTCAGCCGCATCGACGTGGTCAGCGCGCGGGACATGCTCGCAGCCTGTGAAGCAGCCATGCCATGCGACCTGTTCATCGCCTCGGCCGCGGTCGCGGACTACCGTCCCGAAGTCGTCGCACCGCAGAAGCTCAAGAAGGATCCCACCACCGGCGACGGCATGCTGCTGCAGATGGTGCGCAATCCCGATATCCTTGCGACCATTGCCGGCCGCGCCGACCGCCCGTTCAGCGTCGGCTTCGCCGCCGAGACCGAGCACCTGCTCGACTACGCCACGCGCAAGCTCAAGGACAAGAACCTCGACCTGATCGTCGCCAATGATGTGGCCAACCCCAGCATCGGCTTCAACAGCGAGGAAAACGCCCTGACCGTGATCGACCGGCAACAGCATCAAACCCTCTTCGCGCAGACCAGCAAAGGCAAGATCGCCCGCCAGCTGGTCGCCTTCATCGCCGAACGGCTCAACCAGGTTCAATAAGTTACATGCACGCTCTTCAAGCCAAGATCCTCGACCCACGCCTGGGCACCGAATTCCCCCTGCCGCAGTACGCCACCCCCGGTTCCGCCGGGCTGGACCTGCGCGCCCTGCTCAAGGAGGACACCGTCCTCGAACCGGGCCAGACCCTGCTGATCCCCACCGGCCTGTCGGTGTACATCGGCGACCCGGGCCTTGCGGCCATGATCCTGCCGCGCTCGGGCCTGGGCCATAAGCACGGCATCGTGCTGGGCAACCTGGTCGGCCTGATCGACTCCGACTACCAGGGCGAGCTGATGGTGTCCTGCTGGAACCGCGGCAACACGCCGTTCACCATCACCGTCGGCGAGCGTATCGCGCAGCTGATCCTGGTGCCGGTGGTGCAGGCGCACTTCGATATCGTCGAGCAGTTCGACGAAACCCAGCGTGGCGCCGGCGGCTTCGGTCACTCCGGCACCCGCTGAGCCGACAGCAGACCGTTCGGGCCATGGATGGCGAACTCTGCGGCGAAACCACCGTCCAAGCGTTCAGTTTGTGCCTGCCCAGAAGCCTTTGAATACTTGGAGTCCCCAGAGATGAACGACATGGCCCAGCTGGTCCCCGCACTGCCCGACAGCATCTTCCGCGCCTATGACATCCGCGGCGTGGTCGGCAAGACCCTGCATGCCGAGACCGCCTACTGGATCGGTCGCGCCATCGGCGCCCAGACTCTCGCCCAGGGCGAGCCACAGATCTCGGTCGGCCGTGACGGTCGCCTGTCCGGTCCGATGCTGGTCGAGCAACTGATCAAGGGCTTGGCCGACGCCGGTTGCCAAGTGAGCGATGTCGGCCTGGTGCCAACCCCGGCGCTGTACTACGCCGCCAACGTGCTGGCCGGCAAGTCTGGGGTGATGCTCACCGGCAGCCACAACCCGTCGGACTACAACGGTTTCAAGATCGTCATCGCCGGCGACACACTGGCCAACGAACAGATCCAGGCCCTGCTGACACGCCTGAAGACCAATGACCTGACCCGTGGCGACGGCCACGTGAAAAAAGTCGAGATCCTCGATCGTTACTTCCAGCAGATCGTCGCCGACGTGAAACTGGCCAAACGCCTGAAGGTGGTGGTCGACTGCGGCAATGGCGCCGCCGGCGTGGTCGCACCGCAACTGATCGAAGCCCTGGACTGCGACGTCATCCCGCTGTTCTGCGAAGTCGACGGCAACTTCCCCAACCACCATCCGGACCCGGGCAAGCCCGAGAACCTGGAGGATCTGATCGCCAAGGTGAAGGAGACCGGCGCCGATATCGGCCTGGCCTTCGACGGCGACGGTGACCGCGTGGGTGTGGTGACCAACACCGGCAGCATCGTCTACCCCGACCGCCTGCTGATGCTGTTTGCCCAGGACGTGCTGTCGCGCAACCCTGGCGCCGAGATCATCTTCGACGTCAAATGCACGCGCCGCCTGACGCCGCTGATCGAACAGCACGGTGGTCGTGCCCTGATGTGGAAGACCGGTCATTCGCTGATCAAGAAGAAGATGAGGCAGACCGGCTCGCTGTTGGCTGGCGAGATGAGCGGCCACATTTTCATCAAGGAACGCTGGTACGGTTTCGACGACGGCATCTACAGCGCCGCACGTCTGCTGGAGATCCTCAGCAAAGCCGGCCAGGATGCCGAAAGCCTGTTCGCCGCGTTCCCGAACGATATTTCCACGCCGGAAATCAACATTGATGTGACCGACGAAGGTAAATTCAGCATCATTGATGCTCTGCAGCGCAATGCCGACTGGGGCGATGCCAACCTGACCACCATCGACGGTGTGCGGGTCGACTATCCCAACGGCTGGGGCCTGGTTCGCGCCTCCAACACCACACCGGTGCTGGTACTGCGCTTCGAAGCCGACAGCGCCGCAGAACTCGACCGAATCAAGGCTGTATTCCGCACGCAGTTGCTGCGGGTCCAACCAGGCCTGCAACTGCCGTTCTGACGACTTTACGTTCCTTACCTGGAGCCCTGCATGACCCTCGATCGCGATGCCGCTTCCCATGTAGCCGAGGTTTTGTCCGAAGCACTGCCTTACATCCGCCGCTTCGTCGGCAAGACCCTGGTTATCAAGTACGGCGGCAACGCGATGGAGAGCGAGGAGCTCAAGACCGGCTTCGCCCGGGACATCGTGCTGATGAAAGCCGTGGGCATCAACCCGGTAGTCGTGCATGGTGGCGGCCCGCAAATCGGCGACCTGCTCAAGCGCCTGTCGATCGACAGCCACTTCATCGATGGCATGCGCGTGACCGACGCGGCGACCATGGACGTGGTGGAGATGGTCCTGGGCGGCCAGGTAAACAAGGACATCGTCAACCTGATCAACCGCCACGGCGGCAGCGCCATCGGCCTGACCGGCAAGGATGCTGAGCTGATCCGCGCCAAGAAACTCACCGTCACCCGCCAGACTCCGGAAATGACTACGCCGGAAATCATCGACATCGGCCACGTCGGCGAGGTCGTCAGCGTCAACACCGACTTGCTGAACATGCTGGTCAAGGGTGACTTCATCCCGGTGATCGCGCCGATCGGCGTGGGAGCCAACGGCGAGTCGTACAACATCAATGCCGACCTGGTGGCCGGCAAGGTGGCCGAGGCGCTGAAGGCCGAGAAGCTGATGCTGCTGACCAACATCGCCGGCCTGATGGACAAGCAGGGCGAAGTCCTCACCGGGTTGACCACCGAGCAGGTCAACGAACTGATCGCCGACGGCACCATCTACGGCGGCATGCTGCCGAAGATCAAATGCGCGCTGGACGCCGTCCAGGGTGGCGTGAACAGCTCGCACATCATCGACGGTCGCGTGCCGAATGCCGTGTTGCTGGAGATCTTCACCGACAGCGGCGTGGGCACCCTGATCAGCAACCGCAAGCCACGCTGACCCTGCCAGCCCATCGCGGGGCAAGGCCGTACCCACGCATGACAGTGGGAGCAGCCTTGTCCCGCGATGGGTAATGGCACACACACGCAAAAAGATGGCTCAAAGCCATTATTCTTCATATTTGACCATCAAGAATCCCGGTAATCTGCCGAAACAACGTGGCAGAATGCACGCTCATTGCAAATAGTTTCTATTTACCTGGAGAACACGCGTGAAATACGCATCACATGGACTCGTGCTGGCAGCCGCCCTGGCTGTCGGGTCCCTCGCCGGCTGTGCTACCGAAACCTCTACCGCTGTTGCCGTGCAACAGGTCGAAAGCGTCAACCGCCCCTACAGCGGCGTGCGCACACCGATCGCCGTGGGCAAGTTCGACAACCGCTCCAGCTATATGCGTGGCATCTTCTCCGATGGCGTCGACCGCCTCGGCGGCCAGGCCAAGACCATCCTCATCACCCACCTGCAGCAAACCAACCGGTTCAACGTGCTGGACCGCGACAACATGGGCGAAATCCAACAGGAAGCTGCCATCAAGGGCCAGGCCCAGCGCCTGAAGGGCGCCGACTTCGTGGTGACCGGCGACGTCACCGAGTTCGGCCGCAAGGAAGTCGGCGATCACCAGCTGTTCGGCATCCTCGGCCGCGGCAAGACCCAGATCGCCTACGCCAAGGTCGCCCTCAACATCGTCAATATCAGCACCTCCGAAGTGGTCTATTCGAGCCAGGGCGCCGGTGAGTACGCTCTGTCCAACCGTGAAGTCATCGGCTTCGGCGGCACTGCCAGCTACGACTCGACCCTCAATGGCAAAGTCCTCGACCTGGCCATGCGCGAAGCCGTGAACAAGCTGGTCGGCGCGGTCGAAGGCGGCCAGTGGAAGCCGCAAGCCCAGTAACACGCACAACACAACAAGGAAGACCTTTCGATGAGCATCACCACCCCAGCCTGGCGTACTGTCGCCGGGCTGCTGCTGGGCAGCGTCCTGCTGGCCGGCTGCAACTCGCCCAAGACCCTGTACCAGTGGGAAAGCTACCAACCCCAGGTGTATGGCTATCTCAAGGGCGACTCCAAGGAAGAACAAGCCACCGCCCTGGAGCGTGACCTGGAGAAGATCAAGGCCAAGAACGGCGCCGTGCCGCCGGGCTACCACGCGCAGTTGGGCCTGCTGTACTCCAGCCTGGGCAAGGATGACCAGATGATCCAGCAGTTCCGTACCGAGAAGGCACTGTTCCCCGAGTCCGCGGCATACATGGACTTCCTGATGAGCAATGCCAGCAAGGGGACCAAGCAATGATCAAGCGCCTGACCCAACTGATCGTCGGCGCCTGCGTGCTGGCCCTGTTCGCCGGCTGTGCCGAGCGCAAAAGCATCGACTATTCGGCCTACAAACAGAGCCGACCGAAGTCGATCCTAATCCTGCCGCCGCTGAACGAGTCGCCCGACGTGAAGGCGACCTATAGCATGCTGTCCCAGGTCACCTACCCGCTGGCCGAAGCCGGCTACTACGTGATGCCGGTGGCGCTGGTGGATGAAACGTTCCGCCAGAACGGCCTGTCCACGCCGGCCGACATCCACCAGCTGCCCACCGCCAAGCTGAACGAGATCTTCGGCGCTGACGCCGGCCTGTACGTGACCGTCAGCGACTACGGCACCCGTTACATGGTGCTGAGCAGCGCCACCATCGTCACCGCCAGCGCCAAACTGGTCGACCTGAAGACCGGCGCCACCTTGTGGACCGGCAGCGCTACGGCCTCCAGCGAGGAAGGCAAGCAGAACCAGGGCGGCCTGATCGGCATGCTGGTGGCGGCGGCCATCAACCAGATCATCAGCAGCGTTCAGGACGATGCCGGTTACCCGATTGCCGGCATGACCAGCGCGCGCCTGCTGACGCCTTATCCGAATGGTGGGATCCTCTACGGGCCACGCTCACCGAAGTACGGCACCGATTGACGCGATGCGCAGGCGACCCCAGGGTCGCCTTTTTGTCGTTAAGAACTATCCTACCGGCGACACCGACAGATACTACAACACGCACCCATGCCAGCCGACTAGCATTCCGACTCCACCACACTGGAGATACAGCGATGCAGAAAGACCTGGTCAAATATGGCAGCGATGTTTCCGCAGGCAGCTACGAATGCGCCGACTGTGGGCGCCCGTACTCCAACCAGGGCAAAACTTCGATGCCGCCCTGCCCTGACTTCACACCCGGCACACACCCCAAGCGTGGCTGGAAGATTCTCACCGGCGTCGGTGATGCCGTGCAGGACCCTTACCCAAACCGCCGCTGAACCGCGGGCATGAAAAAGGCGACCTTCTGGTCGCCTTTTTCATGCCCGCGAATCTGCTCAGATACCGTATTGCGCGCGGTAAGCCTCTACTGCTGGCAAATGCTGCTTGAGCTGCGGGTCATCAGCCAGGAACTCCAGCACCTGGGTCAGCGAGACGATACTCACTACCGGGATGCCGAAGTCGCGCTCGACTTCCTGGATCGCCGACAGCTCGCCATTGCCGCGCTCTTCGCGGTTCAGCGCGATCAGTACGCCGGCGGCCTTGGCCTGCTGGGGGTTGATGATCTGCATCACTTCGCGGATGGCGGTACCGGCGGTGATCACGTCGTCGATGATCAGCACGTCGCCGGCCAGCGGGGCGCCGACCAGGCTGCCGCCCTCGCCATGGTCCTTGGCTTCCTTGCGGTTGAAGCACCACGGCACGTCGAGCTGGTGCTGCTCGGCCAGCGCCACGGCAGTGGCCGCCGCCAGGGGGATACCCTTGTAGGCCGGGCCGAACAGCACGTCGAAGGGGATCTTGCTGTCGACGATGGCCGCCGCGTAGCAACGCCCTAGCTGCGCCAGGGCGGACCCGGTGTTGAACAGGCCGGCATTGAAGAAGTACGGGCTGGTACGCCCCGATTTCAGGGTGAACTCACCGAAGCGCAGAACGCCGCGATCGATGGCAAAACGGATGAAGTCGCGCTGATACGGCTGCATGAAAGGTCCCGGACACCACGGATTTAGCTAAATGTGTTGAGCTCGGGTATCATACACGCACGAGATTTTTGGGGCCATTTATGCGGATCATCAGTGTGAACGTAAATGGCATTCAGGCTGCGGCCGAGCGTGGATTGCTCAGCTGGTTACAAGCCCAGAATGCCGACGTCATCTGCCTTCAGGATACCCGCGCCTCGGCCTTTGAACTCGACGACCCAGCTTTCCAGCTCGATGGCTATTTCCTTTACGCCTGCGACGCGGAGGTGCCCACCCAAGGTGGCGTGGCACTTTACTCGCGCATGCAGCCCAAGGCAGTCATCACCGGCCTGGGCTTCGAGACAGCCGACCGCTACGGGCGTTATCTGCAAGCAGATTTCGACAAAGTCAGTATTGCCAGCCTGTTGCTGCCTTCGGGCATGAACGGCGACGAAGACTTGAACCAGAAGTTCAAGTTGATGGACGACTTCGCCAAGTACCTGGACAAGCAGCGCCGCAAGCGTCGCGAGTACATCTACTGCGGCTCGTTCTACGTGGCGCAGCAGAAGCTCGATATCAAGAACTGGCGCGACAGCCAGCAGTCGCCGGGCTTCCTACCGCCCGAACGCGCCTGGATGGACGCCATCGTCGGCGACATGGGCTATGTCGACGCCCTGCGCGAAGTCAGCCGTGAAGGCGACCAGTACAGCTGGTGGCCGGATAACGAGCAGGCCGAGATGCTCAACCTGGGTTACCGGTTCGACTACCAGATCCTCACCCCAGGCCTGCGCCGCTTCGTGCGCAACGCCCGTCTGCCGCGTCAACCGCGCTTCTCCCAGCATGCGCCGCTGATCGTGGACTACGATTGGACGCTGACCATCTGAGGATGGCACGCACAAAAAAGCCGACCTCCAGGTCGGCTTTTTTGTGTCTATCTGATCGGCCGCCAGATAAAGGGGTAGCGATACGACTTCCCTTCGTTGGCCCTGACCGCCGCCAAGATGATCAGGATCAGCACCGCCACCATCAGCACGGCGAACAGCAGAATGCCGATGAACACGAACATCAGCAGGAAGCATACGAAGCTGGCGATGGTCACGCTGATCTGAAAGTTCAGCGCCTCCTTGCCCTGGGCATCGATGAACGGGTCCTGTTCGCGCTTGAGGTGCCAAAGCACCAGCGGACCCAGTAAATGCCCAAGTGGCAGCACTAGCCCCAGGAGCGCCGAGAGGTGGCAGAACATAGCCCATTGCCGGACATTGGCGCTGGGCGGGGTGATCGGCAGATCGGTATCGTTCATGTGCTGCACCTCCCTGGCGTCTGGTCAGTCGGCCAGCGCGGCCTGCTGCAGTTCGAAGATTTCGGCCATACCCTTCTGCGCGAGCGCCAGCATGGCGTTGAAGTCCTCAGGCTGGAACGGCGCGCCTTCGGCGGTGCCTTGCACCTCGATGAAACCACCGGCACTGGTCATGACCACGTTCAGATCGGTCTCGGCAGCGGAGTCCTCGAGGTAGTCGAGGTCGAGCACCGCCTCGCCCTGGTACATACCCACCGATACCGCGGCGATCATGTGCTTGAGCGGGTTGCCGCCCTTGAGGCCGCCACGTTTCTTGATCACCGCCAGGGCGTCGCACAGGGCGACCATGGCACCGGTGATCGAGGCAGTGCGGGTGCCGCCGTCGGCCTGGATCACGTCGCAGTCGACGTACAGAGTGATGTCGCCGAGCTTGCTCATGTCCAGCGCAGCGCGCAGGGAACGGCCGATCAGGCGCTGGATCTCGAGGGTGCGGCCGCCTTGCTTGCCACGGCTTGCCTCGCGCTGGTTACGCTCGCCTGTGGAGCGCGGCAGCATGCCGTACTCGGCGGTCAGCCAACCTTGACCCTGGCCCTTGAGGAAGCGGGGAACACCGTTCTCGACGCTGACCGTGCAAATGACCTTGGTGTCACCGAACTCGACCAGAACCGATCCTTCGGCGTGCTTGGTGTAGTTGCGGGTAATGCGGATCGAGCGGAGCTGATCGGCGGCGCGACCACTTGGACGTTTCATCTGGAATACCTGTACGGGGACTTTGAATCTGCCGAGCATTATAGAGCCCGACACCCGGCGAAGGCACGCCTGTCGTCGCGCTCGCACAGCCTGTCGTCTTTTCCGACAGGTTTCGGCAAGGCCGGTAGCATGGCCGGATTGGGCGCCCGCGCCGCACTGCGCTACAATCCTGCGCCTTGCAGCCGACAGGCTTCCCGTTCACCTGATTACGCGAGGTACTCCCCATGGTGCATAGCATGACCGCTTTTGCTCGTGTCGAGCGCGCTGGCAGCCAAGGCACCCTGATCTGGGAGCTGCGCTCGGTCAACCACCGCTATCTCGAACCCCACCTGCGCTTGCCCGAAGCCTTGCGCGACCTCGAAGGCGCCGTGCGCGAAGGCCTGCGCCAGGGCCTCTCGCGGGGCAAGGTCGAATGCACCCTGCGCCTGAGCGAAGACAGCACCGGCAAGCCACTGCAAGTCGATCGCGAACGCGCCGCGCAGCTGGTCGCCGCCGCCGAAACCGTCGCCAGCCTGATCAAGCAACCGGCACCGTTGAACCCACTGGAAGTGCTGGCCTGGCCGGGCGTGCTGGTGGCCGACGCCAGCGATCCGCAAGCGCTCAACGCCGAGGCCATCGCACTGTTCGACGAGGCCCTGACCGAACTCAAGGCAGGCCGTCAGCGTGAAGGCGCCGAGCTGGCCCGACTGATCAACGAGCGCCTGGACAGCATGACCAACGAGGTCGCCACGCTGCGCGCCCTGGTGCCGCAGATGCTGGCCGCGCAACGGCAGAAGGTTCTAGACCGCTTCAGCGACATGCAGGCCGAGCTCGACCCGCAGCGTCTGGAACAGGAGATGGTCCTGCTGGCGCAGAAGAGCGACGTCGCCGAAGAGCTGGACCGCCTCAGCACCCACGTCACCGAGGTGCGCCGCGTGCTCAAGTCGGGCGGTGCCGCCGGTCGGCGCCTGGACTTCCTGATGCAGGAACTCAATCGCGAAGCCAACACCCTCGGCTCCAAGGCATTCGACCCACGCAGCACGCAGGCGGCAGTCAACCTCAAGGTGCTGATCGAACAGATGCGTGAACAAGTACAGAACATCGAGTAAGGCCACCCCTACCATGAACCACAGCAGCGGCACCCTCTACATCGTCTCGGCCCCGTCCGGCGCCGGCAAGACCAGCCTGGTCACTGAGCTGGTCAAGCAAGACCCGCGTGTGAGCGTCTCGGTATCGCATACCACGCGCAAGATGCGCCCAGGCGAAAAGCATGGAACGAACTATCACTTCGTCAGCCATGACGAATTCAAGACACTCATCGCCAAGAATGACTTCCTTGAGCATGCCGAGGTATTCGGCAATTTCTACGGCACTTCCCGCAGCGCGATGCAGCAGACGCTGAACAAGGGAAAAGACCTGATACTGGAAATCGACTGGCAAGGCGCCCGTCAGGTACGCAAGCTAATGCCAAAGGCGCGCTCGATCTTCATCCTGCCACCGAGCCAGCAGGCCCTGCGCCAGCGCTTGGACGGTCGTGGCCAGGACAGCGAAGAAATCATCGCCGGACGCATGAAGGAAGCGGTCAGCGAGATGGAGCATTACAACGAGTACGAGTACGTCATCATCAACGACGAGTTCGATGATGCACTCGAAGACCTCAAGGCGGTGTTCCGCTCGAACCGCGAAGATGGTGCGGATGCCGTGCCGCATGCCGAAAAGCTGAAGCTGGATAACCAGCAGCGAGTACACCGAGCATTACTCAAAGAGCTGATCGGCTGAAGATAGCCAAGGCCTCTATAAGACCCATTCGCCACGACAAGCCGGCTCCCACAAGGGCATGCAATCTCCTGTGGGAGCCGGCTTGCCGGCGATGGGCTGCACGGCAGCCCTTTTGCGTTATTCCTGCAATTGCAAGGTCGCCTGCTGACGCAGGGTAGCCCCCAGGAAATACGCCGGCGCACGTAGACGCGACAGCAGCATCAGCACGATGCCCAGCGCCGAGATGATCGCCGCGATCACGAATACCAGCCCCAAGCCGCCCACATGCGAGCCGCTGCCGAAGTCCGGCGAGGCGCTGTCGATCGCCGTGCGCAGGAAGATCACCGACAGGATCAGGCCTCCCAGCAACGGGCACACGCCGCGCATGAAGAAGTGGCGCACGCTGTCGAACAGGCTACGGCGGAAGTACCACACGCAGGCGAAGGCGGTCAGCGAGTAGTAGAAGCAGATCATCATGCCCAAGGCGGTGATGGTGTCCGCCAGCACGTTCTCGCTGAGGGTGCGCATGGTCACGTAGAACAGACCTGCGGCAATACCGGCACAGATGGTCGCGTAGCGTGGCGTCTGCGAACGCGGACAGACCTTGGCGAAACGTTGCGGCACGGCGCCGTAGTACCCCATGGCGAGCAAGGTGCGCGCCGGCGAGACGAAGGTCGACTGCAGCGAAGCGGCGGTGCTGGCCAGTACAGCGATGGACATCAGGATCGCCAGTGGCCCCATGACCGGCCCGGCCAGGTGGGCGAACACGTTTTCCTGGATCCGCGGATTGCCCAGGCCCAGGCCCTGCTCGCTGATGCCGGCGAACTGCAGCGTGGCGATGGCGGTAAGCAGGTACAGGCCGAGGATCAGCAGCACGGTCCAGGTGGCGGCCTTGCCCGGCACCTCTTCACTGCCGATCGACTCTTCGCTGACGGTCAGGCACACGTCCCAGCCCCAGAAGATGAAGATCGACAGCGACAGCCCAGCGGCGAAGGCCGAGAACGACTCGACGCCGAACGGGTTGAACCAGGCCAGATCGAACGCCAGCGGCGGCGGCGCGGTAGTCTCGCCGAAAGCGGCGAAGGCGAAGCCGATCAGCACCAGCAACTGCAAGGCCACCAGACCGTACTGCACCGTCATGGTGGTGGCCATGCCGCGACAGCAGATCCACACGGCCAGAGCGATGAACACGCAACAGGTGGTGACGTTGATCAACAGATTGTCGGCCAACGCGGCCAACTCCTGGTTGCCGGTGATCTGCGCCAGGAACAGGTAGAAGAAGTCCACCGCCACGCCTGCCAGGTTGGACAGCACGATGGTGGTGGCGACCACCAGCCCCCAGCCGCCGATCCAGCCGATCATCGGGCCGAAGGCCCTGGCAGACCAGGTGAAGGACGTGCCGCTGTCGGGCTCCGCCGAGTTCAGCTCACGGTAGCCCAGGGCGACCAGCAGCATCGGCAGGAAACCGACGATGAACACCGCCGGCAAGTGGGCACCGACTTCACGCACGGTCGGGCCGAGCGCGCCAGTCAGGGTATAGACCGGTGCAATGGTGGAAATGCCCAGCACGACGCTGGCCAGCAGGCCGAGGCGGCCCTTGGCCAGGCCCTTGCTGCGCTGGGTGTTGCCCGAGTCGGCCGCCACGTCGGGGGGGCGGCCGGCTTCTGTGTAATCGCTCATGAGTATGTGCCGTAACTATTGGAATTGTTTTCACAGGCCCGCCGTAGAGGGCCCGCTTCCACTCATTGAAAGCTCACTGCCGGGGTGGGTCATCCGAGACTACCGGGTGACGTCAGAGAATCTTCTGGCGCACACCCTCCCGTGCAGCATGGGCAATGCAGGCCTCGCGGAACGCCTCGAACAGGCGCAGCGAGACCGGGTTTTCGGCGAAACGCCATTCAGGGTGCCACTGCACGCCGAGTACAAAGCCCGGCGCATCAGGCATCGACACCGCTTCAATCAGGCCATCCGGGGCCCGTGCCTCGACACGCAGGCCCGGGGCCAGGCGGTCGATGCCCTGGCTGTGCAGCGAGTTGACCTCGAATCGCGCAGCCAGGCCCAGGCGCTCGAACATCCCACCCGGCTCCAGGCCGACGGGGTGACGAGGGCCGTATTGCACCTCCAGGGGTGCGTCCTCAGGTTCGCGGTGGTCCAGGTAGCCGGGCAATTCCTGCACCCGTTGGTGCAAGCTGCCACCGAGGGCCACGTTCAGTTCCTGGAAGCCACGGCAGATGCATAACACCGGCACACCCGCGGCAATAGCCGCGTGCAGCAGCGGCAAGGTCAGGCGGTCACGTGCAAGATCGTGCCGGGTGCCTTCCGCGCTGGGCGCGCCATTGTAATGATGCGGCTCGACATTTGAAGGCGAACCGGTAAAAAGAATGCCATCGAGCCGGGCCAGCAACGCCTGCGTATCGCTACCGCCGTCACGGGCAGGCAGGATCAGCGGCATCCCGGCAAAGCCCGCGGCCTCGACATACTTGTCGCCCACCGTGTGCGACGAGTTCTTCCCCACCTGCTGGCGGCAGGCGCTGACACCGATCAAGGGGACCGCAATTGCGCTCATGGGCTTACACCGTGTGCAGGTACCAGTTGTACTCGAGGTCGGAGATCGACACTTCGAACTCGGCCAGCTCGCTCTCCTTGCAGGCCACGAAAATGTCGATGTAGTCCGGGCTGATGTATTGGTTGAGGACTTCGCTGTCATCCAGCGCGCGCAACGCATCGCGCAGGTTGTTCGGCAGGCTCTGCTCCAGCTGCTCGTACGAGTTGCCTTCGATCGGCGCGGCCGGCTCGACCTTGTTGGTCAGGCCGTGGTGGATACCGGACAGAATCGCGGCGAGCATCAGGTACGGGTTGGCGTCGGCGCCGGCCACACGGTGCTCGATACGCACGTTTTCACGGCTGTCGGTCGGCACGCGGACGGCCACGGTACGGTTGTCCACGCCCCAGCTCGGCGCATTGGGCACGTAGAACTGGGCGCCGAAGCGGCGGTACGAGTTGATGTTCGGGCAGAGGAAGGCCATCGACGCCGGCATGGTCTCCAGCACACCGCCGATGGCGTGGCGCAGGGTGTCGCTTTCGAGCGGGTCATCGCTGGCGAAGATGTTCTTGCCGGTGTTCTTGTCGATCAGCGAAATATGCACGTGCAGGCCATTGCCGGCCTGGCCCGGGTAGGGCTTGGCCATGAAAGTGGAGTCCATTTCATGGTCGTAGGCGACGTTCTTGATCAGGCGCTTGAGCAGGATCGCGTAGTCGCAGGCCTTCATCGGGTCGGCGACGTGGTGCAGGTTCACCTCGAACTGCGCCGGGGCGCTTTCCTTGACGATCGCGTCGGCAGGCAGGCCTTGTTCCTTGGCCGCTTCGAGCATGTCCTGCAGGCAGTCGGCGTATTCGTCGAGGTCGTCGATGAGATAGACCTGAGTGGACTGCGGGCGCTTGCCCGAGATCGGCGAGCGCGGCGGCTGCGGACGGCCATTTAGGTTGTCCTGATCGATCAGGTAGAACTCCAGTTCGAACGCGGCGCAGATATCCAGCCCCAGGTCGTCGAACTTGCTCACCACCTGGCGCAGCACCTCACGCGGGTCGGCGAAGAACGGCGCGCCGTCCAGTTCATGCATGGTCATCAGCAGCTGCGCGGTCGGGCGCTTCTGCCAGGGTTCGTCGCACAGCGTGCCGGGAATCGGCAAACAGATGCGGTCGGCATCGCCGATGTCCAGGCCGAGGCCGGTGCTTTCGACGGTCGAGCCGTTGATATCCAGGGCGAAAAGGGAGGCCGGCAGGTTGATGCCCTTCTCGTACACCTTGTGCAGGCTGGCGCGCTCGATGCGCTTGCCGCGCACCACGCCGTTCATGTCGGAGATCAGCAGGTCGACGTACTGGGTATCCGGATGGGCATCCAGGAACTCATTCATCTCGCGGGAAGAACTGGCGCACGGGGAGACCGACGTCATGGCTGTACATCCTTTGATTCGGAGCGGCGATGTGGGGAACTGCGGATGACGCCTCGAAAGGCGACGATGGTGCTGCTGTTGTTCTTTTCACTGGCCCATCGTGGGGGGCTGGTTGCCGACCGGCTGCATTGATTCCCGGGGGCCGTTTCACTATAAAATGGCCCCAACGCAACAGACATTGGCATTTCGGCAAGCAGAGCGTGCATCGATGCAATATCAGATCAACCATGCGGACCTCGCCCTGGTCCTCGCACTGGAGCGCGGTCGCTCCCTGGCCAAGGCCGCCGAACTGCTCAAGGTCGACGTTTCGACGGTGTTCCGCTCGATCCGCCGGCTGGAGTCGGCGCTGGGCACCGCCTTGTTCGTCAAGAGCCGCAAAGGCTACCTGCCCACCGACACCGCCCAGGCCCTGGCCGAGCAGGCCGAGCGCGCCGAACAGGCACTGGATGCGGCACGCATCGCCCTGACCAGCGGCGAACAGGTGGTCAGCGGCACCGTGCGCCTGACCTGCACCGAAGCCGTGCTGCACAGTCTGCTGCTGCCTGCACTGGCCGACTTCATGGCCAACTACCCGGCGTTGTCGCTGGAGATGGGCACCTCCAACACCTTCGCCAACCTCAGCCGTCGCGATGCCGATATCGCCCTGCGTCTGACCAACACGCCGCCGGAGCATCTGGTGGGCCGTTGCCTGGGTTCGACCTCGTACGTGGTCTGCGGCCAACCGGCGTTGCGCGAGCGCTTGCAGGAATCCGCCGCCAGCGTGCCATGGATCGCCCCCGACGACTCCATGCAGGACCACGCCACCGTGGTCTGGCGCAACCAGCATCATCCAGGGCTGATTCCGCGCTACCAGTGCAGCGGCATGTCGACTATCGCCCAACTGGTGACCACCGGCCTGGGCGTAGCGGCGCTGCCCGACTACATGGTCCACGACCTTCCCGGCGTCGAGGCCCTGAGCGGCCCGCTGCCTGGCTGCGATACCCAACTGTGGCTGCTGACACGACCTGACTGCCGCGCCCTGCGCTCGGTGCAGACGCTGTTCGAGGAGCTGACCCCGCGCCTGCGCGACGCAATGTTGCGTTAACGCGTCAAGGGCAGTTGTTTTCGGGTAACAAGAACCGTTATCGTCCGACTCATGCTTGGTGTGAACCTTTTCGTGGGCAAGCCCGCTCCCGCAGGGCCCGCGAAAACGACTCGAACAGCACCGGCGCAAGGGCATCCGACAAAACAGCCCTTCCCTATTGGCTGGTGATTTTTTAAACTATCGAGTCCGCCTGCCCATTCTGGGCTGCACGCCTAACCGCATTTGCTACTGAGGAAGACCATGGCCCGCGTAACTGTTGAAGACTGCCTGGAACACGTGGATAACCGCTTTGAGCTGGTCATGCTCTCGACCAAGCGCGCCCGCCAGCTGGCTACCGGCGGCAAAGAGCCACGCGTTGCGTGGGAAAACGACAAGCCGACCGTCGTTGCCCTGCGTGAAATCGCCGAAGGCATCGTCACGCCAGAATTCATCGCCGCCGAAGAGATCGTCACCGAGGATCCGGTATTCGCCGCGTTCGAGGACGAGAACAACGAGGCCGTCTGATTGATGCCCAGTCGACAACGTGCGGCGCAAGGCCCTCTTCTACAGCAAGAGGTGAAACCATGCCGGGTATAGAAGCCCTCGCCGAACGGCTGTCGACTTATCTGGGCCCCGAACAGGTCAACCTGGTCCGTCGCGCCTACTTCTACGCCGAACAGGCCCACGATGGCCAGCGCCGCCGCAGCGGCGAGCCCTACGTGACCCATCCGCTGGCGGTCGCCAGTATCCTCGCCGACATGCATATGGACCATCAGAGCCTGATGGCGGCCATGCTGCACGACGTGATCGAAGACACCGGCATCGCCAAGGAAGCCTTGAGCCAGCAATTCGGCGAGACCGTCGCCGAGCTGGTCGACGGGGTCAGCAAGCTGACCCAGATGAACTTCGAGACCAAGGCCGAGGCGCAGGCCGAGAACTTCCAGAAGATGGCCATGGCCATGGCTCGCGATATCCGCGTGATCCTGGTCAAGCTGGCCGACCGCCTGCACAACATGCGTACCCTGGAAGTGCTGTCCGGCGAAAAACGCCGACGCATCGCCAAGGAAACCCTCGAGATCTACGCCCCCATCGCCAACCGCCTGGGGATGCACACCGTGCGTGTGGAGTTCGAGGACCTCGGCTTCAAGGCCATGCACCCGATGCGTTCGTCGCTGATCCACCGGGCGGTCAAGAGCGCGCGCGGCAACCGCAAGGAAATCGTCGCCAAGATCGAGACCTCGCTGGCCAATTGCCTGGCCGCCGACGGCATCGAGGGCGAGGTCAGCGGTCGGCAGAAACACCTCTATGGCATCTACAAGAAGATGCGCGGCAAGCGTCGTGCCTTCACCGAAATCATGGACGTGTACGCCTTCCGCATCATCGTCGACAAGGTCGACACCTGCTACCGCGTGCTCGGCGCCGTGCATAACCTGTACAAGCCGCTACCAGGCCGCTTCAAGGATTACATCGCGATCCCCAAGGCCAACGGCTACCAGTCGTTGCACACCACGCTGTTCGGCATGCACGGGGTGCCCATCGAAATCCAGATCCGCACCCGCGAGATGGAAGAGATGGCCAACAACGGCATCGCCGCGCACTGGCTGTACAAGTCCAATGAGGAAGAGCAGCCAAAAGGCAGCCATGCCCGCGCCCGCCAGTGGGTCAAGGGCATCCTCGAGCTGCAGCAGCGCGCCGGCAACTCGCTGGAATTCATCGAGAGCGTGAAGATCGACCTGTTCCCGGACGAGGTCTACGTCTTCACCCCGAAAGGCCGGATCATGGAGCTGCCCAAGGGTTCCACCGCCGTCGACTTCGCCTACGCGGTGCATACCGACGTTGGCAATAGCTGCATCGCCTGCCGCATCAACCGCCGTCTGGCGCCGCTATCCGAACCGCTGCAAAGCGGCTCCACCGTCGAGATCGTCAGTGCGCCGGGCGCCCGACCGAACCCGGCCTGGCTCAATTTCGTGGTCACCGGCAAGGCACGCACACACATTCGCCACGCCCTCAAGCAGCAACGTCGCTCCGAGTCGATCAGCCTCGGCGAACGTTTGCTGAACAAAGTGCTGACCGGCTTCGACAGCAGCCTGGAGGCCATCCCCCAGGAGCGCATCCAGTCGATCCTCACCGAGTACCGCCTGGAGCTGGTCGAGGACCTGCTCGAAGACATCGGCCTGGGCAACCGCATGGCCTACGTGGTCGCCCGCCGTCTGCTGTCCGCCGAAGGCGAGCAACTGCCGGCGCCGGAAGGCCCACTGGCGATCCGCGGTACCGAGGGCCTGGTGCTTAGCTACGCCAAGTGCTGCACGCCGATCCCGGGCGACCCGATCGTCGGCCACCTGTCGGCGGGCAAGGGCATGGTCGTCCACCTGGAAGACTGCCGCAACATCAGTGAAGTCCGCCACAACCCGGAGAAGTGCCTGCAACTCTCCTGGGCCAAGGACATCACCGGCGAGTTCAACGTCGAGCTGCGCGTCGAGCTGGAGCACCAGCGCGGCCTGATCGCCCTGCTGGCCAGCAGCGTCAATGCCGCCGACGGCAACATCGAAAAAATCAGCATGGACGAACGCGACGGCCGTATCAGCGTGGTCCAACTGGTGGTCAGCGTGCATGACCGCGTGCATCTGGCCCGTGTGATCAAGAAGCTGCGCACCTTGACCGGCGTGGTCCGCATCACCCGGACGCGTGCGTAGTCCGCCAACCGCAAGGAGTCATCATGAGCAAGACCGTCATCACCAGCGACAAGGCCCCAGCCGCTATCGGCACCTACTCGCAAGCGATCAAGGCCGGCAACACCGTGTACATGTCGGGCCAGATCCCGCTCGACCCGAAGACCATGGAGCTGGTCGAAGGCTTCGAGGCCCAGACCGTCCAGGTGTTCGAGAACCTGAAGTCGGTGGCTGAAGCCGCTGGCGGTTCGTTCAAGGACATCGTCAAACTGAACATCTTCCTCACCGACCTGAGCCACTTCGCCAAGGTCAACGAGATCATGGGCCGCTACTTCGAGCAGCCTTACCCGGCCCGCGCCGCCATCGGCGTGGCTGCCCTGCCCAAGGGCGCCCAGGTCGAGATGGACGCCATCCTGGTCCTCGAGTAATACCCCGGTGACGGGCCAAAGCCCGTCACCCCCCTCCTGCCTCAAGGTTTTCACCATGCGCCACGCATTGCCTCTCACGCTGGCAGCCCTGCTCCTGGGCGGCTGCGCCAGCCACAAGCCTGAAGATTTCAACGGCACCTGGATCAACCAGGCCGCCATCGACGCCGCCAGCGAAGGCACCAGCCTGCGCCAGGCCCTAGATGCGAAAGGTCCGGTGTTCGAGTGGAAGATCGATATCAAGAACCAGCAGGCCAGCTTCAGCAATGGCTTCGAGGCCGCCGACGGGCGCCTGAGCGCCAACGAGAAGGACTGGCAGGTCAACTTCGAAGGTGACCTGACCGAACAGCTTAAGCTCGATGGCGACGAACTGGTGGCGATCGACCCCTCCGGCCATGAGCAAACGTTCGTGCGCAGCAAGGCGCCAGAAGGCGCTGCGTTGGGCGCCAGCTTCGAGAAGGCGCTGTACCAGCAGTACTTGGGCGGCGACTGGAAGATCGTCGAGGGTCAGGGCAAGGGCGCCGTGGTGCGCTTCAGCGACACCGGCACCGTCACCGGCCTGCCCGGCCCCGACCGTTTCGCCCTGTGCCTGGCGGGCGACTGCGCGACCATGGGCGATGGCAACGACAGCCTGTGGTTGGAGCGCAATCAGCGTGGCGCGCCGTGGATCTTCAAGCGCGACGGCGACACCCTGGAGATCTTCCAGGCGGTGAACCGCGCCCAGCCGGATGAAATGCCGCAACTGACTGCCGGCGCCCGGCAGTGGGTGCTGGAAAAGGATTAGCCATCATCGCGGCGACCCGACTGGCGCCGCGATAAGGCCGGCTCTCTTAACCACGCCCTTGCAGAATGGCCGCATAGCCTTCTTTATAGCTCGGATACTGCGGCGCCCAGCCCAGTGCCCGAGCCCGCGCATTACGGCACCGCTTGCTGCCGGTACGCCGCACCCGTTGCTCGTCCGACCACTCGGTGACCCCCAGGTACTCGCGCAGCCAGCCCACCACCTCGGCCAGTGGCGCCGGATCGTCATCAACGCCGATGTAGCAATCGTCCAACGCCACACCCCGGGCATCGGCCTGCAGCAGGTGCGCCAGCAAACCAGCGGCATCCTCGGCGTGAATGCGGTTGCCGTACAACGGCGGCTCCTCGGCCACTCGGTAGCCTTGACGCACCTGGCTCAGCAACCACTCACGACCCGGCCCATAAATTCCAGTCAGGCGCACGATACTGGCGGGGATGCCACTGTCTAGTGCCAGACGCTCCGCCGCGAGCATCACCCTGCCCGAATAGCCCTCGGGCGTGGTGGCAGCGGTCTCGTCGATCCATTCGCCATCCTGTTGCGCATAGACACTGCTGCTGGAAACGAACAGCAGGCGACGTGGCCGCTGGCCTTTGCTCTCAAGCCAATCGAGCACATGGCGCAAACCGTCGACATAGGCGGCCTGGTAGCCCGCTTCGTCATGCTGGTTGGCCGCCACGCAGTACACCAGGTAGTCCGGCGCGCGCGCGGGCCACGCTTCCGGCAGGCGCGGGTCCGACAGGTCGGCGGCAATGGGCCGCACCCCTTCGGGCAGGTCCCGCACCGAGCGGCGCAGGCCATCGACCTGCCACCCATGGGCGAGCAACTGGCGGGCCAGACGGCCTCCCACATCGCCGCAGCCGACGATCAACGCACTGAGGTCCGACATCATGAAACTCCAAATCCAAAGGTTCACGCTAACCGGATTTAGCGATCAGCGGCTAGACAAAGGTTAAAAAAAGCGCTCTCCATTCTTTTGTTAACAAGAATTACTTGCAATAATGGCGACCCTGTCTGTTCTCGGCCTGCTTCGAGGCCTTGAAGAACTCAACCCATTTCTCTTCATCAGGTCCGGCCAGCATGACACGTACTCAACCTTCCGCTTCGCCAACCCCGTCGCGCGCCTGGCGCGCCATTGCCGCGCTGATGTTCAGCCTGGTACTGGCTCCCGTGGCCATGGCCGATGAGCCCGCCGCCACTGCCGCCGCACCGGCAGCCGCCAGCGCCCCGGCCGCGCCTGCCGCCGAAGGCCAGGCACCGGTAGCTGCGCCAACCGACGCGCCTGCCGACGCCAACGCCCCAGTGGATGGCCAGGCCCCAGCCGACGAGAACGTGCAGGCGATGGTCGAAGACACCTCGCTGGGCATGGCCCACGACCTGTCCCCATGGGGCATGTACAAGAACGCCGACGTGGTGGTGAAGGCCGTGATGATCGGCCTGGCTATCGCCTCGATCATCACCTGGACCATCTGGATCGCCAAAGGCTTCGAGCTGATGGGCGCCAAGCGCCGCCTGCGTGGCGAGATCGCCGCCCTGAAACGCTCGGTGAGCCTGAAAGAGGCCAGCGAGGTGTCGAACAAGGAAGGCACCCTGGCCCACACCCTGGTGCATGACGCCCTCGAAGAGATGCGCCTGTCGGCCAACGCTCGCGAGAAGGAAGGCATCAAGGAGCGCGTCAGCTTCCGCCTCGAGCGTCTGGTGGCCGCCAGCGGCCGTACCATGAGCAGCGGCACCGGCGTGCTGGCCACCATCGGCTCCACCGCTCCGTTCGTCGGTCTGTTCGGTACCGTGTGGGGCATCATGAACAGCTTCATCGGCATCGCCAAGACCCAGACCACCAACCTCGCCGTAGTCGCCCCAGGCATCGCCGAAGCCCTGCTGGCTACCGCCCTGGGCCTGGTTGCCGCGATCCCGGCCGTGGTCATCTACAACGTCTTCGCCCGCTCCATCGCCGGCTACAAGGCACAGGTGTCCGACGCCTCCGCCCAGGTCCTGCTGCTGGTCAGCCGTGATCTGGACCACCAGGGTGGCGAGCGCGCCGCCCCGCACATGGTGAAAGTGGGGTAAACCATGGGCCTGCATCTCAACGAAGGTGGCGACGACCTCGCCGAAAACCACGAAATCAACGTCACGCCGTTCATCGACGTGATGTTGGTGCTGCTGATCATCTTCATGGTCGCGGCTCCCTTGGCCACGGTCGACATCAAGGTCGACCTGCCCGCCTCGACCGCCAAGCCGGCGCCGAGGCCCGAGAAGCCGGTGTTCGTCAGCGTCAAGGCCGACAAGAAGCTCTACCTCGGCGACGACGAGGTGGCCCAGCGCGACCAGCTTGGCGCCATGCTCGACGCCAAGACCAAGGGCGACAAGGAAACCACCATCTTCTTCCAGGCTGACAAGGGCGTCGATTACGGCGATCTGATGGAAGTGATGAACACCATGCGCGCCGCCGGCTACCTCAAGGTCGGCCTGGTCGGACTCGAGACGGCAGCCAAGAAATGACGAAAACGCGCTCAAACATGGCGCGCTACGGTGGCAGCCTGGCGATCGTGCTGGGTGTGCACGCGGTCGCCGTGCTGCTGACGCTCAACTGGTCGGTGCCCCAGGCCCTCGAGTTGCCGCCGGCAGCGATGATGGTCGAGCTGGCACCGCTGCCAGAGCCCGCGCCACCGCCACCGCCCAAGGCCGCCCCGAAACCGCCGACGCCGGTCGAGGAGCCGCCGCTGCCGAAGCTGGCAGAGGCGCCGAAGCCGAAGATCGCCATCCCCAAGCCGCCCAAGCCCAAGGCCAAGCCACAGCCGCCCAAGCCCGAGAAGAAGCTTGAGCCGCCGAAGGACGAGCCACCGGCCAAGGACGATGTGGCGGACACACCGCCAAGCAACACGCCACCGCAAAAGTCGGCGGCACCGCAGCCGAGCATCGCGTCCAACAGCAACGCCCTGCCGAGCTGGCAGAGTGACCTGCTGCGCCACCTGGCCAAGTACAAGAAGTACCCCGAAGACGCTCGCCGTCGTGGGTTGCAGGGCATCAACCGCCTGCGCTTCGTGGTCGACGCCGAAGGCAAGGTGGTGTCGTACACGCTGGCCGGTGGTTCGGGTAGCGCGGCGCTGGACCGGGCCACGCTGGAGATGATCCGCCGTGCCGGCACGGTGCCGAAGCCTCCGGCGGAGCTGCTGAACAATGGCACGATCGAAGTGGTCGCGCCGTTCGTCTACTCGCTGGACCGACGCTGACGTTTTTGTTTCTGTCACAAAACGGCAAGTCTGATAACGTGCGTCTATCGATTGCAGCCGCTATGCTGGGGCCGCAACTTCATGGACGCACGTTATGACCCTCACCGAACTTCGCTACATCGTCACCCTCGCGCAAGAGCAGCACTTCGGCCACGCAGCCGAGCGTTGCCACGTCAGCCAGCCGACCCTTTCGGTGGGCGTGAAGAAGCTCGAGGACGAACTTGGCGTGCTGATCTTCGAGCGCAGCAAGAGCGCGGTGCGTCTCACGCCGGTTGGCGAGAGCATCGTCGCCCAGGCGCAGAAGGTGCTGGAGCAGGCCCAGGGCATCCGCGAGCTGGCCCAGGCCGGCAAGAACCAGCTGACCGCACCGCTCAAGGTTGGCGCCATCTACACCGTCGGCCCCTATCTCTTCCCACACCTGATCCCGCAACTGCACCGCGTGGCGCCGCAGATGCCGCTGTACATCGAAGAGAACTTCACCCACGTGCTGCGCGAGAAGCTGCGCAATGGCGAACTGGACGCGGTGATCATCGCCCTGCCGTTCAACGAGGCCGACGTGCTGACCCTGCCGTTGTACGACGAACCGTTCTGTGCGCTGATGCCGGCCGACCACCCGTGGACCGCCAAGGACACCATCGACACCGCCATGCTCAACGACAAGAGCCTGCTGCTGCTGGGCGAGGGGCACTGCTTCCGCGACCAGGTGCTCGAAGCCTGCCCGACGCTGAACAAGGGCGGCGAAGGCGCCAAGCACACCACGGTCGAATCCAGCTCACTGGAGACCATCCGCCACATGGTCGCCTCGGGCCTGGGCGTATCGATCCTGCCGCTGTCGGCGGTGCATAGCCATCATTACGCGCCGGGCGTCATCGAAGTCCGTCCGCTGACCGCGCCCGCACCGTTCCGCACCGTGGCCATCGCCTGGCGTGCCAGCTTCCCGCGGCCGAAGGCCATCGAGATCCTCGCCGACTCGATCCGCCTCTGCTCGGTGGCCAAGCCGCCGGTGGAACAACCGGCCTGAGCCCATGACCGAGCTGTCGAACGTCCCGGTCACCACGCTCAAGGGTGTTGGTGAAGCCATGGCAGAGAAACTCGCCAAGGTCGGTCTGGAGAACCTGCAGGATCTGCTGTTCCACCTGCCGTTGCGCTACCAGGATCGCACCCGCGTGGTGCCCATCGGCCAACTGCGTCCCGGTCAGGACGCGGTGATCGAAGGCGTGGTCAGCGGCGCTGACGTGACCATGGGCAAGCGTCGCAGTCTCGTGGTGCGCCTGGGCGATGGCAGCGGCACGCTGAGCCTGCGCTTCTACCATTTCAGCAATGCGCAGAAGGAAGGCCTCAAGCGTGGCACCCACCTGCGTTGCTATGGCGAAGCGCGCCCCGGCGCCTCGGGGCTGGAGATCTACCACCCGGAATACCGAGCGCTGAACGGCGACGAAGCACCGCCCCCGGTCGAACAGACGCTGACGCCGATCTACCCGACCACCGAAGGCCTCACCCAGCAGCGCCTGCGCCTGCTGTGCCAGCAGAGCC
This sequence comes from Pseudomonas maumuensis, assembly GCF_019139675.1. Taxonomy (NCBI): domain Bacteria; kingdom Pseudomonadati; phylum Pseudomonadota; class Gammaproteobacteria; order Pseudomonadales; family Pseudomonadaceae; genus Pseudomonas; species Pseudomonas maumuensis. Next base: position 5,639,437 of record NZ_CP077077.1, read on the forward strand.
TGGGCCTGCTCGGCCCGCGCAGCCTGCCCGACTGGCTGCCCGACCAACTGGCCCGCGACTACCAGCTGGCGCCATTGAGCGATGCCATCCGCTACCTGCACAACCCGCCGGCCGATGCCGATCTGGACGAGCTTGCCGAGGGCCATCACTGGGCCCAGCACCGCCTGGCCTTCGAGGAACTGCTGACCCATCAGCTCTCCCAGCAGCGCCTGCGGGAAAGCCAGCGCAGCCTGCGTGCGCCGGTACTGCCCAAGGCCACCCGTCTACCTGCTCAGTACCTGGCCAACCTTGGTTTCAACCCGACCGGTGCCCAGCGGCGCGTCGGCAACGAGATCGCCTACGACCTCAGCCAGCCCGAGCCGATGATGCGCCTGGTACAGGGTGACGTGGGCGCCGGCAAGACCGTGGTCGCCGCCCTCGCGGCGCTGCAGGCACTGGAGGCCGGCTACCAGGTGGCGCTGATGGCCCCCACCGAGATCCTCGCCGAGCAGCATTTCATCACCTTCAAACGCTGGCTCGAGCCGCTGGGCATCGAAGTGGCCTGGCTGGCCGGCAAGCTCAAGGGCAAGGCCCGCGCCAGCGCCCTGGAGCAGATCGCCAATGGCGCGCCGATGGTGGTCGGCACCCACGCGCTGTTCCAGGACGAAGTGCAGTTCAAGCACCTGGCCCTGGCGATCATCGACGAGCAGCATCGCTTCGGCGTGCAGCAGCGCCTGGCCCTGCGCAAGAAAGGCGTCATGGGCCAGCTGTGCCCGCACCAGTTGATCATGACCGCCACCCCGATCCCACGCACCCTGGCCATGAGCGCCTATGCCGACCTGGATACCTCGGTCCTCGACGAGCTACCACCCGGACGTACCCCGGTGAATACCGTGCTGGTCGCCGACAGCCGCCGCTTCGAGGTGGTCGAGCGGGTGCGCGCCGCCTGTGCCGAAGGTCGCCAGGCCTACTGGGTATGTACTCTGATCGAAGAATCCGAGGAACTGACCTGCCAGGCCGCCGAGAGCACCTTCGAGGAGCTCGGCAGCGCACTGGGCGAGCTGCGCGTGGGGCTGATCCACGGGCGCATGAAGCCTGCGGAAAAAGCGGCGGTGATGGCCGAGTTCAAGGCCGGCGAGCTGCAACTGCTGGTGGCCACCACGGTGATCGAGGTCGGCGTCGACGTACCCAATGCCAGCCTGATGATCATCGAGAACCCCGAGCGCCTGGGCCTGGCCCAGTTGCACCAGCTGCGCGGCCGGGTCGGCCGGGGCAGCGCGGTGAGCCACTGCGTGCTGCTCTACCATCCACCGCTGTCGCAGATCGGCCGTGAGCGCCTGGGCATCATGCGGGAAACCAACGACGGATTCGTCATAGCAGAGAAGGATCTGGAACTGCGTGGCCCCGGCGAGATGCTCGGGACCCGCCAGACCGGCCTGCTACAGTTCAAAGTCGCCGACCTGATGCGCGATGCCGACCTGTTGCCGGCCGTACGCGACGCCGCCCAGGCCCTGCTGGCGCGCTGGCCCGACCACGTCAGCCCGTTGCTCGACCGTTGGTTGCGCCACGGCCAACAATATGGCCAGGTGTGACGCCCGTCCCATAATGGATCCAGCTTGGCGGCCAGGCTGGTTATACTTCGCGTTTACAGAAATGATTGGATACAGGCCATGACTGAAGTTGCCCTGGATACCGCAACCCTACACGCACCGTCTGTCATCCGGCTGTTGCTCGACAAGCTCGGCGTCAGCTTCCGCGAGGTGCCCGAGCACCCGGGGCTGCCGGCCAACTCGCGCGTACAGGCCGTGCTGCTCGATGACGAGATCGGTGCCTTGATGGTGCTGTTCCCGCAAAGCCAGTTGCTGGACCTCAAGCGCCTCGAGGAACTGACCGGTCGCAAGCTCAAGGCCGTGCCGCTGGAGCGCTTGAAGCAGATGCTCGACAAGCATCACCTCAAGGCCCTGCCCGCCATTCCCGCGCTGACCAGCTCGCCGTGCCAGTACGAAAAGAGCCTGCTCGACAACGAAACCCTGCTGATCCAGTCCGGTGAAGCCGGGCTGCTCCTGGAAATCGGCAGGACGGCGTTCAAGAAGATGCTGGTCAAGGCCAGCGCCAGCACCTTCGGCCAGCCGATCAGCGATATTCGTCTCAGTTTCGATCAATTGGACGGTCCTCCCAAGGAAGTGATCCGCGCAGTCCAGGCCTTCACCGCCCGGCGCATCCAGCAACGCCTGGAGCAGACCATCGAGATTCCGCCGCTGGCCGACACCGCGCAGAAGATCATCAAGCTGCGTGTCGACCCCAATGCCAGCATCGACGACATCACCGGCGTGGTGGAGACCGACCCGGCCCTGGCCGCGCAGGTGGTCAGCTGGGCTGCCTCCCCGTACTACGCCTCGCCCGGCAAGATCCGTTCGGTGGAAGACGCCATCGTCCGGGTACTGGGCTTCGATCTGGTGATCAACCTGGCGCTGGGCCTGGCCCTGGGCAAGACCCTGAGCCTGCCCAAGGACCACCCGCAACAGGCCACGCCGTATTGGCAGCAGTCGATCTATACCGCTGCCGTGATCGAGGGCCTGACCCGCGCCATGCCGCGCGCCGAGCGCCCGGAAGCGGGGCTGACCTACCTCGCCGGCCTGCTGCACAACTTCGGCTACTTGCTACTGGCCCACGTCTTCCCGCCGCATTTCTCGCTGATCTGCCGCCATCTGGAGGTCAACCCGCACCTGTGCCACAGCTATGTGGAGCAGCACTTGCTGGGGATCAGCCGTGAGCAGATCGGTGCCTGGCTGATGAAGCTGTGGGACATGCCTGACGAACTGTCCACAGCCCTGCGCTTCCAGCACGATCCGACTTACGACGGCGAGTACGCGGCGTTCCCCAACCTGGTGTGCCTGGCGACGCGCCTGCTGCGCGCCCGGGGGATCGGCTCGGGGCCGAAGGACGAGATCCCGGATGCCCTGCTCGAGCGCCTGGGGCTGACCCGGGACAAGGCCGAAGAGGTGGTGAACAAGGTGCTGGAGGCCGAGGCATTGCTACGCGAGCTGGCGTCGCAGTTCCACGCGCCGCATTCGCATTAAGGCCGCCCCGTAGGAGCGGCTTCAGCCGCGATCACCCGCGAAGCGGGTGCCAGAAACCGCGGTGCTTGCATCGCGGCTAAAGCCGTTCCTACACTTTCTTCTTCGGTTTCAGGTACTTCATCAAGCCCTGGAACCAGATCACCAGCGCCGGATTGCCCTTGATCTGGATGTTCTTCTCCTGAATCCCCTGCATGAACGCCAGCTGCTTGTTACCGGCCTGCAGCGTGGCGAAGCCGTAGGCGGCGTCCTTGAAGGCAATGGCGAACGCCGGCTGCGGGTGCAGACCGCCCTTGCTGCTGATGCGCAGGTCCTTGACGATGAAGTGCCGGGCAACCTTGCCGTCGAGCGTCTGCATCTGGAAGACCAGGTCCTTGTCCTGCAGTTGCTGCTGGAACGCCGGGTTGTTGCGGCTGGCCTTGGCCATCAGCAAGCCCATGGCCCAGAGAAGAAAACGAAACTTCATCAACGCGCCTCGAGTGAAAAATGACTGAGTCGCGCAGTTTATCCGTTTATCGCGCTGTTTATGCAAGTTCGCCGCATTTGCTTACCAGAAACACAACGGGCGCCTTAAGGCGCCCGTCTCGATGGCTTGTCGATCACTTTTTCTTGGCGGGCTTGGCCGGTGCGTTGACGCTGTCACGCAGGCCCTTGCCCGGTTTGAAGGCGACAGTGTTGCTGGCCTTGATCTTGACCGGCTCGCCCGTCTGCGGGTTCTTGCCGGTGCGGGCACCACGGTGGCGTTTTTCGAAGGTGCCGAAGCCGACCAGGGTGACGGTGTCCTTGTCGAGTGCGCCGGTGATGCTGTCGAGAATCGCGTTCAGGACAATATTGGCCTTTTCCTTGGTCAGATCGGCCTTTTCGGCGATGACGGCGGCGAGTTCTGGTTTACGCATAGTGAAGCCTCTTTGACGGGATTTCTTGTTGTTATGCCGTGCTGCCGAACGAAGCAGCGTTCAAGGCACCGCAGGCTCTAGGCTGCGGCAGACGCCAGTGAGGATGGCACGCCGACCGAGGCCGCGCCAGTATCTGGGCGGCCATTGTCGCGGCAAGAACAGGATAATTCCGACAGAACGCCCGCTATTTACGCCATCAAGGGTGGCAACTGGCGATTCAACGCCAGTTTCTCCATGACCGCGCCGCCGGTCAGGGCGTAGCCCAGCAGCTGGCCATCGGCGCTATGGCAGAGCACTTTCAGGTCAGCGCCGCTGCCCTCCACCACCCAGGTGCCCTCATGGCCGCTTGGCACAGGGGACACCACCAACGGACAAGCCGGCGTCTTCACGGTGACCGGCATCGGGCCATAGGCCACTGCGGTCGGGTTGCCGGCCAAGGTCTGGGCCAAGGCGCGGGCGCAGGTCATCAAGGGCATGACGTACAGCAGGTTGATGCCATCGACCTCGGCGCAGTCGCCCAGGGCGAAGATGTTGGCGTGAGAAGTGCGCAGCTGGCGATCCACCACTACCCCGCGGTTGACCTGCAGCCCCGCTGCCGCCGCCAGGTCGGTACGCGGCCGCAGGCCGATCGCAGACACCACCAGGTCGCAAGGGATGACGCTGCCGTCGGACAGGTGCGCCTCCAGAGTTGCCCCCGAACGTTGCAGGCGGGTCAGCACCGGGCCGAGATGGAAACGCACTCCCAACCCTTCCAGGCCTGCCTGCACGGCGGCGGCCGCCGCCGGGTGCAGCAAGGTCGGCATTACCTGCTCGCACGGCGCCACGACCTCGCACTGCAGGCCGCCCAAGGTAAGGTCGTTGGCGAATTCGCAGCCAATCAGGCCGGCGCCGAGGATCAGCACCCGTTGCTTGCCTGCGGCAGCAACGCGAAAACGTGCGTAGTCCTCCAGGTCGTTGATCGGGAAGATCAGCTCGCCAGCATCGCCTTCCACGGGCACCTGCACGGTCTGCGCGCCCCAGGCCAGTACCAGGTCGCGGTACTCCACCGCTTCCTCGCCGATCCACAGGCGCTTATGGCCTGGGTCGATACCACTGATACGGGTGTGGGTGCGGATCTCGGCCTTGAGCTGCTCGGCCATGGCCCCCGGTTCGGCCATGCACAGGCCGTCGGCGTCCTTCTGCTTGGCAAAGCCGGTGGACAGCATGGGCTTGGAATAGGAGCGACCGTCGTCGGCAGTGATCAGCAGCAGCGGCGTGTCGCCGTCCAGCTTGCGAAACTCTCGCGCCAGGTTATAGCCGGCAAGGCCGGTACCAATGATCACCACGGGGGACGTCATGTCGTGCGTTCCTTGTTCAAAGCAGGGTTGCGATCAGCCAATGGCGATCATTTCGAAGTCACTCTTGCCTACACCACAGTCAGGGCACAGCCAGTCTTCCGGCACATCTTCCCAGCGGGTGCCGGGGGCGATACCGTCGTCCGGCCAGCCTTGGGCCTCATCGTAGATCAGGCCACAGACAATGCATTGCCACTTCTTCATGGGGGTACTGTTCCTCGGTCAGGCTAATGGATGCGTTGCAACTGGTGGCATAAAAGCAGGGCAAACACGCACCTGCACGTGACCACCGTGCAATCTCTGGTCGGCTTTTGTACTGGGCCTGCTGGCAGTATGCAAGCCAGGACGGCAATCATGCTAAGCTCGCCGCCTCTCTGGCCTGTATCAAGCATACCGACGTGCCGTACGAAACCCCGCAAGCAGCCGCTGTCGCGTGGCTGGCGTATCCGCAACTGGCGCCCCTGCCCGACCAGCCGACCCTGGACTGGCTGTTCGACGAAGGCTCCCTGACCCGTCGCCTGACCGGTCTTTCCCACGACCACTTCAGCGTCACCCCTTTGTTCGAGGGCTGGCAGCCACTGCGTGACGATGAATGCGCCGCGTTGGGCCTGCGGCCTGGCGCGCAGGGCTGGGTGCGCGAGGTCTACCTGCGCGGCCATGGCCAGCCGTGGGTATTCGCCCGCAGCGTCGCCAGCCGCACAGCGCTGGAGCGCGGAGGGCTCGACCTGGAAACCCTGGGCAGCCGTTCGCTGGGCGAGCTACTGTTCTGCGACCAGGCGTTCGTCCGCCACCCTATCGAAGTGTGCAGTTATCCACAGGACTGGCTGCCCGCCGAGGTCGCCAGCGCCGGGCTGTGGGGACGGCGCTCGCGCTTCGAGCGCGACGGCCTCGACCTGCTGGTGGCCGAGGTGTTCCTGCCCGCCCTGTGGCACGCGGCCAAGGAGGAAAACCGCTGATGTACCTGCAACTGCTCAAGTCGCTCAACCGCCTGCACCCGCGCGCCTGGGACTTTGTCCAGCTGAGCCGCATGGACCGCCCCATCGGCATCTACCTGCTGCTGTGGCCGACGCTGTCGGCGGTGTGGATTGCCGGCAACGGCTCGCCGACCCTGGCCAACGTGCTGATCTTCGGCCTCGGCGTGGTGCTGATGCGTGCCGCCGGCTGCTGCATCAACGATTTCGCCGACCGCAAGGTGGACGGCCACGTCAAGCGCACCGCCGACCGGCCACTGGCCAGTGGCCGGGTGAAGCCCCGCGAAGCGCTGGTGCTGTTCGCCCTGCTGGTGGGGGTGAGCTTCCTGCTGGTGCTATGCACCAACGCCACTACGGTGTGGCTGTCGTTCGGCGCGGTCGCCCTGGCTTTCTGCTATCCGTTCATGAAGCGCTACACCTACTACCCGCAGGTGGTGCTGGGCGCGGCGTATTCCTGGGGTATCCCCATGGCTTTCACCGCCGCGGGTGGCGAGCTGCCGGCCAGCGCCTGGCTGCTGTACATCGCCAACCTGCTATGGACAGTGGGCTACGACACCTACTACGCCATGGTCGATCGTGACGACGACCTGAAGATCGGCGTGAAGTCCACCGCCATCCTGTTCGGCGAGGCCGACCGGGTGATCATCCTGACCCTGCAGCTGCTGTCGCTGGGCTGCCTGCTGCTGGCGGGCAACCGCTTCGAGCTGGGCGGCTGGTTCCACCTGGGGCTGCTGGCGGCGGCGGTATGCTTCGCCTGGGAGTTCTGGTCAACGCGCAAGCTGGACCGCGAGTCGTGCTTCAAGGCGTTCCTGCACAACCACTGGGCGGGGTTGTTGATCTTCATTTGTGTGGTGCTGGACTACGCGCTGCGCTGAAATTGTGCAGGCCAATTGTGGGAGCGGCGGTGCGGAGCTCCCACGCCTGGTGCATCAAGGCTTGGCGACGTGCCAGACATCCTTCATGCCATCACCGGTGGTCTCCCCGGCCTTCTTGTCCTTGACGAAGGTGTACAGCGGCTTGCCGTCATAGGCCCACTGCATCGAGCCATCGTCGCGGGTGACGTGAGTCCACTTGTCCTTCGGCGCCTCGTCATCCTTCTTCACCATCAACGGCGGCCAATTCTTGGCGCACTCGCCATTGCACATGGACTTGCCGCCAGCGTCCTTGTCAAAGGTGTACAGCGTCATGCCGTCGTGGTCGACCCACATGCCATCCTTCTCCATGGCGTGATGAGCCGACGCCACCCCAGGCACTGCCAGCGCAGCGCAAAGGGCCATCCAGCTCAGCGTATGTCGTGTCATTGGAATCACCATTGTTCGGGGGTTGGATTGATTGCTCAGCGCCGCCATCGCGGCCCCCTGAAGCCTAGTCCAGTCATGCAATGTCGCCAGAACCGCCCATGCTCTGTCACACAGCTGCAATAATTCCGTTATCTAATGCGGGCCAAGACACCGTTCCTGGGAGAGGTAATTGAGCATGGTTGGCAGAAACATTCTGATCGTCGACGACGAAGCGCCTATCCGCGAGATGATCGCCGTTGCATTGGAAATGGCCGGCTATGACTGCCTCGAGGCCGAGAACTCGCAACAGGCCCACGCCATCATCGTCGACCGCAAGCCGGACCTGATCCTGCTCGACTGGATGCTGCCGGGCACCTCCGGCATCGAGCTGGCCCGCCGCCTCAAGCGCGACGAGCTGACCGGCGACATCCCGATCATCATGCTCACCGCCAAGGGTGAAGAGGACAACAAGATCCAGGGCCTGGAAGTCGGCGCCGACGACTACATCACCAAGCCGTTCTCGCCCCGTGAACTGGTGGCGCGCCTCAAGGCCGTGCTGCGCCGTACCGGTCCGAGCGACAGCGAAGCGCCGATCGAAGTCGGTGGCCTGCTGCTCGACCCGATCAGCCACCGCGTGACCATCGATGGCAAGCCGGCCGAGATGGGCCCCACCGAATACCGCCTGCTGCAGTTCTTCATGACTCACCAGGAGCGTGCCTACACTCGCGGCCAGTTGCTCGACCAGGTCTGGGGCGGCAACGTCTATGTCGAGGAACGCACTGTGGACGTGCATATCCGGCGCCTGCGCAAGGCACTGGGTGAAGCCTACGAAAATCTGGTACAAACCGTCCGCGGCACTGGCTATCGCTTCTCGACCAAAAGCTGATCGAAGCCCAAGCGCCCGCTGTACAAGGACCGTGAATTGAACCAGAACTGGCACGCGACCCTGATTCGCCACATGCTCCTGCTGATCACCGTCTGCCTGATCGGCGGACTGGTCAGCGGGTACTACGGCTGGAGCCTGGCCATCGGCCTGGCCTTCTACCTGGGCTGGACCCTGAAGCAGTTGCTGCGCCTGCACGACTGGCTGCGCAATCATCAACCCGATGAAGCGCCGCCCGATGGCTACGGCCTGTGGGGCGAAGTGTTCGACAGCATCTATCACCTGCAGCGCCGTGACCAGCGCGTGCGTGGCCGCCTGCAGGCGGTGATCGACCGGGTCCAGGAGTCCACCGCCGCGCTGCGCGATGCAGTGATCATGCTCGACAGCGACGGCAACCTGGAATGGTGGAACCGCGCCGCCGAGACCCTGCTGGGCTTCAAGACCCCGCAGGACGGCGGCCAGCCGGTGACCAACCTGGTGCGCCACCCGCGCTTCAAGGAGTATTTCGAGTCGGATAACTACGCCGAACCGCTGGAAATCCCGTCGCCGATCAACGACCGCCTGCGCGTGCAACTGCACCTCACCCGCTACGGCAACAACGAACACCTGATGCTGGTGCGCGACGTGACCCGCATCCATCAGCTGGAGCAGATGCGCAAGGATTTCGTCGCCAACGTCTCCCACGAGCTGCGCACGCCGCTGACGGTGATCACCGGCTACCTCGAGACGCTGCTGGACAACGTCGAGGACGTGAACCCGCGCTGGAGCCGTGCCCTGCAGCAGATGAGCGCGCAAGGCTCACGCATGCAGACCCTGCTCAACGACCTGTTGCTGTTGGCCAAGCTCGAAGCCACCGACTATCCCTCGGACAACCAGCCGGTGCTGGTCGACACCCTGCTCACCGCCATCAAGAACGACGCCCAGGCCCTGTCCGGCCCGCGCAACCAGCGGATCAGCCTGGAAGCAACGCCAGGCATACGCCTCAAGGGCAGCGAGTCGGAACTGCGCAGCGCGTTCTCCAACCTGGTGTTCAACGCGGTCAAGTACACCCAGGATGAGGGCAATATCCGCATTCGCTGGTGGGCCGACGAGCAGGGCGCGCACCTCAGCGTGCAGGACTCGGGGGTCGGTATCGAGGCCAAGCACCTGCCACGCCTGACCGAACGCTTCTACCGCGTCGACTCCAGCCGCGCGTCCAATACCGGCGGCACCGGGCTGGGCCTGGCGATCGTCAAGCACGTGCTGATGCGCCATCGCGGACGCCTGGAAATCAGCAGCGTGCCGGGGCATGGCAGTACCTTTACCTGCCACTTCGCGCCAGCGCAATTGGTCGTGAACAAGGGCTGATACCGCGGAGCCGCTTCACGGCCCATCGCCGGCAAGCCGGCTCCCACAGGAAAAATGCTGCCCTTGTGGGAGCCGGCTTGCCGGCGATGGGGCGCGAAGCGGCCCTTTGCTTTTGTAGTCTCAGCCGCTACATTGGATCCCCTGTGCCAGCAAACGCTGGCACTTTTTTTCTTACTTTTCAGCAGACGGACCCCGTAAAACCCCATCATGGACCCTTCCCCTGGTATCAGCCTCACCTCGTTGTTCGCCGATTTCGGCATGATTCTCTTCGCCTTGTTCCTGGTGCTGCTCAACGGCTTCTTCGTGGCCGCCGAGTTCGCCATGGTCAAGCTGCGCTCCACCCGCGTCGAATCCATCGCCGAGCTGCATGGCTGGCGTGGCAGCATCCTGCGCAAGGTACACAACCAGCTCGACGCCTATCTCTCGGCCTGCCAGCTGGGCATCACCCTCGCCTCCCTGGGCCTGGGCTGGGTAGGCGAGCCAGCGTTCGCGCACCTGCTCGAGCCGCTGCTGGCCTATGTCGGCGTGGACAGCCCGGAGCTGATCAAGGCGATCTCGTTCTTCGTCGCCTTCTTCGTGATCTCCTACCTGCACATCGTGGTCGGCGAGCTGGCCCCCAAATCGTGGGCAATCCGCAAGCCCGAGCTGCTGTCGCTGTGGACCGCCGTGCCGCTGTACCTGTTCTACTGGGCGATGTACCCGGCGATCTACCTGCTCAACGCCAGCGCCAACACCATCCTGCGCATCGCCGGCCAGGGCGAGCCCGGGCCGCACCATGAGCATCACTACAGCCGCGAGGAGCTCAAGCTGATCCTGCACTCCAGCCGTGGCCAGGACCCGAGCGACCAAGGCATGCGCGTGCTGGCCTCGGCGGTGGAGATGGGCGAGCTGGAAGTGGTCGACTGGGCCAATTCCCGCGAAGACATGGTCAGCATCGATGCCCATGCGCCGCTGAAGGAAATCCTCGCCCTGCTGCGCCGTCACAAGTTCAGCCGCTACCCGGTGTATGACGCCGAGCGCGAGGAATTCACCGGCCTGCTGCACATCAAGGACCTGCTGCTGGAGCTGGCAGAGCTCGACCACTTGCCGCAAACCATCGACCTTGAAGACCTCGCCCGCCCGCTGGAACGGGTCTCCCGGCACATGCCGCTGGCCCAGTTGCTGGAGCAGTTCCGCAAAGGTGGCGCGCACTTCGTGCTGGTCGAGGAAGCCGATGGCAAGGTGATCGGCTACCTGACCATGGAAGACGTGCTGGAAGTGCTGGTGGGCGATATCCAGGACGAACACCGCAAGACCGAGCGCGGCATCCTCGCCTACCAGCCGGGCAAGCTGCTGGTGCGCGGTGATACGCCGCTGTTCAAGGTCGAGCGCCTGCTGGGCGTCGACCTTGATCATATCGAGGCGGAAACCCTGGCCGGCCTGGTCTACGAGACTCTCAAGCGCGTCCCCGAGGAAGAGGAAGTGCTGGAAGTCGAAGGCCTGCGCATCATCATCAAGAAGATGAAAGGGCCGAAGATCGTGCTGGCCAAGGTGCTCAAGCTCGATTGACCCGAGAGCCCGCGCCTACATCCGTGGGTGCGGGCTTGCCTCGCGATGCGTCACGGGTTCCCTGCGGTAAAGTCCGGCAACCCGCCAATCGGCCGGTCGAACTGATACGGGATCGACTCCAGCGCCAGCCCCACATTGCGCTGCACCACGAAATGCAGGTGCGGCCCGCTGCTGTTGCCGGTGTTGCCCGATTTGGCCAGCGCCTGCCCCTGGGCCACACGCTGCCCCTCGCCCACCACCACCGAGCCGCGCATCAGGTGCAGGTAAACGCCCATGGTGCCGTCCGAGTGCAGGATCCTGACGAAATTGCCCGCCGGATTGTTGCCCCGCCCGCTCTGGTTGTTCTCGATCTTCACCACCACCCCGCCGCGTGCCGCGATGATCGGCGTGCCTTCGGGCATGGCGATATCCATGGCGTAGCGGCCCTTGGGCCCGAAGTGGCTGAAACGACCATTGGGGCCCTGGCTCAGACGGAACGGCCCACCCTTCCAGGGGAACGGATAACGGTAGCCCTGCGGGCGCTGGCCCGGGTCGCCCATGGCGTAGCGGAACTTGGTGTCGTACTTGAGGCGAGCCCCTTGGCGAGCCTGCACCACGCTGAGGATCAGGTTCGAGCGCGGCGGTACCAAGCGCCGGACGATGCGCGGGGCGTTACCGCCCTGGGCATTGGCCAGACGCTCCACACGCAGTTCAACCTCCATCGGCACGAACAGCTCGTTACGCGCGACGAAACGCACGCCACCGGCGAAATCCTCGGTCTTCAGGCGTACCTGACCGTCCAGGCGCTCGACCATGGGTTCGCGGAACACGAAGGCCTTGGCGCCGGCGCTGGGCCGGTCGGAATAGGAAACCACGCCATAGGTGTCGGTGGTCTTGTAGATGGTCATGCCCAGGCTCGACGCCGAGGCCGTGAGCAAGGCACAGAACAGCAGCAGTCGGGTGGGCGGCATGATGGTGGCTTTTTGACAGTTGCGTTCTGTCGAAGCCTAGCAGCCGGATTTGAGAGGGATATGACAGTTGGTCGGGATGCTCGAGGTGTAACGTGGGAGCGGGCAAGCCCACTCCCACGACATCCGCTGCGGCGCGGTGTTCAAGCGGCCATCAGGCGCCAGGTGTGAAGTGCTTCTGCGCCGTGCCGCGGGCGATCAGCCGCGACAGGTAGTCGAGTTTTTGCGCATCCTGGTCGACGAACTTGAACGTCAACTGCAGCCAGTCGCTCTCAGGCTTGGGTTCCAACGCCGCAATGGCGTGCAGGTAGCCATTCAGCCGCGCCGTTTCGGCGTTCTCGCCTTGCTCCAGGTCCAGCACCGCGCCTTCGAGCACCTGTGGCAGGTTGGCGCTGCGGCGTACTACCAGCAAGGCTTCCTTGAGGCTCAGGGCCTTGATCACGCACGGCTGAGGACCGCTGGCCAGGCGCAGCTGACCTTGGCCGCGACCGCTCTGCGCCGTGGCGGCGGCGGGCTTCGGCGTCGGTGCGTTGATCAGTGGCTTGGCAGCCGCGGCGGCAGGCGCCGGAGCCGCGACCTTGGCCGCTTCCGGGCGACCACCGGTCAGGGCGCTGAGCGAGTCGTTGGCGAACGCCGAGTTGACCCGCGCCGGCGCGCTGGACATCAGGCTGTCGAGCTTGCCGATCCTGGTCAGCGACTTCTTCACCTTGGTCAGCAGCTGCTCGTTGGTGAACGGCTTGCCGACGAAGTCGGAAACACCGGCCTGGATGGCCTGGATCACGTTCTCCTTGTCGCCACGGCTGGTCACCATGATGAACTGCATGGTCTTCATCTCTTCCTGCTGGCGGCACCAGGTCAGCAGTTCGAGGCCGGACATCTCCGGCATTTCCCAGTCGCACAGGACCAGGTCGAAACGTTCCTTGCTCAGCATGGCCATGGCCTTGCGGCCGTTGACCGCGTCCTCGATCACCATGCCGGGGAAGGCATTACGCAGGCACTTCCTTACCAGATCGCGGATGAACGGGGCATCATCCACGACCAGCACATTCACTTTACTCATCGAAACTCCTCTTGATCCCGGCTAGCATACCGCCGACTGATGGCCATTTGCCAAACCACTGGTCACGCCGGGACTTCTCACACGGTTCGCGGGTGCCTGCTGGTGCTCGACCGCAAACGAAAACGCCCGGCGGTTGCCGGGCGTTCATGCTCGGGAGCAATCCTATTTATCGTCCGGTTCAGCCGGAACATTAGCGATTTCGCCCTCATCGAACGCTTCGCCCTGCACCTCGGCCTTCATGCGCTTGAGGCCCATGTGCCGTACGTCGGTACCACGCACCAGGTAGATCACCAGCTCGGATATGTTGCGTGCGTGGTCGCCGATGCGCTCCAGCGAACGCAGGGCCCAGATCACGCTCAATACGCGGGAGATCGAGCGTGGATCTTCCATCATGTAGGTGACCAGTTCGCGCAGCGCCGTCTTGTACTCGCGGTCGATGGTCTTGTCGTATTGGGCCACCGACAGCGCCAGGTCGGCGTCGAAGCGGGCGAAGGCGTCCAGCGCGTCGCGGACCATGTTGCGCACCTGGTCGCCGATATGGCGCACCTCGACATAACCACGCGGCGACTCGCCTTCCTCGCACAGCTGGATGGCACGACGGGCGATCTTGGTCGATTCATCACCGATGCGCTCGAGGTCGATCACCGACTTGGAGATGCTGATGATCAGGCGCAGGTCGGAGGCCGCCGGCTGGCGACGGGCGAGGATGCGCACGCACTCCTCGTCGATGTTGCGCTCCATCTGGTTGATCTGTTCATCGACCTCGCGCACCTGCTGGGCAAGGCCAGAATCGGCCTCGATCAGCGCGGTGACGGCGTCGTTCACCTGTTTCTCCACCAGCCCGCCCATGGCCAGCAGGTGGCTGCGCACCTCCTCGAGCTCGGCGTTGAACTGCTGGGAGATGTGGTGGGTAAGGCTTTCTTTGTTGATCATCGTTTCGCTCCGCGAAGCAGCTGCAGGCTTCAAGTCGTTCGTGTCATTCCCTGGCGTTCCTACCTTGCCGGTCTTAGCCGTAGCGACCGGTGATGTAGTCTTCGGTCTGCTTCTTCGCCGGGTTGGTGAACAGGGTGTCGGTATCACCGAATTCGACCAGTTTGCCCATGTACATGAAGGCGGTGTAGTCCGAAACACGGGCCGCCTGCTGCATGTTGTGGGTCACGATGACGATGGTGTACTTGGATTTCAGTTCGTAGATCAGCTCTTCGACCTTCAGCGTCGAGATCGGGTCCAGTGCCGAGCACGGTTCGTCGAGCAACAGCACTTCCGGCTCAACGGCAATGGTACGGGCGATCACCAGACGCTGCTGCTGGCCACCGGACAGGCCCAGCGCCGACTCGTGCAGGCGGTCCTTGACCTCATCCCACAGGGCCGCGCCCTTCAGCGCCCACTCGACCGCCTCGTCGAGCACGCGCTTCTTGTTGATGCCCTGGATACGCAGGCCGTAGACCACGTTCTCGTAGATGGTCTTGGGGAACGGGTTGGGCTTCTGGAACACCATGCCCACGCGGCGACGCAGCTCGGCCACGTCCTCGCCCTTGCGGTAGATGTTGTTGCCGTACAGGTTGATGGCGCCTTCGACACGGCAGCCGTCGACCAGGTCGTTCATGCGGTTGAAGGTGCGCAGCAGCGTGGACTTGCCGCAGCCGGACGGGCCGATGAAGGCGGTCACGCGCTGCTTGGGGATGTTCATGCTGACGTCGAACAGTGCTTGCTTGTCGCCGTAGAACAGGGACAGGCCGGGTACTTCGATGGCCACGGTCTCTTCAGCCAGGCGCAGGCTCTGCTTGTCGCGGCCCAGGGCCGACATGTCGATGCCGTGGGCGTGGGATTCATGCTGCATGGTCAACTCCATACGCTATCAATTCGTTTCAAAGGGCCGCCCGGCAACCGGGCGGCACGCTTGCAATCAGGATCAGTGGTCCAGGGCCTTGTACTTCTCGCGCAGGTGGTTACGGATCCACACCGCCGAGAGGTTGAGGGTGGCGATCACCAGCACCAGCAGCAGCGCGGTGGCGTACACCAGCGGCCGTGCGGCCTCGACGTTGGGGCTCTGGAAGCCGACGTCGTAGATGTGGAAGCCCAGGTGCATGATCTTCTGGTCCAGGTGCAGGTACGGGTAGTTGCCGTCCACCGGCAGCGATGGCGCCAGCTTCACCACACCCACCAGCATCAGCGGGGCCACTTCGCCGGCGGCGCGGGCCACGGCGAGGATCATGCCAGTCATCATGGCCGGGCTGGCCATCGGCAGAACGATCTTCCACAGCGTCTCGGCCTTGGTCGCGCCCAGGGCCAGCGAGCCTTCGCGTACCGTGCGCGGAATACGCGCCAGGCCTTCCTCGGTGGCCACGATCACCACCGGCACGGCCAGCAGCGCCAGGGTCAGCGAAGCCCACAGCAGGCCCGGCGTACCCAGCGTAGGTGCCGGCAGCGACTCGGGGAAGAACAGCCGGTCGATCGAGCCGCCCAGCACGTAGACGAAGAAGCCCAGGCCGAACACGCCGTAGACGATCGCCGGGACGCCGGCGAGGTTGTTCACGGCGATGCGGATCAACCGGGTCACCGGGCCCTGCCTGGCGTATTCACGCAGGTAGACGGCAGCCAGCACGCCGAACGGGGTGACGATCACCGCCATGATCAGGGTCATCATCACGGTGCCGAAGATGGCCGGGAAGATACCGCCTTCGGTGTTGGCCTCACGCGGATCGTCGCTGAGGAACTCCCACACCTTGGCGAAGTAGGCGCCCATCTTGGTAAAGCCGGACATGGCGTTCGGCTGGATGGCGTGGACCACCTTGCTCAGGTTGATCTCCACTTCGCGGCCGTTGCCGTCGCGGGCTACCAGGCTGTCGCGGGCGAATTCCTGGTGCAGGCCGTTGAGGCGCTCTTCGATGGCCTTGTAGCGGTTGTTCAGCTCGGCGCGCTCGGCGTCCATGTCGGCCTGGGCGGCGGCGTCGAGCTTGCCGTCCAGTTCCAGCTTGCGGCCATGCAGGCGCAGGCGCTCCAGGCCGTGGTTGATGGCACCGATGTCCTTCTTCTCGAGCTTCACCAGTTGGTCGTTGAGTTGGCTGGCGCGCTTGAGGCGGGCCTGCAGCTCGTTCCAGGCTTCTGGCCCCTGGGCGACCACGCGGCCTTCTTCCTTGACGCTGACCAGGTAGCCGTAGAAGTTGCCCCATTCGCGGCGCTCCAGGGCGATCAGGTCGGCAGGTTTCTGCTGGTCGACCAGCCACTCGCCGACCACCCAGGTGAAGTCGCTGCCGTTGAGGTCGCGGTTACCGACCTTGATCAGCTCACGGGTCATGAACTCCGGGCCTTGGTCGGGCACCGGCAGGCCGGCACCCTTGAGGCGTTCGCGGGGCACTTCTTCCTTCTGCACCACTTCACCGATGACGATGTGGTCAGCCTGGCCCGGCACCTTGTAGGTGGCCTGGACCAGGTCGGCCGGCCAGAAGTGGCCCAGGCCGCGCACGGCGATCACGGCCAGCAGGCCGACGGTCATGATGACCGCCATGGCCACCGCGCCGCCACTGATCCAGACGCCGGGGGCGCCGCTCTTGAACCAGCCTTTGAGGGAATCCTTTTTCACGGATCTCTACCTTTCTATCAAAGCGACGAGTATTTCTTGCGCAGGCGCTGGCGAATCAGCTCGGCCAAGGTGTTCATCACGAAGGTGAACAACAGCAGCACGAGGGCGGCGAGGAACAGCACACGATAGTGGCTGCCGCCGACTTCCGATTCGGGCATTTCCACAGCCACGTTGGCGGCCAGGGTGCGCATGCCCTCGAACAGGTTCAGCTCCATCACCGGGGTGTTGCCGGTGGCCATCAGCACGATCATGGTCTCACCCACCGCACGGCCCATGCCGATCATCAGCGCCGAGAAGATGCCCGGGCTGGCGGTGAGGATGACCACGCGGGTCAGGGTTTGCCATGGCGTCGCGCCCAGGGCCAGCGAGCCCAGGGTCAGGCTGCGCGGCACGCTGAACACGGCGTCCTCGGCGATGGAGTAGATGTTCGGGATGACCGCGAAGCCCATGGCGATACCCACTACCAGGGCGTTGCGCTGGTCATAGGTGATCCCCAGATCGTTGGTGATCCACAGGCGCATGTCGCCAGCGAAGAACCAGCTCTCGAGGAACGGGCTCATGTACAGGGCGAACCAACCGATCACCAGGATCACCGGGATCAGGATCGCCGCTTCCCAGCCATCCGGGATGCGCAGGCGGATCGACTCCGGCAGGCGGCTCCAGCTGAAGCCGGCGAGCAGGATACCGACCGGCATGATCACGAACAGGCTGAACACGCCCGGCAGGTGGCCTTCGAGGTACGGCGCGAGGAACAGGCCGGCGAAGAAGCCGAGGATCACCGTCGGCATCGCTTCCATCAGCTCGATCACCGGCTTGACCTTGCGGCGCATGCCCGGGGCCATGAAGTAGGCGGTGTAGATGGCGGCGGCGATGGCCAGCGGGGCAGCCAGGATCATCGCGTAGAACGCGGCCTTGAGCGTACCGAAGGTCAGCGGCGACAGGCTCAGCTTGGGTTCGAAGTCGGTGTTCGAGGCGGTCGACTGCCAGACGTACTTGGGTTCGTCGTAGTTCTCGTACCAGACCTTGCCCCACAGCGCGCTGAAGGAGACTTCCGGGTGCGGGTTCTTCAGGCTCAGCGGCAGCAGCTTGTTGCCTTGCTCGATGATGATGCGGTTGGCGCGCGGCGACAGGGCGAGGATGCCCGCGCCTTCGGCGACCGGCTCGACCAGCAGGGTGCGGTGCGCGGTGCTGTGGAACACGCCGAGCTTGCCTTCGCTGTCCAGGGCGATGAAGCCCTTGCGGCGCTCCTCGGCGTCGATCTGCACCACCGGGGCCTTGCCCAGCTGGAAGCTGCGGATCAACTTGAAGCGCGACTCGCCATCGGGGTCGCGGGCCATGAACCACTGGCTCAGACCACCCTTGGAGTCACCGAAGATCAGCGAGATGCCACCGACCAGCTGGGCGGTCGCGGTGATCTCGGCGTTGCCGTCCTCGAGCAGCTTGTAACGGCCGTTGAGGCTCTTGTCGCGCAGGCTGAACACGTCGGCAGTGGCGCGACCGTTGACCACGTACAGCCACTGCTGGCGCGGGTCGATGAAGATGTTCTTCACCACCTCGGTCATCTGCGGCAGTTCGATACGGTTCTGCTCGACAGTGACCTCGTCGGTCATCATGTTCTCGGTGCGCGACAGTTCGATCACCTGCAGGTGCGCACCGGTGGAACCGGCCAGCAACAAGGTATCGCCGTTGACGTTGACGCTCACATGCTCCAGCGCGCGGCCTTGGTCATCCAGGGTGAACAGGTCCTGACCATAGGGGAAGTCGATGCCCGCCTCGATGGTCTTCTTGTTGTCCGGATAGGTGATCTTGTAGGTGTGGTGGAACACCAGCGCCTGGCCGTTGGACAGGCCCACCACCACCAGCGGGCTGCCCGGCTGGTCGGTGCTGATCGAGCTGACCTGGGCGCCGGCCGGCAGCGGCAGGTCGACACGCTTCAGTTCGTTGCCGGTCTTGGTATCGAAGAACAGGGCCTGGCCCTTGTCGGATACACGCATACCCACGAGGTTCTGTTCCTCGAGGGCGATCAACAGCGGTTTACCGGCGTCCTGCTGCAGCCAGGTCGGCTCCAGCGCCTTCTTGCTGGTAAGCGTGGCGCCCTGGAACAGCGGCAGCACCACATAGGCCAGGTAGAAGAAGATCAGCGTGATCGCTGCCAGCACGGCAAGCCCGCCCACCAGGACGTACCAGCGGGTCAGACGGTCCTTGAGGGCGCGCAGGCGGCGCTTGCGTTGCAACTCGGGCGTATTGAAGTCAATGCGCACCGGAGGAGAATTTTGGGTCATTGTGGAGTTGGCCAGATCATTCATGCGCACACCCTAGCGGTCCCGTATGACAAAAACATGACAGTGCAGTGACGCAAAAAAGCCCGCCGCGCAGGAGCCCTGGCTTCGGACTAAGGAATTCGTGGAGGAGGCCGGCATTCTTTGGCACCGGCCTCGTCCTCAGTTACTTACTTCTTTGCAACGTTACCCGCGTGGGACAGGCCCAGGTCGGCCAGGGTCTTGTCGACCACCTTGGCTGGCAGCGGGATGTAGCCGTCCTTCACGACAACTTGCTGGCCGGCCTGCGACAGCACCAGCTTGACGAACTCGGCTTCCAGCGGGGCCAGAGGCTTGTTCGGGGCCTTGTTGACGTAGACGTAGAGGAAGCGCGACAGCGGGTAGGTACCGTTCAGGGCGTTGGCTTCGTTGTCTTCGACGAACGCGCCGCCTTCTTTCTTGGCCAGGGCCACGGTCTTGACGCTGGCGGTCTTGTAGCCGATGCCCGAGTAACCGATGCCGTTCAGCGAGGAGCTGATCGACTGCACGACCGATGCCGAGCCAGGTTGTTCGTTGACGTTAGGCTTGAAGTCGCCTTTGCACAGGGCTTCTTCCTTGAAGTAGCCGTAGGTGCCGGATACCGAGTTACGGCCGAACAGCTGAACTGGCTTGTTGGCCAGGTCGCCGGTCACGCCCAGGTCGCCCCAGGTCTTGACGTCGGCTTTGCCACCGCACAGACGGGTGGAGGAGAAGATGGCGTCGACCTGGGCCATGGTCAGGCCTTTGATCGGGTTGTCCTTGTGAACGAAGACAGCCAGGGCGTCAACGGCAACCGGGATGGCAGTCGGCTTGTAGCCGTACTTCTGCTCGAACGCCTGCAGCTCGACGTCCTTCATCTTGCGGCTCATCGGGCCCAGGTTGGCGGTGCCTTCGGTCAGGGCGGGTGGCGCGGTCGAGGAGCCAGCGGCCTGGATCTGGATGTTTACGTTCGGATATTCCTTCTTGTAGGCCTCGGCCCACAGGGTCATCAGGTTCGCGAGGGTGTCGGAACCGACGCTGGAGAGGTTGCCCGAAACACCGGTGGTCTTGGTGTAGGTCGGGATTGCAGGATCGACAGCGGCGACCGCATTGGCGGCAGCGACGCCAGCGGCGGCAAAGGTCAGGGCCGCCATCAAACGCTTCAGTTTCATGCCTTGCTCCTAGCAGGAATATCGTGGGTTGTGAGATGGAACGGGCCCAAGTATCTGCAGGCCGCATGAACACTCTATGACTCGAATGTGACAATTGGATGAAAGGCCATCACCGGTAACCGGGATGGCCTTTACAGGATGTTGCGGAGGGGGAGTTAGAGCGGGTTTCAGCGTTTGCGCGCGAGCAGATAGATGCCCACCAGCAGACCAACGGCGCACAGGCACGCGACGTAATAGGCGGGTGCCATCGGGCTGAACTTGAGCAACGCGGTCACCACCATCGGCGTGAGGCCACCGAAGATCGCGTAGGCGAGGTTGTAGGAGAACGACAGGCCGCTGAAGCGCACGACAGGCGGGAACGCCTTGACCATCACGTAAGGCACGGCGCCGACGATCCCAACGCACAGGCCAGTCAACGCATAGAGCGGGAACAGCAGGTCCGGGCGGGTCGGCAGGCTATGGTAGAAGGCCCAGGACGACACCAGAAGCGCCAGGCTGCCGACGATGAACACCCGCCCGGCACCGAAACGGTCGGCCAGGCTGCCAGCGCCGACGCAGCCCAGGCTGAGCAGCACGATGGCCAGGCTATTGGCCTTGAGCGAGTCGGTGGGGCTGACGTGGTAGAGGCTCTGCAGCAACGCTGGGGTCATGAGGATGATCACCACGATGCCGGCCGACAGCAGCCAGGTGAGCAGCATCGACAGGATGATCGCACCGCGATGATCACGCAGCACCGCGCGCAGCGGCAGCTCCTCGGCCAGGGCCTTGCGCGCCTGCATCTCGGCGAACACCGGGGTTTCATGCAGCCAGCGACGCAGGTAGACCGCGAAGAAGCCGAACACGCCACCGAGCAGGAACGGGATACGCCAGGCGTAGTCCGCCACCTCCTCGGGGCTGTAGATCGTGTTGATCAGCGTCGCCACCAGCGAGCCAAGCAGGATGCCCGAGGTCAGGCCGGCGGTCAGGGTGCCGCAGGCATAGCCGGTGTTGCGCGCCGGCACGTGCTCGGAGACGAACACCCAGGCCCCCGGCACCTCGCCACCGATGGCCGCCCCTTGGATAACCCGCATCAACAGCAGCAGGATCGGCGCCCACAGGCCAATCTGCGCATAGGTGGGCAGCAGCCCCATCACCAGGGTCGGCACGGCCATCATGAAAATGCTCAGGGTGAACATCTTCTTGCGTCCGAGCAGGTCGCCAAAGTGGGCCATGACGATGCCGCCCAATGGCCGCGCCAGGTAGCCGGCGGCGAAGATGCCGAAGGTCTGCATCAGGCGCAGCCATTCGGGCATGTCGGCGGGGAAGAACAGCTTGCCCACCACAGTGGCGAAGAACACGAAGATGATGAAGTCGTAGAACTCCAGGGCACCGCCCAGGGCGGACAGCGAGAGAGTCTTGTAGTCACTGCGGGACAACGGCCGGGACGGCTGCTCGATACTGCTCTGCACGGAGGTCATCGCTGTTCTTTCTCTTGTAGGTCTGCGGACCGCTTGGCATGCGGCTTCTGGATTGAATAGTCGGCGAAGATAGCAAATTGCCGAGCCGCGCTCATAGCGGTACAAAATCCATACAGATATTCATGAATGTGCGGTCGTCGCTGGTTGTGCAGGTATATATACTGCCCGCTCGTAGGAAAAGGTTGCTTACTCTGAGGGATGTTGTGCGAAAACGTCGGTCATTGTTGTCAGACTGTTTCGCAGAGTTTCCCTGAGGCCGTCCCCTGAAGCGAAATCAGCGTAGTATGCGTGCTGCTGAATCGTTTTTACGGCGTCCGTCATTGCGCCACCAACGAAGCGTCACGGGTCAGAGGCCCCACGGCATGATTGAGCTCGAACAAGAAGATCCTATCCCGCAAGGCGACCTGGCCTTGCAGATCACCGCGCTGCCACGTGAGACCAACGGTTTCGGCGATATCTTCGGCGGCTGGCTGGTCGCCCAGATGGACCTGGCCGGCACCGCCATGGCCAGCCGTGTCGCCGGAGGCCGAGTGGCCACGGTAGCCATCGACCGCATGGCGTTCCTGGTCCCGGTGGCCGTGGGCGCGCAGCTGTCCTTCTATACCCAGACCCTGGAAATCGGCCGCAGCTCGATCCAGATGATGGTCGAGGTATGGAGCGACGACCCCCTGTCCAGCGAATGGCGCAAGGTTACCGAGGCGGTGTTCGTGTTCGTCGCCATCGATGGCAGTGGTCGCACCCGTTCCGTACCTCGTCGCTGAGCCTGGCGAGCGGTAAACTCATTGCACGTCACCGGGTCCAACGGCCTGACAGACAATCAATGAGACGAGCGCAATGGCTAACTTCACGGTCGAGACCGAGCTGCACGGCGAACTCAACTGCTGGCGCATCACCAGCGATCATGCCGAACTACTGATTGCCCAGCAGGGCGCCCAGGTCCTGAGCTATCAGCGCCTGGGCGAGCCACCCCTGCTGTGGCTGAGCGACCAGGCCATCTTCCGCCAGGGCAAGTCGGTGCGTGCCGGCGCTCCCGTGTGCTGGCCGTGGTTCGGTATCTTCGAGCGCAATCCCGATTCGGTCAAAGCCATGTTCAAGGGCGAGCAGCCACCCGCCCATGGCCTGGTGCGTGGCCGTGACTGGCAGTTGTTGCGCGCCGAGGAACACAGCGACCACCTGCAGGTCGAGTTCGAATTGCCCGAAGCCCAGGGTGACCTGCCGGGTTGGCCTCATGAGGTCCAACTCAAGCTCCTGGTAGAGCTGGGTGACCAGCTGAAGCTCACCCTGACCAGCTACAACCTCGGCAATACCGACGTTACCCTGAGCCAGGCGCTGCACAGCTACTTCGCCGTGAGCGATGTGCGCCAGGTGCAAGTGGAAGGCGTGGATGGGTTGGCCTACATCGAAACACTGGCCAACTGGGAACAGCGCAAACAACAGGGCAACCTGGGATTCGCGGGCGAGACTGATCGCATCTACCTGAACGCGCCTGAGCGACTGGCGATTGTCGATCCGCACTGGAACCGACGCATCACCCTGCAGGCTGGCGGCTCCCGCACCGCGGTAATCTGGAACCCCTGGACCGACCGCGCCCGCGACCTGCCAGACATGGCCGACGATGGCTGGCAGCGCATGCTGTGCATCGAGACGGCGAATGTGATGGATGACGTGGTAGTGCTCAAACCAGGGGCAACTCATGCGATGAGCGTGGCAATAGGTAGCGAAGCGCTCTGACCCGATAGTTTCAGCCGCCTGTACTGGCCCTATCGCCGGCAAGCCGGCTCCCACAGGCGACCGCGCAATCCTGTGGGAGCCGGCTTGCCGGCGATAGGGCCTCGACAGGAAAAATACCTTACAGATCCGCGTCTTCCACCACCCTCACCGTCCCCGCCTCCAACGCATACGCCGCATCCGCCAGGTCATTGCTGACCGTCTCCACCTTCAAGGTGCCGGTCACCCACAGCGGCGTGTAGATATCGTCGATCTTCAGCCCCTTCGCATACCGCACCAGCACCAGCTGGTTCGGCGGCGGCGGCGGTACATGGATGCACGCCCCCGGGTACGGCACCAGGAAAAACAGCGTGCTGTTGCCTTTGGCATCGCTCTCCAGCGGCACCGGATACCCACCCAGGCGGATCTGCCTGCCGTTCATGGCGGCCACGGTCTTGGTCGAGTACATCACCGCCGGCAGGCCCTTGCTCTGCTTCAGCCCACCCTTGGCGGTGAAAGTGCCCAGGGCTTCCGGGGAGTTGTGATCGATCTCGGGCATCTGCTCGAGCGCCTTCTGGTCCGACTTGGGCATCAGCTCCAGCCAGTCGGTCTCGGGCAGCTCGGCATGGGCCAGGGCGCTGGCCAGCAACAGGGGAATGAGGAATAACGCACGCATGAAAATGCTCGGCAACTCGGGATGAATTGCCGGGCATTCTAGCGGGAATTCAGCGCTTCTTGATGAAGCCGTAGATCACCAGCAGGATGATCGCGCCGACCAGGGCCCCGAAGAAGCCCGCGGCCTGCCCGGCCTGGTAGATGCCCAGGGCTTGTCCGCCATAGGTGGCGGCCAGGGAACCGGCAATGCCGAGGAGGATGGTCATGATCCAGCCCATGCTGTCGTCACCCGGTTTCAGGAAACGCGCCAGCAGGCCGACGATCAGGCCGATGAAGATGGTTCCAATGATGCCCATGGCAATCCCTCTGTGGTGAAAGTGGAACAAGCCAAAGCCTAGACAGCGCTTTGGCTTGTCGCCATTTCAGAGGGCGATTGCCGGGCAGAAGTTCGATCAGCCCGCGATCAACGCCTCTACTTCGGCAATCTTGGCCTTCAGGGTGGCCATGTCTTGGCAGCGCAGGGTGGCATGGCCGACCTTGCGTCCGACCTTGAACGCCTTGCCGTAGTGGTGCAGATGGCAGTCGTCGATGGCGACGACCTTGTCCACCGCTGGTACTTCACCGATGAAGTTGAGCATGGCGCTCTCGCCGACCTTGGCGGTCGAACCCAGCGGCAGGCCGGCGACGGCGCGCAGGTGGTTCTCGAACTGGCTGCACTCGCTGCCTTCGATGGTCCAGTGTCCGGAGTTATGCACGCGCGGGGCGATTTCGTTGGCCTTGAGGCCGCCGTCCACTTCGAAGAACTCGAAGGCCATGACGCCTACGTAGTCGAGTTTCTGCAACACGCGGCCGACGTAGTCTTGGGCCAGGGCCTGCAACGGATGCGCCTCGCTGGCCACCGACAGACGCAGGATGCCGCTGTCGTGGGTGTTGTGTACCAGCGGGTAGAAGCGGGTTTCGCCATCGCGAGCACGCACGGCCACCAGCGACACCTCGCCGGTGAACGGCACGAAACCTTCCAGCAGGCACGGTACGCTGCCCAGTTCGGCGAAGGTGTCGACCACGTCTTCGGGCTTGCGCAGAACCTTCTGGCCCTTGCCGTCGTAACCCAGGGTGCGGGTCTTGAGCACGGCCGGCAGGCCGATGCTGGCCACTGCGGCATCGAGGTCCGCTTGCGAGAGGATGTCGGCAAAGGCCGGGGTGGGAATCCCCAGATCGCGGAACATGCTCTTCTCGAACAGGCGGTCACGGGCAATGCGCAGGGCCTCGGCGCTCGGATAGACCGGGACGAACTGCGAGAGGAAGGCGACGGTCTCGGCCGGCACGCTTTCGAACTCGAAGGTCACCAGGTCGACTTCGTCGGCCAGCTGGCGCAGATGGTCCTGGTCGCCGTAGTCGGCGCGCAGGTGCTCGCCCAGCGGCGCGGCGCAGGCGTCCGGTGCCGGGTCGAGGAAAGCGAAGTTCATGCCCAGCGGAGTGCCCGCCAGGGCCAGCATGCGGCCCAGCTGGCCACCACCGATTACACCGATCTTCATGGGTTTCAGCCTCAAGCCTGACGCGGGTCTGGATTGTCCAGCACGGTGTCGGTCTGCTCGGTACGGAACTGCTTGAGCGCCGCGTGGAACTGCGGGTGCTTGGCCCCGAGGATGCTCGCCGACAGCAGGGCCGCGTTGATCGCGCCGGCCTTGCCGATGGCCAGGGTGGCGACCGGGACGCCAGCAGGCATCTGCACGATCGACAGCAGCGAATCGACACCCGACAGCATCGACGACTGCACCGGCACACCGAGCACCGGCAGGTGGGTCTTGGCGGCGCACATGCCCGGCAGGTGGGCGGCGCCGCCGGCACCGGCGATGATCACTTCGATGCCGCGGCCTTCGGCCTCATCGGCGTACTGGAACAGCAGGTCCGGGGTGCGGTGGGCGGAAACCACCTTCACTTCGTAGGGAATGCCGAGTTTTTCCAGCATATCGGCGGTGTGGCTAAGGGTGGACCAATCGGACTTGGAGCCCATGATCACGCCAACCAGTGCACTCATCGTCGAGCCTCTTCGCTTGTGCGCCCGCAGGCGCGTCAAAAAACAACAAGCCACGCGGGACGACCGGCGTGGCTTGTTTGCTGATCTGGACCGGAGCTATCCGGTCGAAAGGCCGCGCAGTATACCGTAACGCACAGCCGTCACGGCACCCCCGGCGACCAACTGTCGGCCTTATTTTTCGGGGCTTTGGCTGACTTTTGGGTCAACTGAACCGCCTTCGAGCTTGCGCCACAGCAAGCGCACGTTGGCCTTGCGCACCAGGGCACAGCGATACAGGCGGATTTCCAGTGGCACATGCCACTGGCTGCCACCGCAGATCGCCAGCTCGCCACGTTCCAGTTCGCCGCGCATCGACAGCCTCGGTACCCAGGCAATGCCCATGCCTTCGAGCGCCATGCTCTTGAGACTGTCGGCCATGGCCGTTTCATAGACAGTGGTATAGCGCAGGTTGCGCTGGCGCAGCAGCAGGTTGACCGACCGGCCGAGGAAGGCGCCGGCACTGTAGGCCAGCAACGGCACGCTGGCCTCTCCCTCCAGGTCGAACAGCGGCTTGCCGTCGGGGCCCACGGCGCACACCGGGAGCATTTCGGTATTGCCCATGTGCAGCGACGGGAAGATCTCGGCGTCCATCTGCAGCGCAGCGTCCGGGTCGTAGAAGGCCAGCATCAGGTCGCAGCCGCCTTCGCGTAATGCATGCACCGCATCGCCAACGTTGGTGGCCACCAGGCG
Source organism: Pseudomonas maumuensis (assembly GCF_019139675.1). Taxonomy (NCBI): domain Bacteria; kingdom Pseudomonadati; phylum Pseudomonadota; class Gammaproteobacteria; order Pseudomonadales; family Pseudomonadaceae; genus Pseudomonas; species Pseudomonas maumuensis. Next base: position 5,666,336 of record NZ_CP077077.1, read on the forward strand.
CGTGGCAATGTTCAGGCCATCGTTGCGCAATTGCGCCACCCAGCGCGGGAAAAAGCCCGATGCCAGGGAGTGCGCGGCCGAGACCTGGATGACCTCGCCCTGGCCACCCTCCAGGTGATGCAAATGGCGAAGAACTTCGCTCAACTGGTCGACAACGGTGCGAGCTGTGACAAGAAACAGCTGCCCCGCCTCGGTCAACTCAATGGGTGTGCGGGAACGATTCACCAAGGTCAGCCCGAGCGCCGCTTCCAGGCTCCGTATGCGTCGGCTGAACGCTGGCTGGGTAACGAACCGGCGCTCGGCCGCTTGCGAGAAACTGCGGGTCGAGGCCAGGGCACTGAAGTCCTCCAGCCATTTGCTTTCGAGGTTCATCGACTACTCCGAACTGCATGCACCAAAATGGAACACGCTCGATTGTCAATCGGCGTCACATCAAACCGTATGCCGTTTGCGCATAGGTTAGCGTGCAACAGCATTGGCCGCAAAATCTGGGCAGCCCTAGCATTGGCGCCATTCCGGCAGGTGCCGGGTCAAAATCGAGATGATATCCATCATGTCCTCCGCTGCATCGTTCCGCGTCGAAAAAGATCTGCTTGGTACCCTTGAAGTCCCTGCCGATGCCTACTACGGCATCCAGACTCTGCGCGCTGCCAACAACTTCCACCTCTCCGGTGTTCCGCTGTCGCACTACCCGAAACTGGTAGTCGGCCTGGCGATGGTCAAGCAGGCAGCTGCTGACGCCAACCGTGAGCTGGGGCACCTGAGCGATGCCAAGCACGCCGCGATCAGCGCAGCCTGCGCACGACTGATCAAAGGCGACTACCACGAGCAGTTCGTGGTGGACATGATTCAAGGCGGTGCTGGTACTTCCACCAACATGAACGCCAACGAAGTCATCGCCAACATCGCGCTGGAGGCCATGGGCCACCAGAAGGGTGAGTACCAGTACCTGCACCCGAACAACGATGTGAACATGGCGCAGTCGACCAACGACGCCTACCCGACCGCGATCCGTCTGGGCCTGCTGCTGGGTCACGACGCCCTGCTGGCCAGCCTCGACAGCCTGATCCAGGCCTTCGCTGCCAAAGGTAAAGAGTTCGACCACGTACTGAAGATGGGCCGTACCCAGCTGCAGGACGCCGTGCCGATGACCCTGGGCCAGGAATTCCGCGCCTTCGCCACCACCATGACCGAAGACCTGCAGCGCCTGCGCTCGCTGGCTCCGGAACTGCTGACCGAAATCAACCTGGGCGGCACCGCCATCGGTACCGGCATCAACGCCGACCCGGGCTACCAGATGCTGGCCGTCCAGCGCCTGGCGATCATCAGCGGCCAGCCGCTGGTGCCGGCTGCCGACCTGATCGAAGCCACCTCCGACATGGGCGCCTTCGTGCTGTTCTCCGGCATGCTCAAGCGCACCGCGGTCAAGCTGTCGAAGATCTGCAACGACCTGCGTCTGCTGTCCAGCGGCCCACGCACCGGCATCAACGAGATCAACCTGCCGGCGCGCCAGCCAGGCAGCTCGATCATGCCAGGCAAGGTCAACCCGGTTATCCCGGAAGCCGTCAACCAAGTCGCCTTCGCCATCATGGGCAACGACCTGGCCCTGACCGTCGCCGCCGAAGGTGGCCAGCTGCAGCTGAACGTGATGGAACCGCTGATCGCCTACAAGATCTTCGACTCGATCCGCCTGCTGCAACGCGCCATGGACATGCTGCGCGAGCACTGCATCGTCGGCATCACCGCCAACGAACAGCGCTGCCGTGAACTGGTCGAGCACTCGATCGGCCTGGTCACCGCCCTGAACCCGTACATCGGCTACGAAAACGCCACCCGTATCGCCCGCGTCGCCCTGGAAACCGGCCGCGGCGTGCTGGAACTGGTGCGCGAAGAGAAGCTGCTGGACGAAGAGATGCTCAACGACATCCTGCGTCCGGAAAACATGATCGCTCCCCGTCTGGTTCCGCTGAAGGCGTAACCCAGACCGCTGCAAACAGTCTCACCAGGTCGAGGGACTAGACACCTCTCAACCTTTCAAGGGCCCGAGTGCATGCTACGGGCCCTTTTTTTATGCACGGAACAGGCGCCGACTGAACGGCACACAACTTGCTCGGTAATGCTCCCCAGCTCAACGGGATGCCGAGCATGCTGCACAGCCACCTCACCACCCTCAACGCCGTTTCGCTGATCCTCCAGGTGTTCCAGGAAGACGGCGTGGACGCGCAGCACATGCTCGCCGGCAGCGGCATAGGCCCCGCAGACCTTGGCCACGCCGATGCGCGCATCACCACCCAGCAGGAACTGCAGGTCTGCGCCAACGCCGTTGCCCGGCGCCAGGACATCGGCCTGGAACTCGGCCGGCGCATGCACGTGTCGTGCTACGGCATGCTCGGTTACGCCCTGCTCTCAAGTGCCACTTTGGGTGACGCCCTGCGCCTGGCGCTGAGCTTTCCGGCACTGCTGGGAACAGTTTTTCAGCTGCGCCTGGTGGACGATGGCCAGCGCGTGTGGCTCAGCGCCAGCGACCATTACGACGCGCCTGGGCTGGCCGCCTTCAATGCCGAGTTCTGCCTGCTGTCGCTGAAAGTGATCTGCGACGATCTGCTCGGCCGCCCGCTACCGCTGCTGGCGGCGCGTTTCGAACACTCCCGCCCCGGCTACCACGCGCTCTACGACGGTGCGTTCCAGTGTCCGCTGGGCTTCGAGGCCGGCGACAACGCCTTTGCCTTCGAGCGCCGCTGGCTGGACATGCCGCTGCCGCTGGCCGACCCGATCACCCACAAGGCCATGGGTGAACGCTGCCGGCGTCTTAATTTGGAGTTCACTGGCCGCCAAGCCTGGTTGGGGCGTATTCGCCAGCTGCTGCTGCGGCAACTGGATGCCGCGCCTGGGCTCGAAGGCCTGGCGCGGCAGATGAACTGCTCGTCGCGAACGCTGCGTCGGCATTTGCAGGCGCTGGGTAGCAGTTATCAACAGCTCCTCGACGAGCTGCGCTTCGAGCGGGCCAAGCAGTTGCTGGCCGAGGACCAGATGCCGATCTACCGCATTGCCGAGACATTGGGGTTCAGCGAGACCGCGAGCTTCCGGCATGCCTTCCAGCGCTGGAGCGGCGTGGCGCCAAGCCATTTTCGCGGTTGACCGGTTACGGACGGCTTGGCCACATCGATCCCCTTTTGGCCGTTTGCGACGTTCTCCAGTACCGGGCATTCCGTAAAAATGGCTCCACGCCAGTGAATACGGAGAACAACAACGTGCTGACGATCTATTCCGATGACCACCGTTTGCACCATGGCCGCTGCGAGCTCATCGACGGCAAGCTGATGCCCTGTTTCGAAATGCCGTCGCGCGCCGACCACGTCCTGGAGCGGGTCAAGCAGCGCAACCTAGGGCCCGTAAAGGGCCCCGCCGACTTCGGTCGCGCGCCGCTACAGCGCATCCACAGCGCCGACTACCTGGACTTCTTCGAAGGCGCCTGGGCCCGCTGGGCCGCGCTTGGCCAGGAAGGTGACCTGCTGCCGTTCACCTGGCCGGCGCGCACCCTGCGCCAGGTCAAACCCAGCGGCCTGCACGGCGAGCTCGGTTATTACAGCTTCGACGCCGGCGCACCGATCACCGCTGGCACCTGGCAGGCCGCCTACAGCGCCGCCCAGGTTGCCCTGACCGCCCAGGCCGCGATCCAGCAAGGCGCCCATGCCGCCTTCGCCCTGTGCCGGCCGCCAGGGCACCACGCTGCAGGCGAAGTGATGGGCGGTTACTGCTACCTGAACAACGCAGCCATTGCCGCCCAGGCCTTCATCGACCAAGGCCGGCGCAAGGTAGCCATCCTCGACGTCGACTATCACCACGGCAACGGTACGCAGGACATTTTCTACACCCGCAACGACGTGTTCTTCGCCTCGATCCACGGCGACCCGCAGGACGAGTTCCCGTTCTTCCTCGGCTACGCCGACGAGACCGGCGAAGGTGCCGGCGAAGGCTGCAACATCAACTACCCGCTGCCTGCCGGCAGCGACTGGGCAGCCTGGAGCGCGGCCCTCGAAGACGCCTGCCAGCGCATCGCTGCCTTCGATGCCGATGTGCTGGTGATCTCCCTTGGCGTGGATACCTTCAAGGACGACCCCATCTCCCAGTTCAAGCTCGACAGTCCCGACTACCTGGCGATGGGCAAGCGCATCGCCCAGCTGGGCAAGCCGACCTTGTTCGTGATGGAGGGCGGCTACGCTGTGGAGGAAATCGGCATCAACGCGGTCAATGTGCTGGAAGGCTTCCAGCAGGCCCAGCCAGGAGCGTGAACATGACCCGACTCAAACGTCTGCTCGCCCCGCTCATCGCCGCCGGCCTGTTCGCTGGCGCACTCCAGGCACACGCCGAACAGCGTACCCTGCGGGTATATAACTGGTTCGACTACATCACCCCGCAAACCCTGGTCGACTTCCAGAAGGACAGCGGGGTCAAGCTGATCTACGACATCTTCGACACCAACGAAGCGCTGGAAGCCAAGCTGCTTACCGGCAACTCCGGCTATGACGTGGTGGTGCCATCCAACGTGTTTCTCGCCAAGCAGATCGAAGCCGGCGTGTTCCAGCCCCTCGATCGGGCGAAGCTGCCCAACTGGCAACATCTGGACCCGGCACTGATGAAGCTGATCGAGGCCAATGACCCGGGCAACAAGTTTGCCGTGCCTTACATGTACGGCACGGTGCTGATCGGCTTCAACCCGGCCAAGGTCAAGGCGGTGCTCGGCGACGACGCACCGGTGGACAGCTGGGACCTGATTTTCAAGGAAGAGAACATCGCCAAGCTCAAGCAGTGCGGCGTGGCGCTGCTTGATTCGCCGTCGGAGATCCTGCCGCTGGCGCTGTCGTACCTGGGGCTGGACCCTAACAGCGGCAAGCCAGCGGACTATCAGAAAGCCCAGGACCTACTGATGAAGATCCGCCCGCACGTGACCTATTTCCACTCCTCCAAGTACATGGCCGACATCGCCAATGGCGATATCTGCGTGGCGGTGGGTTATTCCGGCAGCTTCTCCCAGGCTGCCAACCGTGCGCGCGAAGCCAAGAACGGCGTGGTGGTGGACATGCGCCTGCCGAAAGAAGGCGCACCGATCTGGTTCGACATGCTGGCGATTCCGAAGAATGCGGCCAACCCGGAAGATGCCCACACGTTCATCAACTACCTGCTGCGGCCCGAGGTGATCGCGCCGATCAGCGACTTCGTCGGCTACCCGAACCCGAACAAGGATGCGACCGACAAGGTCAGCCCGGCGATCCGCAACAACCCGAACCTGTACCCGACGGCGGAGGCAATGGCCAAGTTGTACACGCTCAAGCCGTTGCCACGGGATGCCGAGCGGGCGCGGACGCGGGCCTGGACCAAGATCAAGTCCGGCACCTGATGTTTTGGGGCCGCTCTGCAGCCCATCGCCGGCAAGCCGGCTCCCACAAAGACATGTGCAATTCCTGTGGGAGCCGGCTTGCCGGCGATGGGTCGCAGAGCGGCCCCATTCAATCTCGCCAGGCCTTGCGCAGGCGCATCAAAGCCTGCGCAATCTCCCCTTCTGGCACTGCCGCGAATCCCAGTACCAGCCCTGCCCTCGTATCCGCAGGCTCCGCGCTGTCCTCCAGCCAGTAGCTGCTCAGCGGATTGACTTCCACCCCCACCGCCTCGGCCCGGGCCACCAGTTCCTGCTCCCGGGCAAAGTTATCCACATGCACTTTCACATGCAGGCCCGCCGCCACAGCCGGCATAGGTCCCAACCCTGGCACATCCTGTGGCCAGCCGGCCATGAGCACATTGCGCCGCGCCAATGCGGCCCTGCGCATGCGGCGGATATGCCGCTGGAAATGCCCTTGGGCCATGAACTGCGCCATCACGCACTGGGTGCCGACCTCTGAATGGCGCACCGCCAGCGCCCGACACTGACTGAACGCCTGTACCAGGCGCCCGGGGAGCACCAGGTATCCCAGGCGCAGGGCCGGAAGGGCGATCTTGCCGAAGGTGCCCACGTACAGCACTCGCCCTTGACGGTCCAACGCCGCCAGTGGCGCCAGCGGCGCTCCGCTGTAACGGTACTCGCCGTCGTAATCGTCTTCGAGAATCCAGCCATCCTGGCGCTCGGCCCAGGTCAGCAACGACAGGCGACGGGCCAGGCTCATGGTGACACCGGTGGGATACTGGTGGGCTGGCGTCACGTAGGCCAGCCGGCACTCGGGCATCTGCGCCAGCCTCGCGCAGTCCATGCCCTCCTCATCCACCGGCACGCCTCTGAGCCTTGCACCGGCCATCGCGAAGGCATGCCCGGCAGCCTGGTAACCCGGGTTTTCCACAGCCACGCCATCGCCAGGCTGCAGCAACAGCTGTGCACAAAGACTGATGGCCTCCTGCGCACCACTGGTGATCACAATTTGTTCAGCCGTGCAGGAAAGCCCACGCGAACGTCGCAGATAGGTGGCGATCAGTTCGCGAAGTTGCCACTCACCGGCAGGGTCGCCATAACCCAGCATGGCCGGGTCGGGATTGCGCCAGAAACCCGCCTGTAGCTTGGCCCACACCTCGAACGGGAACAGATCGAACGCCGGCACGCCCACGCGAAACGCCTTCGGCGCCCCACCCCTAGGTAGCGGCAAATGATGATTTTTCAGACGCTCCAGAGGCTCGCTCGTGACCGCCTGGCTGGATAAATCCTCAGTATCCAATCCATTAAATGTGGATAAGTCTGTTGATAAACCCCGGGATAACCTTGTTGATAAGTGTGTGGATAGTTTCGGCAGCTGGCTTACATAGGTGCCATCCCCGACCCGGCTTTCAATGAAGCCTTCGGCATACAACTGGTCATAGGCCCGGACCACGCTATTGCGCGACAACGTCAGCATCGCTGCCAGGTCACGGGTGGCTGGTAGCCGCGTACCGCTGCCCAAACGCCCATCCAGCACCCTGGCGCGCAAGGCATGGTAGAGCTGCTGGCTCAGGCCGCGACGACGGTCCAGGACGATCCCCGCAGGGTCGAAAGGGAGAGGATGGCAACGCTCGCTCATGACATTGGACCTATGAAAACAGCCTTGAATGGCTCTTACTCCGAGCCAATACCCTGCCTAGCATGGAGCCATTCAGCAAGGACATCCAGCATGTACAACAACAAGCCCCACCAAGAACACGACCTCGACCGCCTGCACCAGCACATGCTGCACACTCGCCTGGCCCTGCTGGTCAGCCACGGTGAACAGGGTTTGTTGGCTACCCACCTGCCGGTGCTGGTCGAAACCGGCGAGGGCGAGTTCGGCACAGTCTACGGTCACCTGGCCCGGGCCAACCGCCAGTGGCAAGACCTGGAACAGGGCGGCGAGGCGCTGCTGGTGTTTCCCGGCGCCGATGCCTACGTCAGCCCAAGCTACTACCCGAGCAAAGTGGACAACCCCAAGGTGGTGCCGACCTGGAACTACCTGGCGGTGCATGCCTATGGCCCGGTGGAAGTTATCCACAAGCCAGGGCCGCTGCTGGACATCGTCACCCGCCTCACCGACCGCCACGAACAGGGCCGCAGCGAGCCCTGGAAAGTGGCTGACGCGCCAAGCGACTACCTCGACGGCATGCTCCGCGCCATCGTCGGCATCCGCCTGCCCATCACCCGCCTGCAAGGTGCGCGCAAACTTAGCCAGAACCGTTCTGCGCAGGACATTGCCGGCGTGCGCGAAAGCCTCGGCGCCAGCAGCGACCACCTGGACAACCAACTCGCCGCGCACATGCGCGATCTCTGAAGGAAAAGCCCATGACCCACATCAGCCTGCGCCCGGTAGGCGCCCACGATCATGCCGCCTGGCGCACCCTTTGGCAGGCCTACCTGCACTTTTACCAGACCGAACTGGCCGACGAGATCTATCAGAGCACCTGGCAGCGCCTGCTTGACCCCGGCGAGCCGACCCACTCGGCCTTGGCCTGGGTAGATGGCAAAGCGGTAGGCCTGGTCAACTTCATCTACCATCGCACCAACTGGAGCATCCAGAACACCTGCTATCTACAAGACCTTTACGTGGACAGCGAGCAGCGCGGCCTGGGCATCGGCCGCCAGCTGATCGAGCATGTCTACGCGACGGCCAAGGCCGCCGACTGCATGAGGGTGCATTGGCTGACCCACGAGACCAACGCCACCGCCATCAGCCTTTACGAACAGGTCGCCGATCGCCCGGGCTTCATCCAATTCCGCAAAGCACTGTAGGCCGAACATGAACGACGCATTGAACTGGAAACCTGCCGGCACGCCCAAGGCCGAGCCCCTCGAAGGCCGTTTCATCCGTCTGGAGAAGCTCGATCCTACCCGTCATGGCGACGATCTTTGGGAAGTACTGCAAGGGCCGGGCTCGGACCCGGCGCTATGGGACTACCTGCCCTACGGCCCGTTTGCCGAGCGCGCCAGCTTCGACCGCTGGTTGGAAGGCAACGCCGCCAGCCGCGACCCGCTGTTCTACAGCGTGATCGACCGCGTCACTAGCCAGGTCCAAGGCATCCTCAGCTATATGTCGATAGTCCCCGAACAGGGCCGCTTCGAGATTGGCCACATCGCCTTCGGCGCCGCCATGCAACGCACACCCAAGGGCACCGAGGCGGTTTACCTTTTGAGCAAGCTGGGCTTCGAGCTGGGCAATCGCCGGCTGGAATGGAAATGCAACGACGCCAATGCCCGCTCCAAGCGCGCGGCCGAACGGTTCGGTTTTGTGTTCGAAGGAGTGTTCCGCAACCACATGGTGGTCAAGGACCGTAATCGCGATACAACGTGGTATTCGATTACCGATACCGAATGGCCTACCGTCGCGGCGGGGTTCGAGCGTTGGTTGAGTGAGGAAAACCAGCAGCCTGAGGGACAAGTCCGCACGCTGGAAGCGTGCCGCGTGGGCTGATTTATCCAGACAAAAAAAGGGGAGCATCCGCTCCCCAGAGGTTAACCGCTTGCAGATGAAGGCTTTTGTCAGCCTTCGATCTCGATCAGGATTTCGCCCGGGGTCACCCGGTCGCCCTTGGCCACGTGAATGGCCACGACCTTGCCGGCGATCGCCGCCTGGACTTCGGTCTCCATCTTCATCGCCTCGGTGATCAGCACTGCCTGCCCTGCCTTGACCACGTCGCCTTCCTTGACCAGCACATCGACGATGTTGCCCGGCATGCTGGTGCTGACGTGGCCCGGCGCGCTGGCCTGCTTGCGCTTGCTGCCGCCACCGCCGACGAACTCGTTGAGCGGCTCGAACACCACTTCTTCCGGCATGCCGTCGATGGACAGGTAGAAGTGGCGCTTGCCTTCGGCCTTCACGCCGACACCGGTGATATCGACGCGGTAGGTTTCACCGTGGACATCGATGACGAACTCGGTCGGCACGCCTTCACCGCCCACCGCCCCCACCGCGCCGGCTTCCGGAATCGGCAGCAGGGCTTCTGGCTTGAGGGTGCCGGCCTCACGCTCCTCGAGGAACTTGCGGCCGATGTCGGGGAACATGGCGAAGGTCAGCACGTCCTCCTCGGAGTGCGCGAGGCTGCCGATGTCGGCGCGCAGCTTGGCCATCTCCGGCTTGAGCAGGTCGGCCGGGCGCACGTCGATCACATCCTCGCTGCCGATCGCCTGGCGCCGCAATTGCTCGTTGACCACACCGGGAGCTTTGCCGTAGCCGCCTTGCAGGTACAGCTTCACTTCATTGGTGATGGTCTTGTAGCGCTCGCCGGCCAGCACGTTGAAGAACGCCTGGGTGCCGACGATCTGCGAGGTCGGGGTCACCAGCGGCGGGAAGCCGAGGTCTTCGCGCACCCGCGGGATCTCCGCCAGCACTTCGTTCATGCGGTTGAGCGCGCCCTGCTCCTTGAGCTGGTTGGCCAGGTTGGAAATCATCCCGCCCGGTACCTGGTTGACCTGCACGCGGGTGTCCACGGCGGTGAACTCGCTTTCGAACTGGTGGTACTTCTTGCGCACGGCGTAGAAGTACAGGCCGATCTCCTGCAACAGCTCGAGGTCCAGGCCGGTGTCGAATTCGCTGCCCTTGAGCGCGGCGACCATCGACTCGGTGCCCGGGTGGCTGGTGCCCCAGGCGAAGCTGGAGATCGCGGTATCGATATGGTCGACGCCGTTCTCGACGGCCTTGAGCTGGCACATCGCGGCCAGGCCGGCAGTGTCGTGGGAGTGGATGAACACCGGCAGCGACTGCTCGGCCTTAAGCGCCTTGACCAGCTCGCCGGTGGCGAACGGGGTCAGCAGACCGGCCATATCCTTGATCGCCACCGAGTCGCAGCCCATGGCTTCCATCTGCTTGGCCTGCTGCACGAAGGCGTCGACGGTATGTACCGGGCTGGTGGTGTAGGCGATGGTGCCCTGGGCGTGCTTGCCGGCGGCTTTCACCGCCTCGATGGCCACGCGCAGGTTACGCACATCGTTCATGGCGTCGAAGATGCGGAACACGTCGATGCCATTGACCGCGGCCTTGGCCACGAAGGCCTTGACCACGTCGTCGCTGTAATGGCGGTAGCCCAACAGGTTCTGCCCACGCAGGAGCATCTGCAGGCGGGTGTTGGGCAGCGCGGCACGCAGCTTGCGCAGGCGCTCCCACGGGTCTTCCTTGAGGAAGCGCACACAGGCGTCGAAGGTGGCGCCACCCCAGACCTCCAGCGACCAGTAGCCAACCTTGTCGAGCTTGTCACAGATCGGCAGCATGTCTTCGGTGCGCATGCGGGTGGCCAGCAGGGACTGGTGGGCGTCGCGCAGGATCGTGTCGGTAACAAAGATTTTCTTGGACATTATTCGGTTCCTCACAGGCCTGCGTGGGCGGCGATGGCGGCGGCGATGGCCAGGGCCAGCTCTTCGGGTTTGCGCTTGATCGAGTAGTTGGTCAGTTCGGGGTGGGCTTCGACGAAGCTGGTATTGAACTGGCCGCTACGGAATTCCGGATTGCGCAGGATTTCCTGGTAGTACGCGGCGGTGGTCTTCACCCCCTGCACGCGCATGTCGTCCAGGGCCCGCAGGCCGCGGTCCATGGCTTCTTCCCAGGTCAGCGCCCAGACCACCAGCTTCAGGCACATGGAGTCGTAGAACGGTGGAATGGTGTAACCGGTGTAGATCGCCGTGTCGGTGCGCACACCGGGGCCGCCGGGGGCGTAGTAGCGGGTGATCTTGCCGAAGCTGGGCAGGAAGTTGTTCTTCGGGTCTTCGGCATTGATGCGGAACTGCAAGGCAAAGCCGCGGTGCTGGATGTCTTCCTGCTTGATCGACAGCGGCAGGCCGGAGGCGATGCGGATCTGCTCACGGACGATGTCGATGCCAGTGATTTCCTCGGTGATGGTGTGTTCCACCTGCACCCGGGTGTTCATCTCCATGAAGTACACCTCGCCATCGGCGAGCAGGAACTCCACGGTACCGGCGTTCTCGTAGTCCACCGCCTTGGCCGCGCGCACGGCCAGGTCGCCGATGTAGGCACGCTGCTCAGGGGTCAGCTGCGGGCTCGGGGCGATCTCGATGAGTTTCTGGTTGCGGCGCTGGATCGAGCAGTCGCGCTCGAACAGATGCACCACGTTGCCGAAGCTGTCACCGAGAATCTGCGCCTCGATGTGCTTGGGGTTGACGATGCATTTTTCCAGGAACACCTCCGCCGAGCCGAAAGCCTTGGTGGCTTCGGAAATCACCCGGGGGAAGTTCTGTTCCAGTTCCTCACGGCTGTTGCAGCGGCGGATGCCGCGCCCGCCGCCACCGGAGGTGGCCTTGAGCATCACCGGGTAACCGATGCGGTCGCCTTCGCGCAGGGCCTCATGGATATCGGCGACGTTGCCTTCGGTACCTGGGGTAACCGGCACGCCGGCTGCGATCATGGTGCGGCGCGCTTCGGTCTTGTCACCCATACGGCGAATGACGTCGGCGGCCGGGCCGATGAACTTGATTCCACGTTCAGCGCAGATCTCCGCCAGTTCGGCGTTCTCCGAGAGGAAGCCGTAGCCTGGATGCAGGGCATCGCAACCGGTTTCGACAGCAAGGTTCACCAGCTTGCGCGGGTTCAGGTAACCGGCCAGAGGCTCGGCGCCAATGCTGTAGGCCTCGTCGGCACGCTTGACATGAAGGGCGTGACGGTCGGCGTCGGCATAGATCGCCACGGAGCGAATGCCCATCTCGGCGCAGGCACGCACGATCCGTACTGCAATCTCACCCCGGTTGGCGATCAGGATTTTTGTTATCACTGGAGTCTTCCCAAAGCCGTAGGAACAGACGATCCGGTTCTACCGGTCGGCGCGTGACCAGACGTCGCTGGCCAGTCGCATATCCACCCTAGCGCTGAAGGTTGATAAACAAAAATCAATATTTGTTAGAGGCAGCATAAGCAAAAGCTTATAGTTGGGTAACAAGGTTTTGCCGGAGCACCGCAAAAAATGCGCAAGTCATTGATGCGTATGACTTTACGTCAGCTGCAGATCTTCAACGAAGTGTGTGATCTGCGCTCCTACAGCCGGGCGGCCGAGGAGATGGCGCTGACGCAACCCGCCGTTAGTCTACAGATCCGTCAGCTCGAGGAGCTGGTGGGCCAGCCGCTGTTTGAATACGTCGGCAAGAAGCTCTACCTGACCGAAGCCGCCGAGGCACTGCAACGCGCCAGCCGGGATATATTCGGGCGCCTGGAGAACCTCGACATGCAGCTGTCGGACATGCAGGGCTCACTGCAGGGCCAGCTGAAACTGGCGATCGAATCCAGCGCCAAGTACTTCGTGCCACACCTGTTCGCCGCCTTCAAGCAGCGCCACCCGGAGGTCAACCTCACCCTGACGGTGGTCAACCGCGCTCAGGCAATCAGGCGCCTGTCGGACAATCGCGACGACCTGGTGATCATGTCCATGGTGCCCCAGGACATGGGCCTCGAGTTCCTGCCTTTCCTGAACAACCCGATCATCGCCGTGGCGCCGCCGCAACATCCGCTGTGCAAGCCCGACAGCCTGCGCCTGCAAGACCTCGAACCTCATACCCTGCTGGTCCGCGAACAGGGTTCGGGCACCCGCAAGGCCTGCGAGGAGTTCTTCAAGGACAAACGCGTGCATTTCACCCAGACCCTCGAGGTGGCCTCCACCGATGCCCAGCGTGAATGCGTGGTGGCGGGGCTGGGCATCGCCCTGCTGACCCGCCATGCGGTCAACATGGAACTGGCCACCGGCATGCTCAAGGAACTGCCGGTGGAAGAGCTGCCGTTGTACCGCAGTTGGTGCCTGGTGCAGTCCAAGAGCAAGCGGCAATCGCCGGTGGCCCTGGCGTTCCAGGCATTCATCCGCAGCGAACGTGCAATGATCAGCGGGCTTGTGGAGCGCTTCTCGGGGAAGTTGCCGCCGATACTTGCCACACCGTGATGTCCTGCAGATCGGGGTAGTCGGCCAGCTCGCGCAACAGCTGACGCTGGTCGCAGTAGCTTTCGATCGCACGGCGGAACTCCATGCGGCGCTGGTCCTTCTCCTGCTGCTTGCGAGCCTTGGCGTTGGGTTGGTACACACCTGCGTGATCATGTGCCATTGCCTGTCTCCCAGTAAGGATGCGGGGAGTTTCAGACTGGCTTCGGTGGTTTACGCTTTGGCGGTGGTTCGGTGACAGAATCGTGAATTTTCGCTACCCGCGGTACAGGCAACCACTATCAGTCGTCGGTGGCCTTGATCGACTTAGGTGACAGGCGCAGGCTGCGCAAGCTGCGCTTCACGCTCTTCAAATGGTTGACCAGGCTCGGCCCGCGGGCCATGGCCACACCCATGGCCAGCACGTCGATCACCACCAGGTGGGCGATGCGCGAGGTCAGCGGCGTGTAGATTTCGGTGTCCTCATGCACGTCGATGGCCAGGTTGACCGTCGACAGCTCGGCCAGCGGCGTCTGGCTCGGGCACAGGGTGATCAGGTTGGCACCGCTCTCGCGCACCAGGTTGGCGGTGATCAGCAGGTCCTTCGAGCGCCCCGACTGGGAAATGCACACCGCCACATCGCCCGGCTTGAGCGTGACAGCCGACATCGCCTGCATGTGCGGATCGGAATAGGCCGCAGCGCTGAGCAGCAGGCGGAAGAACTTGTGCTGCGCATCCGCCGCGACCGCGCCCGAGGCACCAAAACCATAGAACTCCACGCGCTGGGCCTGGGCCATGGCCGTCACCGCCTGCTGCAAGGCTTGCGGATCGAGGTGCTCGCGCACTTCCATCAAGGTATGCAGGGTGGTGTCGAAGATCTTCAGGCTGTAGTCGGCGACCGAGTCGTCTTCATGGATGGCGAACTGACCGAAGCTGGCACCGGCAGCCAGGCTTTGCGCCAGCTTGAGCTTGAGATCCTGGAAGCCCGAGCAACCGATCGCCCGGCAGAAGCGCACGATGGTCGGTTCGCTGATCCCCACGCTGTGCGCCAGGTCGGCCATCGAGCTGTGCATGACGGCAGCCGGATCGAGCAGCACATGGTCAGCCACTTTGAGTTCCGATTTGCGCAGCAGGTGCCGCGATTGGTCGATATGTTGCAACAGATTCACGGGCTGGACTCGGTTATGATCGGCGTGCCGGGATGTAGCTTTCTTGTAGTTATACTACATGCTTGCCAACCCGCCCAGCTAAACGAACGTGGAGAGTGGTGGTTTGACGATTCCTTGCGACATCCTGGTCTTCGGCGGCACGGGCGACCTGGCCCTGCACAAACTGCTCCCGGCGCTCTACCACCTGTATCGCGAAGCCCGCCTGCACACGGCCGTGCGAATTATCGCCCTGGCCCGACGCAACCTGCCACGCAACGACTACGTCAAGCTTGCCGAGCGCCATTGCCGAGCGCAGGTCGCCCGCCAGGACTTCGACGAAGACGTCTGGCAGCGCTTTTCGGCGCGGCTCGACTACTTCCCCATGGACGCGGCGCAGAGCGCCGACTTCGGCCGCCTGGCCCGTTACCTGGGCGAGCCCGGCGGCCTGACGCGGATCTTCTACCTGGCCACCGCGCCCAAGCTGTTCGTGCCGATTGCCACTCACCTGCGCATCGCCGGCCTGGCCGACAGCGAAGCGCGCATCGTGCTGGAAAAACCCATCGGCCACTCGCTGGAGTCGGCCACCGCGATCAACGAAGCGATCGGCGCGGTGTTCGACGAATCCCAGGTCTTTCGCATCGACCACTACCTGGGCAAGGAAACCGTGCAGAACCTCATGGCCCTGCGTTTTGCCAACGCCTTGCTCGAGCCGGTGTGGCGCAACGGTCAGGTCGACCATGTGCAGATCAGCGTCTGTGAAACCCTCGGTGTGGAAAACCGTGGCGCCTACTACGACCGCGCCGGCGCCACCCGCGACATGCTGCAGAACCACCTGCTGCAACTGCTCTGCCTGGTGGCCATGGAGCCCCCCTCGCAGTTCGAGGCCGAGGCGGTGCGCGACGAGAAGGTGAAGATCCTCCGCGCCCTCAAGCCCATCACCGGCCAGGACGTGCAGGACAAGACCGTGCGCGGCCAGTACGGCGCCGGCAAGATCGGCGGCCAGGAAGTGCCGGCCTACTATTTCGAGAAGGACGTGGACAACGACAGCGACACCGAAACCTTCGTCGCCGTCCAGGCGCACATCGACAACTGGCGCTGGGCCGGCGTGCCGTTCTACCTGCGTACCGGCAAGCGCATGGCGCGGCGCTCGTCGCAGATCGTCATCCAGTTCAAACCCGTGCCGCACGAGCTGTTCAGCGGCGGCCAGGTCAACCAGTTGCTGATCCAGCTACAACCGGACGAGCACATCAGCCTGCGCATGATGACCAAGAGCCCGGGCAAGGGCATGCGCCTGGCGCCGGTCGAGCTGGACCTCAACCTGGCCCAGGCCTTCGCCCAGACCCGCCGCTGGGAGGCCTACGAACGGCTGCTGCTGGATGTACTCGAAGGCGATTCGACGCTGTTCATGCGCCGCGACGAGGTCGAGGCCGCGTGGGCCTGGATCGACCCGATCCTGCAGGGCTGGGAGGAGCACTTCCAGGCGCCACGCCCTTACCCCGCCGGCAGCAATGGCCCGGAACAGGCCAACAGCCTGCTGGCGCGCCAGGGCCAGGCCTGGCACGCCTAGCGCAACAGGTCGGCGGTCGAACGCCCTAGCAGCGCCTTGAACGACGCGGCATCGACCGGCCGGCTGATCAGGTAGCCCTGCACCTCGTCACAGCCGTGCTCGCGCAGGAACTGCAGTTGCTCGCGGGTCTCTACCCCTTCGGCCACCACCTTCAATTGCAGACTCTGCGCCATGGCGATGATCGCCCGGGTGATGGCCGCGTCCTGCGTCCCTTCGAGCAGTCCGCGGATGAACGCCTGGTCGATCTTCACGTAGTCGACCGGAAAACGCTTGAGGTAGCTCAGCGACGAGTAGCCGGTGCCAAAATCGTCGATGGCCAGTTTCACCCCCAACGCGTGCAACTGCTCGAAGGTGGCGATGATGTGCTCGACGCTGTCCAACAGTTGGCTTTCGGTAAGCTCCAGTTCCAGCAGGTACGGCGCCAGGCCGGACTCCTGCAGGACCTGGCGCACCAGGCTGACCAGCTTGCCCTGGCGCAGTTGGTACACCGACAGGTTGACCGATACCCGCACCTCCAGGCCCTGGCGCAGCCACTCGCAGGCTTGCCAGCAGGCCTGGCGCAGGACGAATTCGCCCATGGGCGCGATCAACCCGGTCTCCTCCGCCAGGCCGATGAACTCGCTGGGTGGCACCATGCCCCACTGAGGATGCTGCCAACGTACCAAGGCCTCTGCCGCGTGCAGTTGGCCAGTGCGCAGGCACAGCTTGGGCTGGTAGTAGACCAGCAGCTGACCTTCGTCGATGGCCTTGCGCAGCTGGTTCTCCAGCTGCAGGCGCTCCAGGGTGCTGGCGCGCAAGCTCTCGGTATAGAACTGGAAGCTGTCGCCGCCCAGATGCTTGGCGTGCTGCTTGGCCATGTCGGCCTGGCTGACCAGAGCATTGAGGTCCTGGCTGGCGTCGGACAGCAGGCTTATGCCCACCGAGGCGCTGATCACCACCTCATGGCCGCCCACGCGCTGGGGCACGCGCAGTTTGTCCAACAGCCGGGTGGTGACGCGCACCAGGCTGGACAGGTTGGTGTAACCATCGAACAGCACGGCGAACTCGTCGCCTGACAAGCGCGCCACGGTATCGGCTTCGGGCACCGCGTTGGCCAGGCGCTGGGCCATCTTCTTCAGCAATTGGTCGGCCAGCTCATGACCCAGGCTCTCATTGAGCAGCTTGAAGCGGTCCAGGTCGACATGCAGCAGCGCCAGACTGCGGCCATTGAGGCGCATGCGCTGCGCCGCCTCGTGCAGGCGCAGGCGGAACAACGCACGGTTGGCCAGCCCGGTGAGATCGTCGTAGTGCGCCAGGTAGCGCAGGCGCTCCTCGGATTCGCGACGCGCCGACAGGTCGGTGAAGAAGCCGACGATATTGACGATGCGCCCCCGCACATCGCTCACGCTGTTGAGCTGCAACCATTGGGGGTAGAGTTCGCCGCTCTTGCGCGCCTCGACCAGTTCTCCCTGCCAGCGGCCCTGCTGATCCAGCGCCTGGTCGATGGCCTGGCTGTGGCGCCGGGCGTCGCGGCTGCAGGGCAGCTCCAGGGCGTTGCGGCCGATCAGCTCGGCGCGGCCGTAGCCGGTGACATCGCAGAAAGCCTGGTTGACCGCCAGCAGTTGGAAGTCGGCATCGAGAATGGCGATCCCCTCGCTGGCTGCCTCGAACACCGTCGCCGCTAGACGCTGCTGTTCCTCCTGTTCCTTCTGCGCGGTGATGTCACGGCGGGTACCCAGCATGCGCAGGACCTTGCCCTGGGCATCGGACTCCACTGCCCGCCCCCGGTCCTCGATCCAGCACCAGTGGCCCTGGGCATGGCGCACCCGGTACTCGACGCGGTAGTCCTCGGTGCGCCCCTTGAGGTGCTCGACCAGCGTGCGCCGCAGCACCGGCAAATCATCGGGGTGCAGCCGCGGCTTGAGGTCGGCGCGCACCGAGCGGACCTGCTCGGCGTCGAGGCCGAACAGGGCATGCAGTTGCGTGTGATGGACCTCGTCGGTGTCCAGATTCCAGTCCCACAACCCCAACTCGCTCGCCTGCAAGGCCAGGGCCAGGCGCTGTTCGCTCTTGCTCAGGGCCCGGTTGGCCAGGTCCAGCTCATGGCTGCGTTCGACCACGCGCTGCTCAAGGCCGGCATGGGCGTGGCGCAGGTCGTCCTCGGCCTGACGGCGCTGGGCGATCTCGGCGCTCAGCTTACGATTCAGGCCTTCGCCATGGCGCTGTGCGCTTTGCAAATGCTCGATCAGTGCCTGGTTCTGGAAGCGGCGCAGCAAGCCACGCTCGATCAGGCGATTGACCTGCCAGGCCACCACCATCAACGCCATCAGCAGAATCAACCCCAACCATCCCCAGCCACGCTGGTGCCCAGCGTCATAGACGAAGAGAAACGCGATCGGCGGCAGCAGGCACGGTACCGCGAAGCTGAGGAACGCCGGCAAGCTGACTGCATAAGCGACACTGGCCGACAACGCCGCCGCCCCGAGCAGGCCGAACACCCAGGCCTGCTGCACGAAGTTGTCGGCCGGCGCCAGGGCGATCACCGCACTGGCCAGGGTCAGGCCGCTGAACGCCGAACCGAGCAGGAACATCCGGCGCCAGGCCGGCTTTGCCTGGCGAGCCGGTGTCGCCGCGTCGAAGGCCGCCACCTGGATCACCCGCAGCACCACCAGCGCCAGCAGCCAGGCCATCCATACGCCGACCAGCAGGTAGCGGCCAGGGCTCCACAGCAACCAGGCGCTGAGCAAGCCGTTGAGCAGCATGAACAATGTCGGCAGCAGGGAGCCCTGGTACAGCAGGCGAGTCCGCTCGATCGACAGCTGGGTGGCGAATTGCCTGCGAACGCTCCGTGTCGTCTCCGGCGATGCTCCGATCGCCATGCAATCCTGGGTCATATGGCTGAATTCTTTTGAGTTCTTGTTATGGCTGACCACAAATGTGCAGGGAGAATACACAAGCGTGGCGCCAGACCAAACTGCCCTACGTCATGATTTGGAAAATGTCTCGTCCGTCCAGGTCTGACCGCTCAACCACGGGGCGCTGCCAGCAGCGCCGATGAACGGTAGATGGCCTGTGCGGTGATTTGCAGCGCGGGCGTTTGCCCCTGCCTGCGCGCGGCCATAGAATGCCCGCATGCATAATGACGACCTCTCCCTCCTGCTGAACTCCCTCAACGACGCCCAGCGCCAGGCCGTGGCGGCCTCCGTCGGGCGCCAACTGGTGCTGGCCGGCGCCGGCTCGGGCAAGACCCGCGTGCTGGTGCATCGTATCGCCTGGCTGATCCAGGTCGAACAGGCCTCGCCGCACTCGATCCTGTCGGTGACTTTCACCAACAAGGCTGCGGCGGAAATGCGCCAGCGTATCGAGCAGCTGCTGGGCATCAACCCGGCCGGCATGTGGGTCGGTACGTTCCACGGCCTGGCCCACCGCCTGTTGCGGGCGCACTGGCAGGAGGCAGGGCTGGCGCAGAACTTCCAGATCCTCGACAGCGACGACCAGCAACGCCTGGTCAAGCGGGTGATCCGCGAAATGGGCCTGGACGAGCAGAAATGGCCGGCACGCCAAGTCCAGTGGTTCATCAACGGCCAGAAGGACGAGGGCCTGCGCCCACGGCATATCCAGGCCAGCGGCGACCTGTTCCTGGCCACCATGCGCGACATCTATGTCGCCTATGAACAGGCTTGCGACCGCGCCGGGGTCATCGACTTCTCCGAGCTGCTGCTGCGCGCCCTCGACCTGTGGCGCGACCACCCGGACCTGCTCAAGCATTACCAGCGCCGCTTCCGCCACCTGCTGGTGGACGAGTTCCAGGACACCAACGCCGTGCAGTACGCCTGGCTGCGCCTATTGGCCTCCGGTGGCGACAGCCTGATGGCGGTGGGTGACGACGATCAGTCGATCTACGGCTGGCGCGGCGCCAAGATCGAGAACATCCACCAGTACACCGCCGACTTCCCCGACGCCGAGCTGATCCGCCTGGAGCAGAACTACCGCTCCACCGGCGGCATCCTCAAGGCGGCCAACGCGCTGATCGCCAACAACAGCGGGCGCCTGGGCAAGGAACTGTGGACCGACATGGGCGAGGGCGAACCGCTCACGCTCTATGCGGCGTACAACGAGCACGACGAAGCGCGCTACGTGGTCGAGACCATCGAAAGCCTCATCAAGCAGGGCAGCGCTCGCGACGAGATCGCCATCCTCTACCGCTCCAACGCCCAGTCGCGGGTACTGGAAGAGGCCCTGCTGCGCGAACGCATTCCCTACCGCATCTATGGTGGCCAGCGCTTCTTCGAACGCGCCGAGATCAAGAACGCCATGGCCTACTTGCGCCTGCTCGAAGGCCGCGGCAACGACGCGGCGCTGGAGCGGGTGATCAACGTGCCGCCACGCGGCATCGGCGAGAAGACCGTCGAGGCCATCCGCGAACACGCCCGTCACAGCCAGCTGTCGATGTGGGACGCCATGTGCCAGCTGCTGGCCGCCAAGGCCCTCAAGGGCCGCGCCGCCAGTGCGCTGGGTGCCTTCATCGAGCTGCTCGAGAACCTCGCCGCCAAGGTGCTGGACATGCCGCTGCACCTGATGACCCAGACCGTCATCGAACAGTCCGGCCTGATCATCTACCACCAGGAAGAAAAGGGCGAGAAAGGCCAGGCCCGGGTGGAAAACCTTGAGGAACTGGTCAGCGCGGCGCGCAACTTCGAGACCAGCGACGACGACGCCGACCTGTCGCCACTGTCGGCGTTCCTCGGCCATGCCTCGCTGGAGGCCGGCGACACCCAGGCCGACGAGCACGAGGACAGCATCCAGCTGATGACCCTGCACAGCGCCAAGGGCCTGGAGTTCCCCTACGTGTTCCTGGTGGGCATGGAGGAAGGCCTGTTCCCGCACAAGATGAGCCTCGAAGAACCCGGCCGCCTCGAAGAAGAACGGCGCCTGGCCTACGTGGGCATCACCCGGGCGATGCGCCAGCTGGTCATGACCTATGCCGAGACCCGACGCCTGTATGGCAGCGAAACCTACAACAAGGTGTCGCGCTTCGTACGTGAGATTCCGGCCGGGCTGGTGCAGGAAGTACGCCTGTCGAACACCGTCAGCCGCCCTTTCGGCGGTGCGAAGACGCCCGCGAGCAGCCTGTTTGCCAACGCCAGCATCCCGCAGACCGCCTTCAGCCTTGGCCAGCGGGTGCAGCACGCGGTGTTCGGCGAAGGCGTGATCCTCAACTTCGAGGGTTCCGGAGCACAGGCGCGGGTGCAGGTGAACTTCTCCGAGGGCAGCAAGTGGCTGATGCTTGGCTACGCCAAGCTGGAAGCCATCTGAGCCCAATCGCGGGGCTTGCCCCGCGATGATTTTTCAGACGACGGCCGTCAACAATTCAGACTTATAGGCAAAAGCTCGAAACATGTTGTCACTGGCTATGTCTGTTGGTTCATGTGCAACATGGCGCGCGTGCAATCCACAAAAACGGGAACCCCCAACTTATGCAACGTTTTCTTAGCATCGCTCTGGCGCTCTGCGTCGGCCTGACGCTGAGCCTCGACGCCAACGCCAAGCGCTTCGGTGGCGGCAAGAGCTCGGGCTCCGCGCCTATCCACCAGACCCGCCAGGCAACCCCGGCCACCCCTGCTGCCGCCCCTACCGCGCCAGGCCGCGCACCCGCTGCCGCCAGCGGCGCCTCGCGCTGGCTGGGCCCATTGGCCGGCCTCGCCGCCGGTGGCCTGCTGGCCTCCATGTTCATGGGCGACGGCTTCGATGGCATGCAGATCCTCGATTTCCTGATCATGGGCCTGATCGCCTTCCTGGTCTTCCGCTTCATCGCCGCGCGCCGCCGCCAGCAGCAGCCGCAACACGCTGCAGCCGGCCATGCCCCGTACCAGCGTGAAGCCCAGCCGCAGGCCGCTCCGCAGTCGATCTTCGGCGGTTCCGCCGCACCGGTTGCCGCGCCTGCGATCAACGCCCCGGCCTGGTTCAACGAATCCAGCTTCCTGGCCGCCGCCCGTTCGCACTTCCAGTCGCTGCAGCAGCACTGGGACGCCAACGAGATGGACAAGATCGCCGAGTTCGTCACCCCGCAAATGCTCGAGTTCCTCAAGCGTGAGCGCGCAGAACAGGGTGAAGGCTTCCAGTCCACCTACATCGACGACCTCGATGTGCAACTGGACGGCGTCGACGAGCGCACCGAACAGACCGACGCCACCCTGACCTTCCGTGGCGTGTCGAAGACCTCGCGCTTCGACCAGGGCGAAGCGTTCAGCGAAAGCTGGCACATGGTTCGCGCCCATGGCGAAAACCAGCCTTGGCTGCTCGCCGGTATCCGCCAAAACGGCTAACCGTCGCACGTTGCAGAAAAAACCCCGGGCCTGTCCCGGGGTTTTTGCTTTTGCCAGAGCGGCCTACTAGGGTATAACGCGCAGCGTTGTCATAAGGTCAGAGGATGTGAACCGTGGAAGAAGTGATCGAACAACTCCGTGAAGCCAACGAGCCGGTACCGGTGCGGCTGGAACTGCCGGACGAGGATCAGCTGGTCGAAATCGAGGAAGAGCTGTTCATCAACATTCCGTTCGTGTTCAAGGAGTACCTGCTGACTGTCAGCGACGTGGTGTACGGCAGCCTCGAGCCGGTGACTGTGACCGATCCGCAATCGCACACCTACCTGCCGGAAGTGGCAGCCAATGCCTGGGACGCCGGCGTGCCCCGTGATCTCATTCCCATCTGCCAGGACGGTGACGACTACTACTGCGTCGAAGAGGACGGCACCGTGGTGCTGTGGTCCGGTGAAGAGGAAATCGTCACCGAGGAAAGCTGGGAGTCGGTCTGGCACTGGGCGCGGGATGTCTGGCTGGAAAGCTGAATGAGAAATACCCGCATAAAATGATGGCTTATAGCTACCAATCACTCGTAGAATCGCCAGGCTCTCTGCGCCTGGCGACACTGCTACCGCTCCATCCCCTCGGACGACGGTGAAATCTTGCGCAGAAAGCGTTAACCGCCCCCTCAGTGCGAATGATCGCGGCTGTTCTCCAGTGTCTCCAGCAACGCCACCTGCATTCGCGTATGCACACGGATCAGCCAGCGCCACAGCAGCGCCACCACCACCGCCGCCACTACCGCGATGATCAGCAGCAGTTCGCTGGTCGGCAGAATGCTCGCCGACAAGGCGGACAGCAGCAGGAAGATCACCAGCAGTGACAGTAGCGGAATCACCTCGGCGATCACCCGTCTTACACGCTGGGTATGTCGCCCCGCCATCTCCGGCTTGACGCCCATCTCCGCCAGCAACATCGACAGCGCCTTGAGCTTGCGGTACGCGGCAATCAGGAACGGCAGCGACAGCAGTAATGCCGCGCCCCAGATCAGCGCCTTCTGCTGACCGGCGTCCGTCACCCATTCGCTGAGCCAGACGCCGATACGCCCGGCGAAATAGCCGCCACTGAAGAAGATCGCAATCACCAGCGCCAGGTTGACCCCGACCTGCAACAGGATGCGCCGGATCATCGCCGCCAGCATGGCCCCCTCGCCCTGGGGCTGGATGCTGCGCAACCACTCGCCGTACAGCGAAAGCACCCGTGCCAGACGGCTTGGCACCACCTTGCCCAGCTTGATCGACAACGGGTCGGCAGCGCGGATCAGGTAGGGTGTGAGCAAGGTGGTGATAGCCGAGACGGCCACCGCGACCGGGTAGAGGAAGTCGCTGGTAACCTGCAGGGTCATGCCCAGTGCAGCGATGATGAAGGAGAATTCGCCGATCTGCGAAAGCCCCATCCCCACACGCAGCGAAGTGCGCCCGTCATTGCCGGCAATGAATGCCCCCATGCCGCAGGAAAGCATCTTGCCCAACACCACCGCCAGGGTGATGACCACGATCGGCCAAGCGTATTCGAGCAGGATAGAAGGATCGATCATCAGACCGATGGCCACGAAGAAGATGGCACTGAACAAGTCGCGCACCGGCTCGATCAGGCGCTCGATCTTCAGCAGCTCGCGCGACTCGGCCATGATTGCGCCGATCAGGAAGGCACCCAGCACCATGCTGTACTCGAGCTTGACCACCAGCAGGCAGAAGCCGAAACACAGGCCCAGCACGGTAATCAGCAGCATCTCGTTGCTTTCGAATTTCGCCACGTAGGCCAACAGCCGCGGCACCAACAGGATGCCGATGACCAGCGCGACGATCATGAACAGCGACAACTTGCCCACCGTCGAGAACACTTCGCCGGAGCTCACCGTGCCGCTGACGGCGATCCCCGACAGCAGTGCGATGATGCCGATGCCGAGGATATCCTCGACGATCAGAACGCCGAAGATCAGCTGGGCGAAACGCTCGTTCTTCATCTTCAGGTCGTTGAGTGCCTTGACGATGATGGTGGTCGAGGAGATCGCCAGGATCGCTCCGAGGAACAGCGAATCCATGGTGGTCCAGCCGAACCAGCGACCGATCTCGAAACCGATCCAGATCATCAGGACGATTTCCAGGAAGGCAGCGATGAACGCCGTGGCGCCGACCTTGAACAGCTTGCGCAGGCTGAACTCCAGGCCCAGGCAGAACATCAGGAAGATCACTCCCAGTTCGGCCAGGGTCTTGATGGTGTCTTCGTCGTGGATCAGCCCGAACGGCGGCGTGTGCGGCCCAATGATGAAGCCGGCGACGATGTAGCCCAGCACCACGGGCTGCTTGAGGCGATGAAAGAGAATGGTGACCACCCCGGCAACCAGCATGATCACCGCCAGATCCTGGATGAAGCTGATGGCATGCATGGCGTGTTACTCCTTGTTTTCGATGCTGGGGGCGAACCGCTCCTCTGCCGGGAAGACCCTGGGCGCGGAGCAGGCACATACTGTTGTGATTGACGCGAAAGCCCACGTTGCATGGGCGTCGTCAGGTTAACATCGCGCCTTGGCGCAAATTGCCAATGCAATATGCAGAAACAGATCGGCAGATTCGCCACCGCCGATGGCAATATTGGCGTGACGATGGAGCGTCAGCCGACGTCCCGTACCAGGATGGGAAACCTCAACGAGGGGAAACAGAAGTGTCTGCAGATACCCGCCCCGATACCGTGCAAATTCACCGTGAGCTCTCTATGGAACCTGGAAACGCCCAGCTGACCATGACCGTCCTGATGACACCGGACATGGCCAACTTCTCTGGCAACGTACACGGCGGCACGCTGCTCAAGTACCTCGACGAAGTCGCCTATGCCTGCGCCAGCCGCTATGCCGGCACCTATGTGGTGACCCTGTCGGTGGACCAGGTGATCTTCCGCGAACCTGTGCATGTCGGCGAACTGGTGACCTTCCTGGCCTCGGTCAACTACACCGGCAATACCTCGATGGAGGTGGGCATCAAGGTTGTCACCGAGAATATCCGCGAGCGTTCGGTACGCCACTCCAACAGCTGCTTCTTCACCATGGTGGCTGTCGACGATGACCGCCGCCCGGTGAAGGTGCCACCGCGCCAGCCACAGAGCAGCGAAGAGAAGCGCCGCTTCCTGCAGGGCCAGCAGCGTCGGCAGATCCGCCAGGAGCTGGAGCAGCGCTACCAGAACCTCAAGGCCGACGCCATCTAGTACAACAGACGCTGCGCCTCGAAACGCACCCGCGGATGGGCGATACGATCCTGGGCCCGCACCAGCTGCAGTTCATAGCTGGCGCCGGCCTGGGTTTCCAGCAGAACCTCATGCACCGCGGCGGCGGTGAACTCGAAGGCTTGCAGCCAGTTGTCGCCAAGCAGCACCCGGGCGAGGAACAACCCTGACGTCAGGTCGCCCACCCCTACCGGCTGACGCGGGAACGCCAGCAACGGCCGACGCAGGTGCCAGCTGGCTTCGCGGGTCACCAGGAGCATCTCGAAGGCATCGTCCGCGCGCTGTGGATAATTCAGGTGCTTGACCAGCACCACCTGCGGCCCACGCTCCAGCAACCCGCGCGCCATGCCCACGCAATCCTCCAGCGACTGCGCGCGGCGGCCACAGAAGCTGTCCAGCTCGAGCTGGTTGGGGCACAGGATATCGGCCTTGGCCACGGCCTGCTCGAGCAGGAACTCACTGACCTCGGCCGGCACGATGCAACCTTTCTCGGCATGGCCCATGACCGGGTCGCACAGGTACAAGGCCCTGGGATTGACCGCCTTGATCCGCTCGACGCCAGCCAGGATCGCCCGCCCCTGTTCGGCACTGCCCAGATAGCCCGACAGCACCGCATCGCAGTGCCCCAGTTCGCCGATATTGGAAATGCCTTCCACCAACGCAGGAATTTGCGCTGGCGCAAGCACTTCCCCTGCCCACTGACCATACTGAGTGTGGTTGGAGAACTGCACCGTGTTGAGCGGCCAGACGTTGACCCCGACCCGCTGCATGGGAAACACCGCGGCGCTGTTGCCGGCGTGTCCAAAGACCACGTGGGACTGAATGGCGAGCAGGTGCGGTGTACGTTTCATGCGGGACGATTCCGAAACTGTGTGAAGAAATGTGCGGCCCGCAGTATGAACCCGATTGCCATCTGTACGACAGGCCAGAGACGCAGTTAAGCTGGATCGACCTGTCTGGAGCTTACGCAAATGCTGACCCTGGAAAACCTTTTCGTCCTGATGCTGGTGGCGACCGCAGGCGCCTGGCTGTGGCACAACCACGGGCTTCGCGAGAAGGCCCTGGCTCGGGTCAAGCAGCATTGCGCCAAGCTCGACCTGGAGCTGCTCGATGACGCCGTGGCGCTCAAGCGTATCGCCTTCGTGCGCGACGCCAATGGCCGAAAGCGCCTCGCGCGCATCTACAACTTCGAGTTCACCGTCACCGGCGAACAACGCCACCCCGGCACCGTCACCCAGTTCGGCGCCCACACCATGCAGATCGAACTTGCACCTTACCCGTTCGAGATCAAGACCCCTCCGCGCACTGACAACGTCATCGAAATGCAGCAGTGGCGACAGGAGCATAACCGCTGGCGTAATTGATCAGCCCGGCAGGTAACAGCTGGCGATGGCTGCCTGGAGCCCCTGCACCGGTTGTGGCTGATCGAAGATCAGCTCGATGCGCGAGTCCCTGCGCCATTCGCTGGGGCGCCATTCCAGCGGCCCTCCTTCCAGTCCATTGAATGACCGCCACCCGTCCATGCTGTGGATAACTCCCTTCGCCCGACGCCACGGCCACTGCTTGAGCACACCACACAGCACCCTCTCGTCAAAACTCAAATCCGGATGCCAGCGCCAGCCTAGGCTCCAGCCCTCCTCCGCCAGCCGGGACTGACAGATCGGCTGCCGCGGCTCCACCCACAAGGTGGGCCGTGGGACGGGGCCGTTATCCACAGGCAGGCTGGAAAAGTCGAGCGAGCCCGCTGGCACTGCGGGCGATGCAGGCAATTCAGCGAGCGCTAGCGCGCCATGATCCGTCCACAACGTCGGGACCTCAGGCAATGATGCAGTTATCAACAGGCGGGTGGCAGCGTCCACGGCACTAGCCTTGTTGAACAGCAACATCCCCGCCTTCGCCAATGCCATGCTCTGCGCCTCGGGCAAGCCAACCCCCCGGGAAAGGGCCACGGCATCCAGCACCATCAACAGTGGCTGGACCGACAGGACACCGGTCCAAGGCGCCCGCCCCAGTTGCTCCAGCAATTCGAGTGGGTGACCGAGGCCGGACGGTTCGATGAAAAGGCGATCCGGGCGCGCCTTGCGCAGCAGGCGGCCGAGCCCCACCTGGAACGGGGCGCCATTGACGCAGCACAGGCAGCCTCCCGCCACCTCTGCGATGGCGATGCCCGCCTCGTCACGGCTGAGCAAGGCGGCATCCAGGCCGATCTGGCCAAATTCGTTGACCAGCACGGCCCAACGTTCACCAGCCGGTCGTTGCTCCAGCAAGTGACGGATCAGGCTGGTCTTGCCGGCGCCTAGCGGGCCGGCGATCACATGGGTGGGGATGTTCTGCAACATGGCTCGGTATCGCAAGGGCTTGGTGGCAGTCTATACCGGGGCGCCCGGCAATTCATGCCAACCAGTCCAGGCTCAACAGCAAGCGACGTTCCCCGGCGGGTGTCTGCGGGGACCGGTGGACCAAGCCCGAGCCCTCGTTACCCAGCCACTTCTCACCCTTGAGCAGGGCTACCTCTCCCGCCACCAATCGCCGGACGTTATCCACAGGCGGCGGCGCCAGCTGCAACCGGGCACGGTCGATGGCACCCTCTGGCAGCCATTCGCTACCTGCGCCAGCGTAGGTACTGAGCAGGCGCAATGGCACATGGTCCACATGCATGCGCGGGCACATCGCCCCCTCGAGCACCCGCAGCCGCACCCCCAGGCGCCGAGCGCCCAGCAGGCAGGTATAGGCCGCCACCAGCCAGGCCACGTCGGCGACGAAGCCATCGTAGCCATGCAGATCGGCGGTTTCTCTGAGCAGCCCGGGCAACGCTGGCGGCTGGCGTTCATCCACCTCGATCACGCGCTCATCGGCCAATGGCTGGCCCAGGCTCAGTACCAGGTTGGCGAAGTCCTCGACCTGGGCCGGCAGGCGGCGCTGCCAGACCGCGAGGTTGACCCCATCCTGGAGAATCTCCGTCATCACCTGGGGTGATTCACCGAAGACCTGGCGGATATCCACAGTCATGCCGCAGCGTCCTCATGCCACTCACCAAACGGGTCCGGCAGGCGCAGCCAGCCCATCGGCCCCAACTCCATTTCCTCATCATTGAGCAGGCAGGCTTCCAGCTCTGTGGATAACCGAACAAAGTCGATGTTCTGCCCGATGAACACCAGTTCCTGCCGGCAGTCGCCCGCTTCCGCGGACCACTGCTTGAGGATCGCCGCAGTGTTCTCTTCATCCTGCGGCCATTGCTCGCGCGGCACGAAACGCCACCAACGACCAGCCAGGCCATGGCGCATCATGCCGCCGGCCTGCGACCAGCTACCGGCCTCCTGGAACTTGCTGGCCAGCCAGAAGAACCCTTTGGAGCGCAGCAAGCGGCCGTTACTCCAGGGCTTGTGGATAAAGTCGAAGAAACGCTGCGGATGGAATGGCCGGCGCGCCTGCCAGGTGGTCGCGGCAATACCGTACTCCTCGGTTTCCGGCACATGTTCACCCCGCAGCTCCTGCAGCCAGCCCGGCGCCTGCGCGGCCTGGTCGAAATCGAACAGGCCGGTATCGAGGATGCGCGCCAAAGGCACCTGGCCCATCACCATCGGCACGATCTGCGCCCGCGCATTGAGGCTGCGCAGGATGGCGGTCAATTCTTCGCGCTCATGCTGGCTTATCAGGTCGATCTTGCTCAGCAGCAACACGTCGGCGAATTCGACCTGCTCGATCAGCAAGTCACTGATCGAACGTTCGTCACCTTCGCCCAAGGTCTCGCCCCGACTGGCCAGGCTTTCGGCTGCCTGATAATCGCGAAGGAAGTTCAGCCCATCGACAACAGTGACCATGGTGTCGAGGCGCGCCATGTCGGAGAGACTGCGGCCCTGCTCATCACGAAAGGTGAACGTCTCGGCCACTGGCAGCGGCTCGGATATACCCGTGGACTCGATCAACAGGTAATCGAAACGACCCTCGCCCGCCAACCGGGCCACTTCCTCCAGCAGGTCTTCACGCAGTGTGCAGCAGATGCAGCCGTTGCTCATCTCAACCAGCTTTTCCTCAGCGCGGTTGAGGCTGACATTGCGTTGCACCTCACTGGCATCGATGTTGATTTCACTCATGTCGTTGACGATCACGGCCACGCGCAGGTTGTCGCGGTTGCGCAAGACATGGTTGAGCAGCGTGCTCTTGCCGGCCCCCAGGAAGCCGGACAGCACGGTGACAGGAAGACGGTTGGGCATGACGAACCTCATCGGGCAGGCGCATTCGAAACGATGCATTGCATGATGTTATATTATAACAATACAATTTCTCCAAGCCGTATCGCCGAACGGTTGTCTGGAGAACGTCATGAAACTACCTGGCGTCATCGCCCTGCTGCTGCTCGTCCACCCAGAGCAGCTCTTTGCCATGCCCACTACCGATCTTGCGCTATGCACCCGCAGCGCCACCCTGCTGGCCTGCCAGGACAGCAAGGGCAACTACTACAGCGTGCGAACCGAGGGCAGCACCTTTTACCTGCGCGGGTATGAAGTTGCGAGCAAGCGGCTGTGGGCGCAAACCAACAGCCGTCACGGCGCGTTGACGTTTTTCACCGGCCTGGCCAGCGACGGCGAGGCTTGGGTCGGCTACAGCCGGCGTATCGGATGGACCACGCTGAATCGCGTTTCCAGCTCCAGCGGCCAACGCTTCAACCTGCATTGCAGTCTCATCGGCGGTTGCCGGTGACTATCAACCGTTCAGGATTTCTTCCATGACCAGCCTCTCCCTTCCCGATGTCGCCGCCCAGAGTAACCAACAGGCACTGCCGCTGGACTGGGTGGGCATGAGTGGTATCGCCGTGGCGCTGCAGCTCGACGGGCGCATCGTCACCGCTTTCGCCGATGCGGGTGTGAGCCTCGACGATGGAGCCTCACGCGGCATCCACATGTCCCGGCTGTACCTGGCATTGGAGGCGCTGGAGCAACAGCCCCTGTCACCCCCGCTACTACGCCAGATACTGCGGGCATTTCTGCTTAGCCACACCGGCCTGTCCAACAATGCTTATCTGCGGCTGACGTTCGATCATCTGCTCAAGCGGTCGGCATTGATCAGCCCGTTGGCTGGCTGGAAGCGCTACCCGGTGACCGTGGATGCCAAGCTGGAATATGAAATGTTCCACGTGGAACTATCAGTGAATGTGCCCTACTCGTCGACGTGCCCATGCTCGGCAGCACTCGCAAGGCAGCTGATCCAGGAGCAGTTCGACAGGGACTTCGCCCACCGGCCACTGGATCGGCGCGACATTCGCCGATGGCTGGGCAGCAGCGCAGGTATCGTCGCGACGCCCCATAGCCAACGGAGCATGGCCAGGCTTCAGGTACGCCTTGCAGGGGAAACGCTGAACCTGACAGGGCTGATCGACACCGCGGAGGCTGCGCTGGGTACCGCAGTGCAGACCGCCGTGAAGCGCGCCGACGAGCAGGCATTTGCCCTGGCCAATGGTCAGAACCTGATGTTCTGTGAAGATGCTGCCCGGCGCCTGCACGTGGCATTGGGACAGATTGAGGAAGTGGCGGGGTTCAGCGTGCGCGTGGAACATGCAGAGAGCCTGCATGCCCACGACGC
Source organism: Pseudomonas maumuensis (assembly GCF_019139675.1). Classification (NCBI taxonomy): domain Bacteria; kingdom Pseudomonadati; phylum Pseudomonadota; class Gammaproteobacteria; order Pseudomonadales; family Pseudomonadaceae; genus Pseudomonas; species Pseudomonas maumuensis. The sequence goes on from NZ_CP077077.1 coordinate 5,697,517, forward strand.
GGTCGCGGTTACTCAACATCGGTGGTGAGCGCTACTTCAACTGCGTGGCTTCACTGTTCCACAGTCGTTGCCCAACCAGACCGCCCGGGTATCCATGCTGCCTTGCTGCTGGACACCGGAGGCATTGAACGTACCGTTGACCTTGGTCAGGAACTCACGGTCGCTGAGGAAGGTGGCCTGGCCGTTACCCTGGGCCTTGGGGCAACTGAACTGGAACTTCCAGACATTGCCATTACGCTCGGTGATCTTCTGCGTGCAGCCTGATTGCGGATCTTGCAGTGGGATGTCGTTGGTCTTGACTTGCTCCTGTGTCAGGCACGAGCGCACACCCTTGCCGCCCACGGTGATCCCCTGCTTGGCCAGGGCACCTTCCATCATCGCCCGTTGCTCAGGCGGCAGGTTTTTCAACTGGCCGAGCATGAACTCCATGTCTGGCAACGGCTTGCCATCGACCTGCATATTGCTGGTGGTCAGTTCCCACAAGCCGGGTTGCAACATCTGCGCGTGAACCAGCGGGCTGCCCAACCCCAGTAGCAGGGCGAGCAGTGGCAGACGAATCTTCATGGATGAAAGCTCCTCGAAATACCGGCTCTGGCCGGACTGAGCCTTTAGACGTCGAAATCGCCTGCGGGTTGCAGACGCCCCCTCTAACGTGGTCTGTTAGCAACAGTACACTCGGCAAGCAGGATGCGTATGGATTACCACAGCCCCTACTTTTTCGGTTACGTGCTCGGTCTGATTCACCTGCTCGGCCTGGCTGCCGCACTGCATGCGGTGTTCACCGTGCGCACCGCCCAAGGTGCAATCGCCTGGGCCATGTCTCTGCTGTTCATCCCCTACCTCACCCTCATCCCCTACCTGATTTTCGGCGCCCGCTCCTTCTATGCGTACATCCAGGCGCGGCGTCAGGCCAACCAGGAAATGCATGTGGCCATGGCCAACCTGAACTGGCGCCCATGGGTGGAGGAAGCGCTGACCGCACGCGAGTCGGACAGCTATGCCGCCCTGCGCGCCATGCCCAAGCTGGGGCGGATGCCATGCCTGGCGAACAACGAAGTGAAACTGCTGATCGATGGCGCTGCCACATTCGAGGCGATTTTCTCGGCCATCCGCCTGGCGCGGGACACCGTGCTGGTGCAGTTCTTCATCATCCACGACGATGCCCTGGGCAAGGAACTGCAGCAGCTATTGCTACGCAAGGCCGCCGAAGGTGTACGGGTGTTCGTGCTCTACGACCGCGTCGGCAGCCACGCGCTGCCGGCCAGCTACAGCCAGGTACTGCGTGACGGTGGGGTGCAGATCGAAGCCTTCGCCACACGGCGCGGCTGGTTCAACCGTTTCCAGGTCAACTTTCGCAATCATCGCAAGATCGTGGTGGTCGATGGTTTGCAGGGTTTTCTCGGTGGGCACAACGTGGGTGACGAATACCTCGGGGCACACCCCAAGCTCTCGCCCTGGCGCGATACCCACGTGCAAATCAGCGGTCCGGTGCTGGCCTGCCTGCAGGAGTCGTTCGCCGAGGACTGGTACTGGGCCACGCGCCAGCTCCCGCCGCTGATCCTGCCTGATGCCTACCCCGAGGATGGCGTGCTGTGCCAAGCATTGGCCAGCGGCCCGGCCGACCCCCAGGAAACCTGCGCGCTGTTCTTCCTTGAGGCGATTCACTCGGCGAGCAGCCGGGTATGGATCACCAGCCCCTACTTCATTCCCGACGAAGCCATCTTCGCCGCCCTGCGCCTGGCGGTACTGAGGGGCGTCGATGTGCGCATCCTGATTCCCTCACGCCCCGACCACCGCATTGTCTACGCCGCCTCCAGCCTGTTCGCCTTCGAAGCGGTTCGCGCCGGAGTGCGCATGTTCCGCTATCAGCCAGGGTTCCTGCATCAGAAAGTCGTGCTGGTAGACGACGAGGTCAGCGCCATCGGTAGCGCCAACCTCGACAATCGTTCGTTCCGGCTGAATTTCGAGATCACCTTGCTCACGGTGGATCGTGCCTTTGCCGATCAGGTCGAGCTCATGCTGGTGAATGATTTCGAGCAGGCCAGGGAGATTACCGCTGAAGACAGCCGCGACACCCATCGTCTGCAACAGCTGGGAATGCGCATCGCACGCCTGATTTCACCGATCCTCTAGCGCACAGCGGCGTGCCGGACGAGCACGCCGCTGTACAGGTCAGCGATACAGATCCTCACGGGTCCACGGCAGGTCGTGGTGACCGTCGACGTAAGGCTTCACGGCAAGAATCTGATGGAGGTTGATCCAGCCCTTGCTGAAGGCATAGGCACAACCGGCCAGGTACAGGCGCCAGATACGCAAGGTCTTCTCCGGCACCAGCGCGGCGGCGCGATGCAGCTGGTTCTCGAGGTTCTCGCTCCAGTGGTTGAGGGTCTTGGCGTAGTGCAGGCGCAGGCTCTCGATGTCGACCACCTCCAGCCCCGCTTCGCAAATCCGCGCAGTGATCATCGAGATATGCGGCAGCTCGCCATGGGGGAACACATAACGATCGATGAAGTCGCCCGCGCCGCGGCCGACGGGGCGGCCATCGACATGCTTGGCAGTGATGCCATGGTTCATCACCAGGCCGCCTTCGCGCACCGCACCGAACAACCGTTGGCAGTACAGCTCGAGGTTGGCGTGGCCAACATGCTCGAACATGCCGACGCTGACCACCTTGTCGAAGCGACCATCCTGGGGCAGGTCACGGTAGTCGAGGATCTGCAGGTCGACCTTGTCAGCCAGGCCCTCCTCCTTGACCCGCTGGCGGCCCAGCTTCAGCTGCTCCTTGCTCAGTGTGATGCCAAACACCTTGGCGCCATACTCACGGGCGGCGAAGCGCGCCAGCCCGCCCCAGCCACAACCGACATCCAGCAGGTAATCCCCAGCCTGCAGGCGCAGCTTGCGGCACAGGTGGTCGAACTTGTCCTGCTGGGCCTGGGCCAGGGTGTTGTCCGGCTCCTTGAAGTAGGCACAGGAATAGACCATGTCCGGGTCGAGCCACAGTTGGTAGAACTCGTTGGACAGATCGTAGTGATAGGAAATGGCTTCGGCATCGGTGGACTTATCATGGGCCGTGCGTGCCGGCACAGCCTCATCTTCATCCTTGAGCAAGGCATCGCTGAGTTCGTCGCAAACCCGGATGACTTCGCCGATATCACCTTCCAGCTCCAGCTTGCCCTCGACGAAGGCTGATCCCAGCTCGTTGAGGTTGGGATGGGTGAGCTGGGTAATGAGCTGGGGCTCCTTGACCAGGATGGTGACCTGCGGGCTCGGCCCCAGATCGAACTGGTTTCCGTCCCACAGCTTGACGCGCAAAGGTAAGTGCAAGCTCTGCAACGCAGGTGGAAGTTGCGCAAGCATTCATGACCCTCCCTTTCGTTGATACGGGACGCCACGCCTTAATGTGTCGGACGTCACCGCATCAGGGTAGTTCATTCGTACGAAGTTTCCGGTAATCACGACCATAGTCTAGAACTATCTGGCTCGGCCCATTCAGCGGATTGTATACAATCCTGCTCGCTCAGATTAACCTTGTGCCCTCTTCGCTTCCTCACACTCTCGGAGTAACGAAACCCATGAAATCCTATGACGTGGTGATCATCGGCGGCGGCCCCGGCGGCTACAACGCAGCGATCCGCGCGGGCCAGCTGGGCTTGAGCGTGGCCTGTGTCGAGGGTCGCTCGACCTTGGGCGGCACCTGCCTGAACGTCGGCTGCATGCCCTCCAAGGCATTGCTGCACGCTTCCGAGCTGTATGAGGCGGCCAGTGGCGATGAGTTCGCCCACCTGGGGATCGAGGTCAAGCCGACCCTCAACCTGGGCCAGATGATGAAGCAGAAAGATGAAAGCGTGACTGGCCTGACCAAGGGCATCGAATACCTGTTCCGCAAGAACAAGGTCGACTGGATCAAAGGCTGGGGCCGCCTGGACGGGGTCGGCAAGGTGATCGTCAAGGCCGAGGACGGCAGCGAAACCACCCTGCAGGCCAAGGACATCGTCATCGCCACCGGCTCGGAGCCCACGCCGCTGCCTGGCGTGACCATCGACAACCAGCGCATCATCGACTCCACCGGTGCCCTGTCGCTGCCCCAGGTGCCCAAGCACCTGATCGTCATCGGCGCCGGGGTGATCGGCCTGGAGCTGGGTTCGGTATGGCGTCGCCTGGGTGCCGAAGTGACGGTGATCGAATACCTGGACCGCATCTGCCCTGGCACCGACGAAGAAACCGCCAAGACCCTGCAGAAAGCCTTGGCCAAGCAAGGCATGACCTTCAAGCTCGGCAGCAAGGTGACCCAGGCCACGGCCGCTGCCGACGGCGTCACACTGACCCTGGAACCCGCCGCCGGTGGTACCGCCGAAACCCTGCAGGCCGACTATGTGCTGGTAGCCATCGGCCGCCGTCCTTTTACCCAGGGCCTGAATCTGCAAAGCGCCGGGCTGCAAACCGACAAGCGCGGCATGCTCGTCAACGACCATCACCGCAGCGCGGTGCCTGGCATCTGGGTGATCGGCGATGTCACCTCTGGCCCGATGCTGGCGCACAAGGCCGAGGACGAGGCGGTGTCGTGCATCGAGCGCATCGCCGGCAAGGCCCATGAGGTCAACTACAACCTCATCCCAGGCGTTATCTACACCCGCCCGGAACTGGCCAGCGTCGGCAAGACCGAAGAGCAGCTCAAGGCCGAAGGGCGTGCCTACAAGGTCGGCAAGTTCCCCTTCAGCGCCAACAGCCGCGCCAAGATCAACCACGAGACCGAGGGCTTCGCCAAGGTCATCGCCGACGCCGTCACCGACGAGGTGCTGGGCGTCCACCTGGTTGGCCCGAGCGTGAGCGAGATGATCGGCGAGTTCTGCGTGGCGATGGAGTTCTCGGCCTCGGCCGAGGACATCGCCCTCACCTGCCACCCGCACCCGACCCGCTCCGAGGCCCTGCGCCAGGCGGCGATGAATGTGGACGGGATGGCGATGCAGATCTGACTTCTGCGGGGGCCGCTTTGCGGCCCCCGCATCCATCAACCGTGCGCCAACTGTTTATCCACACCTGCGTGGAACCGCGAAGCCAGGAATGGTGTGATATCCAACGGCAGCGCCTCATTGTGGACAACCTTGTCCAGCAGCACCCCAGTAATCGCCGAGGTCAGAATCCCGGTACGGAAATGTCCACAGGCGTTGAAGTACCCTTGGACATTATCCACAGGCCCGAGAATCGGCAGCTCGTCCGGTGACCCAGGCCGCAGGCCAGCCCAGGTGCGCTTGAGGTTCACCTGCGCCAGCTGTGGCACACAGCGGATCGCCCCTTGCACCAAGCCGTTGATCTCCGGGAAGGTATTGCTGACATCGAAGCCCTTCTCCTCGGTGGTACTGCCGATCAGGATCTCGCCGTTGTCCTTCTGCGCCATGTAGCAATCGCTGGTGGTGATGCAGCCATCGAGCAGCTTGGGCAGACGCTCGGTCAGCACGATCTGGCCTTTCACCGGCTTGACCGGAATGCTCTCCCCGGTTGCCCACTCGCTCAGTTCCGCCGCCCAGGCGCCAGCGGCATTGATCAATGTGCCGCAATGGAACTCACCGGCCTCGGCGGTTCGCACACCCTTGATCCGTGAACCTTCATGCAGCACACCGGTGATGTTCACGTTCGGGTACAGGTCGACGCCGTTCTGCCGCGCCGCCTCCATGAACGCATCGCCCAGGCGGAACGGGCTGACCTGGTGATCGCAGAGAAACTCCAGCGCGCCATTGGCCTTGAGCGTCACCGCCGGCTCCGAAGCGCGCAGCGCGTCGCGGTCGAGCCAGCGCACCTGGTCGGCCAGGTGCGGGATCTGCTTGACGATGTGCTCGGCGTACAGCTGGTCTTCTTCATCCTGGATGATGTACTTGAGCCCAGTGCGCTCGAACTTGAAATCCATGCCGTGGCGTTCGATCAGTTCCTGGTGCAGCTGTGGATAAATCGCATTGGACTGCAAGGCGAAGTCGAAGAAGCATTCCGGCAGGATATGCGGCGTGCTCGAATCGACCACCACCGCCGCGCCATTGGCCTCGCGCTTGCTGCGCGAGGACATCATGCGAAAGAAGATCACCCCGCAACCCAGACCCACCGATTCGCCGATGGCCCATAGGCCGCCGGCCGAGGCGCGGGTGGCGTTGCCCGGGCGCTTGCAGTCGATCAGGGCGATCTTCAGGTTGCGGCGCTTGGACAGCTGGTAGGCGCAGGACGCGCCGATAACCCCACCACCGGCGATGATGATGTCGTAGTGCTTGTTCATGTTCAGGCCTCCGTGCCGAGTTGTTCGAATGCGGAAAACGGGATCGGGTCCACCGGGAAGCGCGGGCGCAGCCAGCCCACGTCCTTGCGCCCGGTGGCGCTGCGCAGGCGGTCGCTGCAGTAACCGACGCACATGCGCCCCTGGCAATCGCCCATGCTCACCCGGGTGCGCATCTTCAGGCTGGCCATGTCCTGCACACCCTGCTCGAGGGCCAGGTCGATCTGGTCGCGGGTGACATGCTCGCAGCGGCAGATGACCGTGTCGGCCCGGGGCAGCTCGATCTGCGCCGCGCCGCGCGCGGTGTAGCGTTCCACCCCGGAGCGGAAGCGCTTGATCGCCGCCAGCTTGCCCAGGTAGCGCTCCCGGCGCTCGATCGCCTGCTCGGCGTCGAGCTTGCCCAACTGGTGGAGCATCGAAACCGCGGCGATGCGCCCGGTCAGCATGGCCGCCTCGCCGCCGCGGATCCCGGCCATGTCGCCCGCCAGGTGAATGTTCGGCTGGCTGCTTTGCTGCCACACGTTGCATTCGGCACGCAGGTAGCCGTCCTCGCTGAAGCCATGGGCCAGGCCCAGTTGCTGGCTGAGCTGGGTACGCGGGATGAAGCCATAGCCCACTGCCAGCGTGCGCACCTGCTCGCGCTGGACACGGCTCATGTCCGGCTGCCAGTCCTGGGTATAGGGTGCGACCTCGACTTCCTGCAACTCGCCCTCACCCGTGGCGCCCACCACGCCCCAGCCGTAATGCATGGGGATGCCGTTGAGCTTCATGTAGGCGAGCATGCTCAGGCCATCGAGGAACAGCTGCGGCTTGTTCATCAGCGCCAGGCTTTCCTTGGCGATGCGGTTGAACGAGCAGGCCTCGTACACCCCCGCCACCTTGGCACCGGCGGCGTGCAGCTGGCAGGCGACCAGTGGCAGCAAAGGCCCGGTACCCGCAATCAGGGTACTGCCCAGTGGCTTGACCACACCGCTCTTGATCTGCAGTTGCAAACCACCGAGCAGGATCACGCCCGGCAAGGTCCAGCCAGGGAACGGCACGTTGCGTTCATGGCAACCGGCGGCCAGCAGCAGGTGGGAATAGTCGATCTCGTGCAGGCGCTCGTCGCCATCGAGGACCATCAGCCGCTGGTCGTCACCGCCCACCACGCGATGGTTCAGGCGCAGGTCGATGCGCTCGGCGCAGGCGGCAAAGTCTTCGTGCAGCTTGGTCAGGGCCTTGGTGTAGCGCGGGCCCAGGTAGCCCAAGTCGACGCCGGCGCGCAACGGGCCACGATAGACCACGCCACCGGGGCGCGAGGCCTCGTCGAACAGCAGGCAATCCACGCCATGTTCGGCCAGCTCGATGGCCGCGCCCATGCCGGCCGAGCCGCCACCGACGATCACAGGACGAAGGCTCATGGATGGGCCTCCTCATGCATGCGGTTGACCTCGGTCTCGATGTGCATGCCCGGTTTGACGATGGTCTGGCAGGCGCGACGCTTGGGACGACCGTCGATCTGCACCAGGCAGCAATGGCAGATACCCATACCGCAGTAGGCACCGCTGAGCTGGCCATGATCGTTACGCGCCAGCTGGCGTAGGCCAACGGCGTTGAGCACGCTGAGTACGGTTTCGCCGGCACTGGCGACCGCAGGCAGGCCATTGACCAGGAGGGTCATTTCATCGCCTTCCAATGGCTGGATATCGTGCTTTCGTTGCAGCGTCTGCATTTCCTGTCGTCCTTGATGACTGATGGGTCGGGGGACGTTAGGGCAAACTCGGGGAGAAAACATTGATCCATGCCAGACGCTGGTTGTAGAAACGTCCTACAACGACGAACTGCTACGGATTTCACATTGCGCCGAAAATGCTTATCTGCAGAACTTAAAAGCCCCCGCTAATGCAGGGGCCTTTTTGACTACAAAGCACTGAGACCTTAGCGTTAGAACGCCCAATCCAGGGTCAAGCCGACCCCGTGGCTCTTGTCGCGACTACCCAGCAGTCCGTTGTAGTCCAGGTTGACCCGGGCCTGGCGACCCAGGGCGATCCCCACCCGCGCACCGACCACCGCCGCATCACGATCCAGTGACAGCGCCTGAACCTTGTAGGTATCGCCCTGGCCCGCGAACGCCAAATGCTGGTCGGCCCCGGTGGAATTCAGGTTGTGCTGCCAGCCCAGAGTGGCGGCAAGCTCAACCGCCTGGCCGCTGGACAACTGCAGTTGCTTGCCGGCCCGCATGCCCAAGGTCGAGAGCCAGGCATCGCGGTTATCCTGCCCGCCCTTGAGCGCGGCAGCGCCGCCATGCTCCCTGAAGCTGTCGCTGGCGATATGCACGTAGGCCAGATTGGCGAACGGCTCCAGCGCCACGCTCGGCAGTTCGACCTTCCAGGCCGCCTCGCCGAACACCTGGGTGCTCTGGGCGTCGCGCTTGCTCTTCTGGCGATCGCTGACCTCGTTGTACTGCAGTTCGCGCTTGGTCTCGATACGGTGCCAGCTGTGGCTGGCGCCCACGCTCAGGCGCAGCTGCTCCAGTTCCTTGCCGGCATAGGCACCCAAGTGGTAGCTGTCGACGCTGGCCGAGGAATGACGGCCATCGCCCATGCTCAGCGAACTGTCGCTGTAGCCAGTGAAGATGCCGACACGGGTGTCTTCACTCATCTGCCCGTCGATCCCCAGCAGCATGCCGCCAATCGAACTGCTATAGCGCGCATGTCCGGAATCACCATCGGCCTTGCCCCAGGCGCCCAGGGCCTTGACCCACAGGCCGTTGTCCTGGCCTTCCACAGCCTGCAGCCGGGTACGCTCGCCCACGGCGTCGCGCAACTGGCGGCTGTCGCTGAGCAGCAAGTTACCCACCGCCGGGTGGATTTCGCCGGACAGTTGGTCGAACGCCTGCTGGGCGCTGGCGGCATCGGCCGACAACAGCAGGCTCTCGTAGACCGGGTTGCCCGCGCCGAGCCGATCGGCCGCCGCGGCCACCGAACGCTGGTTGGCGGTCAGGCCGACACTGGCGAACGAGGTGGCATTACGCTGCACCGCCAGCCGCACCCCACTGCCGCTATACGCCAAGCCACCACCGAGGAACAGCGCGTTGGACTGCACTTGGGCAAAACTGCCTTGCACGCCGCCTGCGGCATCCACGATGTCGAACTGCCGCCCGACCAGGCTGGTGGCCTGCTGGGACTGCAGCGAAACGCCAGGGTTCTGCAGGTCCAGGGCCAGGTTGGCACCGCCCACGGCTATCTGGCCATCGCTGACCAGACGATCGCTGCCGGTGCTGTCCACCTCCACCGCATAGGTCGAGCCTGGCTGGAAGGTCACGTCGGAAGCCACGCGCAAGGTGCCGATGGAGTTGCCGGGCGCCACCACACCGCCGCGGTTGACCACCAGCGCGCCGATCCGGCCATTGCCGCCCAGCACGCCGCCGTCGTTGACCGTCACGGTCGATTGCAGCGAACCATTGACCGCCAGCCGCCCCTGGTTGACCAGCGTCGGCCCGGCATAGGTGTTGTTACCGCTGAGCACCAGGGTGCCGATGCCCTGCTTGGTCAGGCCGCCATGCCCGGAGATATCGTTGCTCCACAAATCCAGCACGCAGCTCAGATCGTTGCAGCGCCTTTCGGTAGGCCTGCCAGCATCCACCAGGGCGCCGACACCCGGCAGATCAGCGACGAACTGGCTCGGGCCGTAGCCGCCGGCGATCCGCAACTCCTCGGGAATGTCCTGCTCGGTAACCAACATGCCGGGGCCGCGGATACCCTTGTCCAGGTTGATCATGCCCCAGCCATACAAGGAATCGATGCCCGGCGCGCCCATGTCGGTGGCGGTGGTGCGCAGCACGCTGGCGATCTGCGCACCGCTCATGTACGGGAAGCGCTCCATCAGCACCGCCGCTGCGCCGGCGGCATGGGGCGCGGCCATGGAGGTACCGTTCTTGTTGGCGTAACCCTGGGTCAGGTCCGCCAGGCTGGTACCGCCAATCACCGCGCTGTAGATGCGGGTGCCGGGGGCCGATACGCAGAAGCTTGCGGTATAGCCGCAGCGCGAAGAGAACGTGCTGATCACGTACGGGTTGGCGCTGCTGGTGTCGGGGTTCTGCTGCAACGCCGCCACGGTCATCCAGTTGGGGGCGATCTCCGGTACGAAATAGCCCAGCCCGGCAATCGCATCGGGGTTGTTCAGGTTGTAGTCGTTGCCGGCGGCGAAGATCGTCAGGACCCCGCTGCGGGCAGCGGCGATGGCCCCGTCATAGGCGCCACCGGGCAAGGTGCCCAGCAACGGCTGGATCTGCGCGAACTGTGCCCGGGCATCGTCCACGGTGAAATGCGGGAAGTCCGGATTGCGCCCGCCCTTGGCGAAGCGGTCGGTGATGCCGATGCCCCAGCTGTTGTTGATGATTCGTGCGCCGCTGGCCACCAGGCTGTCCCAGCCGGCCTTGTACACCGCGCCATCGTTGCCCAGGACGATGCCATCCTCGGGGCCGGGGTCGCCGTTGTCGGCGCTGATGATCTGCGCATCGAAGGCCACGCCATGCATCTCCACGCCGTCACGGTTGCCGGCGGCGATCCCGCCGACGTGGGTGCCATGGGAGCCGAGCTTGCCATCCGAACCTACCGAAGGGCTGCCGTCGTAGCGGAAGGCATCGCCGGCTTTCACCGGAATGTAGGGGTCGGTGTATTGGCGGATGCCGCTGGTGACCAGGGTCACGATCTTGTCCTTGCCGGCGAACTCAGGGTGCGCGGCGTACACCGGCTGGTCGAAGATCCCCAGCTTCACCCCCTTGCCGCTGTAGCCGGCGGCATAGGCGCTGTCGGCGTGGATCGCCCCGAGCCCCCAGTCGGCCTTGAATTCGCTGCTGCGCCAGCTGCTGGCGTCGCCGAGGCGGCCACTCTCCACATAGGGTGCGGCCTGGGCCGTGCCCATCAACGCCACCCAGCCCACCAATACCCGCCCCAGCGGCGCCAGGGCCCAGCCCTGCCCAAGTGCGCTGTCATCCTGTCTGACTCGCTTCACTACGACCTTCCTTAGTTGTATGGATTGAATACCGCGTTGGTCGAACTCCGTATTGCAGCAACTGGCGCCACGACACCTCAGAAACGCCATTGCAGGTTGAGCCCCGCGCCATGCTGTTGTTCACGACTGGCCAGGCGCCCCTGGTAGTCCAGGCTCAGGTCCAGGTCGCGGGTCAGGCCCACCCGTGCCTGGAGCCCGACCAGCGCGGCATCGCGCAAGGCCGGCGCCGTCTCCACCCGGAACGGCAGGTCACTGCCGGCAAAGGCCAGGTGCTCGCGGTCCTGGGTTCCGCTCAGCCGGTGCTGCCAGCCCAGGCTTGCCGCCAGTTGCAGGTCCTGCTGCGGGCCCACTTGCCATTGCTGGCGCCCACGCAGGCCCAAGGTGCTCAACCAGGCATCACGTTGCTCGTCGCCCGCCTGCAACGCTGCGGCATCGCCCTTCTCATGGAAGCCATCACGGTCCAGATGCTGGTAGGTCAGGTTGGCGAACGGCTCCAGTTGCACCGCCGGCAACGCCAGGAGATAGGCCGCCTCGGCAAACAGCTGCTGGCTGCGGGCATCGATCCGCGCGCGCTGGCGGCCGGACACCTCGGCATAGGCCAAGTCGCGACGAACTTCGGCGCGGTGCCAGCTGTAGCTGCCGCCCAGGCTCAAGCGCAACTGGTCGACGTCGTGGCGGACATAGGCGCCCAGGTGGTAGCTGTCGACCGTGGCCCGGGAGTGGCTGCCGCCCATGCCCAGGGAGCTGTCGCTGTAGCCGGCGGCCAGGCCGGCGCGGGTCTGCTCGTCGAAGTCCCGGTCCAGGCCCAGCAGCATGCCGCCCAGGGAGCTGGTATAGGACTCGCTGCCCTGCACGCCCTCGATGCGCCCCCAACTGCCCAGGCCTTTGAGCCAGAGCTGGGTCGAGTCTGTCTCGCGCGCCGTCGTGCCAGGCGCATTGGCAGGCAGTGCGGCGCCTTGCACACGCTCGCCCAAGGCATCACGCAACACCGAGCCCTGGCTGAGCAGCATCGAGTCCAACGCCGGGTAGATCTCTCCGGCGAGCTGGCGCAGGCCGTCCCGGGCCTGGTCCGCCGAGGTCGAGAGCAGCAGGCTTTCATACACCGGATTGCCCGGCCCCAGGCGCTCAACGGCGGCGCCGCTGGCGAGCTGGTTGGGCGTGACAGCGATGCTGTCGAACGTCGCCGCGCTGCGCGTCACGTCCAACTGCACACCGTTGGCCGAATAGTCGAGCACGGTCCCAAGGAACAGGTAGCCGGGCTGGACCTGGGCGAAGCGCCCATCGACGCCGCCTGCCGCCTGCAGGATGTCGAACTGGCGCCCCACCAGGCTGGTGACCGGGCCACCGGCGAGCAGGTTCGGCCGGGCCTGGGGCACCAGACTGAGATTGGCGCCAGCGACGCTGGCCTGGCCATCCACCACGAGTCGGTCGCTGGCCGTGGGCGACAGCTCCACCTGATAGGTCGAACCCGGCTGCAAGTCCAGGTTGCCGGCGACATTCAAGGTGCCGATGGAGTTACCCGGGGCCACCACGCCCCCAGCGTTGGCAATCAGGGCACCGACCCGGCCATTGCCGCCCACTGTACCGCCAGCATTGACCGTCACCGCTGATTGCAGGCTGCCGTTGACCGCCAGCAACCCGCCATCGACGCGGGTCGGGCCGCGGTAGCTGCTGTCACCCGTGAGCACCAACCAGCCGGCCCCGGACTTGACCAGGCTGCCTTGGTAAACCCGCTGCGCAGCCGCTGCGTCACGGGCCATGCCCAGGGCATAGTCGCTGCGGTCCTGCTGGCTGGCGCCAGCTGCCAGGCCATGCTCCCAGCCGCGATCCTTGAGGGTCTGCTGCCAGGCCTGACGTTCCGCGACGTCCTCGGCCTGACGCTGCACCAGCGCCTGGTCGGAGATACCGTTGCTCCAGGTATCGCCCTGCCCACGCTCCAGGTTGACGTTGAACTCCCCCAACAACTGCCCTGGGCCGTGCAGGGCCCGGCCCAGGTCCGGAACGCCCCAGCCCACCCGCTCGCTGGGTGCCTGGGTCGGCGAGCCATCGAGCTGGCGCGATGTGGTCAGCAGCACTTGCAAGGCCTGCTGGTTGTTCAGATAGGGATAACGCTCCATGACCACAGCCAAGGCCCCGGTAGCATGGGGCGCGGCCATCGAGGTGCCGTTGTAGGTGGCATAGCCGCCACCGGGCACGGTACTGGTGATTGCCGCCCCGGGGGTCGCCAGGCACCAGTATTTGGCGATGCCGCACTGGTTGTATTTCTGCTGGTTGTTCTTGTCCAGGCCCGACACCGCCAGCCAGTGCCCTTCCAGTTCCGGCTGGAAGTACGGCAGCGCCGAGCGCACGCTGGCATTGGCATAACCGCTGTTGCCGGCGCTGAACACATTGATCACACCCCGACGCGCCACATCGCCAGCGGCATCGAGCCAGGTGGCCTGCTGGAAATGCTGGGCGTAGGCCGCGCGCAGGTCGCCGAGGGTCTGGTAGCTGACATCCTTGGGCTGGCTGCCCCAGCTGTTGTTGATCGCCCGCGCCCCGGCATCCACCAGGGCATCGTAGACCGCCTTGAAATACCGCGGATCGGGATCGGTGCCGAACAGGAACTTGTCATTCTTGTTGGTGTTGCCCACGTATACCTGGGCATTGAAGGCCACGCCGTGCATGCCCACGCCATCACGGGCCGCACCCATGGTGCCGGTGACATGGGTACCGTGGCTGTCGTTGGCGCCATTGAGCACCCCGGACACACTGAACGGAGTACCGTCGAGGTACTGGCCGGTTGCGGTGACCGCGTGGAAACGCCCGGGGCTGGCTTCGGGATGGGCGGGATCGAATCCCGAGTCCAGGGCGCCGATGCTGACCCCGGCACCGGTGAACCCGGCGGCATAGGCCTGGCTCGCCTGCATGCGCTCCAGGCCCCAGTCCTGCAGGTATTCGACCGACCGCCAGCTGGCAGGGTCGCCCAGGCGGCCAGTGTCCTGATAGGCCGCCGCAGCCGACAGCGGCAGGCCGGTGGCAAATGCCAGGCACAGCGTACCCGTCAGCGTCTTGAGCTGATCACATCTCACATCCATGTCGATGACTTCTCTTGTTCTTGTTGTCGGATCGCCCATCCTGGGTCGACCAGTGTGTTGCTGCATCGCTAGGCCGCAAGGCACGGCCACATTAAGCACCAGAAGGATATGACGTTTCACGCATACACGATGCGCCAGTGCTGCATATCCAATATGCGTTTTTACCTGCTCGGACAGGTTGCGGGGAGACGTTGAAAGGAAGGAAGACAGCATAAAGGGAGGGCGCCTGTGCGGCGTCCTCCTGATCTTGAAGATGAAAAACGGTCTCAATACGCCCCGGCTTTCGCGGGCTGTAGCCGTGCTTGAATAAAGCGCAAATCTGTCACAACACCCAAAAAATGGCCTTTCGGCTCCATGCTCTAAAGAATTAAAACTGTCTCAGCCAGGAGCCACGCGGCTTTGAAGCGGATTCGATGATCCTGCTCGCAGCGCATCCTGCAGGCGATAGAATCTTCTGTGAGGGAAACCGGAATACGTACACATCCTCCCCGACAGGCGGTCCCAACCTGAAGCGAGTGACAGTTGGTTGCTGGTCAAAGCGGCCTCCCCCTAAGGTGGCTTGCTACGGCGACCTCGTTAGACACCTACCACGTAATTTCACTGAGCCGAATGCCCCGATGGACGCGGCATGATCCTCTTAGTTTGAGGAGAGCCTCATCACTTCAGGCGAGGAGAAGATCCTCGTGACTGCCAGGCGGATGCTTATCCAACATGGTTTCGAAACCGCTAGCACGGCCGTCAACCCCGGAAATCATTTGCTGCCAGGGATTCTCATATTGTTGTTTGCCTCTCGGTATCGATGCGTTTCCGATACGAAATCGACAAATGCCACGGCAGCGGCTAGCACAAGCTGAGCATTCCTCGGCTGCAGTCTGCGGTGTTGGCCATCCTTACCATGCCCAGTAACCTTGACAACGACAGGACTGCTTATGGGTTAAAGACGGCTTTACGATGCTTTGCCTGGGAAAAGCGCGTGGCTATGAATTTCGGTGCGCTGTTCCAGCCTGGCACGGTCCTTAAGCGTGGGGCCGGTTCGAGTGACCGGCTACACCGGATAGGGTCCGCGTCGCGAATCTGCTCGACTGCTCCAAGCAGGTTTAGAAGACACCGAGCCAGTCCTCAAAGTTGGGATGCTGCCACATGGCCCCCATCAGCACGGCAATCCAATGATTTCTTCCATAGACCGCAGCTCGGTCCTCTGCGCGCTTCCTTAGAAAGGTTCGAACCTGCTGGCCTCCCGCCTCAAGGAACGTTTGGCAATCCGACAGGATCTCGGCTACTTCATCATTCCCGCGCTCGTCGTAGCGGTCAATTAGCTTGAGACGTCGGAAATGGGTGTCGATGAGATCCCATTGCTGATTAGGCACACCAGCGGGTCTTAGCAGCGCAAAGGCTGCACCAACGGCACTACCGGTGTGATTCTCGTGGAGCGTCACCGACACAAATTGTACATCAGGCACCTGGTCCGAGTAGGCGTGTAAGAACTGGCGTTTTCCTGCTGCGCACAACCAGTCATCGTCCTTCGTCGAGTTGCACTTTGCACAGCAGGGAACCAAATTCAGGGGATGCACAGAAAACTCGGGAAAGCTGATCGCAGGCATGTAATGATCAAAGGTGCCGGGGATTGTTGTTCCGCACATTGGGCAGTATTTCAGAAGCCGCTTGGGCTGGGCGTCTTTAATGGCCTTTTTCAGGTCCTTTAGAGGTTGCGTGGACACGTTGTAGCAAGAACGCAGAAAGTCACGGAGCTCAATCGCTTTGTCGTTTTTTGAAAGCCCACCCAAATTACCGCGGTCGATAGCCTGTGCATACGCCTCGTATCGAGCTTCAAGCAATGCATGAGCTGCCACGAGGGGGGCCTTGGTTTTTTTGTGCTTGATGTCTCGAATGGATACATACCGGTCCAAATAAGCCGGATTGTGAGGTAAGGCAGTCAGAGTTTTCATGTGTTGCTCGCCTTCTTGGCATATTGTGCTAGGAGGTAGGCTTCGGCACTGAGACTCAGTCCGTGCTCAAATCGAGCTAGAACTTCTTCAATTGACTCCCTGTTAGCCAGTTTCTTGAGTGTGCGCCGGTAGACGCTCTCAACCTCATAGGTCTCAAACACGTGCCGGGTAAGCTCGGTCACGCTTTCACCGAAGCTCTCCAACTGCAAGGGCTGGGCGATGGTCACATTCTGCTCGCGTTGGAACACAAGAACACGGTTCGCTGGAATTTCTTGAATGACAACAGGCGAATGAGTGGCGACGACTGCATAGGAGTCGAACTTACTCAAGATCTTTGACAGGACAAGGAACAAGCTGGCGACGGCGTTGGGGTGAAGGTGCGTTTCGGGCTCGTCAAACAGGACCAGCGAGTTAGGTTGAATCCACGCAAGCAGGGCCGTAACGAAGTGAGCAAGAATGGACTGGCCGGAACTCAAGACCGACAAAGCGTTAGTCGCTGTAGTCGATGTGGAGATTTCTGCTTCTAGGCTAGCCACCAGGTCGTCACTCAGATCCCCTAAGATGGTTTGCATGTAATCGACCCACTGGTCCTCCAAGCCCTGTTCGATGATACGCCTTTGATTCCGATGATAGCTCTCGATCAGCGAGGCGCGTGAGAGCCCACCTTTGTCATTCCGAATGCCGCAATAAACATAGCTGCTCGAACTGTCCGGTGCCGGACGCTTGAAGCGATCGAAGGCACTGTACGAAATGGCGATAATGCGCGTGAATAAAGGGCGCCCGTCAGGAAAGCGCTCTTCACGCTCCATCAGTTTCTCAGCTGAAGTACGGGAAATCTGTGCGAGGTCGGCGCCAAGGCTTGCAAGAAATCGCGTCTTGCCTACGGCGTTGCGGCCGATGATGCCAACGATGCGACCTGGTATTGCATCGTAACCATCGAAGGCAAAGCAAGCTTCCACGCCCACATCCGCCCCCTCGATGGAGCCTACGTACCTGAAAGCGGACTCCTCATTGACAGACTCCCCTACAGCCCACGCGGCACCAAAACGGCGGGCGCGATGTGCTCCGTTCTCCCGCATCAATGCGTTGCGAAAAGCTGTGGTTGGTTCGAAGTCTGTAGCGAGTTGAGGTAGCCATGCGATATCACCTAGTGCTTCGAGCACACCTCTGGACTTCCTGCCTAGGAGCTTGTGAAGGTCCCGGTAATATCCATCCTCTTGACCAAGCGAGATGAAATCTTCGCCTAACACGGAAAATTGGTCTGGCAATTTTGTGGTTACCGCTACCTCAATAGGTTCACCATCCGCGTTGGTTCGTTGGAGAATCTTGACCGCGCCCAAGCGACTCTCTTTGCCGTCTTCATCGACACAGCTGAGATGGAACTGAACTTTGTTTCCATAGTCATCCCAGTTATCGGTTCTGAGGACGAAAAAAGGACGAATCGAAGAGGGAATACTCTGGCGGTAGGCGAGAACATAAAAATTGTATTTAGATGGCAAACCACATCTCCTTTTTTGACCGGGTAAAGAGCAATGGTCGATTCCCGACCGCAACTATAAAAGCACATAAGTACTGTGAGCCGCATACAAAACGTGCATCCGTAAGCGAGATCCATTTCCACTGATAGCTTGCAGAGTGGCACACTCATAGTAGTCGATCAGATGATGGTCAACCACGAGCAGGTGAGCGACAGCGTTGTGAAGGCCAATATGCCCTGCCGCCGCGCTGAAGGAGATCGCCGAGGGCATCGATGTCATTTCTGAGATGAACATCCAGATCGGCAGCGCTAGAAAGAAACAAGCGTGGTCTCCGAGGAGACCAACTTGAACATCACTTCCATTCGTTTATGTCACTGGACACTTTGCTGATCAGGCGAATGAATCGGCACAGGGCAGCGAATCGCTCATCCGTCTGGCCCATGCTCAGCAACCGCCCAGAGGAAGTCTCTGTGCCTGAATGTTTGTTCTTGGGCGAAAACAGTCGCTCACGAACGTCCGCTTATGGCCGATTTCTGCCCTTCGTGAAGGGCAGCTTCGGGTCGATAGCTGCCTTAGGGCTGGGCGTCCGCATCACGAATTGGCTTGAGCACTATGCTCCCGCCTATCAATTCTATGGTCAGGGAATCACCAATGTGGAGCCCCATGCATTCGAGGATATCGTCGGGGAGGTCAATGATGACATCTCCAGAACCATCACCTGGGTCTTGGCATTTTACGGTTGTCCGCACGGATTCACTCATAAGGGGCGGCTCCTTTTTGGGTTGCTGGGGGAGCCTCCATCCTACACCCACATGCCCCCCTGACAGCATCGACCCACGGCGAACGCTTGATGTTCGCGCCTCCGGCTGGCGGAGAAGGTGCTGAAAACTGAGCTTTGGGCTGTGTCTGCTTTGGGTCGAGCGCTTCCACCGCGGGTAAAGCCGTCATCTGATCCAAGCGATTTAAGACCCTGAGCTACAATCCAGCCAGATGCTTCATTATGCTTGACTCGAGGTCATTAACATTTATATAAAGGGTTACACAAATTAATACCATTAATGTCAAAGCCTAAAAACAAACTCAAAAAAACCATTCCTGTTCTAAAACTCATCACGAGACATCTTTTTTACGTAGTACTGCGTGAGTACACACCCCAGCTCATAGACGCATTCGTGTCGACGATCAGTCAGTTGATGTAGCTTACGCCCGCTCGGAGCCGGCGTGTGCTACCTGGCGAAAGACCCCTATCGGTCCAAAGGCAGATGCCTCTAGCCTGGATCCGGCCATTGCAAATGCAACCGAATGTGAGGCTAGCGCGGAATGAGTTGTGTTCCTATCCTGTAACCGACTAGCCACATCGACCAATCCTTCTTATCCTATTTTCTCAATCCGGAACAGACCAACGATCTGTCTTGGTGTGCGGATTGAGTAATTTTTTCTTGACCTAATAGGTGCCGAATGGATAACGAAGCAGGAAAAAGAACTCAGCTGTTTGTAGGGGTTAGAAAAACCAACGGCCAGATTGGTTACCTATCAGAAAGCCTCTCAATTCCTGAGTTTTTCGAGCTGGTGCGGCCCCGGGATCATCATGCGCCGGTTCTGGTTGATTTTTCACCGGTGATTGAGGCGCTCCACTCGTTGCACAATAACGCCGGTGATGAGGAAGTTATTACCAAATATAAGGCTATGTATAGCTACTGGCATGACTCCATTTCATACAGCAACATTCAGATCAGAGCACCTAAATGTGAATCCCTATCTAAAGCTGCCAACGAGCTACTGATAACTCTCGAAAGCAGGATATTAAATTATAGCAATGCCTATAGACATCGCAGGACAGGCGACTCCAGTAAAAATCTTACAATCATCCTGGCATTAGAGAAGGAAGTAAACATTGCTGTTGACACCCTGCTTTGCTTTATTCATTCCAAGGCATCTCTAGAAATATCGTCATTCAAGAAGGACATGGTGCTCGGTGAGTACTGCAGCCGGCTACTCAAAGTACTGGGCAGCTTGTTTAACGAAGTGCTTGAATACAAAACATACAACAATCAATTTCAGCTGGGACGCGACTCTTTACTGTTCTACCTTGCAATGACCAATATCCGCGTCGTAGACAGCTATAGTCAACTGCTACCACATTATGAGAACAATCAAGATCTACGTCTAGGTGTGCTGCACCGCGGCGAGCGAAATAATGCTTGGGACGGGTACGATAATTACGAGGAAATTATGACTCGCTATCGCGTCCCAAATGATAACGAACTTAAAATGGCTGAAGTGCTCAGGGATTTGTGTTACAAGGTCCGATCAGTGAACAGTTTAATCAACACACTTAAGGATGAGTTTGTCGAATGGGAATCGTCTGAAAATTCGATTGAGGAGCTGAAGAGCTTGATTAGTTTCGCTCCGCCGACAGTCAACTCCTAATAGCATTGAGCGGGTGAGGACATGACGCACCTGTAGAAAATCAACTTATAGCGGGCAAAGTAGGTCGCCCCCTCTAGTGACCTGCGCGGTTAATTTTTTTATCTAATTAATATCTTCGCCCAGTGACTTCGGGGATTTTAGATGAACAAACTAACCGAACGGGACACTAGGATGCGGGGCTCGAAAATCTCACTGACCGCACACAGGTGGCAGGTACGTAAGTCGTAAAGGATTGTCGAAAGACGGTCATCTCGCAACAAAATTTCGGGCTGCGGCAATTTTTGCTTTGCTCGGTTTATTTGATTTACCAGACAAACGATCAGGATTGAACGCAGGCCATCTATCTCCTAGCCCACGGACGAGATAACGATTGGTTCGATCTTGCTCGGTGTTTCCAGGCTCGTAATAGTCGGCCTGCTTATAGGAAATGAGCTCCAGGTGATACAAGCGATTTATCGACATTGGGATCTGGTGAATGGGTACCCCCGCCAAGCGAGCAATGGTTTTATAGTTGATGGTCGCAATGTTGTAGTTTCTCCTGTCTCTAAATGCACAGATGACGAGAAACACCTTCAGCGCATAGAGGCTCAGCGCGCTGAACTCAAAATTCTGAAGTACGAGTAACTGATCTCTGCTGCCATCGTACAGTCGGGTTTTCGGCAGCTTTCCATGGAACTGCTCTTCCCACCCAGCCAACTGCAGGATGGAGCCCTCACGGATAGGCTTCCCGGACTTTTTCAGCAATCCCTCCTCTTCTAGCCTCCTGAGCGCCCTTGCAACGATCGGTCTAGATAACCCCGATAGGGCTATGAGCTGAGGGTAGGTCGTTTTCACTTGCCCGGTGTAGTAGTCAGCAAGCACGCACAAGCTGACGAACAGACGCAGTGCCGCGATGCTGGAATTCTGCTGCGCCCGGTTCCGAGGCTCATCTCCGACACGACTATCGAAAACAGCCACACGACCAGACTGAATCCACTTGATTGGCAACCGGGCAAAATCTGCCCTTGTCGTAATGCTCATAGCTAGCTCCGCCTCCAAGCGATGGCCACGATGGCGACTGACAGCGTGATAACTGCACACAGCGCAAGGTTAAGTGGCTCAGCCGTTAGCGCAGAAGTAAAGAAACTAAGGAAAGAGTCCATGGTTAAGTGCTCCAAAACTAATTTTCGGAGCCACTATCTCTTGCCCCCCCACCAGCATCTAGATGGTCGATGATTCAAAAATAAAGCTCAAGGCCGCATAGGGCAAGGCTTGAAGGCTAAAAACATTAGTTAATTCCAGCGCCCCTTGAAAGTGAAAATATGCCATCAAAACTGCTATTCTGATTCAAAAATACACTTCTGATGGTGGTGGGATGCTAGGATTTATTGAGCAGGATTTGCACGCTCGACTCAGGATATCGGATGCCGTTCCCTACGCTCGCCGTACTCGAGCTGGTCGGTACGTTTTGGAGATAGCTGCTCCGGAGGGTGTCTACGTTCTGCAGAAACAACGTGGAGGTGCCAGAGAGTTCAAGACTTTCGAAGCCCTACTGAAATTGATGGCTTGCCATGCAGTGGTAGAATTCGCCGTCATTCTGGACGACGCGACGGTTTCCGCTCGCGGTCATGTTGCCCCTTGGAATCGCCCGACTCAGAAAGAAGGCACGTCCAGTGCCTCCTGGAGGCATGACTTCGGTGTTCCATTCTGAGTTTTGGCTGGATGCTAGTCAGGGAACCATCGGGCCCACGCCCTACAGGCACATACCCAATAAAACAGGTGTGTCGTTGCGTGAGCGTTTCCGCCAGTGAGGGCCAGACCGCCAGGGTCGAGGTGACCGCGGTTACAGTGTGCAGACAATGACCGAGGTCGCCAGGTCGGCGAAGCATCTAGCTTGAAACTGATCGGGTCGAAGCTAACACTTTATTTCTGGTTGCTTAGCCTCTCTGTATCGATGCGTTTCCGATACGAAATCGACAAATGCCACGGCAGCGGCTACCGCAAGTCGAGCATGCCTCGGTTGCAGTCCGCGGTGTTGGCCATCCTTCCCATGCCCCGTACCGTACAACCCTCTTAATTGCGTGAGATTGCTGGTTAACTGGGTAAGGTTGCGGAGTACATTCTTGATGTTTTCAGCCCCCTTGGCTGCATCACTTACGCCATCGGGAACCAGCTGTAAGGCTTTGGTCACCTTCTTCGCTAGGTTGCCAAGGTCATCGGCCTTGGTGAACGGAATTTCTCGAATCTTGAGGATGGATTTGCAGCAGCTTTCGATAAGCTCTTTAGCCGTCCCGATCGCCAATTCTGGGTCTGACTCGACGGCATATTCCATGCGCTCAATCTGCTTCGCCATCCATCCGGCGCTCAGAGCCTCGACAACGACTTTCGCTCGCATGACAGACCTGCCTGCGTTTGCCTCCGCCGAATCGCTGCTGATCAGTCGGTAGGAAAAGCGTGGGCGACCGGCGATCTGCTGCTCTTGGTACAACTCCCAGCCAGCGTCATGCAGCTGATCGTTGAAATGCTCAACAAGCTTGATTGCCTCTTCTCGTTGTGGACGAACGACTGGGTGCACCATTTCACAGAGGAATCGGAGAAACGCCTCAGCACTCCCGTCAAAGAGGTTGAATCGGGAGTCGCTGAAGATCCATTCATCCTCCCAATCGTCGTTGTTATAGCGGTGCTGCCAAATGTCGCCGGCGGCGTCTTTGTAGCGACTATCGGTGGACGGGAGATTTTCAAGCTCGTACAGCCGACTGAGAAACTCAACATCGTTGAGCTCCCCATGCCACTTAACATTCTCCAGACGTAGACCATCTGCAATGTTCTGCCGCACTGATTTCGGCAGACTGGAAGATTTCCCGGATCGCCAATCAGCATGGAATTCACGGGCGGGGATGATCAGCGCCGAATATGCAACGTCTTGCTCGTGCTCAGTCACCATCCTCAGCGCAGTCGTGATTTGTTCCTGGAGTGAGGCCCGCTTGAGCCCGAGCTTGGCGTACTCCAATGCAGGAATGGTGAAGTGGATGTCCCAGTAGTTGGTCCCACCATTCCAGTTGTCGTTGCCAGTCAGTTCTGCAGTCGCAGGATGACCGCGGACAATTTCAGCCGCCTCATCAGCACCCTCTGCCCGCAAAACGGCGTACACCGTCGCCAAAAGCGGCTCGATTTCGGTTTGCTTCATACGGCTTCCAATCCAGATACCTGAGATTCATCGTAGCTAGCACTACGGGCTATCTGCCATCAAAAATAGAGGCGTCGGTGAAAAGGCGAGCCCCGATTCACCGCGAACCTGAATTGCATGTCGCTCACTCTGATTCTGGAGCCATACCCGATTGGAAGGTCTCCTTGATCGTATCCCGTGCGAACACTTCGATCATCTCAATCAGCTCGGCATGTTTCGGGAACTCCCGTTTCAGCCAGCTGCTGGGCACGTAGTGATGGTCCAGGTGAACTGCTGTGCTCTGGCCCTCGCTACTCGCGCACAGCATCACGTTCATCTCTGTCTCATCACCGGCCATTGCGGCAGGTACGAAAACGATTCCCGCCTCGTCGATGCCGAATGAGCGGCGCCACTCAGGGAAGCGATTGCCGTCAGGGTTGGACGCTGCGAACCATCGGATATCGTTCATTCATACTTCTCATTGGCAATCAACGTGGGGGCAGCAGCGCCGAGCTCCGCAGCCACTGGCGGTGCTAGTTCCAGGAGCTGCACCGGTTCATTCAGCGCACCGATGATGCCATACCGCCAGCAGATGGGTGTAGGCGACATGATAGTCACTCAGGCACCGATGACAGTGAATCACTAACGTACAAAAGCGTAACGATATTTGGTTTATGCGCTACACTCTCGCGCATTTCCGAAACAGTTTACCTTTTGAGCGAATCAATCCGTGGAATACCTCTCTGAAATCCTGAAGATCCTGGATGGGGCTCTAAAGGCGAATGCCAGCATGGCTTCGAACTATGCGGGCCTTCTCGCTGACAAGCTGGAGAGCGACGGCGACAAGCGCCAAGCGCGCATGATTCGCGAGCGCCTTGCGCGTGCACCTGCAGCACTCGCCAGTGCCCAAGATGCCGCCAATGGCTTCAGCTTTTCCAACCTGCCCACCGATGGCGAAAGCCACCTGCACACCGTTGACGTCAGTCGGCCTGAGCTGGAGAAAGAGTCTCTGCTGCTCTCAAGTGCAGTGGCAGGGCGAGTCCACGAGTTCCTGGCCAACATTCGCCGGTACGATGACCTGGCCCGTGTAGGTGCTGCCATGTCCAGCCGTCTCCTGACCTATGGTCCTCCCGGTACCGGGAAAACCAGGCTAGCGCGGTATGTAGCTGCGCATCTCGAACTGCCCTTGCTGACCGTGCGCTGCGACACCTTGGTCAGTAGCTTGTTGGGTCAAACCAGCCGAAATCTGCGCCGCGTGTTCGAGTTCTCGCAACAGCAGCCGTGCGTCCTGTTCCTAGACGAGTTTGATGCCTTGGCTGGAGCGCGCGGCAACGAGCGAGATGTCGGTGAGTTGCAGCGTGTTGTCATCGCGCTGCTGCAGAACATCGATGCGGTACCAGAGAGCACCATCATCGTGGCCGCGACGAACCACGATCAGTTGCTCGATCCGGCAATCTGGCGACGCTTCAGCTTCCGCATCCCCATGGCAGAACCCGACCTGGACCTTCGCAAGCTCCTCTGGGAGCAGTACCTGCAGCCCTTTAACGCGGATGGGCTGGACTTGGACAACTTGGCGAAGATCTCGAAAGGCATCACAGGAGCCAACATCGAGCAGGTGTGCTTGGACACGAAACGCGCGGTGGTACTCTCCAATGCAACCGCGATTGATGAAGACCAACTTTTGCGGCGACTCGGTTTGAATCTTGCGCTGACTGCTGGCCGAGTGCTATCTACTGTTGAATCTGAAATACGGTGGCTGAATGGATGGGCGCCCAGGTACTTCTCCCTGAGAACATTGGGAAGACTGTACGACCTGTCGACAAGGCAAATAACAAAGATCCTCAAGGAGGAGATCGACAGTGGCAGGCAAGAAGTTACCGCAACGGGAGTCGCTGAATGCGAGGGTTGAAAACCCGTTTATCCACATCCCTTTTCAGTCGAAGGACTTGTCGTCGATCGAGCGCAATGGCGGCGGCGGTGGCAAAGAACTCACCGTCGTAGACACAGCGTACCGGGCTGCTCTTTCCAAGACGCTGATCGAGGCAAGCCAAGCCCTGTCGCACGAGCGAATGCTCCATCCCCAAGCTTTCACCCACCTGGTGCTCAAGCTGCGCGAAACCGGAATTGCCAAAAGTCATCGCCCCATCACGCTAGCGGAAGAAGCCAACCTTGAGCCGGCCGGTCACTCCAGAATTGACGAGATGTTGGTGGGGGCCTCCGCCAGCAGCTTGAACACGTTCAACAACGTAATTTTGCAGCGCAACACCGGGAAAATTCGCTGCAACTTGAGTGCGATAGAATCGATCCAGCCGTGGGACCGTCGGCGCCGAAATCCCCAAGGCACGGACCGCCTGCTGGATCACGGTCGGGCGGTGATGCGGCTGTTCCAGTATCAGCACGCGAGTTTCAACAAGCTCAACTACGAGACGGTGCTGGCCACCTTAAAGTCTCTGTCACTGCCCTTCATCGAAATCCAGTTGGGGCGCGGCCTCCCGATCATCGGTATCCAAGACCTGGATGGGATCAAAGACGATGGCCTTGATCAGCTCTTGGACTTTCCCGGCATCCGAACAATCTACGCAGAACCTGTGTATCGCCCACGCAACTCGGTGGTAGTTCCACAGAGTGGCACGAGTGCCGAGCAAGCAGCAGCCCAAGCGGTGACTTTACCAACGGTTGCGGTGTTCGACACCGGGGTGAGCAGAGAAGCCTCGCCCATCGCCCACTTCGTGAAGTCTCAGGACGTCTACGTCCTGCCTCCCGACACCAACTACGAACACGGAACGGCAGTAGCGTCACTGGTTGCAGCCGGCGCGTTTTACAACGACAAGCATGCCTGGATTCCCACAACACCAGCATTCATCCACGACGTCTGCGCCCTCGAAGTGACAGGTTCGCCCATGAGCGACCTGGAATTGAGGCTGCGTGAGGCTGTGCGCCGCCGGCCGGACGTGAAGATCTGGAACCTTTCCGTCGGGGGTGACCCGTGCGATGAGAGTGTCTTTAGTGATCTGTCGATGACACTCGACGAGCTAAGTGAAAAATACCAAGTGCTTTTCGTGGTCGCCGCAGGAAATTACAACGATCTGCCGCGCCGTAACTGGCCGACACCTGCTTCGCTCACCGACCGTATTTCAACCCCTGGCGAGTCAGTTCTCTCGCTTACGGTAGCTTCGGTTTCCCACATTGACGCAGCTGACGCCCTCACTGCCGCAGGGCATCCAGCTCCGTATTCTCGATGCGGACCGGGACCAGTGTTCACGCCGAAGCCCGATCTCACGCATGTGGGAGGTGGTGTCCATGCGCCCTGGGCCGCTGGCTTGTCCAGTCTCAAGGTTCTGGCCCCCAAGGGGCATCTCTACCATTCGTTCGGTACTAGTTACGCCGCGCCGCTGGCCTCCTGTATGGCCGCCCATGCTTGGCAGTCGCTAGCAGGCGGCCCCAACCATAGCCCCTCGCCGGCGTTGGTCAAGGCAGTGATGATTCATGCGGCGCAGCTGGCCTCGCCCGAATATGACGCCTACCAGCGAAGATTCTTTGGAGCAGGACGTCCTGATGATGTGTTGAGGGCTCTGTACGACTCTGACGACAGCTTCACCTTGGTGTTCCAAGCCAACTTGGTGCCTGGAAATATGCGCTGGCGGAAGACGCCATATCCGATGCCAGATGTACTGATGCAGGACGGGAAGTTCCGCGGCGAAATCATCATGACGGCTGTGTATGCGCCACCCCTGGATTCGAACGCAGGCAGCGAGTACGTGCGCGCAAACGTAGAGCTGAGTTTTGGCCTCATCGAAGGCAACACCATCACAGGCAAGGTCCCGATGGAGAGCGACGAAGGTCAGAGCGGGTACGAGATCGCCCAGATCGCCAACGGCAGTAAGTGGTCGCCGGTCAAGGTCCATCGCAAAGCTTTCCCGCGCGGGATAAGCGGCACCAACTGGGGCGTGCAAGCCACCGCACTGCTCAGGGCTTACGAACCCGACCTTACCGAACCGTTGCCAGTCCACATCATCGTCACCGTTCGGTCGCTGGATGGCGACACTCTGGTACGGGCAGCGGGCATGCGCGCACTTGCGCAACGAAACTGGGTGCAAACACCACTACCTGTGCATGTACCTATCCGTGTTTGAGGAGGGGTAGTCAGCTAAGGGGATACCCCCGAGTCAGTTGCTGACGTACGAGACGAGCGATTCGTCGGGTTGGGATTTGGAGAGGCATGGATGAGCGCCGACACAGCGAGGAGCTCATCCAGATCTGGGACGACTCCCGTAGGCCGACCTGTAGCTACTACACACGCTCATTAAAGTTTATTCGAAATGTCCTAGCGTCGCCGGCGGTGCCCACCCAGCTCAATCCAGACCGGTGCATGATCGCTGGCCTTGGCTTCATTGCGCACCCAGGCATCCACGCCTGCGCGCTTCAGGTAAGGCGCCGGGTCCGGGTTAAGCAGCAGGTCCGGCGGCGCCCATGGCCCACATTGCATTCTTCAAAGCTTCAGAACCGCAACTCCAGTAGATCCCACAATAATTTCAGATCGTAGAGACTGATTTACCAAGTGAGTTGTATCGCGCTTGTTCCATTTCTGCCAATGAACTGAGATGGTGCGCCCTGCTTTACCTCCCCTCCCTTGTTCAAGCGAAGAGTTGATGTCATCAACACACAAGCTTTGATCGCACGAGTGATCCCTACGTAGTGTAGATTTAGGCATTGAATTTCATCCTGGAACATAACCTGGTATACCCCAGGCTTATAAGTACGCGTCGGGATGACATGATCGTAAAGATCCGCATGAAAAACCAAGTCGAATTCCAAGCCTTTGGCTTTGTGCAGCGTCATGATCTGAATGGCTGCATCATCGGATTGTTGAAACCATCGGAGTTTGCTGGCATCCCCACAAATAGCCTCAAGCTCCATGACACCATCCGCTGATGGCTGATACCCCAACAGGCATGTGGCAGCATGCACTACGGTCTGAACAAGGTGGCACTCAAGACAAGACCTACAACTCAGTATTGCTCTACGAACTGCACGCCGTTCGTGGGTGGCTAGCTTGGGAAAATTCGCTCGATCAATCAACGCTTCGGCGGTCATCTGAGGGTCGTAACGCAGCCGCAATAAGTCCGAGAAAAGGCTTGTCTCAGCAGCCAGTGCAGTCTTGAAAGGGCTATCCTCGATGAGGCGGTGCGTGAGCTCTAGATTGTCAGCAATCAAGCGCGCTGAGTGCTGATGCCGACACAAAATTGCGACCTTGTCCGCCGAAGCAACCTGGTAGTGCTGCATGAGGTGGGGAATAGCAGTTCTCAACCAAATCCCAATCGCGCGTTGATCACCTACAACTGTCTTAATAAACACCCGCTTATCATCTGTCAGAGCGATAGGGTGGTTCGCATCTAACAATCGAAGTGCGAAATCGTTAATCGAGGGGTGGCTGCGAAAATTTGTGGTAATGGCAAAAGGAGCAAAGCCACTGCCGTCAGCCGTTAGCTCAAGCAGGTAACGAGGGTCCTTATACGCGAACCTATAGATCGACTGATCGCTATCGCCGACCGCAACAGCCATTAACCCCAAAGCCTTGAGCCTCAAAAACAACTGATGCTGGAAATGTCCGCTGTCCTGATATTCGTCGATGTACACCGCGCGATACCGCGCGGTGAGATATTTCTGGCAAGCCGGTGACTGTTCGACTATGTAGCGGGCCAGCATGCCCACAGCTTCAAGCGGGACGAACCCCTGCGCCAGTGCCTCATATAGGAAAGGCAGAAAATCATCGGTGTTGGCAACGGTCGCATCATGGACAGGAATCGCCGGCAGCATTCGCGTCACCGCTTCAGGCAGTTCCCGGAGCTTTGCCGTCTGTACGTTTGTGGCGACAGGCATCAACTGCCGCGCGAACGGAAAGACGACCTCGCGCAGACAGAAGTCATCGATCGTGCCAAAAAAAGAGCTTTTCACATCAAATGCGTCGGCTTTGCAGCGGCGCTCCAGCTCATCGCTTGCTTTATTCGTGAACGAAATGGCGATGATGCCTTGATAGGGACGCAGCTCGGCTACGAGGCAACGCACCTTGCGGGAAAGCACACTGGTTTTACCACTGCCAGGACGTGCCACGACAACCATGTCGCCCACAAACTCAATGGCCTGCTCTTGTTCCGGGCTGGGCTTGAAGATAGTCATCACCAGGCCTGCTCTGCAGCGTTGAGGCAGTACATCAGCGGCTTCAACAAATCCCCCTGAACTGGTGCGATGAGCTGATCCCCGCAGTGTTCAAGAAACTCCTGCATGCGGATAGCCTTCTTGCCCTGTAGGTAATTAACAGCTTGAGCCAGGGTACCGCCTTTAAATCCTACCATTAGCGCAGGTAGCTCAACGGCGATGTCGTTCTCTAGATCGACTTTCGAGAGATAAATACCAAAAGTGGCGACAGCAGCACTCACCGCCTGCCAATTGCCATCAGCTAAGCAGGCGGCATGGTCATATGGCACTGGTCGGTGAGGCTGAGAAGGCATCCCCGCTAACGAAAGAGCACGATTGATACCCGCCACATGACGATAAACAACCTGCGCTCCCTGAGGACCTAGCCAGATATTGGAGATGTCATTGTCGGTTCGCATGGCCCATGGGATTTCCAAGGCGTCCAACACACGTTTGTAGACTTGGAACGCCACGCCATCGACAGACAAAAGCGATATGTTACGGTGATCGAGATCGATCTGATGAGCTCGTGCCAGTGCGGAGTAAAACAGCATTTCAGACGGCCCCTCGACCAGCATGACCGCCGAGGCAAAAAATGCCTCCGCCGGAAGTATACTGATTCGGTAGCCAAGCCCCGTCCAGGCATCGTCAATGCAGGCGGAGCAGCCCTTACTAGCAGCTCGGGACGCGCCGTTGTCCCGTAGCAGCCGGACAATAGAGTCGGGCCGATAGCTTGCCGCGATTTGTGAAGAGTGCGAGGTGACAATGGTCTGACCGGGAAGCGCACTGATGAGATAGCTCGCCAATTTACGCTGCTGATGAGGATGCAGATGCGCTTCAGGCTCTTCAACGCAATAGATCACTACCTCGCTATTTTGATCGTGCTCAAGCACGCTTTTGGCTTTCCACAAGGCGAGCAAAATCTGGTTATTACGACCGTCGCCACCGAGCATCACCCGCGAACCGTTGGTGCTTGCCCCCAACTCCAGCTGTTCGATGAATTGTTCGATGCCGATCGCCCCGGTATCTAGAGATACGTTGTACCCAGCATGATGGTGGGAGAGCGCCTTCAATTCATCGTTAAGGTCTTTCGTCGCCTCCGCGACGTAGTGCAGGCTCCTAACTCCATCGTTTACAGACTTCAGTAGCTCGCTTAGCGCCTGCAATTGCTTGGTGTCGGCCTCTGTCTCTGGCTGGCCGCGGGCGGCCTGGGCGAGGCGCAGCAAATGTCGTTTTTCCGAGCGGATGTATCGCACAAGGTCGCGCTGAGAATGGATGTACTTCAGATGCAGGTACTTCAGATAAAAGCGGCTGGGAATAACTTCCAAGGCATCAGCATCATGACCGGCAGCGATCTCATAGCGGTAATCTTGACTGTATCCTCGAAACTCAAGGAAGAAACATCCATTGGCACTTACATGCCCTTTGAGCTGAGAGAGCACTGCATCTTGAGTCACTTCGGAAAAGGCAATTCGGATAGAAAACGAGTCAGCCTGCGTGCCATCTTGAGCGCAATGGAAGTCATGCGTCGACGGTTCGATGTCGGCGTCCGACAAGCTCTTGTCCAGCAGAAGCCGCAACGCGTGGATCATGTTCGTTTTGCCGACGTCGTTGCTTCCAATCACCAAGCTGTTTTTGGTCAGATTGATGTGAGCGTCAGCAAAGTTTCGGTACCGCTTCAGTTCGACGTAATCAATTTTCATAAGTGCCGGAGAGCTTCCTGCTACCGTTGCTATGGGGCTGCCAGCGACGGAATCTTGTTATTTGGATGGCCACTATCTGCGGCATGTAGTTCGCGAAATCATGCTAGCCTGCGATGTATCAAAGAGCCAGCTGTGTCTACCCAAAAAGCACCCGCCATTTTGGCCAGCTCCGCTCCCGCAGCGAGCAAGCGGTTGCCTTTCTCAGACGCACGAGAGATTACCCTCTAGGCCCGTACAGCGGCTTAATCGCCTGAAGGGCGAGTCTTGACCACTCTGCCAGCCCTCTAATCAAAGGTTAGGGATGATGAGTACCCAATTGGGAAAGGTGATCATCTTATCCAGCATCGACATGGTGCCTTCGATTGCGTCTGTACCGCCCCAGATTTCCTATGCACACCAGACCAACTTTCGGGGACCGGTGGCGTGCAGGAAATCTTGAGCGATTCACAGTCTCGCCTGGTAAGCACTTGCTCCGTAAGAATCAGGTCGGCTTCTTGGGCGTGCCGGACTGAGTTACGAGGTCGAGACGATCGAAGAAGGCCTTGGCTTCATCGTCTTTGCTGAGCGCCTTCGCCGCCGGCCGCCGAGAAGGCTTTTTCACAACGATCTCAGCAGCCTCCTCAAGATGCTTCTTCGCTGACCGTTCAGACTCAGTCAACGAAGAGTCGAACACCTTCGCGATTACACGCTGTTCCCTTTCTGCCCTAGCGAACTCCAAGACGTTGGTCCTGTAGGCGGCCGGAAGCTCGAAGGGGCATTTCAAATCAAGCCGTAGCTTAGACTGCCGACTCCCCAGCGCCTGAGTCTGAAGTTCCTCTACCTCGCGAGCGTTGCTTGTGTACGCTGCAGAGCGATAAGCGCTGCAGAGGTCCCGAAGCTCAATCCAATGCCGACGGTCGTTGCGACACTCGATGTAGGCCTGCTTCAACAGCTGAACCGCCAATCGCTTGATACCGAAGGTGCAGCGATAGAGCTCCGCTGCAAAATCAGCCGAACCAGGGCGTACGGCGTCGCCACTGACTCTCACGCATTCATCGACATAATCAGTCCAATCTTTGCTCCCTGGCAGGTCTGGAAGCATGATCAGGGGTTGGGATAACAATCGTTGTTTGTCCTCGCTGTTCCGACCGAAGAGTTTATGGGCGAGGCTGTAATTACACACATAGACCGCAGGCGGGCCGATGGATGCCAAAGTGAGAAGAATATCAGTAATCTTCGCCACTCCTAAACCTGTATTGATAAATTGCGTTTCGTCCAGCAAAACCAGTGAAACACCGTCTCTAATGGCCCGCCTGCGAGCCTCTTCTAGAAATTTTCTCTGATTTCCACTCAAAATTTTCGCATCAGGAAAAATAAATTCCGACAATAAACTTTTACCACTTATTTTTTCTCTCGCACTTGCGCACCAATAAGAAACCAGCGTTACCTGTCCCGCGAAATGATCTGAATAAAACTCAACTGGCTCAGGCATTACTTTGCATAGTGCCCTCAGCAGGCAACTTTTGCCAACCCCAGCTAGACCGGTAAGGCAGACAGGCGTGACCTCAACTTGGATGGGAGTATAAATTCTGGATCTATTCTCAACTTCGCCGCTAAAAATCTCGGCAAAATGCAGACGCGCCCGACCTACCATCTCACCTATAAACTTAAGCGAAAACTGATTGGGCAGATAAATACGATTCCACGCATCGGCTAGTATCTCCGCGCCAATGGCAGGCTGTATATCTTTCGACAGAGAAACAGGTTCTGGTCTTACTGTTACGATCCTTCGGATGCATTCGACGTCCAAATTATTACCGAAGCGCTTTTCGATGACGTCGTTCATTTTCGCTTCCCTTGAAGTCGTTCGTAGTCGTCGGTGTCGCGCCTATGCGCTTCGTTCTTTGCGAATCGTCCTACTATCCGTTCTTCCTCATCCCAATCTTTACCAGTTTGTTTTTTTAACCGATCACGCGTGTGCTGCACGGTAGCCGGTCGCGCATCACGGTGAGCCCCTATGCTTTCGCGCCGAAGCTTATCTAGGTGTTCCAAATCCCAAAGTGATATATCAATATCACCATCAAGGGTGCGTTGAGTTCGTACCATCCCAAGCTGATAAAGTACTCCGGAAACCTCGATCCAAATATAGCGCATGCACATCGTAAGCACATAAACTTCGATAGGGATAACACCCGATTTAGCCACACGATCAAACACGCCGGTCGCCACCAGGTCAGCCGATCTATATTTTCTTCCGTATAGGTAAACGGCGTCCTGTCGAATTTTACCAGGGAGTTTCAATAAGAAATTCTTTACAGCGTCGTCAAACAACATGCCTATCGATGAATCTCGACCTCGGCTACTCCAGTAGTTCCACACACCGAGCGGCGAAGGCACGACCCCTGCTGCATACATTCTTTCTTCCATGCGCCCACTTGCGTCGGAAACCTTGTTGTCCTCAACGACTTGGAATATTTCCCGCTTGCACATCTCCACAAAATTCAAACCGCTCTTGGCGGATGTTGGCTGATCGAGTGTTTTCTTGTCTCGGGGATGCGAAGACTCGACCGAGGCCTTGGACTGACCGGAAAAGGTCGGAGTCATCTCAAAGGTGCCGAGCCAATGGATTTCAGGCTCAACGTCCCAGGCAGCTCCAGGGCCGCGGTCAAATACAATTCCTCCAGAAAGCCCCTCGCATGGCCAGTCTTCCGGCTGGATGTCGACCCCGAACAATTTACAGAATCTGACCTTATTTTGTGCCATAGAGAAAAGGCACATCCGGTATGCAGCCAAGTTTTCTTTACCTTCGGAAAATCCAATGCCAACGATGGCTCCTGATAAAACGCATACCGCACGGACTACACAAAAGCTATCAACCGCGCTGCCCTCAGTGAGGCCGGTAAGCTTTTGTGAAATATTGTATCCATCGAATTCAATCCTCTGATTCACATTGAGCAATTTCTCGGAAAAGCTTCCTTCATCTGCTAATCGAGCTCGCGTCTTGTGCTCGCCTCTTACCCCTATTGAGCGAGTCCTTTCGTCATATGTTTTTTTTACCCAATAGCTCACCTGCGATAATGACGGATAAGGATTTCCTTTGGGGTGTCGAAATTCGACTGAACTGCCTTTCTCTGTAGCGATACAACCAAATACTTCCGTGAGAATATTGCGATAGACCTTTTCCTTTGTCTTGAAGGAAGATTTGAACTTGACATAGCCAGCTATGATTTTCTCGCGCATCGCCGGATCACATCGATAACCTGAATATTTTCCTTTCGAGGATGGACGTCCCATCTTTCGTTTGTAACAAGGCGCGTCTCTATCCCAACCTCCTATGTCGTGAAACCTTGGCATCAGCGTCCACTTATTTCGACCAAACGTGATGTAGGTGTAAAACCACAGACGCAAACGAGCTGGATTTTGTTTGGGTGACTGCGCTTTGGCATCTGCATTGATTATGGCGTCAGGGTCATCGCTAGCCAGAATTTCCGGCATACGAGAGACAAGGTCAGCGATTTTTAGAAATCGACGATTAACCTTTTGGTCATAGGTTTCTTTATCTGATCTTCGGCAATTTTCAAGGTGGGATACCTCTACACCTTTGATGGGTTCTAGCCAAGGCGGATAGATATCTACAGAGCGCACCTCTTCGATCAAGCCAGCCTCAAGACCCTCTTCAAATTCGAAAGTCGTCATAGTGACTAAGGAAGGTTTGATTTGTCGGCCCTGATGGTTGAATTCAACTAGTCTTGCTCGATTATGAGCAGGATCATTCAAGAGGAAATAATAAGTGATGCCCTTTGAGAGACTGAGATAGCCCTCAGGTGCAATCAACTGTGCACCGGTAATCACGAGTCATGCTCCTCAAAGAAAGCGCCGTAGATCACCAGCAAATCGCCGCCATCGGTGTCCAGGGGATGATCGATGAGAATTGGCTTGAAGAAATTAACTAACAGCCGGCGCTCCCAGATGTCCTGGTAGATCCGAGCGATAAACTGATTTGCGAAACCCCAGCGACGACCGTATTCCAAAGCGATATATGCTACGGGGTTGCCATCGCGAACAGCGAGCTGCACATCAGCGCTGAAATCCTCCAGCAGGTTTGCTGAATGAGAGAGCTCCAAGCCATGCATAGGAAATAGAACATCCAGATTGGCTTGGACCGCTGTACTGATCTGGTCCAGTGAGAGCTGCAGCGTCCTGATCCCTGCGCTCGCGTAATAGGCCCTCTCGAGTTCAGCACGTCGCTGCGCGTGCTCCTGATCTAGTCTCTGTTGCGCTGGAGTCTTGGGGGTGGACAGACGACGCTCATAAAATGCCGCCTTGCGGTCCTTGATGCTCCAATTCACCGCATAAGGCACGCCATCACGGCCCAGAAGGTATAGAAGCAAATCTCCCTGATAGGGTGACGGGATTCTTTGGCGGACACCGTTAGTGCAGACGGTGACCTTGTAGTGCTTGAGACCTATCTCTTCAGCGATTTCCAGAGTTCCGCGAATCGGCGGAGGGAACATTCCCTTCATGAGAGGGTGTCCCTTGAGCGGATGAGATGCACCGTACGGCCACAGCATTTTCTGCTCATGGATATCAAGCAGATTGGGGTGGTACAGAGCGAGCTGAGTAAAGACCTTCTCGGGTGTGGATAGGGCGTGAAGAGTTCGGCCCAGCTTTCGGCTATTGAGCCGGGCAGGGCGAGACCCTTTGGGCGCTTCCCGCGGGACCGCCAGAGTTGAAGGGATGTAGCTGTCCCCCCACTGGAACCGTGCCTGACGGCTCATGATGAGGTCGTGTTTCTGCTGCTGGTCCATCCAAACATTCCAATTTTAATTGGCTACTTCTGCCAGTCATCCGCTGGGGATAAAACGCTAGGCGCCTGGCAAACCCTTACCTGACGGGCAGGCCGCTGCTTCCGGCGTTGTGGATAACGCTCGGCTTCTTGTGGATGAGCGAAGTCGTGCAGGACTTGACGTCCCACATGCAAGGGATAGACAATGAAATGGTCAGCTCGGTAATCTGACTTATCCACAGGAGCCCAAGGTCGCACTTGGGCTTTTGTCTACCTGACTTCTAGAGCTCTACATCGGTTAGAGTTCTGTCACTGGTCTCTCCTGATTTTCTAGGGTATTGTTCTGTTAATTAGAACAAGTTGCTCTTAGTTGTTCCTCATCGGTCAACCCATAATGTTACAGCTGCTAATTAGCTGATGACAATGGAAAAAATACGCTCTCGAAACCAATTTTTCGGCACCTTGGGCACAAGGCCAGGCTGCTCCTCTCCGAGCCAATCGAGCAGCTGAGTCGTCGACCAACTCGTATCAAAAATTCTATAAAAAGATTTTTAATTACCTTTTCAAATTAGTTTTTCAGCTACTACCGCTAGAATTACATTGATATTTTCTTCGGTATTACGTCGATGCGCTCTCGTAGCGATGGACCACTTTCGGACTTTACTCTCCACTGGCTAGAGGATGAGATTTTCTTCAGTATCTGCGCTCGCCAGCATCTCTATCTTGGGAACATGAAGCCGGCGTCGACGCTCACCTGGTTATTCGGATCTCCTAAGGCGGGTACCAATCATGACTTCCCTTTTAATCTTGATGCCCTAAATGAGAAAGCGAGGCTTACCTGGGGTGATTCAACGTCCATTATCTTTCGGCATACAATTCTACCTTTCTTCTTTCCATTTCAGTCCCCACAGCATGTGGCGCAAGCTGTCGCGATGCTCAAAGGCTCGACACTAGGATCGCTCAAGTACCGCCTAGGTTTACTGACTGGTCGATTTGGTGCGGAGCATCCATTAAAGGCATGCAGTGAGTGCATGATCTCAGATCGCATATCAAGCGGCGTTGCCTACTGGCATTTGATGCACCAATATCCAGGCGTTGTGCTTTGTCCAAAGCATCACCTACATTTGAGAGAATGTTCTAGAAACCGACAATGGTCTGGCCGTTTCCAGTGGTGTTTACCCGATGACGAGATACTGTCGCCGGAGCAACATAATGACTGGCCAGCTGATGAACTACGAAGGCTCGATACGCTTTCACGCGCAATTCATCAACTGGCGAAATACGGCAACGAAGCTAGTTTTCATCCAGACATCATTTGCAAAACCTACAGAACTGCCCTGGCTGAGTTCAGCGCCGGTAGTGCATCGGTAGAGGGCGCCGCGGTTTCGCTCGTACGCTACATAGCGCCGCTACGGGCCTACACGCCGTTTAGCTCTCTGCCCGCAACCACAGATGGGGCTGCGGGGCTGCTGGGGCAGCTTACCCGCCGCCCGCGTGGGCACTGCCACCCCCTCAAACACTTGATCTTCATCCAGTGGCTATTCGGCTCCCTAGATGGCTTCGTTGAGGCCTATAATCGAATGTCGATCTCGGAGCGGGTCCAAAAAGAAAACCACAATATCCACGATATTGATCGATCGACTGATTATCAACAAAGTCACCTCTCCAGCACCGGCAAAAATATTGTCCGCCGACCGAAAATACTCAAAGAACCTTTGCGATCAAACATTCTAAGTAAACTAGCTAGCGGCGATGACAAAATAGCAGTTTGCATATCTTTCAAAATTACAATATCAACAGTTAATAAACTGTTGCGTTCAGAGCCGTACATTCGAGATCAGTGGATTACCAAGAGCAAACTACGTAATACACGTGCGTATAGGCTGGCATGGCTATCGGCGCGCAAATCTAATCCCGGCTGTGGCGTTAAATTCTTACGCTTGTGTATTCCGCACGTTTATATCTGGCTCTATCGCAATGACAAGCCATGGTTTAATTCACAAATAAATCAACTACCCAAAGATCGGCGAGGAAATAATTCGAACATAGACTGGTTGAAGCGGGACGCTGAGCTGGCCGATTCAATTCTTAGCTTTACAAAATCTAAGTTTGGCGAGAACGCTGATATCAACAGAGAGGCGTTGTATTTTCGCTTTCCGCAATTAGCAAAATGTCTTGAACAGGATAATCACTACCCGGTGACTAAGAAACTGGTGCGCCGGCTTATTGGTAGACTTAGGAGTGGCCATAATTGACCCCCTATCAGTCACCCCTCGCCAACGTGTTTGAGCTGATCGATACGCTTGTAGGTCTCATACAGCGAGATCAGGTCTCCTTGCGCCATGACGTCCAAGGGCGGGCGACCGTCGAAAAATGCGTTGTCGTTTGGAAGACCTGGAAAACTTGTGACGTTCGCCTGATTGGCAAAAACCGTGCGTAGGGACGCGTGGATGCCCAGGATAAGCCCGATCCGTTGTAATTGATCGACATCTAAGCTGAAGGGGGTGCGCTTATCCTCCTCGGCACGGCGGAGGGTAGAACGAGAAATTCGCAAGATCTTACAGGCTTGTCCAGGCGAAGCTTGCCAGCCGCGGATTATGCGAACAGCAGTCTTGAGTCCTACCGTAGCCTGCTCTTGGGTTAGCTGCTGCATGCTCATCACACTCTCCATTCAAGGTCTGTGGTCAAGTCTATCCCTGGCTTCCCCAGCTGTCAGAGGCAGCTCAGGTCTGCAGCCCTCACCATCGGAATTCCGGGGAGTGGTTCGACTTTGAGCGGCCTCAGGTCATACAGCCGGCCTGTTGGATGCGGGAGGTTGCAGCACGGGTAGATTTTGGGGCGACGTCGGTGGTAACTGTCAGCGCTGCTCTGTTCGTCCGAATGCGGACTGGGGTTTGGACAGGACCAATACCCCACGCCTTGCTCATAATTTTCATCGACAAAGTGGGCTGACTCACTGCCGCCTGACTGGTAGGTGCTCCACAGCGAATCAGTAACCCGACCTCGCTGTGCCAATGAGCGGATGTCCGCTTCAAAGTCATCACAGCTCTCATACACTCCCACCACCGCATCGCAGATCCGGGCATTCATATTGGCCATAGTTTGGCCTTGGCCACCGATACGCGCGGTCTCCAGCGCTTTGCGTAAAATCCCGAGCTCGCCGTGCAGTAACTCCATCCTTGCAGCTGCTGCGCCTTGCAGATTAGGGATGAGTGCAGCTGCTCTTTCCCAAGCAGCGCTAGCAGCGTGCAAATCGGAAATGTAGTGGGTTGACGTGCAAAGCTGGTGATAGATTTTTGCGCGACGCAACGCAGTGGGATCCTCATTGGGCACCATGGGCGCGTCAGCGAGGTGTCGGCCGCGGCACATTCGCCACATGACATCCAGGTTATGCCCCACACCGTTGAAAGGCTTATCACAGAATGGGCAGAGATTATGAAGGACTGCGTTGTGCTTGAAGCATACGGTCACATAAGGCGCGACGTACCGCCGCCAGTAGGAGAAGCCGCGGTTCTTCAAATCTTCACGGACACATTCTGGACAGAACGAGGAATCCCACACACTGAAGCGTTCACCCTCGGAAAT
The DNA here is from genome assembly GCF_019139675.1 of Pseudomonas maumuensis. Taxonomy (NCBI): domain Bacteria; kingdom Pseudomonadati; phylum Pseudomonadota; class Gammaproteobacteria; order Pseudomonadales; family Pseudomonadaceae; genus Pseudomonas; species Pseudomonas maumuensis. The sequence goes on from NZ_CP077077.1 coordinate 5,737,092, forward strand.
GTACTGCTTTCCTGAGTAGGCGTGGTCCCAGCGGGCTTTGAAGACGTGAGTCGACGCCATCATGGTGTGGCCGTGAACTAGCCGATTGAAGCCGTAGCATCCTGGCCACCCCATCGCCTCCGCAAGCCGCTTTACCTCAATCGTCTTCAGCACGTGACGGGTGCCGAGCTGATGGAAGGTCAGAGGAACGTCGATGTGCCAGCTGAGGTGCAAGTTACGCCGCACGTATGATGCGAGCGATTCGTCGGGCTGAATGGGCAATGGCATTGAGGGCGCCGAAGCAGGTTACGTGAAAGGAAACGGAAGAAAGGAAGGCCGTCTACAGAGAGGGAGCCAGGGGCGGCTCCCTCTCTGTGACAGTTTTTAATCTCAGAAACAGTTTTTAATCTCCGAGATCACTCCCTTTGCAACAGCAGTAGCGTTACTCCACCGTCACCGACTTGGCCAGGTTGCGCGGCTGGTCGACGTCGGTGCCCTTGAGCACGGCGACGTAGTACGACAGCAGCTGCAGCGGGATGGTGTAGAGGATCGGCGCCAGCGCATCGTTGATGTGCGGCACGTTGATCACGTGGGTGCCCTCGCCATTGCTCATGCCGGCATTCTCGTCAGCAAAGACCACCAGCTCACCACCACGGGCGCGAACTTCCTGCAGATTCGACTTGAGCTTTTCCAGCAGCTCATTGTTAGGAGCCACGGTCACCACGGGCATATCGTTGTCCACCAACGCCAGAGGACCATGCTTGAGCTCACCGGCCGGATAGGCTTCGGCGTGGATATAGGAGATTTCCTTGAGCTTGAGCGCACCTTCCATGGCCACCGGGTACTGAGCACCGCGGCCAAGGAACAGGGTGTGGTGCTTGTCGGCGAACAGCTCGGCGATCTTCTCGACCACGCCATCCATCGCCAGCGCTTCGCTCAGGCGTGCCGGCAGGCGGCGCAGCTCGTCCACCAGCTCGGCTTCGACACCGGCCTCGAGGGTACCGCGCACTTGGCCGAGGGACAGGGTCAGCAGCATCAGCGAGACCAGTTGGGTGGTGAAGGCCTTGGTCGAGGCGACACCGATTTCCGGCCCGGCCAGGGTCAGCAGGGTCAGGTCGGATTCGCGCACCAGCGAGCTGATGCCCTTGTTGCAGATGGCAAGGCTGCCGAGGAAACCCAGCTCCTTGGCATAGCGCAGGGCCGCCAGGGTGTCGGCGGTCTCGCCGGATTGCGAGATCGAGACGAACAGAGTGTCCGGCTGCACCACCACCTTGCGGTAGCGGAACTCACTGGCGACTTCCACCTGGCAAGGGATACCGGCGAGGCTTTCGAGCCAGTAACGAGCGACCATGCCGGCGTGGTAACTGGTACCGCAGGCGACGATCTGCACATTGCGCACTTTGCCGAACAGCTCGGCGGCCTGTGGACCGAAGGCCTGCACCATCACATGGTTATTGCCCAGGCGACCTTCCAGCGTACGCTGCACCACGCCGGGTTGCTCGTGGATCTCCTTGAGCATGAAGTGGCGGTAGTTGCCCTTCTCGGCGGCTTCCGCTCCTTCGTGATACTGCACCGTCTCACGCTGGACCGGCTGACCGGCCTGGTCCCAGATCTGCACTTGAGTGCGACGAATCTCGGCGATATCGCCCTCTTCCAGGTACATGAAGCGGTCGGTGACCTGGCGTAGGGCCAGTTGATCCGAGGCCAGGAAGTTTTCACCGAGGCCCAGGCCGATCACCAGCGGGCTGCCGCTGCGGGCAGCCACCAGGCGGTCTGGTTGGCTGGCGCTGATCACGGCCAGACCATAGGCGCCATGCAGGCGCTTGACCGCAGCCTTGAGCGCGTCGGTAAGGTCAGGGATGGTCTGGAGCAAGTGATGGATGAGGTGGACGATCACCTCGGTGTCGGTCTGCGAGACAAAGGCATAGCCCAGGCCCTTGAGCTCTTCACGCAGTTCCTCGTGGTTCTCGATGATGCCGTTGTGTACCACCGCCACGTCGTGTCCGGAGAAATGCGGGTGGGCATTGTTTTCGGTCGGCGCGCCATGGGTGGCCCAACGGGTGTGGGCGATGCCCAGCTGGCCAGCCAGCGGGTCGGCGGCAACCGCGCCTTCCAGTTCGCTGACCTTGCCGATGCGGCGACGACGCTCGAGCGCGCCTTGCTGGGTCAGGACAGCCAGGCCGGCGCTGTCATAACCACGGTATTCCAGACGCTTGAGGCCTTCGATGAGAATGGCTGTGATGTTGCGCTCAGCAACGGCACCGACGATTCCACACATAAGATGTTGCTCCTAGCTGATAGCGGCGCAGATAAGGGTGATGCCGCGGGCTTGAATCCGGTCGCGTGCCTCGGCGGGCAGGCGATCATCAGTAATCAGGGTGTTCACGCTGCCCCAGGGCAGCTCGAGGTTGGGGATCTTGCGACCGACCTTGTCCGACTCGACCATGACGATCACCTCGCGGGCCACTTCGGCCATGACCCGGCTCAACCCCAGCAGTTCGTTGAAGGTGGTGGTGCCACGCTCCAGGTCGATGCCGTCGGCGCCGATGAACAGCTGGTCGAAGTCGTATGAGCGTAGTACCTGCTCGGCCACCTGGCCCTGGAAGGACTCCGAGTGCGGGTCCCAGGTACCACCGGTCATCAGCAGGACGGGTTCATGCTCTTGTTCGCTGATAGCCCGGGCTACATTGAGCGAGTTGGTCATCACCACCAGGCCTGGCTGGCGCCCGAGCTGCGGGATCATTGCCGCCGTGGTGCTGCCGCTGTCGATGATGATGCGCGCGTGTTCGCGAATGCGCTCGACTGCCGCACGGGCTATGGCCTGCTTGTAGAGGGACACCGGTTGGACCGTGTCGCCCAGCAGCTCCTGGGGCATGGTCACCGCGCCACCGTAACGGCGCAGCAGCAGGCCGTTGGCCTCCAGGGCGGCGAGATCCTTGCGGATGGTCACTTCGGAGGTTTCGAAACGCTTGGCCAAGGCGTCGACACTGACCTCGCCCTGCTCGTTGAGCAAGGCCAGGATATTGTGGCGCCGTTGTGGTGTATTTCGTTTCGACATGTCGATTTAAGTTTCGGTTCGAAAGATAAGTGTTGCAATCAAAACCTAAGTCGATCGATTCGTCAAGTCGGGCATTAACCGGCAAATAAAAAGGCCGACTTATTCACATAAGCCGGCCCTGTGCAAAAGCGCTGTGGATAACTCAGCTTTTCTTGATTTTCTCCGGCCGCTTCCAGCCTTCGATATTGCGCTGGCGCGCACGGGCAACGCCCAACTGCCCGGCGTCAACCGTCTGGGTAATGGTCGAGCCCGCTGCGGTAGTGGCCCCGGCCTGGATTTCCACAGGGGCAACCAGGGAGTTGTTGGAGCCAATGAACACGTCCTCACCCATCACCGTGCGGAACTTGTTGGCGCCGTCGTAATTGCAGGTGATGGTGCCAGCGCCGATGTTGCTACGGGCGCCGATCTCGGCATCGCCCAGGTAGGTCAGGTGGCCGGCCTTGGCGCCCTCACCCAGGTGGGCGTTCTTCAGCTCGACGAAGTTACCCACATGCGCCTTGGCCTCCAGCACGCTGCCTGGACGCAAGCGGGCGAACGGTCCGGCATCGCTGCCCTCGCCCATCACCGCGCCTTCGATATGGCTGTTGGCCTTGATGACCACGCCCTTGCGCAGGGTGCTGTCCTTGATCACGCAGTTCGGGCCGATCTGCACGTCGTCCTCGATGACGACCTTGCCCTCGAGGATGACATTGATGTCGATAAGAACATCGCGGCCCACTGTCACCTCACCCCGCACGTCGAAACGCGCCGGATCGCGCAGAGTCACACCTTGTGCCATCAGGCGACGGCCTTCGCGTAGCTGGTAGTGACGCTCGAGTTCCGACAGCTGGCGGCGGTCGTTGGCGCCCTGCACTTCCATCGTGTCGTGAGGCTGCTCGGTAGCGACCACCAGGCCATCGTCCACGGCCATGGCGATCACGTCGGTGAGGTAGTACTCACCCTGGGCATTGTTGTTGGACAGGCGGCCCATCCAGTCGGCCAGGCGTGCGGCCGGCATGGCGAGGATACCGGTGTTGCCTTCCTTGATCGCCTTCTGCGCTTCGCTGGCGTCCTTGTGCTCGACGATAGCGGTCACTTTGCCTGCGCCATCACGCACGATGCGACCGTAGCCGGTCGGATCTTGCAAGGTTACGGTCAGCAGGCCCAACTGTTGTTCGCTGACCTTGGCCAGCAAGCGCTGCAGGGTCTCGACCTCGATCAACGGCACATCGCCGTAGAGCACCAGCACGGTGTCGGCGGTGATCGCCGGCAACGCCTGGGCCACGGCATGGCCAGTGCCCAGTTGCTTGTCCTGCATGACGAAGTTCAGATCGTCGGCCGCCAGGCGTTCGCGCACCAGCTCCGCACCGTGGCCGATCACCACGTGAATACCTTTTGGCTGCAACTGGCGAGCGCTGTGGATAACGTGGCCGAGCATGGAGTTGCCGGCAACCGGATGCAGTACCTTGGGCAGCGCGGAGCGCATGCGGGTGCCTTGGCCTGCGGCGAGAATGACGATATCGAGGGACATTACTGGCTACCAATCCTGGGCGGTCAGGGACGTGACCAAAGGGGAAATTCAGAAAAGAAAAAGGGTAGCCGAGGCTACCCTTTAACTCAATCGCATTGGAAGTGACCGGCCAAAGCCAGGTTACTTGCCCTTGCGCAATTGCTGGACAGTACGCAGCTGAGCTGCAGCTTCGGCCAGACGTGCGGCAGCAGCACCGTAGTCGAAGTCCGAGCCTTTCGTGTTCAGAGCGTTCTCGGCAGCCTTGAGGGCTTCCTGAGCTTGAGCTTCGTCCAGGTCGGCAGCGCGCTGCACGGTGTCGGCAAGAACCTTGACCATGTTCGGCTGCACTTCGAGGAAGCCACCGGAGATGTAGTACACCTCCTGAGTGCCACCCTGCTTGGTCAGCGTGATCGGACCAGGCTTGAGATTGGTGATCAGCGGCGCGTGGCCCGGAGCGATACCAAGATCACCCAGGTTACCGTGCGCAACTACCATCTCGACCAGGCCGGAGAAGATTTCTCCTTCCGCGCTGACGATATCGCAATGGACTGTCATAGCCATCTGCTTGCCTCAACCTGATTAGCGCCCCTTGCGGGGCGCCGGGATTACAGTTTCTTGGCTTTCTCGATCGCTTCGTCGATGCTGCCGACCATGTAGAACGCTTGTTCTGGCAGGTGGTCGTAGTCACCTTTGAGGATGCCGCTGAAGCCAGCGATGGTGTCCTTGAGCGAAACGTACTTGCCTGGCGAGCCGGTGAAGACTTCGGCCACGAAGAACGGCTGCGACAGGAAGCGCTGGATCTTACGAGCGCGGGCAACCAGTTGCTTGTCGGCTTCGGACAGTTCGTCCATACCCAGGATCGCGATGATGTCCTTCAGCTCTTTGTAGCGCTGCAGAACATACTGAACGCCACGAGCGGTGTCGTAGTGCTCGGTGCCGATCACGTTCGGGTCCAGCTGGCGCGAAGTCGAGTCCAGTGGGTCGACCGCTGGGTAGATACCCAGGGAAGCGATGTCACGGGACAGAACGACGGTGGCGTCCAAGTGGGCGAAGGTGGTCGCTGGCGACGGGTCGGTCAGGTCGTCCGCAGGTACGTATACGGCCTGGACGGAGGTGATCGAACCTTCCTTGGTCGAAGTGATACGCTCTTGCAGAACGCCCATCTCTTCGGCCAGGGTCGGCTGGTAGCCTACTGCCGAAGGCATACGGCCCAGCAGTGCGGATACTTCGGTACCGGCCAGGGTGTAACGATAGATGTTGTCGACGAACAGCAGAACGTCGTTACCTTCGTCACGGAACTTCTCAGCCATGGTCAGGCCGGTCAGCGCTACGCGCAGACGGTTTCCTGGTGGCTCGTTCATCTGACCGTAGACCAGCGCTACCTTGTCGAGAACGTTGGAGTCCTTCATCTCGTGGTAGAAGTCGTTACCCTCACGAGTACGCTCACCCACACCAGCGAACACGGAGTAACCGCTGTGTTCCATGGCGATGTTACGGATCAGTTCCATCATGTTGACGGTCTTGCCGACGCCGGCACCACCGAACAGACCAACCTTACCACCCTTGGCGAACGGGCAGACCAGGTCGATAACCTTGATGCCGGTTTCCAGCAGGTCGTTGCCGCCTGCCTGGTCAGCGAACGAAGGCGCTGGCTGGTGGATACCGCGACGCTCTTCTTCGCCGATCGGGCCAGCTTCGTCGATCGGGTTGCCCAGGACGTCCATGATACGGCCCAGGGTTGCCTTGCCGACGGGTACCGAGATGGCAGCCTTGGTGTCGACGACATCCAGACCACGCTTCAGACCTTCGGTCGAGCCCATCGCAATGGTACGAACCACGCCGTCGCCCAGCTGCTGCTGAACTTCCAGGGTGGTTTCCGCGCCTTGTACTTTCAGCGCGTTGTAAACACTCGGCACGGCATCACGTGGGAATTCCACGTCGATGACGGCGCCGATGATTTGAACGATACGTCCGCTACTCATAGCTGGATCCTCTGAATTTTTGAACCGTTAAACCGCGGCAGCGCCGCCGACGATTTCCGAGATCTCCTGGGTGATCGCAGCCTGACGCGCCTTGTTGTAGATCAACTGAAGCTCTTTGATCAAATCACCGGCGTTGTCTGTGGCGTTCTTCATGGCGATCATCCGGGCCGCTTGTTCAGCAGCGTTGTTCTCGACCACCGCCTGGTAAACCTGCGACTCCACGTAACGCACCATCAAGCCGTCCAGCAGCTCTTTTGCGTCGGGTTCGTACAGGTAGTCCCAGTGGTGCTTGAGTTCCTGATCCGGGGTTGCCACCAACGGTACCAACTGCTCGACCGTCGGTTTTTGGGTCATGGTGTTGATGAACTTGTTCGAAACCACCGAGAGGCGATCGATACGGCCGTCGAGGTAGGCGTCCAGCATCACTTTGACGGAGCCGATCAGATCGTTGATCGATGGCTCTTCGCCCAGGTGGCTGATCGCGGCTACGACGTTGCCGCCAAAGATGCGGAAGAAAGTCGCACCCTTGCTGCCGATCACGCACAGGTCGATTTCAACGCCCTGTTCGCGGTTTTCGCCCATGTCCTTGACCAGGGCCTTGAACAGGTTGGTGTTCAAGCCACCGCACAGACCACGGTCACTGCTCACCACGATATAACCGGCGCGCTTTACAGGGCGCTCGATCATGAACGGGTGGCGGTACTCCGGGTTGGCGTTGGCCAGATGACCGATCACCTGGCGGATACGCTCCGCGTAAGGACGGCTAGCAGCCATGCGCATTTGTGCCTTGCGCATCTTGCTGACCGCCACTTTCTCCATGGCGCTGGTAATTTTTTGCGTGCTTTTGATGCTCGCAATCTTACTGCGAATCTCTTTTGCGCCTGCCATGTATCACCTATCAGGTTAGCAAGCGGGGGCCGGGGCCCCCGCTGCGGCTTACCAGGTCTGGGTGGCCTTGAACTTCTCGATACCGGCTTTCATGCCAGCGTCGATTTCGTCGTTGAAGTCACCCTTCACGTTGATCTTCGCCATCAGCTCGGCGTGATCACGGTTGAAGTAGGCGATCAGAGCTTGCTCGAAGCTACCGACCTTGGCGACTTCTACGTCGGTCAGGAAACCACGCTCAGCGGCGTACAGCGACAGGGCCATGTCGGCGATCGACATTGGCGCGTACTGCTTCTGCTTCATCAGCTCGGTAACGCGCTGACCATGCTCCAGCTGCTTGCGGGTAGCCTCGTCCAGGTCCGAAGCGAACTGGGCGAAGGCCGCCAGTTCACGGTACTGGGCCAGGGCGGTACGAATACCACCGGACAGCTTCTTGATGATCTTGGTCTGGGCGGCACCACCAACACGGGATACCGACACACCGGCGTTAACGGCAGGACGGATGCCTGCGTTGAACATGGCCGATTCCAGGAAGATCTGACCGTCGGTGATCGAGATCACGTTGGTCGGAACGAACGCGGAAACGTCGCCAGCCTGGGTTTCGATGATCGGCAGAGCGGTCAGCGAGCCAGTCTTGCCAGTTACGGCACCGTTGGTGAACTTCTCTACGTACTCTTCGGAAACGCGCGATGCACGCTCCAGCAGACGGGAGTGGAGATAGAACACGTCGCCTGGGTACGCTTCACGTCCTGGTGGACGGCGCAGCAGCAGGGAGATCTGACGGTAGGCAACGGCCTGCTTGGACAGGTCATCGTAAACGATCAGGGCGTCTTCACCGCGGTCACGGAAGAACTCGCCCATGGTGCAGCCGGCGTAAGGCGCCAGGAACTGCAGTGCGGCGGATTCCGAAGCACTGGCAACGACCACGATGGTGTTGGCCAGGGCGCCGGCTTCTTCCAGTTTGCGAACGATGTTGGCAACGGTGGAACGCTTCTGGCCGACTGCAACATAAACGCAGAAAATACCGGAGTCTTTCTGGTTGATGATGGCGTCGATGGCCATGGCGGTCTTGCCGATCTGACGGTCACCGATGATCAGCTCGCGCTGGCCACGGCCAACCGGGATCATGGCGTCGACGGACTTGTAGCCAGTCTGTACAGGCTGGTCTACCGACTTACGCCAGATCACGCCTGGAGCTACTTTCTCGACCGCGTCGGTCTGGGTGTTGCCCAGAGGACCTTTGCCGTCGATCGGGTTACCCAGTGCGTCGACGACGCGACCCAGCAGTTCCTTACCAACCGGAACTTCCAGGATGCGGCCAGTGCACTTGGCGCTCATGCCTTCGGCGAGGGTGTCATAGGCACCCAGGATCACTGCACCTACGGAGTCTTGCTCCAGGTTCAGGGCCATGCCGAATACGCTGCCAGGGAACTCGATCATTTCGCCGTACATGACGTCGGCCAGACCGTGGATCCGCACGATACCGTCGGAAACCGAAACGACGGTACCTTCGTTACGGGCTTGGGAGCCGATATCGAGGTTGTCGATGCGGCCCTTGATGATTTCACTAATTTCGGAAGGATTGAGTTGCTGCATTGCTCTGCTGCCCCTTCAAACTCAAGATTTCAAGGCTTCGGCCAGTTTCGCGATTTTCCCGCGAACCGAACCGTCGATTACCAGGTCGCCAGCGCGGATGACGACGCCGCCGATCAGGCTGGCATCCTCCGACGCGTGCAGGCGCACTTCCTGGCCTAACCGTGCACTGAGAACCTTGGCGAGTTTGTCTTGCTGTTCTTGGTTCAACGCAAAAGCACTGGTGACTTCCACGTCCACGGACTTCTCTTGCTCGGCCTTGTACAGGTCGAACAGAGTCGAAATCTCCGGCAGAAGCAGGAGACGTTCGTTTTCCGCGGCAACATGAATGAAATTCTGTGCCTTGGCGTCAAACTTGTCACCGCACACTTCAATGAATGCGGCGGCCTTTTCTGCGCTAGTCAGTTGCGGGGCCTTGAGCAGGCGCTGCATGGTGTCGTCTTGCGACACCGCAGCAGCCAGGCCGAGCATGGCTGACCAATTGGCCAGTTGCTGATGGGCCTGGGCATGCTCGAAGGCAGCCTTAGCGTAAGGTCGGGCCAACGTGGTCAGTTCTGCCATGATCGCCCTCGCTTAAATTTCAGCGGCCAGTTTGTTAACCAGCTCCGCATGCGCGTTTTGATCGATTGTGGCGCCAAGGATCTTTTCAGCACCGCCAACAGCCAGGGCACCCACTTGGGCACGCAGGGCGTCTTTGACGCTGTTCAGTTCCTGTTCGATCTCGGCTTGAGCCTGAGCCTTCACACGGTCAGCTTCGACGCGGGCCTGTTCACGGGCTTCCTCGACAAGCTGAGCAGCGCGTTTCTTGCTTTGCTCAATGATTTCGGCTGCCTGTGCCTTCGCTTCACGCAGTTGCTGACCCACTTTCTCTTGGGCCAGCTCCAGGTCGCGAGCAGCGCGATTGGCAGCGTCCAGGCCGTCAGCAATCTTCTTCTGGCGCTCTTGCAGAGCAGTGATGACCGGAGGCCATACGTACTTCATGCAGAAGAGCACAAAAATCAGGAAAGCAACGGATTGGCCAATCAGGGTTGCATTAATGTTCACGCCAACACCTCGCTCGGTCTTTGTTCATCACAGCCTTTCACTCGTTGGAAACGAGTGATTAGCCGGCGATCTGACCAACGAAGGGGTTTGCGAAGGTGAAGAACAGAGCGATACCAACACCGATCATGGTTACGGCGTCGAGCAGACCGGCAACGATGAACATCTTGACCTGCAGCATTGGAACCATTTCTGGCTGGCGAGCAGCGCCTTCCAGGAACTTGCCGCCCAGCAGGCCGAAACCAATGGCGGTACCCAGAGCACCCAGGCCGATCAGCAGAGCAACAGCGATAGCGGTCAGACCAACTACAGTTTCCATCTTTCCTCCCGACTTTTACGTCGTATTGGTTAGGTTTTTAGTTTGAAGCGGTAAAACAAATCGTTTGATACAGCATGCCCTTGCGGACTTTTTAAGCCCTCCCCCCATACGGGCGGGGAAGGCTATCAGACACGCCAGGCGGTCTTAATGGTTATCTTCGTGAGCCATCGACAGGTAGACGATGGTCAGCATCATGAAGATGAAAGCTTGCAGGGTGATGATCAGGATGTGGAACACAGCCCACGCCCACTGCAGCACCACACCCAGGCCGCTGAGCCAGAGGATGCCGGCGCCGAACATCACCGCGATCAGGATGAACACCAGCTCGCCGGCGTACATGTTGCCGAACAGACGCAGTGCCAACGAGATCGGCTTGGCGATCAGGGTGACGAACTCGAGCAGGAAGTTCACCGGGATCAGCAGGATCTGCACGAAGATGTTCTTGCTGCCGAACGGGTGCAGGGTGAGCTCGCCGATGAAGCCGCCGATACCCTTGACCTTGATGCTGTAGAAGATGATCAGCGCGAACACGCTCAGGGCCATGCCCAGGGTGGCGTTCGGGTCGGTGGTCGACACCGCGCGGAACGGGATGTGCGGATCACCGGAGATCAGGATGGCCAGCTGAGGAATCCAGTCGACCGGTACCAGGTCGATGGCGTTCATCAGGAATACCCAGACGAAGATGGTCAGCGCCAGCGGGGCGATCACCGGGCTGCGGCCGTGGAAGGAATCCTTCACGCTGCCGTGGACGAAGTCCACCAGCACTTCGACGAAGTTCTGCAGGGCGCCAGGCTGGCCGGAAGTGGCCTTTTTAGCCGCCATGCGGAAGATGAACAGGAAGATCAGACCCAGCGCAACGGACCAGCCCAGGGTGTCCAGGTGGAACGCCCAGAAGCCCATTGCCTTGGCTTCTGCAGCCGAATGGGCCAAGCCCCAGCTGCCGTCTGGTAGTTGACCGTAGGTCAGGTTCTGCAAGTGGTGCTGGATATAGCCCGAAGCGGTTTCTGCTGCCATGGTTGCCTCAAACGCCCTAAGGTCTCGAAAGTCTTTTATTCATCAGCAGGGGCGCGAACCAGCTGACCAAAAGGGTCAGCACGAAGACGCCGAATACTGCCAACGGCGCCAATGGCTTCACTCCTGCGAAGGTCAGTGCAAACAGCACTGCCGTCAAAATCATCTTGCCTGCCTCGCCCGCGTAAAACGACTTGACGATGGCCTGCGCCGCCCGGGCTCCGCTGAAGCGAAAAGCCTTCCAGGCGAAATACACATTGGGCAGCCAGGCAATCAAACCTCCGCAAAGGCCTGAATATCCACTGACCACCCCTTTCCACTGCCACAACACCAGCGTTGCCAGCAGCAGTACGACAAATTGAGCCAGCAGTACCGGAAAAACCGCCCAGCGATGGAAAGGCAGGCGGTTTGGCGTGCGGATTTCCATCACAACTGCTCCTCGAAAGTCGACCGCCTCGTCAACAATGACTTGGCATAATTTGTGCCGACAAAATGCGCGCAGAGTATAGGGGTGGATTAACCCCTATTCAACTCTTCGGTAGTGATTTCCGACTGCGCGCTACAACAGGAATTGTTTCAGCGGATGTGAGCAAGCACGCCTTGCAACTCGTCAAGAGAGTTGTAGCGAATAACCAACTGGCCTTTGCCCTTGTTGCCATGGCGAATTTGTACCGCCGAGCCCAGGCGCTCTGCCAGACGCTGTTCAAGACGCGTGATATCCGGATCAGGTTTGCTCGCCTCGACCGGCTCAGGTTTGCCACTGAGCCACTGACGCACCAGTGCCTCGGTTTGGCGCACGGTGAGGCCGCGTGCGACAACATGACGCGCCCCTTCTTCCTGGCGATCTTCCTCGAGGCCGAGCAAGGCGCGGGCGTGGCCCATCTCCAGGTCGCCATGAGCGAGCATGGTCTTGATCGCCTCGGGCAGCGAGATCAGGCGCAGCAGGTTGGCCACGGTCACCCGCGACTTGCCCACGGCATCGGCGACCTGCTGCTGGGTCAGTTCGAATTCCTGCTGCAGACGCTGCAGGGCGAGCGCCTCTTCCAGCGGGTTGAGGTCCTCGCGCTGGATGTTCTCGATCAGCGCCATGGCGATGGCGGCTTCGTCGGGTACCTCGCGGACCATGGCCGGAACGGTATCCAGGCCTGCCTGCTGGGTGGCGCGCCAGCGGCGCTCACCGGCGATGATCTCGTAGCGGTTGTCGCCGATCGGGCGAACCACGATCGGTTGCATGACGCCATGGGTGCGGATCGAGTGCGCCAGTTCTTCCAGCGCCTCGGGATCCATGTCGCGACGCGGTTGGTACTTGCCGCGCTGGATCAGCTCGACCGGCAGATGTTGCAGTTCCTTCTGGTCGATCTTGACAGCCTGCGCTTCGAGCGCGCTGACGGAAGGACCACTGAGCAGTGCATCCAACCCACGTCCGAGACCGCGTTTCTTGATGGCCATGCGGATTCCTTAAGTTGTTTGTGCAATGCGTGATGGACGGCGCTGGCGGCGGACCAGTTCCCCGGCCAGCGCCAGATAGGCAAGCGCGCCACGGGATTGCTTGTCGTAGGCCAGTGCCGGCATGCCGAAGCTCGGCGCCTCGGCAAGGCGGATGTTACGTGGGATCACGGTGTCGTACAGCTGATCACCGAAGTGTTCCTTGAGCTGCGCCGAAACATCGTTGTTCAGGCTCAGGCGCGGGTCGTACATGGTCCGCAGCAAACCTTCGATCTTCAGCTCCGGGTTCAGCCGGGCGGCGATACGCTTGATGTTATCCACAAGGTCGCTCAAACCTTCCAGCGCGTAGTACTCGCACTGCATGGGGATGATCACGCCATCGGAGGCGACCAAGGCGTTGAGCGTCAGCATCGACAACGACGGCGGGCAGTCGATGAGGATGTAGTCGTAATTCTCGCGGATCGGCGCCAGCGCATTGCGCAGACGGCTCTCCTTCATCTGCATCTCGAGCAGGACCACCTCGGCGGCGGTCAAGTCGCGGTTGGCCGGCAACAGCTGGTAACCACCGTGCTCGGAGTAGTGCATCGCCTGGGCCAGGTCGCACTCCCCGATCAGCAGGTCGTACACCGAATGCTCGAGCTCGTGTTTATCCACACCACTGCCCATGGTGGCGTTGCCCTGTGGATCGAGGTCGATCAGCAGCACGCGACGCTTGGTCGCAGCCAGCGATGCGGCGAGATTGATGCAGGTGGTGGTCTTGCCCACACCACCCTTCTGGTTCGCGATTGCGAATACCTTAGCCATTGTTGCGTGTGTTCCCAGTCATGCCTTGCGGCGCAGTATCAGCAGATGGCGCTGGCCCTGGCAACCTGGAACGGTCAGGGCCTGCTCGCTTTCCACTGTGAAGTCTGCGGGCAATGCTACCAGTTCATCGGCAGGATGCAGCCCCTTCATTGCAAGCCATTGCGTGCGGGCGTCACCCAGGTGGCGGGTCCAGTTGGTGAAATTCTCCATGCTGCTGAAGGCCCGGGAAATGATCCCGCAGAACGGCTGCTCGGGCTGGACCTCTTCCACCCGGCTGTGGATAACCGTGAGGTTGTCCAGTTTCAGCTCCATCTTCACCTGGGTGAGGAAGCGCGTTTTCTTGCCGTTGCTGTCGAGCACCGTCACCTGCTTGTGCGGGTGCAGGATGGCCAGCGGAATGCCTGGCATGCCGCCGCCGCTGCCGACATCCAGCCAGCGCTGGGTGTCATTGTGGATAAACGGCATGACGCTGAGGCTGTCGAGCAAGTGACGCGAGACCATCTCGTCGGGGTCGCGCACGGCAGTCAGGTTGTACGCCTTGTTCCATTTGATCAACAGGGCCAGGTAGCCCAGCAGCAGTTCGTGCTGCTGCGCGGTCAGCTCGACACCAAGCTGACGCGCACCTGTGGACAACTCTTCGGCATGTTGCGGGGTGACCGGGGAACTCAAGCGCTTTGCTCCAATTCGCGGCCTGCGCCGCGTTTTTTCAAGTGAATCAGCAACAGGGAAATCGCCGCCGGGGTAACGCCAGGAATACGCGAAGCCTGGCCCAGGGTCTCTGGCCGGGTGTCGCCGAGCTTGCCCTGGATCTCCTTGGACAGCCCGGAAATGGTCGTGTAGTCGATATCCACAGGCAGACGCGTGTCTTCACTGGCGCGCAGGCGGGCAATCTCTTCCTGCTGACGGTCGATGTAGCCGGCGTACTTGGTCCTGATCTCGACCTGCTCGGCGACCTGTGGATCGATGTTCTCGCCGCCGGTTGCCTCGATCAGGCCAGCGTAGTCGATTTCAGGGCGGGCAAGCAGGTTGAGCAGGCTGTACTCGTGCGCCAATGGCGTGCCGAACTTATCCACAATGGCTTGGCCTTGCGGCGTGTTCGGGCGCACCCATGTGCTCTTCAGGCGCTGCTCTTCACGCTCGATGCCTTCGCGCTTGGCGCTGAACGCCGCCCAGCGCTCATCGTCGATCAAGCCGAGTTCGCGGCCTTTCTCGGTCAGGCGCAGGTCGGCGTTGTCTTCGCGCAGGATCAGCCGGTACTCGGCTCGCGAAGTGAACATGCGGTACGGCTCTTGGGTGCCGAGGGTGATCAGGTCGTCGACCAGCACACCGATATACGCCTCGTCGCGGCGCGGGCACCAGCTTTCACGGCCCTGGGCGCGCAGCGCCGCGTTGGTCCCGGCCAGCAGGCCTTGGGCACCGGCTTCTTCGTAGCCGGTGGTGCCGTTGATCTGGCCTGCGAAGAACAGGCCGCCGATGACCTTGGTCTCGAGGCTGTACTTCAGATCGCGTGGATCGAAGTAGTCGTACTCGATGGCATAGCCCGGGCGCACGATGTGCGCGTTCTCCATGCCGCGGATCGAGCGGACGATCTCGAGCTGCACGTCGAACGGCAACGATGTGGAAATACCGTTGGGATACAGCTCATGGGTGGTCAGGCCTTCCGGCTCGATGAACACCTGGTGGCTTTCCTTGTCGGCGAAGCGGTGGATCTTGTCCTCGATCGACGGGCAGTAGCGTGGGCCGATGCCTTCGATTACGCCCGAGTACATCGGCGAACGGTCGAGGTTCGAGGCGATGATCTCGTGGGTACGCGCATTGGTATGGGTAATGAAGCAGCTGACCTGACGCGGGTGCATCTGCGCATTGCCCATGAACGACATCACTGGGATTGGCGTGTCGCCCGGTTGCTCGGTCATCACTGAGAAATCCACCGAGCGGCCATCGATGCGTGGCGGGGTACCAGTTTTCAGCCGGCCGACACGCAGCGGCAATTCACGCATGCGGTTGGCCAGGGCGTTGGCGGGCGGATCGCCCGCGCGGCCACCGGAATAGTTCTGCAAACCAATGTGGATAAGTCCACCGAGGAAAGTCCCGCTGGTCAGTACCACGGAGTCGGCGAAGAATCGCAGGCCCATTTGCGTGACCACGCCCTTGACCTGGTCTTGTTCGACGATCAGGTCGTCGCAGGACTGCTGGAATATCCACAGGTTGGGCTGGTTTTCCAGGATTTCACGTACCACGGCCTTGTAGATGGCGCGGTCCGCCTGTGCACGGGTGGCGCGTACCGCCGGACCCTTGCGGTTGTTCAGAACGCGGAACTGGATGCCGCTCTTGTCGGTGGCCAGTGCCATCGCACCGCCAAGCGCATCGATTTCCTTGACCAGGTGGCTCTTGCCAATGCCACCGATAGCCGGGTTGCAACTCATGTGACCGAGGGTTTCCACGTTATGGGTCAGCAGCAGGGTTTTCACACCCATGCGTGCGGACGCAAGCGCAGCCTCGGTACCGGCATGGCCGCCGCCGATGACGATCACTTCAAAACGGGAAGGGAAATCCACCACGCACCTCGTGCCTGTTTTTGCGAATAGAGAAGGTAAGCGGACAAGTATAGGGACTTCCCACCCTCCAAAGAAACCTTCTGAGCAAAATTTGACCAGGCTGTGGATGAGTGGCAGGTAAAAGAAAACAAAGAGGAAAAATTTAAAAAAGCTTTGTTTTTATGTTTATGTTTAGGCACCCACCTGTCTGTGCATAAGTCTCTACACACCATATTTTTCAATGTGTACAGAGAATCATAACCCTGTGTCCAGGTAGCCCTGGGGGCTCTGGATACCGCTGTTTAACCTGTGGATGAATCGCGCTGTTACCCACAGGCAGGTTTGTCCTCAGAAAAAAAGCCTGGTTATCAACGGAGCTGAGGTCGAGTTTTCCACAGAGCTTAGCCAGGCGTGCGGAACGCTGTTGATGAAATATTTTCCGCAGCGCTTGTCGTCCGTGGTCGCTGGCCTGCTTGCAATGACCCGTACCGACACGAATCGCAGGCAAAAAAAAGCCGCTCCAGAGAGCGGCTTTGTTGCGAATCGAACCCTGTGGGATCACTTGCCAATGCAGAAGCTGGAGAAGATCCGCCCCAGCAGGTCATCCGAGCTGAATGCTCCGGTAATTTCACCCAGCACTTGCTGTGCCTGGCGCAGATCCTCTGCCAGCAACTCACCGGCACCGGCGAGGGTCAGCTGCGCACGGCCATGCTCGAGGTGTGTACTGGCCTGGCGTAGCGCCTCCAGGTGCCGGCGACGAGCGCTGAAGCTGCTTTCGGCGGTTTGTTCATAGCCCATGCAAGCCTTGAGATGCTCACGCAGCAGATCCAGGCCCATGTCGTTGTCCCGGGCGCTGAGGGTGATGGTGACGTGCCCATCGTCGCTCTGCTCCAGGCCCACGATCTCACCACTGAGATCCGCCTTGTTGCGAATGAGGGTGACCTTGGCTACGTCGGGGCGCTGATCGAGAAACTCTGGCCACAAGGCAAACGGATCACTGGCTTCCGGTGCCGTCGAATCGACCACCAGGAGCACACGGTCGGCCTCACCGATGGCCTTGAGCGCCCGTTCCACACCAATCTTTTCCACATGGTCATCGGTGTCACGCAAGCCTGCGGTGTCGACCACATGCAGCGGCATGCCGTCGATGTGGATATGTTCGCGCAGGATATCCCGGGTGGTGCCGGCGATATCGGTGACGATTGCCGCTTCACGCCCGGCCAACTGGTTGAGCAGGCTCGATTTACCGGCATTCGGTCGGCCTGCGATGACCACTGTCATGCCGTCACGAAGCAATGCGCCTTGCCCTGCTTCGCGCTGAACTGTGGATAACGTGTCACGTACTTCATCGAGCATGCGCAGCACATGGCCATCGGCGAGAAAATCGATCTCTTCCTCCGGGAAGTCGATGGCGGCTTCGACATAGATACGCAGGGCGATCAGTGCTTCGGTGAGCCCATGCACACGCTTGGAGAAAGCCCCCTGCAGGGAACGCAGGGCGTTGCGCGCAGCCTGCGTGGAGCTGGCTTCGATCAGGTCGGCGATTGCCTCGGCTTGGGCCAGGTCGAGCTTGTCGTTGAGGAACGCTCGCTCGCTGAATTCACCTGGACGTGCCAGCCGGCAACCGAGCTGCAAGCAACGTTGCAGCAGCATGTCCATGACTACCGGACCGCCATGGCCCTGCAGCTCCAGCACATCTTCGCCTGTGAACGAGTTCGGCCCGGGGAAGAACAGCGCGATCCCTTCATCCAGCACCAGGCCATCGTCATCGCGGAACGGGCCGTAATGGGCATGCCGCGGGGTCAGCGTATTGCGCCCGGTGATGACTTGCCCGGCCTGGCGGGCCAGCGGGCCGGACAATCTGACGATGCCTACCCCGCCACGGCCCTGGGCGGTGGCGATGGCGGCAATGGTTTCACGCACTGTGTTCATGCTCGAACCTCTACAACGAATACGACAGATAGCAAAAACGCCCCAGGGGGGCGTTTTTGTTCACAGGCTAGCGTAGCAGCCCGTCAAGCGGCTGCGTTCTTGGTCGCTGCCTCGATACGACGAGTGATGTACCACTGCTGTCCGATCGACAGGCAGTTGTTCACAACCCAGTACAGCACCAGACCAGCCGGGAACCACAGGAAGAAGAAGGTGAAGATGATCGGCATCATTTTCATTACCTTCGCCTGCATCGGATCGGGCGGGGTCGGGTTCAGACGCTGCTGGATGAACATGGTGGCGCCCATGATGATCGGCAGGATGAAGAACGGATCCTTGATCGACAGGTCGGTGATCCACAGCATCCACGGGGCCTGGCGCATCTCGACGCTTTCCAGCAGTACCCAGTACAGGGCCAGGAACACCGGCATCTGCACCAGGATCGGCAGGCAGCCGCCCAGCGGGTTGATCTTCTCTTTCTTGTACAGCTCCATCATCGCCTGGGACATCTTCTGGCGATCGTCACCGAAGCGTTCCTTGAGCTGGGCCAGTTTTGGCGCCACGGCACGCATGCGCGCCATCGAGCGGTAGCTGGCGGCCGACAGGGGGAAGAACAGGCCCTTGATCAACATGGTCAGGACGATGATCGACCAGCCCCAGTTGCCCAACAGGCTGTGGATATGTTGCAGCAGCCAGAAGATCGGCTGGGCGATGAACCACAGGAAGCCGTAGTCGACGGTCAGTTCCAGGCCTGGGGACAACTCCTTGAGCTTGGACTGGATCTTCGGGCCGGCATACAGCATGGCGCTGGTTTCGACCTTGCCGCCGGCAGGGACGTTAAGCGCCGGGCCGGTATAGCCGATGATGTAGTTGCCCTGGCTGTCCTTGCGGGTCTGGACGGCGTTGTTGTCCGAGTGGGTCGGAATCCAGGCGGTCACGAAGTAGTGCTGCAGCCAGGCGACCCAGCCGCCGGTCACATTTTCTTTCAAACTACCTTTGTCGATGTCTTTCATCGACACTTTCTTGTACGGCTCGGAAGCTGTCCACAGGGCCGCGCCCAGGTAGGTGGCGGTACCGGTGGCGGTGCTCGACGACGGGTCGGAGCTGGCGTCACGCTTGAGCTGGGCAAACATGTTGCCGGTCCAGGCCTGGCTGCTCTGGTTGTCGATCAGGTAGCTGACGGTCAGGTCATACTCACCGCGCTTGAAGCTGAAGCGCTTGATGTAGTTGACGCCGTTCTCGCTGAACTTCAGGTCGACCGACAGTTGGTCCTGGCCGTCGGCCAGTTGGAAGCTCTTCTGCTCTGCGGCGTACAGCGGGCGGCCAGTGGAACGGGCGTCCGGACCGTTGGCGCCGGTCAGGCCACTCTGCGCCAGGTATACACGTTCGCCACCGTTATCGAACAGCTGGAACGGAATATCCGGATGGTCCTGGCGACGAGGGTACTTCGGCAGGGTCAGTTGGACGATGTCACCACCGACCGGGTCGATAGCCAGGTCCAGGACGTCGGTCTTGATCCGGATCAAGTCCTTGCTGAGCGCCACCGGCGCCAGTTCGGCTGGGCTGGATTCAGCATTGGCGCTTGGCACATCGGCGCTTGCACCGGCGTTGCCGGCCGGCACGGTGTCCGGCAAGGCCGGGGCAGCATTGCTGGCAGCAGCATGCTGAGTCGGCAGGGCAGCCTGGCCGTAGTCCTGGTTCCACTTGAGGACCATGACATAGGACACGATTGCCAGGGCGACGATCAGGATCGTGCGTTTAATATCCATGATTACTCGGCTATCGAAGAAGTTCGGGAGGAAGGAGCAGGTGGAACGGGATCGAAACCGCCGTCGTTCCACGGATGACAACGCCCCAGGCGACGAACGGCCAGCCATCCACCACGCAAGAGGCCATGGTTTTCAATGGCTTCATAGGCGTAGCAGGAGCAGCTGGGATAGAAACGACAGTGGCTGGCCATCAGTGGACTGATGGCGTAACGGTAAAACTGGATCGGGACGAGGGCCAGTTTACGCATCGTGACTGTCTACCCCTGCGGAGTTGGCGACCGCTGGAGAGGGCCGACTGCGGACCAGTCGCTTCCAGAGCTTGCCAAAGTGTTGGTGCAATTCTGGGTTTTCCACTTCGCCCAACCCCTTGCGCGCGACGATCACGATGTCCAGGCCAGCCAACAGCTGCTGGTTCAGGCGAAACGAATCGCGCATCAGGCGTTTCAGGCGATTGCGTTGAACGGCGAGCTTGACGCTCTTCTTGCCGATCACCAGGCCTAGGCGCGGATGATCGAGGCCGTTCTCGCGGGCAAGGATAAGCAGGTTTTTCCCTGGAACCTTGCCGGTTGGGGAGTCGAAGACCGCTTTGAAATGCCGGGGTGTAAGCAGTCGCTTTTCCCGACTGAAGTCCTGACTCACCACCTGTGCCGAAAAATCAAATGGCCAGACGCTTACGGCCTTTGGCGCGGCGACGCGACAGAACGGCACGGCCGTTCTTGGTAGCCATACGGGCACGGAAACCGTGGGTGCGGGCGCGCTTGATGGTGCTTGGTTGGAAAGTACGTTTCATGGCGTGTTACCTGGGTTGGTCGACAACGGGCCGGAAGGGCCCCCTTTCTAAGAGATCGGCGATTCTAGAGAAAGCAAGGCAATAGGTCAATTTCCAACCAGTCATTCCTTATGGAAGGTCGAATCATGGAAGGTCGGATCCGATTGCCCGGTGGTCGACATCCAGCAGACTGCCTGTATGGACAGAGCGCTGATAAACGAAAAAAACAAAGAGGCATATAAAAAGCTTTTTTGAAGAACTTATAGATCTTAAGTGGACAACCATCTGTTGATAAGTCACTCAAGGCCTTTATTTACAAGCTGTACAGAGATTCACAACCTTGTCCGTAAGGGGTGTTCTCTCTGTGCGACCCATGAGGAAAACCTGTGTGCGAAAGGGGTGTTTATCCACAGATGATTTATCCACAGAGCTGAACCCAGGGTTGTGCATAGCCCACAAGTGGCGTTATCCACAGGGCTTATCAGCATCGTCAGAATGATAAAAAGGTCAGTTTTTGGCGGCTTTACCTTGGTCGCGATCACCGTCACGTGTGGATAACTGACCGCCTGCCCGGTACAATGGCGGTTTGTTTTTGCCTCATCCGGCTTTCAACTCAGGGGATATCC